>NZ_JACHIZ010000001.1:912500-6912500 GCF_014207755.1 Micromonospora sp. CNZ286
TATGGCCGCAGAGAGCAGGGGGAAGCGACTGTTTACTAAAAACACAGGTCCATGCGAAGAAGTAATTCGATGTATATGGACTGACGCCTGCCCGGTGCTGGAACGTTAAGGGGACCTGTTAGCTCTCACGAGCGAAGCGGAGAACTTAAGCGCCAGTAAACGGCGGTGGTAACTATAACCATCCTAAGGTAGCGAAATTCCTTGTCGGGTAAGTTCCGACCTGCACGAATGGCGTAACGACTTCCCCACTGTCTCAACCACAGGCCCGGCGAAATTGCATTACGAGTAAAGATGCTCGTTACGCGCGGCAGGACGGAAAGACCCCGGGACCTTTACTATAGCTTGACATTGGTATCTGAATTAGCTTGTGTAGGATAGGTGGGAGCCGGTGAAGTCCATACGCCAGTATGGGTGGAGGCAATCTTGAAATACCACTCTGGTTGATTTGGGTATCTAACTTCGGACCGTTATCCGGTTCAGGGACAGTGTCTGGTGGGTAGTTTAACTGGGGCGGTTGCCTCCTAAAGGGTAACGGAGGCGCCCAAAGGTTCCCTCAGCCTGGTTGGCAATCAGGTGTTGAGTGCAAGTGCACAAGGGAGCTTGACTGTGAGACTGACAGGTCGAGCAGGGACGAAAGTCGGGACTAGTGATCCGGCACTGGCATGTGGAAGCGGTGTCGCTCAACGGATAAAAGGTACCCCGGGGATAACAGGCTGATCTTCCCCAAGAGTCCATATCGACGGGATGGTTTGGCACCTCGATGTCGGCTCGTCGCATCCTGGGGCTGTAGCAGGTCCCAAGGGTTGGGCTGTTCGCCCATTAAAGCGGTACGCGAGCTGGGTTTAGAACGTCGTGAGACAGTTCGGTCCCTATCCGCCGTGCGCGTAGGATACTTGAGAAGGGCTGTCCCTAGTACGAGAGGACCGGGACGGACGAACCTCTGGTGTGCCAGTTGTCCCGCCAGGGGCACGGCTGGTTAGCTACGTTCGGAAGGGATAACCGCTGAAAGCATCTAAGCGGGAAGCTCGCTTCAAGATGAGGTATCCCACCCACATTTGTGGGGTAAGGCCCCCAGCTAGACGACTGGGTTGATAGGCCGGAAATGTAAGCCCGGTAACGGGTTCAGTTGACCGGTACTAATAGGCCGAGGACTTGACTACTAAGCTGCTACGCGTCCACTGTGCAACTCTGAACAAACCACCACCCATCAGGGTTGGTTGACATGTTCATAGAGTTACGGCGGTCATGGCGGAGGGGAAACGCCCGGTCACATTCCGAACCCGGAAGCTAAGCCCTCCAGCGCCGATGGTACTGCACTCGGGAGGGTGTGGGAGAGTAGGACACCGCCGGACAATCTTCCAATTCAGGGCCACCCCCACGCGGGGTGGCCCTGAATTGCGTTGCCCCCCGGAAAAACACCACCAGACCGGCCGCAAAGCCGGCCCCGGACGCGCGTGAGCGATGGACTGCCCACCCCGTTGCCCGCACTGCACCGGCTAGCCGTACCGCCCGCTACTTCCCGGAAACGCCGAACCAGGCCGCCACTTCCCCGAAGTAGCGGTGGTGAGGTGCCCCGGATCCAGCCACTTCCCCGAGCTGGCGAACCGGCCCACCACTTCCCCGAAGTGGCGGCGACGGACTGCCCGGCATCCGGCTACCTCGCCGAGATGGCGAACCAGCAGCAGGTTCCCCCAGCTGGCGTCAACGGAGTACCCCGGACCTAGCCACTTCGCCGAACTGGTGTGCCGGTCAGCACTACGCCGAAGTGGCGGCAACGGAATACCCCGGATCCAGCCACTACCCCGAACTGGCGAACCGGCCCACCACTTCCCCGAAGTGGCGACAACGGGACTGCCCGGCATCAGGTCATCCCCCGGGGGACAGGGAGGGCTGGGAGCCATTGGCCCGGAACTGGTGGCATGGGAGGGGACAGGGGGTCGCCGACACCGCGACGTGGCGGGGACGGGGCAGGGCGTGTGTGGGCACCTCGCCGTACCGGCGTGGACGAGTGAGCGCCGAGGTCGCGGGTCAGCGGCTCTGGACGGACTCGCGGATGTCGCGGAACAGGGCCGCGGCGTCGTCGACCCGGCGGCCCGGGAACATGCCCATCACGACGCTGCCGTGGTCGGCCCACCCGCACACCGCGAAGTCGCCACCGTCGCCGCTCGTCGTACCGCACTTCATCACGCCGCCCAGGCGGCCCGCGTCCACCTCGCGCAGCCCTGCCACCCGGCCTGTCTCGTCGGCCATCAGGCCGAACAGGGTGTCCAGGTCACGCTCGGGCTGCCAGAGCAGCGTGGTGCCGCCGAACAGCAGCACCGAACGCTTGGCGTCCCCGCCGTCGGAGTAGACGGCGCCGTAGCCGCGGTCCAGCTCAATGTCCGCGGCCAGTCCGTCGCGCAGGTAGTCGGCGGTGCTGCGGGCCCGCTCGCTGTCGTCGCGTACCAGCCCGGCCACCTCGGCCGGCTGGCCGAGAGTCGTGTCCTTCTGCTGGAGCACCTGCCAGCCGCCCAGCCCGAGCGCCCCCGCGCCGGCGAGCCCGGCCGCGAGGAGAGCGGCCATGACGATCTTCCGGCGTCGGGAGACGGGACGGCGTTCGGGCTCCTGCGCGGGATCGCGGCGGCTCAGCTCGATCGGCTCTTCGGTCAGCTCGAACGGATCGGAACCCCCGTCGACCGGGCGCTCGGTGAGATGCGCGTCGGACATGACCGCCACCGTACGCGAATCACAGGTGGTGCACGTCGGGTCCCCGAAAGCGCTCCGTAGACTTTCAGGGTGACCGAGAGACTGGATGCCCGCCGCCCCGACGCCCCGACCCTCGCCGGCCAGTACCAGCCCGGCGAGGTAGAGCAGCGACGGTACGAGCAGTGGGTAGCCGGTGGGCACTTCCGGGCGTCGGCGGACAGCGAGAAGCCGCCGTTCACCATCGTCATCCCGCCGCCGAACGTCACCGGCTCGCTGCACATGGGTCACGCGTTCGAGCACACGCTCATGGACGCACTCACCCGGCGCAAGAAGATGCAGGGCTACGAGGCGCTCTGGCTCCCGGGCATGGACCACGCCGGCATCGCCACCCAGAACCTGGTCGAGCGGCAGCTCGCCGGTGAGGGGCTGTCCCGGCACGACCTCGGGCGGGAGAAGTTCGTCGAGCGGGTCTGGCAGTGGAAGGCCGAGTCCGGCGGCGCGATCCTCGGCCAGATGCGCCGGCTGGGCGACGCGGTCGACTGGGACCGCGAGCGGTTCACCATGGACGAGGGCCTGTCCCGGGCCGTGCAGACCATGTTCAAGAAGCTCTTCGACGACGGGCTGATCTACCGGGCCAACCGGATCATCAACTGGTGCCCGCGCTGCCTCACCGCGCTGTCCGACATCGAGGTGGAGCACACCGACGACGAGGGCGAGCTGGTCTCGATCCGCTACGGCGACGAGGTCGTGGTGGCGACCACCCGGGCGGAGACCATGCTCGGCGACACCGCGGTGGCGGTGCACCCGGACGACGAGCGCTACCGGCACCTGATCGGCACCGAGGTGGAGCTGCCGCTCACCGACCGGCGGATCCCGATCGTCGCCGACGAGCACGTCGACCCGAGCTTCGGCACCGGCATGGTCAAGGTGACCCCGGCGCATGACCCGAACGACTTCGAGATCGGCCAGCGGCACGACCTGCCGTCGCTGACGATCATGGACGAGCGCGGCGTCATCACCGCGCCCGGCCCGTTCCAGGGCCTGGACCGGTACGAGGCCCGCCCGGCGATCGTCGCGGCGCTGCGCGAGCAGGGCCGGATCGTGGCCGAGAAGCGGCCGTACCTGCACGCGGTGGGGCACTGCTCGCGGTGCAAGACGACTGTCGAGCCGCGCCTGTCGTTGCAGTGGTTCGTCAACACCGCCCCGCTCGCGAAGGCCGCAGGTGACGCGGTGCGCGACGGCCGGGTGAAGATCGAGCCGGCCGAGCTGGCCAAGCGTTACTTCGCCTGGGTCGACAACATGCACGACTGGTGCATCTCCCGCCAGCTGTGGTGGGGCCACCGCATCCCCGTCTGGTACGGCCCGGACGGCGAGATCGTCTGCGTCGGCCCGGACGAGGAGCCGCCGTCCGGCGAGGGCTGGCGGCAGGACGAGGACGTACTGGACACCTGGTTCTCCAGCGGGCTGTGGCCGTTCTCCACGCTCGGCTGGCCCGAGCGCACCCCGGACCTGGCGAAGTTCTACCCGACCAGCGTGCTGGTCACCGGCTACGACATCCTGTTCTTCTGGGTCGCCCGGATGATGATGTTCGGCCTGTACGCGATGGACGGCGTGCAGCCGTTCGACGTGGTGGCGCTGCACGGCATGGTCCGCGACGAGCACGGCAAGAAGATGTCGAAGTCGTTCGGCAACGTGGTCGACCCGCTGGACTGGATCGACCGGTTCGGCGCCGACGCCACCCGGTTCACGCTGGCCCGGGGCGCCAACCCCGGCCAGGACGTGCCGGTCAGCGAGGAGTGGTGCCAGGGCTCCCGCAACTTCTGCAACAAGCTCTGGAACGCCACCCGGTTCGCGCTGCTCAACGGCGCGCACACCGACGGACCGCTGCCGGCCGCCGGTGACCTCTCCACCGTCGACAGGTGGATCCTGTCCCGGCTGGCGCACGTCACCGCCGAGGTCGACGAGCAGTTCGAGGCGTACGAGTTCGCGAAGGTCTGCGACCTGCTCTACCACTTCGCGTGGGACGACGTCTGCGACTGGTACGTGGAGCTGAGCAAGCCGGTGCTGGCCGAGGGTGGCCCCGCCGCCGACGCCACCCGCCGCGTGCTGGGCCACGTGCTGGACCAGCTCCTGCGGCTGCTCCACCCGGTCATCCCGTTCGTCACCGACGAGCTGTGGGCCGCGCTGAGCGGCGGCGAGACCGTACTGACGGCGTCCTGGCCGGTCGCCGACCGTACCCTGATCGACGACGCCGCGGAGGGCGAAGTCGGCACCCTCCAGCGGGTGGTGACCGAGGTCCGGCGGTTCCGGTCGGACCAGGGGCTGCGGCCGACCCAGCGGGTCGCCGCGCGCCTCGACGGCCTGGCCGGCGCGGGCATCGCGGCGCACGAGCCGCTGGTGCGCTCGCTGGCCCGGCTCGACGCGCCCGGCGACGACTTCCAGGCCGGCGCCACGCTGGCCATGCCCGGCGCGGTGAGCGTCGCGCTCGACACCCGCGGCTCGATCGACGTGGCCGCCGAGCGCGCCCGGCTCACCAAGGACCGGGCGGCGGCCGAGAAGGAGGCCACCCAGGCGCGGGCGAAGCTGGACAACCCGGCGTTCGTCGGCAAGGCGCCCGAGCCGGTGGTGGCGAAGATCCGCGAACGGCTGGCGGTGGCCGAGGCGGATCTGGTCCGGATCGACGCCGCCCTGGAGGCGTTGCCCTCGTGAGTGACCGCACCGACCGCACCGCGTTCGCCGAGGTGGAGGCCGCGCTCAACGCGCGCGGCTTCACCCGGATGCACTTCGAGCTGGAGAAGATCGAGACTCTGCTCGACCTGCTGGGCAGCCCGCAGCGGGCGTACCCGTCGATCCACCTGACCGGCACCAACGGCAAGACCTCGACGGCCCGGATGATCGACTCGCTGCTGCGGGCGTTCGGGCTGCACACCGGCCGCTACACCAGCCCGCACCTGGAGACCGTCCGGGAGCGGATCAGCCTGGACGGCGAGCCGGTGGGCGAGGAGCGGTTCGTGTCCACGTACCGTGAGATCGCGCCGCTGGCCGAGCTGGTCGACCAGCGGTTCGCCGAGCCGCTGACGTACTTCGACATGACCACGGCGCTGGCGTTCGCCACGTTCGCCGACGCCCCGGTCGACGTGGCGGTGGTGGAGGTCGGGCTCGGCGGCGCGGAGGACGCGACGAACGTGATCCAGGCCGGCGTCGCCGTGATCACCCCGATCGGGCTGGACCACACCGAGTGGCTCGGCGACACGATCGAGGACATCGCGCTGCACAAGGCGGGCATCATCCACCCCGGCGCCACCGTGATCGCGGCGGCGCAGGAGGAGGAGGCGGCCCGACCGATCCTGGAACGCTGCGCCGAGGTCAACGCCACCGTCGCGCGCGAGGGCGCCGAGTTCGGCGTGCTGCGCCGCGCGGTCGCGGTCGGCGGCCAGGTGCTGACCATCCAGGGCCTGGGCGGGGTGTACGAGGAGATCTTCATCCCGCTGCACGGCGCGCACCAGGCGCAGAACGCGGCGGTCGCGCTGGCAGCCGTGGAGGCGTTCCTCGGTGCCGGCGCCCGGCGGCAGCTCGACATCGAGGCGGTCCGTGAGGGATTCGCCGCGACCAGTTCGCCGGGCCGGCTGGAGCGGGTGCGTAGCGCCCCGACGGTGCTGCTCGACGGCGCGCACAACCCGCACGGGATGGCCGCGACGGTCGCCGCCGTGCAGGAGGAGTTCGCGTTCAGCAAGCTCGTCGGCGTGCTGGCGGTGCTCGGCGACAAGGACGCGGCGAGCCTGCTGGAACTGCTCGAACCGGTGCTCGACTCGATCGTGGTGGCGGAGAACAGCTCGGCCCGGGCGATGCCGGTGGACGAGCTGGCCGCGCTGGCGCGGGAGATCTTCGGGCCGGAGCGGGTGCAGGTTGCCCGGGACATGCCGGACGCCATCGAGGCGGCAGTGGCGGAGACCGAGTCGGACGTGCCGGGCGAACTGTCCGGGGTGGGCGTGCTGATCACCGGATCGGTGGTGACAGTGGCCGACGCCCGCCGGCTGCTCAAGCGATGACCGGCCCGCAGCAGCGCCCGACCGGGGCTGAGCGGCCGACCGGCGCTGAGCGGCCGACCGGCGCTGAGCAGGCGACGGGGCCGGAGCAGCTGTCCGGTCCGGAGCAGGCGGGCGGCGTTGAGCGGCCGGTCGGTCCGGAACAGGCGGCCGGTTCGGAGCAGGCAGGCGGCTCGGAGCCGGTGGGCGGCTCGGAGCCGGTGGGCGGCTCGGAGCCGCTGGGCGGCGTGCGGCGGTCCGGGCTGCGGAACCCGGACAAGGCAGTGCGCGGACTCGGCGCCGGCACGATGTCGCTGGAGGCGCTGGTGCTGCTGCTGGCCATCCAGCCGATCCGGGTGGTCGGCGGTGACCTGAGCGGCGCGGCGATCGGCGCGATCGTGGCGCTGGCGGTCGCGTGTGTGGTGCTCGCCGGCATGATGCGCCGCCCGTGGGCGTGGCACGCCGGCACCGTGATCCAGGGACTGCTGCTGCTCTCCGGGCTGCTGCACTGGTCGCTGTTCGCGCTGGGTGTGATGTTCGCGCTGGTGTGGGCGTACGCGCTGCACGTGCGGCGGGTCATCCTCGGCTGAGCGCCGTCGCGCGGTTGCGCGTGTTAAGAGGGGCCCCTTCCTCTACCTGAGGCGTTAAGAAGGGGCCCTTCCTTACACCTGGGCGAGCGTGCGCCACTGCGTCAGCGCGACGCCGTGGCCGTCGGGGTCGCGGAAGGCAGCCGCCCACACCTCCAGCTTGGTGCCGCGGTTGACGACGCGCGGGGCGTACGTGAACCGGACGCCGGAGTCGCGCAACCGCTCGTACGCCCCCTGGATGTCGTCCACCTCCAGGTTCACGTGCACCAGGCGACGGCTGATCGGGGCGGCGCCGGTCACCCGGCGCAGCACCAGCCGGGTCGGCCCGGAGGAGAGCACGGCGTTGCCCTCGCCCCGGTCCAGCTCGTCGAAGCCGAGTTCCCGGTAGAAGTCGAGGGACCGGTCCAGGTCGGTGACGAGCAGCGTGATGCCGACGCCGCTGATCGGGCTGGCCAGCTCGTCCGGCTCGGCCGCGCCGGACGGGCCGAAGATCGCCTCGTCCAGTTCCTCGGCGGTCGGCGGCGCGTCGGAGCGCCGCGGCGCGTCCGAGGGGTCGTCCAGCGGCACGTCGATCGGGTCGGGCACGGTGTCGGCCGGTCCGGATCCGGCCGGTCCGGAGTCGGACCGTCCGGAGTCGGCCGGTCCGGAGTCGGCCGGTCCGGAGTCGACGAACACGGTCTCGACCGGCACGGTGTCGACCGGCTCCTCGGCCGGCGTGCGGGGGGCCGGGGCGCGGCGGGGGAGCGGGCCGGGGCCGGCCGCGCGCTCGGCACGCTCGACGAGCTGCCCCTCCAGCACCACCGGGCCGCCGGGGCTCTGGTGCAGCACCACCGGCTCGCGTTCCTCGGCCCGGGGCGGGACGTCGTCCAGGTACGGGTCCGGCGCCGGCGGGTAGTCGTCGCGGAAGTCGTCCTCCGGCGCGCGCCCGGCCCACGGCGGCGCCTCCTGCGCGATCAGCGGCTCGTCCAGCGGGTCCGGCTCGGCGGCGTACTCGGGCGGCAGGTCGGCCACCGCGGCGGCGCTCTCCGCGTGCGTGGGCACCTCGTCCCAGAGCACGCGTACGTGCCGCTGGTCGTCCAGCGCCACCCGGACCGGCAGCGCCTGGCCCAGCGAGGGCCACTTGGCGACCGGCACCCGAGGCTCGATGATCTTCTTGGAGCGGGGCGGCAGCCCCGGCGCGTCGATGACCAGTTGCAGCTCGCACCGGCCGAACGCGTACTGGGTGGGCGGCTCGGAGGCGCTGTGCACGTGCCCGAGGCCGATCACCCAGGTGCGGCCGCCGCCGCGTACCGTGGCCAGGGCGATCGCCAGCACCAGCAGCGCGACGCCGAGGGCCACGATGGCCCAGCTGGTCATGCCGAGCCCGAACACGGTCACGAAGGTGGCGACGGTGCCCAGCACCGCGCCGATCAGTTTGCGTACCGGCGCGATCGTGCGGTTCCCGCCATTCGCCACAGTGGACCTCCCAGGGGTTCCAGGGCCAGGCTAGGCCGCCGCGGCGGGCCAGGGAAGACGCAGCCGCCGCGCCGGCGCCGGGACCGGGTCGCTACGCTGACCGTACCCAGCCGAACCCCGTTTGAGTGCGCAGGAGGAACCCAGCGTGTCCAGCAGCAGCCCGGACGAGCGGTCGCTCGTACTGATCAAGCCCGACGCGGTGCGCCGCGGTCTGGTGGGCGAGATCCTGTCCCGTTTCGAGCGCAAGGGCCTGCGGATCGACGCGATGGTGAGCCGGACCATGGACGGCGGCTTCGCCGACCAGCACTACGCCGAGCACGTCGACAAGCCGTTCTACCCGCCGCTGAAGACGTTCATGACCAGCGGCCCGCTGGTGGCGCTGGTGCTCTCCGGCGACCAGGTGGTCGAGGTGGTACGCGCGATGATCGGCAGCACCGACGGCCGCAAGGCCGCCGCCGGCACCATCCGCGGTGACCTGTCGCTGTCGAACCGGGAGAACCTGGTGCACGCCTCCGACTCGGCGGACAGCGCCAAGCGCGAGATCGCGCTCTGGTTCCCCGAGCTGGCCTGACCGACGCGCCGACGGCCCCGGCCCGCTCCTGGCGGGACCGGGGCCGTCGTGTGTCAGCGATCAGACCTGCGCCGGCGGCTGCGTCCGGCAGGTCACCGCGACGCGGTTCCACACGTTGATGGTGGCGATCGCCATCACCAGGTCCGCCAGCTCCTTCTCCGACCACACCTTCGCCGCGGCGTCCCAGACGTCGTCCGGCACGCCGTGCTCGCCGAGCCGGGTCACCGCGTCGGTGAGGGCCAGTGCGGCCCGCTCCCGCTCGTCGAAGAACGGCGCCTCGCGCCACGCCGCGACAGCGAACAGCCGGCGGCTGTCCTCCCCGGCCGCCAGCGCCTCGCGGCTGTGCATGTCGACGCAGAACGCGCAGCCGTTGCGCATCGACGCCCGCAGCTTCACCAGCTCCAGCACGGTGTGGTCCACGTTCGCCCGGACGTACTTCTCCAGGCCCAGCACGGCCTGGTACGCCTCGGGCGCCACTGCCGCCATGTCCATCCGGCTCATCGCCGCCTCCTTGAGGGTTCGGGTACGCGCACAGGACGGGGCACGGCGGGCGCGGTGTGACGGCCCGGCGGTGTGACGGTGGTCATGCCGGGGCGCTGGACAGCAGTCGTTGACGTGCCGGTCACCTCGACCGGAGTTCCCGGCCACCTGCGGCCGGTAGACCGGCTGGCGACACTGCCGAGACCGGGAGAACCCATGACGCACTTCGATCGACGTACCCTGCTCCGCGCCGGCCTGGTCGCCGGTGCCGGAGTCGCCGGCGGCGCGCTGCTCGGCGCGCCCGGCGCGCCCGCCGCACCCGGCCTGCGGCGCAGCGGCCGGCCGCTGCTCACCCACGGCGTGCAGAGCGGCGACGTGACCGCCGACTCGGCGCTGGTCTGGACCCGCGCGGACCGGCCCGGCCGGATGCTGGTCGAGGTCAGCCGCCGGCCGGACCTGCGCGGCGCCCGCCTGGTGCGCGGCCCGGTGGTCGACCCCACCGGCGACCTCACCGGCAAGGTCCGCCTGCGCGGCCTGCCCGCGGGGGAGCGGCTGCACTACCGGGTACGGGTGGAGAGCCTGGACCGGCACGGCCTGTGCAGCGAGCCGCTGACCGGTTCGTTCGCCACCGCCCCCGGGCGGCACCAGCGGCGTGACGTGCGGTTCGTGTGGACCGGCGACATCGTCGGGCAGGGCTGGGGGATCAGCCCTGACTTCGACGGCCTGGCGATCTTCCGGGCCATGCGGGAGCGCCGCCCGGACTTCTTCCTGTGCAGCGGCGACACCGTGTACGCCGACGGGCCGCTGACCGAGAGCGTGGTCCTGCCCGACGGCCGGACCTGGCGCAACCTGGTGACGCCGGAGAAGAGCAAGGTGGCCGAGACGCTCGCCGAGTACCGGGGGCAGTTCGCGTACAACCTGCTCGACGAGCACCTGCGGGCGTTCGCCGCCCAGGTGCCGCAGATCAACCAGTGGGACGACCACGAGGTGGTGAACAACTGGTACCCGGGGGAGATCCTGACCGACGAGCGGTACGGCGAGAAGCGCGTGGACGTGCTCGCCGCCCGGGCCCGGCAGGCGTTCCACGAGTGGCTGCCGGTGCCGTCGGGCGGGCCGATGTACCGCAAGCTGTCGTACGGGCCGCTGCTGGACGTGTTCGTGCTGGACATGCGCACCTACAAGGACCCCAACGACGGCAACACGTACGCCGACCGCAACCGGGGCCTGCTCGGCAAGGCGCAGCGGGAGTGGCTGATCCGGGAGCTGCGCGCGTCCCGGGCCACCTGGAAGGTGATCGCCAACGACCTGCCGATCGGCCTGGTGGTGCCGGACGGTTCCGCCGCGCAGGAGGGCGTCGCGCAGGGCGACCACGGCGCGCCGGCCGGCCGGGAGTTGGAGTTCGCCGAGGTGCTGCGCGCCTCGCACCGGGCCGGGGTGACCGGGCTGGTGTTCCTCACCGCCGACGTGCACTACACCGCCGCCCACCACTACGACCCGGCGCGCGCCGCGGTGCGGGACTTCAGCCCGTTCTGGGAGTTCGTCTCCGGCCCGGCGCACGCCGGCGCGTTCGGCCCGAACGCGCTGGACGGCACGTTCGGCCCGAAGGCGGTGTTCGTGCACGCCCCGCCGCGCGCGAACACCTCCCCGGCCGAGGGCTTCCAGCACTTCGGCGAGGTGACCATCGACGGCCCGTCGCGGGCCCTCACGGTCCACCTCCGCGACCGCACCGGCGCCTCCCTCTGGACCACCACCCTCCCCGCCCCCACCTCCCGCTGACCCCACCCCGCCCTGGATGCGTTGATCATGAAGTTGGCGGCGATGTGGATCTCGGATCTGGCCGTCAACTTCATGATCGACGGGGCAGGGGCGGGGCGGGGAGAGGCGGGGCGGGTGATACTCGGCGGCGCGGTGGGTGGGGGGTCGAGTACGCTTGACGGGCACAGGCGACGACCCGGCCATCACCGGCGAGCCTCCGGAAGAACGGCCGGGTCACCGGCTCAGTAGAACCGGACGGGACCGGCCCGTCACAGCCGGCCAACGAGCGGGCGGTCGCACCTCGGCCGCCAAGCGGGGTGGTACCGCGGGCCACACCCGGGCGCCGGTCACGGCGTACCGGATTCGGCTCGTCCTCGCAGACCACGGACGAGTGAGCTGCTGAGGGAGAGCGACAGGCGATGGCCTATCCGTTGCACGACCCGACCGGCGCCGGTGTACCGGCGAGCCCGGACCTGCCCGCGGTCGAGCGCCGGGTGCTGGAGCACTGGACGGCCGACAAGACCTTCGAGGCGTCAGTCGAGGCCCGCGACGCCGGCCGGGACGGCGAGAACGAGTACGTCTTCTACGACGGCCCGCCGTTCGCCAACGGCCTGCCGCACTACGGCCACCTGTTCACCGGCTACGTCAAGGACGTGGTGCCGCGCTACCAGACCATGCGTGGCAGGCACGTCGAGCGCCGGTTCGGCTGGGACTGCCACGGCCTGCCCGCCGAGGTGGTGGCCGAGAAGCAGCTCGGCATCACCACCAAGGCGGAGATCCTCGACCTCGGCGTGGCCCGGTTCAACGACGCCTGCCGCACGTCGGTGCTGGAGTTCACCCACGACTGGGAGCGGTACGTCACCCGGCAGGCCCGCTGGGTCGACTTCGCCAACGACTACAAGACGCTCGATCTGGACTACATGGAAAGCGTCATGTGGGCCTTCAAGACCCTGCACGACAAGGGTCTGGTCTACGAGGGCTTCCGGGTGCTCGCGTACTGCTGGCGGTGCGAGACGCCGCTGTCGAACACCGAGACCCGGATGGACGACGTCTACCGGGACCGGCACGACCCGACGCTCACCGTCTGGTTCGAGCTGACCGCCGACGAGAACGCGCCGGAGCCGCTGCGCGGGCCGGTCAAGCTGGGCGTCTGGACGACCACGCCGTGGACGCTGCCGTCGAACCTGGCGCTCGCCGTCGGCCCCGACATCGAGTACGCGCTGCTGGAACACCGGGGCTCCCCCGACAGCGAGCGCAGTGGTGAGCGCTACGTCGTCGGCGCCGCGCGGCTCGGCGCGTACGCCAAGGAGCTGGAAGGGTACGAGCAGGTCGGCACCGTGTACGGCCGCGACCTGGTCGGACGCCGCTACACGCCGCTGTACGACTTCCTCGTCGAGCCGGCCGGCCCGAACGCGTACCAGGTGCTCGGCGCGGACTTCGTGACCACCGAGGACGGCACCGGGATCGTCCACCTGGCGCCCGCCTTCGGTGAGGACGACCAGAACACCTGCAACGCCGCCGGCATCCCCACCGTCGTGACGGTGGACGACCACACCCGGTTCACCGCGCTGGTGCCGCCGTACCAGGGCGAGCAGGTTTTCGACGTGAACAAGCCGGTGATCCGGGAGCTGAAGGAGCGGGGGGTGGTGCTGCGGCAGGACACCTACACCCACTCCTACCCGCACTGCTGGCGCTGCGACACCCCGCTGGTCTACAAGGCGGTGTCGTCGTGGTTCGTCGCCGTGTCGACGTTCAAGGACCGGATGGTCGAGCTGAACCAGCAGATCAACTGGACCCCCGGGCACATCAAGGACGGCTCGTTCGGCAAGTGGCTGGCGAACGCCCGGGACTGGTCGATCAGCCGGAACCGGTTCTGGGGCTCGCCGATCCCGGTGTGGAAGTCCGACGACCCGAACTTCCCGCGGGTGGACGTGTACGGCTCGCTGGAGCAGATCGAGCGGGACTTCGGCGTACGCCTGACCGACCTGCACCGGCCGGCGGTGGACGACCTGGTCCGCCCCAACCCGGACGACCCGACGGGCAAGTCGATGATGCGCCGGGTGCCGGAGGTGCTGGACTGCTGGTTCGAGTCCGGCTCGATGCCGTTCGCCCAGGTGCACTACCCGTTCGAGAACCGCGAGTGGTTCGAGCACCACTACCCGGGTGACTTCATCGTCGAGTACATCGGGCAGACCCGCGGCTGGTTCTACACCATGCACGTGCTGGCCACCGCGCTGTTCGACAGGCCGGCGTTCCGCAACTGCCTGAGCCACGGCATCCTGCTCGGCTCGGACGGGCGCAAGATGTCCAAGAGCCTGCGCAACTACCCGGACGTCTACCACGTGTTCGACTCCTACGGGTCGGACGCGATGCGGTGGATGCTGATGTCCTCGCCGGTGCTGCGCGGCGGCGACATGGCGGTCACCGAGTCGGGCATCCGGGACGCGGTGCGCCAGGTGCTGCTGCCGCTGTGGAACGTCTGGTACTTCTTCTCGCTGTACGCCAACGCCGACGGCCACACCGCGCGTCGTCGTACCGACTCCACGAACGTGCTCGACCGGTACGTGCTGGCGAAGACGAACGAGCTGGTGGCGACCGTCGGCGCGCAGATGGACGCGTACGACATCTCCGGCGCGTGCGCCACCGTGCGGTCCTACCTGGACGCGCTGACGAACTGGTACGTGCGCCGGTCCCGGGACCGGTTCTGGGCCGGCGACGCGGACGCGTTCGACACGCTCTGGACCGTGCTGGAGACGCTCTGCCGGGTGGTGGCGCCGCTGGCGCCGCTGACCGCCGAGGAGATCTGGCGCGGGCTGACCGGCGAGCGGTCGGTGCACTTGACCGACTGGCCGCAGGCGGAGGAGTTCCCGGCCGACCACGAGCTGGTCTCCGCGATGGACAACGTCCGGGCGGTCGCCTCGGCGGCGCTGTCGCTGCGCAAGGCCAAGGGCCTGCGGGTACGGCTGCCGCTGGCGAAGCTCACAGTGGCGTCGCCCGTCGCCGCCCAGCTGCGGCCCTTCGCCGACCTGGTCGCCGACGAGGTGAACGTCAAGGAGGTCGTGCTCACCGACGAGGTGTCCGCGTACTGCCAGCAGGTGCTCACCGTGGTGCCGCGGGCGCTCGGCCCGCGCGTCGGCAAGGCCGTCCAGCAGGTCATCAAGGCGGTCAAGGCGGGGGAGTGGGAGCTGCGCGACGGCGCCCCGGTCGCCGCCGGGGTCACGCTCGCCGAGGGCGAGTACGAGCTGCGCCTGGTCGCCGCCGACGCCGAGCACTCCGCGCCGCTGCCCGGCGGTGAGGGAGTGGTCGTGCTGGACACCGAGGTCACGCCGGAACTCGCAGCCGAAGGGCTGGCCCGGGACGTGGTCCGGGTCGTGCAGCAGGCCCGCCGGGAGGCCGACCTCGACGTGTCGGACCGGATCACGGTGGCCGTCTCCGCCTCGGAGGAGGTGCGCGCGGCCGTCGCCGCGTACACCGGGTTCGTGGCCCGGGAGGTGCTCGCCGACAGCATCGACTTCGCCGAGGGCCTCGACGGCTTCGACGGCGAGGCCGGCGAGGGCGAGCGCGTGACAGTGACGGTCCGCAAGGTGTGATGTAAGGCGGGGGCCCTTCTTAACGCCTCAGGTAGAGGAGGGGCCCCTGCTTAACACCCGCACCCAGCGAGTGGACTGCGGACCACCCGCTCGGTGGCGGACGGCCGCGTCGGCTACCGTGACAGCGCCTGTTTCACGTACGACCGCCGGAGGACCCGTGCCCCTGCTCTACACCATCGGCAAGCTCACCGTGGCGCCCGCGCTCCGGTTGGCCTTCCGTCCGCACGTGGAGGGTTTGGAGCACATCCCGGCGACCGGCGGCGCGATCTTCGCCAGCAACCACCTCTCCGTCGCCGACGAACTGCTCCTCGGCACCGTGGTGCCCCGCCACCTGGCGTTCTGGGCCAAGTCGGAGTACTTCAAGGGCACCGGGCTCAAGGGCGGCTTCTCCAAGTTCGTGCTCACCGGGCTGGGCGCGATCCCGGTCGAGCGGGCCGGCGGCCGGGCCGCGCTGACCGCGTTCGACGCGGCGATCCCGGTGCTCAAGGCCGGTGACCTGGTCGCCGTCTACCCGGAGGGCACCCGCTCCCCGGACGGGCGTCTCTACCGCGGGCGCACCGGCACCGTCCGGCTGGCGATCGCCGCCGGCGTGCCGATCATCCCGGTCGGCGTGACCGGCACCGACAAGGCCCAGCCGATCGGTACGCGGATCCCGCGACCGGGCCGCGCCAAGATCACCATCAAGTTCGGCAAGCCGCTGGACTTCACCGGCCGCCCCGACGACCGCACCTCGCTGCGCGCGATGACCGACGAGATGATGGCCGAGATCCAGAAGCTCAGCGGCCAGGAGTACGTCCCGCGCTACGCCCCGAAGCGCGCCGACCAGACCGCAGGCGACCAGGCCGGCGGCGAGCAGACCGCCTGAGCGGTCAGGACTTCGGCACCACCACGCGCTGGCGCAGGTCGTTCAGCAGCCGCCCGCTGTCGTCCACCGACAGCCGGGTGAACACGCCCGTGGTGAGGCTGCCGTGGTCGGCCGAGACGCAGACCACCACCGAGTCGCCGTCCGCCCGGCCCACGGCGCAGCGCTCGTGGCGCCCCCGTACGCCGGTGTCCACGGCCACCGACTCCTTCAGGGCGTAGTCCCCGGCGAGGCGGTCGAGTTCCGCCTTGGCGTCCGACTCCGGGCTGAACCGCAGCCCGGTGCTGCCGAACAACGTCACCCGCTTGCCGTCGCTCGTGCTGTAGATGCCGGCGAACGTGTCCTCGGCGAGCAGGTTCGCCTCGCGTACCTGGGATTTCAGCTCCTCGGCGGCGCTCCGGCTGCTCTCGTCCTGGCGCAGCCGCATCGAGTCGATCTGGTCCGGGAGGGTGGCGCTGGCCGGGTACTGGCTGGAGATCGGCTGGAACCACCAGAGCGGGAGGCCGCAGCAGCAGGCGACGGAGAGCAGCAGCACCCAGGGCCAGCGGCGCCGGCGGCGGGTCCGCTTGGGCGGCTGCTGCCAGCCCGGCGGCGGTGCGACAGGCGGCCCGGCCTTGCCCCGGCGCTGCTTCGGCGGCCGTCCGGGCTTCGCCGGCGGCGCGACGGGCGCCGCGGGCGGCAGCGGCCGGGCGGCGGGCGGACCGGGGTGGTGCGGCGGCGAGACCGGCCGGGCCGGTCCGGGGTACGGCGGGCTGTGCGGCGGTGGTGAGACCGGCCGGGCTGCGGGCGGCGCAGGGCGGGCCGGTGACGCCGGTTGCGGGGCGGGGTGGGCCGCCGGTGGCGCCGGATGGGCCGGGTGGGGGTTGTCCGGCGCGGCCCAGGGCGCGGTGTAGGGCAGCGTCGGCGTCGGCGGCGGCAGTTCGGGGGCGTGCAGCTCCCAGCCGGTGGTGTCCACCCCGGCCCACGGGTCGACCGGCGTGGCGTGCTCCGGCGATGCCAGCGGCGGCACCGGCGTGGGCTCGGCGGACTCGCCCCAGGCGGGCCGTCGCGGCGGCGGTGGCGGGACGGCGGCGGAACCGCTCCAGCGGGGCGCGGGCGCGTCGATCCGGGTCGGATCGGGGGTGTTCTCCACGCGGGTCGGGTCCGGCGTGTTCGCCGACGGCATGCGGTCTTGGGCGTTCTCGACCTTGGTGGGGTCAGGCGTGGCCGCGGCCCGGGGCGGCTGTGGCGCGATGTCGATCAGGGTCGGATCCGGCTGCCGCCCGGTCCGGGGAGTGGGTACGGGTGTGGTGCGGCCCGGAACCGCCGCGGATCCCCGAGCCCGGGTGACCGGTACGGGCGGAGTGCCGCCCGGCGCTCCGGCGTCGGCAGTCGGAGCCTCGTCGCCGGTAGGCGCGTCGGCCGGCATTCCGGCGTTGCCGGAGATGGCGTCGGCGGTCGTCGCGCTCGCCTGGGGGCCGGCCCTGCCGGTGGGGGCGGCGGCGTCGTCGGCCGGTGGGTGCGGGCTCGCGCTGTCGAGCGGGGCGGTGCTGGCCGGGTCCGCCGGTTCGGCTGCTTGGTCCCGCCGTGCCGGTTCAGCCTGCTCGGACGTTTCCGGGTGGTCGTCCCGCAGCGCCGGCTCGGCCGGCTCGTCCAGCCGCGCGGTTCCGGCCTGCTCCGACTGCTCGCTGGGCTCGCTGTCGGCGGCGCCGGACGGCTGGTCGGCCGCCGTCGCGCCGGATGTCCGGTCGTCGGCGGCCTCCGGTGTGCCGGACGGGGACGCCGGAGCCGAGGCGCCCGTGGCGTCCTCGGTGTCGGCGGCGGTCGCCGGCTCGGTGACGGACGGCATCTCGGCCCCGTCGGCCGGCCGGTCCGCCCCCGGCTGCGGCTGCGGCATCGCGGCAATCTCCTCTCGGCCCGTTGCGAGGTTAGTACCGCCCCGCCACCCGGGACGAATTCCGCCCCGGTCCCCGGCCCCACTCCGGTGATCAAGGAGTTCGTGCCCGTGGAAGCGCCGGACAGCACACAAACTCCTTGATCAACGCGGCGGACACGGGCGCGGGCGCGGGAGAAGGCGGGGGCACCGCGTACGCTTGGGCATCATGAGTGCCCCGTCCACGACCCCGCGTCCCGCCGCCGCCAACTCGGTCTGGCCCCGGCTGGAGCCGTTGCTGCCGCAGGTGACCAAGCCCATCCAGTACGTGGGTGGAGAGCTGGGAGCGGTGGTCAAGGACTGGGACGCCGCGACCGTCCGGTGGGCGCTGATGTACCCGGACGCGTACGAGGTGGGCCTGCCCAACCAGGGCGTGCAGATCCTGTACGAGGTGCTCAACGAGCTGCCCGACGTGCTGGCCGAGCGGACGTACGCGGTCTGGCCCGACCTGGAGAAGCTGATGCGCGCCCACGGCGTGCCGCAGTTCACCGTCGACGCCCACCGCCCGGTGCGTGACTTCGACGTGTTCGGCGTCTCGTTCTCCACCGAGCTGGGCTACACCAACCTGCTCACCGCGATCGACCTGGCCGGCATCCCGCTGCTCGCCGCCGACCGCACCGACGCCGACCCGGTGATCGTGGCCGGCGGGCACGCCGCGTTCAACCCGGAGCCGATCGCCGACTTCGTCGACGCCGCGGTGCTCGGCGACGGCGAGGAGGCGGTGCTGGAGATCACCGCCATCGTCCGGGAGTGGAAGACGGAGGGCTCCCCGGGCGGCCGCGACGAGCTGCTGCTGCGGCTGGCCCGCACCGAGAGCGTGTACGTGCCGCGCTTCTACGACGTCGACTACCTGCCCGACGGCCGGATCCAGCGGGTCGTGCCGAACCGGCCGGACGTGCCGTTCCGGGTGCACAAGCGCACCACCATGGACCTGGACGCCTGGCCGTACCCGAAGAAGCCCCTGGTGCCGCTCGCCGAGACGGTCCACGAGCGGTACGCGGTGGAGATCTTCCGGGGCTGCACCCGCGGCTGCCGCTTCTGCCAGGCCGGCATGATCACCCGCCCGGTGCGGGAGCGGTCGATCACCACCGTCGGCCAGATGGTCAAGGAAGGGCTGGAGTTCTCCGGCTTCCACGAGGTGGGCCTGCTGTCGCTGTCGTCGGCCGATCACTCCGAGATCGGCGACATGTGCTCCGGCCTGGCCGAGCAGTACGCGGGCACGAACGTCTCGCTGTCGCTGCCGTCGACCCGGGTGGACGCGTTCAACATCGACCTGGCCCAGGAGCTGTCCCGCAACGGGCGGCGGACCGGTCTGACCTTCGCGCCCGAGGGCGGGTCGGAGCGGATCCGCAAGGTGATCAACAAGATGGTGTCGAAGGAAGACCTCATCCGTACGGTGGTCACCGCGTACTCCAACGGCTGGCGGCAGGTGAAGCTCTACTTCATGTGCGGCCTGCCCACCGAGACCGACGAGGACGTCCTCGAGATCGCCGACATGGCGCACGAGGTGATCCGGGCCGGCCGCGCGGCCACCGGGTCGAAGGACATCCGCTGCACGGTCTCCATCGGCGGGTTCGTGCCGAAGCCGCACACCCCGTTCCAGTGGGCCTCGATGGAGCGGCCGGAGGTCATCGACGGCCGGCTCAAGCTGCTCAAGCAGGCGATCAACAGCGACCGGTCGCTGGGCCGGGCGATCGGCTTCCGCTACCACGACGGCGAGCCGTCGCTGATCGAGGGCCTGCTCTCCCGGGGCGACCGCCGGGTCGGCGCGGTGATCCGCAAGGTCTGGGAGAACGGCGGCCGGTTCGACGGCTGGAGCGAGCACTTCTCCTACCAGCGGTGGGTGGACGCCGCCACCGAGGTACTGCCGGCGTACGGCGTGGACCTCGACTGGTACACCACCCGGCAGCGCGAGGAGCTGGAGGTCCTGCCCTGGGACCACCTCGACTCCGGCCTGGACAAGGACTGGCTCTGGCAGGACTGGCAGGACTCGCTGTCGGAGTACGAGCAGGACGACTGCCGCTGGACGCCCTGCTTCGACTGCGGCGTCTGCCCGTCCATGGACACCGAGATCCAGATCGGCCCGACCGGCCGCAAGCTGCTGCCGCTCACCCCGGTCAACGGGCTGAAGCTGCCCGCAGCCGCCCAGGGCTGACGCCGCCCGCACTCACCGGAGCGCGGGAACCCGCCCGGGTTCCCGCGCTCCGTCGTCCTTCCCGGTGACCGTCGCGGTACGCGGGGTGGGGGTGCCCCGACTGGTCCTTCCTCGATACGCTGCGTCCGTAATGGACCGGCCGGGGCCGGCAGCGGGGAGGACAGGCAGCATGGGCATCAATCCGCCGGACACCGGCGATCTGCACGTCAGCGTCGAGGACCTGGATGCGGCGGCCGAGTACATCGAGCGCCTCAAGCAGTACGTCGAGGACACCATCTCCTGGGAGATGGAGCGCATCAAGGAGCGGATGAAGGGCGACAGCGGCAACGCGCAGACGGTGCCCAACGGCACCCCGTTCGGCGCGTACGAGGACGCCCGGATGCAATGGCAGGCGCTGACCACGTCCACCGCCAGCATGGAGGCCCACCTCAAGGCCATCTCCATGAAGCTGGCCGGCCTGAAGCAGGGCACACAGGACATCGCCAAGGCGTTCCGCGACGCCGAGGCCCGCAACGCGGCCAACGGCAAGGACATCGAGCGTCTGCTGGAGTCCGCGGCCCCGCCGCCGGACGCCGGTCAGCAGCCCACCTACCCGTACACGGCCTGAGGGGGAGACGGTCATGGCAGGAGGCACCTGGGAGCGTTGCGTCCGTGAGGTGACGCTCTCGGCGGACCCGGAAACCGTCGGATCGGTCGGCGCGGGCTGGAAGAACCTCTCCACGGCGCTCGGCCACCTACGCGACTCGCTGGTGGGCCGTTCGTTCGTCGGCCCGATCGCGGCCGGCCAGGAGCGCCCGCACACCGGCGGCCTGCCCGGGATGCTCGCCGGCTGGAAGGGCAGCGGCGGCGACGCGTACCGCGAGCACCTGTCCGAGATCGGCAAGGACATCGAGGAACTCATCACGCACGCCAGCAACGTCAGCGGCGCGCTGTCGCGGATCGAGGGCGACATCCGTACGGCGGTGGCGAGCATCCCGATCCCGCTGATGGACAACTTCGGCTGGAACGAGTGGAGCCTGCCCGGCGGCACCGAGCTGGACGACGCGCGCGACGGTGAGAGCCAGTCCGGCTTCCTCGCCGCGCTGCGCAGCGACTACCAGGGCAACCAGGCGTTGTACGCCGACGGCGCGTTCCGCGACAAGGCCGACGACCTCGAAGCCACCATGAAGATCGACGGCAACGCCAGCGACCAGAAGCGGGGCGGCTGGTGGGACACCAAGTCGCACCTCGACAACTGGTACCGCGACAACCAGCAGGCGGCCAACAAGGCGATGTCGCCGCTGCCGGCAGCGGTCGAGGCCGAGCGCCCCAAGTTGGCCGTACCCCGCCCCACGGACAGCGAACTGGGCGACGGCTACCGCGGCGACCCGCGGGTTCCCCCGACGGGTGTGCCCGGCGGCGGCCTGCCGGGTGGCGGCGCGCCCGGCGGCGGCATGCCCGGCGGTGGCGGCCCCATGCCGTCCATCGGCAGCACCGGCATCGGTGGTGGCACGCCCGGCGGCGGTTCGTTCACGCCGCCCCCCGGTGGGCCCGGCAGCGGCATCCCCGGCGGCGGCACCTACACCCCGCCGACCGCCGGGGGGATCCCCGAGCTCGGTGGCGCGCCCGGCTCGGGCACCCCGGAGTACGGCAGTGGTCTGGCCGGCGCGGGCGGGCCCGGCACGATCACCGCAGGCGGGCCGGGCACGCTCGGTCTGGGCGGCGGTGGCGCGGGTGGACTGAGCGCCGGTGGCGGCGGCTTCGGCGGTGGTGGCGCCGGCCTGGGCTCGGCCGGCGGGATCGGCGGCGGTGGGATCGGCGCGGCCGGCGGCATGGCCATGGGCGGCCTGCCCGGCATGGTCGGCGGCGGCAACGGCAAGGTTCCGCCACTGACCAGCGCGGCCAGCGCGTTGAAGGCCGCGGCCGCGGCGGGACCGGGCGGCGCGGGCGGCGCGCGTGGCGGGATGGCCGGTGCCGGGATGATGGGCGGCGGAATGATGGGCGGTCACGGCGGCGCCGGTCACGGCGGCGACGCGGCGGGGCACTCGTCATGGTTGACTGAGGACGACGATCCGTGGGGTGCCGGTGACGGTGCGTCCCCGGGCATCCTGCGATGAGGACGGACGGATGAAGGTGCACGTCGGCGCGCTCCGGCCGGTGACGGCCGGTCTGCTTGCCGGACTGATGCTGCTGGGTGCCGCCCAGCCGGCGGTCGCCGCGCCGCGCCGCGCCGAGCAGTGGTATCTGGACGAGCTGCGGATCGACCGGGCGCATCAGATCTCCACCGGGCGGGGCGTCGTCGTCGGCGTGCTGGACACCGGTGTGGACGCCGGGCACCCCGACATGCGGGGCCAGGTCCTGGCCGGGGGCAGCACCCGTGACTCCGGCGACGGCCGGCGCGACCCGGACGGCCACGGCACCCACATGGCCGGGATCATCGCGGCCAACGGGACCGGGGTGGTCGGCATCGCGCCCGACGCCCGGATCCTGCCCATCCGGAAGCCCGTCGGCGCGGCGGCCACCAAGGACGACTCCGCGACCGGCATTCGGATGGCCGTCGACGGCGGTGCGAAGGTGCTCAACCTGTCGTACGGCGGCGCCGGGCCCGTGGAGGAGGTCGAGGAGGCCGCGATCCGGTACGCGCTGGAGCGCGACGTGGTCGTGGTGGCCGCCGCCGGCAACGTCCGGCAGGCCGGCCCGGACGTCGTCTCACCCGCCAAGATCCCCGGCGTGATCGCGGTGACCGGCACGGTCCGGGGCGGGGGTTTCTGGTCCGGATCGGCCCAGGGCCCGGAAGCGGTGATCGCCGCGCCCGGCGACGAGGTCTACAACATCGGCCCGGACCGGGGCTATGGCTGGGGGGACGGCACATCCGACGCCGCCGCCGTCGTCTCCGGCGTCGCGGCGCTGATCCGGTCGAAGCACCCGAAACTCTCCGCGCCCGACGTGATCAACCGGATGATCCGTACCGCCCGGGACGCCGGGCCGCCCGGCCGCGACCCGCGGTTCGGCTTCGGCCGGATCGACCCGGTGGCGGCGCTCACCGCAGACGTGCCGTCGGTGTCGGCGAACCCGCTGCTCGGGGCCGCCGCGCCGAGCGCGTCCGCGCCACCGGCCGCCGCCGAGGACGACAACTTCGACGTGACGAAGTACGGCGACCGGGGCGGCCCCACCGACCAGCAGGTGATGGTGATCGGCATCGGCATCGCCGTGGCGCTCGTGGTGCTGCTGGCGCTCGTGGTTTTCCTGATCTGGAACCGCCGCCGTCACCGGCGTGAGCTGGCGAAGGTCGGCTCGATCCCGGACGAGGCGCTGGACCGGATGGACGCCGGTGGGCAGGGCCCGCCGGTGCCCGCCGGTCACGCCGCCCCGCCGCCCGGCTACGGCCCACCCGGCGGCTACCCGCCACCCGGCGCGCACCCCCAGCCGGGCGGCTACCCCCAGCAGGGCGGATACCCGCAGCCGGGTGGGTACCCCCAGCCCGGCGCGGGCGCCTACCCGCCCCAGGGCCAGGCCCACACCCCACCCGGCCAGAGCCCGTACGCCCCACCCGGCGACCCCCGCCCCTGACCGACCCCGCACCCGACCCGCCCCACAAACCCCCACCTCCCCCACCCCCACCCCCACACCGCCCAACCCGACGATCATGAAGTTGACGCCCAAGTTGATCTCCGATTTCGCCGTTAACCTCATGATCGACCGGGTGGAGATGGGGTGGGGTGGGGTGGGGGCGGGGGTCGGGGTTTGTGGGGGTTTGGGGTGGGTGGGGTGGCCCCGGGTGTGGGGCGCGGTGGGCGCTGCGTCAGGATGAGACCGATACGCAGGCACAGCCGAGGAGCTCACGATCGCCAGAAAGCCTCAACCCGAGGGCGGCCAGGCCCCCGTCGTCCAGCGGGTCCGTATCCGGTACGCCAAGCGTGGGCCGCTGCGGTTCACCTCGCACCGGGACTTCGCCCGGGCCTTCGAGCGCGCGCTGCGCCGGGCCGGCGTGCCGATCGCCTTCTCTCAGGGGTTCACCCCGCACCCGAAGATCTCGTACGCCTCGGCCGCCCCGACGGGAGTGGCGAGCGAGGCCGAGTACCTGGAGATCGGGCTCCGTGAGCCGGTCGACCCGGCACGGCTGCGTGAGGCGCTCGACGCCGCTCTCTCGCCCGGGCTCGACGTGATCGACGCGGTGGAGGCCGTCGGCGGCAGCCTGGCGGACCGGATCGAGGCGTCGTACTGGCGAATCGAGCTGCCCGAGGTCGACCCGAAGGTGCTCGCGGAGGCCGTGGCTGCCTTCACGGCCGCCGAGGAGATCCAGGTCGAGCGGATGACCAAGCAGGGGCGGCGTACCTTCGACGCCCGTGCGGCAGTGGTGTCGATCGATGCCATGGCTCCGGCTGAGACGCCTTCCGGGGCGGCGGCCGTACCGTGTGCGATACTCGAACTGGTCGTGCGGCAGGTCACCCCGTCCGTTCGGCCCGATGACGTCCTCTCCGGCCTCCGTGCGGTGGCCGCCCTGGAGCCGCCGGTCACCCCGAAGGTGATCCGGCTGGCGCAGGGCACGCTGACCGCGCAGGGCGAGATCGTCGATCCGTTGGAAGCGGATCGCGACGGGGCAACCATCGGAGAGCGCTGACCGTCGGTCAACGCTCTGGCAGGCAGACTTCGGCGGTCGCGCGTTTGCGCGCCCGGCGGAAACACCTTTGCGGCAACCCTGCGTGGCAGCGCTCACCCGCGCCCGGGGCGGCCAGAACTGGAGAACGTCCATGCTCGAGAACGAGCCCGAGGGCGGCGAACGGACCGGCGCAGAGCCGGCCGGGATGACCGCCGACAGTGCCACCACCGCCTCCGGCAGCGCCGCGAGCGCGACCTCTGCCGGCGCCGGGGGAGCCACCACGGAAGGCACCGTGGAGGGCGTCGCGGAGACCAAGCCGCCGGCCCGTAAGCGGGCCAGCCGCCGCAAGGCCGCTCCGCTGAACCAGCCGGAGCAGACCGACGCGCCGGTCGAGGCGTCCACCACGGTGACCGGCAGCGGCGAGTCGCCGCAGGCCGAGGTGCTCGCGCCGGTGGCCGGTGAGTTGGACACCGCGCCGAAGACCACCCGGCGGCGTCGTAAGGCGACGCCGGCGAAGGCGATCGAGGAGCCGGTGGCCGCGGCCGGTGTGGAGGCCGCCTCGGAGGAGGTCGTGCCGCCGGTCAAGGTGACCCGGACCCGTCGTCGCAAGGCCACGCCGGCTGCCGAGACCGTCGCGCCGGACGAGACCACCGCCGCGGGGCAGGCGCCCGCGGACGGCGTGATCGACGGACCGGTCTCCGCGCCCGGTGGCGACCTGATCGCCGAGGGACGCGCCGACATCGACGGCGGCGAGACCGCCGCACCGGGCGAGGCCGTCACCGCGGGTACCGCCGCCGAGACTGCACCGCAGGCCCCCACCGGCCGGCGCAGGGCCACCACCAGCAGGACCAAGGCCGCCGGCGCCGGCAAGGCGAGCATCGGCGGCATCGGTGAGACCACCGGCGAGGACGTCGAGGACGCCGAGGCCGAGGCCGTTGCAGACGCGAGCGCCTCGGCTGCGCGTACCGAAGAGGTGAACCTGGCCCGCAGCGGCGGCCCGGCCGACGCGACGGGCGTCGTGTCGACGGGTGCCGCCGTGCCGCGCGCGGCCGAGGAGCCGGCCGAGACGCCGCCGGCCACCAGCCGCCGGCGTCGTGCCGCGCTCTCCGCGCCGACCGTCCTGTTCATGGCGCCGCAGCCCGACGAGGCGCCGGCCGTCCAGGTGACGTACCCGGCCGCCGAGGAGCCGATCGAGGAAGCGGTCGAGACCGGCCGGCGCCGCCGTCGCGGCCGCCGTGAGGTCGAGCCGGTCGAGGCCGAGGTCGAGCCGGAGGTCGCCGAGGAGGAGTTCGCCGCCGAGGCCGAGGAGACCGCCGAGGGGGACGAGGACGACGAGACGGCCGCGGGCCGGCGTCGCCGCCGCCGGGGCCGCCGGGGTCGTGGCCGGGGCAAGGGCGGCGCGGACGAGGTCGACGACGAGGACGTCGAGGAGCCCGCCGCGGCCGAGGCCGAGGGTGAGGCCGAGGAGCCGGCGGAGGACGAGGAGGCCGAGGGCGAGGGGATGACCCGTCGCCGTCGCCGTCGTCGCCGCCGGGGCGCCGGGGAGGCGGACACCGCCGCCGAGGACGGCGTGCCGACCGTCGTCAAGATCCGTGAGCCGCGCAAGCCGGTCGACGAGGTGCAGGGTGTCTCCGGCTCGACCCGGCTGGAGGCCAAGCGGCAGCGCCGGCGGGACGGCCGCGAGCAGCGGCGTACGCGGCCGCCGATCCTGAGCGAGTCGGAGTTCCTGGCCCGCCGCGAGGCGGTGGACCGGGTGATGGTGGTCCGCCAGCGCGGCGACCGCACCCAGATCGCGGTGCTCGAGGACGGCGTGCTCGTGGAGCACTACGTCACGCGGAACTCGTCCGGCACGATGGCCGGCAACGTCTACCTGGGCAAGGTCCAGAACGTCCTGCCGAGCATGGAGGCGGCCTTCGTCGACATCGGGCGCGGGCGCAACGCGGTCCTGTACGCCGGTGAGGTCAACTGGGACGCCACCGGCCTGGAGGGCCGGGCCCGCTCGATCGAGCAGGCGCTGCGCTCCGGCGACTCGGTCCTGGTGCAGGTCACCAAGGACCCGATCGGGCACAAGGGCGCGCGGCTGACCAGCCACATCGCGCTCTCCGGCCGGCACCTGGTCTACGTGCCCAACGGCAACGCCTCCGGGATCAGCCGCAAGCTGCCCGACACCGAGCGTAAGCGGCTGCGGGACGTGCTGAAGAAGCTGGTGCCGGACGGCGCCGGGGTGATCGTCCGGACCGCGGCCGAGGGCGCCAGCGAGGACGAGTTGGCGCGCGACGTCAAGCGGCTCCAGGCGCAGTGGGAGGACATCCAGGCCAAGGCGACCGAGGGCGGCGCTCCGGTGCTGCTCTACGAGGAGCCGGACCTGGTCATCCGCGTGGTCCGGGACCTCTTCAACGAGGACTTCCGCGAGCTGGTCATCGAGGGCGAGCCCGCGTACGACCTGGTCGAGTCGTACCTGTCGCACGTGTCGCCGGACCTGGTGGCGCGGCTGCGCCGGCACGCCGGGGTGGCGGACGTGTTCGCCGAGTACCGGATCGACGAGCAGATCCTCAAGGGGCTGGACCGGAAGGTCTTCCTCCCCTCGGGCGGCTCGCTGGTGATCGACCGTACCGAGGCGATGACTGTCGTCGACGTCAACACCGGCAAGTACACCGGCTCCGGTGGCAACCTGGAGGAGACGGTCACCCGCAACAACCTGGAGGCGGCCGAGGAGATCGTGCGCCAGCTGCGGCTGCGCGACCTCGGCGGCATCGTGGTGATCGACTTCATCGACATGGTGCTGGAGTCGAACCGGGAGCTGGTGCTGCGCCGGCTCACCGAGTGCCTCGGCCGGGACCGTACGAAGCACCAGGTCACCGAGATCACCTCGCTCGGCCTGGTGCAGATGACCCGTAAGCGCATCGGCGCGGGCCTGCTGGAGGCGTTCAGCGAGACCTGCGAGTGCTGCAAGGGCCGGGGCGTGATCATCCACACCGAGCCGGTGCCGGAGAAGCCGCGCGGCGGGGCGGGGGAGAAGGTCAAGGCGGTCGCCTCGGCGGTCGCCGCGCCGGCCGAGGAGAAGGGCCGCCGCCGGGGCCGCAAGGCCGCCGCGGAGAAGCCCGCGGTGGAGGCCGCGCCGGAGCAGCCCTCCGCGCAGCCGCAGGCAGTCACCGAGGCGCCGGCCGCCCCGGAGCGGACCGTCGCCGAGGTGGTCGAGACCGACGACGACTACTACGACACCCAGGGCTACGACCTGTCCCGGTTCGAGACGGACACGCCCGCCGCCCCGGCGATCGCGGACAGCCAGGAGGGCGACTCGGCCCGGCTGGCCGCCGCCGACGACCCGGACGCGATCGGTGACGGAGACAACGACGACGACAGCGGCGCCCCGCGCCGGCGGGCGCGCCGTGGTGGTGCCCGGCGGCGTACGCGGCCGTGAGGCTTTAGCGCGCTGACCTGCGCGAACAGGGCCCCCGATCCGCCGGGAAGAGGCGGGGCGGGGGCCCTGTCGTGTCCGCCGAGCAGGGCGGAGAGGCACCGACCGGCAGCCCGGTTTGGGGGGCGGGCCGGGTATGGCGTACGCTTGCCTGCGGCGCACTTTGGTGTGCCGAGTTCCCGCGTGCCCGCGCCGCCGGTGTCACGGCTCCCGGCGAGACGCCGTGGGAACGACCGTCGACGGTGTGACAGCCGGCAACGGTGCAATAGACGCCAGCAGCCTCAACGACAGGGAGTCCGCCTCCGATGTACGCGATCGTCAAGACCGGCGGCAAGCAGTACAAGGTCGCCGAGGGCGACGTGATCGAGGTCGAGAAGCTCGCCGGTGCCCCCGGCGACGCGGTGAAGCTCACCGCGGTGCTCCTCGTCGACGGTGACGACCTGGTGACCGAAGCGGCGAAGCTCGCCAAGGTCGCGGTGTCCGGCGAGATCGCCGCGCACACCAAGGGCCCGAAGATCCGGATCCACAAGTTCAAGAACAAGACCGGCTACCACAAGCGCCAGGGTCACCGCCAGCCGCTGACCCAGGTCAAGGTGACCGGCATCTCCAGCGGGAAGTAGGTCGTCCTCCAATGGCTCACAAAAAGGGTGCGTCCAGCTCGCGTAACGGCCGTGACTCCGCGGCCCAGCGGCTCGGCGTGAAGCGCTTCGGTGGTCAGGTCGTCAGCGCAGGTGAGATCCTCATCCGTCAGCGTGGCACCAAGTTCCACCCCGGTGACCTGGTCGGCCGTGGCGGCGACGACACGCTGTTCGCGCTGGCCGCCGGCTCGGTGCAGTTCGGCACCAAGCGCGGTCGCAAGACCGTCAGCATCGTGCCTCAGCAGTAGTTCTGTAAGCGTTGCGGGCCGCGGACCTCGAGTCCCGGCCCGCTTCGCTTTTCCCCGTGCGGGGCGGACCCCGCTGGAAGGATTGGCGTCGTGACGACGTTCGTTGACCGGGTCGTCCTGCACATGCAGGCCGGCGACGGCGGGCACGGCTGTGTCTCGATCCACCGGGAGAAGTTCAAGCCGTTCGGCGGGCCGGACGGCGGCAACGGCGGCCACGGCGGCAGCGTGTCGCTGGTGGTCGACCCGCAGGTCACCACGCTGCTCGACTTCCACTTCCGGCCGCACCTGAAGGCCGAGAACGGCAAGGGCGGCGCCGGCTCGAACCGGGACGGCGCCAACGGCCGTGACCTGGTCATCAAGGTGCCGAACGGCACCGTCGTGCAGAGCCTCGACGGCGAGGTGCTGGCCGACCTGGTCGGCGTCGGCACCACGTTCGAGGCGGCCCGGGGCGGCCGGGGCGGGCGCGGCAACGCCTCGCTGGCGAACGCCCGCCGCAAGGCGCCGGGCTTCGCCGAGCTGGGTGAGCCCGGCGACCGGCTGGACGTCGTGCTGGAGCTCAAGAGCGTCGCCGACGTGGGCCTGGTCGGCTTCCCGTCGGCGGGCAAGTCGTCGCTGATCTCGGTGATCTCCGCGGCCAAGCCGAAGATCGCCGACTACCCCTTCACCACGCTGGTGCCCAACCTGGGCGTGGTGCGGGTGGACAACCACACCTTCACCGTCGCCGACGTGCCGGGCCTGATCCCGGGCGCGGCCAGCGGCAAGGGCCTGGGCCTGGAGTTCCTCCGCCACGTCGAGCGCTGCGCCGTGCTGGTGCACGTGATCGACACCGCGACGCTGGAGCCCGGACGCGACCCGCTCGCCGACATCGACGCCATCGAGTCGGAGCTGTCCCAGTACGGCGGCCTGGCCGACCGGCCCCGGCTGGTCGCGCTCAACAAGGTCGACGTGCCGGACGGCAAGGATCTCGCCGACATCGTCCGCCCCGACCTGGAGGCGCGCGGCCTGCGCGTGTTCGACGTCTCGGCCGCCACCCGGGAGGGCCTGCGGGAGCTGACGTACGCGATGGCGGAGCTGGTCGACCAGGGCCGCCGCGCCGCCCCACCGGCCGAGCCGACCCGGATCGTGATCCGCCCGAAGGCGGTCGACGACGCCGGCTTCACCATCGAGGCCGAGCCGGACGGCTCGTACACGGTGCGCGGCAGCCGGCCGGAGCGCTGGGTGAAGCAGACCAACTTCGACAACGACGAGGCAGTGGGTTACCTGGCCGACCGGCTGGCCCGCCTCGGCGTCGAGGAGAAGCTCGCGAAGGCCGGCGCGCAGGCCGGTGACCTGGTGCGCATCGGCGACCGGGAGTTCGACTGGCAGCCGACGCTCTACGCCGGTGTCGACTTCGTGCCCGGTAACCGGGGCACCGACGTACGGCTGGAGGAGAAGTCGAACCGTCCGTCGGCGTCCGACCGGCTGGCGGCCCGCAAGGCCCGCCGGGTCCGGCCGGAGGACGAGGTCGAGGCCGCGCCCGCGGCGGAAGCGGACGCCGAGTAGCCGTTTGCGGGTCGGTGGCGGGAAACCTGCGCGAAATCCGGCCGATCTAGCGTACGGACATGTTGATCGAGTCCCGTCCCGCCACCGATCCGGAGATCGCCGCGCTCGTCGTCGCCCAGCAGCGTGAGCTGCGCGACGCGGACGGCGGGCTGGACGGGCAGGTCACAGTCGTGCACACCGACATCCACTACCTGGCCGCCGTGGTGGGCGGCCGGGCGGTCGGCTGCGGTGGGCTCCAGGCGCTCGACGCCGACACCGGCGAGCTGAAGCGGATGTACGTACGGCCGGCGTACCGGGGGCGGGGCATCGCCCGGCAGTTGCTCGTGGCGCTGGAGGAGCTGGCGTTCCAGCAGGGGCACCGCATTGTGTGCCTGGAGACGGGCACCTACCTGCCGGCCGCGATCGGGCTCTACCGGTCCAGCGGTTACGAGCCGATCCCGGTCTACGGCGAGTACGTGGACAACCCGTACAGCGTCTGCTTCGCGAAGCGGCTGCCGGTGGCGGCCTGACGCTCAGGCGCTCGTCTGCGCGTGCGGCGCGGTGACCGGCTTCGACTCGGGGCTGGCGTGCTGGCGCAGCACGATGCTGAGCAGGATCAGCACGCCCACGGCGAGGAACTCGCTCTGCCAGTTCTGCATCGACTGGAACCAGAAGTCGCTGGTGCCGAGGAACTGCCACGCGCTGATCGGGGCGGCGCCGCTCTCCAGCGCCTGCTCCTGGTTGTAGGCGGCCACACCGCCGAACAGGTGCCCCAGGAACGCGCCGCCGAAGATCATCAGCAGTGCGATGGCGAGGCTGTTGCGGTAGACCACGAGCGGCAGCCCGCCGGCGCGTACCGGCCACGGTGAATCGGGGCGGGCGTGGTCGCGGTCGTCCTCCGGGCGGTCCGTCTGGTCCTCCGGCTTCGACTCGGCCGAGCCCTTCTGCACCAGGTACGCGGTGAGCAGCACGTAGCCGCCCATCTGGAGGAACTCCGACTCCCAGTTCTCGAACACCGCCTCGGCGAAGTGCCCGGTGCCGAGATAGGCCCACCAGCTCAGCGGCTCGGCGCCGTACCGGCTCAGCTCCTCGTTGTGCACCTGCCAGCCGAACACGCTCTGGAGCAGCAGGAAGACCAGGAACGCGCCGAGCATGGCGACCGAGAGCATGTTGTCGCGCAACCACCGTGGCATCGCCGGACCTCCTCGACCCGCTCGCGATTGCCCTCCTGCCCGGCGTCGGGCCGGGGCAAACGCCGCACCGGCGTGTCGCGCCTGGTCAGGGGCGGTCGAAGGGGGCCTCCACCCGGGTGCCGGTGCCGAGGTTGTTGTTCAGCAGCAGGCCGGCGGCGAGCATGCCGAAACCGAGGACCAGGTGCAGCCAGTTGTCGGCATCGTTCACCGGTACGAAGTTGACCGACGTGTCCCGGTCGATGGCGAAGCCGTACAGCCACAGCACCAGGTAGAGCGCGCCGCCGACGGCCAGGAACACCCGTGCCCCGGCCAGCCGCCGGGCCATCACCAGACCGACCAGGCCGAACAGCAGGTGCACCAGGTTGTGCAGCACCGAGACCTGGAACACCCCGAGCAGCTTCGCCTCGGAGTGGTGCCCGGCGAACGTCATCTCGCCGTAGTGCGTGGTGATGCCGGGCACGAAGCCGAGCACGCCGATCAGCGCGAAGAGAGCCGCCGCCGCGAGGGCGACCTTCTGCACCGCAGGCCGGGCGGACGCGTGTTCGTGCAGGTCACGTGCCATCCCTGTCACCCCCGTGGAACTCGCCGCCGCCCGGGCGGGCGGGCACCCCATTGTCTGACCGGGGTGGGGCGCTCCCGCAGAGAATTCACGAATCAGGCATGGAGCCGCCGACCTGGGGTAGGGCACTTGTCACGCGGAAACAAATCCGCGTACCCCCCGAAGACACCCGCTGGGAAGTACGAGCGGAAGGGACACCATGACTCAGGATCTTTCCCCCAGTTCGGCCACGTACCAGTCGACGAACGGTGGTGGCGGTGTGCGTGACCAGGCCCGCCAGGTCGGCTCCGACGCCGCGAACGCGGGCGGCGCCGTCGCGCAGACCGCCAAGGAGCAGGGCCGGGAGGTGGTGGGCGAGGCCAAGCGGCAGGCCCGCGACCTCTACGGCGAGACCCGCAGCCAGGTCACCGCGCAGGCCGGTCAGCAGCAGCAGCGCGCCGCCAGCGGACTGCGGTCGCTCGCCGACGAGATGCGCACCATGGCGCAGCAGGGTGGCGGCTCCGGACCGGTCACCGAGCTGGCCCACCAGGCGGCCGAGCGCGTGCACGGCGTGGCCGGCTGGCTGGAGCAGCGCGAGCCGGGCGACCTGCTCAACGAGGTGAAGACCTACGCCCGCCGCAACCCCGGCACGTTCCTCGTCGGGGCGGCGCTGCTCGGCGTGGTCGCCGGGCGGCTCACCCGCAACATCGCCGCGATCGGCGACGACAGCACGGCGCGGCCGGCGTACGACCCGGACCGCACCGCCGTCATCCCGACCGCCCGTGAGGTGCCGGACCAGGTCCCGCCGGGCGGCTACCTCGACCCGACGCCGGGCAGCTACGCCGAGCCGGACCCGGGCTACTCCGCGCCGGGCGCGACCTACCCGGCCGGCGGCGCCCCGAACACCTGGGCCGACCCGGCGGGTGGCACCGGTCAGCCGCTGCCGCCGCCGGAGCGCACCGACCCGCTGCCGGGTGTCCCGTCGACCGGCGCTCCCCGCCCGTGACCGGCCGCACCGGCAGAAGGGAGGCGACGGCATGACCGTACCCACGCAGGACCCCGGCTATCAGGCGGCTGGTGCCCCGCCCCACGCCGACGAGGTGCGCGGCAGCTCGCTCGGCGACCTGATGCGCCAGGTCACCACCGACCTGTCCACGCTGATGCGCCAGGAGGTCGAGCTGGCCAAGGCGGAGATCCGCCAGGAGGGCAAGAAGGCGGGCAAGGCTGCCGGACTGTTCGGCGGCGCCGGCTTCGGCGGCTACATGGTGGCGCTCTTCGTCTCGATCGCGATCTGGCAGTTCCTCGACAACGTCATGGACTCCGGGCTGGCCGCGTTGATCGTGGCCGTCATCTGGGCCGCTGTCGCGGCGGTCCTGTACTCGATGGGCAAGAAGAACGCCGAGCGGATCCGCGGCCTGAAGCAGACCAACGACAGCGTGCAGCGCATCCCCGACGCGCTCAAGCCGCACCCGGAGGGAGTCATCCGATGAGCACCGATCCCGAGCAGATCCGCCGCGAGATCGAAGCCACCCGCAACAACCTCAGCTCGGACGTGGACGCCCTGGCGTACAAGGTCAGCCCGAGCCGCATCGTCGACGACCGCAAGCAGCGTGTGCGCAGCGCGCTGACGAACGTGAAGGACAAGGTGATGGGAACCGCTTCGGACCTCGGCCACAGCACCGGCCACGCCGCCCACTCGGTGGGCGACCACGCCTCCTCGATGGCCTCCTCCGTGGGCGACAAGGCGCAGTCCGCCGCCGCCACGGTGAGCGACGCCGCCCACCGGGCGCCGCAGGTGGTGCGGCGCAAGTCCGAGGGCAACCCGATCGCCGCCGGCGTGATCGCCTTCGGCGTCGGCATGCTGGTCTCCTCGCTGATCCCGGCCACCCGCCGTGAGCAGCAGGTCGCCGCGCAGGTCAAGGAGAAGGCCGCCGAGCACGGCGGGGTGGTGAAGGAGAAGCTGGGCGAGGTCGCCGGTGAGCTGAAGGAGGAGCTGCGCGAGCCGGCGCAGCACGCCGCCGAGTCGGTGAAGGCCACCGCGCAGGACGCCGCGCACACCGTCAAGGACGACGGCCGCGCCGCCGCCCACGACGTCCGGCACAGCGCCGAGCAGGTGCGGTCCTGAAGGTCCGCGCTCTCGGTTGGGAAGGGCCCCTTCTTATCGCCAGGCGATAAGAAGGGGCCCTTCCTTACACCTCGGCGCGCAACGGTGGGGGCAGCGTCCCGGTCTCCACCCAGAGCACCAGATCGTCGGGGCGGCGCCGCGTCATCCGCCGGCGCAGGACACGTGTGGGGTGGGCCGCCGTCCGCAGCCGGGCGCCCGCGTAGGGCACGCCGCCGCGCAGCCGCCGGCCCACCGCCAGCCACGCGCACAGGCCGCGTTCCAGCACCCAGGCGGGAGCCGCCAGGCTGGTGTGCGCCGGGAAGACCCGGGCGCCGCCGGCCCGTCGCCGGCCCAGCTCCGCCACTGCCACCGTCGCCAGCCCGGCGCGCAGCAGCAGCCCGGGCCGGCGGGTGGCGAGCGCGACAGCCGTCGCCGGCAGCACCGCCAGCGCGGCGAGCAGCCACACCGGCCGGGCCGTCTCGTCGTACGCCTGGCGGACGCGCTGCCCGAGGAAGTGCGCGGCGGCGGGCGGTAGCCGCCGCACGTACAGCCACGCCGGGGTGGCGGTGCTGCCGCCGTACGCGCGCACGGTGCGGACCAGCTCCAGGTTCTCGAAGAGCACGTCGGGGTCGTAGCCGCCCATCGCCAGGAACGTGCTCCGCCGCACCCCGAGCGTGCCCGGCCAGTCCCCGCCGAACACGCGGGCCAGCAGCGTCCGGCCGGTGTCCCACCAGGCGTGCCAGGGCAGCGGGTCGAAGTGGTTCTGCGGCCGGACCAGGTCCACCCCGTCCAGCAGCTGGTGCACCGCGCACAGGGCCGCCCGGTCGTACCGGACGTCGTCGTCGGCGATCACCACGTGCTCGTGCCGGGCCAGCGCGACGCCGGTGAGCACGCCGAGCACCTTGCCGTTGCGCCCGCGCAGCGCCGGATCGGGCGGCACGTGCCGGACCAGCCCGCGCCAGGCTTCGGCGTGCCGGGCGAACAGCTCCGGCGCCGATCCGTCGACCACCACCACGTCGACCCACCGGCTCAGCTCGCGCAGGTACCCGGTCAGCTCGTCCAGGCCGCCGTCGTCGTGGGCGCGCAGCGGCAGGACGTACGCCATCGGCAGCCGGACCGGCGCGGACGCGGCGCCCTCGTCGCGTGGCGGCGCGGCGGTCGGTCGGGTCATGTCGTCTCCCCTCGTGCCGGGTGACGCGACTTGCCCGGAATGCGGCTGCTGAAACCGTTTCGGGCGGGCTGTGTCGGGTAGCGCAGCCGGATATCGCGGCCGGCGAGATCGACCCCGGCTTGGCCCGGTTCAGCGCGGCGGGCGTACCCCACCGGCCGGGCGTACGCCGTCGGCCGGGCGTACCCCGTCGAGCACCAGCCCGGCGGGCGGCAACGCCGGCATGGAGCCGAGGTCGAGCGCCAGGTCCTGCGGCGGTACGCGGTAGCTCATCGCGCCGGTCAGGTTCGTCACCGCCCGCTTCATCAGCTCGATCGTGATCCACTCACCGGCGCAGCGGTGGCCGGTGTAGTGGTCGCCGCCGCCCTGCGGGACCAGGCCGAACGGGTCGTCGCGCCAGCCGGCGAAACGCTCCGGGCGGAACCGTTCCGGCTCGGGCCACACGTCGGGGTGGTGGTTCGTGCCGTACAGGTCGAGCAGCACCCGCCGGCCCTGCGGGAACGAGTACCCCCGCCACTGGAACGAGCGGCGTACCCGGGCCGCAGCGACCGGGAAGAACGGGTAGTAGCGGCGTACCTCCTGCACGAACTGCTCGGTCGCGGCGTCGTCGCCGGGTAGCCGGTCCCGCCAGTGCGGGTGGTCGTGCAGCGCCAGCGCGGCGAAGACCACGTACCGGTCGACCGCGACGGTGGGGCGCAGCACGTTCAGCAGCTCCACGGCGGCGATCCGGCGGGGGAGCGGGAGGCCCCGTTCGTCCCGGTGCCCGGCCACCACCGCCAGCGCGGTGCCCTCCGGTGCGGGCACCGCGCCCGCGCGCACCCGCTCGATCAGCTCGCCGGCCCAGCGTTGCGCGTGCCGGCGGCCGAGCCGTCCGCGCCAGTGCCGGGGGCCAAGCGCGGCCGGCGCCTCGATCATCGCGTGCATCTCGGCGGTGCGGCGCGGCACGTCGGCCTCGGCCAGCGGCACCCCGGCCCAGGCCCAGACCGTACGGGTCAGGATCTTTCCCACCTCGTCGTAGAGCACCACCGGGCCGCCCTCGGCCCAGTCGCGGATCCGGGCCCGCCACTGCTCGTCGAAGATCTCCCCGAGGCGGCGGATCGCGGCCGGCGTCATGATCGACATGAACATCGCCTTGCGGACCAGGTGGGCCTGCCCGTTGAGGCCCTGCACGCCGCCGACGCCGGTGAGCGTGCGCTGCCCGCGCATCGGCATGGCGCCGCGCCGGACGAACCGCTCCTCGTCGTAGAACAGCTCGGCGGCCTCCCGGCCGCGCAGGCAGATCGTCGGCTCCAGCAGCAGCCGGGTCTGGAAGACGTCGGTGCCGAGGCGGTCGCAGCGGTCGCCGACGAAGCGGTAGCCCTCCCGGAGGAACGCCAGCGTGCTGTCCGGGCTCCGGTCGCTCGGCATGGTGCTCATCTCGGCTGCTCCTGACGCGGTTCGGCGGCGCTGCCTACCTACCCGGGTCGGCGCGGCCGAACCCTCCATTCCAGCAGCTCCGGCCCCGTGGGGGAGGGGCCGGCCACGCGAGCCGGTGCTGGCCCCTCCCTGGGCACGGAAAAGCTGGTTGGCTCGGGTTCGCGGACCGGCGGCGACCGGCCCGCCGCCCGCCGCCGCGACGTCCGGCGGGCGTCACCGACCACGGGGGAGGGCACCGATGCGTGACGACAGGGCGGCACGACGGCACCGCGAGGCACCGGCCCGGCTGCGCGGCGACGGCCGCGACGGGCCGCTGATCGGCACGCCCCGGCGCGCCGCCGGCCGCCCGCCGCGTTACTTCACCGTGCACCTGGGCTTCGCCGCCACCGATCCCGCCGTCGCGCGGGAGCACGCCGTGGCGTACGCCGAAGCACTCGGCCTGCTCCGCCCGGAGCTGGCGCTCGGCGCGGCGGCGCTGTCCCCGGCGGACGCCTGGCACCGCGCCGAGCGGCTGTTCTGCGACGCCGCCGGGCCCGACGGCGAGCGCTGCGCCGACGTGGCCGGTCACCCCGGCTTCCACCACGCGCCCGGTCCGGGCGGCCTCGGCTGGGGCGACGGTGACTGAGGTGCGCTCAGTCCAGGTCGAACTCGCCGTCCTGGGCGCCCGCGACGAACGCGTCCCACTCGGCCTGGGTGAAGACCAGCACCGGCCCGTCCGGCTCGGCGGAGTTGCGCATGCCGATCAGGTCGTCGACGAAGGCCACTTCGACCGCTCCCTCGGAGGTGTCGCCCTCAGCCCGCTGCCAAACCGCCCGGGAGAGGTCGAAATCGCCCTTGGGGTGCTGACCCATCGCTGTTCCTCCATCGCCATGCGTAACGAGACGGCCCGAGCGGACCTCATCGGGCAGGATAAGCGGATGCCGAGCCTCACCCGTGCAGAGGCGACCGCGCGCCGCGCGTCGATCACCGTCGAGTCCTACGATGTGGACCTCGATCTGACCGGCGACGCCGAGCGGTTCCGCTCCGCCGTCACCATCCGGTTCCGGGCCACCCCCGGAGCCGAGACCTTCGTCGACGTCAAGCCGCGCCGACTCCTCGCCGCCCGCCTCAACGGCCGCGCCCTCGACCCGGCCCTGCTGGCCGGCGACCGGCTGCCGCTGACCGGCCTGGCCGCGACGAACACGCTCACAGTCGAGGCCGAGATGGCCTACTCCAACACGGGCGAAGGGCTGCACCGTTTCGTCGACCCGGCCGACGGCGAGACCTACCTCTACGCGATGTCCTTCCTGGACGACGGGCCGCGCATCTTCGCCGCGTTCGACCAGCCCGACCTGAAGGCGCCGGTGACGCTGACGGTCACCGCGCCGCCGGAGTGGACTGTCGCCGCCAACGGGCCGCTCGCCGACCGCCCCGCGCCCGGGCGCTGGGAGTTCGCCACCACCGAGCCGCTGGCCACCTACTTCGTCTCGCTGATCGCCGGGCCCTGGCACGTGCTGCGCGCCGAGCACGACGGTATCCCGCTCGGCCTCTACTGCCGGCGTTCGCTCGCGGCCCACCTGGACGCCGACGCCGAGGAGATCTTCACCGTCACCCGGCAGTGCTTCGACCGCTTCCACGAGCTGTTCGCCGAGCGCTACCCGTTCGGCAAGTACGACCAGGCGTTCGTGCCCGAGTTCAACGCCGGCGCGATGGAGAATCCGGGCCTGGTCACGATCCGCGACGACTACGTCTTCCGCTCCGCCGTCACGGACACCCAGCGGGAGCTGCGCGCCACCACCATCGCCCACGAGATGGCGCACATGTGGTTCGGCGACCTGGTCACCATGAGCTGGTGGGACGACCTGTGGCTCAACGAGTCCTTCGCCGAATACCTGGGCACCCGGGTCACCGCCGAGGCGACCCGGTTCGACCGGGCGTGGACCACGTTCGCGAGCCGCCGCAAGGCGTGGGGCTACACCGCCGACCAGCGTCCCTCCACCCACCCGGTGGCACCGGAGGAGGTGGCCGACGCCGCGCAGGCGCTGCTCAACTTCGACGGCATCTCGTACGCCAAGGGCGCCAGCGTGCTGCGCCAGCTCGTCGCCTGGCTCGGTGACGAGGCGTTCCTGGCCGGGCTGAACGCACACTTCGCGGCGCACCGGTTCGGCAACGCCACGCTCGCCGACCTGCTGGCCGCCCTGGGTACGGCGAGCGGCCGTGACCTGGACGGCTGGGCGGAACGCTGGCTGCGCCGCGCGCAGGTGAACACGCTGCGGGTCGACACCGCTGTGGACGCCGACGGGCGGTGGACCGAGGTGGCGATCGTGCAGACCGCTCCGGCGAGCCACCCGGTGCAGCGGCCGCACCGCATCGGGGTGGCCCACCACACCGCCGACGGCCCGGCGTACCGGTTCGAGGTCGACCTCGACCCCGACGCCGACGGCGGTCGCACGCCGCTGCCGGAGCTGGTCGGGCGGCCCGCCACCGGGCTCGTGCTGCCGAACGCCGGTGACCTGACGTTCGCCAAGATCCGCCTCGACCCGGCCTCGGCGGACGCGGTGCCGCTGCTGCTGCCGGGGCTCGACGACCCGCTGGCCCGGGCGCTGCTCTGGGCCGAGACGCTGGACGCGGTCACCGACGGGGAACGGCCGGCCGGCGCGCTCGCCGGGCTGATCGCGGCGGCGCTGCCCGCCGAGACCGAGGTGACGATCGTCGAGGACGTGCTGCTGCTCAGCCGCCGGCTGATCGACCGCTACCTCGGCCCGCTCGCCCGGGACGCGGCGCTGCTGCGGGTGGCGACCGCCTGCGGGGCGCTGCTCGACTCGGCGCCCGCTGGCGGCTCCCTGCAACTGGCGGCGGTGCGGGGTCTGATCGGCGCCACCACCGACACGGCCATGCTGACCGGCTGGCTCGCCGGCAAGGACGTGCCGCCGGGGCTCGCGGTCGACGCCGACCTGCGCTGGGCGGTGCTGCGCCGGCTCGTGGTGCTCGGTGCCGCCGGTGCGCCGGAGATCGACGCCGAGGCGGACGGCGACCGCAGCGCCACCGGCGCCGAGCAGGCCGCCGCGTGCCGGGCCGCGCTGCCCGACGCCGACGCGAAACGTGCCGCCTGGGAGATCGTCACCCGCAGCACCGAGCTGTCCAACCGGCTCGTCGAGGCGACCGCCGAGGGCTTCTGGCAGCCCGAGCAGGCCGAGCTGACCGCCGGGTACGTGGAGCGCTACTTCACCGACATGCCGGCGGCGGCGCGTCTGCGTACGGCGTGGGTGGCCGACGCGGTCACGGTGGCCGCGTACCCCCGCTACGCCGTGTCGCAACCCACCCGGGAGATGGCCGCGGCGCTGCTGGCCCGCGACGACCTCACGCCCGGCCTGCGGCGATGGGTGACCGACCTGGACGACGACATGCGCCGGGCGCTCGTGGCCCGGACGGCTGTGGCCGCCGCGTCGGCCTGACCGGGGCACGCCGGGCGGGCTGATCCGCCCGGCGTGGCCGACCCCGCCCGGGCCCGTCCGGCGCGCGGCCTACGATCGCTGGGTGGAGGAAGACATCCGGCGGGTCGGCATCATGGGCGGCACGTTCGACCCGATCCACCACGGGCACCTGGTGGCGGCGAGCGAGGTGGCCGACCGGTTCGGCCTGGACGAGGTCGTCTTCGTGCCGACCGGGCAACCGTGGCAGAAGGCGGAGGAAGCGGTCACCCCGGCCGAGGACCGCTACCTCATGACGGTGATCGCCACCGCCTCCAACCCGCGTTTCCAGGTGAGCCGGGTCGACATCGACCGGGGCGGTCCCACCTACACCGTCGACACGCTGCGCGACCTGCACGCCGAGTACGGCCCGAAGGCGCAGCTGTTCTTCATCACCGGCGCGGACGCCCTGGAGCGCATCCTCTCCTGGAAGGACCTGGACGAGGCGCTCGAACTGGCCCACTTCATCGGCGTGACCCGGCCCGGCTTCGAACTCACCGACAAGCACCTCCCGGCCGACTCGGTGAGCCTGGTGCAGGTGCCCGCGATGGCCATCTCCTCGACCGACTGCCGCGCGCGGGTCGCCCGCGGGGAGCCGGTGTGGTACCTGGTGCCCGACGGTGTGGTGCAGTACATCGCGAAACGGCGCCTCTACCAGCGATGATTCGCCCCCTTGCATCCCGGTTCATGCCTGAAATCGACCAGAACTGACAAGTCGCCGCACCGCCGGGTGTGAGAGGCTTGGAGGGTCGCATGGTTGATCGAAGGAGAACGGTGACAGTTTCCGAACGCGCGCACGAGCTGGCGATGGCCGCCGCCCAGGCCGCGGCCGACAAGAAGGCACAGGACATCGTCATCATCGACGTGGGCGACCAGCTCGCGATCACCGACGCGTTCCTGCTGGCCGCCGCTCCGAACGAGCGTCAGGTGCTCGCCATCGTCGACGCCATCGAGGAGCGCCTGCTGGAGCTGCCGGAGAAGGCCAAGCCGGTGCGCCGCGAGGGCGAGCGGGGTGGCCGCTGGGTGCTGCTCGACTACGTCGACATCGTGGTCCATGTCCAGCACACCGAGGAGCGCGAGTTCTACGCGCTCGACCGGCTCTGGAAGGACTGCCCGCAGATCCCGTTCACCGATCGCGACCTGGCCGACTCGGCCGCCGGCACCGCCACCGCGGAATGACCCGCCTGATCATCTGGCGGCACGGCAACACCGACTGGAACGCCGCGAGCCGGGTCCAGGGTCAGACCGACGTGCCGCTCAACGACCTCGGCCGGGAGCAGGCCCGCGCCGCGGCGCCGGTGCTGGCCGCGCTGCGCCCGGACGCGATCGTCGCCAGCGACCTGCGCCGGGCCGCCGACACCGCCGCCGCGCTCGCGGCGCTGACCGGGCTGCCGGTCCGCTCCGACGCCCGGCTGCGCGAACGGCACTTCGGCCAGTGGCAGGGCCTCACCCTGACCGAGGTGGCCGAGCGGTTCCCCGACGAGTACGCCCGCTGGCGGGCCGGCGACCCCGACCCCGGCGCCGGCATCGAGCCCCTGGGCGACCTGGGCGCCCGACTCGGCGCCGGGTTCCAGGACGCGGCCGACCTCGCCACCGGCGGCACCGTCGTGGTGACCACCCACGGCGGCGGCGCCCGGCAGGGCGTCGGGCACCTGCTCGGCTGGGACCACACGGTGCTGCGCAGCCTCGGCTCGCTGGCGAACTGCCACTGGACCGAGCTGCGCCACAACGACGGCGTGGAGCGGCGCACCCGCCCGGGCTGGCACCTGCGCGCACACAACGTCGGCCTGATCACCCAGCCGGCGCTCACCGACGCGGTCTGACACCTCCGGCCCCGGCACGTCACAGCGCCATCGGCTAGCGTGCCGGTCATGCCCGTCGCGGTCGTCACCGACTCCACCGCCTACCTGCCCCCCGACCTGGTCCGCGCACGCGGGCTCACAGTCGTCCCGCTCACAGTCGTCCTCAACGGCGCAGAAGGGCTGGAGGGCGTCGAGACCTCCCCGGCCGACGCCACCCGCGCGCTGAGCGGCCGGCGGGTCTCGGTGAGCACGTCCCGGCCCGCGCCCGAACAGTTCGCGCAGGTCTACCGCGCGCTGCTCGCCGAGGGCGCCGACGGCGTGGTGTCGGTGCACCTGTCCGCCGAACTGTCCGGCACCGTCGAAGCCGCCCGGCTGGCCGCCGCCGAGGTCGGCGACGACCGCGTCACAGTCGTGGACAGCCGATCCACAGGCATGGGCCTCGGCTTCCCGGCGCTCGCCGCCGCGGCCGCCGCGCGGGGCGCCGACCTGACCGGGGTACGCGACGCGGCGCTCGACGCGGTCGCCCGGACCACCATCTACTTCTACGTCGACACCCTGGAGTTCCTGCGCCGGGGCGGCCGGATCAACGCGGCCGAGGCGCTGCTCGGCACCGCCCTCTCGGTCAAGCCGATCATGCACATGCCGGACGGCGCGATCGTGGTCAAGGACAAGGTCCGTACCGCCAGCCGGGGCGTGGCACGCCTGGTCGACCTCGCAGTCGAGGCGGCAGGGGACGCCCCTGTGGACATCGCGGTGCACCACCTCGCCGCGCCGCAGCGGGCCGAGCAGTTGCTGGCGGCGCTGACCGAGCGGCTGGGCGACCGCCTGCGCGACACGTACGTCACCGAGGCCGGAGCCGTCGTCGCCGCCCACGCCGGACCCGGGCTGGCCTGCGTGGTGGTTCACCGCCGCACGCCCTAGGGTGGCCGGATGAGCCCCCTGTCGTACGTCGTCACCGGCGGCGGGCGCGGCGTCGGGCGGGCCGTCGTCGAACGGCTGGCCGCCGACGGCGGCACAGTGGTCGTGATCGAGCGGGACACCGGCGCGCTGGACTGGCTGGCCCGGCATCCGCTCGCCGACCGGCTGCACGCCGTCACCGGGGACGCCGGCGACGAGACGGTCACCGGCCGGGCCGCCGACCGCGCCGAGGCGTACGCGCCGCTGACCGGCTGGGTCAACAACGCCGCCGTCTTCCGCGACGCCGACCTGCACCGCGAGCCCGCGGGCGAGGTCGTCGACCTGATCGCGCTCAACCTGCGCCCCGCCGTCGCGGGAGCCGGCACCGCCGTACGCCGGTTCCTTGCGGCCGGGACCGGCGGCGCGATCGTCAACGTCTCCTCCCACCAGGCCCGCCGGGCGGTGCCGGGCGCCCTGCCGTACGCCACCGCGAAGGCCGCGCTGGAGGGGCTGACCCGGGCGCTCGCCGTCGACTACGCTCCCCGCGGAATCCGCGCCAACGCGGTCGCGCTCGGCTCCATCCACACCGAACGGCACGCCGCCTACCTCGCCGGACTCGACCCGGAGGAGGCGGCGCACGTCGACGCGGAGGTGGCCCGGCTGCACCCGGCCGGCCGGATCGGGCGTACCGACGAGGTGGCCGAGGTGGTCGCGTTCCTGCTCTCCGACCGCGCCTCGTTCGTCAACGGCGCGACGGTGCCGGTCGACGGGGGACGGGCGGTGCTCGGGCTGGACCCGGAGGCACGTTGACATGACCACGCCCGCCGCCGGCGATCCGTCACCCGGGCACACCTAGCAGAGCCGGGGCTTGATCGGGTGCCTGTCCACAGTGCCCGTGCTGTCCACAGGCGAGGACTCACCGGCCGATGCGGGGCGAGCCGTCGCCGTAGCGTCCCGAGCCGTGCCAGACGACGAGGAGACGACGGTACGGCGGCGGCTCGCCCGGCTGTTCGGGTTCACGGATGCCGCTGCTGTTCCGCCGATCCCCGCTGACCGCTTGGGCGAGTCGGGCAGGGCGGAGCGGTCCTCGCGGCGGCCGGGGCCGTCCCTGTCCGGGCCCGGCACCGTGTCCGGGTCCGGCAGCGTGTCCGGTCTCGGCCGCGTCTCCGGGCCCGGTCGCGTGTCCGGTCTCGGGGAAGCCGGGCCGGTCTTCGGGGCCGGTGCCGGTGCCGGGCCCGCCCTCGGCGTCCCCTGGCCCGATCTCCGAGCTCGGCCCGGGCCTGCTACGGACGAGATCGAGCCGGTTCCCGGCCTGCGCCCCGGATTTCCAGAGCACGACAGCGGGCGGGAGCATTCGTTCGGGTCGGAGCCAGCCTCCGCCGATCCGGACGCCGACGGCATAGGCGACGCTCCGGCGACCGAGCGTGGGCTCGCGTCGCGGCTGCCCGGCCCCGGGGCGTTCGATCCCGGCCGCCGGGGCGTACGCGCGCTCGCGGCGGTGGCCGTAGTGGTGGTCGTGGCGGCTGCCGTCTGGGCGTGGCGCGCGCGTCCCAGCGCCGAGCCCGTCCAGCCGGTCGCGGCCTCCTCCGAGGCGCCGGTGAGTGCCACGACCGGCGCGGTGCCCGGAGCGCCGATGTCGGCGGGCTCACCCGGTCAGGTGGTCGTCGCGCTGGCCGGCAAGGTCCGGCGCCCCGGCCTCGTCCGCCTCCCGGCCGGCGCGCGGGTGGCCGACGCGATCGAGGCGGCGGGCGGTGCGCTGCCCGGCGTCGACGTGGCGCTGCTCAATCCCGCCCGCAAGGTCACGGACGGGGAGCTGATCCTGGTCGGCGTCACCGCCCCACCCGGGCAGGCCGCACCCGGCCCGGCGGCGGGCGGCGGTGCGCCGGGCGGCTCGGCGGCACCCGCCGGCCCGGTCAACCTCAACACCGCGACGCTGGCCCAGCTCGACGCGCTACCGGGCGTCGGCCCGGTGCTCGCCCAGCGGATCCTCGACCACCGGGACCGCAACGGCGGGTTCCGGTCCGTGTCCGATCTGCGGCAGGTCGACGGCATCGGCGACGCCCGGTACGAGCAGCTCAAGGAACTGGTGACGGTGTGACCGCCCGTCGCGGACCGCGCCGGGCGCCGGATCGCCCCGGCCTCGCCGGTGAGCGCGTCCCGGATCGAGTGGGTGCTGCGGCGATCGGGGCGGAGCGGGTGTTGCCCGGCGCTGCGGAGGGTGGTGAGCGTGGCCGGGTCGTTTCCGCAGCCTCCGGCACCACCGACGGTACGGCGCCGGACCGCGACGTGCCCGACCTGCGGCTGGCCGGACTGGCGGTGGCTGCGTGGCTCGCCGCGTTGGCCGGGCTGGACCTGAGTGTCCGGTCGACCGTGGGGGTGGCCGCTGTCGCCGCCGCGCTGGCTCTGCTCACGGGCCTGCACCTGGGCGGCGTGCTGGGCCGGCCGAGCGCGACTGCCCGCCGCTACGGCTGGATCGCGGTCGCCGTACTGCTCGGTGTGCTCTGCGGCGCGGCGGCCACCGGCGCGCGGGTCGCGGTCCGCGACGCCGCCCCGATCCGCGCGCTCGTCACCGACAGTGCCCCGGTCACCGCCGAGCTGGTGCTGCGCGACGATCCCCGCCCGGTACGCGGCGCGCCCGGCCGCCCGCCGATGCTGCTGGTCCGAGTGGATCTGATCCGGCTCACCGGACCCGACGGCGTCCGGGTCACCGGCCCCGTACGCGCGCTGGTGCTCGCCACCGACCCGGCCTGGCGTCCACTGCTCCCCGGGCAGCGGGTCACCAGCCGGGGGAGGCTGGCCGCCCCGCGCGGCGGTGACCTGACTGCCGCCGTGCTCTCCACCGCCGACCCGCCCACGCTGCGCGGCGACGCGTCGTGGCCGCAACGAGCGGCAGGGGTGCTGCGGGCCGGGCTGCAACGGGCCTGCGAGCCGCTGCCCGACGCGCCGGGCGGGCTGCTGCCGGGTCTGGTGGTGGGCGACACCAGCCGGCTGCTGCCGGAAGTGGAGGAGGACTTCCGGGCCACCGGGATGACGCATCTCAACGCGGTGTCCGGCTCCAACGTGGCGATCGTCGTCGGGGCGGTGCTGCTGCTGGCCCGCTGGGCGCGCGCCGGTCCGCGTACCGCCGCCGTGCTCTGCGTCCTCGCGCTCGTCGGGTTCGTCATCCTGGTGCGGCCCTCGCCGAGCGTGGTGCGTGCCGCCGCGATGGGCGCGATCGGGCTCGCCGCGCTCGCCGCCGGGCGGTCCCGGTCGGCGCTGCCTGCGCTCGCCACCGCTGTCACCGGGCTGGTCCTGTACGACCCGGACCTCGCGGGCGACCCGGGTTTCGCGTTGTCGGTCTGCGCCACCGGGGGACTGCTGCTGCTCGCGCCGGGATGGCGGGACGCGTTGCGGCGCCGGGGCGTACCGGCCGGGCTCGCCGAGGCGCTCGCGGTGCCGGCCGCCGCGCAACTGGCCTGCGGCCCGGTGATCGCCGGACTGTCCGCGACGGTGAGCCTGGTGGCGGTACCGGCGAACCTGCTCGCGGTGCCGGCCGTCGCGCCGGCCACCGTGCTCGGCGTGCTGGCGGCGGTGCTGTCGCCGCTGTGGCCACGCGGCGCGGAGTTCCTCGCCTGGCTGGCGAGCTGGCCGGCGCGCTGGCTGGTGGCGGTGGCCGCGTACGGCGCGGACCTGCCGGCCGGGAACCTACCGTGGGCGGGTGGGGTGGCAGGGGCCCTGCTGCTGGCGGCGGTGAGCGTGGCGCTGCTGCTCGCCTTCCGGCGACGCCGGGCGCGGCGGCTGATCGCTGTCGTCGTGGTGGCGGTGGTGCTCGGCGCGGTACCGATCCGGCTGCTCGCCTCGGGCTGGCCGCCGCGCGGCTGGGTGGTGGTGGCGTGCGCGGTGGGGCAGGGGGATGCGGTGGTGCTGCCGGTCGCCGCCGGCCGGGCCGTGGTGGTGGACGCCGGCCCGGAGCCGTCCGGCGTGGACGCCTGCCTGCGCCGACTTCGCGTACGCGAGGTGCCGTTGCTGGTGGTCAGCCACTTCCACGTCGACCACGTCGGCGGCGTGGCCGGGGTGTTCCGGGGCCGGCGGGTGGGCGCGGTGGTGGGTCCGTCCTGGTCCGAGCCACCCTACGGGTCCGCCCAGGTACGCGAGGCGGCCCAGCGGGCCGGTGCGCCGCTGGCCCCGGTGCAGGCGGGCTGGCGGTGGCGGGCGGGCGCGGTGGACCTGGTCGCGGTCGGGCCGCCGTACCCGCTGCGGGGCAGCCGGTCGGATCCGAACAACAACTCGCTGGTGCTGGCCGCCACTGTGGGCGGGGTACGGATCCTGCTCACCGGTGACGCCGAGACGGAGGAGCAGCGGGCGATGCTGGAGACCACACCGGCCGCCGCGATCCGCGCCGACGTGCTGAAGGTCGCCCACCACGGGTCGGCGTACCAGGCGCCGGAGTTCCTGGCCGCGGTACGCCCGGCGGTGGCTCTCGTGTGCGTGGGCGTCGACAACGACTACGGGCACCCCAACGCCGGGCTGCTGGACCGGCTGACCCGGGGCGGTGCGCGGGTGCTGCGTACCGACACCGACGGGGACGTCGCGGCGGTCCAGGCGGGTGGCGGTCTCGCGGTGGTGAGGCGCGGCGCCGAGTCGGGAGCGCCACGCTGAACCGGGGGGATCTTGTTGCGGTAGATGGGGAATCAAGTCAAATGTCTGGATTTGCGCTGTGTGCGGGCTGCGCCGTCACAGTCCCCGATGAGCAGGCCCGGCCGGGTCGGAGGGCGTGCGAGTATGGGCGACGTGACCCCCGCCGACCTGCCTCCTATTGTGCTCGTCCTCGGCGACGAGGAGCTGCTCGCCACGCGAGCGGTCACCGAAGCCGTCGCCCGGGCCCGCGAGGTCGACCCCGACGTGGACGTGCGGGAATACCAGGCCGGGACGCTCACCGTCGGCGAGATCGCCGAGATGCTCAGCCCGTCGCTGTTCGGCGGTCGCCGGGTGCTCGTGCTCCGCTCCGGCCAGGACGCCCGCAAGGACCTGTCCACCGCGCTGCTGGCGTACGCGAAGAATCCCGACCCGGACGTCCAGCTCGTGGTGCTGCACCTGGGCGGGGCCAAGGGCAAGGCGTTCGCCGACGGTCTGCGGGCGGCGGGCGCCACTGTGGTGCCGGCGGTGAAGCTCAAGGGTGACCGCGAGCGGGCCGCCTTCGTGCGGGACGAGATCCGCCGCATCGGCGGCAAGTGCACGCCCGACGCGGCCGACGCCCTGGTCGCGGCCGTCGGGAACGACATGCGTGAGCTGGCCGCCGCCTGCTCGCAGCTGGTCGCCGACACCGACGGGCGGATCGGCGCTGACACTGTCGCCCGCTACTACCGGGGACGGGCCGAGGTGACAGGCTTCACCGTCGCCGACGCGACGATGGTCGGTGACGTGCCGGGCGCGCTGGAGGCGCTGCGGTGGGCGCTGCACGTCGGCGTGGACCCGGTGCCGATCGCCGATGCGCTGGCCGACGGCGTACGGACCGTCGCCCGGGTCGCCGCCGCCGGCCGGGGCAGCGCGTTCCAGCTGGCCAAGACGCTCGGCATGCCGGCCTGGAAGATCGAGAAGGCCCAGGTGCGCGCCCGGGGCTGGACGCCGGAGGGCCTGGTCGAGGCGATGCGGGTGGCAGCCGAGTGCAACGCGGCGGTCAAAGGTGGCGCCGACGACCGGGCGTACGCGCTGGAGCGGGCCGTGTTCTCGGTGGCCGCGGCCCGGCAGGGCGGCGCCCGGTGACCCGAGCGTGGTCGACTGTGGCCACGGACGAGGAGCGGTACCGTCCGCTCTACGCCCGGGTGCTGGGACTGCGCTTCGTCAACCCGGGTGGGGTGCTCTGCTTCCTCTTCTTCGAGGGCGCGGTGGCGCTGGCCGTGCTGCTCGCGCTCGCCGAACTGGTGAGCTGGTGGGCGGTGCTGGTGCTGCCGATCGCGGTGGCGGCGATGGTCAAGCTCAACGACGTGGTGGCCGAGATGGTCGTCCGCACCGCCGCGCAGGTGCCCGAGCAGGAACGAGACCGCTTCCGCCGCCAGATGGAGCCGGTGATCGGGCGAGCCCGGGTGCCCACGAGCGCCCGCGCACTCCCGGGCGGCGCAGCGAGCGTCGGGTCGCTGCCGCGCGGCGCGGTGCCGCCGAGCGCCCGCGCGTGGCCGGGCGGCGCGACCACAGACTCCCGGGGCGTCCGCTACCACCACCCGCAACGCGCGACATTCGACCACCCGAACGAGCAGTAGCGGCCCCGCGCGGCGCCCTCTCGGCGCCCTCGTTGCGCCCTCCGGAGGACGCCCGGCGCTGCGCCTCCCGACACCGCGCCTCCCGACACCGCGCCCCGCGCTCTCCCGGATGCCTCGCGTCGTGCCTTGCCCCGCAGGGTGCAGCTTTCGCACCTCGTCGCCCGACACCGCGCACCGCGCCCTCCGGACGCCCCGTCCTGTCCCGCCGGAGCGACCGACCGCCGAAGACACCACCGGGGCCGGATCACCCCGAGATCTTGGTACGAAATGGCCCCCAGAGGGGCCGAAATCGTCCAAGATCTCCGCGCGCCGCGCGCCGCGCGCCGCGCGCCGCGCGCCGCGCGCCGCGCGCCGCGCGCCACGCAGCGCGCGGTGCCGCAGCACCGCGCGCTGGGGGGAGCGGACAGGCGGAAGCCCCGTGGGCTCGTGGCCCCGGGGCTTCCGGTGAAATCTGTAGCGCTGGTCAGGCAGAGAACGAGGCGACGCGCTTGGCGATCGCCGACTTCCGGTTGGCCGCCTGGTTCGAGTGGATGACACCCTTGCTGGCAGCCTTGTCCAGCTTGCGGGTGGCCTCACGCATGAGCACGGTGGCCTTCTCGGTGTCGCCCGCCTCGGCAGCCTCGTGGAACTTCCGGATGGCGGTCTTCAGCGACGACTTGACCGACTTGTTACGCAGCCGGCGCTTCTCGTTCTGCCGGTTGCGCTTGATCTGGGACTTGATGTTCGCCACGCGACAGCCTCGTCTTGATAGCTCGGGTTGGTCTGCTTACGCGCACGACGAGCATGCGTCATCGCCGCGCGAAAAGCCAGGCTACCAGGTCGGCCCCGGACGAGCCAAAACGCCTCCGCCCAGCCTGGTCGAGCGGCGCGCCACGTCGGGGAGGTGGTGGGGTCAGGGCCCGTGGGATGCCGCCACCTCGCCGAACTGGTGTGGATCAAGGGGCAGGGGTGGGGCGTGCCCAGGACCAGCCCCGGCGCTCGGCCAGCCAGCCGAGCGCCTGCTCCCCGCTCCAGCGCTGATGGGCGCGCAGATGCGGGGAGGCGGTGGACGGTCCGGCGGCGGCGCCGGTGAGGAAGTAGCCGGCCAGCGCGGCGAGCGTCACGTCCAGCGCATCAGCGGGCGCACCTGCCGCCGCCGGGTGGCAGGCGAACGCGGCGTCCGCGTCCAGGCCGCCGGCGTACGCGGTGAGCAGCAGCCCGGCCAGGTCGAACCAGGCCGGCCCGTGGCAGAGCCAGGGCCAGTCGCACAGCCAGGCCCGCCCGTCGGAGTCGATCAGGAGGTTGTCCACCCGCAGGTCGCCGTGGGCCAGTCCGGGGGCGGCGTCGGCGTACCCGGGCAGGCGCGACTCCAGCGCGACCAGCTCGGCCAGCGGGGCGCCGGCGGCCTGCTCGGGCAGCGGCTCGCGCCGGGCGGCCACCTCGCCCCACCAGAGGATGTCGTCGCGGGCCAGGTCCGCGAGGCGGGGGAGCCGGAGCGCGGCCAACTCCGCGGGCGGTTCGGCGAGCGCGGCGGCCACCTGGGCGTACGTGGCGAGGGCGGCGTCCAGCTCGGCCGGCGCCCAGGGCAGCCGGGGGGTGTGACCGTCGATCGCGTCGAGCGCGAGTGCGTACCAGCCGGACTCGGTGAGCGCCCAGCGCGGCCGGGGCACCGGCAGACCGGCCGGGAGCCGGGCCAGGATCGCCGCCTCGTGGGCGTACCAGTCGACCAGGTGCCGCTGCCCGTCGAGTGCCGCTGCCTTGACGAACACGCTCTCCCCGGCAGGGCCGGTCAGCACGGCGGCGAAGCCGCTGGTGAACCCGCCGCCTGCCACCCGGACCGCCGCCGGCGGGCCGCCGATCCGGGCGGCCAGCGCGTCCCGCAGCCCGGCCGGCAGGTCGGCCCAGCCGGGCCGTACGGCTGTCGACCCGTACGGAACGGGCGGTAGGGAGATCGCGCGCACCGCACCATGCTGCCGCACCGCCGCACCGCCGCACCGCCGCACCGCCGCACCGCCGCACGTCGCACCGGCACGTCGGGCTCTGCCAGACTGCCCACCATGAGGACCGACGAGTTCTGGCAGTTGATCGACGAGGCCCGCGCCGGCGCCGGGGGAGAGCCCGACGCGGTCGCCGCCCGGGCGGTCGCGCTGCTGGCCGAGTGCGACCCGGAGGAGATCGTCGGATACGCCCACCACCAGCGGCGGGTGCTCGCCGCCTCCTACAAGGTCGACCTCTGGGGCGCGGCCTACCTGATCAACGGGGGCGCCTCGGACGACGGCTTCGAGTACTTCCGGGGCTGGCTGATGACCCAGGGGCGGGCGGTGTTCGCGCGGGCGGTCGGCGACCCGGACGCGCTGGCCGAGCTGCCGCAGGTCCGGGCCGCCGCGCTCAGCGGCGAGGAGTTCGAGTGCGAGCAGATGCTGGCGGTGCCGTGGGACGCGTACCGGAAGGCCACCGCGTCCGACCTGCCGGCCGAGCGTGACCCGGTCCCGGTGCCCGATCTGAACGACTTCTGGGACTTCGACGACGAGGAGGAGGCCCGCCGCCGCCTGCCGAGGCTGGCCGCGCTGTTTGTCGAGCCACCCGCGGAATAGTCGGGCCACCCCTGGAATAGCGGTGGAGTGAAGGGGGAGCCCGGGCGCGCCCCGGGCGACGTGGGACCATGGAGGGGGCCGGCGACGCGCCGGCCCGCTCACGTCAGCCGACCAGAACGGACCGCTGTGCCACCGACGCTCGATCCCGGCGCGAACGCTCCTGGTGCCACCGACCCGGCGCGCATCCGGAACTTCTGCATCATCGCCCACATCGACCACGGGAAGTCGACCCTGGCCGACCGGATGTTGCAGCTCACCGGTGTGGTCGACCCGCGGCAGATGCGCGCCCAGTACCTGGACCGGATGGACATCGAGCGCGAGCGCGGCATCACCATCAAGAGCCAGGCCGTGCGGATGCCGTGGACGATCCGCGAGGGCGACCGGGCCGGTGAGACCGCCGTGCTCAACATGATCGACACCCCGGGCCACGTGGACTTCACCTACGAGGTGTCCCGTTCGCTCGCCGCCTGCGAGGGCGCGATCCTGCTGGTCGACGCCGCGCAGGGCATCGAGGCGCAGACGCTCGCAAACCTCTATCTGGCGCTCGAGAACGACCTGCACATCATCCCGGTGCTCAACAAGATCGACCTGCCGGCCGCCCAGCCGGAGAAGTACGCCGAGGAGCTGGCCCACCTGATCGGCGGCGACCCGGCGGACTGCATCAGGGTCTCCGGCAAGACCGGCGAGGGCGTGCCCTACCTCCTGGACGAGATCGTCAGGCAGTTCGTGCCGCCGGTGGGCGAGGCCGAGTCGCCGGCCCGCGCGATGATCTTCGACTCGGTGTACGACGTCTACCGGGGCGTGGTCACGTACGTCCGGGTGATCGACGGCCGGATCTCCGCCCGGGACCGGATCAAGATGATGTCCACCGGCGCCGTCCACGAGCTGCTGGAGATCGGCGTCATCTCGCCCGAGATGGTCAAGGCCGACGCGCTCGGTGTCGGCGAGGTGGGCTACCTGATCACCGGCGTGAAGGACGTGCGCCAGTCCCGGGTCGGTGACACGGTCACCATCAACAACAACCCGGCCAAGGAGGCCCTCGGCGGTTACAAGGACCCGAAGCCGATGGTCTACTCGGGGCTCTACCCGATCGACGGCTCGGACTACCCGAACCTGCGTGAGGCGCTGGACAAGCTCAAGCTCAACGACGCCGCGCTGGTCTACGAGCCGGAGACCTCCGGCGCGCTGGGCTTCGGCTTCCGCTGCGGCTTCCTCGGCCTGCTGCACCTGGAGATCATCCGGGAGCGGCTGGAGCGGGAGTTCAACCTCGACCTGATCTCCACCGCGCCGAACGTGGTCTACCGTGCCATCCAGGAGGACGGCGAGGAGATCGTGGTCACCAACCCGAGCGAGTACCCGACCGGCAAGATCGCCGAGGTGTACGAGCCGACGGTGCGGGCCACGGTGCTGACCCCGAACGACTACGTCGGCGCCGTGATGGAGCTGTGCCAGGGTCGCCGGGGCAGCCTGCTCGGCATGGACTACCTCTCCGCCGACCGGGTGGAGCTGCGCTACACGCTGCCGCTGGCCGAGATCATCTTCGACTTCTTCGACCAGCTCAAGAGCCGCACCAAGGGCTACGCCTCGCTCGACTACGAGCCCTCCGGCGAGCAGGCGTCCGACCTGGTGAAGGTCGACATCCTGCTGCACGGCGAGCCGGTCGACGCGTTCAGCGCGATCGTGCACAAGGACAAGGCGTACACGTACGGCACGACGATCGCGGCGAAGCTGCGCACGCTGATCCCGCGCCAGCAGTTCGAGGTGCCGATCCAGGCGGCCATCGGCAGCCGGGTGATCGCCCGGGAGACCATCCGCGCGATCCGCAAGGACGTGCTCGCCAAGTGCTACGGCGGTGACATCAGCCGGAAGCGCAAGCTGCTGGAGAAGCAGAAGGAGGGCAAGAAGCGGATGAAGATGGTGGGCCGGGTGGAGGTCCCTCAGGAGGCGTTCATCGCGGCGCTCTCGTCCGACTCCGGCGACGGCAAGCCCGCCGGCAAGAAGTAGCCGCCAGAGCCCACGAACCGGCCGGCGTCCTCCTCTTCAGGGCGCCGGCCGTTCGCGTACCCAGGAAATTTTCAGCTGCTGGCAGCGCTCCCACCTGCGGGTTCGTCCCGGCCGGGGGAGCGGCGGCCGATGCCGCCGGTTTCGGTTTTCGATGCGTCGGGCACTTAGCGGGCACGACAGCAAACGCACAGAACGTGCGAAATCGCTTTAGGAGGACCGACCGTGGAGTTCACCGTCTGGGGCATCATCACCGCGCTCGTCGTGGGTCTGATCGTCGGCGCGCTGGGCCGGCTGGTCGTGCCGGGCCGGCAGAACATGCCGATGTGGCTGCACATGGTGATCGGTGTCGGCGCGGCGCTGCTGGGCACCGTCCTGGCCCGCGCGCTCGGCATCGCCACGCAGACCGCCGGCATCGACTGGGCCGAGCTGGCCGTGCAGGTCGTGCTCGCCGCCATCGCTGTGGCCCTGGTGGCCGGCGTCGGCCGCCGCCGCAGCGTCTCGCGTTACTGATCGACGCACCACGCGCTCTCGACGGGCGCCCGGCCTCACCGGCCGGGCGCCCGTCGGCGTATTCGGGGCATTGAACCCCGTCGGTGTGCCGGGGCTGCCCGCCGCGCCGGGTTTCGGGGAGAAGCAGCAGGTCAGGGTACGTCTGCACAATTCGTCATCGGAGTCGGTTTGGATTTCCGGGCGGTCGGGAACTTAGCGATCACGACAGTGAACACACAAAAACGTGTGACCGGATCTTAAGGAGGAGGGCGACCATGGAGCTCACCGTTTGGGGCATCATCACCGCGCTGGTCGTTGGTCTGATCGTCGGCGCGCTGGGCCGGCTGGTCGTGCCGGGCCGTCAGAACATGCCGATCTGGCTGCACATGCTGATCGGTGTCGGCGCCGCGCTTCTGGGCACGATCGTGGCCCGGGCCTCCGGCTTCGCCGAGACCGCCGGTATCGACTGGCGCGAGCTGATGCTGCAGGTGCTCTTCGCCGCGATCGGCGTGGCCCTGGTGGCCGGCGTCGGCCGTCGCCGCGGCGTCTCGCGCTACTGACCCCGCACCACGCGCCTCGACGGGCGCCCGGCCTCACCGGCCGGGCGCCCGTCGGCGTATGTGAGCCCTGAACTGCCCGGACGGCATCGATGTCGGCCGGGCCTCCGGCTGCGATACGGTCGCCTGTGCCCTCCGTCACGAACACCCCCTGTTGTAAAGGAAATTTTCCTACTAAGGTGCGGCGGAGAAGGTTAGTGCCAAACGGCCCTGAGGGAGATATGGCGTGAACAGGTGGAAGCGGCTGGCTCCGGTCACCGCCATCGTGGCGTCGGCCGCGTTGGTGCTGACCGCATGCGGTGGCTCCGGCGACGACGACAAGGCCGCCGACAACAGCAAGCTCACTGTGTGGATGATGGGTGAGGGCGGCGACGCCCAGACCAAGTTCCTCGACAGCGTCGAGGCGGAGTTCAAGAAGAAGCACCCCGAGACCGACGTCGTGGTGCAGTACATCCCCTGGCTCGAGGCGCCGAAGAAGTTCCAGGCCGCGCTCGCCGGCGGGGAGGGCCCGGACGTCACCGAGCTGGGCAACACCGAGACCCAGGGCTGGGCCGCGCAGGAGGCCCTGGCCGACGTCTCGGACAAGTTCAACGGCTGGTCCGAGGGCAAGGACATCCTGCCCGACCTGGTCAAGAACGCCCAGCTCGACGGCAAGCAGTACGGCGTGCCGTGGTACGCCGGCGTCCGCGCCGTCTACTACCGCACCGACTGGTTCGCCGAGGCGGGCGTGAAGACGCCGACGAACTGGGACGAGATGGTCGCCGCCGCGAAGGCCGTGCAGGCCAAGAAGCCGGGCACCTACGGCATCGCCCTGCCCGGCAACTCCGAGCTGCCGTTCTACTCCTTCCTCTGGGGTGCCGGCGGGGAGATCGCGACCAAGGAGGGCGACAGCTGGAAGTCCGGCTACAACACCCCCGAGGCGCAGAAGGCGGTCAAGTTCTGGACCGACCTGGTGACAGTGCACAAGGTCGCCCCGCCGGCCGCCGCCGGGTGGAACGAGGTCGACGCCCGTACCCAGTTCGCCACCGGCAAGGCCGCCATGGCGTTCGCCGGTAGCTGGCAGGGCGGCGCGATGAAGAAGGACAACCCCGACATCGAGAAGGTGTGGGGCACGTTCCCGATCCCCGGCCCGGACGGCAAGCCCGCCCCGGCGTTCGCCGGCGGCTCCGACATCGCCATCTGGAAGGACAGCGAGCGGCAGGCGCTGGCCTGGGACTACATGACCGTGCTGCTGAGCAAGCAGAAGGACAAGGAGTTCGCCAGCAGCCTCGGCTTCTTCCCGGTCTACCAGGATCTGGTGAGCAGCGGCGACTACGCCAGTGACAAGGTGATGGCCGCGTTCGCCACCGCCATCCAGAACACCAAGCTGACCCCGCTCACCCCGAAGTGGGTCGAGGTCAGCCGGACCAAGACGGTGACCCAGGCGATGAACAGCTCGGTCATCAAGGGCCAGAAGACGGTCGAGAAGGCCACCGCCGACGCGGCCACCGAGATGGAAAGCATCCTCAACGCCAAGTGACCACGCTGACCGAGGCCACCGGCGAGGCCGCCGCGCGGGAGACCCCCGCGCGGCGGCGCCGTCGCCGGGTGGACCACCTTCCGTACCTGCTCCTCCTGCCCTGCCTGGCGATCATCGCCGTGTTGCTGCTCTGGCCGCTCGGCCAGGTCGTGTGGATGTCCTTCCACAAGCTGGACAGCGTCCGGCAGCTGCGCGGCGACCGCGAGTGGCCGTGGGTCGGCCTGGCCAACTACGCGCAGATCCTCGGCGACCCGTTCTTCCGTACGGTGCTGCGCAACACGGTGCTGTTCGCGCTCGCCAACGTGGCGCTCACGATGATCCTCGGCACGCTGGTCGGGCTGCTGCTCAACCGCCTGGGCAAGAAGATGGCCACGTTCGTGGCGAGCTGCGTGATGCTCGCCTGGGCCACCCCGGCGCTGACCGGCACCATCGTCTGGAAGTGGATCTTCGACGACACGAGCGGCCTGGTCACCTGGCTGTTCAACAAGCTCCCGGACGGGCTCTCGACGGCGCTGTTCGGGCGCAGCGACTGGACCGGGTACGGCTGGTTCAACGACCCGCTGCTGTTCTTCGCCATCCTGACGCTCGTGGTGGTCTGGCACTCGTTCCCGTTCATCGCGGTGAGCGTCCTGGCCGGGCTCAAGAGCGTGCCGACGGAGTTGCAGGAGGCGGCCCGGGTCGACGGCGCCGGGCCGTGGAAGGTCTTCTGGTCGGTGACGTTCCCGGTCCTGCGGCCGGTCTTCGGCATCCTCGTGGTGCTCTCCACGATCTGGGACTTCAAGGTCTTCACCCAGCAGTTCGTGCTGGCCGGCGGCACCCAGGACCGGTCCACGTTCATGCTGTCGATCTACTCGTACGCGGAGGCGTTCTCACCACCGCCCAAGTACGGCCTCGGCTCGGCCATCGCGGTCATCCTCACCGTGATCCTGCTCGTGGTGACCGCCCTGTACGTCCGCATGGTGCTGCGGCAGGAGGACGAATGATGAAGAAGATCGCCCTCAACGGCGCGGGCCTGCTGGTCGCGCTCTTCGCCGCGTTCCCGGTCTACTGGATGGTGGCGACCTCGCTGAAGCCCAACCGGGAGATCTTCTCGTCCACGCCCCGGCCGGTGCCGGCGGAGCCGACGCTGGAGCACTACCGGGAGATCCTCACCGGCAATCTGATCCCGGGCGTCACGTTCGCCGACTTCTTCCTCAACAGCGCCCTCGTCGCGCTGGCGACGGTGCTGCTGAGCGGGCTGGTCGCGCTGCTCGCCGCGACCGCTGTGGCCCGGTTCCGGTTCAAGCTGCGCACCACGTTCCTGATCATGCTGCTGGTGGTGCAGATGATCCCGCTGGAGGCGCTGGTCATCCCGCTGTTCCTGATGATCCAGCGGCTCGGCCTCTACAACACGCTGCCCAGCCTGATCCTCACGTACCTCGGCTTCTCGCTGCCGTTCGCGGTCTGGATGCTGCGCGGCTTCGTCGCCGCGGTGCCGAAGGAACTGGAGGAGGCCGCCGCCATCGACGGCGCCAGCCGGGCCCAGACGTTCCGCAAGGTGCTGTTCCCGCTCGTCGCGCCCGGCCTGGTCGCCACCAGCATCTTCTCGTTCATCACCGCGTGGAACGAGCTGATCTTCGCGCTGACCTTCATCAACGACCAGCAGAAGTACACGCTGCCGGTGGCCATGACGTTCTTCTTCGGCCGGGACGACACCGCCTGGGGCTCGGTGATGGCGGCGTCCACGCTGTTCACCCTGCCGGTGATCGTCTTCTTCCTGCTGGTGCAGCGCCGGATGGTCTCCGGCCTCGTCGCGGGAGCCGTGAAGGGCTGACCCGGCGGGCCGGTCAGGCCGCGGCGAACACCTCGGCCCGCACCTCGGTGGCCGGGTCGCCCTTCACCCGGGCCCAGGAGCCCTGCGCGGCGGTCCACTCCAGGTTGCCGAAGCGGACCTTCTTCACGCCGTGATCGTCGGCGTGTGAGACCAGCCAGTGCGCGTACCGCCAGCCGTTGCGGTCGTCGCCCGCCGGCACGGTGAGCGCGGTCAGGTCCGTCGCAGTGGCCAGCCGGGGCAGCCCCCAGTCCAGCGACAGGCTCTCCAGCACGGCGCTGGCGGCAGCCGGCCCGCGCATCGTCGGCGGCGAGCTGACCGTGCAGGCCACCGCGCCGGTCGCGTGGCCGAGCAACGCGCGGGTGAGGACCTCCGACTCGTCCGCCCACTTCTGGTACGCCTCGGGGAACGCCGACCGCTGCACCCGCTGGGCGGCGTCGGTGATCCGCATCCGCTCCCAGCCCTTGACCTTCTTCAGCGCGGCGTAGAACTTGTTCGCCGCGTACCGCGGGTCCTGGATCTCCTCCGGGCTGCCCCAGCCCTGGCTCGGGCGCTGCTGGAACAGGCCGAGCGAGTCGCGGTCGCCGTGGGCGATGTTGCGCAGGTGCGACTCCTGGTAGGCGGTCGCCAGCGCCACCACCACCGCCCGCTCGGGCATCCGGCGCTGCATCCCGATGGCTGCGATGGTGGCCGCGTTCGCCATCTGGTCGGCGCCGAGCACCACCTCGCCGTCGGCCTTCACGGTGCAGGTCCGGCTGGCCAGAGGGAGCCGCAGGTGCTCGCCGAACTGCTTGGTCACGACGTAGACCGCGAGCAGTGCCAGCACGCACACCGCCACCCCAGATGCCACGATCGCCGCTCGCGTCCGCACCCGCACCCCCTGTCCCGACAGTCCGACAAGCGTACGTCCCACCCGCCACGGCGGGTCTCGGCCGACCGGCGGGCCCCACCTCGGCCGCAATGGCTCCCGCGGGGCCCGCCGCGAACCTCAGTCTCCGGCGGGCACCCAGGCGGCGGGACGCTTCTCCCGGAACGCCATGACGCCCTCGCGTCCCTCGTCGGAGAGGAAGTACCCGGTCGACAGGGCGGCCAACTCGGCGATCTCGGCCCGCAGGTCGGGACCGGCGGGCCGGCGCAGCAGCTCCTTCGCCCCGGCCAGCGCCCCCGGGGCGCCCTTCACCAGCGAGGCGCAGTAGCGCTCGACGGCGGCGTCCAGCTCGTCGGCCGGCACCGCCGCGGTGACCAGGCCGATCTCGGCGGCGCGGCGGCCGTCGAACGTGTCGCCGGTCAGGTACAGCTCGGCGGCGGCCCGCTGGCCCAGCCGGGGCAGCACGGTCGCCGAGATCACCGCCGGGATCACGCCGATCCGCACCTCGGTGAACGCGAACGTCGCCTCCTGCGCGCAGACCGCCAGGTCGGCGGCGGCGATCAGGCCCAGCCCGCCGGCCCGGGCCGGCCCGGCGACCTTCGCCACCACCGGCTTCGGGCACTCCCGCACCGCCACCAGCACGTCGCCGAGCATCCCGGCGGGCACCGTGCCGCTGGCGTACGCGGCGGCGGTCTCCTTCAGGTCGGCGCCGGAGCAGAAGACCGGGCCGGTGTGGTCGAGCACGATCGCGCGTACCGCGTCGTCGGCGACCGCGTCGGCCAGCCCGGCCAGCAGCTGGGTCATCAGGGGCGTGGAGAGCGCGTTGCGATTGTGCGGACTGTCCAGGGTGAGGGTGGTCACCCCACGGGCCGTGGCGACTCGCACGAGAGCGTCCGGAGAGGTCATGCCGGGCACACTAGTGGCCATGCCCGGCGTCCTTCCAGAAGGCGAACCCGTCCCGCGCGACGGATCGCTGCCCGCCACCGCCCGTCGCGCCGTCGGCGCGCGCGGCTTCGGCGTGTACGTCCACGTCCCGTTCTGCGCCAGCCGGTGCGGTTACTGCGACTTCAACACGTACACCGCCTCGGAGCTGGGCGGCGGGGCGAGCCGGGAGACGTACGCCGACTCGGTGCTGGCCGAACTGGCGCTGGCCGCCCGGGTGCTGGGCGACTCGCCGCCACCCCGGGTCGACACGGTCTTCGTCGGCGGCGGCACGCCCACCCTGCTGCCCGCCGACGACCTGGCCCGGATCCTCGACGGCATCGACCGCGTCTGGGGGCTGGCCGCCGACGCCGAGGTGACCACCGAGGCCAACCCCGAGTCGGTGAGCCCGGAGTCGCTCAAGACGCTGCGGGCCGCCGGGTACACCCGGATCTCGCTCGGCATGCAGTCCGCCGCGCCGGGGGTGCTCGCGGTGCTGGACCGGCGGCACAGCGCGGGCCGGGCCACCGCCGCCGCGCTGGAGGCGCGCGACGCCGGGTTCGAGCACGTGAACCTGGACCTGATCTACGGCACGCCGGGCGAGACCGCAGACGACTTCGCCGCCTCGCTGGCCCAGGTGGTCGACGCGGGCGTGGACCACGTCAGCGCGTACGCCCTGATCGTGGAGGACGGCACCCGGCTGGCCGGGCGGATGCGCCGCGGCGAGCTGCCGTACCCCTCCGACGACGTGGCGGCGGACCGCTACCTGGCTGCGGAGGCCGCGCTCGGCGAGGCCGGATTCTCCTGGTACGAGGTGTCGAACTGGGCCCGGTCGGCGGCGGCGGCGTGCCGGCACAACCTGCTCTACTGGACCGGCGCCGACTGGTGGGGCCTGGGCCCGGGGGCGCACAGCCACGTCGGCGGCGTGCGGTGGTGGAACGTCAAGCACCCGAGCGCGTACGCGGCCCGGCTGGCCGAGGGCGCCTCGCCCGCGCTGGCCCGGGAGCAGCTCACCCCGGACGAGCAGCACATGGAGGACGTGATGCTGCGGGTGCGGCTCGCCTCCGGGCTGCCGCTGGACGTGCTGGACGAGCCCGGCCGGGCGGGCGCCGAGCGGGCCCGGGACGCCGGGCTGCTCGACGCCGGGGCGTACGCGCGAGGGCTTGTGGTGCTGACGCTGCGCGGCCGGCTGCTGGCCGACGCGGTGGTACGCGACCTGCTGCCGTGACCGGCACCGGCCGGCCGCCCCCTCGGCCGGCCGGCGGTGTCACTTGATGAAGTTGTAGGTCATCGGGTAGCGGTAGAGCACACCCTCGTTGGCCTTGACCCCGCCGATGATTCCGAAGATCAGCGGCACCAGCCAGACCAGCATCGGGACGAAGAACAGGATCCCGCAGGTGATGACCGTGATCACCCAGGCGAGCACGCTGGCGATGGTCCAGGTGATCTGGAAGTTCAGCGCCGCGACCGCGTGGGCGCGGACCGTCGGCGACTGCTGACCGCGGGTCATCATCGCGATCAGCGGGGCGACCCAGCCGAGCAGACCGCCGCCGACGATGACACCCGCGGCGCCACCGAAGTGCGCCACCAGGGCCCACGTCTTCTCGTCGTTGTTGGCGTACGCGGCGGGGCCGTACCCGCCACCGGCGGGGTAGCCGGCGCCGTAGCCGGGCGTGCCGCCCGGCGGAGGGTAACCACCGGGGGGCGGGTAGCCGCCCGGAGGCGGATAGTCACCGGGCGGGGGATAGCCGCCGGCGCCCGGCGCCCCGGACAGTGGAGCGGTGGGCGGTTCGCTGCCCGGCGACGAGCCGTAGGGCGCCGACGGGTCGGGCTGGGGGCCGGAGTCCCCTGCCCCTGGAGGGCGAGGAGGTTCTGTCATGGTCGCCACGGTAGGGGCACCGGTCAACTCGCACCAGAGCGACACAGACCGACGATGACCGGCTGTTCGGCCCTGGTGGGCGGCGCTGTGTGGTGGGCCGCACCGCAGGTCCGTCGGGCGATCATCGCGCCGGCGGGGGTGCCGACGTAGACTGGCACTCGCTACAGTCGAGTGCCAGCCGCCCGGCGGATGCCGCGTGCCGGCCCGGCCGAGGTGCGTCAGGAGGTGGGGAATGGGTCTCGACGACCGCAAACTCGCCGTGCTGCGCGCGATCGTCGAGGACTACGTCGCCACGCAGGAACCGGTCGGCAGCAAGGCCCTGGTCGAGCGGCACCAGCTCGGCGTCTCGCCGGCCACCGTGCGCAACGACATGGCGGTGCTGGAGGAGGAGGGCTACATCCGGCAGCCGCACACCAGTGCCGGCCGGGTGCCCACCGACCGCGGCTACCGCCTCTTCGTCGACCGGCTGTCCCGGGTCAAGCCGCTCAGCCCGGCCGAGCGCCGGGCGATCGAGCGCTTCCTGGTCGGCGCCGTCGACCTGGACGACGTGGTGCACCGCACGGTCCGGCTGCTCGCCCAGCTCACCCGGCAGGTGGCAGTGGTGCAGTACCCGAGCCTGGCCCGCTCCAAGGTGCGCCACCTGGAGCTGGTGCCGATCTCCACCACCCGGCTCATGGTCGTCATGATCGCCGACACCGGCCGGGTCGAGCAGCGGCTGGTCGAGCTGCCCGCCCCGGTGCCCGCCGACGACGTGACCGACCTGCGCCGGCTGGTGAACGAGAAGCTCGTCGGCAGCCAGCTCGCCGAGACGCCGCCGCTGGTGCAGGCGCTCGTCGAGGAGTCCGCGCCGCATCTGCGCCCGGCCATGACCACGCTCTCCACCGTGCTGCTGGAGACGCTCGTGGAACGGCACGAGGAGCGCCTCGCGCTGGCCGGACAGGCCAACCTCACCCGGGGCGGCCTGCTCGACTTCCAGGGCTCGCTGCGGCCCATCCTGGAAGCGCTCGAAGAAGAGGTCGTGCTGCTCAAGCTGATCGGTGAGACGGAGCCGAGCACCACCCGGGTGCTCATCGGCGACGAGAACGAATTCGACAACCTGCGGGCCGCCTCGGTGGTCAGCACCGGCTACGGACCGGGCAGCACGATCGTCGGTGGACTCGGCGTGCTCGGGCCGACCCGGATGGACTACCCCGGCAATATCGCCATGGTGAGGGCCGTGGCACGCTACGTGGGCGAACTGCTGGCCCAGAACTGACCAGTCAGGGCCGACGGCCGGTTCCGGCCGACGACCGGAGCGACGCGAGACGAACATGAGGACACCTAACGCAGTGGCCAGGGACTACTACGGCATTCTCGGCGTGAGCCGGGACGCCTCCGACGACGAGATCAAGCGCGCCTACCGCAAGCTGGCGCGGCAGTTCCACCCGGACGTCAATCCGGACCCGGAGGCCCAGGAGAAGTTCAAGGACATCAACGCCGCGTACGAGGTCCTCTCGGACGACCGGAAGCGGCAGATCGTCGACCTGGGTGGCGACCCGCTCGCCCCGGGCGGCGGCGGCATGGGCGGTCCCGGCGGCCCGGGCGGCGCCGGTCCGTTCGTCGGCTTCCAGGACATCATGGACGCGTTCTTCGGCGGCGCCGCGGGCGGCAGCCGGGGGCCGCGTCCGCGTACCCGCCCCGGTGCGGACGCGATCCTGCGCCTGGAGCTGGACCTCAACGAGACCGCGTTCGGCGTCGAGGCGCCGATCACCGTCGACACCGCCGTGCTCTGCACCACCTGCTCCGGCGCCGGCACCGCCGCCGGCACCCACCTGGCCACCTGCGAGGCGTGCGGCGGCCGGGGCGAGGTGCAGTCGGTGCAGCGGACGTTCCTCGGCCAGGTGGTCTCCGCCCGGCCGTGCACCGTCTGCCAGGGCTACGGCACCACCATCCCGCACCCCTGCCCGACCTGCGCCGGTGACGGCCGGGTGCGCACCCGCCGCTCACTCACCGTGAAGATCCCGGCCGGGGTCGAGGACGGCATGCGGATCCGCCTGGCCCAGCAGGGTGAGGTCGGCCCGGGTGGCGGCACCGCCGGTGACCTCTACGTCGAGATCCACGAGCGGCCGCACGACGTCTACTCCCGCAAGGGCGACGACCTGCACTGCCGGGTCACCGTGCCGATGACCGCGGCCGCGCTGGGCACCCGGCTGACCATCAAGACGCTGGACAGCGAGGAGACGGTCGACGTCAAGCCCGGCACCCAGCCCGGAAGCACGATGCGGCTGCGCGCCCGGGGCGTACCGCACCTTCGCGGCACCGGCCGGGGCGACCTCTACGTGCACCTGGACGTGCGTACCCCGACCAAGCTCGACGCCGACCAGGAGCGGATGCTGCGCGACTTCGCCAAGACCCGCGGCGAGGAGGTCGCCGAGCTGACCAAGCAGGGCGGGTTCTTCTCCCGGATGCGCGACGCCTTCAACGGGCACGCCTGAGGTGTCCGCCCCGCTGTTCCTGGTCGAGGCGCTGCCCACCGGTGACACGCTGACGCTCGACGGCCCGGAGGGCCACCACGCGGCCACCGTGCAGCGGCTGCGCGCCGGCGAGGAACTGGTGCTCGCCGACGGCCGGGGCGGCACCGCCGCCGCGGTGGTCACCGCCGTCGGCCGCGGCACGCTCGACCTGCGGGTCACCAGCCGGGGGTACGCGGACGCGCCGGTACCCCGGCTCGTCGTGGTGCAGGGCATCGCCAAGGGCGACCGGGGTGAACTCGCCGTGCAGGCGATGACCGAGGTCGGCGTGGACGAGATCGTGCCGTGGGCGGCGTCCCGCTCGGTGGCGCAGTGGCGCGGCGACCGGGGCGGACGGGCCCGGCAGAAGTGGGTCGCGACCGCCCGGGAAGCGGCCAAGCAGGCCCGCCGCCCGTGGCTGCCGGTGGTGGCCGGCGCGCCGGACGAGTCCACCGCCTCGGTGGCCCGCCGGATCGCCGGTGCGGCCGGCGCGTTCGTGCTGCACGAGGGCGCCCACGACCGGCTGACCACAGTCGACCTGCCGGCCACCGGCGAGATCGTGCTGGTGGTGGGCCCGGAGGGCGGCATCGCCGACCACGAGCTGGCCGCGTTCGCCGACGCGGGCGCCCGTACGGTCCGCCTGGGCCCGTCCGTCCTGCGCACGTCCACGGCTGGCGTGGCAGCCCTGACAGTCCTGGCCACCCGCCTGACCCACTGGTAACCCGCGCCGCGCGCCCCTTCCGCGCCCCCCTTCCGCGTTGATCTTGCAGTTTCGGCCCGTGTCGCGCCCCTTTTGCGGTGCTTCGCCGGGGCCGAAAGTGCAAGATCGCCGAGGTCAGGGGCGGGGCGTGGGGGTCAAGAGCGGAGGTAGGAGGCGCCGTTCAGGTCGATGATGGTGCCTGCGGCCCACTCGGCCTCGGGGCTCGCCAGCCAGTGCACCGCCGCCGCGATCTCCTCCGGCCGGGCCACCCGGTGGAACGGGGACTGGGCGCGTACCGCCTCGCCCCGCCCGCTCTTCAGGTGCTCGTTCGTCATGTCGGTCTCGACGAAGCCGGGCGCCACGCACGCCACAGCGATGCCGTACGGCGCCAGGGCCACCGCCAGCGACTGGGCCATCGCGTTCATCCCGGCCTTGCTGGCCCCGTACGCCGGGTTGGCCGGCTCGCCCCGGAACGCGCCCCGGGACGAGACGTTCACGATCCGGCCCCCGCGTTCGCGCATGTGCTGCGCGGCGCACCAGGCGGCGTTCGCGGCGCCGACGAGGTTGGTGTCGAGCACCTCCCGCCAGCGCGCCCGCCACTGCTCGTAGCTGCTCTCGAAGACCGGGTGCGGGGGATCGGCCGGCCCGAACACCCCGGCGTTGTTCACGAGTACGTCGAGGCCGCCGAGCCGCTGGGCCGCCTCGTCCACCATGGTCCGTACCGCGTCGGCGTCGGCCAGGTCGGCGCGGACCACCACGTGCCCGTCACCCGGCAACTCGGCGCGCAGCCGCTCGGCCAGCCCGGCCGAGTCCCGGTGGTGGATCGCCACCCGGTCTCCACCTGCGGCGAACGCCCGCGCCACCGCCCGCCCGATGCCCCGCGAGGCCCCCGTCACCAGCACCGCCCGTCCCGACATGGCGGCCATCCTGCCGCACCGGGCCAGACTGTTAAAAAGGGCCCCTTCCCATACCGGAGGCGTTAAGCAGGGGCCCCTCCTTACACTGCTGCGATGGACTGCCTCTTCTGCCGGATCGTCGCCGGGGAGATTCCGGCCACCATCGTCCGCGAGACCGCCACCACCCTGGCCTTCCGGGACATCGACCCGAAGGCGCCCACCCACGTGCTGGTGATCCCGAAGGAGCACTACGCGGACGTGGCCACGCTGGCCCAGGGTGCGCCCGAGCTGGCCGGCGAGGTGCTCCAGACCGCCGCCGTGGTCGCCGAGGAGGAGGGCCTGACCGTGGACGGGTTCCGGCTGATGTTCAACACCGGCCCGTACGGCGGCCAGGAGGTCTTCCACGTGCACGCCCACCTGCTCGGCGGCGCGCCGCTCGGCCCGATGCTCTGCCGATGACCGACGTCTCCGACCGGCTCGGCCGGATGGTGCGCCAGGCGCAGGCCACCGGGCGGATCCCGGCGGTGTCGGCCGCCCTGCACCGGGCCGACCGGCCGCTGTGGACCTGCGCCGTGGGCGACACCGGCAACGACACCCCGCTGGGGCCGGAGACGGTGTTCCGGATCGGCTCGGTCACCAAGACCTTCACCGCGGTGCTCGTCATGCAGTGCCGCGACGAGGGCCTGCTCGACCTGGACGACCCGATCGGGCGGCACCTGGACCTGCCCGCGCACGGCGACGCGACAGTACGCCGGCTGCTGTCGCACACCGCCGGCCTGCAACGCGAGCCGCACGGCGACGTGTGGGACAGCCTGCGCGCCCCGGCCGTCGACGAACTGCTGGCCGACCTGGCCCGGGTCGAGCGGGTGCTGCCCACCGGCCGCCGCTTCCACTACTCCAACCTCGGCCTGGCGCTGCTCGGCGAGGCGGTCGCCCGGCTGCGCGGCGGCACCTGGGCCGAGGTGCTGGCCGACCGGGTGCTCACCCCGCTCGGGCTGACCGCCACCGGCCCGTACCCGACCGAGCGGACCGCGACCGGGTTCCTGGTCGACGCGTACTCCGACGAGGCCCACCCGGAACCACCCGCCGACTTCGGCGCGGTGGCCCCCGCCGCGCAGCTCTGGAGCACCGCGACGGACATGGCCCGCCGGGCCGCGTTCCTGGCCGACCCGGCGGCGGTGGACCCGGACGGCGCGGTGCTCGCCGCGACGACTGTCGAGGAGATGCGCTGGCCGCTCACGCCCACCGACGAGTCGGTCTGGTCGGCCGGCTTCGGGCTGGGCCTGATCCTGGTCCCGCAGGCGGACCGGGTGATCCACGTGGGCCACGACGGCGCGATGCCCGGGTTCCTCGCCGCTGTCTACGGGCGGCGCGGCGGGCAGGGCACCGCCGGGGCGATGGGTGTCGCGGTGCTCGGCTCGTCCGGCACCGGCGTGGAGGTGTTCGACCTGTCACACCGGCTGCTCGCCGCCGCCGTCGAGCACGACCCGGCGGAGATCGAGCCGTGGCGTCCCGGCCCGCCCGCGCCGGACCACCTGCGCGGCGTGCCGGGCCGCTGGTGGGGCGAAGGCTTCGAGTACGTCTTCTCCTGGCACGACGGGACGCTGCGGGCACGTGGCGCGGACGATCCGGCCGGGAAGCCGCCGGCGGTGTTCGCGCCGCTGCCGGACCGGCCGGACGTGTTCCGCACGGTCTCCGGCCGGGAGGTGGGGGAGCTGCTGCGGCTGACCCGCGACGAACGGGGCGTGGTGGTCCGGATGCACTGGGCGACCTACCGTTTCACCCGCACCCAGGAGACCTTCGACGGGTACGACTTCCGCGCCGGCGACTGACCGCCGGCCACCGGAAATGGGCGCGGTGCGTCGGGTGCCGACCCGATACGATGGAGGTAACCGAACGCCGCGCCGGCAGGGCCCGGCGCCCGAGAAGCGGAGAGCAGGTGGCGCAGGGCCCGACGGCCCGACCTATGACCGGCACCCCACCTCCCGGCACGCCGCGTGTGCAGACCAGGATCACGGTCCCCGACCAGAAGATCATGGTGAACCTGCTCGGCGCGGGCGACGAGATCCTGCGGCTCGTCGAGCGCTCGATCGACAGCGACGTCCACGTCCGCGGCAACGAGATCACCATCACCGGCGCCCCCGCCGACAACGCCCTCGCCGAGCGTCTCTTCAGTGAGCTGCTCGAACTGATCGAGAAAGGCGAGACCCTGACCACAGACGCGGTACGGCGTACCGTCGGCATGCTCGAACAGGGCGGCGCCGAGCGGCCCGCCGAGGTCCTGACACTCAACATCCTCTCCCGGCGCGGCCGCACCATCCGTCCCAAGACGCTGGGGCAGAAGAAGTACGTCGACGCGATCGACGCCCACACCATCGTCTTCGGCATCGGCCCGGCGGGTACCGGCAAGACGTACCTGGCCATGGCGAAGGCCGTGCAGGCGCTCCAGGCCAAGCAGGTCAACCGGATCATCCTGACCCGGCCCGCGGTCGAGGCGGGGGAGCGGCTGGGCTTCCTGCCCGGCACCCTGAACGAGAAGATCGACCCCTACCTGCGCCCGCTCTACGACGCGCTGCACGACATGCTCGACCCGGAGACCATCCCGAAGCTGATGGCCGCCGGCACGATCGAGGTCGCGCCGCTGGCATACATGAGGGGCCGCACGCTTAACGACGCGTTCATCATCCTGGACGAGGCGCAGAACACCACGCCCGAGCAGATGAAGATGTTCCTCACCCGGCTCGGCTTCGGCTCCAAGATCGTCGTCACCGGTGACGTCACCCAGGTGGACCTTCCCGGCGGGACGACCAGCGGCCTGCGGGTGGTCCGGGAGATCCTGAACAACGTCGAGGACGTGCACTTCGCCCAGCTCTCCAGCTCCGACGTGGTGCGTCACAAGCTGGTGGGCGACATCGTCGACGCGTACGCCCGCTGGGACGCCGAGCGGGAGACCCAGCAGGCGCAGAGCGTGCACGCCGTACCGGGGCGGACCGCCCAGGGCGGCCGGGCCGGCCGGCGCCGCTGACCCACCGGCGGAAGCCGTCACATCATCAGAGGAAGACAGTTGTCCATCGAGATCGCCAACGAGTCGGGTGTCGACGTCGACACCGACGCCGTGCTCGCCGTCGCGCGGCACGCCCTCGACGAGATGGGGGTCAACCCCCTCGCCGAGCTGTCCGTGCTGCTCGTCGACATCGAATACATGTCGGAGCTGAACCACCGCTGGATGGGTGGCGACGGCCCGACCGACGTGCTCGCCTTCCCCATGGACGAGGGCAGCGTCGACCACGGCCCGGGGGAGAGCAACCCGGCCGGCGGCGAGCCCGCCCTGCTCGGCGACATCGTGCTCTGCCCGGAGGTGGCGGCCAAGCAGGCCGCCGTGGCCGGGCACTCGGCCGCCGACGAGCTGCACCTGCTCACCGTGCACGGCGTGCTGCACCTGCTGGGCTACGACCACGCCGAGCCCGAGGAGGAGCGGGAGATGTTCGGTCTCCAGGCCCGGCTGCTGGCCAGCTGGCGGTCGACCCGGTCGCGGTGATGGACACCTTGGCGGCGGTCCGCACCCCCGCCGGTCTGCCTGATCTTCAACTCCTGGTCTTCGCCGCCGGGCTGGTGGTGCTCGCCGGCCTGATCGCGATGACCGAGGCGGCGCTCGCAGCGGTCTCGCCGGCCCGTGCCGCGGAGCTGACCCGGGACGGTGCCCGCGGCGGGCGTGCTCTCCAGGCGGTCGCCGGTGACGTGGTCCGCCATCTGAACCTGCTGCTCCTGCTGCGTCTGCTGGCCGAGCTGACCGCCACCACGCTCGTCGCGCTGGTGGCTGTCGACACGTTCGGCGCGGGCTGGCGGGCGGCGCTGGTGACCGCCGGCGCGATGACAGTGGTGAGCTTCGTCGTGGTCGGTGTCGGCCCGCGGACGATCGGCCGCCAGCACGCGTACGCGGTCGGCCGCGCGGTCGCGCCGCTGGTGCGCTGGCTGGGCCGCGCGCTCAACCCGCTGGCCTCGCTGCTGATCCTGATCGGCAACGCGGTCACCCCCGGCAAGGGCTTCCGTGAGGGGCCGTTCGCGACCCAGGTGGAGCTGCGGGAGCTGGTCGACCTGGCCGAGCAGCGCGGCGTGGTGGAGCACGGCGAGCGTCAGATGATCCACTCGGTCTTCGCGCTCGGCGACACCATCGCCCGCGAGGTGATGGTTCCGCGTACCGAGATGGTGTGGATCGAGGAACGCAAGACGCTCGCGCAGGCGCTGGCGTTGTTCCTGCGCTCCGGGTTCTCCCGCATCCCGGTGATCGGCGAGAACGTCGACGACGTGCTCGGTGTGCTCTACCTCAAGGACCTGATCCGGCGGGTGCAGGGCGACCAGGCCGCCCGGCAGATGCCGGTGGCCGAGCTGATGCGCCCGGCCACGTTCGTGCCGGAGTCCAAGCCGGTGGACGACCTGCTCTCCGAGATGCAGGCGGCCCGCAACCACCTGGTCATCGTGGTCGACGAGTACGGCGGCACCGGCGGGCTGGTCACCATCGAGGACATCCTGGAGGAGATCGTCGGGGAGATCACCGACGAGTACGATGTCGAGCGCCCGCCGGTCGAGCACCTGCCGGACGGGGCCGTGCGGGTGACCGCGCGGCTGCCGGTGGAGAATCTGGGCGAGCTGTTCGACACCGAGCTGCCCACCGACGAGGTGGAGACGGTCGGTGGCCTGCTCGCCCAGGCGCTCGGCCGGGTGCCCATCCCGGGCGCCGAGGCCGAGGTGGCCGGCCTGCGGCTGGTGGCCGAGGGCACGACCGGCCGGCGCAACCGGATAGACACGGTTCTGGTGAGCCGGGTCGACCGGGGTGACGCGCCGGAGGGCACCAACCGAAGCGATCCGCCCGATTCCCGTGGCGACAACAACCGTTCCGAGGAGAGGCAACCCGCCGATGCCTGAGTCACCCGCCGTACCGGCCGCCATGCCCACCCCCGCCGACCCGGCCGAGCTGAGCGCCGAGGACGCCAAGCTGGTCGTCCTGGCCCGGGGGGCGCGGAGCCGGGTGGCGGCCGTGGAGGGCGCCGCGGTCCGCGACCAGGACGGCCGGACGTACGCGGCGGCGAGCGTGGCGCTGCCGTCGCTGACCCTGACCGCGCTCCAGCTCGCTGTCGCCTCGGCGGTGGCGGCGGGCGCGAGCCGGCTGGAGGCCGCTGTGGTGGTGACCGAGGCGTCGACGCTGGACGGGGCCGGGCACGCCGCGGTGCGTGACCTCTCCGCCGACGCGCCGGTCCACGTGGCCGCGCCGGACGGCACCGTCCTCGGCACGGTGGTCGAGTGACCACCCCCGAGGCGCGCCCCTACCGGGCCGGTTTCGCCTGTTTCGTCGGGCGGCCGAACGCCGGCAAGTCGACGCTCACCAACGCGATCGTCGGCACCAAGATCGCGATCACCTCGAACAAGCCGCAGACCACCCGGCACATCATCCGGGCGGTGCTGCACCGGCCGGACTCGCAGCTCGTACTCGTCGACACCCCGGGTCTGCACCGGCCCCGCACGCTGCTCGGCGAGCGCCTCAACGACCTGGTCCGGGAGACCTGGAGCGAGGTCGACGTGATCGGCCTGTGCGTACCGGCGAACGAGCCGGTCGGCCGGGGTGACCGCTTCATCACCGGCGAGCTGGCCAGCCTCAAGGCAACAGTGCTGGCGGTGGTCACCAAGACCGACCTGGTCGACAAGAAGCGGCTGGCCGAGCAGTTGCTCGCGGTGAGCGAGCTGGGCGAGTTCGCCGACGTGGTGCCGGTCAGCGCGGTCTCCGGCCATCAGGTCGACACGCTCGTCGACGTGATGACCGGCTACCTGCCGCCCTCGCCGCAGCTCTATCCGGACGACATGCTCACCGACGACCCGGAGCAGGTGCTCGTGGCGGAGCTGGTCCGCGAGGCGGCGCTGGAGGGCGTACGCGACGAGCTGCCGCACTCCATCGCCGTGGTGGTCGAGGAGATGATCCCGGAGGGCAACCTCACCAAGATCTACGCCGACGTGTACGTGGAGCGTTCGAGCCAGAAGGCCATCGTCATCGGCCACCGGGGCAGCCGCCTCAAGCACGTGGGCATCACCGCCCGGCGGCAGATCGAGGAGCTGCTCGGCACCCGGGTCTACCTCGACCTGCACGTACGGGTGGCGAAGGACTGGCAGCGCGACCCGAAGCAGTTGCGCAAGCTGGGCTTCTGACAGGCGGCCGGGGCGGGCCCCGGGGGGCGGTGATCAGGATCAGCCAGACCTATGGGACATCTCACTTTCCATAGGTGTTCTTGGCTGTTTCACAGCGTCCCGGAGCAGGGTAGGGACCATTGTCTCTGCCCCCGGACCCGCCGTGAGCTGATGCGAAACCGCTATCTGGACCTGCTCCGCTTCCTGGCCATCCTGCGAGTCGTCACCTACCACGTCACCGGCTACGCCACGCTCACGCTGGTGTTTCCGGCGATGTCGGTGATGTTCGCCCTGGCCGGGTCGCTGATGGCGGCGTCACTCGACCGCAGCGGGGTACGCGCGGTCGGGCGCCGGCTGCGCCGCCTCCTGCCGTCGCTGTGGGTGGTGGCCGCGGTCTTCGTGCCGGCCATGCTGCTCACCGGGCTGACGTTCAGCCCGAAGGTGCTGCTCTGGCTCTTCCCGATCAGCGACCCGCCGGCCAACTACTGGGGTGGGCTGGCGCTCAGCCCCATCTGGTACCTGCGGGACTACCTGTGGTTCGTGCTCGCCTCGCCGTTCGTGCTCTGGCTGTTCCGCCGGGCGCCGCTGCCCACGCTCGCCGCTCCGTACCTGCTGCTGGTCGCGATCGAGATCGGCGTCCTGGCGAACCCGCCGACGGTGCTGCGCGAGTTCGGCCTCTACTTCGGCGCCTGGCTGCTCGGCTTCGCCCACCACGACGGGCTGCTGCGCCGGATGCGCAACCGGGTGCTGCTGCCGGTGGCCGCCGTGGTCGGCGCCGCCGGGCTGGCCTGGATCGTCACCCATCCGGGCCCGCGCGGATTCGACATCAACGACATCCCGCTGGGCAACGCGCTCTGGTCGGCCGCGTTCATCCTGGTGGCGATCGGCCGGGCCCCGGCCGGGGTGACCTGGGTCGACCGCGTGCCGGCGCTCGGCCGGGCGGTGACGGTGGTGAACCGGCGTGCGCTGACGATCTACCTCTGGCACATGCCGTTCGTGGTGCTCCTCACCCCGCTCGTCGGCCTGGTCGGCTGGTCGCCGCGCGACCCGGTGGGCCTGTGGCTGCGGGTGGGGCTGGTCTTCGCGCTCGTCGGCGTGGTGACGCTTCTGGTCGGCTGGGTCGAGGACGTCGCAGCCCGGCGTACCCCCGAACTGGTCCCCGGCAAGCCGCGGCGGACCGTGGCCGACCGGGCGGCGGCCGCCCCGGCCAGCCCGGCCCCCGCCGGGGCGGAGGACGCGCTGGTGAGCGTCGGGGCGCGGGTGCCGGCGCCGCGCCGCCCGGCCGAGGACCCCGGCCGGGGCGACGGCGTCCGGGCGGCCCGGCGGGACACGCCCGGCGGCGACTGAGCGGCCACCGGGCGCGGCCCGACTGAGCGGCCACCGGGCGCGGCCCGCCCAGGTGCGCCGTCCGCTCAGCGGGTGCTGACCGTGACGTTGCCGCTGGTGGCGGATGCTTCGAGCTGCACCGACGCGGTCGGGTCGTCGGTGACGCGCACGTCGGTGTCGCCGGACGTCGCGGTGGCGCGCACCCGGTAGCGGCCCGCCGGCACGGCCAGGTCCACGTCTCCGCTCGTGGCGTGCACCCGGGCCGGTGCCGGCTGGTCCAGCTCGACGACGATGTTGCCGGACGTGGTCTCGGCGTCGATCGCGGAGGCGAGCCGGCGGGCCTCGATGTCACCGGAGCGGGCACGCAGCCGCACCGGGCCGGCCGCCTCGACGACCCGGATGTTGCCCGACGTGGTGGAGGCGCGGACCTCGCCGGTGGCGCCCCTGATGGTCAGGTCGCCGGAGCTGAGCGTGAACTCCACCGCGCCGACGTCGCTGAGGTCGACGTTGCCCGAGCCGGTGCCGCCGCGCACCACCACGCCGGGCGGCGCGGTCACCTCCCAGGAGATGCTGCACCGGTGCCCGCAGTCGGTGGGCAGGACGAGTTCGTCTCCCTTGACCTCGTACCGGCTGGTCGGCTCGTCGCCCTGGTAGCGGACCACGCGCTTGATGCGTACCTGGTCGGCGGGGCCGTTCGCCCGGACCACGACGTCGCCGGCGCCGTCGTCGTCCACGGTGATCTTCGTGATCTTCGTCCGCTCGGTCTGGTCGAAGTCGAGGCGGCGGAACGAGAGGGTGTCACACCCGGCGAGGACGATGAGGGCGCTGGCCGCGGTGGCGGCCACCACGCCACGTAGCCGGAAAGCGCCACGTAGCCGGAAAGCGCCACGTAGCCGGAAAGCGCTGCGTAGCCGGGGAGCGGTGCGGAGCGAAGCCATGGCCAGCACACTAGGTCCGGCCCGACGCCCGGCACATCGGGGATCGCCCGACCGTCCACCCCGAGCCGACCCTGAGATCGCACCCGGAGGGAGAATGGCCTGATGGCCGGGTACCGCCGACAGCTCTACCGCGACGACGCGGTGGTGCTGCGTGTGCAGAAGCTGGGCGAGTCCGACCGCATCATCACGCTGTTCACCCGCCGGCACGGGCGGCTGCGCGCGGTGGCCCGGGGCGTGCGGCGCACCACGAGCCGGTTCGGCGCGCGGCTGGAGCCGTTCGGGCATGTCGACCTCCAGCTCGCCGGTGATCCCAAGGGCAACCAGGGCAGCTCGCTGCACACCGTCAGCCAGGTCGAGGCGATCGAGCTGTACGGCAAGCGGTTCCTCGGCGACTACCCCCGCTACACGGCGGCCAGTGCGATCGCCGAGACCGCCGAGCGACTCACCCCGGTCGAGCGCGAGCCGTCGCTGCGGCTGTTCCAGCTCACCCTCGGCGCGATGAAGTCGCTGGCCCGGGGCGAGCACGCCACCACGCTGGTGCTCGACGCGTACCTGCTGCGCGGCATGGCGTTCGCCGGCTGGGCGCCGGCGCTCGTCGCCTGCGCGGTGTGCGGCGAGCCGGGCCGGCACCGCGCGTTCTCCGTACCGGCCGGCGGCGCCGTCTGCCCGGACTGCCGGCCCCCCGGCGCCGCCCACCCCGCGCCCGCCACGCTGGAGCTGATGTCCGCGCTGACCTCCGGCGACTGGGGGTACGCCGACGCCGCAGAGACCGGCGTACGCCGGGAGTGCAGCGGACTGGTCGCGGCGCACCTCCAGTGGCATCTGGAGCGCGCGCTACGCTCGCTGCCGCTGGTCGACCGGGGTGCCCCGGCGGCCGGCGCGGTCCCGTCGCCCGGCGGCGCGGGGCCGGATGTGGTCCCGCCGCGCTCCGGCGCCGGGCCCGTCGCCGGAGTGAACAGGGAGATGACCGAGTGATCCGATCGACGAGGGCGACCCGCCGCGAGCCGGTGCCGCCGACCCCGCACCCCTCCGGCGCCCGTCCGCCGGCGCTGCCGCCCGCCGCGGTGCCCCGGCACGTCGCCATCGTGATGGACGGCAACGGCCGCTGGGCCAAGGAGCGTGGGCTGCCCCGCACCAAGGGGCACGAGCAGGGCGAGCACAGCCTGTTCGACGCCGTCGAGGGCGCGATCGAGATGGGGATCCCCTACCTGTCGGCGTACGCGTTCTCCACCGAGAACTGGCGGCGCTCGCCGGACGAGGTCCGCTTCCTGATGGGCTTCAACAGGGACGTCATCCGCCGCCGCCGCGACCAGCTCGTCGACCTGGGCGTCCGGGTGGTCTGGTCGGGCCGTGCCGGCCGGCTGTGGAAGAGCGTCATCTCCGAGTTGCAGACCGCCGAGGAGATGTCGCGCGGCAACTCGACGCTGACGCTGCAGTTCTGCGTCAACTACGGCGGCCAGGCGGAGATCGCCGACGCCGCCGCCGGGATCGCCCGCGACGTCGCGGCCGGCAGGCTCGACCCGGCCAAGGTGAACGAGAAGACGGTGGCGCGCTACCTCTACCACCCCGAGGTGCCCGAGGTCGACCTGTTCCTGCGCCCCTCCGGCGAGCAGCGCATCTCCAACTTCCTGCTCTGGCAGACCGCGTACGCCGAGCTGGTCTACCTGGACACGCTCTGGCCCGACTTCGACCGCCGCCACCTCTGGTACGCCTGCGAGCTGTACGCCCAGCGCGACCGCCGCTTCGGCGGCGCCCTGCCCAACCCGGTCGCCCCGGGCGCCTGAGGTCACGCTTACCGACGGGCCGCGCTGGGTACCGATACCTCCAGACAGCAAACGCGGAGGTGAACCACATGATTCAGAAGCGGATCGCGCAGTGGGCGGTCATGGCGGTCGCCGTGCCGCTGGCGGCGGCCGGCGCGCGCCGGCTCAGCCACACCCTGGAGGCCCGTCGTGGCCCGTCCGGGGTGAGCCGTCTGCTGACCAAGGGCGCCGACCTGATCCGGCCGCAGAAGGCCAGGCGTCGCCGGTTCTTCTGACCGCGACGTCCGGCCCGACCGTGACGCCCCGCATCCGGCTTTCCCGCCGGGCGCGGGGCGTTCCGCTCTACGATCGGCGCAGGGCGCGCCGCCGGGTGCGCGCCCGCCACGGGGGTGGAGGATGCGCGATCTCCGGTACGAGATGACTGCTGCCCTGGCCGCCGCCGACCTGGTGGAGCCGGCCCGCCGGGACGCGGTGGCCGCACTGTGCGCCGACGTCGCCCAGCGGTGGTGCGCCGACCTCGGGCACACCCCGGCGGTCCGCTCCGGTGAGATCGGCGAACTGGCGTCGGGTGAGCCGGCCGCCGGCTGGGCGCCCGACCCGGACGGTCAGCGGGCCTGGTGAACCGTCCGGCGGGGCTGTCTGCGCGGCTCACGCCTCCACTTCGGAGCGGTCGCCCGCCCAGAGCGTGTGGAACGAGCCGGCCCGGTCCACCCGGTGGTAGGTGTGCGCGCCGAAGTCGTCCCGCAGGCCCTGGATCAGCGCGGCCGGCAGCCGCTGCGCCCGCAGCGCGTCGAAGTAGGCCAGCGACGACCCGAAGGCCGGGGCCGGCACGCCCGCCCGGGCCGCGTCGGCCACCACCCGTCGCCAGGCCGGTACGCCGTCGCTGACCCGCTCGGCGAACCACGGCGCGACGAGCAGCGTCGACAGGTCCGGCTCCGCGTCGTACGCCTCCCGGATCCGGTCCAGGAAACCGGCCCGGATGATGCAGCCGCCCCGCCAGATGGTGGCCGTGCCGCCCAGGTCGATGTCCCAGTCGTACTCCCGGCTGCCGGCCCGGATGTGGTCGAACCCCTGCGCGTACGCGACGATCTTGCTGGCGAGCAGTGCGCGGCGCACGTCCTCGACGAACGCGTCCCGGTCGTCCACCTGCCACTTCTCACCCGCGTCGGCGAACACCCGGCGGGCTGCCTCGCGCTGGTCGGCGTGCCCGGACAGCGACCGCGCGAATGTGGCCTCGGCGATGCCGGTGATCGGGATGCCGAGGTCGAGCGCGCTCTGCACGGTCCAGCGGCCGGTGCCCTTCTGCTCGGCCTGGTCGAGCACGATGTCCACGAACGCCTGGCCGGTGGCCGCGTCGGTGTGGCCGAGCACGTCGGCGGTGATCTCGATGAGGAACGACCCCAGCTCGCCGCCGTTCCACTCCCGGAAGATCTCCGCGATCTCCGCCGGGCTCGCCGACAGACCGGCCCGCAACAGGTCGTACGCCTCGGCGATGAGCTGCATGTCGGCGTACTCGATGCCGTTGTGGACCATCTTCACGAAGTGGCCCGCGCCGTCCGGCCCGATGTGCCGGCAGCAGGGCTCACCGTCCACCTGCGCGGCGATCTTCTCGAAGATCGGCCCGAGCTTGCGGTACGACTCGGCCGACCCGCCGGGCATGATGCTCGGACCGAGCAGCGCGCCCTCCTCGCCGCCGGACACTCCGGTGCCGACGAAGTGCAGCCCGTGCGCGCGCAGCGCCTCCTCCCGGCGGCGGGTGTCGGCGAAGTGCGCGTTGCCGCAGTCGACGACGATGTCGCCCTCCTCCAGCAGCGGGACCAGTTCGTCGATCACCGCGTCGGTGGGCGCGCCGGCCTTCACCATCACGATCACCGCGCGGGGCCGCTCCAGCGAGCCGACGAAGTCCGCGAGCGACTCCGACGGCACGAACGTGCCCTCGTCGCCGTGCTCGGCGACCAGGCTGCGGGTACGTTCCGGCGACCGGTTGTGCACCGCCACGGCGAAGCCGTTGCGGGCCAGGTTCCGGGCCAGGTTGCGGCCCATCACCGCCAGACCGGTGACCCCGATCTGCGCCGTCGCCTGCTCTGCCATGCGTACCGCCACCTCTCGTTCGTGCTGCCGTTCTGCGACCGTATCGCGGTCGCCGGGGGAGCGGGCGGGGACGTCGACAGGGCGTGATCGCCGGGTGGCCGTGCGTCTCGCGCGGGCGCGTTCGCGTTCTCTCCGGTAATTCGGGTGCGGGGTCTCCGGGCCGCGGGATAGCGTTGCCGCATGCGTAAGTGACGCCCCACCTCCGAGCCCGGTCCACCGCCGCCAGTGCCGTGGACCCGTCCTGCTCCGGGCGTCCGCATTCCTTCCCCGCCACCGTCGGTCGCGGTGTCTGTCGTGATCGGAACGCACCGGAGCCCCCGCTCGGCGCGTCCCGGTCGGCGCGCCCGCACGACAGGAGGCCCGCGAATGCCCGCGAAGCGCAATCCGAAGAAGTCCCGCAAGCAGTCGTCGCCGCAGGTGACCCCGCCGAAGCTCGACGCGCTCACGGTGACGCCACCCGCGGTGGTGCTCCCCACGGAGCCGGTGGCGTCCGCCGTGTCCCCGGAGTCGGTGCCGCCCTCGGAGTCCCTGGAGACCCCGGTCCTGCCGGGCGCATCCGCGACGCCGCCCCGGTCCGGCCCACCGGCAGGGCGGCAGGCCCGGTTCACCGGGCGTAGTCAGCGCGCCGGCCAGACCCGGTTCTACGCCTTCCGCCGCAGCTGACCGACAGCCCTTCCCGGCCAGCCGCTCACCGGGCAGGCCCCTCATCGGGGGCCTGCCCGGGCGTCCCCCCAGAGATCTTGGACGATTCCGGCCCCTAGAAGGGCCATCCCGTACCAAGATCCACTCCAGCCCTGTCGATCATGAAGTTGGCGGCGACAAAACGGGCAACCGGTGCCGTCAACTTCATGATCAACGGGGCGAGGGTGGGCGGGGTGAGGGCGGCGGGGACGGGGAGGCGGGGCGGGCCCGGGGTCAGCCGATCAAGGGGCGGAAGGTGCCCAGGGCGATGCTTGTGGCCAGGGCACCGCCGGCCAGCAGCGCGGCGCCCGCCACGAGCAGGGCGTCGGCGCGGGTGAAGCGCTGCGGGCGGGCCACGGTGCGCGGCGTACCCGCGTCGAAGCCCCGGGCGTCCATCGCCACGGCCAGCCGGGTACCCCGCCGGATCGCGCCCACCAGCAGCGTGAACGCGGTGGACGCGAACAGCCGCAGCTTCGCCACCGGGTTGCGGCCGGCGTCCACGCCGCGGGCCCGGCGGGCCATGCTGATCATCCGCCATTCCTGTTCCAGCAGCGGCACCATCCGGAACGCGGCGAGCGCCCCGATGGCGAACCGGGCGGGCGTCTTCGCGTTCTGGATCAGCGCGTCGGCCAGGTCCGTCGGGTCGGTGGTGGCGAACACGACGATGCCGGGCAGCGCCACGGCGAGCATCCGCAGCACCAGGCCCAGCGCGGTGACGAGGACGCCCTCGGTGACCAGGACCGGGCCGGCCTCGACCAGCACCCGGCCGGAGCGGTCGGCCGCGAAGAGCACCAGCGTGATCAGGATGCCGGCGGCACCGGCGAGCAGCGGCCAGGCCCGGCGGGCCAGCACCCGGTAGCGGACCCCGAACAGCGGCAGCACCGCGAGTTCGACGGCGATGGCGATGGCCGGGGCCACCGGGTCGAGCGTCGCCACCAGGATCAGCGTGAAGACCACAGCGGCGGCCAGCTTCGCCACCGGGTTGCGCCGGGCCAGCGGGGCGCCGGGTGCGGCGACCGGTTCTAGGCCGATCACGTGGCCACCCCGTCGGGGGAGCGGTGCAGGGTGAGCGTCGTGTCGGCCAGCGCGGCGACGAAGTCCTCGTCGTGGGTCACCGCGACCACGCCGTGCCCGGCGTCGCGCAGCTCGGCGAGCAGGTCGACCAGCTCCAGCCAGGTCCGCCGGTCCTGGCCGAACGTGGGCTCGTCGCAGATCAGCAGGCGGGGCGCGGTGGCCAGGGCCGTCGCCACACTCAGCCGCCGCGCCTCCCCGCCCGAGAGGGTGTACGGGTTGGCGCCGGCCAGCCGGTCCAGCCGCAACCGGTGCAGCAGCTCGTCGACGGTGGCGGTCACCGCCGACTCGGGCCGGCCGGTGCGGCGCGGGCCGAGCGCCAGCTCGTCGCGGACCGTGGCGGTGACGAACTGGTGTTCCGGGTCCTGGAACACCGAACCGATCCGGCGTACCAGCGCGGGTGCCCGCCAGCGGTGCGGGGGAGTTCGCGCGTCCCGCCCGGCGAGTTCCGCCGACGCGGTGACGGCGCCCGTGCCGGGCTTCAGCAGGCCGCCCAGGAGCAGCGCCAGTGTGGACTTGCCGGCGCCGTTGGGGCCGAGGACGGCGAGCGCCTCGCCGGCGCGTACCCGGAGATCGGTGGGGTCGAGCCGGGGCGGCAGGCCGAGCCGCTCCGCGGTGAGCAGCACGTCGCCGGGCGGCGTGGTGGCGTGCCGGGGTGGCGCGACGTGGCCGGGTACCCAGACCCCGGCGGCGGCCAGCGCGTCGCCGTGCGCGGCGAAGACCGCCTCGGGCGGCCCGTCGGCGCGCACCCCGCCGCCGGGTTCCAGCACGACGACGCGGTCGACCAGCGGCAGCGCCTCGGTGACCCGGTGCTCGACCAGGACCATCGTGGTGTCCGGGTCGAGCGCGTTCGCGACGGCCCGGCGGATCAGGGTGGCGCCGGCCGGGTCGAGGTTGGCGGTGGGCTCGTCGAGCAGCAGCAGCCCGGGACGCAGCGCGAGCGTGCCGGCCAGCGCCAGCCGCTGCTGCTCGCCGCCGCTGAGCGCTGCGGTGGGGCGGTCCCTGTCGTACGGGAAACCGACCCGGTGCAGCGCCTCGTCGACGCGGGGCCAGATCTCCCCGGCGGGTACGCCACGGTTCTCCAGCCCGAACGCCACGTCGTCGCCGGAGCGGGCCATGACGAGCTGGGTCTCCGGGTCCTGGAAGACGATGCCGACGCGCTCGCGGGCCTTGCGCGGGTCCAGCCCGTCGATCTCGACGGTGCCCTCCTGCTCGCCGGAGTCCTCCGGCAGCAGCCCGGCCAGCGCGGCCAGCAGCGTGCTCTTACCGGCGCCGGAGGGTCCGAGCAGCAGCACCCGCTCGCCGCTCTCCACGCGCAGATCCACCCCGCGCAGAGCCCAGCGTTTCCGTCCCCCGTGCCGCCACCCGAACCCCCGCAGCACCACCCCGCTCACCGCCCACCCACCCCCTCTTCTCCGTCGATCATGAGGTTGACGGCGATGACGGGTGCCGAAACGGCCGTCAACTTCATGATCGACACGATGGAGGCGTCAGACCAGGGCTCGGTCGCGGCCGGCGGGGAAGCGGTCCAGGACGCCGGTGTTCGCCAGCGCGCGGGTGAGGACGTGCGCGCCGAGACCGGCGACGATCGTGGCGCTGACGATCGTGATCAGCGCGTACGGGAGGCGGTAGGAGGCGAAGTCGAAAGCCTTGTTCCAGTAGACGAAGTCGAAGATCGCCGCGCCGAGACCGGTCAGCGCGCCGGCCAGCACCGCCACCGGCAGTCGGAACGAGCGGTACCGGAACGCGGCGAAGGCCAGCTCGGCGCCGATGCCCTGCATCAGGCCCTGGAGGATCACGATGCTCGCCCACTGGCTGCCCAGCAGGGCGGAGATGATCGCGGCCACCGTCTCGCAGTACAGCGCGGCGCCCGGCTTGCGGATGATCAGGCCGGCGAGCACCGCCGGGATCAGCCACACGCCGTATAGCACGGCCTGGGCCGGCGGGAAGAACGCGAACGCCGCGTCGGTGGCGCTCCAGAGCAGGCCCCAGGCCCAGAAGACGACGCCGAAGGCGACGGCGATGACCGAGGCGACGACGATGTCGACGGTACGCCAGCGGTTGCTGTCGGTGTGGTTCACGGTTGGCTCCCAGTTCGTCGAGGTGAACCAGGAGAAGACGCACGCCGCGCCCGGTGGTCACCGGACGGCGACGCGGCTGGAGGTCGACCGAACTCCCTGCGCTGGCATTACCCAGATCAGGTTCGAGGGTCTGCGGGCACCGGCCCGCACTCTCAGCGCTGTGCGCTCCCCTGTCGGATGTGAAGTTGTCTCGTCGCAGACGCTAGCACCGACCACGGGCCCCGGCCCAGCAGGGCGAGTGTCGGTATGGTGGCGATCATGCTGGTGGATGCGCGGGGACTGACGTTCGAGGTACGCGCCGGCGGCCCCGAGGACGGTGACCCGGTCCTGTTGCTGCACGGCTTCCCGCAGCACTCCGGTGAGTGGGACGCGGTCACGCCCGCGCTGCACGCCGCCGGGCTGCGCACGTACGCGCTCGACCAGCGCGGCTACTCGCCCGGCGCGCGTCCGGCCGACGTCGGGGCGTACCGGATTCCGGAGCTGGTGGCCGACGCGGCCGCGGTGCTGGACGCACTCGGGGTGACCGGCGCCCACGTGGTCGGCCACGACTGGGGCGCGATCGTGGCGTGGGGGCTGGCGGCGGCGCACCCGGAGCGGGTGCGGACGCTGACCGCGGTGTCGGTGCCGCACCCGGCCGCGATGGGGCACGCGCTCGCCACCGACCCCCGGCAGAAGGTCAAGTCCGCCTACATCGCGTTGTTCCGCAAGCCCGGTACGGCGGAGAAGGTGCTGCTGGCGTGGAACGGCGCCACGCTGCGCAAGCTGCTGAGCGGAGTGGGCGACGCCGACGTGGTGGCCCGGTACGCCGAGCCGATGCGCGAGCCGGGCGCGTTGACGGCGGCGCTGAACTGGTACCGCGCGATGACCGGTGCGGACATGAAGGCGGTCGCCCCGGTGGGGGTGCCCACCACGTTCGTGTGGAGCGACAAGGACGTGGCGATCGGCCGGACGGCCGCGCAGGCGTGCGCCGCGCACGTCACCGGTGACTACCGGTTCGTGACGCTGTCCGGCGTCAGCCACTGGATCCCGGACGAGGCGCCCGGCCCGCTGGCCGAGGCGATCCTCGCCCGGTGCGCGGGAACGGAGGAGGCATGACGGTGAGCGCCGAGGCGTACCTGGCGGTGGTGACCGAGACGATCGGCCGGGTCGCCGCCGAGCAGCGGCAGAACGTGGCCGACGCGGCCGACCTGATCGCGGCGGCGCTGCGCGCCGACGGTGTGGTGCACGCGTTCGGCACCGGGCACTCCGAGGCGCTGGCCATGGAGATCGCCGGCCGGGCCGGCGGGCTGGTGCCCACCAACCGGATCGCGCTGCGTGACCTGGTGCTGATCGGCGGCGACCCGGCCGACGTGCTCGGCCCGAAGCTGGAGCGCGACCCGGCCGTGGCGCACCGCCTCTACGAGCTGGCGCCGATCCGGCCGCAGGACGTGTTCGTGCTGGCCTCGAACTCGGGCGTGAACGGGGCGATGGTCGAGTTCGCGTCCATCGTGAAGGAACGCGGGCACGGCCTGGTGGCGATCACGTCGGCACAGCACTCGGCGCGGATGACCTCGCGGCACCCGTCCGGCCGCAAGCTCGCCGACTTCGCCGACGTGGTGCTGGACAACGGCGCCCCGTACGGCGACGCCACGCTGCCGCTGCCGGGCGGCGGCGCGGTCGGCGCGGTCTCCTCGATCACCGCGGCGCTGCTCGCCCAGCAGATCGTCGCCGAGGTGGTGGCCCGGCTGGTCGCGGCGGGGCAGCGCCCGCCGGTCTACCTGTCCGCGAACATCACCGGCGGCGACGAGCACAACGCCGAACTGGAGGCACGGTACGCGGGCCGGATCCGCCGCGGTTCCTGAACCGGTTTCGTGATCATCCGTACGGGGCACAGGCGGTCCTGCCGGTGGGCGTTCACCCGCCGGCCGTGCCGTCTCCCGGGGAGGTCCGCGAGTGTCCAAGGAATCCGAGAAGCAGCGCTGGCAGCGCAACTTCGCCGATCTGTTGCAGGAGCTGCGGGTCGCGCAGACCGGCGTGCAGATCCTCTTCGCCTTCCTGCTGACGCTGCCGTTCAGCAACGGGTTCGGCCGGACCACGGAGTTCCAGCGCGACGTCTACATCGTGGCGCTGCTGACCGCCGCCGCGTCCGCCGCGATGATCATTTCTCCGGTCGCGTTCCACCGGGCGCTGTTCCGGCAGGGGCGTAAGCCGGAGCTGGTCCGGTTCGCCCACCGGATGGCCACCGGCGGCCTGTTCTTCATGCTGATCGCGATGGTCAGCTCGGTCCTGCTGGTCACCGACTTCGTGCTGGACCGGCCGATCGCGTTCCTGCTCAGCGCGCTCACCGGCCTCTGGTTCCTGATCTTCTGGGCCATCCTGCCGTTCAGCCGGCGCAACTGGGGTGAGGACGACATCGACGACGAGGACGACAACCCGCAGACGCTCACCGACTGACCGTCCGCCAAATCGGACGTGCACGCAGCGCTACCCCTGGGTAACACCCGGGGGTAGCGTCGTTTTCGTCGAACGCGTCGACGCAGCCGGACCGACGAGGAGGCAGCCGTGACCACGACACAGAACAGCCGGCCCGAGTCACCAGACGGCGCGGGGCCGCTGCCCGCCGAGGCGGGCCAGGTCTCCGAGAAGGAGGCCCGGCAGGTCGCCGAGGCCGCCCGCGAGTCGGCCTGGGACCGGCCCAGCTTCGGCAAGGAACTGTTCCTCGGCCGCTTCCGGCTCGACCTGATCGACCCGTGGCCCCGCCCCGATCCGGCCGAGGTGGCCCGCGCCGACGAGTTCCTCGGCTCGCTGCGCGCGTACCTGACGTCCGAGGTGGACGGCGAGGCGATCGAGCGGGACGCGCGCATCCCCGACGAGGTGTTCCACGGCCTGGCCGGGCTCGGCACGTTCGGCATGAAGATCGACCGTCAGTACGGCGGGCTGGGGCTGAGTAACCTGCACTACTGCCGGGCGCTGATGCTCGTCGGCTCGGTGAACCCGGCGGTCAGCGCGCTGCTCTCCGCGCACCAGTCGATCGGCGTGCCGCAGCCGCTGAAGATGTTCGGCACGCCCGAGCAGAAGGAACGGTTCCTGCCCCGGCTCGCCGCCGGTGAGGTCTCCGCGTTCCTGCTCACCGAGCCGGACGTCGGCTCCGACCCGGCCCGGCTCGCCACCACCGCCGAGCCGACCGCGGACGGCACCGGCTACCGGCTCAACGGGGTGAAGCTCTGGGCCACCAACGGCACGCTCGCCACGCTGCTGGTGGTGATGGCCCGGGTGCCGGCCGGCGAGGGGCGGCGCGGCGGCATCACCGCGTTCGTGGTGGAGGGCGACAGCGACGGCATCACCGTGGAGCGGCGCAACTCCTTCGTCGGGTTGCGCGGCCTGGAGAACAGCCTCACCCGGTTCCACGACGTGTTCGTGCCGAAGGAGAACGTGATCGGCGGTGAGGGCAAGGGCCTCAAGATCGCGCTGACCACGTTGAACACCGGCCGGCTCTCGCTGCCTGCCATGTGCGTCGGCGCCGGGAAGTGGGCGCTCAACGTGGCCCGCGAGTGGGCGGCGGACCGGGTCCAGTGGGGCCGCCCGGTGGGCGAGCACGAGGCGGTGGCGAAGAAGCTGGCCTTCATCGCCGCCACCACGTACGGCATGGAGTCCATGCTCGACCTGTCCTGCATGCTCGCCGACGACGACCGCAACGACATCCGGATCGAGGCGGCGCTGGTCAAGCTCTACGCCAGCGAGATGGCCTGGCGGATCGCCGACGAGCTGATCCAGATCCGCGGTGGGCGCGGCTACGAGACGGCCGACTCGCTCGCCGCCCGGGGGGAACGGCCGGCCGCTGTCGAGCAGCTCCTGCGCGACCTGCGGATCAACCGGATCTTCGAGGGCTCCACCGAGATCATGCACCTGCTGATCGCCCGCGAGGCGGTCGACGCGCACCTGTCCGTCGCGGGCGACATCATCGACCCCGACGCGGGGCTGGGCCGCAAGGCGAAGGCGGGCGCGCGGGCCGGCGCCTTCTACGCGAGGTGGCTGCCCACGCTCGCCGTCGGCAAGGGGCAGACGCCCGGGGCGTACCAGGAGTTCGGGCCGCTGGCCGGGCACCTGCGCCACGTCGAGCGGACCTCCCGCAAGCTGGCCCGGTCGACGTTCTACGCGATGTCCCGCTGGCAGGGGAAGATGGAGCGCAAGCAGGCGTTCCTCGGCCGGGTGGTGGACATCGGCGCGGAGCTGTTCGCGATGAGCGCGGTCTGCGTCCGGGCCTACGCCGAGCGGGACGCGCACCCGGAGAACGTCGAGCTGGCCGACCTGTTCTGCCGGCAGGCGCGGCTGCGCGTCGACGAGCTGTTCACCGGCCTGTGGTCGAACACCGACTCGGTCGACGTGGCCGCCGCCAAGCGGATCGTCGCCGGCCGGTACGCCTCGGTGGAGGAGGGTGTCGTCACCCCGCCCGCCGACCTGCCCTGGGTGGCCCGCTGGGAGCCGGGGCCGTCCACCGAGCAGGACGTACGCCGTCGCATCCCGCCCGCCGGCTGACCGGACCACCAGGCGGCCGTGCCGCCCGGACGGCCGCCGAGGGCGGCCGCCGGGCGGTCAGCGCGCGATCGCCCAGGCCAGGATGCCGGCCAGGATCAGGCCGTTGAGGCCGGCCAGCACCAGGTACGCCGACGGCGGGATCTTGCGGCCCTTGCGGACGAAACTCACCAGCACGCCTGCGTATCCCAGCAGCAGCACGGCGACGACGATCAGGAAGTACAGCACCGGCACACCTTACCGGCCGCCGCGCAGCCCCAGTTCGCGCAGCTCCAGCGCGGCGAGCGCGTCGACGGTCGCGTCGTCGCCGCGCCGCCACGCCTCGGCGACGTCGGGCGCGATCCGGGTCAGCTTCGACAGCGGCTGACCGGCCAGCGCGCGCAGCGCCAGCAGGTCCCGGCCGGCCGGGACGCCCGCCAGTGCCTTCGCCGCGCCGGCCCGGCGCATCCAGCGCAGGCGCAGCGGCAGCCAGCCGAACAGCACCAGGCCGAGCGGGAACACCAGCACCGCGACGGTCAGCCCGAGCGCGAGCTGCCCGACCAGCTCCTGCTGGTCGCGGCCCGCCTCGGCGACCGAGCGGGCGGCGTCGGCGGCCCGGGTGAACGGCGCGGTCAGCTCGTCGCCGACGATCGGCACCCGGCCGACCTTGCCGCCGGCGTCGGCCAGGTTGTCGGCGAGTCCGCCGCCGGCCCCCTCCAGCTTCTGCCCCGGTACGGCGAGCTTCTCGACCACGTCGTGCAGCCACAGCGCGAAGCGGATCGCCGCGTACACCCAGACGACCACGAGCAGGTCGGTGAGGAACTGGCGGACGGCGGTGGGAAAACGGTCGGCGTAGATCTTCACGCCGGACAGCGTCCCACGGCGCGGGCGCGTCGGCACGTGGCCGATTTCCCGCTCAGTGCGACCCTTCACCGGCGTGACTGACCGCGTCCGCCACGATGTGCGCGACGTGGTCGTCGACCAGCGCGTACGCGATCTCCCGGCCGCGCCGCGACCCGCGCACCACCCCGGCGCCCCGCAGCACCCGCAGGTGCTGGGAGACCAGCGGCTGCGGCGCGCCGAGCTTCTCGACCAGCTCGTGCACGCAGCGTTCGCCCTCGGCCAGCTCGCTGACGATCGCGAGCCGGATCGGGGCCGAGAGCGCGCGCAGCAGGTCACCCGCACCCTCGAAGGCGTCGTACCCGTTCGTGCCGGTCACCCTGTAACGGTAACCAATCCCAGCTGCGCCGGCGGGCAGGGCCTCACCGCAGCAGCACCTCGTGCTCGACCGGCTCGGACGGGGGCGTGGCCCGGTCGGCCCGCACCCGCCGCCGCAGCGCCCGCACACCGGCCGCCGCGAGCGCGACCAGCAGGAACGAGCCGATCGCCACGAGCACCACCGATGCGCCGGGGGCGGTGTCGGCGGTCGCGGCCACCCAGACCCCGGTGCCGGCGGCGAACAGGCCCAGCGCCATGGCCGCCGTCATGGTGGAGCGGAAGCCCCGGGTCACCTGCTGCGCGGTCGCCACCGGCACCACCATCAGCGCGCTGATCAGCAGCACCCCGACCGCCCGCATGGCGATGGTCACCGTGACCGCGGTGCCGACCGCGATGAGCAGGTTCAGCGCCCGCACCGGCAGGCCGGACACCCGGGCGTACTCCTCGTCGTGGCAGACCGCGAACAGCGCCGGGCGCAGCACCAGCATGGTCACCAGCAGCACCGCGCCGAGCACCCCGATGGTGATCAGGTCGGTGCGGGAGGTGGTGGTCAGCGACCCGAACAGGTACGCGTTGAGCGACCCGCTGCTGGCGTCGGACAGCCCGACCAGCATCACGCCACCGGCGATGCCGCCGTAGAACAGCAACGCCAGCGCCAGGTCGCCGGAGGTGCGCCCGTACGCGCGGACCAGCTCGATCACCACCGCGCCGAGCGTCGCGGCGATCACCGCCACCAGCACGGGGGAGCGGTTGAGCAGCAGTCCCGCACCGACGCCGGTGAGCGCCACGTGCCCGAGCCCGTCGCCGATCAACGCCAGCCGGCGCTGCACCAGGTAGATGCCGAGCGCCGGGGCGGCCAGACCGATGATCAGCGCGCCGACCAGGGCGCGGAGCATGAAGTCGTACTGGAAGAGATCCATCTCAGATGCCTGTCCAGAGCCGGGCGGGCTCCTCGTCGCAGTGCGGGTGCACGTGCTCGTGGTCCGGGTCGGCGTGGTGGCCGGCCGGTTCGGGCACCGCGCCGTCGTGGGCGATCCCGCCCTGGTGCACCACCACGGCCCGGCTGATCAGCGGGCGCAGCGGGCCCAGCTCGTGCGCGACGAGCAGGACCGTGCCGCCACCGTCGCGGAACGCGCGCAGCGCCCCGGCGAACGCCTCCTGGCTCGCAGCGTCCACCCCGGCGGTCGGCTCGTCCAGCACCAGCAGCTCCGGCCCGCCGGCCAGCGCGCGGGCGATCAGGGTGCGCTGCTGCTGGCCGCCGGAGAGCGTGGACACCGGGTCACCGGCCCGGTCGGCGAGCCCGACCGCGTCCAGTGCCGCCGCCACCGCCTCCCGGTCCGCCCGCCCGGAGGGACGCAGTACGCCCCGGCGGGCCAGCCGCCCGGACGCCACCACCTCGCGCACGGTGGCTGGTACTCCGCTGCCCGCGCCGAGCCGCTGCGGCACGTACCCGATGCGGTGCCACTGCCGGAAGCGGCGCTGCGGCGTGCCGAACAGGGCGACCGACCCGGCGCCGACCGGCACCAGGCCGAGCGCGGCGCGCACGAGCGTCGACTTGCCGGAGCCGTTGGCGCCGAGCACGGCGACCACCTCGCCGGCGGTCACTGTCAGCGAGACGTCACGCAGCACCGGGCTGCCGTCGTAGCCGACGGTGGCGTGCGCGATCTCGATCACGGGTGAGGTCATGAACAGTCCAGAGCGGTTCGCAGGGTCTGCAGGTTGGTGCGCATCGCGGAGAGGTAGTCGCCGTCGGCGGGCGGGCCCTCCAGCGGGTCCAGGACGGCCGTCTTCGCCCCGACCTCACGCGCGATCGTCTCGGCGACCTTCGGGCTGACCAGCGTCTCGAAGAAGATCGTGCCGGCCTGGTGCTCCCGGGCCTCCTCGGCGACCTCGGCGAGGCGCTTCGGGGACGGCTCGGACTCCGGGGTGAGCCCGCTGATGCCGATCTGTTCCAGCTGGTAGCGCTCGGTCAGGTAGCCGAACGCGGTGTGGCTGGTGACGATCTCCCGGCGCTGGCAGGTGCGCAGGCCGTCGGCGTACTCGGTGTCCAGCTTCGTCAGCTCGGTGCGCAGCGCGCCGGCGCGGGCGGCGTAGTCGGCGGCGTGGTCCGGGTCGGCCTTGCCGAGGCGCTCGGCGAGCTTGTCGCCGATGGTGGCCAGCCGGGTCGGGTCGAGCCAGACGTGCGGGTCCTTGCCGCCGCCCTCCTCGGCGTGCCCGGCCTCGCCCTCGTGATCGTGGTCGTGGCCACCGGCGGCGGCGTCCCGCAGCGGCGTCACGCCCGCCACGTCGAACGCGCGGTCGCCGCCGTTCTGCTCCACCGCCTCGTCCACCGCCGGCTGGAAGCCGCTGAGGTAGACGACCACGTCGGCGTCGACGACCTGGCCGACCTGCCGCGGGTTGAGTTCCAGGTCGTGCGGCTCGGCGCCGGGCTTGGTCAGGTTGCTGACCGCGACCGTGTCGCCGCCGATCCGCTCGGCCAGGAACTGGAGCGGGTAGAACGCGGCCACCACGTCGACCCTGCCCGGCGCGCTCGCGCCGCCTGTGCCGTCCGCGCAGGCGGTCAGGCCGGCGGCGGCGAGCAGGGCGGCGGCTGCGGCGGTCAGGATACGGCGGGGTGCACGAACGGTCATGGGCTCAACTGTCCGCGACAACGAAAACTATTGTCAAAAACGCATGATTGCATGTCAGCGCAGGTCAGCTCGGTTCTGCTTTCCCGAGTCAGCCGACCATGAGCTTCGCCAGCGCCACCGCGATCAACAAGGTGAGCATCACCAGCCGGAGCATCCGGGTCGCCGGGGCCTGCACCGGCCAGGTGACCGACATCAGCCAGACCAGCACGCCGGCCAGCACGAGCAGCAGGACGCCGCCCGCCGGGCCGGGCGCGAAGAGGCCGACAAGCACCAGGGCCAGCGCGGCCAGGAACACCGCCGTCGGGTTGAGCCGTGCCAACCGGGACAGCACAGGACTCTGCGTACGCTGCATGCCACAAACTCTACGAGGAGGAACCCCGTGCTGGTCACCAACCGCTTCGTGGTGGAAGCCGAAACGGTGGACGAGTTCACCCGTGCGGCGCACGCCGCGCTGGCCGCGCTCGCCGCCCGCCCCGGCTACCTGCGCGGTGAACTGCTGCGGGCGCTCGACGACCCGGACCACTGGGTCCTGATCACCGAGTGGGAGTCGGTCGGTGCGTACCGGCGGGCGCTCGGCGGATTCGACGTCAAGGTCACCGCCGTGCCGCTGCTCGCCCGATCGGTGGACGAGCCGTCGGCGTACGAGACGCTCGCCAGCGCCGCCCCCGAGGGTGAGATCGTCGTCGTCGCCAGCGATCGCGCCGCAGGTCCGTATCGCTGAGTGCCGGGGCACTACCCTGGCGCGTATGACCGCTCCCGGACCGGCCGCGCCACCCCCGTCATCCGTTCCGCCCGCGCTGCCGGCGGAACACGGGGTGCCCGCGCCGCCGCAGGGGCCCGGCGCCGCGCCGCCGTTCGCCGCCCCGCCCACCGAGGGCGGGCGGACCCGGCTCTGGCTCGGCCTCGGCGCGGGCGCGCTCGCAGTGCTGATCTGCTGCGGTGGGGGCGGGGCGGCAGTGGTCGGCCTGGCGGTGAGCAACGCCCAGGCGATCGGTGAGCAGGGCCGGGCGGTCACGAACGACTACTACCAGGCGCTCGTGGCCCGGGAGTGGTCCAAGGCGTACGACACGCTCTGCGACGACATCCGGCGACGCGAGCCCCGGCGCGAGTTCGAGCGCCGGGTGGCGACCGAGCCGCAGATCTCCGGCTACCGGGTGGGCGAGGTCGACCTCACCACGCTCACCGTGCCGGTGGACGTCACGCTCGCCGGCGGCCGGCGGGAGGCGCAGACCGTGACGCTCGCGCCGGACCAGCAGACGGGCGGCGTGGAGGTCTGCGGGGTGAGCTGACCGGCCCCCGGTATTCTGCTGGGCTCGGGACGGACACGGTCGTACCGTTGTCCCGAACAGCCCGGTTCCATCCATCTCAACCGCGCCGACCGCCAGCCGGCGTAGGAGGAAACATGCCAGCCGACCGTATCGACGCCGTCACCAGCCTCGCCAAGCGCCGGGGCTTCGTCTTTCCCTCCAGCGAGATCTACGGGGGCACCCGGTCGGCGTGGGACTACGGTCCGCTCGGCGTCGAGCTGAAGGAGAACGTCCGCCGGCAGTGGTGGCGGACCATGGTGCAGCAGCGCGACGACGTCGTCGGCCTCGACTCGGCGGTCATCCTGGCCCGCAAGGTCTGGGAGGCCAGCGGCCACATCGCCGAGTTCGTCGACCCGCTGACCGAGTGCCAGTCCTGCCACAAGCGGTTCCGGGCCGACCACCTGGAAGAGGCGTACGAGGCCAAGCACGGCAAGCCGCTGACCTCGCTGACGGAGCTGAACTGCCCCAACTGCGGCAACAAGGGCACCTTCACCGAGCCGAAGATGTTCAACGGCCTGATGAAGACCTACCTGGGCCCGGTGGAGAGCGACGAGGGCATGCACTACCTGCGCCCCGAGACCGCCCAGGGCATCTTCGTCAACTACAAGAACGTGGAGACGGTCGCCCGCAAGAAGCCGCCGTTCGGCATCGCGCAGACCGGCAAGTCGTTCCGCAACGAGATCACCCCGGGCAACTTCATCTTCCGGACCCGCGAGTTCGAGCAGATGGAGATGGAGTTCTTCGTCGAGCCCGGCACCGACGAGCAGTGGCACGAGTACTGGCTCTCCGAGCGCTGGAACTGGTACCTCGACCTGGGCCTGTCCGAGGAGAACCTGCGCTTCTACGAGCACCCCAAGGAGAAGCTCTCCCACTACTCGAAGCGCACCGTCGACATCGAGTACCGGTTCCGGTTCGGCGGCAGCGAGTTCGCCGAGCTGGAGGGCATCGCCAACCGCACCGACTTCGACCTGTCCACGCACAGCAAGCACTCCGGCGTCGACCTGTCGTACTTCGACCAGGGCAAGGGCGAGCGCTGGATGCCGTACGTGATCGAGCCGGCCGCCGGCCTCACCCGCGCGGTGCTGGCGTTCCTGCTCGAGGCGTACGACGAGGACGAGGCGCCGAACACCAAGGGCGGCGTGGACAAGCGCACCGTCATGCGGTTCGACCCGCGCCTGGCCCCGGTCAAGGTCGCCGTGCTGCCGCTGTCGCGCAACGAGGCGCTGTCGCCGAAGGCCAAGCAGCTCGCCACCGACCTGCGCAAGCGCTGGGTGGTCGAGTTCGACGACTCGCAGGCGATCGGCCGCCGCTACCGCCGGCAGGACGAGATCGGCACGCCGTTCTGCGTCACAGTCGACTTCGACACGCTCGACGACAACGCGGTCACGGTCCGGAACCGGGACACGATGGCCCAGGAGCGCGTCTCGCTGGACCAGGTCGAGCGCTACCTGATCGAGCGCCTGCCCGGCTGCTGACCCGATGTAAGGAAGGGCCCCTTCTTAACGCCTCGCGTAGAGAAGGGGCCCCTTCTTAACACCCCTCATCCGGGGGAGATCGGCTCCGCCCGTACGCCGGTCCCGGCGCCCAGCCCGCGCCGGGCCGCGTACGCGTCCTCCACCATGCGCCGCACACGGCCCGGCTCCCGGCGGATCTGCGCCGGCGTGAAGTGCAGGATGAGCACCCCGTACCGGCTCAGCTCGTTGTGCCGGTCCAGCGTCCGCGCCCAGTCGTTCGGGCTGAGGTGGTACTCCCGCGAGTCGACCTCCAGCGCCACCGCGCACTCGGCGAGGTAGCCGTCCGGCGTCGGCAGCCGGGTGCCGTCGGCCGCCGACAGCCGCGGGTTCCACAGGATCCCGCCGAGCACGCCGCTGGCGCCCAGGCACTCCCGCAGCTCCGTCTCCGGCGCCGAGCGGACCCCATCGGTGATCTCCGCGAACGCCTTCCGGATCAGGGCGGTGCGGCTCCGCCGGGCCCGGCGGATCTCCGCGTCCAGGCTGTCCAGGTCGGTGAAACCGCGCTGCACGGCCTCGGCCACCGTCGCCCGTACCGGCCGCAGCCGGCGCAGGTCGCGGGCCGCGTCCACGACCGCCCTGGCCGGCGAGCACACCGGGTACAGCGCGGTCCGCCGGGCCCGCGGATCAAGCTCCAGGGCCCGCGCGATCACCGCGTGACCGGCCGAGCGGCGCCGCACGTGGTGCGGCAGGATCAGGTGTACGTCAGCGGTGCGCGGACTGTGCCGGAAGCCGTACCAGATCAGGGCGGCCAGGCCGGTGAGCTGGGCGTCGGCGCCCGCGTAGAGCGCCGCCGAGATTCGTCGTTGCTCGTCGGTGAGGGTGCCGGTGACGAGCGCGTACGTGGCCGGCAGCACGCGCTGCCACAGGCCGCGCCGGGTCTGCCGGTACAGGTACATGTCGTCGTATCCGACGCCGAGTAGCTGCGTCCGGGTGACGATCTGCTGCTGGCGCTCGGCCAGGTCGCTGAGTTCGGGTGGCTGTTCGCGCATGCCCGGCAGCGTGCGGGCTCGACCGCTGCTCCTCCTGCCCGTCCGCCCGTCCTGTGGACAGCCGCCCCGGTTGTGGAGAACGCCCGCCGGGCTGGCCGGCTGTGATATGTGCCCTGTTAACAAGGGGCCCCTGCTCTACCGGAGACGTTAAGAAGGGGCCCTTCCTTACACTTGTGCGGTGACTGCCCCGACCCTGCCCGCGTTGACCATCGGCCCGCACCGGGTGTGGCCGCCGGTGGTGCTCGCGCCGATGGCCGGGATCACCAACGTCGGCTTCCGCCGGCTCTGCCGTGAGCAGGGCGGCGGCATCTACGTCTGCGAGATGATCACCACCCGCGCGCTCGTCGAGCGGAACCCGAAGACGCTGCGCATGATCGCCTTCGGCGCCGAGGAGAAGCCCCGCAGCCTCCAGCTCTACGGCACCGACCCGGAGATCACCGCCGCCGCCGTGCGGATCGTGGTCGAGCGCGACCTGGCCGACCACATCGACCTGAACTTCGGCTGCCCGGTGCCCAAGGTGACCCGCCGGGGCGGCGGCTCGGCCCTGCCGTGGCGCCGCCGGCTGTTCGCCCGGCTGGTCAGGGCCGCGGTGGACGCCGCGTCACCCGCCGGGGTGCCGGTCACCGTCAAGATGCGCAAGGGCATCGACGACGACCACCTGACGTACGTCGAGGCGGGGCTGGCGGCCCAGGACGCGGGCGTCGCGGCGGTCGCCCTGCACGGGCGTACGGCCGCGCAGCGCTACTCCGGCACCGCCGACTGGGACGCGATCGCCACGCTCAAGTCGGCGCTCGACGTGCCGGTGCTCGGCAACGGCGACATCTGGGAGGCCGACGACGCGCTGCGGATGGTCGCGCACACCGGCGTCGACGGCGTGGTGATCGGGCGCGGCTGCCTGGGCCGGCCGTGGCTGTTCGCCGACCTGGAGGCCGCGTTCAACGGGAGCGCCGAGCGGCGGCTACCGAGCCTCGGCGAGGTGGCGGTGACCATGCGGCGGCACGCCGAACTGCTGGTGGAGCAGTTCGTGGCGGGCGCGCGCAACCCGGCCCGCGGCGAGCGGGACGGCTGCACCGACTTCCGCAAGCACGTCGCCTGGTACCTGAAGGGCTTCCCGATCGGCAGCGAACTGCGCCGCTCGCTCGCCATGATCGAGAGCCTGGCGCAGCTCGACGACCTGCTCGGCAAGCTCGACCCGGCCGTACCGTTCCCGGTGGAGAACCTCGGCCAGCCGCGCGGCCGTACCAACTCCCCGGGCAAGGTCTTCCTGCCCGACGGCTGGCTGGCCAGCCGCGACGACGACACCCCGCCCGACGGCGCGGAGCTGGACGACTCGGGCGGCTGACCGCTGACCCCGGACACGCCGAAGGGCCCGACCCCCGTTCCGGGGTCGGGCCCTTCGTCATTGTCACTCGGTCAGGAGCTGTAGCCGCGGCTGGCGATCCAGCGGGCGAGCTCGTCCACGTCGATCCGGTAGGAGGCCTGGTCCGGGTTCGCCGAGTCGGCGATCGTCACGACCTTGCCGCCGTCGCGGTAGCCGACCACGCTGATGTAGTGGCCACCCTCGAACGAGTGGGTGGTGCCGTCGGTGTCGGTGGCGGTGCCGGCGATGTTGGCCACCACGGCACGGCCGTCGTCGACGGTCTTGACCACGTCGGCACGCAGCTTCTCCACCTTGTCACCGACCTTGTCCACCGGGATCTCGGTCGACTTGTAGACGTCCTTACCGGTCTCCTTGTTGAGCACCGGGGTGATGTCGTTGATGGAGTTGGTGCCGGCCTCGGTGGTGCCCATCTCCTTGGCCATGGCGTGCACGTCGATGTTCTTGCCCTGCACGCTCAGCGCGTTACGGGCGGCGGCGGGGCCGCAGAAGTAGAAGTTGGGCTGCGCCTCGTAGCGCACGTCCAGCTCCCGCTCACCGTGCTTGCGGTCGGTGGTGACGACCTGGGCGGCGCGCTCGGCCGGGGTGGCCTGGGCGGCGATGGCGGGGCCGGCGATGCCACCGGCGGTGGCGGCGATACCGGCGACGGTCAGAGCGGTCTTGCGCAGCAGAGTGGTAGCCATGATCAGTTGCCTCTCTGTCGGGGGTACGCGGCGATGGGGGATGCCGCGAAGAAAGATCAGGTGGCCCGGTATGTGCGTCGGGCCGGTGGCCTGCACGGGCGGCCAGGGGGTTGGCCTGCTCCGGCGGCTCGGGGATGTAACGACCGGGGGTCCGGGGTCATTCCCGGGGCGCTGCCCGGCGGTGGGGCCAGCTCGACAGGCGCTGTCGGCCTGCTCGGCGGCTCGGGGATGTAACGACCGGCGTCCCGGCCTGATTCCCGGCCCGAGGGGGCGGGCGGTCGGCGGGTGCGGCGCGGTCTGCCATGTACAACGCCCCGCACCCACCCCCGATTCCACCCCACGGGTGACCCCGACCACCCCGAATCCGGACACCGAGCCCATCAGGGCTGCCGTCGACACCGAACCCCGCCCGTCCTCGCCGCAGCCACCCCGGCCCGGCCACCTCGAGGGCTCCCCCCACCCCCCCACCCCGTTGATCAAGGAGTTTGTGTCCGTCTGAGGCCGTGCACCGGGCACAAACTCCTTGATCACCGATCCGATGGGAGGGGGGTGAGTCGCCTTGGTGCCCGATGTCGGGCTCTGGGCGGGTGAGCTTCGAGATCTTGGTAGATCGGCGCCCCTCCGAGGGCCGTTCCGTACCAAGATCTTCGGGGCGCTCGGGGCGCTCGGGGCGCTCGGGGCGCTCGGGGCGCTCGGGAGGGAGTGCGCGACGGCGAGGGGCGGCTGGATGTCGTCGGCCCGGGGATGAGGGCGTCGATCATGAAGTTGACGGCGTTTTGTGTCCGGTTTGTCGCCGTCAACTTCATGATCGACGGGGTTCAGCGTCGACGGGTTCGGCGCCCCCGTGTGCGGTCAGGGGGTGGTGGGGGAGGTGGGGGTGGGCGTGGGGGTGGGCTGGGTGGGGATCTGGGCTGGGGTGGTGGGCCAGGGGATCTCGGGGGAGGGGTGGAAGGCGATGCCGGCTGTGGACCAGCGCGGGCCGTGTGCGGCCAGCCGGCTGCGGAACCGGGACCAGTCGTGCGTCTCGCGCGGTGACCAGCCGAGTTCGGCGACGGCGGGCAGGCGCGGGAAGAGCATGAACTCGACCTCGGCCGGCGTCGTGACCGACTCGGTCCACAGCGGCGCCTCCACACCCAGCACCGCCTCGGCCGGTACGCCCCGCACGTGGCTGCCCGGATCCCACTCGTACGCCCGGCGCACGTCGATCAGACCGGCCCAGTCGTGTCCGATCGGGGTGTCCGGGGCGTACTTCATGTCCAGGTACGCGTGGTTGCCGGGGGAGAGGATCAGCCGGGCGCCACGGCGTACCGCGTCGGCGGTCTCCGGGTCGTCACCGTTCGTGCCCCACCACTGCAGGACGCGCCCGTCGACGTGTGCGGCCGGGGCGAGCTGGTGCCAGCCGACGACGGTCTTGCCGGTGGCGGCCACCAGCCGCTGCGCCCGCTCCACGAAGGAGCGGTAGCTGTCGGCCGGCACCTTGAACGCCTCGTCGCCGCCGAGGTGCAGCCACGGCCCGGGCGTCGACGCGGCCACCTCGCCGACCACGTCCGCGACGAAGGCGTACGTCTGCTCGTCGGCGGGGTCGATGAAGCTGAAGCCGACCTCGGTGCCGGTGTACGGCGGTGGCGCGATCTTGCCGGGCGCCAGTTCGGGGTACGCGACGAGCGCCGCGTTGGTGTGGCCCGGGAGGTCGATCTCGGGCACCACTGTGACGTGGCGGCGGGCGGCGTACGCGACGATGCGGCGGTAGTCGTCACGTGCGTACCAGCCGCCGGGGCCGCCGCCGACCGCTGTCGCACCGCCGACCTCGGCGAGCCGTGGCCAGGAGTCGACGGCGATCCGCCAGCCCTGGTCGTCGGTGAGGTGCAGGTGCAGGTGGTTGAGCTTGTAGCGGGCCAGGTGGTCGATCACCCGCAGCACGTCCTCGACCGCGAAGAAGTGGCGGGCGACGTCGAGCATCGCGCCCCGGTAGGGGAAGCGCGGCCGGTCGACGATCGTGCCGCCGGGTACCGCCCAGCGCGCGGCGACGGCGGTCGGGCTCTCGATCGGCGCGGGTAGCAGCTGCCGCAGCGTCTGCGCGCCGTGGAACAGCCCGGCCGGGGTGGCGGCGGTGATCCGGACGCCGCCGGTGGTCACGTCGAGGCGGTAGCCCTCGTCCCCGAGCCGCGCGTCGTCCGGCTCGCCGGGCCGGGCGGGAACCGCCGCGGACAGCGTGAGCGTCAGCGGGCCGTCCTCGCCGGTGTCGGCGACCGGGAGCGGGAAGCCGGTGGCCGGGCGCAGCCAGCCGGCGAGCTGTTCGGCCACGTCCCGCCCGGCGGGGCTGACCCGCAGCACCGCGTCCGCGCTCAGCGTGAAGTCGCCGGCCGGGTCCGGGCGCACGTGCTCGGGCGCCGGCACCACGTCGCCGAGCCGGACCGGCGCCGGTCCGGCGAGCGCCTCGGCGGCCCGGCCCGCGGCGTCGCGTGCCAGCTCGGCCGCGGGTGCCGGCACACCGGGCAGCGGCACAGCCGGTACGTCGATGGAAGGGCTGGTGGGACGGGTGTCGGTCGGCTCCGGCCCGGTCTCCGGGGCGGCGGGGTTGGTCGGCACGGCGACGGCTCCGAGGGTGTATTCGCGCGGGATATGGCAAAGGTCAGGTTCCGCGAGATGCAGTGACGTCAAGAGTACGAGGGGAATCGGAATTGCGTGATCGTGCTCGTGGAAGCGTTCCCAAAAACCCGTACGAACGCGGATTGTGGTGACCGTTGTGCCGAAAGTCACCGAACGCTCCCAGGTTTCTCGAAACTCGCCTAGCCTTCGCCCCACCGACGCTGACGAGCCGGGATTACCGGTGGTCACTACCGGGGTATGTCCGAACTGAACCTTCGTTAAGTGTCAATGGCGCGCGTGGGAGGCTCTGGTGGCAGCGCACGATCCGGTCGAGCAGAAGTACGTCTACGACTTCGCCGAGGGCAACAAGGATCTCAAGGATCTGCTCGGCGGCAAGGGGGCCAACCTGGCCGAGATGACGAATCTCGGCCTGCCGGTTCCGCCCGGCTTCACGATCACCACCGAGGCCTGCAAGGCGTACCTGACGACCGGGCGCGAGCCGGACGGCCTGGCCGCCCAGATCGAGGCGCACCTGGAGTCCCTGGAGCGCGAGATGGGCCGGCGCCTCGGCGACCCGGACGACCCGCTGCTGGTCTCGGTACGTTCCGGCGCCAAGTTCTCCATGCCGGGCATGATGGAGACCGTCCTCAACGTCGGCCTCAACGACCGCAGCGTGGTCGGCCTGAGCAACCAGGCGGGCGGGAACGACCGGTTCGCCTGGGACTCGTACCGGCGGCTGATCCAGATGTTCGGCAAGACCGTCTGCGAGGTGCCGGGCGAGGAGTTCGAGCACGCGCTCGACGAGATCAAGCGCGCCAAGGGCACGCACAACGACCTCGACCTGGACGCCGACGACCTGCGCGGGCTTGTCGACGCGTACAAGCAGATCTTCGCGAAGCACACCGGCCGCGAGTTCCCGCAGGAGCCGCGCGAGCAGCTCGACCTCGCCATCCGCGCGGTCTTCGACTCGTGGAACGCGGAACGGGCGATCCTCTACCGCCGCCAGGAGCGCATCCCGGCCGACCTGGGCACCGCCGTCAACGTGGTGACGATGGTGTTCGGCAACCTCGGTCCCGACTCCGGTACCGGCGTCGCGTTCACCCGCGACCCGGGCAGCGGCGCGCAGGGCATCTACGGCGACTACCTCGCCAACGCCCAGGGTGAGGACGTGGTCGCCGGCATCCGCAACACGGTGCCGTTGCAGGAGCTGGAGCAGCTCGACAAGACCTCCTACGACCAGCTGCTCGGCATCATGGCCCGGCTGGAGGAGCACTACAAGGACCTCTGCGACATCGAGTTCACCATCGAGCGCGGCAAGCTCTGGATGCTCCAGACCCGCGTCGGCAAGCGCACCGCCGCCGCCGCGTTCGTCATCGCCGGGCAGCTCGTCGACGAGGGTCTGATCGACCTGGACGAGGCGCTGCACCGGGTCAACGGCGCGCAGCTCGCCCAGTTGATGTTCCCGCGCTTCCAGCTCGACCACGAGTTCGAGCCGGTGGCCAAGGGCATCGGCGCCTCCCCGGGTGCCGCGTCCGGCAAGGTCGTCTTCACCTCGGCCCGGGCGGTCGAGCTGGCCGCCGAGGGGGAGTCGGTGATCCTGGTCCGCCGGGAGACCAACCCGGACGACCTCAACGGCATGATCGCCGCCAAGGGGATCCTCACCTCCCGGGGCGGCAAGACCAGCCACGCCGCCGTGGTGGCCCGCGGCATGGGCAAGACCTGCGTCTCCGGCGCCGACGAGCTGGAAGTGAACGTACCGGCGAAGAAGTTCACTGTGGGCGACCACGTGGTGAACGAGGGCGACGTGGTCTCGATCGACGGCACCACCGGCAAGGTCTACCTCGGCGAGGTGCCGGTCATGCCGTCCGAGGTGGTGCAGTACTTCGAGGGCGAACTCGACCCGGAGAACACCGACGACGCGCTGGTCCGCTCCGTACACCGGATCATGACGCACGCCGACGCCGCGCGGCGGCTGCGGGTACGCACGAACGCCGACACCGGCGCGGACGCGGCCCGGGCGCGGCGCTTCGGCGCCGAGGGCATCGGCCTGTGCCGCACCGAGCACATGTTCCTCGGCGACCGGCGCGAGCTGGTCGAGCGGCTCATCCTGGCCTCCGGCGAGCAGGAGCGGGAGGACGCGCTCGCCGCGCTGCTGCCGCTGCAGCGGGCCGACTTCATCGAGATCTTCCGCGAGATGGACGGCCTGCCGGTCACCGTGCGGCTGATCGACCCGCCGCTGCACGAGTTCCTGCCCCCGCTGGAACAGCTCGCGGTCAACGTCGCGGTGGCACAGGAGCGCGGCGAGGACGTGGCCAAGGAGGAGGCGCTGCTCGCCGCCGTACGGCGGATGCACGAGGAGAACCCGATGCTGGGCCTGCGCGGCGTCCGGCTCGGCCTGGTCATCCCCGGCCTGTTCGCCATGCAGGTCCGCGCGATCGCGGAGGCCGCCGTCGCGGTCGTCCGCGACGGCGGCAAGGCCTGCCCGGAGATCATGGTGCCGCTGGTCGGGGCCGTGCAGGAGCTGGAGACGGTACGCGCCGAGGCCGAGCGGATCATCGCCGAGGTGGTCGGGGACAGCGGCGTCGAGGTGCTGATCGGCACGATGATCGAGGTGCCCCGGGCGGCGCTGACCGCCGGGCAGATCGCCGAGGCGGCCGAGTTCTTCTCCTTCGGCACCAACGACCTGACCCAGATGGGCTGGGGCTTCTCCCGCGACGACGTGGAGGGCGCGTTCTTCTGGCGCTACCTGGAGCTGGGCATCTTCGGTATCTCGCCGTTCGAGTCGATCGACACCGACGGCGTCGGCCGGCTGGTGCGCATCGCCGCCGAGGAGGGCCGGGCGGCCCGTCCGGGCCTGAAGCTCGGCGTCTGCGGCGAGCACGGCGGCGACCCGGACTCGGTGCACTTCTTCCACGAGGTCGGCCTAGACTACGTCTCCTGCTCGCCGTTCCGGGTGCCGGTGGCCCGGCTGGAGGCAGGCCGCGCGTCGATCACCACCACCGGTTCGGACTCCCGCTGACGCGGCGCGGGGCCGCCGGTGCTCGCCGGCGGCCCCGCGTACGCCCGGCGCGCCTTTCCGGCCTCCTCGGCGTAGCCTGAGCTTCCGCCACGTGTCGATCAGGAAGGGTGGCCGCATGACCGCCGTCTGGGAGAACCTGACCATCGACGCCCGGGATCCGTCCCGGCTCGCCAGTTGGTGGGCGGAGGCCCTCGGCTATCAGGTGATCACCGACAAGCCGGACGAGGTGGAGATCCGCCGGACCCCCGACACGACGCCCGGTCTCGTCTTCGTCCCGGTCTCCGGGCCGAAGGAGGGGAAGAACCGGCTGCACATCGACCTGCGCCCGGCCGACATGGAGGCCGAGGTGGAGCGCCTCGTCGACATGGGCGCCCGGCACGTCGACATCGGCCAGGGAGACGTGGAGTGGACGGTGCTCGCCGACCCGGAGGGCAACGAGTTCTGCGTGCTCCGGGAGCGCGAGGAGTGAGCCGGTCTTGCGGGCCCCGCAGTCGCGACCCTCTGCCAGTCCGGGAGAAATGAGCGACGCGGCGCGGCTGGTCGACGAGGCGCCCAAGGACACCGGGTACGGCCGGTCGCCGTTCGAGCGGGACCGCGCCCGCGTGCTGCACTCGGCGGCGTTCCGCCGGCTCGCCGCGAAGACCCAGGTGCACACCGCCGGGACGAACGACTTCCTGCGTACCCGGCTGACCCACTCGCTGGAGGTCGCGCAGATCGCCCGCGAGATGGGCGCCCGGCTGGGCTGCGACCCGGACGTGGTGGACACCGCCGGGCTGGCGCACGACCTGGGCCACCCGCCGTTCGGGCACAACGGCGAGTACGCCCTGGACGAGCTGGCCGCCGACTGCGGCGGCTTCGAGGGCAACGCGCAGACGCTGCGGGTGCTCACCCGGCTGGAGGCGAAGGTGCTCGCCCCGGACGGGCGCTCGGCCGGGCTGAACCTGACCCGGGCCGCGCTGGACGCGGTGAGCAAGTACCCGTGGCCGCGCCGCCCCGGCGAGCGCAAGTTCGGCGTGTACGCCGACGACCGCCCGGTCTTCGACTGGCTGCGCGAAGGCGCCCCGCCGGGCGACCGGCGCTGCCTGGAGGCCCAGGTGATGGACTGGGCCGACGACGTGGCGTACTCGGTGCACGACGTCGAGGACGGCATCCACGGCGGGTACGTCGACCTGCGCCCGCTGCTGGCCGACGCGGACGAGCGGCGGGCGCTCTGCGCCGACGTGGCCGCCGCCTACTCGGGTGAGGCGCCGGAGGATCTGGGCCAGGTGCTCGCCGGCCTGCTGGCCGATCCGGTGCTCGCCCCGCTTGCCGCGTACGACGGCAGCCACCGCGCGCTCGCCGCGTTGAAGGCCACCACGAGCGTGCTCACCGGCCGGTTCGTCGCCGGCGTGGTGGCCGCGACCGAGCAGCGCCACGGTCCCGGCCCGCACCGCCGCTACGACGCCGACCTGGAGGTGCCGCGCCGGATCCGGGCGCAGTGCGCGCTGCTCAAGGGCATCGCGCTGCGGTACGTGATGCGCCGCCCCGGCGCCGGGGACCGCTACGCGCGGCAGCGCGACGTCCTGACCGGGCTGGTCGCGGCGCTGCTGGACCGGGCGCCGGATGCGCTCGACCCGGTGTTCGCGCCGCTGTGGCGTGACGCGGCGGACGACGCCGCGCGGCTGCGCGTGGTGATCGACCAGGTCGCCTCGCTCACCGATCCGGCCGCGCTGGCCTGGCACGCCCGCCTGGTGTCGCCGAGCTGACCGCATCGTGCCCGGGGCGAGCCATCGAACTTAGGCTAGCCTAAGCGCATGACGGATCGCCCGAAGAAGCTCACCGCCGCCACGGTCGTCCGGACCACGCGGCCCACCCCACACCTGATCCGCCTGGTCCTGGGCGGCGCCGAGCTGGCCGGGCTGCCGGTGGGCGCGTACACCGACCACTACGTGAAGTTCGTCTTCCCGCCGGCCGGGGTGACCTACCCGGACCCGGTCGACCTGGCCACGATCAAGCGGGAGTTCCCGGCGGAGCAGTGGCCGCGCCTGCGCGCGTACACGGTCCGGGCCTGGGACGCCGCGGCCGGTGAGATGACTGTCGACGTGGTGCACCACGGCGACGAGGGTCTGGCCGGGCCGTGGGCGGCGGCGCTGCGTCCCGGCGATCGGGTGTGGTTCACCGGGCCGGGCGGCGCGTACGCGCCGGACCCGGCTGCCGACTGGCACCTGCTGGCGGGCGACGAGAGCGCGCTGCCGGCCATCGCCGCCGCCCTGGAACGGCTGCCGGTGGGCGCGCCCGCGAAGGTGTACGTCGAGGTCGGCGGCCCGGCCGACGAGCTGCCCCTGACCAGCGCGGGTGAGGTCGAGGTGTGCTGGTTGCACCGCGACGGGCGTCCGTACGGCGAGCCGCTGGTCGAGGCGGTCCGGGCGCTGGCCTTCCCGCCCGGCCGGGTGCACGCGTTCGTGCACGGTGAGGCCGGGGCGATGAAGGAGCTGCGGCGGCTGCTGCGCGTCGAGCGCGGCGTGCCCCGGGGCGACCTGTCCATCTCCGGCTACTGGCGGCGTGGCATGGACGACGAGGGCTGGCGGTCCACCAAGCCGGCCTGGAACGCCGCAGTGGAGGCCGAGGAGGCCGCCGCCGTCGTGTCCTGACGACTCCATCGTGCGTCCCGCAGTGAGCGGGTGTACCCCGGAATGTAGTAGAGGTGCTACATTCCGGGGTATGACTGCGGTCGAACTCCCGGGGACCGTCGCGTCCCCCCGACCTCCCGACGAGGATCTCGTCCTCGACGTGCGGGATCTGCGTATGCGCTACGGCGCCGTCGACGTGCTGCACGGCGTCGACCTGACCGCCCGTCGAGGCGAGGTGGTGGCGCTGCTCGGGCCCAACGGCGCGGGCAAGACCACCACCATCGAGATCCTCGAAGGCTTCCGGCTGCCCTCGGCCGGCACGGTGCGCGTGCTCGGCACCGACCCGGCCCGCGGCGACGAACGGTGGCGCGCGCGGCTCGGCGTGGTGCTCCAGTCCTGGCGCGACCACGGCAAGTGGCGGGTGCGGGAGCTGCTCGCACACCTCGGCGACTTCTACGCGCCGTACGCCACCGACCGGATCCCGCGCCCGTGGCCGGTCGACGAGCTGCTGGAGACCGTGGGCCTGAGCGCGCACGCCGGCAGCCGGGTGGCCCGGCTCTCCGGTGGCCAGCGCCGCCGGCTCGACGTCGCTGTCGGCATCGTCGGCCGCCCCGAACTGCTGTTCCTGGACGAGCCCACAGTCGGGTTCGACCCGGCCGCCCGGCGCGAGTTCCACGAGCTGGTGCACCGCCTGGCCGACCTGGACGAGACCACCATCGTGCTGACCACGCACGACCTGGCCGAGGCGGAGAAGCTGGCCGACCGCATCCTCATCCTGGCCGGCGGCCGGATCATCGCCGAGGGGTCGCCCGACCAGCTCGCCCGGCGCGTCGCGGGGGACGCCGAGGTGCGCTGGACCCGCGACGGCGAGCGGTACGTGCACGCCACCGGCGACGCCACCGCGTTCCTGCGCGACCTGCTCCGCGAGCACGGCGACCGGGTACGCGAGCTGGAGGTGCGCCGGGCCAGCCTGGAGGACGCGTACCTGGCGCTGGTGCACGAGGAGGAGACCGGCATCCGTACCGGCCGGGCCGAGCGGGTGTGGCAGCAGGAGGCGAACCGATGAACCCGACCACCAACGCGCTGCGGGCCGGGCTGCGGCGCGGCGTGATCGAGCTGCGGGCCACGTTCACCAACGGCCAGGATCTCTGGACCTACTTCTTCCCCACAGTGGTGCTGCTGGTCGCCGTGTTCTGGATGCGCGGCTCGACGGTGCCCGGCACCGACTTCTCCCTCGGCGCCCGTACGCTGCCCAGCGCGCTCGGCATGGGCCTGCTCTTCGGCGGCCTGCTCGGGCTGGCCAACCAGCTCGTCATCGACCGGGAGGACGGCACGCTGCTGCGCGCCAAGGCCATCCCGGACGGCATGCTCGGCTACCTGGTCGGCAAGATCGTGCTGGTGTCGGCGGTCGCGCTGATCGGCGTCGTCATCCAGCTCACGCCCGGCCTGTTCTTCCTCGACGGGCTGCGGCTCGGCGACCCCGGCGCCTGGCTCACGCTGGCCTGGGTGGTGCCGCTCGGGCTGGTGGCGACGCTGCCGCTGGGCGCGGTGATCGGCTCGCTGGTCGAGAACCCGCGCAACATGGGCCTGGTGGTGATGCCGATCTTCGGTCTCATCGCGTTGTCCGGCATCTTCTACCCGATCAACGGCCTGCCCGGCTGGCTCCAGGGCGTCGCCCAGGTCTTCCCGCTCTACTGGCTAGGCTTGGGCATGCGCTCGGCGCTGCTCCCGGGCGACCTGGCGGTTGTCGAACTCGGCGGCTCCTGGCGGCACCTGGAGACGGTCGGCGTGCTCGGAGCCTGGGCGGTGCTCGGGCTCGTGCTGGCCCCGGTGGTGCTGCGCCGGATGGCCCGCCGGGAGTCCGGCTCGCGGGTCGCGGCCCGGCGGGAACGGGCCATGCAGCGGGTCGGATGAGAGGGCGTCGATGAGCGAGACCGTGCACAACCGGATCGCGGTGCTGCGCGCCGAACGGGGCATCTCCCGCCGGCAACTGGCCGACGCGCTCGGTGTGCACTACCAGACCGTCGGTTACCTGGAGCGCGGCGAGTTCCGGCCCAGCCTGCACCTGGCGCTGCGCATCGCCGCGTACTTCGAGGTGCCGGTCGAGGTGGTCTTCTCCATCGAGCCGTTCCCGCGCATCGGCGATCCCGCGGCGGCCCGCTCGGCCTGAGCCGGCGGGGACGGGCGTGGCCGGCCGCACGCCCGTCCCCCCGGCCGCCGCAACGTCGGTCCGGCAGGGCAGGATGTACGCCGAGGGGGTGGCGGTCATGGCGGGGCGGATCCGGGACGAGGACATCGCGCTCGTCCGCGAGCGCACCGCCATCGCGGACGTCATCTCCGAGGTGGTGACGCTCAAGTCGGCCGGCGGCGGCAACCTCAAGGGGCTCTGCCCGTTCCACGACGAGAAGAGCCCGTCGTTCAACGTCTCGCCCGCCCGCAACGTGTTCTACTGCTTCGGCTGCGGGGTCGGCGGCGACGCGATCAAGTTCCTGATGGACGCCGAGCACCTCAGCTTCGTCGAGTCCGTCGAGCGGCTCGCCGCCCGCGCCGGCATCCAGTTGCGCTACGTCGAGGACGACCGGTCCACGCCGCGTACCCGCCCGCAGCAGGGGCAGCGGCAGCGTCTGGTGGCCGCGCACGCCGCCGCCGTCGAGTTCTACCGGGCCCAGCTCACCACCGCCGGCGCGCGCCCGGCCCGCGAGTTCCTCGCCGGGCGCGGCTTCGACCGGGCCGCCGCCGAGCGGTACGGCTGCGGCTTCGCCCCCGACGGGTGGGACCTGCTCACCAAGCACCTGCGCCAGCAGGGCTTCACCCACGACGAGCTGGTCACCGGCGGCCTGTCCCGCCCGGCCCGCTCCGGCTCGCTGATCGACCGGTTCCGCCGCCGCCTGATGTGGCCGATCCGGGACATCACCGGCGACGTGATCGGCTTCGGCGCCCGCAAGCTCTTCGACGACGACGACGGCCCGAAATACCTCAACACGCCCGAGACGCCGATCTACAAGAAGTCGCACGTGCTCTACGGCATCGACCAGGCCAAGCGGGAGATCGCCAAGCAGGGCAAGGTGGTGGTGGTCGAGGGCTACACCGACGTGATGGCCTGCCACCTCGCCGACGTGCCGACAGCGGTCGCGACCTGCGGCACGGCGTTCGGCGGCGACCACATCTCGGTGCTGCGCCGGGTGCTGTTCGACAGCGACGAACGGGCCGGGGAGATCATCTTCACATTCGACGGTGACGCCGCCGGCCAGAAGGCGGCGCTGCGCGCCTTCGAGGACGACCAGCGCTTCGTCGGGCGTACCTTCATCGCGGTCAGCCCCGACAACATGGACCCGTGCGAGCTGCGCCTGGCAAAGGGCGACCTGGCCGTGCGTGACCTGGTGGCCCGCCGTGAGCCGCTCGTCGACTTCGCCCTCCGGCACGTGATCAGCCGGTTCGACCTCGACACCGTCGACGGCCGGGTCGAGGCCATGCGCCGCGCCGCGCCGCTGGTGGCGAAGATCAAGGACCGGGAGAAGCGCCCGGAGTACGTGCGCAAGCTCGCCGGTGACCTCGGCATGGAGATCGAACCGGTGCAGCGCGCGGTGCTCACCGCCGCGAACGGGCAACCGGCGCCCGGTACGCCCGCCGCACCCGCGCGCCCTCGTCAGGGGGCGCCCAGCGTGGACAGTCCGCGGTCCATGGTGGAGCGGGAGGCGCTGAAGCTGGCGTTGCAGGAGCCGGTCCTGGCCGGCCCGATGTTCGACGCGGTCGAGGCGACCGACTACCAGCACCCGGTGCACGTCGCGGTACGCGCCGCAGTCGCAGCGGCCGGCGGCGCGTCCGGTGCCACCGGCGGCGCCGTCTGGATCGAGCGGGTCCGCGACGCCTGCGACGACCTTGCCGGGCAGGCGCTGATCGGTGAGCTGGCGGTGGAGCCGCTGCGCATCGACGGCGAGCCCGACCCGCGGTACGTCTCGATCACCATGGCCCGGCTCCAGTGGAGTTCGGTCACGGGCCGCATCCGCGACCTGAAGTCGAAGATCCAGCGAGTCAACCCGGTGAGCAACAAGGACGAGTACTTCGCCCTGTTCGGAGAACTGCTCTCGCTGGAACAGCACGCACGGGCACTGCGCGAGCAGGCCGCCGGAGGTTTGTGATGGGTCTGTTCAACCGCCGGCCGAAACTGCCCTCGGCCGACCGGCCGCCGCTGGCCGCCGACGAGCGGGTGCTCGCCTGGGCCGCCGCCGGCACCGGCGAGGGCGGCAACGACGGCGTGCTGGTCGCCAGCAACCGTGGGCTCTGGCTGCCCGGCCGGGTGGATCGCCTCGGCTGGCACGACATCCTCAAGGCGGTCTGGTCCGGCCGCGAGCTGACAGTCACCCCGGCCGAGCCGGTCGCCGAGCGCGACGGCTACCTGGTGGTCGCGGACGGCCTCCCCGAGACGTACCTGCTCGTCGACCCGGGCGACCTGCCGCACCAGGTCCGCGCGCGGGTCACCGGCTCGGTGGCGTACACCTCGCACCACGAGGTGCCTGGCGGCTCCGGGCGGATCGCGGCCCGGCGGGTGCCCGGGGTCGACGGCCTGACCTGGACGGTCCGCTACGACCCGGGGACGCCGACCGACGACCAGGCGGTGACCGACGAGACCGCCCGGCTGGTCGCGGCGGCGCGGGCCGCCACCACCCCCGCCGACGCCTGACACCTACACCTTGAGGACGTCGACCTCGTAGAGCGGGATGGAAGCGTCGCGCGTGGCCAGGGTCAGATTCTCCGTGATCGCCTGAGCCACCAGCATGCGGTCGAAGGGGTCACGGTGATGCGGCGGCAGGCGGCCCGCGGTGATGGCGTGGTCGTGGGTCACCGGTAGTTCACGGAAACCCATGTCGCGTACCCGTTCGGCCAGATCGGGCGGGCCGGAGAGCTTCCCCGCCTGCTGCTTGATGGTGATCTCCCAGAGGCTGACCGGGGAGAGGAAGACATCTGGGTCGTGGCGTAGCCGGTCGAGGAACTCGACACCGAGGGTGGCGTCGCCGGTGATGGCCCAGAGCGCGACGTGGGTGTCCAGCAGCAGGGTCATGCGCCGATTCCGAAGTCGGCGGCGATCTCGGCGTTGGTCTGTGGCGAGTCCCAGTCACCGGAGAGGTCCACCTGCCCGGCGAGGGAGCCGACCGCCGTGCGGTTGGCGCGGCGCACGAGCGGCACGACCTTCGCCACGGGGGTGCCCGCCCGGTCGATGATGATCTCTTCGCCGCGTTCCACCCGCTCGATGATGCGCGACAGGTGGGTCTTGGCGTCATGCATGTTGTAGTGCACAGCCTCAGCCGACATTGCGCGACCTCCTCGGTTAGCTAAGTCCTTAGTTTAGGCACGTGGGCGGGCGCCGTCGAGGAAGAGCGCGACGATCCGGGCGGGTCCGGTCTCGTCGGTGAGGTCGGCGGCGCGGGCCAGGTGCAGGAACGCGTTCATCAGGAACTCCGGTTCGCCGGTGACGACGCCCTCGGACCGGGCGTCGGCGAAGAACCGGGTCACCGGCGCCAGCATCAGAGCGACGTAGAGTCCCGAGACGCGCTCGCTGGTCGCGGCGGAGACGAGCGGCAGCGTGTCGTAGATGCGCTGCTCGAACGTGACGGCGTCGCCGTGCTGACCGGCGGCGACGGTGGCGAGCGCGTGCAGCCGGTGCGGCACGTCGCCGGGGCCGGCCAGCGCCGCCGAGATCCGGGCGCCGACGTCCCGGATGTACCGCTCCGCCACCGCGATGTAGAGATCCTCCTTGCCACCGGGGAAGTGGTGGTAGATGGACGGCTTCTGGATGCCGACGCTGCGGCCCACGCCGACCAGGGAGATGCCCCGGTAGCCGGTCGCCGCGAGCTGCTCGGCGAAGGCGTCCATGATCTGGGTGCGGGTGTCGGCTGGGCTCATCGGTTCTTCCTCGCGTGGTGGAGGGCGAGGGCGCAGGCCGCGGTCCCGGCGACGGCGAGGGTGACGATCGCCGCCACGCCGATCGGGGCCGCGGTGAGCGCCGCGTCGCCGCCGAGCTGGCGGGCGGTGTCGACGATATAGGTGAGCGGGTTGGCCACGGCGATCACCCGCATCCAGCCGGCGAGTTCGTCGACCGGCGCGAACACGCCGGTGAAGAACGACAGGCCGAACACGGCGAGCGTGACCAGGTTGGTGGCCGACGCCGAGGCCGACCGGATCGCGAGCGCCGTGCTCAGCAGCGCGACACCGACGCCCAGGGCCAGCATCAGCAGCAGCATCCCGGCGACGCCGGACCAGCTCGCCGGCCGGTAGCCGATCGCCGCGGCCCCGGCCACTGTCACCGCCATCTGGAGGACGACGGCGATCAGCGCGGCGACGACCGGGCCGACGAGGAACGGTGTCGTGGTGCCGTGGGCGAGCCGCAGGCGGTCGAGGTATCCGCTGCTGAGGTCGCCCAGCACCAGCGTGCCGGCGGCGCCCGCGCCGGTGGCGACGCCGGTGAGCAGGATCAGCGGCAGCAGGAACGCGATGAAGCTCGTCCCGTCCAGGTAGGTGCTGCCGACGGCGTCGAGCTGCCCGGCGTAGACGAGCAGGAAGAACAGGGACTGGGCGACCGGGGCGACAAGCAGTGCGGGCGTACGGAGCACGGCGCGCGTGGAGCGTCTGATCGCCGCGAGGACGACAGGGGCCGGGAAGTGGCGGGGCGGGGCGACGGCGAGCGGGAGCACGGGTTCGGGCCTTTCGGGGTGCGGTGGGATCACGCCTCAGCGGGCGGCGAGGGCGACGAAGACGTCGTCGAGGGAGGGCTCGGCGAGGTGCAGCCGGGTGATGTCGGCGGCGGCGTCTCCGGCCTCGACCAGGGCCTTCGCCAGGGCGCGCGGATCGTCGGGAACGCTGAGGCGTACCCGGTCCGGGCGGTCGGGGTCGGCGCGGAACCCGGCCTCGGACGCGGCGGCGAACGCGGCAGCGGCGGCGGCGCCGGACAGGTCGAGCGTGAGCGTACGGGCGCCGACGCGCTGCTTGAGCGACGCCGGTGAACCCTGGGCGACCACCCGGCCCTCCCGGAGCACCGCGATCTCGGTGGCGAGCACGTCCGCCTCGTGCAGGTCCTGGGTCGAGATGAGCAGCGACGTGCCGGCCTGGTTGAGGCGGCTCAGCTCGGTCCAGAAGTCGATGCGCGCGAGCGGGTCCAGGCCGGTGGTCGGCTCGTCCAGGATCACCACGGCGGGCTCGGCGACGAGCGCCACGGCCAGGTCGAGCTTGCGGCAGGTGCCGCCGGAGAGCGTGGCGACCCGGGCCGCGCGGTGCTCGCCCAGGCCGAACAGGTCGACCAGTTCCCGCGTACGGCGGGCCCGCTCACGGCGGCCGAGCCCGAGCGCCACGCCGTGGAAGTCGAGCACCTCGGTGGGGGTGGCCAGCGGGTCCAGGGCGTTCGACTGCGGCGCGAGGCCGATCAGGCGCCGGGCGTCCCGCGCCTGCGTGACGGTGTCGAAGCCGCCGACGCGTACCGAGCCGGACGTCGGGGTGCGCAGCGTCGCGATGATCTCCAGCAGCGTGGACTTGCCGGCGCCGTTGTGGCCGAGCACGACGAACCGGCTGCCCGGCGCGACTGTCAGGTCGAGCGCGCGCAGGGCGTCGCGCGTCCCGTAGGTCTTGGTCAGGGCGGTGGCGAGCACGAGCGGGGTCATACGCACCACCCTACCGACCGGTCGGTAGGGAGGCCAAATCCGGTTGTCGGCCCACCCGTCCGCCGTTAGCGTCGCGGCATGTTCGCCACCGACCGGGTCCGCCTGCGTACACCCACCCCCGACGACGCGCCGGACATGTTCCGGCTGCACAGCGACCCGGAGCTGCACCTGGTCACCGACGACGAGCCGTTCCTGCCGCACCACGTCGGGCAGGTCCGGGCCCGGCTGGAGAAGCGTGCCGCCGAGCAGCCGGAGGCCGCCGCTCCGGTGTCGCTGCTGGCCGAGACCGTCGCCGACGGCACGTTCCTCGGCACCGGCGTGCTCTGGGGCATCAACGCCTTCAACGGGTACGCCCACCTCGGCATCACGCTGCTGCCGGAGGCGCGCGGCCAGGGCTACGGCACCGAGGTGATCCGGCTGCTCTGCCGGTACGGCTTCCGCAACCGCAACCTGCGCCGGCTGGAGATCGAGACGCTCGCCGGCAACACGGCCATGCGGCGTACCGCCGAGCGGTGCGGCTTCGTCCACGAGGGCACCCAGCGGGACCGCGAGTACGACGGCGACGGCTTCACCGACCTGGTGATCTACGGCCTGCTGCGGCGCGACTGGACGCCGTAGCAGGCGGTCCCGCGCTCAGCCGGTGCGGTAGAACCGCTGCGCGCCCGGGTGCAACGGGATCGGGCGGGTCGCCGCGGCACTGGACCGGTTGAAGTTCGCCGCCTCGGGGTGCACCTGGATCAACTCGCCCTGCCAGGTGAACAGCACCCGGGTCAGGTCGTACGCGAGCTGCTCCGGCATGTCCGCCGCTACCAGGATCACGTTCGACACGGTGATGGTCGGCGTCGGCTCGGGCGTGCCGTAGACCTCCTTCGGCAGCGTCGCGGTGGTGTAGACAGCGCCGAAGCGGGCGCTCAGCGGCTCGATCAGCTCGTCGATCGGCAGCAGCCGGAACGTGCCCGGCGCGGACGAGAGCAGATCCTTCACACCGGGAGTGGGCAGACCGCCGGAGAAGAACATGGCGTCCAGGCCCTTGGCGCGCATCCGCTTGACCGTCTCCGGCAGCGACAGGTTGAACCGCTGGATGTCCCGGTTCGGGTCGATGCCACCGGCGGTGAGCAGGCGCCCGGCGATGATGTCGGTGCCGGACTTCGGCGAACCGGTGGAGATGCGCTTGCCGCGCAGGTCGGCGAAGCTGCCGATCTTTCCGTCGGCGCGGACGATCACGTGGGTGTAGTTGCTGTAGACCCGGGCCAGCGCCCGTACCGGCTGCGGCTGCTTGTCGAACGCCCCGCGCCCGTCGACCGCGTCCGCCGCCGTGTCGGCCAGGCTGAACGCGATCTCCATGTCCCCGCTCGCCACCCGGGTGATGTTCTCCACCGACGCGCCGGTCGGCTCCGCCCGCGCCTCGTACCCGGGCAGGTGGCGGGTGATCAGGTCGGCGTACCCGCCGCCGAGCTGGTAGTACACGCCTGTGGTGTTGCCGGTGGCCAGGAAGATCCGCCCGCCGTGCCACGCCTCCGGGGCGGAGTCCTCGGCCGCGCAGCCGGCGACCAGCACCGCCGTCATCAGCGCGGCCAGCAGCCGCAGCGGGCGGCCGGTCACCGTCGCACCGCCGGTTCCAGCGCCTCCGCCACCCGCTGCACGAGCGTCGCCGTCTCGTAGCCGATCTGCCCCAGGTCGCAGCCGGGCGCGGCCAGCACGCCGAGCAGCGCCCGCTCACCCACGGCCATCACCAGCATCACCCCGCCGTCCATGTCGACGATCTGCTGGCGTACCCGGCCGGCGGACATCAGCCGGGCCGCGCCCACTGTCAGGCTCGCCAGCCCGCTGATCACCGCCGCGAGCTGGTCGACCTGGTCGGGGGCGAGGTCGGGTGAGGACGCCAGCCGCAGCCCGTCCTCGGAGACCGCGAGCGCGTGCGAGACGTCCGGCACCTGCTCGGCGAAGTTCGCCAGCAGCCAGTCCAGGCCGGCGGAGGACGGTGAGGTCATGGTCTTCTCCCGTTGGGTGTGGTGTTCGGGGCACGGCGGGTCGCGCTGGCCACCCCCTCGGCGAGGGCGGACAGCCGGGCACGTACCACTTCGGGGTCGAGCAGGTCGATCGCCGGCGGCGGCGCGGTGGTGTCCGGCATCGGCTCGGGCAGGTGGCCGCCCACCTGCCGCCGTGGCAGCCCGGCGGCGGTGGTCGGGACGGGCGTCGGCGGCACGCTCACCGGCCGGATCCGCGCCGCGCTCGGCGCCAGCAGCGCGCCACCGGGCGTGCGGACGGCGGCGACGCCGCGCACCGGGCCGACGGTCGTGGCGCTGGTGACGAGACTGCGGCCACCGGCCGGCCCGGACTTGAACCAGGCCGCGGCGCGCTGTCGCCGCTCGGCCGTCGGCCGGGACGCCACCGACTCGACCCGGGTCAGCACCGATTCCGGTACGTCGACCTGCGCCACAGTGCCGGTGCCCGGGTTGTGCAACTGCACCCGGATCCCGTGCCGGGCGGCCAGGTGGGCCACCACGTGCAGGCCCATGCTGCCCGCCGCCGCGCTGGACAGCGTGGCCGGCGCGGCCAGCCGATCGTTGATCTCGGTCAGCCGGCTCTCGCTGACACCGATGCCCTGGTCGTGTACGCGCAGCACCAGCCCGTCGACGGTGCGCCGCCCGTCGACGAGCACCCGGGCCTCCGGTGGCGAGTAGACGGTGGCGTTCTCCAGCAGCTCGGCCAGCAGGTGCACCAGGTTGCCGGCCGCCGCGCCGTGCACCGCAGCGGTCGGCACGTCGATCTCGACCCGCGGGTAGTCCTCGATCTCGGAGGCCGCCGCCCGCACCACGTCGTCCAGCAGCAACGCGCCCTCGTGCCCCCGGCCGGGCTCGCCACCGGCGAGCACCAGCAGGTTCTCGCCGTTGCGGCGCAACCGGGCGGCGAGGTGGTCCAGCGCGAACAGGCGGGCCAGCGCGTCCGGGTCGGTCTCCTCGCGCTCGAAGTCGTCGAGCAGCCGCAGCTGCCGGGTGATGAGCGTACGGATGCGCCGGGCCAGCGCCTCCGCCATCCGGGTCACGTCCAGCCGCAACTCGGCCTGCTGCCCGGCCAGCCGCAACGCGGCCCGGTTCACCGTGTCGAACGCCTCGGCGACCTGCGCCACCTCGTCCTTGCCGCGCCTGATCCCGTCGGTCATCCGGGTCGCCGGACCCTCCGCCGGGGTCCGCTCGCCCGCCGCGATCGCGGTGATCCGTTCCGGCAGCTCCCGGTTCGCCATGGTGAGCGCGGCCACCCGCAGCCGGCGCAACCGGCGGCTGGTGCGTACCGCCAGCAGCACTGCGGTGACGAGCGAGCCGAGTGCGACGGTGCTCGTCGCGCCGGCGGTCAGCACCGCACGCAACCGGGCCGTCCCGGCCAGGTCCGCCGCGTCCCGGTCCAGTCCGTCGGTCAGGTCCCGGCCGAGCAGGTTGTATCGGCGGATCGCGCCGCTCTGCGCCACGTACCAGGCGTCACCGTCGGTCTTCACCGTGCCCGGCGCGCCGTCGGAGTCGAGCACGGCGTCACGTATCCGGCGGGCAGTGGTCACGTCGGTGCCGTCGACCAGCCGGTACCAGGCCCTGTTCGCCGGGGCGGAGGCGATCCGCAGGAACTCGGCCTGCCGCTGCTCCCGGGCACCCCGCAGCCGGCCCAGCCGGGCCAGCTCGCCACTCTGCAGTCCACCCCTGACGAACACCGCCCGCAGCAGGTCGCGCTCCAGCGCGGACAGGTGCTCCTGGGCGGCCACCGCTGCCACCTCGCGCGCCTGGTTGGCCAGGTCGGCGTCGCGGAGCTGACTCGGCAGCGCGTCCGCGACCGCGAGCAGCGACTCCACGAGCGACACGTACGCCGGGTCGCCGCGCTCACCGGCCAACGCCAGGTCCCGGGTGGGTGCGAGCTGCGCCAGGCGCCCGCCCACGTCGTCGAGCACCCCGGCCAGATCCGGGGCGGCCCGGCGCGCGTCACCCTGCGCCGAGCGGTAGCGCTCCACCGCCGTGTCCACCCGCCGGCGCTGCGCGTCCACGAGCGGGCGGCCGGACGTACCGCCGCGCTGGCGCAACGCGGCCGTCTCGGCCAGTTCGCGTTCCAGCTCGTGCACCAGCCGTACGGTCGCGGTGGCGGTGCCGGCCAGCACGCGGGCCCGGTCGGCGTCGGCGGACGCGTCGAGCGCGGCGCCGGTCTGCGCCGCCCCCAGCACGACCAGACCGGCAGTGGCCACCAGGATCGGGGCCAGCAGTTGGACGCGGACCGAGCGGAGGCGTCCGGTGCGGTCCGCGGAGCGGTGATGCCGGCGTACGCGGGCCGGGTGGGGCAGCGGCACGGGGGTCTCCGGGTCGGGTCGGTGGGCCGGGCCCGGACGCGCGTCCGGGCCCGGCCCGTTCGGGTCAGCTCGCGCCGAGGTCGCTCAGCGCCCGCTCCGCGCCGCGGTGCAGCGGCACCGGGTCGGTCTTGCGGGCGTTGCCCAGCTCGATGCCCTTCGCCGCCGGGTTCGCCTGGGCCAGGGCGTCCTTGGAGTCGAACACCGTCCGGGTGATCGCGCAGGCCACGTCGGCGTCCAGGTTGTCCCGCACCAGCAGCACGTTCGGCACCACGATGGTGGGCACGTCGGCCGGGGTCCGGTAGATGTCCTTGCCGATGGTGCCCGCCTGGTACGCCGGATTCAGCTCGGCCATCTTCGGCAGCAGCGGGCTGATGTCGACGAACTTCACCTTGTCGCCCGACGTGGTGAACAGGTCGGTGACCCCGCCGGTCGGCACGCCGCCGGACCAGAAGAAGCCGTCGATGCTGCCGTCCTTCATGCCGTCGACGGTCTTGGTGAGGTCCAGCCGCTGCGCCTGGATGTCCTTGGCCGGGTCCAGTCCGGCGGCGGTGAGCAGCCGGTTGGCGATGACCTCGGTGCCGGACTTGGGCGAGCCGGTGGAGATCTTCTTGCCCTTCATGTCGGCCACCGACGTGATCCCCGCGTCGGCGCGGACCACCACCTGCGTGTAGTTGTCGTAGATCCGGGCCAGCGCCTTCACCGGCTGCGGCGAGCTGAAGCTCCCCTTGCCCTGCACCGCGTTGACAGCGGTGTCGAACAGCGAGAACGCCACGTCGTACTGGCCGGCGACGAGCTGCTCGACGTTCTGCACCGAGGCGCCGGTCTCGGCGGCCGTCCCGGTGAGCTTGCCGTCGGTGGACTTGCTCAGTTCACCGGCGAGCGCGTTGCCGACCACGTAGTAGACGCCCGTGGCGTTTCCGGTGGCGATGCCGACCCGGGTGTCTTTGGTGACCTTGCAGCTGACCTCGCGGGCGGCGTCGTCCTTCGCCGCGCCGTCCTGACGGCCCCCGCAGCCGGCGGCACCGGCGGCGACCAGGACAAGTGCCCCGACACCCGCCACTATCCTCGCGTCGATCCGTCCCACTCTCTCTCCTCCCCAAGGTCCACGGATTCTTCGACCGCCGGGCGGCCGGTGTGCCCGGCGGCGCCACGTCGGACGTACACGCCCGCGACCGCGAGCGCGGCGAGCGCCGCGCCGATCGCCATGGGCAGTGGTTCCAGCCAGAGCAGCACCAGCCCGGCGATCGCGCCGACGATCCGCTCCGGCACGCCGGCCGGGCCCACACCGGGTAGCCAGCCGCCGGCCGCGACCGCCAGCACCGCGACACCCAGTGCCGACACCAGGCCGGCCGTCACGATCCGCCCGGCCCCGCCGATGCCGAGCAGGCCGAGACCGGTCGGTGTGATCACGAAGGCCAGCGGGATCAGGTACGCAGGCAGCGCGTACCGCAGGGTCTGCCACATGGTCGGCACCAGCCGGCCGCCGGTGACCGCGGCGGCGGCGACAGCTGCGAGCGCGGTCGGCGGCGAGACCTCGGACAGCACCGCGAAGTAGAAGACGAACATGGCCGCGGCGGGCGCTTCGACGCCCAGGTTGAGCAGCGCCGGTCCGATGATCACCCAGCCGATGACGAACGAGGCGGTGACCGGCACGGCGAGGCCGAGCAGGCTGAGCGCGACGGCGGCGAGCACCGCAGTCAGCGCCAGCACCACTGCCGGCTCGGAGCTGACCGCCTGCGCGCCGTCGATCAGCAGCGCGGCGGCCTGCGGCCCGAGGCCGGTCTTCGTGGTGGTGGCGGTGATGATGCCGGCCGCGGCGCAGACGGCGCTCACCGCGAGCACCCCGCGTACGCCGTCGCGCAGCGCCTCCACCAGCCGGGCCGGCGTGAGGCGGTGTCGCCGGTCCAGGAAGGACAGCACGGCGGCGAGCGCGGTGGCGATGACGACCGCGCGCATCGCCGACGCGCCGAGCGCCAGCACCACGATGATCACGAAGAGCGAGAGGAAGTGGTAGCCGAAGCGGGCCAGCAGCCGCCAGGCCGAGCCGGTGTCGATGACCACCGGGCGGACCCCGGAGCGCCGGGCGTCGATCTCGACGGAGAGCAGGATGCCCAGGTAGTAGAGGATGGTCGGCACCGTCGCCCAGCCGAGCACCTGGAGGTAGGAGACGCCCAGGTACTCGGCGATGATGAAAGCCGCGGCGCCCAGCGTCGGCGGCGACAGGATCGCCCCCACACCGGCGGCGGCGAGCATGCCGCCCGCCCGCTCGGCCGGGTAGCCGGCGCGGCGCAGGATGGGCCAGGTCACCGCGCCGATGCTGACCGTGGTGGCGGCGCCGGAGCCGGAGACCGTGCCGAGCAGGAAACCCGAGGCGACTGCGGTGCGCCCGGCGGCCGTCCGGGAGCGGCGGAACGCGGCGGCGGACAGCTCCACGAAGAACCGGCCCGCGCCGGACAGGTTGAGCACCGCGCCGTAGATGGTGAACAGCACGATGTAGGAGGCGGCCACGTCCAGCGGGGTGCCGTAGAAGCCGCTGTCGGAGTTGTAGAACGCGTCGACGAGTTGCCCGAAGTCGAGCCCTGCGTGCGCCACCGGCCACGACTGCGGCAGCAGCCCGCCGTAGTAGCCGTACCCGAGGAACAGCACGCAGACCGCCGGCAGGATCCATCCGGTCGTGCGCCGGCACGCCTCCAGCAGCAGGAGCAGCAGCCCGGTGCCGAACGCCACGTCCAGCGGATCGAGCAGGCCCTGCCGGTCGAGGAAGGCGTCGTACCCGCCGCCACCGGCGCCGATGGTGACCGGCAGCACCGGGTAGAGGCAGACGACGAGCGCCGCGAGGGCCAGCAGCCAGTCCACGGGCGTCGGTCCGCGCCGGTCGTCCGCGTCGGCCGCGTCAGCCTTGGCGCGTCGTAGCCGCACCCCCGAGGGGTACGCGAGGAACACGATCGGCAGGACGCCGGCCAGGAAGAAGATCAGGTAGTACTTGCTGCCCTGGGCCAGCGGGAAGAACACCTGCCAGAGCGTCAGCAGCCCGACCGCGACGGTGATGCCGGTGAAGAGGACACCGACCGGTCCGGCGAGTACGCGTCCCGGCTTCTCCTCCTCGAACCGGGCGGCCAGTTCGCGGGCGTCCTGGGTCTGTTCCTGGCTCTCGCTCTTGTCGCGGGTCTCGTTCTCGCCCGTGGTGTCGTGCTCGCCTGCGGTGTGGTGCTCGTCCGCGGTGTGGTGCTCGCCTGCGGTGCGGTGCGCTGCTCGGCTGTGGTGGTGCGTCTCGCCCGGCCCGTCGTCGGCCCACTCGGGCCCGGCGACGCTTCCGTCGTCCGGCGGCAGCGACACCACCTCGGCGTCCACGTCGGACCCCGGTCGTCCGCCGGACGGCGGCCGGGGTTTGGGGGGAGTCGCGTCGGAGGGGCGAACGGGCGGCACGAGGGGGCACGATACGCGAATAGCGCGCATGTTGGGAACATTGCCGATCATGATTGCAATGAGTGACGGAATGGAGCTTCGCTCACTCGCGTCACTTATTTCTTGAAACTGTTTCGCAATGGCGGGAGAAGGGTTCTCCCGGCTCTCTCCCGATATCACTTACAACGATGAAGAAGCGACGTGCCGGGGATGCTTGTCGTCACGCAACGTGTCCACTGAGGTGAGTGCGTCTTTCGTGGCGCTCGCGCGGACGGCGCCCGTAGCGCCCCGCTCGCGCCGTGCTGTGTGCGCTCGCGCCCGCCACGCTCACCCGGTTGGGAAATGGCTGGAAAGCGTCTTCGCCGTCTCGCGTTTCCACGATCGACTCCACTTCGCCGAGGTGGTGGCATCGGAAGACGGATCACGCGTTACCTCAGCGCCCCGGCCTTCGCCGCCCGTACACCGCGCTCTCGCTTCCGCACAGGTGGCCGGTCGACCGGTGGCCGACCCTCGGTGAGTGGAACGTCATGGGTGCTTCCGGCCCCGTTTGACACCCATGACGTTCCACTCGTCGTGACGGTCGTCGTGATGGTGGCGATCGGTGGTCGCGGTGGAGCGACGGCTCGCCGGGATTCGGGCGGGAAGTGGTGGGGCGACGGTGGGAGCGCTGCCCCCGCCGCCTTTGCTCTGCATCCATCGGCGCACATGGTTACGGAGCGTGTCTGTCGCGCGCGTGGCTGCAGAGCCAGAGGCGGCGAGCGGGCGGAAGGTGCCGACGGGGGAGGCGGCGACAGGGCGCGGGCAGTGGAGCGGGTGGGAGTTGAGGGCCGGGCGGGGCCGTGGAAGGGGCCGGCAGGGAGGTGGGTGGGGACGGTCGCCGGCGGTCGAGCGGCCGGTTTGCGGGTGCGGTGGTTATCGCTGCCCTCGTCAGGGCATGTCGTGCGGGACGACATGACGACGAGGAGGTGCCATGGCCGCCCGCGACGACGCCCACGACGTCCACGAGGACACCCGCGACGGGCGCGAGGACGCCCCCACCACGCGCGACGACGCCCGCGCCGGGCACGACCGGCCCGACGGGCGGAAGCACGCCGGACCGGTGGGGCCGGACGACGGGCCGGACAGCCCGGCCGACCTGTCGGCGACGGGCTGGATGGCGACCCTCAAGCGGACCGTGCGGGAGTTCCAGGACGACAGCCTGACCGACTGGGCCGCCGCGCTCACCTACTACGGCGTGCTCTCCATCTTCCCGGGCGTCCTGGTGCTGATCTCGGTGCTCGGCCTGCTCGGGGACCGGGCCACCGAGGGGGTGCGGGACACCGTCGGGCAGGCGGTGCCGGAGGAGAACATCCGCCGCATCATCGAGAGCGCTATCGACCAGGCGGGCCAGTCCGGCGGGCTGGCGAGCATCGCGGCGATCGTCGGTCTGGTGGCGGCGTTCTGGTCGGCGTCCGGCTACGTCGCCGCGTTCATGCGGGCCTCGAACAGCATCTACGACGTGCCGGAGGGGCGGCCGATCTGGAAGACGCTGCCGGTACGCCTCGGCGTGACCGCGGTGATCGGCGTGATGCTGCTGATCAGCGCCGTGATCGTGGTGTTCACCGGCGGGCTTGCCGAGCAGGCCGGGAACGCGATCGGGCTGGGCGAGACCGCCGTGACGGTGTGGAACATCGCCAAGTGGCCGGTGTTGCTGGTGCTGGTGAGCCTGATGTTCGCGATCCTCTACTGGGCCTCGCCGAACGCCCGGCACGGCGGCTTCCGCTGGGTCAGTCCCGGCGGCGTGCTCGCGGTGGTGCTCTGGCTGGTGGTCTCCGGCCTGTTCGCGCTCTACGTCAGCAACTTCGGCTCGTACAACAAGACGTACGGCGCGGTGGCCGGCGTGATCATCTTCCTGGTGTGGCTCTGGCTGAGCAACGTCGCCATCCTGCTCGGCGCCGAGTTCGACGCCGAGCTGGAGCGCAGCCGCGCCATCGCGGCCGGGCACCCGGCCGACGAGGAGCCCTACGTGGAGCTGCGCGACGACCGCAAGCTGCGCAAGAAGGGCCGCGCGCACTCCCGCTGAACCCAGAACGCATCGCCCCGCCCGGAAGAATCCCCGGCGGGGCGATGCGTTTTCATGATCCGGAACTCGCTTTTGTTCGTATGGACAAAAGTTTGCATCAGACGTGCCGAAGCTATGGACATGCGGCCCAGAAGGCTCCTACTGTGTCGGACACAACACACATCGCTGTCGTCGATGTGACGGACTTCCGATGCGGAGGTGACTGCCGGTGCGGACGGTCGACCCCCTGCACGTACGGCTTCTGCGACTGCTCCGGGACGAGGGCGCGGTGTCCCGCGCCGAACTCGGCGACCGGCTCCAGATGCCCCGCCCGCGCCTGCTCGCCGAGCTGGAACGCCTGGTCTCCCTCGGCTACGTGGCCGAGGCGGGGCTGGCTGCCTCCCGGGGCGGGCGGCGCTCCACCCTCGTCGAACTGAGCCCGCACCTGCGGTTCGCCGCCGTCGACCTGGGCGCCAGTTCGATCGACGTGGAGGTGGTGAACGGCCGGCTGGAGACGGTGGCCGCCTACACCGAGACCGCTGACATCCGCTCCGGCCCGAAGGTGACGCTCCAGCGGGTCAACGAGCTGCTGCACAAGGCCAAGGTGGACGGCGCGTACGAGCGGCTCGACGCGGTGGGCATCGGCGTACCGGGGCCGGTCAGCTTCCGCGACGGCGTGCCGGTCTCCCCGCCGATCATGCCGGGCTGGGACCGGTTCCCGGTCCGCGAGCTGCTCACCCGTGAGCACGGCTGCCCGGCCGTGGTCGACAACGACGTCAACATCATGGCGATCGGCGAGCGGCACGGCGGCGTGGCCCACTCGGTCGACGACTTCCTGTTCATCAAGATCGGTACTGGTATCGGCTGCGGCATCTACCTGCACGGCGAGGTCTACCGGGGCACCGACGGCTGCGCCGGGGACATCGGCCACATCCAGGTCGACCCGAACGGCCCGATGTGCAGCTGCGGCAACCTCGGCTGCCTCGAGGCGGTGTTCAGCGGCGCCGCGCTGGCCCGGGAGGCGACAGTCGCGGCCCGCACCGAGGTGTCCCCGGCACTGGCCGAGCGGCTCGCGGCCCGGGGGGTGGTGACCGCGCTGGACGTGGCGCAGGGGGCGATCGAGGGGGACGTCACCTGCATCCAGCTCATCCGCGACGGCGGCCGGCGGGTCGGGAGCGTACTGGCCGGGCTGGTCAGCTTCACCAACCCGTCGATGATCGTGATCGGCGGCGGGCTCGCCCAGCTCGGGCACATCCTGCTGGCCGAGATCCGCAGCGTGGTCTACCGCCGCTCGCTGCCGCTCGCCACCGGCAACCTGCCCGTCGTCCTGTCCGAGCTGGGCCCGCGCGCCGGCGTCGCCGGCGCGGCGGTGCTGGCCAGTGACCTCGCATTCGGGGAGGCAGCGTGAGCGACACCGGCAAGCCGCTCGTCGAGGCGCCCGCGGACGCCGTCGCGGGCGAGGTGGTCCTGCGCCTCACCGACGTCGTCAAGACGTTCCCGGGGGTACGCGCGCTCGACGGCGTGCAACTGGAGGTGCGGGCCGGAGAGGTCCACTGCCTGCTGGGGCAGAACGGCGCCGGTAAGTCCACACTCATCAAGGTGCTGGCCGGGGTGCACCGGCCGGACTCCGGCGAGGTGCTCTGGCGGGGCGAGCCGGCCTCGTTCGCCAACCCGCAGGCCGCCATGCGCGCCGGCATCGCCACGATCTACCAGGAACTCGACCTGGTCGACGACCTGTCGGTGGCGGAGAACGCGTTCCTCGGCCACGAGCCGCGCCGGTTCGGCTTCGTCCGGCGGGGGCACATGGCCCGGCGTACCCGGCAGATCCTGGCACGGCTCGGCCACCCGGAGATCCCGCCGGGACGGCTGGTGCGGCACCTGCCCGCCGCCGGGAAGCAGATCGTCAGCATGGCCCGGGCGCTGTCCCACGAGGCGCGGCTGATCATCATGGACGAGCCGAGCGCGGTGCTGGCCCACGACGAGGTGGCGAACCTGTTCCGGATCATCCGGGAACTCACCGCGCAGGGCATCGCGGTCATCTACATCTCGCACCGGCTGGAGGAGATCCGCGAGATCGGCGACCGGGTCACCGTACTCAAGGACGGCCGGACCACGGCGGCGAGCCTGCCGGCCCGCGAGACGCCGACCCGCGACCTGGTCGCCCGGATGACCGGGCGGACCATCGAGTACGTCTTCCCGCAGCGCCCGGCCGACCACGGGGGCGGCGCGGAGCTGTTGCGGGTGGACGGGCTGACCCGGCACGGCGAGTTCGCCGACGTCTCGCTCGGGGTCCGGGCGGGAGAGATCGTCGGCATCGCCGGGCTGGTCGGTTCCGGCCGGTCGGAACTGCTGGAGACCATCTACGGCGCGCGCCGGGCGCACGCCGGGACGGTCCGGGTGGACGGCCGTGCGCTGCGTCCCGGCAGTGTGGGCGCGGCGGTACGGGCCGGGATGGGCATGGCGCCGGAGGAGCGCAAGAGTCAGGCGCTGCTGCTCGGCGAACCGATCTACCGCAACGTCACGCTCGCCACGTTCAGCAGGTACGCCCGCCTCGGCTTCACCGACACCGGACGGGAACGCGCCGAGGCGGACCGGATCGCCGCGTCGCTGGAGCTGCGGCCCCGGGACGTACGCCGGCCGGTGCGCACGCTGTCGGGCGGCAACCAGCAGAAGGTGGTGGTCGGGCGGTGGCTGCTCGGTGACACCCGGCTGCTGCTGCTCGACGAGCCGACCCGGGGCGTGGACGTGGGCGCCCGCGCCGAGCTGTACCAGGTGATCCGCGATCTGGCCGCCCGTGGCGTCGGGGTGCTGCTGGTCTCCAGCGAGGTGCCCGAGGTGCTGGGCCTGGCCGACCGGGTGCTGGTGATGCGGGAGGGCCGGGTGGTCCGCGAGGCCCCGGCCGGCGAACTGGACGAGAACACAGTGCTCGACCTCGTCATGGCGGGGTCTCTCATGGAAGGCGCACCGGCATGAGCGATGTCAGAGAATCCTCGCTGCCCGCGCAGTCGCCGCCGGTGGAGCGGACGGAGACCGCGAAGGTCGGCGCGCCGGCGAAGCTCTCCTGGTGGCGCGGTGACGGCGGGGAGGGCGTCAAGCGCAACCTCGGCCTGCTCGCCACGCTCGTCGTGCTGGTGGTCATCGGCGTCCTGACCCGCCCCGACCTCTACGGCGACCCGAATTGGGTGTGGGGCAACACGCTCACCATCCTCAAGCTCGCCTCGGTGGTCGGCGTGGTCACAGTCGGCATGACGTTCGTGATCATCGGCGGGGGCATCGACCTGTCGGTCGGCGCGATCGTCGCCCTCGCCGGGGTCTGGTGCACCACAGTGGCCACGCAGAGCTACGGCGCGGGCGGCATGATCTTCACCGCGCTCACAGTCGGGCTCGCCGTCGGCGTGGTGAACGGGCTGCTCGTCTCGTACGGGCGGCTGGTGCCGTTCATCGCCACGCTCGCCATGCTCGTGGCCGCCCGGGGGCTGGCGGCGGAGATCTCCGACAAGCAGACCCAGGTGTCGGGCAACACGTTCATCAACGGCATCGCCAGCACGAACGTGCTCGGCATCCCGCTGCTGGTCTACATCCTGGTGGCGGTGGTGGCGGCCGGCTGGGTGCTGCTGAACCGGACCACGTTCGGCCGCCGTACGGTGGCGGTCGGCGGCAACCCGGAGGCGGCCCGGCTGGCAGGCATCAACGTCCGCCGGCACACGGTGCTCCTCTACGCGCTGTCCGGCCTGTGCTGCGGCATCGCCGCGGTCATGCTGACCGCGCAGGCCACCTCCGCGCAGGCGGCGATGGCCAACCTCTACGAGCTGGACGCGATCGCCGCCGCGATCATCGGCGGCACGCTGCTCAGCGGCGGGCGGGGCACGATCATCGGTTCCCTGCTCGGAGTGATCATCTTCTCCACCATCACCAACCTGTTCGCCATCAACAACCTCTCCGCCGAGGCCCAGAACATGGTCAAGGGCGGCATCATCGTCGCCGCCGTCCTGGTCCAGCAGGTGCAGTTCGGCAGCCTGACCCAGTTCCTCGCCCGCAACCGCGCCACCACCACCTGACCCCACCCGCGCACACCCCGGCTGCCGTCGTACCGACTGTGGTCCGGCCCGCCACACCCGAAACCACCCCACCACCTCATCCCAGGAGGCGTCATGAGAACACCGCGCCATGACCTGTCCCGCCGCCGGCTGCTCTTCGGCGGGGCCGCCGTCTCCGCCGGGGTGCTGCTCGCCGGCTGCACCAGCAACGAGCAGAACCCGACCGAGGCGCAGACCAAGGCGGCCGGTTCCGGCGCCAACACCGAGACGGGCAAGAAGGTGAGCATCGGCTTCTCCGCCCCGGCCGCCGACCACGGCTGGATCGCCGCCATCACCAACAACGCCAAGGCGCAGGCCGGGGCGTACCAGGACGTCGAGCTGAAGTCGGTCGAGGCCGGCGCGGACGCGGCGGCCCAGCGGGCGGCGCTGTCCACGCTGATCTCGCAGAAGCCCGACGTGATCGTGCTGCTGCCGCACGACGGCAAGGAACTCAACGCGTTCGGCCTGGAGGCGATGAAGGCCGGCATCCCGGTGGTCAACCTGGACCGGGCCTTCCCGGACGCGCGGGCCTACCGGCTGCAGATCAAGGGCGACAACTACGGCATGGGGGTGGCCGCCGCCACCTACATCGCCGAGCAGCTCAAGGCCAAGGGCGTCAGCAACCCGGTGATCGGCGAGATCCCCGGCATCGAGTCGCTGGAGCTGACCCAGGAACGGTCGAAGGGGTTCGCCGACACGCTCGCCTCGTACGGGTTCAAGGTCGCCAACCGGCGGCCCGCGGAGTTCACTGTGGACTCGGGGCAGCAGGCCGCCACCGGGCTGTTCCAGGCGCTGCCGAAGATCGACGCGGTCTGGAACCACGACGACGACCAGGGCATCGGTGTGCTCGCGGCGGTCAACCAGGCCAACCGCAAGGAATTCGTCATGGTCGGTGGCGCCGGCTCCAAGAAGGCCATGGAGGACATCGCCGCCGACAACACGGTCCTCAAAGCCACAGTCACCTACAGCCCGTCGATGGCCTCCTCGGCCATCTCCCTGGCCCGCCTGATCGGCCAGGGCAAGGGCATGTCCGACCTGGTCGAACTCCAGGTACCGAAGGAGATCGTGCTCGCCTCCGAGACGATCACCAAGGAGAACGCGAGCGACTACCTGAAGCTCGGGTTCTGACACACGGGGGGAGACCCACCTTGTCCAGTCACGACAGCATCCTGCGGGTCGGCATGGTCGGCTACGCGTTCATGGGCGCCGCGCACTCCCAGGCGTGGCGCACCGTGAACCGGGTGTTCGACCTGCCGGCGCGGGTGCGGATGGCGCTCGTCTGCGGCCGCGACGAGCCGAAGGTGGCCGAGGCCGCCGACCGGCTCGGCTGGGACGGCTACACCACCGACTGGCGGCGGCTCGTCGAGTCCGACGAGATCGACGTGGTCGACATCTGCACGCCGGGGGACAGCCACAGCGAGATCGCACTCGCCGCGCTCGCCGCGGGCAAGCACGTGCTGTGCGAGAAGCCGCTGGCGAACAGCGTCGCCGAGGCCCGCGAGATGACCGAGGCCGCGGCCCGGGCACGCGAGTCCGGGGTACGCGCGATGTGCGGCTTCAACTACCGGCGGGTGCCCGCTGTCGCCCTGATGGGGCAGCTGGTGGCCGACGGGCGGATCGGCGAGATCCGGCACGTCCGGGCGACCTACCTCCAGGACTGGATCGTCGACCCGCAGTTCCCGCTGGTGTGGCGGTTGCAGAAGGACAGGGCGGGCTCCGGCGCGCTCGGTGACATCGGCGCGCACATCATCGACCTGACCCAGTACGTCACCGGCCAGCTCGTCACCGGGGTCAGCGCGCTCACCGAGACGTTCGTGCGGCAGCGGCCGCTCGTCGCCGGGTCGAGCGGCCTGGCCGCGCAGGCCGACGGCAACGGCAGCGCGACGGGCCAGGTGACAGTTGACGACGCGGCGGTGTTCGTGGCCAGGCTCGACGGGGGAGCGCTGGCCACGTACGAGGCGACCCGGTTCGCCACCGGCCGCAAGAACGCCCTGCGGGTCGAGATCAACGGCTCGCGCGGCAGTGTCGTGTTCGACCTGGAACGCCTCAACGAGCTGGAGTTCCTGGACGCCACCCGGCCGGCCGCCGAGCAGGGCTTCAGCCGGATCCTGGTGACCGAGCCGGACCACCCGTACCTGGGTGCGTGGTGGCCGCCCGGCCACATCATCGGCTACGAGCACTCCTTCACCCACCAGGCGCGCGACTTCGTCGAGGCGGTCGCCACCGGCGCCGACCCGGCCCCGTCGTTCGCCGACGCGTTGCAGGTCCAGCTCGTGCTCGACGCGGTGACCCGCTCGGCCGAGCGGGCCGCCTGGACGGAGGTGGAGCCCGCCCTGGCCGAAGCTTCCGCCTGACCCGAGACGGCCCCTACGGGGTCCGTCGACACTCACCGGCGCCGGCCGGCGAGGGCCCGCCGCGGTTGCGCCCCGCGGCGGGGACGAGGCCGGCTCCGGGGAGCGTGCCGCCGGTGTCCGCCGGCACGACCAGCACGGCCCTCCGGTGCGGCCGGACCGGGATTCCCCGGCCGCACCGGTGGACCGGCCATACCTGGGGAGGTAGCGCGAATGCGTACGGGTGTCTGGCTGGTGGGTGCGCGCGGCTCGGTCGCCACCACGAGCGTGGTCGGGGGACTGGCCCTGCGGGCCGGGCTCACCGCGCCGACCGGCTGCGTGACCGAGCTGCCCGACCTGCGCGGGCCCGCCCTGCCGGGCTTCGCCGATCTCGTCTTCGGCGGCCACGACGTGGTCACCACCCCGCTCACCAAACGCGCCGAGGCGCTCGCCGCCGCAGGCGTGCTGCCCGCCCGGCTGGCCGACGCCGTGGCGCCCGACCTGGCCGCCGTCGAGGCGTCGCTGCGGCCCGCGCCCACCGAGGGCGGCCAGGGTGAGCGGATCGCCGCCGTGGTGCGCGACCTGACCGAGTTCCGCACCCGGCACGGGCTGGACCGGGTGGTGGTGGTCAACGTCGCCGCCACCGAACCGGCGCCCGCCCCGCACCCGGCCCACAGCGACCTGGCCGCGCTGCGCGACGCGCTGACCGGCCCGGCCGACGTGCTGCCGCCCAGCTCCGGATACGCGTACGCGGCGTTCACCGCGGGCTGCCCGTACGTGGACTTCACCCCGTCGACGGGCGCCCGCCTGCCGGCCCTGGCCGCGCTCGCCGCCGAACGAAAGCTGCCGTACGCCGGGCACGACGGCAAGACCGGCGAGACGCTGCTCAAGTCGGTGCTCGCGCCGATGTTCGCGATGCGGCACCTGGCCGTGCGCTCCTGGTCCGGCACGAACCTGCTCGGCGGCGGCGACGGCGCCACGCTCGCCGACCCGGCCGCCAACGCCGCGAAGGTGGGCAGCAAACAGCGGGTGCTCGCCGAGACGCTCGGCTACCTGCCGCAGGGCCACACCCGGATCGAGTACGTCGAGGAACTCGGCGACTTCAAGACCGCGTGGGACCTGGTCACGTTCGCCGGTTTCCTGGGCACCGGAATGCGGATGGAGTTCACCTGGCACGGCTGCGACTCGGCGCTCGCCGCGCCGCTCGTGCTGGACCTGGCCCGGCTCACCGCCGCCGCGCACGCCGCCGGCCGCCACGGCCCGCTGACCGAGCTGGCGTTCTTCTTCAAGGACCCGCTCGGCGCGACCGGCCACGCGCTCGGTGAACAGTGGACGGTGCTGCGGGAGTTCGCCGCCGGCCTGCACGCCCGGGTGACGCCGTGACCCGCCTGGCCGACCTGGCCGAGCTGGTCCGGGCGCCCGCCGCGCTCTCCGTACCCGGGGACGTGCTCTCCGGCGCGGCGGCCGCCGGTGCGCTCGGTCCGCGTACACCGGCCCTGGCCGGCGCGTCGGTGCTGCTGTACTGGGCCGGGATGGCCGCCAACGACTGGGCCGACCGGCGGCTGGACGCGGTCGAGCGGCCGGAGCGGCCGATCCCGTCCGGCCGGGTGCGCCCGTCGGTCGCGCTCGGCGTCGCGTCCGGCCTGACCGCCGCCGGGCTCGCGGTCGCCACCGCCGCCGGGGGCCGCCGGGCGGCGGCAGTCGCGCTGCCGCTCGCGGCCACGATCTGGGGGTACGACCTGCGCGCGAAGAACACCGCCGCCGGGCCGGCGGTGATGGCCGCGTGCCGAGGGCTGGACGTGCTGCTCGGCGCGTCCGGCGGGCGGGTGGTCCGGGCGCTCCCGGCCGCGCTCACAGTCGCCGCGCACACCTGGACCGTGACCGCGCTGTCCCGCCGCGAGGTGACCGGCGCGGACCGGCGGTTGCCCGGCCTCACGCTCGCCGGCACCGCGCTGATCGCGCTCACCACCCCGGCCCGGCCGACCGTGTTAAGCGGGGCCCCCTCCTCTACCGGATGCGTTAAGAGGGGGCCCTTCCTTCGGCTCGGGGAGCTGGTGCCGGCGGTGCTCGCCGCCGGGTACGCCGCCCGGTACGGCCGGGCGCAGGCCCGCGTGCTCGCCGACCCGTCACCGGCCCGGGTGCGAGCCGCGGTCGGCGCCGGGATCACCGGGCTGCCCGCGTTGCAGGGCGCGCTGACCGCCCGCGCCGGGGCCCGGCTGCTCGGCCTCGCCGTGGCCGGCGCCGCGCCGCTCGGCCGCCGCCTGGCCCGACTGATCTCACCGACATGACCGCCGCGCCGGCCACCCGGCCCACCGCCGGCCCGCTGTCCGGGCCGGGCGCGCTGCGCTTCGGGTACGGCACCAACGGCTTCGCCAACCACCGGCTCGGGGACGCGCTCGCGGTCCTCGCCGACCTCGGCTACGTGGGCGTCGCGCTCACCCTCGACCACGACCACCTGGACCCGTTCGCCCCCGGCCTGGCCCGCCGGGTCGCCGCCGTCAGTCGACGGCTGGACGCGCTGGGGCTGGCCGTGGTGGTCGAGACCGGCGCCCGGTACCTGCTCGACCCGCGGCACAAGCACGCGCCGACGCTGCTGCACGACGACCCGGCCCGGCGGGTGGAGTTCCTGCGCCGGGCCGTCCGGATCGGCGCCGACCTGGGCGCGGAGGCGGTCTCCTTCTGGGCCGGGGTACGCCCACCCGGCGTACCACCCGGCGTCGCCGCCGACCGCCTGGTGGCGGGCTGCGCGACGGTGTGCGCCGCGGCGGCGGAGGCGGGCGTGCCGCTGGGCTTCGAACCGGAGCCGGGCATGTTCGTCGAGGACATCGCCGGGTGGTGGCGGCTGCGCGAGGCGCTGGGCGCGCCGCCCGGCTTCGGCATCACGCTCGACATCGGGCACTGTCGCTGCCTGGAGCCGATGCCGGTGCCGCAGTGCGTGTCGGCGGTCGCCGCGCACCTGGTCAACGTGCAGATCGACGACATGCGCCGGGGCGTGCACGAGCACCTGGAGTTCGGCACCGGCGAGATCGACTTCCCGCCGGTGCTGCGCGCCCTGGCCGACGCCGGCTACCGCGGGCTGGTGGCCGTGGAACTGCCCCGCCACTCGCACGCCGCACCGGCCGTCGCCGCCCGCTCACTGGACTTCCTGTGCGCCGCCGCCTCGCGCGGCGAGGGGCGGTGACCCACCACCTTCCACCCGGCAGAGGGGAGACGGCATGACACCCGACCGACTGCGCGCCGCGCTTCGGGGCGTACCCGATCCGCAGTGGCTGGACGCGGCGCTGCGCCGCGTCGCGACCGAACCCACGGCCATCGGGCGGTTCTTCGCCGCCGCCGCCCGGCGGTGCGGTCGCCTGCCGGTGCCCGACCCGCCCGGCTGGACGGCGGACGAGGCGGCCCGGGCGCTGCTGCTGACCGCGCTGCCGCACGGCCACGCCGCCGCCGCGGAGACGCTGTACCGGCAGGGCGACGCCGCCGAGAAACGCGGCGTGCTGCGCGCGCTGCCGCTGCTGCCGATCGGCGCGGAGTGCGTGCCGCTGCTGCACGACGCGATCCGCACCAACGACACCCGGCTGGTGGCCGCGGCGCTCGGCCCGTACGCCAGGCACCTGGAGCAGGCGACCTGGCGGCAGGCGGTGCTCAAGTGCGTGTTCACCGGCGTGCCGCTGGCGGTTGTCGACGGCCTGCCGGAGCGGGCCGACGGCGAGCTGGCCCGGATGCTCGCCGCGTTCGCCGCCGAACGGCACGCCGCCGGCCGCGACATGCCCGCCGACGCGACCGACGTGCTGCGCCGGCTGACCATCCCCACCACGGAGGCGTGACATGCGCATCTTCGACCCGCACATCCACATGACGTCCCGCACCACCGACGACTACGAGCGGATGGCCGCCGCGGGCGTCCGCGCGGTGGTCGAGCCGGCGTTCTGGCTGGGCCAGCCGCGTACGAGCGTGGACAGCTTCGTGGACTACTTCGACTCGCTGATCGGGTGGGAGCCGTTCCGGGCCGGCCAGTTCGGCATCCGGCACCACGCCACTGTGGCGCTGAACCCGAAGGAGGCGAACGACCCGCGCTGCCGCCCGGTGCTCGACCTGCTGCCCCGCTACCTGGACAAGGACGGCGTGGTGGCGGTCGGCGAGATCGGCTACGACGCGATGACGCCGGCCGAGGACGCCGCGCTGGCCGGTCAGCTCGCCCTGGCCGTCGCGCACGACCTGCCGGCGCTGGTGCACACGCCGCACCGGGACAAGGCGCGCGGCGTCGAGCGGACGCTTGCGGTGGTCGCCGAGTCGGGCATCCCGCCGGGACGGGTGCTCGTCGACCACCTCAACGAGGTGACCGTCGAGCTGGTCCGGGACACCGGCTGCTGGCTGGGCTTCTCGATCTATCCGGAGACGAAGATGTCGCCGCCGCGGATGGTGGGGCTGCTGAAGCGGTACGGCACCGAGCGGATGCTGGTGAACTCGGCGGCCGACTGGGGCCGGTCGGATCCGCTGCTGACCCGGGCCACCGGGGAGGCGATGCTGCTGGCCGGGTTCGACGCCGACGACGTGGACCGGGTGCTGTGGCGCAACCCGGTCGAGTTCTACGGCCAGTCCGGCCGGCTCGACCTGACCGACCTGGAGGCGAGCGACCCCACCTTCGCCGGCAACTCGATCGCCCGTGGGGGGCAGTGATGCGGCTGCGCCACGCCGACGGCACGACCGTCCATCTCGGCTACTGCACGAACGTGCACCCGGCCGAGGACCTGCCGGGCATCGTCGCCCAGCTCGACACGTACGCGGTGGCGGTCCGCCGGGCGCTCGACACCGACCGGCTCGGGCTCGGACTCTGGCTGGCCGCGCCGGTCGCCGCCGCGCTCGCCGCCGACCCGCCGGCCCGGCGCCGGCTGCGCCACGAGCTGGCGGTACGCGGGCTGGAGGTGGTCACGCTCAACGGCTTCCCGTACGCCGCGTTCCAGGCCCCTGTGGTCAAGGGCGCGGTGTACCACCCGGACTGGACCACGCCGCAACGGTCGGCGTACACGCTGGACCTGGCCCGGGTTCTCGCCGACCTGCTGCCGGACGACGCCGTCCGGGGTTCGATCTCGACGCTGCCGATCGCCTGGCGCACCCCGTGGGATTCCGGGCGGGCCGCCACCGCCCGGCGTCGCCTGGACGCGCTGGCCGAGGGCCTGGCCGCCGTGCAGCGGGAGACGGGCCGGGTGATCCGGGTCGGCTTCGAACCGGAACCGGGCTGTCTGGTGGAGTCGACGGGACAAGCACGCGAGGTATTCTCAGACATGGATACCGACCGGCTCGGGATCTGCGTGGATCTCGCGCACCTGGCGTGTGCCTGGGAGCAGCCGGCGGATGCCCTGGCCGGGCTGCGTGCCGCCGGTCTCCCCGTGGTGAAGGTCCAGGTGTCCGCAGCGGTCGAGGCCCCTGACCCGCCCGCCGCGAACGCGGCGCTGCGCCGGTTCGTCGAACCGCGCTTCCTGCACCAGACGCGGGCTGCCGGTTGCGCCGGCGCCGCCGATCCGGCCGATCCGGCGTACGCGGCCGACGACCTCGACGCCGCGCTCGACGCGCGGCTGCCCGGGGCGTGGCGGGTGCACTACCACGTGCCGTTGCACGCACCGCCCGAGCCGCCGCTGCGCTCCACAGCGCCGGTGCTGCGCGAGGCGCTGGCCGCGTTGTACGCCGGTCCCGTCGCCGGCTGCGACCACCTCGACGTCGAGACGTACACCTGGGGGGTGCTGCCGGAGGCGCGGCGGCCGCGCGGCGACGTGGAGCTGGCCGCCGGCATCGCCGCCGAGCTGGCGTTCGCCCGCGACGAGCTGACCGCGCTCGGCCTGGCCACGACGGTGGGGGCGTCCTCGTGAGCCGGCGGCTCGTGGTGCTCGACGTGGTCGGGCTGACGCCGCGGCTGCTGGCGCACATGCCCCGGCTGCGCGCGGTGGCTGACGCCGGGTTCGCCGCCGAGCTGGGCACCGTGCTGCCGGCGGTGACCTGCTCGGCGCAGTCCACGTTCCTCACCGGCGAGCTGCCCGCCGGGCACGGCGTGGTGGGCAACGGCTGGTACTTCCGCGACCTGGGCGAGGTGCTGCTCTGGCGGCAGCACAACGGGCTCGTCGGCGGCGAGAAGGTGTGGCAGGCGGCCCGTCGCGTCGAGCCGGGCTACCGGGTGGCGAACGTCTGCTGGTGGTACGCGATGGGCGCGGACGTGGACTGGACGGTCACGCCGCGCCCGGTCTATTACGCCGACGGGCGCAAGGAGCCCGACTGCTGGACCGACCCGCCCGAGCTGCGGGACACCCTCACCGACGCGCTCGGCACGTTCCCGCTGTTCAGCTACTGGGGGCCGGGTGCCGGGCTGTCGTCCTCGGCGTGGATCAGCCGGGCCGCGCAGCGCATCCTCGCCGATCACGCTCCCGACCTGACGCTGGTCTACCTGCCGCACCTGGACTACGACCTGCAACGCTTCGGCCCGTCCGGCCCGCAGGCAGCCGCCGCGGCGGCGGAGCTGGACACCGTGCTCGGCCCGCTGCTCGACGCCGCGCGGGAGCGGGACGCCACAGTGGTGGCGTTGTCCGAGTACGGCATCACCGACGTGTCCCGCCCGGTGGACGTGAACCGGATGCTGCGCGCCGAGGGGCTGTTGCGGGTCTACACCCAGGCCGGGATGGAATATCTCGACCCGTGGACGTCGCGGGCGTTCGCGGTGGCCGACCACCAGGTGGCGCACGTCTACGTCAAGGATCCGGCGGACGTGCCGGCGGTGGCGAAGCTCTGCGCGTCGCTGCCGGGCGTGGCCGAGGTGCTCGACGCCGCCGGGCAGGCCGGGTACGGGCTGGATCACCCCCGCTCGGGTGAGCTGGTGCTGGTGGCCGAGCCGGACGCCTGGTTCACGTACTACTACTGGCTCGACGACGCGCGGGCGCCCGACTTCGCCCGGCTGGTGGAGATCCACCGCAAGCCCGGCTACGACCCGGCCGAGCTGTTCTTCGACCCGGCCGCGCCGGGTGCGGCGAAGCGCCGCGCGGCGGTGGCGCTGGCCCGCAAGAAGCTCGGGCTGCGCTACCTGATGTCAGTGGTGGGGCTGGACGCGGGCGCGCGTGCGGTGCGTGGTTCACACGGGCGCCTGCCCGCCGACCCGGCGGACGGCCCGGTGCTGCTCTGCTCCGACCGGGCCGCGATCCGGCCCCGGGTGGAGGCCACCGATGTGAAGGCGTTGCTGCTCGAACTCGCCGGACTGGCCAGGGAGGCACCATGACCGTAACCGTCGCACCGACCGATCCGGCCCTGCTGCGGGGCCGCTTCGACGCCGCGCTAGCCGCGTTCCTGGACGCGAGAGAGCCGGATCGGCCGGACGACGGTACGGGGGCCGTCCACACCGCTGTGCGCTGGTTCGTCCTGGCCGGCGGTAAGCGGATGCGGCCGCTGTTCTGCTACTGGGGCTGGCGGGGGTTCGGTGGCCCGGACGCCTCGCCGATCGTGGTCGCCGCCGCCTCGCTGGAGCTGTTCCACGCGTTCGCGCTGATCCACGACGACATCGTGGACCGCAGCGACCGCCGCCGGGGCGCGCCGACGCTGCACCGGTTCTTCGCCGAGCTGCACGCCGCGTCCGGCTGGCCGGGCGACCCGGCGGCGTACGGGCGGCAGGCCGCGGTGCTCTGCGGCGACCTCTGCGCCACCTGGTCGGCGCAGATGTTCCACGGGTGCGGGTTGCCGCCCGAGCGGCTGCGCCGGGGGCACGTGCTGCTGGCCCGGATGCGCTCGGAGGTGATCGCGGGGGAGTACCTGGACGTGGTCGGGGCGGCCGGGGACGGTTCGGTGGCGAACGCGCTCACAGTGGTACGGCTGAAGACGGCCCGCTACACGGTGACCCGTCCGGTGCAGATCGGTGCCGCGCTCGCCGGTGCGGCGCCGGAGGAGGTGGCCGCGCTGGCCGGGTTCGGCGACCCGCTCGGTGACGCGTTCCAGCTGCGCGACGACCTGCTCGGCGTCTTCGGTGACCCGTCGGTGACCGGCAAGTCCAACCTGGACGACCTGCGTGAGGGCAAGCCGACGGTGCTGCTGGCGCTGGCCCGGGCGTCCGCCTCGCCGGCCGGTGCGGCCCGGCTGGGGGAGCTGGTCGGCGATCCCGGCCTCGACCAGTCGGCCGCGGCCGAGGTGCGGGGCATCGTCGAGGAGTCCGGTGCCCGGGAGGCGGTGGAGCGGATGATCCGTACCCGGGCCGACGCGGCACTTGTCGCGCTGGACGCGTTGCCGCTGGCGGAACCGGCGCGGCGGGTGCTGGCGGCGCTCGCGGAGCGGGCGGTCGACCGCCACGAGTGACACCTACTTTTGTCGCTGAGCGCCGAAAGTCAAAGCCAATCGATCAGAAGCTATGGACAGGCTGATCGAAAGGTCTTAATGTCGTGCACAGCACAACGCTGTTTCGCCGAGGCGACCGCCCCGCACCGCCCGCCTCGGCGAGGTGACCTCCGGTCCCGACCGGAGGTCGCGGCCCGCCGACCTCCCCGGCAGGCCGGCGCAGCATCCCCCTGCTCGGCATCCGGCGCGACGCGCGCCCGTTCCTGGCTGCGCGCGTCAGGAAGGGACAGCACAGCATGTCCAGCCACCACCACCCCCGTGCCCGACGACCGTTCGCCGCTGCCGCAGCGCTGCTGCTCGCGGCCACCGCCGGCACCGTCACAGTGGCCGCGGCGTCCGTCCCGGCGTCCGCCCACCCGATCCCGGCGAGCGACTTCCAGCAGGTCGAACTCGCCCGCGGTGTCGCCGAGACCGGCGAACCGATGTCGCTCGCGGTGCTGCCCGACCGGTCGGTCCTGCACACCGCCCGCAACGGCACGCTGCGCCGCACCGACGCGGCCGGCGCCACCACGGTCATCGGCACGCTGCCTGTCTACACCCACGACGAGGAGGGGCTCCAGGGCGTCGGCGTCGACCCCGGCTTCGCCTCCAACCGGCACATCTACCTCTACTACGCGCCGCCGCTGTCCACCCCGGCCGGCGACGCGCCCGCCACCGGCACCGACTTCTCCGCCTGGCAGGGCGTCAACCGGCTCTCCCGGTTCACCCTCAACGCCGACTTCACGCTCAACCAGGCCAGCAAGGTCGACGTGCTCGACGTACCGGCCGACCGGGGGCTGTGCTGCCACGTCGGCGGCGACATCGACTTCGACGCCGCGGGCAACCTCTACCTGTCCACCGGCGACGACACCAACCCGTTCGACTCGGCCGGCTATGCGCCGATCGACGAGCGCACCAACCGCAACCCCGGGTACGACGCGCAGCGCAGCGCCGGCAACACCAACGACCTGCGGGGCAAGATCCTGCGGATCAAGGTGAACGCCAACGGCACCTACTCGATCCCGGCCGGCAACCTCTTCGCGCCCGGCACCGCGCGGACCCGCCCGGAGATCTACGCGATGGGCTTCCGCAACCCGTTCCGGATCAGCGTCGACAAGGCCACCGGCATCGTCTACGTGGGCGACTACGGGCCGGACGCCGGCACCACCACGGCCCGCGGCCCGTCCGGGCAGGTCGAGTTCAACCGGGTGACAGGGCCCGGCAACTACGGCTGGCCGTACTGCACCGGCACCAACACCGCCACCGAGACGTACGCCGAGTGGGACTTCGCCGCCGGCACCGCCGGCCCGAAGTTCAACTGCACCGGCGGGCCGACGAACAACTCGTTCCGCAACACCGGCCTGGCCACGCTGCCGGCGGCGAAGCCGTCCTGGATCCGCTACGCCGGTGACGCCGGCAGCCCGCCCGAGTTCGGCGGCGGCTCAGAGTCGCCGATGGGCGGCCCGGTCTACCGGTACGACGCGGCGAACCCGTCCACCACGAAGTTCCCGCAGTCCTTCGACGGGCAGTTCTTCGCCACCGAGTTCGGCCGGGGCTGGATCAAGCCGATCCACGTCGGCGCGGACGGCTCACCCGGCACCATCGACAGCTTCCCGTGGACCGGCAAGCAGGTGATGGACTCGGCGTTCGGCCCGGACGGCGCGTACTACGTGCTCGACTACGGCACCGGCTACTTCAACGGCGACGCCAACTCGGCGCTGTACCGCTTCGACTACCTGGGCGGCGCCAACCGCGCCCCGGTGGCCCGCGCCGCGGCCGACCGGACCTCCGGCGCCGCGCCGCTGACTGTGGCCTTCTCCTCGGCCGGCTCGTCCGACCCGGAGGGCGGCGCGCTGACGTACGCCTGGACGTTCGGCGACGGCGGCACCTCGACCGCCGCGAACCCCTCGCACACCTACACCACCAACGGCAGGTACACCGCCACCCTCACCGTGCGCGACCCGCAGGGCGCCACCGGCACCGCGAGCGTGACGATCACAGTGGGCAACACCGCGCCGACAGTCGTCATCGAGACGCCCGGCAACGGCAAGCTGTTCTCCTTCGGCGACACCGTGCCGTTCCGGATCACCGTCACCGACCCGGAGGACGCCACGATCGACTGCACGAAGGTCAAGATGACCTACGTGCTCGGCCACGACCAGCACGGCCACCAGATCACCTCGGCGACCGGCTGCACCGGCTCGATCGCCGTACCCGTCGACGGTGAGCACGACGACGCGGCGAACATCTTCGCCGTCTTCGACGCCGAGTACACCGACTCCGGCGGCCTCACCACGCACACCCAGCACACGCTCCAGCCCCGGCACCGGCAGGCCGAGCACTTCAAGACCTCGTCCGGGATCAACACGTTCGACAAGGCCACCGCCGAGGGCGGCAAGACCGTCGGCGACATCCACAACGGGGACTGGATCGCGTTCCAGCCGTACCTGCTCGCCGACGCCACCGGGTTCACCGCCCGGGTGTCGTCCGCCGGCGCCGGCGGCACGCTCCAGGTGCGGGCCGGCTCGGCCACCGGCACCGTGCTCGGCTCGGCCACCGTCCCGGTCACCGGCGCCTGGGACACGTTCACCACAGTCACCGGCGCGATCGCCAATCCGCCGGCCGGCACCACCACGCTCTACCTGACGTTCGCCGGTGGCACCGGGGCGCTCTACGACCTGGACGCGTTCACGCTCACCACGTCGGCGGTCCGTACCGGCCCGGTGAAGGGCCTGGCCGGGAAGTGCCTGGACGTGCGCAACGCCGCCACCGCCGACGGCACCCAGATCCAGCTCTACACCTGCAACGGCACGACGGCGCAGTCGTGGACCGTGACGCCGAACGGCACCGTGAAGGCGCTCGGCAAGTGCCTGGACGTATCCGGCGGGGCCAGCGCGGACGGCACGAAGATCCAGCTCTACACGTGCAACGGCACCGGGGCGCAGAACTGGTCCGCGCAGGCCGACGGGACGGTACGTAACCCGCAGTCGGGCAAGTGCCTGGACGTGTCCGGCAACAACTCGGCCGACGGCACGGCGGTGCATCTGTGGACCTGCACCGGCGCGGCGAACCAGCGCTGGACCCTGCCGTGAGGATGAAGGAGAACCAGATGAAACTCGTGCGTACCGCACTGGGGGCGGTGACCGCCGTCCTCGCCACCATCGCCTGCACCGTCCCCGCGGGCCCGGCGGCCGCCGCCGACGCCCCCTACGACGTGCTCGTTTTCTCCAAGACCGCCGGCTTCCGCCACGACTCCATCGCGGTCGGCACGCAGGCCGTACGGGAACTGGGCGCGGCGAACAACTTCACCGTCACCGCGACCGAGGACGCCGCCCAGTTCACCACCGCCAACCTGGCCCGCTTCGAGGCGGTGATCTTCCTCAACACCACGGGGGACGTCCTCAACGCCACCCAGCAGTCGGCGTTCGAGGCGTACATCGGCGCCGGCGGCGGGTACGTCGGCGTGCACTCCGCCGCCGACACCGAGTACGACTGGCCGTTCTACGGCAACCTCGTCGGCGCCTGGTTCGCCTCCCACCCGGCCATCCAGCCGGCCACGGTGAAGGTGGAGGACCGGGCGCACGCCGCCACCGCGCACCTGCCGCAGCGGTGGAACCGCACCGACGAGTGGTACGACTACCGCACCAACGCCCGCTCCACCGCGCACGTGCTGGCCAGCCTGGACGAGTCCACGTACTCCGGCGGCTCGATGGGCGGCGACCACCCGCACGCCTGGTGCAAGACGTACAGCGGCGGCCGGTCCTTCTACACCGGCGGCGGCCACACCCAGGCGTCCTACGCCGACGCGGCGTTCCGGGCGCACCTGCTCGGCGGCATCCGCTACGCCGCCGGGCGCACGAAGGCCGACTGCCGGCCGGAGACCGGCTACACCGCGCTCTACAACGGCGGCACCACCGGCTGGTCGCAGGCCGGGCCGGGCAGCTTCACCAATGCCGACGCCACGCTCACCTCGGTCGGCGGCATGGGTCTCTACTGGTACAGCGCCAAGCAGTTCACCAACTACTCGCTGAAGCTGGACTGGCGGCTGGCCGGTGACGACAACTCGGGCGTGTTCGTCGGCTTCCCGCCGTCGAGCGACCCGAACTCGGCGGTGAACAACGGCTACGAGATCCAGATCGACCCCACCGACGCGGCCGACCGGACCACCGGCGCGATCTACGGTTTCAAGTCCGCCGACCTGGCGGCCCGGGACGCGGCGCTCAACCCGGCGGGGGAGTGGAACACCTACGAGATCCTGGTCGAGTCCGAGCGGCTCCAGGTCTTCCTCAACGGCGTGCGGATCAACGACTTCACGAACACCGACCCGGTGCGGTCGCTCGCCGGGCACGTCGGCATCCAGAACCACGGCACCGGCGACGACGTGTCGTTCCGCAACATCCGGATCAAGGAACTCGGCGGCACGCCGCCGCCGACCGGCAACACCACCGTCCAGGCCGAGGCGTTCGGTTCGGCGAGCGGCGTCAGCGCGTACCCCAAGGCCGGCGCCAACGGCGGCCAGACCCTGGGGTACGTGGACCCGGGCGACTGGGCCGCGTACCCGGGTCTGGACCTGACCGGTGTGACGTCGCTGCGCGCCCGGGTGGTGTCCGGTGGCCCGGGCGGCACACTCCAGGTGCGGACCGGCTCGCCGAGCGGTCCGGTGCTCGGCCAGGTGGCGGTGCCGAACACCGGTAGCTGGACCACGTTCGCCGACGTGAGCACCGCGCTCACAGGCGTGCCGTCCGGTACGCAGACGGTCCACCTGACGTTCACCGGCAGCGGCTCCGGGCTGTTCGACGTCGACGACTTCACGCTGGTCCGCTCGACCGGCACCGGCGGTGCCGGCCCGATCAAGGGCCTGGCCGGCAAGTGCCTGGACGTGCGGAGCGGATCGTCGGCCGACGGCACCCAGATCCAGCTCTACACCTGCAACGGCTCGTCGGCGCAGTCGTGGACGGTGACGCCGAACGGGCCGGTGAAGGCGCTCGGCAAGTGCCTGGACGTGTCGGGCGGCGGCAGTGCGGACGGCACGAAGATCCAGCTCTACACGTGCAACGGCACCGGGGCGCAGAACTGGTCGGCGCAGGCGGACGGCACGGTGCGTAACCCGCAGTCGGGCAAGTGCCTGGACGTGTCCGGCAACAACTCGGCCGACGGCACGGCGGTGCACCTGTGGACGTGCACCGGTGCGGCGAACCAGCGCTGGACCCTGCCCTGACGGAGGCCATAGAGTGGAGGCGGCGACCGCGAGGTGGCCGGTGACCCGGCGGGAGGCGCAACCCGTCCGGGAGCAGACGCTCCGGCGTCCACCGGTTCCCACGCGCCGCCGCCTCCGGTCGTCCTCGCCCCGGTCCGCGACGGAATCCCCCATCACCACAGGGGAGAAGGACAATGGCGCGACCCATCACGCTCTTCACCGGCCAGTGGGCCGATCTGCCGTTCGACGAGGTCTGCCGGCTCGCCGCCGAGTGGGGCTACGACGGGCTGGAGATCGCCTGCTGGGGCGACCACTTCGAGGTGGACAAGGCGCTCGCCGACGACTCGTACGTGGAGCGCAAGCGGGCCACCCTCGCCAAGCACAACCTCCAGGTGTTCGCCGTCTCCAACCACCTGGTCGGGCAGGCCGTCTGCGACCACCCGATCGACGAGCGGCACCAGGACATCCTGCCGGCCCGGATCTGGGGCGACGGCGAGCCGGAGGGGGTGCGGCAGCGGGCCGCCGAGGAGATCAAGGACACCGCGCGGGCGGCGGCGAAGCTCGGCGTGAACACAGTCGTCGGCTTCACCGGCTCGTCCATCTGGCACACGGTGGCGATGTTCCCGCCGGTGCCGCCGGCCGTGATCGAGCGCGGCTACCAGGACTTCGCCGACAGGTGGAACCCGATCCTCGACGTCTTCGACGAGGTGGGGGTGCGGTTCGCGCACGAGGTGCACCCCAGCGAGATCGCCTACGACTACTGGACGACGAAGCGCACGCTGGAGGCGATCGGGCACCGGGAGGCGTTCGGGCTCAACTGGGATCCGTCGCACTTCGTCTGGCAGGACCTGGACCCGGTGAACTTCATCTTCGACTTCGCCGACCGGATCTACCACGTCGACTGCAAGGACGCGAAGGTCCGTACCGGCGACGGGCGGCGCGGCCGGCTCTCCTCCCACCTGCCCTGGGCCGACCTGCGGCGCGGCTGGGACTTCGTCTCCACCGGCCACGGCGACGTGCCGTGGGAGGACTGCTTCCGGGCGCTCAACGCGATCGGCTACGACGGCCCGATCTCGATCGAGTGGGAGGACGCCGGCATGGACCGCCTGGTCGGCGCGCCGGAGGCGCTCCAGTTCGTCCGCCGCCTGGCGTTCGACGCCCCGTCCGCGGCCTTCGACGCCGCCTTCAGCAGCAGCCGCGACTGACCGGTCAGCGGGCGGCGTAGACCTGGTCGCTGACCAGGCGCGCCGCCCCGACCAGGCCGGCGGTGTCGCCGAGGTCGGACAGGACGATCGGCATGCTGCCGGTGGCCAGCGGCGTGGAGCGCCGGTAGACGACGCCCCGGATCTCCGCGAGCAGCACCGGACCGATCCCGCCGGGTGCGCCGCCGATGATCACGATGGCCGGGTTGACGAAGCTGACCAGCCCGACCAGCACCCGCCCGAGCCGGCGGGCGGCGTCGCGCACCAGCGTCTGCGCCGCCGGGTCGCCCTCGGTGGCCGCCGCCGCCACGTCGGCCACCGACAGCGTCCCGGCCGCGGCCAGCCGGTCCGCCAGCGCCGTCGAGCGCCCGGCCCGCGCGGCGCTCACCGCCTCGCGCACCAGTGCGACATCCCCGCAGTACGCCTCGACGCACCCGTTGTTGCCGCAGCCGCAGAGCGGCCCGTCCTCGGTGAGCTGGAAGTGGCCGATGTCGCCGGCCCCGCTGGCCGCACCCCGGTAGAGCGCGCCGGCGAGCACCAGCCCGCAGCCGATCGCCTCGCCCAGCTTGACGTAGAGGAAGTCGTCGAACGGGCGGCCGGTGCCGGCGTGCCGTTCGCCGAGGGCCATCGCGTTGGCGTCGTTGTCGACCTGCACCGGGCAGCCCAGCTCGGCGGCGAGCGTGTCGCGTACCGGGAAGCGGTGCCAGCCGGGCAGGGCCGGCGCGGACACCGGCGTGCCGTCGCGGACCTCGACCGGCGCGGGCAGCGCGACGCCGACGCCGGTGAGCGACGACAGTCCCGCCTCGACACGCAGTTTGCCGAGCAGTTCGACGATGCGCCCGACCACCACGTCCGGGCCGAGCCGGACGTCCACCGGCTCGTCGTGCCGGGCGAGCGGGTTCAGTTCGCCGTCGGTGAGCGCGACCCGCAGGAGGCCGTCGCCGACGAGCACCGCGCCGAACCGGACCTGCGCGCCGATGCGCAGCAGCGACGAGCGGCGTCCGCCCCGGGACGCGGCCGGCCCGGCGGTCTCCACCAGGCCGAGCGTGGTCAGCCGGTCGACCTCGGCGGCGAACCGGGCCCGGGGCAGGCCGAGGAGGTCGGCCAGCTCGACCCGGGAGCGTGGGCCGTCGTCGCGCAGCAGGCGCAGCAGTCGCGCCTGATCCGCCGTCTCCGGTCCGACCATCGGCATCTGGTCACCTCCCCACGGAGAATGTGCCACATCGCCGCCCGCGCACACGGGAGCGGGCCGGTCACCCGGAGGTGACCGGCCCGCTGTCCGCTGGTGTCAGAGCGTGTTGCCGGTGCTGGACGGCTTGGTGCTCGTGCCGGTGGTGGTCGAGCCGGACGCGCTGGTCGAGCCCGTCCCGTTGGCGCTGCGGCTGCCGACCGCGGCCGGCGTGCCGGCGAACGGCTTGTCGGCGTCGGTCATGCCCGGCTTGCCGCCGTTGGTGGCGAGCTTCTCACCGAGCTTGGTGTGCCCCAGCTTGTCCTTGCCCTCCGAGTAGAGCCGGGTCGCCTGGGCCTGCGCGACCCCGGCCGCCTCCTGGACGGTCGGGTGGTCGAGCACCTTGCGCCCGCGGACCACCAGCTCCTCGTACTTCTCCCGGCCGGCACGGGCGCCCAGGACGAATCCCGCAGCCAGCCCGCCAAGAAACATGATCTTTCCGCGCATGGCGGCTCCTTCCGTACCTGACGCTCTCGCCGGTTTCCGCCAGCTCGGCGGAATGACCGTCTCGCGCCTGCTTCTCTGTCGACGGCTAACTACCCATCCTGCTCTCCGCTCATGCCTCCCTGTGCCGAGATGACGATTTGTCCGTAATCCTGGCGCGTCAGCCGGTCCGGTCCTCCTCCGGTAACCCCCTGGCGCACCACCCCCCGATGTCCTGTACTCTTGTCCCCGTCGCACGGAGCGGAGAGATCCGAACCGAGCGGTGCACGGTCCCCTGTAGCTCAATTGGCAGAGCAGCCGGCTGTTAACCGGCAGGTTATTGGTTCGAGTCCAATCGGGGGAGCTTCGCTCCACGTCACGCCCGTCGGCATCGCCGGCGGGCGTTAGTCGTCGCTGGCCCCCTTCGCGTGCCTGGCTGCCCGGTTTCCGCCCCCGAGTCCTCGTTCGCCCGGCAGGATGGTCGGCGTCGACTTAGACTCCCGCTGCGTCGATTGATGCGTCGATTCGAGGACGGTGGAGATGGCCGCAGGACGCAGCCGCTGGACCGCGACGCTGATCGCGGTGGCGGTGGTGCTCGGCTGGCTGATCGTCGGCGGCATCGCCGGCCCCTACTCCGGCAAGCTCGGCGAGGTCTCCACCAACGACAACGCCTCCTTCCTCCCGGCCGACGCCGAGGCCACCCGGGCGCAGGACCTGGCCGCCGGATTCGTCGACCGGGAGACCACCCCGGCACTCGTGGTCTACGAACGACCCGGCGGCCTCACCCCCGCCGACCAGCAGCGCATCCGGGCCGACGCGGCCCGCTTCGCCGAGGTGCCGGGCGTGGTCGGTCCGCTGCCGCCACCGGTCGTCAGCCAGGACGAGCAGGCCGCCCAGGTGATCGTGCCGATCGACAGCTCCGAGGGCGAACAGATCCGGTCCGTTGTGGAACGCCTGCGCGACATCGCCGGCCCGGACCGCGACGGGCTCACCGTCGACGTGGCCGGACCCGCAGGGCTGCTCGGCGACCTGATCGAGGTGTTCGGCGCGATCGACGGGCCGCTGCTCCTGGTCACGCTGACAGTGGTGCTGGTCATCCTGCTCGTCGTCTACCGCAGCCCGGTCCTCTGGATCTTCCCGCTGCTGGCCGCCGGGATGTCGTACTCGCTCGCCGCCGTCTTCGTCTACCTGCTCGCCGACCACGACATCGTCAAGCTCAACGGGCAGGCACAGGGCATCCTCACCGTGCTCGTCTTCGGCGCCGGCACCGACTACGCGCTGCTGCTCATCGCCCGCTACCGGGAGGAACTGCACCGGCACGAGCGCCCGTGGGACGCCATGCGGACCGCCTGGAAGGGCGCCGCCCCGGCCATCATCGCCTCCGGCGCCACAGTCATCGTGAGCCTGCTCTGCCTGCTGCTGTCCAGCCTCAACTCCAACCGCGCGCTCGGCCCGGTCAGTGCCGTCGGCATCGCCGCCACGCTGCTGGTCATGCTCACCTTCCTGCCCGCGCTGCTGGTCCTCGGCGGCCGGTGGGCGTTCTGGCCCCGGCGACCCCGCTACGACCAGGCCGACCCGCGCACCGAGCACGGCATCTGGGGGCGGATCGCCGGCTTCGTGGCGCGCCGTGCGCGTACCGTCTGGGGCGTCACCGCCGTGGTGCTCGCCGCCCTCGCGATCGGGGTGACCCAGCTCGGCGCCACCACGCTCGGCCAGTCCCAGCTGTTCACCCAGCGCACCGACTCGGTGGCCGGGCAGGAGGTCATCGACAGGCACTTCCCGGCCGGCACCGGCAGCCCCGCCACCATCTTCACCACCCAGGGCACCGCCCGGCAGGTCGCCCAGGTGGCGCAGGGCGTACCGGGAGTCGCCTCGGTGCTGCCGCTCGGCGAGCGGGGCGAGAACGCGCCGCCCGACCCGAACGCGCCCCCCAAGGTGGTCGACGGGCGGGTGCAGCTCAACGTCACGCTCGCCGACCCGCCGGACAGCAACGGCGCCGAACGCACCATCCGCGACCTGCGCGAGGCGGTGCACCGGGTACCCGGCGCCGACGCCGTGGTCGGCGGCTTCACCGCGATCAACGTGGACACCGCCGACGCCTCGGTACGCGACCGCGACGTGATCATCCCGGTGGTGCTGCTGGTCATCGCGGTCATCCTGGCGCTGCTGCTGCGCGCCCTGGTCGCCCCGGTGCTGCTGATCGCCACCGTGGTGCTGTCGTTCCTGGCCACGCTGGGCCTGTGCGCGCTGCTGTTCCGGTACGTCTTCGACTTCCCCGGCGTCGACCAGTCGTTCCCGCTGTTCGCGTTCGTGTTCCTGGTCGCGCTCGGCATCGACTACAACATCTTCCTGATGAGCCGGGTCCGTGAGGAGTCGGTGCGCCGCGGCACCCGCGCCGGTGTGCTCGCCGGGCTGGCCGTCACCGGCGGCGTGATCACCTCCGCCGGCATCGTGCTCGCCGCCACGTTCTCCGCGCTCGCCGTCCTGCCGCTCGTGGTGCTCGTCGAGCTGGGCGTGGCGGTCGCTGTCGGCGTACTGCTGGACACCATCGTGGTCCGCTCGCTGCTGGTGCCCGCGCTCGCGTACGACATCGGGCCGAAGGTCTGGTGGCCGGGCCGCTTGTCGCGGTCGCACCGCGAGGGCGACCGGGCCGGGGCGGGGGTGGACCGTGCCTGACACGGACGTGGTGATCGTCGGCGGCGGCCTGGCCGGTCTCGCCGCCGCCCGGCGGCTGCACCGCGCCGGCGTGCCGTGGCGGCTGCTGGAGGCGGGCGACCGGCTCGGCGGGCGGGTCGCCACCGACCGCGTCGACGGGTTCCTGCTCGACCGGGGCTTCCAGGTGCTCAACACCGCCTACCCGCGGCTCACCGGACTGGTCGACGTCGGCACTCTCACGATGGGCTGGTTCACCTCCGGCGTGCTGGTGCGCCGCGGCGACCGGCTGGAACGCCTGGTCAACCCGCTGCGCGAACCCACCGGCGCACCCGGCACGCTCACCGCGGGCATCGGATCGCTGACCGATCGGTTGCGGTTCGCCACGCTCGCCGCCGGCTATGCCACGGTGCCGGTCGGGCGGCTCCTCGACACACCCGAGACCAGCGCCGAGAAGGCGCTACGCCGGGCCGGGCTCTCCGACGCGATCATCGAAGAACTGCTCCGGCCGTTCCTGTCCGGCGTGCTGCTCGACCGCGAGCTGGCCACCTCCAGCCACGTCCTCGCGGTCGTCATGCGCTCCTTCGCCCGCGGCCGGATCGGCCTGCCTGCGGACGGGATGCAGGCGCTGCCGAAGGCGCTCGCCGCGCCGCTGCCCGCCGAGCTGATCGAGCTGAACACCCCGGTCACCGAGGTCGCGCCCGGCCGGGTCCGCACCCCGTCCGGCGAGATCACCGCCCGCGCCGTCGTGGTCGCCGCCGACCCGCCGGCGGCGGCCACGCTGCTGCCAGGGCTGCCGAGGGTACGCATGCACGCGTACACCACCTACTACCACCGCACCGGCACGGCGCCACTGGACGAGCCGATCCTGCTGCTCGACGGCGACCGGCGCGAACTCGTCGCCAACACGGTGGTGGTGAGCCGGGCCGCACCCACGTACGCACCCGACGGCCAGCACCTCGTCGCCACCTCGGTGGTCGGCCCGCAGGCCCCACCCGAACCGGTGATCCGGCGCGAACTGGACCGCCTCTACGGCCGCTCCACCGCCGACTGGACCCACCTCACCACAGTCACCGTGCCGGAGGCGCTCCCCGCCGCACCGCCGCCACAGGGCCGGCTGCGCAAGCCGGTGGCGCTCGGCGACGGCCTGTACGTGGCCGGAGACCACCGGGACAGCCCGTCCATCCAGGGGGCGCTCGCCAGCGGGTGGCGTACGGTCGGCGCGGTCCTCGCGGAGTTGCGGCGCGGGTGAGCCATCGGCGGGTAGCGCGTTGTTATCCTCGCGTTGCCCATCGTGCTGTCGCGGCCGTGTTTCCGCCCGGTAGGTGGTGGTCCGCGCAGCGATCGGCGGGTTACGATCCGGCGCGGTCACGGGGCGGTAGCTCAGCCGGTTAGAGCAGGGGACTCATAATCCCTCGGTCGCGGGTTCGAACCCCGCCCGCCCCACCAGTTGTTTTCCCTGTTCAGCCCTGCTGCCGGCGGTGCGGACCGATCGCGTCGAGGTCCGGTCCGACGCCCTCGGTCCGCACTGAGTCCGCAGCAGCACGACCCGCCGCCCGGTCGAGGCGATCCGCCGCCAGCACCAGCCCGGTCCTTCGCCACGTCATGCGCGATAGTGAACCATGCGATCGCCAGACGATCAGCCATCCGTGATCTTCTTCTAATCGAAGGTCGGCATGGGCCATCCGTGGGCCAGTATCCGTGGCGCACAGCGGGCACGAGCGGGCACGAGAGGCGACCGGGACGACCGCCGCCCACAGGCGTTTCGGGCATCACGACCGCTTGAGCACGCTCTTCCAAACTGACGATGCGAGCGCAATCGCTGCGGTCTCGCCGTGCCCGTTGCGTGCCCGTTGAGGTGGGCGACGACGGTCAACGGCGGTCAGATCCTGGGCGTGACAGGCAGCGTGGCGACGCAGGCCAAGCCAGGTCATTGCCGAGCGACTTCCGCCCGTGTCCACACTTCCTAAACCGTGCGGCTGTACAGCCAGTCGTACAGCCAAGACCACCGGCTGACGCCGACGCCATCCGACAACGACGGACGCGCTGACCAGGTGCGCAACCACCCGACCAGCCATCCGCGATCTTCTTCTAGCCTGAAGGCCCTTGTGCCGTCTGGCGTTCAGCCCTGCCAGCGTGTTGAGTCAAAGCCCATGAAGGAGTTCCGGCTTCATTCACGCCACTGCCCTCACGGCCAGCCCGATAGGGTGCGCCGGCTCGACATCGACACCGACTACGGCGCCTTCCCGGTCTGGACCCGGGTCACGCTGCCCCCGGTGCATGGTCGGTCGCCGAGAGAGGTGTGTGCCTCCGTTGGCCCCGAGCACCTACAGATCTCCGCCGAGCTGGCTGCCGACCTGCAGGCCTGGGCGAGCTGGCAAGACCAACACCAACACGCCGCATGGCGTGGACCGAGCGACAAACCGGAGCCCTCGACCGACGAAGATCAGGCGCGTTGGCGTGCCAACGGCCGAATTCTCGCTGAACGCTTGGCGCGAGAGACCGGCGATGAGGTCGTTTACCAGTGGCCCTCAGACGGCAGAGATCCGGAGTGCACCTATTGCGGAACCGGCGGCTCTCGCGGTCGCGTCCGCGCTGGTGGTGTAAGAGACGGCCATCGCGTGATCCGGTCTGATGTTATGCGGCGATCGAGGTCGGGTCGGTCTGGTCGGTGGCGTGTTGGTCTGTGTCGATGGTGATCAGGCGGGCTTTAGCGAGTAGTTCGAGGCCCATGTAGCGGCGTCCTTCGGTCCACTCGTCGGTCTGCTCGGCCAGGACGGCGCCGACGAGGCGGATGATCGCCGCCCGGTTCGGGAAGATCCCGACGACGTCGGTGCGACGGCGGATTTCCTTGTTGAGCCGCTCCTGTGGGTTGTTCGACCAGATCTGGCGCCAGATCTCGCGGGGGAAGCCGGTGAACGCCAGGAGGTCGTCGCGGGCGGCGTCGAGGTGCTCGGCCGCGGCCGGGAACTTCGCTTCGATCGTGGTCACGACCCGGTCGAACTGGGCGCGGACAGCGTCGGCGTCGGGCTGGTCGAAGATCGTGCGGACCAGGGTGGCGATCCACGGCTGCGCCGACTTGGGCACCTTCGTCAGCAGGTTGCGCAGATAGTGGGTCCTGCACCGCTGCCACGAAGCTCCCGGCAAAGCCGCCCCGATCGCGGCCACGAGGCCGGCGTGGGCGTCGGAGATGACCAGGCGGACACCGGACAGGCCTCGGGCGGTCAGGCTGCGCAGGAACGCCAACCAGCCGGCGCCGTCCTCGTCGGAGGCCACGTCCAGGCCCAGCACTTCACGGCCGCCGTCGGCGTTGACCCCAACCGCGATCAGGGCGTGGACGTTGACGGTCCGGCCGTGCTCGCGGACCTTCATCGTCAGGGCGTCCATCCACACAAACGTGTAGTGGGCGGCGTCCAAGGGTCGGTTGCGGAACGCCTCCACCTGCGCGTCCAGATGCGCGGCCATCTCCGAGACCTGCGACTTGGACAGCTGCCGGATCCCGAGCTGCTCGACCAGCTTCTCCACCCGCCGAGTCGACACCCCCAGCAGATAGCTCGTGGCCACGACCGAGACCAGGGCCTGCTCGGCCCGACGCCGGTGGGTCAGCAACCACTCCGGGAAGTAGCTGCCGTGTCGCAGCTTCGGGATCGCCAGGTCGATCGTGCCGGCGCGGGTGTCCCATTCCCGAGGCCGGTAACCGTTGCGCGAGTTGACCCGCTCATCGCTGCGCTGCCCGTACCCGGCGCCGCAGATCGCGTCGGCCTCGGCGGACATCACCGCCTGCACGAACGTCTTGATCATCGCTTGCAACACGTCCGACGACGCGCCCTCGATCTGCTCGCGCAGCAGGTCAACAGGGTTCACACTCTCTGAAGCGGCCATCGCGTCCTCTTCTCCTTCTCTGACTTGGTCGTCTTGAAGGATCGACGCGATGGCCGTCTCTCATCTACGCAACACGCCCATCACGGGCAAGTCGTACACCACTCCCGTGGACGCAACCGCTCTCGCACGGTCCGCATCCAGTCCGCAAGAGGGTGACGGAAGGCGAGGAAGTGGTGTGAGATGTCGAGAGCCGTTTCCGCTGCTAGAGCCCGGTATCCGCAGGCGGGTCGAGAACGCAACTTGATCTCATAATCCCTCGGTCGCGGGTTCGAACCCCGCCCGCCCCACCACCCGTTTTCCCTGGTCGGCCATGCTGGTGGCGACCCGCACGCATCGCGTCGAGGTCCGGTCCGACGCTCTCAGTCCGCACTGAGGCCGGTCTACGACTGCGACGAGGAGATAGCGAAGTTCCTGGCGAGCCTTCCTAGGAACTTGGCGGGTCGGTTCCGTCGCACGGGACACCGATACCTAGCTGTACTTGCGCCGTCTGCCCCCGCGACCGAATTGTGAGCGGTAGGCAGGTCGCCCGCGCAACCCACGTGCCGCCGACGAAGGCCAGCCACTGAGATTGGTCGTCGACAGGTGCGCAGGCGCGCACACGGGCGCGCACGGCCGGCACCACTGACGAGCCCCATCCGAGACGCGCCCTGTCCTCCCAGCCGGGTGCCACCCGAAGATCGACCACTGCGCCGCCGCGTACGACCAATCCCCATTTGGCGAACAGCCGGGCTGCCGGGTCCGGTTGCCCCGATTCCTCTGCTTGGAGCACCGGCCGGTCAGGTACCGCGACGTCCTCTCCCACGAGCCGATAACCCGCCGGCGGTTCCTGCATCGCATCGACCGATACAGTGCATGACTCCTGCCTGGCGCTCCCGTCAGTTGACGGGGACGCGCTCGGGTCAGTACCCAGAGATGCAGTTGGTGCGGGTGGTCGGGCCTCACCCTGGCCGGAACCGCTTGAGGACGTACAGGCTGCTGGCGTCACCATCAGGCAGACGCTGAGCGGCCACCACAACATGCGGCTGGTCCATCGCACGCGCGTCACCTCCTGAACGGCGAGGCCTTCGACGGTTGGGGCGCGACCCGTGAAGCGTCACCGTACCGAAAGGCGGGATGCGTTCGATGCCGCCCGCCCTGCCACGCGAGACGCCCTGCGCAGCCGAGCTACCAGTACCTGCCGCAGGTCGGCTCGAGCTTGTCGACCGCGCTCTCCAGGTCGCCCGTGTCGCTCGCCACCTTCACGATCGCTTCCGCATATTCGAGCTTGGGCTTGATCGAGCGGACCTCGACGTCCTTCCGGCCTGCGGCCATGGTGAGCACCTGGAACTTCTTCCGCAGCGTGCGGTCGGTCTGCTCGCCGGCCACCCTGTTCGCCACCGCCTCGAGGTTGACCAATCGGGTGGACGCCTCCGCCCGGGCGTTGACGAGCTCGGCCTCCACTGTCGAAGTGGAGGCGACCCCGACCAGGATGATCAGGCCGGCGATGGCCTTCTCCAACGGACCTCTGACGGTGGTGCAGGCCGCCTTGCTGCTGGTGGTGGCCACTTGCGTGGCCTTCCTGGTCGTGGGCGCGGCCGCGGGGGCCGTCGAGGACCGGGGAGTCCCCGAGGACCGTGAGGTCTGCGAGGGGCGGGGGGTCGGCGAGGGCTCGGGCGCGAGGCTCGGTGTGGCCGTCGGCGCCGAGGGCATGGGAGTGGGTGACTCCGTATCGGTGCTCGCCGCCACGGCGGTGGGCGTGCCCGGCGTCTCGTCGGCGCGGCCACACGCCGAGGCGGTGAGCAGCATCGCAGCGACCGCCACGCAGAGCCCGAACCGTCACGTCGTATCCCATCTCGCGATCTTGCGGGAGCGTGACGATACATGTCGCACGCAGTGGCGGCCATCAACCAGATGGACCGCCCGGGTGACAATCGCGCGCATGAGCGCTGCTGACGTCGTAACGGTTGATCTCACTTCGGATCAGCGGTTCCTGCTACGGCGCGGGTTGGCCGAGTGGGGTGGCCCCGCGCATTCCACTGATGAACTCGCCCGGGTCATGGGCTTCCAGGACCGGGCGGACCTCTACCACGGCGAGGGCCGGGCCCGTCGGGAGCGCTCTACCCAACTCACGCCTGCGGTTGGTGCCGCGCCGAGCCGGGGCCGCCTCGGGAGATGCCCGCTCCTGGAAGCCGGCGCTCATTGCTCGGGCACGACCCGGACGATGCTGCTGCCACTGGACGTGGCGTTGCCTCCGTCGATCACTGAGGTGACCAGGTCGTAGAAGCCCGGCTCGGCGTCGGGGCCGATCACGATCGTGCTGGCGGGACGCTCGCCCGGAGTGCCGGTCGGCCGGACCGGTGTCGCCGTGAAGGTGACGAGCCCCGGGACCGCCGAAGCGGCCTTGAGGTCGTCCACAGTGCCGTACGGGCCCGTCAGTCGTGCGGTCAACTCGACCTGCGGGGAGGTGGAGCCCGGCTCGTCCGGGGACTCGACCGTCCAGTGGACGGTCAGGGTCTGGCCCGGTTGGTACGGCCTGTCGACGTTTAGGTCCTCGCAGCAGGTGTACGGCGGCGGCACCTCCGCCACCATCTCGGACGGTTCGGCGGCGCAGGCTGCCAGCAACGGAACGGCGAGGCAGCTGAGAAGGCGCAGGCGCGGCGAGTTCATGCGCGAGATCGTAGGCGTGGCGCGCCGCTGCCAGGGGGCGGCGGGCAGATGCACCGCAGTCTATGGTTGCGGCGTGAACAGACGCCTGTGGGTGGTGTCGGCACTGGCCGTGACCGCGCTGCTCGCCTTGCCGGTGACCGTCGTCGGCGTCCACGTGACCCACCCTCGGGACGAGGACGGATACCTGGCGTACCTGAAGCAGTACGGCGACCGGCAGAACGGTCGGCCGCTGGCGGTGTTGCCGCCGACCGCGGATCTGGTCGCCGAGGGCGACGCGGCATGCGACTGGTTGCGCGAGCAGCCGTACGCGCTCTGGCGGCACGATCCGGAGTACCGGGAGCTTGTCGTCTACGAGCGCTACGTCCGGCAGGTCGAGAACCGCCTGCCGGCCTGGGGCGACGAGCTGCCCGACCGGCGATCGGTGACGGGAGCCGCGTGGACCCACCTCTGCCCGGCGGAGTGGGAACTACGCCAGCCCCGCCGTAACCCCTTCGCCCCCAAGCCGCCGGACTGAACGCCCAGCGCGCCGCAGGCGCGGTCAGTGCGCGCGGTTCGTGGCCATCCAGGCGGTGGCGAAGTCGACCAGGGTGCGCTGGCGCATCAGCCGTGCCGTCGCGCTGGCGACCTGGCCGGTCGTCGCGCCGCCTGTCGCCTCGAAGTCGGTGCCCAGCCGGTCGAAGTCCTCCTCGTCGGTGACGACGTCGGTCCACGTGGTCCACCGGCTCGTGCCGTCCGGCAGCCGTACCGCCGAGCCCGTCACCGCCCGCGGCGGCGACGCCTGCCGCCACTCCGCGAGGTGCAGCGAGGTGTTGGAGCTGTGGTCGCAGCCGAGCAGCAGCACCTTGCCGTCGAGCCGGTACACCGCGCCGAGCGGTGAGTGCTCGCCCAGCGCGTCGTCGAGGCGGTGTCCCTCCACGACGTCGGCGGCGTGCGCGCCGAGCGCGGCGAAGGACACCTGCGGGTGGTCGCTGCGGCGGGCGCCCGGCCAGGTGCGTACCGTCTCGGCGACCGCGCCCATCCACCGGCTCGGCGTGCACGCCGGGTCGAAGCCGGGCGTCTGCGCGCGGATGACCGGCCACCACGCCTCGGGTACGGGCGGATGCCGCCACTCGGCCGGGTCCGTGTTCTCCGGGGTGTGCGTCGGCACGACGAGGGTGCCCTCCGGCCCGAGCGCCGCCAACAGCGCCCGCACCACCGCCTCCGTGCCACCGGCGACGAACCCGAGACTCCGGTACGACGAGTGCAGCAGCAGAACGTCACCCGGGACGATGCCGAGCGCGCGCAGGTCGTACGCGATCGAGCTGACGGTGTGCGGTGCGGCCTGGTCCACCCGCCGCAGTGTAGGCGGGGCCGAGCCTGGACCGGGGACGGTGCCGACGCCCGCGGAAACCGTTTCGCCGATCCCGGGATAGCGGCGGTGCCTTCCGGCGTCTGTCACTGGTGAACGAGGAGACGAGGGTGGTGCGGTGGACGAGGACGAGCGGGCGGTGCTGGCCGAGTTCGTGGCGAGCCGTGCCCCGGCGCTGATACGGGTCGCCTACCTGCTCACCGGTGACCGCAGCAGTGCCGAGGATCTGTTCCAGTCGGCGCTGTCGAAGATCATTCCGAAGTGGCGGAGCATCCGGCACGCCGACCCGGAGGGCTACCTCCGTGCCGTCATGTACCGGGAGCAGGTGAGCTGGTGGCGGCGGTTGCGTCGTCGCCGGGAGTCCCCGGCCGGTGTGCGGGAGCCGGTGGTGGCCGACCCGGCCGGCGGTACGGATCTCCGGCTGGCGTTGCGGGCGGCGCTGTGGGAGTTGCCGCCCGCGCAGCGCACCGTCGTGGTCCTGCGCTACTACGAGGACCTGCCGGAGGCCCAGGTCGCCGAACTGCTGGGCTGCTCGGTCGGGACGGTGCGCAGCCGGACCCACCGGGCGGTCACCCGACTGCGTCAGATCCTGCCGGACAGCGAGCTTCTGGAGATGCGGCGATGAGTGATCCGTTCGAAGGTCTGCTCCGCTCCACCCTCACCGACATCGCCGAGGAGGCACCGACTGTGCAGGACTCATTGACCAGGGCGGAACGGCGCGTGCGTAACCGTCGACGCAACACGGTGGCGGCAGGTGCGGCGGGCATCCTGGCGGTGCTGGTGATCGGGGCGCCGTTTGCCTACGCCGGCCGCGGCGACGACCCGGTGATCTCGCCGCAGCCGGGCACGAGCGCCCCGCAGCCGGACCGGACCGAGCCCGTTCCGGCCCCGCCGGGCCTGGCGTCGCCCGTCCCGGTCGGCCCGGACGGCCGGCGGATGCCGGACGGCGCGGACCCGACTCGCCCGGGCGCACCGTCGCCCGTCCCGGTAGGCCCGGAGGGCACGAGCCCGCCTGACAGCGCGGTCCCGTCACCCGTCCCGCTGGGTCCGGAGGGCACGAGCCCGCCGGGCGGTGCGATGCCGTCGCCCAGCCCCATCAGGCGCTGACCGTCGTACGCCGGCACCCTCCGGGCCGGTGCGAGAGCCGGGCCTGCCCCGACCGTGGCGGGCCCGGCCCTCGGCGCGGTCAGTCCATGTGGGTACGCCCGACCGATCCGAGCCGGGTGGAGACGGCCCTACCGACGTTCGGCGTCAGTCCCACGGCGGGGCGTGCCGGTTCACGTAGTCGCGGGCGCGGGGGAGCGGATCACCCCAGTACTGGTGTGGCATGCGGGAGAAGTGCTCCCGGCAGAAGGTGGCGAGATCGTCGACGATCGCGATCCGCTCCAGGGGGCGCCGTTCGAACTCCCGGTTGGCCGCGAGCAGATCCGCCTCCGGGTTCCAGCCGGCGTGGTCGAACGCCCGGTCCGCCCAGGTCGCGTACACGTGGAAGACCTGGCTCTGACCCGCGAACCGCAACCCCGCGAGACCGATCGGCCGATCCGGGTAGGTGTCCCGGCACACCCAGGCCAGGATGTGGCAGGCCCCGGCGGCGAAGAACGGCTGGTCGGCGCGTTCCCAGGCGAGTCGCTGGTCGGCCCGTTCCTGCGGCGTACGCCGGAAGACGCCCGCTGCCGTCACTGCCACAGGCGCACCCTAGCCGAGCGCAGCGCTGCAGTGCACGACGGCGGACGGCACGACATGCACCTGCACGCCCGCGGCCGGGGCGAAGATCGGGCTCGGCATGCCGGTGAGCCAGCGCGCGGCGGCCCAGGCCAGCGCCGCCGCAAGTCCGGCCTGCACGGCGAGTACGGACTTGATCCGCAACTGCTGCATCCGGTCCCGCCCGGCCGCGCGGCCGCGCTCGTTCACGCGTTCCCACGCCTCGTCGAACCGTTCCGCGTCCAGGCCGGCGCGCCGCGACGACCCCCGCCGGCCGCCGCGACCCGCACGCTGCCCGGTCACCGCCGGCGGCTACCCGCAAAAGCCGCCGCCATTCCCGGCCTCCGTCGTGGTCAGGCGCCCGGTTCGAGGTACGCGGCCAGGTGCGCCAGCGAGGACGCGATGCCCTCCTCGTGCACCCTCTGGTCGATGCCCGGCGGCACGCCGGTGGCGGTGACCGTCACAGCGGTGCCGTCGCCGGTCGCCGCGAGGTGCCAGGTCATGGTCATGGTGCCCGCGTACGCCGGGTCGTCGGCCTGGAACACGGCCGTCTGCACCACCCGGAGCGCCGGTACGAGTTCGGCGAACCCGACGTCGACCACGTCCGTCGCGTCCGACGTCTTACCGGGGCTGCCGGCCGGGTCGAGGTAGGTGAGCACCATCCGGAACCCGCCGCCCGGCCGTGGATCCCAGCGCTCGATCCGCCCGCGCATCCCGTCCGGCGGCAACCACGCCTCCAGGGCGGCCCGGTCGACGAGCGCGTCGTACACCGCCGCCGGTGGCGCGGCGATCGTCCTGCTGCCCCGATCGATCCTGCTCACCCCCCAACCCTAGGCCCGCGCCTCCCGCCCGCGGGTGCTCCTCGTCGATCTTGGAGTTGTGGTCGTGAACGAATGCGGCTGAGACGGGCGATTCAGGCGTCACAAGTCCAAGATCGGCGGGGAGCGGGAGCGGGGCGCGCCCGGTACGCTGCCGCGAATGCCGGTACGACAACACCTCCACGACTCGCTGCTGCTCGGTGACGACGACACCCCGCTGGCCCGGATGCGGCTGCGGGACGACGACGGCACGGCGGTCGCGGCCGACGTCCGGCCGCTGCCCGAGGCGCCGCTCACCCGGCTCGTCGCGCAGATGCGGCGCGACCTCGCCGGGCACCGGCTGGAGACGCCGGACGAGGCGCTGGCGGCGGCACTGGTGGCCGACGGGCTGACGCTGGACCGGGCCGCCACCGACATGCGACACGACCTGACCGGCGTACCCGAACCGGTGGCGCTGCCGGACGGCTGGTCGCTCGGCGCCCCCGGCTGGGACGACGACCTCGCCGCGGGGCTGGACGCGGCGTACGGCCCGGACCACCCGGACGGCCGCTGGCAGCCGAGCGACACCGACGAGGTACGGGCGATGTTCGACACCGGCGAGCCGGTGCCACCCCTGGTGCCCGCCTCGGCCCGGCTGATCGACCCGGACGGCCGCAGCGCCGGGCACGTGCTGTGCGCCGGGCCGGTGCCGTGGACCGACGACGACTGCGTCTGGATCCTCAACCTGGGTGTGGCGCCCCGCGCACAGCGGCGCGGGCTCGGCCGGGCGCTGCTCGTGCACGCGTTGCGCGGCGCGCGGGAGGTCGGGCTGCCGTCAGTCGGCCTGTCGGTGGTCGACGGCAACCCGGCCCGCCGCATGTACGACGCCGTCGGCTTCCGCGTCCTCACCCGGGTGCTCACCGTCCGGATCCCCGACGCGTAGCCCACTCGATGCGTCCCGAGGTGGCGAATCGAGTACGCGTGCTCATTCGCCCGGCCCGCCGGCCGGGCAGGATCGAATGCGTGACAACGAGACGTGCGCTGCTCGGCGGTCTGCTCCTGGCACTGGCCACGGCCGGTGCCTGGGTGGCGTGGCTGAGCTGGGAGTCCGGCTGGACCGTGGACCCGCAGACCGGCGACATGAGCGGGCCGTACGCGGTCTGGCAGGTCGCCGCCGCGGTGCTGACCCTGGGCGCGCTGGCCGCGGTAGGCGGCTGGTGGCTGAACATCTGGCTGGTGGCAACGGTGATGACAGTGGCGTTCACCGTCCCGTGGGCGGTGCACGCCGCCTCGACCGACGACACCGGCCTGTGGGCGGTCGGGGCGGCGCTGGTGGCCATCGGCACGACCATCGGGACGACGCTGGTCGGCGGCGCCGCCGGGTGGCTGCGCCGCCGGACCGCGTGACGACCGTCGTCAGCCGCGGTTCAGGCGTTCGGCGTACGCGTCGCGCAGCTCCGCCCAGCCGAAGTCCTTCGCCTCCGCGCCCCGGATCGGGCCGACCGGGTCGCCGTCGAGCAGATGGGCGGCGACGTCCAGGCAGAGGTGCCAGCCGGCAGCAGTCATCGGGGCGAGGTCGGGCCGGTCGACCCGGTGCCGCAGCGTGAGCGTGGTGCCGTCGCCGGTCGGGGCCAGCTCCCAGCGGAGCAGGTCGTCGCCCCAGGTGTACTCCAGCAGGTGCGGCCGGTCCGCGCGCAGCACCTGGGCCGGCGCCGGGTGGGCCTGCTCGCCGTCGACGGTGCTGAGCACGGCGTCACCGGTGCGGCCCAGGTCGCGGTCGGCCAGGAACGGCGCCCACGCGGCGAGCTGATCCGGGTCGGTGAGCGCGGCCCACACCGTCTCCGGCGGGTGCCGCAGGGCGCGGACGAAGACCAGGTCCCACCTGTCGTTCGCGGGTTCCAGATTCACCCGGGCGAGCGGGCCGGGACGGAACGTGTCGCGGTCCATCTGTCACTCCTGACTGTCGAGATGGCGTTCCAGGGCGTCGAGATGCGCGGTCCACATCGACCGGTACGGCCCGAGCCAGTCGTCGACTGCGCGTAGCGGCGCCACGTCGACCCGGTAGATCCGCCGCTGCGCCGCCGTACGGCAGGTGACCAGGCCGGCGTCGCGGAGCACCCGCAGGTGCTTGGAGACCGCCGGCTGGCTCATGCCCAGCGCGTCCACCAGCTCGCCGACACTGCTCTCCGCGCGGCGCAGCCGGTCGAGGATGCGGCGCCGGGAGGGCTCGGCCAGCACGGTGAAGGCGTCGACGGTCACCCTCGCAATATGCCTCACCGGTTATATGCCTGGCAAGGAATGACAGGTCGCGCTGCCCCGGCCCGGCGGGCTCCATATGCTCGGGGGATGGAACTGCGGATCTTCACCGAGCCCCAGCAGGGGGCCACATACGACCAGCTCCTCGCCGTGGCCCGCCGCGCGGAGGAGACCGGCTTCGCCGCGTTCTTCCGCTCCGACCACTACCTCAAGATGGGTTCGGTGAGCGGTGATCCCGGCCCGACCGACGCGTGGACCACGCTCGCCGGGCTGGCCCGCGACACCACCCGGATCCGGCTCGGCACGCTCATGACAGCCGCCACGTTCCGGCTGCCGGGCCCGCTGGCGATCACCGTGGCGCAGGTCGACCAGATGAGCGGCGGCCGGGTCGAGCTGGGCATCGGCACCGGCTGGTACGCCGAGGAGCACACCGCGTACGGCATCCCGTTCCCGTCGCTGGGGGAGCGGTTCGACCGGCTGGAGGAACAGCTCGCCGTCATCACCGGGCTCTGGTCCACCCCGGCGGGCTCCACGTTCGACTTCCCCGGCACGTACTACCCGGTCAGCGACTCGCCCGCGCTGCCCAAGCCGGTGCAGCGCCCCCGCCCGCCGATCCTGCTCGGCGGCATGGGACCGAAGCGCACACCCCGCCTGGCCGCCCGGTACGCCGACGAGTTCAACCTGCCGTTCGCCTCGGTCGAGGACACCGTCGCGCAGTTCGGGCGGGTACGCGACGCGTGCGCCCAGATCGACCGCGACCCGTCCACGATGACCTGGTCCAACGCGCTCGTGCTCTGCTGCGGCCGCAACGAGGCCGAGGTGAAGCGCCGCGCCGAGGCGATCGGGCGCGACCCGGCCGAGCTGCGCGCCAACGGCGCCGCCGGCACGCCCGCCGAGGTGGTCGACACGCTCGGCCGGTACGCCGAGGCGGGCAGCTCGCGCGCCTACCTCCAGGTGCTTGACCTGACCGACCTGGACCACCTGGAGCTGGTAGCCGCCGAGGTGATGCCCCAGCTCTGACCCGGGCTCGCCCGCCCCTTTGCGGCCCGGCCCCGCCGCCCCGGCCGTCCCCGTCGATCTTGGAGTTGTGGCACCTGACAAGCCTCGCTTGAGCGACAATCCGGGCGCCACAACTCCAAGATCGACGAGCCGGGGCGGGCCGAGCCGGGGCGGGGCAGCGGATGGGTCAGCTCGCTGTGGCGCGGCGGACGGTGTCGAGGCGGCCGTCGCGGTCGCTGTCCAGGTACGTCACGTCGGGCACACCGTCGCCGTCCAGGTCGACCTGCACCACGTCGGCCACGCCGTCGCCGTCCAGGTCGGTCACCACCTCGACGGAACCGTCCAGGTGCCGGGTCACGATCGACCGGCCCGACGCCTGGCGCGGCGGCGGCCCCGGATGAGGCACCGGGTCCGGCTCGGGCTCCGGCGTGGGCCCCGGCACCGGCGCGGTCGCGGCAGGCCCCATCCCCACAGCGGCAGGCGTCACCCCCACGGCGGCGGGCGGCATCCCCGCAGCGGCGGGCGCCATCCCCACAGCGGCGGGCGGCATCTCCGCAGCGTCGGGGTCCACGCCGGTCGGGTCGATCTCCTCCTCCGACGGGTACACGTCGCCGCGGAGGCTCGGGTCGCGGTAGCTGCTCATCCCGCCAGGATTCCCGCCGAGTGGCCGGGGCAACCCTGCCGCCGCATGATGGCGGATGATGCAGCGCATGACGGACACCAACTGGGCCGGAAACGTCAGCTGGTCGGCGCGTACCCGATCGCGGCCGACCTCGACCGACGAGCTGCGCCGGCTGGTCGCGGAGGCCGACCTGGTCCGGGCCGTCGGCACCGGCCACTCGTTCAACCGGCTCGGCGACACCACCGGCACCCAGGTCGCGCTGGACGGCCTGCCGCCCACCGTCGCGCTCGACCCCGACCGCGGCGCGGTCACCGTCGCGGCCGGCCTGCGCTACGGCGACCTGGCCACCGCGCTCCAGGCTCAGGGGTACGCGCTGGCGAATCTCGCCTCGCTGCCGCACATCTCGGTGGCCGGCTCGGTCGCCACCGCCACCCACGGGTCCGGAGCGCGGAACCGCAACCTCGCCGCCGCCGTCGCCGCGCTGGAACTGGTCACCGCCGACGGCGACCTGATCACCGTGGACCGCGGTGACCCGCGGTTCGCCGGGCTGGTGGTCAACCTGGGCGCGCTGGGCGTGGTCACCCGGCTCACGCTCGACGTGGTGCCCACGTACGCGGTGCGCCAGCACGTCCGTCTCGGCCTGCCCCGCGCGGCGCTGGACGAGGCGCTGGACGCCGCGTACAGCGTCAGCGTCTTCACCTCGTGGCGCTCGGAGCGCTTCGACCAGGTGTGGGTCAAGCAGTACGCCGACCAGGCCCCGCCGCCCGCCGACTGGCTGGACACGGTGGCCGCCGACTCGCCCCGGCACCCGGTGCCCGGCATGTCGCCGGAGCACTGCACCGCGCAGCTCGGTGAGCCGGGGCCGTGGCACGAGCGGCTGCCGCACTTCCGGCTCGGCTTCACCCCGAGCAGCGGCGACGAGTTGCAGTCGGAGTGGCACGTGGCCCGGTCCGACGCGTCGGCGGCGCTCGCCGCGCTCGACCCGGTCGCCGACCGGATCGCCGCCGTGCTCCAGATCTGCGAGCTGCGGACGATCGCCGCCGACGAGCTGTGGCTTAGCCCGAACTTCCGGCGCGACTCGCTGGCGCTGCACTTCACCTGGATCGGTGACCCGATGGCTGTCGCGCCGGTGCTGGCCGAGGTGGAGGAGCGGCTCGCCCCGTTCGCGCCGCGCCCGCACTGGGGGAAGCTGTTCGAGCGCGATCCCGCCGCCGGGTACCCCCGGCACGCCGACTTCGCCGCGCTGCTGCGCGAGTTCGACCCGAAGGGGAAGTTCCGCACCGCCGAGATGGACCGCTACTTCCCGCGGGACTGAGTTACCGCCCGGCCGGCACCTGCTGGCGGAGGCTGCCACGCTGGACCGCCCGGCTGATGTCGCTGGGCGAGACGATGCCGACGAGCTGGTCGTCGACCACCACGAGCGCCCGGCCGTCGGAGCACTCGTTGAGCCGGGGGAGCAGGTCGGTGAGCTGTTCGTCCGGGCGGGCGAGCACCAGTTCGTCGGCCCGGCAGGACACCTCGGCCAGCGTGGTCGAGGCGCGGCGGTCCGCCGCGATGCCGCGTACCCGATCGAGCGTGACCAGACCGACCGGCCTGCCGTCGACTGTGAGCGGCAGCGCCGAGTGCCGGTACGCGAAGAGGTAGTGGTCGACGAAGTCGGCCACTGTGAGGTCGCCGGACGCGGTCTGCGGCTGCGGCGTCATCACGTCGCCCACCCGGATGCCGCGCAGCGCGTCGCCCATCCGGGCGGCGCGTTCCTCCTGGCCGGCGGCGCCGAGCAGGAACCAGCCGATCAGCGCCAGCCAGAGCCCGCCGAACCCGGCGCCGGTGAAGAACCGCCACAGCCCCAGCCCGATCAGCACGACACCGAGCACCCAGCCCGCGCGGGCCGCCACCACAGACGCCTTGGTCCGGTCGCCGGTGAACTTCCAGACCGCCGCGCGCAACAGCCGCCCGCCGTCGAGCGGGGCGGCGGGCAGCACGTTGAAGATCGCCAGCAGCACGTTGATGCCCGCGAGCCAGGCCAGCGCGCCGAGCAGCAGCCCGTGCCCGCCCGCGGCGGCGACCGCCACCGCGATAGCCGCGAAGACCACGCCGATGATCAGGCTGACCAGCGGCCCGACCCCGGCGATCCGCAGCTCGGCGCCCGGGTCCTTCGCCTCGCCCTTCAGCTCGGCGACGCCGCCGAACAGCCACAGCGTGATGCCCTCGACCTCGATGCCGTTGCGCTTGGCGACCACCGCGTGCGCCACCTCGTGGGCCAGCAGGCCGAGGAAGAAGACCACAGCGGCGGCCAGGCCGGCCGCGATGTAGGCGACGGGGGAGTGACCGGGGTACGAGGAAGGGAACAGGCTCGCCGACAGCGCCCACGCGATCAGCACGAAGATGACCAGGACACTCCAGTTGACGCCGACCGGTACGCCGGCGATTCGACCCAGACGGAAACTCGCCCTCATGTTCCCGTCATACCCGGCGCACCCACCCGCACACCAGGGCCGGCAGGCGGCACTTTTGCACTTGTACGAGTCGTACGAGCTGTACGATCGGGATATGAGTGAGCCCGCCGCCGAACTGCCGATCTCCGATGCCCGAGACAGCCTCGCGGATGTCGTGTCGCGTGCCCACTACGCCGGGCGGATCACTTACGTGACCCGCCGGGGGCAGCGCTTGGCGGCCATCGTCCCCGCCGAGCTTGCCGAAGCGATCGAGCGAGCCGAGGACGCCGCAGATGTCTCGGCGGCCCGCGATGCCCTGGCCCGTATCGACGCCGGCGACACCCCCGTCCCGCTGGCCGACCTGCGCGACGAGCTCGGCCTGTGACGCTGCCACCGGAGCCGGTCTTCGCCGTCCGGGTCGATCGAGCCGCTGCCAAGCTGCTGCGCAAACTCGATAGACCCGTGCAGGCCCGCCTTGTCGACGCCCTCGCCTCGCTGGCCATCGAGCCCCGTCCGGCCGGGGTGAAGGCGCTAGCCGGGCATCCCGGTCTACTGCGCGTACGGGTCGGTGACTACCGCATTATCTACACCGTCCGCGATCGTGAACTGATCGTCCTCGTGGTTCACCTCGGCCATCGTGGCGATGTCTATGACACGCTCTGAGCCTGAGTCCGGTGAGATCATGATGCCGCCGCTCCGGTGTAGGCGCGGGCAACGGTCAGCGGCTCAGCGTCTCGCTCTTGACGGCCCGGATGAAGGCGGCCCAAGTGCCCGGCGGGAAAGCGAGGGCCGGGCCAGCGGGGTTCTTGCTGTCGCGCAGGCCGACCACGTCGGGGAGATTGTCGGCCACCTCCACGCACTCCCCGCCGTTGTTGCTGCGGGTCGACTTGCGCCAGGCGGCGCCGGTCAGGTCAGGCACGGGAGTACTCCTCTGCGACATGCTGGATCAGGCTCTTCGACTTGGACTCGCTCAGCGCGCGGCTCGCTATGTCAGTCCAGATGGTGTTGTAGGCGTCGGTCTCGTGTGGCTTGTCGAGGTAGATGGCACCGGTAGCGGCTTCCAGGTATGTCACCGGCGGTTCCACCTCCTTGCCGCTGCTGTCTCGCGGAAATTCCAGGATCGAGAAAGCCCCGGCCATCGCTCCGGCGTGCAGCCCGGAAGAAAAAGCTAGAACCTGCACGGTTACGTTGGGTAGCTCTGCGGCCTTCAGGATCTGGTGTAGCTGCTCGGTCATGATGGTCGCTCCACCAACCGGACGCCGCAACACCGCCTCGTTGATTATCACGCTGAGTTGTGGGGCGGAGAAGCGGGTGAGAAGTGCCTGCCGCTCCACGCGGAGCTGGATGGCTCGCTCTTGGCCCTCGCGGTCACCTGCCTCGATGGCGCCGCCGGGCATCCGGAAGAGCTGCTCTGCGTAGGCGCGGGTCTGGAGTAGGCCGGGAACCAACTCGGCTTGGTACTGCCGGATGCTGGACGCCGCTGCTTCAAGGCCGATGTAGAGCTGGAACCAGCGCGGAAGGCCCGAGCCGATGTAGTCGTGCCACCAGTTCTTGTTCTCTCGCGTGGCCGATGCCATCGCGAGGACCAGTTCGGTGTCTTCCTCGGAAGCTCCGTAGAGCTTGAGCATCTCCTTGACGTCCGCTGCGCGGAAGCGGACGTTCTCGGCACCGCTCTCAATGCGGTAAAGGGTTGCCCGCGCCCGGTCCAGTTCTTCGGCCGCCTTCTCCATCGTCAGCCCGGCAGCCTTGCGAAGTGATTCGAGCTTCCTGCCGAGCTGCCGTCGAAGCATCGTGGATCCCGTTACGGCCTGTGACACCCCTGCCTCCGATGGTCAGGTAGCGGTTGACGCGCGTTCGCTCAATTTAGCGCCCCCCATGTATCAGAAACAATAGACACGTCACGCTGAGTTCTATGAATGATGTCCAGCGCTGCTAGTACACCTCTTGTTAGACGTTGCATTCGATCCGATGCGGTGCTTCACTGCCTCTGCGGCCACTGTGGAGTTATTGCTGCTCAGTGGCCATGTGAGCCCTGCTGACGTACTGCTGGTCGAAGGCTGCGGTGGCAGGTGCCGGGGTGGGTCCGCCGGTGCGGGGCGGGCCGGCGGACCCGCCCTTCCACGGTTCGATCTCGATGGTGAGAGGCAGGTCCTGTCATGCGCGTCTTCCTCCGGCGTGTCCGGCGTCGCCGGCGGTCGGTCCTCGGATCGACCTGCTACCGCTCGTCGGCGTACCACCCGCTGCGTCCCTGGCAGGTGCGTGAGCGGAGCTTCCGGCCGACCCCGCTGGGACGGCGCGGGCTCGACCCGCAGGAGGTCCGGGAGTTCCTCGACCGCGTCGCCGGTGACCTGGCCGCCGTCTACGACGCGCTGGCGCAGAGCCGCCGGGAGACGGACCGAATCAAGAACGCGCTGCGCCGCTGGCAGTCGGAGCAGGCCCGGGCGCGCAACGAACGGGGATACGACAGGTGACCGAGCGCTGGGTGATCCACCTGCCGGTCGTCGTCAACGACCTGCTCTCCGCTCAGCGGCTGGCCCGGGTGGTGGCGCACTGGACCCACGTCCTGCCACAGACCGAGCCCGGCGGCACCACTGTCTCGGCGGAGGACGACCAGAACGTCCGCCACTGGGTGTTCTGCGACCGGTTGCTGCCCGGTGGGCAGCGGTGTCTGCTCCGGCCCGGACACGACGGTGAGTGCTCCCGGCGGTTCCGGCCGCGATGAGCATGCGCCGGAGCAGCGTCGGACGCCCGCAACCGGAAGCGGAATATGCACGAGCCGTGGTCGAGAACGTGAGTGGCTGCGCCAGTTCGGGGGCGACGGGGCGGCCGGCGCGTGAACGGGCTCGTCCTGGACACCTCGGCGCTGCTCCCGGCGGCCCACCCGGCATCGAGGGCCGGAGTCGGTCAGTCGGCCTTCCCGGCCGGGACGACCCACGTCGTCGGCTGGCCGGTGATCGCGGTGATCAGGTCGAAGTCACCGTCGTAGTGCAGAACGGTCACGCCATGCCGTTCGGCCGTCGCGGCGATCAGCAGATCGGCCATCGAGAGCGCGCGGTGGTTGCCCTTGTGCAGCGCCTGCACCTGGATGTCGATCGCACGATCCCAGATGTCGTCGGGCATGGCGAGCCAGTCGAAACCGCGGAGCAGCCATCGAGCGCGCTTCGCGTCCTTGGCCGAGCGGGCGCTGTGTACGACCTCGATCTCGATGGCGCCGCAGACCGCCAGCAGACCGCGATCGGACAACTCGTCCAGGACCGGCGCCACGGCGGGCTTCGGCCACCGGGCCAGCGCCGACTTGTCGAGGAGGTAGCGCTCCCGCGTCATGCCGCTTCGGGCTTCGACGCCTGCCCCGGGTCGGTGAGGTCCGGCAGGCCGCCGCTCTTGAGCCAGTCGGCGAACTCCCGGCGCTTCTCCCGGTTGACCACTTCCTGCAGCGCGGCGTTGACAGTGGCCTTCTTGGTGCCCGTGCCGAGGATCTCGGCGGCCTCGGCCAGGAGGTCGTCGTCGACATCGAGAATGGTGCGGGACATGGCGTGCCTCCTCGTCCAGCAGGCGAACGAGGCGATGATATCAATTTCTCGGCTTCTTGATATACGTCTGCGGCGGTGTCGGGCGTGGTCAGCGTCGTCGAGGGGCCTCGGCGACCACTGTCGAGGAGAACTCGTTCGCCGCCTCCACCGCCCACTCCAGCGCGAAGTCCGCCTCCTCCTCCCAGCCCGGTTCGCCGCCGACGAAGTGCGACCGGCCGGGGAACTCCCGGTAGCCGGTGAGCGCCGTCGAACTCCGGTAGAGGTTGGAGATGCTGGTGGCCAGCGACGCGGGCACCACGTGGTCCTCGCCGCCCGAGGTGATCAGCAGCGGGGCGCGGTCGCTGCGCTTCTTGTCGATCTCGGTGGCCGAGTTCGGATCCAGGTTGGCGAACGCCGCCTCGAACAGCACGTGTCCGGCGCCCGGTACGGCGTACCGCTCCCAGGCCGCGTCGGACTGCTCCTGGCTGATGGTGTTGCCGAAGGCGTACCGGAAGTCCTCCGGGGTGAACGGCACGGCGCGGTGCCGGTTCGCCGGGTTGTGCAGGATGGAGTACCCGGAGCGCAGCGTGCTGGGCGGCAGCTTGAGCACGCCCCGTACCGGCGCGGGGTGCACGGCGACCACCGCGGCGCCGAGGCGGCGGTCCGCCAGCAACTGGGCGATCAGGCCGCCGAACGAGTGGCCCATGATGATCGGCGGGCGCGGCAGGTCCCTGATGATCGCCTCGTAGTGGTCGGCGATGTCGGCGATGCGCTGCGCGGCGATCGGCGCCGGGTCGGCCCGCAGCTCCTCCACCTCGCGGTCCATGCCGGGCCAGGCGGGCGTGAGCACCTGGAAGCCGCGCGCGGCGTACCGCTGCGCCCAGTGCTCCCAGCTCCGCGAGGTCATCCAGAGCCCGTGGATGAGCACGATCGTGTCGACCCGTCCCGTCGGTACGCTCATGTCTAGTCTCCCCGTTTCGCCGCTGGACGGCCCGCGCGTACCCGGACTGGGTGCCGGCAATCCTGTCTGATCGAACGGACAGGGAACGGACGGGTGGCCCGGATGATCAGCGTCCTGAGTCGACTGTCAGGATGACGGCATGACGGTCAGACTTGCCGACAGGGTTGCCCTGGTGACGGGCGGGAGCCGGGGTATCGGCGCCGCCGTCGCGCGCCGGCTGGCCGAGGACGGCATCCACGTCGCGTTCACCTACCGCACCGCGGAGGACAGCGCGAAGTCCGTGGTGAGCCAGATCGAGGCGTACGGCCGGACCGGGCTGGCGATCAATGCGGACAGTACCGACGCGACGGCCGTGGTCGGCGCCGTGGAGCGGACCGTCGCCGAGTTGGGGCGGTTGGACATCCTGGTCAACAACGCCGGGGTGTTCGCGGGTGGGCCGATCGAGTCGGTCAGCCTAGAGGCCCTGGACCGGGCGATCGCGGTGAACGTGCGCGGGGTCTACCTCGTCACCCAGGCGGCGGTACGCCACATGGGTGCGGGTGGGCGGATCGTCAACATCGGCAGCAGCTTCGCCAGCCGTGTCCCGGCACCCGGGGTGAGCGCGTACGCGATGACCAAGAGCGCCGTGAACGGGCTGACCCGGGCGCTCGCCCGCGAGCTCGGTCCGCGTGGGATCACCGTCAACCTGATCCTGCCCGGCTCGACCGACACCGACATGAACCCGGCGGACAGCGCGGGCGCGGACGGGCAGCGGTCGCACATCGCCCTCGGCCGGTACGCGGATCCGGACGACGTGGCGGCGACTGTCAGTCACCTGGTGGGCGCCGGCGGACGGCACATCACCGGCGCGTCGATCGCGGTCGACGGCGGCGCGACGGCCTGAGCGGATCCGGGCCGACGGCCGGCTGCTGGGCCGAGCCCGGTCAGGGCAGGCGGTCGACCACCACGAAGGCGGTGCCCGGCTCGACCTCGGTCAGCAGCAGGCGCTGGGCGCTGCGGGTGAGCCGGATGCAGCCGTTCGTGACGTTCTTGCCGAGCGTGTCGTCGTTGTACCAGCTGTGCAGGCCGATGTGGGCCCCGCGCAGCCCGGTCGGCACCGCGCCCGGGTCGTCGGGGATCGCGCCGAGGGCGAAGATGTCGACGCCGCCGTAGACGGCCTCCGGGGGCGGGGTGCGGCCCAGCACGAACGTACGGCCCAACGGGGTGAGCTGCCCGGACATGCCGAGGCTGACCGGCCAGGTGCGCATCGCGCGCCCGTCCCGGCTCCAGGTGAGGCGGTGGGTGCGCCGCTCCACCACGATCTGGTCGCGCAGCACCACAGTGGTCCAGCCACCGGACGGCAGCCAGGCGATGGTGCGGTTCGCCGACGGCAGCAGCACCGCCGTCCAGCCGGAGCGGCGGTCGACGATCGGCACGGTGAGCCGTACGCCGCTGATGGTCGGCGCGAGGAACGCCAGCGGCCGGCCGCCCGGTGCGTCGTAGGCGGCCACGTTCCGGTTCGGGCGCAGCCCTTCGCTCAGCGGGCGGGTGTCGGCCGGGTCCGGGTCGGGCGGGAAGCCGCGCGGCGCCGGGTCGTAGGTGACCACCGGCAGGTCGTCCGGTGCCGGCGCGGCGGGCGGCACCGACTCCACCGGCGACGGGCTCGGCGCGGCGGTCGTGGCCGGGGGCGCGGCGGCGGGCGGCGCCGCCTGGCGCGCGGGCGCGGCGGTGAGCGCGCGGCCGACCAGCAGCGCGGTGACGAGCAGCAGCGGTACGGCGAGCGCGGCGATCAGCCAGCCGGGAGGCCGGCGCGTGGCGAACCGGTCGAAAAGCACGAAACCGACTGTAACCGACCGGAAGCCCCCGTACCCGGTACTGCGGGTACGGGGGCTTCGCGGCCCGGGTGGCTCAGCTGAGCTTCGCGCCGATGTGGATGGCGATCCCGTCGTGCGCGGCGATGTTCGCGGCGAACCAGCCGGACGAGTCCACGGTGATCACCGGGCCGCTGCACGAGCCGTTGCTGAACGTGCCATGGATGACGTCGCAGTAGCGGCCCGCCGGCAGTCCGGTGTAGTACGACCGGCCGTTCACCGCGCTGTCCTCGTCGTTGATCGTCAGGTAGCCCTTGCCGGTACGGCTGAACGCGATGTGCTGGTAGCCGTTGTCGTACCAGTTGGAGACCCCGGCGCCCTCGGTGGCGTTGCGGAAGCCGACCATGTTGGCGATGACCGGCCAGCGGTGCTCGCACTCCCAGCCCGAGTAGCAGGTGACGTTGGTGATCCGGTTGCTGCCGTCGGCGGGCGGGCCCTGGTCCCGGCCGCTGTACGTGAAGCTCGACATCACCGCCGGGGTGCCGTACGGCCAGACCAGCATGAACGCGTTGGCGAGCGCGTACGTGCCGCGGTTGCGGTAGGTGAGTACGCCGCCCTCGCGCTGGGTGTCGTGGTTGTCGGTGAAGACCACCGCCTTCGCGCTCGACAGGTAGCCCCAGGACTCGCCGAAGTTCCGCAGATACGCGAGGCGCTCGTTGTTGAACATCCGGGCCAGGTCCTTGCCGTACCGGAACTCGTGCACGTCGCCGTTGCCGGTGTACTCGGTCGGCTGGATCGGCTCACCGGCGCCGTAGATGACCTCCTGCACCAGGTACGCGCTGCGGTTCAGCTTGGCCTTGATCGCGGCGATGTCGGCGGCCGGCATGTGCTTGCTGCCGTCCAGGCGGAAACCGTCGACGCCGAGCGAGAGCAGGTCGTTGAGGTACGCGGCCAGCCGGCCGCGCACGTACTCCGACTCGGTCTTGAGGTCGGCCAGGTTGACCAGCTCGCAGTTCTGCACCTCGTACCGGTCGTTGTAGTTGGCGATGTCGTTGTTGCCGTTGCGGCCGCAGTAGTGGAAGTCCTGCGCCGAGTAGACGCCCGGGTAGTTGTAGTGGCCGTACGACGAGCCGGCCCAGCCGGTGCCGCCGTTCTCCTGCCCGGACATGTGGTTGACCACGGCGTCGACGATCACCTTGACGCCCGCGGCGTGGCACGTGTTCACCATGGACTGGAACTGCGCGCGGGTGCCCTTGCGGGACTCGATCCGGTAGCTGACCGGCTGGTACGACACCCACCACGGGCTGCTGTTGACGTGCTCCTGCGGCGGGGACACCTGCACGTAGCCGTAGCCCTTCGGGCCCAGCGTGCTGGTGCACTCGGCGGCCACCGAGGTCCAGTTCCACTCGAAGAGCTGGACGATGACCTTCTTGGCGCCGGGGGTGGCGGCGGCGGCCGGGGGCGCCGCCGCGGTGAGGGGGACGAGCAGACTCGCGGCCAGACCCAGGGCGAGCGCGGCGGCGCGGCATCGGCGTCGATGCATCAGGACTCCTGCGGGGTGCGGGGATGCGGGGGAGTGGAGCCTGTATCAGTGCCGGCTTCTTGCAACCAGCCTGAAATTTTGCGGCAAGGTTACGAGCCTGTTGCAAAGTCTGTCAACGCATGGGCATCCGTCGTTGCGTCAGGCGCTACACGCGCGTCCGGTCCGGACGGTTCGAGAATCCGGCCGAGAAATTCGCCACCGGAGGTGATCCGTCCGCGCCGTCCCTCCGTACCTGAGGTGGGAGCAGGGTCGGCCGGTGGGGGCGCCGCCGCGAGACGATCGAGGAGCAGATGGCCCGGGCACAGCAGAACGAGAAGGCGACGACCGTCCGGACCACCACCACCAGTCGTGGTGCCCGGACGATGTCGAAGTCCGCGATGGTGGCGCTGACCGCCTCCGCGCTCGGCCTCGCGTGGGCCGGGGTGGAGCTGGCCGGCGCCGGCGGCGTCATGTACTCGTACGGATTCTTCTTCACCGAGTTCTTCGCCGGGGTGGTCGCCCTGGTCTCGCTCAGCATCACCGTGATGCTGGGCCTGCTCGCCACCGACCGCCTGGTGCTGCTCATCCGGCACCGCGTGCTGCTCCAGTCGGCGCACCGCGCCACCGGCGTGCTCGGCGTGGCCGGGCTGGTCTTCCACGTCATCACCAAGGTCGCGATCGGCCGGGCCGGGCCGACCGACGCGGTGGTGCCGTTCATCAGCGGCAGCGGCCTCTACATCGGGCTCGGCACCGTCGCCGCGCTGCTCATGGTGGGCGTGCTCTGGACCGGCCTGATCCGGGTCCGGTTCGCCGGCGTCGGCCCGAAGTGGTTCTGGCGCGGACTGCACTCGATGGCGTACGTGTCCTGGCCGTTCGCGCTCGTGCACGGCCTCAACGCCGGCCGGCCCGCCGCCGGCTGGGTGGTGCTGAGCTACCTCGCCTGCGTGGTGCTGGTGGTGATGGCGCTGCTGGTCCGCGTCTCGGTCCACCTCGGCAAGCGCAGCCGCGAGCAGCACCAGGCCGTCGCGCTCAACAAGGCGATGGCCGGCAAGGGCGAGGAGCGTACCGGCGTGTTCGCCGCGCTCACCCGGAAGAAGGCCGCGGACAAGGAGGACAGCGGCGCCGGCCGGGGCCGCTGGGCCGAGGCGACAGCCACCTGGACCGCACCGGCGGGCACCGCCCGGCGGCGCGACCCGGAGCGGTTCGCCGTACCCGTGGTGCCGGAACCCGGGTCGCTGCGCGAGCCGGTCCGCGCAGCCGCCGCCCGGCGACGCGACGCCGAACCGGACGCGCCTGCCCGACGCGCCCGCACCCAGGAGGCGCCCGCCCGCCGCCGCGACGAGGAGCGCGAGCCCGTCGTCCGCGCCCGGGACGAGGAGGCGGCGCCGGCCCGCCGGACCGACGGCGAGCGGCCCCGCCGCCGTCGCCGCGACGACGAGGAGCGCGTGACCCGCCGGTCCCGGAACGAGGAGCGGGTGAGTCGCCGGTCCCGGGACGACGAGGATCTGGTCGCCAGGTACTCGGCTCCGCCGGAGAGCGGCGGCCGGCACTCGGCGCCGCCGGACACCGGCGGCCGCCACTCCGCACCCCCGGACAGCAGCCGGTACGCCACCGCGGCCGAGGTGGCCCGCTACTCCGCGCCGCCGCGCGCGACCGACGAGCCGGAGGAGCCGTGGGACAGCCCGCGCCGCTGGGAGAGCCGCCCGGTCTCCGGTGAGCCGATCTCGGCCGGCCCGATCTCCGGCACCCCGCTCTCGGCCGAACCGCTCAGCGGGTCCGGCCGCCGCTACCGCGACGAGGAGGACGTGCCGGAGGAGCCGGACTACTGGCGCCCGCCGGCCCGCTACGCCGCCGACGAGGCGTTCGTGGACGACACCCCGACGCTCGTCGACCTCGCCTCCCGCCGGGCGATGCGCGCGGGCAAGGAGAGCCGGTCCGGCCGTCGCAAGCGGGCCGACGCGGACGCGGTCGACGGCGCGTACTGGGCCGGGCTGCGAGGTGAGGCCCGGTGACGCGCACGACGGTCCCGCCGGTCGCCTGTGTCGGCGAGCCCCGCCTGACCGCCGGGTTCGCCGAGTTCGGCCGGCTCGACCTGCTGGCCCACGAGGAGGTGCACGGCCCGATCGGCCCGATGGAACCGGCGGCGCTGCTGCGACTCGCCGAGGCGATCGACCTCAAGGGCAAGGGCGGCGCGGGCTTCCCGTTCGCCCGCAAGCTGCGCGCCGTGCTGGAGTCCTGTGAGCGGCAGGACCTCGGCGCCGTGGTGGTGGTCAACGCCACCGAGGGGGAGCCGGCGAGCTGGAAGGACAAGGTGCTGCTCACCCGCGCCCCGCACCTGATCCTGGACGGCGCCGCGCTCGCCGCGTTCGCGCTCGACGCCGAGGAGATCGTGATCGGGGTGGCCGACGACGACGTGGGCCGGCCCTCGCTGACCGAGGCGTTGCAGGAACGGCGGATGCCGGTGCCGACCACCATCGTCACGGTGCCGCACCGGTTCATCTCCGGTGAGGGCGGCGCGCTGGTCAACGGCATCAACGGCCTGCCGCACATCCCGCCCGGCACGAAGAAGCGTTCCAGCGACTCCGGCGTCGGCGGTCTGCCCACGCTGCTGTCGAACGCCGAGACGTACTCCCAGCTCGCCGTCGCCGCCCGGATCGGCCCGTACGAGTACGCCGCCCTCGGCACCGACGACGAGCCGGGCACCGTGCTGCTCACAGTCACCGGGTCGGCGAAGCGCCCCGCCGTGGTGGAGTGCGCGGCCGGCACCCCGCTGCGGGAGATCCTCGACCTGTGCGAGGTGCCGCCCGGCCCGGGCATCCTGATGGGCGGCTACCACGGCAAGTGGATCACCGCGGCGGCCGCCGAGCGGGCCGAGGTGTCCCGCAAAGGGCTCACCGCCGTGGGCGGCACGCTCGGCGCCGGCATCATCGTGCCGCTCGGTGCCGACACCTGCCCGCTCGGCGAGGCCGCGCAGGTGGTGCGCTACCTGGCGGGCGAGTCCGCCGGGCAGTGCGGCCCGTGCAAGATGGGCCTGCCCGACCTGGCCCGCTCGGTCGACCTCGCGGTCTCCGGCAGCGCACCGGTCGAGCTGGTCCGGGCCGCCGCCGGCGACGTCAAGGGACGCGGCGCGTGCAGCCACCCGGACGGCACCGCCCGGTTCGCGCTGTCCGCCATGGAGGTGTTCGCCGACGACCTGCGGCTGCACGCCACCGGCGAGGGCTGCGGCAAACGCGTCAAGGGCATGATGGGCCTGCCCGGCGCGCCGGACGCCAACCCGCAGAAGCTCACCCTGGACTGGTCGCGCTGCGACGGCCACGGGCTGTGCGCGCACGTCGTACCGGACTTCATCCGGCTCGACGGCAACGGCTACCCGGCGTTCCCGCCCACCCCGGTGCCGACGTGGCTGCGCGAGGGCGCGCTCAAGGCGGTCAAGGTCTGTCCCGAACTCGCGCTCCGCCTGGTCCGGGCCGAGTAGAACCAGGAGCCGCCGATGCGTACCGCCGCTCGTGTGACAGCCGTCGCCCTACTGGCCGCCACGCTCGCCGCCGCGACCGCCTGCGCCGCCGGGCCCGAGCCCGGGGACCGGGCCGGAGCGGTCGCACCGGCGCCCCCGGCCGCCGCGTCCCCGTCCGGGCCGGCATCCGGTCCGGCGTCCGCGTCACCGGCCGTGGTGCCGGCCGCGCTGTCGTTCACCGGCAAGACCCTCGACGGTACGGCGTTCGACGCCGCCGCCCTGGCCGGGCGGCCGGTCGTGCTCTGGTTCTGGGCGCCCTGGTGCGCCACCTGCGCCAGCCAGGCATGGACGGTGGCCGAGATCGCGCCCACCTACCGCGACACGGTCCCCATCGTCGGCGTCGCCGGACTCGGCGAGCAGAAGGCCATGAAGTCGTTCGTCACCGAGTTCGACCTGGGCGGCACGACACAGATCGACGACCGGGCGGGCGCGCTGTGGCGCCGGTTCAAGGTGGCCGAGCAGAGCACATTCGTCGTCCTGGACCGCACCGGCCGGGTCGTCCACCAGGGATTCCTGGACGGCGAGGCACTGACCCGGCAGGTCGAGACGCTGGCCCGGGGATGACCGGCGCGCTGCTGCTCGCGCTCACCGCGGGCATGCTCGGCGCGGTCAACCCGTGCGGCTTCGCGATGCTGCCCGCGTACCTCTCGCTGCTCGTCGCCGGCCCCGACGGCGGGCGCGGCGCGGTCGGCCGCGCGCTCACCGCGACCGCCGGTCTCACCCTCGGGTACGTGCTGGTGTTCGGCGCGTTCGGGCTCGCCCTGGCACCGGCGGCGGACTGGCTGCGGCCCCGGCTGCCGTGGCTGACGGTGACGCTCGGCGTGCTGCTGGCGCTGGCCGGATGCTGGCTGCTCGCCGGCCGGCGGCTGCCCACGCCGCGCCCGCTGCGTGTCGCGCCCCGGCTCACCCGCACCTGGCCGTCCATGGCGCTGTTCGGCGCGGCGTACGCGCTCACGTCGCTGACCTGCGCGATTGCGCCGTTCCTGGCGATCGTGGTGACCAGCCTGCGGGCCGGGTCGCCGCTGCGCGGCCTGGCGCTGTTCGGCGCGTACGCGCTGGGGATGGCGCTCGTGGTCGGCGTGGCCGCGCTCGCCGTGGCGCTGCTGCGCGGCCGGGTCGTGGCGCGGCTGCGCGGCGCGGGCGCGTGGGTGCCGCGGCTGAGCGGCCTGGTGCTGCTGGTAGCGGGCGGCTACGTCGCCTGGTACGGCTGGTACGAGGTACGCCTCGCCCAGGGCCGCTACGACGCCTTCACCGACCCGGTCATCCGCACCGCCGCCCGCATCCAGCAGTCAGTGGTGAGCACAGTCGACACGCTAGGCCCCGCCGTCCTCGCGGCGCTGCTCCTAGCCGCGCTGCTCCTCGCCGCCCTCACCCGCCGCTCCCGCCCCCGCCCCCTCTCCCGCGATCTTGCAGTTGGTGCCCGGGCGGAAGGGGTGAAGCGGACTTCTCGCGGGCCGGAAGTGCAAGATCGCGGGGGAGAGGCGGGGGCGGGGACGCGGGTCAGCGCGGGGTGAGGCGGTCGGTGCCGAGCTTGTCGCGGAGGACCTCCGGGACCACCACCGAGCCGTCGGGCTGCTGGCACTGCTCCAGGATGGCCGGGAACAGGCGGCTGGTGGCGAGCGCCGAGCCGTTGAGCGTGTGCACGAAACGGGTCTGCTTCGCGCCCGGCTCGCGGTAGCGGATCGCCGCCCGGCGGGCCTGGTAGTCGCCGGCCCAGGAGACCGACGACACCTCCTTGTACTTGCCGGTGCTCGGCATCCACACCTCGACGTCGAGCGTCTTCTTCATCGAGGCGCTCGCGTCACCGGCGGCGAGCAGGCTGGTCTGGAAGTGCAGACCGAGCTTGCCGACCAGGCCCTCGACGTGCCCGACCATCGCCTCCAGCGCCTCGCCCGCCTGCTCCGGCAGAGTGAACTGGAAGATCTCCACCTTGTTGAACTGGTGGCCGCGCACGGTGCCGCGCTCGTCGGAGTGCGAACCGGCCGCCTCGCGCCGGTAGCACGGCGTGTACGCGAACGCCTTCAACGGCAGCTTCGGCGTCTCCAGGATCTCGTCCTGGTACGCGCCGAGGATCGCCGTCTCCGCGGTGGGCAGCAGGAACTGGCCGCGCGAGGACGACTGCTTGTCGATGTGGTAGACGTCGTCGTGGAACTTCGGGAACTGCCCGGCGGCGAAACCGGCGCTGTCCAGCAGCAGGTGCGGCGGGAGCAGGAACTCGTAGCCGGCCTGGATGTTCTGCTCGATCAGCCAGTTCACCAGCGCCCACTCCAGCCGGGCGCCCAGACCGGTGTACATCCAGAAGCCCGAGCCGCCGAGCTTCACGCCCCGCTCGTGGTCGACCAGGCCGAGCGCGCGGCTCAGCTCCACGTGGTCGCGTACCTTCTCGATGGCCGGCGCCTCGCCGAACGTCCGCACCACCCGGTTGGCCTCCTTGCCCCCGGGGACCACGTCGTCGGCGGGCAGGTTCGGCAGCTCGCTCATCGCCGAGCGGAGCCGGGACTGCACCTCGTCGAGCTGGGACTCCAGCTCCGCGAGCTGCTTGCGCTCGGCCTCCGGGGCGACCGGCTGCGGCGTGCCGCCGGACCGTTTCGCCTCCGCGTACGCGCGCGCCTCGGCCTTGCGGCGCTGCCGCTCGGCGTCGATCTCCGTGATCAGGGCGCGTCGTTCCTGGTCGAGCCGCTGGATGTCGTCCAGCGCCCGGGTGACCTCGGCGGGATCCAGACGCTTCGCCAGCGCGGTCGCCACCGCCTCGCGATCCTTCCGGATCAACTCCATGTCGAGCATGCTGCTCGTACGCCTCCGTCCAGGCAGTCAGGTGGGACCTCCAGATGCTACCGTCGCGCCCCCGCCGCCCCGGCCCGGCCCGCGCAGCCCGCCGCCGCGAGGCCCTTTCCGGTGACGGTGCGTGGTGGTGCCGCCGTCGGTGCGCCGTTCTCACTTTCCGTGATGGCGCTCCGGTGCTCGTGCCGCCCCGCTGCGGCTCGCTAGCTCGCTGAACTGGTCAATCTCGCGGATCCGCTCTCCGGCGGACATGCCCCTCCGGTGACTTTGCTCTGCAGCCACCGACGCGGCGTTCGACGGAGCGTCAGCGTCGCGCCGATGGCTGCAGAGCAAAGTGCGTGAGGGGTGACGCACCCAGGAGGGCGGCGGCGTCACGCACAGTCACGGATGCCTGCCGCAGAGCGGTACCGACGCCGGCGAGCGCGGAACGTCAGAGGCGTACCGGCATCAGGACCGAGAAGGCGTGCGCGTCGTCGGCCCGCCGTACGGCCAGCGGGGCGATCGGGCCGTCCAGCTCCAGCACGAGCTGGCCGTCGCCGGACCCCAGCGCGTCCAGCAGGTACTCGCGGTTCACCGCCACCCGAAGCGCATCCGGGCCGCCCGCGCCCGCGCCCGCCGCGCCCGCCCCGCCCTCCACGCCCTCCACGCCCCCGGCGGCGACCACGCCGTTCGGGTCGACCAGGCGCAGCTCACCCCGGCCGTCCAGGCCGAGCGCGACCACCTCGTGCTCGACTCCCTCGTGCGCGCGGTGGCAGACCGGGACGCCGTCGGCGGTGAGCGCCGCGCGCAGCGCCGCGCCGTCGAACGGGATCCGGTACGTGGGCACGTCGCCGAGCTGCGCCCGCAGCAGCCGCCGGTAGTCGGGGAAGTCGTACGGCAACGGGACGGCGGTCAGCGGCCGGCCCGCCGCCGTGACGGTCACCCGGTCGGTGGCGACGACGACCTCGGCGGAGTCGGCGCCGTCGAGGTCCAGCAGCGCGCGGAGTTCGTCGACGGCGGCCACCGGCAGCAGCGCGCTCACCGGCGGGCCGTCGACGGTGCCGCCGACCCGGGCCACGGCGAGCCGGTGCCGGTCGGTGGCGACCAGCCGGACACCGTCCGGCTCGACCTCCACCAGCACGCCGGACAGGACCGGCAGGCCGGGGTCGGCGCCGACGGCGAAGCGTACGGCGTCCACGGCGGCGGCGAGGTCGGTGCGGGACAGCACGAGGCGGGTGGTCACGATGGTCTCCTCCGGGTCGATCAGGCTGCGGATCCGGGAGAGTTCGCGACGCGCGTCGGCCAGGCCGTCCTCCAGGCGGCGCAGGTGCGCGTCCAGCAGCCGGTGCACCTCGGCCGGCCGGTGCCGGTTCCGCAGCGCCTCGGCGATGCCGGCCAGCGGCATCCCGACCCGGCGCAGCCCTGCTACCAGGCGGGCCGGGTCCACCTGCTCCTCGGTGTACCAGCGGTAGCCGGTCACCGGGTCCACCCGGGCCGGGGCCAGCACGCCGGAACGGTCGTAGAACCGCAGCGCACTGACCGTCAACCCGCTGGCCCGGGCCAGTTCGCCGATGCTGCGAAGCTCGCTCTCCACGGCCGTCATCCTGTGACCTCAAGCGGGTCGAGGGTCAACCTCACGCCGGCAGGGTGCGGAACGTGATGCCCGCGCGTACCAGCCGATCCAGCAGCGCGTCACCCATCGCCGCGACCGGCGTGACCTGCCCGGCGGTCTCCGGCAGGTCGTCGAAGGCCAGGCACAGCGCCGACTCGGCGAGCATCTTGGCCGTCTCGTCGTAACCCGGGTCGCCGCCGGCCACCTCGGTCACCACCCGCCGGTCGCCGGCGGTGCCCACGAACCGCACCCGGAACCACGACTTGGCCCGCTGCTCGGCGGTCGGGCCCTGCCCGGAGGCGAGCCGCCCGAGCAGCCAGCGCCGCGTCGGCGCCACCTTCACCAACCCCACCACGCCGGCCAGTCCGACGCCGGCGACCAGCACAGTGGGCAGCCGCTTCATCGCCGCGAAGTGCCGGTAGCGGAAGTCCGGGCCGTACTCCGGGCGGGCCGCCGCGGACCGGCGGACCACCTGCGGGTCGATGGTGGGCAGCGGCACCGCCCACTGGCCGAACTCGCGTACCCGGCCGACCTTGCCCGGCACCGCGCGGACCCGGCGTCCGTCCGGGCCGGGCTCCATCGCCCGGCGGGCCCGCGCCGCGCGGCTCATCTCACCGGTACGGGAGAACGCGGTGAGCGCCGAGTGGTACGTCCCGGCGGAGAACCGGCCACCGGCCCGCACGTAGCCGTCCACGGCGATCGGCCCGTCGGCCGGCAGTTGCTTGACCGTGTACCAGACGCCCAGGTCGTGCGGGATCGAGTCGAAGCCGCAGGCGTGCACCAGGCGTGCCCCGGTGCGCACCGCCTCGGCGTGGTGCCGCACGTACATCCGGTCGACGAACTCCGGCTCGCCGGTGATGTCGAGATAGTCGGTGCCGGCCGCGGCACAGGCGGCCACCAGCGGCTCGCCGTGGTGCACGTACGGGCCGACTGTCGTGGCCACCACCCGGGCGCTCTCCGCCACCGCCCGCAGCGACGCCGGGTCGGTCACGTCGGCGGTGAGCAGCGGCAGGTCGGCCAGGGCCGGGTCGATCGCGGCCAGCCGGTCCCGCACCGCGGCCAGCTTGTCCGGGTTGCGCCCGGCGAGTGCCCAGCGCAGCCGGTCCGGCGCGTGCCGGGCCAGGTACTCGGCGGTCAGTCCGCCGGTGAAGCCGGTGGCGCCGAACAGGACGAGGTCGTACGGACGGTCTGCGCGCATCCGCCGAGTGTGCCATCCACAGCGCCCACCTTCACGGGGTGAAGAGCACCCGGACGCAGCCGTCGGCCCGGTCCCGGAACAACGCGTACCCCTCGGCGCCGCGCTCCAGCGGCATCCGATGGGTGGCCAGGTGCTCGGTGACCAGCTCGTCGCGGGCCATCCGTTCCAGCAGCGCCGGGATCGCGGCACTGCCCCGGCGCCGGGCGGCGCGGACGGCGAGCCCCTTGTCGGCGAACGCGCCGAGCGGGAACCGGTCCACGAATCCGGGCCGGGCGCCGAGCACCACCACCACGCCGCCCTTGCGGCAGGCGTGCACCGCCTCGCGCAGCGCCGCCCCGCCGTCCGGCTCGGCCACCGGCCACCGGCCCGGCGCGGCCGGTGCCCCGGAGGCGTCGACGCACACGTCCGGGCCCCGGCCGCCGCTGCGTTCGCGCAGCTCGGCGAGCACGTCCACGTACCTGTGGTTGAGCGCCTCCACGCCGTCGTGCCCGGTGACCATCCGCAGCCGGTCGTCCCGGTCGTCGACCACCACCACCCGGTCCGCGCCGCGGGCCACCGCCGCGTCGGCGGTGAGCTGGCCGACCGCGCCCGCGCCCCAGACCGCCACCACGTCGCCGGGGGCGACCTCGCCCAGCTCGGCGCCGTACCAGCCGGCCGGTGCGGCGTCGGCGGCGAACACCGCCCGCTCGTCGCTCACCGACTCCGGCACGGCGAACGCGCCCACATCGGCGTACGGCACCCGCACGTACTCGGCGTGACCACCGGCGAAGCCGCCCAGCCGGGCCGGGCGGCCGTACCCGCCGGCGGGCGGCTGCCCCCACTCCGGCTCGGCCGCCACGCCGCTCGTGCCGTTGTCACAGCACGCCGGCAGTCCTTGGCGGCAGAACCAGCACGCCCCGCAGGCCACCGCCGCGCCCACCACCACCCGGTCGGCGACCCGGTGCCGGCGTACCTCCGGACCGACCTCGACCACGTCGCCGAGGAACTCGCGTCCGAGCACCTCCCCGGCGGACGCCTCGGGCACCTGCCCGGCCAGAAGCGGCAGGTCCGCGCCGCAGGTCGTGCTCCGCCGGACCCGGACGATCATGTCCTGGGCGTTGCGCAGCTCCGGGTCCGGGACGCGGCGCACCTCCACGAGACCGGCTCCCGCCCAGCACAGCGCCCTCACGTCACGGTCCCCGGCCGGTCCAGCGGCGAACGGTCCGCCCGCAGCACCTCGCCGGTCTCCAGGAGCTGCTTGGTCTGCCGCAGCACGTGGCGCAGGAACCGGCCCGGGTCGTCGCCGACCAGGTGTGCGGCGAACCCCGGGAGCGTGCACTCCCCGCCCAGCGGGCGGACCGCCAGCTCGGTACCGCGACCGCCGGGGGCCGGACGGGCCCACAGCTCGACCGCGCCGTCGAGGTGGCGCAGCGGCTCGGGCCACCGCCCGGCCGGGAGCACCTGCTCGGGCGCCCCGGCGATCGTCACCACCTGCCACCGGCCCGGCCGCGGGTCGGCGCCGGACCGCCGCGCCCGGCGGCGGGCCAGCACCCGCGCGCCCGCCGGAGCCAGCACCCGTACCCCCGCCAGCACCAGCGCGCCCGCCGCCAGCCGCCCGCTCCGCGCCACCTGACCTCCCGCCGTCCCCGAGTGGCCGGCCACCCGGCCGGCCGCCCCGCGTGCCTACAGGGTGCGCGCCGCCCGGGTGAGCGGGGTTCGCCCCGAAGGGGTGAACCGGCGCGCTGCGGGTAACCGCTGCCCGCACCGACGGGGGGAGGGACGCATGCCGGAGGAGGCAGACCAGGTCGTCACCGCGCCGAGCGGCACAAGCGACATCACCGGTACGCCCGATCTGCTCACCACCGGCCTCGATTCGCCCGATGTCGCCGGTGGTGCGCTGCCGGGTGGCCCGCCGCTGCTGGCGTCCCGGTTGACGCCGCCCGTGCCGCCTGAGCCGGTCCTGCTGCGTCCCCGGCTGCTCGACCGGCTGGGACAGGGCGCGTCCGGGCCGGTGACGCTCGTCTGCGCGCCGGCCGGCTGGGGCAAGACGACGCTGCTGTCGACCTGGGCGCAGGGGGAGCGGGACGGGCCGGCGCCGGCCTGGGTCACGGTGGCCGAGGGGGAGACCACCCGGCGGCTCTGGGGCTACCTCGCGGCGGCCCTGCGTACCGCCGCCGCCGACGATCCGGACGACGGGCCGCCACCGATGCCGGACGGGCCGCCCCGGCCCGAGCAGCTCGAAACGCTCGCCGCCGCGCTCGCCACCCGTGAACGACCCGTGCTGCTGGTCCTGGACGACCTGCACCGGGTCACCGACCCGGCCGCCCTGACCGGGCTGGAGTTCCTGCTCCGGCACTCCGACGGCCGGCTGCGGCTGGTGGCCGGCGCGCGCGGCGAACCACCGCTGGCGCTGCACCGCTGGCGGCTGGCCGGCGAGCTGACCGTGATCGGCGCCGACGACCTGGCGTTCACCGCCGACGAGGTGGCCGACCTGCTCGTCGCGCACGGCGTGGCCGTACCCGCCCCGGCCGTGACCCGGCTCGTCGAACGGACCACCGGCTGGCCGGCCGGGCTGCGCTTCGCCGCGCTCGCGCTCGGCGACGGCGCCGACCCGGCGCGCACCGTGGAACGGTTCGCCGGTGACCAGCCGGACGTCGCCGCGTACCTGCGGGACGAGGTGCTCGCCCCGCTGGAACCGGCGACCCGCGACGTCCTGCGCCGGGTGGCGGTGGCCGTCGCGGTCCACGCCGACCTGGCGGCCGCGCTGACCGGGCGGCCCGACGCCGGGCACCTGCTCGCCGAGGCGGCCCGGGAGGGCGGCTTCCTCTACCAGGACGGCGGCAGCCCACCCTGGTACCGGCCGCACCCGCTGCTGGCCGACGTGCTGCGCGACGAGCTGGACCGGCTGCCCGCCGACGAGGTGCGGGAACTGCACCGGCGGGCCGCCGGCTGGTACGGCACCCACGACCGTCCGGCCGAGGCGCTGCGGCACGCGCTTCTCGCCGCTGAGTGGGCCGACGCCACCGAGCTGCTCGTCACCCGCTGGCCCGAGCTGGCGCCGGACGAGCCGGCCGCCGTACCCGCTCCGCCCGAGCCGCCCGCCGAGGCGGTCCGCCGGGATCCGGAGCTGGCGCTGGCCGCCGCCGCCGAACGGGCGTACGCCGGGGATCGGGCCGCCGCCGACGCGCAGCTGCGGCGGGCGCTGGCCGAGGCCGCCGGCCTGCCCGCGCCCCGCCGTGACCGGTTCGGCCGGCTGGCCGCCGCCGTGGAGCTGAGCCTCGCCCGGCTCGGCGGCGACCACGAGGAGGTACGCCGGGCCGCCGACCGCCTGCTGGCCACCATCGCCGCTGACGAGTCCCCGGGCGGCCCGGACGCCGACAGTGCCGTTGCCGGTGATCCCGGCGATCCGCGCGCCGGGACGGCCGAGCGGGACGACGTGCGCGCGGTGGCCGGTGCCGCGCACGGGCTGGCCGCGCTGGCCGAGGGGGAGCTGTCCACGGCCCGGGACCGGTTCGCCGCCGCGCGGGAGGCGGCGCGGCGGGCCGGGCGGCCGCGTACCGAACTGCTCTGCGTCAGCCGCTCGGCGCTGCTGGAGGCGGCCCGGGGCGCGCTGCGGGCCGCCGAGGAACTGGCCCGGGAGGCGCTGGCGATGCCGCCGTGTCAGGGCTGGTCGTCGCGGTCCGACTGCGGCTACGCGTACCTGGCGCTGGCGTTCGTGGACTGGCAGCGGGACCGGCCGGCGGAGGCCACGGCCCACCTGGCGCTCGCCGGGCCGGCCGGTGCGGAGCCGGGCGGCGCGGCGCTCACCGCGCTGTGCCGGGCCGGGCTGCTGGCCGACGGTGGCGACCCGGGCGGCGCGCTGCGCACGCTCGCCGGGGCGCGCGCGGTCGCGCCCGGCGCGGAGCTGGGCGAATGGTTCGCCGCCGACGAGGCCCAGGTACGCGCCGCCGTCGGCGACGTCGACGGTGCCCGGACGCTGCTCGACGCGGCGGGTGACGGGCCGGCGCCGGCGCTGGTGGCCGCGCGGCTGCGGCTGCGCGCCGGTGACGCCCGCGCGGCCGAGCGTGCGCTGCCCGACTGGACCGCGCCCGGCGCGGCGGACTGGCCGTTGCCGGTGCGGCTGGGCGCCGGGCTGCTCGACGCGGCGCTCGCCGACGCCTCCGGTGACGCTCGGCGCGCCGGGCGGCTGCTGGAGGAGGTGCTGGCGCTCGCCGAGCCGGACGGCTTCCGGCGCGTCTTCACCCGGGCCGACCCGGGGGTACGGGACCTGCTCGCCGCGCGCCTGGACTCGGGCACCGCGTACTGGGCCACGGTGAGCGAGCTGGTCCGGGGCGTGGACGCGCAACCGGCAGCGGCACCGGCCGACGGTCCGGCCCGGTCGCTCGACGAGCCGCTCACCGAGCGGGAACTGACCATCCTGCGCTATCTCCAGAGCATCCTGTCCAACGTGGAGATCGCCGCCGAGCTGTCACTGTCGGTCAACACGGTCAAGACGCACGTGCGCAACATCTACCGCAAGCTCGACGCGACCCGCCGGCGGGACGCCGTCCGGCGGGCGCGCGAGCTGCGGTTGATCTGACAGTCAGCCGTCGTCGGTGGCGGCGTCCACCACTGCCAGCAGTTCGGCCAGGTCGTAGCCGCCGTCGTGCCGGACGTCGTTGACGAACAACGTCGGGGTGCCGTTGACGCCGCTGCGGATGCCGCCGACGAAGTCCTGCCGGACCCGGTCGGCGTACTCCTGCCGGCCGACCTCCGCGGCGATCTCCTCCGGCGACAGGCCGATCTGCTCGACGCCGAGCGACAGGTGCACCTGGTCGAGCTGGTCCTGGTGCTGGTAGAGCCAGTCGTACATCTCCCAGAACCGGCCCCGGGCGGCGGCGGCCTCGGCGGTCTCCGCGGCGGTCTCCGCGTACGGGTGGACGTTGGTGATCGGGAAGTGCCGGTACACCAGACGCACCATGTCGGCCCGCTGGCGCAGCACCTCTGCCAGGTTCGGGTAGGCGGCGCCGCAGAACCGGCACTGGAAGTCGCCGTACTCGACGACGGTGACCGGCGCGTCCACCGGCCCGCGGACATGGTCGCGTTCGGTCACCGGGATCCGCAGCCGCGCGGTGGTGACCTGAAGGGGCGTGGTCATCCGGTACTCACCCGCCGATCCGCGTCCAGCTGTTCCAGCGCGTCGAGGATCCCGTCCACGCCCGGGTTCACCTCGGGCGGGGACAGATGGCTCCAGGCCACCCGGCCGTCCGGGTCGAGGACCACGAGTGCCCGGTCCGACTGCCCGTGCGGCGCGTACGCGCCGTACCGGCGCGACACCTCGCCCTTGGGCTCGAAGTCGGCGAGCAGCGGGAACCGGATACCCCGGCTCTCGGCGAACGCCCGGTGCGAGTCGACGCTGTCCACCGAGATGCCCAGCAGCACCGCGTCGTACCGCTCCAGCTCGGGCAGGGCGGCCTGGTACAGGGTCATCTGCTCGCCGCACACAGGTGACCAGTCCGCCGGGTAGAAGGCCAGCACCACGGGACGGCCCCGGAACTGCCCGGGGCCCACCTCCCGTCCGTCCGGCGCCGCCGGGAGCGTGAACCCGGGCGCGGCCCGCCCGGGTGTGATCAGCCCGTTCGGATCACTCATGCCTCCCACCATGGCCGCGGCCCGGGTGAGGCGGGCTCACCCGGGCGGGGTGGTTCCGTCAGCGCACGGCGAGGTGGTTGCGCACTTCCCGGATGCCCGGGGCGTTCCACACCACCCGCTCGATCTCCTCGCGCTCGCCTGCGGAGTGGACCTGCCCGTCCAGCAGCACCGTGTCGCCGTGCACCCGCACGTCGACCTGCTCGGCCTCGGTGGCGGCGTTGCGGGCCAGCGCATCCACGATCCGCTCGGCCAGGTCACCGCCGTCGGCGCGCACGGCGGGGCGTACCGCGATGCCGTTGCTCACCCCGCACACGCCGGTGAGCCGGGCGACCGAGCGTTCGGCGGCCCGCCGCTGGTACTCCCATTCGACCTCGCCGTGCAGCGTGACCCAGCCGTCGGCCACCGTCACCTGCAACGCCTCGATCGGCACGAACGCGTCCCACTCCAGCGCCCGTACGGCCGCGACCGCGATCTCCGGGTCCTCCCGCCCGGCCGCGGTGTCGATCCGGACGGCGATGTCGTTGGCGACCGCGCGGACGCGGGCGACCCGGTGCGCGGCCCGCTCGGCGGCCCACTTCTTGGCGTAGCTGTCCACCCGTCCGGTGAGCGTCACCACGCCCTCGGTGACGGTCACCCCGATCTCGTCCGGGCCGACCCGCGGCTCCCAGGTCAACTCGTCGAGCACGGCGGACTGGATGTCCCGGTCGGTACGCGTGATCGTGTCGGTGGCCATCCGGCTCCCCCTCCCGTCGATCGCGGCGCGGGCACGTGGTCCCGCACCCGCGATCCTGCGCGCGCCCCGGGTGAGCGGGCCTCACCCGGGGCGGGTGAGGCAGCACGACGGCCGCTCCCGGGAGTCCCGGGGGCGGCCGTCGTCGTGTCGTACGGGCGGGTCAGCCGTCCAGGCCGGCCGGCGAGTTCGGCCGGTCCACGTCCACGAACTCGATCTCGTCCGCGGCCCGGTCCCGGCTGCCGGCGGCGCGCGCCGCGGTGCCGGCGGCCCAGCCGATCGCCGCGCCCGCCAGCGCCGCCGCGATCAGCAGCGTCCAGGGCAGCGCGGGCCGGCGGCCGGCGAGCGCGTCGAAGGCGAGGGAGGCCCGGCGGCGTGCCTCCTCGGCGGCGGAGCCGACCAGGTCGGTGGCGTCGTCGGCCAGGCCGGAGGAGCCGCGGCGGGCGGTCCGGGTGGCGTCGCGCACGCTGTCACCGGCGGAACCGACGGCGGAGAGCAGGTTCTGCCACGCCTGGTCGGCGACCCGCTCGGCCTTGCCCCGGCGGTCCAGCAGGTTGGATCCGAACATCGTTCTACCTCCTCGGGTGCCGAAGGCCGGCGGCCACTTCGGACTCCGGTGTCCATCCGGCGGGTTCACTGTCTCGGGCAGTGCCCCACCGGCGCGCGTGGCAAACCACGCCGTGGTTCCCGACCGTGAGCAGCGAACGGGACGAACCACCCGAACGCGCCGGGACCGGTGCCCACGGGACGTGCGTGCGCCCGCTACCCTGGTCGGCGGATCGGCGGGCCCGCCCGGTCGCACGGTTGGCCGCGACCCGCCATACAGGGGAAACTGGAACCCGGAGGTCCGGATTGGGTACGCCCAGGTGTGCCCAGTTCGCGAATTGCTCATCCCGGGGGGTGGCGACCGGGCCGTCGGAGGAATACTCTCGGTCGCGGCCCGCGTACTGATGAGGCGCCCGTCATGGGCGAGTGGAGGTGCTCGCGTGAGCCTGTCGATCGTGAAGTCGGTGCGGCCGGGTGGTGTCGTCCAGATCGCGCCCCGTGGGGAGATCGACGTCGACACCGCGTACGAGGTGCGGGAAGCGATCGCCGAAGTGCTCGCCAAGGGCCGTCCCTCGCGAATCGAGCTGAACATGCGGCTCGTCACGTTCATCGACTCGGTCGGCATCAGCGCCATGGTCGCCGGCTTCCAGACCTGCGAGGTCAGCGGCGTCAAGCTCGTGGTCACCGAGCCGAGCCGGTTCGTGCACCGGCAGCTCTGGGTGACCGGCCTGCTCGGCCTGTTCGGCGCGCCCGAGCCGTGGTTCGCCGACGACACCCCCGAGGTGCTGCCCGGCGCCTGAGCGCGCCGTTCACACCCCCTGCTGCCAGGGGACCTTCTACCCGTTGCCAGTCCGGCGTCGGTACGGGACGATCGTCGCGACGCACGACGGCGAGGGGGCCCGCTTGCAGAGCAGCGACAGCTTCAGCTACACCGTGCAGGCCCGGTGCACCCGGGCCGAAGCGGTGGCGCTACTGGGTGACCTGAGTCGCCAGGGCGAGCTGCATCCGCTGATCGTCCGGGTCCGGAAGCTGCCGGCCCGGCCGGGCGCGCTGGCCAGCTACGCGATCACCGACCGGCTGCAACTCGGCCCGCTGCACTTCCCGGTCACGTACCAGGCGGACGTGCTGATCGCCGGCGAGGACGAGGTCGTCACAGTGGCGCGTCAGCAGCCCGCGACGACGGTCCGCAACCACACCCGGCTGCGCGACGAGCCGGACGGCACGGTACGCATCGACGTGGAGATCACGCTCACCGCTCCGGCGCCACTGTTCGGGTACGCGTTCCGCCAGGCCCGGGCGGCTCACCTGGGCCTGGCGGCTCGTCTCGGAGCGACCCTGGAGGGCCGGCCGGCCTGATCCGGCCGGCCCTCTCGGGGCGCGCTCAGTACACCGACAGGTGCACGTGGTTGGTGTGGTCGCTGGACGGGTCGCCGTTGCCGCCGCTGTACGACTTCCACCCGCTGCTGGGCAGCCAGATCTGCTTGAACCAGATCACGTAGAGCACGGCGAGCGGGTCGGCGTTGCGCACGAAGTACGCGGCCAGGTTGTTGCCGTACGTCCGGTCACCGCCGGTGGCCACGCCGCCGAAGCCGTTCTTCTGCGCGGCGAAGTCACAGGCCCGCCCCTTCGGGTGCTCACCAGAGCCGCTGGGCCGGTGGCACGAGACGTACCGGGTGAAGCCCGCCGCCTTGGCCTGTTGCAGCGCGTGCAGCGTGCGCGGGGTGATGCAGCCGTTCGCCGGGGTCGGGTCGTTGACGCTGCACGACTCCGACGGCCAGGAGCCGTCCGAGTTGCGCGGTGCCGGCTTCGCGTTCTTGCTGGAGGTGCCCTGGACGCTGCCACCGCCGCTGCTGCTGCGCGAGGCCCGGTCGTTCGCCACCTCCAGGGCGCGCTCGGCCTGCTCCTTGCGCTTGGCCATCACCGTCACCTGCTTGCGCTGCTCGCGGATCTCTCCGTCGAGCTGGGCGCGGGTGCGGGTGGCCTCGTCCCGGGTGGTGATCAGGTCGCGCAGCGTACGGTCCTCGTGCGCGGCGACCTGCTCCAGCGCGGCGGCCCGGTCCATGAAGCCCTCCGGGCTGCTGCTGCCGAGCAGCGCCCCGGCGGTCCCCAGACGGCCGTTGCGGTACGCCACGGCGGCGATCTCGCCGACCTTGGCGTCGCGTACGGCCAGCTCGGCGCCGACCGTCTTGAGTTGTTCGTTCAGCTGCTTCTGGCGGCTCACCGACCGGTTCAGCGCGGCTTTCGCCTCCAGCCAGCCCTTGCTGGCCGCGTCGAGCTGGGCACGCAGTTCGGGCGTGCCACCCTCGTCGTCGCCGGGCGCTGCGGCGAGCAGGCCGGTCGCCGGCGCCGCCGAGGCGGGGGAGACCGGAACGGTCGCGACGCCGAGGGTCAGCGTCGCGACGAGCAGGGCCGCCAACCGGGCGGCCGTCCGTCGTACAGGTGCCACTGGGGGCATTCACACGTCCTTCCGTCAACGCCGACCGGGTTAGCTGACGGGTTCGGGACGGAAGATCCCTACCGCTGACGCGGATGCACCCCACGTACGTGGTTCCCCGGCTCGTCCCTGCGGACGATTAGGCGACGGCCGCCCCACCGGGGCCGGGTGGCGCCCGCGGGTGCGGCCGCGACCGAGACTACCGGCGCTGCCCGGGCACGGCTCCGTGGAGCAGTGCCACTAGGCGGGGCAAAACCGGCATAAGACTACATTAGCCACAGTGATTTAAGTGTGTCCTAATCACCACTCGGTCTGTCCGCACACTCCGGCCGACGCTCCGGGTTCGACCTGCAACGTGGCGTGATCGATGGAGAAGTCCTCGTGCAGGGCGGCCCGCGCGGCGGCCAGCACCACGCCCGGGTCCACGCCCGGATCGGTGGTCAGGTGCGCCGAGGCCACCTCCATGCCCGAGGTGAGCGTCCAGACGTGCAGGTCGTGCACCTCGGCCACGCCCGGTACGGCGGCCAGCCGGTCGTGCACGGCGGTGACCTGCAGGTGCTCCGGCGCGGCCTGCACCAGGATGCGCAGCGCGGCCCGGCCGAGCCGCCAGGTGCGCGGCAGGATGAACACGCCGATGCCGACGGCGACCAGCGGGTCCGCCCACCACCAGTCGGTCGCCGCGATGACCAGCGCGGCGGCGATCACGCCGAGCGAGCCGAGCAGGTCGCCGAGCACCTCCAGGTACGCCCCGCGCAGGTTGATGCTCTCCTTCGACCCGGCGCGCAGCAGCGCGAACGCGACGATGTTGGCGAGCAGGCCGAGCACCGCCACCACGAGCATCGGGCCGGCCAGCACCTCCGGCGGCTCGCCGAACCGGCGTACCGCCTCGACCAGGACGTAGATGGCGACGGCGCCGAGCAGAACGGCGTTGGCGAGGGCGGCGAGCACCTCCAGCCGGTAGAGCCCGAACGTGCGCTGCGGGTCGGTGCCGGCGCGGCGGGTCGCGGTGATCGCCGCGAGGGCCATGCCGATGCCGAGGACGTCGGTGAACATGTGCCCGGCGTCGGAGAGCAGCGCCAGCGAGCCGGTCGTGAAGGCGGCCACCGCCTCGACCACCATCAGGGCGGCGAGCAGCGCGAAGGCGGCCCAGAGGCGGCCCCGGTGGCGGTGCGCCGCGTTGGTCACCGCGCCGCTGTGGTCATGACCTGCGCCCACGCCAACACCCTTCCTGCCCCGTACCGGCCAGGCCCAATGTATGTTCACATCGCTATGTATGCAACTGAACGATGGGTGACAGCCGGGTCACGGTCGGGTGTCCGTCAGGAGGGGTCGAGCGTGGTGAGACGCTGGGTGGCCCGGGACAGCGCCACGTAGAGCGTGCGGACACCCGAGCCGGGGTCGGCCCGGATCTCGCTCGGCGCCACCAGCACCACGCCGTCGTACTCCATGCCCTTGGCCTGGAGGCTGGTCACCACCTGGAGGCGGCCCGCGCCGAGCCCGCCCAGCCAGCCGGCCACCTCGTCCCGGCGCGGCACCGGCGTGATCACGCCGACGGTGCCCTCCACCTGCGCGAGCAGCGCCTCGGCCGCCTCGACGGTGGCCGCCGGCAGGTCGGCGGCGGGCACCGTGCGCTCGACCGGCGGCACGCCCGTGGACCGCACCGCGTCGGGCAGCGGCAGATCCGGGTAGAGACGGCGGATCTCCGCCGCCGCCACCGCGAAGATCTCCGCCGAGTTGCGGTAGTTGGTGGTCAGCTCGTAGCGGTGCCGCTTGCGCCGGCCCAGCGCCTGGTCCCGGGCCCGGTCCAGCTCCTGCGGGTCGCCGGTCCAGGCGGTCTGCGCCGGGTCACCGACCACCGTCCAGGACGCCAGCCGCCCGCGCCGGCCGACCATCCGCCACTGCATCGGCGAGACGTCCTGCGACTCGTCCACCACCACGTGCGCGTAGTCGCGGTAGTCGTCCGGACGCTCCCGCGCCGCCGCGCGGGCGGCGCGCTGCCGATCGGCGTACGTGCTCAGCTCGCGCACGCCACCGGCGAGCTGGTACGGGTCGCGCTTGGGGCGGGCCCGCCGCACCGGCTTGCCGAGCAGCGCGTCCAGCTCGTCCAGCAGCGCGATGTCGGCCACCGTCAGCCCTTCGGTCGCGAGGCTCCGGTACGCGTCGCCGAGCAGCCGGATCTCCGCAGAGGAGAGGATCCCACCGGCGTAGCGGCGCAGCCGGTCCGGGCGGGCCAGCCAGTCCAGCACGTGCCGCGGGTGCAGCCGGGGCCACCACGCCTTGAGGAACTCGCGGAACTCCGGCCGTTCGATGATCTCGTCCTCGAACGCGGGCTGCTCCGGCAGCCGGCCCACCCGCAGCGTGCGGGCCTGCGCGTAGAGCGCGGCGAGCACCGCGTCGAACGCTGCCCGGCGTACCTCGTTGCGGCGCGCCCCACGGGCCAGCGTCCGGTCCCGGATCGCGTCCAGCGCGGGGCGTTCCAGGCGCAGCAGCTCGCCCCGGTAGAGCAGGCGCAGCTCGGCGGGGGAGTCCGGCACCGCGTCGCGTACCGCGCGTTCCAGCACCCGGCGCATCCGCAGCGAACCCTTCACCGCCGCCACGTCCGGCGGGTCGGTCCGGGACGCGGACAGGCCGGGGAACAGCGAGCCCAGCGAGTGCAGCGTGGCGGTCTCCTCGCCCAGCGAGGGCAGCACCGAGGCGATGTACTCGACGAACACGCCGGACGGGCCGACCACCAGGATGCCGCCGCCGGCGTACCGGGCCCGGTCGGAGTAGAGCAGGTACGCGGCCCGGTGCAGCGCCACCGCCGTCTTCCCGGTACCGGGGCCGCCGGAGACGATCGTGACGCCGTTGCCGGGGGAACGGATCGCCTCGTCCTGCTCGCGCTGGATGGTGGCGACGATGTCGCGCATGCCCCGGCCGGTGGCCCGGGACAGCGTGGCAAGCAGCGCCCCGTCACCGACCACCGCCATGTCCGGCGGCGCGGCCTCCGGGTCCAGCAGGTCGTCCTCGATCCGGGTGACCTTCTCGGACGCGGACTGGATCGTGCGCCGGCGCACCACACCGCGCGGCTCGGCGGGCGTGGCCTGGTAGAACGCGGCGGCGGCGGGTGCCCGCCAGTCCACCACCAGCGTCTCCGCGTCCACGCCCCGCACGCCGAGGCGGCCGACGTGCAGCACCTGCCCGGTACGCAGGTCCAGCCGGCCGAACACCAGCCCCTCGTGCTCGGCGTCCAGCACGTGCCGGCGCTGGGCGGCGTGGAAGACCATCGCGTCCCGCTCGACCAGCGCGCCGAAGTTGCCGACCCGGGCCAGCCGGTAGCCCTCCCGCTCGGCGTCGGCCGCCGACCGGCGCAGTTCGGCCAGCCGGGCGTACACCCGGTCGAGGTGGCGCTGCTCGGCGGCGATCTCCCGGTCCAGCGTGGTCTGGTCGGTCAACGCGGATGCTCCTGTGTTCGGAGGGCACGACGGGCTGAATGAGGGTACGGGCCGCCGGCAACCGCCACGCCGGGGCATGCCGCGCACGTGGCGTACGTCAGTGCCGCTCGCGAGCGGGAGACGCTCAGAGGCGGGTCGCCGGCCGGCCGGCCAGCACCCGGTCCAGCACGCCGGCGAGGGCGGCGTTCACCTCGTCGGGGCGCTCCATCATGAGCATGTGCCCGGCACCCGGGCAGACGGTCAGCTCCGTGGTGGGCAGCGCCGCCGCGATCGACTCGGCGCAGGGCGGCGGGGTGAGCCGGTCCCGGTCCCCGACCAGCGCGGCGGCCGGCAGCCCGCCGAGCGCGGCGAGCGTCTCCAGCCGGTGCTGGGCGCCGATCGAGGCGCGGAAACCGCCGATCGAGCGCAGCGTGGCCCGGGCCACCGCTGAGGTGACAAGCCGGATGTCGGCCGGGTCGCAGCGGTCGCCGAACAGCATCCAGCGGATGCTCGGGCGCAGCGCGCGCAGCAGCGCGTGCGGGGGCCGCCAGCCGCCGCAGCGGGCCAGCACCCCGGCGCCTGTCGTCTCGGCCAGACGGATCAGCCGGGTGATCCGGGGGGAGAGGCCGTACGCGGTGTGCGTGTGCCCCTCGGCGGTGGTGGAGACGAAGACCAGCCCGGCGGTACGCGCGGCGAACCGGTCGGGGTGCCGGTGGGCGTACTCCATCACCGTCATCCCGCCCATCGAGTGCCCGACCAGGACGATCGGACCGGACGGGACGATCTCGTCGATCACCGCCGCCAGGTCGTCACCGAGCTGCGCGAGGGTGGCGTCGCGCAGCGCCAGGCAGCTCGACCGGCCGTGGCCGCGCGCGTCGTACGTGACCAGGCGGACCCGGCCGCCGAAGCGTTCCCGCAGCTCGGCGACCTGGCGGTGCCAGCTGCGCCCGTCCAGCGTCCAGCCGTGCAGCAGGACGGCGGTCACCGCGGCGTCGACCGGCCCGGTGACGCTGACGTGCAGGCGTACGTCGTCGGGGAGCCGCAGTTCCAGGTCCGGCATCGTCCACCTCCCGGGCCCGCCGATGTGTGTCCACCGGATGACCCGGCGGTGACACCGGCGTTACCCGCCATGAGACCACGGCAACCGGCCCGGAGAGAAGATTCCCGTCCGGCCCCACGAGGTCGGATCGGTGACCAGGCTGGGAGGCATGCCGTCCACCAGCCCGCGCGCCGCGCTGGCCGAGCTGCTCTCCGGCAACCGCCGTTTCGTCAGCGGGCAGCCGTTGCACGGGCACGACGTCACCGCCGCCGCGGCGGTGGCCTCCGGCGACCAGCAGCCGTACGCGGTGGTGCTGGGCTGTATCGACTCCCGGGTGCCGTTGGAGGCGATCTTCGACCAGACGTTCGGTTCGATCTGCGTGATCCGTACCGGCGGGCACGTGCTGGACCGGGCCGTCCGGGGCTCGATCGAGTACGTGGTGGAGCAACTGGGCGTACGCCTGGTGATGGTGCTGGGCCACGAGCGCTGCGGCGCGGTCGGCTCGACCGTCGAGGCGCTGCGCACCGGACGGCGGCCCGGCGGGGACCTGGCGTACGTGGTGGACCGGATCGCCCCGGCGGTCACCGACGTCGGGGTGGACGACCCGGACGCGCATCCGCTGGCGATCCGCCGCCACGTCCGGCGGACGGTGGCGGCGTTGCGCCGCGACGACCGGCTGGCCGGGCCGGTGGACGCAGGTGAGCTGGCAGTGGAGGGCGCGCTCTACGACCTGGCCACGGGCGAGGTGACGCTGCTGCCGCAGGACCAGACGCGAAACCGCCCGCCGGGGTGATCCCGGCGGGCGGTCGCGGTGGTGCGGGTGAGGGCGTTCAGCCCTCGAAGACGCCGGCCTCGACGAGGCGCTTCTCGGTGGCGTCCCAGCCGTGGTCCGGGTAGGACGCGGCCAGGCCGTTGATCTCGGCGCGGATCTTGGCGGCGTGGCCGGCGGCGGCCAGCACGCGGATCTCCTCGACGAAGGCGTCGGAGTCGGTGCGCAGGTGCGCGGTCTTGCCGTTGGTCAGGTTGCGCACGTAGGCGTGCTTGCCGCCGTTGAGCGGGATCAGGTACTTGAACTCGCCCAGCACGCTGAGGGCGCCACCCTGGCCAGCCTGGCCGGCCCGGACGGACGCGCGCGCGGTCTTAGAGGTGTTGCTCGCCACGGAGGTACTCCTTGCAGACGTACGGTGGGGACGGAAGCCGTCCGGGGGCTGTATGCGGATGACGCCCGGGTGGGCGCCGGCCCGCGAAGATGTACGGCGGCACAGAACCGCCCAGAGAACTGTACACGACCACGACACCTGGCTGGTCGTCGCGGCGTCAGAGGGCACAACCAGGTCCACCACCCGGGTATTTCCCGCTCCGGGGGCCGGCGAATTTTCCGATTCGCTGGCGCACCACCAGTCACACGGGTCATCATGTGTGCCAGGTACCACTCGGTAGGACGAGGTCGTAGGGGAAGACGCACCTCGGCTCATCGGGAGGTCACCGTGCCAACGCGTGGCGTCGTATACGTCCACTCGACCCCGCTCGCCGTGTGCTCGCACGTCGAGTGGGCGATCGCGCGCGTCCTCGCCGCGCCGGTCAACCTGCACTGGACGGCGCAGCCCGCCGACCCGGGCGCCCGTCGCGCCGAGTGCGGCTGGACCGGCAGCCCGGGGACCGGCGCGGAGTTGGCCGCTGCCCTCCGGCAGTGGCCCATGATCCGTTTCGAGGTCACCGAGGAACCCAGTCCCGGCGTCGACGGCGAGCGCTTCATGTACGTACCGGGCCGCGGCCTGTTCCGCGCCGCTGTCGGCGCGGCCGGCGACATCCAGCTCGGCGAGGACCGGCTCCGCAGCCTGATGGCCGCCGCACGCAGCCCGGAGGCGCTGGCCCACGCCCTGGACAAGGCGCTCGGCACCGCCTGGGACGCCGAACTGGAGCCCTACCGGTACGCCGGGGACGGTGCGCCGGTGACGCTGCTCACCCGGGTCGGGTGACGGCGGCCGAGTTGCCCCGATACGGTGGGCCGCGTGTCGATTTCCCCGCGGCGCTCCGCCGTCGCGCTCGCCGCACTGACCGCGCTGCTCGTCTCCGGGTGCTCGGACGGGCCGGACCGGCCCCGACCTGCCCCGACGAGCCCGGCGCCGTCGTCCGCAGCGCCCGCGCCGAGTGACCCGCCGGCCGCCGATCCGGCCGCCCGCGCGGCCGCGCTCGTCGGCACGCTGAGCGACGAGGACCTGGTCGGGCAGGTGCTGATGCCGTACGCGTACGGCAGCTCGGCCACCGAGGTGTCGGCCGGGTCGGCGGCCGGGAACCGGGCGCTGGCAGGGGTCGACACCCCCGCCGAGATGGTGGCGAAGTACCGGCTCGGCGGGCTGATCCTGGTCGGCTTCAGCGCCGACGACCCGACCTCGGGCAACCAGGCCACCACGAACGTGGACAACCCCAAGCAGGTCCGTGCGCTCACCGACGGACTGCGCGCCGCCGCCGGCAAGCTGCCCGCGGGTGCCGCGCCGTTCCTGATCGGCACCGACCAGGAGTACGGCGTGGTCACCCGGATCACCGACGGGGTGACGCTGCTGCCCAGCCCGCTCGCCGCCGGCGCCGCCGGGAACCCGGCGCTGACCGAGGCCGCCTGGCGGGCCGCCGGGGCAGAGCTGGCCGCCATGGGCGTCAACCTCGACTTCGCGCCGGTCGCCGACGTGCTGGCGACCCGCAGCGCGGTGATCGGCTCCCGGTCCTTCGGCGCCGACCCGGCGACCGCGTCCCCCCAGGTGGCGGGCGCGGTACGCGGCCTGCAGGCCGAGGGCGTCGGTGCCGCGGTCAAGCACTTCCCCGGGCACGGCCTGAGCGCCGAGGACTCGCACACCGAACTGCCCGTGATCAAGCAGTCCCGCGCCGAGCTGGACCGCCTCGCGTTCCCGCCGTTCCGGGCCGGCATCGGCGCCGGGGCCATGGCGGTGATGTCGGCCCACCTGGACGTCAAGGCAGTCGACCCGGGCACCCCCGCCACGTTCTCCCGCAAGCTGCTCACCGACGTGCTGCGCGGCCAGCTCGGCTTCCAGGGCGTGGTGATCACCGACGGGATGAACATGGCCCCGGCGAAGAAGTGGTCGCCGGGCGAGGCCGCGGTGCGCGCGCTCAACGCCGGCAACGACCTCATCCTGATGACCCCGAACGTCACCCAGGCGTACGACGGGCTGCGCGCCGCGCTCAAGGACGGCTCGCTGCCCCGCGCCCGCCTGGTCGAGGCGGTCACCCGGGTGCTGACCATGAAGTTCCGGCTGGCCGGGCGGGACATCCCGGCGCTGTCCACGCTCGACGGCGCAGCCCACCGCAAGGCCGCCGACGACCTGGCCACCGCCGCCGTGACTGTGCTGCGCGGCAAGTGCGGCGGGGCGGTGACCGGCCCGGTGAGCGTGACCTCCTCCGGCGGCCGGGAGCGCACCCGCAAGCTGCTGACCGAGGCGCTCACGGCGGCCGGGGTCAAGGTGGTGCCCTCCGGCGGCACGGTGGTGCACCTGGTCGGTTACGGCGACGGCGCGAAGGACCTGAGCGCCGGCGCCGCCGTGACGGTGGCGATGGACACGCCGTACGTGCTGTCCGGGGCGAAGTCCCCGACGCTGATGGCGACCTACTCGTCCACCCGGGCCTCGATGACCGGGCTCGCCGCGGTGCTCGCCGGCAAGGCCCGCCCGGCCGGCCGCTCCCCGGTGCCGGTCTCCGGCCTGCCGGCCACCACCTGCCGCACCTGACCCGGCCGCCCGCCCGGATCGCGCCGAAACCCGGATGCGTCCGGGCGGCCCCGGCTGGCAGGGTGGCGCCCATGGGAGAGGCAGCACAGGGTTTCCGCTACGTCGAGCGCGCCGACGGCACGGTGGTCATCACGCATCACGGCCGGGTCGCCGGCACGCTGCGCGGCGGCCGGGCCGCGCAGTTCCTGGCCGAGGTCGGCGACGACCCGCAGCTGGCCATGGCCCGGTGGACCGGCAACTACCGGCGCGGCAACGAGCGGACCGCCCGGCAGCACCCCCGCAACCGCGGCTGAGGTGTAAGGAAGGGCCCCCTCTTAACGCCTGCGGTAGAGGAAGGGCCCCTTCTTAACAGTGACTGTTAAGAAGGGGCCCTTCCTTACCTCAGGGCGGAACCTCAGGGGCGGGTGAAGACCAGCGCCACGTTGTGCCCGCCGAAGCCGAACGCGTTGTTCAGCGCCGCCGGGATCTCCATGTGACGTGCCTTGTGCGCCGCGACGTCCAGGGTCAGGCCCTCGTCCGGGTCGTCCAGGTTGATCGTCGGCGGGATCACGCCGTCCCGGATGGCCAGGATGGTGGCGATCGACTCCAGCGCGCCGGCCGCACCGAGCAGGTGCCCGGTCATCGACTTCGTGGCGGTGAGCACCGGGTGGTCGCCGACCGCCTGACGCAGCGCGCCGATCTCCAGCATGTCCCCGACCGGGGTGGAGGTGGCGTGCGCGTTGACGTGCACGATGTCGGTACGGGCCACGTCCGCGTCGGCGACCGCCCGGGCGATGGCCCGGATGGCGCCCTCACCCTCGGCGTGCGGCTGCACGATGTCGTACGCGTCCGAGGTGATCCCCGCGCCGGCCAGGCGCGCGTACACCCGGGCGCCCCGGGCGGCGGCGTGGTCGGCGCGCTCCAGGATCACCACGCCCGCGCCCTCACCGAGCACAAAGCCGTCGCGACCCGAGTCCCACGGCCGGGAGGCCCGCTCCGGCTCGTCGTTGCGGGTCGACATGGCCCGCATCGAGCTGAAGCCGGCGATCGGCAGCGGGTGGATGACCGCCTCGGTGCCGCCGGCCACCACCACGTCGGCCCGGCCGGCGCGGATGATGTCCAGCCCCAGCGCGATCGCCTCCGCGCCGGTCGCGCAGGCGCTGGCCACGGTGTGCACCCCGGCCTTGGCGCCCAGCTCCAGACCGACCCAGGCGGCCGGGCCGTTCGGCATCAGCATCGGGATGGTGTGCGGGGAGACCCGCCGCGGTCCGGACGCCTCCAGGATGTCGTCCTGGGCGAGCAGGGTGGTGGCGCCGCCGATGCCCGAGCCGACGCTCACCGCCAGGCGCTCCGGGTCCGGCCCGGCCTCGTCCAGACCGGCGTCTGCCCACGCCTGCTTGGCGGCGATGATGGCGATCGCCTCCGAGCGGTCCAGCCGGCGCAGCTTCACCCGGTCCAGCACCTCGGACGGGTCGACCGCCAGTTCGGCGGCGATCCGGACGGGCAGTTGCGCGGCCCACTCCTGGGTGAGCGCACCCACCCCGGAGCGGCCGGCGAGCATGGCGTCCCAGGTCGACGCGACGTCCCCGCCGAGCGGGGTCGTCGCGCCGAGCCCGGTGACGACGACGTCGGGACGACTCATGATCAGGACTGCGCCTCGATGTAGCTGACCGCGTCCCCGACGGTCTTGAGGTTCTGCACCTCGTTGTCCGGGATCTTGACGCCGAACTTCTCCTCGGCCGCCACCACGACCTCGACCATGGAGAGCGAGTCGACGTCGAGGTCGTCGGTGAAGGACTTCCCCTCGGCCACGTCGTCCGGGTTCACCCCGGCAACCTCTTCGAGGATCTCGGCGAGGCCGGCGGTGATCTCGTCACGGGTCATTGCGGTTGGTTCCTCTCATCGGGGGTTACCGGTGACCGGCGTCGCCGGTCACACACCTCGGCGCGTTCGCGCCCGAGGGGGTCTCAGGGGCAGCGCACGACCTGACCGGCGTAGGTCAGGCCGCCGCCGAAACCGAACAGCAGCACCGGGGCGCCCGAGGGCACCTCCCGCCGCTCGACCAGCTTCGACAGGGCCAGCGGGATGCTCGCCGCCGACGTGTTGCCGGACTCGACGATGTCCTTGGCGATGATCGCGTCCGGGATGTTCAGCCGCTTGGCGATGCCGTCGATGATCCGGGCGTTGGCCTGGTGCGGCACGAACGCGGCCAGCTCCGACGGGTCCACCCCGGCGCGCTCGCACGCCTGGAGCGCGAGCGGGGCCAGCGCGGTGGTGGCCCACCGGAACACCGACTGCCCCTCCTGGGTGATGTACGGCTGCCAGCCCTCGATCCGGACCGCGTCGCTCTTCTCCGGCGCGGAGCCCCAGACCACCGGCCCGATCCCGGCCGGCTCGTCGTCGGCGGTCGCGCTGACCACCGCCGCCCCGGCGCCGTCGGCGAAGATGATGCAGGTCGAGCGGTCGGTCCAGTCGGTGAAGTCGGAGAGCTTCTCCGCGCCGATGACGATCGCGTTGCGCGCCGCGCCGGCCCGGATCGCGTGGTCCACGGTGCCCAGCGCGTACGCGAAACCGGAGCAGGCGGTGTTGAGGTCGTACGCCCCGGGCGCGTTGATGCCCAGCTTGGCCGCGACCCGGCAGGCCACGTTGGGGCTGCGGTCCACGGACGTGCAGGTCGCCACCACGACCAGGTCGATGTCGGCGGCGGTCAGCCCGGCGTTGGCGAGCGCCTTGCCGGCGGCGGCGGTGGCCATGTCGGCCACCGTCTCGTCGCCCGCGATCCGCCGGGTGACGATGCCGACCCGGTCCCGGATCCACTCGTCGTTGGTGTCGACCATCTGGGCGATCTCGTCGTTCGTGACGACGCGGGAGGGCTGGTAGTGCCCCATCGCGACGATCCGGCTGCCGGCCATTTAGTGCGTTCCTCCGATACGGACGAGGGGCTGGCCCGGTGCGACCGGGTCGTCGTGGTGTGCGAGCCACTCGACGAGCGGCCCGTTGTCGTGCGCGGTCACCTCGACCGGCCCCCGGCCCGTGGTGACGTGGCCGAGGACCTGTCCGGCGCGTACCCCGGCGCCCTCGGCCGGTCCGGCCGACCGGTCGAGGCGGCCGGCGGCGGGGGAGACGACCACCCGGAACGACGGCGCGGTCGGCCGGGCGGCGGGACCGGCGTGCCGGGCGATCAGGCGGCGCGCGGCGGGCAGGTCGGCCGGCGTGTTCAGGGTGACGATCTCGGGCGCGCCCTCGCCCTTGAGCTCCCGCTTGACCAGCCCGGCCAGGGTGCCGGCCGGCGGCAGCTCGATCACGCCGGTGACGCCGAGGTCGGCCAGCGTACGCATGCACAGGTCCCAGCGGACCGGAGCGGTCACCTGCCGGACCAGCCGGCGTACCGTCTCGGGGCCGTGCCCGACCGGTGCGCCGTCGAGGTTGGACAGCAGGATCCGGGCCGGGGCGGAGGCCGGGACACCGGCGGCGACCGCGGCGAGCGCGGTCTCGGCCGGCGCCATGTACGGCGTGTGGAACGCGCCCGCCACCTGGAGCCGGATGACCCGGGTGCGGGTCGGCGGCTCGGCGGCGAGCCTGTCCAGCGCGTCGACAGCGCCGGCGGCCACGATCTGACCGGCGCCGTTGCGGTTGGCCGGGTGCAGCCCGTGCGCCGTCAGCGCGGCGAGCACCTCGTCCGGGTCGCCGCCGAGCACGGCGGCCATCCCGGTCGGCTCCAGCGCGCAGGCGGCGGCCATCTCCCGCCCGCGTACGCCGGCGAGCGTCACGGCGGCCTCGGCCGGCAGCACCCCGGCCAGCGCGGCGGCACCCAGCTCGCCGACGCTGTGCCCGGCGACCAGCCCGACGTCGTGCATCGGCAGGTGCTCGGCGGCGAGCAGCGCGGCGGCGACCAGCAGCGGCTGGGTACGGGCGGTGTCCTTGATCTCGTCCGCGTCCGCCCGGGTGCCCAGGTGGATCAGGTCCACCCCGGCCAGCGCCGACCACCAGCGCAGACGCGCCTCGGCGCCGGGGAGGTCGAGCCACGGCGCGAGGAAGCCGGGCTTCTGCGAACCCTGTCCGGGAGAGAGTACGGCGAGCACGTGTACGACTCTGACGGATACCGGCGTGCCGCGCTGTAACGTACGGCACCAAACCGCACTAGAACCTTTAGAGGAATCCTACAAAGATTGTCGGCGATCATCGCCGGTCGGAGACCGTCGGCACCACCGGGTCGAGGCGTCCCACTGTCAGCGCGACCTGCAACGCGAACGCGTCGCGCGGGGCCAGCGGCGAGAATCCGGTCACCTCGGCGATCCGCTTCAGCCGGTAGCGCACGGTGTTCGGGTGCACGAACAGCGCCCGGGCCGCGCTCTCCAGCGTGCCGCCGGCGGCGAAGAACGCGTCGAGCGTCTCCAGCAGCTCGCCGCCGGAGCGGGCCAGTGCCGCGTACACGTCGTGGCGCAACCGGCGGCGGGCCTCGGTGTCACCGGCCAGCGCGCGTTCCGGAAGCAGCTCGTCGGCGGCGACCGGGCACGGCGCGGTCGGCCAGGCCGGCGCGGCCCGGAACCCGGCCAGCGCGGCCCGCGCCGACTCGGTGGCCTCGTCCAGGCTGGGCACCGCCGGCCCGACCACCACCGGCCCCTCACCGAAGGCGGTACGCAGCTTCTCCGTGGCCGCCACCGGATCGGCAGCCCCGCCCAGCACGATGACCAGGCGGTCGCCGTGCACGCCGCCGATCACCTCGACGCCGATCCGCCGGGCCTGCCGGTAGACGGTGTGCAGCACGGCTGCCACCTCACCGCCGGGGGAGCGGCCCACCGCCACCGCCACCGGCGGCGCGTCCGTCCAGCCCAGCGCGGCGGCGCGGCTGGCCAGCACGTCCGGGGAGTCGCCCCGCAGCAGCGCGTCGACCAGCAGCGCCTGCAACCGGGCGTCCCAGGAGCCGCGGCTCTCGGCGGCCCGGGCGTAGACCCGCGCGGCGGCGAACGCGATCTCCCGGGAGAAGCGCAGCACCGCCTCCCGCAGCGACTGCTCCTCGCCCGGTACGGCCAGCTCCGACACCTGCTCCTCGACCACGTCGATGGTCACCTTGATCAGCGCCACGGTCTGCTGGAGGCTGATCGAGCGGGCCAGCGCCTGCGGTGCGGCGGCGAAGACCTCGTCCGACACCTCCTGGGTGCGGTCGGTCGCGCCGCCGCCCTGCCGCAGCCACAGCACCAGCGAGCGCACGCCGGCCTGGGCGACGAGCATGACCCAGGAGCGCTGGTCGGCGGGCAGCTCACGGAACCACGGCAGCGTCTCGTCCATCCGCGCCACGCTGGCGGTGGCCAGGCCGCCCGCCGCCCGCTCGATGCGACGCAGCGTCGCCGACGTCTCCGTTCCGCCCGGTTCGCTCACCGCACCAGCCTGACACGGCGTGACCAGCGGATCCACTTCGAGGTGACGCCCTCGCCGCGGCGTGACGATCTCCACCGGTACGCGCTGACGATCTCGTCCGGCCGGGCCAGTACGGTGTCAGGGCACGCCGGGCCAGACTCCGGCCGGGCGGGCGAGGGCGACGCGTGAGGGGGGCCGGGGATGGCGCAGGGGGAGGCCGAGCACGGTTGCGCCCAGGGTGAGGCCTGCCGGCGGGGTCACGACCAGCCGGCGACTGCCACGCATCCGCGCCGGCCGTGCCTGAACCACCAGGGGGAGCAGCCGGCCGGCCGGGTGCCGGAGCGTGCCGAGGACGAGCCGGGCGTGCCCCGGCAGCGGGCGGCGGAGCCGGCGCACCTGGCCGACGACGAGCCGGCCGACCGGAGCTGCCGCAGCGACCTGTCGGGCTGGGCGGGAGCCCACCGTCACGGCGCGGTACGCCCGCGCAACCGCACCACACGCCGGGAGCGCCCGCCGCGCCGCTGGTGCTGACGCGCCGCCTGCCGGGCTGACCGGGTGCGGCCGGGCTCAGCGGGTGCGGCCGGGCTCAGCGGGTGCGGCGGCGGACCAGCAGCGCGATGCCGGCCAGCCCGGCGGTGATGACGAGCACGATGCCCACGTTGAGCAGCAGCAGCCGCTGGAGCTCGCCGAGCGCGGTGTCGATGTTCTGCACCGGGTCGAGCGCCTCCTCCGGAAGCACCCGCTCGCCGCCGCCGACGCCTCCAGCGAGCGTGTCGAACTGCGCCGGCATCGGCACGCCGACCGAGCGCAGCGTCTCGGGCATGTTGAGCCGCCCGAAGAACCAGCCGGCCCGGGTGCTGCTCAGGTCCGGCTGCTTGCCCGGCCGGTAGATCCGGGGACCGCCCTTGGCCAGCGGGAACAGGTCGTAGGTGCGCTGCGGGCCGGCGGCGGCGAGCACCACCACCGTGTACTTCGGACCGAGATCCTTCGCGGCCGGGCCGCGCAGCTGGCCGGTCGTGCCCAGCCACTTGACCTGGTCGATCACCAGGTTGACCTCGTTCGGGCTGGTGTCGGCGCGCAGTTTCAGCGGCGCGTCGAGCCGCTCGCCGCTGATGTCGACACCGGTCGGGGCCGGCTTCGGCTTGGGCGCCGCCTGCGCCGCCGCGGTGCCGGTCAGGGCCAGCGCGCACGCCAGGGCCGCCACGCTCCCGGTCACGGCGACCAGCAGCCGTTTCACCCTTCGGATCATCGCCGCCTCCTCGCCCCGTTCGATGGCTGGCTTCCGCTGCAGGTCACACTGGACCGGTGTCCACCACAAAGACTCCGCAGAACGGCGCTCGGTTGCAGCTGGTGGAAGAGTATTTGGAACTATCTGCGAGCTGAGACCGACCAATGAGCGGTCGATGATCATCGGCCGGATCCTACCCGGACGGAGGGAACCATGGGGGGCAGGGTCGCCCGTGTGGCGCGTACCTGGGCGGTGGTGCTCGGGGTGGTCGCGGCGTTCGCGCTGCTGTCGGCCGCGCCCGCCGCCGCGCACAACTCGCTGACCGGCAGTGATCCGCGCGACGGGGCCCGGCTGGCCGCCGCGCCGGAGCGGATCGAGCTGCGGTTCCTCGCCACGCCGAAGGAGGCGACGACCGAGGTCACAGTCACCGGCCCGGACAACGTGGCCGCTACCGGCGGCGCGCCGACGTTCTCCGGCAAGCGCGTGATCGTGCCGTTCCGGCCGGGCGCGGCCGGCCTCTACATCGTGACCTACCGGCTGGCCTCCGACGACGGCCACCCGATCAAGGGGGAGGTCCGGTTCACCCTGACCACCGGCACCCCGGCCGAGTCGCCGTCGGCGACGGTGCCGCCCGCCAGCGCCGCCCCCGCCACTTCCGCCGCTCTGCCCACCAGCGCGGTGCCGAGCCCCACCCCGGCCGCCGCCGGGGCGGACGATGACGGGGGTACGGGCTGGCTGTGGGCGGCCGGCACGGTGGTGGTGCTCGCGGCGCTGGGCGGCGGGCTGCTGCTGCGCCGCCGGGCCACCCGCCGGTGATCGTGGCCAGTGCGCGGGACCACTCTGCGTGACACTGCCGGCGCAATGATCGCCGAAAACATGTATGCCTCTGAGTCATAATTATGACTCAGAGGCATACCGGCCAATAGAGGAACCGCTTTCTGGCCACGACACGCCCGAGCGTCGGGAACGGGCGCCGTGCCGCGGCTCAGACCAGGCGTACGCGTGCGGCGCGCAGCCGGGTCAGCGTACGGTCGCGGCCGAGCACCTCCAGCGACTCGAACAGCGGCAGGCCCACGGTGCGTCCGGTGACCGCGACGCGTACCGGCGCCTGCGCCTTGCCGAGCTTCAGCCCGCGCTCCGCGCCGACCGCCTCCAGCGTGGCCTTCAGCGACTCGGCGTCCCAGGACTCCAGCGCCTCGAACGCCACGATCGCCGCGTCCAGCAGGTCGGCGGCGCCCTCCTTCATGGCCTTGGCCCATGCCGCCTCGTCGATCAGCGGGTCGGCCAGGAACAGGAAGTCGACGTTCGGCACGATCTCGCTGAGCACCGCGATCCGGGTCTGCGCCAGCGGGGCCACCGCCGCGAACGCGGCCGGGTCGAACTCGTCGGGCTGCCACGGCGGCGGGGCGATGGTCTCGGTGCCGGTGAGCCACGGCCGGCACGCCTCGACGAAGTCCTCCACCGGCAGCGCCCGGATGTAGTCGCCGTTGAACGCGCGCAGCTTCTTCTCGTCGAAGAACGCCGGGGACGGGTTCACCTCGTCCAGCCGGAACTCCTCCTCGATCACCGACCAGGGCACGATCTCCCGGTCGCCCGACGGCGCCCAGCCCAGCAGCATCAGGTAGTTGCGCATCGCGTCGGCGAGGTAGCCCTCGTCCCGGTACGCCTCCAGCGCGACCTTGTCCCGCCGCTTGGACAGCTTCTGCCGCTTCTCGTTCACCACCACCGGCACGTGCGCCCAGATCGGCGGCTTGACGCCGAGCGCGTCCCACAGCAGCTGCTGCTTCGGGGTGTTCGGCAGGTGCTCCTCGGCCCGGATCACGTGGGTGATGCCCATGCTCATGTCGTCGACCACGTTCGCCAGCAGGAACACCGGGGAGCCGTCGCCACGGGCGATGACGAAGTCCTCGATCAGCTTGTTCTCGAACGTCGGCTCGCCGCGGACCAGGTCGACCACCACTGTCTCGCCCTCGTCCGGCGTCCGGAAACGCAGTGCCCGTCCCTCGCCCGGCTCCAGGCCGCGGTCCCGGCAGAAGCCGTCGTAGCCGCGCTGCTGCGGGCCGGTACGCGCCTGCACGTCCTCGCGGGTGCAGTCGCAGTAGTAGGCCCGGCCGCCCTCGTACAGCCGCTGCGCGGCGGCCCGGTGCTCGCCCGCGTACGAGGACTGGAAGTACGGGCCCTCGTAGCTGCCCCGGGCGATGCCGATCCAGTCGAGCGCGGACAGGATGCCCTCGGTCCACTCGGGCCGATTGCGTGCCGCGTCGGTGTCCTCGATGCGCAGCACGAACACCCCGCCCTGCTGCTTGGCGAAGATCCAGTTCTGCAGCGCCGAACGGGCGCCGCCGACGTGGAACATACCGGTCGGGGAAGGGGCGAAGCGTACACGTACCGTCACGCCCCCCAGCCTACGGCGGACCGCGAGGGGTTTCCGGCAGGGGGCCGGGTCAGGGCACCGACTTGATCTTCACGACCAGGGCGCTGCCGAGCAGGGTGACTGCCGCGGTGACCGCGTACAGCGTCGGGTAGCCGCCGAGGTGCACGACGATCGGCGCGGACAGCGCCGGACCGAGCACCTGCGGCGCCGAGTTGGCGATGTTGATCACGCCGAGGTCCTTGGCCCGGTCGGTCGCGGCGGGCAGCACCTGGGTGATCAGGGCCGCGTCCACCGACAGGTAGACGCCGTAGCCCGCGCCGAGCAGCAGCGCCGCGACGATCGCCATCGGCCAGGTGGGCGCCGCCGCCAGCAGCACCGCCGCCACCGCCATGATCAGCCCGGAGGTGATCACGAAGACCTTGCGCCGGCCGGAGCGGTCGGACATGCGCCCGGCGACCACCGCGGTGAGCATCATGCCCAGCGTGTAGAGCAGGATCAGCACCAGCAGGGAGCCCTCGGGGTCGGCCACCCGTACCCCGTCGGTGAGGAAGTAGAGCAGGTAGAGCGTGCCCAGCGCGTTTCCGGTCTGCACCAGGAACCGGGTGAACCAGGCCCAGGCGAAGTCGGGGTGGCGGCGCGGGCTGATCCACATCGAGGCGAACAGCGAGCGCAGCCGCAGCGGTGAGCGGTGCTCCCGGGGCAGGTGGTCGTCCTGGGTCAGCAGCGCGAACGGCAGCGACAGCAGCAGCACGGCGAGCGCGATCGCCGCGTACCCGGCCGCGTTTCCGGTGACCACGGCGGTGACCAGCACCGCGCCGAGCACCAGACCCAGCGCCTGCGGGATGCCCACCCAGCCGGACACGCCGCCGCGCTGCGCCACCGGCACGCGGTCCGGGATCGCGGCGGTGAGGCTGGCCAGCATCGCGTTGAAGCAGACCTGCGCTGCGACCCAGGCCATCGCCACCCCGGCGATGGTGTTCTGCCGGGCCAGCAGCACCAGGGCGAGCGCGCCGATGACCGCGCCGAGCGCGGTCCAGACGTGGCGGCGGCCGAAGTGCCGGTTGGCCAGCCGCAGCGAGGTGCGGTCGGACAGCGCCCCGGCGAGCGGGTTCGCCAGCACCGCGGCGAGCGCGCCGATGCCGGTGACCACCGCCAGCATGGCCTCCTTGTCGGCCGGGGCGATCCGTTCCACCTGCTGCGGCAGCAGCACCTGGATCGGGGTGAAGAACGCCATCCAGACGCCCAGGTTGGCCGCGAAGATCAGCGCCATCCAGCTCCGCCGTACCGGGACGGTCGGCTCGGCGAGCGCCGCCGGCAGCGAGGCCGGCGTCGGGTTCACAGTGGTCACCGCCGGACCAGATCCCGGAACCAGGTGTACGACGACTTCGGCGTCCGCCGCTGGGTGTCGAAGTCGACATGCACCAGGCCGAACCGCTTGGTGAAGCCCTCGGCCCACTCCCAGTTGTCCAGCAGCGACCAGACGAAGTACCCGGTCACCGGCACGCCCCCGGCCATCGCCTCGCGCACCGCGCGGATGTGCCCGTCCAGGTACGCGATCCGCTCCGGGTCGTGCACCCGGCCGTCGGCGTCCGGCGCGTCGTCGTACGCGCAGCCGCTCTCGGTGACCTGGATCGGCGGCAGCGCGTCGCCGTACCGCTCGTGCAGGAGGAGCAGCAGCTCGCGCAGCCCGCCCGGGGCCACCGGCCAGTCGAACGCGGTACGCGGGTAGCCGTCCAGTGGCACGATCTCGAACGGCAGCGGCGAGTCCGCCTCCGGCGCCCGGATGCCGGTCGGGTTGTAGTAGTTGACGCCGAGGACGTCGATCGGGGCGGCGATGACGTCCAGGTCGCCGTCGCGCACCACTGCGGGGTCGGGGCCGAGCGCGTCCGGGTAGCCGCGTCCGAGCAGCGGATCGGTGAACAGGCGGTTGTGCAGCGCGTCGTACGCCGCGGCGGCGGCCCGGTCCGCGTCGGTGTCGCCGGCCAGGCGCACCGGGGAGTAGTTGTTGGCGATCGCCACCGGGGACGTGCTGCGGGCGCGCAGCGCGGCGACCGCGAGGCCGTGCCCGAGGAGCTGGTGGTGGGCCACCGGGAACGCGTCGAACAGCAGCGTGCGGCCCGGCGCGTGCTCGCCCATGCCGTGGCCGAGGCTCATGTGGATGAACGGCTCGTTGAGCGTGATCCAGAGCTTCACCCGGTCGCCGAGGCGGGCCGCGGTCAGGTCGGCGTACTCGGCGAAGCGGGCGGCGGTGTCCCGGTTGAGCCAGCCGCCGGCGTCCTCCAGTGCCTGCGGCAGGTCCCAGTGGAACAGCGTGGCGACCGGGTCCACACCGGCGGCGAGCAGTCCGTCCACCAGCCGGTCGTAGAAGTCCAGCCCGGCGGCGTTCGCCGGGCCGGTGCCCGCCGGCTGGATCCGGGGCCAGGCGATCGAGAACCGGTACGCGGACACCCCCAGCCCGGCCAGCAGCGCGGTGTCCTCGGCGTACCTGTGGTAGTGGTCGCACGCCTGGTCGCCGGTGCTGCCGTCGGCGATCCGGCCGGGGGAGTGGGCGAACGTGTCCCAGATGGACGGACCACGCCCGTCGACTGTGGTCGCACCCTCGATCTGGTACGCGGAGGTGGAGACCCCCCAGCGGAAGCCGGCGGGGAACTCGGGCATCGGCGCGGTCGTCAAGTCACCCTCCAGGAACGTGAAGCGTGCTCGCGACTCTAGGGCTCTGCGGACCGACGCGCCATAGGCCGAGATGACTGGGTGGCGCAAGGGAGTTCGGCGTGTCTTTTCCGAACCCGTCCGCTTAAGTCCGATTTACACATAGAGTGCCAAATATCGCGGATGTGATTTAAGTGGGGGAAAGATACTCATGATCCTCGTGGAACGAAGCGCGCACGTGGCGGCGCCGGTGGATGTGGTCTGGGACGTCGTGCAGCGCGCCGAGCAGCTGCCGGCCTGGCTGGCGGGAGTCCGCGCGGCCGAGGTCCTGTCCGGGGAGGGATTCGGGCGGCGGCAGCTGGTCCAGGCCGGACGCGGCGCCGCGCACGAGGCCGAGGTGATCGCCTTCCAGGAGCCGACCCTGATCGGCTGGCGCGAACGCGCGAAGGGCGCCGGCGCCCGGGCCGAGGCGCGCACCGAGATCTACGTCCAGCTGACCCCGGACGAGGAGGGTGGCGGCACCGTCGTACGCCTGATCGTTGTGCGGTGGCCCGCCGGACCCGTCAAGGCGGCCCTGCTCCGGCTCGGCCTGCGCCGGGTCGGCGCCGACCTGGAGGACTCGCTGGCCCGGCTGACCGACCTGGCCGCCGTCGGCTGACCGAGCCCGTCCCGGCGTCGCCCGCGATGGTGACGGCCCGGCGTTCCCGCCAGGGACGCCGGGCCGTCGTCGTCTGTGCCCGAGGTGTTAAGAAGGGGCCCCTCCTCTACCGGAGGCGTTAAGAAGGGGCCCTTCCTTTCAGCTGTCGCCGCCGGTCTCGCCGACCGGGGCGGCGTTGACGTCGTCCAGCGCGTACTTGCGGGCCGCGTCGGCCGGCACGTGCGCCGGCACCACGCCGCGCAGCGCGAGCTGGCGCAGCGTGGCGACCGCTACCGACTCGGCGTCCACGTGGAAGTGGCGGCGCAGCGCGTGCCGGGTGTCCGACATGCCGAAGCCGTCGGTGCCGAGCGAGGTGTAGTCCCCGGGTACCCAGCGCGCGATCAGGTCCGGCACCGCGCGCATCCAGTCGCTCACAGCGACCTTCGGCCCGTCGGCGTCGGCCAGCTTCCGCGCGATGTACGGCACGCGCGGCTCCTCGCCCGGGTTGAGCAGGTTGTGCTCCTCGCACTCCACCGCGTCGCGGCGCAGCTCGGTCCAGGACGTCACCGACCACACGTCGGCGGACACGCCCCAGTCCTCGGCGAGCAGCTGCTGGGCCTTGAGCGCCCACTGCATGCCGGTGCCGGAGGCGAGGATGTTCGCCTTCGGCGCGTCGTCACCGACCTGCGGCGCGGGGGAGTAGCGGTGGATGCCCTTGAGGATGCCCTCGACGTCCACGCCCTCCGGCTCGGCCGGCTGGAAGATCGGCTCGTTGTAGATGGTGAGGTAGTAGAAGATGTTCTCCGGCGCCTCGCCGTACATCCGGTGCAGGCCGTTCTCCACGATGTGCGCCAGCTCGAAGGCGAACGCCGCGTCGTAGGAGACCACCGCCGGGTTGGTGGCGGCGAGCAGCAGCGAGTGGCCGTCCTCGTGCTGGAGGCCCTCACCGTTGAGCGTGGTCCGGCCGGCTGTCGCGCCGAGCACGAAGCCCCGCGCCATCTGGTCCGCCGCCGCCCAGAACCCGTCGCCCGTGCGCTGGAAGCCGAACATCGAGTAGAAGATGTACAGCGGGATCATCGGCTCGCCGTGGGTGGCGTACGCCGTGCCCGCGGCCGTGAACGAGGCCACCGAACCGGCCTCGTTGATCCCCTCGTGCAGGATCTGGCCGGTGGTCGACTCCTTGTAGGACAGGAACAGCTCCCGGTCCACCGAGGTGTAGCGCTGGCCGTGCGGCGAGTAGATCTTCTGGGTCGGGAACAGCGAGTCCATACCGAAGGTACGGGCCTCGTCCGGGATGATCGGCACCCAGCGCTTGCCGAACTCCTTGTCCTTCATGATGTCCTTGAGCAGGCGGACGAACGCCATCGTGGTGGCGACCTTCTGCTTGCCCGACCCGCGCTTGACGTCGGAGAACCGCTCGGTGCCCGGGATGGCCAGCGTCTTGCGCGCGGTGCTGCGCGTGGGCAGGTAGCCGCCGAGCTGCTGACGCCGGTCCTTCAGGTACGCGATCTCGTCGGACTTCTCGCCCGGGGTGTAGTACGGCGGGAGGTACGGGTTCTCCTCCAGCTGCTTGTCCGGGATGTCCAGGTAGAGGCGGTCGCGGAAGAGCTTCAGGTCCTCCAGCGTCAGCTTCTTCATCTGGTGGGTGGCGTTGCGGCCCTCGAAGTGCGAGCCGAGCGTCCAGCCCTTGATCGTCTTGGCGAGGATCACCGTCGGCTGGCCGGTGTGCTCCATCGCCGCCTTGTAGGCCGCGTAGAGCTTGCGGTAGTCGTGGCCACCCCGCTTGAGGTTCCAGATCTCGTCGTCGGACAGGTGCTCGACCATCTTGCGGGTCCGCGGGTCGCGGCCGAAGAAGTGCTCCCGCACGTACGAACCGGACTCCGCCTTGTAGGTCTGGTAGTCACCGTCGGGCGTGGTGTTCATCAGGTTGACCAGCGCGCCGTCGGTGTCCGCGGCGAGCAGCGGATCCCACTCGCGGCCCCAGACCACCTTGATGACGTTCCAGCCGGCGCCCCGGAAGAACGCCTCCAGCTCCTGCATGACCTTGCCGTTGCCGCGGACCGGTCCGTCCAGGCGCTGGAGGTTGCAGTTGATCACGAAGGTGAGGTTGTCCAGCTCCTCGCGGGCGGCCACGCCGATCGCGCCGAGCGACTCGACCTCGTCCATCTCACCGTCGCCGAGGAACGCCCAGACGTGCTGCTGGGAGGTGTCCTTGATGCCGCGGTGGTGCAGGTAGCGGTTGAACCGCGCCTGGTAGATCGCGTTCAGCGGGCCGAGGCCCATGGAGACGGTGGGGAACTCCCAGAAGTCCGGCATCAGCCGCGGGTGCGGGTACGACGGGAGCCCGCCGCCGGGGTGCGACAGCTCCTGCCGGAAGCCGTCGAGCTGGCTCTCGCTGAGCCGGCCCTCCAGGAACGCCCGCGCGTACATGCCGGGGGAGGCGTGACCCTGGTAGAAGATCTGGTCGCCGCCGCCCGGGTGGTTCTTGCCCCGGAAGAAGTGGTTGAAGCCCACCTCGTAGAGGGACGCCGAGCTGGCGAACGTGGAGATGTGCCCACCGACGCCGATCTCCGGGCGCTGCGCCCGGTGCACCAGCATCGCGGCGTTCCACCTGATGTACGCCCGCAGCCGCCGCTCGACGTGCTCGTCACCCGGGAACCACGGTTCGCGCTCCGGCGGGATCGTGTTGATGTAGTCGGTGGTGGTCAGTGACGGCACCCCGACCTGCCGCTCGCGGGCCCGCTCCAGCAGGCGCAGCATGACGTACCGGGCTCGCTTTGTCCCGCGCTCGTCGATGACACCGTCGAGTGACTCGACCCATTCGCTGGTCTCTTCAGGGTCGATGTCCGGAAGCTGGCTCGGCAGACCAGCGGTGATCACCGGGCGCTTGCGTTCCGTAGCCACAGGCGTTCCCTCGGTTTCGTGTGGGATAGGTCTCTAGCGCCATCCTGCCCCCTGGTGGCGTGTGCCGTCACCTCTCCCACCCCCAGACGCGACGCTGAACACAGGTACCCATCAGTAACTTTGCGCTATCACCGGATGCGCTATCGGCGGGCGGGGCGGTGAACCGGGCACTGCGGCAGAATGCGCCGTATGCGCAGTGAGGTGATCACCGTCCGGACCGGCTCCCGGCCGACCGTCCGGGACATCACGAGCGAGGCCGAGCGGTTCGTGTCCGGGGCCGGCGACGGCCTGCTGCACGTCTTCGTCCCGCACGCCACCGCCGGGCTGGCGATCATCGAGACCGGTGCCGGCTCCGACGACGACCTGCTGCGGGCGCTCGACGACCTGCTCCCCACCGACGACAGGTGGCGGCACCGGCACGGCTCACCCGGGCACGGCCGCGACCACGTGCTGCCGGCGTTCGTGCCGCCGTACGCGACGCTGCCGGTGCTCGGCGGGCGGCTCCAGCTCGGCACCTGGCAGTCGATCTGCCTGGTCGACACCAACGGCGACAACCCCGACCGTCAGGTGCGCTTCTCGTTCCTGGCCGGCTGACCGGCCGGACCGGGCGTGCGACGTCCGGCCCGGCCGCGCCGTCACGGTCGGACCGTCTCCGCCTCCACCGTCTGCCGGCCCTGGTCGACGCCGGGGGCGGCGGTGCGCGCCGCGGCCGGCGGCCGGTCGTGGGTCAGGTTCAGCCCGGGTACGCGGTCCTCGATCACGAACGTGGCCCGGGTGTACGCGGGCGCGTCCGGCCGGCTCACGTACGGCAGCACGTCGAAGTCGGCGGTCAGCTCGGTCGGGGTGATCGTGGTGCGGACGTACCCCCGAAGGTTGTTCTGGAAGCGCAGGTGCGGGTTGAACGCCAGCCACGGGTGCGACCCGGTCGGCGAGTCGGCGCCGTCCCCGGTCGAGGTGATCGACGAGCAGACCAGCTCGCTGCCGACGGTGCGCGAGGTCGGGTCGGCGTAGTCCAGCTTCAGGTCGCTGGCCCAGTGCGCGTGCACGTCGCCGGTGAGCACCACCGGGTTGCGCACCCCGGCGGCCGTCCAGCCCCGGGTGATCCGGTCCCGGGATGCGACGTACCCGTCCCAGGCGTCCATGCTCGTCACCGTCAGCGGACCGGAGTTGTTGTCCCGCTGGGCGAAGAACACCTGCTGGCCGAGCAGGTCCCAGCGGGCCTCGGAACGGCGGAAGCCGTCCAGCAGCCACGCCTCCTGCGCGGCGCCGGTGATCGAGCGGGCCGGGTCGGACGCCTCCGCGCAGCTCTTGTAGCCGTCGCCGCACGCCTGGTCGTCCCGGTACTGCCGGGTGTCGAGCATGTGGAAGGTGGCCAGCCGGCCCCAGCGCACCCGCCGGTAGAGCTGCATGTCGATGCCGCGCGGGATCGAGGTGCGGCGCAGCGGCATGTTCTCGTAGTACGCCTGGAACGCCGCCGCCCGCCGGGCGGGGAAGTCCGGGTCGGGCGCCTCGGGCACCTCGTCGGCCCAGTTGTTCTCCACCTCGTGGTCGTCGAAGACCACCACCCAGGGCGCGACCGCGTGCGCCGCCTGGAGGTCGGTGTCGGTCTTGTACTGGGCGTGCCGCTGCCGGTAGTTCGCCAGCGTCCGGGTCTCCGGGCCCTCGTGGTCACGCGGGTTGCCGCCGGGGACGTTGTACGTGTCCTTGGCGTACTCGTACTGGTAGTCGCCGAGGTGCAGGATCAGCTCCGGCTCGGTCTCGGCCAGCCGCCGGTACGCGGTGAAGTAGCCGTGCTCGTACTGCGAGCAGGAGGCGAAGCCCATGGCGAGCGCGGAGGGCATCGACCACGGCGCCGGGGCGGTGCGGGTGCGCCCGGCCGGGGACGCCCAGCGCTCGGCCCGGAACCGGTAGAAGTACTCCCGTCCGGGCAGCAGGCCGTCCAGTTCGACGTGCACGCTGTGCGCGGACTCCGGCCGGGCCAGCCGTACGCCGCGGCGCACCACGTGCCGGAAGCGCTCGTCGACGGCCACCTCCCAGGACACCGGCACGACCCGCGACGGCATGCCGCCCAGGCCGTCCTCGGCCAGCGGCTCCGGCGCCAGCCGGGTCCAGAGCACGAAGCCCTCGTGGTCCGGGTCGCCGGAGGCCACGCCGAGCGTGAACGGGTCGCGGCGCAGCGGGCCGGGCGACGCGGCGGCCGCGACCGGCAGGCCGGCTGCCGCGCCGGCGGCGCCGAGCGCCGCGCCGCTGAGCAGGATGGTACGTCGGGACAGAGCCACGGTTTTCCTCCCCGGAGTCCGGTTCGTCGACTCCCGGCAGCCTCACGGACGTCGATGGCCGTCAGGTGAAGGGCGGACGACCGGCCGGGAATTTCCGCCGAACAGCGCTTCATGATCGGCAATCGGTTGCAGGAGGTGCCTGACCGTTCGGCTGATCGAAGATCGACTCGCCCATACGATGATCGGATGGCGCAATCCACCGTTCCCACCGTCCGTGACCGGGCGGACCTGGCCGGGGAGACCGTGCGCCGGATCCTGCACGTCGCCGCCGCGTTGCGGCACCACCAGGACGAGGGGATCGCGGCACTGGGCCTCACCCCGGCGGTCGCCCGGGCGCTGCACGAGCTGGACCCGGACCGCCCGCTCCCGGCCCGTGACCTCGCCGAGCAGCTCGGCTGCGACAGGTCCAACGTCACCGGCCTGGCCGACAAGCTGGAGCAGGCCGGGCTGGTGGAACGGCGTACCGACCCGGCCGACCGGCGGCAGAAGGCGCTCGTGGTCACCGGGCGGGGGCGGCAGGTACGCGACCGGGTCCGCCAGGTGATGTCGGACTCCCGACTCCTCGACGCCCTGAGCACCGACGAACTGGCCACACTGCGGGACCTGGTGCTCAAGGTCTCCGACGGAGGCTGCCCGCAGGAGTGTGGCCAGGTCTGAGCCACGCCGGGCGGAACGTGTCCGACTGGGCGAGGCGGGCCCGAGTCGGTAATGCTGTCCGCGTGACCACCCCGCACGATCTCGACGACCGGCTCCGAGCCGAACTGGCCGCGCTCGGGGCGCCCGACCAGCGGCGCGACCTGGGCGAACCGCTGCCCGACGGCGGTGCGTTGACCGGGGCGCAGGCGCTGGCCCTGTTCGACGCGCAGCTGACCAGCCGGCTGCTCGACCTGGCCGGGCGGTGGCTGTCGGGCTTCGGTGAGGGGTACTTCACTGTCGAGTCGGCCGGTCACGAGGGCGACGCCGCGGTGGCAGCCGCGCTGCGGCCGACCGATCCCGCGCTGCTGCACGCCCGCTCCGGCGCGTTCTACTGCCTGCGCGCCGCCCAGGCCGCCGGCGCCTTCCCCGCAGCCCCGCCGGACCTGCCGCCCGCGACCGGCGCCGACGCCCCACCCACCACCCCGGAACCGGGAAGATCTTGGAGCGAAAGCGCCCCTCCGGGGGCCGTTTCCCACCAAGATCTCGACGTTGACCCGGGGGAGCCGGAGGCGGCCAGCCTCCCCGTGGGCGCCGGGATCGTCGTGGACGCGGACGGGGACGCGACTGTCGTCGTACCCGATCTGCCGCAGCCCGCGCCCGACGACGCGTTCGCGGCGGCGGCGCGCGACGTGCTGCGCGGCATCGTCGCCTCCGCCGAGGAGCCCGCGGCCGGCGGGCGGGCGAAGGTCTTCGGCCGCGCCGACCTGGCGGTCGTGCCGACCACGTCGGCCGCCGGTTCGCACCTGCCGCGCGCCGTCGGCCTGGGGCTCGCGCTGGAGCGGCTGCGCCGCGGCGCGCGGCCCGCCGACGGCGAGGCCGAGGCGGCGCCCTGGCCGGCCGACGCCGTGGTGGTCTGCGCCTTCGACGACGGCGCGGCCGACCACGCCGCGGCCACGGCCGCGCTGAACACGACCGGCTGGTACGACCACACCGGCCTGCGCATCCCGGTGCTGTTCGTCTGCGCCGACGGCGGCGCCTCCGCCGAGGGCTGGGTGGCCGCCACGCTGCGGGCCCGGCCCGGCATCAGGTACTTCGCCGCCGACGGCACGGACGTGGCCGCGACCTACCGGGTCGCGGCGGAGGCGGCGGACTGGGTACGCCGCCAGCGCCGGCCCGCCGTGCTGCACCTGAGCGCGGTCCGCCTGATGGAGCAGGGTGACGGCGACGCGGCCCGCGACCCGCTGCTGGCCACCGCGCGGCTGCTGGTGACCTCCGGGTACGCCAGTGGCGAGGAACTGCTGGCCCGCTACGACGAGCGGGGCTGGCAACTGCGCCGCGTCGCCGAGGAGGTGCTGGACGAGCCGAAGCTCGCCTCCCCGGTCGAGATCGTGCGGGAGCTGGCGCCGCGCCGGCCGGTGCGGGTGTCCCGCGCGGTCGCCGAGGCGGCGGCGCACGCGGCCGGGCCGGGCGCCGGAGCGCGGGCGGAGGCGTTCGGCGGCAAGCCGCCGGAGCTGACCGGCCCGCTCACGCTGGCGCAGAGCATCAACGCCGCGCTCGCCGACGGCATGCTCGACCACCCCGGGACGGCGGTGTTCGGCCACGACGTGGCCGCACAGGGTGGGTTGTACGGCGTGACCGAGGGGCTGCGGGACCGGTTCGGGGCGGCGCGCGTGTTCGACACGCTGCCGGACGCGACCTCGATCCTCGGGCTCGGGCTGGGTGCCGGGCTGGCCGGCCTGCTGCCGGTGCCCGAGATCCGCCACCTGACGCTGCTGCACGGTGCCGAGGACCAGCTCCGCGGCGAGGCGGCTACCATGCGGTTCCTGTCGCGGGGCGCGTTCCGCAACCCGATGGTGGTGCGGGTGCCCGGCCTGGCGAGCCCGGAAGGACTCGGCGGCCACGACCGTAACGACGACTCGCTGGGGGCGCTGCGGGACGTACCGGGGCTGGTGGTGGCCGTGCCGGCCCGGCCGGACGACGCCGCGCCGATGCTGCGGACCTGCCTGGCGGCGGCACGGGTGGACGGCAGCGTCTGCGTGTTCGTGGAGCCGGTCGCGCTCTACCACGTGCGTGACCTGTACACGGACGGTGACGACGAGTGGACCGCCGAGTACGCCGAGCCGGGCACCTGGGCGGACCGGCACGTGCCGATCGGGCGGGCCCGCGTCTACGGGATCGGCTCCGCCGAGGACCTCACCATCATCACGTTCGGTAACGGGGTGCGGATGTCGCTGCGCGCCGCGGCCACGCTGGCCGAGGAGGGCGTGGGCAGCCGGGTGGTGGACCTGCGCTGGCTGGCCCCGCTGCCGGTGGCCGACATCATCAGGGAGTCCTCGGCGACCGGCCGGGTGCTGGTGGTGGACGAGACGCGGCGAACCGGCGGGGTGGGCGAGGGCGTCCTGTCCGCGCTCGTCGACACCGGGTACGTGGGCGCTGCACGCCGCGTAGCCGCACTTGACTCGTTTGTACCATTAGGTCCGGCTGCCCGTCAGGTTCTGGTCTCCGCGGAAGCCATCACCCAGGGTGCCCGTACGCTGCTGGCACGGTAAATTCCGTTCCACCCGGTGCGCCACTTGCGCGGCGAGCCGCAACTGTGTGGACTGAGCCCGACGGTGTCACCCGACGCCACGAGCAGGGATAGATGAGGAGGCACTCGACAGTGAGCGCGACCGCTGGCCAGGCCGACGGGGTACGCAGCCTGGCGGACCGGTTCGGTATCGAGCCGGGCATGGTCGTCATGGAGATGGGCTACGACGACGACGTCGACACCGATCTCCGGGACGCCCTGACCGACCGCTGTGGGGAACTCGTCGACGAGGACACCGACGAGGTGGTCGACGCGGTTCTGGTCTGGCACCGCGACGGCGACGGTGACCTGTTCGAGCTCCTCGTCGACGCCCTCGGGCCGCTCGCGGACAACGGCGTGGTCTGGCTCCTGACCCCGAAGGCCGGCCGCGACGGTCACGTCGAGCCGAGCGAGGTCGCGGAGAGCGCGCAGACCGCCGGGCTCCAGCAGACCTCCACCATCAACGCCGGCCGCGACTGGAGCGGGGCCCGCCTCGTCATGCGTCGCGGGTCCAAGAGCAAGAAGTAGGGCGGCGCCGCACACCCGGCGACCACGGTCGCCGGGTGTGGCAGGCTGATCATCTCCAGACCCGATCCCGAGGGAGCATGCATGCCCATCGAGGTTGGCGCCGAGGCGCCCGACTTCCTGCTCAAGGACCAGAACAACCAGGAGGTCCGGCTCTCCGACCTCCGCGGTAGCAAGACCGTGCTGCTGGTCTTCTACCCGCTCGCCTTCACCGGCATCTGCCAGGGCGAGCTGTGCGAGGTGCGGGACAACCTCAACGAGTACGTCAACGACGACGTCCAGGTGCTGACCGTCAGCGTCGACTCCGTGTACGCCCACAAGATCTGGGCCGACCGGGAGGGCTACCAGTTCCCGCTGCTGTCCGACTTCTGGCCGCACGGCGCGGTGGCGCAGGCGTACGGCGTCTTCAACGACGTCGCGGGCATCGCCAACCGGGGCACCTTCGTCATCGACAAGGCCGGCGTGGTCCGGTTCGCCGAGATGAACATGCCCGGCGAGGCGCGCGACCAGCAGGGCTGGCGCAAGGCACTGGCCGAGGCCGTCGCCGCCTGAGTCCCACACCCCAGGCACGTCGTTGCGCGGGGCCGGAGGCGGGCAGGTAAGCTGGCCGCTCCGGCCCGCCGTACGGGCGTTCCGGGCGCGTAGCTCAGTGGGAGAGCACTCGCCTTACAAGCGAGGGGTCGCAGGTTCGAAACCTGCCGCGCCCACCACCCACCAGCAGTGAAAACCGCCCCGAGAAGATCATTCCTCGGGGCGGTGACAGCAACAGGGGCCTACGTCGGCGTGCCGGGCGATGGCCTGGACGACGTGCGGCGGGACGCGCAACTCCATCAGCAGCGAGACGACGGTGTGCCGCAGGTCGTGCAGCCGGACCTCGGGGCAGCCGGCTTTCTCTCGGAGGCCGGCGAAGTGCAGGGCGAGATCACCAGCACGTAGCCAAGAAGGGTCTGCTGCACCGATATCGGCGTTCGGTGGCTGTAACGGCGCGCTCCTGGGATGAGGCTGTGCAGCGTCTCTCGGTCAGGGTCTAAGCGCCGGTAGCAAGACTGGCGCGATGAACGCTGCGACCGACACCAGCCCGGCGGCGACGGCGAGGGTGATCATGGCCCACCTCGGCGCTCTTACGACCTGACTGTCGGTGCTACCGGCGCTGGTCACGTCGCGCAGCATCGCCACGATTCGCTCGACGGTGCGCGCCTGGGTCCGCCCGTTGGTTCGGTACCTGCTGTTGCCGGCGTCCAATATGGGTGAGTCGACCCGGAACTGGACGTAGTCGCCGTTGGTCAGGTCGAGACGGATCTTTACGCCGCGCTGGGAGAAGTCGCCGAGCATGTGCCGGGGTATCGATATGCGGCGCAGCGCCGTCTCGATGCGGAGATATTCCGGTGTGACGACGAACCGGGCGGCCGGCCCGGCCAGGTAGCAGCCGGCAGCGCCGCTCGCGGCGAGCGCCAGTTCAAGCAGGCTGCCAGCGCGGGGCTGCTCATCCCAGTTCACCAGAGCGGCGCCGGCGAGCCCGCCAGCGATGACCGCCATATACAGGTAGGCAATGCCGCTGCTACGTCGTAGCGAGCGCCGCTGCCTCCCGACGTGGTGTGTCACCCCCAGTTCGTGGGGAACCTTCGGCAGGGTCGAGTCTGCGTACCTCAGGACGTTGGCCGAGGTGATTCGTCCAGCCACCGCTACCAGAAGCGCGACGGCACCGAATATCGCCGGGACCATGAATCTGCCGCCTCCATCGGCGACCTCGGCCGGAGTGCGGACCGCCCAGAGGACCGCCGCAACGGCCAACAGCAGCAGCCCGACGCCCGACACGATCAGCGTCAGCCCCCAAGTCCAGGTGAGCGCGCCGTTGTCGTGCCACTCGACACGTGATCGCTTGCCCACGCCACACCCCCGGCCGATGCCCGCCGGCTACGCGACCGGCGGCCGATCATGTTAAGAGCACCGGCCAAGTCATGTGAAGAGCACCGGTCCAATCGGCCGCCTGAACTGATCGGCGTTCAGCGGACGCGTCGCCCAGCAACCGCTGAACCACAGCCGCGCCAGGTCCGCTGCGGCAAGCTGCCTTCGGCCATGACCGGCAACTCCTAGACGTGAGACGGGCCAGGGCGCGGCGGCCGACAGCAACGGTGACCGTGCAGACGGAGCACCCAGAACTTACAAGCGAGGGGTCGCAGGTTCGAAACCTGCCGCTCCCACCATCAAGGGAAGGGTGCCACCACGCGAAGCGAATCCCGGCCACACCTCAACGCTTCCGCCCCGCATATCGGAGCGCGAGTCGTCGGATGATGGCCTCCCCGTCGGTAGCTGGTAGCCAGCTTGCTTCCTCGTGTGATTCGCTCTCTTCCCACTCAGGGATGTCGGAAGGGTCTTCGCCTCCGATGCCGAGCGATACATCGCTGTGACGGGCACGGAAGTAGAACCGCTCGCCACTCGGCAAGTGACCTTCCATCTGCACCGGAGCTGCCTCACACGTCATCTGCGCCTCCCAGCCCTCGCTTTGCAAGGTGGTGGCGAGGCGGAGCCAGGAGGCCATGTGCTGCTGCATCCACCCCTGTGGCGCAGTCTCCTGGTCCATGCGGTCATGGTTCCACATCACGTGGGGACCTTGGCCGCACGAGACACCTCTGGTGGGACGACGGACGAGCGTCGAATGCTGCTGGAGCCGTAGGGTGCCGGACATGCCTGAGGAAGAGGAAGTCGTTCTTCGTCTCGACCGACCGTCAGCGACGGCGCTTGCCGACCTGATCTACAACGTCGGGGAGCACCAGGCCGCCGGCATGGCCATCGCTGAGCTGTCGATGGACGACAGCGAGCGGCTCGGACGGGTGCTCCGTGACCTGTGGCGAGCCTTGGGCGTCCCGCTTCCGTACGGTGGTGTCAGCGGCAGAGAACCTCGTCGCCGGATCTGAGTCCCCGCCCTGGGAGTCGCTACAGCACGGGCGGGCGTAAGAAGGGCTCAGTCGACGACCAAGTGCTGGTGGCATCGGTCGCCGGCGGTATGCCGAGAACGGTGCCCCGCCTGCTGGGTCGACGGGTCGACTTCAAGGCACGGAGCCGGTTCGAACTCGGGTCAGGCCCGGGCAGCGGGGAACACCTCACCAGAATCCCCGATGCTCCTATTTGACCCAGGCTGTGGGGCTACCGCGTCGGCATGCCACCGTGAGGGCTGTTGACGATCAAGCTGACCGATGTCGGGGCTAGGTAGGGGTGATCCGGGAAGTAGTCGATGTGCAGGTGGCCGCCGCCCTGGTCGGCCGCCATTGCCTCGACGTTCGACGCGAGGACGGCCAGCGGGGCGGAGGCGCCGGAAATCTGGAGAACACCGCGTGCGTCGTCTATCGAGATGAGGACCATGCGGTGGGCTGCGGTCGAGACCTGGAGGCCGGAGAGTGCGGTGCCGCCGAAGTCGTCCGTGGCGTCAGGCTCCGCAGCATGGCCTCCGCTTCCGGCCACGATCAGCGCGGCCAAGGCGTGGTATTCACCGGCGGTTCCGGAGATGTCGACTTCACCGGACGCTGGATAGAAAAGGATCTTCATGCGGAATCTCCATCGCTCCCGGCTCATCCTCATGCCTGTTCGTGCGTCGCCCGCGCTAGTGATCGTCGATCATCGGCTCGGCCCACGCGGCGTGGTCGAACTCCCAAGTCCAGGTGATGCCGTCGGACCTGCCCGTGGCCGAGTCGACGGCAGCGGCGATCAGATGCTGCCCTGCGGGCACGATGGCGACCCGTCGCCGGACTCGCTTCGCCCGGCCGGCGTGTGTCGACGCCGCCGGGGCGGCTCGGTTCTAACCTGGCGTGGGGACGGTCTTGACGATCGCCGTTGCCAGGGAGGTGGCCTTCTCCTGAGCGGTTGCGGTGACGTCGGTGGCGGTGCTCAGTTTGGGCGGCCAGAAGGTGAGCGCCTCGACACTGATGAGCAGCGAGCCGTGCGCGAAGATCAGCCGCGCGTTGCCCGGCAGGAACGGCATGCCTTCCGCGCTTTCCGGGTTCACCCGGCTCACCGTCGCCGTGGTCAGCCGCGCGCTCGTCGATCCGATGGTCATCGTGCGTGCGCCCCACCGGGCGGTGGCCATCCCGATGTTGAGTCGGAAATCCTTACTGGGGCAACGTGCGGTGCGCGCCCTACGCGCGGCCGCAGCGGCCGCCGGGGCATCGCGCAGACCGATCACCGTGATGTTCAGAAGGGTTGTCGGGGGCTGGACGTCGGCGAAGATCCCTACGGGGTTGACCTCCAGGCCCGCGCCCCACACCTGATCGAACTCCAATCCGCCCCCGTTCGACCGGTCGGGGTCGGCAATGAGCAGGTCGCAGGGTTCATAGGGTTCGCCGACCTCGATCGTGCGCTCCCGGATGTCGTCGCCGACGTCGGCCCGCTCGACCAGCTGGCGAATCGTCGCCATCAGCGCCTCCTGCTCGGTGGGCGATGCCGACGGTGCGGGATCCACTGAGGGCGCCGGAGGCGGTGGCGGGTCGGCTCGTGTGACGCAGCCGGCAAGGCCCAGCACCACCAGTACGCCGGCGACAAATGATCCGCCGCGAACCCGATCAACGATCCTCACGAAATTCCCCGCTTCCGCTCGGGGTGCAGCATATGGCTCATCACGTCTGGCGTTTGCCCGTGCGCGGTCGCTGCGGTAGACGAGACTTGCGGGAGCCGCTCAGGCTGGATGGTCGCGCAGGAACGACTGGGCCGCCACCTTAGCGGCCGCGATCGCCTCCTCCGTCTGGTCGAAGGCCACGCCCCATCCGGCGTACAGCTCCAGGAAGCGATCGGCCACGGGTCGCAGCTCCGGCAACTGGGAATAGGCCGCGTGCCAGTAGATCTCGTACGCCAGATCCTCGGCGTCACCCTCTCCCGCAACGATGTCCGCCGCTGCCTGACGCATGAGGTGCAGCCGGGCGCCGCGCTCGTCCGGCACCGGCGAGCCGAGTTCGTCCATCGCCTGCCGGAACAGATCGACTGCCTCCCGCGACTGGCCCTTCGACAGGCCGGCAAGCTCACGCAGGCCCGGCGAGTCGACGCCTCGGGTCAGAGCGTGAGCAGCCGCCATCGGCAGGTCGTCGCCGACCGGTTCGTCCATCGCCAACCGGACGGCGAGGTCGCGCAGGTGCTCCACGCCCGAGAGGCTAGGCGATTTGCGAGGGCAGCGTCGGCCGTCGCGGTGCGGCGTAGCGCGGGGTCAGCGGATGCGCGTGGTGGGCGCGGCTGACTCCGTACCCCTGCTGGCAGGTGGAATGGGCGACCAGCCGGCAGGCGCGGGCGGTCACCGCGCGGTTCCTGGAGGACGCGCGGTGACCACCCACGGCCCGGTCATGCCGGGTCTGGCCTTGCGCCGGCCGGCGCACTGCACCGCCGCTTCGTCGGGTGGACCCGGGAGGTCCGTCCGCACGAGCGATATGACTGAGAGGCATATTTATGCCTCTCAGTCATATCGCTCGAAGTCATCAACCTTCCGGCAGGCATGACCCTGTGTGACCGGACGGCCCGGCGTCGTCGGCGGTGAGGGGCAGCGTGGGCCAGGCCGCCAGGTCGTGGAGCATCTGCCGGTCGTGGGTGGCGACGACCACCGCGGCCCTGGTCGTCAGCAGGGCGGCGGTGAGGTCGTCGACCAGCGGCGCGGACAGGTGGTTCGTGGGTTCGTCGAGGATCAGCAGGTCGGGACGTTCGGCCAGCCGCAGCGCCAGGTTCAGCCGCCGTTGCTGTCCGTGCGACATCCGGCCGACCGGGGTACGCCGGGCCTCGGCGTCGAGCAGGTTCGTCGCGCCCAGCGGCAGGGCCGTGCCGGAGCCGAGGCGCCCGGTGGAGCGCAGCCGGCCCACGTGCTGCTCGTACAGGTCGTGGGCGAGCATCAGGGGCGGCCAGTCGGGCACCTCCTGGCCGAGGTACGCGACGCGCGCCCCGGACGGGTGACGGACCTCCCCGGTCGACGGCACGAGGTCGCCGGCCAGCACGGAGAGCAGCGTCGACTTGCCCGCGCCGTTGGGCCCGGTCACCAGCAGGCGGTCCCCGCCGTCGAGCGTGAGCGTGACCCGGGTACGCAGACGCCCGGTCACCGTCACGTCGTGGCACCGCAGGATCGGCAGTCCGGCCCGGGTGTCCAGCGGCGGCCAGCGCAGCGGCTGCGGTGGCTCCGGGAGGGTGATCCGGTGCTCGTCGAGCGCCTCCTGCCGGCGTCGCAGCGCCTGCACCAGGCCGGGGGCGCGGGACTGGCGCTGGTGCTTGCCGTGGCCCTTCTCCGGACGCCAGCCGGTGCTGAGCCGGCCCTGCGCCTCCCGTACCGCGTCGGCCAGCCGCTGGTGCTCGGCCTGCTGCGCCTCGTGGTCGCGTACCCAGTGCGCGAAGTCGCGTCGGCGCCCGTCCTGCCAGGCGGTGTAGTCCCCGGCGTAACGGCGCGGGCGCCCGTCCGCGCTGGGGTCGAGGTCGAGGAACTCCGTGGCCACGTCCCGCAGCAGGGCGCGGTCGTGGGTCACCAGCACCACGCCGCCCGGGTGCTCGCGCAGCCGCGCGGTGAGGAAGGCCAGGCTGGCCGCGTCGAGGTGGTTGGTCGGCTCGTCCAGCATCAGCAGGTCGACCCGGGCCCCGAGCAGGCACGCCAGCCGGACCCGGTAGCGCTGGCCGACCGACAGCGTCGCCAGCGGGCGGTCCCGGTCCGGGCAGGCGTCGAGACCGGCCAGCGCCACGTCGACGCGACGCTGCGCGTCCCAGGCGTCCAGCCGGGTCGCCGCGTCGAGCGCTGTGGCGTACGCGTCGTCCGCGCCCGTCCGGCCCTCGGCCAGCGCGTCGGCGGCGTCGTCCAGCGCCCGCAGTGCGCGTTCGGACTCCCGGATCGCCCCGTGGACGAGCGTGCCCACCGTCTCGCCGTTGCGCGCCTCCAGGTTCTGCCGGGCGACGCCGATCGTGCCCAGCCGTTCCACGGTGCCCTGGTCGGGCACGAGGATGCCGGCCAGCACGTGGAGCAGGGTGGTCTTGCCGCGGCCGTTCTCGCCGACGACCGCCAGGCGGGATCCGGCGGAGACGGTCACGCCGACGTCGGACAGCACGACCCGGCCGCCGCGGACGACGCGAACGCCGTCGGCCCGGACGTGCGCCCGGTGCCCGGCGGGCAGCGAACCGCCTGAGGTGGATGGGGATGAAGGTACGTGGTCGAGGTTGTTCACAGTCCGCTCTCGGCTCGTCGTGGAGCCGGGCAGCGCGAGGACACCGCCCGGCGGGAACGCCAGGACGGCGGAGCAGAGCTGGTACGTCAGAAGAAGCCGGTCACCCTGCCGCCGTCAGCGGAGGGACCAGGGCTTCATGACGGCGGCGTGGAACCTCATGCGGTGAAGGCTACCCGGGACCGGGCCGGAGATCACCGGAGTTACCGGCGGAGCCGGGCGTCGGCCTCCGCGTCGAGCAGGTCGTTCACCGCCAGCGCCGAGTTGATCAGCGCGAGGTGGCTGAACGCCTGCGGGTAGTTGCCGATCTGCTCACCGGTGGAGGCGATCTCCTCGGCGTAGAGGCCGAGGTGGTTGCTGAAGGTGAACATCTTCTCCAGGGTGAGCCGGGCGTCGTCCAGCCGGCCGGAGCGGGCCAGCGCCTCGACATACCAGAAGGTGCACATGTTGAACGTGCCCTCGTGGCCGGGCAGCCCGTCGGGGGAGTGCAGCGGGTCGTACCGGTGGACCAGGCTGTCCGAGACCAGATCCCGCTCGATCGACTCCAGGGTGGACAGCCACAGCGGGTCGCTGGGCGTGACGAAGCCGACCGCCGGCATGTAGAGCAGGGCGGCGTCGAGCACGTTCTCGTCGTACGCCTGCACGAAGCTGCCGCGTTCCCGGTGGAAACCGCGGGCCATGACCTGGTTGTAGATCCGGTTGCGTTGCTCGGTCCAGCAGCTCATGTCACCGGGCCGGCCGGTCCGGGTGGCCAGCCGGATGGCCCGGTCCAGCGCCACCCAGGACATCACCCGGCCGAACGTGTAGTTGCGGGGGTGGTGCCGGCTCTCCCAGATGCCGGCGTCGCGCTTGTCCCAGTTGTGGCAGAGCCAGTCGACCAGGCGCACGGTGCTCTTCCACACCTGGTGCGACACCCGGATGCCCTGCTCGTCGGCGAGGTGCATGGCGTAGAGCGCCTCGCCGTGGATGTCGAGCTGGAGCTGGTCGGCCGCGCCGTTGCCGATCCGAACCGGGCGGGAGCCCCGGTATCCCTCCAGGTGGTCGAGCACCTCCTCGTGCAGGTCCGAGGACCCGTCCACCCGGTACATGATCTTCAGCGGGTCCTGGTGGTCGCCTGCTTCGCGGATGCGCTCGTCCAGCCAGTCCATGTACCGGCTGACCTCCTCGGTGAACCCGAGACCGAGCAGCGCGTGCACCGAGAACGAGGTGTCGCGTACCCAGGTGTAGCGGTAGTCCCAGTTGCGGGAGCCGCCGACCAGCTCGGGCAGCGCGGCGGTCGGTGCGGCGATCATCGCGCCGGTCGGCGCGTACGTCATGAGCTTGAGCGTGATGGCGGAGCGCTCGACCATCTCCCGCCAGCGCCCGGTGTAGCGGGAGCGTTCGACCCAGCGCCGCCAGTAGTCCCGGGTCCACTCGAACATGCCCTGGACCTCTTCCGGCGGGATGATCCGGGGTTCCTCACTGCCGGTCTCCAGGATCACCCCGCCGGTGTCGCCCTCCTTCAGCGTGCCGTAGGCGATCAGGTCGCCGCCCTCCATGCGGATCTCGCCGGTCTGGGCCCAGAGCTGCCGCACCGGGTCGATCGGGTTGAAGGTGAGCGTCGCCGACGGGCTGCGGAACAGGTAGCCGTTGCGATGCCGCTCCAGGTCGTGGCGCTCGCGTGCGTAGTCGAACCGGGGCCGGCACTCCACCCGGAAGCGCATGCTGCCGCGCACCATGTTGACCATGCGAACGATGCGGTGCGAGTCGGTGACCCGTTCGCCGGTGACCGGCATGAAGTCCATCACCTCGGCGACGCCGTCCGCGCTGATGAACCGGGTGATCAGGATCGGCGTGCCGGGCAGGTAGAGCTGCTTGGTGACGTACCGGACCTCGTGCGGGGCGATCTGGAAGAAGCCGCCCTTCTCCTTGTCCAGCAGCGCGGCGAAGATGCTCGGCGAGTCGAAGCGCGGAGCGCAGAACCAGTCGATCGTGCCGTCACAGGTCACCAGCGCGGCGGTCTGGAGGTCGCCGATGAGCCCGTGATCCTCGATCGCCGGATAGCCCTTCACATCGCCCCCCAGGTTCCGACTGCCCTCTCCGACTCAACCTAGGGGAAGAATTGTCAGGTTAGGGGTGATTCGTGGTCACCCACCCGCCCGCGCGCCACGGTGCGCCTCGACCGCCCGCTGGGTCTCCGCCTGCACCAGGTCCGCGTTGATCATCGCCGCGGTCCAGGCGCCCGCCGCCGCGGCGGCGCCGACCTGCGCCGACAGGTTCGTCACGTTGCCCGCGACCCACACCCCAGGCACATCGGTACGCCCCGACTCGTCGGCCGGCAGGTACTCGCCCATCCCGCTGGGGTGCGGTTGCGGACGCAGGCCCAGCCCGGCCAGGAACCCGGCGCGCGCCACCATCCGGGGCGCGACTGTGAGCACCTCGCGGTCGACGGTGCGGCCGTCGCGCAGGCGTACCCCGGTCAGCCGGTCCCCGGCCGTCTCGACGGCAGCGATCTCGCCCTCGATCACAGGCACGCCGCGCGCGGCGAGCTGCTCCGCCTGCTCGTCGGTGAGCGGCGGCGCGGTGTGCCGCAGGTAGACCACGTCGTCGCTCCACTGCCGGAACAGCAGCGTCTGGTGCACCGACATCGGGCCGCTGCCGATCACCCCGATCGGCCGCTCGCGCACCTCCCAGCCGTGGCAGTACGGGCAGTGCACCACGTCCCGCCCCCAGCGCTCGCGCAGGCCGGGCACGTCCGGCAGCTCGTCGACCAGGCCGGTGGCGACCAGCACGTGCCCGGCACGTACCCGGCGGCCGTCCGCGAGCGCCACCGCGAACCCGTCGCCGTCGCGGTCCACCGTCTCGACCCGGCCCTCGGTCAGGTGCCCGCCGTAGCGGCGCACCTCGTCCCGGCCGCGCGCCAGCAGCTCGGCCGGCGGCACGCCGTCGTGCCCCAGCAGCGCGTGCACACCGTCGGCCGGCGCGTTCCGGGGCTCGCCCCCGTCCACCACCAGCACCGAGCGGCGTGCCCGGGCCAGCATCAGCCCGCCGTTGAGCCCGGCCGCGCCGCCGCCGATCACCAGTACCTCGTAGTTCTCGGTCATCGTGACCACCTCCGCGACCAGACTGCGGCCGGACCCGGCAGAACTGCAAACTCTGTTGCTGATGTGGCAAACTGGCGGCATGGACGACGACCTCGACCAGGCCCTCGACGCGGTCGGCCCCCGGCTGCGCGCGCTCCGCCGCGAGCGGGAGACCACACTCACCGACCTCTCCGCCGCCACCGGCATCTCGGTGAGCACGCTGTCCCGGCTGGAGTCCGGCGGTCGCAAGCCCACGCTGGAACTGCTGCTCCCGCTCGCCCGCGCGCACGGCGTCACGCTCGACGAACTGGTCGGCGCCCCACCCACCGGCGACCCGCGCGTCCACCTGCGGCCGGTCGCCGCGTACGGGATGACCATGCTGCCGCTCACCCGCCGCGCGGGCGGCATCCAGGCGTACAAGCTGATCATTCCGGCCGGCGGGCGGTCCGAACCCGAGCCGAAGACCCACGAGGGATACGAGTGGGTCTACGTGCTCAACGGGCGGCTGCGGCTCGTGCTCGGCGAGCACGACCTGGTGCTCGAACCCGGTGAGGCGGCCGAGTTCGACACCCGCGTACCGCACTGGTTCGGCCGCGCCGACAGCGAGGGGGTGGAGTTCCTCAGCCTCTTCGGCAGCCAGGGCGAACGCGCCCACCTGCGCGCCCGCCCCCGCGCGTCCCGCTGAGCGGCGTCCGCGAACGCGCCCGCCGCGGCGCCGGGGGCGCGACGATCGGCGGGTGACCTATGCGGACGTCGGCGGGCTGCGGATCTGGTACGAGGAGCACGGCACCGGCAAGCCGCTGGTCCTGCTGCACGGCGGATACGGCTCGACGGAGACGTTCGCGCCGGTACGGCAGGCGCTCGCCGCGCGCCGCCGGCTGATCGCCGTGGACCTGCGGGGCCACGGCCGCACCGGCGGTCTGGACCGGCCGCTGCGGTACGAGTCGATGGCCGACGACGTCGCCGGGCTGCTGCGTCACCTCGGCCTGCCGCGCGCCGACGTACTCGGCTACTCGCTCGGCGGCGGGGTGGCCCTGCGTACCGCGATCCAGCACCCCGCGCTGGTCCGCCGCCTGGTGCTCGTCTCCACGCCGTTCCGGCGGCAGGGCTGGTACCCGGAGACGCTGGCCGCGATGTCCGCCCACGACGAGCGCGCCGCCGAACGCATGCGCGGCACCCCGCCGTACGAGCGGTACGCGCGGGTCGCGCCCCGCCCGCAGGACTGGCCCCTGCTCTGGGCCCGCAGCGGGGACCTGCTGCGGCGCGACTACGACTGGTCCGCCGAGGTGGCCGCGCTGCCGATGCCGGTGCTGCTGGTCTTCGCCGACGCGGACGAGATCCCGGTCGGTCACGCGGCGGAGTTCTTCGGCCTGCTCGGCGGCGGCCACCGGGACGCGGGCGGCGACGGTGCCGCCCGGCCCGCGTCCCGGCTCGCGGTGCTGCCCGGGCTCACCCACTACGACGTGGTGGCCTCGCCCGCGCTGCCGGCGGCGGTGCTGCCCTTCCTCACCCATCCGGCGCGCGCCCCCGGCTGACTCACCCCACGAGCGCCGGAGCCTCGGCGCGCTCGGCCGTGCGGGGGCGCAGCAGCGCGTACGCGAGCACGACGGCGACCACCACGAGCCCCGCGCCGACCGCGAACGCCGCGTGGAAGCCGCTGGTCAGGGCCGTTGCTCTGTCGTCGCCGAGCGCGACCCGGTCGGCGGTACGGGCGGCGGCCAGCGTGGACAGCACCGCGACGCCGAACGCCATGCCGAGCTGCTGTGTGGTGTTGAACAGCCCGGAGGCGAGTCCGGCGTCCTCGGCGCGGGCGGCGGACATGCCGAGCGCGGTGAGCGCCGGCAGCACCAGCCCGAACCCGCCGGCGAGCAGCATCACCGGGAGCACGTCGGGCAGATAGCGGCCGTCCACCGGCACCCTGGCCAGCAGCGCGAACATGGCGGCGAGCAGCACCAGTCCGGCGATCAGCACGGCCCGCTCGCCGAAGCGGGCGTTGAGCCGGGCCGAGACGCCGAGCGACACCGCGCCGATGACGACAGCCGCCGGGAGCAGCGCCAGCCCGGTGCGGGTGGCGTCGTAGCCGAGCACCTGCTGGAGGTAGAGCGTGACGAGGACCTGGAACGCGAACGTCGCGGCCACGGTGAGGATCTGCACCACGTTCGCCACGGCGACGCCGCGCGAGCGCAGCAGCCGCAGCGGCATGAGCGGGCGGCGCGCGGTGGCCTGCCGGAGCACGAACCCGGCGACCAGCGCGGCGGCGAGCGCGCCCAGGCCGAGCGTGTGCGCCGACGTCGCGCCGTACCGCTCGATCGTGACCACCGTGTAGATGCCCAGCACGAGCCCGGCGGTGACCAGCAGCGCGCCCGCCACGTCGGCGCCGGCGGCCAGGCCCAGGCCCCGGTCGGCGGGCAGCGTACGGACCGCGAGCGCGATCGTGGCAAGTCCGATCGGCAGGTTGATCAGGAAGATCCAGTGCCAGCCCAGCGCGTCGGTGAGCAGGCCGCCGGCGACCTGGCCGATCGCCGCGCCGGCGGCGCCGGTGAACGCGAACACGGCGAACGCCCGCGCCCGCCCGGCGGCGTCGGGGAAGAGCGTGACCAGGATGCCGAGGCTCACCGCCGTGGCCGCCGCGCTGCCGACGCCCTGGAGGAAGCGGGCCGCGACGAGCGTGGCGCTGTTCGCCGCCACCCCGGCCAGCACGGAGGCGGCGGTGAACAGCGCGGTGCCGCCGAGGAACATCGTCCGGCGCCCGATCAGGTCGCCGAGCCGGCCGGCGAGCAGGAGCAGGCTGCCGAACGCGATCAGGTACGCGTTCACCACCCAGCTCAGGCCGGCCGGGGAGAAGCGCAGGTCGCGCTGGATGGCCGGCATCGCCACGGTGACGATGCTGCCGTCGAGGATGGTCATCAGGGCGCCGGTGGCGAGCACGCCGAGGGCGAGCCGCCGGGAGCGGGGAACGGACATGGAGTCCTCCTGTCGAGAGGTGCGACAGGAGAGACCGTAGCGGATAGTTCCGTTACAGACAATCTATTGAGGGACTATTGGCGGGCCCGGCGGGCCGGCTTCGGGCTCTGCACAGGCGTGGCCAGGTGGCCTGCGGTCAGGCGTTCCAGCGCGCGCAGGAAGACCTTCCGCTCGTCGTCGGGCAGGCTCGCCAGCGCCTCGGCGTGCACCCGGTCGACGATCTCCTGGCTGCGCGCGGCCACCCGGGCGCCCTCCTCGGTCACCGCGATGATCCGCGCCCGCCGGTCCGTACGCGACGGACGCCGCTCGGCCAGCCCGGCCTGCTCCAGAGCGTCCACCGTCACCACCATCGTCGTCTTGTCCATGTCGCCCATCTCGGCGAGCTGGATCTGCGTACGCTCCTCGGGCAGCGCGTGCGCGAGCACGCAGTGCATCCGTGCGGTCAGCCCGATCTCGGCGAGCGCCGCCGCCACCCGGGTACGCAACACGTGGCTGGTGTGGTCGAGGAGGTACGACAGGTCCGGGGTGCTCATCCGCCCAGCATACCGATGATTCCGTGGCGGATGATCCGGCTCGGATCCGGTCCGGGCCCGGATACGATCTTGTGAGATGTCGTCGGTGAGAGAGGTTGGGTGCGGTGAGCGACGAGCACGGCAGGCAAGTGGTGGTGGGTTACGACGGGTCTCCGGCCGCTAGCGCCGCCATCGAGGTGGGCGCGTTGCTGTTCCCCGGCGCGCACGCGTGGATCGGGCATCTGTGGACGCCTCCGTTCGCCAGCGAGGAACTGCGCAAGCGGCTCTGGACCGGCACCCGCAACATCAACGTGTTCGTGGAGGCGATCGAGCGCGAGGGCGGCCGGGAGGCCGACCGGATGACGGCGGTCGGCGTGATGCTGGGCCGGGCCGCCGGCTGGGACGCCGAGCCGCTCGTGTGCCGCAGCTACGGCGGCGAAGGGCTCCGGCTCGCCGAGCTTGCCGACGAGAAGCAGGCCGACGTGCTGCTGCTCGGCTCGCGGGGCCTCGGCGGCGCCCGCGCGGTGCTCGGCAGCGTCTCCGACATGGCCGTGCACTACAGCCCGCGTCCCGTGCTGGTCGTGCCGCACCCGCTGCTGACCGACGAGTACGACGCGCTCGCCGCCGGGCCGGTGGTGGTCGGCTGGGACGCCTCGGCCGGATCCGAGGCCGCGCTCGCCGCCGCCCGTCGCCTCTTCCCGGAGCGTGAGGTCGTCCTGGTCGCCGTCGATGGCGACGAGGGGGATGCGCCGGAGACTGTCGACGGGCAGCCGGTGACCACGGTGCGCGTCCGCGCCGGAGGCGGCGCCCCGGGCCGCGCGGTGGCCGACGCGCTCTCCGTCGTCGCCACCGAGCGCAAGGCGAGCGTGGTCGTCGTCGGTTCGCGCGGCCGCACGGCGGTCCGCAAGATTTTGCTCGGCAGCGTCGCCATGGCCACGCTGCACCGCGCCCACCGGCCGGTGATGGTGGTGCCGCAGAGCCCGGTCCGCGAAGCCGAGTAGCCCGCCGGCGCGCCCGTCCGCGCCGACTGGAACGTCACGGGTGTCTCCCGGTCCGGGAGATACCCGTGACGTTCCACCCGCCTCCACCGCCAGCCCAGCCGGCTTGCCGCTCGCTGCCATGCCCAATCCGGCAGTCAATGCGGTGGAGGTAGTGCCCGCCCGGCAGTCGGGTGCCCGTTGCGGCCAGCCCGGTGCCGGGCAGCAGTGCGAACCAGAGTTCATCTGTCTCGTGGCCGAGCCCGCCACCCATGCTCGTCTTGGCCTGGTAGGTCCGCGATCGGTTGAGGGTGGACGCCGATCGAGCGTCGACCCCCTTGCCCGCCATCGGCGTCGAAAGACGCAACCTCCCTCTCGGTGCCCCGCTGAAATCCGACAGTCGGCAGCCTTCCTGTCAGAGTGACAGTAAGTCTATGGTCGATTCATGTCTGGCGATCGCTGGGTTCCCCCGGCCGTTCTTCTTGCGGTTGACCTCGTCATCCTCACTTTGCGGAAATCCTGCCTACAGGTGCTGTTGATCGAGCGAGGGATCGAGCCCTACCAAGGTGCCTTGGCCCTGCCCGGCGGGTTCCTTAACCATGAGAAGGAAGATCTCGTAGAGGCTGCCCAACGAGAGCTTGCCGAGGAGGCTGGCTTGGGGCCGCATCAACTGCACCTCGAGCAACTCGGCGTCTATGGTGCGCCGGATCGTGACCCGCGAGGGCGGGTGATCTCGGCGGCTTACCTGGCCATCGCGCCTCGATTGCCCGAGCCGATTGCCGGCACTGACGCCTCACAGGCGTGTTGGATCCCTGTGGCGCAGGCGTTGTCAGATGAGACGCATCTCGCCTTCGATCATGAGCAGATCCTGGCCGACGGTGTCGAGCGGGCGCGCGAAAAGCTGGAGCGCTCCGCGATCGCCACTGCCTTCTGTGGCCCGACCTTCACGATCGCAGAGCTTCAGGAGGTCTACGAAGCGGCGTGGGGCGTGCGACTGGATCCACGGAACTTCTACCGGAAAGTGCAGAGCGTGGACGGCTTCATTGTCCCGGCCGGCCCGACTTACAAGAAGCCCGAAGGGGGCCGTCCCGCTCGGCTTTTCCGTCCCGGCCCTTGCACGACTCTCCACCCCCCGATGACCCGACCCCATGGTCTGGAAAACAAGGAGACAACGTGAGCGCGAACAGCGGCCTCGTCGTGATTCTCACGGCACTGGACCTTGAGTACGAAGCGGTTCGCGATCAACTGCTCGACCTCCGGGTGCGCCGCCATCCGGCCGGCACCCGCTTCGAGGTTGGCAGGATCGACCAGAGCGGCTGCCGGATCGCGCTGGGTTTGGTTGGGAAGGGCAATCATCCGGCTGCGGTGCTCGCGGAGCGGGCGATGGCCGAATTCTCCCCGGCAGCTGTGCTGTTCGTGGGAGTCGCCGGTGGTTTGTGGCCCAACATCCGGCTGGGTGACGTCGTCGTTGCCAGCAAGATCTATGCCTATCACGGCGGTACCAGCGAAGACGACGGCTTGAAGGCCAGGCCGAAGGCGTGGGAGATCCCACATGAGGCCGACCAGATCGCCCATCACGTCGCCAGGTCCAGCGTTTGGCGTCGGAGTCTTCCCCCAGGATCAGATCCTTTCGTCCATTTCGGCCCGATCGCTGCGGGAGAGGTGGTCCAGGACTCGGGCATCTCCGAACAGGCCCGCTGGATCCGTCAGCACTACAACGACGCTGTCGCAATCGAAATGGAGGCGGCTGGCGTGGCCCAGGCCGGCCATCTCAACCGTGCCCTGCCCGTGGTGGTCGTTCGTGGCGTTAGCGACCATGCCGACGGCAGCAAGGCAGCCACCGACGGGCAGGACTGGCAACGAAAAGCCGCACGTCACGCCGCCGTCTACGCCACCGCGTTGGCGCGAGAACTGATCATCGATGGATCTGCCAGCCAAGGCGGTTCCGAGAGGGACGGGAGCCCCACGATGTCGATCAACAATCGCAACGTCGCCACCGGCAACGCCCGTGTCGGGATACAGGCCGGGCAGATCAATGGCAACGTCACTATCGGCGGCGGGGCCGATGGGTCGATCGACCTGGCAGCCAGCATCGCGGAACTGCGAACCCGCCTCAAGCAGGCCCACCTTGACGGGCAACTGAACGAAGAGACCTATGCCGCAGCCGAGTCGGAACTGGAGACGGCAACCGCATGCGTCTCGGCAGGCACAACCGAGAAGAGGAGTGGCCTGATGGTCGCGCTCCTGCGGTTGCGGGGCCTGGTGGCCGACGTGTCTGAGTTGGCGGTGCGGCTTGCGGCGATCATCGCTGTGGTGCGGGGGATGTGATGACTGCCCCGACCACGACAAACGTCGCACAAGGGAATGCCCACGTCGGCGTGCAGGCGGGGGTAGTCCACGGCGACATCAACTTCTACCGGGTACCGCCGGGCTCCAGCCCTGAAGAGGAGTTCGCCCTCGGGCTGAAGTATCTCGACGGGCGGGTGCGTGACCGGGCACGGACGCTCATTGAGAAGGCGGTCGCCAGGGGCTATCTCACGACGGAAGTCCAGTTCTACCGGCTCATCGCCCTGTTGAGCGGACGCACGCTGCGTCAGCTGTCCGACCAGGAACTGGACCATCTCGAGGCCGTCTGCGCCGGTCTGTCCCGCCTCGACGATCATGATGAATGGGCAGCAGGCTCGAGTGTGATCATCCATCACCTCCTGGCTCCTGCTGGCGTCGCGGAGACGGATCGTGCAGTCAAGGAAATCGACGCGTTGAAGCAGCGTCAGCGCGACGAGATCTACGGTCATCTTGAGGCACTGCTCGACGGCGCGATGCAGGAGGCCATGTGGCGAAAGTCCGTGGCGCTGGCCGAATCGCAGCGCACAGCCGGGAACCGGCTCAACCGGGTTTGGAAATTCTTCCATCCCACACCCGCCCAACCTCGGACATTGCCAGTGCGGCCCGCTGCTGTCCCTCTTCGTGATCAGCTCCGCGCTGGTATCGGCGCCGCTGCGTTCACCCTCGCGGTAGTGCAGATGATTGAGCCATTTTCATCGTGACGGCGCAGGTCACGGGCGGTGTGGGAGGCCGGTGTCCAGGTAGGACGAGGCTCCCGGTAAGACAGCAATCGACCAAGATCAGATGCCCCAACCGGGAGCCTCGCTGTGCTGTCTTACCCTGCCGCGATTCCGTTGTCCACCCGCAGCCTGAACCACCTCGCCGCCCTCATCCGAACCCGCCGCCAGCAGCAACGGTCTCGGTGGCGACGCCTCGACCCCGGCCGGCAAGCCCTGCTCGCCCTGGCCCACCTGCGCAACGGCGACACCTACACCCGCCTGGCCGCCGGATTCGACATCGGCGTCACGACCGCCTGGCGTTATGTCCACGAGGCCATCGACCTGCTCGCCGCGACCGCCGACGACCTGGCCACGGCCATGACCAGGATCCGTCTGCTCGCCTACGCAATCCTCGACGGCACCCTGATCCCGATCGACCGGGTCGCCAACCAGAAGCCGTACTACTCCGGAAAACACAAGCGTCACGGCGTGAACGTGCAGGTCATCGCCGACGCGGCCGGGCGTCTCGTCTGGGCCTCGGCCGCGCTGCCCGCCTCGACGCACGACCTGACCGCCGCCCGCACCCACGGCATCATCGACGCCCTGGCCAGCACCGACGTGATGACCTTCGCGGACAAGGGCTATCAAGGCGCCCCCGGCAGCGTGCGCACCCCGTTCAAGCGGCGCCGCTTCCGGCCGAAGCTGTCACGCCGGCAGAAGGCCGTCAACCGAGCGCACGCGAAGATCCGCGCCCGCGGCGAACGCGCGATCGCCACCCTCAAGACCTGGAAAATCCTGGTCAAGCTGCGCTGCTGCCCACGCCGAGCGACCGCGATCGTGCAGGCCATCCTCGTCCTGCACCGCGTCGAAGCCGACCGCCACGCAGGATGAAAATGGCTCATTGTGCTCGTCGCGGCTCGCGGCATGCTCGACCCGCTGCTCGGGCTGCTCGCCGGCTTGGTCGGACTGGGCGCCTTCTGCGTCGGCGGGGCGGAGCGGTACTACCGCGCGGCGCGGCTGCGCGCGAAGGAAGCAGAGATCCGTCCACCCCGGCAACGGGGGCGAGAAGCGCCTCAGGGAGGCTTCGCCCGCAAGATGGACGTGCTTTTCAATCGCTATTTTGGTCGATATGTTCCCGATGGAACTGACCGGACCTACTGGCGCTCCCAGACAGCGGGCATCCAGCGGCACCTCCGCGACGAACTGGTCGAGCTTTACCGTGAGCAGCGTATCGACGCCAACCGCGTCGCCTGGCTCGTTCGGTATCTCGTAGGCGACGTGCGAAGGCAGTGGGAGCAAGACACTCTGACGGCCTATCGTCAGGCACTGCGCACGCCGGTCAAGGCCAAGGCGCTCCAGGTCGGCGGGCTGGCTCTGCTCGCCCTCGGAAGCCTCTGGTTCGTCCCGGCTGTCGTGACAAGCGCTCCTCTGGCGGGCGCAGGATGGATCCTGCTCGCGGTGGCGTCTGCCGTGCCGGCGGTGCGCTCCTCGTTCCGCATCGTCGCCGAGCGACGTAGGGTCGCCGACGATCAAGCGGAGAGGGAAGTCAAGGATGCGGCACGCTGGGCGGCGTACCACCGATGGTGCGAGAAGCTGTCCGACAAGCCGTCAGACACAGAGATGGCTGCCTGGTTGGAGAGCGACCGGAAAGTCTTGGTCGACAAGGCCATGCGGCAATACCGGCTCCACCCGAGCCAGATAATTGCACACGCCTTCATCGAGGCGCCTGCTCCCCCTTGTAAGAAGGCACGGTACCCGCAAGGGCCATGGCGTTACTCGCGATACCGTCTGCTGCTGTTCCTGCTGACAGACGACGGCGTGCGGCAAGTAAACATCGACCTCGACTTCGAGACGGTCGTCAGCCGCGTCACCCAACGGCTCAACTATCGTTTCGATGCCGTCGCCGCGGTCCGGATCGACGGAATCGCCAAGCAGCAGCAGGTATTCGAGCTGACGTTGTTCAGCGGAGAGCCGATCTCGCTCCGAGTGAGCGAACCCGAGAACGAAACCCTCCAGTACGACGAGAGCGCCACCAAGATCGCCGAGCTGTCGCTCGACGCCGCTGGGCTCGGGAACACCTTGCACGTACTCGAAGGTGTTGCTGCCGAAGGCAAAGAATGGGTGAAGCACCGACGCCGCCGTGCCGACGAGAGACTCGCGGAACTCGGCAGCGCTATCCGTGGATCCGATGACAAGGCTCGTCGAAAGCGCGGCACGAAATAGTCGAGTCTGTCAATGGGTCGTCGTGGGCTCCTTGGCCGTCGGAAGCAACTCCGACGTGCGGCGGGGCCGTACTCCGGGTACGCGCTGGCAGCGGTCGATGTATGGCCACTACCCTGGGGCCACGAGCCAGTCGCCATCCGACGGAGTTGTCGATGCTGAAAGGTCTGGCAGCAGACCGGCACGCGCAGGGGGACAGCCGCCGGCTCAACCTCGGCGCGCTGCTGCGGCGCGTCCACCTGACCGGCCCGGTCACGCGCGTCGAGCTGGCCGACTGGATGGGCGTCAACCGCAGCACGGTCATGGCGCTCACCGCGGAACTGGCGGCGGCCGGCTTGGTCCGCGAGGTGACGGCGGGTGGCAGCGGGCGGGCCGGGCGTCCCTCGCGTGTGGTGCGTCCCGCCTCCGACACCGTCTACGTCCTCGCCTTCGACATCGCCGTGGACCGGCTCGTGGCCGCCCGCGTCGGGCTCGGCGGTGTGGTGGCGGCGCGGCTGGAGGCCGAACGGCCACGGGCCGGCGCCGACCTCGACTCCGTTGTCTCGGTGCTCGCTGACTTCGGGCGGGCCCTGCACCACGCCGCGCCACCCGGATCGGTCTGCGTCGGAGTGGGCGCCTCCTACTGCGGCATGATCCGGCCGGGCGACGGGATGGTCCGCTTCGGACCGGACATGGGGTGGGTGGACCAGGCGTTCGGTGCCGAGCTGGCCCGGCGGCTCGATCTGGGCCTGCCCGTCCTGGTCGGCAACGAGGCGCACCTCGGGGCGCTGGCCGAGCATCAGCGCGGTGCCGGTGTCGGCGTCCAGAACCTCGTCTACCTGCACGGTGACGTGGGTGTCGGCGGCGGGATCATCGTGGGCGGCGAACTGCTCGACGGCGACGGCGGGTACGCCTCCGAGGTCGGGCACATGCTCGTGAACCCGTACCAGGGGCGGCCGTGCGGCTGCGGCTCGCGCGGGTGCCTGGAGGCCGAGGTCGGTGAGCGGGCGCTGCTCGACGTCGCGGGCCGCCCGGCACAGGAGAAGGGGCGCGAGGCGGTACGTGCGGTGGTCGCCGCCGCCGCTCAGGGAGAGCCGGCCGCCCGGGACGCGCTGCGGCACATCGGTGACTGGCTGGGCATCGGCGTGGCGAACGTGATCAACCTGTTCAACCCCGGCGTGGTGATCTTCGGGGGCACGCTCCAGGAGGTCTTCCCCGCCTCGGCCGCCCACGTACGCAGCCGGATCGCCGCGAACGTGCTGCCCATCTCCCGCGACAAGGCCCGCCTGCGCGTGTCCGCACTCGGCTACGACGCCACCTTGATCGGCGCCGCCGAACTGGGCTTCTCCCCGTTGTTCGCCGACCCCCTGGGCGTCCCCACTGCCGGGTGATCCGCGCCGTGCACCGCCGCGCCTCCAGCCCTCTCGATCGCGTTGATCTTGCAGTTCCGGCCCCGACAAAGCGCGCCAAAGCGGCGTCCCAGAGGCCGAAACTGCAAGATCGCCTGGCCGGGCCGGGCCGGGCCAGGGCGGGGCGGTCAGGGCTTCAGGCGGTGGGTCAGCCAGGGGAGCAGGGACTCGCCCTGTAGGCGTTGGAATGCCCGTACGGTCGGGATGCCGGGAGGCGGTGGCTGGCGGGCGCCGTCGAGGAAGAACCCGGTGAACCCGGCGAGCACTCCGGTCAGGTCGGCCGGGTCCACGTCGGCGGCCACCGCTCGGGCGGCCAGCAGGGCGTCCGGGTCGTGTCCGCCGTACACCTGCACGTTGACCACTGTGAGCAGCGTGTCCAGCCAGGCCGGCCCGCGGCAGGCCCAGGGCCAGTCGACCACTGTGACCGAACCGTCCGGGCCGAGCAGCAGGTTGTCGGCGCGCACGTCGACGTGGCAGAGCGTGTCGCCGTCGAGTGCGGCCAGTCCCCGGTCGGCGGCGGCGCACAGCTCGGGCAGGTGGGACCGGGCCCACGGGTCGAGGTCGGCCGGCGGGTCGGACGCGAGGCGCCGCCAGCCGCCGAAGTCGTGTGCGAGCCGCTCGGCGGCGGTGGGGGTGGGCGCGGCGGCCGGCGCCGGGGTGAGCGCGCCGGCCATCGTCTCCAGCGTGGACAGCACGGCGGCCAGCTCGTCGGCCCGCCACGGGGTGACCGGGTGCCGGCCCTCCACGTCGGTGAAGACCAGCGCGATCCAGTCGCCGTCGTCGTAGCTGCCGAGCAGCCGGGGCGCGGGCGTGTCCGGCGGCAGGGCCGTGGCGATCCGGGCCTCGGCGCGGTGCAGGTCGGGACTGCGGTCGTTCTGCGCCGGGCTGACCGCCTTGACGAAGGCCCGGCCACCACCTGCGGTACGGACCCGGTCGGCGGTGCCGGGGGAGAAGCCGCCCGACTGGGACCGCGCCGCCACCACCCGGTCGCCGAGGACGGCCTCGACGCCGTCGCGGACGTGTGCGGGCAGTTCGTGCCAGTGCAGCCGGGTCTTCGTCACCGCTCCACGGTGCGTGCCGCCCGCCGTCCGGGGCAACCGGGTTAACCGTTGCGCGTGTAGTGCAGGACGACCACGCCGGCGTCGAACGGCCGCGCCGAGGTGAGCGTGAGCCGGCGCGGATCGAAGCCGCTGTCGACGAGCTTGATGCCGCTGCCGACGACCACCGGGTTGAGCTTGACCACCAGCTCGTCGATCTCGTCGAGGAGCTGACCGGCGAGCTGCCCGCCGCCGCAGAGCCAGATGTCGCGTCCGGGCCGGGTCTTCAGCTCCCGGACGAGGGCGGCCGGGTCGCCGTCGACGACGTGCACGTCCGGGTAGTCGGCAGGGGGCAGGGAGCGGCTGAACACGTACTGCTCGAGGTGGGCGTACGGGCTTGTCACGCCGAGCTGCAGACCCGGCTCGTAGCTGCCGCGGCCCATCAGCACGGTGTCGAAGCGGCCGTTCGGCGGGGAGTCGATGCCGAGCTGGGCGTGGGCGAACGTGGGCAGCGTCTGGGGCCACTCGGCCACCAGGTGGGGCGCCAGGTCGGGTGTGAGCGGGAGGAAGTCGAACGACCCGTCGGGTGCGGCGATGAAGCCGTCGAGGGTGCTGGCGACGAAGTAGACGAGCTTGCGCAAACCGGCTCCGATGTCCGAGGTGATCCACGACGGCTGTCGTGGTTCGGCGATGAATGTACAACACCTGTCGTGGTTATTGCTAGTGTGTTCGCGTGGCCAGGAATCCGGAACGCCGTACCCTGCTCGCCGACGCCGGCCTGCGGGTGCTCGCCGAGGCGGGCGCGCGCGGGCTGACCCACCGGGCGGTCGACGCCGAGGCGGGCGTGCCCACCGGCACCACCTCGAACTACTTCCCGTCCCGCGCGGCGCTGCTCGCCGGACTGGCCGAACGCATCTTCGACCGGATCGCGCCCGACCCGGCCGTGCTGGCCGACCTCGGCCGCCGCGAGCCGTCGCTCGCGCTGATGACCGACTACCTGCGCGACATCGTCGCCCGCACCACCCGCGAACCGGGCCTCACCCGGGCGCTGTTCGAGCTGCGGCTGGAGGCCGCCCGCCGCCCGGAGCTGCGGGCCGCGCTCGGCGGCGTGCTGCGCCAGGGGTACGCCGACGACGTCGCCCACCACACCGCCGCCGGACTGCCGGGCGGGGCGTACGAGGTGGCGCTGCTGCACTTCGCGGTCGACGGGCTCCTGCTCGACCTGCTCACCACCTCGATCGACGCCGGGTTCGACACCGATCAGGTGGTCTCGGACCTCGTCTCCCGTCTGGTCGGCGAAGCCACCGGTTGAGCCTCCTCGCCGTGCGTTAACCCGGGGCGGCCAGCGGGAACGCTGGCGCGGACGCCCCTGGGAAGGAGCAACGGATGAGGGAACGCACCGGACTGACCATCGGCGTGCTCGGCTCCTACGGCGGTCGCAACCTCGGCGACGAGGCGATCCTCACGGGTCTGCTGGACGATCTGCGCCGCCACGAGCCCCATGCCCGGATCATCGTCTTCTCCCGCAACCCGGCGCACACCGCGCTGGCCCACCCCGAGGTCGAGGCGGTGCCGTGGGAGGGCGTCAGCCGGGTCGACTCGTCCCCGGTGCTCAACCAGCTCGACCTGCTCATCCTCGGCGGCGGCGGGATCCTCTACGACAAGGAGGCCCGGCGCTACCTGCGGGTGGTCCGGGTCGCCCAGGAGCGCGGGCTGCCGCTGATCACGTACGCGGTAGGGGTCGGCCCGCTCACCGACACGCTGGACAGCGGCATGGTGCGCGAGACGCTGGCGCAGGCCGTCGAGGTGACAGTCCGCGACCAGGAGTCCCGGATGGTGCTGGAGGAGGCCGGCCTGGTCAACCCGATCACCGTCACCGCCGACCCGGCGTTCCTGCTCGAACCGGAGGAGTTCCCCCAGCAGTGGCTGCGTGAGGAGGGCGTACCGGCCGGCTCCCGGCTGGTCGGGCTGAGCGTGCGCGAGCCGGGCCGGGCCGCCGAACGGCTCGACGTGGACGGCTACCACCGCCTGCTCGCCCAGATCGGTGACTTCCTGGTGCACCGGATCGACGCGTACGTGCTGTTCGTGCCGATGGAACGCGACGACATCCGGCACTCCCACGGCGTGCTGTCGCACATGACCGCCGCCGATCGGGGCCGGATCCTGCACGGCGACTACCGTCCGGCGCAGATCCTCGGCCTGATGCGCCACTTCGACCTCGCGGTCGGCATGCGCCTGCACTTCCTGATCTTCGCGGCCATGATGGGCACGCCGTTCCTGCCGCTGCCGTACGCCGGAAAGGTCTTCGACCTGGCCCAGCGCCTCGGTGTGCCGGCGCTGCGCGGCGTGGAACGCGAGGTGGAGGGCCCGTTGCTGGCCGAGGTGGACCGGCTGTGGGACGAGCGGGAGGCCCGGGCCGACGCGACCGCGCGCCGGGTCGCTGAGGTGTGCGAGCAGGCGCGCGGCACCTCGCAGGTGACCCGCAGCGTGCTGGACAGCATCCGGGCCCGCACGCTGACGCACGCGCTGTGAGCCGGGCCGTCAGACCGCCGGGCCGCGCCAGGCGTAGACCCACTCGCGGCCCGGCTGGTCGCTCGACTCCAGCTCGTAGATCTGCGCCTCCGCGAGCCCCTGCGGCCCGAGGTGGTGGTGGGTCAGCGGCGGGCGGCCGTTGACGTCCAGCTCGACGGTGACGGTCTCGCCGTCGGCCGCGCCGCCCACCAGGGGGATCTGCACCGTGGAAGCCATGCGCCCATCCTGCCCCGGCCGGCCCGCCCGCGCAGGGGATCACGCGGGGCAGCGGGGCTAGCACACCGCGTACTAGGGTCCGGGGATGGCGCACCCGACGATCGATCCGACACTCGGTCCGGTCCTCGCCCGCACGGGCGGCGAACGGGCGATCCTCGACGCGTTCCTCGACTTCCACCGGGGCACCGTGCTGCGCAAGACGCGCGGCCTGACCGACGCCGACGCCGCCCGGCGCCTGGTGCCCTCGCTGACCACCCTGGCCGGGCTGCTCAAGCACCTGACGGTGGTCGAGGGGAACTGGTTCCGCTGCCTGTTCGACCCCGAGCCGGGCGACGTCTACGTCACCTCCCAGGCCGACGCCGACGCCAGCTTCACGCTGGGCGCCGGCGACACCGTCGAGTCGCTCGTCGCCGCGTACGAGGCGGCGTGCGACGAGTCCCGCCGGGTCGCCGCCCGGTTCGACCTCGACCACGTGGTGCCGCACCCGCAGCTCGGCGAGGTGTCGCTGCGCTGGGTGCTGGTGCACCTGATCGAGGAGACCGCCCGGCACGCCGGGCACGCCGACATCCTGCGCGAGCTGACCGACGGCGAGACCGGCGCGATCTGACGGGTCACTCGCGGGGCAGCAGCCCGTCCGGATACTCCATCCCGTCGTGGGTGCAGGCGGCGGCCGCCACCCGGGCGGCGTACCTGGCCGCGTCGAGGACGCCCGCGCCACGCAGCCGGGCGGCGATCACCCCGGCCGCGAACGCGTCCCCGGCACCGTTGGTGTCCACCACCGGTCCGGGCGGGGTGGCGGCGGGCACGTGCGTCGGTGGCACGCCGGGCGTGTGCAGCGTCGCGCCCGCCGCCCCGCCGGTGACCAGCACCGTGCGCGGCGCCAGCTCCGCCGCCTCCTTGGCGGCCCGCTCGCCGAGCCGCGTGTCGCTGACGAAGACCAGGTCCGCGATCCGGGCGAACGGGCGGTGGTAGTCGTTCTCGCCGTCCCAGTCGTGCAGGTCGGTGGAGACCGACGTGGCGGCGCGCAGCACCGGAAGTGCGTCCCGGGCCCAGTCCATGATCGACAGGTGGACGTGGGTCGCCTCGGCGACGAGAGCGGCCAGCTCCGCCTCGCCGAACGGCGCCGGCCCCGACCAGGGACGCGGGTCGTGCAGCGACATTCGCCGCCCCGCCGGGTCGACCAGGTTCACCGAGCGGCGGGTACCGGCCGGCGCGTCCGCGAGCGTGGTCCGGATCGAGGTACGCGCCAGCGCCGCCCGCACCACGTCCCCGGCCGCGTCGGCACCGAGCACGTCGACGAGCGCCACCCGCAGGCCGAGCGCGTGCGCGGCCAGCGCGACCCCGGAGCCGGTGTTGCCGATCCGCAGGTCGATCGGCGGCACCAGCAGCGAGTCGGCGACGGGCGGCGGCAGCGCGGACACCTGGACGCGGATGTCCACGCCGAGCCCGCCGATCACGAGAAGGTCGACCATGGCGCCGACGATAGCGGCGCCCGGCGGCCTATCCTGACTCCCCGGGCGCCGTCTTCCGGCCCCGGGGCGTCGTCGAGGGGGAGCAGTGCTGGTCATCCACGGGTTGTGGCTGCCCGGCGCTGGGCTCGCCCTGTGGGCCGAGGACAGCACGCTCCCGGCCCGCGCGCCCCGCCGCCCCGGCCGCGTACCGCGCGAACGCCCGCACCCGTTCGCCGCCGACCACGCCGCGCTCGCCGCCGCGCTCGACGGCCCGCCCGGCGAGCCGATCTCCGTCCGGCTGGACCTGCCGACCCGGGCCGGCTCGCCGCTGGACTCGCCGGAACTGGTCCGGGCCACCGTCGGGGAACCGGTCCGCGGCCCGGTCACCCGCGCCGGATGGCGCGCTCCCGCCCTGGGGTACGCCCCGGACGACGCGTACGCGCTGCTGCGCGCCCCGATGCCGGGCCCGGTCGGGGCGAGCCTGCGTCACCTGTGCGAGCTGGCCGGCTTCGCCGCCGACCTGGTCGTACGCGGCCGGCTGCTGCCGGTCGTGCTCGAGGCGTACCCCGGTGGTGGTGGACCCGACAGCGGATCGGCCGCGACCGGCGGGCGGACCTCGGCGCGGCGGTCACCGGCGGCCTCGGGCGCGGGTGTCGCGGGGGCCGGGCGGCGGCTGCGGGCCGTTGGGGTGGACGACGTGGCGACCGGGTGGGCGCTCTGGCGGCCGCTGCTCACCGGCACCGATGCGGGCTGGGCGCGTGACCTGGCGACGGCGTTGCCACCGGCGGCCCGCGCCGCCCGGGAGTGGCAGCCCGAGCCCGGGGATGCACCTGCCGCCGTCGCGGCGGCGTCGGCCGGTGCGGGCGGTCCGACGGGCGGCGCGTGGGCCGGTGCGGGCGGTCCGACGGGCGGCGCGTGGGCCGGTGCGGGCGGTCCGACGGGCGGCGCGTGGGCCGGGCGGGCCGACGACATCGGGGCCGGTGAGCTGGTCGCGGAGGCGCTGGACGCGCTCGTCGACGCCGCCGCCCGGGTGGCGCTGACCGACACCCGGCTGCACCGGGGGATGCGCCCGGTCGGCGCGGTGCCGCGCTGGCTGGCCGCGCTCACCGGCCCGGAACGCGCCTTCCCGGCCGAGCCGGACGCGCTGGCGACGCTGCGCGACGAACTGGACGCCTGGCAGCGCGACGCCGCGGGCGGCGCGGTACGGGCCACGTTCCGCCTCGTCGAGCCGGCCGTCGACCCGGTCGCCGAACTGGTCGAGGACGCCGCCTGGCGGGTCGAGTTCGGCCTGCACCCGGCCGACGAGCCGGGACTCGTGGTCGACGCCGCACACATCTGGCAGCGGCCCGCACCGGCGCTCGCCGCCCGGGGCGTGGAACCCCAGGAGACGCTTCTCGCCGAGCTGGGCCGGGCCAGCCGGCTGTGGCCCGAGGTGGACGCCGCGCTGCGTACCGCCGCGCCCGAGGGAATGGAGCTGGACGCCGAGGGCGCGCACCGGTTCCTGCGCGAGGGCGCGCCGGTGCTGCACGCGGCCGGGTTCGGGGTGCTGCTGCCCTCGTGGTGGCGGCGCTCCTCGTCGCGGCTGGGGGCGCGGTTGCGGGCACGCAGCCGTACCGCCCCGGGCGCTGTCGCCACCACCGCCGGGAAGCTGGGGCTGGACGCGCTCGTCGACTACCGCTGGGAGCTGGCGCTCGGCGACGAGCCGCTGACCGCCGAGGAACTGGCGTCGCTGGCCGACCTGAAGTCGCCGCTGGTCCGCCTGCGCGGCCGGTGGGTCGAGCTGGACCCGCAGCGGCTGGAGGCCGGGCTGAAACTGCTGCGCTCCTCCGGCGAGCTGACAGTGGCCGACCTGCTGCGGATGGGACTGTCCGGTGACGACCGGGCCGGTGAGCTGCCGGTGCTGGACGTGGTCGCCGACGGCGCACTCGGCGACCTGCTCGCCGGTGAGGCGGAACGGCGTCTCACCCCGGCCGACCCGCCGCCGGGGTTCACCGGGACGCTGCGGCCGTACCAGCGGCGCGGGCTCGCCTGGCTGGCGTTCCTCCAGTCGCTCGGACTCGGCGGGATCCTCGCCGACGACATGGGCCTCGGCAAGACCGTGCAACTGCTCGCGCTGCTCGCCGGTGACCCGCCGGAAGCCGGGCCCACACTGCTGGTCTGCCCGATGTCGCTCGTCGGCAACTGGCAGCGCGAGGCGGCGAAGTTCGCGCCCGGGCTGCGCGTCCACGTGCACCACGGCGCCGAGCGCACCCGGGGCGAGGGCTTCGCCGCCGCAGTGGGCGAGGCGGACCTGGTGCTCACCACGTACTCGGTGGCCGCCCGGGACGCGTTCGAGCTGGCCGGCGTCGACTGGCACCGGGTGGTGGTGGACGAGGCGCAGGCGATCAAGAACGCCGCCACCCGCCAGGCCGAGGCGGTCCGGTCACTGCCCGCGCGGCACCGGGTCGCGGTCACCGGTACGCCGGTGGAGAACCGGCTCGCCGACCTCTGGTCGATCATGCAGTTCGCGAATCCGGGGCTGCTCGGCCCGGCCGCGACGTTCCGCAAGCGCTTCGCCGAACCGATCGAGCGGCACGGCGACGCCGAGGTGGCCGAGCGGCTGCGCCGGATCACCGGACCGTTCGTGCTGCGCCGCCTCAAGACCGACCCGACGATCATCACCGACCTGCCGGAGAAGCTGGAGATGGAGGTGGTCTGCAACCTCACCGCCGAACAGGCCGCCCTCTACCAGGCCGTGGTCGACGACATGATGGCGAAGATCGAGTCCAGCGACGGCATCGAGCGGCGCGGGCTCGTGCTCGCCACCATGACCCGGCTCAAGCAGGTCTGCAACCATCCCGCCCAGCTGCTGCACGACGGCTCCGTGCTGGACGGCCGGTCCGGCAAGCTGGAACGCCTCGACGAGATCGTCGACGAGGTGCTCGCGGCGGAGGAGAAGGCGCTGCTGTTCACCCAGTACGCCGAGTTCGGCGGCATGCTGCGCGGGCACCTGTCGGCGCGTACCGGCCGGGAGGTGCTGCTGTTGCACGGCGGCGTCGGCAAGGCCGAACGGGACGCCATGGTGACCCGGTTCCAGACGCCGCAGGGTCCGCCGCTGTTCGTCCTGTCGCTCAAGGCCGGCGGCACCGGGCTCACCCTGACCGCCGCCAACCACGTGGTGCACGTGGACCGGTGGTGGAACCCGGCCGTCGAGGACCAGGCCACCGACCGGGCGTTCCGCATCGGACAGCGCCGCCGCGTGCAGGTACGCAAGTTCGTCTGCGCCGGCACCGTCGAGGAGAAGGTGGCCGCGATGATCGCCGACAAGCGCAGCCTGGCCCGGTCGGTGGTGGGCAGCGGCGAGCAGTGGGTCACCGAGCTGTCCACCGACACGCTGCGCGACCTGTTCCGGCTGGAGTCCGGGGCGGTGGTCGAGTGAGCCCCGGTTTCGACGACTACGGCCCGCCGGTACGCGTCGAGGGCGGCCTCCGGGCGCGCAGCACCCGGGGCGCGATCGGGCAGTCCTGGTGGTCCCGGCGGTTCGTGGAGGTGCTGGAGTCGTTCGCGCTCGGCTCCCGGCTCACCCGCGGCCGGGCGTACGCGCGCCGGGGCCAGGTGCTCCGGCTGGACGTGTCGCCGGGCGAGGTCACCGCCGAGGTGCAGGGCTCCCGGCCACGGCCGTACCCGGTGCGGATCGGACTGGCCGCGTACCCGTCGAAGGTGTGGCGGCGACTGGAATCGGAGCTGGCCGGGCAGGCGTTCTTCAGCGCCCGGCTGCTCGCCGGTGACCTGCCGGCCGAACTGGAGGAGCTGTTCGCCGAGGCGGGCGCGCCGCTGTTCCCGGCCGAGATCGGCGAGCTGGACCAGCGCTGCGGCTGCCCGGATTTCGCGGTGCCGTGCAAACACCTGGCGGCCACGTTCTACCTGCTCGCCGAGGCGTTCGACGCGGACCCGTTCCACCTGCTGCACTGGCGTGGGCGGTCCCGCGCCGAGCTGCTGGACCGGCTGCGTACGCTGCGCGCCGCCGACGCCGGCAGCTCAGGTGGAACCGGCGGTGCCGGCGGAGCCGGTGGTGCGAGCGGGGCCGGTGGTGCGGGCGGAGCCGGTGGCGCGGGCGGAAACGGCGGTGCGGGCGCGGAGCCGGGCCCGGGTGCCGGGCCGGAGTCGGGCGCCGGGCCGGAGCCGGCCGGGACGACCGGTGTGCCGGTGGTCGGCGCGGCGCGGGCCCTGGCCGGGTTGCCGCCGGTCGAGGCGGAAGCCGAACCGGACCGGTTCTGGCTGTCACCGGTGCCGCTGCCGGACCGGCCGCCCACGCTCGCCACCGGCTCGGAGCTGCTGTTGCGCCAGCTCGGTTCACCCGGTGCCATGATCGGTGGGCCGGGCCTGGCCGAGCGGCTGCGCCGGGCGTACCGGGAGTTCGGTCGCGGCGAAGCCGCGTCCCCCAGGGAGTTCAGCCGCGGCGAGGCCGCAGGCGAGCGTTAATAAGGGGCCCTTCCTCTACCGGAAGCGTTAATAAGGGGCCCTTCCTTGCACCTAAAGGAGGCGGCGGCGGAAGCGCCACATCACTGCGGCGTTGGCGACGAGCACCACCGCGCAGATCGCCCCGGCGAGCCGTCCGACGAGCACTGTCATCGCCGGCAGCGACGCCCACAGCACGATCGTCAACAGCATCATGTACCGGCCCCGGCGGCCCTTGATCCGGCTGTCCAACCGGGCGAAGAAGCGTGGATCACTCTCCCGCAGATGACGGGTGATCTGTTCGAACCTGCGCTGATCCTCTTGGCTGAGCATGGCGGTGCCCTTCCCCTCACGGCTTCAGCGGTTCGGCGGCATACCCGGATCGGAGGCCGGTCACGCGCCGCCGCTGCTGCTGTTTCGCCGGACCGGACAGGCGGAACGAGGTTCTCAGCGCAGGCTTATCCGTACCTTAATTTTCGGTGAGGCGATGAACGCCCCCGGCGGCGTCGCCGCTGTGCGAAACCTCGCATCCGGGCAGTGCGCGTCCGGGTCGGCCCTGCTCCGGACGCCGCCGCGCCCCTGCCGCCGCGACGGGCCCTCCGCGGCGGGCCTGAGCACCGTCTTAAGTGCGCTCACGAGCGCGTTCGGCGCGCCTTGAGCGGCCGGGACGGCATGGCTACTTTCCCGTAGGCAACTTCTCCGGCAACCGTCGCCGCCCCTGCGCCACCCCGACCCCCATCGGGTGGCAGGCGTGCCGGCGCTCGAAGAAAACGGGATAGGTACATGGCCGACCTGAACGTGCCACCGCGTCGACCCCGGGACGACCGCGGCTGGGACGGATACCAGCACCCCCATCCGGACGGGTACCGCGACCCGCACGCGCCGCACCCCGGCGCCCACCCCGCCCAGGGCCCGCAGTGGGTCGGGCCGAACGGCTTCGCCCCCGCCGCGCCGGCACCCGCCGGCTACCCCCAGTCCGGCGGTTACGCCCAGCCCGCCGGCGGGTACGGCCCGCCGCCCGGTGGCGGACTGCCCGACCTGGACGACGACGGCGACGAGGCCCCGAAGCGGGGCCGGCGCCGGGCGCTGGCCACCCTCGGCGGTGCCGTGGTGGTCGCCGGTGGCGCCGCCCTGGCCATGTCCCCGCAGGTGCGCGGCCTGTTCAGTGACGCGCCGGCCGGTGACGCCACCGGTACGGTGACCACCGACGGCAACGCGGCCCGGCCCAGCGGCCAGCAGCCCAGCACGGTACGGACCTACACCGAGCAGAACGAGAGCTACATGGGCTCCCGGGCCGGCGAGGCGCTCAAGCGCAACGCGCCGTCCGGTGGCCGGCTCTACGGCAGCCCGGCCGCCGCCGCCGAGGCGACCAAGGTGACTGTGAAGACGGTCCTCGCCAAGGACCCGATCCGGCACCTCGCCACCCGCACCACGTTCGCCGCCACCCCGAAGGTGATGGCCGACATCAAGCGGCTCGGCATCGACGACTGGCTGCGCCAGCAGCTCGAACCGGAGAAGATCGCCCCGACGAAGGCCGAGCTGAAGCTGGCCGAGCTGCAGTCGCTCAAGCTCAGCCCGACGCAGCTGCGCGACCAGCGCGAGCAGCTCAACGAGAAGGGCGTCGACCCGGCCCGGGAGACGGTGGACGCCACCATCGCCCGGCAGATCTGGTCGGACCGGCAGCTCTTCGAGGTGATGGTCGACTTCTGGAACGACTTCCTGCACGTCGCCGCCGACTTCGACGGCGGGGAGAACTACCGCAACGCGTTCGACCGGGACGTCATCCGCAAGCACGCGTTGGGCAGCTACCCGGAGATGCTCGTCGCCGCGAACAAGCACCCGGCGCTGCTGCTCTACCTGAACCAGGTCGACTCGCGTAAGGACGCGGTCAACGAGAACCTGGCCCGGGAGAACCTGGAGCTGTACTCGGTCGGCGTCGACGGCGGCTACACCGAGAAGGACGTCCGCCAGGCCGCGCTGCTCCAGACCGGACGCGGTGTCGCCGACGGCAAGTACAAGTTCTTCGCCGAGCGGCACTACCTCGGCAAGGTGAAGATCCTCGGGTTCAGCCACGCCAACAACTCCGACGACCCGGTGGCCGCCGACAAGGTCATCGACTCGTACATCCGCTACATCGCGATGCACCCGTCGACCGCCCGGTACGTGGCACAGAACCTCGCCACCCGGTTCGTCTCCGACACCCCGCCGAAGTCCGTGGTGGACCGGCTCGCGAAGGCGTACACCACGAACAAGGGGCAGATCCGGCCGGTGCTGGCGACGCTGTTCAGCTCCTCGGAGTTCTGGGCGGCGATCGGCCAGAAGGTACGCCGCCCGATGGAGTACCTGGTCGCCACGTACCGGGTGCTCGGCGTCTCGCCGGACGCGGCCCCCGGCTTCACCGGCGACAACCGGCGCACCCCGTTCGCGCAGGGCCTGCGGCAGATCCAAGACAAGATGCGCGAACTCGGCCAGTACCCGATGGGCAAGCCCACCCCGGACGGCTACGCCGACGTCTACCTGGCCTGGACCTCGGCCGGGACGATGATCGACGGCTGGAACGAGGCCGGTGACCTGATCGGCGGCTGGCGCAAGCAGTTCACTTTCGTCAAGCCGGAGAAGCTGGTCGCGAAGCCGCCGGCCACCGCCGGGGCGTACGTGGACGCGCTGGCCCAGCGGCTGGTGCAGCAGAAGCTCAGCGCCAAGGAGAAGAAGCTCGTGCTCGCCGTGGCCGGTGTGGCCGAGAGCGCCAAGGTCGACGCCACCTTCAACGGGGCCATCGCCGCTGTCGCGCGGACGATCCTCGCGTCCCCCCAGCACCACCTCCGGTGAGGCATTCGATGGAGATGACCGTGAACCCGTACCCCCTGCACCCCGAGTGCCCCGACCTGCAGCGGCTGGCCGACAACCCGGCCGAGGCGCTGCTGCGCGCGGAGGCGGACATCGTCGCGGCCGAGAACGCGGCCGAGACCGACCGGTACCGCCGGCTGGAGGAGATCGAGGAGGCGCAGCAGGACGGCCGGGGCGTCACCCGGCGTACCTTCGTCGCCGGCGCCGCCGCGACCGCGACCGCGCTCGCGACGGCGCAGTTCGTCACCACCTCGGCGTCGTTCGCCGCGACCAAGACCGGCACGCTGATCCACGTCTTCCTCTACGGCGGGCTGGACGGGCTGAGCCTTGTCGCACCGGCCGACGACCCGGTGCTCGCCAAGGCGCGCCCCGACCTGCTGCTCGGTGACGACTCGCTGGCGCTGGCCCGCGGCTTCAAGCTGACCAGCGCGTTCGCGCCGCTGGAGAAGTGGCTCAAGGCCGGGCAGCTCGGCTTCGTGCCGGCCGTGTCGGACCCGCGGCTGTCCCGCAGCCACTTCCAGGCCGCCGACGCGTGCAACCTGGGCGGCCTGCCCGGCGAGACCGGCGGCCGGGGCTGGCTGGACAGCCTGGTCGACTCGCTCGGCAAGGGCACCGCGTTCCGCAGCGTCGGCATCGGCAGCACGCTGCCCCGCTCGCTCGTCGGCGTGAACGGCGCGATCTCCCTCAACAGCGTCGGCGACCTGCGGCTCAACGGCGACGACAAGTTCCGCGCGGCCACCGAGAAGGCGATCCGCGGCCTGTTCACCGGCATCAACCACCCGGTCGAGGAGGCGGTCATCGAGGGCATGGGCGCGCTCGCCACCGCCCAGAAGCTCGCCGCCAAGCCGTACGCCGCCGCCGAGGGCGTCGAGTACCAGGGCGTCGGGAACGCGTTCAAGCAGCTCGCCCAGCTCATCAAGGGCGGCGCGAACGTGCGGGTGGCGACGGTCGGCATGGGCGGCTACGACACCCACGAGAACCAGGGCACCCGCGAGGGCGGCCAGCTCTGGCGGCGGCTCAACGAACTGGCGAACGCGATGGCCGCGTTCTTCACCGACCTGGGCGACCGGTCGGCGGACGTGACCATCATGGTGTCCAGCGAGTTCGGCCGGCGGGTCGGCTCGAACGGCGGCGGCACCGACCACGGGCACGGCGGTGTGGTCACCGTGCTGTCCGGCCGCAAGCTGGCCGGTTCGCTGCTCGGCACCTGGAACGGACTGGACAAGCTGGACAGCGGCGACGTGCCGGAATACAACAACATGTTCAACGTCTACGGATCGGTCGCGCAGGGACGCTTCGGCCTGACCACCGCCCAGGTGGACAAGGTCTTCCCCCGGCAGAAGTTCACCCCGGTCAAGATCTACGCGTGACGTACCAGGACACCCGCGCCGCCGGCCGTCGTACCGGGCATCCCGCCCCGTACGGCGGCCGTCCGGCTGCCCCCGTACCCCCGGGTCGTCCGCGCCGCGGACCCGGCGGCCGGCGGGCGCTCGCCGTGCTCTTCTGGCTGGGCCTGGTCGCCGCGGTCCTGCCGTGGTGGCTGGACACCCCGGCCGGATCGCTCGCCGACACCGCCGACCTGCTCACCGCCGGTGGCCGGATCACCGGGCTGCTCGCCGGCTACCTGCTGCTGGTCCAGGTGCTGATGATGAGCCGGCTCGGCGTGCTGGAACGCGCGCTCGGCGGCGAGCGGATCTCCCGGCTGCATCGGGACCTCGGCGCGACGCTGCTGGTGGCGGTGCTCGCGCACATGTCGCTGCTGGTGGTCGGCTACTCCCGCCAGGAACGCAAGACGGTGCTCGGCGAGGTCGGCGCGCTGCTGACCGACTACGAGGACATGGTCTCCGCGTTCGTCGCCGCGGGCATCCTGGTCGCTGTCGCGTTCACCGCGGTACGCGCGGTGCGGCGCCGCCTGCCGTACGAGCTGTGGCACCTGCTGCACGCCGCCAGCTACCTCACGCTGCTGCTCGGGTACGCGCACCAGTTCAGCAACGGCGCGCAGCTCTACGAACCCGGTCCGGTGCGTACCGGCTGGATCGCCGCGTACCTGCTGGTGGTGGCCGCGCTGGTGTGGGGCCGGATGCTCGCCCCGCTGGTGTTCAACGTGCGGCACCGGCTGCGCGTCGCCGACGTGGTGGCGGAGAGCCCGGACACCGTCTCGGTCTACCTGACCGGGCAACGGCTCAACCAGATCGACCTGCTCGGCGGCCAGTTCTTCCGCTGGCGCTTCCTCAACCCCGGCTGCTGGTGGCAGTCGCACCCGTTCTCCGTCTCCGCCGCCGCCAACGACAGGTGGCTGCGGATCACCGTCAAGGTCGTCGGCGGGTACACCGCCGAGCTGCGCGACCTCACGCCCGGCACCCGGGTCTGGGCGCAGGGCCCCTCCGGTACGTTCACCGCCGCGCACCGCACCCGGGAACGGGCGCTGCTCATCGCCGGGGGCAGCGGCATCGCGCCGCTGCGGGCGATGCTGGAGGAGCTGCCGCCCGGCGCGGCGCTGATCTACCGGGCGCGTACCCCCGCCGACGTGCTGCTGCACCAGGAGCTGGACTGGCTCGCGCAGGCCCGGCAGACCTCCGTCTGGTACGTCGTCGGCCGCCGTGACGACCCCGGCCCCCGCCAGGTGATGAACCCCGACGGCCTGCGCCGGCTCGTGCCCGACCTGATCCGCCGCGACGTCTACCTGTGCGGCCCCGGCGGTCTGGTCGACGAGGCAGTCGCCGCGCTGCGTGCGGCAGGCGTGCCCCGCCGCCAGATCCACCTGACCGCGTTCGAGCTGTAGGAGAGGCACCGCCCATGCGTCGCGCGCTGCTCGCGATCACCGGACTGGCCGCCGGCACCACTGCACTGGTGGTGCTCAAGGGCGCGCCGGGCGCCGGGCAGGCCGGAGCGGACGTACCGGCCGCGCTGGCCCCGGTCGCCCCGGGCGGCTCCGCCGCGCCCGAGCCGCCCTCGCCCACCGGCTCCGCGCCCGGCGTCACCCCGTCGCCGCGCGCCTCGTCGAAGCCGACCCCGAAGCCGTCCGCCGACCGCAGCGCGGCCAGCCGCGGTGGCACCCGCACGCGCACCACACCGGCCGCGCCCCGCACCACCACCAGCGCGCCCAAGGCCACCACCCGCACGGTGACCGGGCCGTCGGTCACCTACGAGTACGGCTCGCTCCAGGTCCGGATCACGCTCAGCGGAAGCCGGATCGTCGACGCCACGGCGATCGGACTGCCGCTGGGCGGGCAGTCCGGGCAGCGCAGCGACGACGTGCAGGCCCGCTACAGCGGCACCTCCGGCGAGGTCGTGGCCCGGCAGAGCGCCAACCTGAGCACCGTGTCCGGAGCCACCTACACCAGCACCGCGTACAAGCAGTCGTTGCAGGCCGCGCTGGACAAGGCGTGACCGTGCCGGCTCATGCCGGTGCCGTCGGTCCCGGTCCGTTCGCCCGGCGCGGCCTTCGCCGGGTCGAACACATCATGGGTACGGCGATCAGCCTCGACCTGGCCGACGACCTGCCCCCGGAGACCCTGCACGAGCTGGCCGAGGACACGTTCGGCTGGCTGCGCGAGGTGGACGCGCGGTTCAGCACGTACCGCGACGACAGCGAGGTGTGCCGGATCGACCGGGGCGAGCTGCGGGTCGCCGACGCCTCCGCCGACCTGCGGGCCGTGCTGGCCGCCTGCGCCGACCTGTGGACCGCCACCGACGGGTTCTTCGACGCGTACGCGACCGGTCGTCTCGACCCGTCCGGCTACGTGAAGGGCTGGGCGGCGCAGGTCGCCTCGGACCGGCTGGTCGCCGCGGGCGCGCCGAACCACTGCGTGAACGCGGGCGGCGACGTGCGCGTACGCGGCCACGACGCGGCCGGTGAGCCGTGGCGGATCGGGGTGCGGCATCCGTGGGACGCGGGGGCGACCTGTCTGGTGCTGACCGGCACCGACATGGCGGTCGCCACCTCCGGCGTGTACGAGCGCGGCCACCACGTGGTCGACCCGCGCCGGGGCGTACCGGCGACGGGCTTGCGGTCGGTGACTGTGGTGGGTCCGGACCTGGGCGTGGCCGACGCTTATGCGACAGCGGCGGTGGCGATGGGCGCATCGGGCCTGCCCTGGCTGGACCGCCTACCGTCCCCGTGGCAGCACGCCGTGGTCACGGACGAGGCACACCAACACCACTCCCGAACCCTCCCCACCCTCCCCACCTGACCCGCTGCCCCGGGCCCCTGCCCCTGCCCCGTCGATCATGAAGTTAGCGGCACCGACGCCCGGCGTGTCGCACCGCCAACTTCATGATCAACGGTGCGTTGAGCGGGCTGGGGGAGAGGGAGGGGAGTGGGAGGGGAGAGACAGGGGTGGGTCAGCGGAGGGGGCGGTGGAGGATGGCGGGGCGGGAGCCGGTGGGGCGAGGACGGCCGGGGCGCACGCCCAGCGGTCGGGTGAAGGCCCACGGGTGCAGGCGGCGGCGGGGCCGCGCCGGCTCGGTACCGCCGGTGTGGCGGGCAGCGTCGTCCCTGGACATGGTCAAACCCCCGCTCTGGCGCGGACGCGCCCTCGCCAGGAACAACGAGCCCGGTGCCGGGGAGGTCGCTGTCGGCCACCCGTCCGGGTCACCGGACCCGCTGTGACCAGGGAGAACGCTCGGCGTCGGAGCACGCGTTGCGGAAGCACCGGCCGGGTGCTGGGAGGTCAGCGGCCGCGGCGGGGCAGCGGGAGATGACCGGGCAGCAGTTCCGCGCCGAACGTGACGCCGGCCGCCCGTAACGCGGCGATCAGCGCGTTCTGCACCAGGTACGAGTCGGGTAGCTGCCACCGGGCCTGCTCGGGCGCGACCACCCAGCGCACCGTCCCCTCGGGCAGCCGGGTCGGTGGCGCCGGGATCCACGAGCCGGGTCCGTGGCGTACCACGTGGAAGCAGTGCTCCAGCTCGGGCCGCAGCGGGTCGCCGGGGCGTACCAGGAACATCCAGCGGCCGGTCGGGGTGACCAGCGCAGGGCCGCGTACGCCGAAGCCGGCGGGGTGGGTGGCGACCGCTTCCAGGACCTGCCGGCCCAGGTGGGCGGCGACCTCCAGGACGTCGAAGGCGCGGCCGGTGGGCAGCAGGATGCCGTGCGGGCGGCTGCGCCACCAGGTGGCCACCCGGGCCGGGTCGGCGCTGGCGGCGTGTTCCCAGTCCTCCAGCGCCGGGTGGCAGCCCACTGTGGGACAGCCGGCCCGCCCGCAGACGAAGCGGCTGTTCGCCAGGCAGGCGCCGGGGGTGACCGGCCAGCCGTGCAGCGCGTACCGCACCGCGACGCGGCGCAGCCGGACCCGTTCCAGCGGCGAGAGGTGAGCGACGCGCGGTCGGACGTTCCTCCACATGTCTGTCGTCCCCTCTGGTCCCGCCGAACCGTCCACAAGCCACACGTCGAAAGCCGTCACTGCCGTAACCCACGCTCGTTGAGGTGACTAACGGTCGGTGCAACTTGCACGAAAACTACGAGAACTGGCTGGACGGTGGACGCACAACCTGTGCGATCGGCGCGAGCCTGAGGGACGTGGGGGGACCGGCCGGCGCCGTGAGGGGGAGGGAGCGGGAATGGACGAACTGCCCATAGGCCGGCGGGTGGCGTACTGGCGGAGCCGCCGCAAGATGTCCCAGCAGGTCTTCGCCGACCGGCTCGGCAAGTCCAAGAGCTGGGTGGACAAGGTGGAGCGCGGCGTCCGCCGGCTGGACAAGTTCTCCGTGCTCTACGAGATCGCCGACATCCTCCAGATCGACGTGCAGTTGCTGCACGGCAAGGACCCGGAGCGGCGTACCGACGCGCTCAACTGCATCGACCAGGTCGAGGTGGAGGAGATCCGCACCGCCCTGGAGCGGTACGACTCGATGAGCGCCTACTTCGACGCGGCGCCCTACCCTCCGCCGCTGGCCGACATGCGCAAGGCCGTGAACCACGCCTGGCTCACCTACCAGTACGGCCGCTACGGCATGCTCACCCGCGCGCTGCCCAAGCTGCTGCGCGACGCCCAGGCGGCGGACGCCGGCTACGCCGCCGGCGACCAGGTACGCGAGGCCGCCCACCTGCTCGGGCAGGTCTACCAGATCGCCTCCTCGGTGCTGCGCAAGCTCGGCGAGTGCGACCTCGCCTGGCTCGCCGCCGACCGGTCGATGGCGGTGGCCCAGCGGGCCGACGACCCGCTGCTGGCCGGCATCGCCACCACGCGGGTCTGCAACGCGCTCGTCGCGATGGGCCGCCCCCGCCCGGCGCTGGAGCTGAACGTCCGCATCGCGGGGCGGCTCGCGCCCGGCGGCGACAACGACGTCCGGCCGGAACGGCTCTCCGTGTACGGGATGCTGCTGCTCCAGGGCGCGATGGCCGCCGCCCGGATCGGTGACTCGGCGACAGTGGACGACCTGCTGGCCGGCGCGGGCGAGGCGGCCACCATGCTCGGCGGCGACCACAACCACTACTGGACCTCCTTCGGCCCGACCAACCTGGAGCTGCACCGCGCGGCGGCCGCGGTCGAGCTGGGCGACGGCGGCCGGGCGGTGGAGACCCACATGCGGCTGTCCGAGCCGGCGTTCAATGCGCTGCTGCCGGAGCGGCGCGCGCACCACCTGCTCGACCTGGCCCGCGGCTACTCCCAGATCGGTGACGTCGCCAACGCCGGGGACATGCTGCTGCGCGGTGACCGGCTCGCGCCCTCCGAGATCCGGTGCCGGCCGATAGCGCACGAATTGATGTCCGAGATTCTCCGTCGCACACGTGGTGCGCCGCCTCCGCCGATCGCGGAGTTGGCTGAACACATGGGAGTCGGAGTATGAGCGGTCCGAAGACCGCCAACGGGCACCGGCGGGTGCTCTACGTCATCGCCTGCGGTTCGCCGCTGGCCCGTCACGTCGGCCGGCTGGTCGACCTCGCCCAGCGGGAGGACTGGACGGTCTGCGTGGTCACCACGCCGGACGGCGCGAAGTTCGTCGACCGGACGGAGCTGGCCCGGCAGACCGGCCACCCGGTCCGTACGCACTACAAGAACCCGGGTGACCCGGACGTGCTGCCCCCGGCCGACGCCATGCTGGTGTGCCCGGCCACCGTCAACACGATCAACAAGTGGGCGGTCGGCATCACGGACACCCTGGCGCTGGGCCTGCTGATCGAGGCGCAGGGGATGGGGGTGCCGATCGCTGCCGTCCCGTACACGAACGAGGCGATGGCCGCGCACCCGGCGTTCCGGGCCAGCCTGGACCGGCTCGTGCAGTGGGGCGTCCGGATGGTCTTCGGCGACCACGTCGTACGCCTGCACCCGCCCGGCACGGGGGACCGGAGCGCGGACGCCTTCCCCTGGGACGCCGGCCTGGCCGCCCTGCGCGGCGCGGACCGGCCGGTCGCCCCGGTCGGCTGAGAGGCGCGGTGGGCACGGCCCTCGGCGGACGCCGGGGGCCGCGCCCGGCGACGGTCGGCGTGTACCGGCCCGGACGCCGGTAAGCTGGCCGCCCGTGAGCACAACCGGATCGCCGCACACCGTCGCCGACGTGGTGGCCGCCCTGGACCGCCGTTACCCGCCCGCGTGGGCCGAGGAGTGGGACCGGGTCGGCCTGGTGCTGGGCGAGCCCGACCACCCGGTACGCCGGGTCGCCTGCGTGGTGGACGTGGTCCCGGAGACCGTGGACGAGGCGCTCGACGCCGGTGCGGACATGATCGTCGCGCACCACCCGCTGCTGCTGCGTGGCGTCTCCTCGGTGGCCGCCACCACGTACAAGGGCCGGATCGTGCACCGGTTGATCAAGGCGGACGTCGCGCTGCACGTGGCGCACACCAACGCCGACGTGGCCGACCCGGGGGTCTCCGACGCGCTCGCCGCCCGGTTCGGGCTCACCGGGCTGCGTCCGCTGCACCCGCCCCGCCCCGGCTCGCCCGCCGCCGGGCCCGGCCGGGGCATCGGCCGCATCGGCGAGCTGCCCACCCCGATGACGCTCGCCGAGCTGACCCGGCTGGCCGCCGCCGTGCTCCCGGTCACCGCCTGGGGAGTTCGCGCCGCCGGGGATCCCGGGCGTATGGTTCGTACCCTCGCCGTCAGCGGCGGCTCGGGGGACGGCTTCCTCGCCGAGGCGACCGCGGCCGGGGTGGACGCGTTCCTCACCGCGGACCTGCGCCACCACCCGGCCGGGGAACACCTCGCCGCCGGCGGCCCGGCGCTGCTGGACGCCGCCCACTGGGCGACGGAGCGACCCTGGCTGGACGACCTGGCCGCCTACCTGGCCGCCGAGCTGGACGTCGAGACCGTGGTGTCCGACCTGGACACCGACCCGTGGACCGTGCACGCCGCCGCGCCCCGGCCGGACGACAAGGAGCCCCGACGTGAAGGCTGACCCGAAGGTGCAGCGCCGCCTGCTCGACCTCCAGGCGATCGACACCGCGCTGGCCCAGCTCGCGCACCGCCGCCGCACCCTGCCGGAGCGTGCCGAGCTGGAGGCCCTCGCGCGTGAGCTGTCCGCGCTGGAGGACGAGCGGGTCCGCGCCCAGGTGGCAGTCGACGACCTGGACCGGGACATCGCCCGGATCGAGAAGGACGTCGACCAGGTGCGCGCGCGCAAGAGCAAGGACGAGGCCCGGCTGGCCTCGGGCAGCGGCCCGGCCCGGGAGCTGGAGGCGATCCAGCACGAGCTGGTCTCGCTGAACCGCCGGCAGAGCGACCTGGAGGACGCCGAGCTGGAGCTGATGGAGCAGCGGGAGACCGCGCAGGGCGTGCTCGACGGCATCGAGAGCCGGCTCGCCGAGGCCCGTGAGCGCCGCGCCGCGACCGAGCAGCGCCGCGACGAGACCCTGGCGGAGATCGCCAAGGAGGAGGAGTTCAAGCGCACCTCCCGCCAGCCGCTCGCCGGTGACCTCCCGTCGGACCTGGTCGGTCTCTACGACAAGATCCGTGAGGACACCGGCATGGGCGCCGCGCTGCTCACCGGAGGCCGCTGCGGCGGCTGCCGGCTGGAGCTGTCCGGCGCCGACCTGGCCCGAATCCGCAAGGCCGACCCGGACGACGTGGTCCGTTGCGAGGAGTGCCGGCGGATCATGGTCCGGACCAACGAGTCGGGACTGTAGCCGTCGTGGCGGCGCGCGCGGTCGTGATCGAGGCCGACGGCGGCTCCCGGGGCAATCCCGGCCCGGCCGGCTACGGCGCCGTGGTCCGCGACCCGGAGACCGGTGAGGTGCTGGCCGAACGGTCCGAGTCGATCGGTACGGCGACGAACAACGTGGCCGAGTACCGGGGCCTGATCGCCGGGCTGGAGGCCGCCGCCGAGCTGGGCGCGGCCGAGGTCGAGGCGCGGATGGACTCCAAGCTGGTGGTCGAGCAGATGTGCGGCCGCTGGCAGATCAAGCACCCCGGGCTGCGTCCGCTCGCCGCCCAGGCGGCCGGGCTGGTCAGCCGGTTCGCCGCCGTACGGTTCACCTGGGTGCCCCGGGAGCGCAACCGGCACGCCGACGCGCTCGCCAACGCGGCGATGGACGCCGCCGCGTCCGGCGCCGCACCGGCAGCGGCGGCGGCCGAGGCGCGGGAGGCGACTGTCGTGCGCGCCACCGGCACCGACCCGGCCACCACGCCCGCCTCCTGGGAGCCGCGCCCGACCGAGGAGGCCACCCGGCTGATCCTGGTGCGGCACGGCGAGACCGAGCGCACCGTGCAGAAGCGCTACTCCGGCCGGGGCGACGTGCCGCTCACCGGGCGCGGCCGGGCCCAGGCCCGGGCCACCGCCGCCCGGGTGGCCGCGCTGGCGCCGTCCGTCGCCGCAGTGGTCAGTTCCCCGCTGTCGAGGTGTACGGCCACCGCCGAGGCGGTCGCCGCGCAGGTCGGCAACCCGCCGGTACGCACCGACGACGACCTGATCGAGTGCGACTTCGGCGTCTGGGAGGGGCACACGTTCGCCGAGGTACGCGAGGGCTGGGCGGCCGAGCTGGACGCCTGGCTCGCCTCCACCCGGGTCGCGCCGCCGCGGGGCGAGTCGTTCGTGACAGTCGCCGAGCGGACCGGACGGGCGGTCGACCGGCTGCGGTCGGCGTACCCGGGGGAGACGGTCGTGGTGGTCTCCCACGTCTCGCCGATCAAGCTGGTGCTGCGCGACGCGCTCGCCGCCGGCGACGCGTTCCTGCACCGGCTCTACCTGGACACGGCCGGCATCTCGGTGCTGGACCTGTACCCGGACGGCGGCGTCGCGGTCCGCTCGGTCAACGACACCTCCCACCTCGCGGACGTCTGACGGCCGCTCGGCGCATGCCGGCGGCCGTTCGGCGCATCGACATCACCCGATCGGACGTGACCCCCGTCACAGGGTCGTAGCCTCCGGCCGTCACATGGCCCGCTACGAATGCCCGGAGGGGTGTCACATGTCCGCACCGGAACCGGAGGCGCTCGACACGGCGCGATCCAGGGCGAAGGACAAGAGTCCCTGGAACTGGTTGCTCTTCATCCCGATCGTGGTGCCGCTGATCCCGGCACTGTTCAACGCCGACTCGCCCCGGCTGTTCGGCTTCCCGCGTTTCTACTGGTTGCAACTGGCCTGGATCCTGCTCGGCGTCGGCACCACCACGCTGGTCTACCAGATGACCAAGAAGCGGGGTGACCGCTGATGTGGCGGGACCACCTCACCGAGATCATCGTCTTCACGCTGCTGTTCCTGCTGGTCAGCGCCATGGGTTTCGTAGCTGCACGGTGGCGCAGACCGACCGACATGGCCCACCTGGACGAGTGGGGACTGGGCGGGCGCAGCTTCGGCGGCTGGATCACCTGGTTCCTGGTCGGCGGTGACCTCTACACCGCGTACACGTTCGTGGCGGTCCCGGCGCTGATCTTCGGGGCCGGCGCGGCGGGCTTCTTCGCGGTGCCGTACACGATCGTCATCTACCCGCTGGTGTTCCTGGTGCTGTGCCGGCTCTGGTCGGTCTCGCACCGGCACGGATTCGTCACCCCCGCCGACTTCGTCCGCAACCGGTTCGGTTCGCCGATCCTGGCGCTGCTGGTCGCGATCACCGGCATCGTCGCCACGATGCCGTACATCGCGCTGCAACTGGTCGGCATCGAGGCGGTGCTCAAGACCATGGGCGTCACAGGGGACAGCGCGCTGGCCCGGCACCTGCCGATCATCATCGCGTTCGCGATCCTGGCCGCGTACACGTACCAGTCCGGGCTGCGCGCCCCGGCGCTGATCGCGTTCGTCAAGGACTCACTGATCTACATCGTGATCCTGGTCGCGGTGATCTGGCTGCCGTACAAGCTCGGCGGCTGGGGCGCCATCTTCGACGCGGCAGACGCGAAGTTCCAGGCGTCACCCGCGCCCGGCGACGGCATCCTGCTCAACCAGAACAACCAGATCCAGTACGTGACGCTGGCGTTCGGCTCCGCGCTGGCGCTGTTCCTCTACCCGCACAGCATCACCGGTGTGCTGGCCAGCCGGAACCGCGACGTGATCAAGCGGAACATGTCCGCGCTGCCCGCGTACAGCCTGCTGCTGGGGTTGATCGCGCTGCTCGGCTACATGGCCATCGCGGCGAACGTGAAGCCGTTGCCCGGCGCGAAGGAGGGTACGACCGACGGCAACACTGTGGTGCCGCTGCTGTTCGACCAGCAGTTCCCGGACTGGTTCGCCGGGGTGGCGTACGCCGCAATCGGCATCGGCGCACTGGTCCCTGCGGCGATCATGTCGATCGCGGCGGCGAACCTGTTCACCCGCAACATCTACAAGGAGTACCTGAAGCGGGACGCCACCCCGGCGCAGGAGGCGAACGTCTCGAAGATCACCTCGCTGGTGGTGAAGGTCGGGGCGGTGGCCTGCATCGTCTTCCTCGACCCGCAGTTCTCCATCGACCTCCAGCTCATCGGCGGCGTGATCATCCTCCAGACGCTGCCCGCGGTGGCGCTGGGCCTCTACACCCGCTGGTTCCACAGGGGCGCGCTGATCGCGGGCTGGGCGGCCGGCATGGGCCTGGGCATGTGGATGCTCTACCAGATCGGCAACCCGGCGACCGGAAAGAAGCACTTCGCCGGATCGGCGTTCCCGCTGGAGAAGTTCGGTCTCGACACGCCGAAGACCATCTACGTGGGCATCGTTGCGGTGCTGGTGAACCTGGTGGTGGCCGCGCTGCTCACGCTGGTGCTGCGCGCCGCCAGGGTGGCCGACGGGCCGGACGGCACCACGCCGGACGACTACTTCGCCGACGAGGGCGACCCGCGCGTGACGGCGACCGCCGACCGCGGAGACTCCGCGCGGGAGCCGGTGGCGTGAAAGGAAGGGCCCCTTATTAACGCATACTGCATAATAAGGGGCCCTTCCTAACACCTCAGCGGCGGCGGTTGCGCGTGTCGAGCGCCTCGTTGAGGCGGTGCAACATGTCCGCCAGTGTCTCCCGGTCCGCCTCGGGCCAGGCGGCGAGGATGTCGCCGTACAACCGGGTGCGGGCCGCCCGGACGGCGGCCATCCGCTGGAGCCCGGCCGCCGTCGCGGAGATCACCGTGCCGCGCCCGTCGGCCGGGTCGGGGGTACGCGAGATCAGCCCGTCGCGCTGGAGCGCGGAGACCTGCCGGGTGACGGTGGAGCCGTCCAGGTTCAACCGCGCGGCGAGCGCCGAGACGTTCTGCGGGCCGGCCGCGTCGAGGTGCCGCAGGATCACGTACGCGGCGCGGTCCAGCAGCCGGTGCTCCATCGTGCCGGTGCCCCGGCGGGTGGCCTCACCCAGGCGCATCAGCAACGCGACCTCGGTTTCGATCCGGCCGAGGGTGACCTCGGGAGCGTGGACGTCGTCACTCATAGCTGTATGATACAAGAAAAATACCTGTACGATACAGCTATCTGGGAGGTTGCGGAGTGGATCGCCGATCCGAGCCCAACCGCAGTGCCATCTACGCCACCACGCTCGTGGCGTTCCTCGCGATCGCCGGCATCGCCGTGGTCGACCCGATCCTGCCCGCCATCGGCGAGGCGATCGGCGTCACCGCCTGGCAGGTCGAGCTGCTCTTCACCGCGTACATCGCGGTCATGGCCGTCGGCATGATCCCGGCGACGCTCGCCAGCGGGCGGTTCGGTTTCAAGCCGGTGCTCGTCACCGGCGTCTCGGTCGTCGGCCTGGCCGCCATCGGAGCCTCGTTCAGCAACGACATCGTGCAACTCTCCGTGCTGCGCGGCGTCTGGGGCCTGGGCAACGCGATGTTCTTCGCCACCGCCATGGTCGTGCTGGTCAACCTCGCGAACGACAGGGAATGGGTGGTCGGCCTGTTCGAGACCGCCCTCGGGCTCGGCTTCGCGGTCGGCCCGCTGATCGGCGGCCTGCTCGGCGAGGTGAGCTGGCGGCTGCCGTTCTTCGTCTGCGGCGTGTTCATGGTGCTGGCGCTCGGCGTCGCCGCCCGCAAGCTGCGCGAACCGGCGAACAAGCAACAGCCGGTACGCCTCGGCCAGATCTTCGCCACCTACCGCAGACCCGCGTTCGTGGCGCTGTGCGTGGTCACCGCCGCGTACAACTTCGTCTTCTTCGTCGTGCTCGGCTACACGCCGCTGTTCCTGCGCCTCGACGTCATCCCGCTGGGCCTGGCGTTCACCGGCTGGGGCCTCGGCCTGGCCGCCGGCATCCTGCTGATCGGGCACCGGCTGGCCCACCGCATCGGCGCGGTGCAGACAGTCGGCGTCGCACTGCTCGGCCTGCTGGTCTGCATGGTCCTGTTCGCCACCTCCACCGGCACCGCCATGTCGCTCGTCGTCCTCGTCGTCGCCGGCCTGTTCATGGGCCTCGCCAACGCCAACCTGACCGACCTGGCGCTCGGGCTCGGCTCCGCCGACCGGCGCGTCGCCACCGGCGCGTTCAACCTGGTCCGCTGGGGCGCCGCCGCGCCCGCGCCGATCATCTCCGGCAAGCTGGCCGAACACAGCCTCGCGCTGCCGTTCTGGGTCGGCTTCGGGGTGCTCGCCGCCGGCGTGCTCGCGTACCTCGCGTTCGGGCACCTGATGGCGGCCGGCTACGGCGAACGGGTCATCTGGAACCGGGCCGCCCGCCGCGCCGAGCACGCACCGGAGGAGCCGGTGGGGGAGGCCTACTGACGGGTCCGGTCTTGCCGGGTGGCGTCAGGTCAGCGCGCGCCACAGCAGGTAGAACCCGATGGCGGTGCCGAACACCACGATCACCGTCTTCAACACCACCTGCGGAAGCCGGCGGGCCAGCCGCGCACCCGCGTACCCGCCGAACAGGGTGGCCGGCGCGACCACCGCGACGGCCGCCCAGTTCACCGGGCCGAACAGGGCGAACACCACGAGCGTGGTCAGCCCCACCACTGCCGAGAGCAGGTTCTTCACCGCCGACACCCGGGCCAGCGTCGCGTCGAGCACCAGCGCCAACCCGGCCACCAGCATCACCCCGAGGGCCGCGCCGAAGTAGCCTCCGTACACCGTGCCGAGCGCGACCATGGTCTGCACCGTGACGGTACGGCGGCGCGCGCCCAACCGTTCCGGATGGCCGACCAGCCGGCGCAGCGGACCCTGGAACGCGAGTACGGCGGTCGCGCCCAGCACGAGGAACGGCACCACCAGCTCGAACGCGCGCGCCGGAGTCGCCAGCAGCAGCGCGCACCCGGCGATCGTGCCGAGGACGGCGGTGGGCAGCAGCGACCACAGCTCCCGCCCGCGCGGCAGGTCCACCCGGCTGCCCGCCACGCTCGCCACGTACCCCGGGAAGACCGACACCGAGTTCGAGACGTTGGCCGCCACCGGCGGCAGGCCGGTGGCGATCATCGCCGGGAACGTGATCAGTGAGCCCCCACCGGCCACCGCGTTCACAGTGCCCGCGGCGAGACCGGCGGCGAGCAGGAGCGCGGCGTCGGAGAGATCCATGGTCCCCCGAGGCTAGTCGGTCGGGGCGGCGAGCGCGCACCGCGCCAGTTCGGACGCGCACCGCGCCCGTTCGGGCGCGCATCGCGCCAGTTCGGGGAAGTGGCGGTATCCCGGGCCGGTTGATGCCGCCACCTCCCCGAAGTGGCGGACGAGATGGTGGGCGGGGTGGAAATGGGCGCGGCGGGTCCGTCGTTAGGATGAGGGCGCGACGGACGAGTCGACCGGGCGGTCGCGTCGACGGGCTCCGGCCCGTCGCCGAGGAACGTCCGGACTCCACAGGGCAGGGTGGTTGCTAACGGCAACCCGGGGTGACCCGCGGGACAGTGCCACAGAAAACAGACCGCCGGCCCGTAACGGGACGGTAAGGGTGAAACGGTGGGGTAAGAGCCCACCAGCACCCCGGGTGACCGGGGTGGCTCGGTAAACCCCACCCGGAGCAAGGCCAAGAAAGGGCCGTCACCGCAAGATGACGACCCGCGCAGACGCTTGAGGGCTGCCCGCCCGATGTCTGCGGGTAGGCCGCTGGAGCCTGCCGGCAACGGCAGGCCGAGATGGATGGCCGCCGCCGGTGCGCCTACGGGCGTGCCGGGCACAGAATCCGGCGTACAGGTCGACTCGTCCGTCGCCCACCAGCTCAGAGACCTGATCAAGGCTCTGGGCTGGTTCTTTGTCTGGTGCCGTTGGTTGACCTTGGTCATCGTTGGGTGGCGTTTGACGGCCTGGCCACGGCCTGGGACGGCCTGGAGACGGCCTGAGTGCTGGCTCAGCTGGCCTCGGCTTCGGTCCGGTCGCTGTGACGTCGTGGCCATCTCCCGGCCTGGGCTCGATGGTCTCGGGAGTCGAGCCGGCGGCTGTGGGGGAGGGGCGGGCACCTCCTGGCGGTGGAGATGGCGCCGCGACCCGGTGACTCGGTGGCAAGCCAGTCCCGGGGTTGGACTGGCGCGGCAGCCGGAAGCCATGACGCACGACCAGGCCGACCCGCTGGCTTCCGTAGCGGCCTCTGGTGGTCCCATTCGTGGATGCGGTGGGATGAGTGCGTGCCGGAGCTGCTGGAGCACCTGGGGGAGATGGGTCTGGTCGGGCTGGTCAAGATTGATGGCGAGCGGGAGCGCAAGCCCTGGACCGTGGTGATCTCGGGTCAGCGGCTCGCTGGTGCCTCGATCAGGGTCGACGGTCACAGCCTCGACTACTGCCTGAAGCATGCGGTTGCCGCGCTACACGAGCGCTTCCCGGACGAACTCGCGCTGAGCTGAGATCTCCGACCCGTGGGGCGGTGTCCCGGCGGCTGTCGGTGGCTCACCGCCCCGGCGCCGTAGGCGGCCGGGGCGGCTTGCCGCCGGCCGGGCTTGCCGCCCCGCACCGCGCGGCGCGGTGCCTTGATCACCCTGCCCTGGGAGGACCCGTTCAGCGACGAGAGGGCGACGGTGCCTCTGATCTTCACCACCACCCGACGAGGTGCGATCAAGCGGGCCACCTTCGACGGCAAGAGCTGGCGTCCAGCGGTGGAAGCGGCCGGCATCGTCCCGACCCGGGCGACCGGGATGCACGCGCTTCGCCACTTCTACGCCTCGGCGCTGCTCGACGCGGGGGAGAGCATCAAGGCCCTCGCCTCCTACCTCGGGCACTCCGACCCCGGCTTCACGCTCCGGGTCTACACCCATCTGATGCCGCCAGCGAGGAACGCACCCGGAACGCGATCGACAGCCTGTTCGGCTCGGCTGCTGGGGAAACGCGTCCGTGACAGCGGCCTACCCCGGGCCCAGACTCATCCGGGTGGAACTCGTTGAGTTGGGCGCCATCGCGGCCCCATCCGGTGTGCTGGTTCTCGCGACGGTCAGTCACCTCGACTACATCTGGCCGGACGTCGCAGAGCGGCTCTCCGATCGCGCAAGGGCTGTCGCTGCCACCGGTGGTGGTCACATCCACGAATGGCTGTTCGAAGCGGTCGCCGTACCTGTCGACCCCGGGCGTCGTCTCCCCGTGCTGGCGGCTACCCAGCCGTCTCCGTGGTTCGGCGCGCCGGCCATCACGATGCTTGAGGTTCGGCTCGGCGGAGATACGTCCAGCCGGCTGCTCGGTGACCTGCCGGCCGATCGATGCGGCATGGTCCTGGGCGACGCCGTCGCCTTGGATTCGTGGGTCGACCGGGACTTCGACAACTTCGTTCGTTCCGCCGCAAACCATCCGCTGCGTGTCGTCCCGATCGAGGTTTCCGGCTGCACCGTCCTCGGGGTCGGCTGGGAGGAGGGCGACCACTCGATGCGGCACCGAGGTGAGCGGGCCTACGGTCACGTCTACCCGGTGACGGTCGTCGGCGATCACCCGTTCGGCAGCGCTCTCCGGTGGGACGTCGACCCCGCCGAGGTCCGGCCGTCGGCGGCTCGATGATGGCTTCGAGGTGGCTCTGACGGCCTAGCGACGGCCTACAGCGGCCTTCGCCAGGCTCCGCCCCTGGTCAACGGGGGTGCGATGATCTTAATCCGGCGTACAGGTCGACTCGTCCGTCGCCCACCAGTCCAGAGCTTTGATCAAGGTTCTGAGCTGGTTCTAGTAACGTCGACGGTCGTCGTTGGTCAGCAAGCTCTCGCTGTGCCGACGTCGCCCGTCGTCCCGGCGGTGCTGCCTCCGCGCGGCGTCGTCCAGCCAAACCGGCCGCACGTCGTCGGGATCCTCCGATGGCCGCCGTCTGTACCGGTCACCCGCTATCGGAACTCGTGGATGACCTCGATCGAACCCACGATGTGCGCGTTGAACTCGTCGAGTTCGTCGGCTGCAACCCACAGCATCGGAGCGGCGGATCCACCGAAGGACCGTGTCGAGTAGCGGCCCAGGAAGCCCGTCTCGACGTGGAAGCGGGCCACGTAGCGCACGGGTCCGAACAGGTTCCAGTTCTGCGCAGCCCTGACCGCGAAAGCCTCGTCGAGCATCGGGAAGAAGTGAGTTTGCTCCGGCGAGAGTGGCGGCCACCTGCGCCCCCCTGCCTCGCGGACGAGGTCGAGTTCCTGCTGTCCCAGGGGGCGCCACAGCACTGTGGTTACGTCGCTGCTCACGTCGCCCCCGCTGCCTTGATCGGTCGTCATACCGGACAGTCCCGCCGGATCGAATGGAGGAGCGGAACTGAGCGCGTGACGGAGACTTCGGATCTTGCCACGAGTACCGACCACTGTCAGGCTTCGAAGATGACCTTGCTCAGACTGATCGAGACCACTCCCGGACAGTATTCGCTGCTGCTGGATGCCGGGACCACTCCAGTCGACAGTGTGATCGGGGAGCTTGGTCACGAGCCCAACGGTTACTTCTGGGCAGGCGTCGCGGAGGTTCTTGTCAGCACCGAGGCCCCGACGCTCGAAGGTCGATTCGCCTACGACCCTGAGGCCGGCATGTTCTGCGCCTACGGCACCGATCGAGGCGCGCTGCAAGAGCTGGAGGCCTTGATGAAGGTGGTAGCCACCGGCGGCGAACGTATGCGGCGGCTGGTCAACGACGCCGAAGCGCGCGGGTTCGAGTTCGACGACTGACAGCGGAAGCGGGCGGTTGACGAGGGAGACGTAGCGCTCCACGCGGTGTCCACCCCGGCAACCTCCTCGACGATCGCGAGACTCTGGCTCCGGAGTGGCCGCCGAATTCGCAGGAGTGCCAGGCGGTCGTGGCGCTAGCATCGGCCACCCGTCACTGTCGCGGCGGGCTCAGGGGAGGAGAGGCGATGGCGGACGTATCGGTCGATGTGCCGTCGCCCCTGCGTACGTGCATCGCCTTCTGCGAGGTCGAGTGCGTTGTCGGATGCTGCGGGATCGATGCCGTCTCCACGGACCCCGACCTGATCGAGGAATGGTGTCGCCAGGTGGGCTCGGCCGCGGTGATCGAGGCTCGGCTTCAACTCATCGAGCTGATCGAGGTGGTCGAGGACCGCTCCCGTTGCGTCGCGTCGGACGTCCTGAACCACCGCACGCATGACGAGGCCGCGCGGCGTGAGTTGCTGGACTTCCTGGCCGCGCTCGACGCCGGACTGGCTGCCGGGGATGCGTCCGTGAGCGGTGCTGACACCTAGGCAGCCGGTGGCCGGTCCGGGAACGGCTGGGTAGCCCGGGGGCCATCAGGACTTGCGATGATCCGGTGATGACCTCCTACGTGTCCCACACCACCGTGGACTGTGCCGACGCCTACGCCCTGTCCCGCTGGTGGGAAGCCGTCCTCGACTACCGGGAGGACCCGGACGATCCGAACGAGCCCGGCCACGAGGAGTGCATGATCTACTCGCGGGACGGGCGGCACCGCCTGCTCTTCATCGAGGTGCCGGACGCCAAGCAGGTCAAGAACCGCATCCACCTCGACCTGCGCCCGGTCGAGGGGACGCGCGACGAGGAGTTGGCCCGGCTGACCGGGCTGGGCGCGGCGGTGGTGGCCGACCGGCGTGAGCCTGACGGCACCGGCTGGGTGGTGCTCGCCGACCCGGAGGGCAACGAGTTCTGCATGCTCCGCAGCGACGCCGAGGTGGCCGCCAGCCGACCGTGACAGGTCCGTCCCACTCCGGCGATCTTGGAGTTGTGGCGCCCGGAACGGCCCTTCCGCGCAGTTTGCGAGGTGCCACAACTCCAAGATCGACGAGTGCCGGAGCGCGGGGCGGCGGAGCGGCGGGGCGCCGCGCGGCGGGACGGCGCGGGGCACGGGGGCCGGTGTGGGACGCTGCGGGGGTGATCGAGCTTGCGGACATCCAGGCGGCCGCCGACCGGATCGCCGACGTCGTCGTACACACCCCGACCGTGCCCAGCCCGGGACTGACCGAGCTGCTCGGCGTACCGGTCACCGCCAAGCTGGAGCTGCTGCAACGTACCGGCTCGTTCAAGGCCCGTGGTGCGGCGGCCAAGCTGCTCGCGCTCGACGACGCGGAGCGGGCGGCCGGGGTGGTAGCGGTCAGCGGTGGCAACCACGGCATCGCGGTCGCGGTGATGGCCGGCGCGCTCGGGGTGGCGGCGACAGTGGTCATGCCCCGGACGGCGCCCGCCCGCGCGGTCGAGGTGGCCCGCGCCGCGGGGGCGGACGTCCGCCTGACCGAGGACATGGCCGGCGCGTTCGCGCTGATGAACCGGCTGCGGGATGAGGGCGTCACGCTGCTGCACCCGTTCGACGACCCGATTGTGCTGGCCGGGCAGGGCACTGTCGGGCTGGAGTTCGCCGACGACGCCGGTGAGCTGACCGACGTGCTGGTCAGCATCGGCGGTGGCGCGCTGATCTCGGGCGTGGCGGCGGCGCTGCGGGCGCGGCGGCCGGGGGTACGGATCTGGGGCGTCGAGACCGAGGGCGCGCAGGCGATGTCGCAGGCGCTGGCGAAGGGCGGCCCGGTCGAGGTGCCGCTGTCGTCGATCGTCACCACGCTCAGCGCGCCGAGCGTCTCGCAGCTCACCTATGACCATGTGACCGCGCTGGTCAGCGACGTCCTCGTGGTGTCCGACGCCGAGGCGGTGCGGGGCACGCTGGAGCTGGCCGAGCACGCCAAGGTGTGGGCCGAGCCCGCCGCCGGGTGCCTGCTGCCTGCCGCCCGCCGGGTGGTCGAGCGGGTGGGCGCCGACGCCCGGATCGGCCTGGTGGTCTGCGGCGGCAACGCCACGGTGGCCGACGTGACCGCGTGGGCCGGCCGCTTCGGCCTCTGACCCGCCGCGCCGCGGCCGCCGCGCCGCGGCCGCCGCGCCGCGACCGCCGCGCCGCGACCGCCGCGCCACGACCGCCGCGCCGCGACCGCCGCGGCAAGCGCGCGACCGCGCCGCGCGACCGCCGCGCCACACGAACGACAGAACCCGGGGGTACGCCGGCCGCCTCCGGTCCGGACGGGTGGGACCGGGACGACCGGCGTACGTCAGGACGTGGCCGGGCTGACGCCGTCGAGCAGTTCGGCGAGCCGGGCCGCGGTGGTCGGGGCGTGCAGGTGCAGCCGCGCCACGTTGATGCTGTCCGTGCCGACCACGGCGAGCAGCGCCTCTCCGTTGATCGCGTACACGCTGAGGTAGCCGCCGGCGTTGCGCACCGTGGACTGCTGGAAGTCGCCCTGTCCGAGCCGGAACCCGACCTGGCGGCCGAGTCCGTACGTGGTGGCGGCGAGCGCGGCCAGGTCGTCCGGGTCGGCGCCGTTCTGCAGGTTGTGCGTGACGAGCAGGCCGTCGACGCCGCCGAGGACGCAGCCGTGCACGCCGGGGATCTGCAACCGCAGCGCGGAGAGTTCCTGGGCGATGGCCGGGTACGGCAGCGCCGGGTTGCCGGCCAGCGACTGTGGAAGCGCCCGTGGTGGCGGCAGGGTGCCGGCTTGGGCGCGCGTACGGCGGGGGAGGTCGTCCACCCGGCTCACAGTTCCAGGCTCTCCTCGATCGTGCGCAGTTGGTGCCGCGCCATCGCGAGGTTGGCCCGGCTCTTGCTCACCATCAGGTAGAGGAACAGGCCCTTGCCGGTGCGGTTGCTCAGCGGGCGGATCAGGTGGTACTGGCTGCCGAGCGTGATCAGGATGTCCTCGATCTCGTCGTCGAGCTTGAGCATCTCGATGGTGCGCAGCTTGGCGCGTACGACGTCGGTGTTGCCGGCGGCGGCGACCGTCAGGTCGATCTCGCCGGTGCCGCCGGCGACGCCGAGGGTCATGCCACTCGTGTAGTCGACGAGCGCGGCCCCGATCGCGCCGTCGATGTTCATCGCGTTCTTCAGCGCGATGTCAAGGTTGCCCACGATTTTCTCTCCCCAGCTCGGGTCGCTGTCCGCTGGAAGCGCGACAGCGGATTCGTCCGTCGAGGCTCGCATATGGAGTCGTGCGATGCACCCGGGCCACCGGTGATCCACCTGAGCGGGCCCTGCCGGACCGGCCACCGGTTCCGCCGAAGGGGACACACCGTCCCATTGTCGATCACCGTTCGTCCTGCTACCTCGGGTGCACCCGCCCTATGTAGAGTTCCGATAGAGTGCCGCTGTGCGACTGACCATCCCGGTGGCGAAGGTGCTCTCGGCGCTGCTCGCCGAGCCCGAGGCGCCGCGTTACGGCCTCGACCTGATGCGGCTCACCGGCCTGCCCAGCGGGACGCTCTACCCGGTGCTGCACCGTCTCCAGGCGGCGGGCTGGCTCGCCGCCGACTGGGAGGACGTCGACCCGGTGACCGCCGGCCGCCCGGCCCGCCGCTACTACCGCCTCACCGGCGAGGGCATCCGGTCGGCCCGGCTGGCGCTGGCCGAGCTGCGTGCCCTCGTACCCTCCGAACGTGCCGGCGGCGCGGACCCGGCCGGGGCGCCGGCGTGGTGACCCGGCGGGTGGCGGCGCTGCTGCTGCGGGTCGCGGTACGCCGGTGGCCGGCGGAGCTGCGTGCCGACCTGGCCCGGGAGTGGGCCGCCGAACTGCACGAGCTGGCCCGCACCGGCCGCCGCTGGGGGATGCTCCGGTTCGCCGCGAGCCTGGCGGCCCGCCGGGCGGCCACACCACTGACCGGGCGGGCCGGGTCGCGGCGGCTGGGGCGTACCGCAGGGGTGTTGCTGCTCGCGCCGCCGGCCTGCGTCGCGGTGCTCGTGCTCGCCGGCGCGGTGATGGCCCTGACCCACGGGTGGCTGGAGATGCGCGTGCCGTGGGCCGCAGCCGCGCAGCTGCCGACCTGGTCGGCGCTCACCGCGCTGCTCGGCACGGCGCTCGCGCTCGGAGTCACCCGGGCCGCACGCCGGACCGTACGCGTGGGGGCGCTGCCCACCGCGCTCGGCGTGGTGCTGCCGATCGCCGCGACGGTGACCGCGACGCTCGCGCTGCTCGCCGCGCGAGGTGAGAGCCGGGTGTGGGAGACGGTGCCCGGGCTGCTGCTCTGGCTGGCGCTGCTGACGGCGGCGCTCTGGACCGCCGGGGCGCTGGCCCGCCGGGGCCGGGTCCGGCTCGCGTGGTCGGCCGGGCTGCTCGGCGCGCTTGTGGCGGCCGACGCGGCGGTGGTGCTCGCGGTGGTCACCTCGATCCCGGCCACCGCGCCGGTGGCGGACGGCCTGCCGCCGGACGCGGTGGACCGGATTTCCGCGCCGCTCTGGCTGTTCACCTGCTGGACCGACTCGTCGTTCGGGCTGCCCCGGCCGACCGGGTGGGAACGGTTCCTCATCACCGACCGGGTGCTCGTCGAGCCGATGTTCCATCTGGCCTGCACGCCCTACGCCCTGGCGTACGCGATCGCGGCGGCCCGCCCGGCGCCCGCCGCCGTACCCGGTCCGGAGCCCGTCCCGGCACCCGCCTGAGCGTCAGGCGTTCCAGCTCAGCGCCCGGCCGGCCCGCTCGTAGTGCCCGGCCAGTTCGGCGTCGAGCCGCGCGGCGCGCGTCCCGTCTCCACCCGCCAGGTGCCCGGCCCGTGGCCGCCGCGTACCGCGTTGCGTACCGCCGTGGCCACCGAGCCGGTCCGCAGCAGCGTGTCCAGCAGCCGCGACAGCGCCCAGGACGCCAGGTGCCCCAGCCACTCGCCGACCATCACCAGCAGCCCGCCGCCGTCGGACCCGCCCCGGGGCCGGAACAGGTCGGCGGCGTTGCCGAGCATGGTCAGCGCCGGCTGGGTCACCGGCCCACGGCGGACGTCGCCGTTGACGAAGTGGCCCAGCTCGTGGCCGAGCAGCGCGACCCGCGCCGGCCCGTCCAGGGCGCCCCACAGCGGCAGCCCGAGGCCGAGCACACGCCGCCGGCGCAGCCCCACCGACGTCGCGTACGCGTTGATGCCGCCGTCGACGCCGATCACGTGCGGCATCGGCGCGCCCATCGCCGTGGCCACCTCCCGGACCAGGGCGTGCAGCTCCGGCGCATCCCGTTCGGTGAGCACGTCCAGGTCGCGGTCGAGCCGGCCGAAACGCGGCCGCAGCGCCACCGCCAGCGCGATGAGCGCCACGCCGCCGACCACCGCGAGGTTCGGGAAGGGGTACGCGATCCGCAGCCACACCCCGTTCGGACGAGGGCGGGCATGTCCGGGGTCTTCCGCCGTTCCCCGCCGCAACCGCCCCGACCAGGTCTAATGTGGAGAAGGACGTGACTATTTGTGCCGTTCCGGTGGCGGCCGGGCGGTTCCCGGTGCACAGTGATCGCATGAGCGACGACGGAAGTGGTGGGCACTACTACTGGTGCACGCGACACCACCGGGTCGAGACCGATGCCGACGTGTGCCCCGCCAAGCACGTTCTCGGACCGTACGCCTCAGCCGCCGACGCGGACAACGCCCTGCAGACAGTGCGGGAGCGTAACGACGCGTGGGACGCCGAGGACGCCCGTTGGGCCGGGGAGGGCCGCTAGACGGCGCGGGAGGGCCCGCGTCGAGGTGATCCGTGCTCCGCGAGGGCGAGAGCACGTCCCCAGGAAAGGGAACCGAGATGGCCGAAGCACAGCAGGCCACCCGCCCGGCCGCGAAACGGACGACCGCGAAGAGGACCGCCGCGGGCAGGACGACGACGGTCACCAAGGCGTCGCCGAACGCCTCGGGCGCCGGCGCCGGACGGACACCGGCGAAGAAGGCGGCGGCCAAGAAGGCGGCCGCCAGGAAGGTCGTGTCGGCGGCTCGTAAGGCGCCGGCCACCAAGGCCACCACCAGCAGGACGACGGCGAAGAAGACCGCCGCTCGTACGGCGCCGGCCGGCCGGGCCACCGCCAAGACCGCTCCTGCGAAGAAGACCACGGCGAAGAAGGCGACCGCGACGAAGACCACAGCGGCCAAGAAGACGGCGGCGAAGAGGACCACAGCGGCCCGGAAGACCACGACGCCCCGGACCACCGCGACGCCCCGGACCACCGCGACCGCGAAGAAGGCGCCGGCCCGCAAGACGACGACGGCGGCGAAGAAGACGACGGCGGCGGCGGCGGCCAAGAAGACCACCGGCGCGCGGAAGGTCACCTCGGCGGCGAAGAAGACGACCGCCGCCAAGAAGACCACAGCGGCGAAGAAGACCACAGCCTCGACGCGTCCCACGGCGCGCAAGGCGGCGGCGAAGAAGGCGCCCGCCCGCAAGACCACCACCGCGCGCAAGACCACCACGACGGCGAAGAAGACCACCGCCGCGAAGAAGGCGCCGGCCCGCAAGAGCACCGCAGCCAAGAGCACCACCGCACGTAAGGCGCCGGCCCGCCGCGCCTGACGCCGCGGACACCGCTCCCTCCCGGGGAGCGGAACGTGCGGGGCGCTGTCAGGATTGACCGCGTGGTGATCCGACGCGTACTGGCGCCCCGTATCGACTTCGGCGCGCTGCGCCGCGAGCTGGGACTGCCCGAGGGCTTCCCGGCCGCGGCGCAGCGCGAGGCCGACCTGGCGGCCGCCGCGCCGCCGCCCGCAGTCGCCGACCGGACCGACATCCCGTTCGTCACCGTCGACCCGGCGACCTCGCGCGACCTCGACCAGGCCATGCACCTCACCCGCCGTCCCGGCGGCGGCTACCGCGTCCGGTACGCGATCGCTGACGTCCTGACCCACGTACGCCTCGGCGGTGACCTGGAGGCCGAGACGTGGCGCCGCGGGCAGACGGTCTACCTGCCCGACGGCAACGTGCCGCTGCACCCGCACACGCTCAGCGAGGGGGCGGCCAGCCTGCTGCCCGACGTCGACCGGGCCGCCGTGCTCTGGACCGTCGACCTGGACGCCGACGGCGGCACCGCCGCGGTCACGCTGGAGCGGGCGCTGGTGCGCAGCCGGGCCAAGCTCGACTACGGCGGCGTGCAGCGCGACGCCGACGCCGGCCGGCTGCCCGAGCCGATCGCCCTGCTGCCCGAGATCGGGGTGCTGCTCACCGCGCGGGGCCTGAGCCGGGGCGCGATCAACCTGCCGCTGCCCGAGCAGGACGTCGAGCCCGACGGCGACGGGTGGCGGCTGGTGCTGCGCGGCCCCGGCCCGATGGAGGAGCACAACGCGCAGATCTCGCTGCTGACCGGGATGGCCGCGGCCGACATCATGCTGGCCGGCCGGATCGGGCTGCTGCGCACCATGCCGCGCCCCCGCCCGGAGGCGGTCGAACGGCTGCGGCTCGCCGCCGGCCCGCTCGGCGTGCCCTGGCCGGACGGCACACCCGTGGGTCAGGTGCTAGACGGGCTGGACACCTCCCACCCCCGGGTGGCCGCCTTCGTCGACCAGGCCGCCGAGCTGATGCGCGGCGCCGCGTACACCGCGTTCGACGGTGACCTGCCCGAGCAGCCCGAGCACGGTGGGGTGGCGGCCGCGTACGCGCACGTCACGGCGCCGCTGCGCCGCCTCGCCGACCGCTACGCCACCGAGGTCTGCCTGGCGCTGCACGAGGGCCGCGAGGTGCCCGAGCAGGTATGGGCCGCGCTGCCGAAGCTGCCCGAGGTGATGGCCGCGACCGACCGCACAGCGGGCGCCGCCACCCGCGGCGCCGTGGAACTGGCGGAGGCGGTGCTGCTCGCGCACCGGGTGGGGGAGACGTTCGAGGCGGCGGTGCTCGACGTGGACGAACCGCGTCCGGCGGGTAACGGCCGTCCCGGCCGTCCGCCCGGCGGCACGATCGCGCTCGACGAGCCGCCGGTGCGCGCCCGCTGTACCGGTGAGCTGCCGCTGGGCGAACGCGTCCGGGTACGCCTCACCGCCGCCGACCCGGCCCAGCGCCGGGTCGCCTTCGAACGGGCGTGACCAGCGCGGCGATTGTCACAGCATCGGGATGCACCGCTCGCGGCCCCGCTTTGCGAGGATGAGCGCATGGCTTACGACGCGACCACGCTGCCCGACGTCTCCGGGCTGACCGTCGGCATCATCGGTGGCACCGGCGACCAGGGACGGGGTCTCGCCTACCGGTTCGCCCGGGCCGGGCAGACCGTGCTGATCGGCTCCCGCACCGCCGAGCGGGCCACCCAGGCCGCCGCCGAGATCGCCGCCCTGCCGTACGTACCGGAGGGTGCCGTCGTCTCCGGCGGCGACAACGAGGACGTCGCCCGGCGCAGCGACGTGGTGATCGTGGCGGTGCCGTGGGACGGGCACGCTGCCACAGTCGCCGCGCTCGCCGGACCGCTGGCCGGCAAGATCGTGGTGGACTGCGTCAACCCGCTCGGCTTCGACAAGCAGGGCCCGTACGCGCTCACCGTCGCCGAGGGCAGCGCCGTTCAGCAGGCCGCCGCACTGCTGCCCGAGTCCCGGGTCTGCGCCGCGTTCAACCACGTCAGCGCGCCGCTGCTGGCCGACCCGGAGATCGACCGGATCGACCTGGACGTGCTGATCTGCACCGAGGACCGGGAACTGGTGGGCGTGGTCGGCGCGCTGGCCGCGCGGATTCCCGGCATGCGGGGCATCTACGCCGGGCGGCTGCGCAACGCCCACCAGATCGAGGCGTTCACCGCGAACCTGATCGCGATCAACAAGCGCTACAAGGCGCACGCCGGCATCCGGGTCACCGACCTCTGACGCGTCGCGCCGCCGTCGCGGCGGCGCGTGTTAAAAAGGGGCCCCTTCTCTACGCCAGGCGTTAAGAAGGGGCCCTTCCTTACACCTCAGAAGGTGTGCTCGGCCGCGGGGAACTCGCCGCCGCGCACCTCGTCGGCGAACCGGCGGGTGGCGTCGGTCAGCGCGCCCGCCAGGTCGGCGTACCGCTTCACGAAGCGCGGCGCCCGGCCGGTCCGCAACCCGGCCATGTCCTGCCAGACCAGCACCTGCCCGTCGGTGTCCGGGCCGGCCCCGATGCCGACGGTGGGGATGGGCAGCTCGGCGGTGACCCGCTTGGCCACCTCACCCGGCACCATCTCCAGCACCACCGCGAACGCGCCCGCCTCGGCCACCGCCCGCGCGTCGGCGAGCACCTCCTCGGCGGCCTCGCCCCGGCCCTGCACCCGGTAGCCGCCGAGCGTGTGCTCGCTCTGCGGGGTGAAGCCGATGTGCGCCATCACCGGGATGCCGGCACCGGTGATCGCCTCGATCTGGGCGGCGCAGCGTCGCCCGCCCTCCAGCTTCACCGCGTGGCAGCCGCCCTCCTTCATGAACCGCACAGCGGTGCGCAGCGCCTGCGCCGGCCCCTCCTCGTACGAGCCGAACGGCAGGTCACCGACGATCAGCGAGTGCTTCGTGGCCCGTACCACGGCACGCACCAGCGGCAGCAGCTCCTCGGCGGTCACCGGCAGCGTGGTCTCGTAGCCGAAGACGTTGTTCGCCGCCGAGTCGCCGACCAGCAGCACCGGGATCCCCGCCTGGTCGAAGATCGAGGCCGTGTACTGGTCGTACGAGGTCAGCATCGCCCACCGCTCGCCGCGCTCCTTGGCGGCGATCAGGTCGCGGGTGCGTACCCGCCGGGTGGCCGGCCCGCCGTAGAGGGCGGCCACCTCGGCCGGGGTGGACTCCACCATGACAATCTCCTTCCTCGAGGCCGCGCACGCGGTCCCCGGGTTCCCCGCGATCGTCGCACCGGGCGGCGGGCCGCGGGCAGGTCGGAGTGGAGGATGTCACTCCCCGGCCGGGGGAGCGGTCAGCCGTCCTCGCGCCACCGGTTGGTGATCGGCAGCCGCCGGTCCCGCCCGAACGCCTTCATGGAGATCTTGGTGCCGGGCGCGGACTGCCGTCGCTTGTACTCGGCGGTATCCACCATCCGCAGCACCGTGTCCACCACGGCCGGGTCGTGGCCGGACTCGACCAGGCCGTCACGGCCCAGGTCGCCGTCGACGTAGCCGATCAGGATCGGGTCGAGCACGTCGTAGTCGGGCAGCGTGTCGCTGTCGAGCTGGCCGGGGCTCAGCTCGGCCGACGGCGGCTTGCCGATCGAGTTCTCCGGGATCGGCGGCGTCTGCCCGCGCCGCACCGCGTCCGTGTTGCGCCACTTCGCCAGCCGCCACACGAGCGTCTTCCAGACGTCCTTGACCGGGTTGTATCCGCCCACCGAGTCGCCGTAGAGCGTCGAGTAGCCCACCGCCAGCTCGCTCTTGTTGCCGGTGGTGAGCACCAGGTGGCCCTCCTGGTTCGACAGCGCCATCAGGATCACGCCGCGTACCCGGGCCTGGAGGTTCTCCACCGCCACCCCGGACAGCGACATGTTCGCCAGGAACGTGTCCACCATCGGCTGGATCGGCTCGACCCGGTAGTCCAGGCCGGTGCGCTTCGCCAGGTCCTCGGCATCGGTGCGGGAGTGCTCGGAGGAGTGCTGGCTGGGCATCGAGACGCCGACGACCCGCTCCGGGCCCACCGCGTCCACCGCGATGGCCGCCGCCACCGCCGAGTCGATGCCGCCGGACAGGCCCAGCACCACCGAGGGGAAGCGGTTCTTGTCGATGTAGTCGCGCAGGCCCAGCACCAGCGCGTGCCACACCTCGGCCTCGTCGGCGACCGGCTCGATGATCCCGCCGTCCGCAGCCGGACCGGACGGCGCGGCCGGGATCGCCGGGATCTCGTGGCGGGCCACCCGCATCCCGTCGGCCGGCGCGACGGTCCCGCCCGGCGCCCCGGTCGCCGCCGGCAGTTCCAGGTCGTGCACCAGCAGGTGCTCGACGAACTGCGGCGCCCGGGTCAGCAGCGTGCCGTCCGCGGCGACGACCATCGAGTCGCCGTCGTAGACCAGCTCGTCCTGGCCGCCGACCATGTTCACGTACGCGATGGCGGCCCCGGCCTCGGCGGCGCGCCGGCGCACCAGCGGCAGCCGCACGTCGTCCTTGTTCAGCTCGTACGGCGAGCCGTTGATGCTCAGCACCAGCCCGACGCCCGCCTCCCGGGCCACCGCGAACGGCCCGCCGGCCTGCCACAGGTCCTCGCAGATGGTCAGCGCCACGTCCACCCCGCCGACGCGCACCACTGTCAGCGTGTCACCGGAGACGAAGTAGCGGTCCTCGTCGAAGACGCCGTAGTTGGGCAGATGGTGCTTGAAGTAGGTGGCCACCACCTCGCCCCGGTGCAGCACCGCCGCCGCGTTGCGGGCGCCCCGGCCCGGTTCCGCGTCCGAGCTGACCTGCGGCGGGCCGTCCGCGTCCAGGTAGCCGACCAGGACCGGCAGGTCACCGAGGCCGTCGGCGGCCAGGTCGGCGGCGAGCCGGTGCAACGCGGCGCGGGACGCGGCCACGAACGAGCGGCGGAACACCAGGTCCTCGACGGGGTAACCGGTGAGCATCAGCTCGGGGAACAGGACGAGCTGGGCGCCGGCGTCGGCGGCCTGACGGGTCCACGAGCGGACCAGGCCGGCGTTTCCGGCGAGGTCGCCTACCGTCGGGTTGACCTGGCACAGGGCGAGACGCAGGGTGGGCATGCGTTTATCTTCCCCCAGCCGTCCGGGCCGAATCCGACAGGTCGCGGGAGACCGGGGCGGCGCAGCGCGCGTCCCGCCCGTCCGGACACGGCGGGACGGCCGGCCGGGGAAGGCGTAACGTCGGCGTAACGAGCCCGGTGGAGACTGGGCGGTCAGGCCGGGCCGGCCCGACCGGTGCGGACGTACGTGTCACGAGGGGTGGAAGTGGACCGTCAGCAGGAGTTCGTCCTCCGCACGCTGGAAGAGCGGGACATCCGTTTCGTCCGGCTGTGGTTCACCGATGTGCTCGGCACGCTCAAGAGCGTCTCGGTGGCCCCGGCGGAGCTGGAGGCGGCCTTCGAGGAGGGCATCGGCTTCGACGGCTCAGCGATCGAGGGCTTCGCCCGGGTGTTCGAGTCGGACATGGTGGCCATGCCGGACCCGACCACGTTCCAGGTCTTCCCGTTCGAGGGCGGGGTCAGCGGCGAGAGCGCCCGGATGTTCTGCGACATCATGCTGCCCGACGGCAGCCCGTCCTGGGCCGACCCGCGGCACGTGCTGCGCCGGATGCTCTCCCGGGCGGCCGACAAGGGCTTCACCTTCTACACCCACCCGGAGATCGAGTTCTTCCTGCTGGAGAACGGTCCGCAGGACGGCTCGGTGCCCACCCCGGTGGACACCGGCGGCTACTTCGAGCACACCACGCACGCCGTCGCGCGGGACTTCCGCCGCCAGGCCGTGCTGGCGCTGGAGCGGATCGGCATCTCGGTGGAGTACAGCCACCACGAGGTCGCCCCGGGCCAGCAGGAGATCGACCTGCGCTACGCCGACGCGCTCACCACCGCCGACAACATCATGACGTTCCGGCACGTGGTGAAGGAGGTCGCGCTCTCCACCGGCGTGCAGGCCAGCTTCATGCCGAAGCCGTTCACCGACCAGCCGGGCAGCGGCATGCACACGCACCTGTCGCTGTTCGAGGGGGAGCGCAACGCGTTCCACGACGCCGGCGACCCGATGAAGCTCTCCAAGGTCGCGAAGTCGTTCATCGCCGGGCTGCTCACCCACGCCCGGGAGTACACCGCCGTCACCAACCAGTGGGTCAACTCGTACAAGCGCCTGTTCCCGCAGGCGCTGCCGGACCGGATCACCGAGAGCCCCGCGTACGTCTGCTGGGGTCACCTGAACCGGTCCGCGCTGGTGCGGGTGCCCGCGTACGGCAAGCCGAACTCGGCCCGGGTCGAGGTCCGCTCGCTGGACTCCGCGACCAACCCCTACCTCGCGTTCGCGGTGATGCTCGGCGCCGGCCTCAAGGGCATCGAGGAGGGCTACGAGCTGCCCCCGGGCGCCGAGGACGACGTCTGGTCGCTGAGCAGCGCCGAGCGCCGCGCCATGGGGTACGAGGCGCTGCCGGAGAACCTGGCCGAGGCGATCGACGTGATGGCCGGTTCCGAGCTGGTGGCCGAGGTGCTCGGCGAGCACGTCTTCGACTTCTTCCTGCGCAACAAGCGCTCCGAGTGGGAGCAGTACCGCCGCGAGGTCACCCCGTACGAGCGGCAGCGCTACCTCTCGCTCTAGATCACGCTGGCGCGGTGCCGCTATCGTCTGCGGCACCGCCCCGGCACCACCGCCGGGCGGCGTGAGCCGGGGAGGCGTTGGTGCTGGGAGATCTGCTCGACGGGGCGTGGCAGAGCATCGTGTTCGGGATGGTCGGGGTCGCCCTGATGGCCGCCGGATTCCTGCTCGTCGACCTGCTCACCCCGGGCAAGCTGCGGGAGCTGATCTGGGTGCGCCGCAACGGCAACGCCGCGCTGCTGCTCGCCGCCAACCAGCTCGGCATCGCCGGCATCGTCTTCACCGCCGTGCTGACCAGCTACAGCTCGTTCGCCAAGGGGCTCGCGTCCACTGTGGTGTTCGGGCTGGTCGGCCTGCTGGTGATGGCGCTGGCGTTCCTGGTGCTGGACCTGCTCACCCCGGGCAAGCTGGGCGACGTCATCGCCGCCGACGAGCCGCACCCGGCGGCCCGGGTCAGCGCCGCCACCCACTTCGGCGCCGCGCTGATCGTCTGCGCCTGCATCGCCTGAGGGGTGTCGTACCCCCGGGTTAGCGTCCGGGGGTGAACCGCACCGACCGCCTCTACGCCCTGGTCGAGGAGCTGCGGGCGGTCTCGCCGCGCCCGCGCAGCGCGACCTGGCTGGCCCGCCGCTTCGAGGTGAGCACCCGCACCGTCGAGCGCGACATCTCCGCGTTGCAGGGCGCCGGGGTGCCGATCTGGGCCGAGCCGGGCCGCACCGGCGGCTACGTGGTCGACCGGGCGCGCACGTTGCCGCCGGTCAACCTGACAGCGGCCGAGGCGGTGGCGATGGCCGTCGCGCTGCACCGCCTCGGCGGCTCACCGTTCGCCCCGGCGGCCGGCGCCGCGCTGCGCAAGCTGGTCGCGGTGATGCCGCCGGCCGCGGTGGCCGAGGCGCACCGGCTCGCCGGCCGGGTGCATCTGGTCGGCGACGGGCCGGGCACACCCGTCCCGGCCGCCGTCGCCGACGCGGTCGCCGCCGGGCGGGTGCTGCGCCTGCGGTACGCCGACCGCGGCGGTGCCGATTCGGCGCGCGACGTGGAGCCGCTGGCCTACCTGGGCAACTCGGTGCACTGGTACCTGGTCGCCTGGTGCCGGCTGCGCGACGGTCTGCGCTGTTTCCGCACCGACCGGATCCTGTCGGTGCATCCGCTGGCCGAGCCGGTGACCCGGGAGTTGCGTCCCGGCGACCTCGACGTGCCGGTCGACCGGGTGCGCCCGCTCACCCTGGTCTGAAACCCGACAGCGCGGGTCGCCTGCCTCGGCGATCCTGGTGGGTCTGCCGTCCCTGGGGAGGAACGCCGGTGCCCGACACGCTCAGCTATGCCGACGCCGTGCGCCTGCTCGGTGGCGAGAAGAGCAGGGTCGTCGACTGGTTCGACAAGCTGACCGGGGGCGCCTTGCTGGTCGCGTCGGTGCCGGTGCCGGCGCTGCTGGGCATCTTCGACGCCAAGGCGGAGTTCGTCCGGCTCGGCCACGAGCTGGTGCGCACGGCGTCCGAGAAGCGCTCCGGACTGTCCCGGTACGGGCGGACGCAGCGGCTGGAGGCCGCGCACGCCGTGATCGCGGTGACCGCGTTCTTCGAGGCGCTCGACGGCTTGGGCCTGCCGTTCGACCTCGGGGATCTGGCGATCGACCGCGCCGACCAATTGCATCTGGCCGGCGTCCGGCACGCCGCGGACGACCTCACCGCGGCATTGTTCGCCACGACGGCGCCAGCACCCGGCCCGCACCTGCCGCAGCCGGCGCTGCGAGCGGCGCTCGTCGACTGGTACGCGCGCCAGGCCGACGCGTTCCTCCGCTTCCTCCGCGGGCTGGCGACCGGAGACGCGCTCTCCGACGCGAGCCGGCGGATCACCAAGCGGGCCCTTGCCGGTCTCCCTGCGGTCGCCGTCGACCGGTACGTCGACCTGCTGCACCGGCTCGCCGTGGACTTTCCCGAGGTGTCCTTCTGGATCGAACTGCACGAGCACGAGGCCACCCGGGTCGAGGTCCGCCGGTTGTCACTGGGCCTGGCCGACCTGCACCGGGCCCTGGCTGAGCTGTCCACCGGTTCGGCTCCGGAGGGGCCGCGGGTCGGCCTCACCGCCGCGTACACCGCCGAGCTGGCCCGGCCGATCATCCGCTCCGGCGATGTGCCGGCCGGGCTGACCGTGCCGACGCTGGGCGAGGCGTATGTGCCGCCGCTGTGCCGGATCGCCGACCTCGACCGGGCCGCGCGGCCCAGCGACGAGAGCTGGTGGGACGACCGGCCGGACCGCGACGACCTCTGGCAGGCGCTGGTCGTTCACTTCACCTCGCCCGGGGCCGTCCGGGCCCCGTTGCTGGTGCTCGGGCAACCCGGTTCGGGCAAGTCGGTGCTCACCCGGATCATCGCCGCCCGGCTGCCCGCCGCCGACTTCCTGGTAGTTCGGGTGGTGCTCCGCGACGTGTACGCGGCCGGCCAGATCCAGGAGCAGATCGAACAGGCGGTGCACGCCGACATTGGCGAACGCGTCGAGTGGCCGACGCTGGTCCGCTCGGCCGGCGGCGCGCTGCCGGTGGTGCTGCTCGACGGCTTCGACGAGCTGTTGCAGGCCACCGGCGTCAGCCAGACCGACTATCTGCGGCGAGTGGCCGAATTCCAACGGCGGGAGGCCGACCAGGGGCGGCCGGTGGTGGTCGTGGTGACCAGCCGTACCAGCGTGGCCGACCGCGCCCAGCCGCCGGCCGGCACAGTGGCGGTACGCCTGGAACCGTTCGATGCGCCCCGCATCGACGCCTGGGTGGGGACCTGGAACCGGGTCAACGCCATGGCGTTCCGGGCACCGGGTACCCGGCCGCTCGACCCGGCCACCGTGCTGTCGCACCGGGACCTCGCCGGGCAGCCGCTGCTGCTGCTGATGCTGGCGCTCTACGACGCCGAGGGCCACGACCTGCGCCAGGCCGGCGAGCTGCGCCGCAGCGAGCTGTACGAACGGATGCTGCGCCGCTTCGCCCGGCGGGAGGTGGTCAAGCAGCGCGCCGGCCTGCCCGAGCCGGAGCTGGACCGGGCGGTCGAGGAGGAGCTGTCCCGGCTGGCGGTGGTGGCCTTCGCGATGTTCAACCGGGGCGTGCAGTGGGTGAGCGCCGCCGAGTTGGACGCCGACCTGGCCGCGCTGCCCTTCGGCGGGTCGACGGCGGGTCGGCGCGACGAGCTGCGCGCCCCGCTGGGGCCGGCCGAGGTGGTGCTGGGCCGGTTCTTCTTCATCCATCGCGCCCGGGTCAGCGACGAGGAGCGGCGCCGCGAGACGTACGAGTTCCTGCACGCCACGTTTGGCGAGTACCTGGTGGCCCGGCTCACCGCGCAGGTGGTCGACGATCTGGTCAAGCGGCGTGGGGCGGCCAGTCTCCCGCTGACCGGCGAACCGATCGAGGACCACCTCCTGCACGCCTTGCTCTCGTACGCGGTGCTCAGCAGCCGGGCCACCGTGCTCGGCTTCATCGAGGAGAAGCTGCGCGACGATCCCTACCGGGTCGCCTGGGTCGACCTGCTGGCGGGATTGTTCCGGGCCGCGCCCTACGTGAGCGGCCGCCGTCTTTTCGACGACTACCGCCCCCGTCGGCTGCGGCAGCCCGCGCGGTACGCCGCCTACACCGCCAACCTGTTGCTGCTGGTCCTGGTGGCGGCGCGGGAGACCGTCGGACGCAATTTGTTCCCAGAGGATTCGGTGGCCGAGTGGCGGGCCCAGGTGGGGTTGTGGCGGTCCCAGCTCGCGCCTGAAGAGTGGCAGAGCGTCAGCGACCTGCTGGCGCTGGAGCGGCTCGGGACGGGGTCGGACCGGGACGTCCGGCTGTGGCTGGACGGCGGGCTCACGGTGCCGCCGGACGCCGACCCGGTCTGGGCGCTCGGCGCGTCGCGGGAGGCGTATGCGGATGGCCTCGGACTGCCGGCCGAGCTGCTGACCCGGGTCCGCCGCGCCGCCCACCTCGCCTGTGACATCGACGGGGCGGTGCTGGTGGGCGCGCTGGAGCCGGTGTTCGACAAGCTCGTTACGGCGCTGGCCCTGGTCGCCGGTCCGGACTCGGGCGGCGCGTCGTCCGCCGCGCACGCGTTGCTCGATGCGTGGCTGCTGCCGTTGCGCGCGGCGTCAGATCAGGAGCGGCGGCGGGTGTATTTGCGGTGTGTGTTCCTGGCCGAGCGCGGCGCGGACGTGGTGCCCTACTGGGACCGCGGCGCCTTCCTCCGCCTGCTGCTCGACCGGGTAGCCGGCGACCGCGAGGCGTCCGCCGAGGTGGTGGCCGACGTGTTGGAGGCAGTCTGTCGGCTGGATCTGCTGCCCTTCACCGACATCTCGGCAGTGCTGCTGTCCTGCGTGCACCGGGTGCTCGGCGTGGACCGGCGGGTCGACCGGCGGCTCGTCGCGGTCGTCGAGGCGGCGGCGAGGATTCCCCTGCCGCCGCACGAGTCCCCGCTGGACGAGGTGGCTGCGGAGATAGCCGTTCGGCTGCACGAGACCGGCGTGGAGACCATCCCGATCGGGGCGGCGCTGCTCAACGACGTCGACCTCCGATACGGAGAGCGGCGGCCCGACCTGGTGCGCCGCCTGGTCCCGCTGGTGGAGGATCCGCCGAATCTGACGCCGAAACTCCGACAGCACGTTGTCGGGGACACCCCCGAGGCTGATTCCTGACGACGCCGGCCGACCGCCGGCGCGAACCTCAGGAGGATGCATGTCCAGCACGCCCGTGACCTGGTTCGAGATCGGCTCCGACCGCCCGGACGAGGCGCAGCGGTTCTACTCCGAGCTGTTCGGCTGGAGTTTCGACGAGCAGGGCGGCCCGGGCCTGTCGTACCGGCAGACGACGGCCGGCGGTGAGCGCGGGATCGGCGGCGCGATCCGGGACACGGACACCGGCAACTACGCGATCTTCTACGCCGAGGTGACGGACGTGCCGGAGACCTGCCGCCGGGCGGAGGCGACCGGCGGCACCGTTCTGACGGCCCCGGTGACCACGCCGACCGGTCTGGTGCGTGCCCTGCTGCGCGACCCGTCGGGCAACCTGCTCGGCGTGTTCACCCCGCCCGCCGAGGGCTGAGCGCCGCGCCCCTGCTCCCGGCCCGGCCGGTCGCCGGCCGGGAGCAAGTCGTTGCGGGCCGTGCAATCCGTTACGCCCGTGTCTACTGTGAACCACTGGTTTCGTGGAATCGAAGCTGGTAACTTCCTGGCACCACGCGTCGCAAGTTCTTGCAACGCCTTCATCCCCTTGCGCCCGTCGTGCGGGCGTGGGTGTCAGGAGAGCGCCATGAGGGGCACCACCACCAACCGCCGCCGGTGGGGAGCGCTCGCGCTCGCCGCCGGCGTGCTCGCCGCGCTGCTGCCGTTCACCGCCGCCGCGGCGGCGAACACCGTCACCGTCTACTACCAGTCACCGGCCGCCTGGGGCGCGTCCGTCAACATCCACTACGGCGTGGACGGGCAGGCATGGACGCCGGTGCCCGGCGTGCCGATGGACACCGCCTGCGCCGGCTGGCGTCGCAAGACCGTCGACCTGGGCGCTGCCACCGGCGCCCAGGTCGTCTTCACCAACGGCAGCGGCGTCTGGGACAACAACAACGGCGCCAACTACCGCCTCGGCGCCGGCACCGTGACCGTCGCCGCCGGCCGGATCGGCACGGGCGACCCGTGCGCCACCCCGTCGCCGTCCGGCACCCCGACTCCGAGCCCGTCCGCCACTGTCGCGCCGAGCCCGACGCCGGGGAACACCGCCGAGGTCTGGTACCACCTCACGCCGCGCGGCTGGACCGCCGCGAACCTGCACTACCGGCCCACCGGCGGCGCCTGGACCACCGCGCCGGGCGTCGCCATGGAGGCGCGCTGCGCCGGCTGGGCCCGCCGGATCGTCGACCTCGGCACGGCCACCGGCCTGACCGCCGCGTTCAACAACACCGCCGGCGCCTGGGACAACAACGGCGGCGCGGACTACACCCTGGGCGCGGGGCGCAGCGTCGTCGACAACGGTCGGGTCACCGCCGCCGCCGCGGACCCGTGCGCGCCGGTCGCCCCGGACACCACCCCGCCGTCCACGCCGGGCGGCCTCACCGCCGTCGCCGACGGTCTGGCGGTCACCCTGACCTGGACCGCCGCCACCGACGACCGGGGCGTCACCGGGTACGAGCTGACCCGCACCGGGGGAGCCGGCGGCACCACGGTCACCAGCGCCACCACCCGGCACGTCGCGTACGACCTGCGGCCCGGCACCGCGTACACCTGGACCGTGCGGGCCCTGGACGCGGCCGGCAACCGGTCGGCGGCGAGTGCGCCCGCCTCCGCGACCACCGGCGCCCCGCAGACCGGCGGCACCCCGCTCGGCGGCGACCCGCGCGAGGACACCATCTACTTCGTGATGACCGCCCGGTTCGCCGACGGCGATCCCACGAACAACCGCGGCGGCAGCCAGCACGTCGCCTCCGGCAACGCGGCCAACGACGACCCGATGTTCCGGGGCGACTTCAAGGGGCTGGTCGACAAGCTCGACTACATCAAGGCGCTCGGCTTCTCAGCGCTCTGGATCACCCCGGTCGTGCTCAACCGGTCCGACTACGACTTCCACGGCTACCACGGCTGGGACTTCTACCGGGTGGACCCGCGGCTGGAGAGCGCGGGCGCCTCCTACCAGGACCTGATCAACGCCGCGCACGCCAAGGGCATCAAGATCTTCCAGGACGTGGTCTACAACCACAGCTCCCGGTGGGGTGCCAAGGGCCTGTTCACGCCCACCGTCTACGGCACCCGCGACGACCAGTGGAAGTGGTACTACGACCAGCCGCAGGCCGGCCGGGAGTACGACCCGATGGTCGAGGCGACCGGGAACGACCCGGCGCTCACCCCGGCGCAGAACGCCAAGGCCAAGGGCCGGCCCTACAACGGCGACGTGTGGTCGTCCGCCGCGCCGGCCGGCAACCAGTGCCTGAACTGGGGTACGCCGACCGGCGGGCGCAGCCCCGAGGGCTACACGCTCTACCAGTGCCAGTGGCCGGTCCCGACCAGCAAGCTCTTCCCCGCCGACAAGTACCACCAGTGCTGGATCGGCAACTGGGAGGGCGAGGACTCACGCAGCTGCTGGCTGCACGAGGACCTGGCCGACTTCAACACCGAGAACGCCGCCGTGCAGCAGTACCTGATCGACGCGTACAACCGGTTCATCGACATGGGCGTGGACGGCTTCCGGATCGACACCGCCGTGCACATCCCCCGGGTCACCTGGAACCGGCGTTTCCTGCCCGCCATCCAGCAGCACGCGGTCGCCCGGTTCGGCGAGAAGGGCAAGGACTTCTACGTCTTCGGCGAGGTGGCCGCGTTCGTCAACGACAAGTGGAACCGCGGCTCGGTCAACCACTCCGCGCAGTTCTTCACCTGGAAGGAGCGCAAGGAGTACAGCCCGGACGACGTCCGCGCCGCGATCGAGCAGTACGACCACGAGCAGCTGCTCGGCCCGAACGGGCAGCCGACCACCGACAACGCGTTCCTGCGCGGCAACACGTACCACGCGCCGGACCGCTCGCAGTTCTCCGGCATGAACGTCATCGACATGCGGATGCACATGAACTTCTCCGACGCCGGCAACGCGTTCGGCAACGGGAAGGACTCCGACGACAGCTACAACGACGCCACGTACAACGTGGTCTACGTCGACAGCCACGACTACGGGCCGAACAAGTCCTCCACCCGGTACACCGGCGGCACCGACGCCTGGGCGGAGAACATGAGCCTGATGTGGACGTTCCGCGGCATCCCGACGCTCTACTACGGTTCGGAGATCGAGTTCCGCAAGGGCGCCCGGATCGACTGCGGGCCGACCTGCCCGCTCGCCACCACCGGGCGGGCCTACTACGGCGACCACCTGGCCGGCAGCGTCACCGCCGCCGACTTCGGGGTGGTCGGCTCGGCCGGCGGGGCGGTGGCCACCACGCTCGCCCAGCCGCTGGTCAAGCACGTGCAACGGCTCAACCTGATCCGGCGGGCAGTGCCGGCCCTGCAGAAGGGGCAGTACTCGACCGAGGGCGTGAGCGGCGCGATGGCGTACAAGCGGCGCTTCACCCAGGGCGCGGTGGACAGCTTCGCGCTGGTCACCGTGTCCGGCGGCGCCACGTTCCGCGGGGTGCCGAACGGCCGGTACGTGGACGCGGTCACCGGCGACGTGAAGACGGTCACCGACGGCACGCTCACCGCCGCGGCCGGCGGCAAGGGCAACCTCCGGGTCTACGTGCTCGACCTCCCCGGCAACCCGGCGCCGGGCAAGATCGGCGCGGACGGGCCGTACCTGCGCTGACACGGGCGCGGCGGGGTGGCGGTGCGAGTGCACCACCACCCCGCCGCGGTCCGAGGGGATCAGGCGTGGGTGGCCCCGCCGGGCGCCGGCCAGGAGGAGGGAACGGCCGGTGAGGGGCGGCGGGGCCACCGCGTCACTTGCCGCCCTGGCCCTCCTGCTCGGCCTCGGCGCCCTGGTCGGCCTTGCCCTCCGGGCCGCCCTTGTCGCCACCCTTGCCGTGGTGGCCGGGCCTGCCGTCCGGGCCGCCCTTGCCCGGGCCCGGGAACACGCCTGCCTCGGCGGCCTTGAGCACCGCGTCGGCCTGCTCCTGGGTGAGCTTGCCGTCGGTGACGGCCTGGTCCAGCCGCTCCTTCAGCGCGGCCTGCCGGTCCTCGGTCGACGGCCGCTCCGGCCGCTCCGGGCGATCGCCCTGGCGCTGCTCGTGCAGCTTCTCCAGCGCCGCGGTGACCTTGTCGGTCGAGACGCCCAGCTCCTTGGCGAGCGCCTCGGCGAACTCGGCCTGCCGGTCGGCGTGCTTCTGGCGGCGGTCGTCACCCTGGTCGGTGGTGCTGCTGGCGCTCGAAGACGGGTTCGGGCTCTTGTCGTCGGCGAGCGCCACCGTCGGGGCGGCGATCCCGACGCCGAGCACGCCGGCGGCGGCCAGGCCGGCCAGCAGGTGCTTCTTCGACATCGTGCGGATCATGCGATTCTCCTGTTCGGTGGTGGTGCGATGACGTCACCGACAGTGGTCGCCGGAACTGAGGGCCACCCGTGGCGAACCTGTCAGCGAGCTGGCAATCCCGTCCGGAAAGCCCGAATTATTCGTGTTGCCGGGGCGTCGGAGCGCCCGCCAGGCTGGGCGAAACCCGACGGAAGGCCACTCGATGACACAGCCCGCCATCCGCGAGATCCCGCTCACCGGGCCGGGCTCCGGGCCGTACTCGATCACGGTCGGGCCCGACGGCGCGCTCTGGCTGGCGCTGGCCGGCTCCGGCGGCGTCGCCCGGCTCGGCCTCGACGGTGAGGTACGGACCTACCGCGACGACCCGCCCGGCAGCCGCCCGCTGATCATCGTCGGCGGCCCCGACGGCGCGCTCTGGTACACCCGCTCGGGCGACGACCGGCTCGGCCGGATCACAGTCGACGGCGAGACCGGCTCGGTGGCGCTGCCGCCCGGCTGCGGCCCCTGCGGGCTGGTGGTCGGTGCGGACGGCGCGCTCTGGTACGCCGGCATGAGCGACGACACGATCGGCCGGGTGAGCGTCGACGGGGAGGTGACGTCCTTCCCGCTGCCGGTGACCAGGGGTTTCCCGTCGATGCTGGCGGCCGGGCCGGACGACGCGCTCTGGCTCACGCTCAACCAGGCGAACGCGATCGCCCGGGTCGGCCTGGACGGGTCGGTGACTGTGCATCCGCTGCCCACCGAGGCGGCCGGGCCGGTCGGCATCACCCAGGGCGGTGACGGCGCGCTCTGGTTCGTCGAGATCGTCGCCGGGCAGATCGGCCGGATCACGCCGGACGGGCGGATCGACGAGTTCCCGCTGCCGGACCGGGCGGCGCGCCCGCACGCGATCGTCGCCGATCCGGCCGGTGGTTGCTGGTTCACCGAGTGGGGCGCCAACCGCATCGGCCACGTCGACCCGGACGGCCACATCACCGCCCACACCCTGCCCACCCCGGCCTCGGAACCCCACGGCCTCACGGTCACCCCCGACGGCGCGGTCTGGGCGGCCTTGGAGATCGGCGCCGTGGCCCACCTCACGCCCTCGCCGCGTTGATCATGAGGTTGGCGGCAGTAGTGGATCTCTGAACTGCCGCCAACCTCATGATCGCCGGGGTGGGCCTCAGCCTTGGCGGACGGCGGCGGTTGCCGTCAGGGTGCCTGTGGTGGCGTCCAGGGTGGCGGGGGTACCCACCGGGACGGTGAGCTGGTTGGGGCCGTGGCCGATGGGCAGGCCGCCGAGGACCGGCACGCCCAGGTCGCCCAGGCGGTCGGTGAGCACGTCCACGACTGTGGTGTCCCAGCCGTCCGCGCACTCGGTGAACTGGCCGACAGCCACCCCGGCGATCCCGTCCAGCGCACCGCAGCGGCGCAGGTGGGTGAGCATCCGGTCGATCTTGTACGGCGGCTCCTGCACCTCCTCGACCAGCAGGATCGCCCCGGTCAGGTCGGGCATGTCGGGGGTGCCGATGGACGCGGTGATCAGGCACAGGTTGCCGCCGAGCAGCCGGCCCTCGGCCCGGCCGGGCACCCGCACCGGGAACGTCTCCTCCGCCTCGACCGCCGTCACAGTCACCGGCTCGGCGCTGGTCAGCGCGGCGTGCAGCGACTCCGCCGAGCGGATCGGCGTGCGCTCGTCCCGCCACGCGGCGCCCGGCCCGTGCACCCCGGCCAGGCGGGCGCCCCGCCAGAGCGCGAACTGCAACGCGGTGATGTCGGAGAACCCGGCCACCACCTTCGGATCCCGGCGTACCGCCGCCATGTCGATCAGGTCGACCACCCGCTGCGCGCCGTAGCCGCCCCGGGTGCAGATCACCCCGCGGATCTCCGGGTCGGCGAACGCCGCGTTCAGGTCCGCGGCCCGCAGCGCGTCGTCGCCGGCCAGGTAACCCCGCCTGGCGTACGCGTTCGGCGCGGGCACCGGCCGCAGCCCCCAGCCGGTGAGCAGCTCGATGCCGCGGGCCACCCGTTCGGGACGGGTCGGCCCGGACGGGGACACCAGCATCACCGCGTCGCCGGGACGCAGGGCCGGTGGGCGCAGGCAGTCGTCAGGCACGATCGGAGCCTAGGGCCTGCCGGACCGTGCCCTGTCGGGCGTACCGGTTAGCCTCGACGTCGTGGCGACCGCGCTGGTGATCGAGAACGACCCGACCGACGACCTCCGCCGCCTGGGGGAGTGGCTCACCGAAGGGGGCCTTGAGCTGCGCGTGCTGCGTCCGCACGCCGGTGACCCGCTCCCCGGCGACCTGGAGGGGTACGCCGCGCTCGTGGTGCTCGGCGGCGACCAGCAGGCATACCCGGGGCCCGACGGCGGCCCCGGCGCGCCCTGGTTCCCGGCGCTGGAGGGGCTGCTGCGCAAGGCGGTCCGCGGGCGCGTGCCCACGCTCGCCGTCTGCCTCGGCGCGCAACTGCTGGCCACCGCGCACGCGGGCCGGGTCGAACGCAGCCCGTCCGGTCCGGAGGTCGGTCCGGCGCTCGTCGGGCGGCGCGACGCCGCCGAGGACGACCCCCTGTTCCGGTACGTGCCGCTGATGCCCGACGTCCTCCAGTGGCACGCCGACGAGATCACCGAACTGCCGCACGGCGCGACGCTGCTCGCCGCGTCCACCCGCTACCCGCACCAGGCGTTCCGCCTCGGCGACCGGGCCTGGGGCCTGCAGTTCCACATCGAGTGCGACACCGCGATGATCGCCGAGTGGTCCCGCGACTCGGCCGTGCTGGCCGAGCTGGGCTACGACCCGGAGCTGGTGGTGGCGGCCTGCGACCGGGTGATGGCCGACGTCGAGGAGGCGTGGCAGCCGTTCGCGATCCGGTTCGCCGCGCTCGCGCTCGGCGAACTCGGCGACGACAACCCGCGCCGCAGCCTGCCGCTGCTCGGGGCCTGACGGTGACCCGGCCGGCCCGCGGGCGCCTGGCCCGCTACGGATTCGCCGAGGGCGACGGCGCCACCCGCGCCGCGGACCTGCTCGGCCCGGACGGGCTCGCCCTGTGGCGGCCCGACACCCAGGAACCCGCCGACGAACGCGCCGCCGAACTGCTCGCCGCGCTGTCCCGCGCCGCCGACCCGGACCTGGCCCTGCGTCAGCTGCACCGGCTGGTCGAGTCCGAGCGGCGCTCCGGCGACGAGGTGGCCGTACGCGACGCCCTGGCCGCCGACCCCGGGCTGCGCCGCCGGCTGATCGCGGTGCTCGGCGCCTCGTCCGCGCTCGGCGACCATCTGGTCGCCAACCCCGGGCAGTGGGCGGTGCTGGCGACCGAGCCGGACGGGCTCGCCCCCACCGCGGAAGGGCGGCTCGACCTCGGCGTCGCCGCCCGGCTCACCACCGTCACCGGCGCGGTCCCGCTGCTGCGGCAGGCGTACCGGCTCGCGCTGCTGCGGATCGCGGCGGCCGACCTGACCGGCGGGCGCGGCCTGGAGCAGACCATGGCGGCGCTGTCCGGGCTGGCCGACGCCACGCTGGCCGCCGCCTACGACATCGCCGCCGACGAGCTGCCGGAGGGCACGCCGCGCCCCCGGCTGGCAGTGGTGGCGATGGGCAAGTGCGGCGGCGACGAGCTGAACTACGTCTCCGACGTCGACGTCATCTTCGTCTCCGCCACCGACGACGACCTGCCCGCCGCGACCCAGATCGCCACCCGGCTGATCCAGATCTGCGGGCTGGTGGCCTGGCCGGTCGACGCGGCGCTGCGTCCCGAGGGCAACCGGGGGCCGCTGGTGCGCACGCTCGCCAGCCACCTCGCCTACTACAAGCGCTGGGCGCGCACCTGGGAGTTCCAGGCGCTGCTCAAGGCCCGCCCGGCCGCCGGGGACCTGGAACTCGCAAAGGAGTGGATCGACGCGCTGGCCCCGCTCGTGTGGACCGCCGCCGAACGCCCCGAGGCGGTCGAGGACGTCCGGTCCATGCGCCGCAAGATCCTCGACAACGTGCCGCCGAAGGAGCTGGAACGCGAGATCAAGCGCGGCCCGGGCGGGCTGCGCGACATCGAGTTCGCCGTCCAACTGCTCCAGCTCGTGCACGGCCGGGGCGACGAGTCGCTGCGGGTGCCGGGCACCGTGCCGGCGCTGCGCGCGCTCGTCGCCGGCGGCTACGTGGGCCGCGCCGACGGGGAGGCGCTCCTGCGCGGCTACCGCTTCCTGCGCGCCGTCGAGCACCGGCTCCAGCTCCAGGCCCTGCGCCGCACCCACACCGTGCCGACCGAACCGGCCGCGCTGCGCTGGCTCGCCGCCGCGCTCGGCTACGCGGCCACGCCGGGCCGCAGCGCCGTCGAGGAGTTCCGCGCCGAGTGGGTCACCCACGCCACCGAGGTACGCCGGCTGCACGCCAAACTGCTCTACCGGCCGCTGCTCGAATCCGTGGCCCGCGTACCGGCCGAAGGGCTGCGCCTCACGCCCGAGGCGGCCCGGCACCGGCTGGAGGTGCTCGGCTTCGCCGACCCGGCCGGCGCGCTGCGGCACCTCCAGGCGCTCACCGGCGGGGTCAGCCGGACCGCCGCCATCCAGCGCACGCTGCTGCCGGTGCTGCTCGACGAGTTCGCCGACGCCCCCGAGCCGGACCGCGGACTGCTCAACTACCGGCAGGTCTCCGACAAGCTCGGCAGCACCCCCTGGTACCTGCGCCTGCTGCGCGACTCCGGCCCGGTGGCGCGCCGGCTGGCCCGGGTGCTGTCCTCGTCCCGGTACGCGGCCGACATGCTGGCCCGCGAACCGGAGGCGCTGCGGCTGCTCGCCGAGGACAGCGAACTGACCCCGCGTCCACGGGAGACGCTCGTCGACGGCTTCGCCGCCGCTGCCGCCCGCCACGACGACCCGGTCGAGGCGATCCGGGCGGTCCGCGCGCTGCGCCGCCGGGAACTGGTCCGGATCGCCGCCGCCGACGTGCTCAGCCGCGCCGGTTCGCTCGCCCCGCTCACCCCGCGCCCGGTCGGCGGCGGGGAACGCCGGCCCACAGTGGTGGACGTGACGGCTGTCGGCACCGCGCTGTCGCACGTCGCCGACGCCACGCTGGCAGCCGCGCTGCGCGCCGCCCGTACCGTCCACCCCGGACCGCCCGGCCTGCGCTTCGCGGTGATCGGCATGGGCCGGCTCGGCGGGTACGAGTCGAACTACCTCTCCGACGCCGACGTGCTGTTCGTCTACGACCCGCCGCCCGGGGTGGAGGAGAGCGCGGCGAGCGCAGCAGCGCACGCCATCGCCGAGGAGTTGCGCCGGCTGCTGTCCGCGCCCGCCCCCGACCCGCCGCTGGGCGTCGACGCCGACCTGCGCCCCGAGGGCCGGCAGGGCCCGCTGGTCCGCAGCCTGGCCGCGTACGCGCAGTACTACGCGCGCTGGTCCCGCGTGTGGGAGGCGCAGGCGCTGCTGCGGGCCCGGTTCGTCTGCGGCGACGCCGACCTGGGCGCCGAGTTCGAGGCCATGATCGAGCCGGTGCGCTACCCGGCCGAAGGGCTGAGCCGCGAGCAGGTGGTCGAGATCCGGCGGATCAAGGCGCGGGTGGAGACCGAGCGGCTGCCCCGGGGCGCCGACCCGGCCACCCACACCAAGCTGGGCCGGGGCGGGCTCGCCGACGTCGAGTGGGCGGTGCAGTTGCTCCAGCTCCGCTACGCCGGTCAGGTGCCCGCCCTGCGCGGCACCCGTACGCTCGACGCCCTCGCCGCCGCCCGCGACGCCGGGCTGCTCGACGCCTCCGACGCCGCCGAGCTGGCGGCCGGCTGGACGCTCGCCGCCGAGGTGCGCGACGCGCTGATGCTGGTACGCGGCCGGGCCGGTGACCAGTTGCCCCGGCACGGGGTGGAGCTGGCCGGTGTGGTGCGGCTGCTGGGGCGCGAGGACCAGGGCGAGTTCCTCGACGAGTACCTGCGCACCGGCCGCCACTCCCGCACAGTCGTCCAGCGAATCCTGGAGTCCCCCCTCTAGACCCGAGTCCGGATGCCGGCCCGGGTGCCACGGCGTGCCGGGGCCTCGCTGACCTCCTTCGCTGCTCCTCTACCGAGGCTTGTCCCGACACGCGAGCCATGCGTTCCGCATCTCGGGAGCGCCGAGAGATCTTGGTAGCAAACGGCCCCTATGAGGGCCTTTTCGTACCAAGATCTCTAGCCGGGTCAGCTCGTGAGGGTGTAGGTGCCGGGTTGGGGGACCGTTACGGTGGTCCACTTACCGGCTCGGGTGACCGTGGCGCCGTTGGAGACGGTGAGCCAGCGGTCGTGGCGTACCCGGATCGGGATCGGGCCGGGGGCGAGGGCGCGGAACGTGATCGAGGCGCCGTCCTGGCTGATCAGCTCACCGGGCGCGCCGACGATCGGGGTGGGTTCGGCCACCGCGTACAGCTTCCAGTGCCGGTTCGACCAGACCTCGGTCAGGTACGGCTGGCCCAGCTCGACCAGCTTCGCCTCGGATCGCCCCACCCAGGAGAACTCGGCATCGGGCACTGCCACGTACTGCACCGCGTTGTCGGCCAGCCAGTCCCGGTAGGTAACGGAGGTCAGCGGAATGCCGGTGCCGTCCGCGCCGGGCACCGTGGTGAAGAACAGCGGGTTGCGGTCGATGTCGGCCTGGCGTAGCCAGCCCCGGGCCAGCGGCACCTCACCCATCCGGGCCGCCTCCCAGTAGTTGCGGGTCGGCGGCACCTCCACCCGTCCGGTGAGCCCGCGCCGGGCCAGTTCCGCGCGCAGCGGAGCGAAGTACGCCGGGTCGGCCGTCGGATCGTCGGCGCTGCGCAGGTCGGCGGTGACCACCGGCGGCTGCCACCAGCAGACGACGGCGAGCAGGGCGGCAAGCCCGGCCGCTCCGACAGCGCGGCGGGACCGACCCTGGCCGAGCCGGCCAATGCCATGCGCGTCGCTGTCGGGACGGCCCGCACCGAGTCGGCCCGCGCCGAGTCGGCCGCCGAGGCGGCTCGCGGTGAACCATGCGGGGGGCGTCGCCGCGGCGGCCAGCAGCGGCAGCGCGAACATCACCACCAGGCGGGTGGCGTTCAGCCCGACCGGTGTGTGCAGCAGCGCCGACGCCAGCACCCCGGCCGCGGACAGCAGCGCGCCCACCCGCACCGGCCGGTACGCCACGAGAGCCGCCACGACCAGGCTCGTCACCACGGCGTGCACGGTGTCGGCCGTGCTGATGTTCATCCAGCCGCCCTCGCCGAACAGCAGCCCGGTCACCGCCAGCGGCACCGCGGCCGGTACGGCGAGCAGCAGGCCGTCGGCGTACCGGCGGGACAGCAGCAGCGCGACGCCGGCGAGCCCGACGAACAGCCCGGCCACCGGGCTGGCCGCCGATGCGAGCAGCGCGGCGGCACCGGCGGCGACGGCCGCCCAGACGTTCCGGCCGCCACCGGCAGCGCCGGGACCGGCCGGCCCGGCAGCGACACCATCGGCAGCGGCGGCGGCGAATCGGGTGCGGCGGGCGGGGACCGTGAGCGCGAGCAGCGCGGCCAGGCCGAACGCGACGCCGAGGGCGTACGTGACCCGGCCGGACACCAGGTTGCCGGCGATCGTGACCACGCCGACCAGGCTGCCGAGCAGCGGGCGGGGCACCCGGGTGCGCACCAGCAGGGCGGCGAACGCGGTGGCGGAGGCGAGCAGGGCGAGCGCGCCGGTGACGCGTACCCCGAGCAGTGCCATCAGCGGCGGCGAGACGAGGCTGTAGCCCCATGGGTGCACGCCGCCGTACCAGCGCAGGTCGACCAGGGCGGCCCCGTGGTCGGCGAAGAAGCCGGCGCGGGCGACCTGCGCGGACAGGTCCGAACCGGTGGCCGGCAGCGTGAGGTAGAGCACGGCGAGGACGAGCGCCGACACGGCGGAGACCGCCACCACCCGACCGCCCCGCATGCCCACCTCCTGATCGCGAACCACCGTACTGGCAGCATGTCCGACGTGCCTCACCACCTCTCGCGCTGGATCGGCCTGGCGGGTTCGGTGCTGCTCGCCGTGGCCGCGTTCCTCGGTGGCGCCCTGCCCGACGGCGAGTTGCGTCCCACCCCGGTCAGCATCTGGCAGGGCCCGAACGGGCCGCTGATCATCGGGTTGTGGCTGATCGGCACCGCGCTGCTGGCGTGGGCGTGGTGGTCGCTGCGGGACCGGGTGCCGTCGTCCCGCTGGGTGCTGGTCACAGTCGCGCTCTGGCTGGCACCGATGCTGGTCGCGCCGCCGCTGGGCAGCCGCGACGTGTACGCGTACGCCTGCCAGGGCGCCAGCTTCTCGGCCGGAATCAACCCCTACGAGCAGGGCGTGTCGGCGCTGCCCTGCCCCTGGCTGGACACCATCTCCTACATCTGGCGGGACACCCCGGCGCCGTACGGGCCGCTGTTCGTGCTGCTCGCCGGTGCGGTGGTGGAGGCCGCCGGTTCGCTGCTCGCCGCCGTCGCGCTGTTCCGGGTACTCGCCGTGGCCGGGGTGGCGCTCACCGCGTGGGCGCTGCCGGTGCTGGCCCGCCGGTGCGGGGTGCCGCCGCGGCGGGCGCTCTGGCTGGCGCTGGCGAGCCCGCTGGTGCCCGTGCACCTGGTCTCCGGCGCGCACAACGACGCGCTGATGATCGGCTTACTGGTCGCCGGGCTGGCGGTGGTGGCGGCCCGTCCGGGCCGGCCCGGACCGCTGCTCGCCGGTGGGGTGCTGCTCGGACTCGCCGCCGCCGTCAAGGTCACCGCGCTGGTCGTGATGCCGTTCGCCGCGCTGGCCGCGATCGTCGGGGCGTACCGGATCAGGACGCTGGTGCGCGACGGCGGGTGGGTGGTCGGCGGCTCGCTCGCCGCGCTCGCCGCCGTGACCCTCGCCTCCGGGCTGGGGCTGGGGTTCGTCGGCGGGCTGGAACAGGGCGGGCTGGTGGTGGCCTGGACGTCGCCGCCGACGGCGGTGGGGCAGACCGTCGGCTACCTGCTCGCGCCGTTCGGCGTGCACGTCGACGCGCTGCCGGTGACCCGGGCGATCGGCATGGTCGTGCTGGTCGCCGTGCTGATCTGGCTCTGGTTCCGGTCGTTCCGTCGCGGTGAGCCGTTCTGGCACGCCGGGCTGGCGCTGACCGCCACCGTCGCGCTCTCCCCGCTGTTCCACCCTTGGTACTGGCTGTGGCCGCTGGCCGTGCTCGCCGCCACCGCGCACCGCACGCTCTGGTTCTCGATCGTCACAGTGGTGTCGTCGTTCCTGGTGCTGGCCGACGGCACCGGTTTACCCCGGTACACCAAGATGCCCGGTGCGCCCTTGATGACCCTGTTCGTGATCGGGGTGGTCGTGTGGTTGGTACGGTCGGCTCGCAAGGGCCGGCAGCCGGTTCCCGTGGACTGAGGAGTGTGCCGGTGAGCGAGCCCGACGGACCCGTCCGGCCGATCGCCGCCGGTCTCGCCCGCTACACCGGCCTCGCCGGTGCCGTACTGCTCACCGTCGCCGGATGGCTCGGCGGCGCGCTACCAGCCACACCACCGCGCGGCACGCTCGCCGCGATCTGGGCCGCACCGCACGGGCCGGTGACGCTCGGCTGCTGGCTGGCCGGGACGCTGCTGCTGGTGGGTGCCTGGTGGTCGCTGCGGTGGGGCGCCCCGTCCGGCCGGTGGGCGTACGTGACCGCCGGGCTCTGGTCGCTGCCGCTGCTCGCCGCGCCGCCGATCGGCAGCCGCGACGTCTACTCGTACGCCTGCCAGGGCTGGACGTGGACGCAGGGGCTCAGCCCGTACCGGGTGGGGGTCGCGGCGGCCGGCTGCCCGTGGACCGACTCGGTGTCGCCGATCTGGCGGGACACCCCGGCGCCGTACGGGCCGTTCTTCGTGCTGCTGGCCGGGCTCGCGGTTCTCGCCGGTGGCGGCCTGATCGGGACGATCGTGGCGCTGCGGCTGGTCGCGGTGGCCGGGGTACTGCTGGCCGCGCTCTGCCTGCCCGGCCTGGCCCGCGCCGCCGGGGTGCCCACCCGCCGCGCCGCCTGGCTGGTGCTCGCGTGCCCGCTGGTCGGGATCCACCTCGTGGCGGGCGCGCACAACGACGCGCTCGCGCTCGGGCTGCTCCTGCTCGGCCTGCTGGTGCTGGTCCGCCTGCCGGGCAAGCCGCGCGCGCTGCTGGTGGCCGGCGTGCTGCTCGGCCTGGCCGTGGCGGTGAAGGCGGTCGCCGTCGTGGCGCTGCCGTTCGCGGCGCTCGCCGCCGTGCTCGGCCGCTACACCTGGCGGGCGCTGCTGCGCGACGGCGGGCAGCTGGCCGCCTCGGTGCTCGGCACGCTGCTGGTCGTGTCGCTCGCCACCGGCCTCGGGCTGGGCTGGGTGGAGGGGCTCGGCCACAGCGGCGACTCGCAGCAGTGGACCTCCCCGCCCACGGCCGTCGGGTTCGTGATCGACTACGCCGGTGAGCTGGCCGGGCTACAGCCGCAGGCGGTGCCGGTGGTCCGGGCGGTCGCGCTGGTGCTGCTCGCCGGGACGCTCGTCGCCCTGTGGTGGCAGGCGTGGACGGCGCTGCGGCGGCTCAACGACACCCGGCAGCGGGTGGCCCGGCTGACGCTGGCCCGCCCCCGGGTGGCGCTGCTCGGCGCGGGGCTGGCGCTCGCCGCCACGGTGCTGCTCGCCCCGGTCTTCCACCCCTGGTACGCGATCTGGCCGCTGACAGTGCTCGCGGTCGCGGCGGTGCCGCTGGCCCGGCAGGTCTGGTTCGTGGCGCCCTGCGCGGTCGCGTCGGCGCTCACCCTGCCGGACGGATCCAACCTGGCCCGGTTCAGCAAGGCGCCGGGCGCGGTGCTGATGACGGTGCTGGTGGTGGTCGTGGCGGTCGTGTGGACGTTCCCACGCGGTTCTAGGAGATGAAGGCAGGCCAGCGGTGCCTGCGCCACTCGTCCCAGGTGGCGAACCCGGCCGGTGGATCGTCGACAGGTTCACTGCCGTCCAGTTCCCCCGGCGTCGGGATGCTCATGACGGCAGCCCACGTGGCGAGTTCCTCGTCGGACATGTGCCAGGTCGTGTGCGGCTCCTCGGCCTGCCGCCGGTCAAGCCGTTGCCGCTGCTCGGCCGGTGTGAGCTGGAAGTAGCGCATCGTCACCGACGCTCCGAGGTCGGCTGCTGCCTGTCGTAGAGCCGAGCGCTCATCTCGGCCCCAGAGGCCGAAGTCGATGACGACGTTGACGCCGAGTTCGAGCGCCCGCAGCGCGATCTCGATGAGCCGTCCCTCGATGACGTCCGAAGCCGACGGCGGGTTCGCCAGCCCGTAGAGGGCCTTCACCCACTCGTCCTTCGTCAGACGAAGGGCCTTCTCCTCGACCTCTATGCGCCGCGCCTCTGTGGTCTTCCCGGTGCCCGGCAGTCCTACGGTAAGGAACAGCGTCGGTCGTGTTGTCATCACTACCCCTACGAGCGGTCGCCTCATCATCGCTGACATCCGGCCATGCCACGATCAGCACGCGACCGCTCGACACGAAACGGCGGCCACGCCGGCTGTGAGCCGGCATGACCGCCGTCCGTCAGGTCGGACCCGATTCGTGCGGGTCGGCGCCTTGATCTACCTCAGCAGTCGAAGTACATCGCGAACTCGTGCGGGGTCGGGCGCAGACGCACCGGGTCGACCTCGTTGGCCCGCTTCCAGTCGACCCAGGTCGAGATCAGGTCCGGCGTGAACACGCCGCCGTCGAGCAGGTAGTCGTGGTCGGCCTCGAGCGCGTTGAGCACCTCGGGCAGCGAACCCGGGACCTGCTTGACGTCGCCCCACTCCTCCGGCGGCAGGTCGTACAGGTCCTTGTCGATCGGCGCCGGCGGCTCGATCTTGTTCTTGATGCCGTCCAGGCCGGCCATCATCATCGCCGAGAATGCCAGGTACGGGTTGCTCGACGGGTCCGGCACCCGGAACTCGACGCGCTTGGCCTTCGGGTTGCTGCCGGTCACCGGGATGCGGGTGCACGCGGAGCGGTTGCGCTGCGAGTAGACCAGGTTCACCGGCGCCTCGAAGCCCGGCACCAGACGACGGTAGGAGTTCACCGTCGGGTTGGTGAAGGCGAGCAGCGACGGGGCGTGGTGCAGCAGGCCGCCGATGTACCAGCGGGCGGTGTCGGACAGGCCGGCGTAGCCGGTCTCGTCGTAGAACAGCGGTTCGCCCCCACGCCACAGGCTCTGGTGGGTGTGCATGCCGGAGCCGTTGTCACCGAACAGCGGCTTCGGCATGAACGTGGCGGTCTTGCCGGCGGCCCAGGTCTCGTTCTTGACGATGTACTTGAACAGCTGGAGCTGGTCGGCGGCGTGCAGCAGCGTGGAGAACTTGTAGTTGATCTCCGACTGGCCGGCGGTGCCGACCTCGTGGTGCGACCGCTCGACCGTGAAGCCGCCGTCGACGAGACGCCGCACGATCCGGTCGCGCAGGTCGGCGTAGTGGTCCACCGGCGGCACCGGGAAGTAGCCGCCCTTGTACGCGGTCTTGTAGCCGCGGTTGCCGCCCTCCTCGATCCGGCCGCTGTTCCAGGCGCCCTCGATCGAGTCGATGTAGTAGAACGACTGGTGCGCCGAGGTCTCGTGGCGGATCGAGTCGAAGATGTAGAACTCCGCCTCGGCGCCGAAGTAGGCGGTGTCGGCGATGCCGCTGGCCGCCAGGTACGCCTCGGCCTTCTTCGCCACGTTGCGCGGGTCGCGGGAGTACGCCTCGCGGGTGAACGGGTCGTGGATGAAGAAGTTGAGCGCGAGCGTCTTCTGGGCCCGGAACGGGTCGATGAAGGCGGTGGCGACGTCCGGCAGCAGGAGCATGTCGGACTCGTGGATGGCCTGGAAGCCGCGGATCGAGGATCCGTCGAAGGCGAGGCCGTCGGTGAAGACGCTGTCGTCGAACGACTCGACCGGCAGGTTGAAGTGCTGCATCACGCCGGGCAGGTCACAGAAACGTACGTCGACGAACTTCACGTCCTCGTTGGCGAGGTATCGCAGGAGTTCCTCGGAATTGGCGAACACACGTCCTCCTGGCAGGTCCACTCCGTTAGCTGGCTACTGGCGACGCTATGGCCGGGGGGTTGCCCGGCCGTGTCTCGTCTGTTTCCGCCGTGTTACGTCGCTTGCGGAGCGTCATCCCGGCACCCTCTGGTGCCGAATGTCGTATTTTTCGTCAGGGGTCGCGGCGGCGCTACCCTGGCCGCTGTGACCGATACCGCCGCCACACCGGTGCCGCCCGCCACCGACCCCGCGTTCACCCCGCCCAGCCTCGGCCGCCGCTTCGGCGCCCTGATCATCGACTGGGTGCTGTGCCTGATGGTCGCCCGGGCCTTCTCCGACCCGGTGCGCGACGGCTGGCCGCCGGTCCTGGTGCTGATCCTGGAGTACGGCTTCTTCATCGGCCTGTTCGCCCAGACCCCCGGCATGTACCTGACCCGGCTGCGCTGCGTGTCCTGGGCCGACGGCGGCCGGATCGGGCCGCTCCGCGGACTGCTGCGCGGCTTCCTGCTGGCCCTCGTGGTGCCGGCGCTGCTGATGGACGAGCACCGGCGCGGCCTGCACGACCGGCTGGCCGGGTCCGTCGTCACCGACGCCCCGCGCCGCTGACCCGCACGAGAAAGGAGCCGGCCCCGCACGGGACCGGCTCCTTTCTCGCGTACGCCGGAGGTCAGCGACCCCGGGTCTGCCGGAACGCGCCACGCGCCGGCCGCATGTTCTTCGGGATCGCGCCCTTGGGCATCTGCGGCCGCGCGGTGAGCGCCTTGAGCCGCTTGTCGAGCGCGTTGACGTCCTTCGGGGACAGGGCGCGGGGCAGCCGCATCAGCGTCATCCGCAGCTTGCGGACCGGCAGCTCACCCTCGCCCTGCCCGATCACGTAGTCGTGCAGCGGGGCGGTGCCGATCACCTTCGCCAGGCGGCGCTTCTCCTGGCCGAGCAGGCCGCGTACGCGCTGCGGGTTGCCCTCGGCCAGCAGGATCACGCCCTGCCGGCCCACCACCAGGTGCACCATGTCCATCTGGGTGGTGGAGCTGACCGCCGGGGTGACCCGCCAGTCGCCGCGCATGCTCTCCATGATCTGCGCCGCCGCGCCCGGCTGCCCCTCGGCGGCGTTCATCATCGCCTTGTTGGACCGCAGGTTGAGCACGATCAGCACGGCGAGCAGGGCGAGCAGGATGCCGATCGGCAACCAGATCCAGCCCCAGGCGATCACCGCGACCACGGTGAGCGCGAGCGGGATCAGCACCGCCGCCGCGGTCAGCGGCGCGAACCACTTGTCCTGCTTGGCGGTGAACCGGAACACCATCCCGATCTGCTTCAGCCGCTGGCCGAACGAGACCTTCTCCTGGGGCTTTGCCATACCGCAGAGTCTAGTGGTCGGCGCGCACCCCGTTGATCCGTGGCCGCCCCCTGCGCCGAGGGCTGAGTACCTTACCGCCGCGCCGTCCCGAATCGGCCCGCCGGTAAGGAGGCCGGACGGCCGAAGATCAGGCGGCGTACCCATGCCCCGGGGGCACCTTCGCGCGGAGAGTCGATCTCGACAGGGACACACCGCACGACAGGGAGATCCGAGATGTTCGGCAACGACGCAGACCTCATCCTCAGCATCCACCGCAGCCACGCCGCCGAGCTGCAGGCCGACGCGGCCCAGGACCGGCTCGCCCGGTCGCTGCCCCGTCGGCACCCGCGCGGCTGGCTCAGCCGCCGCCAGCACAACGCCCACCCCGCCGACGCCCGCCGGTGACCGCACCGGCGGCCGTCGCCGGGCTCGCCGGTGCGGCCGGTGCTGTGGGTCGTGGGGAGTTCACCGGTCCGGCCGTCCCCGGGAATGTGGGCGCGGCCGGTGCCGTGGGGGAGTTCGCCGGTCCGGCCGTCACGGGGGCGGCCGGACCGGCGGCCATCCGCCGTCCGATCGGCCCGGTAGGGCCGTCGGAGGGCCGTGGCATGCTCGACGGCGTGACCGTACGCGCCGCCAGCACCGTCCTCGTCGGCCGCCGGCCCGAGCTGGCCGCGCTCGGCGACGCGCTGGCCCGGTCCCGGACCGGCGAGCCGGCGACGGTGCTCGTCGGCGGCGAAGCGGGCGTCGGCAAGACCCGGCTGCTGGAGGAGTTCGGCACGCAGGTGGACGCCGCCGGCGCGCGCCTGCTCGTCGGCCAGTGCCTGGAGCTGGGCGAGGCGGGCCTCCCGTTCGCCCCGTTCGCCGCCGCGCTGCGCGACGTGCTGCGCCACGACGGGCCGGCCGCCTTCGCCGGCTACGAGGCGGAGTTCGCCCGGCTGCTGCCGGAGCTGGCCCGGATGCCCGCAGGCGTCGCCGCGCCCGCCGGGCCGGCCCTCGCCGACACCCCGCGCGGCTATCTGTTCGACCTGGTCGCCGAGCTGTTCCGGCGGATCGCCGAGGAACGCCCGCTGGTGCTGGTGATCGAGGACCTGCACTGGGCCGACCGGTCCACCCGGGATCTGATCGGCTTCCTGGTGCGGGCCGCCCGCGCCACCCGCCTGCTGGTGGTCTGCACGTACCGCACCGACGAGCTGCACCGGGGGCACCCGCTGCGGCCGTTCCTCGCCGAGCTGGACCGGGTCCGCGGCGTGGACCGGATCGAGCTGGGCCGCCTCGACCGCGACGGCACCGCCGCCGTGCTGGCCGACCTGCTCGGCACCGAGCAGGTCGCCCGGACCGTCGACGACGTGCACGAACGCACCCAGGGCAACCCGTTCTTCATCGAGGAGCTGGCCGCCGCCGGTGGCCCGGTCGGCTGCGCGGCCATCCCGGAGACGCTGCGCGACCTGCTGCTGGCCCGCGTCGACCGGCTGCCCGAGCCGGCCCAGCGGGTGCTGCGGATCGCCGCCGCCGGGGGCACCCGGTTCGCCCACCAGCTCCTCGCCGAGGTGGCCGGCCTGCCCGAGGCCGAACTGGAGGACGCGCTGCGCGCCGCCGTCGCCGGTCAGCTCGTGGTGGCCGACCCGGACGGCGACTACGAGTTCCGGCACGCGCTGGTCCGCGAGGCCGTGCACGACGACCTGCTGCCCGGCGAGCACGCGCGGCTGCACGCCCGGTACGCCGCGGCGATCGAGGCTCAGCCGCACCTGGTCGCCGCCGGTCGCGCGCCGGCCGAGATCGCCCACCACTGGTACGCGGCACACGACCACCCGCGCGCGCTCACCTCGGCCCGGGTCGCCGCCGAGGCGGCGGCCGAGCGGTACGCGTACGCCGAGCAGAGCCGGCTGCTGGAGCGCGTCCTCGAACTCTGGGAGCAGGTGCCCGACGCCGCCGACCGGCTCGGCATGGACCATCTGCGGGTGCTGGAGGACACGCTCACCGCGGCGGTGACCGCCGGTGACCTCAGCCGGGCGCTCACGCTCACCCGGGCCGCGCTGGCCGAGGTCGACTCCGACGCCGAACCGCTGCGCGCGGCGCGCCTGCTCGACCACCGGGGCCGGTTGTTCGCGCTGCTCGGCAAGAGCGACGGCGCGGCCGAGCTGCGCGAGGCGTACCGGCTGGCGGCGGGTGCGCCGCACGGCCCGGAACGGCTCGGCGTGCTCGCCGACATCGCGTCGCACCTGATGAAGGTCGACCCTCGGGAGGCCGCCTCGGTCGCCACCGAGGCCGCGGCCGGCGCGTCCGAGGTCGGCACCGACCTGGTGCTGCTGCCCACCCGGATTGCCCTGCTGCACCGCATCGACGGCACGCCGGAGCTGGGGCTGGCCGAGCTGCGCCGGGTGGAGGCGCGGGCCCGGGCGGCAGACGACTCGTGGGCCCTGGTCAGCGCACTGGTCTTCCTCTCCGACGTGCTCTACGAGCTGGGCCGCTACGACGAGTCCGAACAGGCGGCCGCGGCCGGGGTGAGCGAGGCGCGCCGGGTCGGCATCAGCCGCTCGATCGGGGCGTACCTGCTGTCGAACCGGGCCGAGGCGCTGATCGCGCTGGGCCGCTGGGACGAGGCGGACGCCACCTGCGCCGAGGCGGCCCGCATCGACCCGCCCGGCGTGTCCGGGCTGCACTGGCTGCAACTGCGCGCCGGGCTCCACCTCGCCCGCGCCCATCCGGGCGCGGACGAGGTCGTCGGGCGGGCGCTGGCGTTCCTCGGCCGGCCGTACCTCTGGCCGAACCACCGGCTGCCGCTGCACGAGCTGCGCGTGGAGGCGGCGCTCGCCGCCGACGACAAGCCCGAGGCGGTACGCGCGGCGCGCGCCGCCCTGGCCGACGCGCACCTGGCCGACCTGCCCCGCGAGGGCTGGCCGGTGCTGAACGCGCTGGCGCGTACCGCCGCGCTGACCGGTGACGCGACGCTCGCCGCCGACGTGTCGGCGGTGGCCGCCGCGCTGCCGGCCCGGCACCCGGCCGAGCACGCCCACGCCGCCCACGTCACCGCGATCCTCGGCGGGACGGCGCCCACCGGTCCCGCCGACGCGCTCGCCGCGTGGCGGGCGACGGTGGCGGCGTGGCGGACGGCCGGGCAGCCGTACCCGCTGGGCCGGGCGCTGCTCGGGCTGGCCGAGGCGGCCGCGGCAGCGTGCGAGCGGGACGAGGTGGCCGCCGCGGTACGGGAGACGGCCGAGCTGGCCGCCCGGCTGGGTGCCACCCCGCTGGGCGAGCAGGCGGCGACGCTTGCCCGCCGGGTCGGGCTGCGCGGCACCGGGCGACCCGGGCCGGACCTGCTGACCAGCCGGGAGCAGGAGGTGCTGCGGCTGGTCGCCGAGGGGCACAGCAACAGCCGGATCGCCGAGCGCCTGTTCATCTCGCCGAAGACGGCGAGCGTGCACGTCTCCCGGATCATCGCCAAGCTCGACGTGACCAACCGGGTGGAGGCCGCCGCGCTGGCCCACCGCCTCGGCCTGCTCGACCCCCAGCCACCCGTCCCGGCACAGCGCCGCGCCCGGTAGCGCGCCGAACCATCCCGCTTCGCGTCAGGACGCGTCAGGCCGGTCGAGCGTCGGGCCGGTCGGGCGCCGGGCCGGTCGGGCGCCGGGCCGGTCGGGCGCCGGTCGAGCGTCGGGCCGGTCGGGCGCCGGGTCGGCCGGGCGCTGGGCCAGCGAGCGCCACAGCCGAGCGCCGGGCCGGGCCGGTAGCCGGCCGGGCCTGCGTCAGCGGCGCGGCAGGTAGATCCGCCAGCCGGCCACGGTGACGACGTCGAGCGTCCCCGATTCGGCGCCGACGCGCTCGTCCAGCCGCGCGGCCAGCGGCGAGCCGGCCGGTGCCACCCACGCCGCGTCCGGGTCGGCCGACACCTCCCGCCGGTACGCGGGCAGCCTGTCGAAACCGGGGGTCAGGTCGTCGTCGACCACGCCGCAGAGCACGTTCTCGCCTGTCGCGTAGGTGAGCCGGTTGCACGTCCAGTAGCCGCCGCGGACGTTCCGCACGTCGAGCGCGCCGAGCGTGTCCACGAGCGACCGGTGCCGGTCCGCCTCGGCGTGCACGCCCGGTGCGGTCCGCGCCACGTCCACAGTGGCCGCCACGCCGGTGCCGAGCATCCCCGCGATAACCGCCAGCGCCCCGACCGCCGCCATCCGGGCCCTCCGCCCGGCCGGCCGCCCGCCCGCCGCCTTGATCGACTCCACTTCGGGGAGATGGCGGTATCCACCCTCCTCCGATGCCGCCACCTCGCCGAACTGGCGTTCAGCGGGCCGGTCCGATGCCGCCACCTCGGCGAACTGGCGTTCGGCGGGCCGGTCTGATGCCGCCACCTCGGCGAACTGGCGTTCGGCGGGCCGGTCCGATGCCGCCACCTCGCCGAGCTGGCGTTCGGCGGGCCGGTCTGATGCCGCCACCTCGGCGAGCTGGCGCCGCGCCGTCAGCCGGTGAGCAGCGAGCGGGCGGGCGGCCTGCCACAGTGGCCAGAGCAGGGCCGGCACGGCGACCGCCAGGCACGACAGGTAGCGGCTGCTCTCGATCGGCGTCTGCCCGGCCGCGTTGCTCACCGCGTACGCGGCGAGCACACCCGCCGCGCCGCCGAGCAGCGCCAGCCGCACCCCGGCCGGCACCCGCTCCGGCGAGCCCGGCCCGCCCGAGGTACGGCGAAGCGTGTGCCACGCGGTGAACGCGGCGAGCACCAGCAGCACCGGGAAGACGACGGCCCACCAGAGCTGCCAGGTGGCACACCGGCCGGGGGAGCAGAAGCCCATCGCCAGCGGCGGCCCGAGGACCAGCGCGCCGTGCAGCCGGTCCGCCCAGTCGGCCGGTGTGCCCGTGCCACCGGCCGCCAGTACCGCGGTCACCGGGTTGCGGCCGTGCCGGATGCTGTCCACGAGCATCGGCGCCGCGCCCAGCAGCAGCGCGCCGGCCAGCACCACCCCGGCCCGGCCGACCAGCTCCCGCCACCGGCGGGCCACGAGCAGCGCGCCGAGCGTCAGCACGTACGGCAGGATCAGCGGGTCCACCCAGAGCAGCACCCCGGCGACCAGTCCCCAGGCCGCCCAGCGGGGCAGCCGCGCGCCCGCCCCGGTCACGCAGAGCCCGACCGTCAGCAGCGCCAGCGCGGCACCGGCCGGGTTCAGCTCCGGGTAGCCGCCACCGGCGATCAGCTGGTTCTTCACCACCCGGTCCGCGCCGAGCGCCAGCACGGCGACCACCAGCAGGGCGTACCAGCGGTCACCGCCGAGCCGCCGGGTCAGCCGCCAGGACAGCAGCAGGAACAACGCGTACAGCGCCAGCGTGGGCACCCGCAGCACGAGCACCGACGGCCCGGCCAGCGCGACCAGCGGCGCGGCCAGGTACGCCTCCAGCGTGCCCATGTACGCCTGGCCGTAGAACCACACCGGGAAGCCGTCACCGCGGGCGATGTGCAGGGCGGTCAGCCCCATCGTCGCCTCGTCGCTGTTGGTGGGCGGCGCGTCGGCGAACAACAGCGCCAGCCGGTAGCCCACACCGGCGAACCCGACGAGCAGGGCGAGCAGCGTCGGCAACGGCAGCCGCCGGGGCGTACGAGGGCGCACGGCTTCGCGTGGCTCCTCGCGTACCCCGGCGGTCATGCCTGTGATCATGGCATCCGGCAGGCGGCCGGCGGCGGGTGACGCGGTGGTCGGCCGGCCTCAGCCGGCGACGGTGACCTCCCGGCGGGCGTCGAGCGCCTGCTGGTAGAGGCGGCCCGCGCGGTACGACGAGCGGACCAGGGGACCGCTCATCACGCCCGCGAAGCCGATCTCCTCGGCCTCCTCGCGCAGCTCGACGAACTCCTCCGGCTTGACCCAGCGGGTCACCGGGTGGTGCCGGGGGGAGGGACGCAGGTACTGCGTGATGGTGATCAGTTCGCAGCCCGCCTCGTGCAGGTCGCGCAGCGCCTGGGACACCTCGGCGCGCTCCTCGCCCATGCCGAGGATCAGGTTGCTCTTGGTGACCAGGCCGTCGGCCCGCGCCTGGCGGATCACGTCCAGCGAACGCTCGTAGCGGAACGCCGGGCGGATCCGCTTGAAGATGCGCGGCACGGTCTCCACGTTGTGCGCCAGCACCTCGGGCCGCGAGCCGAAGACCTCGGCGAGCTGCTCGGGCACCGCGTTGAAGTCGGGGATCAGCAGCTCGACACCGCAGCCGGACTGAAGCGCGTGGATCTGCCGGACCGTCTCGGCGTAGAGCCAGGCCCCGCCGTCGGGCAGGTCGTCGCGGGCGACACCGGTGATGGTCGCGTAGCGCAGACCCATCGCGGCGACCGACTCGGCGACGCGCCGCGGCTCGTCGGCGTCGAACTCGGCCGGCTTGCCGGTGTCGATCTGGCAGAAGTCGCAGCGCCGGGTGCACTGGTCACCACCGATGAGGAAGGTGGCCTCCCGGTCCTCCCAGCACTCGTAGATGTTGGGGCAGCCGGCCTCCTGGCACACGGTGTGCAGCCCTTCGCGCGAGACGAGCCCGCGCAACTGGGTGTACTCCGGGCCCATCTTGGCCTTGACCTTGATCCACGGCGGCTTGCGCTCGATCGGCGTCTCGGCGTTGCGCGCCTCGATCCGCAGCATCCGCCGCCCCTCCGGGGCGACAGTCGCGGTGCGCGCTGGCTGCTCAGTCGTCGGCGCGGATTGCTCGATCGTCACAAAACCGAGCGTACGCCGGTCGGTGCCGGTCGATGAACGAGGGCGACGGCCGTCACGCCGGAATGGCTGTGACACCGGACACCAAGGGCGAAAAAACCCGGTCACAGCGCGGCGCGTGCGGTGCTAGCGTGCCGGGCAGAGCTGTGACGGAGCCGAGTAACGGGCCGATCCGCCAGTCGAGAGAGCCGCCGGTTGCTGTGAGGCGGTCTGGCGCCGGTCCGTGAAGACCCTCCCGAGCTGCGGGAAGAACGGCGTTTCGCGCCCAGTAGAGCCCGCCCGGCCGGCCCCGGTGAAAAGGCGACGAACGAGGCTCCCGCCCTGGCGGGGGCGAAGGTGTGGTGGCACCGCGAGGTTCCCGCTCGCCCACACCTCCCTGGGGATCGCGTTGCGATTGGTCAAGGAGGTAGTCGTCGTGCAACGCATCCTGTCCACAGAACTCCCCGCCCGTGTGGGCGCCACAGTGCGGCTCGCCGGCTGGGTCCACCGCCGCCGGCTGCTCAAGTCGGTGGCCTTCCTGATCGTCCGGGACGCCGCCGGGCTCGCCCAGGTGGTGGTCGCCGCGCCCGCCGTGCGGGAGCAGGTCGAGGCGCTCACCGAGGAGACTGTCGTCGAGGTCGTCGGCACGGTGGTCGCGAACCCCACCGCGCCCGCCGGGGTCGAGGTCGTCGAGCCGACGGTACGTCCGCTCGGGCCGCCCGCCGTCCCGCCCCCGTTCGACCTGTACCGGCCGGTGCTCACCGCCACCCTGCCCACCCAGCTCGACCACGCGCCGGTCGCGCTGCGGCACCCGGTCCGCTCCGCCGCGCTGCGGATCTCGGCGGCGGCCGTGTCCGGCTTCCGGGCCACGCTCGACGGGCGGGGCTTCGTCGAGGTGCACACGCCGAAGGTGGTCGCCTCGTCCACCGAGAGCGGAGCTAACGTGTTCGCGCTGGACTGGTTCGGGCGGCCGGCCTACCTGGCGCAGTCGCCGCAGTTCTACAAGCAGCTCATGGTCGGCGTCTTCGAGCGGGTGTACGAGGTGGGGCCGGTGTTCCGCGCCGAGCCGCACGACACGGTGCGCCACCTGGCCCAGTACACGTCGCTCGACGTGGAGCTGGGCTTCGTGGCCGACCACCGGGACGTGATGGCGGTGCTGCGGGAGACGCTGGCCGGGATGGTGGCGACGGTCGGCGAGCGGGCCGGTAACGCGCTGGCGACGCTCGGCGTGACGGTGCCGGAGGTGCCGGCCGAGATCCCGGCGGTGCACTTCACCGACGCGCTGAAGATCGCCGGAGCGCCGGCGGACGAACCCGACCTTGCGCCGGCGCACGAGCGGGCGCTGGGGGAGTGGGCGCTCCGCGAGCACGGCAGCGACTTCCTCTTCGTCACCGGGTACCCGATGGCGAAGCGCCCCTTCTACACCCATCCGGACCCGGCCCGGCCCGCGTACTCTAACGGTTTCGACCTGCTGTTCCGGGGTGTGGAGCTGGTGACCGGCGGGCAGCGGCTGCACCGGCACGCCGACTACCTGGCCGCCCTGGCGGCGCGCGGCGAGCCGGTGGAGCCGTACGCCGGGTACGTGGACGCGTTCCGGCACGGCATGCCGCCGCACGGCGGTTTCGCGATCGGGCTGGAGCGGTTCGTCGCCCGGCTGACCGGGGCGGCGAACGTCCGGGAGGTGACCGCCTTCCCGCGCGACCTGCACCGCCTCACGCCCTGACTGCGGGGCGCGGGCTCGCCATCGGGACCGTCGGTCTCGCCGCCGATCTCCGGAATCGGCTCGGATCTGCCACTGAGCGTGACGAGAGGTCGCTCGGCCTTGCGGTCACGCTCGGTGAGGGTTGTTTCGGGGTGGTCGAGCTGCCCTCAACGCCGGTGGATTGCGCTGAGCTGGGGTTATGGCGAACAGCCCTCGGGAGGGAGGGAAGGGGTTTCTGCGCCCTTTGCTCTGCAGCCACTGGCGCAGCGGTTGACCGGGAGTGACCGTTGCGGATCCGGCTGCAGAGCAAAGTCGGCGGGAGGCCACATGCTGCGGGCGCAGCCTTGTGGCTCACCGTGACCGACGGCGAGGCGGGGCCTGGGTGGGCGGCGGGTCTGGGCGGGCGGTGGCCCTGGGCGGGCGGCGATCCGGACCGGTCGCACACCGCGCCGCCGAGCGGTCAGGCCGGGCCGAGCAGGTCCCAGGAGTTGCCGGCGATGTCGCGGAAGACCGCGACCCGGCCGTACGGCTCGGTGCGGGGCGGCCGGACGAACTCGACGCCCGCGTCGACCATCCGCCGGTACACCGCCTCGAAGTCGTCGACCTGGAGGAAGAAGCCCACCCGGCCGTGGGTCTGGTCGCCGACCGCGCCGGCCTGGTGCTCGCCGTCGGCGCGGGCCAGCAGCAGGCCGGTGCCGCCGCCCGGCGGGCGTACGACCACCCAGCGCTTGGGCCGGCCGTCGTTCGTCAGCGACGGCTTGTCCTCGGCCAGCTCGAACCCGAGCACCTCGGTGAAGAAGGCGATCGCGGGGTCGTACTCGGTCACGACGAGCGTGACCAGGTCGAGCCGCACCGGGCTCAGACCTGCGTCAACGTCGGCAGGTGCCGCTCGACCACCGGCAGCACGTCGGCGACGGTGATCGGCCGGCCCAGCTCGGCGGTCAGCGAGGTGACCCCGGCGTCGCGGATGCCGCAGGGCACGATCCGGTCGAAGAAGCCCAGGTCGCAGTCGCAGTTGACGGAGAAGCCGTGCAGCGTGACGCCGCGGGCCACGCGGATGCCGATGGCTGCGACCTTGCGGGCCGGCCCCCGGTCGTCCTCCGGCACCCACACGCCGCTGCGTCCCTCGACCCGGCCGGCGGACAGCCCGAACTCGGCGCAGACGTCGATCAGCAACTGCTCGGTGCGCCGGACGTACGCGACCACGTCGACCGGGTCGGGCAGCCGGACGATCGGGTAGCCGACGAGCTGCCCCGGACCGTGCCAGGTGATCTTCCCGCCGCGGTCCACGTCCACCACCGGGGTGCCGTCCATCGGCCGGTCCCACGGCTCGGTGCGCTTGCCGGCGGTGTAGACGCTGGGGTGCTCCAGCAGCAGCACCGTGTCGCCCTGCTCGCCGGCCACCACCGCCTCGTGCAGCCGGCGCTGCTCGTCCCAGGCGGCCTGGTAGTCGAGCAGGCCTGCGCGGACGGCGGTCAGCCCGGAAGTCGTCACGCTCACCCGTCCAGCCTAGTCCCGCCCTCCGGGAACCGGACCCGTGAGCCTCGTCGCCATCGCGGGGGACACGGCGACGGTCAGGCCGGCACCCGCCACAGCCAGACGTCCTCCACCCGCTCGGGCGGGCCGAGCAGCGCGGTGGCGGTGCGCCGCAGCGCCTCCTCGTCGACGTCGAACTTGGCGCCGTGCACCCGGTCCGGCAGCACCACCGCCTGGACCCCCCAGTAGCGCAGGTCCGCCCGGGACTCGCGGATGCTGCCGTCGGTGATGATCGGCACCAGCCCGGTCCGGCCCGCCTGGTCCATCAGCGAGTCGAAGGTGCGCGGCACCGGGCCGATCCGGCCCCGGCCCTCCGGCCCGCCGGGCCCGAGGAAGAAGCCGGACGGGATCCGGAACTCACCCTGCCGGTGGGCGAGCGCGTACGCCTGCCAGCGCTGCCCGTCCGGGTAGACGTCCACGGTCAGCGGCAGCGGCGTCAGCACCCCGTCGGGCGGGACGTAACGCTGCCAGGCGCCGCTGGTGATGAACTGCGGGATCGGCTCGCGGACGCTGGTCAGCAGCGGCGTGGGCACCAGCGGCAGCAGCGCCGCGGCGAAGCCCAGCGCCCAGGCGAGCCCGCTCACCCGGCGCCGGGGCGGCCGGGCACGCAGCGAGTCGATCGCGTACGCAAGCAGCAGACCGATGACCGGCGCGACCACGAGCGCCAGCCGGGACGGCAACGCCGCGTTGATCACCGGCAGGTTGTCCAGCACCCCGAACGGCAGCGTCTGGTCGAAGCGGCGGCCGTTCCACTTCACAGTGGGCCCCCACGACAGCACCGCGAAGACCACTGCGGTCACCCCGAGCGCCGCGAGGGTGGCCCGGAACGCGCGGTCCGCGCGCCGCCACAGCAGCGCGAAGCAGGCGGCGGCGAGCAGGAGCAGCGGTACGCCGAAGAACGAGTTCTCCTCCGTCGGGTTGGGCGCGAGCGAGGTGCCCCACCCGGCCCAGCCGGCCAGCGACCGGCGCGGATAGGACCCGTACGCGGCGATGTCCTCGGAGTGGATCAACGGGTCGAACCCGGTGCCGTGGAACCGTTGCGGTCCGAGGAAGTGCAGCCACAGCGGGTACGCCAGCAGTGCCCCGGCGACGAGCGCTGTCACGCCCAGCCCGGCCGCCATCCGGGGCAGCGCGGCGCGTACCTCGGACCGGCGGGCCGGGTGCAGCGCCCACACCACGAGGAACACGCCGAGCGCCAGTGCGGTGAAGAACAGACCCTCGGCGGCGATCGAGAACGCGACAGCCACCAGCAGGCCGAGCACGATCCCGCCGGTGACCGCCCGGCCCGGCCGGCGCAGCCGGAACACGCCCCAGATCAGCAGCGGCACCAGCCAGCCCGCGGTCCAGTTCAGGTGCGCGTTGGCGTGCGACACCATCGCCGGGCAGAAGGCGATGAACAGCGCGCCCACCCCGGCGGCCAGCCGGCTGCGGACCAGATGCCGGCTGAGCAGCCAGTACCAGGCCACCGCCGTCGCGGCCAGGTTGAGCGTGAGGATCACCAGGAACGTCGCGGGCGGCCCGATCAGGTACGTCAGCGGCGCGAAGACCGCCGCGTACACGGTGATCGAGGTGTTGACCGCGAGGTTCACCCCGTCCGGGACGTTGATCAAGGTGGTGTACAGCGGGTTCTGCCCGTGGGTCAGCGCGTGCCCGCCGAACGCCAGCAGCCACTCGAACAGCGCCTGGTCACTGGAGTTGACGGTGATCGCGCGGCTGTTCGGATCCCGCCACATGCCACTCGTCACCCAGAGGGCCAGGGCCAGCGCGGCGAGCGTGACCAGCAGGTCGGCGCGCCGGTCGCGGACGCGCGTCGGCGCCGGGCCGGCGGCCGGGGACGGGGAGGAGGGCACGCAGCGGACGTTACCAACCGGACCTGGGCAGACCGCCCGGACACGGAACTCGCCGCACACTTCGGTGACCGTGAATGTGTGAGCGGCGGCCATTCCGGTGTGACGAAACGCGGCCGTAACGTCTCGGCAACTCGGAGGTGATTCAGTTCACATTCCACGATCGGGAGGTCCCCGTGCCCCGCTCCTCATCCCTCATCGCCCGCGTCGCCGGGGCGGCGGCCGGGGTCGTGCTGGCCGCGGCCACCGCGCTGGTCGCCGCCCTTCCCGCCCAGGCCGCCTCGCTGACCCAGGTCACCGGTTTCGGCTCCAACCCCGGCAACCTGGCCATGTACGCGTACCGCCCGGACGGCCTGCCCACCGGCGCGCCCGCCGTGGTGCTGCTGCACGGCTGCGTGCAGAACGCCTCGACGTACGTCACCAACTCCGGCTGGCAGAAGTACGCCGACCAGTGGAAGTTCACGCTCATCGCGCCGCAGCAGCCCAGCGGCAACAACGCCAACTCCTGCTTCAACTGGTTCGAGACCGGTGACACCGCACGCGGCCAGGGCGAGGCGCTGTCGATCAAGCAGATGGTCGACTACGCCAAGACCACCTACGGCACCGACGGCGCCCGCGTCTACGTCAGCGGCCTCTCCGCCGGTGGCGCGATGAGCGCGGCCATGCTCGCCGCCTACCCCGACGTCTTCGCCGGCGGCTCGATCATCGCCGGCATCCCGTACCGCTGCGCCACCAGCACCGTCACCGCGTTCAGCTGCATGAACCCGGGCGTGGACAAGACCCCGGCGCAGTGGGGCGACCTGGTCCGCGGCGCGTACGCCGGATACACCGGCAAGCGCCCCCGCGTGGCGATCTGGCACGGCACCAGCGACACCACCGTGGCGACCGCGAACGCCGCCGAGTCGCGGGACCAGTGGACGAACGTGCTGGGCGTGTCGACCACACCGACCAGCACGTCCACGCTGCCGGCCGGCACGAGCCTGGAGGTCTACGGCACCGACCAGGTCCGCCTCTACCGGGTCTCCGGGATGGGCCACGGCACCCCCGTCGACCCGGGTACGGGCGCGGATCAGTGCGGCACCGCCGGGGCGTACTTCCTGGACACCATCTGTTCGACGTACCGGGACGCGGTCTTCTTCGGGCTCGGCGGTGGCGGCGCCTCGCCGAGCCCGACCCCGACGGCGACTGCGTCACCCACGCCGACGGCCTCGCCCACGCCGACCGCCTCGCCCACGCCGACCAGCGCGCCGGTCTGCGTCACCGCCAGCAACTACGCGCACGTGGTGGCCGGGCGGGCCTACCAGTCCGGCGGGTACGCCTACGCGCTCGGCAGCGGGCAGCGGATGGGCCTCTACAACACCTTCTACACGAGCAGGCTGAAGCAGACCGGGCCCGCGTACTGGGTGATCGGCTGCTGATCCGCCGCGTCGCGCCGCCCTCGGCCGGTCACTCGGAGAGGGCGGCGCGCAGCGCGCCCGCCAGGTCCGGGTGCGCCCAGGAGAAGCCGGCCTTGTCGAGCACGGCGGGCAGCACCCGCGCGCTGGTCAGCGCCTCCTGCGCGAAACCGCCGAGCGCCACCTTCAGCGCCACCGCCGGGATCGGCATGATCGCCGGGCGGTGCAGCTGGCGGGCCAGTTCCCTGGTGAACTCGGCGTTGGTGACCGGCGCCGGGCCGACCACGTTCACCGCGCCGGCGATGCCGTCGTGGTTCAGCAGGAACGTCGCGGCGTCGAGCCAGTCCCGCATCGAGATCCACGGCAGCCACTGCCGCCCGTTGCCCAGCTTGCCGCCGACGCCGAGCCGGAACGGCAGCAGCTGCGGCTTGAGCAGGCCGCCGTCGCGGTGCAGCGGCAGTCCGGTACGCAGGCGCACCACCCGTACGCCGGCGTCCTCGGCCGGGCGGGTCGCGGCCTCCCAGACGCGGCAGACGTCGGCGAGGAACCCCTCACCCGCAGGTGCCTCCTCGGTTACCGTCCGGTCGCCGGTGTTGCCGTACCAGCCGACGGCGGAGGAGTTCAGCAGCACCGTCGGCCGGTCGGCGGCGGGCAGGCCGGCGATCGTGATGGCGAGCGTGGTGGTGCTGTCCACCCGGCTGGTCCGGATCACCTTCCGGTACTCGTCGTTCCAGCGCTTGTCGCCCACCCCCGCGCCGGCCAGGTTCACCACCGCGTCGGCGTCGGCGACGCACTGCGGGTCCAGCTGTGCGGCGGACGGGTTCCACTGCCGTTCGACGGGTGTGCGTGGCGGGCGGCGGACCAGGCGGGTGACCTGGTGGCCGTCCGCGGTGAGGCAGTCGACCAGTCGGGTGCCGAGGAAACCGGACGCGCCGGCCATGAGGATCCGCATGCTCACATCTTCGAGTACGCGGCGCGATTCGGATGCGTTGAGCGAAATCACTCACTCGTCACGCCCGCCGGTCACGCACGCTAAACGCGTTGCGTTTTTTTCGAATAGAGATACGCTTGCGTCATGAGCAACGCCCTGCGTGAACGTACGGTCCTTCCCCCGGACGACCCGGCTGAGCTGGCCCGGTTCGTGCAGGAACTGCGGAGCGCCGGCGGTCGTGCGCGGGCCAGGCTGGTCGGGCCGGACGGGTCCGAGATCGAGATCCCCGACGAGTTGTACGGCGTGCTGCGGGACGTGGTGACGGCACTCTCCGAAGGGCTCGCGATCTCCATCGCGCCGCACAACACGATGCTGACGACCCAGGAAGCGGCAGACCTGCTCAACATCTCCCGGCCCACGCTGGTCCGGTTGCTGTCCGAGGGCGAGATGCCGTACACGATGCGCGGCCGTCACCGGCGAGTCATGCTCCGGGACGTTCTCGACTACCAGGAGCGGACCCGGCAGGCGCGCCGCCGGACACTCGACCGGATGACCGCCGAAGCCGAGGAAGACGGCCTGTACGACGCGACGGCCACACCGCGCAGGACGAGATGAGCGTGACCTGAGTGGCGTTCCCGGCGTTTCTCGACACCTGCGTCCTCTACCCGGCGCATCTCTGCGACACCCTGCTGCGGCTGGCCGAGGTCGCCGCCTACCGACCTCTCTGGTCCAAGGACGTCCTGGACGAGCTGCGACGCAACCTGATCGTACGAGGCATCGCGGAGGAGCGGGTCGACCGCCGAATCGGCCAGATGGCCGAAGCCTTTCCGGACGCCATGGTCAGCGGGTACGAGTCGCTGATCGACGGCATGTCCAACGATCCCAAGGACCGGCACGTGCTGGCTGCCGCCGTCCGGGCGAACGCGGAGGTGCTGGTCACGTTCAACGTCGGTGACTTCCCCGAGCCGTCGCTCAAGTCCTTCGACATCGTGGCGGTGCATCCGGACGACTTCCTGCTCGATCAGCTGGACCTCTATCCGGGGCAGACACTCGACGTCCTGCACCGGCAGGCAGCGGCCTACCGCAGGGAGCCGACGACCGTACCGGGTCTGCTCGTACTGCTGGGACGCACCGGCCTGCCCCGGTTCGCCGCGGAGGTCCGCCGACACCTCTGAGGCGTCCCCCGCGGCGAGACCCGGGCGGTCAGGCGTCGGCGGGGGCGGTGCGCAGGTCGGCGAGCAGGCGTTCGACCTCGGCGAACGCGTCCTGCGGCAGCGGCCCGTACGCCAGCGCGCCGAGATTCTCCTCGGCCTGCCCGACGGTCCGGCAGCCGGGGATCGGCAGGGTGTGCGGGCTGCGGGCGAGCAGCCAGCCCAGCGCGCCCTGGGCGAGCGTGCGGCCGTCGGCGGTCAGCGCCTCACGGACCCGGGCCACCCGCTCGGCCCACTCGGCGCGCGGTACGCCGCCGGTGAACCAGTCCAGCCACTCCGGGGCCATGCCGCGCACGTCGTCGTCGCCCCGGGCGGTGGGAGCATCCTGGTACTTCGCGGTGAGCAGGCCCATCGCCAGCGGCCCCCGGTTCAGGGCGGCCAGGTCGAACTCAGCGCAGACCGCGAGCATGGCGGCGTTGTCCCGCAGCACCGACTGGTCGTGCTGGATCGCCGCGCAGTGCGGTCCGGCCTCGGCGAAGGCGCGCGCCGAGGCGGGGTCGTCGGTGCTCCAGCCGTACGCCCGGATCTTTCCCTCGGCGACCAGGTCCTCCAGGGTGCCGACGAGGTCCAGCGCTCGCGGCACCGGCAGGCCGCCCAGGTGGAGCTGGTAGAGGTCGACGTGGTCGGTGCCGAGCCGGCGCAGCGAACCCTCCAGGCTGCGCCGTGCGTACTCGGGGCTGGCGTCCTCGCCGAGCGCCTGGCGGGTCGCCTCGTCGGTGGGATAGCCGAACTTGGTGGCGATGACCGCGCGGTCCCGGCGGCCGGCGAGCGCGCGCCCGAGCACCCGCTCGCTGTGCCCCGCGCCGTAGTTGCTGGAGGTGTCGAACAGCGTCGCGCCCAGATCGAGCGCCCGGTGGACGGTACGCACCGACTCGTCGTCGTCCACCTCGCCCCAGCCGAGCGGTTGGGTGCCGTCCCAGAGCGGGCCGCCGATCGCCCAGCAGCCCATACCGATCGCGCTGACCTCGATGCCGCTGCGGCCCAGCCGTCGTGTCGTCGTCATGCGCCCAGTGTTCACTTTCGAGTGTGCTCGAAGTCCAGCTCTTTTCCCGCCAGCCGGGGCAGGAGCGGGGCGAGCGCGTCGACGGCCCCGGCGCGTACCACGAAGCGGGTGACGCCCCAGCGGCGCCGGTGCCCGGCCACGGCCGAGACGATCTCGTCGGGCGTCCCGGCCAGCACGAACGGGGTGGCCAGCACCTCCGCCGGGGTGAGCCCGGTCTCGGCGGCCGTCCCGGCGGCGGCCGCCTCCGCGTCGTCGGTGACGGCGACGTGCTGGACCAGCGCCTCCAGGACCGGCGGCGTCTCCCGGCCGGCCGCTCCGGCCGCCACGTGCGCGAGCTGCGCCTCGATCTGGTCGGCCCGCCACCGGACGGTGTGCTGGTGGCCGTCGGGCAGCGTACGGCCGAAGCCGGCCAGGCCGACCACGTCGGCGTGCCTTCCCGCCCAGCGCAGCAGCGTCGAGTTGGAAGCGCCGACGGTCAGCGGGATCCGGTCCTGGACCGGGCGGGGCCGGTCGAGCCGTGCCGCGTACGCGGTCAGGTCCCCGGTGTCCACGGTGACCTCGTCGCCGGCCAGCAGCGCCCGGACCGCGTCGGCCACCTCGACGCAGCGGCGTACCCGGCCGGCGACGTCCGGTCGCTCGCGCCCGACGGCCCGCCACTCGGCCGGCGTGTGGCCGGCGCCGACGCCGAACCGGGCCCGTCCGCCGGAGACCACGTCCAGGGTGGCCACGTCGGCGGCGAGCAGGATCGGCTCGCGGACGCCGGCGTTCGAGACGTACGAGCCGAGGCCCAGCCTGCTGGTCACGGCCGCCGCGGCGGCCAGCGCGACGAACGGCGACGCGCAGGAGCCGGGGTGGTCGGCCGCGAACAGCGCGTCGAAGCCGGCCGCCTCGACGGTACGGGCCAGCTCGGTCCAGCTTGCCGCGTCGGTGGGCTGCGCCTGTACGGAGAAGGTCGCCATCGCCTCAGCATCGGCGCACGCCGCGCCGCCGGCCACCCCGCACGCGCCGATTCTGCCGACGGCCGAACGTCACACGGCGGGGTTCATCCGTTCGCGTCGCGGTCCTCGGGTTGCTCGTGCCACCGGGCCCGCCAGGCCGCCTCGTGCGCCTCGTGGCTGGCGCGCTCCTCGAAGACCAGCTTGCGCAGCGCCTGCCGGCCCTCGGCGAAGACGATCACCTCGACGGCCACCATGCCCACTGTGAGGGCGGTCAGCATGCCCAGCGCGGCCAGCCCCGGCACCCGCTCCGCGACCGGGATGGCCACGCCGAGCAGCAGCACCGTCCCGACCCGGGTCCAGCTCACCGTGCGCAGGGTACGCAGCTGGAACAGCATGTTGCCGCACAGGTAGCAGATCACGCCGCCGTACAGCAGCGGCACGCCCGGACCATGGGCCGGCTCGCTCGGCGGCACGTTCGGGTCGGCGATCCCGTGCACGATCGTCTCGGCGCCGAGCGCGAACAGGATGATGCCCGCGATCATCGGCAGGAACAGGTACGCGTACGCGTCCCGGGCCATCGCCACCCGGGGACCGTCCTGCGCGACGTGCAGGGCGATCCGGGCGGCCGGCCCGACCATGTCGTAGTGCGCCCACCAGAGCGCGGCGGTGAAGAAGATGCCGAGCACCGCCGCCGCCACGGCCGGCCAGGTGGGCGGCTGGCCGAGCAGGTTGCTGCCCACGCCGACGGAGATGACCGACTCGCCGAGCGCGATGATCAGGATGAGGTCGTACCGCTCGGTCCAGTGTTCGGCGGACGCGACGCCCCAGCCCCATGTGCCGGCGAGGATGCCGGTGCCGTACTGGAGCAGGATGACGCCGGCCCACAGCACGTCCCGCAGCACCGCCGCCGAGAACAGGTCGTCGATCCTCGGCGGCAGCAGCGCGGCGACCAGCAGCAGCGCGGTGCTGCCGACCACCTCGGGGGCGAACCGGATCAGTTGCCGGCGCTCGTTCGGGCTGTCCCGGACGGCGTGCCGGTAGAGCAGCAGGTGCACCAGCCGCAGGACGGTGTAGCTGAGCGCCGCGACCATCGGCCCGGCTTCGTTGCCGCGCGGGTCGCGGAACGCGTGCGGCAGCGACAGCGCGAACGTGAACAGCGCGGCCATGCCGACTGTCATGAGCACCGGGACGAAGCCCTCGCCGAGGCGTACCCGGGTGGCGACCACGCTGTGCACCACCCACGACCACCAGAGCACGGCGAGGACCAGCAGCGCGTGCAGCAGCGCCCCGCCGGTCACCTCGAGCGCGGTGGCCCGGGTGATGATGAAGAACGAGAAGACGAAGACCAGGTCGAAGAAGATCTCGAACCGGTCGACCCGGGCGCCCGGGGCCACCGGCACGGCCGGCCCCAGGCGTCCCCGCCACCCGTACGAGCCCACCGGCCGAGTCTGTCAGCGCCGGTCCGGGCCGCGGGCCGATTCCGGTCAGCCCGGCCGGTGGCGCAACCCGTCCATCAGCAGGTCGAGCAGGCGTCCGGCCTGGGCACGCTGGTCCGGCTCGCCCGCCACCAGGGAGACCCCGCTGAGGCTGGCGAGCACGTCGGCGGCGGCCACGTCGGCGCGTACGACGCCCGCTGCGGCGCCCGCCGCGAGCAGCGCCCCGAGCGCGGCGAGCAGCAGGTCGCGGCTCTGCGCGTACGGGTTGGCGCCGGAGGCGATGACCAGCCGCAGCGCGTCGGCCATGCCCCGCTTGGTGGCGAGGTAGTCGACGAACCGGTCCATCCAGGCGCGTAGCGCCGCGTCGGCGGGCTGGGCCGCGAGCAGCGCCGGAGCGGCGTCGCAGAGCTTCTCCAGCTCGTTGCGGTACGCCGCCTCGATCAGTGCCTCCCGGCTCGGGAAGTGGCGGTAGAGCGTGCCGATGCCGACGCCGGCGTCCTTGGCGACCCGGTCCAGCGTTACCTCCGGGCCGTCCTGGGAAAACGCCTGGACCGCGGCGTCCAGCAGCCGCTGCCGGTTGCGCAGCGCGTCCGCGCGCAGCTGTCGGTCGGGCACGGGCACTCCTCCCTCGACCGGGTCGCCGGCCCGGCACGATGGTAACCGGAGCCCCCTCCGATTATGCTGGCGGAGTAACGGAGGATCCTCCGCTTCTCATCGTAGCGGGCGGACATCGGTCCGCGTCGCCGTCGACAAGGATGGACCATGACCAGCTCGACACCAGTCACCACCCCGTTCTCCGCCGAGACAACAGCCCTGGAGGTGGTCCGCGACCTGGACCTGACCGACCGGCGGGCCGTCGTCACCGGCGGCGCCTCCGGGATCGGCGTGGAGACCGCCCGCGCGCTCGCCGCCGCCGGAGCCGACGTCACACTCGCCGTCCGCAACACCGAGGCCGGGCAGCGCGCCGCCGACGACATCATCGGCACCACCGGCAACGACCGGATCCTGGTCGCCCCGCTCGACCTAGCCGACCTCGCCTCGGTGGCCGCGTTCGTCCGCACCTGGGACGGGCCACTGCACATGCTCGTCGACAACGCCGGGATCATGGCCTCGCCCGAGATGCGCACCGAGCAGGGCTGGGAGATGCAGTTCGCGACCAACCACCTCGGGCACTTCGCGCTCGCCACCGGGCTGCGCCCGGCGCTCGCCGCGGCCGACGGCGCGCGGATCGTCTCGGTCAGCTCGGCGGCGCACCTGCGCTCGCCGGTGGTGTTCTCCGACATCCACTTCCGGCAGCGGCCGTACGACCCGTGGCTGGCGTACGGGCAGTCCAAGACCGCGAACGTGCTGTTCGCGGTGGAGGCGACCCGCCGCTGGGCCGACGACGGCATCTACACCAACGCGCTGATGCCGGGCGCGATCCGGACCAACCTCCAGCGCTACATCAGCGAGGAGGAGCTGGCGCGGATGCGCAGCGGCAACGCGGCCGCCTTCAAGACCCCGGAGCAGGGCGCGGCGACCTCGGTGCTGGTCGCCACCTCGCCGCTGCTCGACGGCGTCGGCGGCCGGTACTTCGAGGACTGCCAGGAGGCCGGGCCGAACCAGCCGGGCACCCGCACCGGCTGGGCCGAGTACGCCCGGGACCCGGAGGCCGCCGAGCAGCTCTGGACCGTCTCCGAGGCGCACCTGCGCGGCTGACCCGCGGAAACGAGGAAGGGGGCGCGCGGCATGTCGCCGCGCGCCCCCTCGCCGTCTCGGATCTACAGACCCAGCTCGGCCTCGAAGTTGCCGCCCTCCAGCCGCTCCTTCACCGCGGTGAGGAAGCGGGCCGCGTCGGCGCCGTCGATCAGCCGGTGGTCGTACGACAGAGCCAGGTAGACCATCGAGCGGATCGCCACGACCTCGCCCAGCTCAGCATCGTTCACCACGACCGGACGCTTCACCACGGCACCCGTGCCGAGCATCGCCGACTGCGGCGACGGCACGATCGGGGTGTCGAACAGCGCGCCCCGGCTGCCGGTGTTGGTGAGCGTGAACGTCGCCCCGGCCATCTCGTCCGGGGTGATCTTGTTGGCCCGGGTGCGCTCGGCCAGGTCGGCGATCCGCTTGGCCAGGCCACCCATGTTCAGGTCACCGGCGTTGTGGATGACCGGCGTGAGCAGCCCGCGCTCGGTGTCCACCGCGATGCCCAGGTGCTCGGCGCCCGGGTAGGTGATCGTCCCGCCGTCCAGGTCCATGCTGGCCTGGATGATCGGGTACGTCTGGAGCGCCTCGATCGCGGCCACCGCGAAGAACGGCAGGAAGGACAGCTTCACGCCGTGCTTGGCCTGGAACGAGTCCTTGGCCCGCGCCCGCAGCTTGGCGACCTTGGTGACGTCGACCTCGACGACGGTGGTCAGCTGCGCCGTCTCGTGCAGCGACTGCTGGAGACGCTTGGCGATGATCGAACGGATCCGCGGCAGCTTCTCCGTGGTGCCCCGCTTGGCGCTCGGCTCCGGCTTGGCGGCCGGCTTGGCCGGGGCGGGTGCGGACGGGGCAGCGGCGGCGGCCGGCGCGGGCTTGGCGGCCTTCGCCTTCTCGGCCGCCTCCAGCACGTCCTGCTTGCGGATGCGGCCACCCACGCCGGTTCCCTTGATCGAGCCCAGGTCCACGCCGTGCTCGGCGGCGAGCTTGCGCACCAGCGGCGTCACGTACCCGGCGGCGTCCTCGCCGTACTCGGACGGAACGCTCGGGCGCTGCGCGGCGGCCGGCGCGGCCGGCTGGGCCGCCTGCTCGGCCTTGGCCGGCTGCGCGGCCTGCTCCGCCTCGGCGGCCGGCTCGTTGTAGGACGCGCCCGGCGTGGGCTCCTCGACCTTCGGCTCCGGCTTCGGCTCGGGCTTCGCCTCGGCCTTGGGCTCCGGCTTGGGCTCGGGCTTCGGCTCCGCCTTCGCGGGCGCGGCGCCGGCCACCCCGACGATCGCCAGCACGGCGCCGACGTCGGCGGTCTCGTCCTCGGCGACCTTGATCTCCTGCAGCGTGCCGGCGACCGGCGACGGGATCTCGGTGTCGACCTTGTCGGTGGAGACCTCCAGCAGCGGCTCGTCCACCTCGACGGTCTCGCCGACCTGCTTGAGCCAGCGGGTGACAGTACCCTCGGTGACGCTCTCGCCCAGGGCCGGCATGGTCACCGGCGTGCCCTCGACCGACGGCGCGGCGGGCTCGGCCGGCTCCTCGACGGCTGGCTGCTCGGCCTCGGCGCCCGGCTCGGCGGCGGCCTCCTCGGCCTCCTGGGCCTGCTCCGGCTCGGGGCCGGTGCCCTCGGCGGCGGCCGTCGGCTCGGTGGCCGGCTCGGCCTTCTCCGTGGGAGCCGCGCCCGCGTCCTCGCCCTCGCCGGCGATGACCGCCAGCTCGCTGCCGACCTCGGCGGTCTCGTCCTCGCCGACCACGATCCGGCTCAGCACGCCCGCCGCGGGGGACGGGATCTCGGTGTCGACCTTGTCGGTCGACACCTCGAGCAGGGGCTCGTCGACCTCGACGGTGTCACCCTCCTGCTTGAGCCAGCGCGTGACGGTGCCCTCGGTGACGCTCTCGCCGAGCCGGGGCATGGTGACCGATACCGGCATGTTCTCCAGACTCCTTTTCCCCTGGTGGGATCATCGCCCGTCGCCGGACGCCGCGGTTGTCGTGTCAGGCGTGCGCGTGCAGCGGCTTGCCGGCCAGGGCCAGGTGCGCCTCGCCCAGAGCCTCGTTCTGCGTCGGGTGGGCGTGCACGAGCTGCGCCACCTCGGCCGGGTACGCCTCCCAGTTGTAGATGAGCTGCGCCTCGCCGATCAGCTCACCGACCCGGGCGCCGACCATGTGCACGCCGACCACCGGGCCGTCGTCCACCCGGACCAGCTTCACGTGGCCGGCGGTCTTGAGGATCTGGCTCTTGCCGTTGCCGCCCAGGTTGTAGTTGTAGGTCTTGATCTTGTCGGCGCCGTACTGCTCCTTGGCCTTCGCCTCGGTCAGGCCGACCGACGCCAGCTCCGGGTCGCAGTAGGTGACGCGCGGGATGCCGGCCTCGTCGATCACGGCCGGGTTCTTCCCGGCGATCTCCTCGGCGACGAAGATGCCCTGCTGGAAGCCGCGGTGCGCGAGCTGCAGGCCGGGCACGATGTCGCCGACCGCATAGACGTTCGGCACGCTGGTGCGCAGCCGCTCGTCGGTCAGCACGTAGCCGCGGTCCATCTTGACGCCCTGCTCCTCGTAGCCGAGGCCGGCGGTGTTCGGACCGCGGCCCACGGCGACCAGCAGCAGCTCGGCCTCGACCGTGTCGCCGCCCTGAATGGTCAGCTTCACGCCCTTGTCGGTCTTCTCGACCCTCTCGAACGGCTTGCCGACCTTGAAGTTGATCTTCCGCTTGCGGAACGCCCGCTCCAGCGCCTTCGACGACTCCTCGTCCTCGGCGGCGACCAGGCGGGGCAGCGCCTCGACGATGGTCACGTCCACGCCGAAGGACTTCCAGACGCTGGCGAACTCGACGCCGATCACGCCGCCGCCGAGCACGATCGCCGACGACGGGACGCGGTCCAGGGTCAGGGCGTGGTCGCTGGTGATGATCCGCTCGCCGTCGACGTCCAGGCCGGGCAGGCTCTTGGCGTACGAGCCGGAGGCCAGCACGACGTTGCGGCCGGTGTAGCGCTTGCCGTCGACCTCGACGACGTTCTTGCCGACCAGCTTGCCGGCGCCCGCCACGAAGGTGATCTTCTTGTTGCCGCCCACCAGGCCCTGGAGGCCCTTGTACAGGCGGGAGATCACGCCGTCCTTGTACGAGTTGACGGCCTTCATGTCGATGCCGACCAGCTCGGCCTTCACGCCGAATTGCTCGGACTCGCGGGTCTGGTCGGCGATCTCGGCGGCGTGCAGCAGCGCCTTGGTCGGGATGCACCCGTTGTGCAGGCAGGTCCCGCCCAGCTTGCTCTTCTCGATGAGGGCGACGGAGAGGTCCAGCTGGGCGGCACGCAGCGCCGCCGCGTAGCCGCCGCTACCACCTCCGAGGATGACGATGTCGAAGGTCGTGTCGTTCGGCTCGCTCACATCCAACTCCCAGGTCGCGTCACTGCATCGGGGGTTACGGCGGAGTAACAGGCACACCCCACCTCGGTCATCTTGTCACCACCACGGACCGAGCGCGTACCGAGGTGCCCAACGACACGTCGGTGACACGTACCCTTGGCACCGTCTTCGATGACGGCGCTGGGGGAGGAGTGGATTCGGTGGGGCTGTTCCGACGACGTAAGCGGGCGGCCCCGGCGAGCCGCGACCGCGCCGCCGACCGCGCCGATCTGGACCATCTGGAGAACTTCGTCCGGACCCGCAAGGGCGTCGAGGCGTACATCGAGCCCCGTACGACGGTCACCGAGACCACGATCATGCTGATCGCCGACGACGGCGAGTGGACCCGGCGGCGTGTCGGCGGGCCGGACGAAGCACGCCGCTGGGCGCACCGGATCGCCATCCCGATCTACGACGTGCGGCTGATGGGCTATCCGCAGCGCATGCGCGACTACAACGAGCGCCGCAAGCGCCGCCCCGAGCTGTTCTGAGCTATCTGCGCGCGGGTGTTAAAAAGGGCCCCTTCTACAACGCGAGGCGTTAAGAAGGGGCCCTTCCTTACCCGTCAGCCGTTGGTGGCGACGTCCTCGACCAGGTGCACGAGCGTGCGCACCGGCACGCCGGTGCCGCCCTTGGTCCAGTAACCGGTCGCCTCGCCCGAGTGGTAGCCCGGACCGGCGATGTCGATGTGCGCCCACGCCACGTCGTCGGTCACGAACTCGCGCAGGAACACGCCGCCCTGGAGCATGTGCCCGGCCCGGTCCATCCCGGCGTTGACCTGCGAGATGTCCGCGACGTCCGACTCCATGCCCTTGCGCACGTCGTCGGGCAGCGGCATCGGCCAGGCCGGCTCGCCGGTCGCGTCACCGGCCACCCGCACCCGCTCGCACAGCTCCGGGGTGCCCATCACACCGGCGATCCGCTTGCCCAGCGCGATCACCTGGCCGCCGGTCAGCGTGGAGGTCTCGAACAGGTAGTCCGCGCCGTCCGCGCAGGCCCGCGCCATCGCGTCGGCAAGCACCATCCGGCCCTCGGCGTCGGTGTTGAGCACCTCCACCTTCTTGCCGTTGAACATGCTGATCACGTCACCCGGCCGGTAGCTGGTGCCCGACGGCATGTTCTCCGCCATCGGCAGGTAGCCGGTGACGGTGACCGACGGCTTGAGCGCCGCGACCGCCAGCATGGCCGCGCCGACCGCCGCCGCGCCGGCCATGTCCGACTTCATCTCCCACATGCCCTGCGCCGGCTTGATCGAGATGCCGCCGGTGTCGAACGTGATGCCCTTGCCGACCAGCGCGACCCGCTTGCCGTTGCCACCACCGGCGGGCGTGTAGGTGAGCTTCACCAGCCGCGGCGGGGCCTCGGAGCCCTGGCCGACGGCGAGGATGCCGCCGTAGCCGCCGGCCTTCAGCGCCGCCTCGTCCAGCACCTCGACCTCCAGCCCCGCCTCGCGGGCGGCGGCGGAGACGACGTCGGCGAACGCCGGGGGACGCAGGTCGTTCGGGGCGGTGTTGATCCAGTCCCGGCTGGTCCGCACCGCACCGGCCACCGCCTGTGCCCGCGCGATCTCGGCCTGGGCGGTCGCGTCGGCCGCGTCCGGCACCGCCACCAGCACCTCGGCCACCGGCTCGCGCCGGGCCGGCTGCGGCTTGGTCTTGTAGCCGGCGAACCGGTAGCCGCCCAGCAGCGCGCCCTCGGCGACCGCGCGCAGCGCGGCCGCGGCGTCGGCGTCGTCGGGCAGAGGCAGGGCCAGGGCGACGCGCGGGGCACCGGCCAGCGCCCGCACCGCGGCACCGGCGGCCCGGCGCAGCGACTCCGGGGCCGGAGCGGCGCCCGAGGGCTCCGAGCCGAGGCCGACCGCCACGACCAGCGGCGCGGTCACGGTACCCAGCGTGGCCAGCTTGATCACCTCGCCCGGGCCACCGGTCGCGCCGAGCAGGGCCAGCGTCTCGGTCAGCTTTCCGTCGAACGCGGCGGCGATGCTCTCCCCGCCGGTGGCCAGCAGCAGGGCGTGGGCGGGTGCGCCGTTGCCCGGCTCGGTGGTCTGGCTGTGCACGCCGATCACGATCGCGTCGACGGCGAGTTCGGCGGGGTCGGTGTCGACCAGGCTGAGGGTGGTGCGGGGCGATGTCACGAAAGCTACTCCGGGCGGGCCGGGCCGGCCGCGTCGTCGCGTACCGGCGATGAAGGTCTCTCCGGCGGCAACCTACCCGCCGGGAGGCGTGGCTGTCCCGCCGATGCGTGCCGACGGGATCCCGCCGATGCTAACCACAGCGGTCCGGGCCGGTAAGTTGCCACCCATGACCGAGGTGACCTCCGACGCCGCCGAGACCCGGCTGCGCCGATCCCCGCTGCACGAGCGGCACACCGCGCTCGGCGCGAAGTTCGCCCCCTTCGGGGGCTGGCAGATGCCCCTGGAGTACGCCGGTGGCGGCGTGCTCAAGGAGCACACGGCAGTCCGCGAGGGTGTCGGCGTGTTCGACGTCTCGCACCTGGGCAAGATCCGGGTCACCGGGCCGGGCGCGGCGGACTTCGTCAACGCCTGCCTCACCAACGACCTCGGCCGGATCACACCCGGCCAGGCGCAGTACACGCTCTGCTGCGACGACGCCACCGGCGGCGTGGTGGACGACATCATCGCCTACCTGCACGCCGACGACCACGTCTTCCTGGTGCCCAACGCGGCCAACACCGCCGAGGTGGCCCGCCGGCTGCGCGCCGCCGCGCCCGAGGGCGTCACAGTAACCGACGAGCACGAGGCGTACGCGGTGCTCGCCGTGCAGGGACCGCGCTCGGCTGAGTTGCTGGGCGCGCTCGGCCTGCCCACCGGGCACGACTACATGAGCTTCTCCACCGCCACGCTCGACGGGGTGGAGCTGACCGTGTGCCGCACCGGCTACACCGGCGAGCTGGGCTACGAGCTGGTCGTGGCGTCCGAGCACGCGGTCGCCGTCTGGGACGCGCTTTTCGCCGCCGCAGACGACGTACGCGCCTGCGGCCTGGCCGCCCGGGACACGCTGCGCACCGAGATGGGCTACCCGCTGCACGGGCAGGACCTGTCCCCGGAGATCACCCCGGTGCAGGGCCGCTCCGGCTGGGCGGTCGGCTGGGACAAGCCAGCGTTCTGGGGCCGCGACGCGCTGCGCGCCGAGAAGGCCGCCGGCCCGGCCCGTACGCTGCGCGGCCTCACCGCCGTCGACCGGGCCATCCCGCGCCCCGGCATGGCCGTGTACGCGGGCGACCGGCAGGTCGGCACCGTCACCAGCGGCACGTTCAGCCCGACGCTCAAGCACGGCGTCGCGCTGGCGCTGGTCGACACCGACCCGAAGCTGGCCGACGGCGACGAGCTGGAGGTGGACATCCGGGGCCGCCGTGCCCGGATGCGCCTGACCAGGCCGCCGTTCGTCAAGCCCTCGGTGCGCTGAACCGCGCGGGTCAGTCCTCGCCGCGCTCCCCGGCGTCGAGGACTGCCTGCGTCCAGCCGCCCTCCAGTACGCCGGTGCCGTCCAGCACGGCCCAGTCGACCACGTCCGACGCCTCCACCACCACCGGCGAGCCGATCCGCACGCCCGGGTCGGTGTTGGCGTCGCTGGCGCTGGCGCCGACGATCCGTTCCGGGGTGTCCCACGAGGTCACTCCGGCCCAGACGTACTCGGGGCCGTCGTCGCCGGGCAGGCCGTACTTGACCACGAGCTGGCTCTCCTCGGGCAGCCGCCCGGCCAGGAACCGGGCCCGGATGTCGCCGAGCGCCTCTCGGGCGGTCTCCACCGCGCGGCTCATCGCGTCCCCGGTGCGGGTGTAGCGCACGTCCGGCTGGATGCCGTTGAACAGCGTCGCGCAGGCGGCGGCGAAGTAGCGGCCGGGCGGACCCGGATGCCCGGGCGGCGGGTTGAGGCTCAGGAACGAGTCGGCGTCCGGGTCGGTGGCCGGGTCCAGCTCCAGCCGCAGCAGCACCGGCGCGGTCGCGCCGTGCTGCTCCGGATTGCCGTACGCCACGGCGATGTCGTGCCCGGTCACCGTGGCCAGCACCGGAAGCTGTACGAACGCCGGCACCTCCTCGCCTGCCAGCCCGTCGGTCCAGTCCCGCAGCAGCCGCCGGGCCGCGCCCGTCATCACCGCGCCCCACGCCCGGGTCAGGTGGTCCGGTACGCCCTGGGCCTGCAACTCCAGCAACCCGAACCGGCGCAGTCCCTTCGTGGTGAACCAGAGCCCGTCGGAATCCGAGGAGTAGGGCACCAGCACCCAGTCGACGAGCCGGATCCGGCCCTGCTCGTCGGGCAGCGAGCGCAGCGCCGCCGCCGGGTCGAGGAACTGGAGCCCGAAGACGTCCACCACGTCCCCGCCGACCGTCTCGGCCACCGCCGCGGCCACGGCGCGGGCGGCCCACTCGTGCGCGGGCGGCCAGCCCGGCCGGTACTCGGCCTGCACCACCACCAGGTGGGTGGCGGCGGCCAGCCGGGCCAGCTGCTCCTCGGTGGCGCCGAACGCGGTGAGCAGGTCCGGCGGCAGCTCGGGGAACTCGTCCACGGTGCGGGTGTCCACGGTCATCAGCGGACTGTCGAGCATCTGCTTGGCCAGCCCGTGCACCGGCTCGGAGAGCCGGCCGGCCAGCCCTTCCACGGCTGTCTTCGGGCTCACCTTGGGCAGCCCGGTGATCGGTACCAGGTACGTCGCGTCGAGCGACTCGGGCACCGGTACCGGCAGGAAGTCGTCCGTGATGAGCATGCCGTCCCCCTCGACCGCGCCGGTGCACTCGCCCCGAACGCTACCCGCCCGGACCGGTGACGCTCAGCCGGTCAGCACCAGTCCCAGGTAGGACAGCGTGGTGACGATCTCCACGAGCGCTCCGAGCACGTCGCCGGTGATGCCGCCGAAGCGGCGTACCAGGTGCCGCAGCAGCCCGGCCGCGACGGCGAGCGCGGCGAGGACGGCGAGCGGCCCCTGCCACGGACGGTCCGGCACCGCGGGCACCGCCGCCAGCGCGACGGCGACCGCGCCGAGCGTCAGCGCGGTCCACCCGACAGTGCCGGCGACGAGCGCGCCCAGGCCCTCCGGCCGCGCGGCCGGCACGCCGCGCCGGCAGGCCAGGCCGACGGCCAGCCGCCCGGCCGCGGTCGCGGCGACCACGGCGGCGAACGCGGCGAGCGCGTCCCGGCCGGCCAACTCCGCGAGCACCGCGCTCTGGAGCAGGAGTACGACCACGAGCGCGACCACCCCGAACGGGCCGACGTCCGGCTGCTTCATGATCTCCAGCGCGGCCGGACCACGCCGGTACGAGCCGAGCGCGTCGACGGTGTCGGCCAGCCCGTCCAGGTGCAGGCCCCGGGTGAGCAGCGCGCCCAGCCCCACTGTGACCACCGCGGCGACGAGCGGTGGCGCGAGCGCGCCGGTGAGCAGCAGCACCCCGCCGAGTACGGCGCCGAGCAGCGCCCCGACCAGCGGCGCGAGCGCCATCGCGATGCCCGCGGCGGCCCGGTCGACCCGTCCGGCGCGTACCGGGAGGGTGGTGAACGTGGTGAGCGCCAGCCGGATGCCGTCGGCGAGCCGCGCCTCAGTCGGCACGTCGGCCGGGGGAGACCGGCTCGTCCGACCCGATCGTGGTCGGTCCCGGCCCGGCCGGCTCCGGCTCGGCGAAGTCCGGTTCGTCGTCGCCGGTGGGCTCGCCGGTGCCGGTGCCGGTGCCGGTGCGGTCGCCGGCGGTGTCGTCGGTGCCGCTGTCGTCGTCGATGCTGCTGTGGTCGGGGCCGCCCAGCGACGGGTGCACCGGCAGCGTGGCGGCGAGCGTCAACGCGGAGCGCAGCAGCGGCAGCGCGGCCAGCGCGGTCGCCCCCTCGCCCAGGTCGAGCCGCAGGTCCACCAGCGGGGTCAGACCGAGCACGTCGGCGGCGAGCCGTACGCCCGGACGGCCGCCGTGGTCGGGCAGCAGGCACCAGTGCCGGGCCTGCCCGGCCAGGTCGCGGCTGACCATGGCGGCGGCGGTGCCGACCGGCCCGTCCAGCAGCACCGGCACCTTGCGGGCGGTGGCGCCCAGCAGTACGCCGGTGGCCAGCGCGATGTCGCCGCCGCCCAGCTCGGCCAGGACGTCCTTGGCCTCCCGGGCGGAGCGCCGGGTGCGGTGGAGCGCGTCCCGCACCGCCGCGCAGCGGACCATCCAGGCGGTGTCGTCGATCTCGCCCTGCTCGGTGACCACCCGGCCGAGCACCGTCGGCGGCTCCGCGCCAGCGGTGGCCGCGAGTACCGCCGCGGCGGCGGCCTCGGCCCCCGCACCGCACGCGGCGAGCACCAGCAGCTGCACCCCCGCGTCGGCGGCCTGCTCGGCGAGCCGCCAGCCGTAGCGCAGCGCCGCCTCGACCTCGTCGGCGGACAGGGCCGGGCCGTCCTCCATCGGCGCCGCGACGGGCGCCTCGACGATCTGCAGGCCGGCCCGGTTCTCGGCGGCGAGCCGGGCCAGTGCGCCCCGGCCGGCGCGGGCCTGCCGGGCGCGGCGCGCCGACTCACCGGGCGTCGCGCCGGCCGACGCGCCGCCCTCGTGGTCGCCCTGGATCAGCAGGACGCGCACCGAGTCCCACGGACGCGGCGTCGAGGTGCCCTGGGTGGCGGCCGCGAAGCCGACCACCTGCTCCAGCACGCCGAGACCGGCGCCGGGGATGTCGAGGGTGGCGAGCCGGTCGACCGCCTGCGGCCCGGTGTAGTCGTCGGGCATCGGCAGTTCCATGCCCGGCTGGATGACCAGGCCGGTGGCGATCATCGGCAGCGCCATGGTGGGGGCGGCCCAGTCGCCCGTACCGGGCTCGTCGGATGTGGCCGGGGCGGGCACCGGGGCGGCGGCCGGGGTGAGCACCTCGGGCAGCGTCACGTCCCCGGCCCCGAGGTCGGCCGGTACGGCCTGGGCCGCCGCGTGATGGGGCGCGGCGGCGCGGCCGGGCTCGGTCTCGGGCGACGTGGCCGCGGGCGGCACGGCGTGCGCGGGGGCCGAAGTGGCCGGCTTCAGCCACGCCGTCTGACCGGCCACCACGAGCGCGACCGCGTCGCAGGCGTCGGCGACCGCGCGGTTGGTCGCGCCGAGCGCGTCGGTGAACGCCCGGCCCAGGGGCGTGGTGGGCACCAGGGACAGGCCCACCTCGGGGCTCACCAGCACCAGCCGGGCCGTGCTGGAGCGCACCGCCGCTGCCAGCTCGGCGATCGTCGCGGTGTCGTCGGCCGGCTGGTGGGCCGGGTCGAGCAGCACCGTCACCCAGCCGCCCAGGTCGTCCACGAGAAGCGTCTCGTTCGGCCCGGCGGCGGCGATCACCTCGACCAGCCGGCCCGGATCCGCCGCGGTCTCCTCGGTGCTCCAGCTCCCCGGGCGGCGGGCGCGGTGCGCCGCGAGGCGGGTCGCCCACTCGGTGTCCTCCGGATCCCCGGCCGGGGCGGTGGCCACGTACCGGACCGTGGGCGCGTCGGCGACCAGAGACTCGGCGAACTCGGACTTGCCGGAGCGGATACCGCCGAGCACCAGGAGGGTGTGCCACCCGTCAACGGACATGCCCGTACCTTAGTTCGCCCGCCCGCGTTCCGGGCAGCTCGCCCCTCCCCGCCCGCGCCCCGCCCTCTCGCGGCGCTGATCTTGCACTTGTGGCCCCCGGGATGCCGGGAATGACCGCTCTGTCGGGGCACTAACCGCAAGATCGCGGGTGCGGCCCGGCGGTGGGGGTGGGCATGATCCATGTGGTGGCGGGCCGTCGTCGGCGGGGCCGACTAGGCTTGCGGAGGTTTGGCGTCCCACGGGACGACGGCGGCGAGGGGAGACGCGGCATGGCGTGGAGCTGGCGGTACGAGGGCACGAACGGCGACGCGGCCGACGGGCCGGCCGAGTCGTTCCCGAGCCAGGCGGACGCCGAGTCGTGGATCGGCCAGGCCTGGCGGGAGCTCGCGGCATCCGGCGTCACCACAGTCGTGCTGGTCGAGGACGACCGGGTGGACTACCGGATGAGCCTGCAACCCCCGGCCGAATGACGGGCTACGACCGCCCGGGCGAGCCGCTGATCCTCGGCGTGCCCCGGGCGGCGTTCCGGCCCAGCCCGATCTTCCTGGCCCTGGTGGCACTCTTCGTCGCCTCCGGGGTGATGACCTGGAACCGGTACGGCAACGTCGGCTTCGACGTGTTCCTCTTCGTCGTCTCGGGCTGGCTGGTCTCGCTGTGCCTGCACGAGTACGCGCACGCCGTGGTCGCGTACCGGTCCGGTGACCGGGACATCGCGCACCGCGGCTATCTCACGCTCAACCCGCTGAAGTACACCAGCCCGCTGCTGTCGATCGTGCTGCCGGTGGTCGTGGTGCTGCTCGGCGGCATCGGCCTGCCCGGCGGCGCGGTCTGGGTGGACCGGCACGCGATCCCCGGCCGGCTGCGGCACACGCTGGTCAGCCTGGCCGGGCCGGCGACGAACGTGCTGTTCACGCTGGTGCTGGTCGCGGCGGTGGCGTGGGGGCCGGAACTGGGCGGGCCGCTGGAGTTCTGGGCCGGCGTCGGGCTGCTCGCGTTCCTCCAGCTCACCGCCAGCGTGCTCAACCTGCTGCCGGTGCCGGGCCTGGACGGCGGCAACATGCTCCAGCCCTGGCTCAGCCCCGCCTACCGGCGGATGTACGACCTGTTCGCCCCGTACGGCTTCATTCTGCTCTTCGCGCTGCTGTGGAGCCCGCAGATCAACCGGGTGTTCTTCGGCGCGGTCTTCGCCGTCGGCGACGCGCTCGGCCTGCCGCGCGAGCTGTACCAGATCGGCTACGCCCTGATCCGCTTCTGGGAGTAGCCGGCCCGGTCGTTCCCGGGCCGGTCCGAGCCGGCCCGGGAACGACGCGACGTCACGGGCGCTGAGCCGGGCTCTCGGTCTTCGCCGGATCCCGCTCGGTGACCGGCTCGACGATCTCGTCGATCGCCTTGAGCAGGTCGGCGTCGAGCTTCACGCCCGCCGCCTTCACGTTGTCGTGCACCTGCTCCGGCCGGGACGCGCCGACGATCGCCGAGGAGACGTTCGGGTTCTGGAGCACCCAGGCGACGGCGAGCTGCGGCATGGTCAGCCCGGCCTGCTCGGCCAGCGGCTTGAGCCGCTGCACGCGGGTGAGCACGTCGTCGGTCATGAACCGGGCGATGAACCCGGCGCCGGACTTCTCGTCGGTGGCGCGGGAGCCCGCGGGCGGCGGCTGGCCCGGCAGGTACTTGCCGGACAGCACACCCTGGGCCATCGGCGACCAGACGATCTGGCCGATGCCCAGCTCCTCGCTGGTGGGGATCACCTCGGTCTCGATGACCCGCCACAGCATCGAGTACTGCGGCTGGTTCGAGATCAGCGAGATGCGCAGCTCACGGGCGAGCGCGTGCGCCTCGCGCAGCTGGGACGCCTTCCACTCGGAGACGCCGATGTAGTGCGCCTTGCCGGAGCGTACGACGTCGGCGAAGGCCTCCATCGTCTCCTCCAGCGGAGTGCTGTAGTCGTAGCGGTGGGCCTGGTACAGGTCCACGTGGTCGGTCTGGAGGCGGCGCAGCGAGCCGTCGATCGATTCCATGATGTGCTTGCGGGACAGACCCCTGTCGTTGCGGCCGGGACCGGTCGGCCAGTAGACCTTCGTGAAGATCTCCAGCCCTTCGCGACGCTCGCCCTTGAGCGCGCGGCCGAGCACCGACTCGGCGCGGGTGCCCGCGTACACGTCGGCGGTGTCGAAGGTGGTGATGCCGCTGTCGATCGCGGCGCGGACGCACGCGACCGCCGCGTCCTCCTCGACCTGCGAGCCGTGGGTGATCCAGTTGCCGTACGAGATCTCGCTGACCATCAGGCCGGAGCGGCCCAGGTGACGGAATTCCATGCTCCCGACCCTAGACCCGCCCGGTCGCGGACGCCGTCCGGCGTTCACGCCCCCAGCAGCGCGTCGCGCATCCGGACGGCGAGCCACTGCCGGAAACTCTCCTCCGTCCACCCGCACCGCTGCACCAGCGCCGCGTAGTGCGCCGGGTCGTTGTAGAACCACAGCGCGTCGACCGCGCGGTCGGTGCCCGCGTCCGGCCGGAGCGGGCCGTCCAGGGTGAGCAGCCGGTCGACCACCATGGCGGCGCCCGCGCGGCGGTTGCGCAGCAGCGTCTCCCACAGTTCGGCCACCTCGGGCGCCTCGTCCGCCGCGCGGCGGACCGTCTCGAAGGCGCCGGCCGCGCGGTGGCCGATCAGCGTGCAGACCCCGGCGTACGCGTCGAGCACCGCGCCCTGGTCGGACGCCTCCCAGACCGGCTGGAACCAGGGGCGGCGCGCCACCGGCACCGGCTCGTCGTCACCGGCGAGCGCCTCGTCGAGCACCTGGCGCAGCAGGGCGGCCTTGGAGCCGAATGCGGCGAACACGGTGGGCCGGGCGACGCCCGCCTCGGCGGCCACGTCGGCCAGTGACGTCGCCGCGTAGCCGCGCGTCACGAACAGGTCGGTCGCCGCCCGCACGACCGCCTGACGGGTACGCCGGGCGCTCTCCTCGCGCACCGCCGAGCGGTAGGGGCGCGTCGACTTGCCGTCCTTGACTCCAGCCATGACCTCGCGATACTAACAATCTATTCACTAGACTCCTGGCTATCGAATGTTCTCACATTCACTGAAATCGGAGGCCACCCATGTCCGTCCGCCCCTACCTGCTCGGCCCCGACGACGGCGAGGCGTACTGGTTCCTCGGCAACCTGTGCACGTTGAAGGCCGGTGGCCGGCACACCCAGGACCGCCTCACCGTCGCCGAGTTCGTGAACCCGCCGGGCTTCGCCCCGCCCCTGCACCGCCATCAGGTCGAGGACGAGATGTTCTACCTGCTCTCCGGCACCGCCCGGTTTCACTGCGACGGCGAGACGCTCACCGCCGGCCCCGGCGACTTCGTCCTGCTGCCGGTGGGCCTGGCGCACACGTTCGTGGTCGGCCCGGACGAGCCGTTGCGCGCGCTCCAGATCACCACCCCGGCCGGGTTCGAGCGGTTCGCCGCGGAAGCAGGCGTACCGGCTCCGCACCGCCGGCTGCCCGACCCTGCGCCGATCGACCCGGCAGCGCTCGGGCACGCCGCAGCCCGCAACGGCATCGAACTGCTGGGCCCTCCGCCGACGGCGTGAGCGGCCGAGCCGGGGTCGCCGGGGCGGCCAGACGCTGACGGGCCGGGTCGCCGCCGCTCGAGGTGGCGTGCCGGGCGCGGGTCAGAGCACCGGGCTGGCGTCGGCGAGCAGCCGGTCGATCTCCGCGACCACCGCCGCGCGCCCCGGATGCACCGGGTCGATGAGCGGCTCGCCGCGCCGGTCCAGCGCGCCCCACCGGCCCGACTCGGTGGCGACCAGGAACGCCACCGGATGCACCACCACCGTCGGGTACGCCGGTGGCACCACCACCCGGCCGGCCCGGTCCACCAAGCCCCGGCGACCGGCCAGCTCGACCACCGCCAGTCCGTCGGCGGTGAACCCGTCGACCTCGCGACCGTCCGCGAGCGGCGTGCCGAGACGGTGGTACCGGGTCGGCACCACCACCTCGCCGGTCAGGTCCACCGCGCCCCAGCCGCCGTTCTGCCGTACCGCCGCCAGGCCGCTGCGGAACGGCCTGGCCTCCTCGTACCCGGGCGGGATCTTCACGATGTTCATCCGGTCGACGGCCATCCACCGGCCCTTGCCGTCCATCGACACCCAGGACAGCCCTTCCGAGAAGGGCACCACCGCCCGGTAGCCGTTGTTCGCCTCGATCAGCGCCGCGCCGGACGTGTCGATGAGCGCCCACCGGGACGCCTCCGGCCGGCGTACCCAGGCCAGACCCTCGTGGAACGGCTGCGCCTCGGCGTACCGGTGCGCGATGACCATCTCGCCGTCGGCGTCCGCGTACCCCCAGAGCTGTTGCTCCTCGTCGAACGTCGCCACCGGCGGACGCGGCGTGCCGAGCACCTCCTCGGGCCGGCGCGGCGCGGGCCCGAAGCCGTCGGCGGCGGCCCGCTCCGCGACCGCGTCCAGCGCGACCTCGACCCGGGCGTTGAGCTGCGCGTCCTCGCCGTGACGCAGGTCCAGCGCCCGCTCGAAGTGCAGGCACGCCTCGGTCAGCCGGCCCTGGTCGTAGCAGCACCGCCCGGCGTGCTCGTGCAGCAGCGCACGCAGCCGGTCCGGCAGCTCCGGCGAGTTCGCCTCCGCGAAGAGCCGGTCCGCCTCCGCGTGGTCACCCCGCCACCGCAGCGCCTCGGCGAGGCGCGCGCGGGCCAGCGCGGTCCGCCGGAACTCGCCGGTGGCCTCCGCGTACGTGACGGCGAGCCGCGCGTCCCCGAGCGCGTCGTCCAGGTCACCGAGGACCCGGGACGCCACCGCGCGCAGGCTGAGCAGCCGGGCCCGGCTGCGGTTGTCGAGCGTGGTGTCGAGCTTGCCGGTGAGCCCGTCCCGGATGACCCGCAACTGGGCCGGGTCGGGGGCCTGCTCGCGCAGCGTACGCGGATCCAGCTCCCAGCCGACCGCGGCGAGGGCCTGCTCCGGGTCGACAGGAGGCGGCGGCTCGGCGTCCGCCGCAGGTTCGGCGCCGTCGTCGGTTCCGGCTTCTTCGGGGGTACGCCGATCCTGCGCGTCGTCGGCGTCGGCGTGCTCGGTGCTGTTGGGGTGCTCGGCGCCGCCGGCGTGGTCGGCGTCGTGCTCGGTGCTTGTCGGCGTCGGTTCGGCGTCGTCGGCCTGCGTCTGTTGCGCGGGTGCGGCAACGGTGGCGTCCGTATCAGCGGCCGTGTCGACCGGCTCCGGGGTGGACGGTGCGGGCGCGGAGTGGCCGGTGCCGTCGGCCGCCGCTGGTCCCTGGGCTGTGCCGTCGGCGATGGTCTCGCGCGTCGTCTCCTCGGCAGTGCTCTTCGGTGCCGCGTCGTCCTGCCGGGTCTCGGTGGTGCCGGAGGCGGCGACATCGTTCGGAGTGCGCTCCGGCGCAGGGCTGAGCCGCTCGGGTGCGGCAGCCATCGCGCCGTGCGGCTCGGGCTCGGCGCGCGGACCGTCGGGTACGGGAACGCTGGTGTCCGCCGTCGTCGGCTCGGCCGGCGGCGGGGTGATCGGCGCGTGCACGGGTACGGCCGGTGCGCCGGTGGTCGTTGCGGCATCGACCGATGCGCCGACGGTCGACGCGTCCACGGCGGAGGCGGTGACGATAGGTGCCGGTGCCGGTGCCGGTGCGGGTGCCTGCGTCAGTTCGGGTGCCGGCGGTGCGTCGAGGGTGCCCGCGGGTTCGCTGGTGCTGGTGGATGCGGGTGCGTTCGCATCGGCAGTGGACGCCGGTGCTGGACCGCCGCTCGCACCGGGCACGGCGAGCACGGCAGCGCCTGGCGGCACCGCGGCATCGAGTTCCGGCGCCTTCCTCGCGTCCGCTGCGTTCGTCTCCACTGCGGTCGTTGCGGCTTCCGGCCCCTTCGCCGCCGCTTCCGGAGCCTCCGCCGCCGCTGGAGACCCGTCGTCAACGGTCGGGTGCGTGCCCAGCGTTGGCGCGCCGAGGGATGCCGTCGACGTCTCGACGGACGGCACCCCACTGCGCTCGCCACCCGAGGTCGCGTGGCCGGGTAGAGATCTTGGTACGAAAGGGCCCCCAGAGGGGCCGAAATCGTCCAAGATCTCCGGCGGTTTCGGGGCTTCCGCGGGCTGGTTCGGGCGGAACCACGCCTCGGCGCCGGGGGACGGTGGAGGCGTCTTCTCCGCCGGTCGGCCGTTCTCCGACGGCATGTCGCTCCGGACAGAGGACGTGCCGGCTCCGAGGCGGTCCGTGCCCTGTGTGGGCCGGGTGTCCGCGTCGGCTTCCGGACGGACGAGGTCCGCCCCGGACACAGCTTGGATGTCCACTCCGGCATCGGGCCGGCTTCCGTCCGAGCGGGACTCGGGCCGCATGCCTGCGTCGGCTCCCCGGACGCCTTCCTCTGCTGGGACGTCCACATCGGCCTGCGGCCGGCCGGTGGTCGGCGTGGCGTGGGCGGCGGTCCGGGACGTCGTCCCGGCGTGCGCGTCGACCACCGGACGGTCGACCACCGGACGGTCGACCACCGGACGGTCGGCGTCCGTGCTCGGCGTGATCGGGGTGCCGGGCGTGGTCCGGGGACGCGGGTCGGCTACGGGGCGATCGGCGTCCGCGCCCGAGACCGCACGGGTGCTCGTGCCGGGCGTCGCTCCGGAGTACGCGCCGGATCCGGGACCGTTGGTGCCCGCGCCCGCGCCCGCGCCCGCGCTCGTGCCCGTGGTGCCGGTGCCCGTGGTGCCCGTGGTGCCCGTGCCCGTGCCCGTATCCGTGCCCGTGCCCGTGCCCGTATTCGTGCCCGTGCCCGGCGCGGGTCGGATGCCTACTCCGGAGGTCGCTCCGGCGTCGGCTTCGAGACGGTTGGCGTCCGTGTGCGGAGCGGGACGGCTGCCCGTGCCTGTCATGGGCCGAGCCGCCTGTGCTTCCGGGGCGGCAGGGCCCATCGCCGGGACGACCGGTGGTGGCGTGGTCGGCCGGGCCGGGGCAGGGCCCGGATAGGTGGGCGGTGCGGGACGAGCCGGCGCGGCCTCGGTCGGCTGGACGGGACCGGCCGAAGGAGGCTCTTGACGTTCCTCGGTCCGCCCATGCGGCGGCGTGGGGTGGACGGGCTCCGCTCGTCCCGTGCCGGTCGGAGCCTGCGCATCGCCTCTGGGCGTGCCGACAGCCGGCGCGGGGGGAGTGACCCCGCCGGAGACCGGTGCGCCGGAAACGGGCGCACCCGAGGCGGGCGCACCCGAGGCGGGCGCACCGGGCTCGTCTCGGACGGGAACGGCCGGTGCGGAACCGCCGTCGGCGACGCGTCGGTCGGGCTCGGTCACCGGCGGACGGGTCGCCTCGTACCGACCCGGCGCCGGCATCCGGTGCTGCTCGTCCGTACCAGCTGGTGGCACGGGCCGCAGCGGGGCCTGGCCGGTCGACGGCGAGCCGTCACCGGAGTGCGCGGGCGTGCGCGGTGTCGACAGCGGATCCGGCACCGCCGGGACAGGGCGGGGACGGTCGTCGGGGCGCGGGTGCCCGGCCGACCCGGCCGTGCTCCTGCCCTCGGCGCCTCGGACCGGATGAGCATCGGGCCATCGCCCAGGCCGCGTCGTCCCCGGTGCGTCCGGCGGCGTCCGGCGCTCGTCCGGCCGCGCCGTCCGGGAATCGTCGGAACGCGCGGCGACCTCGTCCGGCCGGCGACGGTCCTGCTCCGGCTGCGCTCGACCGGCTTCCGGGCGCGACAGGGCGGCGTCGGGGCGCGACGGGGCGGCGTCGGGGCGCGACGGGGCGGCGTCGGGGCGCGACGGGGCGGCGTCGGGGCGCGACGGGGCGATGGGCGGCCGGGTGGCGTGGGGACGCGGACCGGTGCCGTCGGGCTGCGCGCCCGGACCGGCGGGCCGAGCGTCGCGTGGGTCCGGACGGACGGGACCGTCCTGCTCGGGACGGCGCGCGTCGGGGCGTGGACCGTCGGGGGGCGGCATCGGGTGCCGGGGCGGCATCGGCCGGTCCACGGGTGGGCGGTGCCGGTCGTCCGGCCGGTACGCGTCGGGTTCCGGCCGGGGGCGGGGCTCGATGACGGGCCACTCGCCCTGGTGCGGGCGGGGACGATCGGCCGGCGGGCGCTGCCAACGCTGGTCGGCGCCCGGCCGCACGGGGGCGGAGGCTTGCGGGTCAGCCGGACGGTGCCCCTGCGCGCCGTACCGGCCGGGTTCGCCCTGCTGCGCGGGCCGCCCGTTCTCGGGTGCCCGGCGCTGGGTCTCGGGGTACGCGGCGGCCTCGCGGCCCGGCGCACGATCGTCCCACCGGCCACCGGCCGGGTCGCGCCGGTCCGCCGGGGGACGTGGGCCGGGCTCGCGCCAGCTGTCACGCCCGGGCTCACGCCGGCCGTCGTGGCCCGAACCGGCCCGACCGGGTTCACGCCGGCCGTCGTGGCCCGGCTCGCTCCAGCCTGGTTCGCGCCGACCGTCGCGGCCGGGCTCGGCCCGGCCTGGCTCACGTCGGCCCGGCTCGCCCCGGCCGGCAGTGCTCCGCTCCGACGGCGGCACGGCCTGGTCACGCCCGTCGACGCCGGGACCGCGCCGACCACGGGCCGGATCGTCCGGTGACGGCTCCACGAAGGGGCCGCGACGACCATCGGGCAGGGGTTCGCGGCGTCCGCCGGGGGAGTGGTCCTGGCGAGCGTCGGGTGGCGTGCCCCATCGTTCACCGGAAGCCGCCGGACGACCGTCGGCCGGGGCGTGCCTGCGCGGAGCGGGGTGCGGGGTCTCGTTCGGCTCCGGCATCCAGCCCGGTTGGACGGCCTGGCGCGGTGGGCCGTCGGGGCGTACCCAGCGTTGGTCGAGCCGCTCCGGAGGCGGACCGGGGCGGTGGGGCCGACGGCCGTCCGCGCCGGGGCCGTCGGGATGCCCGCGCCGCTCGTCCGGCCCCGCGGGGCGCTGTCCGCCGGAACTGGCGGAACCGATCGGGTACGCCCCGCGCGAGGCGGCCGGCCCGTCCAGGTACGTGCCGCGTGGTCCTGCCGGCCCGTCGGAGTGCCCGCCGCGCGGCCCTGCCGGTCCGCCCGGATGCACGCCGCGTGGCGCTGGCGTGTTCGAGTGCCCGCCGCGTGGCCCGGCGGGGCTGGTCGGGTGCACCCCGGGCGGGGCCGCGGGACTGATCGGGTACCCAACGCGCGGGACCGCCGGGCTGACCGGGTATGCGCCGTGCGGACCGGCCGGGCTGACCGGGTATGTGCCGTGCGGGCCGGCCGGACTGACGGTCTCACCGCCGCGCGGGCCGGCCGGGCTGACCGGATGACCGCCGGCCGGGCTGACCGGGTAGGCGTCGCGTGGGCCGGCCGGACCCGCCGGGCGTCCGCCCTCGTGCCCGGGGGGCCGGAAACCGGCGGGGCTCACCGGGTACGTGTCCTCGTCCGGCGCGGGGCTGACCGGCCGTACCTCGGCGCGGCCGACAACGGGGCGCGGACGCGGCGTCAGGTTCTCGATGCCGATGTCACCCGGGTAGCGCTGCCCGGGGAACTGCGGCTGCCACTCGTGGGTTGGCTCGGCGGCCCAGGCCGGTTCGGCCGGCTCGCGCCAGCTGCCCCAGCCACTCATCGGCAACCCCTCCGGCCGCTCGCGCGGGACGGCCCCGGGGCCGGCTCGCGTCGCTCGCTCACGGCGGTGTCACCTCATTGGAAATTCTCGCGCTGGGGCGCCGGACGTGCCGGTACAGTCGCCCGGTCCAGCACGTCGTGGCTGCGGAAGGAGGGTAACGGCGTGGGCTCGGTCACCGCCACTGTGGCACCACCCACCGGCGCACACGTTACCCCATGGTTTCGGACATTCGGCGCGATCGCGGCGGCCGGGTTCCGGCGGCACGCGACCTACCGGCAGGCCGCCGTGGCGGGGTTGTGCACCAACACCGTGTTCGGCTTCCTGCGCTGCTACATCTTCCTCGCGGCGACGGGTGCGGCGGGCACCGTGGCCGGCTACGACAGGGCGCAGCTCGCCACGTTCGTCTGGGCCGGCCAGGGGCTGCTGGCGGTCATCGCCATCTGGGGCTGGACCGATCTGGCCGACCGGATCCGTACCGGCGAGGTGGCCGCCGACCTGCTGCGGCCGGTGCATCCGGTGACCAGCTACCTCGCCACCGACCTGGGCCGGGCCGGGTTCGCGTCGCTGGCCCGGCTGGTGCCGCCGCTGGTGGTCGGGCCGTTCTTCTTCGCGGTGTACGTGCCCCGGCACTGGGCCACGGTGCCGCTGTTCCTGCTCTCCGCGCTGCTCGCGGTGGTGGTCTGCTTCGGCTGCCGCTACCTGGTCAACGCCACCGCGTACTGGTTGCAGGACGTGCGGGGCCCGATGATCCTGTGGACGCTCGGCTCCGGCGTGCTGGCCGGGCTCTACTTCCCGCTCGGTTTCCTGCCCGGCCCGCTGGAGACCGTCCTGCGGTACGCCACCCCGTTCCCCAGCATCCTCCAGGTGCCGCTGGACGTGCTCGTCGAGCGGGAGCCGATGGCCACCGGTCTCACCCTGGTCGCGGTGCAGGCCGGCTGGGCGGTGCTGCTGCTGGCGCTGTGCCGGCTGGTGCAGCGTCGCGCCGAGCGCCGCCTGGTGGTCCAGGGTGGCTGAGCGCGCGAGCGCCCCCAGGGTGGCTGAGGTGGGTGAACTACGCGCGTACCGGGCGCTGCTCGGTGCGCAGGCGCGCTCGCAGGCGGCGTACCGCACGTCGTTCGTGGTGGACCTGGTCGGCAACGTGGGCGCCACCGTGTTCGACGTGGTCACCGTCCTGGTGATCTTCGGCGTGACGCGGGAGCTGGGCGGCTTCACGCTGCGCGAGACGCTCGTCGTGGTCGGCCTGTCGTCGTGCGGCTTCGCCACCGCCGACCTGCTGGTCGGCAACATCGAACGGCTTCCCCGGTACGTGCGCACCGGCCTCTTCGACGCCGTGCTGGTACGCCCGCTCGGTGCGCTGCCGCAGCTGCTGCTGATGGACCTGCCGCTGCGCAAGCTGTCCCGGGCCGTGTTCGGGCTCGCCGTGCTGCTGTTCGCGCTCGTCTCGGCCGGAATCGACTGGACGCCGGGGCGGGTCGCGCTGGCGGTGGTCGCCCCGCCGGCCGCCGTGGTCTTCTTCGGCTCGGTCTTCGTGCTGACCGCGACCGTGTCGTTCTACTGGGTCGACTCGGGCGAGCTGGCGAACGCGGTCACCTACGGCGGGCGCGACTTCACCTCGTACCCGATCACCGTGTACGGCGGCTGGTTCCGCGCGCTGTTCGCGTACGGGATGGGGTTCGCCTTCGTCAGTTACCACCCGGCGCTGGCGCTGCTGGGCCGCGCCGACCCGCTCGGCCTGCCGCAGTGGACGGGGTGGGCCGCGCCGGGCGTCGCGGTGGTCGCGGCGGCGCTGGCCGCCCTGGCCTGGCGCGTCGGGGTCCGTCACTACCGGAGTACGGGGTCATGAGCGTCATCGAGATGGACGGGCTGCGCAAGGAGTTCACGGTACGGGTGAAGGCCGGGCCGCTGCGGCGCGAGAAGCGGACGGTGACCGCCGTCGACGGGGTCGACCTGCGGGTGGAGCGCGGCGAGATGCTCGGCTACATCGGTCCGAACGGCGCCGGGAAGTCGACCACGCTGAAGATGCTCACCGGCGTGCTGACGCCGTCGGCGGGGCGGGCCCGGGTGTGCGGGCTGCGTCCGGTGGCCGACCGGACCCGGCTGGCGCTGCGCATCGGGGTGGTGTTCGGGCAGCGCTCGCAGCTCTGGTGGGACCTGCCGTTGCGGGACTCGTTCGACCTGTTGCGGCACGTCTACCGGGTGCCGGCCGGCGAGCACGCGGTCCGGCTGGCCCGCTGCCGGGAGCTGCTCGACCTGGACGGGTTCCTGGACACGCCGGTCCGGCAGCTCTCGCTGGGTCAGCGGATGCGCGGCGAGCTGACCGCGGCGCTGCTGCACGGCCCGGAGGTGCTGTTCCTGGACGAGCCGACGATCGGCCTGGACGTGGTGAGCAAGCAGGCGGTGCGCGGCTTCCTGGCCGAGCTGGGCCGGGCCGGGGACACCACGCTCGTGCTGACCACGCACGACCTGGCCGACATCGAGCGGCTGTGCCGGCGGCTCGTGGTGATCGACCACGGGCGGGTGGTGCACGACGGGTCGATCGCGGAGCTGCACCGCCGGTACGGCTCGCGCCGCATGGTGGTCGCCGAGCTGGACGCGGCGCTGCCCGAGCCGCCGGTGCTGCCCGGCGCGCCGGTGCAGCGGGTGGAGGCGGACGGGCGGCGGCTGGTCTTCGCGCTGGAACGGGCGAGCGTCGCCGAGGTGGTGGCCGGGCTGGCCGGCCTGACCACGCTGCGGGACATCTCGATCGTGGAGCCGGACATCGAGGAGGTGGTGACCCGGCTCTACCGCGCGCCGTCAGCGGTCACGGGTGCTCCATGACGAGTACGGCGAAGGTGCCGGGGGCCAGCGCCTCGTACCGGTGCGGGGTGTCACCGGGGAAGGTGGCGTAGTCGCCCGGCTCCAGCTCGACCAGGTCGGTCTCGGGGCCGACCCGCATCCGCCCGGCGGCTACCACGACGTGCTCGACGCTGCGCGGGGTGTGCGCCTCGGCGAGCCGTACCGCGCCGGGTTCCAGCTCCATCACGTAGACGTCGCGCCGGGCGTGCGGCGCCCCGGCCGCGAGCAGGGTGGCCGAGAAGTCGGCGTGCTCGGACCGGATCCGGGGCCCCTGCCCGGCCCGGACCACGCGGACGGCGGCGGTGGGTGGTTCGACCAGGCGGCTGAACGGTACGTCCAGCGCCACGCCGAGCGCCCAGAGCGTCTCCACGCTGGGGTTGCCGGACCCGGACTCCAGCTGGGACAGGGTGGACTTGGCGATCCCGGCGCGGCGGGCCAGCTCGGTCAGCGACAGGCCCGCGCGTTCGCGCTCGCGGCGCAGCGCGGCGGCGATGGTGGCGAGCGGGGGAGCGGGGTCGATCGCCATATGTTCGCTCCATCGGTCGGTTTGTTCGGTTTGACGAACCAGCGTGCTTCCGTTCAGGATAATGGACATGCGTACGGCATACCGAACGGGCGACGCCCGGGTGCTCCGCGACGTCGCCGCCATCGGCGCGGCGATGCTCGCCGTGGGCGCGTCGTTCGGCGCCGTGGCGGTGGCCGCCGGCCTGCCCGTCTGGGCCACGCTCGCCATGTCGGCGGTCGTCTACGCCGGTGGCGCCCAGTTCATGGCCGTCGGGCTCGTCGCGGCCGGCAGCCCGCTCGCGGCGGTCCTCGCCGGTCTGCTGCTCAACGCCCGGCACCTGCCGTTCGGCCTGGCCCTCGGTGGTGCGCTCGGTTCGCGGCGCGCGCATCGGCTGCTCGGCAGCCATCTGATGACCGACGAGGCCACAGCGTTCGCGCTGGCCCGCCCGGCCGGGCCGGAGCGGCGCCGGGCGTTCTGGCTCGCCGGGGTGCTGCTGTTCCTGGCCTGGAACGCCGGCACCGCGCTCGGCGTGCTCGCCGGCGGCGCGGCCGGCGACCCGGCGACGCTGGGACTCGACGCCGCGTTCCCCGCCGGGCTGGCAGCACTGCTGCTGCCCAGCCTGCGCGACCGGGAGACCCGCCGGGTGGCGCTCCTCGGCGCCGGCCTCGCCGTGCTGGCGACCCCGCTGCTGCCGGCCGGGCTGCCGGTGCTGCTCGCGCTCGCCGCGCTGGCCCTGCCGCTGCTGGCCCGCCGCCGGCTACCCGCCGCGCCGTCCGATGTGACGGCTGCGTCGCCCGATCCGGATGCCGCGCCGGACGGGACCGCTGACGAGGCGGCTGACGGCCGGAGTGTGCGGGCCGGGGAGGTCTCGTGCTGATCGCCGTGATCCTCGCGCTGGCCGCCGGCACCTACGGGTTCCGCGTCGCCGGGGTGCTGCTGCGGGACCGGCTGGACCTGCCGGAGTGGTCCCGTCACCTGCTGCCGATCGGCGCTGCCACGTTGCTGGCCGCGCTCGCCGCCACCGCGGCGCTCACCGAGGCCGGCGGCTTCGCCGGCTACGCCCGGCCCGCCGGTGTGCTCGTCGGCCTGCTGCTCGCCTGGCGCCGGGCGCCGTTCGTGCTGGTCGTGGTCGCGGCGGCGGCCACCACCGCGGTGCTGCGCCTGCTCGGGGTGGACTGAGGCCGGTCCTCGCACGAGAACGGCCCCTCACCGCCGGGGCGGGGAGGGGCCGAGTCGGGGCCGGTCCGGTCAGACCTTGTCGCCGATGTTCACCCGGGGTGCGGGAGCGCGCATCCGGCGGAACGTGATCGACCGCATGATCGCGTAGAAGTAGAGCGAGCCGAGCTTCTCGGTGCTCTTGGGGAAGCGCTCGCGGACCAGCCGCTTGATCTTCCGGGAGATCAGGATCGAGTCGATCAGCACGCCGAGCGCCAGCGCACCCCAGAGCACGTTCGACAGCAGCCGCACGATCGGCGGCATGGCCTGGTTGGAGCCGAACAGCACGATCAGCGCGCCGCCGAAGAACCAGGTGCCGATCGTACGGCGGGAGTCGACCACGTTGCGGGCCAGCAGCCGCTCGGGGCCCCGGTCACGCGGGCCGCCCTCGCGGCGGAACTCGGCGGCGGCCTCGGCGCGGGCGGCGCGGCGCTGCGCGCGGGCCTCCTCCTTGGTCAGCGGCTTCGCCGGCGCGGTCGGCCGGCGACCGGCGACCGGACGCTTCGGCGTGACCTGCCCGAGTTCCTTCTTGCTGGGCGTGTAGCCCCGAGGGCGGGCGGCGGACTCCTCGTCGGTCGTCACAGTGGTGACGGAATCCTCGACGAGGTCGGCGGGCTTGCGGCGAAACAGCGACGGCACGCGGCAAGGGTAGCCAACCGGCCGCGTCCGGTGCACATCACGGGTGCACCGGGCGCGGCCGCTTCCGGTCGCGGCGCCGCGACAGGGGCGCTGTCGCGACGCGGAACGGGACGGTCAGGGACGCTCGACGTGGGCGCCGAGGTCGGCCAGCTTGGCCTCGAAGTCCTCGTAGCCGCGGTTGATCAGGTCCACGCCGTACACCCGGGAGGTGCCCTCGGCGGCCAGCGCCGCGATCAGGTGGCTGAACCCGGCCCGCAGGTCCGGGATGACCAGGTCGGCCGCGTGCAGCTTGCTCGGCCCGGCGATCACCGCGGAGTGCTTGAAGTTGCGCCGGCCGAAGCGGCACGGGGTGCCGCCGAGGCAGTCCCGGTAGACCTGGATGTTGGCGCCCATCGTGTTCAGCGCCTCGGTGTAGCCGAGCCGCTGCTCGTAGACCGTCTCGTGGACGATCGACAGGCCCCGGGCCTGGGTGAGCGCGACCACCAGCGGCTGCTGCCAGTCGGTCATGAAACCGGGGTGCACGTCGGTCTCCAGCGCCACCGCGTTCAGCTCACCGCCCGGGTGCCAGAACCGGATGCCGCCCTCCTGGCCCGGGCTGCCGCCGCGCGGCGGACGCAGGTCGGTGACCTCGTACTCGCCGCCGACCGACCGGAAGATGTTCAGGAAGGTCATCATGTCGGCCTGCTGGGCGCCCAGCACCTCGACGTGACCGCGGGTCGCCAGCGCCGCCGCCGCCCAGCTGGCCGCCTCGATCCGGTCCGGGATCGGCCGGTGGGTGTAGCCGTGCAGCTTCTTGACGCCCTGGATCTCGATCACCCGGTCGGTGTGCACCTTGATGATCGCGCCCATCTTCTGGAGCACGCAGATGAGGTCGATGATCTCCGGCTCGACCGCCGCGTTGCGCAGTTCGGTGACGCCCTCGGCCATCACCGCGGTGAGCAGCACCTGCTCGGTGGCGCCCACGCTCGGGTACGGCAGCGCGAACTTCGTGCCGTGCAGCCCGTTCGGGGCGGACAGGTGCAGGCCCTCCGGGGTCTTCTCGACCGTGGCGCCGAACTCGCGCAGCGCCTGGAGGTGGAAGTCGATCGGGCGCGGGCCGATGTGGCAGCCGCCCAGGTCGGGGATGAAGGCGTGGCCGAGCCGGTGCAGCAGCGGGCCGCAGAACAGGATCGGGATCCGGCTGGACCCGGCGTGCACGTTGATCTGGTCGGTGCTGGCGCTCTCGACGTTCGTGGGGTCGAAGACGAGTTCGCCCTCCTCCACGCCGTCGCTGACCTTCACGCCGTGCAGGCCGAGCAGACCGCGGACCACCTCGACGTCACGGATACGCGGCACGTCGAACAGCCGGCTCGGTGTGTCGCCCAGCAGGGCGGCCACCATCGCCTTGGACACCAGGTTCTTCGCGCCGCGCACGCGGATCCGCCCTTCAAGCGGAGTGCCTCCGTGTACGACCAGGACGTCGTCGGTCAACGCAACCTCCAGCGCGTTGGGTGCTGCCGTGTCTAGTGATGGGTGCACGAAGTTCATCGCTACCCGGAACGCGGTCATGGGAAAACGGGCCGCGTGTGTCGTCGCCCCGGCAGCATAGCCCTCCGTGACGGGAATGGAATCGGTCACATCGCCAGCGAGGGCACGAACCGGGGTGTCCGGTGCGTTTCCGTGCCAGCGGGGTCACCGACGGTGATCAGGCTCCCGGAAGGGCGAGCATCTGGTCCAGCGCCGACCGGGCGTGTCGGGCGGTCTCCGGGTCGACGGTGATCTGGTTGACCACGCGCCCGGCGACCAGTTCCTCCAGCGCCCAGACCAGGTGCGGCAGGTCGATCCGGTTCATCGTCGAGCAGTAGCAGACCGCCCGGTCGAGGAACATGATCTGCTTGTCCGGGTGGGCCAGCGCGAGCCGGCGCACCAGGTTCAGTTCGGTGCCCACCGCCCACGCCGAGCCGGCCGGGGCCGCCTCGATGGTCCTGATGATGAACTCGGTCGAGCCGACCAGGTCGGCGGCGTTCACCACCTCGTGGCGGCACTCCGGGTGCACCAGCACGTTCACGCCCGGCACCCGCTCGCGTACGTCGTTGACGCTGTCGAGCGTGAAACGGCCGTGCACCGAGCAGTGACCCCGCCACAGGATCATCTTCGCGTCGCGCAGCTGCTCCGGGGTCAGCCCGCCGTTCGGCTTGTGCGGGTCGTAGAGCACGCAGTCGTCGAGCGAGAAGCCCATCTCCAGCACCGCGGTGTTGCGGCCGAGGTGCTGGTCGGGCAGGAACAGTACCTTGCGGCCCTGCTCGAAGGCCCAGTCCAGGGCCCGCTTGGCGTTCGACGAGGTGCAGACCACGCCGCCGTTGCGGCCGACGAAGCCCTTGATGTCCGCCGAGGAGTTCATGTACGTCACCGGCACGGTCTCCGCCGCGATGCCCAGATCGGTGAGCGTGTCCCACGCGGCCTCGACCTGCGACAGCACCGCCATGTCGGCCATCGAGCAGCCGGCGGCGAGGTCGGGCAGGATCACCTTCTGCGCGTCCGAGGTGAGGATGTCCGCGCTCTCGGCCATGAAGTGCACGCCGCAGAAGACGATGTACTCCGCGTCCGGGCGGGCGGCCGCCTCCCGGGCCAGCTTGAACGAGTCGCCGGTCACGTCGGCGAACTGGATCACCTCGTCGCGCTGGTAATGGTGGCCCAGGACGAACACCTTCGTGCCGAGCGCGGCCTTCGCGGCGGCGGCACGGGCCACCAGGTCGGGGTCGCTCGGCGCAGGGAGATCACCCGGACACTCCACGCCACGCTCGGTGGCGGGGTCGCTGCCGCGGCCGAGGAGCAGCAGCGCCGTGGCGGTGTTGGACGGCTCAACCCAGGTCGAAGTCACGCCCCCATGGTCCCACAGCGCGACCACCGCGCAGCCGTCCCCGATGTGGCCTGCCACACTGCTGCGCATGCGCGTGCTGCTCTGTCCGGACAAGTTCGCCGGCACGCTGTCGGCCCCCGACGTGGCCGCCGCGGTGGCCGACGGCTGGCGTGACGTCGCGCCCGGCGACGACCTGCTGGCCCGGCCGCTCGCCGACGGCGGGCCGGGGTTCGTCGACGTGCTCGCCGGGGCGCTCGGCGGACGCCGGGTGCCGGTGCCCACGGTCGACCCGCTGGGCCGCCCGGCCGCCGGTGAGATCCTGCTCACCGACGACGGCACGGCGTACCTGGAGAGCGCGCAGGCGTGCGGACTGCACCTGCTCACCGCCGCCGAACGCGACCCGAAGGCCACCACCTCGTACGGGCTGGGGCTGCTCGTCGCCGCCGCGGTCGAGGCGGGCGCGCGGACGGTGGTGGTGGGGCTGGGCGGCTCGGCCACCAACGACGGGGGTGCCGGGATGCTCGTCCCGCTGGGCGTCACGCCGCTGGACGGCGCCGGCCGGGCCCTGCCGTACGGCGGCGCGGCGCTCGCCGAGGTGGCCGCGCTCGACGGGGAGCCCCGGCTGCGCGGCGCGACGCTCGTCGCCGCCACCGACGTGGACAACCCGCTGCTCGGGCTGCACGGCGCGAGCAGCGTCTTCGGCCCGCAGAAGGGCGCCGGCCGGGCCGACGTGCTGCTGCTGGACGCCGCCCTGACCCGCTGGGCGGAGGTGCTGACCGAGCGCCTGCCCGGCTGCCCGTCCGGGCTGGGCGCGCTGCCCGGCGGCGGCGCCGCAGGCGGCCTCGGTGCGGCGGTGCTGGCGCTCGGCGGCCGGTGCGAATCCGGCATCGGCCTGGTCACCCGCGCGGTGGGGCTGGACGCCGCGCTCGACGCCGCCGACCTGGTGATCACCGGCGAGGGCTCGTTCGACCACCAGTCACTGCGCGGCAAGGTGGTCGCCGGTGTGGCCGGGGCGGCCCGGGACCGGGGCGTGCCCTGCGTGGTGCTGGCGGGACGGGTGAGCACCGGGCGGCGGGAGGCGGCAGCGGCCGGTGTCACCGAGGCGCACAGCCTCGTGGAGCACTTCGGCGGCGAGGAGCACGGGGGAGTGGACGCGGCGATGGCCCGCCCGGCCGAAGGGCTGCGCGCGCTCGGCGCCCGCCTGGCGCGGCAATGGAGCCGCTGACCGGTTCCGCTGGTCACGCCGCGGGGTGGTGACGCCGGAGGCGGCGTACGATCGAAAGACGGACCACACCGGGAATCACTGGCGGACGTGCGGCGTTGGCCAGGACGTCCGGACCTCATACCGCGCAGGGAGACTTCCACGTGACCACGCCAGCGCAGACCGAGTCGACCGAGGCCAAGGCCCCCAGCACCGTCGTCCTCACCGACGTCGCGGCGCAGAAGGTCAAGGCCCTGATCGAGCAGGAGGGCCGCGACGACCTGCGGCTCCGGGTCGCCGTGCAGCCGGGTGGCTGCTCCGGCCTGCGGTACCAGCTGTTCTTCGACGAGCGCTCGCTCGACGGTGACGTCGTCACCGACTTCGACGGTGTCGAGGTCGTCGTCGACCGGATGAGCGCCCCCTACCTGGCCGGCGCCACCATCGACTTCGCCGACCGGATCGACGCCCAGGGCTTCACCATCGACAACCCGAACGCGGGCAACTCCTGCGCCTGCGGCGACTCCTTCAGCTGAGTCGACAGACCGACCGACAACGGCGGGCCGTCCCGGGTGGGGCGGCCCGCCGTTTCGTCGTACCCCCTGCGCGTGACGTCCGGATGTGCGCCGATCGACCGGTTGGTGACCGACCGCCGTCCGTGCGGCCCGGGGGCCGGTAGGCTGACCGCGCCGTGCTCCCGACCCCGAGGGTTGACATGAAGATCGCCGTGACCGGCTCGATCGCGACCGACCACCTGATGAGCTTCCCCGGCCGATTCGCCGACCAGCTCATCGCCGACCAGCTCGACAAGGTCTCGCTGTCCTTCCTCGTCGACGAGCTGGTGCTCCGCCGCGGCGGCACCGCGGCGAACATCGCCTTCGGCATGGCCCAGCTCGGGCTGCGCCCGGTGCTGCTCGGCGCGGTCGGCGCCGACTTCGCCGACTACCGCTCCTGGCTGGAGCGCCACGGCGTCGACTGCGACTCGGTGCACGTCAGCGAGGTCGCGCACACGGCACGCTTCGTCTGCACCACCGACACCGACATGTGCCAGATCGCCTCCTTCTACGCCGGGGCGATGAGCGAGGCCCGCAACATCGAGCTGGCCCCGGTGGCGCAGCGCCTCGGCGGTCTGGACCTGGTGCTGGTCAGCGCCAACGACCCGGCCGCGATGATCAGGCACTCCGGCGAGTGCCGGGACCGCGGCTACTCCTTCGTCGCCGACCCGTCGCAGCAGCTGGCCCGGATGGACGGCGAGGACGTGCTCGGCCTGATCGACGGTGCCGACTACCTGATGACCAACGAGTACGAGAAGTCGCTGCTCCAGAGCAAGGCCGGCCTTACCGACGAGCAGCTGCTGGACCGGGTCAAGGTGCGGGTCACCACGCTGGGCAAGCAGGGTGTGGAGATCGCCGGCCGGGAGATCGGCACGATCCGGGTGCCGATCGCGCGGGAGATGCAGGCGGTCGACCCGACCGGTGTCGGCGACGGCTTCCGGGCCGGTTTCTTCGCCGCGCTCGACTGGGGCGTCGGCCTGGAGCGGGCGGCCCAGGTCGGCTGCCTGCTGGCCACGCTCGTGCTGGAGAACTTCGGCGGCCAGGAGTACGAGGTCCGCCGCGACCTGTTCGTGAAGCGACTCGCCGAGTCGTACGGTGACGCGGCCGCCGAGGACGTCCGGCCGCACCTGCTGTGACCGGCCCGGCGGCCCCGGCCGGAGGGGTGGACCCGGAGGTCCGCCCCGGCGGCGGCGGTCCGGTGCTCGTCGCGTTCGCCGGGCTGCCGGGCGTGGGCAAGACCACGCTCGCCGCCCGGGTCGGCGCCGCCCTGCGCGCCCCGGTCCTGCCGGTCGACCCGGTCGAGCGCGCCCTGCACCGCTACGGTCTCACCGGCGACGTACCCGGCATGGCCGCCTACGGCGCGGTCGCCGGGCTGGCCGAGGTGCAGCTCGGCCTCGGGCTCAGCGTGGTGGTCGACGCGGTGAACCCGGTCGCCAGCGCCCGGGGCCTCTGGCACGACGTGGCCGAACGGGCCGGCGTGCCGCTGCGGGTGATCGAGGTGCACTGCGGCGACGAGGAGGAGCACCGCCGCCGGGTCGAGGCCCGCCCGCCCGAGGAACACGGCACCTGGGAGCAGACGCTGCGCCGCCGGGCCGAGTACGAGCCGCTGATCGGCCCGCGCCTGGTGGTCGACACCGCCGTGGCCGCCGACCCGCTGCCGGGCATCCTCGCGTACCTGCGCTGACTGCTGGTCGGCCGGCGTTAAGAAGGGCCCCTTCCTCTACCTGAGGCGTTAAGAAGGGGCCCTTCCTTACACCCGGACGTCGTAGGCGGGCCCCGGGCGCTCGGCGAGGAACTCGTGGCCGCGCATCCGGCACCACGCCGGGATGTCCACCGCCGCCGCCGGGTCGTCGGCCAGCACCCGTACCACCGCGCCGGCCGGCAGGCCGGGCACCAGCCGGGCGAGATTGATCACCGGTAGCGGGCAGCGCTGCCCCCGGCAGTCCAGCACCTCGTCCGGCTCGCTCCTCGCGCTCACAGGTCCGCCACCCCCGCCTCCGCCCGCAGGTCCGCCACGATCCCGGGCAGCTCGGCCAGGAACCGCTCCACGTCCGCCTCGGTGGTCTCCCGGTGCAGCGACACCCGCACGTTGCCGTGCGACAGCACCCCCATCGCCTCCAGCACGTGTGACGGGCGCAACGTCGACGACGTGCACGACGAGCCGGAGGACACCGCGAACCCGCGCCGGTCCAGCGCGTGCAGCAACGCCTCGCCGTCGACGTACAGGCAGGAGAACGTCACCAGGTGCGGCAACCGGTCCACCGGGTCGCCGACCACCTCCACGTCCGGCACCTCGGCCGGCACCCGCGCCCGGATCCGGTCGACAAGCGGACCCAGCCGGGCCGCCTCCGCCGCCGCGTCGGCCGCCGCCGCGCGCAGGCTGGCCGCCGCCGCGACCACCGCCGGCAGGTTCACCACCCCGGGGGTACGCCCCGACTCCCGCTCGTCGGCCGGGTACGGCGACTCCCACCGGGTGCCCTTGCGCACCACGAGCAGTCCGACACCGGGCGGTCCGCCCCACTTGTGCGCGCTGGCGGTCAGCACCGACCAGCCCGACGGCAGCGGCGCCCGCCCGGCCAGCTGCGCCGCGTCCACGTACAGCGGCACGCCCGCCTCGGCGCACAGCTCCGCCGCCGCGGGCACCGGCTGCACAGTGCCCACCTCGTGACTGGCCCCGATCAACGCCGCGAGGGCCACGCCAGGCGCGGCCACCGCCGCCGCCCAGGCGTCCAGGTCCACCCGGCCCGACCGGTCCACGGGTACGGACACCGCCGCGCCGCCACCTGCCGTGTGCCGCTCCGCGGCGTGCAGCACCGCCGAGTGCTCGATCGCCGAGTGCACCAGCGTCGCCCCGGCCCGCCGCCGCCCGGCCAAGCCTCCGAGTACGGCGGCGTGCGCTGCCGCCGTACCGCTGGGGGTGAAGGACAGCTCGTCGGCGCGGACGCCGAGCGTCTGCGCGGCGGCCTCGCGCGCGGCGTCGAGGAGCTGGCGGGCCCGGCGGGCCGCCGAGTAGAGCCGGGCCGGGTCCGCCCAGCCGTCGTCCAGTGCGGCCAGCATCGCCTGCCGCGCGACCGGATGCAGCGGCGCCGCGCTGGCGGCGTCCAGGTAGACCGGGGAGACGCTCATGAGGCTCCACGCTATCGCCCGGTTACGCCCAAGATCCCCCCGATGGGGGTGGACAGCGACCCCAAGACGGCCTGGCCGGTCATGGTCGAGTAATCTGCGACCGTCGGTGACGCCTTTGCCGTCGGTGTCAAGGAGAACAACCGCCGCGGCGCGCTAGGGAGGCAGGACCAGGTGGTCGCAAGGAGTTCGGAGGTACGGCGCTCGGCCGTACGGCACAGCGCTTCCCCGGGGGCCGGTGGACGCCGGCGGCGTGGTGCTGGTCGAATCGCCGGGCTCGGTCTCGGCGCGGCGGCGCTGCTGGTCTCGCTCACCGGCTGTGACGTCGGTAAGGCGTTCGGCGGGTTCGGCTGGCCGCAGGGCGGCATCACGCCCGAGTCGCACCGCATGTACGACCTGTGGATCGCGTCCTGCATCGCGGCGCTCGCCGTCGGCGTGTTCGTGTGGGGCCTGATCTTCTGGTGCGTGGTCCGCTACCGCAAGCGCGGCAACGAGCTGCCGGTGCAGACCCGCTACAACCTGCCGATGGAGTTCCTCTACACCATCGCGCCGATCCTCGTGGTCTCCGTGCTCTTCTACTACACGGCGGTCGTGCAGACCGACGTGAACAAGCAGTCGAAGAACCCGGACGTCACCGTCGAGGTCGTCGCGTTCAAGTGGAACTGGCAGTTCAACTACCGCGACGGCCAGGGCCCCGAGGCCAACACCGTCGCCTCGGTGCTCGGCACCAGCGAGGTCATCCCGGTGCTGGTGCTGCCCAGCGGCCGCTCGATCCGCTTCGAGGAGACCAGCCGCGACGTCATCCACTCGTTCTGGGTGCCGGAGCTGCTGTTCAAGCGGGACGTCATGCCGGGCAACGTGCGCAACACGTTCGAGGTCTCCAGCATCGACCAGGAGGGCGCGTTCGTCGGCCGCTGCGCCGAGCTGTGCGGCAGCTACCACGCCTTCATGAACTTCGAGCTGCGGGTCGTCTCGCCGGAGAAGTACGACCAGTTCCTGGCGGCCAAGAAGGCCGGCAAGTCGACCCAGGAGGCGCTCGGCGCGATCGGTGAGGAAGAGTACGCCACCGAGACGAAGCCGTTCGACACCCGGCGCGACGTGAACAACTTCAACCCGTCCGACGCGACGGCCGGCGCGGGAAGCTGAGGGGTCCGGCATGAAGACCGAGTGGAAGATCTTCCTGACCATCGCTACGTTCCTCCTCGGCGCGACGATCCTCTACGGCGCCTGGACGTACGCCGACAGCGGCGGTCACGTCGAGTGGATCGGCACGGTGGCGCTGCTGCTGTCCTTCCTGCTCTGCGCGATGTGCGGCGGCTTCTTCTGGTTCGTCTCCCGCCGTATCGACCTGCGCCCCGAGGACCGGCCGGACGGCGAGATCGCCGACGGCGCCGGTGAGGTCGGCTTCTTCAGCCCTGGCAGCTACTGGCCGTTCGGGCTGGCGCTGGCCGCCGCGATCGCCGGTCTCGGCCTGGTGTTCTGGCAGTTCTGGCTGCTGGGACTGGGCCTGGTGGCGGTTGTCCTCGCCACCTGCGGGCTGCTGTTCGAGTACTACTCGGGCACCCGCCGTACCGCCGAGCACTGACAGACCCACCGCCGCAGGCCCGCCACCCCCACCGGGGGAGGCGGGCCTGCCGCTTTCCCCCCACCCTCCGCCTCCCGCCCTCCGCCTCCCGCCCCCCGCCCGTCCCCGTCGATCATGAAGTTGACGGCGCTGGCGGTCCTTTTTGTCCCCGCCAACCTCATGATCGCCGCCCGTGCGGTCGGCCTGGTGCCCGCTCCACCTCCGACACGCACCACCCGGGTTCTCGCTCACCGGGCCGTTCCATTCACCGGAAGCGCCGTTCCACTTGCCAGGACCACAGGAGATCTTGGAAGGAAAGCGCCCTCATAGGGGCCCTTTCCTTCCAAGATCTCGCTCACCGCACCGCTCGTCCGCGTTCAAGGCCGGGTGCCGTGACGGGGGCAGGGCCGACACTCACGCCCGAAGGCCCGACGCCCGCCCTCACGCCTTACGCGCACCGCCGACCGCCCAGGCGAGCGCCGGCCACCGTGCGCTCCCGCGCCGGCCCGGCCTCGTTGATCAAGGAGTTTGAGGCACTTTCGCGCGCCGTCGATGACACAAACCCCTTGATCACCGGTTCGGCCGGGGAGAGCCCTCGCCACCCCGGCCACCAAGCGGTGATCAAGGAGTTTGGGTCCACCGGGGCGACCGTGGGGGACACAAACTCCTTGATCACGAGCGGCGGACGGTTGGGCTGTCGGGCGGGGTGGAGTGGGGCGGGGTGGAGTGGAGAAGGGTGGGCGGCCGCGCGCGGCACGGGGGCGCAAAGAGGCGCGAGGGCGCAAGAGGCGCGGACAGGCGCGGAGGCGCAAAGAGGCGCGGACAGGCGCGGGGGCGCAAAGAGGCGCGGACAGGCGCGGGGGCGCAAAGAGGCGCGGACAGGCGCGGCGCGCGGACGGGCGGAAGGGCGGGAGGGCGGGATGGCCGGAGGGGAAGGAGCGGCGGTCAGGCGGCCCGGGGGTGGGACGGCCGGCGGGGTGTGCGGCGGCTCGCCAGGCGGGTCTCGCGGAACGTGAACGTGGCGATCACCACTGCCGCGCCGCAACCGGTGCAGATCAGCTCCGGGCAGTCGGCGCCGTGCCCGTCGCCGCACGGCGGCGCCTCGAACAGCACGACGCCCTCGCAGGTGTCACAGTGCAGCTCGCGGTCAGACACGGGAGGCTCCTCTCGCTCCGGGCACCGGCCCAGGCGGTGAGACGCCGGCCGGCGGACCAGAGACCGAAAACGAAAGACCGAAAACGGAAAATAACTCCCGTGTAGTTTGGCACGCGGGTACGACAACACCCGCGCCAGGCCGCCGTCAGGCGGCGCGCGCCACCTCGAGCCAGCGCTCCAGCGCGGCCGCGGCGGCGCCCGAGTCGACAGCCTCGGCGGCCCGGTCCAGGTTGGCCCGCAGCACCTCGTGCAGATCACCGTCGAGCGGACCCTGGGTGGCAAGCGCGACAGCGGCGTTGACCAGCACCGCGTCCCGCACCGGGCCGGTCTCACCGGCGAGCAGGCGGCGGACGACGTCGGCGTTGTAGACCGCGTCCCCGCCGCGCAGGTCGGCCAGGGTGGCCCGGGGCACGCCGAGGTCCGTCGCGTCCAGCACGGCCTCGGTGACGCTGCCCTGCTGCGCCACCCAGACCCGGGTGGGGGCGCCGGTGCTGAACTCGTCCAGGCCGTCCTCGCCGCGTACCACGATCGCGGAGTCGCCACGGGCCGCGAAGACGGCGGCCATCACCGGGGCCATCCGCTTGTCGAAGCAGCCCACCGCGCCCGCGCGGGGCCGCGCCGGGTTGGTCAGCGGGCCGAGGAAGTTGAACGCGGTGGGTACGCCGATCTCGCGCCGGACCGGGCCGGTGTGGCGCATGCCGGGGTGGAAGCGGGCGGCGAAGCAGAAGCCGATGCCGGCCTCGGTGACGCAGCGGGCCACCTGCTCCGGTGCCAGGTCGAGGGGTACGCCGAGCTGCTCCAGCACGTCGGCGGTGCCACACGAGGAGGAGGCGGCCCGGTTGCCGTGCTTGACCACGCGGACCCCGGCCCCGGCGACCACCAGCGCCGCCATGGTGGAGATGTTCACCGTGTGCGCGAGGTCTCCACCGGTGCCGACCACGTCCAGCGCGGTCGCGCGTACGTCCTCGGGCAGGTGCACCGGCACCGCGCGGGTCAGCATGGCCTCGACCAGGCCGCCCAGCTCGGCGGGGGTCTCACCCTTGGTGCGCAGCGCCACGGCGAACCCGGCGATCTGCGCCGGGGTGGCCGAGCCGGCCATGATCTCGCCCATCGCCCACGCGGTGTCGGCGGTGGAGAGCTCCTCGCCGCGCAGCAGCGCGTTGAGCAGAAGCGGCCAGGTCCGTTCCATGGCGGGCCTCCCGAGCGGCGTGAGGAATGCGGTTGGGGCGCGCCACGGCCGCGTCGCCGTGGCGCGCGAGGACCGGAGGGATCAGGCCGCGGCGTGGGTGTGGCGCAGCAGCTCCGCCACGGTGCTGCCGGCGACCACCGGGTCCAGCGGGTGGGTCAGCGTGGCGTCGACCTCGGCGTACGCGGCCAGCCAGCGGTCGGCGGCGCGAGCCAGCACCACGCAGGTCGGCGGCGCGTCGTCCCGGTCGTCCTTGATCTGGCGGGCGATGCCGATGCCGCCGCCCGGGGTCGCCTCGCCGTCGAGCAGGAGCAGGTCGATCTCGTAGTCGTCGACCAGCCGGATGCAGGCGTTGTAGTCGTCGGCCTCGACGAACTCGATCTCGATCCCGGGCGCCGGCCGAGTGCCCACGGCGAGCCGCATCCGGTCGCGGACCTTCGGGTCGTCGCTGTAGAGCAGGACGGTGCAAAGACGATCGCTCATCGTGACGTGGCTCCCACCTCGTAGCTGCCCGCTGATCGTAGCGGTCGTCACATCCGGGCCGTCGCCCCGCCCGGCGGGCTCGGGGCGTACCCCGGAACGTGCCGTCAGGTGCTCGCCTCCGCGGCGCGCTGGCGGGCCTCCTGGCGGTCCAGCTCGCGGTCGAGCCGGCGGGCCTCGCGCTCGGACTGCTTGACCCACTGGACGACCAGGACGGCGAGCATGGTGACGCTGACGAATTCGCCGCCGGCCCACAGGATGCCGCCGGCGACCACCTGGTCGTTCCAGGGGTCGGACCAGGACAGGTTGAGCGACGGGTACCAGTCGCCGCCGAACAGCGTGGTGCTCTGCATGATGGTCAGGCCGAGGACGGTGTGGAACGGCACCGAGAGCAGCATGAGCAGCGCGCGCCCCGGGTACGGCCAGCGGCCGGGCAGCGGGTCCAGGCCGAGCAGCGGCCAGAAGAAGACGCAGCCGGTGGCGATGAAGTGCGCGTGGACCAGTTCGTGCGCCCACTCGTGGCGCAGGGTGAACTCGTAGAGGTCGGTGAAGTACAGCGCGAACGGGTTCACCACGAAGATGGCGAACGCCACGAGCGGGAAGCTGTAGATCCGGATCACCTTGCTGTGCACGATCGCGAGCAGCCGCTTGCGGGGCCGCACCGGCAGCGTGCGCAGCGCCAGCGTCACCGGGGCGCCGAGCGCCAGGAAGATCGGCGCGATCATGGACAGCACCATGTGCTGCACCATGTGCACCGAGAGCAGGGCGGTGTCGTACGCGCCGAGGCCGGTGAGCGTGACCAGGGCGATGCCGCCGAGGCCGGGGCCGAGGAACGACACGGTACGGACGACCGGCCAGCGGTCGCCGCGCAGCCGCAGCCGGTGCACCCCGTAGAGGTAGAGGCCGGCGGCCAGGACGATGCCCAGCGTGAGCCAGCTGTCCAGCCGGGTCTCGGTGAGGACCCGGGTCACGGTGAACGGCGGCGGGGCGCCCTCGCCTCCCGCCGCCAGTGTCGCCGGAACAGCCGAGGTGACGGCGCGGATCTGATCGACGTGCAGCACGCTTTTCAGGGTAGGTCAGGCGAAGCGGACCACCACGATCGGGCCACGGAAGGGACCGGTTTGGCACCCCGCTGATCGTCGGTCCCGGTCAGGGGCAATAATGACCGCGTGACTGCGGCCCCAGCCATTGACAAGAGCCGGATCCACTCCCTGACCCGACCCAACATGGTCAGCGTCGGGACGATCGTGTGGCTCTCCAGCGAACTCATGTTCTTCGCGGCGCTGTTCGCGATGTACTTCTCCATCCGCGCGGCGGCGCCGGAGCAGTGGGAGAAGCACACCGAGGTGCTGAACATCCCGTACGCGACCACGTTCACGGTGATCCTGGTGCTCTCCTCGATCACCTGCCAGATCGGCGTGTTCGCGGCCGAGCGCGGTGACGTCCACGCTCTGCGCCGGTGGTTCACGATCACCTTCGTGATGGGTCTGATCTTCGTGCTCGGTCAGCTGAACGAGTACCGGACCCTGGTGCACGAGGGTGTGAAGATCAACGAAGACGGTTACGGGTCGATGTTCTACCTCACCACCGGCTTCCACGGTCTGCACGTGACCGGCGGCCTCATCGCCTTCGTGATCTTCATGATCCGTACCACGATGGGCCGGTTCACCCCCGCCCAGGCGACCTCGGCGATCGTCGTGTCCTACTACTGGCACTTCGTGGACGTCGTGTGGATCGGGCTCTACGCCATGATCTACTGGCTCCAGTGATCTTGGCGCGTCACGAACCGCGCCGCTGCTCCGTCCCCTGAGACAAGGTCCAACCGGTTAAGGACACAGGTCATGACTTCTGACAACGACCGCCGACGCGGTCTGCTCGCGCGGCTGCGCGGGCGGCCCGTAGCGCGCAGCAGGGGCCGCCGCCGGCTGGGTGCCGCGGTCCGGCTGTTCGCCGCGCTGATGCTGGCCGGCGGTGCCTACACCGTCTTCGCCCCCGGCGTGCAGGCGCAGGACAACCCTCCGTTGACCGCCGCAGGCAACGAGGGTAAGGCGCTGTTCGACGTGAGCTGTGTGACCTGTCACGGTCGCAACGCCCAGGGCGTCGAGGGCCGCGGTCCGAGCCTGATCGGCGTCGGAGCGGCCTCGGTCGAGTTCCAGGTCAGCAGCGGTCGCATGCCGATGGCCCGGCAGGAGGCCCAGGCCATGCGCAAGCCGCCGCAGTTCACCGACGAGCAGGTGCGCCAGCTCGGGCAGTACATCCAGGAGCTCGGCGGCGGCCCGGAGGTCCCCAACGGCGACCTGCGTGAGGGCGCCAACCTGTCCACCGGTGGTGAGCTGTTCCGGATCAACTGCTCGCAGTGCCACGCCTTCAGCGGCGGCGGCGGCGCGCTGTCCTCCGGCAAGTACGCGCCGAGCCTTGCGCCGGCCAGCGACCGGCAGATCTACGCCGCGATGCTGAGCGGCCCGCAGAACATGCCGGTGTTCGGCGACAACCAGATCACGCCCGAGGAGAAGGCGGACATCATCGCCTACATCCAGGAGACGCTGAAGCACGACGGCGATCCGGGCGGCTTCAACCTGGGCCGCTACGGCCCGTCGACCGAGGGTCTCGCGATCTTCCTGGTCGGCATCGTCGCGCTGGTCTTCGCGAGCCTGTGGATCGCGGGCAAGTCGTGACCGGACGGATCAATGCTTCCAGTGCTGTGGCGCCGACCCCCGGCGTCACCCGTAGCGAGGTGACGGCATGAGCACCCACACCGAGCACCAGGCCCAGCAGGGCCCGGAGCCGCTCGACGTGAACGACCCCCGGCTCTCCCGGTTCGACATCGTCCAGGAGGGCGCGCGGCGGGACGACATCGAGATCGTCCACTACGAGCCGCAGGTGGTCCCGGGCAGCAAGGCCGAGCGCCGGCTGACCCGCACGGTCGCCCTGATGTTCCTGCTGACCGGCGTCTTCGCGACCGCCTTCCTGGTGGTCTACATCTGGTGGCCGTGGCAGTGGGAGCCGGGTACCGGCGGCGACAAGCTCTACACGCCGCTGCTCGGCGTGACGCTGGGCCTGGCGCTGCTGGGCATCGGTTTCGGCATCCTGACCTGGGGCAAGAAGCTGCTGCCCAAGGAGGTCTCGATCCAGGACCGGCACGACCAGGCCGACGACCCGGAGGGTCGCAAGATCACCGGCGAGACCATGCTCTACCTGGCCGACGAGATGGGCGTCCGTCGCCGGCCGCTGCTCGGCATCTCGCTGCTCGCCGGCCTGGCGCCGGTGGGCGCGGTGGCCGCGGCCCCGCTGATCGGTGGCCTGATCGAGCAGCCGCACAAGAACAACCAGATGTTCACCACCGGCTTCCAGCCGGGCGAGGGCGGCAAGAAGATCCGGCTGATCCGTGAGGACGGCCGCCCGATCCGCCCGGCCGACGTCAGCGTCGGCGGCCAGCTCACCGTGTTCCCGGGCATCGACGGCGGCGTGAGCAACCTGCACGCCGACTCGCCGACCCTGCTCATCCACCTGCGGGAGGACGACGCGCAGAAGTCGCGCGCCGCGAACGAGCGCAAGGGCCACGGCGACTACATGTGGGGCAACTACGTCGCGTTCTCCAAGATCTGCACGCACGCCGGCTGCCCGGCCAGCCTCTACGAGCAGCAGACCAACCGCCTGCTCTGCCCCTGCCACCAGTCGCAGTTCCTCATCACCGACAACGCCAAGCCGATCTTCGGCCCGGCGAACCGGCCGCTGCCGCAGCTGCCGATCGAGGTGGACGAGGAGGGCTTCTTCGTGGCGAAGTCCGACTACACCGAGACCATCGGTCCCGACTTCTGGGAGCGGCCATGAAGCGCCGAAAGTTTGATGCAGCAGCGCTGCCGGCCAAGAGCGCGCGGGCGGTGGACGACCGCTTCCAGGTGGCCACGCCCCTGCGCAAGCTGCTGAACAAGGTCTTCCCCGACCACTGGTCGTTCCTGCTCGGCGAGATCGCGCTGTTCTCGTTCATCGTCCTGCTGCTCACCGGCGTCTTCCTGACGTTCTTCTTCGAGCCGGCGATGACCGAGGTCATCTACAACGGCAGCTACGCGCCGCTGCGGGGCACCCCGATGTCGGCCGCCTACGCCTCCAGCCTGGACATCTCGTTCGATGTCCGGGGTGGTCTGATCATGCGGCAGATGCACCACTGGTCGGCCCTGCTGTTCATGGCCGCCATCGTGGTCCACATGCTGCGGGTCTTCTTCACCGGCGCGTTCCGCAAGCCCCGTGAGACCAACTGGATCATCGGCTCGCTGCTGTTCTGGGTCGGCTTCCTGGCCGGCTTCACCGGCTACTCGCTGCCGGACGACGGCCTGTCCGGCACCGGTCTGCGGATCGCCTCCGCGATCATCCTGTCGATCCCGGTGATCGGCTCCTGGGTCAGCTCGTCGATCTTCGGCGGGGAGTTCCCCGGCACCATCATCATCAGCCGCTTCTTCATCGCCCACGTGCTGCTCGTCCCGGGTCTGCTGGTGGCGCTGATCAGCGTGCACCTCGGCCTGGTGTTCAAGCAGAAGCACACCCAGTGGCCCGGCCCCGGCCGGACCAACTCCAACGTGGTCGGCGAGCGGATGTTCCCGCGCTACGCGCTCAAGCAGGGCGGCTTCTTCATGGTCGTCTTCGGCGTGATCGCGCTGATGGGCGGCATGTTCCAGATCAACCCGATCTGGCTGTTCGGCCCGTACGAGGCGTGGGTGGTCTCTGCCGCCAGCCAGCCCGACTGGTACGTCATGTTCCTCGACGGCTCGACCCGCCTCATGCCGGGCTGGGAGATCCACATCCCGATCGGCAACGGGTACGTCATCCCACCGTTGTTCTGGCCGACTGTGGTGCTACCCGGAATCCTGGTCGGCCTGTCGACGATGTATCCGTTCCTGGAGGCGCGCCGCCTCAAGGACTACAAGCACCACAACCTGCTCCAGCGGCCCCGGGACGTTCCGGCCCGGACCGCCGTGGGCGCCATGGCGCTCGCCTTCTACGTCGTGCTGACCCTCTCCGGCGCCAACGACGTCATCGCGGACAAGTTCCACATCAGCCTGAACGCGATGACCTGGGGTGGCCGGATCGGCCTGCTGATCCTGCCGCCGATCGCGTACTACATCACGTACCGGATCTGCCTGGGTCTGCAGCAGCACGACCGGGAGGTGCTGGCCCACGGCGTGGAGACCGGCATCATCAAGCGGCTGCCCGACGGCCGGTTCGTCGAGGTCCACCAGCCGCTCACCTCGGCCGACGGCCACGACGGTCACCCGCCGGCGCTGGACTACGTCGGCTGGGTGGTGCCGAAGAAGATGAACCGGCTCGGTGCCCTCGGCCCGGCGATCCGGGGCTTCTTCTACCCGATCGAGAAGCCGGCCGAGGCGCCGGTCTCGCCGGGGCACCCGCCGGTCGAGGCCCGGCCGGAGCGGGAGGAGATCGGCAGCGGCGAGAGCCGTCGCTGACCCTCCCCGGTACGACTGACAGTGGCGCCCGCCGGATCTTCCGGCGGGCGCCACTGCCGTTTCCGCACCGGTCGTCCCGTTCCCTCCCGCGCACGCCGGGAGGCCGGTGCGCCGACGGCCGTCGCCCCCGACACGGACGGGTGGAATCGCAGGAATAACCCCGGTCAGCCGGGTATCCGTGCGGTCCGACGTCTCATGGGGGAGGAACGAATGTTGGGAATCAAACGCCTGGGCCTGCTGGCCGCGCTGGTGGTCGTGGGGCTGGCGCCCGCCGCCGCGGCGCAGGCGGCGGCACAGCCGTCGACGCAGGACACGCAGTACCTGCAGGCGGTTCACCAGGTCAACCTGTTCGAGATCACCGCCGGTAACCTGGCCCAGCAGAAGGGTCAGAACCAGCAGGTCAAGGACCTGGGCAAGATGTTCGTGACGGACCACACCCAGCTGGACCAGACGGTGCAGTCGACCGCGCAGCAGCTCAACGTGCAGTTGCCGGCCGACCCGACCGCCGACCAGCAGAAGGTCCTGGACAAGCTGAACAACCTCAGCGGGGCCGAGTTCGACAAGGCGTGGGTGACCGCGCAGCTCGCCGGCCACGTCCAGGCGATCCAGGCCACCCAGACCGAGATCTCGCAGGGCTCGGAGCAGTCGGTGGTGCAGATCGCGCAGGACGCGCTGCCGGTCCTCCAGGCGCACTACGACGCGCTCGTGGCCCTGGCCCAGACCCTGGGCGTCCCGGTTCCGCAGACCAGCGCCAGCGGCACGCCCAGCCCGGGCGGCACCACGTCCCCGGGTGGCACCGAGTCGCCGGCTCCGGGCGGTACCGAGACCGAGGAGCCCGCTCCGGGCACCACGGAGACCCCGGTGCCCAGCCAGAGCTGACGTACCGCACGGTCGACGGTGGCCGGTCCGCCCGCGAGGGCAGGCCGGTCACCGGCTCGTGTCAGTCGGCGTTCGCCAGTCCGATCGCGAACGCCTCCTCCAGGTCGTGCTGGGAGTAGGCGCGGAACGCGATGTGCGACTCGGTGTTGAGCACGCCCGGCACCTTCGAGATGCTGCCGGCGATGACCTGGGCGATCTGCTCGAACTCCCGGACCCGGACCATGGCGATCAGGTCGACGTGCCCGGCCACCGAGTAGACCTCGCTGACGCCGGGCAGGTTGGCCAGGGTCTCGGCCACCTCGGGGATGGAGTCGGTGGCGCAGTCGATCAGCACGATCGCGGTGATCACGGGACGGTTCTCCGTTCGTCGGCGACGAGGCCCATGCTAGAGCCCGCGCCCCTCACCGCGCCGCCGGGACGGTCAGGTCGTCCCCGGCCCGGATCACCTCGCGCAGGCGTTCCCCGGCCGCGACTGTCGCACCAGGCCACACCACCGACCGGTCCACGTCGCCGTGCACCCGCGCGCCCGCGCCGATCACCGAGCCGGTGACCCGGCCGTCCACCGTCGCGGCCGGGTCCACCAGTCCGTCCGGTCCGGCCGCGTGCAGGTTGGCGGCCAGGTAGTCGGCCGGGGTGCCGGTGTCGTAGAACGTCCCCCGGTAGGGCACGACTGTGAGCGCCCCGGCGGCCTCCGCGGGCCGCCACACCGCCCGGACCAGGTCGCCGAACGTGGGTGGCAGGTCGCGGACCAGCCGCCAGGGCAGCAGCGAGAAACCCACGAACTCGTGGCCGTCGAAGGTCCCGGGGGCGTGCGGGTCGTCGGCGGGACGGCCGAGCAGGCGTACGCCGTGCCCGTCCCACCCGTCCAGCAGCGCGGCGATGTCCGGCCCGGGCGGGGCCTGCGGGTCGGCCAGGTATGCGTCGGCGTTGCCGACCAGCACGCCCCGGCCGTCGATCCAGTCCCGCAGCCGGCCCACACCCCCGGCGGTGCCGAGCGGGGCGTCCGGCTCGACCGACAGGTGAGCCCGTCCGCCCACCCGCGTGACCACCTGGTTGCCCAGGTAGCAGGCGTTCACCGCGACCCGCTCCGGGCCGGTCAGGCCGAGTCCGGCCAGCCGGGCCAGCGCCCGGTCCAGCAGCGGGACGTTTCCCACCGGGCAGAGCGCCTTCGGCACCCGCTCGGTGAGCGGGCGCAGCCGGGTGCCCTCGCCCGCGGCCAGCACCACCGCGCACACCTCGACCCCGGGTGCCGTAGTGCCCGCGTACGGGGTGCTCACGCGGCCGGTGGGTGCTCGCCGGCGCGCGGGCCGATGCCGTAGTAGCCGAGCAGGTTGGCGGTGGCGCGGCTGAGCCGGGGCAGGTCGTCGAGCGGATGGAAGGCGGCCTCGAACACCTCGGCGCCGTCCACCTTCAGCTCGGTGGTCGACGCCGGCACCTCCGCCTCGAAGACCACGTCGACCCAGCCCTTGGCGTGCACCACCGCGTTCGGCACCGCCGGGCGCAGCGCGTCGGGGGACAGACGGACGCCTGATTCCTCGTACAGCTCGCGGGCGGCGCCGACCACCGGGGCCTCGCCGCGTTGCAGCAGCCCGGCCGGCAGCGTCCAGCTGTACCCGGGCGGCTGGCGCAGCAGCAGGATCCGGCCCGCGCCGGTGGCCTCCGTGTCCTTGACCAGCGTGACCGCGCCGACGATGTACTTCGGTACGGCCAGCCGGACCAGCCGCCGTCGCAGCGGGACCGGAAGCCGGTAGAAGATCTGGTAGCCGAGGGCCCGTCCGGTGGCACGCGCGCGGGGGATCATGCCGTCCAGGCTAGTGGTCCCGGCGCGGACCGGCTCCGTCTACTGCCTGTGGTCGACCAGATCGATCAACTGCTGGACCACGGTGTCCGGCTCGACAGTGCGGTCGAAGACCGCCACCAGCAGCGTCTCCAGGTCGGGGTAGCCCAGTTCCTCGGACAGCCGCAGCAGCGGCAGGTCGCTGGCCAGGCCCCGGCTGTGCTTGCGCAACGCCAGGCCGATCGAGGCCCGGCCGAGCCGGACCTTGTCGGCGATCGAGATGCCCGGCTCGGTGTGCTCGGCGAACCAGCGGTTGATCTGCATCTGGGCGTGCGGGGACTTCACGAAGCCCAGCCACTCCCGGCGCGGGCCGCGCGGGGCCACGTCCGCCTCGAAGCCGCTCTCCGCGTCGTTCTCGGTGAAGATCTCCACCACGTCGCCCTCTTCCAGTTCGGAGGAGAGCGGCGCGAGCCGGCCGTTGATCCGGGCGGCCAGGCAGTGGTCGCCGCGCTCGGTGCCCAGCTCGTACGCGAGGTCGACAGGTGTCGCCCCGGCCGGCAGTACGACCTGCCGCCCGTCGGCCACCACCTGGATCTGCGCCTCGGACAGGTCACAGCGCAGCGACTCCATGAACTGGGTCGGGTCGACCGTCTCCTGCTCCCAGTCGAGCACCCGGCGCAGCCAGGCCAGCTCGTCCGCCCGGTCGGCGCCCCGGCCCGCGGCCCGGGGGAAGCGGTAGTGGGCGGCCACGCCGTACTCCGCGGAGCGGTGCATCTCGGTGGTGCGGATCAGCACCTCGACCGTGCGGTCCTGCGGGCCGCAGACGCTCGTGTGCAACGACCGGTAGAGGTTGTTCTTCGGGGAGGCGATGAAGTCCTTGAACCGGCCCGGCACCGGCCGCCAGAGCCCGTGCACGGCGCCCAGCGCGGCGTAACAGTCGGTCGCCGGACCGTCCACCACGATCGCGATGCGGGGCAGGTCGAACGGGGCGGCGTGGTCGCCGGCGACCGTGTCCTTCCAGATCGAGTAGAGGTGCCGGGGGCGGGGGGAGACGTCGGCGTCGACCCGGTTGCGGCGCAACGCCGCCCGGGTGCGGGCCACCACGTCGGCCAGGTAGGCGTCCCAGCCGGGCCGGTCGTGCACGAACCGGGCGATCCGCGCGTGCTCCTCCGGCCGCAGGTGCAGCAGCACCACGTCGTCCAGCTCGCGTTTGAGCGTCTGGATGCCCAGCCGGTCGCAGAGCGGGACCAGCACCTCCTGGGTCTTGCGGGCGATCCGCTCCCGGGAGGCGGCCGAGCGGACGCCGAGCGTACGCATGTTGTGCAGCCGGTCCGCCAGCTTGATCACCAGCACCCGGACGTCCTTGCCGGCCGCCACGATCATCTTGCGGACGGTCTCCGCCTCGGCGGCCTTGCCGTAGAACGCCTTGTCGAACTTGGTCACGCCGTCGACCAGGTGGGCGACCTCGCGGCCGAAGTCCTCCTGGAGCGCCTGGAGCGTGTAGCGGGTGTCCTCCACCGTGTCGTGCAGCAGCGCGGCGACCAGGGTGATGGTGTCCATGCCGAGGTCGGCGCAGATCTGCGCCACCGCCAGCGGGTGGGTGATGTACGGCTCGCCGCTCTTGCGGAACTGGCCGCGGTGCATGTTCTCGGCGATCGTGTAGGCCCGGCGCAGCACCGAGGCGTCGGCGCTCGCGTGGATGCCACGGTGGGCGCGGACCAGTGTGGTGACCGGGTCGCCGTCGGCCGTCGGCCAGGTGAGCAGGGAACGCAGGCGGCGGGTGAGCGGTAGTTCGCCCTGGGTCGGGAGCGCGCCACCCAGGGCGGCGCCGTGTCCGGCGTCGACGTCCACCTGGGACACCTCCTCACCCCGGCCCTCGGCCACCGGGAACCGGCGACCGGGAGCAGAGCCCGCGAATCGGGCAGGTCTGCACTCCTTTAACAGACTAAGGGAGTCGAGGTAGTCCGATCGGTCAGTTGGTCATGAGCGTTCGGTCGAGAGTTTGGCGGATCCGCCGTTCTCCGCCTTCGTCAGCAGTTCGCGGAAACGCCCCGCGCCGGCCACCGGCGAGGCCCAGCCGTCTGTCGACTCGACCAGCCGGGTCTCCGGTCGTTCCAACCAGGACAGGATCCGCTCGGTCTCCTCGGCGGTCGCGGCCGGCACCGGACCGTGCCCGGGCAGCACCGTCTCGGCGGTGGCGCGGATCGCCGCGATGGTGGGTCGCGGGTGGACACCCGGCGGGGACACCCCGGCCCCGGCGAGCCGGCCGTGCCGCACCAGCGCCAGCTCCCAGCCGCCCCGGGCGGCCGGACGGGCGGCGGCCAGCTCGGCGATGCCGGTCAACGCGGCCAGCCGTTGCATCCGGACCGCCGCGCGCAGCACCGCCACCAGCCGGCCGCGGACCACAGCCGCCTCCTCGTACCGCTCGGCGGCCGACAGCACCTCGATGCGGGCGAGCAGCGCGTCCACCACCACTCCGGGGTCGTCGCTGGTGGCGGTGCGGAACGGCGTCGCCGCTGCGTCGTCGTACTCCTCGGGGGTGATCTTGTGCTCGCAGGGCGCCGGGCAGCGACCCAGCTCGGCCAGCGCGCAGGCCGGCATGGTGGTACGCCGGGAGAGCCGGTGTGTGCACTGCCGCAGCGGCACGGCGTCGTGGAAGCCGGCGGCGGCCAGCTCCGCCGCCTGCCGGGACCGGAACGGCCCCAGGTAGGCCGTGTCGGTGGGCGCGATGTCGCGCACGATCGACAACCGGGGGTACGCCTCGTCGGTGAGCTTCAGCCACACCTGGCGCTCCGGATACTTCGACCTGCGGTTGTACGGCGGCGCGTGCGCCGCGATCAGCCGCAGTTCACGGACCTCCGCCTCCAGCGAGTGGGCGCACTCGACCGCCTCGACGCGCTCGGCGGCGGCGAGCATCTCGGAGATCCGGGCCCGCTTCTCCGCGGCGGTGAAGTAGCTGCGGACCCGGGTGGCGATGTCGCCGGACGTGCCCACGTAGAGCGGCCGGTCGTCGGCGGCCCGGAAGATGTAGACGCCCGGCACCTTCGGCAGCCCGTCGGCGAGGTGCCGCTTGCGGCGCTGGGTGGGGGTGACCGCGCGGGCGAACTCGATCGCCTCGCCGACCGTGCCGACCCCGTGCCCGCCGAGGCGGCCGATCAGCCCGTGCAGCACGTCGACTGTGGCCTTCGCGTCGTCGAGCGCGCGGTGGGTGGGCTGGGTCGCGGTGCGGAAGTAGGCGGCGAGCGTGCCCAGCTTGCGGTTGGGCACCTCGTCGCGGGTGAGCACCCGCCGGGCCAGCGCGGCCGTGTCCAGCACCCGGGGGTTGGGCCAGCGGTAGCCGTGCTTCGCGCAGGCCGCCTTGAGGAAACCCACGTCGTACGGCGCGTTGTGGGCGACGAGCACGGCGTCGCTGACGAACTCCAGGAAACTCGGCAGCACCTGCTCGATCGGCGGGGCGGGCAGCAGCATGGCCTGGGTGATGCCGGTGAGCACGGTGATGAACGGCGGGATCGGCACGCCCGGGTTGACGAGCGTGGCGAGCACGCCCAGCTCCTCGCCGCCACGGACCTTCACCGCGCCGATCTCGGTGATCCCGCCGCCGTCGGGAGCGCCGCCGGTGGTCTCCAGGTCGACCACCACGAAGGTGGTCGCGTAGAGCGGCAGCGCCGGGTCGACACCGCTGCCCGCCGGGTCCAGGCCGGCCAGCGACTCCTGGACGTACTCCGCTCGTGTCACCCGCGGGACGCTAGCGGCACGGTCCGACACTCCTGTCACTGCCGCCCCAGGAGATACCACGGGGGTACGATGAGAGATCGGCTCACTCACCGGGCGGTGGGCCCGTTCGGGGTGGGAGACTTGCCTCATGCCCCTCACCGAGCCGTACGACGACCACTCCTCCGTGGAGGAGCCGGTGGTCGGCGTGCCCGCCGATGAGGACGCGCCACCCGCGATCGAGCCCGAGCCCGTGCTGCCCGAGCCGGTCCGGCAGCGGATCGTCACGCTGACCGCCGCCGTGCTGCCCGGCCTGCCCGCCGACGAGGTGCCGGTGCCGCTGCGGCGGGTCGCCAAGTTCGCCCCCAACCGCCGCGCCCGCCTCGGCGCGCCCGCGATCGCCGCGCAGCTCACCGCCGACCCGCTGTTCCGGCAGCGGATCACCGCCCGGGTCCTCGCCGACGCCGGTGACCTGGGCGCGGCTGTGGTCGAGGGCACCGCACCGGCCGCGGCCGACCCGGTCGAGGTGGCCGCCCTGGCCTACCTGGCCCGGCCCCGCGGCTGGCGGGAACTCATCGACGCCAGCGGCGAGGCGGTACGCGCCGAGGCAGACAGCGCGGTAGTGGCCGAGCTGGTCCGCGAGGCCGAGCAGCGGGCCGCCCGCGCCGAGCACGACCGTGCGGTGGCCCGGGTCGAGGCGGAGAAGCTGCGCGACGAGCTGGCCCGGGTCCGGGAGGAACTGGGGCAGCTCCGCGAGGAGGCCCGCCAGCTGACCCGTACCCTGCGGGAGACCCAGGCCCGGGAGCGCAAGGCCACCGAGATGCTCGCCACCGAGCGGGGGCGGGCAGCCCGCGCCGCCGCCGATGCGGACGCCGAACTGCGCCGCACCCGGGCCCGGCTGGCCGAGGCGGAGGCCGCCGCCGGAGTGGCCCGGGCCAGCGCCAAGGAGGCCCGCTCGGTCGACGACGCGCGGCTGTGGCTGCTGCTGGAGACGATCGGCCAGGCCGCCGTGGGGCTGCGCCGCGAGCTGGCGCTCGACCCGGTGGACAAGCTCCCGGCCGACTTCGTCGCCGACGCGTTCGCCGAGCAGCCGGGCGCCGCACCGGCCGGCCCGTCGACGCGGGCCCGCGACACCGACGACCCGGCCCGCCTCGACCAGTTGCTCGCGCTGCCGCGGGCGCACCTGGTGGTGGACGGCTACAACGTGACCAAGCGCGGCTTCGGCGAGATGTCGCTGGAGCAGCAGCGCAAGCGGCTCATCACCGGGCTGGGCGGGATCGCCGCGCAGACCGGGGACGAGGTCACAGTCGTCTTCGACGGCGCCGAGCGGATCCACGGCCTGCCACCGGCGCCGCGCGGCGTGCGGGTGCTGTTCTCCCGCAAGGGGGAGACCGCCGACGAGTTGATCCGCCGGCTGGTCCGTGCCGAGCCGGCCGGGCGGCCGGTGGTCGTGGTCTCCTCGGACCGCGAGGTCGCCGACGGGGTACGCCGGCACGGCGCGTACCCGCTGGGTGCGGACTCGCTGCTGCGGCGCCTGGCGCGTTCCTGAGCTTCTCCGCGTCGCCTCCCGCCGCTTGATCGACTCCAGTTCGGGGACGTGGCGGGGTCGCGCGCGTGCTGATCGCGCCACTTCGGCGTACTGGTTCGGGTTCGCGGCGGCTGCTGCCTCGTTGTCCGGTTCTGTCGTACCCGAGCGTTAGCGTCGTGGTGACCGACGGTGGTGGCTCCTTCCCCGGCCGCCACCGGCGACCCGTCAGGAGGCGTTGATGCTGATCGACTGCGACACCTGCGGCAACCGTGGTGCCGGCTGCTCCGGCTGCCTGGTGACCGCCCTGTTCGACTCCGGCCCGGCCGACCTGGGCCCGGCCGAGCACCGGGCGATCGAGGTGTTCGCGCGGGCCGGATTCGACGTGGAGGTGCTGCCGTCCCCACCGGCTGAGACACGGGCACCGGCGCCCCGCCGTGGCGGCCGTCGCCGAATCGCCTGACACTGCCTGCCTGCCCGGGCTCTGTCGACCCTGAGCTCTGTCGGCCGTTCGCTGCCCGGCCCTCGGCCCTCGGCCCTCGGCCCCGGCCCTCGGCCCCGGCCCGGGCTCCGGCCCCGGTGCCGTGCCTGAGCCCTGCCCGACTGATGCCGGGCCACGCTGTCGGGTCGCGCGTCGGGCACGGCGGTCCCGATCGAGGGCCGGGCAATAGGATGGGCGGTCACGGCGGGAGGGGAGCGGCATGACGCGGACGGGGCACGACGGCGGGGTGGGTCGGTGACCCCGCGCGCCTGGGCGCTGCTGACCCTGGGCGGCCTGGTGGTCGCGCTGCTCGTGGCGGTGGCGCTGCTGGTGCCGTGGAGCCGCCCGCCGGCGCCCCGCGCCGACCAGCTCGCGGCACTGCGAGACCTCCCGGCCGAGCAGGTGACCCGGGGCCGGGCGTTCCACGGCGCGCTGCGCCCGGCGGCCTGGTCGGCGCTCGCAGTAGGGCTGGTGGTGGCGCTGCTGCTCGGGCTGACCCCGCTGGGCGGGCGCCTTGTCGAACTGGCCGGCCGGCCCTTCGGCGGGCACTGGATCGCGCAGGCCGTGCTCGGCGGGCTCGCCGTCATGTTCCTCGCCGACCTGCTCACGCTGCCGTTCGCGGCCTGGCGCCGGACCGTGCTGGTCCGCTACGGGCTGAGCACCCAGACCTGGGGCGGCTGGGCGGTCGACCTGCTCAAGTCGTACGCGGTCAGCGCGGTGATCGGCGCGCTGGTCCTGCTCGGCTTCTACACAGTGGTACGGCTCGCCCCGCGCTGGTGGTGGGCGTTCGGCGCGGCCGGCGCGGCGGTCCTGGTGGTGGTGCTGTCGTTCGTGCTGCCGGTGCTGGTCGAGCCGGTGTTCAACCGGTTCACCCCGATGGAGCCGGGCCCGCTGCGCAGCGAGCTGACCGCGATGGCCGCCCGGGACGGCGTACCGGTGCGCGACGTGCTCGTCGCCGACGCGTCCCGGCGCACCAGTGCGGTGAACGCGTACGTCTCCGGGCTCGGCCCGACCCGGCGGGTGGTCGTCTACGACACGCTGCTGCGCGAGGCGGAACCGGCCGAGGTGACAAGCGTGGTCGCCCACGAGCTGGGGCACGCGAAGGACCGGGACGTGTGGACCGGCACGGTGCTCGGCGCGCTCGGTGCCGCCGCCGCGGTGGTGGCGCTCTACCTGATCGGCTCGTGGACGCCGCTGCTGCGGCTCGCCGGCGTCGACTCGATCGCCCAGCCGCGGGCGTTCCCGCTGCTGATCGTGCTGGTCACGGTCGCCGGCCTGCTCTCCACCCCGGTGCAGGCGCTCGTCTCCCGCCGGATCGAGGCCCGCGCCGACGCCCACGCGCTGGCGCTCACCGGCGACCCGGCGACGTTCGAGGCGATGCAGCGGCGACTGGCCGGGGTCAACCTGGCCGACCCCGACCCGCCGCGCTGGGAGCGCCTCTGGTCGGCGACCCACCCGTCCACCGTGGAGCGGATGGCCGCCGCCCGCGCCTACGCCAGGGAGTCCGGCCGATGAGCCGTACCTTGCTGATCACCAACGACTTCCCGCCGCGCCCCGGCGGCATCCAGTCGTTCGTGCACAACCTCGCGGTACGCCAGCAGCCCGGCTCGGTGGTGGTGTACGCGTCGAGCTGGCGCGGGGCGGAGAAGTTCGACGCCGACCAGCCGTTCGAGGTGGTCCGGGAGCGGACCCGGGTGCTGCTGCCCACCCCGCTGATCGCCCGGCGGGCGGCGCGGCTGGCGCGCGCGTACGACTGCGACACCGTGTGGTTCGGCGCGGCGGCCCCGCTGGGGCTGCTCGCCGCGGGCCTGCGGCGGCGGGCCGGGATCCGCCGGGCGGTGGCGCTGACCCACGGCCACGAGGTCGGCTGGGCGGCGCTCCCAGGCGCCCGGTCGGCGTTGCGCCGGATCGGGCGGGGCGTGGACGTGACCACCTACCTCGGCGAGTACACCCGGGCGCGGCTGGCCCGCGTGCTGGACGGGTTCACCGAGCTGCGGTGGCTCGCGCCCGGCGTGGACGTGGACACCTACCACCCGGACGTCGACGGCGGGCGGGTCCGGTCACGGCTCGGGCTGGCCGACCGGCCGGTGGTGGTGTGCGTGTCGCGGCTGGTGCCCCGCAAGGGCCAGGACATGCTGATCCGCGCGCTGCCGGAGATCCGCCGCCGGGTGCCGGACGCCGCGCTGCTCGTGGTCGGCGGCGGCCCGTACCGCTCGACGCTGGAGAAGCTGGCCCGGCAGGCCGGGCTGGAACGCGACGTGGTCTTCACCGGCTCGGTGCCCTCGGCCGAGTTGCCCGCCCACTACGCGGCCGGCGACGTGTACGCGATGCCGTGCCGCACCCGCAACCGCGGACTGGACGTGGAGGGCCTCGGGATCGTCTACCTGGAGGCGAGCGCGACCGGGCTGCCGGTGGTGGCCGGAGACTCCGGCGGCGCGCCGGACGCGGTCCGCGAGGGGGAGACCGGGTACGTGGTCGGGGGCCGGGACGTGGCCCAGCTCGCCGACCGGGTGGCCACGCTGCTCGCCGACCGGGATCTGGCCCGGCAGTTCGGCGCCGCCGGCCGCGCCTGGGTGGAGCGGGAGTGGCGCTGGGAGACGCAGGCACAGCGGATGGCCGCCCTGCTGGCCGGCTGAGGGTAGGTCAGGCGAAGCGGACCACCACGATCGGGCCACGGAACCCCGCGCGGGCCGGGCCGGGAGGCCGCGTGCGGGCCGGATCAGGGCAACTGCGGGCCGGCCGGGTCAGGCGGCGGCCGGGTCAGGGCGGCGGCCGCGTCAGGAGGCCGCGTCGACGTGGGCGGGCACCCGGCCCAGGTGCGGCGCGGCCGGGCCGGGACGGCCGAAGTGCCAGCCCTGCCCGGCGTCGCAGCCGATCGCGCGCAGCCGGTCGGCCTGGTCGGCCGTCTCCACGCCCTCGGCGGTGACTGTGAGGTCCAGCGCGTGCGCCAGCGAGACGAGCGAGGCGAGGATCCGCTCGTCGGTGCCGCTGCCCGGCGCGCGCAGGCCGGTCACGAACTCGCCCGCCACCTTCAGCTCGTCGACCGGCAGGTCCCGCAGGTACGCGAGGTTGCAGTAGCCGGTGCCGAAGTCGTCGATGGCGACCCGGACCCCGAGGTCACCGAGCACCCGCAGGGCCCGCACCGGCTCGACCACTGTGCTCATCATGGTGCTCTCGGTGATCTCCAGTTGCAGCCGGTGCGGCGGCAGGCCGGTGCGCCCGAGCACACCGCGTACCTCGGTCACCAGGTCGGTGCGGTGCAACTGCCGGACGGCGAGGTTGACGCTGACGAACGGCGCGTCGCCCTCCGCGTCCGGCCAGGTGCCCGCCTCGCGGCACGCCTCGGCCAGCACCCAGCTGCCGAGCCGGACGATCAACCCGGTCTCCTCGGCCAGCGGGATGAAGCTGTCCGGCCGCAGCACACCCAGCTCCGGGTGACGCCAGCGCACCAGCGCCTCCATGCCGAGCACCCGCCCGTCGCGCAACGACGTCAGCGGCTGGTAGTCGAGGTAGAACTCGCCCCGGTCCAGCGCGGCGGGGATCGCCGCGGACAGCGCGTACCGGGCCAGGTCGCGGCGGTTGCGGTCGGCGTCGAACAGCGACCAGCGGGCCCCGCCGGCGGCCTTGGCCCAGTGCAGCGTGCTGTCGGCCGCGCGCATCAGGTCCATCGGCGAGGTGCCCGCGACCGGGCGTTCCACGATGCCGATGCTGGCGGAGACGGTCAGCTCGTGGCCGTCGACGAGCGCCGGTTCGCGTACCGCGGCGAGGGCCGCCTCGGCGACCTTCACCGCGTCGTCGGTGCCGGCGGTGCGTTCGACCAGGATCACGAACTCGTCGCCGCCGAGCCGGGCCACCAGGTGCTCGCCGAGCGCCCGGTGCAGGCGCTGCGCCACCGTCACCAGCAGCGAGTCGCCGATCTGGTGGCCGAGGGAGTCGTTGACGACCTTGAACCGGTCCAGGTCGAGGAAGCAGACACCGACCCGGTCGGCGCCCCGCCCCGGCGCGGTGATCGCGGCGGTCAGCCGTTCGGTGAACAGCGTGCGGTTCGGCAGGCCGGTGAGCGGGTCGTGGGTGGCCTGGTGCCGGAACCGGGCCTCGCTGTCGCGCAGCGCCCGTTCCGCCTGCGCACGGGCCATCATGGCGGCCCGGCGGATGGACTCCTGCTCGTCCAGCGTGCGGTCGCGCAGGGCGCGGGCGTAGCCGGTGGCGACCGTGGCGAGCAGCCGGGCCATCCGGTCCTCGACGTCGTCGACGACCAGGTCGAGGTCGCGGACCAGGCGCAGCTGGATCACCTCGACGGTGCGGCCCAGCCCTTCCGCGGAGGCGATGTGCGCCTGCACCAGCTCCGCGCCGACCTGCTGGCCGATCCGCAGGTCGAACGGTTCGGCGCGCAGCGCCTGGGCCAGCCGGTCGGTGAGCCGTTGCAGCATCTCCTCCAGCTGCGACTGGGTCATCGGCAGGTAGCTGGTGCCGGACACCGCCTTGGCCCAGGCCCGGGCGAAGACGCCGGGCCTGCTGCGGGCCGCGTCGTCACCCACCGAGCCGCCCGACCCCACCCATGAAGACGGCCCGCTCGGCATTCTCCGCCTGGTCGGGGGAGTCCGGCCGCCACTGCGGCACCCACACCACGCCCGGGTCGACCAGCTCGAAGCCGTCGAACAGCGCGGTCATCTCGGCCCGGCTGCGGATCCAGAGCTGGCTGTCGGTACGCCGGTAGACCCGCTCCGCCTCGGCCCGTTCGCCGGTGCCGGCGCGGCCGTCCTCGCTGGCCTGGGAGAGCACCAGGTGACTGCCGGGCGCCAGCGCCCCGCGCAGCGTCCGCAGGATCTCCTCCGGGCGGTCGGCGTCCGGGATGAAGTGCAGCACCGCCACGACCATCACGGCGACCGGCCGGGTGAAGTCCAGCAGCCGGGTGACCTCCGGGTGAGCGAGGATCGCCTCCGGGTTGCGCAGGTCCTCCTGGAGCACCGCGGCGTGCGCGTTGCCGGCCAGGATCTCCTGGCTGTGCGCCACCGCCACCGGGTCCACGTCGACGTAGACCACGCGCGACTCCGGGTCGATCCGCTGGGCGATCTCGTGCACGTTGCCGACGGTCGGGATGCCGGAGCCGATGTCGAGGAACTGCCGGATGCCGGCCTGGGCGAGGTACTGCACCGCCCGGCGCAGGAACGCGCGGTTGGCCTGCGCCATCAGCGGCGCCTCCGGCACCGCCTCCACCATCGCGCGGGCGGCCGCCCGGTCGGCGGCGAAGTTGTGCGAGCCGCCGAGGTAGTAGTCGTACATGCGGGCGACGCTGGGGCGCTCGATGTCGATCGTCTCGGGTGCCCAGTCCGGCCGCTGCATGTCCTGCCCCTCGGGTGTCGGCGACACGCGGTCGTCACCGCCGCGCGGATCACCCGGGTATTCTGCCCCTCCGCCGTCGCGGTGCAAAGACCGCCGTCGCTACGCGTCCGGCTGCTCACCGTACGCGACCACACGTGGCCGGGAACGCCGAGAGGCCCGCGTCCGTGGTGGACGGGGCCTCTTCCGGCGGTACGCCTCAGAACTTCGGGGCGTCCGGGGCCTCCAGCAGCCCCAGCCGCAGCGCGGTCATCAGCGCCTGCGCCCGGTTGGCGGCACCCAGCTTCTCGTAGAGCTTGGAGATGTGGGTCTTGGCGGTCGACTCGCTGACGAACAGCTGCTTGGCGATGCCGGCCACGCTCATGCCGTCGGCGAGCAGCCGCAGCACCTGGCCCTCACGGGGGGACAGCTGCGGGCCGGACGGCGCCAGCCGGCGCTTCATCGCCTCGGCCAGGTCGGCGGCGGTGAACGCGCTGGGGGAGGAGGCGGCGTGCCGGGCGGCGGCCACCACCTCGTCGGCCGGGGCGGTCTTCGGCACGAACGCGCTCGCACCCGCCTCCAGGGCGCCGAAGAGCTGGTCGTCACCGGCGTACATGGTGAGCACGACGATGCCCATGGACGCACTGGACTTGCGCAGGGCGCGGGTGGCCTCCAGGCCGCTGCCGTCGGGCAGGCGGAGGTCCATGATCACCACGTCGGGCTGGAGCGCGCCGGCCTGGCGCACGCCCTCCGCAGCGGTGGCCGCCTCGCCCACGACCTCGAACTGACGGTCGCGCTCGAACGCGTGACGCAGCCCCTTGCGGATGAGGTCGTGGTCGTCGACCAGGAGAACCTTGGTACGGGTGGCCGGTGTCGGACTGCTGGTCATCCTCGGGTTACTCCCCTTCTGCTGCTGCGGCGCTGCCGCGCACCTTATCGCGCCGGGGCGACGAACCGAGCACCACCGCCACAGTCGTCCCACTCGGCTGCCGCGGCCTGATCTCCAACCGGCCTCGGATACGTTCCGCCCTCTCGGCCATGATCGCAAGGCCATAGTGCCCGTCCGGGCGCTGGTCACCGATGCCGTGACCGTCATCCGACACTTCGATTCGGGTGTACGGGGGATCCACCTCGCACGTGACCCACAGGTTCGACGCGCCGGCGTGCTTGCGCGCGTTCGTCACCGCCTCCTGCGCGATGCGCAGCAACTCGGCCTCGGTGGCGGCCGGCAGCCGGGCGGTGGACTCGTCCAGCGACAGGTGCACCCGCAGGCCGCCGGACGCGCCGACGGTGCGGGCGTACTCGGCGATGGCGGCGGCCAGGCCACCGTGCCGGTCCACCTCGCTGCGCAGCTCGAACAGGCTCAGCCGCAGCTCGGTGATCACCCGGGTGACCTCCTGGCGCAGCGTGCGCAGCGAGTCGGCGGTCTCCTCCGCGTCCTCGTGCACGGTGGCGAGCGCGTTGTCGATGCCGTACCCGACCATGACCAGCTCCTGGGCGACCCCGTCGTGGATCTCCCGGGCCAGCCGCTGCCGCTCCTCGTTGGTCGCCAGCGAGCGCACCTCGTCGAAGAGCAGCGCGGCTTCGAGCCGCAGCGCCGCCGGGCCGGTCAGCGCCGTCACCCGGGACACCACGGGCGGCGGGTACGCGGCGGCGGTGTCCGCCTCGATCACCACCAGGCCGACAGTGCGTACGCCCGCCACCAGCGGGACGATCAGCGCGGAGACCTCGCCGGAGCGCCGGGACCGGGCCTGCGAGCGGGCCGAGACGGTCGGCTGCTGGCTGGCCCAGGCGTCGGCGATGGCGGAGTCGGCGTCGAGCGTGGTCTCCCAGTCGACCCGGTCCGCGCCGATCTGCGCGAGCACCACGAGCCGGCCGCCGCCGCTGGCGGACAGCACCGCGCCCCGGTCGGTCTTGGCCACCACCCGCAGCTCCTCCAGCAGGTGCTCGGAGATGCCGCCCGGGTCGAGGGTGGCGCCGGGCAGCTGGCGGGCGACCGTACGGAGCTGGGTGAGCAGGCGGGTCGCCTCGGCGTACGGCTGGGGTTTGCCCTCGCCGCGCACCCGCATGACGCGCTGGAGCGTGCCGGCGGTGTAGAGGCCGAGCCCGGCGAGGATCAGCCACTGGGCGCAGACCGCGAGGTAGCCGACCTGGCCGAGCTGCGGCCCGCCGTCGACCTGCGTGAACGCGGCGCTGGCCAGCAGCGTCGCCGCCGCCACGGCGAGCAGCGCGGCGCCCTCGCGGAACCGGCGGCTCAGCGCGGTCACGGTGACCGGCACGGCGAGGTACGGCAGTACCGCCGAGGCGCCCACCCCGCCGGTCACGCCGGACAGGTGGGTGTCGGCGGCGACCTGGCTGGCGGCCAGCCCGAGCACCACCACCTCGGCGAAGCGGCTGATCGGGGCGAGCAGCCGGTGTTGGGGGGCGAGCACGGCGGGCAGGCCGGCGACGCCCAGCAGCGCGATCCACCAGAGCTGGGTGGCGTCGCGGGTGGCGAACAGGGTCAGGGCGGCGACCAGCGCGAGGAGGACCGCGCGAGCCGCCGCCGCGAGGGGCTGCGTCGACGGCTGGCGGGATGTGGAGGCGGGCACGTGACGGATGGTAGTCAGCCCCGGTAGATCTCGGCGATCTCCGAGGCGTACGTCTTGTGCACGACCTGACGCTTGACCTTCAGCGACGGGGTCAGCTCGCCGGTGGTCTCGGTGAAGTCATGCGGCAGGATCCGGAACACCTTGATCGCCTCGGCCTTGGAGACCGCCTGGTTGGCCTGGTCGATCGCGGACTGCACCTCGGCGCGCAGCGCCGCGTCGTCGCGCAGCTCGGCCATGCTCGTGGTCTCCGGACGCCCCTGCCCGGCCAGCCACTTCGGCAGCGCCTCCTCGTCGATGGTGACCAGCGCGGCGATGAACGGCTGCCGGTCGCCGACCACCACACACTGGCTGATCAGCGGGTGCGCCCGCACCTGGTCCTCCAGCACCGCCGGGGCGACGTTCTTGCCGCCGGCGGTCACGATGATCTCCTTCTTGCGGCCGGTGATGCTCAGGTAGCCGTCGTCGTCCAGGTGCCCGAGGTCGCCGGTGCGGAACCAGCCGTCGGTGCTGATCGCCTCGGCGGTGGCCGCGTCGTTGTGCCAGTAGCCCTGGAAGACGATGTCGCCGGCGATCAGAACCTCGCCGTCGTCGTCGATCCGGATGGTCACGCCGGGCAGCGGTCGGCCGACGGTGCCGATCCGGGTGCCGGTGGGCAGGTTGGCGGCGGCGGCCGGCGAGGTCTCGGTGAGGCCGTACCCCTCGCAGATGGTCACCCCGACGCCGCGGAAGAAGTGCCCGAGCCGCGCGCCCAGCGGCGCGCCGCCGGAGATGGCGTCGCGGCACCGGCCGCCCATCGCCGCCCGCAGCTTGCGGTAGACCAGCTTGTCGAAGAGGGCGTGCTGCGCGCGCAGCCCGAGGCCGGGACCGCCCGGCAGCTCCTGGGCCTCGCTCCACGCGATGGCGACCTTCTCCGCGCGGTCGAAGATCTTGCCCTTCCCCTCGGACTCGGCCTTCTGCCGCGCGCCGTTGTAGACCTTCTCGAAGACCCGGGGTACGGAGAGCACGAACGTCGGCTTGAAGTCCTGGAGCTCGGCGACCAGGTTCTTGGTGTCCGCGCAGTGCGCCATGGTGGCCCGCGCGTGCACGACGCCGACCTGGATGAGCCGGGCGAAGGCGTGCGCGAGCGGCAGGAACAGCAGGGTGGAGGCGCCCTGGCGGAACAGGTTCGGCAGCACCGGCACCGCGTTGGCGATGTCGGAGTAGATGTTGCGGTGGGTCAGCACGCAGCCCTTGGGCCGGCCGGTGGTGCCGCTGGTGTAGATGATCGTGGCGACGTCGTCGGCCTTGAGCAGCGAGCGGCGGGTCTCCACCTCGGCCCGGTCCACCGACGCACCGGCGGCGACCAGGTCGTCGACGGCGCCCAGGTCGATCTGCCACACCTCGCGCAGCTCGGGCAGCCGGTCCCGGACGCCGGCGACCATGGTGGCGTGCGCGGTGCTCTCCACCACCACCGCCACGGCGCCGGAGTCGCCGAGGATCCAGGCGGCCTGCTCGGCGCTGGAGGTCTCGTAGATCGGCACGGTCACCGCGCCGGCCGCCCAGATCGCGTAGTCGAACAGGGTCCACTCGTAGCGGGTGCGGCTCATCAGGCCGACCCGGTCGCCGGGGGAGACGCCTGCGGCGATCAGGCCCTGCGCCACCGCAACCACCTCGTCGCGGAACTGGCGGCAGGTGACATCCTCGCGCGCGTCCGTTCCCGCGCCGGGGCGGACGAACTGCACGGTGTCCGGGGCGACCTCGGCGTTTTCCCAGACCGGGTCGGTCAGGTTGGCCGCGTCGCCGACGGTGACGATCGGCGGGACGGAGAACTCGCGCACCTGCACTCCCTCGTGCTCTACCGGCGGGGGCCGGCCTGGTCGGCTCTGTCGAAACCTACCCGCACACCCCGGGGGGTCTGCCAGGGAGGTTGCCCGCCCGGCTGGTGGGACGCCGTCCGGCGGGTGGAGCGGGACCGGCCGGGAGGCGGCCGGGTAGCCTCCCCACATGGCGGACTCCTCCACCCAGTCGATCATCGTCGGCGCGTCACCGGACCGGGTGGCGGCCGTCATCTGCGACTTCCCGAGTTATCCCGAGTGGGCCGAGGCGGTACGCCGGGCCGAGGTGATCGAGGAGTACGAGGACGGCTACGCCAGCCAGGTCCGGTTCACCCTCGACGCGGGCGTGATGGCCGACGAGTACGTGCTGGCCTACGAGTACGCCGAGGACATCTCCCGGATCGAGTGGCACCTGGTCGCCCCGTCGAAGATGCAGCGCTCCCAGCGCGGGTCGTACGACCTGGTGGGCAACCCGGACGGGACGACCACGGTGACGTACACCCTTGAGGTGGAGCTGTCCGTGGCGATGCTCGGCATGTTCCGCCGCAAGGCCGAGAAAATGATCATGGACGCGGCGTTGAAGCAGCTCAAGCGCCGGGTAGAAGCACCCGGTGCGGCGCAATGACCCGACCGTCGTCCCGGTAGTCACGCTGGAGGAGCCGAACCATGGGCACCACTGATCCGGGTTCGGCCCGGGAAGAGGCCGAGCGCCTCGTCGCCACACTGCTCGCCGGCGCGAAGATGGCCGCCGCCGCACCCGGCTCCGGCGCCTGGGGTCCGCTCGGTGGGATCCTCTCCGGTGTCCTCGGTCACACCCCGCCCGGCGCCGGCCCCGCTCCGGAGACGCCCGCGCTCGCCGGTTTCGCCACCGGCTCGCCGGAATGCTGTGTCTGCCCCGTCTGTCGCGGTATCGCCGCGTTGCGGGATCCAAGTCCCGAGTTCGCCGAGCGGCTTGCCACCGGCGCCGGGGACCTGGCGGCCGGGGTGGCCAGCCTGCTGCGCGCGTTCACCCCGGCCGAGCCGGAGCGAACCGCCGACGCCGGCACCGCCGCACCGGCCGGATCCGGGGACCACGTGTGGCGCGAGGCGACCCGTACCGGGCATGATTCTCAGCCGGCACCCGAGCAGGACGTGTGGTCCGCCGCCACCCGGGGGGAGGGCGCGGCCGATTCGGGTGCCACCGCCGACGCCGCCGGGCCGCCGGAGCCGGACACGAGCCGGACACCGGCCGGCCGTCCCGTGGTGCCCGCCTCGCGGGCGTCCGGAGAGGTGGGCGCGGACGCACCAGGCGACGGGGCCTGACCACCGGACATCCCGGGACCGTACGGCCGGTTCGGCCGGTCCCCGGGCAGCACAGCAGAGGGGAGTGGCAGCGGTGACGCTGACCATCGGAGTCGACGTCGGTGGCACGAAGGTGGCCGGCGGTGTCGTGGACGACGCCGGCACGGTACTCGTGCAGACGCGACGGGACACCCCCGCCGACGACGTGGCCAAGACCCGCGACGTCATCATCGAGGTGGTCACCGAACTGGCCGCCGGTCACGCCGTGGAGGCGGTCGGCATCGGCGCCGCGGGCTGGATCGACGCCTCCCGCTCCACCGTGCTGTTCGCTCCGAACCTGGCCTGGCGGGACGAGCCGCTGCGCACGTACGTCGGCGACGCCACCGGCCTGCCGGTGATCGTGGAGAACGACGGGAACGTGGCCGCCTGGGCGGAGTTCCGCTACGGCGCGGCCCGCGACGCCGACGACTCGATGGTCATGTTCACCATCGGCACCGGTGTCGGCGGCGGCATCGTGCTCGGCGGTGGCCTGGTCCGCGGCGCCAACGGCATCGCCGCCGAGCTGGGCCACATGCTCACCGTGCCGGACGGCCACCAGTGCGGCTGCGGCCGGCTGGGCTGCATCGAGCAGTACGCGAGCGGCAGCGCGCTGGTCCGCTTCGCCCGCGCCGCCGCCCGGCAGGAGCCGCATCGGGCGGCCGCGTTGCTGGAGCTGGCCGGGGGCGAGGCCGAGACGATCACCGGTCCGATGGTGACCGCCGCCGCGAAGGGCGGCGACCCGGTCTCCACCGAGGCGTTCGCCCAGGTCGGCCGCTGGCTCGGCACCAGCCTCGCCGACATGGCGCAGATCCTCGACCCGCAGGTGCTGGTGGTGGGCGGTGGCGTGATCGACGCCGGTGACCTGCTGCTCGGCCCGACCCGGCGGTCGTTCGCCGACGCGCTGGCCCAGCGCAGCCGCCTGCCCGTCGCCGAGGTGCGCCCGGCCGAGCTGGGCAACACCGCCGGTGTGATCGGTGCCGCCGACCTGGCCCGGCGGATCTGACATGACTGATGCGGGTGTGCCGCTGCGGGTCGTGTCGTACAACATCCACAGCCAGCGCGACGACACGGCCGCGCTGGCCGAGGTGGTCCGGACGGCAGCCCCGGACGTGGTGATCGTCCAGGAGGGACCGCGCCGGTTCCGGTGGCGGCAGAAGACCGCCGCGCTGGCCGAGTCGTTCGGCATGGTGGTGGCGGCCGGTGGCCTGCCGTCGCTGGGCAACGTGCTGCTGACCAGCCTGCGGCTGCGGGTCGTCGACACCAGCTGCCAGCGGTACCCGCTGACGCCGGGACGGCACATGCGCGGCGCCGCGTATGCGCACTGCCGTGTGGGCGGCGTCGACGTGCTGCTGGCCGGCTCGCACCTGTCCACCGACCCGGCCGAGCGGCCCGCCCAGGCGGCGGCGTTCAAGCGTGAGCTGGCCGCGTCCACGCTGCCCGTGGTGGCCGGCGCGGACATCAACGAGGGCCCGGATGGGCCGGCCTGGCAGACGCTCGCCGAAGGGCTCACCGACACGGCGCTCGCCGCCGACCGGGCCGACCGGCACACGTTCTCCTGCGCCGACCCGCGCCGCCGCATCGACGCGCTGTTCGTCGACCCCCGGATCACGGTGGTCGACTACGACGTGGTGGACACGCCGGCGGCCCGCCGGGCCAGCGACCACTTCCCGGTCCTGGTCGACCTGCTGCTGCCCACCGCCTGACCGGCGAGGACCGCCGGGCCGCACCGTGCCCGGCGGGCCGCCAGCGCCCAACGCCTGCGCCGCGTCCGCCCGCGCTTGGGCAGCGGCCGGACCGCCGGGCCGTGACGCACGGTCAGGTGCCCGACGGCCGGCAGGACCACCGCTTCGCCGCCTTTGCTCTGCCGCCATATACGCACCCGCTACCCGCCGTGACCGGTGGGCCGTGTCCCGGCCGGACGGCCGCGAGACATCGGCGCAGCTCCCGGGGGTGCTGCGTCCGTGGCTGCAGAGCAAAGGGCCAAAGAGGGTACGCCTCCCGCGCCGCCGATCCACTCACGTTCGGTGACCGGCTCTGCGGTGACGCTGAGTCAGGGGAGCCGGGCGGGCGCCGGGTGCCGGATCCGGTGGCTGGACAACGGCGGGCATTCTCGGCAGGATTTCGCTCCGACCCGGCACGCGTGCCGCACAAAGGAGAATTCGCGGTGTCCTCCTCCACCGACCCCGGCCGCCCCGATCCGGACCGGACGGACGTCCCGGTCCGCGACGACCGCCCGGTCTCCGACCGGGGCGACACGGTCTGCGTGATCGGCGCCGGCGCCAGCGGCCTGACCGCCGTGAAGAACCTGCGCGAGGCCGGCTTCGGCGTGGACTGCTACGAGCGGGAGACCGGCGTCGGCGGCGCCTGGAACTGGCGGCACGACCGCAGCCCGGTGTACGCCAGCACCCACCTGATCTCGTCCCGGCCGTTCACCCAGTTCCCCGACTTCCCGATGCCCGACGACTGGCCGGACTACCCGCACCACAGCCAGCTGCTGTCCTACTTCGAGCGGTACGCCGACCACTTCGACCTGCGCCAGCACGTCTGGTTCGGCACCGAGGTGGTCCGCGTCGAGCCGGTCGAGGGGGACCGCTGGGACGTGACCACGCGCAGCACCGGCGGCTACGGCCCCGAGCGCACCTCCCGGTACGCCGCCGTGGTGCTCGCCAACGGCCACAACTGGTCGCCCAAGCTGCCCCGCTACGAGGGGCTGGAGGAGTTCCGCGGCGAGGTCATGCACGCCTCGTCCTACAAGGACCCGGCGCAGTTGCGCGGCAAGCGGGTGCTCGTGGTCGGCGCGGGCAACACCGGCTGCGACATCGCGGTGGAGGCGGCCCAGCAGGCGTCGCACTGCTGGCACTCCACCCGCCGCGGCTACTGGTACGCCCCGAAGTACGTCCTCGGCCGCCCTGCCGACCAGGTGAACGACACGCTGCTGGCGCTGCGGGTGCCGTTGCGCGTACGGCAGTGGCTCTACCACTGGACGCTGCGGCTGACCGTCGGCGACCTGACCCGGTTCGGCATGCCCAAACCGGACCACCGGGTCTACGAGACGCACCCGATCGCCAACAGCCAGCTCGTCTACTACGTCGGCCACGGCGAGGTCACCCCGGTGCCGGACGTGGCCCGGTTCGACGACCGCGCGGTGGAGCTGACCGACGGCCGCCGGATAGACCCGGAACTGGTCGTCTTCGCCACCGGCTACCTGCCGCGCTTCGAGTTCCTCAAGGGCCGGGTGCTCGGCGACGAGGACGGCTCCGGGCGGCCCCGGCTGTGGCTCAACGCGTTCACCGCCGGTCACCCCACGCTCGCGGTGGTCGGCCTGGTGCAGCCCGACTCCGGCATCTTCCCGATCTCGCACTGGCAGAGCGTGCTGTTCGCCCGGCTGCTCACGCTGCGCGCCACCCGGCCGGAGCGGGCCGCCGCGTTCGACCGCAAGGTCCGGGCCGGCCTGGGCGAGCGGTACTCGGCGAAGGTCAAGGACAGCACCCGGCACTGGTTCGAGGTCGGGCACGCCGACTACCTGCGCGCGCTCCAGCGGGCGCTGCACGAGCTGGAGGAGGGTAAATGACGGCGGCCGAGCAGGTGCGGGTGGTCCGGTCCTGGGAGTGGGCCCGCCCGGAGCGGCCCGCCCGCCGCGAGGTGCTCGCCGCCCTGCCGGAGCGGGAGGAGGCGAAGCCGCCGCTGCTGTTCGTGCCCGGGTTCGGGCACGGGGCGTGGGCGTTCGCCGAGCACTGGCTGGGGCACGCCGCCGGTCGCGGCTTCCCGGCGTACGCGCTGAGTCTGCGCGGGCACGGCGGCAGCGAGCCGGCGCCGGAGGCGACGCTGCGGTCGTACACCCATGACGTGACGCAGGTGGCGGCGAGCCTGCCGCGGCAGGCGGTGCTGGTGGGGCACGGCGCCGGCGCCCGGGTCGTGGCGCACGCGATGGCCCGCTACCCGGCGCGGGCCGCGGTGCTGGTGGCGCCGGTGCTCGGCGGCTGGGGGACGTTCGGGACGGCGTTGCGGCGCAACCCGGTCGGCACGGTGCCTGCGGTCTTCGGCGCCGGACTGCGACTCAACCGGCGGCAGTTGTTCAGCCGGGAGCTGCCGGACGCCGACGCGCGGCGGCACCTGGCCCGGCTGGGCCGGGCCGGGCGGCGGGCGCAGTGGCAGCTGCTGACCGGCCGGTCGCCGGAGCCTGCGGTGGGCCGCCCGCCGGTGCTGGTGCTCGGCAGCCCGGACGACCGGGTGCTGCCGGCCACGGCGCTGACCAGGGCCGCCCGGCGATACGCCTCGGCGCCGCTGCTGTTCCCCGGCATGGGGCACGACCTGATGCTCGACGCCCGCTGGCGCGAGCCGATCGACGCGATCCTGGACTGGCTGGACAAGGACCCGGCGCCCGCCCAGGGGTGAGCGCCGGGGCTCGGGTCACCGGGTGGCGGGGCGGCGGCCGACGAGCGTTCCGCTCTCCTCCAGTGCGCTGAGGTAGGACGCCGCCCAGGCGTGGATGTCGTTGTGGGCCAGGTGTTCGCGCATCGCGCGCATCCGGGCCGCGACGTCCTCCGGGCCGGCGCGCAGCGCGGCCAGCAGCCCCTGCTTCAGGCCGTCGAGGTCGTGCGGGTTGACCAGGTACGCCTGCTCCAGTTCGGAGGCGGCGCCGGCGAACTCGCTCAGCAGCAGCGCGCCGGTGCCGTCGACCCGGGCCGCCACGTACTCCTTCGCGACCAGATTCATGCCGTCGCGCAGCGGCGTCACCGCCATCACGTCCGCGACCCGGTAGAGCGCCACCAGCTCGGCGCGGTCGAACGGCTGGGTGAGGTAGTGGATCGCCGGCTCGCCGACCCGGCCGAACTCACCGTTGATCCGGCCGACCTGGTGCTCCACCCGGTCGCGGAGGATCTGGTACTGCGCCACCCGGTCGCGGCTGGGCACCGCCACCTGGACCAGCACCGTGTCGCGGACCTTGATGTCGCCGTTGGCGAGCAGCTCCCGGTACGCCTTGAGGCGTTGCTCGATGCCCTTCGTGTAGTCCATCCGGTCGACGCTGAGGATCACCTGCTCGGGCCGGCCGAGGTCCTGCCGCAGCCGGCGGGCCCGCTCGGCGACCTCGGGGCGGGCGGCGAGCGCGGACATCTCGGCGGTGTCGATGGCGACCGGGAAGGCGCCGATGCGCACCACCCGGCCGTCCACACCGATCCGCCGGTCGGTGGCGGGCAGGCCGAGCACCTTGGCGGCGAGCTGGGCGAAGTTGTGCGCGGCCTGGGCCCGCTGGAAGCCGACCAGGTCGGCGCCGAGCATGCCGCGCAGCAGTTCGGCCCGGCGGGGCAGCTGCATGAACAGTTCCGGCGGCGGGAACGGCACGTGCAGGAAGAACCCGATCCGCAGGTCGGGGCGCAGCTCGCGGAGCAGACCCGGCACCAGCTGGAGGTGGTAGTCCTGCACCCAGACCAGACCGCCCGGCTCGGCCACCCGGGCCGCGGCCTCGGCGAACCGCTGGTTGACCCGCTGGTACGCCTCCCACCAGCGGCGGTGGTACTCCGGCTGCTCGACGGCGTCGTGGTAGAGCGGCCAGAGGGTGGCGTTGGCGAAGCCCTCGTAGTGGTCGCGGAAGTCCTCGGCGCTCAGCGGCACGGTGTGCATCCGGACGCCGTCCACGTCCGGCAGGTCGGGCGCGGGACCGGTGCCGCCGGCCCAGCCCACCCAGGTGGCGGGTGTGTGCCGCAGCAGCGGGTGCAGGGCGCTCACCAGGCCGCCGGGGCTGCGGCGCCACTCGAAGGCGCCGTCGGGCGCCACGCTGTCGTCGATGGGGAGGCGGTTGGCCACCACCACGAGGGGGCTCTGTCGCATCTCGGGCATTCCGCTCAGCAGGGGACCGGCAACCCGGAGGAGTCGCAAGCCGGACAGCCGGTGCGGGACGTGACGTTCGGCCTATTCCTACTGACTGTAAGTTACACGCTTGTTACGCCCCCGCCCAGGGCGGGCGGCGTCCCGCCATCCGGGCAGCGTCCGGTGCGCCGTCAGACGACCGCGCCGTCGTCCGGGTCGTGGTCGTCCCGGTCGCCCGGGCGCAGCCGCCAGATCAGCATGACGAAGCCGGCCAGGATGCCGGTGAAGCCGAGCAGCGTGACCACCGACGGGTCGACCAGCGACACCACGGTGGGGGACAGGAACAGCAGGAAGCCGAGCACGATGCAGGCCACGCCGAGCACCGCGTACTTGGAGAAGCGGGGCAGCGGGGGCGGCGGGGGCGGGGTGTAGTGCTCCTCGTCCGACGCCTCGTCGGGCAGGTTCGCGCCGAACGTGTCCAGGCCGTCGAGCAGCGAGGGCTCGTCGTGCCGGTCCCGGCTGAGCGAGACACCGGAGACGTCGGCGGCGTACGGCAGCCGGCGCACGTCGGTGGCGGTCGGGCCGGCGGGCTCCTCGGCCCGGCCGCCGGCGGCGGTGCCCGGCGCGGGCGGGTCGTCCACGTCCTCGGCGGCGGGCCAGGGGTGGCTGCCGGCGCTCGGCGCGGTGTGGAAACCGGCGACGATCTTCGCCCACTCGGCCTCGATGTCCGGCTCGTCGGCGCGCGGCGGGTCGCCCCCGCCCTCGTCGGCGAGCTGGGTCAGGTAGTCGCGGGCGGTGGTCAGGTGCGACCTGTCGACGTAGAGCCGGTCGACCGGGCGGGCCGGGACGGTGGTGGTGCGGGTCACCGGGTTCAGGTCGGCCGAGGGCTGGAGGTAGGCCGCGATGCCACCGGCGGCGAGCACGTCGAGCAGGTGCTCGCCGACGCGTGGATCGACGTCGCCCGCGATCGCGTACTCGGCCGCGTCGAGCCCGTTGTCCCGTCGTCCCCGACGGGGCCCGCCCCCTGACACCGGACACCCCCTTCGCCGATCCCTGCCCGTGCCCTGAATCGTGACACGTCGGCACCCGGTTCCGGGAGTGCGTTGTGGCGTGCCGCTCGTCGTTCGTACCCTCTTCCCGGACTCCCGTGGGCGCCGCCGGCGCCTCCGGGGCCACGCGGCGACCCGTCCGCCGCCACCGACACGGGAAGGACGCCGGTGCTGTACTGGCTGCTGAAGTACGTCGTTCTCGGCCCACTGCTGAGGTTGATCTTCCGCCCGCAGGTCGAAGGGCTGGAGCACGTTCCGGAGACCGGGCCGGTGATCCTGGCCAGCAACCACCTCTCCTTCTCGGATTCGATCTTCACACCGCTGATCGTCAAGCGAAAAGTCACATTCATCGCGAAAGCCGAATACTTCACCGGTAAGGGCCTCAAGGGCCGGCTCACCAAGATGTTCTTCGTCGGCTCCGGCACCATTCCGGTCGACCGCTCCGGCGGACGGGCCGCCCGGGCCGCCCTCGACACCCAGCTCTCCGTGCTGCGCGCCGGTGGCATCGCCGGGATCTACCCGGAGGGCACCCGGTCGCCCGACGGCCGGCTCTACCGGGGCAAGACCGGCGTGGCGCGGCTGGCGCTGGAGAGCGGCGCCCCGGTCGTCCCGATGGCCATGCTCAACTCCGACGCGATCCAGCCCACCGGCCAGATCGTCCCGAACCTGGGCCGGGTGCGGATCCGCTTCGGCCCGCCGCTGGACTTCTCCCGCTACGCCGGGATGGCCGGCGACCGGTTCGTCGAGCGGGCGGTCACCGACGAGATCATGTACGAGCTGATGGAGCTGTCCGGCCGCGAGTACGTCGACACGTACGCCCAGAAGGCCAAGAGCACCGCGGTGGGGCAGCCGGTCCCGGCCTGACCTCAGCCCGCCCCGGCGATCCGGAGCAGCCCGGTGGCGGCGTGCCGGCCGGCGAACGCGCGTACCCGGGCCAGCGTCGCCGCCGCGGCCGGCGGGTCCGCCTCGGTCAGCGGCCCGACCGCCAGCGCGGACGCGATCATCTGGTCGGTGACGTCGGTCATCTCCGCGTACCCCTCGGCGGCGGAGGTGAGCAGCCGGCCCGCCCGCGCGGCGTCCCCGTCGCCCCGGGCCAGCGCCGCCTCGGCCGCCCGCCCGGCCTCCCGTGCCCAGCGGGTCACCCGTGGCGCGTGGGCCAGCAGGTCGCGCACCAGCACCGCGGCGTCGCCGCCGAGCAGCGCGGCGACGTGACCGACCGCCGGCACCCACTCGGCGAACGGGATCATCTTGGTCTGCCGCCAGTCCTCGTCCAGCTCGGTCAGCAGCGCCATCGCCTCGTCCCGGCGGCCCTGCACCGCGCGGCAGAGCGCGGCGTGCGCCAGCGTGGAGCGCAGCACGCGCTGGAAGCCGCTGCGCCGGGCCGCGACGAGCGCCTGGTCCACCAGGTCCTCGCCGGTGCCCGGCCCGGCCGGGTCGTCGCCGAGCGCCCGGATCCAGCCGGACACGGCCACGATGTGCAGGTCCCACTCGTCGGTCGGGCGCCGCGTCGACCCCTCGGCCATCCGCAGCGCCGACGTCCAGTCCCCGCTGTAGTACGAGCGGGCCCACTGGTCGCTGAAGCTCACCGTGAGGGCGTGCTCGCCGGCCAGGTCCAGCGAGCGCTGCTCGTCGACCAGCCGGGCCGAGCCGGTCAGGTCGCCCTCCTCCTGGAGCACCCAGGCCAGGTTGTGCACCGCGCGGCGGCGGCTGGTCAGCCGCTCCACCCGGCACTCCTCGGTCACGTCGGCCAGCTCGGCGTACGCCTCCTCGGCGCCGGCCTGGTAACGGACCACCGCCAGCGTGATGCGCGCGTTCGCCCGCGCCTCGCGCAGCTCCAGCCGCTCGGCCAGCTCGGCGGCGGTGCGCGCGGCCACGCACGCCGGCTCGGTCTCCGCGTCGAGCATGTGCGCCCGCGCCAGCTCCAGCAGCACGCCCACCTTGTCCTCGCTGTCCGGCAGCGTGGCGTGCAGCCCGATCGCCCGGTCCAGGCAGCGCATCAACTCCGAGCGGTCGGCCCGCGCGAAGGCGGCAGTGGCCAGCAGCCGCCACGCCTTCGCCGCACCGGGCCGGTCACCCGCGCCGGCCAGCCGGCCGGCCAGGGTGGTGAGCAGCGCCGTCCCGCCGCCGTCGAGGAAGCCGTCCCGGTCCCGGTAGAACGCCAGCTCGGCCTGGAACAGCTCGAGCGCCGGGTCCGGACCGCACTCCACGCTCAACGCGCGGTCCACCAGCGTGGCCGCGGTCTCCAGCGCGTGCAGGTCGTACGCCCGGCGTGCGGCCCGGTGCAGCGCGGACCGGGTCGCGGCGGCGTGCGGGGTCTGGTCCAGCCCGACCGTACGGGCGATCTCGTGCGCCGCCCACCTGTGGTTGGCCAGCACCTCGGCCAGGTCGTGCTGCCGGCCGTCGGCGAGCTGCTCCAGCCAGTCGGCGGTGCGCTGGTGCCGGGCGACCCGCTCGGCCCGGGGCAGCCGCTGATAGCAGACGTCCCGGACCAGCACGTGCCGGAACCGGTACTCCGCCTGTCCGGGCATTGTCGACACGGGCAGCTCGTAGACGAGGTCACGGCGCTGGAGGTGGTGCAGCGCGCGTTCGACCCACTCCGCCGGGCGGCCGAGCGCCAGCGCCACCGGCGCGGCCCAGAACTGCACGCCGACGACGGAGGCGGCCTGGAGCACCGCGCGGTCGGCCGGGTCGAGCAGGTCCAGCCGGTTGGCGATGACCGCCTGCACGGTACGCGGCATTTCGGCGCCCCCGGCCGGGTCGACGAGCGCCAGCCCGGCGGTCCGCTCGGCCAGCCCGCCGTCGAGCAGCATCCGCGCGTACTCCTGGGCGTAGAGCGGGTTGCCGTCGGCGAACTCGATCAGCGGCGCCCGTGCGTCCTGCGGCAGCGTGGCCTGGCCGAGCAGCAGCGAGTAGAGCGTGTCGATGTCCCCGTCGTGCATCGGCGGCACCGAGATGGACATCGCCCCGCTGATCGTGCCGGTCCAGGCCGGGTGCCGCTCGCGCAGTTCCGGCCGGGCGGTCGCGACGACCAGCAGCGGCACGTTGCGGGCCGCCGCGCCGAGCTGCTCGACGAAGGACAGCATCGCCTCGTCGGCCCAGTGCATGTCCTCGAAGACGAGCACCGTGGGGCCGGTCGCGGCCAGGGTGAGCAGGAAGCGCCGCCACGCCGCCTCGGTCTCGGCCGAGGTGAGCCGTTCGCCGGAGACGCCGACGAGCGGGCCCAGCGCCTCGGCCAGCCGTATCGCGTGCGGGTCGGCGAGGTGGCCCAGTCGCTCGCGCAGCCGGTCCCGGATGGTGGCCGGGTCGTCGGCGCCGGTCAGCCCGGCCCAGCTCCGGACGATGTCGGCCAGCGCCGCGTAGGTGACGTTCTCGCCGAACGGCGGGCACTGGCCGGTCAGCCAGGTGACCCGGGTGCCGGGCAGGCTGGCGGCGTGCCGGGCCAGCTCGCGCAGCAGCCGGCTCTTGCCCACCCCGGCCGGGCCGAAGACGGTGAGCAGCTGCGAGGTGCGCTCGGTCAGCGTGCGGTGCAACGCGCTGACCAGCAGGCCCCGCTCGTGGTCCCGGTCGACCATCGGGGTCAGCTCGGCGGTCTGCCCGTCGCGCCGGGGCCGCGCCCGTACGGCCAGCCAGATCCGGCTCACCGACGACCGGCCGCGCAACGTCACCGGTGGCTGGTCGTCGTACTCCATCTCGCGCCGGGTGGCCGCCCAGGTGCTCTCGTCGACCACCACGCCGCCGACCGGGGCGAGCCCCTGCAACCGGCTGGCGGTGTTCACCACGTCGCCGGTGACGAACGCCTGGCCGCCGTCGCGCGCCGCGGCCAGGTCGACCAGGGCCTCGCCGGTGGCGATGCCGACCCGGAACCCGAGCGGCGGATGCGGTCCGGCCGGCTGCCGGGCCAGGCTGCGTTGCAGCTCCAGCCCGGCGCGTACGCAGCGCAGCGCGTCGTTGTCGGTGGCCACCGGCGCGCCGAACAACGCCATGACCGCGTCGCCGATGTACTTCTCCACCACGCCGCCGTACTGGTGCACCAGCCGGCGCACCGTGGCGAAGTAGACCTGTTGCAGGCTGCGGGCCTGTTCCGGGTCGGCCCGCTCGGCGTATGTCGTGAAGTCGACGATGTCGATGAAGAGCACGCTGACCTGGCGGCGGTCCTCCTGCACAGTGACCGCGTGGTCGCGCAGCGGCTGACCGCAGTTGGTGCAGAAGTTGGCGCCGCTGTCGTTGGCGTGGCCGCAGCCTGGGCAGGCCGCGGCCAGCGGACGGCCGCACCCACCGCAGAAACGGTCGTCCGGCCCGGCGGTCCGGGCGCAGTGTCCACAGGTGAGGTCGATGTCCGGCTCCGTACGCGTGAGGTCCCCAGTGTCCCGCGCGGCCGCGCAGTCGGGTACCCGACGGGTCGGCGGGACGTCACGGCTGTTCGGCCGGGTCTAGTCTCCCCTAGCAGGAAGTCCCGTCGACAGGGAGATTGCCGTGCACGTCCGGCTGTCCGCCTCATGGACCGATCCACGGGGGACGGTGTGGGCCGTCGGTGACACGGTCGACGTGGACGCTGTCACCCTCGCCGAACTGGAGGAAAAAGGCATGGTGGAGCAGCCCGCGGGTAGCGGATCGACCGAGACCACGACCACCACGACGACCCCGCCGAAGAAGACCGACCCGTCGAAGATCGGCCCGGGGCCGAGCTCGCCCCCGGCCGACACCACGAACGACTGACCGGGCGTACGACTAACGGGCGTACGACGAACGCGGCGGGGGCCGGCGGGACGACCGCCGGCCCCCGCCGTCGTCGTGTCAGCGGTCGTTCATGCCGGCCCGGCGGCGCAGCGCCGCCACGTCGGTGACCACGATGCGGCGTCCCTCGGTCCGCAGCCAGCCCCGGCTGGCGAACGAGCCGATGGCCTGGTTGACGCTCTGCCGGGAACCGCCGGCCATCTCGGCGAGCTGGCTCTGGTTCAGCTCGATCGTGATCATCGGGGCCTGGCTCTCGCCGGCCAGCCGGACCAGCGTCTTTGCGACCCGGCCGGGCAGGTCGAGGAAGACGTGGTCGGCGTTCTGCTCGGTGAGCCGGCGGATCAGCTGGCCCAGCGAGCGCATCACCGCGTCCAGGATGCGCGGGTTGGAGTGCACCAGCTCCATGAACGCGGGCCGCGACAGCGCGAGCGCGGCGCAGTCCTCGATCGCCTCGGCCGACGCCGAGCGGGTGGAGGCGTCCAACAGGGACACCTCGCCGAGCACGTCCGGGGGTCGGATCACCGACAGCACCGCGCGCTCGCCGGTCGGGGCGGTGCGGAACACCGCGACCGCGCCGCGGCGCAGCACGATCAGCGACTCGCCGGGGTCGTTCTCGACGAAGAGCAGCTGGCCCTTGCGGTAGGTGCGCGGTACGGCCGCGGCGATGACACGCTGCCGCACCTCCGGCTCAAGCCCGGCGAACATCTCCACACCCGTGAGCGCGTCACCCGGCTCCGGCAGGCGAGACTCCACGGCTCAACCCCTCCCCGGTCAGAAGTCACGACTCGCACACCGGGTGAAGCTGTCAGTCCCGGTACGAGGCAGCTCAACCGGTTCGGCGCCCGACGGCGGTACACATCAGATCATGACGCTCTCGTCGCGTGCTGTACACCCCCGGAAACACTTCCGTGACCATGCCCGGCCGCCGACGGCACGCCCGCCGACCTCGGCGGACGCCCCGGCGACCGGCGCATGCCGGTGATGGGTGAGGATGGGGGCGATGGTCTACCGCTATTTCTACGACTGCGAATTCATCGAGGACGGCCGCATCGTCGACCTGGTGTCGATCGGCGTCGTCGACGAGTACGGCCGCGAGTTCTACGCGGTCTCCACCGAGTTCGACGACTCCCGGGCGGTGCCCTGGGTGCGGCGCAACGTGCTGGACAAGCTCCCGTCGCCGGCCGACCGGGCCTGGCGCTCCCGCGCGCGCATCCGCGACGACCTGCACGAGTTCCTGCTGGAGCCGGTGCGGGACCGGCCGGGCGAGCAGCTGGAGCTGTGGGCCTGGTACGCCGCCTACGACCACGTCGTGCTGGCCCAGCTCTGGGGCGCGATGCCGGCGCTGCCGCGGGAGATCCCCCGCTTCACCAAGGAGCTGCGTCAGCTCTGGGACGACCGGGGACGCCCCCGGCTGCCGGACGCCGAGGCCGACCGGCACGACGCGCTGGTCGACGCCCGGCACAACCTGGCGCGGTGGCGGGCGATGACCGCGCGGGAGGTTTGACCGGTTCCGCCCAGGGCACCGGAGCGGCATCTGCGCCGATCCGAGACAGGAGTGCCCCATGAGCAATGAGCCGACCAACGCCGCGGACGCCCGCCGCCGGGTCACCGAGCTGATCCGGGACGCCCGGATCTGCCTGCTCACCACCACCGGCGTGGACGGGCGTCTGGTCAGCCGCCCGATGGGGTTGCAGGAGGCGGACTTCGAGGGCGACCTGTGGTTCTTCGCGTACGCCGACTCGGCGAAGGTCCGGCAGATCCGGGTGAACCCGCAGGTGAACGTCGGTTTCTCCGACCAGCGTCACCACGCCTGGGTGTCGGTGGCCGGCACCGCCACCGAGGAGTGGGACGCCGGCCGGGCGAAGGAGCTGTGGAGCCCGCTGCTCAAGGCGTGGTTCCCGGACGGGCTGGACACGCCCGGGATCACCTTGATCAAGGTGCACGCCGGGTCGGCGGAGTACTGGGACTCGCCCGGCAGCACCGTGGTCAACCTGCTCGGCTTCGCCAAGGCGGCGGTGACCGGCAAGCCGCCGAAGGCGGGGGAGAACCACGAGGTCGGCTACTGACGGGTAGCCCGTCCGCCGTCCGGAACGGCCCGGGGTGCGGTGCCGGCGTACACCTGCGCCGACTACAGTGCGCAGTGACGGCCCGCCCCGGGCCGGCAACGGCGCCGATGGTCTGATCTGACACATATCCTGGGGCTTATCCGGGCTTCACCTGATGCTCCAGGAGGATGAGCAGATCATGCGTATCGGCGTGCTCACCGGCGGCGGCGACTGCCCAGGTCTCAACGCGGTGATTCGGGCGGTGGTCCGCAAGGGCGTCGCCACCTACGGTCACGAGTTCGTGGGCTTCCGCGACGGCTGGAAGGGCCCGCTCGAGGGCCTGACCAAGCCGCTCGGCATCGCCGAGGTGCGCGGCATCCTGCCCCGTGGCGGCACCATCCTCGGCTCGTCCCGCACCAACCCGTTCAAGATCGAGAACGGCGTGGAGCGGATCAAGGACAACCTCGCCGCCCAGGGCGTGGACGCGCTGATCGCGATCGGCGGCGAGGACACGCTCGGCGTCGCGACCAAGCTGCACGAGCTGGGCGTCAACGTCATCGGCGTGCCGAAGACGATCGACAACGACCTCGGTGCGACCGACTACACGTTCGGCTTCGACACCGCCGTCAACATCGCCATGGAGGCGATCGACCGGCTGCACACCACGGCGGAGAGCCACCACCGCACGCTCGTGGTCGAGGTCATGGGCCGGCACGCCGGCTGGATCGCCCTGCACGCCGGTCTCGCCGGTGGCGCCAACGTGATCCTGCTGCCGGAGCGGCAGTTCGACGTCGAGCAGGTCGCCGGCTACGTCGAGAAGCGCTTCCAGCACCAGTACGCCCCGATCGTCGTGGTCGCCGAGGGCGCCCAGCCGCTGGACGGCCAGATGGTGCTGCACAACCAGGAGCTGGACGCGTTCGGTCACGTCCGTCTCGGCGGCATCGGCCAGTGGCTGGCCGAGCAGCTGGAGGCGAAGACCGGCAAGGAGGCCCGCACCGTGGTGCTCGGCCACATCCAGCGCGGTGGCACGCCGACCGCGTTCGACCGGGTGCTGGCCACCCGGCTCGGCCTGCACGCGATCGACGCCGCGCACGAGGGCGACTGGGGCAAGATGGTCGCGATGCAGAGCACGGACATCGTCCGCGTCCCGCTCGCCGACGCCACCCGCGAGCTGAAGACCGTGCCGCTGGAGCGGTACGCCGAGGCCGAGGTCTTCTTCGGCAGCTGATGTGTAAGGAGGGGCCCCCGCTTAACGCCTCGTGCATAGCAGGGGCCCCCTTTTAACAGTCGGAGAAGGGGGCACGGGTGGGCGGGCACACGGTCGCGGTGATCGGCGCGGGCAAGATCGGTGAGCTGATGCTCTCCGGGCTGCTGCGTTCCGGCTGGCCGGTGGAGCGGCTGCTCGCCACCGCGCGACGGCCGGCGCGCGCGCAGGAGCTGACCGACCGCTACGGCGTACGGGTGGTGGACAACCTGACCGCAGTGACCGAGGCCGAGGTGCTGGCCGTGTCGGTCAAGCCGCAGGACGCCGCCGCGCTACTGGACGAGATCGGCCCGAAGGTGCCGGCCGACAAGCTGGTCATCTCGCTCTGCGCCGGTCTGCCGACCGCCTTCTTCAACCGCCGGCTGCCCGAGGGCACCCCTGTGGTCCGGGTCATGACGAACACCCCGGCGCTGGTCGACCAGGCGATGAGCGCCATTTCGGCGGGCGCGTACGCCACCGGCGAGCACCTGGCCCTGGCCGAGGAGATGTTCTCCCCGCTCGGCGCCACCGTCCGGGTGCCCGAGTCGCAGCAGGACGCGGTCACCGCGCTGTCCGGCTCCGGCCCGGCCTACTTCTACCTCCTGGTCGAGGCGATGATCGACGCGGGCATCCTGCTCGGCCTGCCGCGCCAGGTGGCGCACGAGCTGATCGTGCAGACCGCGATCGGCTCGGCGGTGATGCTGCGTGACTCCGGCGAGCACCCGGTGAAGCTGCGCGAGGCGGTCACCTCGCCGGCGGGCACCACCATCTCGGCGATCCGCGAACTGGAGAACCACGGCGTACGCGCGGCCATGCTGGCGGCGCTGGAGGCGGCCCGGGACCGGGCGCGGGAACTCGCCGCCCAGGCCGACTGACGCCCAGGCGGACTGACGCCCAGGCGGACTGACGCTCAGCCGGGCCGCGACGCCGGTCCTGGTCGCCGGTGCCGGCGCAGCAGCAGGATCAGCACGGCCAGCGCGAGCGTCCCCCACAGCGGCACCCAGCGAGGCCGGTGCTGGGCGAGTGTGCCGACCGCGCCGCCGACGCTGTAGCTGACCAGGGCGAGCAGTCCGAGCAGGGTGCCCCGCCGGGCCCGGCCCCGGCCCGCGGTGGGGCCGAGCAGCCAGCGGGCGGCCCGCTCACCGGTCTTCGTCGTGGTGTCCGACTGGTACGTGATCGGCGTCGCGATGCCCGCGGTCCGGCTCGCCAGGGTGGTGAGGCTGCCCATGGCTACCGCGCCCGCGGCGGCGAGCAGCACCCGGGACGCCGTGCCGTGCCGGCCGTACGCGAGCACCAGGTTGAGCACCGCCCAGACGATCATGGCGGCCTCGGTGACCGCGATGTCGACGAGCGGCGCCACCGTCGGCCGGGTTCGGCGGCGGAGCAGATTCACCAGCCCGGCGGCGGTGGCGAACGCGACGATCGAGGCCGCCGAGACGGGCCACGTGGGGTGCCCGCCGGCCGGTCCCATGCCGAGGAAGATGGCGTTGCCGGACTGGTTGGCGACGAACGCGCCGTACCGCAGGAAAGCGAAGGCGTCCAGCGCGCCGGCGGTGACGACGGCGAGTACGAGCGCTGCGAGCGGGTGCCGGAACTCGCGGTAGGAGTCCGCGGGGCCGTACGGCGCCGACCGGTTCACCCTTCCCCCGTCCGTGTGCAGAAGCGACCACGGCAGCGTCATCGTTTCGCTGTCGGGCCGCTGCGGCGAACCTACTATATGTCGCATATGTAGGTTTTCGGCCGTTTCGGTGGGCGGTCGCCGGCGGACGGGGTGACATGGCGGCGAGCGGACGCGCGGCCGGCCGGCCGCCCCGCCACAACCTCGTGGCGATCGTGTCGATCGTCGTCCTGTCCGGCGCGTTCTTCGGCTACAACCAGGGCGTCATCAGCGGCGCGCTGCACGACATCCGGCACACGTTCGACGTGGACACCTTCGAGGTGGAGGTGGCGGCGAGCTGGGTGACACTCGGCGCGCTGGCCGGCGCGCTCGCCGGTGGTCACCTCGCCGACCGGATCGGCCGGCGGGGCGCGCTGTGGGTCGCCGCCGGGGCGTACGTCGTCGGCACGATCGTGCAGGCTGCGGCGCCGACCATCGGCGCCCTGCTCGGCGCGCGGCTGCTGCTCGGCGTGGGCATCGGCGTGGCCTCGGTCGCCGGGCCGATGTTCGCGGCCGAGGCGGCGCCGGAACGGATCCGCGGCGGCCTGCTCGCGGTCTACCAGTTCTCGACCACCTTTGCGATCTTCATCGGCTACCTGGCGGACGAGCTGTTCACCGGCGGCGAGTCGTGGCGCTACCTGCTCGGCGCGGCGGTCGTGCTGGGCGTGGCGCTGATCCTGGTGACAGTGGTGGTGCCGGACTCGGCGGTCTGGTACCTCAAGCGGGGCGACCGGCGCCGCGCCCGGGAGTCGCTGCGCCGGACCGTTCCCGAGCAGCGGGTGGAGCAGCGCCTCGGCGAGATCGAGAAGAGTCTGCACGGCCGCACGGCGAGCTGGCGGGAGCTGCTGTCACCGCAGTGGCGGCGTCCGCTCGCGCTCGGCGTCGGGCTGGCGCTGTTCCAGCAGACGACAGGGATCAACGGCATCATCTACTACGCCGACTCGATCTTCTCGGCGGCCGGATTCCGTACCCCGGAGGCACAGCTCTCCGCGACCACCTGGGCGATCGGCGCGGTGGACGCGGCGTTCGCGCTCGTCGCGGTGGGCCTGCTCGACCGCGTCGGCCGCCGGCCGCTGCTGCTGGTCGGCCTGGCCGGGATGGCGGTCTCGCTCGCCGTGGTGAGCGTCAGCTTCCTGGGCGCGGGCACCGGGCGCGGCGACGGCCGGATCACCACCTCGGGCCTTTTCCTGCTGGTCGGAGTGGTCTTCTTCGTCGCGTTCTACGCGGTGTCGATCGGGCCGGGCGCGTGGACCGTGATCAACGAGATCTATCCCGGTCCGATCCGCGGCCGGTGCGTGGCGATCGCGTCCGCGACCCACTGGGGCACCGAGTACCTGATCACGCAGTTCTTCCTGAGCCTGCTCGACGCGCTGGGCCGGTCGGGCGTGTTCGCGCTCTTCGCCGGGCTGTGCGTGCTCGGCTTCCTGTTCGTCCGGCGCTACCTGCCGGAGACCAAGGGCCGGACGCTGGAGCAGATCCAGCAGATGTGGGTCGCCGACTACCACCGGCGCGAGCGGGCCCACACCGGTTCCTGAAATCTCCCTGAACGGGCTGCGGGCGGACCAAACCGCTCTTACCGTGACGCAATAGCTGAAACCGTACATAAGGTGCGGACGAAGGGATCGCGAAGTGCATCTCACGCCGAAGGAATTCGACAAGCTGACGATCCACTCGTTGGCGATGGTGGCAAACGCCCGCAAGGCGCGCGGGGTCAAGCTCAACCACCCCGAGGCGGTGGCGGTCATCTGCGCCGCGGCGCTCGAAGGCGCGCGCGAGGGCAAGACCGTCGAGGAGGTCATGAACGACGCGAGCCACGTGCTCACGGCCGACGACGTGATCCCCGGCGTGGCGGACATGATCCCGATGCTCCAGGTCGAGGCGGTCTTCACCGACGGGTCACGGTTGATCACCGTCCACTCACCCATCCAGTAGAGCACGACCGGAGGCCACGGTCTCCGGCAGAGCGGGGGCGACATGGCGAAGCAACACCCGGGACCGAACTCCAAGCACCTTCGGCCCATCGGCGGCTACAAGCTCAGCGACCAACCTCTGGAGCTCAACGCCGGGCGGCCGGTGACCGAGGTGGTCGTGCACAACACCGGTGACCGGCCCATCCAGGTCGGCTCCCACTTCCACTTCTTCGAGGCCAACCGCTTCCTGGAGTTCGACCGTCCGTCGGCGTTCGGCAAGCGGTTGAACATCCCGGCCACGACCTCGATCCGGTTCGAGCCCGGCGACCGCAAGACCGTCCAGCTCGTCCCGTACGGCGGCTCCCAGCGGGTGTACGGCTTCAACGGCCTGGTCCAGGGCTGGACCGGCGACGGGCCGATCCCCGGCTACCGGCCGGACCGGGCCGAGGCGCTCCACCAGGCCCAGACGCGCGGCTTCAAGACCACGTCGCAGCAGCAGGACCAGGGCAAGGGCCAGAGCAAGGGTCAGGGCAAGGGCCAGGACAAGAGCGGCAAGGGCGACAAGTAGCCGGCAATCCTTCGACGCGCCAGAGCTGGAGCGACAACGCATGAGTCAGATCTCACGGCAGGAATATGCCGGAATATACGGCCCGACCACGGGCGACCAGATCCGTCTGGGTGACACCGACCTCTACATCGAGATCGAGAAGGACCTGCGGGTCCTCGGCGACGAGGTCATGTACGGCGGTGGCAAGACCCTGCGCGACGGCATGGGCAGTGCCAGCCAGGCCACGAGCGCCGAGGGCGTGGTGGACCTGGTGATCACCAACGTGACAGTCGTGGACGCGCTGCTCGGCGTGGTCAAGGCGGACGTGGGGATCAAGGACGGCAGGATCGCCGGGATCGGCAAGGCCGGCAACCCCAACATCATGGACGGGGTGACCCCGGGCCTGGTGACCGGTCCGGGCACCGACGCGATCTCCGGTGAGCACCTGATCCTGACCGCCGGCGGCATCGACGCGCACGTCCACCTGGTCACCCCGCAGCAGGTGTACGCCGCGCTCAGCAACGGCGTCACCACCCTCTGGGGCGGCGGCACCGGGCCCACCGACAGCACCAACGGCGTCACCATCACGCCCGGTCCCTGGAACATCCACAACATGATGCGGTCGTTCGAGAACCTGCCGATCAACATCGGCCTGCTGGGCAAGGGCAACAGCAGTGGCCGGGCGCCGCTCGTCGAGCAGATCATGGCCGGGGTGCCCAGCTTCAAGATCCACGAGGACTGGGGTGCGCCGCCCGCGGTGATCCGGTCCTGCCTGGCCGTCGCCGACGAGTACGACGTCCAGATCAGCATCCACACCGACACGCTCAACGAGAGCGGCTACATCGAGGACAGCATCGCCGCCTTCGAGGGCCGGACCATCCACACCTTCCACACCGAGGGTGCCGGCGGCGGGCACGCGCCGGACATCATCAAGGTCGCCGGCCAGATGAACGTGCTGCCCGCCTCGACCACGCCGACGGTGCCGTACGGCATCAACAGCCAGTCCGAGCTGTACGACATGATCATGGTCTGCCACAACTTCAACCCGAAGGTGCCCTCGGACGTCGCCTTCGTGGAGAGCCGGATCCGCACCGAGACCATCGCCGCCGAGGACGTGCTCCTCGACGAGGGCGTCATCTCGATGATGCAGAGCGACTCGCAGGCCATGGGCCGGGTGGGCGAGACCTGGCTGCGCACCGTCCAGCTCGCCGGGCAGATGAAGAACGTCCGCGGCAAGCTGGCCGAGGACTCCGACGCCAACGACAACTTCCGCGTCCTGCGCTACGTCGCCAAGATGACCATCAACCCGGCCATCACCCAGGGCGTCTCGCACGTCATCGGCTCGGTCAGTCCCGGCAAGCTCGCCGACCTGGTTCTCTGGGAGCCCGCGTTCTTCGGCACGAAGCCGAAGATGGTGCTCAAGGGCGGCATGATCGCCTGGTCGATCATGGGCGACCCGAACGCGTCGCTGCCCACCCCGCAGCCGGTCTACTACCGGCCCATGTTCGGCGCCACCGGCTCCCAGGTCGCCAAGAACTGCGTGACGTTCGTGTCCCGGGCCGCGCACGAGGCGGGGGTGGCCGAACAGCTCGGTCTGCAACGGCAGGTCATGCCGGTCTACGGCTGCCGCAACCTGACCAAGCGCGACATGGTGCGCAACGACCGTACGCCGAAGCTCGAAGTCGACCCGGAGACCTTCGCCGTGAAGATGGACGGCGTGCACGCGACAGTGCCGGCGGCCAAGAACCTCCCCCTCAGCCAGCTCTACTTCTTCAGCTGACCCGGCGCGGTGCCCGCCCCCGGCCGGGCCGGTGGCGGGGTCGCGTGAAAGGAGAACACATGCTCGTCGAAACGGTACTCGGCAACGTGAACGAGCCGGCCTGGACCGAGCGGCTCCGGGAGGCCAAGGTCGACGACCTGGTCCTCGACCAGTGGGACGCCCAGAAGAGCCGGCTGCGCCGGACCACAAGCCTCGGCACCGAACTGGCGCTGTCCCTGGCCCGCGGCGTACGGCTGCGCGACGGCGACGTGCTGGCCTGGGACGACGCCACCGCGACCGCGGTGGTGGCCCGGATCGCGCTCGGCGAGGTGATGGTCGTGCACCTCGACACGCTGCACGGGGAGTCGCTGGACATGGTGATCCGCTCGGCCGTCGAACTGGGCCACGCGATCGGCAACCAGCACTGGCCGGCGGTGGTGAAGGGCACCAAGATGTACGTCCCGCTGACTGTGGACCGCAAGGTCATGGACTCGGTGATGCGGACCCACGCGTTCACCGGTCTCACCCACGAGTTCATGCCCGGCACCGAGATCATCGCGTACCTGGCCCCGCACGAGTCGCGGCGCCTGTTCGGCGGGGCCGACTCGACCCCGCACACACACCTGCCCGCCGACCTGAACTGAGGGGCCGGGGTGTCCACGGTGACCGAGGCACTGAAACTGCTCCAGTTCGGCGACTCGGTCTTCCCGGTCGGCGCCTTCTCCTTCTCCAACGGGCTGGAGACGGCGGTCGAGCAGGGCGCGGTGCACGACCGGACCACGTTGCAGGAGTTCGTGCGTACCGTCACGCGCGCCGCCGCCACCGGCGACGGGGTGGCGCTGCTCGTGGCGCACCGCGCCGCCCGCGCCGGTGACCTCGACCGGATCCGGGCGGCCGACGAGGCCGTACACCTGCGCAAGATCAACGAGGAGACGCGGACGATGACCGTCCGCATGGGGCGCAAGCTGGCCGAGGCCGCCGAACGGGTGGTGGGGGAGTCCCTGCTGCGCAAGCGCGTCGCGGAGAGCGGCGGCGGCGTCCCGGTCACCTACCCGGTCGCGCTCGGCGTGCTCTTCGCCGAACTCGGCGTGGGCGAGGCGGACGCGTTCGCCGCCCACCAGTACGGCGCGGCCTCCATGGTGCTCGGCGCGGCGGTCCGGCTCATGCGGGTGGACCACCTCGACACCCAGTCGATCCTCTTCGCGGTCAACGAGCGGGTCGGCGAGGACTACGAGGAGGTGCGCACCGCCGGGCTCGACGACATGCAGAGCTTCGCGCCGCACCTCGACGTGCTGGCCGGCGCGCACCAGCACGCACACGTACGGATGTTCATGAGCTGAGCGCTCACCCACCTGAAGGGCTTTCGGAAATGAAATCAGCGAGTCGGATCGGCGTCGGCGGCCCGGTGGGCAGCGGCAAGACGGCCATCATCGAGGCCGTCGTGCCCCGCCTGGTCGAACAGGGCCTGCGCATCCTGGTCATCACCAACGACGTGGTCACCACCGAGGACGCCAAGCACGTCCGCCGCGCCCTGACCGGCGTGCTGGTGGAGGAACGCATCGTCGGCGTGGAGACCGGCGCCTGCCCGCACACCGCTGTTCGCGAGGACCCCAGCATGAACCTCGCCGCGGTCGAGGACATGGAGGCGCGGTTCCCGGACAGCGACGTCGTGCTCATCGAGAGCGGCGGCGACAACCTCACGCTCACCTTCAGCCCCGCGCTGGTCGACTACTTCATCTACGTGATCGACGTGGCGGCCGGCGACAAGATCCCGCGCAAGAACGGCCCGGGTATCTCCAAGTCCGACATCCTCGTGATCAACAAGACCGACCTGGCCCCGTACGTCGACGCCGACCTGGACGTGATGGCCCGGGACGCCGAGCTGATGCGCGGCGGCAAGCCGTTCGTCTTCACCAACTGCAAGACCGGCGAGGGCATCGACGACCTGGTGGACCTGGTCCGCCGCAACGCGCTCTTCGACGCCGAAGTCCTCGCATGACCACTCTGGACTCCGTCCGGGAACTCGCGCCGTACCAGGATCAGCCGGCGCAGCTGCCGGCCGCCGCGAACGGCAAGGTGGGCATCCTCCGGCTGGGGTTCGAACGGCGCGAGGACCGGACCATCATGCGCGACGTCTTCCGGCAGTCCCCGCTGCTGGTGCAGCGCGCGCTGTACTGGGACGAGGAGATGCCGGGCCTGCCCTGCGTCATGATCCTCACCACCTCCGGCGGCGTGCTCCAGGGCGACCGGCTGCGGATGGACGTCGACCTGGGGCCGGGCGCGCAGGCGCACCTGGTCACCCAGGCCGCCACCAAGATCCAGGAGATGGACGCCAACTACGGCACCCAGGCCCAGAGCTTCACCCTGGCCGAGGACGCCTACCTGGAGTTCCTGCCCGAGCCGGTGATCCCGTTCCGGCGCAGCCGGTTCGTCTCCGACACCGTGGTCCGGCTGCCGGAGACCGCCACCATGCTGTACGCCGAGGTGCTCCAGCCCGGCCGCAAGTACTACCGCGACGGCGAGATCTTCGCGTACGACCTGTTCTCCACCACCCTGCGGGCCGAACGGCCCGACGGACGGCCGCTGTTCGTCGAGAAGTTCGTCATCACGCCCGGCCGCTTCCCGGTGTCGCGGATCGGGATGATGGACCGCTTCCACGTCTTCGGCAACGTCGTGCTGCTCACCGACCCGGACCGGGCGGCCCGGGTCTTCGAACGGACCGCGACGCCGGTGTGGGACGAGCAGACACCGCTGGCCACCGCGGTCAGCCGGCTGCCGAACGACGCCGGCCTGGTGTTCAAGGTGCTCGGTCAGGAGACCGAACCGGTCCGCGCCGCGGTACGCGCGTTCTGCACTGCCGCCCGCGAAGAGGTGACCGGCTGCACCTTCCCGCCGGTCTTCAGCTGGCGTTGAGGCGAGGAGGGCAGCGACATGGCCGACATCGGACGAGGCTGGCGCCACCTGGCCGACCGGAACCCGCTGGTCCGGTTCGTCGACGCCGGCCTGCGCGGCGCCGCGCAGGTGGTGCTCCAGAACAACCCGCTCAGCGGCCTGCTCATCCTGATCGCGCTCGCCTGGGGCGCGTTCGAGAACGGGACGCCCCGCGTGTTCGGCGGCGGCGTGCTCGGCCTGGTCGTGGGCACCGCGACCGCGCTGGCGCTACGGGTCGACATGTCCAGCTGGCGCAAGGGCCTGTTCGGCTTCAGCCCGCTGCTGACCGGGCTCGCGGTGCCCACGTTCCTCGACCAGCGCCCGCTGATGTGGCTCTACCTCGTGCTCGGCGCGATCGGCACGGTGGTGGTCACGCTCGCCCTCAACGCCGTCTTCAAACGCTGGAACCTGACCGCCTACACGTTCCCGTTCGTGCTCACGACCTGGTTCCTGCTGATGGCGGCGTACCAGTTCGACAGGTTCACAGTGCTCACCAAGCTGACGCCGAAGTTCCCCGGTGAGGGATCGCTGACCGGCGGCACGTTCGACTGGGGCCTCATCCCCGTCTTCTTCAAGGGCGTGTCCCAGGTCTACCTGATCGAGAGCTGGGTCACCGGCCTGCTCATCCTCGTCGCCCTGCTGATCAACTCCCGGTGGTCGGCGCTGTTCGCGGTGATCGGCGCCGTCGGCGCGACACTGCTGGCGCTCTGGTTCGGCGCCGACGGCGCGTCCCTGGACAAGGGGCTGTTCGCCTTCAACGCGGTGCTGACCGCGATCGTGGTGGGCGCTGTCGCGAACCGCCCCGGCGCGCTGGTGACCGTCTACACGCTGTTCGGCATCGCGCTGACGCTGTTCGTGCAGATGGCGCTGACCACCATGCTCACGCCGCTCGGCATCCCGGTGCTGACCGGGCCGTTCAACATCGCGACCTGGCTGTTGCTGCTGCCGGACCGGCACTTCGCGCCGGTGCCGAACCACGAACGGGTGAAGGACACCGTGCTGCACACCGTCCGCGACTCCGTCAACCTGCGATAGAAGGAGGGAAACCGTGTCCGCTCCGAACGCGGGTGACACCGCCTGGGTGCTCGTCTGCGCCGGCCTCGTCCTGTTCATGACGCCGGGGCTCGCCGCGTTCTACGGCGGCATGGTCCGAACCCGCAACGTGCTGGCGATGCTGCAACAGAACATGATCGCGCTCGGCGTGGTCAGCCTGACCTGGGTGCTCGTCGGCTACACGATCGCCTTCGGCGACGACGCCGGCAGCGGGCTGTTCGGCAACCTGGAACTGTTCGGGCTCACCGACCTGAAGGTGCCGCCCGCACCCAACCTGCACGTGGTCGACGGCCGGATCACCATCCCGACGCTGGCGTTCGTGCTGTTCCAGATGATGTTCGCGGTGATCACACCCGCGCTCGTCACCGGCGCCACCGCGGGCCGGCTGCGCTTCGGCGGCTGGGTGCTGTTCCTCGCGGTCTGGTCGATAGTGGTCTACGCGCCGATCGCGCACTGGCTCTGGCACCCCGGCGGGTGGCTGGCGAAGTTCGGCACCCAGGACTGGGCCGGCGGGCTGGTCGTGCACGCCAGCGCCGGCGCCGCCGTCCTCGCCGTCCTGCTCGTCGTCGGCCGACGCCGGGACTGGCCGCACACCGCCGCGCCGCCGAACTCGATCCCGCTGACCATCGTCGGCGCCGGCATCCTCTGGTTCGGCTGGTTCGGCTTCAACGGCGGCGACGGCCTCCAGGCCAACGGCCTCGCCGCCCAGGCCGTCCTCAACACGCACCTGGCCGCCGCCGCGGCGATGCTCGTCTGGCTGGCGCTGGAACGCGTCACCGACGGACACAGCACAGTCGTGGGCGCGGTCTCCGGCGCGGTCGCGGGCCTCGCCACGGTCACCCCGACCGCCGGGTACGTCAACGCGGCCTCGGCCGTCGCGATCGGCGCGCTGGCCGGCCTGGTCTGCCACTTCGCGCTGAAGCTGAAGTACCTGCTGCGCCTCGACGACGCGCTCGACGTGCTCGCCGTGCACTTCGTCGGCGGCATGCTCGGCACGCTCCTGCTCGGCCTGTTCGGCAACCGCGGGGTCAACCCGCTCGGCGCCGACGGGCTGTTCCTCGGCGGCGGAGGCGGCCTGCTGTGGCGCCAGCTCGTCGGCGTGGTGAGCGTGGTCGCGTTCTCCTTCGTCCTGACCTGGCTGATCGCCGCCGGGGTGCAGGCGCTCATCGGCCTGCGTGTGCCGCCGGCCGACCAGGAACGCCTGGACCAGGCGCAGCAGGGCGCCGACGCGTACCACCTTGGCGGCGTGACCAGCCTGACCGCGCCGGGCGCGCCCCGGCGTCGTACCGCCGCGGCGCCGGCCGGCGAACCGTCCGTGCCACCCGGACAGCGGGTACGGGTGGTCACCGCGCTGCTGGAACCGGACCCGGCCGCGAACAGCGCCGACCTGCGCGACGCGCTGCTGCGCGCGGGCGCGATCTCGGTCATCGTCAGCGACGCCGCCGTGGCGACCACGACGCCGCAGGCGAGCCTGCTGCCGCGCGGCTACTGGCAGGACCAGCCGTTGTCGGCCCGGCTGCGCGTCACAGTGCTGGTGGGTGCGGACGGGGTGGGTGCGGTGCTGGACGAGCTGGACCGGATGGGGGCGCGCCGGAGCGACACGTTCGTGCAGGAGGCGGAACGGGTTCAGTCCTGACAACCTGGCTGCGAAAACCGCTGTCCGGTCGCCGGGCGCACTGGTAGAAAGCCGACGTGCACAAGACGTTGACGTTCTCCGATCATCTGCGGCTCATCGACGAACGGTCGACCGCCTTCCGTATCGCGGTCGCCGCGGCGCCCAGCCTCGACATGAAGGTTCCGACCCATCCGGAGCGGACCCTGTTCGATCTCGTCCAGCACGTGGGTACGGGCCGCCGCAAGACAGCCGCGATCGTCGCCGCGGGGCCTGCGGACGGGCCTCCGGAGAAGTCGGCCTGGGAGGACGGCAAGGGTGCGCCCCGGGAACGCGAGGCATTGCTTGCCTGGTGGACCGAGTCCGTCGAGCAGTTGACGAGGGCGCTGGGTGAGGCCGGCCCGGATCGCGGATGTTGGACGTGGTGGGATGACTCGCCGTCACCGCAAACCGCTGGTGCCTGGGCGCGGCGCCAGGTTCCCGAGATCGCGGTGCACACCTACGACGCCCAGCTCACGGTGGGCACCCCCCCAGCCGCTGTCGGAGGAGGTCGCCCTCGACGGTTTCGACGACTGCCAGTTCACCCTCTGCGCGACGACTGTCGCCTGGCCACACCAGCCCGCCGTCGTCGATTACCACGCCATCGAGGGCCGCTCCTGGCGCCTCCGGCTGTCCGCCGACGGGGCGCAGGTCGCCCACCTCACGCCCGCTGCCGGCGAGGTCCCGGACACGGCCGACGTCTCCGCCCGGGGCACAGCCAGTGACCTGGTCCTGTTCTTCTACGGCCGCATACCGCTGGATTCCCTGAAGTTCGAAGGCGACCGTCGCATCTTCGATCAGCTCATCGCCTGGGATCCGTCCGTGTAACCGCGTCCACAGCTGATGTCAGCACGCAACTCTCGGTGGCCACGCCGCAGAACACCAGATCGGTCCAGCCCTCCCGGGCAGTCAGGTCCGCGCCCTCGCTCGTGACGTGCGGCTGGGCGGTGACCCGGACGACACGGGTCGTGCCGCATACTGGCCCGGTGTTCACTCTCGCCCAGGCGCGTCACCTGGTGGCCACGTTGCGGCCGCGCGTCGACGAGCTGATCCGGCTGCGGGCCGACCTGGCCGAGTTGCGGGTCGACCTGGCCGACCACGGCGTCAGCGCGCTCGGCGGGCTCGCCGAGGTGAAGGCGCTGGAGGCGCGGCTGCACGTGGTGGTGGACGAGTTCCACCAGCATGAGATCGCGGTCAAGGGGATCGCCCCGGTGCTGCTCGACTTCCCCGGTGAGCGCGACGGCCGGGCGGTGCTCTGGTGCTGGCTGGAGGGGGACACCGACATCCGGTGGTATCACCGGGTCGAGTGCGGGTTCGCCGGCCGCCGTCCGGTCTGAGCCGGCCCGTGGGACACGCGCGCCGGGCGGTGCCGTCCGACGCCGACGAGCTGGTGCGGTTGCGCGGGCTGATGCTCCGCGGCATGAGCGGGTCGTCGGTGCTCCGCGGCATGAGCGGGTCGTCGGCGTCTTCGACGTCAGTACCGACCCGGCGTACCGGTGGCGCGGACACAGTCGAGCCTGCCTGACCGCCCTGCCGACCTGGCGATGCGCCTGACGTTCCCGGCGGAACAATCCTTCATCCCGGTCCGCGAAACCGGCAACGATTTGTAGGCGTAAGTCGCTATGCGCGCCCGACCGCAAATCGGTGATCTTCCATGCGGTGTGATCTTATTGATATCTATCTCTCACCACCACTTCACGCCTCCAGGAGTGCGACGTGCGGAGATCCCGTCTTGCCACCCTCGCCCTGACTCTGGCCGCCTCGGTCGGGGTCACTCTGTCTCTGGCCGCCCCCGCCCAGGCGGCCCCGTCCGACCGCTACGTCGCGCTCGGCGACTCGTACGCCTCCGGCGTCGGCGCCGACAGCTACACCTCCGAGAGCGGTAACTGTCTACGCAGCACGAACGCCTACCCGGCGCTCTACAACACCAATATCAAGCCCGCGTCGTACCGTTCGGTCGCCTGCTCCGGCGCCACCACGGCGGACGTCATCAACAGTCAGCTCTCCGCGCTCTCGTCGACCACCACGCTGGTCAGCGTCACTGTGGGCGGCAACGACGTCGGCTTCGCCAACATCATGAGCACCTGCGTGCTCCAGGGGGAGACCCAGTGCGTGGCGGCCGTGCAGTCCGCCATGAACGTGGCCCGTACCTCGATGCCGGGCCGGCTCGCCAACGTCTACAACGGCATCAAGAGCCGCTCGCCCTCGGCCCGCGTCGTGGTGGTCGGCTACCCGGTCTTCTACCAGCTCGGCACTCCCTGCGTCGGGCTCAGCGCGACGTCCCGGGCGAAGATCAACGAGGGCATCAACCTGCTCGACGACATCACCCGCACGGCCGCCGTCTCGGCCGGCTTCACCTTCGCCGACGTCCGCTCCATCTTCGTCGGCCACCAGCTGTGCAGCTACGGAACGAAGTGGCTGCACGCGCTGAACGTGCTGAGCCTGAGCAAGTCGTACCACCCGACGGCCGCCGGGCAGTCCGGCGGCTACTACCCGGTCTTCCGGGCCGCCGCCGGCTGACCCCGGTCCGCCCGGCTGTGCTTTGTCCTCGGTGAGGCCGGAGCACAGCCGGGCGCCGGACTGTCAGCGAAGGAACTGCGTGATCAACTGGCTCAGACCCCAGGTGCCCCCGGCGATGCCGCCGATGGCACTGAGGCGGTTGACCAGCCGGTCCACCTTGGCCATGATCCGCTTACGGTCCGGCTGGTCCTGCCGGATCAGGTCCGCGATGTCGTCGACCTCCTCCAGTGCCAGCTCCGGTTCGTTCAGCTGGGACCGGTTCTCCTCGATCAACCGCCGGGTCCTCCGCAACTCCTCCAGGATCGCCGGCAGCGAGGCATCACCGGTCTGGTTGATCTGATTCGCGGTGGCGTTCTGCCCGACCGCCACCGGCCCGATGGACGATCCATGGATGACCACCCCCCGGTTACCGTCCTCCTGCGTCATTGCTCTTCGCCTTTCGCTTGCCGCCGCCGTTGTCCAGCAGCGCCGTGGCTCCGGGGCCGGCGGCTGCGGGCCCGTGGTTGTCGCCGCGGATGAAGACGCCGTGGTTGTTGAAGACGTTCATCCGGGTCTCGTACTCGGAGGTGTCGATGCCCTGGCCGGCCAGGTAGCCGAGCACTGCCTCGCTGACCCGCCGCTCCATCAGCTTGCTGTACTTCTCCGCGTCCAGCCGTTGCAGATAGGTCACCGGCCGGCTGGCGGAGGCGAGCTGCCGGACCTCGGCCCGGGCGCCGAAGTCGTACCGGGGAAGCTGTTCGGTCTCCCGGTCCGCCCGGGTCATCCGGCGGTTGGCGCCGATGGCGCGGACGACGGTGCGCACCAGCCGCACCGGGGCGGTCAGGATGGCGGCGCCGAACAGTCGCAGGGCCTCGCGGAACGGCTCCCACCAGGTGCCGTCGCTCGCGACGTGCTGATCCAGGTCGAGGAACTTCTCCCGGATCGGCCCGAGGACCGTCGAGACGCTCTCCACGTAGAGCATGCCGCCCTCGACCGCAATGTGTGTGAAGGTCGAGACCACGACGTTCTGGTACTCGGCCGGCATGATGACGTCTCCGGCGTTCCCGGTCGCCTCACGGATGTCGGCGCCGACGCTCGCCCGCAGGAAGTGGCGAACGCTCGGCTGCGGCGCACGGATGATCGCCTCGACTGCCTGTGGCGAGGCATGCGAGAAGGGCTGCCGGCCTCCCGCGTCGATGAGGGGATAGTTCCGCCACTGCGCGCCCGAGGCCACAACCTGGTCCCGCAGCACGAGGCCGGTCATGCGTTCGTGCGCCGGCAACTCCATCGAGCCGAGCGCCGCCAGGCGTCGTTTGACGTGCCGGTTCAGCGCCACCGGGTCCACGGCGACAGGGTCAGTGACGGTCGGCCGGTGCCCGTCGGGCCCTCGGTCCCGCTTCAGCTCCATCGCCACCGACCAGGCGCGGACCACATGGCCACTGCCGAGGAACGGGTCGTAGCCTGAGTGGAGGACGACGTTGCCGTGCTGTGCGATAGCGACGGTCTTCATCCGGCGGAGGATCGCCGGGTTGGTCACCTCGGGCGGTTCGTGACGTGCGCCGGGTGCCAGGTCGCGAGTGAAGATCCGCAGGACGGTCGCGCGGGCGAGGGCGACGACGGCCAGGACGCTCAGGCCGAGCCCGATCAGCCACCAGAGCACGGGCCAGTACGACGTGGTGAGCTCCGACGGCGCCGACGTGTCCGGCGGAGTGCCGCTGGACAGGCCGAGCAGGACCAGCAGCGGTGGGCCGATCGTCCATACCAGCGCCGCTAGTGCGAGGCCGCCGAGCACGAGGTATGCCGTCGACCGGTCCGCCCGTTCGGCGGGCGGGCTGAGGAAGTTCGCCAGGAACGCGATGCCGGCCAGCAGGACCGTGGACCAGGTCGCAGCGAAGAATCCCACCAGCAGGATCGCCGAGACGAGCGCGTTCTGGAGTAGCCAGAGATGCCGTGCGTGGTAGCAGTGACGCAGGATCGGCTCCAGGTCGTACCCGATGGTCGGCACGACGGCCCGATGGCCGTCGTCGATCAGTTCGGCGATTACTCCATCGGCGAATCGCTCACTGCGGTATGCCGCTCCGCACAAATAGCGGGTGGTCGGCGACATCGGAGCCTGTTGTCGTTCGCGCGGCGGATTATGCGTGAAGAATCGCGTCGTTTCTGTCGGGTTCCTGTCACCGTCGATCGTGCTCGTCATGTGATCACCAATCGATGACGATGGTCCGGGGTCAGCCACGTTATGAGTTCCCGCCCTCTGCGGGAAAGTGGCCGTAGGTACCGCTCGCCGGGTTCGACGGGCCGATCCGTTCGTACGGCCGGACGGAGTTGCGGTCGAACAGGACACAGTCGCGATTCGGTGTTGCGCGACGACAACCGTTTCCGATTCACTCGGGCGAATTCTTTCTCCCGAGGACGCGGGGAGCTGCCGATGTCTGTTCGAGAATGCGCGGAATGCGGTTCGGTCGTTCCGTCTGCCGCGTCGCTCTGCCCGGTCTGCGCCGCGCCTTTCGCCCCGTTGGCAAGCGGCAGGTCCAAACCGGTGGGCCGTGACGAGCCCACGACGTCCGAGAGCGACGTCACCGCGCCGGCCCGGAGCCCCGGCACCGTGCTGGGCTTTGGCCCCGAGCCGTTCGAATTGCCGGTGCCCGTCGACGACGAGCGGGTCGCTGTGACCGGACCGGAGGTGGTGATCGAGCCGGACCGGGTCGCCGAGCTGGATCGCCTCACCGAGCCGGACGACGGCCACGGGTCGGACGGTCCCAGTACCGGGCCGGAACCGCGGCGGGCGTTCCTGCGCGCCATGCTGGTCGCCGCCGTCGTCAGCCTGGCGATCGCACTCGGGGCCGGTGGCGTCCTGTGGTTGGTGCGGGACGACGCCGACGTGCCGGGCGCCGACCCGTCGCCCGGGCAGACGCACAGGATTGAGGACGACCCGGGGGCAGGCACGGATGCGCCCTCGTCCGACCCGGCGAGCGCCGATCCGTGGGAGCTGACGCCGTCCCCTTCGGAGTCACCGGCCGTGGTCGGCCTCGTGACGATCGAGGCGGGCGTGGTGGACGCGCGAGCGGCTGAGGTCGCCCGCACCTTCGACGCCTACTTCAGCGCCGTCAACAACCGAAACTATCCGGCGGCCGCGGCCATGTTCGATCCGGCCGGGGACGTCCTCGACCCGGACGACGGCGGGGCCGTGGAACGGTTCGGGCGTCAGCTCGTCACCACGCACGACTCCGACGTGGTGCTGCGCTCGCTGACCGACGTCGGCCAGGGAGTGGTCGCGGCCGTGGTGACCTTCCGGAGCACTCAGGACCCCGGCTACGGGCCGAAGAACCGCCCGCAGGAGACCTGCACGCTGTGGCAGGTCCGGTACGAGCTCTCAACTACCTCGTCCGGGACGTACCGGATCCTGCGGAGCAAGTCCGCGGTGCCGTCGCGGCCCTGCGCGGCGTAGCCGGGGCGGCAGCCGGCCCCGGCTGCGCCCGTCAGGCCGGCAGGACCTTCTCGATCGCCGCGCGCAGCTCGGGATCCTCGGGCGTGACCTGCGGGCCGAACCGGGCGGCCACCGTGCCGTCCGGCGCGACGAGGAACTTCTCGAAGTTCCAGCGCACGTCGCCGGTGTGCCCCTCGGCGTCCGGCGTGGACACCAGCTCCGCGTAGAGCGGGTGCCGGTCCGGCCCGTTGACGTCGACCTTTTCCGTCAGCGGGAACGTCACGCCGTAGTTGACCTGGCAGAACTCCTCGATCTCGGCGGCGCTGCCCGGCTCCTGGCCGGCGAACTGGTTGCACGGCACCCCGAGCACCGTCAGCCCGCGTCCGGCGTACGTGTCCGCGAGTTCCTGAAGGCCCGCGTACTGCGGGGTGAGGCCGCAGCGGGAGGCCACATTGACCACGAGCAGGGCGCGGCCGCGGTAGCGGCCGAGGTCGGCCGGGCCGCCGGTGAGGGCGTCGATCTGGACGTCGAAAACGGTCATGGGACGAGGCTACGACCCCTCGCGCCCACCGTCCCGCGTCACCCGTGAAATCGATGCATCTACATCTTGACGAAGTGGTGACGGCGTGAGTAGCGTCTCAGCAATCAATTTGGAAAGTTTCCTAACTATTGGAGGGACGCCGTATGAAGAGATCGCTCCGCCGGGCCCTGTGGGCCACCGGCGCCGTGGTCGCGCTCGCGGTCGCCGCGGTGCCCATGACCACCGCGTCGGCCGCCGGCAGCGTCACCGCCACGTTCGCCAAGGTGCAGGACTGGGGGACCGGCCACGAGGGACGGGTGACAGTCACCAACGGCACCAGCTCCACCCTCAACGGCTGGCGCATCGAGTTCACGCTGCCCTCCGGCACCTCGATCAGCAGCTCCTGGGACGCCGACATCACCCGCAGCGGTGACCGCTACGTGGCGGTCAACAAGAGCTGGGCGTCGACGCTCGCCCCCGGCGCCAGCTTCAGCTGGGGCTACAACGGCACCGGCGCGTACAAGGCACCGGTGAGCTGCACGATCAACGGCGGCTCCTGCACCGGCGGCGGCACGCCGACGACCACCGCGCCGACCACGGCGCCGCCGACCACCACGCCACCCACCACCACGCCGCCGACGACCACCCCGCCGACCACGCAGCCGCCGACCACGCCGCCGCCCGGCGGCAAGAAGATCGTCGGCTACTTCGCCGAGTGGGGCGTCTACGCCCGCAACTACCACGTCAAGAACATCCACACGAGCGGCTCGGCGGCGAAGCTGACCCACATCCTGTACGCCTTCGGCAACACCACCGGCGGCCGGTGCAGCATCGGGGACAGCTACGCCGACTACGAGAAGGCGTACACCGCGGCGGACAGCGTCGACGGCGTCGCCGACACCTGGGACCAGCCGCTGCGCGGCAGCTTCAACCAGCTGCGCAAGCTGAAGAAGATGTACCCGAACCTGAAGGTGCTCTGGTCCTTCGGCGGCTGGACCTGGTCCGGCGGCTTCACCCAGGCCGCGCAGAACCCGGCCGCGTTCGCCGACTCCTGCTACTCCCTGGTCAAGGACCCGCGCTGGGCGGACGTCTTCGACGGCATCGACATCGACTGGGAGTACCCGAACGCCTGTGGCCTCCAGTGCGACAGCAGCGGCCCGAACGCGTTCAAGAACGTGATCTCGGCGCTGCGGGGCAAGTTCGGCTCCAGCTTCCTGGTCACCGCGGCGATCACCGCCGACGGCAGCAACGGCGGCAAGATCGACGCCACCGACTACGCCGGCGCCGCGAACAACCTCAACTGGCTGATGCCGATGACGTACGACTACTTCGGCGCCTTCAACGCCCAGGGGCCGACCGCGCCGCACTCGCCGCTCTACTCCTACGCGGGCATCCCACAGCAGGGCTTCTGGTCGGACGCGGCGATCCAGAAACTCAAGTCCAAGGGCGTACCGTCCAGCAAGCTGCTGCTCGGCGTCGGATTCTACGGACGCGGCTGGACCGGTGTGACCCAGGCCGCACCCGGCGGCAGCGCCACCGGCGCGGCCCCGGGCACCTACGAGGCCGGCATCGAGGACTACAAGGTGCTCAAGAACAGCTGCCCGGCCACCGGCACCGTCGGCGGCACGGCGTACGCCAAGTGCGGCAGCAACTGGTGGAGCTACGACACCCCGTCGACCATCGGCGGGAAGATGAGCTACGCCAACAGCCAGGGCCTCGGTGGCGCGTTCTTCTGGGAGCTCTCCGGTGACACCAGCAACGGTGAGCTGATCGGCGCCATCAAGGGCGGTCTCGGCTGAGCCGAGGGCCGACGCACCACCCACCCGGCGGGGAGGGGCCGCACCGGCCCCTCCCCGCCCGCGTGCCGTCCTGGCCGAGCGCGCCGATCCGGGTCAGGATGGGGAGTCACCCGGCCGATCTGGCCGGATGTGGCACACTCGCCGCTCGACGAGTCCACGCGACGGGAGGACAGATGGGTCGCAGCAACCGGGGCCGGTTCACCGGGCTCGCCCTCCTCGCGCTCCTGCCGGCCGCCCTGACCGCCTGCGGATCCGGGAGCCAGAGCGGCGACACCCCGCCCACCGGGAAGGCTCCGGCCGAGGAGGCGGCGGCCAAGAGCCGGGAACGCGTGCAGGCGTACCTGGACGCGCTGACCGCCCGCGACGCCGCCGCCGGCCGCAGCCAGCTCTGCGCGCCCATGCATGCCGCCTTCGACTCCGCCGCCACCGGCCCGAACGGCGACTTCGCCGACCACTTCACGGTGCCCGAGGCGACGATCACCGAGGTCCGCTCCGGCCCGAACGGTCAGGAGGTCAGCGCCTCGATCACTGTTGCCGCCGGCTCGCGCAAGGCCGCCCGGTCGCTGCTGTTCACCGTCACCCGTAACGGCGCGGACTGGTGCATCTCCGGCGAGGCGCCCGGCGAGCGCGCGGTCGAGCCGACCGCCGACCCGGCGGGGCCGCCGCCGCCGGCGATGGCGCCCTCGCCGGTGTCCTCCCAGTGACCGGAACCATCCCCCTCGGCGGTGAGTGATCGCGACGGTCGCCGTACGCTTTCCTTCATGCGCCATGAGTGGCATCAGCTGAGTCACCCCGCCGTGGGCAGCCCTGGTCTGCAGACCAGCCGCCCGACCGCCGACTCCGCCGAGGACGCGGCCCTCGGCCTCGACCGATGGCGGGAGCTGCCGCGCGCGCAGACCCCGCCCTGGGACGACCCGGCCCAGGTCGCCGAGGTCTGCCGGGTGCTGGACACGGTGCCCTCGGTGGTCGCGCCCTACGAGGTCGACCAGTTGCGGCAGCGGCTCGCGCTGGTCTGCGAGGGCAAGGCGTTCCTGCTCCAGGGCGGTGACTGCGCGGAGACCTTCGCCGACAACACCGAGAGTCACCTGCTCGCCAACGCCCGCACGCTGCTCCAGATGGCCATCGTGCTCACCTACGGCGCGTCGCTGCCGGTGGTCAAGGTCGCCCGGGTCGCCGGCCAGTACACCAAGCCCCGGTCCCTGCCGACCGACGCCCGGGGCCTGCCGGCCTACCGCGGCGACATGATCAATTCCCTGGAGGCCACGCCGGAGGCGCGGGTCGCCGACCCGCAGCGCATGATCCGGGCGTACGCGAACTCGGCCGCCGCGATGAACATGCTCCGGGCGTACCTGGCCGGTGGGCTGGCCGACCTGCACGCCGTGCACGACTGGAACAAGGACTTCGTCCGGCGGTCCCCGGCCGGCGAGCGCTACGACGCGATCGCCCGCGAGATCGACCGGGCGCTGGCCTTCATCCGCGCCTGCGGCATGACCGACGACGAGGCGCTGCGCACCGTCACGCTGCACTGCTCGCACGAGGCGCTGGCGCTGGAGTACGACAGGGCGCTGACCCGGATCTCCAACGGCAAGGCGTACGGCCTGTCCGGGCACTTCCTCTGGATCGGTGAGCGGACCCGGCAGATCGACGGGGCGCACATCGACTTCATCTCCCGCATCGCCAACCCGATCGGCGTCAAGCTCGGCCCGACGACCACCCCGGACGAGGCGATCGAGCTCTGCGAGAAGCTCAACCCGGACAACATCCCCGGCCGGCTCACGCTGATCAGCCGGATGGGCAACCACCGGGTCCGCGACGCGCTGCCGCCGATCGTCGCCAAGGTCACCGCCGCCGGGGCGAAGGTCGTCTGGCAGTGCGACCCGATGCACGGCAACACGCACGAGTCCTCGAACGGCTACAAGACCCGGCACTTCGACCGGATCGTCGACGAGGTGCTCGGCTACTTCGAGGTGCACCGGGGCCTGGACACCCACCCGGGCGGCCTGCACGTCGAGCTGACCGGCGAGGACGTCACCGAGTGCCTCGGCGGTGCCCAGGGCATCGAGGATCTCGACCTGCCCGACCGGTACGAGACCGCCTGCGACCCCCGGCTGAACACCCAGCAGTCGCTGGAGTTGGCGTTCCTGGTGGCGGAGATGCTCCGTGGCTGACGCGAGGAGTGAGCTTGCGAGCCCCGCAGTCGGCAGCCGGAGGAGGCACAGTGGCTGACGTCATCGATCTGCGGACGGACACCGTGACCCGGCCGACGCCGGGGATGCGGGAGGCGATGGCCGCCGCCGAGGTGGGCGACGACGTCTACGGCGAGGACCCGACGGTCACCGCGCTGGAGGCCGAGGTGGCCGCGCTGTTCGGCCACGAGGCGGCGCTGTTCGCCCCGAGCGGCTCGATGGCCAACCAGATCGCGCTCCAGCTGCACGTACCACCCGGCGACGAGCTGCTCTGCGACGCCGACGCGCACGTCGTCACGTACGAGGTCGGCGCCGCCGCCGCGTACGGCGGGATCTCCTCGCGGACCTGGCCCGCGGTGGGCGCGGAGCTGGACCCCGACGTGGTCGCCGGGATGATCCGGCCGGACGGCTACTTCGCGGTGCCCACGCGGGCGATCGCCGTGGAGCAGACCCACAACCGGGGCGGCGGTGGGGTGATCCCGCTGCCGACGCTGCGCCGGATGCGTGAGGTCGCCGACGAGCACGGGGTGGCCCTGCACTGCGACGGCGCGCGGATCTGGCACGCGCACGTGGCCGACGGGGTGCCGCTGGCCGAGTACGGCGTGCTGTTCGACACGCTCTCGGTGTGCCTCTCCAAGGGCCTCGGCGCGCCGGTCGGCTCGCTTGTGGTGGGCAGTGCCGAGAAGATCGCCCGGGCGCGGTTCCTGCGCAAGCGGATGGGCGGCGGCATGCGGCAGGTCGGCATCCTCGCCGCCGCCGGCCGGTACGCGCTGGCGCACCACGTCGAGCGGCTCGCCGACGACCACGTGAAGGCGGCCCGGCTGGCCGAGGCGGTCGCCCCGCACGGCGTGCTCGCGTCGGTGGTGCGGACCAACATCGTGCCGCTGGACCTGACCAAGCACCCGTTGGACGCGCACGCGCTGGCGGCTGCCGCGCGGGCGGAGGGGTTGCTGATCTCGGTGCTCGGCCCGCGTACCGCCCGGCTGGTCACCCACCTGGACGTCACCGACGCGCAGATCGACCGCACCGCCACCATCCTGAACACCGCCCTGCGCGCCTGACCCGCGGGCCCCACTGCGCCCCGCGAGGGGGCGGGCGGACCCGTCAGGGGTGGAGGCGCTTCAGGGTGGCGATGTCGGCGGCGTGGCCGATGTGCTTCTCCGTGGGGGTCTCCACCAGCACGGGCACCCCGGCGGTCGCCGGGTGGCGCATCAGCTCGGCGAACGCCGGCTCGCCGATGGTGCCCTTGCCGATGTTCTCGTGCCGGTCCCGGGTGGAGCCGCACAGGTCCTTCGAGTCGTTCGCGTGCACCAGCCGCAGCCGGTCCGCGCCCACCGTGGCGACCAGCGTGTCGAGCGTGGCGGTCATGCCGCCCTCGGCGGCCAGGTCGTGACCGGCCGCCCAGGCGTGACAGGTGTCGAAGCAGACCCCGAGCATCGGGTGCCGGTCGACCGCGTCCAGGTAGGGGCCGAGGTGCTCGACCCGGGACGCCAGTGACCGGCCGCCCCCGGCGCTCGGCTCGACCAGCAGCATCGGCCCGCCGGTGGCGGCGATCTCGTCGAGCAGCGGGAGCAGCGCCGCGCGGACCTGCCGCAGGGCCGCATCGGCGTGACCGGCGTCGACAGCGCTGCCGGCGTGGAACACCACGCCCTCGGCACCGATCGCCCGGCCCCGCCGCAGCGCGTGCGCCAGCGTCTCCGCCGACCGGGTCACAGTCGCCGGGGTGGGGGAGCCGAGGTTGACCAGCAGCGAGGCGTGGATGAACACGGGCAGCCCGCGCTCGCCGCACCCGTCGCGGAACAACGCGTCCTGCGCCGGGTCGCCGGCCGGCAGCGCCCAGCCGCGCGAGTTCGAGACGTAGACCTGCACCACCTCGGACTCGGCCGCGTCCGCGTACGGCAGGGCCGCCCGAGCCAGACCGCCGGAGGTGGGGGTGTGCGACCCCACCCGCCGGCGTCCGTCACATCCGCTCACAGGCACGTCACAGTGATCGTCGTACCCGGCGGCACCGGCGTGTTCTCGACCGGGTTCTGGATCCGGACGATGCCGTTCGGGTTGAGCTGGACGTTGACCGGGAAGCCCTGGCTCTCCAGCGTCTGCTTGGCCTGCTGGCAGGGCATGTCGACCACCCGGGGGACGGCCACCTGCGGCGGGCCCTTGCTGATCTCCAGCTTGACCTGGGCGCCCTTCTCCACGCCGGTGCCGTCGGCCGGACTCTGGCCGAGGATCTCGTCCTTCGGCTTGTCGGAGTCCTTGACGTTCTCCACCGGCTTCAGCCCGAGCTGCGCGAGGATGGTGCGCGCCTCGGCGAGGCTCTTGCCGACCAGGTTGGGCACCGTCACCGGCGCGCGACCCTTGCTGAGGATCACCGTCACCTTCGCCCCGGGCTTGACCACTGTGCCCACCTTCGGGTCGGTGGCCAGCACCACACCCGCGGGCAGCGTGTCGTCGTACCGGGAGGAGCCCTTGGCCACAACCAGGTTGGCGCCCTCCAGCTCGGCCTGGGCCAGCGCGTAGTCCTTGCCCACCACGTCCGGCACCGGCAGCCGCTCCGGACCGAGCGACAGGGTCAGCGTGATCGTGCCGCCCTTGACGATCCGCGCGGCCGAGCCCGGGGACTGCCCGAGCACCGTGTCCTTGGGGACGTTCTCGTCGTGGCGCGGAGTGGCGTACTTCAGCGTGAAGCCGCCGCGCTGGGCCTGCGCCTCCGCGTCGGCCTTGGTCAAGCTGACCATCTGCGGCGCCACCGTGTAGCGGCCCACGCCGAACCACCAGCCACCCACCGCGGCGACCAGGCCGAGCACCACCACCGCCGCGGCGACGGCCAGCCGTCCGCGCGGCGAGCCCATGATCCGGGTACGCAGGGCGGCGAACCCGGTCCCCGGGCCGTCCTCCTCGACGGCGCGGCGCCGGTGCGGGCGCTGCGCGGCGCCGCTCTCGGGCAGCCGTGCCCACGCCGGGCGCTCGACCGGCTGGAGCGCGGCCACCACCTGGGTCGGCTGGCTCAGGACCGCCGTGTCGTCGCTGAGCTGCCGCAGCACAGTGGTGTGCGCGTGCGGGTTGCCCAACTCCTCGCGGGCCGCCTGCACCTCGCTCAGCAGCGCCGCGGCGTCGGCCGGCCGGCCGGCCGGATCGCGCCGGGTGGCCCGGGCGACGAGCGCGTCGAGAGCCGGCGGCAGCGTCGGCACCAGCGTCGACGGCGCCGGTACGTCCCGGTCGACGTGTTGCCACGCGACCTCCACCGGACGGTCGCCGTCGTAGGGCACCCGGCCGGTGAGCATCTCGAACAGCACGATGCCGGCCGAGTAGACGTCGGTGCGAGGGTCCGCGTGGCCCTGGGTGACCAGTTCCGGCGCCACATACGCCACCGTCGCCATGAGCTGGTTGCCGTTCTCGTCCTCGGCGCTGGCCTCGACGGCCCGGGCCAGCCCGAAGTCGGCCACCTTGACCACGCTGTCGACGAGGTTGCGGCTCCCGCCGGTGGGCACCTCGGCGACGAGCACGTTCTCCGGCTTGACGTCGCGGTGCACCAGGCCGGCCCGGTGCGCGGCGGCGAGCGCGGCGAGCATCTGCTCGGTGATCGCGAGCGCCTCGTCCGGGTTCAGCCGGCGGCGCTCGGCGAGCACGTCGCGCAGCGTGCGGCCGCGGACGTACTCCATCACCAGGTACGGCAGGCCGGCGTGGATGCCCTGGTCGTAGACCGCCACCACGTTCGGGTGGGTGAGCCGGGCGATCGTCTTCGCCTCGTCGGTGAAGCGTTCGACGAAGCCGGCCATCCGGGCCTTGGCCTGCGGCGCCTGAGTCGGGTGAATGATCTTGACCGCCACGGTGCGCTCCAGGCGCTCGTCGGTGGCGGTGTACACGGTCGCCATGCCGCCACGGGCGACGCGCCCGCGAATGCGGTAGCGCCCCTCGATCAGCGAGCCCAGCAACGTGTCGGCGACCTGTGTGTCCATCGGCAGGCAGTCTATGTGTCGGAGGGATGAAGGTAGAACAGGATGCTACCGCCGGGTTGCGACAAGGGGGGACCGCCGCGCTCCCGGCGGCGGTGCGGGGTGCCGTGCACCGGGTCCGGCGGGCACGTGGCAGGGTGGTCGGGTGACCGATTCCGTACCCGCCGAGACCGGCCCCGAGCTGGCCGGACCGGCCGACCCGGCCGGATGGCTGACGCTGCCCGACGTGGCCGAGCGCCTGGACCTGTCGATCAGCAAGGTGCACCAGATGATCCGCGACCGTGAGCTGATCGCGGTGCGCCGCGACGGCGTCCGCCGGATCCCGGCCGACCTGGTGGCCAACCGCACCGTGCTCAAGCACCTGCCCGGAGTGCTCAACCTGCTCGCCGACGCCGGTTACGACGACGAGGAGGCGCTGCGCTGGCTCTACCGGGAGGACCCCACTCTTCCCGGCACCCCCGCCGTAGCCCTCGGCGGCGACCTGGCCCGAGAGGTGAAACGCCGAGCCCAGGCAGTCGCCTTCTAACCCCGAGGACCGCCTCACCGTTCTCGTTGATCATGAAGTTGGCGGCGGAGTCGATCTCCGAAACTGCCGCCAACTTCATGATCGACCGCTTCGGGGGCGGGGGCGGGGCGGGTGGGGCAGGTGGGCGAGGGGGCGAGGGGGCGGTCAGGCGGGGCGGCGGGTGGCGGCGATGGCCAGGTCGACCAGGGCCTGGCGGGCCTCGGTGTCCAGGTCGACAGCGGTGAGCGCGGCCAGGGCGCTCTCGGTGAGCGCGGTGATGTGCCGCTCGGCCCGATCCAGCGCGCCGCTCGTCGTGATCAGCTCACGTAGCCGGTCCACCCCGGCCGCGTCCAGGTCCGGTACGCCGAGACCGGCCAGCAGTGCCTCCCGGCCGGCCGGGTCGAGCGCCTCCAGTGCGGCCGCCACCAGGTACGTCCGCTTGCCCTCGCGCAGGTCGTCGCCGGCCGGCTTGCCGGTGCGCTCCGGGTCGCCGAACACCCCCAGCACGTCGTCGCGGAGCTGGAACGCCTCACCCAGCGGCAGCCCGTACGCCGAGTACGCGGCGTGCACCTCGGGCGGCGCGCCGGCCAGCGCGGCACCGAGCAGCAGCGGGCGCTCGACCGTGTACTTCGCCGACTTGTACCGGGCCACCTTGGCGGCCCGGTCCAGCGAGGTGTCCCCGGTGGCCTGGGTCAGCACATCCAGGTACTGCCCGACGGTCACCTCGGTACGCATCTCGTCGAAGACCGGCCGGGCCCGGGCCACGGTGGCCGGCGGCAGGCCGGAGGAGTGCAGCAGCTCGTCGGACCAGACCAGGCACAGGTCGCCCAGCAGGATCGCCGCGGCGTCGCCGAAGGAGTCCGCGTCGCCGCCCCAGCCGGCCGTGCGGTGCCGGGCGGCGAACCGCCTGTGCATCGCCGGCTCGCCGCGCCGGGTGTCCGACCGGTCCATCAGGTCGTCGTGGATCAGCGCGCTGGCCTGCACGAACTCCAGTGCGGCAAGGGTGGCGACGACCTGGTCGGAGTCGACCCCGCCGGCGCCCCGGTAACCCCAGTAGCCGAACGCCGGACGCAGCCGCTTGCCGCCGCCCAGCACGAACGCCTCGATCGCCTCGGCGACGGGCAGCAGGCCGTCGTCGACGGCGGTCAGCCAGCCGCGCTGGCCGGCGAGGAACTCGGTGAGCGCCTTGTCGATCCGCTGGCGCAGGCCGGCACGGTCGACGGGGGATACGGGAGCAGCGTGGGTCACGCCACGACGCTAGCGGTTCGCACCCGTTCCCGCCGCGCCCCCGCCCCGGCGTGCCTCGTGGCTCACCGGCGCGGACTGTCGCGCAGGTGGCGCGGCACGCCGGACGGCAGGTAGGGGCGGGCCGCGGTGACCAGTCGCGCGTACCCCCGGGTGGCCGGACCGGGCGGCGCGTGCGCCAGGCCGCGACGGAACGCGGTGAGCTGGCCGACGGCCCGCGGGGATCCGGACCGGACCGCGTCGAGCAGCGCCTCGCCGGCCACCGCGCACGCCTCGGGCACCGCGCCCAGGCCCAGGTGCCCGCGGGCCAGCCAGCCGCCGTACACGGCCGACCGGCGCGGGCGGCCCCGCGCGCCCACCACCGGCGTCAGCAGCGGCACTGCGGCGGCGTGACGGCCCAGCGCGACGAGCGTGCGCCCGGTCATCGCCGCCAGTTCGGCCGCGTCGAGCCAGTAGAGCCAGGGCGGCTCCCGGCCGGGCTCCGGCGTGCCGGCCCGATCGGCACCGGCCAGCGCCTGCCCGGCCGCGCGGGGACGCCCGGCGAGCGCGGCGGCGAGCGCCACCCGGTGCAGCAGCAGCGCCCGCAGGCCGGGCGAGGCGGTGGCACGGCCGGCGGCGTACCCGATCCGGGCCAGGACCAGCGCGCCGGCCGGGTCGCCGGCGTCGGCCAGCAGGTGACTGGCCGACGCGAGCACGTGCCCGGCCAGCGGCGCCTGCCCGGCGGCCACCGCCGCCCGCAGCGCCAGCCGGTACGCGACCAGGCCCCCGCCGAGGTCGCCCGCGTCGGCGGCCAGCCACCCGGCGAGCTGCGCCGACTCGGCGAGCGCGGGCAGCATCGCGCGACGGCCGGCGGGCCCGGCGCGCCGGTAGCCGCGGACCGCCTGCCGCAGCCGGCGGGCGCCGTGCCCGGCGAGGTCGCCGCCGCCGAGCAGGTCGTCCCAGCGCCGCAGCGTGGCGAGCGTCACCCCGTCCGCCGGGTGACCACGACCGGAACCGGTGGGCTCGTCGTCCGGCCCGCGCAGGACGTGGACGCCGAGCGGCCCGGACTCGTCCGCGACGGACATGCGCGGGGCGGGACGGCCGGTCCGGTGCTCGTCGTCCCGTCCGGGACGGCCGGGCAGCGGCGTTGGCGCGGCGGCGAACGGGCCGGCCGGCGTGCGGCCGCCCGGGTCGGCCGCCCAGCGGTACGCGAGCGTGAGCAGGGCCAGCCGGGCCCTGGACCCGGCCGGGTCGACCACCGCAGGCGCCACGCCCAGCCGGCGGCTGCGCGCGGCGGCCCCGGCCAGCACCTCGCCCGGCACCCCCAGGACCGTCGCCAGCCAGGCGGACCAGAAGTCGCCGGGAAGCCGCAGCTGGCGCTCCCAGCGGGACACCTCGTTGCGGGTCAGCGTGGGCACGCCGGAGGCGGCGCACAGCTCGGCGGCCAGCCGCTGCTGGCTCCAGCCACGGGCGGCCCGCAACTCGGCCAGCAGCGGCCCGAGCAGGCGCGGGCCCGGCGGCGGGGACGGGATCATCGGAACCTCCGGGGCGACGGCGCGGATGGCGACGCGGACGCCCGGCCAGTGGTGGCGCCGGCGCGTCGCCGTCGTGGCGACCCCCGCGCGGGCCCCCGGAACGGCCGTCGGCCGCCCCACCGCGCTGCCGCATTTCTACCCCCGGGGTACGACGTCGCGCCGGGACAGGTGTTCGCGGGCTGGGAAGATTCCCGATGCGGCGTGCCGTCCCGGTTACAGTCGGTCCGTGGCGCTCGGTCTTCCCTCGGTCCTTCCCAATCCCCAGCCGGCCATCGGGGAGCTGATCCGTGACGGCCGCCCCACGTTCTCCTTCGAGTTCTTCCCGCCGAAGACCCCGGCCGGGGAGAAACTGCTCTGGCAGGCCATCCGCGAGCTGGAGTCGCTGCGGCCCTCGTTCGTGTCGATCACCTACGGCGCGGGCGGCTCGACCCGCGACACCACTGTCGCGGTGACCGAGCGGATCGCCACCGAGACGACGCTGCTGCCGATGGCGCACCTGACCGCGGTGAACCACTCGGTGGCCGAGCTGCGGCACGTGATCGGCCGGCTGGCCTCGGTCGGGGTGCGCAACGTGCTGGCCGTGCGGGGTGACCCGCCGGGCGACCCGGGCGGCGAGTGGATCGCCCACCCCGAGGGCGTCCGGTACGCCGAGGGCCTGGTCCGGCTGGTCCGCGACAGCGGCGACTTCAGCGTCGGCGTGGCCGCGTTCCCGTACAAGCACCCGCGCTCGCCGGACGTGGACAGCGACACCGCGCACTTCGTCCGCAAGTGCCGGGCCGGCGCGGAGTTCGCGATCACCCAGATGTTCTTCGACGCCGACGACTACCTGCGTCTGCGCGACCGTGTCGCAGCCGCCGGCTGCGACACGCCGATCCTGGCCGGGGTGATGCCGGTGACCCAGATCGGCACCATCGAACGCTCGGTGCAGCTGTCCGGCGCGCCGTTCCCGCCGGCGCTGGCCGAGCGGTTCGAGCAGGTGGCCGACGACCCGGAGGCGGTCCGCCGCCTCGGCGTCGAGCAGGCGAGCGAGATGTGCGAGAAGCTGCTCGACGAGGGCGTGCCGGGGATCCACTTCATCACGCTCAACCGGTCCACTGCGACCCGGGAGGTGTGGCAGCGGCTGCGCGCCGCCGCACGGGTGTGACCACCCGCCACACGACACCCGCGCCGTGCTTCTACGGTTGATCCGTGGTGGGCACACAGCTGAACTGGGACCAGTACGCGACCGCGTGGGCGCGGCTGCACGGCGGCTTCGATCCGCGTACCGCCGCGCCGGTGGTGCGCGCCTGGCTGCGCTTCGCCTACCACGTGGGCTACGTGCTGGGCCGGCTGCGCGTCGGCCCGACCCCGGTGACCGTGTTCGGGGTGCTGCTCTGCTTCTGCGTACCCCTGTTCGTGGAGCGGCCCGGCAACGGGCCGTTCCTGGGCGCGTTGTTCGTGCTGCTGGCGGCCGTGGCCGACAGCGTCGACGGCGCGGTGGCGGTGGCGACCGGCCGCACCACCCGGCTGGGCTACGTGTACGACTCGGTCGCCGACCGGCTCGGCGAGGTGGCCTGGCTGGTCGCGTTCTGGCTGCTCGGCGCGCCGGGCGCGCTGGTCGCGGCGGCCGGTGGGCTGTCCTGGCTGCACGAGTACGTGCGGGCGCGCGCGGTCTCGGCCGGGATGCGGGAGATCGGCGCGGTGACTGTGGGGGAGCGGCCGACCCGGGTCTGCGTCGCGCTGGTCGGGCTGCTGGTCGCCGGGCTCACCGGGCTGATCGACGCCGACCTGACCGCCGGCACCATCACCATGGCCACCACGGTCTGGGTGCTGCTCGCCGGGTTCGGCCTGGGGCAGTTGCTCTCCGCCGTCCGCCGCGCCCTGGTCGACGCCGGCTGACCGCCGCGCCCGCGCCCGCGTAGCCGGCGCGGCGGTCAGCCCGTGTTAAGAAGGGGCCCTTCCTCTACCGGAGGCGTTAAGAAGGGCCCCCTCCTTACACCCTCACCAGGCCGGGCCGACCGCCTCGGCGACGATCTCCGCGGACAACGTGACCATGGGCAGCCCGCCGCCCGGGTGGCTGGAGCCGCCGACCAGCCAGAGCCCGGCCGCCGGACCCCGGTTGGCCGGGCGCAGCAGCCCGCCCGCGGTGCCGTAGATCGCCCCGCCCGGCGCGCCGGTGGCCGCGTCCAGGTCGGCCGGGGTGCGGATCTCCCGGAACACCAGCCGGTCCCGCACGTCGGCACCGCGTTCGGCCAGCACGTCGAGGATCCGGTCCGCGTACGCCTCGGCCAGGCCGGGCCGCCGCCAGTTCACGGCGCTCGCGGCGGTGCCGTGCCGGGGCGCGTTGACCAGCACGAACCACGCCTCGTGGCCGTCCGGGCGGACCGCCGGGTCGTCGGCGGCGGTGACGAACACGGTCGGGTCGGGCGCCGGGCGGGCACGCACCCCGCGACCCGGGTCACCGAACACGGCGTCGAACTCGGCGTCGTAGTCGCGGGGGAAGAAGACGGTGTGGTGGGCCAGCCCGGAGTCGCCGCGTACGCCCAGCAGCAGCACGAACCCGGCCAGGCTGCGGTCGGTGAGCGCGGCCAGGCGACGCGGGTCGGGCAGCAGGTCCCGGTAGACGGTGAGCGCGTCCACGTTTGCCACCACCACGTCGGCCGGGATCGGTGCGGCCGCCCCGGCCACGCGTACCCCGTGCACCCGCCCGCCCGCGGCGTCGATCCGGGTGACGGTGGCGTCGGTGCGCACCACCACGCCCAGGTCCAGGCAGCGCGACAGCAGCGCGTCGGCGAGCGTGCCCAGCCCGCCGCGCAGGTACCAGCCGCCGTACGCCAGCTCGGCGTAGGGGACGGCGACGAGCGCGGCCGGGGCGCGGCGCGGGTCGGCGCCGGTGTACGTGGCGTACCGGTCCAGCAGCATCCGCATCCGCGGGTCGGACAGGTGCCGGCGGCCCAGCCCGCGCAGGCTGCGGCCGGGGCCGATGGCGGCCAGGTCGCCCAGCCGCCAGGCCAGCGCCGCCAGGTCGCGGGGCGAGTCGACGGTACGGCGCAGGATGTCCCGGTGCGAGGCCGCCCACACCCGGTCGGCGCGCCGCCACAGCCCGCGCCAGTCGGCGGCGGACCGGTCCCCGAACGCGGCGCCGATCCGGGCGGCGAACTCGTCCGGGTCGGCGCAGGAGTCGAGCGCCTGCCCGCCGCCGGGGAAGACGTGCCGCACGATCGGGTCCAGCGGGACCAGGTCGAGGTATTCGTCGAGCTTCGCCCCGGTCGCCTCGAACAGGTCGTGGAAGACCTGCGGCAGGGTGAACAGGCTCGGCCCGGTGTCGAAGTGCCACACCCCCTCCGGGGTGTGGTGGGCGTACCGGCCGAGCTTGCCCCCGACCGTGCCGGCCCGTTCGAGGACGGTGACCTCGTGCCCGGTGACCGCGAGCCGGGCGGCGGTGGCGAGCCCGCCCACCCCGGCGCCGATGACCACGATGCGCGCCATGGCGTGCCCCTCCTAGGTGACCGGGCGACCCCGCCAGGTGAGCCGGCGTCGCTTCCGCAGATGGTACGACCGGACGGTCAGCCAACCGAGGACCACGACCGACACGGGGTGGCCCAGCGCGTCGGGCCACGCCCGCCCGCCGGTGGCGCGGGCGCTGACCACCCGCCCGGCGACGCCGGCCAGGTAGGCCAGGAACGCCACGGCGGCCACCGCCGGCGTGCCGGCGAGCAGCGCCCCGGCGGCCAGCAGCGGCGGCGCGACGTAGAGCGCGACCAGCAGCGCCAGCACGGCCGCCGCCGCCGTGGGGTGCCCGAACGTCGCCCACAGCGACTTGGTGTAGCCGTCGCGCAGCTGCGGCCAGGTGTCGTACATCCGGCAGGACGCCAGCCGGGATCCGTCAGCCAGCGCGATCCGCCCGCCGGCCCGCTTCACCGCCCGGGCCAGCTCGATGTCCTCCAGCACCTTGTCGGCCACCGCCGCGTGCCCGCCGGCCCGCAGGTAGCCGGCCCGGTCCACGACCAGGAACTGCCCGCCCGCCGCCGCGAGGGAGGGCCGCCGCGAGCGCTCCATCGCGCGCAGCGGCAGGAACGTGAGCCACAACCACTGCAACAGCGGCTGCACCAGCCGGTCGCCCACCGTCCGCACCACGATCCGGGGGTACGGCGACAGCAGCGCCGCGTCAGCCGCGCGCAACTCGGTCACGGCCGCCGCAACCGCGTACGGGGTGAGCACCACGTCGGCGTCGACGAAGGCCAGCACTGCCGGTTCCGGGCCGGTACGGGTGGCGAGCTGCCAGCAGGCGTGCGGCTTGCCCAGCCAGCCCGGCGGCGGGGCGACGCCGGTGAGCAGCGTGACCCGGGGATCGTCACCGGCCACCGCGCGGACCACGTCGGCGGTGCCGTCGGTCGATCCGTCGTCGAGCACCACGATCCGCAGGTCCGGTACGCCGCGCTGGGCCAGCAGCGCGCGCAGGCACGGGGTGACCCGTTCGGCCTCGTCGCGCAGCGGCAGCAGCACCGCCACCGGCTCGTCCACCTCGGCCGGGCCGGTGGCCGGGCGGCGCAGCCAGGCGAGCGCGTTGACGAGCGTGTGCCCGGTGAGCGCGGCGACCGCCACGGCCAGCGCGAGGGCGGCGATCATGCCGGGGCGTCGACGCGCGGCGCCGGCTCCGGCGTGCCGGTCCGGTCCTGACGGGCCCGCCACAGCGTCACCGCCAGCGGCACCGCCGCCACCGCCATCCCGGCCGCGCCCCACAGGGCCGACGCGGGCAGCCGCAGGAACACCGCGTGCGCCAGCACGCTGGAGGCGTACGTCCAGAGGTAGAGCGCGAACATCGGGGCGTCCCGGCCGTCGACCCGGTCCGCCGACGGCCCGGCGAGCGGGCGCAGCGCGACTGCGAGCAGCACCGCGAAGCCCAGCCAGCCGAGGTAGTTGCTGACCGGGATGCCGGGTAGCCCGGGCAGCGCCGGGGTGGCGTCGAGCCAGGTCCAGTAGCCCTCGGCCACCATCTGCGGGTCGAGGAACAGGTCCCAGGCGGCCAGTCCGACCGCCGAGAGCGCGATCCGCGCGATGCGGGAACGGACCAGCCGGACCGCGGTGAGCCAGGCCGGCCAGGCCATCCAGGTCCAGGCGAGCGGGATGATCAGCGGCACCCCGGCCAGCTTCGGGCCCAGCTCCCCGGAGTAGTCGTAGCTGCCGAACGGGAACCCGGTGGCCACGCCGATCGCCTCGACCGCGAACCCGCCGCCGGTGACGACCGCGACCAGCGCGACGGCGGTACGGACGCCGCGGGTGAGCAGCGCGTGGCCGACCGAGAGCAGCCAGCCGAGCACCACGGTGGCCACCGTGAGCCCGGCCCGGGTCGCGCCGCCGGTGAGCGGGTAGCAGATCTGGGCGAGCACCAGCGCGGCCAGCAGCGCCCAGGGCAGCCGGGCGGCTTTCACTGTGCCGCCTTTCGTTCGCGACTGCGGGGCTCGCAAACCCGGCTCACTCCTCGCGCTCACGGTGTCGCCCTTTCGTTCGCGACTGCGGGGCTCGCAAACCCGGCTCACTCCTCGCGCTCACGGGGCATCCGGCGGGGGCAGCGGCAGGTCCCGGCCGAGCACGCCGAACGGCCGCTCGTCGCCGGGGAAGTGGAAGTGGCGCAGGACGTCGACGAAGCCGAACCGGCGGTACAGCCGCCAGGCCCGGGACTTCTCCTCGTCGGCCTCCGGCGTGGACAGCAGCGTGGTGTCGCCCTCGGCCACGGCGAGCAGCGCGCGCAACTGGCGGGCGCCCAGGCCGTGCCCCTGCGCGGGCGGGCGGACGTGCAGCTCCACCACCTCGAACGGGTGAGCCAGCCAGCGCTGCCGGGCCTGCGCGTTCAGCGCCCGGTGCACCTGGTCGTGCCACCACTGCCCGGTGGCGCCCCGGTAGCCGTACCCGAAACCGGCCAGGTGTCCCTCGTTGGTCAGGCTGGCGACGGCGCGGAAGCCGGGCCGGCGGACGTGGGTGGCGATGTAGCCGCGGCGGGCCTCCAGCAGGTCGGGCCGGTAGCCCATCGCCTCGCCGTAGACGGCCACCACGTCGTCCAGCCGCCGGACCAGGTCGTCCGGTGTCCACCGCACCAGCCTCATGCGTGCCCTCTCGCCGTCTCCGGGGCGCCCTCGGCGGCCCAGCCCAGCACCGTACGGTCGCCGACCACGTCGCCCACCGCGAACCGCGCGAACAGTTCCTCCGCGTACCAGCCCTCGGTGGGGGTACGGGTGATCGCGGCGCGGTGCTCCGGGGAACGGTACGCGAACGCGACCAGGTCCGCCGGGTCGCGCCACACGCTCACAGTGCCCTGCCAGCCCAGCGGCGCCTCGCCGACGCCGAACCGGGCGAGCAGGCCGGGCGCGGCGTGCAGGGCGCCGGCGACCGGCGGGATCGCCCGCCAGAACGTGGCCGCGCGGCGGGCCCGCAGCCGGGCCCGGGTCAGCGCCAGCACCGGCCCGGTGACCCGTCCGCCGGACGGCGTGCCGAACGGCTCGCGGCCGGACCACCGGCCGCGGCTGGTCAGCGGGCGCAGGTCCACCCGTACCGCGGCGCGGGCGATCCGGGCCCAGGAGCGGGCGACCGGGGAGGCGTCGAAGCCGGCCGCGTCGGCGGGGGAGTCCCAGACCACGAGTGCGGCCCACCGGGTCAGGTCGGCGTCGCCGGGGCCGAAGCCGGTGCCGGTCCCGGTGCCGAGCAGTTTGGCGAAGCGGACGCCCGGCAGCCGGCGCAGCCGTGCCGGGTGGGTGGCCATCCGGCCCAGCACACCGGGTACGGCCCGGCGGGGCACACGCCACACGTGCAGCGTGACGAGTCCGGGGTTCACGCCACCTCGGCCGGGGTGCCGGCGGTGATCCGCAGCAGTTCCGCGTACGTGGTGGGGAACACCGCCCGGGGTACGCCGCCGGCGGCCCACACCTCGTCGTACCCGGCCAGTGCGGTGTCCACGACGGTGCGCAGCGGAGCGGGGTGGCCGACCGGTGCGACGCCGCCGATCACCTGCCCGGTGTGCTGCTTGACGAACTCCGGGGTGGCCCGGCGCAGGTGGGTCACGCCCAGCGTGGCGGCCAGCCCGGCGGTGTCCACCCGGTGCGCGCCGGAGGTGAGCACCAGCAGCGGCGCGTCGTCCGCGTCGAAGATCAGCGAGTTGGCGATGGCGCCGACGGCGACGCCGAGCGCCTCGGCCGCCGCGGCGGCGGTGTGCACCGCGTCGGGCAGCAGTCGGACGAGGCTGGCCTCGCCCGATCCGTTCCGCGCGCCCGCGTCGTCGAGCGCGCGCTGCACCGCCTGCACGTTCGGGTGTGGCTGCATGCACCCATTCTTCCCTCACCCCGCGACGGCCCCGCCGGGGGCCGTCGCCCTCCCGTGCGTCCCCGGCGCGTCACACGTTGCGTTTTCGTCGGTGGGGAGGTGTACTGTCAGGGTAGTTAGAACGAGTGTTCGATTCCGGCTCGAAGTCAGGTTCGGCTCGAAGTCAGGTTCGCTCGACGTTCGGTTCGACCCGAACGGCAAGCGGCTCAGCTCCCCGGCTGGCCCGGCCTGATCCGAGCCGGTCGCGCACTCGTCGAACGCTCCGGAAGCGGTGTTTCGCGGCACCGGCTTCCGGGAGGTGCGGCACCGCGGGCCGCACCGGGTCTCGGACAGTCGCGAGTCCGGGCCCGTCAGGCAGGTCGTCGCCCGCCGCCCACGACCCCCGGGCGGCGGGCGACGGACCCGCCGGCACGCCGGCCGGGTGTGGGTGTGGGGAAGCGTCCACATCCGGCCGGCCGCCACCTGAAAGGTGCGTCTTCCTCCGCACCGACCGCTCCGGGCGACCGGGCGACGTTCCCCGTCGCGCGACCGCCCGCCCCGGCCACACGCGGAGGAGAGACCCATGCCGACCAGTCCGGCCCAGGCGCCCACGGTGCCCGCGCACGTGCTGCCGCACCGCACCCCCGCCCAGTTGCTCGCGGTGGCCCGCGACGGGCTGGCCGAGGCCGCCCGCACCCGCCCCGACGGCCTCCGGTACGCCGCCGCCCACCTGGCGGCGCTGCGCGCCGCCGCCGCCGTGCTCGCCGCCCGGGCCCGTCCCGCGCCCACCCGCCGGCACCGGATCACCAGCGTCTGGGTGCTGCTCGCCACCGTCGCCCCCGAGCTGGACGAGTGGGCCGCCTACTTCGCCGCCGGCGCGAGCAAGCGGGCCGCCGCCGAGGCCGGCATCCCCCGCGTGGTCACCGCCCGCGAGGCCGACGACCTGCTGCGCGCCGCCGAGGAGTTCGTGACGGTGGTGGAGACCGCCCTCGGCCTGGCCCACCAGCCGGCACTCGACGGCCTGCCCCGCCCGCTGCGGCTCGGCGCCTCCGACTCACCGCCCCGGCCCGGAGCAGCCGCCGCCTGATTCGTGGCGCCCGGCCACCACCGGCGGGACCCCGGGTGGCCGGGCGCCGCACCCACGGCACACGCGTGCCGCGCACGACACGATCCACAGCACCATCCACGGGCGAGGCCCGTGGCGAAACACGACGGGGGGTTGGTCCGATGGCGGGCCGCATGGTGGTCGGTTCCGCCGCCCTGGCCGATCTGGTCCGTCCGGCGAGCGCGCCCGACCCGGCCGGCGGTCACCGGGTGCTGCCCGTCCGGGCCGAGCTGACCGGGCTGCTGCCCAACCGCGGCCTGCGGCGTGGCAGCACCGTGGCGGTCGGCGCCGGCCAGCCCCGGCGCAGCGGCGCCACCTCGCTGATCCTCGCGCTGCTCGCCGAGGCGTCCCGGGCCGGCTCGTGGTGCGCCGTGGTCGGCGTACCCACATTCGGGGCGGGCGCCGCGGCTGAGGCGGGCATCGCCCTGGACCGGCTGGCCCTGGTGCCCGACCCCGGCCCGGAGTGGCCCACGGTGGTCGCCGCGCTCATCGACGGGGTCGACGTGGTGGTCACCGCCGTGCCGGCCACCGTCTCCGCCTCGGTCGCCACCCGGCTGGCCGCCCGCGCCCGGCAGCGCGGAAGCGTGCTCGTCCCGTACGGACGGTGGGACGGCGCGGACGTCACACTCCAGGTGGTCCGGGGCGTCTGGCAGGGGCTCGGCGCCGGTCGCGGGCGGCTGCGCCGCCGCGAGGTGACCGTCTCGGCCCGGGGCCGGGGCGCCGCCGCCCGTCCCAAGGAGATCAAGGTGTGGCTGCCCGGCGACGAGCTGACCCGGGTGATCCCCCGCTCGGCCGGGCTCGGCGCCCCGTCCGCCGCGCCGTCGCGCCGGCTGCGCGTGGTCGCCCCACCCGCCTGTACGCTCGCCGCGGCCGGTCCGGCATGAGCGGCGTGCCGCAGCGGACGCTGCTGCTCTGGTGCCCGGACTGGCCGGTCCTCGCCGCCGAGATCGTCGACGGGGTGCCCGCCACCGACCCGGTCGTGGTGCTGCACGCCAACCGGGTGATCGCCTGCTCCGAGCGGGCCCGCGCCGAGGGGATCCGGCGCGGGCTGCGCCGCCGCGAGGCGCAGGGGCGCTGCCCGCACCTCACCGTGGTCGACCACGACCCCGGCCGGGACGTGCGCGCGTTCGAGCCGGTGGTGGCCGCCGTGGAGGAGGTGGTCGCCGGCGTCGAGGTGATCCGGCCCGGCGCCTGCGCGACGGCGGCCCGGGGGCCGAGCCGCTACCTCGGCGGTGAGGAGGCGGCGGCCGAGCGGATCGTGGAGCACGTCGCGCAGAGCTGCGCGGTGGAGAGCCAGGCCGGTATCGCCGACGGGGTGTTCGCGGCCGGGCTGGCCGCCCGGGAGGGCCGGATCGTGGCCCCCGGCGGCACCCGTGAGTTCCTGGCCGCCCGGCCGGTCGAGGCGCTCGGCCGGCCCGCGCTGGCCGACCTGCTGCGCCGGCTCGGCGTCCGTACCCTCGGCGAGTTCGCGGCGCTGCCGGCCGGGGACGTGCTGGCCCGGTTCGGTTTCGACGGGGCGCTGGCGCACCGGCTCGCCGGTGGCCGGGACGACCGTCCGCTGGCGGTCCGGCAGCCGCCCGCCGACCTGACCGTCACCGCCGACTACGACGAGCCGGTCGACCGGGTCGACGCCGCCGCGTTCGCCGCCCGCATGCTCGCCGAGCGGCTGCACGAGCGGCTGGCCGGGTACGGGCTGGCCTGCACCCGCCTCGGCATCGAGGCGGTCACCGCGCACGGCCAGGAGCTGCACCGGGTCTGGCGGCACGACGGCCTGCTCACCGCCGCGGCCATCGCCGACCGGGTCCGCTGGCAGCTCGACGGCTGGCTCTCCGGCAGCAACGGCCGGGGCGGGACGCGTCCGGCCCGGCCCACCGCCGGGATCGTCCGGTTGCGACTGGTGCCGGACGGGGTGCTCGCCCAGGCGGGCCTGCAGCCCGGGCTGTGGGGGGAGACCGGTGAGGAGCGGGAGCGGGCGCACCGGGCGCTGAGCCGGGTGCAGGGCATCCTCGGCCCCGAGGCGGTGGTCACCGCCGTGCTCGGCGGCGGGCGGTCCCCGGCCGACCAGGTGCGCCTGGTCCCGTGGGGCGACGAGCGGGCGCCCGCACGTCCCGGCCCGCCACCCCTGCCGCCCGCCGGGGCCGCTCCGGGTGCCGCGTCCGCCCCTGTCGTCGTACCCGCCGGGGGTGGTGCGGGGCGGCGGGCCGGGCGGGGCCGGGCGGTGGCCGAGCCGCCGTGGCCGGGGCGGATCCCGCCGCCCGCGCCGGCCGTGGTGCTGCCCACCCCGTTGCCGGCCGACGTGCGCGACGCCGCCGGGGAGCCGGTCGTGGTGAGCGCGCGGCTGACGGTCAGCGCGGCGCCGGCCCGGCTCACAGTCGGCGACGGCCGCCCGGCCGAGATCACCGGGTGGGCCGGCCCGTGGCCGGTGGACGAACGCTGGTGGGCGCCGGCCGAGGCGCGCCGCCGGGCCCGGTTCCAGGTGTGCCTGGCCGACGGCGCCGCCCTGCTGCTCGCGGTCGAGGGCGGGCAGTGGCTGGTGGAGGCGATCTATGACTGAGCGCCGGGGGAGCGCGGGGTGAGCTTCCACAACCCGAAGATGCCCTGGTCGAAGCTGGAGCAGGTGCTCTCCGGCCGGGCCGGGGGCGAGCGGCACCTGCACGTGGTCGACCCGCTCGCTGTCGACGCCGACGGCGGTGACTCACCGGCCTGGAGCCGCAAGCGCCAGGAGTACCGGCCGCCGGAGCTGGCCCGCCCGGACGGCGTGGTGCCCTACGCGGAGCTGCACGCGCACTCCAACTTCAGCTTCCTCGACGGGGCCAGCCACCCGGAGGAACTGGCCGAGGAGGCGGCCCGGCTCGGGCTCACCGCCCTCGCCGTCACCGACCACGACGGCTTCTACGGCGTGGTGCGCTTCGCCGAGGCGGCCCGCGCGCTGCGGCTGCCGACGATCTTCGGCGCGGAGCTGTCCCTCGGGCTGCCCGGCCCGCAGAACGGCGAACCCGACCCGCTCGGCCGGCACCTGCTGGTGCTCGCGCACGGCCACGAGGGGTACGCGCGCCTGGCCGCCACCATCTCCCGGGCCCAGCTGCGCGGCGGGGAGAAGGGCCGCCCGGTCTACGGCGAGCTGGAGGAACTCGCCGCCGAGCTGCGCGACCACGTGCTGGTGCTCACCGGCTGCCGCAAGGGGCACGTGCCCGCGGCGCTGCTCACCGAGGGCGTCGACGCGGCGGCCCGGGAACTGGACCGGCTCACCGCGCTGTTCGGCGCGGAGACGGTGGCGGTGGAGCTGACCGACCACGGCCATCCGGTCGACGCCGACCGCAACGACGCGCTCGCCGACCTGGCCGCCGCGGCCGGGCTGCCCACCGTCGCCACGAACAACGTGCACTACGCCACCCCGGGACGGCGTCGGCTGGCCACCACCGTGGCGGCGGTCCGGGCCCGGCGCAGCCTCGACGAGATCGACGGCTGGCTGCCCGCCGCGGCCACCGCCCACCTGCGCAGCGGCGCGGAGATGGCGGCGCGGTTCGCCGCGTACCCGGGCGCTGTGGCGCGGGCCGCCGAGTACGGCGCGGAACTCGCCTTCGACCTTCAGCTGGTGGCGCCGAGGCTGCCGGCGTACCCGGTGCCGCCCGGGCACACCGAGATGAGCTGGCTGCGCCGGCTGACCATGGACGGCGCCCGCGAGCGCTACGGCCCGCCCGAGGCGCACCCGGAGGCGTACGCGCAGCTCGAACACGAGCTGCGGATGATCGAAGACCTCGGTTTCCCCGGCTACTTCCTGGTGGTCTACGACATCGTCGCCTTCTGCCGGGCGCAGGACATCTACTGCCAGGGCCGGGGCTCGGCGGCCAACTCGGCGGTCTGCTACGCGCTGCGCATCACCAACGTGGACGCGGTCCGGCACCGGCTGCTGTTCGAACGCTTCCTCGCCCCGGAACGCGACGGCCCGCCCGACATCGACGTGGACATCGAGTCCGACCGCCGGGAGGAGGTGATCCAGCACGTCTACGCCCGCTACGGCCGGGAACACACCGCCCAGGTCGCCAACGTCATCTCGTACCGGCCCCGGTCGGCGGTGCGGGACGTGGCGAAGGCGTTCGGCTTCTCACCCGGCCAGCAGGACGCCTGGAGCAAGCAGATCGACAGGTGGGGTTCGGTCGCCGCGGTCGACGTGGCGGACATCCCGGAGCAGGTGGTCGCGTACGCCAACGAGCTGCAGACGTTCCCCCGGCATCTGGGCATCCACTCCGGTGGCATGGTGATCTGCGACCGGCCGGTGATCGAGGTGTGCCCGGTGGAGTGGGGCCGGATGCCCGGCCGCAGCGTGCTCCAGTGGGACAAGGACGACTGCGCCGCCGTGGGCCTGGTCAAGTTCGACCTGCTCGGTCTCGGCATGCTCTCGGCGCTGCACTACGGCTACGACCTGATCGGTTCCCGCCTCGACCTGGGCGACATGACGCTGGACGACCCCGAGGTCTACGACATGCTCTGCCGGGCCGACTCGGTGGGCGTGTTCCAGGTGGAGAGCCGCGCCCAGATGGCCACGCTGCCCCGGCTCAAGCCGCGCGAGTTCTACGACCTGGTGGTGGAGGTGGCGCTGATCCGGCCCGGCCCGATCCAGGGCGGCTCGGTGCACCCGTACATCAGGCGCAAGAACGGCCAGGAACCGGTCACGTACGCGCACCCGCTGATGCGCAACGCGCTGGAGAAGACGCTCGGCGTACCGCTGTTCCAGGAGCAGCTCATGCAGCTCGCCATCGACCTGGCCGGGTTCGACGCGGCCGGCGCCGACCAGCTGCGCCGGGCCATGGGGGCGAAGCGGTCTGTGGAGCGGATGGCGCAGATCGCCGACCGGCTCTACGCCGGGATGGCCGAGCGGGGCATCACCGGCGAACTGGCCGACGACGTCTACCGCAAGCTCACCGCGTTCGCCAGCTACGGCTTCCCGGAGAGCCACGCGATGAGCTTCGCCTACCTGGTGTACGCCAGCTCGTGGCTCAAGCGCTACCACCCCGGCCCGTTCCTGGCCGCGCTGCTGAACGCCCAGCCGATGGGCTTCTACTCGCCGCAGACGCTCGCCGACGACGCCCGCCGGCACGGCGTCGAGGTGCGCCGGCCGGACATCAACGCCAGCGGCGCCAAGGCGGTGCTGGAGTCCACCCCGGAGACCCGGTGGGGCAGCGTGCCGGGCGAGCCGCCGCACGCCTGGGGGCTGGGCGGCCCGGCGGTACGGCTCGGGCTGGGCAGCGTCCGTACCCTCGGCGAGGACGTGGCCGAGCGGATCGAGGCGGAACGCGCCGCGCACGGGCCGTACCGGGACATGCCGGACCTGGCCCGCCGCGTCGGTCTCACCGCCGCGCAGCTGGAGGCGCTGGCCACCGCCGACGCGTTCGCCTGTTTCGGGCTGACCCGGCGGCAGGCCCTCTGGGCCGCCGGCGCGGCGGCTCAGGACCGGCCCGGCCGGCTGCCCGGCACGGTGACCGGCGCGGACCCGCCCACCCTGCCCGGCATGGCCGCGGTGGACCGCCTGGTCGCCGACGTCTGGGCCACCGGCCTGTCCCCGGAGAGCCACCCGGCCCGGTTCATCCGGGACCGCCTCGACGAACTGGGCGCGGTGCCGATCGCCCGCCTCGGCCAGGTGCCACCCGGGCAGCGGATCCGGGTCGGCGGGATCGTCACCCACCGGCAGCGCCCGGCGACCGCCGGCGGCGTCACGTTCCTCAACCTGGAGGACGAGACCGGGATGCTCAATGTCACTTGCTCCCCGGGGTTGTGGCAGAGATACCGTCGAGTCGCCCGCACCAGCGGAGCACTTGTGGTGCGGGGCCGGCTGCAGCGGCACGAGGGCGTCACGAACCTCACCGCGGACCGGCTGGACGCGATCGAGCCCCCCGTCACACCGGCATCCAGGGATTTCCGTTGATGTAGTGATCCACATTACGGTTTCTCCGAGCCGGAGGCGGGAGACTCCCGACGCGGGTGGGCAGAGTGGCCCACCCGGGGTATGGGGGATGAATCGATGACCTTCCACCGCACGAACGCCGGTGGCGTGGCGAACGCCCGACGGACCCGCCTCGGTGCCGACTGGGCACCCACGCACGAGGCCGAGCCGCGGGAATACCAGGTGACCGACGGCCCGGTGGCCAACCACCAGCGTTCCCGCGCCGAGGACGACCCCGCCGGCGGCGGCGAGTCCTGAACCCGGGCCGGGGGGTGACTAGGCTCGGCGCGTGGAGCAGATCCGAACCCTCACCCCCCGCACCGCCGTCATCTGGTCGGTGCTCCGGGCCGAGCTGGACCGGCGGGCCGGCGAACGACTCTCCGTGCTCGACGTCGGCGGCGGGACCGGCGGCTTCGCCGTCCCGCTTGCCGAGGCCGGTCACCGGGTCACAGTGGTCGACGCCAGCCCCGACGCGCTCGCCGCGCTGACCCGCCGGGCCGCCGAGGCCGGGGTCGCCGATCGGGTACGCGCGACGCAGGGCGACGCCGACGCGCTCACCGGACTCGTCGAGCCGGCCACCGTGGACCTGGTGCTCTGCCACTCCGTCCTCGAGGTGGTCGACGACCCGGAACCGGTGATGTCCGCGCTGGTCACCGCGTTGCGCCCGGATGGCGCGGCGAGTGTGCTGGTCGCCGGCCGGGCCGCCGCCGTGTTCGGCCGGGCGATGAACGGGCAACTGGACGCCGCCGCCGCGCTCGCCGCCGACCCGCACGGCACCACCGGCGGCCGGGACACGCTGCGCCGCCGCTACGACGCCGCCGACGCGAGCGCGCTGCTCACCGCCGCCGGCCTCGTCGTGGAGGAGATCCACGGGGTACGGGTGCTCGCCGACCTGCTCCCGGCCGCGGTCGCCGACGGCCAGCAGGCTGCACTGGTGGAGCTGGAGCGTGCCCTCGCCGCCCGGTCCCCGTACCGGGATCTCGCCGCCCAGTTGCACCTGTTCGCCCGCCGCCCGGCATGACCGGCCCGGCTCCCGATCCGACGCCCGGTCCGCTCGACCGGGTGGCGCCGCGCTACGACGGCGGCAGCATGATCGACGTGCTGCCCAGCGCGCTGGCGCTGCTCGGCGTACCGGGCGCGACCGACCGGCTCGGCCTGGCCCCGCGCCTGGCCGGGGTACGCCGGATCGCGGTGCTGCTCGTCGACGGCCTCGGCTGGTACCAGATCCCCACCGCCGCCCCGTACGCCCCGACGCTCGCCGGCCTCGCCGCCACCGTCGGCCGGCCGCTCACCACCGGCTTCCCGTCCACCACCCCGACCAGCCTGGTCAGCCTCGGCACCGGCACCCCGTCGGGCGCGCACGGCGTGCTCGGCTTCACGGTCCGGGTGCCCGGCACCGATCGGGTGCTCAACCACGTCGACTGGACCGGCGACCCCGATCCGGCGAGCTGGCAGCCGGTGCCCACCTGGTACCAGCGGGCGCGCGCCGCCGGGGTCGCGGTGACTGTGGTCAGCCGACCCGAGTTCGCTGGCAGCGGCCTCACGCTCGCCGCCAACCGGGGCGGCGACTACCGGGGTGCGGCAGGCGTCGACGCGCTCGCCGCCCGGATGCTGGCGGCGCTGGCCGCCGGGGACGGGCCCGCACTCGTCTCCGGCTACCACCCCGACCTGGACCGGCACGGGCACCTCAGCGGCGTCGACTCCGCGCCCTGGCGGACCGCCGCCGCCGAGGTGGACGTACTACTGGCCCGGCTCGTCGACGGGCTGCCGCCGGACGCCGCGCTGCTGGTCACCGCCGACCACGGCCAGCTCGACGTGCCCGCCGGGCACCGGATCGACCTGGACACCGACCCCCGGCTGCGCGCCGGGGTACGGGTGGTCGCCGGTGAGCCCCGGGTCCGCTACCTGCACGTCGAGCCGGGCGCCGAGGCCGACGTGGTGGCAGCCTGGACCGAGGTGCTGGGCCCGGCCGCGCAGGTGCTGACCCGGGCCGAGGCGGTGGCGACCGGCTGGTTCGGGCCGGTGCCCGAGGCACACCTGACCCGGATCGGCGACGTGGTGGTGGTCTGCCGGGACACGTACGCGGTGGTCGCCACCCGCTCCGAACCGCCGATGGCGTCGCGGCTGGTGGCGTACCACGGCGCGGACACCGCCGCCGAGATGACGGTCCCGCTGCTGGTGGTCCGGGGCTGATCCCGGTTCGTCCGTGCTGGTGCGCTGGTGGCCGCGGGTCCGGGTCGGCCCCGCCTCGTGCGGGGTCGGCGGGCGGTGGGGTTGTCGGACCGGCGGGCTAGCCTGCTGGCATGGGCCGCAGCCAGTCGTTGCCCCGAGGCGGTGACCCCCGCTTCGGGCCGGACGCCGACGACACCGGCTGCACCATCCTGCACGTCGACATGGACGCGTTCTACGCCTCCGTGGAGGTGCGCCGCCGCCCCAAGCTGGGCGGCCGGCCGGTGGTGGTGGGCGGCGTCGGCCCGCGCGGCGTGGTCAGCTCCGCCAGCTACGAGGCCCGGCGGTACGGCGTCCGCAGCGCGATGCCCACCGCCCGCGCCCGGGCGCTCTGCCCCGGCGCGGTCTACCTCCCGCCCGACTTCACCGCCTACACCGAGGCGTCGCGGGCGGTCATGCGGATCTTCCGGGACGTCACGCCGCTGGTCGAGCCGCTGTCTCTGGACGAGGCGTTCCTCGACGTGGCGGGCGCCCGACGGCTGTTCGGCCGGCCCGCCGACATCGCCGCGCTGATCCGCCGCCGGGTCGCCGAGGAACAGCGGCTGACCTGTTCGGTGGGCGTGGGGCCGAGCAAGTTCGTGGCGAAGCTCGGCTCCACCCGGGCCAAGCCCGACGGCCTGCTCGTGGTCCCGGCCGCACAGGTGCTGGAGTTCCTGCACCCGCTGCCGGTGTCCGCGCTGTGGGGCGTGGGGGAGCGGTCCGCGGACGCGCTGCGCCGCCTCGGTCTGCGCACCGTACGCGACCTCGCCGAGGCACCGGCCGGCCTGCTGCGCCGGGCGGTGGGCGAGGCGTCCGCCGCCCACCTGCACGAGCTGGCCTGGGGGCGTGACCCGCGCGGGGTCACGCCCGAGCAGGTGGAGAAGTCGATCGGCGCGGAGGTCACGTTCGACACCGACGTGAGCGACCCGGACGAGATCCGGCGGTCCCTGCTCGCGCTCGCCGACAAGGCCGGCGCTCGGCTGCGGGCGGCCGGGCAGGTGGGCCGTACCGTGTCGCTCAAGGTCCGTTTCGCCGACTTCCGGACGATCAGCCGCTCCCGCACGCTCGCCGTGCCCACCGACACCGCCCGGGAGATGTTCGACACGGCCTGGGCGCTGTGGGGCGCGCTGGCCCCCGGCGAGCCGGTTCGGCTGGTCGGGGTCCGGATGGAAGGTCTCGCCCCCGCAGGGGAGACCCCTCAGCAGCTCACCCTGGGTGCGCCCGAGCGCGGCTGGCGCGAGGCGGAGGCGGCGGCCGATGCGGCGGCTGCCCGATTCGGGCGGTCCGTCATAGGTCCGGCCAGTCTTCTCGGCCGTCGTGATACACGACAAGTCGAAAAACCGACCCGGCCGTAGGTCGTCCCGCTTTCCGACGCGCGGGGGCCCTCGTAGACTTGCGGGTAAGCAGCCGGTTGGCTGCCACGGTCTGTCGGCCCGCCCGGGCCGACCAACGTGACCGGGGAGGAGTGCCGTGCCGCTCTCGGAGCACGAGCAGCGGCTGTTCGAGCAGATCGAGCGGTCGCTTGCCGAGGACCCCAAGTTCGCCTCGGCCGTGCGCGCCAGCGACCCGCGTTTCCACGCGCGGCGTCGCGTGCTCGTCGCTGCCGGCGTGGTCGTCGCTGGTCTGGCCCTGTTGATCTACGGTGCCGTGATCAAGATTCCCGCGGTGGCCGTGGCGGGTTTCGTCGTCATGCTGGGCTCGTTGGGCTACGCGGTGCAGTCGCACCGCCGATCCCAGTCGCCCGACCTGCACGTGGTCGGCGGCACAACGAGCCGGCGTCGTCCCCGTGGCCGCAGTGGTGGTGGTCGCCGGGGCTCCTTCCTCGACCGGATGGAGGACCGCTGGCGGCAGCGCCCGGAGGGCCACCGCTGACCGCGTCCCGCCCCTGACCCGGGGAGGGAAACCGGCGGCGCCTCCGTAACAGACCGGCAAGCGCCGCCGGGGCGACCTGCTGCCGGTCGCCGTGGCAACGCGGGCGAGAGCCCGCGCTCAACCGTGCCCGCAATCGGTCCCACCGTCCGCCACTCACCGTCCGGACCGCCGCTCGGCGCGCCCCCGGCGGTCCGCCTCCTCTGCACACCGCCGGCGCCTCCGTCAGCACATGGTGCCCGGATCGCCCCGCACGTGAGCGTGTGCACCGCGCCCGGGTCGCGCCGCACGTGAGCGTGTGCACCGCGCCCGGATCGCCCCGCCACGTCAGCATGTGCACCGCGCCCCGGGTCGCGGCAGGGCAGCTCACCCCCTCGTGCCCAAGCCTCCCCGCCTCAGCGCACGGCGAGCACCTCCCGCCGCTCACCAGCAGGCGCACACCCGCCCTTCACCCGCGATCTTGCACTTTCGGCCCGAGCGGTGCCCAGAATGTCCCGTTCACCCGGGCACGAACTGCAAGATCGCCGAGACGGGGCGGTGTGCCCAGCTCACCTGATCAGCCCTGCTCGCTCGGCAGGCGGGATTCGCTTCCCGTATCCCGGGAGCCGCCGTAGATCTTGGAAGGAAAGTGCCCCTATGGGGGCCATTTCGTACCAAGATCTCGGGCGCATCCGGTCCAGAAGCGGTGATCAAGGAGTTTGTGTCTTCAGCAGGGCTGGATTTGGACACAAACTCCTTGATCAACGCCGTGGGGGTGGGCGGGGAGGGACGGGGAGGGGAGGGCAGGAAGGGGTGGGCGGGGGGTGGGTCAGCGGGCGGGGCGGTGGGCCAGGAGGCGGCGCGGGCTCCAGCGCGACATGCGCTGCCGGACCTGGCCGCTCGTGGTGACCACCCTCGCCGACCGCTCGGCCAGGCCGGTACGCCAACGCTGCAGCACCGACGGGGGCAGCAGCGCGGCCAGCAGCCGGGTACGGCGGTCCGCGCCCGCCGCCAGCGCGCCCCGGACCGTACGCAGCGCCGGCTGCAACTCCGTGTCGGTCAGCGGGTCACGGGCGTAACGGGCTCGTTCCTCGGCGCGGCCGAGCAGGCGTACCCCCGTTGCGGCGTCCCCCCTCTCGGCGAGCGCCTCCCGGGCCAGCCGCTCGGCGGTGGCCCGTGGGGTCTCCGTGCGGTCCACCCGGACGTGGAAGTCGACGAGCGTGTCGAGCAGCTCGTCCCAGGCGGCGTGCGCGTCGGCGCGGGCCGCCTCGGCGTCCACACCGACGACGACCTGCCGTGTTTCGCCGCGCTGGCCCGGCACCGGCAGCGCGGTGGCCGCGGGCGTGACCGCCCGGACGCGCCGGCGGCGGCGCAGGGCGGAGCGGCGCAGGGCCGGTACGGCGAGCAGCGCCAGCAGCGCCAGCGCACCGGCCAGCCACCACGGCCAGACCGGGCTCTCCTCGGCCGGGCCGCCCTGGTTCAGCGTCAGGCCCTGGTCGGTGTCCTTGTCGAGCCGGTCCGCCTCGTTCGGCCCGGCCGACGGGCCGGCCGCGTCGGGAGCGCTGGTGCTGCCGGTCGAGGGGGTGACCTCCTCGGGGGCGTCGATGTCCGGCGCCCAGGCCGAGCGGACCGAGCCCGTCACGGCCGCCGCCGGGGTGGCGTCGAACGGCACCCAGCCGATCCCGCTGAAGTTGACCTCGGTCCAGGCGTGCAGGTTGCGGTTGGTCAGCACGTACGTGCCGCTGTCGGCCTTGCTGCCGTTGGTGAACCCGACGGCGACCCGGGCCGGGATGCCGGCGGCCCGGACCAGCCAGGCCATCGCCGCGGCGTACTGCTGGCAGTAGCCGACCTTGGTGGCGAGGAAGTCGGTGATGTCCTCGCCGCTGCTGCCGTTGCGGGTGGACAGCGCGTAGGTGAAGCCGTTCTCCACGGAGAAGTAGTCGTAGATCGCCCGGACCTTGTCGTAGTCGTTCGACTTGCCCTTGACCAGCTGCGCGACCAGTTCCTCGACGGCCGGGACGGACGGCCGCTCGGTCTGCTGCCGCATCACCGGGCTGTCCGAGGGCAGCGACGGGGCCGCGCGCAGCGCCGCCGGGCTGAATGTGGACCGTACGTAGTCGAACGAGTAGCTCTTGCCGCGGGCGTTGTCCCGGTTGGAGAAGACGACCTGCTGGTTCGGGTCGTACAGCCAGTTACCGTTGAGGTCGTCGGTCTTGACCGGCTCGGCGTAGACCGGCATCAACGGCATGTTCAGGTTCTTCGTCACCTCGACCGTGGCGCGGTAGCGCTGCTGGTCGACGCCGCGCGGGGCGCGTTCCCCGGGGTCGGGCAGCGGGCGGGTGATCGGCCGCCCGGTCGGCACGCGTGCCTGGAAGCCACTGGGGCGCAGGTCGTCGACGACACCCAGGCGCAGGTAGAACGGCGTCGTCTCGTTGGTGCTGACCTTGACCAGATCGAGTTCCTCGCTCTGGTTGAGCTGGCCGCTGAGCGCCGCGAACAGGTCGACCCGGCCGGAGCTGCCGCCCTGGCCCGGCCGCCCGCTGCCGTCGCCGGGCCCGGCGCCGACGTTGTTCAGCAGCCCGCCGGTCATCCCGGGCACTGCGAGCGGCAGCGCCACCGCCACGATCACGCCGACCACTGCGAGCCGCCGTCCGGCCGCGGCCAGCGGGGACGCCTCCCAGACGTCCACGTCGCGGCCCTCGCCGGTGAACCGGCGGCCGAACCGGCGTACCCGGTCGACGTTGTCGGTGACCAGCAGCCAGAGGTAACCGGCGGCGCCCACCACGAACGGGGTGGCCGGGACGCTGTCCACGTAGACCGCGACCGGCACCGAGTAGATGGCGAGCATCGGCAGGCCGGCCAGCGCCGGACGGCGCAACCCGACCGCGAGCACGTCCACCACCACAGCGACCGCGCCGATGCCGAGCACCGCGAGGAACAGCAGCGAGTCGACGTCCGGCACCTTCACGCCGTACGAGCGCATGTCCTGCAACGACGTCTGGAGCAGGTCGCCGAAGTGGGCGAACGTGGCCGGGGTCGGTACGAACGCGAGCAGTTCGGTGCCGCCGGGGAAGACCCACGTCAGGCCCAGGGTGAGCCCGGCCAGCATGGCCAGCACCTGCCCCCACAGCGGCATCCGGCCCAGCCGGCTCAACGCGGCCGAGCCGGCCACCACGGCGACCACGACGGCGGCCTGGATCAGCCAGGTCCAGCGTTCGAAGATCGCCGACAGTGGGGCCGCCGCCAGCAGCGTCGCCGCCGCGGCGACGAACCCGATGTTGCGGTGCGGGGTCACAGGACCATCCCTCCGGTCATCGTCGTCCGCCGGCCACCGTCTCGGCCATGGCCGCCCGCAGCGCGAAGCCCTGCGAGCCCCGCCCGGCCTGCGGCCACAGCATCGGCAGGCGGGTGCCGTGCTCCACCCCGATGACCCGCCAGCCGCTCTGCAGCAGCGCGAGCGCGGCGGCGCCGTGCGCCCGCTCCGCCTCGGTCCGGGCGTTCGGGGGCAGGTTGAGCCAGGTGTTGCTGTCGAGCAGGAACGCCACGCAGGTGGCCCCGTTGCCGCGCAGCCCGGCCAGCAGTTCCGCCTCGGCGGTGCCGAGCGTGCCGAGCAGCGCGATGATCAGACCGCCGTCGGCCCGCTGCCGGACCTGCTGCACCAGCGTGGTGATCTCGCCGCGCCGGTCCAGGTGCACGTCGGCGAGGTGGTCGAGCAGCAGTCCCTCGCCGCCTGCCTCGGCGGCGCCGACGTCGGCGCCGTTGCCGGTGACCAGCCGGAGCTTGTAGCCGGCCTCGCGCAGGTGCACGGCGATGCTGGCGGCGGCCGAGACCGCCCACTCGAAGCTGGCCGTCGGGCCCTCGCCCCGGTGCCCGGCGGCGCGGGTGTCCAGCACCACCGTCGCCCGGCTCTCCCACGGCTGCTCCTCGCGGCGCACCATCAGCTCACCGGTGCGGGCGGTGGACTTCCAGTGCACCCGGCGCAGGTCGTCGCCCATCCGGTACTCCCGGGTGGCGGCGTCGTCCTCGCCGTGCACCGCCACCGAGCGGGCCCGGCTGTCGCCGCTGCCGGCGTACTCACCGGGCAGCCGGACCGACGGCAGCGGGGTGACCTGCGGGATCACCGTGAGGTGGTCCGTGCTGGGGAACGACCGGGTCAGCTCGCACAGGCCGAACGGGTCGGTCAGCCGGATCACCAGCGGCCCCACCTCGTAGCGGCCGCGCACGTCCGCGCGGACCGTGTACGCCACCGAGCTGGCCTGGTGCGCGCCGAGCCGCTCCAGCACCACCCGGGGCCGGCTGCCCAGCGCGTACGGCAGGCGGTCCTCCAGCAGCAGCGTGCCGGTGGGCAGCCGGGACAGGTTCTGCAGCCGCAGCACCACCCGGGAGCTGGCGCCGACCGGCACCCGGTGCGGCTCCAGCGACCTGTTGCAGGCCAGCTTGTACCGGCTGCGCCCGACGTACGCGGCCGCCAGCAGCGGCAGCACGGCGAGCAGGACCGCCACCCGGAGCAGGTCCTTCTCGCCGAGGATGCCGGCGGAGATCGCGGCGGCCACCGCGGCCGCCAGGAAGGAGCGGCCGCGGGTGGTCAGCCCACGCAGGCCGTCGCGCACGTCACGGCCTCCGCGGCTCGTACGGCCCGCGGCCGTTGTTGCCGCCGCCGGGGCGGGTGTCGTACGGCGACCGCTGCCGGTCGTGCGGCAGCGGCAGGCGGTGCACCAGCTCGGAGACGATCGCGTCGGTGGTACGCCGGGCCAGCTGCGCGTCGGCGGTCGGGATGATCCGGTGCGCCAGCACCGGCACCGCGAGGACCTGGAGGTCGTCCGGCAGGACGTAGTCGCGGCCCTCCAGGGCGGCCACCGCGCGGGCGGTGCGCAGCAACTGGAGCGTGGCCCGGGGGGACGCGCCGAGGCGCAGGTCGGGCGCCTCCCGGGTGGCGGTGACCAGGTCGATCGCGTACTGCTTGACGGCGTCGGCGACGTGCACCTGCCGGACGTGGCCGATCAGCCGGCGGACGGTGGCCGCGTCGGAGACCGGCCGCAGCCCCGGCAGCGGGTCGGTGGCGCCGTGCCCGTCGAGCATGGCCAGCTCGGCGCGCGGGTCCGGGTAGCCCATGGCGATGCGGGCGGTGAACCGGTCGCGCTGCGCCTCGGGCAGCGGGTAGGTGCCCTCCATCTCGATCGGGTTCTGCGTCGCGATCACCATGAACGGCGTCTGCAACTGGTAGGTGACCCCGTCGACCGTGACCTGCCGCTCCTCCATGCACTCCAGCAGCGCCGACTGGGTCTTCGGCGAGGCCCGGTTGATCTCGTCGCCGACCACCAGGTTGGCGAAGACCGCGCCGGGGCGGAACTCGAAGTCGTGCGTCTCCTGGTTGTAGACGCTGACGCCGGTGACGTCGCTGGGAAGCAGGTCGGGGGTGAACTGGATCCGCCGGACCGAGCAGTCGATGGACCGGGCCATCGCCTTGGCGAGCTTGGTCTTGCCGACGCCGGGCACGTCCTCGATGAGCAGGTGACCCTCGGCCAGCAGCACCGCCAGGGCGAGCCGGACGGTGGCGGTCTTGCCCTCGATGACCTGCTCGATGTTGGCCACGATGGCCTCGCTGGCGGCGCGGAACTCGTCGTGCGGCAGCAGACCGCCCACCTCGTCCCAGGTCTGTTGTGTCACGGGCCTCCTCCTCGTCGCCTGGACGGCAGCTCTTTATAGAGCACCTGGACCCGCCGTTGGGTTCGCGACGCCGAGCCTCGTCTGCCGCAGAAATCTCATTGGTATCTCAGGCTAACCATGTTTGTCGTTACTGCCGACTCCCGCAGGTGGTCGGTCGGTTACGCCCGGAATATTCGCCGGACCGGGGGACCGGCCGCCGCGGGTGGAACGGGCGCGCCGCCGCCGAGGGGTGCGAGGTACACTGCCTGCATGGCCGGGTTCTTCCTGCTTCTTACCGAGCCGTGTTGATGCGCTGAACGCGCGACAGCACGGCCGCCCCTCCTGCGCGAGGGGCTTTTTTGTGCCCGCAGCAGACCGCCCACAATTTTTTCGAATCGATCCGCGCCGAGGAGACGCCATGAGTGAGGCAGCCGCACCGGCGACCGACATCCCCCCGTTCCGGTACACCGCCGCCCTGGCCGACGAGATCGAGCACCGCTGGCAGGACACCTGGGAGCGGGAGGGCACCTTCCATGCGCCGAACCCGGTCGGTCCGCTGGCCGACCCGGGCCACCCGCGGGCGGGCGCCGAGAAGCTGTACGTGCTGGACATGTTCCCGTACCCGTCCGGCGCCGGCCTGCACGTCGGGCACCCGCTGGGCTACATCGGCACCGACTGCTACGCCCGCTACCAGCGGATGGCCGGGCGCAACGTGCTGCACGCGATGGGCTTCGACGCGTTCGGCCTGCCCGCCGAGCAGTACGCGGTGCAGACCGGCACCCACCCCCGGACCACCACCGAGGCCAACATCGAGCGGTACCGGGAGCAGCTGCGCCGGCTGGGGCTGGGCCACGACGAGCGGCGGTCGGTGGCGACCATCGACACCGAGTTCTACCGCTGGACGCAGTGGATCTTCCTGCAGGTCTTCAACTCCTGGTACGACGCGGACGCGTGCAAGGCCCGGCCGATCGCCGAGCTGATCGCCGAGTTCGAGGGCGGCACCCGCGCCACCCCGGACGGGCGTCCGTGGGCCGAGCTGTCAGTGGGGGAGCGGCGGCGCGTCGTCGACGACCACCGCCTGGCGTACGTCTCGGAGGCGCCGGTGAACTGGTGCCCGGGGCTGGGCACCGTGCTGGCGAACGAGGAGGTCACCGCCGACGGCCGTTCCGAGCGCGGCAACTTCCCGGTCTTCAAGCGCAACCTGAAGCAGTGGATGATGCGGATCACCGCGTACGGGGACCGGCTGCTGGAGGACCTGGACACACTGGACTGGCCGGAGCCGATCAAGCTGCAGCAGCGCAACTGGATCGGCCGGTCGACCGGCGCGCACATCGACTTCCCGACCGACGCCGCCCCGGTGCGGGTGTTCACGACCCGGCCGGACACCGTCTTCGGCGCCACCTACATGGTGCTGGCGCCCGAGCACGAGCTGGTCGACGTGCTGACGCCGGCCGCCTGGCCGGAGGGCACCCGGGACGCCTGGACCGGTGGGCACGCCGGCCCGCGTGAGGCCGTCGAGGCGTACCGGAAGGCCGCCGCGGCCAAGACGGACGTGGAGCGGCAGGCGGACAGCAAGGAGAAGACCGGCGTCTTCGTCGGCGCCTACGCCACCAACCCGGTGACCGGCGGGCAGATCCCGATCTTCATCGCCGACTACGTGCTGGCCGGGTACGGCACCGGCGCGATCATGGCGGTGCCCGCCCAGGACGAGCGGGACTGGGACTTCGCCGAGGTCTTCGAGCTGCCGATCGTGCGGACCGTGCAGCCGCCGGAGGGCTTCGACGGCAAGGCGTACACCGGTGACGGCCCGGCGATCAACAGCGCCGCGCCGGAGCGCGGCATCGACCTGGACGGCCTGGGCGTCACCGACGCCAAGGCGCGGATCATCGAGTGGCTGGAGGCCAACGGGCACGGCGCCGGCGCGGTCACCTGGCGGCTGCGCGACTGGCTGTTCTCCCGGCAGCGCTACTGGGGCGAGCCGTTCCCGATCGTGTACGACGAGTCCGGTGCGCCGATCGCGCTGCCCGAGTCGATGCTGCCGGTCGAGCTGCCCGAGGTGGAGGACTTCTCGCCGAAGACGTTCGACGCCGACGACGCCGACAGCAACCCGGAGACCCCGCTGTCGAGGCGGCGCGACTGGGTGGAGGTGGAGCTGGACCTGGGTGACGGGCCCAAGCGCTACACCCGCGAGACCAACGTGATGCCGCAGTGGGCCGGTTCCTGCTGGTACGAGCTGCGCTACCTGGACCCGACCGACTCGCAGCGTTTCGCCGATCCGGAGAACGAGGCGTACTGGATGGGTCCGCGCCGCGACGGCGACTGCGGTGGCACGGACCTGTACGTCGGCGGCGCCGAGCACGCGGTACTGCACCTGCTGTACGCGCGCTTCTGGCACAAGGTGCTGTACGACCTGGGCCACGTCTCGTCGTTCGAGCCGTTCCGCCGCCTGTTCAACCAGGGCATGATCCAGGCGTACGCGTTCGTCGACGCGCGCGGCGCGTACGTGCCCGCCGAGGAGGTCGTCGAGGTCGACGGCCGCTGGTTCCACGGCGAGACCGAGGTCCGGCGCGAGTACGGCAAGATGGGCAAGTCGCTGAAGAACGTGGTCACCCCGGACGACATGTGCGCGGCGTACGGCGCCGACACGTTCCGGGTGTACGAGATGTCGATGGGCCCGCTGGAGGTGTCCCGCCCGTGGGAGACCCGGGCGGTGGTCGGCTCGTACCGGTTCCTGCAGCGGGTCTGGCGCACCGTCGTCGACGAGCAGACCGGTGAGCTGCGGGTCACCGACGAGCCGGCCGACGAGGCGACCCGGCGGCTGCTGCACAAGGCGATCGACGGGGTCCGCGCCGACATGGACGGGATCCGGTTCAACACCGCCATCGCCAAGCTGATCGAGCTGACCAACGGCCTGACCCGGCTGGCGCGTACGCCGCGCGAGGTGGCCGAGCCGCTGGTGCTGATGGTCGCCCCGTTCGCCCCGCACATGGCCGAGGAGCTGTGGCGCAAGCTGGGCCACGACACGTCGCTGGCGTACGCGGACTTCCCGGTCGCCGACCCGGCCCTGCTGGTGGCCGAGTCGGTCACCTACCCGGTGCAGGTGAACGGCAAGGTCCGGGGCCGGGTCGAGGTGCCCGCCGACGCGTCCGAGGAGACCGTCCGCGCGGCGGCGCTGGAGGCGGTCGCCGGCACGCTGGGCGGCAAGGAGCCGCGCAAGGTGATCGTGGTGAAGGGCCGGATGGTCTCGGTCGTCGCCTGACGCCCGCAGGTGGGCGTGTCCACTTCGGGGACACGCCCACCGACGGTCAGGGCGCGCGACGCCGTCGTTCGGCCCGCCACCAGCGGTGGATGATCAGCACGCTGGCGATCAGGCCGAGGCTCGCAGGCGCGGCCGCGTACCAGTTGATCGAACCGGGTGTGGTCACGGCCGCGCCGATCGCCGCGTAGCCGATGGCGGTGGGCGCGGAGGCGATCACGCTGCCGGCCAGGAACGGCATGACCCGGGCCGCGGTGGTGCCGTAGCCGTAGCTGACCAGCCCGAACCCGGCGATCGGCAGCAGCCGTACGGTGACCACGCCGAAGACGCTCTGCCGGGCGAACCAGCCGTCGAGGCGGGCCAGCCGGCCGCGTACCCGCTCGGCGACGAAGTCGCGGCCGAGCACCCGGCCGACCGTGAAGCCGATGGCCGCAGCGAGCAGCGCCGCACCGAGCGCGTACGCGGCGCCCTGCACCGGCCCGAAGATCGCGCCCGCGGCCAGCGTGACGAACGTGCGGGGCACCAGCGCCACCAGCAGCAGCGCGCCGCCGACCACAGCCGCGGGCGGCCCGTAGCCACCCAGCGAGTCGGCGAGCCGGGGCAGGTCGGCCGGGTCCGGCCGGGGCACCAGCAGCAGCGTCACGCCGAACCCGGCGAGCAGCAGCAGGAGCAGCCCGAACCGGCGCGCCGAGGGCTGCCGCAGCAACCCGGCGAGCCGGCGGGCCACCGGTCGCCGCCCCGGCCGGGCGGCGTCGGTCACGGCCTCGGTGCGGCGGCCACCGCGGCGCGGCGCTCGGAGCGGAGGCGGTCGGCCCAGGTGTCGTCGAGCGGGGGGAGCTGGTGGATGCCGGTCGCCCAGCGCAGCAGCAGGTCGGCCAGGTCGGGGTTGCGCGCCAGCGCCGGGCCGTGCGAGTAGGTGCCGAGCAGCTTGCCCCGCCACGCGCCCTCGGTGGCCCCGTCGTTGCCGACCCCGGTGGTGACCCGGGCCAGCGGGGACACGCCCGGACCGAGGTGGGTGCGGCCGCCGTGGTTCTCGAACCCGGACAGGTGCGGGATGCCGAGCCGCGGGTCGACCTCGCCGGCCAGCTCGCCCACCGCCCGGGTGGGTCCGCGGTCGGAGGAGAGGTCGAGCAGCTCCAGCCCGGCGCACCGGGTGCCCTTGGCGAAGAACGAGGTGCCGAGAAGCTGGTAGCCGGCGCAGACGCCGAACACCACCGAACCCTGGGCCACCGCCCGGTGCAGGCCGCCGTCGGCGATCAGACGCTGGGCGCCGAGCGCCTGCGGGCCGTCCTCGCCGCCGCCGAGCAGGTAGATGTCGGCGGTGGCGGGCAGCCGCTGGTCGGAGCGGACCTCGAGCACCTCGACCGGCATGCCGCGCAGCTGGGCCCGGCGGGCCAGGATCAGCGCGTTGCCCCGGTCGCCGTATGTGGACAGCAGGTCGGGATAGATCCAGACGATGCGCAGGCTCTCAGTTGACACGGTCCAGCTCCGCTCGGATGTCCTGGAAGGCGGTGTAGTTGGCGATGACCTCCAGCCGGCCCGGCGGCACGGCGCGGACGGCCTCGTCGAAGCTGCGGACGTGCTGGAACGGCACGCCGTTGACCTCCAGTCGCACCGCCAGGTCGTACGCCCGGTCGCCGGTGATCAGCACCTGCCGGCCGGTCAGCGGGGAGAAGTCCACGTCGAACAGCCACGAGGTGTCCAGCCCGTCGGGGTCGCGGGCGTTGATGGACAGCAGTGTCGGCGCGACGTCGGCCATGTCGAACGCCTCCAGCCAGCTCGCCGGGTTCTTCGCCAGCAGCAGCCGGATGTTGCGCCCGTCGCGGTCCACCTGGGCGTAGCGGCCGGCCACCGAGGTGACGGTGCCGAGCCGGGACACCGCGTCCACCGGGCGTACGCCGAACTCGGCGGCGACGGCCAGCGCGGTGGCCGCGTTGCCGAGGTTGACCTTGCCGGGGAGCTGGAGCTGGATCTTGTGCCAGGCGCCGGTGGGGTCGAGCACGCCGTCGTCCTCGACCGTCCAGTGCGGCTCGGGGCGACGCAGCGGGCAGCCGGTGCACCACCACTGCTCGCCGGAACGCTGGATGGTGGAGCCGCACTCGGGGCAGACCCAGGAGTCGTCGTGCCAGCGCTGCCCGGCGCTGAACCAGGTGACGTGCGGCGGCACGTGGCCCTGGGCCGGGTCGGCCGGCGGGCAGGCGGCCCACACCACCATCGGGTCGTCGGCGTTGGCGACCACCCGTACCCGCGGGTGCCGGACCAGGGCGGCGCGCCAGAGCTGCGCCATCATGGCGACCTCCTTGGCGCGGTCGAGCTGGTCGCGGGAGAGGTTGAGCAGCGCCACCACGTGCGGCTCGGTCGCCTCCAGCACCTGGGCGAGGTAGTGCTCGTCCACCTCCAGCACCGCGTACGGCGTGCTGCCGGCCTTTGCGAGCGCCGAGGTGTGGCCGGTGGGCATGTTCGCGCCGAAGGAGTTGGTGGCGACCCGGCCCAGCACGCCGACCGCGGCGGTGGTGAGCCGGGTGGTGGTGGTCTTGCCGTTGGTGCCGGACACCAGGGCGATGGCGCGCCCGGCCGAGAGATGGGCGAGCAGGTCCGGGTCGATCTTGAGGCCGATCCAGCCGCCGATCACCGAGCCGTCGCCACGGCCCGCGGCCCGCGACAGCGCCGCGGCGGTGCGCGACACGGAGCTGGCCACCTTTGCCCGCAAGGGCATCTTCGCGTCCGTCACCCGAGCGAGGTTACCGGACCGCCACCTCCACCAGATCGCCGCCGACGGCGAACCGTTCGGCCGGGGACGGCCCGGCGGACGGGCGGAGCGCGCGGGGCCGGACGGCGGCGGTCGATGTCGGGTAGCGGACGGTGTGGGGCGCGCCCCACCCCCTCCACTCCGCCCCACCCGCGTTGACGTGCGGTTTTGCGCGCGGAAACGCCACGCCGCGCGGGCGATTCTGGTTGCAGGTGGAGGGAAGTGGAGTAGAGTGGGGCGCGATGGTGAGGCCGGGAGGGCCACACCGGCCCGGGGGGTCAGCGGCGCCGCGAACGCCGCTCAGGGCGAGGGGGTTGGGCCGATGTTCCTCGGCACCCACACTCCGCGCCTGGACGACAAAGGCCGGTTGATCCTGCCGGCGAAGTTCCGGGACGAACTGGCGGGGGGTGTCGTGATCACCAAAGGGCAGGAGCGCTGCCTCTACGTCTTCCCGATGCCCGAGTTCCAGCGGATCGCGGACCAGTTGCGCGCGCAGCCGATGACGAGTAAGGCGGCCCGGGCCTACAGCCGGGTCTTCTTCGCCAGCGCGCACGACGAGGTGCCGGACAAGCAGGGGCGGGTCACCATTCCCGGCCACCTGCGGTCGTACGCGGCACTGGACCGGGATCTGGTCGTGATCGGAGCGAGCACCCGGGTGGAGATCTGGGACAAGGCGGCCTGGGAGGCCTACCTCGCGGAGAGCGAAGACGACTTCGCCGACATCGAGGAGGGGGTGCTGCCCGGCGGTCTGTAGGGCGTGACGGCGCCCGACGTACTGCGAGATCTCCAGCCGCTTTCGAGTTCCTGGCACCCCTTCCCCGGTGCCAGGCGCACGATCCGACACGGAGGGCCGCGGCCTCCGGCGGGCGGGAGCGGATGGGGATCTGGCGGTATGGCGAGGCGTCGTGGCGACGACGGACACATGACGGAACGGTTGGCGAACGGGGTGGGGGTCGAGATGGGGGAGCTACGCGGCACGCACGTGCCGGTGCTGCTCGAGCGGTGTCTCGAGCTGCTGGCCCCCGCACTGGGCCGGCCCGGTCGCACCGTGCACGTCGACGCCACGCTCGGCCTGGCCGGGCACGCCGAGGCGGTGCTCTCGGCGCATCCGGACACGGTGCTGATCGGCCTGGACCGGGACACCGAGGCGCTCGCCCACGCGCGGGTCCGCCTGGCCCGGTTCGCCGACCGGATCCACCTGGAGCACGCCGTCTACGACGAGCTGCCCGAGGTGCTCGACCGGCTCGGTTACCCGGCGATCGACGGGGTGCTGTTCGACCTCGGCGTCTCGTCCCTGCAACTGGACGCGCCCGACCGCGGGTTCGCGTACGCGCAGGACGCGCCGCTGGACATGCGGATGGACCAGACCCGGGGGGTGACCGCCGAAGAGGTGGTCAACACGTACTCCCACCCGGACCTGGCCCGCCTGCTGCGGGTGTACGGCGAGGAGAAGTTCGCCGGGAAGATCGCCTCGGCGATCATCCGGGAACGGGAGCGCAACCGGATCACGTCCTCGGCCCGGCTGGCCGAGCTGGTCCGGGACGCCATTCCGGCACCGGCCCGACGAACCGGTGGACACCCGGCAAAGAGAACGTTTCAGGCTTTGCGGATCGAGGTAAACAGAGAACTGGCAGCGCTGGAGACGGCGCTGCCGGCTGCTCTGGACAAGCTCACAGTGGGCGGCCGCATGGTGGTCCTGTCCTACCACTCGCTGGAGGACCGGCTCACCAAGCAGGCGCTCGCCGACCGGGTCCGAAGTAAGGGCCCGGTCGACCTCCCGGTCGAACTGCCCGGGTCGGGCCCGACGTTCCGGCTGTTGAGCCGGGGCGCCGAGCTGCCCGGGGAGGCGGAGGTGGCCGCGAACCCGCGTGCCGCCTCGGTGCGGCTGCGGGCCGCGGAACGGCTCGACCCGGAGGCGGCCCGGCAGGGGCGTACCGACCGCGAACGGTACCGCCGCCGGGTGAAGGCGATGCACCAACCGGGGACGGGGTCACCGGGGTCCGGCAAGGATCCCGCGTCGGCCCCGGGGGACGCGAACGGGACGGACGAGGAGGGGGAGGGGACATGAACGTCGAGAAGCGCGACGGCCGGGGAGCCGTCGGGCAGCGCGCACCGCGGTCGGGGGGCCGGACCGCGGCGCAGCGCACCACGCGGGACACGACAGCGACCGACCGCCGGGAGGCGACTCGCGCCCGGGGGACGCGCGAGTTCCCGACGCAGGGCAGCGCCGCCCTGCGGCCGGCCGAGCGCACCCGGGTCACCGGTGCGCCGGCGCCGCGCCTGCGGGTCGCCCCGCCGGCGCCGATCCGGGTGCCCCGGGCTCCGTTCGTCGCGCTGATCCTGGTGCTGGTGGTCGGTGGGGTCCTGGGCATCCTGGCGGTCAACACCAAGATCAACGAGAACGCGTTCAAGCTGGAGAAGCTCCACCAGCAGCAGGCCAAGCTGGACGTGGACGAGCAGGAGCTGAAGAAGGAGATCGCCGAGCAGAAGGCGCCCGGCAACCTGACCGCCAACGCCCGGCGGCTCGGCCTGGTCGAGTCCGAGGACCCGGCCTACATCCGGCTGCCGGACGGGCAGACCATCGGGGTGCCGCACCCCGCGCAGGGCGCCCCGTCGGTCACCAGCCAGCAGGGCAACGGAGGCTGAGTCATGCCGCCGAGATCGGATGATCCGCGCCGGGACGCCACGGGCTCCCGGCGCGGATCGTCGCGGGGGTCGGAGCCGCGCGAGGCGGGCCTCGGCGGGATCTCCGACGCCCGCGCGTACACCCCGCGCGGGCGGACCGTGCGCGAGGGCGGCGGCGCCGAGCAACGGCGTACCCCCCGCAGCAACCGGTCCGGCGACCCGTTCCGGCCCGCGTTGCAGGTGCTCGACGGCGGCCGGGCCGGGCGGACCGGCACGCGCGAGCCCGCGACCGACGGCGCCCGGTCCGGCCGCCGGTCCACCGCCGCGGGCGGCCGGGCCGGCGTGGTGCGGACCGTCTCGTCCCGGCCGGTGCGGGAACCGTTCGACGACGACGAGGACGCGCCGCCGCCGCGCCGCCGGTCCCAGCCGCGCCGCCCCGCCGCCCAGCCCCGCCGCCCGGTACGTAAGCCGCGCCGGCCGCCGCGACTCGGCGACCCGCGCCGGCGGCTGCGGCTCGGCACCGTGCTGGCGCTGGCGTTGTTCGCCAGCATCGGCGTGCGGCTGGTCTACCTCCAGACCGTGGACACCCCGGCGTACGCCGACGGCGGCCTGCCCAACCGGCTCGCCGTGGTCGAGCTGCCCGCCCCGCGCGGGGCGATCCTCGACCGCAGCGGCGAGCCGCTGGCGCACAGCGTCGAGGCCCGGTACGTGTTCGCCGACCCGACACGGGTCAAGGACCGGTTCGCCACCGCGCGTCTGCTCTCCCCGCTGCTCGGCGTGCCCGTGTCCGACCTGGCCGAGAAGATGCGCAAGCGCACCCTGCCCGGCACCGACACCCCGTTGCAGTTCGTCTACCTGGCCCGCGGTGTGGAGATCGCGACCGCCAAGCGGATCATGGAGCTCGACCTGGCCGGCATCAACGTGCACCGCGACGAGCGGCGCGAGGTGCCCGGCGGTGACCTGGCCGCCAACCTGATCGGCTTCGTCAGCCAGGACATGAACGGCCTGGAAGGGCTGGAGGCCAAGTACGACGACGTGCTGCGCGGGCAGGCCGGCAAACGGACCTACGAGGTGGGCCTCGGTGACCTGGCCGCGCCCATCCCGGGCGGCTACAGCCGCACCACCCAGCCGCAGCCGGGCAGCTCGCTGAAGCTCACCGTCGACCGGGACCTCCAGTTCATGACGCAGCGGATCCTGGCGAAGCAGACGGCCAAGGTGAAGGGCAGCGTCGGCGCCGCGGTGATCATCGAGGTGCCGAGCGGTGAGGTGCTGGCGCAGGCCAGCCAGCCGACGTACGACGCGGCCAACCCCACCAAGGTCGGTTCCCCGGCCGACCGGGACGACGCGGCCACCACGTTCGTGGTCGACCCCGGCTCGATCCACAAGGCGATCACGTACGGCGCGGCTCTCCAGGAGGGCGTGATCACGCCGGACACCGCGTTCCCGGTCGCCGACACGATCGTCCGGGGCGGCGTCACCTTCCGCGACACCCACCCGGTCGGTGGCCGCACCATGAGCATCCCCGGCATGCTCGCCTTCTCGTCGAACGTCGGCACCATCGAGATCGCCGAGAAGCTGGGCAAGGACCGGCTGTTCGACTACCAGAAGCGGTTCGGGCTGGGCCAGGCCACCGGTGAGGGCATGCCCGGCGAGGCGGCCGGCCGGCTGCTGCCGCCGGACCAGTGGAGCGGCTCGGCGTACGGGTCGGTGCCGATCGGGCACAGCGTGGACGCCACGCCGCTGCAGATGGCCGCCGCGTACGCCACCATCGCCAACAACGGCACGTACGTGCAGCCGCACCTGGTCAAGGAGACCATCGGCGCGGACGGCGAGCGCAGCCCCGCCGCGGCGCCCACCACCCGCTCGGTGCTCAGCCCGGCCAACGCGGCGGCGCTGCGCCGGATGATGGAGGCGGTCACCACGGTCGACGGCCCGGACGGCCGGGCGACCGGTCTGGCCGCCGCCGTACCCGGATACCGGGTGGCCGGCAAGACCGGCACCGGTCTGCGCTACGACGGCGGCAAGCAGCAGCCCGGCGAGGTCGGCTCGTTCATCGGCATGGCCCCGGCGGAGAACCCCCGGTACGTGGTCGCGGTGTTCGTGTGGAGCCCCGGCGGCGGGGGCGGCGCGGTCGCCGCGCCGGCTTTCCGGGAGATGATGGGCTTCACTCTCCGCCACTACCGGGTGCCGCCGTCGCTCACCAACAAGTCCCCGAAGTTCGAGGTCTTTCCGCGCTGAGCGGGGACGGCGGGACATCATCGGTGAGTGGCGACGAACCACCGGGGCGGCTGTGCGGTCGGAACCGGACGACCGGGTAGGGTCTGACGCCGTGCCCGGCAATCCACGTCCCACAACCGTGCGCCCCGTACGGCTCGGCGACCTCGCCGCCCGCGTGGCGGCGACCCCGCCGGAGGAGGCCGCCGAACTGGCCGTCACCGGCGTGACCCACGCCTCCCAGGAGGTACGCCCCGGCGACCTGTACGCCGCCCTGCCCGGCGCCCGGCGCCACGGCGCGGAGTTCGCCGCGGCCGCCGCCGAGGCGGGCGCGGTGGCCCTGCTGACCGACCCGGCCGGCGCGGCGCTGGCTGCCGGGACCGGCCTGCCCGTGCTCGTCGTCGACGACCCGCGCGACGCGCTCGGCGAGGTGGCCGCGACCGTGTACGGCGACCCGACCGCCGGCCTGACCGTGATCGGGGTGACCGGCACCGCCGGCAAGACCTCCACCAGCTACCTGGTCGAGTCGGGGCTGCGCGCCGCCGGGCACGTCACCGGGCTGATCGGCACCGTGGAGACCCGCCTCGGCGACCTGGTGATCGACAGCGTCCGGACCACCCCGGAGGCCACCGACCTGCACGCCATGCTCGCGGTGGCCCGCGAGCACGGGGTGGACACCGTGGTCATGGAGGTGTCCAGCCACGCCCTCGCCATGGGCCGGGTCGGCGGCGTCCGGTTCGACGTCGGCGGCTACACCAACTTCGGCTCCGACCACCTGGACTTCCACGCCGACGAGGCGGACTACTTCGCGGCCAAGGCCAAGCTGTTCGACGGCCGCTGCCGGGTCGAGGTGCTCAACCACGACGACCCGGCGCTGCGTCCGCTGCACAAGCCGGGCACCGTCACCTACTCGGCGGCCGGCGACCCGGACGCGACCTGGTGGGCCGACGGGATCGACGGCGAGGGCTACGCGCAGCGCTTCACACTGCACGGGCCGGACGGCCTGGCGCTGCCCACCGGCGTGGCGCTGCCCGGCCGGCACAACGTCGCGAACGCGCTGCTGGCGGTGGCGCTGCTGGTCGCCGTCGGAGTGGACGCGGAGACCGCGGCGCGCGGCGTGGCCGCCTGCGGCGGCGTGCCCGGCCGGCTGGAACTGGTCAGCGGCGACGCGCCGGTACGCGGGGTGGTCGACTACGCGCACAAGGCCAACGCGATCGAGGCGGTGCTCATCGCGCTGCGCGACCTGACCGAAGGCCGGCTGATCTGCGTGCTGGGCGCCGGCGGCGACCGGGACCGGGGCAAGCGGCCGGTGATGGGCGGCGTGGCCGCGCGCGGCGCCGACGTGGTGCTGGTGACCGACGACAACCCGCGGACCGAGGACCCGGCCGCGATCCGGGCCGAGGTGCTGGCCGGCGCGTACGCCGCCGCGACCCCGGCCCGCGTCATCGAGGTGCCCGGGCGGCGGGCGGCGATCGAGGAGGCGGTCCGGGTGGCCGAACCGGGTGACGTGGTGGCGGTGCTGGGCAAGGGCCAGGAACGCGGCCAGGAGATCGGCGGCGAGGTGCTGCCGTTCGACGACCGGGTGGAGCTGGCGGCGGCGCTGCGCGCCCGCTTCGGCGACCTGGTGGGTCAGCGGTGATCCCGCTGACGCTGGCCGAGGTGGCCGCCGCCGTCGACGGCCGGCTCGTCGGCGCCGACCCGGACGCCCGGGTCACCGGCACCGTGGAGTTCGACTCCCGCAAGGTCAACCGGGGCGGGCTGTTCGTCGCCTTCCCCGGCGAACGGGTGGACGGCCACGACTACGCGGCCGGTGCGATCTCGGCCGGCGCGGTGGCGGTGCTCGGCACCCGGGAGGTGCCGGGCGTGCCGATGGTGCTCGTCGGCGACGCGCTCGACGCGATGGGCCGGCTGGCCCGCGCGGTGGTGGACCGGCTGCCCGGGCTGACCGTGATCGGGCTGACCGGCTCGTCCGGCAAGACCACCACCAAGGACCTGATCGCCCAGCTCGCGGTGCGGCTCGGCCCGACGGTGGCGCCGCCCGGCTCGTTCAACAACGAGCTGGGGCACCCGTACACCGCGTTGCAGGCCACGCCGGAGACCCGCTACCTGGTGATGGAGAAGGGCGCCCGCGGGGTCGGGCACGTCCGCTACCTGTGCGACGTGGTGCCGCCGCGGATCTCCGTGGTCCTCAACGTGGGCGTGGCGCACCTGGGCGAGTTCGGCTCGGTGGAGACCATCGCGCTCGCCAAGGGCGAACTGGTCGAGGCGCTGCCCGACGACGGGCTGGCGGTGCTCAACGCAGACGACCCGCGGGTGGACGCGATGGCGTCGCGTACCGGTGCCCGGGTGGTGCGCTACGGCGAGTCGGAGCGCGCCGACGTGCGCGCCGTGGACGTGACGCTCGACGGCCGGGGACGGCCCTCGTACACCCTGGTCACGCCGGAGGGCAGCGCGCCGGTGCGGCTCGGGCTGACCGGCCGGCACCAGGTCTCCAACTCGCTCGCCGCCGCGGCTGTCGGCCGGGAGCTGGGCCTGCCGCTGCCCGACCTGGCGGCGGCGCTGAACGAGCTGGGCCTGGTCTCGACCCGCCGGATGGACGTCTTCGAGCGTCCCGACGGGGTGACCGTGATCGACGACTCGTACAACGCCAACCCGGCGTCCACCGGCGTGGCGCTGCGGGCGCTGGCCAGCATGCGTGGCGACGGGCGTACCGTCGCGGTGCTCGGCTACATGGCCGAGCTGGGTGACTTCGAACTTCAGGGGCATCAGCAGGTCGGCCGGCTCGCGGCCGAACTGGGAGTGGACCGGCTGCTCGTGGTGGGCGAGCCGGCGGCGCCGATCCACGAGGGCGCGACAGCGGTAGGTAATTGGGGAGGAGAGTCGGTGCTGCTCACCGATCAGGCGGCGGCCGTCGAGGTGCTGCGGAGCGAGCTGCGTCCAGGGGACGTGGTGCTGGTGAAGGGCTCCCGGTACCGGACCTGGGAGGTGGCCGACGCGTTGCGCGCGGACGCCCGTGCGGGTGCGACGGAGGGCGGCGCCGCATGAGGGCGGTCATCGTCGCCATCGGGGTCGCGTTCCTGATCTCGCTGTTCTGTACCCCGATCGCGATCAAGGTGTTCGCCCGGCTCAAGGCCGGCCAGCCGATCCGATCGAACCTCGGGCTCGCCAGCAACGAGGGCAAGAAGGGCACGCCGACCATGGGCGGCGTGGTCTTCATCCTGGCCACAGTCATCGCGTACGTCGCCGGGCACCTGGCTCTGACCACGCTGCCGGACGCGCAGATCGCCCAGGTCGAGCCGACCATCACGGCGCTGGTGCTGCTGGGGCTGATGGTGTTCTCCGGCGCGGTCGGCTTCATCGACGACTTCCTGAAGGTGCGCAAGCGGCACAGCGGCGGTCTCAACAAGCGGGGCAAACTGGCCGGGCAGATCCTGGTCGGCGCGGTCTTCGGCGCGGTGGCGGTCTACTTCCCGTCCAGCATGACCGACGCCGGCGGCAACGCGACGAACACCGAGACCGTGGGCAGCACCACGCTGAGCTTCATCCGGGACATCCCGGCGCTGGAGATCGGCAAGATCGGCGCGGTGATCGTCATCATCATGGTGGTCATGGCGGCCACCAACGGCGTCAACCTCACCGACGGCCTGGACGGCCTGGCCACCGGCGCCTCGGTGATGGTGCTGGCGGCGTACGCGCTGATCGCGTTCTGGCAGTACCGGCACTGGTGCGCCGACCCGAACTACACCGAGTCGTACTGCTACACCGTGCGCGACCCGCTGGAGATCGCGTTGATCGCCGGCGCGGCGGCCGGCGCCTGCGTGGGCTTCCTGTGGTGGAACACGTCACCGGCGCGGATCTTCATGGGCGACACCGGCGCGCTCGGGCTGGGCGGCCTGATCGCCGGCATGGCGATGTCCACCCGCACCATCCTGCTGCTGCCGATCCTGGGCGGCCTCTTCGTGATCATCACGATGTCCGTGGTCATCCAGATCATCTCCTTCCGTACCACCGGCAAGCGCGTGTTCCGGATGTCGCCGTTGCAGCATCACTTCGAGCTGGCGGGCTGGAGCGAGGTCAACATCGTGGTCCGGTTCTGGATCATCGCCGGTATCGGCGTGGCCATCGCGCTGGGCCTGTTCTACAGCGAGTTCCTCGCCGCGGTCAGCTGACGCCTCGGGTGTAAGGAAGGGCCCCTTATTAACAGACGTCTGTTAATAAGGGGCCCTTCCTTCAGATCCGACACGCCGACCGGGCGGTTGCGCCACGGGCGGGCGGGTCGAGCGGCCATGATGGGCCTGTGGGGGAGGGACGAGACATCCAGGTGACCAGCGACCCGCCGGCCCGCCGTGCCCCGGCGGCGACGCCACCGGCCGACCCGCCCGCGGCGCGCTGGGATCCGGCCGGTGGCCTGGCCGCGCTGCGCGGCCTGCTGGCCCGGCCGCTGGCCTCCTACTACCTGCTGCTGTCCAGCGCCGGCCTGCTGCTGCTGATCGGCCTCACCATGGTCTTCTCCGCCACGAGCGTGAAGGACTTCGCCGAGGGCGGTGACGCGTCCGCGTCGCTGACCAAGCAGGCCGTGTTCGCGGTGATCGGCATCGGCGCGTTCTGGGCCTGCCAGCGGCTGCCCGCGCGCACGTTCCGGGCGGTGAGCCGCCCGGCGCTCGGCGTGGCGGTGGCGCTGCTGCTCACGCTCAACCTGTTCGTCGCGCTGAACTCGCTGTTCGGGGTGACGTCGATCGGGCCGCTGCGGGCCGAACTCCTCTCGCTCTCCCTGGGCCCGATCTCGCTGCAACCGGTCGAGGTGGCGAAGTTCGCGCTGGTGCTGTGGGCGGCGCACGTGCTGGCCCGCAAGGGCGCCTCGCTGGGCTGGTGGAAGGAACTGGCGACACCGCTGTTCCCGGTGGTGGGCCTGCTGTTCGTGCTGGTCGGCTTCAACGACCTGGGCAGCATGCTCTGCCTGCTGGCGCTCGTGGTCGGGCTGCTCTGGGCGGCCGGCGTGCGGGGCCGGGTCTTCGCCGCGCTCTCCGCGATCGGCCTGGCCGGCATCGGCCTGCTGGTGGCCGCCGCCTCGCTCGGCGCCGGCTCCGGCTCCCGGGACGCGGACAACTACCGGCTCGGCCGTCTCACCATGTGGCTCGACCCGCCGGATCCGAAGACCTGCTTCGAGCAGAAGCTGGACTACTGCTACCAGCTCGTGCAGGCCCGCTACGCGATCGGCAACGGCGGCTGGTTCGGCGTCGGCCTGGGCCAGAGCTCGCTGAAGTGGAACTACCTGCCCGAGGCGCACAACGACTTCATCTTCGCCATCGTCGCCGAGGAACTGGGCGTGGTCGGCTGCACAGTGGTCCTGACGCTGTTCGCCGTGCTCGCGTACACCGGGATGCGGATCGCCCGCCGGGTCGAGGACCCGTTCCGCCGGCTCGCCGCCGCCGGCGTGACCGCCTGGCTGGTCGGCCAGGCCGTCATCAACATCGGTGGCGTCACCGGGCTGCTGCCGCTGACCGGCGTACCGCTGCCGTTCATCTCCGACGGCGGCAGCGCCCTGGTGGTGACGCTCGCCGCGATCGGCATGCTCGCCTCGTTCGCCCGCGCCGAGCCGGACGCGGCGCGAGCGCTGCATGCCCGTCCGCCCGCCCGATGGGTCCGACTAGTGTGGGCCCCGTTGCCGCCGCTTCCCGGCCGGCGCCGCAGGCCGGCGCCGCCCCCGGCCGACCGAGGGTCCGTGCCCCGGTCCCGGCAGCGGCGGCAGGACGATCAGGCCGCGCCCCGCGGCGCCCGGTCCGACCGGGCGCGCACCGGCGCGGCGAGCGAGAGGAGACGCTGATGGGTCCGCTGCGTTCGGTGGTGCTCTGCGGAGGGGGTACGGGCGGGCACATCTACCCGCTGCTCGCCTTCGCCGACTGCCTGCGCCGACACGACCCGAGCGTCCGGATCACCTGTCTGGGCACACCCAAGGGGCTGGAGAACGAGCTGATCCCGCCGGCCGGCTACGACCTGCGGCAGATCCCGGCCTACCAGCTTCCCCGGTCGGTCAACATGAGCCTGGTGCGTACCCCGGACCGGATGTGGAAGGCGGCGCGCGCCGCGGGCAAGGTGATCGACGAGGTCCAGGCCGACGCCGTGGTCGGCTTCGGCGGGTACGTCTCGGTGCCCGGTTACCTGGCCGCGTGGCGGCGGGAGCTGCCCATCGTCATCCACGAGGTGAACGTGCCGCCGGGCGTGGCGAACCGGCTCGGGATGAAGTTCACCAAGAACGTCGCTGTGGGCTTCCCGCACCAGCCGGCCCAGGCCGAGGCGCTGCGCGACGCCCGCGTGGTCGGTGTGCCGCTGCGCCGGGGCATCGCCGGGCTGGACCGGGCCGCGCTGCGCGACGCCGCCCGCGCCCACTTCGGACTCCGTCCCGACCTGCCGGTGCTGTTCGTCGCCGGCGGTTCGCAGGGCGCCCGCTCGATCAACCTCGCCGTCTCCGGCGCGGCGAAGGAACTGGCCCGCAACGGTGTGCAGGTGCTGCACGTCATCGGCGCCCGCAACGAGCCGGTCTCCGTGCCGACCGACCTGCCGGTGCCGTACGTCACGCTGCCGTACCTGTCCGAGATGGAGCTGGGTTACGCCGCCGCCGATCTGATGCTGGCCCGGGGCGGCGCGATGACCTGCGCCGAGGTGGCCGCGATCGGCCTGCCCACCATCTACGTGCCCTACCCGCACAGCAACCAGGAGCAGAAGCGCAACGCGCTGCCGGTGGTGGAGGCGGGCGGCGGTCTGCTGGTCGACGACGCCGAGATGACCCCGGCCTGGGTGGAGCGGACGGTGATCCCGCTGATCCGGGACCCGCAGCGCCTGTACGCGATGAGCCACGCCGCAGCCGGCTACGGCCGCCGCGACGGCGACGTGGCGTTGCTGAACTTCGTCTACGAGGCGGTTTCCCGCTGATGAGGGCAACCGCGACGGGAAGGTACGTCTGATGAACACCGCGCAGTTCACGCCCGCCGGCACCATGACGGCGGAGGACCTGGGCCGGATCCACCTGATCGGGGTGGGCGGCGTCGGGATGGCCGGCCTGGCCCGGCTCTTCCTGACCCGGGGCCTGCCGGTCTCCGGCAGCGAGCTGCGGGAGTGGCCGTCGCTGGCCGGCCTGCGGGCGCTCGGCGGCACCATCCACTCCAGCCACGAGGCGTCGAACCTCGACGGGGTGGACACGGTGGTCTACTCCTCGGCCATCCCGCAGGACCACCTGGAGATGGTCGAGGCGCGTCGCCGGGGCCTGCGGGTGCTGCACCGCTCCGAGGCGCTCGCCGCCGCGATGACCGGGCGCCGCACGGTGGCGGTGGCCGGCACCCACGGCAAGACGTCCACCACGTCGATGGTCACCATGGTGCTCCAGCAGGCCGGCACCGACCCGTCGTTCGTGATCGGCGGCGAGATCTCCGAGGTGGGTTCCGGCGCGCACCACGGCACCGGCGAGCACTTCGTGGTCGAGGCGGACGAGAGCGACCGCTCGTTCCTCATCTACCGGCCGTTCGTGTCGATCATCACGAACGTCGAGGCGGACCACCTCAACACCTACGGCGACCTGGCCACGCTGGAGGCGGCGTTCGCCGAGTTCGCCCGGCTCACCGACCCGGCCGGCTTCGTGATCACCTGCGCTGACGACGCGGGCGGGCGCCGGCTGGCCGAGACGCTGCGCGCCGAGGGCCGCCGGGTCTGGACGTACGGCGAGTCCGCCGACGCGGACCTGCGGATGAGCGAGGTCGTCTCGTCCGCGCACGGGGTGCGCTACCAGGCCGAGGTCGAGGGCCGGCCGCTGGGTGAGATCCGGCTGCCCGTACCGGGCCGGCACATGGCGCTCAACAGCGCCGCCGCGGTGCTCGCCGCGTACCTGCTGGACCTGCCGGTGGCCGCGGCGGAGGCCGCGCTCGGCGCGTTCCCCGGCGTGCGGCGCCGCTTCGAGCGCAAGGGCGCGGCGGACGGTGTGCTGGTCTACGACGAGTACGCCTACCACCCGACCTCGATGACGCTCGCGTTGCAGACGCTGCGCGAGGTGGCCGGCGACGGCCGGCTGATCGTGGTGTTCCAGCCGTACCGGCTCTACCGCACCCGCGACAACCAGGCGGAGATCGCCGCCGCGCTCGGCATCGCCGACGAGGTGGTGCTGCTGGAGGTCTTCGGCCCCGGCGAGACGCGCCGTCCCGGCGAGGGTTCGGCCGCGCTGATCCAGGAGGTGCCGCTGCCGGCCGAGCGCAAGGTGTTCGTCGAGGCGTGGGACGACGTGCCGGGCGAGGTGGCCCGGCGGGCGCGGACCGGCGACGTGGTGGTGACCATGGGCGCGCCGCCGATCTCGCTGATGGGTGACCAGTTGCTCGACGCCCTGCTCGCCCGCTCCGCCGGGGGCACGGGGCTCGGCGCCGGCGTCGACCCGGACGGCGCGGCGACCCCCGCCGGATGAGTCCCGGTCCGGCCCGCGGCCGTACCCCCGGACCGGACGGCGGGGCGGGGCGGCGCAGCCCGGCCCGGCGCTGGCAGCTCGTGCGGGCGAACGCGGACGCCGTGCCGCCGTCGACCCGCCGGTTCATGGCCCGGGCCCGGCAACGGCGGATGCGGGCCGCGCTGCCCTGGGCGGTCGCCGCGGCGGTGCTCGCCGTCGCGGGCCTGGTCGCGTGGACGGTGCTGGGCACCGGCCTGTTCGGCGTACGCGAGGTGCGGGTGGTCGGCGCGCAACTGGTCACCCCGGTGCAGATCCGCGACGCCGCGGCGGTGCCGGACAACGAGCCGCTGGCCCGGGTGGACCTGGACGCGACCGCGCGCAAGGTCGGCACGCTGCCGCCGGTGGCCCGCGCCACTGTGGAGCGCCAGTGGCCGGACACGCTGGTGATCCGGGTGCAGGAGCGCACCGCGGTGGCGGCTGTGCCGCAGGGCGACGGCTTCGTGGTCGTCGACGGCTCGGGTGTGGTCTTCCAGCGCCTGGACCGGGCGCCGGACGGGTTGCCGCAGGTCCGGGTCGCCCGGCCCGGCCCCGACGACCCGGGTACGCGGGCCGGGCTGGCGGTGCTCGCCGCGCTGGGGGAGAAGCTGCGCGCGGAGCTGGTCGCAGTGGACGTGGCTGGCCTGGCCCGGATCACGCTGCTGCTGCGCGGCGAGCGTCAGGTCTTCTGGGGCGACGCCTCCCGCGGCACCGACAAGTCGACGGTGGCCACCTCGTTGCTGAGCCGCAAGGCGGACCGGATCGACGTCAGCGCGCCGGACGTGGTCACGTTCGAGTGACCCGTGGCTCAGCGAGCCCGCGCTGTGTCCCCTGTCGCTCGGTCGGCGACACGCCGGAACAGGTCCTTGGCTCCTGGCGCGGCGGCGCATACGTTGCCCCGAAGAGATCAGTGGTTGACATAACTCTAAGCCTCTAGTAGAGGGTGAGAGTTCAGCCGTCGGAGGCCACGGGGGAGTGCTCGACCGCTGATCCGGCCAAGCCGTGTGGGGTCGGCCCATGCCAATCTCGAAGGGAAAGGACCGGAGATGACACCTCCGCACAACTACCTGGCGGTCATCAAGGTCGTCGGCATCGGGGGCGGCGGCGTCAACGCCGTCAACCGGATGATCGAGGTTGGGCTCAAGGGCGTCGAGTTCATCGCGATCAACACCGACGCGCAGGCGTTGCTGATGAGCGACGCCGACGTCAAGCTCGACGTGGGCCGGGAGCTGACCCGGGGACTGGGCGCGGGCGCCAACCCGGACGTCGGCAAGAACGCCGCCGAGGACCACCGCGACGAGATCGAGGAGGTCCTCAAGGGCGCCGACATGGTGTTCGTGACCTGCGGCGAGGGCGGCGGCACCGGCACCGGCGGCGCGCCGGTCGTGGCGAACATCGCCCGCAAGCTCGGTGCGCTCACCATCGGTGTGGTCACCCGGCCGTTCTCGTTCGAGGGCAAGCGCCGGCAGGTCCAGGCCGAGGCGGGCATCGAGGAACTGCGCAACCAGTGCGACACGCTCATCGTGATCCCGAACGACCGGCTGCTTGCGCTCGGCGACCGCAACATCTCCATGATGGACGCGTTCCGCACCGCCGACCAGGTGCTCCTCTCCGGTGTCCAGGGCATCACCGACCTGATCACGACGCCGGGTCTGATCAACCTGGACTTCGCCGACGTGAAGAGCGTGATGAGCGGTGCCGGAAGCGCGCTCATGGGCATCGGCAGCGCGCGGGGCGAGAACCGCGCCGTCGAGGCGGCCGAGGCGGCGATCTCCAGCCCGCTGCTCGAGCAGAGCATGGACGGCGCGCGCGGCGTGCTGCTCTCCATCGCCGGCGGATCGGACCTCGGCCTGTTCGAGATCAACGATGCGGCGCAGCTGGTCACCGACGCGGCCCACCCGGACGCGAACATCATCTTCGGTGCGGTCATCGACGACGCGCTCGGCGACGAGGTGCGGGTCACCGTGATCGCGGCGGGCTTCGACGGGGGCACGCCGGCGTACAAGGCGGTGGAAGCGCCGCGCAAGAGCAACCAGAACCCGCCGGCCCAGCCGAACGCGCCGGTGAGCCCGCCGGCCACCATGCCGGCGCCGCAGCAGCCGTCGCGCCGGGTGCTCTTCGACGACGTCGACGTGCCCGACTTCCTGAAGAACGGGTCCTGAGCCGCGCCGATGACGGAGTCACAGACGGCGGTGCGGCCCGAGCGGCGTGCCGAACTCGCGGTCGGCCTGGCCCGGGTCCGGGCCCGCATCGCCGACGCCTGCGCGGCGGCCGGGCGGCAGCGCGACGAGGTCACACTGGTCGCGGTGACCAAGACGTACCCGGCGGCGGACGTGGTCGCGCTGGCCGGGCTCGGCGTGAGCGACGTCGGGGAGAACCGCGACCAGGAGGCGGCGCCGAAGGCGGAGGCGGTCGCCGCCGCCGGGGCCGCGCCGCGCTGGCACTTCATCGGCCAGTTGCAGCGCAACAAGGCCCGCTCGGTGGTCCGGTACGCCGACGTGGTCCAGTCGGTGGACAGCGTCCGGCTGGCCGCCGCGCTGGACGCCGCCGCCGGCGCGGTCCGGGACCGGCCGCTGGACGTGCTGGTGCAGGTGAGCATCGACGGCGACCCGGCCCGGGGCGGGGCGCTGCCGGGCGCGGCCGATCCGCAGCGAGGGCTCGACCCGGTGGCCGCGGCGGTGGCCGGCGCCGACGGTCTGCGGCTGGCGGGCCTGATGGCGGTGGCGCCGCTGGGCTGGGAGCCGGACCGGGCGTTCGCCCGGCTGGCCGAGGTGGCAGCGGCACTGCGGGCCGATCATCCGGACGCGACGGTGCTGTCGGCGGGCATGAGCGGAGACCTGGAGAGCGCGATCGGGCACGGCGCGACACATGTCCGTGTCGGCAGCGCGTTGCTCGGAATGCGCCCTGCGCTGCGGTAGCCTCACCACGACGGAAGCAAATTACATCAGTGTTGTTCAGGACGGCGTTCCCGTAGCCGGGGGCCGTGACGGGCGGACCGCGAACCGCGCGTCAGGGGATTGCCGATCCGGTCCGGTGGGCATGATCGTCCACTCGTGATCAAGCGACACGGCACGGGGGCGCGTGCCGCACGGCGGACGGAAGGGCGCGGGGATGGGTGCACTGCGCAAGGCGGGGGTCTGGCTCGGTCTCGTCGAGGAGGACGACGAGCGGGCGTACGAGGACGGTGGCTACGACAAGGGTGGCTACCGGGAATCGTCGCGCTACCGGTCGAGCCGGTACGCCGAGGAGTTCGCCGACGAGGACGACGACGAGGCCGAGGAGCCGCCGACGACGCGGAGCCGGCTCGGCGACCGGGGCCGGCTGTCCGAGCGCGCCTCCAGCCGCGCGGTCGACACCGACCGGGCCGAGGCCGAGCGCCCGGAGCGGGCCGAGCGGTCCAGCGTCCGGTCGATCACCCGGTCCTCCGCCGGTGACACCTCGGGCGCGCTGACCTACCACACCCGGGACAACCTCGCGCTCGCGCCGCAGGCCCAGCCGCGGGAGCGGGAGCGCGTGGCGCCGGAGGACGAGCAGCGCTACCAGATCACCACGCTGCACCCGACCACGTACCGCGAGGCGCGGACGATCGGCGAGCACTTCCGCGACGGCGTACCGGTGATCATCAATCTCACCGAGATGGACGAGGCGGACGCCCGCCGGCTCGTCGACTTCGCCGCCGGGCTCGCGTTCGGTCTGCGCGGTACGATCGAGCGCGTGACCAACCGGGTGTTCCTGCTCTCACCGGCCAACGTCCAGGTCACCGCGGAGGACAAGGCCAAGATCGCTGAGGGCGGCTTCTTCAGCCTGAGCTGAGCCGCACGACCGAGGGACGTCGCCTGCCGTGTTGTCGATCCTGTTCCAGGTGCTCTACCTGCTGCTGTACATCTTCCTAATTGTCCTCTTGGCGCGATTTGTTCTCGGGGCGGTGCTGGCCTATGGTCGCCGCTGGCAACCGGGGCGGGGAGCGTCGGCGGGACTGGAAGTCGTGTGGAGCGTCACTGATCCGCCCCTGCGAGCGTTGAGGCGTGTGATCCCGCCACTGCGAATTGGTACCGTGAGCATCGACCTGGCCTCCCTTGTGCTCCTGGTTATCCTGTTCGTGCTGATGGAGTTCGTGTTTAGGCGCCTGATCTTCGCGTTTGCCTGACCAGAGCGCTTTCGCGGCCGCAACTGACCCGAGGAGTTTCGATGCCGCTGACCCCGGCCGACGTTCACAACGTCGCCTTCAAAAAGCCGCCGATCGGCAAGCGGGGGTATGACGAGGAGGAGGTCGACGCCTTCCTGGACGAGGTCGAGCGCGAGCTGGCCCGTCTGATCGAGGAGAACAACGAGCTGCGCGCCCAGGTGGAGCGCGGCGGTCGGGGTGGCGCTCCCGCCGGCCCCGGCGGTGACGCCCGCCTCGCGGCGGAGCTCAACGACGTCAAGGCCCAGCTCGACCGGGTGCAGCGCGACAAGGCGGCCGCCGAGCAGGCGGCCCGCGCGATGCAGGCCGAGCTGGAGCAGGTGCGCACGCAGGGCGGCCCGGCCGGCGTGACCGGTGACGGCGAGCAGCAGGCGCTGCGGGTGCTCATGATGGCCCAGCGCACCGCCGACGACCACGTCTCCGACGCCCGTCGCGAGGCCGACCAGCTGCTCTCCGAGGCCCGTTCGAAGGCCGAGGAGGTCACCCGGGAGGCGCGCGCCAAGGCCGACGCCCTGGAGCGGGACGCCCGCCAGCGGCACCAGGAGGCCATGGGCGGCCTGGACGCCAAGCGCACCGCGCTGCAGAAGCACATCGAGGAGCTCAAGCAGTTCGAGCGCGAGTACCGCACCCGCCTCAAGGCGTACCTGGAGAGCCAGCTGCGTGACCTCGACGGTCGCGGCCAGGGCCTCGAGGTGGAGATGAACCGCGCCGAGGGCACCCGTGCCGCCGGCAGCAACGGTCTCGCCGCGGCCGGTCTCGCCGGCTCCTACGGCGGTGGCCGCGCGGGCTCGCTCGAGTCCGGCCGCTGATCCCGCGTCGGTGGCCGTCCCCGTGACGGCCACCGACCGCCCAGACCGACACGACGCGGCCGGGGGTGAGCCGTGGTAGCCGCCAGCATCCTGCTCATCCTCGTCGCGGTCGTGCTGCTGATCGCCGGCCTCGCCGGCGGATCCAGCCTCCTGCTCATCGTCTCGATCGCGGCCAGCCTGCTGTCCGCCGTCGCCTTCGTCGCGTTCGCCCGCCAGGCCGCCGCGGCGCGGGCCACGGCCGGCCGGGAGACCGGGCCGCGACTGCGAACCGCGCACACCGTCCCGTCCCCGGACGAGCCGGTGAGCCCGGTCCCGCACCACACGTCCACGTTCGGCGCCGGCGGATCCGGGTGGCGGCAACCGCCCGGGTCGCCGGTGACCGAGCCGGACGACGCCCCGCCGCCGGCCGCGTACTCGCCGCCGGCCGAGCCGTTCGACGCCGGGCCGCACACGCCGGCGTCCGGCACCGAGCCCGCCGCCGAGCCGTACACGACGGCGTCCGGCACCGAGCCCGCTGCCGGGCCGTACGCGACGGCGTTCGACGGCGAGCCCGCCGCCGGGCCGTACGCGGCGCCGGATCCGGTGGTCGCGGACGCGGCGCCCTACTCGCCGCCCGGCCCGCGCGTGCCGGAGACCGCACGGCCCACCTCCCCCGCACCGGGCGAGGCGTTCGACGGCGACCCGCCGGCCGAGTTCCTCTCCACGGGTGAGGTCGCCCGGCTGGTCCGGCTGCCCGACGAGGTCCTGGTGGTCGACGGCCATCCCCGCTTCCACCTGCCCGGCTGCCCGCACCTGGTGGGCCGGGAGGACGAACCGCTGCCGGTCGCCGAGGCGGTCGCGCTGGGCTTCACCCCGTGCGCGCACTGCGCCGCCGCCACCACCCTGCTCACCGAGGCCCGGCCGCGCTGACCATGACGATCGCGGACACACTCACCGTCGCGGTGCGGGTGAAGCCCGGGGCGGCCCGCGCCCGGGTAGGCGGGCGGTTCGACGGGCCGTACGGTCCGGCGCTCGTCGTCGCGGTGCACGCGCCCGCGGTGGACGGCCGCGCCACCGAGGCGGCCCGGCGCGCGCTCGCCGACGCGCTCGGCATCCGGCCGGCGACCGTGTCGCTGCGGTCCGGCGCGGCCAGCCGGGACAAGCTGTTCCTCGTCGAGCGCCCGCACGACGGGCTGCCCGAGGTGCTGCGCCGGCTGCGCGACGGCAGCACGGCGTGAGGTCCGGTCCGGCCGGCCGGCGATGACCCCGGGGCTCGACGTCGCGCTGCTAGTGGGCGCTGCCGTGCTGCTGGTCGCGGTGGGCGCGGTGCGGTTCTCCACCCGGCTCGGCGTACCGAGCCTGCTGGTCTACCTGGCGCTGGGCGTGCTGCTCGGCGAGGCCGGCCTGGGCATCCGGTTCGACGACGTCGAACTGACCCGGGTGCTCGGCTTCTGCGCGCTCATCGTGATCATCGCGGAGGGCGGGCTGACCGCGCGGTGGAGCACGCTGCGGCCGGTGCTGGGCCTGGCCGCGGCGCTGTCCACGGTCGGCGTCGTGGTCAGCATCGTGGTCGTCGGCGTGGTGGTGCACCTGCTGCTCGGCCTGGACTGGCGGCTGTCGCTGCTCTACGGCGCGGTGCTCTCCTCCACCGACGCGGCGGCCGTGTTCGCCACGCTGCGCCGGTTGCGCCTGCCGCCCCGGCTGGTGGCCGCGCTGGAGGCCGAGTCCGGGGTGAACGACGCCCCGGTCGTGCTGCTGGTGCTGCTGCTGTCCCGCGCCGGGGTCGAGGCCGCCCACCCCTGGTGGTACGAGGTGCTGCTGCTCGGCTACGAGCTGAGCGCCGGCGCGGCGGTCGGTGTCGGCGCGGGCCTGGCCGGCCGGTACGCGCTGCGCCGGGCCGCGCTGCCGTCGGCCGGCCTGTACCCGATCGCGGTGGTCGGCTTCACCGTGCTGGCGTACGCGGCCGGCTCGGTGCTGCACGCCTCGGGCTTCCTCGCCGTGTACGTCGCGGGCGTGCTGCTCGGCAACTCGCGGCTGCCGCACCGCCAGGCCATCCTCGGTTTCGCCGACGGGCTGGCCTGGCTGGCCCAGATCGGCCTGTTCGTGCTGCTCGGCCTGCTGGTCTCGCCGAGCCGGCTGGACGCGGCGGTGCTGCCGGCCGTGATCACCGGGCTGGCCCTGCTGCTGCTCGCCCGTCCGCTGTCGGTGGCGGTCTCCGCGCTGCCGTTCCGGGTGAACCTGCGCGAGCAGCTGTTCCTGTCCTGGGCCGGGCTGCGCGGCGCGGTGCCGGTCGTGCTGGCGACCATCCCGCTGTCGCTGCACGTGCCGGGCGCGGCCCGCCTGTTCGACGCCGTCTTCGTCCTGGTGGTGATCTTCACGTTGCTCCAGGCCGGGACACTGGCGCCGGCGGCCCGCCGGCTGGGGGTGACCGCGCCGGCCGAGGCGAGCGAGATCCTGCTGGAGACCGCCCCGCTGGAACGGATGCGCGCCGACCTGCTCCAGATGGAGGTGCCGGCCGGGTCGCGGCTGGCCGGGGTGCACGTGGACGAGCTGCGGCTGCCGGTCGGCGCGGCGGTGACGCTCGTGCTGCGCGACGGTGCCGGTTTCGTGCCGGGCGCCGACACCCGGCTCAAGGTCGGGGATAGCCTGCTCATCGTCGCCACCGCGGGCGTACGGGACGAGACCGAGCGGCGGCTGCGGGCGGTGAGCCGCCGGGGCCGGCTGGCGAGGTGGTTCGGGGAGTACGGCGAGGAGCCGGCCCGCTGATCTGCTACCGTTCCTTTTGCCCCGATTGAAGGTAGTCCGGGGCGGATACGTGGGACGACGGTGCGGCACGTTGTCGGACGCCTGTACGTTCCGTATTCTTGCCAACCTCCGGAGTGCACGGCGGGCCCGCTCGCCGTGCACCCTTCCGTACGCGGACGACGCCGACGACGGCGTCCCGCCCACGCACCGCTGACCGCCGCGCCACGCGGCTGAGGGAGCTGACGATGGCGAAGCCAGCCGACACCAGGACCGCCGGTCGCAAGCCGGTGGCGAAGGCCACCCGCAGCGCGGCGGAGACCGAGAAGATCCGGGCCGCCCTGGCGGCACGGCGGGACGAGCTCAACGCCGAGTACGATCAGACGCTGAGCGAGATCACCGAGCTGCAGCGCGACCGGCTGACCGACTCGGCCGGGGACGACCAGGCCGACACCGGCACCAAGACGTTCGAGCGGGAGCAGGAGATCTCTCTCGCCAACAGCATCAAGGAACGGATCACGCAGGTCGAGCGCGCGCTGGAGCGCCTCGACGAGGGTGGCTACGGCTGGTGCGAGCGGTGCGGCAACCCGATCCCGGTGGAGCGGCTCGCCGCGTTCCCGTCGGCCACCCTCTGCGTGACGTGCAAGCAGCTGGCGGAGCGGCGCTGATCACCGCTCCCCGGCGGCCGTACGGCAGACGGTGACCACGCCGTCGCAAGCGTCGATGGGGAGCAGATGACCGCAGCACCGCCCGCCGGGTCCGGCACCACCGAGACGGGCGCCGGCGCGCCCCGCCGTAAGGCCGTCGGCCTGCTGCTCGGCGTGTCCCTGTTCTCGCTGCTGGCGGACCTCGGCACGAAGCAGCTCGCGCTGGCCGAGCTGACCGGCCGGGAGCCGGTGTCGCTGCTCGGCGGCGCGGTCTACCTCAGCCTGACCCGCAACAGCGGCGCGGCCTGGAGCATCGGCTCCGACCACACCTGGATCTTCCCGATCATCACGTTCGTGGTGATCGGGTGGATCGCCTGGATGGCGCTGCGGCTGCGCTCGCTGCCGTGGGCGGTGTCGCTGGGCCTGGTGCTGGGCGGCGCGCTCGGCAACCTGATCGACCGGATCTTCCGCGCTCCAGGGCACTTCGTCGGCCACGTGGTCGACATGATCAGCCTCTTCGACCCGTACGGCCAGGTCTGGCCGGTGTTCAACCTGGCCGACAGCTCACTGGTGTGCGGCGTGGTGCTCGCGGTCTTCCTGGAGCTGACCGGCCGGCAGCGCGACGGCTCCCGGCTGCGCGACGAGAAGCGCGACGACGCCGCCCCGGCCGAGCAGCGGGAGAGCGCGTGACCTCCGCGTTCGCCGCCGACGGCGACACCCGTTCCCTGCCCGTGCCGGACGGCCTCGACGGCATGCGCCTGGACCAGGCCGTGTCCCGCCTGCTCGGGCTCTCCCGTACCGCCGCCGCCGGCCTGATCGACGCGGGCGACGCGCTCGTCGACGGCGTGGCCCGGCCCAACTCGTACAAGGTCAAGGCGGGTTCGTGGCTGGAGGTCACGCTGCCCGCGCCGGCCGCGCCGCCCGCCGTGGTGCCGCAGGCCGTGCCCGGCCTGACAGTGGTGTACGCCGACGACGACATCGTGGTGGTCGACAAGCCGGTCGGGGTGGCGGCGCACCCGAGCCCGGGCTGGACCGGCCCCACAGTGATCGGCGGGCTGGCCGGCATCGGCCACCGGATCTCCACGAGCGGCGCCGCGGAGCGGCAGGGTGTGGTGCACCGGCTCGACGTGGGCACCACCGGGATCATGGCGGTGGCCAAGAGCGAGCGCGCGTACACCGCGCTGAAGCGGGCGTTCAAGTACCGCGAGGTGGAGAAGCGCTACCACGCCGTGGTGCAGGGTCACCCGGATCCGCTGCGCGGCACCATCGACGCGCCGATCGACAGGCACCCGCACCACGACTACCGCTGGGCCGTGGTCTCCGGCGGCAAGCCGAGCATCACGCACTACGACACGCTCGAGGCGTTCCCCGCCGCCAGCCTGCTCGACGTGCGGCTGGAGACCGGGCGTACGCACCAGATCAGGGTGCACTTCTCCAGCATGCGGCACCCCTGCGTGGGCGACCTGACCTACGGCGCGGACCCGACGCTGTCGGCCCGGCTCGGGCTGTCCCGGCAGTGGCTGCACGCCCGCTCGCTGAGCTTCGCGCACCCGGGCACCGGCGACGAGGTGACGTTCGTCAGCGAGTACCCGGACGACCTGGCCCGGGCGCTGGAGATCCTGCGCGACTGACGTGAGTGACGACGCCGCGCGGCCCCGCCGGTCCCGGTCCGCCGCGCTGACCTGGCTCGCGCTGGCCTGCGCGCTGGTGGTGCTCGTGGTGGCGGTGGCACAGCGGCGGGACCGCCCGGTGAGCGACCGTACTATGGGCGAGGTGACCCGGGTCGGTGTGACCGACGGCGCGAGCATCCCGGCGTACCTGCGCGCCGCCGGGGACGAACTGGCCCGCCTCGACGCGCCCGACGGCTACGCGCTCGTCTCGTTCGACGGCTACCTGACCCCGGCGCGGGCGGCCGCCACGCTGGACGGCACGCGGGTCTCGGCGGTGGTGGCACGGGTGCCGCTGCCCGGCCGGCAGACCGAGATCGTCCGGATCGCGGCGCTGACCCTGCCCCGGGACGTGGTGGCCGGGATGGCCGGCGTCGCGACACGCAAGGACCGGGAGACCGCGGGCTACCGGTCCCGCGCCGCCGCCACCGCCGATCCGGAACTGCGCCGGGTGTACGACAGCGGCGCCGAGGTCGCCGCCCGCGAGGCGGAGGCGTACCGGACGGGCTGCGCCTGCGTCTACGCCGCGGTCGTCAGTGCCCCGCCGGACGCCCTGCGCGGGCTGGCCGGTCGTCCGGGCGTGCGGGTGGTGGACCCGGCGCCGGAGGTGACACGTCTGGACCGGACCGTGTTCACCCCGCCGCTTCCCGAGCAGCGTGACGTGGTCCGGCCGCCGGCCGACACCGGGCCGGCCGAGGCAGGCGGAATGGGCGATTCGTCGGAAGCCGCACGGACGGTGAGCGGACCTTCACCCACCGCCCCCGGGTCCGTCACCGGCTCCGGGGCGCCCAATCCCGCTCCCACCTCCTGAGACATCGGGGCACACGGCGACCGGGCCGATCCCATGGTGCGGCGGGCCACCGGGCGATGTGCGGCGCGGGGAGTGGTCCGAATAGGGTTTCGTTCGTAGCCTGTCAGGCGGAGATCGATGGGCTGGGGGAGGGCGAATCCTTGGACGGCAGCGAGACCGGCTGGGGTCGGCAGGGCGAGCCGGCACCGCGGTGGCGGGCGCTGCTCGACCGGGCCCGGCTCGGCGGTCGCGGCGCGGAGCACGCCGACGCCGACCGGCACGTCGAGGAGCAACCGGCGCCGCCGCCCGACCCGCTGCCCCGCCGTGGCGCGGGCACCGGGTGGACCGGCCGCGCCACCGCCGTCGGCCGCGCCCCCGACGGGTCGTACGGCGCGGAGCCCGCTTACCGGGCCGAGGCCACGTTCCGGGTCGACCCGGCCTTCCGCGCCGATCCCCGGCACGACGGCGAGCCGGCCTACCAGGCCGAACCGGCCTACCGCAGCGACCCCGAGCCGTCCTGGCGCGCCGGGCAGCCCTATCCGCCCGACCCGTCCTGGCGCGCCGACCCGTCGTTCGCGCCCGACCCGCGCCCCGAGCAGCCGTTCACCGCCGAGCCGCGCCCGGAACCGTCCTGGCGGCCCGACCCGGCCCGTCCGGAGCCGCGCGGCCGGGCCGAGGCGCCGGCCGAGTCCCGGTACTCCCTTCTCGACGGCGGCTACCGGCCCGCGCCGCCCCCGCCCGAGTCCCGCTACGCGCTGCTCGACCGGGGCCGCTACCGGCCGGACACGCCGCCCGCCCCGGAGCCGGTGGTGCCCGCGCCCCGCCGCCCGCTGGAGGGCCGCTCCGGCCGGGTCGACGCGGCCCAGGTGCAGTGGCGCGCCCCGGAGCCGGACCCGGAACTGGAACGGGCCACCAGCGTGCTGCGCCGCGAGCTGGGCACCCCGCGGGTGCTCGCCTTCGCCAACCCCAAGGGCGGGGTGCACAAGACCACAGCCACCGTGCTCGCCGCCGCGACGGTGGGCAGCGTCCGCGGGCGCGGCGTGCTCGCCTGGGACGACAACGAGCTGCGCGGCACGCTCGGTCTGCGGGCCGGCAGCGCCCGGCACGCCCGCACCATCCGCCACCTGATCCACGACCTGGCGCAGATCGAGATCCTCGAAGGCAACACGTTGCTGTCGCACCTCGACGACTACCTGCGGCACGCCTCCGACGGCTCGTACGACGTGCTGGCCGGCGAGGAGAGCCCACGCTTCGCCCAGCGGCTCGACCAGTTCACCGTCAAGCGGGTGCTGGAGCTGCTGCGCCGCACCCACGAGGTGGTCTGCGTGGACACCGGCAACAACGTGGAGAGCCCGAACTGGCGCACCGTCATGCAGGCCGCCGACCAGCTCGTGGTGACCACCGTGCCGCGCGAGGACGCGGCGTTCAGCGCGGACTGGATGCTCGACCTGCTGCACGAGGTGGGCATGGGCGAGCTGGCCGACAACGCGGTCACGCTGATCTCCTGCCCCACGCCGGGGCGTACCTCGTTGCAGGACGACCTGGAACGGCACTTCGCCACCCGGACCCGGGCGGTCGCCGTGGTGCCCTACGACCCGGCGCTGGAGACCGGCTCCTCGATCGAGTACCACCAGCTCCAGGCCGAGACCCGCAACGCCTGGCTCAAGGCGGCAGCGGTGATGCTGGAACCGTTCGCGCGCTGAGCGCCGACCACCGCCCCGAGCCGTGCCCGGGCCTGAGAGGATCAACGGGTGAGTCCGGACACCCCTGAGCCCGAGCGGGCGCGCGAGCGCACCGACGGCACCGACGCGCGTCCCGGCGGCGCGTGGCCCGAGCGCGAGCAGCCGCCCGGCTGGCCCGGCGGCCTGCCGGTACCCGCCGGCACGCCGGTCACCGCGCCCGGCGCCGACCCGCTCGCCGGATACCCGGGCGTGGTGGCGGAGCTACCCGGCGCCGACGCCACCCGATCCGGCCGCCCGTTGCTCACCACGCTCGGCGTGGTCGCGCTGCTCACCGCGCTCGGCGCGCCGCTGGGCCTGCTGTGGGCATGGGCGGCGCCCGCCACCCCGGTCCGGCAGACCCCCGCCGGCACGGTCTACGCGACCACGCAGCCGGAGCAGCCGATCGCCGCGGACGGCTGGTTCAGCCTCCTGACGCTCGGCTTCGGCGTGCTCGCCGCGATCGCCCTGTGGGTGCTGCTGCGCCGCCGGCGCGGCCCGGCCGGCCTGCTCGCGGTGACGCTCGGTGGTCTCGGCGCGGCGGTGGTGGCCTGGCAGGTCGGCCGCCGGATCGGGCTGTCGACGTTCCAGCGGCTGGTGGAGACCGCGCCGCCGGGCACCGCCTTCACCAAGCCCGTCGACCTGCGCGCCGGGGGCGTCGACTGGTACGGCCCGCTGCCGGTGCCGCACGGGAACCTGCTGCTCGCCGCGTTCGGCGCCGCCGTCACGTACACGCTGCTGGCGGGCTGGTCGCGGTGGCCGTCGCTGCGGCCGGAGCCGGAGCCCGACGCGGCCTGGCCGCCGCCCCCGCCCGGGTTCAGTTCGGCGCCGGGGGACCAGCCAGCTCGCTGAGCGGCACCGGCACCGCGCGCACCTGCCGCAGCAACGCCGTCTCCCGGTTGAGCAGGCGCAGCTCGGCGCGCAGCCGCCCGGCGGTGTCGTCGACGGCGAGCAGCCGCTGCCGGTCGGCGACGGTCAGCGCGGCGGTCGCGGCGACCAGGTGCGACAGGACCGTCGGATCCTCCGGCAGCTGCTCGGTGATCTCCTGCTGGTCCGGCCGGATCAGGCCCAGGTATTGCCGGAACACCGAGATCACCCGGGCCGCCAGCAGGTCGGAGACCTCGTCCGGGCCGTCCGGCTCCGGCAGCCACTCCACCTCGGCGGTCAGGTACGGCTCGGCGGAGGCGTCCACCTCGGCGACCCGGAACCGCCGCCGCCCGACGGTGACGATGTCGAAGCCGCCGTCGGCCAGCTCGGTGACCTGCCGCAGCTCGGCGGTGCAGCCGACCTCGTGCAGCGTGACGTCGCCGCCGGGCGGCCCGGAACGCCCCGGCGGCCCGGCCGGCGCGACCTCCCAGCCGGCCTGGATCGCCACCACGCCGAACTCGCGCGGCGCGCCCTCGGGCAGGCCCACGAGGTGGCGCACCAGCGCCTTGTAGCGCTCCTCGAAGATGTGCAGCGGAAGGACCAGCCCGGGGAAGAGGACGGTCCCGAGCGGGAACACCGGCAGCCGTGCGCTCACGTGATCGAGCGTATCGCCAACCCGCCCGCCCGCGCGTGTCCCGGCTCACCGTCCCGGCGTGCGGGCGGCCCCGGCCGGTGACACCGGCGGCGGCCTAGACTCGCAGGCGTGCTGAATCGGATCGACCTGCGCGGCGGGGCCCGTGACCCGCGCCGCCTGCTGCCCCGTGCCCAGCTCGACGTCTCCGTGGCGGTCGAGCGGATCCGCCCGCTCGTGGAGGCGGTCCGGGACCATGGGTACCCGGCGATCCGGGAGGCGAGCGAACGGTTCGACGGCGTCTCTCCGGAGCGGCTGCGGGTGCCGGTCGAGACGATCCGCGCCGCCGAGGACGAGCTGGACCCGCAGGTACGCGCCGCGCTGCTGGAGTCGATCACCCGGGCCCGCAAGGTCCACGCCGACCAGCGCCGCACCGACCACACCACGACTGTGGTGCCAGGCGGCACTGTGACCGAGCGGTGGGTGCCGGTCGACCGGGTCGGTCTCTACGTGCCCGGCGGCCTGGCCATGTACCCGTCGACGGTGGTGATGAACGTGGTCCCGGCCCAGGCGGCCGGGGTGCGCTCCCTGGTGGTGGTGAGCCCGCCGCAGAAGGACAACGACGGGCTGCCGGACCGCCGGGTCCTCGCGGCGTGCGCGCTGCTCGGCGTGGACGAGGTGTACGCAGTCGGCGGCGCCCAGGCGGTCGCCATGCTCGCGTACGGCGCGGGCGTCGACCCGGCCGGCGACGAGCGCTGCGAGCCGGTCGACATGATCACCGGTCCGGGCAACATCTGGGTCACCGCCGCGAAGCGGCTGCTGCGCGGCGTGGTCGGCATCGACGCCGAGGCCGGCCCGACCGAGATCGCGATCCTGGCCGACGACACCGCCGACCCGGCGCACGTCGCGGCCGACCTGATCAGCCAGGCCGAGCACGACCCCCTCGCCGCGAGCGTGCTGGTCACCCCGTCCACGGCGCTGGCCGACGCGGTCGACGCGGAGCTGGCCCGGCAGGCGCCGGCGGCCAAGCACGCCGAGCGGATCGGCACCGCGCTGCGCGGCGAGCAGAGCGGCGTGGTCCTGGTCGACGACCTGGAGGCAGGGCTGCGGGTGGTCGACGCGTACGCGGCCGAGCACCTGGAGATCCAGACCGAGAACGCCCGCGACTGGGCGCTGCGTGTCCGCAACGCCGGGGCGGTGTTCGTCGGCGCCTGGTCGCCGGTGTCGCTCGGCGACTACTGCGCGGGCTCCAACCACGTGCTGCCCACCGGCGGCTGCGCCCGGCACTCCTCCGGGCTGTCCGTGCAGTCGTTCCTGCGCGGCGTGCACCTGGTCGAATACACCCGGGACGCGCTGCGCGACGTGGCGCCGCACGTGGTCACGCTGGCGACCGTGGAGGACCTGCCCGCGCACGGCCAGGCGGTCAGCGTACGGTTCCCCGGGGGCGGCCCGTCGTGACCACGCTCGACGACCTGCCGATCCGCGACGACCTGCGCGGACGGACGCCGTACGGGGCACCGCAGCTCGACGTGCCGGTGCGGCTGAACACCAACGAGAACTCCTACCCGGTGCCCGAGCCGGTGGTGGAGGCGATCGGCAAGGCGGTCGCCGCCGAGCTGCGCGACCTTAACCGCTACCCGGACCGGGACGCGGTGGCGCTGCGCGCCGACCTGGCCGCCTACCTCGGCCACGGGCTCACCGCCGACCACGTGTGGGCGGCGAACGGCTCCAACGAGATCCAGCAGCAGCTGCTCCAGGCGTTCGGCGGTCCGGGGCGCACCGCGCTCGGGTTCACCCCGGCGTACTCGATGCACCCGCTGCTGACGCTCGGCACCGGCACCCGGTGGGTGCCCGCCCGGCGCGGCGAGGACTTCGGGCTCACCGCCGGCGAGGCGGTGGCCCAGGTCCGCGAGCACCGGCCGGACGTGGTGTTCCTCTGCTCGCCGAACAACCCGACCGGCACCGCGCTCGACCCGGCGGTGGTCGCCGCCGTGCTGGACGAGGCACCGGGCATGGTGATCGTGGACGAGGCGTACGCCGAGTTCGCCCGTCCCGGCACGGTGAGCGCGCTCGCCGTGCTGCCCGGTCACCCGCGGCTGGTGGTGACCCGCACCATGAGCAAGGCGTTCGGGTTCGCCGGCGGCCGGCTCGGCTACCTGGCCGCCGACCCGGCGGTGGTGGACGCGGTGCAGCTGGTCCGGCTGCCGTACCACCTGTCCGCACTCACCCAGGCCGCCGCCCGCGCGGCGCTGGCGCACCGGGACGCTCTGCTCGGCACCGTGGCCGCGATCAAGGAGCAGCGGGACCGGATCGTCGCCGAGCTGCGCGCCCGGGGCCACCGGGTGGCCGACAGCGACGCCAACTTCGTGCTGTTCGCCGTCGAGGGGGACCAGGCGGTGGCCTGGCGTACCCTGCTCGATGCCGGCGTGCTGGTGCGCGACGTCGGCCTGCCCGGCTGGCTGCGCGTCACCGCCGGAACCCCGACCGAGACCGACGCCTTCCTCACCGCGATGGAGACAGTTTCATGAGCCGGATCGCCCGGATCGAGCGGGTCACAAACGAGACGAAGGTGCTCGTCGAGATCGACCTCGACGGCACCGGCAAGGCCGACATCGAGACCGGCGTCGGCTTCTACGACCACATGCTCAACCAGATCGCCCGGCACGGCGGCTTCGACCTGACCGTGCACACCGTCGGTGATCTGGAGATCGACGCGCACCACACGATGGAGGACACCGCGCTCGCGCTGGGCGCGGCGTTCGACCGGGCGCTGGGCGACAAGGCCGGCATCCGGCGGTACGGCTCGGCGACCGTCCCGATGGACGAGGTGCTGGTCCGGGCCGCGGTGGACCTGTCCGGCCGCCCGTACGTGGTGCACGACGAGCCGGCGCTGGCCCCGTACATCGGGCCGGTCTACCCGACGAGCATGACCCGGCACATCTGGGAGTCGTTCGGCCAGTCGGCCCGGATCACGCTGCACGTGGACGTGCTGCGCGCGGCTCGTCCCGGCGGCCACCCGGACGCGCACCACGTGGTCGAGGCGCAGTTCAAGGCCGTCTCCCGCGCGCTGCGCGAGGCCACCGCTATCGACCCGCGTAACGCCGGTGTGGTGCCGTCGACGAAGGGCGCTCTGTAATGAAGGTGCTGCCCACGCTTCTGTTGATCCTGGCCGGCCTGCTGGTCGGCGGGACGTGGTCGCTGCTCAAGCAGGGCGCCCCCCGCGCCGCCGTGGTGATCACCGGCCTGCTGGCCCTGCTGGCGACCGCTGCCGGGGTGCTCTGGCTGCTGCCGGGGGAGAGCTGATGGCACGGGTGGTGGTGCTCGACTACGGCTCGGGCAACCTGCGGTCGGCCGAGCGCGCGGTGGCGCGCGCCGGCGCCGAGGTGACTGTCACCGACGACCTGGACGCCGCCGCGTCGGCCGACGGTCTGGTGGTGCCGGGCGTGGGCGCGTTCGCCGCGTGCATGGCCGGGATCGAGGCGCTGGGCGCCGGGCCGGTCATCGCCGACCGGGTCGCCGCCGGGCGGCCGGTGCTGGGCATCTGCGTCGGCATGCAGATCCTGTTCGGGCACGGCGAGGAGCACGGCGTGGTCACCAAGGGGCTCGGGCTGCTGCCGGGCGGCGTGACCCGGCTGCCCGCGCGGCGGCTGCCGCACATGGGCTGGAACACCGTGCGGCCACCGGCCGGCTCGACGCTGTTCGCCGGGCTGCCGGACGACACCCGGTTCTACTTCGTCCACTCCTACGGCGTGACCGACCCGGCGGCGCTGGCCGAGGCGGGTGCCGCGGTGACCACCTCGCACCACGGCGCGGACTTCGTCGCGGCGGTGGAGCGGGGGCCGCTGTCGGCCGCGCAGTTCCACCCGGAGAAGTCGGCCGACGCCGGTGCCGCGCTGCTGCGCAACTGGCTCGGCACGCTGTGACCGGCCCGCTGGCGGGCACGCGGGCGTCCGCGTGAGCAAGGAGCGGGCCCGCCGCCGCGCGGCGCGCGAGGCCGAGCAGGAGCGGGCGCGCGCCGTCCGCGCCCGCCGGGTGGCGCGCCGGGAGCGGCGTCGTTCCCTGGTACGCCGGCTGACGCCGTCGCTGCGGCGCGGCCGTACCGGCCGGCTGCGCCGGCACACCCGCCGCGAGCGGGCGACGATCCTGGTGCTCACCGTGGTGGCGGTGGTCGCCATCTGGAATCTGGTGGACGACCTCGCGCTGCGGCTGGTGCTGGTCGTGTTGTTGTTGCTGGTCCTGCCCGCGGTCGTGGTGATCGCGCTGGACCGTCGTTGAGGATCCGAGGAGAGAAGCGTTGAGCCTCACCCTGTTGCCCGCCGTGGACGTCGCCGACGGCCAGGCCGTCCGGCTCGTGCAGGGCGCCGCCGGTAGCGAGACCGCGTACGGCGACCCGCTGGACGCGGCTCTGGCCTGGCAGTCCGACGGCGCGGAGTGGATCCACCTGGTCGACCTGGACGCCGCGTTCGGGCGGGGCTCCAACGCCGCGCTGCTCGCCGAGGTGGTCGGCAAGCTGGACGTGAAGGTGGAGCTGTCCGGCGGCATCCGCGACGACGAGTCGCTGCGGGCGGCGCTCGGCACCGGGGCGGCCCGGGTCAACATCGGCACCGCCGCGCTGGAGGACCCGCAGTGGTGCGACCGGATCTGCGGCGAGTACGGCGACCGGGTGGCGATCGGGCTGGACGTGCGCGGCCGTACCCTGTCGGCGCGCGGCTGGACCCGCGACGGCGGTGACCTCTACGAGGTGCTGGCCCGGCTCGACGCCGCCGGGGCGGCGCGGTACGTGGTCACCGACATCACCAAGGACGGCACCATGCGCGGGCCCAACCTGGACCTGCTGCGCGAGGTGTGCGCCCGCACCGACGCCCCGGTGATCGCCTCCGGCGGCGTGTCCACGCTGGACGACCTGCGGGCGCTGGCCACGCTGGAGCCGGTGGGTGTGGAGGGTGTGATCGCCGGCAAGGCGCTCTACGCGGGCGCGTTCACAGTCGCCGAGGCGCTGGCGACGCTGCGGGCCGGCGCGTGACGGCCGAGCCGGTCCGGACGCCCGTGGACGCCGGGGTGGTGACCCGGCTCGGCTCGGGCGGCCCGTGGGAGGCGCTGTACGGCTACTCCCGGGTGGTCCGGGCCGGCTCGCTGGCGATCACCGCCGGCTGCACATCCACTGTGGACGGCCGGGTGGCGCACGCGGGCGACGCGGCGGCGCAGACCGCGCAGGCGATCCGGATCGGCCTGGATGCGCTGGCCGAGGTCGGCGCCGGGCCGGGTGACGTGGTGCGGACGCGGATGTACGTGACGGACCGGATCTACGCCGACGAGGTGGGCCGGGCGCACAACGCGGTGTTCGGCCCGGTGCGCCCGGTCGCCACGATGGTGGTGGTGGCCGGGCTGATCGATCCGGATCTCCTGGTCGAGGTCGAGCTGGAGGCGTACCTGCCGGAGCGCTGACCGGTCCCCGGAGCGGTCGGCGCCGGCCGTCTTGCGGCCCGATAAGTTGTGCACAACTTGATTGCACGCTACGGTTCAGGGTGTGACCGATGATCTGGTGCTGCGCCGGCAGGTGTGCTTCGCGCTCTACGCGGCGTCGCGCGCCCTGACCGACGTCTACCGGCCCATCCTCGACGAGCACGGACTGACCTACCCGCAGTACCTGGTGCTGCTGGTGCTCTGGGAGCACGACGACGACGCCCCCACGGTCTCCGAGCTCGGCGGTCAGCTCCGGCTCGACTCCGGCACGCTCTCCCCGCTGCTCAAGCGGCTGGAGGCGGCCGGTCTGGTGGTGCGTACCCGCTCGGCTGCCGACGAGCGCCGGGTCGAGGTGGGCCTCACCGACCGGGGCCGGGCGCTGCGGGAGCGGATGGGTGACGTGCCGCGCCGGGTGGCCACCGCGACCGGGCTCACCGAGACCGAACTGGTCTTCCTCCACGGCATCCTCACCCGGGTCACCGAGACGATCCACCGACAGAAGGAGCAGTGACATGCAGGTGCTCTACACCGCCTCCGCCCGCGCCACCGGCGACGGCCGCGACGGTCACGTCCGGACCTCCGACGGCACGGTCGAGCTGGACCTCGCCGTACCGAAGGAGATGGGTGGCGCCGGCGGCGCGGCCAACCCGGAGCAGCTCTTCGCGGCCGGCTACGCGGCCTGCTTCCACTCCGCGCTGCGCGTGGTGGCCCGGCAGGCCAAGGCGGACGTCTCCGGCTCGGTCGTCGAGGCGGAGGTCGGCATCGGCCCGAACGGCAGCGGCGGCTACGGCCTGGCCGTGACGCTCGTGGTGGACCTGCCCGCCGTCGAGCGCGCCGCCGCCGAGCAGCTCGTGGACGCGGCCCACCAGGTCTGCCCCTACTCCAACGCGACCCGGGGCAACGTCGAGGTGACCCACACGGTCCGCGAGGCCCTGTGAGCACGAGGAGTGCAGCGCAGCGGAGCCCCGCAGTGCGAACCGAGGAGGCCCGATGAGTGAGGCGAGCGTCAACCGGGAGATCCACCTGGCGTCCCGGCCGGAGGGCTGGCCGACGCCGGAGAACTTCCGGCTGGTCACCACCGAGGTGCCGACGCCGGGCCCGGGACAGGTAGTGGTCCGCAACCGGTTCATGTCCGTCGACCCGTACATGCGCGGACGGATGAACGACGTCAAGTCGTACGTGCCGCCGTTCGCGCTCGACGCCCCGCTGGACGGCGGCGCGATCGGTGAGGTGGTGGCCGGCGAGGCCGGTGGCGTCAAGCCCGGCGACACGGTGCTGCACGGGCTCGGCTGGCGCGAGTACGCGCTGGTGGACGCCAAGGGCGTCCGCAAGGTCGATCCCGGCCTGGCGCCGGTCACCGCGTACCTGGGCGTGCTCGGCATGACCGGGCTGACCGCGTACGCCGGGCTGCTCGACGTGGCGGCGATGAAGCCGGGGGAGACCGTGTTCGTCTCCGGCGCGGCCGGCGCGGTGGGCAGCATGGTGGGCCAGATCGCGAAGCTGCGCGGCGCCGGCCGGGTGATCGGCAGCGCTGGTTCCGCGGCGAAGGTGGAACGACTCACCGCGCTCGGCTTCGACGCCGCCTTCGACTACCACGACGGCCCGGTGTACAAGCAGCTCAAAGCGGCCGCCCCGGACGGCGTCGACGTGTACTTCGACAACGTCGGCGGCGATCACCTGGAGGCCGCGATCGGGGCGATGAACCTGCACGGCCGGGCCGCCATCTGCGGCATGATCGCGCAGTACAACGCCACCGAGCCGCCCGCCGCGCCACGCAACCTGGCGCTGGTGATCGGCAAGCGGCTGACGCTGCGTGGCTTTCTCGTCGGTGACCACGGTCACCTGCGGGAGCAGTTCGTGCAGGAGGTGGCGGGCTGGCTGCGGGAGGGCCGGCTGTCGTACGACGAGACGATCGTCGACGGCATCGAGCAGGCCCCCGAGGCGTTCCTCGGCCTGCTGCGCGGCGAGAACCTCGGCAAGATGCTGGTCCGTCTCTGACCGGTGCGAACGCACTCCACCGCGGGCGGCGGTGACCGGCCTCACCGGCGGGTCACCACCGCCCGCGCGTTCGTTAGGCTCGGGGCATGACGGTGGCGGTACGGGTCATCCCGTGTCTGGACGTGGACGCCGGGCGCGTGGTCAAGGGGGTCAACTTCCTCGACCTGCGTGACGCCGGCGACCCGGTGGAGCTGGCGGCGGCGTACGACCGGGCCGGCGCGGACGAGCTGACCTTCCTCGACGTCACCGCCTCGTCCAGCGACCGGGGCACCATGCTCGACGTGGTGCGGCGCACCGCCGAGTCGGTCTTCATCCCGCTGACAGTGGGCGGCGGTGTCCGCCGGGTCGCCGACGTCGACACGTTGCTGCGCGCCGGTGCGGACAAGGTCGGCGTGAACACCGCGGCCATCGCCCGGCCGGAGCTGATCGCCGAGATCGCCGACCGGTTCGGCCGGCAGGTCCTGGTGCTCTCGCTGGACGTGCGCCGCGCACCGGACGGCACGACGCCGAGCGGTTTCGAGGTGACCACGCACGGCGGCCGGCGGGGCACCGGGCTGGACGCGGTCGAGTGGGCGGCGCGCGGCGCCGAGCTGGGCGCGGGCGAGATCCTGCTCAACTCGATGGACGCCGACGGCACCAAGGCCGGGTTCGACCTGCCGCTGATCCAGGCGGTCCGCGAGGTGGTCGACGTGCCGGTGATCGCCAGCGGCGGCGCGGGCGAGGTGGCCCACTTCCCACCGGCCGTCGGCGCCGGGGCGGACGCGGTGCTCGCGGCGAGCGTCTTCCACTTCGGCGAACTCACAGTCGGCGAGGTCAAGGACGCGCTGCGCGGCGCGGGCCACCCGGTGCGCTGAGGCGGCGGTCACTGCCGGCCGGAGTGCCCCTCGGGGGAGCGGCGCGGCATCGGGATCGACCGGACCACGTACTCCTGCACGGCGGCGGCGTGGTCGTCCTCGTCGAGGTGCCACTCGGACTCGGCGGGCGGGTGCCGCCGGGTCAGCACGCCCTGCACCGTGTCCACTGTGGTGCCGAGACCGGCGCTGGGCCGGGTGCGCCAGAGCCGCTCACCGTCCGGGGTGACCCGGAACCAGCCGTCGGCCACGCTGACCAGGCCCGCGCCGACGAGCCGCCGGACCGCGCCCTCCACCTCGTGCCGCTCCGGGATGGCCTGGTTGAGGTGGTCGGCTGTGGAGAGGACGTCGGCCAGCCGTACGCCTTCGGGGCGGCGTGTCGCGGCGGCCCGCCGGTGCCGGCCGGCGCCACTGGCGATGACAAGCGCGACGAAGATCCAGGCGTCGCTCCAACGCCATCCGTTCTCCCCCATGCAGGAATGATGCCCGGCCGCGACGGCGGAGGAAACACCTGGTTTCCCGGTTGTGCGTCGTCGCAGCTCAGCGCGTTGCGGTCGGTACCGGGCCGTGGCGGTCGGCCCGGCTGCGGTCACGTAGCGTACGCACCGGCCGCCGGCCGTGCGGGCAGCGCGAAGACCGGGATGAAGAACTGGGCCAGCGGGCCGATGGTGAGCGCGTACGCCACCGTGCCGAGGCCGACGGTGCCGCCGAGCAGCCAGCCGAGCGCCAGCACGGTGATCTCGATGACGGTGCGGACCAGCCGGACCGAGAAGCGGGGGTGGCGGGCGACGAAGCCGGTCATCAGCCCGTCGCGCGGGCCGGGGCCGAGCCCGGCGCCGAGGTAGAGGCCGGTGGCGGCGCCGTTGGCGACGATCCCGGCGACGAGCAGCGCGACGCGTGCCGGCATGCCCTCTCCGGGCGGCAGCACGGTCAGGGTGGCGTCGACGACCAGTCCGATCACCACGACGTTGCTGACCGTGCCGAGGCCGGGCCGCTGCCGCAGCGGGATCCAGAGCAGCAGCACGAGGGCTCCGACGGCGATGGTGACGGTGCCGAAGGACAGGCCGGTCTGCCGGGCGAGCCCCTGGTGGAACACGTCCCACGGGTCCAGCCCCAGCTCCGACCGGATCATCAGCGCCATGCTCACGCCGTAGAGGACCAGCCCGGCGTAGAGCTGGGTGAGCCGTCGCACCGGTCGGTGCCGGAGATTGCCAAGCTGTGCCATGCATGCCACCCTAGGGGCCAATCGCGGCTATCAAGGGTGCCAATTGCGGAGGTGTGGCCATGACCAGCCAGGTGCGCGGCGTCCAATTGGCGCGACTCCTCGGCCAGTGGCATGCCCTGCCGGGCCGCCGGCGCAGCCCCGACTACGCCGCGCTCGCCGGCGCCGTCCGCGGGTTGCTCGCCGACGGGCGGCTGCCTCTCGGGGTACGCCTGCCGGCCGAGCGGGAGCTGGCCGAGGCGCTGCGGATCAGCCGGACCACTGTCACCGCCGCGTACCGGGAACTGCGGGAGAGCGGCCACCTGGCCAGCCGCCGTGGCGCGGGGAGCTGGACCATGCTGCCCGGCGGGCACCGGGTGGCCAGCACCGGCCTGTGGACGCCGCTCGACGACCGCGACATGATCGACCTCGGCGTGGCCGCGCTGTCCGCGCCCCCGCAGCTCGTCCCCGCCGCCCGGGCCGCGGCCGAGGACCTGCCCCGCTACCTCGGCGGCGCCGGCTACCACCCGACCGGCATCATCGAGCTGCGCGAGGCGGTGGCCCGCGCCTACACCGAACGCGGTCTGCCCACCAGCCCGGAGCAGATCATGGTCACCAGCGGCACCCAGCACGCGCTGGACCTGGTGCTGCGGCTGGCCCTGTCGCCCGGCGGCGCCGTGCTCGTCGAGTCGCCCACCTACCCCAACGCGCTGGCCGCGCTGTCCGGCCGGCGGGCCCGGATCGCCACGCACGGCCTGTCCGACGAGGGCTGGGACGCCGAACTTCTGCTCGGCAGCCTCCGGCAGACCCGGCCGAAGCTGGCGTACGTGATCCCCGAGTTCCAGAACCCGACGGGCCACCTCATGGCCGCCGACCTGCGCGAGCGGCTGGTCGGCACGGCCCACGCGGCCGGCACCGACCTGGTGGTCGACGAGTCCTTCGTCGACCTGCCGCTGGACGACACCACGCTGCCGCCGCCGGTGGCCGTCTTCGACAGGCACTCCCGGGTGATCAGCATCGGCGGCATGAGCAAGCCCTACTGGGGCGGGCTGCGGATCGGCTGGGTCCGCGCCTCCGCGCCCCAGGTGCAGCGGCTGGCCGCGGCCCGGGTCGGGGTGGACATGGCCAGCCCGGTGCTCGACCAGCTCGTCGCCGTGCACCTGCTCACCGAGGCGCCGGCCATCGTGGCGGCCCGCCGGGCCCAGCTCGTCGCCCAGCGGGACGCCCTGGTCGCGGCGCTCGCCGACCGGCTGCCCGACTGGCGCGTACGCGTGCCGAGCGGCGGTGTCACGCTCTGGGCCGAGCTGGACGGCCCGATCTCCAGCGCGCTGGCCCGCGCGGCCGAGGAGGTCGGCGTACGGCTGGCGCCCGGACCGCGGTTCGGCCTGGACGGGACGCTGGAGCGCTTCCTGCGGCTGCCCTTCACCCTGCCCGCCGACGAGCTGGTGGAGGCGGTCGGGCGCCTCGCGGCGGTCCGCTACGACCTGGACCGCACCAGCCGTCCGCAGTGGCGGGAGCCGAGCGTCATCGCCTGAGCGGGCGGTGCCCGTTCCGGTGGTGAATGCGCCGAACGGCGGCTGCGGTACGGGCGGTGCCCGCACACTGCCCCAGTGGGGAACGGGAGCGGTGTCCGGCGGTCGTGGACCGTGCGGTCCGCCGCCCCGGGTTCCCGCACCACCCGGCTGGAACTCTTCTACGACCTGGTCTTCGTCTTCGCGTTCCTGAACGTCACCACGCTCACCGCCTCGGAACTCACGCCGGCCAACCTCTACCGCTTCCTGCTGGTGCTGGCGCTGCTCTGGTGGTCGTGGACCGGCTTCGCCCGGATGGGCAACTTCTTCCGCGCCGACCAGGGCGTGCTGCCGCTGGTCGGCTTCGTCACAGTGGCGGCGACGTTCCTGCTGGTGCTCAGCGAGCCCAGCGCGTTCGAGGACCTCCCCGGCGGGCTGCCCGGCCCGCTGGTCTTCGCCGGCTGCTACTTCGTGATCCGGATGGCCCAGCTCACCGTCTTCGGCTGGGTGGACCGCGCCGACCCGGTCCGGCGCCGCCGGCTTCTGCTGCGCGCCGCGTTCCCGGCCGCCGCCACGGTGCTGCTGGTCATCGCCGGAACCGTGCCGACGCGGCTGCCGCAGGAGCGGTTCGCGATCCCGCTGCAACTGGCGCTCTGGACGCTGGCGCTGCTCGTCGAGTACGTCGGCGGGGTGACGCTCGCCCGTCAGTGGTGGGTGGTGGTCTCGGCCGGGCACTGGGCCGAACGGCACGCGCTGATCGTGCTGGTCGCGCTCGGTGAGTCGATCATCGCCCTCGGCTTCGGCCCGAAGCACGGGCTGCCGCTGACCGGGCCGGTGGCGGTGTCGGCGCTGCTCGGCATCGTGGTCGTCGCGGCGCTGTGGTGGGCGTACTTCGACACGCTCGCGTTCGCGCTGGAACAGGCGCTGCACCACGCCCGGGACGAGGCCACCCGGCTCCGGTTGGCCAGGGACGTCTACACGTTCATGCACCTGCCGATGGTCGCCGGGATCATCCTCTACGCGCTCGGCCTCAAGGATCTGCTGGCCGAGGCCGCCGACCCGGCCACGCCCACCTGGGGGCTGCCGCTGGGCGACTTCTGGGGCGCGATCCTGTTCGGCGGGGTGGCGTTGCACCTGCTCAGCCTCGCCGGGTGCTGGTGGATCGCGCTGCGCGAGGTGCACCGGCCGCTGCTGCTCGCGGTGGTGGCGCTGGCCGTGGTCGGCCCGTTCGTCTTCCGTATCCCGGAGCTGATCGCGCTCGGCGTGCTCGCGGTGATCACCGGCGCCGGTGTCGCCTGGGAGACGCGCCGCGAGGACGGCCTCCGGCGCCGGGTACGCCGGCTCGCGCTGGAGGAGCAGATCGCCGCCGAGGCCGAACAGAGCCGGTGGCGGCGGGGGCACCTGTGAACGGCGTGCGGCCGTGCCCCGGGACGGTGGGGCACGGCCGGCGCGACCGTGTGGCGGTACGGGCTACAGCTCGGCGAGCGTGCCCTCGTACATCTTGTCGATCTCGGAGGCGAAGTTCGTCTCCACGCTGCGGCGCTTGATCTTCAGCGACGGCGTGACCTCACCGTCCTCGATGGTCAGGTCGCGGGGGAGGATCGTCACCTTCTTGATCGTCTCCCAGCGGTTGAGCTTGGCGTTCAGCTCGGCCACGTACCCCTCGACCATCTCCCGTGCCTGCGGCGAGGTGACGATCGTGGTGTAGTCGCTGCCCTCCAGCGGGGTGCCGGCGGCCCAGCCCTTGATCGCGTCCGGGTCGAGCGTGACGAGCATGGTGCAGTAGTTGCGCGCCTGCCCGATCACCACGGCCTGTGAGGTGTACGGGCACACCGCCTTGAACATGCCCTCGATGTGCGACGGCGCGACGTACTTGCCGCCGGACGTCTTGACCAGGTCCTTCTTCCGGTCGGTGATGCGCAGGTAGCCGTCGGCGTCGAGCGTGCCGATGTCACCGGTGCGGAAGAAGCCGTCCTCGGTGAACGCGGCGGCGGTCTCCTCGGGCAGGTTGTGGTAGCCGCGCATGACCGGCTTGCCGCGCAGCAGGACCTCGCCGTCGGTGTCGATCCGGCACTCCAGGTCGCCCATGGCCCGGCCCACGCTGCCGATCTTCAGCCCGTCGGGCGGGTTCACGAACGCGCCCGCGCTGGTCTCGGTCAGGCCGTAGCCCTCGGAGATGGGCAGGTTGGCGGCGGCGAAGAAGGTGGCGATCTCCTTGCTCAGCGGCGCCGCGCCGGAGACCAGCACCCGCATCCGGCCGCCGAGCCGGGCCTGGAGCTTGCTGAACACGAGCTTCTCGGCCAGCGCGTACTTCATCCGCAGCCCGGCCGGGACCGGCTTGCCGGCCTGCTCCAGCGCGACCTTCTCCTTGCCGACCCCGACGCCCCAGGCGAAGATCTTGGCCTTGGCGCCGCCGGCGCCCTGGGCGGTGGTGACAGCCTTGTTGTAGACCTTCTCGAAGACCCGGGGCGCGCCGCACATGAGCGTCGGCTGCACCACGCCGAGCAGTTCGACGAGCTTGTCCACCCGGCCGTCGACGTACGTGGGCAGGCCGACGTGGGTGGCGCCGCAGAGCAGCGTCTTGCCGAACGAGTGCGACAGCGGCAGCCACAGGTATTGCAGGTCGTCGACGCGCAGCAGGCCCAGCTCGGCCTGCGCCACGCCCTCCCAGCACCAGCCGCCGTGCAGCAGCTCCACGCCCTTCGGGCGGCCGGTGGTGCCCGAGGTGTAGATCAGCGTTGCGAGGTGGTCCGGGCCGATGCCGGCGACGAGCATGTCGATCAGGTCCGGCTCCGCGCTCAGCGCGGCGGCGCCCCGCTCCTCCAGCTCGGCCAGGGTGAGCTGCGGGACGGCCGCCGCCGGGTCGGGCGTGCCGTCGAAGAGCACCACGTGGGTCAGCGCGGGCAGGTCCGCCCCGGCGATCTTCGCCGCCTGGGCCTGGTTCTCCGCGAACAGCACCTTCGAGCCGGAGTCGGCGATGATGTAGACCGCGTCCTCGGGCTCGGTGGTGGGGTAGACGGTGGTGGTGGCACCACCGGCGCACATGATGCCGAAGTCGGCGAGCACCCAGTCCAGGCGCGTGTTGGCCAGGATCGCGACCGGGTTCTCCAGGCCGACACCGAGCCCGTGCAACCCGGCGGCGATCGCCTTGGCGCGCTGCCCGACCTGCTCCCACGTCAGCCAGACCGGGCCCGAGTCGTCGGGGGCGGGGTGGGCGAAGGCGTGCCGGTCGGGGGAGTCCGCCACACGCTTGAGGAACATGTCCGGTACGGAACGGTACGGTACATCGAGAGCCATCGCTGTAGCCGCCTTCAGGGGTGGAGGGACGTGACGGGGGTCACGCCGGTCTGCGGTTACCGAAGGGTATTGCGTGCACCCGGCCAGCGGCTAGCCCCGATCGGCCGAGTCGTCAGCGGTCCCGCCTGCTGGAACCGGTCAGGCGTACCGGCTGGCCGCGCGGGACCAGTCGTAGGTGGCCCGGATCCAGTCCCGGCGGGTGTCCAGGAACGCCCGCATCCCCTTATCGGCCACGGCGCTCAGCGCCGCGTCCCGCTCCGCGTACGTGGCGAGGGTCTTGTTGAACCGGTCCGCCGCCGCGTACAGCGCCGCCGACTCGTCCTGCCCGGTCTCGCCCGCGATCGTGGTGACCAGGTTGTGCGCCTCCGGGGTGGCGCCCCGCTCCTTGCCGTAGGAGAACAGGTCGTTGCACCAGCAGATCAGGTCGGTGGCGAGGGCGTCCAGCACGGTGAGCGCCGGCGCGACCCGCTGGTCGGCGCGGGGCGCGGACGGGCGGGCCAGGTCGGTCACAGTGAAACTGGGGCGCACCCCGCCGGTATGGCGGCGCATCTGCGTGTACTCGGCCACCCCCGGCACCCGCCGGCGTTCCCGGTTGGCGGCCTCCCAGAGCAGCGCCAGCAGGTACTCCCGCAACTGGCTGACCAGGCGCAGCAGGTGGGCCGGCCGGCCCCGGTCGCGGGCCCGCCGGCACAGGTCGTGCAGCGCCAGGGCGATCGGCCCGCCGTCGGCCGGTGCGGGCGCCTCCGGGTCGCCGTGCCGGTCGAGCACCGCCAGCAGCGCGGCCAGCGTGGGCGCCAGCAGCGTGGGCGTCGCGCCGAGCCCGTCGTCGTCGCAGGCGTCGTCCACCACGAACAGCCAGTTGACCAGGTCGGTGAGCAGGCGCAGCCCGGACGGCGACGCCTCGGGGCAGGCGCGAGCGGCCAGCTCCGCGGCGTGCGCCCCGGCCAGCCGCCGGCGCCCGGCCTGGTCCTCCACCAGGCCGAAGTCGCGTACCCAGGCCGCGCTCTCCGCGGCCGTCTGGTCGACGGCGGGGTGGCGCCGGGAGGGAAAGGGTGGCTCGTGCAGTGCCGAGAGGGCGAAGTCGCGCATCGTCGTCGTCCCCTGTCCGCCGCCCCGCGGGGTCGGGCCGGTGCGCAGGAGCGTACGGGAGGACGTAACCGTTATCGAAGCCGGTCCGTCCACTTTCCACAGTGAGCGAGCGACCGGCTACACACCCTCGGTCAGAGTCCCAGCTCGGCGGTGCGCAGGCGCTCGGCGCGGTCGGCCGGACCGTCCACCTGGACCCGGGCCACCCGCTGCCGTCCGGTGAGGAACAGGACGAGCTCGCCCGGCGCACCGACCAGGCGCAGCCGTTCGCCGCCGCCGCCGGCCCGCAGCTCGCCGTAGCCCGGCGCCTGCACCAGCACCTCGGCCGGGAACCGCCGCAGTGCCATCCGGGCCAGCAGCGCGACCCGCTTCCACAGCACCGCCTGCTGCCCGGCCGGCAGGTCGCGCGGGTGCCAGCCCGGACGGGCGCGCCGCACGTCCTCGTGGTGGATGAAGAACTCCATCCCGTTCGCCAGCTCGTCGGTGAGCGGGTTGCTCACCGGGCTCCACACCGGGGGACGGCGTACCCGGGCGATCAGGTCGGCGTACGGCCCGGCGGCGATCCGCCGACGGACCGACTCGCCGTAGCCGCGCAGCGGCGGCAGCAGGATCCCGCCCGCCGCGTCCGGCCGGCGCTCCCGCACCAGCAGGTGCGCCGCCAGGTCACGAGTGGTCCACCCCTCGTTCACAGTCGGTGCGTCCGGTCCCACTTCCAGCATCAGGTCGGCGAGCGCCTCGCGCTCCGCTCGGGCGTACCGCGGCATGGCCCGATCGTAGGCCGGTCCCGGCCGATCGGCGCGCCACGCCCGGCGCGACCACGCCGCCGGACCGCCTCCGGTCACCGTCGGCCCAGCTCCGGCGGGAACGTGACGGCGGACATATCCCGGCCGGGTCGGCGGGACGGGCGGCGAGCGGTAAGGATGGGGGAGAAAACTGCGGCTTACGGCGGGGGAGAGCGTGGCGAGCGGGACAAGTCGGGACGTGCTCGGCAGAGGGCTACGGGTGCTCGGCCGGGCCATCCGGGAACAGCCACGGATCTTCGCGGTCGCGGTCAGCGGCAGCGTGCTGTTCGGCCTCCTGGTGATCGCCAGCGCGTACGTGGTCGGCGGGGTGGTCGGCGACGTCGTCGTGCCGGCCGTGGAGCGCGGCGAGGTGGCCCGCGGGGCGCTGGCGCTCGCCGCGACGGCGCTGTTCGGCATCAGCGTGCTGCGTGTCGTCGGCATCTTCGGCCGCCGGCTCGGCGCCGGTTACATGCAGTACCGGCTCCAGGCCGCCTACCGCCGCCGGGTCACCCGCCGCTACCTGGAACTGCCGCTGGCCTGGCACCACCGCAACTCCACCGGCACGCTGCTGTCGAACGCCAACTCCGACGTGGAGGCGGCCTGGTACCCGATCGCGCCGCTGCCGTTCGCGGTCGGCACGCTGGTGATGCTCGTCGGCGCGGTGGCCTCGCTGTTCTTCACCGACTGGGCGCTGGCCCTGGTCGGCCTCGCCGTGTTCCCGGCGCTGTTCGCGCTCAACGTGGTCTACTCCCGCCGGATGGCGCCCCGGCAGGCCCGGGCGCAGCGGCTGCGGGCCGAGGTCAGCGGCATCGCGCACGAGAGCTTCGACGGCGCGCTCGTGGTCAAGACGATGGGCCGCGAGGCCCAGGAGACGGCCCGCTTCGCCTCCCGCGCCGGTGAGCTGCGCGACGCGCTGATCTCGGTCGGCCGGCTGCGTGGCGTGTTCGACCCGATGCTGGAGACGTTGCCCAGCCTCGGCACGCTCGCCGTGCTGGTGGTCGGCGCGCTGCGGCTGCGCGAGGGCGCGATCACCGTGACCGAGCTGGTCAGCGTCGCGTTCCTGTTCACCGTGCTGGCCTTCCCGGTACGCGCCATCGGCTGGGTGCTGGCCGAGCTGCCGCGCAGCGTCGCCGGGTGGGACCGGGTCCGCCGGGTGCTCGACGCGACCGGCGAGATGCCGTACGGCACGACGACGCTCGACCCGGCCACCCGCGAGCCGGCCACGCTCGCCTTCGACGACGTGCACTTCGCGTACGAGCCGGCCGAGGCGCACCTGCCCGGCGCACAGGTGCTCGGCGAGGTGACGTTCACAGTCCCGGCCGGGAAGACGGTCGCCCTGGTCGGCCCCACCGGCGCGGGCAAGTCGACGATCGCGTCGCTCGCCGTGCGCCTGGTGGACCCGGGCGCCGGCCGGATCACGCTGGACGGCGTGGACGTGCGGGAGCTGACCGCCGCCTCGCTGGCGGCCACGGCGGCGCTCGTGGCGCAGGTGCCGTTCGTCTTCGACGACACGGTCCGCGCCAACATCGCTCTCGACCGGGCCGGCATCGGCGACGACGAGGTCTGGGCGGCGCTGCGGCTGGCCGAGGCGGACGGCTTCGTGGCCGCGCTGCCGGACGGGCTGGACACCATGGTCGGCGAGCGGGGCACGTCGCTGTCCGGCGGCCAGCGCCAGCGGCTGACGCTGGCCCGGGCGCTCGCCGGGCGACCCCGGCTGCTGGTGCTCGACGACGCCACGAGCGCTGTCGACCCGCGGGTCGAGGCGGCCATCCTGGCCGGGCTGCGCGCGCCCGCCGACGGCGCCCCGGCGTCGATCCTGGTGGTGGCGTACCGCCGGGCCACCATCGCGCTCGCCGACGAGGTGATCTACGTGGAGCAGGGCCGGGTGGTCGCCCGCGGCACCCACACCGAGCTGCTGTCCACCGTGCCCGGCTACGCCGACCTCGTCACCGCGTACGAGCAGGCCGAGCAGGAACGCGAGCAGAATCGGACGTACGACGAGGTCACGCCGTTGACCTCGGGCCTGGAGGTGGACCGGTGAGCGCGAGGAGTGCAGCGGAGCGGAGCCCCGCAGTCGCGAACGAACGGCGGGCCCGGTGAGTACGACCACGGCCGAGACCACCGAGACCACCGAGACCACCGAGGCCACCGAGTCGACCTGGCGGACGCTGCGGCGCGGGCTGGCGCTCTCCCCGGAGCTGCGCACCGGCCTCGCCGGCACGCTGGCGCTGGCGCTGGTCTACATGGTCGGCCGGGTGGCCGTGCCGGTGGCGGTGCAGCGCGGCATCGACCACGGCATCGTCGGCGGCCTCGACCTGAACGTCATCTCGCTGACCGTGGCGATCACCGCCGGCGTGCTGGTGGTCACCACCGCCTGCGGGTACCTGATGATGCGCCGGTTGTTCACGGTGAGCGAGACCGCGCTGGCCGGGGTGCGCACCCGGGCGTTCCGGCACGTGCACGACCTGTCCATGCTGCACCAGCAGTCCGAGCGGCGCGGGTCGCTCGTCTCCCGGGTCACCAGCGACGTCGACCAGATCACCCAGTTCCTCCAGTGGGGCGGCGTGATCCTCATCGTCAACCTGGGCCAGTTGCTGGTGACCACCGCCGTGATGCTCGCGTACTCCTGGCAGCTGACGCTCGTGGTGCTCGTCGCGTTCGCGCCCGCGGTGCTGGTGATCCGGCAGTTGCAGCGCCGCCTCGCCGGTGCGTACGGGCTGGTGCGGCAGCGCACCGGCACGCTGCTCGGCGCGATCGGCGAGAGCGTGGTGGGCGCGCCGGTGATCCGGGCGTACGGCATCGCCGGGCGCACCGCGCGGCGGCTGGACACGGCCATCGACGGGCAGCGGGTGGCCCAGCAGCGGGCGATCCGGATCAGCATCATGGGCAGCTCGGTGGGGGAGCTGGCCGCCGGCCTGGCGCTGGCGGGCGTGGTGGTGGTCGGGGTCAGCCTGGGCGTCGACGGCACGCTGACGGTCGGCCAGCTCACCGCGTTCCTGTTCCTGGTCACGCTGTTCATCCAGCCGGTGCAGATCGCCACCGAGGTGCTCAACGAGGCGCAGAACGCGATCGCCGGCTGGCGCCGGGTGCTGGACGTGCTGGACGTCTCCCCGGACGTCGCCGACCCGGGCGAGCAGGGGCGGGAGCTGCCACCCGGGCCGCTGGACGCCCGCTTCGCCGGTGTCACGTTCGCCTATCCGGGCGGGCCCCCGGTGCTGCACGACGTGACGCTGGACATCCCGGCCAAGAGCCGGGTGGCGGTGGTGGGCGAGACCGGAAGCGGCAAGACCACCTTCGCCAAGCTGCTCACCCGGCTGATGGACCCCACCGAGGGGCAGGTCCTGCTCTCCGGGGTCGACCTGCGGCAGGTGCGCTTCGACTCGCTGCGCTCCCGGGTGGTGATGGTGCCGCAGGACGGCTTCCTGTTCGACGCCACGGTCGGGGAGAACGTCCGCTTCGCCCGCCCCGACCTGACCGACGAGCGACTCACCGCCGCCTTCGCCGAGCTGGGCCTCTCCGACTGGCTGGACGGCCTGCCGTCCGGGCTGGACACACCGGTCGGTGAGCGCGGGGAGGCGCTGAGCGTCGGCGAGCGGCAGCTCGTGGCGCTGGCCCGGGCGTACGTCGCGGACCCGGACCTGCTGGTGCTGGACGAGGCGACGAGCGCTGTCGACCCGGCCACCGAGGTCCGCCTGCAACGGACGCTCGACGCGGTGACCCGGGGCCGGACCACGCTCGCCATCGCGCACCGGCTGTCCACCGCGCAGGCGGCGGACGAGGTGATCGTGGTGGACCGGGGCCGGATCGTGCAGCGCGGCCCGCACGAGGAACTGGTCCGCGACGCCGACTCGGTGTACGCCCTGCTGTACGCCTCCTGGCTGGAGCAGACCCGCTGACCTTGGCGGGTCTGCTCGGAAGCGGCGGTCAGCGGGAGTAGAACTCCACCACCAGCTGCTCGTCGCACACCACCGGCACCTCGTGCCGGGCCGGTTCGCGCACCAGCGTGGCGCGCAGCTCGGCCGGCTGCGCCGACAGGTACGGCCGGGGCTGCGCGTCGGCGTGCGCGCCGGCGGCGGCGAGCTGGAACGGCGGCAGCGCGCGGCTGCGCTCGCGTACGCCGACCACCTGGCCGGGCCGCAGCCGGTGCGACGGCCGGTCGACCTTGCGCCCGTCGACGGTGATGTGGCCGTGTGCGACGAGCTGGCGGGCCTGGTAGATGCTGCGTGCCAGCCCGGCCCGCAGCACGACCGCGTCGAGGCGTCGCTCCAGCAGCGCGACGAGCGTCTCGCCGGTCTTGCCGGCGCCCCGGGCGGCCTCGTCGAACAGGCGGCGCAGCTGGGCCTCGCTGACGTTGTACTGGTGGCGCAGCCGCTGCTTCTCCAGCAGCCGCACCTGGTAGTCGGAGGTGGTGCGGCGGGACCGGCCGTGCACACCCGGGGGATAGGGGCGCCGCTCGAAGTACCGCACGCACTTGCAGGTCAGCGGGATACCGAGGGCGCGGGAGAGCCGGGCCTTGGGCCGGGGGTGGTTCACGTCGACGTCTCCGATCGTCTAGCCTGCTTCTTAGGTAAGCCTAACCTATGTTGAGGAGATCGGGATCATGCGGCCCAGCCCGGCGGAGATCGTGCGAACCCTTGTCGCGGGCCGGTTGCCCGCCCTCGTCCACCTGGCCCGGCACCCCGGCCCGCACCAGGTCCGGCACGCCGTCGACCCCGACGGGCGGGTGCTGCTGCTCGTACCCGTGGTCAGTGACCTCGCCGCGGCGCTCGTACCGCCGGCGGGCGACACCGACGTGGCCACCGTGCTCGACGTGCTCGACCTGCCGCCGGCGGCCGGGGCGCCCTCGCTCGGCCGGGCCTGGGTGTCCGGCTGGGCCGAGCGGCTGGACGGGGACGAGGAGCGCGACGCGGCAGTCGACTTCGCCGCCACCGACCCTGTCGGCGACCTGCTCGACGTGGGCAGCCGCTTCCACCTGCACCGCTTCGAGGTGGCCGAGGCCCGCTGGGAACGCGCCGGGCGCGTGCGCCGGGTCGACCCGGAGGCGTACGCGGAGGCCGAGCCGGACCCGCTGCACCCGGTCGAGGCCGACCTCCTCGCCGACCTGGCCGACCACCACGCCGAGCAGGTCGGCGACTACCTGCGGCGGCGGCTGGACCTGCCCGGCGACCAGACGCCGCAGGTGGTCCGGATCGACAGGTACGGGCTGCTGGTCGCGCACGGGCGGCCCGGCGCGACCCGGCGGGCCCGGCTGGCCTTCCCCCGGCCCGTCGCCGACGTGGCGGAGCTGTCCCGCCTGCTGCACCCGATGCTCTGCCCCCGGGCCGCCGCCTGAGCAGCGCCGGCCCGGCTGCCCGAGCAGTTCGGTCCCGGCCGTCGGAGCCGTCGGCCGGGCCGGCTCAGGTGATGTCGCCGGTGAGGTACCGCTGGACCGTCGGGCCGATGGCTGCCACCAGCGTCGCCGGCTCGGCGGTGGCGACCGCGTCGAGGCGGAGCACGTACCGCATCATGGCCAGCCCGGCGAGCTGCGTGGCGACCAGCCCGCCGCGCAGCGCGCGCTGCGCCGGGTCGACGTCGAGCTGGTCGAGCACCCGGCGCAGCACCTGCGTGACCAGGAACTCGCGCAGCAGGCGCGCGGTCCAGTCGTTGCTCACCGCCGACCGCAGCAGCGCCACCGCCGCCGTGCCGGTGGGGGAGTCCCAGACCTCCAGGAACACCCGGACCATCCGCTCGCCGAGCGCGTCCGGGCCGCCGGCGAGCACCGCCGGCAGCAGCCGTCCCGGGTCGGCCGGGAACGCCGTCGCGGCCCGGAACAGCTCCTCCTTGCCGCCGAAGTAGTGGTGCACGAGCGCCGGGTCCACGCCGGCCGCGGCGGCGATGGCCCGGATCGACGCGGCGTCGAAGCCGCGTTCGGCGAACGCCTCCCGCGCCGCGGCGAGGATGGCCTCGCGGGTGTCCGGAGTGCCGGGCCGCCGCCCGGTGCGCCGCGCGTTCACCCGCTGCGCCGGCGCAGCGTCGCGGCGGCCAGCACCAGCGCCGCCACCGCCGCCCCGGCCACGATCGCCAGGTCCCGCCACATCGTCCCGGTCGGTTCGGCGTGCGCGCCGACCTCCTGCAACGCCTCGACCGCGTACGACAGCGGCAGCACGTCGCTGACCGCCTGGAGCCAGCCGGCCATCTCGCCGCGCGGCACGAACAGGCCGCACAGCAGCAGTTGCGGCGCCACCACCACCGGCATGAACTGGACCGCCTGGAACTCGGTGCGGGCGAACGCCGAGCAGAACAGCCCGAGCGCCACCGCGAGCACCGCGTTCACCCCGGCGATCAGCACGACCAGCCACGCGCTGCCCGCGGTCTCCAGCCCGAACACCCGGTACGCGACGACCGAGGCGACTGTGGACTGGAGCACCCCGGCCAGGCCGAACGCGATGCCGTAGCCGAACAGCAGGTCGAGCTTGCCCAGCGGCGTGGTGAGCAGGCGCTCCAGCGTGCCCGTGGTGCGCTCGCGGAGCATGGCGATGCTGGTCACCAGGAACATGATGATGAACGGGAAGAAGCCCAGCATGATCAGGGCCACCCGGTCGAACGTGCTGGGCCCGCCGGGCGGGGCGGGCTGGTCGACGTACATGAAGTAGACGAGCGTGAGCAGCACCGACGGCACCACCACGAGCAGCGCCACGGTCCGCCGGTCGTGCCGGAGCTGGCGCAGGATGCGCCCGGTGGTGGCGGCCAGGATCCGTCCGTTCATCGCGCCTCTCCCTCGGCGTCGCGGATCAGGCGCAGGAACGCCTCCTCCAGGTCGTCGGTCCCGGTGGCGGCGCGGACCGCGGCCGGGGTGTCGTCGGCGACCAGCCGTCCCTCGCGGATCAGCAGCAGCCGGTCGCAGCGGGCGGCCTCGTCCATCACGTGGCTGGAGACCAGCAGCGTGGTGCCGTTCGCGGCCATGGCGTGGAACCGGGCCCACAGGTCGGCCCGCAGCACCGGGTCCTGGCCGACTGTCGGTTCGTCGAGGATCACCAGCTCGGGTTCGCCGACGAGCGCGCAGGCGAGCGAGGCGCGGCTGCGCTGGCCGCCGGAGAGCGTGCCGACGAGCTGGTCGGCCGCCTCGGCGAGGCCTACGTCGGCCACCGCGCGGTCGGCCTCGGCGCGGCCCCGGCCCTGGAGCACCGCGAAGTAGCGGGCGTTCTCCCGCACCGTCAGGTCGGCGTAGACGCTCGGGGCCTGGGTCAGGTAGCCCACCCGGCGGCGCAGGTCGGCCGAGCCGGCCGGGCGGCCGAGCACGTCGACGGTGCCGGAGCCGACCGTCTGCACGCCGACCACCGCGCGCATCAGCGTGGTCTTGCCGCTGCCGCTGGGCCCGAGCAGCCCGGTCACCGTGCCCCGGGGCACCTCGCAGCTGATGCCGTGCAGCACCCGCCGCCCGCCCCGGTCGACCACCAGCTCGCGGACCGACACCGCGTCGTCCATGCTCGCCTCCATCAATTCATCACCCGTTGAACTCAACGGTAGGTGAATTGCGTGCGCCTGGCAATGAGGGACTTGACTTCGAGTGCGCTCGAACTGGAAGCCTGGAGGGCGTGGACATCAGCACGCGGGAGATGAGCCTCACCGTGGGTGAGGCGGCGGAACGGGTCGGCCTGACCACCTACACGCTGCGCTGGTACGAGCAGGAGGGCCTGGTGGGCCGCGTCGGGCGGGACTCGTCGGGCCGCCGGCGCTACACCGAGTCCGACGTCAACTGGCTGTTCCTGCTCACCCGGCTGCGGCGCACCGGGATGCCGGTTCGCGACATGCGCCGCTACGCCGAACTGGCCCGGCACGGCGACAGCACGCTCGGCGCGCGGCGGGCGCTGTTCGAGGCGCACCGGGCCCGCGTGCTGGCCCGGATGGCCGAGCTGGAGGAGGACCTGAAGGTCCTCGAACACAAGATCGACGCGTACCGCCGGGCCGAGGAGGAATCAGGCTGAACGCCCCAGTGGCGGACAGTGGGTCCGGCAACGGTCATTGCGGTGAAGATCGGATTTCGGCACCATGGCGCCGTGGGTCCAGCGCAGTTGCCCGACACCGCGTTCCTCGACGACTGGGCCGCCCGCCTGCGGCAGGCCGCCGACCGGCCGGTCGTCGGGATCATGCTGCGCGGCAGCCATGCCCGGCGGGCCGCCACCGAGCACAGCGACGTCGACGTGGACGTGCTCGTGGTCGCCGACGACGGACGGACCGCCGGCACGGGCGCCCGGCAGACCGCGTCCCGCCGCGGCACGCCGTACGCGGCCCGGCGGGCGTACCTGACCGAGTTCGCCGGTCGCCTCGTGCACGTGTCGGTGGCCGCCCGTGACGTCCGCTCGTGGGTGCGCCGGCTGGGCCAGCCCGCCGACTGGGCGTTCGGCCTCCCGGTCACCGCGCCCGCCCGGCTGCTGTGGGCCGTACCGGAATGGCGCCGCCGGATCGACCTGCCGGTGCTCTGCCAGCCCGCCGACGAGCCGCGCCTGGAGGAACTGATCGCGACGCTGGGCAAGGTCGCCGCGGCCCGTGTGGCCGACGACCCGGTCGGGGTCCGGCTCGCCGCGGCCGACCTGGCCCGGCTCTGCCCCTCGGTGCTGCGGCCCGCAAACCCGAGCGTGCGCGTGGTGTCCCGCCGGGCCGCCCTGACCGCCGCGCTGGACCTGCCGGTCGCCCCGCCCGGCTACCGCCACGACATGCTGCTCTGCCTCGGGCTGCGCGCCGGTGACCCGGCCGAGGTCGGCGCCGCCGCCGGACGGCTGGTCACCGGCATCCTGCCGCTGATCCGCCCGTACGCCGACGAGATCGCCGCCACCCACGGGGCGGACCTGGCCGAGGCGCTGGTAGACGGCCGGGTGGACCGCTACCTCGGCCGGTTGGGCCGGGCGCTGGGGACGGTGACGCCCGCCTCCCGGGACACGTCGGCGGTGCCCGGGCCGCGTGCGGGAGAATGGTCAACCGTGCCCGCCCCTGACGCGCCGCTGACCGGCGCCCCCGCTCCCGGACCGGCCCGTCCGTCCCGGCTCGACCCGGCCGTCGCGGCCAAGCTCCGCCGCACCCCGGACGGCCTGGTCGCCGCCGTGGTCCGCGCCCACGACTCGGGCGAGGTGCTGATGGTCGCCTGGATGGACGACGAGGCGCTGCACCGCACGCTCACCACCGGCCGGGCCACCTACTGGTCGCGCAGCCGCGGCGAGTACTGGGTCAAGGGCGCCACCTCGGGCAACCACCAGTACGTCCGCTCGGTGGCGCTCGACTGCGACGGCGACGCGCTGCTGGTCAGCGTGGAGCAGGTCGGGGCGGCCTGCCACACCGGGCAGCGCACCTGCTTCTTCACCGAACTGCCGGTCAGCTCCCCGGAGGCGACCCCGTGACCGACGGCACGGTCAGCCCGGACCGGACCACCTTCGCCGACCTGGCCGCCCGCTGGCGGGTCGTGCCGGTGACCCGGCGGCTGCTCGCCGACGCGGAGACGCCGGTCGGGGTCTACCGCAAGCTGGCCGGCGGCCCCGGCACGTTCCTGCTGGAGTCCGCCGAGCAGGGCGTCGGCTCGGCCGGCACGGCCTGGTCGCGCTACTCGTTCATCGGCGTCCGCAGCAGCGCCACGCTCACCGAGCGCGACGGCGCGGCGAGCTGGACCGGCACGCCACCGGCGGGCGTGCCCACCGGCGGCGACCCGGTCACCGTGCTGCGCGAGACAGTCGCCGCGCTCGCCGGGCCGGGCTGGGATCCGGCCGGTGACATGCCGCCGCTGACCGGCGGCCTGGTCGGCTACCTCGGGTACGACCTGGTCCGCCGCTTCGAGCGCCTGCCCGAGCTGACCGAGGACGAGCTGGACGTGCCCGAGCTGGGCATGATGCTCGCGACCGACCTGGTGGTCCTCGACCACTACGAGGGCTCCGCGATCCTGGTCGCCAACGCGGTGCTGCCGCCGCTGGACGACCCCGGCCGGGCGGAGCGGGTCGAGGCCGCGTACCACCACGCCGTCGGCCGCCTCGACGCGATGACCACAGCGTTGTCCCGACCGATTCCGCCCATGGTCTCGACAGTCGGCCGGCCCGGCGTCGGCGAGGTGGTCAGCCGCACCCCGGAGGGCGGCTACCCGGAGGCGGTGGAGACGGCCAAGGAGGCGATCCGGGCCGGCGAGTGCTTCCAGATCGTGCTCAGCCAGCGCTTCGAGCGCCCCACCGACGCCGACCCGCTCGACGTCTACCGGGTGCTGCGCACCACGAACCCCAGCCCGTACATGTACCTGCTGCGCTTCGACGGCTTCGACATCGTCGGGTCGTCCCCCGAGGCGCACCTCAAGGTCAGCGCCGGACCGGACGGGCGGCGGCGGGCGCTGCTGCACCCCATCGCCGGCACCCGGCCGCGCGGCGGCTCCCCGGACGGCGACGCGAAGCTCGCCGCCGAGCTGCTCGCCGACCCCAAGGAACGCGCCGAGCACGTGATGCTCGTCGACCTGGGCCGCAACGACCTGGGCCGGGTGTGCCGGCCGGGCACCGTCGAGGTGCCCGAGTTCGCCACCATCGAGCGGTACAGCCACGTCATGCACATCGTCTCCACTGTCGTCGGCGAGCTGCGCGACGACCGCACCGCGTTCGACGCGCTGGCCGCGACGTTCCCGGCCGGGACGCTCAGCGGCGCGCCCAAGGTGCGCGCCATGGAGATCATCGAGGAGCTGGAGCCGGTGCGGCGCGGCGTCTACGGCGGCACCGTCGGCTACTTCGCCTTCGGCGGCGACCTGGACATGGCCATCGCGATCCGGACCGCGCTGATCCGCGACGGCCGCGCGTACGTGCAGGCCGGCGCCGGGATCGTGGCCGATTCCGACCCCGCCGCCGAGGACCAGGAGACGCGGAGCAAGGCCGCCGCCGTCCTCGCCGCCATCGCGGCCGCCGAGACGCTGCGGGCGGCCCGGTGAGCGCGCCCGGCACCACCGCGCCGGCGGCCCGCGGCCGGCGCGAACTCGCGTACGCGGTGCTGCTCTGCCTGGCCGGCGCGGGCCTGGCCTGCTGGGCGGTGACCCGGACCTGGGCGGTGGAGGTGACCGCCCGGGGGTCGCTGCCGTCCGGGCGGGCCGAGCGCACCGGCACGGACCTGCTGCCCTGGGTGCTGGCGCTGACCTACGTGGGACTCGCCGGCGGTGGCGCGGTGCTCGCCACCCGGGGCCGGCTGCGCCGGCTGCTGGGTGTGCTGCTGGCCGGTGTCGGCGTGGCCGTGACGGTCGGCGGCGGGATCGGCCTGACCGAGGCCGGGGTGAGCCGGCAGTGGCCGGCGCTGGTGCTGGCCGGCGGCCTGGCGCTGGCGGCCGGCGGCGCGTTCACCGCGCTGCGCGGCGACGGCTGGCCGGCGATGGGCGCCCGGTACGAGCGGCGGTCCGCCCCGGCGGACGAGCCCGGCCGGCCGGCCGTCGAGCGTGGCACCCGGGACGCGTGGGACGCGCTGGACCGGGGCGAGGACCCGACGGTCAGCTGACCGGCTGCGCCTCGCGGGCGTCGCGCCGCTGCCGGGCCGCGGCCCGCGCGGCGGCCAGCTCGGCCACCAGCCGCTCCAGCTCGCGGCGCTGGGCGGCGCGGGCCCGGTCGGCGCAGACCGCCTCCCAGGCGTTGCCGCGGGCGGTACGCGTCCGGCCGTCGCCGGCGACCGCGCGTTCGAGCGTGTCCACCACGCCGACGGCGAGGGAGGCGACGGTACGGGAGATGGTGGTCAAGCCGATGGTCTGGGTCGGCCCGTTGGCGCTCATGGTCACCCCATACGAGATCGTTGGCGACGGTCGGCAGCCGCCGCCGTCGAGTGTGCCCGACGACGATGCTTCCGGGCGGACGTTTCGCCGCCGTGAAGCACAGGTCAACGCTGTCGCACCGGGGACGACCTGGGCAGGGCCGGAGGTCCTTGAGCTTGGTCACAGCCCACGGCCGGAACCCGTCCTGCGGGGCCGGAACGATCGTGGTGAGATAGGGGATGGGTGACGGTCGATGCCAGCGGTGGCGCTGCGTGACATGGCGTTCACCGGAAGTCGGCCATCATGCCACAGCCCATGTCGTGAGGTGCGCCATACCCCCCGGCACTCGTCGCCAGGTGGCGCCCCCTAGCATCGGCCCATGACGCCCGGAGAGGGGAGTCCGTTGGTGACTGCTGAGCATGCGCACGCGGAGGGGGACGACGCCGGAGCGGCGCCGTCCGCAGGGGTGCTCGACGAGATCCTGGCCGGCGTGCGCGAGGACGTGGCCCGGCGCCAGGAGCAGGTTCCGCTGGAGCGGATCCGTGAACTGGCCGCCGCCGCGCCGCCACCGCTCGACGCGTACGCGGCCCTGCGCCGCCCCGGCGTGGCCGTGATCGCCGAGGTGAAGCGCTCGTCGCCGTCCAAGGGGCGGCTGGCCGAGATCGCCGACCCGGCCGACCTGGCCGGTGACTACGCGGCCGGTGGCGCGCGGGCGATCAGCGTGCTGACCGAGGGCCGCTGGTTCGGCGGGTCGCTCGACGACCTCGCCGCGGTGCGGGCCGCGGTGAACGTGCCGGTGCTGCGCAAGGACTTCGTGGTCTCCAGCTACCAGGTGCACGAGGCCCGCGCGCACGGCGCCGACCTGGTGCTGCTGATCGTGGCCGCGCTGCAGCAGAACGTGCTGGTCGGGCTGCTGGAGCGGATCGAGTCGCTCGGCATGACCGCGCTGGTCGAGGTGCACACCGAGGAGGAGGCGGACCGCGCTCTGGAGGCCGGCGCGCAGGTGATCGGCGTGAACGCCCGCGACCTGCGTACCCTGGAGGTCGACCGCTCCGTGTTCGAGCGGATCGCGCCCGGCCTGCCCAGCAGCGTCGTCAAGATCGCCGAGTCCGGGGTGCGCGGTCCGCACGACCTGATCCGGTACGCCTCCGCCGGCGCCGACGCCGTGCTGGTGGGCGAGGGCCTGGTCACCCAGAAGAGCCCGCGCGAAGCCGTCGCCGAGCTGGTCAACGCCGGTAACCACCCGGCCACGCCCCGCCCGGTGCGCTGAGCCGCCGGGCACCCGATCCGAGAGGACGCCCGCGATGAGCGCCGCACCCGCAACCGGCCAGGTCCCCGACGCCGCCGGTCACTTCGGCCGGTTCGGCGGCCGGTTCGTCCCCGAGGCGCTCGTCGCCGCGCTCGACGAGCTGGACGCGGCGTACCGGAAGGCGATGGGCGACGAGGACTTCCTCGCCGAGTTCGACGCGCTGCTGCGCGACTACGCCGGCACGCCCTCGCTGCTCTACGAGGCCCGGCGGTTCTCCGCGCAGATCGGCGCGCGGGTCCTGCTCAAGCGGGAGGACCTCAACCACACCGGCGCGCACAAGGTCCGCAACGTGCTGGGCCAGGCGCTGCTCACCAGGCGGATGGGCAAGCGGCGGGTCATCGCGGAGACCGGCGCCGGCCAGCACGGCGTCGCCACCGCCACCGCCGCCGCGCTGTTCGACCTGGAATGCGTCGTCTACATGGGCCAGGTGGACACCGAGCGGCAGGCGCTGAACGTGGCGCGGATGCGGATGCTCGGCGCCACCGTCGTCCCGGTGACCACCGGCTCGCGCACGCTCAAGGACGCGATGAACGAGGCGATGCGGGACTGGGTCGCCAACGTCGACAGCACCCACTACCTGATCGGCACCGCCGCCGGGCCGCACCCGTTCCCGGAGATGGTCCGCGACTTCGTGCGCGGCATCGGCGAGGAGGCGCGCCGGCAGTGCCTGGACCTGACCGGCGCGCTGCCGGACGCGGTGGCGGCCTGCGTCGGCGGCGGCTCCAACGCGCTGGGCATCTTCCACGCGTTCGTGCCGGACGCCGGGGTCCGGCTCTACGGCTTCGAGGCCGGCGGCGAGGGCGTCGACACCGGCCGGCACGCCGCCAGCATCACCGGCGGCTCGTCCGGCGTGCTGCACGGCACCCGCACGTACGTCCTCCAGGACGCCGACGGCCAGACCATCGAGTCGCACTCGATCTCGGCCGGCCTGGACTACCCGGGCGTCGGGCCGGAGCACGCCTGGCTGCACGACACCGGCCGGGCCACCTACCTGCCGGTCGACGACGCCGACGCGATGGCCGCGTTCGAGCTGCTCTGCCGCACCGAGGGCGTGATCCCGGCGATCGAGAGCGCGCACGCGCTCGCCGGCGCCCGCGCGATCGCCCCCCGGCTCGCCGAGGAGCTGGGCCGGGAGCCGGTGATCGTGGTCAACCTGTCCGGGCGGGGCGACAAGGACGTGCACACCGCCGGCGCGTACTTCGGCATCCTCGACAAGGAGTGACAGCGTGAGCCGCATCGGGGTCGCCTTCGACAAGGCGCGGGCGGACGGGCGGGCGGTGCTGGTCGGCTGCATGCCGGCGGGCTTCCCGACCGTCGAGGGCAGCATCGCCGCCATGAAGGCCATGGTCGAGGCGGGCGTGGACGTCATCGAGGTGGAGATCCCGTACTCCGACCCGGTGATGGACGGCCCGGTCATCCAGAAGGCGAGCGACATCGCGCTCGCCGGCGGTGTCCGCGTCGCCGACGCGCTGCGCGTCGTCGAGGCGGTCGCGGCGACCGGGGCGAGCGTGGTCACCATGACCTACTGGAACCCGATCGAGCAGTACGGCGTGGACGCGTTCGCCCGCGACATGGCCGCCGCCGGCGGCACCGGCCTGATCACGCCGGACCTGATCCCGGACGAGGCCGCCGAGTGGCTGGCCGCCTCCGACGCGCACGGCCTGGACCGCACGTTCCTGGTCTCGCCGTCCTCGACCGACGCGCGGCTGCGGATGACTGTCGAGCACTGCCGCGGCTTCGTCTACGCCACCGCGATCATGGGCGTCACCGGCGCCCGCGCGCAGACCTCCGAGGCGGCGCCGATCCTGGTCTCCCGGCTGCGCGAGGTCACCGACATCCCGGTCGGCGTCGGGCTGGGCGTCGGCACCGGCGCGCAGGCCGCCACAGTCGCCGGGTACGCCGACGCGGTGATCGTGGGCAGCGCGCTGGTCCGCTGCGTGCTGGACGCTCCGGACCAGGCAGCCGGCCTGACCGCGCTGCGCAAGCTCAGCGCCGAACTCGCCGAGGGCGTCCGCAACCCCGCTCGCTGACCGCCGGCTCGCCATGCCCTTGATCGACTCCATTACGCCGAGCTGGCGTGGTCATGGACGCCAGGACCCCGCCACTTCGCCGAACTGGTGTCGATCATGCGCGAGCGCGACTGTCCGTCGCCGGGTGGCGTGAGCGCGTCGGCGGCGGTCGTGTGCCGCAGCACGCCGGCGCGGCCGGCGAGCGCGTCCGCGATCGCCGCGCGCGTGGCGGGGGTCAGCACGCCGGGCAGTTCCTGCGGCGGCCACCACCGCGGCAGGCACCCGGCCACCGGATCGCCCGCGGGCCCGGCATCAACCGGCGCGGCTCGGAACACGTGCACCAGCACGTCCGGCCACCCGCCGCAGCGCCCGGCCGGCGGCGGAGGCGCCTGCGGGCCGATCACCCGGTAGAGGCCGACCAGGTCGACCGGCGTCACCGCCCAGCCGGTCTCCGCACGGACCGCCCGGACGACGGCGTCCGCCGGGCTCTCGTCGTGACGCAGCCGCCCGCCCGGCAACGCCCAGCGGCGGGCCCCCTCGGACCGGCGGCAGAGCAGCAGCCGGCCGGACCCGTCGGTGACGACAGCGGCGACCGCCCAGGTGAGCGGGCTCATGGACAAACAGCCTACGACCGTGCAAAACAGAAGTCATCCGACCCGCGCGGCGGGCGGCCCGGGGTGCCGCACACACAGTCCGCACCGGTACCGTGTGCACCCGTGACCCTCGCCCCGATGACCCCACTGGCGGCCATGCCCAGCCCCAGCACCGCCGTCTGGCAGCTCGGTCCGGTTCCGATCCGGGCGTACGCGCTCTGCATCATCCTCGGCATCGTGGTGGCCTGCGTGGTCACCGAGTACCGGCTGCGCCGCCGCGGTGTGGCGCCGGGCGCGGTGCTCGACATCGCCGTCTGGGCCGTGCCCGCGGGCATCATCGGCGCGCGGATCTACCACGTGATCACCTCGCCGGAGAAATACTTCGGCGCCGGCGGTGAGCCGATCAAGGCGCTCTACATCTGGGAGGGCGGTCTCGGCATCTGGGGTGCGGTGGCCGGCGGCGCGGTCGGCGCGTGGCTCGCCGCGCGGCAGCTCGGCATCCCGTTCACCGTCATCGCCGACGCGCTGGCGCCGGGGCTGCCTTTGGCGCAGGCTGTCGGCCGCCTGGGCAACTGGTTCAACAACGAGCTGTACGGCGGGCGGACCACGCTGCCGTGGGGCCTGGAAGTGCACGTGATGGACCCGGACAACCCGGGTCACGCGTTGCGTGACGACGCCGGCAACCCGGTGCTCCAGCCCGGGCTCTACCACCCGACGTTCCTCTACGAGGCGCTCTGGAACGTCGGCGTCGCCGCGTTGGTCCTGTTCCTCGACCGTCGCCTGCGGCTCGGCCGCGGCCGAGCGTTCGCGCTCTACGTGATGGGCTACACGGCGGGCCGGTTCTGGATCGAGCTGATGCGCACCGACGAGGCGAACCTGATCCTCGGCGTACGCCTCAACGTCTGGACCGCCGCGCTGGTCTTCCTCGGCGCGCTCGCCTACTTCATCCGGGTCCGCGGTCCCCGCGAATACCTGGTGCCGGTGGGCGAGCCGGCCCCTGCGACCGGCCCGGCCGGCGACGTGTCCCAGGTCGACCTCTCCGCCCGGGCGGCCGCCGAACGGCCGGCCGCGCCCGAGGGCTACCGGGTGGTGACCGAGGAACAGTTCGACGCGTACCGGCAGACCGGCGTGCTGCCCCCGGTCGACGACGAACGGCCGGAGGCCGCCACCGGGGCCGACGCCGCCACGGACGACGCGGACGAGGCCGGAGGCGCGAGCACCGGCTCCGCCGCCACCGAGGGTGCGGACGCCACCGGCCGCGCGGACGCGGACGGCGACGACACGGACCCGGAGCGGGCCGACGCGGAGCGCACGAACGCCGGCCGGGCCGACAGCGGCGGGCGCCCGGCGGACCGGGACAGCTGAGCGGGGGAGTCATGCGCAGCGCGGTGGTGGTCGGCGCCGGCCTCGGCGGAATGGCGGCGGCCGGTGTGCTGGCCCGGTCGGGCTGGCAGGTCACGCTGCTGGAACGCGCCGACCGGGTCCGCCCGGAGGCGACCGCCGTGGTGCTCTGGCCCAACGGGGTACGCGCGCTGCGCGCCCTCGGTCTGGGCGACGGGCTCGACGCGATCGCCACCCCGCTGCCCGACGGTGGCGTGCGCCGCCCGGACGGGCACTGGCTGGTGCAGGCCCGGTCCACGCCGGCCGAGCGGATGCCGGTGGTGGTGCACCGGGAGGACCTGCACGACGCGCTGATCGCCGGCCTGGGTGACCGGGTCGAGCTGCGTACCGGGGTGACAGTGCGGACCGTACGCGCGGCGTCGGGCGAGCGCCCGGCGGTGGGCGACGGCCGGCACACCTACGAGGCGGACCTGGTGGTGGCCGCCGACGGCACCGACAGCGAGATCCGGCGGCACCTCGCCCCGGAGACCGCCGTGGTCAGCTCCGGGTGCGCGGCCTGGCGGGCGGTCATCCCCTGGTACCGGGCCCCGCAGTTGCCCGACGACCAGCCGGTGCACGGCGAGACGCTCGGCGCCGGATACCGCTTCCTGGCCGCCTCGCTCGGCGAGCGGGGCACCGCGGGCGCGTCCCGCCGGGGCGGCGTCTACTGGGTCGCCACCGCCGCGGGCGCGCCCCGCCCCGAGCCGCCGGAGATCCAGCTCGCGCTGCTGAAGCGCTGGTTCGCGGGCTGGCCCGCCCCGATCGGCACGCTGCTGGAGGCGACCGACCCGGAGGACGTCGTCCAGCAGGAGATCCGCGAGCTGCGCCCGCTACCGAAGGCGTACGGCTTCCCGGCCGGTCCGGGCGGCGTGGTGCTGCTGGGCGACGCCGCGCACGCCATGCCGCCACACCTCGGCCAGGGCGCCTGCCTGGCGTTCGAGGACGCCGCGACGCTGGCCGGGCTGCTACGGGAGTCGCGGCTGCCTGATGCGGTGACCGCGTACGACAGGTTGCGTCGCCCCCGCGCGGCCACGATGGTCCGGCAGACCCGGCGGATGTCGGCGGTCCTGCAGGCCCGGGGCCGGCTGGCGCTGCGCGCGCGGGACGCGGCTCTGGGCACGATCAGCCCGCGCCTGCGCAACACCGCCGCCGCGGCGGCCGCCGCCTGGCAGCCGCCGTCCTGACCGTCCGCGCGGCCTGTCCGCGTGCGAACGTCCCTCGGGCGGCCCGGCTCCCCGGCGGCCCGGCCCGCAGTCGGCGCGGTCCCCGGGCGATCGGCCCGGCCCGACAGCCGCGTAAGTAGTCAGATGACGGCGGCGGGCTCGGCGATGCAGGCGGTGCCGATCCGGCGGAATCCGACCCGCAGGTAGACGCGGGCGATGTCCTCGCTGCCGGCGCTCAGGAAGATCAGGTCGGTGCCGGCGGCGCGCAGTTCCCGCGCGAGCGTGGCGGTCACCGCCGCGCCCAGTCCGCGCTGCCGGGCGGACGGCAGCGTGGCCACCCCGGCGATCTCCGCCACGTCGTCGACCCGCATCGCCATCCCGCTGGCGAGCGCGCCCTCGTCGAGCGTCTCGGCGAGCACCGAGATGCGCCGCCCGTCGGCGACCCGGGTCGCCTCCTCCTCCAGCGCCGCCACGTCCAGCTGGGCGAGGGCGGCGTCCCGCTCGGCCGGTCCGGCGTCGCCGCGCGCGGTGCCGCCGTTGGCGAAGCCGACCGCCGCGACGGCCCGTCGCAGCGCGATGTCCGCCGCGAAGCCGGGGTCGCCGGGGTCCAGCACCCGCACCGGTACGTCGCTGAACGTCCCCGGATCGGGCAGCCGCTCCGGCTCCAGCAGCATCAGCGGCGCCTCCAGCACGCTGAGCCCGGCCGAGCGGGCCACCGCCAGCAGGTCGGGCTGGTGCTCGTGCACCCACTCGAACGCCTCCGGCAGGCCCAGCTCCCGCTGCCGGGCGCGGACCGCTGTCACGTCGGCGAGCGTGGGATGCTCGGTGGCGTCGATCCGGGGCCGGGCGTAGAACGGCCAGCCGTCCCCGTCGCGGACGAACAGCACCAGGGCGCCGTAATCCTCGGTCCGGGCCCCGTCGCGGGGCACCGCGTCGTAGAACCGCTCCAACCGGTCGAGTACGTCAGCGCGTGCGAGATCCACCGCGCGAGACTACACGTCCCAGCATCTGGAAGTGTGATCAATCTGAACTGGCCTTGCGCCGGAAGCCCTAACGTAGACTCAATAAACCGCAGAGGGCCGACGTCGTCCCCATCATGATCCATCCTGAGTGACGACAGGAGGCCCGGTGGCCTTTCCGTACCCTCACAGCCCGCAGTCGGCCCCACAGACGACCGGGCTCTACGACCCCGCGTACGAGCACGACGCCTGCGGTGTGGCCTTCGTGGCCGACCTGCACGGGCGGCGCTCGCACCAGGTCGTCGCGAACGGCCTCGGGGCGCTGTGCCGGCTGGACCACCGGGGCGCCCGGGGCGCGGAGCACAACACCGGGGACGGCGCCGGCATCATGATCCAGGTGCCGGACGCGTTCCTGCGCGGCATCGTCGACTTCCCGCTGCCCCCGGCCGGCCAGTACGCCACCGGCCTGGTGTTCCTGCCCGACGACGACGCGGCCGAGGCCCGCGCCCGCCAGGTGGTCGACAAGTACGCGCTGGTCGAGGGCGCCGACGTGCTCGGCTGGCGCGAGGTGCCGACGGACCCGTCCGGCCTGGGCGCGACCGCGCTCGCGGCGATGCCCCGGGTCCGGCAGCTGTTCGTGGCCGCGCACCGGCTGACCGGCTCGCCGGACGGCCCGGCCGGCTCCCCGCTGACCGGGCTCGACCTGGACCGGGTGGCGTTCTGCCTGCGCAAGCAGGTCGAGCGGGAGACCGCCGAGCGGGGCGTGCCGGCGTACTTCCCGTCGCTGTCCGGCCGCACCATGGTGTGGAAGGGCATGCTCACCCCGGACCAGCTCCCGGCGTTCTACCCGGAGCTGACCGACGAGCGGGTGGTCAGCGCCATCGCGCTGGTGCACTCGCGCTTCTCCACGAACACGTTCCCGTCCTGGCCGCTGGCGCACCCGTACCGCTTCATCGCGCACAACGGCGAGATCAACACGATCCGCGGCAACCGGAACTGGATGCAGGCCCGCGAGGCGCTGCTGCGCAGCCCGAGCATTCCGGGCAACATCCGCCGGGTCTTCCCGGTGTGCACACCCGCGGCGTCCGACTCGGCCAACTTCGACGAGGTGCTCGAACTGCTGCACCTGGCCGGGCGGAGCCTCCCGCACGCGGTGCTCATGATGATCCCCGAGGCGTGGGAGAACGACCCGGACATGCGCGCCGACAAGCGCGCGTTCTACCGCTTCCACGCCAGCCTGATGGAGCCGTGGGACGGCCCGGCGTCGGTCGCGTTCACCGACGGCGAGATCGTCGGCGCGGTGCTGGACCGCAACGGCCTGCGGCCGGGCCGCTGGTGGCACACCGCCGACGGCCTGGTGGTGCTCGGTAGCGAGGCGGGCGTGCTCGACCTCGACCCGGCCACCGTGGTCGCCAAGGGCCGCCTCCAGCCGGGCAAGATGTTCCTGGTCGACACCGTCAACGGCCGGATCGTCTCCGACGACGAGATCAAGACCGAGCTGGCCGCCGAGCAGCCGTACCAGGAGTGGCTGCACGCCGGCCTGATCGAGCTGGACGACCTGCCGCCGCGCGAGCACACCGTCTACACCCACGACTCGGTACGCCGCCGCCAGCAGACGTTCGGCTACACCGAGGAGGAGCTGAAGATCCTGCTCGGCCCGATGGCCCGCAGCGGCGCCGAGCCGATCGGCTCGATGGGCACGGACACGCCGATCGCCCCGCTGTCCACCCGGCCGCGTCTGCTCTACGACTACTTCCATCAGCTCTTCGCGCAGGTCACCAACCCGCCGCTGGACGCCATCCGGGAGGAGCTGGTGACCAGCCTGGCGTCCACCATCGGGCCGGAGGGCAACCTGCTCGACCCGGGCCCGGCGAGCTGCCGGCAGATCGTGCTGCCGTACCCGGTGATCGACAACGACGAGCTGGCCAAGATCCTGTCCATCGACGAGGACGGCGACCTGCCCGGCTTCAAGGCGGTCCGGGTCTCCGGGCTCTACCGCCTGCGCGACGGCGGCGCCGGCATCAAGGCGCGGCTGACCGAGATCTGCCGGCACGTGTCCGAGGCGATCGAGGACGGCGTCCGCATCCTGGTGCTCTCCGACCGGGACTCCAACGCCGACCTGGCGCCGATCCCGTCGCTGCTGCTCACCGCCGCGGTGCACCAGCACCTGGTCCGCGAGCAGACCCGTACCCAGGTGGCGCTGATCGTCGAGTCCGGCGACTGCCGCGAGGTGCACCACGCGGCGGTGCTGATCGGGTACGGCGCGGCGGCGGTCAACCCGTACCTGGCCTTCGAGTCGGTGGAGGACATGATCTCCACCGGCGTGCTGGCCGGCGTGGACCGGGTCAAGGCCGTCCGCAACTACGTCAAGGCGCTCGGCAAGGGCGTCCTGAAGATCATGTCCAAGATGGGCATCTCGACCGTGTCGTCGTACTGCGGCGCGCAGGTCTTCGAGGCGGTCGGCCTGGACACCCGCCTGGTCCACAGGTACTTCCGGGGCACCCCGAGCACCATCGGCGGCATCGGCCTGAACGAGATCCACGCCGAGGTGGCGGCCCGGCACGCGCGGGCCTGGCCGGCGCCGGGCGCGCAGGCCACCGACCGGCTGGAGGTCGGCGGCGAGTACCAGTGGCGCCGCGAGGGCGAACTGCACCTGTTCAACCCGGAGACGGTCTTCCTGCTCCAGCACGCCACCCGCAGCCGCCAGTACGACGTGTTCCGGCAGTACACCGCCAAGGTCGACGAGCTGGCCGCGCAGGCGGGCTCGCTGCGTGGGCTGTTCACGCTGCGCACCGGCGTACGCCCGGCGGTGCCGCTGGACGAGGTCGAGCCGGCCTCCGAGATCGTCAAGCGCTTCGCCACCGGCGCCATGTCGTACGGGTCGATCTCGGCGGAGGCGCACGAGACGCTCGCCATCGCGATGAACCGGCTCGGCGGCAAGTCCAACACCGGCGAGGGCGGCGAGGACGTCGAGCGGCTGCACGACCCGGCGCGGCGCTCCGCGGTCAAGCAGATCGCCAGCGGCCGGTTCGGCGTGACAAGCGAATACCTCGTCAACGCCGACGACCTCCAGATCAAGATGGCGCAGGGCGCGAAGCCCGGCGAGGGCGGGCAGCTACCAGGCAACAAGGTCTGGCCGTGGATCGCCCGCACCCGGCACGCCACCCCCGGCGTCGGCCTGATCTCCCCGCCGCCGCACCACGACATCTACTCCATCGAGGACCTGGCCCAGCTCGTCCACGACCTGAAGTGCGTCAACCCGGCCGCCCGGGTGCACGTCAAGCTGGTCAGCGAGGTGGGCGTGGGCACCGTCGCGGCGGGCGTGGCCAAGCTCAAGGCCGACGTCATCCTGATCTCCGGGCACGACGGCGGCACCGGCGCGTCCCCGCTCAACTCGCTCAAGCACGCCGGCACCCCGTGGGAGCTGGGCCTGGCCGAGGCGCAGCAGACGCTGCTGCTCAACAAGCTGCGCGACCGGGTGACGGTGCAGGTCGACGGCCAGCTCAAGACCGGCCGGGACGTGCTGATCGCGGCGCTGCTCGGCGCCGAGGAGTTCGGCTTCGCCACCGCGCCGCTGATCGTCGAGGGCTGCGTGATGATGCGGGTGTGCCACCTGGACACCTGCCCGGTCGGCATCGCCACCCAGAACCCGGTGCTGCGTGAGCGCTTCACCGGCAAGCCCGAGTTCGTGGAGAACTTCTTCCTGTTCCTCGCCGAGGAGGTCCGCGGCTACCTGGCCGAGCTGGGCTTCCGCAGCATCGACGAGGCGATCGGCCACACCGAGCTGCTCGACGTGGCCGGTGCGATCGACCACTGGAAGGGCCACGGGCTCGACCTGAGCCGTGTGCTGCACCTGCCGGAGCTGCCCGAGGGCGCGGCCCGCCGGGGCGTACGCGCCCAGGACCACGGCCTCGACGCGGCGCTGGACAACCGGCTCATCGAGCTGGCCGGGCCGGCGCTGCGTGACAGTATCCCGGTCCGGGTCGAGGTCGAGGTCCGCAACGAGCACCGCAGCGTCGGCGCGATGCTCGGCGGCGAGGTGACCCGCCGCTTCGGCGGCGACGGGCTGCCCGACGACACGATCGAGTTCCGGCTGCGCGGCACCGCCGGCCAGTCGTTCGGCGCGTTCCTGCCGCGCGGCGTCACGCTACGTCTGTACGGCGACGCCAACGACTACGTCGGCAAGGGACTGTCCGGCGGCCGGATCGTGGTCCGGCCGGACGCCGACGCGCCGTTCGTCGGCGTGGACGCCACGCCGGGCCGCCGCGCCGAGGACCAGATCATCGCCGGCAACACCATCCTGTACGGCGCCACCGGCGGCGAGGTGTTCCTGCGCGGCCGGGTGGGGGAGCGGTTCGCGGTGCGCAACTCCGGCGCGGTCGCGGTGGTCGAGGGCCTCGGCGACCACGGCTGCGAGTACATGACCGGCGGCACCGTCGTGGTGCTCGGGCCGACCGGGCGCAACTTCGCCGCCGGCATGTCCGGTGGCACCGCGTTCGTGCACCGGCTCGACCGGCGGCTGGTGAACGCCGAGCTGGTCGACCTGTCGCCGCTGCGCGACGAGGAACGCGACCGGCTGCACGAGCTGGTCCAGCGGCACTTCGCCGAGACGGACTCGGCCGTCGCCGAGGACCTGCTCAAGCGCTGGCCGCAGGCGGTGGAGGAGTTCACCGCAGTGGTGCCCCGGGACTACCGCCGGGTCATGGAGATCATGCGGGCCGCCGAAGCCGCCGGCCGAGACGTCGACGACGCGGTGATGAGTGCGCTCAGCGTGCCGTCGGCCGCGCCGGTACCGCCCGCGCCCCGGGCGGTCGCCCAGGAGGTGGCTCGTGCCTGACCCGAACGGTTTCCTGCGCTACGACCGGCGGCTGCCGGCCCGCCGTCCGGTGCCGGTGCGCATCTCCGACTGGCGGGAGGTGTACCCGCCGGCCGGTGAGGAGCTGATCCGCGAGCAGGCCACCCGGTGCATGGACTGCGGCATCCCGTTCTGCCACGACGGCTGCCCGTTGGGCAACCGCATCCCGGACTGGAACGACCTGGTCCGCACCGGCAACTGGGACGCCGCGGTGGACTCGCTGCACGCCACGAACAACTTCCCCGAGTTCACCGGCCGGCTCTGCCCGGCGCCGTGCGAGGCGGCCTGCGTGCTCGGCCTCGGCGGCCAGCAGCCGGTCACCATCAAGCAGGTCGAGGTGGAGATCGCCGACGCGGCAGTGGCCCGCGACGGCCTGCGGCCCCGGCCCGCCTCCACCCCGACCGGCCGGTCGGTGGCGGTGGTCGGCTCCGGCCCGGCCGGGCTGGCCGCCGCGCAGCAGCTCGCCCGCGCCGGTCACACGGTCACCGTGTACGAGCGCGACGACGCGATCGGCGGCCTGCTCCGCTACGGCATCCCCGACTTCAAGCTGGAGAAGCAGCACATCGACAAGCGGCTGGCCCAGCTCACCGCCGAGGGTGTGCGCTTCCGGACCGGCGTCGAGGTCGGCGTCGACGTGACCGCCGAGCAGTTGCGCGCCGAGCACGACGCGGTGCTGCTGGCCTGCGGTGCGTTGCAGGGCCGGGACACCCCGGAGACGCCCGGCCGGGAGCTGCGCGGCGTGCACCAGGCGATGGCGCACCTGGTCGCCGCGAACCGGGTGGTGGCCGCCGCCGGGGACGGGCGGCCCGCGCTCGCGACGTTGCCCGACGGTACGCCGATCGACGCCGCCGGCAAGCACGTGGTGATCATCGGTGGTGGCGACACCGCCGCGGACTGCCTCGGTGTGGCGCACCGGCAGGGCGCGGCCGGCGTCCACCAGCTCGACCTCTACCCGGAGCCGCCGTCGGAGCGGGACGCGGAGCGCGACCCGTGGCCGACCTGGCCGTGGGTGCTGCGCAACTACCCGGCGCACGAGGAGGGCGGCGAGCGGGTCTTCGCCGTCGCGGTGCAGGAGTTCGTGGACGACGGCACCGGCCGGGTCCGCGCGGTCCGGATCGCCGAGGTGACCGTGGAGAAGGTGGACGGTCGCCGCATCGTCACCCCGCTGCCCGGCTCCGAGCGGGAGATCCCGGCCGACCTGGTGCTGCTCGCCATCGGCTTCGAGGGCACCGAGGAACAGCCGCTGCTGGCCCAGTTCGGGGTGACCCGCAACCGCCGGGGCGCGATCGACTCCGGCCCTGACTGGCAGGCCGCCGACGGTGTCTTCGTCGCCGGTGACATGCACCGGGGCGCGTCGCTGATCGTCTGGGCGATCGCCGAGGGACGCGCCGCCGCGGCGGCGATCCACGCGTACCTGGGCGGGGTGGGTGAGCTGCCCGCCCCTGTCGACCCGGCCCGCCAGCCGCTCGCCGCCAGGTGAAAGGAAGGGCCCCCTCTTAACGCCTCAGGTAGAGGAGGGGGCCCTTCTTAACATCCGCCGCCGCGCGGCGCGCTGTCCGCGGACGACGCGCAGCGCGGCGGCGGATGTCAGCGGCCGAGCAGGTCGTGCGCGGCCCGGATCTTCGCCCACGAGGCCGGCTGCGCCGGTGCGGCTGTCGTCCGCGCGGCGGTCGCCACGTCGGGCCGGCCGGGCGTGAACAGCCAGGTGGTGAACACCGCGTCGAGATCCCGTCCGGAGATCCGCTCGGCGAGCGCCTGGAACTGCGCGACGGTGCCGTTGCCGTACTGCCGCTTGGCGGTCCAGGTGCGCAGGATGCGGAAGAACGCGGCGTCGCCCACGGCGAGCCGGATCTGGTGCAGCGCCATCGCGCCGCGGTCGTAGACGGCGGCGTCGAAGATCCCGCTCGGCCCCGGGTCGCCGGGGCGCACCTGCCAGAACTCGGAGTCGGCCGGGTAGCTGTCGTAGGTGAAGTCGAACAGCTCCTGCGCGGTGCCCTCGCCCTCCTCCTCCGACCAGAGCCACTCGGCGTACGAGGCGAAGCCCTCGTTGAGCCAGATGTGCCGCCAGTCCGCCACCGACACCGAGTCGCCGAACCACTGGTGGGCGTTCTCGTGCACCACCACGTACGTGTTGGCGCCGCGCCGCCAGAAGCCGGGGCCGTAGACCGGGCGGGTCTGCGTCTCCAGCGCGAACCCGATGCCGTCGACCGGCCCGGCCACGCCGCCCTGCGCCTCGAACGGGTACGGGCCGAACAGCCCGCTCTCCCAGTCGACGATCTCGGCGGTGCGTTCGATGCTGGCCCGGGCGGCGGGCAGGCGCTCGCCCAGCGTGGTGCTGTACGCGTTGACCACCGGCTGCCCGTTCGGCGCGGTGCCGGTGACGATGTCGTACTGCCCGATGGCCAGGAACGCCTGGTACGTGGCGCCGGGCTTGACGCTGCGCCAGCTCCACCGGGTGCGGTTGCCGGCCTCGGGCAGCGGGTCGCGCGGCTGCACGCCGTTGCTGATCGCCTCGACGCCGGTCGGCACCGACACCGAGACGTCCCAGGTGGCCTTGTCCTTCGGGTGGTCGTTGCTCGGGTACCACCACCAGGCCGACTCGGGCTCGTTGACGGCGAGCGCCCCGTCGGCGGTACGCGTCCACGCCGTGTAGCCGTAGACGGTGGTCTGCGACGGCACGCCGGCGTACCTCACCACGACGGTGAGCTGCTGGCCCTTCGTCAGCGGCCGGGCCGGAGTGATCACCAGCTCGTGGTCGCCGGCCCGGGCGAACCCGGCGACCCACCCGTTCACCCGCACCGACTCGACGTCGAGGGCGAAGTCCAGGTTGAACCGGGACAGGTCCTTCGTGGCGGTGGCGAGGATCGTGGTGGTGCCGCTGAGCCGGTCGGTGGCCGGCTCGTAGCGCAGCCGTATGTCGTAGTGGCCGACGTCGTAGCCGCCGTTGCCGTAGTCGGGGAAGTAGCTGTCGCCCAGCCCGGGGCTGCCCGGCGTCGGGGTGGCCGCCGCGGGTTGCGGCCGGCCCCATCCGGTGGGGGCGGCCTGGCCGGGGGCACCGGTCACTGTGGTGCCGGCTGCGGTGAGGGTCAGGGCGGCGATGGCCGCCGTGAGTGCGCGTCGCACGGTGGGACTCCCTCCGTCGGGTGTCGTCACCGTCAAACTAATCGACACATGTGAACGTATCTGTCCTGTCCGGCCGATCGGGGCTATTCAATTTCGACGAATGTTTCGATAGCATTACCGACCAGTAACAGCACCGATCCCTCGGCCACGCGCGCGGTCAACGGGCTCCACCACCCCTGCCCCGTGGAGGCTCTGCCATGCCCCGTCGCGTCCGTACCGTGTTCGCCGCCCTCCTGGCGGCCGTACTCGGCGCCGTGCTCCTGCCCGGCGCCGCCCGGGCGGCCACCGTCAACTACGTCGCCCTCGGCGACTCCTACTCCTCCGGGGTCGGCGCCGGCCCGTACGACCTGTCGACCTGCCTGCGCAGCCAGAAGTCGTACGCCCCGCTCTGGGCGGCCGCCCATTCGGTCACCAGCTTCAAGTTCCCGGCCTGCGGCGGCGCGGTCACCGCCGACGTGCTGGCCAACCAGGTCGGCCAGCTCAGCAGCAGCACCACGCTGGTCACCATCACCATCGGCGGCAACGACGCCGGCTTCGCCGACGTGATGACCAGTTGCCGCTTCGGCAGCACGTCCAGCTGCGAGAGCGCGGTGAACGAGTCGAAGGCGTTCGCCACCGCCACGCTGCCCGCCCGGCTCGACGCCACGTACACCGCGATCCGCAACCGGGCCCCGAACGCCCGGCTGGTGGTGCTCGGCTACCCGCGGCTGTTCGAGACCGGCTCCTGTGGACTGCTCGCCATGAGCAGCTACAAGCGCACAATCCTCAACCAGGCCGCCGACACGCTCAACGGCGTCATCTCCGGCCGGGCCGCCGCCGCCGGGGGAACCTTCGTCGACGCGCGGCCGTTCTTCGCCGGGCACGGCGTGTGCGCCGCCGAGCCGTGGATCCGCGACGTCAGCGGCGTCATCGAGGCGTACCACCCGAACGCGAACGGCTACCGCTACGGCTACCTGGCCGCGCTGACCGCCGCCATCGGCTGATCCGCACGCGAGGAGGGCCCCGCTCGACACCCGTCCGTCGAGCGGGGCCCCGCCGTGCCGGGTTGCATCGAACGTCGACAATGGTGCGACACCGCATGCGACCCGGAGGTGACCATGCGTGAACCGGCGACCCGGCCGCGGCCGGTCCGCGAGCAACTCCCGGCCGGTGGCCCGGAACTGCTCACCCTGCTGGCCCGGCTGCTGCGGCGTCCACGCCGCGGCGACCGCCGGCTCCCGCTGCTCTGGCTGGTCCGGCCCACCGGGGACGGCGCGGTCGCGGCCCTGCTACGGCGTTTCGCGGCGCGCCGGGCCGGGCGCCGGGTGCCGCACGTAGTGCTGGACCTGACCGGCCGCCCGGCCGGCGACGACGTCGCAGCCGTGCTGCGCGAACTGCACCGGCAACTCTCAGTGGAGGCGTTCGGCGCGCCCCGGCTGCGGTTCCGGCACTACCCGCTGGCCGACTGGCTGATGCACCAGACGCTCGCCGTGGACCTGGACGCCGCCGACAGCGGCCGGGCCGCGCTGGTCCGCCGGCTGCGGGACTGGCGGGGACGGCGGACCGGTGACGACCCCCAGGTCGGCGGCGACTCCGGCCTCGGCGCCGCGCTGCATCTGCTGCTCTGGCTGCTGTGGCGGGCCGTGCCCGGCGTCGTGTTCCGGATCGCCGTCTCCGGCCGGGTGCCGCTCGTCGGACGGCAGTACCGCTGGTTCATGCGCCAGCAGTACCTGGCGCCCCGGCAGTCGGTGACGTTCCTCGGCTTCGCCGAGCGGCTCACCGCCGGCTGGCGCGACGGCGAACACCCGGCCCAGGTGGAGAAGCTGCTGCTGCACGCGTTCCTGGAGGACCTGCGCCTGGCGTACCGGCGGCGGTTCTGGCGGCCCGGGGACTGGCGCCGCACCGCCTATCCGGTGCTGGTGCTCGACGGCGCGCGGCCGGACAACGTCGGGCACACGCTGGTCCGGCTCGTCGACGAGGTGCGCAACGAGACCGGCCGCAACGACCCGCTGCTCGTCGTCGCGGTCGCCGCCGACCCGCCGCCGGAACCGGCCGCTTCCCGGCCGCTGGCCGAGGCCGAGGAGGCGTACGAGGAGTGGGCCGAGGCGCTGCCGGAGAACCGCCGGCTGCGTCGCTCCGGCGCCTGGCTGATGCTGCTGGAGGCGGACGACCGGGACGTCGACGCCCCGGTGGGAGGCGTCCCGCCGGCCCTTGTCGCACCCGACCCGCCCTGGTGGGCGCGGCGGTTCCTGCCCGCCGCGGTGGCCCTGGCGCTCGTCGCCGGGCTGGGCGTGTGGGCGCACGGGCGGTGGGCGCCTGACTGCCGCCCCTGGCCCACCGACCGGGTCACTGTCCGGCTCGTCGGCGGCGAGTGCGTCGGCTACAGCGACACCGCCGGGCAGGTCTTCAACAGCGAACCCGGGCAGGACCGGCTGCGCGCCGTGCAGCGGCGCATCTTCGCCCAGAACCGGGCCGCCGAGGAGGTGTGGCGGCGCAGCGAGCACCGCCGCCCCTACCTGACGCTTGTCTACCTGGGCAGCCTCACCGGCAACCGGACCCGCGCGGACGAGGAGTCCTACGTCTCCGAGCGGGAGGAGCTGGAGGGCATGGCCACCGCCCAGTACGCCCTGCTCCAGGAGTCGGCGGCAGCGGACGACGCGGCGCTGCTGCACATCGTGGTGGCGAACGCCGGGCGGCAGATGCGGCACGCCGACGACGCGGTGCGGATGCTGGAAGGGCTGGCCCGCGACGACCCCACAGTGCTCGGCGTGGTCGGGCTGGTGGACAGCCGCACCAGCACGGCGGCGGCGCTGCGCGAACTCAACCGGGCCGGCCTGCCGGTGCTCGCCCCCACGCTGTCGGCCGACCGGATGGACGCCAACTCCAGCCTCTACCTGGCCATGTCGGCGCCGAACCGGGACCAGGCCCGGATGGTCGAGGCGTACGCCCGGCAGGTGCTGCGGGTGGGGGAGGCGCACGTCTACTGGACCACCGGCGAGGGCAGCTCGCTCACCGACGACCTGTACGTCGCCACCCTCGTCGACGGCCTGCGGGAACGCTTCGGCGACCGGATCACCCGGCTCGACGAGTGGCGCAGCGGGCGGCGGCTCACCCAGGAGTGCGGCTACCCGGGGATGCTCTTCTTCGCCGGCCGCTGGTCGGAGTTCGACGGGTTCATGCGCGCGCTCAAGGAGTGCGGCGCGAATCCGCCCCGGCACCTGGTCGCCGACGACTCGGTGAACCGCTACATGGCCAACCCGGGGCTGCGCGCCAGCGCGCCGGGCAACCTGCCGGTCACGTACGTGTCGAAGGCCGCGCTGGCCACCTGCGCGTCGCTGCGGTCCGCGCAGGCCGGGCGCGACGACGCCCGGGGCAGTTTCCTCACCTGGATCGGCGCGGACGGCCTGCTCGACCCGCCCCGATGCCGCGCCGGGACCGGCCCGCCGGTCGGCGAGCGGGTCAGCCTGGCCTACGACGCCACCATGATGACGGTACGCGCGCTGGAGAGCCTTGCCGCCCGCCTGCGCCACGCCGACACCGGCCGCCGCTGGGAGCCCCGCTCGGTCAACCCGGTCGGGGTGCACGCCGAGGTGCTGCGGCAGAACGCCGCCGGCGGCTACCCGGGGGTCAGCGGCCTCATCCGGTACGCCCCGGACTCAGGCGAACCGGTGGCGAAGCGGCTGGCGCTGCTCACCGTGGCGAAGGTGCCCGAGGTGGACGCCGCCCCGGTCGAGGTGTTCCACTGCGGCGTGGCCGACACCGGCCCCGACCCCGGCTGCCGCGTCGCCCCACGCTAGTGCGCAGCCGCCATTCGTGATCATGGTTGGGGTTCGAGGTCGCCGTGCTGGGCAGCCAGGCAGGCAAGGATCATTTCTCGCGCCGCTCGGACCGTAGCCGCGAAGGCGGCCGGCACCGCGGAGCCCCGCCCGGCACGCGCCGGGCGGGGCTCTCGTCTGCTCGTACCCCTTGAGGTCAGCGGGCCGGGACCAGCTCCGCGGCCGGCACCGGCGCCAGGTCCGGCACCGCCGGCCCGATCCGCCGCCGGGGCCACCGGCGGCGACCGGAGGGTACGGCGAGCGCGGCCAGCGCCGCGGCCACCGAGATGCCGGTGAGCAGCAGGAAGCCCGCCGTGAAACCGGCCTCCCGGGGCAGCCCGCTCGGCTGCGGATTCGCGGTGATCACGGCACTGGCGAGCGCCGCGCCGATCGCGCCGCCGATGGTACGGATGTTGGCGTTCATGCCGGTCGCCGCGCCGGTCTGCCCGGCCGGCACGTTCGCCACGATCAGGTTGGCCATCGAGGCGAACGCCAGCCCGATGCCGACGCCCACCAGACCGCCGGCGATCCCGACCTGCCAGCGGGTGTCGTGCGCGACGGTCAGCATGGCGGCGGCCGCCACGTTGAACACCGCGCCGGTGCTCAGCTGCGCCTTGGCGCTGAACCGGGACTGCAGCCGTCCGGCCAGCAGGCCGGCCACGAACATGCCGACGAGCATCGGCAGCATCAGCAGCCCGGCCTGGGTGACGCTGGCGCCGAAGCCGTAGCCGGCGCTGGTCGGGATCTGCGCGAACTGCGGCAGGAACGCGTAGACGGCGAACATCGAGGCGCCGTAGAGCAGCCCGACGAGGTTCGTGGTCCAGACCGCGGGCAGGCGCATCATCCGCAGGTCGATCAGCGGGTTCGCGGCCCGGGCCTCGGTCGCCAGCCAGGCGGCCGCGAGCGCCGCGGCCAGCGCCAGCAGCGCGACCACCCGGCCGGAGCCCCAACCCCACGCGGCGCCCTTGCTGACCGGCAGCAGCAGCGCCACCAGCCAGCCGGACAGGAGTACGGCGCTGAGCCAGTTGATCCGGCCCGGGGTGCGTACCGGCGAGCGCGGCACGAACCGGTGCGCGGCGAGCGCGGTCAGCCCGACCACCACCAGCGGGATCCAGAACAGCCACCGGTAGCCCAGGGTGGCCACGATCGGCCCGGCCAGCACCACGCCCAGCCCGCCGCCGACTGCCACGACCGCGGAGATCGAGGCCACCGCCGAGCTGACCCGGGCGGCCGGGAACTCGTCGCGGATGATGCCGAACGAGAGCGGGAAGACGGCGCCGCCGATGCCCTGCACCACGCGGGCGGCGATCAGCACGCCGATGCTGGGGGCGACGGCTGCCAGCAGGCAGCCCAGCGCGAGCGCGGCGAGCGAGAAGACGAGCGTCTTCTCCTTGCCGACCATGTCGCCGATGCGGCCGACGATCGGCGTGAAGACGGACGCGGAGAGCAGGTACGCGGTGAGCACCCAGGTTACCGTGTTGGGCGAGGTGTGCAGGTCGTGCTGGATGGTGGGCAGCACCGGCGTGATCAGCGACTGGAGCATCGCGAAGAATCCGGTGCCGGCGGCCAGCACGAGGAAGGTGAGTCGGCGCGAGCCGCGCCCTGATGAGTGGATCATGTGGGAGAACTCCCCGTTGTCGGTACGAGACTGGTGGCCGCTCGCGCAGTCGTGCGGCGGTGGCGGCCGGGTCGTGCGGGCGCTCAGCGGTCGGCGGGCATGGTGGGACCTCCCGGGTCCGTGTCGTGGCGCGAGGATCGCGTGGCCGGAGGGCGGCCGGAAGTCCGGAGTAAGCTATCCGGAGGGGTGGCTCCGGTCAGTAACCGGAGGCTTGCCTCCATTAACCTAGCGGAGGGGTGCCTCCGGTTGCAAGGCGGAAGGGGTGACGCGCCTCATGGCTGACGCCGACGTGTCCGGCGAGGTCTTCGCGCGCCGCCCCAAGCGGGCCGACGCCCGCCGCAACTACGACGCGCTGATCGCCGCCGCCCGCGAGGTCTTCGGCGAGCACGGCGCGGGCGCGTCGCTGGAGGAGATCGCCCGCCGGGCGGGCGTGGGCATCGGCACGCTCTACCGCAACTTCCCGCAGCGGCGGGACCTCTTCGAGGCGGTCTACGTCGAGGAGGTGCGCGCGCTCAGCGCCTCCGCCGCCGACCTGGCCGACGAGCCCCCGTGGGACGCCCTGGTCGGCTGGCTGCACCGGTTCGTCGCCTACGTGGCCACCAAGCGGGCGCTGGCCGAGGAGCTGGTGCACGACTCCGAGGTGTTCCGCAGCTGCCGCACCGAGATCTACGCGACCGGCGAGCCGCTGCTGCGCCGCGCCCAGGCCGCCGGGGAAGCTCGGCCGGACGCCGGCTTCGACGACGTGATCCGGCTGATCAGCGGCCTCGCCGCGTACCAGTTCCCGGACCCGGCCCAGCGGGACCGCGTCCTGGCCATCGCGCTGGACGGCCTGCGCCCGCCGGCGGGCATGAATTGATACGTCCGGCCGTTTGTTGACGTGACGCATCAAGGGCTGCTCTGTGCGGGAGGAAGGGGCGGGTGCGGCCGGGTCCAGCCGACCCCGCCGTACTCCGCGATCGCCGAGAGCGTCGCGCGGACAACCGTCGGCGCGGTCCAGTGCGCCGATCTTGCACTTTCGGGCGGCGAAATGCGGCTTATGCACCCATTCTTCAGGGCTGCAGGTGCAAGATCGCCGAGGAGAGGCGGATCGGCCGGCGGCTCCCGCCCGGGAACCGCCGGCCACCCGCTCAGCGGTGACCGTTACCAGGCCGCCCCCACGGTCCGGTGATCGCGAACACGTACCCCGGTGACTGGATGTTGGCGAACAGAGTCTTCCCGTCCGCGCTGAACGTCGGCCCGGTGAACTCGCTGTCGTTCAGTTCGTTGCGGGCCAGCGGATACGCCTTGCCCTGCTCGGTGACGCCGACCAGATGCGACACGCCCTCGCCGTCCTCGGCCAGGATCACCCCGCCGTACGGCGACACGGTGATGTTGTCCGGCCCGTCGTAGTTGCCGGTGTCGGCCTCCGGGTCGGTGTTCACCCCGAAGATGGTCTTCAGCGTCACGGTCTGGCGGCGCGGGTCGTAGAACCACACCTGCCCGTCGTGCTCGTTGGCGCTGCCGTCGTCGTGTCGGGCGTAGCTGGCCACGAAGTACGCGCCGCCGTCGCCCCACCAGGCGCCCTCCAGCTTGCGGCTGCGGGTCACCTCGGCGTCGGTGAACTGCTTGCGTACCGACACGGTCCGGGCGTCGCGGTCCGGCACCTCGACCCACTCCACCCGGTAGCGGGTGCCGGGCGTGGTGGCCTCGGACAGGTCGGCCACGTGGTCGTCGCCGCGCAGGCAGCGCATCGCCGCGAGGCTGCCGGCGGTGCCGCCGTCGGGTCGCTGGGCCAGCGCCCGCAGCGCGCCCTTGCCGGCCCGGAAGCCGGGCGGCGGCGTCCACCGGAAGTACAGGCCGTTGGGCCCGCTCGCGTCCTCGGTCAGGTAGATCGAATGGGTGTACGGGTCGACGGCCACCGCCTCGTGGGAGTACCGCCCGAGGAACGTCAGCGGCACCGGGTCGGTGTTGGCGGACCGGTCGTGCGGGTCGACCTCGAAGACGTACCCGTGGTCCTTCAGGAACCGCCCACCGGCCCGCTGCTCGGTCTCCTCGCAGGTCAGCCACGTGCCCCACGGGGTGATGCCACCGGCGCAGTTGTTGTGAGTGCCGGCCACGCTCACGTACTCGCGCAGCCGCCGCCCGTGCCGGTCCACCTCGATGGTGGTGGTGCCGCCGCGGGCGCCCGGGTCGTAGGTGAGGCCGGGCAGTGCCGGCACCGGGTACGGCTCGTCGCCGCCGATCTCGTGGTTGTTCACCAGCACCGAGCCGTGCGGGCCGCGGAAGCAGCCGGTGCCGTCCGCGTCGCTCGGGGTGGGCTGCCCGGACTCCAGCAGCGTCGCGCCCGCCTGCGCGACGACCGTGTACGAGAAGCCCGGCGGCAGCGCCAGCAGGCCGGCCGGGTCCGGCACCAGGTCGCCGTAGCCGACGGCGGGGCGGCACGCGGGCCGGGCCGCTGCCGGTCCGGCGATCGCCTCCAGGCTGCCGGCCACCATGATGCCGAGTCCGCCGGCCACGCCGCCGCGCAGCAGGGACCGCCGGGAGAGAGGTGAGGTGGTCACGTCGTCGCCTTCCTGTGCGCACGATTGCCTGGGGGAAGGCAAACCGGGCCGGGGGAACGGCGTGCGGCGCGCCCGTCCGTAGCCGGGTGAACAGTGGACGAATCCCCGGTGCGGAGCGCCCCGTGCCGGTGCGGCGCGCGTCCGTTAGGGTTCCCTTCGATCGCAAACGTCGGAGGGCGGACGGTGGGCAGACTCGCGGCGGCGTACCGGCAGGCGGTCGATCGGCATCGGCAGGCGGTGCGGCACTGGGAGGCGGCCCGGCGGCTGCTGGGCGCCGCGGGCCCGGCGCCGGTGGGCAGCCCGGAGCTGGTGGCGCGGCTGGCCCGCCTCGGCGGTGAGCTGGCCGCCGCGGTGCCCGGCACCGCCCGCGTCGCGACCCACCCCGTTCCGGTACGCCTCGGCGCCGCGACCACTGTCGACGGCGCGTTCCCGGTGCTCGTGCCGGTGGGCGCGGGCGCGCACCTGGCCGTCGACGCGGACGCCCGTGACCCGCGCGTCGGCGAGCTGCTGCGGGCGGTGGTGGTGCGGCTGCTGACCGCCGCTCCGGCCGGCGCGATCCGGGTGGCCGGCATCGACCAGGCCGCCTTCGGCGCGGCGTTCCTGCCGTTGCGCCCGCTCCAGGACGCCGGGGTGCTCGCCGCGGCGGCGACCACCGAGGCGGAGACGACGGCCCTGCTCGACCTGGCCGAGCGGCACGCCCGTACCGCCCAGCGGTCCGCGCCGGAGGACCGCGAGCTGCTGGTGGTGGTCGCCGCGTCCGCGCCACCGCCCCGGGAACTGGCCCGGCTGGCCGCGCTCACCCACGCCGGCCCGGCCGCGGCCGTCTGCGTGCTGCTGGCCGGCCACCCACCGGCCGGGCCGAGCGCGGCTCCGCCGCTGGGCGCCACCACCCAGCTGCGCGTCACCGAGCGGTACACGCTCGTCGGTGATCCGCCGGGGCGTCCGTTCAGCACCGACGGCAGCGGGCTGGCCGCTCCGGTGGTGCTCGACGGCGACCCGTCGCACGCCACTGTCACCGCGCTGGCCCGCCGGTACGCCGAGGCCGCCGATCAGGACGGCGTCACGTTCACCGACCTGCTGCCCGCGCAGCGCTGGGCCGGGTCCGCCGCCTCCGGGCTGCGTACCGTGCTCGGCCGGGCCGGCCGCCGTCCGCTGAGCGTGGCGTTCGACGACGCCACCCCGCACTGGCTGATCGGCGGGCGGACCGGCGCCGGCAAGACGGTGCTGCTGCTCGACGTGCTGTACGGACTGGCCGCCCGCTACTCCCCGGCCGAGCTGCGGCTGATGCTGCTCGACTTCAAGGAGGGCGTCAGCTTCACCGAGTTCGTGCCCACCGACCGTGACCCGTCCTGGCTGCCGCACGCCGACGCGGTCGGCATCGAGTCCGACCGCGAGTACGGCGTGGCCGTGCTGCGCGAGCTGCGCGCCGAACTGGGCCGCCGCGCCGACCTGCTGAAGCGGCACGGCGTCAGCCGCCTGGCCGACCTGCCGCCCAACGCCCGGCCGCCCCGGATCGTCACAGTCGTCGACGAGTTCCACGTGCTGTTCGCCGGCAACGACGCGCTGGCCCGGCAGGCCGTCGACCTGATCGAGGAACTGGCCCGCAAGGGCCGCTCGTACGGCCTGCACCTGGTGCTGGCGAGCCAGAGCACCACCGGCATCGAGGCGCTCTACGGCCGGGCCGAGGCGATCTTCGGGCAGTTCCCGCTGCGGATCGCGCTGCCCGGCGGCGACGCCGTGCTGGATCCGCGCAACGACGCCGCACGCGGGCTCACCGTCGGCACCGCAGTGGTGAACACCGGCGCGGGCGCGCCCGGCTCGGACGCCGAGGTGCGGTTCCCGGACGCGCACGCCGCCTCGGCCGACCTCGCGGCGCTGCGCCACGAGCTGCACGCGGCCCGCCCGGCCGGGTCACGCCCGCCTGCCGTCTTCCGGGGACACGAGACGCCCCGGCTCACCGACGACCCCGCCTGGGCGGCGCTGACGCCGGGCGCCGACCCGCCGTACGCGCTCGTCGGCCGCGTGGTCGACGTCCCCGGCAGCCCGGCCGGGTTCGCGCTCGACGCCAGCCCCGGCCGGCACCTGGCGGTGGTCGGCACCGCCGCGGCCGGCGCGGACGTGCTCCGGTCGGCGACCCTGTCCCTGGCCCGCCAGCACGCCCCCGGCACCGCCCGGTTCCTGTTCGCGCCGCTGGCGCCGGGCACCACCGACGCCGCCGACGACCTGGCCATGACACTGGCCGCCGCCGGGCATCCGGTCCGGCGCCTCGACGCCGGCGCGCTGCGCGCCCAGCTCGCCGAGGCCGCAGCCGGGGACGCCTCGGCGGCCGGGCGCACCTACCTGGTGGTGTTCGGGATGGACGCCGCCGCCACGACGCTCGCCGCCTCCGACCCGGCGACGTTCCGCTCCGGGTACGACGACCTGCGCGCCGTGCTGCGCCAGGGCCCGTCGCGCGGTGTGCACGTGCTCGGCTGGTGGCGCGGGCTGCGCCGGCTCGCCGACGACCTGGGCGGCAGTGGGCACCGCGACGACGTGACCGGCCTGGTCGCGCTGAACGTCCCCGCCGCCGACCTGGGCCTGCACCTCGGCGTGCACGACCTCGCGTACGTCCCGCGCGAGGGACGCGCCCTGCTCGTCGACCGGCACGAGCACCGCACCGCGCTGATCGTGCCGTTCGCCGCCGGGAGTGATGTTCCATGAGTGGATTCGACGAGTACGCGGCGCTGCTGCGGGAGCTGTCCACCCGGCAGCGGGGCGGTGAGCGGGAGATCGCCGCCGAGGCGGAGCGCCGCCGCGGCCTCCAGGCCGCCGTCGACTCGGTCGGGCAGCGGCTCGCCGCCCAGGGGCAGCACCTCGACCGGCTCGGGCAGGCGATCGGCGTGCCGATGACCTCGGTCCCGGCGGAGGAGCCGGCACCGGCGATGGTGGCCGGTGGGGGAGCACCAGGTCCCGTGCCCGGACCGGGGGACGGGGTGACCGGCGGCGTAGCCGACGCGCCGGGGCGGCCGGAGGTCGGGGCGTACCCATCGGGTGGTGTTCCGGCGCCGCGGGCCGGCGACCCGGCGGGGGAGCTGGCGGCGGCGGGGCGGCTCGCCGAGGAGGCCGACGTGTTCGGGCAGCAGGCCGACGCGCTGGCCCGCACGCCGGTGCTGCTGCCCACCTGGTCCGCGCCGGCGCGGGCGGTGGTGGTGTACGCGGGCTGCGCGCTCGCCGGTTCGCTGCTGATGCTGATCGCGATAGTGGGTTCGTCGCTGCCGGCGAGCGGGCTGGACCTGGTGGCGGCGCTGAGCTGCGCGGGCGTGCCGTTGATGTCCTTCGTGGCCGGTCAGGTGGTGCTCGCCCGCTGGGGCCGCCCGGCGGTGGAGGGCGACGCGCCCCCGGCCGGACGGTACGTGCCACTCGGCTTCGTGATCTGCGCGCTGGTCTCCCCGTCCTTCTTCTGCCTCTACCTCCTCCTGTTCCGCCTCCTCCGCTGACCCCGCCCCTACCGCTCCGTCGATCATGGAGTTGTGGCCCCCTGGGTGCGGCATTGGTGGCTTTTGGACGGGCGGAAACTGCAAGATCGCGAAGGTGGGAGGGCGGGGTGGGGAGGTAGGCTCGCGGGGTCGGTGAGCTGGGGGAGGGCGTGTGAGCGCGGCGGACATCATCGCCAGGCTGGCGGCGGCGGCACAGAAGCTGGACGAGGCCAAGGCGCGCACCGCCGCTGCCGCGCAGGACGCGGCCGAGGCGCGGGCGCTGGTGGCGGGCGCGCTGGAGGGGGCCACGGCGGGCCCGCTGATCGGGGTCATCGACTCCTACCGGCAGGCGCTGGCGCAGGCCGCGCAGGGCGGGGAACCGGCCCGGCAGCACGTGCAGGAGACCATCGCGAAGGTGCAGGCGCTGGGCAACTGAGCCCGGTCCGGCATGCCGGTTTGCGCTGAGGGCGCGACAAGGGTTACCGCCGCGTAACTTTTCATTGACGTGTGTGAAATCGGACACGCATCATCGTGACCACGATCGATCGGATCCCACCCGTCCCCCCGGGTCCGCCCGGGTGCCTCCCCCCGGAGGTGCAGCCCATGCTGCTCCGAACGATCCTGGCCGCCACCACCGCCGCCACCGTCCTGCTCGTCCCGGCCGCCGCCCAGGCCGCCGCCCCGGAACCCGCCACCCCGTCGAACACGGCCGCCGTCGCCACCGCCGCGCAACGGGCCGCCGCCGCGGCCGCCGACCCGGTGATCGTGGTCGGTGGCCTGAGTGGAATCTCCATCGCGTACGAGCCGATCGCCGCCCGGCTGCGCGCCGACGGCTACCGGGTCTCTATCTTCCAGTTGCCGAACCTCGGTCTCGGCGACATCCGCGAGTCCGCCCGGGCGTTGTCGTCCTACGTGGATCGGGTCCGCGCCACCACCGGCGCGGCCCGCGTCGACCTGGTCGGCCACTCCGAGGGCGGGCTGGTCAGCCGCTGGTACGTCAAGTACCTCGGCGGCGCGGCCACCGTCGACCAGTACGTCAGCCTGGGCAGCCCGCAGTACGGCACCTACGTCGCGAATCTGGTCGCCGTCCTCGGGCTGGGCAGCTGCGCCGGGGTGATCGCCTGCCAGCAGATGACCATCGGGTCGAGCTTCCTCGCCGACCTCAACGCGGGGGACGACACGCCCGGCCCGGTCCGCTGGGCCACCGTGCGCACCTGGCAGGACGAGCTGGTCCGGCCGGTCGACAACGCCGTGCTCGCCGACGGTGCGACGAACATCCTGGTGCAGGCCTGGTGCCCGCTGCGGGTCGTCGGCCACCTCGGGCTGGTGCTGGACGGCACCACGTACACGGCGGTGCGCCAGGTGCTCGCCGGCGCCCCGGTCCAGCCGAACTGCTTCGCGGTCTGAGCCGCGTGCCCGGACCCGCCGTCGCGCGGGTCCGGGCACGTCCGGCCGGGCCCCGGTGCGGGCGCCGGCCGGGTCCGGGCGGTCAGTCCGCGTCCCGTCCCCTGATCACGTCGGCGGCCCGCCAGGCCAGCGCGGTCACCGGGGCGCTGGTCCAGCCCGCCACCATCACCGGCAGCACCGACGCGTCGACCACCCGCAGCCCGTCCACGCCGCGTACCCGCAACCGCTGGTCGACCACGTGCTCGTCGCCGGTGCCCATCGCGCAGGTGCCGATCGCGTGGTAGCCGCAGTAGCCGCGCGCCACAGCCGCCTCGACGATCTCCGCGTCGGTGGTGGTCGCCGTTCCGGGCACCGTCTCGGCCTGGATGCGCTTCGCGATCGGGCCGGTGCCGAAGAACTCCCGCATCCGGCGGAACAGGTCCACCGCCACCCGCCGGTCGTGCCCGGTGGTGAGGTAGTTCGCCACGATGGCCGGCGGCGTACGCGGGTCCGCGTCCGTGATCGTCAGGCTGCCCTCGCTGTCCGGCCGGGTCACCGTGCCCAGGCACATCACGCCCGGCTCCCGCTCCAGCTCCAGCGCCTTGCCGGGGCGCGGCGGGGCGGCCGAGAACGGCGCCATCAGCAGGTGCGCGTCCGGGCGATCCAGCTCCGGCCGGGACTTGAGGTGGGCCGCCACGTCCAGCACCGGCAGGGCGAGCGGTCCGCCCCGGGTGAGCAGCCAGCGCAGCGTCGCCCGGGCCTGCCCGAGCGGGCTGCCGATGGTCATGTTGTGGCCGCCGGGTTCGGCGAGGCGGTACTGGAGCACGATCGACCGGTGCTCGCGCAGCCCTGCGCCGACCCGGGGCCGGTCGAGCAGCACCGGCACCCCGGCCGCGCGCAGCGTGTCCGCCGGGCCGATGCCGGAGACCTGCAACAGGTGCGGGGTGGCGAGGGCGCCCGCGGCGAGGATCACCTCACCCGCCGCCCGGTACGTGGTCTCCCCGCCGCCGCGCGCCACCCGTACACCTGTGGCGCGGCCACCCTCGACGAGCACCCGCAGGACGACGGCGCCGACCTCGACGGTCAGGTTGGGCCGGCGCCGCACCGGGTGCAGGAACGCGTCCGCGGCACTGACCCGGCGTCCGGCGCGGATCGTGGCGGTGGGGTAGCCGATCCGTTCGTCGTCGTGGGCGTCCAGGTCGTCGGCGCGGCGCCAGCCCAGCTCGGCGCCGGTGGCCACCATCTCCTCGGCGAGCGGGTCGGTGCCGGTGGCGACGGACAGCCGCACCGGACCGCCGGTGCCCCGGTGCGGCGCGGGCCCGAGCGGGTGGTCCTCCAACTGCGGGAACACCCGCCGCATCGCCGACCAGCCCCAGCCCAGCGGTTCGAGGGCGTCCCAGTCCCGGGCCGCGCCGCGGCTCCAGATCATGCCGTTCACCGACGTGGAGCCGCCGATCATCCGTCCGCGCTGCCAGATCTCCTGGCGGCCCGGCCCGGTGGTGGCCGGGTAGTGCCAGGCGGTGCGCCGGTCGTCCATCAGCCGGGAGAACGCCTTCGGCACCCGCACGTACGGGCTGCGGTCCCAGCCGCCCGCCTCCAGCAGCAGCACCCGCGTCCCCGGATCCTCGGTGAGGCGGTTCGCCAGCACGCACCCCGCCGCGCCGGCCCCCACGATGACGTAGTCGAACTCCTCCACAGCGGACCCCCACTCGCGAGAATCCCTCTGACAGTAGTTGCTCGATCACAGTCCGCGAAAGGGGCGGGTGGCGGAGGTGCGGCGGCCGGCTCAGGTTGCCTTGGCCAGCGCCTCGAACTCGTCGTCGGTCAGCTCCACCCCGGCCGCCGCCACGTTCTCCTCCAGGTGCGCCACCGACGACGTACCGGGGATCGGCAGCATCACCGGCGACCGGCGCAGCAGCCAGGCCAGCGCGAGCTGCGCCGGGGTGGCGCCGTGCGAGGTCGAGATCGCGTCGAGCGGGCCGCCGGGCCGGGCCAGGTTGCCGGTGGCGATCGGGAACCACGGGATGAACGCCAGGTCGTGGCGCTCGCAGTGCTCCAGCACGTCCTCCGCGCTGCGGTCGGCCAGGTTGTAGAGGTTCTGCACGGACACGATCGGCGCGATCGCCCGGGCCGCCTCGATCTCCTCGACGCTGACCTGGGACAGCCCGATGTGCCGGATCTTGCCCTCCTGGCGCAGCAGAGCCAGCTCGCCGAGCTGGTCGGCCAGTGGCACCTTCGCGTCGATGCGGTGCAGCTGGTAGAGCGGGATGCAGTCCAGGCCCAGGTGGCGCAGGCTCAGCTCGCACTGCTGGCGCAGGTACTCCGGGCGGCCCACCGGCCGCCAGTCGTCCGGGCCGGAGCGGGTCAGCCCGGCCTTCGTCGCGATGACCAGGTCGTCGGCGTACGGGTGCAGCGCCTCGCGGATCAGCAGCTCGCTGACGAACGGCCCGTACGAGTCGGCGGTGTCGATGAACGTGACGCCCAGCTCGTACGCGCGGCGCAGCACCCGCACCGCCTCGGCCGGGTCCTTCGGGTCGCCCCACACGCCGGGGCCGGTGAGCTGCATCGCCCCGTAGCCGAGGCGGTCGACCGGCAGGTCGCCACCGATCCGGTAGCTGCCCGACGCCTTGGCGGGCTGGGTGCTGGTGGCCATTCGCGGTCCTCCTGTGCTCGTACGTACCTCGCGGGGCGGTGCTGCGCCCCGACCCCTGGACATTCCCCGAATCGTGGCGGCGAAGCACCGGCAGTTGCGGCGAGCGGCCCCGGCACACCGGGCCGCCGTGGGAGGCTGGGCGGGACGGTGGTCAGGAGGTGCGCATGGCCGCGACGCCACGGCTCGACTTCGCGCTGGACACGTACGAGTGCATCGTGCTCTACCCGGGGCCTTCGGGGCGGGCCCTGCCGGACGAGACAGTGCAGCGGTTGCAGGCCGAGCACCTCCAGCACATGCGGGCGCTGCAACGGCGCGGCATCGTGCTCGTGGACGGGTCGGTCGACGGCCCGGCCCGGGAACCCGACCCGCCGATCGGTTTCGGCCTGGCCCGGACCGGCTCGGTGGACGACGTCCGCAGCGTCATGGAGGCCGACCCGGCGGTACAGGCCGGGCTCTACCGGGTCGAGGTGCTCACCTTCCTCTGCCCGGCCGGCTCACTGGAGTTCCCGCTGGTCAAGACGGAGAGCTGAGGCTCCGCGCGAGCCCCTCCGACGGCACCGCCCACTGCCGCGTACCCAGTGCCCGCCCACGGCCGGACGGCCGGGCGCGGCGGCCCCACAGTGCCCCCGGCCGGCCCGTGACGGGGAGCGGTACGATTTCTCACCGCGCGGTCGCCGATGCCCGCCACACGACGTTCCGGTGCGGTACGCCTACCGCCCGCCCACGCGGTTGACGCGCGTCGTTGGACAAATGTTCCGCAGTCCGCAAGGGGTCGGCCGGGAGGCCGATCCGGAGGAGAGACTAGCCTGATGGGCGTGACACGCCGCGCGAAGATCGTCTGCACTCTCGGCCCCGCAACCGCCTCCCCGGAGCGTATCCGCGGGCTCGTAGAAGCCGGCATGAACGTGGCGAGGCTCAACTTCAGCCACGGCAGTCACGCCGACCACGAATCGGTCTACCGGTTGGTCCGGGAGGCCGCCGAGGCGTCCGGGCGCCCGGTCGCGGTGCTCGCCGACCTCCAGGGGCCCAAGATCCGTCTCGGCCGGTTCGCCGACGGCCCGCACGAGTGGCGCACCGGCGACTCCGTCGTGATCACCGGCGACGAGGTGGTGGGCACCAAGGAGCGGGTCTCCTGCACCTACCGCAAGCTGCCGCAGGAGGTGAAGCCGGGCGACCGGCTGCTGATCGACGACGGCCGGGTCGCGGTCGAGGTCAGCGACGTCACCGGCAACGACATCCGGTGCCTGGTCACCGAGGGCGGCCCGGTCTCCAACAACAAGGGCGTCTCGCTGCCGAACGTCGCGGTGAGCGTCCCGGCCCTGTCCGACAAGGACGCCGAGGACCTGCGCTTCGCCCTCGGCCTCGGCGTCGACCTGGTCGCGCTCTCCTTCGTCCGCTCGCCGGAGGACATCAAGCTCGTCCACTCGATCATGGACGAGGAGGGCGTGCGCCGCCCGGTCCTGGCCAAGGTCGAGAAGCCGGAGGCGGTCGACCACCTGGAGGCGATCGTGCTCTCCTTCGACGGGGTCATGGTCGCCCGCGGCGACCTCGGCGTCGAACTGCCGCTGGACCAGGTGCCGCTGGTGCAGAAGCGTGCCGTGCAGCTGTGCCGGGAGAACGCCAAGCCGGTCATCGTGGCCACCCAGATGCTCGACTCGATGATCGAGAACTCCCGCCCGACCCGCGCCGAGGCCTCCGACGTGGCCAACGCGGTGCTCGACGGCGCGGACGCGGTGATGCTCTCCGGCGAGACGAGTGTCGGCAAGTACCCGGTGCTCACCGTCAGCACCATGGCGAAGATCATCACCACCACCGAGGCCGGCTCGATCGCCGTCCCCCGGTTGCAGCACGACCCGCGTACGCACGGCGGCGCGCTCACAGTCGCCGCCTCGTCGATCGCCCGGGCCATCGGCGCCAAGGCCATGGTCGCGTTCTCGCAGACCGGTGACACCGTCAAGCGGCTGGCCCGGCTGCACTGCGACCTGCCGCTGCTGGCGTTCACGCCGGTGCCGGAGGTGCGCAACCAGCTCGCGCTCTCCTGGGGCGTGGAGACGTTCCTGATGCCGTTCGTCGAGCACACCGACGACATGTTCCGCCAGGTCGACCAGGCGCTGCTCGGCCTCAACCGGGCCAACCCGGGCGACTACGTGGTGATCGTGGCGGGCAGCCCGCCCGGCACCCCCGGCTCCACCAACACGCTGCGCGTGCACCAGCTCGGTTCGCTGGTCGACGCTGCCTCGGCCCGGGCGCTCCAGTGAGTGGTGGCGCAGTGGCGACCGGGCAGGCGGCGGTCGACCAGCTGCTGGAGGTGCTCGACCTCGCCCGTACCGGGGAGATGACCTTCCGGGGGATGAGCCCGCAGGTGGGTCCGCAGCGGGTCTACGGCGGGCAGGTCGCCGGCCAGGCCCTGGTCGCAGCAGGCCGCACAGTCGACGCGGAGCGGGCCGTGCACTCCCTGCACGGCTACTTCGTGCGCCCCGGCGACCCGGCCGAGCCGATCGAGTACCAGGTGGAGAACGTCCGTGACGGCCGCTCCTTCTCGGTGCGTCGCTCGGTGGCGTTGCAGCACGACAAGCCGATCTTCTTCATGTCGGCGTCGTTCCAGCGGCAGGAGGAAGGGCTGGACCACCACGCCCCGCTCCCGCCGGACGTACCCGGCCCGGACGACGTGCCGACCATGACCGACCGGCTCTCCCGCTACCCGGAGCGCCTCGGCATCTGGGGGATGATCCCGCGCCCGATCGACGTGCGCTACGTCGGCGAGCCCGGCTGGGTCCGCCCCGGCGACCGCCCGGCCGAACCGCACCAGCGGGTGTGGATGCGCCTGGACGGCAAGCTGCCGGACGATCCGCTGCTGCACGCGTGCGCCCTCACGTACGCCTCCGACCTGACCCTGCTGGACTCGGTGCTGTCGGTGCACGGCGAGGTGTGGGGCCCGGGCGGTGTGGTCGGCGCGAGCCTCGACCACGCGCTGTGGTTCCACAGGTCGTTCCGCGCCGACGAGTGGTTCCTGTACGACTGCTGGAGCCCGTCCGCATCGGGCGCCCGCGGCCTGGCCACGGGCCGGATGTTCACCACCGACGGCCGGCACATCGCCAGCGCCGTCCAGGAGGGGCTGCTGCGGCGCGTCGGCGGCTGAGAGCCCGATCGGTGATCGTCCGGGTGCGGGTCGGGGGGCCGGCCCGCACCGCAGCGGACTAACCTGGCCGTATGCGTCTCTCCGCCCGGGTCGACTATGCCCTCCGCGCGGCCGCTGAGCTGGCCTCGGTCGCGGTCGGGGGGACCACTGGGCGGAGCCGGCCGGTGACCGCCGAGCAGATCGCCCGCGCGCAGGACATCCCGCCGAAGTTCCTGGAGAGCATCCTGCTGCAACTGCGCCGGGGCGGCATCGTGCACGCCCAGCGTGGCCCCGAGGGCGGCTACTGGCTGGCCCGGCCGGCCGGGGAGATCTCCCTGGCCGAGGTGATCCGCGTCATCGACGGTCCGCTCGCGCACGTACGCGGGCAGCGCCCGGAACAGCTCGGCTACCAGGGTGCGGCCCGCGCGTTGCAGGACGTCTGGATCGCGTTGCGGGCCAGCGAGCGGGAGATCCTCGAGCTGGTCACCATCGCCGACGTGGCCGCCGGCGCGCTGCCCGGCCGGGTCAACGAGCTGGCCGCCGACCCGCGCGCCTGGAGCTGACGCCGGCTTCCGCACACCCCGGCACACCGTCCGGCGTCTCCTACCAACCGGATGGGGGACTTGACCCGGGGCGCCTCCGTGCCGCATTGTCGACCAAGTTGATAGGAGATACCGAAAAGTCAGGGGGCGCTCGTGCGCAAGCTGCTGGTCCTCGCCCTCGTCGGGCTCGCCGCGCAACTCGTCGACGGCGCGCTCGGCATGGCGTACGGGCTGACCTCCTCGACGCTTCTCCTGTTCGCCGGTGTGGCACCGGCCGCGGCGTCCGCCTCGGTGCACCTGGCCGAGATCGGCACCACGCTCGCCGCGGGCGTCTCGCACTGGCGTTTCGGTAACGTCGATTGGCGGGTGGTCGGCCGCATCGCGCTGCCCGGCGCGATCGGCGCGTTCGCCGGGGCGACGTTCCTCAGCTCCATCTCCACCGAGGCCGCGGCACCGTGGATGGCCGCCATCCTGTTCACGCTCGGCGCGTACCTGCTGGTGCGGTTCTCCCGGCCGCTGCGCGCCAACCGCGCGGCCGGCCGGCTGCGCAGCCGCTTCCTCGCCCCGCTCGGCCTGGTCGCCGGCTTCGTCGACGCCACCGGCGGCGGTGGCTGGGGGCCGGTCGCCACCCCGGCGCTGCTCGTCTCCGGCCGGATGGAACCCCGCAAGGTCATCGGCTCGGTGGACACCTCCGAGTTCGTGGTGGCCGGCGCGGCCAGCATCGGCTTCCTCATCGGCCTGGGCTCCGAGGGTTTCCTGCTGCCCACTGTGGCCGCTCTCCTGGTCGGCGGCCTGATCGCCGCGCCGATCGCGGCCTGGCTGGTCCGCATCGTCCCCGCCCAGCTGCTCGGCGCCGTGATCGGCGGCGTGATCGTGCTGACGAACGCCCGCACGCTGTTGAGCGCCGGCGGCGTGGGCGGCTCGGTGCCGGTGGTGGTGTACGTGCTGCTCGGCGTCGCGTGGCTGGTCGCCGTCGGGCTGGCGGTGCGCGCCCTGCGCCGTACCCGCCGGGCACGCGCCACAGTCGAGGCGGCCCTCGCCGAGGGCCCTGCTCCGGCAGGAGAGTCTGCCGCGTCGGCGGAGCCGGCGGAGTTCGCCAAGCCGGGTGAGTCCGCCGCGCCGGCGGAGCCCGCGGCGTCGGGGGAGTCCGCCGAGGCCGCGGAGTCGCGGAAGCTCGCCGCCGCCGTCGAAGGCTGAGCCTCTGGGCCTTCCCGGGGCGCGCCCGCACCCGCGAGGGGTGTTCCTCGGCGTGTCGCCCTCCGGAGACACAAGCACTCCAACCGATATGCCTCTCGGTCATAAATATGACCGAGAGGCATATCGGTTGTCGGCTGTCCCTTCTCGCCGCCCGCCGCGACTCTGCCGTGCCGCCGACCCGCCGTGCCGCCGACCTGCCGTGCCGCCGCGCCGGCCGCCACCGCGACGGGACGGGGTGAAGGGCGCGTGCGGCGTGCCCGGTGAGGCCGGCGCTTGTGGGCGTGTCCAGCGGTGACCTAGGCTGACGGAGCGCGGAGCCGAATCATGGACGTCGATGTGTTGACGTCGCTCGTCGCGTCAGGGCACGAATTCGCCGGTCCGGGCAGGCCGGCGCTCGCCCCGTGCCTGACCTCCGCGAAAGGCATTCCCCGTGCACCTCACCACCCCACGCCGCCGGATCGCGCTGCTCGCCGCGGCTTCGGCGGTCACCCTGTCGGCCGGCGCGCTCACCACGATGACCGCCGCGGCGGCTGCCGCCGCCTGCCGGGTCGACTACCGGATCACCAACCAGTGGAGCGGCGGCTTCGGCGCCGACGTGACAGTGACGAACCTCGGCGACCCGGTCAACGGCTGGACCCTCGGCTGGAGTTTCGCCGCCGGCCAGCAGGTCGTCCAGGCGTGGAACGCGACTGTCAGCCAGTCCGGCGCCCAGGTCAGCGCCCGCGACGCCGGCTACAACGCGGCCATCGGCACCGGCGGCACCGCGAACTTCGGCTTCAACGGTTCGTGGAACAACGCGTCGAACCCGGTTCCGGCCGCGTTCACGCTCAACGGCACCGCCTGCACCGGCGCGCCGTCCACCAGCGCGCCACCGTCGACGCCACCACCGAGCACGCCCGCGCCCACCACGCCTCCGCCGTCCACACCCCCGCCCACCACCCCGCCACCGACCACCCCGCCGGCCGGCGCGAAGCAGATGGAGGACCTCGACCGGGGCCTGATCAGCGTCCGCTCCGGCAGCGGGAACCTGGTCTCCTGGCGGCTGCTCGGCACCGAGACGACGGGGGTCTCGTTCAACCTCTACCGGGGTGGCACCAAGGTCAACGGCAGTCCGATCACCGGCGCCACCACGTACCTGGACAGCGGCGCGGCGGCCGGATCGGCGTACACCGTGCGGGCCGTGGTGAACGGCGCCGAGCAGGCGGCGTCCGCCCCGGCGCTCCAGTTCGCCAACGGTTACCTGGACGTGCCGATCCAGCCGCCGCCCGGCGGCACCACCCCGTCCGGGGAGGGGTACAGCTACGCGGCGAACGACGCGAGCGTCGGTGACCTCGACGGCGACGGCCGCTACGAGTTCGTGCTCAAGTGGGATCCGTCGAACGCCAAGGACAACTCGCAGTCCGGCTACACCGGCAACGTCTACGTCGACGCGTACACGCTCACCGGCACCCGGCTGTGGCGCATCGACCTCGGCCGCAACATCCGCGCCGGCGCCCACTACACCCAGTTCCAGGTGTACGACTACGACGGCGACGGGGACGCCGAGGTGGCCGTGAAGACCGCCGACGGCACCCGCTCCGGCACCGGCCAGGTGATCGGCAACGGCTCGGCCGACCACCGCAACTCCAGCGGCTACGTGCTCGCCGGACCGGAGTACCTGACCATGTTCGACGGCCGCACCGGCGCGGCGCTGTCCACCGTCGACTACGACCCGCCGCGCGGCACCGTCTCGTCCTGGGGCGACTCGTACGGCAACCGGGTCGACCGGTTCCTCGCCGGCACCGCGTACCTGGACGGGCAGCGCCCCTCGCTGATCATGGCGCGCGGCTACTACACCAGGGCCGTCGTCGCGGCCTGGGACTTCCGCGACGGCACGCTGCGCAAGCGCTGGACGTTCGACTCGAACGCCTCCGGCAACGGCGCCGCCGCCGGCCAGGGCAACCACCAGCTCTCCGTGGCCGACGTGGACAACGACGGCCGCCAGGAGATCGTGTACGGCGCCGCCACCATCGACGACAACGGCCGGCTGCTGTACTCCACCGGCAACGGCCACGGCGACGCCCTGCACGTCGGCGACCTCGACCCCTCCCGCGCGGGCCTGGAGGTGTTCAAGGTCGACGAGGACGGCAGCAAGCCCAGCTCCTGGATGGCCGACGCGCGTACCGGGCAGATCATCTGGCAGACGGCGCCGAGCGGCGACAACGGCCGCGGCGTCTCCGGCGACGTCTGGGCGGGCAGCCCGGGTGCCGAGTCCTGGTCGTCGGCTGTCGACGGGCTGCTGAACACCCGGGGCCAGAACGTCGGGCGCAAACCGTCGTCGGCGAACTTCCTGATCTGGTGGGACGGCGACCCGGTCCGGGAGCTGCTCGACGCCACGAAGATCGACAAGTACGGCACCGGCGGCGACACCCGGCTGCTCACCGGCAGCGGCGTCGCCTCGAACAACGGCACCAAGTCCACCCCGGCGCTCTCGGCGGACCTGCTCGGCGACTGGCGCGAGGAGGTCGTCTGGCGCACCTCCGACAGCACCGCGCTACGGATCTACAGCACGCCTGTGACCACCGGGCTGCGCCTGCCGACGCTGATGCACGACCCGCAGTACCGGGTGGCGGTGGCCTGGCAGAACACCGCCTACAACCAGCCGCCGCACCCCGGCTACTTCCTGGGCGACGGCATGAGCACCCCGCCCGCGCCGAACATCTACCTGCGCTGAAACGGCAGGCACCGGGTCGCCGGCCGCGGAATCCGCTCCGCCGGCGACCCGGTGCACCACACCGCAGCATTCCCGACCCGTCCCGACCGGGAATGCCGTACCACCACCGGGGACAAAGTTATGCGTCCCACGCGACGGTGCGGTGACGTCGCTATGAAGAGCGTGTTTCAGCCCTCCCGGCGCAGCCCGCCCGCCACCTTCTCGGCGATCAGCTCGAACGAGCGGACCCGGTCCGCCACGTCGTACACCATCGTGGTGAGCATCAGCTCGTCCGCGCCGGTGCGCTCCAGCAACTCACCGAGCTGCCGGGCCACCGTCTCCGGCGAACCGGTCGCCTGGCCGTCGCGGCGCTGGGCGACGAACTCCCGCTCGAACTCCGAGTACGGGTACGCCGCCGCCTCCTCCGGCGTGACGAGCGGCTCCGGCCGCCCCGACCGCAGCTTCAGGAACGACAGCCCGGACGGCCCGGCCAGCCACTCGGCCCGCTCGTCGGTCTCCGCGCAGACCGCGTTGACAGCCACCATCGCGTACGGCCGGTCCAGCCACTGCGACGGCCGGAAGTTCTGCCGGTAGAGCTGCAACGCCGGGATCGTGTTCTGCGAGCTGAAGTGGTGCGCGAACGAGAACGGCAGCCCGAGCAGACCGGCCAGCTGCGCGCTGAACCCGCTGGACCCGAGCAGCCACACCTGCGGCGACTGGCCGCGGCCCGGCGTCGCGGTGATCGGACCCGGCTCGGCGCCGGAGAAGTAGTTCATCAGGTCGGCCAGCTCGCGCGGGAAGTGCTCCGCGGACAGGCCCTCCATGGTGCGGCGCAGCGCCAGCGCGGTCACCTGGTCGGTGCCCGGCGCCCGGCCGATGCCCAGGTCGATCCGGCCCGGGTGCAGCGCCTCCAGCGTGCCGAACTGCTCGGCCACCACCAGCGGCGCGTGGTTGGGCAGCATCACCCCGCCCGAGCCGAGCCGGATCGTGCTGGTGTTCGCCGCCAGGTGCGCGAGCAGCACCGCCGGGGCGGAACTCGCGATGGCGGGCATGTTGTGGTGCTCGGCCACCCAGAACCGGCGGTAGCCCAGCTCCTCGGTGCGGCGGGCCAGCTCCGTGGTGTACCGCAGCGCCTCACCGGCGTTGCCGGTCGCCGCCACCGGGGCAAGATCAAGAACAGACATGGGTACGTCGATCACAGGCAGGTGCAACCCGCGACGTGCCGGAATTGTTCCGCCGGGTGCGCTACCCCATACCGCGGGCCTGCTCGAAGATCAGGCTGGTCTGCGTGTGCTGCACCGCCGGATCGACAGCCAGATGATCCAGGACGAAGTCCCGCAGCGCGTCGCCGGAGGCGGCGCGCACGTGCAGCACGTAGTCCTCCGCGCCCGCCACGTGGAACACCGACACCACGCCGGGCAGCCGTACCGACCGGGCGCGGAACGCGTCAACAGCGGCCCGCTCGTGCGCGGTCAGCCGCACCGACACCAGCGCCTGCAACGGCAGGCCCACCGCCGCCGGGTCCACCTCGGCGTGGAACCCGCGGATCGCCCCGCACTCCCGCAGCGCCCGGGTACGCGTCAGGCACGTCGACGGCGCCACCCCGACCCGCTCGGCCAGCGCGTTGTTCGGCAGCCGGCCGTCGGCCGCCAGCTCGGTGAGGATCGCGCGGTCGGTGTCGTCCAGGCCGGCGAACGGCCGTACATCATTCGGTGCGGCAGGCATGCGACCATCTTTCACCGAATCACAGCCGGGCGAAAGCGTGATCGTCAGAATCTTGTTCGCTGCTATTGCCTCTAGCCGTCGTCATGTTCGACGCTTCCGGCATGACTTCCGTGGACACCGCAGCCGTACACGCCGGGCGCGCCGACCTCGCCGGGCTCGGCGTCCACGTCCCGCCGATCGACCTGTCCACCACCAACCCGCTGCCCTCGGTGGCCGGCGGCGGTGACGACTACGAGACACTCGCCACCGGCGGCACCCTCCCGGCCGGCGGCAGCGCCGTCTACCAGCGCCTCTGGAACCCCACTGTGGCCCGGTTCGAGACCGCCCTCGCTGAGCTCGAAGGCACCGCCGAGGCCGTCGCGTTCGCCAGCGGCATGGCCGCGCTCACCGCCACCCTGCTCGCCGCCACCCGCGACGGCAAGCGTCACGTCGTCGCCGTCCGCCCCCTCTACGGCGGCACCGACCACGTCCTCGCCACCGGCCTGCTCGGCACCGCTGTCACCTGGGCCACCACCGCCGACGTGGCCGCCGCGATCCGCCCCGACACCGCCCTGGTCGTGGTCGAGACGCCTGCCAACCCCAGCCTCGACCTGGTCGACATCGCCGCGCTCGCCGACGCCGCCGGTGACGTCCCGCTGCTCGTCGACAACACCGTCGCCACCCCGGTGCTCCAGCAGCCCGCCCGCCACGGCGCCGCGCTCGTGCTGCACAGCGCCACCAAGAGCATCGGCGGCCACGGCGACGTCCTCGCCGGCGTCGTCGCCTGCGGACCCGAGTGGGCCGCCCGGCTGCGCCAGGTCCGCGCCGTCACCGGCGCCGTCCTGCACCCGCTCGGCGCCTATCTGCTGCACCGCGGCATCCAGACCCTCCCGCTGCGCGTCCGCGCCCAGCAGGCCGGCGCGGAGAAGCTCGCCGCCTGGCTCGCCGGGCACCCCGCCGTCGAGCGCGTCCACCACCCGTCGCTGCACGACCCGGCCGGACTGGTCGGCCGCCAGATGTCCGGCACCGGCAGCCTGCTCGCCTTCGAGGTACGCGGCGGCGCGCCCGCCGCGGCCGAGGTCGCCGGCGCCTGCGAGCTGATCACGCACGCCGTGTCGCTCGGCGGCGTCGACACGCTGATCCAGCACCCGGCCTCGCTCACCCACCGGCCGGTCGAGGGCGACGCCAAGCCGTGCGGCGGGCTGCTGCGGGTCTCGGTCGGCCTGGAGGACCCGGAGGACCTGCGGGCGGATCTCGCGCGGGCGTTGGCGCGGATCTGACGCCCGTCGGCAGGCCGCGTGCGCGGCGTCGCCGGGTCACGACTTCGGGCCGACGTGCCGGTCGAGGGCGGCGACGGCTTCCCGGCGGGCCACCGACAGGGAGTTGCGGCGGTTCATCCGCCAGGCGATGCCGAGCCGGTCGAGGGCCTGCTGGCACAGACCCATGATGTCGCCCGACTCGTTGTGGAACATGTAACGGGGATAGACGTACTCCTTGCCCCGGACGACGACCCGGTTGGCGAAGCGGCAGCCGTCGGAATGGAAGAGGCCGCGGAGGAAGTCGCCCGCGTGGGCCTCGACGATGGGGCGCTGCCAGTCGGCCAGGACGATCGGGCGTTGGTGCTTCTTGCCAGGGCCGTGCTGGGGGAACAGGCACGGCCAGTGCTTGCCGTAGCTCTGCACGCTGACGCACCCCGGATGCCGGACGCGCTGCACCTTCTCCGCCAGCACCGCGCGCATGGCGTCGTCGCACGCCTCGATCAGTCCGGGCCAGCTGTTGCTGCAGGAGATCCGGAGCACCGGCACCCGCGCCCTGGTCACGAGATGCCCGTCGCCAAGGTAGAGCCCGAGAAGATAGGCGTAGGCCGCCGGATCTGTCGGAACGCTGACATCGTCGCGGCAACGGAAACACCGCAGTGCGGTGCCTAGAACCGCGGCGGTCGGGCGGTCTCTGCACCAGTGCCAGACGGTGCGGTAGTTGAGGCCGACGGCGCGGGCCGCCTCCGCGACGGTCGCCCCGGACAGAAAGGCCTGACGTGCTCGGGCGCGGATCTCGGGTGGGTGCACGAGAGCATCTTCGAACGCCCGTACGACAACTTCGGTGTCCCCGGTGGGACTCGAACCCACACTGTCGGAGGTTTGAGCTCCGTTTCTCTGCCGATTGGAATACGGGGACAGGCTCGCGCGACGCTCTCGCGTCGTGCCATAGGTTACCTACTACGCTAGGGGCGGCGACACCCGGCACGGCGGGTGTCGGGCTCGAACCGGTGGGAGTGGCTCGTGGGCGAGATGCAGGCGGACGCCGAGCGCAAGCGCGTTCTGATCGCCGAGGACGAGGCGCTCATCCGGCTGGACCTGGCCGAAATGCTTGTCGAAGAGGGCTACGAGGTGGTCGGCGAGGCCGGTGACGGCGAGACCGCCGTCAAGCTCGCCGAGGAGCTCAAGCCGGATCTGGTCATCCTCGACATCAAGATGCCGATCATGGACGGGCTGGCCGCCGCCGAGCGGATCGCCGGCGCGCGCATCGCCCCGGTGATCATCCTGACCGCGTTCAGCCAGCGTGACCTGGTGGAGCGGGCGCGGGCGGCCGGCGCGATGGCGTATCTGGTCAAGCCGTTCCAGAAGAGCGACCTGGTGCCGGCGGTGGAGATCGCGCTGTCCCGCTACTCCGAGATCGCCGCGCTGGAGTCGGAGGTCGCCGGTCTCACCGACCGGCTGGAGATCCGCAAGACCGTCGAGCGCGCCAAGGGTGCGCTGATGACCACGTACGGGATGACCGAGCCGCAGGCGTTCAAGTGGATCCAGCGCACCGCGATGGACCACCGGATGACCATGAAGGAGGTCGCCGAGCGGATCCTCGCGGAGACCGCCGGCGGCGAGGTGGAGCAGCCCGCGTCCTGACCTCCCGCGGAGGCGTCCGATCGATAGGATCGGATCCATGCCTTCCGCGCGCGCCCGGCCGGTCCTCGTCGCCGTCGTCGCCGCGCTGCTCCTGGTGGCCTGCCACGCGACTCCGCGACCGCTGCCCGAGCCCGCCCCCGTACGACCGCAGTGGCAGTCCGTCGATCTGGCCCTTCCCGCCGGCGCCGCCGGACGTCCGGTGCTGCGCGACGTCGCGCGGTGCGCCGGCCGGTGGTACGTGGTGGGCGGGCTGGTCGATCCGGCGGGGGAGACCCGCCCGGCTGCCTGGTCCTCATCGGACGGCGTGACCTGGTCGCCGATTCCGGTGCGCGCGCAGACGTTCTACGGCCGCCAGCACGTGCTCTTCGCGGTGGCGTGCCGCGACGACGGGATGGCGGCGCTGGGCGCGAAGACCGGTGGCGTGCACGGCAATCCGCGTACCGGAACGTGGGTGTGGCGTCCGGGTGGGCCGTTGCGGGAGATTCCGGCGGCGTTCGAGTTGTTCGGCGGCCCGCGCGCGGTGAGCGCGTCGCGGCTGGCGGCGGGTCCGGCCGGCTGGCTGGTCGCCGGGGCGCGCGCGGACGGTGCGGCGGTGTGGTCGTCGCCGGACGCGGAGGGGTTCGTCCTGCGCGAGGGGGTCGCGGAGCTGGCCGGCGACGGCCGGGGCCGGACGGCGGCGTATGACGTGGCGGCTGTGGGGCCGGGCTGGCTGGTGGTGGGGTCGTTGCTGCCGCCCGGCGGTACGTCCCGGACGCCGCTTTCGTGGTTCTCGGCCGACGGCCGGGTGTGGCGGCGGGTGGCTCTGCCAATGCCGGCGGGTACCTCCGGGGCGGCGGAGCGGGTGGTGCCGGCCGACGGCGGGCCGGTGGCGGTCGGCCCGGTGGGTGACCGCTTCGCCGTGTGGCGCGGGTGCGACGACTGCGGCTCGCCGTCCGCCGGTTCGGCGGGTGCGGCGCAGGGGTGGCGGCGGGTCGGCGGGTTCGGCTCGGCGGGCCCCGGGGTGTCGTCGGTGGACGCGCTCGCGGCGTCCGGTGGGCGGCTCGTCGCGGTGACCGGGGACGGGGCTCAGCGACGGCTCTGGATGTCGCGTGACGGCGGTGCGCCGTGGCTTCCGGTGATCACGCCGGTGCCGGTGCCGGACGGGGGCGACGCGGCGCTGACGGTGGCCGTCCGCGACGACGGGCTGCTCGTGGTCGCCGACGACGGAAAAACATCCCGTGCCTGGTGGGGGGCGTTGTCCGCCGTCGATCGGTAGCGGGTGGGGAGGGTCTGGCCCGTTACCGAGGAATAGTCGGTGAAAGCCTTTGCCCGCCTTCGCTTCTTACGCCGATGGGCTTGAATCCGCCACGGCGTGTAACGGTTCGGTCAACCCCGCTTTCCAGGTCTTACGCCACCGCTCGCGGTGGGATAACGTCCCGGCCCAGACCGGCGACGACGGTCTTGGTTCGTCCACCCCGCAAGGGCCAATCAGCGGCGGGTGGTTCGGATCATGGACGGAGGAGGGTTCGGGCCTTGAGGCAGAAGCTCGCACGCGTGATCGGCGGGGTCGCCATGCTGGCGCTCGTCGCCGGTGGCACCGCTTGTTCCAGCGGCAGCGACGATGAGGGTTCCGGGGGCAGCGCCTGCGGGAGCAAGATCGCTTTCTTCGGCGCGCTGACCGGTAGCTCGGCCGCGCTGGGCATCAACGAGAAGAACGGCGTCAAGCTGGCCGTCGACAAGTACAACAAGGAGAACGCGGACTGCAAGGTCGAGCTCGCCGAGCTCGACTCGCAGGGCAGCCCGGACCAGGCGCCGGGTCTGGCCCAGAAGGCGATCGACGACACCAAGATCCTGGGTGTCGTGGGTCCGGCCTACTCGGGCGAGTCCGAGGCCGCCGGCCCGCTGTTCAGCGAGGCCGGTCTGGTCACCATCACCCCCTCCGCGACCCGTCCCAGCCTCGCCGAGCAGGGCTGGAAGACCTTCTTCCGGGCGGTCGGCAACGACCTGAGCCAGGGCCCCGCCGCCGGTAACTACATCAAGAACGTGATGAAGGCCGACCGGGTCTACGTCATCGACGACCAGTCCGCGTACGGCGCCGGCCTGGCCGACGAGGTCAAGAAGGTTCTCGGCGCCTCGGTCGTGGGCAGCGACAAGGTCCAGGGCGAGGGCAAGCAGGTCGAGTTCTCCGGTGTGGTCACCAAGGTCAAGGCCGCCAACGTCAAGGCGGTCTTCTACGGCGGCTACTACCAGGAGGCCGGCCTGATCCGCAAGCAGCTCACCGCTGCCGGGGTCACCGCTCCGCTGGTCGCCGGTGACGGCGTGAACGACGGCGCGTACATCACCTCCGCCGGTGCGGCCGCCGCCGAGGGCACCATCCTCACCTGCCCCTGCGCTCCGTCCACCGAGGCCCGCGGCACCTTCGCCGCCGACTTCAAGGCGCTCAACGGCACCGAGCCGGGTACCTACAGCGACACCGCCTACGACGCGGCGAACATCCTGCTGGCGGGCATCAAGGCCGGCAAGAGCACCCGTGCCGACCTGCTGGAGTTCGTGAAGGGCTACAGCGGCGAGGGCGTTGCCGCCAGCTACAAGTTCGTCGAGGGCGGCGAGCTGGACCCGGCGCAGGTCAAGGTCTGGGCGTTCAAGGTGCAGGGCGGCAAGGTCGTCCCGGACCAGGAGATCCCCAAGTCCTGATCGTTCGATCGCTGGACTGGCGATTGAGTAGTGATCGCGGGTGCGGCCGGGAGCTGGCTCCCGGCCGCACCCTCTTTTTCTCTTGAGCGACGGAGCGTCCCTCCCTTGGACTTCGACGGATTGTTCTCCAACTTCGGGGAACTCACCACGACCGGCTTGACGCAGGGCGCCATCTACGCCCTGGTCGCGCTCGGCTACACGCTTGTGTACGGCGTGCTCAGGCTCATCAACTTCGCCCACTCCGAGGTCTTCATCGCCGGCGCGTTCGCCGCGATCTGGACCTGGAACGGCTTCGGACTCGACCAGAACTCGCAGGTCAGCGGCATCGGCTCGATCATGTTCTACCTGCTGGTGGCGATGATCGTGGCTGCGATCGCCTCGGCGGGCACCGCCACTGTGATCGAACGGGTCGCGTACCGGCCGCTGCGGAAGCGCAACGCGCCGCCGCTGGCGTTCCTCATCACCGCCATCGGTGCCTCGATCGCCATCTCGGAGGCGTTCGGCGTCTACACCCGGCGGCGGCCGGAGGGTGCGCCGATCCTGGTCAGCTCGGAGCCGCTGTTCCACGTCGCCGGGGTGCCGATCGACGCGGTGCAGTTGCTCACGATCGGTTCCGCGCTGGTGATGATGTTCGCGCTGGACCAGTTCATCAACCGCAGCCGTACCGGCCGCGGCATCCGGGCGGTGGCTCAGGACGCCAACACGGCGGCGCTGATGGGCGTCAACAAGGACCGCATCATCCTGATGGTCTTCATCGCCGGTGGCACCATGGCCGGCGTCGCGGGCCTGCTCTACGACGTGCGGATCCAGACGCTCACCTACAGCGTCGGCTTCCTGCTGGGCCTCAAGGCGTTCACCGCGGCGGTGCTCGGCGGTATCGGCAACCTGCGCGGCGCGCTCGTCGGCGGGTTGCTGCTCGGCGTCGTGGAGAACTACGCCGCGGGCCTGTTCGGCAGTCAGTGGAAGGACTTCGCCGCGTTCGCGGTGCTGGTCGTCCTGCTGATGTTCCGGCCGACCGGTCTGCTCGGCGAATCACTGGGGAGGGCACGCGCATGACGACCACCATCGACCCGCCGGAGCGGCGGGAGACGGCGGCGGACAAGCTGCGGCAGGGCCGGCACGCGATCTCGGAGCGCTGGCACCACGCGCCGCGCTGGGTGCGCTGGGTGCTGCTGGTCGCGGTCATCGCGTTCTTCTACGCGCTGCCGAACAAGGAGTTCTACCAGTACCTCGGGCCGATCCCGACCCCGGGAGCGAACTTCACCCAGGTGATGTTCACGGTCTCGATCTACGTGCTGCTGGCGGTCGGGCTCAACATCGTGGTCGGCTTCGCCGGCCTGCTAGACCTCGGCTACTTCGGCTTCTTCGCCGTCGGCGCGTACACGGTAGCGGTGCTGACCTCGCCGAGCAGCGACATCAAGACGCTGTGGCCGTGGCTGCTGGTGGTGCCGATCGCGATCGCCCTGACCATGGTCTCCGGCGTCATGCTCGGCACGCCGACGCTGCGCCTGCGCGGCGACTACCTGGCGCTGGTGACGCTCGGCTTCGCCGAGATGATCCGGATCGCGGCGGTCAGCTCCGAGTTCCTCAAGGGACAGCGCGGCTTCAACCAGATCCCGCACCCGCCCGGCCAGTACGCCGACGGCCGGCCGTGGTTCGGCGTGCTCGACGCCCGCCCGTACTACTGGCTGGTGCTCACGCTGATCATCCTGGTGGTGATCGGGGTGCGGAACCTGACCCACAGCCGGGTCGGCCGGGCCTGGATCTCGATCCGCGAGGACGAGGACGCCGCCCAGCTGATGGGCGTGCCGACGTTCAAGTTCAAGCTGTGGGCGTTCGCCTCCGGCGCGGCCATCGCCGGCCTGGCCGGCGCGTTGTTCGCCGGTAAGCAGAACTTCGTCAACTCGCAGAACTTCGAGCTGCTCAACTCGATCATCATCCTGGCCGCTGTCATCTTCGGCGGCTCGGGCAACATCGTCGGCGCGATCGTCGGCGGCGGCCTGGTGGCGTACATGATCGAGCGGTTCCGCGGCATCGAGCTGTTCGGCGTGGAGCTGTACGAGTACCGGTTCCTCTTCTTCGGCCTGGTGCTCGTGGTGATGATGATCTTCCGGCCGCAGGGCCTGATCCCGAACCGGCGACGAGCGGCGGAGTTCAAGGACCGCCGCAAGGAGGTGATCGTCGGTGAGTGACACCGAGCAGACCCCGGCCGTTCCGGCCCAGGCGGCGGCCCCCGCCGTCGAGACGGTCAACGAGCGGGAGCCGTTGCTGGAGGTCGACCACGTCACGCTGCGCTTCGGCGGTGTGGTGGCCCTCAACGACGTGGACTTCACCCTCTACAAGGGTGAGATCCTCGGTCTCATCGGCCCGAACGGCGCCGGCAAGACCACCTGCTTCAACGCGATGACCGGCATCTACCAGCCCACCGAGGGGCAGATCCGGTTCCTGGGCCAGAAGATCAGTGGCAAGAAGCGCCACCAGATCACCCGCATGGGCATGGCCCGTACGTTCCAGAACATCCGTCTCTTCCCGGAGATGACCGCGCTGGAGAACGTCCAGGTCGGCGCGGACGCGCACCACAAGACCAGCGTGATCTCCGCCCTGCTGCGCCTGCCGCGGCACTGGAAGGAGGAGCGCGAGGGCCGGGAGAAGGCCGAGCGCCTGCTGGAGTTCGTCGGCATCCGCAACCGGATGCACGAGTTCGCCCGCAACCTGTCCTACGGCGAGCAGCGCCGGCTGGAGATCGCCCGCGCGCTGGCCACCGACCCGAAGCTGCTCTGCCTGGACGAGCCGGCCGCCGGCTTCAACCCGGCGGAGAAGGAAGAGCTGCTCCAGCTCATCCGGCAGATCCGGGACCAGGGCGTGACGGTGCTGCTGATCGAGCACGACATGCGCCTGGTGATGGGCGTGACCGACCGGATCGTGGTCCTGGAGTTCGGAAAGAAGATCGCCGAAGGGTTGCCCGCCGAGGTGCGGGACAACCCGAAGGTGGTCGCGGCGTACCTGGGGGTGCCGGACGATGCTGCTTGAGATCGAGGACGTGAGCCTGCTCTACGGGCGGATCCAGGCGCTGCACGGCATCAGCCTGACCGTGGACGAAGGGGAGATCGTCGCGCTGATCGGCGCGAACGGCGCCGGCAAGTCCACCACCATGCGGGCGATCTCCGGCATCCGGCCGGTCGCCTCCGGCCGGATCAAGTTCGCCGGTGAGGACATCACCAAGCTCCGGGCCGACCTGCGGGTGCGGCGCGGGCTGTGCCAGGCGCCCGAGGGCCGGGGCATCTTCCCCGGCATGTCGGTGCTGGAGAACCTGGACATGGGCGCGTACACCCGGCGCGACAAGGCCGGCATCGCGCAGGACCTGGCCCGGGTGCTGGAGTTGTTCCCGCGGCTGGCCGAGCGGCGCAAGCAGCCCGGCGGCACGCTCTCCGGCGGTGAGCAGCAGATGCTCGCGGTCGGCCGGGCGCTGATGAGCCGGCCGAAGCTGCTGCTGCTCGACGAGCCGTCGATGGGTCTCGCGCCGATGCTGATCCAGCAGATCTTCACGATCATCACGGAGATCAACCAGCAGGGCACCACAATCCTGCTGGTGGAGCAGAACGCCCAGCAGGCGCTGGCGCGGGCCCACCGGGCGTACGTGCTGGAGACCGGCCGGATCGTCAAGAGCGGTTCCGGCGCGGACCTGCTGCACGACCCCTCGGTCAAAGAGGCCTACCTCGGCGTGGCCTGACCGACCCCTCGCAAAAGGAGTACAGCCATGTTCCACCCCAACCCCGGACGGCGGGCGGCGCTCGGCGTCGCCGGTGCGGCCGTCCTGCTGCTCTCCCTCGCCGCGTGCGGCGAGGAGGAGAGCACCGGCCAGCCCGGTGGCGGGCCCAGCGTCTCGTCGTCGGTCGACGCCGCGCTGGCCGCGAAGGTCCCGGACGCGATCAAGTCGGACGGCAAGATCGTGGTGGGCACCGACTCCACCTACGCCCCGGCGGAGTTCCTGGACACCGACGGCAAGACCGTGATCGGCTTCGACGTCGAGCTGTTCACCGCCGTGGCGGCCAAGCTGGGCCTCAAGGCGGAGTTCGTCTCGGCGCCGTTCGGCGACATCATCAACGGCGTCAACTCGGGCAAGTACGAGGCCGGCGTCTCGTCGTTCACCATCAACGACGACCGCAAGGCCCAGGCCAACATGGTCAGCTACTTCCAGGTCGGCACCCAGTGGGTGACCAAGAGGGGCAACCCGGCCGGGGTCGCACTGGACAACGCCTGCGGCAAGAAGATCGCGGTCCAGAAGGACACGGTCCAGGTCGAGGACATCCAGAAGCGGTCCAAGGCGTGCACCGACGCGGGCAAGCCGGCGATCACCATCGACCAGTTCCCGGGTCAGGACGCCGCCACCGCCGCCGTCGTGTCCGGCAAGGACGACGCCATGCTCGCCGACTACCCGGTCGGCGTGTACGCGGTGACGCAGTCCAACGACGCCCTGGAGCTGCTGGACAAGCAGTACGAGGCGGCACCGTACGGCTACGTGCTGGCCAAGGAGCAGACGCAGCTGGCCGAGGCGGTGCGCGACGCGACCAAGGCCGTGATCGCCGACGGCTCGTACAAGCAGGTGCTCGACAAGTGGAAGGTGGGAGACGGCGCGATCACGGACCCCGCGATCAACCCGTGACGACATGACCACCGAGGAAGCGACAACCGCACGGGCACGGCCGGAACCGATCAAGGCCGTGCCCGTGCGGCACCCCGGACGATGGGTCGCGGTGGCGGTGCTCTCCGTCCTGGCCGCGATGTTCGTCCACCTGCTGGTCACGAACGAGGCCTTCAACTGGTCCTTCATGGTCGGCAGAATGTTCCGGCCGCCGATCATCGAGGGGCTGCTGCGCGGCACCGTGTTGATGACCGTCAGCGCAATGCTGATCGGCGTCACGCTCGGCGTGGTGATCGCGGTGATGCGGCTGTCGGACAACCCGATCCTGCGCGGCGTGGCCTGGCTCTACACCTGGTTCTTCCGAGCCGTGCCCCGGCTGGTCCTGCTGGCCGTCTTCGGCAACATCGGCATCCTGTGGAGCCGGGTCGAGTTCGGGGTGCCGTTCGACACCCAGATCGGCCAGCTGTTCGGCATCGACAACCTGCAACTGCGGCTGTTCGGGTTCTCCTCCCGTGACATCCTCACCGGCTTCATGGCCGGTCTGCTCGGCCTCGCGCTCTCCGAGGCCGCGTACATGGCGGAGATCGTCCGGGCCGGCATCCAGTCGGTGGACCCCGGCCAGACCGAGGCCGCCCAGGCGCTCGGCCTGAGCCGCGCCCAGCTGCTGCGCCGGGTGGTGCTGCCGCAGGCGATGCGGGTGATCATCCCGCCGACCGGCAACGAGACCATCGCCATGCTCAAGGACACGTCCCTGCTGCTCTACGTACCGGTGAGCGTGGAGCTGTTCTTCCAGCTCGACGCCGTCGGTAAACGGACGTTCCAGATCTTCCCGATGTACGTCGCGGCCTGTCTGTGGTACCTGTTCCTGACCAGCATCCTGCTCGTCGGGCAGTACTACCTGGAACGCCACTTCGGCAAGGGCTACGGCGTGACCGGACGGGCCCGGCTGAAGCTGCGGGGGATGACGGCTGAGGCCGGCGGCGGCGCGGGGGTGGTGAAGTGACCGAGCTGACCGTACCCGCGCAGGGCACCGCGCCGAGCGCCGAGTCCGGGCTGATGGTGCGGGCCGAGCAGGTGCACAAGTCGTTCGGGCCGCTGGAGGTGCTCAAGGGCATCGACCTGGAGGTCCGCTCCGGCGAGGTGTGCTGCCTGCTCGGGCCCTCCGGCTCCGGCAAGTCGACGTTCCTGCGCTGCATCAACCACCTGGAGAAGATCGACGCCGGCCGGATCTGGGTGGACGGCGATCTGATCGGCTACCGGGAGCGCGGCGGCAAGCTGTACGAGATGCGGGACAAGGAGGTCGCCGCGCAGCGCCGTGCCATCGGCATGGTGTTCCAGCGGTTCAACCTGTTCCCGCACATGACGGTGCTGCAGAACGTCATGGAGGCGCCGGTGCTGCTGCGCCAGGCGAAGAAGGCGCAGGCCCGGGAACACGCCGCGCAGCTGCTGGACCGGGTGGGGCTGGGCGACAAGCTCGGCGCGTACCCCGGTCAGCTCTCCGGCGGCCAGCAGCAGCGGGTGGCGATCGCCCGGGCGCTGGCCATGCGGCCGAAGCTGATGCTGTTCGACGAGCCGACCAGCGCGCTCGACCCCGAGCTGGTGGGCGAGGTGCTGGACACGATGAAGGACCTGGCCCGCGACGGCATGACGATGATCGTGGTGACCCACGAGATCGGCTTCGCCCGGGAGGTGGGCGACCATCTCGTGTTCATGGACGGCGGCGTGGTGGTCGAGCAGGGCGACCCGCGCGAGGTGATCTCGGCGCCGCAGCACGAGCGGACCAAGGCGTTCCTGGCCAAGGTGCTCTAGTCATCTCAGGGCGGACTGGTGAAATTCCTCCCAGTCCGCCCTGAGGTCAACTCTATCCGAACACTAAACTAGTTGATGGTGCAGACAGCCCCAACTCGCTGTTCCACGCAAGTTGCTGATTGGGCGTCTGTTATTTTCGTCCAGACATTGGCGCTTCGCTTTGTCCCGCCCGTGTAGTACCATCCGCTACTGTTTGTGTAGCCGTCGGCGTCCGCGATTCCAATATCCTTGCTCGATTTGTTGCTAGGCAGGCTGTATATGGTGCACTTCTGGGTGCCGGCGTTCCAGGTGGCACAACTGGATGTGCCGACGCCGAAACGCGCAACCTTGATGGAGTAGTAGCTGGGAAGGAAGTTCCAGACCGTCCCGCAAACGACGATCAGGGTGCATTCGCCGTACGGCCTGACGGATGAGTCCGGCGTCGGCATCACCGACGAGATCTCCGCCCTTCCTTGAAGCTGCTGTTCAGCCGCAGTTGCTGGAGTGCTCTGCAGTGACACTGCAAGTAAGCCTGCAATACTTGCGATGGCCAACTTTCCCCGCATGTTTCCTCCACTTCCTGGTGGTTGCTGATGAAGGTAGGGCGAGGTATTGGCCGGAGTCAACCTTGGGGCAGGGTTGTTGTTGAGGCGGAGATGCGGTATCCGCATTGCTATGGGCGCGAGTGGAGGGCAGCTCCGGTGGTCGTGCGGCCCAGAAAGCTGGGTGACGGAGTGTCACGTGTCGGGCCTTGTTGTTGTCAGCTCTGTCGGGCGTACGGACTAGAGTCGCAGCCGTGACAGCTACGACGCCGCGCCTGCTCCTCGTCGACGGACACTCCCTGGCATACCGGGCGTTCTTCGCCCTGCCTGTGGAGAACTTCTCCACCACCACGGGGCAGCCGACCAACGCCGTCTACGGCTTCACCTCGATGCTGATCAACGTGTTGCGCGACGAGCAGCCGACGCACATCGTCGTGGCGTTCGACGTCTCCCGCCGCTCCTTCCGCACCGACAGGTACGCGGAGTACAAGGCCGGCCGCAGTGAGACCCCGACCGACTTCAAGGGCCAGGTCAGCCTGGTCAAGGAGGTCCTCGCCGCGCTGCGCGTGCCGGTGGTCGAGAAGGAGGGCTACGAGGCCGACGACGTCATCGCCACGCTCGCCTGCCAGGCCCGCGACCAGGGCATGGACGTGCTGATCACCACCGGCGACCGGGACGCGTTCCAGCTCGTCGGCGAGCGGGTGACGGTGCTCTACCCGCGCAAGGGCGTCTCCGACCTGGCCCGGATGGACCCGGCCGCGGTCGAGGCGAAGTACGGCGTCACCCCGGACCGCTACCGCGACCTGGCCGCGCTGGTCGGCGAGACCAGCGACAACCTGCCGGGCGTACCGGGTGTCGGCCCGAAGACCGCCGCTAAGTGGATCAACCTGTACGGCGGCGTCGAGGGCGTGGTGGCCCGCGCCGACGAGATCAAGGGCAAGGCCGGCGACAGCCTGCGCGAGCGGCTGGCCGACGTGATCCGCAACTACGAGATCAACTGCCTGGTCTCCGACCTGGAGCTGCCGGTGCGCCCCGAGGACGCCCGCTGGCAGGGCTGGGACCGCGAAGCGGTGCACCAGGTCTTCGACACGCTCCAGTTCCGCATCCTGCGCGACCGCCTCTACCAATACCTGGAGGCGGTCGAGCCGGAGGCCGAGGCGGGCTTCGATCTGGCGGGCGAGGTGCTCACCGAGCCGGGCGCGCTCGCGGGCTGGCTCGGCACGCACGCCCCGGCGGGCGCACCGGTCGGCCTGGCGGTCACGCTCGACACCGGCCCCAACCGCCGGCACACCGCCACCGTGACCGCGATGGCGCTGGCCACCGCCGCCGGGGCGGGCGCCTGGTTCGACCCGAGCCGGCTGGACGCCGGCGACGAGGCCGCGCTGGCCGGGTGGCTGGCCGACGCGGAGCGCCCGAAGGTGCTGCACGACAGCAAGCCGGCGGTGCTGGCGTTCGCCGCGCACGGCTGGGAGCTGCACGGCATCGCCCGCGACACGCAGATCGCCGCCTACCTGGCCCGCCCCGACCAGCGCTCCTACGACCTGACCGACCTGGCGCTGCGCTACCTGCACCGGGAGCTGCGCGTCGACGCGCCGGAGACCGGTCAGCTCACTCTCGACGGGCTCGGCGACGAGGGCGTGGCCGAGCAGAACCTCATGCTCCAGGCCCGCGCCACGCTCGACCTGGCCGACGCGATCGACGCCGAGCTGTCCCGCGACGGCGAGCAGTCGGCCCGGCTGATGGCCGGCGTGGAGCTGCCGCTGATGCGGGTGCTCGCCACCATGGAGCGCACCGGCATCGCCGCCGACACCGACTACCTCTCCGAGCTGGAGGCGCACTTCGCCGCCGAGGTGAAGGCCGCCGCCCAGGGCGCGTACGAGGTGGTCGGCCGGGAGTTCAACCTCGGGTCGCCGAAGCAGTTGCAGGAGATCCTCTTCACCGAGCTGGGCCTGCCCAAGACCAAGCGGATCAAGACCGGCTACACCACCGACGCCGACGCGCTCCAGTGGCTGTTCGCGCAGACCGAGCACCCGCTTCTGCACCACCTGCTGCGGCACCGTGACGTCGCGAAGCTCAAGTCGACTGTCGACGGGCTGCTCAAGTCCGTCTCCGACGACGGCCGCATCCACACCACGTTCAACCAGACCGTGGCGGCGACCGGGCGGCTGTCCTCCACCGAGCCGAACCTGCAGAACATCCCGATCCGCACCGAGGAGGGGCGGCGGATCCGGCGCGCGTTCGTGGTCGGCGAGGGCTACGAGTGCCTGCTCACCGCCGACTACAGCCAGATCGAGATGCGGATCATGGCGCATCTGTCCTCGGACGACGCGCTGATCGAGGCGTTCAACTCCGGGCACGACTTCCACGCCGCCACCGCGTCATCGGTCTTCACCGTCGAGGTCGGCGACGTGACCGCCGACCAGCGCCGCAAGATCAAGGCCATGAACTACGGCCTGGCGTACGGGCTCAGCGCGTTCGGCCTGTCCCAGCAGCTCGGCATCAGCGCCGAGGAGGCGCGCGGGCTGATGGAGAACTACTTCGCCGGGTTCGGCGGGGTCCGCGACTACCTCCAGGAGGTGGTGGCCCGCGCCCGCCAGGACGGCTACACCTCCACCATCCTGGGCCGCCGCCGCTACCTGCCAGACCTGGTCAGCGACAACCGGCAGCGCCGCGAGATGGCCGAGCGGATGGCGCTCAACGCCCCGATCCAGGGTTCGGCGGCCGACATCATCAAGGTCGCGATGCTGCACGTCGACAGCGCGCTGCGCGACGCCGGGCTGCGGTCGCGGATGCTGCTGCAGGTGCACGACGAGCTGGTCTTCGAGGTCGCCCCGGGCGAGCGGGAGACGCTGGAGGCGCTGGTGCGCAAGCAGATGGGCGAGGCGTACCCGCTGTCGGTGCCGCTGGAGGTCTCGGTGGGCGACGGCCGCGACTGGAACAGCGCCGACCACTGACCCCACCGCCGCCCCACCCGCGCCGGCCACCACCCGCCCGCTCACCCGTCCCGCACACGAGGAGGCGGCGGCGAGAGGAGGGGCGGGGGCGCAGGGGCGGCAGCCTGGAGGGCGGCGGCCAGGCGGTCGCGGACGGCCACCTGGGCGGCGATCCGGGCGTCCAGCACGGCCAGCCGCTCCCGGCCGACCCGCAGCCCGGCCGGAGACGGCGGCGCGGACGCCACGTCCCCGTCCAGGCAGGGCAGGAAGACCCGCACGTCGTCGAGCGTCAGCCCGGCGTCGAGCAGGTGACGGATGTTGCGGACCCGGGTGACCACCGCGTCGTCGTACTCGCGGTAGCCGTTCGCCGCCCGGGCCGAGGCGATGAGACCGTGTTCCTCGTAGTGCCGCAGGGCACGCGGCGTGCAGCCCGTCGCCTTCGCCACCGCGCCGATCCGCACCGCCGTCACCGTCCTCTCACGCGACCACCGCGCCCCCGTCCACCGGCAGCACCACGCCGGTGACGAAGCCCGCCTCCGGCTCGCAGAGCCGCCGGATCGCCCAGGCTACGTCCTCCGGGCGGCCGATCCGGCCCGCCGGGGTGTGCGCGAGTTGCCAGTCCCGCACCGCCGCCCGCCGTTCGGGGGACAGGCCACTGTGCACGCCGATCGGGGTGTCGATCGCGCCGGGCGCCACGGCCACCACCCGGACGCCGCGCGGCGCGAGTTCCACCGCCCAGCTGCGGGTCAGCGAGTCCAGCGCGGCCTTGCCGGCCGCGTACACCGAACTGCCCGGCCAGGCGCGCAGGCCGACGGACGTGGTGACGTTGACCAGCACGCCGCGTGTCGCGGCGAGCGCCTCGACGGCGGCGTGCGCCAGCCGAACGGGTGCGAGGAGGTTCGTCTCCAGTTGCCGCCGGGCGGCGTCCTCGTCCAGGTCCGCCAGCGGCCCGCCGCCGGCCACTCCGGCGTTGTTGACCAGGACGTCCAGGCGGCCGTACCGGTCGAGCGCGGCGCCGACGATCCGGCCGGGACCGTCGGGCGCGGAGACGTCGGCGGTCAGCGGGGTGATGTCCGGCCAGCCGGCGGCGGTGTCCGACAGCGGCGCGGCGCGCCGTCCGACCGCGACGACGGCGTACCCGGCGGTGGCGAAGGCATGTGCGGTGGCCCGGCCGATGCCGGTGCCCGCACCGATGACCACGGCGACGCGTGGCGTGCGGCGTTCCATGCCGGCATCGTCCGACAGTGCCGCCGGCGGCAGGGTCAAGTCAGAGGCCGAGCAGGACGGGCATCGCGTTGACCGCGCCGTGCACCACGAGCAGCGGCCACATCCGGCGGTACCGCGACCACAGGTAGCCGAGGAACAGCCCGGCGACCCCCTGGTTCACGATCACCGACGCCAGGTCGACGGCGGGCCGGCCGCTGCCCTGGATGGCCACGTGCCAGGCCGCCCACACCAGCGACGCGAGCACGATCGCCGGCCAGCGTCCCAGCAGCGACTCCCATCGGGTCTGCAGCCACCGCCGGTAGAAGACCTCCTCCAGCAGCGCGTTCACCGCGAAGGCCACCAGCAGCGTGACGGCCAGCTCGACCGGCGTGACGGTCCGCCCCCAGTCGCTCGCCGGCACGGCCAGCGGCGTCGCGTAGCTGAGCACCAGCCACACCGCCACCGGCAGCGCCGGACCCCACCGGTGGGCGGCGTCCGCCGGGGCCGGGCCCGGCCGCCACCGCGGCGGCCACCGGCGCGCGGCCAGGAACACCATTGTGGGCACGCCGAGCAGCAGCGCCAGCTTCAACACGGTGTACGCGGGTTCGCCGCCCAGCAGTGGCATGACGGCGGCGAGCGCGATCCCGGCCAGCAGCAGCGGCGCCGCCTCGCGGTACGGCGCGACCGGGTCCGGCCATGTCGGGTCGGGCGCGGGCGGGATCAGGCGGATCAGCGCGATCCCGGCCAGCGCCGGGATCCATCGGCTCCACATCGGTACGGTGCCGTCGTGGTCGGCGCTGTACCTGATGCCGGTGTTCCCGGTCAGCACCAGCAGGAGGGCCGCGACGGCGATCAGGCCGAGGCCCACCAGGAGGACGACCCGTCCGGCGCGGGGATGACGGCCGGCGGTCGAGACGTCTGTCGTCATCGCCGGCACGGTACCAACGCGCGGCGAACGGACCGGGTGGCTCAGCCCTTGAGCGGGTCGTGCCCCCAGTTCATCAGCGACCAGCGCCACCTGGTGTCCCGCACGTCACCGGACGGGCGCTGGGCCAGGTGGCGGTGGACGTACCCGATCACCTTGCGCATGTGCTTGTAGTCGGCGGCGGTGAGGTCGGCGCGCTTGCGGCGCAGCAGGTCGACGATGCGCCGGCCGGAGTCGTGCCCGACCGACTCGCCGCCCTTGGTGCCCTTCTTGTGCCAGCCGACGTGCTTGGACTCCTCGGTCTCCAGCCAGCGGGTCAGCTCGCCCGGCTTCATGTTCACCGCGTCGGTGAACTCCCGGTACGTCTGCTGCGGATCGTCAGCGCGACTCATGGCGCAGCACCTCCGGGCGGTGGGCGACGTCGCGGCCCGAGTCGTCGTTGGTGATCCGGTACTGCGGCTGCTCCGGAGAGGCGTTCACCGCGTGCCCGCGTACGTGGGTGCGCTCGGTCAGCTTCTCCTTGACGACGCCGTACGCCCGGCCGCTGTGGCTGGCCCAGGAGACGTGGTCGCCGGTGCGGAACTCCTTCTCGGCCATGCCGCCCGGTTACCCGGAGTGGATACCGAGTAACGGCGTCGTCAGGGCCGGATCTCCGCGATCGGCAGCTTGATCGCGAAGGGCTCGGACAGCTCGATCACCTCGCTGCTGTCGTCCACCAGTTCGTACTGCCGTTCGCCGCCCGGGCCGATCCGGTCACCGAGGCGGTACGCGTACAGGTGCACCGGATCCTGCTCGATCCGCCAGTAGAACGGGATCCCCGCGGCGGCGTACTCGCCTGGCTTGGCGAACCGGTCGACCCGCCGGGTGCCGGGGGAGACGATCTCGACGGCCAGGACGACGTCCGCCGGTCGCAGGAGGGACCGGTCGCTCGGCAGCCCGGCGCGGTGGAGCAGGACGTCTGGTCGGCGGCTGGCGTCGACGTCCAACCCGATGCTCACTGCCTGGGTCGCACGCAGATACGCCGGCGCGTGGGATCGCAGCCACCAGGTCAGCAGGCCGGCGATGTCCTGGTGGTGGAGAGTAGGCAAGGGCGTCACGTGGATGATGCCGTCGACCAGTTCGACGCGGGGGGCGTCGGGCGGCAGCGTCAGCAGTTCCTCCACCATGTGGTCGGCACGCTGTTGCCGAAGCGGGTCCGGACGCCATGGAGAGGATGGTGTCACGATCGGCTCGGCGCTCACCAGGGCAACGTAGGGGCGCTACCGCCGGCCCGATCGCACCGCGCGTCCGTCCGGCGTCAGCCCGCCGGCTTCTCGGCGACGAAGATGGCCGTGCCGGGGAACAGCCGTCCGCGCAGCGGGCTCCACTGGCCCCAGATCCCCTCGTGCCCGGCCGGCCACTCCGGCTCCACCAGGTCCAGCAGGCGGAACCCGGCGCCGACCAGCTCCCGGATCCGGTCGCCGAGGGTGCGGTGCTGCTCGACGTACGTGGCCACCCCGTGCTCGTCCTGCTCGACGTAGGGGGAGCGGTCGAAGTACGAGTGCACGGCGGTCAGCCCGCCCTCGCCCGGGTCGTCCAGGAAGATCCAGCGCATCGGGTGGGTGACCGAGAAGACCCACCGGCCGCCGGGGCGCAGCACCCGGGCCACCTCGCGCATCGCCGCCGCCGAGTCGTCCACGAACGGGATCGCGCCGAACGCGGTGCAGACGGTGTCGAACGCGGCGTCGGCGAACGGCAGGGCGAGCGCGTCGGCCTGCACCAGCGGCACGCGTACCCCGGTGCGCCCGGCGGCCTCGGCGGCGTGCCGCAACATGCCGGCGGACAGGTCCAGCGCGACCGGCCGGGCGCCCTGGGCGGCGAGCCAGCGGGCGGCGGCGGCCGCCCCGGCGCCGAGTTCGAGGATCCGCCGCCCGGCGACCTCGCCGAGCAGCCGGGCGTCGGCCTCGCGCAGCCCTTCCGGGCACCAGACGAAGTCGGCGTCGCCGAGGAACGCGCCGTGCTCGGCCTGGTACGCGTCGGCGTCGGTGTCCCACCATCCGCGGTTCGCGCGGCGGATCTCCCCGGCGTCGACCCGTCGGCGGGTCACCCTGTCGTCGTCCACGGGTTCACGCTAGGTCCGGCGGCCCGGACCCGGTGCGGTGGGGTGGTGGCTGGGGCGGATGTGACGGACGAGACAGCTGTGGCACCTTACCGCGCAAAATCTCCGCTTTCGCAGCGGATGAGTTCGCGCGGACCCGGGAGGGCTTGCACGCTGTGGTAATGCAGCGGGTAGGCTAGACGATGCGCTCGCGGATCGTGTGCCTCGGCAGGGAGCAGGTGCGCGGTCACCGGAGCCACTAATGATCTTCTCGCGTCGATCGTTCGGTGTGCCCGGCGACGGATCCGTTGGCGCGGCAGAGTCACCGCGACACCCATGCCCGCTGTGACAACCCATCCGACCGGAGCAACCGCCCACATGACGAGCAGCATCGAGGCCACCTCGAGCGCCAACAAGGTCACCCACGACGACCTCGGCTCTGAGGAAGCTTTCCTCGCCGCGATCGACGAGACCATCAAGTACTTCAACGACGGCGACATTGTCGAAGGCACCGTCGTCAAGGTCGATCGGGACGAGGTCCTGCTCGACATCGGCTACAAGACCGAGGGTGTCATCCCCTCTCGGGAGTTGTCGATCAAGCACGACGTGGACCCGGCCGAGGTCGTTTCGGTGGGTGACCACATCGAGGCCCTCGTCCTCCAGAAGGAGGACAAGGAGGGTCGGCTGATCCTCTCCAAGAAGCGGGCGCAGTACGAGCGGGCCTGGGGCACGATCGAGAAGATCAAGGACGAGGACGGCGTCGTCCGCGGTTCGGTCATCGAGGTCGTCAAGGGTGGTCTCATCCTCGACATCGGCCTGCGTGGCTTCCTGCCCGCGTCGCTCGTCGAGATGCGGCGTGTGCGTGACCTGCAGCCGTACGTCGGCCGCGAGCTCGAAGCCAAGATCATCGAGCTGGACAAGAACCGCAACAACGTGGTCCTGTCCCGCCGTGCCTGGCTGGAGCAGACGCAGTCCGAGGTGCGCACCGAGTTCCTCAACAAGCTCCAGAAGGGGCAGGTCCGCAAGGGCGTCGTCTCCTCGATCGTCAACTTCGGCGCGTTCGTCGACCTGGGCGGCGTGGACGGCCTCGTGCACGTCTCCGAGCTGTCCTGGAAGCACATCGACCACCCGTCCGAGGTCGTCGAGGTGGGCCAGGAGGTCGAGGTCGAGGTCCTGGACGTCGACCTGGACCGCGAGCGGGTTTCGCTGTCGCTGAAGGCGACGCAGGAGGACCCGTGGCGTCAGTTCGCCCGCACCCACGCGATCCAGCAGATCGTGCCGGGTAAGGTCACCAAGCTGGTGCCGTTCGGTGCGTTCGTCCGCGTGGACGACGGCATCGAGGGCCTGGTCCACATCTCCGAGCTGGCCGAGCGCCACGTGGAGATCCCGGAGCAGGTCGTGCAGGTCGGCTCCGAGGTCATGGTCAAGGTCATCGACATCGACCTGGAGCGCCGCCGGATCTCGCTGTCGCTCAAGCAGGCCAACGAGGGCTTCGTCGAGGGCGAGGAGCACTTCGACCCGACCCTCTACGGCATGGCCGCGACGTACGACGACCAGGGCAACTACATCTACCCGGAGGGCTTCGACCCGGAGACGGGCGAGTGGCTCGAGGGCTACGACAAGCAGCGCGAGACCTGGGAGCAGCAGTACGCCGAGGCGCGTCAGCGCTGGGAGGCCCACACCAAGCAGGTGCAGACCTCCCGCGCCGCCGACGCCGAGGCCGCCGCCAACCCGGCTCCGGCCACCACCGGCACCACCACCTCGACCTCGGCCCCGAGCCGTCAGGCCGAGGAGCCGGCCGGCACGCTCGCGACCGACGAGGCGCTCGCCGCGCTGCGGGAGAAGCTCGCCGGCGGCAAGTGACCGGACGCTGACGCCTGTTCGTCCCACCGGACGAGCCGGCGACTGCCTCTGACGACGGGCCCCGTCCCCGCGTTCCGCACCAGCGGAGCGCCGGGGGCGGGGCCCGCGTCGTACGCCGGGAGGGTTTGGCATGCGGACGGCAGATCCGGTTGACTGTCCGGGTGCTGAAGGTGGGGCTGACCGGCGGAATCGGATCGGGCAAGAGCGCGGTGGCGAGCCGGCTCGCCACGCTGGGCGCGGTGATCGTCGACTCGGACCGCATCGCCCGCGAGATCGTCGCGCCCGGCACCGACGGGCTGGCCGAGGTCGTCGCCGCCTTCTCCGAGAAGGTCCTGGACGCCGACGGGGCGCTGGACCGGGCCGCCCTCGGCGCGCTGGTCTTCGGCGACGAGGCGGCCCGCCGCACGCTCGAAGGGATCACCCACCCCCGGGTACGCGCGCGCAGCGCCGAGCTGGCCGCCGCCGCCCCCGCCGACGCGATCGTGGTGAACGACGTACCGCTGCTGGCCGAGGTGGGACTCGCGCCGACGTACCACCTGGTGGTCGTGGTGCAGACGGCCGTGCCGACCCGGATGGCCCGGCTGACCCGCGACCGGGGCATGGCCCCGGCGGAGGCCGAGCGGCGCATCGCCGCGCAGGCCGACGACGCCACCCGCCGTGCGATCGCCGACGTGCTCCTGACCAACGACGGCACGCTCACCGACCTGCACGCCGCCGTGGACGCCCTCTGGCGGGACCGCCTGTCGCCCTACGAGCGCAACGTCCGCGAACGCCGCGCCGTCCCGCCCGACCCGGCGGCGCTCGCCGGACCGGACCCGACCTGGCCCGAGCAGTACGCCCGGCTGGCCGCCCGGATCCGCCACGCGGCCGGCGGTGAGATCCGGGTCGACCACGTCGGCTCCACCGCCGTGCCGGGACTCGCCGCGCCGGACGTGATCGACATCCAGGTGACTGTGTCCTCGCTGAACGAGGCGGACGGGCCGCTCGCGCAGCGGCTGGCCGAGGCGGGTTTCCCGCGGCTGCCGGGCGAGTGGTGGGACGCCCCGCGACAGCCGGAGCCGGTGCGCTGGGCCAAGCGGCTGCACGGCGGCGCGGACCCGGCGCGCCCGGTGCGCCTGCACCTGCGGGAGGCCGGTTCGCCCGGCTGGCGGTACGCGCTGCTGATGCGCGACCACCTGCGCGCCGACCCGGCGCGGCGGGCCGACTACCTCCAGGTGAAGCGGGAGCTGGCGGCCGCCGCGCCGGAGCACGCCGCCTGGGGCACGGTGACCGATCCCTGGTTCGACGAGGAGCACCTGCGCGCCGAGGAGTGGGCCGCGCAGACCGGCTGGCGGCCCTGACCGGGCCGTCCCGGCGGCGCCGGTTCGGCGGACCGCGGAGGCCGCGCCGGTTCAGCGCGACGTCGAGGCCGACGATCCGCCGCTGCCCGCCGCACGACCCGGCGTGAGGTCCAGCCGGATCCACACGCCCGGCCCGGTCCGCAGCTCCATCCGGTGCGGCACACCGCCCCGGTCCAGCCACAGGCGTCTGCCGCCCGGCACCTCGAACACGTCGACCGTCCGGTCGCCCAGCCGGTCCTCCCGGACCCGGACGGTGTCACCGGCGGGCGCGCGCCGGGCCGCCCGCAGCGCCGCGTCGAACAGCCGGTCCAGGTCGTCGCCGGGCGGGCGCGCGGGGGCCGCGAGCAGCGCGGCCGGCACCGGTGCCGGGGGAGTGGCGGGCCCGTCGGGGGACCGCTGCACCTCGGCCACCCGTCCCGGCCGGACCCACCGGAGGGTACGCCTGCCGCTGCCCTCCTCGGTCACCGCGAGGTACGCCGACGGGCTCGTCCAGTCCACCGTGCCGGTGGCCCGCAGGTTCGCCGACGGGGCGAGCGGAGCGGCCACCGTCACCGCCGCGCCGCGCAGTGCCCGGAGCCGGGCGGGCAGCGCGGCCAGCCGGGCGACTTCGTCATCGGTGAGCGCCCGGGGCTGCCCGGGCCGGCCGCCGAGGGCGTCCACCGGATGCAGTGTGGGCCGGTCGGCGCGGGTCAGGTCGACGGTGACGGGTGTGCCGTCGGCCAGCCGGCCGGTGAGCCGGTGCAGCCGGGCGTCGGCGTCCACCCACAGCGTCGGCCGCGGGTCACCAGGCGGTGCGAGGGATGCCTGGAGCACGTCCACCGGGATGCCGCCGACCCGGTCGGCGCGTAGCCACCGGCCGTCCGCGGCGGGCCTGTCGACCCGGTCGGCGCCGAGCCCGATCAGCAGGTCGCGTACCGCGCCGAGGCCGTGCCCGCCGGCCGGGGACCGCATCCGCCACCGGTCCGCCGGCGGCACCAGCGGGGGCCGGGCCGGGGTGGGCAGCGCGCCGGGGTCGGGCCGCACCAGCAGTGCGGACGCGGTGGCCTGGACCAGGCCCCTGTCGTCGCCCGCGCCCGGGCCGCCGACGTCCAGATAGACCAGAGGGCGGGCCCAGTCGACCCAGCCGACCAGTTCGGTACGGGCGCCGCCGGCGCCGACCGTGACCCGGACGCCGGCGCGTACGTCGCGCAGGTTGGTGACCCGCAGCGCGGCCACCCGGTCGGCCTCGGCGGCGGTGAGCGGGCGTGCCGTCCCGGTGTCGTCGCCGCGGCCGGGTACCCAGGTCAGCAGCCCGGCGACGAGCGTCGCGGCGGAGAGCGCGGCGGCTGCCACGAGCGCGGCGAGCGCGATCCGGCGCCGGTCCGGCCCGTCCGGCGGGTCGTCGGCGCCGTCCAGTTCCGGGTCGCCGCCCGGCCGGGTGGTGAGTGTGGGACGGCGGCCGGCGAGCGGGTCGGCGCGGCGGCGCCGGCCAGCCACGGTGGCGGGCCGGGTCGGCGCGCCGGTGCGGCCGCGGCGGTGGCCGCGACCCGGTTCCCGGGGTACGGCCTGGTCGCCGTCGCCACGTGCGGAGAGCCGGTGCGGGCGGCTCACGCCGCGCTGGCGGCCCGGCTCGTCGGCGGGCGGGGGCGTGCCGGGCTCGCGTCGCGGCCGGCGGTCGGGAGAGGTCCCCACGAGTGGAGAACGCGAGAGCGGGGTTTCGGTGACGAGCAGGGGCGCTCGCGGCGGCCGGTCAGCGCTGCGCGCGACCACCGTCGGCGCGCACGCCGGTCGTCCCGGGTGCTGCGGCCCTGGCGCCGGGGGCGACCGGCCCGCGAGGGGCGATCACCGGCCCGGTCGGCCGCCGCGAGCGGCCTACGGTACGAGGGTAGACCGGTGAGATGAGCCACACAATGGGAATATCGAAGCCGATCAGGGACGGTCGGTGGTCGTGGCCGGAAGTGTCGGACCGCGGGCGTACGGTTGGTGTCATGGCGCTCGACATTCCCCGGCTCGACGGCCGCTTCCAGGTCGTCAGTGAGTTCCAGCCGGCCGGTGACCAGCCGGCTGCCATCGACGAGCTTGAGCGTCGCGTGCGGCGCGGCGACCGCAACACGGTGCTGCTCGGCGCGACCGGCACGGGCAAGAGCGCCACCACGGCGTGGCTGGTCGAGCGGCTCCAGCGGCCGACCCTGGTGCTCGCCCCCAACAAGACCCTCGCCGCCCAGCTCGCGAAGGAGTTCGGCGAGCTGATGCCGCACAACGCGGTCGAATACTTCGTCTCCTACTACGACTACTACCAGCCCGAGGCCTACATCCCGCAGACCGACACCTACATCGAGAAGGACTCCTCGATCAACGAGGAGGTGGAGCGGCTGCGGCACTCGGCCACGATGTCGCTGCTCACCCGGCGGGACGTCATCGTGGTCGCCACCGTCTCGGCGATCTACGGCCTGGGCACGCCGGAGGAATACCTCGACCGGGCCGTGCGGGTCAAGGTCGGGCAGGAGCTGGACCGTGACCAGCTGCTGCGCCGGCTGGTCGACATTCAATACGCGCGCAACGACATGGCCTTCCAGCGCGGCACCTTCCGGGTCCGCGGCGACACGCTGGAGATCATCCCGGCGTACGAGGAGCTGGCGGTCCGGATCGAGCTGTTCGGTGACGAGATCGAGAAGCTCTACTACCTCAACCCGCTGACCGGTGACGTGGTCCGCGAGGTCGACAGCCTGATGATCTTCCCGGCCACGCACTACGCCGCCGGTCCCGAGCGGATGGAACGGGCGATCCGCGACATCGAGGCCGAGCTGGGCGAGCGGCTGGCCGAGTTGGAACGGCAGGGCAAGCTGCTGGAGGCCCAGCGGCTGCGCATGCGCACCACCTACGACATCGAGATGATGCGCCAGGTGGGCTTCTGCTCCGGCATCGAGAACTACTCCATGCACATCGACGGCCGGCTGCCGGGCAGCCCGCCGCACTGCCTGCTCGACTACTTCCCCGACGACTTCCTCACGGTGGTCGACGAGTCGCACGTGACCATCCCGCAGATCGGCGGCATGTACGAGGGCGACGCCTCCCGCAAGCGGATGCTCATCGACCACGGCTTCCGGCTCCCCAGCGCCGCCGACAACCGGCCGCTGCGCTTCGACGAGTTCCTGGAGCGGGTGGGCCAGATGGTCTTCCTTTCCGCCACCCCCGGCCCGTGGGAGCTGGAGCAGGCGCAGGGCGAGTTCGTCGAGCAGGTGATCCGGCCCACCGGCCTGATCGACCCCGAGGTGGTGGTCAAGCCGACCAAGGGGCAGATCGACGACCTCATGCACGAGATCAAGCTGCGTACCGAGCGGGACGAGCGGGTGCTCGTCACCACGCTCACCAAGAAGATGGCCGAGGACCTCTCCGACTACCTGCTGGAGAACGGCATCCGGGTGCGCTACCTGCACTCCGAGGTCGACACCCTGCGCCGTGTCGAGCTGCTGCGCGAGCTGCGCAAGGGCGACTACGACGTGCTGGTCGGCATCAACCTGCTCCGGGAGGGTCTCGACCTGCCCGAGGTCTCGCTCGTGGCGATCCTCGACGCCGACAAGGAGGGCTTCCTGCGCAGCGGCCGGTCGCTGATCCAGACCATCGGTCGCGCGGCCCGTAACGTCTCCGGCCAGGTCCACATGTACGCCGACAAGATCACGCCGTCGATGGCGGACGCGATCGACGAGACCAACCGGCGCCGGGCCAAGCAGATCGCGCACAACGAGGCGAACGGCATCAAGCCGGAGCCGCTGCGCAAGAAGATCCACGACATCCTCGACGACATCTACCGCGAGGCGGAGGACACCGAGAACAGCAACGTCGGCGGGGCGGTGCGGCAGTTGTCGCGGGGCAAGGCGCCGGTCAAGGAGACCCGCAGCCGCCGGGGCGCCGCGGCCACCCCGTCGCGGGAGGGGATGGCCCGGGCCGACCTGGCCAACCTCATCCAGGAGCTCAACGACCAGATGCTCGCCGCCGCGCGCGAGCTGCAGTTCGAGCTGGCCGCGCGGATCCGCGACGAGGTGGCCGACCTCAAGAAGGAGCTGCGCGGGATGGACGCCGCAGGGGTCCGGTGACCGGCGTGACGGCCGAGGCGGCGCGATGCTGACCGAGGCCGTCATCGGGCGGCCCGACCCGCGGCTGCGCCAGTGGGTGGACCGCTACCTCGGCTACCGCGAGGACGCGCCCGTCCCGCTCGTACGCCGGGAGGTGGCGGGCGCGTTCGTGGTGCTGATCCTCGGCTGGGGCGACCCCCTCGACGTGACCGACCCGCGTGCCCCCGGTGAGGGCGCGTACGCCGCCAACGCCTTCCTGGCCGGCCCGTTCGACGGCTGGTGCGCCACCCGGACGGCCGGAACCGGCACCGGGGTGCAGGTGCTGCTCACCGCCCCGGCGGCACGCCGCCTGCTCGGGCTGCCCCTGGCCGAGCTGACCAACCGGGCGGTGCCTCTCGACGCGGTGGCGGGCTGGCTGGCCCGGCTGCGCGACGAGCTGGCCGGCGAGCCGGGCTGGCCGGAGCGCTTCGCCCGGCTCGACGCCGCCCTGGCCGCACGGCTGGCGGCGACCGCGCCGCTGGACCCGCACCTGGCGGCGGCCTGGCGGCGTCTGGACGGCAGCGGGGGAGCGGTCGGCGTGACCACGCTCGCCGGGGAACTGGGCTGGTCCCGCCGCCACCTGTCGGTCCGGTTCCGGCGGGAGTTCGGCCTGCCGCCGAAGACCGTCGCCCGCCTGCTGCGCTTCGAGCGGGCGTACGCGAGCCTGGGCCGGACGCTGCTCACCGCGGACGCCGCCGTGCCGGACGACTCCGGGTGGGCGGAGCGGGCCGCCCGGTGGGGCTACTACGACCAGTCGCACCTGATCCGGGAGTTCCGCGAGTTCGCCGGCGCCACTCCGGCCGCGCTGACCGCGCCCGGATCGCATTCGTCCAATCCGGCCTGACCGCCCCGGCGGCAGACTGACGTTCATGCGAAGCATCTATCCGGTCCTGCGGTATCCCGACGTGCGAGCCGCCGCCGACTTCCTCTGTTCCGCGTTCGGCTTCACGGTGCGCGAGGCCCACGAACTCCCCGACGGCACGATCGGCCACGCCGAGCTGGCGTACGGCGACGACCTGGTGATGCTCGGCCCAGGCCCGGCGCCGCAGTCCCGGCCCGCCGACGACGACTACCGCGTCTACGTGGCGCTCGACGACGTTGACGCGCATCACGAGCGGGCCCGGGCGGCCGGGGCGGAGATCGTCCGGGCGCCGTTCGACACCGACTACGGCTCCCGTGACTACGCCGCCCGCGACCTGGCCGGGCTGGTGTGGTCGTTCGGCACCTACCGCCCCTGAGCGCTCAGCCCGCACGGTTGCGCTGTGTGGGCGAGGTATTGCCGAGCGTGACGGTGATGCGTACGCTCCCTCCCGGGAGGCGTGCATGCCGTTGTCAGCAAGTCCTGTGGTCCGGAGGGCGAGGCTCGGCGTGGAGCTGCGCCGGCTGCGTCGTCGCGAGTCGCTCACGCTCGAACAGGTCTGCGCCCGGCTGGGCTGGGCGTCCACGTCGAAGCTGTCCCGCATCGAGCTGGGGCAGAGCCGGCCCGACCTGGCCGACGTGCTCGACCTGCTCGACGTCTACGAGGTGCCGTCACCGCAGCGCGACGAGCTGATCGTCATCGCCCGCGACGCCGCCACCGGCCGGGGCTGGTCGAAGGCGCTCGGCGAGATGGGGGAGCGCCAGCGGGCGTACGCCGAGCTGGAGGCGGGCGCGGAGCGCATCGTGGAGTACCAGTGCGTGCTGGTGCCCGGCCTGCTCCAGACCCCGGCGTACGCCCGCCTGCGCGTGTCGGCCGGTGCGGCACTTGGCGGGGAGGTGGACGTGGAGGCCGACGTGCGCGCCCGGGTGGCACGCCAGGAACTGCTGATCCGGCCGGACCCGCCGCACTACACCGCACTGTTGGACGAGCGTGTCTGCGACCCGGACGGCCTGCCCGCGGACGTGTGGCGCGACCAGATGCGGCATCTGCTCGCGCTCGCCGAACGGCCACGCGTCACCGTCCGGGTGCTGCGTTCCGCGGCGTCGAGCGGCGGCGGGCCGCACCCGCTGGCGCCGTTCTCGTACTACGCCTACCCGGATCCGGAGGACCCGCGCACGGTGCTGGTGGAGACGCTCACCACCGACCTGCGGCTGGTCGCCGAGGCGGATGTGGCCCACTACGAGCGGGTCATCGAGCGGCTGCTGGCGGCGGCGCTGCCGGCGGACGCCTCCGCGGAGCTGGTGGCCCGGCGGCTCGGTGCGGCGCCGGTGCCCCGGCCGCGCGATCCGCACGAGCTGGAGTGAGCCGCACGGCCCGCCGCCGGTGAGGCGCGACCACCGGGCCCGGCGCCCCCGATGCCCGTCGGGACCGGTGGCCGCGCAGCGCGCAGGCTACGGCAGGGGTACGACAGTTCAGGCCGGAACGTCGATGAAGTGCTCGACCAGCGGCGGGCCGGCGAAGTGCGGGCCGATCAGCCCGCGCCACTGCGCGAACCGCTCGGTCTGGCGGAAGTTCACGTCGTGCGCCTCGACCGAGTCCCACTCGACGAGCAGCACGAACCGGGTGGGCGACTCCACGCCCCGGGTCATCCGAACGGAGCGGCAGCCTTCGGCGCTGGCGAGGATCGGCCGCGCCTGCGCGTAGGCGGCGGCGAACTCGTCCTCGTGTCCGGGCGTGACATCGATCAGCGCGACCTCAAGAACCATGCAGGCAGCCTGCCATGCCGGCCCGCCGCCGGTACGTCCCGGGTGACGTCCCGGCGCGCCGCCCACAAGGGATGGCTAGCCTCCTAGGACGCGCCGCGCGACGTGAGCCGCAGCACGTCGAGAGATCGACGGGTGGCCCGGAGATGCGCCACCTGGGTGCGATGGTGAACAATGGCGGCCGAGGAGGGGAGTATTCCCCCGCGACGGAGTCGTCAGCACGGAAGAGCGCCGGCACCCCCGGTGGCCCGACCCGGCTCCGCCGGTCGGAACCCGGCACCCGGGTTCCGGCGGAAGAGACCTCCGACAGTCACCCCTGTCAGCGTCGACGCACCCCGGCACCAACACCCGGCGTACGGTGTGCCCGACGCAGCGTGTCTGCCGGAGGATGGATTTGAACGTGTCCGCATTGGTGTGGGCGGTAACGCTGATCGCGATGATCGCGGTCCTGCTCGCCGACCTGTTCATCATCGGCCGGCGGCCGCACGAGCCGAGTGTCCGCGAGTCCAGCCTGTGGGTGGGCTTCTACGTCGGCCTGGCGCTGCTCTTCGGCGTGGTGCTCTGGCTGACCGCGGGGGGCCGCGTCGCAGGCGAGTTCTACACGGGCTGGCTCACCGAGTACAGCCTCTCGGTGGACAACCTCTTCGTCTTCGTGATCATCATGGCCCGGTTCGGGGTGCCCCGGCAGTACCAGCAGAAGGTGCTGCTCGTCGGCATCATCCTGGCGCTGATCATGCGTGGTGGTTTCATCGCGGCCGGCGCGGCGCTGATCTCCCAGTTCTCCTGGGTGTTCTACATCTTCGGCGCGTTCCTCATCTACACCGCGGTGAACCTGGCCCGGCAGGGCGAGCCGGACGAGGACGAGTTCAGCGAGAACCTGCTGATCCGGTGGAGCCGCAAGGCGCTCCCGCTGTCCCGGGACTACGACGGGGCGCGGATGACCACCCACGAGCACGGGCGGCGCCTGTTCACCCCGATGCTGATTGTGATGATCGCGATCGGCACCACCGACCTGATCTTCGCGCTGGACTCGATCCCGGCGATCTTCGGCATCACCCAGGAGCCGTACCTGGTCTTCACCGCCAACGTGTTCGCGCTGATGGGACTGCGGCAGCTCTACTTCCTGCTCGGCGGCCTGCTGGACCGGCTCATCTACCTCAGCTACGGCCTGGCGGTGGTGCTCGGCTTCATCGGCGTGAAGCTGGTGCTGGAGGCGCTGGCCGAGAACAACCTGCCGTTCATCAACGGCGGCGAGCACGTGGCGTGGGCCCCGCACATCCCGATCTGGCTCTCGCTCACTGTCATCCTCGGCACCCTGGCCGTGGCCACCGCTGCCAGCCTGGCGAAGTCGTCCCGGGACCGGCGCCGGGAACTGGCCCAGGCCCGCCGCTGACCCACCCGTACCGTAGGGGCGCTCCCATCCCCGGGGGCGCCCCGCGGCGTGTCAGGGGTCAGACGCGGTAGGCGCCGACGAGGGTGGCGGTCCGGTCGGCCGGCAGCTCCTCCTCGACCACCCGGCGGGTCAGATAGCAGGCGTGCAGCATCCGGCGCCGGCCGCCGCGCGGCTCGGCCGACACGATCCCGACGTGGTGGATGCGCCGGCCGGGCCGGGCGAAGAAGTAGAGGTCGCCGGGGCGTTCGGCGTCCAGCGGCACCCGCGAGGTCGCCGCCGCCTGGTCGTCGGCGTCGCGCGGCAGCGTGATCCCGTACCGCCGCCAGGCCAGGTGCACCAGCCCGGAGCAGTCGATGCCGTCGGTGGACATGCCGCCCCAGACGTAGACCAGGTCGCGCAGCCGTTCGGCGACCGCGAGCACCTTCTCGGCCTCGGGACGCTCGGCGGGCAGCGGCACCAGGTCGTCCTCCGTGGCCCAGAGCGGGTCGGCCCGCCCGGGTACGCGGACCGGGCGTCTGCCGTCCACCGGCGGGCCGGCCGGGGTGAGCCGGGTGCCGAGGACCACGCCGGTGAGCGCCGCGTCGCCGTCCGGCTCGGCGCGCAACGCGGTGTGGGCGACGTCGACAGTCAGCGGAGCGTCGGCGGCCGAGCCGGAGCCGGCCGGACCAGGACCGGCCGGGCCGGTACCGGCCGGTGCCGGTGCGGCCGGTCCTGGTCCGGACAGAGCGGGGCCGGCCGGGCCGACGTCGGTCGGATCAGGGGAGGACGGGTCGGCGTCGGCCGGATCGGCCAGGTGGGCGGCCCGCAGCCACCCCGGGTAGCCGTCGGCGCCGAGCTTCGCCGCGGGCTGGCCCAGCGCCACCACCCGCACCCAGCCGTCCGGCCGGGTCTCGGTGACGCGCACCGGCTCGCCGAGCAGCAGCTGGGTCAGGACGCAGTCGCCGACGAGCTGGTCGCGGTCCATGCCCGCGATCCAGGCGGCCACGTCGGGGGAGCCGGCGAGGGCGGGGCAGTCGATCGGACGTACCGCCTCGGGCGCGGTCCAGAGGGTCGCCACCGGTACCCGTACGACGGCCCGGCGGCCGGGCTGAGGCGCCACGCGTACCCCTCTCTGCGGTGGTCGTCGGGGCGACCATATGAAAAATTCTGACGTTGCTCAAGCATGTGTCTGAATTTTAGCTTCACGCAGTCCGGTGACTCCCAGGCCCGGCGCGTCCGGCAGCAGCACGCTCGCGCCCTCGTACCGGATGCCGCCGCTGACCGGCGACCAGGCCAGCCACCAGGCGGCGTCGAGGTCCGACACGGCAGTGGTGCCGTAGGCGGCGACCAGGCTGGCCGCGGCGCCGACCCCCACCGGGCCCTCCATCATCGAGCCGACGATGGTGCCCATGCCGTGCACGGCGGCCAGGTCGAGCAGCGTGCGGGCCGGTTGCAGGCCGCCGCACTTGGCCAGCTTCACGTTGACCATGTCGGCGGCCCGCCGCCGGATCACCTCGACCAGGTCGCGCACGTCGAAGACCGACTCGTCGGCCAGGATCGGCAGGTCCACCCGGTCGCTGACCCAGGCCAGCCCGTCCAGGTCGCGGCGGTGCACCGGCTGCTCGACCAGCTCCACGTCGAGCCCCGCGTCCTCGATCGCGCGGATCACCCGCACCGCCTCCCGGGGCGTCCAGCCCTGGTTGGCGTCCAGCCGGATCCGTACGTCCGGGCCGACCGCGGCGCGCACCGCGCGGACCCGGTCCAGGTCGCCGCGGGCGTCCGTGCCGACCTTGAGCTTGAGCACCGTGAACCCCTCGGCGCCGCGCCGCGCCGCCGTCGCGGCCAGGTCGACCGCGTCACCGGCGGCCAGCGTGACGTCGGTCGGCACGCGCAGCGCCGTGCCACCGAGCAGACGCACCAGGGGTACGCCGAGCCGCCGCGCGGCCAGGTCGTGCAGCGCCACGTCGAGCGCCGCCTTCGCCGACTCGTTGCCCACCACGGCGCGGTGCACCAGGGCACAGGCGGCCTGGAGGTCGTCGGCGTCGCGGCCGATCAGCAGCGGCGCGAGCAGTTCGCGTACGCACGCCTCGGCGCCCGCCACCGACGCGCCGGTGACCTGCCAGACCTGCGGCGCCTCCCCGAAGCCGGACCGGCCGTCGCCGTCGACCACCTCCACGACCAGGGTGTCCACGCTGGTGGTGCGGCGCAGCGCGGTGACGAACGGGGTGTGTAAGGGGGCCGACAGACGGTGGGTGCGTACCGCGGCGATCGTCATGTGGGGCACCCTATAGCCAACTGGCGGCGAGCAGGGGAGGGCCGATGGCCGGGCGGGAATGGGAGCTGGTGGGCGCGCCGAACGCGCGTGACCTGGGTGGACTGCCGACGACCGACGGGCGGCGGGTACGGGCGGGGCGGCTCATCCGCACGCCCGCGCTGGGCCGGCTCACCGACGAGGACCTGCCGGTGCTGGGCAAGCTGGGACCGGCGTGCGTGGTGGACCTGCGTGACGTCCACGAGCAGGCGGTGGCCCCGCCGGACCGGCTGGTCGGGGAGCCCCGCACCGTGCACCTGCCGGTCTACGACGCGGCGCACCCGGTGTTCACGTACGTCTCGGCGGTGTTGCAGGGCCACGACCTGGACGCGTACGCGGCGCTGGCCCGCGAGGGCATGCCGGGGGCGATGACGGCGATCTACCGCTGGTTCGTCACCGGGGAGTCGGCGCGGGCCGGGTTCGGTGCGGCGGTGCGGCTGGCCGCCGAAGGCGCGAACCTGCCGCTGCTGTTCCACTGCTCGGCCGGCAAGGACCGCACCGGCTGGCTGTCGGTGGTGCTGCTGACCGCGCTGGGCGTGGAGGATGAGGCGATCCGCGCCGACTACCTGGTGCACAACGAGCTGACCGAGAGCCTGCGCGAGGTGCTGCTGTCAGCGATGATCCAGCGCCGGCCGGACCTGGACCCGGCGGTGGCCCGGCCGCTGCTGGAGGTGCGCCCGGAATACCTGGACGCCGCCTACGACGAGGTGCGCCGCGCGCACGGCTCGTTCGACGCGTACCTGCGGGACGGTCTGGGGGTGACCGACGCGGACCGCGCCGCGCTGCGCGAGCGGCTGCTGGAGTAGCCGGGTCAGCCGGCCAGGTCGTGCCGGGCGGCCCAGACCCGCTCGGAGACGTGCGCGATCAGCCGGCACGCGTCGTCGGAGACCTCGTCGCCGTCCGCGCCGCCGTCGGCCAGGTCGGTGGTGGTGCAGACGACGATCGTGTACGGCGGCGCGTCGTCCGGGAACACCACTCCCGCGCCGTGGCGTACGCCGCGTACCCAGCCGTTCTTGTGCGCGATCCGGGTGCCGTCGGGCAGCCCGGCGGCCAGGTCCTCACGGTGTTCCTGCGCGACGAGCACGTCGAGCATGGCGGCGCAGCCGGCCGGCGAGGCGAGCGGGCCGGGCCGGGTCGCGCCGAGCGCCAGCTCACCGAGCACGGCGGCCAGGTCGGCGGCGGTGACCAGGTTGTCGATGCCGGAGTCGCGGGCGGCGAAGTCCTCGATGCCGCGGCCGGTGACGCTGTGCCGCGCCCCGGCGAGCGCCCACGCCTGCGCCACCGCGGGCAGCCCCACCTGGCCGATGCAGATGTTCGTGGCGAGGTTGCTGGACCGGATGATCATCCGTTCGGCGAGCCAGCGCAGCGGCGCCTCGCCGCCGACGCGGTCCCAGACCGCCTCGTCGTTGTCGTAGTCGCGGTCGTTGGCGAACCGGGGCACGCCCGGCAGCGCGGAGTCGAACGAGTTGCGCACCGGCACCGGCGCGTCCAGGTCGAGCCGGCCGGCCTCGGCGGCGCGGAACAGTGCCACCAGCACGGCGAGCTTCATCGTGCTCGCCGCGTAGTGGGTGGCGTCGGCCCGCCGCGTCCACGTGGGCCGCGCGCCGGGACGGCCCACGTACGCGGAGACGGTGCCGGGCACCCGGTCCAGGTGCGCGTCGAGGTCCTCCCAGATCATGTGCGCACCGTAGCCGATCTTCGGGGCGTACGCGGGGCAGCGGCGACCACGGGGGCGGGGCTAGCGTGCGGAGATGACGACCCCGCTGTACGACGACATCGCCGACTGGTACGAGGAGTACGCCAGCGAGACCTCGTCGGTCTACATGGACCGGGTCCGGTCGGTGCTGGCCGACCTGCTCGGTGACGGCCCGGGCCGGTGCGTGGACCTGTGCTGCGGCACCGGGGCGCACGCGGCCGAGCTGCGGCGTCTCGGGTGGACACCGGTGGGAGTGGACCTGTCCGGCGGGCAGCTACGCCACGCCCGCGCCCGGCTGCCGGTGGCCCGCGCCGACGCGACCGCGTTGCCGCTCGCCACCGGCGCCGTACCGGCGGTGGTCTGCGTGCTCGCGCACACCGACATGCCGGACTATCCGGCGGCGGTCGCCGAGGCGGCGCGGGTGCTGGCGCCCGGCGGCCGGCTGCTGCACGTCGGGGTGCACCCGTGCTTCGTGGGCGCGTTCGCCGACCGGTCCGAGCCGGAGCGGATCGTGATCGACGGCGGGTACGCCTCGCGGGACCGCACGGTCCGCTCGTGGAACGCGACCGGCGTCCGGGCGCGGGTGGGCGCGTGGCATCTGCCCCTGGCCGCCCTGCTGGACGCCGTGGCGGCCGCCGGCCTGCGGCTGACCCGGGTGGTCGAGTCCGGCTCCGGCCCGATCCCCGACGTCCTGGCCCTGGAGGCCACCAAACCCCACTGACCCCACCCCCACCCCCGCCGCACCGCCGCCTCGCGCCCACCCCGTCGATGGGGACGGTGGGGACGGGGGAAGGGGGGAGCCCGGTCCGCCTAGGGCGGGCCGGGCTCCGGGTGGGGCTGGTGAGCTGGTGGGTCAGCCGGCGTGCTTGCGGCGGGCGGCCATCCGGCCGCGCTGGGTCTGGTCCAGCACCACCTTGCGGATGCGCACCGCGGCCGGGGTGACCTCGACGCACTCGTCCTCGCGGCAGAACTCCAGCGCCTGCTCCAGGGACAGCTTGCGCGGCGGGATCAGCTTCTCGGTCTCGTCGGCCGTCGACGAGCGCATGTTGGTGAGCTTCTTCTCCTTGGTGATGTTGACGTCCATGTCGTCGGAGCGGGAGTTCTCGCCGACGATCATGCCCTCGTACACCTCGGTGCCCGGCTCGACGAAGAGCTGGCCGCGCTCCTGGAGGTTGGTCATCGCGAACGCGGTGACCGCCCCGGCCCGGTCGGCGACCAGCGACCCGTTGTTGCGGGTGCGCAGCTCGCCGAACCACGGTTCGTACGACTCGAAGACGTGGTGCAGGATGCCGGTGCCGCGGGTCTCGGTGAGGAACTCGGTCCGGAAGCCGATCAGGCCGCGCGCCGGGACCAGCCACTCCATCCGGATCCAGCCGGTGCCGTGGTTGACCAGCTGCTCCATCCGGCCCTTGCGGGTGGCCAGGAGCTGGGTGATCGCACCCAGGTACTCCTCCGGGGAGTCGATGGTCAGCCGCTCGACCGGCTCGCAGGTCTTGCCGTCGATCTCCTTGGTGACGACCTGCGGCTTGCCGACGGTCAGCTCGAAGGACTCGCGGCGCATCTGCTCGACCAGGATCGCCAGGGCCAGCTCGCCGCGGCCCTGCACCTCCCAGGCGTCCGGCCGCTCGGTGGGCAGCACCCGCAGCGACACGTTGCCGATCAGCTCCTTGTCGAGCCGGTCCTTGACCATCCGGGCGGTGACCTTGGCGCCCTTGACCCGGCCGACGAGCGGCGAGGTGTTGGTGCCGATGGTCATCGAGATGGCCGGCTCGTCCACGGTGATCAGCGGCAGCGGCACCGGGTTCTCGGCGTCGGCGAGCGTCTCCCCGATCATGATCTCCGGGATGCCGGCGACGGCGATGATGTCGCCCGGCCCGGCGGACTCGGCCGGCTTGCGCTCCAGGCCCTCGGTCATCAGCAGCTCGGAGATGCGTACCCGCTGGGTGCTGCCGTCGGTGCGGCACCAGGCCACGGTCTGGCCCTTGCTGATCGTGCCCTGGCGGACCCGGCACAGCGCGAGCCGGCCCAGGAACGGCGAGGCGTCGAGGTTGGTGACGTGCGCCTGCAGCGGCGCGCCCTCGTCGTACGCGGGCGCGGGGATGGTGTCCAGCAGGGTGCGGAACAGCGGCTCCAGGCTGCTGCTGTCGTCCGGGACCGCGCCGTCGGCGGGCTGGGTCAGCGAGGCGATGCCGTCGCGGGCGCAGGCGTAGACGATCGGGAAGTCGATCTGCTCCTCGTCGGCGTCCAGGTCGAGGAACAGCTCGTAGGTGTCGTCCACGACCTCCTTGATCCGGGCGTCCGGACGGTCCACCTTGTTGATCACCAGGATGATCGGCAGCCGGGCGCGCAGCGCCTTGCGGAGCACGAACCGGGTCTGCGGGAGCGGACCCTCGCTGGCGTCGACGAGCAGCACGACACCGTCGACCATGGTCAGGCCGCGCTCGACCTCGCCGCCGAAGTCGGCGTGACCGGGGGTGTCGATGATGTTGATGGTGACGGCCTCCGAGCCGTCCGCCGGCAGGTACCGCACGCCGGTGTTCTTGGCGAGGATGGTGATGCCCTTCTCGCGCTCGAGGTCCATCGAGTCCATGACCCGCTCGGTGGTCTCACCACGGGCGCCGTAGGCGCCGGCCTGCCGCAACATGGCGTCGACCAGGGTCGTCTTGCCGTGGTCGACGTGGGCGATGATGGCGACGTTGCGGAGGTCGGTGCGTAGCTGCATACCCTCCATACTCCTGTCTGCGGTTGCCGGGGCACGCCTCGGGGTCACCCCGAGACAACCCGGATCTGCGTCGAAAGTGCTGTGCCGACCGTTCCAGCGACTGGCATGCTGACACCCGTGCGGGGTGTCCGATGCCTGACCTGCTGAGCTGGCTGCAGGAGCTGCCGCCCCTGCTGATCTACGTGGCCGCCGCGGCGATCGTCGCGGCGGAGACCGCGGTGATCGTCGGGCTGCTGATGCCCGGCGAGGCGACCCTGCTTCTGGTCGGCTTCCTAGCGTACGCGGGGACGCTGCGCCTCGCGCCCGTGCTGGTGGCCATGACCGCCGCCGCCGTGATCGGAGACACACTCGCGTGGCGGGCGGGCCGCCGGTACGGCCCCCGTCTGCGCGCCTCGGGCGTGGGTGCCCGGATCGGCGCGCACCGGTGGCGGCGCGCCGACTCGCTGCTGGAGCGCCTCGGCGGCCGGGGCGTCCTCGCGGCCCGCTGGATCGCGTTCGCCCGCACCCTGGCGCCCCGGCTGGCCGGGTCGGCGGGGATGCCGTACCGGCGGTTCGCGCCGTGGAACCTCGCCGGGGTCGCGAGCTGGGTCGGCGCCTCGGTGCTGGCCGGCTACCTGGCCGGTGAGTCGTACGAGCGGGTGTCGAAGCTGCTCGGCCGGGCCACCGGCGCGGTGCTGGCCCTGCTGCTGTGCCTGCTCGCCGTGGTCCTCGCGGGCCGCTGGCTGGGGCGCAACCCGGACCCGGTACGCGCGCTCACGGCGCGGGCCGCCGCGTTGCCGCCGCTGCGCTGGGTGCGGGCCCGGTACGGGGTGCTGTTCTTCCTGGTCGCCATGCGGGTCGGCCCGGCCTGGACCCTGCTGATCAACCTGGCGCTGGGGCTGGCGCTGCTGTTCGTCGCCGGGCTGGCCGTGGCGGTCCTGCTGGAGGCGGTCGTCGCGCACAGCGGGCTGGGTGTCCTCGACGGGCTGGTCGCCGACTGGTTCGCCGCCCGGCGTACCCCCGGGGTGGTCGACACGGCGCTGCTGGCGGTGTCGGTGCTGCGCGGCTGGGTGCTGATCGCCGCGGTCGCCCTGGTCGCCGCGGTGGTGGCGCGGCGGGGCCGGTCGTGGCGGGCCGACCCGCTCGGGGTGCTGGGTACTGTCGGCGCCGCCGTGCCGCTGGTGCTGCTCGTCGTCGTCGCGGACCTGACCGGCCCGGGTGGTCCGGACCGCCCCGGTGACCTGTTCCCGACCCAGAACGCGGTGGTGACCGCGAGCTTCGGCACGCTCGCCTGGCTGCTGTCGCGGGGGGCCCGCTGGCCGGTGGGCGCGGCGGTGTGGACGGCCGCGTCGGCGGGGGTGGTCACCGTCACCGGCGCGCGGCTCTACCTGGGCTTCAGTACGGCGAGCGGCACCGTCACGGCGGTGCTGCTGGGCCTCGCGTGGACGACCGTCTTCGTGGTGGCGTGGGCGACCCGGGACCGGCTGGCCGACCGGGACGAGCGACCGGCCGGCGCGGACCGCGGCGAACGGCCGGCCGACGCGGTGGCGGGGGAGTCGCCGCCCCGGCCCCGGCGCCGCCGGTCCGCGTCGCGGGTACCCCCCGGACCCGTCGATCCTTGCTAGGGTGCGCCGACGGGGGACTACGGGGAGGTCCGATGCGGCGAGGACTCGGCCGGTGGGCCGTGACAGTGGTGGCGCTGCTCGCGGCGGCCACGCTGACGGCGTGCGGCGAGGAGGAACGGCCGGTCCGGGAGGTCGCTGCGGACCTGCCCACGGCGGCCCCGGCGGAGCAACCGCAGGAGGCGCCCGCCGACGCGCCGAGCGAGGAGCCACCGGCGGTCGCGGCGATGGGCGGCCGGCCCAGCCCGAGCGCGTCGGCGAAACCGAAGCCGCGGGCCAAGCCGTCGCGCACGACCACGGCGCCGCTGGCCCGGCCGAAGCCGCCGACCGAGACCCAGGTGCCACCGGCGCCGCCGAAGCCGGTGGACGACGGCTGCAAGCCGAGCTACCGGGGCACCAAGGCCAGCCAGAGTCAGGTCAAGGCGGCGCTCGCCGACGCGGCGGCGCGGACGTACTGGCCGACGTCGGCGCCGGACATCCGCATCCCGTCGGCGCTGCTGAAGGCCACCGCCTGGCAGGAGAGCGGGTGGCAGTCCAACATCATCGCCTGTGACGGCGGGGTCGGGCTGATGCAGGTCATGCCGGCCACGGCGGAGTGGATGAACCAGCGCTTCGGCCAGTCGTACGACATCGACGCCTACCGGGACAACGCCTATCTGGGCGGCACCTACCTGGCCTGGCTGACCAAGTACATCGGCGACATGTACTTCGAGTCCGACTACCGGCTCGACGCCTCGCTGTGCACCGCCGAGCTGAACTCCTGCCTGCTCAACGCCGTGATCGCGGCCTACAACTACGGGCACGGCGCGGTCGCGCGGGAGGATCAGCCGCTGACCATCCCCAACCCGCAGTACGTGCGCAACGTGCGGGCGCTGATGACCGAGTGCGAGTGCCTGAGCTTCTGAGCGACCGGACGAACGGGCGGGGGCCGGCGTACGCGCCGGCCCCCGCCCGTGTCGTCAGTCCCGTGCGGTGACCGGCTCGGCCGGCGTCGCGGCGGGCGCGTCGGCGTCCCGGGTGATCCGCCCGGGCCACCAGAACCGGTCGCCGAGCAGGAACGCCAGCGCCGGCACCAGGACGGTACGGACCAGCAGCGTGTCCAGCAGCACGCCGATGCAGACGATGATGCCGATCTGGGTGAGCGTGATCAGCGGCAGCACGCCGAGCACCGCGAACACCGCGGCCAGCAGGATGCCGGCGCTGGTGATCACGCCGCCGGTGACCCGCAGCGCCGACAGCATGCCGTCGCGGGTGCCGGTGCGGCGCGCGTCCTCCCGGGCCCGGGTGACCAGGAAGATGTTGTAGTCGACGCCGAGCGCCACCAGGAACACGAACGCGAGCAGCAGTACCCCGCTGTCCAGCGCCGGGAAGTCCAGCACGTGGTCGAAGAGCAACCAGGCCGCGCCGAGGCTGGCGAAGAACGAGCCGATGACTGTGAGCACCAGCAGCAGCGGCGCCAGGAGCCCGCGCAGCAGCAGCACCAGCACCGCGCCGACCAGCAGCAGGATGAGCGGCAGGATCAGCTGGAGGTCCTTGGTGTTGGCCTCGTTCGAGTCGTAGGTGGCGGCGACCGAGCCACCGACCAGGGCACCGTCGGGGGCGTCCGCGCCCTCCACGGCGGGCGGTGCCGAGTCCGGTACGGCGGACACGGCGTCGCGCAGCGCCACCACGGCCCGGTCGGAGGCGGCGCTGCCCGGCTCGGCGGTGAGCACCACGTCGATCTGGGCGACCCGGTCCCCGGCGGCGCCGGGCCGCGCCGAGGCGACCCCGTCGACGCCGCTCGCCGCGGCGAGGACCGCCTGGGCGGCCTGCGGGGTGGTGAGCACCGCGACCGGCTGGGTGCTGCCGGCCGGGAACGCCCGGGCGAGCGTCTCGGCTCCGGCGACCGCCTCGGGCTTCTCGCTGAACTGCTCGGTCTCGGACAGCCCGGTGCGGATGCCCAGGCCGCCGAGGGCGAGGCCGGCGAGCAGCAGGACTGCGAGCGCGGCGACCGGCAGCGGCCGGCGGACCACCAGCTCGCCGAGGCGGCCCCAGATCCGGCCCTCGCGGGCGGCGCTGCCGACGCGGGGGACGAACGGCCAGAACAGGCCCCGGCCGAACAGCAGCAGCGCGGCGGGGAGCACGAACAGGGCGGAGAGCATGGCGAGGATCACACCGGTGGCGCAGGCCAGGGCGAGCGCCCGGTTGGTCTCCTGCTCGGACAGCAGCAGCGTGAGCACGCCGAGGACGACGGTGCTGCCGCTGGCCAGGATCGGCTCGGCGGTGCGGCGCAGCGCCGACCGCATGGCGGCGAACCGGTCCTCCTCGCGGCGCAGTTCCTCCCGGTAGCGGGCGATGAGCAGCAGCGCGTAGTTGGTGGCGGTGCCGAACACCAGCACGCTGGCGATGCCCGTCACCTGCCCGCTGGGCAGGTAGATGCCGAAGGCGGGGACGAGGGACTCCACGACGCGCAGCGTGATCTGCTCGGTGGCGCCCACCACCAGCAGCGGCACCAGCCACAGGAACGGGCTGCGGTAGGTGACGAGCAGCAGCACCGCCACCACGGCGGCGGTGACCAGCAGCAGGGTGGTGTCCGCGCCCTGGAACACCTTGCCCAGGTCGGCGGTGAACGCGGGCCCGCCGGTGACCTCGACGGTCAGCTCGCCGGGCAGGTCACCGACGGCCTCGCGGAGCTTCTCCACCTCGTCGACCACCGCCGACGGGCCGCCCTCGGTGGACAGCGGCACCGCGACCAGCGCCACAGTGCCGTCCGGGGAGACCTGGGCGGGGGAGACCCGCCCGCTGGCGGCGAGCGAGCTCAACTCGCCGCCGAGGCCGTCGAGCACGCTGCGGTCGGCCCCGCTCAACGGGGCCCGGTCGGCGCGGCTGACCACCACCAGGGCGGTCTGGGCGTCCTTGGAGGGCAACTGCTCCTGGAGCCGCTCGACCTGCGTCGACTGCCACTCCACGGACAGGCCGGTGTCGGAGACGGGCGCCGGATTGTCCGGCTTCGGTAGCCCGAAGGCGACCACGCCGACGACGAGTGCGGCGGCCAGCGTGAGCCAGGCGGCCAGCCGGCCCCGGACGACGCGGGTGAACAGAGACATCTGATGCCCTCACATATTGGTCGCGGGGGATTCTCTCTTAACGAGTATCTTGATGAGCGAGATTATCCGCGGTGGTTCTATGCTGCAACCGGAACTGTTCGACAGGGGGTGGCGGCAAGCGGTGGCGGCGCACAGGATGTACCGGCGACGTGACGACCCACGCGGGCGCATGGTGGCCGACATCACCAACGACCTGCGTCGTTACTCGGTCGACGCGCAGCACATCGGGCACGCGTTCGCCGGGCTGCACGGGCTCAACGCCACCGACCTGTACGCCCTGATCGCGGTCATGGAGGCCGAGCTGGTGGGCGACCCGATCACCCCCGGCCGGCTCGGCGAGGCGCTCAACCTCTCCTCCGGCTCGGTGACCGCGCTGGTCGACCGGCTGGAACGCGGCGGCCACATCCGGCGCGACCGGGACACCGCCGACCGTCGCAAGATCCTCCTGCACTACGCCGACCGCGGCGCGACGCTGGCGCAGAGCTTCTTCGGGCCGCTGGGTCGCCGTACCGACGAGGTGATGGACCGCTTCAGCGACGACGAGCTGGCCGTGGTGCACCGGTTCATGGCCGAGATGGTGCACTCCATGCGCACCCACCGGGACGAGATCCGCGCCGCTCCCCGTCGCGGCGACGCCTCCGGCCCGGCCGACTGATCATGCGGCTGGTCACCCGGGCCGCCACCGCGGCGCTGCGACTGCCCGCCGCCCGCACCGGGCGGGTCGCCGTCACCCGGGACATCCCGGTCCGGGTACGCGACGGGGTGACGCTGCGCACCGACCACTACGCGCCCGGTCTGCCCGCCGCGCCGTGCGTGCTGATCCGCACCCCGTACGGGCGGGGCGGGCCGATCCGGCTGCTGGGTCGCCTGATCGCCGAGCGGGGTTTCCACGTGGTGATCCAGTCGTGCCGCGGCACGTTCGGCTCCGGCGGCGAGTTCGCGCCGCTCGTGCACGAGCGCGACGACGGCCTGGACACGCTGGACTGGCTGCGCCGCCAGCGGTGGTGGACCGGCGCGTTCGGCATGTTCGGCGCCAGCTACCAGGGCTTCGTGCAGTGGGCGCTCGCCGCCGAGGCGGGCGACGAACTGCGCGCGATGGTCGCCGTGGTGACCGCGTCGGCCACCCGCGACTCCACGTACGCGGGGGAGTCGTTCGCGCTGGACACGGTGCTCACCTGGGCCGAGCTGCTCCAGGCGCAGACGGTGCCCTGGCTGGCCCGGCAGTGGGAGCTCAAACGCGGCCAGCCCCGGCTCGCCCGCGCCCTGGCGCACCTGCCGCTGGCCGAGGCGGACCGGGTCGCCACCGGCGTGACGGTGCCGTTCTTCCAGGAGTGGCTGCGTCACCACACGCCCGACACCGACTACTGGCGTACCCGGGTCTTCGGCGACCGGATCACCGAGGTCCGGGCCCCGGTGGCGATGGTCAGCGGCTGGCAGGACATCTTCCTGCCGGCCCAGCTCGACGACTACGCCCGTCTGCGGGCCGCCGGGACGCGGACCCGCCTGGTCGTCGGGCCGTGGACGCACGGCAGCCCGGGGCTGCTCCTGGCGTCGCTGCGGGAGGGCCTGGACTGGCTCGACACCCACCTGGCCGGGCGACCCGGGCCGGAACGCGCGCCGGTACGGGTGCACGTCGGCGGCGACGGCAGCGGCTGGCGCGACCTGCCGGACTGGCCGCCACCGGCCACACCCGCGCGATGGCACCTGCGATCCGCCGGCGGGCTGGCCCCGGAACCGCAGGAGCACGGCGCACCGGACCGGATCTGGTACGACCCGGCCGACCCCACCCCGTCGCTCGGTGGCCCGCTGCTGGTGGCCCAGCGGGCCGGCGCGGTGGACAACCGGCCGGTCGAGGCGCGCCCGGACGTGCTCACCTACACCAGCGAGCCGCTGCGCGACCCGGTCGAGGTGGCCGGGCCGGTACGCGCCGAGATCCACCTGCGCAGCGAACTGTCGTACCTGGACGTGTTCGTGCGTCTGTGCGACGTGGACCGGCGCGGGCGCTCCTGGAACGTCTGCGACGGCCTGGTCCGCGTCGAGCCCGGGCGGTTCCCGCGTGATCCGTCCGGAGTGGTCACCGTGCCGGTGACGCTCTGGCCGACGGCGTACCGCTTCGCGTCCGGGCACCGGCTGCGGGTGCAGGTCTCCGGTGGCGCCCACCCCCGCTACGCGCGCAACCCCGGCACCGGTGAGCCGCTCGGCACCGCTGTGACCCTCCGTGCTGGCTGGCGGGAGATCCTCCACGATCGTGAGCATCCCTCGGCGTTGGTGCTGCCGCTCGTGCCGGCACTGTCCACAGCGGGCTGATAGTTCAAAAAAAGCGCCCCTGAGCTGGGCACTTCTGCCTAACCGTGGTTAAGCTCGGAGCAAGTGCCCGGTGCCGTGCAGTTATCCGGCGGGGCGCGTCCGCGGATCGCATGTCATCACGCGGTGTGATTGTCGTGCCCTCGCCGGTCATCGATCGGAAGGGGAGCTGCCATGACGTCGGCCCCGGCGAACCTGCTGGCCGTCCGGAACCTGTTACTCACCTACCTCAACGTCGACAAGAACGCCGTACGCGCCGACGACCTGGAGCCGGCGGAGGTCGGCATCGTCGGCGACGTGAACCACCGCGGCGGCTACCACTGCGGCTCCGACCGGGTCGTCACGAACGACTACTCGGTGGTGGAGTCCAGCCGGGACCGGTCCGGGCTCACGTTGTACGCATCAGCGCTGGACGTCGGCACGTTCTCGGTCCGCTCCGGCGGCGGCACGCACAACCTGCGGACCTTCTCCGCCTGGATGGTGGCGCAGTGCGCCGCGAACGCGGCCGACACCCGGGACATCCGGGAGATCATCTACTCCCCGGACGGGCGGACGGTGCGCCGCTGGGACCGGCTGGGACGGCGGACCGGCGGCGACAGCAGCCACCTGTTCCACACCCACTTCAGCTTCTTCCGCGACTCCACAAAGGCGGGGCGGGACCAGACCCCGCTGTTCCGCCGCTACCTCACCGCGATCGGGATGATCGCCGTCGTGAAACCGGAGGACGACATGGAACAGACCGACAAGCTCATCGGGAACACCGGCTCGAAGAGCCGTACGGTCGGCGACGTCCTGGCCGACCTGCAGAACCTGCGCAACTGGCTCATCTCGCCGGCGAACACCACCGGGCTGGTCAACCCGCCCATGGCGAACTCGCCGTTGCAGCAGATGCTGGCGATGCTGCGCGCCTGGCCGGCCCTCGTGGCGCAGGTGAACGAGTTGTCCGGCAAGGACTTCACCGACGAGCAGCAGATCGTCTCCGGGGTGCTGGCCGGGCTGCCGCCGGAGAAGATCGCCGAGGCCATCCCGCCGCAGATCGCCCGGGACGTGGCCGACGAACTGTCCCGCCGGCTGACCGCCTGACCATCCGGCGCCGCGACCCTCGTGTCGCGGCGCCCCGGTCCGGCCCATTCGGCAAGAGATATTGCGCAACAGATCTTGCGAATGCCAGACTCGCCGGATGGAACAGCCCACCGTCCGGCAGGTCACCGACTCGCGGGTGCTCGCCGCGCTCGCCCACCCACTGCGCCGCCGGCTCATGGACGTGCTCAAGGTGTACGGCCCGTGCACAGTCGGCATGCTCGCCGAGCACACCGGCCAGGCGCCGGCGAACGTGAGCCACCACCTCAAGGTGCTCGCCGCCGCGGACCTGCTGGTCGAGGCGCCCGAGCTGGCCCGCGACCGCCGGGAACGCTGGTGGCGGCTGCGCGACCGGGGGGTGCGCTGGTCCAACAGCGACTTCGACGACGACCCGGCGGCCCGGGTGGTGGCCGACGCGGCCAGCTCACTCAACCTGGAGCGGCACGCCGAGCTGGTCCGCGCCTGGCAGGCGGCGCCCGACGAGGCGCACGCCGCGTGGGGCGAAGGGCCGTTCAGCACCGACAAGTGGCTGCACCTGACCCCGGACGAGCTGGCCGAACTCAGCCGCGAGGTGATCGAGCTGCTGGCCCGGTGGGCCGACCGGACGGTGCCCGACGACGGGCAGCGCCGCGAACCGGTCTTCGTGTTCGCCCACGGCGTCCCGGGCCGGCCGTGACCGCCACCGCGCGGACGTCCGGCCCGGTCGACGCGCCGCCCGGCGGCTTGTTCCGGCACCGCGACTTCCGGCTGCTCTGGACCGCCCACACGGTCAGCGCCGTGGGCAACAACATGACCGTCGTGGCGCTGCCGCTGGTCGCGGTCGCGGTGCTCGACGCGACCACGTTCCAGGTGGCGGTGCTCACCGCGGCGGCGTGGCTGCCGTGGCTGCTCGCCGGGCTGCCGGTCGGGGCGTGGGTCGACCGCGTCCGCCGCCGGCCCGTGATGATCGCCGCCGACCTGGTCGCCGCCGCGCTGTTCGCGAGCGTGCCGGTGGCCGCCCTGCTCGGCCTGCTCACCGTCGGCCACCTGCTGGTCGTGGCTCTGGGCGCCGGACTGGCCCGGGTCTTCTTCGAGACCGCCGACCAGGTCTACCTGCCCACGCTGCTGCGTCCCGGGCAGGTGCCCGAGGCCAACGCCCGCCTGCACGCCACCCAGACCGCGAGCTACCTGGTCGGGCCCGGGCTGGCCGGCCTGGTCGCCCAGCTCGTCGGCGCGGTGGCCGCGGTGGCGCTGGACGCGCTGAGCTTCCTGCTCTCCGCGCTGTGCCTGCGCCGCATCCGCGCGGCCGAACCCCGGCCGCACCGTCCCGCCGGTACGGCGTCGCTGCGCCGCGAGGTCGCCGCCGGGCTGCGGTTCGTCGTCCGCGACCCGTACCTGCGGGTGCTGACGGTCTTCGGGGCGGCCAGCAACATCGGGCTCACCGGCTACCAGGCCGTGCTCGTGGTGTTCCTGGTCCGCTCGGCCGAGCTGCCCGCCGGGCTGGTCGGCCTCCTGATCGGACTCGCCAGCCTCGGCGGCGTGATCGGCGCCGCGCTGGCCGCGCGCCTGTCCCGGCGGCTCGGCAGCGCCCGTACGCTGCTGGTCGCCGGTGCCCTCACCGGCCCGCCCGCGCTGTTGATCCCGCTCGCCGGGCCCGGCGAGCGCACCGGCTGGCTGGTGCTCGGCGGGATCCTGGTGAGCCTCGGCGTCGCCGTCGGCAACGTGGTCAAGGGCAGCTTCCGGCAGACGTACACGCCGCACCGGCTGCTCGGCCGCGTCACGGTGAGCATGCAGCTGCTCAACTACGGGACGATTCCGCTGGCCGCCCTGCTCGCCGGGGCGCTGGGCGCGGCGTGGGGGCCGGGCGGCGCGATCCGGGTGATGACCGCCTGGCTGGCGCTGACCCCGCTGATCCTGCTGGCCGGGCCATTACGGAAACGGCGCGACCTGCCGGCCGCGCCGTTTTGAGGATGCACTGCGGCGGCGGTCGGAGCCCGACCGCCGCCACCGGCACGCGTTACATCGGACGAACGTTGTCCGCCTGCGGGCCCTTCTGCCCCTGGGTCACCTCGAACTCGACCTTCTGGCCCTCGTTCAGCTCGCGGTAGCCACTGCTCTGGATGGCCGAGTAGTGGACGAACACGTCCGGGCCTCCGCCGTCCTGCTCGATGAAGCCGAAGCCCTTTTCCGAGTTGAACCACTTGACCGTGCCGGTTGCCATGCGTCTCTCCCTGTTCAATGCGAGCGAGCACCGGCTCCGCGGCCGGTGATCGCCCTGTACCACCCTGACAGTAACCGTCTGGACCGGAATCCGCTGCCGGAAGCGCGCGGCGCGCCCGTGAATACGTGCGCGACCGGAAAAAGACCCCGCCGTCGGGCCGGGCACGGCATGCTTGCCCCGATGAGCAGGCAGACGGCTCTGGCCGACCTGGAGCAGGAGATCGCGGCGCCCGGCGGGGGCCCGGACCGCCTGCGCCTGGTCGGTACGCCGTTCGTGCCGGAGGTGCGCCTGTACCTGGCCGAGGACGCCATCCTGTGGTGGGCCCGGATGGAGGCCGCCGCCGGGCGGTCGCTGCCGCCGCCGTACTGGGCGTCGGTCTGGGCCGGTGGCCAGGCGCTCGCCCGGCACCTGCTGGACCGCCCGGAGCTGGCCGCCGGGCGGCGGGTGCTCGACCTGGGCGCCGGCTCGGGGCTGGTCGCCATCGCCGCCGCGCTCGCCGGGGCCGACCAGGTCATCGCCAACGACATCGACCCGTACGCGCTGGCGGCGGTCACCGTCAACGCCCGGGCCAACCGGGTCCGGGTGACAGCCGACGGCGCCGACCTGCTCGACGGGGTGACCGGCGCCGACCTGCTGGTGGCAGGGGACGCGCTCTACGACGCGGGCCTGGCCGCCCGGGTCCTGCCCTACCTGCGGCGCTGCGCCGCACACGGCGTGCAGGTGCTGGTCGGTGACCCGGACCGGGGCCACCTGCCGCCGGACGGGCTGGAACTGGTGGCGAGCTACCCGGTGCCGACCACCGAACCCTCGGTCGACTCCCCGGTACGCCGGGTGCAGGTGCTCCGGCCCCGATGAGCCCGGCTGACCCTAGGGGTCTCCCCGGCCGGGTGTCGGGGACCACTGGGGGATCATGCCCGATGCGCCGGCGTGCCGCCGCCGCATAGCGTGCAGCTCATGAACGAACTCGTGGCCGCCGCCGGTGAGCTGCCCACCACCCTGTTGATGGGGCTGCTCGGCGTGGTCATGCTCGCCGACGCCGTACCCCTGATCGGGGTGCTGGTGCCCGGCGACGCCGCGGTCCTGGCCGCGGTCGGCGCGGGTCGTCCGGCCGGTGGGGCGCTCACCGTCGCGGCGGTGGTCGCGGGCTGCCTGGCCGGCTGGTCGCTGAGTTTCTTCGCCGGCCGGCGCTGGGGCGGGCGGCTGCGGGACAGCCGGGTGGGCGGCTGGATCGGCGAGTCCCGCTGGGCCGCAGCCGAGACGCTGCTGCACCGCGGCGGAGGACGGATCGTGCTGGTGGCGCCGTTCCTGCCGGTGTTCAACGCGTTGCTGCCGCTGGCCGCGGGCGGGCTGCGGATGTCGTACCGGCGGTTCCTGGTCTGCGCGGCGGCCGGGGCGACCGCGTGGGCCGGGCTCTACGTGGCGCTGGGGCTCGCCGCGCGGGCGCTGACCGGCCTGCTCCCCGGGGCGCTCAACCCCACGGTGCTGACCATGGCGGTCGGGCTGCTGCTGGCCGGCCCGGTGCTGCTCGCCACCCGGCGCCGGCTGCGGGCGGTCACCGCCTGACCGCGCCCGGCCCGGCCGTCACGGGGGAGGCCGGGCCGGGCGTCCTCACCAGCCGCGGGCGCGCCACTGCGGCAACGCGGGCCGCTCGGCGCCGATGGTGCTGTCCTTGCCGTGGCCCGGGTAGAACCAGGTGTCGTCCGGCAGCCGGTCGAACAGCTTGGCCTCGACGTCGTCGATGAGCCGGCCGAAGCGCTCCGGATCCTGGTCCGTGTTCCCCACGCCACCCGGGAAGAGGGAGTCCCCGGTGAAGAGATGCGGGGTGCCGGCCGGGTCGCGGTAGAGCAGCGCGATCGAGCCCGGTGTGTGCCCGCGCAGGTGGATGACCTCCAGCCCGCAGTCACCGACCGGCACCGTGTCGCCGTCGGCGAGCCGCTCGGCCTCGATGGGCAGGCCCTCGGCGTCGTCGGCGTGCACCAGCGCGCGCGCCCCGGTCTTGGCCACCACCTCCTCCAGCGCGACCCAGTGGTCCATGTGCTGGTGGGTGGTCACCACGGCGGCCAGCCCGCCGTCGCCGACCAGCTCCAGCAGGCGCGGCGCCTCGTTCGCGGCGTCGATCAGCACCTGCTCGCCGGTGGCGTTGCAGCGCAGCAGATAGGCGTTGTTGTCCATCGGGCCCACCGACAGCTTGGTGACGGTGAGCCGGTCGAGCTCGCGCACGGCCGGCGGGCCGCCGGGCGTGACGTCTCCGGTGTAGGTCATGACGATGTTCAGATCCATTCCGGTGGGTTCGGCAGGGGGCCGTCGGGTTCGACGGTGAGCAGCTCGCCCGCGCCCCGGCCGGTCAGCCAGGCGGCGAGTTCCGGCGCGGGGCCGGTGACCGTGGGCGCCCCCTCCGGGTCACCCACGACGAGTTCGGACGCCGCGCCGTCGAAACGCAGCACCATGGCCGGTGCGGCCGGGTTGCCGGCCAGCCCGGTCACCACCTCGTGCAGCAGCCGCTGGGCGAACGCCTCCGGCCAGTCCGCGGGCCGGTAACCGGCCGCCAGGTCGACGTGGTGCACCTCGACCTCGCGCAGCCGCCCCCAGACCAGCATCGCCGCCGGCCACGGGCCGCGCCGGGTCTGCACCGTGGCGCCCCAGGCGTCCACGGGCATCGCCGCGACCGCCGCGTCGAAGCGCTGGCCGCTGCGGCGTACGTCGTCCAGCAGGTCGGCCGGGCCGCGGTCGGCGCCGGCGTCGATGTCGTCGGCGCGGGCCTGCGCCGAGGCGTACATCGGGATCTCCTCGCCGGTGCGCGCCGAGGTGAGCAGGTTGACGAACCCGTCGGCGTTGCGGGCCAGGTGGGTGAGCACGTGCGCGCGGGTCCAGCCCGGCAGCAGCGAGGGCGCCGCGACGTCCGCGGCGGTCAGACCGGACACGGTACGCAGCAGCCGGTCGTTCGCCTCGGCCAGCGCGCCGGTCAGCAGCAGGGGGTCGGCGGTCATCGCGTTCTCACCCGTCCGACCCTAGCGGGCCGGACCGGGCCGTGCCCGGCGGGAAATCGCTTTCGGCGCGTCGGCGTGCCACCTACCGTCGGGGCCGACGACATAGGCCGGCGCCGGACGCGCCGGGCTCCACGTCGTCGAGTACGCGGCACCGGGAGTCGGAGGGGAGGTGGTGCGCATGCCGGTCGCAGCGCGTGTGTTCCGCCGTACCTCCCCTCGACACCGATGAGGACACCATGACTCTCGATCTGACCGCCCTCGGCTGGGACGCCGGCTGGGCGGCCCGTCTCGACCGGCGCGCCGGCCACCGTCCCGGGCGGGTCGCCCGGGTGGACCGGGGCGTCTGCACCGTGCTGTGCCCGCAGGGGCCGGTGCGGGCCAGCCTCGGCGGCGGCGTGCTGTCCGCCGCCGCCCGCGACCTGACCGCGCTGCCCTGCGCGGGTGACTGGGTGCTGCTGTCCACCTGGCCGGACGGCCCGGTCACGGTGGAGGCGGTGCTGCCGCGGCGTACCGCGCTGGTGCGGCGTACCGCGGGCAAGGACGCCAGCGGCCAGGTACTGGCCGCCAACCTCGACGCCGCCGCGGTGGTCGAGCCGGTGCACCCGGAACCGGACGCCGCGCGGATCGAACGGCTGCTCTCCCTGGTGCACGAATCCGGGGCGGAGCCGCTCGTCGTGCTCACCAAGGCCGACCTGGCCGCCGACCCGGCGGCGGTGGCCCGGCAACTGGCCGACCTCGCGCCGGGGGTACCGGTGCTGCCGGTCAGCGCCGAGCGGGGCACCGGCCTGGCGCCGCTGCGCCGGCACGTCGCCCCGGGGCGCACGCTCGGCCTGCTCGGCCCTTCCGGCGCCGGCAAGTCGAGCCTGGTCAACGCGCTGGCCGGGGCGGACGTGATGCGCACCCAGGCGATCCGCCGGGTCGACGGCAAGGGCCGGCACACCACCACCTGGCGGTCGCTGGTGCCGCTGCCGGGTGGGGGAGCGGTGCTGGACACCCCGGGCGTACGGGCGGTCGGCCTGCTCGACGGCGCGGCCGGCCTGGACCGGGCGTTCGCCGACATCACCGAGCTGGCGGCCGGCTGCCGGTACGCCGACTGCGCCCACGACGCCGAGCCGGGCTGCGCGGTGCGGGCCGCGATGGACGACGGCGAGCTGCCGGTGCGCCGCTGGGAGAGCTGGCGCCGGTTGCAGCGGGAGATCGAGCACGAGGGCGGTCGCCGCGCGGCCCGGCTGGCGGCCGAACGGCGGGGCGGATGGCGGGCCGGGCGGCGACGCACCGGACGTCCGGCGACCCCGCCCGCACCAGGGGCATTCTGAGCCGGCCCGGGCCGGTCGGGTGGACCTGCGTGGTTCCCGCCCGACCGGCCTGAGCTGGGGGAATGTTCGCGCGACGGAAGTTGTCATACGTCGGGGCTAGAGTTGCCGAGGCGTCTTTTCTGCGCCCGACAACCTGTGAAAACCACCCAGACCCGGCGTCTGGTGCACAGATCCGCCTCATATTCTTCTTCCGGGAGCACACGCACCGTGGCCGACCGACTGATCATCCGTGGCGCGCGCGAGCACAACCTGCGTGACGTCAGTCTCGACCTGCCCCGGGACGCCCTGATCGTCTTCACCGGGCTCTCCGGTTCGGGCAAGTCGAGCCTGGCGTTCGACACCATCTTCGCCGAGGGCCAGCGCCGCTACGTCGAGTCGCTGTCGTCGTACGCCCGGCAGTTCCTCGGCCAGATGGACAAGCCCGACGTCGACTTCATCGAGGGCCTCAGTCCCGCCGTCTCCATCGACCAGAAGTCCACCTCGCGCAACCCGCGCTCCACCGTCGGCACGATCACCGAGGTCTACGACTACCTCCGCCTGCTGTTCGCCCGCATCGGCGAGCCGCACTGCCCGATCTGCGGCGAGCGGATCTCCAAGCAGAGCCCGCAGCAGATCGTCGACCGCGTCCTGGCCATGGCCGAGGGCACCCGGTTCATGGTGCTCGCGCCGGTGGTGCGCGGCCGCAAGGGCGAGTACGTCGACCTGTTCGCCGAACTCCAGGCCAAGGGCTACGCCCGCGCCCGGGTCGACGGCGTGGTGCACCCGCTGACCGAGCCGCCGAAGCTCAAGAAGCAGGAGAAGCACACCATCGAGGTGGTGATCGACCGGCTCAGCGTCAAGCCGAGTGCCAAGCAGCGGCTCACCGACTCGGTCGAGGCCGCGCTCGGCCTGTCCGGCGGCCTGGTGCTGCTCGACTTCGTCGACCTGCCGGAGGACGACCCGGCCCGGGAGCGCCGCTACTCCGAGCACCTGGCCTGCCCGAACGACCACCCCCTCGCGATCGAGGATCTGGAACCCCGCGTCTTCTCCTTCAACGCCCCGTACGGCGCCTGCCCGGAGTGCACCGGACTCGGCACGAAGAAGGAGGTGGACCCCGAGCTGGTCATCCCCGACCCGGAGCGCACGCTGCGCGAGGGCGCGATCCAGCCCTGGGCCACCGGCCACAACCTCGAATACTTCCTGCGGCTGCTGGAGGCGCTCGGCGAGGCCGAGCACTTCGACATCGACACGCCGTGGCGGGCGCTGCCGTCGCGGGCGCAGAAGACGATCCTGCACGGCTCCGACGACCAGGTGCACGTGCGCTATCGCAACAAGTACGGCCGTGAGCGCTCCTACTACACCGGCTTCGAGGGCGTGGTGCAGTGGATCGAGCGCCGGCACACCGACACCGAGTCGGAGTGGTCCCGGGACAAGTACGAGGGCTACATGCGGGACGTGCCCTGCGCGGCCTGCGGCGGCACCCGGCTCAAGCCGGAGGTGCTCGCGGTCACCCTGGCGGGCAAGAGCATCGCCGAGGTCTGCAACCTCTCCGTCGGCGAGGCGGCCGACCTGCTCGCCGGCATCGAGCTGACCGACCGGCAGAAGATGATCGCCGAGCGGGTCCTCAAGGAGATCAACGCCCGGCTGAAGTTCCTGCTCGACGTCGGTCTGGACTACCTCTCGCTGGACCGCCCGGCCGGCACGCTCTCCGGCGGTGAGGCCCAGCGCATCCGGCTGGCCACCCAGATCGGCTCCGGCCTGGTCGGCGTGCTCTACGTGCTCGACGAGCCGTCGATCGGCCTGCACCAGCGCGACAACCACCGGCTCATCGAGACGCTGCTGCGGCTGCGCGGCCTGGGCAACACGCTGATCGTGGTCGAGCACGACGAGGACACCATCCGGGTGGCGGACTGGATCGTCGACATCGGCCCGGGCGCGGGCGAGCACGGCGGCAAGATCGTGCACAGCGGGTCGGTGCCGGCGCTGCTGGACAACACCGAGTCGGTCACCGGGGCGTACCTGGCCGGGCGGAAGTCCATCCCGACGCCGGCCGCCCGCCGGCCGCAGACGCCGGGGCGCGAGCTGGTGGTGCACGGCGCGCGCGAGCACAACCTGCGCAACCTCACCGTGAGCTTCCCGCTCGGCCAGCTCATCGCGGTCACCGGCGTGAGCGGCTCGGGCAAGTCGACGCTGGTGAACGACATCCTCTACACAGTGCTCGCCAACCAGATCAACGGCGCCCGGCTGGTGCCCGGCCGGCACACGCGGATCACCGGCCTGGAGAACGTGGACAAGGTCGTCGGCGTGGACCAGTCGCCGATCGGGCGGACGCCGCGCTCCAACCCCGCCACGTACACCGGTGTCTGGGACCACATCCGCAAGCTCTTCGCCGAGACCACCGAGGCCAAGGTCCGGGGGTACGGCCCGGGCCGGTTCTCGTTCAACGTCAAGGGCGGGCGCTGCGAGGCGTGCTCCGGTGACGGCACGATCAAGATCGAGATGAACTTCCTGCCGGACGTCTACGTCCCCTGCGAGGTGTGCAAGGGCGCGCGCTACAACCGCGAGACGCTCGAGGTGCACTACAAGGGCAAGACGGTCGCCGAGGTGCTGGACATGCCGATCGAGGAGGCGGCCGAGTTCTTCTCCGCCATCCCGGCCATCCACCGGCACCTCAGGACGCTCGTCGACGTCGGCCTCGGCTACGTCCGCCTCGGCCAGCCCGCTCCGACGCTGTCCGGCGGCGAGGCGCAGCGCGTCAAGCTCGCCTCCGAACTCCAGAAGCGCTCCACCGGCCGCACCGTCTACGTGCTCGACGAGCCCACCACCGGCCTGCACTTCGAGGACATCCGCAAGCTGCTGATGGTGCTGGAGGGCCTGGTCGACAAGGGCAACACGGTCATCACCATCGAGCACAACCTCGACGTGATCAAGACGGCCGACTGGCTCATCGACATGGGCCCCGAGGGCGGCCACCGGGGCGGCACCGTGCTCGCCACCGGCACGCCGGAGGAGGTCGCCGAGGTGCCGGAGAGCCACACCGGGCAGTTCCTGCGGCCGATCCTCAAGCTCGACGGCGAGGCCAAGGGCGCCAAGGCGGCCACCACCCGGGCGGCCAAGGCCAACGGCAGCGCCAAGTCGCGGACCCGCAAGGTCCCCGCCGGGGCGCGCTGACCCATCCGGTACGCGTTTTCGCAGGCCGGGCCGTCGGTGCCCGGTCTGTGACGCGCCAGTATGAACCGTGCCCCACGCTGGTGCGTGTTTCCGCAGTAAGCCGAGAGAAAGGCCGGATATGAGTGATGATCAGGCGCTGACCCGACCGGTCACCCAGAGCCGCCGTACCCTGCTCACCGGAGCCGGAGCGATCGGCGCGGCCGTGGTGCTCGCGGGCTGCGGCAGCGACGACGACGCGTCCCCCGGGCTCGCCCCGACCAGCGGCGGCCCGCCCGGCGCGACCGCGACCGGCGACGCCGGCGGCGGCGACCGTGACGGCGGCGGCGACCGTGACGGCGGCAGCGCGCTGGCGCGCACCTCGGACATCCCGGTGGGCGGCGGCGCCGTCTTCGCCAGCCAGGGCGTGGTGATCACCCAGCCCGAGGCCGGCCAGTTCAAGGCGTTCGACCCGATCTGCACGCACCAGCGCTGCCCGGTGTCGAACGTCGACGGCGGCACGATCAACTGCACTTGCCACAACAGCCGGTTCTCGATCGTCGACGGCTCGGTGAAGGGCGGCCCGGCCACCAAGCCGCTCGCGGCGAAGGAGATCAAGGTCGACGGCGACCAGATCACGCTGGCCTGACCCGTTCCGCGCCCCCGCCGGCCGGTCGTCGGCGGGGGCGCGGTGACGGTCGCGTGTCAGGGGTGCGGACTAGGCTTGACGCCGTGGCTGACCCCTCGACCTACCGTCCCGCGCCCGGCACCATCCCGGAGTCGCCAGGGGTCTACCGCTTCCGCGACGGCACCGGCCGGGTGATCTACGTCGGCAAGGCGCGCAACCTGCGCAGCCGGCTCAACTCCTACTTCGCCGACCCGGTCGGCCTGCACCAGCGCACCCGGCAGATGGTGTTCACCGCCGAGTCGGTCGACTGGATCACCGTCGCCACCGAGGTCGAGGCGCTCCAGCAGGAATACACCTGGATCAAGCAGTACGACCCCCGGTTCAACGTCCGCTACCGCGACGACAAGTCGTACCCCTATCTCGCGGTCACGCTCGACGAGGAATACCCCCGGTTGCAGGTGATGCGCGGCGTGAAGCGCAAGGGTGTGCGCTACTTCGGGCCGTACTCCCACGCCTGGGCCATCCGCGAGACGCTCGACCTGCTGCTGCGGGTCTTCCCGGCGCGGACCTGCTCGTCCGGGGTGTTCAAGCGGGCCGGCCAGGTCGGCCGGCCCTGCCTGCTCGGCTACATCGGCAAGTGCTCGGCGCCGTGCGTCGGCAGCGTCACCGCAGAACAGCACCGGGAGATCGTCGACGGCTTCTGCGACTTCATGGCCGGCCGCACCGACACCATGGTCCGGCGGCTGGAGAAGGAGATGCTCGACGCCAGCGAGCAGCTGGAGTTCGAGCGGGCCGCCCGGCTGCGCGACGACGTCGCGGCGCTGCGCCGGGCGATGGAGAAGCAGACGGTGGTGCTCGGCGACGGCACCGACGCCGACGTGGTCGCGTTCGCCGACGACCCGCTCGAAGCGGCCGTGCAGGTCTTCCACGTCCGCGGCGGCCGGGTGCGCGGCCAGCGCGGCTGGGTGGTGGAGAAGACCGAGGAGCTGACCACCGGCGACCTCGTGCACCACTTCTGCACCCAGGTGTACGGCGGCGAGCAGGGCGAGGCCGACGTGCCCCGCGAGCTGCTCGTCCCCGAGCTACCAGGCGACGCCGACGCGCTCGCCGACTGGCTCACCGCCCGCCGGGGCAGCCGGGTGTCGCTGCGGGTGCCGCAGCGCGGCGACAAACGGTCGCTGCTGGAGACCGTCGAGCGCAACGCCAGGGACGCGCTGGCCGGGCACAAGCTCAAGCGGGCCGGTGACCTGACCACCCGCAGCCGGGCGCTCGACGAGATCGCCGACGCGCTCGCCATGAACACCTCACCGCTGCGCATCGAGTGCTTCGACGTGTCCCAGATCCAGGGCACCGACGTGGTCGCCAGCATGGTCGTGTTCGAGGACGGGCTGCCCCGCAAGAGCGAATACCGCCGGTTCATCGTGCGCGGCGCCACCGACGACCTGTCGGCCATGTCCGAGGTGCTGCGGCGGCGCTTCGCCCGCTACCTCGACGCCCGCGCCGAGACCGGTGAGCTGGGCGAGGAGACCGCCTCCGACCCCGACCGGCCCGGCATCGACCCGACCACCGGGCGACCGCGCAAGTTCGCGTACCCACCGCAGCTCGTCGTGGTCGACGGTGGTCCGCCCCAGGTCGCCGCCGCCGCGAAGGCGCTCGCCGAGCTGGGCATCGACGACGTGGCGCTGTGCGGGCTGGCGAAGCGGCTGGAGGAGGTCTGGCTGCCCGACGACGAGTTCCCGGTGATCCTGCCGCGCACCTCCGAGGCGCTCTACCTGCTGCAACGGGTACGCGACGAGGCGCACCGCTTCGCCATCACGTTCCACAGGCAGCGGCGCTCCAAGCGGATGACCGAGTCGGCGCTGGACAACGTCCCCGGCCTCGGCGAGGTACGCCGCAAGGCGCTGCTGCGGCACTTCGGCTCACTGAAGCGGCTGTCGTCCGCGACGGTGGAGGAGATCACCGAGGTGCCCGGGGTGGGCCGGCGTACGGCCGAGGCGATCCTGGCCGCGCTGGACGGCTCCACCACCACCACCGAAGCCGCCCCGCGCCCCTGACCCGTTCCCCGCTCCTGCCCGTTCCTGCTCGCGCCCGTTGTCCGGCCCGCCGGCAACGCCCGAGTGGAACGCCACGGGTGTCTCCGCCCGCATTTGACACCCATGACGTTCCACCGACGGCGCTGGTCCCGATGGGCGGAAGCGTTATCCCGCCCCCTGGGAGGGTTCCGCGGGTGGTTCGGTGGGGGTTGTGTCGCCACGCGAGGGCGGGTGACCCGTCGTCCCCGCCCCCCGCCCCCCGCCCCCCGCCCCCGCCACCCGTCCCCGTCCCGGCCCCGGCCCCGGCCCCGGCCTCCTCCGCGATCTTGCACTTTGGGCCCGTGGGATGCCCGTTTCGCGAGGCGTGTCCGGCACCAAAGTGCAAGATCGCGCGCGGCAGGGGTGGATCTTGGTGCTGGGGCCCGTGATCTCGCGGATCCCCTCCCCGGCTGGTGGGTTTGGTAGGCGGTGTCCGGTTCGCTGAGATGGTCGGGGCTGTGGTCGGTGCCATCGTCAGCGCGGAATCGGTGGCGGGCGCGGGGCGTTGTACATGGCTGACCGCCGAGGAACCGGGTCGAGCGCCGGACACCGGCCCGCCCGGCACCCGGGAGCGGATCGCCAGGTCAGGGAATCGGCCCGGCCCGGTCGTCGTTACATCCCCGAGCCGCGGAGCAGACCCCCAGGGCCGCCCGCGCGCCAGCCCGGTTTCGACGGGCACCCCCAAGACTTTCCCCCCTTCGCGGCATCCCCCGCCGCGTCATCCCCCACTTCAGGGAGGCAACCATCATGGCTACCACTCTGCTGCGTAAGACCGTTCTGACCGCTGCCGGTATCACCGCCACCGCCGGAGGCATCGCCGGCCCCGCGATCGCCGCCCACGCCGCCCCCACCACCACCAGCGTGGTGGCGGACCGCAAGGGCCACGGCGAGCGGGAACTCGACGTCCGCTACGAAGCCCAGCCCAACTTCTACTTCTGCGGCCCCGCCGCCGCCCGCAACGCCCTGAGCGTGCAGGGCAAGAACATCGACGTACACACCATGGCCAAGGAGATGGGCACCACCGAGGCCGGCACCAACAGCATCAACGACATCACCCCCGTACTGAACAAGGAGACCGGCACCAAGGACGCCTACAAGTCGGTCGAGATCAGCACCCCCAAGGCCGACGACAAGCAGACCGACACCCTGCGCGCCGACGTCGTCAAGACCGTCGACGCCGGCCGGGCCGTGGTCGCCAACATCGCCGGCACCGCCACCGACACCGACGGCACCACCCACTCCTTCGAAGGCGGCCACTACATCAGCGTCATCGGCTACCGCGACAACGGCAACACCGTCACCATCGCCGACAGCGCCGACCCCACCACCGCCACCTACCGCATGAACATCGACAACCTCGCCGACTGGATCGCCACCCGCGGCTACAGCACCAGCTAAGACCAACACCGCCGCCCCGATGGCTGCAGAGCAAGAAACGCAGCCAATGCGGCGAGCACGACCTCGCGGATCAGAGCACCACCGCGTGAACTCCAGCGAGGCCACAGCACACCGGAAGGGCCCGACCCCACCACGGGGTCGGGCCCTTCCGCGTGCGTCAGGACTCGGCGAGGACGGCCAGGATCGCCTCGCCGTACTTGGCGAGCTTGTTCTCGCCGACCCCGTTGAACCGGGACAACTCGGCGAGGGAGGTGGGCGGCTCGGCGGCGATCTGCCGCAGGGTCGCGTCGTGGAAGATGACGTACGCCGGGACGCCCTGCTCCTTGGCGGTGGCCGCGCGCCACGCGCGGAGCCGCTCGAAGACGGGCGCGGCGGCGGGGGAGAGGTCGGCGACCACAGTGGCCGCGCCCCGCGGCTTGGCGGACCGGCCGGCGGCCGGGCGCTCGGGCTCCTTGCGCAGCGTGACGGTACGGCGGCGGCCGAGCACGTCAGCGCTCGCCTCGGTCAGCGCCAGCGTGCCGTAGTCGCCCTCGACTGCGAGCAGACCCTCGGCCAGCAGTTGCCGCACCACCCCACGCCACTCGGCCTCGCGCAGCTCGGTGCCGATGCCGAACGTGCTGAGCGCGTCGTGGCCGTACTGGTCGATCTTGTCGGTGTGCTTGCCGAGCAGGATGTCGATGCTGTGCCCGGCGCCGAACCGCTGGTTGCGCTCGCGGTCGAGCCGGAAGACGGTGGACAGCAGCTTCTGCGCGGCGACGGTGCCGTCCCAGGACTCCGGTGGTTCGAGGCAGGTGTCGCAGTTGCCGCAGTCGGCCACCCCGGTCTCGCCGAAGTATTCGAGCAGTTGGGAGCGGCGGCAGCGGACCGTCTCGCAGAGCGCCAGCATGGCGTCCAGGTGGGCGGCGAGGTTGCGCCGGTGCGCCAGGTCGCCCTCCGACGTCTCGATCATCTTGCGCTGCTGCACGACGTCCTGGAGCCCGTACGCCAGCCAGGCCGTGGACGGCAGCCCGTCGCGCCCGGCGCGGCCGGTCTCCTGGTAGTAGCCCTCCACCGACTTCGGCAGGTCCAGGTGGGCGACGAAGCGGACGTCGGGCTTGTCGATGCCCATGCCGAAGGCGATGGTGGCGACCATGACCAGACCGTCCTCGCGCAGGAAACGCTGCTGGTTGGCGGCGCGGGTCGAGGCGTCCAGCCCGGCGTGGTACAGCAGCGCGGGGATGCCGTTGGCGACCAGGAACTCGGCGGTCTTCTCCACCGAGGCGCGGGACAGGCAGTAGACGATGCCGGCGTCGCCGGAGTGCTCGTCGCGCAGCAGGCTGAGCAGCTGGCGGCGCGGCTCCCGCTTGGGCACGATGCGGTACTGGATGTTGGGCCGGTCGAAGCTGGCCACGAAGTGCCGGGCCTCGGTGAGCCGCAGCCGGGTGGCGATCTCGGTGCGGGTCGCCTGCGTCGCGGTGGCGGTCAGCGCGATCCGCGGCACGTCCGGCCAGCGTTCGTGCAGCATCGACAGGTTGAGGTAGTCGGGGCGGAAGTCGTGCCCCCACTGCGAGACGCAGTGCGCCTCGTCGATCGCGAACAACGCGACCCGGCCGCGTTCCAGCAGGCCGAGCGTGGACCGCACCGCGAGCCCTTCCGGGGCGAGGTAGAGCAGGTCCAGCTCGCCGGCGAGGTAGGCCGCCTCGACCCGGCGCCGCTGCGCGGGATCCTGGGTCGAGTTGAGGAACCCGGCCCGGACACCGACCGCCGTCAGGGCGTCGACCTGGTCCTGCATGAGCGCGATCAGCGGCGAGACGACCACCGCCACACCGTCGCGGACCAGCGCGGGGATCTGGTAGCACAGCGACTTGCCGCCACCGGTGGGCATGAGCACCAGCGCGTCGCCGCCTGTCACCACGTGCTCGACGACCTCCTGCTGGAAGCCGCGGAAGGCGTCGTACCCGAAGACCCGGCGCAACACGTCGAGCGCGTCGCCGGCCGGTGGGGAGGTGGTCCGCTCGTCGGTGGGGGAGACCATCCGCGCAGTCTACGAGCGTCCCCCGACACCGACCGTCCCGGCGAGCCGTCACGAGCGCGGCGACTTGTTCCGGTCGTCACCCCGTGGAATCCCGGGCCGGGTCGCAGCCGTTAGAGTCGCTGATTGACCATGCGCGGCCGACCGGGCCGCGGCGCCACGGCTGGGGGTAGCGGGTGAGCGAGGCGCGTACAGCGGGTGACCTGGGGCCGACCGAGGCGGAGACGACGCCGGTGCGACCGGCGCCGGCCGAGTCGGACACCTCCCTGGTGGTGGTGACCGGCCTGTCCGGCGGCGGGCGCAGCACCGTGGCGCGGGCGCTGGAGAACGTCGGCTACTACGTGGTCGACAACCTGCCGCAGGCGCTGCTGCTGGACATGGCCGAGCTGGCGTTCAAGGCCGGTGGCGCGGCCCGGCGTACGGCGATGGTGCTGGACGTGCGCTCGCGCGCGTTCTCCACCGACCTGGCCGGGGCGATCCGCGAGCTGCGTGAGCGCGGCTTCCAGCCCCGGGTGGTCTTCGTCGACGCCGACGACGAGGTGCTGATCCGGCGGTTCGAGAGCGTGCGCCGCTCGCACCCGTTGCAGGGCGACGGGCGGCTGGCCGACGGCATCGCTGTCGAGCGGGCGCTGCTGGAGGAGGCCCGCGAGCAGGCCGACGTGATCATCGACACCAGCCACCTGAACGTGAACCAGTTGCGCCGCCGGGTCGAGGAGCTGTTCGGCGGCGAGGACGCCCGCCGGCTGCGGATCACCGTGATCTCGTTCGGCTTCAAGTACGGCCTGCCGCCGGACGCCGACTTCGTGATGGACGCCCGGTTCCTGCCGAACCCGTACTGGGTGCCGGAGCTGCGCGAGCACACCGGCCGCGAGGAGGCGGTCAGCGCGTACGTGCTGGGCCAGGAGGGCGCCGACGCGTTCGTGGCCGGCTACGCCGACCTGGTCAACGCCACCACCGCCGGGTTCGAGCGGGAGGGCAAGCGCTACCTGACCGTGGCGGTCGGCTGCACCGGCGGCAAGCACCGCAGCGTGGCCATCGCCGAGGAGCTGGCCTCCCGGCTGCGCCACTCCGGCATCGCCGCCAACGCCCAGCACCGGGACCTGGGGCGGGAGTGACCCCGACCAGGGTGGTCGCCTTCGGCGGCGGGCACGGGCTCTCGGCGTCGCTGCGGGCGCTGCGTCACTGCGTACCCGAACTGGACCTGGACATCACCGCGGTGGTCACCGTCGGTGACGACGGCGGCTCCAGCGGCCGGTTGCGCGCCGAGCGCGGCGGCCTGCCGCCGGGCGACCTGCGGCAGGCGCTCGTCGCGCTGGCCGGTGACCATCCGGCCACCCGGCGCAGCGCGGCGTTGTTCCAGCACCGCTTCGCCGCCGCCGTGCCGCAGGCGCCGACGCCGGCCGCGCCGGTGCCGGTCGCGGTCGGCGACTCGCTCGCCGGCCACGCGGTCGGCAACCTGCTGCTGCACGGGCTCACCGAGCTGCTCGGCGACCCGGTGGCCGCGCTCGACCACGCCGGGGCGATGCTCGGCGCGGTGGGGCGGGTGCTGCCGATGTCCCGCCAGCCGGTGGGCATCGAGGCCCGGGTTCGCGGCGCCGACCCGGAGCATCCGGACGAGGTGTCCACGGTGCGCGGCCAGCACCAGGTCGCGGTCACCCCGGGCACCGTCGAGTCGCTGCGGCTCAACCCGTCGGCGCCGGCCGCGTGCGCCGAGGCGGTGACAGCGGTACGCGCCGCGGACTGGCTGATCTTCGGGCCGGGCAGCTGGTACACGAGTGTGCTGCCGCACCTGCTGGTGCCGGGGCTGGCCGACGCGATCGTGTCCAGCCCGGCGCGGCGGCTGGTGACGCTCAACCTGGTGGCCGAGAAGGAGACCTCGGGGCTCTCCCTGCCCGACCATCTGGACACACTGCGGCGCTATCTGCCCGAGCTGAAGGTGGACCGGGTGCTCGCCGACTCCACGGCGGTGGGTGATCCCGCGGCGGTCGAACGTGCGGCAGAATCGCTGGGTGCCCGGCTGGTCCTCGCTCCCGTCGCCGTCCTGGACGGCACGCCCCGTCATGATCCAGCCGCCCTGGGCGCCGCGCTGGTGCCTGTCCTGCGCGCCGATCGTTAGACACGTACGTAATCACCGGCGACACGCCGGAACCGGTCCGTGAGGGGGCGCACTATGGCGATGACGGCTGCGGTCAAGGACGAGCTGAGTCGGGTCGACGTGCCCAAGCCCTGCTGTCGGCGGGCGGAGATGGCCGCCCTGCTGCGTTTCGCCGGCGGCCTGCACATCGTGTCGGGCCGCGTGGTGGTCGAGGCGGAGCTGGACACCGGCGCGGTCGCGCGCCGGCTGCGGCGGGAGATCGCCGAGGTGTACGGCTACTCCAGCGAGATCCACGTGCTCGCCTCCGGCGGGCTGCGCAAGGGCAGTCACTTCATCGTGCGGGTGGTCAAGGACGGCGAGGCGCTCGCCCGGCAGACCGGCCTGCTCGACGTGCGGGGCCGCCCGGTGCGCGGCCTGCCGCCGCACGTGGTGGCCGCGAACGTCTGCTGTGCCGTGTCGGCGTGGCGGGGCGCGTTCATGGCGCACGGCTCGCTCACCGAGCCGGGCCGCTCCAGCGCGCTGGAGATCACCTGCCCCGGCCCGGAGTCGGCGCTGGCGCTCGTCGGCGCCGCCCGCCGGATCGGCATCACCGCCAAGAACCGCGAGGTGCGCGGCGTGGACCGGGTGGTGGTCAAGGACGGTGACGCGATCGCCGCGCTGCTCACCCGCATAGGTGCGCACTCCAGCGTGCTGGCCTGGGAGGAGCGGAGGGTACGCCGGGAGGTGCGCGCCACAGCGAACCGGCTGGCCAACTTCGACGACGCCAACCTGCGCCGCTCCGCGCGCGCCGCGGTGGCCGCCGCCGCCCGGGTGACCCGCGCGCTGGAGATCCTCGCCGACGACGCGCCGAACCACCTGACCTCGGCCGGGCGGCTGCGCCTGGAGCACCGTCAGGCCTCGCTGGAGGAACTGGGCGCGCTCGCCGAGCCGCCGCTGACCAAGGACGCCATCGCCGGCCGGATCCGCCGGCTGCTCGCGCTGGCCGACAAGCGTGCCCGTGACCTGGGCATCCCGGATACGGAAGCGGCAGTCACGCCGGACATGCTCGTGGTCTGATAGGACTCGGGCGGCAGTGCACCGCGAGCGGGATCACCACCCGCCGCAGCGCGACGCCGCGCGCTCGGATATGGTCGCTGCGTACGGCAAGGGGGCCGGAACAGGCGCTCCTCGCCGTGCTCACCGCCTCGGGCGGTCAGGTCTCCGTGACCGCGGCGGGGTGGCCGAGATGACATGTCGACGGCCGGCTCCAACGGTCGGCGCACACACCTCCGCCGGCCGCGGTCTGGCGCCGGCGGACCAGAACGCGAGGAGATGGGACCTGTGACCATCCGGGTTGGCATCAACGGCTTCGGCCGGATCGGCCGCAACTTCTTCCGGGCAGTGCTGGCGTCCGGCGCTGACATCGAGGTCGTGGCGGTCAACGACCTGACCGACAACGCGACGCTCGCCCACCTTGTCAAGTACGACAGCATCCTGGGCCGCCTCCCGCACGAGGTGAAGGCCACCGCCGACGAGATCACCGTGGGCGGCAAGACCATCAAGGCGTACGCCGAGAAGGACCCGGCGAAGCTGCCGTGGGGCGAGGTCGGCGCCGACGTGGTCATCGAGTCCACCGGCTTCTTCACCGACGGCACCAAGGCGAAGGCGCACCTCGACGGCGGGGCCAAGAAGGTCATCATCTCCGCTCCGGCGAAGAACGAGGACGTCACAGTGGTCATGGGTGTCAACCAGGACCAGTACGACCCGGCCAAGCACAACATCATCTCGAACGCCTCCTGCACCACCAACTGCCTCGCGCCGATGGCGAAGGTCCTGCAGGACACGTTCGGCATCAAGCAGGGTCTGATGACCACCATCCACGCGTACACGCAGGACCAGAACCTGCAGGACGCGCCGCACAAGGACCTGCGCCGGGCCCGGGCCGCCGCGCTCAACATCGTGCCGACCTCGACCGGTGCCGCGAAGGCCATCGGCCTGGTGCTGCCGGAGCTCAAGGGCAAGCTGGACGGCTACGCGCTGCGCGTGCCGATCCCGACCGGCTCGGCCACCGACCTGACCGTCGAGGTCGGCCGGGAGACCACTGTGGACGAGGTGAACGCCGCGCTCAAGGCCGCCGCCGAGGGCCCGCTGCGGGGCATCCTCACCTACAACGAGGACCCGATCGTCTCCGCCGACATCGTGACCGACCCGGCGTCGTGCATCTTCGACGCGCCGCTGACCAAGGTGATCGGCAACCAGGTCAAGGTCGTCGGCTGGTACGACAACGAGTGGGGCTACTCGAACCGCCTGGTCGACCTGGTCAAGCTGGTCGGTCAGTCCCTGTGAGTGCGAGGAGCGAGCTTGCGAGCCCCGCAGTCACGAACGGAGGGCTAGCTCTGTGACGATCCGCAACCTCGACGACCTGCTCGCCGAGGGGGTGTCGGGTCGGCGCGTGCTGGTGCGCGCCGACCTGAACGTCCCGCTCGACAAGCAGACCGGGGACATCACTGACGACGGCCGGATCCGGGCCGTCCTGCCGACGCTGAGCGCGCTGGTGCAGGCCGGCGCGAAGGTGGTCGTCTGCTCGCACCTGGGCCGCCCGAAGGGCGCGCCGGACCCGCAGTTCAGCCTCCGCCCGGTCGCCGGGCGGCTCGGTGAGCTGCTCGGTGCCCCGGTGCACTTCGCCGAGGACACCGTCGGTGACTCGGCGCGGTCCACCGTGGCCGACCTGGCCGACGGCCAGGTGGCGCTGCTGGAGAACCTGCGTTTCAACAAGGGCGAGACCAGCAAGGACGACGCCGAGCGGGGCGCGTTCGCCGACCAGCTCGCCGCGCTCGGCGACGCCTACGTCGACGACGCGTTCGGCGCGGTGCACCGCAAGCACGCCAGCGTGCACGACGTACCGGCCCGGCTGCCGCACTACGCGGGCCGGCTGGTGCTGCGCGAGGTCGAGGTGCTCAGCCGCCTCACCGGCGAGCCGGAGCGGCCGTACGTGGTGGTGCTGGGCGGCTCGAAGGTCTCGGACAAGCTCGCAGTGATCGAGGCGCTGCTGCCGACCGTGGACCGGCTGCTCATCGGCGGCGGAATGTGCTTCACCTTCCTCAAGGCCCAGGGCCACGAGGTGGGCACGTCGCTGCTGGAGAAGGACATGGTCGAGACCTGCCGCAACCTGATGGAGCGCGCGCCGGGCAAGATCATGCTCCCGGTCGACGTGGTGGTCGCCGACGCGTTCGCGCCGGACGCCGCGCACGACACCGTGCCCGCCGACGGCATCCCGAGTCACCGGCTGGGCCTGGACATCGGCCCGGAGACGGTGGCCGGTTTCGCCGCCGCGCTGTCGCAGGCGAAGACCGTCTTCTGGAACGGCCCGATGGGCGTGTTCGAGATGGCGGCGTTCGCCAACGGCACCCGCGGCGTGGCCGAGGCGATCACCAAGGCCGACGCGTTCAGCGTGGTCGGCGGCGGCGACTCGGCCGCGGCGGTGCGCGCGCTGGGCCTGGACGAGTCCTCGTTCGGGCACATCTCCACCGGTGGTGGCGCCTCCCTGGAATACCTGGAGGGCAAGACCCTCCCCGGCATCGCGGCCCTGGAGAACTGAATGGCGAGCACGACCCGCCGGCCGCTGATGGCCGGCAACTGGAAGATGAACCTGAACCACCTCGAGGCCAACCTGCTGGTGCAGAAGCTGGCCGCGAGCCTGAACGAGAAGCAGCTCACCGACGTCGAGTGCGTGGTGCTGCCGCCCTTCACCGACCTGCGTACCGTGCAGACCGCCGTGGACGGCGACAAGCTGCTGATCGGCTACGGCGCGCAGGACCTGTCGCCGCACCCGTCCGGCGCGTACACCGGTGACATCGCCGGGCCGATGCTCGCCAAGCTGGGCTGCGGCTACGTGGTGGTCGGGCACTCCGAGCGGCGGCAGTACCACAACGAGGACGACGCGCTCGTCAACGCGAAGGTGTCGGCGGCGCTGGCGAACGGGCTCACCCCGATCCTCTGCATCGGTGAGGGCCTGGAGGTCCGGGAGCAGTCGGGTCAGGTGCGGCACTGCTGCGACCAGCTCGACGGCGCGCTGAAGGGGCTCACCGCCGAGCAGGTCACCAAGGTCGTCGTGGCGTACGAGCCGGTCTGGGCGATCGGCACCGGCAAGACGGCGACCCCGGACGACGCCCAGGAGGTCTGCGGCGCGGTGCGCAAGCGCATCGCCGAGACCTACGACGAGGGCACCGCCGAGCAGGTCCGGATCCTGTACGGCGGGTCGGTCAAGGCGTCGAACGTCGCCGCGATCATGGCGCAGCCGGACGTGGACGGGGCTCTGGTCGGGGGCGCCAGCCTGGACGCGGAGGAGTTCGCGCAGATCTGCCGGTTCCCGGAGCACATCACCCGCTGATCGCTCGCTATCCTTGACGCTGCCCGTCCACCGGTCGGTGCCGCCGTGCCCGACAGGTCCGGGCAGTGATCGCAACGAGAGGACTGACCCCCGCCATGCCGATCTGGTTCGCCTACACGATGATCGTGTTGCTGGTCATCACGAGCGTCCTGCTCACCCTGCTGATCCTCCTGCACCGCGGCAAGGGCGGCGGGTTGTCGAGCATGTTCGGCGGCGGCGTCAGCTCCAGCCTGGCCGGTTCGTCGGTGGCCGAGAAGAACCTCGACCGCTACACCGTTCTGGTAGGAATCGTCTGGTTCGCGTGCATCGTCGGGCTTGGGCTCTGGCTGCGGCTGCAGATGGCCAGCGGCACCTGAGCCGACGCTGAGAAGCGTACAATCTGCGCGCGGTCCGTCACGGACCGCGCGCAGTTTTGTTTCTCCGCACGTCGCCCGTCGCCCACCCCCTCCGGCGGCGGTCCCCTCCGACGACAGGGAGCGAGCAACCGTGCCCAGCAACAACGTCATCCGCGGCACCCGGATCGGGTCCGCCCCCGAGCGGTTCGACCAGCGGGTCGAGCCCGCGCCGCGCCGCCCGGTCGTCTACTGGTGCCGCCACGGGCACCGCGTCGAGTTCCTGATCGCCGCCGAGGCGGAGACGCCCGCCGCCTGGGAGTGCCCCCGCTGCGGCGAGCCGGCCGGCCCCGACCCGGGCGACCCGCCGGGCCGCCAGCGCGCCGAGCCGTACAAGACCCACCTGGCGTACGTGCAGGAGCGGCGTACGCCGGAGGAGGGGGAGGCGCTGCTCGCCGAGGCCCTCGACGCGCTGCGGCGTCGCCGCGGCCGCGCCTGACCCGAGGTGTTAAGGAGGGGCCCCTTCTCTACCGGAGACGTTAAGAAGGGGCCCTTCCTTACATGCTCAGCGCAGGCTGCGCAGCCGCGGCGGCACGCTGGCCGCAGCGGCCCGGTCGAGGAGCCAGAGGGTACGGGAGACGCCCCGCACCCCGGCGGCAGGCAGCTGCACCGGCCCGGCCCCGGCCAGCGCCATGCCCACCGCCCGGGCCTTGTCCGCCCCGGCGGCGATCAGCCAGACCTCCTCGGCCGTGTTGATGGTCGGGAGCGTCAGCGTGGTCCGCACCGGCGGCGGCTTCGGGCTGCCCCGCACGGCGCTGACCGGCCGGTTGTCGTGGTGCACCGGGTGCTCCGGGAACACCGACGCGACGTGCCCGTCCTCGCCGACGCCGAGCATCAGCACGTCGAAGTGCGGCACCACCGCGTTCCCGGGCCGGGCCGCGGCGGCCAGCTCCCGCGCGTACCCGGCGGCAGCCGCCTCCGGGTCGTCACCGGCCGGGCCGTCCGACGCCGGCATCGGGTGCACCCGGGCCGGGTCGAGCGGCACCGAGTCCAGCAGCGCCGCCCGTGCCTGCGTCTCGTTACGCTCCGGGTCGCCGCCGGGCAGGAACCGCTCGTCGCCCCACCACACGTCGACCCGGGACCAGTCGACGGCGTCCCGGGCGGGCAGCTGCCCGACCGCCCGGTACACCGCCGCGGCGATCCGCCCGCCGGTCAGCACCACCGACGCCTGGCCGCGCTCGGCCTGCGCGTCGAGCAGCTTCACCACCAACCGGGCCGCCACCGCCTGCGCCAGCAGGTCGGGGTCGGCGTGTACGGCGACACTCGCCTCAGTCATCCGTCGAGCCCTCGTGTTCCGACCGCCCACCGGCGGTCACCTGTGCCTCCGACCACCCGGTCCGGGCGGTCACTCGTTCGCGGTCGCGCCCGCGTGCGCGGTCACGCCGGCCTCGGCCCGCTGGGCGGTCGCCGGATCCTTCCACACGTGCACCCGCTGGGCCGGACGCTGGTCGAGGCCGGTGATCCCGGCCGCAGCGCCTAGCGCCTCCGCGTACACCTGGTCGGCGTCGAGGCGGCGCAGCTCCTCGGCCAGCTCGTCGCCGAGCGGCCGGCGCACCAGCGGCAGCGTGCGGTCCTCCTGCCCGGTACGCCGGAACACCGCGACGCTGTCGTCCCGGGTGAGCGTCAGCTCGTCGCCGTTGGCGCAGCGCAGCTGCACCTGGCGCATCCGCGGGAACTCCTCGGTGGCGGTCAGGACCGGGTCGATGCCGAGCCGGGCCTTGAGCCAGCCGCGCATCAGCGCCGCCGTCGGGTCCGACGGGGGCGCCACCACGCTCGCCTCGGTGACCCGGGCCTGGGTGGTGTCGAACGCGCCCGCCACGAGCGTGCGCCACGGGGTGATCCGGGTCCACGCCAGGTCGGTGTCGCCCGGGGCGTAGTCGTGGGCCCGCTGCCGCAGCTCGGCGATCGGGTCAGCCGCCTGCGCCGCGTCGGTGATCCGCCGGTCCGCGACCACGCCGAGGAAGTCGGTGGAGATCTCCTCCGGCGGCTCGCCGTGCCACCACGTCACCACCGGTACGTCCGGCACCAGCAGCGGCATCACCACCGACTCGGCGTGCAGCGCGAGCCGCCCGTACATCCGGGTCACCACCGCCTCGCACGGCCCGAGCCGGCCACCCACGACGATCTCCGCGTCCAGCCGGTTGCGGTCGCGCTCCACGTCGGAGCGGACCACCACGAGCAGCCGGCACGGGTGCGCCGCCGCGGCGATGGTCGCCGCCGCCTCGGCCTCGCGTACCCGCTTCTCGTCCACCACCACGATCAGCGTGAGCGCCATGCCACTGGCCACCCCGCCCGCGCTGCGCCGTTCCGCGGCCAGCGCCTTGACCACCTCGTTGCCGGTGGTGTCCCACAGCCCGATCATGCTCTTCTCCAAGCCCGGCCCTCGCGGGCCAGCATCTCGTCGGCGGCCCGGGGCCCCCACTCACCGGCCCGGTACGGCTCCGGGGTCGTGCCCTCCCAGGCGTGCTCCAGCGGGTCGACGACCTGCCAGCTCTGCTCCACCTCGGCGGCGTCCGGGAACAGCGTCCGGTCGCCGATCAGCACGTCCAGCACCAGCCGCTCGTACGCCTCGGGGCTGGACTCGGTGAACGCCTCGCCGTACTGGAAGTCCATCGCGATGTCGCGGACCTCCATCGTGGTGCCCGGCACCTTGGAGCCGAACTTCAGCACCACGCCCTCGTCCGGCTGTACCCGGATGACGAGCTGGTTGGGGCCGAGGGACTCCATGTCGGCGGCGTTGAACGGCAGGTGCGGCGCCTTCTTGAACATGATGGCCACCTCGGTGACCCGCCGGGGCAGCCGCTTGCCGGCCCGGATGTAGAACGGCACCCCGGCCCAGCGGCGGTTCTGGATGCCCAGCTTCACCGCCACGTACGTCTCGGTGGTGGAGCCCTCCGGGACGCCCTCCTCCTCCAGGTAGCCCTTGGCGCGCTCGCCGCCCACCCAGCCGGGCAGGTACTGGCCGCGCACGGTGTCCTCGGAGACGTCCCGCGGCACGGTGATCGCCTTGAGCACCTTGAGCTTCTCGGCCCGGATCTCGTCGGCGTCGAAGCTCGTCGGTTCCTCCATCGCGACCAGGGCGAGCAACTGGAGCAGGTGGTTCTGGAGCACGTCGCGGGCGGTGCCGACCGAGTCGTAGAAGGCCGCGCGGGTGCCGATGCCGACGTCCTCGGCCATGGTGATCTGCACCGAGTCGACGTACTTGGAGTTCCACAGCGGCTCGAACAGGTTGTTCGCGAAGCGCAGCGCCAGGATGTTCTGGACCGTCTCCTTGCCCAGGTAGTGGTCGATCCGGAACACGTCCTGGCGGGTGAAGACGTCGTCGACCAGGTCGTTGAGCGCCTTGGCCGAGGGCAGGTCGTTGCCGAACGGCTTCTCCACCACGACCCGCCGCCAGCCGCCGGACTTGGCGTTGTCCGCCATGCCGGTGCGGGCGAGCTGCTTGAGCACCACCGGGAAGGCCGCCGGGGGGATGGAGAAGTAGAAGGCCGCGTTGCCGGGGATGCCGTGCGAGCCGCGCAGCTCGTCGAGCGTGGCGGCGAGATGGTCGAACGCCGCGTCGTCGTCGAACGAGCCGCCGACGAACTTGATGTTGCCGGCGAGCCGGGCCCACACCTCCTCCCGCCACGGTGTGCGGGCGTGCTTCTTGGCCGCGTCGTGCGCCACCGACTCGAAGTCGCCGTCGCCCCAGTCGCGGCGGGCGAAGCCCAGGACCACGAAGCCGGGCGGCAGGAGCCCTCGGTTGGCCAGGTCGTAGACCGCCGGCAGCAGCTTCTTGCGGGCCAGGTCACCCGTCACCCCGAAGATCACCAGGGCACACGGCTCGGGGATCCGGGGCAGCCGCCGGTCCTGCGGATCGCGCAGCGGGTTCACCGGGCCACCTCCTCCTGCGTCTCGGTCCGCTGATTCCAGGTCGTTGATCGTCACGTGCGTGTCCGTCCGGCCGTTTCCAGGAGCTGGGCGACGCCCGTCGCCCGCTCGGTCAGGTGCAGTCGCAGCACCGGTCGCTCCCGGCCGGCCAGGGCCCGCCGGTCGCCGGCGGCCTGGGCCGCCTGGAGCTGCGCGAAGGTGTACGGACGACCGGGCACCTCCAGATCATCGGTGACCGCACCGGTGATCTGGAGGTGCCGGCCGTGGATGTCGGTGTGTTGTGGCCGGCGCGGTCCCCAGCCGAAGGTGACCGGCCGTCCGGCGGCCCGCGCCAGCAGCGGGCGCAGCCCGGCGACCGCCGCGTCGGCGTGCCGGTCGAGGTACGCGGTCACCACGAGGTGCTCCCGTTCACCCAGCCCGTCGAGCAGCCAGCGCAGCGCGCCGGTCAGGTCGGCCGGGGCGCCGCTCGGGGCGTACACCTCGATCGCGCCCTCGACCGACGACGGCGGCCCGTTCTCCGGCGCGTCGCCGGCCACTGCGGCGGCGGGCGCCGCGAACGGGTCGGTCCGCAGCGTCACCGCGGCGGTCGCCGCCGCGTAGGCCCAGGTGAGCAGGTGCGCGCCGAGTGGTCCGTTGACCGCGACGTCGGCGGACACGCCCGGTCCGACACCGGCGCCGAGGGCGCCGCCGAGACCGACCGTCAGCACGCCCGGCCCGGTGGCGCCGGGGGAGTCGGGGGACTCCGCGACCACGGGCAGCAGCCGTCCACCTGTCGCGTCGGCGAGCAGCGCGCCGGCCCAGCGGCCCAGACCGTCGAGGCCGGTGCCGTCCGGAACCAGCGCGATCGTGTCCCGGCCGGAGCCGGGCGCCGCGCCCAGTGCCGCGCCGAGCGCCAGGGCCGGATTGTCCCGGTCCCGGTCGAGCGCGCCGGTGAGCGCCTCGGCCTCGTCCAGCACCTCGGCCACCGGGGCGCCGGCCAGCGCCGCCGGGACCAGGCCGGACGCGGTGAGCGCGGCCCACGGCCCGGACACGCCGGGCTCGGCCGGGATCACCATCGCGCCCAGCTCGTCGGCGCGCGCCGCGAGTTCCGAGCCGGGTTCGGTGACCACCACGACGTGCCGGGCGGCGTCGGGGCCCTCATCCGCCCACGCCTGCCGGTAGGCGCGCAGGTGGGCGTCGGTGGCCGGGTCGAGGCCGTGCCGGGCGGCGAGCACCAGGAGGGTACGCGCCGGACGATCGGCGAGCGCGGCCCGGATCGGTCCCGGGTCGGCGGTGTCGAGCACCGTCAGCGGCCGGCCCAGGCACTCGGCCAGCACCTGCGCGGCGAGCGTGTCGTCGTGTGCGCCGGCCAGCACCACGTGGTCCAGGTCGCCCAGCTCGGCGGCCAGTTCGGCGAGTTGGGGGAGCAGGTCCCGGCTGCGCCGGTGAGCGTGCAGCCAGCCCAGCCGGTCGAGGGCCGCCGGCTCGGCGGCGGGCCCCCAGAGGGCCGGGTCCGCGGCGGCGAGCCGGGCCGGGACGTCGTGGGAGACGAGCGTGGCGCGCGTGGACGCGCCGAGAGCGTCCGCGCCGCGCACGGCCAGGCCGGCGGCCATGTCCGCCCGCCCGGCCAGCAGGTCACTCACCGCGCCACCTCGGCTCGCTCAAGGCAGACCACCTCACCCGGTCCACGGTACGGCGCGACGCGTCCCGGGGCCGGGCCCCGGGACGCGTCGGACGCCGTCGGTCACGCGTTGCCGCCGGCCTGCTGCGCCGCCTGCGCGTTCTTCCCGGCGGCCCGGTGCGGGCTGCCCGAGCCCTTGGCCGCCTCGGCGAGGGACTTCTTGACCCCCTCCAGCAGCTCCACCCAGCTCGCCTCGAACTTCTCCACGCCCTCGCGCTCCAGCGTGGCGATCACGTCGGACAGGTCCACGCCCACCGCCAGCAGGTCGTCGAAGACCTTGCGGGCGTCGTCGTAGGCGACGGTGACGGTGTCCGCCTTCGTCTCGCCGTGCTCGGCGTAGGCGTGGACGACCGGCTCCGGCATGGTGTTGACGGTGCCGGGCGCGATCAGCTCCTCGACGTAGATGACGTCCCGGTAGTCCGGGTTCTTCGTCGAGGTGGAGGCCCACAGCGGACGCTGCGGGTGGGCGCCCGCGTCGGCCAGCTTCTGCCAGCGCGCCGAGGAGAACACCTCGCCGTAGCGCTCGTACGCCAGCCGGGCGTTGGCGACCGCGGCCTTGCCGCGCAGCGCCTTGGCCTGGTCCGAGCCGATCTTCTCCAGCCGCTTGTCCACCTCGGTGTCGACCCGGGAGACGAAGAACGAGGCGACCGAGCCGATCTTCGACAGGTCGTGCCCGTTGGCCTGCGCCTGCTCCAGGCCGGCCAGGAAGGCGTCCATCACCTGCGAGTACCGGTCCAGACCGAAGATCAGCGTGACGTTGACGCTGATCCCCTCGGCCAGGGTCGCGGTGATCGCGGGCAGGCCCTCCTCGGTGGCCGGGATCTTGATGAACAGGTTCGGCCGGTCCACCAGCCACCACAGCGCCTTGGCCTCGGCGACGGTCTTCGCCGCGTCGTGCGCCGAGCGCGGGTCCACCTCGATCGACACCCGGCCGTCCACGCCGCCGCTGACGTCGTACGACGGTCGCATCACGTCGCAGGCCCACCGCACGTCGTACGTGGTGAGCATGCGGACCGCCTCCTCGACGTCCACGCCGCGTACGGCGAGGTCACGAAGCTGCCAGTCGTACTCGTCGGCGTCGCTCAGCGCCTTCGCGAAGATCGTCGGGTTGGTGGTCACCCCGGCTACGTGGCTCTCCCGGCGCAGCTTGTCCAGCCCGCCGGAGGTCAGCCGTACCCGGGAGAGATCGTCGAGCCAGATCGCCACACCGGCGCCCTGGAGCTCCTTCAGCCTGTCCGTCATGCCGTCCACGCTCCCCTCAGTTGCCGGTCGTGAAACCGGTGATGTCGCCCACCCGGGTCAGCGCCGCGTGCGCGGCGGCCACGATCCGGTCGGGGGTGAACCCGAACTGCTCGAAGAGCACGGTGTGCGGCGCGCTGGCGCCGTAGTGCTCGATGCTCACGCACTCGCCGCTGTCGCCGACGATCGCGCGCCACGACATGGCGATACCCGCCTCCACGCTCACCCGTGCCTTTACCCCGCGAGGCAGCACCGACTCCCGGTACGCCTCGTCCTGGGCGAAGAACCACTCCTGGCAGGGCATGGAGACGACCCGGGTGGGGGTGCCGTCGGCCTCCAGCCGCTCCCGCGCGGTGAGGCAGAGCTGCACCTCGGAGCCGGTGCCGACGAGGATCACCTGCGGCTTGCCGTTCGACGCCTCGGCCAGCACGTACCCGCCCTTGGCGACGCCCTCGGCGCCGGCCAGGTCGGTGCGGTCGAACGTCGGCAGCGCCTGGCGGCTGAGCGCCAGCGCGGTCGGCCGGTCGATGTGCTCCAGCGCCTGCCGCCACGCCCAGACCGTCTCGTTGGCGTCGGCCGGGCGGACCACGTCCAGCCCGGGGATGGCCCGCAGCGCGGTCAGGTGCTCGATCGGCTGGTGCGTCGGGCCGTCCTCGCCGAGGCCGATCGAGTCGTGCGTCCAGACGTACGTCACCGGCAGCTTCATCAGTGCGGCCAGCCGCACCGCCGGGCGCATGTAGTCGCTGAACACCAGGAACGTGCCGCCGTACGGGCGGGTGCCGCCGTGCAGGGCGATGCCGTTGAGGATCGCGCCCATGGCGTGCTCGCGGATGCCGAAGTGCAGCGTGCGGCCGTACTCGTCACCCGGGAAGTCCTTGGTGGCGTGCGCGGCCGGGACGAACGACGGCTCGCCCTTCATCGTGGTGTTGTTGCTCTCGGCCAGGTCGGCCGAGCCGCCCCACAGTTCGGGCAGCACCGGCGCCAGGGCCTCCAGGATCTTGCCGGAGGCGGCCCGGGTGGCGACGCCCTTGGCGTCCGCCGGGAAGGTCGGCAGCGCGTCGGTCCAGCCGGTCGGCAGCGTACGGGTGGCCATCCGGTCCCACAGCGCCTTGCGCTCCGGGTTGGCCTGCGCCCAGGCGTCGAACCCGGTGGTCCACTCGGCCTGCTCCTGCGCGCCGCGCTCCAGCACCTGACGGGCGTGCTTGAGCACCTCCTCGTCGACCTCGAAGGTGCGCTGCGGGTCGAAGCCGAGGATCTCCTTGGTGGCCTTCACCTCGTCCGCGCCGAGCGCCGAGCCGTGGATCTTGCCGGTGTTCTTCTTGTTCGGCGCGGGCCAGCCGATGATCGTGCGCAGCGCGATGAACGACGGCCGGCCGGTCTCCGCCTTGGCGGCCAGCAGCGCCTCGTACAGCGCCTCCACGTCCTCGTGGTAGTCACCCTGGTCGGCGTCGCCGCGGCGCCAGTCGACGGTCTGGACGTGCCAGCCGTACGCCTCGTAGCGGGCCGCCACGTCCTCGCTCTTGGCGATGCGGGTGTCGTCCTCGATCGAGATCTCGTTGTCGTCGTAGATCACGCAGAGGTTGCCGAGCTGCTGGTGACCGGCGAGCGCGCTGGCCTCGTGGGTGATGCCCTCCTCGATGTCACCGTCGGAGGCGATGCACCAGATGTCGTGCCGGAACGGCGAGTCGGCGCGGTCCGGCTCGGGGTCGAACAGGCCGCGCTCGCGGCGGGCCGCCATCGCCATGCCGACCGCGTTGCCGAGGCCCTGACCGAGCGGACCGGTGGTGGTCTCCACGCCCGGGGTGTGGCCGTGCTCCGGGTGGCCCGGGGTGAGCGAGCCCCACTGGCGCAGCGCCTTGAGGTCGTCCAGCGCCAGCGGGTAGCCGGAGAGGAAGAGCTGGATGTAGAGAGTCAGGCTGGAGTGCCCGGCCGACAGCACGAACCGGTCGCGTCCGGCCCAGTTCGGGTCGGCGGGGTTGTGCCGCATGACCCGGTTGAAGAGCAGGTACGCCACCGGGGCGAGGCTCATCGCCGTCCCCGGGTGGCCGTTGCCGGATTTCTCCACGGCGTCCATGGCCAGCACGCGGACCGTGTCGACGGCCCTGCGGTCGAGGTCGGACCAGTTGAGAGCGGGAAGCTCGGGTCGGTTGGCAGCCACGATGGTTGTGCTCCTCGGCAGATGGGCGGAACCCTCACTGATGACCCTATCGAGCGGTGCTAAACGTCCGCCCGGGGATCTCAGCATGCTGTTCTGTACGGATCGCGGACGTTCGGTCGTTCAACCCCAGGTGTGACGGCTCGCACCGTTGCCGGGTCCACGGGGCAGCGAAAACGACGCCGCGTAGTGTGTGGGGCGGTGTGTGGACCCGCAGCGGTCCGGGCCGAACGACCTCCCCCGCCGATGCCGGAAGGTGGCAATCCGTGAGCATGATCACCGAGCGCCCCGTCAGCAACCCTGCCGGGCAGTCGCCGGTGGGCGCGGTGGCGGAGGCGCCGGCGAGCGGCCGGCGGGACGTACGCGCCGTGGTGGCGGCGTACGTGACGCTGACCAAGCCGCGGATCGTCGAGCTGCTTCTGGTCACCACAGTGCCGGCGATGATGCTGGCCCACGGCGGGATGCCGTCGCTGTGGCTGGTCGCAGTGGTGCTGGTCGGCGGGTCGCTCGCGGCCGGTGCGGCGAGCGTCATCAACTGCTACATCGACCGCGACATCGACCAGCTCATGCGGCGCACCAAGCGCCGCCCGCTGCCCGCGCACACCGTGTCGCCGCGCAGCGCGCTGGTCTTCGGCCTGGTGCTGGCGGCCGTGTCGGTGGCGCTGATGGCGGTGGCGACGAACTGGCTGGCGACGGTGCTGACGGTCGCCGCGATCGCCTACTACGACTTGGTCTACACGCTGTGGCTGAAGCGGACCACGGCCGCCAACACGTTCTGGGGCGGCATCTGCGGCGCCGCTCCGGTGCTGATCGGCTGGGCCGCTGTCACCGGCACGCTGGCACCGGCCGCGTGGGGCCTGTTCGCTGTGGTCTTCTTCTGGCAGATGCCGCACTTCTACGCGCTGGCCATCAAGTACAAGGCCGACTACGCCCGCGCCGGTGTGCCGATGCTGCCGGTGGTGGCCTCGGTCCGGCGGGTGAACGCGGAGATCATCGGCTTCTCCTGGCTGACGGTGCTCTCCTCGCTGGCGGTGTGGCCGCTCGGGATGAGCCCGATCTACGGCGTCACCGCGCTCGTGGTCGGCGGGATCTTCCTCGTCGAGGCGCACAAGCTGTGCCGGCGCGCGACGCGCGGCGAGGCGGTCAAGCCGATGCGGCTGTTCCACTGGTCCACCACGTACCTGACGATCCTCTTCGCGGCCGTCGCGCTCGACGCGCTGCTCTGACCCGCCCGTCCGGCGGTTCATCAGAAATTTTTTTCGGGCTTCCCCGGACGTGTTCAACCCGGACAGATTGTGACGATCCCGCCCGTCCGCTTCGCCCAGATATAAGCGACATGTGCGGGCAAATTACCTGTGGTTCTTCTTAAACCGATGGGTAATTGGCATCACATTCAGTTCATGGTTCTCGCACATCCGGGTGGAACTCTGCTTAGGCTTCGCGTCATGGCAGATGGTTCCGATACGACGCTGACGGCTGACAAGACCGCCGAGCAGGCCCCCAACGGCCTGGTCGCGGGCATCAAGTCGTTCGCCGCCGGACACGGCGGCGCGAAGGCGGTCATCGAGTACGTCGGCAAGCGCGGCGCACGGATCGTCCTCGTGGGTTCCGACGGGGTATGGGCGGACCAGTTCGCCGACGGCACGGACGTCGCACGGCAGGCCTGCGCCAAGGCCGGGGTCGACGTCGAGAACGCCTGGGAGCGTGAACTGATGGACCAGATGCGTCCGAGCAACGACCTGTGGCGGTCGATGGCCCGGCGCACGATGGCCCGTTGACATATACCGAATGACCGACCACCACCAGTCGACCCGGGGGAGACCCCGGGTCGCTTTCGTCACCTGCGCCGAGCTGCCCGACCTCGACCCGGACGACCGGCTCGCGCTCGGCCCGCTCGCCGCCCGCGGCGTCACCGCCGAGATCGCCGTCTGGGACGACCCGGCAGTCGACTGGTCCGGGTACGACCTGGTCGTGCTCCGCTCCCCGTGGGACTACGCCCTGCGGCGGGACGAGTTCGTGGCCTGGGCGCGTACCGTGCCGGCCCTGGTCAACCCGGCCGACGTGGTCGCCTGGAACACCGACAAGCGCTACCTGTCCGAGCTGGCCGCCGCCGGGGTGCCCACCGTGCCGACGGAGTGGGTCGAGCCGGGACAGGCGTGGACGCCGCCGCCCGGGGGCGAGTACGTGATCAAGCCGGCCGTCAGCGCGGGCAGCCAGGACACCGGCCGCTACGACCTGACCGACAGGGAGCACCGTGAGCTTGCGGTGGCCCACGTCCGGCGGCTCTCCGACGCCGCGCGGGCCACCATGGTCCAGCCGTACCTGGACGCGGTGGACATCGCCGGGGAGACCGCGCTGCTGTTCCTGGCCGGGCCCGGCGGCCTGGCGTTCAGCCACGCGATCCGCAAGGGCCCGATGCTGACCGGGCCGGACCTGGGCGAGGCCGCGCTCTACAAGGAGGAGCGGATCGACGCCCGCGTCGCCACGGCGGAGCAGCGCGCGGTGGCCGACAAGGTGCTCGCGGTGGTGCCCGGCGGCCCGGACCGCCTGCTCTACGCCCGCGTCGACCTGATCCCCGGCCCGGACGGCGAGCCCGTGCTGGTCGAGCTGGAGCTGACCGAGCCGAGCCTGTTCGTCGGGTACGCCGACGGCGCCCCGGACCGGCTCGCCGACGCGGTGCTCACCCACCTGGCCCGCCGCCGCTGACCTCCGGGGCCCGGCCGAGCCGGGTCGCGGATGCCGGCCGGTTCAGGCGGCGGCCGCCGTGAGCCGGGCCAGGTGGGCGTCGATCTCCGCGCGTGCGTCCGCGGGATCCAGGCCGGTGGTCAGGATCCGTACCGTGACGCCGTCCAGCAGCGTCGCCAGCGCGGCGGCCTCGGCCCGCGCGTCCACGTGCCCGGCGATGCCACCCGCGGCCCGGCCGAGCGTGAGCAGCCGCTCGACGTTGGCCCGCATCTGCGCCTCGCTCTCCGCCAGGATCGCCGCGACCTGCTCGTCGACGAGCGCCTCGGCGGTGAGGACCAGCCAGACGCGGGCCTCGAAGGCGCGTTCGGCGTCCAGCGGGACGAGTTGGCGCACCGCCTGCCGGATCACCTCCGGCGTGACCGGGTCGGCGGGGATCGTCCGGGCCCGCGCCACCACACGTCCGGCCAGGTGGTCCATTGCCGCCCGGACCATCAGTTCCCGAGCCGGCAGGTAGTGCTGCGCGGTCGCCAGCGGCATGCCGGCCTCGGCGGCGACGGCCCGCACCGTCATCCCGGCCGACCCCGCCCGCGCCAGTACGACGCAGGCCGCCGCGCCGAGATGACGCCGCCGCTCCTCGTGGTCCACAACCTTGGGCACGAGCTGATCATAGATGGTCGGTCATTTGACCGATATAGGTCGGCCGCCTAACGTTGCCCGGCATGACCGCACCCCTCACCGACACCGCACGCGACACCCGCCGGTTCAGCTACCTCGACATGGCGCTCGTGCTCGCCGTCGGCGTCGGCCTGGCCAACTCGGCGGTCGCGGACCTGCTGGCCCGGGGACCGGCGCGGCTGGGCATGCCGGAGACGGCGGCGTCCACCATCGCCTGGGCCCTGATCAACGGCACCCAGCTCGCTGTCGGCCTCGCGGTGGTGCGCCACCGCTTCGGCGAGATCGCCCGGCCGCTGCGGCTCGTCCGCCCGGCGGGCCGCCAGGTGGGCGCCGCGGTGGGCTGGGGCCTGGCCAAGGCCGCGCTCACCCTCGTGCTCGTGGTGGCGCTGCCCGCGGCGCTCGTCGAGGGCGGCGGTGGTGAGGGCGGCTACCCCGCCGGAAGCCTGCTCGCGCAGTTCGCCTTCGCGTTCGCCTTCGGCGCCGTCGTCTCCCCGCTCTACGAGGAGATCCTCTACCGGGGTGTCTTCTACCAGGGACTGGCCGCGCGGCTGCCCGCCGTGGCCGCCGTGGTGCTGTCGGCGGCCTTCTTCGCCGTCGTACACCTGCCCCGGGTCTTCAACACCGTGAGCGCGCTCTTCGCCGGGCTGCTGTTCGCCTGGCTGCTGCACCGCCACCGCAACCTCTGGGTGCCGATCCTCGCCCATGCCGTCAGCAACGGAACGCTCGTCGCCCTGGCGTTCGCCGCCGAGGCGTCCGCCTGACCGCCCGGAGGCGGTGACAGCCCGCTCAGTCGCGGTCGCTGTGGTTACGTGCCCAGCGACCACCGATCGGCGGGGTGTCCAGCCGCAGCGCGGCCTCGGTGCCGGCCAGGTCGTTGTCCTCGAACGCGCAGGACACGCAGCTGCCCGCCTCGGTGACCCAGATCCCGTACGCCTGGGTGTCGGCGTCCCGGTGCCAGATCCGGTTGCCGCGCACGGTGGCCGAGTCGAACGGCGCGGCGATCGTGATGCCGCCGCACGCCGGTGGCGAGTCGGGCAGCTCGTACGCCGTGCCGGGCCCCGGTGTGTCCGCGCTCCAGCCGGTGGAGCCGTCCGGGCGTACCTCGGCCAGGGAGAGCCCGGTGGCGCTGTTGTCGGACACCACCGCGTCCCGCGAGCCGACCCGGACCACCTTGCCCCGGTGCCCGCCGGCCGGCCAGTCGGCGTTGCCGTCGGCGACCTCGCGCGGGCCGTACCGCACCGCCTCGCCGGAGCCGGAGCAGGCCGGGGCGGAGCGGCGGCCGTTGTCCCGGATCCGGTTCCCGACGATCGACGTGTCGAGCATCGGCCGGTCGATCCGGATGCCGTCCAGCGCGTTCTCCCGGATGTCGTTGTCCTGGATCACCACGTCGGCGGCCGCGCCCCGGTAGCCGTGGCCCAGGTCGTGCTCGTGGTAGCCGAAGCCGCCGTTGCGGCTGATCCGGTTGGCCTGCACCGCGTACGGGCCGGGGGTGTTGCCCATGCTGATGCCGTCGCCGACGTTGTAGTCGATCACGCAGCCGGTGACCAGGCCGCCGCGCCCGGCGACCCCGGCGGTGCCGTTGCCCGACACGTCGAAGCCGGCCTCCAGGTTGTTGGTCATGGTGCAGGCGGAGACGATCAGCCCGTCCGCTCCCCAGTCGGAGATGCCGAACCGGTTGGCCTGGCTGTGGCAGCCGACGATCCGGATGCCGCGCGGCGGGGTCCAGTAGTCCTTCTGCAGCTCCAGGAAGATGCCGTTGGTGCCGTTGCCGATGGTGGTGCAGTTGGCGATGGTGAGGCGCTCCACGTCGCCCCAGCCGCCGATGCCGACGCCGATCCCCGCGCCGCCCATCTGGTCGCCGTTGTCCAGCCGGCCGCATCCCACCACGACCACGCCGTCGATCAGGCTGTCCTGGAGGAAGTCACAGCCCAGGCCGGTCGCCCCGGTGTGGTGGATGTAGAGGTTGCGGAACACGCCGCGCACCACGTACTGCAGGCCCAGCCCTTTGGCCAGGTAGTCGTAGGACGTCTGGGCCACGCCGGAGCCGTCGATCTCGAAGTCGGCGAACGAGCAGTCGGCGATGTGCCGGTCCCGGTCCGCGCCGTGCTGCACGGTGGTCCAGAAGGCGAGCGGGACCGGTGCGCTGCGGTTGCCCTCGTTGCTGAGCAGGAAGCGGGTCGCTGCCGGTCCGGCGCCGATCAGCGAGACGCCGCTGCGCCAGACGGTGCCGGCGTCGCGGATCGAGTACAGGCCGGGCGGGCAGTAGATCACCCGGGCCCGGCCGTCGGCGTCGTACCCGGCGCCGAGGCGGTCCACCAGCGCCGCCAGGGCGGGCTGGTCGTTGGTGACCCCGTCGCCGGTGAGGCCGTGCTCGCGGGCGTCGCACCACAGCGGCGCGCCGGCGACCGGGGTCAGCCGTTGCGGGGTGGTGGTGGAGAGGCTCTTGCGCGACACGGGGAGCTCCCCTCGGGCGACTGTCGGTGGCCCGTGCCGCTTTCCCGCTCCCGCCGCGCGGTAACGCCCGCGCTCAGGCGGCGGCGCCCACCCGTTGCGCGGAGGGCGCGGCCGGGGCCTCCGGGGCGGCCGGCAGCCGCTCCCGGGTGGCCCAGAGCACGCCGAGGGTGGCCAGCAGCACCAGGCAGGAGCCGAGCATGTGCGCGCCGACCAGCACGGCGGGCAGGTGGGTGAAGTACTGGACGAAGCCGATCACGCCCTGGCCCAGCTCGACCGCGATCAGCACCGCGGCGGCCCGGGCCGCCCGCGCCGCGCCGACCGCCCGGAACGCGAAGTACAGCGCCACCGACAGGCCGATCAGCAGGAAGACGCCGTCGGCGTGCACCTGGGAGATCGCCGCCGGGTCCAGGCCGTTGCGGGCCGCGCCGTGGTCTCCGGCGTGCGGTCCGCTGCCGGTCACCCAGGTGCCCACGACCAGCACCGACGCGCTCACCGCCGTGGTGATCCAGGCGAGCGTACGCAGCGGCGCCGGCACGGTCGGCGCCACCGGCCCGTCCGGGTCCTTGATGCGCCGCCAGAGCGCGTACGCGACCGCGATCACCGCCATCGAGGCGAGGAAGTGCAGCCCGACCACCCACGGGTTGAGGTTGGTGAGCACTGTGATGCCACCGATGATCGCCTGGGCCGGGATGCCGAACAGCACGCCCACGGCCAGCGGCAGCGTCCCGCGGCGGCGGGGGCGGTACGCCAGCACGGCCAGCACCACGGCGAGCGCGATGATCCCGACCGCGAAGGTGAGCAGCCGGTTGCCGAACTCGATCACCCCGTACACGCCCATCTCGGGTGTCGTGGTGTAGGAGTCCTCGGTGCACCGGGGCCAGGTGGGGCAGCCGAGGCCGGAGGCGGTGAGCCGGACGGCCCCGCCGGTGACCACGATCGCGACGTTCGCGATGATCGAGGCGAGCGCGAGGCGGCGCAGCAGCGTGGCGGAGACCGGAAACCGGACGGATCGCTTCACGAAGCGAATCCTACGCACCGTAGTTGATCCCGATCGGGTGACTCCGGCACCCCGGTGGTCGGAATCACCGGACCCCGGGTTTGCAGGCCCTCGGCGAATTACGTAACGTTGCCGTTGTGAAAAACGCGGCGGCGCTCTCCCGAACGCCGGTGACCGGTCCGGTCGCCGGTGGCTCGCGCGCACGTCGCGGCGTACGGCCCGGCGAGCGGGAGACCGCTCCGGCCGACCTGTCGACCCGCGACCGGGTCACCCAGCTGCTGCTGGAGCGTGGCCCCACCACCGCCGCGCAGCTCGGCTCGGCGCTCGGCCTGAGCCCGGCCGCGATCCGCCGCCACCTCGACGCGATGCTCGCCGACGGTGACGTGGTCGCCCGCGACCAGACCGTCCGCGGCAGCCGCGGGCGCGGCCGCCCGGCCAAGGTCTTCGCGCTCACCGAGGCGGGCCGCGGTCGCTGCGGCACCCACCACTACGACAACATGGCCACCGCCGCGCTGCGGTGGATCGCCCGCACCGGCGGCACCGAGGCGGTCGCGGCGTTCGCGGCCGAGCAGGTCTCCGCGCTGGAGGCCCGCTGCCGGTCGGCCATGGAGGACGCCGGAGACGCCCCGCTCGCGCGGGCGGAGGCGCTCGCCGGCGCGCTGACCGCCGAGGGTTACGCTGCCAACGCGTCCACGATCGCCTCCGGCGGCCAGCTCTGCCAGCACCACTGCCCGGTGGCGCACGTGGCCGCCGAGTTCCCTCAGCTGTGCGAGGCCGAGACCGAAGTGATCTCCCGTCTGGTCGGCACTCACGTACAGCGCCTGGCCACCATCGCGCACGGCGACGGCGTGTGCACCACGCACATTCCCGCCCAGTCCGGTTCCACCGTCACCACTGTGAGGACAGATAGATGACCGAGCAGATCGTCCAGCCCCTGACCCAGGAGGAGCAGCTCGCGGCCCTCGGCCGTTACGAGTACGGCTGGGCCGACCCCGACGTCGCCGGGGCGTCCGCCCAGCGCGGCCTCAGCGAGGCGGTGGTGCGGGACATCTCGGCCAAGAAGAACGAGCCGGCCTGGATGCTCGACCTGCGGCTCAAGGGCCTGCGGCTGTTCGGCCGCAAGCCGATGCCGAACTGGGGCGCCGACCTCACCGGGATCGACTTCGACAACATCAAGTACTTCGTGCGGTCCACCGAGAAGCAGGCCACCTCCTGGGAGGACCTGCCCGAGGACATCAAGAACACCTACGACAAGCTCGGCATCCCGGAGGCGGAGAAGCAGCGCCTGGTCGCCGGTGTCGCGGCGCAGTACGAGTCCGAGGTGGTCTACCACCAGATCCGTGAGGACCTGGAGGAGCAGGGTGTCGTCTTCCTGGACACGGACACCGCGCTCAAGGAGCACGAGGACCTGTTCAAGGAGTACTTCGGCACGGTGATCCCGGTCGGCGACAACAAGTTCGCCGCGCTGAACACCTCCGTCTGGTCCGGTGGCTCGTTCATCTACGTGCCGAAGGGCGTGCACGTGGACATCCCGCTGCAGGCCTACTTCCGGATCAACACGGAGAACATGGGCCAGTTCGAGCGGACGCTGATCATCGTCGACGAGGGCGCGTACGTGCACTACGTCGAGGGCTGCACCGCGCCCATCTACTCCTCCGACTCGCTGCACAGCGCCGTCGTGGAGATCATCGTCAAGAAGAACGCCCGGTGCCGGTACACGACCATCCAGAACTGGTCGAACAACGTCTACAACCTGGTCACCAAGCGCGCCGTGTGCCACGAGGGCGCGACCATGGAGTGGGTCGACGGCAACATCGGCTCCAAGGTCACCATGAAGTACCCGGCGGTCTACATGACCGGCGAGCACGCCAAGGGCGAGGTGCTCTCGGTGGCCATGGCCGGCGAGGGCCAGCACCAGGACGCCGGCGCCAAGATGGTGCACGCCGCGCCGCACACCTCCTCGACCATCGTGTCGAAGTCGATCGCCCGGGGCGGCGGCCGCACCTCGTACCGCGGTCTGGTGCAGGTGCTGGAGGGCTCGACCAGCAGCAAGAGCACCGTCAAGTGCGACGCGCTCCTGGTCGACACGATCTCCCGCTCCGACACCTACCCGTACGTCGACATCCGCGAGGACGACGTGTCGATGGGGCACGAGGCGACCGTCTCCAAGGTCAGCGAGGACCAGCTCTTCTACCTGATGAGCCGGGGCCTGAGCGAGGACGAGGCGATGGCGATGATCGTGCGCGGCTTCATCGAGCCGATCGCCAAGGAGCTTCCGATGGAGTACGCGCTGGAGCTCAACCGCCTGATCGAGCTGCAGATGGAGGGCGCGGTCGGCTGACGCCGGCCGCCCGCCCTCCGACTCACTGACACCTCGTCGCAGAACAGACCAAGGAAGAGATGACTACCCAGGCTTCCGCGCCGCCCACGACCAAGTCGCAGGCGCTCCGCTCGTACGACGTCGCCGACTTCCCGGCCCTGACCGGCCTGGAGGAGGAGTGGCGCTTCACCCCGCTCAAGCGCCTGCGCGGCCTGACCGCGTCGGCGCAGGGCGCGACCGGCGCGGTCAGGCACGAGTACGGTGACCTGCCCGAGGGCGTCACCGTCGACCGGATCGGCCGGGACGACCCCCGGGTGGGCAGCGTGCTCACCCCGTTCGACCGGGTCAGCGCGCTCGCGTACGGCGGGGCCGACGGCGCGCTGCTGGTGCGCGTCGACCGCGACGCGGTGGTGGAGCAGCCGGTGCGCCTGCGGGTGGTCGGCGAGAACGCCGAGGCGCTCGCCTTCGGTCACACGTTCGTCGAGGTGGACCGGTTCGCCGAGGCCACAGTGGTGATCGAGCACGTCGGCTCGGCCACGCTGGCCGACAACGTCGAGGTGACTGTGGGCGACGGGGCGAAGCTGACCCTGGTCACCGTCGCCGACTGGGCCGACGACGCGGTGCAGGCGCAGCACCTCAAGGTGCGGCTGGGCCGCGACGCCCGGATCCTGCACGTGCAGGTCAGCCTCGGCGGCGACCTGGTCCGTCAGTACACGTCGGTGGAGTACACCCAGCGCGGCGGCGAGGCCGAGCTGTACGGCGTCTACTTCGCCGACTCCGGCCAGCACCTGGAGCACCGGCAGCTGGTCGACCACACCGTGCCGGACTGCCGCAGCAACGTCGGCTACCGGGGCGCGCTGCAGGGCGACGACGCGCACACGGTCTGGGTCGGCGACGTGCTGATCCGCGCCGAGGCGACTGGCACCGACACGTACGAGATCAACCGGAACCTGCTGCTCACCGACGGCGCGCGGGCCGACTCCGTACCCAACCTGGAGATCGAGACCGGCGAGATCGCCGGCGCCGGGCACGCCAGCGCGACCGGCCGGTTCGACGACGAGCAGCTGTTCTACCTGATGGCCCGGGGCATCCCGGAGGCCGAGGCGCGGCGCCTGGTGGTGCGCGGCTTCTTCGCCGAGCTGATCAACAAGATCCCGGTCGAGGACCTGCGCGAGCGCCTCGGCGACGCCATCGAGGCGCGGCTGGCGAAGGCCGGCGCCTGATGCTCAAGATCTGCTCTACCGAGGACGTGCCGAAGGGCACCGTGATCAGCGCCGACGTGGACGGCGTGCAGGTCGCGATCGTGCACGGCGAGGACGACGTGTTCTACGCGGTGCACGACGAGTGCTCGCACGCCGCCGTGGCGCTGTCCGAGGGCGAGGTCGAGGGCTGCACGCTGGAATGCTGGCTGCACGGATCCCGTTTCGACCTGCGTACCGGTGAGCCCACCGGGCTGCCCGCGACCGAACCCGTACCCGTCTATCCCGTCGAAGTCCGCGACGGCGACATCTACCTTTCCGTGGACGGCGACGGCCGTCCGCTGCCGAGCAATGGAGTGACCCGCTGATGAGCACCCTGGAGATCCGCGACCTGAAGGTGTCGGTCAAGCTGCCCGAGGGTGAGCTCAAGCCGATCCTGCACGGGGTCGACCTGACCGTGCGCTCCGGCGAGACGCACGCCATCATGGGCCCGAACGGCTCCGGCAAGTCCACGCTGGCGTACTCGATCGCCGGTCACCCGAAGTACGAGATCACCGGCGGCGAGGTGACCCTCGACGGCGAGGACGTGCTGTCCATGTCCGTCGACGAGCGGGCCCGCGCCGGCCTCTTCCTGGCCATGCAGTACCCGGTCGAGGTCCCCGGCGTGTCGGTGGCCAACTTCCTGCGTACCGCCAAGACCGCCATCGACGGCGAGGCGCCGAAGCTGCGCACCTGGGCTGGCGAGCTGCGCGGCGCCATGGAGAAGCTCCAGATGGACCCGGCGTTCGCCCAGCGCAACGTCAACGAGGGCTTCTCCGGCGGCGAGAAGAAGCGGCACGAGATCGTGCAGCTGGAGCTGCTCAAGCCGAAGATGGCGATCCTCGACGAGACCGACTCCGGCCTGGACGTGGACGCGCTGCGCGTGGTCAGCGAGGGCGTGAACCGGGTGCGCGACACCGGCGACACCGGCCTGCTGCTGATCACTCACTACACGCGCATCCTGCGCTACATCAAGCCGGACTTCGTGCACGTCTTCGTGGCCGGCCGGATCGTCGAGCAGGGCGGCCGGGAGCTGGCTGACAAGCTCGAGGAAGAGGGCTACGAGCGGTACGTCGCCGGGGCCGGCGCGGCGCGGGCCTGAGACTCGACATGACCTCGATGGCCATCCCGGCGGGCATGCCGCAGTACGACGACGTGCCGCGCTTCGACGTGGCGAAGGTGCGGGCCGACTTCCCGATCCTCGACCGGGAGGTCAACGGTCACCCGCTCGTCTACCTGGACAGCGCGAACACCTCGCACAAGCCGCGGCAGGTGCTCGACGTGCTCGCCGAGCACTACGCGCTGCACAACGCCAACGTGTCGCGCTCGGTGCACACGCTGGGCACCGAGGCGACCGAGGCGTACGAGGGCGCGCGGGCGAAGATCGCCGCGTTCATCAACGCGCCGAGCGTGGACGAGGTGGTGTTCACCAAGAACTCCACCGAGGCGATCAACCTCGTGGCGTACGCGTTCTCCAACGCCTCGCTGCGCGCGGACGGTGACCCGCGGTTCCGGCTCGGCCCCGGCGACGAGATCGTGATCTCCGAGATGGAGCACCACTCGAACATCGTCCCGTGGCAGTTGCTGGCGGAGCGTACCGGCGCGACGCTGCGCTGGTTCCCCGTCACCGACCAGGGCCGGCTCGACGAGTCCGGCCTGGACGACCTGGTCACCGAGCGGACGAAGATCGTCTCGCTGGTGCACATGTCGAACATCCTGGGCACCGTCAACGCCACCTCGCGGATCACCGCGCGGGTCCGCGAGGTCGGCGCGCTGCTGCTGCTCGACTGCTCGCAGTCGGTGCCGCACCTGCCGATGGACGTGGTCGGCTACGACGCCGACTTCATCGTCTTCACGGGGCACAAGATGTGCGGGCCGACCGGCATCGGCGTGCTCTGGGGCCGGGGCGAGCTGCTCGCCGCGATGCCCCCGGTGATGGGTGGCGGCTCGATGATCGAGACGGTGACGATGGCGGGCTCGACGTTCGCCGCGCCGCCGGCCCGGTTCGAGGCGGGCACCCCGCCGATCGCCGAGGCGGTGGCGCTCGGCGCGGCCGTGGACTACCTCACCGCGATCGGCATGCCGGCTGTTCAGTGGCACGAGAAGGAACTGACGGCGTACGCGCTCGACGCCCTCGCCACAGTGCCGGACCTGCGGATCTTCGGCCCGACGGTGCCTGTCGGCCGGGGCGGGACGATCTCGTTCGCGCTCGGTGACGTGCACCCGCACGACGTCGGGCAGGTGCTCGACTCGCTCGGCGTGCAGGTGCGGGTGGGCCACCACTGCGCCAAGCCGGTGTGCACCCGCTTCGGGGTGCCGGCCACGACTCGGGCGTCGTTCTACCTCTACACCACCACCGCGGAGATCGACGCCCTGGTGGCGGGTCTGGAGCGGGTGCGGAAGGTGTTCCAGTGATGCAGCTCGAATCCCTCTACCAGGAGATCATCCTGGACCACTACAAGCACCCGCACGGCCGTGGCCTGCGGGAGGCGGCGGATCCGGCCGCCCGGGTCGGCGAGGCGCACCACGTCAACCCGACCTGCGGCGACGAGATCACCGTACGGGTGGCGACAGACGGCAGCGTGTTCACCGACATCTCGTACGACGGGATGGGCTGCTCGATCAGCCAGGCGTCGGCGAGCATCCTGCACGAGCTGCTGCGCGGCAAGGCCGCGAGCGACGCCGCTGTGGTGCACGAGGCGTTCGTGGAGTTGATGTCCGGGCGGGGCCAGGTCACGCCGGACGAGGACGTGCTCGGAGACGGGGTGGCGTTCGCGGGTGTCGCGCGCTACCCGGCCCGGGTGAAGTGCGCGCTGTTGTCGTGGATGGCGTTCAAGGACGCCGCGGCACGCGCCGGGGTGGGCGTGAGCCCGGAGGTGAAGGCATGAGCGACGAGAACATGACCTCGGAGACCGGCGCGGTGGCGACCGACGGCACGGTTGCCGGTGGCGCGGCCGTCAACGGAGCTGTCGCTGACGGTGCGGCCGCGGGTGCGGCGGCGCCGGCCGGCGGCAAGGCCGCGATCGGTGACATCGAGGAGGCGATGAAGGACGTCGTCGACCCCGAGCTGGGCATCAACGTGGTCGACCTCGGCCTGGTGTACGGCGTCCACGTCGACGACGAGAACGTCGCCACCCTGGACATGACGCTGACCTCGGCGGCCTGCCCGCTGACCGACGTGATCGAGGACCAGGCGCGGCAGGCGCTGACCACCGGTCCCGGCGGCGGCCTGGTCAACGACATCCGGATCAACTGGGTCTGGCTGCCGCCGTGGGGCCCCGACAAGATCACCGACGAGGGGCGCGACCAGCTCCGCTCGCTCGGCTTCAACGTCTGACCATTCTCCCGGTCACCGCAACGGGCGCGGCACCCCTGCCAAGGGGTTGCCGCGCCCGTAGTGTCTGCGGGCTTGATCGACACCGTTTCGCCGAAGTGGTGTGGTCGGAGTCGCTTTGATGCCGCCACCTCGGCGTAACGGTGTCGATCAAGATGGGCTGACGGCACTGCCGCCGGCGGCGAGCCGGGAACGGCGAGATCTTGGTACGAAATCGCCCCTTGGGTGGCCGTTTCCTTCCGAGACCTCCTTGCCTCCCTCATGCCGGGATCCGGCTCCCTCGTTGTGGGAAACGGTCCGCCTTTTCGGCTTGATCGACACCGTTACGCCGAAGTGGTGTGGTCGGAGTCGCTCTGATGCGGCCACATCGGCGTAGTGGTGTCGATCAAGGTGGGCTGACGACACTGCCGCCGGCGTCGGGCCGGGAACGGCGAGATCTTGGTACGAAATCGCCCCTTGGGTGGCCGTTTCCTTCCGAGACCTCCTCGCCTCCCTCATGCCGGGATCCGGCTCCCTCGTTGTGGGAAACTGTCCGCCTTTTCGGCTTGATCGACACCGTTACGCCGAAGTGGTGTGGTCGAAGTGGCTCTGATACCGCCACCTCGGCGTAGTGGTGTCGATCAAGGTGGGCTGACGACACTGCCGCCGGCGTCGGGCCGGGAACGGCGAGATCTTGGTATGAGATCGCCCCCGAGGAGGCAGATTCGTACCAAGATCTCCAGCCCAGCCCAGCCCAGCCCAGCCAGCCCAGCCCAGCCCAGCCCAGGCGCGGGGTGCGCGTGCGGGCGCGCGGGAAAAGCGGTCGCGGAGTGAGGGAGCCGGGTGCAGGATGAGCGGGTGATCGAGGCGTACCCGAAGCAGGCTCCTGTCCGTGCGGCCACCGCCGCGCGTCGACAGCGCACCCTGCCCTCGGCCGCCTCGACCCATCACCCGTCGTCGTGACCGGGGCGTTCCTGGCCGGCCTGGTCGCCGGCTACGGCGTCGCCATTCCGGTCGGCGCGATCGCGATCCTCATTCTCGGACTCAGCGCGCGTACCTCGTTCAGGGTCGGTGCGGCGGCGGCACTCGGCGTGGCCAGCGCCGACGGTCTCTACGCGGCGCTGGCGGCGCTCGGCGGGGCCGCGGTGGCGAGCGGGCTCGCGCCGTTCGCGGGTCCGCTGCGGCTGGTCGCCGCGGGGGTGCTGCTGGCTCTCGCCGGCCTCACCGCCCGGCGCGCGCTGCGTCCACCGGCCACAACGCACCCGCCGAGCCCGTCGGCCACCACGCATCCGTCGGGCACGACGCAGGAGCCGGGCGCGCGGGGTGGGCTGGACACGCCGGTGCGCGCGTTCGCCGCGGTTCTCGCGCTGACCCTGCTCAACCCGGCCACTGTGGTCTACTTCGTGGCGCTCGTCCTCGGCCGGGGTGACGTGCTCGGCTCCGGTCCGGCGGGCGCTGCCGCCTTCACCGCCGGGGTCTTCCTCGCGTCGGCGAGCTGGCAGTTGCTGATCGCCGGGGGCGGCACGCTGATCGGCCGGGCCCTCACCGGTCCCCGTGGGCGGCGGGTCACCGCGCTGCTGTCCAGCGTCATCATCGCGGCTCTCGCGGTCGCCACTGTGCTCGGCGTCTGACCGACGGGGACGGCCCGACATGCCGGGCCGATGACGGGGCCGTTCGCGATCCGTTACCGGGGGATCGGCCGAACCGGCAGTCCCGGGCGGCGGAAAGATCGATTCCCGGCCCGGCGTACGACCGCAGGTGTTCTCGGCCGTCAGGCCGGCCGGCTCGCCCTTGCGAAGCGCGGATCCCGCAGGCCGGGACGGCGCGGATCACCGTCCAGGTAGAACCGCATCGTCTTTCCGGTTGATGTTCGAGGTCGCGAGTGGTCCTAGGGTCACGGAACGATCCGTGGACCGTTCACGTACGCCCGGTCATCCCCGCCGGTCGTGCATCAGTCCACACCCGACCGCAGGGAGAAGACTTGAGGATCACCCTGGGGCGTCCGCCGCGCGACCGGCAACCCGCCGGCCGGCCCCGGCGCGGACGGACCGCTGCCCTCCTCGTCGCCGCGCTGGCCGCGGTGACACTTCCCGTTCTCGCCGCGCCCGCGCCCGTCTCCGCCGCACCCGCTGTCCACGGACCGTGGCAGAAGGTGGACGGCAAGCCGGCCGCCACCAAGGCGGGCCGCAAGGCCGCCGTCAAGGCCAAGCGGCTGACCGCGTACAAGCTGGACCGCGGCAGCATGAAGAGCCTGCTGGACAAGGCGCCGGCCGAGAAGCGCGTCGCGGTGGCCCACGTGGCGAAGCAGGTGGTGTCGCTGCCCGCTCCGGACGGCACGTTCCAACGGTTCGAGCTGGTCGACTCGCCGGTCATGGAGGCGGGCCTGGCCGCGAAGCACCCGGAGATCACCACGTACGCCGGCAAGGGCCTGGACGACCCGACCGCGACCATCCGGGCGGACCTCACCCCGCTCGGGTTCCACGCCTCGGTCCGCTCGGCCGAGGGCAACTGGTACATCGACCCGTACTACCAGCGCGACCAGAGCCTGTACGCGAGCTACTTCGCCCGCGACCTGGAGCACCCGGAGGGCGAGTTCGTCGAGCGTGAGGACGTCACGCAGAAGGCGCACGCGCTGGCCGAGGAGATCGCCGAGGCGGAGGTGCCGGCCGGGCCGCTGGTGAAGCTGCGCACCTACCGGGTGGCGCTGGTGACCGACCCGTCGTACGCCACCTACTTCGGCGCGGAGAACGTCACCGCCGCGAAGGTGACGCTGATGAACCGGGTCACCCAGATCTACGAGGACGAGACCGCGATCCGGCTCGTCCTGATCAACGACACCGACAAGACCAACCTGAACACGCCGGCGCTGGCCACCGAGCCGAACGGCCCGTGCGGTGCGGCGGCCTGCTTCACGCCGGCGCAGCTCACCTCCTGCGGCGGCGGCACGCTCAGCCGTAACCGGGTCGTGCTCGGCCAGCTCGTCGGCGCGAGCAACTACGACGTGGGCCACGTCGGCCTGGGCGTCAACGGCGGCGGTGTGGCCAGCCTCGGCGTGATCGGCGGCAACGGCAAGGCGCAGGGCTGCACCGGCCTGCCGACGCCGGTCGGCGACTTCTACGCGGTCGACTACGTCTCGCACGAGATGGGTCACCAGTTCGCCGGCAACCACACCTTCAACGGCACGCAGTACAACTGCTCGGGCGGCAACCGCAGCGCGGCCAACTCGTACGAGCCGGGCAGCGGTTCGTCGATCATGGCGTACGCGGGCATCTGCCAGCAGGACAACCTCCAGCCGCACAGCGACCCGTACTGGTCGCACCGCAGCTACACCGAGATCACCAACTACGTCACGTCGAACCGCCCGGCGATCAACGAGGTGCAGAACGTCTCGCTGTACGGGTTCGACGCCGACGGTGACTCGTTCACCGTCCGCTACGCGGGCGCCGACTCGGCGCCGATCGTGCGGGGCGTCAACTACACCACCGCCGGCATCAAGGCCGCCGTCGAGGGCATCGCCGGCTGGCCGGCCGGCGCGACGGTCACGGTGGCCGCGTTCGGTGGCAGCGGCACGCTCAACGACAACGGCTTCCAGGTGACCTTCGGGGGCACGCTGGCGACCACGAACGTGGCGTCGCTGGAGCTGACGAACGCCTCCGGCGCCTCCGGGTTCGTCGGCGAGACGGCCAAGGGCGGCGCCGTCGACAACGGCGGCTGGCTGGTCGAGGAGACCTCCAACCACGCCCCGGTGGTCACCGTCTCGGACACCGTCACCATCCCGGTGCGGACGCCGTTCGCGCTGACCGGCAGCGCCACCGACGCCGACGGGGACACTGTCACGTACCTGTGGGAGCAGAACGACAGGGGCGCCACGACCGGCACCGCGCTGACGAACAACACGAAGGTGAACGGTCCGCTGTTCCGGGTGTTCGGCGAGGCGGCGATCGTGTCGCCGACCGACACGCTGAAGTACTACTCGCCGGGTCTGAACTCGGTCACCACCGACTCGACCCGGGTCTTCCCGGACATGAGGCAGATCCTGGCCGGCAACACCAACGCCGCCACCGGCACCTGCCCGGCGGCCCCGGCACCGCCGGCCACCGGTGGCGCCTCGAACGTGCCGGCCGAGCTGGTCGACTGCTACTCGGAGTTCCTGCCCACCCGCGACTGGGTCGGCATCGCCGGTGACCGGACCCTGCACTTCAAGCTCACCGCCCGGGACGGGCGGCTGGGTGGCGGCGGCATCGGCAGCGCCGACGTCGCCGTGGTGCTGGCACCGGACGCGGGTCCGTTCCTGGTGACCTCCCAGGACACCGCCGCGGTCCTGGACGGCGGCTCGACCCGGACCGTGACGTGGGACGTCGCCGGCACCGACGTGGCGCCGGTGAACGCCGCGCAGGTGAAGATCTCGCTGTCCGCCGACGGCGGGCTGACCTTCCCGTACGTGCTGGCCGAGCAGACCGCCAACACCGGCACCGCGACTGTGACGCTGCCGAACGTGGCGACCGAGAAGGCCCGGATCAAGATCGAGGCCGTCGGAAACGTCTTCTTCGACGTCAACGACGCCGACTTCACCATCCGGTCCGCCCCGGTCGTCACCAGCACCGCCCCCGGCGGTGGCGTGAGCGTGCAGTACAGCGACGCGCTCTCGCCGGCCGTCACCGTCACCGCGACCGACGGCGACACCACCGGCGCGGACCTGACCGCCGCCGCCACCGGGCTGCCCGCCGGCCTGTCCCTGGCCGTCACGAGCACCTCGGCGACCGACGCCCGTCCGGGTACGCGTACCTGGACGGTCGCCGGCACGACCACGGCGGCCCCGGGTGACTACCCGGTCACCGTGACCGTGTCCGACGGCTCCGGGCTGACCGGCAGCACCTCGTTCACCGTCACCGTCGCCGCCGAGGACGCGGCGGTCAGCTGGGCCGGTGACACGCTCGTGAACACCGCGACCGGCGGCGCGTCCGGCCAGGCGCTGCTGCGGGCCGTGCTCCGGGACGGCTCGGTGCTGCCCGGCGCCACGGACACCACAGCCGGTGACATCCGTACCGCCACAGTCACCTTCACCAGGGACGGCGTGACGCTGTGCACCGCCGTGCCGGCCCTGCTCGGCACGGCCACCACCACCGCGTCCGCGGCGTGCACGGCCACCCTGCCGAAGGGCACGCACACCGTCACCGCGACGGTGGGCGGCAACTACACGGGCGGCACCATCGCCCAGGTCACGGTCGCCGTCTCCGACGGCGGGTTCCTCACCGGCGGCGGCGAGTTCACCGCCACCCGCTCGGCGGGGACCTACCCGGCCGACGTGAACTCCACAGTCGAGGTGGAGCTGAATGCGAAGCCGGGCAAGGCGAACAAGCCCGCCACGGGCAGGGCCGAGGTCGAGTTCCGCTCCGGCGGGAAGTCGTACACGATCAAGGCCGGCCCCGTCGACGCACTCGGCGTCACCTCGGCGGGCCGGACCGCCCAGGTGCGCTACCAGGCCGCCCTGTACGACAACAAGGGCAAGCCGGTGGCCTCCGGCCTGACCCTGGCCGTGACGGTGACCGACCGGGGCGCCCCCGGTAGGAACGACACCGTCGGGGTCACGCTGTGGAAGGGCGGCTCCCTGCTCCTGTCGTCCGACTGGACGGGCGGCGCGACCGCCGAGGTCAAGCTGAAGGGCGGCAACCTCACCGTCCACTGATCCACGCGGTTGACGCGGGAGGGCACCGGCAGCGGTGTCCTCCCGCGTTGCGTCTCGGGTTCCGTCGATGGCGTACCGTCGGGCCATGAGCAGCCGACCCGCCGCCGGGGGTGGCCGGTGGGTCGAGGTCGACCCCGGCCGCGTCGCCCGCTGGGTCGAGGGTTTCACCGGCCGGCACGGCCCGCCGACGACGACCGCGCAGGAGTACGGTCTCCTGCTCACCGCCCCGGACGGCGCCACCGCCGAGCTGCACACCCCGCCCGGCGCGAGCGCGTCGCCGGACGTACCCGGATTCGTCGCTTCCGCCACGGCGGCCCGCCGGCTCGGCCTGTTGCTGGCCCGCAAGGGCGCTGTGGCGGTCGGTGTCGCCGACGGCACCGACCTGGTGGTCTCCAAGGTTGACACCCGGTACGTGCAGGGGCGTACCGCGGCGGGCGGCTGGTCCCAGCAGCGGTTCGCCCGGCGGCGCGACAACCAGGCGAAGGCCGCGCTGGGCGACGCGGCCGAGCTGGCCGTACGCCTGCTGCTGCCGGAGGCGGGCACGCTGGCGGCGCTGGTGTGCGGCGGCGACCGGCGTGCGGTGGACACGGTGCTGGCCGACCGGCGGCTGGCCCCGCTCGCGGCACTGCGCGCGCCGCGCCTGCTCGACGTGCCGGAGCCCCGGCACGCGGTGCTGGTGGCGGCAGTCGCCGCCGCCCGGGCGGTCCACATCCTGGTCCGCTGAACAGGAAAGATCACCTCAAGACGGCGCAATCCCGCTCGTCGATGATGCATCGAATCGACTCGATGCATAAGGTCGGTGGCATGAAGCGGCGGGTCTCCGGGCGACCCGCAGGGCCAGCTTCGCCTCCGCCATCACGCCGACATCGTTGGGAGAGAACAACTTCATGAGCGGATATCAGGACGGCCGGCTGCGGACCCGGTGGCGCCGTGCGACGAGGCTCCTCGTCGCGGCGGCGGCGATGAGCGCCGGAAGCCTCGTGCTCACCGCGACACTGACGGCCGGCACGGCGAACGCGGCCGCCGGCCCGGTCGAGCGCGCCGCGCTCGCCGCGCCCGCAGTCACCAGCGTCACCGCGGGCGGGGCGCACACGTGCGCGATCAGCGCCGACGGGGGGCTGTGGTGCTGGGGCTCGAACTACGGCGGCCAGCTCGGCGACGGGACCACCACGAACCGCAGCGCCCCGGCGCGGGTCGGCACCGCCACCTGGACGAATGTCGACGCCGGCTCCGGGCACACCTGCGCGGTCCGCACGGACGGGACGCTGTGGTGCTGGGGCTCGAACTTCCGGGGCCAGCTCGGCGACGGCACCACCACCAGCCGCAGCGCCCCGGTGCAGGTCGGCACCGCGACCACCTGGGCCAGAGTCGACGCCGGCCCCTCGCACACCTGCGGGATCCGCACCGACGGCACGCTCTGGTGCTGGGGATTCAACCGGACCACGCAGCTGGGCGTCGGCGCCTCGCCGTACGTCGCCAACACCCCGTTGCGGGTCGGCACGGCGACCGACTGGGTGAGCGTCTCGACCGGCTTCGGGCACACCTGCGGTATCCGGACCGGCGGCACGCTCTGGTGCTGGGGGTCCAGCTCGGACGGCCAGCTCGGCCTGGGCAACCTGGCGCCCCAGACGGCGCCCGCGCAGGTCGGCACCACGACCGGGTGGACCGGCGTCGCGGCCGGGTACGCGCACACCTGCGGGGTCCGTTCCGGCGCGCTGTGGTGCTGGGGTGAGAACGGATACGGGCAGCTCGGCGTGAGCGGCACGTACCGTACCGCGCCGGTGCAGATCGGCACCGTCACCACGTGGAGCCGGATCGCCGCCAGCAGCGACACGTCCTGCGCGTCGCGTACGGACGGCAGCGTGTGGTGCTGGGGCAAGAACTCGGCCGGACAGGTGGGCGACGGCAGCACCACCCACCGGTCCGCGCCCGCCCAGGTCGGCACGGCCACCACCTGGACCGGCGGCCTCGCGGTCACCGACCACGGCTGCGGGATCCGCACCGACGGCGGCCTGTGGTGCTGGGGTGACAACAGCGGTGGCCAGCTGGGCGACGGGACGACTGTCAACCGGTCCACCCCGGGTCAGGTGACCCTGCCCGCCTGACCGGCCCGGTCAACGGCACCGGCCCGCACCGCTGACCTGGGTCAGCGGTGCGGGCCGGTGCGCGGAGCGGCTCAGGCCCCCGAACCGAAGGTGTCGCAGGACTTCGGGTCGCCGGTGGTGAAGCCCTTGGTGAACCACTGCTTGCGCTGCTCCGAGCTGCCGTGGGTGAACTCGTCCGGGTTCACCGGCCGGCCGGACCGCTGCTGGATCGCGTCGTCGCCGATCTTCTCGGCGGTGTCGATGGCCTGCGAGATGTCCTGCTCGGTGATGCTGGTGAAGATCTTCTGCCCCTTGTCGTCGGCGGTGCCGGTGGCGTTCTTCGCCCAGGCCCCGGCGTAGCAGTCGGCCTGGAGTTCCAGCTTGACCGAGAGCGCGTTCGCGCTCTGCGGGTCGCGCTGCTGCTGGCGGCGCATCTGCGCCTCGGTGCCGAGCAGGTCCTGCACGTGGTGGCCGTACTCGTGGGCCAGCACGTACGGCTGGGCGAACTCGCCCTCCGCGCCGAGCTGGTCGGCGAGCAGCTTGTAGAAGCTGAGGTCGATGTAGACCAGGTCGTCGGCCGGGCAGTAGAACGGGCCCACGCCCGAGTCGGCCGCGCCGCAGGCGGTGCTCACGTTCTGGCTGAAGAACACGGTCTTCGACGGCCGGTACTGCTCGCCGAACGCCTCCGGCATGGCGGTACGCCAGTACGCCTGGATCGAGTTGACGTAGAGCGCGTTGCGGCAGTCGAGCTGCTTCAGCGCGTCCTGCGCCGAGCACTTCTGCTCCAGCGAGGTGTTGTCGCCCTGCTCGGAACCGCCGCCGTTGGTGGCGGCGTTGAGGCCGAACCCGCCGCCCACCAGGGCGACGAGCACGGCGATGATGATGCCCACGATCCCGCCCCGGCCGCCGCCGATCGGGATCGGAATGCCCATCCCGCCGCCTCCGCCGGACCCTCGCCGGTCGTCCACCTGGCTGGTGTCGACCCGCGCGTTCTCGTTCAGCTCCATGTTGACCCCGATCACCGATGTGTCCGTATGTGGTGGTTGCGGTACCGGACCGGGTCCGGACGGCGGTTTCCGTACCCGATGATCTTGCACGGTAATCCGGGGGAGTGGCCCCGCGGAGCCCGGTACACTTGCCCCCGTGCTGCGCTGCGAAGGCTGAACGGCCCCGCGCCGACGGGAAATCACCACCCGCCGGCGCTTTCGCGTGCCCTGAGTCAGCCCTTCCGGACCCGAGAGCGAGTACTCCGAGATGATCACTGCCACCGGCCTGGAACTGCGCGCCGGTTCCCGGATCCTGCTGTCCGACACCACCCTGCGGGTGCAGCCGGGGGACCGGATCGGCCTGGTCGGCCGCAACGGCGCCGGCAAGACCACCACGCTCAAGGTGCTCGCCGGGGAGGGACAGCCGTACGGCGGCCAGATCGACCGGCGCAGCGCCATCGGCTATCTGCCGCAGGACCCGCGTACCGGTGACCTGGACGTCACCGGCCGGGACCGGGTGCTCTCCGCCCGTGGCCTGGACGTGCTCATGGCGCAGATGAAGGAGCTGGAGGACAAGCTCGCCGAGGGCGCCGACGACGAGCGGCTGGTCCGCCGCTACGGCGCGCTGGAGGACCAGTTCGCCTCGCTCGGCGGCTACGCGGCCGAGGCCGAGGCGGCCCGGATCTGCGCCAACCTCGGCCTGCCCGACCGCGCCCTGGCGCAGACCATCGGCACGCTCTCCGGCGGTCAGCGCCGCCGCATCGAGCTGGCCCGGATCCTGTTCCGCGACGCCGGCGAGAACGGCGGCGGCATCCTGCTGCTCGACGAGCCCACGAACCACCTCGACGCCGACTCGATCACCTGGCTGCGCGGCTTCCTCGCCAACCACAAGGGCGGCCTGATCGTGATCTCCCACGACGCCTCGCTGCTGGAGGCGGTGGTCAACAAGGTCTGGTTCCTGGACGCCACCCGGTCCGTGGTCGACACGTACAACCTGGGCTGGAAGGCGTACCTGGAGGCGCGGGAGACCGACGAGCGGCGCCGCCGCCGGGAGCGGGCCAACGCCGAGAAGAAGGCCGGCGCGCTGATGGCGCAGGCGGACAAGATGCGGGCCAAGGCCACCAAGACCGTCGCCGCGCAGAACATGGCCCGGCGCGCCGAGCGCCTGCTCTCCGGCCTGGACGAGGTCCGCGTCGCGGACAAGGTCGCGAAGGTACGGTTCCCGAGCCCCGCGCCGTGCGGCAAGACGCCGCTGACCGCGACCGGCCTGTCGAAGTCGTACGGGTCGCTGGAGATCTTCACCGACGTGAACGTGGCTGTGGACCGGGGTTCCCGGGTGGCGATCCTCGGCCTCAACGGCGCCGGCAAGACCACGCTGCTGCGGATGCTCGGCGGGCTGCTGGAGCCGGACACCGGCGAGGTGCGCCCCGGGCACGGGCTGCGGTTGGGCTACTACGCCCAGGAGCACGAGACGCTCGACGTGGACCGGACGATCCTGGAGCACATGCGCAGTGCCGCGTCCGACCAGACCGACACCGACCTGCGCAAGATCCTCGGCGCGTTCCTGTTCTCCGGCGAGGACGTGGACAAGCCGGCCGGTGTGCTGTCCGGCGGCGAGAAGACCCGGTTGGCGCTGGCCACGCTGGTCTGCTCCGGCGCCAACGTGCTGCTGCTGGACGAGCCGACGAACAACCTCGACCCGGTCAGCCGCGAGCAGGTGCTCGACGCCATCGCCCGCTACCCGGGCGCGATCGTGCTGGTCACGCACGACCCGGGCGCGGTCACCGCGCTCAAGCCGGACCGCGCCATCCTGCTGCCCGACGGCGACGAGGACGCCTGGTCCGACGACCTGCTGGAGCTGGTGGAGCTGGCCTGACCCCCCCACCCCCCTTTTTTTGTCGGTCGATCATGAAGTTGACGGCACTTCTGGAGATCCAGATCGCCGTCAACTTCATGATCGACGGGTGGGCGACGGGGTGGGTGGGCGGGTGGGGCGGGCGGTCAGGGCAGGAGGGCGGCCAGGTGGGGGAGGACGCCGGAGGTGAGCAGGATGGTCGCGCCGATGGCGATGAAGATCGCCGGGACCAGCCAGTGGCCGGCGCGGCCGACCAGCGCCACCACCCGGGGGTGCCCGCCGAGCGCGGCGGCGACCGCGCACCACACGGCCACCAGCACGGCGAACACCAGCAGCCAGATCAGCCCGGTGACCGGGTCGAGGGCGCGGAACACCGGCACGTAGACGGCGATGTTGTCGGCGCCGTTCGCGATCGTCACCCCGGCGACGCCGAGCAGGCTGCCGACCACCGCCGGCGGTTCGTCGTCGTCGCGCCGGGTCAGCAGCGCGCGGACGCCGAGCGCGACCGGCAGCAACCCGAGCAGGCCGGGCCACGGATCCGGCACCACGAGCAGCCCGGCGGCGGCCACCACCGCGACCGCGACGAGCGCGCCGATGCCCGCGTACTGCCCGGCGACGATCTGCCAGGGCCGGGGCCGGCCGTTGTGCCGGGCCGCCACGAACAGCACGGTGAGCACGACGATGTCGTCGAGGTTGGTGGCGGCGAACACGCCGGCCGCACCCGCCGCGGCCGTGATCACGTCGAACACCCCGGGCACGATACGGCCCCCGCGCACCCGTCATCCGCATGATCCACACCAGCTCGCCGAAGTGGAGGTGTCCGGAGCGCGGCGATGCCGCCACTTCGCCGAGGTGGCGCCGACGGGTTCGTCCGGCGGGTTCGTCCGGCGGGCCGGTACGGATCAGCCGGCCGGAAGGATCACTCTATCGGGAAGCTGACATTGCGTAGCGTGTCGGTTGGCGAATAGTTGATATCTGGCGCATGATCGTCCGAGGCGGTCTAATAGGTGGGACCGTATCCGAACCGCACAGTCTGGGACGTGAGGAATCAGCATGGCAGCCACCGGCACAGCCACCAGCACTGAGAAGGGTCGCCGGATCGTCGGGGCCGAGCGTCAGACGCTCGCCAAAGACCTGGTAAAGCGGTACACCGGCGGAGAGAGCATCCGTGCTCTGGCGGCCTCGACCGGCCGTTCCTACGGGTTCATCCACCGGGTGCTCACCGAGTCCGGGGTGCAGCTGCGGCAGCGCGGCGGCGCCCGGCGCCGGAAGAAGGCGTGACCCGCCCCCCAGCGTCGTCCATCAGCGCGTTCCGGGGCGTCCGGTGACCGCCGAGACGACCGGAGTGCGCTTCGACTGCGACGGGCCGGTCGCGACGGTGACGTTGTGCCGGCCCGACGTGCTCAACGCCCAGACCCCGGCGATGTGGCGCGCGATGAGCGACTTCTCCCGCGACCTGCCCGGCGACGTGCGCGTCGTCGTCGTACGCGGAGAGGGGCGCGCTTTCTCCGCGGGCCTGGACCTGGCGGTCGCCGGTGCGACCGGGCCGGGCTCCTTCGCCGAGCTGGCCGCGATGCCGGAGGCGGAGTGCGCCGACCGGATCGCCGGCTATCAGGACGGTTTCACCTGGCTGCACCGGCCGGACGTGGTGTCGATCGCCGCGGTTCAGGGCCACGCCATCGGCGCCGGCTTCCAGCTGGCGCTGGCCTGCGACATGCGGGTGCTCGCCGCCGACGCGAAGCTCTCGATGGCCGAGGTGACCCTCGGCCTGGTTCCCGACCTGGCCGGCACGCGCCGCCTGGTCGAGCTGGTCGGCTACTCCCGGGCGCTGGAGATCTGCGCCACCGGCCGGCGGATGGACGCCGCCGAGGCGGACCGGATCGGCCTGGCCACGCTCGTGGTGCCGAACGACGAGCTGGACGGCGCCGTGCGTGATCTCTCCGCCGGGCTGCTCGCCAACAACCGGGACGCGATCATCGAGATCAAGGCGCTGCTCGCGGGCGCGGCCGTGCGCTCGCACGCCGAGCAGCAGCGCGCCGAGCGCGAGGCGCAGACCCGGCGGATCCGGGACCTGGCCGGGCGGGGCGAATAGCCGGTACGGCGATTTCGTAAGGACCGTTCGGGAAGATCCGGGTTACTCGCGAGGTTGTCACAGGCGTCGGGAGAATGGACTCCGACGGTTCATGCTGCCCCGACGACCCGGAGGTGACGAGTGTCCCACCCGATGGCCGGCGGCGGCATGGGCGGCTGGAGCATGCTCCGGTCGCTGCGTAACCGTGACGAGGTCTCCGCCCACGAGCTCAAGCGCGGCACCGCCCGGCGGATCGTCGCGTTCGCCCGGCCCTACCGGCGCGACATCGTCGTCTTCCTGATCACCGTGATCGTCGCCGCGGTGATCGGCGTGGCCACGCCGCTGCTCGCCGGCGACGTCATCGACGCGATCGCCGGGGGCGGCCCGGACGCCCGCTCGACAGTGGTCCGGCTCGCCCTGATCATCGCCGCGCTCGCCGTGGCCGACGCGCTGTTCTCCCTGGTCCAGCGGTGGTATTCGGCCCGCATCGGCGAGGGCATCATCCTCGACCTGCGCACCCGGGTGTACGACCACGTCCAGCGGATGCCGTTGCAGTTCTTCACCCGCACCCAGACCGGCGCCCTGGTCAGCCGGCTCAACAACGACGTGCTCGGCGCCCAGCGCGCGTTCACCTCGACGCTGTCCGGCGTGGTCAGCAACGTCATCCAGCTCGTGCTCACCGCCGGGGCGATGCTCGTGCTGTCCTGGCAGATCACCGTGATGGCGCTGGTGCTGCTGCCGATCTTCATCATCCCGGCCCGCCGGGTCGGCCGGCGGCTGGCCGAGATCACCCGCGAGTCGTACAACCTCGACGCCAAGATGAACGCCACGATGACCGAGCGGTTCGGCGTCGCGGGCGCGCTCCTGGTCAAGCTGTTCGGCGCGCCGGAGGTGGAGGCCGACCGGTTCGCCCGCCGGGCCGAGCGGGTACGCGACATCGGCATCCAGTCCGCGATGTACTCGCGGACGTTCTTCGTCGCGATGCTGCTCGTCGCGTCGCTGGCCCAGGCGCTGACGTACGGCGTGGGCGGCTGGCTGGCGGTCACCGGGGCGGTCAGCGCCGGCACCGTCGTCAAGCTCGCACTGCTGCTGACCCGCCTCTACGGCCCGCTGACCGCGCTGTCCAACGTCCGGGTCGACGTGATGAGCGCGCTCGTCTCCTTCGACCGGGTCTTCGAGGTGCTCGACCTGCGCCCGTCCATCGCCGAGAAGCCCGACGCGGTGCCGGTGCCGCGCGGCAACGGCCGGGTCGAGTTCCGCGACGTGCGCTTCCGCTACCCGAGCGCCGCCGAGGTGTCGCTCGCCTCCCTGGAGGAGGTCTCGACCCTCGACCGCACGGTGAACGAGCCGGTGCTCAGGGGCGTCTCGTTCGCCGTCGAGCCGGGGCAGATGGTGGCCCTGGTCGGCCCCTCGGGGGCGGGCAAGTCGACGCTGTCCATGCTGATCTCCCGGATCTACGACGTCAGCGACGGCCAGGTGCTGGTCGGTGGCGTCGACGTGCGGGACGCGACGCTCGCCTCGCTGCGCGACGAGATCGGCGTGGTCACCCAGGACTCGCACCTGTTCCACGAGACGATCCGGGAGAACCTGCGCTACGCCAAGCCCGACGCCACCGACGACGAGATCTGGGCGGCGCTGGCCGGCGCGCAGGTCGCCGACCTGGTCCGGGCACTGCCGGACGGGCTCGACACGACGGTCGGCGAGCGGGGCTACCGCTTCTCCGGCGGCGAGAAGCAGCGCATCGCCATCGCCCGGCTGCTGCTCAAGGCCCCGTCGATCGTGATCCTCGACGAGGCCACCGCCCACCTGGACTCGGAGAGCGAGGCCGCGGTGCAGCGGGCGTTGTCCGTGGCGCTGACCGGGCGTACCGCGCTGGTGATCGCGCACCGGCTCTCCACAGTGCGCGACGCCGACCAGATCCTCGTGCTCGACGAGGGCCGGATCGTGGAGCGCGGCCGGCACGACGAGCTGGTGGCGGTCGGCGGCCTGTACGCCGAGCTGTACCGCACCCAGTTCGCGGTCACCGACTCGCCGGCGCCCCACACCGAGGCCGAGCAGCCCGAGCCGGTGGTGACCACGGTGCCGATGGGCACCTACGTCGCCCACGAGGCCATGCCCCCGGCGGCCGCCAACTAGCCCGCGGCGACCGCGGCGCGCAGCTCGGCGAATGCGGCGCCGAGCGTCTCCGGCGTGAAGTGGGCGTTCAGGCCGCTCGGGTTGGGCAGCACCCAGAGCCGGGCCGCCGCGAGCGTCTCCGGCTGCGGCCCGAAACCGGCCTTCGGCCGGGCGAACCCGATCCGGTACGCGGTCACACCGACCACAGCCACCCAGCGCGGCCGGTAGCGCTCGACCTTCGCGGTGAGCGTGGCGGCGCCGTCGACGAGTTCGCTGGCGGTCAGTTCGTCGGCGCGGGCGCTGGCCCGGGCCACCATGTTGGTGATCCCGAGGCCCAGCGCCGGGAGCGTGTCCTGTTCGCTGGGGTGCAGCAGGCGTGGTGTGAAGCCGCCCCGGTGCAGGGCGGGCCAGAACCGGTTGCCCGGGCGGGCGAAGTGCCAGCCGGTGGCCGCCGACCACAGGCCCGGGTTGATGCCGACGAACAGCACGTCGAGGCCGGGCGCGATCACGTCGGGCAGCAGCCGGTCGGCCGCCGCGGCGAGCTGCTCGCGGCTGGGCCGGGGGTGGCGGCGGGCGGGCGTGCCCGGTCCGGGCGCGGCCTCGGGCCGCCCACCGGCCGGCCGCCGTCGATCGCTCACCGGCCCACCGTCCCGGGTGACCGGCCCGCCGAGGGAAGCCCGACCACCGCAGCCACCGTCACAGCCCGCGCAGCGCGCCGCCGTCGACCGGAACGGTGATCCCGGTGACGTACCCGGCGGCGGGGGAGAGCAGGAACGCGGCCACCCTGCCGAACTCCGCCGGGTCGCCGATGCGCCCGAGCGGGATCGCCGCCTCGGCCTGCGCGCGGGCCCGCTCGGGATCGCCGGAACCGGCCAGCAGCTCCCGGTTGCGGTCGGTCATGATCCGTCCCGGCAGCAGGCTGACCACGCGGACGCCGCGCGGGCCGAACTCGTCGGCCATGTCCTTGGCCACGCCTGCCAGACCCGGCCGCAGGCCGTTGGAGATGCCGAGCCCTGGTAGCGGTCCGCGTACCGAGGTGGACAGCACCAGCCCGATCGCGCCGCCGTCGGTGAGCGCTCCGGCCACCGTGCGGGCGAGCCGGACGCTGCCCAGGAAGACCGTCTCGAACGACTCCCGCCACTGCTCGTCGGTGACGGTGGCGGCGGTGCCGGGCGGCGGGCCGCCGACCGAGATCAGCGCGCCGTCGAGGCGGCCGAAGTGTTCGCGGGCGGCGGCGACGAGCCGTTCCGGGGTGGCGGGGTCGGCGAGGTCGGCGGTCAGCCCGATCGCCCGCTGCGGGTCGCCGAGCGCCTCGACGGCGGCGGCCACCCGTTCCGGGGTACGCGCGGAGACGACCACCCGGGCGCCGTCGGCGACGAGGTGTTCGGCGGTGGCGAAGCCGAGGCCGCCGGAGGCGCCGGTGAGCACGTACACCCGGTCGGCGAGTCCGAGATCCATGCACCGATCCTGCCGTACCGGCGGGTGCCTGTCAGCGCGGGGCGGGCCGCACCAGGCGTACCCGGCCGGCGACCTGGACCGCGACGGCGCCGCCGACGCGGGCGAGGGCCGGCAGCCGGCGTGGCCGGGGCGGGCGGCGGCCGTCGTAGCGGCTTGCGGCCTCGCGCACGGCCAGCTCCTCCGTGCCCAGTGGCGGCAGCGCGTCCCGGTCGCGCAGGTCGCGGGCCAGGTCCCAGCCGTCGCGCAGCGATCCGTTCGTGGGACGGCCGTCGGCCCACGTGGTGAACGTGGCCGGCCAGGCGGACCCGAAGCCGGCGGCGACCAGCGGCCAGTGCCGGGCGACGTCGCCGGCCCGCTTGCGCAGCAGCGCCCGGCGGGCCGCCTCGACCGGGGCCGGGGCGAAGCCGGGCGGCAGCGGTCCACCGGCGACGAGCGCGGCGACCAGCTCGGCCTGCCGGGCCGCCAGGTCGCCGCTCACGTGACCACCGGGTGGCCGGAGGCGGCGGCGAGCGCGTCCAGCTCGCCGCGCAGCTCGGCGGCGGGCGGGTAGTGCCCGTCGCGTTCCAGCAGCAGCGCGGGCGGCCGGCGCCGGGCGCACAGCTCGCGGACCAGGTCCAGCACGGCCTCGGGCACCGGATCGGTGTGCGTGTCGTGGTAGAAGCCGCCGTGCTCGGCGCCGCCCGCGACGTGCACGTAGGCGATGCGTTCCAGCGGCAGCCGGTCCAGCAGCGTGGCCGGGTCGCCGCCCCGGTTGCGGGCGTTGGCGTGCACGTTCGCGATGTCGAGCAGCAGCAGCGCGTCGGTGGCGTCGAGGATCTCGGTGAGGAAGTCCGCCTCGTCCAGTTCGTCGTCCGGCCAGTCGAACAGCGCCGCGATCGGTTCCAGGGCCAGCGGCACCGGCAGCTCCGCCTGCGTCCGCCGGACGTTCGCCACCACCGCTGCCACAGCCTCGCGGCTGCGCGGCAGCGGCAGCAGGTGACCGGCCTCCAGGCCGCCGGCCCGCACGAACGCGATGTGCTCGCTCACCAGCGGCGCGTCCAGGGCCGCGGCCACCCCGGCCAGGTGCGCCACCCGCGCCGGGTCGACCGGCTCGGCGCCGCCGAGGGACAGCCGCACCCCGTGGGGTACGACGTCGACGCCGCGTCCGCGCAGCTCGGCGAGCCCGTCCGGGAGCGGCCCGGCCGGGGCGACCGCCTCCGCGACCACCTCGACGAAGCGCAGCCCCGGCAGCCCGGCGACGAAACCGGCGATCTCGGGGCGCCAGCCGATGCCGACGCCGGACGGGCCGCTCATCCGCCGCACCCGCCGCCCCCGCCGCAGCCACCACCCCCGCCGCACGAGCTGCCGCCCCCGCAGGAGCCGCCGCCGGCGGTCGCTCCGCCGCCGCACGAGGTGCCGGAGCTGGCGCCACCCGCGTTGCCCATCGCCTGCCGCTGGATCTCGGCCTGCTCCGCGAAGCCCGGGTCCATCGTCCAGAGCGTGGCGGTGCCGAACAGCGCCACGCCCAGCGCCACGTCGGTCGCGCCGTACGTGGAGTACGCGGGCCCGGCGGCCGGCCGCAGCCAGGCGTGCCGGCGGCGCATGTCGTTCAGCGCGGCGGTGGCCGCCCGGGTACGCCAGGGCACGCGGTTGAGCAGCACGAACGCCAGGCCGAGCGGGAACAGGCTGAGCAGCAGCCAGCCGGTGGGCCGGTCGTTGAGCAGCCCGGAGACCGCGCGCACGATGCCGATCGCCAGCAGGAATCCGACCAGCAGCGCGCCGCGCCGCAGCGTCCGGCGCCGCTCCTGGTCCAGGGCCAGGCCCCGGCGTACCAGGCCGTCGCGCAGGTCGTCGAGCGCGCGCCGGACCCACTCGTCGGCGGCCAGTTCCCGGGTACGCAGACCCCGGCTCGCCGCGTGGTGGACCGCCTGGTCCAGCGGGGTGGCCCCGGCCGGCAGCGGGCCGCCCGTGGTGAGCCGCCGGTCCGGTCGTACGCCGACCGCGCCGGAGTGGCGCAGCCCGCCGAGCGCGGCCCAGACGGCGAGCTGGTCACCACCGTTGAGGTACGCGACCTGCTGCGGACCCAGGTCGCCGTACGCGGTCACCGCCGTGCCCGCCAGCATCCGCCGCCGGTAGACGATCGCGCCGACCACCAGGACGACGGCGAGCAGCAGGTACCAGCGCAGGAAGACGGGGCCGGGGATGCCCCAGGTGTCGGAAGGGGTCATCGTCTGCTCCTGTCGCGCGGAGGGGTCGCGGCTCATTGTGGAGCAGGCGCGCCAGAGTCGATCTCCTGGAGCGGGGTAGTTACCGGACCGAGACCGGCGCCGGTTCAGTGCCGGCGGACGGCCTCCTCGACCAGGTCGAGCACCCGGGCCAGGTCGCCGGCCGGACGGCCCATCGCCAGGTGCAGCACCAGCCCGTCGTAGGCCAGCTCCAGGAACTGGGCCAGCACGTCGATCGGCACGTCGTCGCGGAGCACGCCGGCTTCGCGCTGGCGCAGCAGGCGCTCCCGGGTGGCCCCGGCGATGGCCTCGGAACGCTCCGCCCAGCGCTTGGCGAAGGCGGGGTCGGTGCGCAGCCGGCGGGAGACCTCCAGCTGGCTGCCGAGCCAGCCGGTGGTGTCCGGCGAGACGGCCCGGGCCAGCAGGTCGCGCATGACCTGCACGAGGCCGTTGCGGGCCACCGTCTCCACCATCGCGGCGGCGTCGTCCTCGGCCACGGCGAGGAACAGGGAGTCCTTGTCCCGGAAGTGGTGGAAGATCGCGCCCCGGGACAGGCCGGTGGCCTCCTCCAGCCGCCGCACGGTGGCGCCCTCGTAGCCGTGCCGGGCGAAACACGCCCGCGCCGCCGCGAGGATCTCCTGTCGGCGCGCGTCGAGCTGGTCCTGACTTACTCTGGGCACGAACGGATCGTCGCAGGTGGAACCGGCCGATGCAAACCGTACGTACGGCTTGAGATGCTCCGACGCTTGATCATCTGTCGCCGTCCGGTGGTTACGATCGGCGGGTGACCGCCCCTCCCGCGCGCCCGCTCACCGTCGCCGCCGTCCAGGCCCAGCCGGTCCCCGGCGACGTCGCCGGCAACGCCGGTGCCGCCGCCCGCCTCGTCGCCCGGGCCGAGGGCGCCCGCGTCGTGGTGCTGCCCGAGCTGTTCCTGCCGGCGTACCACCCGCCGACCCTCGGCGCCGATCCGGACGCCACGGACGTGGCTGCCGACGCCGACGGCCGGGTGACCGACGCCCGGCTGGACCCGCTGCGCTCCGCCGCCGCCGACGCGGGCGCGGCAGTGGTGATCGGCGCTGCCGTCCGCCACCCCGACCGGCGGCGCACCATCTCCTCGCTCGTCGTGGACCCGGCCGGCACTGTCACCGCCGCGTACGACAAGCAGCAGCTCTGGAGCGGCGAGCGGGAGCTGTTCGACGCCGGACGCCGGGGCGCCACGATCGAGGTCGACACGTGGCGGCTGGGTCTGGGCGTCTGCTACGACGGCTGTTTCCCGGAGCACGCGCGGGCCGCCGCCGGCGACGGCGCACACGGCTACCTCTGCCCGAGTGGCTACCTGGCCGGCTCGGCGCACCGCCGCGACCTCTACTACGCCGCCCGGGCGCTGGACAACACGATGTACGTGGTGTTCGCCAACTCGGTCGGTGGCACCGATCCGTGGCGGTTCAACGGCGGCGCGGCGGTGTACGACCCGGAGGGCCGGCCGCTGGCCCGGGGCGCCGACACCGGCGAGGACGTGCTGGTGGCCACGCTCGACCCGGACGCGCTGGCCGCCACCCGCGCGGCGCACACGATGCTGCTGGACCGCCCGCTCGACGCCGGGGCGGATCGCGCCGTCCTCGTCGCCTGATCGCCGTGGCGGGCCCTCGGCCCTGTCGGTGCTCCAGCCGTTCCCGTAGGGTGCCCAGGTGCCGTTGCTCCTGCTCGATCTGGACAACACCCTGCTGGACCGCGACGGGCCGTTCCGCGCCTGGGGAGAACGCTTCCTGGACGGCATCGGCGCGCCCCGGGCCGACCTCGACTGGCTGGTGTCCGTGGACGCGGACGGGCTGACCAACAGGTGGGACGTGGCGGATGCGATCCGCGACCGGTACGCGCTGCGCATCCCCTCGATCGACCTGGTCGACGAGCTGCACGACGGCGTGGTGGCCCACATGCGGCTCGATCCGCTGGTGGCCTGCGCGCTGCGGATCGCGGCCGACGCCGGCTGGGTGCCGGTGGTGGTCACCAACGGCGCGTCCCGTCAACAGGACGCCAAGATCCGCAAGACCGGCCTGGACCGGTACGTCGCCGACTGGGTGATCTCCGAGGAGGCGGGCGTCAGCAAGCCGAACCCGAGGATCTTCGCGCTCGCCGCCCAGCGGGCCCGGATGCCGCTGCGCGGCGCGTGGGTGGTCGGCGACAGTCCGGAGGCGGACATCGGCGGCGCGACCGCCGTGGGCCTGCCCAGCGTCTGGCTGCACCGGGGACGCCGCTGGTCCGACCCGAGGTTCGCGCCCACCCGGATCGAGGACGGTCTGATCGCGGCCGTCGCGGCCGTACTGGCCGGCTGACGGCGGCAGCGGCGCGGCCGGCAGGCAGCGCGGCGGCACAGCGGCGCACCACGCGGAAAATCCGTTGACCCGCCGCGGGCGGGGCACGAGCATGGTGCCGCGCGAGTGCGCAGCCGGGTGTGCCCGGTCGAGGAGAGGGGGTCGGTCATGGCCGTTTTCGCAGGGTCGTACCACCTGCCTCCACCAGCCTCGATCGAAGGACAGATCCACCCGTGCGCGATCACGACATCCCGGCGCCGCAGCGCCGTGGCCGCGGCAAGAGCCGCTTCGACGACGACGAACCCGACTTCCTGAAGCGGGGGCGGCACACCCCGCCGACCCTCACCGACCCGGACGCCGAGCCCGAGGCGGAGGACGCCTGGTCCTCCTGGGACCAGGCCGTCCACGGCCCCGAGCCGCACCCGGAGTGGCTGGTCACCGAACTGGCCGCCCGGGACACCGAGCTCGGGGTGCTCAAGACCGGCAAGGAGGCGGACGTCCACCTGGTCCGCCGCGCCGTGCCGGGCACCGACCGCGCGTGCCTGCTGGCGGTCAAGCGGTACCGCGACGCCCAGCACCGGCTGTTCCACCGGGACGCCGGTTACCTGGAGGGCCGCCGGGTACGCCGGTCCCGTGAGATGCGGGCGATGACCGGGCGCACCGCGTTCGGCCGGCAGATGATCGCCGGGCAGTGGGCGGCGGCCGAGTTCGCCGCGTTGTCCCAGCTCTGGGAGATCGGGGCCGCCTCCGGGCGGATCGCCGTGCCCTACCCGGTGCAGCTGCTCGGCACCGAGCTGATGCTGGAGTTCGTCGGCGACGCCGAGGCGGGGGAGGCCGCGCCGCGGCTGGCCCAGGCCCGGCCCGACGACGACGAGCTGCGCGACCTGTGGGACCAGCTCGTGGAGGCGCTGACTGTGCTCGCCCGTGCCGGGTACGCACACGGCGACCTGTCGCCGTACAACCTGCTGGTGCACGCGGGCCGGCTGGTGATGATCGACCTGCCGCAGGTGGTCGACGTGGTGGCCAACCCGCAGGGGGCCGACTTCCTGGCCCGCGACGTGCGGGTGGTGGCCGCCTGGTTCACCGCCCGCGGGATGCCCGCGACGGTGACCGATCCGATGGCGCTGACCGAGGCGCTGCTGCGGGAGGCGGGCATCCGCTGACCCGGCGGGCGTCCCGGGCGGGAGACCGCCCGGGACGCCCGCCGGTCCGGGTCACTGGAGGTAGCGCTCGACCTCCGGCACCGGGCGCTCGCCCTGGGCGTCCGGGTCGCCGTGCGCCTGGCGGGCGGCCCGGCGGCGGCGCAGCAGGTCCCAGCACTGGTCCAGGGACTCCTCCAGCGCGCGCAGCCGCTCCCGCGCCTCGTCGTCGGTGCCGGCCTCGTGCTGCTGCGCGTCGGCACGCAGCCGGTGTTCCTCGTCGACGAGTTCCGAGATCCGGCTGAGGATGGTCTTGTCGTCCATGCCCGAAGCTTGGCACAGCGGACGGGTCCGCGCCCGCGTTCTGCCGCCGTCCGCCGGAGGTGAGCGTTGCTCGCTCTCCGCAACGGCCACTGTGTACGCGAGTGACGCATATCCCACCGGCTCCATTCTCGACAAAGAGATTGTTGCTACGTGAAATATCCTCCGACCTGCCTTTTGATCTGCGGCTCAGGATGGCATGCTCGCGAGCAACGTCACGGGTCGATACGGAGTCGCGACCCTGAGTCAACCGAGGGAGCGTTCAGGTGCCCGAACCGACGGACACACCGAGGCCCACCGGCCGACCCCGAACCGTGCCGCTGCGGCAGATCCTGCCGGCGGTGCTCCGCGACCCCGCCCGGGCCCTCATCGACATCGGTAACCGTACCGAAGGCGACCTGGTCCGGCTCAACCTCGGCTCGTTCCGCCCCTACCTGGTCACCCACCCCAAGCACGTGCAGCACGTCCTGCGCGACCGGGCGGACAACTACGAACGGGCCGGTGACGGACTGTTCTGGCGCCCGGTCAAGCGACTGTTCGGCGAGGGGATCCTCGGCGAGGGGCAGATCTGGTCGGCCAGCCGCCGGATGCTCCAGCCGATGTTCACCGCCAAGCGGGTCGAGGCGCTGGTCGACGGGATGGCCGACGCGATCCGCGACGCGGTGGAGGAGCTGGACGAGCCGGCCCGCGCCGGGCAGCCGGTCGACATCGGCGTGGAGCAGGCGCGGATCGTCAGCCGCGCGATCATGAAGGTGCTCTTCGCCGACCGGATCTCGGTGCCGGACGCGATGCGCGTGATCGAGGCGCAGGACCGGATCGCCACCGCCGTCATCCCCCGGATCATCGTGCCGTTCGCGCCTCTGTCCCTGCCGATGCCGGGGGACCGCACGTTTGCCCGCGCCGTCCGCATCGTCGACGACGTGCTGGTGCCGATCGTCCGCGAGACGCGCGAGTCCGCCGACCAGGGCGACGACGTCATCTCGACGCTCTGGCAGGCCCGTACCGACGACGGGCGGCAGCTCGACGAGCGGCAGGTCCGCAACGACACAGTGGCGATGTTCGCCGCCACCACGGAGACCACCATCAACGTGCTGACCTGGGCCTGGCCGCACCTGGACCAGCACCCCGAGGTGGCCGAGCGGCTCTACGCCGAGATCGACGAGGTGGTCGGCGGCGAGCCGGTACGCCGCGAGCACCTGAGCCGCCTCACGTACACCCGGATGGTGCTCGACGAGTTGCTGCGGCTCTACCCGATCGGGTGGATCATCCCGCGCCGCGCGGTCGCCGAGGACGTCATCGACGGCGTGCCGATCGAGCCCGGCGCCACGATGGCGGTCAGCCCGCTGATCACCCAGCGGATGCGGCAGTTCTGGGACCGTCCGGACGAGTTCGACCCGGAACGGTTCCGCCCCGAGCGGGTCCGGGCCCGGCACCGGTACGCCCACTTCCCGTTCGGCGGCGGCCCGCACCAGTGCCTCGGCATGTACCTGTTCTACCTGGAGGCCCAGCTCATCCTCGCCACCATGCTCAGCCGCTACCGGTTCCGGCTGCACCGCCCCGGCGTACCCGGACTGCGGCTGGCCGCGGCCCTGCGGCCGCGCGAACGCGTCGAGCTGACGCTCGTCGCCGCCGGGCGGACGGAGCCGGCATGACCGACGGGCCGACACCCGATCCGCTTGCGGTCGCCGCGGAGCAGGGCCGGGTCTGCGCGCTCGCCGCGCAGGGCCAGCGCGGCCTGCGCAGGGCCGCCGCCGCGCACCCCGAGCTGTTCCCCGGCGACCCGTTCGACGCGACGCTGTTCAGCAGCATCGCGCAGGCGATGGCGTTCAGCGCCCCCTGGCACACCGCCGCCGAACTCGCGGTGACCAACCGCGCGGTCCTCTGGGGCTTCGCCGTCGACTGGCTGGTCGACCACCAGGCCACCAGCCGGGCCGAGGTCGACCGGATCACCGGCGTCTGCCTGGACGTGCTCGACGGCGGCGAGTCCGCCGACCCGCTGGGCCGGTTCCTCGCCGAGTTGCGGGACGACGTCGCCGCCGCGCCCGCCTATCCGGCGCTGCGCGGCCACTGGCGGGACACGATGGCACGCACGCTCGACGCGATGGCCCGCGAGTGGGACTGGCGGCGCACCGGCCGCCCCACCCTCGACGACTATCTGGCCAACGCTGACAACCTCGCCGCCACAGTGGTGAACGTGGCGCACTGGATCCACACCGGATCGGTGTCCGACGCCGGCACGCTGGAGCGGCTGATCCAGGTCGGCGACGAGGTCCAGCGGGCCCTGCGGCTGGTCAACGACCTCGGCACCCACCGCCGCGACGCCGAGTCCGGCGACCTCAACGCGCTGCTGCTGGTCGACGACCCGGCCGAGGTCGAGCGGCGCTTCGCCGAGCAGGTCGACCACTGCCGCGTCCTGCTGGCGAAGCTGGCCGGCGAGGTGCCGCGGGAGGCCGACTTCCTGTCCCGGCAGCTCGGCTTCACCACCGGCTTCTACCGGAACACCGACTTCTGGGGCGTGCGGTGACGCTCACCGCCGGATCGGTGCCCGCCACCCGGTCCGGGACCACGCACGACCTGATCACGGCGCTCGGCGGTGAACCGGAGGGGCAGACGTCGCCGTCGGTCTACGAGACCGGACGGCTGGTCGCGCTCGCGCCCTGGCTCGACGGCCACGACCGGCGCGTGGCCTGGCTGCTGGACCGGCAGCGTCCGGACGGCGGCTGGGGCGGTGCCGGCGGGTACGCGCTGGTGCCGACGCTGAGCGCGATCGAGGCGCTGCTGACCGTGCTGCACCGCGACGGCCCGGCCGCCGCGCCCGCCGCCGCCGCGCACCGAGGGCTGGCGTACCTGACCGGCGCGCTGCGCGCCGGCGCCCCGCCGGACCTGCCGGCCACCGACCTGATCGTGCCGGCGCTGCTGACCGCTGTGGACCGGCATCTCGACGGGCCGGCCGGTCCGCCACCCGGGCTGGCCGAGTGGGCCGGCCGGCCCCGTCTGCCGCTGCCGGCGGGTCTCGACGCGTCCCGGCTGACCCGGGTACGCGGACTGCTCGCCACCGGGAGGCCGGTACCGGAGAAGCTGGCGCACGCGTTGGAGGTGGCGGGCGAGCTGGCGTACCGCGCGCCCGGGGTGCGTCCCTCGGCCAGCGGCGCGGTCGGCGCCTCACCCGCCGCGACCGCCGCCTGGCTGGGCGGTCCGGAGCCCGGGCCGGCACTGGACTACCTGAACGCTGTCGCCCGGCCCGGTCCGGTGCCCTGCGCGAGCCCGATCACCGTCTTCGAACGGGCCTGGGTGCTCGGCATCCTGGTCCGGGCCGGCGTGCCGGTCGGCGCGCCCGACCCGGTGCTGACCGAGCTGCGCGCCGCTGTCGGACCGGCCGGTGCGGCCACCGCGCCCGGCCTGCCCGCCGACGCCGACACCACGGCGGTCACGCTCTACGCGCTGGCCCGGCTGGGCCGCGCGCCCGGCGTCGCGCCGCTGGCCGGGTTCGACACCGGACGGCACTTCTGCACCTGGCCGGGGGAGGACGGGGCGTCGCTGACCACGAACGCGCACGTGCTCGACGCGCTCGGCGAGCAACCGAGCGCGCCCGGCGTCACCGGCGCCCGGCGCCGGGTCACCGAGTGGCTGCTGGGCCGGCAGGAGCCGGACGGGCGGTGGGAGGACCGCTGGCACGCCTCGCCGTACTACGCCACCTACGCGGTGCTGCTGGCGCTCGCCGACCACGCGCCGGACGGCGCGGCGCGTACCGCGGTCGAGCGGGGGGTGGCCTGGCTGCTGGACACGCAGCGCCCGGACGGCTCCTGGGGACGGTGGGACGGCACCGCCGAGGAGACCGCGTACGCGGTGCTCGCCCTGGCCGACGCGGGCCGGTCCGGCTACTCCCCGATCACGTCGGCGCTGGCGCGGGGGCGCCGTCGACTGTCCGAGCTGGACGGATGCGACGGTGAACCGGCACTATGGCACGACAAGGACCTCTACCGCCCGACGCGGATCGTGCGCGCCGCGGTGCTGGCGGCCTCCGGCCGTGCCGGGGCGGCCCGGCACGGGGCCGCACCTACCATGATCAGGATCGCTTGAATGAGGTTCCCGACGGCTGCTAGCGTGCGCCGGAGTCGATCGGATTTCGGACCGACCGAAGACCGGGCCAGGACGGTGTGATGGGTTCCCGCAGTACGAATCTCCGTACGAAGATCATCGCGCTGCTGGCGTCGCTGACCGCGCTCTGGGCGTTCGCCGCATGGGTGACCGTACGGGACGGATTCAACCTGCTCGGCGTGCAGACGCTCAACGCGCGCGTCTTCGAACCGAGCGACCCGCTGCTTCTGGAGCTGCAGGCCGAGCGGCGGCTGTCGCTGCGCTACCTCGGCGAGTCCGACCCGAGCCGGTTGCAGGAGCTGGAGGCCCAGCGCGCGCGTACCGACGAGACCGCCGGCGCGCTGTGGCGCTCGGTGCGGGACTGGCGCACCGAGATCCCGGCCAGCGAGGAGCTGATGCAGCGGCTCGACGAGCTGAAGGCCGAGCTGGACCAGCTCGGCCAGGTACGCGCCGACGTCAGCCGCAAGACCATCGACCGGACCACCACGCTCATCGCGTACGACGACGCGGTCGACGGGATCTTCGCGGTCTTCGACGCCCTCGGCGGCCTCGACGACGACGAGATCGCCGAGGACACCGCCGCGCTGATCGACCTCAACCGGTCCCGGGAGCTGCTGTCCCAACAGGACGCGCTGCTCACCGGCGCGATCGCGGCCAACCGGATCACCGTCGGCGAGCAGACCGCGTTCGCCCGCCTGGTCGGCGCGCAGTGGTTCCTCGCCGACCGCACCGCCCGCGAACTCGCCCCCGGCGACCGTGCCCGCTTCGAGCGGATGGTCGAGGGCGACGCGTTCCAGCAGCTCCGCACGCTCCAGGACCAGGTGCTCGCGGCCAAGGGCGCCGAGGTGCGCCCGCCGGTGACCGCCGCGGCCTGGCAGGCCGCCGCCGAGAAGGCGATGGCCGACCTGCGCGAGGTGATCCTCGCCGGCGGTGAGGACATCGTCTCCCGGGCCACGCCGGTCGCGGTGGGCGTCATCGTGCGGCTGGTGCTCGCTGCCGGTCTCGGCCTGATCGCCGTCATCGCCTCCGTGGTCGTGTCGATCACCACGGCGCGGGCGCTCGTCCGCCAGCTCGAACGGCTCCGCGAGGCCGCCTTCAAGCTGGCGCACGAACGGCTGCCGAGCGTCGTGGAGCGACTGGGCCGCGGCGAGGAGGTGGACGTCGCCCGCGAGGCGCCACCCCTGCAGTTCGGCGACGACGAGATCGGCCAGGTGGGCAAGGCGTTCAACGTCGTGCAGGAGACCGCCGTCCGGACCGCCGTCGAGCAGGCCGAACTGCGCCGCAGCGTCCGCGACGTGTTCCTCAGCCTGGCCCGGCGTACCCAGGCGCTCGTGCACCGGCAGCTGACGCTGCTGGACGCGATGGAACGCCGGGAACACGACGCCGAGGAGCTGGAGGACCTGTTCCGGGTCGACCACCTGGCCACCCGGATGCGGCGCAACGCGGAGAACCTGATCGTGCTCTCCGGCTCGACGCCGGGCCGGGCCTGGCGGCGTAACGTCCCCATGGTCGACGTGGTCCGCGGCGCGGTCGCCGAGGTCGAGGACTACACCCGGGTCACCGTGTTCCCGCTCGGCGAGGTGTCGCTTACCGGCCGCGCCGTCGGTGACGTGATCCACCTGCTGGCCGAGCTGATCGAGAACGGACTCTCCTTCTCGCCGCCGCAGACCACTGTGGAGGTCCGCGGTCAGCTCGTGGTCAACGGCTTCGCCATCGAGATCGAGGACCGCGGCCTCGGCATGAGCGCCGACGAGCTGGCCGCCGCCAACGCGCGCATCGTCGACCGGTCCGAGCTGAACCTCGCCGACGCCGCCCGGCTCGGCCTGTTCGTGGTCAGCCGGCTCACCGAGCGGCACGGCGTCAAGGTGCAGCTCAAGGAGTCCGCGTACGGCGGCACCACCGCAGTGGTGCTGATCCCGCGTGAACTGATCACCGCCGAGGGCGCCGACGAGGCCGACGCCCTTCCCGCCCCCGGGACGGCCCTGCCCGCGGCGCCCGCGCCGGATCCGGCACGGAGCACGCCGGCCGGCGACGGCGACGGGCCGGCGATCCCGTCCGGCCCGGACGGCGGCGCCGAACCGGACCAGCCGGCCGAGCCCGCCCCGCAGGCGCCGGAGCCGGTGACCCAGGCACCTCGGCTGACCCCCTCCGGGCTGCCCGCCCGTACCCGTAAGCGGCAGCCCGCGGTGGCGGGGCCCACCACGGAGCTCGCGGTGGTGGAGCGTCGGCCCGCCGCCACGACCGACGCGGCAGAGGCGTCGCCTGCGACGGAGCCGGACACCGAGCCGGAGACCGCGCCGGTCACCGACGCGGGGCTGCCGGTCCGGGTACGCCAGGCCAGCCTCGTGCCGGAGCTGCGGCACGACCAGACCGGGGCGGACGACGACGCCGCCGACGACGACACGGCGCGTGCACCGGAGCAGGTGCGCCGGATGATGAGCTCCTACCAGAGCGGCACCCGACGCGGCCGTACCGATGCCGCGCGCCTGCTCGGCGGAGCGCAGGGGGCCGGCGGTGGGCCGGCCGACGCGGACGAGCAGGTTACCTGACCGGGACGTCGACGCGACGGAAACCGGAAGCTGACGGCACACCAGCCGGGAAGATGAGGACGACGAGTGGCGCAGAAGACGGCTTCGAGCGCGGATCTGACGTGGCTGCTGGATGACCTGGTCGGCCGGGTCAAGCAGGCGGAGCACGCCGTGGCGCTCTCCACCGACGGACTGTTGATGGCCTCGTCCCGCGGATTGAGCCGGGACGACGGCGAGCACCTGGCCGCGATGGCGGCGGGCATCCAGAGCCTGGCCCGTGGCGCGGGCAAGCGGTTCGGTGGCGGGCACGTACAGCAGACCATCATCGAGATGCAGTCCTCCTTCCTGTTCGTCACGGCGGCCGGGCGCAACGCCTGCCTGGCGGTGCTGGCCTCGGAGGACGCGGACGTCGGCCTGATCGCGTACGAGATGGCCATGCTCGTCACCCGGGTCGGCCGGTTCGTCGCGTCACCGACCCGGGAACAGCCCCTCGGCGAGAACGCGGCACGATGACCGGCCGGGGGGACTCCGCGGAGCAGGAGTGGGTGGACGACCACGCCGGCCCGGTGGTGCGCCCGTACGCGGTGACCGGAGGCCGGGCCCGCCCGGTCACCGGCACGTTCGACCTGATCTCGCTGGTCACCTCGACCCGCACCGATGTCGGGTCGGAGTCCGGGCTGGGCCCGGAGCACGTGGCGATCGTCGGCCTCTGCCAGCGGATCCTCTCCGTGGCCGAGATCGCCGCCCATCTCGACCTGCCGGTGGGCACGGTCCGGGTCCTCCTCGGAGACCTGGCCGCCCGCAGCCTGGTACAGGTACGCGAGCCGCGCGCGACCACCGCCGGCCTTCCCGACGAGCACGTTTTCGAGGCGGTTATCAATGGACTACGGGCGCTCTGAGCGGCCGGCGGGCGCCGCGCCGCTGCCCACCGCGATCAAGATCCTGATCGCGGGCGGGTTCGGCGTCGGCAAGACCACAATGGTCGGCGCGGTCAGCGAGACCCGCCCGCTGCGGACCGAGGAGGTGCTGACCGAGACCGGGATCGGCATCGACGACCTGTCCGGTATCGAGGAGAAGTCGACCACCACCGTGGCGATGGACTTCGGCCGCATCACCATCAGCGACGACCTGGTGCTCTACCTGTTCGGCACGCCCGGGCAGGACCGGTTCTGGTTCGTCTGGGACGAGCTGGCGCTCGGCGCGCTCGGCGCGGTGGTGCTCGCCGACACCCGCCGGCTGGCCGACTGCTTCCCGTCGATCGACTACTTCGAGGGGCGCGGTACGCCCTTCGTGGTGGCGGTGAACTGCTTCGAGGGCGCCAAGACGTTCCGTCTGGACGAGGTGCAGGCCGCGCTCGACCTGGACCCGGGTGTGCCGGTTGTGCTGTGCGACGCGCGCAAGCGGGAGTCGGCCAAGGAGGTGCTGATCACGCTGCTGGAGCACGCCATGAAGCTGCGGGAGGCGCGCCGCCGCGCCGCCGAGGACTGAGCGGTCACAACATCGACGGGGGAGTGGCGATGACCGAGGTGACGGTCCGGGCGATGAACCCGGACGAGTTCGACAGATGGCAGGACGAGCTGGCCGCCGGGTACGCGCGGGAGCACGTCACGGCCGGCAACTGGACGCCCGAGGAGGCGCTCGACCGGGCCCGGGAGGCCACCGCCGGTTTTCTGCCGCAGGGCATGGCCACGCCCGGCATGCTGTTCCTGGTCGGCGAGCTGGCAGACGGCTCACCGGTCGGCCGGCTGTGGATCGGCCTGACCCACCCGCGCGGTCTCGCCGACTGCGCGTTCCTCTACGACATCGAGGTGGCCGCCGGGCACCGGGGCCGGGGCCTCGGGCGGGCGCTGCTCGCGGCCGGGGAGCGGGCGGCCCGGGAGCACGGCGCCCAGGCGCTGGAGCTGAACGTCTTCGGCGCCAACGAGACGGCCCGCAAGCTGTACGAGACGTCCGGCTACCGGGTGGTCACCCAGCAGATGCGCAAGGACCTGTCCTAACGCCGGTCCTCACAGGCGGGTGGCGGTGCGGACCAGCCCGGCCAGGGCCCGGGACCGGCTGTGCGGCGGCCAGGCGATCACGGTGGTCACCGTCGGCGCGTCCGGCACCGGCACGGCGGCCATGTCCGGCCACAGCAGCGACCGGCACGACTCCGGCAGCAGCACCGCGGTACGCCCGAGCGCGACCAGCTGGAGCAACTGGGAGTGGTCCCGCACCTCGGGGCCCGGCCCGTCCGGGTAGGTGCCGTCGCGCAGCGGCCAGCGCGGCAGCGGCAGGCCGGGCAGCGTCTCGACGTCGGCCATCCGCAGCTGCGCCCGCCCGGCCAGCGGATGCCCCGCCGGCAGGACCACCACCTGCTGTTCCGTCACCAGTTCCTCGGTGTCCAGTCCGGTCGTCGAGTCGAACGGCAGGTGCAGCAGCGCCACGTCGGCCCGACCGTCGCGCAGCAGCCGTTCCTGCTCACCGATGCCGGACAGCAGCACCTCCACCCGGACCGCGTCCGGCTCGGCGGCGTACGCGTCGAGCAGTTTCGGCAGCAGCTCGCTCGACGCACCCGCCTTCGTCGCCAGCACCAACCCGGCGCCGCCGTTCGCGGCCTCACCGGCACGGCGGGTACGGCGGTCCGCGGCGTCCACCGCGTCCAGGGCCGCCCGGCCCTCACGGAGCAGCACCGACCCGGCCCCGGTGAGCGCGACGCGGCGGCTGTCCCGTTCCAGCAGCGTCACGCCGAGGCGCCGTTCGAGTTGGCGGATCGCCCGCGACAGCGGCGGCTGGGCGATGCCGAGGCGGCGCGCGGCGCGGCCGAAGTGCAGTTCCTCGGCGACCGCGACGAAGTAGCGAAGCTCCCGCGTCTCCATCCCGCCACCGTACCGCCGGATCGATACCCGTCGGGTATCGCCCGCTACTGAGGTGGTGTTGGAGGCCCGCCCGCCGCGCGGACAGGATCGACACCATGAGTGAACGGACGATCGCGCTGGTGACCGGCGCGAACAAGGGAATCGGGTACGAGATCGCGGCCGGCCTGGGCGCGCTCGGCTGGCGGGTGGGCGTCGGCGCCCGGGACGGGCAGCGGCTCGCCGAGGCGGTGGCGAAGCTGCGCGCGGGCGGAGTGGACGCGTTCGGCGTACCGCTGGACGTGACCGACGACGCGAGCGTGAACGCCGCCGCCCGGCTGCTGGAGACGGAGGCCGGTGGCCTGGACGTGCTCGTCAACAACGCCGGCGTGACAGGTGGCGTGCCCCAGCACCCCGGTGACGTGGACGTCGCGACCATCAGGGCCGCCGTCGAGGTGAACGTGATCGGGGTGGTCCGGGTGACCGAGGCGATGCTGCCGCTGCTGCGGCGCTCGGCCTCGCCGCGGATCGTCAACATGTCCAGCGGCGTCGGCTCGCTGACCAGGCAGAGCGCCTCCACCGGCGAGGACCAGACCGGTCCGCTGTCGGTCGCGTACGCGCCGTCCAAGAGCATGCTCAACGCGGTGACGATCCAGTACGCGCGGGCGCTCGCCGGCACGGGCATCCTGGTCAACGCCGGCTGCCCCGGCTTCACCGCGACCGACCTGAACGGCTTCCGGGGCGTGCGGACCCCACAGCAGGGCGCGGCGGTCGCGATCAAGCTGGCGACGCTGCCCGACGACGGGCCGACCGGCGGCTACGTCGAGGACGCGGGCACGATCCCGTGGTGAGCGCCGCCCGTCAGCACCACATGACCGGGTTGCCGGTGGCCACCGACGCCGCGCACAGCCGGCGCAGCGGCTCCACGATGTAGGCGAAGTCGTCGCCCGACCGGCTTCGGGTCCGCACCGCGAGCCGTTCGGGCGGCGGCTCGCCGTGCTCGCCCACCGGCCGCATCGCCACCACCGTCCGCGTCCCGCCGGCGGTGAACTCCACCCGGTCGCCGGGCAGCGGCCGCTGGCCGAACCGGACGGCCCGGAACAGCGTCACCGGCGGGTCGGCGCGGTCGAGGACGAAGAAGCCGTCCGGGTCGACGCCCGCCTGAAAGCCCGGGCCGAACATGAACAACCCGCGGTAGGCCTCGACGTACTGCATCACGACCGCGCCGGTCGCCTCGTCGATCAGCTCGACCTCGTCGGTGATCCGGTCGGTGCCTGCGATCGCGTCCAGCTCGGCGAGCGCGACCGCTGCCCGGTCGGCGGGCAGCGAGCCGCCGTTGGCGTCCGGCAGCGCGGCGGCGAGCGTCGGGAAACGGTGCTCGCCGGCCGCGCGCAACCCCTGCTGGAACAGGCGTACGCCGGCCCAGTTGGACACGCGCTCGCTGACCAGCTCCATGTGCCGGTGCGGGCAGGCGTCTCCGGTCATCCACGCGTAGAAGGCGTTGTCGGCGGCCCCGTCGTACTCGCCGGCCTGCACCAGCGCGAGCCACCCGTCCTCGTCGTAGCCGACCGGCCCGATCGGGCACGGCGTGGCGAGGCCGTCCTGCCAGCACCGGCAGTACACGAACGCGTCGAGTCCCACGCCGGCACGCTACCGGCGCCCGCCCCGGCGCCGCGCGCCGGTTTCGGCGGCTCAAGTGGTGCGCACCGGCTCGCGACCGCTCGGGTGCCGCGCGCCGATTCGCGGCGGCTCAGGTGACGGCGAGCAGCACGGCGTCGCCGCTCGCCGCCGCGTCGCGGTAGAAGTCGCGCAGCGCGGTGAAGTACGGCAGCAGGTAGCCGTCGAACTCGTCGTCGCCGTCGTCCCAGATGTGCGGGTAGATCTCGGCCTCCGACATGGCCTCCGGGTCGAAGCGGGCCCGCAGCGTCGCGTCGTCCACCGCGTCGAGCCCGGCGGCCACGGTGCGGACCGCATCCGGCATGAGCAGCCGGGCCGGGCCCATGCCGAGATCCGGCCCGATCGGGTCGCCGCCGACGATCGCCGGCCCGGCGTCGCCCCGGATCTCGTACGTGGTGCCGGTCAGCAGGTAGTGCAGCCCGTGCCACGCCTTGTCGAGGTCGAGTTCGTCCGGACCGCCCTGGAACAGCGTGCCGACCGCGTCCGGGTCGGCCAGCACCGTCGCCAGTTCCGCGCCGGACAGCCGGCGTGCGGTGAACACCATGCCCATGTGGTCGTCTCCCCGGGGGGTGTCTGTGGAAATCGGCGGCAGCGTAACGCAGGCGTCCGACAGCCGTGTGATCATCGGCGTATGGCCACTGACACCCGGCACCTCAGCGTCCACATCGATCGTCCGGTGGCGGAGGTCTACGCCTTCGCCGCCGACCCGGCGAACCTGGCCCGCTGGGCGCCGGGCCTCGGCGGTTCGGTCGTGTCCGTCGACGGCCACTGGTTCGTGGACACACCCGAAGGGCGGGCGCGGCTCACGTTCGCCCCTGCCAACGAGTACGGCGTGCTCGACCACGAGGTGCGGACGCCGTCGGGCGAGACGGTGTACGTGCCGTTGCGCGCCATCGCCGACGGCGACGCCACCGAGGTGGTGTTCAGCCTGCGGCGGATGCCCGGCATGAGCGACGCGGACTTCGACCGGGACACCGCGCTCGTGGAGGCGGACCTGGCCCGGCTCAAGGCCGTACTGGAGAGCGCCGCCGGCTGACCGGCGCCCGTGGTCATTCCGGCGTGCCCGTCCGTGCCGCCGTCCGGAGGATGCCGTCGAGGCCCTCGTCGAACAGCAGGTCGTCGTCCCATCGGGTGTCGTCGAGATGGCCGGAGGCGTCGAGGGTCGGATAGGCGTCGGCGTTCGCGGCGATGTGGTCGCGGGCTGCGGCTCTCGCGTCCGGGTCCGCGCTCCGGTGCCACGTGGCTTCCGTGAGCGAGGCGCCGATGACGTAGTTGGCGAGCAGTCGCGTGGCCACCGCGAGCCGAAGTCCGTGACAGCCACCCCGCACGAGCGCCGACTGCAGGAACTCGGTACGGGCCAGGACGTTGGGCCCGAGCATCGGACGTCCGACCAGCTCCGGTGCCCAGGGATGGCGCAGCATGACGCCGCGCCAGGCCCGGACCAGGACGCGGATGTCCTCCATCCAGTCGTCGCCGGCATCCGGAACCGGCACGTCGCCGAAGACACGGTCGACGGCCAGGTCGAGGACGTCGTCCTTCGTCTTCACGTGCCAGTACAGGGCGGTGGCGGTCACGTCGAGCCGCTGGGCGAGCAGGCGCATCGTCAGGCCCTCGACGCCGTGCTCGTCCAGCACCGTCACCGCGAGTTCCACGATGCGTTCGAGGGTCAGTGGCGGCTTGCGCCGCGCCCGCGGCGGCCCTGCCCGCAGCCACACCGGTGTCGTCGGCGCACCGGGATCTGTCGCGGTCATGGAGCCACTCTAGTTCGCTGGACAGGCAGCTTAACAACGGTAAGCTCATTGAACAGACGAAAGTCCGGCCTCGACAGTGGGCAAGGAGGGCACGCCATGCCTCTGCTGCGAGTCCACCTCGACAGCGACCCGGCCACGGCCCGCCGAGTCCTGCACCTGCATCGCGAGGGCGGCGTCCATCACGAGTCGCGGGAAGCGGCCCGGGAACAGGTGTGGCGCCAGGGCCGCACCCCGGCCGGTGACCCGGTCTTCGTCGGCATCACCAACGGGCGCCGCAACGTGCAACTGCTCTACGACGTCGAGGTCTACTCCGACACCGGTCCGTGAACGGCTCGCCGGCACGCATGTTCGCTGAAATGGGAATTGCGGCCGGGCTCGGCCGGAGATCGTGAGCGGGAGGGAATTCGGCGCACCGGGTGCGCCGGCGTTCGAATCCGGCTCACGCAGTCCGGCTCACGCAATCCGGCTCACGCAGTCCGGCTCACGCAGTCCGGCGAATGCAATTCGGTGATTCAGTCGCCGATGGCGTCCCGCATTCGTTCCCTCGTCCAGTATTCGGACGGGTCGGTGGCGCCGGGGCTCGGATTGTGCGTCGCGACCACCGGGCCGGGCGGCGCCGGTCGCCCCGCGTCGCCCTCGCGCGCCGCGAGGACCACGACGGCCGCGGCGACGGCGAGTGCCGCGACGGCGGCCGCGCCGAGCAGCACACGATGTGACATGTCGCCTCCTCCGGGCCGGGTGCCGGTCCGCCTGGTGCCGGCCCGCCTGGTGCGCCGGGTGGCACACCAGGCGGACCGTCGTTCACCAGGTGTCGTTCGCGTACGTGTTGTAGAGCGTCCCCACCACCGCGGCGGAGAAGTACGGCGAGCCGTTCGTGTTCGAGCCGCTCGAGTAGCTCATCACCCCGTGCACGTCACCACGCCTGGTGGTGTTGTCGTAGCTGTAGTACCACGGGCCGCCGCTCGAACCGCCCCCGAAGCCGCAGTTCATCTCGATCCGGTTGCTGCCCGCGTCCCTCGACGTGCCCGAGCAGACCCACTGGATCTCGCCGCTGTCCTTGTTGCTCGGGTAGCCGAAGATGTCGTAGTGGTATGCCCGGCCACCGCCGGTGAGCAGCCCGTTGGCGCCGACCGCGTCCACGATCGACCGGCTGCCGTAGACGAGCGCGACGGCCACGTCGTACTGCCGCTCACGGGTGCTGATCCAGCCGCTGGGCACCGCGAGCGTGGACCAGTCCCAGGTGCCGTACGGCTGCGCGCCGTTGCGGTACGACGGCACGAACATCCAGTTCGCGGTGTGCCAGTCCCGGCCCGGCCCGTCGTGTACGCAGTGCGCGGCGGTGAAGACCATGTTGCGCGCCGGGCTGTTCACCACGCTCGCCGAGCAGTAGTGGCCGAGACCGTCGGTGGAACTGGTGTAGAAGATCTTCCCCACCGTGATCGACTCGTTCAGTTGGGTGCCGAAGCCGCTGCCGTCCTTCGGTGCCACCGCCTCCGCGAAGCGCCGCACCCGCTCCGCGGTGGGGCTCTGGGTGACCGGGCCGGCGGCCTTCTCCACCTCGTCGGCGGGAGTGGCCGCCGCCATGCGCTCGGCCGTCCAGTAGGCCCTGGCCTGCGAGGACGACCCCGCCTTGCGCTCGATCGACGTGACAGCAGCCGGAGCGGCCGTGCCTGCGCCGGTGCCGGCCAGTGCCGGAGTGCCGGCGAGGATCGCCGGCAAGATCAGGGCCGGCAGGGCCAGAAGTCTGATCGTCGTCTTCATGAAATCCTTCCCAGTGTTCGATTCCCGGATCGAAACTGGAGCGCCCCCGTTGTGCATCGCGATATCGGCAACGTATCGACGGGCTTCGGAGCGTGTCAACGAATCATGGACGTCGATTGTTTGCGGTGTCGGATGTGCGATCGGGGGGCGAGGGGCATCACCGAATTGCAATTTCGCGATGAGTGGGATGCCGGCTTCAGCGGTCGTTCGTTGCCGCCGGTCCGTGAGCGGCGCTCGGCCTCGGTAGCCTCGAAGCCGTGACGAAGGGGCCGGGCCACGATGACTGCTGATCCGCCGCCCGCCACCGGACGACTGACCTTCGCCGAGATGACCGTCGACGACCTCGACGACATGGCCGCCCTTCTCGGCGACCCGATTGTGATGCGCTACTACCGGCGACCGAAGATCCGGGCGGAGGCACTGGACTGGATCCGCTGGAACGAGGGCCTCTACCGCGGCCACGGCTTCGGACTGTGGGTGCTCAGGTCACGGGCGACAGGCGAGTTCGTCGGCGACTGCGGTCTCACTCCGCAGCCGGTGGACGGGGTGATGGAGGTCGAAGTCGGTTACCACCTGCGGACCGGGATGCAGGGTCGCGGATTCGCCACGGAGGCGGCGGCCGCGTGTCGCGACCACGCGCGCGACCGGCTGGGCGTCGACCGTCTCGTCGCGATCATCCACCCGGACAACACGCCCTCACATCGGGTCGCGGAGCGGATCGGGCTGAGCTTCGAGCGTGCGACGACGTCCGAATCGGGGAATCCGGTGCACGTGTACGCCGCGCGCCTGGCCTGACCGGGCTCAGCGGCGGGCCGACGTCACGAACCGGGTCCACGCGGCCGGGGTGAAGGTGAGCACCGGCCCGGCCGGGTCCTTCGAGTCGCGGACGCCGACCACACCGGGCAGGTTGCCGGCGACCTCGACGCAGTCGCCGCCGTTGCCGCCGCTGCGGGTGCTCTTGCGCCACCGGGCGCCGCTCAGGTCCATGCCGCCGCCACTTCCCTCAGCAGTTCCAGGGTCCGCGCGCGGGGCAGCGCCTCGCCCCGGATGCGTTCCCACCGACGCTCCAGGGTAGCAATCTCCGAGGGCTGCTCGATGATCTGCGCGCGGGCCTGGCTGTCCACATGCGCCACCCGGTTGCCGTCGCGCAGCTCCGCGATGACGAACGGCCCGTCCAGCCCGGGATAGGTCGGCGTGTCGGCCGGCACCACGTGGAGCTGCACGTTCGGCAGCTCGGCGCAGGCGAGCAGGTGGGCCACCTGTGCGGCCATCAGCGCCCGGTCGCCGGCGGCGGCGCGGCGCAGCACCTGCTCGTCGAGCACCACGACGTACAGCGGTCCGCGCGGCCGGGTGAGGATGCCCTGCCGGTCCAGCCGGGCGGTGACCAGGTCGGTGATCTCGTCGGCGGTCAGCGGCTGGCCGATGAACGTGGCCCGGGCGTACGCCTCGGTCTGCAACAGGCCCGGCACCCACGCCAGTTGGAAGGCTCGCAGCGCGACCGCCTCGCGTTCGATGTCCACCCACGGGCGGAACCAGACGGGCTCGCGGCGGCGGACCGCGTCGGGCCAGAGCGCCTCGATCGGCTGGCCCAGCAGGTTCGCCACAGTCGCGCGGTGCCGGCTCTGCGGGATGTGCCCGGGGTTCGCCCACCGGGCCACCGTCTTCGGGTGCAGGCCGAGCCGCTCCGCCAGGCTCTCGGCGGTGTGGCCGGCGCCGGCCAGCGCGGTGACGAAGGCATGGTTCATGCCCATTCCTCCCCGGAGCAAAAGAACCGTCCGAAGGAGATTACACAACGCTGTGTGATTGTTCGGGCACCCTCGGCACGGTGGAGGCATGACCGAACCGACACCCACATCGGCGTACCCCCGGGTGGTGCTGCCGCTGACCGGCCACCGCGCGTGCGGTCCGGCCTGGCGCTGCGACCGCTGCGGCGAGCCCTGGCCGTGCCCGACCCTGCGGGCCGCGCCCACCGACGCGGCCCGCCGCGCCACGATGATCCCCGAGTTCTCCCGGCTCACCCGGCAGGCCATCCGCGACCTGCGCGGCCGCCCCGACGGCCCGGACCCGATCGCGATCGTGCGGCGCTTCCTGTGGTTCCTGCCGCTCACCGACGCCGAGGCACGCGCCGTCGCGCTCCGCCTCCGCTGAGATGTAAGGAAGGGCCCCTTCTTAACAGACGTCTGTTAAGAAGGGGCCCTTCCTTACATGAAGAACTCAGCTGGCGATCATGCGGCGCAGCACGTACTGCAGGATGCCGCCGTGCCGGTAGTAGTCCGCCTCACCCGGGGTGTCGATGCGGACCACGGCGTCGAACTCCACGCCGGTGTCGGTGGTGACCTTCACCGTGCGCGGGGTCTCGCCGTCGTTCAGCGCGGTGACGCCGCTGATCGAGAACGTCTCCGTGCCGGTCAGGCCCAGCGACTCGGCGGTCTCGCCGCCCGGGAACTGCAGCGGCAGCACGCCCATGCCGATCAGGTTCGAGCGGTGGATCCGCTCGTACGACTCGGCGATGACCGCCTTCACGCCCAGCAGCATGGTGCCCTTGGCGGCCCAGTCACGCGACGAGCCCGAGCCGTACTCCTTGCCGGCCAGGATGACCAGCGGGACGCCCGCCTCCTGGTACGCCATCGAGGCGTCGTAGATCGAGGTCTGCTCGCCGGTCAGGTGGTTGACCGTGAAGCCGCCCTCGACGCCCGGGACGAGCTGGTTGCGCAGCCGGATGTTGGCGAACGTGCCCCGGATCATCACCTCGTGGTTGCCGCGGCGGGAGCCGTACGAGTTGAACTCGTGCCGGGCCACGCCGTGCTCGGCCAGGTACTTGCCAGCGGGGGAGTCCGCCTTGATCGAACCGGCCGGGGAGATGTGGTCGGTGGTCACCGAGTCGCCCAGCTTCGCCAGCACGCGCGCGTCGGCGATGTCCTGGACCGGGGCCGGCTCCTGCTGCATGCCCTCGAAGTACGGGGGCTTGCGCACGTAGGTCGACTCGCCGTCCCAGGAGAACGTGTCACCGGTCGGGGTCGGCAGCGACTGCCAGCGCTCGTCACCGGCGAACACGTCGGCGTACGCGGCGCTGAAGCCGGTCGCGCCGATCGCGGAGGCGATGACGTCCTGGATCTCGGCGCTGTTCGGCCAGATCTCCCGCAGGAACACCGGGTTGCCCTGGGCGTCCTCGCCGATCGGCTCGTTCGCCAGGTCGATGTCCATGGTGCCGGCGAGCGCGTACGCGACCACCAGCGGCGGGGACGCCAGGTAGTTCATCTTGACGTCCGGGTTGATCCGGCCCTCGAAGTTGCGGTTGCCGGACAGCACCGACACGACTGCGAGGTCACCGTCGTTGACGGCGGCGGAGACCTCCTCCGGCAGCGGGCCGGAGTTGCCGATGCAGGTGGTGCAGCCGTAGCCGACCAGGTTGAAGCCGAGCTTCTCCAGGTACGGCGTGAGGCCGGCTCGGTCGTAGTAGTCCATGACGACCTTCGAACCCGGCGCCAGGGTGGTCTTCACCCACGGCTTGCGGGCCAGGCCCTTCTCCACCGCGTTTCGGGCCAGCAGCGCGGCGCCGATCATCACCTGCGGGTTCGAGGTGTTGGTGCAGGAGGTGATCGCGGCGATCACCACGGCGCCGTGGTCCAGCTCGTACTCGACGCCGTCGGCGCCGGTCACGCGTACCGGATTGCTCGCCCGGCCGCCCGCGCCCACCGCGGCGGTCTCCAGGTCGCGCGGCGCGTCCGCCGGGTCGTTCACGCCGTTGGCGGGGGAGTCGCTGGCCGGGAACGACTCGGCCGACGCCTCGTCGGCCGGGCCGTCGGCGCCGAACGGCTTCTCCTGCTGCGGCACGCCCGGCTTGCGGCCCGGGTCGCCACCGGTCTCGTCGGCTGCCACGTAGTCGCTGAGCGCGGCGCGGAACAGCGTCTTGGCGCTGCCGAGCGGCACCCGGTCCTGCGGGCGCTTCGGGCCGGCCAGCGACGGCTCGATGGTGCCGAGGTCCAGCTCCAGGCGCTCGGAGTACTCCGGCTCGCGCTCCGGGTCGTGCCAGAGGCCCTGCTCCTTGGCGTACGCCTCGACCAGCGCGACCTGAGACGCGTCGCGGCCGGTCAGCTCCAGGTAGCGGACGGTCTCGGCGTCGATCGGGAAGATCGCCACGGTCGAGCCGTACTCCGGCGACATGTTGCCGATGGTGGCGCGGTTCGCCAGCGGCACCGCGCTCACGCCGGGGCCGTAGAACTCGACGAACTTGCCGACCACACCGTGCTTGCGCAGCATCTCGGTGATGGTCAGCACCAGGTCGGTGGCGGTGGTGCCGGCCGGCATCTCACCGGAGAGCTTGAAGCCGACGACACGGGGGATCAGCATGCTGACCGGCTGGCCGAGCATCGCGGCCTCGGCCTCGATGCCGCCGACGCCCCAGCCCAGCACGCCCAGGCCGTTGACCATGGTGGTGTGCGAGTCGGTGCCGACGACCGTGTCCGGGTACGCCTGGCCGTTGCGCTCCATGATCGTACGGGCCAGGTACTCGATGTTGACCTGGTGCACGATGCCGGTGCCCGGCGGGACGACCTTGAACTCGTTGAAGGCGGTCTGACCCCAGCGCAGGAACTGGTAGCGCTCCTTGTTGCGCTCGTACTCCAGCTCGACGTTGCGCTCGAAGGCGTCCTCGCGGCCGAACAGGTCGGCGATGACCGAGTGGTCGATGACCAGCTCGGCCGGAGCGAGGGGGTTGACCTTGGTGGCGTCGCCGCCCAGGTCACGGACCGCCTCGCGCATGGTGGCCAGGTCGACCACGCAGGGCACGCCGGTGAAGTCCTGCATCAGCACCCGGGCCGGGGTGAACTGGATCTCCACGCTCGGGTCGGCGGTGGCGTCCCACGCGCCGAGCTGCTGGATGTGGTCGGCGGTGATGTTCGCGCCGTCCTCGGTCCGCAGCAGGTTCTCCAGCAGGATCTTCAAGCTGTAGGGCAGTCGCTCGTGGCCCTCCACCTTGTCGATCCTGAAAATCTCGTAGCTCGCGTCTCCGACGCGTAGCTGGGTCTTCGCACCGAAGGTGTCGAGGCTCGCCACGTCGTACTCCTTCACACCAGCGACCGTGAGTAGTCCTGAGCAGTTTGTCGCACCGGCCGGGGCGCTGCCGTGCTTAGGCAACACTTACCTGCGTCGGTCTCTACAAAACCGTACGTCCGTCTTGCTATTCGTGCAACCTCGTGCCACGCTGCGGGACGAGGAGGTGCCACCATGATCCATCACGTCCTGCTCGCCTGCCCTCGCGGCTCCGAGGACGCGTCCCGCTCCTTCTACGCGGGCCTGCTCGGCCTCACCGAGAAGCCCAAACCCCCGGCCCTCGCCGCCCGCGGTGGCTGCTGGTTCACCGGGTACGACGCCGAACTGCACCTGGGCGTCGAGGACGACTTCCGCCCGGCCCGCAAGGCGCACCCCGCGCTGCTGCGCACCGACCTGGACGAGCTGGCCGCCCGCCTCGACGCCGCCGGACACACAGTGACCTGGGGCGACGACGAGATTCCCGGCATGCGTCGGTTCCACACGTACGACCCGCACGGCAACCGGCTGGAGTTTCTGGCCCCCGCAGGCTGACCCGGCGCGGGTAGGGTCGGGCGGGTGGTCGACGTACAGCACTGGCTCGCCGCGCTCCCACCGGCCCTGATCTGCCTGCTCGTGGGCGGGGTGATCGGCGTGGAGAGCATGGGCATCCCGCTGCCCGGCGAGATCGTGCTGGTCAGCGCCGCCCTGCTCGCCGCCACAGGCGCCGTCGGGCCCGAGTGGGTGGCCGCCGCCGCGGCGACAGGCGCCATCATCGGCGACTCCGTCGGGTACGCCGTCGGCCGCCGTGGTGGCCGCCCCCTGCTGGAACGGCTCGGCCGGCGCTTCCCGAAACACCTCGGCCCGGCACACCTGGCCCGTGCCGAGCTGAGCTTCGCCCGGCACGGCGTCTGGGCCGTGTTCTTCGGGCGGTTCGTCGCGCTGCTGCGCATCCTCGCCGGGCCGCTCGCCGGGGCGCTGCGCGTGCCGTACCGTCGGTTCCTGGTCGCGAACGCCGCGGGCGGGCTGGTGTGGGCGTTCGGCACCACCTACCTGCTGTTCTACCTCGGGCAGGCCGCCGAGCACTGGCTCAAGGACATCTCCTGGGCCGGCCTGGTGCTGGCCGTGCTGGCCGGCGTGGTCAGCACCGCGTGGCTGCGCCGCCGAGCCAGGCGCCTGCACGTGTCCGAGCCTTCCGACCAGCCCACCCCGGTCCCCGCCGCCGACCGCTGACCCCCGCCCCAGCGCCTTCCCTCGCCTCTGCCTCTGCCCCGGCGTGCCCTCGCCTCTGCGCCGCCGCCCTCGCCTGGTCCCGCTCTCGCCCGGCCCGGCACTCGCCCTTGCGCTGCCTGCCCTCGCCAGGCCCCGCCTCACCCTTGCGCTGCCCGCCCCCACCCGGTTGATCAAGGAGTTTGTGTCCTGCAGCAGCTCTCGCAGTGACACAAACTCCTTGATCACCGATGTGGGTGGGTGGAGCGGCGAGCAGTGCGGGGTCACGGTGGACCGGCCGCACCCGACCCGACCACTCCAGAGCGTCGATCATGAAGTTGGCGGCGACAGAACGGACAGGAAACGCCGTCAACTTCATGATCGACGGGGCGGGGCGCGTGCCGGTGGTCAGGGGGCGGTGAGCAGGGTGAGCAGGGTGTCGCGGGCGGTGCGGACGGCAGCGCGGGACTCCTCGGTGTGGTCCAGCGCGTCGAATCCGTGCTGTCCGTTGGGCACGTCCACCACGCACAGCGGGATCCCTCGCCGCTGCGCGACAGCCGTGAACGCCTCGATCGTCGGGGCGACCTCGGGCCGCTCCCGCCCGGCCCGGGTCAGCACGAGCGTCGGCCGTGCCGCGTCCTCCGTCTGCGCGGCTCCGACACCTGCGCCGGCGGGCAGGTCGAGGGCGTCGATCGGGCGGAAGCGCGGGTCCACCGGCGGCCATCCGGGCAGCGGCGCCAGCAGGGGATAGGTGGCGGCCACGCCCCGCAGCCAGGCGGGCGGGTCGCGGAGCCAGTCGCCGAGCAGCAGGCCGGCGCCGGAGAAGAACCACAGCCCGAGCCGGTCGGCGTCGACGCGCGGGTCGGCGCGGAGCATTTCGGCGGCGGCGGCGACCCGCGCGGCGACCGTGTACAGGTCGTCGGGGCTCGCGACGGTGAGCCGGGGGATCGCGGTCAGCACGCCTGCCTCGGCGAGCAGCGCGCCGTAGCCGCGGTAGAGCGGCCAGTCCCGCGCGTCGGGTGCTTCGGGCGGCCCCGGTACGCCGTGCACGACGACGACAGCGGGATGCCGGCCGTCGCCGGCGGGCACGTGCAGGTCGACGTCGCCGTGCCGTTCCACGGCGGCGGGCGGGGGATCGAGGACGAACGGGCTCTCCCAGAAAACGGTTCCCATCATGGCGATGGTAGGAGAATCCGCCGCCCGCGACTGTCCGGTCAGGACGACGAGGACGCCTTGGCGTGCCGTTCGCGCAGCCGGTCCCGGATCTCCTCCGGGGTGTACGCCCGGCGCCGCCGCTCGGCCCGCGCCACGACCACTCCGGTCGCCGCGACGCCGGCGAGACCCGCGAGCCCGAGTACCTTCCACCACCGCATCCGTTGCCGCATCCGCATAGGGTAGTCCTCCATGAGCATCAGCCTGGACGAGGCCGTGGAGCTGACCCGCACCGGCGATCTGTGGGTGTTCCGCGGACGCAGCGTGCCCGACCGGGCCATCCAGCTCACCACGAACAGCCCGGTGAACCACGTGGGCATGGCCGTGGTGCTCGACGACATGCCGCCGCTGATGTGGCACGCCGAGCTGGGCCGTTCGCTGCCGGACATGTGGACCGGCACCCACCAGCGCGGCGTGCAGCTGCACGACCTCCGGGACGCGGTCTGCGTCTGGGGCAACCGGTACGGCCAGCGGGGCTGGCTGCGCCAGCTCGAACCGCCGACCGACACAGCGATGGAGGAGGCGGTGCTGCGTACCGTGGCTCGTCTGGACGGGACACCGTTCCCGTCCACCGCGCAGCTCGCCTGGCGGTGGGCCCGGGGGCGGCTGCCGCACCCGCCCCGCCTGAGCCTCGGCGGCCTCCGGGGCAGGACCGCCGACACCAGCAGGGCCGCCGACACCAGCAGGGCCGCCGACACCAGCAGGGAGAACGCCGCAGCACTGGAGACGGCGTACTGCGCCGAGGTGGTCGCTGTTACCTACGAGGCGATGGGCCTGCTGCCCGCCGGGCGACGGCCCAACTGGTACGACCCGGGGCGGTTCTGGAGCGGCGACGACCTGGCCCTCAACGGCGGCGCGCACCTCGGTGCCGAGATCGAGGTGCGGATCCCGCCGCGCTGACCAGGTTTGCCGCCGGGGCGTGCCGGTAATGAGGAGCGTCGTGACGGCTTCCACCGACCTCGACACGCTCACCGACTTCTTCGACCGGTACGGCGTGGCGCTGACCACCGCCGACGTGCCGGCCATCGCCGGCTGCTACGCCCTGCCCGGGCTGGTGGTCGCCGACACCTACAGCTTCTCGTTCACCTCGCCAGCGGCGGTGGCGCTCAGCTTCGTCGGCGCCGCCCCGGACTACCAGGAGCGGGAACTCGTCGCCGCGAACGCGCAGATCGAGGACGTGCAGCAGATCTCGGCGCTGCTCACCGAGGTGGCGGTGCGCTGGGAGTTCCTGGACAGCCAGGGCGGCACGGTGCCCGGCGAGCGCTACCGCTATCTGCTGCGAACCACCGAGGACGGCCCGGTGATCTGCACCGTCATCCGTACCGCCTGATCGTGGTGGTGCGGCGGCCGGCCACGCGGGCCGGCCGCCGCACCGACTGACGTCAGCGGTGGTGGGCGCCGGCCCAGCGGTCGGCCTCGGGGGCCGGGTGCAGGCCGGGCTCGTGCAGGCCCTCCTCGGTGACCTGGCCGATCCGGCGGTACGTGTCCGGCCGGCTGGTGCGCAGGATCGCGCCCCAGATCAGGCCGACCACGCCCGCCGCCACCGGGATCGCCGGCAGCAGCCACTTCAGGTAGCTCGCCGTGTCGGGGGCGAGCAGCGCGTCGAAGTTGAACAGCAGCACCAGTAGCACGGCGGTGAGCAGGACCGTGCCGAGCGCCGGGGCGATCGCCCGCTGCCAGGCGCTCTCCGGGCCGGGGCGGCCCCGGAAGAAGCCCACCACGGAGGCCGAGGTGAGCGTCATCAGCAGCACGACGCCGACCGCCGCGGCGCCGGACAGCCAGGTGAACAGGTCGATGACCGGGTCACGGCCGGTCATCGCGAACGCCAGGAACACCACCACTGCGAGGACGCTCTGCACGAGCGAGCCCGCGACGGGCGCGCCGCTGCGGCTGGAGGTGGCGCCGAGGAAGCCCGGCAGCACCCGCTCCCGGCCCAGGGCGAACAGGTAACGCGCCACGCCGTTGTGGAACGACAGCAGGGCGGCCAGCACGCTGGTGATGAACAGGACGTTGGCGATGTCCGCGACGACCGCGCCGGTGTACTGGTCGAGTGCGCCGAAGATGATGCCCGGCCCCGCCTCGGCACTGGCCGCCGGGGCGTTCTCCGGACCGGTGAGCACGGTCAGCGCCCAGGCGGAGAAGGCGTAGAACAGGCCGGTGAACGCGACCGCGATGTAGGTGGCCCGGGCGACCGTGCGCCGCGGGTCCTTGACCTCCTCGCTGTAGATGGCGCCGCTCTCGAAGCCGGTGAAGGAGGCGATGGTGAACGCGAGCACCGCGCCGAAGCCGGCGCCGAACAAATGGCCGGGGCTGATGCCGGCGGTGGTGACGGTGCCGCCGTCGGGGTTGGCGAAGGCGACCAGGTCGAAGATCAGCACGGCCACGCACTCGAGGATGAGCAGCACCGCGAGGACCGTGGCGTTGAGGTCGATGCGCAGGACGCCGAGCGCGCCGATGAACACCCAGGCCAGCAGCGCCCAGACCCACCAGTCGAGACTGATGCCGGTCTTGGCGTCCATGAAGTCGCCCAGGATCGCGCCGAGCAGGCCGTAGAGACCGATCTGGATCGCGTTGTAGGCCGCCAGTGCGACAGCCGAGCCGGCCACCCCGCCGGCCCGGCCGAGACCGTTGGCGATGTACGCGTAGAACGCGCCGGCGTTGGCGACGTACCGGCTCATCGCGGCGTAGCCGGTGGCGAAGACGGCCAGCACGGCGGCGAGGAGCACGTATCCGAGCGCGGCGCCGATGTTGCCGCTGACCGCGTACATGGTGGTGACACCACCGCCGAGAACGGTCAGCGGGGCGGACGCGGCGACGGTGAAAAAAACGAGGTGGGCGGTGCCGAGACGACCGCGGCGCAGCCCACCGTCGGAGAAGAACGGATCGGAGGACAAGGCTTCTCCAGAGGAGGGGGTGAGGGGATTGAGGTGTCTACTTCGGAACAACCTGAAGCAGGGTATTGGTGATCACTGATCGTGACAACCCCGCTTCGATATCGATTGGGGTGCGCGTGATCGGCCGGAATTGAGCTGTGCGTGGTCATGCCGTACCGTCCCGTGTCGACGATCACGGCCACCGTTCGAGGATGGACCATGACCTACCCCGGGGCGCAGGCCACTTACCGGCTTGCGGATGCGCTGTTCCTTATCGGACACGACGAGTTCACCGGCAAGCCACATGTCGCCGTCGACCGGCTGGAGTGCGGGCTGGCCGGCGCCGCGCTCGCCGAGCTGATGTTCGAGGGCCGGATCGCCCTCGACGGAGGGGGGATCGCCGCTGTCGATCCGCGGTTGTGGCAGGAGCCGCTCACCGACCTGCTGATCACCGAGATCCTGCGCCGCGAGGGTGCGCATCCGGCCCGGCTGTGGATCCGCTACCTGCGGACCCAGCTCAACATCAACGAGCGCGTCGGCACCCGGCTGGTCACCGCCGGCGTGCTCCGGCGCGAGCAGGGCAAGCTGATCGGCCGGATGGTGCGCTGGCCGGCCATCGACCCGAACCAGGCGGCCTCACCGCGGGTGCGGCTGACCGCGATGCTGATGCACTCGTCCCCGGCCGAACTGGACCCGGGCACGCTGCTGCTGGCGACCCTCGCCGAGGCGGTCGGGCTGGCCACGCACATCTTCGACCCGCAGGTGGCCACGCGGATGCGCGACTGCCGCCGGTTCCTGCCGGCTCAGCTCGAAGGGCTGCTCGCCGCCGTCGTGGGCGCGCTCGACGTCACCACCACGACGGTACGGCGATGACGTCCCGCCCCGGGCCGAGCCGGGGCGGGACGGTACCGGTCAGGCCGGGTCGCGCCACATCGGGTAGAGGCTGGGGCCCTCCGGCAGGTCCAGCGTGAGCGGGCGGCGCCGGAATCCGAGCCGCTCGTAGAGCGCGGCGTTGCGCGGTGAACTGGCCTCCAGGTACGCCGCGGTGCCGGCCTGATCCAGCTCGGCCAGCTTGTTACGCAGCAGCGCCGAGCCGACGCCCTTGCCGTGATGGTCGGGGTGTACCGCGATGAAGGGCAGGTACCAGTGCGGCTCAGCCGGGTGCCGGGCGCTCATCATCTCGTCCAGCACACCGAACCGCTTCATGGCCTCCGCGCCGATCGCGGCCTCCATCTCGTCGAACTCGTCGCCCTCGTCGGCGTCGTGTCCTTCGCCGGTGGGCAGCCAGAGCGTGGCGCCCAGGCCGTCGCCGGCGACGTGCACCTCACCGGTGCGCAGCGCCAGCGCGACGAACGGTCCGAAGAAGGCGGGATGGACCCGGGCGCGGTGGTCGTCGGCCGGGAAGACCCAGCCGCTCACCGGATCCCGCATGAACGCCTCGGCGAGGATCGCGGTCACGACGGCTGCGTCCGCCGTGGACGCCCGCCGGATGTTGCCCTGCCACTCACTCACTGGCCAACCGTCCTACCGGCTCGACGAGCCATTGTGGTCATTGATCGGCGTGCAAGGTATCAGGTGTCCACGCCGTGCGGCAGGCCCCGATCGGAGTGCTCGCCGCGACCCGGTCCGTGTGGCTACGCTGGCCCGGACCCCGACAGGAGGACCATGTCCCGCACGCGTCGTCCCGGCCCGCAGCCCGGGACCGCCATGACCTCGTCCCCCTGGATCCTCGTCGCCGCGGGCGTGGTCGTGATGGTGGTCCTGCTGGTGGTGGCGCTCGGTTCGGTGCGGGGCCGGCGTACGTTCCCGGCGGCCGGTCCGGCGGATCCGGTGATGTCGCTGCCGCACGTCCCGCTGACGCCCACGGCGGTCAGCGCCACCGGCCCGTCGCCGGTGGCCGCCACCGCTCCGGTGGTGCCGGGCCTGTCTCCCCGGTCCACGGTGCTGCCCGCCCGGCCGACGCCGGCCGCGCCGACCCCCAGCCCTCGGGGCGTGGCCCGGCCGGTGCTGCCCCCGCCGCCGCCTCCCGCGCCGCCGCCGTCCGCGGTGACCGGCCGGTACAGCGTGATGAGCGCCTTCGACGGCGGCTTCATCGGCGAGGTGCTGCTGGTCAACACCGCGCCTATGCCGCAGGGCTGGACGGTGCGCGCGGTGTTCCCCGGTGGCCGGCTGGTCACCGCCTGGGTCGAGGGCGCCGAGCAGGGCGTGTTCCGCTTCGACGACGGCGTGTTCACCTACCGCAGCGGGTTCGACCTGGCCCCCGGGCAGTCCGTGCCGGTGCGGTTCCACATCGAGCGGGCCGGCACCCGGCCGGTGAGCTGCACTGTCGACGGCACGCCCTGCACCGACCGTTAGATCCGGCGGCCCGGTCGGGGCCGGTGCGAGTGTCTCCTCTTGCAAGGTGACTGCTTTGTTGCGGCATGGTTTGCAAGGTATTGCAGAATGTTTCGGCAAGGGCTAGCGTGCGGGCGAATCAGCGACCAGAGAAAGGCCGTCGATGAAACCGCCGCCGATATCCCCCAAGGCGCTGCTCGCCCTGGTCACCTCCCTCGTACTCACTCTCGTCGGCGTGCCGGTGGCCCTCCACCAGCTCGGCGCCGACGCCACCGCCCCGGCCGCCACCCCCGACGTCCTGGCCGCCGGCAATGCTCCGCAGTGGAACCGCGAGCCGTCCCCCGACGCGCTCCTCAAGGCCGGCACCGGCACCGCCAAGGCCGAGCAGTTCTACTTCGTCCTGCCCGACCGGTTCGCCAACGGCGACAAGCGCAACGACACCGGCGGTCTGACCGGCGGCCGGCTCACCACCGGCCTCGACCCGGCCGACAAGGGCTTCTACCACGGTGGCGACCTCAAGGGCCTGATCGACCGGATGGACTACATCCAGGGGCTCGGCACCACCGCCATCTGGCTTGCGCCGATCTTCAAGAACCGGCCGGTGCAGGGCACCGGCGCGGATGTCTCGGCCGGCTACCACGGATACTGGATCACCGACTTCACCCAGGTCGACCCGCACTTCGGCACCAACGCGGAGCTGAAGAAGCTGGTCGACCTGGCCCACCGGCGGGGCATCAAGGTCTACCTCGACATCATCGTCAACCACACCGCCGACGTCATCCGGTACGCCGAGGACAAGTACGGCTACGTGGACAAGAAGACCGCGCCGTACCGCGACGCGCAGGGGCGTCCCTTCGAGGACCGCAACTACGCCGACGGCACCCGGAAGTTCCCGGCGGTGAACTCGACGTCGTTCCCGTACACCCCGGTGTTCGCCACCCCGGCCGACGCGAAGGTCAAGGTACCGGCGTGGCTGAACGACCCGACCATGTACCACAACCGCGGTGACTCCACCTTCGCCGGGGAGAACAGCGAGTACGGCGACTTCTTCGGCCTCGACGACCTGTGGACCGAGCGTCCCGAGGTGGTCCGCGGCATGACCGACATCTACGCCCAGTGGATCGGCAAGGCCGGCGTGGACGGGTTCCGCCTCGACACGGTCAAGCACGCCAACCTCGACTTCTGGCCGCAGTTCGCCCGCGGCATCGACGCCGCCGCCGCGAAGGCCGGCAAGAAGGACTTCTTCATGTTCGGCGAGGTCTACAGCGCCGAGCAGGAGATCCAGTCCACCTACGTGCGGCAGGGCGGACTGCCCGCCACGCTCGACTTCTCGTTCCAGGAGGCGGCACGCGGGTACGCCGCCGCCGACGGCTCGGCCAAGTCGCTCGCCGACGTCTACGCCAAGGACGACCTGTACTCCGCGCGGGACACGAACGCCAACCGGCTCACCACGTTCCTGGGCAACCACGACATGGGCCGGATCGGCTCGTTCGTCGCCGCCGCCGGCGGTGACGACGCCACCCAGCTGAACCGCAGCCGGCTCGCCCACCAGCTCATGTTCCTCACCCGCGGCCAGCCGGTCGTCTACTCCGGCGACGAGCAGGGCTTCACCGGACCGGGCGGCGACAAGGACGCCCGGCAGGACATGTTCGCCTCGCGGACCGCCGACTACCTCGACGACGACCTGATCGGCACCACCCGCACCCACGCCGCTGACCAGTACGACACCCGCCACCCGCTCTACCGGACCATCGCCGAGCTGGGCGAGCTGCGGACGGCGCACCCGGCGCTGCGCGACGGCGTGCAGGTGACCCGGTACGCGGCCGACGGGCCGGGCGTCTTCGCGTTCTCCCGCGTCCTGCCCGCCGACCGGATCGAGTACGTGGCGGCGGTGAACAACGCCGCGACGCCGCAGACTGTCACAGTGGACACCTGGTCGGCCGGCGCCCGCTTCACCGGCGTGTACGGCGGCGCCACCGGCGCGACCGCCGGCGCGGACGGCAAGCTGAGCGTCACCGTGCCGGCCATGTCGGCGCTGGTGCTCAAGGCCGACCGGGCGATCCCGCAGGCCGGGGCACCGACGATCACGATCACCGAGCCGGGCGACACCCCGGTCCCCGGCAAGGCCGCCGTCACCGCCCAGGTGACCGGCGACCCGCTCGCCACCGTCACGTTCGCCGCCCGGGTCGCGGGCGGCAAGTGGACGCTGCTGGGCACCGCGCACCGCGCGCCGTACACCGTGCACCACGACCTGACCGGCCTGCCCGGCGGCACCCGCGTGGAGTACAAGGCGGTGGTCCGCGACGGCAAGGGCCGCACCGCCACCGCCCGGGCCACCGGCACCGTCGGCACCCCCGCCCAGGGCGCGTCGCGGGACTGGGCGATCGTGCACTACCAGCGTCCGGCCGGCGGGTACGACGACTGGCGGCTCTACGCCTGGGGCGACATCGACCCGGCGTACGTGACGCAGTGGCCCGCCGGGCAGCCGTTCGCCGGTGAGGACTCGTACGGCCGGTTCGCCTGGGTCAAGCTCAAGCCCGGTGCGAAGACGGTCGGGTTCCTCGTGATCGACGGCGACGGCAACAAGGACGTCGCGAACGACCGCACCATCGACGTGACTGCGACCGGCGAGATCTGGGTCAAGCAGGGCGACCCGGCGGTCTACCCGACGCGGCAGGCCGCCACCGGCGAACCCGACCCGCCCGTCGCCCAGGACACCGCGCTGATCCACTGGCGCAAGGCCGACGGGAACTACGACGGCTGGGGCCTGCACCTGTGGGACGGCGCGGCCAACCCGACCGACTGGGCCGCCCCGCTCAAGCCGGAGAAGACCGACGCGTACGGCGCGGTGTTCCGGGTGCCCCTCGCCGCCGGGGCGACCGGGCTGAGCTACATCATCCACCGAGGCGACGAGAAGGATCAGCCCGAGGACCAGCGGCTCGACTTCGCCACCGCCGGGCGCGAGGTGTGGCTGCTCGCCGGCGTGAAGGGACGGCTGCTGCCGACCACCACGTCCGGCGCCGCCAAGGATCTCGACCTGACCAAGCAGAAGGCGCAGTGGATCGACAGGTCCACGGTGGCGTGGGCGACCGGGCCGACCGACGGCAGGCGGTACGCGCTGGCAGTCGCCCCGGCCGGTGGGATCGGCCTCGCCGACGGTGAGCTGACCGGCACGTACACCACCATCGCGCTGCGGGCGCAGCGCAACGGGCTGACCGAGGCGCAACGGCAGGCGTACCCCCATCTCTGGGCCTCGCGCGCCTTCTCGCTGGACCGCGCCGACCTGGCCCGGGTGCCGGCGGCGCTGCGCGGCCAGATCGTGGTGACCGAGCGGGACGCCGAGGGCGCGCTGCTCGCCGCCACCGGCGTGCAGATCCCCGGCGTGCTCGACGACGTCTACGCGGCGGCGACCGGCGCGAAGCTCGGGCCGACGTTCGCCGGCCGGGTGCCCACCCTGGCGGTGTGGGCGCCGACCGCGCGGACCGTGTCGCTGGAACTGTTCGACTCGCCCACGGCCCAGCCGGCCACCGTGGCGATGCGCCGCGACGACCGCACCGGCGTCTGGTCGGTACGCGGCTCCAAGGCGTGGAACGGCCGCTACTACCGCTACCGGGTGCAGGCGTGGCAGCCGGCCACGCAGAAGATGGTCACCGCGTCGGTGACCGACCCGTACTCGGTGGCGCTCGCGCCGAACTCCACGCACAGCCAGATCGTCGACCTGACCGACCCGGCGCTCGCGCCGGCCGGCTGGGCGAACCTGCGCAAGCCGGCCGCGCCGCCGGCGTCCAAGGTCCAGATCTCCGAGCTGTCGGTACGGGACTTCTCCATCGCCGACACCACGGTTCCCGCCGACCGGCGGGGCACGTACCTGGCGTTCACCGACCCGAACAGCGCCGGCATGAAGCACCTGCGCAAGCTCGGCGACGCCGGGGTCAACCACCTGCACCTGCTGCCGGCCTTCGACTTCGCCACCATCCCGGAGAAGCGGGCCGACCAGACCCGGCCGAACTGCGACCTGGCCGCGCTGCCGCCGGACTCCGACGAGCAGCAGAAGTGCGTCGCGGCGGTCGCCGGCACCGACGGCTACAACTGGGGGTACGACCCGCTGCACTACACGGTGCCCGAGGGTGGGTACGCCACCGACCCGAACGGCGCGAAGCGCACCACCGAGTTCCGCCAGATGGTCGCCGGAGTCAACAAGGCCGGGCTGCGGGTGGTCATGGACGTGGTCTACAACCACACCTCGGCCGCCGGCGCCGACCCGAAGTCGGTGCTCGACCAGGTGGTGCCGGGCTACTACCACCGGCTCCTGGAGGACGGGACGGTCGCCAACTCCACCTGCTGCGCCAACACCGCGCCGGAGCACGCCATGATGGGCAAGCTCGTGGTGGACTCGCTGGTGACCTGGGCCAAGGCGTACAAGGTCGACGGCTTCCGGTTCGACCTGATGGGCCACCACCCGAAGGCGAACATCCTCGCCGTACGGGCCGCGCTGGACAAGCTCACGCTCGCCCGCGACGGCGTGGACGGCCGCAAGATCCTGCTGTACGGCGAGGGCTGGAACTTCGGCGAGGTCGCCGACGACGCCCGGTTCACGCAGGCCACCCAGGCCAACATGGCCGGCACCGGCGTCGGCACGTTCAACGACCGGCTCCGCGACGCGGTGCGCGGCGGCGGCCCGTTCGACGCCAACCCGCGGGCGCAGGGCTTCGCCTCCGGCCTCTACACCGACCCCAACGGCGACGACGTCAACGGTTCGGCGGCCGAGCAGCGGGCCCGGCTGCTGCACCAGCACGACCTGATCAAGGTGGGGCTGACCGGGAACCTGCGCGGCTACCGGTTCACCGACTCCACCGGCAAGCGGGTCACCGGGGCGCAGGTCGACTACAACGGCGCCCCGGCCGGGTACACCGCCGCGCCGGGCGAGGCGGTCACCTACGTCGACGCGCACGACAACGAGATCCTGTACGACGCGCTGGCGTACAAGCTGCCGCAGGGGACCTCGGCGCAGGACCGGGCCCGGATGCAGGTGCTCGCGCTGGCGACCACCGCGCTCGGGCAGGGTGCCGGGTTCGTGACCACCGGCTCGGAGCGGCTGCGCTCGAAGTCGCTGGACCGCAACTCGTACAACTCCGGTGACTGGTTCAACCAGATCCGGTGGGACTGCGCCCAGGGCAACGGGTTCGGCGCCGGCCTGCCGCCGGAGGCCGACAACAAGGACAAGTGGTCGTACGCGAAGCCGCTGCTGGCCGATCCGTCGCTGGTGCCGGACTGCGCGGCGATCGACCTGGCCGACGCCCGGTACGCGGAGCTGCTGCGCGTCCGCCGGTCCTCGCCGGTGTTCGGGCTCGACACCGCCGCCCAGGTGCAGAAGCGGGTGGCGTTCCCGCTGTCCGGGACGAAGGAGACCCCGGGCGTGCTCACCATGACCCTCGACGCGCGAGGGCTGGACGGGAGGTGGAAGTCGGTGACAGTCGTCTTCAACGCCACGCCGGAGACGGCGAAGCAGACAGTCACCGGGCTGCGCGGGGCGAACGTGGCACTGCACCCGGTGCTGCGGAACTCGGCCGACCCGGCGCTGCGTACCGCGTCGTTCGACCGGGCCGCCGGCACGTTCACCGTGCCCGCGCGCAGCGTGGCGGTGTTCGTCCAGAGCTGACCGCACGGCCGACCGGCCCCCTGCCACGTTTCGTGGCAGGGGGCCGGTCGCGTACCCCGGGCCGTCAGGTCAGTTGAAGCAGTCCTCGACGGTGTTGGCGCAGTTGGTGGGGTCGTTGTTGCTGATGAGGGACTTGTCGTCGAGCTTGACGCGTCCTTCGTTGTTGAGGACGCCGCCGGCGACCCGGTGGAGCTTGCTGGAGTCGGTGGCGGTGTTCTTGGTGACGTGGGTCTTGGTCAGGGTGATCTTCGCCTTGTTGTTGAAGATGCCGCCGCCGTTGAGGGCGGTGTTGCCCTTGATCTCGGTGTCGCGGATGGTGAGGGTGGCGTTGTCGTCCTTGTCGTGGTCGCGGACGATGAAGCCGTCCTCGATCTTGACGAGCCACTCACCGTTGAAGATGCCGCCGCCGAAGCGGTTGGCGGTGTTGTCGACGATCTTGCTGTCGGCGATCGTGGCGCTGGCGTGCTCCTTGTTGTCCGGGTAGCCCCAGTGCTTGCCACCGGTGACCACCACACCGCCACCGTCGCCGTCGGCGTGGTTCTTGGCGACGTGGACCTTCTCCAGGAGCAGGTCGGTGTTCTCGGCGTACACGCCGCCACCGTTCTCGCAGGCGGTGTTGCCCGTGATGGCGGTGAAGGAGACCGTGACGGTGCCGCCGCTGCTGAACAGACCGCCGCCGTTCTTGCCGGCGCGGTTGTCCGACAGGGTGGACTTGACGCCGTCCTTGCCGTGGTCGGAGCCGAAGATCTCGACGATGCCGGCCTCGTGGTGCTTGCCCTTCGGGTCGTAGCCCTTCGGCGCGGCGGAGGCCGCCGGGCCGTGCCCACCGGACAGGCCGCTGCCGTTGGCGATGCCGCCGCCGTTGCCGCCTGCGGTGTTGTCGTCGACGTGGGTCTCCTCGACCTTGAGGATGCCCTCGTTGTAGACGCCGCCGCCGTCGCCCTGGGCGTGGTTGCCGACGACCTTGCTCTCCTTGAGCCAGGTGCGGCCGTAGTTGGCGATGGCGCCGCCGTCGCCCTCGGCGTTGTTGTCGACGAGCTTCACGTTCGACAGGTGCGCGCTGCCGCCACGCTCCACCAGGAGCGCGCCGCCGTCGCCCTCGAACCGCTTGTCGTCGTCCTTGCCGCCGTTCATGCCGTCCGCGACGGGCGTGACAGCGGCGGCCGTGGTCGCCGCGGCCGGAGCCGCGACAGCCGGGGCCGCGACAGCCGGGGCCGCGACAGCCGGGGCGGCGGCCGGCGGCTGGCCGCCGCCGGGGTACTTGAACTCGTTGGCGTTGCCGCCCTTGACGGTGAGGTCCTTGAGGGTGAGGTCGCCGCCGTCGACGACGCGGAAGATGCGGAAGGTGTCTTCGGCGTCGCGCTTGATGGTGGAGTTGTTGCCCTTGATGGTGACGTCCTGCTTGATCTCGGGCAGGGCGGAGCCGAACTTGCGGTCCTTGACGCCGAGTTCGTAGGTGCAGTTCTCGGCGAGCTTGATGGTGCCGCCGTGGTCGCGGTTGGCCAGTTCGAGGGCGTCGATCAGGGCGTCGTCCTTGCAGGGGACCTCGCGGGTCTTGCCGTGGTCGTCCTTGCCGTCCTTGCCCCACTCGCCCTTGTCCGGGCCCCACTCGCCACGGTCGCGGCCTTCCTTGCCGCGGTCCTTGCCGTCCTTGCCGTACCCGTCCTTGTCGTACTCGCCCTCGGCGCCCTTGTCGCCGTAGTCGCCGTCGCTGAGCTGCTGCGTGGTCGACCACTTGACGTCGGCGAGCCGGTGCGGGCCGGTGGCCCCGGTGGTCGCGTAGGCCACGCCGGCGAGGCTGACCGCTCCGGTCAGGCCCACAACGCCGGTGGCGAGCCACATCCGGCGACGCCGGAGCGGGGAGATGGTCTTGCTGGTGGCGTCATCGTTATTGCGAAGGTAGTTGGACATCGGAGCTCTCTGCCCTCTCCTTGTACCTGACAAGGTCGCTTCGCCCTGGCGAGGCGGCCTTCGCTACAAATCGGTTGTAGCTGCTGAAGACGACCGTATGAGAACCTTCTTCGCCTCGTGGTCATACACGAAAAAAACCCGCATACGGGTGCGGGTGGGATGGGCGGGCGCAGTGCGGCCCGGATGCCCCGGCGGGGGACACCACGGCCAGCCGGGCTGTCCGGGGTGGGAGCCCTCCTCGCGACACGGCGCGAGGAGGGCTTCCCGGTTATGTGGTGGTTCCGTCAGTTGAAGCAGTCCTCGACGGTGTTGGCGCAGTTGGTGGGGTCGTTGTTGCTGATGAGGGACTTGTCGTCGAGCTTGACGCGTCCTTCGTTGTTGAGGACGCCGCCGGCGACCCGGTGGAGCTTGCTGGAGTCGGTGGCGGTGTTCTTGGTGACGTGGGTCTTGGTCAGGGTGATCTTCGCCTTGTTGTTGAAGATGCCGCCGCCGTTGAGGGCGGTGTTGCCCTTGATCTCGGTGTCGCGGATGGTGAGGGTGGCGTTGTCGTCCTTGTCGTGGTCGCGGACGATGAAGCCGTCCTCGATCTTGACGAGCCACTCACCGTTGAAGATGCCGCCACCGAACCGGCCGGCCGTGTTGTCCACGACGGCGCTGTCGGCGATCGTGGCGCTACCCGCGAGGCCGTCCTTCTCGGCGCCGTTACCGGCCCAGTCCCGACCACCGGTCGTCACCACGCCGCCGCCGTCGCCGTCGGCGTGGTTGCCCGCCACGTGGACCTTCTCCAGGAGCAGGTCGGTGTTCTCGGCGTACACGCCGCCACCGTTCTCGCAGGCGACGTTGCCGCCGATCGCGGTGAACGAGACGGTGACCCAGCCGCCGCTGCTGAACAGACCGCCACCGTTGTGGCCGGCCCGGTTGTGGCTCAGCGTGCTCAGCGAGGCGTCCTTGCCCTCGTGCGCCCCGATGATCTCGACCGTGCCCGCGTGGTGCTTGCCGTGCTCGCCCTTGTCGCCCTTGCCGGGCTTCGCGGCCGACGCCAGGTCGACCGGCCCGTCGTGGTGCTCACCGCCGCCGTTGGCGATGCCGCCGCCGTTGCCGCCTGCGGTGTTGTCGTCGACGTGGGTCTCCTCGACCTTGAGGATGCCCTCGTTGTAGACGCCGCCGCCGTCGCCCTGGGCGTGGTTGCCGACGACCTTGCTCTCCTTGAGCCAGGTGCGGCCGTAGTTGGCGATGGCGCCGCCGTCGCCCTCGGCGTTGTTGTCGACGAGCTTCACGTTCGACAGGTGCGCGCTGCCGCCACGTTCCACCAGGAGCGCGCCGCCGTCACCCTCGAATCGCTTGTCGTCGTCCTTGCCGTCCGGGACGAGCGCCGTCGGCGCGGGGCCACCGCCGCCGGGGTACTTGAACTCGTTGGCGTTGCCGCCCTTGACGGTGAGGTCCTTGAGGGTGAGGTCGCCGCCGTCGACGACGCGGAAGATGCGGAAGGTGTCTTCGGCGTCGCGCTTGATGGTGGAGTTGTTGCCCTTGATGGTGACGTCCTGCTTGATCTCGGGCAGGGCGGAGCCGAACTTGCGGTCCTTGACGCCGAGTTCGTAGGTGCAGTTCTCGGCGAGCTTGATGGTGCCGCCGTGGTCGCGGTTGGCCAGTTCGAGGGCGTCGATCAGGGCGTCGTCCTTGCAGGGGACCTCGCGGGTCTTGCCGTGGTCGTCCTTGCCGTCCTTGCCCCACTCGCCCTTGTCCGGGCCCCACTCGCCACGGTCGCGGCCGTCCTTGCCGTACCCGTCCTCGCCCTTCTCGCCGCCCTTCCCGCCCTCGGCGCGGGAGTCGTCAGCGGCGTTCTGCGGCGCGGCGGCGTGGTTCTCCGCCACCGGTTCGGTGCCGGACTTGTCGTCGCGGGCGGCGAGACCGCCGAGTGCCGCCAGCCCGACGACGCCGGTCAGCCCGGCCACGCCGGTGGCGACCCAGAGCGCCCGCCGCTTGCTCGTCCGCGGCGGGGGCGCCATCGGCGCGCCGCCGTCGGGTGTCGTTACGTCGTTCGACATGAGAGCCCTTTCGGTTCTTCCCAAACGGGTCGCACCGCCCCAGGCCGGGCGACCAGCTACAAACCGGTTGTAGCCTCTGATCAGCACCGTATGAGAAGGTTCCTCGCGAGGAAGACTTATCCGAAAAAAGCCCGCATTCCTCCCACGAACGGCGGTCGGTGACCAACCACGTGAGCGGTACGGGAACGGCCCGGAGCGGCGGCGGGCCCCACCACCTGCCGGAAAGGCGCGGTGGTGGGGCCCGAGGGAGTTCGCGGCCGCGGGGGATCAGCCAGGCAGGCGGGGGCCCGCCTCACGCTGCTCGGCCAGCCAGGTCTCCACCTCGGCGGAGGCGCGCGGCAGCCCGGCCGACATGTTCACCGGGCCGTCGGCGGTGACCAGGATGTCGTCCTCGATCCGCACGCCGACGCCCCGCAGCTCCTCCGGGACCAGCTCGTCCTCCGGCTGGAAGTAGAGCCCCGGCTCGACGGTGAGCACGTACCCCTCGCCGAGCGGCCCCTCGCGGTAGGTCTCCTTGCGGGCGTTGGCGCAGTCGTGCACGTCGATGCCGAGCATGTGACTGGTGCCGTGCAGCGTCCACCGCCGGTAGACCGTGGAGGCCGGGTCCATCGCCTCGTCCACGCTGACCGGCAGCAGCCCGAGATCCTTCAACGCCTCGGCCAGCACCCGCATGGAGGCGAGGTGCACGTCCCGGAACGCCACGCCGGGCCGGCACATCTCGATGCCGGCCTGCTGCGCGGCGTACACCGCGTCGTAGACCTGACGCTGCAACGGCGTGAACCGGCCGTCGACCGGGAGCACCCGGGTCACGTCGGCGGTGTAGAGGTTGCGGTTCTCCACGCCCATGTCCATCAGCAGCAGCTCACCCGGACGGGTGGCGCCGTGGTTGTGCACCCAGTGCAGGATCGTGGCGTGCTCGCCGGCCCCGACGATCGAACCGTAGCCGACGTCGTTGCCGTCGTGCCGGGCACGCAGCGCGAAGACGCCCTCCAGCAGCCGCTCGGAGACCCCGCGGTCGGCGGGCAGTGCCCGTGCCACGTCCTCGAAGCCGCGCACCGTCGCGTCGCACGCCTCCTGGAGCTGCGCGATCTCCCACTCGTCCTTGACCAGCTTCAGCTCGGCGATCGCGATCGCCAGCTCCCGGTCGCGGCCGGGCTGCCCCTCGGCGCGCGCGCCGTCGTACTGACGCACCGCCGCGTCCACCCGGGCGTCGAAACCGCGGAGCACACGGGTACGCCCCGGCGCCAGCTCGGCCAGCGCGGCGTCCAGCTCGCTCAGGTCGGCCGTCGGCAGCCCCAGCTCGGTCGACTTCTCCCGCAGCGTCGGCCGGCGGCCCACCCACAGCTCGCCGTGGCGGCTGCGGAAGAACTCGTCGGTCGCCCGGGACGACCGGGGCCGCATGAACAGCGTGGCCTCGCCGCCCGGCCGCAGCACGAGGACGCTGTCCGGCTCCAGGTCGCCGGTCAGGTACGCGAAGTCGCTGCCCGGCCGGAACCGGTGGTCGGTGTCGTTGGCGCGTACCTTCTCGTTGCCGGTGGGGATGACCAGCGTCTCGCCCGGGAATGCCTCGGCCAGCGCGGCCCGGCGCTTGGCGTGGTTGGGCACCTCGGCGCGCGGTGTGACCGGCAGTTCGGTGTCCCGCCAGCCCTGCCGCATGAACGACAGGAACGCCTCCGGGAAATCCGGGTCGTGCGACTCCGTGCCGTCCGGCGCCTTGCCCTGCCCGGTCCGCTCCTCGGCCATGATCCGCCCCTCCCTGAGCCTCGTCGCTGGTCCCGACGGTACCGCGCGCACGACAGCGGGAGGTGCCTGCGGTGCCGCGACGGTGGCTTCCGGCGCGTGGAAAGATGGCGGCCATGTGCGGACTCCTGGCCTTCTTCAGCGCGCGCGGCGACGCCGCCGCCCACCGCGACAACATCGCCGGCGCACTGGAGTGCCTGCACCACCGCGGCCCGGACGAGACAGGGGTCGAGGTGGTCGGCGACGCCTCCGGCCGGTACGCGGACGGCGTGTTCGCGCACAAGCGCCTGGCGATCATCGACGTGGCGCTGAGCCACGAGCCCCTGCCGTACGCGGGCGGGCGGTACCTGCTCACCTTCAACGGCGAGATCTACAACTACATCGAGCTGCGCGAGGAGCTGATCCGCGACTACGGCGCCCAGTTCGCCACCAACGGCGACGGCGAGGTGATCGTCGCCGGCTACCACTACTGGGGTGAGCAGGTGCTCACCAAGCTGCGCGGCATGTTCGCGTTCGTGATCTGGGACCGGCAGGAGCGGCGGGCCTTCGGCGCGCGGGACTACTTCGGCATCAAGCCGCTGCACTACCTCCAGACCCAGGACGGCCTCTACCTCGCCTCGGAGAAGAAGGCGCTGTTGCCGTTCGCGCACTCGGCGTACCAGGGCGACGCGGGTATCGACACCGCGAACCTGAGCCACTACCTGACGCTGCAGTACGTGCCCGAGCCGGGCACCCTGCACAAGGGGATCAGCCGGATCGGCTCGGGGGAGTACCTGACCTGGACCCCTGGTGGCCGGATCGAGGTGCGCCGCTGGTACCGCCCGGTGTTCCGGCCGGCCCCGGTCTCCGACGAGCAGCGGCTCTACCACGACATCCGGAAGACGCTGCGCGAGAGCGTACGGATGCACATGCGCTCGGACGTGCCGGTCGGCTCGTTCCTGTCCAGCGGCATCGACTCCACAGCCGTGGTGGCGCTGGCCCGCGAGTTCAACCCGAACATCCTCACCTTCACGGTCGGCTACGACGTGCCCGGCTACTCCGAGATCGACGTGGCCCAGGACTCGGCCCGGCACCTCGACGTGACCACGATCCCGACCAAGATCGGGCCGCAGGACATGATCGACGCGCTGCCGAAGATCGTCTGGCACCTGGACGACCCGGTCGCCGACCCGGCCCTGGTGCCGCTCTACTTCGTGGCGAAGAAGGCCGCCGAGCACGTCACAGTGGTGCTCTCCGGCGAGGGCGCGGACGAGTTCTTCGGCGGTTACACGATCTACCGGGAGCCGCTGTCGCTCAACGCGGTCAACAGCCTGCCCGACGGCGTGCAGAAGGGCCTGCGCGCCGTGTCCAAGGCGATCCCGCAGGGCGTCAAGGGCAAGAGCTTCCTGGAGCGCGGCACCACCCCGATCGAGGAGCGCTACTACGGCAACGCCCGGATGTTCACCGAGGAGGAGAAGCAGCACCTGCTGCGCCGCTACGACCCCTCGGTGCGCTACACCGACGTGACCGCGCCGATCTACGCCGAGTGCACCGAGCTGGACGACGTCACCAAGATGCAGTACGTCGACCTCTACACCTGGCTGCGCGGCGACATCCTGGTCAAGGCCGACCGGATCTCGATGGCGCACTCGCTGGAGGTGCGGGTGCCGTTCCTGGACCGGGAGGTGTTCAACGTCGCCGCCGGCATCCCGGTCGACCTGAAGCTGCCGCCCCGCTCCGAGGCCACCAAGTACGCGATGCGTCAGGCGCTCCAGGGCGTCGTGCCGCCGGCCATCGTCAACCGCAAGAAGCTGGGCTTCCCGACCCCGACCCGGGTCTGGCTGCGCGGCGAGATGTACGAGTGGGCGCGGCACGTGCTGTCCACCTCGGGCGCGGGCGACCTGATCGACCTGTCGTACGCGATGCGCCTGCTCGACGAGCACAAGCGGGAGGAGGCCGACCACTCCCGCAAGGTGTGGACCGTGCTGATCTTCTGCATCTGGCACGCCATCTTCGTGGCCAAGACGCTCGACCCGGGCATCCAGCGCAACCAGTCCGCGCTGCTCACCAAGCCGGTCGTCGGCAGCATGGTCCGCTGACCCGCCAGACGTGACAGGGCCCCCGGGGTACGCCCCCGGGGGCCCTTCTCACTGCGGGATCACCTGCCGGTGCAGGTGACCGTCGGCAGGGAGTTGGTGCCGGAGAAGTTCGCGGTGAAGCCGAACGTCGTGGTGCCCTCCGGCGGGACGCTGCCGTTGTAGGCGGCGTTGGAGACGCTCACCGACGCCCCGCTGCCGCTCAACGTGCCGTTCCACACCTGGTTGATGGTCTGACCGCTGGGCCAGGTCCAGTTGGCCGTCCACCCGGAGTACGTCCGGGTGCTGTGGTTCATGATCATCACTTCGCCCTGGAAGCCGCCGTTCCAGGCGCTGACCACCTTGTACACCGCCATGCAGGTGCCGGACGGCATGGTCGGGCTCGTCGTCGGCGCGGGCGTGGTCGGGGCCGGGGTGGTCGGCGCGGGCGTCGTCGGGGCGGGCGTGGTCGGCGCCGGGGTGGTCGGGCCGGGGCTGCCGCCCGAACCGATCCCGGTCACCTCGCCGTTGCCCCCGTCGAACGTCACGTCGGAGCAGCCGAAGAAGTTCTCCTGGCTGTCCGAGCGGACCCAGCGCGAGTAGATGATGTGCCGGCCGCTCTTGTTCGACGGCAGGTTACCGGTGAAGTAGTAGTGACCGTCGTTGGTGCCGACCGCGCCGCGCTGCGGCGGGTTGGTCACCTGCAGGAACGGCTGCTCCTCCAGGTCGCTCCAGGCCAGCGGCCGGTTCGGGCTCCAGCTGTCCTTGGTCACGTAGAAGTAGAACGTGCCCGGGTGGTGGGCCCAGTTGCTGTACCGGAACTCCATCGACCGGCCCGCCGTCAGGTGGGTGATCGGCCAGTCGTTGCGCGCCGCGTCGTACCCGCTGAAGCCGGGGTTACCGCCGCTGCACAGCTTGCCGTCGGGGATGAACCCGACGGTCCGCCCGCCGGCGTCGGAGCGCAGCACGCTGAACCAGTTGTACAGCGAGTTCGCCCCGCTCGTGGCCACCGCCGACGAGCAGGCGGGGTTGTTCGGCCGGATCTCACCGGTTCCGGTGAGGCCGTCCTTCCAGCACAGGTAGGTGCGGGCGCCCGGCGTCATGGCCGCGCCGTGTGCGGCCGCCGGTCCGGAGTTGGTGGCCAGGGCGAACGCGCCCAGGGCCAGGGTGGCGGCCGCGGTGAGCAACGCGGCCGTACGGGATCGGTGCACGGGGATCTCCTGACTCGCGGAGCGTGGCCCGGTTCGGCCCGCCCCGCTGCGACGAGCGGATGCGACGATCGCGGTGCCCGCGCCCGGTCGGCGTGCGGCCGGGGCCGTCGGCGGGCGCGCACCGCCTGCGGTCCGTTGCCACGGACCGTGGATGCCCTCGCGTCGGCTCGACCCGGCGGCCGGTGACGCGGCAGCCCCCCGCGTCGTTACCCGGCATCGCCATCCCACCACGTCCGGACGCCGCCCGCAATAGGTGCTGCTCGATGTCCGGGTCGCGGCGCGCCGCGACCCCGCCATGCGCCAGGATCGGGGGAGGACGACGAGGGGAGCCAGGATGGGGTACGCGGTGGTGCTCGGCGAGGCGCTGGTGGACCTGCTCGACGCCGAGCACGACGGAGAACCCGTCTACCGGCAGGCGATCGGCGGCGGCCCGCTCAACGTGGCGGTGGCGATCGCCCGGCTCGGCGGAGACGCGCGGTTCGTCGGATCGCTCGGCGACGACGCGCTGGCCGGGCGGATCCGTGCGTTCCTCACCGACGCGGGTGTGGACGTGAGCGGGACTGTCACGGTGCCGGCGCCCACAGCGCTCGCCGTGGCGACGTTCGCCGGCGCGGAGCCGGACTTCCGCTTCTACGGCGAACCCCGCTCGTACGCGCTGCTCGGCCCGGACGACCTGGACGTGGCGCTGGTCGAGGGCGCGGACGTGCTCTACTGCGGCTCGATCGTGCTTCTCGACCCGCCGGTGCTGGCCGCCGCCCGGCGCGCCTGGTCGATCGCGGGCGCGCTGCGGGTGTTCGACCCGAACGTGCGGCCCCGCCTGCTCACCACGCCGGGCGCGCTGGACGGGCTGCGGGCGGTGGTCGCCGAGTTCGCGGCCGCCGCGCACCTGGTGAAGCTCAGCAGCGCCGACGCGCGGCTGCTCTACCCGGACGAGCCGGTCGAGGGCGTCGCCGCGTACCTGCGGGAACTGGGGGCGAGCACCGTCGTGGTCACGCTCGGCGCGGACGGCGCCCTGGTCGCCGCCGCCGACGACGTGGTACGCGTGCCCGCGCCGAAGGTGGACGCGGTGGACGCCACCGGCGCGGGCGACTCGGTGATGGGCGCGCTGGTGGCCGACCTGCTGGCCGCCGGTGAGCCGGCCGACCCGGCCGGGTGGCGGGAGCGGGTCGCGTTCGCGCTGCGGGTGGCGGCGGTGGTGTGCGAGTCACCGGGCGGCGCCACAGCCATGCCCACCCGCACCGCTGTCGAAGCCCGCTTCGCGTGAAAGGAAGGGCCCCTTCTTAACGCCTCCGGTAGAGGAGGGGCCCCTTCTTAACACCCGCCCCCCCCGCGCGGAGGCCGGCGTCACGCGCGGGGGCCGGCGTCACGCGCGGGGGCCGGCGTCCCGCGCGGAGGGCGAGCTCAGGCGCGCGGACGGGTCATCGTCAGGACGGCGGTCAGGGACAGGAACGCGGCGCCGGCCAGGACCACAGCCATCGGCAGCGCGCTGCCCTCGCCGCCGAGCCCGACCAGCGGCGCGGCGAGCGCGCCGACCACCGACTGGATGCCGCCCATCAGCGCCGCAGCGGTGCCCGCGTGCCGGGCGTGCGCGTCCAGCGCCAGCGCGGTGCTGTTCGGCATCACCATGCCGAGCGAGCCGACGAAGGCGAACAGCGCCACCGCCGTCACGGCCAGGCTGCCGGCCAGCGCGCCGCTCAGCACGCCGACCGCGGTGACCAGGCCGACCACGAGCGTGGTGACCAGCAGCCGGCGCGGCGTGAACCGGTCGAGCAGCCGGGCGTTGGCCTGCCCGACCGCGACCAGGGCGAGCGCGTTGACGCCGAAGATCACGCTGAACACGGCCGCGGAGACGCCGAAGACGTCCTGGAACACGAACGACGACCCGGAGATGTACGCGAACAGCCCGGCGAACGCGAAGCCCTGCGTCAGCGCGTACCCGAGATAGACCCGGTCGGCGAGCAGCGACCGCATGGTCCGGACGGTGGCCCCCAGGCCACCGGTGCTGCGGCGCTCGGCCGGCAGCGTCTCCGGCAGGCGCAGCGCGACGGCCACGGCGAGCACCGCCCCGATGACGGCGAGCGCCACGAAGACCGCCCGCCACGAGCCGAACCGCAGCACCAGGCTGCCCACGCCCGGCGCCGCCACCGGTGCCACGCCGAAGACCAGGGTGAGCCGGGAGAAGTACTTCGCGGCGTCCCGTCCCGAGTAGAGGTCGCGGACCACCGCGCGGGCGACCACCACGCCCATGCCGCCGGCGACGCCCTGGGCGAACCGCGCGGCGGCCAGCAGCGGGGCGTTCGGCGCCGCGGCGCACGCCAGCGCCAGCACCGTGTACGCGACCACGCCGACCAGCACCGGACGGCGGCGCCCCCAGCGGTCACTGAGCGGACCGGTGACGAGCTGACCCAGGGCGAGGCCGATCAGGCAGGTGGTCAGCGAGAGCTGGATGCCGGCCTGGTCGGCGCCGAGGTCGCGGGTCATGGCCGGGAACGCCGGCAGGTACATGTCCAGCGACAGCGGACCGATCGCGGTGAGCGTGCCGAGCAGCACCAGCAGCGTCACGCCGCCGGTGGACGCGGTGGTGCGGTCGGCGGCCGGGCGCGCGGCGGTCGGCGCGGCGTTGCTCACGAGTGGGTACCCCCTGGATCCGGTGCGTCCGGGTACCTTACATCTGTAGTCAGAACTATTGCGATGTGAGGCGGGTGACCCCGTGGCGACGAACGAGCAGGTCGCGCGCGTCGGAGCGGTCGTGGGGGAGCTGCACCGCCTCCTGCGCCGCCGGACCGGGGCGCGCGTCGGACGAGACCCGCTGCCCGAGGCGCAGGTGGAGTTGCTGCTGCTGGTCCGGGAGACGCCGGGGATCAGCGGCAAGGAGGTGGCCCGGCGCCTCTGCACCGCGCCCAACACGGTGAGCACGCTGGTCCGCGACCTCACCGACGCCGGGCTGCTGGCCCGTGACCGCGACCCCGGCGACCGCCGGGTGCTGCGGCTGCGCGTGACCGAGGCCGCCCGGGCCCGGATGGCCGACTACGAGACCAACCGCGCCGCGCTGCTCGACGAGGCACTGGCCGAGCTGGACCCGGCGGCGCGGGAGGCGATCCTGGCCGCCGCCCCGCACCTCGACGCGCTGCTCGGCGCACTGCGGGGCCATGCCCGGCCGGAACCGCCCGGACGGGCCTCCGGAAACCCGGTGGCCGTCGCGCCGGCCCGCCCTGCATGATCACCGGATGGCCCTGCACCAGGACGAGATACCCGTGGACGAGCAGGTCGTCCGGGCGCTGCTGGCCGGCCAGCGCCCCGAGTGGGCCGCGCTGCCGCTGACCCCGGCCGGGGCCGGGACCGACAACACGATGTACCGGCTCGGCGCCGACCTGCTCGTCCGGCTGCCGCGCACCGCCGAGAAGGCCGGTGCCCTGCGCAAGGAACAGCAGTGGCTGCCCCGGCTCGCGCCGCTGCTGCCGTACCGGGTGCCGGAACCGGTGTACGCCGGCGTCCCGGCCGACGCCTTCCCGCTGCCGTGGTCGGTGCAGCGGTGGATACCGGGCGACGAGGTCCGGTCCGGCACAGTCGAGGACTGGGCCGCCCTCGGCGCCGACCTGGCCGCGTTCGTCAGGCACCTGCACGCGGCCGACCTGCTCGGCGCGACCCGCGCGGGCCCGCTCAGCGGATACCGCGGCGGCAGCCTCCGTCCCTGCGACGCCTGGATCTCCGCGGCGCTCGACGACTGCCGGACCCGGATCGGCGACGAGACGGACGTCGACACCCTGGTCCGGCTCTGGCGGGACGCCCTCACCCTGCCCGAACCCGCCGGGCCGCACGTCTGGCTGCACGGCGACCTCAAGCCCACCAACCTGCTGGTGCACGACGGCCGGCTGCGGGCGGTCATCGACTTCGGCGGCCTGACCGTCGGGCACCCCGACGCGGAACACGCGCCGATCTGGGACCTCCCGCCGCAGGCCCGGCACGCCTACCGGGAGGTGCTCGGCGTGGACGACGTGACCTGGGCGCGGGCCCGCGCCTGGGCACTCGGGGTGGCGGCCAGCGGCGTCTCCTACTACTGGGACACGTTCCCGGCGTTCGTCGCCGAGTGCCGCAACCGCCTCCGGGAGATCCTCGCCGACGCCGGCTGAGCCCGGCCGCCGGTCAGGCCGTGCCGTCCAGCTCCGCGTAGCCGCGGCGGGCAGCGATCAGGCCCGGCCGGGCGCCGAACGGCGACTCGGCCGCCACCCGCTCCGGCGGGGCGCTGCCGGTGTGCCCGGCGCGGATCAGCCACGCCTGCCGCGCGAGCTGCGCGTGCTGCTCGCGGACGAAGTCCACGCCGACCGGCTCGCCGTGGCCGGGCACCACCACCGTCGCGGGCGTGGTCAGCCGCAGCAGGTCGGCCAGCGCGTCCGGCCACTTCAGGGGGTACGACTCCTCGAACGCCGGTGGCCCGCTCTGCTCCACCAGGTCGCCGGCGACCAGCACGTCCGCGTCGGGCACGTGCACCACCAGATCGGCGTCGGTGTGCCCGTGCCCGGGATGGCGCAGCACCACCCGCCGGCCGCCGACGTCGAGCACCGTCTCCTCGTGCACCTCGTGCGTCGGCGCCCGCAGCTCGGTACGCGCCAGCTCCTCGGCCAGCGCCGGGTGCCCGGCACGCATCTCCTCGTACGCGGCGCGGCGCACCGCGTCGGACCGGTCCCGCAGCGCCGCCGCGGCCTGGGCCTGCGCGTAGATCGCCGTGTCCGGCCCGGCCAGCGTGGCGTTGCCGAAGCAGTGGTCGAAGTGGTGGTGCGTGTTCACGATCGTCCACGGGTACGGCGTCACCGCCCGCGCCGCCTCCGCCAGCTCCCGGGCCTGCCCGGCGGTCGAGAGCGTGTCGACGAGCAGCGCCGCGCCGTCACCGGCCACCAGCACGACGTTCACCGCGAGCGTCGGCTCGCGCAGCACGTGCACCCCGGCGGCGACCTCGGAGAACCCGGCCGTCATGACTGGCGCACGGCCCGCTCGACGAAGCGCTGCCGGTCGACGAGCACCCGCTCGACCCGGCCCTGCGCCGCCACGGTGGGCCCGTCGGTGACTGTCACGTCGAAGACGAGCCGCTTCCCGTCGACCTTCACCAGCTCGGCGTGGGCGGCCACGGTACGACCGACCGGCGTGGCCGCGCGGTGCTCCAGCTCCACCCGCACGCCGACAGTGGTCGACCCGGACGGCATCCGGGTCGCGGTGGCGGCCACCGTCGCGGCCTCGGCCAGCGCCAGCACCCGGGGTGTGCCGAGCACCGGCACGTCCCCCGAGCCGACCGCCTGCGCGGTGTCGGCGTCGGTCACTGTGAGCTCGACCCGGGCGGTCAGGCCCGGCGTGAAGGGCGACTCCGGCTGCTCCTGCATGCGGCCGAGCCTAGTGCAGCCGACCCGCGGCCGTCCGGCGTCCGGGCCGCCGCCGGTCCGGTCGCCACCGCCCGCCCGCATGCCCGCCCGTCGCCCGCCGTTAACCTTGTCCGCGATGGCCGAGCTGACACAATCTCCGACCCCCGCCCCCGACGCGACCACCGAATCGCCCGACGGTGGGCGCCGCCGTGTGATCGCGATGACCATCTGGGGCGTCGCCTTCGTCGTCGCCTGGCTCGCCATCGGCCTGCCCACCGACCCGGCGTACGCGTTCCTGTGGATCTGGGCCGGCACCGTCGCGTGGAACTCGGCCCGCCCGTGGCGCAGCCACCTGCGCTTCGCCCGGGACTGGATCCCGGTGGTGCTGCTGCTCGCCGCGTACAACCTGTCCCGCGGGTTCGCCGACAACGGCGCCACCCCGCACGCGATGGAGCTGATCGTCGCCGACCGCTTCCTCACCGGGTGGCTCACCGGCGGCGAGGTGCCGACGATCTGGCTCCAGGAGCGCCTGTACGACGCGTCCGAGGTGCGCTGGTGGGACGTGCTGGTGAGCTGGATCTACTTCTCGCACTTCGTGGCGACGTTCGCCGCCGCCGCGGTGCTGTGGATGCGCAACCGGCGGCGCTGGATCGCGTACATGTCGCGCTGGGGCTTCCTGTGCGCGGCCGGCCTGGTCACCTACTTCGCCTACCCGGCCGCGCCGCCGTGGTGGGCGGCGCAGAACGGCCTGCTCACCGAGGTCGCGCGGATCTCCACCAGGGGGTGGAAGGAGATCGGCATGCACGGCGCGGGCAACCTGCTCAACGCCGGGCAGATCGCCTCCAACCCGGTGGCCGCGATGCCGTCGCTGCACACCGCGTTCGCGCTGTTCGTGGTGCTGTTCTTCATGCGGTCGGTGCGCAAGCGCTGGTGGCCGCTGATGCTGGCGTATCCGCTGGCCATGACGTTCACGCTGATGTACAGCGGCGAGCACTACCTGATCGACGTGCTGGTCGGCTGGGCGTACGTGGGCATGACGTTCCTGGTGGTCGGCCTGGCCGAGCGCTGGTGGGCGGCGCGGCAGGCCCGGCGTGCCGGTGAGCCCGCCGTCGCCGCAGGCGCCCCGTCCGCCGACGGCGACACCGCCGCCGACACCCCGGACCGCGCCGCCGACGACCGGGACGCGGTGCCCGCCGAGCGCCGGTAGGCCCCCCGCCGCCGTCACGGGCGGCCGGGTCGTCTGCGCGCCGCCGTGGTTCGCCGCGCCGCCGCCGTGGCGTCGCGGCCGCCGGGGTCAGCGGCCGCTGTCGGTACGGCGGGCGGCGCGCGACCGCTCGGTCAGCTCCGCGGCCAGCTCCCACGCGTCGGCCAGATCCCGGTCGACAGCCGCAGCCCCGGCCCCACCGGCGGTGTCCGCGTGCACGGTGGCCAGCCGCAGCAGCCGCTGCACCGGACCCCGCGTGACCCGCACGCTCTGGATCCGGGCGTACGGCACCAGCGTCAACTGCCTGGTCAGCAGCCCGGAGCGGGCCACGAAGACCCGCTCGTCGAGACCGGCGCCGACCACCTTGCGGCTCAGCGGGCGCAGCCACCGGGCCCGCGACGGGGGCGGTGTGGCGGGCAGCGCGTCCAGCCGTACGCCGGGCAGCACCTCCGCCACGACCATCGCGCCGGTGCCCGCGTCGCCGACCGGCAGCAGCCGGTCCGGGCGGTTGCGGTCGTCCGGCTCACCGGCCGAGTAGCCGGCCACCTCCAGCCGCAGCCGCAACCACCCCTTCATCCGCCAGAGCAGCGGCCAGGTCGCCCGTACGGTCTGCACCCGGTGCAGCGGCACGGTCTGCATCCGCGTCTCCAGCAGCCCGTTGTGCACGCGCAGCGTGCCGTCGTCCCGGTCGAGCCGGAAGCTCCAGTCGTCGAGCACCCGGCGGATCGGTTGCAGCACCACGCCCGCCATCGCGGTGAGCGTGCTCGCCACCGCGATGAACGACCACGAGCCCTCGGAGAGGAACTGGGCGCCGACGAACACCAGGCCCAACGGCAGCAGGAACGCCTGCGGCGTGAGCAACTGGCTGATCAGCAGGTCCTGGTTGCGTACCGCGTGCAGCCGGCGCCCTTCCGGCACGGGCGCGACCGGCGCGCCGGGCTCGGCCGCCGGAACCGGCGCCGGGGCGGAGCGACCGGCCACCGCGAGCAGACGCTGCCGCAGCGCGGTGGCCTCGGCGACGCTGAGGTAGGCCAGGGGCGCCTCGGTCTTGCCCCCGCCGACCACCTCCAGCCGCAGCTCGGCCAGGCCGGTGAGCTGGGCCAGCAGCGGCCGGACCACCTCCACCGCCTGCAACCGCTCCAGCGGGATGGCCCGGGTACGCCGCCACAGCAGGCCCTCGTAGACCCGCAGCTCGCGGCCCACCAGGTGGTAGCCGGTGTTCCACCAGCTCACCACCGACAGCACCGTGGCGCCGAGCACGAAGACCGTGACGAGCACCGCGAACCAGCCGAACCCGACCCGCGACAGCGTCGACCAGGAGAGCCCGGCGATCACCACGACCAGCGACTTCGCGCCGTGCAGCGCCGGGCTGAGCGGATGCAGCCGCTGCCGGGGCTCCTCACCACCGGCCGGTCCGGCCGCCGGACCCCACGGTCCCGGGTACGGCGGCAGCGGCGCGGGCCACGGCCCGGGCGCCGCGTCGGGTCCGGGCGGCGGCCCGTACCCGGGTGCCGCCGAGCCGGGCGGCCCGTAGCCGGGTGGCGGTGCGTACCCGGGCGGTGGCCCGTACCCGGTCGGAGGTCCGTAGCCGGATGGTGGTCCGGGGACGGGCGGCGGTCCGTATCCCGGCGCGGGCGGCCACGGATACCCGTTGGGCTGCTGACCCGGAGCCGGTGGGTGCGCCGCGTCGGCCGGCGTGGGCGGGCCGGGCGTCGGCTCGGGCCGGTCGTCGTGGGGCGGCGGGGCGCCGGAGTCGCTCCGTTCGCTCACAGGCCCTCCGCCCGGTCCTCACCCAGAGCGGTCAGCCGGTCGCGCAGCCGGGACGCCTCGGCCGGGCGCAGGCCGGGCACCCGCGCGTCGCTCGCGGCCGCGGCCGTATGCAATTGCACGGTGGCGAGGTCGAAGGCGCGCTCCAGCGGACCCGCGCTCACATCGACGAACTGCATCCGCGAGTACGGCACGATGGACAACCGCCGCACCAGCAGGCCGTGCCGCACGAGCAGATCGTCGTCGCGCTCGGCGTACCCCCAGGCGCGGACCGCCCGCACGATGGTGACCGACCGCCAGACGCCCATCAGCACCGCCACGCCGACGGCGGCGCCGAGCAGCCAGTGCCCGGACAGCGCCCAGGCCACGCCGAGCACCACGAGCGCCACGGCCAGCCCGATGCCGAGCCGGATCAGCTCCACCCAGATCAGGTCGCGGGAGATCGGCTGCCAGCGGACCGTGTCCGGCCAGGGCTCCAACGCGCTGCGCGAGGCGGGCGGGAGGCCGGCCGGGCCGTCACCGCTCACCGGGAGGACCTGCCGTGCTCGCCGCCGGTACGGGCTCGGGTCATCTGCTCGCTCACGCTTCGAGCGTAGGCGATCAGGGCAGCGGGACCACCTCGCGGAGGAAGCCGCGTGCGTCGAGGAAGTCACCGAGGGAGCCCCGGTGGTCCGGGCAGGCCAGCCAGGTCTTGCGCCGGTCGGGCGCGTGCAGGCGGGGATTGTGCCAGCGGAGCTGGAAGGCGGCGGGCGCGCGACACCCCCGCGCCGAGCAGATCAGCGTCTCGTCCGGGGTGGTGGGAGTCGTCACCGGGGCGAGTCTAGAGGCCGCACGCCGGGAGTTTTAGCGCCGGGCGGCCACGGGGGGAGCCGCCCGGCGACGGGGTGAATCGTACACACTGCGGACCCCTTGTTGTCCACCCGTGTTCAGCGTTTCCCGCGCGGCGGGACGGCGTGGCCGGACGGCGCGGCGAAAATCGTGCCTCTCCCACCCTCGGCTCTCAGCGAGGCATGACAGTCTTGATACGCACCACGCCGCGACGACGAACCTGCTGTGGAGGACCGGTGGCCCAGCCGACCACACCCGACGTGCCGAACCCGACCGAGGTGGCGCCGGACGCGCCGCCCCCGGCGGGCACCACCCCGGCACAGGACGCCACGCTGCTGGAGCGGGCGCTGTTCGAGACCAAGCGGGTGATCGTCGGCCAGGACCGGATGGTCGAGCGGATGTTCGTCGCGCTGCTGGCGCGCGGTCACTGCCTGCTGGAGGGCGTGCCGGGGGTGGCCAAGACGCTCGCCGTGGAGACCCTGGCCCGGGTCGTCGGCGGCTCGTTCGCCCGGGTCCAGTTCACCCCCGACCTGGTGCCCGCCGACATCATGGGCACCCGGATCTACCGGCAGTCCAGCGAGAAGTTCGACGTCGAGCTGGGCCCGGTCTTCGTCAACTTCCTGCTCGCCGACGAGATCAACCGCGCGCCGGCCAAGGTGCAGTCGGCGCTGCTGGAGGTGATGAGCGAGCGGCAGGTCTCCATCGGCGGCGAGAGCCACCGGGTGCCCGACCCGTTCCTGGTCATGGCCACCCAGAACCCGATCGAGCAGGAGGGCGTCTACCCGCTGCCGGAGGCGCAGCGGGACCGGTTCCTCATGAAGATCGTCGTGGGCTACCCGACGGACGCCGAGGAGCGCGAGATCGTCTACCGGATGGGCGTGGCACCGCCCGAGCCGGCCCGGGTGTTCGACACCCCGGACCTGGTCGCCCTCCAGCACAAGGCCGACCAGGTCTTCGTGCACAACGCGCTGGTCGACTACGCGGTCCGGCTGGTGCTCGCCACCCGGGCGCCGGCCGAGCACGGCATGCCCGACGTGGCCCAGCTCATCCAGTACGGCGCCAGCCCGCGCGCCTCGCTCGGCCTGGTCCGGGCCACCCGCGCGCTGGCGCTGCTGCGCGGGCGGGACTACGCGCTGCCGCAGGACGTGCAGGACATCGCGCCGGACATCCTGCGCCACCGGCTGGTGCTCAGCTACGACGCGCTCGCCGACGACGTACCGGCCGACCACATCGTGCACCGGGTGATGTCGACCATCCCGCTGCCCGCCGTCGCGCCCCGTCAGCAGGCCACACCGCCGCCACCGGCCGTCCCGCACAACGGATGGCCCGGGCAGCGGCCGTGACCTCGCCCACCCCGCTGAGCGCCGCCGGCGACCGCTCGGGGGCCGTGCTGGCCCGGCTCCAGCTCATGGTGACCCGCAAGCTGGACGGGCTGCTCCAGGGCGACTACGCCGGGCTGCTGCCCGGACCGGGCAGCGAGGCGGGGGAGTCCCGGGAGTACCGGCCCGGCGACGACGTGCGCCGGATGGACTGGCCCGTCACCGCCCGCACCACCATGCCGCACGTCCGGCGTACGGTGGCCGACCGCGAACTGGAGACCTGGCTGGCCGTCGACATGTCGGCCAGCCTGGACTTCGGCACCGGCCGGTGGCTCAAGCGGGACGTGGCGGTCGCCGCGGTCGCCGCGCTGGCCCACCTCACCGTGCGGGGCGGCAACCGGATCGGCGCGGTGGTCGGCACCGGCGGGCCGGGGACGATGCTGCGGCTGCCCGCCCGCTCCGGCCGCAAGGAGGCCCAGGGGCTGCTGCGGGCGGTCGCCGGCGCCGAGATCCGGCCCGGCCGCAGCGACCTCGGCGCGCTCGTCGACATGCTCAACCGCCCGCCCCGGCGGCGCGGCGTGGCGGTGGTGATCTCCGACTTCCTCGCGCCGCCGCAGCAGTGGGGCCGGCCGCTGCGTAAGCTGCGGGTCCGCCACGACGTGCTGGCCGTCGAGGTGGTCGATCCGCGGGAACTGGAACTGCCCGACGTGGGGGTGCTGCCGGTGGTCGACCCGGAGAGCGGTGAACTGCACGAGGTGCAGACCGCCGACCCGGGCCTGCGCCGCCGGTACGCCGAGGCGGCGGCCGCCCAGCGCGGGGCGATCGCCGCCGAGCTGCGCGCCGCGGGCGCGGCCCACCTGCGCCTGCGTACCGACCGAGACTGGCTGCTGGACATGGTGCGTTTCGTCGCCGCGCAGCGGCACGCCCGCACCAGAGGGACGACGCGATGATCCGTTTTCTGCAACCGTGGTGGCTGCTCGCCGTGCTGCCGGTGCTCGCCCTCGCCGCCGCGTACGTCTGGCGGCAACTGCACCGCCGGCAGTACGCGCTGCGGTTCACCAACGTCGACCTGCTGCGTACCGTCGCGCCCAAGGGACTGGGCTGGCGGCGGCACGTCGCGGCCACCGCGTTCCTGCTCTGCCTGCTGGTGCTGGCGACCGGGCTGGCCCGGCCGGCGATCGACACCCGGGAGCCGCTGGAGCGGGCCACGGTGATGCTCGCCATCGACGTGTCGTTGTCGATGCAGGCCGACGACGTGTCGCCGAACCGCCTGGAGGCGGCCCAGGAGGCTGCGAAGCAGTTCGTCGGCGAGCTGCCGGAGAGCTACAACCTGGGACTCGTCTCGTTCGCCAAGTCGGCGAACGTCCTGGTGCCGCCGACCAAGGACCGGGCCGCCGTCACCACCGCCATCGACGGGCTGGTGCTGGCCGAGGCGACCGCCACCGGCGAGGCGGTCTTCACCTGCCTGGAGGCGATCCGCTCGGTGCCGGCCGACGGCGCCGCCGGCATCCCGCCGGCCCGGATCGTGCTGCTGTCCGACGGCTACCGCACGTCGGGCCGCTCGGTCGAGGAGGCCGCCGCGGCGGCGCAGGCGGCGAACGTGCCGGTGTCCACAATCGCGTTCGGCACCGACTCCGGGCAGGTCGACATCGGCGGGCAGCTCCAGCGGGTGCCGGTGGACCGCACCGCGCTGTCCCAGCTCGCGGAGACCACGCAGGGCTTCTTCTACGAGGCCGCGTCGGCCAGCGAACTGAAGCAGGTCTACCAGGACATGGGCAGCTCGATCGGCTACCGGACCGAGCCGCGCGAGATCACCCAGTGGTACGCGGGGATCGCGTTGCTGCTGGCGCTGTGCGCGGGCGGGTTGAGTCTGCTCTGGACGTCCCGGCTGGTCTGAGCCGGAACCGGCCGGCGGCGGTCAGTGACCGCCGCCGGCCAGCACGAACAGGACGGCCACCCAGACGGCGGCGAGGGTGAAGCCCAGCGGGGCGACGTAACGGCTCATGAGTGTGCTCCGTGGCGACGGTCGGCCGGTGAGGGCCGTGGGGGGTCGGGGCGTACGCGCACGAAGTCGTGACCGGGTGCTCCGCCGCGCGGCAGGCCACACCCCGGCGTGGTCGCCGGGAAGCGGATGCGGTGCGGAGGGCGGGAAGCGGGTCAGCCGGGTGGACCGAGCCGTGGCTCAGCGGGGCTGACGGTGGGCCCGGCCACGACTGGGAGGATCGCTATCTCGCACAGCGATCACCTCCTGCGGTCGGCGGGGCCCGGAGCGGGCACGGAGCGGCCCGTAGACGCGATCATCGTACACCGGGGGTGTGGGTGTCGCGCGCGCGGCCGGCAGCCTCCGCGGACCCCCGCCGACGTCGGCCGGGGTGGGCCCTGTGACCTGCGCGGGTTAGCGCTTACCTGTCGGTAACCCCTAGGCTCCGACCGACCGAGAGATCACTGGAGCAGAGGGGGATCCGTGGCCCGAACCGTGCTGGTGACCGGCGGGAACCGGGGGATCGGCCTGGCCATCGCGCAGGCGTTCGCCAAGCAGGGCGACCGGGTGGCGGTGACGTACCGGAGCGGCGAGGCTCCCGACGGCCTGTTCGGGGTGCGGTGCGACGTGACCGACGCCGAGTCGGTCGACGCCGCGTTCACCGCGATCGAGGCCGAACTCGGCCCGGTGGAGGTGCTGGTCGCCAACGCCGGCATCACCGACGACACGCTGATCATGCGGATGTCCGAGGAGCAGTTCGCGCGCGTCCTCGACACCAACCTGACCGGCTCGTTCCGGGTCGCCAAGCGGGCCTCGACGAAGATGCTCCGCGGCCGCTGGGGCCGGATGATCTTCATTTCCTCGGTGGTCGGCCTCTCCGGCGGCGCGGGCCAGGTCAACTATGCGGCCAGCAAGGCCGGCCTGGTCGGCGTGGCCCGCTCGATCACCCGCGAGCTGGGCACCCGCAACATCACCGCGAACGTGGTGGCGCCCGGCTTCATCGACACCGACATGACAGCGGGCCTGCCCGAGGAGCGCAAGGCGGAGATCCGCAAGTCGATCCCGGCCGGCCGGATGGCCACCCCGGACGAGGTCGCGGGCGTCGTCACCTGGCTCGCCTCGGACGCGGCCGGATACGTCACCGGCGCCGTCATCCCGGTCGACGGCGGCCTCGGCATGGGCCACTGAGCAGAGCACGGAGGAGACACGCAATGTCCGGACTTCTCGCCGGTAAGCGGCTGCTGGTCACCGGCGTCATCACCGACGCGTCGATCGCCTTCTCGGTGGCGAAGCTCGCCCAGGAGAACGGCGCCCAGGTCGTGCTCACCGGCTACGGCCGGCTCTCCCTGGTGGAGCGGATCGCCAAGCGGTTGCCCGAGCCGGCGCCCGTGATCGAGCTGGACGTCAGCAACGAGGAGCACCTGGCCGGGCTGGCCGACAAGGTGCGCGAGCACGTCGACGGCCTGGACGGCGTCGTGCACTCGATCGGGTTCGCCCCGCAGAGCTGCCTCGGCGGCGGTTTCCTCGACGCCCCCTGGGCGGACGTGGCGACAGCGCTCCAGGTCTCCACCTACTCGTACAAGTCCCTCGCCATGGCCGCGCTGCCGCTGATGTCCGCCGGGGGCGCCGTGGTGGGTCTCACGTTCGACGCCACCAAGGCGTGGCCGGTCTACGACTGGATGGGCGTGGCCAAGGCCGGGCTGGAGTCCGCCTCCCGCTATCTGGCGCTGCACCTGGGCAAGCAGGGCATCCGCAGCAACCTGGTCGCGGCCGGCCCGCTGCGGACCATCGCGGCCAAGTCCATCCCCGGCTTCGACCGGTTCGAGGACGCCTGGACCGAGCGCGCCCCGCTGGGCTGGAGCCTCACCGACCAGGAGCCCGCCGCGCGGGCCTGCCTGGCGCTGCTGTCCGACTGGTTCCCGGCCACCACCGGCGAGATCGTCCACGTCGACGGCGGCTACCACGCCATCGGCGCCTGAGATGTAAGGAAGGGCCCCTTCTTAACGCCTCGTGCAGCGGAAGGGGCCCTTCTTAACACGTCGCGGCCCGGGTGGTCACCACACCGACCAGGGGGCGTCGCCACGCCGTGACGGCGGGCGAGGAAGAATGGCCTCATGGCGTACGACGCGTTGGTGCTGGTCTCCTTCGGTGGCCCGGAGCGGCCCGAGGACGTTCTCCCGTTCCTGCAGAACGTGACCCGGGGGCGGGGGGTGCCCCCGGAGCGACTCGCCGAGGTCGCCGAGCACTACCTGCACTTCGGCGGGGTGTCGCCGATCAACCAGCAGTGCCGCGACCTGCTCGCCGCGATCCGCGAGGACTTCGCCGCCAACGGCGTCGACCTGCCGGTCTACTGGGGCAACCGCAACTGGGATCCGATGCTCGCCGACACCGTCGCGCGGATGCGCGACGACGGGATCACCCGGGCGCTGGCGTTCGTGACGAGCGCGTACGGCGGCTACTCGTCCTGCCGGCAGTACCAGGAGGACATCGCCTCGGCCCGCGCCGCGGTCGGCCCGGACGCCCCGCTGATCGAGAAGCTGCGCCAGTTCTGGGATCACCCCGGCTTCATCGAGCCGCACGCCGACGCGGTCCGCGCCGCGCTGGCCCAGCTCGACCCGGCGAAGCGGGACAGCACCCGGCTGGTCTTCACCGCGCACTCCGTACCGATGTCGGCGGCGGCCACCGCCGGCCCGCACGGCGGCCGCTACACCGCCCAGCTCGAGGAGGTCGCCCGGCTGGTGCACGCCGCAGCCGCGCCCGACCTGGAGTACGACCTGGTCTGGCAGAGCCGGTCCGGGCCGCCGCAGGTGCCGTGGCTGGAGCCGGACGTCAACGACCACCTGGCCACACTGCCCGAGCAGGGCGTGACGAGCGTGGTGGTCAGCCCGATCGGGTTCGTCTCCGACCACCTGGAGGTGGTGTGGGACCTGGACACCGAGGCGCTGGAGACGGCCAAGCAGCTCGGCCTGGACTTCGTCCGCGCCGGCACCCCGGGGGTCGACCCGCGGTTCGTGGCGATGGTCCGCGAGCTGGTCGGAGAGCGCACCGCCCCGGACGGGGAGCGGCTGCGCCGCCGACTCGGCGAGCTGCCCGCCTGGGACACCTGCCCGGCGTTGTGCTGCGTGCCCCCGGCCCGCCGGCCCTGAGCCCGACCCGACGACACCCCTGGGGACGACACGATGCTTGACCGCAAGCCGGTGCAGAGCTGGCTCACCGACATGGACGGCGTGCTGGTGCACGAGGGGCAGCCGGTGCCCGGCGCCCCGGAGTTCGTCAAGAAGCTGCGCGCCTCCGGCAAGCCGTTCCTGGTGCTGACGAACAACTCCATCTACACCCCGCGCGACCTCCAGGCCCGGCTGGCCCGGATGGGGCTGGACGTGCCGGAGGAGGCGATCTGGTCCTCGGCGCTGGCCACCGCCCAGTTCCTGGCCGACCAGCGGCCGGGCGGCACCGCGTACGTGATCGGTGAGGCCGGCCTGACCACGGCGCTGCACGCGGTGGGGTACATCCTGAGCGACTTCGCCCCGGACTACGTGGTGCTGGGGGAGACGCGCACCTACAGCTTCGAGGCGATAACCAAGGCGATCCGGCTGATCAACGACGGCGCCCGGTTCATCTGCACCAACCCCGACGCCACCGGCCCGTCGGTGGAGGGCGCGTTGCCGGCTGCCGGTTCGGTGGCGGCGATGATCTCGAAGGCGACAGGCGTCGACCCGTACTTCGTGGGCAAGCCCAACCCGATGATGATGCGCTCGGCGCTGAACACCATCGACGCGCACTCCGAGTCGACCGCGATGATCGGCGACCGGATGGACACCGACATCCTGTGCGGCCTGGAGGCCGGACTGGAGACGATCCTGGTGCTCACCGGCATCAGCAGCCGGACCGAGGCGGAGCGGTACCCGTACCGTCCGTCGCGGATCGTCGACTCGGTGGCCGACCTGATCGACGAGGTCTGAGCCGGGGTCTGCGGCGCTAGCTGTAATGCCCAGCAGCGTTGTTGACGCGGCTGATGGGTGGTTTGCCGCGGAGCGAGGTGTGGTTGCGGTGGTGGTTGTAGGTGTGCAGCCAGGCGGGTAGAGCGTCAGCGCGTTGCTGGTTGTTGGTGAAGGGTTGGGCGTAGGCCCATTCGTCGCACAGGGTGCGGTTGAAGCGTTCGGCTTTGCCGTTGGTCTGTGGTCGGTAGCGGCGGGTGAAGCGGGCGGTGGCACCGAGGTCGGTCAGGGTCTGGTGCCAGGCTCGGCCGCGGTGGTAGGCCAATGCGTTGTCGGTCATGACGCGTTCGACGCGGGTGATTCCGTGGGTGGCGAAGTGCTCGGCGGCGCGGCGGAGGAAGCCGGCACAGGTGTCGGTCTTCTCGTCGGGGTGGATCTCGGCGTAGGCGAGACGGGTGTGGTCGTCGATGGCGCAGTGCACGTAGTCGAAGCCGACACGGCCGGCGGTGCGGGCACGGCGGTGTTCCAGGCTGTCGCGGCCCAAGATGCGCCAGCCGCCGCCGTCGCGAACCCGGCCGAGTTTCTTGACGTCGACGTGGATCAGCTCGCCGGGCCGGTCGCGCTCGTAGCGGCGGATGAGCTGACCGGTGGGCCGGTCGAGCCAGGCCAGGTGGTGTAGACCGTGCCGCGTCAGAACGGCGTGCACCGTCGAGGCCGGCATCCCGAGCAACGGTCCGAGCCGGCGAGCCCCGAGTTTGCGTTCCTGGCGCAGTTGGCAGACCCGCGCCTCCAGCTGGGCGGGCGTCTTGTGTGGCTGGTGGTGAGCCCGGCTGGATCGATCCCGCAGACCAGCGTCGCCCTCGGCCCGCCACCGCTGTAGCCACTTGTAGCCGGTGGCCCGAGAACAGCCCAGTTCCTTCACGACGTGGGCCACCGGCCGACCCTGGTCAACGACACGCGTGATGAGCAGCCGCCGGCCGTGGATGGTCAGCCGGGCATTACGGTGGGCCATGGAGACCTCCGGTTCCGTGTGGGCGTCAGCACCTCACACCTCGCCGGAGGTCTCGCCTCGTCTCAAGCCGCCACGCCGTCAACAACCCTCATGGGCATTACAGCTAGAGCCGCAGCGGCGCGTTGCAGGCGGCCACCAGGGCCTGCCGGCACGCGGTGGTGAGCGGACGCAGCGCCGCGTCCCGCTGCTGCGCCTCGTAGGTGTTGACCGCGCCGCCCGGTGCGCTCTCGCCGGCCAGCGCGAGCACCCGGTCCAGGACCGCGGCGCGGGCGAACAGGCGGCGGGCCCGCGGATCGAAGCCGGGCGGCAGGTCGGTGGCGCCGTCCGGGCGGCGCAGCGCGGCGAGCGCACCGGCCAGCTCCGGCCGCCACTGCGCGACGTCCAGCCGGGTCAGCGTCGCGGTGGTCTCGGCCAGCACGGCGGCGAGTTCGGCCTCGGCCTCCGCCGCACCCGGGGTGGCGAGCGACGCCTTCGGTGCGTCCGCCGGCAGCGGATGGACCCGCCAGAGCACCGTCTCCCAGGTCATCCCCGAGCCGGACGTGTGCGTGCGGACCTCGGGCACCAGCCCCATCCCGCTCGCTACCACCGCCTCGCCCGCCACCAGCGCCGCCCCGGCGAACGCCCCCGGGCCGGGCAGGCCGCGCGGGTCGCCGGGCGCGGGCAGCACCAGGCGGATGTCGTCGGGTGAATGCTTGGCGAGGCTGGGCAGGGCCTCCCGCAGCGACACGTCGGTCCAGGTGCCGGGGGCGTCGGCGACGAGGTGCTCCTCGTCGCCGGCGACGGCGTCGGCCACCTCGTCGAACGGCACCAGACCGGCTCGCCAGGCACGCACCCAGGCGACGAACCGGCTCGACCGGCGCGCAGCCAGCGTGGCCGCGCCCGTTGCGGGGGAGGACATGCGGAAAGGGTACGTGCTCCGCGCCGCTGCTGTCTCGGCTGCCGCACCGGCGGCGCGACCTGGCCCCAACTACCCCCTTCGCACCGTTTCGTGCCGACGGATGACGGCCCGGTCGGCGCGTCGCCGGGCGACACGCCGGAGCACTGGTTAGCGTCAGCGGCATGGCGGGGCGATACGACGGGGACGTGCTGGCCGGCGACTGGCGACGACGGAAGGTGACCCCCGAGGTCGACGCCGAACCCGACCTGGTGGTCGAGGACGCCGACTCCGGATTCTGCGGCGCCGTCGTCGGCTTCGACTCCGGCGCGGTGGTGCTGGAGGACCGGCACGGCCGGCGGCGCAACTTCCCGCTGCTGCCCGCCGCGTTCCTGCTCGACGGCAAGCCGGTCACGCTACGACGGCCGGTCCGCGTCCCGGTGCCCGCCGCGCGCCGGCGTACCGCGTCCGGGTCGATCGCTGTGGACGGCGTACGAGCGCAGGTCGCCAAGGCCAGCCGGATCTGGGTGGAGGGCGTGCACGACGCCGCGCTGGTCGAGCGGATCTGGGGTGACGACCTGCGCATCGAGGGCGTGGTGGTGGAACCGCTGGACGGCATCGACGCGCTCGCCGACGAGGTGCGCGCGTTCGGCCCCGGCCCGGGGCACCGGCTCGGCGTGCTCGTCGACCACCTCGTGCCCGGCTCGAAGGAGAGCCGCATCGTGGCCCGCGTCAACTCGCCGCACGTGCTGGTCACCGGGCACCCGTACGTCGACGTGTGGCAGGCGGTACGCCCGGCGGCGCTGGGTATCGCGGCGTGGCCAGTGGTGCCTCCGGGGCGGCCCTGGAAGGAGGGCGTCTGCGCGGCGCTCGGGGTGGGCGAGCCGGCCGACATGTGGCGGCACATCCTGTCCCGGGTGGACAGTTTCGCCGACGTGGAGACGCCGCTGATCAACGCGATGGAGCGCCTGATCGATTTCGTCACCGAGCCCGGGTGATCCGTCGCTGCCCGGTCGTGGTTGCTGTCAGGGCTGTGGTTGCGGTTGCGGTTGCGGTCGGGGTCCGGGGGCGACCGTGCCCGGCTCCGGGCGGTCAGGCTTGATCCCTGCGCCGGTCACGGTCGCCCCCGGACCCGCCGTGCACCAACGCCGCCCGCCCCGAACCCCTCGTCCCCGGTCCCGGGCGCTCTCGCCTGGTTGATCAAGGAGTTTGTGGGCGTATCGGAGATCAACGCCGACACAAACTCCTTGATCACCGGGGTGAGGTGGCCGGAGTGTGCGTCGATCTTGCAGTTGTGGTCCGTGTGGATCGGGCATATGGGGCGAAGTGCGGGCCGCAAGTGCAAGATCGACGGGGGCGAGGCGAGGCGGGGTGGGGCGTGGTGGGGGCGGGCGCGGGTGGGGCGGGTGGGGCTGTCAGGGGAGTTCGTCGGGGGTGCGGGTCAGGACGAAGGTGGCTATGTCCAGGGCTGTCGGGGTGCCGGAACCGTCTCGGATGACGGTGAGGATCTCGCCGTCCTGGGAGCCGGAGCGGCCCCGCCACCGGTCCGGGCCCTCCGGGGTGAACCGGAGCACCGGCCTGCCCACCTGACCGCCGACCAGGTCACCGGCGGCGTCGACGCGGAACTCGTACTCGCCGCCCATCCACCACCAGCGGCCGGTCAGCGCGGCCACGTCGGCGGCGGGCGGGCCGGCCGGGCGCCAGGGGGCGGGTGCGGCCGGTTCGGCGTCCAGCACCAGCGTGAGCGCCTCCCGGCCGAGCGCGCCGATGTGGTGGCCGCGCAGCCCGTACGCGTTGGCGAAGTTGACCACGGCGGTGCGGGTGGGCCGGTGCACGGCCAGGCCGGCGACGTACCCGGGCATGGAGCCGCCGTGCCCGACGTACACCCGGTCGCCGACCCGGTAGAGCTCCACGCCGAGGCCGTGGCCGCCGGTCCACGAGTCCAGGTCGTTGATCACCACTGGGGCGCACATCTCGGTGAGCGTGGCGGGGGAGAGCATCGCCGGGTCCGGGTCGGCCAGGAACGCCGCCCAGCGGCCCAGGTCCTCGACCGTCGACCAGAGCTGCCCGGCCGGGGCCATCGCCCCGGTGTCGGTACGCGGCTCCTCCCGCAGCGTCTCGTGCCAGGGGTGGACGACGTAACCGGGGGCGTACGGCTCGGTGGGGTGGTACGTGGTGCGGCGCATGCCCAGCGGTGTCAGCAGCCGCTCGGTCAGCAGGTCCGCCCACGGGGTGCCGGTGATCCGTTCCAGCACGGCGCCGAGCAGCCCGTACGCCAGGTTCGAGTAGTGGTAGACGAAGTGCGGCGGATGGGCGATCTTGTCCGGCGTCAGCCCGGCCAGCAGCGTGTCCAGGTCCGTGCCCTCGGCGCGCTCCCACCAGTCGCCGTCCGGCTCGCGTTGCAGGCCGCTGACGTGCCCGAGCAGGTGGCGCACCGTCACCGCGCCGACCGGGGTGCCGGGCAGGTGGGCGTCGAGCGGGTCGTCGAGCGCCAGCCGGCCGGCGTCGCGCTGCTGCATCACCAGCACCGCGGTCATGGTCTTGGTGATCGAGCCGACCCGGTACTGGAGGTCGCCGTCCGGGCGGGGCGTCTCACCGACGACCGCCAGGTGCGCCAGCCGGCCGTCGCGGACCACGCCGAGGGCGAGCGAGGGACCGCGCCCCTCGGCCTGGGCCCGGGCGACCAGCAGGTCCACCTGACGCGCGGTCTCGGGCAGCAGGGGCATGTCGTCCTCCTCGTCGGCGGGTGCCGCGGTACGCCGTGCCGAGCCTAGCGATCATGACAGTTCGATGACACGTGCGTTGACGTGTCAGGATTGTTCTCGTGGACGCCGTGTTCTGGATCGTTCTGGGTGTGGTATTAGCGGTCGCCGAGATCTTCACGACGACGCTCTTCCTGATCATGTTCGGGGTCGGGGCGTTCGCCGCCGCCGGCGCCGCGGCGCTCGGTGCGCCGGTGGCGCTCCAGGCGGTGGTCTTCGCGGCGGTGTCGGCGCTGTCGGTGGCGGTGGTCCGTCCGGTGGTCCGGCGGCACGCCCGGCCGACGCTGGAGACCGGGGAACAGCCGTTCGGGGTCGAGGCGCTGGAGGGGGCCACCGCTGTGGTCCTGGAGCCGGTCGACGCCGACCGGGGCATGGTCAAGATCGATGGTGAGCTGTGGACGGCCCGCTCGTACGACGCGACGCGCACGTACGCCGAGGGTGAGCGGGTGCAGGTGATCAAGGTCCGGGGCGCTACCGCCCTGGTATGGCAGGACGACATTTCCACCCCGGGTGAGCTGCCCGAAGCGAAAAGGTGAACGGTATGGAGTTTCTGGCGATCCTGATGATCGCGGTGGCGTTGATCGGTGTGGTGACGCTGTTCAAGGCGGTGCGGATCGTGCCGCAGCAGCGTCAGGACGTGGTGGAGCGGCTGGGCCGGTACAAGCGCACGCTGAACCCGGGCCTCAACCTGCTGGTGCCGTTCGTCGACGCGGTGCGCACCAAGGTCGACATGCGCGAGCAGGTGGTCAGCTTCCCGCCCCAGCCGGTGATCACCTCCGACAACCTGGTCGTCTCGATCGACACGGTCCTCTACTTCAAGGTGGTCGACTCGGTTCGCGCCACCTACGAGATCTCCAACTTCCTCCAGGCCATCGAGCAGCTCACCGTCACCACGCTGCGTAACGTGATCGGCTCGCTCGACCTGGAGCGCGCGCTGACCAGCCGCGAGGAGATCAACCGGCACCTGTCCGGCGTGCTGGACGAGACCACCGGCCGCTGGGGCATCAAGGTGACCCGGGTCGAGATCAAGGCGATCGAGCCGCCGCCGAGCATCCGCGACTCGATGGAGAAGCAGATGCGCGCCGAGCGGGACCGCCGTGCCGCGATCCTCAACGCCGAGGGGCACAAGCAGTCGCAGATCCTCACCGCCGAGGGTGAGAAGCAGGCCGCGGTGCTGCGTGCCGACGGTGACCGGCAGGCCCGGATCCTCCAGGCGGAGGGCCAGGCCAAGGCGATCCGTACCGTCTTCGACGCGATCCACACCGCCAACCCGAGTCAGAAGGTGCTCGCCTACCAGTACCTCCAGGCGCTGCCGCAGATCGCCAACGGCACCGCCAACAAGGTCTGGATCGTCCCGACCGAGCTGACCAAGGCCCTGGAGGGCATGGGCGGCGCGCTGGGCGGGCTCGCGAACATGGCCGGCGACGTGCCGTCGCCGGAGGCCGCCAAGAGCGCCGGCGAGGTCGAGCGGGAGGCCGCCGAGGCCGCCCAGGCCGCGGCCGTCGCGGCCCAGGAGATCCACGACGAGGTACGCGTGGCGGAGGCGCAGGCCACCGGCGGCAACAACCCGAAGGGTCTGCCCGCGCCGGAGCCGGTGTCCCCGGCCAGCCTGGTGAACGACCCGGCGGACCAGCGCGAGCGGGGCTGACCGGCAAATCCGAGAATCCCTCATACGGCGCTCCGGCGACTGCCACCATCGGTTCCAGGACGGGTGGTGAGCAGGGCCGGAGCGCCGTTTGCGCGTCCCGGGCCGCCCGTGGCGCGAACGAGGTGAGGCATGAAGGACCCGGCGAACCGGCTGTTCTCCCGTACCCCGGTCCCCGGCGCGCACGACCCCGCCGGTCCGATCGGCTCCCGGCGTACCGGAGGGGGTTTCGGGGTCCTGCCGTTCGTCTCCGAACCCGGTCCGGGAGCGCCGGCGACCGACGCGACCTGGGCCTGGTCGATCCGCCGGTTCGCCCGCGCGGCGGTTTGGCTGCTCCCGGCGTACGCGGTCCTCTACGGCCTGGTGGCGATGGCCAGCGACGGCGGTGTGGGCAACGACCCGTATCCGGCCGATGGCCGGCCGCTCTACCTGGTCGGCTGGGTCGCCTCGGTGTGGCTGGGGCTGCTCGCCCTGCTCGCGCTCACCGGCCTGCTCGCCGCCACCCGCTGCCGCCGCGTCGCGCTGGCCGGGCTGCTGGCGAGCATCGGCGGGATGGTGCTGATGCTGCCGTTCGCCGGGCTGGCCGAGCAGACGCCGGTGTTCGGCGTGACCGCACGCGGCATCGTGCTGTTCGGCGCCACCCTCTACAGCGTGGGCTGGTTCCTGACCGGCTGGTCGGTCGCCCGGTCCGGGATGTTCTCCTACGGCGACGGGACCATGCTGATGATCGCCGCCCCGCTGCTCGGCCTGGGCGGCGCGCTGATCGGCTCGCTCCAGACGTTCGGCGCGATCTTCGTGCTGGTCGCCGGCATCGGCATCGGCTACCGCAGCGGCCGCCTGGTGCCCGAGACCATCGCCCGGGACGCCGCAGCCGCCAGCGTCGCCGCCGCACCGGTGCCGCCGACGTCACCGAAGGGCCCGCTCGGCGCCGGATGACCGGTTCGTCCGGCCGCCGGGAGCTGAACGGTTGCCGTGAGGTAACTGACAGTTGCCTGGCGAGGTGGCCGGTAGGCGGCTTTCGTGGCAATCCTTGCGTCCATGCCGTCTCCCAGGTCGCCGCTCTCGCGGCTGTTCACCGTGCTGCTGGCCGGCCTGCTCGCCGGGCTCGTCCTCGCGCTCGCCGCGCTTCCCGGCGGCCTGCTCGGCGGGTTCGCCGCGCGGGCCGCGCTCGGCGCGTACGCGGACCTGCCCGACGCGCTGCGCACCCCCGTGCAGCCGCAGCGCTCCTACCTCTACGCCAACGACGGCACCACCCTGATCACCACGTTCTACGACGTGAACCGCACCGACGTGTCGCTGGACGAGATCGCCCCGGTGATGCGGCAGGCGATCATCGCGGCCGAGGACCGGCGGTTCTACTCGCACGGCGGCGCTGACCTGCGCGGCATCGCCCGCGCGCTGGTGGCGAACGTCAAGGGCGGCGGCACCGAGCAGGGCGGGTCCACGCTGACCATGCAGTACGTCCGCAACGTGCTCAAGACCGACCCGAACCGCACCCCGGAGGAGCGGCAGGCCGCCACCGAGCAGACCGTCGGGCGCAAGCTCCAGGAGATCCGGTACGCGAACGCGCTGGAGCAGTCGCTCTCAAAGGACGAGATCCTCAACCGCTATCTCAACATCGCGTACTTCGGCTCCGGCGCGTACGGCGTCGCCGCCGCCGGCCAGCGCTACTTCGGCAAGGCGCCGGCCGACCTGACGCTGGGCGAGGCGGCGCTGCTCGCCGGCCTGGTGCAGTCGCCCGACGCGTACAGCCCGATCGACGGCGACAAGGACCAGGCGCTGGCCCGGCGCGGGTACGTGCTCGACGCGATGGCCGAGACCGGCGCGATCACCGCGCAGCAGGCCGCGGCCGCGAAGACCGAGCCGCTGACGCTGCGCCCGACCGCCCAGCCCAACGGCTGCACCGCCACCGCCCAGGGGCACGACGACTGGGGCTTCTTCTGCGACTACCTGCGCCGCTGGTGGCTCACCCAGCCGGCCTTCGGCAGCACGCCCGAGGAGCGGGAGCAGGCACTGCGCCGGGGCGGTTACCGCGTCGTCACCACGCTCGACCCGGAGATCCAGCAGACCGCGCAGGAGCAGGCCACCAAGGTCTACGGGTACGGCAACAAGCGGGCGCTGCCGATCGCGGCGGTCGAGCCCGGCACCGGCCGGGTGCTCGCCATGGCGGTGAACCGGCACTACAGCCTCGACGCCAACCCGGACGGGCAGGCCAACCACCCGAACACGGTCAACCCGCTGATCTCCGGCGGCGCCAGCGTCGACGGCTACCAGGCCGGCTCGACGTTCAAGATGTTCACGATGCTGGCCGCGCTGGAGGCCGGCAAGCCGCTGTCCACCGGCTTCGACGCCCCCAGCAGGCTGCCCACCCGGTACGCCTCGGACGACGAGGGCAACTGCGACGGCACGTGGTGCCCGGCGAACGCCAACCCGCAGTGGATGGACGGCTACCGGATGATGTGGGACGGCTTCGGCCGCTCCGTCAACACGTACTTCGTCTGGCTGGCCGAGCAGGTCGGCGAGGACAAGGTGGTGGAGATGGCCCAGCGCCTCGGCATCACCTTCCGGGCCGACTCCGACGCCGCGTTCGCCCGCGACAACGCCGCCAACTGGGGCGCGTTCACGCTCGGCGTCGCCGCCACCACCCCGCTGGACCTGGCGAACGCGTACGCCACGGTGGCCGCCGAGGGCACGTACTGCACGCCGCTGCCGGTGGTCTCCGTGACCGCGCCGGACGGCGGCGCCGTCGACGTGGCGCAGCCGTCCTGCAAGCGGGTGCTCGAACCGGACGTGGCCCGCGCCGCCACCGACGCGGCCCGCTGCCCGGTCGGCCAGCAGTCCGCGTTCGACCAGTGCAACGGCGGCACCGCCACCGCCGTCGACCGGATCGTCGGCCGCCCGGTGGCCGGCAAGACCGGCAGCTCGGAGCGCAACGCCACCGAGACGTTCGTCGGCTACACCCCGCAGGTCGCGGTCGCCGGCATCGCCGCCAACCCGGACGACGTCACCGACCTGGTCGGCTCCGCCGTGCAGGCCAAGGTGATCGACGCGGTGGCCCGGACCATCAAGACGGCGCTCGCCGGCAAGCCGGTGGCCGACTTCACCGCGCCGAGCCGGGCGCTGGTCGGCGACCCGCAGCGCCCGCAGCCGCCCCGCCGGACCGAGCCGGACCGCCGCGAGCAGCGCCAGGACAGCGAGCTGCCCTCCGACGTGCTGCGCTGGCTGCGCGGCCGCGGGTAAGGAAGGGCCCCTTCTTAACGCCTCCGGTAGAGGAAGGGCCCCTTCTTAACGCCGCGCCGCGGCGCCGGACCCGCAACCGCGTCGACGGCCGCGTCCACGACCGCGTCGAGGGCGGCGGCCACCTCGTCCGGGGTGCCGTCGCCGTCGAGCGTGACGAACGAGCCGAACTCCGGCAGTGCCCGGTACGCACCGTCCAGCGCGCGCAGGTGCGCCAGCTCCTCGGTGTCGATGCCCCGCGCGGCCACCCGCCGCTGCGCCACCCCGGGCGAGGTGGCGAGGAAACACACCACCGCCGGGCGCGGGAAGACCGCGTAGACGGTGCGTACCGCGCGCCGTCCCCGGTCGCCGCGGGCCGCCATGATCACGTCCTGGCACCAGGTCCACCGGTCCAGCACCGCCACCTGTCCGGTCAGGCGGGCCACCGCGACGGTCCGGGCCATCGCCGCCGCGCGCACCGTCGCCTCCAGCGCCGGATAGACGGTACGGCCGAACAGCGCCGTCCCGTCGGCGCGGCCGAGCGCCCGCGCCAGCCGGTTCCACAGCGGCCGCCCACCGGCGTTCTCGAAGTACCGCGCCCGCACACCCCGCTCGCGCAGCCGCGCCGCCAAAGCCCTGGCCTGGGTGGTCTTGCCGGAGCCGTCGACGCCGATCAGCGCGATCATCACGGGGCGGCCCATGGGCCCGGACGCTAACGCACCCGGACAACTCTCCACGGGACGTGTCGGATCCGGCCGGGCGGCTCCGACCCACCGGTGAGCGTGTCCGACCGGGACGCGCCGATACGCGGAGGAGCAGCGCATGGGCAACGTCGTCTACGGGGTGCACACGTCGGTCGACGGCTTCATCGAGGGCCCGAACGGCGAGTTCGACTGGCCGGAGATGGGGGAGGAGCTGTCCGCGTACTCGATCGGGCTGGCCGAGCGGGCCGCCGCCTTCGTCTACGGGCGGCGGGTGTGGGAGATGATGTCCTCGTACTGGCCGCAGGTCGAGTCGATCTCCGACCACCCGCACGACCTGGCTTTCGCGCCGATCTGGCGGCGTACCCCGAAGGTCGTGGTCTCCCGCACGCTCGCCGAGGCTCCCCACGGCGCCGTTGTGGTCGGCGGCGGCGACCTGGCGAAGGAGTTCGCCGAGGTCCGCGAGCGGTTCCCCGGCGACCTGCTGGTCACCGGCGGCACCGGCGCGGCGACGGCCTTGGCCGCGCTCGGGCTCGTCGACACCTACGAGGTGATCGTGCACCCGGTGGTGCTCGGCGGCGGACGGCAGGTGCTGCCCGGCCTGGCCCGGCAGAGCCTGCGGCTGGTCGAGACGCGCCGGTTCGACGGACGGTCGGTGCTGCTGCGCTACGGGCGGGCCTGACGCCTCAGCGGCCCCGGCGGCGGGGCCGGTACGTGGCGAGCGCGGCCGGCACGCCGCGCCGCATGATGCCGGCCCGGTCGCTGTCCCCGCGCAGCACCGCGGCGGCGGTCTTGCGGGCCTGCTCGACGGTGAAGTGCGGCGGCAGCATCAGCTCGGCCGGGTCCACCACGGCGTTCACCACCACCGGCCGGTCCGCGTCGAGCACCCGCTGCCACAGGCCGTCCACCCGGTCGGGGGAGTCGACCAGCTCACCGCCGAGGCCCAGCACCTCGGCCCACCTGTGGTACGCGACGTCCGGCAGGTCCTGGCTGTCCGGGAACATCGGCGTGCCCTCGCCGGACCGCTGCTCCCAGCTGACGAAGGCCAGATCCCGGTTGTTGAGCACCAGCACCACGAACCGGGGGTCGGCCCACTCCCGCCAGTACCTCGCCACCGTGATCAGCTCGTTGACGCCGTTCATCTGCATCGCGCCGTCGCCGAGCAGCGCGATCACCGGCCGGTCCGGGTGGGCGAACTTCGCCGCCAGCGCGTACGGCATGCCGCCGCCCATTGAGAGCAGCGTGCCGGAGAGGCTGGCCAGCATGCCGGGGCGGACCCGCACGTGCCGGGCGTACCAGGCGGTGGCGGTGCCGCAGTCCACGGCGAGCATGGCGTCGCCCGGTAGCGCGTCGTCGAGCGAGGTGAACAGCGACTGCGGGTTGACCGGGTCGGCCGGCTGGGCGGCGACCTCGCGTTGCGAGGCCCGCCACTTGCCGGTGGCGTCGGTGAGGGTGGCCCGCCAGGCGGTCGGGCCCGGCCCCGGGCCCAGCTCCTTGAGCAGGGCGCGCAGCGTCGGCCCGGCGTCGCCGGTCAGGTTCACCTCGGTCGGGTAACGCAACCCCATCCGGGTGCCGTCGATGTCGATCTGCACCGCCCGGGCCTGGCCCTCCGGCGGGTAGAACTCCGAGTACGGCATCTGGCTGCCGACGATCAGCAGCCTGTCGCACTCGCGCATGAGCTGCCAGCTCGGCCGGCTGCCGAGCAGGCCGATCGCGCCCGTCACCCAGGGCTGCCGGTGGTCGACGGCGGTGAAGCCGAGCAGCGCGGTGGCGACCCCGGCGCCGAGCCGGTCGGCGATCCGGCGTACCTCGTCCTCGGCGCCCAGCGCGCCCTGCCCGACCAGCATCGCCACCCGCTCGCCGCCGCGCAGCACCTCGGCGGCGCGGCGCACGTCGGCCTCCGGCGGCACCGTCGGCTCGCTGCTCGGCACTGCGCTGGTGTGGTAGTAGCCGTGGGCGTGCGGCGGGTGCGGCACCGCCGGCAGGTCCTGCACGTCGGAGGGCAGGACCAGGGCGGTCACGGTACGCCGGGCCAGCGCCGTCCGGCAGGCCCGGTCGACCAGGTGCCGGGCCTGCGACGGGTCGTCGAGCTGGGCCAGGAACGCCGACGCCACATCCTTGTAGAGGGAGAGCAGGTCCACCTCCTGGTAGTAGCCGCCGCCCTCGGCGGGCAGCGCGGTGTGCCCGAGCAGCGCCACCACCGGCTGGTGGTCGAGCTTCGCGTCGTAGAGGCCGTTGAGGGCGTGGATCGCGCCGGGGCCGCTGGTCACCACCACGCATCCGAGCGGGCCGCCGCCGTACTTGACGTGCGCGCCGGCCGCGAAACCGGCCGTCTCCTCGTGCCGGACCTGGATGAACCGGGCCCGCCCCTCGGCCCGCTGCAACGCCGAGGTCATGCCGTTGATCCCGTCGCCCGGGTAGCCGTAGTAGCGGTGCACGCCCCACTCGGCGAGCCGGGCCACCAGGTAGTCGGCGACGGTGGCGTCGCGGGGGAGGTTGCCGTCGTGATCCGCGCCCATCCTGGTCCCTCCGTCACCGTCGGCCTTCCGGCTCCGTTCCCCGCCCGGGACGACGGAAACCCGGCCCGCGCCGGAGCGACCGGGCGGGCCGGGCAGAATCGCCTGGTGCCCGTCCACGAGATCACCGACCCCGACGACGACCGGATCGCCGACTACCGCGCGCTCACCGACGTGGAGCTGCGTACCCGCTGGGAACCGCCGCACGGGCTGTTCATCGCCGAGGGGGAGCTGGTGCTGCGGCGGGCGCTGCGGGCCGGCTACCCGGCCCGGTCGTACCTGGTCGACGCCAAGCGGGTGGACCAGCTCGCCGACCTGGACACCGGTGACGCGCCGGTGTACGCGGCGACGCCGGACGTGCTCCAGCGCGCCACCGGTTTCCACGTGCACCGGGGCGTGCTCGCCTCGTTCCACCGCAAGCCGCTGCGCTCCGCCGACGAGGTGCTCGCCGCCGCCCGGCGGGTGGTGATCCTGGAGGACGTCAACAACCACACGAACCTGGGCGCGATCTTCCGGGGCGCCGCAGCGCTCGGCGTCGACGCGGTGCTGCTGTCCCCGACCTGCGCCGACCCGCTGTACCGGCGCAGCGTACGGGTCAGCATGGGCGAGGTGTTCGCGGTGCCGTACGCCAAGCTCGACAGCTGGCCCGGCGGGCTGGACCAGGTCCGGGCGGCCGGGTTCACAGTGCTCGCGATGACGCCGGCGCCTGATGCCGTACCGATGCAGCGGCTGACCCCGGCGCAGCGCGAGCGGGCGGCGTTGCTGCTCGGGGCGGAGGGGCCGGGGCTGACCGCGGCGGCGCAGGCCGCCAGCGACGTGCGGGTGGTGATCCCGATGCGGCGCGGCGTGGACTCGCTGAACGTGGCGGCCGCCGCGGCGGTGGCGTTCTGGGAGCTGGGGCGGGACGACGCGCTCTGACGTACGGCTTGCATGACCATGCGAGACCGTGCATAATCTTCCTTGTGTCCAAGGTTCTCACCTCCCTGCCCATCGGCGAACGTGTCGGCATCGCCTTCTCCGGCGGCCTCGACACCTCGGTAGCCGTCGCGTGGATGCGCGACAAGGGTGCCGTCCCCTGCGCCTACACCGCTGACATCGGCCAGTACGACGAGCCCGACATCGCCTCGGTGCCCGGCCGCGCGCTCAGCTACGGCGCCGAGGTCGCCCGCCTCGTCGACTGCCGCGCCGCCCTGGTCGAGGAAGGGCTGGCGGCGCTGACCTGCGGCGCCTTCCACATCCGCTCCGGCGGGCGGGCCTACTTCAACACCACGCCGCTGGGCCGGGCCGTGACCGGCACGCTGCTGGTCCGCGCGATGATCGCCGACGACGTGCAGATCTGGGGCGACGGCTCGACGTTCAAGGGCAACGACATCGAGCGGTTCTACCGGTACGGCCTGCTGGCGAACCCGCAACTGCGGATCTACAAGCCGTGGCTGGACACCGACTTCGTCACCGAGCTGGGCGGCCGCACCGAGATGTCGGAGTGGCTGCTGGAGCGCGGCCTGCCCTATCGGGACAGCACCGAGAAGGCGTACTCCACCGACGCCAACATCTGGGGCGCCACCCACGAGGCCAAGACGCTCGAACACCTGGACACCGGCATCGAGACCGTCGAGCCGATCATGGGCGTGAAGTTCTGGGATCCGTCCGTGGAGATCCCCACCGAGGACGTCACCATCGGCTTCGACCAGGGCCGCCCGGTGACGATCAACGGCAAGGAGTTCGGCAGCGCCGTCGACCTGGTGCTGGAGGCCAACGCCATCGGCGGCCGGCACGGCCTGGGCATGTCCGACCAGATCGAGAACCGGATCATCGAGGCCAAGAGCCGCGGCATCTACGAGGCCCCCGGCATGGCGCTGCTGCACGCCGCGTACGAGCGGCTCGTCAACGCCATCCACAACGAGGACACGCTCGCGAACTACCACAACGAGGGCCGCCGCCTCGGCCGCCTCATGTACGAGGGCCGCTGGCTGGACCCGCAGGCGCTGATGCTGCGCGAGTCGCTGCAGCGCTGGGTCGGCACGGCGGTCACCGGCGAGGTCACGCTGCGGCTGCGCCGGGGTGAGGACTACTCGATCCTGGACACCACCGGCCCGGCGTTCAGCTACCACCCGGACAAGCTGTCGATGGAGCGCACCCAGGACTCGGCGTTCGGCCCGGCCGACCGGATCGGCCAGCTCACCATGCGCAACCTCGACATCGCCGACTCCCGGGCCAAGCTGGAGCAGTACGCCTCCGTCGGCATGGTCGGCGGCGGCACCCCGCAGCGGATCGTCGGCGCCGCCCAGGCGGCCTCGACCGGGCTGATCGGCGCCATGCCGCAGGGCGGCGCGGAGGCCATCGCCTCCCGGGGCGTGCCCACCGCCGAGGACGAGGCGCTCGACCGGGCCGCGATGGAGTTCGGCGTCGACTGACCGCCGCCGTCCGCGGACCGTCGCCCCACCGGGCAGCGGTCCGCGGCTCGTCTCACCTGACCGCCCGCCGGTCCCGCCTCCCCGCGGGCCGGCGGGCGGTGTGGCTTTCGGCAACGGTGGTGACGCAGGGTAGCGTGTCGCCCGTGTTCCCTACCGTGCGTGAGGTGCTGGACCTGGTGCCCGTGCGCCACGGCGCGCCGCGCCTGGTCGCGGGGAACGCCGGGCTGGACCGGTCGGTGCGCTGGGTGCACATCGCCGAGGTGCCCGACATCGCCACCCTGCTCGGCGGCGGGGAACTGGTCCTCACCACCGGGATCGGCCTTCCCGGCGACGACGCCGGCCTCCGCGAGTTCATCGGCGCCCTGGCCGACGTCGGCGTCTCCGGGCTGGTGGTCGAACTGGGCCGCCGCTACGTCAGCGGAGTGCCACGCGTGATGGCCGCCGCCGCCGAACGACGTGGCCTGCCCCTGATCGAGCTGCGCCGGGGCACCCCGTTCGTCCGGATCACCGAGGCGGTGCACGCGCTGATCGTGGACGCCCAGCTCACCGAGCTGCGCGCCACCGAGGAGATCCACCAGCGGTTCACCGAACTGTCGGTGGAGGGCGCCGAACCGGCCGAGGTGCTGCGGCAGGCCGCCGAACTGGCCGGCTGCCCGATGGTGCTGGAGAACCTGTCCCGGCAGGTGCTCGCGTACGACCCGGCGGGGGAGAACGCCCAGCTGCTGCTGGACGGCTGGGAGCGGCACTCGCGGCAGATCCGCCCGCCCGGGCGCACCGCGTACGACCCGGACAGCGGCTGGCTCGTCACCACGGTGGGTGCGCGGGGACAGGACTGGGGACGACTGCTGCTGCGCTGGCCGGCGACCGAGTCCACCCCGCCGACCCGGCTGACCATCCTGATCGAACGGGCCGCCTCCACGCTGGCGCTGGGCCGGCTGATCCGGCGCGACGCCGAGGGCCTGGAACGGCAGATCCACCGTACGCTGCTGACCGCCCTGATCGACCACACCCGTCCGGTGGACGAGGTGGCGCTGCGCGCCAAGGCGCTCGGCGTCGTCCTGGACCGCCGCCACCTGGTCGGCGTCGTGGTCCGGCACCGCGCCGAGGAGCCGTCCGGTGACGCGGGCGCCCCCGACGACGAGCCGGCCGCCGCCCGCCGGGGCGCGCGCCGCGACACCGACGCCGAGGACCCGGAAGCCGGCCCGGCCCGGCTGCGCGACCTCGCCGAGGCGGTCAGCCAGGCCGTCCGGGACGCCAAGCTCACCGCGCTGACCAGCCCGCTCGACGACCAGGCCGTGGGCGCGCTGCTGGCGCTCCCCGACCCGGCCGCCGAGGAGAAGGCACTGTCCGCGTTCGCCGCGGCGTTGCGCCGGGTACGCCTCGACGCCGCCCCCGCCGCCCGCCCGGCGTCCCGCCCGTCGGAGTCGCCTGACCGGCCCGCCGGACGGGCCGCCGCGTCGGGGAGCGCGCGGCCGGTCGACGCGCCGCCCCGAGCCGCGATCGTGGTGGCGGCCGGGTCCGGTGTGGGCAGCCTGCGCGAGGCACGCCGGTCGTTGATCGAGGCGCGGCAGGTGGCGGAGGCGGCGCGGCGGGATCCCCGGGATCTGCCCTGCTACCGGCTGCCGCACGTGGGGCTGGCCGGACTGCTGCACCTGTTGCGTGACGAGCCCCGGTTGCAGACGTTCGTCGAGCGTGAACTCGGGCCGCTGCTCGCCTACGACGCCCAGCACCCGCGGGAGCAGTTGCTCGGCACGCTGCGGGCGTACCTGGAGCAGGGGCGCAACAAGTCGGCCGGCGCGGCCGCCGCGCACCTGTCCCGGCCGGCGTTCTACGAACGGCTGGCCCGCATCGGCCGCATCCTCGACGCCGACCTCGACTCGGTGGACAGGTGCCTGTCCCTGCACGTGGCCCTGCTCGCCCTGGACGCCATCCGCACCCCCTGACGCCGCCCGGGCCAAACCCTGCCCGTCCCGCCCTCCGCCCCTCCGCGCTGTCCCGCGTTGATCTTGGAGTTGTGGCGCCCGTAATGCCCCTGAAGCGAGGTCTGCGCGGTGCCACAACTCCAAGATCGATGACGTGTGGGCGGTCAGGTCAGGGCGGTCAGGGTCTTGGCGTAGAGGGCGGGGACGTAGTTGTCGCCGCCGGGGGTGAACACGTCGGAGGTGGCCGCCGCCTGCCAGGCGGTGTCGGGCAGTGCCGCCACCAGGGCGCGCACCACCGGGGCGTCGCGCCACTGGTCCTGCTGGGCGAGCAGGCTCAGCGCGACAACCGACTCCTCCACCTCGCCCACGCACTCGAACGGCTTGTGCCCGTCGATGCCGAGCAGCTCCCGGTAGCCGGGGATCTGGGACTCGTCGGCCAGCAGGTCACCGCCGAAGATGCCGGTCAGCCGCTCCCGGGGCATGAACGGCGCCATGGCCAGGAACACGAACCGGCACTTCGGGCAGTCGCGGCACCAGCGCTCGCTCGCGTCGCGCAGCTTGAACGCCGCGTTGCAGCTGGTCACCACCGCGTCGTACCGGTCGATCTCGGCGAACAGCCGGGCGATGTGCAGCTCGGACAGGGAGCGCAGCAACGAGAAGTACGGCTCGGTGAGCCCGGCGTGCTCGGCCAGCGCCGCGCGCAGCAGCCCTTCCGCCTCGACGCCCTTCGACCACTGGTGGTTGATCTCGTGGCCGTTCCAGATCAGGTTCGGGTCGGACGCGGAACGCTCGTTCGACATCACCACCGGGCCGAGCCCGTGCAGGACGGCGGTGGCCACGGCGATCAGTGAGTTGATCGCGGTGACCGGGATGTGCCCGTTGCGCGCCCCTGCCGCGTTCAGCTCGAACAGCACCGGGTCGAGCCGCCGCCGGGCGGCCAGCGGCACCAGGTCGGACGCCTCGTTCACCGACACGATCACGTGGTTCGGGTTGACCGAGAACGGCACCGGGTCGAGGCCGGCGCGGCGCAGCGCCTCCAGCGTGACGATGGAGTCCTTGCCGCCGCCCACCGCCGACAGCGGACGACGGTCGGAGTTGTCCACCGGCACCGCCGGGTCCACGGTGCCGGACGGCACCTCGGGACGCAGTTCCAGCACGTGCGGCAGCTCGTTGCGGTACGCGTACTCGGCGAGGCCCTTGGTGTAGACGGCGGTGACCAGCGCGACGGCGGCGGCGCCCAGCGGTGCGGGCAGCACCAGCCGGGGCGGCGCGGCGGCCTTGTAGTAGCTGACGCCGGCGACCACGTGCAGCAGCTCCAGCACCCGGGCCAGGGTGGCCGCTGTGGCGTCGGAGACGGGCTCGGCCGGCAGCGGAAGCGTGATCACCTCGGTGAACCGCTGCTCGCCGTCGGGACCGGTCAGGGCGTAGTCGAACAGGACCTCGCCGGTGGCGAAGTCGATCGAGTAGGACGGGAAGGTGAAGGCGTCCATCCGCCGCAGCTGCTCGTTGGGCACACGCCATACTAGGCCCTGGTTCGTCCGTCCGTGTCCGGCTGGGCCGGACCCTGCCCGCCGTCGACCGAGTCCGAGGAGAGCCCGTGCGCCTGTCTGATCTGCGCGGACGTCATGTCGCCGTCTGGGGCGCCGGCCGCGAGGGCCGGGCCGCGGTGACCGCGATCGCCGCGCACGGGCCGGCCGGCCTGGTCGTCGTCGACGACAGCGCCAACTTCCTCACCCTGCCCTGGGACGGTCCGCTGGCCGCCGCCGCGCCGCTCGTCACCGGCGAGGAGGGATTCGAGCGCCTCGCAGCCGCCGACGTGGTGGTCCGCTCGCCGGGTGTGCCGAACACCCACCCGTGGATGGTGGAGCTGCGCCGCCGGTCAGTGCCCGTCACGCAGGGCAGCGCGCTGTGGATGGCCGACCACGCGGACCGGACCGTCGGGGTGACCGGCAGCAAGGGCAAGAGCACCACGTCCAGCCTGATCAGTCACCTGCTCACCGCGATGGACCGGCCGAACGTGTTCGGCGGCAACATCGGGGTGCCGCTGCTGGACCTGCCCGAGGCGGAGCTGTACGTGCTGGAGCTGTCCAGCTACCAGTGCTCCGACCTGACCGACTCGCCGCGGGTGGCGGTGGTGACCGCGCTGTTCCCGGAGCATCTGGACGCGCACGGCGGTGAGCGGGAGTACTACCGGGACAAGCTGAACCTGATCGCGCACGGCCCGCACGCCGTGGTGGTCAACGGCGCCGACCCGCGGCTGGCGGCGGAGCTGGGCGACCGTGCGGCGGTACGCGCCGGCTCGCCGGACACCACGCATGTGGCCACCGGGCCGGACGGCACGCAGTGGTTCCACCTGCGGGACACGCCGCTGTTCCCGCGCGCCGTGCTGCCGCTGGTCGGGCGGCACAACGAGGGCAACCTCTGCGTCGCGCTGGCGGTGCTGGACGCGCTCGGCGTCGATGTGGTGGCGCGCAAGGACAGCCTCGCCGTGGCGGTCGCCGAGTTCCAGGGCCTGGCGCACCGGCTCACCGAGATCGCCGACCCGTCCGGGCTGACGTTCGTCGACGACACGCTCGCCACCAGCCCGTACGCCGCCATGCACGCGATCGACGCGTACGAGGGACGGCCGCTGACCGTGATCGTCGGCGGGGCCGACCGAGGGCTGGACTACAGCCCGCTGCGCGCGCACCTGGCCGGCCGGGAGATCACAGTGATCGGCGTGCCGGACAGCGGCCCCCGCATCGTGGAGGCGCTGTCCGGGCTGCCGTCGGTGCGTACCGAACTGGCCGACGACCTGGTCGCCGCCGTCGGGCTGTCCCGCAAGCTCACCCCGGCCGGCGGGGTGGTGCTGTTGTCCCCGGCGGCGCCGAGCTACGGCCGGTTCCGCAACTTCGAGCACCGCTCCGAGGTGTTCGCGCAGGCGGTCGCCGACACCGCCCGCTGAGTCAGCCGCGCTCCGCCCGCGTGTGCCGCGGCGGCCCCGGCTCGGCCGACAGGATCGCGTCGAGGGACTCGGTGGGCGCCGAGTTGTCGACCGGCTCGCGCGGTGCCGGCGCGACCTCGGTGGGCGCGGCCGCCGGGCCGACGTCGGTCGCCCGCCGCTTGACCGGCGTCCACGCGAACGCGAGCGCGCCGCCGACGAGCGCCAGCAGCATGCCGATCAGGAACCCGCCCAGGTTCGAGGTGAGCCAGGAGACCAGCCCGAGCACGAGGGAGAGCACCGCGTAGAAGACGCGTTGCTGCGGCGTGGTGATCAGCAGCACGCCGCAGATCACCAGGACCAGGGGGACCAGGTACGCGGCCAGCCCTTGCGGCCCGACGTGCAGCAGCACCCCGAGCGGCGCGCGCAGCGTCACGAGCATCTCCGCGCCGCCGAGCGCGATGAGCAGCCCGGCGGTGAACGGCCGCGCCCGGCGCCAGCGCCGCCAGCGTGTACGGACGCCGGCGGCGGGCGCCGAGTGCTGTCCTGCGGTCACGTCAGCACCCTTCGGAGCTGAAGCCCATGCGCAGGTTGGGCAGCGTGAAGACGGCGGCGGTGGTGGCGTAGTTGTTCTGCCGCAGGTTGGTGATGGTCACGGTGTCGGCCTGCTGGGCGAACACGCCCGGGTTGCCCTTGACCCCGGGGACCTTGTCGACGGTGCTGGCGTCCTGCCCGACGTCGATGTTCTTGAAGGAGGCGTTACCGGCGATCTCGTCGCCGTCGACCACGAGCGTGCGGGCGGTCACCGGCTTGCCGGAATTGCCGGCGGTGATCCGCAGGTTGGTCCCGCCCAGGTTGATGCTCTGGCAGAGATTGGTCAGCTCGGCCTTGTCGATCGCCGAGACGATCACGAGCACCTGCCCGCCGGTGTCGCCCTGGTTGGGGCTGTCCGGGATCATCTGGTCGAGCGTGGCGAACTGCTCGAACCCGGTGCCCTCCAGTTTGTCGGCGGTGACAGTGAACGGCATGCCTGAGATGGCGAACTGCGCGCCGAGCACACCCTGCGCGGTCAGCACCACCATGCCGGCCGCGCCGGCCGCCACGGCGCCGAACGTGACAGCGAACCGGCGCCAGCGTACGCCGCTTCTCGGTTGATCGGTCTCGATCTGCTCGATCTGCTCCGACATGCCGGCCCCTTTCGAGATCAATTCATCTGCGACGATGTGAATTGGCTTCGCAGGATGTGCGCGCCGAGGGGCGCAGGCCGAAGTTACCGCTGAGTAAAGGGGCGGTCAACTGCCTGTAGCAGATCGTCGGGCGGCATTTGCCAAAAGCGGCCAAAGTGAAAAACCGCTGCGGTTTTCCACCGCTCAGGGCTGGCTGGGCGCGCAGGGCGCGGTCGCGGCCGGGCCGTCGTCCGCCCGGGCCGCCCGGGCGACACGGCCCGCCTCCCGCGGGCCGAGGAACGGCGCGGTGGCCGCGTACGTGAGCGCCGGCAGCAGCAACGGCAGCTCCTCGGCCCGCCCCTGCGCCACCCGCTCACGGATGGTGGCGTGGATGCCGCCGACCACAATGGACAACAGTGCGTCCCGGTCCACGCCGGCCGGATCCGGCCCGGCGTCGGCGAAGAACCGGCGGAAGCTGCTCAGCAGCGCGTCGCGCTCCCGGCGTGCGTCGGGGCCGGCCGCGTCCACCTCGACCAGCGCCATCCGGGCGAAGGCGGGCACGCTCGCCAGCACGTCGAGCAGCGTGCGCAGCGCCGCCCGGGCGGCCTCCGGCCAGTCCGGGCCGGCGTCGCGGTAGGCGTCCTCCATCAGGTGCGACACCACCGCGATGCCGTGCCGGTACGCGGCCAGGAACGCGTCCTGCTTGCCGCTGAACAGCGCGTAGAACGCGGGCCGGGTGACCCCGGCGGCGTGGCAGATGTCGCTGACCCGGGCGTTGTCGTACCCCCGGGTGGCGACCTCCCGGACCAGCCCGTCGAAGAGGCGGTCGCGCTGGGTCGCCGCCACCTCCTCGGCCGGCACGCGTCGCGGGCCGCGCTTGATGGCGCGGTCCGGGTCGCGGCCGTGGCGGGCACCCGGCAGGGGCACGGGCGCCGGCGACGGCGGGCTCGGGACTGTCACTCATCGACCTTTCTTGATGCGTTGACTTTACGACCCTCCGAGGTTTATAACTTTCGACACGCTCAGTTCACGCCTCGTCACCGCTGGTGATCTCTTCTCGTCGGTCACCCGAACGCGTCGAAGGAGGGCCGGATGGCTGCCATTATCGCCGCGCGCACCCGTCCCCCCAAGGCCGGAGAGATCCAGGTGACGCGGCGTCGCCGCACTGCGCCACGCCGCCCGGCCCGCTGAGGCCGCAGCGGCGCACCACCACCTGCGGCGGCCCGATCCCGGCCGCCGCACCCACCGGCTCCGTCCATGCCGGACGCCGCCGGCACCGTTTCCTGTCCCACCGCCGGAAGGAACAACCATGCCCAGGTACGGACGCATCGGCGCGGGCCTCGCCGCCCTGGCGCTGCTGACCGGTCTGGTCGGCGCCGCCCCCGCCACCGCCGCACCCTCCACCTCGCTCGCCAGCGCCGTGCTGACCTACCCGACCGTCGCCGGCACCGCCGTGTCGGTGGGCGACGTCATCCAGGCCAGCCTGCGCAGCGGCACCAACGCCACGTTCTACTCCTCGACCAGCGGCACCACCGGCATCAAGTGCGCCGCGTCCAGCTTCAGCGCCAAGGTGCTGACCAACCCGACCGCACCCGGAACCGCGACCGAGAGCCTCACCGCGCAGTCGTTCACCAGCTGCACGACGAACGTCTTCGGCACCACCGGCGTGCAGAGCGTCACGGTCAACAACCTGCCGTACACCACCTCGGTGACCAGCGCCGGCGTGGTCAAGATCTCCGGGACGACGGCGGCGCCGATCCAGAGCACAGTCGTGCTCAACTCGCTGCTCGGCGCGATCACCTGCGTCTACCGCACCAGCACGAACTCGCTGACCGGCACGGCGTCCAACGCCACCAACTCGATCAGCTTCACCAACCAGCCCCTGACCAAGTTCTCCGGCCCGTCGCTGTGCTTCGGCACCGCGTACTTCACCGCGTCGTACTCGCCGGTGAAGGACACCAGCAAGACCGGCAGCCCGGCGGTCTACGTCAACTGACACCCGGCTCTCGGGCCGGTGCGCGGCGATTCGCCGGGCGCCGGCCCGCACGCCGGTTCAGCCGGCCGTCAGCGTCGCGTGCAGCGCGCGCATCGACCGCAGCGCCGACCGGATCTCCTGGAGGTAGCGGCCCGGAGTCAGGGTCGGCTCCGGTACCGCCACCGCGGCACGCGCGGCCGGGTCCACCCCGACCGTCTCGATGCCGCACCCGTACGGCACGGCGAGCGTCCGCAGCGCGTCGCAGTGCTGGAACGGCACGTAGATCGGGGCGGTCACCATCAGCACCGGGTCGTCCGCGCGCAGCCGCACATGCTCGGCCCAGAACCGCTGCGTGTCGGCGGTGTGCGCGCGACGGCGGTCCGGTTCGCTCGACGGCGCGGCGAGCACCCGTACCGGGGGCAGCCCGGCCGGCCGGTAGGTGCGCGAGGACCAGGCCCGGTGCGGATGATCGGCCGGCTCGCCGCGCTCGTCGTCCGGCTCGTTTACCCCGAACGCCAGCCGCACCCCGGCGTCGAGGACGTCCACCTCGGTGGCGCAGCCGGACAGGCCGGCGGCGTCGAGCGTGCGGGACTCGGCCGCTGACAGCGGCCGGAAGCTGCCGAGCACGGCCACCTCGCCGGTCACCTCGGCCGCCGTCCGGGCCAGCACCGCCGCGTACGCGGTACGCCGCAGGCAGGCGTGCGCCAGCCCGCCGAGCACCAGCAGGTGCGCGTACCCGGATCGGGCCGGCGCGACGGCGCGGACCAGGCCCAGCGCGGCGGCGGCGCTCAGCACCAGTCCGGCGGTGGCCGGGTCGAACGCCGGCTCCCGGGCGTCCGGGCGTTCCCGTCCCTGCCGGAAGTCCCAGCGGCGGGCGGAGAACGCGTCCAGCCCGGCCAGCACCGCAGCCAGGTCGCCGCCGGGCCAGTCACCGCCGAAGTGCGCCACGAGACGCCGCACCGGCGCCGACTCCACCCAGGACCGGACCCCGGCCAGGAGTTGCGCCCGCGTCGTGCCCGCCGCGCCGCCCGGCAGCGTCACCTGATCCGTCCGCACCCGGCGGATGCTACCGCCCGGGACAGTTGTTTCTGCCCCGGTCGCGGTGGGAGCGTGCGGGGATCCACCTCCGCTGAAGGGTGCGCCGATGACCTCCGACGACCTGCTGGCCCGGCACCGGGCCGTGCTCCCCTCCTGGATGCCGCTCTACTATGCCGAACCGCTGGAACTCGTCGCCGGTTCCGGCCGCCGGGTCACCGACGCGGCCGGCCGGACCTATCTGGACTTCTTCGGCGGGGTGCTGACCACGATGGTCGGCCACGACATCCCGGAGATCCGGGAGGCGGTCGAGCGACAGCTGCGGACCGGGCTCGTGCACACCTCGACGCTCTACCTGATCCGGCAGCAGGTCGAGCTGGCCGAGAAGATCGCCCGGCTCTCCGGCATCCCGGACGCCCGCGTGTTCTTCACCAACTCCGGCACCGAGGCGAACGAGGCCGCGCTGCTGGTCGCCACGAACCACCGGCGCTCGCACCAGATCCTCGCGGTGCGCAACAGCTACCACGGCCGGTCGTACGCGACGATGGGCGTCACCGGCAACCGCGGCTGGTCGGCCAGCGCCCTCAACCCGTTGCAGGTGGCCTGGCTGCACTCCGGTGAACGGCTGCGCGGACTGCTGGCCCGGCTCGACGCCGCCGACCGGGTCGACGCGGCGGTCGAGGACCTGCGCGAGGTGCTCGCCACCCAGACCGCGGGCGACGTGGCCTGCCTGATCGCCGAGCCGGTGCAGGGTGTCGGTGGCTTCGTGCACGGACCGGACGGGCTCTTCGCCGCCTGGAAGAAGGTGCTCGACGAGCACGGCATCCTGCTGATCAGCGACGAGGTGCAGACCGGGTGGGGGCGTACCGGCGAGCACTTCTGGGGCTACCAGGCGCACGGCGTGACGCCGGACCTGCTCACGTTCGCCAAGGGCATCGGCAACGGGTTCGCGCTCGCCGGGGTGGTCGGCCGGGCCGAGGTGCTGGAGTCGGTGCCGGCGATCAGCTTCTCCACGTTCGGCGGCAACCCGGTCTCCACCGCCGCCGGCAACGCGGTGCTCGACTACCTGCTCGACCACGACCTGCAGGGCAACGCCGCCCGGGTCGGCGCGATCCTGGGCGACGGCCTGCGCGCCGCCGTCGCCGGGCTGGAGCAGGTCGCCGAGGTACGCGGCAAGGGCCTGATGCTCGCCGTCGAGTTCGTCCACCCGGGCACCGTCGAGCCGGACGCGGAGCTGACCACCCGCGTCTTCGAGGCGTGCCGGGCCGGCGGCCTGCTCGTGGGCAAGGGCGGCCTCTACGGCAACGTGATCCGGATGGGCCCGCCGCTGACGCTCACCGAGGACGAGGCCCGGGAGGGCCTGACGATCATGGTCGACGCGATCCGCGCCTCGATCGAGGCGTGAGCGTCAACCCGGCCGGCGCCGTCCCGCCCGTCCGGACCTGAGCAGCCGCAGCAGACCCGCCCCGGCCAGGTACGCCACCAGCGCCGGGGCGGGCAGGCCCAGCGGCTCCGGCGCCGTCTTGGGCGCGAGGCTGTTCAGCAGCAGGCCGAGCAGCACGCCCGCGTACCCGGCGACGGCCAGACCGGCGCGCAGCCGCCGGCCACCCGCCCCGGCCGGCCCGGTCGCGACCGGGCGGCGGGTGCGGGCCTCGACCGGACCGAAGACGGCGACCAGCACGGCCAGCACCGCGGCCAGCGCGAGCAGCCACGGTACGCGCCACGCCCACCAGGCCGCCGAACCGACCGGGGGAGCAGGCAGCACGCCGAGCGCGTCCAACAGGCCGACGAGCAGCACCGCGGCGGTCAGGTGCCAGAGGAACAGCGTGAGCACCACGGCGTTGACCGCGAGCACCGCCTGCCAGGGGCCGGACCGGCGCAGCCAGCGCCCGGCCGGGCGTCGCAGCAGCAGGATGAGGCCGAGCTGGGCGGCGGCCGCGGCCATCAGCGCCAGGCTCGGCGGTGCCGCGTTGTCCAGCCGCTCGCCCGGTACGTGGAGCATCGCCACCGGGTACGGCCCGGCCACCGTGAGCAGCACCAGCGCGACCAGGCCGCCGCCCAGCAGGACCGCGCCGGCCCGGCCGGACAGCGGCAGCCCGCGGCGGAACAGGCCCCGAGGTCCGGCTTCACCAGCATCGGCCGCGTCGGCGCCGGCCGCGTCGCCGGTGCGGCGGGCGTCCGCCCGGGCGGCGTCGTACCAGGCGAAACCGACCTGATGGACGGCCAGCCAGCCGAACAGGTAGTTGCCGTCGGCGAGCGCGGCCGGGCCGAGGAGCCGGCCGAGGTCGCCGAGCGCGACCAGCACCACGAGCGCCGTCGGCACGGCGAGCCCGAACCGGCGGTGCAGCGCGTACATCGGCGGGGTCAGCGCCACCACCGCGACGTAGGCGACCAGGAACCACAGCGGGATGGTGGCGAACCAGACCACTGTGCGCACCTGCCCCGCGTCGGCGCCGCGCAGCGTGGCGATCCCCGCGCCCGCTGACAGGACCAGCAGCAACACGGTGGTGGGGCGGACCAGCCGGGCGCTGCGGTCCACCAGCCACCCGGCTGCCGACCCGCCCCGGCGCCGGCGGGCGGCCAGCGAGGCGGCGTTGGCGTAGCCGCCGACCAGGAAGAACACCGGCATCACCTGGGCCACCCAGGTCAGCGGCCAGGCCCAGCGCAGGTCGGCCAGCGCGGAGTGGCCGGCGGGGCGGCCGTTGTCGTACCCGATGGCTGTGACACCCCAGTGGCCGAGCACGACCATGGTGATGGCCAGCGCCCGGAGCAGGTCGATGTAGCGCTCCCGCCCCGGCGGCGTGCGTTGCGCGAGCTGCCGCAGGCGGCGCATGGGCTCAGGCTAGGCCAGCCGGGCCCGACCGGTACGGATAACGGATCGGTCGAGAGGTCTTGTGGTCCCCGTCGCACTGTCGTAGAAATTCTTCATTGGAAATGCGTCTTGTGAAGACAAGCGACAGGGTGCTCACCGCGCGTACCCGGACCGAGGAGATGCGATGAACAGGCGTGAGATCCTACGGCGCAGCGCCGCCGCCGGTCTGCTGGCCACCCCCGCCGCCGGGCTGCTCGCCGGCTGCGCCACGTCGGGTGGGGGCGACGAGGGCGACAAGGGCGCGTACAAGGGCACCAAGAGCGAGCAGAACCCGCTCGGCGTGGCCGAGGACGCCCCGCTGGAGGTGGTGATCTTCAACGGCGGGTTCGGGGAGGACTACGCCAAGGCCCACGAGGCCATGTACAAGGAGCGCTACCCGAAGGCGGAGATCAAGCACTCGGCCACCGCGGAGATCAGCAAGACGCTCCAGCCCCGCTTCGTCGACGGCAGCCCGCCGGACGTGGTCAACAACTCCGGCGCCGGTCAGATCGACTTCAACGGCCTGGTCTCCCAGAACGCGCTCGCCGACCTGGGCGAGCTGCTCGCCGCGCCGAGCCTCGACACGCCCGGCAAGACGGTCAAGGACACGCTGCTGCCCGGCACCGTCGAGGTCGGCTCCTACGACGGCCGGTTCCTGGTGCTCAACTACACCTACACGGTGTACGGCATCTGGCACTCCACCAAGCTGTTCGCCGACCGCGGCTGGGAGGACGCCAAGACCTGGGACGACCACATCGCGCTCTGCCGCCGGATCAAGGCCGCGGGCATCGCCCCCTGGACGTACGCCGGTGTGCACCCCCGCTACATGAGCTGGCCGCTGATCTCCACCGCGATCAAGCTCGGCGGCCCGTCCGTCGCGCTGGCGATCGACAACCTGGAGCCCAACGCCTGGAAGTCGGACGCCATGAAGACCGCCGCCGACGCCTGGCACCAGATCGTCAAGGACAAGTTCATCCTCGACGGCTCCCCGGGCCTGGACCACAAGCAGTCGCAGACCGCCTGGTGCCAGGGCAAGGCCGCGTTCATCTCCTGCGGCTCCTGGCTGGAGAGCGAGCAGAAGGACGTCACGCCGGCCGGCTTCAACATGACGGTCGCGCCCACGCCGAGCCTGGGCAGCGGCGACAAGCTGCCGTACGAGGCGATCCGCGGCACCGCGGGCGAGCCGTTCATGGTGCCGGCGAAGGCGCGCAACGTCGCCGGCGGCCTGGAGTACTTCCGCACCATGCTGTCCCGCAAGGGCGCCCAGGACTTCACCAAGAAGGTCGCCAGCCTGCCCGTGGTCGCCGGCGCCACCGAGGGCATCGACCTGCCGTACGGGCTCAGCACCGTGGTCAAGGCGCTCGACGCGTCCGGGTCCAACGGCTTCAACTGGGTCTACAACAACTACTACCGCAAGCTGGAGCGCAACCTGGTCGACGCGGCCTGCGGCGAGTTCTTCAGCGGCCGGATCTCCCCGGCCGAGTTCCTCGACCAGTGCCAGAAGGGCGCCGACTCGATCGCCCAGGACAACTCGGTCAAGAAGTACAAGCGGTCCGCGTGATGCGACAGGGCCGCCTCCCCCTGATCCTCACGTTCCTGCTGCCACCACTGGCGTTGTACGGCATCTTCGTGCTGTCGCCGTACCTCCAGGCTTTTCAGATCTCCACCACCGACTGGATGGGCTACTCCGCGCAGGCCGACCCGGTCGGCATGGCGAACTTCCGCACGCTGCTGCACGACGGGTACGTGTGGAACGCGTTGAAGAACAATGCGATCCTGCTCGCCGTGGTGCCGGTGGTGACGATCGGGCTGGGCCTGTTCTTCGCCAGCATGCTCACCATGGGCGGCCGCAAGGGCCGGGCCGGTGTGACCGGGGTGCGCGGCACCTCGGTCTACCGGCTCGTCTACTTCTTCCCCCAGGTGCTCTCGGTGGTGATCATCGCGCTGCTCTGGAAGGAGATCTACAGTCCGACGAGTGGCCTGCTCAACGGCGCCCTGCGCGCCGTCGGGCTGGCCACCCCGGCCTGGCTCGGCGACCCGCGCTTCGCGTTCTGGTGCGTGCTGGCGGTGATGGTGTGGAGCAACGTCGGCTTCTACGTGGTGCTCTTCGGCGCCGCCATGCAGGCCATCCCGCGTGACATCTACGAGGCGGTGCTGCTCGACGGCGCGTCCCGCACCACGATGCTGCGGAAGATCACCATTCCGCTGCTCTGGGACACCATCCAGGTGGCCTGGATCTACCTCGCCATCGCCGCGCTGGACGGCTTCATCCTGGTCCAGCTCATGACCAACGGCGGACCGAACTTCTCCTCCGACGTGATCGGGCTGCGGATGTACGACACGTCGTTCGGCAGCGAGAACAAGTTCGGGTACGCCTCGGCGATCGGTGTGGCGATGTTCTTCCTGACCCTCTCGGTGGCGGTGCTGGCGCTGCGCACCGCCCGGCGTGATCGGATCGAGTACTCGTGACCACAGTGGACCCCGGTGCGGCGACCGGCGCCACGACCGCCGGCACGACCCGCCCGGACGACGCGACCCACCCGGCCGGCGCGGGCCGATCCGCCGACCGGCCGCCGCGCCGCGAGCTGGGCGTGGCGAACGTCTTCTCGCACGGCTTCCTGCTGCTCTGGGCGGCGATGACCGTCCTGCCGCTGGCCTGGATGGTGCTCAGCTCGCTGAAGAGCAACGGCGAGATCATCGCCGAGCCGTGGGGGCTGCCCGAGGCGCTGCGGTTCGACAACTGGTCGCGCGCCTGGACCAGCGCCCACATCGGCCGGTTCTTCTTCAACAGCCTGGTCGTGGTGGCCGGCTCGCTGAGCCTGACCATGCTGCTCGGCGCCACCGCCGCGTACGTCTTCGCGCGGTACGAGTTCCGCGGCCGGCAGGTCGTCTACTACCTGTTCGTCGGCGGCATGATGTTCCCGGTCTTCCTGGCGCTGGTGCCGCTGTTCTTCGTGGTCCGCAGCGTCGGTCTGCTCGGCACCTGGCCGGGCCTGATCCTGGTCTACACCGCGTACTCGCTGCCGTTCACCGTGTTCTTCCTGACCGCGTTCTTCCGGACGCTGCCGACGTCGGTGGCGGAGGCCGCGCTGATCGACGGGTGTGGGCACTTCCGGCTGTTCTTCCGGGTGATGCTGCCGATGGCGAGACCGGGACTGATCAGTGTCGGGATCTTCAACTTCCTCAGCCACTGGAACCAGTTCCTGCTGCCGCAGGTGCTCCTGCCCGGCGACGGCCAGGACCGGATGCTCGCCCAGGGGCTGAGTTCGCTCGCGGTGAGCCAGGGCTACGCCGGTGACTACGCCCAGTTGTTCGCCGGCCTGACCATCGCGGTGCTGCCGGTGCTCGTGGTGTATGTGGCGTTCCAGCGTCAGGTCCAGTCCGGACTGACCGCCGGGCAGCTCAAGTGAGGTGGTTGCCACAGGCAACGGGACAGTGGGGAAGATCGAGCTGACCTAGGGTGGGCCGGCACGCTCATCTATCGACAGGAATCTCATGTTCTTCCTCCTCTACACGCTGTTGCTGCTGCTCGGTGGCATCGCGATGATCGCCGTCGGTGTGGCGGTCAAGGAACAGGGGACCGGCTCCCGGATCCTCAACGTGGTGATCGGCCTGGCCTTCTTCGGGTACGGCTTCTACCTGCTGTTCCTCTTCGACGGCGACAGCTACCGGATCTTCTTCTACGTCTTCGTGTTGCCGATCCTGCTGATCGTGCGCGCGGTGAAGGCACGCAAGGAAGCGCGCGAGCAGGCCGCGGCGCAGCAGTTCGCGGGCGGACCGCAGTTCGCGGGCGGCCAGCAGTACCCGGGCGGACCGTCGTTCCCGGGTGGTCAGCAGCACCCGGGCGGGCAGCAGCAGTTCGCGGGCGCGCCGCAGTACCCGGGTGGGCAGCAGCAGCCCGGCATGTACCCGGGGGCGGGGCACGGTCAGCCCGGCCCGGCGTTCCCGCCCGCCCAGGGCCAGCACGCCCCGGGTCAGCCCGCACCGTACGGCGCCGCGCCGCAGGGGCACCCGGGTCAGCCCGCCCCGCAGGGCTGGTACCCGAATCAGCCGGCGCCTCAGGGCAGCGCGCCCCAGGGCCACCCGGGCCAGCCCACGCAGTACGGCCCCGCGCCGCAGGGGCACCCGGGTCAGCCCGCGCCGCAGGGCTGGCACCAGGCTCAGCCGGGTTCGCAGGACCGATACTGATCAGCCGGAGCGCCCCGGCTCACGCCGAGAACTGCCGGAAGCCGCGAGTGGAACGTCATGGGTGTCAAACCGCCGTTTTGACACCCATGGCGTTCCACCCAACAGCGGCCGCCGCAGCGCGGCGGCCAGCGCGGCAGGGCCAGCGCGGCGGGGCGGCCAGCAGGGCAGGTCAGGGGGGCGGGGGCACCAGGCGGGTGTGCAGTGCCGCCGGGTCGGTCACCTCGGGCAGGTCGCGGGCGGCGAGCCAGGCCGCGGCGGCCGCCCCGTCCCCGGCGCCGTGCAGCGGTGCGCCGGGCCACCGTTCGGCCAGTTCCGCGCGTACCGCGCCGGCCAGCGGGGTGTCACCGGTGAGCAGCCCGCCGCCGAGCACCACCGGTTCGGTGGCGCCGGGCGGGCGGATGCGGGACACGCTCTCGGCCAGCAGCGCCGCGGCCTCGGCGATCAGCGCGGCGGCTGCCGGTTCCCCGTCCCGTGCCGACGACACCACGAGCGGCGCGAGCCGGGCCAGTTCCACAGGCGGCCGCCGGGTCACCGCCTGCACCACGGCTCCGGCCGTCGCGCGCGGCTGAGCGTCCACGGCGGTCGTGCCGGTCAGCTCCGCCAGCACCCGGCGTCCCAGCTCACCGGGGGTCTCCGCGCGGTCCAGGTCGGTCAGCAGCCGCCGGACCGCCTCGCGGCCGAGCCAGAACCCGGAACCCGCGTCGCCGAGCAGCCAGCCGTGGCCGTCGGCGGTGCGGTCCAGCCGCAGGTCGCGTACCTGGGCGGCGATGGCGCCGGTGCCGGCGACGAGCACGGTGCCGTCCGGGGCGGCGGTGCCGGAGGCGTAGGCGACGAGCGCGTCGCCGTGCACGGCGTACGGGCATCGCAGCCCCGCCTCGGCCCACGCGTGGTCGAACGCGTCCCGGCCGCGCGGGTCGGCCAGGAGGCGGCCGGCCCCCGCGAGGCCGATGACGCCGGCGCGTACCCGATGGGGGTCGATGTCGGCGAGCGCCGCGCGCAGGGCGGCGAGCAGCTCGGCGGCGGCCCGCTCGGCGCCGTGGCTGGTGGGGTTGCCGCCGCCGGCCCGGCCGGCGCCCAGACGCGTGCCGTCGAGGCTCAGCGCGGTCGCGCGGGTGGACGTGCCCCCGACATCGAGGCCGAGCACGACGGTGTCCGACATGGTCCTCATGCTGGTCGGCCGCGTCGCCGGGCGCAAGATCGCGCCGGTGCGCCAGGTAACAGTTTGAAAACTTCGCCCACGCCCTTGACACGGAGGGCCCTTCAGTAAGAACTTTTACCACTAACAGTTAACACTCTTTTCCGAAAGGCTTCCGCCGATGGTCGAGCACGAGGTGGAGACTTCCGCGGCGACCGCGGTGGTCGATGCCGGTCCGGCCGACCGGCTGGGCGCCGACGGGGTGCTGGCCAGAGTCCGGGCCGGTACGGGGGAGTTGACCGGGGCGCTGCGCCGGGTCGCCGAGCACGTGCTCAGCGACCCGGAGGCGGCGGCCCGGGCCACCATCGTCGAGCTGGCCGAGCGCAGCGGCACGTCACCGGCGACCATCACCCGGTTCTGCCGGGCGATGGGCTTCGAGGGATACGCCGACCTGCGGCTCGGCATCGCCGCCGAGACCGGGCGGGCCCGCTCGGCCGGCTGGACCGTCGACATCGGACGGGAGATCCAGCCCGGCGACCCGCTGTCCCGGGTGCTCGACCAGATCATGGCCGCCGACACGCGGGCCATGCACGACACCGCCGCGCTGCTCGACCTGGCCGAGGTGGAACGCGCGGCGGTCGCCATCGCCGGGGCCAGCCGGGTGAACATCTTCGGGGCCAGCGGCAGCGCGCTCGTCGGCGAGGAGATGCAGTTCAGCCTGCACCGCATCGGCGTCGCCGCGTGGGCCTGGAGCGACGTGCACGAGGGACTCGCCAGTGCCGCGCTGCTGGGCGCCGGGGACGTGGCGCTCGGCATCTCGCACACCGGGCAGACCCGGGAGACGATCGAGCTGCTCGCCGAGGCGGGCAGTCGCGGGGCCACCACAGTCGCGCTGACCGGCTTCCCCCGCTCGCCGCTGGCCGAGCTGGCCGACATCGTGCTGGTGACCGCGAGCCAGGCCACCACGTTCCGGCCGGACGCGCTCTCCGCCCGGCACCCGCAGCTCGTCGTGCTCGACCTGCTCTACATCGCGGTGGCGCAGCGCACCCACGACCGCGCCCACGCGGCCTTCCGGCGTACCGCCCAGGCCGTCGACGGGCACAAGGCCGCGAAGGGGGCCCTCTCATGATCAGTGCCCAGCGGTACGCCGACGCGGTCCGCCCGGTGCTCGACCGGCTGGTGGACAGCCAGGCCGTGGCGGTGGATCGCGCGGCCGACCTGATCGCCTCCGGGCTGCGCGCAGGATGCGTGCTCCAGGCGTTCGGCGCCGGCCACTCGGAGGCGTTCGCCGCCGAGCTGGTCGCCCGGGCCGGTGGCCTGGTCCCCGCCAACCGGCTCTCCCTGCACGACCTCGTGTTGCACGGCGACGCGCCCCGCGACGTGCTCGCCGACCCGAAGCTGGAACGCGACCCGGCCGTGGCGCACCAGCTCTACGCCCTGGCGGCGCCGCAGCCGGGGGACGTGTTCGTGGTCGCCTCGCAGTCCGGCATCAACGGCTCGGTGGTCGAGCTGGCGACGCTGGTCAAGCGCGGAGGCCATCCGTTGATCGCTGTCACCTCGGTCGAGCACACCGCCCGGGTAGCTCCTCGGCACCCCTCCGGGCACCGGCTCGCCGACCTCGCCGACGTCGTGCTGGACAACGGCGCGCCGTACGGCGACGCACTGCTGCCGCTCGAGGGCGGCGGCGCGGTCTGTGCGGTCTCCTCGGTCACCGCGGCGCTGCTGGCGCAGCTGCTGACCGCCGAGGTCGTACGACGGTTCCACCAGGCCGGAGAGGTACCCCCTGTCTACCTCTCCGCCAACGTCCCCGGTGGGGACGAGCACAACCTCGCCCTCGAGTCGCGGTACGCCGGGCGTCTCCGGCGGACCGCCTGACCCGACCCACAAGGAGAGACAAGATGTCGGTTTCCCCCGAGAAGTTCGGCGACGTCAGCCGTCGGACCCTGCTGCGGCGCGCCGCGGCGGCCGGTCTGCTGGCCGTACCGGCGGCGGGTCTGCTGAGCGCGTGCGCCGGCAGCGAGCCGAGCAAGTCCGACGGCGGCGGCGCGGCCAAGAGCAAGGACAACCCGTTCGGCGTCAAGGACGGCAGCGCGGTCAAGGTGGTCGTCTTCAACGGTGGCCTGGGTGACCAGTGGGCCAAGGAAGACAAGGTCATCTTCAACGCCAAGCACCCGAACATCACGGTCAACATGTCTTCGACCCAGAAGATCAAGACCGAAGAGCAGCCCAAGATGGCGACGCAGCCGAGCGATCTGGTGATGAACTCGGGCGCCGACATGATGGACCGCAGCACGCTGATCAACGAGGGCGCGATCGAGCCGCTGGACGACCTGCTCACCGCGCCGGCCTGGGACAGCGAGGGGACTGTGGCCGACAGCCTGCTGCCGGGCACGGTCGCCGACGGTACGCAGAACGGCAAGTTCTACGTCGTGAACGTCGCGTACACGGTGTGGGGCAACTGGTACAACGCCGCGCTGTTCAAGAAGGAGGGCTGGACGGCGCCGACCACCTGGGACGAGTTCTTCGCGCTCGCGCCGAAGATCAAGGCCAAGGGCATGGCGCCGTACGTGCACGACGCGGTGCACGGCTACTACCCGCGCTGGGCGCTGTTCGCCAGCATCTGGAAGGCGGTCGGCAAGCAGGCCGTCGTCGACATCGACAACCTGAAGGACGGCGCCTGGAAGGCCGACGGCATCGTCGCGGCGCTGGAGCCGTGGGAGAAGCTGGTCAAGGACAAGCTGCTGCTGCCGGGCAAGCTCGACCACACCCAGTCGCAGCAGGCGTTCCTGGACGGCAAGGCGGCCTTCATCCAGGTCGGCACCTGGCTGAAGAACGAGATGGCCGCGACCATCCCGCCGGGCTTCGAGATGACCATCTCCGACTACTGGAGCAAGAGCGGGGACAAGGCCGCCAAGGACGTCTTCGCCTCCTCCGGCGAGGGCTTCGTGGTGCCGAGCAAGGCGCCGAACAAGGAGGCCGCGAAGGAGTTCCTGCGGGCCATCCTCTCCAAGGCCGGTTCGGCGAAGTTCGCCGAGCTGACCAAGTCGCTGGCCTCCACCAAGGGCTCCGGCGACAACGTCCAGGACACCGCGCTGGCGTCGGCGAACTCGCTGATGAAGAACGGCAGCTCGGACCTGATCTCGGTGAAGTTCCCGGACTTCTACGCCGACCTGGACAAGGAGAGCCAGAACCTCTCCGAGGAGCTGATGGCCGGCCGCCTGACCGCGCAGCAGTTCGTCGACAAGATGCAGGCGGCCGCCGACAAGGTCGCCAAGGACTCGTCGATCAAGAAGCAGACCCGCACCGCCTGATCACCGCGAGGAAGTGAGTCCAATGCGGCACGGAGTCGCGCGTTTCGTCACGGGCTTCCTGGCCCTGCCCGTCGCGCTGTACCTGTTCTACGTGGTGTGGCCGTTCGCCCAGGCGGCGGGATACTCGCTGACCGACTGGGGCGGGTACTCCGATTCCCAGCGCTTCGTCGGGCTGGACAACTACGTCCGGCTGTTCTCCGACGAGCTGATCCGGAAGGCGTTCTGGCACAACGTGTTCTTCCTGGTCACCGTGCCGCTGTTCACGATCGCGCTGGCCCTGTTCCTCGCGTTCCTGCTCAACGTGGGCGGACGCGAGGACAGGGCCGGCATCCGCGGGGTGTTCGGCTCCGGGCTCTACAAGGTCATTTTCTTCTTCCCGCAGGTGCTGTCGCTGGTGGTCATCGCCGTCATGTGGCAGCAGATCTACCGCACCGACGGGCAGGGCCTGATCAACGGCCTGCTCATCAAGATCGGGCTGGTCGACGCGGACAACCCGATCGCCTTCACCGCCGATCCGGAGCCGTTCCTCGGCGTGCCGGCGGTGCTCTGGTGGCTGCTGTTCATCGCGGTGTGGAGCGGCGCCGGCTTCTACATGGTGCTGTTCTCCGCCGCGATGCAGTCCATCCCGAAGGACATCTACGAGGCCGCGATCCTCGACGGCGCGGGCCGGTTCCACACGTTCTTCAGGGTGACCCTGCCGCTGCTGCGGGACAGCATCTCGGTCGCCTGGGTCTATCTGGGCTTCATCGCGCTGGACATGTACGCGCTGGTCTTCGTCATGACGCCGAGCCAGGGCGGGCCGAACCACGCCAGCGAGATCTTCGCCTCGGTGATCCAGTTCAACGCGTTCCAGAAGGGCCAGTTCGGTTACGCCTGCGCGATCGCCGTCGCGCTGGCCATCTTCACCATCCTGCTGGCCGCGCTCCAGCTGAGGATCACCCGCCGTGAGCGGATCGAGTACTGAGGAGGTCTGGACGATGAGCACTGTGACCCACACCTCCGGCCCGGCCCGGTCCGACACGGCGCCGCCGGACCGGCCGCCGGCGGACCGGCGCGCGAAGGACGTCGGCAACGGCTTCGGCGGCCGGATCTTCAACGGCTTCTCGCACCTGTTCCTCGCGGTCTGGGCGATCATGGTGGTCTACCCGCTGCTGTGGGTGGTGATGTCGGCGCTCAAGACCGACTCCGAGGTGATCCGCGAGCCGCTGTCGCTGATCCCCGACGCCCTGCAGTGGGACAACTTCGCCCGCGCCTGGACCGCCGGGATCGACAGCTTCTTCCTGAACACGCTGCTCGTGCTCGTGTTCAGCGTGACGCTGACGATGCTGCTGGGCTCGATGGCCGCGTACGCCCTGGCGCGCTACGAGTTCCGCGGCAACCGGCTGATCTACTGGATGTTCCTGTCCGGGCTGACGCTGCCGATCTACCTGGCCGCTGTGCCGCTGTTCAAGGGCGTCTACAACACCGGGGTGAGCCTCCCGCTGCTCGGCCCGAACAAGCACCTCATGCTGATCCTGGTCTACGTGGCCTGGTCGCTGTCGTTCACGATCTTCTTCATGCACTCGTTCTTCCGGACGCTGCCCGACTCGATCGCCGAGGCGGCCCAGGTCGACGGGGCCTCGCACACCCGCACGTTCTTCAGCGTGATGCTACCGATGGCCAAGCCGGGCCTGATCAGCATCGGCATCTTCAACGTGCTCGGCCAGTGGAACCAGTGGTACCTGCCGACGCTGCTCATGCAGTCGGTGTCCGGCGAGCCGAAGAACCAGGTGATCGCCCAGGGTCTGATCGAGCTGTCGGTCAACCAGGGCTACAAGTCCGACTGGTCCGGACTCTTCGCCGGTGTCACCATGGCGATGCTTCCGGTGCTGATCGTGTACATCGTCTTCCAGCGCCAGGTGCAGTCCGGCCTCACCGCCGGCGTCAGCAAGTAACCCTCCGGGGGGTGTAAGGAAGGGCCCCTTGTTAACGCTCGGCGTTAACAAGGGGCCCTTCCTCTACCGCAGGCGTTAAGAGGGGGCCCTTCCTTCCACGCGGAGCGTGTCAGGGGGAGGGGGCAGAATGCGTCCGTGCTGGTGGCGGTGGTGGCGGACGAGCGGGGCAGCGGCGTGCTGCAACCGCTGCACGCCGACGGCACCCCGTCCGGCCCGGCCGAGGAGGTCACCGACCTGGCCGCCGCCGTGGCCGCCCGGGAGGCCGCCGGGCACCCCCGCTGGGTCTGGGCCGCCTGGGCGGGCGCCTACCCGGCGCTGCTGCGCGCCGGGGTGCGGCTCGACCGCTGCCACGACGTCGAGCTGACCGAGGCGCTGCTGCTCGGGCACGCGGGCCGGTGGGGCGAGCCCCGCGCGCTACCAGCCGCCTGGGCCCGGGTCACCGGCGCGCCGGTCCCGCCGGACCCGGCGCCCCGCCCGCCCGAGCCGCCCGGTCACGCCCAGGCCGCGCTCTTCGAGCCGCCGTCCGGCCCGCCCGGTCCGGGCATCACGGCGTTGACCCGGGTGTACGCAGACCAGCTCGCCCGGATCGCCGCGACCACCCACCCCGGCCGGTTCCGGCTGCTGGTGGCCGCCGAGTCGGCGGGCGCGCTGGTGGCGGCCGAGATGGGCGCGGCCGGTCTGCCCTGGCGCGCCGACGTGCACGACGCCATCCTGGCCGACCTGCTCGGCGAGCCGTCCCCGGTCGGTGGGCCGCCGCGCCGGCTGGCCGAGTTGCAGGCCCGGATCGCTGACGCGTTCGGCGTACGCCAGGTGCACGCCGACTCGCCCGCGGAGCTGTTGCGGGCGTTCGCCCGCGCGGGCGTGGACCTGCCGAACACGCGCGCCTGGGTGCTGCGCGGGGTGGAGCACCCGGCGGCGCCGCTGGTCCTCGAATACAAGGAGCTGTACCGGATCTGGACGGCGCACGGCTGGGCCTGGCGCGACGCCTGGGTCTCCGGCGGCCGGTTCCACCCGGAGTACGTACCGGGCGGCGTGGTCTCCGGCCGGTGGGCGACCCGGGGCGGCGGGGCGTTGCAGATCCCGAAAGTGATCCGGCAGGCAGTGGTGGCGGACCCGGGCTGGACGTTCGTGGTCGCAGATGCGGGTCAGCTCGAACCGCGCGTGCTCGCGGCGGTCTCCGACGACGAGCGGCTGGCGGCGGCGGGCGGCGCCGGTGACCTGTACGCCGCGCTGGCCCGGGACGCATTCGCCGGTGACCGGGCGAAGGCCAAGGTCGCCCTGCTCGGGGCGATGTACGGGCAGACCGGCGGGGCGGCCGTGCCGGCCCTGGCGGTGCTGCGGAAGAACTATCCGACCGCGTTCGGCTACGTCGAGGCGGCAGCGCGCACCGGTGAGGCGGGCGGGCTGGTCCGGTCCTGGCTGGGCCGCACCTGCCCGCCCGGGTCGGCGGGGTTCGCCGAGGGGGAGGAGCCGATGCCTGACGGCGGGGCCGATCCGCACAGCCCGTCGGCTCGGGCGGCCCGCTCGCGGGGGCGCTTCACCCGCAACTTCGTCATCCAGGCCACTGCTGCCGAGTGGGCCTCCACGCTGCTGGCGACGCTGCGCACCGAGCTGGCCGGCACGGAGGCGGAGCTGGTCTTCTTCCAGCACGACGAGGTGATGGTGCACTGCCCGGCCGGGCAGGCGGCAACCGTCGCCGAGGCGGTCACCGCCGCCGGCGTGCGGGCCACCCGCCTGCTGTTCGGCGACACCCCGGTCCGGTTCCCGCTCGACCTGTCGACAGTGGACTGCTACGCGGACGCGGCATAGTCACGCAATTTTCTGTTTTGCCCCGCTACCCGCCCCCGGCCGCGCTCGTTGGGCCCGGTGTGCGTACGACGGGACGGACCGGGCGGCTGTGCCCGGTCCGTCCCCTGATCGAGGGGGCACCGCTGAACCGGATCGCTGCAATGATCATCGCCGCCGGTGGCGGCCGCCGCATCGGCGGACCCGAAGCGCTGCTGCACCAGGGCGAGAAGCCGCTGGTCAGCCAGATGATCGACACGATGGCCGAGGCGGGCTGCGCACAGGTCGTGGTCGTCCTGGGCGCGGCGGCCGAGCAGGTGCGGCAGACCACCGACCTGACCGGCGCCACTGTCGTGGTCAACCGCGCCTGGGGCACCGGGGTGGGCTCCTCGATCCGGGCCGGACTCGCCGCGCTCACCGACGACGACATCGAGGCGGTCGTCGTGGTGCCGGTGGACATGCCCGGGCTCACCGCGGCGGCGGTCCGCCGGGTCACCGCGCTGCCGTACCCGGACGTGCTGGTCTGCGCCACCTACGACGGGCTGCGCGGCTACCCGATGCTGTTCGGCCGCCGGCACTGGTCCGGCATCGCCACACTGGCCAGCGCGGACGTGGGGGCGCGGCCGTACCTGCTGGCGCACAAGGACCAGATCGTCGACATCGCCTGCGACGCGGTGGCCGACGGCAGCCGGATCGACAGCCCGGAGCTGATGGCGCTGTACGGCCTGTCCATCCCCGAACAGCGCGTCGGCGCCTGAGGCGCGCCCCGCTGTCGGACCCGGATGCCACGATGCCGTCATGGCCTACGACGAGGACCTGGCGAACCGGGTACGGGAAGCCCTCGGGCACGAGCCCGGCATCACCGAGCGGCGCATGTTCGGCGGCCTGGCGATGATGCTGCGCGGCAACATGGCGGTGGTCGTGCGCGGCGCGGGCGGCCTGATGGTCCGGGTCGACCCGGCCGAGGCCGAGCGCGCGCTGGCCGAGCCCGGCGCCGAGGCGACAGTCATGCGGGGCCGGGAGATGCGGGGCTGGGTCACCGTGTCGCCCGATGCCTGCGAGCGCGACCCGGACCTGACCCGCTGGGTCGGCAGGGGCGTCCGCTTCGCGCGCACCCTCCCGGCGAAGTAACGCGACAGCGGGGAAAATCCGGCTGCGCGGCCGGGCCGCCCGGCCTACGCTCCTGACCTGCCGCCGACGACGGCGGCGGATCGGAGACGGGCGGATGGCGGTTCACCTCTACGCGGTCAGCCTCGACGCGGGCGACCCACGGCGGCTCGCGCGGTTCTGGTCCGGGGTGCTCGGCCGGGAGATCCTCGACGACCCGCGCGAAGGCGTGGCGCTGGGCGGCGACGCCCACAGCGACTTCCGCATCCGGTTCCTGCCCAGCACTGCGCCGAAGACAGTGCAGAACCGGATCCACTTCGACCTGACCAGCGCGTCGCCGCAGGCCCAGCGGGACACCGTCGACCGGGCGCTGACGCTGGGCGGGCAGCACATCGACATCGGCCAGGGGCCGGACGACGACCAGGTGGTGCTCGCCGACCCGGAGGGCAACGAGTTCTGCGTCATCGAGGCGGGCAACAACTTCCTCGCCGGCTGCGGCCCGGTCGGCGCTGTCAACTGCGACGGCACCCGGGCGGCAGGCCTCTTCTGGAGCGAGGCGCTGGGCTGGCCGCTGGTCTGGGACCAGGACGAGGAGACAGCGATCCAGTCGCCGCGCGGGGGCGCGAAGGTCACCTGGAGCGGCCCGCCGCTGATGCCCAGCGGCGGGCGGGACCGCGTACACCTGGATCTGGTCGCGGACGGCGACCGGGACGCGGAGATCGACCGGCTGCTGGCGCTCGGCGCGACCCGGGCCGGTACGGGAGAACACACCGCCGACGACGTGGTGCTGGCCGACCCGGACGGCACCGAGTTCTGCCTCCTGACGCCCCGCTGAGGCGGGTGCGGCCCCGGGGGACCGCACCCGCACCGATCAGCGCAGCCGCAGGCTCGGCTCCAGCGTGACCTCGAACAGCCGGTCCCACGGCAGCTCGACCCGCACCGCGGTGACCCGGTCCAGCGTCGCGGTGAACGTCCTGCGTCCGCGTACCCCGAGCACCAGCTCGCGCCCGGCGAAGTGGTCGGCGAAGTACCGCTCGGTCAGCGGCACCAGCCGGTCACGTACCCAGCCGTCGAAGTAGCGCTTCTGCTCGGCGGTCAGCGCCAGCGGATCCCAGCCCTGCGCGCGGGCGTGCGCGTACGCCTCGACCTGCACCACGTTCTTCCACGGGTCGTCCTTGACGAACCGGTAGAGCAGGTACTCGGCGTGCGCCTGGGCCGGCCCGCGCAGCTCCGGCACGCCGAAGCCGCTGCCGGACGAGCGCAGGTACGCCCACCGCGCGGTGCCGTGCGCGAGCGCCAGCCCGAGCGCGTTGCCGCCGGTGTTCCACCCCGAGTACGACAGCAGCGCCGGCAGGTCCAGGCGGGCCTCCATCCGGGACACCAGGTCGTGGTCGCCCTTGTTGACGATCAGCGGGTCCACCACGATCACCGGGGTGCCGGCGGCCAGCAGCTCACCGATGCGGCCGACGAACGCGTCCAGGTCGGCGGCCCGCTGCCCGGCCGCCGCCGAGGGGGTGTTCACCGCGAGGACGATGTCCGCGTCGCCGGTCACCACCCGGCCGCCCACCGAGGTGACGTGCCGGCGGATGTTCTCCGCGAACGGGATGCCCTCCAGCGCTGCGGTCCAGCCCTCGCCGGACACCCCGGCGTACTCCACCCGGTAGGTGGGCGTGGCGCCGGCGGCGACGACCCGCGCGACGAGCAGCGCGTTGACCTCGTCGGCGCCGGGGAAGATCTCCACCCGGTCGCCGACGCCGAGCCGCGCCACCAGCGCCTCCAGCTCGACCCGCTCGGCGCGGGCCAGGCCGACCGGCGCGGTGTCGTCCTCGGAGAGCACCAGGTGGCTGATCGTCCCGTCCGCGACCCACTCCACCATCAGCCGGTTGACCTGGTGGTTGCGTGCCCGCGCGGCCAGGTAGTCCTCGACCACGGCGTCCGGGATCCGCGCCCGCACGGCGTCGAGCTGGCCCCGCAGCGACTCCTGGCCCAGGTTGACCACCTGGTCGTACAGCTTGGCCCACTGGACCACCAGGTCACGGTAGTTGTCCAGGTCGGTGCCGGTGCTGGTGATCGCGAGCCGCTGGATCGTGTCGTGCACCTCGATCACCGCGTCCGACCGGCGTGCGCGCAGCCGCCGGATCGCCTCCAGGTTGCGCAACGCGTCGGCCAGGGCCGGTGCGGCGGTACGCGAGGCGATCAGGCCCCCGTACGCCAGCATGCTCACCGAGATCACGTACCCGTCGACGCCGTCGACGCCGTCGAGCCAGCGGGCGATGCCGGCGCCGTCACCGCGGGTGAAGAAACGGCCCAGCAGGTTCCGCGGCGGCAGCAGCACCTCGGCATCGGCGCTCGCACCGGTCATCTCCGCGCAGTACGTGTTGACCGGCCGGTCGTCCAGCGGCACCAGCGCCACGCTCGGCCGCCGGCCGGCGGGCCGGGCGAAGGCGGGGCCGTCGAGGGCGACTGTGGCCAGGCCGGCCGCGCCGGTGGCCGCAAGAAGGGTTCTTCTCTTCATCGATGCTCCCTTTTCTCCGGCGCGCTCGCCGCCCGGGGGGTGGCCGGAACCAGCCGGCGGGTGATCCACAGCGGTGAGGTGACGGCGTTGCCCATCACCACCGCGTGGGCGCCCGCCTCGAAGGCCCGGCTGATCTGCTCCGTGGTCCGGTAGCGCCCTTCGGCGATCACCGGTACGGGCAGCAGCGCGGCGAGTCGCGCCACGAGCCCGAGGTCGGGCCCGTCGATCGGTGGGCCGGCCGGCGTGTAGCCGGACAGCGTGGTGGCGACCGCGTCCGCGCCGGCCTCGACGGCGGCGACGCCCTCGGCCACAGTGGCGACGTCGGCCAGGACCAGCGCGTCGCTCTGCTCGTGCACCGCGCGGACGGTGTCGGCGAAGGTCCGCCCGTCGGGCCGGGGGCGGTCGGTGGCGTCCACCGCGACGACGTGCGACCCGGCCCGCACCGCCTCCAGCGCGTGCCCGGCGGTCGGGGTGATGAACACGCCCTGCGTGCCGTGCTTGTACAACCCGATCACCGGCACGTCGACGGCGGCGCGTACCGCCCGCACGTCGTCGGGACCGTTGACCCGGACCGCCACCGCGCCGCCGCGCACCACGGCGGCCGCCACGCGGGCCTGGACGTACGGGTCGCGCATCGGGTCGTCCGGGTCGTCGGGCAGGGGCTGACAGGACACGACCAGCCCGCCGGCCAGTTCGTCCAGGACACTCACGTGCTTGTTCCTCCGTCGTGGTGGATCGGTGCGGTGGCGAGCCGGGCGGCGCCGACCACCACCGCGTCGGCGTCCAGCGCCGCGGGAAGCAGCGGCACGTGCGCCCAGCCGCCTGGTAGCTCCGCCCGGTAGGCGGCCGTCGCGGCGGGAAGCACTGTGGCGGCGGCGCCGCCCGCGACCACCACCGCGTCCGGGTCGAGCAGGGCGACCAGCCCGGCCAGGGCCGCGCCGAGCGCGGCGCCGGCCCGGTCGACGACCTGCCGGGCGGTCGCGTCACCGGCCGCCGCGCGCCGCGCCACCTCCCGGCCGGTGACCGGGTCACCGCCGGCGAGCGCGTACGCGGCGGCCAGGCCGGTGCCGGAGGCGATCGCCTCCAGGTGCCCGTACCGGCCGCAGCCGCAGCGCAGCCGGTGTGCGCCCGGTGCCGGCAGGTGCCCGAGCTGGCCGGCCGCGCCCCGGGCGCCGCACTCGACCCGCCCGTCGTTGACGATCGCGCCGCCCAGGCCGGTGCCGACGGCGGCCAGCAGCACGTGCCCCCGGCCCTGTCCGGCGCCGGCCCAGCACTCGCCGAGCGCCGCCGCGGCGACGTCGTTGGTGACGCGCACCGGCCGGCCCAGCCGCGCGGCCAGCTCGTCGGCGACCGGGGTGCCGGCCCATCCGGGCAGGCTGTCGGTCGCGTACCGGATGGCGCCGGTCGCCGGGTCGACGGTGCCCGCGGTGCCCACCCCGACCGGCCCGGGGCCGGCGGCGGCGAGCAGGTCCGCGGCCAGGCCGGCGGCGGTGTCCAGCACCGCGGCCGGCCCGCCGCGCGCGGGGGTGGGCGCCTCGCGGCGGCCGAGCACCCGCGCACCGGGACCGACGAGGGCGGCGGCGGTCTTGGTGCCGCCGATGTCGATCCCGACGACCGGACCGGTCATCCCTTCAGACCGGTGTGCGCGAGGCCCTCGACGAACTGCTTCTGCGCGATGACGAACACCGCCAGCACCGGCAGTGCGGTCATCGACGCCGCCGCCAGCTGGACGTCCCACATCGGACCGCCGTACGCGTCGACGAACTGGGTGAGCGCCTGCGGCAGGGTGAACTTGTCCGGCGAGGAGAGGAACACGATCGGTTCCAGGTACAGGTTCCAGCTGTGCAGGAACGTGAAGATGGCCACCGCGCCGAGCGCGGGCCGGGACAGCGGCAGCGCGATCTTCCAGAACGTGGCGAAGCGTCCCAGCCCGTCGACCCGCGCCGCCTCCTCCAGCTCACCGGGGAGGCTGATGAAGAACTGCCGCATGATGAACGTCGCCAGCACGCTCGGCGCCCCGAAGATCGGCACCAGGATCAGCGGCCAGTGGGTGTCGATCAGGTCGAGCTTGAAGAACATCTGGAACAGCGGCACGATCGTCACCTCGCTCGGGATGAGCAGGCCCGCGAGGACGACCAGGAACAGCACGTTCTGTCCCCGGAACCGGATCCGCGCGAACGCGTACCCGGCCAGCGACGCCACGGCCAGCGTGCCGACGGTGACCAGCAGCGCGATGTAGAGGCTGTTCAGGTACTGCTGCCCGAACGGCTGCAGCTCGAACACCCGCCGGTACGCGTCCAGCCGCGGATCGGTCGGCAGCAGCTGCGGCGGGAAGGAGAAGATGTCCGCCACCGGCTTCAGCGACGAGGTGACCATCCACCAGGTGGGGAACACGAACGGGACGGCCAGGACCATCAGCACCCCGTAGAGCACCAGCTTGGTCCGCCGGGACAGGTCACGATTCATGGAAGACCCACCTCTTGCGCATCTGCCACTGCAGCACTGTCAGCGCGAGCACGATGACGAACAGCAGGATCGACAGCGTCGCGCCGTAGCCGAAGTGATGGAACTGGAAGGCCTGCTGGTAGAGGTAGTAGACGAGCACAGTGGTCGAGGTGCCGGGCCCACCCTGGGTGAGCACCGCGATCTGCGCGAAGACCTGCAGCGAGCCGACCACCGTGATGATCGACGTGAGCATGATCGTGGGGCTGATCAGGGGCACGGTGATCCGCCAGAACTGGCGCATCCGGCTCGCGCCGTCGACCTCGGCGGCCTCGTACAGATCGGCCGGCACGCCCTGCAGGGCGGCCAGGAACAGCACCATGTTCAGGCCGACGTTCTTGAACACCTGCACGACGATCACCGACAGCATCGCCGTGCCCTCGCCGCGCAGCCAGTTGGGGCCGTCGACGCCGATGGTGTCGAGCAGGCCGTTGATGCCGCCGTTGTCCTGCAGCAGGAAGCCCCAGACGATGGTCCACGCGACCAGCGAGACCACCACGGGGGAGAAGAACAGGGTGCGGAAGACGATGGTCCCGCGCAGCTTCTGGTTGAGCAGGACGGCCAGCAGCAACGCCAGGCCGAGGTTGAACACGACCAGGCCGACCGAGAACAGGCCGGTCGACCGCAGCACCGGGCCCAGGTTGGGGTCGTCGGCCAGCGCGGCGTAGTTGTCGGTGCCGATGTAGTCGAAGCTGCCGGCCAGCACGTTCCACTCGTGCAGGCTGTACCAGACCACGAGGACCAGCGGCAGGATCACGAAGACCACGCTGCCGAGCAGCTGCGGGGTGATGAACAGGTATCCGGTGAGCTGGTCCCGGCGGCGGGTGGTCCAGAACGGCCGGGCCCGGCCCGGGGTGGGCCCGGCAGCAGCCGGGCCCACCCTGGTGTCCGTCTGGGTCATGATCCTCGGCCCTACTTCGCCAGCAGCGGCTGGATCTTGGAGCAGACGCCGTCGAGTACGCTCTTGACGTCCGCGTCCGCCTTCCACAGCGGGTCGAGCGCGGCGCGCACCTGCTGGCTCAGCTCGGCCTGCCCGGAGTGGCTGGGCTTGACAGTGCCGTTGGTGATGCCGTCGATGACGACCTTCTGCAGCTGCTCCGGCTTGAGCTTCGGGTTCGTCTTGGCCAGCGTCTCGGCGGTCAGCTGGGACTGCCGCGGCGGCGGGAAGAACTGGGCCAGCTTCGCCGAGTTGGCGGGGTTGGTGAAGAAGGCCAGGAAGTCGGCGGCCTGCTCGGCGTGCGGGCTCTTCTTCATCACGCCGATGCCGGCCTGGCCGACCACCGCGTACGGGCCCTTCGGGCCGGCCGGCAGCGGGACCAGGTCCCAGTCGAAGCCGTTCTCCTTCAGCAGCGAGGCGCGGGAGATCTGGGTGACGGTCATGGCGGCGTCACCGGCGAAGAAGTCGGCGGTCGTGCCCGGACCGGGCAGCGCCTTGCCGGTGAAGATCGCCTTGTGCAGCGTGGTCATCGCCTCGACCATCTCCGGGCTGTTGAACCCGCAGCTGCGGCCGTCCTCGCTCCACGCCTGGGCGCCCCAGCCGGTCCAGAACGTGGCCAGGTTGTCCCAGCCCTTGTAGTCGAAGTCGCGGACCACGAGCCCGGCCTTGCCCGACTTCGCCGCTGTCGCGCCGGCCGCGGCGAGCGCGGTGTCCCAGTTCCACTGCCCGGCCGCGATCAGCTCGGCCGGGGTCTTCTGCCCGGCCTTCTTGAGCATGTCGTTGTTGACGAACACGCCGAACGGCGAGGTCGAGAACGGGTACGCGAAGAGCTTCCCGTCGTTTCGCCAGAGCTTCAGCGTGGCGGGGGAGAGGTCGTCGTACTGGTAGCCGTCGGCCTTCTTCAGCGTGTCGTCGAGCGGGCTCAGCGCGCCGGAGGCGACGAAGTCCGGAGCCGAGTTCTCGAAGATCCACGCGAGGTCCGGCGCGTTGCCGCCGGCGATCTGCGTGGTCAGCGTCGTGGTGTAGTTCTCGAACGGCAGCGGGTCGAACTTGATCTCCGCGACGTCCGGGTTGTTCTTGCGGTACTCGTCGGCGATCTCGTTGAACAGCTTGAGGTGCGCCTCGTTCGCCGACCAGACGGTCATCCGCAGGCTCGCCGGACCGTCGTCCTTTGCGTCGCCGCCACCGCCGCAGGCGGTCAGGGCGAGCACACCGGTCATGGTCGCCGCGACCAGGCCGGACAGTCTTCCGTATCTCACTTTCTTCTCCTCACCGGGGGTTCAGTAGCCCGCGATCTGCGGCCAGCGGCATTCCACGCCGGCGGCCGAGATGCGGTCCGTGAATTCGGCCAGCAGGCGGGGGGTGCCGCGGACCGCGCGCGGGGACTCGCCCCGCGCAAGGCAGAAGTCGGCCAGCAGGCCGGCGACCTCACCGACGTTCCACTCGACCGGGTGCAGTCGGTAGCTGCCGTTGGTGACGTGCGTGGTGCCGATGTTCTTGCCGGCCGGCAGCAGGTTCTCCATCCGCTGCGGGATGAGCGCGCCGAGCGGGATCTCGAACGGGCAGGAGCCGACGTCGATGTAGTTGTCGCCGCCGGTCGACGGGTGCAGGTCGATGCGGTACATGCCGACGCCGACCGAGTCGGGGTAGCTCACCGCGCCGTGCTCGCCGCGTACCGCGAGGGAGAGGTCCTGCTCGACCACCGTGTACTCGGCGCGGATGCGGCGCGACTCCCGGATGTAGGGCGCCTGCGCCAGCCCGTCGGGGCTGCCGGTCACGTCGCCGCGCAGCCGCAGCCCCGGGTAGCCGGTGCCGCCGTCGGGGCGGGGCGCCTCGGTCTGGAGCCAGTACAGGACGGAGTACGACAGCTCGCGCGCCTGGGACAGGTGCCAGGACGCGTTCGGCACGTCGATGACCGGGCCCTCGAAGTAGTCGATCATCGGCCAGTTGACGAGCGTGATGTCGCTGCCGTACGCGCCGTCGACGAAGTTGCGCCGCGCCGCGATGCGCCGGAACGTCCACAGGTTGCCGTCGCCCGGGTTGAGCCGCTGGTCGGCGTTGACGCCCAGCGGGTCGTCGTCCGGGTTGGGGGTGAAGCTGCGCTCCACGATCTCCAGCGTGCGCGGGTGCGGCGACCGCCAGGACAGCAGCCGGTCGCCCCAGAAGTCCGGCTTGTAGTCGCGCCAGAAGTCGTAACCGGCGGGACGGTCGATGGTGTGGTCGCCGTCGACGTGGTCCAGCGCGAAGCAGACGGACACCGCCTGCATGTTCAGCGGCTGCGCCTCGGCGGGCGCGCTCGGCTCACCGGTCTGCGCCTGCGACTCGAACCCGGTCACGTACTCGGTGCCGGTCAGCGGCAGCAGCTCACCGGTCTCGGTGGCGTCCAGGACGTACGGCGCCTCCACCTCGATCCGCTCGTCGCGGTCCCGGTGGGCGAGCGTGACGCCGGTGACCCGGTCGCCGTCGGTCTCGGCCGCGACCGGCCGGTACGGCTGCAGCACCGTCAGCCGCCCGGACCCCCGGTACGGCGCGAGCATCTGCTCCAGGACGGCGACCGCGACGCGAGGCTCGTGGCAGAGCCGGCTCACCCAGCCGGCGCCCGGGTTCAGGTCGGTCCACGCCCGGGACCGCTCGGTCAGCGGGTAGTGGCGGCGGTAGTAGTCGCGGATGCCGTCGCGCAGCTCCCGGTAGCTCGCGGTGGCGCCGAACTGCTCGATCCAGGAGTGCTCGTCCGGCGGGACCGCCTGGCTGGTGAGCTGCCCGCCGAGCCAGTCGAACTCCTCGGTCAGGATGACGGACCGGCCGGCACGGGCCGCGGCCAGCGCCGCGGCGACACCGCCCAGTCCGCCCCCGACGACGAGGACGTCCGCACGCATTAGTACCACTTGCTTCCTTCCAGTTGCGCGGCCGGGCGTGTCAGCGCCGGTCGGCCGCCGATCCAGGGACGCCGAGGGTGTCGCCCTCGACGAGTTCGCAGGGCAGGAGCCGTTGCTGGAGGCCGCCGGCGCTGCCGTCGATGACGCCGGTCAGCACCTCGACGGCCTGGCGGCCCATCTCCTCGCGCGGGATGCGGAACCCGGTGAACGTGATGTCGGTGGGCACCGGGACGGTCGGGTCGCCGAGTGTCACGACGGACAGGCCACCGGGCACCGTCAGTCCCTTGCGGCGGGCGGCCGACTCCAGCGCGACAGCGGTGGCGAAGTCCTCCACGAAGGCGACGGTGCTGCCGTCGGCCCGCAGGTCGTCCACTGTGGCGTCGGCGGTCTCCGCCGTCGCGGTGATCTGGCGGGCGCTCTCCGCGCCGGCCGCGCCGGCGTGGAAACCGCTGCGCCGGTCGTGCGAGGACTCGGCCGCGGTGCCCATGCCCACGTACGTCAGGCGCCGGTGCCCCAGGTCCAGCGCCCGCTCCGCCAGCCGGTGGACCGCGCTGGCGTAGTCGGCGCCGACGTAGGGCACCGGCCCGCCGGCGTCGTCGCGGCGCCCGACGGCGACGTAGGGGAACCCGTCGCGGTTGAGCCGGAGCAGCTCCGCGCCGTCGATCTCCCGGCCGAGCAGGATGCATCCGTCGGCCAGCCGCAGCCGGTTGTCCTGGTGGAAGATGCGCCGCCGGCCGTCCACCACCGGGGCGCTGGTGAACAGCAGCAGGTCGCAGCCGACCCGTTCGGCGTACTCCTCGATGCCGAGCAGGAACGGGTGGAAGAAGTCCCGGCTGCCGCTGGGGAAGGCCGGCTCGTAGGTGAAGACGCCGATGATCCGGTTGAACCCGGAGGCGAGGCGGCGGGCGGCCGGGTCGGCGGCGTACCCCGTCTCGGCGATGACCTGCAACACCCGGTCCCGTGTCTCCGGCGCGATCCGGACGTCGGCGTCGGTGCGGTTGTTGAGCACCAGCGACACGGTCGCCTGGCTGACGCCGGCCATTCGCGCGATGTCACGCTGGGTGACACGCCTGGGGGGAGGGGTCACGTCGGTCCTTCCACTTCCGCTAATGCGTATTAGTGATCGGGTCGGGATGGAGCCTCTCTGCTGTCCCGGCGTCCTGTCAAGGGGTGGCCGGAAGATTTCCGTTCGATGAACTCCCTGGAGTAATGCGCATTAGTAGCCGCGCTCGACTCTCTCTGGCGGCTGTTCGGGCGGGGATCTTGACAAGGGCCGACCGGGCGCGCGACAGTAGGCGGACCTTGGCACTAATGCGCATTAGCGTGTCGTCGATCGTCCGCCCGGGCGATCGACGATGCCTGCTTCCCTACCCAGAGTGATGCTGGGTGGCCCCTTCCTGCTGCCAACCCGGGCGCTACCGTTCCCATGGGACGGTCGTGGCGCCGTCCGCACGGGGGAGGGGACAACGTGGGCACCACTGTCGCTCGTCATCTCGCGGGAGCCACGGCGGCCTGGCTCGTCGTCGTCGCGGAGGCGGTCGCCGGTTACCTCGGCCTGCTGGCGTACGCGCTGGTCACCGGCGCCGACCCGGGTGGCCCGCTGGCCGGGCCGCTGCTGGTGCTGATCGCGGCGCTGCTCGGCGTGGCCGCGCTGCCGCTGCTGTTCGCGCCGGCCGTCGCGCTCGGTGCGGCGGCGGGCAGGCGGCGGACCGGTCCGGCGCTCGCGTTCGCCGGGCTCGTCGCGGTCGTGCTGGCCGCCGGGTACGCAGCCGCGGTGGCGGTCGCCACGGACGTGCCCGGCGCCCGGGTGCCGCTGGTGGCCGGGATCGCCGCGCTGCTGGCCCTCCCGCCGACGGCGGCGTACGCGCTCACCGCCCGCGGCGTGGGCTGGACCGCCCGCCTGATCCGGCGCCGGACGGCCACCGCCCGCCCGGTACGCGCCGAGGCGGGCTGACCTACACCTGGATGTCGAAGCGCTGCAGCACCGACGGGGCGACCAGCCCCACCGCGGCCAGCACGGCCAGGATCGTCATCGCGGTGCGCAGCACCACCGTCTCGGCCTTGCTGCCGGTACGCAGGGCGATCTTGTTGGGCAGGCCGATCATCGTCCACATCCGGCGTTTGATCGGGATGGGCCACAGGATCGGCACCCCGGCCCGGGTGATCATGTCGCCGAGGATGTGCACGAAACAGCCCACGCCGACGGCGAGCCCGATCATCGGATAGCCCCGGTCGCCGGGCAGGTTGGCGAACGTGAACCAAGCCGCGGCGGCGGACACCAGCGTGACCACCACCCAGCCGGCGCGCTCGGCCCACTGGTCGAACAGCCCGCGCAGCGCCAGGCCGATCATGAAGAAGAGGATGCCGACCACCGCCCACTTGCCGTAGTGGGCGCAGAGCGCGGTGGTGCCCCAGCCGACGAGCACGGTGAACGGGATGGTGTGGGTCAGCGTGCGGTGCCCGTTGTTGCGGCGGGGATCCTTGCTGAGCTTGGTGGCGTAGTAGACGCCGAGCGAGATCTTCTCCATCACCTCGGCGACGAAGAGGCTGACCACACCGAACGTGCGGGCCACGGTGGCGCCGCCCTGGTTGCGGGTGACCTTCCCGGACAGGTCGAGGTCGGGGAAGAGCGCCCCACCGGCGCAGACCGCGGTGCCCACCGCCAGGGCCAGCGGTGTCTGGTGGTAGTCCGCGAACTGGGCCATCGCCCAGGAGCCGGTCAGCCACGCCGCCGCGCCCGAGAGCGCGTGGGACGGTCCCATCATCTCGGCTCGCCCTTCCCGAAGATCTTGATCCAGAAAACTACGCCACTGTAGTCAGCCCGTGTGACAGCGGGGCATCAGCCGGACGGTCCACTGGGGAAGGCGCGCCGCGGCCGCCGCATCAGCCCGCGGTACGGGTGGGCCGGACCGTGCCGAGGCTCGCGCGGATGACGGCGAACTGTTTCGAGGCGGCGGGCCAGTCGGCGTCGGAGGTGGTCCAGCCGAGCGTCCAGCCGGCCCGTTCGCCGGGCAGGACACGCAACGCGCGCATCCGTTCCCCGTAGGGCGCGGTCCAGCGGCACTCCCACGCCGCGCCGGGGCCGTCGGACTCCAGCCGGACCTTCTGGTAATGCGGCAGCCGGCCGGCCGAGGTCAGATCCCGCTCGGACGACTTCAGCCGGCCCACCGGATCACCGCCCGGGTACGGCTCGACGCCCAGGATGCGCCGCGTCTCCGGGTCCTGGAAGCAGGTGGTGTCGCCGGAGCGCAGTTGCAGCCAGCCGGCGGGCAGGGCGATGCGGAAGCCGCCGGTGTCGGCGGGCCAGACCCAGCCGGTCGGAACGGTCACCGGCGGGTCGTCCGGTGGCGGCCCCTTGCGGACCGGCGTGCCGGCCACGTCGGGCCGGACGCAGGGGAACGGCGGAGGCGGCACGCCCGGCCCGGGCGGGCGGTCCCAGGGGCGGGCGACGGCCTCGGTGGAACTGCCCGCCTGCGGCGTCTCGTCGCGACCACTGGTGATCGCCAGCGCGGTGCCCACACCCGTCACCACGGCCAGCAGCACGGCTCCCAGCACCAGTCCCCAGCGGTGCAGCGGGTTCCCGTCCCCGGAGGTGAGCGGGGGATCGGCGGGGCGGGGAACCCCGGCGGGCCGGGGCGGGGCGGGATGTACCGCGCCGCTGTCGACCGGTCCGCTGTGGGCGACCGGCGGAGGCTTGGCGACCGGCGCGGCGCCGTGGCCGACGATGTGCACCGGGCTGAGGGCGTCGGCGCGGGGCGCCGACTCGGGGCCGGCCGGGCTGCCCGGGTCGACGAAGCTGGTGAGGACGGTCGGACCGAGGCTGATCGGACCCGGGCGGGCCGGCCCGCTGCGGGGCGGGTCCGGGGTCGCGTCCGGGGCGCCCTGCTCCGGCTCACCCGTGCGGCCTCGCTCCGGGTCACCGGCGCGGCTCCGCTCCGGGTCACCGGTCCGGGCGCGGCGCGGTGGCGCCGCCCGGCCCACCGCTGCCGAGCGACCGACCGCACCCGAGCCGCCGGCCGCACCCGAGCCGCCGGCCGCACCCGAGCCGCCGGCCGCACCCGAGCCGCCGGCCGCACCCGAGCCGCCGGCCGCACCCGAGCCGCCGACCGCACCCGAGCCATCGGCCGCGGCCGGGCCGCCGATGACACCCGAGCCGCCGACCGCACCCGAGCCGCCGTTCGCGTCCGGACGGCTGATCGCATCCGAACGGCTGCCCGGGGACGGGGGACCGCCTGCGTCCACGCGCCCGACCGCCCCCGAGCCGGCGGCCGGGGACGACGTCCTCCCTGCTTCCGCGCGGGCGGCCGGGACGGAGCGCCCGGCCGTACCGGAGGGACCAGCCGCGCCGGCCGCGTCCCCGGATGGTGGCGCGCGGTCGCCCTCGGCGGGCGGGGCCCACTCGCTGCGCTTCGCCGCCCGGCTCCACGCGCGGGCGGCGGCGGCCGGCGGCATCAGGTCCGGGTAGATGCCGCCCGGAGCCGCCGGGTTCCCCGGTGACCCCGGCTCGTCACCCGCCGGGACGTCGGCATCGCGGCCGCCGGCCGGCCGCTCGGACGACGCAGCGGTGGTACGGCCCGCAGAGCCGGCGGCCTCCGCGTCGGCCTCCGACACCGCGGCGACGCCGAGCAGGCGGGCCGTCTCGCGGTGCCCCAGGCGGGTACGCGGATCGCGCCGCAGCAGCCCGGCCAGCACCGGCGCCAGCGGGCCGGCATGCGGCGCTGGGTCGGGCGGCCGGGTGGCGAGTGCGGCGAGCGTGGCCATCGCGGTGCTGCGGGCGTACGGGGAGCGGCCCTCCACCGCGGCGTGCAGCGTGGCGCCGAGCGACCACATGTCCGCCTCGACGCTCGACACGCCCTCGGCGGCCCGCTCCGGTGCGACGTACTGGGGGGAGCCGAGGACCAGGCCGGGCCGGGTCATCGCGCCGTCACCGCCCTGGAACACGGCCAGCCCGAAGTCGGTGAGCAGCACCCGCCCGTCCCGGGCCAGCAGCACGTTCGCGGGCTTCACGTCCCGGTGCAGCACCCCGGCGTCGTGTGCGGCGCGCAGCGCGGCGAGCACCGACAGGCCGATCTCGGCGGCGCGGCCGGGCGGCAGCGGCCCGTCGGTCTCGATGATCTCCTGGAGCGAGCGGGACGGGACGTACTCCATGATCAGCCAGGGTTCGCCCTGGACCCGGACCACGTCGTAGACCCGCACCACGTTGGGGTGGTTGAGCCGCGCGGACGTCCGCGCCTCGCGCAGCGTACGGGCGCGCAGCTCGTCCTGCTCGTTCTCGGCGAGCCAGTTCGGCGGCACGACCTGCTTCACCGCGACCTCGCGTTGCAGCTCCTCGTCGCGCGCCCGCCAGACCTGGCCCATCCCGCCGCGGCCGACCAGTTCGAGCAGGCGGTACCGCCCGGCGATCACTACCTCCTGCACCGCACTCCTCACCGCTGGTCAGTGGTCCACAATAGCCAACGGATCGGACGGTACCTATCGCATGTCAGCGCGTCCTGCTCCTAACTCGCCGCGCCGGCGAGCAGGTTCCCCTCCGGGAGGGTGATCGGGGACCGGTCACCGGCCAGCAGGGCGGTGGCCCGGCGGGTCTGGAACGCGTCGTGGTCGCGGCGGGCGGTGGCGTAGGCGGCGGCGGTCCGGGCGGCGATCGCCGACCAGGTGTAGCGCCGGCTGACCATGGTCCGGGCCTTGCGCGCCACCCGCCGAGCGAAGACCTCGTCGCCGAGCAGCCGGTCGACGGCGCCGGCCAGCGCGTCCGGGTCGCCGTGCGGGAACGTCACCCCCGTGACGCCGGGTTCGACGATCTCGGCCAGCCCGCCGGTACGCGCCACAGCGAGCGGCGCTCCGGCCGCAGCCGCCTCCAGCGCGATCATGCCGAACGGCTCGTAGAGGCTGGGGATCACCGTGGCGTCGGTGGCGGCGAGCACCGCGGGAAGCTGGGTGGCGTCCATGAAACCGGCGAACCGGACCGTGTCTCCCACGTGCAGCCGCCGCGCCTGGTCGACCAGCTCGTCGCGGTACGGCCCGTCCCCGGCGATCACCACCCGCAGGCCGGGGTGCCGCTTCGCCAGGTGCGGCACGGCGTGCACGAGGTGCTGCACGCCCTTCTCGTAGACCAGCCGGCCGGCGTACCCGACGAGCGGCCCGCCCGCGGCGAAGCGTGCCCGGGCGGAGGCGACCGCGTGCGGCCGCGCCCGCCAGGCCCGGTCGTCGACGCCGTTGGCGACCACGTCGATGCGTCCGGCCGGCACGCCGAACAGCCGGGCCACCTGGTCACGCATGTACCCGGAGCAGGCGATGACCCGGCCGGAGGCGTTGCTCAGCCAGTGCTCGACGCCGTGGATGGTGCGGTTCATCTCCTCCGGCAGCCAGCCCTGGTGCCGGCCCGCCTCGGTGGCGTGGATGGTGGTCACCAGCGGCACGTCCAGGTGCTCGGCCAGCGTGACGGCGGTGTGCGCGACCAGCCAGTCGTGGGCGTGGATCACGTCGTAGGTGCCGGACGAGGCGGCGCGCAGCGCGGCCCGGGTGAGCGTGTGGTTGAACGCCATGGTCCAGGCCAGCAGCGAATCGGTGGCGAGCGGGAACCGGACCGGATCTTCGGCGGCCCGGACGATGCGGACGCCGTCGGCGTACTCCTCCAGGGGAGCGCCCTCGGCGTGGCGGGTGACGACCGTGACCTCGTGCCCGGCGGCGGCCAGGGCGACTGACAGCGCGTGGACGTGGCGGCCGAGGCCACCGACGAGCACCGGCGGGTACTCCCAGGAGAGCAGCAGCACCCGCAGGTGCCGGGCGGGCTGGATGTCGATCACTTCGGCGTCAGCTGACACGCGGCCCCCTTTGAGTTGTGGCGTCCCCACCCCGGCGGCGGCGTCGCCGCGGTGCCGGGTGGGGTCGCCGCCCATCCTGCCGAGGGGTCGATAACCGGCGGCGACGCGCCGGTTGCCGGTCTGTAACGCGTTACCGGCGCATCCGCCGGGCGCGTAGCAGCTCGGCCACCGACCACGCCTGGAACGGGCATCCGGTGGCCGCGTGCGGCGCCGCGCCGTCGGCTGTCTCGCTCACCGAGCCCAGGCCGTCCTCGGCGAGGTGGCCCACGAGCCCCACCAGCAGGTCGTCGGTGGGCAGCCCGGCCCGGCGGTACGCGTCCAGCAGCGGCCCGGTCAGCCACGGCCAGACGGTGCCCTGGTGGTACGCGGAGTCCCGCTCGGCGGGCCCGCCCCGGTGCCGTCCGGTGTAGCCGGGGGAGTCCGGGGCGAGGCTGCGCGGTCCGAGCGGGGTGAACAGCGCCTCGGTGATCCGTCGTAGCGTGGCCTCGTCCGGCTCCAGCGGGGCGTGCGGAAGGGACCAGGCGAGCAGCTGGTTGGGGCGCAGCAGGTCGTCGTCGTCGTGCGCGGCCCCGCCGAGCGGGTACGCGGGCGCCGGGGCGTCGACCACGTCGTGCAGCCAGCCGGCCGGGGCGGGGAACCGCTCCCGGAACGCGGTGGTGGCCCGGCGGTGCAGGGCGTGCAGCCCGGCGGCGTCGCGTCCGGCCAGCTCGGTCAGCTCGGCGAGCCCGGCCAGCCCGTTGATCCACAGCGCGTTGACCTCGACCGGCTTGCCGGTACGCGGGGTCACCGGCACCCCGTACACCCGGGCGTCCATCCAGGTGAGCGCCACGTCCGGCGGGCCGCCCTGGGCCAGCAGCCCGTCGGCCGGGTCGACGCCGATGCCGTACCGGGTGCCCGCCACGTGCGCCTCGACCACGCCGTGCAGCGCGGGCAGCAGCTCGTCGCCCAGGTCGGTGTCGCCGGTGACTGTGACGTGCCGGTGCACCGCGTGCAGGAACCACAGCGTCGCGTCGACGGTGTTGTACTCGACCCGGCCGGTGTCGGCCGTGTTCGCCAGCATGCCCTCGTTCAGCGTGGCCGCGTACGCCCGCAGCAGGTCCCGGCCCTCGTCGGCGCGGTTCGTGCACAGGAACAGGCCCTCGTAGGAGATCATCGTGTCCCGCGACCAGGCCCCGAACCAGGGGTAGCCGGCGACCACGTCCGGGCCGGTGGCGGTGCGCACCACGAACGCGTCGGCGGCCAGCGCGAGCGTCGCCTCGACCGCGTCGCCGGGTTCCGCCGCCGCGACCACCGCACGGCTGCGCCGCCGGGCCGCCTCGACCACCGCGGTCGCCGGTGGCGGCTCCTCGGCCAGGTCGTCCGCCCAAGCCAGCACCGACACGGTCGCGCCCGGCTCGTCGAGCGCGCCGGTGAACCGGCCCGCGTACCAGAGGTCCTCGTCCGGGTGCAGGCCGCGCTCGGCCTCCGTCCGGTGGCGCACCCCGTGCCACCACTGCCCCTCCGGGGTCCAGTCCGGCCCGGCCAGGCGGTACGCGCCGTCGACCACCGCGCCGCCGGCCGCCGGTTCCAGCCGGGGCGCCGGGCCGTCGGCGCGCCGCTCGCCGTGCGCGTCGCGCCAGGTGCAGGCCGCGGCCAGGTCCAGCCGCACCGGGCCGCCGGAGATCAGCCGGTGCACCACCGCCACGCAGGAACGGCCGTACGTCATGGCGATCTCCCGCTCGATCACCACGTCGCCGATGCGCCAGCGCCAGCGGGGCACCCCGTCGGCCAGGTCGAAGCGCTCCAGCAGCTCGAAGCCGCGCGGGTCGACCACGCCGGAGGACCACTCGTGCGCGCCGAGGCGGACCTGCCGCCCCGACGGCAGGGTCACCGCCGGGTCGAGGCTCACGAGTCCCACCTTGCGGGACGCCGGCGTGTCACCGGCCACCACGAGCAGCCCGTGATACCGGCGGGTACGCAGTCCGGCGACGGTGCCCATGGCGTACCCGCCGCGCCCGTCCGTGACCAGCCATTCCCGCGCGGCGGCGGCGGACAGCTCGCCGCAGACCCGCGGCCCGAAACGGATGTCGATCAACTTTCCTCCACCGGCAGCGAGGTGTGACATGCCACGGCGACAATGGCCGCTGTGGAGATGTACCCCGGCGGCGTCGAAGATGTGCCAGTGATCACCGACCGGTCGACCTCCGCGTCCCCCGACCCCGAGCGGCACCGGCTCGCCCAGGCCGACGCCGGGGAGCAGGACTGGCGCGCATGGGGCCCCTATCTGTCCGAGCGGGCGTGGGGGACCGTCCGGGAGGACTACAGCGAACACGGCACGGCGTGGGACTACTTCCCCCACGACCACGCGCGGTCCCGAGCGTACCGGTGGAACGAGGACGGCATGGCGGGCGTCTGCGACGACCGGCAGACGTTCTGCTTCGCGCTCGCGCTGTGGAACGGGCGCGACCCGATCCTCAAGGAGCGGATGTTCGGCCTCGGCGGCGACGGCGGCAACCACGGGGAGGACGTCAAGGAGTACTGGTGGTACCTCGACAGCACGCCGACGCACTCCTTCATGCGCTGGCGCTACCACTACCCGCAGGCCGCCTTCCCGTACGACGAGCTGGTCGCGGTGAACGCGCTGCGCGGCCGGGACGACACCGAGTACGAGCTGGTGGACACCGGCATCTTCGACGACGACAGGTACTGGGCGGTGACTGTCGACTACGCCAAGGCGTCGCCGACGGACATGTGCGTGCTGGTCACAGTGGCGAACCGGGGCGACGAGGACGCGACGCTGCACGTGCTGCCGACGCTGTGGTTCCGCAACACCTGGGCGTGGGGCCTGCCGGGCACCGACCGGACGCCGAAGCTGACCGGCGAGGAGGCCGGGGAGCGGGGCGGCGCCCGGCTCGTCGGTGACCACTGGGTGCTCGGCCAGATCCTGCTGGAGGGCGACGGCGACCCGGTGCCGCTGCTGTGCGACAACGAGACCAACGCCGAGCGGCTGTGGGGGCTACCCGGGCGGTCGGCGTACCCGAAGGACGGCATCAACGACCACGTCGTGGCCGGCGCGGCCACCGTCAACCCGGACCGCACCGGCACCAAGGGCGCGCTGCACTACGTGCTGGACGTACCGGCCGGCGAGCAGCGGCAGATCCGGCTGCGGCTGACCCGTACCGCGCCGCCGCCGGCCGCCGCGCCACCCGCCCCGGCCGACCTGGGCGACGGGTTCGACACCGTGCTCTGGGCGCGCCGGGCCGAGGCGAACCGGTTCTTCGACAGCATCATCCCGGCCGCCGCCACCGCCGACGAGGCCCTGGTCGCGCGCCAGGCCATCGCCGGGCTCATGTGGGGCAAGCAGTTCTACCACTTCGACGTCGAACGCTGGCTCGCCGGCGACCCCGGCTCCGCGCCCCCGCCGTCCGGCCGCCGGCACGGGCGCAACAGCGCCTGGTGGCACATGAACAGCTTCGACGTGATCTCCATGCCGGACCCGTGGGAGTACCCCTGGTACGCGGCCTGGGACCTGGCTTTCCACTGCGTCACCATCGCCCGGGTCGACCCGGGCTTCGCCAAGGAGCAGATCCTCCTGCTGCTGCGCGAGTGGTACCTGCACCCCAACGGGCAGATCCCGGCGTACGAGTGGGCGTTCGGGGACGTGAACCCGCCGGTGCACGCCTGGGCGGCGCTGAAGGTCTTCGAGATCGACGGCTCCCGGGATCACGAGTTCCTCGCCCGGGTGATGCACAAGCTGCTGCTCAACTTCACCTGGTGGGTCAACCGCAAGGACACCGGCGGCAACAACGTCTTCGAGGGTGGCTTCCTCGGGCTGGACAACGTCGGCCCGTTCGACCGCTCGGCCGCGCTGCCGGTCGCCGGGGTGCTGGAGCAGTCCGATGGCACCGGCTGGATGGCCATGTACGCGCTCAACCTGCTCGACATGGCGATCGTGCTGGCCGAGCACGACCGCGCGTACGTGGACACCGCCACCAAGTTCTTCGAGCACTTCGCGTACATCGCCGCGGCGGCGTACCACCAGGGGCTGTGGGACGCCGAGGACGCGTTCTTCTACGACGTGCTGCGCCTGGCCGACGGGACGAAGGTGCCGCTGAAGGTGCGCTCGGTGGTCGGGCTGCTGCCGCTCGCAGCCGTCACCCGGCTCACCGCCCGGACCATGCGCCGCCTGCCCGAGCTGGGCGCCCGGCTGCGCTGGTTCCTCACCAACCGCCCCGAATACGCTGAGGTGATCGGCGCCCGCCGGATCGGGCCCGACGGCCGCCAGCAGCGGCTGCTGTCGATGGTCGCCCCGGACCAGGTGGTACGGCTGCTGGCCCGGATGCTCGACACCGACGAGTTCCTCTCCGAGTACGGGCTGCGCACGCTGTCCCGGGCCCACCTGGACAAGCCGTTCACCGTCACGCTCGGCGGGCAGGAGTTCAGCGTCGGCTACGAGCCGGCCGAGTCGACCAGCGGCCTGTTCGGCGGCAACTCCAACTGGCGCGGCCCGATCTGGATGCCGACGAACTTCCTGCTGATCAGCGCGCTGCGCGACTACGCCGCGTTCTTCGGCGACGACCTCCAGGTCGAGTACCCGACCCGGTCCGGCGTGAAGCGCACGCTCGACGAGATCGCCGACGACCTGTCCGCGCGGCTGATCTCGCTGTTCACCCGCGACGGCTGGGGACGGCGGCCGATCTACGGGGCCGCCCAGCTGTTCCAGACCCACCCGGACTGGCGCGACCTGATCTGCTTCCCGGAGTACTTCCACGGCGACAACGGCGCCGGCCTGGGCGCCTGGCACCAGACCGGGTGGACCGCGCTGGTCGCCGACCTGATCCTCACCTTGCGTCGCTGACGCGTGTGGGGTGCGGCGGTACTCCCGCCGCACCCCACACGCTCACGGCAGCGGCAGGAACGCCAGCCGGGCGTGGTACTCGCCGGCCACCGTCACCGTGTCGCTGCCGACCCACAGACCCCGGTCGGTGGCGTACAGCTCGCCGGTGCCCACCCCGCGGTCCTTCGTCGGGTTCCAGGGCAGCGCCTTACCCGTGGTCGGGTGGATCGCCCCGATGCCCGGCCGGGACACCGCGCCCGGACCGGCCGAGTTGCGGCCCTGCGGGTTGTCCAGCCAGCGCTGGTGCCCGCCGACGTAGACCGCCGCGCCGGTCACCGCCACCGACAGCAGCGTGTCGCCGCCGGTGTAGTTGGCCCAGGTCGGCTGCTTGCCGCCGGTGGCCGTACCGAACTCGAAGCGCGCCGCGGCGTCGCACAGCGTGCCCGGGAACGCCGCGCCGGTGGTGACCACCGCGAACCAGGTGCCGTCCGGGGAGATGTCCACCCCGCGCAGGTACGACGGCATCGACCGCGCGCACTGCGGCTGGTAGCGGTCGGTGGCCCAGCCGGAGAGCGTGGCGCCCGCGCCGGACAGGTTCGCCACCGCCAGCTGGTGCCGGGCCACCCCCGCCACCGTGCTGAAGTTGCCGGCGAACACCAGCCGGGTGCCGTCGGCGGAGACGTCCAGCGCCTCGACCTTCACCGGCGCGGTGGCGCCGGACGTGGTCTTGCGCGGGCCGGCCAGGTTCAGGTTGACCGACGCGTCGGCCGCCCCGGTGGTGGCGTTCACCGCCGCCAGGGCACGCCGGGTCACCCCGCCGACGGTCTGGAACGCGCCGCCGACGATCAGCCGGTTGCCGACCAGGCGTACGTCGTTCACCTGGTTGTTCAGCGCCGGCGTGGTGAAACCGGCGACCCGGGCGCCGGTGGCCGCGTCGATCCGGGCCAGCCGGGACGCCGCCGTGCCGTTGACAGTGGTGAACGCGCCGCCGATGTAGAGCGAGCGGCCGTCCGGCGCGGCGGCGAGCGCCTTGACCGCGCCGTTGACCTGCGGCCGGAACGTGGTGTCGATCCGGCCGGTGGTCGCGTCCAGCGCCACCAGCCGGGGCATCGCCAGCTGGGCCGACTGGCCGGCGTTGCGCACCTTGGTGAACGTGCCTGCCACGTACACGCGGTTGCCGACCTGGAGGATGCGGTGGACGGTGCCGTCCAGCGCGTGCGGCGTCCAGTCGACCGGGTTGGTGCCGACCACTGTGGTGTGTGAGGCGTTGACGGCCAGCGCCGGGGATCCCGGCAGCGCCGCGCCCGCGACGGCGAGCGTCGCGGCCACCGCGACGGCGGCGCGCCGCCGGCGCCGTCGTCCAGGTGGATGATCGGGTGAGATCGTCATGGCCGAAGCATGCCGTCGGACCAGGGATTCCGCAGTCGGGTAGCCGCCGGTAACGGGCCGCCGACCGGATAATCCGCGTGGCCCGTCCGGCGGTCGGACAGTACGGTGTGCGAGGTCCGCGAGGGGGAGGGGGACGCGATGCCGTCGCGCCGGGACGCCGCCGTGCTGGTCTTCGACGCCGACGACACGCTCTGGGAGAACAACGTCCTGTTCGAGCGCGTCATCGACGACTTCCTCACCTGGCTCGACCACCCCACGCTGGACCGGGCCCGGATCCGCGCGGTGCTCGACGACATCGAGCGTGCGAACGCCGTTGCGCACGGCTACGGCAGCAAGGTCTTCCTGCGCAGCCTCGGCGAGTGCCTGGAGAAGCTGCGCGAGCGTCCGGCCACCGCGCGGGAGCGCACCGAGATCGAGCAGCTCGCCGCGGCGCTGGTCGGGCACCAGGTGGAGCTGATGCCGGGCGTGGCCGAGACGCTCGACGACCTGGCCGGGCGGCACGAGCTGCTGCTGCTGACCAAGGGCGAGCGCGAGGAGCAGCAGCGCAAGCTGGACGCGTGCGGGCTGCTGCACCACTTCCGCGCCGCGCACATCGTGCCGGAGAAGGACGCGGACACCTACCGCTGGCTGGCCCGCGAGCACGCATTCGACCCGGCCGCCGCCTGGATGATCGGCAACTCGCCGCGCTCGGACATCCTGCCCGCGCGGGCGGCCGGGATGAACGCGGTCTTCATCCCGAACGAGAACACGTGGGTCCTGGAGCACGACGAGCTGGACCCGTCCGACCAGCGGGTGATCCGGCTGGCCGCGTTCCCCGACCTGGTCCACCACTTCTGACCGGGCCGGTAACGTCCGGGACGTGCCGCTGACCTTCCCGTCGCACCTGGCGCCGGTGCTGCCGCTGAAGCTGTGGCGGCCGGGCTGGTTCGACGGGGTGGCGCTGTGCACCGGCGCGGTGGCGCCGGACGTCGCGTACCTGTTCACCGGCACGGCGCCGGCCCAGAACCTGCGCACGCACACGCTCGGCGGCCTGCTCTGGTGGTGTCTGCCGGTCGCTCTCGTGTACGCCTGGGTGGTGCGCCGCGTGATCGCCGGCATCGCGGTGCACCTGCCCGGGCAGCGGTTGTTCGGCTGGCCCTGGTACGCGACCCTGGCCCGGGTACGCCACCCCTGGCAGGTCACCGTCTGCTCGGTGCTCATCGGCGCGTTCAGCCACGTGGCGTGGGACCGGGTCAGCGACAGCGAGCGGCTGCCCCGGCTGCTGGGGATCGCCGACTTCCACGCCGTGACCGGCGTGTACTGGTACCGGTTCGTGGACGTGGTGGCCGGTCTCGCCGGTGCACTGCTGGTGGTCGTCCTGGCCGTCTCCGAGGCCCGCCGCGGCGTGCGGACCGGTGGCGTACGCGAACCCGTGCCGGAGGCGAACCCGTTGGTGTTCTGGCGGGTGGCGCTGGCGGTCACCGGGCTCGGCGCGCTGCTGATGCCCGCGCTGCCGGCGGCCGGCGTCCCCGCCCCGGCGGGCGTCCGGGCGCTGCACGTGGCCGCGCTGGCGCTCGTCGCCGGGGCCGTCGCGGCCCGGACCGTCCCGCCGCGACCGGCCGGGCGCAGTCCGCGTCTCGAAGTCGAACAGCGCGAAACCGGCTGACCCCGTTACGCCGACATGCCGCAATTCGGCATAGACATCAATCACAAGCGCGGTCGCCGGTCATCGCTTGTCCGGCCTGCGCGGACGCGCCTAACCTGAGCCGGCGCCCACGTCTCGTCGGGGTGAGACGGGGGCGCACCGGAGTCCGGTGGTAAGAGCACCGTGGAGCTGAGTGCGGGCATACCGGCTCGCCGTGCGGAGCCCGGCGGAAGGCGTCGTGCCACGCCTGCCGCGTTCCCGCGGCGCAGACCGCTACCGAACCGGACGGCCGGGGTCAGGACCGGGGAGTTGCGGACCCGGTCCTGACCCGTCCGGCACCCCTCACCGCCGCCCGGATTGCCGGTGGGACGCCTCTGGTGCGTGAGCCGGTCACGGAGCGACACTGAGTCATGACACCTCAGCGCGTACCGCTGCTCGCCGGCCTGGTCGTGCTGTTCGCGGCGGCCTGCACGGCGACCGGCCACGACGGCGCGTCCCCGGCGCCCACCCCGACGGTCGCGGCGGCGTCCGCGCCGGCCGGGACCGATGCGCCGGAAGCCACGTTCACCCCGCCCGTGCCGACCGAGGCCGCGTCGACCGCCGGATCCTGGCGCGTCACCTGGGGCTGGGCGGTGCCCGGCGGCCCCGCCCGGGTGACCCATCGGGTACGGGTGCCGGTCACCCCGCCGCCCGGGGAACCGCTGCCCGTCCTGGTGGCGGTCGACGTCGGCGACCACCCGGCGGAGGGGTTCAGCCGGATCACGTTCGCCTTCCGCGGACCCACACCGTCCTACGAGGTCGCCTACGTGCCGCAGGTGGTGACCGAGGGGCGTGGAGCACCGGTCGCGCTGCCCGGCACGGCGTACCTGTCGGTGCGTTTCGAGCCGGCCCAGGCGCACGACGCCCGCGGCGGCGGTACGGCGGACCTGCCACCGGCGGCCATCCGCTTCCCGACGCTGCGCGGATGGGCCGTGGCCGGCGACTTCGAGGGGCACCTCAGCTTCGGGCTCGGCCTGCGACCGCCCGAAGGCGGCCGGCTGCCGGTGCGGCTGGGGGAGGGCGACCGCCCGGACGGCACGCACGTCGTCTCGGTCGACGTGCGGCGGAGCTGACGCGGCCCGCACCGGCGGGACCGGTGCGGGCCGACGGGTCAGCGGTCGATGATGTTGTTGTTCTCGTCGATGCCGTGGGTACGCCAGTAGACGTCCCACTCGTCGTCGACGTGCTTCGGCACCTTGCCCTCCGGGTAGCGCACGTACGGCGGCGTCGGTTCCTCACCGTCCGGCACGCAGGAACTGCCGCCCTGCGGGCCGACCGCGATCACCGGGTACTCGTCGCTGCCGCAGATGCTCTGCCGCAGGGAACAACCGGTGGTCGCCATCAGCCCGGCCAGCCCGAGGACGGCAAGAACGACCATGATTCGAGTTCGCACGGGGAGAATTGTCGTCGCCGCGGGCGGCCCCGCCATCGGTACGGGTACTCAATTCTCGTGACGTCGGTGACTCAGGTCAGCTCGCCCCGCACGATCGCCACCGCCACCCGGCAGAACTCGTCCATGTCCGGCTGGAAGCCGGCCGCGATGTCCGGGTGCAGGCCGGAGCGGGTCTCGTCGAGCAACCGACGGCAGACGTCCTCCACCGGCTCGCCCGCGTAGCCGGCCCGGACCCGGTCGGCGGCCGCCTGGAGGGCCGAGGTCAGCTGATCCTCAAGCGGGCCGCGCAGCTTCTGCTGCACAGGGTCGAGCCCGCTCGGATCGAGCGTGACGTGTGGCTCCGACATCGGCACTCCCTTCCTCGGCGTCCGCGGTACCCCACCGCGGACGTCGGTCAAACCATCGTCGGTACGGCCGACACCCGGACCCGATACGAGAAATCCTCCGCCGGCTCCTCGACGTACGACAGCCGGCGGATCTGCCGGTCGTCGGACCAGAGCGCGACGTCGACCAGCACCCCGAGGTGGGCGAGACCGATGCTGGAGACCCGCTTCTTGTCCTGGAGCACCGCGCACACGCCGCCCAGCAGCGTGCTGGCGTCGGAGGTACGGTGCCCGGGCGGACAGCGCAGGGTCAGGTCCACCTCGACCGGCCCGGTCAGCGGGGTCCACCCGGTGCGCTGGGCCGCCGTGCAGGCGGCCTGAAGCAGGGTGCGGACCCTCGTCGCCTGCCGGTGCCCGGCGGCGAAGATGGACAGGGCCTCGGTCTTGACCGGGGGCAGGCCGCTCACCTCGAACGTCAGGGCGAGAGCGCGGGTGTCCTGCACGACGGCACCTCCTCGGGGGAATCCTGCCCAACCGGGGAACGCGCGCACGGCACTTCCCGTCAGAACCAACCGATCGGGCGGGCGATGGGGGACGGCCGGAGGCGCATCGGCGTCGACGGCGACGCGCCGGCTACGGAGCCAGCCCCACGCTAGTGCAGACCGCTGACGCTGGGTAGCCTCGCCGTTTCACTACGTGGGACGACGTGTCGATCGCCCCGGCCCGGTTCGTGCCGTCGCCGTCACATGTCCGTGATGTTTCGCTCCGTCGCAGGTCGGGCACGTTCAGCCGCACGACACGCCCGGGGCGTCGGGCGATCGGGCCGATGCCCCGGTCGTCTCGCCGTGCACCGGGGCGCGGCTCACTCCCCGGATCTTCGCCGAAGAGAGGGGGAGGGTGATGACGACAGTCCCCGACACGGCCGCACGGCGGCCGGCCGGACGCGCGGCGGCAGCGGCCGCCGCGCTCGCGTTGGTGGCCCCGCTGGCCGCCTGCGGATCCGGCGGCGACGGCGGCGTCCCCACGATCAACCTGTACTACCCGCCGGAGCAGAACCTGCAGAAGGTCGTCGACACCTGCAACACGCAGGCCCAGGGGCGGTACCGGATCGACTACCGGGTGCTGCCGCGCGAGGCCGACGAGCAGCGGGTGCAGATGGTGCGGCGGCTCGCCGCGCAGGACAACGGGATGGACGTGCTCGGCCTGGACGTCACGTGGACCCAGGAGTTCGCCAGCGCGAAGTGGATCCGGGAGTGGACCGGCCAGGACAAGGCCGAGGTCGAGCAGGGCACGCTGGGCGGCCCGCTGGACACCGCCCGGTACGAGGACAAGCTCTACGCCGCGCCCAAGAACACCAACGTGCAGCTGCTGTGGTACCGGTCCGACCTGGTGTCGCAGCCGCCGAAGACCTGGGACGAGATGATCTCGGCCGCCCAGCAGCTCAAGGAGCAGGGCAAGCCGTACCAGGTGCTGACCATGGGCGCCCAGTACGAGGGCCTGGTGGTGCTCTACAACACGCTCGCCGAGAGCGCCGGCGGCAAGATCCTCAGTGACGACGGCAAGAAGGCGGAGATGGACGCCGGCGCGGTACGCGCGCTCGACCAGCTCAAGAAGTTCGCCACGTCGGGCGTGACCTCGCCGTCGTTCAGCAACGCGCTGGAGGACCCGGTGCGGCTGGAGTTCCAGTCCGGCAAGGGCGCGTTCCAGGTGAACTGGCCGTTCGTCTATCCGGCGCTCCAGGAGGCCAACCCCGAGCTGGCCAAGAACGTGAAGTGGGCCCGGGTGCCGGGCATCGACCCGGGCACCCCCAGCAAGGTCACCATCGGCGGGGTCAACCTGGCGGTCAGCACCTACTCGAAGCACCCGGAGGAGTCGTTCGAGGCGGCCCGCTGCCTGCGTAACGCCGAGAACCAGAAGTTCTCCGCCGTCAACGACGGCGTGCCGCCCACCATCGAGGCCGTCTACGACGACCCGGAGATGACCGAGGCGTACCCGATGAAGGAGACCATCCTGGAGGAGCTGAAGGAGCCGGCGGTGCGGCCGCTGACCCCGGCGTACCAGAGCATCTCCACGGTGATGTCGGCGATCCTGTCGCCGCCGTCGGCGATCCGGCCCGAGCAGACCGCTGACGAGCTGCGCAAGGCGATCTCCGACGCGCTGGAGTCCAAGGGGGTTCTGCCATGAGCGTGAACGCCACCCCGGCCGGCGCGCAGGCCGCCGCCGAGGCCGAGGCCGAGCAGCCCGGCGGCCGGCACGCCGCCGTACCGGAGCAGCGGTCCCGGCGCGGCTCCCGCGCCCCGCTGAGTGACAACAAGCGCGCCGAGCGGCGCCTCGGCCTGCTGCTGTGCGCGCCGGCCGCGCTGGTCATGGTGCTGGTCACCGCGTACCCGATCCTGTACTCGGTCTGGCTGTCGCTGCAGCGCTTCGACCTGCGCTTCCCCGACGAGCGGGAGTTCGTCGGCCTGGAGAACTACGTCACCGTGCTGACGAACGACTTCTGGTGGACCGCGTTCGGGGTGACCGCGCTGATCACGGTGGTCACCGTCGCGGTCGAGCTGGTGCTCGGCATGGGCCTTGCGCTGATCATGCACCGGACGCTCGTCGGCCGCGGCATCGTCCGCACCGCGGCGCTGATCCCGTACGGCATCGTCACGGTGGTCGCGGCGTTCTCCTGGCGGTACGCCTGGACGCCCGGCACCGGCTACCTGGCGAACCTGTTCGACGGCAGCGCCCCGCTGACCGAGCGGGCCAGCTCGCTGGCGATCATCATGCTGGCGGAGATCTGGAAGACCACCCCGTTCATGGCGCTGCTGCTGATGGCCGGGCTGGCGCTGGTGCCGGAGGACCTGCTCAAGGCGGCCTCCACCGACGGCGCGACGGCGTGGCAGCGGTTCACCAAGGTGATGCTGCCGGTGATGAAGCCGGCCATCCTGGTCGCGCTGCTGTTCCGCACGCTCGACGCGTTCCGCGTCTTCGACAACATCTTCGTGCTCACCAACGGCGGCAACGAGACGTCGTCGGTGTCGATGCTCGCCTACAACAACCTGATCCGGGGCCTGAACCTCGGCATCGGCTCCACGATGTCGGTGCTGATCTTCATCACCGTGGCGATCATCGCCTTCGTGTTCGTGAAGCTGTTCGGCACCGCTGCCCCGGGCAGCGACGATGGGGAGAGGCGCTGACATGGCAGTGGAAACCACCACGCGGGCGAAGCTGCGCTGGGGCCTGCTGGACGTCGTGGTCGTCGTCTTCGCGCTGGTCCCCGTGCTCTGGATCGCCTCGCTGTCGTTCAAGACCCCGGCCACGCTCACCGACGGCAAGTTCTGGCCGCGGGAGTGGACGCTCGACAACTACCGGACCATCTTCGACACCGACCAGTTCGTCCGGGCCCTGGTCAACTCCATCGGCATCGCGCTGATCGCCACCGCGATCGCCGTGGTGCTCGGGACGATGGCCGCGTACGCGATCTCCCGGCTCGACTTCCCCGGCAAGAAGCTGCTGGTCGGAGTCTCGCTGCTGATCGCGATGTTCCCGCAGGTGTCGCTGGTGTCGCCGCTGTTCGAGATCGAGCGGCAGCTCGGGTTGTTCGACACCTGGCCCGGACTGATCCTGCCGTACATCACGTTCGCGCTGCCGCTGGCGATCTACACGCTGTCGGCGTTCTTCAAGCAGATCCCGTGGGACCTGGAGAAGGCGGCGAAGATGGACGGCGCCACCCAGGGACAGGCGTTCCGGCGGGTGATCGCCCCGCTGGCCGCGCCCGGCGTGTTCACCACGGCCATCCTGGTCTTCATCTTCTGCTGGAACGACTTCCTGTTCGCGATCACGCTCACCTCGACCGAGCGGTCCCGCACGGTCCCGGTGGCGCTGCAGTTCTTCACCGGCGAGTCGCAGTTCGAGGACCCCACCGGGGCGATCTGCGCCGCCGCCGTGGTGATCACCGTGCCGATCATCCTGTTCGTGCTCTTCTTCCAGCGCCGCATCGTCTCCGGTCTGACCTCCGGCGCAGTCAAGGGATAGGTGGTAGCAATGGCCGACATCGTGCTGGACAAGGTGAGCAAGCGGTTCCCGGACGGGACCACCGCCGTACAGGACGTCGACCTGGAGATCGCCGACGGCGAGTTCGTGATCCTGGTCGGCCCGTCCGGCTGCGGGAAGTCCACCACGCTCAACATGATCGCCGGGCTGGAGGACATCAGCTCCGGTGAGCTGCGCATCGGCGGCGAGCGGGTCAACGACAAGGCGCCCCGGGACCGCGACATCGCGATGGTCTTCCAGTCGTACGCGCTCTACCCGAACATGACCGTGCGGGAGAACATGGCGTTCCCGCTGCGGCTGGCGAAGATGGACAAGGAGACCATCAACCAGAAGGTCGACGAGGCGGCGAAGGTGCTGGAGCTGACCGCGCTGCTGGACCGCAGGCCGGCCAACCTTTCCGGCGGCCAGCGGCAGCGGGTGGCGATGGGACGGGCGATCGTCCGGCAGCCCAAGGCGTTCCTGATGGACGAGCCGCTGTCGAACCTGGACGCCAAGCTGCGGGTGCAGATGCGCACTGTGGTGTCGCGGCTGCAGAAGCAGCTCGGCACCACCACCGTCTACGTCACCCACGACCAGACCGAGGCGATGACGCTCGGCGACCGGGTGGTCATCATGCGGGGCGGGGCGGTGCAGCAGGTCGGGCCGCCGCAGGAGCTGTACGACCACCCGCGCAACCTCTTCGTCGCCGGGTTCATCGGCTCGCCCTCGATGAACTTCGTGCACGCCGTCGTGGAGGACGGCCGGCTGCGGACCGCGCTCGGTGACGTGCCGGTCGGCGACCGGATCCGCCGCGAGCTGGAAGGCGGCGACGCGCCCCGGGAGCTGATCCTGGGCATCCGCCCGGAGCACTTCGAGGACGCGGCGCTGATCGACGACGAGACCCGCCGCCGGGGCATGGAGTTCGAGGCGCCGGTGGACATCGTCGAGTCGATGGGCTCGGACAAGTACGTCTACTTCACCGTCGAGGGGGAGCGGGCCACCGCCGCCGAGCTGGAGGAACTGGCCGCCGACACGGGTGCGGCGGACTTCGCCGGCGCCGGGTCGAACCTGGTCACCCGGCTGTCGGCGGAGTCGCCGGTACGCGAGGGCGAGTCCCGCCGGGTGTGGTTCAACCTGGAGAAGATCCACCTGTTCGACCCGGGCAGCGGCCGCAACCTGACGCTGCACGAGGGCCGCTCCGCCGGCGCGCTGGCCGACTGATCCGCCCTCGCTCCTCATCGGGCTGAGTGGAACGCCATGGGTGCTTCGGCACCGCTTTGACACCCATGGCGTTCCGCTCAGCGTGCCCGGTCCGCGGGGGTGTGGTCACCAGGAGTGGCGCAGCTCCAGGCTGAGGAAGCGGGCGTAAGCGGTGAGCGCCGCGTCCACCCGGGCGCGCAGCGCGGCGTCGAACGGCACGAGCTGCTGCACCTTCACCGTCACCGCCCTCGCGCCGAGCGTCCGCGTCCAGGTGCCGACCACCCGCCCGCCGCGCACCACAGTCGACCGGAACACCCCGTTGTTGCCCGGGACCACGGCGGCGGCGTGCGCCGGGTCGAGCATCAGCGAGCGGTCCTTGAAGCCGAGCAGGTATTCGTCGAAGCCGGGCAGCGTGTGCAGGTCGTCGACCGGCGCGCGGGGCGCGTCGAGCAGCGCGGTGTCGACCACTGCCGGCTCGCCGTCGACCTCGACCGGGGCGAGCAGGTCACCGGCCAGCGTGATCGCCCGGGTCGCGTCGGTGACGGTCAGGCCGGTCCAGCGGGCCAGCTCGTGCCGGCTCACCGGGCCGTGGCCGCGTACGAAGCGGTGCGCCAGCAACGCCAGCGCCTCGTCCCGCTCCGGGCGGTGCGGCTCGGGCGCCCACTCGTCGAGCAGCGCGAACGTCTGCTCGGTGCCGACGTGCGGGGCGATGCAGGTGACGCCGCGCAGGCTGGTGAACAAGAGCAGGTGGTAGCCGCGCTGATCGCCCGTGTCCAGCCCGGCGGCGCGCAACGCGGCAACGCATCGGGCGCGGGTGAGCCGGCCGCCCCCGGTCAGCGCCGCGCCCAGCACGTCACAGGCCCGCTCGCCGTCGGCGACGGTCAGCCCGAGCTGCCGCCACCGACCGGCGATGCCCACAAGCGTCCGCACCCCGGTCAGCTCCAGCATCCACCGCGCGTCGCGCGCCGGGACCAGGTGCACGGTGCCGCGCATCGGCCAGGTGCGCAGCGCCTCGCGCCGCTCCAGCGCCGCGCGGACGTCGTCCTGGGTGGCGCCGGGAAGGCGTACGCCGAGCGACCACAGCCCGCTCGCCGCGTCCTGCGCCTGCATGGCGCCGAACCACTCGACCACGTCGGCGACGCCCCGCGGGCGGGTGGTGGGGTGCGGGCGCAACAGCAGGCCGGTCATGCGCAGCGCGAGCGCCTCGGCGCGGTTGAGGCGTACGGTCACGGGCGTCAGCGTAGGCCCGGGGTACGACAACGCGGCCCCTGATCGCGCTGCGCCGGCGGCGCTGCCGACACCAGCGCGATCCCCCGTTCAGGTTCCCGGCGCGGGGGCGGCCGCTGCGGCCGGCGCCGGTTCGACCAGCATCCCGTGTGAGCTGGGCCGGTACAGCGGTTGCCGGCGGAACTTGCGCAAATCTTGAGCCGGCTCAGTCCAGGCGCCGGTACATGACCAGCAGATCGACGTACCCCCGGGTGGGGTGCCGGAAGCCCTCCGGCACCCGGCCGATCACCTCGAAGCCCAGCGACCGCCACAGCTCGACGGCCCGTGTGTTCGTGGCCACCACGGCGTTGAACTGCATGGCGCGGTAGCCGTCGGCCCGGGCCGCGTCGAGCATGTACGCCGCCAGCGCCCGGCCGACGCCGCGCCCGGCGGCGGCCGGGGCGACCATGAACGAGGCGTTCGCCACGTGGTCGCCGGGACCGCCCTGGTTGGGCGCCAGCTTGGCCGAGCCGAGCACCGTGCCGTCCGGCGCCACCGCGACCACCGTCCGCGCCGGCGGGGCCGGCATCCAGAGCCTGCGGGCCTGCTGCTCCGTGACGTCCCGGGGCCAGGTGTACGTCTCGCCGGCCGCCACGATCGCACGCAGGAACGGCCAGATCAGCGGCCAGTCGGCCGGCGTGGCGGTGCGGATCTCCACCCGGAGAGCATGCCACGCCCGGAGTTTGACGGAACAAGTAACGGGTAGTCGCCGGAGCTGACCCGAAACGAGGAGGGAACGTCTGATGGATGGCCAGGTCAAGGTCGCGGTGATCTATTACAGCGCGACCGGCATCACCTACCAGATGGCGCAGGCGGCGGTCGAGGCGGCGGGCGAGGCCGGCGCCGAGGTGCGTCTGCGCAAGGTACGTGAGCTGGCGCCCGACGAGGCGATCCGCTCCAACTCCGGCTGGCAGGCGCACCGGCTGGAGACCCAGGACGTGATGGAGGCGCAGCCGGACGACCTGTCCTGGGCCGACGTGGTCATCATGGGTTCGCCGACCCGGTACGGCATGATCGCCGCCCAGCTCAAGCAGTTCATCGACACCACCGGACCGCTCTGGGCAGCGGGCGCGCTCGCCGACAAGGTCTACAGCGGGTTCACCTCGACCGCCACGTTGCACGGCGGCCAGGAGGCGACGCTGCTGTCGCTGTACACGGTCTTCTACCACTGGGGCGGCATCGTGGTGACCCCCGGCTACACCGACCCGAGCCAGTTCGTCGCCGGCAACCCGTACGGCGCCTCGCACACCAGCAACAACGGTGAGGTCGCACCGGACCACGTGGCACTGGCGGCCACCGCGCTCACCGCCAAGCGGGCCGTGCTGATGGGCGCCGCGCTGAAGCGGGGCATGGCCGGCTGACCCGACTGGTGACCGGTGGCCGGACGGGGGCTCTCGAACCCGTCCGGACCACCGGTCGCCAGAGCCCTACCCGCGATCGGCCGCTCCATGCGCGCTCAGCGCCGGCCGGTCGAGCAGATGCCCGAGCAGGTCCGCCAGGACCCTCGTACCGTCCTGGCTGAGCACCGACTCCGGGTGGAACTGCACCCCGGCGAAGCCCGCGCCGCGCAGCGCGTGCACCGCGCCGTCGGCCGGGTCGCGGGACACCTCGACCGGGCCGTACGGGCCGGCCACCCGGTCCGCGTCGGCGAGCGCGGTAAAGCTGGCGTAGAACCCGACCCGGCGGGTCGTCCCGAACACCGGCACGTCCCGCGGCAACCCCTGGTACGGCGCGTCGCGGCGGTGCAGCGGCAGGCCCAGCAGCCCGGCGAGCAACTGGTGGCCCAGGCACACCGCGAGCGTCGGCCGGCCGGACGCGAGCAGCTCGGTCAGCAGCGTCCGCAGCGCCACCATCTTCGGCGCGGTCGCGTCCCGCGGGTCACCCGGCCCGGGGCCGACCACCACCAGGTCGTAGCCGTCCAGCGGGCCCGGGTCCGGCCAGTCCCGGCGGGTCACCGCCAGGCCCAGCGCGCCGAGCTGGTGGGCCAGCATGCCGGTGAACGTGTCCTCGCCGTCGACGATCAGCGCCCGGCGCCCGGCCAGCCCGCGCAGCGCGAGCGCGCCCGGTTCCCGCTGCTCCAGCCAGAACCGGGCCAGCGGGGCGTTGCGGGCGGCCAGCGCGGCGCGTACCTCGGGGTCGTCGGCGTACCGGACGGCCGGCTCGCCGGCGGAGCGCGGCGCGTCCGGGCCGAGACCCAGCGCGGCCAGCACACCGGCGGCCTTCGCGTGCGTCTCGGCCACCTCCCCGGCGGTGGTCGAGTGCCGGACCAGCGTCGCGCCGACCGGCACCCGCAGCGCGCCGGTGGGGGAGATCTCGGCGGTACGGATCAGGATCGGCGCGTCCAGCGTCTGCCGGCCCTGCTCGTCGCGGCCCAGCAGTGCGAGCACCCCGGCGTAGTAGCGCCGGCCGGTGCGCTCGTGCCGGGCGATCACCCGGCAGGCGTTCTCCATCGGGCTGCCGGTGACGGTGGGCGCGAACATGGTCTCCCGCAGCACGTCGCGTACGTCCCGGGAGCAGCGCCCGGCCAGCAGGTACTCGGTGTGCGCCAGGTGCGCCATCTCCTTCAGGTACGGCCCGACCACCTGGCCGCCGTGCTCGGCGACCACGGCCATCATCTTCAGCTCCTCGTCCAGCACCATGTACAGCTCCTCCACCTCCTTCTCGTCGTGCAGGAAGCGCAGCAGCTCAGCCCGGTCGACGGTCTCGCCCCGGTGCCGGAACGTGCCGCTGATCGGGTTCATCTCGACCAGCCCGTCGGCGACGCTGACGTGCCGCTCGGGGCTGGCGCCGACGAGGATGCGGGTGCCGGTGTGCACCAGGAACGTCCAGTACGCGCCCCGTTCGCGCAGCAGCAGCCGGCGCAGCGCGGCCAGGGCCGCCGCAAGCGGGTCGCCCTGCACTGCAGCGCGCATGGTGCGGTGGATGACGAAGTTCGCCCCCTCGCCCCGGCCGATCTCGTCGGCCAGCACCCGCTCCACGATCGCCGCGTACTCGTCGTCGGCGATGTCGAAGCCGGCGTCGCGGGTGCGTACCTCGGCGTCGGGCAGGTCGTCGAGCACTTCGGCCAGCGGTATCCGCCGGTGTGCCTCGACCGCCAGGAACTCCAGCGGCAGCCCGTCGTCGACGCACTCGAAACCGCGTTCGGTGACCTGCCGGAACGGCACCAGGGCCAGCGTGTGCGGACCGGCGCCGTCCTCGGGCAGCGGCAGGTCGGCGAGCTGGCCGGCGGTGCGTACCGGGCCGGTGAACAGGTCGACGTGGTCGGCGCCCTCGCGGCGGACGAGCGCGAACGGGCCGGGGTCGCGGCCGGCCGCGACGGCGGCGAGCGGGTCGGACAGGCGGGTCATCGGGTCTCCTCGGTGGGCCGGTGGCCGCCGGTGAAGGCGACCCGGGATGCCGGGGAAGACCGGCGGCCGCCTCGTCGGGCGGCCGCGTGGGGAAGCTACGCGCGGGGGTGGGCCGCCGGGTCGGCGGGCCACCAGCAGGACAGGTGCGCGGGCATGACGATCACTGTACGCGATCGGCAGGCGCCGTGGAACCCGATCGCGCGTCACCGGGTACGGATCTTGGCGTGACCGCCGGTCCCGCCGGGTAGGTTGACCGGCGATGGACATTCTCGCTCTGGACCTGGGCACCTCCTCGGTGCGCGGCCTGGTGCTCGACGCGGACGCCGTGCCGCGCCCGGGCGCGCTGGCCCGGCGCCGGGTGCGCCTGGTCACCGGGGACGACGGCAGCGGGACGCTCGACGGCCCGGCCTACCTGGCGTGCCTGGTGGAGTGCCTGGACGAGCTGGCCGCCGGCGGGCACCTGCGGGACGTGGACCTCGTGGCCACCTCCGCGCAGTGGCACTCGGTGCTGCCGGTGGCACCCGACGGCACACCGTCGGGGCCGGTGCTGACCTGGCTGGACACCCGGCCGGAGCCGCTTCCCGGAGCGACCGGGCCGGCCGACCCGGCGGACTTCCACGGGCGTACCGGCACCTGGTGGCACCGCTGCTACTGGTCGGTGCGGCTGCCCTGGCTGCGTGAGCGCGTCGACGGGTCCGCCCGCTTCACGGGGCTCGCCGAGTACGTGCTCGGCACGCTGCTCGACGACGCGCCGATGTCGATCTCGCTGGCCTCCGGCACCGGGCTGCTCGATCTGCGCCGCCTGGACTGGGATCCGGAGGCGTGCGAGCTGGCCGGCGTACGCCCGGATCAGATGCTGCGGCTGGCCCCGGACGGCTGGCACGGCCGGCTGAACGCGGCGTACGCGCGGCGCTGGCCGCAGCTGGCCGGCGCGCGGTGGGCGCCGCCGGTCGGCGACGGCGCGGCCGCCAACGTCGGCTCGGGCTGCGTCGACCCGACCCGCGCGGCGGTGACAGTCGGCACCTCCGCGGCGGTCCGCATGATCCAGGCCGTGCCGGCCGGTGCGGAGCCGCCGCCGCTGCCGGAGCAGCTCTGGCGGTACCGGGTCGACCACAACCACGTGGTGACCGGCGCGGCGTACTCCAGCGGCGGCAACCTGTTCGCCTGGGCGGCGCGCGAGCTGCGGCTGCCGGAGGGCACGGAGCTGGAGGCGGCGCTCGATCGCGTCGCCGGTTCGGTGCGGGCGAACCCCCGCTTCGGCGGCGACCGGCCACCGGGGGTCGCCCCGGCGGGCTCGGGGGAGTTGCGCGGGCTCAGCTTCGGCACCACAGCCGTGGACATCCTGGCCGGGCTGATGAGCGGCCTGTGCCGGCTCGTCGCGGACGACCTGACGCTGCTGGAGGCCGGTATCGGCGAGCCGATGGAGGTGATCCTCGGCGGTGGGGCGCTGACCGCCTCGCCGTGGTGGCGCGGGGCGTTCCTCGACGTGCTCGCGCCCCGCCGGGTGTGCTGGCAACGCAACCCGGAGATCGGCGCCACCGGCGCCGCGCTCGTCGCGCTCGGCCGGCTCACGGAGGCGGACGAGATCGCCGGGATCGGCCGGACGGACGAGGCCGCCTCGCACGCGTGACCGTCCACCCGAGGCGCTGACCGTCCTGGTCATGCCGTCCGGGCGGCCGTTGACACCGACCGACGGCCTGATTGGATGGACTCCGCTCCCCGACGTGGTGGGGCGGGACGAGGAGGCAACCGTGGGCGCAGCTCCCGACCCGGCTCGCGGTGCGGCCCCTGCGCCGCACCGGCGGCGCTCCGGGTTCCGGCTGCGGGACTGGCGGATGGGAACCAAGCTCGCCACGGTGCTGGTGATCCCCTCTCTGGCGTTCCTCGTCCTGGCCGGCATCCAGACCCGGGGGCTGGTCGGGCAGACCACCACGCTGAGCGCCTTCGCCGAGCAGGTCGGCATCGGCCGGCAGATCTCCACCGCCGTCGACCGGCTCCAGCACGAACGGGACCGCACCGCGGGCGAACTGGCCGCGCTGCGCCGCGCCGGCACCGGCGCGGACCGGGACGCCGCGGTCGCCGCGCTCAAGCCGCTCCAGGAGGCCACCGACCGGGCGATGGCCGAGCTGCGCGCCGCCGCCGCGCCGCTGGCCGACGCGGACGCCGCCTGGCGGGTCTCCTACTCCGAGGCGCTCGAGGCGTACGACCAGGTGGTGAACATCCGGGCGGCGGTGGCGCCGGCGGTGCTCTCCAGCGACACCGTGCTGAGCAACTACCACCGGTCGATCGCGGCGCTGCTGAGCCTGCTGGCCGAGCCGTCGCCCGGCAGCGGCCGGCAGGAGCTGACCGAGGCGGTGCTGCGGTACGTGCAGCTGTCCCGGGTGAAGGAGCTGTCCTCCCGCATCCGCGCCGAGCTCTACGCCGCCGCCCGGTCCGGCCGGTACGAGGCCGACGACCAGGTGACGCTCAGCGACCTGCGGGCCCAGCAGCTCACCGCGCTCGGCGCGTTCCGGGTCGCGGCGACCGCCGACCAGATCCGCCGCTACGACCGCACCTCGGTCGACCCGGCCTTCGTCGCCGCGACCCGGTTGGAGGAGCGGACGCTGCCCGGCGGTGACGCGAAGCCGGTCCTGCTCGACGCGACCCAGTGGTGGGCGGCCAGCGAGCAGCGGCAGGAGCTGTTCCGCCAGCTGGAGAGCGAGATCGTGGCCGACGCGGTACGCCAGGCCGACGACGCCAGCGCCCGCCAGCTGCGCGACACGCTGCTGGTGGCCGGCGGGATCGCCACTGTGCTCCTGGTCGCGGTGCTGATCTCGCTGCTGGTCGGCCGGTCGGTGGCCCGCGCCATGCGGCAGCTGCGCGGCCAGGCGCTGCGGATCGCGCAGGTGGACCTGCCGCTGACACTGCAACGGCTGCGCACTGTGGACCGCCCGATCGGCGCGATCGACGTACCGCCCTCGGTGATCGACTCGCAGGACGAGATCGGCGAGCTGGCGGAGGCGTTCGTGGCGGTGCACCGCAGCGCCGTCGACGTGGCGGTCGAGCAGGCGATGATGCGGCGCAACGTCAACGCCATGTTCGTCAACCTGGCCCGGCGCAGCCAGGTGCTCGTCGAGCGGCAACTGGAACTGCTCGACGAACTCGAACGCGAGGAGAGCGACCCGGAACAGCTGGAGAACCTGTTCAAGCTCGACCACCTCGCCGCCCGTATGCGCCGCAACGACGAGAGCCTGCTGGTGCTCGCGGGCACGGAGTCGACCCGGCGGTGGAACCGCCCGGTGGGCCTGGGCGCGGTGCTGCTGGCCGCGAGCGCGGAGATCGAGCAGTACCAGCGGGTGCGCCACGAGAACCGGACCGACCTGCACGTCGTCGGGCACGCGGTGGGCGACCTGGTGCACCTGTTCGCGGAGCTGCTGGAGAACGCCACCGCCTTCTCCCGCCCGGACACCGCGGTGCGGGTGGTCGTCGAGCCCGACGGCCGGGGCGCGCTCGTGCAGATCGTCGACGAAGGGCTGGGCATGAGCCCGTCGGCGCTGGCCGAGGCGAACGCGGTGCTCGCCGAGCCGCCGGCCGCCGACGTGTCGGCCTCGGAACGGATGGGTCTGTTCGTGGTGAGCCACCTCAGCGCCCGGCACGGCGTACGGGTGCGGTTGAGCGCGGGCCGGGAGGGCCTGGTGGCCCGGGTGCGGATCCCGGTCGAGCTGCTGGCCGAGGCGCCCGCGCCGGAGGTGGTCCAGGCGACGCCGGCCCGGCTCGCGCGCGGGACGTCGCAGCCGGCGCTCACCGGCCCGGTCGCCGCGTCCGGTGCGCTCGCCGCGGCGACCGCCGAGCTGCCGGTGGCCGGCTGGCGTCCGGCGCCGGGCCGGCCCGCGGCGCTGCCGATGTCCCCGCTGACCGGGCGGCCGCTGGGTGACGGGACGGATGCCGGGGCCGCCGCGCCGGTGCCGGCCGCCGCGCCGGTGACCGTGCCGCGTCCCCGCCCGGGACGGGCCGAGGACGTGCTCACGCCGGACGCCGGCGCGGCCGGCGGCGGGTGGTTCAGCCGGCAGGGCCCGGCCGCGCCGGCGCCGGGTGTGACGCCGGCACCGGCGGCGACGCCGGTGACCGGAGGGACGAACGAGCGGGGCCTGCCGGTACGCGTTCCGATGGCCCAGCTCGCCTCGGCCGCCCCGGCCGACCGTCCGGCGGTGCGGCACGAGCCGGACCCGGAGGCGGTCGGCGGCATGCTGTCGCGCCTCTACAGCGGGGTACGGCGGGCCGAGGCCGAGGAGACCACCGAGATGTACCTGCCGCGCGATGAAGGAGGACGACGACAGTGACGACGTTGAGCCAGGAGGCACGCGACCTGAGCTGGCTGGTGAACGCGTTCGCCGAGCGGGTTCCGGGGGTGGCGCACGCGGTGGTGGTGTCCTCCGACGGCCTCCTGGTGGCGATCTCGGCGCACCTGCCGCGCGACCACGCGGACAAGCTCGCCGCGGTGACCTCCGGCCTGATGAGCATCACCGCCGGGGCGGCCCAGATGTTCGACGGTGACGTCGTCAAGCAGACGGTGGTCGAGATGGGGCGCGGCTACTTCCTGGTGATGCAGATCCGGGACGGCTCGATCCTGGCCACGCTGGCCGGGGCGGACGCCGACATCGGCGTGGTCGGCTACGAGATGGCGCGGCTGGCCAAGCAGGCGGGCGAGATGCTCACCCCGGCGCTGCGCGCCGAACTCCAGCAGGCGTTGCCGCGCTGAGGTGACCGGTGCCCGGCCGGCGTCGCGCCGGCCGGGCAGCCGTGGCCTACAGACCGTTGCGGCGGATCACGTCGCGGTACCAGTGGGCGCTGCGCTTGAGCACCCGCCGCTGGCTCGCGTAGTCCACGTAGACCAGGCCCCAGCGCTGCTCGTACCCCTCGGCCCACTCGAAGTTGTCCAGCAGCGACCAGACGTGGTAGCTCTCCAGCGGCACCCCGTCGCCGACGGCCCGGTGCGCGGCGGCGAAGTGGTCGCGCAGGAAGGCGACCCGCCCGGCGTCGTCGACGTTGCCGTCCGGGCCGGGCACGTCGGGGCAGGGCAGGCCGTTCTCGGTGATGGTGATCGGCACCCGGCCGTAGTCGCGGGTGACCCGGGTCAGGATGTCGTACATGCCCTCCGGGTAGATCTGCTGCCACTCCGCCTCGGAGGTGGGCCACTTGCGGACCGTGCCGCCGTCGCCGGTGACGTAGATCGGCGTGTAGTACTGCACGGCGAGCAGGTCGACCGGGCTGGAGATGATCTTCAGGTCGCCGTCGCGGACGCCGCGGACCATCCGGCTGTCCGGGCCGAGGTCGTCCACCACGTCCTGCGGGTACGCGCCCTTGAAGATCGAGTCGAGGTAGAGGCGGTTCTCGTAGCCGTCGTGGAGCCGGGTCGCGGCGGCCGACTCGGCGGAGTCGTCGGCCGGGTAGCAGGGGTGCAGGTTGAGCGCCGGGCCGATCCGGCCGGTGAGGCCGGTGGCGCGCAGCGCCTGCACGGCGAGGCCGTGGGCGAGCTGCAGGTGGTGGGCGACCAGGTACGCCGCGTCCTCGTCGCGGATGCCCGGCGCATGGTGGCCCCAGATGTAGCCGTTCTGCACCACGGTCTTCGGCTCGTTGACGGTCAGCCAGACCGGCACCCGGTCGCCGAGGGCGCGGAACACCTCGTCGGCGTACTCGGCGAAGCGCTCGGCGGTGTCCCGGTTCTCCCAGCCGCCGGCGTCCTGGAGGGCCTGGGGGAGGTCCCAGTGGAACAGCGTGGCCATCGGCGCGATGTCGCGCTCGTGCAGCCCGTCCACCAGGCGGCGGTAGAAGTCGAGGCCGCGCTGGTTGGGGCGGCCGGAGCCGTCGGCCTGGATGCGGGGCCAGGAGATGGAGAAGCGGTAGCTGCGCAGCCCGAGGTCGCGCATCAGGTCCAGATCCTGGGCGTACCGGTGGTAGTGGTCGGCCGCGACGTCGCCGGTGTCGCCGTTGCGGATCCGGCCCGGCGTGCGGCTGAAGGTGTCCCAGACGGACTCACCCCGCCCGTCCTCCTTCGCGGCCCCCTCGATCTGGTACGCCGAGGTCGCCGCACCCCAGGCGAAGCCGTCCGGGAAACGCAGCCCGCGGTCCGGCTCCGGGTCGGTGGTGCGCTCGGGCGGGCTGTCGCAGCCGCCGAGCGCGACTGTGGATGCGGCGACCCCCGCCGCGGTGGTGCCGGCGAGCCCGGTCCGGGCCGCGCCGGCCGCGGTCGCGGACAGGGCGGCGCGGCGGAGCAGGCGCCGTCGGGTGAGTAACGACATGAGGTTTCTCCTCGGAGTGACGGGCCGCCCTGGGCCGGGAGCGCTCCCATCATAGCCAGGGAGCGGCCGGCCCCGATCCGGCGGTCGCGGCGAGGTGCGGCGCGGCCGGCGGGCGGCCGGAAAGTGGGTGGGCGGGGGCGTCGCTCGGGAACGTCGCTCGCGGCGGCGTGAGCGGCGAGGGGTGGGGCGGATAGCGAGAAAGGCCGTCCGGGTGGCGTGTCACGCCTGTCCCGTCGGCCTCTTTTGCCGTCGACAACGGGGGTTTAGTGTGGGGACGGGGGAGGGCAACCCCCGTCCCCAACCATGGTGCACACACGCACGAAGTGGAATTGGCGTCCGTCGTGCGCGTCGCGCGGGAGCCGGGCCACGCGAGTGGCTCTGGTTCCACCTCCCTCCGTCTGGCGGGTGACGGCCGGCGGCGGCGTCCGGGCTGGTCCGCCGTCGGCCTCTGGGCCGCGCCGGGCACGGGTGCACCCGGCGATCCAGTACTTGTATCACCGTCGATGGAAGCGCTCCCATCGGCGATGCTGCGACTGTAACGCCCGTCACGGGTTTGGAAAAGCCCCTAAACGAGATCGAAACATGGAAGCGCGTATCTGCGCTGGCCGTTGTGGTGGGAGCGCTTCCATGTCACACTCTCGTCACGCCACGCGGAGCCAGTGAACGCGAGCGCGGGCCGCCGAGGGCACCCGGTGACGAACCGGTGCGGCGCCCCGATCCCCGGCACGGCCGGGACGACCACCTTTCCGGACGCCTCCGTCCCCCCGCGTACGCCCCGTCGGCGCGTGGAGGCGCCCCGCCGGGGCCCACGGTCCCGGCCCGGTCCGAGGAGACACCGCCCACATGAGACTTCTGGCCAGACGTCGCCGCACGGCGATGGTCGCCGCCACCGCCCTCGTCATAGGCGGGGTGGCCCTGCCCGCGGGCGCCGCCCAGGCCGCGCCCGCCTGCGACGTGACGTATGCGACGAGCGACTGGAACAACGGGTTCACCGCCAACGTCACCATCAAGAACCTGGGCGACGCGCTGAACAACTGGTCGCTGAAGTTCGCCTTCCCGAACAGCAGCCAGCGCGTGGTTCAGGGCTGGTCGGCCCGGTGGAGCCAATCCGGCAGCGAGGTGACCGCGACGAACGAGTCGTGGAACGGCAGCCTGCCCACCGGCGCGTCCACCAGCATCGGCTTCAACGGCAGCTTCAGCGGCAGCAACCCGAAGCCCACCGCGTTCACCCTCAACGGGGTCGCCTGCAACGGCGCGCAGACCAACCAGCCGCCGACGGTCTCCCTGAGCGTGCCGTCCGGCCCGTTCGAGGCGCCGGCGGACGTGCCGCTGACCGCGACCGCGAGCGACACCGATGGCACCATCAGCAAGGTCGAGTTCTACCGCAACGGCCTGCTGGTCAACACCGACACCACCGCGCCGTACGGCTACGACCTGCTCGACCTGCCGGCCGGCAGCTACACCGTGCAGGCCAAGGCGTACGACAACGCGGGCGGCACGGCCGTCTCGGAGAAGTCGTTCACGGTCACCGCGGCGAGCGGGCCGAAGCTGGTCGCCAGCCCGTCGGCGGTCACCGTCGCCGAGGGCGGCAGCGCCACGGTCCGGTACACGCTCAGCGCGGCGCCCACCGCCAACGTGCCGGTGACCCTCGCCGTCACCGGTGACAGCGACATCACCGTCTCGCCGTCCACGCTGACGCTCACGTCGAGCAACTGGAGCACCGGCGTCACCGCCACGGTCTCGGCCGCGGAGGACTCCGACACGGCCGGCGGCACCGCCACCATCACCGCGTCTGCCACCGGCTACGCCCCGATCTCCGTCGTCGCCACCGAGGCGGACAACGACACCCCCGGCGGCGACAACGCCTACATCAAGAAGTTCCTCGACCAGTACGGCAAGATCAAGAACTCGGGCTACTTCAGCCCCGAGGGCGTGCCGTACCACTCGATCGAGACGCTGATCGTCGAGGCGCCCGACCACGGCCACGAGACCACCTCGGAGGCGTTCAGCTTCTGGCTCTGGCTGGAGGCGCAGTACGGCCGGGTCACCCAGAACTGGGCCCCGTTCAACAACGCCTGGACGGTGATGGAGAAGTACATCATCCCGTCGCACGCCGACCAGGCGACGGCCGGCTCGCCCGGCACCCCGCAGTACGCCGCCGAGCACAACCTGCCCAGCCAGTACCCGTCGGCGCTGGAGGCCAGCGTCCCGGTCGGCCAGGATCCGCTGCGCTCGGAGCTGCAGTCCACCTACGGCACCGGTGACATCTACGGCATGCACTGGCTGCTCGACGTGGACAACACCTACGGCTACGGCCGCTGCGGCGACGGCACCACCCGGCCTGCGTACATCAACACGTTCCAGCGGGGCACCCAGGAGTCGGTGTGGGAGACCGTGCCGCAGCCGTCCTGCGACACGTTCAAGCACGGCGGCCCGAACGGCTACCTGGACCTGTTCGTCAAGGAGTCCAGCGCCCCGGCCAAGCAGTGGAAGTACACCAACGCCCCGGACGCCGACGCGCGTGCCGTCCAGGCCGCCTACTGGGCGCTGACCTGGGCCAAGGCGCAGGGCAAGCAGGCCGACGTGGCGGCCACCGTGGCGAAGGCCGCCAAGATGGGCGACTACCTGCGCTACGCGCTGTTCGACAAGTACTTCAAGAAGATCGGCAACTGCGTCGGGGCGTCCACCTGCCCGGCCGGCAGCGGCCGTGACTCGGCGCACTACCTGCTCTCCTGGTACTACGCCTGGGGCGGCGCGTACGACGCCTCGCAGAACTGGTCGTGGCGGATCGGCTCCAGCCACAGCCACTTCGGCTACCAGAACCCGTTCGCGGCCTGGGCCATGACCAACGTCGCGGAGCTGAAGCCGAAGTCGCCGACCGCGGTCTCCGACTGGCAGAAGAGCCTCGACCGGCAGCTGGAGTTCTACACCTGGCTCCAGTCCGCCGAGGGCGGCATCGCCGGTGGCGCCACCAACAGCTGGGACGGCAGCTACGCCCAGCCGCCGGCCGGCACCGCCACCTTCTACGGCATGTACTACGACGTCGACCCGGTCTACAACGACCCGCCGTCGAACCAGTGGTTCGGCATGCAGGCCTGGTCGATGCAGCGCATCGCCGAGCTCTACCTGGAGACCGGCAACGCGAAGGCCAAGGCGCTGCTGGACAAGTGGGTGCCGTGGGCCATCGCCAACACCACGGTCGGCACCAACTGGTCGATCCCGTCGGACATGAAGTGGACCGGCCAGCCGGCCAACTGGAACCCGAGCAGCCCGCAGCCGAACACCAACCTGCACGTCGAGGTGACGGTCAAGGGTCAGGACGTCGGCGTCGCCGGCGCCTACGCCCGCACGCTCATCGCGTACGCGGCCAAGTCCGGCAACACCGCGGCGAAGAACACCGCCAAGGGCCTGCTGGACGCGCTCTCGGCGTCCGCCGACAGCAAGGGCGTCTCGACGCCGGAGAAGCGCGGCGACTACAAGCGCTTCGACGACGTCTACAACGCCGCCGACGGCCAGGGTCTCTACATCCCCAACGGCTGGACCGGGAAGATGCCCAACGGCGACGCGATCGCCCCGGGCAAGAGCTTCCTGGACATCCGCTCGTTCTACAAGAACGACCCGGACTGGCCGAAGGTGCAGGCGTACCTGGACGGCGGTCCCGAGCCGGTCTTCAGCTACCACCGGTTCTGGGCGCAGGCGGACATCGCCATGGCGTACGCCGACTACGGCACCTACTTCCCGCAGGGGTGAGGTGACCCCTCCTCCGCAGGCGGGTGAGAGCCCGCCTGCGGAGGAGGCCGACCCGGCCGATGGGGGAACGGAGCGGCCGGGTCGGCGAACGGCCTGACGCCCACGGTCAGGCCGGGTGGGCCGGCCGTCCGGCCGACGCAGCGGACCGGCCGGCCCACCACTCCGCCCGGTGACGACCCATGGCGCGAAAAGGCACGGAAAATTCAGCGGTCCACGGGATCACATCCGGGCCCTGGACGGAGTAACGTAATTGACGGAGAGGCCGCTCCCCCCGTGGCGGCCTCTCCATTATTCTGTGCGCGCCGCCACACCGTCGGTGCCCGCCGGGTCCATCGGGTGCCGCAGCCCCGGATGACCGGCCGGCAGCGAGCGCTGGATCACCACCCAGCTCCCCGCCAGCGCCGCCGCGATCAGTGGCCAGGTCAGCGCCGCCCGCGCCACGGTGAGCGCGACCACCTGCCCGTACAGCCACAGCGGGACGAACACCGCGACCCGCAGCACGTAGGTGGCCGCCCACACCCAGCTGGCCCGGCCGTACGCCCGCAGCAGCGCCGGGTCGCGCCGCCACCGGGTCCGCTGGCCCAGCGCCGTGCCGACCACCACACCCAGCAGCGGCCACCGCACCACGATGCTCACCGCCCAGGCCAGCGCGCTTGCCGTGTTGGCGGCGATCTGGAGCAGGAAGAAGTCGGCGGCCCTGCCGGTGCGCAACGCGATGAGCGCTGCCACGCAGACCGCGAGCAGCCCGACCAGCACCGAGCGGGGACGGTCGCCGCGCCGCCACCGCCAGCCGGCCACCGCCGTGCCGGTCAGCACTGCTGCGAGCACGCCGCCGCCCAGCCCGCCGAGCACCCAGCCGAGCCCGAACGCCAGTGGGGGAAGCGTCGCGTCCACCGCCCCGCGCCGGCCGCCGAGCAGGTCGGCCAGCGACTCCGGCCGCGGCCCGTCCTCCGGTTGCCGCTGTGGCGTGCCGGTCACGCGCCACCTCCTCGAAATCGCCCGCCTCACCGTACGCCGCCGCCGATGGCGCTCCGCCGCGCGCCGGAGCGGACCTACCGTTAAGTTGTCCGGGTGCGGGAGACGGCGAGGGGTTGGACGGCAGTCTGGTTGGTCGTACTGGCCCTGATCCAGACAGCCGCGTTCGGGCTGGTGTGGCGCTTCGCCGTACACACCGAACTGGGCCAGTGGCTGGACACGGTGGCGCTCACCGGCAACCGGATCGGCCAGGACCGCATCGACGGTCCGGTGGACACGATCCTCAACGCCATGTCGGTGGTGTCGCTGCTGGCCGCGACCGCCGTCATCGGCTTCATCGCGCTGATCCGGGGGCGCAAGGCGCTCGCCGTCACCGCGACGCTGCTCATCGCAGGCGCGAACGTGACCACGCAGCTGCTCAAGTACTACCTGGTCCGTCCCGACTTCGGCATCGACCCGGAACGGGCCGCCGCCGGCAACAGCCTGCCCAGCGGGCACACCGCAGTGGCCGCCTCGGTCGCGATCGCGCTGATCCTGGTGCTGCCGCGCAAGCTGCGGGTCGCCGGGGCGTTCCTCGGCGCCGGGTACGCCGCCGCCGCCGGCGTCGCCACGCTCTCCGCCGGCTGGCACCGGCCCAGCGACGCGGTCGCCGCGTACCTGGTGGTGGGCGCGTGGGCCGCCGTCGCCGGGCTGGTGCTGCTGTTCTTCCAGCGGGAGCAGGCGGTGGTGGAGCCGGGCGACGCGCACCGGGTGGCCGGCGCCGTGCTCGGCGGCATCGGCGTGGTGGCCCTGCTGGCCTCCGCGGTGGCGCTGTCCTGGCTCGTGGACCGTTCCACCATCCCCGTCGAGAGCCTCGGCCGCCGTCCGCTGTTCATCGGGTACGCAGGCAGCGCGGCCGGCATTGTCGGCACGATCGCCGTGGTGGCCGCGCTGGTGCTGGTCGTGGTGCACCGGCTGGTGCCCCGCTGGAAGGGCTGACGCCGGTGCGGACCGTACGGGAGGCGTTCCGGGCCGAGTGCGAACGCCTGGAACGGGTGCTGCGCGACCTGGACGACGCGGCGCTGGACCGGCCCACCCCCTGCCCGCCCTGGCGGGTACGTGACCTGATCGCCCACGTGAGCACCGGAGCCGGACGGCTGGCCGGGATGCTCGCCGAACCCGCGCCGCCCCGCGCCGAGGTCGACGCCGCCGCCTACTTCGGCGCGGCCAAGTTCAGCCCGCCGGTCGACCGGGACCGCATCGACTCGGCCCGCCGGGCCGCGCGGGAGCACCCGGGCGCGGCCGAGGTGGCCGACGAGTTCGCCCGAGCCTGGCGCGCCACCGACGAGGCGGTCGCCGCAGCGCCGCCCGGCCGGGTGGTACGCACCCGCCACGGTGACGCGATGGCGCTGCCGGAGTTCCTCCGTACCCGCGTGGTGGAGGTCGCGGTGCACGGCCTGGACCTGGCCGACGCGCTGGACCGGCCGCCGTGGCTGACCCCGGCCGCCGCGGACGTGGTGGTGGGCGTGCTCACCGGCGGCGCGCCGGTGCCGCCGGGCCTGCGGTGGGACGCGCTCACCGTGCTCCGCAAGGCCACCGGGCGGCTGCCGCTCACCGGCGACGAGCGCGCCGAGCTGACCCGCGCCGGCATCGGCCGGCTGGCCTTCGGCGGCTGACCTCAGCGCCCGGCGCACCGCCGCAGGTGCTCCAGCACGATCGGGTCGATCCGGCCGGGCACGAAGCGTTCCTCCAGGTTCTCCAGGCCGGTCCAGGCCGCCAGCGCGTCGTCCAGGCCGGCCGGGCCGACCGGGTGACCGGTGGCGGCGAGCAACTCGGCCACCTCGGCCGCGAGCGGGCCGGTGAGGTCACGCAGCGTGGCCGGATCGGGGCGGCCGAACAGCATGTGGTGGATGCCGAGCAGGCGGCGCAGCTCGGCGACCGGGTCGACGTGGTCGTCCACGCGCAGGTCCACCAGCTCGTCGCCGGTGCCGGCGTAGCCGCCGTGGCGCTGCACCACGAGCATCGCGGCGCTCTGCCGGCCGCGCCGGTCGCCGCCGGCCGCGTCACCGGCGGTGAGCGCGGCCAGCAGGCGCTGCGGGAACGGCAGGTCGTCGCGGGCCAGCCAGGCGTCGCGCAGCGCATCGATCACCTGCGGGCCGGTCAGGATGTTGCCCTGCGCGGCCCAGCCGTCGCCGGCCTGCCCACCGGCCCACGGATGGCAGCGCGGCCCGGTCCAGGTCGCCCCGTCGCCGGTCGCCCCCACCACAGCGAGCTGCCTGTCGTCGCGGCCGGGATCGGCGGCGACCAGCCCGGCCACCGCGTCGCCGGCGGTGACGCCGGTACGCAGCAGCGCGAGCGCCTGCGCCCGGTAGGCGAGGTTGGCGTGCGCCTGGGTGGCGACCGCGCCCACCAGTGCCTCGGCCGCAGGCACCAGCGCCCCGGCGGCGAGGAACCGGCTGGCCACCGCCACCCCGTACAGGTGCCCGTCGGCGGAGCGGGCGACGAGCGAGAAGGTCACGCGCGGATCGTAGCCCGGTCGCGGTGTGCCGCACCGGCGTCGCCGCTCAGAACGGCGTCGCCGCCTCCTCCGGCGGGCGGCCCCAGGCACGGCGCGCGTCGGCCACCGCCACCGCCGTCAGGACCACCGCGGCGAGGATCGCCGCGACCAGCGGCGCGAGGCGCACCAGCAGCGGTACGGGCAGCAGCAGCGCGGCGATCCCCACCAGCCGGGACGGGGAGACACGGCCGAACACCTCGTACTCGAAGCGGGCCCGGCCGGCCAGGAACACGGCCGGCCCGCCGAGGACCACGGCCATCCACGGCAGCTCGTTGTGCCCGGCCGGGTGCTCGATGACCAGTTCGTAGCCGATCGCGGTGGCGACCACCCCGATCACCATGACCAGGTGGGTGTCGGCGGCGGACCGCCCGATGGTGGCCGGGTGCGCGGCCCGGGTCACCGCCTCCCCGAGGATCTGCCCGGCCCGCTGCACGTAGATCCGCCACAGCAGCACCGAGGTCGCCAGCGCGACGGCGAACGCGACGACCATGCCCGGGCTGGTGGAGGAGCGGGTGAACGACAGGCCGGCGAGCAGGATCGTCTCGCCGAGCGCGACCAGGAAGATCTGCTGGTAGCGCTCGGCCAGGTGCTCGCCGTGGATGTCCCACCGGGACACCGTCGAGCGGCCCAGGCCCGGCAGCGGCCAGCCGAACCGGGCGGCGAGGTACTCCAGCAGCAGCGCCGTGGTCCACAGCACCACCCGGGCGCTGCCCGGCAGCAGCGCGCCGCCCAGCCAGAGCACACCCGTGGCGCAGAACGTGATCAGCATGCGCAGCTTGAGCCGCCGGTACTGCTGCTTGTGCAGCACCAGCACGAGGATCGCCGGCCGGCTCACCTGGGCCACCACGTACGCGGCGGCGAAGATCAGGCCGCTGTGGCTGAACGCGCGCGGGATCGCCACCCCCATCACCATCGCCGAGATCAACGCGGTGATCACGATGACCTGCAACCACAGGTGGTGCGGGTCGTAGCGGCTGGTCGTCCACGCCGTGCCCTGCCACACGGCCCAGAGCGCGAGCAGCAACAGCAGCGTCTTGCCGCCGCCGGTCACCGCCGACCAGCCGGTCTGCCCGCCCTCCAGCACCAGGTCCTCGAAAGCGCGCGCCGAGATCCGGGTCAGCGCGAACACGTACACCAGGTCGAAGAAGAGCTCCAGGAACGTGGCCCGGTCGGGCCCGCCGCCGGACGAGCGCAGCGCGGCCGGCTCGGCGGTCCTCACCGCCGAGCCCCGTCCCCGGTCCGACTCATGCGGCAGTCGTAACACTCTTTCCCGGCGCTCCGGTGCGGATCACCCATATCCGCCTGGATCTTGCTCCCGGCGGTGCCGGACGGGCACCATCGACGGGTGACGAACCGATGGGGCATGACCGTGCCGCTGGGCGGTATCCCGCTCGCCGACCACGCCGCCGTCTACGCGGCTCTGGACGACGCCGGGTTCACCGACGTGTGGTCGTCGGAGGTGGCCGGCGCGGACGCGTTCACCCCGCTGGCCCTGGCCGCCGCCTGGTCGCCGCGGCTGCGCCTCGGCACCGCGATCACGCCGGTGTTCACCCGGGGGCCGGGACTGCTCGCGATGAGCGCCGCCGCGCTGGCCGAGGCCGCGCCGGGCCGCTTCGCGCTCGGCGTCGGCGCCTCGTCGCCGGTGCTGGTGCGGGACTGGAACGCGATCGGATTCGACGAGCCGTTCAAGCGGACCCGGGACGTGCTGCGCTTCCTGCGGGCCGCGTTGCGCGGCGAGACAGTCGACGGCGCGTTCGACACGTTCGCGGTCCGGCGGTTCACGCTGGAGCGCCCGCCCAGCGTGCCGCCGCCGGTCCTGCTGGCCGCGCTGCGCCCCGGCATGCTGCGCCTGGCCGCCGCCGAGGCCGACGGGGTGATCCTCAACTGGCTGGCCGCCGACGACGTGCCGACCGCGCTCGCCGAGGTGGGCGAGCGGCGGCCCGGCTTCGACGTCGCCGCCCGCATCTTCGTCTGCCCCACCGAGGACACCGCCTACGCCCGTGCGCTGGGCCGCCGCATGATCACCGGCTACCTCACGGTGCCCGCGTACGCGGCTTTCCACAGGTGGCTGGGCCGCCAGGACTCGCTCGGCCCGATGTGGGAGGCGTGGGCCGCGGGGGACCGGCGGGGCGCCTCCGCCGCCGTACCGGACGAGGTGGTCGACGCGCTGGTGCTGCACGGCTCGCCCGAGCAGTGCGTGGCGGCCGTCCGCCGCTACGCCGACAACGGCGTCGACGTACCGGTCATCGCGGTGCTGCCCACGCCGGAGATCACCGAGGGCGGCGCGGCGGCCTGGATGGACCTGCTGCCCCGGCTCGCCCCCGGAAAGGCGGCTTGAGATGAACCTGACCGACCGGGTGGTGGTGATCACCGGCGGGGCCGGTGGGATCGGGGCGGCGCTGGGCCGCCGGTTCGCCGCCGAGGGCGCCGCCGCGATCGTCCTGGCCGACCTGGCCGCCGACGCGGCCCGCGCCGCAGCCGACGCGATCGGCCCGGTGGCCAGTGGTGTCGGGCTCGACGTCACCGACGAGGCGGCGGTACGCGCGCTCGTCGAGGAGACCGAGCGCCGCCACGGCCGGATCGACCTGTTCTGCGCCAACGCGGGCGTCGCCACCGGCGGCGGCATCGACGCGCCCGACGCGGACTGGGACCGGGCGTGGCGGGTGAACGTGCTCGGGCACCTGCACAGCGCCCGCGCGGTGCTGCCGGGAATGCTCAGCCGGGGTCAGGGGCACCTGCTGCTCACCTGCTCGGCGGCGGGTGTGCTCACTGCGGTCGGGGACGCCCCGTACACCGCCACCAAGCACGCCGCCGTGGGTCTCGCCGAGTGGCTGGCGATCACCTACCGGGACGCCGGCATCCGGGTCAGCGCGCTGTGCCCGCAGGGCGTGGACACCCCGATGCTCGCCGACGGCCTCGCCGAGGGGCACCTGGGTGCCCGGGTGATCGCCGCGTCCGGGGCGATCCTCACGCCGGACCAGGTCGCCGACGTGGTCGTGGCCGGGCTGGCCGAGGAACGGTTCCTGATCCTGCCGCACCCCGAGGTGGCCGACTACGCCCGCCGCCGCGCCGAGGACCCGGACGGCTGGCAGGCCGGGCTGCGCAAGCTCGTCCGGAAGTTGCGCGCGGCCGACCGCTGAGCCCGGCCGTCGCGGCGGTTCCCTCGGGCGTGGCGGGCAGCACCGCGGCAGCGGGCCGCGCGCCGAGGCCCGGCCGGTCCGGTCAGCGGCGCCACCGCAGCGGCCCCGGGTGGACCGTCCACAACAGTCGCCCCCACCGGGAGCGGGCCGAGCGCAGCGCGTCGCCGAAGCCCTGACTCAGCCGCGCGGCCCGCTCCGCCTGTGCCGGCGTGACACTGCCCGGCGCGAATCCCGCCTGGTTGAGCAGGGCGGCCAGCTCGTCGACCGCCGCCTCGTCCGGGCCGCCGACCGCCGCGCCGCCCCCGGCCCGGTCCGTGAGCCCGGCCGCACCCTCCCCGGCCCGGTCCGTGAGCCCGGCCGCACCCTCCCCGGCCCGGTCCGTGGGACCGGCCGCGCCGTCCCCGGGCCGGTCCGTCGGTCCGGCCGCGCCCTCTCCGGACCGCGCCGCGCGGGCCTCGACGAGCGTCCGGCGGGCCCGCTCGGCGACCTCCGCCGCCGCCAGGTCCGGCCCGGCCGGGTGCCCGGCCAGCCGCAGTGCGTCGGTCAGCTCCCGCCACGCGCCCGCGACCCGCTCGCCCGGGTCGGCGGCGTCCAGACGGGAGCGGGTCAACCGGCGGCGCATCGCGTACAGGGCGGCCAGCACCGCGCCGACCAGCAACGCCAGCCCGCCGACGCCGCCACCGACCAGCACCGGCGTACCGAGCCCGCCGTCGGCCCGGCCGGGCGCGGGCGCTGCGGCCGGGGGCGTGACGCTCGGCTCCTCGGTGGGCGCCGGCACCTCCGACGGCGGCGGGTCCTCCGGCTGCGGCCGGAAGTCCTCCTCCACCGGGCGGGGCTCCTCATCCGGACGGGGCATCGGGTCGAACGGCACCCAGCCGACACCGTCGAACAGCACCTCCGGCCACGCGTACGCGTCGGCAGCCCGTACCGGACCGTCGCCCTTGGGCTCGAACCCGACCACCACCCGGGTGGGCAGGCCGGCGAGGCGGCCGAGCACGGCGAACGCGGCGGCGAACTGTTCCGAGGTGCCCCGCTGCCCGCCGCCGTTACGCGGTCCGAACAGGAAGAACGCCAGGTTCGGGTACGCGTGCCCGCTGGGCGCGTCGGCTGTCACCCGGTAGTGCTCGGCCAGGAACGTGGCGATCGCGTCGGCCCGCGCGTACGGGGCGCCGTTCGACTCGGCGAGCTGGGTGGCGAGCCGGCGCACCGGCTCCGGCGCCCCGTCCGCCACCCGCAGCACCCGGGCCACCTCGTCCCCGGCGGGCACGTTCGCGGTGGGCAGCAGGTTCGCGTCCGGGCGTTCCCGCACCGACGACACCTCGTACCGCAGCCCCGGCGCGAGCCCCTCCGGGCGGATCAGCGTCCCGGTCGCCGGGTCGTACGCCACCCGCGCGCCCGTCACCTCGCGCGGCGTGGGCACCGCCGGCAGCAGCCGGCCGGTCAGGTCGCCGACGGTGATCTCCTGGCGCACCTCGTCGGTGGCCGCGTCCGGGGCGGGCTCGGCGGCGGGCAGGATCCGCCCCGCGTTGCGGTACGTGGCGCCGACCCGCCAGGTCACCCCGTCGTAGTCGCTGAGCACCGCCAGCCGGATCCGCGGCGACCCGCCGTCACCCACACCCGCGACCGTGCGCACGTCGAGCAGCCGCTGGTCCGGGTTCAGCGCCCACCCGGAGATCCGGATCAGCGGGTTCTCGTCCAGCGACTCCACCCGGGGCGGCTCCACGTAGCGGCGCGGGTCGACCGGCCGCTCGTCGACCTGGGCGGCCACCACCGGGGCGAGCAGCGCCGCCAGCGCCACCACCACTGCCAGCCCGGCCGCGCTCGCCGCCATCAGCCGCAGCCGCACCGCCGCGCGTACCGCAGGAGTGAGACCGGCGACCGGATCGGGCGCCGGACCGTTGCGGCGCGCGGGCGTCGCCAGGCCGGCTGCCGCGACCGCCGCGAACAGCACCGTCGGGCCGATCGCCGGATCCGCGTTCGGCCCCACCACATAGAGCGCGCCGGCGTACAGCAGCGCCGGCGGCAGGTAGCCCAGCAGCACCCGCCCGGCCCGCAGCGCCACCTCGGCGGCGGTCAGCCCGGCCAGCCACGCCGCGACCACCGGCACCAGCACCGTGTCCGGCGCCGGCTCGACCGGGATCATCGCGGTGAGCAGCCGCGGGATCGCGTTGCGGGCCGCGTCGGCGGCCACCTCGCCGAGCCCGCCCGGCAGCGCCGCGTGCGCGGCGGCCAGCCGCAGCGACAGCAGCGTCCACCCGGTCAGCGCGGCCACCGACAGCGGCGCCACCAGCCAGGACGGCAGCCGCCGCGCGGCCACGCTGACCAGCACCGAGCCGACCGCCGCACCGGCCATGAGCCGGGTCAGCAGCGGGTCCGCGTACACCCGGCCCAGCACCACGCCGCAGAGCGCGACCAGCACGATCAGCGCGACCGGGACCGGCGCGGCCCGCAACGCCCGGACCGCCGCCTGCGTCCGCGGCGTCACCACCGGCGGACCCCGTCCCACTCGGCGGCGAACGCCGCGCCGTCCGCGGCGTCCAGCACCGTGAGGCCCGCCGCGCCGGCCGCCGTCGGCCCGTCCGCGCCGAACATCCCGACCACCACCGACGGGTACGCGCCGCGCAGCGCGCCGACGTGCCCCAGCTCGTCGCGGCCACCCGGCCCGGTCAGGAAGACGAGCGTGTCGCCGAGCCGGTCCCGGCGCAGCCGCCCGGTCGCGGCGGGCAGCACGTCCGGCCCGGCGTCCGCCAGCTCCACCGCGGCGAGCCGGTCCAGCGGCCCGGCCGCACCGGCGGGCTCCACCTCGGCCGGTACGACGAGCAGCATCTGCACCGGCAGGTCCTCCCGCACCGCGGCGGCCACCACCGACGCCGCCGCCTCGCACGCCGACTCGAACGACTCCGCGACACCGCCCGCGCGGTCCGGGTGCGCGGACGCACGGTTGTCCAGCACCACCACCAGGCGCGGCAGGCTGGTGTCCACGTTCTCCCGCACCATCAGCTCACCCACCCGGGCACTGGTGCGCCAGTGCACGCGGCGCAACTCGTCACCCACCACGTACTCCCGCAGCGAGTCGAACGTGATCGACCCGTGCGGCACGCTGTCGGTGCGCCCGTCCAGGCTGCGCCCGGCACCGGTGGGCACCGCGGAGAGCGGGTGGATGCGTGGGTGCACCCACACCGGCACGGTGCCGCCGTAGCCGCGGGCCAGCGCCACCAGGCCCAGCGGATCCCGGCGCACCACCCGCAGCGGCCCCACCGGCACCACCCCACGGCGATGCGTCGGCACGTCGTACCGCACCACAGTGTCCCGGCCCGGACGCAACCGCAGCAGCGGCACCGGCACCAGCGCCCCGGCGCAGCGGTCCTCGGCCACCAGGTTCGCGGCCCGCAACCGGCCGGTGTTGCGCACCGTCAGCTCCATCGCCGCCGGCTCACCCCGGGCCACCCGGTCCGGGTCGGCCCGCCGCTGAACGCTCAGCCGGGGCCGCCAGGCCGCGTTCACCACGGCGTAGCCGACCGCCACCGCGGCCGCCGCGCCGAGCACCGTCAGCTCCGGGTACGCGTAGCGGAACCCCACGCCGAGCAGCACCAGGGCGGCGACGAGCAGCCCGATGCCACGGGCGGTGATCCCCACGCTCAGCCGTGCACCGCTGTGGCCTGGCCCGACGGCAGCGGCACCGGCACCGACGCGACCGCCTGCCGCAGCACCTCGGCGGGCGTGACACCCCGCACCTGCGCGTCCGGGGTGAGCAGCAACCGGTGCGCGAACACCGGCTCGACGAGCGCCTTCAGGTCCTCCGGCATGATCCAGCCCCGGCCGTCGATCAGCGCGTACGCGCACGCCGCCCGGGTCAGCGCGATCACCCCGCGCGGGCTCACCCCGACCCGCACCTGCGGATGGGTACGCGTCGCCGCGGCCAGCCGCACCGCGTACGCGTAGAGCGGCTCGGCGATGTGCACCCGCCGGGCCATCTTCACCATCTCGCCCACGGTGGCGGTGTCGGTGACGGCGGTCAGCGAGTCGGGGGAGCGGACTGTGGCGCCGCGCAGCACCTCCACCTCGACCGCCTCGTCCGGGTAGCCGACCGACAGCTTCACCAGGAACCGGTCGAGCTGCGCCTCGGGCAGCCGGTACGTGCCGTCCATCTCCACCGGGTTCTGCGTGGCCACCACCAGGAACGGCTGCGGCACCGGGTGCCGTACGCCGTCCACCGTGACGGTCCGCTCCTCCATCACCTCCAGCAGCGCCGACTGCGTCTTCGGCGACGCCCTGTTGATCTCGTCGGCGATCACGATGTTGGCGAACACCGGCCCCGGGTGGAACTCGAAGCCCCGGCTGGCCTGGTTGAAGATGGTCACCCCCGACACGTCGGAGGGGAGCAGGTCCGGCGTGAACTGGATCCGCCGCCACTGCCCCTTCACCGTCGCCGCGACGGCACGGGCCAACGTGGTCTTGCCCACGCCCGGCACGTCCTCCAGCAGCACGTGCCCCTGCGCGAACAGCGCGGTGAGCGCGAGCCGCACCACCTGCGGCTTACCCAGCACGACCGCGTTGACGTTGTCGGCCAGCCGGGCGGCCAGGGCGGCGAAGCCCTGCACCTCCGGCTGGCTCAGCGGTTCGTGCGTGTTCACGGATGCGCCTCTCGGACGGTGCGGTCAGCAGGCGGGCAGCACGTTGAGGTCGTCGCCGCCCTCCAGGTTGAGCCAGGCCCACGGGATGTACGTCTTGCCCTTGTACTCCACCTGGACCCACCAGGTGCTCTGCTTGTTGTTGTTGTAGATCCAGGCGTCCACGTCCTCGCCCTTCACCTTGCAGTACGTGCGCAGCCGCCGGCCGTCCGGCACCCAGCCGGCCTGACGGTCGTTGTCCTGCCGCGGGACCTCGAAGATCTCGTTGCCGTTGCGGCCCGGCACGTCCCTGTCGCAGTACGTCCGCTGGTCGCCGTCCGGACCGTTCTTGCAGGTGGCGACGCCGTACACCGGGTCGGTGGTCTGGGCGCGGGAGGCGGTGCCCTTGCCGGCGGCGTTTGATGCGGTCAGCGTCACCGTGTACGCGGTCCCCGGCGTCAGCCCGGTCACCCGCAGGCTGGAACAGCTTCCGCTCGCCGTCTTCCCGCCGGTCGCCGCCGTGCAGGAGGCGCGCCCACCGCCCGCGTCCACAGTGAACGTCACAGTCACCGACGTGGCGTCCGCCGACGAGCCGGTCACCGTGATCCGGGGCTCGGCCACCGTCCGCGCGGTGGTGCTCGCCTCCGGTCCCGGCCCGGCCTCGTTCACCGCCTTGACCTTCACCGTCACGTTCTGCCCGTTGCCCAGGCCGCCCACAGTGGCCTGCACGTCGGTCACCTCGACCGACTTGCCGGCGGCCTCCACCACGTACTTCGTCACCGGCCGGCCGTTGTCCACCGCCGGGGACCACTGCACCGCGATCGTGCCCGGCTGGTCGGCGACAGTCGACGCCCGCAGCTCGGTCGGCGCCTTCGGCACGGTGAACGGCACCACCGTGTTGCTCACCGGAGACGCCTTCGACCCGGCGCCCTTGTCGCTCACCGCGGTCACCGTGAACGCGTACTGGGTGCCGTACTCCAGTTGCCCGGCCGGCACCACCAGCTCCGTCTTCGCCGACTCGCCGGCCGGGGCGCTCGCACCCGCCGAGGTCGCCGTCACCGCGTACTTCGCGATCGTGTTGCCCTGGCCGTCGGCCTCGGGCCAGCTCACCCGCACCGTGCCGTCCGGCCGCGCCTCGGCGGTCACCGACGCCGGCGGGTCCGGCACCTCGGCGGTCGGCACCACCGGGTTGCTGCGCCGCGGCGGCCCCTCACCCTTGGCGTTCACCGCGTGCACCGAGAACGTGTACGTCTCACCGTTGGTCAGACCGGTGACCTCCAGCGCGCGCTGGTTCGCGCCGACCTGGTGGGTCTGACCGGCGCCCGCCACCACGTACCGGGTGATCTCGGCGCCGTTCGACGCGGCGGCCTGCCAGCTCACCCGCGCCGACGCGTCACCGGCGGCGGCGGTGACCGACTTCGGTGCACCCGGCTTGGACACCTTCGGCTTCTTCGGCGGGGGCGGCGGCGGAGCCACCGGCGGCGGGTCGCCGCCCAGCACGTCGTTGGCGTACTTGTCGACCTCACGCACCTGGTTGCGGTCGTCGACCACCTGCGCGGTGGACGAGTCCGGCGGGTTGATGAACAGGCGGTTCTCTCGCACCTCCAGCTCGACCGGGCCGGGCCGGCCGGAGCCCTTGACGGTCTGCACGAGCTGACCCTCGGCGTCGAAGGAGTACACCGTGCCGGTGGTCTCGTCGGCGCAGTAGAACCGGCCCGCCCAGGCCACCGCCGGGCTCAGCCGCGCGCCGGTGCCGGGCACCGTGAACCGCTTCACCTCGCGGCTGTCCCGCACCACGTGCACCGACCGGTCACCGGGGACCGTGACCGGCACCTGCGGCCCGCTGGTACGCGTCGGCAGGTTCCCCGGCGCGGTCATGCTCAGCTCCGCCCGCTGGGTCTGCCCGCCGACCACAGTGACCAGCGACGCCGAGGTGCGGTCCAGCACCGCGACACCCTCGTCCAGCGTGGACACCACCAGCTCGTGCGCCGGCTCGGCCACGTCGTACGTCTCGACCCGCTTCGGGCTGAGCCCCGCGGGCGGTGCGTCACCCGGCGTCTCCGGCAGCTCGGCGGCGGTCACCGCCGAGACGGTGCCCTCGCTCGGCACCGCGACCCACAGCTTGCCGGCACCGTCGAACGTGCCGCCGGTGATGCCCGGCGGGTAACGCACCGGCTCGCCCACCGGCGTCAGCGCCCGCGGGTCGAGCTGCCGGACGATGCCCTGCACCGCGTCCACCACGAACGCGGAATCCTCGTGCAGCGCCACGCTCACCCCGAACCCCGGCGCGGTCGGCGTCGTCGCGGTGATCTGCAGCGTCGCCAGATCCAGCGAGCTGACCCGGCCGGTGTTGAGATCGCGCAGGATCAGCAGCCGGTCGGTCTGGGCCACCTGCATCTGGTGCCGCCGCCCACCCGGCACCTCCATCCGGGTGTCCACCCGCGCGGTGACACCGTTGACCCGGGCCAGCTCGCTGCGGGTGGTGCTCCACAGCCACGAGGACGCGTCGAAGCTCGCGACCGCGTTGTCGGCCGCGCCCAGCCCGAGCACCGTCAGGCCCATCGCGGCCAGCAGCGCGGCCACCGTGCCGATGGTGACCAGCCCGCCCCGCATCCGCGACCGTGGACGAGCCTGCTCCGGCCCGGTGCCCGTGACGTCCTCGATGGTGGTCACTGCCGGCTGCCTCCCCGTGTCGGTGGGGGAGAGACGCCGAGCACGGCCGACCCTCCCCAGAGCCGGGAGCCATCATAGGTGCCGTCCGGAGCCGGTGAAACCCGCACCGTCCTCCTGTGGACACCGAGCGTGTCGTCCGTGGACGCTCAGTTCGGCGTGCCACCGCCCTCCCGGTCCGTGCAGACCTGACCCGAGGTGGCGTACGAATCGGTCGAGTAGACAGCCAGCACCGTGAAGCAGTAGTCCAGCTTCGCGCTCAGCCCGTTCACCGTGTACCGGGTCTGCCCGGCGTCCACAGTCGCCATCACCCCGAGCTTCTGCCCGGCCCGGCCACCCGCCACCACGAACGGCACCCCGCCGTTCGTCGGATCGGTCCAGGTCACCGTGACTGTGGTGGTGTCGTCGCGCAGCTTCAGGTCCCCCGGCGGCGGCCCGGCCACCTTCGGCGACGCGGCGCCGGACGCGGGCACGGGAGCGGGAGGCGGCGCCGCCTCCCGGTTCAGCAACACCGCGCCGACACCGACCGCCGCGACCACCGCGAGCACCGCACCCCCGACCACAAGGGCCAGCACCGTCCGGTTGCGGCCGTGCTCCGGTTCCTCCGTCTCGGGGTACGCAGCCGGCGGCTGGTGGAACATCGGCGGGGTCGCCGGCCACGCGCCCTGATCCGGCTGGGCCGGCGGCTCCGGTCGCGTGGACTCGGGGAAGTCCAGCAGGTCCTCGTAGATCGTCATCTGCCGGTTCGGTTCCGGCGCGTCCTGCTCCGGTTCGCCTGCCGCGTCGGCGGGCGCCGGCTCGTCATCCTCCGGCTCCGGGCCGGTGGGCCGGTCGACCGGCTGGGACGGGGCGGCGCTGCTCCACGGCGGCGCGACCATGCCCCACGGCGGTACGGAGGAACCGCTGACGGGTGCCGCGCTGACCGGTGCCGCGGGTGGTCCGCTGACCGGCGGTGGATAGGTGCCGGGGGGAGCGCTCACCGGTGGGTGTCCGGCGGGCGGCGCGCTGACCGGCGGTGGGTAGCCGGGTCCGGGTGGTCCGCTGATCGGCGGGCCCGGAGGGTCGCTGACGGGTGGTGCGGGTGGTCCGCCTGCCGGCGTCGGGTAGCCGGGTGCGGGTGGTGCGCTGATCGGCGGCGGATAGGCCGGTGCGGGTCCGCCGGCCGGTGGCGGGTAACCCACTGCCGGTGCGGCGCTGACCGGCGCGGCGGGCGGGCCGCTTACCGGTGGGGGGTAGCCGCTTACCGGAACCCCGCTGACCGGCTGTCCGGGAGGGCCAATGACCGGGTGCGTGGGCGGCGCGCTGACCGGCGACGTCGGGGGTGATCCGACGGGCGGTGCGCTGACCGGCGGTGCGCTGACGGGTGCTGGGTTGACGGGTGCGGCACTGACGGGCACGGCGCTGGTGGGCGGTGGGCTGATGTGGGGTGCGGCGGGCAGCGGTGCTCGGCCTGCCGGAGGCGCATCGGCGTCGGGCGTGCCGAGGGTGCCCGACGCGCCTGCGGAGGGGGCGCCCGGATGCTTCACGCTCGCGGCGGCGTCGGTGACCGGTGCACCATCCGAGCCGCCTTCACTCGTATCCGACGGGCTCACCGGCGGTCCGCTGACCGGGGACGTGCTCAGCGGCGGCGCGCTCGCTGCGGGCGCGATCATCCCGGTTGAGCCGGCCGAGGGCGTGTTAGCAGGGGATTTGCTGGCCGGTGGTGCGCTGACAGGGGGTTCGTCGGCGGAAGCGGTCGCTGCGGGGTTCGCCGAAGCGTCGCGTGCTGCCTTTGCGGCGTTGCGTTCCGCCTCCTCTTCCAGCAGCGGGCCGATCTGCTGCACCTGGATCGTCGGCTTGTCCCAGCCCGGTCCACCGGGGACGGGCGGCACAGTAGTGGCGCTGGCTCTGCTCGTTTCGGTATCGGCCGAGTCCGTATCGGCAGTCCGATCCATATCGGCGGCTCGGCTCGTATCGGCGCGTGGGGGAGCGGGGACGGCCTCGGTCGTCGGTGTCGCCCGTTGGGCCGGTGCCGGTCGGGGCGCCACGGGGGCCACGGGGGGTGCCGCTGGGGTGGCAGTAGCCGCAGCGGATTCCGCCACCGGCTGGAAAACCGGCACCGGAGGCGCCGTCGAGCCCGGAGTGGTGCCCGGTGGCGGGGCGGACGAGGTCGATCCCGGCGGGGCGACCGGAACTGCCGGCGACGGTGGCAGGACACCGCTCTCCATCGGCGGAACGCGCGGTGCCGGCGGGAGGACGGTCGAAGGTGGCGGTGGCAGGACTCCCGCCGATGGTGTCCGTGACGCAGGCGGAGTGCCTCCGGTGGAGGGCGGCGTCTCGACGACCGGCGTTGCGGGCGGGGGCGGGATGACCGGCGGGGGCGGTAGCGGAGACGCGCCGACTGTCCCGGGCATCTGTGAGGGCGGCGTAACCGCCTTACCCGGCGTCTGCGGCGAGACGCCGACAGTGCCGGACGGCTGCGGCAGGGCGCCAGCAGTGCCGGGTCTCTGTGGCGGGGCGCCAGCAGTGCCGGGTGTCTGCGGGGACGGTAGCGGTCTCCCAGCGGTGCCCGGCACCGGCGGAGGCGGGACCGGAGGCGTGCCGGCCACGCTCGGCGCCGGTGGTGGCGACACTGGAGGCGTACCGGCCACGCTCGGTGGTGGCGGGACCGGACGTGCGGGGGCGGACGGCGCCGAGACGGGCGCGACACGCGCTGCGGCGGCCGAGGACGCCGGGCCCGGCATCGGAGGTACCGCCGGCCTCGCGGGTACCGGCGCGCCGGCCGTGGGTGCCGTCGTCGGCGTTCCCGGCATTCCCGGCGTTCGCGGTGCTCCCGGCGTTGCCGCCGGGGCTCCGGAGGGCGGCGGGGGCGCGAACGTGCCGGAGGTCGCCGGGTGCGGGGGTCCGCCAGCCGCGGCGCGGGGCGGTACCGGCGTCACGCCGGGAGCGACGGCCGGTCGACCGTAGGTTCCCGGCGGAAGCGGGGTCGCACCTTGGGCCGGTGGAACCGCGGTCACGCCCTGAGCCGGCGGAACCGGGATGACGCCTTGAGCTGGGGCCAGCGGGCGGACACCGGGAATCTGCGGGGCTGTCCCGGCAGTCGGCGGCGTCGCTGGTGCGGTGGGTTCGACGGGCACTACCGGGAACCGGGAGGTGGCCTCCTCCGTGATGGGCGCGAACCGGGTCGTCGCCTCCGAGGCAGCCGGAGAGGGCGGCGCCCACGGACTCGCGGGTCCGCTCGGCCCGGCGCCGGGAGGCTGGTGCGGCGGGGCAGGCGCCACCGGGGGCGGAGGGATGATCGGCGCGGACTGAGGTGGCTGCCCGGCGTGGGGCGCATGCGGTGCCGGGCCCGGGTGGGGAGCCCACTGTGAGCCGGGTACCGGCGGATTCGCTGCGGGCGCACCCGGGGCGACGGGCCGGGGCGGTGCCGGAGCGTGTGGGTGCTGCGGTGGGACAGGCCGCAGCGAGACGGTGGGCTCGGACACTCCGTGCCCGGGGTACCCGGAGGAGGCGGGACCGGGTTGGCCGGGCCGGACCGGGCCGGGGCTCCCGGGCAACGCCGGATCGGCATGTCCGGGCACTGACGGATGGGGGTGCCTGGGACGGCCCGCATTCGGGTATCCGGGCGGGGGCGGAGCGGGATGCGGTGCGGCAGCGGCGGCGGAGCCGCCGGGGGAGGGGCCATAGCCTGCGGGAGCGGCGGCGGAGCCGCCGAGGTATTGGCGGGCTGCGCGTACCGCGGGGTGGTCCGGACCGAGCACGGCGGACCCGGCGGTCGCCACCCGGCTGTAGTTGCGGCGGGCCTCGTGCCGGTTGCCCAGCTCCTCGGAGACCCCGGCGAGGTCGAAGCTGAGCGCGAGCATCAGCGGGTCGGCCTCGCCGCGGCGGCGCTCGCCGGCCGCGTAGGCCTCCTCGAGTACGCGCCGGGCGGCGGCCGGGTCGTCGGCCTCGCGGTGCAGCCGGGCCAGCAGGTGACCGGTGGCCAGGACGTCCTGGTGGTCCTCGCCGTACGCCGGGCGGGCCGCGATGATCGCGTCGGCGAGCAGGCGGCGGGCGCTTGTCAGGTCACCCGCGGCGCGTAGCGCGAGGGCCTGGTGTTGAGTGGCGATCAACGGGGAGGGGTGGGACACGTGAGCAATGCTGCCCGGAATCGCCTGTTGCGCGCTACCCACACGATCGTTGTGGCCGCTGACCTGCGCAAACGTGCCCCGCTGGAGCTGATGTGCATGATCGTTCCGGGCCGTGTACAGTAATGCCCCGTGCGGCCCGCCGGGCCGACCGATGCGGTGAGTAGCTCACATTGGTCGACCGGGTAGGCTGGTACGTGCAGGTCCGGGTGGCGGAATGGCAGACGCGCTAGCTTGAGGTGCTAGTGCCCGTATAGGGCGTGGGGGTTCAAGTCCCCCCTCGGACACTCCCGCGTAGCATCCGTGCGACGTTGGACGTTCAGGTGGTCAAGCATGCTTGACCACCTGATTTCACTCTCTGTTACCGCCGTTGGTGGCAGCCTCGTCGTTGGGCGAGGTGGGTCATGACAGACCGGCCGATCGATTCGGTGATCCCGGCGGTGGTTCCGTCAGGCGGGCTCAAGATCCGCGGCGACTCGCGTGCCGCGATGAAGCGACCGCCGCTGCCGCTGGCGCGACTAGCTCCTACTCGTGACAGCAGCACGGTGTATGGGCTGGCGACTCTTGATGTGCATGGCCGCGTCGCTGATCGGGCGGTGATGATCGCTCTCGGCTGGGCTCCTGGCCTCAGGCTGGGCATCAGGGAAAGCGGCGGCCTGATCATCGTCGGCCCTGACCCGCGCGGGGTGTTCCGGGTGACGAAAGAGGGCCATGTGCGGTTGCCCGCTGTGGTCCGCCAGTGGTGCGGGTTGACGGCTGGCGATCGGGTGCTGCTGGCGGCCGATCCGAGGGCCGGACGTCTCGTGCTGCACCCGCCGGCCTCGCTGGACGCGGTGGTCGCGCGGGTGCAGGACGAGGCGTTCGCGGGTGGTGAGTCGTGAGCGGCGTGGCGGGCAAGGCCGAGCTGGAGGCCGCTCGGTTGTTGCTGTCGCGGATGGGCATCTCTCCAGCGGATCTGGTGGCGGCGACGTCCGATCGTCCGCCGGCTCCGACGTTCGCGGAGTATGTGCCGGTGGTTGCCGCTGCGGTGAGTGCTGGGACGCGGCGGGCGTACGGGTCGTACTGGAAGCGCGTGGTCGAGCAGTGGGGTCAGCGGCGTATCGATGAGCCGACACCGTCGGAGATCGAGCGGCTGGCGGAGTACGTCAAGACGCACGTGGTGGCCCGCCGTAACGCGCGGGGTGGGCGCAGCGCGGCCGAGCATCTGATCGCGTCGTTGCGATGCCTGTACCGGCGGGCGGTCGCCGACGGGCTCCTGTCTGAGGCCGAGAACCCGGCGTTGAAGGTGGCGAAGCCACGGCGGCTGCCGAGCACCCGGCGGGCATTGGCGGACACCCGGTTGGCGGAGATCAACGAGGTAGCGGCGTCCACGGGTGACGATCCGGCGTTAGACAGTCTGCTGCTGCGGTTGCACACCGAGACGGCGTGCCGCCGAGGTGGGGCGTTGGCGTTGCGGCCGGTCGACCTGGACCCGGACCAGTGCCTGATCCTGCTGCGGGAGAAGGGTGAGACGGTGCGGTGGCAGCCGGTGTCGCCCACACTCATGCGGTACCTGCAGCGGCACGCCGAGCAGCGGCACGCGACCGAGACGGGGCCGTTGTTCCGGTACCGCAGCGGGCAGCCGATCACCTACCGGCGGTACGACCACCTGTGGGTGCGCATCGGTGAGCACCTGCAGTGGGTGCACGCGCAGCAGATCAGCACCCACTGGCTACGGCACACCACGTTGACCTGGGTGGAGCGCAACTTCGGCTACGCCATCGCCCGGGCCTATGCCGGTCATTCCGCCGGCGGGGGAGATGCCGGAACCACCGCCACCTACGTTCGCGCAACTATCCACGAGGTTGCTGCCGCGCTGGCGGCACTTACCGGTGAGCCACATCCGCTGGCGTAGTGGGGTGTTGGGGCGGGCCCTGTCCTAGGCGGACTGGGTCCGCCCCAAACGATTGGAGTGGGCCCCTCCGGTAGGCGCTCGCCGTCGTACAGCGCGGTTACGGTGACGGCTATGGGCTTTCCGCAGGTGCCGAGTCCTCGGCGGTCCGCCGAGGATGACGCTGACCAGGCCTTGCCGTTTGCCATCGGACTGGACGACGCGTCACCGGAGCGGGTCGCTGCGGTGGCCGCTGTGCTGGTCAATACTTGGCAGGCGGATTCGGGTCGGTTTGCGGCGGCGGCCGCGGTGTGCCGACGCCGGCAGGGCGAGGGGGACGAGGATGTTTGGGGGGAGACTGCGAACCTTCTGGACCGGGCCCTGCGCATAGTCCACGACGCCGGTGCCGACAACGACGATGATGCTCGGGTCCGGCTCCTCGGACAACTCTTCCCGGATCCAGGGCCCTTCCGGTGGGACACGGCGCGACGCCGCGATCCTGTGTGGTGGCTGCGCCGCCTGGCGGCACTGCGCGTCCGCGCGGTCCACCTACCAGCCGGCGCGCCTGCCGGGTTCCAGCGGCTGGTCCTTCGTCGGGGCCTGCTCGTCGTCGGTCAGGTCGACTTCCAGGTGTGCCAGGGGTGTCGGCGTGGCTACCTGCGGAAGATCAGCGTTGATGGGGCCGCCAAAGGCTATGGGATCGGCACCCGCGCCGTGCTCAAGCTCTATCGGCGGTACCCGGGCCTCACCTGGTACACGACCACTCAGTACGACACCGCTGGGACGTTTTGGCAGAAGGTCGCGCGGCGAACGGATGGGGCTTTTACCGAGAACCACGACGGCGCGTGCGAGCACATGAAGATCGACCGACGGGCCTGACCCACACGTCGGCATAGCTCAGCTGTTGCGGTGACCATAAACCTTGACCGGGTTGGCACCAAGGCAGGAGTCGTCACGCTGTCCCTCATGGGCCAACGTGACAACCGGGAGTCTGATGTCCGACGGCTCCTCGACGATTTGTGCATCAAGCTGGGCTTCTGCCTGCCACCCGAGGAGAGCCAACGGCTTCGCGAGTCCCCTCCGGTGAGGTGGACAGCTTCACTGATGGGGTCTTCGAGGCCGAGGGAATGGGCGACATGAGGTACACGGACCTCCGCCGTCAGGTACGAGGGGTCGTCGATCAGTAAATGAGGCGATGGGTAGGGACCGAGGATCAAGCAGCCGGAGGTCAGACCCGGTGAACGTTCGTGGTCACCGCACTATGCAGGGGATCCGCCGGCCCGCGGTTTTCGGCGACGGTGCGGTGGGCTGGTGCGCGATGAGGTTGTTCGGCTCCAGCCAGACCTCGTGTGAGGCTCTACGTCGCTGACCTGCTCGGACGCGGGATATCCACAGGGAAGCACCAGGTGGGGTGGACGAGGCGCGGCCGATTGTCGGAGGCTTCCCGCATGGAGTTCCCGGAAGCAGCCACCATCCTGAGTGCGCGTCTCGCCGCTGGCGGTGACAGCCTCGCCGCCGCCGGCGCCGTCCACCTGGCCATCGAAGCCTGGAAGCACTTGGGCGGGGTTGATCCCGCGTGGGACCGCCTCGGACTGGAGGTCCTGGACGTCCGCAGCCGCCTTTACGAGGACGACGTCGTCGTGGACGCGGCTGCCCCGGACGCCGACGGGCCCGAGGTGCGGGCTGCGGTGAGGGATCTCATTGAGCACCTTGCCCAGCACCACGATCGCCGTGCCGTCGCCGAGGATGGGCTGGCTCAACGGCTCGACCACGACGCGGCCGCCCAGCAACTACGCCGGGCGGCAGCGGCCCTGGCATGACGGTCGGCTTCTGGTACGAGGAGGCGCAGCGGGCGATGCGGGCGGCCACTGCGGCGGTGACCAGACGCCGTGCGGGGACCGCTGGGGAGATCAACGGTCTGGTGGGTGCCCGGTCGGACCTCTATCACCAGCTGGCCAGGGTGACGGAGCTGCTGGTCGGTGGTCGTCCGGTGGCGGAGGTGCCGGACAAGGCGGCTGCCGCGCTGGTTCTCGGGCGGCATGGGCAGAGCCTGACCCGGTTCTATGTGGGGTTGCGGGCCGCCGCAGTGGTGAACGAGCGGCTACCGCCAGCACCGGAGGTCTCCGATGGCGCGGCACGGTCGCTGCGCCGGGCCGCTGACGCGATTGGCGTCATGGGTGACATCATCGCCGGTCACGTTCCACCCGGGCGGCGTCCCGATACGCCAGAGGGGATCGCTATCCGTGCCGGGGGCGGTGTCCAGGGAGGGCTTGGTGATATTGCCCGGCTCGCCGTGGATGCCGTGCGGCTCGACGGCCGCCTTCCCGCTTGGCTGGACCGGGGTGGACCTCTGGCGCAGACGTACAGGCCGGTGGCGGAGGCAGCCAGATGGACGAGCGGCAGCCGGTTGAGCGCCGTCGCCAAGGAGCTGGTCGCGGCCGCGAAGGCTCAGCCCGACCTACGTGAGCTTGATATCGCCCGGTCGCCGCTGCATCCGGCACCGGCGGTGGACACCGTCGATGCGGCGATCGCAGCGGTCCGCGCTGCGCGAACCTGGCTGTGGCTTCACCCCGCCCAGGTCACGGGAGTGCACCTTCAGGTCGGGACGCAGCTCGGCCTGGCGGCGCACGTCCTCACGGCCGACGGATCCCTGGCGATGACCGGGGGTTGGCGGCAGGCGGCGATCGCCGCTGCCGAGCTACGCGCGGCACCGGCGGCCGGCCCGGCCCAGGACACCGTCGCCGAGATGGGCGAGGCCCTGCGGTGGGCCCGCTCGCTGCTGGGCCCTGCAGCAGCCCGGGGGCACATGCAGCATCGGGGGAGGGACGCCGCGCGGCTCGGCAGCGAGATGTTGCTGATGGCCGCCGCCCTCCACCGAGGCCTACGCACGGCGACGCAGCGGCGGAATCTGTTCGTTCGAGGGGATGCCATCCTCGAGCGTCCCGCCGGTTCGCTGGTCTACCGAGCCGCTCCCCATTGGCGGCCCGCAACAGCCGACGATGACCTTGTGCGCGACCTCAGCCGGGCGTTGTGGCAGATTGTCGGGTCCGGCGCCGAGGGTGATCCGGCGAGCATGGTCGCTCATGTGCTTGCCCAACCGCCTCGCCCGCGAGCGGTGAGCCCAGCAGCCGCAGAGAGCCGCAGTCCGAAGCCGGATGTGCTGCCGGACGACCGGGCGCGCCCGGGTCCCAGGCAGGGAGAGGGTAGGCAACCAAACCCGGCTGGCGCCGAAACCTTGGCTGCGGTGTCGGGCAGGGAGGCGGTTGAAGATGGCGGAGTGCCGTTGTCGGGCGAGATTCTGATCGACTAGTTCGGCGGCGGCGAACCGGTACACGTCGTACCCGTGAAGCCGCGGTTCCCGGTCTTCGGCGACCGGTTCGCCGTAGCGATGAGGCTCGGCACGGCCGTCAGGGCGTACGTAGTGCTGGACGCCATCGCGCTCGATGACGGTGCGGATACCTGGGGAAGTAGCAGCAGGAAGTACATGCGCTGTCGCGACAGGGGCGGTTTACCTGGGGCATGGTGGGCTCGCGTGTACGGGTCGCAATGCAGGTAGACCTCAGGGATCACGGGTCTTCGACAGCCTCCCGCAGGCTGACGAATTCGTCATCGTGCAGCTTCGGTTCGTTGGCGGCCATGTGCACGACGTCGTTGCCCAGGTGCTCGCCCCTGACGAGCCGAAGCGGCGACGCCGCCGCGACGGGCGCTGACGGCTGAGTCGAAGTGACCCTGAAGGCTGACAAGACGAACATTTGTTGTAGCCGATCTTCGCCCGTTCCGGGTGGCCCCTCACCGACGATGGGCGAGGGGACAGGGATGATGAGCTTTCACAGCCCGCGCAGGCGGTGAGTCCGGCCCGGCGCCGGGCTGCGGCGGATCTCGCGTTGCGCCGGCCGGTCGCGCCGATGCTCGCCGCGCCGGTCGATGTGGTACCCGAAAGTCCCGACCTGCTTCATGAACCCAAGTGGGACGGGTGGAGGTGCATCGCCTTCCGCGAGACCGACGGGGTGTACCTGCAGTCGCGGGCTGGCCGGAACCTCACCACCTACTTCCCGGACATCACCCGGGCGATCCGGACGCTCCCGCATGGGGTGGTGCTGGACGGTGAGCTGATCGTGTGGGAGCGCGGCCGGACGAACTTCGCGCAGTTGCAGCGGCGCGTCACCGCCGGCCGCGGCCTGCTGCGCCTGGTCCACGACTGCCCCGCCCACTACGTGCTGTTCGACCTTCTCGCGGACGCCGGCGGGCAGGTGGTTCTGAATTTGCCGCTGTCGGAGCGGCGAGTCCGGCTGGAGCGGCTGCTCGCTGACGCGCCGGCGCAGCTCGCCGTGACGCCGCAGACGACCGACATGCGGCTGGTGGCGGACTGGCTGCTGACCTGGACCGTCGCGGCCGGGATCGAGGGCGTGGTTAGCAAGCGGCTGGCCGGGCGGTACGAGCCTGGCCGGCGCGGCTGGTGGAAGTTCCGGACCCGGATCGTGACCGAGGCGATCGTCGGCGGAGTGACGGGCAGCATCCGCAACCCCGACACCCTGTTGCTCGGCCGGTTCGATCGGAGGGGACGGCTGCGGTACACGGGGCGGACACACCCGCTGACGGGCCTCCAGCGGACGGAGCTCGCCGGGCTGCTGTCTCCGCTACGGCCTCGGCAACACTACAGTGCCGCCGTGGTGCACCCGTGGCCGGAGCCGTTACCCGCGTCCTGGTCCGGACAGCTGGACCGGCCGGAGCCGCTGCGGTACGTGCAGGTGGAACCCAGCGCGGTGGCGGAGATCGACGCCGACGTGGCGTTCGAACACGGACGATGGCGGCACCGGGTGAGGTACGCGCGCTTCCGGCCGGACATGTCGGTGTACGACGTACCGCTGCTGCTCGGCGAGGAGGAGGGCTACTTCGGCGACCTGGGGTGAGTGTCCGTGGGTCTGCTGATGAGCGGCGGGTGCTGCCGGATCCGCTGCAGCACGCCTCAAACAGTCACCTGAGCCCGAGCCGCTTGCATCCGCTTCTGGCCGATGAGAGCGCGCTCCAAGGCCGCAATGAACGGTGAGTGCCCGGGTGGCCGAGGACTCGGGCGGCTGCTGGTGCGCTTCGTAGCGTCCGACCGTCAGCTGAAGAACCATTCTTGTCAGTCCCTCCCGCTACTGTCGATAGCCGGGGTGAGCAGGACGAATTGAGCTACCACGGTAGGCGTTCCCCGTGGATTCGCTAGCGGACGGCCCACAGCCCGGGCACTCACTGTTGATACGTCGGGTAGGTGGCACGTGGAGGAGATCAGGCGATGCCGGCGTTGGTGACGCAGTTCGACGAAGCGCTGAGGAACATCGAGCCGACGGAGGCCGACAAGACGAACGCGCCGTTGGCTCATGCAGAGGTGAGTGATGCGCTCGCCGACGATTCGGTGATCGCAGGTTGGGGTTTCGAGCGGCTGCTCATCGGTAGCTACAAGCGGCACGTCAGCATCCGGCGGATCAAGGACGTCGACGTATTCGGCCGGCTAACCGAGGTGGGGAGTGACGTCTTGCCGAGCACGCTCCTGGGCGAGTTCGAGCGTGTACTGAGGAAGGCGTTCCCGCCAGTTGACGGCAAGACGCGGGTACACCGGCAGGCGCGCAGCCTCCAGGTGAGCTTTCCGGAGTACGACGGGCTGTACGTGGACGCGGTCCCGGCGCGGCCATGGACTTCGCCTACTGGCGTCGAGGCGTGGCAGCTGCCGAAGCGCGAGGACGGTGACGATCCGCAGGGCTGGCAGGCGACGAACCCTCATGAGCTGACCCGCCTGACCAGTGAGTTGAACAACGCGGACAACTTCGACGGCTTCTACGTGCCAACTATCAAGCTGCTGCGGCAGACGCGCCGAAGTCTGGTGGGTAAGCGCAAGCCCGGTGGGCTCACCGTCGAGATTGCCGCCCTGCACGCTTTCCGCACCGGCCTGGTTGAGGGGCCGACGCAGGCCGACTACTACGCCAGCGCACTACGGGAGACCGGGAACGTCCTGCACGACGCGTTCGTACTCGACTTCGGGCTCGATGATCCGACGATCCCCGGCGAGAAGGTGGCCGTCCGGGCAGAGGACGAGGACAAGCGCGACCTCGCCAATGCCTTTCTGGACGCCGCCGATCGGGCCGAGGAAGCTTTGGCCAGCGATAATCGGTGCGCTGCCGCGAAGGCGTTTCGTGATCTGCTCGGTAAGGCCGTCGATGACCAAGGGGACAACGACTACGTGTTCCCGATGCCCGCGGACTGCAACGCTGACGGCACCGCCAAGCGGTTCGCGTCAGTGACCGCTGGAGACCGTGCCGTTCCAGCAGGTAACCGCCGGTTCGGATGACCACCGTCGAAGGAAGCGACGCGGCCGAAGCGCTGCGTATCGGCAGGGCCGTCGCCCGCGACGCGCTCCTGGACGTTCTGGCCCAGGCCGGCTTCCGGCGTGTTGCCGGCCCAGAGGATCGCTGGCGCGGTGCCCTGACGTTCCAGCCAGCCAATCGAGACAACGGGTCGGTGCGAACGACGCTGGTCGAGGTCGTCCTTGAGGAAGACTTCCCCTTCACTGCACCGAAGGTCTTGCCGCTGAGCCGTGGCTGGGCCGAGCAGGTAACCGGGCGAACGTTCACCGACAGCTATTACGAGGCCAGCAACGGCTGGCACCGCGACCTCGACCGTGCGATGTGCCTGTTCATCCAGGCAGATCACACTCGGATCCCCTGGGCCGACGGCGAGCAGTTGCTGGACCAGGCCCGTGCCTGGCTGGCCCAGGACGCGGCAGGGTGGGGCGACGACGTACCCGCGCTGGACCTCGACCGGTACCTGCACCCCTCGGCAGAGCGAGCCCTCATCCTGTACGGCAATCTGGCCGGACACGAGGGCAAAGTGCTCCAGCTGCGCCGGAAACGCCACGGCGTTCTTCGCGTCGGCCCAGTAGCGGCGCCTCGCCGGCAGGGCCGCGCCAGCGGCCACCGAATCTGGCCGTCCGACACAGTGCTGATACTGAACGCTAAGGAATTGGACGGCCCGATCCGAGACTGGGATGATCTCTGCGCCGCCGTTGACGCTGACGGTGCCCGTACTCTGGCCCGCGCCTACGACGACGGCCTGCGGAAGGTAATGCTGATCTACCGCCACCGCACGGCGCGAGGAGTACTGGGACTCGCGCTCGCCGCCGACAAGGACGACAAGGTGACCGTGAAATCCTTGAAGACGGCTCCCGACGACCTCACCACGCGCACCATCCGCGCTCATCCCCGAACGGAGGAGCTCGCCAGCAAACGAGTCGCGGTCGTCGGCGTCGGCGCTATCGGGTCGGTGGTCGCTGACCTGCTACATCGCAGCGGCGTCGGGGAACTGGTGCTGATCGACGGTGACCTCCTTCTGCCGGGCAACACCACACGCCACCTGCTCGACGGCGATGCAGTCGGGTTGCCGAAGGCGCGTGCAGTCGCGGAAGCCCTGTGCAAGACACGCCCCCGGTTCGGTGCCGTGCAGTGGCAAGACGAGCGGCTGCGATCCGTTGCCGACGCTCTCACCCTGCTCGCCGGTCACGATGTTGTCGTCGATGCCACGGCCGACTCCACCGCCACCGCAATGCTCACTGCGGCGGCGCGAGCTGGCGCCGGGCACCTGCTGTCCGTGTGCGTCCTCGCTGACGGCTACGCCATCCGAGTCGACCGCGCTCCCGTCCGTGACGGCGAGCAGCCGCTGCCACTCCCGCAACTGCCGCCACCCCACAGTAACGTCTACGAAACCGGGTGCGGCAGCCCCATCAGCCAGACACCACCGGCGGCGGTGTGGGAGGCCGCCGCCCTTGCCGTCCGCCACACCACCGGCCTGCTGCTAAATCCCGGCGCCGCCGCGCCTGGCGAACAACGTGCCCTCGCCGAAGGGCAAGATCAGTGACTGAGCCATTTTCATCCTGCGTGGCGGTCGGCTTCGACGCGGTGCAGGACGAGGATGGCCTGCACGATCGCGGTCGCTCGGCGTGGGCAGCAGCGCAGCTTGACCAGGATTTTCCAGGTCTTGAGGGTGGCGATCGCGCGTTCGCCGCGGGCGCGGATCTTCGCGTGCGCTCGGTTGACGGCCTTCTGCCGGCGTGACAGCTTCGGCCGGAAGCGGCGCCGCTTGAACGGGGTGCGCACGCTGCCGGGGGCGCCTTGATAGCCCTTGTCCGCGAAGGTCATCACGTCGGTGCTGGCCAGGGCGTCGATGATGCCGTGGGTGCGGGCGGCGGTCAGGTCGTGCGTCGAGGCGGGCAGCGCGGCCGAGGCCCAGACGAGACGCCCGGCCGCGTCGGCGATGACCTGCACGTTCACGCCGTGACGCTTGTGTTTTCCGGAGTAGTACGGCTTCTGGTTGGCGACCCGGTCGATCGGGATCAGGGTGCCGTCGAGGATTGCGTAGGCGAGCAGACGGATCCTGGTCATGGCCGTGGCCAGGTCGTCGGCGGTCGCGGCGAGCAGGTCGATGGCCTCGCGGACATAACGCCAGGCGGTCGTGACGCCGATGTCGAATCCGGCGGCCAGGCGGGTGTAGGTGTCGCCGTTGCGCAGGTGGGCCAGGGCGAGCAGGGCTTGCCGGCCGGGGTCGAGGCGTCGCCACCGAGACCGTTGCTGCTGGCGGCGGGTTCGGATGAGGGCGGCGAGGTGGTTCAGGCTGCGGGTGGACAACGGAATCGCGGCAGGGTAAGACAGCACAGCGAGGCTCCCGGTTGGGGCATCTGATCTTGGTCGATTGCTGTCTTACCGGGAGCCTCGTCCTACCTGGACACCGGCCTCCCACACCGCCCGTGACCTGCGCCGTCACGATGAAAATGGCTCACTGCATACCAGGGCCCGGGCGATCTCCTCATTACCCGGCAAACCCTCGACGCGATGATCGCCGACGGAATGGCGGCGCTTCCGCACGAAACTGGCGGCATCCTGCTCGGCTTCCGCACACCAAACCTCATTGTGGTCACCCGCACGGTCACGGTCGCGGATCCGCAGAGCAGCCGACGCAGCTACCTGCGGCGCCACCGCCAAGCACAAGCCCGAATGGCCATCGGGCGCGGCGATGCCCCGCCTGTGGTGGGATACGTCGGCGAATGGCACACCCATCCCGCTGACATTGGCCCAAGCCGGACCGACCTGCGCGCCCTCGCAGCCATCGCCCGCCTCGCCCAGGGGCCCGTAGCACTCGTCGTCCTCGCCGACCCAGCCCAGAGGCTCTCGCATCTCCACGGCCGCGTTGCAATCCGCCAAGACATTTGGCCCGTGGTCGCCATCAACCCCGTCCAGATCGAGAAGGCTGAGGTGGCGATCACCGAGGACGCGGCAGCCAGCCTGGAAGCCGAAGCCACGGCCCTCACGACAAGGGAGTCTTCTTGAGCGCCAAATCCGACGACAACCGGCCATTTAACCTGCGCACCGCCTTCGCCGCGAAGTCGAAGCGACTACGGGCCGTCATGGAGGCCGCACCGGAGCTCGTCGGTCACATGCCGACCATCGGCGACGGCAGCGAAGCCGAATGGATCACGATGCTTCGCGACTTTCTACCGAGGCGATACGCCGTCGACAAGGCCTTCGTCGTCGACAGCTGCGGCCACCAAAGCCTCCAACTCGACGTCGTCGTATACGACCGGCACTTCACCCCATTGTTCTGGGAGATGGGCGATGCTCTCTTCCTGCCCGCAGAGAGCGTCTACGCCGTCTTCGAAGCCAAGCAGGAACTCAACCTCGAATATCTGCGCGAGGCCGGAGAAAAGGCGGCCAGCGTCCGCCAGCTGCATCGCACAACCGCGCCCATCGTGCACGCAGGCGGCACCGTCAATAATCCGAAGCCACCGCCGCGAATCCTCAGTGGCCTGCTGGCCTGCCGGAGCCGCTGGAATCCACCCTTCGGCCCCGCACTGCGCAAAGGCTTGGACAATCTCACCGAGGACGAGCGCATCGACCTCGGCTGCGGTCTCGAACATGGCGCGTTCGAGCTACCCGAACACACCAGCGCGGATCCCGGCCTCGTCACCGCGGACGCCGAGGTCGGTCTAGCCTTCTTCGCGATGCGGCTCCTTGCCCGGCTCCAACAGATGGGCACGGTCTCAGCTATGAACATCGACGCTTACACTTCCGTGCTCGCGCAGCGGTCTCGTGAACTGCCAACAGAGGTTCCGGCACAACAATAGCGCTGTGACTCGGCCTGCGATCTTTAGCGCCCGGTCAGCGCGAACGCAATCATCGTCGCTGCACGGCCGGTTGAGGCTCAACTGGCAGGCCACCCTATCAGCGTAATCGGTAGCTCCAGCGACCCCGTAGGTACCCGAACGGAGCCGGTTTGTTTCGTGCGGGTCTCGAACGTGGCCTGGGACGGCGTCATGATCAGGCGAACGAGTTTGCCGAGTTGGCGACCGACCATGATGTTGGGCGACTCCAGTCATATCTCCTTCGATATTCAAAGGAGTGCCAGCTATCGAAGCCCGGCTGCGCGCGCTCTCTCCAGGAACGCAACGTGAGAATGCAGGTTACGCTCTGGGATACGCCACAAGCGTGCCACTCTCGGTAAACCGGATAGCATCGCGGCGGACTCTTCGCCGATGTTAGAGAGAAACGATTCGTAGGGTCGACGAAACCTACCCACTAGCATCTCGTATGTCTCGGAATCTACCTTCTCCCACATACTTAACATTGCAACTGCTGTAAGTACGGCTGCAGCAGGTCCGGATAGCGCTGCGGCGACCGTGGCAGCTGCCGCGCCCGCAACTGGGACGCGTAGCCGAGCGACAAGTCCTTGAGACTCACGCGCGACTGCCTTCGCAATCTGCCCACGCATACGACTCTCTCGTTTTGACCCAATATCGGCGAGATGTTCCTCCAGCTCTCGTCGCCGCCGCCGGAAAGGGCCAGCTTCAGCCCGAAGCGAAGCCAGCTCTTCCCAGAAATTATCTAATGAATTGATCCTGCCGAGGAGTGCAGATAGGAAAACTGGCAACTCGAGGGTGGACGACTCCTCTTCTCGGCGTTTCCGTACCGCCTCTTGGATTACCGAAACGGAGCGGATCTTCTCCTCCGCTACCACCATTCTTTTATGTTCAAGCGCTCTAAATGGTGCACGAAATGCTGAGGCTGAATATGGAACCTCAAGCATGGCGGCAATCTGCGAATTGATTAGGCTGCGATGATTTGCTTCACTGACCACGGCGCGGAGAAATCCAGATTCGTCTTCGCATTCACCTGTAGACCAATCCGAATCGCCTCCACTGATACGAGTCCAGTCCAGAAAGACGTCCGCGGTTGGCGACAGTCCCGAATAGACAGTACGGTGTAGGCAGTCACCAATCAAATCGTCATGATCGATCCGTCGGCCCAGGAGAGTACTCCACACGCGAGCGGCTTGCGCTAGCTCCTCACGCCCAAGCGGGCTAGCGTTTTCGCGCAGCGCTTCCATCCTTTTGAGCACGCTGGACACGATGTTGGCCAGCGCATATCCGACTGGTTTTACCTCAAGTTCACCACTGGTTCTCGCAACGCCACGGTCGAGTGGAACAAAAACCCTTTCGCCGAGCTGTTCATTCCACTTCTCCGAAGAAGATCCTGCGAAGTGCATTACGTGATCATAAAGAACTACCGAGCGGACCAGTGTTCCAAGATCGAATAGAGCGGCGGGCGACGGCATGTCTGCCATGTCGACAACGCGCTGACATGAGTACAGCATCGTAGTGTCCGTGAAGACGGCAACTCCATCCTTCCGGTCTTTAACAGACTTAACCCAGTCGCGCATTGCAGCGGATCCATTTCGCCAGGAGAAGGGGCCATCGGGATCTACCGACTCCGCCAGTGAAGAAATCCCAAACTCCGCCACAGAACGGGCTACGGAATCGCGAGGCGGGAGCCACGCCCGATTACGTGATGCCGTCACCCCCATCAATGCCAACCTGAAGGCTGCAGCGCTATCGCCTACACTCATACTTCTAAGGTTACACGGCTGCAGCAATCTCGCTCATTTCGCCAATTCGAATGATACACTCTCGACAAAGGCCCGAGTCGATCACCACTGTGTCCGAATCTGGCGATCGTCGTAGGCATTCTGTGGCATATGCCGGAACGCACACTCTCATGGCCGCTGACCGAGCGGTCCGGTAGCCAGGCGTCATGGGCAGCCGCCGGCTTCAAGAGAGCGTGCCAGAGGCCTCATGTTGGGCTGGCGAATACAGCAGGTAACGAATACCGCGCACCGCCAGGCGCTCGGCGGGAAATGTCCGTGTACGACATGCCGCTGCTGCTCGGCGAGGAGGAGAGCTACTTCGGTGAGGCGTGAGGGTAAACAGTTGTCGGTCCCGTGTGCCACGATCGGCTGCTGCGAGCAGACCACGACGTTCCTGGGGCTGGCGAGGCTGGACGCAGGCCGCGGCTGCCGTCGCCGGCTGCGAGGCGCTCCAAGCAAATGGGGGCCTATTGCCTTGAGTTGTCTGATTCCTGCTCAGAGCCAGGTCGGTGGCGTGGTGTCTTGCTGTCGCCCCCTCGGGCGGTTTCCTCAACCCGTAGAAGGTTGTCGATGATCACGGCGATGCCGTCTTGGGCGGCGGGTGAGAGCTTGGTGATGGATCGTGCCATCACGCGGACGCGCCGGCTGTGTTCTTCAGGCTCTTCTTGATCGCCGAGTAGGTAGCCGGCGGGTACGTCGAAGAACTGGGCGAGCGCGCGGAGCGTGGATGCTTTGGGGTTGATTCGAGGTGCGCGCAGCAGGTTGCGGATGCCTTCGGCGGTGATGCGGTGGCCGGCTTTGGTGAGTTCCCGGGCAACTTCGGCCTCTGTGTAGGGTGGCCGGCCTTCGGTGTTGGCCTCGAAGAGGGTTCGGAGCCTCGTTTGGATCAGGTGTGAGGCTGCGGCCTCGGCCTGGTCGGCTGGTGTGTCCTTCATGGAGTCCCCCAACTCCAACCACAGTTGGCCACAACAAAAACTGCGGTTGACGCTCTTCTGTGACCTGTGCTTAGCTCTCAGTATCGCTCGCAACTGCGGTTCGGTTAAACCCGAACTGGAGTTGCCTGGAGCGTAGCGGATCGGGTCGCCGTACGCGAGATGGCATCCCGGCCGCGAGCGGCGACGCAGGAGGGGACACGTCGTCGCTGTAGGGCCTGCTTCGTCTGGTCAGCGTCCAGGCCGTGACAGTAACGGGGGACCGGCCGCGTCGATGTCGACGTCGGTCTGTGCTGTACGGCAAGCCTTACGGGGAGGCGGACGTGCAAGGTCCATCGGACGAGCAGCCCGAACAGCTCGCCGCCCGTGCGCCTTCGGGCGGGCGCGGCGGTGGGCAGGGGGAGCTGGCGGGCAGGGAGAGGGCCCTCCCGCCGGCTCCCACCCCCGAACAGATCGCGGCCCGGGCCTTGGCCTCGGTGCCTTCGGGGCCGCGCCTTGTCGGTGAGGCGGTGGTGCGGGAGATCCCGCGAGAGTTCGGCGCGGGAACCCGGGTGGAGACGCTGTGGTGGCGGGCGGCGTCGCTGCGTGCGGGCTGTCCACTGGTGTGTGTGTCCTCGGCGGACGGCGGCGTCGGGCGGTCCGCGCTGACCGTCGGGCTCGGCGGGCTGCTGGCTCTTGCTGTTCCCGATCCGGTGGTAGCGGTCGATGCGACCTTGCGGGCGTGGGGTGGCCTGGAGCATCGGGTGGCCCGGCGCAGCTCGTCGACGGTGTGGGACGCGGTGGCCGCGGATGCCGGCTTGGCGGAAGGCGGGGCTGCGGAGCGGTTGACGCAGGTAGGGCCGACGGGGCTACGGGTGCTGGTTGGGGAGAGCAAGTTGACCGCGCAGCGGCGCCCACCGACGTGGCCGGAGATGTTCGGCGTGATCGGCCATCTGCGGTCGGTGTACCGGTTGGCGCTGTTGGATCTGCCGACGGCGGACAGTACATCGACGTGGCGGACGCTGGGCTGGTCGACGGTGCCGGTGCTGGTGTCGAGGGCGACGGTGGACGGGGTGCAGCACACGCTGCGGCTGCTGGCCCACATGCGCGGTGCGGGCCTGGCGCATGTGCCGGACCGGGCGGTGGTGGTGGTTATGGCGACCTCGCCGTCCGTGGCGCGTGAGGTGCGGGCGGTGGAGCAGTTGGCGCGGCAGGCTGCTGCGGAGCTGGTGCGGGTGCCGTATGACCCGGGGCTTGCGCGGGCGGATCCGCTTGACCCGCGGGCGCTGAGTAAGGCCACTCGGTCGGCGTTGACCGAGGTTGCCGCGGCGGTGATCGACCGGTGTCCGGTCGAGCCAGCGGCTGTCCTTGGTCCGGGATCGTCGGCCTCTAACGGGGAGGACTAATCGTGTTGCATCAGCTTGCGGCGGCCCTGACGGTGCGCGCCCCGGCGGTGGCGGCGCTGTTGGCGCCGACGCCGACGCCCGAGCCGTCGGGTGATGGTTTCGACTTCAGCCGGATCAGCCCGGACCCGTCGGCTGTGCCGCGGTCGGACCTGTTCTACAAGCTGGCCAACGCCGCGCTGTTCCTCGGTGTGATCTCGGCGGTGGCGGGGCTGGCGGCGGGGGCGATCGCGTTCGGCATCGGCCCGATCTTCGGCGCGCACATCATCAGTGATCGCGGGAAGTCGATGATGTGGAAAGCCGGCCTGGTGGCGATCGTCGTCGGGTCAGCCACGTCGATTATCGCGTTCCTGCTTACCGAGATTTAGCAGGTGGCGGTCATGAGCAGAGCGGAGTTCAAGTCGACTACCGGCCGCCGGATGCCGATGGTGGCTGCAGTGCTGGTCGTGGTGGCGCTCGCCGGTGTGGCGGTGTTCGCCGCCGGGCGTGCGAGTACGCCGGAGCGGCAGGTGATCGCGCGGTATGTCGAGCGGGTGCAGGCCGGGGTGCCGGTGGGTTTCCCGGGCACGCCTCGCGGCGGCGGAGACGCGGCGGCGGCGTACACGCAGGCGCTAGCCTCTGCCGGTACGCGGTCTGCGACGAGCAGGCAGGCGATGGTGGACCTGATCGCCGCCGAGGGAGCCGGATCGGCGGTGCACCCCCTCGTGGGGCCGGCGGCGCACGGAGAGACGATCTCGCAGACGGTCGTGGCGCGGGTCTGGGTGCCTGACGCGGACCTCGACGCGGTGGTGCCCGAGGACCGCGAGGTGTCGGTGCGGATGCTCGTCTGCACCTTGAGCGGCGCCACGACGAGCAGCCCTGCGGATCCGAATGCCGGATTGGCGGGCGGCTGGTACGTGCAGTCGGCGACGGTGCGGTGGTCGCAGGCTCGGTGGCGGCTGGTGACAGCGGAGCGTCCGGTGCCGGTGCCGCCGCCGGATCAGCGCGGTGCGCGCCGCGACGGCGGACCGCGGGACATGCAGCCCCTCGTCGACGTGCTCAGCTCGCGGTCGTGGGCGCCGGGGACGGTGTGACGGATGGCCGTGGTGCCCGCGATGCTCCGGCTGCTGCTGACGGTGGTGTCGCTGACGACGGTCGGGCTGACTGCTGCGGGACGGGCTGCGGCGGCACCGACGCCGGTCCCGTCGCCGTCGGCTTTGGCCTGCCCCGCACCTCCAGTCGATGGCCGGCCTGGTGTCGGTGCGGAGCCGCTGGCACAGCCGCAGGTGAATTGGTGCCAGCCATGGGTGCGGTGGCGGGCGGGCGATGGTTGGACGACGGTGTGCAGCGCGGCGGCCAGCGCCGCGGATCAGGAACGCTGCGACGCGATGGCGCTGACCGTGCAGTCACCGCCGCCGGACGGCACGCCATCGGTGCTCGATGAGCGCCTGCCTGCCGCTGGTGAGCAGCCGGTGCGCTGCGAGCGTCTGGACGAGAAGGCAACGCAGGACCAGGCGAACGCCGAGCGGTGGAAGGCGAAAGCGGACCGCTGCCGCGCGCTACGCCCGGTGCTGGTGGCGTCGTCGTCACTCAAGCCGTCGTCGGAATGTGGCCTGGTGGACGTGTCCTGCAAGGTGGGAGCGCAGGTCAAGGAGTCGGCGCGCACTGGCTTCGAAGGCCTGGCCGACATTGCCGTCGCAGGGTTCGCGTGGGCGCTGGGCAAGTTGGCCGAGGTGGTGTTCACGCAGTCCTCCACCGTTGCCGACGAGCCGTTCTACGGCGTCTACAACGACATCAGCGGGGTGCTGATCGTCGTGGTGCTGGTGGTCTTTGTGCTCTCGACGGCGATCAACGGACTGCGGCTGAGTGGACCTGGGCCGCTGTCGAGCCTGGGCGGGCTGGTCCGGGCGATGTTCGGCATCGCGTTCGCCGGCGGTATCGCGTACCTGCTGATGGCGGCCTGGGACGAGGCGACGGTGGCGTTGATCGCCCGCAACCAGCAGCGGGACTGGCAGCCGAGCATGTGGGTCGACGCGCTCAACACGCTCACCGCCGACACCGGCACGATCCTGCTGGCCTTCGTCGTCGCGATCGTTGGCGTGATCGGGCTGGTGCTGGTGTTCGTGATGCTGCTGTTCCGGTCGTTGCTGGCCGCCGGGGCGGCGCTGTTCGGGGCGATGGCGATGACCGGTCAGGTCATGGCCGAGACCCGCGCGTGGGGCCGGAAGTGGTTCTGGACCTGCAACGCGCTGGCCAGCAGCAAGTTCTTCATCGCCGCGCTCTGGATCTACGGCACCCGCACCACCTACGAGAGCGACAACGTGGTCAACGTGCTGCGGGGCTTGTTCATCATCGTGCTGATGGTCCTCGCGCCGTGGATCCTGCTGCGGCTGACGAGCATGTGGGACGGCTACCTCGCCGACGTCGACGCCCGCGGGTTTCTGACCTCGGCGGCCACGGCGGTGGGGATGGACGCCGCGTCGCGGCGCTTGGCCGAGCCGTTGAGCGGCGGCGGTGGCGGCATGGACGCGACGTCGCTGATGCAGGGCAACTCCGAGGCCATCCCCACTAACCCCGGCGGGCCAGTCGGCGCGCTCGCCGGGCTACCCGACACGGTCGAGGCCCTGCACGGCCGGGGGGACAGTGACCAGTTCGGCGAGCCCGCCGGGCAGGCGGGCGGCGAGCAGGGCGGGGGCGAGAACACCGACGAGGCCGCCGGGGTGGAGCGCGACTCCCGCACAGCGCAGGGCGATGTGGCCCACGGCCAGCTCACGCTGCCCGGCGACGCCACCGGCGAGCAGGGTGCGCTGCCGGTGACCCCGCAGGGGGCGCGCGAACAGGCAACCGCGTTCACCGGAACGGATGCCCCGGTCGCAGGCGGCCCACCGTCTGGTGGCAACGGCGCGCCGGGTCTTGGCGGCAGCCCTGAGCTGCCGGTTGACGAGGCCGGTAGCGGAGGCGCGACACCGACGAGCAGCAGCCCGGCTGCCGGCCAGGCGGGCGGGGCGGCGGGCGGGCAGGGCGGTGCCGCCGCTGCCGGCGCAGCCGCCGAGATTCCGATCGTGCCCGTGTAGGCGAGCAGAGGAGTAGGGCGTGACTCAGTTCCACTTTCCTCCGCGGTCCACCCGTGGGTCGATCCTGGGCTTCTCCTGGGGGCAGATCGGCACGGCGGTGGCTGGGGTGATCTGCCTGGTCATCGCCGCGAACATGCTGGCGGTCGGCCGGCAGGGCGCCGCCGGTGGTCTGCTGCTGGCGGCGGTGCTGCTGCTCACGATCGGGCTGTTGCGGATTCGGGGTCGCCGAGTCACCGAGTGGACGCCGATCGTCGCGGGGGCTTTGGCGCAGCGGGTAGCCCGGCAGGACCGCTACCGCGGCGCGGTGTGGGCGGCGAATCCAGGCACGAAGCATCTGCACCTGCCCGGCCCGGCGGCCGGCTACCAGTGGCTACCGGCGGTGGCTGCGGACGGGCTGACCGAGGTGGGGTTGCTGCACCACCGGCGGGAGGGCAGCGTGACCGCGACGCTGACGTGCGCGGGCAGCAACCTCGTCCTGGCGGACACGTCGGTGCAGCATCAGCGGCTCACCGCGTGGGCGGACGTGGCGAACCTGCTCGGCACCGAGTACGCCGACAGCGGCCTTGCGCGGTGGTCGCTGACGGCGCGAGCGGTGCCGGACGTCAGCAACCGGGCACAGCGGTACCTCGCGAAGCAGGCGGTCGACACCGGCGCGGCGGCGTACCGGTCGCTGGCCGAGCTCACTGCGGCGGCAGGGCCTGGCACGCAGCGCCACGACGTGTTCCTGACCGTGGTGTTCGACGTGCGGAAGCTGTCCGGAGAGGTCGCCGACGCGGGCGGCACGGACGCGGCTATCGCCACGGTGGTGCTGGACAAGCTGACCGGTGTTCGGGCGGCGGTGCGGGAGGCCGGCATCGAGACTGGGGGCTGGTTGACGCCCCGGCAGTACGCGGCGGTGCTGCGTGGCCAGTTCGACCCGGAGGACAGCGACCTCGAGGTGGCGCCGCACGCGGCGGGGCCGGTAGCGGCGGAGACGGTGGGCTGGTCGTCGTACCGGCACGACTCCGGTTTCTCGCAGACGCTGTGGGTGTACGAGATGCCCCGCCAGCCGGTCCCGATGACGTGGATGACGCCGCTTTTCACCCGCACCGTCGGCCGGCGCACGGTGACGGTGGTCGCCGAGCCGGTGCCGGCGCAGCTGGCGCAACTGGCGACCCGGCGGGACAAGGTCGCCCGCGCCGGTGACGAGGTGACCAAGCGGCGGATGCGGCTGGTCCGCACCGCCCGGGAGGACGAGGAAGCCCGCGCGGTCGAGCAGATCGACCGGGAGCAAGCCGCCGGGCACGTCCGCTACCGGTACGCCGTGCTGGTCACCGTGACGGCCGACAGCCCGGAGCAGCTGCGCTACGACGTGCGCGCCGTCAGGCGGGTTCTGGGACGGTGCGGCTGCCAGGCGGTGGTGCTCTACGGCGAGCAGGACCAAGCATTCGTGGCCGGGGCGCTGCCCCTAGCGCGCGGCCTCAAGCCGATGCGGGGGTGGTTCGCATGACCCGCATACGCAGGAACACGACACCCCGGGTACGCCGGGAAGGATCGTGGTCACAGCGCCTTGCTGATTCCGCCGCCCGGCGCGACCTCGCGGCGGCGCAGGCGGACCTCGCACGGGAGCAGCGGGCACTGCGGCGGCTGACCGAGCAGCTTCTCGGCCCGCCCTCGGTAGACGGCCGGGGGGCCTTTGGACGGGCCGCGGGACGGGTGTTCTGGCGGCTGCGGCTTCCGCCGCTGGTCACCACCAGCGCGCAACTGTGCAGCGTCTACCCGTTCGTCGCCGACCCGGGTCTGGGTGTGGACGGGCCACTGATCGGACAGGAGGTGTACTCCCGCGCCGGGTTCGTGTTCTCTGTGCACGAGCTGTACCGGGCGGGCGTGCTCAGCGCCCCCAACATGGTGGTCACCGGCGAGATCGGGTCGGCGAAGTCGTCGCTGCTCAAGACCATCGCGTTCCGCGGAATCCCGTTCGGGGTGCGGTTCTACATCGTCGACGTCAAGGGCGAGTACGACAACCTCGCCGACGCAGCCGGCATCCAGCCGGTGCGGGTCGGCCCCGGCTCCGGGGTGGTGATGAACCCTCTGACGGGCATCCGCCGACTGCCCGATCAGGGTGAGGCGGAGTGGTTGCAGATCCAGCGGGCACGCAGACTGCTGCTGCTGGAAGGGCTGCTGGAGATCCAGCTCGGCGGGCCGCTGAGCGAGGCGGAACGATCCCTGGTCGAATACGCCCTCGACGCGGTCACCCGCGCCGACGACGGCACCAGCCCGGACCGGATGGCCACCCCAACCCTGTCCCGGGTCCTGACTGCCATGGGCGACCCGTCCCGGTGGGCGCACCGGCTGGCCGGGGTGCACTACGACGTCGACCAGTTCACTGCCGACAGCCGCCGTGTCCGCCTGGCACTGGAACGGCTGATCACAGGCGCGCTCGGCGGGATCTTCGACGCCCCGGCCGCGTCGACCCTGACGATCGACTTCGACCAGCCGGGCGCGATCCTGGACCTACGGGCAGTCCGCGCATCAGACCAGATGACGGCCATGGCGATGACCTGCGCGCAGTCGTGGCTAGAGGCCGAGCTGACTCGCCCGAACGCCCCAGCCCGCGTCTGCCTGTACGACGAGTTCGCGCTGGTCAGCCGCCACCTCGGGCTGATGAGGCGCATGCGCGAGCAACTAAAGCTCGCCCGAGCGCTCGGCACGGCGAACATCCTTGCCTTCCACCGTTTCACGGACTTGTCGGCCAGCGGCAGCGCCGACTCCGAGCAGGTCCGCATCGCCCGAGGGCTGATCGAGGACACCGGCGTGCGGGTGTCCTACCGACAAGCCCCGGGCTCACTGGAGGCGGCACGCGAGTTCCTGGGCACCACGGACGTGGAGACCAACCTCCTGCTGCACCTGCGCCGCGGTGTCGGGCTGTGGAAGGTCGGGCTGCGCTCCTACGTCGTCAAGCACCAGCTTTCCTCGATTGAACGGCGCATGGTCGACACCGACAGCCGGATGCGGCAAGCCCCCGATGCCGAGCCGGAGAGGGTGCCGTCGCCGGGGGAGCAGGATGCCGTGGTGGGGCAGGTGCGGTGATGGCCGGCTCACTCATGTCTCCGGGACACCGGCTGCCCCGCCGGGGGGCGGCCCGCGCCGACATCCTGGCCCGACTGGCGCTTGCGGGCATCGCGGCGCTGCTGGTGCTGTCGGGCACCGTCACGCTGTGGCTCGCCGGGCAGGCCGGCGGGCTGCTCACCCACGCGGCCTGGCCGGACAGCTCACCCGCCGACGCCCCAGGCATCGCCCTACGGTTCATCACCAACCCGGGCGACCCGGTCCAGGCGTGGCCGCCCGCTGCCCGAGACACGCTGCCGCCAGCGCCCCTGCTGTACGGGCTGTGGGTCGTCCTGCTCAGCGCCACTGTCGTCGGCATCGGCGCGGTGACGATGCGGGCGGCGCGGCGGTGGGTACGCCGGCGTGGCTTCGCCGGCCGTAAGGACCTCGACCGCGTGGTGACGGCCGAGGCGGTGCTGCGCCGCGTCGACGTGCTGCGGCCGGGCCTGACCATCCGCGACGCCGACCGGCCCGAGACCGTGGCGGTGAAGCAGCGGCGCCGTGCGGACCCGCTGGAGGTGGCCCGGCTGCTCGGCCACCATGCGCTGACGGGTGAGCCGCTGTACCTGGCCAACGAGTACACCGAACTGCTCGCCGGGGCGGCCCGGTTCGCCAACAAGACGAGCCGCTACATCATCCCGAGGGTCGCCGACGCCCGCGGCGCGGTCATCTCCACCTCCACTCGGCTAGATGTCGCGTCGGTCACCTACGACCTGCGCGCCGAGGTCGGCCCGACGTGGATCTTCGAGCCGCAGGGCCAGGTGCCGGGAGTGCCGCGACTGCGCTGGTCACCGATCGACGGGGCGGAGGACCCGGACATCGCGGCGCTGCGCGCCAAGGGCTTCGCCGCCGGCGCCGGCCTCAAGGGCAACGTCGACAACGGCCAATACTTTCAGGACCAGGCGGCGTCGATAATCCGCGGGCTGCTGCACGCCGCCGCCCTAGACGAGCGGGCCACGATGACCGACGTGGCGAGCTGGGCTGCCAACCCCGCCGACCCGCGCGCCGAGCGGATCCTGCGCCACCACGGGCAGACGGTGTGGGCCGACCGGCTCGCTTTCCACCGAGAGACCACGGGCCGAAGCCGCGATGCCATCCAGTCGGTGGTGTTCGGCGCGCTCGACGCGTTCAGCAACCCCCGCATCCTGCACGCATGCTCACCGCCGCGCGGGCAGCAGTTCCACCCCGAGCAGTGGCTCGACGAGTCCGGCACCCTCTACCTGGTCGGCACCCGCAGCGGGCAGGCGCTGATCGCGCCGCTGTTCGCCGCCATCGCCGAGGACATCATCTACCGCACCCTGCAACGGTCGTTCCTCGCGCCGGGCGGGCGGGTCGAGCCCTGCCTGTACCTGATCGGTGACGAGATCACCAACATCGCGCCGCTACCGTCGCTGCCCGCGCTGGCATCCGAGGGCGGCGGCGCCGGCATCGCCCTGTCGATCGCCTGCCAGAACACCCACCAACTGGAAGAACGGTGGGGCCGCGACGGCGGCCAAGCGCTACGCGACGGCGCGAACGCCCGCTTCGTGATGGGCGGCACCCAGGACGTCAACGCGCTCAAGGACGCCCAGTCGCTGCTCGGGCAGGTGCAGGAGTTGTCCTCGGCGGCGTCCTGGGGTGGCGGTCGGGCCAGCGTCCAGGAGAACACCCGCCGGGAGTACCTGGTCGACCTGGCGGAGCTGCGCACACTGCCGACTGGGCATGCCCTGGTGCTGCTGGGCAACATGCCACCGGTCGAGGTGGTGCAACCGGCCTGGTGGGAGCGCACGGACGCCGACCGGTTCCAGCGGGCGCAGGCCGCTTTCAGCGCCCGACTGCGGGAGGCACGCTGATGCCGGATCGCACCTTCCTGTTCGACATCCCAGAGCAGGCGTCACCGCAGGAGCGCGCGACCGCCGAGCTGGCCGGGCTGATCGACACGCTGCGCGGCGCGGTGGAACAGCTCGCCGAGGCGCACGTCGCGCTGTCGGACCGCGTCGACGCTCTCGACAGCCCGACCGGGTTCGTGCCGGCACGGCACTGCTGGCGGGACCTTCACCGCGACGACGCCCGCGAGCTGTGGGCGTGGCTGATCGCCTGGACCCGGTGGCTGTCCGACCGGTACGGGCTGGCGCAGGACCTCGGCGCATGCTGGCCGGCGCATCCGGCCCTGGTGGAGGAGCTGACCGCCCTAGCCGTGTCATGGCACCACGCCTACTCGGCCAAGGCGGACCCTGACGCGCCACTGCGGTGGCACGAGGCGCTGCACCGCGCACGCACCCGCTGGCAGCAGTGGGACACCACCCGATGCCGACACGGCCAGCACACCCCCCGCAGCCCGGACGCCGTCTGGTCGCAGCCGTGGCCCGATACCGCCGACCAGGCGGTCAGCGAGGACATCCGCGCACGGCCGACGCCCGCGGCGGCGACCCAGGAGGTAGGGGGCAGCAAATGACACATCCAGCCGAGATCACCAGCGTCTGGGACTGGCAGCGATTCGAGGCCGCCCTTACCGGGCTGCGCGTCGGGGTCGACACCCTCGACGACTTCATCGCCGGCATCCACGACGCACGCGACACCTGGCAAGACGACGAAGAGAGGCAGCAGTGGACAGACATCGACGAGCAGACACGACGGGACACGGAGCTGGACTGGGCCAGCGACGGGCACCTCGACGGCGACTACACCCGCGACGTCGACGAATGACGACAAGCACCTCATTCGACGCTCCGCTCGCCGCGATCACCAACAGCCTCACCCAACTGCGCGACGACGTCGGCTCCCTCGTTGACGCGGCCAGCCGGCATCCCACCGCGCAGCGGCGCGCCGCGCTGGTGGACGTCCACCACCAGTTGCGCTTGCTCGGGCAGCGCGTCAACGCCGCGCTCGGCTCCCCGCCAGCCCAGGACCCGCCGCCCCACGAGCCCCCGGAGCAGGCATGACCCGCACTCGCAGCCGAGGCACACTCCTGGTGGCTGCGATGCTGCTGGCAGCCGGCTGCACCAGCCGTACGACCGGAGCTCCCGCCCCGCAGGCAAGCAGCCCTCCGGCGGTGACACCGCCGGCCGACATGCTTCCGGACCCTGACGGTGTCCTGCCCACCCGCTCCACCGCCGCGGACCCCGCAGCCGCGGCCACGGCGACACGGTTCGTCGCCCGGTGGGCACGCCCGGACCTGCCCGCCGCCCAGTGGCGCGCCGACGTGCGCCCGTACGCCGTGCCCGGCTACGCGGACCTGCTCGACACCGTCGACCCGGCCAACGTGCCCGCCACCCGGGTCACCACACCCGGCCGCGTCGTCACCGCCACCCCTGATCGGGCGGAGGTCGACGTCGGCACGGACGCGGGCGTGCTGCGCGTGGTGTGCGTAAGCGACGGCCAACGCTGGCTGGTGGCGACCCTCGGGATGCCGGAGGTCGCCCGGCGATGAACGGAAAGCGGGTCGGCGTCGGCGTCGCTGTGGTGGCTGCGCTGCTGGTGGTGTGTGGCCTGCCGTTAGCGTCGGTGATCACCGAAGCGCCGGCCGAGGCCTGCGCTCCCGCTGCTGCCCAGGCCACGAGCAGCGCGGGCACGCGCGGCGGGGTCGGCCGGTGGAACAGCGAGCAGGTCACCAACGCGGCCACGATCGTCACCGTCGGCCAGCAGCGGGGGATACCGGCCCGAGGCTGGGTCATCGCGGTGGCCACGGCGATGGTCGAGTCCAGCCTGCGGAACCTGCGCGGCGGCGACCGCGACTCCGTTGGCCTGTTCCAGCAACGGCCCAGCCAGGGATGGGGCACCCCGACGCAGATCCTCGACCCGGTCTATGCCGCCGGGAAGTTCTACGACAAGCTGCTGCGCATCCCCAACTGGCAGCAACTGCCACTGACCGTCGCCGCGCAACGGGTCCAGGTTTCGGCGTTCCCCGACAAGTACGGCGAGTACGAGCAGGACGCCGAGCAGGTCGTCGCGGCCGTGACCGGCGTCGCCACGATCAGCGACCTGCCCGGGGCCAGCCTCGCCGTGTGCGGCGGCGCCCCGAACGTGGCTGCGTCGGGATGGACCCTGCCCGTGCAGGCCGCCGTGGGCAGCGGCTACGGGCCGCGGGCCGGACGGCTGCACGCTGGCGTGGACCTGATCGCCGTCCGCAACACCGTCATCCGCGCGGCCAGCTCTGGCGAGGTGGTGTGGTCCGGCTGTGACCCCGGCACCGGCAGCTGCGACATCGACGGCAGTCCGAGCACCCGCGGATGCGGCTGGTACGTGGACCTGGTGCACGCCGGTGGTTACGGCACGCGGTATTGCCACATGGTTCGCCGCCCCGACGTACGCGTTGGCGACACCGTGCAAGCGGGCCAGCCGATCGGACTGGTTGGCACCAGCGGCCATTCCTCCGGTCCGCACCTGCACTTCGAAACTCACCAGGCGGTTTGCGGCGGATCGCGCTGCGACCTGAGCACCGCCAACTCCACCGATCCGGTGCCGTTCATGCGCGAGCGCGGCGCCCCGCTTGACGAGAGCAGGTGAGGCCCGACCTCGCACCACGACGCCACATCCGACAGCGCACACATCACGGGGGTGAAACATGCGCACCGACCAGAACCAGCATCCATGCCTGCCCACACCTGAACCGCCGCCACCGGCCGACCGTGCCGGCAGCAAGGGCCAACATCGCGACCGGCACACCCTGCGCCGACCGCGACACCTGCGGAGGCCACGATGAGCGCCTCCACCCGGCGGCAGATCGCAGGGGTCTACCGCCCACCCGTCAACTCTCGACCGGCCCCGCCGCCGCGCCCGGACGCAGTGGCGCAGCTGTGCCGCACCGCGAACACCGTCCGCGCGCATCTCGAACGCACGGTGTTGCGGGAGGCGGGCATGACCTGGACCAGCTACGACGTGCTGGTGCTCATCTGCGCCCGGAGAGTGGTCGAGCCTCGCGCCATCGCCGTGGAGGTGGGCATCGCCAAGGCCACCCTCACCAACACGCTCAGCGCGCTCGTCGATCGGGACTTGGTGCGCCGCCAGCTACACGAGCGTGACCGCCGGCGCGTCGTCGTCAGACCCACGCAGGCCGGCCTGGACCTTGCACGGGAGCTGCAACGCCTCGTGCACGCCCGGCAGGCGGAGCTGTTCGCCGGCCCAGGGATGCCGCCAAGAGACAACATCGCCCACGTGCTGCGGGTGGTTGCCGCCCGCTCCCGCCCGGACGACGCCACCCCGAGGGGGGAGGGCGCCCGGTGACCGGCAACATCCGATCGCCGCTCCCCTCTCGGCGGCGTCCGTGCCCGTGGGACAGCGGCGAAGGTGGGACCCAATGACACGGCGGACGACCATGCTGGCCGAGAAGGCCGTTCCCCATAGCGAAGTGCCCAACGCCCCCGGACCCGGATGGCGGCTGGGCGTCCTCTACGGGCCCGCTGTCTACGGCGTCAGCGCCGCCGCCGTCGCGCTCCCGGACGCAGCCCAGCATCTTCGCGCCAGCGGCCCAGCGCTCGCATGGATCCTCACCGCGTACGCCGTGGGCATCGGCGTCGGTGCGGTCACCGCCGGACGCATCACCGATCTCTGGGGCAGCCGTCCGGTCCTCCTGATCGCCGTCACACTGCTCACCACCGGAGCGCTGGCATGCGCGGTCGCCCCCAACCTGGCCGCCGTCGTAACCGGTCGAATCCTGCTGGCAGTGGGCTCCGGCGCGGTCAAAGCCTCCGCGCTCACGATGGCCGCCCACCTGCCGGCACCGCAACGCCCGGCGGCATTGGCCCGATTCGGCGCCTGCCTAGCCGCGTTTGGTGCCACCGCGCCGCTGGCCGGAGCAGTGACGGTGGCCTGGTCGTGGCGGATGGCACTCGCCCTGCCCGTGCTGTCCATCGCCGCAATCCCGCTCTGCTGGCCCCTGACCACCCCACGCCGGCACCGGGAGCCGCTGGACTGGCCCGGAGCGGCACTGCTCGCGGTCGTCGCCGCCGGACTCCTCCTGACCGCCCAAACCGCGGCCCAACACACCAGCGCGATCACCATCACGGCGACGGCTGCCGCCACCACAGCCACCGCCCTCATCCTCGCCATCCGCAGCCGACGCCACTCCGGCGGATTCGTCCTCGACACCGTCCTGTTGGCCGCATGGTTCCGGCGCGCGGCGCTCGCCGGTGCGGGCGTGTACGCCGGCCTGTTTGCCATCCTCTACGCGGCACCGCACCTGCTGACGAAGCTTGGCTACGGCACCACGCACATCGGGCTGCTCCTGCTGCCCGGCGCCGCCGTTGGTGCCGCGCTGGCCCGAGGCGCCGCATCCGCCGCCCGCCGCCTGCCTGCCCGGTACGTCCTGTCGGCAGCCAGCCTGCTGGTCGCGGCCACACTGTGCTACGCCGCCATCGACCCCGGTCCGATCGGCGTCACGGCAGCCGCCACGGCCGCATTCGCCGCCTCGGCGATCGCGCAGATGCTGCTCACGGCAGAAGCCACCAAACACGCCCCTCCACCTTGCCGCGGTGGAGCGATCGGACTACTCACCCTGGCCACCTTCGTAGGCGGTGGCGGCGGTACCGCACTCTGCGCCGCACTGTGGCAGCCATGGGGACCAGCCGCCACCCTCGCCATCACCGCACTGCTCCCCGCCGTAGGCGCCGCCGCAGCCTGGCGACTGCGCCCCCCAAGCAACGGGCGCCCCTACTAACATCGATTGAGAGGATGTCCATGGCCCAGGCACCCACCATTTGCCCGACCTGGGCCCTCAACTCTGCGCCCTCTTCGACAAGCTCGCCACCGCAGACCGAATGGGCCCGACCGGCGGCACGTCCATCAGTGGCTTTCGCGCATTCGCACCACTGCTCGCCTTCGCGGTCTACAACAACGGCGACGCAACTGCGACCCCGCCCACCTGAGCTACCCCTGCGACCCCGCATGTGAAGCCATCAGATTCTTCTCGGGCACCAAAGCTGCTGGGTTAGGTGCTGAATGGGGCAAGGCCTGAGTTTCCGGCGACCACGAGAGCGTCAACAAGGGCTTGCCACTGCGGGAGCGTCCCGTGCTCTTCGACTTCTGCGCGGATCGCTGTCAGCCACTCGTTGGACGACCATGACTGGTTGACCGTGACTTGGTCGTGTTGGATGCAGAGGTCTTCAACCCAGGCGAGTCCGCGGGTGGCTTGCTCTTCGATCGGCAGCTTGCGTACGAGCCGGATCAGCGCATCGACACAGCGCGCCTCCCCCTTGCCCACAGGCAGCCACTGATCCACTAGGTCGGTGAGTTGAGCCGGGTCGATCCAGTCGATGGGTGGGCCGGACAGCTCGTTGTACATGCCCTGCGTCCATGGTAATGGATCGGGCAGCAGGGCGGCCGCGGCCCAGGATCCCCAGGTACGCTCGTGGTAGACGTTGGGCTCGTCGTCTGCGTATGTGAGGGCGTGGGTGAGCAGCTCTGGCCATGTGCTTCTCGCCGCCTCGGCGAGGATGTCGCTTTCGGCGCCGGCCGCGGCGAGTCCGTGAAGGATGTTCACCAGCAGTCCCGCGTCGCTTCGCAGGACGTCGAGGTGTTCGAGTATCGGGCTCGGGTTTCCGTCGACCGCGTAGGACTGCAGCAGGGCGCGCGCTGCGACGAGCGTGTGCGTTCCTCGATGGTCCGCAGTCCAGCCTCTGCTCTCGTGCCGCACCATGGCGCTCCGCTGGACGGCAAGCAGGTCGAAGAGGAGTTGCTTCGCGTCGATCGTCACGCAGTGGCCGGTAGTTGCTGCGACACCCAGCGCGCGGATTGCCGGATCGAGGACGGCGATATCAACAGATTTGCCGTCGAGTTCCTTCAGACGTGCGGTCAGGTCGCCCTCGATCCTGACCCTTGCCCTGCGCTGAGTATGAACGTTCCATGGCCCGAACTCGGCTCCGCGAGCTGTCTCGATGACCCATGCGAGCGCTGTCTTGTGGACGCAGTCCGTGCCGGCACACTCTGACGCCCAGAGAACGTCGCATCCGCGGGCTAGAAAGAGGCGTGTTTCGAGCGGCGCCTTGCTGGCCAGGGCGAGCCCCGCCGCGGCGACGTCGGCGACGGTTACGCCTGCCTCGGAGAGTGCGGGGGCGAGTGCCGGTGTGAGTAGGGCGGGTAGGGCTCGCGCGGCGGCTCGGTCGGCACCGAGTTGGAAGTATTGGCCTTCGTCGCGTAGGTCTTCGGAGTCGCGGAACGCTGCAGCGATTGCCACCACGAGCTCGACAGCGAACGCCCCTTCGTTGCCTAGGGCTTCGGGTTCGCCGTTGACGACCCGCTCGATGGCTGTTCGTGCGACTTGTGCGGCGGCGTCGTGCGGACGCATGTGCATGGCGTGCTGTTCGGCGTTGAGGAGTGCGTGCGCGGCGGCCAGGTCGTCGGCGATCTCCGCCGCGGTGGGCGGCTCGTGGTCGTCATGGAAACTCGCTGACCCCCAGTAGCGGTTCTGGAGGCGCAGTACTGTTTGAACCTGCCCTTGTTGGGCGACAGACTCGGCCTGCGCTGCAATTGCTTCGGGCGGCGGCACGACTTGCAGGTAGAGGCGGCCGCCGTCTTTGGTGAGCTGGTATCGGGATTCGTCGAGGTTGGCAGCCCAGTTCAAGACTCGGCCTGATTCGAGACCCTGTCGGACACCGTTGGCGACGAGTTCTTCACCGATACCGCGAAGCTCGGCGCGTCGTTCCTCATCGGCGTGAGTCATGAGCCAAACGGATACTTCTCGTGGCGTCCATTGGCGACGTTCTGGGTGCGTGAGGCCTTCCGAGGAGGCCCGGAATCCGTAATGTTCGCTGGTCGCACGGCTGAACTCGAGGATCCAGACGGCAGGCTCGGCTAGGAAATGGTCGAGCTGGCTGCCGGCCTTTTCGATGTTTCGGGCGAACAGCCCATACAACATCCCTGGGATTGCGAGGTTTTCGCAGCCGTTGAGGAGGTACTCGGCGATGAGCTTTGGGGTGGCGCCCGCATTCAGTAGTGATTCGGCGACGCGTTCCATGGCTTGGAGCGCGCTCATACAGGGGTTCGGGCCGACAGATGTTCCTCGATACCAAGCCCATACGTGGCCGTCACCGACGTATTCGCGGGATTCACCGGTAAGATCAAGCGCGATGCCCGAGGAGCCATCGTCCACCTCGGCCTTGCTGCCGCGCTCGCCTGCGGGTTGTTCGAGCGCGTTGAACGACCGGTTCAGTCGTGAGGTGGTTTTGACTCGGATTCGTGCGGCGTGGTTGAGGATGTTGTTGAGCACTCGGATTGATGTGGTGAGTTGTGCGGCGTTGAACAATTGCCAAAACCCGCCGAAGTAGTACGCGGCAAACGGTGGCCCGAAGCCCATCCAGCGTCCTTGGTGATCACGGATGCCTTCGTCGTGGTAGTCCCAGTCCCAGTCGCCATCGGCGTCCTCGTCGATGTAGTAGGCCTCCATCAGAGCCCCGAGGAGTGCGGGATCGTGCTGAGCGATGCTACGGGCACTGAACGGTGCGTCTACGGCTGGTGCGAGGAAGGCAGGCGCGTCTTCAGCGAGCGTACGCAGGCACGCTTCGATGTCGGCGTTGATGTCGGGTCCGAGCAGCGCCAAGGTTTCGACGAACTCGTCGTCCGTGACCTGGTAATCCAGGACCCTGCGCTGGCGTCGCCGCCTCGCCGGCCGGGCGGGTAGGGCATCCTCGGTTGCCTGCTTCCGCGGGAACTGTGCCCAGAACGCCAGCAGGCGCCCTCGAAGCGCTTCACGCAGTTCGTGGCCCGCTGGCTCATACGCCACGACGAGTGCCTGGAGCCAATTCGTGAGGACTTCGAATGCCTGCTTGGAGATGTTCCAGGGCTCTGCCTGGTCGATCAGGTAGCGTGCGACGGGTGCCCCGAGCGCCGGGTGGACGAAGCCGTCAAAGGAGAACCGCTGTCGTACGATGCGGAGGACTTCGGACAGTTGTAGGTCGTCCGTGCCGGTGTCGACCGTGGTTTTAATGCACTCGTATGCGGCCGGTGTATCGAGGACTGCCTCGATGGGAACGTCCGCCCATCTGGAGCCGTGTGCGCCGGCGATCCTGTGGAAACCCGAGACCAGCCGCCGGAAGGTCCGTTCGGGCTGGCGAGCTGGGTCAACCAGGAGGCCTTTGCATGCGAGGGTGACAGCAGAGAGGGTCCACCTTGGTACGCCGGCGGCCTGGAGTGTGTCGGCGACCTGTCCGGAGCGGACGAGGTGGATGGCAGTTGCGTAGCGGCGCACTTCGTCGTGTGCGAACTGTGGGTGCTGACGGTAGATGTTGGGCGGTGCCAGAAGGTGATCGGCCCGCAAAGCATCGACCGCAGCGGGGTCGAGAGCCCCCGATGCAAGCAGGGCATCCGGCCCAGCCAGTGATGCTGCCGCCAACGCGAGGAGCGTTTCTTCACGTGCCTGTGGTGAGCCCTGGATGCGACGCCCGTCGCCGCGGACGACCTTGCTCCAGATAGCTTCGAGACACTCCCACTCGCTCATCGGGCCGTCGAGTGCGAGACCCGTACGAGAGAGCAGATCAAGTACGACGAGGCGCCTGAGTAGGGACGTGGCGGACAGGTTCCGTAGGAGCCCACGCAGCAGTGGGAATCGTTGCGTGACTCGGGCCAGTTCGTCGTCGTCGAGGGGTTTGACCTCGAACGTTTGGATGGATTGTTGACGGCCGACGCTTAGCTGTTCGCGGACAAACTCGGCTGCGGGGTCTGCGGTTATCGCCACGACTCCCAACCCGGCCTTCCAAGCAGCGTCGAGGAGGTCTCGAAGAAATCCAGCTGACCGTTCCACGGCTGCGTCTGCGGCGTCGACGACCAGGACTCGACTTGGCGCGGATACTTCTGCCACTACCTGGCCGACAGATGCCCCCAGCATGTGCCGGAGCTCGACGGGAGTGCTCGGCAGGTCTCGGAAGTTGACGACGACTGCTTCGAATACCCCGGATTCGGCGGTCTCGAGTTCCCTGATGGCAGAGAGAGTAAGGGCGCTCTTCCCGGTTCCCGAAAAGCCGGTGACGAGCAGTGCACCTCGTTCAGAAGCGACTCGACGGAGTTCGGCCGCGAGGCCTGCACGTCGTTCGGTAAACGGCAGTTCGAGTAGGCCACCGCCGTCAGCGTCAGCGCCGAGGGTGCTTCGTACGGTGCCGAACGCAACGGCTCGGTACTGGTTCAGGACGTCCCACGCCTGTCTGGTGCGCGTGGACGGGACGTCGAGGAGCAGGTGGGTGTCTCTCCGTAACACGTTGAGGTCGACTACGGCCCCCATCGCGTCGTAGCGGCCGGCGTTTACTGCGAGCCGATCACGAAGTCCGACGCCGTCTGCGGTGGGGGCTGCGATGCGGTCCAAGGAGGTGGCGACGGCGGTCCAGTCTGTCTCGTCTGGGCTCTGCAGTCTGAACCCGAGGATGCGAAGCCGTCTAAGGAGTGCCCAGGTCAGCTCCAACACCTCGACTTCAGGGCGTGCCTGATCAAGAGCGGCTGCAACCATCTGGCGCAAGTACTTGTAGCGGCCCCGGACGCTCTGCGACCAGCGGCCTTCGGTTTCTAGGGCAGTGTGGAAGCTCTTGGCGTTGCGGTTTGTTCGGGCGATGTCGCACACCTTGGCGACCTGTTCCCATTCGGTCTTCCATCCTGCGACCGCTACGGCAACGTGTCCGTCAGGGTGTGTGGCCACTTCGTCGAGCAGCGACTTCACCAACTTGACCGTCGGTGGATCGCTGGGGACGAAGTGTGGTGTCGCTCGGCATGCGATGGCGAGCTCGACCTCCCGGTCGCCGGCTACAACGAGGAGGTCGTCGACTGGGTGCGCGGGCCCGGTTTGGAACGCGAGCGACCGGACGGGGAGATCGTTCGTTTCGGTGTGACGGCTGCCGGTGAGCATGCTCCCGAGGTAGGTGACGGCAACGCGGTGGGCAAAGGTAACTCCGCCTCCGCCCGTTGAGTAGGTGTTTGCGCCGGTCGGTGTCGTCGCCGCTGCGTCGGTGGCGGCGGGAGTCTCGTTCGGGCTGTTCATCACATCTCCGGCATGCGCTTCTCACGGCTCCGCTTCGCACAACACTCTAGGGCGGCCGCCCGACACAACCGAAGTCTCTGGTCGCCTCGTCCGAGGCAAGTCACCTCCTGACTGAGGCCGCCGACCGGACATACAAATCGCGGGGGCCGGTCTTGGTCCTAGCCTCGGCCGCCGCGCGCCAGCAAACCGACATCGTCCTGGTTGATGATGACGGCGGACATTAGGTGTGCGCCGGGCCGGTGGCGTGGTTACCACCATGGCTCGTCGACGAAGGCGGTCGTGTATCAATCAATCTCCGTCTCGTTGGTGTTATGGCGGGTGGTGATCCGCTCGTACGCGTCGTGTGCGTGCTGCGGCAGGTGCTCGCGGACCGGTGTGGTGTGGGGCGTCGGGCGGGTGTCGGCTACCGCCTGGACGCGGGCGGTGGTGGCGGCGACGACGTTGGCGAGTGCCGCGTTGCGGCTGGCGGCGCGGCGGGCCTGTTCGGCGGCGGCGGCGAGGCCGGCGTAGCGCGCCGGTAGGGCGCTGTCGTACCAGCGTTTCCATGCCGCGTGCTGGGCGTCAAGGGCGGTGGCGCGTTGGCTGTGCTCGGCGATCTGGTGGTCAAGGCTGGCCAGCTTCTGCTGAAGGCTGCTGACCTGGTCAGCCGCTGCGGCGGTGTGGGTGTGCAGGTCGCGTTGTGCGGTGAGGCGTCGGGTACGTGAGGGGCCGCGATGCCACCAGCGGGGTTGCAACCGTTGCGCGCGCAGCACGGTGTGGCGGTGGGTGGCGTCGGCCGCGGCGAGCAACTGGGTGAGGTCGTGACGGTGGTGTTCGGTGTCGGTGAGGGCGCGGTAGGTGGCGCGCAGCTCGTCGGCGACGTAGGCAGGTGCGGTGCCGTCGATGTCGCGTTGCGCGGTGATGAGGCGGGTGAGTTCGGCGTCGGGTGCGGTGGTGAGCTTGCCGGCGAGGGCGGCGGCGCCGAGGACGAGTCGGGCCCGGTGCCAGGCGTTCCAGCGGGTGATGTCGCTGGTGCGGGGCTCGGGTCCGATGGGGTGGTCACCGATCAGCTGATAGGTGTCCCGGTAGGCGGCGACGACTTCGGCGCGGGTGAGCCATTGTTGGCGGCCGAAGTCGTCGGTGGGGATGTCGCCGAGGGCGAGGCTCCAGGCGGGTCGGGTCTGTGCGGCGAGGTGCGCGAGTGCTTCGGCGCGGCGGCCGCAGATGGCGGCGACCTGGCGAAGCGCGCCACCGATGTCGCCGGTGAGGTCGGCCGGGAGGCGGTCGGTGTGGGTGCGCCAGTGTTCTGGGCGTTCGGCGACGGCGGGGTCGGCGGTGGCTCGTTGCATGAGGCGGTCGATGCGCCAGATGAGGACGGCGGCGATGTCGTCTGCGGTGTCGAGTTCGCGTACTCGGATGACGCGGCGGAGGATGTCGCGGGGTTCGTGGCCGGCGGCGGCGTAGGTGGTGAGTCGGTTGATGAGCGCTGGTAGGGCGAGGTCGTGGGCGAGCCGGTCGGCGAGGGCGGGGCCGCTGAGTTGGCGGACGATGGCGAGGTGTTCGGGGATGCGGGCGCGGGCGGTGAGGTCGTCGTAGATGGGCGTCCAGGTGTGCAGGGCGTCGGCGTCGGCCCAGAGCTGCTGTTCGGTTTCGGTGGCGGAGCGCTCGGGTGCGCTGCGGCGCATGATGTCGGCGAGAACGGCGACGCGGGCGGTGGGCGGGGCGGGTGGGGTGCCTTCGCGGGGGTCGTCGTCAGTGACGACGTACGCCTCGTTGAGCGCTCGGCCGCGGGTGAGCATGACGTAGACGCGGGCGAGGGAGGTGTTGTCGTCGATGAGCGCGCGGGCGGTGTGGACGGTCTGTCCTTGGACCGAGTCGACGGTTTGGGCGTACGCGAGGTGGGTGTGCTGGGCGGTGTAGGCGGCGGGCAGGACGGCGTTTGTGCCGGTGGTGATGTTGGTGACGTGGAGTTGCCCGTCGCGGGTGACGGCCTTGATGCGCCACTGGTCGCGGTTGGTGACGTAGTCGGGGCCGGCGGCGATGCACCGGTCGTTGCGTCGGGTGACGATGATGTCGCCCACGCTGGCCAGGTTGCCGTCCCGCAGGCGGACGCCTCGGCCGGGCTGCACGTGGCCCGCGGCGATGAGCAGATTGCGGGCGTGGTGGGCGATGTCGCTGGCCTCTTCGGTGGTGTCGACGAGCATCATGCTGCGGCGGCCGGCGGTGATGTCGGCGAGCCACCGGGTGAGCATCTGGTCGACGAGGTGGCGGCGGTGCCCGCCGACGAGGCGCCCGCGCCGGTCGTACTCGTCTAGGACGGTGGGGTCGCCGTGGCGGAGCCGCAGTGAGGCGGGGCCTTCCCAGGCGTGGGTGAAGCGATGCACGTGCGACAGGGAAGTGGTGACGCCGAGGGTGGCGAGGTAGCGGAGCAGCCCACCGGGTCCGACGGCGGATGTCTGATTGGGATCGCCGACGAGGATGAGCTTGCCGCGTACCTGGTCGAGCTGGGCGGTGATGCGGGCCAGATCGTGGCTGGAGACCTGGGATGCCTCGTCGACGATGACCCATTGCCCGGGTGCGAACGCCCAGTGGCGGGCTCGGGTGCCGGGCGGGGGACGATGTTGCGCGTGCAGCCACCGCGCGACGTTCTCGGTGCGCAGGGTGGTCCCGTCGGGTTGGCGGGTGGCGTCGGCGAGCAGGTTGGCGGCGGCCTGACCGACGGTGAGACCCAGCACCGGTATGCCTGCGGCGTGGGCTGCGGCGACGACGGCCCGTTGAAGGTGCGTCTTGCCGGTGCCGGCGGGACCGATGACGCCGGTGATGTGCCGGTCGTCGCCGATGAGGAACCGCAGTACCTCGGCTTTCTCTCCGGACAGGTCCATCCGCTCGATGGCGGCGTTGACGGCCTCGGCAGGTGCGGGCTGCGCGCCGCGTTGGCGGGCGTAGGCGATGACTTGGTGCTCGGCGGCGAGGACGGCGTGGGTGGTCAGGTGCAGGTCCCGGTGGCGGGTGTATTCGCTGTGCAGGTCGCTGGCTCGTTGCAGGCTTGGTCCCCACTGCACGAGCGCGGGGGGAGTCAGGACGCGGAGGCCTCCAGCCCCTTCGGTGACGGCGCGCGCGGCGAGGCGTTGCACGCGTTGCCAGTCCGCGGCGGGCGAGTGCCCGGGTGTGATGTCGAGGACCTGGCCGATGGCGAGTTCGAGGTGGTCGTGGCCGAAGACGGCGCGCTGATGGCTGAGCGTGTGCACGGCGCGGGCGACCGCCAACCGGTCGTCGGCGCGGACGGCGGCGTCGATGACGTGCGTGCGGCGTGCACGGGGGACGCGAAGCTGGGCGGTGGCGTCCCGTAGCGTGGCCTCGTCTAGGGCGGCGGGGTCGGCTGCGAGACCGCGGGCCCGGCGCAGCACCCGCAGCGCGATGGCGGCGGTGTCATCGTGCGCGTGCCCGGTGAGAAGACGTTGGATCTGCCCTTGTGTGTCGAGGCCCATCTTGCGGTCTTCGGCGAGCCAGCGGCGCACGGCTTCGTGGGTCGACTCGGCGCCTTTGTGAGGGCGGCGGGTGCGCAGGGTGGCGTCCTGGGCGCGAGTGCGCCATTGTCGCGGTGCCATCCGCTGAAGCGGGGACGCGCCGCGGTGGATCTCTTCGGTGATGGCGGCGCGACGTTTGGCGTAGTGGCGCAGGGAGTCGTCGCTGATGCCGACGATCTCACGGATGCCGGTGTCGGGGCGTGGGGCGAAGGTGATGCCGCGGCGCTGGCGTAGCTCGGCTTCGATCGCGCGTTCGTAGGCGACGCGGGCGCCGATCGCGGCGCGGTAGAGGGCCCGGCCGTCGAGGGCGAGCCACTGGGGTTTCGCGTCGTGGCTGTGGGCTTGAACTTTGGCGGAGACCACGATGTGCGCGTGGAGTTGGGGGTCACGTTCACGGCTGAGGCGGTGGTCGAAGACCATGGCCGCCAGGCCGGCGGTGTCGAGTTGGCGGACGCCCCCGGCGCCGGCGCGGGCATAGGCGCCGTGCCGTTGTAGGTGGTCGAGCACGACCCGCACCCCGGCGTGGTGGGCGGCCATGACGTCGCGTTTGACGTCGTCGTCGCCGAAGGCCCACAGCAGCGACACGGACTTGACCGGAGACACGGTGACGTCGAACGCGGACACAGCCCGTCGCTCTGGGGCGGTCATCGCGTCGTACCACGCCTTGTCGCGCTGTTCGACCGTGGCGTCGTCAGGCAGGAGTGACAGCGCTCGCTGTGCGGCTACGGTCCGATACGCGTCTGTCTGCGGCGCGTAGGTGCGCCACCGCTGTCCGAGCTGATAGCCGGCGCGGGGATGGCGTCCCTGGCCGACAAGGAAGCGCATCTGGCTCTCGGTGACCCAGCCGCTCATTCCGAGGACCGTGGCGCCGTCGCCAGCCCACCAGCCGGGGCTCTCACCCCGCGCCGTCGGGTCCATGTAGTACGGGGCCGGGCCCCCGGTGGTCGGGGCGCGCATGTCGTGCCTACCGGCCGCGACTTGCTCCATCAGATAGCGATATCCGCTGCCGGGCGAGATTCGCGTGATGGACAACATGGGAAAACCGTAGAAGATCAACTAGAAGGTGGGTGGTGGAGAATGCAAGAGGGTGTGTCGCCTCTAAGGGAGTGAGAATCGTGAGGGTGGGCGTTCGTGCAGGTAGGAAGCTGTGTGGCTGGTCCGAGTGAAGGTTCGAGGTGATTCCTGAAATTGCGGCCAGGATCGAACGAATAGGCAAGACGGCAGGCTCGGGATATGTTGGTGGGATCCGAAAGTCGCTACGGTCGGGATATGGCGAGTCGAACGGGGAATGATGCGGTCCGTGCGCTTCGGGCGCGGCAGGAGGTCGAGCGGCGTGCCGTGCGGGCTGTCGAGCAATCGGCGTCGGCGCTTGCGGATGCTGCAGAGCGGCGGCGCGAGTTGCTGGCAAAGGTAGACGGGGAGGTTCGGGACGCAACGGCAGCACATGAACTGTCGGTGGTGGTCCTTGCGGCGATTCTCCGTGACGACGGGTTGGCCGCTGAGTTGGCCGGTGTGGACGTGAGCAGGGTTCGGGCGCTGCGGCGGACGGTGGACGGTAAGGCGGTGCGCGAGCGCATCGCGCAGTTGGGGTCGGTGATGCCGCGTCGTGGCCGGCCGCCTGCGCCGGAGGTCGTGTCGCACGGGGGCGTGTTGGGTGATGTCGGGTCAGCCCCCGGCCTGGTGGATGGCGGCTGACCCGTGGATGCGCTGTGGGACGTGGGGTGAGAGTCGGGAGCGGCAGCCGGCGGCGGCGTGCTCGATGCGCGCCGACGACGTCTCGCGTGCGCCCGCCGAGCCGCTGCGCGCGGCCGGGCGGGCGCGGGGTCAGGGGTGCTGGCCGAGCAGGCGTCCGGGGTCGCCGGTGGTGGTCCATCCGGCGCAGTCGCTGAACAGCCGGTGCGCGCTGTGGGCGAGCGTGATCGGGTACAGGTTGGGGCGCTGCACGTAATGCTTGCCGTGCTGCCAGAGGTCGAGCAGCATCGCGGCCAGTCGCAGGGTGGCGCGCATTCGTCCGGGGTTGCAGTCCTCGCAGTGGTGCCGGCGGGCGTACTTGATGAGTGCGACGGTTGCGGCGCGCAGTTGTACAGCGGTGGCCAGGTCGTGGACCGGCTCGGAGGGCCACGCGGGGCGGTGGTCGCACAAGTCGAGGTGGCTGATGACGTGCGCCATGCGGCGGCGGGCGTCTTCAAGCATGGCCAGGATTTGACCGGCGCGGCGGACGGCGGGCGTTGCCGCCGGGATCAATGTCGTGGGTGCCGTGAGGACAGACATAGGGGCTCCTCGTGTTGGCGTTCGTGTGGGGCGGTGTTCGCCGTTCCGCCCGGATGGCGCGCGTGGTGCGAGGGGGAGGGCGGCCCGGGTGGGGTGACCCGGGCCGCGCCGGGGCGTTAGCGGTAGCGGCGGCGTGAGGCGGCTGCCTTGGTAGCGGTGGTTGCGGTGGTGTGGTGCCACACCTGGACGGCTGCGCCGTGGCGCTTGGCGTCGTACATAGCAGCATCAGCCCGAGTGAGCAGGCCGGAGGCCGTACGGGTGCCGTGGTCGGCCATCGCAAGGCCAACGCTTGCGCGGCAGTTGACGGGCTCACCGAAGATCGCGAGCGTGCTGCGGTCGAGGGCATCGGCTGCGGCGGTGGCGTTCTCGCGGCTGGTGCGTTCGCCGCCATCGGTGACGATCAAGAACTCGTCGCCGCTCATTCGGCCGATGTAGGCAGTGGGTAGGTCGAGTGCGGTGAGGGTGTCCGCGACGTGGATGAGCAGGCTGTCGCCTGCGGCGTGCCCATGTTGGTCGTTGATTGCTTTGAAGTCGTTGAGGTCGAGCAGGGCGACGCTGACGGGCCGGGCGCGGTCGGCCAGCAGCGCGTTCAGGTGGCGTAGGAGCGCGCGGCGGTTGGGCAGGCCGGTCAGCGGGTCGTGGTCGGCCTCGTGGCGGGCGGTGGCGAGGGCGGTGCGAAGTCGTCGGTTTTGTACCAGGAGTGCGACGAGGTTGGCGGTGGTGATTGCGAGCAGGATCGTTTGCCACGCCGTGTGCATTCGGGTGCTCCCTGGGGTTGGGGTTTGTGTGGTGCGCGGTGGGGGTTCGCCGTCCCCTCCGAGCAATCATTACTATACCTAATCCGATGGTGTCGGTCTATCCAATTCGGCCGGCACGGTCGAGAAACCTCAGTGACTTTGATGTGCCGGCGGCTACGTCGATCACGCCCTTATTTGTCGAGGTGTTGCCATTGACGGGTAACAGGGGAGCCGGCGAGGCCGGCTCCCCTGTGACGTCTCTACGGCTGGTGTCGCTTGCGGGCGTCGCCGAGCACGTGAACCTGATCGGTCAGGATGAGCGGGGCGTCGGCCGGTCCCTTGATGTGAGGGCGGACGTAGGTTCGGCGGCGCAGTCCGCGGCCGGGGCCGTAGGGCTGCTGCCGGAAGAATCCGGCGACCCACCATCGGCGGGTGTAGACGCGCGTGGTCGTGCCGTCGGGGCTGTCCTGGCGGGCCTGCTGTTTGCGTCGCAGCCGTACCAGCCGCACCGTTGGCGCGGGTCGGTTGGCGCGCTGGTATGCCTTGCGCGTCGCCTTGTCGGCTGGTTCCTCGGTGACTTCGGCGTCGGGCTGCGTCGACAGGATCCACGTGGCGATCAGGGAGCACAGCATCAGGCGCGTCTGTTCGCTGTTGGGTGCGTACGGCTGACCGAAGCGCAGTCCAGCGCCGCTACTGACTGGGGCGAGCCAGCCGATGCGCTCGCGCAGCCCCTGCAATTCCAACTCGGTGGGCTGCTGACCCTGTAGGAGGGTTTCTGCGGGGGTGTAGAAGGTGATCCAAACGCCACCGGGGATCGGTCCCCACTGTGCTGCGACGATTGGCACCGTTAGCCCGGTGTGTGGCTCCACCGGCTGATAAATCGGCGTGTGCCAGACGAGCAGGCCGTCGGATGCCGGCATCTCGACTTGCTCGACGCGCACGTCAGGAAGATCGCGCGCCGCGTGCGCGGCGAGGGCGGTGAAATCGGGGTCGATCCAGAACACGCGTCCGTTTTCCGCATGGTTTGCCATCAGGGCGGTGTACTGGCGCAGTGCTTCGGGGTTGCGGGCGTCAACGATCGCGGCGGGGGCGTCGACTGGGGCACCGGGGAACAGGTGCCCGGGGATCTTGTACGTCTCGCCGCTGTCGAGCAGGCGCAGGAGATACGAGCCGCCGGACGTGCGCCAGAAACGCACGAGCCGGTCCCGCACCTTTGGCAGCATCTGCGGGCGCAGCGACCGTACCTCGGGGGCGGGAGCGGCGTCCTGCGCGGGAGGGCAACTGCGGTTGTTCGCCCCGTAGGGGAGCGGTTGTCGTGCCGGTGTGCTGGGAGTGGCGGCGAAGAGGGCTTGGTGCAGGGGTCGGAAGAAGCTCTGCGCGTCATCCGACAGGCCACGGCGGCGGGCGCGTTTGACGGCGCGAGCGGTCAGCCCTTCGGGGTCGCGCTGCTCGACCAGGCGCGCGCATCCCTCGCACGCTGCCCAACTGCCGCCGAGGTTGTGCATCGCCATGCCGCTGACGTCGGGTGCGGTCGTCATGGCGATTTCGAGCTTTGCGAAGGTGAACGACGCCACCGGGCGAGGCGCGGAGCAAAAATCGCAGGTCATTTCGACGTGCGCGAGCTGTGCGAGCGGCACCGGGTTGGGTTCGTGGTCGTCGTTGCTGCTGCGGGGATGAAGGAACGTCCTTCCGCCGCCCTGGGTGGTGATCACGGTGAGGGGTACGCCGCACGTCGTGCAGCCGTACCCCTCGACGATCGGCGGAGTGCCGACGTCGTGGGAGTCCATGCGTCTCCTTTGGGTTGGGGTTTGTGTGATGTGCGGTGGGGGTTCGCCGTCCCCTCCGAACAATCATTACTATACCTCTTCTGATGGTATGGATCTATCCGATTCGGCCTGGATGGTCGAGAAATTTCGATGATCTTGACGGTGGTTTGCCGGCGGCTACGCCGATCACGCTGCCGTGTACGGACACGGCGCGTCCCCCCACTTCCTTTGGCGGTGGGGGGCGAGTTCACTCGACCCGCGGCGCGCGCAGTGGAGGTCAAGTCCGGGCGCGGGGTTTCGAGGAAAGATCATGCGGGGTGTGCATGATGTTTCCGAGCCGCGCCCGGACTTGACCGGAGCGAGCACGTCGCTAGCCTGTCGCGGCCCCCACCGGTGAAGGGGTTTGGGCAGTGCGGCCGGAGGCCGCTTCCGGTTTACCCGGCCCGCCAGGGCCGGGCGTCTCGTGAGCGGAAGTACGGTGATCGGTCGGGGTCGGCGGCAGCCCTACGCCGAGGGCTAGCTGAGCAGATCAGGGGTGGGGGGTGTGCCCTGCTCGTCCAGGATGGCCCACAGCGTTTCGCGCCTCCACTTGCGGCGGTAGCGCCCCTTTGGGCCTGCTGTCTGCTCATCGGCGCGCTCCAGCACGCGACTGGGTAGGGCGTTGGCGGTGCTGTAGCCGAGCACTCGGGCGGCTTCGGCTTTGCCCACCAGTTCGTCCGGCTTGCCGGAGCGGTCGGGGTGGCCGTGGGGAGTGCCGGCTGGCCGTCCGGTTCGCGTCGCGCCTCCCTTGCCGATGCGGTTTTCCGCGATCTCCCACACGGTGCGGCGCTTCCACCGTCTGCGTTTGCGGCCGGATGGGGTCGACGATTCGTCATCCACCTGCTGCTGCAGCCGTAGCCACACGGGGTTGTTTCCGGCGAGGGCGCTTCGGTCGCGGTAGCCGAGGATGCGGGCCGCTGTCGCGGTGTCGACCAACTCGTCCGGGTCCCCGGAGCGGTCGACGCTGTCGCGTGCGCTGCGCGTGGCCTGTTCGCGTGGCAGTTCGTATTTGGCGATGTCCTGACGGTGCCATGTGCGGCCGTCGGCGGCGCGCTCGGGGAAGCCGTTGCTGTCGCGCTCGCGGTAGAGCCGGTCGAGGTGGCTGACGGAGATGCCGAGCATCGCCGCTGCTTCGACCCGGTTGACGACATCGCGGCCGTGTGGGGAGCGCGTGGACATGGAGTGATGATGCCGTACGCACTGGTGGGCGAGCCGCATGGTCGGCGGATGGCGGCTGAGGACGCTTCTCATGGTCTGCTTCACGGCCGATGGTTGGGGGCTGCCGTACGATGGGCGGCACGCGTCCGGCGTAAGGGTTCGTTGGGGCCCGTGTGGCGTCGGATGCCAGGCGGCCGGGGGGAGTTCGCCAAACTAACCCCCCGGCCTCCGCCGAGCAGTCGCCCCAAGGGCGCTGGGGCGCTGTGGTCACTGGCCCCGCGGTGGGTGGTGCCGGGCATTGGGAAGGCACCGTCGCGCGGCGCGCGCCAGGACCCCGTATTGCGTGTCGCCCCTGGCGATCACCTGCCCGGTCGGCAGCCTGCGCGCCACGTACTCGCAGCGCTGGGCGTCCCATCCCCCGAGGCAGACGGGCGATGGTTCGGTGATCATGTCCCATCGTTCACCGTCGGTGCCGTTGATGTGGACGTGGAACTCGCGAGTGAGAGTCCACCTGTCGCTGTAGGTATCGAGCCGGAGGCCGTGGGGATTGTTGTCCCGGAAGAGGCGCCAGCGGCCATCGCCTCCGAGCAGCCGCGCGATATCCCGCTGTCCGTCGAGCGGGGCTTGGCCAGGTGGGTGCCGTACTGGTGTGGTGGTCGCGTTCTGGCTGAGCGGCCGGTTTGGCATGGTCGAACCCCGTGGGTGGTGTGGTGGGCCCCCGGAGGTTCGCCGTCTCCGGAGAGAGTCATTACTACACAGGCATCGAGTGTGTGGGCTGAGCGCGGATTGTGGCGCACGCGGAGCTGGCAGGGCGGGCCGGCAGCGGACCTGATGGGACGCGGACGTGTTCCGGCCCGCCCGGTGGCCGCGGGAGCAACGGCCTGGAGCACGACGGGCTCGGGACAAAATTGGTCTTGGGTGGTGCCGGTCGGGAGCCGGTTGTGGCCCCCGACCGGCAGCGGCTAGGCGGCGAGGTTGCACCCGGTGTCGGGGTCCGCCTCCGTGTCGGCAACTGCGGTGTCAGCAGCAGCGGCGGTTGCCGCGTCAACGCCGTGGCCCTCGCTCTCTGCCTGCTCGGGTTCGGCCTCGGGGCGGGCAGGCTGCGGGTCGTCTGGCTCCGTGTTCGTGGCTACGGCGGGGGCCGTTCGCCGGTTCGTGGCGCGGTTGACGACGCCGTCGATGATGAGCTGTTCGACCTTGCCGACCTGGAAGCCGTTGGTGATGCACCACTGCAACCACTTCGCGACGGCCGGGTCCGGGGCACGCCAGGAGGTGCGGGTGATGGCGCTTTCGTTCGCGGCGGCGATGGCGGCCAGGGAGATGACCGTGTAGCGGGCGTCGCTGACGCGGGCCGGGACGCGGCTGGTGCCGGCGCGCTTGGTCTTGCCAGGCGAGAGGAGGTCGTCCAGCATCTTCCGGCCGCCGTTGACCCAGGTGGACAGGAGGTAGCCGGAGTCGGCCAGCATCTCCGCGATGAGCTTGTTGGTGCCCTTGGGTGGGGTCTTGCCAGCGAGCAGGTTGGTCAGCCACTCACGGCGGACGGTGTTCGCGGCTTCCATCAGTTTGTTGTTCTCGATGACGCGCCGCCGCTCGGCCTTTTCTCCCTCGGTCATGGGGCCGCTGCGAGTGGTGGTGCTGTAGCTGTACTGGGTGTGTCCGTGCTTGCGCCAGTCGGTGCAGTAGGTGCGCTCGGTGAGGCGGTGGTCGTAGGCCAGGTACAGCAGGACGGCGTGGCCGGGGCAGTCGCTGTGGTCCTCGGCGGTGATGCGCTGGCCTTCGGCGTCGCGGAGGTCGCTGATCTCCTTGACCTTCGCGTCGTGGTAGCTGGGGTGTTCGGTCAGCAGGGCCACCCCGGCGGTGGTCAGCTCGGCGCGGCGTGCGGCTTCGGCTTCGCGGGCGTTACGGGCGGAGCGGGCCTGTTCGACTGCTCGGGCGAACGCGAACGGTCCGGCGTCTTCGGCTTCCTGCAACAGCGTTTCGATGGTGTCGGGTTCGTCGGTGAACTCGGCGAGGGCGGCAGCCTGGGTGAAATCCAGTCCGAGTGCGTGGGTGCGCTCGGCGGTGTGCTTGTCCAGGGTGGCGACGCAGCGGCCGGCCTTGACCTGTTCGGGGTGGTAGCCGGTGCTGCGGGCGATCTCCTCGTCGCTCATGCCCTCAAGTGCGAGCTGCTGGATGCCTCGGGACACCTGTGCGGCGGTGGGGTCCTTGCGGTGGACTTGCCGCAACATGCTGATGATCTGCTCGCGGTTGCCGGCCAGGTCGTCCCGGACGATGGCCGGGATGTACTCCTGCTCGGCTTCGACGGCGGACCAGTATCGCTGCTCGCCGTCGATGATCAGGTACGTGTCGTCGTCAAGCGGCGTGACGATGACCGGGGCGAGCAGCCCGCGAACGCCGTCCTCTTGCAGGTTCTCCACGATGCCGCGCAGGGCTTGGGCGTCGTCGCGAACGTTGTCGGGGTTGGGCTTGATCTGCTTGATGGGCAGCAGTTCGTAGCCGCCGGGCAGGGCGGGCTTGGCGACGGTGTGCTCGGTGTCGGCTGCCTCCGCCGGGTCGGTGGAGGTGGTCGACAGGTCGGGCAGCCCGTCCGGGATGGGCTGGTCGGTCTCCGCGCTGGGCTGCGCGCCGGTTGCGGTGATCGTGAGCACCGGTGTGCTCCCTTCGGTTGTGGGTTTGTTGGTTGGCCGGTCAGGCCCGGGTTGCCGTCCGGGCCTGACCGGTGGTTTCGAGGCCGCTGCGTTCAGCGGCGCTGGCGGATCCGTGTCGGGTCGCTGCGAAGTTGCCACTGAAAGGAGGAACGTCGCACGGCTGTTAGGCGGCTGTGGCGACGGCGGTGAAGCGGGGGCGGGCGGCTGGTGCGGGCATCGTGCATTCGGTGCAGGTGGCGCTGTTCCAGCGGTGAGGGCTTACGCCGTCGCCGGCTGGGCAGGGGCGGGTTTGCAGGTCGCGGATGTCGGCGGCGTTGAGGCAGGTGGGGCAGAGCCCCCAATTGGCGGTCGAGGGACCGGCGATGGGGGAGTCACATTGGGCGCAGTACAAGCCGGCTTGGCGCAGTGCCTGGCCGATCACGTCGGCGGTGATGACTGCACGGCGGGCTGTTGCCGCGAGGTTCTTCCATGCGGCGGTGTTCTGGACGCGGCGCCACTCCTCGGTGTTCAGGGCTGGGTCGTGGAGGCTGCCGGGGTCGTCGGCCTGGGCGCGTAGGTACGCCTCGACTTCTGCCCGGCCGAACAGCGGTCCGGTCCATTGGTAGGTGCGGGCGAGCACGGAGACGAGGTGTCGGGCGTCGGGCTCGGCAAGGTTGCGGGGCAGGGACACGCCGTGGGGCAACCCGATGAACAGGGGCATGGCTTCTCCCAAGGTGCGCAGCGGTGGGTTTGCAGCGCACGGCTGCGGGCGGGTTGAAGGCCCGATGGCTGTGGCCGTGCGGTGCGGGAGCGGTAGCCCGCGTCGGCGTGCTCGATGCGCGTCGACGCGGTCAGCCGTGCGGCTGGGCGCTGGGTCCGGGTGCCGCTGGCGGGTTGCGCCAGCGGCACCCGGAGCTCGGGTCAGAGCGTGGCTGCGATTTCCATCGCCCGGATGCCGACGCCCTCCATCTCGTACGCGGCGTCGGGGTCGGTGAGGGTCTTTGCGGCGCTGGTGACGGCGTGCATGATGCCTCCGGCCGTGCGGTCGCCGCCGTCGATGAAGTGGTTCAGGACGAGCCGCTGCTCGTCCTCGGTGAACCGCAGCCGCTGGGCGATGACCCGGATGGTGTGGTCGGGGTCGGGGACGCGGCGGCCGGCCTTCTCCTCGATCTCTTCGATCTTGCGCTGCACGTAGCGGACGTCGAGGAAGCGGCGCACCGCGTCGCGGGTCTGCTTGCCGATCAGGTTGAGGTTCGCCTGGTGGGTGTCGTTGCTCCAGCGGATGGTGCCCTCGTCCATCTTCGCGCCGAGGTGCACCGCTCGCAGGGCGTCTTTGGTGATGGTGAGGCCGTTGTCGCAGACCTGTACGACGATGCGGGGAGTGACGGTGAACGCGCCAGAGCCTGTCTCGCTGTTCGTGAAGACGAGACCGGCGAAGACGGTCGGGTTGTCCGCGCCGGTGGCTCCGGTGAAGGGGCTGCGGTAGTTGCGCAGCAGGTTGCGGGCGAGGGTCTTGATGGCCTCGGAGTGCACGCGGACGACCATCCGGCGCTCGCTTAGGTCGCAATCCAATTTGACGTTCATGCCCGACTCGCGGATGCCGGACAGGACGGCCATCAGCACGTCGAGGTTGTCGATGATCTTGTATCCGTCGCTAAGGGACGTCTCGTAACTGGGTGAAGGCGTTGCTCGGCATCAAGCCGATGGTCAGCCGGCGAGGATGATGTTGTGGAGGTTCGCGATGCCGGAAGCGGCGTCGGCCAATGTGTGGGCGGCGCGGCGGTAGTCGCGCAGGATCTTGAAGCACTTCATCCTGGCCAGAGCGTGTTCGACTCCCGCTCGGACGGTGCGGTGCTGGACGTTGAGGGCTTCCTTCCAATCCGGGAGCTGGCTGCCGTCGGTGGGCTTGCGGTACGGCATGATCACCTCGGGGTTGCCGCGGTAGCCGCCGTCGGCCATCACCGGCCGCCCGTCCAGCTTCGCCTTGATGCCGGACGTGCGGTAGACGATGGTGTCGTTGCGGTTGCCCGGCTGCGGGTCGCCGACGGCGAGGACCAGGCGGGTGCTGGCGTCGATGGCGACTTGCAGGTTCGTCGAGTACCGGTAGTTCTTGCTCCGGGCGGCCAAGCGGTGATCGCGGGTGGGGATCAGAGTCCCGTCGACGATCGCGATCTGCTCGACTGGCCGCTTACGCACCGGCGCCAGGGCCAGCAGCGGCGCGAGGGTGTCGATGACCCGATGGGCAGCCGAGTGCGACACCCCGAACAGCGGGCCGATCTGCCGCATTGTCAGGTTCGTACGCCAGTAGGTGGCCACCAGCAGCACCCGATCCGGCAGGTCCAGGGCCCACTGCCGGCCCGGCCGGCCGTCAGCGATGCCGTCACCGCCACGCTCGGCGACCAACCGGACCAGCTTGCGGAACTGGGCGGGCTGCAACCCGGTGAACGGAAAGATCCACTCAGAGTCGGCCGCGGTGATCACCTGCACCCAGGCATCCTGCCCGACCATCCTCAACAGACAGACGGCAGGGTTACGAGACATCCCTTAAGGAAGGCGCGCAGGATGCCGCCACCGTTGCCGTCGGACAGGCAGCGGGCGAGATAGCGCTTGCCCTGGCTGAGGTCGAGCCAGCCGTTGATGTTGGCGTCGTAGAGGTGCAGTGCCTGCGCGCGGGTCTTGCGCAGGTAGCTGGTGGGGATGCCGAGCTTTTCGCCGAGTCCCGCGTCGCCCAGTTCGGTGGGCCGGTAGAGCCCGTCGGAGGGGGTGACACCCGATTCGCTGAGGATGGGTTCCGCGCCGGTGATGCGCAGGTGTCCGGCCTCGGCTCGCAGCATCGCCGTGCCAGCGACGATGTCGAGCTTGTGCGCCTGCTGGAGGTCGAGGATGCGGTGCAGGTCCGGCAGCGTCGCGTGCCGGGCGGCCAGGGGGATGGTGTCGAGCGCGTTGCTCACCGTTGATCCCTTTCGGTTGGGGTGTTGGCTGCGAGGGCGGGGGTTGCCGTCCCCTCCCTCATGTATTTAATGATACATGACCAGCCCCGCAGAGTCCACTTGAGACCGTTCAATTCGTGAAATTCCAGCGTGGCCAATGTGTAACCGTCGGTAATTAATAACGCATGATCTACTAACGTTTCTCTACGTGCTGATTGGTGAATTGGTCGGCGCAGCCGGTTATGTGATGTGCGTCAGAGAGCCTTCCCGGTGGCCTGATCTTTGATCGACCATGTTTGGCTGTGGGGGTCAAGCCTGGGGTGTGGCTTGACCCCCACAGCCAAACATGGTTGGCACTGTGGGGTCAGGTCGCCGGGAAGGATCGGCGCTGCCTCCCCCTTCCCGGAGCCTGCCTCGCCGGCGAGGCGCCGCGGTTCAGCGGCGGGACGCTGACCCGGCTGGAGGCCATCGACCGAAGGTCGATTCAGCCCAAGCGGCGAGACGGCTGTCGGACCGGGCGGGCTAGCGGGCGTCGAGTGGTGCGAATGGGTCTACATCCGGAAGCAGTCGTCTTGCCTTACGGCAAATTCGCTTCAGGCAGCGGCTGCATTAGGAGTCACTGGTTGGCAAATCGGGCGGCGTGGCGCTGAGCACCTTCCCGCTCCGGGTGTTGATCCATTCCTGCACGCGTCTGCGTTTCCAGTAACGAGTAGATCCCTGTACTGGTGCGGGTTCTTCGCGGTCAGGCATGGGAAGGTAGCCGTCCTCGCCGCGGTCCCACACGGCCTTGCTCATTCCGACGTACTTGTCCCACCCGCCCTGCGTGATGGTGAGAATCTCCCGGAACTCGGTGGCGGAGATGAGCTCCTCGGGGTCGCCGTTGAGGTCGACATGATGGACCCGCGCTCGGGAGGATTCCACGATCTGCGGTAGGAGGACATCCCGGACGTGCTTCAGCTCGTCGATGGGAAGCCACGCCTTCTTGTCCTGCTTGACCGACGCGGGCCAGCCTGACCCTTGGGCGCGCTGCTTCGGTGACGTCTTGAGCCGCACCGTCTGTTCGGACCGTCCGGTCAGCTCGGCTGCGCCGGCTATGTCCGTGTGTGGCCGGCCACCAATGTTCCGGATTTCCATGCCTACCCCTGCCTGCATCGGTGGCCAGCGGTTGGAACGGCCGGGGGAACATCGTCCGCGAACGAACGAAGCGGCAACCCCCCGGCCGCGTGATCCAACCAACAGCCCCACCCACAAGTCCACCGCTAAGCGGCGGACGTGTGGCCGAAGCGGTGCAGATGGTAGCAGCCTGGCTCTCGGTCGCCTGGGAGATCGGCGGGTTGATGCCGTACTTGAGAGCCGTGCTCCCCCTGACGAAGCCCGGCAAAGACGATCGGCAAAGAGCGCCACCGGCTGCGGCCAGGAGCAGCGCTGTGCGCCCAGAGAGGACGGACGCCGTTCAGCTGCCCCGCGGGACGGCTGGTAGAGCGCCCGAAGGGGCACGGATTACCGATTCGGCCATGTCGAGCGCGCGGAGCAGGGCTCTTTGCTGCGCCGCCGACAGGGTGCCTGCGTCCAAGCCGCATGTTGATACGAGCGTCTTGAGCTGATTGACCCGTTGATGGTGGGCGGCGGCGAGGCAAGTGGGATGAGTCAGTAGATCGCGTGCGGCGTACCCGTCGCCAGCAGCGTGTTGGATCAGTTCGACGCCGAGCTGCTCGGCGGCTGGGTGATCGTTATCGAGGGCGTCTAGAAGGGTGAGGCCAAGCCGGGTGTGGAAGACGGTGAGTCCGGGCTTGGCGGGTCCGAGGGCGTGGTAGGCGGTCAGCGCCTTGTTCGCCTGGTCGTCTGCGGGATCGGAGTCTGGCATCAGCAGGAGCAGGCAGGCAGTGACGGCGTCTTCCCATGGTTCGCCCGGTTGGGTGGCGTCTAGCATCGCGCGTGCCTGGCGGTAGCGGCCTGCTGTGGCATGGGCTATGACGCTGATCTGCCTGCCGTCGAGCATGCGTGCGCCGATGCCGTTGTATTGGGTGAGGCGGTGGCTGGCGTCGTCCCACCGTCCGGCGCTGGCGAGGGCGTGGGCGCCGGTGCCGAGCAGGACGGCCCATAGCCAGGTTCGTGTCTTGGTGTGGGCACCGGGTGCCTCGGTGAGGCGGGCGACGGGGATGGTGAGGCCGTCGATCAGGGTGTCGGTGCGGGTGTCGATGGCCTGGAACAGGGTTTCCAACAGGGCCCAGGCGGCGGGGCCGTCGCCCGCGCGGATGCGGAGGCGGGCGAGGTTCACGATCGGTTCGAGTGCGTGCTGGGGATCGCTGCCGTGGTCGAGTGCCGCGGTGGCGAGCCGGTGGCACCAGGTGTGGGCCAGGTCGGGCATGTCACAGTCCGAGGCTAGGAGCGCGGCGAGGTTGAAGACCGCGGTCGCGGCGGCCACGTCACCGCTGTGGTAGGCGAGGTCGGCGCGTTCCTCGAGGTCGGCGATGCGCTGGGGCAGGGGTGTGCATACGGGGCGGGGCCGGGCGATCAGCGGGAATCTACGGGCTATTGCGGGGTTCATGAGTCACCGCCCGGGGCCGAGGGCGCGGTGGGGTTGGTGCCGAAGATGATGTTTCTGGCGGCGGTGGCGAGTGCCGCTTGGTGCAGGCCAGGAATGCTGCGCCGGTTCCAGGCGAAGATCACGTGGTGGGCGAGGGTTGCGCGGAGGCCGCGCTGCAACTGTCCTGTCCGGTTGAGCCGGTTGAGAGTGTCGCCGGCGGCGATGTAAGCCTCGAACCAGCTGCGAGTGGCGGCCAGCGGCGCCCCCTGGTGGGTGAGGCTGGCTGGATCGGCAGTGAGGAGCCGTTTCACCGCGTGCAGCAGGTTGTTGACGAGCGTGGGCTGGGGTGGGTCTCGGTGGTTGGCGACGCGGGCCCAGACGTCGCCTTGTTCGTACCAGTCAAGGCCTGCGGCTCGCATCATGGCCGCGGCGAGCATGATCGACAGCTCGGGGTGCCGCGCGGCTAGGTGGTTGGAGCCGGGGGTGAGTAGCTGGCGGCTGTCGTGATGCCACAGATGGTGGGTGGTGTCCATGGCTCTGGTGCCGCCGAAGGCGTAGGTCTCGGGCTCGTAGATTCCCGGAACGGCGGCGCTGATATGGCGGTCGTGGCGTAGGCGGGCCAGCTGGCTGGCCAAGTAGTGGTCGGCGGTGGTGGAGGCGGGAAGGTAGCGCAGCCGCCAAGTGCCTTTCCGGACGTAGAACCAGGTGGTGATGAGCTGGCGGGTTTCGGCGTCGACGAGGATCGGCGCGAGATGGGCGGTGGCTACTTGGTCTGCGGCGTGGGGGTCGGGGAAGGCGATGGTGGTCTGCCGCCATTTGGGTGGCGTCATGTTCGTTTCCCTTGGGTTCAGGCGAGGGCGAGGAAGGTGTCCCAGCTGGTCGCCGGGCTGCCGGTGACGGCGGTCTGCAGCGCCAGCACGGCACCGGCCGTGCCGTTCAGCAGCTCTGGATCACCTTGGGCTTGGCTGGCGAGCTGGTTGGCGAGTTCGGCCGCCAGGCCGGGCAGCTCGGCGGTGAGCTGACCCGCGCGGTGCGGGTCGGTGCTGGCGGCGGCCAAGCGGCTGGCAGCCTGCAGGAGGCCGGCTTTGCCGTGGCAGAGGCCGATCTCGGGCAGCCGGGCGCGTTGGGCGGCGTCTCGCAGCACGGCGAGCACAGCCTCTTCTGCCCGTTGCTGGCGGGCCGTATCTCGCAGGGCGAGCCCGGCGAGTTGCTGAGCGCGGGCGATGCCGGGGGTGCCGTAGCACCAGGAGGGCCGGTGCCGCCGTGGGGTGGTGTCGGGGGTGACGTAGCCGGGCCACCATGTTCCGGCCGGGTCGTCTTGGCGGTGGTGGTCGGTCCAGTCGCATAGAGCGGCGAGGGCGTTGCGGGCTGCGGGGGTGTCGTGGCCGTGGAGGATGGCGTAGGCGAGCAGGGCGATGAGGGCGCTGATGCCGTGGGCTACGCCGATGTTGCCGTGCCCGTGGGGAAAGTCTGGGTGTGGTGTGCCGCCGAGCCCCGATGGCAGCCACCACGGCGGCTGCGTGGAGCCGTTGCCGAGGGGTTCGGTGATGCGGGCCAGGTAGGTCATCACGTCGCGGCTGATGGGGTGCTCGGGGTGGGCGTGCAGGTGGTAGAGCCCGAGCCCGGTCAGGCCGTGGACGAGGTCGAACTCGTACATCGTCAGCGGGTCGCGGCGGTCTATGCGGGCGTGTGCGGCGACGAGCCGTTGTCTGGTGAGGGTGATCGTGGCGTCGTTGAGGCTGGCGAAGGCGCGGTGGTAGCCGCCGAGGGGGCGGGCGGTGTGCAGCATGAACGCCAGCGCGGGGGCGCCGTGGAAGGGGTCGGAGTTGCGGCCGATGCTGACCGGCTCGCTGCCGGCGGCGCGTATCCAGCGGTGGGCGGTGGCTTCGTTGCCGTGTCCGGAGACGGCCCGCTCGATGTGCAGCAGGGCGATGCCCACCGCGCCTCCGGCCAGCGATTGCGGCCGGGTCCGCCCGTCGCGTGACGGGCCGACGATGGAGGGGCTGGCGAGTCTGGCGCAGACCGCCGCGAGCACATCCGAGGGGTTGGCGGTGGTGGTCGGGGTGGTCACGTGATGCTCCTTGTCGTCCAGCTCAGCGCGGCGGCGCGGGCGAGGTGCAGGCAGGCTCGTTCGCTGTCGAGGTCGGCCCCGGCGACGCGGACGTGGTGCAGGTGCAGCAGGTCGGGCAGCAGCTCGGCCGGCGGCATGGTGCTGACGGTGGGCAGGCTGTCGCGCCAGGCGGCCACGGTGCGGCGGCGCCGAGCCCAGCGGTCCGTCAGGTTCTCGCCGCCGGTCAGGGACGCCACGGCGGTGGGGTCGTACGGGTTGGCCAGGCGGATGGCCTGGTCGTAGACGGCTCGTGGGGGTGCTGGCCGGTGCGCGCGGGTACGGGCTATCAGCCATCGCAGGGCGTCGTGTGGGTCGCCGATGACCGCCGTGACGAGGTCGACCATGCTCGCGGCGGTCAACGCCTGCCAGCCCAGGGTGGGACGTCGCGTGGTGACGGCCAGTTGGGCGAGCGCGGCTGCGGAGTCCGCCGCGAACACGGCTGCCGTTGCCTGGTACGCGGCCAGGCTGCCGAAGCGGCCAGGCTCGCCGAAGTCGGTGTCCCACTGGACTCGCTGGGTCAGGTCGGCGTCGGTCAGCTCCTGCGTCCAGCCGGTGATGGCTTCGATGGGCAAGCCGCTGATACGCAGCCGCAGGTGCGGCTCCGGGTCGGCGTGGCGCAGGAACCACCACCTGCCCGCCGGCGGGAGTTGCACGACAAGCCGAGGCAGGTGGGCGGTAAGGATGGTGGTCTGTTCTTCCGGCCGGGCGTAGATCTTCAGGTAGTGGTGGTCGCGGCCAGGCAAGCTGCCGTGGGTACGGACATCGACCAGGGGGCTGGTGAGGCGGGGCGCTGGTGGTCTCGCGGTGGTGGCGGTCAACGGGATGACGATTTCGTGGGGATGCCCGCCGATCCAGGCGGCGCCTTCGGGGATGAGATGCAGCAGTGCGGTGGGGTTGCGGGTCAGGTGGTCGCGTAGCAGCGCCCGGTGAGCGGGCTTGTCCAGGTCGAGGCCGAGGGTCTGGTCGCCGATACCAAGCGAGACGGCGGTAGGGCAGCCTGTGGCCTTGAGCCAGGTGGTCAGCGCGCGGTCCCAGTGCTGCCAGCCGGCATGCCGGTCGGGCAGTTCGGCGGCGCTCAGGTGCCACCGCCCGGGGCTCAAGAGGGTCCGGCCGTACCGCAGCGCGGGCAGGAACGGCAAGCCCTTGGCCGCTGGCCCCCACTCCAGCGGTGAGCACGGGGTAGCGAGGGCCACGGGCGCTTCGGCCAGGAAGCGGGCCAGAGGGTGGGCGTGTCGTACGGGCTCGACCGCGTTGACTGCGACCGGCTGCAGCGCCCGTCGGCGAGAGATCGACACCAGGTACAGGCGGTGCGCGTCGGCGGTTACCGCGATGTCGTCCAAGCCGATCGCGGCCTGCGACGGGGCGTGGTACTCGCCGACGGGGATCAGATGCGGCAGCACCTGGGGGGCGCGGTTGACGTCCAGGCTGATGGTGTAGCGGGTGACCGCGGACAGCTGGGCCAGCAACGCGCCGGCGCTGGCTGGGCTGTCGGCGGCGCAGGAGGCCATCCGGTGCCGGTCGGTCTCGCCGAACATGTCTAGGAACCGGCCCGCGGTGGAGAAGGCTTGCGCTGAAGCACGTACGACCGACAGCAGGAAGTCGCCGCCGGCGATGGCTTGGAGGGAGTCGGCGTGGACGCGCACGGTGAGCTCGGCGGTCGGCGGGATCTCGGTCGGCGCCGGGCCGGCCAGCCTGTCCAGGAGGACGTCGTCGAGGTCGACCTCGTGTTCACGGTGCAGGGCGGCACGTTGCGCCAAGGCGAGTAGCCTCCGGTCCCTGTCGGTCAACGCGGGCGAATCATCGGCCGGCTCGCCGGTGAAGCCGTCCGGATAGCCGAGGCCCACCTGGGCATCGATCGCATCCAGGAGCGGGACGAGGGCGTGCAGGCCGTACCGGTTCAAGAAACGCGTATGCCAGTCCCGCCACCGAAGCGATGTCGGCCGGGCGAGGCGGGTCAGCGCGGCAGCGGCGCGGCATGCCTCGGCCGTCACCGTCGTCGGCACCACGAGGTCGCAGTCCAGCCGCAAATCGACACCGACCGCCTGCCCGGGCTGGATCACGGCGGCGGCTCTGCCGAGGTCCCGGCGGCGGGCATCAGCCGTGGCCTCGTCCGGTGCGCGGTCGTGTCGGGCTTTGAGATCGCGAACGCGACGCAGCGGATCAAGTAGCTCGCCTACGTCGCCGCCTTCGGCTGCGGCGGTCTCCAGCTGATCCACGAGATGCGCCAGGGGGTCGGTCTCGGTCGACGGCGGGCGCAGGCTGGTCAACAGCAACCGCTGCGTCACCATTTGGCCGACCAGCCGCTGCGCGCCTTCCTGCGGCGCCCCACATTCGGCCGTCAGCTTGCCGGTGAGGTCGGCCCACCGGATCGGCTCAGCCGCCAGCGCGAGAGCCGTGCGGATCATGTCGGTGGTCTTGATGCGCAGATGCGTGGGCGCACCTGCGGGGTCGGTCGTGGCGGCGCGGTACTCCAGCACCAGCCTCTCACTGCGCTCGACCAGCAGGTTGTTGGCGCGCACCATCACATGCGGGCGCAGCCGCACGTCGGATTCCAGGCCATCGAGGACGGCGGCCAGCCAGGATGCCTGAAGGCGAGCGAAAGGCCGGTGTGCAGTGCCCCAGTGGATGCGGCCGGTGCGGCTCGCGGTGGCGGGGGCAACGCCCGCGAACAACCCGTATGGTGTGGCACGGGTGGTAGTGCGCAGCAGGTAGCGCATGACCGCGAGCACCACCCGGCGGGCGTCAGATTGCGACGGGCCGCCGCTGATGGCGGCGGTGACCCGCTCGGCGAGGTCCGGTGACGCGTGGGCCAAGGCTGCCGCGAACCCCGGAACCGCCAACGTCTCGGCAAGCCACAGGCGCCAACTGGTCGCCGTGTCGCTGCCGGTCAGGTCAGGCCATGCGCCGATCTGGCCCGGGCGAAGTACGGCCGCCCGGAGCATCAAGGCATCGTTCACGCTGCGGTACACACCAGCCTCCCCATGGGCGTGATCATCTGTCTGCGGGTGAGGAGTGCCCGACCCTCGAGAGCAGGTCTCCCCGGGCCGGGCACTCCTGATCCGCTGTCGATGGCTCGCCTTACGGCCTGCCCATCTGGTTTGGGCTGGCCATCAGAGCGAGCCACCAGCGGATGCGGCTGGTCAGCAGCTGGTGCAGGCCGACGCGCAGGTGCTGCCGCAGTTGTCCTCGGTCATCTTGATGATGTGCTCGACGGTGCCGCCGGCCTCGATGAACTCGATGTCGAGATCGAAGTCGTCGAGGGTGCCGCCCTCGACGTCGGGCTGGACCGTGGCGAGCTGGGCCATGACAACCTCCCTGGTTGCAGTGATAGGGGTTCCCCGACGCTCCCCCCGGCGTGGGCCGCTGAGGTGAGCGCCGAAGTCTCTTAGGACCAGGCGACGGCGAGGACGCCGTGTCGCTTGGTGCTGTGCCACCCGGTCAGATCGCTGGTGTCGGCGGTGTTCGGGTGGTAGGTGATGTGGGCAGCGCCGCGCCGGTAGTAGGAGTCCGCCCAGGTGCGGATCATGGCGAGCAGCTCGGCACCGACCTGCTCGGCTTCCGGCCCGTGGGCGATGACACCGGTCTCGTAGCCGCTGACGGTCTGCGGATTCTCCCGCTTGATGCGATAGGCGAAGCTGCCGCCGCGCACCAGCGTCGGGGTGCCGTTGCGTACCGTGCGGTTGACTACGCCCTGATCGACCGCGGCCTGCGCGGCGTGAATCATCGGCAGTTCCGGCCCGCTGGTCAGCAGGTACAGCTCCAGCTCGTCCGGCATGTCGAACGGCGTGCCCGACCAGCTCTCCACGGGCTTGGTGTTGAGCGCCTTGCGCAGCGCCGGCACGTCGAACGTGAGAGTGCTGTTCTGGTCGAGGCGCAGCCCGACGTCGGGGGTGACCGGGATCAGCTGCTCGCTGGCGGCGCCGTCGCCCTGCATCGGCACGAACGAGCCGAGCCGGTAGTTGCTGGCCGTCAGCACCGACCTGCCGGGGGCGCGGTCGAAGGCGACCAGGCGGGTGATCCCGGCGAAGCGCAGCGGCACGACGATCCGGCCGTCCGGGGTGAGCTGATCGAGCCAGGCGGGCGGGATGTCCCACGCCCCGACCGTGACCATGATCCGGTCATACGGCGCGTGCTGTGCCACGCCGTGCTCGGCGTCGGCGAGCACGACGTTGACCTGCTCGTACCCGGCCCGGCGCAGACCCGCGCGGGCACGGTCCACGACGTCGGCATCGATGTCCATGGTCGTCACCGAACCGGTCGGCCCGACGACCTCCGCGATCAGGGCGGCGTTGTAGCCACCCGAGCCGATCTCCAGCACGTTCATGCCCGGCCGTACCTCGGCCAGTTCTAGCTGGATGGCCTGAATGTGCGAGGCCGAGACCACGCTGGTCTGACGCCCCTGAGCGTCAATCTTGGGCACCAGGGTGCTGTTGGTCTGATACACCTTCTCCAGCGGTTCGCCGGGTGCGAACTCGTGCCGGGGCACCGCGTTCATCGCTGCGGCGACGCTGTCGGTGGTGATCAGACCTTCGTCGCGCAGCGTGCCCACCATGGCCTGGCGCAAGGTGGTGGCGTCGTCGACCTGCAATGTCATGGGAATCCTTTCGGGTAGCGGGGGCTGGCGGACTTGGCGTCCCGCTTCGCCCTATGGGTTTGGGCGGCTGGGTTGTTGCAACCTGACCCAGCGAGGCTGGCCCGAGGCCAGAGTCAGCTGCTCGTGGGCCAGGAGATCGTCACCACGCCGTGGGTCTTGTTCATGACCGTGGCGTCGGCGCGAATCTGGGAGCGGTCGCCGCCGGCGGGCCAGTAGGCGAACGTCGGAGGCGTGTGCCGCCCGGCTCGGTCCCACGCCTGGATCTGTTCGATCAACGCGGCGGCGGCCACCTGCCCGTCGCGTCCGTAGGCGCGGGCACCGAACTCCGCCCCGGCGCCCTGCATCGCGTCCCGCAACACGAGGCAGGCGAGCCCGGCTCCGCGTACGACCGCGAACGGCAACCAGCGCTTCCGGGCAGCCAGTGCGCTGCCCTCGTCGGCGGCGAGGCGGCCGAACCCATCCAGGTACCACGCGAGCCACAGGTGCAGGTCGGCGAAGGAGATCCCGTGGCTGACCGTGACGCCAGACCAAAATTCGGCCGCGTCGGCGTCCAGCACGCCATTGAGCTGAATCAGATCCGGGGGTGCGCCGGAGTCGAACGCGAGCTTGACCTTGCCGCCGGTGGTATCGGCTAGCTCGAGCACCTGGTCGGCGTGGCGGCCGGCGCCCTGCATCGGCACGAACCCGGCCACTTCGGCCGACGTGCTGGCCAGGTGGTCGCCGTCGCGCCGGAACCCGATGGTGCGGGTGACCCCGTTCATAATCAACGGGAGGACGAGCACGCCGTCCGAGGCCAGTTGGTCGAGCCAGGCCGGGGCGATGTCCCACGCCCCGACCGTCACGATGATCGCGTCGAATGGCCCCTCGTCCGGCACGCCGTGCTCGGCGTCGGCGACCAGGACACGGACTCGGCTGCTGTAGCCCGTGGCGTCCAGCGCGGTCGAGGCCAGGTCAATGATCTCGGGGTCGATATCAATGCTGACTACTCGGCCCTCCGGACCGACGACCTCTGCGAGGTAGGCCGCGTTCAATCCGCCCGAGCCGACCTCCAGCACCGTCATGCCAGGTCGCAGCTCGGCCAGTTCCAGCATCCGCGCCTGGATGTACGCCGCGGACACCGACGAGATCGCCATGCCGTCCTGATCGCGCTTGGTCACCACGGAGCTGTCGTAGCCATAGGCGACCTCAGTCGGCGTACCGGCCGGCATGAACCAATGCCGCGGCACCGCTCGGATCGCCGCCTCAACGAGAGCGCTCGTGACCATCCCCTTATCGCGCAGCGTGTCCACCAGCGCGGCGCGGAGCTGGGCGGACTCGCCGATGCTTGTCTCAGCCATCTGGGTTACTCGTACTTCCTTCTCATCGGGTCGGACAGGCACTCCTGCATTCGGGGCACGCCTGGTGCGGCGAATGCAGGAAGACAGGGGGCCGGCGGGAGCGCTGCGCTGGTTCCTGCGATGTCACCGACGCCTAACGACAGGAGTGGTTCGTCGTACCCATCGCCGCCCGAGCCGCTGTAGCACCGCGAGTTGTTCTGGGGAGGGGGCGTGCGGTCACGGCGGACCTCCTATCAGGGCGAGGCGGGCGGTCAGGCGTCCTGGTGCTGGTGGCCGTTGGTGGCGCACTCGCGCCAGATGCGGGACAGGTGCCGGGTCATGTGGGCGGTGGCGGGGTGGCCGGGGTGTTCGCGCCGGTGGGTGGTGATGGTGTCGGCGAGGAGGGTGCGGGCGGCTTGGCAGTGGCCGAGGGCGTACAGGATGAGGGCGGTGGCTGCTTGGACGGCGAGGGTTTGCTGGGCGTGCGGGCCGTCGGATTTGGAGAGGTGGCCGGTGAGTTCCCGGTAGAGGTGGTAGGCGCGCTGATGGTGTCCGCCGCGCGAGTGGGCAGCGGCGAGGACGTGGAGGGCGTGCAAGGCCCGCCGGTGGGCGAGCCCGTGGAGGTGGACTGTGCTGGCACGGGCGTAGGTGGCCCAGGTTATGGCGTCGGCGGGGTGGCCGAGACGGAGTTGCAGTTCGGCTAGGAGGATGGCGGCTTCCGCGTGCACCGCGTCGGCGGGCGCGGTGGCGGGGTCGATGCCGGTGAGGCTGGCGTGCAGGAGTTGCCGGGCGCGCAGCGGGTCGCCGAGGACCAGGGTGCGGGCGGTGGCGACACGCTGTGCGCGTTCGGCCTCGAACCGGCCGGGTTCGAGAACAGGGGTGGCGCGCCAGGTGAGGGTGATGTCGCTGGGGGTGGCACCGACGGTGATGCGGGCGAGGACGCGGTGGGCGTGGACGGCTGCGAGGTGTGGCGGGATCGGGGTGCTGGTCGACGGGATGATCCGAGCGGCGCGCGCCAGGATCGCCCGACCGATGGTGTCGGCGACGGCCACGCTATCCAGGGGCCGGGGTCTGCAACCCTGCTGGCACTGGTAGCCCTGCCCAGAGTCGTGCGACTCGGCGTGAGTCATTGGCTGCTGGCAGAACCTGCAGTGCAGCAGTCCCGGCGGCAGGTACATCTCGCACGAGTCGGCGGCCGGCCTGCATGGCTGGAGCGCGACTGGGGCAGTCGCTTTGGTGACCCATTTCTGGACTAGGCGCGGGTCGAGGTTCATCTGATGGGCGACGGTGGTGACGGCGCCGTATGCCCTGACTCGGCGGGCATCCGTGACGCGCTGGACGACGGCGTCGATCAGGTCTGGAGGGTATCTGCTTGGAAAGGCCATGATTCGCGGAGCCAGTTTCAGGACGGGGGTGGTCAGCTGCCTGTGGATGTCACCGGTGAGGCTGTTAGTGACGGGAGCGATGGGGCTACACATGGAAGCCTTGCCAGCGGTTGTCGACCGGGCGGGCCGGGTTGATCGGCATGGCACTGCTGCCGTGGCGAGCGTTGCGGCGCATCGGCTGCAGGGTCGGGCCGTCCGGCAAGGTGATCGCCGGCCGGGGTGTGTAGCCGTATCGGGCGAGCAGGTGCTCCCCGCCTGAGGGAACAGCGGTCCAGGACGGCAGGTCGATGCGGTCGAGGCGGCTGCGGTGGTGGGCCAGCAGCGCGACGCCACAGCCGCCCCGTTGGGCGTCGGTGCGGACGGCGAGGAACGCCAGTTGGTAGTGCGGTTCGGTGGGCTGTTTCTCGGCAAGGAGCGTGTCCAGCAGGTCGAAGCGGTCGGCGTGTGGTCCGGCGGCGTCGGTGAGCCGGGTCCGGTAGTTGGCCGGTGGTGGGATGGGTCGGTAACGGTGAAAACCCACGGTGGCGGCGGTGAGGTCATGGGTGAGGTGGATGTCGCCGAAGAACATCGCATGTTCTACCCAGATCGCGACGACGTCGGCCAGCACCTGGCACCTCTGCCCTGGGTCGGGCACCAGCCACGCGGCGAGCGGTGTGGGGTGCAGGGCGTCGGCGATCAGCAGGGCGACCAGATCCTTGTCTGCCCAACGGGCGGCGCGAATGTGCACCAGGCTCTCCATCGGATTAGATGTCCTTGTGGTCTCGCTTCACCGGTACGTTGCGGTGGCGAGGTCACCGACGGCGGCGTCGAGGGCGGCGGTGATGTCCCGCACCGACCGGTGGTGCTGGCCGGCGATGGCCTTCAGGTGCGCCGTCACGGTCGTACTGTCGTCGTTGAGGTAGAGGTGGCCGGTGAGGCCGAGGGTGGCGACGAGTCCGGCGAGTGCGGCGGTGTGGTTGTCGGGCTGCTCACGGCCTTGAGCGACGTACCGCAGGCGTGCGCGGGCGACGACCGCCCACTTGGTGTCGGTGGCGAGGTAGGTGTCGGTGCGGGCAAGGCCGCCGAGGCGCCGGCGAGTGACCTGCCGGAGGATCCCGGCGGCGACGAGTCCGGCGCGGGTGCGCTCGTATAGGTCGTCGGCGAAGCCGCGCAGGAACGCCTTCACCGGTGGTGCTGTACGCCCATAGCGGATGAAGCCGATGGCACTGTCCCCGATCAGGTCTCCGAGCGGTTGATCGGTGTGCAGGCGCAGCCACCGGTCTCCGGACAAACGGTCGTTGTTCGGGTCGAGGACGATCCGCCCGGCGAGAAACAGGTCGACCAGGACCGCGCCGGCCAGCCCCAACGCCAAGGCTTGGCGGTGGATGTGCGGGTGGCCGGCGTCGTCGTCATGGCCGAGCAGGAACAACTCGTCGCGCAGCGGCAGCCGAGCAAAACTCATCGGCCCGCCCCTTCCGTGGTCTGGACGCAGACTGCCGCAGGCTGGTGCGCAACCTGGGCGGACGCCCACTTGCCGCCGCCGGTGGGTCCCGCGGATCCGATGAACATCAGTACCCAGCTGGCACTGGGCAGGGATGGTTCCCTGCGGATAGCGAGCCGAGGAGGTTCACTCACGAGCTGCTGCTCCTTTCATCCCGACCCCGGCGAGGAAGCCGGTGAGGAAGGGGCTGGCTGACGCGTGTCCCCTCTCGATCTGGTCCTCGGGATCAGGGCGCCACCGAGCAACAGGGACGAGCGCTGCGTTGCTCGCCGACTTCGCTGCTGGCCCGTCGGCAGGGACCGTGGCGAAGTCGCCGAACAGCGCCTCGACCTCTGCGGGGGCGCGCAGTTGAAGTGGGGTAGGCGTGCGCTGATACAGCCTCTGCACCTCATCGGTCTGGCTTGTGGCCGTGCCGGAGGTCGCGTGGGAGATGACGAGGGCGCTGCCAGGGGGCATCGCGGCGCGGAATGGTTCCACGATGGCGTTGACGTCGCCGGGGATGAAGTGCAGGACCGAGACGAAGAGGACGGCGACGGGACGGGTGAGGTCGATCAGCCGCTGCGTGGTGGGGTTCTGGAGGATGAAATCCGGAAAGCAGATGTCGGCCTGGATGACATCGACCCGCGGGTCGTTATCCAGCAGGGCCTTGGCGTGCGCCACGGCTACCGGCTCGACATCGACGTAGAGAACCCGTGCATCGATGTCGATGTGGTGGGCGATGTCGTGGACGTTGCCCACGGTCGGTATCCCCGAGCCGAGGTCGAGGAACTGGTGTATGCCCTGCTGGAGTGCGTAGCGGATGGCGCGGCGCAGGAACGCGCGGTTGGCGCGGGCCGCGTCGGCGACATGGGGTGCGACGGCGAGTATGGCATCGGCGGCGTGACGGTCCGCGGCGAAGTTGTGGCTGCCACCGAGGAAGTAGTCATACATCCGTGCGGCATTCGGACGAGTCAGGTCGACCTCGGCGGGTGCCCAGCTCATCGCCTCAGTTCCCATGGTCTTTCCCCGGTTGCTCGCTCGGGGCCTTGGCGATGTGGCGCAGCCGCTGGTGCACTCCCTCGTAGGGGCTCATGCCTGCCAAGATCGCCTTGTTGACGGCGGCGTGCATGGTGTAAAGCGGGTCGCAGACGTTGCCAGGTGCGGCTCGACCGGCCTGCGAGACGACCTGGTAAGCGTCAAGTAGCTCCAGGCCGGTCAGTTGTGCGGTCCAGGTAACCAGGTCGTGCTGGCTGATGCGGTAGGCGTCCTCAAGCGGACGGGCGGCGCCGATCGAGATGATCCGGTGGTCGGTCTCGATGCGCGGCCATGGTGTGGCCACGCCCTTGATCAGGTCGACAGCGACGGTGACGTTCATGGCTGTCTCCACCGCGACGCCGCACACCTCGCCCTGGCCTTGGCGGGCGTGGCCGTCGCCGATGGCGAACAGCGCCCCGGGGGCGTTGACGCCGAGGTACACGGTGGTGCCAGGGCGGATCTCCGGGGTGTCGAGGTTCCCGCCGTGCGCATCAGGTACGACCGTGGAGCGGGCTTCCCCGCCGGCCGGGGCCAGCCCCACGGTGCCGAGCATCGGCTCCAGGGGCATGACGATCGCATGACCGGAGCGGCGGGCGTGGAAGGTCACGGTGCCTGCCGCGGTGTCGATGGTGTAGCGCCACACCCGCTCCTCGAGCGGTGGGTGCAGCATCGGCGTGGTGTGGGTCGCGGTCAGTGCCCCGAAGTGCGGGAAGGTTGCTGACATGCCCCAGTCGCGGGCCGGGGTGATGGCAGCGAAGTGCAGCGCGAGGGTGTCGCCAGGTTCTGCGCCGAGCACGTGGAATGGGCCGGTGACGGGATTAAATGCTTGGCACACCTTCGACGGCAGGTCGTCCACGGTGCGCACCGCCCCGCCGAAGCAGTCCTCAGTGCTGGTGACAAGCAGGCTGCCCGGCTTGATCTCGGCGACCGCCGGGTGGGCGCCGAAGGTGTAATGCAGCTCGTCTTCGGTTGGCTGGTAGGTGACCGTGCTGGTCATGCCGCCTCCCGTCCGCTGGCAAGTCCGGACAGCTCGGGGCGGCGGCCGGCGGCGTACAAACCTGCCAGAGCCAGGAGGCCGAGGGTGAGCCAGACGAAGCCGAGGCGTTGGGCGGCCACGTTGGCGTTGACCACGACGTAGGCGAGGATGGCGAATCCGATGCCCGGAAGGATCAGGTGTGCGATCAGGTTGCGGCTGCGTCGGCGGACCAGGTAGTGCCAGACGACGGCGAGGTGCAGCACGAGGAACGCGGTCATTGCGCCGAAGTTGATCAGGCTGGACAGCAGCGCGATGCCATCGTCGCGCCAGTTCATGTAGAGGCCGATCGTCAGCGACACCAGCGCAGTGAGGGTGATGGCGTGGGTGGGCACGCTGTGGCGCACCGACACCTTGGCCAGGAACTTCGGCAGCTGCCGGTCGCGGGCCATGGCGTACAGCAGCCGCGAGGTGGCGACCTGCGCGACGAGGGAGTTCGCCACGCCCCAGGCGACGGCCGTGGCGACCGCGCACAGGGTGGCCAGCCAGGGACCACCGGCGAGCCGGGCGGCGTCGTAGAACGCGGTGCCTTCCGGATCGCCATTGACGAGGAGGCCATCCGGGTTGGGCAGCAGCAGCGCGGCCATCCAGGTCTGGGCGATGAACAGCAATCCGGCCACACCCAACGCCGCGGCCATGGCCCGGCCGATCTGCCCCGCGCCGCCCTTGTTCTCCTCGGCCAGCATCGAGATGCCGTCGAAGCCGAGGAAGCTGAGCACGGCGATCGACACCGCGCCGAACACCAGCGCCCAGGTGAACGTGTCGGGGTTGTAAATCGGCGCCCAGGAGAAGCCCTCTCCCTTGCCTTGCGCGAGGGCGCGGCCCGCGGCGGCAAGGAAGATCACCAGGACGATGACCTCGCCGACGAGCATCACTCGGGTGATCAGGGCGGTCATCCGGATTCCCCGGTAGTTGACCAGGGTGTTCACCAGCACGAAGCCGACCAGCCAGACCCACACTGGAACCGCAGGCACGGTGGAGTGCATCGCCACCGCCGCGATCAGGTACAGCAGGCTCGGCACCAGCACGTAGTCCAGCAGGATCGCCCAGCCAGCGAGGAACCCGACCGGTGCGCCGATCCCTCGACCGGCGTAGTTGTACACACTCCCGGCAAGGGGAAACGCCTTGACCATCTGGGCGTATGAGGCGGCAGTGAACACCAGCGCCGCCATGCCGATGACGTACGCCAGCGCGACCATCCCGCCGGCGCCGGAGTAGACGGATCCGAAGATGCCCATGGGCGCGATCGGCACCATGAACACCAGCCCGTAGAAGAGCAGGTCGGCGAAGCCGAGTGAGCGGCGCAGCTCCGGTCGGTATCCGAACCGCGAGGAGTCGGGCGACGCCTGCGCCAAGCCGATCTCCGGCGGAGGCGCTGTCTGCCTAGTGTGCATGCTGTTTCATTCCTTCCTGTCGGTCAGCGACGCCAGCTCACTTCCGCCAGTGCTAGAGCTGGCCAAACGGCGGCAGCGGCTTCGAAGGCAGACGCATCGCCGGGAGCTGCTGAATCGGTTGCTAGAGGCGCCAGATCATGGACAAGTCCTGGGCGCAGCCGCCGAGAAGTACGGGCGACCGACAATCGGCGGATGATGGGCCAAGTTCCTCGGACGCGGCGTCCGCCACCAAACCCGGTGCCGGCGCCGCCGGCTCCAGAACGAACTGTTCGATGTCCTCGGCATCCACGGCCGGTCAGCTGGCAACCGCAGGGCCCCCGGGTAGTCCCGCTGACCGAGCACTCCGAACGGGCTGCAGCGCGTGCCGCAACCGCGCCAGCGCGGCAGACCCTCGAGGGTGAAGACCCCCGAGACAGGTGATCCGGGCTGCGCCAGCCACTCACCACCGCGGCCGGAAGCGGCACAGCGAGCGCGGTCACGCACGCTGTCGCTTCGCACGTCGACGACCACGAGGACACCTCCACCATCACCGCTGCTCGCAAACGCGAGGGCTGCCACAGCAGTGGAGGTAGCGCGAAGCCGCAGCGCCCATCCATCGCCGTGGTTGTCTGTGCGACCAGCCTGCGGGTTCGGCCTGTCCCATGACGATGCGTGGACGTTCTAGTGTTGTCCTAGTTTCAGCTCGTCTGCGCCCGCCGTCGTCTACTACGCTGCCGACTGCGACAATGACGCTGAGTGCATAGCCTGGGGGATATCCCGTGGAGACGGTACGGCGGTGGACCGGCCGCGAGGCGAGAGCACTACGCCTGGCCCTGCGCATGAGCGTGCGTGGCTTCGCCGAGCACTTGGGCGTCAATCCGGCGGCCGTCTCCAACTGGGAGAAACGCGGTACCGCGACCCGCATGCGCTATGAGACCCAGCAGATGCTCGATGTCGATCTGGCGCGGTCGCCGATCGAGGTCAAGCAGCGGTTCGCCCAGACCCTTAAAGCGTCAGCGGCCGCAAGTTCGAGCGACTCGCCCCCGCCTGCCGACAGCCCCGGGCCCGCAATACAAGATCTCGGCGCCCGTTCCAGGGAACGGACGGCTGCCATCCTCGCGGCGCTCGGTGGCCAGCAGCCCGACGACCTCGTGTACGCGCCTCCGGCCGACGTCCAGCGGCTGGTTGCGGACTTCCTCGCCTCGGCGGCGCGCGTCTACCTGGTCGCTGGCCCCCCGGGCTGCGGCAAGACCAGCTTCACGCGCCATGTGGCGTCTCAGGCTCCTGGGGTGGATGTTCAGCTGCTGACCGCGGACTCGTGGACCGAGGACATCGACCTGGCGCGGGAGATCCTCCGCTACGGCTCCCTGCCGGCCGGCGAGGATCCGCTGCTGACCCTAGAGGATGAGAGCCGGAGCCTGTCCAGGCCGCTGCTTGTCGTCATCGACAGTCCGCAGTCCCGCGCCGTGGTGGACAAGGTCTGCCGCCAGCTCGACGGCACGCTGCGGCAGGTGCTCTCGGGCAACCTGAGGTTCCTCCTCGTTCTACGCACACCGCCGGACGTCGAGCTGGCGCCCTACCCCGTCCTGGCCGCAGCGGTCATGCCCGGCCAGGATCATGGTGCCGGCCCGTCGCTGCGGCTGGACCGCTGGGACGTCGGCACGGCCCGCGACGTGTGGAACGCGCAGCGGGATGCAAGCGAGCCCCCGTTCGACGCCCTGCCCGCGAAGATTCGTAACTTGGCTCGCCTGCCGCTGTACATGAGCCTCATCCGGGCCGCGAAGTCGACCGAGCCGCTCGGGCAAGCCAACGCCTACCGGCTCGTGGAATTCTGCGTCGCCTCGATCTTGAAGGCGGCGGGCCTGGACGTCGAACGTACGACGGCGGATCTGACGGCACTCGCGCGACGGCAGCTCGCCTCCGCATGGCCGCACCCCCTCCTTCCCGCAATCCAAGGCGATCCGCCAGGGAACGTCGGTGACCTCACCGTGTCCTCGGCCGCGAGGCTCGTGCGGTCCGGCCCGTTCGGCGGCTTGATGTTCCATCACGACGTCATTCGTGAGTACCTCTTCGCACGGTGGCTCGCCCAGCTCATCGAGTCCCATGGACGCTCGACCGTCACCATCGAGCTGCTCAACGACCTGGCCGCTCGCACGAGCACATCGGCCGACCTGCGAGGCGTCCTGGAATTCCTCTTGCAGGGCTTGGATGCGACCTCACCGGAGCTGCTGGCCGCCGTCGCGCAGTCACCGTCGGTCAGCATCACCGAAACGCTGCCATTGATGCTCGACCTCACCAGCGATGCCCCCGCCTTCGCCACGGCCGAGGTGCTGCGCGTGTGCGCCTCTCGGTGCCTGCACGACAACGGCCTTCCCCTCGCCAGAGCTCTCCTGCACACCAGCGCAGCCGCCTCGGCGCTCGGTGCGGAGTACCCCCGGTGGATGCTGCGGGTGCTGCGCCGCTTCGGCCCGGCAGTATGGTCCGACATCGTGGCGTGCGTGGAGACGCGGCTGCCCATCGCGGCCATCCACGACTTCGTCCGTCTCGCGCAACTCGACACAGTTGAAGACGCGGTGTTCATCGCCCGACACTTCTACGTCTTCCTCGCCACCGACGACGGCGGTTCCCAAGAACTGAAGGCACTTCTGGCCCACCCAGACTGGCGAGCCCGGGCCGCCCTCGCCGAGGGGATCCGAGCGGGCCGCGCCATCCCACACCACACGATGGCCTCGATCATGGAATCGTTGGCCGCGGACCGCGACTACAAGGTCCGCGCAGCCGTCGCCGAAGCCGTCGGCCGCTCGACCGCACCCGGCGTGGAACACCTACTCGCCGCTTTCCTCGACGACCGGAACTGGCACGTCCGCGAGCGCCTCCTTCAAGGGCTTGCCGCCCGAGTCGGACACGACGACTCGGGCGCCGACCTGGTCATCAGGGCCCAGGGAGCATGGCGAAACGGTCCCCGCAATGTCCGAGTCGCCGCGCAGCGGCTCCTACTCAAATCCGGCAGGCAACCGATCCAAGACGAGGATTCATCTCGCAGCGCCCTGTTCGGCCTTTTACGAGAGATCCGCACCGGCACCCTACGGCTACCCATGAACGTCCAATCCGCTCTGGTCAACCAGGGCGTCGCCTCGGCCGACTGGCTCGTTCGCACCGAAGCCAACCTGCTCGCCCCCTACGCCACGGCCACGAGCACAGCACCAGGCATCAGCAAGGAAGCCTTCCGCCGTCTCCGAGACAGGCGCGCACTTCAAGTCGCGCTCGATGTCCGCGACGTCGACTACGCCATCACCGTCGCACAGGCCGCCGCTACCGCTGGTGTGCAATTCATCGAGATCGGCGACCCGCTCATCAAGAGCGTCGGAATTCGAGCCATCAGCGCCATCAAGCAGCGAACCCATGGCGCGTGGATCGTCGCCGAGATGATGTCCGCAGACTGGGGACGCGATCAGGTGGTCCTCGCGACCGAGGCAGGAGCTGATGTCGTGCTGCTCATCGGACCCGCCAGCACTGCTAGCGTGTCCGCAGCCGTCGAAGCGAGCAAACGCCTCGCCGTCCCCATCGTCATCGACGTGCCCGAAGGCCGGCTGATCCAACGCTGGGTCCAGGACATGGAACGCGCGGGAGTCGACGGCTTCGCCATCACCACAAACATCGACCTGGGTGTAGCCGGTTTCCACCCTCTCGACCAGGCACAACTCATCAGGTCATGGACCAAGCTGCCGGTCGCGGTCTCCGGCGGCTTCGAACCCACGGACGTCGAGGCCAGCAGACGACACTCATGGGACATCCTCGTCGTCGGTCGCGGAGTCACCGACTCCCTGGATCCCGCCGTTGCCGCGCGGGACCTCGCCGCATCGATCGAACTCACCGAAGGAAACCGCTCATGATCATCACCCCACTCACGGTCGACCGCATCCCCGACCTCGAGAAACTGCTGGCACTGGGGGAGCCGTACATCAGGCTTCGGGGTTCATCGGACTACTGGCTGTACGCCACGCTGTTCGCCAATACCTGCCCACTCGCCATCATCGATGGAGAGGTCGTCGGCAGCGTGATCGCCTTCCGAAGCCAGGTCGACCCGTCAGAGATCTACCTGCAGGACGTGATGACGCACCCGAGTCACCGTCGGACAGGAATCACGCGGGCGCTCGTAGAGGAAGTTGACCGCCAAGGCGCTCTCTGGGGATGCCGGCGCCTCTTCCTCACATCAGAACCGGACAACCACGCCGCGCACGGAGCGTGGCTCGCCATGGGCTTCAGCAACGTTCCCGGAGACACGACCGAGCGAGGCGTATCTGTGATCTACGACTACAAGGGGCCGGGGAAGCACCGCGCCGTCTATGAGCGATCGATCGGTGCCTAGCATCAAGTGGCCCGCGCAGGAGATCACCGCCGAGACGTGCACGGCGAGGTAGACCTCGACATGGTGTGATGCCAGTCGGCGAGGGGGTCGTACCGGCGAGATCTTCGGCTCGCGCGCAGCCGTGCAGGCAGGTAAAGGCGGGCTTGCTGCGGCGAGACGAGACGCGGTCCTCCAGCGCGCCGCATGTCGCGCTGCTCACGTCAACGCGGACAGGGTCCCCTGCCCGCCCAGCTCGGGCTGGCGGCCGCGCAGCGGCTGCGCCCGGCCCGGTTGGGCGGGCGTAGGTCACGCGGCGTGTGGTGGGACAGCGGGCTGGTAGTGAAGGCGTAGGAGGCGGCACACCATGTCCGCGCGCCGAACCTTCCTCGTGTCCGACCCGTGCCGATAGCCCCTGAGCGATAGCAGCCGTTGAATGAGACGGGAGGCGCCCAGAACATGGCAGGGCAACGACTACCCGAGATGCCTTGCATCAGGCGCACTTCCCCGTTGCCGACCCTGGTGATCGTCCGCGGCAACTCGGGCAGCGGCAAGACGCCCACGGCCCGTGAGGTCCGCCGCCGCTACGGCCGCGGGTGCGCTCTGATTGAGCAGGACTACCTGCGCCGGGTCATGCTCCGCGAGCACGACAGCAGCCGCACCAATCCGGTCGCTCCCACGTTCATCACCGCCACCGCCAAGACAGCGCTCGATCTGGGCTACCACGTGGTCTTGGAGGGCATCCTGCACACCGGCCGCTACGAGGCCGTCCTGCGGCAACTCATCGCCGAGCACACCGGCCCGACGCACGTCTACTACCTCGACGTGTGCTTCGAGGAGACCATCCGCCGCCACCAGACACGCGCCGAACCGATCAACGTCACACCCGAGCAGATGCGCGAGTGGTACAGCGCTCGGGACTTGCTCGACGTGCCCGGCGAGCGCATCATCCCCGAGACCTCCACGTTCGAGCAGACCGTTACCACCATCCTTACGACCAGTGGCCTGGCAGGCAGCCCACCCTTGACGCCATGCCCGAACCGGTGCCCCCACTGCGCTGCGAAAGCCCAATGAGCGCCAGCGCGGCGCCGGAGTTCTGAGGCGTGGGGCTACCACCACCGCTGTCCTACGAACACCGGCCCTTCGACCTCACCGTGGCCGACGGCGAGCCCTCGCCGGTCGGTTGGACCATTCGCGATGCACTTCTGGGCCAGCGCACCGGGCCGAGCGAGATTGTGGCGGAACGTCCGGCCCATACTCGGCGACGGCAGGCAGGGTAGGCAGCTCGACGAACGGATCTCCGCCCTCGCCGCTAGCCGAGCCGCCCGACCGGGCAGCTAGCCGCCGACTCGTTGTGCCGCACCATCTCGGGCAGCTCAGCTAGCCAGTCGAGCCGGAACAGGCAGCGCTCGCTGACGGCCTTGTCCGCCGACGCCGTGTGTCGGCCGGTTCGGCCATGTCACCGTCCGCACGAACTGCTACTCCGGTTCCGGTTCACCTGGTTAGCCGCCAGGTCAGGGCCCAGCGCCCGCGACCGTAACTGTCCGGAAAGTGGTTGCAGGTGGCGGTCATTGCATCGCACTCCGTTGCTCGAGCTTTGTGCGTAATGGAGTTTACCGAAGCCTTCGGCACTCGCGGTTAATCCCTTACTGCGACTCACCTACGTTCTGTCACGCTGCAGCGTCTCAGTGCGCAATGGATGACCAAAACGACTCTTTGGTGTTGAAAGACACCCTTGCGCGGTCATACGTTCCGACTGGTGTCGATACAGCGGAGAAAGGGGGGTGCTGCAATGCGTAAGGGCGTCGAATGGGGCTGAGCACCCGTCGCATACCTGCTACTGTGGACGATCTACTTGGAAGGGCTGGGGCTGATGATCACGGGGGATTGATTGATGCCGATCCAGCGTGGAAAATGGGCGCTGGGCCTGTTGACATCCATCGTTTTCGTTTCGGCGCTGGCGTGCCTTGTGTGGGCTGTTAAACACGCGGGGCGGCCGGCGCCTTACTATTCCGTCTACCTCTTGATGGGCGCAGCGCTCATGGCGGTCGGCGCGATTTGCTCAGCGCCGCTTCCACAACGGGTTCCGATCCGGATCACCTTGACTCCTACGGCGTGTCTGGTCTGTGCCTCGGCTCTGCCGGTTCCGTGGGTCGTCCTGTGCACGGCGGTCGGGGTTACTGTGGCGCGACTCGTAATGAGCCGTTCCCGGTCGTCCGGCCTACACAAAGTGCTCCACAACAGCAGTATGGATGTCGTCACCGCGGCAGCGGCGGGGTCGGTGATGTATACCTTCGGCGCCCAGCCCGGCTTCACTGAGCATGCTCTCGGCAGCCCGGGCCTGCTCCGGCAGGTGGTCGCTTTCCCTATCGCGGCGCTGGCGGTGCTGGCTCTGGAAGAGCTGGTCACGATGACCACGGTCACATTGGCGACCAGAAGGCCCTTTCTGGCGGTCCTGCGCCACCTATGGCGGACCCGCCTGATCGTTGCCGTCGGAGAAACCGTCACTGCAGGCATCGTTGCGGTCGTTACTGGGCTTGACCTGCGAGCGCTGATAGCGCTGCCGGCGGTGATGCTTATCGTGCACCTCGCGTTGACTTATCGACTTCGGATCCGCGAGGAGCGGCGTGCTTGGGAGGACCTGGCGGTGCTGAGCGACGCATTGTCCGCCCGGGATCTCGAGTTCGTTCTTCGCACCGCCGCCGCCGGAGCGGTAAGGCTGTTCGGTGCTCGGGCCGCAGACATCGAGGTCGATGGCGGCAAGCGGCTAGTGCGTGCTGGTGGCGACGCTGGCGACGCTCGGGTGGTGTTTGACGGGCCGGCCTCCGATGCTCCCGACATCGTCGAGTCGCGGCCAACGGTGCGGTCCGAGTTCGGGGACTACGCGACCGGGCTGCACGGTGTGGTGCGGTTGTATTTCGGCGGGGCCGGCGACGAACTGTCAGCGCGAGAGCGTGTCACCCTACGAACATTCACTGCCACCCTGGCAACGAGTCTTGACAACGCGCACGCGTACGCCCTGCTGGCGCAGGAAGCGCGCCGGCATGAGGTGGCAGCCACCCAGGATCCGGACACCGGCCTGCTTAATCGCAGAACGCTGCTGTCCCGCGTCGCCGAGATCGCCACCGGGACGTGCCATGTGGTCGCGGTTCGCCTAGAGAACTACGACTTTCTCGCGGACCAGATCGGCAGGGATGCGGCACTGACGCTGCTGAACGAACTCGCCGGAAGGCTGTGCCATGCCCCGGGGGATTCGGGCTCCGTCGTTGGACGTATCGGCGATGCCGAGTTCGCCCTCATCCTGTGGGACGTGCCGCAGGACGCCGCGTACCAGCGGGCGTACTGGACCGTCGCGGCACTACGCCGCCCGGTCACCACCGACCAGGGCATGCTCAACGTCCGGGCGAGCGCAGGAATGACATCTGGCGCCGCCGCCGATGTCGCGGAGCTGCTCGACGCCGCAGAACAGGTGATGTGGCGGGCCATTCGCCGGGAGCAAGACCGGTTGGTGTCATATCAGACTGGTCCCGCACACGGCCGTGCCCTGGATCGGGACCTGGTCGACGCACGGATGTCGATCGCGTACGAGCCGATTGTCGACCTCACCACCGGCAGGATTGTGATGATGCAGTCCGTGCCGCGAATCCTCTACTCACGGCACGATGTGCTCGTCGCCGACGAGTACATCTACCAGCTCGTGATGAATCAGGATGGCCTGGAAGCCCTCGCACGCAAGGTGATCACGCGATCCCTGTCCGCCGCGGTGACCTGGCGGGAAGCGCTGCCGCACGCTGCGCTGGTGGTGCCAGTGCCCGCGCGCGCCCTCACGCCCAGATTCGTCGACGGGCTCCGTGATCTCCTGCGCAACCACGCTGTGGCGGGATCATCTCTGGTGCTGGAGCTGGCGCAACCTAGTGGCCTGCCCAGCCGCGACGTGACCGACCTGCTCCGGCAGTACGGGGTGCGGCTGTTGCTGGGCAACTACGGCAGCATTCAGGGCAGCATTCAGGCGCTCAACGCCGCCACTTGGAGCTTCCTCCGGCTCGACCCGGCCTACGCACTCGACGCCGGGTGGCGGCCGGCGCAGGCTGTCATCCGCGCGGCAGCCGACCTCGCCATCGACCTGGACCTCGCGGTCATCGCGCCCGGGATAACCGTCGAAGAGGAGCGGCACGAGTTGGCGAGGCTCGGCTGCGCACTCGGCGGTGGGCCATTGTTCGGGGGCGAGATGTTCCCGAGTCAAGTTCGGAATCACGCCTCGCTGTGGCAGCCGACGGCCTTGCACGACGGGGCGCAGATCGTGCGCTTACACCGCACGCGCTGGACGACCAGGCCGCGTCGCGCTGTCCGGCAGCGGCATGACGGGTAGACCACGCGCCAACGTCGCAGGGGGAGAGGCCTCGCTGGTATCGGCGGACGCGATCACCGGCACCCAGCAGTCCACCTCGGCGGCGACGAGGGGCGAGTCATGCAGAGCGCGAGACATCCTGGCCAGGCGGCGGGCCTCAGCGCGCACGTCAGTCACGTCCAAGGGCGCGGCGACGAAGGGCGAATCGTCAGCGAGCGGCAGCGCGGCCTGACGTCGACGCAGCGCGACCGCTACCGTCGCTGCTTCGGCGACTGCAGCTACAGCAGCAGAATCGAGCCGGTATCGCAGGGCTCGCCGCTCCGCGCTGTCGTGAACCTGTCCACTGCACCACGGTCTCAGCAGCCGCAACGCGTCGTGGACCTCGATTACCCGTCGATGGCGGTGGTGTCTACCACCTACCTCTACTGGGAGCTGTTCACCCGTGCTGGTGCTGATGATCTTTGCGTCAGGCATACCCGCCCGCAGCGTCATCCACAACTGGGTGACGTGCCAGTCCGCACGAAGGTCCGTCCATCTCCGCGATGACCAGAGCCTCCACGGCACCCTCGAGAGAGCTGCTACCTGCCGCGTACAAGGTTCGGCGGTGCTGCCGGCGGCCTGGGCCATCTGCTGGTACAGCAGGTCAGCGGCCAACTCGGCTTCAGCCTCTAGCGCAGCATCGACGTCTGCGTGTAGGGCATCGCCGTCGTGATCGAGGACCAGATGTGCGACCTCGTGTAGAACCGTCTGCGCCCGTCCGAGCGTGGGCAGCGCTGCGTCGATGATGATGTAGTCGGCTCCGTCGAGCCGAACGAGTAGACCGGGCGGATGCTCGGCTCCCAGTCGTTCACCGCGTATGTGTAGGGGGCGGCCCCGAACACGCCCGATGGCCTCACACCAGGCGTCCACCGTGTACGGAGCGGGCGGCGGCGGCACGCCAGCCTTGCGCAGACGTCGTGCGAGACGCGCCCGAGCCCAGAGCATCCACACCTCCTGACACTACGATCAGTGCCGGGCCAAAGGTCAGAGTGTAACGCCCGAACGGGTTACCTGCAGGCCCCCTGATCATGAGGGCCCCATCGAGATGAGCCTGTTCGACTAGGGCGTGTCCTGCCGATCTTGTAGGGGTTGGTCGTTGACGATGTGTCGGTGGTGCGTCGTGGTGAGTTGACCGATGAGGCGTGGGCGGTGATCGCGCCGCTGCTACCGGAGCCGGGCGGTGCTCGTGGGCGGTGGCGAGATCACCGGCAGGTCATCAACGGGATTTTGTGGAAGCTGCGCACGGGTGCGCCGTGGCGTGACCTGCCCGAACGTTTCGGGCCGTGGAAGACCTGCCATGAGCGGCTGCGTCGGTGGAGCGCCGACGGGACATGGGATCGGATCCTCGCGGCGGCGCAGGTGCACGACGACGGCACACCGGTGCAGTGGACGATCAGCATCGACTCGTCGATCGTGCGGGCGCATCAGCATGCCGCTGGCGCCCGCAAAAAGGGGGCTCCCCGACAAGTCCGGCGACGCCTGGTGCGCAAGATGGCGAGGCCATCGGCCGATCACGCGGAGGACTGAGCACGAAAATCCACCTCGCAGTCGACGGACGCGGCCGGCCGTTGTCGATCCTGCTCACCCCGGGCCAGGCCGGCGACAACCCCCAGCTCCTCGCCCTGCTCGACGCGATCCGCGTCAACCAGCCCGGACCGGGCCGGCCCCGCAAACGTCCGGACGTGCTGATCGCGGACAAGGGCTACGCCCATGACTCCACCCGTCGAGCCCTGCGCCAACGCGGGATCCGGCACGTCATCCCCGAACGCAGCGACCAGATCGCCCGCCGCGCCGCCAAGGGCAGCACCGGCGGGCGACCACCCGCCTTCGACAAGGCGACCTACCGCAAACGCAACGTCGTGGAACGCTGCTTCAACCGACTCAAGCAATGGCGTGACCTGGCCACCCGCTACGCCAAACGCGCATCCCTCTACCGAGCCAGCCTGATCCTCATCGCCGCCATCATCTGGCTTCCATGATCGACAGGACAGGCCCTAGGCTCCGCCTCCACAACGGACGGCGCTAACGGCGTGGCATCACAGGTGCGCAGGGACGGGGAGAGAAACAGTGGTCGAAACGTACAAGGATGCACGCAGCGCCGGTGGTGGCCGCGCCATCGTCGCACGAATATATGACTACCTCCTTGGCGGCGATCAGAACTTCCCCGCAGACCGCGAAGCCGCACGACAGCTCTTGCAGGCTGTTCCCGACGCGGCCGACATCGCCTGGTCCAACCGCCTGTTTCTGCGGCGCGCGGTCCGAGTGCTGGCCGAAGCGGGCATTCGACAGTTCCTCGACCTCGGCTCCGGCATCCCCACCCAGGGCAACGTGCACGAGATCGCCCAGGCGGTCGACCCCACCAGCAGAGTGCTGTACGTGGACATCGACCCCGTCGCGGTTGTCGCGTCCAACGAGCTTCTGATGGGCATCCCGGGCTGCCGGGCCATCGAAGGCGATTTCACCCGCCCCGACCTTGTTATCGATGCCCTCCACGAGGGTGACCTCGCCAGCGTGATCGACCTCGACCAGCCCACCGCGCTGCTCTACTGCGCGGTGTTGCAGCAGGTGCCCGACGATCGGGTCGATGAAGTCGTGGCACCAATCCGCGACCGGCTTGTCCCCGGCAGCGCGATGGTGCTCTCGCACCTGAGTGCGGCGGCTGTTACGGACACATATGAAGAGTCGAGCGTGTCAACGGCGAAGAGTGTGTTTCGCACTCAAGCGGCAACCGAGATCACCCTCCGCACCGACGCGCAGCTCACCGCGCTCTTCGGCGACTACACGCTCATGGCGCCAGGCCTCGTGCCGCTCGGCGAATGGCGACCCGAGTTGAGCGAGCCGGACCCCTACGCCGCGACGCCGGCGCGTTCACCGATGCGGGGTGCCGTGGCCACCAACTGACCGCTGAGACCAAGACGGGCGCGAGATCGGGAGCCGGATGTCGTAGGCGCTCGCGATACTCGCGGCTATGGCAACCGGAGCGACCTGCCCGCACTGCGGCGCCGCTGGAACGCGCGCTCTGCCTGCGGTGCGCGCAACGGGGGCGCGAGTGGCGCGTACGTCCACCACGACATTGGCAGGGGGAATGCTTGCCGTACGCAGCCGCAGTGCCATGGCGTCGTCGAGCCTTCTGGCTGTGCAACTACGGCCCCCCTGCGCACTCCCGTTCGGCGTCGCGGCCAGCGGCAGTAGCAGCAGCATGTGCGGGAATCGTGGTCTTCCTCAGCTACGGGCTGCTGGCCGCACCACCGCCCTCCGCGCAGGACTCCGCTGCGGGCATGTTCGCAGCGGCGATTCTCACCGCTGTGGGCGGCGCGGCTGGGCTGCTCGCGGCTGTCCGCCGGCACCGTGCTCAGGGATCGCGGGCGGTGACGGAGCGGGCGATGTGGGTGTGGCGTTCAGGGACCTGGTGTGGAAGCTGTCACCACGTGGCCCTGCCGGTCCCCGGCGCAGGCCGCCGGGTCATCGTGAGCGCGGAGCAGGCGTACCAAGCGGTTCACGACCTCGCGCGAGTGGATGCCGGTGGGGCACCGCGGCTGGCAACGTAGAAGCTGCCCAACTCAGCCACGGCGGAGGCCCGAGCGGGAAGCTGCCAAGATCGACTGCCGGCGACTTCCGGTGTTGGGTGCGCTTCCCAACACGGCTGCCCATCACCGGGACGACTCACCCCACTGCGCGGTGCCATCTTGCTGGCGGCCGGCGGTCTGCTCGCGCCATGTGCCCGGCGACGGTGCGCGCAGGAGGCGGTCGACCATTTCCAGGGCTTCCTCCGGGGAGTCGAACTCCCAGCGCAGCACGTTGCCCGTCTCGCTGTCGCCAGCTCGGGCAACCACCTTCCAGTGGGTCTGTCGGATGAGCCAGACGTCGCGGCGCGCGAGGCGACCCCACGTTCCGTTCCACCATCTCCGTGCTACCTCATCCACAACATGATCGTACGCATGTTCGAACAAGTGTTGTGTGGCCTCCCCGCGAACGGGTCATTCGCAGCGATCCTCGGCACCCCGGCCGCGCGCCTCGCAGCAGTCGGGGCGGTGCCGGTAGACCCGCAGATCGCACCCCTGCCGCTGGGCGAAGTCGGGCGTCGCCTCGTACAGGCAGGCCCGCCACACGACAGCCCGCCCGACGGCAGACACCACCTGGCCGTCGCCAGGTCCGCCGCGCAGCAGCACCCTCATGCCACCCGACGGTACGCAGCCCAGCGACAAGCGGCGACGGATTCGTCGCCGACCTTGGGTAACCCCCGCAGGTCAGGAGGCGCTTGCCGGCGGAACCCCGGTTCGGAGAGCAGGCCCTGCGCCCGGAGTTGCGCGGCAGTGGAACATAAGCAGCCGGACGACTGGCAGGCAGAGCTGCCGCCGTCGTGTGCACCGACGGCGGGCCGTGACAGGGCCTGCGAACATAGTGGCCCGGCCGGGCGGATAGGCTTTTTGAGGGCTTCGCCTGCGGTGCGGTGTGGGGACGGCTGGGGCAGGGGGACAGCGGTGCCGAGAAGGCTTGTGGTGGCGGAGTGGGAGGACGGGCAAGAACCGTTCGACTCGCGGAAGAAGCCGGGCAGCTACAGCCCAGCAACACATCTACCGGGCAGTTCACGCAAAGCCGGGGAGATGACGATCACGCTGCCGACGGAAGAGGACCTGGCTGAGCGTCCTGGAGAACCGCCGGAGCACCGCCAGCGCGCTGCCGCCCAGCGGCCGTTGCAGCGCGGCGATAACCCCGCCGTCGATGCCTTGGCCGACGCCCTTGTCCTCGCTGCGACGAAGGCCGTGGATTGGGTTTTTGAGACAGGGGCCCGAAGGCCTGGGCGTGGGGTAACCAGACCGTGGCGGATTGGAAGTCTAGACGAGCAAGAGCTGCCGTTGAGCCCGCTGCGTCCGTGGAGGTCGAGCCGGTCGCAGTACAGGTTGAGCCAGCTGACGTGACACACGTTGCGGGTACCGCGGTCGAGGCGGACAAGCCCATTATGAGCTGGACCGAGGTGCAACAGCGCCTTCGCGTAGCCGACGCGGCCGAACAACTCCGTGACCAGCAGATAAAACTGGTGCTGGGGTCACGGATCGTCGATGATGGCGACCTGACGGAGCTGGGCAGCGCGGCCGCGCCGTCCACGCAGGCGCAGGTGGGTGCCAGTGACCAGCTGATGCTGCAAGCAACGCCATCGCTGGCTGGCGCAGATCTCCGGGTCCAGCTCGACGGCATCCGCAAGCGCGACTGCTGGCAGGGCGACGGCACACCTGTTCAGCGGACGTGAAAGTACTGCAAGCATCGGCACGTCGCGGCGGTTCGGAGCCCGGTTCCCGCTTTGCACCAGGCTGTTTGTTCAGACGGGTAGAGACGAGTCGTCGGCCGCCGGGCGCGTGCCGGCGACTGGGGTGGGTTTGCCGGCGGTGACGTTCCAGCTCCACCCTGGCAGTGCAGCAAGCAAGGCGGCCCGCTCGTTGGTTATCTTCCCGGCCCGGTACTCATCGCGGCGTTTCGCCGCCCAGCGGCCGAGCGGAAAGCCGTCATCGGTGACATGCGAGACGGCGACCCGGGCGTGACCGTGTACCGCCACGTAACCGGTCAACGCGGTGATGCCCCGAGTGAAGTGCTCATCCTGCGGGTCCCACGACCACCCTGGCAATGCAGCAAGCAAGGCGACCCGTTCGTCGGTTATCTTCCCGGCCCGGTACTCATCGCGGCGTTTCGCCGCCCAGCGGCCGAGCGGAAAGCCGTCATCGGTGACATGCGAGACGGCGACCCGGGCGTGACCGTGTACCGCCACGTAACCGGTCAACGCGGTGATGCCCCGAGTGAAGCGCTCATCCTGCGGGTTCCACGACCACCCTGGCAATGCCTCGAGTTCCGCAGCGCACTCTTCTGGCAGGCGGCTGCGGCGGCGGTCCCCGCGGCGTTTGTTGACCCAGCCGCCCAGCCAGAAACCGTCAGCGGTGACGTACCGATGGGGCACGCAGGCGTCACCGCTGCCGGTGACATATGCGCGAAGCGCCGCCAAGCCCTGCGCGAAGCCGTCGGCGATCGGGTCCCAGCTCCACCCCGGCAGGGCTTCGAGCAGTTCACGCCGGTGCGGCGACAGCGTGCCACGTCGATACTCAGCCCGGCGGTTCGCCGCCCAGAAACCTAGCTGGATGCCGTTGGCGGTTGTGTGAGACGACGGCACCGCCGCGGTGCCGGTTTCCGCGACGTAGCTCTGCAGGGCGTCGAACGCGCGGTCGAAGCGAGTCTTGTGGGTATCCCATGTCCAGCCGGGCAGCGCCTCGAGTTCGGCTATCCGGTCCGGTCGCAGCTGACCCGCCCGCCGGTTGCTCCGGCACGCTTCCACCCAGCCACCGAGCCGGAATCCTTCCTCGGATACGTGATCCTTGGGAACGTAAGCGTCGCCCGCCTGCGCTACATACGTGCGCAGTACAGCCAGCCCTTCTGCGAAGGCGCTCTCGTGAGGTTGCCAGATCCAACCGGGCAAGGACTCTAGCGCCGCGGCTCGGTGGGCCGCCAACCGACCGGCCCGGTAGTCCGCCCGGCAGCGTCCCACCCAGGCGCCCAGCCGGAAGCCGTCCGCAGTCCGGTAGGTGCCCGGAACCTGTGCGGCTCCCATCTCGTCGACGTATCGGCGTAGGCAGGCCAGCCCGGCATCGAACTTGGATTCCCGGGTCTCCCAACTCCACCTGGGCAACGCCGCAAGCCGTGCGGCGCGGTTGGCGGCAAGCCGGCCGGCCCGATGGTCCGCCCGGCGCTTAATCACCCAGGCACCAAGGCCGAACCCGCTCGCCGTCACATGGTCGCGAGGCACCAGGGCGTGGCCTTCGCGTGCGACGTAGACTTCAAGCTCGACCAGGCCCCTGTGAAACGCCGCCATACGGCTGTGCCAGCTCCACCCGGGCACGACCTCCAGTTGCGCCGTACGGTCTGCGGCCAGTAGCCCACGGTTGTGCTCGACCCGCCGACGGGTGACCCAGGCGCCCAACGCAAGTCCGTCTGCGGTGACGTGGTCCTTTGGTACGAGGGCATGCCCGTTTTCGGTGGCGTACTCCCACAGGGCGGCTAGCCCGTCCGGGAAACTGGTGTCCTCCACCTCCCACACCCATCCCGGCAGCTGCTCCAACTGCGTCACCCGGTGTGCCGAGAGAAGTCCCTTCCGGTACTCGCCTCTGCGCGTACTGACCCATCCGCCCAATCTCACTCCGGAAGCGGTGACATGCGCCTGCGGCGGACTGGCATGACCGTTCTGCTGGACGTACTGCTGAAGTGCGTCGAAACCGATGGTGAACGCCGTGTCGTGCCGATCCCAAACCCATCCCGGCAGATTCTCAAGTCGCACCGCCCGAGCCTTGGACAGCCGGCCCTGCTTCCGCTCGGTCCGCCGCTTCACCACCCACCTGCCAAGGGCGAATCCGTCGCTAGTGACGTGGTCGCCGTACACGAGCGCGGTGCCGTTCTCGCGCACGTAGCGCTGCAACTTCCCGAATCCGTAGAGGAAGCTGCTTGTCGTAGTCTCGACAATTCGCACCCGGAGCCGGTCCGCCAGTTCCACGCCGTTGAGCGTGGGCAGATCGAGGACGAGCTTGTCCAGCGCCGATGGGCGGATGCCAGCGCCAGCGCCAAGGTCGACGCGCAGTTTGTCGAGTTGCTCGGCGAACGTCTCATCGTGATCTCGCAGTGCGGCCAGCACCTGCCAGACGCTGTCGAACGCGCTGCTGGTCAGCGCAGTGTCCGGGTCGTCGGCCGGCTGAAGCACGACAGGAAGAATGATCAGGCTCTTGGTACCCCGTGTTCCGAGGCGCAGCGCCCGGCCAACCGCCTGCACGATGTCGACGGCTGATCGCCGTGGGTCGGCGAATAGGACCGCGTCTAGGTCCGGCAGGTCAACGCCGGTCGTGAGGCACCGGGCGTTCGCGAGCAAGGTCCTGGCGGGTCCACCGGTCTGCCCGGTAGCGCCCAATGTCCGCAGCAGGCCGTTGCGCTGGCTGGTCGGCATCGTGCCGCAGATGTGGGCGGCCTGGATCGGACCCGGGTCGGCGGCCGGGGCGACCGCTGGAAGGTCGTTGACGAGCGCGGCGAACGTACGGGCCCGGCTGACCCGGGAGTGGAAGCTGAGCGCGGTGCGAACTCCCTTCTCCCGCATCGCCCGGCCGATCGCCACCACGGCGGCGAACGTGGCGCCGTCGACGGGTTCACCTGCGGCGCCGACGATCGCCCGCTCGACCGCCGGATGAGCTGCACCGCCGCGGGCGCGGTCGTGGGCGGCCACCTCCGGAGCGGTGACGCCGAGAACCAGAACCTCGTAGTCGGCCAGCAGACCGAGCCCGATGGCCTCACCGAAAGTGAGCCGATGTGCGACCGGGCCGAACACTGCCCGGTCGTCCATGCTGGAGGTGACGGCGTCCAGCTCCGCGGCACTGCGGGAGAGGTGGGCCGGCACCACTCGCGGCGTCGCCGTCGCGAACACCCGGCGGCGAGTCCGGATCCGCCGGCTATCCAGTACGGTGGCGAACGCGGCGGAACAACGGCCGGCAACATAATGCGCCTCGTCGGCCACCACGAGGTCGAACGCTTCGGTAGCACTGTCGGCCATGGCCTCGGCGATCACCGGACTGGAATGGTACGTGGAGAAAACCGCAAGAGGTCGTTGATCATCCAGACCCTCGGCGAGGTGTTTCCGCAGCTCGACCACGTTGGTGAGCACCGGGACAGGAAGGTCGGCTGGCGATACATGCAGTTCGTCATTGTCGGCCCTGGCCACCGTCGGGTCGCCGCAGACGGCCACCGCCCGAAGGCCTCCCGTGGGGCCGGCCTGAGCTGACCACTCTCGCAGCGTCTGAGCAAGCAGCGACAGGCTTGGCAACAGCACCAGCATCCGGCGGGCGCCGACGCGCTCGGCGATGCCGTGACACGTCAGCGTCTTGCCGGTGCCGCACGCCATCACCAGCGACGCGCGAGCCTCATCGGCGGCAGACAGCTGCGCATCCAGTTCCGCCACCATCGCGTCGACCGCGTCGACCTGATGGTCCCGCAGGGCTCGGCGCGCCAATCGCATGGATATCGTTGGCTGCGCGTCGGCCAGCGCGGCAATGCTGGCGGGCCAAGTTGCCGCCGACTCCTCGAGACCTGCCCGGCCAATCACCGTCACCGGGGCCGCCTGGTCCCGGATGACACGGCGGGCATTCGGCGCCAGCCGATCGGTCGACATGACCAGCAGTCGGCGTTCGAACTGCCCTGTCGCGGAGGCCGCAAGGAAGGAATCGACGTCGGACTTGGTGACCGTGGTGCCAGCGGCGTACCCCTTGCATTGCACCGCCCAGAGTCCTCCGCCAACCGATTGGACGACAAGATCGATACCGATGTCGGGGCCGGTGGCGCCGGGCCAATCAGGCCACGGCCATACGTGGTCGACCTGGGGACCCCACACCGGGTCCGCCCGGAGCCAGTACCGGACCAACGCCTCGAATTGGCGTCCCCGCGCAGCTTTGCTTCCGGTACCGATCTCGGCGAGGAGCCGAGCGAGGTAGCCGGGCGAACACGGCGTAGGCGGCCCTGTCACCGTTGTACTACACGACGCCGTTGTACTGACTGTCACGACGGCAGGGTGACACGAGGGTATGACAACCTCTGGGCGACTACAGTTGCACGCGCTGCAACCGCTCGGACATGGCCGATCGCGGCGGGCGAAGGATCCAAAGTACGGTGCGGGTGCGCCGAGCACGGGCATGGCTGGTGCTATCCCGCGTGGGCGAGACAGCATTCACCCCCAGGGCTGCAGCCCGACCAGACGCCCACCAGGAAGACCTCGAGTAATCAATCGCAGTCCGCAGAAGCCTCGATTCAGCCGGCTAGTCCCGCTGCAACACATATCCGCTCGGTCAGATTGCCGAGGCCGATTGAATACGTTCGAGTGCACCGATCTTCGGCGTGATCGGGTGCACTGTTCTCGGCAGATCCGCGCACTGCCACGCGCAGCACCAGCAGCCTTGGCCCTCACGCACCGCTACTTGACTCTCGGCGAGGCAGCCGCGGACAGGCCCGTGCCGGGGCCTGTTATGGCCGTCCCGGTGGAGCCCATCTCGTCCGCCATAGCCACCCGAGGGACCACGCGGTCATCGAGAGGTTCAGGAAGTGTGACGCCACAGGTCGCGCAGGGGCGCCCAGGAGGAGCCGAGACCTTCCTCCCAGTAGGCGGTCAGGATCCCGGCGACAGGCTGCGCGGGATCGCTCCACCACAGTGCGGCCACCGTCTGTCCGGCGTGCTCTCCGGCGGGCACTCGGTAGGCGTACTCGACGTGAAGCTGCGGAGGGTGTTCGGCGAGCGTTGGGGTGGGTTGCAGCATGCCGGGAGCCAGATGTTGTGACTGCTCCGCCTGGGCTGCGTATCGAGCGTGGGCTGTATCCCGATCGGCAATGCTGCGATATGAGATCCAGTAGACGGTGACGATCCCGGCGGTGCATCGGGTACGCGTCTGCTCGCCGTCGCCGCGCTCAGGTCCTCCGCTTTGGGTATCGCCGGTGCAGTCGCTCATGCGGGCGAGCCAGGGCGCGGCGAAGTCGGCGAGCTGCTTCGTCGGGATGTGGCTGCGATTGACGCTGGCCTGACGCTCGGCGAACGGACCTTCGGCATCGCCTGTGGGGCGGTCCCTTGGGCTCTCCGAGGATGTGGGTGCACACCAGCTCGCGAAACCGGTGCCGAGCCCGGCACCGGCAAGGAGCACCGCGAGGATCATGGCCACCAGCCGGGCGCGGCTGGTCCTTGGTCGATGACTGTGCGGGCTGGCGGCGTGGGCTGGAGTGGAGACGCCGCCTGCAGGACGTACGGGAGTGACGGCAGGCGCCCGGCCAGGCGCCCTCGCCGGCACGTCGTCGTGGCCGGTCGGCCAGATCGCCTGGTCCGGGCCCTGCCTCGTCACAGTTGCCCTCCCTATTTGTGTCGTGGCGTTAGCCGATCTTGCGTCGACGGCCGGCAAGGACCAGACCTGCGCCGATGAGGACCGCGCCGGATCCGACCGCCGTGATCGAGGCGACGCGCACCCCGGTCACGGGCAACCCTGGTCCTTGATCGGCGCCGCCAGCGACAACCGCGGCGTCGGACGTCGGCGTGGACGTGTTCGAGACGCTGCTGGACGGCCGCGAGGGCTTGAGCGGAGGCCGGGCCGTCGGTGATTTGCTCGGTTCAGGGAGCGGTGGCGTGGAGGGCTCAGGGCCCGGAGGTGTGGTGGGTTCCGGATCCGGCCCCGGGTCGGTGGGATCGGGCTCCGGCGTCGCGGTGGGATCCGGCGCGGGCGGGCTCATGTCGGTGCTGGTCGCCTCCGCGGTCGCGGCCCTCGTCGCCGACGCGTCCGGAGCAGGAGTGGCATCGGCGAGTGTGGGTGAGGCTGCGACCATCAGGCCGACAGCTGCGCTGGCTGCCGATATTGCCAGGACATTCCAGGTGCGAATCGATCCGAAATGCACGAGTAATTTCCTCCCCCTCGAAGTGTTGAACTCGGCCTTGACGGAAGGTGCGATGCTCCGCCGTGCTGTGAGGAAGAAACGTAGCTTCTTGCTGTGTCAGCTACCAGCGTGATGCGCGCCGGAGGATTACCTTCTGGCGGACATAATCCCAGGTCAACCGTGCCTGCATAATGTGGTGACTGGACTGGTGAAACCGACTAGTACTCCAGCCGGGGATTGTGATCACGGCTCGGTGAGGGCTTGTCGGGTGTAGTGGCTGGTCATGGCTTGGGCTTGGTGGCGTCGTCGGCGGATGGACCAGAGCAGTGGGTCCGCTCGGCGGCGGGTGGGTTCGATGATCAGGACGTGGAACAGGTGGCGTAGTTCGTTGACGGTCAGTCGGATCAGCCCGGCCGGTTGATGGTGGTGGTTGGCGGTCGCGGCGGCGAGGAATGCGTGGGCGAGGATCACCAGGGTGGTCCAGCGGTGCCATGACGTCCAGCGGCGGTGTTGGTGCTGGTCGAGGCCGAGTCCGGTCTTCGCGGCCTGGAACGATTCTTCGATTTTCCAGCGGCGGCCGGCGACCGTGACCAGGCGGTGGAGTGGGACGGGTTGCGGTGACCAGCAGCGGTAGAAGGCCAGTTCACCGGTGCGGCGGTTGCGGCGGGTCAGGAGCCAGTGGTGTCCGCCGTGTGCGTCGGTGGCGTGCGGTAGGGCGGTGTAGGACCAGTCGTACCAGCGGTGGCCTTTCGCGCCTCGGCCGGCGGAGATGCGCTGCCAGGCGGTGGTGGGAAGACCGGTGGCCAGGGCGTCGACGCGGTGGACGCCGAGGCTGGTGGTGACCTGGTGGGAGCGGGCCACGGCCAGGACGTAGCCCAGGCGCAGCTGACGTAGCCGGGCGGCCAGGCGTGGATCGTTGCCGTAGGCCTCGTCGCCGGCCACCCACCCGCACGGCAGCCCGGCGGTGACCGCGGTGGTGATCATCCGGGACGCCAGCTGCGGTTTCGTGGCGAACCGCACCTGCTCGGGGACACCGGCCCGTGTCCGGCGTTCGGGGTCGTCGCACCAGGATTTCGGCAGGTAGAGGGCCGCGTCGAGCATCGCGTGAGCGGTGTCGGTGGCGTAGACGAGGTGCACGGCGAGCTGGCAGTTCTCGATCTTCCCGGCCGTGCCTGAGTACTGCCGCTGGACACCGACGGTGTGCCGGCCCTTCTTCAGGTCCCCCGTCTCGTCGATGACCAGCACCGCCTCGGTATCACCGAGGTGCTGGGCGACGAACTCGCGGACATCGACACGAACGGCGGCGTCGTCCCAGCGCACCCGGGTCAACAGGTCCTGCATCCCGTCCGGGCCGCTGTCACCGGCGTGCTCGGCGATCGTCCAGCAGTTCTTCGACGGTAACGGCGCCAGCAGGCCCCGGACGAAGTCACGCACCCGACGGCGAGGCTCGGGCCTGCGGAAACGTCCCCCGACCGTCAGCATCAGGCCGTCGAACAACACCCGCCACCGCTGAGCGTCTACCCTGTATCCCGCAGCCACCGCCGCGTCATGGTCAGTCCACACAACCGCCCATGATCGACGGTGGCTGCACCCGTTCACACACCACACCAAGCCCCAGCTCAGCCAAGGTCAACATCCCCGGCTGGAGTACTAGTAGTGGCCGGAAACGTAGACACTCCGGTTGGGCGTGTGCTGAATTGATCGCGTTGTTGGCGCAGACCTCACAACGGGGGAGCAGGTCTACGCCCGGAGCCCGCGACATCATCCGCGCGTGCTGCTAGCTCGCGCCCCCGGATAGGTGCGTCAAATGGCTTTGCTGCCACTTCCCTTCGGCTGTCAGTCGCCTAGTCGTCGACGGGCGATTCCCTACGGCTTGATGCTTCGCGCGGCGATCGCAATGTGGGGCCTCGCCGCCGTGGCGCTGGCAGCGTCCGGCTGCACCGGCGCCGCTAAGTCTTCGCCTGTTCCCGGCGCGACCTCCACCGCCATAGCGGGCGCCTCGACGACGCCAGCCGCGCCACCCTCGACCGCGACCCTCTATCGCCCGATTGACGCGCTATGCAGCAAGCTGGACCTGCGCTCCGTCGCCGACATCATCGGGCTGGTAGGGAGCCGGCAGGAGAGCTCCCGAACGAGCGGCAGCACCGCCAACCTGGCGTGCACCGCCACGGTGGGGCGCCTACCCAACGGTGTCGTGATGACGGTGCACGTCGACATCGTGGAGCCTGACTCGGCTCGCCTGATGTATGAGGGCATCCGGCAGGCGCAGCAGGACGCTGGCCCGGTCAACGATCTGACCGGCGTCGGCGGCGCCGCCTACACCTACACAGACGAGTCGACCGGCTTCAACTTGGCCACCTACGACGCGAACCTGTACCTGACAATCGCGGCCGCGCCGCTGCGCCTCGGGGCTGCGCTGCCCGGCGACCTGCCCGCCCGGCTGGTGGCCGTAGCGACCTCAACTCTGGCCGCCCTGCGCACCTGATCAGGCCGCCGCGACGCGATCCACCGGAACGCCGATCCCGACAACGCCTCGCCTGCCCATCGGTCCGACCGTCCTTGGAGATTTCCTGTGCCCACAACACCTCTACCCGCTGTGTTACCGGGAGCGGGCGACACCGACTACGCCCGCTACATGCGCATAGACGACCTGCTGTCCTTGCAGAAGGGACCGGGGGAGTGGGTACACCCTGACGAACTGTTGTTCCAAGTCGTGCACCAGAGCAGTGAACTGTGGCTCAAGCTCACCCGCTCACATCTCGCCAGGGCCCTCGCGCACATGGCCGCAGATCAACCGTCCGCGGCGGAACTCCTCCTCCATCGGGCTGCGGAAGCGCTGAGGCTCATCACCGAGCACCTGCGCATCCTGCGGTCACTGCCACCGGCGCAGTTCGCCGTCATCCGGACCGCGCTCGGCAACGGTTCAGGGTTCGAGAGCCCCGGGTGGCGGCTTCTCCGCGAAGCGACCACGGAGCTGGACATCGCGTTCGCCCGGCTGCTGTCCTCGCTGCGCCTCACCCCCGTCGACCTGTACAGGGGACAGCCGTCGGACCCGCTGTACCGGCTCGCCGAGGCGCTGGTGGAGCTGGACGAGCGGATCGCGCTGTGGCGCACCGAGCACTACAGCGTCGCCACCCGTGTCATCGGTCAAGGCGTGCTCGGCACGGGCCGTACCCCGGTTGACAGCCTCACCAAGCTCATCGCCCACCGCCGGTTTCCGACCCTGTGGGAAGCCCGCAGCGAACTCACCGAAGCGTTCTCGCGCGTGGCCTGTCCCCGGCAGGTGCAGCCGTGACCGCCGCGGCACTGGCCCGACCCGCGTTGCTCCGGCAGCGGTTGGCCACGCCATCCGGCAGCGCCCATCTGGCGGCGTGCAGCATCGCCCCCCGCACCCTCGATCTGGAACAGGCCGTTGCCCGGATGCTCAACGACCTCTCTCGGCCAGGCTTCTGGCAAGCATGCGAGGAGCAGGTCGCCCAGGCCCGCCAGCTGTTCGCCCGGCTCATCGGCGCCGACGCCGACAAGGTCGCGATCCTGCCCAACGCCAGCGTTGCCGCGCACCAGGTGGCGGCCGGCCGCCGGTGGCGACGACGCCGGGAAATCCTCACCACCCCCGCCGAGTTCCCGGGGATCGCTCATATCTGGATGGCCCAACCCGGTGCGCAGGTGCGCTGGTGTGGCACTCCCGGCGGGACGGTGCACACCGGCGACTACCTGTCGGCGATCACACCCCGTACCGCGCTGGTGTCGGTGCCCGCCGTCACCTACCGCGACGCCATCCGCCTCGACATCGCACGTATCGCCGATGCCGCGCACGAGACCGGTGCTGCCGTATTCGTCGACGCCTACCAGGCCGCCGGCGTCATTCCCCTCGACGTCGACGCCCTGCGCTGCGACTACCTCGTCACCGGCACCGGCAAGTATCTGCTCGGGCTGCCCGGCTTGGCGTTCCTCTACGTCCGGCATCCTGGCGGTCGGCCGCCGGCGCTCACCGGCTGGCTCGGCCGCACGGACCCCCATGCCTTCCGCACCACCGTCCTGGACTCGCCGCCGCACGCCCGGCGCTACGAGACCGGCACCCCCGCCGCAGCCGCCGTCTACGCCGCTGTCGCCGGCCTGTCCCTGATCGGTGACCTCGACCTGCGGCAGGTACGCCGCCACACCCAGCGGCTCATCGCCATGACCGCGCAGCGGCTGGCCGCCCAGGGCGAGGTCGTGCGTCTGGCCGCCGACGTCGATGCGCAAGGCGCACACCTGGCGCTCATCGAGCTACACGCGGAGGCGATGGCCGCCTGGCTCGGACACCGCGGTGTCATCACCGCGCCCCGTAGCGGTGTCCTGCGCTTGGCCATGCACGCCTACACCACGAACGAGGACATCGACGCCGTATGCGAGGCGATCGCCGCGTACCGGTGCCGCAGCCGCACCCGCCCTGGAGCGGCCCGATGAATCCCGAGCCGCTGCACCGCTGGCTGGCCCACCGACGACCCACCACACACCGCTTTCCTTACGACACTGTCGTCGACGCCTACCTCTACTACGGCAAGCACTTCATCCCCGAGGCATGGACCACGCCGCTGCGCTCCGCCCGTGAGCGCCTGCCCGAGGTGTCAGGACCGCGCGCATACCTGGCCGACTTCCTGGCCGTCGCCCTCGACAAGGTCGACGGCAGGTACGACTACCGCACATACCTCGCCCTGCCCCTCCTACCGTTACCTGACGCGGAGAGCAACGCCGAACCGGCAGACCAGCTGCTGGCCCGCCGCGACCACCTGCACACCTTGCTCCTGACCGACCTCATCTCCTTCGAGCTGCGCGCCCTCGACAGCACCGGGGCGCCGCTGCCCCAGATGCGTCCCGACGCGATGGTGGTGAGGAAACGGGCGCGACACGCGGTACGCGCCGCTGCTCCCGCACTGCGCCGGCTCAGCTTCGACATCCCTGCCGCCGGCGATCCGATGGCGCTGGCCCGCCGCCTGGCCGCGCTGACCGCAATCGATCGCACCGCAGCTGACCGGCTGATGCTGCGGACCACCATGCTGCCGGTCGAGCGCGTCCACGACGAGTACCTGTTTATCCGGGTCCTGCAAGCCTTTGAGTCCACCCTCGCCCTGCTCGCCGTGGACCTCACCGCAGCCATCACCGCCGTGGACGAAGACCGTCTGCCCGCGGCCGGCACGCGCCTGTCCTTCGCGGCCTCGCTCCTGCGCGAGACCGCACCGCTGTGGTCGCTGCTGGCCACCATGCAACCGGAGGCGTTCCACGCCTTCCGCGTCTACACCGACGGGGCAAGCGCCATCCAGTCCCGCGCCTACAAGCTGGTCGAATCGCTGTGCCGCACTCCCGACCCGCAGCGTCTGCACTCAGTGGCGTACCTGTCCGTGCCCGACGTGTACGCCCGCGTCATCAATGGACAGCGCAGTCTCGACGAAGCCCTGGACGCCGTCCGCGCCGACCATCGAGCTCTCGCGCAAACGCCCATTCTGGCCGACGGGATGCGGCAGTTCGCCGCCGCCGTGCGCCAATGGCGGCGCACCCACTACCGCCTCGCCGTGCGAATGCTCGGCACCGAACGACCAGGCACCGGCGCCACGCCGGGAACGCCTTACCTCCTCCACGGCCGCGACCAAAAGGTCTTCCGCAACAGCGACGCCCACGATCCTGAGGAGCGGTGACCGATGACTGCGCCATCGACCGTGCGCCGACGGGCGGGCATGCCCCACGATCAGCTGCCAGCCCAAGCCCACGCCTTCCTCCGCCAACGGCACAACGAGTTAGGGATGCCCGGCCTCGCGCGCCGCTGGCGAGAGGTGCGCGCCGAGATCCGCGCGAACGGGACGTGGCGGCCGACCTACGACGAGCTGGCCTACGCGGCGCGGGTGGCCTGGCGCAACTCCGGCCGCTGCATCGGCCGGCTGCGCTGGCCCAGCCTCATCGTCCGCGACCGCCGCCACATCACCACCCTGCAAGAGGTGCGGCGAGAACTGGCCGCTCACCTCGACGAAGCCACCAACGGCGGACGGATCCGCTCCGTCATCACCGTCCTCCCACCCGCCACACACACCGGCCCGCCCCCGGTGCGCATCATCAGCCCGCAGTTGGCCCGCTACGCGGCCTGGCAGAGCAGAGACGGCGTCCTCGGTGACCCCACCAACGTGGCCTTGACCCACCTGGCCACCTACCTCGGCTGGTCAGGACCCACTCGGCGTGGCCTGTTCGACATCCTGCCCTGGATCGCCGCCACCAACGACGGGAGACTGCACCTGCTACCGGCCGAGCCGGCGCACATCCTCGAAGTGCCGATCCACCACCCCGATCATCCGTGGATCGCTGACCTCGGACTGCGCTGGCCCGCCGTACCCGTCATCAGCAACATGGTGCTCCACTTCGGTGGCCTGCAGTTCCCTGCTCCGTTCAGCGGCACCTTCATGGCTTCCGAGATCGCCACCCGCGACCTCGCCGACGAACACCGCTACCACCAACTCCCCGCCATCATCGCCGGCCTGGGCCTCGACGACCGCGACCGGCTGCGCGCCGACAAAGCCCTGCTCACCCTGCACGAAGCCGTGCTGCACAGCTTCGAAGCGGCGGCCGTGTCCATCACCGACCACCACCGCGAAAGCCGGGCCTTCGCCCGCTTCGTGCAACACGAGGAAGCAGCCGGCCGCGTCGTGGTCGGTGACTGGAGCTGGCTCAACTCCTACCCGATGACTCCTCAGGACCCCTCCTGGAGTCGCTACTACAACACCGGCCAACCCACCCCGGCCCTTCTTCCGGACCCGTACTGCCTCGCCCTCACCGCCGGCCACCCCAGGCCCGGCCACGAACCCTCACTGCGTCAGCGCGCCGACGTCCCCCCGGCCGCTGCCGCCACACCCAACTACGCAAGGGAGGACACGTGTCCACACGCACACCCGCCAAGGCACATCGGCGACTGACCCGTCTGGCTTCGGCGGCCGTCACCCTGACGGCCGTCACCGCCGAGTTCGTCGGTGTCTCCGGCGGGCCCGCCCAGGCCGCCGGCTGCCGCGCCGCACCGTACAGCGCGAAATTCGGGGCCGCCGACTACTTCATGCAGTACGACGGCGTCGAAGTCATCAGCTACCCCAAGTACCCCAGCTACTACCGCACCACCAGCCAGTGCCGCGATATCCAGGTCCGCAACACCGGCGACGGCGTGGACTTCGGCCCCTTCTACGCCTGCGTCAACTTCTACGGACGTGCCACCTGCAACAACTGGACCTACGTGCCCGTCGGCCAGTGGCGCAACCTGGCCACCAACGTCAAGGACGGCACCAGGTTCTACGTCTGGGTCCGCATCGACATGGGCAGGTACTACGGATTCAGGGCCGTCGGCGACTGGTGATCGAGCTTGGGGCCTGCGGTTGCGCGGGCCCCAAGCTCCCGTACCGCTAGTAGTCGCCAATTGGAACGCGTTGCATCGATGCGATGAGACCTGAGAGCTCGGCTCCCGAGCAGGCCACCTACATCCTAGGATGCCTAGCGGATGTGATCTTCTCGGAAGCGGCAAGTTTGGGGTTGAGGTCGCCGAGAACCAGATTCTATGAACTAGATGTGCGGGGAGTCGGAGCAATGGCTTTTGCGAATGCGGCATCCGGAGGTGACGAGGGCGCGAGGCGACCGGCCAAGGCACCAACATCATTGCTGGCAGCCATCGGTCTCCCGGCCCCTCGGAGACGTAGATCCGCGAATGGCGGCCATTGGCAATACTGTCTCAGTGTCATGGACGTGCGAGGGCGGCTTGCCGATCGAGCACCGGTTCGCGCAATGGGGTGGAGCCCGGGCGACTCGCTGAACGGCAAAGTAGGGGATGGCTTCATCACAATCCAGCGCGGCGAGGACGGGACCTGTCTGGTGACAGCACAGGGCCACCTCCGCGTACTCTCTCCTATCAGGCATTCGGCCGACCTGTGCGGCGGTGAACGACTCTTGGTGGTGGCGCGGAGGAAGGAAGGAGCGGTCATCCTTTGCACCATGGACCTTGTGGAGTCTGCGCTCGCAGCTTTCATTCGCAGTGACTCAGGTGGTGTTACATGACCGGCCTGTTGCCGAATGGACTAACCAACCAAGAGGTAGCCGCCCTGCGGTCGATTCTTGCGCGGATCCCCAACGAAAGGTCACCTGGACCGTCGGCAATCGGCGAAGCGCCGGAAGTCCCGACCTTTCGCGACTACATCCAGCGCGTATCGGTGGCCGTTGCTCCAGGCTCCCGCCGGATTTATGAGAGCTACTGGAAGCGAATCGACCAGTGCTGGGGCGAGCGCAAGCTGAACGACCCGACACCATCCGAAATCTCGGCGCTTGTCGAGCAGATCCGCGCGAGTGCGGTCGTGCGGAGTAACTCACGCGGGGGTCGATCAGCGGCTGAGCACACGGTCTCCGCCCTTCGCTGCCTCTATGCATTCGCGGTCGCCGACGGCTTGATTGCCGACGCGGAAGATCCAGCTCGACGGGTGGCGAAGCCCCGAAGGCTGCCGAGTAATCGACACGCCCTGACGGAACGTCAGCTTGCGCAGATTGTGGAACACGCAGGGAGTACGGGAAATGATCCGCACCTAGACTCCCTGATTCTGCGGCTTCACATCGAAACAGCCTGCCGGCGGGGTGGAGCGCTCGGTCTGGACCGGGCGGACCTGGACCTCGATAACTGCTGCATTCGGCTCACAGAGAAGGGCGGGACAGTTCGCTGGCAGCCCGTCTCGCCTTCTATGCTGCGTATGCTTGTCCGGCACTACGAAGAGCGCGGGAACAACGGCGGCGATACGCAACTACTCAGATACCGGTCGGGCGCTCCGTTGACGAGCCGTCGCTACGATCATCTCTGGCAGCGATTGGGGCGTCGCCTCCCTTGGGTCCAAGCCCAGCAGGTATCGACACATTGGCTACGGCATACCACGTTGACCTGGGTTGAACGGAACTTTGGATACGCCATCGCAAGAGCATACGCCGGCCATACCGGTCGTTCGGACGCCGGTGTGACAAGTACCTACGTCAAGGCAGATATCTACGATGTTGCTCGGGCGCTATCCGCGCTTTCGGGCGAGCCGCATCCGCTCCTTGCCGAGGAGTAAGCCCCGGGTGCTTCGGTAAGTCGCCGGCAGAGGCTTTATCGACTTCTGTTTGCATCAGGGTCGGCATTTGTGTGCCTGAAGGCAGGTTAACCCGGACCCCTTCGTTAAGGCCTGCCTGGTGGTCACTCAGCACGGCCAGGTCCGAGATCGCCCCACCACCATCGGCGCCCATCACCGCCAGGTCCACCGCGACCTGGCCCGGATCGTGCCGGCCGCCGCCGCAGGCCGGCGAAAGCATCGCCGAACGGCTCGCTCAGCCCGGCCACCTCCGCGATCTCAGCGAGCAACGAGCGCCGGCATGGTCCCCGCCATGCCCGTCGGCACTCATGATGATCCTCGAGCGCGCTCCGCTCGTTAGGGCGGACCACGTCTCGGGACATCGCCCGGCCGGTTTTGGACCGGTAGTCCATACGCGGACTCGACCCATCCTCGCGCAGAGTGAAGTAGTACCGGTTGTGCCCCTGGTCGAACCGCATCCCGAGGCTGCGCAGATGCCATGACAGCGTCCGGTTGAGCAGCTCCACGTACCAGCGCTGCCCGTCTGATGTGCTGCACAGGTCCCGGGCTGTTAGTGACTCAACCGCGCCCCGGTCGACTGAGCGGGCGAACGGACCCGACGCCGACCGCAGATCGTGGAAGGCAAACAAGCGCCGCTCACGGGTGATAAACGCGACCGGGCCCTCGTCGGCATCCCAGCGGACCGTGGCGGCCACCTCCTTCGGGCTGGCGGCCACGTACGGCGCTGACCGGATCTGCTGCGGCAACTCCGAGACGACCAGCAGGCTCGACAGCAACGTCTCGGACACAACGGGGGCTGCGGTGGCTTCAGCTGGCGCGGCGAGGAACGGCGCCTCGTGTCGGCGCTTCATTTCTGTCAGCACATCGACCGTGTAGGTGCGCGGCCTACGGTCGACGATCTTGTGGTGCCGTTCGCACAGCAAGATCAGGTTTTCGGCGCTGTTCCGCTCGTCGTCGGTGAGCACCCCGCGCCCGCGCGGTCCCTGCCTGCTCGCGGCGACGATGTGCGCCATCTCGCCGGTGACCACTCCGGGCTCTCCCGAATCGCCCGGCTCGCACAGCCGCTGTTCACAGCCGGTGAAGGCGCAGAGGTTTCCACTGACCGCATAGAGGCGTTTGACTTCGCGGTCCGGTATCGCTCCGCGGCTCGCCAACCGGATCCACCTCCTCAAGGTCGGGCCTGACTGTAACGGGCCGGTACGACACTCCCGCTGCCGCGAACCCTAAGCAGCGGGAGCTGGTCCACGGCTGCGGCAAGACCGTCAGCAGGCACAGGCACGCCGTCTGCCGCCGAATTGACGGCTACGAGGCACCCGCGGAAACGATGAATGCCGTGGTGCGCCGGCTCCCACAGTTCAACCCATCGGCCGCATGGTCGTCGTTCGGACCACGGAACATGTCGATGGCCGCAGCGGCCCGGCAGGCCGTTGGACTATGCACCGGCTCGCGCGACGGCTACCTTCTGATCAGTGCTGGAAACGGAGGGTGACAACGATCTGCCGATCCCCGCGCCCGTCGCGGGGTGCGGTACCAGCTGACGGTCGTCGTCACTGCTGCCATGTGTGCCGTAGTGGCCGGCTACCGCTCGTACGCCGCGATCGCTGAGTGGGTCGCTGACGTCCCGGCCGCGACCGCGCTGGGCCGTCCCTTGTCCTGGTGGTGAGGTAGCCGCACTCATCAGCGTTGACCCAACGCTCGGTGAGTCCTGCCGAATGAGACGACGACCGTCGGCTACTGACCGGATATGCTGCTGCGGCCGGAGCGGTGGGGACGAACCGGGCGCGGCGCGGAGGGCGGAACAGTGGCAGAGGCTGGGCAGGACCGGTGGGTCGACGTCTCGCCCTCGCAGTTTCCTCACGAAGCCGAGGGACTGGCCCTGGTCCGGGCGATCATGCCCGACGAGACGCCGTTTCGCGCCTGGTCGAACTTCGAGTTCCGCGATTCGCGGGGCCGATGGCACGAGGTCGATCTGCTTCTTCTCGGTCGTAAGCAGCTGCACCTCATCGAGCTCAAGTACTACTCCGGCACACTCCGGGGTGACGATCAGCGCTGGGCCCGTGACGGTCGGCGGCCGGAAGATTCCCCGCTCAAGCTGACGCGGCGTAAAGCGCAGTATTTCGCGAGCAAGTTGAGAGACGAGCTGCGGCTGTGGGCGCAGGAGCAGAACGTTCAGATCTCCGACGAGCGGGACGTTATTCCGTTCGTCCAGGAGGCCGTCTTCCTGCACCACCCCGACCTGCGCTGCGTTCTCAGCCCGGCAAGTGCGATCAACCTCTATGGCCTCGACGACCGCGTCTCGCAGAGCCACCTCACCGGCATCTCCGAACTCGTGCTCGAACCTGCAGGGCGGCGGGCGATCGGCCCGAACCAGGAACACATCCTGGTCAAGCTGCTGGAACGCATCGGCCTCGTGCAGCGCCGCGAACGCGAGGCGGGCTCGTGGGTCATCGAGGACCAGGCCATCGACTCCGACGAAGGCTGGCAGGACTGGCTCGCCTATCACCGGGTGGTCCAGCAGGACCGTGCCCGGATCCGTTTCCGGGTGCTGCCGCCGACAGCGAGTCAACCGGAGCGAGCCGCGGCCCGTCAGATCGCGGAGCACGAGTTCCGCATCATGTCGCGGCTGCAGCACGACGGGCTGCTGCGCCCTCGCGACCTGGTCGAATCCGAACTTGGCATCGGGCTTGTCTACCCGTACGACCAGCAATGGCAACGTCTCGACCTGTGGCTCGCCGGCCAGGAACAGGGCGTACCGCTGGCGACGCAGCTGTCGATGATCCGCCAGATCGGTGAGGCTTTGCAGTACGCCCACAACAATCGGGTCGTGCACCGCGGGCTGATTCCGCCCGCGGTGTGGGTGCGTCCGGTCCCCGGCACCCAGGGTGACGTCAAAGTTCGGGTCGGTGACTGGCAGGGCTCCGGAAGTCTCCAGAACGTCTCAGCCACCATCGGCACGGTTCATGGCGTGACCTCGCTGGTCGACGTGTCCCTGGACGATCACGGATCAGGGGCGGCCGAGGTGTTCACCGCGCCCGAGGGGGCCTGGAGCGCGGACGCCGACCGCATTCGGCTAGATGTGTTCGGTCTGGGCAGCCTGGCCTTCTATCTGCTCACCGGGCGATCGCCGGCACCGAGCCGGAGTGCCCTGAAGCAGCGCCTGCGCGACCAGCAAGGCCTCGACTTGGCGATCGAGCTGCCGCAGATCCCGTCGACGCTGCGCTCGCTCGTCCTCAAAGCGACCGATCCGGCACCCAGCCGGCGGACGGCCGACGTCACGACCTTCCTGTCGCAGCTCGGCGCGGCCGAGCGCGACGCCGCCACCGCGAACGAGGAGACCGACCCGCTCGAGGCGGCACCCGGCACCGTTCTCGACGGAAGGTTCCGCTTGATCCGGCGGCTCGGGCAGGGCTCGACGGCCGTGGGCCTGCTCGTGCAGGACCTGCTCGCCGAAGGAGACCCCGAGTGCGTCCTCAAGGTGGCCCTCAACGATACGGCCGCGACGCGTCTCGACGATGAGGCGGAGGCGCTCAAGCGGCTCGACCACCCCCGTATCGTGAAGGTTCTCGATCCGCACGTGGTCGTTGGTGGCCGGCGGGCGCTGCTGCTCGAAAGCGCGGGAGCTGAAACTTTGACCAGCGCTCTGCGGGCGCGTACCCGGCTGTCGTACGACCTGCTTGACCGGTATGGAAAGGACCTTCTCGACTGCCTCGTTGCGTTGGACAAGGCCGGGATTGATCACCGTGACATCAAGCCGTCCAACCTGGGCGTACGGGAGAGCCGCGGCGACCGCACCAAGCACCTGATCCTCTTCGACTTCTCCCTGACCCGCGCTGCAGCCTCCGCCACGCAGGCCGGGACCCCGCCGTACCTCGACCCGTTCCTGACCGGCGCCCGGGATCGATACGACTCGGCGGCGGAACGCTATGCCGCAGCCGTGGTTCTCTTCGAGATGGCGACCGGCAGCGTCCCGGTCTACGGAGACGGCAAGGGCGACCCGGGAAGCACCCGGGACGAGGCCACCATCAGGCCGGAAATGTTCGACCAGACGTTGGCCGGCGATCTGGTCGACTTCTTCCGCAAGGCATTGGCCAGCGACGCCGGCGCCCGGCATCACACCGCCGAGGCCATGCGCACCGCGTGGCTGACGATCTTCGCGAAGGACGACACCACCGAGCCCGGCGAGTCGTACGACGAACTTGCTGCCAAGGCCGCTCTGACCACGCCGTTGCGTGACTCCGGGCTGACCGGCCGGGCCCTGTCGGCGCTGGAGCCCTACGCCGTCGAGACCGTCGGCGAGCTGCTGACCGTCGACCCGGTCAGGCTGTCCCGGCTGCAGGGGGTTGCGAACTCGACTCGCTTGCAGATCACGTCACGCATCAAGGAGTGGCGCGCCCGGCTCGGTTCCGAAGTCCGTACGACCGACCGAAGCGGTCCGGCGCTCACTCCCACGGCCGCCGCCGATTTGTTGCTGCGTGTCGTCGCCACACCGCGTTCACCGTCACGCGGCGGAGTCGTCCGGCTGGTCCTGGGGTTCGACACAGCGCTCGACGCCTTCGCCACGCACGCCCAGCTCGGGGCGAACCTGGACGAGCCGGTGCAGCCGTCGCGTATCACGACACTGCTCGGAACCCTGCAGGAGCGGTGGGCGGGGGACGATCACGCGCGGGCCCTCCTTGACCGGCTGGCGGAGGCAGTCTCTACCCGCCTCACCGAGCTCGGCTCCGTCGCGACGGTCGCCGAACTGACCCGTACGATGCTCGAAACGCTCGCACCCGAGCCCCATGTGGACCAACGGTTGGCACGTGGCCTGCTCCGCTTCGCCCTGGAACGGCGCAAAGCGATGAACAAGGCCGACGGCTCGCAGCTGCCGGTCTGGGTTCGCCGACGTGCCGGCGTCGTCACGCTCCTGGCCGAGGATCAGACGCTATGTGACGTCGCCGAATCGCTGGCAGCGGAGGCGGACCGCCTTGTCGGTGCCACCGGTGACGCCGCGAACGCGATCATTCCGGCTCAGCGTGTGCAAGCCCGCCTCGAAGCGGCCGTTCCCGTGGAGAGCAGCTGGCCGGCGGCCCTCGCCGATCCTCTACGCCGCGTGACTCTGGCCGCAGCCGCGTCGACGCACGCGGCTGCCACCGGTGCCGGCGACCTGCACCACCGCGGACTCACCGCGGTGGCGGCCCTGGCTCAGACTTTCGCGGACTTCGGCGGGCAGCAGCTCACCCCGGACGAAATCCGCGAACGCGTACGGGTCCGGTTCCCCGCGGTGCCGGCGCTGCCGCAGCGGCCGGCGCTCGACAGCCTGATCACGGACGCGGGTCTCGGCCTGACCTTCGACGACCGGCTGCGCGTCTATCGGGCCCTGCAGACCGGCAAGGCCACAACGGGGCTGGAGTCCCGGTCGGCGACCAGCCTCGCGGTGACGACATCTCCCGTCGGCACGACCGGCGCGTTGGGAGCGAGGCTGGAAACGTCTATCGGCAGCCGGTCGTTCCTCGCGCTCGGCACCCGGGCCGACCGCCTGAGCCGGTTGATCGATGCTGCCCGGGCCCGCTACGGCGCTACCATGGTCGACCTGACGGGCGCGTTGCTGGAGGCGCTGCGGTCGGTGTCCGCGGCTGCCAACATGCCTTGGGATCTGGTACGCGCCGCGGACGCCGAACGCGAGTCAAGCCGTCCCCGTCGCGGTCTGGAGGAGCTGGTCCGCCGGTCCTGGCCAGAGGTCGAGGCGGCCGTCGGGCGAGCCCTTGCCGACGGGAGCGCGGACTCGCCGGTGCTGCTCACGGACGCGTCGCCGCTCGCCCGCTATGACAACATGGCACTGCTCACCCGCTGGACCGACCTGGCCGCCCCGCGCCGCCGTGCGGTCTGGCTGCTCGTGCCGCAGCTCAACGGCAACCACGGTCCTGTGATTGACGGCCGGCCGGTTCCGCTCGCCGCGCCCAACCAGTTTGTCAACCTCGACAACGAGTGGATCGACAGCACGGCTGCTCTGAGCGCAGCCGCCCAGAAGGAGCAGTAGCAATGGCGGTCTCAACGGGGTTGACGGCAGCGCTCAAGAAGGTGGCCCTCGATCTGGAGGAGGACCTTCGCGACCGTGTCGCCTCGCAGCCCGACATCCTAACAATGTGGAAGCAGGAGCACAAGGCCGCAGAAAGCCGCGAGCGGACGGCCATGTCGTGGCAGGAATGGCGCGACGACCGGGTGACGCAGGCCGCGGTCGCGTGGGTGCTGACCACGGTCTTCGTACGATTCTGCGAGGACAACCGCCTGCTCAAGCCGGTCTGGATCGCCGGACCCGCCGACCGCCGGCAGGAGGCGCTGGACGCGGAACTCTCCTACTTCCGCACCCATCCCGAAGACACCGACCGCGAGTGGGTGCTCCAGGCGGTCGAATACCTGCGGAACACGAAGGCGACCCGGGATCTGGTCGAGTCGCATTCGCCGCTCTGGACGGTCTCTCCGTCGGGTCAGGCCGCCAAGCGGCTCATCGCCTTCTGGCGTGAACGCACCGCCGACGGCGACCTCGTCTGGGACCTCGCCGATCCTGATCTGTCGACCCGATTCCTCGGTGACCTCTACCAGGACCTCTCCGACTACGCCAAGGATACGTTCGCGCTGCTCCAGACGCCCGAGTTCGTCGAGAAGTTTATTCTCGACCAGACTATGGAGCCAGCGCTCGCCGAGCGGCCACTCGAAGGCTTCAAACTCATCGACCCCACCTGCGGGTCGGGCCACTTCCTCCTCGGCGCCTTCGCCCGACTCAACGAACGCTGGGCCGCGCATGCCCCGGGCATTGAGGTGCAGGCACGGGTGCAGAAAGCACTCGACGCCATACACGGCGTGGACCTTAACCCCTTCGCTATCGCCATCGCCCGATTCCGGCTCATGGTCGCCGCACTCAAGGCAGCCGACCTCAGGTTTTTGGAAAATGCGCCTGCATTTCAGTTCCACCTTGCATCCGGCGATTCGTTGCTCCATGGCCGGTCGCAGCTGACATTAGACCTTCCCGGGGTGGAGGATCATGACTCTGGCCTGAGTGGGTTTGCATACGCAACGGAAGACCTGGCGGCCTTACGTTCGATTCTGGAACCACATCGATATGACGTCGTTGTGGGAAACCCGCCATACATTCCGGCTAGGGATAGGAAGCTGAACGCGGCATACCGGGACCGGTATCCAACCTGTAAGGGGATATACGCACTTTCTGTTCCCTTTCTGGAGCGATTCTTCCAACTCGCCAGGCCACCCGCTAGAGAACGTCCGGCTGGATGGGTAGGGCAAATAACCTCCAATTCTTTCATGAAGCGGAAGTTCGGTTCGCGATTGGTCGAAGAGTTTCTTAGCCGCCAAGACCTCCAGATTATTGTTGATACCTCAGGTGCTTACATACCGGGCCACGGAACTCCGACCGTCATCATCGTTGGCCGCCCCCAGTCCCCGCAGAAGAGTACGGTAAAGGCCGTTCTTGGCATCCGGGCTGAGCCCGGTCAGCCAGATTACCCAGCTCGGGGCATTGTGTGGTCATCTATTGCAAATAACATTGGAATAGTCGGATTTGAGAACGAATACATTTCGGTGGCTGAAATTCCTAGGAGTTCTTTAGCCAGGCATCCATGGAGCTTGTCTGGCGGTGGGACCGATGCTCTCCTTCAGGTCCTGGAGCGAGGTTCCGTGCCAGCTCGGAGTCGCGTCACTCGAATAGGGTTCTATGGCGACTCTCACGCCGATGAGGCGTTCTTCCTCTCCCGCCACGTGATGGATCGGTGGAAAGTTCCGTCCAATCTGACTAGAGATGCGACACGCGGGGACGCAGTTCGCGATTGGGGCGCTTCGTTCGACGACTGCGCCCTCGTTCCTCCCGCCGTGAGCGGTGTCAACTCGACCCAAGATGCTCTGAATGACGGAATCCGCCTCTATTGGCCGCTTCGAACCGAACTCTGGGCACGTGGAACGTTCAGTGGGGGAACGTATCGCTCCGATGGTCGCGACTGGCTAGAGTGGCACCAACTTCCGCGTGATCGCAACACGGCGCCTTATGCTATTGGCTTCGCTGAGGTCGCAACACATAACCACTTCTATCTCGACAGCGACGGCAAGGTTTTCAACCGGACCGCACCGGTACTGAAGCTGCCGATGGGGTCCACAGAAGAAGATCACTTCGCTTTGCTCGCGGTGATGAATTCTTCATCGTCATGTTTCTGGCTAAGGCAGAAGTGTCACAACAAGGGGCGACCTGGGGCCGAGGCTGCTGGAGCAGACGAACCATGGGAACATCGTTTTCAGTTCGCTGGAACGATCCTACTGAATTTTCCACTTCCGCCTCAGATTTCCACTCGCAGAGCTCGCGAAATTCATGAGCTATCGACGTCTGCGAAATCTGAATTCTCGCGCGCATTTTCCCCCAGTTCTGTGCCGTCGGCCGGCGAGATAGATAGGATTGGCCTCCTGCAAGGCGAAACGCGCCGACGGATGATTTCCCGGCAGGAAGAGCTTGACTGGGAAATGTATCGGGCTTATGGGATCATCAATGATGATCTTACTTACTCGGGTGACGATCTACCTGGAATCCTCCCCGAAGAACGTGCGTTCGCCATTGTAATGGCACGCGACTGTGTAGCTGATCGGCTGCAGACTAGCTGGTTCGATCACTGGAATCACAAGTTTGCGAGGATCATTGACATTCCTGAACACTGGCCGCAGAAATATCAGGATGTGGTGCAGCGGCGGCTTGATCTAATCGAGTCGAACAAATTCATCAACCTCCTTGAGCGTCCTGAGTACAAGCGGCGGTGGGCAAGCGAGCCGTGGGAGAAGCGGGTCGAGAAGGCGTTGCGGGCGTGGCTGCTCGACCGTCTGGAGGCACGCTCGTACTGGTTTGATGCGCAGGGTCGGCCCACCACGCGATCGGTGGCTCAGCTCGCCGACATTGTGACCCGGGACTCCGATCTCGTATCCGTCCTGCAACTATGGGACGGCCGCAAGGACCGGTCGGTCACCCAGCAGCTCTCCACGCTGTTGGACACCGAAGGCGTGCCCTTCTTGGCCGCGTACCGGCTGAAGGATTCGGGGCTGCGTAAGCGCGAAGCGTGGGAACATACCTGGGATCTGCAGCGCCGTGAGGACAAGGGTGAGAAGGTCGGCGAGATTCCGGTGCCGCCGAAGTACACAACCGCAGACTTCCGGAAGCAGTCGTGGTGGCAGCACCGGGGCAAGCTCGACGTGCCCAAGGAGCGGTTCATCCTCTACCCGAACGCTGGGCGAGAGACCGACCCCACCCAGTTGCTCGGGTGGGCCGGCTGGGACCACGCTCAGCAGGCCCTGGCCCTGAACGCGGTGATCGCCGAGCGGGAGGCCGAAGGCTGGGCTGACGATAAGCTTGTCCCCCTGGTCGCCGGCCTCGCAGAGCTCCAGCCCTGGGTGCGGCAGTGGCACGACGAGACTGACCCCACCTACCAGCTCAACCTGGCCGACTACCTGGAGGAGCAACTGCGCGGTCGCGCTCACCAGGTGGGCATGACGGTCGAGCAGCTTGGTGCCTGGAGGCCGCCAGCCGCCAGCCGAGGACGCCGATCGAGGTCGTGACAGCCATGACGATGCAGCTTGAGGAGAAGGCGTGAGTACCCCGCTCCGCGACGTCATCACCATTCCCGAGCGTGCCGGCGCGGAGGACTACGTCCTGCGTCTGACCGACTCGGTCGGGCACAACGCGGTCCAGCGCACGGTCGATGAATACGTCGTCACCGATGCGCTGGTCGAGGCGTTTGACGCGGCTATGGGCCTGGTGGCCGAGGGAATCACCTCCGGCACGAGCCGCGGCTCGTTCCTCACCGGCTCGTTCGGTTCGGGTAAGTCGCACTTCATGGCCGTGCTGCATGCCCTCCTCGAACACGAGGCGGCCGCCCGGTCCAAGGCTGAGCTTCAGCCCGTTGTGGCGCGCCACGATCCCGTCCTGGCGGACCGGAAGATCCTGCCGCTCGCCTTCCACATGCTCGGGGCGCGGACGATGGAGGAGGCCCTCTTCCAGGGTTACATCCGCCAGATCGCCGAGCGCCGCCCCGGTGCGCCGCTGCCCGCCGTACACAAGTCTGACGCCCTTCTCGAAGACGCTGAACGTTACCGGGCCCAGCTCGGCGACCAGCAGTTCTTCGCCGGCCTCAACGGCGAAGCAGGGGGCGACGGCGCGGCCGATCCCTGGGCTGCTGTGCTGGGCGCGGGGGAGTGGGATGCTGTTCGCTACGCCGAGGCTCGTGCGGCCTCGGCCGCGAGCCCCAGCCGGCAGAAGCTGGTTTCGGCCCTGGTCGAAACGTACTTCCGCTCCTACACGCAGCAGGCGGAGTACGTCGACCTGGACACCGGCCTGGCGGCGATCTCGACGCACGCCAAGAGTCTCGGCTACGACGCCGTGGTTCTCTTCCTCGACGAGCTGGTCCTGTGGCTGGCGTTCTCGGTGCAGGACCGGGAGTTCTTCCGCCGCGAATCGCAGAAGCTCACCAAGCTGGTCGAGTCGTCCATCGGTGGTCGTCCTATCCCGCTCATCTCCTTTGTGGCCCGGCAGATGGACCTGCGGCGCTGGTTCGCCGACTCGGGCGCCAGCGGCGCGGAGCAGGACGCGCTCGACCGCGCCTTCCGCCACCAGGAAGGCCGGTTCGGTGTCATCCCGCTCGGCGACGACAACCTGCCGTACGTGGCCAATCGCCGCCTCCTGCAGCCCAAGGACGCCGATGCTGCCGCCGTGCTCGAGGGCGCGTTCGGTGCGATCGACCGCCGGCCGGCGGTGTGGGACGTGCTGCTCGACGGCGTGAACACCGATGAACGGCATCGGGGCTCCGATGAGAAGGCGTTCCGCCTCACCTACCCGTTCTCTCCGGCCCTGGTGTCGACCTTGCGCAGCCTGGCCAGCGTCATGCAGCGCGAGCGGACCGCGCTCAAGGTCATGCAGCAGATGCTCGTCGACCGGCGCGAGACTCTTACGATCGACCAGATTATCCCGGTCGGTGACTCCTTCGACCTCGTGGTGCAGGGGCAGACCGGGCAGGCGCTGGACGCCGAGGCGGCTGCTCTCTTCCGGTCGGCCAACAAGCTCTACACCGACAAGCTGCGGCCCTTGCTGCTCGGGATCCACGGCATCGACGAGCGGACCCTGCGCGAGGAGCCCGAAAAGGTTCCGCCGGGATTCCGCACCGACGATCGGCTGGCCAAGACCCTCCTGTTGTCGGCCGTCGCCCCGAAGGTTCCGGCCCTGATGGCGCTGACCGCGGCCCGGCTCGCGTCGCTCAACCACGGTTCCATCGTGTCGCCGCTGCCGGGTGGTGAGGCGGCTGTCGTGCTGTCCAAGGTGCGCACCTGGGCCCGGGACATTCCGGAGATCCATCTCGACGGCGACGACCGCAACCCGACGATCCGGGTGCAGCTGTCCGACGTCGACTACGAGTCGATCGTGGAGCGGGCCAAGGCCGAGGACAACGAGGGCCGGCGCCGTGAACTGTTGAAGGAACTCGTCAGCGAAAGCCTGGGCATTACGCTGGCGTCCCAGGATCTGCAAGGCGCCTACCCGTACGACTTCATCTGGCGTGGCTCGAAGCGCAAGGTCGATGTACTCTTCGGCAACGTTCGCGACCGCAGCTGGCTGTCCGACGACCACTTCCGGGCGGCCCCGGACACCTGGCGCATCGTCATCGACCATCCGTTCGACGACCCGGGCCACTCGACGGCCGAGGACCTGCAACGGCTGGACGAGATGGTGGCTCGCGGTGTGCAGGAGCGGACCGTGGTGTGGCTGCCGCGGTTCCTGTCGGACGACAAGATCCGCGAACTGCGACGCCTCGTCATCCTCAACTGGCTGCTCGACGGCAGCACCGAGCGCTGGCAGGGGCACGCCGACCACCTCAACGAGACCGACCGTGCCCTGGCCCGGTCAATCCTGGAGTCCCAGCGCAACACGCTGCGGCGCAGCCTTGAGGACGCGGTGCAGCAGGCATACGGCGCCGCGTCACCGCGCCCGGGTGTCCTCATCGAGGACGCGTCACACGAGCGGACGCTGTTCTCCTTCGAGCGTCGCTTCGCCCCTGTCAATCCGGTCGGCGCCACGCTCGGTCAGGCCTTCAACAACCTGCTCGACCAGGCGTTCAAGGCTCTCTACCCCGCGCATCCGCTGTTCGAGCCAGGCGACGTCGAGGTCAAAGTCCGCGACCTCAAAGCCGTTGCTCGGTACGTCGCACAGAGCGCGGCGGACAGCGAGAAACGCGTCGAGCTTCAGGCCGACGCCGCCGTGGTACGACGGATCGCGGAGCCGCTCGGCGTCGGCAAGGCCACGGAGATGCACTACCTCTTCGGCGACGATCGGTTCACCCCGTGGGGTCAGGAGATCGAGCGAGCACTCGGCCGACGAGCGCAGGAACAGGGCAAGCCCGCCGACGGTCCGGTGACCGTCGCGGAGCTGCGGCGCTGGATCCGGGACGTCTCGCCCGCCCATGGATTGCGGGACGAGGTCGCCGACCTGGTTGTCATCGCGTGGGCGGCGCTGCGGCAGCGGGCTTGGTTCCAACAAGGGACGGCGCTGCCGGTCGTACCGGAGCCTGGCTCGCTCACCCCGGTGATGGAGCTGCGCACCCAGGAACTGCCGTCCGCCGGTGATTGGGAGACGGCGCGAACCGTGGCCGGCGCGATGCTCGGCATCACAGCCGGGGCGTATCTCACCGCGCCCGCTGTGGCTGATTTCGTCGGCCAGGTCGCCACCAAGGCAGCGGAACTATCGAAGACAGCGCCCGGGTTGGTGGGAGCGATCGAGGCGGCGTACCGACGTCTGGCGATTGCAGAAGGTAGCCGGCTGAGGACCGCCAAAGCCTGTTCCGCGCTGATGCAGCAACTGCGTCACCTGGACGGCGTCAAGCTCGTCCAGGTGTTGGCGAAGGCGGATCTCGGCGGTGCGACTCCAGTCGCCGCGGGTAAATCGCTGGCTTCGGCGGACGCTGTTGACAAGGCACTCACTGCGTTTCCTTGGCACCGGCTCGACCCGCTTCGCGAAGCTATGAAGGGCGAGGGAAGCCGCGCCGCGGATGCTGCTGCCGTCGTGAACGGCCTACGGGCCGCTCTGGAGCAGGACGAGTTGCCAGTCCCGATTGGACGGGCGCTTGCCTCCTGCGAGGACGGGATCTTCAGCTGGTTGGCGGGAAGCACCGCGCCCCCGGCGGGTCCTACGCCCACGCCAAAGCCGCCGGTGGTGTCGGGCCCCAAGGCCGGCAGTTCCAGCCGGGCAGGCGGAGCGGGAAACAGAGACATCATGGACCAGCTGCAAGCCTTCTTGAACGACCACCCTGACGTCACCGTCGAGGTGACGTGGCGAGTGCTGCCGTGACCGCCATAGCCACAACGCGGGTGAGCGCATCGATGGTGCTCGCCATCGTTGACGAAGCCCGCGCCAAGAACTACGGCAGCGGCGTCATCGGCATCCGTGGCGTCCCCGACCGCGCCATCACCGCCGACCTCCAACACCAGGGCCAGACCGTACGGGTCCGAGCGGCCGAGTCAGCGCTGGCCGCCCGCGAGCTGCTCGGCGACCACCGCGACGGCGACTGGCTCGTCGTCGTCACCGACCGTGACGACGCCGACCTCGGCGCCGGTATCCTCGCCCACTTCATCTGGCAGCGCTTGCGCAGCCCTGACCCCTGGGAGGCAGTGCGGACTCGATTCGCTGCCACCGGGATCGACCCTGCCCTGACCAGCCGACCGGACAACCGAGAGCTGGCCACCGCGTTGGTCGCTGCAACCCCGCAGGCGGGCTGGCCTGCAGCCCCGGCCGGGGTACTCACCCGCACCCACGCGCTTGGTGCCGTCGCCGCAACCCACCTCGGCTTCGATACGGACACCGCCGACGTCCTCGGCGTCCTCCGCTGGTCGATCGCTGCGCAGAGCGTCGCCTCCCTCGGTGCTTTGCGCCGAAGCGTCGGAGACCTGCTCGCCGACACCACGCTTGACTGGATCGCCCAGCGGGCGGGCTCGGCGGCAGGCCCGATACGTGCGCTGCTGTCTCGTGGCGAGCTCGCCGACGTCGTACCGCTCGGTCTGGTCCTTCGCTTGCTGACCGCTGACCGATATGACCCGCCGACAGCGCATCAGGCCCAACTTGCTCTGGTCCGGCTCGAACCGCGGTGGGGCGATCCCAGCCCTTCGCAGACCGCGTTGGCCGCACTCGGGCAAGCAGCGGACACACTGTTGTCCGACCTGATTCACGATCGGCGCGCCGACGACGACGTTGCGCGCTCCCTCGACCGGGCCGACGTGATTCTCGCGCAGATCCAGGCCGAGCCGCTGGCCCGCTACTCAGACCTTCTCGCCGGCGGATTACGGGCACGATTTGTCGCGCTTGCCGACGCCCTGCGTCGGGCAATCGCTTCACCTGGCCATCTCGACAATACGAACACCGTCGAGACCGCCTGGGCAGCAGTTCAGACGCACCGGCTCGGAGCGAAAACGCCACTTCGCGTTCCCTTCGAGGCCGCGGTACGACTTGTCCGGTGGCTCTCTGAAGTTGATCCTCCGCCCGGCGCTGCCTCGGATGCCCGTGCGCTCGGCGCTCTCGTGCGCCAGTACCTCGACAACGCGGCATGGGCTGACGCGGCGATCAACGACGCGTTCGGCGGCGTTGACGATCCGAGCCTGTCAAGCGCGCTCCACGCCGTCGTCACGGCCGCGCAGAAGCGACGTCGCGCACAGGAACGTCGCTTCGCCCGGGCGCTCGCCTCAGCGCCAATCCCTACCAGCCGCGGCGTGCCCGCCGACTCGGGAACCATCTGGTACCTAGAGCAATTGCTACCAGGCTGCGTCATCCCGCTCGCCCGCAAGGCCCCCGTGCTGCTGCTCGTCCTCGACGGTATGAGCGCCGCTGTCGCGACGGAGATCCTGTCCGACGCGACTACACGTCTCGGCTGGATCGAGGCTGCCCTGCCAGGAGCCGGCAACCGCCGGAGGACTGCAGCGCTCGCGGCGTTGCCGTCAGTCACCGAGGTGAGTCGTGCCTCTTTGCTCTCCGGCCGCCTAACCCGCGGGCAGCAGTCCGAAGAACAGCACGGGTACGCGGAAATCACCGCCAAAGGCGGAAAGATCACTGCACGGCTCTTCCATAAAAAAGCAGTGGATACGACGGCAGCAGGCTGGTCGGTCAGCCCGGACGTCGGCAGCGCCATCGATGACATCGAGCTGTCGCTGGTGACCGTCGTCCTGAACACGATCGACGACGCACTCGACCGCAGCGACCCTGCGGGAACGGTTTGGACCGCTGACGCTGTCAAGCATCTTGAACCGCTTCTCGCTCGGGCTGCAGCCGCAGGGCGGACGGTCGTCGTGACCTCCGACCACGGTCACATCGTCGAACGCCGCCAAGGCGCACAACGCTCGTACCCGAATATTTCCAGTGCTCGTTCTCGCCCGGCGACCGCTCCGGTCCAGGACGACGAGATCGAGGTCAGCGGCCCTCGCGTCCTCACCGACGGCCACCGAGCCGTCCTGGCCGTCGACGAGACCCTCAGGTACGGACCCCTGAAGGCCGGCTACCACGGGGGAGCGAGCGCAGCGGAGGTCGTCGTCCCGGTGGCCGTCCTCGTACCTGATGAGACCCGCAACCGGGCCGGCCTGGACTTGCTGCCGCCGCAGGAACCCACTTGGTGGCTCACCTCCGCGGCCGCTCCGCGGCTGCCTGCCGAGCCGCCAGCCCCGAAAGCCGTGATCACCAAGAGCCGCGGAGATCGACAGGACAGCCCGGCCCTGTTCGACCTGGGCCCACAGGCCACCGAGCAACCGGCGGTGACACTCGGCCAGGCCATCGTGACCAGCTCGGTCTACAAGGCACAGCGGAGGATCAACGGCCGCCTCATCGTCACCGACGATCAGATTGCGAGCATCATCGACGCGCTGGTGGGGGCAGCTGCCAACCGGCTGGCACCAACCCTCGCAGCCCAAGCCCTAGGAGTGGCACAGACCCGGCTCCGGGGTGCGCTGACGCAGGTTCAGCAACTGCTCAACATTGAGGGATACGCCGTTCTGGCCGTCGAACCAGCGACCGGCACGGTCACGCTTGACGTCACGCTCCTGTCCGAGCAGTTCGAGGTGCCCTCGTGACGCTGGACGTCTCCCAGCGGCGCCGACGCGAGGTGATCGATGCGCTTCGCCGTGGAACCGTTCCGGAGAGCGGACTCGACCTGCTCGCGGTCGGCCTCGACCGATTTGCCGCCGCTCTCGACGGCGAGCTCGACACGGTCAGTTCTGGCGGCGCCGTGTTCAAGGCGGTGCGGGGCGAATACGGCGCTGGCAAAACCTTCTTTACTCGGCACTTGGCCGAGCGGGCTCTCCGCCGCGGTTTCGCCGCGGCCGAGGTACAGATCTCCGAGACCCAGACGCCGTTGCACCGGTTGGAGACCGTGTACCGGCGCATCACCGAGTCCATGCGGACGGCGTCGATACCATCCAGCGCGTTCCGCGCTGTTCTTGACTCCTGGCTGTTCACGCTGGAGGCCGATGCGCTCGAAGCTGATCCCGCCGCGGAGGCAGACGTGGGCGCGGCGGTGGATCGGCTCCTCGAACAGCGGCTCGCCCAGGTCAGCAAGCACTCCCCGCTCTTCGCACTGGCGTTGCGTGGCTACCGGGCGGCGTTGAGCTCGGGCGACACCGTCGTCGCCGACGGACTGGCCGCATGGATGGCCGGACAGCCACAGGTCGCGGCGTCGGCGAAACGAGCCGCCGGAATCCGTGGCGAGCTCGACCATTTCGGCGCCATGGCCTTCCTCCAGGGGCTGCTCACCGTCCTGCGGGACGCCGGCCATCCGGGGTTGGTCCTTGTCCTCGATGAGGTCGAGACACTGCAAAGGGTCCGTGGCGACGTCCGGGACAAGGCACTCAATGCGCTGCGCCAGATGATCGACGAGGTGCACTCCGGACGCTTCCCCGGACTGCATCTCGTCATCACCGGCACGCCTGCGTTCTACGACGGGCAGCAGGGCGTGCAACGGCTCGCCCCGCTGGCGCAACGGCTTGCCGTCGACTTCGGCACGGATCCCAGATTCGACAACCCCAGGGCCGTGCAGATCCGTCTGCCGGGCTTCACGATCGGGTCCCTGGTCGAGCTGGGTGGCCGCGTTCGGGATCTCTACGCCGCCGGGTCAACTGCTCCCGACCGGATACGGACTCTGGTCGACGGCGCGTACCTTGACCAGCTGGCTCGTGCCGTTGCCGGCGGCCTGGGTGGAAAGGTCGGCATCGTGCCGCGCCTGTATCTGAAGAAGCTGGTGGGCGATGTCCTCGACCGGGTCGACCAGTTCCCGGACTTCGACCCGAGGCAGCACTACGCGCCGACAATGTCGGCAGCGGAGATGACCGACGTGGAACGCAACGCCGCAAGCGCCGACGACATCAAACTAGACGTGTGACCGCCGACCTGCTGCATCCCGTGCTGCTGCACCACATCGTCAACTCCCTGCAATGGCCGGGTCTGCGACCCCTGCAGGAAGCTGCTGTGGGGCCGCTTCTGGCTGGCGAGGACACGCTCCTTCTCGCCCCGACCGCTGGGGGCAAAACCGAAGCGGCAGCGTTTCCGCTGTTGTCCCGGATGGCAGCCGAGGGCTGGTCTGGAACCTCCGTGCTGTACCTCTGCCCGCTCAAAGCCCTGCTCAACAATCTGCTGCCGCGCTGGGAACGCTACGCCGACTGGCTGGGACGGCGAGCCGCGCTCTGGCATGGCGACGTCACCGCGTCGCGACGGCGGGCCATCCTGGCTGCCCGCCCAGACGTGCTCCTGACCACGCCGGAATCCTTGGAATCGATGCTGGTCAGCCGTAACGTCGACCATCGGGCGTTCTTCGCCGGTCTGCGTACCGTGGTCGTCGACGAGGTGCACGCTTTTGCCGGCGACGACCGTGGCTGGCATCTGCTCGCCGTCCTGGAACGTCTGACCCACCTGATCGGCCGTCCCGTTCAGCGGATCGGGCTCTCGGCAACCGTGGGCAATCCGGATCGCCTGTTGACCTGGCTGCAGGGCTCCGGCGCGGGTGTTCGGGCCGGAAGCGTCATCGCTCCTGACCTGCCGGTCGCCGCGACAGCGACTACGGTGACACCTCCGCCGGGCGAAATCGAACTCGACTTCGTCGGATCCCTGCAGAATGCTGCCACCGTGCTCGCCGGGCTGCACTCCGGTGAGAAACGGCTGGTCTTCTGCGAATCCCGCCAGGCCGTAGAACAGCTTGGCAGTCTTCTGCGGGATCGCGGCATCACCACCTTCCTGTCACACGCCTCGCTGTCCGCTGACGAAAGAAGACGCTCGGAAGAGGCGTTCGCCGAGGCACGCGACTGTGTCATTGTTTCGACCAGCACACTCGAACTGGGAATCGACGTCGGTGATCTCGACCGTGTCATTCAGATCGACGCCCCCTCGACCGTGGCCTCATTCCTGCAACGACTCGGGCGGACAGGTCGGCGGCCTGGCAGCATCCGCAACTGCCTCTTTCTCACCCGCAGCGGCGACGCCCTGCTGGAGGCAGCGGCCCTGCTGGTGCTCTGGGGCAGCGGATGGGTCGAGCCAGTCGTCGCCCCGCCAGAGCCACGGCACATCGTCGCCCAGCAGATGCTCGCGCTCTGCCTGCAAGAACACCGAGTGGGAGATCAGAACTGGCCGCAGTGGTGGAACGGTCTCGACCCCTTCGGCCGCGGCGCCACCCCGATCCTTCGCCATCTGATCGATCAGGGCTACCTCGACAGCGACAGCGACATGCTTTACATCGGTCTCGAAGCTGAACGGCGCTTCGGGCACCGACACTTCATGGGCATGACAGCAGTATTCGTCGGAGCACCCGAGTTCACCGTCCTGGTGGGCCGCGATGAGCTGGGCCGCGTCGATCCCGCGCTGCTCACGGAGGAGGTGCAGGGCGACCGTCGACTGCTACTCAACGGGCGAAGTTGGCGGGTCACCTACATCGACTGGCGGCGCCGGCGCTGTTTCGTCGAACCCGCCGAGAGCGGCGGAAAGGCTCGCTGGACGACCGGGGGCTGGGCAGGCCTCGGATTCGAGCTGAGCCGCGCCATGCGCGAGGTGCTTCTCGGCGCCAACCCCCCGGTAAAGCTCACTCACCGAGCAGCCAAGCGCCTCGCCCAAGAGCGGGAAGAGCGATCCGCGATGGTGCATCCGGGTGGCAGCGTCATCCTTCGCGATCGGCACGGCGACGACCTGCGGTGGTGGACCTGGGCCGGTTTCCGCGCGAACGCCACCTTGGCGGCCACGTTGACCGAGGTGGTCGACCCGGTCCAACGCTTCGATGACTGCCAGGTCCGCCTACGGGCGAATCTCACTCGGGAAGAATGGCGGACACTCATCGCCGACGCAGATCAGCGTCTGTGCTTGCCCGAAGTCAACAAGAAAGCTCTTGACGGACTCAAGTTCAGCGAAGCGCTGCCGGAGCGGCTCGCGCTGGCGACGTTGGCGTCTCGCCTCGCCGACCTCGGCGGCGCAACCGCTGTCCTGCAGGAGCCGACGCGGTTCGTTCAGGCATAGCCGGGCAGTGTGTCAGTCTGGCTGTGTGACGTGTTCGAGTTCGGCTACGAGGTTCGCGAGTGTGGCCTCTCCAGTCTCGGGCTCGATGGGGACCTCCGACGCGACGCTCTGGCCCTCCAGCGTGCTGACCCTGGCACACCTCACCCTCACCGACCGGGCCCGCCGGCTGAGGGACAGCGACGGGGGCCTGCACGTGCAAGCACTCGTGGAGGTGCATCAATAATTGTTATTCGGTCGCCGTGGCGCCCGGTTGGTTGGGCCGCACTGATCGTGTCGCCGTTGCTGGCCACCCAAGCCGACCTCTTGTTCCCCAGTGCTGGCCGGCGACGTGGGCGTGCAGCGGCGCGGGGGAGCCAACCATGATCTTGGCTGCCGCTTCGTCTCGGCGGGCTGCCGGGTCATTCGCGGCGGTCCTGGGCGCCTCGGGGGTAGGGCTGGCAACAGTCAGGGCGGTGTCGGTAGACGCGTGGGTCACGGCCGCGCCGGTGGCCGTACGCGGGTTTGATCACGTGCAGGCAGGCCTGCCACACGGCGGTCTCCCCACGCCGGGCGCCACCTGGCCCGCATTGGGCCCGCCGCTCAGCAGCACCTCCACGCTCTGACGGTGCGAAACGTAGTCAGCGGTCCGGCTGCACCGCGAGCGGCAGGAGCGGGAAGCTTTGTGCCGGGGTGGTCGCTGCTCTGTCGGTGCCTCCGGGCAGACTGATGCCGTGCCAGTCATCACCGCCGTTCTCGGGGACATCACGACGCAGGACGTTGACGCCATCGTCAACGCGGCGAACAAGGCGATGCGCGGAGGCGGCGGTGTGGATGGCGCGATCCATCACAGCGGAGGCCCGGCGATCCTGCGTGACTGCATCGCCCGGTTTCCTGACGGCCTCGCCACCGGCGACGCCGGATGGACAACAGCAGGCGACCTGCCCGCCCGGTGGGTCATCCACACCGTCGGCCCCAACTACCACGCCGGTCAGCGCGACCGCTCCCTGCTGGAGTCGTGTTACCGGCGCGCGCTTAAGGTCGCCGACGAACTGGGCGCGCGCAGCGTCGCGTTCCCGCTGATCAGCACCGGCGTCCGCGGTTGGCCACACGCCGATGCCATCGAGGCGGCGATCGAGACCATCGCGGCCGCCGAGACGGGCGTCGACGAGGTACGGCTCGTCGCATTCGACGAAGCCATGCACAAGCGAACCCGCGCGGCCGTCTGGGTTCGGTGTCCGCCGTCCGTCGACACAGACAGCGTCGGCTCCTTGTTTGAGCGCGAGCCGATCCAGTACTCGCTGCGCGGCGATTTCTACCTGTGGCGAGAACTTCGCGCGCGGTTCGCCGACACGCCGCTGCCAGACGACTGGTTCGACTTACGGACGCTCATCATGGACACCATCGAGCAGGTTGTCGGCGAACATCTCACCAGCCGCGAATCGGCACCGTGGCACGACCACGCCGGAGCGATATACGTCCCCGAGTTCGACCCGGGCCACGGCATGTCTGCCGGCGCCGTCCACTTTCCATGGTGGGTGCACACGGGCGTGCCGATCCTGCTCGACCGCTACGCCGCGCGACGCGAACCCCGACACATTCCCGGCTGACTGACTCGATCCACCTGCACCAGGCACGGCCCGGGCATTGTGGTAGGCCAGCGGACGGCGTGGACGGCGCTTGGTCCACACTACACAGACTGCCCTCAGCGCACGGCAGTGGACGCGGCCGCGTGCAGGATGACTTCCCACGCGACAGCTGGCATCCTGGAGTCCCGATGGCTGCTTCGAAAGGGGCGCGGTGGTCAGGGGCCGCACAATCAACGATTGGTACCTCGGTCGTGGCTCGTCCTCGGCGGATGACAGGACTGACGACGAAGCTTCCGATCACGGGCCTGACACGTGGCTGGACCGGGCTCTGGCCACACCTGATCGCTCTTCCGCACCCCTGGCTATGAAATCCAAGCCCCCTGCCCGGCGACGAGGCAAGGCGGAGGCGACCGCGGCTTCGGCAGGCATCCGTCGCGCACCAAAGCCGTCGGTTCGTGAACTCGAGAGTGAGATTGCCGTCATCCTGCGCTCGAAGGCGCAGGAATCCGTGCAAAAAATTCTTCACCGCAAGGGCGACGGTTGGGCTCGCCTGACATCGAAAGAAATTTCTCTTGCCGTACGCCGGGTACAATCCCGAATCAAGCGCATCCCGAAGCCCCGCAAGGAGATAGTGGTCGCTGCGACACCCAGACCTGTTGAGGTTCGCCCTCCTCTCGAGGAAATTCGCCGGGCGGTTCTTCATATTCATGCGCGCCGGCCGTTGTGGGCCACCTGGGAGATCTCGCGTCACCTCCGCAACATGGGATGGGCGAATGTATCGACCGACCTGGTGAGGAGCATTCTTCCGCCGCCTGGTATCTCGATACCTGGTACCGAGAGCCTGGCTGTCAAACGGCGCCGCGCTAAGACCAAGAAAGAGCGAATCGGTCCGAAAACCCGCAAAGCGCTACAGCAAGCGGCTTCGCCCCGTAAGGCGAAATCCGATGGAGCTCCGCCATCCCTGACAAAACAAGCGCCACCCGAGGTTGCCACACGAGGGACGGTGTTCTGCCCTTCGTGCGGCGTCCGGATCTCGGTGCTGGGGTCGTGCCGCTGCTCGTGAACATCGTTCTCCCTGCGGCGAAGATCCAGTGGCCTTGCGCCGCAGTGGTGGACCCGACCGGATCCCGACCCTGACCGCCGCCGGGCCTCGGGCCTACCGAATCCGCGTCCCTGTCCGCGGACGAGACGCGGCCACCGACGCAGCCGTTTCCGACCCGGTCGAGCAGTACCCGATCATCGCTTGGCCGGCACCGCTGCACCTGATCAGGTGAAGCATTGGAATTCTCCCCCCGGCAGACGGGCTTTGATCTCAGCTTCACGCTGGACAAGATCGCCATGCATCCCGTAGACAACTTCTCGGTGTGTGGTCGCCGGCAAGTTGAGGGTGCAATCCGAGCCGTGACCCGTCAGGCAGCGAAAGTGATGATGAGTTGACGACAGAGGTGCGGTCGTTCGAGGAGGCCGTTCGGTCGGCCGTCGAGCAGGGACGCGCGGAACTGGTGCACCTGGACGACATCACGGACGGCTTGGTCGCCGCCTTCACCCAAGGGCAGGGCCCGGGCTCGATCGCTCGGCTGGAAGACTTCGTCCAGGGGTTTCCGGCGGAGCTGCGGCGTCACCTCGACCGTGAGCGGGAGTCGCTCGGCACGTTCAACATCGCGTTCTTCGGGCGGACCGGCGCCGGGAAGAGCACCCTGCTGTCGGTGTTCGGCCGGCTCGACGGGGCGTACGTCTCGCCCGGTGACAACGATTTCACCACTGAGGTGCGCCAGGTCGGGTGGCGGGACTGCCGGCTGTTCGACACACCCGGGATCAACGGCTGGGGCGCCTCCGAGAGTCGTGATGTCCTCGAAGCCCGGGCCCGTGCGGCGGTTGAGATCGCCGACATCGTGCTCCTGTGCTTCGACAGCCAGTCCCAGCAGGCGATGGAGTTCAAGAAGATCGCCGCCTGGGTCCTCGACCGGGGAAAGCCGGTGGTGGCCGTCCTCAACTCCCGCAACCGGCGCTGGCATCACCCGGCGGTGGTCCGGGAGTCCGGCCGCCGGCATCTGTCCGAGACGGTTCGCCAGCACGCCGACAACATCCGGACCCAGCTCGCCCAGATCGGGATGTTCGACATCCCGGTCGTCGCGATCCAGGGCCAGCGGGCCCTGTACGCGCGCGCCGCGACCCCGTTCCGCGGTCCGTTCCCCGAGGACTTCCAGAACGAACGGGAAAGTTTCGGTACGGACTACCTCGACCGCTGGTCGAACTTCCCCAAGCTGGAGCGCCTCATCACCGCATCGATTGCGGAGGGCGGCGCCGATCTGCGGCTGACCGCGCTGCGCGAGGACATCCGATCACGGTGCCGCCGCGGGATCGGCGAGCTCGAAAACCTGGCGGCCGAGCTCGAGCGGGAGGCGGAGTCCCTGGAGCGGCGGGTCGAGTCGCTGTTCGCCGTGCTGGGCTATCCGGAGGACGCCGAACGTGCCCAGTGGCTGCACGACGCGGCGCTCAGCGGAGATCTGGTCGATCTGTCCGAGCAGGCGCGGGGCGGCCCGTACACCTCGCCGCCCAAGGGGTCGCTGGACCGTTTCGTCCGGCATCTGGCTGCGTCGCACCTGGCGGGCTGCCACCGGCAGGCGAAGGTCAACGTCGACGACGCGATCCAGCGGGCCTTCGCCGAGCGCAAGGCGTTCGGCGAGCCGGAGTTCCGGGCCGCCACGTACGACGAAGGAGCCATGGCCACCGCGGCGCAGGCCGTGTGGGCGGACCGTCAGGTGTTCCTCCAGCGTGAGCTGGAGATCGCGGTGGACGACGAGTCCGCCGTGAGCGGGCCGGCCGCGGTGCACGCTGCGACGATCGCCGGTGACAAGGGCGGCAGCGTGGCGGGTGACGCCGCCCAGGGCACGAGCATCGCGGTGGGTCTCGGCGCCCTTGCGCTGCCGCTCATCTGGAACCCCGCGGGATGGGTGCTCGCCACCACGCTCGCCGGCATCGGCATCGTCACCCAGGTCGGGAAGTACTTCGGTAAGAAGGCGAGCGAGCAGGGGGCGGAGCAGACCCGGAAGGCGAAGGCCGACGCCATCGCCGAAGGTCATCGGGCGGTGGACCGGACGTTCGTCGCCTACGAGGACGCGCTCGTCCAGGACAGCCGCAGAGCCGCGTGGACGTCGCTGGGGCCCGCGGTCGGCGAGTCGCTGAGCGCCGCGATCGAGCGTCGGATGGCGCGCGCCCGGATCACGCGGCTGCTCGACAGCCTGCGGACCTACGCCGACGCGGTCCGGCCCGCGCCGGCGGTGACCGACGTCCTGCGGCGGGCACAGCGCCGGATCGGGGAGACCCCGGCCGAGGTGACGCGGGTGTTGCTGGGCGAGGACTGGCTGGAGTCCGGCGTCGACTACCAGCCGGTGCGGATCGGCGAGGCGGTGCGCGAGGCGTACGCGAGTCGCCAGGAGGCGGACCGGGCGCGGCTGGCACACGCCGTGACCGCCGCGTGGCGGTCACCGACGCCGGCGCAGATCTACTCCTGGCGTCACGACCTGGAGGACGCGGCCCGGCGTGACCGCGCCCTGGCCGACGTCGTCGGAACCTTCTGGCGCGTCCGCGGGGCGCGGCCGGTCTTCGCCGTGCTGGGGGACTACAACTCGGGTAAGTCGTCGCTGGTCCACCGGATCATGGTGGACGGTGGCCTGCGGCCGGACACCGCGTTCGACATCCGGGCGCTGCCGGCGACCACGGTCGCGAGCCGCTACCGGTTCCCCGGGTTCGATCTCGTGGACACACCCGGCCTGCAAAGCGGACACGACGAGCACGACGCCACCGCGCTCGAGGCGATCACCGAGGCCGCTCTCGTGCTCGTCGTCGTCCACGTCAACCTCCTGGTCGGCAACACCTCGATGCTGGAGGAGCTCCTGCACGGCACGGAGATGACCGCCGCCAAGGGCGGGCGGACGGTGTTCCTCATCAATCGGTGCGACGAGCTGGGCGTCGATCCGCTGACCGCACCCGATGATTTCCTCAATCTGCAGAACCGCAATCGCGAGGAGCTGCGCGCGGCCCTCGCCGCGCGTTGCGCCGACGTGGAGCTCGACCGGATCCACTGCCTGTCCGGGGATCCGTTCGGCCTGGTCGGTGGGGCGGCGACGGCGCAGCCCGTGGACTTCGACGAGCATCGGCTGTGGGACGGCGTGGCCGCACTGACGAGCGCCCTGTCCGGCCTCTCCGACGAGCGGCTGGCCGATGCGGCGTCCTCGGCCGCCCTCGACGCGGCCGTCACCGCCCTCAAGCGTCACCGGCACACGCTGCACCAGGTGCTGGCCGAAGGCGAGAAGGAGCTGAGCCACCTGGAACCGCTGATCGCCAGCCTCCGGGACGCGGTGCGCGACGCCATGATCGTCGAGAGCTCACTGCGCGAGGACGCCCGCCGCATGGTGGACCGCCACGCGGTGCCGGCGAAATCCGCGGTCGCGGACCTCGAGCGCAAGGACGCCCAGAAGCTGACGAGCCTCGTCGAGTCCTGGTGGAAGACACCGCAGTTCGAGGCTGATCTTGAACGCTACCGCGACGACGCGGCACGCCGGTTGGCCGAGTGGCATGGCGATCACCTCCCGACGATCGGACGCGAGATACGCGCTGCCGAACTCCAGGTGGCACCCGAGCTCGCGGCAGAGTTCCAGGCCCAGGGAACCGCCTGGTACGAGGAGGTGGCCGCAGGCGCGGGCAGTGTCGCAGGAGCCGTTGCGCCGCTCGCGAAAGCCCTCGGAAACCGGGACGCATTCTACACGGTCCTGAAGCAATTCAACTACAAGTTCAAACCGTGGGGCGCGGTCAAGGGCGGCGCCAACGTCGCTCGGGCCGGGCTCGTCCTCGGGGCCATCGCCTCCGCCTTGGACATCGCGGAGATGGCCACCGACGCCCAGAAGGCCGGCCAGCACCGGGAGCAGCAGGAATCGGCGTGGCAGAAGATCGACGAGACGGCCGCCCGGATCGTCGATCTGATCATGCGCGATGAGCAGTGGGGAGGTCACGTCGCCTACCTCGAGCAGCAGACCGCGGACCTCGAAGCGCTGCTCGACGAACACCTCGCCCGGGAATCGTCGATCGTCGAGCAGATGGAATCGGCAAAGGTACGTGTCGAGGTGGCCGATGCCCTGATCGTGGCCGCGGAAGAAATGGAAGGAACGGATTACAGTGGTTGACATTGACGCGGTGCGCGACTGGCTGGGGCGGCTTCCCGGTGGATCGCCCGGGCGGCACGCCGACGACTGGGACGCCTTCCAGAAACGGGACCGACCGGTCGTGACCCTCTTCGGGTCCTACGACACCGGCAAGAGTTCCCTGCTCCGCCGCTTGCTCGTCGACTCAGGCCGCGACGTTCCCGACTGGCTGACGATCAGCGCACGCCACGAGACCTTCGAGGTCAACGACGTCGAGTTCGGTACGTGCATCGTCCGCGACACCCCCGGATTCGACGTCGGCGCGTCCGGCGTCCGCGAACAGAACAGCTCCCGCGCGATGGCCGCGGTCGGGCTCACCGACGTCGGCATCGCGGTGCTGACCCCGCAGCTGGTGACCGCCGAACGCGACGTACTCCGGAGGCTGTTCACGCAGGGCTGGCCGGCCGGGACGATGTGGTTCGTCATCTCCCGATTCGACGAGGCCTACGGGAACCCGGAGTCCAACCCCGCGGGGTACCGGGAACTCGGCGACCGCAAGGTCCGCGAGTTGCGGGAACTATTCGGCCTGGACGACCGCGTGCCGGTCTTCGTCGTCTCGCAGGACCCGTTCGAGACTGCCGGGCCGGCCACCGATCTCGGCCGCGACACCTGGGACGAGTTCCGGGACTGGGACGGCATGCAGGACCTCACGAACGCTTTCGGCGCGGTGTCCCCGTCAGCCCTGCCCGGATGGCGGCACGCGGCCGGGCAACGGTACTGGTCAGCGGTGCTGGACGAGACCTTGTCCGTACTGCGCGGGCAACTGGCGGACTACGCCGAACAAGCCAGGGTGGCCGCCCACGGCGTCGATCGCCGCGACCAATGGGAGAGGCAGCTCGGCAACCTCGACCGGGCCGCCCATGCCGGCCTCGAAGGCCTCGTCGACGAGGTGCTGCGGCGGTCGTGGGAGTCCGGCTCCGCCGCCGACGAACTGCAGCGCACGGTCGGCGAGTGGTTCATCAAGCATGAAGGCCACCTCGATCGGCTGCGGCAGTCGATCCGCAAGGGCAAGGAGCGAGACCGCGCCCTCCCCACCTGGGCCGGCTTCGCTTCGCTGGTCGGGACACTCAAGTCCGGGGAGAACGCCGCCACCGCCCCGGACGGGCCCGGCCAGATCTCGGAACACACCAACAACATCGGGAGCATGCTGCTCGGCGTGCTGAAGACCATGACCAAGGACGTCGGACAGACCGCCGGCAAGGAGACCAAGACGTTAAAGATGGCCGAGAAGGTGAAGCCGTACCTAGGCACCATCGAAGCCGCGCTCCCCCTCACCGTCTACCTGACGAAGTTCGTCGACCAACACCTCGCGAATCGCACGCGCCTGAACCAGGACAAGGCCGCGGCCGAGATGCGTCAACAGGTCATCGCCGAATGCACGCGGCTCGCCCGCGACACCTGGCAGCCGTTCGTCGACGACGTACGCGACGAGATCATCGCCCAGACGAAAGACCAGGTCGACCTCGACGCGAGCCTGCGCCAACTCGTCAGGCAACTGCAAGAAGCCATCGTGGAAGGCGAGGGTCTCTCTCGAGCGGCTGCAAGGCCGCTGCACGAGACAGGGGCGTAAGCAAGCGGGTTGCTGATCGTCTGTCTCGTCCCGTCATGGCTATTCTCCTCCCCGGGTCGCCCTTGGTTTTCCTCGGCACCACCCGAGGTACTTCACCAGCGACCAGCGTCGGCTCGCCCAACGGATCATCGTCGCAGGGGCGCCGAGGGAGGGTTTTGTAGTCACACACGAGTCACCGTGCTGCATCAGGCCGCCGAAGGTTCGTTCCAGGACCCACCGGCGGGATGAACGCGGAAGCCCTTCCCGGCGTGGCGGCGTACCCACTCGACGTCGATGCAGAGCCCGGCGCCGTTCGTCCGCACGACGGTGTTGTAGCCGCTTGAGGCGTTCACTGCGACACCCCACAAGGGACGGTAGGTTACGGGTCATGAAGGCAGGCTCAGTTACTGCCGTCGCCACGGCAGCGGTCCTCCTTGCCGGTTGCGGCAACAGCGCCGATACACCAGCACCCCGGGGTCCAGTTTCGCAGGCCAGTTCGGCCGCGCCTGCCACGAGAACCCCGACCGCTGTGGACAGGTCGCCATCCCCGACTGAGGACCAGGGCCCGGCCCGACTCAAGATCGGCCAGACATTCACCGGCGCTGGTTGGAAAGTAACCATTTACTCGGCCAAATTTGACGGACAGGCGGACTCCGAGCCCGACAAGGGCAAAGTGTGGGTGCCGGCCGATGTGAAGATCTGCAACGCCACCACGGGGGAGAGCCTGCCGACCCCGAGTTGGAGCTCCTGGCAGCTCAAGACCACCGACGACTACCAACTACAGCCCGCCGACATCACTCCCGAACCGCGGCAGCCTGCCCTGCCTTACTCCGCCACAGTCCTGCCGAAAGACTGCGTTCGCGGCTGGCTCACCTTCGAGCTGGATAAGGGAAGCAGGATCAAGGAGATCCGTCTCATCGAAGACCAACTGTTCGGTCCAGGCCCGGCCATAGCGATCTGGGGCTAAGAGGCGGATGTCTCTGCAGCGAGTATGGCGCTCAACGACCTTCTGTCCCATAAGGGCAAAAGCGCGGCGCCCATGGTCTCATGCACCTATGGAGCGTTGCGCCCCGATGATCGTGCCCTCTGCCGGAAGATCAGTGATTTGGAGTGCCGGAGGACGAGGCCACAGGCGGCTTGCCGCTTCTGACTGAGATGTCCCCAGGGTGGATACCTCCCGCAGTCCATGGCGCGATGACGAGGGCCGGTGCCGAGGCCACTCGACGAGCGGGCCCCGGGATGTACGGCGTCGGCGGCGGCCAGCCGGAGAGACTGTCTCCAACGTCGTCACCCTGGCTATCACCTCGACGCTCGTCCGTGCTTGCGCCGAGTCGGAGCCGGCGGCAGACTGGCGGCCGTGGTGACTGGTCCTGGGTGGTCGTCTTCAGGATCAAGGACTTACGCGGGCCGGTTTCCGCTGTCGGTGGAGCGGTTCACCATGAACGTTGTAGATCGGCTTGTGCCCGGGGTCACGACGGTTACTCTCAACGCCCGCTACTACGCGCTTCACGGCCTGATCTCCGCGGAGGCGCAGAGGCGGGGCTTGCCCCGCAGCGCGGCACAGAGCCTGTTGCGCCGGGCTGAGGTCGTCGTTGGGGCGGTGTCGGCGCGTCACTACCGCGCCGCCGGCTTCGCCCACGAGGCGCTGTCCCGACCACACGGATACGACGAGATCCTGAGGCGGGGGTCCGACGGCGGCGTGGATGTGGCGGAGTTGGCCGCGCCGGGTGTCTACGCCAAGCCGAATTGGGGTTTCTGGCCGGCGTACCGGGGCTCCGAGGTTCTGCTTCGAATCGTGACCAGAGCCGACGACATCGGTCCCGGTGACCAGATGGATACCGGTGCTGTCGCTCAGGGGCTCGGCGACGTGCTTGACCTGGTCAGCAGGCGGACCCTCGACGACGCGACGCTCGACGCCTACGAGTCGCTGTGCATCTGCCATTCGGCCACCAGCGCGGACGGCGCTTGGCTCGCCCGACTGTTCGCCGCCTCGGACGCCGAGACGCCCGCGACGCGGGCCGGTGTCCGCCGGCAGACGCTGCGCATGATCGCCCGCGTCATTCAGCTGACGGAGGTCCGCCGGGTAACCCGTGACGTGTCGCGATTTCTTGCATACGAGCCGGAGGCGATGAGCGACCCGGTCCTGTCCGCATTGGAGCTGTCCGACGAGTGGCGGGGCCTCATCCTGCGCAACTACTCCGTCACGGCGTGGCGGAGCCTCTGGGCCTGGCTTGTCAACGGCATCCAAGGGCTCACGCCCCGCGCGGAGCTGGCCGCACACCTCGCGGACCTGCTACCCGACAGCACCGTCGGAGCGTTCCGGGATGGGCTGCCACGAACCATGGACAGCACGGGACGGCCGGTGCCCGCCGAGCACGATCCGGGGCTGTTGGGCCTGGAGACTCCCGTGCGCGACCTCAGCGTGCTGGCCCTCGGCGCTCGCCGTGTGCGTGAGCTGGCCGGTCGGGAGCTGCACGGCTTCGAGGGACACGAGGCACAGGACCGCTACGAGCAGCTGGCGCCGCGGTGGTTGGCCGACCAGCTTGACCGATGGCACGACAGGTCACTGCGCGACTTCGCCCGATGGCTCACCGACACGATGGTCGACCGGTCGCAGCGGCTCGCGCTGGCCAAGGCCCGCGTCGATCCCCGAAAGGGCGTTCTCAAGATTCCCACCCGGGTGCATCTGCGCGATGACCTGCTGTTCCGCGACTCCGACGAGACGGCGGGTTCCGCCTCGCTGCGGTGGGACCAACTGGCCGGCATCCTCGCCGGCATGGGCCTGCTCGCCCGCACCGACGCCGTGTGGGGGATCGGTGACCGGGGTGACCTCATTGCCTGACCAGGCCTTCGACGTCGGCGGCGGCGACTACCAGAACGCCGGCGACGTCGTGACAGTGCCGTCGCCTCTGCCGTACATCTTTGCCGAGGAGAAACACGCCGATCGGCAGGCCCGTGAGGCGCTCTTCTGCACCTTCAACGCCGACCTAGGCTTCTTCGAGCGTGCCGTGCTGGGCGTCACCCAGGCGACCGGTGCCCGCGTCACGGTCGTCGGCGATCTGCGCATGTCCAACCCGGACCCGCGCGCCGCCCGAAACGCCGGCACCCGCTACGTGCACGGCCTCGCCGTACCCCCAACCGCGGGGAGGGCCTTCCACCCCAAGCTCACCGTCATCGTGGGGCCCGCGCGAGCGCTGGTGGCCGTCGGCTCGGGCAACCTTTCGGTCGGCGGCTGGCACCTCAACGCCGAGACCTGGACGATCGCCGCCGTGGATCGGGACAGGTGTCCCCGGCTGGTCGTCGACGCGGCGGAATGGCTGCGGAGCGTCGCCCGGCTCTGCGCGATCAGCCCGCCCGCCGCCGACGCGATGGGTCGCACCGCCGCCGCCCTCGAAGCCTTGAGCGGAGGCCAGGTCGTTGACACGGGCCACCGGCTGGTGCACACCTCCGACGCTCCCATCATCGACCAGCTTCCGGTCACGCCCGTGGAGTGCCTGCGGCTCTATGCGCCGTTTCACGACGCGCGCGCCGAGGCAATCCAGGAGCTGACGCTGCGTCTGGCCCCGGCACGTGTCACGCTCGCCGTGCAATCCGGGCACCGGACAGTCGTGCAACCCGAGGCGATAGCCCGTGTGATCGGCGACCTCGGCATCGACCTCGAGGTGGTGGAGGACCGGCACCGCTCCTACCGACACGGCAAGCTCGTCGAAGCCATCGGCTACGACGGCGCATGCTGGACGCTCACCGGCAGCCCCAACCTGTCCTCGGCAGCTTTGCTCAAGCCCGTCGCCGACGGCGGAAACGTCGAGCTCGCCGTTCTTGCCCGGCCTTCCGCACCGCTGTTTCCCGGCGGTGTGCCGATCCGCCTCGACGAGGTGCCCGCCGTCCGGATCAGCACGACCAACCACGTCGACACGGCCACCAGGGCCACGCTCCTCGCGGCGACCCGCGCCGCCGGCGGACTGCACCTCACGTTCGCGCACCCCACACCCCGCCCGGTACGGATCGTGGCCTCCTCCCACACCGATTTCGACACCTGGGCCGACGTCGGTGCCGTCCCCGAAGGCGCCGTCCAACACCTCATCGCCGGCGTCGACCTGCCCGGCGGATCCCGGGTGCGGACGGCATGGACCGAACACGGCGTCACGCGCGACGGAAACCTGGTGTTCGTCACCGATCCCGAACGGACCATGTTCCGGGTGAGCGACGAGCCGCGGGGAGGCTCCCAGGGACCGATCGAGATCCTCGCCGACGCGCGCCTGGCCGAACGGTGGCTCCACGGGGTCCGGCAGCTCGCCGCCTCCCGCGCCAGCATCGCCCTACCCGCCGCAGGCGGCACCAGCGGGCCCACCGGCGAGTCGGAGACAGCCACCGGCACGCCGAGGCTCGACACCGACCCCGAGGACTGGCTGCGCTACAGCGACGACGCCAAAAGCCGGCTCGGCACAGCCATGTTCCACTTCTCACTCGGCGGGTTTGCGGCCCTTTCCGCCACCAGCACGAGCTACGGCAGCGACCTGCTCCAGCCGACCGACCTCCTCAGCGACGAACGCGCCGCCGGACTCGACGGAGACGACGCGAACACCGTCAACGACGACATCGACCCCTCGACCGGGCAGAACGCCGAGCTCGGCGGCTCCCGCAACGCGGACGACGAGAGCGACCCGAACGACGACAACGACGAGCGAGCGCTGCACGAGTTGCGCCGCGTCGGCCGCGCGCTCACCCGTGCCGTTCGCGTCGACCTCGCCCACCTGCCCGCCATCGACCGGTTGGCGGTCGGGACGCTCGTGCTCGTCGGCGTCGAACTGGGCGCCTGGGAGACGCCGCACGGTGAGCAGGGGTGGATCACCGTGCTCGCCCAGGTGGTCGAGACGCTCGACCTGGACGACATGCCAGCGGCCATCGAGGCCAACGTCGCGAGCGTGGCCGCCGTCGCTCTCTACCTCATCCGCGACCACCTACCCACGGCGGGCCGCCCCGCCGAGTACCTGCGCTACGAGGAGGCCGCCGAACGGGCCGCGCACCTCGTGGTCGCCGCCGACGCCACCCTCGTGGCTGACTACGCGGAGGCCATAAGCAACAGCCGCGGCTTCCCCATCGACCCGGACGACGTCATGCGCACCGCGGTGATGATCGTCGACGACGACCCGCTCGCCACCGCCATCGACAAGCTGGAGGACCGCCGGCCGGCCTGGCGGGTGAACCGGCACGCTGACACCGCACTCCACGTCGGCGGCGCCTTCACCAACCCGTTCCACGCGGCCGCCGAGGCTCTCGATGCCATCGACGGCGCCGGCGTCGTCGCCGTGTGGGCCACCGGCGCGAACGGCAGATGGGCGATCGCCGCCCGGGCCGCAGATGACCTGATCCGGGTAGAGCAGCGCGACGGAGCGGTGCGATGGTGGCACTACCGGCTCACGGTGCTCGGCGACGCCACCCGCATCGCCCGGGACAATGAACTTGCTAGCCGCGTCCGCATCAACCACGGCCCGCTCAACCGCGCCTTCCCGGAGGCACTGACCCTACTGGCCAGGGCCGGCATCGACGTCGCTGCGGGACCACCGGAGTAGGCGGTCGCGGCGGCGCCGGTCCGGATTAGCGGCGTATACCGGCCCGCGACGCAGAAGCCCTGCGTCGCTCGGCACTGTCCTGCCCGGCACCGGTCGTCGATCTGGGCGCGGTGCGGGTGCGGACCTGGTAGAGGCGGGGAGGGCGCCGTCAGTACAGGGCTCGCCACGCAGCGTTGGCAACTCCATTCCGTACCCCCGCAACTCGCTCTCGCAGCACCTCCGCGAACGCCGGGCTGTCTCCAGCTCGCCGCAACGGCCCGGTTAACTGGGAGGATGTCGCCGAGGACGGCCGGGGGCATCTCGACGGCCAGGTGAACCAGGGGCGGCAGCGCGGTAGCTGCTGGGCTGGAGGCCGAGGCGTTGGAGCCGGTGGGTGATGGTGGCGGGCAGGACCGGCCGGTCGGGATGCTAACCGGGAACCAGGCATGGGCCGGAGTCGGTGATGCGTTTGGCGACCGGGTACGCCTCTCCTCGAGGTCGCGCTCCCGCCGTTCGCGTGCCACGCTCAACTGCCCCACCAGCACCAGCACCAGCACCAGTAGCCCCAGCGCCCGGCAGCAGCGCCGGCGGCGTGCTGGTGACTCCCGCGCCTACCAGGGGGTATCCTGCGGGCATGGCCGACAGGAGCCCCAACACCGGCGCCCGCAGCGAGGAGATCCTCGCCGCCGCCGGCCTCGTCGTCTCCGACGAGGGGAAGGCTCGCGCGCGCCGCCGCCTGGACGAGGCCCGGGAGCGGTGGACGGCGGAGCTCGACGCCCAGGCTCGCGAGCAGCTTGGCCTGCCGGCCCGCGCCGCGTGACCGAACCGGCCGTCCGGGTCGTCCTCGACGCCTCTGCGATCATCGCCTTCACTCGAGGGTCGATTGACGTCGGTGAGGTGATCGCCGAGGTCGCCGACGAAGAGAACTGCGTGTTCGGGCTGCCGGTACTGTGCGTGGCCGAAGCCGCCCGGATGGTCGTCGACACGGACCGCCTGCAGCTGCTCGTCAACCACCCGATCGCCGAGATCCTCTCGCCACCGCCGGACAGCTGGGAGGCCCTCGCAGTCACCCTCGACACGGTCGGCAGGGTCGACGCCGCCACCGCGGTGCTCGCCGCGATCGACCTCGGTTGCAGCGTGCTGACCGGCCAGCCCGGCCTGTACGGCGGCATCGCCGGCGGCGGCCCGGTCATCCCAATCTGACCCAGGTACTACACGGCGTGGACCGCCACCGCGACGGCGAGCAAGACCCGATGTGCACCGGTCAACGCGGCCGGCTCACCATCTCCGGCATCACGCAAGTTCCCCCGATCCGCATCTGGCGTCTATCGTCGCGCCTTGACCTTCCCCTGACCGAAAGGTTCAGTCAGGTACGGGTAGAGCCGTGCCGGCCAGTCGGCGACGCGTGATGCCACCCGGGCCGTTTGTTAGGAGGGCTGTGATGACCGCGGCAGCAGATCGCACCGCAGAGGGCCGGGTGGCTGTTGAGCTTCGTTCGGTGCCGGACTGTCCGAACCTCGCGCCGGCTCGGCATGAGCTGCGCGCGGCCCTGGCCGACGTCGGTCTGCCCATCACGGGGGTCACCGAGGTCGTGGGCGACTATCCGTCTCCGTCGATCCTGGTCAACGGCGTGGACGTGATGGGCGCCACCGGCGACGGTTCAGCGGCCTGTCGCTTAGATATCCCCACTGGCGAGCGCATCCGCGCTGCCCTGCGCCAGGCGATAGGCGCCGGACCCGCTACCACCGCAAGGGAGCAGAGCCGGGTCGATTGCTGCCAGCAGCCGGGCAATGCGATCCGGACAGATCGGCCCCGCCGCGCCGAGCAGCTCCCCGACAGCCTCCAGCAGGTGCATCGAGCGATCCTGCATCACTTCGCCGCCACCGGAGCTGCCCCCACTGATGCCGACATCCGCGCTGCCGCCAGCGAGGCGGACCTGGACACCGCGAAGGCGCTGCGGGAACTTGCCCGGGAAGACCTTGTCGCCCTCGACAGCGGCGGGCGTCTGGTCGCGGCCTACCCGTTCTCCCCAACGCCGACGCCGCACCGGGTTTCATTCGGCGATGTCGAGGTGTACGCGATGTGCGCCATCGACGCGTTGGGCATGCCGTTCATGCTCGGCACCGACGCGACCATCACCTCCGCCGATCCGCACACCGGCCAACCGGTCCGCGTGACCATCACCAACGGTGCCGCCACCTTCCAGCCGGCCGAAGCGGTGATCGTGTACGCGGCCACCGGAGACGCCGGTCGCTCCGTGGACACCTGCTGCTCCACCATCAACTTCTTCACGAGCGCATCCGGCGCTCAGGCGTGGATCGACGCCCACCCCAGCCTGGCCGCCACGGTTCTCGACCAGGACCAGGCCGTCACCCTCGGCCGCGACATCTTCGAACCGCTGCTCGCCCCCCACACCGCCCTCGACCACCGCTTGGTCTGACGCCCGGTCGGCTATCGCCACCGTTAAAGCGGCTCACGGCCAGCGGCGCCGGCTGGCCGACCACGGGCAAAAACTGGTGTCCCTACTCCTAACCACGGTGTCGCCACCGATCCGACCAGCCCGGCACCGTGGATGAGGCAAGACCTTGCCGGCGTGGCCGACGCACCCGCGACCAGAGCGGACGCCCGTGCCGGCACCCGCAGGATTGGGCGCCGGCCTTCGCGGGTGCCGCTCAGCGGGCCTTCTTCGTCGCTCGCTTGCGGGGTGGCGTCAGCAGGTCGGCGATCGCCGCGATCGCGGGCGGCACGAGCCGGTAGTACGCCCAGACGCCGCGCTTTTCGCGTTCGAGCAGGCCGGCCTCGGTGAGGATCCGAAGGTGATGACTCACGGTCGGCTGGGAGAGACCGAGCGGCGCGGTGAGGTCACTCACGGACGCCTCGCCCTCCGGGGCGGACTGGATCAGACTGAGCAGTCGCAGCCGGGCCGGGTCGGCGAATGCCTTCAGCACTCCCGCGAGCCGCTCGGCATCGGCACGCTTGATCGGCTCGCCGGCCAGCGGCGAGACGGCAGGTGTAGCAGTTTTCGCAGTTGGCACGCCGTACATCGTTGCACCGACACCATCGATGCGCCGGTTGAACCAGTACCGGGTCACCGTCAGTTTGCGGGCAGGGAGCCGTGTTGACCTGTCCCGGCCGTGTCAGCGGCCGGATGAGCGAGTTGTCGGCCCCGCCCGAGGGGTGACTAGCGACGGGCAGCGCCGGCGGGTTGGTCAGGCGGTGGGGCCCAGTCCGGTGAGGAGCTTCTCCACCCGGGTGCGGATCTCGTCGCCGATCGGGCGGACCGCTTCGACGCCCTTGCCGGCGGGGTCTTCGAGATTCCAGTCCTCGTAGCGCTTGCCGGGAAAGACGGGCCGCCGCATGCCAGGGCACCCAGCCCCGTGGCGCGACCGGACCACACCCTGCGACGCATTGCGGCGCGTGCCGTGATGCGCGACCCCCGGTTCTGGATCCTCGTTGCCGCCCTGATCGCCCACGGTGCCGCCACCAGCGCCATCGGCGTCCCCGTGGTCGGTTACCTCATCAGCCGCGGCCACCCGGCCACCTTCGCCGCCACCCGGCCACCTTCGCCGCCACCGCCGCCGGCCTGCTCGGCGTTCTGTCTGTCACCGGACGACTCGTCCTCACCGGCGCCCGACGCCGCCTACCGGTCACCACGATCGTCGTCGCGGTGTTCGCGATCCATGCCGCCGCAGCCCTCGCCATGCCCCTCGCTGCCAGCACACGGATGGGGGCCGCAGTCGAAGAAGGAGGAGCGACGGTCGGGCCAGGAACCCTATCCTCCTAGGACGTCTTAGAAGGCGTGTTCCTGCCGCGGGCACGGAAATCCTCGCCCGCTCGCTGCCAAGTCCGGGCCAGTCACACCTCATCAGTGCATGACGTCACCTAGGCCAGCAATGCCGGGCGACCAGAGAAGCAGCGCCTGAACAGCGCACGTGAGCGCAGCGTGGATCGGAGCGTCGAGCCGGGGTCCAGCGTGCCTCCTATGGAGCGTGGCGGAGTGCTGATCGGCTGAGTCGCCTTCGTTGCAAGCTCTGCTGGTCCAGTCGATGTTCCGTCCACGGCGGACTCTTGGAGAAAACTGGAACTTGCTGGAACGCGTGGAAGCGGCTACGGTGTGTCCGTGGCTGAATCTCTCGACGATCTCGAGGCGCGCATCGACGAGCTGCGCACAGCCGTGCGTCGTGCCCTGATGGCCGGTGATCGGGCCGAGGCGCGGCGTCTGCGATCCGACCTTCGTCAGGCGGAGGTGCAGTGGGATGACGCGCTTCTGGCGATCGAACCGGAAAAGCTGGCTTCGCAACCGCGGACCGAGCCGCAGGACGCCGGGAACCTGCTGTCGATTCGTGACCAGGTCCACCAGGCCTTGACGTTCCTGGGCGTCCCGGCGGCGCCGAAGCTCATCGTCGCCCTGCACCAGGCGGTCTTCGCTGGAGCCTTGAACGGGCAGCAGCTGACGAGCCTTCGCCGAGACGAGGAAAGATCCTTCAAGACGGCGCCGTGGGCTCGGCCGTACTACTTGTGTGCGGCCCTGACCGCTGACCGGCTCTCGCCTGCCCGCGGTCTCCTGGCTGTCTCCACCTGGCCGCTTTCCACCCGTATCGTCGGGCCGCTGAGTCCCAGGGTTCACTTTCTGACCTCGGCGATCCGTATCGCCGAGCACCTGAGCCACCCGGACTGGGTGACTCTGCCCGCCCGGCGTCTGTTGTGGCAGTTCGCCGCCAACATCCCCGGCGGTGCCACCTCATTCGACACGACGAGGCCGGACGCCGTGCGGCGTGCGGCGCAGGCCGAGCTGGAAGTTCATCGTGACGCAGACCTGTCGCAGCGCGAAGCGGCAGCCCGGCGCGCCGTCGACCAGCTCGACGATCTTCACCAGCTGTTCGGCGCCGCTCTCAAGGTGGCGTCGCATGCTGCGAGCGACACCTGATCTTGAATCCGCACTTCCCACGCGAAGGAAGAGCACGTGAAAGAACTGACGGCGCGTCTTGACGCGCTGCGGGGGGACACTGAACCACAGAGCCTCGACGCCAGGGCTATCTCGTCGATTGTCGGCAACCCGGGCTGCGGCCGCCGGAATCTGCTGGATGCAGCCGGTATCGACAAGGACGAGCTGGCCCGAGCCATCCGGCACCCGATGTACGCCAAGCCGTCGCGGATGGTACTTGCCCGAGGCGCCCAGTTCGAAGCCCAGGTCAAGGCGAGTGGCGGTGCGCAGCTGCTGACGTTGCTGCGGGAGGACATCGGGCTATCCATTCCGGAAGCCGAACACGAGGACTTGAAGACCATCGGCGGCAACGAGGGCAAGCTAGCCCGGTACCGCAACACGGTTCAGCGGCTGACCGCTGTGGCCCGCTCGGCGCAGGATGGCGGGACGCTGTTCGACCACCCGTACTTGAAGATCACGGTCGCGGGTTACGACGTCTTCCTCGAGCCCGATCTGGTGGCTGTGAAGTCGGGCGGGAAGTTCTACATCGTCGAGGTCAAGTCGTTCTCGGTGATCGACGGCCAGGCGCCTGCGGCCGCGGTGGAAGGCGCAGAGTTGCAGGCTGCGGTCTACGTCTACGCCCTTCGGGAACTGCTTCGTTCCCACGGGTTCGACGAGGACCTGGTGGCGGACGAGGCGATCTTCGTGTGCCCGCAGAACTTTATCAACAAGCCGTTCGCGGCCCGGGTCAACGTCCGGAACCAGGTCGCGGCGGTCCGGCGGATGCTGATGCGGATGCATGACCTCGACACGATTCTGTCGAACCTGCCGGCAGGGTTGACGTTCGCTCTGCGTGGCCCGGCCGGTTCCCGCTCCGCCGAGGAGCTGAAGGCGGGCCTGCGTCTGGTGCCGGCACGCTACGCACCGTCGTGCCTGGACACCTGTGAGATGGCGCGGTTCTGCCGCTCCGAGGAACAAGGTTCCACGGCGGTGCTCGGCCGGCAGGTCCGTGAGGAGCTGGCGCTGGACACGATCGGTGAGGTCGTCGGTCTGGCTCGCGGTACGCGCCTTCCTGGCCTGGACCAGGTCGAACAAGCTGAGTTGCTGCGGCGGGCCCAACAGTATCGGGACGAGTTGCTCGGGAGCTTGATGTGAGCCTGCTGACGTCCCTGGCCCGCGCCCATGCCAGCGACCAGGCGGTGGCGCAGCGCCTGACGACTGTCCGGCATCTGCATGTGAGCAGTGAGCCGCTGGTGTTCGTGCCGTTGGCGATGGCGGGCGAGGCCCACGCCCCGCTCGCCGTCATGATTGGCACCAGCCCTGATACACCGGAGCTGTTGACGGTTGCGCAGCCCCGGAACCGTGACCAGCAGGTTGCCTTCGCCTATGAGCTGGCCAAGATCTTCGCCGCCTACATCACGCCGCGCACGAACCGGCGTCTTCCGGTGCGTGCCGGCGCGTCCGGCGTGCAGTACCGGTGCGCGGACGCACCGCAGGTCTGGGTGCCGAACCGTGCCGGCGTCGAGTTCATCCGGATCCTCGGGCGCTCCACCCGCTTGCGAAGGAGTACAGGCGAGTGGGCCGTGCCACGCAACATCCCGGTCATGGGTAAATGGCTGACGTTCCTCGCCGACCGTGCTGAATACGCCGGCTCCGCCATGCTGGTCGCGGCGACCGACGCGCTGACCCTGCATTGGGCAACCGGGCAGAGCACCGAGGAGGACCAGCATCTTCCCGCTGTACTCGGCTGGATCGCGCCGCCACCCGGGATGACCGGGCGGGATGCCGCGCGTGCCTGCGAAAATCCGTTGAAGGTACCGCCTGCCGGACCTGCCACGGATCCGTCGTTCGACAACGGCATCCTCGAGCCGCTGCTCGCCGCCTACCACCAGGCGGCGAGCCCGGCGGCGTCGCGCATCGCCGAGGACAAGATCCGCAAGGAGTTGCGAAAGCAGCTCGACGGCACCTGGCATCGGATGTGGCAGGCGATCACCCTGTTGCGTGACCCTAGTCTTCCGGCCGGTGCTCATGTCGGTGTTCGCTGGGAACGGGACCTTGACGCTTTCACGCAGGCCGCCGACTGGATCGCGACCAGCCCTGGGGCGCAGCCCAAACGTGACTCAGCGGTGTACGCCGCCCGGCGCCTGTACTGGTTGGAACGGGCCCAGCAGCAGTATGACGCGGAGCGCGCCTTCGACGACCCGATGGTGATGGCCGAGGCTCGGATGATCGGTGAGGCGTTCGTCGGTACCGTCATCGCCGCCGTCCCGAACCGGCGGGTCGGCAGGAGCCTGCGGCCGCTGATCACCGTATCGACCACCGACGCGATCAGCCTCGCCGCCGGCGAGAGCGGTCTGCGCCGGCCTGAGTTGCTGGACCAGAAGACCACGGTCGTCTCGGTGACTCGTGACGGCGACACGGTGATGGTCGAGCTGGAACTTCGCGAGGGCATGGGCAGCGGGCGTGAACCACGGCCCGGCACCGTCCCCGCCGTAGGGGACTCCGTGTGCTACAGCCTCTTCAAGGACGACTACCGCCGGGCGCCGACGCTGCCGCGCAAGGAGGACACCCCGTGGACTCATGGCGGCCCGCCCAAGCCTTACCTGCCGACGGAGCAGGATGCCCAGGAGCCGTGGTCATGACCGTCACCTATGTCCCGCCCACCGCGGTCCTCGACGTACTTCGGTTATTGACCGAGGGTCCGCAACCTGGCGTGGTGCTCAACTCACCCCCCGGAGCTGGCAAGAGCACCGCCGTCACCTACATGGCTCACCACCTGGCCCGGCACGGCGACCAGGTGCGCGTCGTCGCACAAACCAACTCCCAAGTCGACGATCTCGTCGCCAAGATCGCCGCCGTGGATCCGGGGATCACCGTCGGCCGATACACCGCCTACGGCTACCCGGTGCCGGCCACCCTCGCAGCCTCCAACATCCTGATTGCGAACCGGTTCCCCGATCTGCGTCAGGCAGCCATCGTGGTTGCCACCGCAGCGAAGTGGCTCGACCCCGTCATCACCGAGCGCGGGCCGTGGGCGATCATCGACGAGGCGTACCAGATGCGTTCGGACACCCTGTTGCGACTCGCTTCGACGTTCGAACGGGCTGCGTTCGTCGGCGACCCTGGGCAACTCGACCCGTTCTCCGTCGTCAACGTCGACCGATGGACCGGCCTGGCCTGGAGCCCGCTGCAGAGCGCGGTGGCCGCCATGCTCGCTAACAATCCGGACATCCCGGAACGGCAGCTGCCGCGCTCGTGGCGGCTTGCCCCTCACACCGCGATCCCGGTGTCGGACGCCTTCTATCCGTTCGCACCCTTCGAATCCGCGCCCGAACAGGGCGCGCGGGAGATGTGGCTGCCGACCCGCAGCCTCGGCAATAGCCCCGCTGACCGGGCGATCGAACATGCCGCAGCCAACGGCTGGGCCTTCTACCAACTGCCGCGCCGGCACACGGTGCGCACCGACGCTGAAGCGGTCGCCGCGGTCGTTGCGCTCGCTGTGCGTGTTCTCGAGCGCGGCACGATGCTCCGCGATGAACGCCACCCCGATGGTGCCAGGGTGACGGCAGACCGAGTGGCGATCGGTGTGGCACACCGCGACCAGATGGCTGCCATCAAAAGCGGGCTGGCCGAGACCGCTTATCCGAACATCCGCGTCGACACCGCGAACCGGCTGCAGGGCAGCGAGTACGACATCGTCATCGTGCTACATCCGCTGTCCGGCCGCCGCGACGCCACGGCGTTCCACCTCGAATCCGGGCGGCTGTGCGTCCTGACCTCACGGCACCGGCATGCCTGCATCGTGGTCGCCCGCGACGGCATCTCCGACCTGCTGGACGCCCACCCGTCCGCCGACCCCGTGCCCTTTAACACGCAACCGCGCTTTCCCAACGGCTGGGAAGCCAACCAGGCCCTGCTTGAGCATCTCATTGCCCACCGCATCCGGGCCCTCTGAGCTCACCCCTGGCACCGTTCTGGCCGGCCCTTGTCGGGTTCACAATGCCGGTCCTCCCACCGATCGCAGCCACTGACGACGAAGAGGTCGCACGTGAAAGTACTGCACACCTCCGACTGGCACCTCGGACGTACCACCTATGGCCACTCCCGGGCGAGCGACCACGAAGCGGTGCTCGCCGAGATCACCGAAATCGCTGCCGCCACCCGCCCCGACCTGATTCTCAACACGGGTGACTTGTTCGACATGCAGCGGCCACCGCTGCACTCGCTCAAACTGGCCACCAGCACGCTGCACAACCTCGCCGAGATCGCTCCAGTCGTGGTCGTCTGCGGCAACCACGACTCGGCTGCATACCTGCACTGGCTGCACGACCTGCTCAGCCGGTCCGCGCCGATCCACTTCGTCACCAGCCACGACAACGCCGTCGGTGAAGTCCTGCGGTTACCAGCCGGCGAGCAGGCGATTCACGTCGCCGCACTGCCGTTCATCAGCGCCAACCGCATCGTCAACGTCTTCGACGAACCCGGCCAGCGGCGCATCACCTACGCCGGACACATCGCCGGCTTGCAGCAGCGCCTCATGCGCGAGCTCAGAGACGGGTTCGACGCGTCCCGCGACGTGAGCGTGTTTGCCGCACATCAGTACATCGCCGGCGCCATCCCGTCGCGGACCGAGAACCCCAGCCACACCTGCGACTTCTACGCCACCGATCCACAGCACCTGCCGGTGGTCACCTACGCGGCGTTCGGTCACATCCACAAACCGCAGCCACTGCCGACCACCAGCGTAACGGGCTGCTACGCAGGCTCACCCCTGCAGCTTGACTTCGGTGAGGTCGGCGAGGACAAGAGCGTCGTCGTCGCGACGCTGCAGCCCGGCCAAGGCGCCGTCCTTGAACGAATTCCGCTAAAGCGCGGCCGCCGGCTGCACTACATCACCGGAACGCTCGACGAGATCCGCACCACGGCGGCCTCCGTGACCACGGACATCTGCCTGGTTACGGTCAACACCGAAAACCACATCGACAACCTGGCCGGCCAGATCCGCGGCCTGCTGCCTGAGGCCACCATCGCCGATCTACGGGAGAACGCCGCCGACCGCAGGCTCGAACTGCTCGCCCCTGTCGACGACGCCACCGACGTCGACACCACGACGTTGTTCAGCGAATACCTCGCCACCCGCGGTGTCCAAGGCGTCTCGGCGCAACAGGTTCTTCAGCTTTTCAGCACCCTGCTGCCGCACGCCAGCGAACACGAACCACCCGAGCTGCCGGAAGAGCAGCTACTGGCGGCCGACCCCGAGATCGCCTTCCCGCTGCCGGCAACCAGCACGGCCACCATCGGAGGGGCGGCATGAGACCACAGACATTGACCTTCTGCGGCCTGGGCACGTACACCGCGAAGCAGACCATTGACTTCACCGATAAGCGCTTCATCGCGATAGTCGGCGACACCGGCGCCGGGAAATCGACGATTCTGGAAGCGATCTGCTACGCCCTCTACAACCGATGCACCTACGCTGCCACCGCATCCCCGTTGATCGCCGACGGCGGTGACGGCACCCTCGCCGTCGAACTCACGTTCACCGTCGGCAGCCGCCGATGGCAGGTATCACGGTCCGTCAGCCGGCACACCGCCACGTCAGTGCACCGGCTGACCTGCCTCGACACCGGCGCCCTAACCACCGGGGCCAGGCAGGTCACCGCAGAGATCCGGCGGATTGTCGGGCTCGACTGCGACACCTTTCTACGTGCCGTGGTCCTGCCCCAAGGCCGCTTCCAGGAACTGCTGCGCATGAGCGACCGTGACCGAGGCAAAGTCCTCGACTCCGTCCTCGGTCTCGAGCAACTGGGCCAGGTCCGCGAGCACGCCCGAACCCTTCAGGCGCGGCTCAAGGACCGGCTCAACGAGTACCAGCTGCACCGCAGGAGGTTCCTCGACGACCCGGCCGCGGCGCTGGCCGCCGCGGCCGAACAGCACAGCGTGCAGCAGCAGGGCCTGGAACATCTCCAGAATGCTCGGGCCGCCATCGCTGATGCGCGTGCCGAACAGCGACGAGCCGCCGGGGCGGCCAGCACGCTGACCCAGCTGAAGGAATCCCTGGCGGCCGCAGTTCCTGCCGGCGCCGCCGACCAGCTACACGCCTTGGCGTTGCAGGCTCAAACGCTCAACGGCCAGCGCGCCGACATCAACCAACTGACCCACCAACTGCAGATCGAGCAAGACCTCCTGCAAGGTCAGCTCACACAGGCCGAGCAGTACGGCGGGAATGTGGCCGGCACCGCCACGACGATCAACACTCTGAAATACCTCGCCGAACAGCTACCCCAGCAGCGGAAACGCCACCGGCAGTTTACGGAGAACGCCGCAGCCCTTGCCGTCGAGCAGCTCCGGCTACAAGGCGTGCAACAGAGCCTGGCCGATCTTGAGCCAGCCGTCGCGGCGGCCAACAAGACGCATGCAGACGCGGAAACGGCGTTCAAACGAGCCCAGGATCGGCAGCACAAGGCCGTCGAACGACTGAGGATCTGGCGCGGAGCCGCCGCAGACCTAGAGAAGGCACGCGCAGAACTCGCCACGACGGAAGAGGCTCTCGGCACCGCCATAGCCAAGGCAAGAGAAGCGGCGGGTATCGCAGAAGAGGCCGAGCACAACCGGAGCGAGAGCGAACAAACGCACCGCGCGCTGCTGAAGGCGAACGCCGCAGCGCACGCCGCCGCGGACCTCGAACCCGGCGCGGCATGCCTCATCTGTACTCGTCCCCTGCCTGCCGACTTCACGGCACCGATCGCACCCGACCTCACCGCCGCCGACGACGCCCACAAGAAAGCCCGAGTCCGGGCGGAGAAGACGGGTCGGGCGGCCGCCGTAGCGGCCGCCCGGGTGGAAACCCTGGAACGAGACAACCTGCCTGCCGCGCAGCAGAGCGTGACCACAGCCGAGAGCCTGCTCAGTGAAGCGCTGATCAGCCTCCAGGAAGTCGTTGGAGACGCCGACCTGTCGGGAACCGACGAGCAGATCCTCAAACTGGTCACCGATGACGCTGCCAAAGCGCAGCAAGACGTCGAGCGCGCCGGAAAGATTCGCGACGACACCCGCGATACCGCGACCGCCGCCAGAACCGAATTCGTCACCCTCTCAGAGGCCCACGCCAAGCGCATGTCTGCCCATCAGGAGCAGGAACGCGACAACGTCGCCTTGCGCCAATCGATCGACGAGGCGGCCAGCCGCCTACCCGCCCGCTTCACTCTCGCCACACCCCTGGACGTCGCGGAAGTCCAGCAACAGAAGGCAGCAGCCGAAGCCCATCAGCGACTCCTTCAGGAGCTGGCCGGCCGACGGACCGGCGCCGAACAAGCGCTCGCCGGCCTGCGCTCGCGGAGCGCGGCGCTGGAGACGACCTACGCCAAGAAAATCACCAAGCCGGCGGCGACGCTGCGAGACAAGCTCTTGACCCTGGCGCAGCGGGTTAACGACGCCGCAGGGGCATTCGGACTCGAAGAACCGGCGGCCGCGCCCGCCGCGCACGTAGACCTGGACACGCAGGCGCACTGGGCTGCTGATCTTCTCGCTCAGGCAAAGGAACTCCTCGGCATCTGCGCCGCAAAAATCGACGAACAGCAGCGTGCCGAGAAGGCTGCCGGAGAGGCCATCGGCCTTGCCTGCCATACGGCTGGTGCCGCCGGCGAAGAAGACCTCGAGCAGCAATACCTTGCCGCCCACGGTACGGTCCAGAACCTGAAAAGACAGATCGAGCGCGCCCGGGAGGAACTCCCCGTGGTGAACGCGTTGCAGGAGCGGATTGATGCTGCGGCTGGCACAGTCGATGTTCTTGCGCAACTGTCGGTAGTGCTGGCCGAGGGCAAGTTCATCGCTGACGCTGTCAGCCGGCGCCTCCAAGCGCTGCTTCGCCAGGCAAGCGAGATCCTGCTCTCGATCTCCGGTGGCCGCTACAGGTTCGCGGCCGACTTCCGGATCATCGATATGGACACCATGGCTGCCCGAGATGTTAAGACGCTCTCCGGCGGCGAAACCTTCCTCGCCAGCCTCGCCCTGGCGCTCGCCGTAGTCGAACTCGCCAGCCGTGCGACCGGCCACGTCGAAGCGCTCTTCCTCGACGAGGGCTTCGGCACCCTTGACACCACCTTCCTGCGCGATGCCCTCAATACGCTGACCGACCACAGCACAACCGGCCGGCTGGTCACGGTGATCAGCCACATGCGTTCCATCACCGAGAACGCTGAACATGTACTAGTCGTGGAGAAGTCCCTGACAACTAGTCACGCCCACTGGGCCGACGCCTCGGAACGAGAGAGGATCATCAACGATGACCTTGGTCGTGGCCTGCTTGAATAGGCTGACAGGGCGCCAAGCTGGCCACGCAAAGGCTCCAGACCGAGATGATGCGCGAGTACCACGGTTGCGGGCGTGGCCTCTCGTGGCGACGCGGCAGTGTGATCTGGCTGAGCGGGGGAGGACTGTGTTGTCGATGGCAATGCACAATCCTCCGTTGACCCGGAGCGTACTGGTAGTAACCCCCGCGTGCGGTCAGCTACGCCGGCCACGGCGGTCCCGGGCACATGCCGTCGATCAGCCGAGGCCTGAGGACGCAGCTCCAAGCGGCTCGCGGCCGGCGAGAACCTTAACCGCCGAGGCCACCGGCATCCCGGAGGCGCCGACGATCACTTCAGCCCGCCCCGGCACCCGATCCAAGGGGGGCAACGGAGGCACCAACTGGTGACCGAGATCGCAGAGCTGCCATTTGAGGAGCACGCTGCTGATTCTGCCGTGCTTGCGCTGTACCGGCAGGTGTTCGCCGTTCTGGCCCGTGACGCGAACCAGATGGTCGACGACCCGGCGCTCGTCCGCGTCGACGAGCTGATCCTGAACGCATTCGCGTCCGCGGGCCCGGCCGGCTTGACGGTGGAGCAGGTGATCGCTGCGTTCGGAGACACCTCGCCCGTCGCGGTCCGGCGCCGGTTCGAGGTGCTGCGCTCCTATCGTGCGATTACCAAAGTCAACGAGCGACCGAACGAGATGTTCTACCAGGCGGCGTTCGCGCCGTACGTGATGCTGCTGTTCCTGCGCCGGCTGGCGCAGACCGGCGGCCTCGGCGAGCTGCACCAGATGCTGTCGATCGCCCGCCTCTCGATCGAGGACGCCGATACCACCCTCGAGCAGGCCCAAGCGCAGCTGCAGGACCTGGCGAACGTGTTCCGGCTGCTGGCGAACCCCATCATGCAGATGGCGAAGTCCGGGACGGTCGAATCGTTGCGAAGCTCGGCGCAGCCGATGCTCGGCAACAGCGAACTCATCGACAAGGCGACCGTCTTCCACAACCTGGCGACGGAGAAGTGGCCGCAGCTGTTGCCAGAGTGCACGCAGCTGCGGATGGCGTTGGCCGCGTATCGGGACGCGGTGAACGCCGCGGCGCGGCGACTGATCGACCGGGCCGGCCGAACCCGGGCGTTGGGGCTGTTGCCAGCGGAGAAGTGGCGCAGCTTCGCCCGCGACGCCACCGGCGACGAGCTTGCGGCCGCGCTGGACGGGTTGCTGTTCGACGCGCCGAATCCGCACTTCACCGTTGACGACCTGCTCGACGCGGTCGAAGAAGGGTTGCGGACCGACACGGGGCGGACACCGCCGCCTCGGCCGCGGATTGACGATGAACCAGGCCCTGAACAGGTCGGTGCCGATATGGAGGCGGAACTGCTTGCCACTCGGGCGGAGGAGCTGCTGGCCGGCCGCGACGAGGTCACCGTCGCCGAGCTGTTGGACACTGCCGGGGATTGGGCGGCCAGCCGTCGGGTGCTGTCGGACTTGACCGCGATCGGCTTGCGACCCGAGCTGCCTTACCTGCTGACCTGGGGGGACGGGCTGCGGATCAACGTGGTCGGAGACCTGACCTGGATCACCGACGGCTGGTTCAGGCGCCGGACACCGGCGGAGGCGCCGGCGTGAACGAACACGACACCGCACTGTGGTGGGCGAAGATCCGCTCCGGCGGCCCGCAACAGGCACCCGCGGGCAGCCCATCCCCAGCAGGGATGCGGCGCCTGGTCGAGCCGGACGCCCAGTCAGTGTGGTTCCTGCCGAACCTGCCGCCAAGTGCTGCGCCGGAGGTCCTCGCCGAGTACCGACAGGAACCGGCGACGCTACAGGATTCGGCCGGCACGCTACGAGTGTTCGCCGCCTGCCTGCGCTGCTGCTGGCCGGACCCGGGCACCGACTTGTGGCCGGGCCAGCCGGCCGATCTTACTGACGTCGACCAGGTGCTACAGCAGCTGACCCCGGGCCGGGACCGGGCCAGCCGGCGCAAGCTGCTGTCCGCCAGCCTGCGCCGGCTGGAAGCGTCCCGGTGGGTGCTGCAGACGGCCGACCGGGTCCGGCTGGGGCCTCGCGTCACCGGGTGGGGGTCGCTGGAGCTGTCCACGCTCCGGGAACTGTGGCGGATGATCCCCGACCCCCAGCCGAAGTCTGACCCAGGCGGAGGGGAGGCGCCGTGAACCGCAACCAGAACCCGCTGTTCGACTCCGTCCTTGCGACCCTGACCGACCGGCAGCGCGAACACGTCGAAGCGGCGTACGCCCTGCTGGAGCACAGCCGCGAACCCGTCCACCGGCAGGAACTGCACGCGTTGCAGGACCCGACCAGCCGGGACCGACTCGAGCAACTGCTGCGCCACACCGGCCGGGTCCTCGTCCAGGTCGACGGGCTGCGGTTCACCTCCGGATATGACGACACAGTTGCCGCGCAGCTCACCGCCGCCGGCTGGCAGCCACTGACCACCGTCGAGCGAGCCGTGCTCGCTCTCGTGCTCATCTACTCGGTCGCGATCGCCCGCAGCGAGGAACGCCTCGCTCCCGACACCTGGACGAGCCCGTACCCGACCACCGAGGCCGACATCCTGAAGGCCAGCAAACTCCCGGCGGTCGCCGCAAAAGCCGCAGCGAGCAAACTCGTCGCCGCCGGGCTGCTCACCCGGGTCCGCGACCGCGCCGACGCCGAAGGTGGATACGTGCCCGGCCCGCAACTGTTGCGCCTGACCCCGGCCGCTCGGGCCCGGCTGCAGGAACAGTTGATCCTCGCCGCCGCCCCGAACCATCCGCTCGCCGCCGCAATCCGTGAACGCCGCAACCGCACCGCCAGCAGGGAGAACATTCGTTGACCGCAGCAGGTAACCCCGTCGACGACGGCGCCACCGACATCGTCGGACCGCGGGTCCTCGCCGGCATCCAAATGATCAATATCTCCCGGCTGTCGACCCACCCGGTCCCGATCACCTCCCGCGGCCTGATCACCATCGCCGGCCAAGGACCGTCGGACTCCAACGGCGCTGGAAAGTCGTCGTTCATCGCCGGCCTCAGCCTGCTGCACGCCGACGAGCAGTGGCGGCTGCAATCCGGCGCGCAGGCAGCCGCCGAACTGCTGTTCACCGCCGAACTCGCCGGGCAGGAAGTCGTCCACGCGAACGCCGACCACGGCTACATCGTCGGCGTGTTCGTCCCGCCCACCGCCCGGGCGCTCGCCGAACTTGAGGCGGACGTGCTGACGGTGTGGCTGCGGATCAACCGGCAGGCGCCCCACGTCGAACTGCGATGGAAGCCGCAGCTGCACGTCGCGTACGGTGCCAGCGAAAACGACCGGGCCGGCAGCGCCGACGGCTTGTGGGACGAGTTACCGCGCAGCAACGGTCGTACCGACATCCGGGCGAACAAACTCGCCCGCACCCTGTATGGGCAGACCGTGCGATGCGTGTCGTTCCTGTCCACGTCGGTGCGAGCCAGCCCTACAGCGAACCTGCTGGCCCAGCCACTGAACGAGCTGACCCCGGAGCGGATTTTCGATGCGATCGGTGCGCTGACCGGCCTGACCCGCGAGATCGACGACGAACAGGCGGCCCGGCAGAATCAGTACCAAGCCGCGCTCGCCGCGAACACCGCGAAGGAAGAGTACGAGCGGTGGGACGAGCGGGTCACCGTCACCGAAGACATGATCCGGGCCCGCGAAGCAGCCCGTACGGTAAAGGCCGACGCGCTCGACAGTTGGCGGTCGCGGTGCGCCCGCTACCTCGTCGACGGTGTCGCCACGGACGCGGAGCTGCGGCATGACATCACTCAGCTCGAAGCCAAACGCAAAGAGCTCCAAGCAGCCATCGACGCTGCCGACGTCAAAGTCGGTCAACTTACTGACGACAAGGCGTTCGACGAGAGCTACCGGCAGCGGGTGAAGGCGTACAACGACATCGACGCCGAGGTGAACAGTCTACGGAAAGAACAGACCGGTTACGTCGCCCAGGTCGAGCTCCTCACCACACGTAGCCGCGCTTTGCGGGAGAAGGCGGTCGTCGCGGACGGTCGGACCGTCGCCCAGGCCGAGCATGAGCTCCGCGACGCCAACGCCGCGGTCGACCGCGCGCAACGCCGCAAAGGCATCACCGAACAAGCCGTCAAGGACGCACGTAAGGCGCTGGCCGCCGCAGAACGCGGCGAGGACGTCGCGGTCGCCCAGGTGCAGGCGCTGCGCGCGGCTGGCTTCACCGAGGCCGTCCCGCTTGTCGACGTGGTCAGTCTCACCGACGAGCAGCGCCCTGTCTGGGAAGCACGGCTGCTGCCGTATCGGCATGCGGTCGTCGTCACCGATGCGACTGCCGCCCAGGCGGCGCTCACCGACGTCCCCGGCTCGCTGCTCGTCGAAGCTGACCCGGACGGATTCGCGGGTGGCCCAGACCTGCCAGCGGCGGCGAACGCGGTGGTGACCGTGGCCCGGTTCCTGACCGCTCTGCGGGACCGTGCCGGCACCGGTGGACTGATCGACACGGCCGCCGGGGTGCATGGTATTGCTGGGTACGCAGAAGCCATGACCGGCCGCGCCGGCCGGATTCAGGCTGCCCGTGACGCCCTCACCGCCGCGTCCGCTGACGACGGTGAGGCGGACGACAGCGTTCGGGACGCGCAGCGGGCCAAGAAGCGTGCTGATGGGCGGGTCGAGGGAGCCAAGGCGGCGCTCGAGGCCGACGAGATCGACTCCCAGGTCGGGAAGTTACGGAAGAAGAACGCGAAGATCGATGAGGAGCTGGACGAACTCGCTGCCCCACATGCCCATGCGAAGAAGGCTTACCTGACGGCGCTTTCGGAGAAGAGCGGCCGCAACGAGCGGATCGCCGCCGCGAAAGCGGAGAAGGAACGGTTGAGCCGGGACCTGCAGCAGAACCAGGATCAGTGGCAGGCGAAAATCGACGCGCGGGCGGAGTTGGACCTGCCACGTCGGCAGGAAGCGTGGGCGGGCACCTTCGCGTCCGCGGAACAGCACCTGCTCACCCTCACCGAAACGGAGCAGAAACGCGGTGTCGCCGAATGGGACGACCTGTGTGCAGGGCAGACCGACCGGCTGCAGCAGGCGTGTTTCCCGCCGGGCACCCCGGACGAGCAGCTGCCGGAGGAGCTGAAAGTCGTCGACCAGCAGCGCCGCGACCGCCGGCTCAGCGCCTACATCCGGCTCATCCCGCAGGTACTGCGGATCATCGGCCAGCACCTCGACGACCTTGAAAGCATCGACCGGCAGCAACTCGACGAGATCAGCGCCGAACGGGAACGACTCACCGGGACGCTGCAGAGCGCCGAAGACCACCTGAGGGAGGCCCAACTCGCGGCGACCGCAGTGCGAGCCACCCTCGCGAAGGCCATCAAAGCCAAGCTGAAGCAGGTTTCTGACGAGTTCGACGCCCTCGACCAGGCGTATGGCGGGTACGGCGGCGCCCTCGACTTCCCCGAACCAGAACCACCAGCAGACCCGCAGAAGCCTTGGCAGTGGGCGAGCACCCCACGGTGGCGACGCGGCGAAGGGAAACCACTGTCGTCGTACCAGCTGCGCGGCAACACCGCCCAGATGGACGACAAAGCCGTCAAACTCGTCTGCGCGGCCGCGCTTGCCGGCTCGCAGGACCGGCCGCTGCTGCTCGTCCTCGACGAACTCGGACGCAACCTCGGCTCTGCGCACCGCCGTGACGCGGTCGCCCTGTTCGAGAACATCGGCCGGGACCGGGCGATCAGCGTCGTCGGCGCCCTGCAGGACGACATGGAACGGTACGCCGTCGGCTCCTCCAGCCTGTACATCAAGCTACGGCGAACCTCGGACGCATACGCCTACAACCAGGCACCCGTCGTCGTCGGCAGCGAGTCCGAAACAGCCCGCGTCGAGCTGCTCAGCATGTGGATGACCTCCTACCGCGGGGAGACACAAGCGTGACGATCCCAGGCGGCTCCGCATCCGACAACGCCGTCCCGGACGCAGAACCGGATCGTGAAATCGTGCTGACCTGGATCACTGACTATCCCGGACTGGTCGTGTACGCGCCGCTACCAGCCAGTGGCCGGTATCCACGCGACCGGAACGGCGACCCGTACTACCGCAGCGTGCGGCTGCGGGCCGAAAACCCCGGTCAGCCGCCGCGCCGGCCCGCCGGCCTGCTTTCCGACACCGACTGGGCGTGGATGACCCGCAGCGAACACGCCTGGCGGCAGGTCGCCGACAAGTTCGGCGCCCAAGCCGAGACGATCGTGTTCGCCCTCGCCCGGGCCGCGTGCGTCACCATCGGCTACGACCTGAAAGGCAGCCGGCCAGCACCGAGTCCGAAGCGGGTGTACCCGCACCCCGACCTCTCTGCCGCAGAGAAGTACCGCCGCGCAGTCCGCCGCGACCAGCGGTCCACCCTGCAGTCCCGCGCCGCCGAACTCGCCGCCGACCTGCGCGATGAATGGCCCGGCGTCGCCCAAGCCCTGCACACCACCGAACACCCGGACCGGCTCGGCTGGGCAGTCACCGCCGCAACCGATCTGACCGCCGGCGTCGTCCACAACTCCGTCCGCGCCTTCGTGCAAACCCACGCGGGAAGCACCAAAGCCCGCGATGACGTTCAGCGGCTGCTGACCGAGCTCGGATTCGAACCCGACGCCCTCGCTGCACTCGGCCTATCCCGCAGCCCATACATCGGCATCGGCGGCCCGGTCCGGCTGCAGGTCTCAGATGCCGTCATCGATCTTTCCCCGCTGCCTGGCCCGCATGACATCCGGCTCAGCCCTCAGCACACGATCTCCATCGACATACGCCGCGGGACGGGGCCGCTTCTGATCATCGAAAACCGGCAGGCCGCCGAAACGCTATGCGATATCGACGCGGGCGTGCCGGTCATTTGGTGCCACGGCCAGCCACCAGAGCCCGTCCTCAACCTGATTGCCGAAGCAGCAGTGCAGGCCTCGTCAACACTGATCTGCACCGACGCCGACCTTGGCGGAGTGCGTATCGCCGCGAGAATCCACGACCACCTCGCCGCAGAGTTGACAGTCCACGTCATCGACGTCGGCGCTGCACGGCACCAACCCGGCCGGGCTTTCTCCGCTCACAGCCGGGCACATCTGGAACCGTTCGCGACCCGGAACGATCAGATCGGAGCCTTTGCCCGCAACTGCCTGGATCGTGGCTACGCCATCGAACAGGAGGCGACCGTGAAAGCAGCGCTGACCGAAGCACTGGATCGGATTCGACGAAACTGACGGCGGCGCAGCCCGCAGTGCAGTCACTCGATGCGAATCGATCGACGACGGCACGAAGCCACTCGCCCACTCGCTCCACACCCACAACATCCTGCCGCAGATGGCTACAGCCGCCATGGCTGGCGTCGGTGGAACGCAGGGCAAGGTGACCTGACCAAAGGCTCCGCATCGTGCCGTAGCGTGGGGACAGCAAATTAGAGGGACTTCCCCCGGCGATCCATGCTTGTGGTCTAGTGTTACGCAACGTAGTTCGCTACTGTTGGCGCATGAACACCCATTTCGAATATGGGTGCTACGTAGACGTGTCTCGGACACGTTAACCCCCACGGGTGTCAGCGATGGCGTTCGGTGGGGTTTCCGCTGTTCGGCGCTGATGCGGTATCGCTTGCGGTCGATAAGTCGGCGTGGGGGTTGGGATCGAATGGATGCCCAGCGCGCCGCCGATGGCGCAGCTGACCAGGGCATCGTGTTCAAGTAGGGCGTCAACCACTGCGTGGGGGTCGGTGTGCGGCATGCCGAGGTGTTCGGCGAGCTGCCGGATGGCCTTGGCTTCGTGGATGTAGACAATGCGTGGCCGGGTGGTGCCGGCCGGGACCGCGCTGCGGAAACCGTGACGGCACCGGTAGGCGGCGTGGCTGTTGACCCAGTGCGAGTCGAGGATCCGGCCGCACTCCTGGCAGCGGATCAGTCCGGTGAGTAGGTAGCGTCCGCTCGACCCGTCGGCGGGTGCCGGCAGGGCGTTGGTCTGCTGTGCGGCGACGAAATCGTGTTCGCTGACCAGCGGCGGATGCGCAAGGTCCCGGGAGATGACCCACTGTTGCATCAGGTTCCAGCGGCGTACCTCCGATTGACCGAGCAGGTCATCGGCGGCGTCGAGGGGGCCGCGGTCGGTGTGCTGCCGGTTCCAGACCTGCCGGCCGGTGTAGCGAGGGTTGGCCAGGATCGATGCCACCGTGCGTAGCGTCCATCCGGCGCCGCTGCGGTGCCGGTTTCGGCCGGGGTCGACGCTGGACGGGCAGGGCACGTGCCGGTCGTTGAGGTCGCGGGCGATTCCGGCGACGCTGCGCCCGGTGAGGCGCTGGGCGAACATCCACTGGACATGCGGAGCGGTGGCAGGGTCGGGTTCCAGCCGGTGGGCCACGCGTCCCCACTTGGCGTGGGCCCGGTTCGGGTGCGGTCCTGCCGCGACCAGTCGGTAACCGTACGGTGGTCGGCCGCCGAGGTGGCGGCCTTGCTCGATGACCTGGGCCCGCATGGCGGCCTTGGCGCGGAACCGCGAGCGTTGGACCTCTCGTTTGGAATGCACGCCGAGCAGGGCCAGCAGCGACAGGTGAAGGTCGTTGCTGGCGTCGACCGGGCCGTTGAGCTCGGGCAGCCACAGCTCGACGCCGTAGAGTTTGAACAGCGGCGCGAGGTCGCGGAACTGGTTGCCGTAGAAGGCTCGTTCGAACTCTCCTATTACCACCGCGTCGAATCCGCGGTCGGGGTCGGCGAGGGCTGCCAGCAGTCGCGCGGCTTGCGGGCGGCGCGGCCAGGGCAACTGCCGGGAATGGCCTACGTCGAAGAATTCGGCCACGATGACGCCTCGGCCGTCGATCACGTCTTCGGCGAAGTCGCGCTGCCAGCGCGCCGACGACAGCTGGTCCTGGAATTCCCGGGTCGACATCCGGCCGTAGAACGCGAAGCGGATGCCCAGGGGATGTGGTGTTATCGGGCGCCGCTTCCGTGGGCGGCGTCGCCGGTTCGGCTGCCGTATCCACCAGCCGAGCAGGTCGGGGGCGTCGAGCTTCGCCGAGTCCTGCACCAGGACCTCCCACACTGAGGTTTGCAGTTACTCATCTCGATATTGGTGGACAACGACGCAGGGGTTGGCTGGACTCGGCCCCGCACACAGACCTGTTGGCTCGACTGGTAGGGCAACCGCCGGTCGAGTGGGGCGCGTTCTGTCGATCTCGTAGTGGTTGAAGATCCTTATGATCACCCGTGGCACATGCCCGGTCACGGTCGATCTTGGTCTTGTCCAGGGGAGGACGCGGTCTTCGCCGACCTCTCGGGGAGGCAAGCCGATCGACACCGCCATCGGCCTTGCGTGCGTAGCCCATGAATGTGTGCCTATGCGGTGTCACCGCACGGTGAGCGGAGGCCTTGACGAAATCTTGACGGTACGCCGCATCGGTCGTTGAGACGCCGGTCGGAGCATGAATGGCGTAAGGCACGGAAGCGAGGTAGGGAGACGGCGATGATGGGCTACGGCTGGGGTATGGGGATGGGCGGTTGGATCTTCATGGCCCTGTTCTGGATCGTGGTTGTCGGGCTGATCGTCTGGGGCGTCGGCGTTCTGCTGCCCCGGGGCCGCTCGGAGCAGGGTGGCCGGCCGGAGCGGCCGGAGGAGATCCTCGACCGTCGGTTCGCCCTCGGCGAGATCGACGTCGAGCAGTACCGGCGGGCACGCGAGGACCTGGCGGCGGCCCGTTCGGCCCGGAGGTGAGGACGATGAGGCACAAGCGGGCGGCGCTGGCCGCGGCGATCGTCGCGGCGGTGACAGCGGTGACCACCGGGGCAGCCTGGGCGGCGGCCGATCCATCACCCCCGAACTGGAACATGATGGGCGGCCACTCCGGCCCCGGCATGATGAGCGGCGCAAGCATGATGGGCGGTTCCTACGGCCTGGCCGGTGACGGGCAGCGGGTGGAGTCGCTGGACCAGGCCCGTCAACGCGGGGCCGCGTTCGCCGACCGGCTCGGTCTGCGCGTCGGTGAGACGATGCAGTTCGCCAACGGCTACTACGCGGAACTGACCACAGCAGCGGGGCGCGGTGCCACGGAGGTGCTGATCGATCCGGGCAGTGGTGGGGTCAGCGTCGAGTACGGTCCGGCGATGATGTGGAACACCGGCTACGGGATGCACGCCCGCGCGACGACCGGGGCGGCGCGGGTGTCGGCGGCCGAAGCCACCACCATCGCCCAGCGCTGGCTCGACCGGCAGGGGAGGGGACTGGTTGCCGGCGAGGCCGATGAGTTCCCCGGGTACTACACCCTGCACACGCTGCGGGACGGAAGGCCGGTCGGGATGATGTCGGTGAACGCGTACACCGGCGCGGTGTGGGATCACACGTGGCACGGGACGTTCGTCACCATGAGCGAGGAATAGGTGCCATGCGGGTTGACGGGGTGGAGCCGGGCGCCGGGGGCGCCCGGTTCCGCGCGCTGGTGGTCGACGACGAGCCACCCCTGGTGCAGGTCGTCTCCGGCTACCTGACCCGGGAGGGCTTCGACGTGGTCACCGCCGCAGACGGCAACGCCGCCGTGGAGTCGGCCCGCGACACCGAGCCGGACGTGATCGTGCTGGACCTGATGCTGCCCGGTATCGACGGCGTCGAGGTGTGCCGGCGTGTCCGGGCGTTCAGCGACGCGTACATCATCATGCTCACCGCCAAGAGCGACGAGGTGGACAAGTTGGTGGGGTTGTCGGTCGGGGCCGATGACTACCTGACGAAGCCATTCTCACCCCGGGAGCTGGTCGCCCGGGTGCGCGCCATGCTTCGCCGCCCGCGTACGCCTTCGGCCGTACCGGAGACCCAGGTCCGCCGATTCGGCGACCTGGAGATCGACGTGGCCGGGCGGGAGGTCCGCGTGCGCGGCCAGGATGTTGAGCTGACGCGCACCGAATTCGACCTGCTCGACGCGCTCAGCGCGCAGCCCCGGGTGGCGTTCAGCCGGCGGCAGTTGCTGGACCATGTCTGGGGCGGCGACTGGTACGGCGACGAGCACGTCATCGACGTGCACGTCGGTAACCTGCGTCGCAAGCTCGACGACGACGCCACCCAGCCGCGCTACGTCCGCACCGTCCGTGGCGTCGGCTACCGGATGGGTCCGGGCTGATGCGGCCCGGACTGCGAACCGACCGGCTCTCGACCCGGCTGTTCATCGCGCAGTCGCTGATCGTGGCTGCCGGGGCGGTCACCCTGGTGCTGGTGGCGTTCGCCGTCGCGCCGGCCCTGTTCCGCAGTCACCTGCACCGCATGATGGGCATGTCCGCCGGCATGACCCAGGATCTCGAGTCCGCCCTGATCGCCACGCTGCTCGTCGCGCTCGGTGTGGCGGTTGGCGCCGCTCTGGTGACGTCGTTGGCGGTGAGCTGGTTCATCACGCGGCGGTTGGCCGGTCCGCTGTCCGAACTCTCCGGAGTCGCGACCCGCGTCGCCGACGGTGACTACGACGCGCGGATGCCGCCGAGCCGGCTGGGAGCGGAGCTCGCCGCGGTGGATGACGCGTTCAACCGGATGGCCGCCACGCTGCAGAACACCGAACGGCGCCGGCTGGAGCTGCTCGCCGACCTCGCACACGAGCTGCGTACCCCGATCGCCACCGTCGACAGCTTCCTCGAGGGCATCGAGGACGGTGTCATCCCCGCCATCCCGGATACGTGGCGGACGCTTCGCGATCAGACCAGGCGGCTGGACCGCCTGGCCGATGATATCCACGGCCTCTCGCGGGCGGAGGAACGCCGGGCCGACCTGCGGGTCGAGCCGCTGGACGTCGACGTGGTCGTTGACGAGGCGGTTCGCGCCGCAGCCGCCGGTTACGCAGACAAGGGCGTCGTCCTCGAACACCGGGCCGGTCCCGCGCCGGCGCGGGCGCTCGCCGACCCCGACCGGCTGCGCGAGATCCTCGACAACCTGCTCGGCAACGCGCTCCGCCACACTCCCACCGGCGGAAGCGTCACGATCACCACCAGCTCCAGCGCCAGAGAGGCGGCCATCGCGGTCGCCGACACCGGCGAGGGCATCGCCGCCGAGCACCTGCCACACGTGTTCGATCGGTTCTACCGGGCCGACCCGGCCCGCAGCCGGACTACCGGGGGTAGCGGCATCGGGCTGACCATCGCCCGCGCCCTGGCCCAGGCCCACAGCGGCCGGCTCTCGGCCGCCAGCGCCGGCATCGGAGCCGGTGCCACCTTCACCCTCACCCTGCCCGCAATGCCGGCCCGCTGAGTTGCCGGCACGCAGGCGGGGGAAGCATGTGACGTGCGCCCGATCACACGTACGCGGGGATGCGGTCGGGTGCGTCTCCCACGCGACCGACGCCCCGCCCCTACTGAAGCCCGGGCCCGTTCTTCAGCGAATCTTCATGGTCTTCGGACGGGTCTTCCGCCGACTTCGCGTCATTGTTGGTGGGGGCGGAAGGTCACCCTGAACCCTGCCAGGACAGGGGCCCTCGGCCAGCAAGTTGATCAACGATGAGAAGGTGGACGCAGCCGATGAGCAGGACGTCGCAGCCGACGCGACCGAGCAGCAGATCCGGCTCCGCGCGTAAGGCGCAAGCCGGCGAGCCGCAGTCCGGGCCGACCCGGAAGATCGTCGTGACGGCGCTGGCCGCGCTGGCCGTCCTCTCCGCCGTGGTGGTGTTCGTCCTGCGGGACCAGGGCTCCTCGGCTGACCACGGCGCGGCGGGTACCGGGCACGACGGGTTCGGGCACGTGCACGGGGTTGCGACCGACCCGGGCAGCGGGGCCCTGTACGTCGCCACCCACGTCGGGCTGTTCCGCGTCGACGACGCGCACACCGCCGTGCGGGTATCGAAGGACGCCCTGGACCTGATGGGCTTCACCGTGGTCGGCCCCGGGCATTTCCTGGCCTCCGGCCACTCCGAGGACGGCCCGGCCAACGTAGGTCTGATCGAGTCGACCGACGGTGGGGTGACCTGGCGGGCGAAGTCGCTTTCCGGCGCGGCGGACTTCCACGGGCTGCAGGCCGCCCACGGCTCGGTGTACGGCTACAACTCCACGGATGGTGCGTTCATGGTGAGCGTCGACCAGCGGACCTGGGAGCAGCGGTCCCGGGTGGCGATGGGGGAGTTCGCGGTCAGCCCGACCGATGCGCAGAGCATCCTCGCGGTGGGGCGCGACGGGCTGCAGCGCTCCACCGACGGCGGCCGGAGCTGGCAGACGGTCGCGGGCGCTCCCGCTGTCGGCCTACTCGCCTGGGACCGCACCGGCGTGTGGGGGGTGGCCCAGGACGGAGCGATCTGGTCCTCGACCGATGGCGGGCAGCAGTGGCAGCGCCGCGGAGCGGTGCCGGGGCAGCCGCACAGCATCGCCACCGACAAGGGCACGCTCTTCGCCGCGCTCGCCGGTGACCGGGTCGTCGCCACCACCGACGCGGGCGCCACCTGGACCGACCGGTACGTGCCGCAGTGAGGTCGCCGGGCCGCTACCGTGGCCACAGCGGGTGCTCGCTGGCACTCAGGGTCCGGCGACGGCCGGCAGGTCGGTACGCCGGCAGAGTTGGTGCAGGTCACCTATCTTCGCCACCATGAGTGACGACGAGAAGCAGCGCCGCGTCTGGGACCGGCACGCCGCCGGCTACGACCGGCAGATGGCCTTCATCGAACGCCGCTTCCTGCGCGACACCCGGGAGTGGATCTGCCGGCAGGCCACCGGCGCCACCCTCGAGGTCGCCATCGGCACGGGGCGAAATCTGCCCTACTACCCGGACAGCGTACGGATCACCGGGGTCGAGTTGAGCCCGAGGATGTTGGAGATTGCGGGCCGGCGGGCCACCGAACTGGGCCGGGAGGTCGACCTGCGGCCCGGTACCGCCCACGACTTGGACTTTCCCGATGCCACCTTCGACACCGTCGTCTGCACCCTCTCACTCTGCGCCATCCCGGACGACCACCGCGCGGTCGAGGAGATGATCCGGGTCCTGCGCCCCGGCGGTCTGCTCCTGCTGGCCGACCATGTGGTCGGCGCCAATCGTCCCGTTCGGGCGATTCAACGCCTCATCGAACTGGTCAGCGTTCCGGCGGCCGGTGAGCATTTCCGGCGGCGTCCCATCCGTGACGTGGCCGCGGCCGGTCTGCACATCGAGCAGCATCAGCGCTTCGCCGCTGGTGTGATCGAACGCCTCGCAGCCAGTAAGCCGGCCGGCACGTGAGGGAGATTCCCGCCCTGCCCAACTTGTCCGTCGAGGGGTTCCGCCCTGACCAGCAAGGGTGCCAGCGGCGGCCTCAGCCGGTCAGGGAGATCGACACCTGCTGGCCTCCGCCGATGGTCTGCGGCGGCTGTCTCGCCACGTGAACGGTGACCGGTGCCGCGTTGCAGGGTGAGGCGATGAGGGCGAGGGCGCTGCCGGTGGCCGTGACGTGCAGCTGGTGGCCGCGGTAGGTGATCAGGGTGTGCAGCCGGGTGATCTCGTGCGGTAGGCGGGGGTTGAACCAGAGGGCGTCCTGCCGGGTCTCGATTCCCAGGTAGCAGCGTTCGGCCAGGTCGAGGGTTCCGGCCATGGCGCCGAGGTGGATGCCCTCCCGGGTGGTGCCGCCCTGGGTGTCGCGGATGTCGGCGGCCAACGCGTCGGTGAAGTTTCCGAAGGAGGCGGTCCGGTTGGTGCGGGCCTGCACCCAGGCGTGCACCACCCTGCTCAACGTCGATCCGTGGCTCGCCCGGTGCAGGTAGAAGCCGGCGGTGCGGGGCAGGGCCTCCGGTGGCCAGTGGTACCCCAGGCCGGCGAGCAGCTCGCGCAGTTCCTCGGCGGAGAGCAGGTAGAGCAGCATGAGCACGTCCGCCTGCTTGCCGATGCGGTAGCGGTTGGGGGAGTCCCCTTCGGCGGCGAGGATGAGGTCGAGCCGGCCGATGTTCCCGTACCGGCGGCGGTAGGCGTCGAGGTCGAGTTCCGCGAGGTCGGCGTAGCCGTCGAACTGGCTGATGATCCGGTCGTCGTGCCACGGCACGTACATCCTGGTGGTGATCTCGGCCCACCGCGCCAGCTCGCCGTCGTCGATGCCGAGCCGGTCGGGCAGGCTCGTGCCGTCTCGGCAGGCCAGCAGGTCGACCACCGCGAGGGCCTGGCGTAGCAGCCACACCGTCATCACGTTGGTGTAGGCGTTGTTGTCCAGGCCGGGTGCCTCGCGGTCGGGGTAGCCGTCGTGGAACTCGTCCGGGCCCATCACGCCGGTGATCTCGTACCGTCCGGTGCGCGGGTTGCGCCGCGCCAGGTCGGCGAAGAACCGGGCCGTCTCCAGGATCAGCTCCCCGCCATGCGTACGCAGGAAGTCCAGGTCCCCGGTGGCCTGGTGGTACTGCCACACCGAGTACGCGACCGCCAGGCCGACGTGCCGTTGCCGCGCCGACCGGTCCCGCATCCACCGGCCGGTACGGGTGTTGAACAGCTCCCTCGGCGTCTCCTCCCGGCCGTCGCTGCCGGACTGCCACGGGAACATCGCCCCCCGGCAGCCGATCGCGGCCGCGGCCCGCCGCGCGGCGTCGAGGCGACGCCACCGGTAGAGCAGCAGCGCGCGGCTGGCCTCGGGCAGGTGCAGCGCCAGCACCCGGTGGACGAAAACCTCGTCCCAGAAGACGTGACCCCGGTACCCCTCGCCGTGCAGGCCGCGCGCACCGACGCCGGCGTCGAGGTCGGTGACGTTCGGCGAGGTGGCGACCAGCAGGTGGAAGGTGTGCAGGTTGAGCTCCAGCGATGGCCAGGGATGGTCCGTGTGCAGCTCGATGTGGCTGCGTTCCCACAGCCGCCGCCACGCGCGGACCTGCTCACCGAGCAGTTCGGCGAAGGAGCCGGCCCGGGCCGCCGCGTCCCGGGACGCGGCGGCAGGTTCCGTGACCGCCCGGTCCTGGGAGGTGTGGTGGGCGGCGATCTTCTCCACGCGCAGCGGCTGGCCCGCGCGCACCGCGACCGTCCAGGTCTCCTGCGGACGACCGGGCAGCATGTCCACGCGCCGTTGTGCGTCCACGCGGACGCCGGCTTGGAACAGCCGGGTACGCACGGCGGTCGCGACCTCGACCCGGGACTGGGTCGTGCTGACCCGCAGCCACAGTCCGTCGTCGCCGTCTCGTCCCTGCCCGTCCGGGCGCAGGTGCCGGCCGGCCAGCGGCCCGTACTCGGCGACCTGCCGGTTGGCGACCCGACCGTCGATGCCCGAGCGCACCTGCAGCGTGCCCGACCAATTCTCCGGCACCAGCGTGGTCTCCAACGCGGACAGGTGCGGCGTCGCCATCGAGACGAGCATGCGCGACACCATGGTGGTGGCTCGGCCCGAACCGTCGACATGCCGGTAGCGGCGGTGCAGCACCCCGGCTCGCAGGTCGAGCGTCTGCCGGTGCTCGCTGACGCCGCGCGCGTCCGGTCTCACCCACCGCTCTCCGGGCCGTCGCCAGCGCAGCGTCAGCCAGTTCGGCAGGTTGACCAGGCTCTCGTCCTCATGGACGTGCTCATGCAGTCGCGTCCGCAGCCGGTTGAAGATCGCAGCGGCGTAGGTGCCCGGGTAGTGGCTGCGGCCGGCATCGGCCTCCGGTGCCGCGCCGCGGGTGGCCAGGTAGCCGTTGCCGATCGTGCACAGCGTCTCGCGGATCCCCTCCGTCGCGAGGTCGACGCCGGTGTAGTCGAGAAGCCAGCCGGCGTGCTCGGCGCCGGCCGTCGACGCCGGCTGCCACCATCGGCGTCGCATCGCCTGTTCGTCGACCGTCACGTACGCCAGACCGCGCAGCACCGGTTCCGCGCCGTGCGCCCGCAGTTCGGCCGCTGCCCAGGCCCCGCCGTACGCGATACCCACGACCAGCCCGAACCCGCCGCGACAGGCGGCCTGCACCCCCGCCGGCGCGCAATGCACCACCGCGGTTCGCGCCGGATGCACCCCGAGCAGCCTTGCCGCCTGCAGCAGGACCGCCGGGTCCGGCAGCCGCGCCGTAACCTCCTGGCCGTCTAGCACGAGGTCGGTCAGCTGGTCGATGCCGAATCCGTTGCCAGGCCGGCCGATGACTCCGGACGTCAGCCCCGACCGGCGCAGCGACCCGAGCAGGCTCTGCGCCTCCGCGACCATCACCGCAGTCGGCGGCCCCCAGGTGGCCGGTGGGTTGTGCTCCGACACCGCTGCCAGGTCGAACAGGACCGCGTCGAGACGTTCGAGGGGCAGGCGAAACCTGTCAGCACCGCAGCTGTCTCGCGCGTCGATGCCACTGTCGCCGCAAGTAGTCACCACCCGCCTCCACGAGCCTTCGGGTGAGGAGGCCCGCCCGGCAGGAGCCGCAGACCTTCCAGCGAGACCCTATCCGTGGCCAGGCCAGCCAGCGGCGGAATCGCTGAGATCCCACCGGCGCGCCGTCGCACCCGCGATGGTGAAGACCTGGGGCGTCGGCGCAGCGCCGCCCCAGCCGCTGATGTGCCGGGGCGGTGAGCGTGGCACCCGGCGGCCGCAGACAGGTTTCGGGAGGCGAGGCAGGTGCACCACGGCGGCGGGCAGCCCGGCCATGCCTGCGGCGGCGCCGGGACGCACCCGCAGCACGACAAGCACGCCGGCCACACCCCCGAGATGTTCCGCAGCCGGTTCTGGGTGTGTCTGGCGCTGACCATCCCGGTCGTCCTCACCAGCCGTCTAATCATGGACTGGCTGGGTTACTCGCTGGACTTCCCCGGTGTTTTGTGGGTTGGTCCGGTGCTCGGGTCGGTGGTGTTCTTCTACGGCGGTTGGCCGTTCCTCGTCGGCGCGGTCCGCGAGGTCCGCGACCGCGCCCCCGGCATGATGCTGCTGATCGGGATGGCCATCACCGTGGCGTACGTCGCCTCCGCGGCGACGAGTGTCGGCCTGTTCCGCCTGGACTTCTGGTGGGAGCTCGCCGCCCTGGTCACGATCATGCTGTTCGGCCACTGGCAGGAGATGAAAGCCATCGGCCAAGCCCGGGGGGCCCTGGCCGCGCTGGCCGCCCTGCTGCCCGATGAGGCCGAGCGGGTCGGCCCGGGCGGAGCCGTCGAGCGGGTGGCGGCGGCCGAGTTGCGGGTCGGCGACAGGGCGCTGGTCCGCCCCGGTGGACGCGTGCCCGCTGACGGGCACGTCGTCGAGGGCGGCGCCGAGCTGGACGAATCGATGATCACCGGCGAGTCGCGGCCGGTCCCACGTCGGGTGGGGGACCGGGTGGTCGCCGGCACCGTGGCCACCGACTCGGCGATCCGCGTCCAGGTCGACGCGGTGGGGGAGGACACCGCCCTGGCCGGCATCCAACGGCTGGTCGCGCAGGCGCAGGCAGCCGGTGGGCGGGCGCAGGCGCTGGCCGACCGGTTCGCCGCGTGGCTGTTCTACATCGCCACCGCCACCGCGCTGCTCAGCCTGATCGTCTGGTCCGCGCTCGGCCGGGTCGACCAGGCCGTCGTCCGTACCATCACCGTGCTGGTGATCTCCTGCCCACACGCCCTCGGCCTGGCGATCCCACTGGTCATCGCCCTGTCGACCAGCGTGGCGGCCAACTCCGGGATCCTGGTCAAGGACCGTCTCGCCCTGGAACGGATGCGCACCGTCGACGCGGTCCTGATCGACAAGACCGGCACCCTGACCAAAGGCCAGCACACCGTCACCGGCGTCGCCGCCGCCGACGGCACCAACGAGGACGAGGTGCTGCGCCTGGCCGCCGGAGTTGAGGCCGACAGCGAGCATCCCCTCGCCCGGGCCATCGTCGCCGCCGCCCAACGAGTCGGACCGGCAAGCGGCTCGGAGTTCCGGTCGCTGCCCGGCCGCGGGGTGCAGGCCACCGTGGCCGGGGCGGCATACGCGGTGGGCGGCCCGGCCCTGCTGCGGGAACTGCACGCCGACGTCCCTGCCGAACTGCGCCAGGCCGAGCAGGCGTGGTCGGCGCGCGGCGCCGCCGTGCTCTACCTGGCCCGCCTCGACGGCCCGCCCCAGCTGCTCGGCGCGCTGGCGCTCGAGGACGAGGTACGCCCGGAGGCCCGACAGGCCATCGCCGAGCTGCGCCAACTCGGAATTCGGAAGATCGCGATGATCACCGGTGACGCCCGCCCGGTCGCCGACGCGGTCGCCGCCGATCTCGGTTTCCGTCCCGGCGAGGACGAGGTCTTCGCCGAGGTGCTACCCGCCGACAAGGACGAGATCGTCGCCGGCCTGCAACAGCGCGGCCACCGGGTGGCGATGGTCGGCGACGGCGTCAACGACGCCCCCGCCCTCGCCCGCGCGGACGTCGGACTGGCCATCGGCGCCGGCACCGACGTGGCCATCGAATCCGTCGGCGTCGTCCTCGCCTCCTCCGACCCGCGTGGCATCTCCGCCACCGCCCGCCTGTCCAAGGCGTCCTACCGCAAAATGGTCCAGAACCTCGTCTGGGCCGCCGGCTACAACGTGGTGGCCATCCCCGTCGCCGCGGGCGTCTTCGCTTGGGCCGGTGTGGCACTCAGCCCGGCCGCCGCCGCCGTGCTCATGTCCGCCTCGACCATCGTCGTCGCCCTCAACGCCCAGACGCTGCGCTGGGTGCACCTCACACCACAGGACCACTGAAGACGCATGTCAGTCCTGTCAGTCGCTGGCGCTGGCAACGGTCGCCCCGCTGACCGTCACGGCGCGGTAGGGACGCGTCCGGGGGAGGTTGAGGGCCCAACCGGACCTCGGTCGTCCTCAGTGCCGACCCAGTCAGTAGCGGTCCTTGAGGATCTTCTTCATCTGTGTGATCTCTTCCTCCTGTGACTTCACGATCTGGTCGCAGAGCTCGATGATCTCGGGGTCGGTGATATCTGATTCCTGGCAGACCAGCACGGCCCGGGAGTGGTGCGGGATCATCGACTTCAAGAAGCCCTCGTTACCCACGAACGGCTCGGTGCGCACGGCAGCGAATCCGCCGATGAAGACAGCAGCGAACGCGATGTACAGCATGATGTTGAGACGCTTGTTGGTGAACATGCTGCTCATGACGCCCATCATGATCACGCCCATGATCGACACCATGATCAGTGACATGTAGAAGTTGCTCAGGTTGAGGTAGAAGTCGCCGAAGCGGCGGATCTGCGACAGGGTCAGGACGAACATGACGACCAGACTCACCGCCAGGACGACACCGAACCGAACATAGTTCTGCTTCATCGCTCCTCCGGAGTGGACAGCGTGGTGAGCATCGGGCAAGGGCCCTCAGTACCCGGGTAGACCAGATCCAACCGACGCAACTCTCACCACGCTTCGTCGAGGCGTCCCACCAGCGGATGACATCTTCTGGGTGAGGACGCATCGGGCGGGCATGGGTCCTAACGTGCGGGGGTGGACAGCGTTCACCTGCCCCGCCGGCTGCTGCTCGCCGGACTCGGCTCAGCTGCAGTGGCAGCCGTTGCCGGCTGCGAGTCGCACCGCGCCACATCCTCGACGCCCCGGCCAACGAGCAGCCCACGGCCGACCGGCGCATCGCGCGGAGCCGGGGCGGCGCTGCGGCGAAAGATCGCCAGCCTGCTCGTGGTCGGCTTTCGCGGCGCCCAAGCCCCGAACTGGATCATCAAGGCGGTGCGGGACGGTCTGGGCGGTGTGATCCTCTTCGACCAGGACCTGGAGAGCAAGTCGGTGCGTAACATCCGCTCGCCCGAGCAGGTTACGGGCCTGGTGAATACCCTGAAAAGCGCCTCGCCCGGCCGGCTCATCGTCTCCATCGACCAGGAAGGTGGCCGTACCGCCCGCCTCAACCCGAGCAACGGCTTCCCGGCGACCAGGTCGGAGGCCGAGATCGGCGCGGAGAACTCCACGTCGGCGACCGGCGACTGGGCGCGAGGACTGGTGGCGGGGCTGACGCGGATCGGGGTCAACCTGAACTACGCCCCGGTCGTCGACCTGAACATCAACCCCGACAGCAGGGCTATCGGCAAGCTGGGTCGCAGCTTCTCGGCCGACCCGGACGTGGTCGTCAGCAACGCCACGGAGGAGATCCAGGCGCACCGGGCGGCTGGTGTGAAAACCTGCCTGAAGCATTTTCCCGGATCGGGTAGCGCCGCCGGAAACACCGATTTCGAGGTCGTCGACGTCAGCGACACCTGGCAGGTAAAGGAACTCGAACCGTTCCAACGGCTGATCCAGGCCGGCCTCGCCGACTCCGTCATGGCCGCCCACGTGCTGAACAAGCAGCTCGACCCGGCGTACCCGGCGTCGCTGTCAGCCGCGACCGTGACCGATCTGCTGCGCGGCCGGCTCGGCTGGCGCGGGCCGGTGGTCAGCGACGACATGCAGGCGGTCGCCATCACCGACCGGTACGGTGCCGCCGAGGCGGTCGCCCTGGCGTTGCAGGCCGGCCTCGACCTGCTCGTCTTCGCCAACCAGCAGGTACACAACGAGAGAGTCGTCGAGGAAACAGTCGACACGATCACCAATCTCGTCCGGGCCGGGCGCATCACCGAGGACCGCATCGACCAGTCCGTCGCGCGAGTGGATTCCCTCCGCCCGAAACGCTGACCGAGGTGCTCCGGGCACGCTCCAACCCGTGTGCGTGCTCGCGGCACAACATGCGTCGGCTACTACCTCATGATAGTAGAAGTGGGTGAGGAGACGGCTGGATCGGCAGACGCCGGACCCGACGATGGGCTTGTCACGTGCCGGGTGAGGGTCCGGTAAGGCAGGGCACCCTCTGATTTCGGCCCAAGATCTCGCACAGTGCCTGACGGCGAGCGGCGAAGGGAGACAGCACCGGCCGGCGGGGCCCCGGATGGCCGAGCGCTCGGTGAGCAGCTTGGGAGTCAGCAGCGCGGAGGGAAGCGGAATGTACGCAGGGGCAGCGAGCATGGCCTTGGTGGCCGCGCTCATTGTCGGCGGTCTGTACCTGGCCCACCGGGCTTTGGCGATCGCTGCCTCACCGCTGGGGAGCGTGCCCTTCCAGTCCGGGTGGCAGCCTGAGGAGCACGCGTTGTCGCGCTACCACGTTCGGTGGTACCTGGCCACGCTGCTCTTTCTCGCGTTCGACGTGGAGATGCTGTTCATGTACCCGTGGTCGGTGGTCGTCGCCCGGCTCGGGGCCACAGCGATCGTCGAGATGTTCGTCTTCCTCGGGGGAGTCTTCCTTGCGGTGCTGTGGGCCTGGCGGGAAGGCGCGCTGCGATGGGTCTGAGCGACGCGGTGAGTCGGCTCGCCGTCCGGCACGCGCACGTGCTTGTAGCAGAGGCGCCGGGGCACTGGGTGACCCGGGCCGCGGTCGAGCGCCACGTCCTGGCGCGCGGCTGGCGGCTGGCTTTGTCCCCGGCAGAGGCCGACATCCTGGCCGTCTGCGGCCCACCGCCCTCGCAGCTGGCGGAGCCGCTGCACCGGCTGTGGGAGCAGATGCCCGGCCCGCGGGCTCGCATCGATGTCGAATCCCCGCATGCCGTCCCGCCCGCCCTCGTCCTAGCGCAGGAAGATCTGCTCGACCTCAACCGGCAGCGGACCGACAGCCAGGACCGGTCATCCGGCCACACCGCGATCGGCCATGCCCACACCGGCGACCAGCTGCCCCACGAACGGCACGCGCCACAGGAGCACGCCGACCACACCCCGGAGCGCCGCCATGGCGGCGGACAGCAGGACGAGGCGGCCCATGAGCCGCACGCCGACCACGGCAACGGCGCCGACTCCGCGGGAAGCCAGGAACGTCCACACCGCGCAGCGCCGGCGCATGAGGGGCACGGCCACGTCGGCCACGAGGAACCGCCACGCGGCGGCGGTGAGCACGCCGACGACGACGGCGGCCAGGGGCATGGCGATCACGGCCACACCGAGCATGGCGACCACGACCAGAAGGCGGCCCGTGGGCAGGCGGGTCATGGTGGTGGTGCGGCGCACCCCGGGCACGAGGACCTGCCCTCTGAGGGCCACGGCGACATGAGCCATGCCGGGCACGCCGCCCACGCCGATTCTGAAGACGTCCATCACAAGGGGATGGGGCAGTCTTCCCACGGCGCAATGACGCACGAGGGCCACGGCGGAATGGAGCATGGCGGCATGGCCCACGGCGGCATGGAGCACGGGGGTATGGACATGGCCCCCGGCGGTATCCCGCTCGCCTCCGGCGGTGAGGACCGCGACGGCTTGGAGATGGACTTCCTGCACCTGCGACTTGGCCCGGTCCTGGCGTACTGGCCGGCGGGCCTCGTCCTGCGGTGCACCCTTCAGGGTGATGTCATCGTCGATGCGGAGACCAGCCTCGTCACCGCGACCGATCCCGCCGCCGAGCCGGAGCGCCGGTACGCGCCGGAGGACCTGCGCCGGTTCGCCGCCAGACGCTGCGACAACGCCGCCAGCCTCCTGGGCCTCGCCGGCTGGGGTGATGCCGCCTCCCGCGCTCGGCGTATCCGTGACGCCCTGCTGTTCACCGATGACCGTGACGGGCCAGCAGGGGAACTCGAACGGCTGCGCCGCGTGGTCGGCCGGTCGTGGTGGCTGCGGCGCTCACTGCACCGCATCGGGCCACTGGATGCGGACGACCTCGCCCGCCGGGGTCTGCCGGCCACCATGGCAGGCGACGTGCGTGACCGGCTGCTGGCCATGCTCAATCACGCGGCGAACAGTATCGGCGGCCAGCGGCCCGCTGGCTCGTCGCTCGGCGTACCCGTCGACGCGATCCCTGATCTCGTACGCGGGTGGGACCTCGCCACCGCCCGCCTCATCGTCGCCAGCCTCGACCTCGACCCCCTCGTCACGGACCGCGAGGTGAGTCATGCCTGACGTCACCGTGCTCCCCGCCGGCTGGGCGCTGGCCGCCGCAGCACTGCTCGGACTGTTGGCGGCCGCGGCCGCCGCCTTTGACGGGTTCCTGGCCTCATGGGCATCCGGCGCAAGCTCCTCAGGGCTGAGTCAGCCGTTCGGTGAGGTGGCCCGGCTGATGCGCCAGCGGCGGCGGACCACGGTAGCGGGGGACAGCCTGCTGTGGCGTATCGGCGGGGCGGGACTGCTGTTCATGGCGTTGATGATCATCACGGTGGTGCCGCTGGGGCGGTGGACGCTGTTCAACCTCGATGTGGGGGTGATCTGGTTCAACGCCATGGACGTTCTGGCGTGGGCGTTCGTGTGGCTGACCGGCTGGGGTGCCAACTCGGCCCACTCCCTGATCGGCGGTTACCGGTTCCTCGCCCACGGCCTGGCCTACGAACTGCCGCTGATGTTCGCGCTCGTGGCACCCGCAGTAGGTGCGTCGAGCCTGAACGTCGGGACGATCGCCGCCGCCCAGCAGGGCCTCTGGTTCGTCGTCTGGATGCCGGTGGCCTTCCTCGTCTTCTGCCTGGGCGTCCTCGCGATCGCCGTCTGGGGACCCTTCTCCCCGGCCCTCGGCGCCGACGTGGCCGGCGGTGTGACCGCCGAACTGTCCGGCGTCGACCGGCTGCTGTTTCAGGGTGGCCGGTACGCGCTGCTCGCCGCCGGGGCCGCGTTCGCGGTGCCGATGTTCCTCGGCGGCGGCGCCGGCCCGCTGCTGCCCGACTGGGCCTGGGTGCTGATCAAGACCCTTGCCCTGCTGGCCGCATTGGTGTGGCTGCGCCGCCGCCTGCCCGCGGTACGACCGGACGTGTTCATGGAGGTCGGGTGGATCGTGCTGCTGCCCGCGGTGCTGCTGCAGGACCTGGTCGTCGCGGTCGTCGCCGTAGGGAGGGGCTGAGGTGGTCACCCACGTCGTGTTCTGGGCCCTGGCGGTTGTCGCCGTGCTCGCCGGCGCTGCGGTGTTCGTCGTCGACTCGATGGCCCGCGCCAGCTACGCGCTCGCCGTGTCGTTCATCGCCGTCGGTCTGCAGGTGCTGCTGATGCAGCAGAACTACGTCGGGGTGGTGACGATCCTGATGATGGTCATGGAGATGGCCGTCATGGCGGTCTACATGGTCATGTTCATGGGCATGAACCCGGCGCTGATGCCGATGAGCATGGTCCACGACAACCGGCACGCCCTGGCGGTGTCCATCGGCGTGTTCGTCCTGCTGGCCGCCGGGGTGCTGCTCGTGCCGTGGCCCACGCGGCGCGGTGCCCCGCCCGTCGACGTCACCGAGGCGTTGGGGGAGGAATTGATGGGTCCGAAGATGCTGGTCATGACCGGCGTTGGGGCGGTCATGGCGGTGACCATCGTCGCCGGCGTGGTCCTCGCCGCCCACCGGACCCGCTACGACCGGTTCGGCGACGACCTGCGCCGGCGACCGGCCGACGACCCGCAGCCCGGAGGGGTCGGCCGATGACCCTGCAGACCGTGCTGCTCGTCGCGGCCGCGCTGTTCAGCGTCGGCCTCTACGGCGCCCTGTCCCAGCAGGTCGTCGTCATGGTGATGATGGGGCTGGAGCTGATGCTCAACGGTCTCATCCTGGCCGGCGCCGGATTCTGGTGGTTCCTCGCCCCGCACCCGTCCGGGCAGGTCCTGCTGCTGGTCATCATCACGGCGATGACCGTCGAGATGGCGATGGGCTTCGCCGTGGCCACCCACCTGCACCGGGTACGCCGCACCGACATGACCGACATGGCCGCGGACCTGTCCCGATGAACGGGCTTGCGCAGGCGGCGCTCTGGTCACTGGTGGCCCTACCGGCTGGCGTCGGCGCGTTGCTCGCGTTCGACCGGCGGGCTGACCGGCTCGCGGCACCCGTCGCGCTCACCGTTGCCACCGGGTCGGTGGCCCTGTCGGCGGTGGTCGGGGTGGCCCGGCCGCGGGTGGCGGCGCCGTTCCTCGCCGGCACCGAGTTCGCGCTCGCCGTCGACGGGCTCGCCGCCCTGGTGCTGCCGATGTTGACGGTGGTCACCCTGCTCGTGCTACTCGCCGCAGCAGGGGAGATCCGCCGCTCCCGGGCCCGCTTCCACGGCCTGATGCTGCTCTTCGCCGCCTCCGTCGCGCTCACCGCCACCGCGGCGACGCTGCCCACCCTGCTGTTCGCCTGGGAGATCATGGGCGCCGCCTCGTACGCCCTGATTGGGTTCTGGTGGCGCGACTCCGACCGGGTGTCCGCAGGCCTGACCGCGTTCGTCACCACGCGCGCCGCCGACCTGGGCCTCTACCTCGCCGCCGGCGCGGCCCTCGCGGGCGGCGCCGGTCTGGCGTTGCGCGATTTGCCCGACAGCAGCCCCGGCTGGCGGCACCTCATCGCCGCCGGGATGCTCATCGCCGCGCTGGGCAAGGCCGCGCAACTGCCCTTCTCGTTCTGGCTTTCTCGGGCGATGGCCGGCCCGAGCCCGGTCAGCGCGCTGCTGCACTCCGCGGCCATGGTCGCCATGGGCGGTTACCTGCTGCTGCGCGTCGAGCCGCTGCTGGCCACGACCGGGTGGGCGGGCCCGGCCACCATGTGGGCCGGAGCGGTGACGGCGCTCCTGCTGGGGGCGGTGGCGGTCGCCCAGCGGGACCTCAAGCAACTCCTCGCCGCCTCCACCTCCGCCCAGCTTGGTTTCGTGGTGCTAGCCGCCGGGGCCGGCGGGATCGCGGGCGGCGCGACGCACCTGATCGCGCACGCCGCCACCAAGGCCTTGCTCTTCCTCGCGGCCGGAGCTTGGCTGACGGCGCTGGGCACCAAGCAGCTCGCCGGGCTGCGCGGGGTCGTCGCTCGGTGGCCGTGGGTCGGGTGGACGGCAACCGTCGGTGCGCTCGCGCTCGCGGGGATGGCGCCGCTGTCGCTGTGGGCGACCAAGGACGAGGTCCTCGCGGCGGCCCTCGAGCAGTCGCCGTGGCTCTACGCGGTGGGGTTGGCCGCGTCGGCGCTCTCCGCCGCCTACGCGGGGAAGGTGCTGGTGGTCATCTGGCGGCGGGTCCCCCCCGACCAGCAGGCCGACGTCGACGCCCACCGGGACGAGGAGGAGACGGCCACCAGGCGGGTCGGCGTCCTACAGCAGGCGCCGCTGGTCGCGCTCGCGATCGGTGCGGGGTTCGCTGGCCTGCTGGCTCTGCCACCGGTCGGCGCCACGGTCGCGCGGACCGTCGGGCAGCCGGAGAAGTTCCACGTGTCGCTGCCGGAGCTTGGGGTGTCGGCGGTGATCGCACTGGTCGTCGTCCTGGCGGTCGCCCGCCGCCCGATCCCCGAGCCGCGCTGGGCGCTGCACTGGCTCGGGCTGGAGCCCGCAGCACGAGTCCTGGTCGTCCGACCGACGCTGCGCTGCGCCGAGGCGTTGGCCCGTTTCGACGACCGGGTCTTGGACCGGGCCGCGGTAGCCCTGGCGCGCACGGTGCTGAGCCTGTCCCGCCGGGCCGGCTCGTTCGACGACCGGGTCCTCGACCGGGGCGTCGAATTCGCCTCGGCCCGGACGCTACGGATGGCCGCTCGGGCCGGCCGGGCCGACGACCGGTGGCTCGACGGGGCGGTGGAGGCGTTCGCCGCCGGGATGCGCCGGCTCGGGCAGTTCGCGCGCCGGCCGCAGACCGGACAGCTCTACCAGTACTACCTACAGGCCGTCGTGGTGCTCCTCGTCGGTGTCGTCGTCCTCGTGGTGTTGGGGTGAACCCGTGCTCAGCGTGATTGTCTTCCTTCCCCTGTTCGCAGCGGTGGCACTGGTCGCGCTGCCGCGGCTGGGAGACACCGCGGCGCGCTGGACCTGGATCGCCGTGACCGCCGTCGATCTCGCGTTGATCGCCGTCGTCTGGTGGCGTTACCACACCCCGCCGACCGGTGAGCTCGCCTTCGCCGAGCGGGCGGCGTGGATTCCCGGCGTGAACAGCAGCTACCACATCGGTGTGGACGGGCTCTCGCTGCCGCTGGTGGTGATGACCGCCGTGATCTTCCTGGCCTGCGCGGTGTACGCACTGCACGAGCGACACCGGCCCCGAGGGCAGGCGGCGCTGTTTCTGTTCCTGCAGAGCGTCAGCCTCGGTCTGTTCGTCGCCGCCGACCTGGTCCTGTTCTTCGTCTTCTTCGATCTGTCCATCGTCGGCATGTACTTTGTCATCGCCGGCTGGGGCCATGGCAACTGGGCACACTCGGCGCTGAAGTTCTTCCTCTACACCTTCCTCGGCTCCCTCGCGTTGCTGGTTGGGTTCATCGGCCTGTACGTCGCTGCCGCCCCGCACACGTTCGACATGCCGGAACTCGTCGCCACGCCGCCGTTGCAGGGCCGGCCGGTCGCGGGTGGGCTGGTGCTGGCGGCGATCCTGCTCGGTCTGGCGGTGAAGACGCCGACCGTGCCCTTCCACACCTGGCTGCCGCCGGCACACACCGACGCACCGGCCGTCGGCTCGGCGGTCCTCGCCGGGGTGCTGCTGAAGATGGGCACCTACGGCTTCGTCCGCATCGCCATGCCGATGCTCCCGCAGGCGTGGAGGGCGTGGGCCTGGGTGGTCGTCGTCGTCGGCGTCGTGTCGGTGCTCTACGGGGCGCTCGTCGCGCTGGCCCAGTCCAACGTCAAACGCATGATCGCGTACACGTCGGTCAACCACATGGGCTACATCGTCCTCGCCGTCGGCGTGGCCGGCCTGGTCGCCGCCGACACCGCCCAGGCTCGCGGCGTGGCGGTCGTCGGGGCGGTCACCCAGATGGTCAGCCACGGCCTGATCACCGCGGCGCTGTTCCTGCTCGCCGGCGTCCTGCGGGACCGCGCCGGCACCTACGACATGCGTGACTTCGGCGGGCTCGGCGCGCCCGCGCCGACCTTCGCCGCGCTGTTCGCCGTGGGTGCGTTCGCCTCCCTCGGCCTGCCCGCCTTCTCCGGCTTCATCGCCGAGTTCCAGATCTTCACCGGCAGCGTCGCCGCGGCACCGGTCACCGCCGTCGCCGTGCTCGGCATCCTGATCACCGCGGCGCTGTTCCTCCGCGCGCTGCAACGCGTCTTCACCGGCGACACCACCGGCAGGTCCATCGGGTTCACCGACCTGCGCGCCCGCGAACTCTGGTCGGTCGGGCCGCTGCTGCTGCTGTCCCTGCTGATTGGGGTGCTGCCGCGCCCGCTGCTCGACGTCATCGAACCGGCAGCCCACGCCGTCGTCGGCCTGCTCGGGCGGTGACCGGTGGAAACGGAGATGATGCGACCGCTGCTGCTGGTCCCCGAGATGCTGCTCGCCGGCGGCGCCCTCGCCGCTCTGATCGGCGGTTCCTTCGTCCCCCGCCACCGGCAGTGGATCATCCGGATCTTCACCGCCGTCGTGCTCGTCGCCACGATCGTCGTCGCCGCGATCCAGTTGGGCGAGCCGGCGACGAGCGCCTTTGACAACTCGTTCGCCGTCGACACGGCCACCGGGATCGCCCGCATCCTCGCGGCGTCCGGCACCCTGCTCATCCTGGCGATCGCGGCCGACGAGATCTCCGGTACCGCGCGGGAGAGCGAAACCTACAGCCTGCTCCTGTTCTCCACCGCCGGCGCGGTGCTGCTGGCCGGGGCGAACGACCTGCTCGCCCTCGCCGTCGGGTTCCTGCTCGCCAGCATCCCGCTCTACGCGCTGATCGGTCTTGCCCACACCGCTGCCGGCGCCGAAGCCGCGCTGAAGACGTACCTGTTGGGAGCCTTGTTCGGGATCCTGCTCCTGCTGGGCGTCACCGTGCTGACCGGCCTGTCCGGCACCACCACCTATCCCGAACTTTCGCAGCGCCTGCCGGACATGCCCCGCGGGGCGGTCGCGGTCGCTGCGGTGGCTCTCCTCGCAGGGCTGATGTTCAAGGCCGGCGGCGTACCCGCGCATTTCTGGGTGCCCGACGCCGCGCAGGGCACCTCCGCCACCGCGGCGACGTTCCTGACCACCGTTCCGAAGATCGGCGCGCTGATCGCCGTCTTCCGACTCGCCGGCGTCCTTCCCACCTCCGTGTCCTGGGCGGTCGCGGTGGCTGTCGTGGCAGCCGTCAGCATGACCCTGGGAAACCTGGCCGCCTACTGGCAATCGGACCCACGCCGGCTGCTCGGCTGGTCCACCGTCAGCCAGGTCGGGTTCCTGCTCGTGCCCATCGTGGCCATTGGACGAAGCGACCTGGCACTGCCGTCGCTGCTGCTGTACCTGGCCGGCTACACGGTGACGAACATCGCCGCGTTCGCGGTCACCGCCGCCCTTCCGGAGCACCGCGACCTCACCGACTTCCGGGGCCTGGCCTACCGGCGGCCGGGGCTCGCCGCGGCCCTGCTGGTCGCCCTCCTCGGCCTGGTGGGCACCCCGCCGACGGCGGTGTTCGTCGGCAAGCTCACCACCGCGACCGCCGCCTGGGACGGCGAGTACGCCTGGCTCGCCGTCGTCGTGTTCGTCAACAGTGTGCTCAGCCTCTTCTACTACCTGCGCTGGATCGTTCCCGTGTACCGAGAGCCCGGCGACTCGGCGGTGACCTCCGAGGCCGTCCTGCGGCGCGTCACGGCGCGGACGGCCATCCTCGCGTCGGCCGTCAGCCTGGCGCTGGGGCTGGTGGCCGGACCGCTCTGGTACGTGGTCAGCCGCTAGCCCTCGGTGACACTTTGGCTGCTCGGGCCGTCCCCTCTTCAACTATCGGCCAATAGTAGGTAAGGATGTGGGCGAACCCGCCGCGGGTGGGGCCGCTACCGCGCAGCCCCGCCCGCTTCCCAAGGCCAGAAGGAGTCCGTGCTGGTGGCATCCCTGCCCCTTCGCCGTCCCCCCGCGAGCCACCCGCCCGTCCGTCGCGGCGGGCTGGCCCGCCGTGCACTCGTCCTGCTCGCGGCCGCTGCGCTCGGCGCCGGGCTCCTGGCGGCACCGGTCCACGCCGCGCCCTCGGCGGACGAGATCGAAGCGCAGATCGACAAGCAGTGGGAACAACTCGAGCCCACCATCGAAGGCTTCAACAAGGTGCGGGCCCAGCTGAAGGTCAACCAGAAGAAGGCGGCGGACCTCGAGAAGAAGATGGCCCCGCTGGAACTGGAGTCCGCGCTGGCGATGAACCGGGTCGGCGCTATCGCCGCCCGGTACTATGTGCGGGGCCCCTCGCAGGAACTGGGTGCCCTTCTGGTGAGCACCAAGCCTGGGACCCTCGCCGAACAGTTGGTGATCCTCGACCGGCTTGCGGCCCAGCAGCACCAGGAAATCGCCGGTGTGCTGGCTGTCCGCGACCGGTACCAGGCGCAGAAGAAGAAGCTGGACGAGCTGATCGCCGCGGAGGTCAAGCAGCAGGACGAGTTGGCGGCGAAGAAGAAGCAGATCGACGCCGAGATCAAACGCCTGACCGCGTCGCTGCCGAAGACGACGGTGAAGGTAACGGGCTGCCCCACTATCAGCGGCGTGGTCAGCAGCGCCGCGCAGACGGCGATCCGCGTCGCCTGCCAGCAGGTCGGCGACCCGTACGTCTGGGGGGCCGACGGCCCGGACGCTTTCGACTGTTCTGGGCTCACCCAGTACGCCTACAAGGCCGCGGGTATCTCGCTCACTCACTTCACCGGCGCGCAGTGGAACGAGGGTCGGCCGGTGTCCCGGGCCGACGCCCGCCCCGGCGACCTGATCTTCTTCTTCAGCGACCTGCACCACATGGGGCTGTACCTGGGTAACGGCCTGATGGTGCACGCGCCGCGGGCCGGTAAGCCGGTCAACGTCCTGAGCATCACCTACATGCCGGTCGCCGGCTTCCGCCGCGTCACCTGAACCGTCGGTCGATGACAGGAGGCTCCCATGGCCGAAGGCCGCGGGAGCCTCCTGTCACCCCGGGGGATAGGTCAGGCTGTTACTCCTGGTACGCCAGGTTGATCATCATGCCGGTCTCGGCGTGGTAGATGTTGTGGCAGTGGGTCATCCACTGGCCCGGGTTGGTCGCGTCGAACTCGACCGCGACGGTCTGCTTCGGCACCACGATCACCGTGTCCTTGCGGACGCCGGTGTCGGTGACGGCGAACGTGTGGCCGTGCACGTGCATGGGGTGGAACATCGTGCTTTGGTTGACGAACTCCAGCCGCACCCGCTCGCCCTGGCCGACCAGCAGCGGGTCGAGCTTGTCGGTGGTGGTGCCGTTGATGGTCCACCGGTAGGGCATCATCGAGCCGCCCAGTTCCAGGCGGTGCACCCGATCGGCCTTGCGGCGCTCCAGTTTGACGGCGTCGGCAGGGCTCAGGCCGCCGGTGAGCAGCACTCGGAGGTCCAGCTCCGCAGGGTGGACAGTCGCGGCCGGCGGGCTGCCGGCGCCGGTGCGGACCACGGCCACGCCTTGGCCGCTCTTGCCTTCGGCGACCGCGACCAGGGGAAAGACGCCGTCGCCGAGGTCCACGGTGACGTCCGCCCGTTCCCCCATGCCGAGCACCAGGGCGTCGCAGGTGGTGGGGGTGACGGGGAAGCCGTCGGTGTGGGTGACGGTGAGACGGTGGCCGCCGAGGGCGATCCGGAACGCGGTGTCGGAGGCGGCGTTGACGAGGCGGATCCGCACCCGCTGGCGCGGTCGACCGGTCAACGTCACCGGGGCGTCCGGTGCCCTGCCGTTGATCAGATAGTGCGGGTAGACCACGTCTCCTGCCCCACCTAGCAGGGGCGAGGTCATGCTCTCCATGCCGCCCATCGACATGCCGCTCATGCCGCCGTGCTCCATGCCGGCCATGCCGTTCATGCCGGCCATGTCGTCGTGGCCGCCCATCGACTGCAGCGACGCCAACACGTCGTCGGGTGTGCGGCCGGTGCCGTCGACCCAGTCGTCGAGCACCACGATCCACTCCTGGTCGTACCGGCCGGCCTCGTGCGGGTCGTCGACCACGAGCACACCGTAGAGAGCGCGGTCGAGCTGGACTCCCGAGTGCGGGTGGTAGAAGTAGGTGCCCGGGTCAGGGGCGGTGAACTCGTAGGTGTGCGTTCCGCCCGCAGCGATCGACCGCTGGGTCACTCCGGGCACGCCGTCCATGTCGTTGCGCAGCGCGACGCCGTGCCAGTGCACGCTCGTCTCGGTGGCCAGACCGTTGGCCACCTCGACGCGGAGCACGTCGCCGGCCCGCGCGCGCAGCAGCGGACCCGGCGCGGAATCCTGGTAGCCCCAGGTCTGCACCTGCCGGCCGCCGAGGTCGAGGGTGACCGGGCGCGGGTTGAGCCTCGCGGACACGGTGCGGGCGCCGGCCCGCCGTCGCGCTGCCTCGGTCCGGGCCACCAGGTCCCCGCCCGGAGCCACGAGACGGGGGTCGAACAGCCCGCCGGCCCAGGCGGCGGCGCCGGCCGTGCCGGCGATACCGACCGTGCCGGCGATTCCGGCCAGCAGTCGTCGGCGGGTGAGGGTGGGGGACATGGCTGCTCCTTCGGCTGCGAGGAACCCTGTCTGCAGCCTGACCTTCGCCGCGGGCCGACGGCCACGTCGCACGGCTTTCTTCAGTGAATCTTCATGAGCGATCGCCGGTGACCTGGGTCCGCCCGGCCTGACCGGCAGGGCAGGATTGGCCCATGGGTGTACGTGTGCTGGTGGTCGACGACGAGCGCAGCCTGGCCAAGGTCGTCGCCAGCTATCTGGAGCGCGACGGTCACGAGGTGAGCTGCGTCTTCGACGGCCGGTCGGCGGTCGCGGCCGCCCGGCGGGACCGGCCCGACGTGGTGGTGCTGGACCTCGCCCTGCCGGGCCTGGACGGCATCGAGGTCTGCCGCCAGATCCGCACGTTCACCGACTGCTACGTGGTCATGCTCACCGCCCGCAGCGAGGAGGTCGACAAGCTCATCGGCCTCGGCGTCGGCGCGGACGACTACCTGACCAAGCCGTTCAGCCCGCGCGAACTCGTCGCCCGGATCCGCGCCATGCTGCGCCGTCCCCGCGCCGCCGTGGCCCCGGCCGCGGAGCAGTCGACCCGGACGGTCGGCGGGCTGCGGGTCGACCTGGCCGGCCGTGAGGTGTACGTCGACGAGCAGCCCGTGGAACTCACCCGGACGGAGTTCGACCTGCTTGCCGCGTTGTCCGCGCAGCCGGACACGGCGCTGCGCCGCCGGCAGCTCATCGACGCGGTGTGGGGTGCCGACTGGGTCGGCGACGAGCACCTCGTCGATGTGCACATCGCCCACCTGCGCCGCAAGCTCGGCGACGATCCCGCCGGGCCCCGGTTCATCCGCACCGTCCGCGGCATCGGCTACCGGATGGGGCGGGGATGAGACGACAACTGGGACTGCCGGGCCGGCTTCTCGCCGCCCAGGCCCTCGTGGTGCTGGTCGGCGCGGGAACCCTCGGCCTGGTGGCGGCCGTGGTCGGGCCGGCGATCTTCCGGAGCCATCTGAGGCGGGTGACCGGTCCGGTCGACCCCGGGACCGCTCATCACGTCGAGCAGGCGTACGCCTCGGCCAGCGCCCTCGCCCTGGGGGTCGCGATCGCCGTATCGCTGCTCGCCGCCCTCGCCGTCAGCGCCTACCTGGCTCGCCGCCTTGCCCGACCGGTCACCCAGTTGGCGACCGCCGCCGCGGACGTCAGCCGGGGCGACTACGCGGCACGGGTCAACGGTCCCGGCCTCGGTCCGGAGTTCGACACGGTCGCCGCCGCCTTCAACACGATGGCCGCCCGGCTGGCCGACGCGGAGGCGACCCGCCGCCGTCTGCTGGCCGACCTCGGCCACGAGCTGCGTACTCCGTTGGCCACCATCGAGGCGTACGTGGACGCGGCCGAGGACGGGATCGCGGTCGAGGGCGAGGACACCTGGACGGTGCTGCGGGCGCAGACCACCCGGCTGCGCCGTCTGGCCGAGGACGTCGTCGCGGTGTCCCGCGCAGAGGAGCACCAACTCGACCTGCGCCCCCGACCGGTCGCCGTCGGTGAGCTGGTCAGCGCTGCCGTGGCCGCCGCCCGGCCCCGGTACGCGGCGAAGGGCCTCACCCTGCACGAGCAGGTGGCACCGGACGTCGGAGTGGTCGACGCCGACCCGGTACGGATGGGGCAGGTGCTGGGCAACCTCCTCGACAACGCCCTGCGCCACACCCCACCGACCGGGCGCGTCAGCGTGCACGCCACCCGGGCTGCCGACGAGGTGCGCGTCAGCGTCACCGACACGGGAGACGGCATCGACGCGCGGCACCTGCCGCACGTCTTTGAACGCTTCTACCGGGCGGACGCCGCCCGGGACCGCGAGCACGGGGGATCGGGCATCGGGTTGGCCGTCGCCCGCGCTATCGTGACCCAACACGGCGGCAGGATCACCGCCGCCAGTGAGGGCCCCGGCCGGGGCGCGATGTTCACCGTCGCCCTGCCCGGCGCAGGGCCCGCCGCAGGCAGCTGACGAAGCGCGTGGGGGAGGCCCGTCAGCGCAACCCGTCCAGCCTGCGGCGGTACTCCTCGTCGTCCAGCTCGCCACGGGCGTAGCGCTCGGCCAGGATCCGCCGGGCGGAGTCGCCGTGGTCCGTCGCGCGTCGGCCGGTGCCGACCGTGAGCCAGACCGCCGCGACGATGATCACGGCCAGGACCAGCCAGCCGACCATCATCAGACCCATCGGCCAGAACCAACCGTTGCCATCATGCATGTGGGTCACGTCCTTTCCGCTGTCGGACCCTGCTGTTCTCCTGGACCTGACGGCGTCGCCGGCATACCCGTCGCCGCTGCCGGCTCACCTGACCGACGAATTCGTCTCCGACGGGCCGCGGCGCTCGCTGCCACCGGAGTGACCGCTGTGGTCACCGTGGCCGCCGTGCATGAACAGCATCATCAGCGGGCAGGCGAGCGCGAGCAGCCCGTACGCCACCGAACGTGCCGGCACGCCGATCGCCAGCGCCCCCGCGATGAGGATCACCAAGGCGGTCACGTACAACGGCAGATGTCGCCTCATCACCGGTCTCCTTTCTCGTAGCTCCCAAACCGAGCCTGCTCCCGGGTTCCGCCGGGCGGCAGCGCCTACCGGCCCCGGCCGTACGGTCGAAGGTCCTACCCCCTCCGGGTAGCGGTAACAGGAAGCGCTCAAGACCACGTACCAGCAGCCTTGCCCTATACCCCCTAGGGGTATATGTTCGAGGCGGAGGTGGACCTCATGACACGCCACGACACCCACCATGCCCCGCTCGCGACGGCACCCGAGCACCCGCACCCCGCTCACGGCCACGTCGCCGAGCGGCACGCAGATCACACGCCAGAGCGTCGCCCGCCGGATCAGCCCCAGCACCACGACCACCACGGGGGACACGGCGGCGGACACGACAAGCACGCCGGGCACGACCCGGAGCAGTTCCGGCGCAAGTTCTGGCTGAGCCTGGCGCTGACCGTGCCGATCGTCGCCACCAGCCACATGATCATGGACTGGTTCGGCTACACCCTCGACTTCCCCGGCATGACCTGGGTCGGGCCCGTCCTGGGGTCCCTGGTCTTCGCCTACGGCGGCTGGCCGTTCCTGGCCGGCGCCGTTCGGGAGGTCCGCGACCGGGCTCCCGGCATGATGCTGCTGATCGCGATGGCGATCACCGTCGCGTACGCCGCCTCGCTGGCCACGAGCCTGGGTGCGTTCAGCCTCGACTTCTGGTGGGAACTCGCCGCGCTGGTCACCATCATGTTGCTCGGGCACTGGCAGGAGATGAAGGCGATCGGGCAGGCCCAGGGCGCCCTGGCGGCCCTCGCCGCCCTGCTGCCCGACGACGCCGAACGCCTCGACGACGCCGGGCAGCCGCACCGGGTGCCCGCCGGCGACCTGCGCGTCGGCGACCTGGTCCTGGTCCGCTCCGGCGGCCGGGTTCCCGCCGACGGACGGATCGTCGACGGGGCCGCCGAACTCGACGAGTCCATGGTCACCGGCGAGTCCCGGCCCGTGCCCCGTACGGTCGGCGACAAGGTGGTCGCCGGCACCGTCGCCACCGACTCCACCCTGCGGGTCCGCGTCGACGCCGTCGGCGAGGACACCGCCCTGGCCGGCATCAGCCGGCTCGTCGCCCAGGCGCAGGCGTCCGCCGGCCGCGCGCAGGTGCTCGCCGACCGGTTCGCCGCCTGGCTGTTCTACCTCGCCACCGCCGCCGCGCTGATCACCTTCGGCACCTGGTGGGCACTGGGCGACGTCAACGAAGCCGTGGTCCGTACGGTGACGGTTCTGGTGATTGCCTGCCCGCACGCCCTCGGGCTGGCCATCCCGCTGGTCATCGCCCTGTCGACCGCGGTGTCGGCGAAGGCGGGCATCCTGGTCAAGGACCGCATGGCGCTCGAACGCATGCGTGGCGTGGACGCGGTGCTGTTCGACAAGACCGGCACCCTGACCAAGGGCGCCCACACCGTTACCGCCACCGCCGCCACCGCAGGGCTCACCGAGGACGAGGTGCTGCGGGTCGCCGGCGCGGTGGAGGCCGACAGTGAGCACCCGCTCGCCCGGGCCCTGGTGCGGGCAGCCCAGGGGCACGGTCTGATTGCCACGGCGCGGGACTTCCGCTCCCTGACCGGACGCGGCGTCCAGGCCGTGGTCGACGGCACCTCCTACGCGGTCGGCGGTCCGGCGCTGTTGCGGGAGCTCGATGCCACTGTGCCCGCCGACCTGGCGGACGCCAGCAGCCGGTGGTCGGCCCGCGGCGCGGCCGTCCTGCATCTGCTGCGGCTGCCGGCGGACGGCCGACCCGAAACGATCGGCGCGTTCGCGCTGGAGGACGAGGTCCGGCCGGAAGCCCGGGAGGCGATCACCGAGCTGCGGGAACAGGGCGTCAAGAAGATCGTGATGATCACCGGAGACGCCCGCCCGGTCGCCGAGGCGGTCGCCGCCGACCTGGGCTTCCGCCCCGGTGTGGACGAGGTGTTCGCCGAGGTGCTCCCGGCGGACAAGGACCGCGCGGTCGCCGACCTGCAGGCGCGGGGCCTGACGGTGGCCATGGTCGGCGACGGGGTCAACGACGCGCCCGCCCTGGCCCGCGCCGACGTCGGCATCGCGATCGGCGCCGGCACCGACGTGGCCATCGAATCCGCCGGTGTCGTCCTGGCCTCCTCCGACCCGCGCGGCGTCACCGGCGTGATCCGGCTGTCCCGCGCGTCCTACCGCAAGATGGTGCAGAACCTGGCCTGGGCGGCCGGCTACAACGTGGTCGCGATCCCCGTCGCGGCCGGCGCGCTGGCGTGGGCGGGCGTGGCGCTCAGCCCGGCGGTCGGCGCGGTGCTGATGTCCGCCTCCACCATCGTGGTGGCGCTCAACGCACAACTGCTCCGACGGGTCCGCCTCACCCCCGGACGCCGTTGAACGTCCCGCTCTGGCCCGGCCGGCTCGCCGCAGGCCGGGCCAGAGCCGTCACGAGGGATCCGGGCGGCGACACGGACCGCCGGTAGGCGACCGCGACGGCCAGGGACAGCACCACGATCCACCCGGAGGCCAGCACCAGCGCGCCGAGTTCGTCGAACCCCCGGGTCAGCGCGCCGTCGAGGAGAACCCTGACGCTGCCGTAGCCGGGAAGCGCCTTCGCCCAGGACGGCGGCTGGGAGCGCAGCATCGGGCTCTGGCTGATGCCGAGGTCGAGAAAGGGCAGCAGAAACGCCATGAACACCCCACCGACCCGGCCGAAGACCGGCGCGAGCAGCGCACCGACGAGCGCGTACGTGCCGGCGACCAGAAGGTTCCCGGCGGCGTACACCGGCCAGCGGACCGCGTCGAACACCGACGCCGTGGTGGCCAGCGACACCACCGTGGCCAGCAACGCCGCGGCGGCGAGCACCCCGAGCCGGCCGGCCAGCAACGCCGCCGGACGCAACCCCGCCAGGGCCGCGCGGCGGTCGCCGGCGCGGCTGTCCAACAGCGTGAACAGACCGGCCAACGCCGCCAGCGAGGCGACCGCGATGGGCGCCATCGTCGCCCCGTGCACCTCGGGCATCGGGTAACTCCCGGCCAGCCGCCGGCCGTGCTCCCGCACCGTCACCGTGATGGGCTGGTCGGGAGTGATCGCGTCCGCCAGCAGGATGAAGATCACCGGCACCGCGACGTAGAGCGCCCACAGGGCCGGATTGCGGCGGGCGTCGCGCCACGCCGCCCGGCCGGCGCCCGCAAGCTGGGCCCGCCACCCGCCCGGCCGCTGCCGGCGACGGGGCTGCCCGGCGCGGCGGGTACGCCGCACCGCGAGGGTCCAGGCGACCGCGACCGCCGCGACGGTCCACACCAGGGCCCAGCCGACGTCGCCGAGCCGGCCGGCGTGCCCCGACGGGAGATCCACCATCCACGAGGTGACGAAATGCGTCGGCAGTATCCGGGTGCCCACCCGCTCCTGGGCCCCCATCGCCGGGCCGAGAAAGACGTCCAGGATCCAGATCAACAGCACCACCACCGAGCCGTTGACCGGGTTGCTCACTAGCGTTCCCACGGCCGTGCCGATGGCGACGTAGATGACCGCCGCCATGAGTGTGCCGACCACCACGTGCCCCGGGCGGTCGATACCGGTCCGGAGCGCGAGTGTGACCAACGCGATCGCGCTGACCAGCACGGCCAGCGCCAGCCCGGTGAGAAGCCGGGCCGCGACCATGCGTGCCGGCCGCAGCCCGGCCAGCACCACCCGTTGGTCAGTGTCGCGGGTGGCGGCGCTCTGGAAGTACATGCCGATGCCGGCGAGGAACGCCGCCGACCACGCGGCGGTGGCGTTCTCGACCGCCGCGCCGCCGCGGCCGCCGAGAATCCGCGCGGCATCGGCCAGGGTGCCCGCCACCACCGCCACGAAGACCACGGGTACGACGACCAGCAGCAGCAGGTTCACCCGGTTGCGGGCGTAGTCGGCCAGGAACCGCCGCACGAACGCCAGGACGGTCACCGGGATGCCACCCGGCCGTCCGTGATGGCCACGATCCGGTCGAAGCGCTCCTCGTCCACCACGAAGTGGCTGATGACCAGTGCGCTGCGGCCGGCCCGCCGGCGCTCGCCGACCAGGTCCCAGAACTTCTGGTACGTGTCCCAGTCGAAGCTCGCGTAGGGCTCGTCGAGCAGCATCAGTTCCGGGTCCGGCAGCAGGGCCAGTGCCAGGTTGAGCTTGGCGAGGGTTCCGCCGGAGAGCCGCTCGGCGCGGGTGCGGGCGTACCGGGGGAAGCCCAGTTGGTCATACAACGACTGCCGGGACCGCTCCGTCTCCTCCTCGGCCATGCCATAGGCGTGGCCGAACAGGTCGAAGTGCTCGTCGCAGGTCAGCCGCGGATACAGCTGCGGGCTCTGCGGGCAGTAGCCGATCCGTCCGCGGTGCGACACGGTCCCCGCGTCTGCGCGTAGCGCGCCGACCAGAATCTTCATCAGGGTGCTCTTGCCCGAGCCGTTCTCACCGATCACCCCGACCACCTGACCTGGCCCCAGGTCGAGATCCACCCCACGCAGCACGGGCAACGCCGCCGGAACGGTCCCCGACGGTAGGACTTGCGCAGGCCCCGGGCCGTCAGCACGGCCGTCCCCGGCGGCCGGTCGGCTGCGGATTCCTCACCGCCGGTCACAGGTCACCTCCGTGCGCACGGGGTGGTGGTGCGAGGGTTCGTACTGCCCCAGCTTAGGGGCGGTGGGGGAGGGGTACCGCCGTTACGCCGGGCCCGTCTGCAGCGGCTGCCACCGCGCACGGTGAGGGCGACGGGAGTGTCCCGGGTGGTTCCGCGCGCCTGCCCGGCATCCTGGTCTTCGTGGTGTGGGTCCCCTCGGCAGGGTGCCCATGCGTGCCATCTACTATGCGTGATTAGTAGACGCGTGTCGGGATCGCTCGTTCCTGCCCATCTCGGCACGTGTGCTCTCGTGACACACGAGGAGGTGGCGATGCGACAGGTGGCGGGTTACCCCCATCGCGCGACGCAGCGCGCGGCGACTCTGGCACTGGCCGGCGCCATCGGCGCGGCGGCGGCGTTCGTCCTTCGCTTCGATCCGACCGACCGGGTCGCCGACCCCACCGGCCCCTGCCTCTGGCACGCGATGACCGGCATCAACGGTCCGGGTTGCGGCGGCACCCGAATGTTCTACTACCTGCTGCACGGCGACCTCCTCGAAGCGGCCCGCCACCATCTGGCCGCTCTGATCGCCGTTCCCTTCCTTCTCTACGCGGGCATTCGCTGGGCCGGCGTCGCCTGGTTCGGGCGGGAGTTGCCTGCGCTGCGGTTGTCGCCACGCGTCTACTGGATCTATGGTGCCGCCTTCCTGCTCTACAGCACCGTGTTGCGCAACCTGCCGTGGCCACCGTTCAGCTGGTTCGACATCCCGAACCTGACCCCTTGATGCGGCGGCTTCAGACCTCGATCTCTGGCAGGCGGATTTGCACCGACTATCCTGGTACAGCATGAAAAGCGCGAAGGCGGGCGCGTCGGGCGGGCCGGAGCAGCGCGCGGCCCTGTGGCTGATGCTGCTCGTCGCACTGGCCTTCGGTGTTCTCGGCATGCACACCGTCGGCCACCATCCCAGCCTCAGGGGCTCCGGCGTCGAAAGCGCGATGGCGGACCTGCGGCACACACCCGTGGTGCCGGCAGGCGAGCAGAGCCTCAGCGGCTCGGACGGCCACGGTCGCGGCGTTGACGCATTCGCCGTATGTCTGGCGGTGCTCGGCGCGGCGGTCGTTCTCGCCTCCCTGTCGATGCTCCGGCGGTGCCGACGAGAACTGCCCGTATCCGCACGCGCCAGGCAGTGGACGTGGGGTCGAGGATGTGGCCCTCCGCCCCGACCTCCCCTCGGACTGCGGATGACCGCGGTGTCGGTCCTGCGGACATAGACCCTCGCGCGCCGCCAAGCCCCCATCACAGGACCGTCTGCCAACCACTAGCGACAAGGACCATTCACTCGATGAAGCGAACCATCCTGCGCCGGACTGCCCTTGCCGGTGTCGCCCTGTCCGCTCTGCTCGTCACTGCCGCCTGCGGCGGGGGCGACGACATGGCCGGCATGGACCATTCCAACAGCAGCCTGTCGACCGGCGCCTCGTCCGCAGCGAACGGCACGTTTAACGACGCAGACGTCATGTTTGCCCAGATGATGATTCCGCACCACCAGCAGGCCGTTGAGATGGCCGGCCTCGCTCCGAGCCGCGCGAAGGACCCGGAGCTGAAGGATCTGGCCGCCAAGATCAAGGCCGCCCAGGATCCCGAGATCACCACCATGAAGGGCTGGCTGACGGCGTGGGGGAAGCCCACGTCTCCGCCCAGCGGCCACAACATGCCGGGGATGTCGGCCTCGCCCGGGCATGACATGCCGGGGATGAATTCGGACATGCCGGGCATGATGTCCGACCAGGAGATGGCTGACCTCACGGCCGCCAAGGGCACTGACTTCGACAAGAAGTTCGCCCAAATGATGATCGCCCACCACAACGGCGCCATCGAGATGGCCAAGACCGAACAGGCCAACGGCAGCAACCCGGACGCCAAGGCTCTCGCCGCCAAGATCGCCGCAGACCAGGCGGCGGAGGTGCGGACCCTCCAGAAGATCCTCGACCGCCTGTAGGCGCGTACCTGTCCGGCCGGGCTCGAACTCTGGTTCGAGTCCGGCCGGTCCCTTTTCCGGCTGACCGCCCTGAATCCTGTGGCCGGGGCCTCACCTGCGGAATGCGGGAACCGGGCCGCCAGTTGGTCCTTAACCGCAGGCCGGAGCCGGACGCTCCGGGGTGTGCGTATCCCGGCTCGCAGGCGCGTGCCGAACCGAGAAGAGCGGCGAGTGGTCCGCGTGATCGCTGCGGCTCCCCGAGGAGAGGCGATACATGAACAACCCTGCCCGACGGTTTTCGGTCAGCAACACCCACAACTCCGCCGTGGTGAGGAAATGCGTGGCCGCGGCGGGAGTGGCTCTTGCCGGCATCGTCGCCGCAGGTCCGGCGACAGCTGCCTTTGCCAACCCGGCTGCTGCCGAGGCGACAGCCAGAGCAGCTTCCGGCAAACAGGTGAACGACTACACGTTCCAGGCGCAGCCCAACATCTACTACTGCGGTCCTGCCTCCACGCGGATCGCGCTGAGCGCGCAAGGAAAGATCGAAGACCAGGACAAGCTGGCGAGTGAACTTGGCACCACCTTCGCCGGCACCGCCTCGGCCTTCGAGATCACCCGAGTGCTCAACGACAGCCTGGGCGAGCGGGAGTACAAGACCGTGGAGATTCCCAACGAATCGGCCAGCGCCGACGAGGTGCACCGGCTCAGGGCCGACCTCACCAAGGCCATCGACGAGCAGCGCATCCCGGTGGTCAACGTCATCGGTGCCGCCGTGGGTGCCGAAGGCGTCACCCGATCCTTCCCCGTGGGGCACTACCTCACCGTGGTCGGCTACGACAGCGACGGGGGCCGTCTCAAGATCGCCGATCCCTGGCAGCCTGTCGGTGATGGCACCTACTGGATCTCGGCTGCGGACCTGGCGAACTGGTCCGCCTCGCGCGGCTACTCGGCCTGACCAGCACCGTGGGCCCCTCGCCGTTCTGGCGAGGGGCCACTGTGCGGCTCGGCGATCCGGCGACGGACCCCTCCACCGCGGTCGATCCGACGATCAGGCCCAGATCACGTGGGTGACGACCATGGTGCCGTCGGCGAAGTGCCGGACGTAGGTGGAGTGCCGGTCGGCGCGGGAGCCGCTGACCAGCGTGCCCCAGCACTCCGGGGAGTTGCCGACCGAGGCGCCTGCCGGCGCGGAGCCGACCGTGCTGGTCGAGTCGACGTGCGAGTAGATGGTGACCAGTTCGTCGTAGTCGTGCTGGTTGGGGTGCTGGTTGGTGCTCGGGTCGTTGGTGTAGTCCATGCAGGTGCCGAGGTTGGCGTTGTTGAAGTTCTCGTCCTGGTGGTCGAGGCCGAAGGTGTGGCCGACCTCCTGGCAGGTGACGAGGTTGCGCCACGCCGGGGTGTTGTACTGGGCGGTGTTGAAGTAGGTGTCGTTCAGCTTCACGGTGCCCTGGGTGATGTGGGTGCCGCCGGTGACCGAGATCGAGGCGATGCCGAGCCAGCCGTTGTTGCCGTAGGTGGAGTTGCACACCTCGACCCGACCGGCGGTGGCCTTGCAGGTCTTCGGGCTGACCGAGCCGGCCACGACGGTCGTTCCAGGACGGTGGACTTGCTCCAGTCGGCGGAGGCGCCGGACAGCGCCGAGTCCCACTGCGAGCTGACGTTGTCACCGAGCTTCAGGCTGAACGGGTTGGCGGTGCGAGCCCAGTGGTAGCCGCCCCAGCTGTGGTTGGCCTGGGCGGGCGACGGGAAGGCCAGCAGGGCGAGGGCGGCGGCACCGGCGGCGGCCAGCAGTTTATTGCGCATTCCAGCTCCTCTGGGAGTGCCGTGGAGGGTGGGTACGGCATCGACTCGGGTCACTTCATACGCCTGCCCTGGCGGGGGTGGAACCTTGCGGAACGCAACCTTTCCGCCGTCTGCAAATATGGACCATCGTCGAGGTCGTTCTGGCCGGGCCGCGCGCTCCTGAGGTATCGGGCCTCTGTGCTCGCCAGCCCTCACGGTCCCGGTGCGCCTTGCTGGCCTGGCGGGTCGCCCCGCGTACCCTTGCGGGCACGAAGGGAGCGCACGTGGCAGAGCTGGGCAGACTCGAGGCGGCGGTCATGGACGTCCTGTGGCGGGCCGGCCAACCTCTGCTGGTCAGAGAGGTCCTCGACGCACTGACCACCGACCGCGCTCTGGCCTACACGACGGTTCTCACCGTGCTCGACAACCTGCACCGCAAGGGTTGGGCGGCGCGTGCGAAGGATGGCAAGGCCTACCGTTATCGCCCAGCCGGCAGCCGGGAGGAAATCGCCGCTCGCACGCTGCGTCAGGTGCTCGAGACCAGCACGGACCCCGACCTGGTGCTTCTGCATTTCGCCAGGTCGGCCTCGGATCGGGAACTGCACATCATCAAGCAGGTGCTCCACGAGCGGGAGCCCGGGGCGTGAGCGTCGCGCTGGCACTGGTCGCCGGTGTCGTGGCCGCCGCCTGGTGGGGGCCCGTCGCGTTGCGATTCTGCTTCCGCCACGTTGCTGACCCGGTCGCCGTGCTGCTCGGCTGGCTCGGGCTGCTCGTCGCCGTGACGGCCACCTTCGGCGTCGCCGTCGCCGTGTTGCTCGCCCCGGGCGCTGCCCACGAGTGGGCACTGCATGACCTCGCCCGACTGTGTTGGCACTGGGCGCGGCCCAGCCGTCCCCCGGCCCTCGGCGAGGTCCTCGGCGGGGCGGGCGCTCTGGCCATGGTCGCGGCATTCACGAAGTTCGCCGCGTCCTGCGTCCGCCGCGCCCGGACGGCCGGTCGCGCCCGGCGCGTGCACGGGGATCTGCTGGCTCTCTCCGGCGGCGCGGCCGAGCCCGGTGACGGGGCGGTGCTGTGGATCCCACACCCCACCCCGTTGGCGTACAGCCTCGGCGGGGCCGGCGGGTTGACTGTGCTCGCCAGCTGTACCCGAGATCTGCCGGCGGATCAGCTCGCCGCGGTGCTGAGCCACGAGCGCGCCCATCTGCGCGAGCGCCACCACCTGCTGGTATCCGCCGTGGAAGGGCTTGCATCGGCCGTTCCCTGGCTGCCGCTGACGCGGGAAGCACCCGCCGCCGTCCGTCTGCTAGTCGAGCTGCGTGCGGACGCTGCGGCCGTCCGGGAGTGCGGCCATGCGGCCGTGCGCAATGCGCTCTTGAGCTTCGCTGGTGCGCCCCATCCGCCGTCCGCCCTGTCGATGGCCGGGGGAGAAGTGGGAGTCCGGTTGCAGCGGCTTCAGTCGCGTACCCCGCACGGCCGCAATCTTGCGACCCGGACCGCGTTCGCTGCGGCCGCCCTCGGGGCGCCCGTGGGCATCGGCATGCTCGCCGCGGTCCTCACCTGTCTCTAGACGGCCGCCGCGCACTCTGACGCGTGGGATGGAAGCGTCAGCCGGCGAGGCCACCGGTTTCATGGCCGCTGCTGGTCAGGTGGGCACGCAGTTGGTCGTCGGTGGGCTCGACCAGGAATTTGCCGTCCGGCCACACCAGGGTGGGAATGCGACGTTGCCCCTGCTGCAGGCCACGGATCAGGTCCGCCGCAGCCTGGTCCTCATCGACGTCGACGTACACGTACGGGATGCGGGCGGCGTCGAGCAGGGCGCGGCTGCGTCGCACGTCGGGACACCAGCCGGTGCCGTACACGACGAGCTCATCGGGGCGGGAACGATCGTTGACGGTCAACTCGGTCTCCTCGTCGCCGGGACGGATGGCAAGGCGGCATCCCTGGGCGCCAACCGGTGCCCCAGGGATGCGAGATGCCCCGCGGGTCAGTCCACGAGCTGGTAGCCGGCCCGCTGCACGACCGCGCGGACCTCGGCGGTGTCCAACGGGTTCTCGCTGAGAACGGTGATGGTGCCCGCGGCCACGTCGGCCTGGACGTCGGTCACGCCGGCGATCTCGGAGACGTGCCCGGTCACCTTCTTGGCGCAGCCGCCGCAGGTCATGCCGGACACCTGGTAGGTGCTCCGGGCGCCGCTGCCGGTGCCCTGGGCCGCCGGGGCGCTGTCGATCGTGATGGTGCCGCAGCCGCAGCTGGCTTCATTGCCGCACATGGGATCTCCTCGGTGTCGCAGACGATGGCGTGACGGTGCGCAAGGCCCGTCCGTCGACGGTCGGCTGTGCGCCGGCCCGCAGGCGTTTGAATATACCCCTCCCCGGTATGCCCCTCAAGACCTCGACCGATCCGTGTGCTTACCCTGGCATGTCATCCGGATCACTTGACGACAGGTACCGGTGGGGGGTACAAAATTGCCGCTACCCATACCCCCTAGGGGTAAGAAAAGGAGTGATCACGATGTCATCCGGATCGAAGCGCTGGTGGGCCCTCGGACTCATCGCCCTCGCCCAGTTCATGGTCATCATGGACACCTCGATCATCGGCGTCGCGCTACCACGCATACAGGCGGATCTGGGTTTCTCACCGGAGAGCCTGTCCTGGGTCTTCAACGCCTACGTCGTCGCGTTCGGCGGCCTGCTCCTGCTCGGCGGCCGGCTGTCCGACCTGTTCGGCGCCAAGCGGATGTTCGCCGCCGGCTGGGGTGTCCTGCTCATCGGCTCCGCCGCCGCGGGCCTGGCCGGCAGCGTCACGGTCGAACTGGCCGCCCGCGCCGTACAGGGAGCCGGTGCGGCGCTGATCGCCCCGTCGGCGCTGACGCTGCTGATGATGCTCTTCGGCGCCGAACCCAGGGAACTCACCCGGGCCCTCGCCCTCTACGGCGCGGCGGCACCCGCCGGTGGCACCGCGGGCGTCTTCCTCGGCGGCGTCATCACCGAATACCTCAGCTGGCCGTGGGTCTTCTACATCAACATTCCCATCGCCGCGCTCGCGCTGCTGGCCACCCCGGCCCTGATGCCCGCCGGCGGTACCCGCCGCGGTTCGCTGGACGTGCTCGGCGCCCTCACGGTCACCATCGGTCTCGGCGCCGCGGTGTACGGCATCGTCCGCGCCCCCGAGGTGGGCTGGGCCTCTGGGCAGACCTGGCTGGTGCTCGCCGGAGCCGTGGTCGCCCTCGCGGCGTTCGTCGCCATCCAGGCGGCCCGCCGGGAGCCGCTGATGCGGCTGTCGATCTTCCGGGCGCCGAACCTCGCCGCCGCCAACGTCGCCCAACTTCTGCTCGGTGCGGCGTGGATCCCGATGTGGTTCTTCCTCAACCTCTACCTGCAGCAGGTCCTCGGCTACAGCGCCTTCCCCAGCGGCGCGGCACTGCTGCCGATGACCATCCTCATCATGATCGGCATGATCGCGCTCGCCCCGCGCGCCATCGCCCGCTTCGGCCCGAAGCCCATGGTGGTCACCGGCCTCGCGGTCCTCGCCGTCGGACTCGGCTGGCTCGCGTTGGTCCGCCCCGACGGCAGCTTCACCGTTGACGTGCTGCCGGCCTCGCTGGTCGCGGCGCTGGGTATGTCGCTGGCGTTCATCCCGTCGCTCGGTACGGCGATCTCCAGCGCCCGCCCCGAGGAGGGCGGACTCGCCTCCGGCATCGTCAACACCGGCTACCAGGTCGGCTCCGCGCTCGGCCTGGCCGCGATGACCGCGGTCGCCTCCGCCGCCGGCGCCGACCGGCTCGGCGATCTGCCCGCCCTCACCGACGGATACTCCGCCGCCTTCGTCGGCGCCGGGATCATCGCCGCCGCAGGCGCCCTCACCGCCGGTCTCACCCTCCGCGCGGCCAAGCGACAGCCTGTTAACGAGGCCGAGACAGTACCCGCGGCCTGACCGAATCCATCAACCGCCTGTCTGACGCCGGTGGATGAGTCTGATCCCGACTGATCCACCGGCGCATTCATACGATCAGCGCCCGACCCACGCGAGGCGGCCCTGGCGGTGAGGTGCCCTCGACTCCTGTCACGCGCTGCTGCCGACTACGTCTCGGCGTTGACGAGGATCGCGGTGACCAGCACGACGGCGACCATCAGCAACGCCTCGACCAGGACAGTGCGGCGTAGCTGATAAGTGGCGTCCATCGCGCGGTCATCCAGCCTGGGCACGACGCGCCGGCTGTTGTACAGCCCGACGAGGGCAACAGCCGCCACCAGGGCGACCTTGACGAGAAGCACCCGCCCCCAGTCGGTGGTCACGAGATGGCCCGGCCGTTCCAGGATCAGCAGGGTCAACGCGACGCCAGCGACACCCGTGAGCGCTACCGCGGCGGTGGCCGGTATGGAGAATCGCACCGCCATTTCGGCGGCACCCGTCGGTACGCCGAGGCGGGCGCGGCTCAGCAACAGGGCAGCCAGGAGAAGAACTCCGCCGACCCACACCGCGGCGGCAATGGTGTGGGCGAAATCGGCCGCCACGACGACGGCCCGAGGTTCCGCGGTGACGGTGTGCCCATCGACCAGAAAGGAACCCAGCAGCAGTGCCACGGTGACCGCCATGAGCACAGGCCGCACCGGTCGCGCTCGCACCCGCTGAACGCCGTCGCCGGCCGCGCTGACGGCGGCAGCCGTCACCAGGTTCCGGGAGTCGGTGGGTATCGCTGCGACGGTCGGAACGGAGTGACGCCCGACCGCGTGCCGGCCCCGAATCAGCGCCGCTTCGAGTGAACCGGACACGAGCAGACCGGCCGCACCGGTGAGTCGCAGGACCAGGCCGGCGGCCACCGGTGTCTGGCTGAGGGCGGTCACCGACGAGGCGCTGGCCGCCGAGGCGAAGGTGCCCTGCTCGCTGAAGACCGCCGCGAGTGCAACCAGCTCAAAGGCCGCTCCAGCCGCCACCGCCAGCCCCGCCGTCCGCACCCAGATCTGCACCACCCGGATGTCACTGCGTGTGCCGACCAGTGTGGTCAACGCGAAGACAAGACCACCGACACCGAGCAGGATCGCCCCGTAGGAAAGCCAACGCCCGACGGCGCCGACAAACCGCACCGGCGCCTGTTCCGCGTCGGCGGTGTGGCCAACAGCGTGTCCTCCCGCGTGTGCCGACGGCGAAGCCGGGGGCACACCTGGCCCACCATGGCCGGCATGTCCGTGCGGGCTGGCTGTTGCCTGGGGTTTAGCGGCCGTTCCGGGCGTCGGGGGAGGCGAGGCCACCGTAAACGTGATGACACCCGTCAGGGGGTGGGCGTCCGGGGCCGCGACGCTCCATCGCAGCTTGAACGTGCCGGTGGTCAGGCGAGCGGTCGGGTGGACCAGCCACGTTCGGCCTCCGTCGGGCGTGTGGCTGGCGGCCGGTAGGCCGATGCCGTTGCCGTCGGAAAGCTTGAATCCCGCTCCTGTGGGCGTGCCGGCGGCGCTGAGCGTCAGCCGGATTTCCTGGACGGCGCCGTCGATCCGCGCGCCGTCGGCCGGAACGGCCCGGAGCAGCTTGAAATGTGCGGCCGCAGGGGAAGCGAACCCGAGGGCCACGATGAGGGCGGGAAACAGCGCCAGCCACACCCGAATTGCCCAGCGCGCGGCGCGACGTGCTGGCGACTGAGGACATGCGAGACCCGGCGATGCAGCAAGCAAGGTCAGGCCGCCCGGCGACGCCGCTGGAAAGGCACTGTTGATCCTTCCGCCAAGGAGGCGCGGGCCGGTGCCCACACATCGCTCCCACGTGGTGCGGTCGCCATCCTAGGTCAACTACTACCCGCCCTTAGTAGGGGCGGGTCAGCTTCGACGATCCAGAAAGTCAGGTTGGGGGAGAGCGCCAGCATGGTGGCATCGCCGACTCGCAACGGCGACGGACTGCGCCGGGAGTGGTGCGAGGCATTGCCGCGGTCCCGGTCGGCCGTGGTCGGGTCGCTCTGTGGCCCCGCGGTGACGGATTTTGAAGCGGGCCACCGCGATCAGCGCGACGATCATGCTCTCGTACGCGGTTCCCACTTGCTTCGCGCGGCGCGCGCCCAACCGTCGGCAGGGCGGCGATCCGGCCTTACGCCGCCCGCCGGGATTGGGTTGATTTTCGTCGAAGCCACGTCGACATTCGAACGTCGAGCTACCCGCGGTCTGCGCGGGCTGACTGCCGGGTGTCACGAGCGCCGCCAACTTCATCTCCATGAACGCCTGTGCGGTAACGGGGAGCTCGCACTGACTTGTGTCTGCGCGCGGCCTCGGCCCGTACCACCACTACCGCCGCTGCTGCCGGCCCGGGTTTGCTGAATTGTGACTGAAATTGGTGTGGGGCTACGTACGGCCGCCCAGGAAACGGCCATTCGGGTGAGTATGCGGCGATCGGCCAAGCAATTGAGCGCCAACAGCATTCCGATGTCCGGTTACGTCCCGAGGGTTCCGCTATAACTGCTCGTCCCATTGAGTGGCATGAGTAACTGGAGGTTCCGATCAGAGTAGCGATGTTCGAGGCTTATGCAGGTGGGAGCCCTTGGCATACGACGTACCCACCGGTAATGTCGGCGCGTCCGGTGCGGTTTCCGATCGCAAGTGGCGACGCCGCTCCGACCCGCCTAATCGTGATCTCATGAACCGGGGACCCAGGCAACACCGGGGTGAATCCGCGAGCCACGGCCCGCGGTAGGGCGTACTTCCCGCCCGAATCCGTCAGCTAACCCGGTAGGCGGCCACGGAAGGAGTGCCAGCCTCGTGCGAAACACCTCCCGATACTCCCCACGCCTCCACGGCATCGCGGTGCCGACACTCGCCTGACTGTGAGTCCCGGCAACTGCCCCCCAGCCCGGCCCACCGGGCGCTCCCCATCCCCGCGGCACCCCGCCCAGTCACAACGTGCGTGAGTTCCTCCGCGCGTCGGGCCGGCCTGTGCCGCTCCAGCCCGTGGAGGAACACATGAAGCACCACATGAAGCGTCAGCTGCGGCGTCTTGTGACCGAGCGCCCGTACAAGATCATCGCCGGCTCCGCCGCGGCGCTCGTGCTCGCCAGCGGCGTCGGCACGGCGCTGGCCGCCACCGATCACAACGCGCCCGTCCGCCAGGGGAACACCGCCGCCGGGCTGGCTCCGCGGCTCGGTGATGTCGCCACCCGCGGCGAGGCTCGCGTCGCCGCCGAGCCGTCGCCGTCAGCGAAGGACAGGGCCACGACCGACCCGGACGTGACCAAGAAGGCGAGGCCGAAGCCTCCGTCGACCAAGGTCCTCGACCACACCTACGAGGCGCAGACTGCCTACTGGAACTGCGGCCCGGCCGCTGTGCGCAACGCGCTCAGCGCGAGCGGCGTCGAGACCACCCAGGACGCGATGGTCGCCCCGCTGAACGCTGGCGAGAACGGCACCAACTCGGCGGAGGACACCACTCGCGGGCTCAACCAGATGGTCAAGGGCAACCCGTACCGGACGCACATGATCCCGGGCCAGGCCGCGACGCCGGCGCAGATCGACCAGCTCCAGGCCGACGTGGTCACCGCCATCACCGACGGCCGTGCCGTGGTCGCCAACACCGTCGGCTCCGCGACCGATACAGACGGCGGCTGGCACTCCTTCCCCGGCGGCCACTACATCGCCGTGGTCGGATATAAGGACGACGGCCGGACGGTGCGGATCGCCGACTCCGCCGACCCGAACATGGCCGCCTACTGGATGACCACCATCGACCTGGCGAACTGGATGGCCACCCGCGGCTACTCCGCCTGATCCCATCTCCGGCCCTCGGGCACCGGCTCGTTCGAGCCGGTGCCCGTCGCCTTTCGGTTCGCGCCCAGTAGCAGGCAGGACGGCACGTCGTGCGCCCTCTGGTATGGCTCAGCCGATCATCTTGTGCGGTCAGGTTAGGTGCCGCCCGACGCGGCGGGCAGGGGCGAACACGTACAGGTCCAGCATGCCGGGTGGGTTGGCCAGGCCGGGGCCGCCGGCGCGAAATCCGAACCAGCCCCTCTGTGGACTTTGGTGCGTCACCGATAACGGCATGACGCCGACACGGGAAACTCCATAGTGCCGCTCGCTGCTATAGGATTACGGCATGAGCACCCATGCTGAGCATGGGTGCCGTGACTTTGTGTCCGAATCCCTCGGACACAACATCTCCACATATTGATCATGGGTTGAACGGGCTCACTTGCCTGAGGCTCCTGTGGTCGGTGTACATCGTTCCTGATCGCAGATGATGCTGATCTTGTTTCTGTGCAGGAGCGCGGCCAGGTCATGCGGGTTCTGGGCGTCGCTGGCGAGGCCGGGATGTCCCATCAGTCGCGCGATGATGTGGTCTTCCCTGAGGTAGAGCATCTTGCGTCGGCCGTTGGTGGGCTGTTGGGTGCTGGTGTGGCCTTGGCGGCATCGGTAGCCCGGACGCTGGTTGATCCAGTGGGATTCCAGTCTTCGGCCGCATGGTGCGCAGCGCAGCAGGCCGGTGAACAGGTAGCGGCGGGCAGTCCCGTCGTGGCTGGCCACAACTGCACACCGTGCTGTTCGAGCAGGGGTGCCAGGTGCTGCAGCTGGTTGGCGGAGAATGCTCGTTCGTATTCGCCGACCACGATCGCGTCGAACCCACGGTGCGGATCGGGGAGCGCGGCCAGCAGCGCGGCGGCCTGCGGACGCTGCCGCCAGCCGCGGCGGCGCGAGCAGCCGGCATCGAAGTACTCGGCGACGATCAGCCCGTGACCGGCGACGAGTTCGCTGGCGCAGTCCCGCTGCCAGTGCCGGGACGTCACCCGGTCTTGATGCTCGATGGTCGACATCCGGCCGTAGAACGCAAACCGCAGACCACCCTGCCGCCGGACGCGCGGCTGCGCGCCGGCGTGCGGCTGGCTGTTGAGCCATCGGGTCATGGGATCCGCGGGATCGTCACTCTGGTGGTCCGACACGCCAACATTTCTACGAAGGATCTTCATGGTCGAGTCGGACAAAAAGTCCGCTGCGCTGGATGAAGGGCTGTCGGGCCGGAGCCGGTGGTAGCCGCCCGAACAAGGCGGTCCAGCTACGACCGCCCGATGCAGGCCGCGCCGACGAGTGGCCCACGGGACTTTCGAACGCGACGTGGTGACGCAGTGGTTCGCCGACCTTGAGATAAGCATCCGGGGCAGGACGGGAACCCGCACCCGCACGACGGCTGCGGCCGTGGAGTGTCGTAGTCTGCGCTGGTGACGTGGGACGGTCCGGCTGGTGCGATGCGCGGCTACCGCGCTGTCGCGGTGGCGGTCGTCGTCGCTGCGGTTCTGGTCCTGCACGCGCTGCAGTGCGCTAGGGGTCTGGACACTGCGACACCTTCGGCGGCTGCCAGTTCCACGACCTCCCTCGCTTCCTACGACGCGTCTGCGGCCCTGAACAGCCTCGCTGATGCCCTCGCCTCCGCCGATCCGGAGGCGACTGACGGGCATCATGCGCCGGCAGATGGCGGGAGCGTGGCCGTGACGGCCTGCCTGCTGTTGCTGGTGATCGGCGGCGCTGTCGTACTGGGGGCATTCCAGCGCTGGGTCCGCCGGCTACCTGTTGGCCGGGGGCTGCGTCACCGGCCGGTGAGCCGGCCTGTGACGGTCCGGCTGCTGTCACTGTTGTGCGTGTCGCGGGTGTAGAACCGGTTTGCGGTTGTGAGCCCGTGGCGGTCCACGCGTCCTGATACGTGGCCGGCTGAGTAGCCGTCGCGGGCCTTCGTTCCTGCCGAGTCTGCCAAACGTGGTCCTGGCCAGTCGGCCAGCAAGCTCGGCTGTCCCTTCGTCGGGTCTGAGGATGCCGTGAACGACACCGTCACTTACATGCTGGCCGTGCGCGGGTTGTGCTGCGACCGTGCGGAGAGCGCAGTACGGCGAATTTTGGAAGATCTGCCGGGGGTGCATCGGGCGCACGTGTCCGCAGCAGCGGGCCGCGCGGTGGTGGACGCCGACCCGGTCGTCGTCACCGCTCCCGTGCTGACCGCGGCGCTCGCCGCGTCCGGCTATCCGTCCCGGCTGGAATCGCTCTGATCTCCGGCCCGCCCGCCGCCTCCTGATCGGGGCGTGCGGTAGCGGGTTGACTCATTCGTGGAGAGTCGATGGCTGCTCTATCTGACAATCTGTTCACTCTTGCTCTCCTCGGCCACCTCACGGCCGTGATCGCCTTTGCCGCGGCCCAGGTGGCACCGCGGCGGGTTGCCGTACCGGTTCCTGCGACGGTGCCTGCGGCTGCCGTCCCGACGATGGCTGCCGTGTCGCGCCGGGTTGCCATCGGGCGCGTCGTCGGCCTGGGCGCGGTCGGGGCGGCCGCGGCGGCGCAGGCCGGCAGCCTGGTCGCCCGGGCGGCCGCGGCGGGGCGCGTGCCGTGGGGAAACATGTACGAGTTCATCGTGGCGGTGACCCTGGTCGGGGTGCTCGCCTGGCTGGTCCTGGCGGTCCGGCGCCCCGCGTTGCGGCCACTGGGCCTGTACGTCGCGGTGTGCGCGTTGGTGCTGCTCGCCGCGGCGGGCCTGCACGTGTACACGCCGGCGGGTCCGCTGGTACCGGCGTTGCAGTCGGTGTGGCTGGCGGTGCACGTCAGCGCCGCCGCAATCGCGTCCGGGTTGTTCCTGATCGGGTTCGTCGCTGCCGTGGCCCTGCTGCTACGGGCGCGTTATGAGCGACGGGGCACGCCGAGATCGGGGGATCTGCGTGACACCTTGGCGGCGCGGCTGCCCGCGATGGCGGTGTGGCGGCGGCTGTCGTTCCGGATGCACGGGGCGGGCTTCCTGGTGTGGACCTTCGCGGTGATGGCCGGAGCGGTGTGGGCGGAGGCGGCGTGGGGCCGCTTCTGGGGCTGGGACCCGAAGGAGACGTGGGCGTTCATCTCCTGGGTGGTGTATGCGGCCTACCTGCACGCGAACGCGACCGCGAGTGTGCGGGCCACCACCGCGGCGTGGGTGGCGGTGGTGGGCTGGGCGACGATGATGTTCAACCTGTTCGCGGTGAACCTGGTGATCTCTGGTCTGCACTCCTACGCGGGGGCCTGAGCCGTGGTCAGCCGCTACTTGACGGGGTTTGCGCCGCGGCCCGCGGCGGTTGTCGCACCTGCGTGCGGCGCGGAGCTCTCCTCGTCGTGCGGCGCGGCGGCGGCCGAGAGCAGCCGGGCGAACAGCTGGGCGGTGCGGGCGCCGGTCATGCCGGTGCCCGTGAACCGGTGGGTCACCCCGTTGACGTGTTCGATCGTGACGGTGATGCCGCCGTTGGCCTGCTCACTGCGGGCCGCGCTGATGTCCCGTACGTGGATGGCGGAGCCGGGGTGGCGCTCGGCGCGCCAGAGCAGCACTGCGGCGACGGCTGCACCGATGCCGCCGGCGATGATCAGGCCGACTGTCGCGGCGGTGGCCCACAGGCCGACGGCCGGGCCGATCGCGTGGCCGACACCGATGGAGATGGCAGCGAGGCCGAGGCCGAGCATCACCGCTCCGGCGGACCAGTGCAGCAGCCTCCGCCAGCGGGTGGCGGCGGGGGTGATCCACACCGTGGTGTCGTCGGAGCGGAGGCTGGCGGTCTCGCCGGAGTCGAGCGCAACGGGGAACACCTTCACGCCGCTACCGTACGTCACGCAGAGAGAGGGCGGACAACATGCCTGGCTTCCCGAGCGGCTATCGTCGGGGCGTGTCGCCCTGGCTTCGTCCCCGCTGGCTCGTTGGCCACGTGCTCGTCGGTGTGGTCGCGGTGGTGTTCCTGCGGCTGGGCTGGTGGCAGTGGCAACACGCGCGGCAGGGCAACACCCTCAGCTACGGGTACGCGTTGCAGTGGCCGCTTTTTGCCGCCTTCGGGGTCTTCTTCTGGGTCAAGGTGGTGCGCGAGCGGTTGAGCCACGCCGACGTCCGACGGCAGGGGGGCAGGCCGCAGGCAGCGGTGCCGTCGCTGGGTCACAGCTGGCGCTTCGAGCGCAGCGACCCGGACGGCGCGGCGCCGGCGCGGATGACGCCCGCCGCTGTGACGCAGACCGACGCCCAGGATCCGCAGGTGGCCGCCTACGAGGACATGCTGCGGTGGCTCAACGACGACCCCCGCCGGCACGTCTCGGACTACCCGGGCTTCCAGGACCGCTAGACCTCGACACCTCGAACGCGCCGCTGCCGGCACGGTCCCGTCGCACCGGCGTCGATGACGGCTGCCGGCTCAGGCAAATGCCGCCAGCGGTCTCCGCGGCGCCGAGCCTGCTGACAGATGTCCGCATCGACACCGTGCCGCCACCACCGCGCCGCTGCGCAGACAACCACCTGCGGCCGCGCCTGTGCGAAGGTCGTCACTCCAGTGCCGTGAGGCGTCCCGCCGGCGGCTCCCGCCACGCTGCTCTCCGGCTGCCCGCGGACGCGGCCGCGCCCGATAGGCAGCTCCTGGCGTCGGGCCTCGCCTCGACGACCATGCGTGGTTCTGCCGGCCGCTGCTCGTCGAAGTCACGCCTCGACCGTCGGTCGCGGCCCACGCGTGGGCGTCCTCGACCGGTGGCGGACGAGCGCCGCTGCGGTGTGCTTCCGCCCGGCCCGCCTTGCCAGCCGACCGGCATGGCTAGCGACGGCCCGTGCGGCCGAACACCCGACGTTGACCACGAGGACCAGGAGGGTCTGTGAACATGAGTACGCCGGCGACAGCCGGGCACGACGATCCGGCGGCCGGGGACGTGACGGTGCGGCCGAGGCGGATACGGCAGATCAGCCTGGGCGCCGCAGCGGTGATCCTGGCGATCAACGTGTACGCGGGGCTCACCTTGAGTGGAACCACCTCCAACGGGGGAAAACTGTTTCCCGCCGACCGGTGGGCAGTCATCGGGGTCGGGGTGTTATTCACCGGGCTGACCCTGCTGCCGTGGCGGCTGCGGGTGCAGGCCGACGTCGAGCGGGTGCGGGTGCGCAACCTGCTCGGTGATGTCACCGTGCCGTGGCAGGTGGTGGAGCGGGTTCGGTTCGACCGCAAGGCGGTGTGGGCGTCGCTGGATCTGGTCAACGGCGACGTGGTGCCGCTGCTGAGCGTGCAGGTGATCGACCACGCGGACGCCGTCGCTGCCGTCAGACGTCTGCGAACCCTGCTCGCCGCCGCCCGGGCCATGGATGCGGACGGGGCCGGTTCCGTGGCGCCACCCGCCGAGGGCGGGCCCGCCGTTGAAGGGGCGGCCCCTGCTGCGGGGGATCGATCCACCTCCAGTTGAGTTGCACTTATTGCAATGTGAGCATATGTTGGCTCGGTCGGTCGACAGGAGGGGCAGCCGGGCATGGGCGAGGGACACGACCACGGGCAGCAGATCATGCGCGCCGGTGAGAAGCACCGGGGCCGGTTGTGGGCGGCGTTCGCCCTGCTGGTCGCTTTCATGCTGGTCGAGGCGGTCGCGGCGTGGTTGACCGGTTCGCTGGCGCTGCTGTCGGATGCCGGGCACATGTTCACCGACGTGCTCGGCATCGGCATGGCGCTGGCGGCGATCACCGCAGCCAGCAAGGCCTCTCACGACGGGCAGCGCACATTCGGGTTGTATCGGATGGAGGTCCTCGCCGCGCTGGCCAACGCGGTGCTGCTGTTCGGCGTCGCCATCTACGTGCTGGTGGAAGCGGTGCGCCGCTTCTCCGCGCCGCACGAGGTGCTGGCCGGGCCGATGCTGGTCGTCGCGGTGGCCGGCCTGGTGGCCAACATCGCGGCATTCTTCCTGCTGCGTTCAGGCTCGGAGGAGAGCCTGAACGTGCGCGGCGCCTACCTTGAGGTGCTCGGCGACCTGTTCACCTCGGTCGGCGTCATCGTCGCCGCTGGAATCATCGCCCTGACCGACTGGTGGTACGCCGACCCGATCATCGCGGTGGCGGTGGGCCTGTTCATCCTGCCCCGCACCTACAAGCTGGGCCGGGCCGCGGTGCGGGTGCTGGTGCAGGCCGCCCCGCCGCACCTGGACGTCGCGCAGGTCCGCGACGCCCTGGCCGCGGTCGACGGCGTCGCCGACGTGCACGACCTGCACGTCTGGACCCTGACCTCGGGGATGGAGGTCGCGTCGGCGCATCTGATCCTCGCTCGCGACAGTGACCTGGCGGGGGTCCTGGCCGCGTCCCGGCAGGTGTTGCACGATCGGTTCTCCATCGAGCACGCGACCCTGCAGGCCGAGCCGCAGGGCGCCGACGGCGTCTGCGACGCAAGCGGTTGGTGATGGTTTGTGGGGAACTTTCCGCTGCCTCTGCGCGACTATCTGAGGAATGACCCGCTAGCTGGGAGTCCGGCCTTGACCCGCACGTACCGTTTCGTCCTGCCCGTCCGTGTTGCTGCTGCCCTCTGCGTGGCCACCGCCCTGCTCGTGCCGGCCACGCCGGCGTGGGCACACAACGCCCTGCGCGACTCGACGCCGGCCGCCAACGCCCGTCTGGCCGCCGCCCCGCAACAGATCGAGCTGATCTTCGTCGAACGGCTCGATCCGCGGTTCACGACCATCGCGGTCACCGCCCCGGGTGACGTTGCCGCCGTCGCCGGCAAGCCGGCCGTGTCGGGTACCCGCGCCACCCAGCCGCTCAAGTCTGACCTGCCCGCCGGCAGGTACACGGTGGCGTACCGGGTGGTGTCCGTCGACGGGCATCCGGTGCAGAGCTCCTACACGTTCACCGTCACCGCGTCGGCGTCCCCGCTCGCGGCATCCGCACCGCCGGCGTCGGCCCTCACCACACCGCCGTCGGTGCCGGCGACCACTGCCGCTTCCTCGGCCGCCGCCGCTGATGGCGCCCCGAGCATGGGGGTCGGGCTGGTGGCGGTGCTGCTCGCGCTCGTGGCGGCCGGGGCGGGTCTGCTGCTGTGGCGCAAGCGGGCGGCCCGGCGATGAGCATGCAGAGCGTCGTGCGGCGTCCGGTGCTGGTGCCCGTCGGCACTGTCCTCGTCGCGGCCGCGGTCGGAGCGGCGCTGTTGTGGTGGGGTGGCGGCGCGGTACCCCAGACGGTGCCGGGCCTGCCGGACCCGGGCCCGACCACCGCGTGGATCCTGCCGGCCGCCCGGTTGGGCATGCAGGTCGGTGCGGTCATCACCGTCGGGCTGCTGCTGGCCGTGGTGATGCTGTCGCCCCGCGACGACGAAGGTCGCCTGTCGGCCCTGGGCTACCGCCGCCTGCGCGCTGCGGCATTCAGTGCTGCCGCCTGGGCGGCGGCGTCCGCGGTGGCGGTCTGCTACACCCTGGTCGACCTGTTCGGGCTGCCCGCCGCCCAGGTGTTGTCCGTGCGGGCGGTGCTGCACTTCGCCCTCAGCGTGGCGCTCGGGCAGGCGCTGGCCCTCAGCGGCGTCCTCGCGTTGCTCGTGGCGCTGATCGCCGCCAGGAGCCTGCGTCCGGGCGGTGCCCTGGCGGCGTTGTGTATCGCGGTGGCGGCGACGATCCCGCCGGTGTTCACCGGGCACGCCGCCGGTTCCGGCAACCACCAGATCGCGGTGTCCGGGCAGCTGCTACACGTCATCCCGGTCACCCTGTGGGCGGGGGGTCTGTTCGCCCTGGCCGTCACCGCCCGCGGGTCGACCGCCGACCTGGCCGTCGCGGTGCGCCGGTTCTCGCCGCTCGCGCTGGCCTGCCTGGTCGTCGTCGGCGCCTCCGGCCTGGTGTCCGCCGCCACCCGCCTGTCCGCCCCGGCGGAGTTGCTGACCACCCGTTACGGGCAACTGCTGCTGGTCAAGATCGCGGCGCTCGCCGCGGTCGGGGTGGCCGGGCTGCTGCACCGCCGCCGTTCGATGCCCGCCCTGTGCGCGGGGCGGCGGCGTCCGTTCCTGCGGGTGGCGGTGGTGGAGACGCTGCTGTTCGCCGCCACCCTCGGCGCCGCCGTGGCGCTGTCGCGTACCCCCGCACCGCTCGGTGAGGTGGAGGAGGACTCGACGGCGGCCCTGCTCGGTTTCCCCATGCCGCCACCGTTGAGCATCGAGACCGTGGCGAGGCTGTGGCTGCCCGACCCGCTGATCATCGCCGCCGCGGTGGCCGCCGCCGGGCTGTACCTGGCCGGGGTGTGGCGACTGCGCCGCCGCGGTGACACGTGGCCGCCCGCCCGCACCGCGCTGTGGCTGGCCGGCTGCGCGGTGATCGTCATCGCCACGTCCAGCGGCCTGGCCCGTTACGGACCGGTGTTGTTCGCCGTGCACATGGTGCAGCACCTGCTGCTGATGATGGTCGCCCCGATCCTGCTGGTGCTCGCCGGGCCGGTCACCCTCGCCCTGCGCGCGCTGCCCCCGTCGACCGACCCCCGGTGGCCCGGCCCCCGTGAGTGGCTGCAGACCGCCCTGCACTCCCGGGTCTCCCGCGCGCTGACCCATCCAGTGGTCGCGCTGGCCCTGTACGTCGTGAGCCTGTACGTGCTCTACTTCACCGGCCTGTACGAGCTGGCGGTCCGTTCCCACGCCGCGCACCTGGCCATGATCGGCCACTTCCTCGGCGTCGGGTACCTGTTCTTCTGGACCGTGATCGGCATCGACCCCGCCCCCCGGCGGGTGCCACACCCGCTGAAGGCGATCCTGGTGCTGATCAGCATGGTGCTGCACGCCTTCCTCGGTGTGGCGCTCATGCAGTCGGGCGGCGTTCTCGCCGCCGACTGGTGGACCGCCCTCGCCCGTCCCTGGGGGCCCACTCCACTTCAGGACCAGCGCAACGCCGGCGGGGTCGCCTGGTCCTTCGGGGAACTGCCCACGGTCATCGTGCTCGGCGCCCTGATGCTGCAGTGGATCCGCGCCGACGAGCGGGAAGCCCGCCGCCGTGACCGCGCGGCCGACCGCGCCGAAGCGGAGGGCCGCGAGGACGACGAACTGGCCGCCTACAACCGCATGCTCGCCGGACTCGCCGAACGAGACCGGCAGGTTCCCCGGTGAACCGCCGCCCGCCGAATGCCGGTGCCGGGAACCGGCAGCGGGCGATCAACGACTACCTGTCGACGACGGCACACGAACGAGGCAGAAAGTTGGTTCGGATGAGACACCGATGGGCGATCGTCGCACTGGCCGTCACGGCCGCCACCGTCACGGCGGCCAGCCCCGCGTGGGCCCACACCGACGCGAAGCTGACGCCGGCGCGCGCGGGCGCCGCCAACGCCGTGCTGTCCGTCGACGCCGAGGCCGAGTCCCGCACCGCCGGCACCACCTCGGTGCAGGTCTACCTGCCCGAGGGCATCGCCGCGTCAGACATCACCCTGCTCAAGGCCCCGCCCGGCTGGAAACTGTCCACCACCACGCCGAACAGCTACACCGTCGCCGGACCGGCCGTCCCGGTCGGGCAGGACGCCGAACACCAGGTACGCGTGCGGCAGCTGCCCAACACTGCGCAGGTGTCGTTCAAGATCCTGCAGAAGTACAGCGACGGACGTATCGACCGGTGGATCGAGGTGCCCAGCTCCGCCAACCCGGAGCCGGCCAACCCCGCCCCGACCGTGAAACTCGCCGCCGCCCCGACCCCCAGCCCGACCGGCTCCGCCGTCGAGGCGAGCAGCCCGAGCGTCGCACCTGCCACCGACGCCCCGATCACCGATGGACCTGCCGCGAGCACTCAGCAGGACGCCGGTAACGGCGGGGTGTGGCTGGTCGTCGGGATCGTCCTGGCGCTGCTGGCCGCCGCCGGCATCGTGGTGTCGTTGCGGCGACACCGGCCCTGAGTGCGGCGACCTGGTCGGGCTCGGGCGCTGATGCCCTTCGTGGACACTTCCACCGATAGGATCCGTCCCGTGCCGGTGCGGTGGCGGGACCCGGTCAGTCGACGCGATGGCCTGCGTCTGCGCGAGCTGCTCTGCTTCCTCGTCGCCGCGGTCGTCGCGATGATCGCGGCCCACGGGACGCTCGACGTGGCCGCGGCGAGTGTCACTCACCCGTCCCCGTCCTCGACGGCCCTGCACGCCCAGCCCTGCCCGGACGAGCGGCCCGGCCACGTCACGCGCGCCTGCCCGGCGGAATCGCCCCGCACACTTCCCGTCGCCGAGCCTGCCAGCCCCACCCTGAGGTGCCCGCCCGTGCGGCCCTCAGGCGACCTACCGCATGTAGACCAGCGGCGCGTTTCTGCAACTGCTCGGCGGCGGTGTTCTTGAGCACGACTGAGCGGTGATTCTCGGCGGCTCTGATCCCGTGGCGATGACACCAGCAGCTACGTGCGCACTGGGACAGCTGCGGCTGAGCAGCGCCGGGGACAGCCGCTCACCACGGCACCGGGCATAGACAAGCCCGCCAGTGCCACTGGCGCTGGTGACCTGGCGCTTGCCAGTACGCGCTACAACCCGGCGAGGGTGTACAGCCCGAGGAACCCGACGAAGAACAGGGCGGCCGTCCACGGGGTCTCGGGGTGTTCGTGAGCCTCCACCAGAAGCTCTTCGGTGACCAGGTACAGCAGGGCAGCAGCACCGAAGGCCAGCACAGCGGCCAGGACCCCACGGCTGGCGCCGCCGAGCAGTGCCGCACCGCCGATCGCTCCTGCAGCGGTCGCCAGACCGAGCGCACTCGGAATCATGGCGGCCCGCACCCGGCCCGCACCTCGCTTGGCCAGTGCGGCGCTCACCGACAGGCCGAGGAACAGGACCTCCAGGGTGAGTGCGATCGTGAGGATGACGCCCTGGCTCTTTCCGAGGGTGACGCCCAAGCCGACGAGCAGGCCGTCTACGAGCAGGTCGACACCGACCGCGGCCAGCAGCCCGGCGGGGACACCGATGGGGCGGGTGGCCTCCACCCGGCGGGAGTAGGCCCCCAGAGCCAACAGCAGAACCACGCCGGCGGTGAACGCGCCCACCACGATCAGCAGGTGGCCTTCTCGGCGCAACTCCGGCAGCAGCTCGCCAGCGAGCGCGGCGAACACCACTCCGGCGGCGAAGTGCTGGATTCCGCTGGAGACCGCCGGGCCGGGAGTCCTCAACGTAGCGATCACCGCGCCTGTCACGGTGGCCACGACGGGAAAGGCCACCAGGATCGCTGCCGTGCCGACTACGTTCACAGGCGTCCTCTCCTGTCCTCGACCCAGAGCGCGAGGCGCCGTCAGGGCACCCTGGTGTTCGTGCCCGGCGATTGGTCGGCCAAACCAGCGCGGCTCGGTCCCACCGACTTTGAGCAGCTTCGGGAGGCGCGCTCGATGACGCGGCGGTCGTGATCGCTGCCGTCGTGGTGTCTGCGAGCATGGACTGTTCCGTAGCTGGTGGTCTGGAACAGGTGGAGGTGGGGGCATGGCGACGGATCTGGTCGGCGCCCTCGCCGGGGCGTCGTTGGCCGCGTTCGCGCTGGCCTGGATGTCGGCGGTGGCCGGCCCCGGCGGCGGTGTGCTGCTGCTGCCCGTGTTCACCGCGCTGTTCGGACTGCGGTGGCACTGACTCCCGCGACCCTGCTGGGCGCCTGGGTGGGCAAGAAGACCGTGGGGCGGATCAGCGACCGACTGTTCGTCGCCGTCGTGGGGGTTGGTCTGATCGCCGCCGGCGTGCTGTTTCTGGCCGGCTTCTGACGTCACCCGAGCCGGCTACTCCTCATCCGCGTCTCAGGTGAGGTGTTGCCGGACGCGGCGGGGCGGGGTGAACGCGTAGAGGTCGAGCACGCCGGGTGGGTCGGCCAGGCCGGGGCCGCCGGCGCGGATCCAGGCGGCGATGTCGTCGCTCGCGTCGGTGTCGTTGATCAGGCCGAGCCAGCCCGGTCGCCCGCCGGCGCGGCGGCCGGCGGGGAGGGCTGTACGACGATGACGTTGGCGTGCGCGCAGGTGTCGAGGCAGTCGCTGACCCGTACCACAGCGACGTCGGCGACTGCCGCTTGCAGCTGGGCCAGTTGCCCGGCGTGGTCGAACCCGGCGGAGGTGCCGCAGCAGCAGCCCTGGCAGACCGTGACGGTGCAACCGGCCGTCGCGCCGCCGTCCCGGCCGCGGCGGCTCACGGCGCCCCTTCGGTCTGGGCGCGTCGCCATGCGGAGGAGGCGAGTAGGCGTAGGCCGTTGAGGCCGACGATGACGGTGGAGCCTTCGTGCCCGGCGACACCCAGGGGGAGGGGTAGGTTGCCGAACAGGTCCCAGCAGACCAGCACGGTGATGAAGGGTGCCGGCGATGATCAGGTTCGCCGTGACGAGGCGGCGGGCGCGCCGGGACAGGGCGGTCGCGCTGGGCAGGGTGGCCAGGTCGTCGCGGACGAGGACGGCGTCGGCGCTGGAGGGCAAGGTCGGAGCCGCCGCGGCCCATGGCGACGCCGAGATTGGCGGCGGCGAGGGCGGGTGCGTCGTTGACGCCGTCGCCGACGAGCAGCACCCGCCGGCCGCTGGCCTGTACGGCGCGCACCTGGTCGACCTTGTCCTGCGGCAGCAGCCCGGCGTGCACGTCGGTGATCCCGGCCTCCGCCGCCAGGTGCCCGGCGGCGCCGGCGTTGTCACCGGTGAGCAGCATCGGCCTGGCCCCGGTGAGGCGGGTCAGCGCGATGACGGCGTCGGAGCGGATCCGGTCGGCCAGGGCAAGCACCCCGACGGGCGTCCCGTCGACGATCACCACCATGGCGGTGTGGCCGGTGGCCTGCGCGTCGGCGGCCACGGCCCGGGCCTGGGCCACGGCCATGGGCGTGAGCTCGTCGAGCAGGACCGGCCTGCCCACGGCCACCTGCCGGCCGTTGACCACCGCGCGTACGCCCCGGCCGGGCACGGACGTGAAGTCGGCCGCCGCCGGCACCGGCAGCCCGTGGTCCTGCGCCGCCGCGAGGACCGCGGCACCGACGGGGTGTTCGCCTGGCGTGCTCGGCCCCGGCGGCAAGCCGCAACACCTCCTCCGGGCGGGCGTCGCCGATGGGGTGGATGTCGACGACGCGGGGATGGCCTTCGGTGAGGGTGCCGGTCTTGTCGAACGCCACCCGCTCGGGGTCGGCGAGGTGTTCCATCACCACGGCGGACTTGACCAGGACGCCGTGGCGGCCGGCGAGGGCGATCGCGGACAGTAGCGGCGGCATCGTGGCGAGGACCACGGCGCACGGCGATGCCACGATCATGAACGTCATCGACCGCAACAGCGTCGAGCGCAGGTCGGCGCCGAAGAGCAGGGGTACGGCGAACAGCGCCAGGGTGGCGACGACCACCGCGATCGAGTACCGCTGTTCGACCTTCTCGATGAACAGCTGCGTCTTGGCCTTGGTCGCCGACGCCTGCTCCACCAGGGCGACGATGCGGGCGATCACGGACTCGCCCGCTTCACGGTGCACGCGTACGACGAGCGTGCCGGTGCCGTTGAGGGTGCCGGCGAACACCTCGTCGCCGACCGACTTGCCCGCAGGCAGCGGCTCCCCTGTGATGGTGGCCTGGTCCACCTCGCTGATGCCGTCGACGACGACCGCGTCGGCGCCGATGCGCACACCCGGGCGGACCCGCACATGGTCACCGAAGCGCAGCTCGACCGTGTCCACCACTGTCTCGCCGCCGTCGGGGTCCACCCGCGTCGCCTGCTCGGGCTGTGGATCCGGGTCGGGGCCGCCGTGGCCGTCCTCGCCGCCGGCGGCGCGGCCCTGTACGCCTGGCAGCGCCGACGCAGGGCCTGAAGGGCAGACCATCCCGTCATGCAGTCGGAACGGCAGGGCAGCGGCGGGGCGGATAGGATCTCCGCGATGAGACGCTGGCAGATGACCACGGCGCAGCGAGGCGACGGACGCCTCAGCCGCGTCGTCTGCCTGCTCCTGGTTGTCCTCGTGGCGCTGATCGCCGCCCACCCGGTCACCGGCGCCAGCGCGGCGCGCAGGCACACCCAACCGCTGGCCGGTGTCAGCGTGGCTCACCACGGCCAGGACTGTCCCCAGGACCGCCCCAGCCATGCTGAGCAGGCCTGCCCCACCCAGTCGTCGAGCACTACCCCGGTCACGGCCTCACTCATCCGGCCGTTGACTCTGACGAGCCGGCGACTGCCTCCGTTGCCCGCCGAGCGGATCCATCAGGATGACCCGGGGACCCATCTGTGTCCTCGCCTGACACAGTTGGCGGTGTCCCGCACGTAAGAGCCACTCCGCGTGGCATGGCTTCGGCGGCGCAGGCAGCCTGCCTCGCCGCCGCGAGCGGGAACCGGGTATCGCCATGGCTGTCGTGGCGGGCGACCGCCCCGGACAGGCACTGCCCGCGCTGGCCGGGTGTGCTTCCGGCCCCCGCATCCCCTGCCCGCGTCGCGTTCCTGAGCGGGTTAGGGCGATGGGTACGCGTCAGCCACCTGCTGCTCACCGGCTCCATTCGACTGGAGCCGTCCAGGAACATCGGCATGTCTTCCGCCCATCGGGCGCATCCCCCACTCCCACTAGTGAGAGGCATCGTGATGAGAGCTTCCAAGTCCTCTGCCCGTACCCGACCGGCGAAGGCCGTCGCGGTGCGCCCCGGCCGGCCGTGGGGCGTCATCGCCGTCGTCACGGCGGTGAGCGTGCTCGGCGTGGCGATCATCGGCTACGCCGCGGTCGCCACGTGGCAGGGCACCCGGCCCTGGGCGCAGCGTCTGACCGGCCTGTCCGGCGTGACGGATTACGCGTCGAAGAAGCCGGCGTGGCTGGCTAGTGAGCACAAGAGCGGCCCGCTGACCTACGAGGTGACCCCGTCGGTGGGTGGCAGCCACAACAGCGCGTGGCAGAACTGCACCGGCGACGTTTACGACGCGCCGATCGCCGCCGAGCACGCCACCCACAGCATGGAACACGGCGCGGTGTGGATCACCTACCGGTCCGACCTGCCCGCCGACGAGGTGCAGCGCCTGGCCGGGCGGGTCCGCGGCGTCGACTACATGCTGCTCAGCCCGCACGACAACCTCGACGCGCCGATCTCGCTACAGGCGTGGGGCTACCGCCTCACCGTCCCCTCCGCCGACGACGAGCGGATCGACGAGTTCATCCGCGCGGCCCGGGTCAACGCCGGACCCGAGCAGGGCGCGACGTGCTCGGGTGGGATCACCGCCACCGGCACGACGCCCCGTGACCTTGCCCCTCAGGGCCAGTAGGGGCCAGCCATGGACAACGCGCAAACACCCCCGCAACCCCAGCCGGACCCGCCGGCGAGTCGCCGCTGGTGGCCGCTCGTGGCCGCGGCCCTCGTCGTCTTCGCCGTCGGTGTCGCCGTGGGACTGCTCGTTCCGGCCGTGCGGGCACCCGGCGACACGTCCGCCGACGCCGGCTTCGCCCGGGACATGGCAACCCACCACGCCCAGGCCGTGGAGATGTCGATGATCGTGCACGCCCGTACCGACGATCCCGAGGTCGCCACCCTCGCCATGGACATCGCACTCACCCAACAGGCGCAGATCGGCATCATGCGGACCTGGCTGACCCAGTGGGGCCTGCCACCGACCGGCAGCCAACCGGCCATGGCCTGGATGAACGACATGAACGGCATGGACCACGGCGGTGCAGACGCGACCGGCGCCGCACCCATGCCGGGCATGGCGACCAAGGCCGAGATCACCCAGCTGCGCGAGACCACCGGCCGGAACCTGGACATCAGGTTCGCCGAGCTGATGATCCGCCACCACCGCGGCGGACTCGCCATGGTCGAGGCGATCCTGGCCGCAGAGCCCCGCCCGGAAGTCCGCGACCTGGCGGCGCGGATGCGCGCCGGCCAGCAGGCCGAGATCACCGCTTTGCAGAAGCTGCTGGACCGGCTGCACTCCACCGCCTCCACCGATGCGTCCACCAACTGACGCGTCGCTCGGCCCCGCCGCCCAGGCCGCCGGCGGGTACGCGCCTCGCCTCCGCCCGCACCCTGGCCACCTGGCTCGGTCCCGCATCAAAGTGGGCCATGGCTGGCGGGGCGTTGGCTGTCCTGCTGGCCGCCGGATACCGCCGGCGCGCGGCACTGATCCGTGCGCGAAACGCCCGCTTGGGCGGCATGGTGATGAACCGCTGACCGCCGGCCCGCCTCGGCGTGGTCGACGTACCGTCAGGACGTGGCCGGCGGTCCGACCGATTCCAACGGCGGAGTCCTGGTCAGCGTGCCCGGCCGCCGCGACGGGTTGGCGCGCAGGGGGAGGGAGCGGGTATGGCCAGCGCGCGGGTGCGGACGGCGCCTGGGCGCCGCGTCGAGCGGGCCCGGCGACCGCACGTTGCGCTGGCCGTCGTGCTGATCCTTGCCGGGGTGTTCGCTACCGGCGCCGGGCTCGGCAGCAACGGCAGCGGCAGCGGCCTGTTGGGCTGGTTGCCTTTCGTCGGTCAGCGGGGCAGCGCGGAGGCGTTGGGTCCGAGCCGGCCGGTGCGGATCAGCATTGACGCGATCAAGGTGAACGCGGCGGTGGGGCCGGTCGGCGTGGCGGCCGACGGGTCCATCGCCGTGCCCCCGCTGTAACGGGCCGACGACACCGGCTGGGCGACCTGCGTAAGGGCTCCCGCGTCGAGATCACTCGGGCTCACCGTTCGGTCGCGGTGTTCGCGGTCACCTCGGTCGAACGGTTCGACAAGAACCGCCTGCCCGCAGACCGGGTCTACGGCGGCGACGGCGGGCCCGGGCTCCGCCTGATCACCTGCGGCGGCGCGTGGATCGGCGGAAGCGTCGGCTACGCCGACAACACCATCGCCTTCGCCTCGCTGGTCGGCTCGCGCCAGCGCTGACCGAGCGGGGTCCCCGGGACCGGCCCGCCGTGGTGTGGCCCGGTCAGATGCTGATCTGGCCCGGCCCGACCGTGGCCCGTAGCCAGATCATCAGGTCGGTCCACGCTCCGGTGAGCAGCGCGAGCCCGATCGCGACGAGCAGCGCACCGCCGAGGCGGGTGACCCACCGGTGGTGGCGGCGCACGAAGCGGGTGAGGGTCAGCGTGCGCCGCAACCCGAGGCCGACGAGCAGGAACGGCAGGCCCAGGCCGGTGCAGTAGGCCAGGGCGAGGACGGTGGCCCTACCGGTGGTGGATTCCACCGCCGCCAGGCCCAGCACTGCGCCGAGGGTGGGGGACACGCACGGCGTCCAGGACAGGCCGAACGTCGCGCCGAGCACGGGTGCGCTGGCGATCCCGGCGGACGGGAGCCGGGTGGCGCGGACCTGCCGTTGCAGCAGCGGGAACGCCCCGAGGTAGCCGGCGCCGAGGAGCACGGTCAGCGTCCCGGCGGCGATCTCGATGGTGCGCGCGTTGGTCACCAGGGCGCGGCCGGCGGCGTTGAACGCCACGGCCACGGTGACGAACACGACGGCGAACCCGGCGATGAACCCGAGCGTGCCGGCCACGACCCGCGCCCGCGCCCGCCGCCGGGTCGCCACGGCGACAGCGCCGGCCGCCGGGGGCGGGGTGGGCTGCGCCGCGGCGTCGAGGTCGGTACCGGCTAGGCCGGTGACGTAGGACAGGTAGCCCGGCACCAATGGCAGGACGCAGGGGGATAGGAAACTCACCAGTCCCGCCGCGGCGGCGACGGCCATCGCGGCCAGGAGGGGCCCGGTCGCGGCGATGGCCGCGAACTGCTCGCCCATGTCAGCCGGCTCCGGCCGACGTGCGCGCCACGGAGTCCGGTTCCACCAGTCGCGGCATGTGTCCTCCCTCAGGTCGCGCTGGCTGCGCAACGGTCATCGTCTCACGCCGCTACTACCTTTCGTAGTATGGGGTGTGCCGTCCGCGCACTGGGACGGCTTGCCCCGCAGGGGACGCCGACCGGCCCGCCGCGCGGGTCGGCTGTTGCGGCGCGCCCGGACGCGGCCGGTGTCGCGCGCCCGTGGCCGTCAGATGCACAGCACCCTCCGTCGTGGTGGCGGCCGCGCAGGTCGTGGCGGCGATCCTGGATTCCTCCCTTCGCCGCAACCGGAGGATCTAAGGGATGTCTCGTAACCCTGCCGTCTGTCTGTTGAGGATGGTCGGGCAGGATGCCTGGGTGCAGGTGATCACCGCGGCCGACTCTGAGTGGATCTTTCCGTTCACCGGGTTGCAGCCCGCCCAGTTCCGCAAGCTGGTCCGGTTGGTCGCCGAGCGTGGCGGTGACGGCATCGCTGACGGCCGGCCGGGCCGGCAGTGGGCCCTGGACCTGCCGGATCGGGTGCTGCTGGTGGCCACCTACTGGCGTACGAACCTGACAATGCGGCAGATCGGCCCGCTGTTCGGGGTGTCGCACTCGGCTGCCCATCGGGTCATCGACACCCTCGCGCCGCTGCTGGCCCTGGCGCCGGTGCGTAAGCGGCCAGTCGAGCAGATCGCGATCGTCGACGGGACTCTGATCCCCACCCGCGATCACCGCTTGGCCGCCCGGAGCAAGAACTACCGGTACTCGACGAACCTGCAAGTCGCCATCGACGCCAGCACCCGCCTGGTCCTCGCCGTCGGCGACCCGCAGCCGGGCAACCGCAACGACACCATCGTCTACCGCACGTCCGGCATCAAGGCGAAGCTGGACGGGCGGCCGGTGATGGCCGACGGCGGCTACCGCGGCAACCCCGAGGTGATCATGCCGTACCGCAAGCCCACCGACGGCAGCCAGCTCCCGGATTGGAAGGAAGCCCTCAACGTCCAGCACCGCACCGTCCGAGCGGGAGTCGAACACGCTCTGGCCAGGATGAAGTGCTTCAAGATCCTGCGCGACTACCGCCGCGCCGCCCACACATTGGCCGACGCCGCTTCCGGCATCGCGAACCTCCACAACATCATCCTCGCCGGCTGACCATCGGCTTGATGCCGAGCAACGCCTTCACCCAGTTACGAGACGTCCCTTAGCCTGAATAACAGTCTTCTGGTCGGACGGCAGTGATCGATGAGCCTGTCCCCGCCGCACCCCCTGAGCCCGCCGCGCTGCTCGACCTTCCGCTGACCACGGTCGCGGTGGCGCTGCCAGTCGACCACCGCTCGGTGGCAAAGGTGAGGGAGGCGCGGTGGCAGGTGCCGGCGGCCGGGCGGCCGGCTCGGAGAGCACCCTGGAAGTCCAGCTTTCAGCGGTGCTGCCGGCCGCGCAGGACGAGCGGGATCAGTGCGTGCAGCGGCTGCGGGAGCGGCTGTCCGGGACACGGGGGCTGCGCGACGCGCACGTGCACGACCGCGACGGGCAGGCAGTGGTGTGCGTGCACTACGACCCCGTCGTGCTGCCGCTGGACCGGCTGCGTCGGGTGGTGTCTCAGACCGGCGCGCAGGTCAGCGACCGCTACCGGCATGCGTGGCTCCGGGTGACCGGGATGGACTGCGGTGACTGCTCTGCGAGCATCGAGCACGTCCTCACCCGCCAGAACGGGGTGCTGGCCGCCTCGGTTAGTTACGCCGCGGAGCGGCTGCGGGTGGAGTTCGACAGCGACGTCGTGTCGTTGGACGACCTGGTCCGTCTGGTGCGCGCCATGGGCTACGGCGTGGAGGTCCCGCGCCGGCGAGGGTGGGTGCGCACCCGCGCGGAGCTGCTGTTGGCGCTGGCCGCCGGCGTACTGCTCGCGATGGGCTTCGCCGGTGAGACGTTCCTCGACTGGCCCGCCACGGTTGTCGTGGTCGCGTACGGGCTGGCCTATCTGACCGGCGGATTCACCGCGGCACGGCACGCGGCGGCCGCCGCGGTGCGGCTACGGCTGCAGATCGACGCGCTGATGGTCGTCGCGGCCGTCGGCGCTGCGGTCGTCGGGGCCTGGGCCGAGGGCGCGCTGCTGCTGTTCCTGTTCAGCCTCGGCCACGCGCTCGAGCACCGGGCGATGGGCCGGGCCCGCCACGCGATCGAGGCACTCGGGACGATCACCCCGCACACCGCCAGGGTTCGCCGCGAGGGCACTGAGACCGAACTCGACGTGCGGGAGGTGCTGCGCGGCGACGTGGTCATCGTCCGGCCCGGCGAACGCGTACCGGTCGACGGCAGCGTGCGGGGCGGGCGGTCGACGGTCGACCAGAGCCCGATCACCGGCGAGAGCACTCCGGTCGACAAGGCGCCCGGCGCTGCGGTGTTCGCCGGCACGGTCAACCACGACGGCGTCCTGGAGGTCGAGGTGACCCGGCTGGCCGGGGAGTCCACCCTGGCCCGGGTGGTCACCATGGTGCAGGAGGCCCAGACCCAGAAGTCCCCCACCCAACGGCTCACCGAGCGCTTCACCGCGGTGTTCGTACCCGCCGTGCTGCTGCTGGCCGCGGCGGTCATCGCGGTGCCGCCGCTGCTGGGCTGGCTGACCTGGCAGGTGGCGTTCCTGCGCGGCATGGCGGTCCTGGTGGCCGCGTCGCCGTGCGCGCTGGCCATCGGCACGCCGGCGGCCGTGCTGTCGGGGATCGCTCGCGCCGCCCGAACGGGTGTGCTGGTCAAGGGCGGCGTGCACCTGGAGAACCTGGGCCGGGTCGACGCGATGGCCTTCGACAAGACCGGAACGCTCACCAGCGGGCACCCCGTTGTCACCGATGTCCGCCCCGCCGCCGGCGTCGACCCCGCGGCCCTGCTCAGCACGGCCGCCACCGTGGAGAGCCGGTCCACCCACCCCCTGGCCCGGGCTGTCGTGGCGGCGGCGCAGGGCCTGCCACTGGGCCGGGCAGGCGAGGTCACCATCGCCGCCGGGAAAGGGATCACGGCGGCCGTGGACGGCCGGCAGGTCCGGGTCGGCCGCCCCGGGTATGTCCTCCCGTCGGACCCGCCTGACGAGATCCGCGGTGCGGTCGCCGAACTGGAGGCCGCCGGCAGGACGGTCATCGCCGTCGACGCCGACGGGCACCTCCTCGGCGTGCTCGGGCTGGCGGACCAGCCCCGAGACGGCGCCAAACCCATGCTGCAGCAGCTACGGCGTCTCGGTGTCACGTCGCTGGTCCTGCTCACCGGCGACAACCCTCACGTCGCCGCGGATGTCGCCCGCAGCCTGAGCCTCACCGACTACCGTGCCGGGTTGCTGCCGGAAGACAAGGTCGACGCCATCGCCGGCCTGACCCGCCAGCATCGTGTGGTGGCCATGGTCGGCGACGGCGTCAACGACGCTCCCGCGCTTGCCCGCTCCACCATCGGCATCGCCATGGGCACCGCAGGAACGGACATCGCCCTCGAAACCGCCGATGTCGCCCTCATGGCCGACGACCTGAGCAAACTTCCCGCCGCCGTGGGGCTCGGCCGACGCTCCCGGCGGGTCATCCGCCAGAACCTCGCCGTCGCCCTGTGCGTCATCGCGGTCCTGCTACCCGCCGCCGTCCTTGGGATCGCCGGTATCGGCGCCGCCATCGTGGTCCACGAAGGCAGCACCCTGGCCGTTGTCGCCAACGCGCTGCGGCTGTTGCGATGAGATCAGGGCACTGACAGCACGAGAGTCGGTCGCGGTGACGGCGGACAGGGTTTGCCTGAAGCCCGGCCGGCCCGGACCCCGCAGCGAGCCCGTCAGGCCTATGGGTCACACCACGAGCCTCACCGTCTCGTAGCGCCGCATGTAATCGCCGTCGCCTACCTCTACGGCGACTCCCGGACGGCCCACTGGCACTCTCCTCCGGGCGCCTGATCCCGACATCAAGGACGTACCGAGCCGGAGACCTCAGGGGTGCCGGGACCCGTCGCCCGCGAACATCCGGACCTGCCCACCTGTCCCGGTGTCCGGTTTCGTCCGGTTACCGGGATCCCGGGCGGGCCGGCCCGCCCGGAATGCCGGCCGGGCGGCCGTGGTTATGACTCCCGTACGCCCGAGCACCCCCGCCCGGGCGTATCTCTTTGGGCGGCCCGCACCCCGATCTGCTGGCCGTCCTTTCCCCCAGGTGAAAGGTGAGCATCAATGACTACTGTTACTCGTTGGCTCCCGGCCATCACTCAGACTTCGGTTGTTCGTAAGGCCGCGCTCGGTGTCGCCGGGCTCGCGTTCGCCGGTGGCGCGATCGCCGGTCCCGCGACCGTGGCGCACGCCGCGCCGGTGTCGGCCGGCAAGCCGGCCACCGTGGCGCAGGAGCGTGACGGCGGCAAGGAGCTGGACTTCACGTACAAGTTCCAGGAGACCTACTTCTACTGCGCGCCGGCGGCGACCAAGATGGCGCTGTCCGCGCTCGGTAAGGACCTGAGCCAGGACGAGCTGGCCAAGAAGCTGGCCACCACCGAGGCGGGCACCAACTCCGCCATCGAGACCACCCGGGTGCTCAAGGAGGTCACCGGTAAGGACTACCGCACCGTCGAGATCCCCGGCCAGAAGGCCAGCAAGGCCGAGACCGACCGGCTGCGCAACGACGTCGTGCGCAACATCGACGGCAAGCGGCCGATGGTGGCCAACATCAAGGGCACCTCGGTCGACACCGACGGCCACGCTCACTCCTACGAGGGTGGGCACTACATCGCCGTGGTCGGCTACCGCGACGGCGGGAACACCGTGAAGATCGGTGACTCCTGGTCCGACGAGGGCCAGTACTGGATCAGCACCGACAAGCTGGCCAACTGGATCGCCTCCCGCGGCTACTCCGCCTGACCTGAGCGTGAACAACGATGGGGCCGGCCCGACAAGGGCCAGCCCCATCGTCGTATCCACCACCTCAGGTCTGCCGAAAGGAGACCAGGGTGCCGATGTTGGCGCGGGGCGGGCGCGCCATGTGCGGGGACCTACCGCAACGGCCCGGGCCGCGGTCTGACACGCGGTCACGCCGCGCGGACCGCCAGAGGGGTGCGCGGAGACCGGGATCTCGAAGTCGGGCCCGACGGCACCACCCGCAACGAGTTGCCGACCCGCAGCGTCCCGCCGGAATGGAACCCGCGCCCCATCCGCGACGGCTGACCCGGAAAGGCGCAGATCTGCGCGACCCACCCACCGCCTGCCATTCGGCCGGAAATGCCTCCCGTAACTGGTTCCCGAATCAGCCGAAATTGCGCTCACATCGGTGCGGCGCGGCGAGAATGTGGCGAAGGGAAGCCATGAACGGGGGGACGCAGTATGCAGTTGAGGCGGCGATTGACGCTGATGGCCGCGACCATCGTGGCCACGCCACTGGTCCTGGCGGGGTGCACCGCCGACCGCACGCCCGGCGCACGACCCGCGGACGGGCGGGCGCCGGAGTTGACCGTGACACCCGCCGACCAGACGCGGGATCTGCCCATCACCGTCGAGGTGGGTACCGCCGTCAAGGGCGGGCGGATCACGGCTGTGCGGATCACCGACGACAGGGGGATACAGGTCAAGGTGGAGCCGCGTGAGGACGGGTCGGCGTGGGTGCCGAGCGCCCCGTTGCAGCCGATGCGCACCTACACCGCCGAGGTCGCCGCCACCGGCGACGCCGGGAAGAGCACTACCCGGAAAACCACCTTCACCACGATGCCGAAATCGTCAAAACCGGCGGTCACCAGCACGTTGTATTTCGCCGGAAACCAGACGTACGGCACGGCGATGCCGGTAACCGTCGCGTTCGACCCGCCCATTGCCAAAGAGGCCAGACCGGATGTGCAGCGCCGGTTGTTCGTGAAGACGGATCCGCCGCAGCCGGGGGCCTGGTCGTGGCTGGAGGACGGCAGTCAGGTCTATTACCGGGCGCCCGATTTCTGGCGGCCCGGCACAACGATCAGCGTCCGGGCCGGGCTGCAGGGCCTGCCGATCGGCAAGGACCGGATCGGCGATGCGGACCGGACCGCCACCTCCAAGATCGGCCGGCAGGTGGCGTTGGATGTCGACAACGCCACCAAGAAGATGTCGGTCTACCAGGACGGGAAGCTGATCCGCAAGATCCCGGTCAGCCTCGGCAAGCCGAGCACGCCGACCTCCAGCGGCAAAATGGTGATCATGGAGAAGCACCAGCAGACGACGTTCGACACCCGCGGCGAGCCGAACGGCGGCTACGTGGTCGACGTCGAGGACGCCCAGCGGCTCACCTGGGGCGGCGAGTTCATCCACGGGGCGCCGTGGTCGGAGGGCGACCAGGGCTACACCAACGTCTCGCACGGTTGCACCAACGTCTCAGCGGCCGCCGCGGACTGGCTGATGGGCATCACCCAGGTCGGTGACCTGGTCACGTTCAAGGGCACCGAGGTGCAGCTGCAGCCGGGCAACGGGTGGACGGCCTGGAACGTCAGCTGGGACGACTTCGTCAAGGGCAGCGCCCTGCCCGTACCGGCCGGGCTCCAGCCGGCGCAGGTCAGCCCGGCCAACCCGGGCGCCGTAGCCGGCGGATCACCCGCACCGGCGCCGTCCCTCTCCGGCGGCTGATCCGGGCCTACAGGACCGGTCCGCCACCCGGTGGGCCGGTCCTTTGCCGTACCCGCGGCGCGCGATCCAGCGGTACCGGGCCACGCCCGCAGCGACCACTCCGCCTGCCATGAGCGTTCGAAACGATGGAACTGGGCCGACGGGTGCGGTCCACCTTGGTATCCGCCATCACCTCAGGCCTGCCGCGACGAGACCAGGGTGGCGAAGACGATGACATTGTCGGTGTAGCTGCGTTTCTGCTCGTCGAAGGTCCCGCCGCAGGTGATCACCCGCAGGCTCGCCGTGTCCGACGGGCCGTACACCAGATCGGTGGGGAAGGCGTCCTTAGGATACGACTTCACCCCGTCGACCCGGAAGGTCACCTCGGTCCGGTCAACCCGGACCACCTGGATCATGTCGCCGGGCAGGAGCTCACCGAGGCGGAAGAACACTGCCGGACCGATCTTCGCCGAGTCGACGTGACCCATGATGACGGCGTTGCCGACCTCTCCGGGACTGGCGCCCAACTTGTACCAACCGGCATCCATCGCCTGCTCCAGCGGCGGCACCTGCACGGTGCCGTCCCCGTTGACGCCGAGGGCGAGGATGTCCGCCCGCACGCCGACGCGGTCGATGGTGATGCGGGTCGGCGCCGATCGGGCCAGGCCTCTGTGCTCCGCCGCGGCGCTTGGCTCGGATGAGGCATGGGGCGCATGCGGCGTGATGGTCGCGGGCGCGACGGCCGGCGGTGGCTGGGGAGGTGGGGATGAGGCGGAGGATCCCCTCAGTGCGGCACCGACTATGCCCGCGCCGGTCAACGCTGCCACCCCTGCCAGCGCCAGCGCGATTGTCGCCGCGACCCGCTGCGCCGACCTGCGCCGCGTGCCGTACACCCTGCCGGCGGATGCCGTGCCACCCGCTGCTGCCTCGCCACCCATACCCGCACGCTAGATGGTGCAAACGAGAACTATTGGTGGAAAACGGGCTCACGCACCGATGGGGGACGCCGGTCAGGTGGCGGCGGACGGTGACGGTGACGGTGGTCTGGTCGACGTCGCTGGCGCGCGCGGTGACCTTCAGCGTCCACTCACCCGCGGCGGGGAAGCGAACCTCGGCGCTGGCGTGGTGGGGTTCCGGCGTGTCGACCGGCACCGTGATCGGCTCGACGCCGGCGGCGGGCAGAGCGAGGCTGATGGCCCATTCCGCGACGGGCAGGGCCCTGGCCTGCGGGGTGTAGACGTAGATGTGCAGGCTGTTGGCCACATCCGCCCGCCGGGGTAGACATCGAACCACAGCATGTAGAGGCCGGTGGTGAGGGTCTGCGCGACGCTGTTGCGCGCAACCCGGGCGGCGTCGGTGCCGGCGACCCGTCCTGGTGAGGTCGTCTGCACCAGCACCGCGGTGAGCGCGAGGACCACCGCCGTGGCCGCGAGTTCGAGCCAGCGGCCCCGGCGAGCCGGCGGGGGCGGGTCGCCGCGGCGCGGCGGCGCACCCTCCGCCGCTGCCCGGCGGCGACAGCGAGGACCCCGGCCAGCCGTGCGGCCTTGCCGCAAAGCGGCCGCCCGTACGCGGTGTCGAGCAGCGCCGAGGGCGGCCCAGTTCGAGCGCGGCCTGGGCGACGCCGGCGGCGACGAGCCAGCAGACCGCGAGGGTCGCCCACCGTGACCAGGCCGGCAGGATCCGCGCGAGAACCCGCTCGTGGGTGCGGCGCGGCAGGAACACGGCCAGGGTGAACAGACTGCCAAGCCAGATGGTCACCCCGGCGAGATGGGCGGTGCCCACCGCGACGCTCACCGGCCGCAGGGGCGAGGCCACCGGGTGGCCCGCCAAGGGCCAGGTGGCCAGCGCGGCCAGTCCCACCAGCGCCAGCCCGGCGGTGTGCCAGCGGCCCGCGGCGCCGCGCAGGACGGCCGGTAGCAGCGTCGCCGCGGCGCCGAGCAGCGCCAGCCGCGCGGCGAGCACCGCCCCGACCACCGCTGGCGCCGACCGCCTCCAGGTCCCCGACCGTCAGCTCGCCGATCCTCGCCCCGACCATGTCCGCGGCCTGTCCCACCCAGGTGCCGGCCGGGGCCGCGGCGACCAGCCCCTGGTGAACGCCATGACGGTCGCCCCGCGGCGGGACAGCCGCCGGGGCCACATCGTGGCCACCAGCAACACCGGTCCGACCGCCAGGACCAGGCCCAGGTAGCTGGCGTACTTGGCCGCCGGCACGAGCACCCGCCCGGGCCGGTCGGCGCCGCCGGCACCCTGCGGCGCTGTCGCCGATGGCGCTCCTGCCGAGTAGGCGAAGCTGCCCGCGATCGGGTGGCTGTCGGCGGAGGCCACCCGGTAGCTCACCAGGTAGGTGCCCAGCGGCTTGTCCGGCACCCGCACCGGGATCCGCATCGTCGCGCCGTCGAGCACCGGCTCACCGTTGTTGATCATCTTGCCGTCCGGGCCGAGGACCTGCACGCGCCCGGCGACCGGAAACCCCGGTTCGCTGAAGGCCAGCACCACCTCCCGCGGCGCGTACCCGATGACCTCGTCGCGCACGGGCGACGTGGCGACCAGGGCGGCATGCGCGGCGCAGGGACTGGCTGGCGCCAGCGGCACGGCGAGAACGGCCAACATCAACCCGCGCCGGATCGCGGTTCGTGTACGCACGCCAGATGGTTCGGACGCCACTACCAGAAGGACCCGGCCGCCGTCCTCCCGTCCAGCTCGCCGTGGCCGCGGCCCGGCGACCCGCGCAGGCGCCGCGGACCGGCCTACCGGCTGCCGGCCAGCAGCACGGCGAGTTCCTCCGGCACGGGCATCGGCTGGGTCAGCGGCACCCGCGCCCGGCCGGTGTTCCCCTGCGGGTAGCGGCCGGTAGCTGAGCCCGGGCCCGCAACCGCCAGGCGGATTACCTGCCCTACCGCCTCGATGATGTCGCGCTCGCGCAGGGCGCGCCGCAGCATGACGGCGTGCACGACGGTGTGTGGCCAGGGCCACGGCTGGGACAGGATGTGGGCCCGCTCGGCCGCCCGCCACGCCGCCGCAGGGTCGGACGTGTGGCGGGCGGTGGCGAGTTCGGCGTCGAAGACCGCGCGGACGGTCGCCGGCATCTTCTGGAACATCACGCGGCGTCTGACGGGCAGCAGGTACAACCAGGCCGGCATCCGCACCCATCCGTGTCGGGGCCGGCGGCTGATGGGGTGGTCAGGGGCACGGTGCAGCAGGCGTCGCCGCGCCACGCCTCGCGGCCTTCCTTGACGGCGACGGCGGCGATGACCAGTGCGGCGATCGGGTCGGCCCAGGACCAGCCGAACAGGCTGTTGAGGCCGAGGCCCACCAGCAGGACCGCGGATAGGTAGGTGCACAGCAGGGTCTGCTTGGAGTCGGCGACCGCCGAGCGGGAGCCGAGTTCCCGACCGGCGCGGCGCTGCGCGTACGACAGACCCGGCATGACCGCCAGCGACACCACGGCGAGGACGATGCCGACCGGGGAGTGCTCGGCGTCGGCGCCGCCGAGCAGGGCACGGGCCGACTCGACGGTGACGTAGGCGGCCAGGGCGAAGAACGACACGGCGATGATCCGCAGCGCGGTCTTCTCCCGCGCCTCGGGGTCGCGGCCGGCGAACTGCCACGCGACCGCCGCCGCCGACGACACCTCGATGATCGAGTCGAGACCGAAGCCGACCAGGGCGGTCGACGAGGCGATCGTGCCGGCGCTGATCGCCACGACCGCCTCGATCAGGTTGTAGGTGATGGTCGCGGCGACCAGCAGCCTGACCCGCCGGGCGAGCACGGCCCGCCGGGCCGGGGACGGCTCGGCCGGCGCCTGGATCAACGGCAGGCTCATCAGCAGCACCCCTTGTCGTCGGTGTCTGGGCACGCCGCGGGGTCCACCGCCAGGACCAGGCCGAGCAGGTCACCCAGGGCGTGCGCCAGCCGCGCGTCGGCCAGTTCGTATCGGGTGCGCCGGCCCTGCGGCACCGTCACCACCAGGCCGCACCCTCGCAGACAGGTGAGATGGTTCGACAGGTTTTGCCGGGTCGTGCCCAGCAGCTCGGCCAGCTCCGCCGGATAGCCGGGCCCGTCGCGCAGCGCCAGCAGCAGCCGAGCCCGGGTCGGATCCGACAGGGCGTGGCCGAACCGGGCCAGCACCTGCCCGTACGTCAATGTCTCCACGGGCACGACAGTACACTCTTCGCTGTACTAACCGGTGAACGGCCCCCTGGGTAGTCATGTGGGCCGTTCCCAGGAAGCTGACAGCAAGTCGGTACAGCGCCCCCCGTATGGTCCGCGCGATGTCCCACCAGACCGTGGGACGTCATGTCGTTGGCTGATGAACAAGGACGTGGAATGACCAAGAACACCCGCCTGACCTTGGCGCTGATCGCGGCAGTGGTGCTTGTGGTCAGCGGGTTGCTGGCCGTCAACCGCACCGACGAGCCGCGCGCCGCTACCACGGCCGCCGGCGCCATCGACCCGGCTTTGCTGGTGCGCGAGGACAGCCACCGGCTGTCCACCGCCGCCGACGGCAAGGTGACCCTGGTGGAGTTCCTCGACTTCGAGTGCGAGTCCTGCGCCGCCGCCTACCCGGCGGTCAAGCAGGTCCTGGCCACCTACTCCGACCGCATCACCTTCGTGGTCCGGTACTTCCCGATCCCCAGCCACCCCAACGCCGAACTGGCCGCCCGCACCGCGCAGGCCGCCGCGAACCAGGGCCGCTTCCACGACATGTACACGCAGCTGTTCGACAACCAGACCCGCTGGGGACACAAGGAGCAGCCGCAAACCGATCTGTTCCTCGGCTACGCCCGCACCCTCGGACTGGACATGCAGCGGTTCCAGCGCGACCTCGACGACCCCGCCACCGCCGCCCGGGTGGCCAAGGACAAGACCGACGGCGAAGCCGTTGGCGTGCAGGGCACCCCGACGTTCTTCCTCAATGGCCGCCAGCTGACCGACCTGCGCACGCAGGACGACCTCGTCGCGGCCATCGACGCCGCCCTGGCCGAATGAGCACCGCCACCGTCGAACGGCGAAGCGAGCAGGACTCCTCGCGCGGGCGGTTCCTCGCTCGGGCCACGGCGTGGATCTGCGCCGTTGGCGGCGGCATCGGCATGCTGGCCGCAACCATCCTCACCGTCGAAAAGATCAACCTGCTCGCCCGGCCCGGCTACGTGCCCAGCTGCAGCATCAACCCGATCCTGTCCTGCGGCTCGGTCATGACCACACCCCAGGCCGAGGCGTTCGGCATCCCGAACCCACTGATCGGCATCGCCGGCTTCACCGCCGTCACCACCATCGGCGTCGCCCTGCTCGCCGGCGCATGCCTGCCCCGCTGGTTCTGGCTCGGCCTGCACGCCGGCGCCACCTTCGGCGTGGTCTTCGTGCACTGGCTCATCTACCAGAGCCTCTACGTCATCGGCGCCCTGTGCCCCTACTGCATGCTCGTCTGGGCCGTCACCATTCCGATCTTCCTCTACACCACCCTGCGCAACCTGCACGACTTCTCCGGCCCGCTCCCGGGGCCTGTGCGGGCGGCCGGGATCGCCGCTGCCGGCTACCACAGTCTCATCCTCACGGCCTGGTACGCGCTGATCCTGGCTGCGATCCTGGCCCGCTTCTGGGACTACTGGACAACGCTCATCTGATCCCTGCCGCAACGGACGGCAGGCAGGAGCACCAGCACCCGTAGCCCGGCCTGATACGTCACGGCGAGGAGTCATACGAACAGCGGCAGCTGCGCGTCACACAGGCTGCCTTTATCAGGTCGGGCCTCGCTGTTAGCCCCCTGCCCGCGTCCCAGGCAGTCATCGTTCATCGGCTTCTTCAAGGCTCCTTGACTGACACGGCAAATAGCTGGACGAGGAGAGGTTCCGTCTTGAAGGACAAGGATCTCGAAGGCGCCGAGCGTTCGCAGCTTTCGCGCCGTCAATTGGTGAAGTACGCCGGTGTCGGGGCGACCCTGGCGGCGGCGAGCCCGCTGGTGGGTGGCGGTGCGGCCTGGGCCAACGACGACCGCGAGGACGACAAGCGCGACAAGGGCGGGGAGTCCCGTAACCGGGTGTGGCGGGCCGGCGACCACCACATCCACTCGGAGTACAGCGGCGAGTTCGACACCTCGACGAACCCGCCGACGTTCCACAAGGGCGCCGACGCGGTGTACCCGATCGTCACCAACGCGATCATGGCGAAGAACTTCGGCCTGACCTGGGCGATGGTCACCGACCACGGCGGGCCGACCCACTCGAAGGTCAACCTGGAACAGGCCTACCCCGACCTGTTGCTGTCCCGCAAGCTCGTGCCCGACGTGCTGCAGTTCTGGGGCATGGAGTTCGACGCCCCGGCGATGGACCACCACACCCTGATGATCCCACGCCACGACGACGAGGCGCAGATGCTCTTCGACCTGGAGAGCAAGTTCGCCAAACGCGACCCGTTCCCCGCCGTCCCGGGCGGGGACACCGAGGCCAAGATGGTCGAGTTTCTTAAATACGCCAAGACCCTGCGGCAGAAGCCGTTGGTCATCGCGCACCACGCTTCCCGGTCGGCTCCCGGTTGGGGCGTGTGGGGGCAGGACACGCCGCACGAGTTCCGCAACGGCAACAACGCCGCGCCGGACATCTATGTCGGCTTCGAGGGCGCTCCCGGCCACCAGGCGGGCCCGCTCAACGGCGGCGCCCGGGGCGGCTACGGCAACCACCCGACCCACGGCGGCTACGATCAGATGACCGCTCGGGTTGGTGGGCTGTGGGACTCGCTGCTCGGTGAAGGGCGGCGCTGGTGGATCACCGCGACGTCGGACTCGCACGTGCACTGGACCCGCGGTGGTTCCGACTTCTGGCCGGGCGAGTACAGCAAGACGTACGTGCTGGCGCGGCAGGACTACGGCGACATCATGGACGGCCTGCGTAACGGCCGGATCTGGGTCACCACCGGCGACCTGATCACCAGCCTCGACCTCACCGCGAGGAGCCAGGGCAAGGACGCGGCGATGGGTGAGACCGTCACCGTGACCCGCCGCGACCGCACCGACGTCGAGATCGAGATCAAGTTCCGGCCGCTTAACGGCCAGAACCACAACGGCGACCGGCCCGAGGTCCGGCGGGTCGACCTGATCGTCGGGCAGATCACCGGCCCGTCCGCCAACCTCGACGCCGACACCAACCCCACCACCAAGGTCGTGGCCCGGTTCGGTCCCCGCGACTGGCGCAAGCAGGGCAACGACTACGTCGTCAAGCACACGCTGCGCAACGTGGACGGTGACATGTACGCCCGCGTCCGCGGCACCAACACCGACGAGGCCGAGCCGCTCGCCGACGGGCTCGAGAGCCCGTGGGAAGACCTGTGGTTCTACTCGAACCCGGTCTTCGTCCACGTCCGCTGAACCAGCCGGTCCTGAGCCTTGGCGGACCTACCGGGAGCGGCAACCAACACATGGCGCTGCTCGGAACCGTCCGACCGCCCAGCTCCTGCTTCCCCGACGTCCGTGCCTTCCGTCGCGTTTGCGACGGAAGGCACGGACGGCGCCCCTCTGCGGCCGCGCGTCCCGGTAGGACGGCGCGGCGCTGGGCGACCGCGACGGGGATCATGACGGCGAGGGCGACGACGTTGAGTCCGATGCCGACCAGCGACGTGTCGGGGCGTTCGGCGCCGATCAGGTCAGAGATGGACTTGTAGGTGACGTAGCCGGCCAGTGCGAGGAAGCTGCCGGCGATCAGCCGCAGCGCCGGCCGTTGTCGGGCGCGGGGTCCGGCGCGTAGTTGCCAGATGACGACGGCGGCGGCGAACACCTCGATGACCGAGTCGATGCCGAAGCCGATGAGTGCGATGGAGCCGGCGGCCAGGCCGGCAGTGACGGCGATGGCTCCTTCGATGATGTCCCAGACGACGATGAGCCAGGCGAGGCGCTGCCCCCGTCGGCGCAGCGCCTCCTCCCGGTTGGTCATCCGACGCTCACCGTCTCAGGGGCTGGGGTGGTGTCGGCGTCGGTGGTGGTGGTGAGGGGTGGGAGCGGGCGGGCGCGGCCGGCGCGGACGCCGTTGGCGATGATGATCACCTCGGCGATCTCGTGTACGAGGACGACGGCGGCCAAGCCGAGCACCCCGAGCAGGGCCAAGGGCATCAGGCCGATGACGACGGCGAGGGACAGGCCGACGTTCTGTAGCATGATCGACCGTGCCCGGCGGGCGTGGTCGAGGGCCTGGGGCAGGTGGCGCAGGTCCTCGCCCATGAGCGCGACATCGGCCGTTTCGATGGCCACGTCGGTGCCCATGGCGCCCATCGCGACGCCGAGGTCGGCGGTGGCCAGGGCGGGCGCGTCATTGACACCGTCACCGACCATCGCCGTGAGCCGCTGATCGCGGAGCTGCGCCACGATGCGGGCCTTGTCTTCGGGGCGCAGGTCGGCGTGCACCTCGGTGATGCCGGCCTGTTCGGCGAGGGCGGTGGCGGTGGCTTCGTTGTCGCCGGTGAGCATGGAGACGTGGTAGCCGCCGCGGCGTAGCCGGTCGATCACCTCGACGGCTTCCGGTCGAAGCTCGTCACGCACCGCGATCGCGCCGATCAGTCGGCCGTCGTCCTCGACGAGGACGGCGGTGGCGCCGGCCTGCTGCATGCCGGTGATGGTGTCGGCGAGCTCCCCGGGGTGCAGCCAGCCGGGTCGGCCGAGCCGGACGGTCCGGCCGTCGACGACGCCGGTGAGGCCGGCGCCGGTGATGGCTTCGACGTCGGTGGCCGGCCGGGGGGTGTCGACGGCGGCGAGGATCGCCCGGGCGAGGGGATGTTCGCTGCGCGCCTCCAACGCGGCGGCCAGGTCGAGGACCTGCTCGCGGGTGGCGCCGCCGGTCGCGGCGACGTCGATGACCGTCGGCCGGTTGCGCGTGAGGGTGCCGGTCTTGTCCAACGCCACACCCCGCACTGCGCCGAGCGCTTCGAGGGCGGCGCCGCCCTTGACGAGCACGCCGAGTTTGCTGGCGGCGCCGACGGCGGCGACCACGGTGACCGGCACGGAGATCGCCAGCGCGCACGGGGAGGCGGCGACTAGCACGACGAGGGCCCGCTCGATCCAGGTGGCGGGGTCTCCGAGCAGGCTACCCACGACCGCGATGAGCGCGGCGGCGATCATCACCCCGGGAACGAGGGGTTTGGCGATGCGGTCAGCGAGGCGCTGGCTGGCGCCCTTGCGGGCCTGTTCGGCCTCCACGATCCGCACGATCTTGGCGAGGGAGTTGTCCTCGGCGGTCGTGGTGACCTCGACCTCCAGTACCCCGGTGCCGTTGATCGACCCGGCGTACACCTCGCTGCCGGTGGCGGCTTCGACCGGTACGGATTCGCCGGTGATGGCGGAGACGTCGAGGGCGCTGCGGCCGGTGCGGATGATGCCGTCGGTGGCGATCCGCTCACCGGGCCGCACGATCATCAGGTCGCCGACGCGCAGCTCGGCCGGGGAGATGGTCAGCTCGGCGCCGTCGCGGCGGACGGTGGCCTGCGCGGGGACGAGGGCGAGCAGGGCGCGCAGGCCGCGGCGGGTGCGGGCCAGGGAGTACTCCTCCAGCCCTTCGCTGATGGAGTACAGGAAGGCCAGCATGGCGGCTTCGCCGACCTGACCGAGGATGACGGCGCCGACGGCGGCGATGGTCATCAGCGTGCCGACGCCGATCTTGCCCTTGGCGAGGCGGCGCAGCGTGGACGGCACGAACGTCCACGCGCCGACGGCGAGAGCGAGGGCCTGCAGGCCGATCTCCACCGGCCGCGGCGCGCCCGTCCACCCCGCGATGTAACCGGCCAGCAGCAGCACCCCGGCTACAGCGGCCGCACGGATCTCGGAGACATCCCACAGCCGTTCCGGTTCCCGTTCTTCGGCTTCACCTGTGCCGGTGGGCTTGTCGTCGCCGCAGCCGCACGCGTCGCTCATCGGGCACCTGCTCGTCGTGCGACGGCGGCAGGGGCGCTGCCGGGTCGAGGTGTGGCGGTCATGGTCACGGATCCTTTCCGAGATACGGGGGTTACAGGGATTTGATGAGGGCGGGGACGTGCCGGCGCTGCCGGATCAGCAGCGCGACGGCCAGGACGGTGTAGACGGCGGCGATCATGTAGCGGATGTTGGGTGAGGGCAGCACGAACTGGACGGCGAACAGGCCGAACAACAGCAGTGCTTCGGCGCGGGTCAGCCGCAGGTCGGCCAGGACGGCCACGCCGAGCAGGGTCTGGGCGGTGGTGAGCGCCAGCTCCTCGGTCTGCCGGGCGTCCAGCGGCAGCCCGGCGAACGTGCCGCCGCCGAGGTGGTACGCGGCGGGAAGGCAGGCGATCAGGAGGGTCCACTGGTTGAGTTTGGCTGCCAGCAGAGCACCCATGCCGTCGTCGGCGCGGCCGTGCAGCGCGAACGTGATCGCGACGATGACCTCCGGGGCTTCGGAGGCGATCGGGGCCAGCCACTGCACCAGCAGGAACTTGTCAATGCCCAGGTCGGCGCCGGCGGCGACCAGCGAGTCGCCGAACGGCTCTGCCGCGGCGAGGATGGTGACGCCGGCGGTGATGAACAGCGCGGTGACCAAGCCGCGGCGGCGGGCGGGCGGCTGCACGGCGACGGTGGCTGCGACGCCGGTCAGGTCCTCGTCGCCTTCGTCGTTGCCACGGATGCGCCACAGGTAGGCGGCGAACAGCCCTCCGAGCACCAGGGTGTCGTACCAGGCCAGCCGGCCGGTCAGCGGAATGACCAGGGCGTAGACGGTGGCGGCGGCGAGGAACACGATCTCGGTGCGCCGATGCGGCGCCAGGGTGACCCGGTCGCGCTCGCCGCGCTTCCCGTGGCGGCGCACCGCGAAGATCGCGAAGGCGACCAGCAGTGGCCACGCCACCCCGATGAGCAGTCGGTTGGCCCCGGTCATGTTCGCCGTGGCGTAGGCGGCGTAGGCCGGTTCGTGTCCGGCGGTGTAGGCGAAGTAGATGTCGACCGCGTACTCGGGCAGGATCGCCACCAGAGCCAGGATGGCCAGCGCGAGGCTGCCGGAGATGTCCACCCGTGCGGCCTCCGACGCCCACATCAGCAGCGCCACCGCGGCCAGCACCGCCGCGCCGAACACCACCATTGCCGCCACCGGCGCCAATTGCACGCCGGCCAGCCGCACAACCACCGCCGGGGCGGCGACGGCCAGGGCGATCCCGATACGGGCGGCGGCGCCCCGTCCGCTGACGGTCATTTCGATCTCAGCGCTCACCGCTCCCCCCGGCGATCCTCGAGCCCTGGATGTCGTCGGCTGCCCGGACAGTGACGGGCACGTTGCGCAGGCTTAGCCACACCGCGACCGCAACGCCGCAGATCAGGAAGGTGTCGGCCAGGTTGAACGTCGGCCACCAGTCCAGGTACAGGAAATCGACCACATGTCCTCGGCCCAGACCCGGAGACCGGAACAGCCGGTCGACCAGATTCCCGGCCGCTCCGCCTGCCACCAGGCCGAGCGCCACCGCCCACCCACGGTGGGTAACTCTGCGCCCATACCAGGCGATGCCCGCGATGACGGCCACCGTGACGACGGTGAAGACCGGAGTGATACCGGTACCGACCGAGAACGCCGCGCCCGGGTTGCGGGTCAGCCGCAGCGCCAACCCGGCGAACAGATCGACGCTGCGGCCCGGCAGCCACGCCGCGGCCGCGCTCTTGGACGCCACGTCCACCGCCAGCGCGGTCATCGCTGCCCCTGCCAGCCACGCCACCCGCTGCGGCGGGGCCTGCACAGCGGTCACTGGGCGCCGTCGCCGTAGGTGGGGCACAGCGCCACCGTCTCCCCGGTCGCGGCCAGCAGCGACTCGGCGGCCGACAGTACGGCCATCAGCTCCACGCGCGTCAGGAAGTAGAAGGACTGGCGACCGACCGCCCGATAGTCCACCAGGCCGCAGTCACGCAGGCAGGCCAGATGCGCCGACACCGTTGACTGCGCCCAACCCAGCTCCCGGACGAGATCCACCACCCGCGCCTCACCGTCGGCCAGCCGGCGAACGATCGCCAGGCGGGTCGGATCCGCAAGCCCGCGGAACAGTGCCGCAGCGGGGGCGAGAGTCTCTCGCTCCACCTGTTGTCTCATCGCCATGCGGCGATGCTAGCGCATTATTCGGGTTGGCATCGCGCGATCGCGATCACATCGTATCCACGTGATGCTGGCATGGATCTTTCGCGGATCCCCGGCATCGACAGCCGTGTCGTTCTTCGCGCTGGCCGCCTACGTCACGGTCGAGTCGGTGCGCGCGCTCGCCGGTGGCGGGGAAGCCGAGCACTCCACCGTGGGTTTGGTCCTGGCCGGCCTGTCGCTGCTCATCATGCCCGTGCTGTCTCATGCGCAGCGGCGGGCCGGGCGCGAGTTGGGTTCCCGGTCGGCGGTGGCCGACTCCAAGCAGACCCTGCTCTGTACCTACCTGTCGGCGGTACTGCTCGTCGGCCTGGGCTTCAACAGCCTGTTCGGCTGGTCATGGGCTGATCCCCTGGCCGCGCTGGTCATCGCCGCCGTTGCGATCAAGGAGGGGCGAGAGGCATGACGTGGGGACGCCTGCTGTGCGGTGCCGGTCAGCGGAGCGAACTCGCTTACTTTCCAGGCTGAGGGCGCCGGCGCCTGCGGGTGCAAGCCCGGCTGTGCCTGCTGCACGAGCGAGGCCAAGTGATCTTCCAGCGCATGCCCGAACCGGTAGGCGTCGTGTTCGACGCCGAGCTGTTCACCGCGCGCACCGCGACCGATTCCGCTGCCGCCTGGCGCGCAGCCGAACGCGCTCACATCCTGTCCCAGCCCTGGCCGTGGCGGCACACCGTCACCCACGCCGTGATGCTCAAACGAGCACCACGCGAGCGCGACGTGGTCGAAGCGGTGGGCCAGGCGGTCCGGCTCGCGGTGGCTGGCCCAGGATCAGCCGTCGGCCGCTACCCGGAAGGCAACACGGGACGGGCCCGCGTCCCCCTCACCCAGCTGATGCGGGTGCCAGATGACTTGGCGGCCATCCTGTCGCACCGAGCTGAGTGACCAGGTGGGCAGAAGCTCCGGCCAGGCGGCTAGCTGGCCCGTGGGGCGTACATGATGACGGCGACTCCGACAAGGCAGATGGCTGCGCCGATGATGTCGTAGCGGTCGGGGTGGAACTTGTCGACGACCATGCCCCAGGCGAGAGAGCCGGCGACGAAGATGCCGCCGTAGGCGGCCAGGATGCGGCCGAAGTTCGCGTCGGGTTGGAAGGTGGCGACGAAGCCGTAGACCCCGAGTGCGATGACGCCGGCCGCGACCGAGAGCAGGCCCCGGTTTTCCCGCCAGCCCTGCCACACCAGCCAGGCGCCGCCGATCTCGGCGAGCGCGGCGAGCAGGAACAGCAGGATCGAGCGGGCTACCGTCACGCGTCCGACCGTAGCGTGACTACCTCGCGCTCGCGCTGGTCACTCTGCCCGCAGGAGCAGTTGCGGCCGGCGCAGCCGGTGGTGTGGCGGCGTTTGCTGGCCCACCACCAGGACAGGCCGGCGAGCACGGCCAGGGCGAGGGCGACGCCGGGCAGGAAACGGTTGGCCGCGGCCCAGCCGGCACCACCGAGGATTCCGGCGGCCAGCAGTGGCGGCAGCACGCAGCAGGCGGCGCAGGCGGCTCCCGCGAGTCCGGTCATGCCGGAGGGGAGCAGGCGGCGCAGCCGGTTAGCAGGTGTCGGCACGGTCGTTCCTTTCGGCGAGTTCAGCAAACGGCAGGGGGCAGCAGGCGCTGCCGGCGCAGGCGACCAGGTCGTCGCAGCCGGCCGAGATGGCGGCGCGCAGGGTGTCGCGGATGACGGATAGGTCGGCCAACTTCTGTTCCACCTCGGCGAGCTTGTCCTTGGCTCGTGCCTGGAGGCCGGTGTCGGGTCGACCGTTGTGCTGGTGTTGGCCGGCGGCGAGGAGGTCGGCGACCTCGTTGAGGGTGAAGCCTAGGCGTTGCGCGGTCTTGATGATCCGCAGCAGGGTGACCGTGTCGGACGGGTAGAGCCGATGCCCGCCGGGCGACCGCTGCGGGGAGGCGAGCAGCCCTCGGCGCTCGTAGTAGCGCAGGGTTTGCAGGTTGACCCCGGCCGCGTCGGCCAGCTGGCCGCTGCGCAGCCCTGATCCGCTCATCGCTGAACCCGGACAGCCCGCTGGGCTAGGGCATCAAGCACGTCGACGTGTGCTGCCGGTACTCGAACGTCCAGCGTCAGTGAGTTCAAGTCGGGTCGCGCGATGTCGAACGTGAAGAACGAGCAGCAAGACGATTCACGGGCTGCCAGATCCCGCGCCGTCTTTTCGACCTGCTCCGCGCCGTCGAGGTGCAACCGCAGATGCTGTGCCGACAACCGCTCGGCACCCCGCACCGCGTCCCGGAAGAACTGATCGAACTCGGCGAGCCGCAGCGGCCGTTCGGCGGTCGGCAGGGTGCAGGCATCTGGCACCCAGGAGTCATCCGTCGTGACATGTTGGTCGCTCATGCAACGACGGTAAGCCTGTACCTAGGTATCAGATGCAAGCCCTGGTTCAGGAGAAGGACCAGGCTGCCGGCAGGCCGTCGGACACGGCCAACCAACGATGACCATTGGGTCGGCAATTGCCACGGTTGAGAAGCGGCTTACCGGGCAGCGACGCCGGCTGGGCGCCCACGGGTGCATACCAGTGTCCCTGCTCCTCGACCACGGTGTCGCCACAGATCCGATCAGCCCGGGCATCATTTGATGAGGCAAGGCCTTGTCGGCGTGGTCGACGCGGCCGTGACCAGAACGGACGCCATTGTCGGCACCCGCAGGAGCGAAAGCCGGCCTTCGAGGGTGCCGGTCAGCGGGCCTTCTTCGTCGTCCGCTTGCGGGGCGGCGTCAGCAGGTCGGCGATCGCCGCGATCGCGGACGGCACCAGTCGGTAGTACGCCCAGACGCCGCGCTTCTCGCGCTCGATCAGGCCGGCCTCGGTGAGGATCCGCAGGTGATGACTCACGGCCGGCTGGGACAGACCAAGCGGCGCGGTGAGGTCACTCACGGACGCCTCGCCGTCGGGAGCGGACTGGATCAGACTGAGCAGTCGCAGCCGGGCCGGGTCGGCGAATGCCTTCAGCACTCCCGCGAGCCGCTCGGCATCGGCACGCTTGATCGGCTCGCCGGCAAGCGGCGAGACGGCAGGCGTAGCTGTTTTCGCAGTTGGCACGTCTTCCATCGTTGCACCAACACCATCGATAGGCCGCTGGAACCAGGACCCGGTCACCGTCAGGTTGCGGGTAGGGAGCCCTGTCGGCTCGTCCCGGCCGTGTCAGGGGCCGGATGGGCGGTGCCGGCGTCGGCCCAGCGTGACGTGGAACTTGGGCCACTCGGCATGATGATCCGCGGACGAAGGAGGTGCCGGGCGTGCCCGGATCGTGTGACGTGGTGGTCGTCGGGGGCGGGCAGGGTGGCCTGGCGGCGGGCTACTACCTGCGCCGTGCCGGTCTGGATTACGTCATCCTCGACGCCCAGTCTCAGCCGGGTGGCGCGTGGGGGCATGGCTGGGACTCGTTGCGGTTGTTCTCGCCGGCCGAGTACAGCCCGCTGCCGGGGTGGGGGATGCCTCGGCAGGAGGGCGAAGACTTCCCGACCGCCGGGCACGTCGTGGACTATCTGCGGGCGTACGAGCAGCGGTACGACCTGCGGGTGCGCCGGCCGGTCCGGGCACATGAGGTGCGGCGAGCCGGGGAGCGCCTGGCGGTGGAGACCGACGCTGGGAGATGGCTGGCCCGGTACGTCATCTCCGCCACCGGTACGTGGGAGTGCCCGTACGTGCCCGACATCCCGGGCCGTGAGGAGTTCGCCGGCCGGCAGCTGCACACGGTGAACTACGCCTCGCCGGAGGAGTTCCGGGGGCAGCGGGTCGTGATCGTCGGCGGAGGTAACTCCGCGGCGCAGATCCTGGCGGAGGTGTCCCGGGTCGCTGAAACCACCTGGGTCACCTTGCGGCCGGCGCGGTTCATGCCGGACACCGTCGATGGTCGGGTGCTGTTCGGTGTGGCCACCCGTAAGGCCGCCGGTGGTGCCGGTGGCGGCGTCAGCGACCTTGGGGACATCGTGATGGTGCCCAGCATCCGCGACGCGCGGGAGCGCGCGGTCCTGCACTCCCGTCCGATGTTCGTGCGGCTCACCGACCGCGGCGTGCGTTGGGCGGATGGCGCAGAGCAGCCCTGCGAGGCCGTCATCTGGTGTACAGGTTTCCAGCCCGACCTCGCCCACCTCGCGCCGCTGCTGCCCGGATGGCGGCAGGGGAAGGTGGCGGTCGAGGGCACCCGGTCAATGGACGAGGCCCGCCTTTACCTGCTTGGCTACGGCGATTGGACGGGGCCGGCGTCAGCCACGCTGGTGGGTGCCGGCCGCACAGCGAAAGCGACGGTCGCCGACATCGCCACTCGACTGCGCGCAGCTTAGCGTGCCTCTTGACAGGTCGGCTGCCCGCCGGCCGAGGTGGCGACGCGGCAAGCGGGAGTGCAGGCGAGCGACAACGACGGCGACGCGGAACCAGACGAGGGCCTGCAGCCGTCAGGGGAGGTCGGCGGTGCGGGCGCTGACCCATCGCTGCGCGGCCGTTTGCACGGCGTCCCAGGGGCTGCCCAGCGGCGGGGTGTAGGACAGGTCGAGGTCAGTGAGGGCGTCGACAGTCATGCGGTGGTGCAGGGCGCCGGCGTAGATGTCCACGCGGGTGGCGACTGCGGTGTCGCGGTGGCCGACGAGCTGGGCGCCGAGCAGCTGTCCGCTGCGCTGGTCGCCGGTGATCGCGATCGTGACCGGTTTGGCGCGCGGGTAGTAGGCCTTGTGATCGTCGACGCGGGCCACGTGCGTGGCGGGATCGAATCCGTGCTCTCGGGCATCGGCGTCGCGCAGACCGGTCCGGGCGGCTACGAGGTCGAAGACTTTGACCGCCTGGGTGCCCAGCGAGCCGGCGAACTGCCGGTCGCCGCCGGTGGCATTTTCTCCCGCCACGCGGCCCTGCTTGTGCGAGGTGCTGCCGAGCGGCAGGTACGTGTTCGTGTCCAGGAGCCGGTGGTAGGTGTGCACGCAGTCCCCGGCGGCGTAGACGTCCGGCACCCCCGTGCGCATGTGCCGGTCCACCGCAATCGCCCCGCGCACTCGGAGCCGGACGCCGGCGGTCTGCGCGAGCGCGGTGTCGGGCCGGACTCCGACGACGACAAGCACCACGTCGGTGATCTGGCTGAAGCTGCCGCTATCGCCGAGCTGGTTGGTGGAATGGCCGGTGACCTTCAGCCGGCCGCCCTCGCGTGCCACCTCAGTGACGGTGGTGTCGGTGACGACGCGCACGCCGTGGCGTGTCAGTTCGTCGGCGACCAGCGTCGCCAGCTGCGGGTCGACGGTTCCCAGCACCTGCGGGATCTGCTCGACCACGGTGACCTGCAGGCCTCGGGCGTGCAGGGCTTCGGCCATCTCCAGCCCGATGTAGCCCGCTCCCACGATCAGCGCGGATTCCGGGCCCCGCTGCAGCGTCTCGGCAAGGGAGAGGGTGTCGTCCATGGTGTGCAGCAGATGCACCCCGTCGGCCGGTGTGAGCTCGTGCAGGCCGGCGATCGGCGGGCGGACCGGGACGGCGCCGGTTCCGATGATGAGCCGGTCGTAGCGGAGCTCTTCGTCACGCCCGCCTGGCCCACTGACCGTGACGGTGCGGGACGTGGGATCGATGTGCCGGGCGCGGGTGTCCAGGAGTAGTCGCAATCCGGCGTGTTCGAGGTCGTCGCGTGTGCGGTGGGCAAGGTTCCGCCAGTCGGGCACGTCGCCGGAGATGTGGTACGGGATGCCGCAGATCGAGTAGTTGGGGAAGGCGTCGGCGGCGACCACAGTGGTCTCGACGGACGGGTCGACATGTCGGGCGCGTAGCCCGGCGCTGACGCCGGCATCGCTGCCACCGATGATCAGAATGTGGGTCATGATGCCTCTCCCATCGGCGGCCCTGGACGGGCATCTCACCGCTTAGGTTGCCTGCTTGGCCACGCTGCCCAACAGCAGCCAGCGGGTCGGGGGCGCTGGGGGTTGACTCTGCCGGGTCAGTCCTGCCGGACATCCGACCGGCAGGACTGACCGAGTTCAGGACGTGGCGGCGAGGTACCGCTCGGCGTCGAGGGCGGCGGCGCAGCCGGTGCCAGCGGCGGTGATGGCTTGCCGGTAGGTGTGGTCGACGAGGTCCCCGGCGGCGAAGACGCCGGGAATGTTGGTGCGGGTGCCGGGGGACTGCACGCGGACGTATCCCTCGTCGTCCAGGTCGACCTGGCCTCGGAACAGTTCGCTGCGAGGGTCGTGGCCGATGGCCACGAACACGCCGGTGACGTCAAGGACCGTGATCTCGCCGGTGTGGACGTTGCGCAGGCGCGCTCCGACGACGACACCGTCGTTGCCGATGATCTCCTCGACGACGCTGTTCCACACGATGCGGACCTTGTCGTTGGTGAGGGCGCGTTCGGCCATGATGCTGCTGGCGCGGAAGGTGTCGCGGCGGTGCACGATGGTGACGCTGCGGGCGAAGCGGGTGAGGAAGGTGGCTTCTTCCATGGCCGAGTCGCCGCCGCCGATGACCGCGATGTCCTGGTCGCGGAAGAAGAACCCGTCGCAGGTGGCGCAGGAGGAGACGCCATGCCCGAGGAGTTCCTGTTCGCCGGGGACGCCGAGGGGTCGCCAGGCGGACCCGGTGGCGAGGATGACAGCGTCGGCTCGATAGGCCTGCTCGCCCACGTACACGGTCTTCAGGCCAGGGCCGGTGAGTTCGACGCGGGTGACGTCGTCGGTGATGAACTGGGCGCCGAAGCGGTCGGCCTGCTTGCGAAGATTGTCCATCAACTCGGGGCCCATGATGCCGTCGGGGAAGCCGGGGAAGTTCTCCACCTCGGTGGTGGTCATCAGCGCGCCGCCGGACTGGACGCCCTCAATGACCAGGGGGGCGAGGTTGGCGCGGGCGGCGTAGAGGGCGGCGGTATATCCGGCGGGTCCGGAACCGATGATGATCAAACGGTGGGGGTCGGGCACGAGGGGCTCCTCGATCGGTCCGCCCGCCACCCCTGTAGGGGCGGCGGGCGGTGGGGTGGACTCGTCAGGTGGTGGGGGTGAGGTCGGCGAGGAGGTCCTCCACCCGGGTGCGGATCTCGTCACGGACGCGACGGACCATGTCCAGGCCCTGGCCGGCCGGGTCCTCGAGCTTCCAGTCCTCGTACCGCTTGCCGGGGAAGGCCGGGCAGACGTCGCCGCAGCCCATCGTGATGATCACGTCGGAGGCTTCGGCGGTGGCGTAGTCGAGGATCTTCGGCTTGTTGGCGGTGATGTCGATGCCGACCTCCCGCATCGCCTCGACGGCCACCGGGTTGATCTGGTCGGCGGGCTCGGAGCCGGCGGAGCGGACCTCGACGGCGTCGCCGCCGAGGTGGCGCAGCCAGCCGGCGGCCATCTGGGAACGGCCGGCGTTGTGCACGCAGACGAACAGGACGCTGGGCTTGGACATCAGATGCCTTCCTTGGAGTACACGTGGTCATAGGGCCGATTCACGGGCGTCTCGGCGCGGGGTGCAGGCAGGGACCGGTCTGGGGCGCTGCTGCGGTCGAGCAGGCGGTAGCGGCCGGCGGGACGCGGCGGGTTGAGCAGGCGGCGGTAACGCACCTCTGCCTCGCCGTGCTCCGGGTCGTGGTTGGTCATCGGCGGTGGTCCAGTGCCGGGTCGCGTTCCTCGGCAGGGACGACGACCTGGTCGGCGGCCCGCCCGGCGTCGGGGTAGAGCGCGGCGAGTAGGCCGACGCCGACCGCCAGCCCGACCAGTTGGGCGACGACGAACCCTGGGACGGAAGCGGGGGCGATGCCGGCGAACGTGTCGGTGAACGCACGGCCGATCGTCACCGCAGGGTTGGCGAACGAGGTCGACGAGGTGAACCAGTACGCCGCCCCGATGTAGGCGCCGACGGCGGCGGGAGCGACCGGCGCGCGGCCGGAGCGGGCGAGGGCGAAGATCAGCAGGATCAGGCCGGTGGTGGCGACGACCTCCCCGAGCCAGAGATGCCCGGCGGCCCGGTCCTTGCTCGACCAGGCCACGGCGGACAGGTCGAACATCAGGTTCGCCAGGATCGACCCGCCGATCGCCCCGAGGACCTGGGCGATGACATACCCGCCGAGTTCGCGCAGGGTCAGTCCGGTTCCGACGCGGCGGCCGAGGAACCAGTCGGCGGCGGACACCACGGGGTTGAAGTGGGCGCCGGAGACCGGACCGAAGATCAGGATCAGCGCGCCGAGGGCAAGAGCGGTGGCGACCGAGTTCTCCAGCAACTGGAGCCCGACGTCGCCGGGAGAGAGCGTGGCGGCCATGATGCCGGAGCCCACGACGGCGGTGACGAGCAGGGCAGTGCCGATGAACTCGGCCAGCAGACGCCGCCGGAGTGCGATGGTCATCAGTGTTTTCTCTCCCATGATCTGACTGTCCCCGACAATCGGGGCACAGCGGGTTATCGGGTGGCGGGAACGTCCAGTTCGTCGAGGAGCCGCCGGACCCGGCGCTCGATCTCGTCCCGGATCGGCCGCACATCGGCGACGCTGAGGCCCGCTGGGTCGTCGATGTCCCAGTTCTCGTAACGGGTACCGGGGAAGACTGGGCACGCGTCGCCGCACCCCATCGTGACGACCACGTCGGCGGCGCGGACCACTTCGTCGGTCCAGGGCTTGGGGAACTCCTCGGAGATGTCGATGCCGCGTTCGGCCATCGCGGCGATCGCCGAGGGGTTGATCTCGATGCCGGGTTCGCTACCGCCGGACCAGGCGACGGCGTGGTCGCCGGCGAGGTGGACGAAGAAGCCCAGGGCCATCTGGGAGCGGCCGGCGTTGTGGGTGCACAGGAACAGCACGACGGGACGGCCGTCGCGGTGGTGTCCCTCGACCCGTGCCAGGGCCCGCAACCGCTGGCGGGCGAAGCGCTCGGCGAGCAGGGGCAGGTAGTTCGGGATGCTGGCGGCGGTGGCGAACTGGTCGTAGCTGCTGTGCAGGAACCGCTTGATGGTCTCGGTGCCGTAGATGCCGTCGAACTCGGCGGCCAGCCGGGTTGCTGCGGTGTGCAGGGCGAGCTGCTGGTCGAGAGTGATCTCCTGTTGAATGCGGGCGCTGATGTCGGTCATCGGGTGCCTCTCAACATGGTGGTGGGGGCGAGGCGGTCGACGCGGTCGGCGAGGTCGGCGTAGGCCGCCTCGAACGCTTCGTCGGTGTCGATGCGGACCGGGTCCGGCACGGACCAGTGCAGGCGGGGGCGGACCGGTCCGGTGAGCTCTTCGTGGGCGTTGTCGCAGACGGCGATGACCAGGTCGTCGTCGCGGACGACGTCCTTGACGTGGGCGGTGCCGGTTGCATCGAGGTCGAGGGCGTGGCGGTGGGCCACGGCAAGCGCGCGGGGATGCACTCGGGTCGCAGGCTTGGTGCCGGCCGAGGCGGCTTCCCCATGGGTGCGCCGCTTCCACAGCGCCGCGGCCAGCTGGGAGCGGGCGGAGTTGTGGGTGCAGACAAAGACCACCCGTCCCACATCGGCCAGCGGGGGAGGGGTGAGGGCGGCCAAGGCTGCCGGCTGAAGTCGCAGGTAGGTGCGCCGCCGGTCGCCCTCGGACCGGCCGCGCTGGACGAGGCCGGCTTCGGTGAGCACCTTGACGTGGTGGGCGACGAGATTGGTCGGCATCTCGAGGGTGTGGGCGATCTCCCCGGGCGAGGCGTCGCCCTGGCTGAGCGCGTCCACGATCGCCAGGCGCGCAGGGTCGCCGAGTGCGGCGTGGACCCGTGCGCGCCCGGCCAGGGAAGCAAGCTCAGCGTTCATTGAGTCAACTATCGCTGAGTGATCTGTCGTTCGTCAAATGGGAGTGAGGGATAAGCCCGTCGGGGGCTTGGCGGCGCTCAGTCGACGGGCGGGTTCGATGATCAGGAGGGCGGCGAGGTGCGCATCGCGGTGGCGTGGCGCATCGTGACCAGGCTGCAGACGATCCGAGTGAGGCTAGCGGCGACGGCGAACGTGGCCAGTGACTTCGCCGGAATCTCTGACCGGAGGTGGCTCGCGATCACCGTGAGATCCCCGGCGAGCGCAAGGGCGGCGATGGTGATGGTCGCGGCGAGTGCGTGTTGTGGGCTTGCTTCGGGTAGCCAGCGCATGAGGCGACCGGTCGTGGCCACCGTCCCAGCGGCGGTGGCGATCGCGATGATGATCAGTGGGATGACGGGGATCGCGGCCAATAGGGCGACCAGGCCGGTGCGCCAGGGGTGGGGCTGCAGGAGCAGCAGCCACCAGATGCCCACGACAGGTCCGGTGGCGATGTACCAGGCGATGGTGCGCCGGGCGTAGGCGGTGGCCAGCTCCCCGGCGAAGGCCTCGGCGACCGCTTGCGGGGTGCCGAACTGGGCGATCGCGGCGGCGACCGCCTCACCTTGGGGTAGGCCGGCGGCGGTGCGGTCGGCGACGGCGTGGTGGAGTCCGTCGCGTAGTTCGGCGAGGATCTGCTCCCGACGCCGCCGTGGTCCACGCAGTCGTGCGGCGAGGTCGCCCAGGTAGGCGTCGAGAGGTGCTTCGCCTGCTCGGCTGGTCAGGCGGTCGTTGGCCATGCCCGCCCGCCCAGAACTGCAGTGACGGCGGTGGAGAAGTGGTCCCAGACTGCCCGCTGCTCACCGAGCGCGGCCTGTCCGGCCGGGGTGAGGTGGTAGGCGCGGCGGCGGCGGCCGCCGACGGTCTGCCAGTCACTGGCGATCAGGCCTGCGCGTTCGAGGCGGTGCAGCGCCGGGTAGACGGTGCCGGTCGGCAGGTCCAGTGCCCCGCCGCTGCTGTCTCGCAGGGCTTCGATGACGGCGTAGCCGTGCTGTGGCCCGGGTTCCAGGACCGCGAGCAGCAACGCATCGAGATGGCCTTTGAGCAGTTCCGGTCGCATCGGCAACACCTGTGGCTCCTCGTTCTTGCTGATGGCGGCCCAGCGGTTCTACTGTAGCGTCACAATACTTTGCGGTGCTACACATGGTGGTGGGTGATGAGCTCCAACCTCACGGTGGTGGACCTGGCCGAGGCGAGCGCGGTCGACCGGGCGCTGATCGGTGGAAAGGCGGCCGTGCTGGCGGACCTGACCGCAGCCCGGTTCTCGGTGCCGCCCGGGATTGTGGTCACCACCGGCGTCCTCGATGATCCGCAGCTTGACCGACGGCTCGCGGCCAGTGTCGAGGGCCTGGGCGGGGAGCGGTTCGCGGTGCGTTCGTCGGGAGCGGCCGAGGATCTACCGGATGCCTCGTACGCAGGCCTGTACGAGACGTACCTGAACGTGCCCGCCGACGGGCTGGGTGCGGCGGTGCGGCGATGCTTCGCCGCGGCGGCCAGCGAGCGGGTCACCGCCTACCACCAGCGGCGTGGCGGGGCGACGGCGGCGATGGCGGTGCTGGTGCAGGTGATGGTCGACCCGATTGTGGCCGGGGTGGCGTTCACCGCGCATCCGGTCACCGGCGACCGCGATCAGACGTTGGTGGCCGCCGTCGCGGGGTTGGGTGATCCGCTGGTGTCGGGTGTGACGACCGGCGAAGAGTGGACGGTCACCGCGAGTCGCACCGCGATGACCCGGTCCGGCCCCGGCGGTGGACGGGTCCTCACCGACGTCCAGGCCGACGCGGTCGCGGAGCTGTCGCGTCGGATCGCCGACCGGTACGACGGCCGCCCGCAGGACGTGGAGTGGGCCATCGACCGGGCGGGCCGTCTGTGGCTGCTGCAGGCCCGGCCGATGACTGCGGTGCCGGAGCCGGTGTCGTGGACGGCGCCGGGACCGGGGTTGTGGATGCGCAACTTCCGGCTCGGGGAATGGCTCCCCGAGGCCGTCACTCCGCTGTTCGCCAGCTGGCTGCTGCCGGTGCTCGAAGACGGGTATCTCGATGGGATGTACGGCAGCGTCGGGGTGCGAGTGCCGTTCCGGTACGCGCTGGTCAACGGCTGGTACTACAACGCCACACCAATCCCGTCACCAAAACTCCTCGCTGGGGTGCTGTGGCAGGGACGCTGGCGGGCCGCGAAGATCCTCTTCAACGCGTTGATCCGGGTCAGCCATGACCCGGATGCCGCCGACCGCGCCGTCCTGTCCGAACTGGAGCGGGCCTGGCGTGAACAACAACTGCCCGGCTATCGACGCCTCGTGGCCGCCGCGGAGGCGGAGGTCGACACGGCATCGCCTCGGCGATTGGCCGAGCTCGTCGACGCACTCGGGCGGGAAGCCGGGATCTACCTCTGGTATCTGGCGATCGTCGGCGGGTCGGCGTGGAAGATGGAAGCCTGCCTGACTCGCTTCGTCCGCCGGCATCTCATCGACGTGCTCCCCGACGATGAGGGCGGTGCGCAGGTGCTGTTGCGCGGGCTCCCCGGCGCCCAGCCGGTGGCCGGCGCGCACGCCGTACAGAGCGTCGACTGGTATCACCCGGTCGCCGGAGAACTGGCAACGGGCCGACCACCCCGAGCCGGGGACCGCTACCGCTCGCTTGCCGAACAGCGGATGGTTGCCGAACAACGCTGCCGAGCGACGCTGGCCGACCGCCCGCGGTTGCTGGCTGACTTCGACCGGCTGCTGAAGGTCAACCAGCGCTACGCCGTCATCCGGGAGGAGCAGGCGCGGGAGTTCACCCTCGCCTGGCCGGTCCTGCGGGCCTGCACCGCCCGCCTCGGGCGGCACCTGGTCAACCTGGGAGCTATCGAGCAGCCCGGAGACATCTACTTCTGCACGCGGGATGAAGTGAACAGCGGGATCGAAGGCGACCCCGGACAGCTGAGCGCCAGGGTTGCCGAGCGGCGCGCCCTCTGGCAGCGCCAACGCCGCCTGACCGCGCCGTTGACCCTGGGCCGTCCCGCGCGACTGATCGGCGACGTCATCGAACACGCGGTTCAACAGGCCCGCGGCACCACGGAGACCGCCGAGGGCGCCCTCGTCGGGCATCCCGCCTCGGCCGGCCGGGCCACCGGCGAAGTCGCCATCGTGCACGGACCTGAGGACTTCGACGGCTTCGCCGATGGTCAAGTGCTCGTCGCGAAGGCCACCGCCCCGGCATGGACACCGCTGTTCTCCCGCGCCGCCGCAGTGGTCACCGACGGCGGCACCCTAGCCGCACACGCCTCCCTGGTGGCCCGTGAGTACGGCATCCCCGCCGTCGTCGGCACCGGCGACGCCACCCAACGACTGCGCCCCGGGCAGCTCGTAACCGTCGACGGAACAGCCGGAACCATCACACTCCACACCTAACCTGTCATGCCTGCAGGTGCGGCATGCATGTCGGAGGGGGTGCGCGGCGTCCGGGCGGAGGGTGCTGGAGACCGCCGGGTCGCCGGTGGGCGACCTGGTCAGCAGCAGGTCGCCAGGTAAGACTGCAACTCCGCGAGGGCGGCGAGCGCGCCGTCCCGATCGGCCCGGTAGTACACGGTCTTCCCGTCGCGACGGGAGGTGACCACCCGTCCGCGTCGCAGCAGGGTCAACTGCTGCGACGCCGTGGCCTGGCTGATGCCCGTCCGCTCGGCCACCTCGCCCACCGACAGCTCGGCGCCCTGCGCGAACAGCATCATGATCCGCTGCCTGGTGGGGCTGCCCAAGGCCTTGAGGAACTCCTGCGTCTGCGGCGCCAGGCCCTCCGGGACTCCGGCCGCGCGCGCGGGCGGGGATGCCCCTGCGGGCTGTCCGGTGGCGTCGCTCATGGCCCTACCTTTCCCCACCATCATCATATTGTCATTCAACAAAACGACGATATGATCGTGACATGACCACCCCATCCCAGCCAGTGATCATCGTCGGCGGCGGCCAGTCAGGCCTGGCCGCCGCCCGAGCCGCCCTGACCGCGGGCCTGCGGCCCGTTGTCCTGCAGGCGGGCAGCGAGCCGGTTGGCTCCTGGCCTGACTACTACGACAGCCTCACCCTCTTCTCGCCCGCCCTTTACAGCGCCCTGCCTGGCATGCGCTTCGACGGCGACCCGGACCGCTACCCCCGGCGCGACGAGGTCACGGCGTACCTGCGCCGGTACGCGCAGACCGTGGACGTCGACATCCGCACCCGCACCCGCGTCACGGCCGTGCACCCTCGCCGCGACGGGGGGTACCTCGTCCGCACTGACACCGGGGACGAGATGGCTGCGGTCGGCGTCGTCGCCGCCAGCGGATCGTTCGGCAACCCGTACCTGCCGACGCTGCCCGGCCAGGACGACTACGCCGGCGATCTCCGGCACGTCGCTCACTACCGCCGGCCGGAGGTGTACGCGGGCAAGCGGGTCATCGTCGTGGGTGCCGGCAACTCCGCCGTCCAGGTCGCCTACGAGATCGCCGGCCACGCCCGGGTCACGCTCGCCACCCGGGAACCCGTGCGCTTCCTGCCCCAACGCCTCGGCGGGCGGGACCTCCACCACTGGCTGCGGGTCACCGGCGCGGACCGCCTGCCACGCCGCGTCCTCACCCGACTTGTCCGACACGCCACCGTGCTCGACACCGGCGTATACCGCGACGCTCTCGCCTCCGGGCTGCTCTCCCGGCGGGACATGTTCACCGCCTTCACCCCTGAGGGCGTCATCTGGGCCGACGGCACGCCCGAGCCGGTCGACGCGGTCATCTTCGCCACCGGCTACCGCCCGGACCTCGCGTACCTCAAGCCCCTGGGCGCCCTCGACCATGGCGCGCCCCGGCACGTGGGCGGGATCTCCACCACCCATCCAGGGCTGATCTATCTCGGGTTGGAGTTCCAGCGATCCTTCGCCTCGAACACCCTGCGTGGCGTCGGTCCCGACGCCGCGCACGTCATGACTGCCCTCGCCGCTCACGTGTCCGGACGGCAAGGCCGGCAGCGGACAGCGGACGTCGCCTCGCACACGGGATCCGGCGCTCAACGCTGATCGCGTTGCGCGGTCGGCGCTGGTAGGTACGGGTTTGCCCGCGGCTTACGCCTGCGACGAGGGGGCGGGCTCGACCGACAGCAGGGCGGCGAGCTGGCGCAGGATTCCCGGGCGGGCGCGGTAGTAGACCCACGTGCCCCGCCGTTCGGCATCCACCAGGCCCGCTTCGCGCAGCGTCTTGAGGTGGTGCGAGATCGTTGGCCCGGTCAGGTCGAACGCCGGCGTCAGGTCGCACACGCACGCCTCCCCGCCCTCGGCGGAGGCGATCATCGACATCAGCTGCAGCCGCACCGGGTCGCCGAGGGCCTTGAACGCGGGAGCGAGCACCGCGGCCGTCTCGGCCGGAATCCGACGCTGCGCCAGCGGGGGGCAGCACGGCGTGTCGGCGTTGAGATCGATGACGGCGAGGGGCGCCTGTTGCTTTGACATGTCTCTAGGTTGACATCTCTCTAATCAACGTGCAACTCTCTGCTTAGACGGACGTCAAGACAGGCGTCTGGAGGAAGGGGACCCACCATGTTCGGCTCCACCCGCCGCTCATCCGCTCTTCGCGCTGGAGTCCGGTTCTGCGACTCCTGCGCTCAGGTGTCCACCGCCGACCAGCGTGCGCAGCGCCGCTACGACCGTGCCCGCACCACCGTCTACACGCTGATCAGCCCCCGCTGACGAGAGGACCTGTCATGAGCGACAACACCCAGACCACCGGCGGTTTCGCGGGCGACCCGGCCGCCGCCCTGCAGGTCACCGGCTCCGGCGCCTGCTGCGGCAGCCCCGCCCAGGCCGTCGGGTCCATCCTGCCGCCAATCGGCGAGGCCGCGAGCGCCGGCCCGTGCTGCGGCACCCAGGAAGCCGCGCAAGCGGCCGGCTCGTGCTGCGGCACGCAGGCCAAGGCCGACGCGGTGGCCGCGGGACAGGGGTGCTGCGGATGACCACCCCAGACGACCTCGCGGGCCTGCTCCGGGTAGTCAGCGCCGACCGGATGTCCGCGACCGTCGCCACCCTCGCCTCCGACCGCATGGCAGGACGGCGAGTCGGATCACCCGGCGGCGCGGCAGCCCGGGCGTGGCTCGTCGACGAGCTCACCGCTCTCGGCGCCACGGTCCGGACTGAGGAGTTCCCGGTCCGGGCGGTGCCGCAGGTGCACGAGGCGCCGACGGTCACCTGGGGCGGCGGGAGCAGCCCCATGCCGCTGGTATTCGGTCGCCAGGTCGCGATCCATTCCGCCTCCGCCGACGCCGCCGAGACCCGCCGCGGCCCGCTCGGCGTCGCCGGTGCCGACGACCCGGCCGGGCGGTGGCTCGTGGTGCCGGCGGAGATGAGCCTGTTCGACGCCTACCGGGACACCCGCGGCGCGGCCGGGCTGCTGATCCGCCGAGCCGTCGACGCCGACGGCTGGCAGTTCACCACCCTCGCCGGACCGGACCCGGGACCGCTGCCCGTCCTGACCCTCGACCCGGACACCCACCGCACCGTCCTCGCTGCGGCAACCGACAGCGCCAGCTGGTTCGCCGGCGCCACGCCGGTTCGCCGCGACGACGTCACCGGCACCAACATCCACGCCCGACTCCGGCAGACCGTCCCCGGCGGGGCGGAGCTGCTCCTGACCGCCCACTACGACGGCGTCGGCGACCACCCCGGGCTCCGCCAGCCCGGAGCGTCGGACAACGCCACCGGCGTCGCGGTGGTCCTCGAAGCCGCCCGCGTCCTCGGCCGCGGACTTCCCGACGGCGTCGGGCTCTGCGTCGCGCTGCTCGACGGTGAGGAGGTTGGCGCGCTCGGCTCGGCCCACCACGCCGCGCAGCTGCGCGACCAGGGCGCCGCGCCCCTGGTGGTCAACGTCGACGGAGCCGGCCGCCTGGATGGGGCGGCGGCGGTCGAGGCCGGCGGGCCCGCCCACCGCCTCCTGGCGCTGCTGGACCAGGCCGGCCGGCACACCGGCGTCCCACTCGCTGCGGGGCCGATGGCCTCGGACAACCGCCGCTACGGCGCAGCAGGCCTCGCCGCGGTCGGCATCGGTGCCGGGATGGGCGGCTACCACAGCCCCGCCGACACCCCTGACAAGGTCGACCCGGCCACCCTGGCCGCGATCGCCCGCCTCGTCGTCGCAACCGCCCACCTCACCGGGACGGCGCCTGCTAGGCTTTCATCGCCAATCGGCGATAAACGATAGAGGGAGTGGTGGTGGGCGAACTCCTCGACCGGGATACCGCGCAGACCTACGCCTCGTGGTTCCGGGCCCTGGCGGACCCGACCCGGGTGCAGATCGTGGAGTACCTGGCCCGGCATGCCCGGCCGATGAGCGTGGGGGAGATCGTCGCAGCTGTCGGGCTCGCCCAGTCCACCGTCTCCCAACACCTGAAGATCCTGACCGAGGTGCGGTTCGTGCTCGTCGAGCCGGTCGGCACCGCCCGCCACTACCGCATCAACGACGCATGCGTCGGCTGCTTCCCCTCCGCCGCCGACGTCGTCATGGGCCGACCCGCCCCCACCGTGAAAGGAGCCTGCTGATGGCCGACATCACCGTCCGCCCGATGACCTCGGACGACGCCGATCGTGTCCTCGCCATCTACCAGGCTGGCCTCGACGCCGGCAACGCCAGCTTCGAGACCACCGCCCCGACCTGGACAGCATTCGACGCGGCCAAGCTGCCGGACCACCGCCTCGTGGCCGTCGACGCGGACGACACCGTCCTCGGGTGGGTGGCGGGCTCGCCGACATCGAGCCGCGCGGTCTACGCCGGGGTGGTCGAGCACTCCGTCTACGTCGACCCCGCCGCCCAAGGCCGTGGCGTAGCCCGGCTGCTGCTGGACGCGCTGATCGCCTCCACCGAGGCCGCCGGCATCTGGACCATCCAGTCCGGAATCTTCCCCGAGAACACCGCCAGTCTCACCCTGCACCAGCGGGCCGGCTTCCGCGTCATCGGCACCCGCGAGCGGGTCGGCCGGCACCACGGCCGGTGGCGCGACGTCGTCCTGCTCGAGCGGCGCAGCCCCGTCATCTGAACCCCTTCGGCTCCGCCCGCCCCAGCACAACTGCACCTTCTTGATTCGACAGTTTTCAACACAGAGGAGTTTTCCGATGAGCATCCCGAACGAGCTGCCCGTCGTGGTGATCGGCGCGGGCCCGGTGGGTCTGGCCGCCGCCGCCCACCTGCACGAGCGTGGCCTGCCCTTCCTTGTTCTGGAGGCCGGTGACACCGCCGGCGCGGCGGTGCGGCAGTGGGGGCACGTGCGGGTGTTCTCCCCGTGGCGGTACAACGTCGACCCGGCCGCCCGCCGCCTGCTCGACGACGCCGGCTGGGTCGCCCCGGCCGAGGACGCGCTGCCCACCGGCGCGGAGCTGGTCGCCGACTACCTCCAGCCCCTCGCGGAGCTGCCGCAGCTCAAGCCGCACCTGCGCTACGGCGCGCGGGTGGAGGCGATCAGCCGCCTCGGCCTGGACCGGCTGCGCACCGCCGGCCGCGAGCAGACGCCGTTCCTGATCCGCCTCGCCGACGGTGACGAACTGCTGGCCCGCGCGGTCATTGACGCCTCCGGCACCTGGGGCACCCCCAACGTCCTCGGCGCCTCCGGCCTGCCCGCCCGTGGAGAGAAGGACGTGGCCGCGTACCTGGAGCACGCCCTGCCCGACGTACTCGGCGCCGACCGGGACCGGTTCGCCGGCCGGCACACCCTGGTCGTCGGCGCCGGCCACTCCGCCGCGAACACGCTGCTCTCCCTGGCCGAGCTGGCCGCCGCCGAGCCGGGCACGGAGGTGACCTGGGCGATCCGCTCGGCCAGCCCCGCCCGCACCTACGGCGGCGGCGACGCCGACGCGCTGCCCGCCCGCGGCGCGCTCGGCTCCCGGCTGCGCGAACACGTGGACGCCGGCCGGATCCGGCTGCTCACCGGCTTCTGCGTGCACGCGCTCACCCCGGCCGACGGCCGGGTCGCCGTCGTTGTCCGGCACGCCGACGGTAGCGAGGAGGAGGTGATCGTCGACCGGATCGTTGCCGCGACCGGCTTCCGCCCGGACCACTCGATCGCCGCCGAACTGCGCCTGGACCTGGACCCGGTCATGGGCGCCACCCGGGCTCTCGCCCCGCTGATCGATCCGAACGAGCACTCCTGCGGCACCGTCCCCCCGCACGGCGTCCACGAGCTCGGACACCCGGAGTCCGGCTACTACGCCGTCGGCATGAAGAGCTACGGGCGCGCGCCGACGTTCCTCATGGCCACCGGCTACGAGCAGGTCCGCTCCGTCGTCGCCGCCCTCGCCGGCGACTGGCAGGCGGCCCGGGACGTCCAGCTCGACCTGCCCGAAACCGGCGTCTGCAACAGCAACCCCGCCGAGGCGACCGGCACCGACAGCAGCTGCGGCCCCGCCCCGCAGCCGGCCGGGAAGGGGCTTGCCACGGGCATCGCCGGTGGGCTGCTGTCCGCCCCGCTGAGCCTCATCAGCCTCGACACCTCGACCAGCGGCCAGACCGGCGGCTGCTGCGCCAGCTGATGACCACCACCACGATGGCGCCCGCCGACCCCACCGTCGGCGGGCACCACCGGTGGCGCATCGTCGCCGCCCTCGCGATCACCTCGACCGTCGGCTACGGCACCATCTACTACGCCTACGCCGTGCTGCTCGGCCCGATGGCGACCAGCCTCGGCGCCTCGATCACCGCCGTCACCGGGGCGCTGACCGTCAGCGTCCTCGCCGGCGCGTTGATGGCCATCGCGGTCGGCAGGTGGCTCGACCGGCACGGCGGACGGGCCCTCATGACCCTCGGCTCGATCACCGCCACCGCGCTGCTGATCGCCTGGTCCCAGGTCCAGACCATCGGGCAGCTCTACGCCGTCATGATCGGTGTCGGGATCACCGGCGCGATGGTCCTCTACGAACCCGCCTTCGCCGTCATCGTCTCCTGGTTCACCCCCGACCGACGCCCCACCGCCCTGCTTGCGGTCACCGTCGTCGCCGGGTTCGCCAGCACGATCTTCATGCCACTCACCGGCTACCTGGTCGCCCACCTCGGCTGGCGCGGCGCGCTCCTCACGCTCGCCGCCGTCCACGGCGTAGTGACCGTGCCGCTGCACGCCCTCACCGTTCGCAAACCGCCGCACGTCACAGCGTCCAACCCCACGCTGCGAACGGCCCACGCCTCGCGGCGGACGGCGGCGCGCGCCGCGATGCGCGATCCCCGGTTCTGGATCCTCGCCGCCGCCCTCATCGCCCACGGCGCCGCCACCAGCACCATCGGCGTCCACCTGGTCAGCTACCTGACCAGCCGCGGCCACCCGGCTACTTACGCCGCCACCGCCGCCGGCCTCCTCGGCGTCCTGTCCGTCACCGGAAGACTCGTCCTCACCGCCGCCCGACGCCGACTCCCCGTCACCACCATCGTCGCTGGCGTCTTCGCCATCCAAGCAGTCGCCGTCCTCGCTATGCCCCTCGCCGCCGGAACCCGCGTCGGAGCCATCGTCACCGTCACCGGATTCGGGCTCGGCTTCGGCATCGCCAGCCTCGCCACCCCAGCACTCCTCGTCGACCGCTACGGCACCACCGCCTACGCCACCATCGCGGGACGACTCGCCGCCCCCGTCACCACCGCCAAAGCCGCCGCACCCCTGCTTGCCGCCACGCTCCTACCGCACGGCGGCTACCACCTCTTACTCGCCGCCGTCAGCACCGCATGCCTCCTCGCCGCCATCAGCATGCGCACCGTGGGGGAGGCCAGGACCGACAGCGGCGAGTACCGCAACCAGCCGGACTTACCGCGTCCAGGAACCCGCGTGGCTGCCGTGCCAGGGCCAGATTCAGCTCAAGCACCGGCAGATGGCGAGCGTGCAGAAGGCCGACACAACGACAGCCCGACGTCTACCCCAGGTCCCACGCGGTCCACGTGACGACCCATGGCCGCCCGGGTCGCGCGGCCGGAAGCGGCTGATCCCCGAAGAGAACTGCTCCTACCGCCTCGGCGGCTGCCCGCATCTTCGCCTCCGCGTCCCGCAGCGGATCACACACCACCAGCAGGAGATCGCCGTGAACGAGTGTCTGGGCGTGGTGGCCCGTCTGCTGCCTGATCAGCGACCGAATCTCCTTCCGAAGGACGGCAAGCTGGTCACCGGGGACCTGCCGGACCTCCGCGTGCCCGTGCTCACGCACCACGTCGCAGACCACCTGCGCGACGACCGGGACTCTGCGGTCGACCGCCGGCGCGGGGAACAGGCGGTCCATCAGCGTCAGACACCGTCGGCACGTCGGCGCGAACGCCGGCTCCCGGTACCTGCTCAGCGTCCCGCCGTCACCGCCGACCATCAGCGCCCAGACCCGCCCGCACATCGTCGTGTGCTCCCAGATCGGCTCCCGCAGCGCCTCGACGTCATAACGCCGCTGGACTGCCTCACGCTCACTGTCCCCGCCCGTGAGGTAGTGGTCGGGTACGGCGCTGCGGCCCTGCTCCAACGGCCCCTGCCGGCGCGCGAGGTGCACGGCCTCACCGCCGGCGACCGCCACGAGAAGCAGCACGGCCTCCCCGGCGGTGATGACGTTCGGTCCGTGCAGGCCGTCACGCATGCCAGCAGTATGCCCGCCCCCGTTTGATGCCGGGCGGCCACACCTGAGGCTTGGTCCGGCCTCCAGAGCCCGCTGCCGTCAAGCTCGTCGAGCACGTCGACGCGGGACCGCATCTGCCGTTGTCGCCGGCATGACACAAGCTTCCCGCCTGTACGGCGAACAGCTCGTCCGGCCGCTCGTTCCTGCCGCCATGCCCACCTGGCCCCGCCCGTGCCCGAGGCCGATGCCGGCACTGCCCGTTCACGTTCCTCCGCGGGTGTTCGCCGCCGCGCAGGACGTGCTGCTGGGGATGGCTGTCCCGTCGAGCTGCGGCCGGGTGACCGCACAACAGCTCCTGCACCCGTTGGGCTGGGAGCCGGGCCGCCGCCTCGACATCCAGCCACCTCAGGGGATGCTCGTCGTCGGCTCGGCCCACGACGGACGGCACCAGATAGGCAGCCGCGGTGAGCTGCCTCTACCGGCACCTGCGCGGCGGATGTGCGGGATCGAGCCCGGCTGGCCGGTGCTGCTCGCTGCTCTCGTCATCCACGACCTGCTCGTCGTGCACCCCGCCAGCACCGTCATCGGCGTCCTCGCCGACCTACACACTCGACTTGCGGGAGCTGGACATGCCCGCTGACGCCACCGCCGACGCCGCAGCGCGGCAGGTCTTGGCTCACCTCGGCGTTACCCTGACCGACCTCCAATCCCACACCGACGGCCCAGCCCCCCTGCCGACGATCGCCGAGTACCTACCCCGCGTCATCGCCGCAGCAGGCCCCGGCGCCCAACGCACCTACGGCACCTACTGGCAGCGCATGGCCGCCGTCTGGCGCGACCGACCGCTGGACGCCGTCGCGGCCAGCGACGTCGAGGCCATGACAGCAGATGACCATCACTGCCCGGTCGCGGCGTAACAGCCGCAACGGCCGGCACGCGGGCGAGCATGTCATCGCCGCCGCTCGCGCTTTCTACTCCCGGGCTGTTGCTGATGGTCTGATCGACGCGTCGGCCAGTCCCGCCCATCGTGTCGCCAAACCCCGCCGCCTCCCTAGCACCCGCCGTGCCCTGACGTCCTACGAGTTGGAGGAGATCAATGCGGTGGCACGGACCAGCGGCAATGACGTCATCCTCGACGCCCTCCTGCTACGCCTGCACACCGAAAGCGCCTGCCGGCGCGGCGGCGCCCTCGCCCTGCGGCTTGTTGATCTGGACCGCTCCAACGGCCTCGTGCGCCTGAACGAGAAGAGCGGCACCGTACGGTGGCAGCCGATCAGCCTCGGCCTCGCCGAGCACCTGCACGAACACGCCCGCGTCCGCGGCGCAGTTCTGCCCACCGACCAACTGTTGCGCTACCGCAACGGCCTGCCGATCAGCAGCCGCCGCTACGACCACCTGTGGAAACGCATCGGGGAACGCCTGCCCTGGGTCGTCGTGCACGGCATCTCCACCCACTGGCTGCGGCACACCACGCTCACCTGGGTGGAACGCCACTTCGGCTACGGGGTAGCCCGCGCCTACGCGGGTCACACCGACAGCCCAGCATCGTCCACCATTACCTACATCAAAGCCGATCTCCACGACGTGGCCGACGCGCTGTCGGCGATGACCGGACAGCCACACCCATTCGCAAAAACGAGCGAGACCCCGAACGGCCCGGCGACAGACACCCTGCCCTGATTAGCCTATGTGACCCACCCGGGCGGCGTGCTGGGGAATGGCTCCGCATCGCGCCGAACGGCAATTTCAAGAACTCCGGATTCTTCGGCCGTATTGGTGCCAGCGCAGGCAGCAGAATTGATTGCATTAGTTGCGCCCTGGCGTGCTCGCGGGCAGCTCACGCCTGTAGTGTTACGCATCGTGAAGTGCTAGACTTAACGCATGAGCACCCGTTTGTATAACGGATGCTACATAGGAGTGTTCACTCCCCCCTCGGACACCAGTCTTCGTGTGGGATCACGGGAGCTCACCACCCCGGTGGCTCCCGATGAGGACACCCCGTAGCACCCGTGCACCCATCGACGATCAGGGCTCTCAGCGCCACACGCTGAGGCCGCGCGAACGGCTGCGGCGGTCACCATGACGACCGCCCGGCAACCGCCCCGCCGAACCCTCGACGAGCAGCTCATCGGCGCGGTCATCCCCACCCCGCTTCCTCGCCCGGCACAGCCACCGGCTCCAATGCCGCAGCTGCCCGCAGCCCTCCCAGCTGCGCGGGAACCGGTCGACGACATCGTCTTCGACGTGGCCCGCCCGGACGCCGACGGCCGGGTGGCCGCCGGGGCGTTGCTACGGGCGCTGCGCTGGCCGTCCGGTCACCGCCTCCACGTCAACGTCACCGACCGCCTTCTCCTGGTCACCGCGAGACCTGACGGTAGGCACACCGTCGGCGCCCGCGGGGCACTACCTCTGCCGGTCGCGGCCCAGCAGATGTGCGGCATCGGCCCGCACCAGGTGGTGCTGCTGGCGGCAGTTCCGGCGCGCGATCTGCTCGTCGTGCACCCCTCGAACACCATCACGCGGCTCCTCTCGAATCTGCACGCCGCCGTCCTCCGAGGGGCTTCTCATGCCCACTGATCCGTCACGCATCGTCACCGCCCGGCAGATGCTGGCCCACCTCGGCCTCACCCCGGCTGACCTCATCGCCCACCCTGATCCGTCCTGCCGCATACCGACGCTCGCCGAGTACCTACCCCTCGTCGCGGCCGCGGCGAGTCCGGGCACCCGCCGCACCTACGGCACCTACTGGAACCGCATGGCCGCCGTCCTAGGCCATCTGCGGCTGGACGAGGTGACCGCCAGCGACATCGAAGCCCTCATGCGGCAGGTCACCGCCACCGCCCGGTCCCGACGCACCGGCCGGCAGGGCCGTCATGCCGGGGAGCACGTCATCGCGGCCGCCCGCGCCGTATACCGCCGGGCCATCGCCGACGGCTACCTCACCCCTGGGGACAGCCCAGCCCACCGGGTCGCCAAACCACGCCGGCTGCCCAACCCCCGCCGCGCCCTCAGGCCCGAGGAACTGCAGGACATCAACGTGGTCGCACGTACCAGCGGCAACGACGTCATCCTCGACGCCCTTCTCCTGCGCCTACACACCGAAACCGCCTGCCGCCGCGGCGGCGCCCTCGCCCTCCGACTGGTCGACCTCGACACCGCCCACGCCCTGGTCCGCCTCACCGAGAAGGGCGGCACCCTGCGCTGGCAACCCATCACCCCCACCCTCGCCGAACGCCTCCTCGAGCACGCCCAGGCAAGGGGCGGGGTCCTGCCCACCGACCGGCTGCTGCGCTACCGCAACGGCCAGCCGATCAGCAGCCGCCGCTACGACCACCTCTGGAGACGCATCGGCGAACGCCTACCCTGGGTCGCCGCCCAAGGCATCTCCACTCACTGGCTGCGGCACACCACCCTCACCTGGGTCGAGCGCCACTTCGGCTACGGAGTAGCCCGCGCCTACGCCGGCCACACCGACCGCCGCGGACCCGCCACCACCACCTACATCAAAGCCGACCTCCACGCCGTCGCCACCGCCCTCGCCGCCATGACCGGCCAGCCCCACGCCCTCGCCGATGCGCAACCGCAGCCGAAGCCGCCCACCCGATGTCTTGAACCGGCCCCCGACAAGCGTGTCGACGGGCCGCCAGGGGAGTGTGGATCTAAGGGTGTTTCCGGCCTGACCTGCCGGGCGTTGTGCCTGGTGAGGAGGGTGCCGTGATGACCGCGACACTGAACGACCAGACCGGACGCAGGAAGCGGCCCGAGCCGTCGGCGGAGGCGAAGGCCGCCGCCGAGCTGGTCCGGGCAGCCAAGGAGCAAGGGCTGTCCCTGACCGGTCCGGACGGGCTGCTGAAGCAGCTGACCAAGACGGTCCTGGAGACCGCGCTGAACGAGGAGATGACCGAGCACCTCGGCTACGAGAAGCACGACCAGGCCGGTGTTGGTTCGGGCAACATCCGCAACGGCACCCGGTCGAAGACCGTGTTGACCGAGGCCAACGGGCCGGTGCAGATCGACGTGCCGCGGGACAGGGCAGGCACCTTTGAGCCGCAGATCGTGCGCAAGCGGCAGCGGCGCCTGTCAGGGGTCGACGAGGTCGTGTTGTCGCTGTATGCCAAAGGCCTGACGACCGGGGAGATCTCGGCGCACTTCGCGGAGATCTACGGGGCTTCGGTGTCGAAGGAGACGATCTCGCGGATCACCGACAAGGTCATCGACGAGATGACCGACTGGTCCCACCGCCCGCTGGACGAGATCTACGCGGCGGTGTTCATCGACGCGATCGTGGTCAAGGTCCGTGACGGGCAGGTCGCCAACCGGCCGTTCTACGCCGCGATCGGAGTCACCCTCGACGGGGACAAAGACATCCTCGGGTTGTGGGCCGGCTCGGGCGGTGAGGGCGCGAAGTTCTGGATGAGCGTGCTGACCGACCTGCGTAACCGGGGCGTCAAAGACGTGTTCTTCCTCGTCTGCGACGGTCTGAAAGGCCTCCCGGAAGTGGTCACGAACGTGTGGCCGGCCACGATCGTGCAGACCTGCATCATCCATCTGATCCGCAACACGTTCCGCCTCACCTCCCGCAAGTACTGGGACGCGCTCAAGCACGACATCAAACCGATCTACACCGCCGTCAACGCCACCACGGCCCGGGCCGCGTTCGACGACCTGGCCGAGAAGTGGGGCGGCAGGTATCCGGCGGTGATCCGGCTGTGGGACAACGCCTGGGCGGAGTTCATCCCGTTCCTCGACTACGACGTCGAGATCCGGCGGGTGATCTGCTCGACCAACGCGATCGAGTCGTTGAACGCCCGCTACCGGCGGGCAGTCAAGGCCCGCGGCCACTTCCCCAACGAGCAGGCCGCGTTGAAGTGTCTGTACCTGGTGACCCGGTCCCTGGACCCCACCGGAGCAGGCAGAACCCGATGGACGATGCGCTGGAAACCCGCGTTGAACGCCTTCGCCATCACCTTCAGCGACCGCTTCCCAGCCGCTGAAACCTACTAACCAAGATCGCCGGAAACACCCTTAGCGAGACAGGCCCGCCGCCAGGTGATGACACCTGATGTGTCTCGTCCATGCGCAGGGCGGCGTAGCGGCCGGAGGCGGCGTTAAGGCGGCGACGACTCGATGGCGGCGCGGATACCGGCGAGGTTGGCGACGGCTCCGAAGACTGGAGACCGGCGGCGAAGCCGCTATCCCGTTACATGCGGTAGACGCCGAGCGCGCGCGGGCGCGTCAGGCCGGATGAACGCCGTCGCCGACGGCGGTCAGCAGGGTGGGTATACCGCGGCGATGCCCAGCCCGAGGAACACGGCGGCGGCCAGGCGAGCGACCAGCATGGTGGCGACGGGTCCGCGAAGGAGCCGACAAGCCTGCAAGATGTCGGAGGTCGGCAGCGCCGCGACAAGGGTCGCCACTGGACGTGGCTTCGTTGGGTCTGTCAGAAGGTGAGGACCTGGTCGGCCTCGACGGTCCAGGCGGCGAGTTCATCCATCGAGGAGCGGGGTGCCTCGGGGATGAGGTGCTCCTTGGTCAGGCCGCGGGCGTCGAGGCAGGTTCCGCAGCAGGCGATGCGTCCGCCGTGGCGGGTGAAGGATTTCAGCATACGGTCCAGGGCGTAGTAGCCGTCCGGGGTTTTCTGTCAGCGATGGCACAGGTGACCGCGTCACCCATGAGGAAGATGCGGGGCTCGGTGTCTTGGCGCTTTGCCAGGGCTTTGGCGAGCCTTATCGCGTTGAATGTCTCGTCGGAGCCGTAGGCCGAGCCGTTGATGATGAGCAGTACCTTCATGGCACCCCTTTATGTCAAGGCGCCGCTGACGCCAGGGGTTTAGGGTGGTTGGTGGCGGGTCCGGGAAGTGGCTTGTCCGAAGGGCCGATGTCCGGGGTCAGGTCGGTCACGCTGGATTGCAGAGTCGTCCCCGATTGCCCTCCCGGACCTGCCGCCTGCCTGCGGTTCTGGTCGGCGACCATGCGGGCGTAGACGACGTTGGACAGTCGCCGCTTCAGCGCGCGCATGGCTTCCATGGAGGTCTTCCCGGTGGCCTTCTTCGCGTCGAAGTAGGCGCGGCCTTGCGTGGGGTTGCGCAGTTGGACCACGGCCATGATGTGCAGCGTGCGGTTGATCCGCCGGTTGCCGGCGCGGGAGAGCCGGTGACGCTTCTGGTCGCCTGAGGAGGCGTCCAGGGGTGCGGTGCCGTTCCAGGAGGCGAACCGGTCGCGGTCGGCGAACCGGCTGATGTCTGCGACGTCTGCCAGTAGGCGGGCTGCGCCTGAGGGGCCGATGCCGTGCAGCTCCATCAGGGTGGAGCCGCGGGCGTTCACGAGTTCTTTGAGGTCCTTCTCCGCGGCTTTGATCTTCTTGTCGATGCCCTCGAGTTCACTGATCAGCTCGACGGCGAGGCGGCGTCTGGTCTTGCCCACGATGTCGCGGGGTTTGACCGTCGCGATCAACGCGCGGGCCTGCGCCGCGGACAGGAACTTCTTCGCCCCGCCGGGTAGCAGTTCCAGCAGCAGCCGGTGCAGCCGGTTGATGGTCTGGGTGCGGGCGCGGCCGAGCTCGTCACGCCGGTCGGCGAGCATGCCCATCACCTGCAGGTCCGGGTCGAGCTGAACCTGCACCAGATTCGGGCTGTGTAGCGCCACCATCGCGACCGAGTGCGCATCCACCGGGTCGGTTTTGCGGCCGTTGCCGGTGGCGAACACCCGCACCTGCGCCGACAGTTTCGCGGGCACGTCGAGCACCGTCTCACCGTCGTGGACCAGGCGGTGGGCGATGTGTTTGCCGATGCCGTTGCAGCCCTCGACCGCCCAGACCCGATCGGGGTACTTGCGGCCGGCGGCGAGCATGCCGGCGTAGCCGGCCTTGTCAGTCCCAAAGCGGCCCACCGCGAGCACCCGGCCCCGTTCGTCGACGACCTCGATGGTGGCTGAACGCTTGTGCGGGTCCATCCCGATGATCACGCTCATCGGCGCCTCCCTTGGCTGAACCGGACGGAGTTGTCAGCAAGGAGGGCACCGCTACTTCGAGCAGGACAAACCCCTTTCCAGCCACTCCTCGCGCGGCGCCCGGCGAGACCGCAGGCCATGAGAGAGCCACACCAATAACACCGGTGGGCAGCCGCAATGTGGGAGCGTCTCGCCGGGCACCTGGACCGAGTCTGGCCGGACACCGATCCTGGACCAAGTCTCTAAGTAGCCGTAAGTAGACATCGCTGGTGTTGGACGGAATAGGGCAAAGGGCCCCTAATGCAGGTCTTTCACCGGCCCGTTGGGAGCGGGTGGAGTTCCGCGGTCGCGGCTGTGTCGGTCGGCATGTCGGCGCCCGTCGTGGCGAGCGTGCCGAACAGGTGGTCGGGTTCAGGCGGCCCTGGCCTGGACGGGCAGGCCGGCCGCGCGCCAATCCAGGACGCCGTCGGTGGCGCGTCGTGCCCGGCGGCCGTGGGCGGTGAGCAGCCGGACGGCGTCGTGGGCCAGGGCGCTCATCGCGGTCGCTCCGCTGCCTGACGGACGCGTGCTGGTCGCCCCCAGAGGAGCACACCGCTGTCGAGGAACGCGCGGCCGTACCCGTCGGCAGGGCCTGTCGGCTTACCTGTCCCTGGGGCGGTCGAACGCGGTCAGCGCGGCGAGCCCGATCCGGCCCCGGCCTGTTTCGCGGCAGGCCGAGGTGACGCCCGGCCGCTGCCGGGAGAGCCCCGCGACCAGCGCCGTCGTCACCACGCCGACCGGAACGTTGACCAGCAGCACCGACCGCCGAGACAGAAACTCAGTCAGCAGGCCGCCGAGCAGGTTGCGCGTCAGCTCTCGACGTCGTGAATACGCACGTCAGGCGGCTCGGTCCGCGATTTGGTTGATCACCTGATGGAGCTCTGACAGCCGTACGGTGACGGTCTTGTCTTGTTCGGCGGTGCGCTTGGCGTCGGCGACAAGCTCGCGCAGGGCTGCTGACGGGTTGATGCCGCGGGGGGTGCTTCGTCCTCAAGCCAGGTGGCGAGGTCGTCAGGCAGGCGGGTGGAGTACACCATCGTGGCCTTCCTGGCGGTGGTGTCGACGGTTGCGTCGGTCCAGTCGATTGGCTGCTTTGCGGCTTCGATTGCGTCGTCGCGGTTCATGGTCTGCCCCTGTTCAGTATCGCCTCGGCGTGCGTGACTTCTTCGCCGATTAGGTGCGGTGCGGTCACTACCAGGTAGTGATCGTCGGCCGCTGCCAGCTCCGCAGGACCTCGCTCTGTCGGCTGAAGCGCCAGCGTCGACGCGATGAGACCGCGACCCATCACAGGCGGCGGCAGCGCTTCCTGCTGGCCGTCGCCTCGTGGCCTGACTGGCTTTGGCGGGAGGTGTCGTGGTCCGGGCGCTTGCGAGGGGCGCGGCGCGGTTGCACGGTCATGACACCTTCTCGATCGAACGGCGAACAGCTCGTCCGTCCGCTCGTTCCCAGAACCCTGCCGGCTTGCCCACGCCCCTGTCCGGCACCGATGCCAGTACTGCCCGCCCGGCCCTCACTTCCGGCGTCCCTCAACGCTCCTGATCTGCTGTTGGGAATGGCTCTCCCGTCCCCGTGCGGCCGCATTACAGACCAGCAGATTCTGCACGCATTGGGTTGGCAGCCGGGACACGGTCTCGACATCCAACCGCATCAGCGGATGCTCGTCATCGGCATGGCTGAGAACGGCCGGTACAGGGTGGGTAGTCGAGGCGCGCTGCCCCTACCGTCGTCGGCGCGGCGAATGTGCGGCATCGAGCCCGGTGAGCCGGTGCTGCTCGCCGCGCTCATTGCCCAGGGCCTGCTCGTCGTTCATCCCGTCAGCACGGTCGCCCGGCTCGTCGCCGATCTACACACCCAGTTGGCGGGAGGCGGCCGTGTCCGCTGACCCGACCGCGATCGCCGCCGCCCGGCAGGTACTGGCTCACCTCGGCGTCACCCTGACCGACCTCCAATCCCACACCAGCGGCCCAGCCACACTGCCGACCGTCGCCGAGTACCTGCCCCGCGTCATCGCCGCAGCCGGCCCCGGCGCCCGACGCACCTACGGCACCTACTGGCAGCGCATGGCCGCAGCCTGGGGCGACCGGCCGTTGAACGCGGTCGCCGCCACCGACGTCGAGGCCATGAAGCAACAGATGACCGCCACGGCTCGGTCGCGGCGCAACAGCCGCAACGGCCGACACGCCGGCGAGCACGTGATCGCCGCGGCCCGCGCCTTCTACTCCCGGGCCATCGCCGACGGCCTGATCGACGTCTCGGCCAGTCCCGCTCACCGCGTCGCCAAACCCCGCCGCCTCCCCAGCACACGCCGCGCCCTGACCCCGCAGGGGTTGGAGGAGATCAACGCGGTGGCGCGCACGAGCGGCAACGACGTCTTTCTCGATGCCCTCCTGCTACGCCTGCACACCGAGACCGCCTGCCGGCGCGGCGGCGCTCTCGCCCTACGCCTCGTCGACCTGGATCGCACCAACGGGCTCGTGCGCCTGACCGAGAAGAACGGCACCGTACGGTGGCAGCCGATCACCCTCGACCTCGCCGAACACCTCTACGAACACGCCAACACGCGCGGCGCTGTGCAGCCCACCGACCGGCTGCTGCGCTACCGCAACGGGCAGCCCATCAGCAGCCGCCGCTACGACCACCTGTGGAAACGCATCGGCGAGCGCATGCCCTGGGTCGCCGCCCAGGGCATCTCCACCCACTGGCTGCGGCACACCACCCTCACCTGGGTGGAACGCCACTTCGGCTACGGCATCGCGCGTGCCTACGCCGGCCACACCGACAGCCCCGGATCCTCCACCACCACCTACATCAAAGCCGACCTCAACGATGTGGCCGCCGCGCTGTCGGCGATGACCGGACAGCCGCACCCACTCGCGGTGACCCGCGAGACCTCCGCCGCCCCGGCGACGCGTATACCTGCTTCGCCCTGATCTATCGACGCGGCCTGCTCCTGGCCCACCTCGGCCGACCTCGCCGCCCACCCCGACCCGTCGCGGCGCATACCGAAGCTCGCTGACTACCTCCAGCGCGTCGCGGCCGCGGCCAGTCCGGGCACCCGCCGCACCTACGGCACCTACGGCACCTACTGGAACCGCATGGCGGCCACGCTCGGCCATCTGCGGCTGGACGAGGTGACCGCCAGCGACATCGAAGCCCTCATGCGGCAGGTCACCGCCACCGCCCGCACCCGACGCACCGGTCGGCAGGGCGCCGCCACGCCGGCGAGCACGTCAGCCCGCCCGCCCGTCCTGGACGTGGTGGAACGCATGATCGAGGAGGGTGTGGCGGCCCGGGCCGTCCGCACCGACATCCCGCCGGCGCTGATCACCGCCACATCGCGCGGACCTTGGAGGCCGCCATGCGCGATTGGGCCGAGGGCCGGGCGGCGGAGGTCGGTCGCACCTGACGCTCCTGCTCGACTTGGCGTTCAGGGCGTCGAGGCGGCGCCGTAGCGAATGGCTGTTCCATTCCGGCGAGGCGGAATTCCTGCTCGGCGAGCAGGGGTGGGACGGTGCGTTCGAGCCGAGCAGTCCACCCCGAAAACATCAGGCCGCGAACCATGGGTTGTCTGGGTGATCCCTGAAGGCTCGCCTCACTGCGGGGCTTCGCTGCGGCGCAGGGTGATCCTCCACAGGCGGCGGGGCAGGCCACCCTCCTCGAACTCGGTCACATCGAGCAGGGTGCAGCCCGGAGTGAGACGGTCGACCAGGGCGCGATCGAAAAAGTGAACGATGAAGCCGCCGTTCTCGTGCATGTCGTCACCGTGGGCGGTCCCGGCACCATAGTGCGCGTCGCCGGTGTGCCGGACGGTGTACACGTGCAGCCCGCCGGGGCGCAGCACGCGCGCCACCTCGGCGGCGAGGTGATCGAGCTCTGACATGGTCAGCGCCATGTTGAACAGCATGTGACTGTAGACCCCGTCAACGCTGGCGTCCGGCAACGGCAACGGCTGGTGGACGTCGTGCGCGACGGCCGTCAGCTGCGCCCGGTGACCCGACGCCTTCGCGGCGCGCTCCAATCCGGCCAGGGCGTCGGAGGCGTAGTCCAGCGCGGTGACGTTGAGTCCAGCCCGCAGGAAGGCGAGGGTGTCTCGTCCCTGCCCCGCGCCGAGTTCGAGCACGTCGGTCATTCCTTCGCGCCTGAAGAGGTCCCTCGCGTAGGCACCAGGCTCGCTGGGATCCGGGCCGTACATCTCCGGGTTGGCGACGAAGGTGCGCTGCCAGTGCTCCAGTTGCCCGTCCAGCAGGTCCTTGTCGGTGGTCATGTGAGCTCCTCTCCTCGAGGCTTCCTTCGTCCAGCGGCGGCAGGTAGTAGGAGCGCTTCGGCGAGCGCCTTTGGGCTGCTGCCCCCGACGGCGAAGCCACCCCCTCGGTTGTCAGCAGTCCCGGCAGGGTCCGGAAGCGGAGGCCGGTCAGGCGCCGCGGGGCGGGTGACCGCCGGGCCCGAGCCCGTGGTCACCCGCCGCGGCGATTCCCGCCGCTTGTCTCAGGCGGCGGCGGGGTCGAGTATGGTCTGCCAGGCGCCGTACCCGCCGAGCAGGTCGGAGACGTCCGGCCGTCCGGCGTTGCGGAGCAGGCTGGCCGCGACGGAGGAGCGGTACCCGCCGGCGCAGTGCACGACGACCGGCCGGTCGGTCGGCACCTCGTCGAGGCGCCGGGTCAGCTCGGCGAGCGGGATGTGCAGCGAGCCGTCGACGGCGCCCTGCTCGCGCTCGCCGGCGTTGCGGACGTCCAGCACCAGCGGCACCTCGGCCCCGTTCAGCGCCTCGCGCAGTTCGGTGGCGGTGACCCGGCTGGCCCGGGTCATGTCGGCGACCATCTCCAGGAAGGCCCCTTCCGGCTCGCGCAGGTACCCGACCACCTGGTCGAAGCCGATCCGGGCGAGGCGTACGACGATCTCCTCCTCCCGGTCCTGCGGGGCCACCACGAGCACCTTGCGGTCTGGGGCGACCACGCTGCCGGCGGTCTCGGCGAACCGGCCGTCGGCGGGGATGTTGATCGCACCCAGCAGGTGACCGGCGGCGAACTCCTGTGGGTCGCGGGCGTCGATCACGACCGCGCCCTCGGTACGGGCCTGGGCGAACTCGGCGACGTCCAGCGGGCGCGGCGCCTTGCTGTGGTCGAACAGCTCGCGGGCCTTGCGGTTGAGCACGGCGTCGAAGGCGAAGTAGCCGGGCGCCGACGGCTGGCCGCCGGTGACCAGGGCGACGAACTGCTCCTGGCTCATCGGGGCGCAGGCGTAGTTGGTGCGGCGCTGCTCACCGATGGTGGACTGCCGCTCGGTGGAGAGGTTCTTGCCGCAGGCCGAGCCGGCGCCGTGGGCGGGGAAGACCCGGACCTCGTCGGGCAGACCCATGAGCTTGCGCTGCACGCTGTCGTAGAGCATCTGGCCCAGATCGTCGGCCGTGACGCCGAGCGAGGCGAGCAGGTCGGGGCGGCCCACGTCACCGATGAAGAGGGCGTCGCCGGTCATCACCCCGTACGGCACCGCGTCGTCGGCGTGCTCGTAGACCAGGATGCTGATGGATTCCGGGGTGTGGCCCGGCGTCTCCATGATCTCCAGGGTCACGTCACCGAGGCTGATCCGCTCCCCGTCGTGGAGCTTGCGGCTCGGGTACTCGGTCTCGGCGCGGTGGCCGTAGCCGATCCACGCGCCGGTCGCCGCGGCCACCTCGAGGTGACCGGCGAGGAAGTCGGCGTGGAAGTGGGTGTTGATCACCCCTTCGATGGTCAGGCCGTGGGCCTGCGCGTCGGTAAGATACTCGTCGATGTCGCGGCGCGGGTCGACGAGCACCGCCCGTCCGGTGGCCTCGTCGGCGACGAGGTACGAGGCCTGGGACAGGCAGTCCAGGTAGTACTGGGTGAACAACATCGTGCTGAACTCCTTCGCAGTGATGACCAGCGATGTACCCACGATAGCGTATACCCCCGGGGGTATATTCCGGGCCGAAGGTCCCGTCCTCCGGTGACCCTCGGCAGGGGTCATGGCCGGGTCAGATCAACCGACCCGGCCGGCCGCCCTTCGCCTGCAGCGCCAACCCGGCGTCGACCCAGGCACGCATGCCGCCGGCCAGGTTGTGGACCTGGTCCCGCTCGCGGGCCAGCAGCGCGGCGGCCTGCCGCGAACGTGCTCCCGAGCGGCACACCGTGACCACCGGCCGGTCCGCCGGCAACTCACCGATCCGCTCCGCCAACTGGCCGAGCGGGATGTGCCGCGCCCGGGGCGCGTGACCGGCCCGCCATTCGGCCGGCTCCCGCACGTCCAGCAGCAACCCTCCGCCAGCCACCAGGGCGGCCGCCTGTTCGGGCCCGACGGAGGCATACGGTTTTCCGAAGATCTTCTTCAGCATCCCGCCGAGCGTCATGCGTCCGGCCCCGTCACGACGGGACGACCGCTGCGGGCCCACCCGCCGGTGCCGCCGCTGACCGAGCGGGCGTCGACGCCGGCGCGGGCCAGGAACTGCGCGGCGGCGAGGCTGCGGTTACCGCTGGCGCAGATGACGTACACCGGGCGGTTACGGGGAAGGTCCCCCAGCACCGTGGGCAGTTGAGCCAGCGGCACCAGACGCGCGCCGGGCACGTGGCCCTCGACGTACTCGAACGGCTCCCGGACATCGACCACCGCGGCACCATCGGCGTGCGCGGCGGCGAAGTCCGCCAAATTCACCTCTCGCATCTCTCCTCCTCAGGCTCCGTCATACCCCGGGGGGTATGGACGTCGACCCTCACCTGCCGCAGGCACGTCCGTATTCCCCAGGGCGGGCGGGGTGGGGGAACCACCGGGAACAGATACCCCCACGGGTATGTTGTTGCGGGGGTGGACCGTCAACACACGGAGGTGGAACATGGCGAGCGTGGCGCTGACCGCGACCAACTTCGAGCAGGCCGTCACCCGCGACGGCATCGTTCTGGTCGACTTCTGGGCCAGCTGGTGCGGCCCCTGCCGCAGTTTCGCGCCGATCTTCGAGAAGGGCAGCGAGACGCACCCGGACATCGTGTTCGGCAAGGTCGACACCGAAGCGGAGCAGGCGCTGGCCGCCGCGGCTCAGATCCGGTCCATCCCGACGCTGATGGCCTTCCGCGACGGCATCCTGGTCTTCTCCCAGCCCGGCGCGCTGCCGGCCGCCGCCCTGGAGCAGGTGATCCAGGGCGTCCGCGACCTCGACATGGACGAGGTACGGGCGAAGCTGGCCGGGAGCACGGCCGGCCGCTGACGCGACCGGCGCAGGGGTGCGGGCAGATCCCGCACCCCTGCCGGGCTGGCCGAGTTCATCCCGGCCGGGTTCCTGCTCACCGGGCTGGCCATCATGATGCTGGCCACCGCGATCGCGATGATCCGTGGCCGCCGGAACGCCGAGGGGAAGCCGGTGCCGCACGAGCTGCCAGTGTTCCGGGTGATCATCGACGGCATCGTCGTCGGGCTCGTCACCGGTCTGGTCGGCGCGGGCGGCGGCTTCCTGGTGGTGCCGGCGTTGGCGCTGCTCGGCGGCCTGCCGATGCCGGTACAGAGCGAGCCGGTCGGCCGGGAGCCGATCGGGTCCTCGTCTTGCCACTGAGCTCCTGGCACACGAGGGGCGCCCGGTAGATCCGGGCGCCCCTCGCCTGCTCTACTAGCAGACCTAGTACTAAGGTGGATAGTACTAAGGCAGATAGTAGATCCGATGACAGCTGGAGGAGACATGCAACGCCCGACGAAGCCGACGCGCAAGAGCGCCAGGCGTACGCCCCCGATCCGTCGGGCGGCTGGCTGGCTGGGCCCGGTTGTCGTTATCGCGATCGTCGCCGTCCTGGCGATCCTCGCCCGGCCCGCCGACAAGCCGGCGGAGCCGGCCGCCGGGACCGCCGCTGGAGGAGCGGCCGGTGGCCAGACAGAGAATCCCTTTGCCAGCCTGGCCCGGCGGGCGGCCAACGACCCGCTCGCGCTCGGGAAGCCCGAGGCGCCTGTCGTGATCATCGAGTACGCCGATTTCCAGTGTCCCTTCTGCGGGCGGCACGCCCGTGAGACCGAGCCGAAGCTGGTCCAGGAGTACGTCGACAAGGGGCTGGTTCGCATCGAATGGCGTGATCTGCCCTACCTCGGTGCCGAGTCGGACGACGCGGCGGCCGCGGGGCGGGCCGCCGCCGCTCAGGGGAAGTTTTGGGAGTTCCACAACGCCGTGTACGCGAAGGAGCGCCGGGTGAACAGCGGTTCCCTGGACGAGGGCGCGCTGCGCGACATCGCCAAGAGCATCGGGCTGGACCTCGCCAGGTTCGACACCGACCGCGCCTCCGCCGCTACTGAGGCGGCCGTCCTGCGCGATCAGCAGGAGGCGACCTCGATGGGCATCACCGGCACCCCGGCGTTCCTGGTGGGAGACACGCCGATCATCGGCGCGCAGCCGTACAAGGCGTTCAAGCAGGCCATCGACAAGCAGCTGGATGCGAAGTGAGTGAGATCGGCTACCTCGCCGCCCTGCTCGGGGGGGTTCTCGCCCTGCTCAGCCCGTGCAGCGCGATGTTGCTGCCCGCCTTCTTCGCGTATGCCTTCCAGAACCCGCGCCAGTTGCTTGCCCGCACTGCCGTCTTCTACCTCGGCCTCGCCGCCGTCCTGGTACCGCTCGGTGCCGGGTCCTCGGTCGTGGCCGGTGCATTCTTTCAGCACCGCGACACGCTGATCCTGGTCGCGGGCTGGTCGATCATCGCGCTGGGCGTCATGCAGCTGGCCGGCAAGGGGTTCGCCTTCGGGCCGGCGCAACGGTTGATGGGGCGGATCACCGGGGACTCCCCGCTATCGGTGTTCGCCCTCGGCGCGGTCTACGGGCTGGCCGGCTTCTGCTCCGGTCCGATCCTGGGCGGGATCCTGACGGTCGCCGCGACCTCCGAGCAGCCGGCGGCCGGTGGTGCCCTGCTGGCTGTCTACGCCCTGGGCATGACGGTGCCCCTGCTGCTGCTCGCCCTGGTCTGGGACCGGTGGCGCATCGGCGAGCGTCGGTGGCTGCGGGGCCGACAGTTCTCTGTGGGTCGGCTGCACCTGCACACCACGTCAACCGTCTCCGGCCTGCTCTTCGTCGCCCTAGGCGTGCTCTTCCTGGTCTTCGACGGCACGGCAGGCCTAGCCGGCGGCTTCGGCCTGACCGACGTCGAGGGCGCCGCGCAGGAGTGGGTGACGGGAACGCTTGGCGACGTACCGGACGAACTGGTCCTCCTCGTCGCGGGGTTGGCCGCGGTCACCGTCCTGGTGCTGCGCTGGCGTCGTTCCGCGACCCCGGAAACGGCTGGCGCCCCGCTGCCGTCCGCCACGGACGTGGCCGGAGTGAACCTCACGACCGGCCCCTCGGAGTGGCCGGCTCGGCGGTGGATGGCGGCGGTCGCCGGCGCCGTGGGAACCACGGTGGTGATCGCGGTTCCCACCGACCTGATCGACACCCCCTACTTCAGCCGCGACATGGCCGTCACCTGGTGGGCGTGGCCGGTGCTGGTGGTGACCGCGGCGCTGTCCGGACTGCTCCTGGCGACCTACGTCGCGCCCGTCGCCGGAACCGGCGACAAGGCGGCGGGCCGCAGCGAGTCGCGGACCGGCGTGACCGGGGCGACCCTGTCCCTGTTCGCCGTCGGTTGCCCCGTCTGCAACAAGATCGTCCTGATCGCGCTCGGCTACAGCGGCGCGATGAGCTGGTTCGCTCCGGCGCAGCCCGTACTCGCCGCGGGCTCGATCGTCCTGCTCGCCTGGGCACTGCGGCGTCGGCTCGCCGGCGAACGGGCCTGTCCGGCTCCGGCCGCGTCGGAACCGCTCACCGCCGACGGTACGGTCCACCGGTGAGCCGACTCCGAAGGAAGGACCCCGGCAACGACCGCCCGCTGGGTCCGCTGGAATCCGCGGTGATGAACGCGTTGTGGGAAGCGGCCGGGCCGCTCACGGTGCGGCAGATGGTCGACGCGATGGCGGACCGCGACCTCGCCTACACCACGGTGATGACGGTCCTGGACAACCTGCATCGCAAGGGCTGGGCGGAGCGCGACCTCGCCGGCCGGGCGTACCGGTACCGCCCGAAGGCCAGCCGGGAGGAGCACGTCGGACAGCTCATGGCCGAGGCGCTCTCCTCGGCCGCCGACCAGCATGCGGCACTGGCCCGGTTCGTCGACGCCATGGCTCCCGAGGAGGCGGCGGCGCTGCGCGAGCTACTGGACCAGCGCGGAAAGTCGAGCCCGTGACCAGCCTGGTACTGCTGGCCTGGGCGGCCGCGGTGGCGGTCCTCGCCCGTCCTGCCCTGACCGGACGATGGACGACCTCCCTGCCGCGGCTCACGGTTGGGCTGTGGCTCGGCGCGGAACTGTCCGTCACCGTCGCCGTCCTCACCGCCGGGCTGCTCGTCGCCGTACCGCCGGCTGCCCTCGCCGCTGGTCTGGAGGGCATCGTGGCGGCGTGCACCCGTGCGTTGGCGGGCCTGGGAGCCCCGAACGAGACTCTCGCCGTCATCGGACTGCTGGCCACTGCGGCCCTCGTCGCCCGCCTCCTGATCAGTCTGATCGTGACGTTCATCCGTGCGCGCCGCTGGCGTCGTCGCCACCTCGCCGCGCTGCTGCCGCTGGCCCGGCAGGACGCCGGCGACGAGTGGACCCTCGTGGACCATGCCACCGCCGCGGTCTACTGCCTGCCCGGCCGCCCGGGCAATGTCATCGTCACCAGCGCCGCGATCGACACCCTCACCGCCGACGAGCTCGCAGCCGTACTGGGGCACGAGCGGGCACACCTCCGAGGCCGGCACCACCTCCTCGTCGCCCTCGCCGTCGCGTTCCACCGCGCTCTGCCCGGACTGCCCATGGCCGCCGCGGCCGAGACGGAGATCAGACGGCTGGTGGAGCACCTGGCCGACGACCGGGCCAGCAAGCGCCACGGGCGGCAGGCTGTCGCCACCGCCATCGTCCGGCTCGCCGACCGCACTCCCCAGCACGCTCTCGGCGCCGCGGCAGGCGCCGTCGACCGGGTACGCCGGATGCTCGCACCACCGGCCCGACCCCGCATCCTGCATCGCCTCGTCGCCGTCAGCGCCATCGGACTGCTCATGACCGGACCACCCGCCGTCGCGGTGGCATCCGCGGGCCTGCTCGTCCAGGGTGCCAGCTGCTCCGCTGGTTCCCCACCTTCGGCAGCGGGTCCGGCCGCCGCCCGTCCGGCCGGCGGGTGACGAATCCGAGCCCAACCGACCCCCACCAGCCGGGAACCGGCGCGAGGATGAGGGCGCCGGGAACCATCGTTCGCATCCTGTGGAGAGGAGCACGACCGTGGACAGCAGAGCCTGGGACGAGCGGTACGCGAGCGCCCCGGAACTCGTGTGGACCGCCGAACCGAACCGCTTCGTCGTGGAGGAGGTCGCCGGTCTGTCCCCCGGCAGAGCCATCGACCTCGCCGCCGGCGAGGGACGCAACGCGGTGTGGCTGGCCCAGCAGGGTTGGGAGGTCACGGCGGTCGACTTTTCCCCGGTGGCCATCGAGCGGGGCCGGGAACTGGCCCGCCAGCGAAACGTCACCGTCGACTGGCACGTCGCCGACGTCACCACGTACACGCCGCCGGCCGACGGTTTCGATCTGGTGCTGATCGCATACCTGCACCTGCCCGCCGCCGAGATCGCAGTCGTGCTGTCCCATGCCCGGGACGCCGTGCGAGCCGGCGGCATTGTCCTCGTGGTCGGCCACGACCTCGCCAACCTCTCCGGCGGCACGGGCGGGCCGCAGGACCCCGACGTCCTGCTCACCCGTGAGTCGGTGGCGAAAGAGCTGCAAGGGCTGCGGATCCGCCGGGCCCAGACCGCTCACCGACCGGTGACTGTGCAGGGCCGGACCGTCGACGCGCTGGACACGGTGGTGGTCGCCGAACGCTCCTGACGACAGCTGCGGGGGAAGCGGCGAGGGCATATGTCGCATACCTGGGGGGTATAGTAGTCCGTGAGGAAGTGACTGCTATGACTCTCCCGATCACCCATACCCAGCCGACACTCCCGTGGCAGGTCACCGGCGTGTTGGCTGTGGTCGCCCACCCCGACGACGAGTCCTTCGGCCTCGGTGCCGTATTGGCGGAGCTGATCTCCCAGGGCGCCCGGGCGAGCGTCCTCTGCTTCACCCACGGCGAGGCCTCCACCCTGCACGGCCGCCCAGGGGAGCTGGCAGTGGTCCGGTCCCAGGAGCTGACGGAAGCGGGGGCGGCACTCGGCCTGTCCCGGGTCGAGCTGCACGACTACCCCGACGGCAACCTGGCCGGCGTACCCGTCGATGAGCTGGCCGCGCACGTCCTGCGACTCATCGGCGAGGAGCGCCCCAGCCACCTGCTGGCATTCGACCTCGGCGGGGTTACCGGCCACCCTGACCACCACCACGCCACCCGGGCCGCCCTGCTCGCCGCTGGCACGGCCGGACTGCCGGTGCTGGCCTGGGCCCTGCCCCGATCGACCACGGAGCAGCTCAACGCCGAACTCGGTACGGCCTTTGTCGGACGCGACCCGGCCGAACTGGACGCGACGCTCTTCGTTAGCCGTGAGCTCCAGGCGGTCGCCATCGCCCGCCACCGCAGCCAGTCGGCCGACAATCCCGTGCTCCGCCGACGGTTGGAACTGCTCGGCGACCGTGAGTACCTGCGATCGATCCACCCGTCGGGACGGACGCCCACGACACGGGGCAGGGAATCCGGACACGTCCGACCGCCGGTCGTCACCCCATAGACCCGGTCAGCCTCGATACCGGTCGTGCGGGCCGGGCCTCGCCCGGACGGGTCAGAGGGCCCGTCGAATACCGGCGCGGACGGCGTCGAGCGCGCCTTCGGGGAAGTCCACCGCACCGCCGAGCTCGGTGGCCTCGAGTTCGGCGCGGGCCGCCTCTTCCAGCGCCTCGACGAGATGGGCGGCGTCCATCGGACGGACGCCGAAGGCGAGCAGGCCGTGGTTGGCGAGGATCACTGCCGAGGTAAGGGGGTGCGACTGCAGGGTCCGCACGATGCCTTCCACCGATTCGGCGGTGCCCCGGGGAGCCCAGGGGACGACCGGGACGTCCTCGGCCTGCCCGAATCTGAGCAGGGCTTCGTATCGGCACGGCAGGGGTCGGCTGGCCAGCGCGAAGCCGGTGACCGCCGGGGAGTGCGTATGGATGATCGCTCCGATGTCACCACGGGTCTGGTAGACCCGCGTGTGCATGGACACGATCTCCATGTTCTCGGGCGTGATGTCGCCCTCGACCACCTCGCCGTCAAGCCGGACGATGGCGAACTGGTCGGCCCCCAGCTGGCGGACGCGTCCCGTGTTGCTGATGACCATCGTGTCGACGTCGGCTCGCGCACTGACGTTGGCGTGGCCGGAGTGGGACATCACCCCGGCTGTGAACAGTTCGCGCACCGCATCGACCAGCTGCGTGCGCAGTTCGTCGGGCGAGGCAGTGGCCACGTCATCCCCCGTCCATCGGGCTGAGATCGGCCGGCGAGATACCCGTCCCGGCACTTTTCACACCCTGCAACCGCAGGTGCGCGGGCACTCAACCTCCGGCTTGCCTACCGCGGATGCGGACCAGGCAGGTCGCTCAAAAGGCCGGGAGCCGGCGCCAGCGTCGAGCTGGTACGCCCGTGCCGACGACGGTCCCGGCCTTCACAGGTCGGCGACGAACTGGGTTCACCAGCCGGCGGGCAGCATGGCGACCGGCATCAGGGCGACCTGGTAGAGGTAGCCGCCATCCTGGGTGCCGGTGGCCCACAGGGCCGTGACCATGTAGATCACCTTGACGGTGTTGTCCTGCGACACCTCGGTCACGTAGACGATGCGGTCGGCCATGATGCCGATCTGCTCTTCGGTCCAGAGAATTCGATCGGCCATGCTGCCGATCTGGTCCTCCGTGTAGAGGACGCCGTTGAGGGTCTGCTCGTACGTGCTCGCTCCGAGCTGGCCCACGTAGACGACCACATCTGTGCCGGCCGGGGCTGCCGATGCGACACTTGGGCGCGCCACACCCACCGCGAGCGCCACCAGGGTCGCAGCCAGCAGAACCATCATCTTCTTGATCATTCGGAAAACCTCCTGTCGGATACCCCCGGGGGTATGTTCCAACCGTAGCCGGGGCGGGCCGACATAGGGGATCTCGGTTAGGCAACTCACAGAGGTTGAGAGACATCGATCAGTTGCTCCGCCGCCAAGCACGTCGGACGGGACATCGCCTCGGTCCGCGAACCTGCAGATCGTCGCCGCGCGCGGCGTTCACAGGGTGCGGCGTGGTCGGCCGGGCCGGTCGTTACGGTCGGCCGCTGTTCGCCCGGACCCGGTCGACCGGCCCGAGACATGCCGGGGGCAGGTGGAACCAGCGCAGCGCCTCGAAGTCGTCCGGTAGGCCGGTCACTCCCTCATCAAGACTATCTTTGCGGGTGCGGAAGATGTCCCGTGCCTCGCGCAGGTAGCCGGTCAGGGCGTCCTCGCCGGCCCTCTCTATCCGGCCCGGGCGCGTCGGCCCGCCGCCGAACAGGTAGTTCAGGTCGGCTAGGCGCAGCGGCGGTCGAGGAGGACCTTCGTAGTGGCGCCACAGCCCGGTGCGGGGGTCGAAGCGGTAGTCGCTCAGCAGCCGGTGCCCGTACCGGGCGACGAGGTCGACTGCGTCGATGAGGTAGTCGGCAACCGTGTCCGAGATGAAGTAGTTGAAGTTGATCCGGGTCCAGCCGGGCTTGATCCCCTCGCAGCCGAGGCCGATCTCGTCACGGAAGGCGTGCGAGCGCTCAGTGTCGATTGCCAGGAGACGATGTCCGTACGGTCCCGCGCAGGAGCAGCCACCGCGGGTCTGGATACCGAACAGGTCGTTGAGCAGCGCGACGACGAAGTTGTGGTGCAGGTAGCGGGCTCCGTGGCGGAGCCGAAGTGACACGATGGACAGGCGACGGGCCTCGGGGTTCCCCAGCACCTCGATCGCCGGGTTGTCGGACCAGCGGTGCAGCGCCCTCGACCACAACCGCTCCTCGCGGGCCTGGATGACATCGGTGCTGACGGCCTGCTTGAGGGCGAACACCAGTCCGGCTCGGATCGATTCGACGATCGCCGGGGTGCCGCCCTCCTCTCGCGCGACCGGGTCGTCGAGATAGCGGTGACTGACGGGGTCGACGAAGGCCACCGTGCCGCCGCCGGGGGCCGTGGGTACCCGGTTCCGGATGAGATCCCGGCGCACCACCAGGACGCCGGGTGTCTGCGGGCCGCCGACGAACTTGTGCGGGGACAGGAACACGGCGTCCTTGCTGTCCCCGGCCCCCGGCTTCGACTCACCCATCCGGATCGGCACGTACGGGCCGGCCGCCGCGTAGTCCCAGAACGACAGCGCCCCGTGGGCGTGCAGCAGTGCGGCGAGCGCGTCGGCGTCGGACAGGATGCCGGTGACGTTGGAGGCCGCCGAGAAGCTGCCGATCCGCAACGGCCGGTCCGCGTAACGGGCCAGCTGCACGGCGAGCTCCGCCTGGTCGATGTGCCCGTCGGCGTCCGCGCCGATGACCACCACGTCGGCGTACGTCTCCCGCCACGGCAATTCGTTCGAGTGGTGTTCGTACGGACCGACGAACACCACCGGCCGCTGCTCAGCCGGAATGTGACGCTGAAGGTCGTAGCGACGCGACGGTGCGTCGGGCAGCCGTAGCTCCAGGATTCCGATCAGCTTGTTGACGGCGGCGGTGGCACCCGAACCGCAGAAGATCACCACGTGCTCGTCCGTCCCGCCCACGGCGTCGTGGATGATCTGCCGGGCATCCTCGCGTAGCCGTCCGGTCGCCAGGCCCGTGCCGGAACTCTCGGTGTGGGTGTTGGCGTAGCGCGGCAGCACCCACTCCCTGATGGCGTCCTCGATGAAATCGAGCGACCGGCCCGACGCGGTGTAGTCGGCGTAGGTGATCCGCCGGGGCCCGTAGGGGCAGTCCAGCACCTCGCCCTCACCGATGATGCCGTCGCGGATCCGCGCCAGCAGCTCATCATTACGGCTGGCCGCCGTCGCATCGCCGGTTACGCCCACGTCCTACCCTCCTGTCCCTGCGAGGCGCCTCGCTGTCAGAGCAGGTCGATGGTGACCGTCGGCGGCGAGGTCAGAGTGTTGTGCACGGTGCAGTGCGAGGCCACGGCCAGCAGGGCAGGCCTGCGCGCCTCCGGGAGATCCTCGGGCACCCGAAGGGAGAGCCGGACCTCGGCCACCCGGGCCGGGCGGTCAGCGGCCATCCGGTAGCTGACAGCGACGCCCAGACCGTCGCGGCTCAAGCCGTGCCGGGTCAGGTACCGGCCGGCGTAGAAGGCAACGCAGGTCGCCAGCGACGCGACGAACAACTCCGTGGGCGTCGGCGCCTCGTCCTCACCCCCCGCCTCGGGCGGCTGGTCCACCAGCATCCGGTGTCCCCGTACCGCGAACTCATAGGATTCCCCAGTCACGAAGCGGACATCCACCGTCCCGGCATCCCCGCCCACGGCCTGCACGTTCAGCTGGCCCATCGGACCGCTCCCCTCGATGTGGTGCTCGTTCAGCCAACACCGGCGCCGGGCCCGATTGGTAGATCCACCTGGATCCGACAACAGGACCTTGTGCCCTGCCGTTACGGCTCCGGTCACTCAAGGTGATCCTCGCGTAGTCGTCGGCTGCTGGCGGCATGTGGCAGGAATCATCAGCGGCCGAAGAGAAGTAGCCCTGACGCGAGCCGGGCGGGGGCAACCCCGTACATGCGGGTGAGCCAGCCGGGTTGGAGCGGATGGCCAGGCGAGCGCGGAGGTAGGCGGCGGGCACAGCCATCACGGTGTATGTTGCGACAACCCGCCGGTCGACGCGACCCAGTGCCCAGTGGGTGACAGTGCCGGGCAACGCCAGGGCGGCGGAGACCGCCAGCGAGGTCGCGAGCGCCCGTTTGATCGGCAAGCGGAGGATCAGCAGGTAGAGCGGGGCGAGGAGGAAATTACCGCCGCTGGCCAGAGTTGCCTACGCCGCACCTCGCCGACAGTGCACTGCAAAGGCCAGGACCGGCGGGCCGCTGTAGTGCAGGGTGGGGGCTTCGCCGTGGGTGGCCACTCTCGCCCGGTGCCATGGGTGATCAGCTCTTCCAACCCGGTGCCGAGGCCGAAGGGCTCGTCGTCGGCGCGGGGGAGCGTGCCGCCGTCCGTTGCGCCAAGTCAGTTTGACTTTGACGGCGCGCGCAGGCGCTGGCGGGCCGGGCGGGGGTCTGCTCGGCTCGTCCCGGGTCCAAGCCGGGTGGAATGCTTCGGCGCCAGGGCGTTTACCTGTCCGGCTTTGATCACGACTCCTCGGTTTTGCGAATGAAGAAGACCAGGATGCCCTCCTCGATGCCACTGGAGAGCAGCTCGTAGCCATTGTCCTCAGCCCAGGCCGGAATGTCGGACAACGCACCCTTGTCCGTGGCCAGCACCTTGATCACCTGGGTCGGGCCCAGCCGCCGCATGGCCTTAGTGGCGGCGAGCACGGGCATCGGACACATCAGGTCACGGGCGTCGACGACCTCGTCGACGTGGATGTCGATAGTCATGCGTCTCCTCCTAGATGAACATGGTCACGTGGGACTTGCGGGCCTCGGACATGAACGCGGCCGCGCCGGCGAATTCCACACCGTCCACGAAGTCGTCGTGGGTGTACCCGAACACGTCGATGGTCATCTGGCAGCCGATGAGCCGTACCCCGAGTTCGCGTGCCTCGTCGAGCAGGGTCCGGATGCTCGCCACGTTGTTCTTCGCGAACTTCGACTTCATCATCCTGGTCGAGAGCGCCTTCATGCCCGGCATCGCGGTCAGCACGTCAGGCATTGGCACCGGCATCGGCATGGCGGGGTTGCCCACCGGGTCGACCAGGAGCTTGCGCTCGGCGTCCTTGTGAATGATGTTCAGGCCGTAGAAGGTGAAGAACACCGACGTCTGCAGGCCGGCGGCGGCCGCCGCGGTGCTCAGGATGAGTGGCGGGTACGCCCAGTCAAGTGTCCCCTTGGAGGCGACCAGGGCCGCGCGGCGGGAAGCCGGGTTCTTTGCCCACGCCCGCTTGATCTCGTCGCGGACGATGCTGCGGACATCCTCCTCAGTCAGCCCGAACTTGGTTCCCGGCGGGGACCCATCCGGAGCGTCTGCCGGAACCTGTGTGTGAAGCTCGGAGGTCATCTCGTTCCTCCATCTCCTGCCGTTACAGGCGATCGTCGTGACTGAACTTCTCTGCGATCATGTGTGCCTCTCGCTGGGCGGCCGTCAGCACATCCGCCGTGATCGCCGCACGTTCTGCCCAGTGCCGGGCTGCCGGTCCGACGACCGGCTCGTCGGCACGGTGCCGCGCCCACCATTCGCGCGCCTGCTCGGCCAGGGCCGCCAGCGTCACAGCGGGATCCTGCTCGAGCAGCGCCCGCAGCACCCGTCGCCGGTCACCCAGCCGCAGGCCCAAGCCGGTACCGCGGGCCACCGTCGCCAGATGGGCGCGGGTGATGATGACGCCGCTGCGGGCCGGCGTGAGCAGACCCGTCAGCAGGCCGTCAAGGCCGCCGCCGTCGCCGAGCGGCGCCACGTCACGCAGGTGCGCCGGTGGGCGGTCGGGCAGACCGATCTCGGCGGCCTCCGCCAGCAGGGCGTCGTGCAGCAACCGCGCCCACTGCGCGTACGGTGCGGGGCCGCTGTCCGCCATCGCACGCGCGTACGCCGGGAGCCAGCTCGCGAGGTGTTCGTGGAACAGCGCGACCCGGGCCTGGCGGCGCATCGTCCGCCGCGGGCCGGCCGGCTCGTCGCACTCCGCGTCGGCCAGCGCCGCGTAGAGCCCGAGCAGGGCGGCGACGTGGTCGGCGTCGGACGGTACCGGCAGCCGCAGCGCCCGCCAGAAGCCCGCGACCCGGTCGGCGGCCTCACCGCCGAGCATGCCTTCCGCGCCGAGGTAGACGGAGGCGTGCGGCACCAACTGCACCACGAATGCCTCGGTCCACTGCTCGCCGCTGGGCCGGGGCAGCCTGAGCAGGTCGGCCAGGCGCAGCTGAGCTTCGCCGGGCGCCTCGGCCAGCGCCCCCAGCGCTCGGAACAGCTCCGCCCGGTTCCGGGTGCGTCCGGGCGCGAACCCGGCCAGCGGCAGCGTGGTCATCGGAGCGCTTCCCCCTCTCGGACCGGGGAGCCATCCTCTGCGGGGAGGTTGAAGATGGGCTTGGCCGGCTTCAGCGGCCGCATCAGCCAGTACGGCCGCCGGGTGCCGTCCGGCGAGTGCCGATGGGCCGGCCGGGCCAGCTCCAGCCACCGTCGGTAGACCTCGTGGGCCTTGGCAGTGTCCACGACGATGTCCCCGTACGCCTCGGCGGGCGTGGCCTTGCGCACCCGTACCGCCTGATGCCAGCAGTGCTGCCCGGAGATCGGGTCCGGGTGCACCGGGAAGGTGAGATTCTGGTGCACGCCGACGTCGCTCCACCAGATCCGGGCGGTGTCCGGATCACTGGACTGATACGGCGACACCCCGGCCAGCCGCGTCATCCGCCACCGGCCGTCGTCCCGGGCCAGGTCGACGGTCGCCATCATCTGCCGCTGGCTGTTCTCACCCTGCGCGGCGAGCTTCCACCGGCCCATGTGGTGGCTGCAGGCCACGACCCCGGGCCGGATGCCCTCGGTGACCCAGGCCTTCACCACGTAGCAGCCGATCTCCGTCTCCACGGTCACCAGGTCTCCGTTGCCGACGTCGATCCGGGTGGCATCGCGCGGGTGGATCCAGAGCGGGTTGGTGTGCGCGAGCTCGTCGAGCCACTTGGCGTTTCCGCCGCGGGTGTGGATCTGCGTCGGGAGGCGGAAGGTGGAGATCAGCACGAGCTGGTCGGGTGCCATCGCCTCGGGGTGCACGTGACTGCGCTCGTACCGGGGGACGGCCTGGTCCCGCCAACCCCAGTCGGCGAGGGTGCGGGAGTAGAACTCCAGCCTGCCGCTGGGGGTGGGGAAGCCGCGGCGGACCGCGCCGTCGATGCGGACGCCGACCGGCCGGCGGCCCTGGTCGTCGGGTTCCGGGGCGGCCATCGGCACGATGTTGGGGGAGGTCGGCGCCGGGGCGCGGGTGTAGACCCGGCCGAAGTTGTCCTCGCCGACGTCGACGAGCTGGTCGTCGGGGACGGGCTCCTCGTAGATCGGGCCGATTCCCTTGCGCACCTCGAACGCGCCGTACCGGCGCATGTACGCCAGCGGGGTCAGCCCTTCGGCGGCGGCCTTCTCCGGCAGGCCGGGTACCGAGTTCTCGAAGATCCAGCCGTAGTACTCGTCGACCGACAGCTTCGTACCCGGCTGCTCCTTCGACTCGTGGTACTGCCGGATGCCCAGGCTGCCGTCCGGATCGATGCGCCAGGAGAGTTCGATCCAGAACTCGTTCTCCTCCCACACCTGTCCTGGGTTGACCTCGCGGGTGTCGCCGACCTGCTCGCCCAGCCGCTCCCGCGCGGCGCGCAGCACCGGCTGGCGGAAGCCGATCCACTGCCCGTCGTACTGCTCGTAGGAGTGCAGGTCGTGCCGTTCGGGGCCGAGCCCCATCGGCAGGACGTAGTCGGCGAGGAAAGCCGTCTCGCTCCACGTCGGCGTGAGCGCGACGTGCAGTCCGACCATGGACTCGTCGGTGAGAACCTCCATCCAGCTCAGCCCGTCCGGGTTGGTCCAGACCGGGTTGTAGACGCGGGTGAAGTAGACGTCGAGCTTCCCTCGGCCTTCCTTCAGGAAGTGCGGGAGGAGGAAGGACAGCTCGTTGAGGGCGAGGGGGTACTCCAGCGGCCAGGTCAGGTCGTTCCAGGTGCCGGGGTGCGGCGGGGTGTGGATGGGCCGCGGCACGAACTTGTTCCACGCGTTCGGGTGGGTGCCGCCCGGCGTCGCGACTGCCCCCAGCATCGCGTTGAGCAGGAACAGGGTGCGGGAGACCTGCCATCCGTGCAGGTTGCCGGCGCTCGCCGAACGCCAGGTGTGGGTGGACAGCCGGGTACCGGCGCCGCCGACCAGCTCGGCCACTCGTTCGATGGTCGCGGCGTCGACGCCGGACTCGGCGGCGGCGAACTCGAACGTGTACGGCGCGTAGAGCTCGCGCAGCACCTCCTCGAACTCCTCGAACACGGGCGCCCGCTCGGGATGCTCGGCGGCCAGGTACTCGGCCCAGTTCCACCAGCGGCGCATGAACTCCCGGTCATGCAGCCCGTTGCGCAGCAGGTACGACGCGACGGCCAGCAGGATGGCCGGCTCCGAACCGGGGTACGGGGAGAGCCAGTGGTCCGCGTGGGTGGCGGTGTTGGACAACCGGGTGTCGAAGACGATCAGCTTGGCACCACGTTGCTTCGCCTCCATCACCCGCTGCGCGTGCGGGTTGAAGTAGTGTCCCGCCTCCAGGTGGGAGCTGACCAGCAGGATGACGTCGGCGTTGGCGTGGTCCGGGCTGGGCCGGTCGATGCCGGTCCAGAAGTGGTATCCGGCCCGCGCGCCACTGGAGCAGACGTTGGTGTGCGAGTTGTGCCCGTCCACGCCCCAGCTGGCCAGCACCCGCTCGGTGAAGCCGTCCTCGCCGGGCCGTCCGACGTGGTACATGATCTCGTTGCGCCGGTCCTCCACGACGGCGGTGCGGATCCGGGAGGCGATGTCGTCGAGCGCAACGTCCCAGCTGACCGGCGCCCACCGTCCCTCACCGCGCGCGCCGACCCGCTTGAGCGGTTGCAGGATCCGGTCGGGGTCGGTGACCTGGTTAATGGTGGCCGGGCCCTTGGCGCAGTTGCGCCCACGCGATCCGGGATGCTCGGGGTTGCCCTCGAACTTGCGGACCTGGGCGGTGTCCCGGTCCACGTAAGCCAGCAGGCCGCAGGCGGACTCGCAGTTGAAGCAGGTGGTCGGCACCAGCAGGTAGTGCCGCTCGGTCCGCTTCGGCCAGTCCCGGGACTCCAGCTCCACCCAGTCGTCCCAACGCTCCTTCGGAGGGAACGCGGCCAGGTGGACCCGGCTCGGCCCCGGGTAGAACGTCTCGCCTCGGGCGTCGGCCTCGGCCCGGGCCGCGCTGACCCGGCCGGCGATGTCGTCAACTCGTGTCATTGCGGTGTCTCCTAGGCGAGGGGGACCGATTGGCCGGCCTGGACGTAGGCGTGTTCGTGCAGGGCCAGGCCGGCGAGCGCGACCACCGCGGCCGCGGCGACCAGCCCACCGCCGAGGCCGACCGACACGACTCCGGCCGCGGCCAGCAGGGCGAGGGCCACCAGGGCCAGGCTCGCCCGGTAGGGCCAGCGGTACCGGCCGCCGGTCATCGCGTACGTGGCGAGCCTCGCGTGGGCGGTGACATGCGGCAGCGTGACCTCGCCGAGCACGAACAGCAGGTGTGCCAGGGTGGCGCCGCCGAGCACCCAGCCCAGGGCGTGGGTCACTCCATCGGTCCGCCATGCCTGGATCGGGAGCAGCACCGCCGCGCCGGCGAGGAACGCCTGCACCGCCAGGTGTGGTGGGAGCAGCGGGCTCTGCCACAGGTCGCGTGCCTTGGCCTGAGCGAACAGGTACGCGGTGTAGACCGCGGTGAGCAGGGCCAGCGGCAGTCCCGCGACGGCCGCGCCGGTCCGCAGGGCGGGGGCGTCGATGATCGCGGCGAGCAGGTGCAGCCCCAGTACGGCGGCGAAGCCGCCCAGGATGATCCCGCCGCGGGCCAGCCAGGAGCGCCACTGTGGCCGGGTCAGGATCAGATAGAACCGTTCCGGGTGTTCGAGGTCCCAGATCAGTAGGGCTGCGGTCAGGGCCAGAAACGTGGCGGCGACGACCGGAGCGATCCAGACCCAGAGCGAGCTGGCGGCGTCGAGCCTGCCCAGCAGCACCAGGAGCAGGGGGACCAGATACGCCCCGGCCGCGATGCTCTTCGTCCAGGTGTAGGCGCTGACCCGCCAGTCCCAGGGCGCGCGGTGCGCGATGTCGTACGAGATGATGGCGGCGGCGCTGCTGGACTGGGCCGTGGTCGGTCCCTGCACGATGTGCGGACCCGTCGGTTGCTCGGCCCAGGCGTAGGTGTCCCCCTCCGGTCGGCCGGCGGCGAGGGGATCCAGCGTGGCCTGCGTGGCTCCCTTGTAGAACAGCTTCGGCCTGGTGCCCTTTTCGGGCCGGCGGACCGACACCGGTTCGCGGTTGACGATCTGCGCCACGGCGGAGTCGGGGTCGTTCAGGTCGCCGACCATGATCGCTTGGGTGGGGCAGACGACCACGCAGGCCGGCTCCAGTCCCACTTCGAGGCGGTGTGCGCAGAAGTTGCACTTCTCCGCGCAGTGGTCCTCGGGGTTGATGAAGATCGCATCGTAGGGACAGGCCGCCATGCAGAACTTGCAGCCGATGCAGGCGTTCTTGTCGAAGTCGACGATGCCGTCGTCGCGGACGTACATCGCGCTGGTGGGGCAGGCGGCCACGCAGGGTGCGTCGGTGCATTGGTTGCAGCGGGTGACCTGGAACGCCCGCCGGGCCTGCGGGAATGCACCGACGTCGACGTTCTTGACGAACGTGCGGGTCACCGAGAGCGGCACGTCGTTCTCCGACTTGCATGCCGTGGTGCAGGCATGACAGCCCACGCATTTAGTCTGGTCGATGACTTTCGCCCACGCGGGGCTGGGTGGCCCCGTTCCGATCGAGCGGGCGATGATTGGCGGCGCGGGCTCGTGTGGCATTGCGCCCTCCCGGCTAGGAGTCGGTGGTCGTGGTTTCCAGTAGGCGTGCCCGGTGCTGCACGCTGGCGCAGACGATCTCGCAGAGCCGCTCGATCGTCTTCTCGACGACCCGGTAGAAGACCTGGTTGCCGACCTTGCGTCGGCCGAGGACCCCGCCGAGGGTCAGTTTCCGTAGGTGTTGGGACGCGTTGGCGACCGAGATCCCGGCGGCCTCCGCCAGCTCGCCGACGGATGTTTCCCCGCGCTCGCACAGCAGGCTCACCAGATGCAGCCGCGTCGGATCGCCGAGGAGGGCGAACCGTGCGGCGGTCTCGTCGAGCATCGGTCCGGGGCCAAGCGCCATGGACAGACGCTAGTTCTTGGGTCTTCAATTAGTCAATTGATTGCTGGCCAAAAACGTGAGGCGGTGTGTCATGGACTTCGAGGTCTTCACCACGCCCGGGCTCGGGGACAACAGCTATCTGCTGCGCTCGGGCGACGAGGCGGTCCTGGTCGATCCCCAGCGGGACGCGTGGCGGTTCCTCGCCGCGGCCGAGACGCTGGGGGTACGGGTGCGTGCGGTGCTGGAGACGCACGTGCACAACGACTACGTCTCCGGTGCGCACGAGGTGCGCGCCGCCACCGGCGCGGAGCTGGTGCTGCCCGCCCGAGGCGGTTACGAGTTCCCGCACCGGCCGGTCGACGAGGGCGACGAGGTCGCCGTGGGCGATCTGCGGCTGGTCGCCACGGCCACGCCGGGCCACACCCCGGAGCACCTCGCCTGGCTCGCCTACCAGGCAGGAACAACGGAGCCGCAGACCCTGTTCAGCGGGGGCAGCCTGCTACTCGGCAGCGCCGGGCGTACGGACCTGCTCGGCCCGGATTTCACCGACCGCCTGACCCAGGACCAGTACGCCAGCCTGTCCCGACTCGCCACGCTTCCCGACGACGTGCGGGTGCTGCCCACCCACGGCGCGGGGAGTTTCTGCGTGGCGGCTATGCCGTCCACCTCGCCGACCAGCCTCATCGGTACCGAGCGCCAGCGCAATCCGCTACTGCTCGCCGCAGATTTCGCCAGCTTCGCCGAGGAGCTGTCCGGGGAACTCATGGCCTACCCGAGCTACTACGCGCACATGGGGACGATCAACAGGGCGGGGGCTCCCGCGCTCGGCACGGTCCCGCAACCACCCGAGGTCACCCCGGCCGACGTGACCGAGGCCCTGTGGGCGGGCCTGTGGGTGGTCGACGCCCGCGATCGGGCCGCATTCGCCGCCGCGCACGTTCCCGGCTCGATCAACATCGAGCTGAACTCCGGGTTCGCGAGCTACGTCGGGTGGCTGCTGCCGTTCGACGCCCCCATGCTGCTGATCCTGCCCGAGCCGGCACCCGAGTCGTTGCGGGAGGTGATGACCCAGCTCATCCGGATCGGCTGGAGCAACGTGCAGGGGTACCTGCCGGGTGGGGTCGAGCGGTGGCGTTCGCACGGCGGTGACGTGTCGTCGTACCCCCTCGTCAGCGCCGACGATCTCTGCGACGCGTACGTCCGCGGCCACCAGCCGGCGGTGCTCGACGTCCGTCAGCCACTCGAGTGGCAGTGGGGCACCATCCCCGGCAGCCACACCGTCTTCGTCGCCGACCTCCCGGCGCGCCGGCAGGAACTCCCCCGTACCGAACCGGTGTGGGTGATCTGCTCGAACGGGCACCGGGCCGCGATCGCGGCGAGCCTGCTCGACCGCGCCGCCGTGCCGGTCCGACTGGTCGGAGACGGTGGCGTCGGGGAATGGCGGGTACGGTGCCGGTCCCTGCGGACCGCAAGCGTTTAGCCGGGAACGTCGCCGTTCACGGAGAGACGGGCGGGTCCGGCCGCCCGGGGCGGACCGGCACGTTCGCGCGGCGGTATGGGCGGGTTCAGGGTGTTCGTGGGCTTTGCGCAGTGTGGTGTGGCCCGTGGGCGACCGCGGACCAGATCGCACGGCTGGTCCGGGAGGCAAGCTTTCCCGCCGTGGTCGATTCGGTGATCAGCATGTCCCCGATCGGCACGGCGAACGCGGCGATGACCGGGCGAACCATATACCCTAGGGGGTATTGTGGTTGGTGGAGAGGTGATAGCCATGACGCTTCCGACTACCGGCACCTGGCCGAAGCTTCCTTGGCAGGTCACCGGGGTGCTCGCCGTGGTCGCCCACCCCGACGACGAATCCTCTGGCCTTGGTGCCGTGTTGGAGGAGCTGATCACCCACGGCGCCCGGGCGAGCGTGCTCTGTTTCACCCGCGGCGGAGCCTCCACCCTGCACGGCAGCCCTGGAGAGTTCGCGGTCACCCGGTCGCAGGAGATGCACGGTGCCAGTGCCGCACTCGGCGTGTCCCGGGTCGAGCTGCACGACTACCCGGACGGCAACCTCGGCGCGGTGCCCCTCGATGAGCTGGCCGGTCACATCCTGCGGCTGATCGGTGAGGAACGCCCCAGTCACCTGATGGTCTTCGACCTCGGCGGGGTTACCCGCCACCCTGACCACCACCGCGCCACCCAGGCCGCCCTAGCCGCTGCCGGCGTGGCCGGCCTGCCGGTGCTGGCCTGGGCGGTGCCCAGGTGGGTCGCGGAGCAGCTGAATGCCGAACTCGGCACGACCTTCATGGGACGCGACCCGGCCGAACTGGACGCGGCGCTTGTCGTGCGTCGCCGGCTCCAAGCAGCCGCCATCGCCTGCCACCGCAGTCAGTCCATCGAGAATCCGGTGCTGCGCCGCCGCTTGGAACTGCTCGGCGACCATGAGTACCTGCGATTCATTGACCCGGCGACGCTGGCGGGCACAACATCAGGTTGCGTGGCGGCGGGATACGTTCGCCCGCCCGTGTTCACCGGTTGAGGCGCCGTCGCACCGGTATGCGTCGCGCGAGAATGATCATCTGAGGAGTCTGCGGTAGCAGATGGCTGAATGAGGTCGACCAAGAGTTCAGCGCGCTTCAAAGATGCGGCTCCGGGCGTCGCTGGTCCCGCCCGCTCCGGTCGGGCCGTGTGGGCACAGATGTGGGGCGGCACCAGGAGTGCTGGTCATGAGCTGGCGTTGACAGTTTGGGGTTGAGGCGAGTTGCAGTGCAGATGCTGGACCGGCGGCGTGAGGGACGGTGCGAGGGGCGCCTCTGCTCACCTGCCCCGGCGGGCGGCTCTACCCCGTGAAGAAGACGGCAACAGTCCGCCGCCGCGGGTACCTGAGTGCTCTTCCGGGCCCCTACGCCTTTGCCAGCAGGTCGAGCGCGGGCTGCACCAGCTTGTGGTACTGGGCCTCGACCAGGGACGGCGGCAGGGATCGCATGAACGTATTGCGCACGGTGCGGGCCAACGGATTGGTCCAGTGCGAGAACTTCCCAATGCGCCGGGAGGTGAGCTGTATCGCGCGCACTCGCTCGTGCCGCAACGTCGTGTACCGCTGCAGGGCTCCGGCGATACCCGGCCGCAGCGCCTTCATCAGGCCATAAGCGTCCTCGATGGCCATGGCCGCGCCCTGCCCCTGGTTGGGGGTCATGGCATGTGCGGCATCGCCGAGCAGGAACACCCGATCGCTGCCCCACACCGGCGCGGCCAGTTCCTCCAGGTCGTGGTGTAGCGGCGGCCGATCGGTCAGCATGTCGAACAGCCTGGTCAGATCCGAGTGATGCGCGGCGAAGGCGGCCCGGAAGCCGTCCGGCCAGTCGAGTTCGGGCGCGCGGCGCGGCGCCGACCTGACCAGGTAGTAGTAGAGCTGACCGCCGCGCAGCGGGACGACGCCGATGCGGGTGCCCGGGCCCCAGGCCTCCACCGCCCGAAGGAAGCCGGGGTTGCGAGTGAGGCCGCGCCAAGAGGTGGCACCGCTGTAGAGCAGCGGCTGCTGTCCCAAGCTGAGCCTGCGGACGGTCGAGTGCAGGCCGTCCGCTCCGACGACCACGTCGAAGGTGTGTGGATCCGGTTCGTCGCCGAACCAGACAGATACCCCGCGGGAATCCTGCCGGATTCCGTTGGCGCTGCTACCAAGGATCAGCTGCACCCGTTCGGGTAACTGCTCCAGCAGGGCGGCGTGCAGGTCGGGCCGCGACAGTGCCCACATCGGACCGTATTGCCCGGCCAGGCGCTGGGTCTCCAGCCGTTGTAGCAGCTGCCCGCCGGCGCCGACCAGGTCGAGCGAGGGTAGAGCGTGGCCGTGCCGGGACAGGTCGACGCCGAGCTCGGCGAGGATCTTGGCGGCGTTGGGTGCCATGATGATGCCCGCGCCGACTGGCGAAAACTGCTCCATCTTCTCCGCCAGTGTGACCTGGTGGCCGGTCCTCGCCAGCGCGATGGCGGCGGTCAGTCCACCGATGCCACCGCCGACAACGAGTGTCTTCATGCTCCATCCTCCATGCGGAATAGGCGATGCAGCGATGCTGCGAGCAGGGCCAATTGCTGCGGTCGCTCCAACTCGCCTCGTAGGCCGGCCACGAGGAAGGCGAAATACAGCCCGAAGTACGCCGTGAAGGCCAGAGTTGGGTCGATGTCGGGGATGGCTTCGGCGCCGACGCCCTCGGTGATCCGTTCGGTGACCCAGTCCTGAAACTGTTGGATGCGCTGCTGTGCCGGGCCGTGTGGACCGGATCGGAACAGGGTCGCGGCCAAGTACTGCCGGGCCAGGTCAGGCTCGTCGTCATAGCCCTCATACAGGCAGCCGGCCACATGGACCAGCTGTCCGACCAGGTCCGCGCTGGCTGGCACGGTGTCCATGCCCAGTTGCAGCGCCTGCCCGATGCGCTCGTCGAGCAGCGTCTCGACGAGCAGGTTCATGTCCGCGAAATGGACAAAGAAGGTTCCGGCCGCCACCCCGGCCTCGGCGGCGATCTCGCGGGTGGTCGTCGCCGCGAGCCCGCGCCGTTCGATGACGCGCCGCGCGGCCGCCAGCAGCTCATGCCGGGTCTGCTCCTTGCGCTGCTGCCGCACCCCCGTAGGCGCGGACTTTGACTCCTCGCTCATTCACTGAGCATACTCAGTGAGTGCGCTCGGTCAACAGCTTCCTCCGAATATTCGGGCAGGCCGCTGTTGCGTCACACCAGGTCCTGACGCGGAAGCCGACGGCGCCGGATCCGCCTCGGCGACTTCGCCGACCAGTCGCGGACGACCACACCGCAGGGGCGGCGTGTCGGAGACGCACTGGATCCGGCGTGGTCGGCGCTGGCGACGAGCCAGCAGCGCCCGAATCTGCGGCTCGACCGCATCCACGATCGAACCGCGAGTGACCCGCTGATAGCGGGGCGGTTCATGGCTCCCAAGCGCCTTGCGCACCGTGTTCCGTGAGACCTCCAGCCGACGAGGGATGGCCGTGATCGCCAACCCTCGGCCCGGTACAACCAGCGGATCTCCGCCCGGTCCTCCACGGCCAGCACCTCCCGATGCTTCCGGAAGGGGTCAGAATTCAGCGGCCCGGAACCATGGGGTCAGTTATCAGGCGGAGCCGACAACCTTGTGGGGGACTCGCGCCTCGACGGGGTGCACCCCCATCAGATGGTGGTTACGCAAGAGACAGGAACAGCTTCTCCATCTGTTCGAGATTGGCCTTCTGGTCCTCGCCCGCGGCACCGCTGACGCACTGCTGCAGCCCGCTAGCGATGATCTTGAACCCGGCGCGGTCCAGTGCTCGCGACACCGCTGCGAGCTGGGTCACCACGTCGGCGCAGTCTCGACCGTCTTCAAGCATGCCGATGACGCCGCGAATCTGGCCCTCGGCGCGGCGAAGCCGTTTGATCACGTCACCGACTGCATTTTCGTCGACCTGCATGTTCAAGCCCCTCTCCATGTCCGGCGCCAAATGTACACCGGGGGGGTATGGAATTGCGGCATGCTACTATCGCCGCATATACCCAGGGGGGTATGTAGGAGACGGTTCTGCGATGATTGAAGTAGACCTTGCGACGTTTTCCCACGCGCGCTCCGACGCTGCGGTGGTTATCGACGTCCGCGAGCCGCACGAGTACATGATCGGGCACGCGGCTCATGCACGCGTGGTTCTGCTGGGACACGTGCCGGCGTGCGCCGCGGAGATTCGTCGCGGTGAGGCGGTCAACGTCATCTGCGCCAACGGTAACCGCAGTCGAATTGCGGCCGCCTACCTGGATTGGCTTGGGAGTACGGGTCTAGGTCCACCCGACAGCCGGACGGAGCGGCCAGCATTTACATGGGAGGAGCACACATGGCCACCACGATCAGTGACCGGCGCGGGAGGGGTGGGTCACCATGACGCTGTTCCGTCCGCGACCGGATCGTCCCCCGCTGCACGAGGTGGGGGAGACGCCGGACTACCGCTTCAGCTTGGCGAACGAGCGTACGTTCCTCGCCTGGATCCGCACGTCGCTGGCGCTGCTGGCCGGTGGTGTGGCGGTCGTTCAAATCGTGCCGGACTTCGCGTTCGCGGGGGCCCGGCCGATGCTCGGGGTCATACTCATCGTGATGTCCACCGTCATCGCCGCGACGAGCTACGCGCGGTGGGAGCGCCGCGAGCGGGCGATCCGGCTCGGCGGGCCGCTGCCCCGGTCGGTGCTTCCACGGGTGGTTGGCATCGGGCTGTCCGTGGTTATGGTGCTGGCGCTGGTCTTCGTGCTGATGGAAGTGGTGCGAGGACAAGAATGAGACGTCCCGAGCCCGCACATCCAACGGAAGTCATCGACGTGGGCCTGCAGAGCGAACGCACCTACCTCGCCTGGCAGCGCACCGCCCTGGCCTTCGCGGGAGTCGGCGCGCTGCTGCTCTACACCGGCCTGTCCCGCGGACCGGCGCTCGCCATCCCCGGGGGACTTGGGCTGCTCACTGGCGTTGTCCTGCTCGCTTGGGCGCGACCGCGCTATCGACTGATGGTGGCGGCAGCGGGTTCTGGTCGTGCCGTGGCGGACCGTCGGATGGTGGTCGGCGTCGCGACGGCGGCCACATTGTTGGCCCTGGCTGGTTTCGCCGTCCTACTCGCGGCGGCCCGCCACAGCACGGCGTGACACCTCGCGGCCAGCCCGAGCCGGCCAGCGGATGCGCCGATCCCATGGTCGCCTCGCCGCAGATGCAGCACGTTGCGTTCGGCGGGCGCCGGAGTGCGTTGGGGTGAACTGCGAACGTCCGGACCGGTCGATCATTCCCGCGAGACCCTGCGCCAGGTATCGCTCGGCCACCGCTTCGCGGTGCGGTCCAGGGCAAGTGGCTGCTCGAGTACCGTGGCCGCTCAAGGCACACGAACTCGTGTCAGCATCGGTGCTTAGCCGGTCCGCGACCGCCGGATTCCGGCGCGTTTGCCGGGTTGAGGATCTCGCTGCGCTGACGCAGGCCGCGCGCCCGCGCCTTGCTGGACACCGCGTACAGCGCACCGACCGGTTGCGAGCTTGCAGGCTGTCCGCAGCCGGTGCGCCGCGTTCGGAGTCGATGCTCTCGATCCGGTGGGCTGCCGGTCCGCGCGCTGAAGCGGGCGATTCGTTCCGGTGACCTGGACATGGTCGACGTGCGGGCCAAGACCGCCGGGCAGGCCGCCCGCCGCTGTCGGTGCGACCGCCCAGGGGTGCGGGCGCGAATTCCCCTGCCACCTCTCAGCCCGTGAGCGCGTCCAGTGCCGCGCGCAACCGCCGGGTCGCCTCGTCGGCGACCTCCCGCAGTTCGGCTGCGTCGCTGAGCTGCACCATCACCTGCGGATCGAGGGCCTGCACCAGGGTGGCGTCCGGACCGTCGGCGCGGACCACGACGTTGCACGGCAGGAGCAGGCCGATGTTTCGGTCGGCCTCCATGGCGCGGTGCGCGAGGGGCGGGTTGCAGGCGCCCAGGATGACGTACTCCTCCATGTCGACCCCGAGCTTCTCGCGCAGCGTTGACCGCATGTCGATCTCGGTCAGCACTCCGAAGCCCTGGTCCTTCAGCGCGGCCCGGACCCGCTCGAGGGTCGGGGTGAATCCGGCGGTCAGCCGGGTGGTCATCGCGTAGCTCATGCTCTGCTCTCCTTCAGGTGAGATGGTGCCGGTCGCGAACGATCGGCGTGGGTGATTCGGCAAACCGTTCGGGCCAGTCAGACCAGCCCCCGTAGCATGCCGTGCCAGTACAGGGCCGGAAGCCCGTAGCGCTTGAGCAACCACATGTCGTAGCGCGGCTTCATGGTGTCGATGACTGGGAAGCTGGGCTTCGGCTTGAGCTGGTAGTCGAACTCGGCGAGCAGCATCCGGTTGTGGGCGGTGACCAGCGGGCAGGAGGTGTAGCCGTCGTAGCGGGCCGGCAGCGGCTTGCGCCCGGGCGCGGCGAGCATGTTGGCCACCACGACCGGCGCCTGCTTGCGGATGGCGGCTCCGGTCTTGGACGTCGGCAGGTTCGCCACGTCCCCGAGGGCGAAGACCTCGGGCCAGCGGGTGCTCTGGAGGGTGTACTGGTCGACCGCCAGGTAGCCGAACGGGCTGGCGGGATCGGCGAGAGCGCTGTCCTTGAGCCAGTCCGGCGCGCTCTGCGGCGGTACGGCGTGCAGCAGGTTGTAGTCGATGGTCTCCTTGGTGCCGGAGGCGTTGTCGTGGATGACCGCCCGCCGGCTGTCCCCGTCGACCTCGACGAGCTGAGACTCATAGCGCACTTCGATGCCGTAGTCCGCGGCGACCGGGACGAGCACTTTCGCCCAGTCCGGCTGGCTGAAGATGGTCGCCGTGGGCAGCACCAGGATGATCCGGATGCCGTCCAGCAGGCCCTGCCGGCGCCACCAGTCGGCCGCCAGGTAGGCGATCTTCTGTGGCGCGCCGCCGCACTTGATTGGTCCGGCCGGCATGGTGAAGATCGCCGTGCCGCCTCGCACCTTCTGGATGAACTCCCAGGTGCGTGGTGCGAGGTCGTACCGGTAGTTGCTCGACACCCCGTTGCGCCCGACCGATTCGGCCAGGCCGGGTACGGCGTCGAAGTCGAGCTGCAGCCCGGGAGCCATGACGAGCTGGTCGTAGGCCAGCGTGTCGCCGCTGCCGAGCGTGACGGTGCGGTTGTCCGGGTCGGCGCTGGTTGCCCGGTCCCGGATCCAGGTCACGCCCTTGGGGATGAGCTTTCCTTGCGGCCGTACGGTTTCGCCCGCCTTGGTGAGGCCGCTTCCCACCAGGGTCCATAGGGGCTGGTAGTAGTGGTGCTCGGAGGGCTCGACCAGGGCGATGTCGGTGACGCCCTGGCGATGTAGCCGCGCGGCCACGCTGATGCCGGCGGTGCCGCCGCCGACGATGACCACATGATGGTGCCGGACGGTAGTCATGGGACCTCTCAGGTAGGAGAAGGGCGACCGCCGGGGGCACCGCGGAGGGGCGGGAATCCTCCGGCGACCTTCGAGGTTAACCATACCCGGGGGGGTATCCCCTTCGCCAACCGTTACCCCCGGGGGTATAGTGGAACGCGAGAGGTGGCGCGATGAATCTCCGACCTGAAATGACCAGTGAGGCGTTGACCCGGCTCAAGCGGGCGCGGGGACAGCTGAACGCGGTCATCGAGATGATGGAAAACGATCAGGACTGCCGCGAGGCGCTGACGCAACTCGCGGCGGTGTCCAAGGCAATCGACCGGGCCGGGTACAAGATCATCGCCTCGGGCGTGCGGTACTGCGAGGCCGCGCGCGAGCGCGGCGAGGTGCCGGAGATGTCCGAGGAGGAGCTGGAGAAGCTCTTCCTGGCCCTCGCCTGATCGGGCCACCTGTCCCGTGCCGCCACCGGCGGCGCGGGCGGTAACCGCTTCACATGAGCCGGGCAGGACCCTGCCCCCTATATACCCCCCCGGGTATGTAGTCTTTGAAGGGAGTACGGCCAGTGACACTTGAGGTGTCCGTTATCGCGACATCGTCCCTCGGCGACCGGAGCTACCTGGCTTCGGACGGCACGGTGGCGATCGTGGTCGACCCGCAGCGTGACATCGACCGGGTCCTGTACCTCGCCGGTGAGAAGGGCGTACGGATCACGCATGTGGTCGAGACGCACATCCACAACGACTACGTGTCCGGCGGGCTCGAGCTTGCCCGGGTGACCGGTGCGCACTACCTGGTGGCCGCGGCCGACGAGGTCGGGTTCGACCGAATGCCGGTATCCGACGGTGACCAGGTTCCGGTCTCGGACTCTCTGCGGCTGCGAGTGATCGCGACGCCGGGTCACACCTTCCACCACCTGTCGTACGTCCTCGACGAGTCGACCGAGGGCGGTTGGTGGCCGGTAGGCGTCTTCACCGGCGGCTCGCTGCTCTTCGGCACCACCGGGCGTACAGACCTGCTCGGCAAGGAGCACGCGCACGAACTCGCCCACCACCAGCATGCCTCCGCCAAGCGGCTGGCCGACCTGCTGCCCGACAGCGCCGAGGTGTGGCCGACCCACGGGTTCGGCAGCTTCTGCTCGGCCAGCCAGTCCGACGCACCCGAATCGACGATCGGCCGGGAGAAGACGGCCAACCCTGCCCTCAAGCTGGCCGCAGACGAGTTCGTGACCGAGACCCTCGCCGGCCTTGACGCATACCCCGCGTACTACGCCCACATGGGCGTGGCCAACTTCGCCGGCCCCGCGCCGGTCGACCTGACGCCGGTCACCCGGGCCGATGCCACCGAACTGCGCGAGCGGATCGCCGACGGGCAGTGGGTCGTCGACCTGCGGCACCGCAAGGCGTACGCCTCATCGCACGTCGCCGGCACGGTCAGCCTCGGGCTGGACGGACCGATGTCGACCTGGCTGGGTTGGCTGATCGACTGGGGTGTCCCGATCACCCTGCTGGCCGAGACGCCAGAGCAGGTCGCCGACGCCCAGCGCGAGCTGGTTCGCATCGGCATTGACCGGCCCACCGCGCAGGCCACCGGTCAGCCGGAGAAGTGGGTGACCAAGCCGGAGGAGCTGCGGAAGATGCGGCTCTCGGACTTCCCGGCGCTGGCCGCCGGGCGCGCGGGCAACACGCCCGCCGGGCTGCCCGCCCCGGATGTGGTCCTCGACGTGCGGATGACCAACGAGTGGCGCACCAGCCACATCAAGGGCGCGGTGCACATCCCGCTGCCGGACCTGCCCAAGCGGCTGGCCGACGTACCGGCCGGCGCCGTCTGGGTGCACTGCGGCTCCGGCTACCGCGCCACCGCCGCGGCGTCGCTGCTGGCCAACGCCGGCCGCGAGGTCGTCGTCATCGACGACAAGGTCGACCAGGCCGGTGATGCCGGTCTGGAGATGGTCAGCGGCGCCTGACCGATCAGCGCCCCACCGGCCGGCGCCACCGGGCGCCGGCCGGCCCCCGACATCCTGTGAACGAGGAGACATGACTGCTTCCGAGACCACCACGCTCGATGGCGCCACCCTGCGCGAACTGATCGACGCCGGCCGGGCGCCCCGTCTGCTCGACGTGCGTACCCCGGCTGAGTTCGAGACCTCCCACATCCCGGGCGCCTACAACGTGCCGCTGGACCTGCTCAAGGAGCACCGCGAGGAGTTGCGCAACCACCTGGACGAGGACGTGGTGCTGATCTGCCGCTCCGGTGCCCGCGCCGCCCAGGCGGAGCAGTCCCTGGCCGGGGTCGGACTGCCGAACCTCAAGGTGCTCAATGGCGGCATGCTCGCCTGGCAGGCGGCCAACGCGCCGATCCGGCAGGGCAAGCAGCGCTGGGACCTGGAGCGCCAGGTCCGCCTGGTCGCGGGCTCCATCGTCCTGCTCAGCATCCTCGGTTCGGTGTTCGTGCCGGGTCTGAAGTGGGTCGCCGGGTTCATCGGCGCCGGCCTGACCTTCGCTGCCGTGACCAACACCTGCGCGATGGGCATGATGCTCGGCAAGCTGCCGTACAACCGGGGTGCCAGCTGCGACCTGGACACCATCGTCGGCCAGCTCCGCGAGAGCACCGGGGGGCGGGCATGACCGCGACCCTGGCCCTGACCATCGGACTGGCCGTCCTCATCGGCGTCAGCCTCGGCCTGCTCGGCGGCGGCGGCTCGATCCTCGCCGTACCGCTGCTGGTCTACGTGGCCGACCTGCCGGCCAAGGAGGCCATCGCCACCTCCCTGCTCGTCGTCGGCGCCACCAGCGCCGTCGGCGTCCTCCCGCACGCCCGGGCGGGACGGGTCCGCTGGCGTACCGGACTGATCTTCGGCTTCGCCGGCATGACCGGCGCCTACGCCGGCGGTCGGCTGGCCGAGTTCATCCCGGCTGGCTTCCTGCTCACTGGGTTCGCGCTGATGATGCTGGCCACCGCCGTCGCCATGATCCGCGGCCGTCGCTCCGCCGAGGGCAAGCCCGTGCCGCACGAACTGCCCGTGCTCCATGTGATCCTCGACGGCATCGTCGTCGGGCTCGTCACCGGCCTGGTCGGCGCCGGCGGCGGCTTCCTGGTGGTGCCCGCCCTGGCTCTGCTCGGCGGCCTGCCGATGCCGGTCGCGGTCGGCACCTCGCTGGTGGTCATCGCGATGAAGTCCTTCGCCGGCCTGGCCGGCTACCTCTCCAGCGTGCACATCAACTGGGGCCTGGCCGCCGCGGTCACCGTCGCCGCCATCATCGGCAGCTTCGTCGGCGGCCGGCTCGCCGGGAAGATCCCGGAGGCCGCCCTGCGCAAGGCCTTCGGCTGGTTCGTCGTGGTGATGGGCGTCTTCGTCCTCGCCCAGCAGCTGCCCGACCAGCTGCGCACCAACCCGCTGCTCTGGATCGGCGTCGGCGTTGCCGCCGCGATCGCCGTGGTGGTGACCGTGCTGCGTGGCCGGAGGAAGCCCGAGCCGCAGCGTGAACGGATCGCTACGGCGGCGGTCGGATCCTCGCCCCGCCACTGAGCGCGACCACGAGGGGCGTCCGGCAGGTCCGGACGCCCCTCGCCCGTCTACCGTCGGGCAGTCCGGCCGCTGCTCGCACGGCAGGCGGGTGACGGACTCGGCCCGGAACCGGCCGCTTAGCGGCCACGGAACTGGTGAGGATGAGGGCCACGCCGTGAACGTTCTTCGGTCGTGCGTCGACAGAAGCGCGGCCATGGACAGCAGGAACTGGGGCGAGCGGTACGCGAGCGCCTCGCTGGTGTGGACCGTCCAACCGAACCGCTTCGTGGTGGAGAAGGTGGGCCGGCCTGCGTCCGGCCAGGGCGTTCGACGTGGCCGCCGGCGAGGGAGGCACCGCGGTGTGGTTGGCCCAGTCGTACTGGCGCACGGCCGAGACGCGGTGCGCCCAGGCGGGACAGTCCTCGTGGTCGGCCACGACCTCGCCAACCTCTGCGGAACGGGTAGACTCCAGGAGCATCCCGTCCTGCCGACACCCCAGCCGGTAGTTGACGGCTCAAAGGGCCGCGGGTCCGCCGGGCCGGAACCGCCCCCGGCCGGTAACCGTCGATGCCGCACCGTTGAGGCGCGACGGACATCCAGAACATGAAGGCGAAGTACGGCGATCCCACGGGATTCGCCTGTACCCGACGCCGGGCTCCGGGCTCAAGAGGTGGACCGGGGCCGTCTTCAACGAAGTCCCCGTACCGCAACCCTGCTGTACAGCTTCTAGGACTGGCCGGTCGATGTGGCCACCTCTGCTCCAGCTCGCGGCCGGCGGCCTGGACCACGCCGTTCTATCTGGGCTGGACCACGAGCCTGAGCAGGGCACCTGGGCCGCCCGGACCCCGCCACCTACCGGTCGAGTGGCAGGCGCTGATCAACCCGCTCGCCGGCCACCCACGCCGCAGCGAGGTCCGGCTGACGCCGATCTTTACCGACTACTACGCCAAGTGCCATTGCGCGGCCTTCTGGGACGACGTCGGAATTGTGGCCAGCTACGCCGGGGTGGAGACCATCGGATTCGAACTCTATGACACGGGCGACAGCACCTAACGCACCCGACCGAGCGCAAAGCGGTGCCGCTGCAGTACGCACGCCGGACCGAGGTCAAGAGGCTGCTGATCCTCGGTGAGTGGGGGTCGACCGCTAACCTACGACACCGACGGCAGCGAGGCGGCGCAGGCCATGCGCGACAACCTGGCGTACATGCGCCAGCAGCCCGACGTTCCGTATGTCGCTGCTGGTACCAGGACAAGTGGAACCTGGACAGGCGTTCCGCGACCCGATGGCGCTTAACCTCTAGCGGCCAATCGTTTCCTTGCACAGCTCGACGCGCTCCGGGTGGATGCTGTCGTGCAGGATGTGTCCGGGAATGGTGATGCATCTCTGCCCCACCATCGCATTACACACCGGACACGGGACGAACAGGCCGGTACCCGGTGCACGCACCCCTCGGGCCACCACCGCGTCAACGATCTGGCGAATGAGGGGGTACAGCTCCCGCTGCTGGTGCCGGGACCTGGCTGCGATCTCGGAAAGTTTCATCAGCGCGTCCCACACCTGGTCGGCCGCCTGCTGCTCGGTCATGCGTTCTTCCACCCGGTCCATCTCGGTGCCTTCCCGGCCTGGTCCAGGCATAAACCACCCTCTAGCCGTCGAAGCGGGCGAAGCCTACCTGCGCGAGAACGGAAGGAGGTAAAATGCACGGTGCCCATTGTCCACGCGAGCACGCCCCCTACGGGAGCGTAGTTCAACAAAGGCCGCCCTCAAGGCTATCAAGTTCATCAAAAGGCCACTGCGCATTTAGCTCACCCGGTTCGAATGGAAGAAGTAGCCATTCCTGGTGGAACCGTGGCAGCGAGGTAGCGCCTGGAAGGACGAGGAAACCGGCTCCGGCCCACGGAAAGAATCGGCGCCTCCATCTTCGGTGCGGTGAATGGGTGCGGCGGACAAGATGGTCGGCGGCTGCTGCGCCTCGGCTCGACTGACAGTGCCTTGCCTGGTACGGGCGGCGAGGCACTGTCACTGGCCGCCGCGATCGGCGCCTCCATTCTGGTCGTCTGGGTCGGTCGCGGGGGAGCGGCCGCTGCCTGGACGGAAATCGTCGGGAAGACCGGTGGCCCATGACCCGGGCGGCGAACCTACATGTAGATCTCCTACGGGATCCGACATGGGCTCAATGAGTCGCTGACCGGCCGCTCGGCATACCGAGGCAGATTAAGCAAAGAATCCATTTCGCCCAAGGTGGTGACCGTCGGTACTCTGCGTTGGTCGCTCGCCATCGCCATCGGCAATGAATCGGCCGTGCTGGTACTGGCCAGTACCCGGGCTGCCGTGACACGCGTCGACGGTCTGGCCGGACGCCCCCGAGCACCTCGCCGACCGCTAGCGTGAATTGTTGCTGATCGCCCACGGCTAGGGCGTGTCCTGCCGATCTTGTAGGGGTTGGTCGTTGACGATGTGTCGGTGGTGCGTCGTGGTGAGTTGACCGATGAGGCGTGGGCGGTGATCGCGCCGCTGCTACCGGAGCCGGGCGGTGCTCGTGGGCGGTGGCGAGATCACCGGCAGGTCATCAACGGGATTTTGTGGAAGCTGCGCACGGGTGCGCCGTGGCGTGACCTGCCCGAACGTTTCGGGCCGTGGAAGACCTGCCATGAGCGGCTGCGTCGGTGGAGCGCCGACGGGACATGGGATCGGATCCTCGCGGCGGCGCAGGTGCACGACGACGGCACACCGGTGCAGTGGACGATCAGCATCGACTCGTCGATCGTGCGGGCGCATCAGCATGCCGCTGGCGCCCGCAAAAAGGGGGCTCCCCGACAAGTCCGGCGACGCCTGGTGCGCAAGATGGCGAGGCCATCGGCCGATCACGCGGAGGACTGAGCACGAAAATCCACCTCGCAGTCGACGGACGCGGCCGGCCGTTGTCGATCCTGCTCACCCCGGGCCAGGCCGGCGACAACCCCCAGCTCCTCGCCCTGCTCGACGCGATCCGCGTCAACCAGCCCGGACCGGGCCGGCCCCGCAAACGTCCGGACGTGCTGATCGCGGACAAGGGCTACGCCCATGACTCCACCCGTCGAGCCCTGCGCCAACGCGGGATCCGGCACGTCATCCCCGAACGCAGCGACCAGATCGCCCGCCGCGCCGCCAAGGGCAGCACCGGCGGGCGACCACCCGCCTTCGACAAGGCGACCTACCGCAAACGCAACGTCGTGGAACGCTGCTTCAACCGACTCAAGCAATGGCGTGACCTGGCCACCCGCTACGCCAAACGCGCATCCCTCTACCGAGCCAGCCTGATCCTCATCGCCGCCATCATCTGGCTTCCATGATCGACAGGACAGGCCCTAGACGATCCTCGTCAACGTAGCGCCTCGACCACTCCCATCATCCCGAGGTCCTCGTGGTCGAGGATGTGGCAGTGGTAGACGGTCCGTCCCGGAAAGTCGGTGAAGCGCACCCGCACCGTCACGCTCGACCGGGCCGGCAGGATGACCACGTCGTACCACTGGGGGTTACCCTCCACCGGACTGCCGTCGCGGGCCACCAGCTGCACCGGCCAGACGTGCAGGTGGAACGGGTGGTTCATCGGGCTGGTGTTGCGGACCGTCCACTCCTCGACGGTGTCGAGGCGGACGGCGGCGTCGACCCGGTCGGGGTCGAACTCCTTGCCGTCGATGGTGAAACTCATGCCGCCGCCCATGCCTCGGCCCATTTCCATGGCGAAGGTCAGCGTGCGCCGGCCGTTCACGGCGACTGCCCGGAGGTCCTCGGGTTCGACCAGTCGGCCGGGTAGCTGGGGTGTGGCCGCCGCCTCGCCCGCCGCCTCCACCTGCAGCAGCGTGGCGGGCGTGTCGCCGCCCGCGTTGCCGCGCCCCAGGCCCATGCCCATGCCGCCCCGGTCCACCGGCTCGGCGACCAGCTGGTGCCGGCCAGGGCCTGGTATCCGTACCAGCAGCTCCGCCCGGTTGCCGGTGGCGAGCAGGATGTTGTCGACCTGGGTCGGCGTGGCAAGGCGACCGGTGTCTCCGGCGACCTGCAGCAGCTCAGCCCCCTCTAGCCGGAGTCGCATGAAGCGCGACGTGCAGGCGTTGATGATGTGCCAGTGTTCGTAGCCGCCGGGGGAGACGGTCATGGTCGGCTTCAGTCGGCCGTTGACGAGCACTAGCTCGCCCTCCCGGCCGAGCATCCGGCCGCGTTGGTTGGCCTGCGCGATGCGGTCGCCGTTGAGGGTGGTGTCGGTGATGACCAGGACCCGCTCGCGCTGCGCCGGCAGCGGCACCGAGTCATCCCGTTGTACGACAATCGCCCCCATCAGGCCCGCGAAGAGTTGGTCAGCGACCGTCCCGTGAAGGTGCGGGTGGTACCAGAACGTTCCGGCCGGGTGGTCGCGCGGGATCTCGTACTCGTAGCGGAACGTTTCGCCGTCCCTGATGTGCAGGAACGGATTGTCGCCATTCCGCTCAGCCGACACGTGCAGCCCGTGCGTGTGTAGGTTCGTCGAGGCGCCCAGGCGGTTCACCAAGTCCAGCGTCACCCGGTCGCCCGGCCTGAGGCGAAGGGTCGGACCGGGCACCGAGCCGTTGTACGACATGGCCTGCACTGAGCGACCGGCGATCGTCACCCGACCGGCGGCGGCGCTCAGCGTGACGTGCAGCCGACCGCCCTCGCTGGCGATCACTGTCGGCTCGACGAACCGGTCGCCGGTCGGAACGGCGCCGGGGGAGCCACTCACGGTCGACGTCGGGGAACCCCAGCCGCGCAGCAGCCCCGCCGCCCCGACTCCGGCGCTGACAGCGCCCGCGCCAGCCAGCAGCAGCGCCTTCCGGCGTGTCATTCCGCGGCGGCGTCCGTCGCGACGTTCAGTGCTCATCGGGCTCCCGCAGTCGCTGCCGGTACTCCTCCTCGCCGATCTCACCGCGGGCGAACCGCACGTCGAGGATCTCCCGTGCCGTCGCGCCCCGGCCAGTCGCTTCCCCGGAAGGCGACCGCGCGGCCAAGGCAAGGCCGGCGACCATGGCCGCCACCCCGACGAGCAGCAGCAGCCACCACAGCCACGTCCAACCTATTCCGACACCCCACGGGCCCATGGCGCCTCCTCGCTCGATCACCGGCGTGCCGGCCCGGGAGTGGCCCGAGCGGCACGCCCATCGCGCAGGCGAGTGATGTTGGTTAACCGGCAGGGTGCCGATCTGACGTTAACCGGTCTCCGCCGACCGGAGCAGCCGGACGGCGAAAGGCCCGGGGGCAGACACCCGATGGGAGGACCGCGTGGGCGACGGCGAGATCCCAGCCCTGACGCAGGATTCGGCGCCATGGTCGACGGTTACCCGAGCCGGGCCCCCACGCCTTCGGCGAGATTGCGCACCCAGTCGGCGGCCGATGCTACGCCGGACCCCGTTACGGTGTTCCCGACCTGCACGACGGTGATGTAGCTGAACCCCGGGTCGCTGGTTTGCCTTCTGGGAATCGCACCGGTTCCTCGGCCAGATTTTGCGGCTGCCGAACTCATTGGGGGACACCCGCGAGAAACATATGTTGCCTTCCATGGGACCAGGGGAGGTACCAGCTCGGCCGGGCGACGACGGGCCGCCGCTGGTTCGTCGCCGCGCCATTCGCTTTGGCGGTGCTCTCGCTTGTAGTTGTGTTGCTTGCCGGTTTGCGGTCCCGGTTCGGTAGCCGAGGTTTGGCACACACGAGGTCGGGGAGACGGACCGTATGCCGCTCATCAAGATGACCGGGGAGCAGGCTGCCGTACAGTTCATGGAAGGAATGCGGGAGGTGGCCGCCGCCGCGACGCGGTACCGGGACGAGGAGCTGTTCGGGGCGCTCCTCAAGATGGCCAGGGCAGCCGCGTCCCAAGGCGTCGCGGTAGAGCCGCAGGGCGGGCAGTTCGCCCCGTGCCCGGTGTGCGATGCCGCGCCCGGCCGGAGCTGCATTAACGTTCCTGGCCATCCCGTGCGCGGCGATTTCCACCCTGAGCGGGTCGAGCTGGCCGCGAAGGTGCTCGCTGGAGAAGTGCCACCCCCATGACGCGCCGCGTCTTCCGCAGCTCTGCTGGTCGCGATGCTGGCTTACGCCGGCGACAGTGCGCTGGTCGCGGAGCTGCGGGCGACCGGCCGCCCGGTCTATGTGCCGCGCCCGGGGCGCGTGGCCGGCCTCCAATTCCGGCAGGGCCGCGTACGTCGATCAGCAACCCGTCCGAGGCGATCAGTGCCGCTCGGCTGTGGCCACGGGGATCTGCTCGTCGAGCAGCGTCCGGAAGAAGCCACCCTGTTGCACTCGGCCTCCTGGCCTCTTGGTTGATGTCTTGGCCTAGTGGTTCAGGCCCGGCTGCCCTGGGTCAGGGAGCGACCCGCGCGGGCCCACGCCGCCGTGCCCCCGGCGACCGACCGGGCGTCGATCCCGGCCCGTTCGAGCAACTCGGCGCCCACCTGGCTGCGGTTGCCGCTAGCGCAGATGACATACACCGTGCCGCGGCGGGGCAGGTCCCTGATGCTGGTGGGCAGGTGGCCCAGGGGGATGCACCGGGCGCCGGGGACGTGGCCGCCGACGTACTCGACGGGTTCCCGTACGTCGATCACCGTCGCCCCGTCGGCGTGGGCGGCGGAAAAGGTTGCCATGTCGACCTCGCGCATAGCTCTACTCCTTTGAGTGGATACCCCAGGGGGTATGACGCTCCGACAGTAGCGCGCCGATCTGCCCGCCGCCAAGCGCTCGGCGGGCGGCGCCTGAAGGGGAAGCCCTCGCGGCCGCCGCGCGGACCGGCTACAAGATCATCGCGTCGAGATGCGGCACCGCCCGGTCGCGCGTGGCCGTGTCGAGTAGCCGGAGATGACTAAAGAGGAACTGAGAAACTGTTCCTGGCCCTGTCCTGACCTGCTAGCGTCGCCTCGAGTGACTCCGGTGGGTGTTCGCGTACTCGGCCCGGCGGTGCAGCAGTACCAGGGCCATGGCGGGCAGCATCAGGATGTGACCCGCGATCATCACCGCCGATTCAGGGAGCGCGCCGCCCCAGAACGGCACGAGTAGTACCGCGAACGGTAGGAGCATCGCGGCGTTCATCTCCACGATGCCGGCCCACTGGTGGCGGCGGTAGTACATCCAGAGCGTCATGCCAGTACCCATGCTGAGCATCATGACAACGACCCGCACCTCAACCCGATCCAGCAGGTCAGCCTGGCCGAGCAGGGCGAGGGCGAGTCGTGCGGCCATGCCCAGCACCGCCATCCCGATGAACATGGCCACCACCATTTCCAGGAAGTGCCATGACAGCCGACGCCATGGGATACCTGGAGTGCTCGCTCTGGTGGTTGTCTCCTCTGCGGCGGTCACCGTCGCTGCTCCTTAGCACCCAAAGTCATCTTTGCCTCCTCAGCTCGGGGTGGTGCTTCCCGCGGTCGTCGTCGCCACGTCAGACCACGCGGCCTCCGCGCCACTGTGGCCGATGCGGACAACCGATGCGAGAACGCCTGCGGCGGTGATCACGGCCAAGATGGCCACCACGACGGCTGCCAGCCGCGGTGCGGGTGCGGGAACGCCCGAACTGTGCGACCCGCCGTCCGGCCCGGCCGGGCCGGCCCGAGCCGTCTCCCAGCGGTGCAGCCAGCCGGTCGCCGCGGCTGCGAACACAAGCGCAATCACCCAGGGCAGCAGGCCAGTGCCGAAATCGCGGTGGCGGTCGATCAGTTCGTTCGCGGGGAGACGCCCGCGCAGGGCGTCGCCCGACTGTACGGTCACCGGTACCAGGACCAACGCCAGCGCGCTCAACGCGAGTGCGAGCGGAGCGGTTCGGGCGCGGAACGTGGGCCACACCCCGGCAAGTCCGACGACCAGCGCGGCGGCCGGCACGACGATCACCGTGGCGTGCACGACCAACGGGTGTATCGGCAGGTCGGCAATGGTGTCGAACATGAGGCTCCAACCCTTCCGGCCAACGAGCAGGGAGCAGCCATGTCGCCGCGACGTTATTGCGGCGAAGCGGTACCCGTCGTCGGCGACGAAGACGTTGCCGCGAGCGGCGGACCGGTGGGGCCGCCGGCCCGACTCTAGACGAACTGCGACATGACTGTCTAGCTTCTGGGGGTGGTCAAGGGGGCGTCGCGCGCGCTGCTGTGCAATCACACGGGCCCGGGGGCACGTTCTGACAGCACGAGACCGGCCTGTGGGCACGCGAGGCCGGTGAACGGTGGGAGGACCGATGGCACGAACCGGCAGGCGCCCGGCTGGGTCGGGCGCGCGCGAGAAAATTCTCGCCGCCGCGCGGGATGCCTTCGCGGCGCGGGGCTTCGGTGGGGTCACGATGCGGCAGATTGCTTCGATCGCCGCCGTGGACCCTGCGCTGGTGCACCACTACTTCGGCACCAAGGACCAGCTTTTCCTCACCGTCCTGCGCAGCGCGGTCGATCCGGACCGGATCCTCGCACAATTGCTTGCTGGTGGCGTCGACACGCTGGGGGAGCGGATCGTTGCCGAATTCCTCCGACTGTGGGAGGGCGACGCGGGCGCCAACGCCAGCGCGTTGTTGCGTACGGCGGCGACGGCCGACCACATCGCACGGCTGGTCCGGGAGGTCATCTTTCCCGACGTGGTCGACGCGGTGATGAGCAAATGCGATCTCGATCCGGGCGAGGCGCCCCTACGGGCGGCGTTCGTCGCCTCGCAGTTGGCCGGCCTTGCGTTCACTCGCTACCTGGTCGAGCTGGAGCCGCTGGCTGCGGCAGCGGCCGACATCGTGATCCGCACCGTCGGAGCGACCGTGCAGCGGTACCTGACCGGTGAGCTGCCGTCCCCGAACCCGTAGCCGCAGGGATGAGCGGCATCGGCGGCGGGGGTTGTCCCTGGCGGGAGCAGGACCTGCGCATTAGGGACACGTGCCCCCCAACCCCCCCCCGCCGGAAGTCCTGCAGCGACGCGGAGCCTAAGCGGCCCGGTGCCGCGGCGTGAGGAGGAGGCGGGGCTGATCCGGTCCGACCTGCCGCCGGAGTGGGTGGTGACCATGTCGGCGTCGCCGCTCGTCGCCGGAGCCCGCACTCGGCGGGTAGGCGCGGCGCCGGGGTCGGACCTTGTCGTCGGCGTTCTCCCAGCGGTATCGCAGCACGCCCCGGACCGCTGCGGTTCCGTCCCAGCCCGGCCCATGGCGGTCGATCGGTGGGGCGGTGGTGAGGTCCCATTTCAGTCCGTGCGCCTGAGTCCCAGGGAAAGTCTCCGAGCCCTGCGTTTTGCCTCCCTGGCCCTGGGAAATGCGCTTGCGCCAACAAGATCTCAGCTGCCAAACCCGGACGCTGATTTCTCGCTACGTCTGCGTTTGGCCAGGGTACGACCCTTGACGACGGACGTCGGGCTGGGTCCACCACGCCGTGGCACCTGTTGTTGACACCTGGGAGGGTCGCGTTGTCGTTCGCACCGGAACACCGGACGCCCGTGGCTGTCAACCCCGATGGCGAGCCGTCCGGGGCGGAGGAGAGGGTAGGTGCCGTTGACGTCGACGTGCTGGTGGTCGGCGCCGGCCCCACCGGTCTGACAGCGGCCTGCGAGGCCATTCGGCACGGGCTGAGCGTCCGGATCGTCGACCGTAAGGCGTACCGCTCGACCTTCTCCAAGGCGCTCGTCGTCCATGCCCGCACGCTCGAGGTGTTCGAGACCATGGGGGTTGCCGAGGCCACCGTGGCCGAAGGGCAACCATTCGCCGCGTTGAACATCCATGCCGGTCGTCGTCCTCGCACGGTGCGCGTCGATCTGATGGAGCTGCCCTGGGGTGACACCGCCTATCCGTACTGGCTGTCCATCCCGCAGTACGCCACAGAGCGGATTCTCGAAGAGCACCTCAACCGGCTGGGCGGGGAGGTGGAGTGGCAGGTCTCGCTCGATGAACTCCATGAGGAAGGGGATCACGTCGAAGCGCGACTGAAGCGGGCCGACGACGGCGAGGACGTGGTGCGCTCGCGGTGGGTGGTTGGCTGTGACGGCGGCCGCAGCCGGGTGCGCGAGCAGGTCGGCCTCCACCTCGACCGGGCAGATGCAAAAGCCACATTCGTCCTGGCCGACGTCAAGACCACCGCAGACGTGATCGAAGACGAAGGTCATGTTTTTCTTGGTCCGGAGGGCCTGCTGCTCATCGTTCCGATGCCCGAGCCGCGCCGGTGGCGCATCATCGCGCACGTACCGACACCGCCGTCGGATACGCCGATCACCATTGACGCCGCCTTCCTCGACGCGCTGATCAGACGGCGATCGGGGATCGAGTTCGGCAGCCACGACGTCGTCTGGCAGTCGCAGTTCAACCTGCGTCACGGCATCGCCGACCACTATCGGCGGGGACGGGTGCTCCTCGCCGGCGATGCCGCGCACGTGCACAGTCCGGTTGGAGGCCAGGGCCTGAACACCGGCGTCCAGGACGCCCACAACCTTCTTTGGAAACTCGGAGTCGCGCGGCGCCGGGAAGTCCTCCGGACGGAGGAACTCCTCGACAGCTATGAGGCAGAACGGCGTCCGGTCGCCCGGGCCATGGTTCGGGGTACCGCGCGGGCGACCGGGGCACTGACCGCCCGCAGCGGCCTCCTCCGAGCGCTGCTCGGTCCCGTCGCCCCCCGGATCCTCTCCCATCCCGCCGTGCAGGCGCGGCTCGGACGGGCGGTCGGAATGCTCGAAATCGCCTATCCGGTTAGCCCGCTGGCCAATCCGGCCATCGCCTCGGCGCGCGCCGGTCGTCGCATGCCCAACCCTGAACTGCGCACCGGCGGACGGCTGTATCAAGAGCTGGACCCCGGCCACTACACGTGGGTCGTGCGGCAGAAGCACGGCGAGGCATTTCCCCATCCTTCCGCCCCGACGTGGGGCGGTCTCCCGGTGGTGTTTCTTGGCGACGGGTCGCTCGTTGACGGCTCGGGGCCGCTGCCGCCGGTGGTCCTGGTCCGGCCCGACCGGTACGTCGCCGGGTCCGGTGACTCAGTCGAGTCGGTCTGGTCGCAACTCGCCGTCCACCCGGAACAGGTGCCCGTGCCCAGATGACCTGTTGGGGCCCGGCCGCGACGCGGCCGGGCCCCAACAGGGGTTGCGGGAAGGATCAGGCAGCGGAACCCGACCCGTTGGCGGCCTCCCGCAGTGCCCGAGGATCGGCTTCACCCCGCGTTTCTGCCAGCTCCGCCGGCGACCCCGCCTGCGCGCCGGCGGATCGCCGACGCTTCCGGCCCGGCATCCACCAGGCGGCCCGGCCGAGGATGGCGAGCAGCGCCGGGGTCAGTACGAGCATGGCGACGAGCGCGTACATCGCGATCGCGGTCGCCAGCCCGAACCCGAACAGGTTGACGGTGCGCTGGTCGTTGAGGACGAAGCTGGCGAAGACCACCACCATCACCGACGCCGCCGCCATGATCACGCGCGAGGTGGCGCCCATGCCGGTGACGATGGAACGCCGTGCGTCACCGGTCCGCTTGTACTCCTCGTGCACTCGGCTGAGCAGGAACACCGCGTAGTCGGTGGAGAGGCCGAAGAGGACGGCGAAGAGCATCACCGGGGCAAACGACTCGACCGGGCCGGGTTGGGAGCCGATGAGTCCGGCGGGCCACCAGCCCCACTGGAAGACCGCCACCACCGGGCCGTACGCGGCGCCGACGGCGAGCAGGTTCATCACGACCGCGACGAGCGGGACCAGCAGGGAGCGGAACTCGACCAGGAGGACCAGGAAGGCCAGGCCGACCACGAGCAGCATGAACCAGAGCATCCGCTCGTCGAGTTTGTCGGCCAGGTCGATGCTGGTGGCCGTCGCGCCGCCCACGTGGGCTTCGGCGCCGTCGGCGGCCCCGGGCAGCACGTCGCTGCGTAGTTGGTGCACCAGGTGTTCGGTGGACTCGTCGTCGGGCGAGCCGGTCGGTACCACGGTCAGCACCGCGGTCCGGCCCTCCGGGTCGATGCGCGGCGGGGACACCTGCGTCACCCCGTCGGTCGCCATCAGGTCGGCGCGCAGTTCGGCGCTGGCCTGCTGGACCTGCTGCGGGGAGGTGCCGGAGGGGTAGTCGACGGTCACCAGCAGCGGGCCCGTCATACCGGGACCAAAGTCCTCGGCCACCAGCTCGTACGCCTTGCGCTGGGTGGACTCCGCCGGCTGGGAGCCACCGTCGCCGGTGCCGAGCCGCAGCGAGGCCAGCGGAAGGGCGAGTACGACGAGGAGCGCGGCGGCCAGCGGTACCGCGAGCCAGCGCCGGCGTTGCACTCCGCGGGCCCAGCGGTGCCAGCCGCTCTCCCGGTCGCTGCCGTGGTCGAAGCGGATGCGCCGGACCCGCAGCCGGTCCAGCTTGCGGCCGAAGATCCCGAGCAGGGCGGGCAGCAGGGTCACCGCGGCGAGCAGCGTGGCCGCGACGGTGACGGCGCTGGCCAGACCGAGCGCGGAGACGAACGGGATGCCGATCAGGTAGAGACTGAGGATCGCGACGATGACGGTGGCGCCGGCGACGAGGACTGCCCGCCCGGCCGTCTTCATCGCCCGCTCGATCGACTCGGCCGGGTCCTGACCCTGCGCAAGTCCTTCTCGGTGGCGGGTGACCACGAGCAGCGCGTAGTCGATGCCGACCCCGAGCCCGATCATGGCGGCGACCACCGGACCGGAGGTGCCGATCGTCACCCAGTTGGTGAGCAGTTCGATCACCGCCAGGCCGAGGCCCAGCGCCATCAGGGCCGTGACGATCGGCACCACCATGGCGAACAGCGACCCGAACGCGACCAGCAGGACGACGACCGCGGCAATCAGCCCGTACACCTCGCTACCCGAGGGGCCGGACTCCGTCTGGACGGCCGGGCCGCCGTACTCGACCTCCAGGCCCTGGTCGCGCAGCGGGTCGAACGATGCCTGCGCCTGCTCGACCGCGCCCTCCGGGATGTCCTTGGCGCGTTCGGTGAACTGCACCGTGGCGATGGCGGTCCGGCCGTCGTCGGAGACCAGGCGCTGGCCGGGCCCGTACGGGGACTGCGCGGCGGCGACGTCGGAGTCGGCGCGTACGTCCGCCAGCGCGCCGTCGACCGCGCGCTGGACCTCGGGCGAGGTCACCCCGCCGTCGCTGTGGATGACCACCTGCATGCCGTCGCCCGACATGTCGGGGAACCGCTCCCGCAGCGTGTCGTACGCCGCCTGCGAGTCGGTGTTCGAAAGCGTCAGGTCGTTCGTGAACGATCCGCCGTACTGGTGGCCGCCTGCTAGCGCGCCGGCCAGCACCACAGCCCAGGTGACCACCACCAGCCAGCGGTGTCGTACCGAAAACCTACCGAGAGCAGCAAGCAAGGCTGAACCTCCTGAACGGGACGGGGGTGCGGCAGACGCCGCACTCCCCGGGAAAGGGATGTCCGAAACAAGACACGTGTCTAAACAAACGATACACGCGTGTTCGAGTAGTAGTCCCGCCAAGGGGCGACGGCGGAACAGGGACTTGGCTGGCGTAGATTCGTGGTCAGTTGACCGTCAAGGCGTGCTCCGGACCGCGCGACTGGCTTGGAGGATCAGATGGCCGTACGCCCGCCCGGCTTCGGCCCTGTCGGTGCCGACCTGCGCGAACGGGCCCGCGACCAGCTGCTGGACACCGCGCTGCGGCTGTTCGTCGAACGCGGCTACGTCGGCGTACGGGTGGAGGACATCGCCAAGGCGGCCGGCATCTCCCGCGCCACCTTCTACAAGCACTTCTCCGAGCGCGAAGAGATCCTCGCCGAACTGTTCGCCCGGCTGCTCGGCCGGGAGCCCGTGGCCGCGCCGCCGGGACCAGCCGCCGAAGCGCTGCCTCGGATCCGGGAGCTCCTGATCGGCGCCGCGGCCCGGATGGTGACCAACGAGCAGCTCGCCAGATTCGTCTACACCCTTCCCATCCGGCATGCCGCCCTGCTGGGCCAGGGAGCCCGCCCGCCCGTCCTCGAGGTGGTGGACCGAATGATCGAGGAGGGCGCGGCAGCCGGAGCCCTTCGCACCGACATCCCTGCGGCGCTGATCACCGCGCACATCGCGCGGACCTTCGAGGCCGCCATGCGTGACTGGGCCGAGGGTCGAGCGGCGGACGTCGCGCCGCACGTGGCACTCCTGCTCGATCTAGCGTTCGAGGGCGTCGAGGCGGCGCCGTAGCAGACGCGCGGGCACGCCGCTGTCAGAGTTCTGCCAGGGCCAAGCCAGTGGATGGGTGTGGACGAGAATGGTGCCGGTCAGTCGCTCGTGGCTGGCGTACCGGCCGCGACGTCCGGAGCGGGGATCAGCCGGCCGTCCACCTGGGACCAGACGCCCTCCGGGGTGTCCCCGGCTGCGGCGATGTAGCGGTCGGGGCGGACGAGCGCTACTTGCGCCACACCGTCCACGTGATGGAGCAGTGCGTCGTCCGTGACGTGAACCAGCGGCAGGCCGTTCCATCGGGGATGGTTCGGGTCCGGGGTCGTTTCGCCGGCGGCTCCTCGTACCACCCAGGTGTGGCCGGTGCGGTCCAGTCGCTCGTAGAGCCGGCCGCAGGCCCGCAGTTCCGGGTTCGGCATGCGCCGGCCGGCGCCGGCTGGGACCGCCGCGGCGGGCACGATCGGGCTGTCGGGGTATGCGATGTCGAGCATGCCGACGTTGCGGCCGAGTCGGGCTTGGACGGCGGAGCGTCGGATGACCGCTGGCGCCATCGCACCCACCACCGTTCGGATCAGACTCCCTCGGGTCGTCAGGATTCGGGTGACCTGGGCGGTGCCCCGGACCATCGCGTGGCCGATCGGACGGCGCTCCGCCTCGTAGCTGTCGAGCAGCCGCTCAGCGGCCTCGGCGTCCATCCGTCGGGCGAGGCCTAGCTTCCAGAGCAGGTTGTGCGCGTCCTGCACCCCGGTGTTGAGGCCCTGCCCGCCGACGGGGCTGTGGACGTGCGCCGCGTCGCCGGCGAGGAACACCCGCCGACGGCGGTAGTGATCGGCAACGCCGTGGCTCAAGTTGAACTGCGACTCCCACACGACGTCGTGGCTGCCGAACTCGATCCCCGAGCGTTCCCGGATCAGCTCATCCAGGAAGGCGGCGTCGATGGTGAGCGGCGCGTCCGCCGGGGGAGTCGGTACGTGGGCGATGATCCGCCAGCGGCGGGGCTCCGGCATCGGCACGATCAGCAGCAGTCCCGCCGGGTGGAGAAAGACGTGTCCCTCGTCCTCGGTCAGGTTCGCGCTGGTCTTGACGTCCGCGAGGACGAACGTGGCACCCGCGTCCGAGCGGTCCAGCCGCAGGCCGACCTGCTCGCGTACCCGGCTGCGTCCGCCATCGGCACCGACCACCCAGCGAGCGCGTACCACCTCGTCTTCGCGGTCCGCGCGGGTCAGCGTCGCTTCGACGTGGTCGGCACGGTCCTGGAGGCGATCGAGGGTGGTCTGCCACTCGACTTCGCCGCCGAGCGCGTTGAGGTGGTCTTCAAGGATGCGTTCCGTCGCGTACTGGGGGATGGACAGCCAGAACGGATAGGCGGTGTCGCCCCAGGGCTGATCGAGCAAGCTGACGCGGACGGCGCGGCGCCGGCGCCCGGCGTGGGTGTTCAGGGCCGCGAACCTGGTGCCTTCGGCGAGGATCTCGTCGGCGATTCCCATCGTCTCGAACACCTCGAGCGTCCGGGCATGGGCCACAAGAGCCTTCGAGAAGGTGGAGCGGTAGGACTTGCTTTCGATGATCCGGACAGTCAGGCCGTGTCGGATCGCTTCGGACGCCGCGGTCAGACCGGTCGGACCGGCGCCGACGACCAGGACGTCAACCTGGGGTTCCACGTCCTGCGCCGGCTGCGGCTGATGCTGCAGAACGATTCGGGTACGGGCCTGCGGGACGTTTGGGATACCGCGTTCGAAAGTCACTTTTTCCTTCCTCCAGGCAGTGGTCGGGGAGGTGACTGCCGGCGGCAACCGTAGCCTAAGTGAGACACAGGAGTCTAGTTTTCTGGAGAGAAGATCATCTCCCCCGGTTTGGACCTCCGAACAGGCGGCTTCCGACCCGCCAAGCCCGATTCGCAAGATCTGAACGGCCGCACCGACCGCGCTCACCACCGCCACGGCGGCGACGGCGGCAACGGCCACTCGGCCGGGGCGCCTACCTGCACGAAGGCGCGACACGCCGCTCCCCGCCCGCCGGGCCAAAGGTGGCGGCGACAACCCTGGCGTACCGGCACAGCGCGCGGGCGGGTGTCACTCGAGCGGATCACGGACCCGGAGTACGCCGCGATGGCGTCCTCCAGGCGCTCAAGCAGATCGACGGGTGGCAGGACATGACGCTTACCGGAGCCGCGCAGACGGTACAGGTGTTGGCCTACCCCGCCGGGATCCGGTGGCCGAGCACCGATCGACGGCCAGTGCGAGCAACTATCCTCTGGCCGGAGTTTGACCCGGTCCCACCAGCGGCCCTCTTCATATCTGGGCCGTCGCCCGCGTATCCGGTCGGCCGCACCCTACGGGAGGCAGCGCGCACCGGCCCGACGCTGTTGACAGTGGCCCCCTGCGCTACCGGAAGCGATAACGAAGGCCCTCCTTGCACCCCTCAGGGGTGGGTGCCGACGCCGTCGGTGAGGGTCTCGAAGATCAGATTGGCCACGGTGCGGTGATCGGTACCGCTGGCCAGCGTGCGGACGCCCGCGGCCAGCAGCGCGGCCATCGCCGTAACCACCCACTGGGCCGGCAGTTCGGGGCGGATCAACCCCGCCTTCTGTCCCCGCCGGACCACCTCGTGCAGGGGGGCGAGCACCTCGGCACGCCCCTGCAAAAAGGTGGGATCCAGCTCGGCGCCCTCGACGAGCAGGGCCCGGAAGCGTACGCCGTGCGACGCTAGGGCATCCACGGCGCGGCGGAGCGCGTCGAGGGGATCCCCTTCGTCGAGCCGCGACCCGGCGATCGCCTCGGCGGCGCTGACCAACGCTTCGGCGCGCATCGCCTCCAGCAGGTCCTGTCGGGTGCGGAAATGACGGTAGACCGTTGCGCGAGCGAGGCCGGCGGTCCGCGCGACCTGCGCTATCGAGGCTCCGGGATTCTCCGCGAGGGCCTCGGCGGCCGCGTTCAGCAGGATCCGGCGGTTCCGTTCGGCGTCGCTTCGCGTCATCCCTGGAGAGTCGAGTTCCGGCACGACTCCTTACTAGCAGAGTGTGTCGGTTGCGGCGCCACCCCGCCCCGGCTCGGGCGGGTGTACTCCGCTCTCCGTGCCTTACGACCGCCTTCGCCGGCTCACCAGCACAAACGCCCCTGCCGCCGGATGCATCACGACAGCTACGACAACGAAGACCAGCCAATCGCCGCGCGGACGGCCGGGGAAAGATCGGTCGCCGTACCTGATAACCCTGCCGCCGAGTTGGTGAGGTGCTGGTGCCGCTGCTCATCGCGGCGGCGCACGTGGCCCGACGAAACTCCGGGCGAACGTTGCGCGGCGGATCTGCTGTACGGCACGTAGCAGCGCCCGCCCAGGGCGCGGTGTTGCTGGCCCGGGGCCGCCGGTCCAAAAGCTGCCGCCCGTATCGGACCCCCGGCCGTGTCGAACGGGCCGGGCGGGCAGGCTCCGACCCGTACGCGTTCGCCGCCTGGTACCGGTCCAAGCCGTGGTCAGCGTTCTCGTGACCGTTGTGGGGTCGGACCGGCCATGGGTGCGGTCGCTGTTGTTGACCGCGCCCACGTTGTGGGGCGCGATGGTAATTCTCGTCGCCGCGACCGTGCCGCAGCGGGTGCTGCCCGCCGGGGCTCGACGGGTTCGAATGCATCCGACAGTTGCGTCGCGAGGAAACAGCGCTTTCACCGAGTGCTGGGCGTCCAGTCGACGTGCCCTCGGAAGTGGGTGGTGGAACCTGTTCCAAACCCCGGCAGCCGGCCGGGTGAGGTACCTATCGTGGCGCCCATTGGACACCAAGCGGGGGCGGGGCGGGACCTCTACCGGCGGTTGCGCGGGCTCAACGCGGTCGTCGGTCTGGTGCTCGCTGCCGAGGGCATCTGGATGTGGGCGGCCAGCAACGGCCTGTCTTTGCCGGTGCGATCAGTTTCCCCGCGTGGTGGGCGCGGATCTTGCGCCAACCGCGGCGCCCCGGCTCGTACCGGCTGTCCCGGTGCTTCACTACGGCGCCTTCGGGGCCGACGTCGGGCCAGCTTTGTAGCCACTCCCGCCGGGCGCTCGGAAGAGCGTCCCGCCGGTCCGCTCGCGGCTATCGCCCGGTGCGCCGGTCCACCACCCCGGGAACCGGTGTGCTCTGCGGGAAGGCGCCGTCGAGCAGGGCGACTCCGTCCTGCGGACGGGCGCTGTCGAGCAGCCCGGAGCGGGAGTGCCGTTTGTCGGTCCGGTCCACCCCCATCGCCTGGTTGCGGTGCTGTTCCAGGGCGGGGTCGCACTGACCGTCCCGGTTGAAGGACCACATCAGCATCGGGTCGCCCAGCGGCAGCGCATCACCGGGGCGGGCGTCGAGGCGGCCGGTGTGCCAGGTGTGCCAGGTCTTGCCGTAACTGTTCATCAGCATGGCCATCAGCGCCCGCTCGGCTGGCTCCGGCAGCCCGGGCGCGATGAGTGACCCGCCGAGCACCTCGTAGTTGTGCGGGTGCCAGTAGCGGCGTTCCGCCTCGGGCAGGGTGTCGTGCAGGCGTCCGGAGACGATGTACTCGATGCCGATGAGGTTCGCCTCGGCGGTGTTGCCGTCGAAAAGCACGCACTGCAGGAAGTCGTCGTTGACCTGCCGACAGTAGTGGTGCGCCTCCATCTGCATGGACGGGTCGTCCTTGGCCGGGTGGAACCCGACGACGTACGCGTCGAACCCCTTTAGCGGCGCGGTGTCCTGCAACGCCTTCGACCCGAGCGACAGGCCCTGGTGCCAGAGGCTCGTCGACTCACCGGGGGGTCGTACGGGGCTGGGGGGTCGATCCATGGTTGCTCCCTCGTTCGTCGTCGTCCCGCCGCTGTTCGCCCGTCGGTCCGCACGCCAGGCACCGCCAGGGCGGCGACGGAGGATTTCCCCTCCCGGCGACCGGTCGGACGAAATGGGCGGCTTTCCGATATCGCCGTCCGGGTTGCGCATTCCCTGACAAGGAGTAGGTAGCCCTCCAGAGCGGGATGAAACATGCAGTTCGGGTACAAGCTGTCCGGCGAGGGGGTTCAGGCCCGAGGAAACTGCTCCGCCAGGCCATGCGGGCCGAGGAGGCCGGTTTCGACTTCGTCGAGATGAGCGACCACTTCCATCCCTGGCTCGATGTGCAGGGGCACTCGCCGTTCACCGCCCCGGCGCTGGCGTTCTCCATGTCGCCTCCACACCGTCTCCACGGCAGCCGCACCCCGCGGCGCCACGGTGGTGGTGTCGGCACCGATGAAGGAGGACGAGATGAGAACAACGACCCGCCGGACGGTGATCCTGGTAGCAGCGGGCGCGCTGGGCCTTGGTGGGGTGGCGATCGCCGCGCCGGCGCTGGCCGGCGCCGGGCCCTTCGACCGGCCGGCAGCCACTGCCACGCCGGGTCCAGGCTGGGGCGGTGGCATGGGCTATGGCACCCGCGACGGCGCCACCGGCCCGATGGGCTCGGGCGCGATGGCCCGGGGCGGCAGGTGCGCCGCGTTGTCGGTCACCGCCCAGCAGGGCACGCTCACCGACGCGCAGAAGAGCACCCTGGCCGCGATGGCGCAGGAGGAGAAGCTGGCACACGACCTGTACGGGGCCCTCGGCACCACGTACGACCTGGCGGTCTTCGACCACATCGCCAACTCCGAGGCCCAACACCTGACCACGGTGCGGACCCTGCTGCAGCGCTACGGCGTGGCCGACCCGACCGCGGGCACGACCGACGGGAAGTTCAGCGACCCGGCCGTGCAGGCCACGTACGACAAGCTGCTCGCTGAAGGAAACGCCAGCCAGACGGCCGCCCTCGGAGTCGGCAAGAAGGTCGAGCAGACCGACATCGCCGACCTGAAGGCCGCGCTGACCGGCCTGTCCGCCCCGGATGTCACGCAGGTCTACACCAACCTGCTCGCCGCCTCCGAGCGACACCTGGCCGCGTTCACCCGCTGGACCTGACCCCAACCCCACGACCGCGGCGGTGCCGGCCGAAAGCCGGCACCGCCGTCCGCCGGGGCGCAGGGCCTTCCCGACACACCTTGCCGGCCTCGGTGCTCATCGCCGGGTCAACCAGCGGCGGCCGGATGCCGGGCCGGCAGGCGGATGGTGACGGTGAGCCCGCCGCCCGGGGGTGATTCCAGCGCGACCGCACCGCCATGCGCGGTGATCAGCTCGCGGACGACAGCCAGCCCAATGCCGCTGCCGGCGATGTGCCGGGCGTCCCGGCCGCGCCAGAGCCGTTCGAAAGCGTGGGGAAGTTCCTCTGCCGGGATGCCGGGACCGGTGTCCGCCACGGTGAGCAGCGCCTCGCCGGTCTCGACGCGCGCCCACAGGTCGACCCGGTCGCCTGGGCGGCAGTAGCGGGCGGCGTTGGCCAGCAGGTTCGTGACGGCCTGGTGCAGCCGGTCCGGATCGGCCCGGACCGGGACCGGCCGGTCGAGATCGGGCATGACGGTCAAGCCGGCGGCATCCAGCCGCGGGTGCTGGGCGGCGAGCGCGGCGCGGGCCACGGCGGCCAGATCGGTGTCGACGGGGTGCAGGGACAGCACGGCGGCTTCGGCGGCGGACAGGTCGGCGAGGTCCTCGACGACCCGGCCGAGACGCAGGGTCTGGTCGTGCAGGGCGGCAAGCCGTTGCGGGTCGGCCGGGCGCAGCCCATCCCGCAGTTCCTCCAGGCCGGCCTGCAGGGCGGCCAGCGGGGTGCGCAGTTCGTGGGCCACGTCGGCGGCCAACTGCCGACGGACCCGCTCGGCGCGTACCACCTCCTCGGCCATCGTGTCGAAGGCGCGCGTCACCTCGCCCAGCTCGCCCGGCGCGGACACCGCCGCCCGGGCGGTGTGATCACCGGCCGCGAAGCGACGGGTGGCGGCGGCCAGCGCGACCAACGGCCGGGCCAGCCGGCCGACCACATACGCGCTGACCAGCAGCGCCGCGACAAGTGCGACCAGCGCGGCACCGCCGATCCACGACCAGGCCACGCCGCGGCCGCTGGCCGCCGCAGCGGTGAAGGCCAGCCGCACGGTGCCGACCCGCTGCCCGCCGGCGGTGACCGGCGCCTCCACGACCGTGCCGGTGCTGGTGTGCATGCCGTCCATGGGGCCCATGCCGCGGCCGGGCCACACCATGCCGCCGTCGGGTTGCAGCACCACCAGGCGGGCGCCCGCGCCGTCGGCCAACGCCGCGGCCTGCGCCAACTCCGCGCCGGTCCAGCTCCCGGCCCGGGCGTACGCGGCACCGGCCGCCGCCGCCACCCTTCGCGCGACCTGCTGCCGCTCGGCCTGCTGGGCGCTGGCGAGCCCGCGGTTGGTGGCCACCAGCGCGGCGATGCTGAGCACCGCCACCGAGGAGAGCGCGACCAGCACGAACGCGGCCAGCAGCCGCCGGCCCAGCGGGCCGGACAGGGGCCGCCGCCCCCGGCTGCTCGGCCGCGACAGCTCAGCGGTCACGGGTCCAGCCCAGCCGGTAACCAACGCCCAGGACGGTCTCCACCACGCCGGCGGCGTCCGGGCCGAGCTTGCGGCGCAGGTTCTTCACGTGCGAGTCGATGGTGCGCTCGTACCCGGGAAACTCGTACCCCCGGACCCGGTTGATCAGCTCGTACCGGGAGTACACCCGGCCCGGGGCGGCGGCCAGCGTGGTCAGCAGTCCCCACTCGGTGGGGGTCAGATCCAGCCGATCACCGTCCAGCACCGCCTCGTGGCGCTGCTCGTCCAGCCGCAGCCGGCCACCTCCGAAGCAAGCCGAAGCGACGGAGCCGGCTGTGCCGTGGGTACGGTGCAGCACGGCCTCCACCCGCAACACCAACTCGGTTGGGCTGAACGGCTTGGTGACGTAGTCATCGGCGCCCCGGCGCAACCCGTCGATGCGCTCCTCGACCGTACTGCGCGCGGTCAGCACCACCACCGGCACCTGCGGACCGTCGTGGGCGGCGGCCAGCACCTCCAAGCCGTCCACGTCCGGCAGGCCCAGATCCAGCACGACGAGGTCGACCCCGCCGGCGGCCAGACGGCTCAGCGCTTCCGCACCCGATCCGGTGGTGTGCACGGCGTGCCCGGCCCGTTCCAGGTAGCGGCGTACGACGTCCCGCAACTCCCGATCGTCCTCGACGACCAGCACCGTGTCCGACACAGCCTCACGCTCCCGCCGCCGGCGCGCCCGGGCCAGGGCCGAACGGCCCGCGACGCGCCGTCGGCAGGCCCTGCCGCGGATGAGGTGGCAATCTCCACCGAGCCCTCCACCCCGTGCCGAGCGTTGCCGGACCCGGAGATACCATGAGGCGCTCGCCGAGTAGCGCAGCCGGCCGCCCGAGGAACGCGGTGTCGAAGTTCGGCATCCAGCCGATCCGTGGCGGGCACCCTGCCCAATCAGCCAGTCGCTGCCCTGGATTCGGCAGTCCCTATTACGACCGATCCTTCCGCCGCATTAGCTGCCTCGCTGGCGTGGGAACAGGTAAACAGGATTGGTTTGCGGTAGCCGCCCGATGAGGTGCTCCTGCCCAGCTCAAGCTGTAATGTTACGCATCGTGAAGTGCTAGGCTTAATCGCATGAGCACCTATTTTGTGTCTCGGGTGCTACGCGGAGGTGCTCAATTCCCCCCTCGGACACAAACGATAACCCCACGGTGCGCGCTGAGATCGGTTTCAGCGTGCACCGTTTGCGCTTCAGGGACTGCGTAGATTTGCGTGCTTGACCTGGGTGTGGTCCGTTGGACAGGACGTTGATCCTTGTCCGGGAAGGACCACGTCATGGCAGACAAGAAGAACGCTGTTCAGCTTCCTGAACCGACGTCGGCGGAGGTGGAGTTCGCTCAGCAGTTGGTCGAGCGGGCCAAGGCCGACGGAGTGTCGTTGGTCGGGCCGGGTGGGCTCCTCGCGGGGATCACCCGGACCGTCCTGGAATCAGCGCTCGGTGCGGAGCTGGATGCTCACCTCGACGAGGCTGGCGTCGAGGAGGCCACCGGCCGGCGGGTCAACATCCGTAACGGGCACGGTGCGAAGACGGTGCAGACCGAGGTTGGGCCGGTGCGGATCCCAGGTCCCGCGGGATCGGACGGGTTCGTTCACGCCGCGGATCGTCCCGAAGCACACCCGCCGGCTGGACGGGTTCAACGAGGCGATCCTGTCGCGGTATGCCACAGGGCTGACCACCGGGGAGATTTCCGCGCATCTGGCGGACGTGTATGACGCCGACGTGTCCCGGGAGTTGATCAGCCGGGTCACCGACGGCGTGGTGGACGAGATGGAGGCTTGGCGGCAACGGCCCCTCGACAGGGTCTATCCGGTGGTGTTCATCGACGCCCTGGTGATGAGGATCCGCCAGGGGCAGGTCGCGAACCGGCCCGTCTACGTCGTGGTCGGTATCAGCCTCGACGGGGAACGCGACGTGCTCGGTATGTGGGCCGGTACCGGCCGGGAGGGCGCCAAGGAGTGGGCCGGTTACCTCACCGAGCTGCGCAACCGCGGTGTCGAGGACGTGTTCATGGTCTGCTCTGACGGCCTCAAGGGCATGACCGACGCGATCGAGCAGGTCTGGCCGCTGGCGGTGCACCAGCAGTGCGTCGTGCACCCTGGCCGCAGTTCGTGCCGTTCCTGGACTACGACCACGAGGTCCGCAAAGTCCTCTACACGACCAACATCATCGAGAGCCTGAACGCCCGGTTCCGTCAGGCCACCCGCCGGCGGGGCCACTTTCCGGCCGAGCAGGCCGCGATGAAGGTGCTCTACCTCGTCGTCCAGCAGAAACGTAAGGGAGGCGGGAGCATGACCGGCCGGGTCTACGGTTGGGCCAAGGCCCTCAACGCCCTGATCCTCGCTTACGGCGACCGATCGCCATCTAACAATCCCGATCACACCACAGGCCCAAACACGGAAATCGACACACTCCCGGGAAACATCACCTCCCCGCTTGGGGAGGATCGAGAGATGGCAGGAACGAAGCCGTATCCGCTGGAGTTGCGGGAGCGGGCGGTGCGGATGGTGGCGGAGGTGCGGCCGAACTACGAGTCGGACTGGGCGGCGATCACGGCGGTGGCGGCCCGGCTCGGGATCGGTACGGCCGAGACGTTGCGCAAGTGGGTCCGTCAGGCGCAGGTCGACGATGGGCAGGTGGAGGTGCGTTTCCGCCACACCCGCAAGCGGTCACGCAGCCAGTGGTAGCTGGCCTTGGTCGTACGGGATCCGGTGCCGTAGTCGACGTGGGCCAGACCGAAGCGGGGCCCATACCCGCGGGCCCACTCGAAGTTGTCGATGAGCGACCAGTAGAAGTACCCTCGCAGATCGAGCCGGTCGTCGACGGCGGCCGCACGGGCCGCCGCCGCCAGGTGCCCGGCCACGAACGAGATCCGTTCCGGGTCCGGCTCGGGTTCGTCCCGCAGGTCGGCGCAGCCGTTCTCCGTCACGTACACGGCAGGCAGGCCCGGGTAACGGTCCGCGAGCCCGGTCAGGGTGTCGAAGAGCCCTTGCGGCTCCACCGGCCAGCCCAGGTCGGTGGTGGGCAACCCGTTTGGCCGTAGCTGCCGGACCCCGATGTCGAACGCGCTGCGCAGCGCCGGGTCGGGCTGCTCGTATGGGGCGTCGGCGACGTGCACCCGGTAGTAGTAGTTGACACCGAGGAAGTCCAGCGGTGTCGAGATCACCGCCAGGTCACCGTCCCGGCGGAACGACAGATCGCTCACCCCGGCGTAGAGCCGCTCGAACCCGGACGGGTACGCGCCGCCCAGCACCGGATCCGTGAACTGCCGGTTGAGCATGAGGTCCTGCCGATCCGCCGCCGCCCGGTCGGCCTCGGTATCGCTGGCCGGCACGGCGGGGGAGAGGTTGAGCGTGATGCCGACGCGCGCCCGCGGGCCGGCGGCGGACCGGACTGCGGCGACCGCCCTGCCGTGCCCGAGCAGCAAATGGTGGGCGGCGGCCAGGGCACCGTGTCCTTCGGCGGCGCCGGGCGCGTGCCGGCCCTCCGCGTAGCCGACCATCGACGAGCAGTACGGCTCGTTCAGCGTGATCCAGTCCTGGACCCGGTCACCGAGGACGCCCGCCACCGCGGCGGCGTACTCGGCGAACCACTCGGCGGTATCCCGTACCCGCCAGCCACCCTCGTCCTCGAGCGCCTGGGGCAGATCCCAGTGGTACAGCGTGACGAACGGCCGGATGCCGTGCCCGCACAGGGCGTCGACGAGCCGGTCGTAGTAGTCGAGGCCCCGCCGGTTCACCGCGCCCCGCCCTGCCGGCATGACCCGTGGCCAGGCGATCGAGAAACGGTAGGCGTCCACGCCGAGGCCGGCCAGCAGGTCCACGTCCTCCCGCCAGCGGTGGTAGCTGTCACAGGCGACCGAGCCGGAGGTGCCGTCGTCGACGGCACCGGGGCGGCGGCAGAAGGTGTCCCAGATCGACGGCCCGCGGCCGTCCTCGTCGACCGCCCCCTCGATCTGGTACGCCGCGGTGGCCGCGCCCCAGCTGAAGCCGGCCGGCAGGTCCGGCAGCTCGGGCAGGTCCGGCTGGGTTGCGGCCGCGGCGGCACCTTGGGATGTGGTGGTCATCCCTTCACCGCCCCCTGCATGATGCCGTCGACGAGTTGCCGGCCGAGGAGCATGAAGACGACGAGAATCGGCAGCGTGGCGAGCAACGTGCCGGTCAGCGTCAGGGTGTAGTCGGTGGTGTAGCCGCTGGCCAGTGCGGAGAGCGCCACCTGCACGGTCGCGTTGTTCTGCAGCACGACCAGCGGCCAGAAGAAGTCGTTCCACGCCTGCATGAAGGTGAACAGCCCGAGCACCGCCGCGGCGGGGCGGGCCGCCGGCAGGACGATGTGCCAGTACAGGCCGAACGTGCTGGACCCGTCGACGCGGCCGGCCTCCAGCAGTTCGTCGGGCACGGCGCGGCCGAGGTACTGGGTCATGAAGAAGACGCCGAACGCGGTTACCAGCCCAGGCACGATCACGGCGGTGAGGCGTCCGGTCCAGCCGAGGTCGGCCATCAGGATGTACAGCGGGATGATGCCGAGCTGGTGCGGCACCATCGAGGTCGCGATGGCCACGACGAGAAGCGCCTTTCGGCCTCGGAACCGCAGTTTGGCGAACGCGAACCCGGCCAGGGTCGAGAAGAACACCACGGAGACGGTGATCGAGCCGCTGACGATGAAGGAGTTCACCAGGGCTCGGCCGAAGTCGGTCGTGTCGAACACGCGCGCGATGTTGTCGAAGAGGTGCCCGCCGGGCACCAGGGCCGGCGGCACCTTCGTGACGGCGTCGCTGGTCTGCGAGGACACGACGATGGACCAGTAGAGCGGGAAGACCGACCCGGCCACGACCGCCAGCAGGGCGCCGTAGCTCCAGACCGAGCCCTTGCGTGGGTACCCGAAGCTCCGGCGCCGGTGGGACCGGCGTTGCGGCGGCGAGGGTGTGGTGCCGGTCTGTGCGGGGTCCGCGAGGGTGGTCACGGCGTCCTCCTCAGTCCTCGTCCTTGGCGATGCGCCGGGTGAGCAGGAAGTTGATGATCGCGAAGATGGCGATGACCAGACAGAGCGTCCAGGCGACCGCCGAGGCGTAGCCGAAGCGGAACTCCCGGAACCCCTGCTCGTACATGAACAGGGCGACGGTCTGGAACTGCCGGTCGGAGCCGCCGGTGGGCGTCTGGGAGCTGGCGAACAGCAGGGGTTCGGCCATGATCTGCAGGCCGCCGATCGTCGAGATCACCGTGGTGAAGATGATCGTCGGCCGCAGCATCGGGACGGTGATCCGTCTGAACTGCTGACCCTGCGACGCGCCGTCGAGGTCGGCGGCCTCGTACAGGTGGTGCGGGATCGCCTGCATCGAGGCGAGGTAGATGAGGGCGTTGTAGCCGGTCCACCGCCAGGCGACGATGAACGAGATGGCCAGGTGGGAGCTCCAGGTGTTGGCCTGCCAGTCGATCGGGCCGATGCCGACGAGGCCGAGCGCCCAGTTGACCATGCCGAAGTCGCGGCCGAACAGCTGGGTGAAGACGATCGTCACCGCCACGATCGAGGTGACGTTGGGCAGCAGCACGCCCATCCGTAGCGCGGTGCGGGCCCGCAGCCGGTGGTTGAGCAGGTGGGCGATCCAGAGCGCGGCGAGTAGTTGCGGCACGGTGGACAGCACCCAGATGCTGAGTGTGTTGCCCAGGGCGTTCCAAAAGTACGCGTCCTGCAGCATCTCGCGGTAATTCGCGAGGCCGACCCAGCGGTGCGACCCGGAGTCGAGCAGGTCCCAGTCATTGAACGAGACGTACGCCGTGTACAGCAGCGGGAACAGCCCGAACGCGCCGAACAGCAGGAAGAACGGCAGGATGTAGAGGTAGGGCGAGCCTTTGGTGTCGAGCCGGCTCAGGCCGGCCCGGTGGGCCTGGTGGAGGTAGGTGGCCATCGTCGATCCTTCGTCGCCGAGGGCCGCCGGCGGTCAGGGGCGACCGCCGGCGGCGCGGGTCGAGTTACTTGGCGAGGCGCTCGACGTCGCTGACCATCTGCTTCCAGGACTCGTCGGAGCTTTGCTTGCCCTGTTCGATCCGGACGAGGGCGTCGCGGATTGTGGTCTGCACATCCCCGGCTCGCGGGCCCTGGTGCTGGGGCTTGAGTTGCTTTGCCGCGGTGGTGAAGAGCTGGCCCACCGGGGCGTTGTTGAAGAAGGCGTCCTTGTACTGGGCAATGTCAGGCTTGTCGTACAGCGCCGGGATGGACGGCAGGTTGCCCCGCGCGGTGAACACCTTGGCCTGCTGTTCCGGGGCGGTCAGCCACGCCGCGAGCTTCTTGGCCTCCTCGATGTGCTTGCCCTGCTTGGGAACGGTGAGGTACGAGCCGCCCCAGTTGCCGCCGCCGCCCGGGACGCTCGCCACGTCCCACTTGCCGGCGGCATGCTTCGCCTGGTCCTTGATCTTGGCCATCATCCAGGCCGGGCACGCGATCGTGGCGAACTGGTCCTTCGCGAAGCCGTTGTTCCACTCCTGCGAGCTGCCGATCAGCCTGGCCGACAGGCTGCTCTGGATCGCCGTCACCGTCAGGTCCCAGGCCTTGCGGACATCGGGGTTGGTGCCCACGACGATGCCGTTGTCCTCGTTGTAGTACCCGACCGGGGCCTGGCCGATGATGGCGTTGAACAGTTGGCCTCCGCCATCGAAGAAGGCGCTGCCGGCCGGGGCCTTCGCCGCGTACCGCTTGCCGAACTCGATGTACTTGTCCCAGCCGCTGCCCCAGGCGGCCGACACCTGGTCGCGGTCGAACGGCATGCCGGCCTTCTCGAACAGGTCACGCCGATAGCAGATGGCCAGGCCGCCGACGTCGGTGCCGTACCCGATCTGCTTGCCGTCCTTGGCCAGCGACGCCGCCCACTTCCAGTCGAGGTACTCGGACTGGCGGTCCTTGCCCAGGTCGACGAAGAGGTTGCCCCGCTCGCGCATCTGCGCGATGAAGCCCGTGTCGACGCCCTCGATGTCGCCCGCGCCGGAGCCGGTGGCCAGGTGGGTGATCAGGTCGCGATGATGGTCGTTGTAGGCGGCCGTGTGCTCCTGGATCGTGATGTTCGGGTGCGACTTCTGGTACTCGTCGTACAGGTCCTGGTACCCGAAGTTGCCGAACAGATTGACGTTCAGGGTGATCTTTTCGTTGCCGCCGCCGGAGCCTTCGTCAGTGCCGGTGCCACACGCGGTCAGCAGTACTCCGGCGGCCAGGATGGCTGCCGTCAGTCGCAACAGTCGGTTTGGGTGCATACCAGGGAACCCTTTCGTGCGATCATGTAACCGGTTACTTGAAACCGGTTACATTGTCGGCAAAGCGATGGCGGTGGGGCGGGTGGAGTTGGATGAAGATCGGATGCCGGCCGAGTCGAGGGTGACCGCCGGTGAGCGCCTTTCCTGGGAAGTGCGAACGGTTTCGGCTAGGGGGTGTCAAGTTATGAAACGGTAACGGTCGATGCAGCTTGACCGGCGGGCATCCCTGACGCTACGGTCGTGAAACCGGTTACAGAGAAGGCACCACATTGACCACAATTAGGGAGTTGGCGCGCCGCTCCGGCGTGTCCGTCGCCACCGTGTCCCGCGTCTTCAACACCCCCGAGGTCGTCAGCCAGCACACCCGCCAGCGCATCCTCGACCTGGCCGCCGAGATCGGCTACCTGCCGAACGGGTCGGCCCGGACGCTCGCCACGAAGAAATCCAACATGGTGGGCCTGGTATGGGACACCGACCATCGCCGCCCTGGATGGCGCCACCCGTTCCTGCAGGAGATCCTCGTCGCGCTCAAGACGGCGCTCAGCGCGCACGGGCTGAACCTGCTCATGCTCGCCGGCCACGACGCGGCAGGGCCCGACGACGGGCAGCGATACGTGCGCGCCGTCCGCCAGCACAATCTCGACGGCGCCGTCATCATCGACAACGGCACCCGGGACCCAGCCGTGCTCGCCCTCGTCGAAGCCCAGGTGCCGTGCGTCGCTCTCGACCTGCGGGTCGACGGCCCGACGTCGACCTACATCACCTCGGACAATGCCGGCGGCGCGGCGCTCGCCGTGCGCCACCTCGTCGAACGCGGCCACCAGCGCATCGCCACCATCACCGGCCCGCTGCGAACCTGGCCGGGAGCCGAACGGCTCGTCGGCTTCCGGGCCGCTCTGGCCGGGGCCGGCCTGCCGCTCGCCGACAGCCACGTCATCGAGGGAGACTTCTATCTCGACGGCGGTCACGCCGCGATGAACCGGCTGCTCGCCCTCGACGACCGCCCTACCGCAGTGTTCGTCGCCGGTGACGAGATGGCTGTCGGCGCGATGCGCGCGGCCCAGGCGGCCGGCCTACGGATCCCCGACGACATTGCGATTATCGGCTTCGACGACATCGAAGTGGCCGCGCTGATCCCGCCCGGGCTCAGCACCGTCGCCCAAAACAAGCCCGGCTTCGGCACGGCCGCCGCCGAGGCGCTGGTCGCCATGCTGCACGGCGGCGACGACCCGCCCAAGCCGACCGTGTTGCCGACGACGTTGGTCGTCCGCGGCTCCACCTGACCCGAACCGCGCGACGTCGGCGCCGTCCCGCTCTGGATCGTGCTGCTGCTCGCGGTTGCTGTTGCCGGAGCCGCTGTCACCGCCCCCGCAACCGGGCCTGCCTCGAGCGTCACACCCGTGCCTGGGCGAGGTCGCGGCCGGCGGTGGCTCGAATGATCCGGGGCCAGGTCCATGCGGCGCGCACGATGAAGGCCAGAGGCGCGGGTCCCACAGTTCGAAGTCTTGATGGCGGCCATCGGGCGATGGAGCGACTGGGTCTCGTCGCCCGCCCGAAGTGGTCACCGAGGCCGGGCAGAACGGAAGGCTTTGGCCTGCGGTGATGTGGGCGATGAATCCGGTGTGACCTCCCAGAGAAGTCCGGAGTGGTCACGCGCATCGCTCCCCGCTTGACTGGTGTCGGCTGTTGTCTCGAAGCTCGCTGACGTCAGCCAACAGGGCTTCGTCGCGTCACCGCATGGCACGGATGCCATCGCGGTGACGTCGGCATGCATCCCGGGGGCTGAGACTCGAATCCCACCCGAAGCCTGCTGACCAGGGCATCGTGCTCGGTGACCTCTTCGGCGAGCCCGAAGGTTCATGCAGCCGGGTTTCCTGACCGACGCGACGTTGTCCGGGCGGGGAGGTCAGCTAGACCCCGGAACGACCGCGACGCCCGAGGGCGTGGTCACCGATCGACCTGCGGTCGTCACATCCGACTGAAGCTGTCGATGCCTCCGTCCGCAGCCGCAGGAGGGCCGGGGCGTTACGCCATCTCGGCATCCCCACGGACCCGCGGGGGCGGGCGACCGTGCGGCGCTCCGGCCTCGCTGCCGGGCAGGCCGTCGAAGGCGAGCGGACGGGCGCGGGCAGCCGTTCGATTTGGCGGTACCGCATCCCGCCATCAATCGATACCTTTCTATGAAAGCTCGTGCGAGGGAGCCCGTCGGAACGGCATCCGCCGTTCCTCGGAAAGGAGTGCGGATGAGACACATGTTGCGGCGCGGTGCGCGATACGCGGCGGTAGTGCTCGGCGTGTGGGCGCTCGGGGTGAGCATGCTGCCCGCGTCCGCCTCCGGGGCGAATCCGACCCGGCCGGTGGCTCCGGCGTCGGTCCGAGCGCCGGAGGCTGCACAGTTCTCCGCCGAAGGCGTCACCACGGTGGGTGAGCTGCGCACACTCGACACCACCCGCACCGCCGACCGGCCGGGTGCGCGTCAGCTCATCCGGCATCCCGGCGCCACGTACGTCAAGGTCCACTTCAGCGCACTGCGGCTGAACGAGGGGGACTACGTCACGGTGTCCAGCCCGGATGGCCGGGAGACCTACCGGTACGACCGGAGCCTCGACCGGACGACCGGCTCGGACTACACCACCGACGGCGGGCCGGGCTTCTGGGCGATGTCCGTGACGGGGGATACCGCCGTGGTGACGCTGCACAGCGCGCGGCCCGCTCGCGCGGTCGTCGACATCGACCGGTTCTGGCGAGGGTACGACCAGGCCGAGATCGCCCAGCACAACTTCTCGACCACGTCCGTCTGTAGCACCGACGCCCGCCGGGACGTGGTCTGCTACCAGAGCACACACCCCACCGAGTACGCCCGGGGCCGGGCGGTGGCACGGTTGCTCATCGGTGGCGGCGGACTGTGCACCACCTGGCGGGTCGGGAACACCAACCGGATGCTGACCAACAAGCACTGCTTCTCGACCCAGTCCGCGGTCAGCGCCAGCGAGGCGCAGTTCAACTACCAGTGCGCCACCTGCGGTGGCAGCAACCCCGGCCCGGGCACGAAGGTGAGCGGTGCGACCCTCTACCGGGTGAGCAGCGGTGGCTCGGGTGAACTGGACTACGCGCTCTACTCGGTGAACAATTTCGCCGCGATCCAGGGGTTCGGCACGCTCTACCTGAGGACGACCGCGACCAGCACCGGCACCCGGATGTACGTGCCCGGGCACGGTGATGGCAGCCCGAAGCGACTGTCGATCTACGAGGACACGCAGAACGGTGGTGTCTGCACGGTGCGCAACGCGAACTACAACACCTGGAACATCAGTTACAGCTGCGACACCTCGGGCGGCAACTCGGGTTCCCCGGTACTCGACGCCAATCACCGCGTCATCGCCCTGCACCACCTCGGTGGGTGCCCGTCCAACCAGGGGGCGAAGGCACACCTGATCTACAACGAGATCGCCGGGCTGATCGACAACGGCTGACGGGCGCTTGCCGGTGGCTCGCCGACCGCACCCGGCGGCCGGGCCACCGGCGCGTCGCGGTCGCACGCGCCGGCCGACGGTCGGTCCGTTGCCCCCACCCGCACTCGATCCGAGTCGTTGGTTGACACGACGAGCGTCGATTGGTCAGTCTGGGAGAGCGCCCTTGCGCGCCGGGAGGTCAGCCGCCTCTCGATTCTAGCGGGAACCGGTCGATGCCATGAGACGGCAGCGGATGCTCGGCAAGCTCCTCGTCGCCGTTCTGCTCGCCGCGGCCGGCTTGTGGCAGGTGGGGTTCGTCTACTCGCCGGCCGAAGCCGCGCAGAGCATCCGTGCGGCGGATCCCAGTGTCATCCGGGTCGGCGGCACCTACATCTCCACCCAGTCGGTCGGTGACGGCATCGCCGTTCGTCAAGCCTCGTCACCCGACCAGTTGAGCGGGGCGGTTCAGCGCCAGGTGTGGACGGACACCCGGGGCCGCGGCGGCGTCTGGGCACCGGAGATCGTCCTTGACGGTGGACGCTACTACATCTACTTCGCGCTGGGCGCGGGCAGCAGTCGCCGCACGTTCGTGATCAGCTCGACGTCGCCGGACGGTGGGTACACCGCCGAGCAGAAACTGGCCCTGCCGGACGACAAGTGGGCGATCGACGGGTCGTTGTTCACGTTCAACGGACAGCGCTGGTTCGTCTGGTCCGGATGGGCCGGTGACACCAACGTCGAGCAGAACATCTACCTCGCCAGGATGAGCAGCCCGACCACGCCGGTCGGGGCGCGCTACGTCATCTCCCAACCCCGGGAGCCGTGGGAGCGGGTGGTCGGCAACCCGTTCATCAACGAGGGGCCGGAGCCGATTCGAGACCCGAATGGCCAGTTGCACATCGTCTACTCCGCCAACGGCAGCTGGAGCGACCAGTACTGTCTCGCGGACCTGCGACTGCGGGCCGGAGGCGACCCGACGTACGTGTGGGACTGGTACAAGTCCAACGGCTGCCTGTTCGGCTCGAACCGGTCCACCATGATGTCCGGCTGGGATCCGACCCTCTACGTCAACGGCCCCGGGCATCACACCTTCGTGCTGCTGCATGGCGACATCGCCACGAGCCCACCGGCCGGGCCGCGATTCCCGCTGATGTTCCACGCGGTGCCGAAGGGAACGCCCTACACCTGGAGCAACCGGTTCTGGTACACCGGCACGTTCTGCTGGTGGGGCAACACCACCTACCGGCGGGCTAACGTCCCCGGCCCGAACACCGACACCGGCTGGAGCCTGAAGTTCTTCGAGTAGCGGCCGGTAGGGGGACCACACGGGCGGCGGACAGCGCGGACGCCACTCGTCCGCGTGTCGGCATCCGGGCCCGCCCGGTGGCGTGCAACAGAAGCGTGCCGGGACGGGAGGGAACGGGCCCCGGCCTGCCGGAAGGCCGCCGCCACGTGGCCAAGCCCCACCTCGCCCAGCGGCGAGTCGGTTTCGGCTGCGGTGAGGATATCGAGGGCACGTGTGCCGGCTCGTGGTGAGCCATCGCCCCTCTTCGAGGGCGGGCGCCGGTGCCGGGGCCCCACGGCATGCGGAACTGGCGTCGCGCGCGTGTCCGGTCCACCCCGCGCAGGGTCAGCCGGCGACCTGGTCGAGCAGTTGCAGCAGGTCGTGCGCGGCCAGTTCGACGTCTTTGTGCCGCCACTCCGAGGCGCGGTAGACGCACGCGACCAGACCGGACCGGTGGACGCGGCGGAAGTCGCCATAGGCGAAGGCGTACCGGGCCTTCGTCTCCTCGTTCGCACCCTCGGTACGGCCAAGGAACCATTCGCCATACTCGCGCCACGAGTGCTTGTCGAGGTAGCCGTTCTCGTCGGTGGCCCGGGGCTGGACAACGCCCCAGTCACTGTCGAGCACGTACTGGCGCGCTTCGATGAGCCGCCGGGCGCGGACGACAGCCGCCTGATCCACCGAGTACGAGGCCATGCCCGGCAGTATTCCCCGGCGAACGATCCGCCATGCCTACCGAGGTGGCCTCCAGGGTTCGGTCCGGCCATCCTGACTGGCGGAGTAGCGGGTCCGCCTCGGCGGGCTCGTCGGTCCGCCGGGGCCGTCGGTCACCGTGGGCGCAGCGTGGAACCGGCTCGCCATCACCCGCGACGAGGGTGATCGGCGCACCGTTCGACACCGGTCACTGCGCGGCGACGGCCGCACCTGAGCTGGCACGTCCCGGAGCGACACGGCGTGCCGCGGTCGGCCCACCTCGGACCGCCCCGGGCGGGACCGCCGTGTCAGGCCTCGGATCAGCCGGAGCGCCACTTCTGGTTGGCGGTGCCGGCGCACTCCCAGAGTTGCAACCGCGCACCGTCGTTGCCGTTCCAGTCCTTGATGTCGACGCACTTGTTGGCCTGCGGGTTGACCAGGTCGCCGGCGGCGGACAGCACGAACTGCTGGGCCGGGTTGCCGCTGCAGGTGGCGATCTGGATGACCGCTCCGTTGTCCCGGGAGCCCCAGGCGACATCCATGCACATGTTGTTCTGCGTGCGCAGGCTGCCGCCGGTGAACGTCCACGCCTGCGCGGCCGTGCCGTTGCAGTTCCACGCCTGCAGCGGGACTCCGTCGGAGAAGTTCGAGTTCGGCACATCGACGCACTTGTTGTTCCAGTTGCTGATGATCCGGGTGCCGGAGCCGCCCCCGCCGGTGGTGACCAGACTGAGTCCGAAGACACCGAGGATCTCGTTGACCGGCTGGAACCACATGGTGCCGCCGGTGGTGCAGTTGCCGGATCCGCCGGAGGTGACTCCCTGGGCCTGATCGCCGGAGAGCCAGGCGCCGCCGGAGTCGCCGCCCTCGGCGCAGGCGTTGCTGCGGCTGAGCCCGTAAACCGCGCCCTGCGCGTAGTTGACCGTCTCCTCCCGGCCCAGCAGTACGCCGCACCGCCAGCCGGTCGTGCGTCCCGACCGGCACACGGAACTGCCGATCACCGCGTCCCGGGACCCGGCGACGGGAGCGTTGCCGCCGGCGTAGTTGTTCACCCAGGGCCGCGGCGTCCAGTCGGCGTTGGTGCGGACCCAGGCGTAGTCGTTGCCCGGGAACGACGAGCCGGCGAAGGTGCCCTGGGCTGCGTTATTGAAGCCGCGGGTGGGGCTGCCGGCGGCTCCGCAGTGCCCTGCGGTGACGAACCCGCCGACCACGGCGAAGCCGACGGAGCAGAGTACGTTGCCGTTGATGACGAACTGGTCGCCGCCGCGGATGTCGTACATCGGGCGCGGCGCGTCGGGCGCAGGCGCGTAGCGAACGAGCGCGTCGGCGAGGCCGGCGCCGCGCACGAACGCTCGGCCGGTGCGTTCCTGTCCCGGTGCCACCCGCACCACCACCTGGTTGGCGGCGACGTCCACGTACCAGCCGCGGACGGCGGCCCCGGGCGGTTGACCGGCGGCGCTCCGGTCCAGGGCGGTACGCGCCGATGTCAGGCTCGTGAGCGTCCGAGGGACGAGCCTGGGCCGGGCTCCCTCGGCCCGCACCGCGTCGGCCGCGGAGGCGTCGGTGACGGCGACCGTGAGCGGGCCGTCCGTCTCCAGCCACGAGCCGGCGTACCCGGTGCCGAGGCGCCCGCGCAGCCGTCGGTCGACCACCGCCGCGGCGGCCTCGGCCGCGAGGCGGGCGGTGAGTTGATCGTCGGTCAGGTGCAGGTCGCGGCGCATCGCGGCGGCCATGCCGAGCGGCAGGCCCGCCACGGCCGGCCGTGCTTCGGACTGGTGGGCGATGTGAGCCGCCGCGGGGACGGCCGGGACAGACAGGCCGAGCATCGCAGCGGTGAGCAGCGCAGTTGTCTTGATCATCGAACTCCTTCCGGTTGTTCGTGACGCACCGGAGGCGGCGCGGGAGAGCGCTCTCAGCCTGAAACCGTAAACAATCCTTGTCAATAGATTGGACTCGATTTATTCCCCAGTTGAGCGGCCGTCGCGCCCGTCTCGGCGGATCGACGGGACGAGCGCCGGTCACCACCCGGACGTCAGCGGGAGCTCCACGTCTGGTCGGACTGGCGGTTGCCGGAGTCCCATATGGTCGACCGGGGTGCCGTCCACCGTGACGCACTGGTGCGGGCCGTCCTGGTCGTGTTTCCTAGGCGACATTGCGTCGTGGCGCCTGTGCGGGCACCGCTCGGAGCGGTGGTCATCTGCACCTAGACTGCGCCGATGGATGCTGAATTCGCGGCCAACGCCGCGGCCACCGCCGCGATTTTCGGGGTCTTCGGGATCGTCTGGTTCGGCTGGGCGCAGGAGGCACCGCCCAAGGCGTGGCGTCCGTGGCTCGGCATCGGTTCGGTGTTGTCTCTGGTCGCAGCGATCATCGGCGGCATCGTCACCGCACGCACCTGGGACAAGGGCAGTTCCGTGGACGAGAGGACGGGGCCGGTCTTCGGGGTGATCGTCCTGATCGAGGTGGTCCTCTGTGCCGTCGGCGCGATCTGGCTCCGGCGCGCCGGCCGCACCTCCCTGGTTCCGGTTTGGATCGCCCTGATCGTCGGCCTGCACTTCTTCCCCCTAGCGCCGCTTCTGGGGTATCCGGCCCTCGCGATCTGGGCCGCGCTCGTCGCCCTGGTCGCGCTCGTCAGCGTCCCTGTCGCCCGACGGTGCGACTTCACCCCCAGCGCCGTCGTCGGTGCCGGCACGGGTGTGGCCCTCCTGGCCGGAGCGGCGACCGCACTGGTGCACGCGCTCACCTAGGTGTATTGCCGGAGTCGCTGGTGCCGCACAGCGCTGGGACGTGTCTGACCGACGGCGACACGGTGGGCGGTGCGCGACGCCGAGCTCCGCACCGATGCGCCGGACGGATCGGCCGTCACGGCCGCAGGGACGGGCGCGCCGGCCGGCAACGGTGAGCCCGGGACGACTTGCGGCGGGTGCGGCCACGCCCGCACCGTCACGCCGGCTGGGCGGGTCACGCTTCGGCCAGCGGTTTGTGCCCGCAGGCCAGCTCCCAGCCGCCGGGCAGCACGGCCACCCGGTCGAAGCCGACCTCCTTGAGCAGACTGGTGTAGAACTCCACCTCCCGCAGCCGACTGACGCAACTGTCGACCCCGATGAGGAAGTAGCTCCAGAAGAACTGCATCGCCAGGCGGTCTGGGGTGCGGAACTCCTCGCAGATCACCAGCAGCCCGCCCGGTTCGAGGGCCGCGTACGCCTTCTCGACCAGCCGGCGGGCGACGTCGTTCGGCCAGTCGTGCAGCACCCGGACGAATGCCATGGCGTCGTAGCCCGAGGGCAGCGGCTCGGCGAAGAAGTCGCCGCCGACGAAACCCAGCCTGTCGACATGCCCGGTGCGGGTCCGGGTCGCCTCCACCAGCGGAGCCACGGCCGGCAGGTTGTACACGTCGACCCGTAGCCCAGGCGCGTCGTCGAGGATGTGCGCGGCGAGCGTGCCGTCACCCCCGCCGATGTCCAGCAGACGGCGCCGGTCCGACCACAGCCGGCTGGCGTTGCGATGCATCGTCTCGATCACCGGACCGAGACCGACGGCCATGCTGCGCTCGAAGTCGGCGGTCTGTTCGTCGGTCTTCGGGGGCCAGGCGAAGTCGTCGTCGCTCATGCTCACCTCGCCGCGCAGGCTCTCGGCCAGCCGGCCGTGCAGCAACCGCCAGGGGTAACGGTCCCGGTCACGTTCGACAGCACCGGGGCCGACGACCGCCATGACGGCATCCCGGAGGCCGGGTACCGCACGGTACGTTGCCATCGCGATGTCGTCACCTGGCTCGCTGCGCTCAACGACACCGAGGCTTTCCAAGCAGTCGAGGAACTTGTAGAGCCGCAGGGGCCGCACGTCGAAGCGGGCGGCCAGCTCACCGAGGCTCGCCGGCCCGGGCTCCAAGGCGTCGAGCAGACCCGTGCCGAGCGCGGTCTCCAGCACGTCCATGGCCTTCGGCCCGTTGGCGAGCAGACTCATCAGCGCGCGTGGGGACAGCGTGACCTTCACCGTTTCAGCTCCTCTTCCAGGGCGTCCATGAACGTGTCGATCTCGTCGAGGGTGTTGTAGACGTGCGGGCCGACCCGCAGGTAGCCCCGCCAGCTGCAGACCATGTCGCGAGCGACCAACCGCCGCTTGACCGCCTCGCCGTCGGCGACGTCCAGGCACACGACGCCACCGCGCCGGTGCGGCTCGGTCGGGCTGACCACGTCGATGCCAGCCACCGCGGCCCGCTCCAGGATCCGTTGGGTGCAGGCGAGCGAGTGCCGTCGAATCGGGCCGGCACCTACCCCGGCCAGCAGATCCAGGCCGACCTGGGAGATCAACGAGGTCAGGGGGAACGGCGTCCCGCCGGCGAACCGTCGGGCCCCACCGGCCCAGCCTGTCGACGGCTGGAATGTGAAGGCCCGGTCACCGGCCTGCCAGCCGGTCGCCGCTGGCTCCAGCTGCGGCACCAGACCCGGGCGCACGTAGAGGAAGGCAGTGCCGACTCCGCAGAGCCACTTGTGCGCGCCGCCGAGAACCACGTCGACGCCGAGCGCCGTCACGTCCATGGGCATGACCCCTACGCTCTGGAAGGCATCAACGACCACCAGCGCGCCGACGTCGTGGGCGCGCCGCACCAGCCGGGGCAGGTCGACGGTGGCCCCCGAGGAGAAGCTGGCGTGCGGGATGCACACCAGCAGCGTGCGTTCGTCGATCCGTGCCTCGACGGCGTCCTCGTCGAACCGCGGGCTGCCCGAGCCGACCACGTCGAGCCGGGCGCCGTACCGACGGAACGCGTTCCAGATGAACGGCACCGTCGGATACTCCACATCGGTGGTGACGATCCGGTTCCGCGGCGGACGATAGTCGAAACAGGACGCTACCCGGGCGAGCAGCGTGCTCAGGTTCGCGTCGGTGACCACGCTGCCCGGCGGTGCGCCGATGAACGCGGCGACGGAGTCGGCGTACCGGTCGAGGCCGGCGTGCCAGTCCTGCCAGACCTCGTCCCGCCAGTTCCGCAGCGTCCGCCAGTAGCCGGTGAGCACCTGTTCCGCGCCTCGCGGCACCGCGCCCGTCGAGTTGTTGTTCAGGTAGACGCCGGTGCTCAGCAGGGGGAACTCGGCGCGCAGTGCGGCGTGCGCGCTGGCGTCGAGGCACTCGGGCGTATCGAGGTCGGAGTTCCGGTGCGGTGGGCTCACTCAGGGCTGCCTCTGGTCGGCTCGATGGGGGACGGGTCGGGGCTCGCAGGCGACGGAGGTGAAGACCGGGATGGATCGGGCGGCGGCCAGATAGGGCGTGCCCTCCGTGTAGCCGGTGCCGGCCCGCGGGCCGAGCATCCGGGTCGCGAGCCGGTGGTGCGTGCGCCGCCACTGGAATACCGCGGCGGCGAACGACCGCATCTCCTCCTCGACCCGCCCGCCTTCGGGCGCGGCGAGCAGGCCGTCACGCACCGCCGCCCGGAACGCGTCGTCGATCGACGGCTGGCCGGCGTGCACCAGCTCGCGTACCTCCGGGACCTGGTGGTACGCGGCCGAGTCCAATCGCGACCCCTCGGGTGTGCGGCACAGCGACTCCATGAGCTTGTAGGAGCGGGACTGGATGGCGCTGGCCCCCGCGGTGTACTCCCGGAACGTCCGGAACGCCTCCGGCTGCATCGTCGCCAGCAGCGCGAACAGCGGCCCGGCGGCGGTGAGCTGCTGTCGGGCGTACGCCAGCCGTTCGGTCGCCCGCCCCGCCTGGCCGGCGGTCAGGGCGGCGATGGTGGCGCGCAACTCCTCGGCGACCCCCGCGAAGAGGCATTCGTACGACTGGAGCACCCGGATGAACAGGTACTCGTCGTGCGACACATGGACCGGCAGCATGCTCAGCCGCAGGACCAACTCGTCGGCGGGATCGGCGTCGGCGGCGACGGCCCGCAGCTCGTCCGGGGTCGCCACAGCTTCCCGGCCGGGGACCATCCCGGCGATGCCCAGCCGGGCGAGAGCGGGTGACACGGCCCGCACGCCGAGCCGGTAGCGCTTGGACACCACGTCCCGGCTCGGGCGCCGCTCGGGCAGCAGGTCGGTGGCACCGGAGGCGGCGGTCAACTCGAAGGCCAGCACGTCGGCGACCAGGCGAACGAGGAGCCGGTCCCGGTCCCGTCGGGCACCGAACGGGCCGGCGACGTCGCCCCCGCCGGGCAGCCGGAGCAGTCGCAGCGCAAGATAGCTGCGGTAGTCGTACCGGCCGTCCCACTTGTCGAGTGCGACGTCGAGGAAGTCACCCAGCAGCCGGGCCTGCGGCTCCCGCGTGGTCGCCGGCACCGTCAGCTGCGTACGGGCCTGGTCGAGCAGAGCCAGCACTTCCTTTTCGACGAAGTGTTTACCGACCCGGTGAAACTCCGCCAGCACGGCGGAGTACGGAAAACGGCAGGTCTGACCGCCGCCGGACAGCCAACTCGTCAGTTCACGCACGAAACCGCACCTCGACATTTCGGTCGCTACGCAGGTGGGTGAGGAACATTGACAATTACTGGTGAACGAGGATTGTCAACGTTGGTCGGCCTGTGATTCGTTAGCGGATCCGTCGGAGGGCTTCAGGCGGGCCCGCCACAGTGCAGGGAAGAACCGGTGCCCGACGAGCTTGGCGAGCATCGTCGCCTCGGAGCCGCCGGGATCGTGGCCCCCGACGCGCAGAGCGACCCGGTAGTGCCGCATACGCCACAGCGACACCCGCTCGTCCCACTCGATGAGCGCCTCGGCGAGCCGCTGGACGGGGTCGGCGGGATCCGGCCGACCCAGTGCGGCCGGTTCAATTCCTCGGACTTCGAGGTGCTCGGCGAACGCCCGGCCGAGCTGCCGGCTCATAGCGTGGACCTGCCGCCATCCGGGTGACTCGGCCCCGGATCCCTTACCCAGCGCCGGTTGCATGGCCTGGAAGTCGGCCGGGGACAGGTGCCGGAACATCTCCAGCTGGTCGGTGACCAGTCGGATCCCCAACGTCGCCCGGGTTAGCAGCGACTCGGTCACCGCCAGCTCGCCGACGCGCAGCCGGGTGACCGCCTCGGCCAACTCGGCGGCGATGAGCTTCAGCCACAACTCGGTGGACTGGTGCACCACCTGGAAGAGCAACTCGTCGCGGTGCATCATCTCGTCCGGCCGTCGTTGCAGGGCGAGCAGCGTGTTCAGTCGCATGTAGCGCGCATAGTCCGTGGCGCCGTCGCCGGGCAGCACAGGTGAGTGGTCCTGCTTCACGGAATCGGTTCCCTTCGGTCGACGTCGCTGCATCGGAAACCGATGGTGCGACCATGCGTGCAGCGGACATTATGCAACGGCAAACGACAATGTGCTATATCTCAACCCGATCGATCTGAGAGCGTAAAACCTCCTTTCCGCCCTTGAAAACGGTCAGGCTGGGCAGGGCGAGATTTGGCCGTACGTGTGCGGTGGGTCGGCAGGCCGTCCACCGATGCAGCCGGGGAAAGGCTGCGATGTGGCCGGCCCGGGCGCGGGCGGGGTGGCGGCGCCCCTGCTGATCAGCCGCGAGGTGGACCTGCTCTGGCTGGGCCAGGTGCTCACCGGGCCTTCGGGCGCTGGTGCTCGTCGAGGTTAGGGCCGGCGCGGCAGGAGCCGGATTCGCGGTGCCACCTATGAACTCCCCGTCGAGTCTGGGCGCTACCGGCCGACGGCCGAGAACGGCACGACCACGACGGCGTGGACCGTCACGTCCGGCGCTGTCGCCCGCGCCGAGCCGCCGAAGGGGTCCTGCACGCCCCGAGGGATCGGGCAGTCCGTGCCGCGCCGACCCCTGCTGTTACTGCCGGAACATGGAGATCTGCATGATCACGCCCGACGACAAGATCTCGGTCTTCGTGCGGACCACCGGACAGAGCGGTTCGGAGATCACCGGGCCATTCCGCCGGTGACCGGCTCCCGGCCCCGCTGACCGACACGCGACCACCGCTGTCCGGCCGCCCCGCAGCGGTGGCGGCCGGACAGCTGTGCGGGGTCAGCTACCGGCCGGGGGCGGGTGAGACGGGTATCGGCCGACGGCGCCGACGGGTGAGCATGCCGAGGGCGATGTCGATGAAGAGGAAGCCGAGCAGAGTGACGCCAAGCCAGGGCAGTACCCAACCGAGTGCCACGGTGACCGGTCCACCGAGCGGCAGCGCCCACCACGGAAGCCCTCGGACCCCATCTCGGGCGGGCGGCGCGCCGAGCGGTGCGCGGCGACCGGCGCGGGTGGGGCGGCGCTGCCACCACATGCGGTAGCCCCAGACGATGACGCAGAGCAGGCCGAGAGCGAGCGCGGCGAGCAGGATCTGATTGACCGGGCCGAACAGGATTCCCATGTGGGCTTGAATGCCGAGGCTGCTGAGCCGCGCGAGGAGCGGCCAGTCGGCGAAGTCGCTGCGGTCGGTGACCCCGCCGGTGGTGGGGTCCACAGAGATCCGGTCCTTCGCGACCGGCCAGGTGTTGTCGACCTGGGCGACGGTCCATGCCTGGCCGGACTCCGCGGCAGGGCTGATCTCCACCGGCCCCGAGAGTCCGGCGCCGCGCGCGGAGGTCAGGACGATGTCGAAGGACGCCGGATTGTCCGCCGTGCCGGTCACCGCCCCACCGTGCTGGTGCCCACCACCACTAGCGGGCGGGGGCACGCCGTCGAGGGTGGTGGACAGTTCCGGAGTGCCGGCGCGCAGGACGTCCAGGCCGGCGCCGAAATTCGCGCCGGCGTACCGGGACCAGGTCAGGCCGGTGGCGGAGAGGAACAGCAGGCCGACCGCGAGCCAGACACCGGTGGTGGCGTGCCAGCCCCGCGTACGCCGGACTCCCTTGCGGGCGCTCAGGTCCGGTATGAGCAGGTGTGTCGTCCGGGCGCGGGTGGCGCTGCGACGGCGCCACCACAGGATGACGCCGCCGAGCACGAGGACCCACAGCCAACTGGCGGCGATTTCCGAGTAGTGCCGGCCGATCTCACCGAGGTGCAGATTGCGGTGCAGGTCGTCGAGCCAGGTGGTGGCCGGGGTGGAGCCGAACCAGGTGGTGAGCTGCCCGGTGACCTCGCCGGTGTACGGGTCGACGTAGACGGTGTGCTGCTTGTCGCCGAGTTTCTCGAGCGAGAACACCACCCGGGTGGTCCGGTCGCCTGCGCCGGGCGCCACGGTGGCGATGGTGCCGTCGGGGTGCGCGGCCCGTGCGGCGGTGACCTGTTGGGCGAGGGTCGTCGGCTGGTCGCCGACGGCGGCCACGGCCAGCTGGTCGCCGTAGAGGGCCTGGTCCAGCTGTGGGGTGATGGTGTACGCCAGGCCGGTCAGGGCGGCGACCAGGAGGAACGGGGCAACCAGGATGCCGGCGTAGAAGTGCAGCCGGGTCAGCAGCGCGGCAAAGGGCGTGGGCTCGCGACTCGAACGAGCGGTCTGCGCAGCGGCGGGAACATCCGGCGTGGGATCACCGGACAGGTCGGTGACGGACATCGACTACTCCGATCGGAAAAGGAGATTTCTAGTTCGGGGTGGCTCGTGCCCGTCGAGCCCTGGGCTGCCCGGTTGCCGTCTCCCGGTCGAGTAGTCGGTCAGGTACGTCAGGAAGTTCCCGGCTGCCCGCGCACATCGTCGGCGTCGCCTCCGCTGTGATGCGGAGCCGCCATCGTTGCTTGTCAGGTCGGCACCGCGCTTGCCGTCCGCACTGACCGAGCCTCACTGCGCTCCATCGGCCTGGCGTCCAACCGGCTCCTGCTGTGGGGAATCGCGTTCGAACTCGCCTTCGCCGCCACCATCGTCACCGTGCCCCCGCTACAGGCGATCTTCGGCACCGCCGTGCCCGGCCCCGCCATCCTCGCCATCCTGATCGCCTTCCCGATACTCGTCTGGGCACCGGACGAGCTACGGCGCGCAGTGCTACGCCACCGCACCGGACGCTGACACCAGCTATCTGTGCTTTGTGCGGGCGATGGACCTGGGGAGATGAAGATCTTCTCCGGTATCGGCGGTAACAGCCGGTAATGGATGATCAATGAGCCATTTTCATCGTGACGGCGCAGGTCACGGGCGGTGTGGGAGGCCGGTGTCCAGGTAGGACGAGGCTCCCGGTAAGACAGCAATCGACCAAGATCAGATGCCCCAACCGGGAGCCTCGCTGTGCTGTCTTACCCTGCCGCGATTCCGTTGTCCACCCGCAGCCTGAACCACCTCGCCGCCCTCATCCGAACCCGCCGCCAGCAGCAACGGTCTCGGTGGCGACGCCTCGACCCCGGCCGGCAAGCCCTGCTCGCCCTGGCCCACCTGCGCAACGGCGACACCTACACCCGCCTGGCCGCCGGATTCGACATCGGCGTCACGACCGCCTGGCGTTATGTCCACGAGGCCATCGACCTGCTCGCCGCGACCGCCGACGACCTGGCCACGGCCATGACCAGGATCCGTCTGCTCGCCTACGCAATCCTCGACGGCACCCTGATCCCGATCGACCGGGTCGCCAACCAGAAGCCGTACTACTCCGGAAAACACAAGCGTCACGGCGTGAACGTGCAGGTCATCGCCGACGCGGCCGGGCGTCTCGTCTGGGCCTCGGCCGCGCTGCCCGCCTCGACGCACGACCTGACCGCCGCCCGCACCCACGGCATCATCGACGCCCTGGCCAGCACCGACGTGATGACCTTCGCGGACAAGGGCTATCAAGGCGCCCCCGGCAGCGTGCGCACCCCGTTCAAGCGGCGCCGCTTCCGGCCGAAGCTGTCACGCCGGCAGAAGGCCGTCAACCGAGCGCACGCGAAGATCCGCGCCCGCGGCGAACGCGCGATCGCCACCCTCAAGACCTGGAAAATCCTGGTCAAGCTGCGCTGCTGCCCACGCCGAGCGACCGCGATCGTGCAGGCCATCCTCGTCCTGCACCGCGTCGAAGCCGACCGCCACGCAGGATGAAAATGGCTCAATCTGCTCGACCTGGCTGTCTACAAGATCAGCGCGTCCCGGGTGCTTGGTGACTACGGCACCGCTGTCGACTACGCTCGGCAGGTCGACCCGGCCCGGATCGTCATGCCGGAGCGCCGAGCTCGCTACTGGGAAGACACAGCGCTGGCACTACACGGCCGCGGGCGCCCACAGGCGACATTCCAGGCGCTGCTTGCTGCCGAGCGAGACACCCCGCAGGAGGTTCGCTACCGGCCATGGGCGCAGCAACTCACAACCGAACTACTCAACCGCGACAGCCGCAACCTGCTAGGTGTACGTGAGTTCGCCAGCCGAATCGGGTTGATCTAGCCCTCTGCTTCCTATCGCGGCTGCTACTCCTGAGTTTCCCCTGCTTTGTTGGAGCGGTGGTTACCTGCTGCCGGCTGGTGCAGGGGTGGTGATAGGTGGTTCGGCTGGTTCGGTCTGGTGGTTGTGCCAGGCGGCCTCGTACTCGTTCGGGCTGAGGTAGCCCAGTTCCTTCTGGATGCGGCGGGTGTTGTACCAACCGTCGATGTAGGCGAAGATCGCGTTCTCGGCCTCGTCGCGGGTCCGCCACGAGGTGCGGTAGACGAGTTCGATCTTCAACGTTGACCAGAAGTTCTCCATGAGCGCGTTGTCGGAGCTGTCGCCGACGGAACCCATCGAGGGCAGGATCCCGTTGTCCTGCAAGCGTTCCGCGAAGCGGAAAGACGTGTAGTTCGATCCCCTGTCCGAGTGGTGGATCAATTGGCCGTCGCGGACGTCGCGCGACCAGATGCCGTATTCGAGGGCGGCGAGGATCAAGTCGGTGTCGCAGCGGTCAGACGTCTTCCAGCCGACGATCCGGCGGGAGAACGCATCGCGGACTGCGGCGAGCCAGAACGCGCCCTCGCCGCAGGGATGCGAGTGGCGTCGGCGACCCACAGGCGGTTCGGGCCGGTCGCGGTGAACTGTCGGTTGACCAGATCCGGTGCCGGCGTGTGCCGGGGATCCTGTCGGGTGGAGCCGCCGCGCCAGCCTCGACGCAGGAACGCCCCCTGCCAGCCCTGCTGCGCCATCAACCGCTCCACCCGCTTGCGGCCCACGCGGATGCCGTCACGGCGTAGCTGCCGGTGGACCCGGTCCGCGCCGTAGGTGCGCCCGGACGTCTCCCAGATCTCGTAGATGTTGGAGATCAGCCCCAGGTCGACCACGTCCCGATCACAGGGCTGCTCGGCCTGCTTGACCCACGCGTAGTAGGTCGAGGCGCCGATGTTCAGGACCCGTAGCAGGAGCGCGACCGCGAACTGGTCACGATGTTCACCGATGAACCTCATGACCGTCGCCGGGTCGGGTCGAGCTCCGCCGCGAAATACGCGCTCGCAGCCTTCCGGATCTCGTTCGCCCGCCGCAGCTCGCTAACCTCCCTGCGCAGCCGGCGGTTCTCCTCGACCATCTCGCTGCTCGACCGATCGTGACGCTCACCCTCATCCGCCTCGGCCTGCCGGATCCAGTTCCTGAGCGCCTCGTGATGCACACCAAGCTGCTCGGCCAGACGCCGGATCACCGGCTTCGGGTCCGACTCGCGGTACAGGCGCACAGCGCGCTGACGAAGCTCATCGGGGTACTTCTTCGGTGCTGCCACGGACGACTTCCTCCCCCACGGCCATCAGACCGTGGTCAAGAAGCTCCACGAAAGCGGGGGTGGCTCAGCGCTTGGGGCGGAGGATTTCTCAGGCCGTGCTGGAATCGGGAGGCAGGCTTGCGGTGCGGCCGTAGAAGCGGTGGATCTGCCCAACGACGCGCTCGAAGTCGTCCAGGCCGATGGGCTTGGTGACGTAGGCGCTAGCGTGCGCTGTGTAGCTGGCCAGCACGTCGGCGTCGACCACGGAAGTGGTGAACACGACGACCGGAATCGTCTTGAGCCACTGGTCGGCCTTGATCGCGGCGAGGACCTCCTGGCCGTTCATGCGGGGCATGTTCAGGTCGAGCAGGATCAACTCCGGGCGCGGAGCGTCGGCGTACTGGCCTTGACGGCGCACGAACGCCATGGCCTCTACCCCGTCGGGAACGTGGTGCAACTCAGCGGCCAGGGCGTGAGTGGCGAAGGTGTCCTCGATGAGAGCGACGTCGGCAGGATCGTCCTCGACCAGCAGCACCCGCAGCGGACCCAGTCGACCGCGGGCGGTTTCTCGGGCAACGTTCACAGCGGAAGAGTACTTCCCAGGCCTGACGCAGGTCACGAGGGCGATTCCGCAAGCGTTCGGAAGATCACTTCCAGTCAGTTCGGAGCCCTATGCCCCAAGGTGTAGGGCTGGGCGAATGAGCGAGGGAAAGCTGGTGGACCTGCGCCCGGCGCGGTGGCCGTCCTCCTTCGAAGGGCTTCGGCGGGCCGTTGCGGGGTGTCAGCGCCGTCAGCGGGGCCGGTCAAAAGGATCGCCAGGTGCGGGAAAGTGAGATCAGGCGCTCCTCAGCCCGCGAGCGCTCCTCGGCTACGCCCAATAGCCGCGTCCGTGGGCGATCGGCGAAGTCGGCCGCCGACACGTCCTCGAGGCGGGTGGCGCCAATCAGGTCGGCCTCGGCGGTGGTGATGAGCCCGGCGGCGACCGTGCGGGCGAGCACGACGTCGGGGTGTCCGCCGTCCGACGGCGGCACCGGCGGCTCCACGGGCGTACGCGGCTCACCGGCGCGCAGCGGCGTCCGAGCGGCGGGTGAGCGTAGTCTGAGTAGCCGCTGCGCCACCTGGGGCCCCCGCGTGGTTGAGCGCAATGCGGTCATCACCTCGGCCTGCACGTCCCCGGAGAAGCCGCGCAGCCGGTAAGCCGCTGGTGCAGTCCCGGGCAGGAGCACCCCGACCGCTCCGACTACCCAGGCGGACCGCCACCTCGGGCACTGTCGGTGAGCTGCCGCCACCCGGTCACTCACGGCGTAGCCGCAGGAAAGATGCATCAGGATCGCGGTCAACTCTGACAGCGCGATCCGCCGACGCGGCGGACCACCGCCGAGCGCCGGCCCGTCGACCGGCAGCGGCTCCGGGACGGTGGTCAGCAGCCGTAACGAGTTCGCGGAGACGTCGAAGGGTCGCTCGCCGTAGACCAGATGCGGCGAGGCCAGACCGGAGGCGGGCAGCGTGAAACGCAGGTGTGGCTGACCCGCCGTGCCACAGTGCGCTTTCGGTACTGACGAGCAGGTGCAGGTTGGCGGTGTTCGGCCAATGACGGCGCCCGTAGTCGAGTCAGTCGAGCAGTGCGTGGTGGGTCAGCTCGTCGAGCGGGCGGTCGTGACCGGCGATGGTGATGCGCCGGCCAGGCAGGTCGACGTCGTCGAGGTGCATCGCGCGGATCTGGCCGGGGCGCGCCGCGTGGACCGCGGCCAGTACGAGGAAGAGCCGGGCCTGCGGGGTTGTCGCGGCTGTAACGGCCTGGTTCAGCTCGTCGGGACGCAGGGGCTGCCAGATCGCGTCATCGACGCGTGGCCCTCTGACCCGGGCGGTCGGATTACGAAAGATCAGGTTGCTGTGCTTGGCCCAGCCGAAAAGCGACCGCAGGGCGTGGTCGCGGTCTGGCGTGGGTTGCCGTGCAGCCTGTCCAGATACGTGCTGACGTCGCGGCGGGTGACCTCCCGCAGGTGCTCGCGATGCCACGCCCAGTCGGTCAGCGCGGGCACGGTAGCGGCAACATAGCCGCGAACGGTCTCGACGCGCCGGGCGCGGACGTGTGGTCCGCCATCGCGCAGGACCGGGCCCACCGCAGCACATCGCGCCGAATGGGCGGGGCGAGGGTGGGCGAGTTTGGCGTGCAGCCATGGTTCGAGGGCGGCCGGTCGGTCATCGTCAACGACGGCCAAGGTGGCGAGGATCTCGATGACGCAGTCGAGGTTGGTGCAGCGGCGCACGACGATGTCCGCGAAGCCGCTGACCCGGATCAGATCGCCTTCCTGGTAGTCGGCGAGCAGCATTACCAGTACCCGTTGCATTCCCCGGCGTGTGACCGGGGTCCAGCCACGGGCTTCCGCGTTGGTGTGGGCCAGGTGCAGTACCCAGGCCAGCCAGGGGTTGTCCGGCGCGGGGCCGTGCCGCAGATCGATTGCGGCGTAGCGGTAGCTGCGCACTTCGGCGTCGAGCAGCGGCGGCTGGATCCATCCAGTGACCGGCCGGGCGGCCGGCGGTGGTGGTGGTTTGAGAGGCCGGCCCTTGGCTCCGTAGGGTCGCGGCGCAGCCCGGGGCCTGGCCGTCCGCCGGTCCATGTCGGCGAAGAACAACTGGTGGTGCCGGAGGTCGCGCAGGTGCGACGAGCTGGGCGGGGTTGTTCGGCTCCTGACGGCTCGGGAGCGGATGGCCGTCGCCGGGCCGGCAAGGATGGTCAGGCTGTGACGGCGCCTTGTTGGCGGGAGCCCCTATCGGGACACGTCGCGCCGGTCCGGCGGCAGCAAGCACCCCCCGGTTACCTTTTTGATCGTCCCCAGCCGGGGCCCCTCGGTCGCCCGGCCCGGTATGACTTCCTGCCCCTGTCGTACGGATGATCCGGGGGTGTTGTCGCCGGGTCGGGTGGCGTCGGTGGACCGCTGATAGGGACACGGCCACCCGTGTGGGGGTAGGTCTCTTCGTAACGTGGCTGCCGGCAGTCCGACGCCTGGACCAGCGGCCGAGGCCACGGACGATGCGTGGAGGCGGGTCTGGTGCATGGCGGATACGGCGTTTACCTCGGCTTGGACGTCGGTAAGGGTGATCACCACGCAGTCGGGCTGGCTCCGGACGGCAAGCGGCTGCATGACGCGGCGTTGCCGAACACCGAGGCTCGGCTGCGGCAGCTGTTCGACAAACTCGCCCGCCATGGCCGTGTCCTGGTGGTGGTCGACCAGCCGGCCTCGATCGGCGCCCTGCCGGTCGCGGTGGCTCGGGCGGCCGGGCATCAGGTGGCCTACCTGCCTGGCCTGGCGATGCGGCGGATCGCCGATCTGCACCCCGGCAGCGCGAAGACCGACGCCCGCGACGCCTACGTCATCGCTGACGCCGCCCGCACCCTGCCGCACACGCTGCGGCAGGTCGACACCGGCGACGAAACCCTGGCCGAACTGGAGATCCTGGTCGGCTTCGACGACGACCTCGCCGGCGAAGCCACCCGCGTGTCCAACCGCATCCGAGGACTGCTCACCCAGATCCACCCCGCCCTGGAACGAGTCCTCGGCCCCAAGGTCCACCACAAGGCGGTCCTGGAACTGCTGTCCCGCTGCGGCGGCCCGGTCGGCCTGCGCAAGGCCGGCCGCCGCAAACTGCTCTCGATCGCCGCCGTCCACGCACCTCGCATGGGTGACCGGCTCGTTGAGCAGATCATGGCCGCTCTCGACGAGCAGACCGTCACCGTCCCCGGCACCCAGGCCGCGGAGACGATCCTGCCCCGCCTGGCCGACAGCCTCCGCGACATCCTGCGGCAACGCGACCAGGCCGCCGCCCAGGTCGAAAGGATGCTTGATGCGCACCCTCTTGCCCCGGTCCTGACCTCGATGCCCGGCATCGGCGTCAGGACCGCAGCCCGGATCCTGCTCGAAGTCGGCGACGGCAGCAGCTTCGCCACCCCCGGCCACCTCGCCGCCTACGCCGGCCTCGCCCCCCGTCACCCGACGATCCGGCAGCAGCATCCGTGGCGAACACCCACCCCGCGGCGGCAACAAGAACCTCAAACGCGCGTTCTTCCTCGCCGCGTTCGCAGCCCTGGCCGACCCCGTGAGCAGGGCCTACTACGACCGCAAACGCGCCGAAGGCAAACGCCACAACGCCGCCCTCATCTGCCTCGCCCGCCGTCGCTGCGACGTCCTATACGCCATGCTCCGCGACAAGATCCCCTACCAACCCCGCCCCACGACGCCGATCGCCGCTTGACGAACCCATAGGGACACCCCCCGGGACTCGAGCCGACAGATCAAACTCAAGGCACTGAAGGGCCGGCCGTAACGCGAGTCAGACCCGAGCACCGGGCAGCACCCGATCATCCTCACAGTCGAGTCGGCATGACACACGTTGGACAGGCGCGAGCGGGGAGCCGAGCAGGCAGAGCGGCCCACGGCCGCGGACGATCAGAAGACCACGAGCGTGGGCACGCCGTCGAGCCGGGTGAGGCCAACCGGCCCCGGCAGGCCGGCGCGACAACGGCGGGCCGTACCACGGGCGGTACCACCGGGCTGCCCGCGACCGGCCTGCTGCTGGTGGCGCCGGCGAACCCGTGGTGACCCCCGGCCGGACCTGCCCCGTCCGGCCGGGACGCGCCGGCCGTGCGGTGCGGTCACGACACCCAGACCGGTGGCGAACGCCGCCGGTTCGAGGGCAGCGCGTACCCGGAGCGCTCCAGTTCTCCTCGACTCCCCAGTCGGATAGGGTGCTCGTGCATCGATGATCGGGCTCACATCGGGGGGTTGTTGCCGTCTGGCGACGCCATCGTTCGCAGGCCAGAGCATGAGCATCGGCTCGACCAACCGCCCTCGCCCTCGCCCGGCCCGCAACGGTGCTGGCGCTCGTCGATCGCAGGGTGTCCCGGAAGGATGCCAGATGGGTACGGCGCGACCAGGGTACGCAGGTGGCCGGTCCGGGCCCCCGCAGCTGACGCCACCGACGGTTGCCCTTCACCGCCCCGGTTCGTCGTCGAAGCCCGTCGGACGGGAACGTGCCGGCCGCCGGAAGGGTCGTCCTATCGACGATGGACCGTGCTGACGGTGACCCGGTCGTCCGTAGCCTCGATGGTGCCGGTCCACTCACCGTCGTCCTTCTCGAACGTGATGATGGTGGTCCCGCCGGTCGTGCGGTCGCCCGTGACGTCGAAGAATCCCTGGGGCAGGGCGGTGCGGTAGAACGCGAGTACCCGCTGAGGGTCGGGCTCGACCAGGGTGAGCCGGGCGCCGGCGGCGGTGTCGGAGAGGTCGCGCACCTGGCTGCCCGGCGGGAACCGGAAGTTGAACGGCAGGTTCGTCACGCCCAGATCCCGGCCGGTCAGCGCCGGCTCCTCCGCCTGTGGCGGCGCGGTCGACTGCTCGGCCGGCCGGTTGCGGGCGAACGTGACTGTGGTGTCGCGCGAGGTGGCGATGACCTCGACGGTCCACCCGCGTCCGTCGAGGTGCAGAGTCTGACCGGTGTCGGTGCCCACCGGGTATCCGGCCGGCGGGCCCGCCTGGCGGTAGTGGGCGAGCACCTGCTCGGGCGGAGGAGCGGTGAGGATCACCGTGGCCGAGCCAGGGTCGCCGAACGCGGTGTCGACCTTGCTGCCGGCGGGGAACCCGAGCCCCGGTGCCACCCCGGCGACAGTCCGGCCGTCCACCTCGACCCGGTCGCCCTGGTCGCTGCCCGGCAGGCTCGCCGGGGCAGCCGTGCTCGTGGGGGTGGCGCTGTCCGGTCCGCTCACCGGCACGGCCGGGTTGCCGCAACCGGGCGCCGCGATCAGCAGCGCGATCCCGGCCAGCGCGGGTAGCTTCCGCTGGAGACATCTCATCTGCCTGTCCTTCCGGTCGTACCAGGATTCGGTGGAGCCGTCCCGATCATGCCTGGTGCGGTCGCACCCCCGCACGACGGACGAACTGCTGTCGGCAGTCCTGCCGACAGCGGTCCGGCCCGGTCCGGCATGCTGAGTGCCATGACTGCCACGGCCGCCGTCGCTCCGCCCGCTTCCCGCTCCGGTCCCGGCCCTTCCCCGGCGATTCCGCTGACCACCGGCCTGATCGGGCTGTTCGTCGTGGTGCGGATCTGCCAGGTCGCCGCCTGGCCGGTCGCGGTCCTCACCGGCGGCACGGCCGGACTGCGGTCGGTGCCGGCGGCGGTGACGGTGTACGCGGTCCAGACTCTCGCGGTGGTCGGCGTGCTGGTGTGGGTCCACGGACAGGGCGCGGTGGGCCGGGGGGTCGCCGGGCTGGACGCGACGGTGGCGCTGGTCGCCCTCGTGGCCGGCGGCCTGCTCACCCGGCCGGGCCACGGCACCGGGTTCAGCCATCCGGCCCTGCCGGCCGCGATCGGCGCGGGCCTGACCGTCGCGCTGGCACTGTCGCGTCGTCAGGCCCTCGCCTGGTACGCCGCGCTGGCGGTCGGCTACCTGCTCGGGGTGCACGCCACGGTCTCCCTGGGTCCGGCGGCGCTGTCCGGGGCGGCGGGGAACCTGCTGGCACTGGTGGGTGTGCCGGCGGCCGCCGGCCTGGTGGTCGGTGCCCTGCGGCAGGCCGCACTGCGCGCCGACCGGGCGACCGTACGGGCGGTGAAGGCGGAGGCGGCGTTGGCCGAGGCGGGGCAGCGGATCGCGGCGCACGCCGCCTACGCCTCGGAGGTGGCACAGCAGCACCGCATGTTGCACGACACCGTGCTGTCCACGCTGGACGCGGTCGCCCGTGGCGCGGTCGACACCGGTGATCCGGTGGTGCGGCGTCGACTCGCCGCTGACGCCGACCATCTGCGTGGCCTGATCGCGTCCGCCGGTTCCGCGGTCGGAATGCGGCTGGTCGGCGAGCTCACCACGGTCATCCGGGAGTTGGCGCCGACCGGCCTGCGGGTGCACCTGCGGGTCACCGACGTCCCGCCGGACGTGCCGCCGGCCGTGGTGCGAGCGCTCACCGGCGCGGTCCGGGAGGCGCTCAACAACGTGATCCGGCACAGCGGCACCTCGACCGCCTTGGTGACGGTGGCCGGCCCGGCGGCGGGGACGGACGACCCGGACCCGGCGAGGCTGCGGGTCACGGTGGCGGACCGCGGGCGCGGCTTCGACCCGGACCGGATCCGGCCAGGGCTAGGGTTGTCCCGGTCGGTGCGCGCGCGGATCGGTGAGGCCGGCGGCGAGGTGCTGGTGGACAGCGGAGCAGGTCAGGGCACCACCGTCGAGATGAGCTGGCCGCCCGGCGCGTGGACGTCGGCGGCTGGGTGAGAGGGCCGGATGATCACTGTCGCCGCGATCGACGACGACCGGATGCTGCTCGACGGGCTGCGTACCTGGCTGGCACCGGTCGAGGACGTTCGCCTGGTGCAGGTCGCCGCCACGGTCGACGGCTATCTCGGCGGACTCGGCGGTGCGGACGCGCCCCGGGTGGTCCTGCTCGATCTCAACCTGCGCGACGGATCCGACCCGGCGGACAACGTGGCGCGTGTCCGGGCCGGCGGCGGGCGGGTGCTGGTCGTCTCGGCGGTCCCCGACGCCGACGGCGTGCTGGCCACGATCGGTGCCGGGGCGGCCGGCTACCTCACCAAGAGCCATCCCCTGGACGTGCTGGTGGAGGCGATCCGCGAGGTGGCGTCCGGCGGGTCGGCGATCAGTCCGGAACTCGCGTTCGTACTCAGCCGCGACGCCCGCGCCGACCGGCCGCGGCTGTCCCCGCAGGAGCGCGCGGTGCTCACCGCGTACGCCTCCGGGGCCACCCTGGCGGCCGCCGCGCGCCGCGCGGGCGTGGCCTACGGGACCGCGCGCGAGTATCTGGAACGGGTCAAACGCAAGTATGCCGAGGTGGGCCGCCCGACCCGGACGAAGTTGGAGTTGGCCGACCGGGTGCGCGAGGACCGGCTCGACCTGGGTGGTCCCGGCCGCTGAGCCCGCACCTGGGCAGTATCCAGCCGGCGTCGCGTCAGCCGCGACCACGTACCAGGGGCGGGGATACCTCTCCACGATCTCGACCAGCAACCTCGTCGTGGACGGACGGACGCCGCGCATCGCGTACCCGGCGCGCAGCAGCATGCGCGCCTCGGTCAGCGCGGCTCCCGGGGCTCGCGACGGGCGTACTTGGCGCGGAACTTCTCGACCCGGCCCGCCGTGTCGAGAAGGCGTGTTGAGCGGTCGGTAGCCTCGGCGCGGTGGCGGAGGATGACTTCATGATCGGGCTGAGCCCCCTTGGACGCGCGGCGTGCGGTCCGCCGACCGGGCGTGGCAGGCCGTCGCCGGATTGGTGGCGGCCTGCCACGCGCCGCAGGTCCGGTGGGTCAGCCGGCGCGGCGCAGCCGGCCGAGCATGCCGGCGAGGTCCTGGACGAACAGTTCGTGGCGGAAGTAGTGGCCGCCCGGCACCTCGCGCCACTCGTGCGGGATGCCAGCCCGGCTGAGCGCTCCCCGGAACTCGCGCTGGCCCGCCAGTACCTGGCCCTCGTTGACCGAGTCGAACCAGTTGACCGGGTCGGGTGACGTGCCGGCCGCCAGGAAGATCCGCTTGTTGCGGTAGCTCTCGATGCGCTCCATCGGGTTGTCCGCGCTGACCCGTGCCTCGTCCCACAGGGGCGCGCCGTACACGGTGCCGCCGCCGAGGTCGAGCGCGGCCGAGGTGATGTTCGCCCAGTGCACGACCAGGCCGAAGTCGCGGCGCAGGCTGGCTGGCCCGGAGTGGGAGCTGACCGAGCAGAAGTGGCCGTAGTACTTCGCCGTGTACTTGAGGGCCCCGAAGCCGCCCATCGAGAAGCCGGCCACGGCGCGGCCGTTGTACTCGGGGAATGTGCGGAAGTTGGCCTCGATCCAGGGGAGCAACTGGGCGATGTGGAACGTCTCCCAGTTGCGCGGCCCGACATTGGTGCTGACCGGGTTGCTGTACCAGCCAGTGGAGGCGTCCGGCATGACGACGATGATCTCGCGGCCCGCGGTGAGGTTGATGATGTTGTCCTGGAGGTGGAACGTGCGGAAGTCCGCGTTGCCGCCGTGCAGCAGATACAACACCGGGTAACGCTTGCGGCTGGTGTGGTAGCCGTCGGGCAGCAGCACGTTCACCGCCGGATCCCACTCGATCGCGTCGGTGGCGAAACGGTAGTACTGCAACCGGCCGCCGTTCTCGTTGCGGTCGACGATGCGCAGGCCGTACCCGTTGACGGCTGCACTGGCCGCGGACGGCGCGGTGAAGGCGCCGGCGAGGGCGCCGGTCGCCGCGACCGCGGCGGCGCCGGTGAGCAGCCGCCGGCGGCTCACGGTGGGGGAGATGTTCCGGTCGTGCGGCATGGTTCCTCCTGGGGCTCAGAGTGTGGTTTCGCTGGTGAGGCCGAAGTAGTCGTGCCATTTGGTGCTGGGGGCGAATGTGGTGCCGGTGGAGAGTGCGACGTAGATGTCGTTGGTGGTGCCTTTGGTGAAGACGATGAGGTCGTCTTTGCCGTCGCCGTTGGCGTCGGCGAGGTAGGGGAATTCGCCGGTTAGGCAGAAGAAGTCGTGCCACTTGATCGTGGTTCCGGCGAAGGTGGTGCCGGTGGAGGTGGCGGCGTAGACGTCGGCGTCGGTGTTGCAGGTGAAGGTGACGATGTCGTCGCGGCCGTCGCCGTTGATGTCGCCCACCCGGGGCTGCTCGGCGCCGACGGCGAACAGGTCGTGCCATTTCTGCGGTGCCCCGAAGCCGTTGCCGGTGGACAGGGCGACGATGACGTCGGCGGCGGTGGCGGGGCCTTGGGTGAAGGTGATGATGTCGTCGCGGCCGTCGCCGTTGACGTCGCCGAGGGCGGGGAACTCCCCGGCGATGGAGAAGTAGTCGTGCCATTTCACGGCGGTGCCGGTGAAGGAGGTGCCGGTGGACAGGGCGACGTAGACGTCGGCGTTGGTGTCGTGGGTGAAGGTGATGATGTCGTCGCGGCCGTCGCCGTTGACGTCGCCGACGGCGGGGACTTCGGTGCCGGGGGCGAACCAGTCGTGCCATTTCGCGGATGCGGCGAAGGATGTGCCGGTGGACAGGGCGACGTGGACGTCGGCGGTGGTGCCGTGGGTGAACACGATCGCGTCGTCGCGTCCGTCGCCGTTGACGTCTCCGGTCAGGGGGGTCTCTCCGGACAGGGCGAACCAGTCGTGCCACTTCACCGACGTGCCCGCGAACGACGAACCCGTCGACGTGGCCACATACGCGTCGGCCAGCGCACCGTGGGTGAACGCGACCACGTCATCCCGGCCGTCACCGGTGAAATCCGTCGGCGAACCACCGAAATAGCGGGGCGCGGGCGGCGGCGGCGTGCCGCAGTTGTCGCTGACCAGGAACCGCTGGTTGTATTGGCCGGGATACGGCGCGAGCGAGACGCCGTTGATCGAGATGACCTGGCCGACACCGTTGTAGAGCTGCTCGTAGTGCACGTGTGCGCCGGAGGAGTTGCCGGTGCTGCCGGTGATCCCGATCTGCTGGCCCTGCTGCACGTAGGCGCCGTCGGGCACCGAGTAGGCGCTGAGGTGGAAATAGTAGGTGGTCCATCCGCCGCCGTGGTCGATGACGATGTAGTTGCCGGCGCCGCTGGGCTGCGAGTAGCGCCGGGCCACTCCGGCGGCGGACGCCATCTGGGGCGTACCGCCTGTGACACCGCCGTCGGCGCGGACGAAGTCCAGCGCCTGCCGCACCTCGGCGTTGTGGTGGCTGTACGTCCACCGCTGCCCGCAGGGGAACGGTGCCTTGAAGGTGGGCGCGGCGAGTGCCGGTGACGGGGTGACCGTCACCGCGGTGAGGATGGCCGCGGCCAGGGTGAGCAGCGCGACGAGGGCCCGCCGGACGGGACGCGTCGGGAATCTGGGCATGCGGTGACTCCTCGTCGGAAGAGGGATGCACTGTCGGAGCGGCGCGTGGGCGCGTCGGGCCAGGGGCCGGTGTCGCCGATGGGCGGGCCCTGACAGTTCGCGTCGGAGAAGGGGCGGCTGGCGCCCCGATCGGCGGGACGGTGGCGCTGAGGAGAAGTGAAACCGCAGACTTCGGAGCCTGTCAATACCCGCCGGGGTGGTGAGTGTTGCCGGAAAACTTCCTTCAGCGTCGCTTCCGCCCGGCCTGGCTGCGCGGCGTGCGGGCCGACCCGCCGCGAAGATTCCTGCCCTGGAGGGAAAGCCGGGCGCGAAGTATTGACAACCGTGGAAGTCTCGAAGTTAACTCGCCAGCAATCGATTTCTCATGCTCCTACGGCCGCTCGGAAGGGACACCGATGAGGCTTCGCATCGGCCGTTGGGCCGGCGCCGCAGCAGCCGCGCTGCTGGCCGTTGCCGTGCCCGCGACCTCGTCCGCCGCCGCGCCGGCCGCCACGTCGGCGCCCGCTCCCGCTCTCGCCGTCGCCGACGACAAGGGCCCGATCGGCTGGGACGCCTACCGCCGGCTCGACCGCCTGCCGGAACTGGCCGCCGGCACCCGTACCCACCAGTTCTCCAGCTTCGGCCGCGACGGCTCCAACGACGACGGCTTCGTCGGCACCTGGTCGTGTCTGCGTCGGAGCGGGGGATGTGTGATCGCCGAGGCGCACGGTCCGGGCGAGGTGCAGTCGATCTGGTTCACCCGCGACGACGGCAACGTCCGCGCCACCGGCTGGATCCGCGTCGAACTCGACGGCGTCGTGGTCGTCCAGGCCGACCTCCAGGATCTGGTGGACGGGCAGCTCGGCAGCCCGTTCGTCGCGCCGCTCGTGAGCAACGCCGACCAGACGTCCGGCGGCGTCACCGTCAAGGTGCCCATGCCCTACCGGGAGTCCATGCGGATCACCACCCAGAACAACCCGCTGTTCCACCACGTCACCTACCGGACCTTCACCGACGCGGCAGGGGTGCCCCGGTTCGATCCGGCCGACCCGGCCACCGACGTGGTCACGCTGCTGCGCGCCGCCGGCACCCGCGACCCGAAGCCCGCACAGGCCGGCGCCTCCACCACGCGCGTCACCGTCACCGCCCCGGCGCAGGGGCAGGTGTCACTGGCCGCCCTGACCGGGCCACGCGCGATCACCGCGCTGCGGCTGCGCGTACCGGACGCCGCGGCCGGGGCGCCGACGCTCAACGGGCTGCGGCTGCGGATGACGTTCGACGGACGTACGACAGTGGACAGCCCGGTCGGCGAGTTCTTCGGCGCCGGGCTGGGCGAGCGCACCGTACGGTCGCTGATGTTCGCCATGGACTCCGCGCCGGGCGGCTGGTACAGCACATGGTGGCCGATGCCGTTCCGCACCGCCGCCGCCGTGACGCTCGTCAACACGACGGGCACCGCAGTCGGCGGCATCGAGGTCGAGGTGACGTCGGCGCCCGGCGCCGAGTGGACGTCCCGGCTCGCCGCCGACGGCAGCGCCGGTTACTTCACCACCCAGTCACGCCGCGCTGAGGCGGTCGGCGGCGCGGACTGGATCATCGCCGACCAGTCCGGCCGGGGCCGGTTCGTCGGCGTCTCGCAGACCATGCGGGGCCACATCATCGGCGGCAATACCCGCAACTACCTGGAGGGCGACGAGCGGGTGCACGTCGACGGCTCGCCCACGCCGCAGATCTACGGCACCGGCACCGAGGACTTCTACGAGTCGGGCTGGTACTTCAACCGCGGCGCGTACAGCGGCGTCTTCACCGGCAACACCGCCCACCTGGTCCGCGGCGGCGGATGCGCCGACGAGTGCGACGCCGCCTACCGGCTGATGATCGGCGACGCGGTGGCGTACGGCACCGCGCTGCGCTTCGGCATCGAGCACGGACCGGCCAACGACATGCCCGCCGAGTACGCCTCGACCGCGTTCCTCTACACCCAGCGCACCGTGACCACGCGCCGGACCGACACCGTCGTCACCGGCGACGCCGCCAGCCGCGCCGCGCACGCGTACACCGACTCCGCGGCGACCCAGACCGCGCTCACCGCCGCCTTCGAGGGCGACGACGACAACGTCCCGCAGACCGGCCAGGTCCGTGCCACCACCGCCACGGTCCGCTTCCGGCTGGCGATCGACCCGGCCAACCAGGGGGTACGGCTGCGCCGCCACGGTGACCAGGCCGGTGGCTACCAGCAGGCGGCCGTGTCGGTGGACGGCACACCGGCCGGGGTGTGGCTCCAGCCGCTGGGCAACGACAGGCAGCGCTGGCTGGCCGACGAGTTCGTACTGCCCGCGGCGCTGACGGCGGGCCGGTCGGCGGTGACCGTCCAGCTCACCCCGGCGAGCGGCGCGCCGGCCTGGACCGCCGCCCGATACCTGGCCGACAGCATGATCGCGCCGTTCACCGACACTGTCGCCCCGGCCCCGGTCGCCGGTCTCGCCCTGGCCGGCGGGCGCGTGCACGCGCTGGGCCTGACCTGGTCCCCCTCCGCCGACGACGTCGGCGTGGTCTCCTACCGCGTCTACGCGTCCCGGAACCCGGGGGTGGCGATCACCGCCGCCAACCTGGTCGGCACCACACGTGCCACCATGTTCCGGCACGGTCCGCTGCCGGCCGCGCAGACCCGCTACTACCGGGTCGTTGCCGTCGACGGGTCGGGCAACGCCGCCGCGCCCTCGGCCGAGGTGTCGGCCACCACCCGTACCCGCAACACCAGCGACGCCAACGGCGACCGCCGCGACGACGCCGTCGACTTCACCCGCGGCGCCACCGCCGACGTGTTCACGTCGCTCTCCGACGGCACCCGGTTCGTGCCGGACAGCCGGCCCTGGAACGACTTCTTCGCGGTCGGCGCGGAGGTGCCGCTCACCGGCGACGTCAACGGCGATGGCCGCGCCGACGTCATCACGTTCACCCGTGGCGACAGCGCCGACGTCTACGTCGGGCTCTCCACCGGCTCCGGCTACTCCGCGGGCGTCAAGTGGCACGACTTCTTCGCCGTCGGCGCCGAGATCCCGGCGGTCGGCGACGTCAACGGCGACGGCCGCGCCGACATCATCACCTTCACCCGCGGCGCCGCCGCCGACGTCTACGTGGCGCTCTCCACCGGCTCCGGCTTCGGACCCGGCGTCAAGTGGCACGACCACTTCGCGCTCGGCGACGAGTTCCCGGCGGTGGGCGACGTGGACGGGGACGGGCGGGACGACATCGTGACGTTCACCAGGGGTACGACCGGCGACGTGTTCGTGTCGCTGTCCGACGGCACCCGCTTCGTGGAGGACGGCTGGAAGTGGCACGACAGCTTCGCCGCCGGCGACGAGCTGCCGGCGGTGGGCGACGTGGACGGGGACGGGCGGGACGACATCGTGACGTTCACCAGGGGTACGACCGGCGACGTGTTCGTGTCGCTCTCCGACGGGGGCCGCTTCGTGCAGAGCTCCTGGAAGTGGCACGACCACTTCGCCTTCGGCGACGAGCTGCCCGGGGTGGGGGACTTCAACGGCGACGGCCGGGCCGACGTGGTCGCGTTCACCAGGGGCCTGACCGCCGACGTGTTCGTCTCGCTCTCCACCGGCGGTGGATTCGGGCCACCGGGCAACCGCTGGCACGACCGGTTCGCCCCCGGCACCGACCTGCCCCGCCCGAGCGTGTCGTGATGCGCGCCCGGCGTGCCCTCGCGGCGCTCCTGCTCGGGGTGGCCCTGGTGGCGGTCCCGGCCGGACCGGCAGCGGCCGACGACCCGGTCCGGTTCGAGGCCGAGTCGCTCGCCGTCGTCTCCGCCACCGCGCCGGTCGGCGCGCAGACCGACTGCTGCGGGGTGAGCTGGTCCGGCGGACGGCAACTGTGGTTCCGGGGCGCCCGCGCCGGTGACGCGGTGACGCTCACGCTGCCGTCGGTGCCGGCCGGGCAGTACGACCTCGGCGCGGTCCTCACCCGGGCCGGCGACTACGGCACGCTGCGCTTCGCCGTCGACGGGGTGGCGGTCGGCCAGCTCTTCGACGGGTACGCGGGCGCGGTGCAGCGCACCGGGGCGGTGCCGCTGGGCTCGGTGTCGCTGACGGCCGGCACCCACCGCCTCACCGTCACGGTGACCGGCCGGTCCGCGTCCTCCACCGGCTTCTTCGCCGGGCTGGACACGGTGACGCTGCGTCGCGTCGGCCCGCTCGCGGCGGTCACCACCACGCCGTACGAGACGCTCGGTGAGACACCGGCGCGGGGCGCGTCCACACGCGTCTACGACCCGAGCGCCGGGGAGTCGACGACCTGGTACTACAACGACCACACGCTGGTGCGGCACGAGCAGACCGGCGTGTGGCACCTGTTCGGCATCACCCACGCCGAACCCGGTGCGCCGCAGGACGAGAAGGTCTTCGGGCACGCCACCGCGCCCACCCCGACCGGCCCGTGGACGAAACGGCCGGTGGCGCTGGCCGCCGACCCCGGGGCCGGGGAGCAGTGGATCTGGGCCCCGCACGTCGTCCACCACAACGGCGTCTACCACATGTTCTACGCGGCCGGGAACCCGGACTACGCCCGGTACCGCATGCACCTGGCCACCTCGACCGACCTGTTCACCTGGACCCGAAGCTCCGCCAACCCGCTGTTCATCGACGGGTGGGAGGGCCGCGACCCGATGGTGACCCGGGTCGGCGACCGCTGGGTCATGTACTACACGGCCACGTCGAGCCCGTCCGGCGGCAACCATGTCGTGGCGTACCGGACCAGCACCGACCTGCGCTCGTGGAGCGGCCGCGCGATCGCGTACACCTCGCCGCACACCGGCCGGGCGGGCGGGCAGACGGAGTCGCCGTTCGTGGTGCGCCGGGGGGAGTGGTGGTACCTGTTCGTCTGCTGCGACGGCACCGACTACGGCGCCGCGTACCGGCGCACGGCCGTCTACCGCAGCCGCGACCCGCTGCGCTTCGACGGCGCGGAGAAGGTGACGGTGCTGGACGCGCACGCCGCCGAGGTCGTGGTGGACGGCTCGAACTGGTACCTGACCCACGCCGGCTGGGGTCAGGGCGGGCTCTGGCTGGCGCCGCTGACCTGGTCGACCGGCGTGGTGGCGCGCGGCTGGACGGTGACCACCGGTTTCCTGCGCGCCGACGTGCGCACCTGGCCCAGCGCCCGGATCGCCGAGCTGGCCGTCGACCCGGCCGGGGCCGGCAATCACCGTCCCGCGCTCGACTCGTCGCACCGGGGCACCGGGCCGTACCTCGCCGTCGGCCGGTTCGACGTGACCGACCGGGCCGGGGCGCCGGACCGGGTCGACGTGTCCGCCGACGGCTCCCGGATCAACCTGGTCGGCATCCCGTTCGGCGACGAGCCGGTCACCGCCGACTGGCTGCTCACCGTGACGCCCCGGTGGACCGGCCCCGGGTTGCAGAGCGACGTCACCTGGTCGGTGAACGGGTGGCCGACCGCCGCGGTGTGGGAGGTGGCGTTCAACATCGACGGCGCGTCGCCGCTGGTCGGCGACCCGGCGGTGGAGGCGCGGCCGACAGGTGACGTCACCGGCATGCCCCGCTGGACGATGAGCACCGGCGACGGGCTCTCGGTGGTCGCGGCGCACCGGTGGGGGTCGGCCTGGCGCGGCGACAACACCTGGTACGACGCCGGCCACGCGATGGCGGCCTGGCAGCCGCTGTGGCGCTCCGGCGGCCTGTCCTGGGCGCCGGGCCAGTACGCGGGCGGCACCTGGCGTCTGACCGCGAGCGGGGTCCGGCGGGACGTGCAGTTCGCCGACGCCGCGCACACCGCGATCAACGCGATCCCGTGACCGGCGTGGACACCCGCGACGCGCCCGGCCCTAGCGGCCGGGTGGTGGTCGCGGCAACCGGAGTGGCCAAGCGGTTCGGCGGCGTGACGGCCCTCGACGGCGTCGACTTCGACGTACGGGCGGGCGAGGTGCACGCGCTGCTGGGCGAGAACGGCGCGGGCAAGTCCACCCTGATCAACATCCTCTCCGGCGTGATCACCGACTACGACGGAGAAGTCGCAGTCGACGGGACGCCGGTACGGTTCACCGGCCCGGCCGCCGCCCAGGCCGCCGGGATCGCGACCATCCACCAGGAACTCGACCTGGTGCCCGCCCTCTCGGTGGCCGACAACCTCGTGCTCGGGCGGGAGCCCCGGACCCGGCTGCGCACAGTCGACCGGCGGGCCGCGGGCCGCACCGCGCGCGAGCACCTGGACCGGCTCGGCGCAGACATCGACCCGCGCCGCCCGGTGGGCTCGCTGCGCGTCGGCGAGCAGCAACTCGTCGAGATCGCCAAGGCGCTCGCCCTGGACGCCCGCGTACTCGTCATGGACGAGCCGACGGCCGCGCTCGCCGACGGGGAGGTACGGCGGCTGTTCACCACAATCGGCGGCCTGCGCCGCCGGGGCGTCGGCGTCGTCTACATCTCCCACCGGATGGAGGAGATCGAGGTCGTCGCGGACCGCGCGACGGTGCTGCGCAACGGTTCCGTCGCCGGTGTCGTACCGGCCGGCCGGATGGACCGGCGGCGGATCGTGGCGATGATGGTCGGCGGCCGGGCCGCGTCGCTGTTCGAGCCCGCCCCGGCGGAAACGGCCGGCGCTCCCGGCCCGCCGCCCGGATCCGCCGGCGGCGGCCCGCTGCTGCGTGTCACCGACCTGGCCGTGCGGCCCCGGACGCCCCGGCTCGGCCGCTGCGAGCCGGACGGCGTCAGCCTGACCGTGCGGGCCGGCGAGATCGTCGGCCTGGCCGGGCTGATGGGCGCCGGACGTACCGAACTGCTGGAGACCCTGTTCGGCGCCGGGTCCGCGGGTCGCCGCACCGGCGCGGTGCTGCTGGCCGGCCGCCCGTACGCGCCGCGCCGCCCCCGCGCGGCACTGCGGGCCGGCGTCGGCTTCGTCCCGGAGGACCGGCGCCGCTCCGCGCTCGTCCTGGACCACCCGGTCGGCCGGAGCATCGTGCTGGCCGCCCTGTCCAGGCTGACCACGGCCGGGATCGTCAGCCGACGCCGGGAACGGGCGGCCGTCGCGCGGTCGGTCACCGACCTGGCGATCAAGACGGCGTCGGCGGCCACGCCGGTCGGCGCGCTCTCCGGTGGCAACCAGCAGAAGGTGGTCTTCGCCCGGCACCTGCTCACCGAGCCGCGGCTGCTCCTGCTGGACGAGCCGACCCGCGGCGTCGACATCGGGGCGAAGGCGGAGATCTACCGGCTGCTGCGCCGACTCGCCGGCGACGGCATGGGCATCCTGCTCGCCTCCTCGGAACTGCCCGAGCTGCTCGGCGTCTGCGACCGGGTGGTGGTGCTGCGCCGTGGCCGGGCCGTGGCCGACCTCGCCACGGGCGGCTGCACCGGCGAGGACATCCTCGCGGCGGCGATGGGCGGCCCGGCCGCCGGAAGGGACGACCGATGACCGACACCCGAGTGCCGCCGCCCGAGCCGGCCGTGACCGGGGCGCCGCCCGCCGCCGGTACGGCCGGACTGCGCGGCGCGACGGCCCACTGGCTGCGTCGGCCGCGCAGCCGCCGGGAACTCGCCGACCGGCTCTTCGCGGTGCAGAGTCTCTTCGCGCTGCTCGTGATCTTCGTCGTGGCGATCCTCGCCTCACCGCGCCGCGACGGCGAGATCCTCTTCCTCACCGCCGGCAACCTGGGGAACATCGTCCGCGCGGTGTCGGAGATCGGCATCATCGCGATCGGGATGACGTTCGTCGTCCTGCTGGGCGGCATCGACCTGTCGGTCGGGGCGATCCTCGGCCTGTCGGCCGTCGGCACCGCGACGCTCATGGTCGACTCCGGACTCGGCATCCTGCCCGCCGTCGCCGCCGTGCTCGCGATCGGCGTGCTGTTCGGCGCGCTCCAGGGGTACGCCGTGGCCCGCCTCGGCATCCAGTCGTTCATCGTGACACTGGCCGGTCTCCAGGTCGCCCGGGGCATCGCCCGGATCTGGTCCGGCGGCCTCGGCATCCCGATCGCCTACGGCGACGGACCCCAGGAGGCGCCGCCCGCCTTCGAACTGCTGAACGGCTCGATAAACGGCGTGCTCCCGGTGCCGGCGGTGCTGTTCGTCCTGATCGGGGTGGCCGCTGTGGTGGTGCTGCGGACGACGGCGTTCGCCCGGCACGTCTGCGCGATCGGCGGCAACGAGAAGGCGGCCCGGCTCTCCGGTGTGCCGGTGACGCGGGTCAAGGTCGCCGTGTTCGCCGTCGCCGGCCTCCTGGCGGCGGTGGCCGGAGTGGTGCACGCGGGACAGCTCAACCAGGGCAGCCCGAACGACGGCGCCGGATACGAGCTGGACGCGATCGCCGCTGTCGTCATCGGCGGCACCAGCCTGGCCGGCGGCTCCGGCTCGATGGGCGGCACCCTGGCCGGCGCGCTGCTGCTCGGCATCCTCAACAACATCCTCGCGCTCAACAACATCGACGCCAACGTCCAGCTGCTGATCAAAGGACTGGTGATCGTGCTCGCGGCGGCGCTGCAGAAGCTGCGCCGCGGCATCGCCTGACCGAACCGACTCCGAGGAGCCACCCGATGGACAAGCGAACCACACTGCTCGCGCTGCTGGTCACCGGCGCGCTGGCGATCACGACGGGGTGCAGCGTCGAGAAGCCGTCCGACGACGCCGGGCGGGCCCGCGCCTGCGGCGCCGGCAAGGACTTCCTGATCGGCATGTCCCAGGCCAACAACGCCGAGCCGTACCGGCAGGTGATGAACAACGACGTGCAGACGGCGGCGAAGTCGGTGCCCGGCTTCCGCGTCGTGGTCTCCGACGCCGCCCAGGACAACAGCAAGCAGGTCGCCGACGTGGAGAACTTCCTCACCCAGAAGATCAACCTGCTGATCATCTCGCCGAACGAGGCCAAGCCGCTCACCGCTGTGGTGAAGAAGGCGTACGACCAGGGCGTGCCGGTGATCGTGCTGGACCGCAAGGTCGAGGGGGAGGCGTACACCGCGTTCATCGGTGGCGACAACGTGGCGATCGGCAAGGCGGCCGGCGAGTTCTACGCCACGACGCTGCTGCCCGACGGCGGCAAGGTGATCGAGATCGCCGGGCTGCCCGGCTCGACCCCCGCCGCCGAGCGCGCGCAGGGCTTCCGCGACGGCATCGCCGCCAACCCGAAGATCCAGATCGTCGCCTCCCAGCCCGGCGACTGGCTGCGGGAGAAGGGACAGTCGGTGGCGGACGCGCTGATCAAGGCCCACCCGGACGTGTCCGCGATCTACGCGCACAACGACCCGATGGCCGAGGGCGCCTACCTCGCCGCGAAGTCGGCGGGCAAGGCGCAGCGGATCAAGTTCACCGGCATCGACGCGCTGCCGGTGCCCTCCGGCGGGATCAAGGCCGTCGAGCAGGGCCGCCTCGCCGCCACGTTCCAGTACGCCACCGGCGGCCGGGAGGCGGTCGAGCTGGCCCGGAAGATCCTCGTCGACTGCGCCGAGGACGTCCCGCGTACCACCACGCTGGGCACCATGCGGATCACCAGGGAGAACGCCGCCGAGGCGTACGCGAAGCTCGGTGGCCTCTGAGCGCGGGGGCCGGGATGCGCAGCGCGAGCGTGCGGCGGGCGGCGCCGGTGGTGCTCGGCGTGGACATTGGCACGTCGAGCAGCAAGGGGGTTCTCGTCGACCCCGACGGGCGGTTGGTCCGGGCCCGGGTCCTGGAGCACCGGGTCGACCGGCCCGGCCCTGGCCGGGCCGAGATGGACGGCCGGATCTGGTGGCGGGAGTTCGTCGCCCTCAGCCGGGATCTGCTGGCTCCGGGTGACGTCCGGGTGTGCGCGGTCGGGGTGAGCGGCATGGGTCCGTGCGTGCTGCTCACCGACGCCGGCGGCACTCCACTGCGCCCGGCCGTCCTCTACGGCGTGGATACCCGCGCCGGGGAGCAGATCGAGCGGATGAACGAGCGGTTCGGCGCCGACGAGATCATCCAGCGGTGCGGGTCGGCGCTGTCCAGCCAGGCGGCGGGCCCGAAGATCGCGTGGGTGGCCGACACCGAACCGGAACTGTTCGCCCGTGCCCGCCGGCTGTTCATGCCCAGTTCGTGGCTGGCCTACCGGCTCACCGGTCGCTACCTGCTCGATCACCACTCGGCAAGCCAGTGCACGCCGTTCTACGACACCGAGGCCCAGGACTGGTACCGGCCGTGGATCGACCCGTTCGCACCCGGACTGGAGCTTCCGCCACTGTGCTGGCCCGGCGACGTGGCCGGTGAGGTGACGGCCGGGGCCGCCGCCGAGACCGGCCTGCCGGAGGGCGTTCCGGTGGTGGCGGGCACGATTGACGCCTGGTCGGAGGCGTTGAGCGTGGGTGCGCAGGGCGTGGGCGACCTGATGCTCATGTACGGCACCACCATGTTCCTCGTGCACACCGTGCCGCACCGGCTGACCAGCCCGTCGCTGTGGGGCACCGTCGGCGCGCTGCCGGGCACCCGCAACCTGGCCGGCGGGATGGCGACCTCCGGCGCGATCACCGGCTGGCTACGCGACCTGGTGGCGGGCACCGACCACACCGAGCTGCTCCGCCTCGCCGAACGCTCCGGCGCCGGTGCCCGCGGGTTGCTGATGCTGCCGTTCTTCGCCGGGGAACGCACGCCGATCCTCGATCCCCGGGCCCGCGGCCTGATCGCCGGTCTCACCCTCTCGCACGGCCCCGGCGACATCTACCGGGCGGCGCTGGAGGCGACCGGGCTGGCGGTACGGCACAACATCGAGACGATCGAGGCGGCTGGCGGCGACATCCGCCGGATCGTCGCGGTCGGCGGCGGCACCCGGGGCGGGCTCTGGACCCAGATCGTCTCCGACATCACCGGCCGGGAACAGCAGATCCCGGCGCAGACCATCGGCGCCAGCTACGGCGGCGCCTTCCTGGCCGCCCGGACCGTGATGGACGTCTCGATCGAGACGTGGAACCCGATCGCCGGGGTGCGGCGGCCACGACCCGAACCCGCCGCCGACTACGACGAGCTGTACCGGCTCTACCGCGAGCTGTACGCCGGTAGCCGATCTGTGGTTCACGCCCTTGCGGCCCGGCAGGAACGCCTGCCGGACGCGTTCCGCTCCACCCACCGTCCGCCCGCCGAGGGAGCTGCCCCGTGACCCGTTACACACTGCCCGTGCCGGTCGAGCGCCCGGCCGCCCCGCCCCGCACCGTCTACACAGTCGCCAGCGGTGACCTGCGGCTGAGCGCGAACGTCACCTGCTGGCCCACCCAGCGGCAGCTCGAAGCCGACCTCACCGCCGCGGTCACCGCGCTCGGCTGGCACGTCCGGCGCGGTCACGACGTCGACCCGGGCAAAGGACACGGCTTCATCGACAGCCAGCGCGCCGGGATCGAGGTCTTCCGGAGCATCCCGGCCGACGTGCCGCTCGTCGTGGTGGAGGCGGTCTGGCAGTACAGCCACCACGTGCTGGCCGGGCTGCGCGCCCACCGCGGGCCGATCCTGCTGGTGGCGAACTGGAGCGGCGAGTACCCCGGCCTGGTGGGCCTGCTCAACCTCGCCGGCAGCCTCACCAAGGCGGGCGTGCGGTACTCGACGCTGTGGAGCGAGGACTTCACCGACGAGTGGGCGCGCGACGGCCTGAAGAAGTGGCTGGAGACCGGCCGGGTGACGCACGACGAGAGCCACGTACGCCCGCTGCCTGTGCTGCGGCCGGACGAGGAGGTCGAACTCGGCGTGGCGCTGGCCCGGCAGCTCGTCTCCGAGCGGGCCGTCATCGGCGTCTTCGACGAGGGCTGCATGGGCATGTACAACGCCATCATCGACGACGAGCTGCTCAACCCGCTCGGCGTCTTCAAGGAACGCCTGTCGCAGAGCGCGCTGGTGGCGGAGATGGCGCGGGTGCGCGACACCGAGGCGCGGGCGGTGCTGGCCTGGCTGGAGGCGGCCGGGATGACGTTCCACACCGGCACCGACGAGGCCACCGAGCTGACGTACGCCCAACTGCTCAGCCAGTGCCGCATGTACGTCGCCGCGCTGCGCATCGCCGACGACTTCGGCCTGGACGCCGTCGGGATCCAGTACCAGCAGGGGCTCAAGGACACCGTGCCGGCCAGCGACCTGGCCGAGGGGCTGCTGAACAACATCGAACGCCCCCCGGTGACCAGCCGGGACGGCTCCCGGGAGCTGTACCCGGGCGTCGCGCTGCCGCACTTCAACGAGGTCGACGAGGGCGTCGCCGTGGACTCGCTGGTCACCAACCGGATCTGGACCGCGATGGGCCTGGACCCGGCGACGACGCTGCACGACATCCGCTGGGGGCAGCAGTACGGCGAGCACTTCGTCTGGGTCTTCGAGATCTCCGGTGCGGTGCCCGCGTCGCACAACGGCGGCTACGACAGGTCATACAGCATGCGTCAGCCGCCGATGTACTTCCCGCTCGGCGGCGGCACGCTCAGCGGCGTGTCGAAGCCGGGGGAGATCGTCTGGTCGCGCGTGTTCGTGATGGACGGCGGCCTGCACGTCGACCTCGGGCGCGGCACGGTGGTGGCGCTGCCCGAGGCGGAGACCCGGCGGCGGCTGGACGCCACCACACCGCAATGGCCGATCATGCACGCCGTGTTGCACGGCGTGGGCCGCGACCAGTTGATGGCCCGGCACAAGGCCAACCACGTCAACGTGGTCTACGCGCCAGACGCCGGCACCGCCGACCGCGCGCTACGGGTCAAGGCCGCCCTCTTCGCCGAGCTGGGCGTACGGGTGCACCTGTGCGGGGACGTCACGATCTGAGCGAGCCGGCGGCAGTGCCGCGCGACCGGGCACGGCCCACCGCGTGGCCCTGCCGGCCGGCCGACGGTGCCGAGCTGTCGCGTACCCGCAGCTCGGTGTGGAGCACCACTGTCGAGGGTGCCTTGGCCGGGTCGGCGATCCGCTCGACCAGCAGCGTGGCCGCGGTGCGCCCCAGGTCGTAGGTGGGCTGCGCGACGGTGCTCAGCGAGGGCCGGACCAGGTGCGCCCAGGGGATGTCGTCGAACCCGACGATGCCGAACGGGTCGGGCACGCCGATGCCGTTGTCCACGAGGCACTCGAGGGCGCCCACAGTCATCAGGTTGTTCGCCGCGAACACCGCGTCCGGCGGCTCGGCGGTCTCCAGCAGGGAGGCCATCGCGCGGTAGCCGCCCTCCTCGCGGAAGTCCGCGTACCGGATCAGGTCCTCGGTGGTCTGGCGTCCGCTCGCCTTCAGCGCCCGCTGGTAGCCCCGCAGCCGCTGCATGGCGGTGGAGATCCGGCGTGGGCCGGTGATGCAGGCGATCCGCCGGTAGCCGCTGCCCACCAGATGGGCGGTCGCCTGCTCGGCGCCGTGGGTGTTGTCCACCAGCACGGTGTCCACCTCGACGCCGCGTGGTTGCCTGTCGATCGCCACGACCGGGATGCGGGCCTGCACCAGGCGGCTGATCAGGGCCGGCCGCCCGGACGAGGAGATGATCACCCCGGCCATCCGCTCGGCCAGGGCCGCCGCCACGTAGCGGGCCTCCTTCTCCGGATCCTCGTCGCCGTTGCAGAGCACGACCGAGAAGCCGGCCTCCTGCGCGACGTCCTCGACACCGCGCACCATCGAGGTGAAGAACGGGTTCCCGATGTCGGAGATGATGACCGCCCAGAGGCTGGTCCGGCTGCGGCGCAGGCTGCGCGCGACGGCGTTCGGGCGGTAGTCGAGGTCCTGCGCGGCCTGCCGTACCCGGGCGGCCATGTCCGGGTCGACCGAGGCACGCCCGTTGAGGACGCGGGAGACGGTCGCCGGCGACACTCCCGCGCGACGCGCCACGTCGTAGATGGTCGTCATCGCGCTCCCGTCGTCGTCGCCCGGGCGCTCCGGCCCGGCCCCCGTCGGATGGTGACGTACCGGAGTGAGACCGCCACCGCGGGAGATCGCACGGAATCCTATACCCGTCCAGCAATCGATTTCCGACCGGGTCGATCGCGTCCCGCCGCCGCTATTGACATCGATGTGGGTGACTACGAGACTCGTCAGCAATCGATTTCTCGTCCGGTGCCGCTGGTCACCCCCACCCCCGAGGAGCACGGTGAGACGAAATCTGCTGGCGATGCTTGTCGCGCTCTGCACCGTCACGGCGGCCGGCGCGGCCGGCGCGCCGGCCGCCGCCGTACCGATCGGCACGCTCGCCTGCCCGTCCGTCCCGGCCACCCACGACCCCGCCGTCACCGTGATCGTCTACCGGGTGGCCCGGTCGTACAACGTCAACGACAAGGTCATGCTCTCCACCTTCGAGGCGGGCTGGGTCGAGTCCCACATGAACAACCTGCCCTGCGGCGACAAGTCCAGCCTGGGCGTGTTCCAGCAGCGCTGGGACTACGGCTGGGGCACGCCGGAGCAGATCATGGACCCGGTCTACGCCACCACGCAGTACGTCACGCGTGCGATCACCTGCGACCGCAACAACCCCGGCTACACGGCGGGCCAGGTCGCCCAGTGCGTCCAGCGATCGGGCTTCCCCGACCGGTACGACCAGGTGGCGGGGACCGCGCGCACGCTGCTCAACCAGGCGGCGCGTACCCACGGCATGGCAGGCGGCTCGTCGACGGACGTGAACGGTGACGGCCGCGACGACATCCTCACCTTCACCCAGAACGCCTCCGCCGACGTGTACGCGAGCACGTCGACCGGAACCGGCTTCGCCGGAACGTCGGTGAAGTGGAACGACTTCTTCTCCATCGGCGGGGAGACCGCGTCGACGGGCGACGTCAACGGTGACGGCCGCGACGACATCGTCACGTTCGCGCACGGCAACACCGGCGACGTGTACGTGGCGCTGTCGAACGGGTCGGCGTTCACGTCGCCGGGCCGGTGGCACGACTGGTTCGCCCCCGGTGCGGAGATCGCCGCCGTCGGTGACGTCAACGGCGACGGCAGGGACGACATCGTCGCGTTCACGCACAACGCGACGGCGGACGTCTACGTGGCGCTGTCAACCGGGTCGTCGTTCTCGGGCACGGCGGTGAAGTGGCACGACTACTTCTCCATCGCCGGGGAGTTCCCCGCCCTGGGCGACGTCAACGGCGACGGCAAGGACGACATCATCACCTTCACCCAGGGCCCCGCGTCAGCGGCGGACGTGATCGTGTCGCTGTCCACCGGCACGTCGTTCGGGGCGCCGCAGAAGTGGCACGACCTGTTCGCCGTGGGTGCCGAGCAGCCGCGGGTGGGGGACGTCAACGGCGACGGCAAGGACGACGTCGTCACGTTCACCTGCAACGCCGACGCCGACGTCTACGTCGCCACCTCCACCGGCACCGGCTTCGCCGGCACCACCGTCAAGTGGCACGACTTCTTCTGCCTGCCGGGCGAGTTCCCCTACCTGGGCGACGCGAACGGCGACGGCAAGGACGACCTCATCGTCTTCACCAAGGGCGCCACGAACGACGTCTACGTCGCCCTGTCCACCGGCACCACCTTCGGTGCCAGCAGCAAGTGGCACGACTACTTCGGGCTCACCGGTGAGGTGACGCTGTGACACCAGGATGGGAGGCCCCCGTGGCCGGAACACGACGGAGACGGCGACGCACCGGCGTCGCCCTGCTGGCCGCGGCGCTCGCCGGCGGGATCGCGGTGCAGCCCGCGCCGGTGTCCGCGACGCCGCCGGGCCGGACCGCGCTGGACGCCGCGTTCGTGCGGGCGGCGCAGGAGTACGACGTACCCCGGGACGTCCTGGTCGCGGTCGGCTACGGCGAGTCCCGCCTCGACGCGCACGGCGGCAAGCCGAGCCAGGCGAACGGCTACGGGGTGATGCACCTGGTCAGCAACCCCGCCCAGCACAGCCTGGAACGGGCAGCGAAGTTGACCGGCGAGCCGGTCGCGCGCCTGAAGACCGCCACGCCGGCGAACATCCGCGGCGGTGCGGCCGTGCTGCGCGAGCTGGCCGACGCCGAGGGGCTGACCGCGCGGGATCGGGACCGGGTGACCGCCTGGTACCCGGTGGTGGCGCGGTACGGCGGCGCGGCCGACGACGCCACCGCACGCCTGTACGCGGACGGGATCTACGAGCTGGTGCAGCAGGGCATCCCGGGCGCGGTGCCGGTCCGGGCGCACCGGGTCGAGCCAGAGCGGGGTCGCTACGCCGCCGTGGCGCCCGCTGGCACCGCGTCCCGTACGCTCGCCGCCGCCGTGCCCGAGTACCCGCCGGCGCGGTGGGTGGCTGCCAACGGAGCGAACTACGGCGTGGGGCGGCCCAGCCGGATCACCACTGTGATTCTCCACGTCACCCAGGGTTCGTACGCCGGTACGATCAGCTGGTTCCAGAACCCGTCGGCCGGGGTCAGCGCCCACTACGTGGTGAAGTCCAGCAACGGCGAGATCACTCAGATGGTCCGCGAGGGCGACACCGCTTACCACGCCCGGTCGGGCAACGCGTACGGCGTCGGCATCGAGCACGAGGGGTACGTCGACAACCCGGCCTGGTTCACCGACGCGATGTACCGTTCCTCGGCCGCGCTGACCCGTTACCTGTGCGACAAGTACGGCATCCCGAAGAACCGCACCGGCATCAAGGGGCACAACGAGATCCCGGGCAACGACCACACCGACCCGGGACCGAACTGGAACTGGAACTACTACCTCTCGCTGGTGAACCAGGGTGGCGGGGGCCCGACCGCCCGCTATTTCGGTGGTTCGCCGACGGATTTCACCGGTGACGGCCGGGATGACGTGGTCGCGTTCACCCACGGTGCGCTGGCCGACGCGTATGTGGCCACGTCGACGGGTTCGTCGTTCGCGGGCACGTCGGTGAAGTGGCACGACTGGTTCGCCCTGTCCGGAGAGACCCCCCTGACCGGAGACGTCAACGGCGACGGACGCGACGACGCGATCGTGTTCACCCACGGCACCACCGCCGACGTCCACGTCGCCCTGTCCACCGGCACATCCTTCGCCGCATCCGCGAAATGGCACGACTGGTTCGCCCCCGGCACCGAAGTCCCCGCCGTCGGCGACGTCAACGGCGACGGCCGCGACGACATCATCACCTTCACCCACGACACCAACGCCGACGTCTACGTCGCCCTGTCCACCGGCACCTCCTTCACCGGCACCGCCGTGAAATGGCACGACTACTTCTCCATCGCCGGGGAGTTCCCCGCCCTCGGCGACGTCAACGGCGACGGCCGCGACGACATCATCACCTTCACCCAAGGCCCCGCCACCGCCGCCGACGTCATCGTCGCCCTGTCCACCGGCAACGGCTTCGGGGCACCGCAGAAATGGCACGACCTGTTCGCCGTCGGCGCCGAGCAGCCCCGGGTGGGCGACATCAACGGCGACGGCCGCGACGACATCGTCACCTTCACCTGCAACACCGACGCCGACGTCTACGCCGCCACCTCCACCGGCACCACCTTCGCCGGAACCACGATCAAGTGGCACGACTTCTTCTGCCTAACCGGCGAATTCCCCTACCTCGCCGACGCCAACGGCGACGGCAAAGACGACCTCATCGTCTTCACCAAAGGCACCACCAACGACATCTACGTCGCACTCTCCACCGGCACCACATTCGCCCCCAGCACCAAATGGCACGACTACTTCGGCCTCACCAGCGAAACCACACTCTGAGCCCGACGGCGAGCGACGCCGGCCCGGATCGGGACCGGCGTCGCTCGCCGTCCACCTACCGCTCCACCACGTTGCGCGAGCTGGAGGCAGGCCTGACCGACGGGCTGGCCTTCGCTGCCGCGCTCACGTTGCTGGTCGTGGCGGGCTGTCGCGGTGCGGCTGCGGCAGCGGCGTCACCTGCGCCTGGCCACCTGACCGGCGGGGACGTGGGCGGAACCCGGGGAGACGATCGCGGTCAGGCCGGCGGTGGACAGCGTCGCCCCGCCCAGGTCGAGGCGTCCACCGGTCGGGTCCCGCGATTCCGGGACCAGTATCCGGCCGGCGAGCAGGCAGATCACCACGATCGGGACGTTCACCAGGAAGATCGCACCCCAGGGCAGGTGAGCCAGGACGAGTCCGCCGATCGGCGGCCCGGCGGCGAAGCCCAGCGCACTGGTCGCCGCCCAGATGCCGATCGCCGGGGACCAGCAACAACATCTTCCCGCTCGTCCCCGGCGTGGACGGCGTGGTACGCGACGAGAAGGGCAACGTCCGCTGCGTGGTCCTGCACGATACGCCCCTTGGAACCTTCGCCGAACGCACCCTGATCGACCCTCGCGCAGCGTGGTTCTACCCGACGGCGTGGACCCGGTGCGGATCGCCACCGCCATGAACCCGGGCGATGTCATCCTGGATCGCGCTGACGCGCCGCATCAACTTCACCGCGGGCCAGCGCGTCCTTGTCCTCGGCGCCGTCGGCAACGCAGGTCGGATGGCGATCCAGATCGCGAAGTACCGTGCTCGCTCGTCGAGCTCTTCGACGTCTGCATCGCCGGCCTCATGCCCACGACCGAGGAGCCGGTCGCCGGCGGACGTGGCCTCGCACCTGCGCTCACGTATTGCTGCTCAGCCTCAGCCACGGCGCTCACTGTCGATCACGTGCCCTCGCCCAGCCACCGCGCACGAGAAAGGAGCCGGATGGGTTGCGGGCCGACAGCCACGCCGAGGCCGGTCCGGCGCGTCGGATTTCCCACAGCGGGTGCCCGGACCGGATCCGCGGCGAGCGCGGGCCGTTATGGTGGGGACGCCGTGGTGTTCGGGAAGCCGGTGTGATGCCGGCGCGGCCCTCGCCACTGTGATCGGGAGACCGTCGGCCCTCGTCGTTTCGCGAGGTCACTGGGCAGAGATGCCTGGGAAGGCCGGCCGGCGGTTGCTTGTCCCGTCAGCCAGGAGACCGGCCACGGCACGTTCGTCCCCGTCCACGAGGTGTTGGAAGGCGGTCCCGCTGTGCGGTTCCCCATGCCCTGGCGCGTTGCCGCGCCGTTGTTGCTGTCCACTGTGCTGCTCACCGGCTGCGGCGCCGATGCCAAGCCTGCTGCCGCACCACCGGCGGTGTCCGCTGGACCGGTCGCGGTGACCAACTGCGGCACCCCGGTGACCATCGCGGCGCCACCGATGCGGGTCGTCACCATGAACCAGGCCGCCACGGAGATCATGCTGGCCCTGGGCCTGCAAGATCGGATGATCGGCACGGCCTACCTCGACGACACGATCCTGCCCGCCTACGCGGACGCCTACGCTAAGATCCCGGTGCTGGCCAAGGAGTACCCGACCAAGGAGAAGCTGCTCGAGGCTGAACCCGATTTCGTGTACGCGTCGTACAACAGCGCGTTCGGTGACGAGGGGGTCGGTGACCGCGCCGACTGGCAGAAACTCGGCGTCGGCACCTACATCTCCCCTGCCGGGTGCCCGGCGCAGACCCGGCAGGCGAAGCTCGCCATCGGCGACGTGTTCACCGAGATCCGCGAGCTCGCGGCGATCTTCGGGGTGAGCGACCGCGGCGAGAAGCTGATCGCCGACCACGAGGGCCGCATCGCCACGGCCGCAGGCACCGCCCGCAACGTGAAGGTCATGTGGTGGGACGGCGGCAGCGACGCCCCGAGCGTCGGCGCCTGCTGCGGCGCCCCCAACATGATCATGTCGGCGGCCGGGGTCACCAACGCCTTCGCCGACCTCACCGGCAGCTGGGGCGACACAAGCTGGGAGACCGTCACCGACCGCAACCCCGAGGTCATCGTGCTCGTCGACGCGAGCTGGGATCCCGCCGCGCAGAAGAAGACCTTCCTCGCCGGGCACCGCACCCTCAAGGACCTGCCCGCGGTCAAACAGCAGTGGTACGTGGTGATCCCGTTCTCGTCAACCACGGCCGGTGTCCGCAACGTCCTCGGCGTCGAAGCCCTCGCCCAGGGCATCGCCGCGCTGCCGTCCGGGGCCCCGAGCTGACCGCCGTCACCACCCGGCCCGCCCCGGTGCGCACCCACCGCCCGGTGCGGGCGGTCGGCCTGGCCGCGCTCGTGCTGGCTCTGGTCGCCGGTCTGGTGCTGTCGGTGGCCGTCGCGGTCACCATCGGCCCGGCCGACCTGACTGTCGGGACGGTGTGGACGGTCGTCGCCGGCCACCTGGGACTCGCGAACTCGGACGTGCCGCTGCTGCGCGACCACATCGTCTGGGACCTACGTTTGCCCCGGGTTCTCGGCGCCGCCACGGTGGGGGCGGGCCTGGCCGCGGCCGGTGCGGTCATGCAGACCGTCACCCGCAATCCCCTGGCGGACCCGTACCTGCTCGGGGTCTCCTCAGGGGCGTCGCTGGGCGCGGTCCTGGTGGTCGTGGCCGGCATCGGTAGTGGCGTAGCCGCGCTGACCGGCGGCGCCTTCCTCGGCGCCCTTGTCGCGTTCCTGCTGGTCGTGGGCCTGGCCGGGAGGTTCGGGGCATTGTCGCCGACGCGCGTGGTGCTGACCGGGGTCGCGGTGGGACAACTGTGCGCGGCACTGACCTCTTTCGTGATCATCTGGGTGGCCGACCCGCACGCCACGCAGAGCATCACGTTCTGGCTGTCCGGGTCGATGGCCCGCGCCGACTGGACGGCCCTGGGCTGGGCGGTACCGGTGCTGGTCGTGGTGCTGGCGGTGGTCGGCTGGCACGCCCGTACCCTCAACGCCTTCGCCTTCGGTGAGGAGGCCGCCGCGAGCCTCGGCGTCGAGGTGAACCGGCTGCGGTGGCTGCTGCTGGTCGGCACCGCCCTGCTGACCGCCGTGCTGGTCGCGGTCAGCGGCGCGATCGGGTTCGTCGGGCTGATCCTCCCGCACGCCGCCCGCCTGATCACCGGACCGGACCACCGGCGGCTGCTACCGGTCGCCGTGCTCGCCGGCGCCATCTTCCTGACCTGGGTCGACACCGCCGCCCGCACCGTCTTCGAACCGCGTGAGCTGCCGGTCGGGGTGCTGACGGCACTGGTCGGGGTGCCGGCGTTCTTCCTGATCCTGCGCCGCCGGGAGGTACGCGGCTGATGCTTCAGATCTCCGACGTCTCGTGGGCGGTGCCCGCCGCCCGCATCCTCGACCACGTCACCGGCACCGTCCCGGCGGGCAGCCTGGTCGGGCTGCTCGGCCCGAACGGCTCCGGCAAGACCACCCTGCTGCGGGCCGTCGCCGCCCTGGTGCGCCCGGATACCGGCAACATCACACTCGCAGGCGACGACGTGACTCGGCTGCGGCGCCTTGCCCTGGCCCGGCGCATCGCGTTGCTGGCCCAGCACGCCGAGACCGACCTCGACCTGACCGTCCGCGACGTGGTCCTGCTCGGCCGCATCCCGCACCGCCGGACCCGCTGGTCCGACACCGGCTGCGACCATGCCGCCGCGGTCGAGGCACTGGGCCGGGTCGACCTGGCCGGGTTCGCCGACCGTAAGTGGCAGACCCTGTCCGGTGGGGAACGCCAGCGCGTCCAGCTCGCCCGCGCGCTGGCCCAGGAGCCGGAACTGCTGCTGCTCGACGAACCCACCAACCACCTCGACATCGGCCACCAGCTTCAGCTGCTGCACCTGGTCCGCCGATCGCAGGTCACCGCCCTCGCCGCGCTGCACGACCTCAACCTGGCCGTCATGTTCTGCGACACCGTCGTCGTGCTGCACCACGGCCGGGTCGTCGCCGCGGGACCACCCGCACGGGTGCTCACCCCGGCGCTGCTCGCCGACGTGTACGGCGTCGACGCAGACGTGCGGGTTCACGACGGGCGGACCGTCATTGAGTTCCGGCCGCCGTCATGACCCGGCACGTGCTGCCGGTGCCCGGTCGGTCACCCACCACGCTGGCCACGACACGATCCACCAGCTCGCCGAGCAGATGGCCGCGCGTCTGGGCGTATTCGTGCACAGGTGTTTCCTCGACGGCGCGAAACCGTTTGCTGCACGCGGCGCTCGACGCGGCCACCGGTTCACTGGTCGGACGTGACCCGGCGGTTCGACGCGCCCCGCGCCGGCAACCCGATTATCCTGGCACGATGACCGAGGCCGGCGCTGGGCCGGCGTTCCTCGCGGCGCAGCAGGCGGCGGGAGTCATTGCGGCCAGACACCGCGGTGACTTCGCCGGCGCCGAGGAACTGCTGGGCGCCATCGGCGACGAGACCGTGCGCACCCGGGTTTCATGCTGCTCGCCGAACTCGCCCTTGGCCCTGGTCCAGTCACAGACAGGGCAGAGCATGGACGAACTCGTCCATGAGGTCACGTTGCTGATGGCCGAAGTGGTGGGCAGCGTCGGACACCAGCCCGGGCTGGACCTCGCCCACGCCGAGCCCGGCGGTCCGGCGGATGGACAGCAGGCGATACTGGGGCGGTGGAAGGACAGGCTCGCCGAACCGGGCGGCTCATGGTGGCGGGCACGACGTCGGACGCGGGCAAGAGCCGGGTGACGACCGCGTTGTGCCGGGCGTTCGCACGGCGCGGTGTTCGGGTCGCTCCGTTCAAGGCACGGAACATGGCGAACAATTCGATGGCGTGTGCGGGTGGGGCGGAGATCGGCCATGCTCAGTGGGTGCAGGCGCTGGCGGCGGGCGCAGAGCCGGCCCGGCAGGCCCGGCTGGATCTGCTCGCCGACCTGGCGGAGAAACACCTGGAGGTCGACGCGCTGCTGAACCTAGCCGAGCGGGGCGCTCCCGCGGCGCCGGTGATCGGACCCTACGCGTGAGGATTCTCGTGCTCGGTGGGACGGGCGAGGCCCGCGCGCTGGCGGCCTCGCTCGTCGACGACGGTGCCGTGGTCGTGACCTCACTGGCGGGGCGGGTCGCGCGTCCCCGGCTGCCGGTGGGGCAGGTCCGCGTCGGTGGCTTCGGCGGGATCGCAGGACTGGCCGCGTACCTGGCGGAGACCCGGGTGCGTGCCGTGGTCGACGCGACGCACCCGTTCGCGGAGAAGATCAGCGCCAACGCGGCGGCGGCGTGCCCGGCCGCCGGGGTTCCCCTGCTCCGTTTGGAACGGCCCGGCTGGGCCGCTCGCCCCGAGGCGTCGGCCTGGTACTGGGCCGGTGACCACAGTGAAGCTGCCCGGGTGGCGGCCGGTCTGGGCGACCGGCCGTTCCTCACCGTCGGACGGCAGTCGCTGGCGCACTTCGTCGAACCGTTGCGCCGGCACGCGTGCCTGGTTCGCGTGGTGGACGAGCCCGACATCGTTCTGCCGGTGTCGTGGAAGCTGCTGCGCAGCCGCGGTCCCTACACCCTCGCGCACGAGCGGGAGGTGATGGCGGGCACGGACGTTCTAGTTACCAAGGACTCCGGCGGTGACCACACGGTCGCGAAGCTGGAGGTCGCCGCCGAGCGGGCGATGCCGGTCGTGATCGTGCGCCGCGCCGGGCCGCCGGCCGGAGTGCCGCTGGTCCGTGACGTGGACGCCGCCCTGGCGTGGGTGCGGGCGTTGCCCGCACCCTGACGCGAGGTTCAGCCGGGAAGGTTCAGAGCGTGGCCGCCAGCTCCTGGCGGCGCAGCCGCTCGGCGGCACGGTCCGCGTCGCGTCCGACCAGACCGGTCAGCACTGCACCCAGGACCGCCCAAGTCGCGGCCAGGGTCGTGATCGACGAGATGCGGAAGTACCAGAGTGTGTCGGCCGGGAAACCGCCGACCTCGTTGACCGTCGGCAGCAGAGCCCCGGCGACCACGACGACCACGAGATAGGCGCCGGCACCGGCCAGCACCGCCGAGTATGCGCCCAGCTGGGGCAGCAGACGCCGGGCCAGGACCACGGCGCCGATCGCGGCGGCCAGGCTCAGTGCCCAGAACCCGAAGTACAGCGCGGTCCGCTCGTTGATCGTGTCACCGGAGCCGACCGCCGGTGGTGTGGCGGGGTACTTGAGGAACGGCACGAGGGCGGTGGCGACGAAACCGACGGCGGCGACCACCGCGGTGCTGGCCCGTGCGGACAGGGAGCCCAGACGCCCGGCGGCGAAGGCGGCAGCGAGCGCGGTCGCTCCACCGAGGACGATGCCCACCAGGATGGTGCCCAGTGCCAGGCCCCCGGTGGACTGGGTGCCACGCGAGACCTCGGCCTCCTCCTCATCGTGGCTGTGAGACTGCTCGGCGGTGGCATTGTCGTGCGGGTGCTCGGCGGCACCGGCTTCCTCCAGGGCGATGGCTGCATCGACCTGGGGTTCGGCGACGACGTAGGAGACGAGGAAGGCCGCGAAACCGGCGATGAGCCCGGCCAGCAGCCCGTGAACGAGAAAAGTGCGAGGGGTCATCAAGGGTCCGTTCGAGAGCCGGCCGCGGGCATCACGAAACGCCCGCAGCGCCGGTGACGAGGAAAGACGAAAACTCCGGCCGGGCCGGGCGAACTGCCGCGTGGCGTGGTGTCAGTGGCAGGGGAAGCCCAGCACGTGCCGTGCGTCGTGCGTCAGCTCGTGGATGAAGGTGCCCTCGAAGACGGAGAAAGCTCCCTGCTCGGCGCCCACGAAATACAGGACGACGGCGGTGACCAGCGCGAAGAACAGCGCCCAGGGGGCGAGCGCGCGAACGGGGATGGTGGGAAGAACGGCCGGAATGGCCGTGGTCGCCTGAGGCATGACACTCCTTGGGATGCTGCGTCCCGTCGATGGGTGGTCGACCTGGCTGGAGGGTCTGGCTTCGCCGCGAGCGGCGTCACAGTAGCGCGACTGCGCCGGATTCACACCGGCTTCCTTCAGCAGGGTGGCACGACCATATCAGGTATCGGAGCAACGCGACGCTGTCGCGACTGCCTGCACGGCGGCCGGTCCGAGGGCGACGACGTGGCCGATCACCGTTACGGCGGGCGCGCCGATGCCGGCCTCGGCGGTGTCGGCGACGACGTCGGCGAGGGTACTGCGCAGCACCCGCTGGCCGGCCGAGGCGGCGTCCGCGACGACGGCGCAGGGTGTGTTCCGGTCGAGACCAGCGGCGACGAGCGCGTCGGCGATGGCCGCGAGGTTGCGCATGCCCATCAGCACCACGAGGGTGGTGCCGGTGCGGGCGAGGGCGGCGTAGTCGATCGACGAGTCGGGATGGCCGGGCGGTACGTGGCCGGAGATGACGGTGAAGCCTTGCACGAGTCCGCGGTGGGTGACCGGGATGCCGGCCAGCTCCGGGGCCGCGATGCTGGAGGTCACGCCGGGTATCACGGTGGTGGGGACGCCGGCTTCGGCGCACGCGGTGACTTCCTCGAAGCCGCGGCCGAAGACGTACGAGTCGCCGCCCTTGAACCGCACAACGTGCCGTCCGGCGCGGGCGTGCTCGACGAGCAGCGCGTTGATCTGTTCCTGGCTCGTGCTCCGCCCGTACGGGATCTTGGTGACGTCGATGATCTCGGCGTCCGGGCGCGCCCACTTCAGGGCCTCCCACGGGGCGAGCCGGTCGGTGAGGATCACGTCGGCCTGCTTGACGGCCGCGCGTCCGGCGACGGTGACCAGCCCCGGATCGCCCGGGCCGGCGCCGACCAGCGTGACGTGTCCGGCCGTTCGGACCGCTGCCGCCGACCCGGCCTCCGAGGGTGCGACGGTACGCAGCACGACGTCGAACCGGCTCTCGTCGACCGGGGTGGTGACCCAGGTCAGGCGCCCGCGGAGGGCGAGGTCCTCCAGCGCGGCGCACACGGCCGGCGCGGCGACGGTGACCAGGGCCCGCTTGTGCAGCAGCGCACTGACCGTGACGGCGGCGGGTGCGCTCCCGTCGAGGACGAGCACGCTACGGCCGGTAAGGTTCAGCTGCATGTGACGGTGATTCCTAACGTGCTGAGGAGACAGCCGTCCGGTGTACGGCCTCGGTGAACGACTGGGCCAGATGCGGGTGCCCAGCCCAATGCACGTGCAGATAGGACGCGCTGAGGCTGGGGGAGGCGAATCCGGCATTGCGGCCCTCGATGCGCCAGGCGGGGTGCTCGCCGTGACCGGGTGTGACGGTGGTGCGGTGGAATTCGTGGCCGGTGGCAGCGGTTCCCCGCTCGCCGAGCAGCTGGTCCGAGCCGAGTCCGGCACGGTGGTACGCGAGGGTGAGGCGCGGCGTCATGACTGCTTCGGCGTCGAGCGCCCCGACCATGGGATGGCCGTCGACGGAGCGGCACAGATACAGCAGGCCGGCGCACTCGGCGACGGTGGGGACGCCGTCGAGGACGGCCTGGCGCAGTTCGTGGCGCAGCGTCGTGTTGGCGCTCAGCGTGGACGCGTGTACCTCGGGGAACCCCCCACCGAGGTACAACCCGCGTGTCCCGGCGGGAAGCCGCTGGTCGCGGGCCGGGTCGAACGGAACGACGGTGCAGCCCGCCGCCTGCAGCAGCTCGGTCGTCTCGGCGTACCGGAAGGTGAAGGCACGCCCGGCCGCGACCGCAACCACCGGTGATCCGGCGCCCAGCCGCCGGACGTGCGCGGCGGGATCCCATGGCTGGGCGTCCAGATCGGGTGCGGTGCGTGCCACCTGCAGCACCGCATCGAGGTCCACGTGGCGGGCGATCTGCTCGGCCAGCACGTCCAGGGCGGCGGCGGCCTCCTCACGTTCGGCTGCCGGCACGAGCCCGAGGTGGCGCGACGGGGCGCTGACACCCTGGTCGCGGTGCAGGATCCCGAGCACCGGTACGCCGGTGGATTCCACCGCCCGGGCCGCCTCGGCGGCGTGGCGGGCGGACCCGGCTTTGTTGAGCACGACACCCGCGACGGTGACGCCGGCCTCGAACGTGCCCATTCCGTGCACGACGGCCCCTACGCTGCGCGAGGTGTGCGAGACGTCCACGACCAGCAGGATCGGGGTGGCGGTCAGGGCCGCGAGGTGCGCGGTAGAGGCGAAACCGTCGCCGCCGATGCGGCCGTCGAACAGGCCCATGACCCCTTCGACGATGGCGATGTCCGCGTCGCGTGCGCCGTGCAGCAGCAGCGGGATCACGAGTGAGGGGTCGGTCAGGTGCGGGTCGAGGTTGCGGCCGGGGCGTCCGGTGGCCAGCGCGTGGTAGCCGGGGTCGATGTAGTCGGGCCCCACCTTGTGCCCCGACACGGTGTGCCCGCGCGCGGCCAGCGCGGCCATGAGCCCGGTCGCGACCGTGGTCTTGCCGTGGCCGGAGGCCGGCGCCGCGACGATCAGCCGCGGAAGGCTCACCATTCGATGCCTCGTTGGCCCTTCTGGCCGACGTCCATCGGGTGCTTGACGTGCTGCATCTCGGTCACCAGATCGGCTGCCTCGATCAGCCGGTGGTCGGCCCGGCGCCCGGTGACGATCACGTGCTGACGGCCGGGACGGTGGACCAGTGTCTCCACGACGTCGCCGACGTCGACCCAGCCCCACTGCATCGGATAGGTGAACTCGTCCAGGATGTAGAGCTGGTGCCGTTCCGCCTGGATACGGCGCTTCACCTCCGCCCAGCCCTCGGCGGCGTCCGCGGCGTGGTCCGCCTCGGTGCCGCTCTTACGGCTCCAGGACCATCCGGAGCCCATTTTGTGCCACTCGACTGGCCCGCCTTCGCCGGTCTGCTCGTGCAGCAGCCCGAGCCTCTCCAGGACGGTCTGCTCCCCGATGCGCCACTTGGCCGACTTCACGAACTGGAACACCCCGATGTCCCAGCCCTGGTTCCAAGCGCGCATCGCCATACCGAAGGCGGCGGTCGACTTGCCCTTGCCGTTTCCGGTGTGGACCATCAGCAGCGGCCGGTTGCGCCGCTGGCGGGTGGTGCTGCCGTCGTCCGGGACGGTGAGCGGCTTACCCTGCGGCATCAGGCTACCCCCGCCCGCGGAGCGGTCGCCGTGCGAACGACCCCGGTGAGCCCGTCGGCGGTCACTTCACCGAGCGGCACGTGCTCGGCCCTCAGATGAGTGGCAAGCCGGGCGGCGAGGCCGAGCCGGAATCGTCCGGTCTCGCAGTCCACGACGACGACCTGGACACCGCTGGTGGCGAGCGCGGCGGCGGCGCGGTGGGCACGACCCAGCGGGTCCGGGCCGGAGGTGGCGCGGCCGTCGGTCACCACGACGAGCAGGGGCCGGCGGGACGGGTCGCGCAGCGCCTCCCGGCGCAGCACCTCGCCACTGCGTTCCAGGCCCTCCGCGAGCGGGGTCCGGCCACCGGCCGGTAGGTCGGCCAGGCGGCGGGAGGCGACGTCGACCGAGCCGGTCGGTGGCAGGACGACCTCGGCGGTGTGCCGGCGGAACGTCACCAGTGCGACCTTGTCCCGGCGGCGGTAGGCGTCCAGCAGCAGCGACAGCACAGCGGTCTTGACCTGCTCCATGCGGCGGCGGGCCGCCATCGAACCGGACGCGTCCACGCACAGCAGCACGAGGTTCGACTCGCGCCCGACGGTCTCGGCCCGGCGCAGGTCGCCGGGCACGAGCGCGAGGCCGCGACCGCCGGTCAAGCCACCCCGGGAATGCTGATGCGGCGCCGCCGCGGTGATGGTGCCCGGCAGGTGCAGCCGGCCGTCGCCGGACGTGCGCCGCCGCTGCCCGGCGACACGGCCCTGCGGTGTTCGTGCCCGGGACCGCCGGCCGGCCTGACCGTCGCCGGTTCCTTTCACGACCAGCAAGCGGGCACGTGCGGGCTCGCCCGCGGATGCCATCGATGTGGCGGCCTGCCGTTCGGGCTCCGGTACGGGCGGGCTCTCGCCGGGAAGGCCGGGCACGTCCCCGGCCGATCTGTCGTGCCCGGTGTCGTCGGGCAGACCGCCGCCGGGACCGTCGGGTCCGGGGTCGGGGTCGTTGTGGCCGAGTAGGTCGTCCAGGCGGTCCTGGTCCAGGCCGGGCTCGTCGAAGGGGTTGCGGCGGCGGCGGTGCGGCAGCGCGAGACGGGCGGCGATGCGGATGTCCTCGAGTGTCACTCGCGTACGTCCCCGCCAGGCCGCGTGCGCCGCGGCGGCGCGAGCGGTGACGAGGTCCGCACGCAGGCCGTCCACGTCGAACGCGGCGCACAGCTCGGCGATCCTGGTCAGCGTCTCGTCGTCGAGCACGACACCGGCCAGCGAGCGCCGGGCGGCGGCCAGCCGGGTGCGCAGGGCTTCCTGCTCGCCGGCCCAGCGTGTGGCGAAGCCCTCCGGGTCGGCGTCGAATGCGAGCCGGCGGCGGACCGCCTGCACCCGCAGGACGGGGTCACGCGGGGCGGCGACCTCGACCGTCAGGCCGAACCGGTCGAGCAGCTGCGGGCGCAGTTCGCCCTCCTCCGGGTTCATCGTGCCGATCAACACGAACCGGGAGGCATGCTCGACCGAGACACCGTCGCGTTCGACGCTGACCCGGCCGGTCGCCGCGGCGTCGAGCAGCAGGTCGACCAGGTGGTCCGGCAGCAGGTTGACCTCGTCGACGTACAGCAGGCCACGATGGGCCCGGGCCAGCAGGCCGGGCTCGAACGCGACGACGCCGTCTCGCAGCGCGGCATCGAGCTTCAGCGATCCGGTCACCCGGTCGTCGCCGGCTCCGACGGGTAGTTCGACGAGGCGTACCGGCCGTTCGACGACGGGCGTGGACACGTCGAACGGCCCGTCGGGGCAGACCGCCGAGGGATCGTCCGGGTCGATGGAGAACCGGTCGCCCGCATAGACCCGTACCGCCGGGAGCACCTCGGCGAGGCCGCGCACGGTAGTGGTCTTGGCAGTGCCCTTCTCCCCGCGGATCAGGACACCGCCGATGAGCGGATCGATCGCGACCAGGGTGAGGGCGAGAGTCATGTCGTCGGCGCCGACGACGGCACAAAAGGGGTACTGCGCTGGCATGTAGGGCTCCCGCTCGATCTGCCATGGCGGTCCACGACGCGGCATGCGCCGTGGATCGGATCGAGGCCGGTCTTCGGACTTCCCAGGTCAATGCCTGGATCACCGCAGCGGGCCCTGTGCCGGATTCTCACCGGCTTCCCAGATTCTCCCCGTGACCACGGTCGTGGGGCACCTCGAACCTGTGCATCACCATAGACGCCCCGGTGGCCGGGGCAAGGGCCGGTGGGCGGCTAGGGTGCATCTCCATGGAGGAGCGGGTGACCGTGGTGGGGGTCGGGGCTGACGGGTGGGTGGGTCTGCCGGAGCCGTCCCGGGCGCTGGTGCGGGCGGCCGCGACGCTGCTCGGCGGGCGGCGGCACCTCGAGGCGGTGCCGCCCGTCGACGGCCAGCAGCGCGTGGCGTGGCCGTCGCCGCTGCGGGACAATCTGCCAGGTGTGCTCGCCTCCGCGCGAGGGCCGGTTGTCGTGCTGGCCTCCGGCGACCCGCTCGTGTCGGGTATCGGCACGACGCTGCTGGACGTCCTGGGCCCGGAGCGCGTGACGATCGTGCCCGGGGTCTCCTCGGTAGCCCTCGCCCGAGCACGTCTCGGATGGCCGGCTGAGTCCGTCACCACGGTCAGCCTGGTCGGCCGGGACCTACGGCTGATCGTGCCTGCGCTCTCGGCCGGGCGCCGGCTGCTCGTGCTGTCCAGCGACGAGACGACACCCGCGGCCGTGGCCGCGGTGCTGACCGGGCTCGGTTGGGGGCAGTCCAGGCTGGTCGTGCTCGGTGACCTCGGTGCCGCCGGTGAGTCGTGTACCGCGACCACCGCGGCCGGGTGGGACCTGAACGACGTGCCGCGGTTGAACGTTCTCGCCGTCGAAGTTCGCGGTGCCGGTCCGGGCTGGGCCGCGGGCGGCGTGTTGCCCGACGACGCGTTCGAGCACGCCGGGCAGATCACCAAACGTGACCTGCGGGCCAGTGCCCTGGCCCGGCTCGCGCCCGCGCCCGGTCAGCTGCTGTGGGACGTCGGCGCCGGCAGCGGCTCGATCGGTGTGGAGTGGATGCGGGCCTGGCCGACGGCACGGACGATCGCGGTGGAGCCCCGCTCCGACCGGGCCGCGCTGGTGCACCGCAACGCCGCTGCCCTCGGCGTGCCGGGTCTGTGTCTGGTCGAGGGTTCGGCGCCCGGGGCCCTGTCCGGCCTGGACCGTCCCGACGCGGTGTTCGTCGGCGGCGGGGCCACCGTCCCCGGCGTGCTGGACACCTGCTGGGATGCGCTCGGCGCCGGTGGACGGCTCGTCGTGCACGGTGTCACCGCCGAGACCGAGGCGGTGCTGCTGGAGCAGCACCGCCGGCGCGGCGGTGAACTCGTCCGCCTGCACGTCGAACGCGCCGAACCGCTCGGCGGCTTCACCGGCTGGACGCCCGCGCGGGCAGTCAGCCAGTGGTCCATCGTCAAGGGAGATTCATGACCGTCCATTTCGTCGGGGCCGGGCCCGGCGCCGCCGACCTGCTCACCCTCCGCGCGGTACGCCTGCTCGAGTCCGCCGACGTGTGCCTGTACCCGGGCACGTACCTCGACGCCGAGGTGCTGGAGCACTGCCGTGACGACGCCCGGCTGATCGACACCCAGCACCTCGACCTGGACCAGATCACCACGCACCTGGTCCAGGCACACGCCGACGGGTCCGAGGTCGTACGGCTGTGCTCCGGTGACCCGTCGCTGTACTCGGCGGTGCACGAGCAGGCACGCCGGCTCGACGCCGCCCGGGTCCCGTGGGACGTCACGCCCGGCGTGCCGGCCTATGCGGCTGCTGCCGCCGCCGTCGGCGCCGAGCTGACCGTCCCGGAGCTGGCCCAGTCGGTCGTGCTCACCCGCGCGCAGGCCCGGTCCACGGTCATGCCGTCGGGAGAGAAGCTCGCCGCGTTCGCCGCGACCGGCGCGACGCTCGCCCTGCACCTGGCGGTCACGCGTACCCGCGAGCTGGCCGCCGAACTGGCCGGCTACTACGGCCACGACTGCCCCATAGTCGTGGTGCACCGGGTGTCGCAGCCGCAGGAGCTCATCCTGCGCGGCACGCTGGCCGACATCGGCGGCCGGGTCGAGCAGGCCGGTCTGCGACAGGCAGCGGTCATCCTGGTCGGCCCGGCGCTGGCCGGGGACGTCCGTGGCGGCGAGTCGTTCCTCTACTCGGCCGGTCGCGAGCGCCGCGTGCGCGGCTGATCAGGGCACGAAGCGCGGGCTCCAGACACGTCCGGCCGCGGTGACTCGCGTCGCCGAGGCGCCGATGATCAACAGGCATTTCATGTCGATGCTGCCGGGGTCCAGTTCGCCGAGCGAGGTGACGGTGAGACTCTCCCCGGCCCGGCCGATGTCGCGGCCCACGACCACGACCGTCCGGGGGGACTTGTGCTCCAGCAGCACGGCCCGGGCCTGCGCGACCTGTTCGGTGCGTGAGCGTGAGCGCGGGTTGTAGAGGGCCAGCACCAAATCCGCCTCGGCGACAGCGCGCAGCCGCTTGACCACGACCTCCCACGGCTTGAGCCGGTCCGACAGGCTCATCACCGCGAAATCGGCCCCGATCGGCGCGCCCGCGCGCGCCGCGACCGCCTGGACGGCGGAGATCCCGGGTACGACACGGATGGCGACGCCGGCGTAGCGGGGGTCCTCCGCGGCCTCGAACACCGCCGACGCCATGCCGAAGACGCCCGCGTCACCGCCGGAGACGACCGCGACGCGCTCACCGGCGAGCGCCAGTTCGAGCGCCTGCCGGGCCCGCTCGAGCTCGACCGTGTTGCCGGAGGCGTGGCGGACGAGTCCGGGGCGCTGCGCGACGCGCTGGACGTACGGGCCGTAGCCGACGACGTGGCCGGCCTCGGCGAGCACCTGCGACGCCTCGGGGGAGAGCCACCGATCGGGACCGGGGCCGAGGCCCACGACGACGACCTCGGCGCCGGGATAAGGTTCGGTGACCCTGGTGGCCGGGAGGTCGTAACGGGCCACTCCGGGCCGGGTGTCGCCGGGGACCAGCACGATCGAGAAGTACGGCACCGTGGCGGGGTCCACGTCGGCGACAGGCAGTACCCGCTCGGCGGTCATCGACGCCCGTTCGACGTACCAGGAGCCCTCGACGCGCCCGGCCTGCTCGAGCGCCGAGCGGACCTTGGTGAACGTCCGGCCCAGCTTCATGATCACCGCCCCGTCGGTGTCGGCGAGACGCCGGGCCAGCTCGGGCTCGGGCAACGTTCCCGGCAGCACGGTCAGCACGTCGGTCTGCCGGACCAGCGGCAGGGCGGTGGTGGCGGTGGCGGCGGCGAAGGCGGGCACACCGGCGACGACCTGCGTGTCGAACTCGCCGGCGAGCCGGTCGTGCAGGTACATGAACGAGCCGTAGAGCATCGGGTCGCCCTCGGCCAGCACGACCACGTCGCGGCCCGCACGAAGGTGGGCCCGCAGCCGCTCGGCGGCTTCGGCGTAGAAGTCGGCCATCGCCCCGGCGTACCCGCCCGGGTGCTCGGTGCTCTGGGTCGTCACCGGATAGACCAGCGCCTCCTCGATCACGTCGTCCGGGAACAGCCCGGCAGCGATGCGGCGCGCGTTGGACTGTTTGCCGACACCCTGGTGGTAGGCGATGACCTGGGCCGCGCCGATCAGCCGGGCGGCTTTGAGCGTGATCAGTTCGGGATCACCCGGGCCGACCCCGACGCCGGACAGCCGCCCGGTCACTCCGCCTCCCGGGCGAGGGCGTTGAGCGCGGAGGCGGCCATCGCCGAGCCGCCCCGGCGCCCGGTCACCACGAGATAGGGCACGTCGAGGCCGGGGGCGTCGGTGGCGAGGTCGATGAGCGCCTGCTTGGACTCGGCGGCGCCGATGAATCCCACCGGCGTACCGATGATCGCAGCTGGTCGTGGCGCGCCGTCGCGCAGCATCTCCAGCAGGTGGAACAGGGCCGTGGGGGCGTTGCCGAAGGCGACGACCGCGCCGGCGAGGTGGTCGGTCCACAGCGACACCGCCGCCGCCGACCGGGTCGTTGCCCACCGGTGGGCAAGCGCCGGGACCTCGGGTTCGTGCAGAAAGCAGCGGACCTCGTTGTCACGGGGCAGGCGGGCGCGGGTAACGCCGGCGGCGACCATGTGCGCGTCGGTCAGGATCGGCGCCCCCGCCTCCAGCGCCCCGCGGGCGGCGGCCACCAGGCCGGGGTGGATCACCAGGTTGCGGGTGAGGTCGGTCTGGCCGCATGCGTGGATCATCCGCACCGCGACCTTCTCGGCGTCGGCCGGCACACCCGAAAGATCGGCCTCGGCACGGATGGTGGCGAACGAGGCGTCGTAGATCGCCGCGCCGTCGGTGACGTAGTCGTAGCGGCGTGCCGGTGTGGTGAGACTCATGCGTTCTCCAGATCGGGGACGAGCAGGGTGCGGTACGGGGTGACGACGATCTCGCCGGCGCCGAGCGCGCGGATCTCCTCCAGCAGGGGAGCGTCCACTCGGCCGCCGGAAGCCGCGAGGTGCGCGGTGACGCGGCCGTCATCCTGAACGATCCTGCCCAGCGCGGGTGGAGGTGTGCTCACCCGGGTCCGCTCGGCACGGTCGAGTACGGTGCCCAGCAGCGCGGCGCCGGCGCCGGGCAGCTCGTCGACGTGCCAGGGTGAGTCCGGCCGGTCACCCGCGAGCCCGGCGAAGCGTACGGCGAGCCCGGTCAGCGCCGCGGCGGCCTCGTCCAGCCGGATGACTGGCCCCCACGCCGAGGTTCCGGCGCGTAGCTGCGCGGTGTCCGAGTCGAGCGCCACCAACCCCAGGTCCAAGTCACGGCTGACCAGATCACCGCGGCCGTCGTCAAGCACGAACAGGAACCGTCCGGTCAGCGCGGTGAGCCGGGGCTCGGCGCGCAGCCGTGCGTCGAGTCCGGCGACGACCGGGTGTAGATCGGCCCGGCCGCCACTGCGTCCGGTCAGCGGTGAGGCGAGGATGTTGCGGACCAGCTCGTGCGACGTGGACGGTACGAGCCCGGTCGCGATGACGTCGGCGACGACGGTCTCGGGCAGCCGCCCACCGTCGTGCTCGAGACCGCGCACCTGCAGGTTGGCGCGGCTGGTCAGGTGGACCGCGCCGTCGCCGTGCGCACGGGCCACCTCCACGAGTGCGCACAGCGCCGCAGTCGGCACGATCCCGCCGGGGACGCGCACCCGCACGAGCGCGCCGTCGTCGGCGATCCATGGGCGCAGCAGGCCGGGACACAGGTCGCGGCGGGTCCTCTCGGTCACGGCGACATGGTGCCAGAGCCCGTCCCCGGCGACACCGGCTGTCGGTGCTACCGTCGTGATGCCAGTCAAACTCAGCCATGAGCCAGGGAACCCGGTGCGAATCCGGGACTGACGCGCAGCGGTGAGGGTGACGGGCGGGGCACGACGCCACTGGACCCACGGTCTGGGAAGGCGCCCCGTCCGGTTGATCCCGAGTCCGAAGACCTGCTGGCCGCAGATCCGTCTGCGACACGTGCCCATCCAGGCCTCGCGCACAGGCCCCGGACGAAAGAAGACCCCGTGTCCCGATCGCACCGGATCACCGGCTCCTGACCCCGTGAGCGTCCTCGTTCACGTCGCGACCGCACTGACGGACGCCGCGTCGCCGGTGCTACGCGGGCAGGCCGAGGCAGCCGGCGCCCGACTGGCCTTCCTGCAAGCCGGCGAGCCGACGCTGACCCATGTGCTCGACCTGCTGCACGCCGAGGGCGCCCGGGAGGTTCGCCTGGAACCGGTGAGCACCGACGACCTGACTTTCGCCCGTTCGTGGGTGGGACGCGTGGCCGGCCACTGGCACCGTCAGCAGATCGACCCGCCGGTCATCCGGTTCGGCGAGCGCGCGATCACCGGGCACGAGGCGCCACTCACCTCACCGGCCTGGGACACCCTGCCGCCGTACCGCCATCATCTACTGCTGTGCCGCGGCCCGCGCTGCAGTGCCCGCGGCGCGGACGAGACCTATCGCGCGATCGTGGGCGCGCTCGTCGAGCAGCAGCTCACCGACGCCGACGTCCTCATGGCCCAGACCGGCTGCCTGTTCCCGTGCAACCACGGACCAGTCGCCGTCGTGCACCCCGACGGCACCTGGTACGGGCCGGTGCGACCCGGCGACGCGGCACGCCTCGTCGGCGAGCACCTACGCGCCGGCCGTCCGGTCGGCGACCTGCGCCTCGGCTCCCGTGTCACCGAAGGAGAAACATGACACGCATCGCCCTGCTGTCCACCTCGGACACCGACCTGCTCTCGGCGCGGGCCAGCAACGCGGACTGGTCCTGGGCCAACCCTGCCCGGCTCACCGGCGAGCGCCGCGACACCCTGACCACCGAGGCCGACGTGGTCGTTCTGCGGGTGCTCGGCTCGCCCGAGGACGTACGCGACCTCGCCGCGCTGATCCGCGGCACCGGCCGTCCCCTGGTCGTGCTCGGTGGGGAACGGACGCCGAACGCCGCGTTGATGGGGCTGTCGACCGTCCCGATCGGCGTCTGCGCCGAGGCGCACCGCTACCTCGCCGAGGGCGGCGCGGAGAACCTGCGCCAACTGCACGCCTTCCTGTCCGACACCGTGCTGCTGACCGGCGAAGGCTTCGAACCGCCGGCCGTGCTGCCCGAGTGGGGAGTCAGCCGGCAGCCGGCCCCGGACGCCCGGCCCCGCGTCGGAGTCCTGTACTACCGGGCCCACGAGGTGAGCGGCAACAACGCGTTCGCCCACGAACTCGCCGATGCCATCGACACCACCGGCGTGGCCGCCGGCGTACCGATCTACGTCTCGTCACTGCGGGCGGCGCCCGAGGAGTTGTACGCCGAACTCGCCACCCTGGACGCGATCGTCGTCACGGTCCTGGCCGCCGGCGGCGCCCGGCCCGCCACCGCGAGCGCCGGCGGCGACGACGAGTCCTGGGACGTCGAACGGCTGCGCGCCCTCGACATCCCCGTGCTGCAGGCTCTGGCGCTCACGTCCGGCAGAGCCGAGTGGGAGGCGTCCGACGAAGGCGTCACCCCGCTCGACTCCGCGACCCAGATCGCCATCCCCGAGTTCGACGGCCGCCTCATCACCGTCCCGTTCTCATTCAAGGAGGTCGACGCCGACGGCCTGCCCCGCTACGTGACCGACCCTGAGCGATGCACCCGCGTCGCGGGCATCGCCGTCAACCACGCCCGACTGCGGTATGTCCCGCCCGCCGAGCGCAAGGTGGCCCTCGTCCTGTCGGCCTACCCGACCAAGCACAGCCGCATCGGCAACGCCGTCGGCCTCGATACGCCCGTGTCGGCGATCCGATTGCTGCGCGCGATGCGAGATGCCGGCTACGACCTCGGCGCACCCGGCGCAATTCCCGGGCTCGACCCGCTGCTCCCGGTCGAGGGAGAGGATGCCGACACGACGGCCGGCAACGCGCTCATCCACGCTTTGATCGCCGCCGGTGGGCAGGACGAGGAGTGGCTCACGCAGGCTCAGCTCAGCGAGTCGCACGTGCGTATCAGCCGGGACGACTACCGGCGCTGGACTGCCGGATTGCCCGCCGCGCTGCGCGACGCCATGGCCGAGACCTGGGGCGAGGCTCCCGGCTCGCTTTTCGTCGACGACGACGGCGACATCGTGCTGGCCACCCTGCGCGCCGGTAACGTCGTCATCCTCATCCAGCCCCCGCGTGGCTTCGGCGAGAACCCGGTCGCGATCTACCACGACCCGGCCATGCCTCCGTCGCACCACTACCTGGCCGCGTACCGCTGGCTCGAACACGGCTTCGGCGCCGACGCGGTGGTGCACCTCGGCAAACACGGCTCGATGGAGTGGCTGCCGGGGAAGAACGCCGCGCTCTCAGCCGCCTGCGCCACGGACGCGGCAATCGGCAGCATGCCGTTGATCTATCCGTTCCTGGTCAACGATCCTGGCGAGGGTGCCCAAGCCAAGCGCCGCGCGCACGCCACCATCGTCGACCACCTGGTGCCGCCGATGGCACGCGCCGAAAGCTACGGCGACATCGCCAAGCTGGAGCAACTGCTCGACGAGCACGCCAACATCGCCGTGATGGACCCGGCAAAGCTGCCCGCGGTCCGCCAGCAGATCTGGACGCTGATGCAGTCCGCACAAATGCATCGCGACCTCGGCCTGGACGAACGGCCCGGCGACGAGGAGTTCGACGACTTCCTGCTGCACGTCGACGGCTGGCTGTGCGAGATCAAGGACGTACAGATCCGCGACGGATTGCACGTGCTCGGCCAGGCGCCGACCGGACAGGCACGCGTCAACCTGGTGCTCGCCGTGCTCCGCGCGACACAGGTCTGGGGCGGACAGAACCGGGCACTGCCCGGCCTGCGCGCCGCGCTGGGTCTTGCCGAGGACGCCCCGGCGGCCGACGTCGACGCCGTGGAAGCGCAGGCCCGTGCCCTGATCGAGGCGATGGAGAAGGCCAGCTGGCAGGCTGACGCGATCGACGCGCTGCACGACGACCCGGTGGTACGCGACGTCCTGCGCTTCGCCGCCGAGCAGGTCGTGCCGCGACTGGCCGCCACCACCGACGAACTGACCAACGTCCTGCACGCGCTCGACGGCGGTTTCGTCCCGGCCGGGCCCTCCGGCTCCCCGCTGCGCGGACTGGTCAACGTCCTGCCGACCGGCCGTAACTTCTACACCGTCGACCCGCGGGCCGTTCCGTCCCGTCTGGCCTGGGAAACGGGACAGGCGATGGCCGAGTCCCTCGTCGCCCGGCACCTCGCCGAAACCGGCGAGCATCCCCGATCGGTCGGCCTCTCCGTGTGGGGCACCTCCGCGATGCGCACCTCCGGCGATGACATCGCCGAGGTGCTGGCGCTGCTGGGCGTACGCCCCACCTGGGACACGGCCTCACGCCGGGTCAACGGCCTGGAGGTGATCGGCCTCGACGAACTCGGCCGGCCCCGCATCGACGTTACCGTGCGCATCTCGGGATTCTTCCGCGACGCCTTCCCACACGTCATCGAACTCCTCGACGACGCCGTGCAGCTCGTCGCCGGGCTCGACGAACCCGATGAGCGCAACTACGTGCGGGCACACACCCGCCACGACCTCGCCGAGCACGGCGACCAGCGGCGGGCCACCACGCGGATCTTCGGTTCGAAGCCCGGATCGTACGGCGCCGGCATCCTCCAGGTCGTCGAGTCCGGCACCTGGCGCGACGACGCCGACCTGGCCGCCGTCTACACCGCCTGGGGCGGCTTCGCCTACGGCCGCGGCCTCGACGGAACCGCGGCAACCGACGACATGCGAACCAACTACCGGCGCATCGCCGTCGCCGCGAAGAACATCGACTCCCGCGAGCACGACATCGCCGACTCCGACGACTACTTCCAATACCACGGCGGCATGATCGCCACGGTCCGCGCGCTGACCGGCGCCGAACCCAGGGCGTACGTCGGTGACTCCACCACGCCGGACGCCGTACGCACCCGCAGCCTGCAGGAAGAGACCAACCGCGTCTTCCGCTCGCGGGTGGTCAACCCGCGCTGGATCGCGGCGATGCAGCGCCACGGCTACAAGGGAGCGTTCGAGCTCGCCGCCACCGTGGACTACCTCTACGGCTTCGACGCCACCGCCGGTGTCGTCCACGACTGGATGTACGAGTCGCTGGCCCGCGAATACGTCCTCGACGAGACGAACCAGCAGTTCATGCGCCGCGCGAACCCCTGGGCACTGCGCGGCATCGTGGAACGGCTGAACGAGGCCGCCGACCGTGGACTGTGGGCCGAACCGGACGCCGAGGTCATGGCGGAGATGGCCCGCGTGTACCTCGAGGTCGAGGGAGACCTGGAGGATCAGGCGTGACACGGCGCCTCACCCTGGTCGGCCTCGGCCCGGGCGACCCCGAACTGGTCACGGCCCAGGCCGTCCGGGCACTCAACGAGGCCGACTACTTCCTTGTCGCCGACAAGACCGGACAGCACCCGGGCACGGCCGACCTCATCGCGATGCGAGAGGCGATCTGCGCCCGGCACGTCACCGGCGCCTGGCGGCTCGTGCACGTACCCGACCCGGAACGCGACCGTGCCGACCCGGCCGACTACACCGGCGCGGTACGCGACTGGCACGAGGCACGGGCCCAGGCGTTCGAGCAGGCATTGCTGGACAACCCGGGAGACGCCGCAGTGCTCGTCTGGGGTGATCCGGCCCTGTACGACTCGGCGATCCGTGTGGCCGACCGCATCGCCGAACGCGCACGGGTCGACATCACCGTGGACGTCGTACCCGGCCTCAGCAGCATCCAACTGCTGGCGGCACACCACCGGCTCGTCCTCAACACAATCGGTGGCCCGATCACCATCACGACCGGTCGCCGCCTGCTCCACGACGCGGCGACACACGACAACCTCGTCGTCCTGCTCGACGGGGCATTGACCTGTCGCCAGCTCCCCGGACTGTCGGCCTGGCAGATCTGGTGGGGCGCGAACCTCGGCTCGTCCGACGAGCAACTGGTGGCCGGCAACCTTGACGAGGTCGCCGACCGGATCTGGTCCCGGCGGACGGCGGCGAAACAAAGCCGCGGCTGGGTCATGGACACGTATTTGTTGCGCCGGGCCGGCAGCCTCGAGCGGCGATCCTGAGAATCACATCCTTTGACCCACCGATGATCACCCAGCCGCGAACGCACTCCTGCGATCGCTGGCCGCAACCCGTTACCGTGCGTGCCGCTCTAGCTGTAATGCCCAGCAGCGTTGTTGACGCGGCTGATGGGTGGTTTGCCGCCGAGCGAGGTGTGGTTGCGGTGGTGGTTGTAGGTGTGCAGCCAGGCGGGTAGAGCGTCAGCGCGTTGCTGGTTGTTGGTGAAGGGTTGGGCGTAGGCCCATTCGTCGCACAGGGTGCGGTTGAAGCGTTCGGCTTTGCCGTTGGTCTGTGGTCGGTAGCGGCGGGTGAAGCGGGCGGTGGCACCGAGGTCGGTCAGGGTCTGGTGCCAGGCTCGGCCGCGGCGGTAGGCCAATGCGTTGTCGGTCATGACGCGTTCGACGCGGGTGATTCCGTGGGTGGCGAAGTGCTCGGCGGCGCGGCGGAGGAAGCCGGCACAGGTGTCGGTCTTCTCGTCGGGGTGGATCTCGGCGTAGGCGAGACGGGTGTGGTCGTCGATGGCGCAGTGCACGTAGTCGAAGCCGACACGGCCGGCGGTGCGGGCACGGCGGTGTTCCAGGCTGTCGCGGCCCAAGATGCGCCAGCCGCCGCCGTCGCGAACCCGGCCGAGTTTCTTGACGTCGACGTGGATCAGCTCGCCGGGCCGGTCGCGCTCGTAGCGGCGGATGAGCTGACCGGTGGGCCGGTCGAGCCAGGCCAGGCGGTGTAGACCGTGCCGCGTCAGAACGGCGTGCACCGTCGAGGCCGGCATCCCGAGCAACGGTCCGAGCCGGCGAGCCCCGAGTTTGCGTTCCTGGCGCAGTTGGCAGACCCGCGCCTCCAACTGGGCGGGCGTCTTGTGTGGCTGGTGGTGAGCCCGGCTGGATCGATCCCGCAGACCAGCGTCGCCCTCGGCCCGCCACCGCTGCAGCCACTTGTAGCCGGTGGCCCGAGAACAGCCCAGTTCCTTCACGACGTGGGCCACCGGCCGACCCTGGTCAACGACACGCGTGATGAGCAGCCGCCGGCCGTGGATGGTCAGCCGGGCATTACGGTGGGCCATGGAGACCTCCGGTTCCGTGTGGGCGTCAGCACCTCACACCTCGCCGGAGGTCTCGCCTCGTCTCAAGCCGCCACGCCGTCAACAACCCTCATGGGCATTACATCTAGCGCCTTGCGCCGAGCCCTGAGCGCGAGCGTAGTGTGGCGCGCGGTGGCCACTGCGCGGCTGAATCAGCTCGCGGTGCAGGTAGGTGTCGGTGTGGTGGGTGTACTGGTGGTGGAGCCGAGGAAACCGAAGGTGGTGCTGGCGCCTGGGGCGAGGCTGCCGTTGTAGCTGACGTTGCGGGCGGTCACCGCGGATCCCTGATTGGTGACTGTCGCATTCCACGCCTGGGTGACCGTCTGCCCCGCGGGGTAGGTCCAGGTCACGGTCCAGCCGTTGATCGCCGTGCCGCCCGCGGTGACCCGCACCTCGCCCTGGAAGCCGCCCGACCACTGGCTGGTCACCGTGTACGTGGCGGCACAGCCGCCTCCGCCAGTCGGCGGTGGGGTGGTCGGCGGGGGCGTGGTCGACCCGCCCCAACCGGTGGTCGAGTCGAGCCAGGCAGCGCGGCGCAGCATCCAGTCCCGCATGAACTGGACCTGCCCCTGCCAAGTCGGTGAAGTCGGCGTGACGAAGGGCCCGATCATCCGGGTGCTCAGGTTGGGCCAGCGCTGGAAGTTGCGCTGTGCCCCGTTGGTCAGCGGACCGGTGAGGGCGTTGATTCGGGACTGCAACGATGCGTCGGACAGTGGGCCACGGCGCAGCGTCTGCCAGCGCAGCCGCACCTCGTTGACGAAGGCCGGGTCACGCATCAGCTGCGTGTACCAGTCGTTGGCCACCGGTTGGCGGATCTGCTGGTACTGCCAGCCGGATGTCTGGTCGTTCTGGAAAAAGCCGCCCACACCGAAGGTGAGGTTGTAGTCCCAGAGCGGGCCAGCGGAGATCTTGGTGTCGCGGTCCTTGTAGAAGTACGCGCTGCGGATGTACGAGTCCATCTCCCGGCTCAGCTCGTTGATGATGAGCTGGTCTATGAAGGAGGGCACGTCGATGTACGCCCGGTAGCCGGTGACCGGGTCGGCGAAGTTCGGTGCCCGCAGGACGTTGTGGAATTCCTGAAGATGGTTACGCAACCAGTCGCGTTGCTCTGGTTGCAGGGGGGACGGATCGGTGACCTCAAGGTAGTTCCAGCAGCTTGCCGCCGGCCCGGTGCAGGGCAGGATCGGCTCCTCGGCGAGCTGGGCGACGCGGGGCAGCGGGAGGTGGCCAGGCGGTACGCCGCCGCGTGGGAGTCCGGCGACGTCGAGACGATCGTTGCGATGCTGACGGAGGACGCGCGGTACTCGATGCCGCCGCTGACCGTCTGGTACGAGGGCCGTGAGCAGCTCCGCGGCTTCCTGACCGAGGTGACGGGCGGGCGGAGGTGGCGGTTCCTGCCGACGAGTGCCAACGGGCAGCTCGCGTTCGGGACGTACCTCTGGAACGACGCGGCTGCCGCCTACCTGCCGGCGGGGCTGGACCTGCTCGTGCTGCGGGGGCGCCGGGTGGCCGAGGTCGTCTCGTTCCTCGACGTGCCCCTGCCCGACTTCGACCTGCCAGATCGGCTGCCGGGAAGGAAGTCGCAGACGGGCCTGCACCTGTAGTGCACGCGGCCAGCGCGTCGCCTCGGCGAGGTCCGGACCGCTCGGCGTGGCTGGTTTCGGCGGTTGTGGGGGAGGGGCAAGGATAGGAACCGACGACAACCCCTCCGGAGGGACGGCTCTCGTGGAAGTTACCGGCTTCTTCACCGCGATCATCATCGGTCTGGTCATCGGCGCACTCGGCCGCCTGGTGGTGCCGGGCAAGCAGAACATCCCGATCTGGCTGACCCTGCTCATCGGTGTGGTCGCTGCGATCCTCGGCACCCTCGTCGCCGGTGCGCTCGGTGTCGACGACACCCGCGGTATCGACTGGATCGAACTGGCCATCCAGGTCGCCTTCGCCGCGATCGGCGTGGCGCTCGCGGCAGGCGCGTACGGCCGGCGCCGTATTCGCTGACCGCTCCCGGCACGACGGCGGCCCACCCCGGCGCGGGGTGGGCCGCCGTCGTGCCGTCCACCTGTCGTTCAACTGGAATTCGTATGTTCTTCACAGCCGGCTCTGAGGTTGACCTGATTACCTCCCTTTCGTCCTAGCCGTTTGCAGATGGGCGACGAGAGATGCGAAACCCCCTTCGACGACGAGGTGTACCGCCCGATCCCACCGGGGACGGCCCGCCGGGGCCGGTCCCGCCGGAGCATCCGGCGCTGCGGGTCGCGAATGATCAGGCCGGTCACGCGTTGCGGGCGCCGAGCAGGCTGCACGCCTTCAACCGGTACGAGATCAAGTACGTGATGCCGTACGCCGTGGTGCCGGAGCTACGCGAGGCCCTCGCTCGCCGGCTCGATCTCGACGCCTACGCCGCCGGTGGCGGCTACGGAGTGTGGAGCGTCTACTACGACACGCCTGACCTGCGCTTCTACTGGGAGAAGATCGAGGGACTACGGTTCCGGCGCAAGCTGCGGCTTCGACACTACGGCGACCGGTTCCGAATCGACGACGACAGTCCGGTGTTCGTGGAGATCAAGCAGCGGGTCAACCGGGTCACGCAGAAGCGGCGGGTGGAGTTGCCCTACCGGCTCGCCCGGGATCTGTGCGACCGCCGGATGGCGGTCGACCACGACCCCGGGCAGGGGGCGTTCCTCGATGAGGTTCTCGACCTTCTCTGCCGGCTGGATCTGCGGGCCGTGGCGATGACCGGCTATCAGCGGGAGGCGTTCATCGGCCGGGACGCCGACTCCGGCCTGCGGGTGACGATCGACCACCGGGTGCGGGGGCGGGACCGGGACTTCCATCTCGGGGCGGACGTCGAGAACCGTCTCATCGTCCCGGCCCGGCTGGCCGTGGTGGAACTCAAGGCCGACGAGCGGGTTCCTCGCTGGCTCACCGACCTGACCGCCCAGATGAACATGTCCGTGGTGCGGGTTTCCAAGTACTGCCAGAGTGTCGAGGCGTTCGGTCGTGCGCCTCGCTCGATCTTTCATGTTGCCGACGACGACGCCGGTGCCCTGGTGCCGGCCGCCAACCGAAGTGAGGCGTGACAATGCCGTTCGATGTTCAGGATCTGTCCGGCACGTTCAGCATCGGCGACATCGCCATCGCGCTGTCGCTGTCGTTCGTGCTCAGTGCGATGATTGGCTGGGTCTACCGGTTCACCCACCGAAACGTCTCCTACAGCCAGTCCTACGTCCAGACACTGGTCATCCTGGGCATGCTGATCGCATTGATCATGCTGGTGGTGGGGTCGAACATCGCGCGGGCGTTCGCGCTGGTGGGGGCGTTGTCCGTGGTGCGGTTCCGTAACGCGATCAAGGAAACCCGCGACGTCGGCTTCATCTTCCTGGTGATGGGCGTCGGCATGGCCGCCGGTACCCGCTTCTACACGCTCGCGATCGTCGCTGCGGTGGCGATCAGCCTGATCATCGTGGTGATGTACCGGTTCAACTGGTTCGCATCGAGTGTCCAGCGGCAGGTGGTCAAGGTCCAGGTGCCGCCGGACGGCAACTACACCGCGAGCGTCCAGGACGTGCTCATCGCACACACCAGCGAGTTCGAACTGGTCAGCATGGAGTCCATCCGGGGCGGCGCGCTGACCGAGCTCATGTACACGGTCCGGTTGAAGAAGGGCCACGAGCCGGGTGACCTCATCAACGCCCTCGGTGAGCGTACCGGTGGCCAGCGGGTGACCGTCCTGACCGGCTACGACCAGACGGACCTGTGATGCCACGGTTTGCGATTCCGGAGTCGTCCGCGCCCCCACCGACGCCCCCGCCGGCTCGACGGCGACTGCGGCACCGGGTTCCGATCCGGGTGCGGCACTACTGGAAGCTGCTCGTGACGTGTGCCGCGTTCGTGGTCATCTGCGCGGTGGTGTTCAGCACCGTGCGGGTCGCGCCGCTGGTCGTCAGCAGCAGCGACCAGACCGCCGACGAGGTCACGCAGGATATCGCCGGCGCGGTCGACCTCTTCGACGCCGGGGTCGCCCACACGATCACGCTCACCTACCGGGAGAAGGACTACCAGGAGATCCTGGACGACTACTGGGACGACGGTGAGAAGACCTGGCTCGAGGCGGACCTCACGATCGACGGCGCCACCATCCCCAGCGTCGGTATCCGGCTCAAGGGCAACTCGACACTCTCCGGCCTGACCCGCAATGGTGAGTCCCGGCGTGCCGGGGCGGGCCGCGGCGGGTTGCCCGGCGGCGGGCAGATGGCCGGGCCTGGTGGTGCGCAGCCCGGTGGTGCTGGACCGGGCGGGTTCGGGCGGTCCTCCCTCAAGGCGGAGGAACCGGAGAACCTGCCCTGGCTGGTTCGCTTCGACGAGTTCATCGACGGACGCCGCTATCAGGGGCACCGTGAGGTGACGTTGCGGGTGGCGGGCATGGGTGGCGGCGGCGGCACGACGGTTCTCAACGAGGCCGTCGCGCTGGGGGCGCTCGCGGCCGCCGAGGTGGATGCGCAGCGTTACGCATACTCCAGCTTCACCGTGAACGACCGGCCGACCACCACCCGCCTCGTGGTCGAACATCCGGACGAGACCTTCGCCGACGCGCTGGGCGAGTCCGGTGTTCTGTACAAGAGCATATCGACCAGTCAGTTCACGGACCAGGGCGATGATCCCATCGACTACGCCGACGACTTCAAGCAGATCACCCTGAAGGGCAGCCAGGATCTACAGCCAGTCATCAAGCTGATCAAATGGGTCCAGGAGAGCAGCGACGCCGACTTCGACGCGCACCTCGCCGATCATGTCGACGTGACGTCGTTCGCTCGTTACGTGGCCGCGCAGAACCTGCTGCTCAACTTCGACGACATGTCCGGGCCGGGCCGGAACTACTACCTGTGGTACGACCTGAAGACGAAGAAGTTTTCCGTCATCGGCTGGGACTACAACCTCACCTTCTCCGGTGAGGCCACCCAGGGGCCGCATGACGCGGGCCGGATGGGTGGCCGGTCGCCGCAGGATGGTGCGGCCGGCCATCAGCCCCCGGCCGGTATGGATCGACCCGGCGCCGGGCAGTTCCCGGACGGCGGCGACGGTGAGGGGGGCCGGGCGCGGGGGATGATGAGCGGGCACAAGCTCAAGGAACGCTTCCTCGCCAGCGCGGCCTTCAAGACGGTGTACGAGGATGCCTATCGCGAGCTGTACCAGAAGATCTACGCGCAGAACGGCGCGCAGAAGGCGCTCGACGAGATCGTCGCCGTGCTGCCGACGGTCGGCGGCTACCAGGCGCAGACCACCGACACGGCAGTCGAGCAGCTCCGCGCTCTGATCGGGCGGCGCAGCGACCACCTCGCGACCGATGCGGTGATCACTGCCGGATGAGGCGTCCGGGCATGAACGAGCCGGTCGGCGGCGTGCGTGGAGGCATGTCGCCGATCGGCTCCGCCGGGTTCCCGCGGTGCCGGCACCTGCGGGGGCCGGATCAGGCCGGCACGTTACCGTTGAGGTAAGCGTTGATCTGGTCGATCTCCAACGCGTTGAAGATCTCGGGTTGATCCGCAGCCTGGTTGGAGTTGATGATCCGCTTGAACAGGTTGTAGTGGGCCATCGACCGCAGGCCGATGACGCGGTTGGGGGTTACCAGGTAGCCGGTACCGCCGGTGCTCCAGATCAGATACATCAGTCCGTCCTTGGTGACAATCTCGGGTGGAGTTCCGGGCGCCCCGGCATACGGGGCGCCCTTGAGAACCGACTCGGGGTCAACTCGCTGTCCGTTCGGCTGGAATATTTCAAGGTGCAGGTGCGGGCCGGTCGAGTGACCGGTGGATCCCACGTTGCCGATGTGCTGGCCGGCAGCGACCTGCGTGCCTGTCCCGACCCTGGGAGTCTCCCGCATGTGCCCGTAGACACTCCGCCAACCATCGGCGTGGGTGATGACGGCGTGGTGACCGAGGCCGCTCGCGCTGTACGAAACACCGGTCACCGTACCCGCCGCAATCGAGCGGATGGGATAACCGAGGATTCCCGAGTAGCTGTAGTCGGTTCCGTTGTGCATCCTGGACACGCCGGTGATGGGGTCCGTGCGTGGTCCGAACGTGGACGTGATGGGCACCCACTTGTCGAACGGCCGGTTCCACCTCGGAGTAGCGCCGTAGGCGGCCTCCGCGAGCCATGCCTCCGGAATGACGCCGGCGGCGAGCGCCGCAGTGACCAGGCCGAGCAGGCGACGGCGGTTGACGCCACGGGACGCCAGGTCGTCCCCCGGGCATGGTTCGTCGATTGCCTGCATCCGGCTCCCTGCTCCCGCTATCAGTCGACATCTAAGGACATGGATCTTAGGGGGCTCGGCTCGGCGGCTGTCAAGAGCCGGTCGGGCCGTCGCAAGCCGGAGTGGCACCGGTCGTCGGGTCGTCCACGTCCCACCGGGTCTCGTGCGCGTTGGACCGCGTGTGCGGCAGGCTGTCCGATTCGGCCATGGTGTGCGACAGGGCGCTCTGCCCGAATATCCTCCGGTCCACCCCGACGCCGTTGACGGCTGCCCGCGCTGCGACGTTCACTCGTCCTCCCGCAGCACCACCACCCCCCGGGCCGAAAGCCGCAGCGGCGCGCCGGGGTCGACCCGGTCTCCGGTGAGCAGGTCGACCCCGCCGGAGCGGGCGGCCACCTCGACCGGCTCGGACCGGTGGTTGAGCAGGAACAGCAGCCGGGCTCCGTCGGGGGTGACCCGAGTGGCCGACTCCAGACCCGGCAGGTCCGAAGCGGGGCCGAGCAGGTCGTGGCGGGCCAGCACCTGGCGCACCACCCAGGACACGCCGGTCCCGTCCAGGCCTGCGCCTACGTACCATCCGTGCCCGGCACCGAAGGTGTTGCGCGTCACTGCGGGGGTGCCGGCGTAGAAGTCGGCCCGGTAGGTGCCGATCACCTCCGCGCTCTGCGGAACGATTAGTTCGAACAGCAACCGGGCCTCGACCTCGAGCCGATCGTCGCTGCCGAGACGGACCGGGTTGACCACGTCGGGGCCGCGGGCGTCCCACTCGTCGACCCGTATCCCCATCAGCTCGCCGAGTGGCCCGGGTACGTCGGCCAGGAACGCGTTGTCGTTCTCGTCCACCCGGCCCGACAGGAACGTGGTCAGCACCGACCCGCCGCGGGCAGCGACCGCCTCCAGCCGGCGCGGCAGATCGCCCTTGAGCATGTGCAGCACCGGCGCGACGACGACGTCGTAGCGGGACAGGTCCGCGGTCACCGGGACGACGTCGAGGTCTGCCCCTGCGTCCCACAGTGCACGGTGGTACCGCTGCACCACCTCCAGGTACCGGACGAGTCGCGACGGCCCGTCGGAGATCTCCAGCGCCCACCAGCTGTCCCAGTCGAACAGCAACGCGACCCGGGCCGGGGTCCGGGCGCCCAGCGAGGCCGCGCCGAGCCGGTCCAGTTCGGCGCCCAGCTCGGCGACCTCGCGAAACACCCGGGTGTCCGAGCGGCCGGCGTGGCCGATGACCGCGCCGTGGTACTTCTCGCAGGCACCCCGCGCGGCGCGGAGCTGGAAGAACAGCACCGCGTCGGCGCCGTGGGCCACCGCCTGCCAGCTCCACAACCGCAGCAGGCCGGGTCGCTTCAGCGGATTGACGTCCCGGCAGGCGGTGCTGCTCGGCGTTTGTTCCATCAGCCAGAACGGCTGGCCGTCCTTGAGTCCACGCATGAGGTCGTGTGCCAGTGCCATCCGGGCGGCCGAGTCGTCGTCGGGCGGGTAGTTGTCCCAGGAGGCGAAGTCCAGTTCCGGCGCCCAGCGGTGATAGTCGATCGGGCGGTACAGGCCCATGAAGTTGGTGGTGACCGGGATGTCCGGGCTGTACTCCCGGATGGCGGATTTCTCGTCGCGGAAGTTGGCCAGCATCGCGTCGGAGGTGAACCGCAGATAGTCCAGCGTGATGCCGGCGAAGGCGGTGTGGTCCGGCCCGCGCCAGTGCTCGGTCAGCGCCGACGGCGCCTCGATCTGGTCCCAGTCGGTGAAGGTGTGCGACCAGAAGGTGGTGTACCAGGCGGAGTTCAACTCGTCGATCGTTCGGTAGCGCTGGCGTAACCAGCTGCGGAAGCCGGCCGCGCAGAGGTCGCAGTAGCAGGCGCCGCCGTATTCGTTTCCCACGTGCCAGGCGGCGATCGCCGGGTTGCCGGCGTAGCGACGGGCGATCCGGCGGGCCAGCTCGGCGGAGAGACGGCGGAACACGGGGGAACTGGGGCAGGAGTTGTGCCGCTGCCCGAACCGGTGGCGGCGGCCCTCGAAGTCGGTGCGGGTCACCTCCGGGTGTGCCCTGGCCAGCCAGGGCGGATGCGCCGCTGTCCCGGTGGCCAGGCAGATGCTCCGCCCCTCGGCGGAGGCCCGGTCGACTATCCGGTCCAGCAGCGTGAAGTCGTAGACGTCCTCGGCCGGCTGGACGAGCGCCCAGTCGAACACCCCCAGCGTGACGAGGTCGATCCGGGCGGCGTCGAACAGCCGGTAATCCTGCTGCCACACGTCCTCGGGCCACTGCTCGGGGTTGTAGTCTCCACCGAAGAGAATCTTGCGGGTGACGGGAAGGCTCATGGGGTGAATCCGTCCGTCGATAACTTCCGGTAAGCGCGTGCCATCTTTCCGAAAAGTCATGAGCATCGCTACCGGGGTGCCCGTGAACCGATCGGTCATTTCCTGGCGCGGCCCGGCCCACGGAAGGGTCGGGAAGTGCCTGTACCGGGCGGGAGTCAGTATGGGGGGGCGGGCGGGTTCGGCCGGGTGTCCGCGCGACCGGCGTGCGTCGGCGGTGGCTGCGGCGGAGAGGATGGCCACCGCCGCGACCGCGGCGGCGAGCGGCGACATGTGTATCGCGACGGGATAGCACAGCAGCAATGCCGCAAGGGCCACGTAGCGTGAGGGGGAGACGCGGGCGACACATGGTATTCGAGCCGCGCCCGGCCGGCGATGAAGAGGGCGGGGCCGAGCAGGATGGGCGCGATCCAGGTTGCCGGGGCGTGACCGAGGGGCTGTTCGATGGTGATCTCGTAGCCGAGAGCCGTGGTCACGACACCGACGATCATGATGAGGTGCGTGTCGGCGGCAGACCGGCCGATGACCGACGGCGCTCGGGAATGTGCGATCGCCTCGGCGAGAATGTGCCCCGCCCGGTAGTAGTACAGGCGCCACAACGCCGCCGAGGTGAGCGCGGCGACGACGAAGGCGAGGGTGTGGTCGCGGTCGAACGGTCCGGTGCTGTAGGTGAAGCCGATCACCAGGATCGTCTCACCGAGCGCGATGAGGAAGAACTGCTGGTACCTCTCGGCGAGGTGCTCCGCGGTGATGTCCCAGCGTTCTGGTTCGGAATGCCCCAGGCCCGGCAGGGGCCATCCGGTCCGCGCCGCAGCATACTCCACGGCGAGGGCGGCTGCCCAGGCCGGCACGAGGACTGGACCGTCCACGAAGGCTCCGATGATCCACAGCGCGCCGGTGACGCCGTACGTGATCAACATGCGGCCTTTGAGCAGCCGGCGATCCCGGTCGTGGATCACGAGCATCAGGATCAAGGGACGGGCGAGTTGCCCAGCCGCGTAGGCGATGGCGAATGCCTCGGCATAGCCGTCGAAGGCGCGCGGGACCGTTACCCCCATCACCAGCCCGGCGCCAACGCCACGGCGACCACGGTCTGCAGGGCCAACGAATCCGGGTGGTAGCGGCTGGTGGTCCAGGCGGTTCCCTGCCAGAGGCCGAACAGTGCCAACAACAACAGCAGGGTCAGAAACGCCTGCCAGAGCGCCTGCGGCCAGGCTCGCCCGTCCGGCTCGATGACCATGTGATCGTAGACGCGGGACACGATTCGGGTCAGCGCGAAGACGAACACCAGGTCGAAGAACAGCTCGAGAAAGGTCGCCCGCGATTGGCGAGTCTGTGCTGGCGACGTCGGCTCCGCCGGATGGTGCTGCCACACGAATCCTCACCCCCGAAGAGGTCATAGCACGCGTCCCGGCATGGAATTCGTCGAATAGTCCTGACTCGTCTTGCGGTAGAGACACCGTCGACCTGCCGACGTGGTGCTGTGCGCCCTCAGGCGTGGTCGTTCGGGGCTGGGCCGACGTCGATGGGCGCCTTGTAGATGTGGACCGGGTACTCGACGGCGGCGGCGCCGGTCAGCCCGGCGGTGCGGTTGAGCTGGGCCGCGGGCATCCACAGGTGCCGTCTGCTGTCGATCCAAAGGGCGTCGCACCAGACGAGCCGCGGATCGGTGAGGAATGGGCTCATCCGCCGGTCCGGAGCGATGGTCAGGAGTCGGCGGTTCTCCACATCGCTGAGGTAGATGGTGCCGGCCGCGTCGATGGCGGTGCCGCCGGTGGTCGGGGTGTCGGCCCAGTGCTGGACTTGATCGCCCAGCCTCTGCGCGGATGTGGCCGGATTGTCGAGGTAACGGGTCTCGACCCGGGACATCGGTCCGGACAGCGGTTGGAAGTACAGGTAGCGCCCGTCCGGTGACACCTCGATCTGGTCGCAGTGCACCCGCAGCTCGGCGCCGTGCGCGTCGCGCAGGACCTGCCCGTCGGCGTAGAGCGGACCCTGGTTGACGGTCGCGGGGTGGTTGTCCAGCACCCGGCGGGACCGGCCGCTGTCCAGGTCGACGACGATCAGGCCGGCGGCACCGGAGTCGCTCACGTAGGCCAATCGGCCGTTGAACCGCACATCGTCGATGTAGCTGTGCTCGTACGTCGCCGGACCGAGGTCGTAGCTACGATGGACCTGGTCGCGGTCGAGGTCGACCGAGATCAGCCGGGCGCCCCCGGGTACCTGCGGCTGGCCGAGGCCGGCGGCCCCGGCGTCGACGATCCACAACTGCCCGTCCGGCCCGACGCGTAGCGCGTTGACATGCACGAACCGTCCCCGCGGGTCGTGTTCGGCGCGCACCTCGTTCCACCTCGCATCCGGGTACGGCGCGAACCGGCCACCCGTCAACGCCTCGGCCACCTGGACACCGGGTCCGTCCGTGGACGGGTAGCTGACGAACAGTCTGCCGGAGGTGGTCGTCGTGACACCGGTCCAGACCCGGTCGCCCGAAAGCACAGGTATCAGGCGAGGATCCTCCCGGCCGGGCATCGTGGCCATATGGGTGAGTCCTTCCTTCGTCCGGCGGGACCCTGGTCACCTGCTGTCGAGGCGGCCCTGGTCCGACCGGTTTCGACGTGCGCCGCGTACCCCTGGGGCGCAAGGTCAACCGCGCCGGCCGACAACGTGCTGATCCGCCGCGACCTCGTCGTCGCCGGGGACTGAGGATCCGGCTCACCTGCTGGCTCCGAGGAGGTCGTCCGCGATGGGTGTCCAGTAGGGCAAGGAAGCCGCCATGTGTTCGCGGGTTCTCGGTGGGCGTCTGCCGTGCCTGCCCGCCTGTGCCACGAGCGCGCCACTATGTCCGATCGGCAGCAGCGCGATGGTGAGCGTCATGGCGACGACCAGTCCGATCTGCCACGCACCGTAGCGGATGACATGAAGCGCGGAGTCGCCGACGACGAGACCGAGCCCGACCCGAGCAGCGTCTCGGCGGTTCGCCGGGCACGTTGACCGATCGCCGGCGCGATCGTGCCGGCCGTAGCGCTGGGAGCGAACACCGGCATGGGGTTGTGCAGGAAATCCCGGGCAATCACCCAGGACAGCGCGGCGGCCAGACCCGCCTGGGTGGCGATCAGCACGATGACCGAACTGCCGGCGGAGGATCCGTGCGCCGGTTCCGACCCGGTCGGGCACGTCGACGGTGGCGCGTTCGGCGAGATCGGCTGCCATCTCGGGAAATGGGGACAGCACCGATCGTCGTTGCCCTTGACCATGCACGCCCCGCCCCGCCCCGCCCCGCCCCGCCCCGCCCCGCCCCGCCTCACCGTGAACCTGCCCGCGCCGACAGCGACACCGAGCCGGCTCCCCTCCGCGCTTCGAGGGAGCATTGCCGCGTTCGCCACGTAGACGCACCTGCCGACCTCGCCCGTCAGCGTGGCGTGCGGTCTGTTCACCGACAACGGTCGGCGGGTGATCGCGGCCCAGGCACGGTTCTGCCGGACGTGGCGGACTCCGGGCGTCCGCGGCGGCCTCCGACGGTGCCGTGCGCTGAGCGCTTTCGGTCGCTCGACGCGACAAGGCGCCCTCGACAAGTGCGCCTGCGGGTGCGACCGTGAGTCTGGCCGGGGCGCCTGGATCAGGCCTGCTGGTGGTTCGCTTCGAACCGCTCGCGGGTCAGGAACGCCAGTTGTGCCCGCTTGTCCGGCATGTCGATCTCGGAGGCGAATGTGAAGCCCTCGGTTCGTAGGCGTCGCAGCGCGGCCTCGTTGCGCACGTCCGGCTCGACCACGATGCGCTGCGCGGCGGGATCTCGTAGGAGGAAGCGGGCCAGGGTCGGGCCGACGGCGGTGGTGAGGCCGCGGGCGTAGCGCCGGGGCGGGTTGAGGAGCAGGTGCATCCCGACGTCGCCGGGCTGGACTGGGTAGCGTTCACCGACCGGGTCCGCCTCGGGCTGGTAGGTCTGGAACAGCCCGACCGGTTCGCCGTCGAGCAGGACCAGGTACGCGTGATGGGTGTCCAGCCCGTCGAGGAACGTGTAGATCTCGCGCACGTCGTCGAGGCTGTGTCCACCCATTCCCCAGAACGCGTTGCGGGGCAGGGTGACCCAGCCGTGCAGCAGTACGGCGTGCTGGTCGGGGCGCACCGGCTCCAGCGTCAGGTCGCCGAGGTCGGGAATCTGTTCCTGGTAGATCACGATCGTGTCCTCCTTCGGGGTTTCGGCGAGGGCGGGTGGGCAGAGCGGGATCAGGTCGCCGACGGCCCAGTCGGCCAGACACTGCTGTTGCCAGCGGGCGTCGGAGACGCCCTGGACGCTGCGGGTATTCAGCCCTCGCAGCCGTATCGGCGAGGATCACCCGCCAGCCCTGGAGTGGCAGTTCCCTCAAGTGGTCAACTTAGGCTACCCTCACCTAACTAAGGTGGACCTTACATGGAGGGGCTCGTGAAACGGAACTGGGAGGGCCTGGTGCTCAAGGCCATGGGGGGCCGGGACTTCCGGCTCACCGTGCTGGACACCGAGTCGGTCGATGGGCACTACCAGCGCCTGCTCCTTGATGACGGCGGGCTGCTGGCGGCCTGCGGCACGCACCCGACGATGTGGATCCGGCTCTGGTTCGACAACGACGGACGGGCCCACCAACGGGCCTACACGCTCGTCGATCCTGACCCGGCCACCGGGCGGTTCACACTCGAGTTCGCCGTGCATGAGGGATGCGCCGCCCGCTGGGCGACCACCGCGCGGGTGGGCGACACCATCGACGCGACCGTGCAGGGCAGTGCGTTCGCGCTGCCCGACCCGGTGCCCGAACACCTCTACCTGGTCGGCGACGCGGCCTCGCTGCCGGCGGTCAACAGCCTCCTCGACGCCGGCGCGGACATCCCGGCAACGGTCTGGCTCGAGTACGCCCACGAGGGCGAGAAGGCGCTGACCCTGCGCGCCCGCGCCCACCACGACGTGACGTGGGTGCGCCGCCGCGACGACGGCCGGCACCTGGTCGACACCGTCTGCACAGCGCTGCCCGCCGTCGGGACCGCGCACTACTGGGTGGCCTGTGAGGCGGCCAGCACTCGCGGCATCACCCGGCACCTGCGGCGCACGCTCGGCGTCGGCAAGCACCAGCTCACTGCGCTCGCGTACTGGCGTGCCGTCTGATGGGCCGCCTCGGGACGCTCACCGCGCTCTACGTCACGCAGTATCTCGGCATCGGCTTCATCACGGTGGGGCTGACCGCGATCCTGCGCGACGGCGGCACCTCGCTGGACACGTTGGCGCTGCTACAGGTGGTCGGCCTGATCTGGCCTGTCAAGTTCCTCTGGGCGCCGCTCCTCGACCGCTACGGCTCCCGGCGCCGCGGCCACTACCGCTCCTGGCTGCTGGTGCTCCAGGCCGCGTTGGTGCTGACTCTGCTGGCGCTGCTGCCCTTCTCCCGGCTCGCGGACCAGCTGGGTCCGGTCATCGCCGTCTGCGCCGTGTTCGTGTTCTTCTCCGCGACCCAGGACATCGCCGTCGACGCGGTCGCGGTGCGGCTGCTGGCCGCGTCGGAGCGGGGCACCGGCAACGGCATCCAGGTGGCGGCCAGCTATCTGGGTAACCTGCTTGGCGGCGGCGTCTGCGTGCTGGTGTACGACCGCTTCGGCTGGGCTGCGGCGGTCGGCCTGCTGGCCGCGCTGACCGCGATCGGGCTGCTTGTGGTGTGGCGGTTCCGGGAACCGGAGCGCACCGATCGGATCGTGCGCATCGGCGGGGCCTACCGGGCGCTGGTGTCGGTGTTCGGGCAGCCCGGCTGCCGGTGGTGGACCTTCGGCGTGGTGCCGCTGGTCTACGTGGGCGCCGGCATGGCGTACGCGCTGGTGACGCCAGCACTGGTGGACGCCGGCTGGTCGCTGGGCCGGATCGGCGTGGTCACCGGCGTGGTGACCAGCGTGCCGGCGATCGCGGCCGGCCTGATCGCCGGTCTCGGGATCGGCCGCTTCGGGCGTGCCGGCGTGCTGGTGGCCGGCGGGGTCACTCTGGCTCTATCCACAGTGGCGTTGCTGCCGCTGATGAACGGCCGCGCGCCGCTAGGCGGCACGGTCGCCGCGCTCTGCTTCTTCCTGGCCGCGTACACGATAGCCAACGTGGTGCTCTACACGGTCAACATGGACTACTCCCGGCCAGGCAGCGGCGGCACCGACTTCACCGTGCTGTCGTCGTTCGGGCTGGTCTGCTCGTTCGTGGCCGCCTCGCTGGGGCTCACCGCCGCCGACCGGTTCGGCTACCCGGCCGTTGCGCTGGCGTCGCTGGTGCTTGTCGCCGCCGGGGTGGCGGTGGGCGTGACGCACCAGCGCCGGTTCCCGCCGTCCGGGCCGACGATCCGGGCGGCTCACCCCCAGACAGACTTGCTCGTCAGGTGAGGCTGCAGTCGCCGCGCATCCTGTCCGTACTACCGCTGGGAAGCCGCATGAGTTCGCTCGGGAGCCCGACCGGCACCGCGCTCGCCGGTGCCGGCCGCGCCGCTGCCAACGACGCCGCGTCTGCGGCGCTGCGGGCCGCCGGCACCTCGGCCGAACCGCTCAGCCGTCTCGGATCGTCGCTGGTGCCGACACCGTGACGCTCGACTCCACGAGCGTCGGCCCGGCACCCGGCGCTCTGCCGACCGCGAGCGCGGACGGGGCCGCCGCGCCGCCGGCCGCCGTGCCGCACCGCTGGCTGATCCTGGCGGTGCTCTGCCTGGCCCAGCTCGTGGTGGTGCTGGACAATACGGTGCTGACAGTGGCCGTGCCGGTGCTCACGGTCGAGCTGGACGCGGGCACGGCCGACGTCCAGTGGATGATCAACGCGTACGCGCTGATGCTGTCCGGGCTGCTGCTGAGCGCCGGCAGCGCCGTCGACCGGTACGGGCGGCGACGGATGCTGCTGGTCGGGCTGGCGCTGTTCGGTCTCGGCTCCACGGCGGCCGGGCTCGCCCGCACTGCCGAGCAGTTGATCGCCGCCCGCGCCGGCATGGGAGTGGGCGGTGCGCTGCTCGCCACCGCCACCCTGGCCGTTGCCATGCAGGTCTTCGACGCCGCCGAGCGATCCCGGGCGATCGGCATCTGGGCGGCGACCAGCGCGCTGGGCTTCGCCGCCGGGCCACCAATCGGCGGACTCGTCCTGGCTCACCTGCCCTGGGGTGCGATCTTCCTGGTGAACGTCCCGATCGTGGTGGTCTGCCTGCTCGCCGGCCGGATACTGGTCCCGGAATCGCGGGACCCGACCGGTGGACGCCTCGACCTGGGCGGGGTGACGCTGTCCACCGCCGGCCTGACCGCGATCGTCTGGGCGATCATCTCCGGTCCCGAGCGTGGATGGGCGTCGGCGCCGGTGCTCGGCGTGGGCACAGCAGGAGTGTTCCTGCTGGCGCTGTTCGTCGGCTGGGAGCGGCGGTGCGCCCACCCCATGCTGGATATGCACTTCTTCCGGGACCGCCGCTTCGTCGGCGCGGTCTGCGGCGTCGTGCTGATCACGTTCGGCGCCACCGGGGCACTGTTCCTGCTCACCCAGCAGCTTCAGTTCGTCCGCGGCTACCCGGCCTGGGAGGCGGGGCTGCGGATGGCACCGTTCGCGTTGTCCATCGTGGCGCTCAACGTCGGCGGCGTGGCCGCGCTGACGATCCGCCGGCTCGGCCTGCCGACTGCCATCGCGGTCGGCATGACCCTGCTGGCCGCCGGACTTGCGCTGGTCACGCACGGTCCGTCCGAGGGCTACGCCACACTGCTGGCAGGGCTGCTGGTCATGGGTACGGGATGCGCCCTGGCGAACCCGGCCATCGTGGAGGCAGTGATGAGCGCGATCCCCACCCACAAAGCCGGTGCCGGAGCCGGTGTGGACGGCACCATGACCGAGGTCGGCAGCAGTCTGGGGGTGGCGGTGCTGGGCGCGGTGCTCAACGCCCGGTTCGGCGCGCTGCTGCCGGCTGCGCTGGCCGGCGCCGGCTCGTTCCCGGCCACGCTGGCCGCCGCCGGCCCGGACCGGGAGGCGGTGACAACCGCCTTCGCCGAGGCGTTGCGGACCGGTCAGACGGTGGGCGCGGTCGCTGTCCTGGTCGGTGGTCTGGTTGCCGCCGCACTGCTGTGGCGTGCCGATCGGTTGGCACGCCGAGGGCCGGCGTCCGTCAATCTCCACAAAGCCACACATTTAGGGTAGGCTGCCCTAAATGCCGGTTCGGTCTAGGAGGTTCGATGCACCTTTACCTGACCGCGCTGAACCCCACCGACGCCGTCCTGGAGGGCTTCCTCCCGGCAGCGAACGCGCTCGGCCTTCCGGCCACGGTGCTGACCGACCGGCCCGCCGAATGGCCAGCCGACGTGCCGGTGCGGCACTGCGCGGTCCGCGACCCGGCGGCGATCGTCGCGGCCACGACCGCCGAATCGCCCGCCGCGCTGCTGTCCAACAGCGACCACCTTCAGGAGGCGACCGCTGTCGCCGCCGGCAAGCTCGGCCTGCCGGGCAAGGACCCGGAGGCGGCTCGGCGCTGCAAGGACAAGGCCACCATGCGCCGCGCGCTCGCCGCAGCCGGACTGGACCCGGTCCGAGCGGTCACCGTCGACCCGGGTGCCACCCCTACGGTTCCGGCCGACCTCTTTCCCGCCGTACTCAAGCCCCGCGACGGCGTGGCCAGCGAGGACGCCTACCTCGTGACCGACCGGCGCGAGCCGGCCGCACAGGTCACCGCGATCCGGCGGCGGCGGCCCGAGGTGGCGCTCATCGTCGAGGAGTACCTGGCCGGCGAGCTGCGCACCTACGACACGCTGGGCGACAGCGGATCGCTGACGGTGCTCGGCGGCTGGCGCACCGGCCTCGGCCCACCACCGACCTTCACCGAGGTGAGCCTCGACTGGGCGCCTCCACCTCCCGCCCACGATGCCAGGCTCCGCGCGCTGCTCGACGCGCTCGGCGTCGGCTTCGGCGCCTGCCACACCGAGTACGTCGTGCGGCCGTACGGAATCCGGCTGATCGAGGTGAACGACCGGCTCATCGGTGACCGGATGGACCTGATCCTCACCGGCCTGCTCGGCGTGCCCCTGTTCGCCCACGTCATCCGGCTGCACCTCGGCGAGCCACTGGCCGCGCTGGACCTGCCCGACCCGGCCGCCCTGAACAGGTACGCCCGGGTCGAGTACGTCTGCGCCGACCAGTCCGGCCGGCTCACGGCGGCGCCCGGGCCCGTGGACACCGTCCACAACGGAGTGCGGCTGTCGTGCCGTCCGATGCGGGAGGTGGGCCGGGTCGCCGAGCGCACCGGCACCAACCGCGACTACCTCGCCGCGCTGCACGGCATCGGACCCGACCCCGACACCGTCCGGGCCGCGCTCACCGCGTTCCGGGACGACCTGAGCTGGACGATCACCGGATGACCGACCACAGCGAGCAGCAGGTCTTCGTCCGGGTGCTCGACGCGCTGCTGCGCGAGGACCACATCGGCCTGCTCCGGCGCGGCCGGCTCACCGTGACCGGCCGGTGGGAGGTACCGCACGCCGGCGGCTTGCTGCGCATCCCGGTCCGCGCCGACGGTTTCCAGGCGATGCTGCGCTGCGCGACCGCCATGCTTGACGTCCGCGACGCCGAGGGCCGCGAACGCCGGGTGGACACCCTCGACGCTCTGCTCGCGGTACTCGCCCCGGTCGACGACCCGGAGGCCGAGGCCGGCTGGCAGACGTTCATCGCCGAGTGCCACGCCGACCTGCGGGCCCGTCGGCTCGCCACCCGGTCCCGGCCGGCGGTGTCCACCGCCGTGGCCGCCGAACGGGTGACCACGCCGGCCGGCATGCCGGCGGCACTGCTCGACGACGTGCTCGCCGCGCACGCCGGTCATCCGGTCTACCCGACCGACCGCTGCCGGCACGGTCTCGGCGACGACGACCTGACCCAGTACGCCCCGGAGCACGCACCCCGCTTCGCGCTGCGCTGGCACGTCGCCCCCCGGACGGCGGTACGGCTCACCGGTCCGCTGCCGGCGTGGTGGCCGGCCGCGGACCGGGCCGGCGACGTGCTGCTGCCGGTGCACCCGCTCACCGCGGCGCGGCACGCGCTGCCGGTGACCGACCGGCCGGTGGTGACAGTGCGGCCCACACTCTCCATGCGCACGGTGGCGCTCGCAGACGACCCGTACACGCACCTGAAGCTACCGCTGCCCACCGCCACACTGGGCGCGCGCAACCGGCGCGGCCTGCGGCCGGCCACGCTGGCCGACGGCGCGGCGGTGGCCGGGCTGCTCGACCGGACCGCTGCGGCCGAACCCGCTTTCGCGGGCCGGATCCGGCATGCCGACGAGCGCACCTTCGGTCACGTCGGCGACGACGACCGGCGGGCTTTCCTGCTCCGCCGGTTCCCCCGGGACCTGGCCAGCACCCGGGTGGTGCCGGTGGCGGCCCTCGCCGCGCCGGACCCGGAGTCCGGCACGGTGCTGGAGCGCATCGGCGGCGGCCGTCCACAGGCCGTGCTCGACGCCTACCTGGACCTGCTGCTCGACTGGCACGTCTGCCTGTGGCTCCGGTACGGCGTGGCGCTGGAGGCCCACCCGCAGAACATTCACCTGCTCCTCGCGCCGGACGGGACGATCGGCCTGCTCTACAAGGACGACGACGGTGCCCGCCTCGACCCGCGCCACCGCGGCGCGGTGACACTGCGGGACGCACGGATGTGGGTCACTGACCCCGGCGAACTGGCCGACGTGTTCGTCACCATCACCCTTCACCTGGCCGCCGCTGCGCCGCTGCTGGCGCTGGCCGCCCGCGGGGTCCCGGTGCCGACGCCGGCCGCCGCGCTGACCCCGCGACTCATTGCGGCCCGGGACCGGTGGGGCGATGGCCTGGCGGCGCGGGAGTTCACCGAACGGGTGCTGCGCGCCGAACGGCTTCCGGTCAAGGCGATGGTCACCGCCGGCACCCTGCTACCGAAGCAGCGGCTCGGATGCGCCGACGTGAACAAGTTCTACCGGCACACCGGTCCGAACTATCTGCGGGAGACGCGATGACCAGCACCGGACTGCGCCCCCGGGCAGCCTGGCACACCCACCCTGCGGACCTGGCCGCCGCTCACGCCGTGTTCGGCTGCCTGGCCCGCGAGGTCGCCACCCCCGCCGACGTCACCATCACCGGCGACGTGGTGCAGGTCTGGCTGCCGTCCACCGGGGTGACACTACGCTGCACGGCGGCCCGGCTGTCCCCGGTCGGCACGCATCGCTACACCGGTCCGGTGCGCCACCGGCCCGACGGCGGCCCGTGGCGCGACCTGGACGCCGAAGGGCTGGCCAGTCTGGTCGCCGCGGAGCTGACCGCGCGCACCGGCCACAACAATCCCGAGTTCCTCGACCAGGTACGGGCCAGCCGGGACACGGTGGCCCACCTGCTGGCCGGGCGGCCGGCCGCCGACCTCAATCCCACGAGCGACCCGGCGATCGACGCCTACGTGGCGTCCGAGCAGTCGCTCGTCCTCGGCCACCCGCACCACCCCACCCCCAAGTGGCGCAGTGGCGACCCGGACGAATGGCAGGCGTACGCGCCGGAACTGCGCACCGAGTTCCGGCTGCACTGGCTGGCCGTGCCGGACGACCTGGTGGCCGAGGCCGGGCCGGTGGACCCGATGCTGGCCGCCCTGGAACCGCCGCGCCCACCGGCCGGGCACCGGGTGCTGCCGGTACACCCGTGGCAGGTGACGCTGGTGCCGCCGACGCATCCCCGGGTGCGCCGGCTCGGCCTGGCCGGGGCGCCGGTCCGCCCGACCGCGAGCGTCCGCACGCTCTACTCTCCCGACGCCGACCTGTTCGTCAAGACCAGCCTGCACGTGCGGATCACCAACTGCCTGCGCAAGAACGCCCGGTACGAGCTGACCGCCGCAGTCGCGCTGACCAGGCTGCTTGCCGGGATCCCGCTGTCCGACGGCGTGGCGATGCTCGCCGAACCCGCGTACCGGACCATCGACGCGGCCGGCGCGGACGAGGCGTACGGGACGATCCTGCGCACCGGCTTGCGCGCCCATCTGCGGCCCCAGCAGACCGCGGTGCTAGCGGCGGCGCTGGCCGCCGCGCCGCTATCCGCGGCAGACCCGGTGGCGTGGTGGCGGCGCTACGTCGGGCTGCTGGTGCCGGCCGTGCTGGATGCGTGGTTGCGGCACGGCGTGGTGCACGAGCCGCACCTCCAGAACGTCCTCGTGGTGCGCGACGCCGACGGCTGCCCGGTGCGAATGCTGCTGCGCGACCTGGAGGGGGTGAAGCTGGACATTAGCCGATGGACGAGCTGGCCACCGGGGTTGCCCCGGCAGGTCGGGTACGACGCCCTCCAGGCCCGCCAGCGCGTCGTCTACTGCCTGTTCGTCAACCACCTGGCCGGGATCAGCGGCGCTCTCGCCGACGCCCGGCCGGGCATCGAACCGGCCCTGTGGCGGGAGGTGCGGGACGTGGTCGCCGCGGTAGCCGCCGACCTGGGCGAGCCGCCCGAGCTGCGTGCCCTGCTGGCCGGTGAGCCGCTGGTGGCCAAGGCGAACCTGCTGGTGCGATGGCGGAGAGATGCGGACCGGGCAGCGCCGTTCGTGCCGGTGCCGAACCCTCTCGGCGGTCGCGCGTGACCCGGCCGGTCTATGTCCACGACCTCGACGCGCTGGCCGGGCACGCCCGGGCGATCCGCGCCGCCTTGCCGCCGGAGGTCGAGCTGCTGTACGCGGTGAAGGCGAACCCGGAGCCGGACGTGCTGCGCACGCTGGCACCGGTCGTCGACGGCTTCGAGACCGCCAGCCGGGGCGAGTTGCGACGCCTCGCCCAGGTGCTGCCCGAGCGGGCGGCTGCCGCGTACGCCGGTCCGGGCAAGACCGACGCGGATCTGGCCGCGGCACTCGCCGCCGGGGTGGCCCGGATCCACGTGGAGTCCCCGGCCGAGCTGCGCCGCCTTGGCGCGCTGGCGGTCTCCGCCGGGGTGCGGGCGCGGGTGCTGCTGCGGGTGAACCTGCCACTGGAGGCGCCCGGGGCGAGCCTGGTGATGGGCGGGCGTCCCAGCCCGTTCGGAATGGACCCGGCTGAGGCGGTGGCCTGCGCCCGCCGTCCACCGGCCGGGGTCGAGGTGCGAGGCGTGCACGTCCACCTGGCCAGCGGACTGGACGCGCCGCTCGCCGCCATGGTGGCGGAAGCCGTGGTCCGCTGGTCGGTCAGCGAGGTCGGGGCCCGGGAGGTAGACGTCGGCGGTGGCATGGCAGTCGACTACGTGGACCCGGCAGCCCGCTTCGACTGGGCCAGCTACGGGCGGGCACTGGCCGGCGTGTGCGACGCGTATCCGGGGGTGCGGCTTCGCGTCGAGCCGGGCCGGTCGGTCACCGCCTACTGCGGGGCGTACCTGACCGAGGTGATCGACGTGAAACGCTCCTACGGCGAGTGGTTCGCAGTGGTCGCGGGCGGCACCCACCACCTTCGTACACCGGCGGCCAAGGGCCATGCGCAGCCGTTCACCGTGCACCAGCGGTACAGCGGTGACGGGCCGTGCACCGACGGCGGGCCGGTCACTGTAGTCGGGCAACTGTGCACACCGAAGGACGTGCTGTCCCGCACGACGCACGCCGGGCCGGTGGGCGTCCGCGACGTGCTGGTGTTCGCCATGGCCGGCGCGTACGCCTGGAACATCAGCCACCGCGACTTCCTGCTCCACGAGCCGCCGGACTTCCGTACCGGCGACCCGCACCGCGTCGCCGCCGAGTGGGGCGGCCGGCCGATGACAGGTCAGGACTTGGCGCGGTCATTCCGCCAGTAGCTTATAGACGCCAACCCGGCCGGCGGCACCCGGCGATCCGCGGCTTGGTGGAAGATGCGCGGGCTACTGCGATCACGGGCAGCGAATTTCGCGCTCACGTGCCGCGGGCGGGGTGACTGCCGGGCCGCGGTCTGGTCGTGCGGGCGAGCAGGTGCACGGACGACAGACTTAGGATGAGCAGGATCAGCGCCTCCCGCACCGGCAGCAGGATGGTCAGCGGAGCAAGCGCGGCGACCAACAGGGTCAGGGCCCGGGGGCGGGTCACGGTACGGCGTGCGCGCCGCCACACGAGGTGGTCGGTCAGCAGGAAGACGATTAGGCCGCACACGAGAATGACTTGCCCGGCCGGCGTCGCCGGGCCGAGCTGTCCGGGTATGGCCAACGATGTGCGCAGGCCGAAGGCGACCAGGACGAGGCCGACGACCAGGAACAGGTGCAGGTACGTGTAGGCGTCCCGGGCCAGAGCTCCACGTTGCCGCGGCGTGGTCAGCTCGGTGAACCGTTCGCCGATGACGACGTCGGTGCCGACGTAGGTCCACCAGAGGGCGGACAGCAGGAGAGCGCCGAGTGCTACGCAGAGGAGCGCGGGTCCGGAGGCGGGCAGGCCGGCGACGGCCATTCCGGTGGAGATCACCGCTTGGCCGAGCGCGATGAGGATGATCAGGTTGTAGCGGCCCATCCACCGGCTCACCTGACCGAGCTGCCAGTTGCGGGCTCCGGTGAGATAGCCGCTGCTCAGGTCGACGGCGATGCCGGCCACCCAGAGCGCTGTGCTCAGGGGTGTCGCCGGGCCGGTGGCCCCGCCGGCGAGCACGGCGCCCACCAGCAGTACGGCGGCGACACACGTCGGCGCGGCGGCGCGTATCACGGCCGTGGGCAGCGCGGTGTCTCGCCGGAGCGGGATCCAGAGCGCGGCGAGTTGCAGGACGCGCACCGCCACGTACGTGAGGACGACGATCGCGGGACCGGGCAACCCTCCGGGCACGTGACTGAACGCCTGTGGCGTGGCGATCCCGAGCATCAGGGTCAGGGTCACCTCAGTGAGCACGATCAACCGCCGGACGTTCGCCGACCCGCGTACCACAGTCGTGTACCAGGTGTGGTTGATCCAGGACCACCAGAGCAGGGCGAGGACGGCCAGCCCGTGGAACACGCCGGTCGCCCCCGGGTGCCGGGTCATGAGGACAGTGACCTGGATGAACGCGTACACGAACACGAGGTCCAGGAACAGGTCTTCCGGGGTGGCCTCGACCTCGCGCCCGGCCGTCACGGCGACCACCCGGTGCAGGCCGCGGTGACGCTTCCGGAGCACCGTCACATGCGCGAGCACCACGCAGACCAGGGCCCCGGCGAGGATCCCGAGCGATGCCACGGCCTCCACCGTGCGGGCCACCGGCGCCAGCAGCGCGACCAGGACGATGCCGAGTAGCGGACCCCGGCCGATTCGCCGGACCATGCACCACTCGAACGCCACCAACCCGAGCAGGTACAGGACGACCCCGCCGTAGAGACTGAACAGAGCCGGGGCGTCCCACTTCTTTGCGGTGTCGATCTCGGTGGCGCCCAGCGCGTGCTTGAGCCCGAACGCCACCAGGATGAGCCCGGCGATCATCGGCAGGTGCAGGAGGGTGTACGCGTCGCGGGCCAGCCGGGACCGGGCGTGGTGGGGGACGGACTCCAGCGTCTGTTCCGCGTCGAGCGCCGCGATGTCGAAGTACGCCCACCAGAGGAACGCCACGACGAGGAGCGCGAGCCCGGAGCCGGCGAGCACGGACCAGGTGATCGCGGGTGTGCCGGCGAACCCCCGGCTCGTGCCGATCGAGATGATCGTCTCGCCCAAGGCGATCAGCATGATCAGGTTGTGCCGCTCTGCCCAGTGCCGCACCGACCTGAGCTGCCAACTGCCGGTGCCTGGAGCGCGCAGCCCGACGTAGTCGACGGCGGTCGCCACCGCGAAGAGCAGGATCTGCAGCAGCCCGGCGCTGCGTCCGGGTGCGAGGTGGCTGGGCAGCAGCGCCCCGCACAGCAGCAGGACGGCGCTGGCGGCCAGGGGTAGCCAGGCCTGCCGGGCGGGTGCGATCGACTGCTGCGTCGAGCGTCGCCGGCTCCGCATGATGATCAACAGCGACACGGCTCGGATGCTCAGAAAGCCGACGACGAAGACGAGAGGTGCGGAGAGCCCGGCGTGCCGGTCGACGAACACATCCGGAATCGCGACGGCGACCAGCAGGAGCGCGGTCGCAACCATGAACATGACGATTGGCAGGATCCCGCGGTCGAGCCGGACCAGGTTTCCGACCCAGGCGTACCCGGCCCAACTGCGCCACAGCAGCAGGAGCACGAGCCCGCCTTGGACCAGCGCGTCGAAGGCCGACCGCGCGGCCATGAGGCCGGCGACGTTCATGAAGGCGAAGACAAACACGAGATCGAGGAAGAGCTCGGCTCGCGTCACCCCGCCGTGCGTCGCGACCAGGGTTCGCCGGACGCCCAGCCCGGCTCCGGCCACCTCATCCTCTCCGCTGGTCACCCGACCACTGTTGCAACCTCTCATGCCGCCGACAGGTGAATCCGCGACCGTGCGACGACCTCGGCGTGGAACGAGCCCGGCCGGTCCGCGATCGCCGATGCCGACATCGCCCACGCCACGTGCGGCGGGGGCGATGACTCACGGCGCCGCCGACGCCTGGCCGCACTCCCCCCGGGGCAGAGGCAGGTGCCCTCGTGGTGATTCATCCCGTACGGCCAGCCGGTACGGCCTCGTCTGCCCCCGCGCTCGCGCGGTGGCCCAGTACGACAAGCGCTACGGCGAAGGCAGGTGCCCGTCCGGCTGGCCGACCTGCCGGACCAGCGGCCGGGCAGGTGCAGAGCCCTGGGTCCGTGCGTTCCGCGCCGCGCCGGTAGGGGCCAGGGCCAGCCGTCGGCGCCGGAGAGAGGCGACTACCTCGTCGGCGGCACCGACCATTCCACCCGGGGCGGTTCAGACCGGGTTCGGCGGCGCGCATCCGCCGACCACGACTACCGCGACCCGGCCCATCTTCTAGCCCCTCGTCACCCTCTCGTCGCACGCAAGCACTCCGCTGCCGCGACGGCTTGCTGTCCCGCAGGGCGGACACACCGACCACGTCGGCCCACCGCCCCATACGATGGACAACGGCGCTGGTGCGCCCCCCGCCGCGCGAGTGGGGCGCTGTAAGAGGGAACCCGGTGCGAATCCGGGACTGCCCCGCAGCGGTGAGTGGGAACGACAGCCGTCAACGAAGCACTGGACCGCGAGGTCTGGGAAGCGACGGCCAGTAGGTGACCGGGTGGATCCGGTCGTGCCGCGAGTCCGAAGACCTGCCCGCACTGCGCGTACCGCCGGTGCGCGCCGTCGGCGGCCTCTCGGGAGGGCCAGGGCGGAAAGCCGGTACGCGACAGCCGTACCCCGCCTTCCCCTTCCCCCGTGGCCGCCAGGCACCTCGAGGGAAGGACCACAGTGACAACCTCATTCGGGCAGAGCACAGTGCTCGGCTACCCCCACATCGGCGCGCACCGCGAGTTGAAGAAGGCGGTCGAGGCCTACTGGGCGGGCCGGATCGACGCCGAGAAGTTGGCGGCGACCGCTGCCGCACTACGGGAGGAGGTCTGGCGGACGCTGCGCGACGCGCGCCTGGATGCGATCCCGTCGAACACGTTCTCCTACTACGACCACGTGCTCGACACGGCCGTCGCTGTCGGCGCGATCCCGCACCGGTTCGCCCGCCTCGGCCTCGGCGATCTCGACACCTACTTCGCGATGGCCCGGGGCGTCGATGCCGAGCCGGCGCTCGAACTGACGAAGTGGTTCGACACCAACTACCACTATCTGGTCCCCGAGATCGGCTCCGACACCACCTTCGCGGCGAATCCCGACAAGGCGCTGCGCGAGTACCGTGAGGTCCGCGATCTGGGAATCGACAGCCATCACCGGATCGGGGCGCATCGAGGGTGGGGCGGGGTGGCCGGTGTGCTGCGGGGAGGGTTCCTCATCCGCGACCGCAAGTACACCGCCGCCTTTCGATCACGCCTTCGCCGCCCGAACTCGGCGGAGATGTCTGGGGCGCAAGACGGCGGAGAGCGTGGTGCTGTCGGAACACTGAGCGCAATTCGGTCCCCCGCCGGTGGCCAAACTCGGACGCCTGCCGGACGCCTGGGTCAAGTCCACCGGTAACAACGCAGCGCTCGTGAGGGCAGACCGCAGGGTCCGCGGGTACCGGGGTCCCGCGCCTCCCGGCCTGCCGGTCAAGGCGCCGATCCGATGGTGGGCAGGCCGCAGGCGCCGACGGGGCCCAGCGCCTGGGACGCTCCGGTGCGACCTCCGCGACAACCACCCTCAGTGGCTGCCCTGCACCCGCAGCGAGTACAAACCCTGGCCTCCCCAGAAACCCATAAAGGCCAACTCTGTGGGCGAAAGGTGCGTAGCGTTCAGGTGGGCCTGTGCCGAGGACCCACCCCACCGGCAGAAAGGGTATGAGATGTCGCTCGACGCGTTCCGCATCCCCGGCGGCTCCTTGGACGACTTGATCAGTCGGTTCTTCGGCGGAGACCCGTTCGCGGGACGTCCGGTGGAGCGGGTCGACCTGTCCCGGCTGCTCTCCACCGAGTCGCGGCAACTCCTGCAACGGGCAGCCGAGCAGGCTACGGAGTGGGGCAGCCCGTACCTCAATGTCGAGCACCTGCTGTGGGCCGCAGCCCAGGCCGACCCCACCCGCCGGATGCTCGGCGCGAGCGGCGCCGACCCCGACGACCTGGCCCGCCAGATAGAGTCGGCCGTCCCCAAGGGCAGGCCACGCGAGGACACGCCTCCGCTCGCGCCGGCGGCGAAGCGCGCCCTGCTCGACGCGCACCGCGAGTCGCGACGGTCCGGCGCGTCGTACATCGGCCCCGAACACCTCCTGCTCGGCATCGCCGCGAACCCGGAGACGACCGCGGGCCGGGCGTTGCGGGCGCTCGGTGGGGCCGTCACCGGGCCCACGCCGCCGGCGGGCGGTGCCGACGGGCGCGGGGCCAGCAGCACCCCCACCCTTGACCAGTACGGGCGGGACCTCACCGAGGACGCCCGGGCCGGTCGGCTCGATCCGGTCGTCGGCCGTGATGACGAGATCGACGACACGATCGAAGTGCTCTCCCGGCGTACGAAGAACAATCCGGTGCTCACCGGCGAGCCGGGCGTCGGCAAGACGGCGATCGTCGAGGGCATCGCGCAGCGCATCGTCAACGACGAGGTGCCCGAAACCCTGGCCAACCGGCGTGTGGTCGCACTCGACCTGTCCGGGATGGTGGCGGGCACCAAGTACCGCGGTGAGTTCGAAGAGCGCCTGAAGAACGTGATCCAGGAGGTGACGTCGGGCGAGGACGGGCTGATCCTCTTCATCGACGAACTGCACACCGTTGTCGGCGCGGGCGGCGGTGGCGAGGGGGCGATGGATGCCGGCAACATGCTCAAGCCCGCCCTGGCCCGCGGCGAACTGCACGTGGTCGGTGCGACGACACTGAACGAGTACCGTCGCTACATCGAGAAGGATCCTGCGCTGGAGCGCCGGTTCCAGCCGATCCTGGTGTCGGAGCCGAGCGTGGAGGACACCGTCGCGATCCTCAAGGGCATACGTGACCGGTACGAGGCGCACCATCAGGTGCGCTACACGGACGAAGCGCTGGACGCCGCGGCTGAACTGTCCCACCGCTACATCACCGACCGGTTTCTGCCGGACAAGGCCATCGACCTGCTCGACCAGGCGGGGGCCCGGGTCCGGCTTCGTTCCCGCACCCCGGCTCCGGACAAGAAGGAGATCGAGAAGCGGCTGTCCCAGCTGCGCCGGGAGAAGGACAGCGCGGTGGCGAACGAGGATTATCAACGCGCGGGTGCGCTGAAAGCCGAGATCGGTGCGGCCGAGCGGGATCTGGCGGCGGCGCAGGAGGGCACGCCTCCGGTGCCCGAGGTGCATATGAGCGACATCGCCGAGGTGGTCAGCCGGCGTACCGGTGTTCCCGTCACCCAGCTCACGGAGGTGGAGAAGCAGAGGCTGAGGCGCATCGAGGAGCAACTGCACGAGCGCGTGGTCGGCCAGCACGAGGCCGTACGGGCTGTGGCGGCTGCCGTACGCCGATCGCGTTCCGGGCTGAGCGACCCCCAGCGACCCGACGGGTCGTTCCTCTTCCTCGGCCCCACCGGCGTCGGCAAGACTGAACTGGCCAGAGCCCTCGCCGCGGCGCTCTTCGGCGACGAGTCCAGCATGATCCGCTTCGACATGAGCGAGTTCCAGGAGCAGCACACGGTCAGCCGGCTGGTCGGAGCGCCCCCGGGCTACGTCGGGTACGAGGAGGCCGGTCAGCTCACCGAGGCGGTCCGGCGCCGGCCATACTCGGTGCTGCTCTTCGACGAGGTGGAGAAGGCGCATGCGGATGTGTTCAACGCGCTGCTGCAGGTGCTCGACGACGGTCGCCTCACCGACGCGCAGGGTCGCACGGTCGATTTCAGCAACACCATCCTGATCATGACGAGCAACATCGGCGCGGACCGCATTCTGGCCGCGCAGGCGGCAGGGCGTCCGGTCAACGACCAGCGCGAGGAACTGATGGGGCTGCTGGGGCAGCGGTTCCGGCCGGAGTTCCTCAACCGGATCGACGAGATCATCGTCTTCACCGGCCTGGACCGGGACCAGCTCCTTGAGATCACCGGCCTGCTGCTGGACCGCACCCGCCGTCGGTTGCACGCACAGGACATCGACCTCGAGGTCAGCCCGGACGCCGTGCAGTGGCTGGCCAACCGGGGCTACCAGCCCGAGTACGGGGCGCGGCCACTGCGGCGCAGCATCCAGCGCGAGTTGGAAGACCGGCTGTCGACCCTGCTGCTCGATGACGGGGCGAATCCGGGCGACACCATCGAGGTCAATGTCGTCGGCGGCGAGCTCGACCTCTCGGTCCGGCCCGCCGCCGTACCGGCTGGCACGTGACACCCGACGAGCAGCTCGGCGAGCCGTCGCGGTGTGTCCCGGGGGCTCCACCCCGGCGAGTTGTTGCAGCAGATCATCCAAACCGCGGCCGTGCTGGGAGGGCTTGACGACGACGCCGGCGCAGGCCGGTCAGCCTGCGGGACAACCGCCCGGCCAACCCCCTGTGCCTGAAGGACGTCGCCATCGGCCCCCAATGCGTAGAAGGCCCTGCGCCGCACGGGCGGCATCCGCTGCACCCCACTGAATGACGGCACCGTGAGCGCCGGACCGGTCGACGTGACGGTCAGTCGCTGACAACCGGCCGCCATCACCGGCTGGCCGTCTGGAGGCGGCCGGTGATCGTCCTCAGGCAGCGCCGACGTCGGTGGTGAAGGTCGCGAAGGCGAGCAGGCCGGAGTAGGCGGCCAGGCCGATGGTGAACCAGGTGAAGCTGGAGTGCCTTTCGGGGGCCAGTTCGTCGACGAAAATGTTGAGCAGGATCCCGCCACCCAGGAAGGCGGTGAGCACGTTCATCAGCACGCCGGTGGGCTGGACGGCGACCGCGGTCACCCAGCCGCCGGCGGCGCCGGCGACCAGGACGAGGCGCCACCCGGTGGTGAGGCTGACCGGGAAGTGCTCGGCCAGGACGCCGTCGGTGGCCAGCACGTGCAGCCCCATGGCGACGGCGAACAGCACCGCCGGCCCGAGCCCCGCGTCCAGCTTAGTCGCCAGGGTGTACGTGATCAGGCCGCTGTACAGGGCGAAGAAGCCGAGCTGGAACCCGAAGACCAGCCGGGTGGGCTCTTGCCGGCGCTGCTGCGAGCGGTGGGTGACACGTTCCAGGGCGTAGAACGTGAAGAAGCCGACCAGCGCGACGAGGAACAGCACGAATCCGCGGGCCGGGGTGGGCCTGATCTCCTCCTCCAGGACGTGGGCCACCGCCTGGTTGCCCTCCGCGAGGCGCGGCAGCAGATAGAGGAACACGTACGCGGCGGCGATGCCGCCACCGAGGGACGTCGCCGCGTGGGTGGGCACCGGCAGTCTCCGGCGGATGGCCGGCGCGAGAAGGTGCAGGGCTCCCAGCGCCACCGCCGCCGCCAGCGCCGCCCACAGGCCGCCCGCCCGGGTGAGCGTCACCGGGGCGGTGGGTTGCCGGCGGCCGGCTTGGAGCGCTGGAAGATGCCGAACAGCCAGAGCAGGGAGGGCGCCAGCAGCAGCGCTCCGACCGCGAGGACGGCGAGCACCGTGGCGAGCACGGTGGGATCACCGGCCGCCTCGGTGACGGTCAGGTCGGGCGGCAGCAGGTCTGGGTACTGGGCGGCGCCCCAGGCCCAGAGGACGGCCGCGACCGCGAGGGCCGCGGTCACCCGCACCGCCCGGTAGCGGCCGGTGGCGATCAGCACCAGCGACCCGAGCCCCGCGGCGAACGAGAGCAGCACCAAGGCGAGCGCCCGGCCCCGAAGATCGGCGAAAAGGTCCGGCGCGTCGGCGGCGACGACGGCCAGCCCGGCCGCCGCGCCGACGCCCACCACTATGCCGGTGACCAGGGCGCGGCGGCGGAACTGGGCCACCAGGTCGGCGGCACCGGCGCGGCGCGCGTCGTGGATGAGGTAGACCGCGGCGAGGTACGCGCACACGCCGATCGCGAGCAGTCCGCCGTAGATGGAGGTGGGATTGAGCCAGCTGCGCCAGATGTCACCCTCGGCGATGCCGGGTGGGACGCGACCGGAGGCGACTGCGCCGACGATCGAGCCGAGGAAGAACGGGGTGGCCACCGAGGAGAGCGCGAAGGTGGCGCCGTAGAGGCGTTGCTCGGTGAGGGTGTGACTGGCCTTGCGGAAGGCGAAGGCCGCGCCACGACCGATGATGCCCAGCGCGGCCAGGGTCAGCGGGATGTAAAGGGTGGAGGCGAACGCGGCGAACGCGGGCGGAAAGGTGGTCCAGAACAGGGTGATCACCAGGATCAGCCAGACGTGGTTGGCCTCCCACACCGGGCCGATCGAGTGCGCGATCAGTTCCCGGCGGGCTGCGCCGCGGCGCGCCCCGCCGGCGAGGAGGTCCCAGATCCCGGCGCCGAAGTCCGCGCCGGCGAGCAGGGTGTAGAGCGTCAGACCGGCCAGCAGCACCCCGAGCAGGACGTCGACGACGGTCATCGGCCGCTGTCCACCGGTTCGGGTACGCCCTCCTGCGGAGCGACCGGCTCGTCGCGGTGGCAGGCCATCCGCCACAGAACCGCGACGGTGGCGACGGTGAGCACCGCGTAGACGGCGGCGACCAGGGCCAGGCCGGTGGCCAGGCCCGGCGCCGGATTTACCGCCTCGGCGGTGCGCAGCACGCCGTACACGATCCAGGGTTGCCGCCCGACCTCGGTGACGACCCAGCCGGCCTCGACCGCGACGGCGGCGGCGACCCCGGACAGGGCGGCGGCCCGCAGGAACCACGGCGAGCGCGGCGGACCCCGACGCCGCCACCACGCAAGCGCCCACCAGGCGGAAAGCGCTACCAGCCCGAAGCCGATGGCCACCATCAGCTGGAACGCCCACTTGACCACCGTCACCGGTGGCTCCTGATCGTCGGGCACCTGGTCCAGGCCCATGACCACGGCGTCCGGATCCCACCTGGCCAGCAGCGACAGGGCGTTGGGCACCTCGACTGCGTACCGCAGTTCCCCGTCGACGTAGACGCCGCCGAGCGACAGCGGCGCGCCGGCCTCGGTGCGGGCCAGCCCCTCCATCGCGGCGAGCTTGGTGGGCTGGTACTCCGCGACGAAGTGCGCCGCCCAGTCGCCGACCACGACCTGCACCGGGGAGAGCACCGCAGCGACGGTGAACGGGATGGCGAAGCCGAGCCGGTGGTAGCGGTCCCGGCGGCCGCGCAGCAGGGCCACCGCGTAGACGCTGGCGATGCCGAAGCCGGTCACCATGAACGCCGCGACGATCATGTGCAGGGTCTGCGGCGGCGTCGCCGGGTTGAACATCGCCTGCCACGGCCTGACGTCGGTGACCTCGCCGGAGACCAGGTCGAAGCCGCGGGGCTGGTTCATCCAGGCGTTTGCCGACACCACGAAGAACGCGGACGCCACGCCCGCGACACAGACCGGCAGTCCGGAGAGCAGGTGCACCCGGGGTGGCACCCGGTCCCAGGCGTACAGGTAGATCCCGACGAAGATGGCCTCGACGAAGAACGCGATGCCCTCCATCGCGAACGGCAGGCCGATCACGTCGCCGAAGCGGCCCATCAGGCCGGGCCAGAGCAGCCCCATCTCGAACGACAGGATGGTCCCCGACACCGCGCCGACCGCGAACAGCACGCCCATCGCCTTGGCCCAGCGGTGCGCCAGCCGGGTGAAGGTCGGGTCCCCGGTGCGCAGACCGCGCCACTCGGCGAAGACGGTGACCGCCGGCATGCCGACGCCGAACGAGGCGATCACGATATGCCAGCCCAGGGACAGGGCCATCTGCACCCGCGCCGCCATGAGGTCTCCCGGGGCGGCGTCCTGGGCGAGCAGGTCAACCAGCATCGGGTTCCCCACCTTCGTTGCGTGTCAGCCCTATGGTGGTCTAACGGCCCGGCTGCTGGTCGGCAACGCGAATGCCGCATCCCGGGCGCGGAATCAGGGCTTGTACTCGCTGCGGGTGCGGGGCAGCCACTGCGGGTGCTTCTCCCGCAGGTAGCGAACCATCGCCTCGCGCAGGTCGCAGCGGAGGTCCCAGGCGCTCGGCCCGTCGGCGGCGGACGCCTGGATCTGGATGACGACGGTCTGCGGGTTGGCATCGACCATCTGAAGCACCCACTGATGCCGGTCCCACAGCGGCGACGCCTCGATCAGGCGCTGCGCCTCGACGCGCAGGTCGTCCAGGTTGGCGGTGTGGTCGACGTGGATCTGGACCTTGCCGACCACCCGGGTCTCGTGTCGCGTCCAGTTCTGGAACGGGCGCTCGGTGAAGTAGGTCGTGGGCAGGATGAGCCGGCGGTCGTCCCAGAGCCGGATCACCACGTTAGTCAGTTTCACCTCCTCGACGCGACCCCACTCGCCGTCGATGACGAGCACGTCACCGATGTAGAGGCCGTCCGCGAAGGCGACCTGGATGCCGGCGAAGGCGTTGCCCAGCGCGGTCCGGGCGGACAGGCCGATCACGGCGCCGATCACACCGGCCGAGGTGAGCACCGAGATGCCGAACAGGCGTATCGGCTCGAAGGTGGTCATGATCAGACCGATCGCGACGATCGTGACCGCCGTCGAGGTCAACCGTCGCACCGGCCGGATCTGGGTGCGGGTGCGGCGGATCCGACGGTCGGCCATCACCCCGGCCGGCAGCCGGCTGAACGCCACGATCTCGGCGACGTGCAGCGCCCTGACCACCAGCAAGGCGACGCTGCCGATCAGCAGCAACAGGATGGCGTGCCGGCCCTCGCGCAGCCACCGGCCCGGCCCTCCCGGCAGCGCGGCGTAGAGGCCAGCGAGTAGCAGAACGGCGGTCGTCGGGCGGCGGCAGGCCTGGCGCAGCGGCGCCAGCAGCCATTTGTAGCGACCATGGGCGATCCGGTTGACGAGTACGCCGCTGAGCACGTCCACCAGCACGGCCGCCGCCACCGCGGCCAGCATGATCACCGCTCGGCCCATCAGTTGCCGTTCACCGCGATACCGATGGTCATTACTTCCGCTCCCGTCCGGGTCGTCCCCACGGCAGCGTGTCACGAGACGGCCGATCGCCGGGCGTACATCGCGACCGGCCGAAGTCCCCCGGCGGCCGCGGCACGCGGCGCCGCCGCCCGGGGCTCGGGTGGCGAGGAGGTCGCCCGTGATCATCCGCGCTAGCCGAATCCGCCGTGGGAGGCAGAAACCAGGCCGCGGTGCACACCTGGTACCCGGCCAAGTTCGGCGGAGGTCCGGTGGCGCCGTTGCGGACCGTCGCCGATGCCATTGCCACCTGGCCCGAGTACGCCACCGCCGTGGCCGTACGCCTCGACGCGCATGACCAGATCACGGTATGCGCGCCCCACGGCCCCGACGATCTGCTCGATGGGGTGTGGCGGCGCAACCCGGCCAGGGCCAGCGCGGAGATCTCCCGGCGGCGACTCGCCCGCCACCGCCCCACCGAACGCTGGCCTGGTGTCCGCGTCGTGATGTGACCCGGCGCTCGAAGCCCGCTGCCCGAGTCGACCTGCTAAGGCGTGTTTCGTAAGTCGGGCTGGCGGTGTCGAGGTCACGGTGTGGCGGTGATCGATAACTGAAGAGGTCTCCGGTATCTGGTTTCTGCGACCAAGCAAGAACTTCATACCGGAGACCTCGTGGCCAGCGTAGCGGTGACGAGGCGGCATGACCTGACCGACGGGCAGTGGGCTGTTTTGGCTCCGCTGTTGCCTGCACCGTCGGCTACGGGTCGTCCGCCGAAGTGGGAGAAACGGCAGCTCATCGACGGGATCCGGTGGCGGATCCGGATCGGTGCCCCGTGGCGGGATGTCCCGGCCGAGTACGCGCCCTGGCCCACCGTCTACGGCCTGTTCCGCCGGTGGCAGCGCGACGGCACGTGGGACAAGATCCTGTCGGCGTTGCAAGCCGCCGGCGACGCCGACGGCCGGATCGGTTGGACGGTGAGCGTGGACTCGATGACCAGCCGCTCACCAGCACGCCGCGGGCGCCCGTACCGACGGGCATGCGCAGAAGGAACCACCCGGCGGGGTGCACGACGAGCCGGCCGATCACGCGCTGGGCCGATCACGCGGTGGGTTGACCACCAAGACTCACCTGGCCTGCGAGCAGGGACAAAAGGTCCTCTCGATGACCGTGACCGCCGGGCACCGTGGAGACAGCCCGCAGTTCATCCCGGTCCTGCGCCGTATTCGCGTGACCCGCCTCGGCGTGGGCCGGCCCCGCACCTGCCCCGACCTGGTCCTGGCCGACAAGGCCTACACCAGCCGCGGCAACCGCACCTACCTACGCAAGCGAGGGATCAAGGCGTGCATCCCGCGAAAGAAGGACCAGGACGCCCACCGCAAGGCCAAGGGCAGCCGCGGCGGACGCCCGCCGACATTCGACCCAGACCTCTACCGGATGCGGCATGCCGTCGAGAACGGCATCGCCCGACTCAAACGCCACCGCGGCGTGGCCACCCGCTACGACAAGTTAGCCGTACGCTTCCAGGCCGTCCTGACCATCACCATCATCTGCGAGTGGCTCTGACCAGCTTATGAAACACGCCTTAGGCCGTCAAACGCCACCCAACGATGCGCACGTCCAGCAACAGGGCCAGCTAGCTGGGGTAGCGCGGTTAGGCGGGTGAACGCGATGACAGCTCGGTGGCCCAACATCAACTGGACGTAACCCCGGAATCTAGAGATCGTTCGGCCACCCAATGACGCGCTCGGCGGTGACGCCTCGAAGGTCGGCTCCGTCCCACCGTGCCCCGGTGACGTCCGTGCGTCCGTACTCCGGATCGTGCGTCCTGACGTAGCCGAACCGCGCGTAGGACAGGTCGGTGTCACGCAGGTCGGCGCCCCGCAGATCGCAGCCGGCAAAGCTGACACCGCGAAGAGACGCGCCCCGAAGGTCGGCGCCACGGAAATCACACAACTTGAACGAGTGCCCATCCAGGGTGCGGTGCCGAAGATCGCGACCCGCGAACGATTGCCTCGTCGCGCGGAGCGGGGTGCTCACCCGCGAACCGTAGCGTGGTCGCCCGTCGCCGAACCAGCGGTTTCTGCCCACTCACTTGCGGGGCAGTCCGTAGCGCAGGACCGCTACTTCGCCCGCACGTCGTGACGCGCGGGCGCCAACCCGAACTTGACCGTTAGTCGTAGACCTCAGGCCGCCACAGAGTCTCTTCTCTGCGATCCGCCTCCGGCGGAGCCTGAAGCAACGGATGATCTCGTAACGGGCTGCGGTAGACCTCCAGTTTGTGTTCCGGCTGTGCGTTCCGTAGGGCGGCCACGAGGTCTCCGAGTTCCTCGACGACGGCGATGATCTGCTCCTCGCTGTAGCGGGCAGGGGCGTTGGTCTTCTCTTCGGCTGGCGTGTGCTGGTGCCGTTCGGCGTGTTCGCGTTCTGCCTGGGTCTCGGCGATCCAGCCGGCAACGACGCCTGGGTCGGCGTCGGCGTCGAGCGCCGCCCGGTAGCGCGCCAGTTTGGCGTCGCACCCGGCGATTGTGGGTCCTTCGAGCGCCGTCGGGGCGGCGGTGGGCGCTGCCGCAAGTGTGGCCAAGTTGCTCGCCGAACACGGTCGCATCGAGGAGGCCATCGGCCTGCACCGCAAACGCCTGGACGCCGGCAACGAACTCGCCGCCGGAGACCTCGCCGAACTGCTCGCCGAACACGGCCTTACCCGCGAACTGGAGGCAGAAGTACACGCAGGTACTTCTACGGCCACGTACTGGGTCGAGCTCTCGCCCGATATAAGACCCGGGCGGCGGCGTGCCGCGCGCAAGGACCTGAGCGAGAATGGGCCAGTTCGAACTCTGCGCAACCCTGGAAGGACCCCTCCCTTGGCCGGTGGACTCGTAGCCCTGCTGGATGACGTGGCGGTGCTGGCCCGAGCCGCTGCCGCGTCGATCGATGACATCGGGGCGGCCGCCGCGAAGGCCGGCGCCAAGGCTGCGGGCGTCGTCGTCGACGATGCTGCCGTCACGCCGCAGTACGTACGGAGCCTGGCGGCCGAGCGTGAGTTGCCGATTATCAAGCGCATTGCCCTGGGGTCGCTGCGCAACAAGTTCTTCATCATCCTGCCGGCGGTGCTGCTGCTCAGTCAGTTCGTGCCCTGGCTGCTCACTCCGATCCTCATGCTCGGCGGCGCCTACCTCTGTTACGAAGGCGCGGAGAAGGTGTGGGCCAAGATCGCCCATCACGATGCCCACGGCGCGGGCGAGGAGAAGGTGCAGGACGAGACGACACTGGTGTCCGGGGCGGTACGGACCGACCTGATCCTCTCGGCGGAGATCATGGTCATCACCCTGAACGAGGTGATCGATGAGGCGTTCTGGTCCCGCCTGGCGATCCTGGCTGTCGTCGCCGTCGTCATAACCGTCCTGGTGTACGGCGTGGTGGCCCTGATCGTAAAGATGGACGACGCCGGACTGCGCCTGTCGCAACGTTCCGGCGCCGTCGCCACGTTCGGCCGCGGTCTGGTGAGGGCGATGCCGGTAGTCCTCACCGTGCTGACGGTGGTCGGCACCGCGGCGATGCTGTGGGTGGGCGGGCACATCCTGCTGCTGGGCACGAACGAGCTGAATCTGCACTTCCTGTACGAGGCCGTGCACCACGTGGAGGTCGCCGCCCACGACGCCACGGGTGTTCTCGGCGGGCTCGTCGGCTGGCTCGTCAACACGGTGGCCAGCGCGATCCTCGGGCTGATCGTCGGGGCGCTGGTCGTGCTGGTCATGACTCTCACGCTCCACCGCCGCAAATCCAAGCCTGCGACTGCGGCGGCCACGACTCGTACTGACGGCATCATCCCCGCTCCGCCGAGCCGTGCAGCTCAGCGTCGCGACGCTCCTGTGGACCGAGCGCCGCGTGGGTGACCGCAAAATCATCGCAATTCGACCACGGGTTCAGGCGTTCTGGTGCTGAACCGCTCAGTACTCCAGCCGCACCTGGTGGAGTCAGAGTCTTCGCTGGTAGTGGGCCGATCTGGCGCGGTATTGGTGTCGTCGTCGCCATCGTGACCTACCGACACAAAGACCGCGCCCTCGGCCGCGTTCCCGCAGCCACCAAGACCAACGACTAACTGACTCCACGCGCGCCTACTGCCCGCATCCCGAGCGATGCAAGACCAGGCCAGGGCGCTACCAACATCGGGTTCGGCCTGGGCGGTTCTCGGGCCGGACGGGATTGGCGGGGCAGCCATCGGGGAGGGGAGCGGCCGTGTCGGGCAGGATAGCGGGGTGGCGGTGGGCTTGGACTGGGCGAGCTTCGAGCGCGTGCTGGTAGACGCCCTGGTGCAAGCCGTCCGGTCGACCATCGCCGAACATCCTGACGAGCGGTTCTACGCCGCGGCGTTGGACCGGATCTACCGCGAGACCGATGACCAGATCAGCCTGCCCAGCCTCGCGATGAACAGTGTCGAAGCGTTGGCGCAGCTTCCCGCCGAGGAGCAGACGGATGTGCGGTGGAACGCCGCCGACTGGGACCACTACGACGACGAGTGGCTCGCCGAGGACCTGACCCGGGATTGGGAACGGCAGCTGACCGCGGAGGCCTGCCGAGGGACGACCCGGCAGTGGGAGGCGACGTTCCGCCGGTACCTGTCGATGCTCGTGCGCGTGTGTAAGCGAGCCAGGGTCGCACTTCGCACCAGCGGCGTCACCGACCGGGACTTCGTGGTGCTGCTGCTCGACGACGAGTACCACGAGACGCTGATCAAACGCGGCCTCACCGAACGTGAGGTGAGCCGGCACATCCCTGAGTACGACCAGCGGGCGGTCGTGATGGCCCGGGTCGCCGCACTACCGGAGGCCGAACGCGCCGCGTACTACGTCGCCCGGCTGGACGCGTTTGACGGCCCGATCAGCGGCGAGGACGCCCAGGTGGCGCTGCGTGATCTCGGGCCGGCCGCGTTTCCCGCCTTGATCCCCCTGCTCTCTGCCAAGGACCGGGCGTGGCGGGCCGCCAAGCTGCTAGCCGACATCGGCCAACCCGACGACGGCGTCCTGCGGGCACTGCACGAGGCGCTGACCGAGCGGGACGGACCGGACCAGTCGTGGGCGGGCCGTGCGCTGGCGCGGCTGGACCGCCTCGATCTCGTGCTCGACCAGATCCACCGTCTTCCGCAGGAAGTTGTGATCACCGCCGTCGCCGCCCCGTACACCAGCTTCCGCAACCAGGCGGTCATCGCACGGCGGTTGGACTACCGGCCCTTGCAGGAGGTCATCGAGCGCCGGCCGGCGTATGTGCCGGCGCTGGCCGAGGAGCTCAAGCCAGGGCGGGGGTACTGCGACATCACCGTCGACGAGGTCGACGAAGCGATCCGCGGACTGGCCTCGCCGCACGTCGTCATCCGCCGGCACGCGGTGTGCGTGCTCGGCGAACGGCGTCTCGGTGCCGCCGTCGCGAGGCGGGTCCTTCCGCTACTCGGACAGACGGTCAGCCAGGACCCGGACGCCACCGTGCGACGGCTGGCGATCCTTTCCCTGCGTGGCTGGCGCAAGGAGTCTTACCGGCACGCGAACGTGATCAGCGAGGCGCTCAACGACCCAAACGAAGACGTCCGCGAAACCGCCGCCTACTGGCTACGGGAACAGAACGGGCGACCCGCGTGACCGCGTATGTGCTCACGTGGGGTGGGCAGCCGTTGGCGCGCCCATGCCTGGGCTGCCGCGACCAACTCGTGAGAGCTGCTGAATCGCGACCTGGCCCTCGCGGACGTCGGACAAGCAATGACCCCCACCATGGGGTGGAGCCGGGTTGAGCTGCCGGACCGTGAAGGAGCGTTAATTAGTGGACGAACGGACCCGCGGACTTCTCGACGCCGCGGTGCGCGAACAGCTTGACACTCACAGCCGGGTTCTACCGCCATGGCGAGCGCACCCGGAGATCGAGCGGTACAGCATCGGCTGGCGCATGGGCTACGGCGAATGGCACCTGATGCTCTGGTGGCACTGGTGGGAGTCCGCCCCCATGGACCAGGCGGCGCGGATCGCGTACTTCCAGGCCGACGAGCCGCCGCACCAGTGGCTGGACTGGGCCGCGGACCAGATCTGGCCGGATGAGGACTTCGGTGAGGCGAGCGTACGCCGCCTCGCCGCACACGGGATCGGTACGCGTCCGCTGTTGTTCCTGGACGTGGACGGAACACTCCTGCCGTTCGCCGGCGCCGCGGGGCAGATGGACGACGAACCCAACCCGTTGCTGGCCGGACTCAGCCCTGAACACGGCCGTCGCCTGGCCGCGTTGCCGTGCGACATGGTCTGGGCCACGACCTGGATGGCCGAAGCGAACGAGGTACTCGCGCCGCGGCTCGGCCTGCCTCAGCTGCCCATCGTCGACTGGCCGGACGAAGATGACGACGACGGTCGGCTGCACTGGAAGACCCGCCACCTCGTCGAATGGGCCGCGGGACGCCGGTTCGTCTGGGTCGACGACGAGATCACCGACGCCGACCGGTCCTGGGTGGCCGCGAACCACAGCTCTCCCGCGCTCCTGCATCGTGTCAACCCACGCCATGGCCTCACCGATGCGGACTACAACACCATCGCAGGATGGCTGATGAAAGACGGCTCCACATGCATGAACGAGGAGACCACGTCCTAGGACGCTCTAGAGGGTGTGCCAGCGACCTCAGGCTCCAGTCGGTTGTCGTGTCGCTGAGTAACCGCGGTGGCCCGCCCCATGATCGCCGCCGATGCGTCCGGCGAATCGGCCCGCACCATCGCCCGGCAGTAGCGGGCCACCGTCCGCCGAGATGTTCCGGCACCTCGACCGCATCGATCCCTGGCTGAAGCGCATGGACCCTGCCGGGCCGCACGAACGCCCCCAGGAGCGCAGCACGCTGAGCCGCGACAACAAGGAGATGCATCCGTACCAGCTCAGCCAGGCTGCCTGGCACGCCCTCTCGCACGCCGTCGACCACCTGCACTGCCTGCGCACCGTCCTGAAAGACGCGCACGTCATGCACATGTACGCCCCGTACTCGCTGGCCCGAGCCGCCTTGGAGAACGCAAGCGCGGCGGTATGGCTGCTCGCGCCGGACGACCGGGCCGAGCGAGTCCGCCGGCGGTTGCGCTTCGCTGCTCTGGACATCAAGGGCGGCGAGGCGGTCAGGGAACTGCTCGGTGCGCCGGAGGGACGCAAACCCGCGGAGGCCCGCACAGAGCAACTGCGCGAAATCGCGCGGCGGAGAGGTGTCGATCCGAAGACCGCCGTGCGCCGGCTGACGTACGGGGAAATCGTCGAAGCAGCTGGCGACACCATGCCGGGTGGCAGAGTGCCGTTCGTGCTCACGTGGAAGATGTGCAGCGCTATCGCCCACGGCGACTCTTGGGCCACGATCAACGTGGTCAGCCAGGAGGAGATCCCGGGCGCACCCTCTGGCCTCGCCCACCTGAAGATCACCGCGGACCCGAAGACGCTGTTCTTCGCCGTCTCGATGACCGCCGCCGGCTGGCGCCTGTACGACGATCGGTCGCGCCGCATTCGCACTCAGCGCGACGTCACCCTGAGTGTGGGAACCGTACAGACGCAGAGGACGGCGAGGGGTTCGCGTTCGCCTCCGCCCCGGCCGACTGCCCGCGGGTGGTCTGCGGTCAGGTCGGTGGCCTCGTGTGCTGGTCGACGCCAGCCGGGGCACCAGTTGCCGTGCTTTGGCCCTGTGCTGGGCCACGGCCTGGGCTCGGCGTGCATCCTCGCCGGGTAGGCGGGGTCGTCGGGCCCGCTTGGCTTGCAGGGTGGCGGCCGCGGGAAGCCTGACAGGTAGGGCAGCGGCTGTCGGATTCGGGCAGGGGCGTTCGTAGTCAGTGTGAGGGACAGCCTACGAGGGTGCTGTCGCGGTCACAGGAGGTGATGGGTGATGCACCCGTGCGCCAAGGTCCGCTGCATGTTCGATCTCGTCGGCCCATTGCCACCGTGATCTTCTCCGAGGTGCCGAACGAGGCGTTCCTGGCCCTCGGTATGTGCGATTACTGTGACGGCTACTTCGCGGGCCGGGCCGCGCTGCTGGGGCTGGTAACGGCGCAGGTGATGCACGCGGTCTTCGACAACTTGCGGGTGGCCGATCGACCTTGCCACCTGGGCTGCGGTCAGCGCGCCGACCGCGGGCCGGGCTCTGTATGCCGGCTCCGGGCGCTCGCTGTGCCGGAGGAGCCGGTGGCCCGGCTCCAGGCGTTCACCACGCTGGACGCCACGCTGATGAGTGTCCAGGCTGTTGCGGTTGATCATCGAGAGGTAGGGGCATGGCAAAGCTGATTTACGTGAATAACGTGTCGCTTGACGGCTACATGGAGGACGAACGCGGCGCGTTCGCCTGGTTGCCGATGGACGACGAACTATTCGTTCTCTACACCGATCTCCTGCGGTCCGTGGGCACGTTCCTCTACGGGCGGCGGCTGTACGAGGCGATGGCCGTCTGGGAGACCGACGCCGCTCTGGCCGCCCAGTCCGACCTCATGGCCGACTTCGCAAGCGCCTGGCAGGCAGCGAGAAAGGTCGTGTACTCCACGACCCTCGCCGCGGTGTCAACCGCCGACACCCGACTCGAACGCCGCTTCGACCCCGCCGCGGTACACGAACTGAAGGCCACGGCCAGCAGCGATCTCACCGTTGGAGGTGCAAACCTCGCGGCGCAGGCTCTTGAGGCCGGGCTGGTCGACGAGTGCCAGCTGTTCGTCTGGCCCGTGGTCGTCGGCGGGGGTAAGCCGGGCCTGCCGACCGGCATGCGCGTCGACCTCGAACTCCTCGATGAGCGCCGATTCCGAAACGGCGTCGTACACCTCCGCTACCGCCCTCTCGGGCAGTGAACGACGATCGCCAGCGCTTGCATGACGGCGGAGCGCTGACGGCTGATCCGACCGGAGACCTCCCAGGGAGACCGAAGTGGTCAGCGTTGGTTTCCGCAAGTCGAGCCTGCGGGCGCCGATCAGGTGCCGACGCGGCGTGTCTCGAAGGCCCACATCACGATCTCGACGCGGTTGCGGGCGTTGAGCTTGCGCATCAGGGCGGCGATGTGGGTCTTGACGGTGCTGAGGCTGATGGACAGCTCATCGCCGATCTCGCTGTTGGTCCGCCCGCGAGCGGCAGCCAGCAGGACCTGTTCCTCGCGAGCGGTCAGCGGCTCGACAGGTTCAGGTGGTACCGAGCGCGGGCGGCTGTTCGCGAAGGAGGACAGGAGCTTCGCGGTGATGTTCGGTGCGATCAGGGCGTCGCCGCGGGCGGCGGCATGGATGGCCTGGGTGAGCATCTCGGCGCCGGCGTCCTTGAGGAGGAAGCCTCGGGCGCCTGCCTTGAGCGCGCCGTAGACGTATTCGTCGAGGTCGAAGGTGGTGATGACGACGACGGCCAGCGGACCGGCGACGTCGGCTCCGGCGAGTTGGCGGGTGGCTTCGATCCCGTCGACCTCGGGCATGCGGATGTCCAGCAGGCACACATCGGGACGTAGCGAACGGGCCATGGAGATCGCCCGGCGGCCGTCGGCGGCGTCGCCGACGACGGCGATGCCCGGTTGAGCGTTCAGGATCATGCAGAGCCCTGCTCTGAGGATGTCCTGGTCGTCAGCGACCAGCACGCGGATGGTCATGACGCGCGCGCTGTCCGAGGAAGCGTGGCAGGCTTTCCCGCCGTTGTGTTCAGGCCGCGGCGTCCTTGAGGTCCTGTGCGCGATCGGTGTTCTCCCACAGCAGATCGGGCAGTTCCCGGCCGAAGTGGCCATAGACGGCGGTCTGCCGGTAGATCGGGCGGAGCAGGCGCAGGTCGCGGATGATCGCGGCCGGCCGCAGGTCGAACACCTCGTCGATCGCGCGCTCGATCCGGTGCGTCGGGACGTTCTCGGTACCGAACGTGTCCACGAGGAAGCTCACCGGGCGCGCCTTGCCGATCGCGTATGCGACCTGCGTCTCGCAACGCTCGGCCAGGCCGGCCGCCACCACGTTCTTGGCGACCCAGCGCATCGCGTACGCCCCCGAGCGGTCCACCTTGGAGGGGTCCTTGCCGGAGAACGCGCCACCGCCGTGGCGAGCGTATCCGCCGTAGGTGTCGACGATGATCTTGCGGCCGGTCAGGCCTGCGTCGCCCATCGGCCCGCCGATCTCGAATCTACCCGTCGGGTTCACCAGCAGCCGGTAGTCCTCGACGTCCACGCCCAGGCCGGTCAGCTCCGGCTCGATCACGTGTTCACGCACGTCCGGGGCCAGCAGTGAATCGAGTGAGATGTCCGCGGCGTGCTGGGACGACACCACCACCGTGTGCAGGCGGGCCGGGCGCGAGCCGTCGTACTCGATGGTGACCTGGGTCTTGCCGTCGGGCCGCAGGTAGGGGATCGTCCGATCCTTGCGCGCGGCGGCGAGCCGGCGGGCCAGCCGGTGCGCCAGCGCGATCGGCAGCGGCATCAACTCGGGTGTCTCCGAGCAGGCGTAGCCGAACATCATCCCCTGGTCGCCGGCGCCCTGGGTGTCGAGGGCGTGCACCGAGCCGCCGGCCACCCGCTCGATCGCCCGGTCCACGCCACGTGCGATGTCGGGCGACTGCGCGCCGATGGAGAGGTTCACGCCGCAGGACAGCCCGTCGAAGCCCTTCCGCGACGAGTCGTACCCGATGTTCAGGATGGTGTCCCGGACGATCTGGGGGATGTCCGCGTAGGCCCGCGTGGTCACCTCACCGGCGACGTGGACCTGACCTGTCGTGATCAGCGTCTCCACCGCCACGCGGCTTTGGGGATCCTGCGCGAGCAGGGCGTCGAGGACGGCGTCGCTGATCTGGTCGGCGATCTTGTCCGGGTGGCCTTCGGTCACCGACTCGGAGGTGAAGAGGCGACGTGTCACGGTGCTCCTCGGGGGTGGCGGACTCGGTCGCCGAAGCCTGGCGGCACCGGCTCAAGGAAGGCTCAAGAGCGGGCGGACGATGCGTCCATCGGCGTTCCAGTGATGTCGCGGCCGGGATCGTTAGCGTGCCCGTATGACGACCATGCTGATCACCGGCGGAGCGGGCTTCATCGGCGCGAACTTCGCGCACCACGTCCGCCGATGTCATCCCGGATACCGGATCATCTTGCTGGACGCGCTCACCTACGCAGGGAACCGCAGCTCCCTCCGGCCGATCCTCGATCACATCGAGTTCGTGCACGGCGACGTCCGTGACGCCGAAGTGCTGGATCGGCTGGTCGCGGCCAGCGACACCGTCGTGCACTTCGCGGCCGAATCCCACGTCGACAACTCGCTGCTGGATCCGGCGCCGTTCGTGCAGACGAATCTGGTTGGCACGTTCAACCTGCTCGAGGCGGTACGCCGCTACGATCGGCGGCTACACCACATCTCCACCGACGAGGTCTTCGGTGATCTCCCGCTGGACTCCGACGAGCGGTTCACCGAGTTGAGCCGCTACGACCCCTCCAGCCCCTACGCGGCCACGAAGGCCGGCTCCGACATGCTCGTGCGCGCCTGGGTGCGCTCCTACGGGGTGCGAGCCACCATCTCGAACTGCGCGAACAACTACGGTCCCTACCAGCACGTCGAGAAGTTCATCCCCCGGCAGATCACCAACGTCCTCGCCGGTGACCGGCCGAAGGTCTACGGGCGGGGCGACAACGTCCGGGAATGGACCCACGTCGACGACCACAACACGGCGATAGACGCGATCCTGCGGTCCGGCCGGATGGGTGAGACCTACCTCGTCGGCTCCGGGCAGGAATGCGACAACCGACAGATCGTGCGCCTGATCCTCGAGTTGATGGGCCGGCCCGCGGACGACTTCGACTTGGTCACGGACCGCCCCGGGCACGACGCGCGCTATGCCAACGACAGCGACAAGCTGCGGACCGAGCTGGGCTGGAAGCCCCGGTACGCCGATCTCTCCGCCGGCCTGGCCGGCACGATCGACTGGTACCGCCGCAACGGGTGGTGGTGGAAGCCGCAGAAGGACGCGACGGAGGAGCGCTACCGACGACTGGGTCGCTGACCGGCTCCGTCCTGACGCCTGACGGAGCCGGCCCGGGAACGGGCCGGCTCAGGCGTGCTCAGGCCAGCTCACCCGCGATGTCCATCACGTAACGGCCGTAGCTCGAACCAGCCATCGCCTCGCCCAGCCGGTGACAGGCGGCGGCGTCGATCAACCCCATCCGCAGCGCCACCTCCTCGATGCAGGCGATCCGCACGCCCTGCCGGGCCTCCAGCGTGCCGACGTAGAGGCTCGCCTGGAGCAGCGACTCCGGCGTACCGGTGTCCAGCCAGGCGAAGCCCCGGCCGAGGTCGACCAGCCGGGCCCGCCCGCGTTCGAGGTAGACCTGGTTGACGCCCGAGATCTCCAACTCGCCGCGCGGCGACGGTCCGATGTTCTTGGCAATGTTGACGACGTCGTTGTCGTAGAAGTAGAGCCCGGTGACGGCCCGGTTGGAACGTGGCTTCGCCGGCTTCTCCGCGATGGACACGAGTCGGCCGTCCCCGTCGGTCTCGGCCACGCCGTAGCGCTCCGGATCGTGTACCGGGTAGCCGAAGAGGACGCAGCCGTCCACCTCGCGCGCAGTCTCCAGCAACAGGTCGGAGAAGCGCAGCCCGTGGAAGATGTTGTCGCCCAACACGAGGGCGACCTCGTCGTCACCGATGTGGTCGGCGCCGATCAGGAACGCCTCGGCGATGCCGCCCGGGTGCGGCTGCTCGGCGTAGCTCAACCGGAGCCCGAGATGCGCGCCGTCACCCAGCAGCCGCCGGAACTGCACGAGGTCGGCGGGGGTCGAGATGAGCAGGATCTCGGTGATGCCTGCGAGCATGAGCACCGACAGCGGGTAGTAGATCATCGGCTTGTCACCGACCGGCAGCAACTGCTTCGACACGGCCAGCGTCAGCGGTCGCAGCCGGGTTCCGGAGCCGCCGGCAAGGATGATGCCCTTCACTGGTCCACCTCGGTCCTCAGTCGTCGATCAACGCGACGGCGCGCGTCCAGCCGGCACCGGCGCCGGCGATGCGGATGGGGAAGCACGCGACCCGGAAGCCGTACGGCGCGGGTAGCTCGCCCAGGTTGGCCAGGCGCTCGATCTGGCAGTACTCGCGCTCGCGCCCGACCATGTGCGCCGGCCACAGCACCGACCGGTCACCGGTCCTGCGGTAGCGGTCGATGATGTCGCCGAACGGCGCGTCCAGGCTGAACGCGTCGGTGCCGATGACGCGCACCCCCAGGTCGAGCAGCAGCCGGGTGGCGGGCCCGTCGAGGCCCGCGAACCGGGTGAAGTATTCCGGGGTACCCGCCCGGGCGTCGGCACCGGTGTGCAGCAGCACGATGTCCATCGGGTCGGGACGCCGGCCGATGCGCGCGAACTCCTTCTCGATGCGGGCCACGTCGATCACGCCCGTCCCGGCGTCGGTGAGGTCGAGGACCATGCCGGGCCGGAAGAACCAGTCCAGCGGCATGCTGTCGATGTGCCTCGGCGTCCCGTCGCCGTACGTGGTACGGGAACCGTAGTGCGACGGCGCATCGACGTGTGTGCCGGTGTGACTGGTCAGCGAGAGGCGGTCGAGGGACAGGAACTCGCCGTCGGGCAGCTCGTGCGGGTCGAAGTCGACACCGAAGTGCTTGCGCATCTCGGCGCACATGTGTTCGGCGCCCTCGCGCGGGGTGAGCACTTTGTGCACCACCGGGTCGGGCTCGGCAGACGATGCGTCGATCGCTGAGGATAGGTCGATCAGCCGCACACAGCACCTCCGCGGTCGCGTCAGTCGGATGGCCTCGATGCTGCGCGCGGCGGCCGGAACGGCGGTCGAGCGTCGCTTGCGGCCGGAACCAGGGAAGTTCGATGTGTACCGGGCACCGTCGAGCGGAAGCCGAGAAAGCCGATGGAGGACTCCATGCCGCTGGACACCGATCAGACCGCGGGTGCGACCCACACGTACGCCCGGGTCCAGGACTTCTACGCCCGGCACATGCACCTGCTCGATGCCGGCGAGGCGGCCGAGTGGGCCGCCATGTTCACTCCGGACGGCGTGTTCGTCCCGCCGTCGGCGCCCGAGCCGATCCGTGGTCGCCAAGCGCTGGAGGCGGGCGTGCGCAGCGCCGCCGCGGCGCTCGCGGACAAGGGTGAACAGGTCAGGCACCTGCTGACGATGGCGGCGGTTGAGCCGCGCGCCGACGGTGTGCTCTTCGTGCGCAGCTACACGCAGGTCGTGGTGACGCCGCAGGGCGGTAAGCCGCGGTTGGACATCATGTGCGTGTGCGAGGACGAACTCGTTGCCGCGGGCGACGAGTTGCTGGTGCGGCACCGTCGGGTCACCCGCGACGACCTCCCCTGAGCGCCGTGGCCGTCGTCGTCGAGCGCGGTGCGAGCGCGGCACCGGCCGCGTGTGACAGGGTCGTCATGTGACACGACACGAGGAACGCGTCTGGCTCGTCACGGGCGCATCGCGCGGGTTGGGCCGGGCGGTGACCGAGGAGGCCCTCGAAGCCGGTGACCGGGTGGCCGGCCTGGCTCGCGACGTGACCTCCTTGGCCGCGCTCGACCGGAAGTATCCGGGCCGGCTGCTCGCCCTGCCGACCGACGTGTCCGACCGAGCGGCGGTGTTCGGCGCGGTGGATCGCGCGGTCGCCCAGCTCGGCGGCCTCGATGTCGTGTTCAACAACGCCGGCGAGCTGCTCGCCGGAATGGTCGAGGAGTACACCGAGGAGCAGGTGCATGATCACCTTGCCGTGAATTTCCTCGGCGCGCTGTGGGTGTCGCAGGCGGTGCTGCCGCGGCTGCGCGCCCGTGGCGCCGGTCACCTGTTCCAGGTGACATCGAAGGGAGCCGGTGAAGGGCGGGGCGGCTACGGTCTCTACGGTGCCGGCAAGGCCGCCCTGAAGGCCCTCAGCGAGGCCCTGGCCGACGAGAGCCGCGACTTCGGGGTCCGGGTCACGATGCTGGAACCCGGCCCGCACGCGACGACTCTCGGCAACGCCATGAAGTCGACGCCGCGCCTGGACGTGTACGACCGGACGCGGCGCCGCCTGGCAGCCGAGGCCCCGCCGCTGGGACCGGTCGCCAGCACCAGGAAGTCGGCGGCCCGGATCCTGGAGATCGCGGGACTCTCCGATCCGCCGATCCGGGAGCCCCTGGAGGCCTGACCGGCTCCAGCGTCGCTCAGCGTCACGTCGAGCGTGCGGCCGCATGGTGCGCGCATGCGAGTGCTGTTCACGCCGTTTCCGTCCAGTTCCCACGTCAACAATCAGGTGCCGCTCGCCTGGGCGCTGCGTGCCGCAGGGCACGAGGTCTGCATGGCGACCCAACCCGACGCGACCGAGGACATCCTCGGTGCAGGGCTGACCGCCGTGCCGGTTGGCGACATGCTCGACGTCGCGCAGCACGTTCGCGACGCGGAGGCCCGCGAGGAGGAACGCCCGCCCGCCGACGGCGAGGCCGGGTCGTGGCTCGACACCTTCGACATCAGCGAAACCCGCACCGAGTCGCTGACCTACGACTATCTCCACGGCACCCTGACCGCCTGGACGAACGTCGTCCTGCAGAACACCATGCCGCGCCGGGCGCTCGACGAACTCGTCGCCTTCACCGCGCACTGGCACCCCGACCTGGTGATCTGGGACCCGATGTACTTCGGCGGCGCGATCGCCGCGAAGTCGTGCGGTGCCGCGCACGCCCGCTTCCTGTTCGGCCTCGACGTCCTCGGCAACCTGCGCCGGCACTACCTCGCGGCTCTCGCGGCCCGTCCCGCGATCCTGCGCGAGGACCCTCTCGCCGAGTGGCTCGGCCGGTTCGGATCCGGGTTCACCGAGGACCTTGTGGTCGGTCAGTGGACCCTCGACCCGGTTCCGTCCTCGCTCGCGCTGGATACCGGACTGCCGCGCGTCGGTGTGCGGTACGTGCCCTACAACGGGGCCTCCGTCGTGCCGGACTGGATCAGCGAACTGGAGGCCGGCACCGCACGCGTGTGCATCACGCTGGGCATGGCGCATCGCGAGGTGTGGGGCACCGATCGGCTCTCCGTCGGCCGGATCCTCCAGGGTGTCGCGGACCTCGGCGTCGAGGTGATCGCCACCCTCGACGACGTCGAGGCCGACGGGGTGCGGGTCGTGGACTTCGTGCCGCTGGACGTGTTGCTGCCGCTGTGCTCGGCGGTCGTGTCGCACGGTGGGGCGGGATCCTTCCAGACCGCGCTGGTGCACGGCGTTCCGCAGGTCGTCGTGCCGGACATGCTGTGGGACACCGGTCTGAAGGCACGCCGTCTCGCCGGGTCCGGTGCCGGCCTGTACGCCAACGACCTGACCGGCCTGCGGGACCTGGTCGGCCGGGCGCTTCACGATCGGGGGATCGCGGCGGCGGCCCGACGCCTGCGATCGGAGGCGCTCGCCATGCCCGCGCCGAGCGAGGTCGTAGCTCTCCTCGAACGACTCACGGCAGCGAACCGGCCAACGGCAGCGGGCTGAGAGAGACACCCGCTCCAGACACGCTCGACCTCGGCTCGAGCCCGCGACTCCATCGTCGATCGTAGGAGACCGGCACCAATGAGCAGGTCCGCAAGAGCGGGGGAGTCTGCGTGAGTCAACGTCGGGTCGTCATCACCGGGATCGGCGTCGTCGCGCCCGGCGGGTTGGGAGCGAAGGCCTTCTGGGAACGCATCGTGGCGGGCACCCCGATGACCCGCCTGATCACCGCCTTCGACTCCACCGGCTTCCGGTCGCGGATCGCTGCCGAGTGTGACTTCGATCCGTTCCAGTACGGCTTCAGCGAGCACGACATCGGGCGCTTGGACCGGGCCGCCCTGTTCGCGCTCACCGCCACGCGGGAGGCGATGAGCGACAGCGGCCTCGTCGTCGACCGCGACGACGCGCACCGGGTCGGGGTGAGTCTCGGTACCGCCGTTGGCGCCACGCTGCGGTTGGAGGAGCGCTACCGCGCGGTCAGCCACGAAGGGCGCGACTGGCTCGTCGACCACCGGCTCGCCGGCCCCGACCTGTACGACTACTTCGTGCCCAGCTCGATGGCGGCCGAGGTGGCCTGGGCCGCCGGCGCGGAAGGACCCAACGCCGTCGTGTCGGCCGGGTGCACCTCCGGCATCGACGCGGTGGGACACGCCTGGGACCTCATCCGCGACGGATCGGTCGATATGATGATCGCCGGCGCCACCGACGCGCCGATCGCGCCGATCACGGTTGCCTGCTTCGACGCCATCAAGGCCACGTCCTACACCAACGACGATCCAGGCACCGCCGCGCGGCCGTTCGACCGTACGCGTAACGGGTTCGTGCTCGGCGAGGGCTCGGCGGTCCTGGTCTTGGAGGAACTGCAGAGCGCGCGCCGCCGCGACGCGCACATCTACGCCGAGATCCGCGGGTACGCCTCCCGTGGCAACGCCTTCCACATGACCGGCCTGCGGCCCGACGGGCAGGAGATGGCCGCGGCGATCCGCGCCGCCCTCGACACCGCCCGCATCCCGGCCACCGCCGTCGACTACGTCAATGCGCACGGCACCGCGACCAGACAGAACGACCGCCACGAGACCCAGGCGCTCAAGCGGGGCCTCGGCATGCACGCCTACGACGTGCCGATCAGCTCCATCAAGCCGGTCATCGGACACTCGCTCGGCGCCGTCGGAGCGATCGAGGTCGCCGCCAGCGCGATGGCGATCGAGTTCGACGTCGTGCCACCGACGGCCAACCTCCACCACCCCGACGCGGAGCTGGACCTGGACTACGTGCCACGCGAGGCCAGGCAGCGCAAGCTCTCCACAGTGCTGACCGTGGGCAGCGGCTTCGGCGGATTCCAAAGCGCGATGGTGCTCTCCGCGCCCGAGGCGGTGGCAGCATGAGCACCGCCGTGGTGACAGGGCTCGGCGTCGTCGCGCCCAACGGCGTCGGTGCCGGGGACTACTGGGCGGCGACCCTGCGGGGCCGCAGCGCGATCGGGAGAATCGACCTGTTCGACGTCGAGGACTACCCGAGCCGCCTCGGCGGCGTGGTCACCGGCTTCGACGCCGGGAACCACCTGCCCAGCCGGCTGCTGCCGCAGACCGATCGCATGACCAGGTTCGCGCTGGCCGCCGCGGACTGGGCGGTCGCCGACGCCGGCATCGACCGGTCGGCGCTGGCCGCGACCGACCTCGGCGTGTCGACCGCGAGCGCGTCGGGCGGATTCGCGTTCGGACAGAAGGAGCTCGAGCACCTGTGCGCCGACGGACCGAGCCACGTCAGCGTCTACCAGTCGTTTGCCTGGTTCTACGCCGTCAACTCCGGCCAGATCTCGATCCGGCACGACATGCGCGGCCCGATCGGTGTACTCGTCGCCGACCAGGCCGGTGGTCTCGACGCCATCGCGCACGCCCGCCGCTCCGTCCGAAAGGGCGCGCCGCTCGTGCTCACCGGCGGGATGGACTCCGCGCTGTCCCCGTACGGGCTGGCCGCGCTGATCTCCAGCGGCATGCTGTCCACCGCCGACGACCCGCACCATGCCTACCTTCCCTTCGACCGCAGGGCGAACGGCCACGTGCCCGGCGAGGGCGGCGCCATCCTCACCGTCGAGGACGGCGACTGTGCCCGCGAGCGTGGTGCCCACGTCTACGGCGAGATCGCCGGGTACGCCGCCACGTTCGATCCCTCACCGGGCTCGGGTCGTCCGGGCAACCTCGGGCGTGCCGTGCGGGCGGCCCTCGCCGACGCCGGGGTCGGCCCGGACGAGGTCGGCGTGGTCTTCGCCGACGCAGCCGGCGACGCGGACGCCGACCGGGCGGAGGCCGAGGTGATCGTCGACCTCTTCGGCCCGCGTGGCGTCCCGGTCACCGCGCCCAAGACGATGACCGGTCGCCTGTACTCCGGCGCCGGCCCGCTCGACGTGGCGACCGCGCTGCTCGCGCTGCGCGACAAGGTCATCCCGCCGACCGTGAACGTCGTCGCGGACTACGCCCTCGACCTGGTCGAGGCCCCCCGGCAGCTGACGGCGTCGGTTGCCCTGGTGCTGGCCCGCGGCCGGCAGGGCTTCAACAGCGCACTGGTTGTACGTGCCCCACGAAAGGAAAGCTGATGAGTCAATCCGTCCGATTGAGCGTTCCCGATCTGCTGACCATCCTGGCCACCTGCGCCGGCGAAGCGGAGCCCGTCGACGCGGCCGCCGAAGACCTCGGCGAGGTCCCGCTGGCCGACCTGGGCTACGACTCCCTCGCGTTGCTCGAAGCGTCGAGCGCCGTCGAACGGCGGTTCGGTATCTCGCTGCCCGAGGAGGAGGTGGCCGAGGTGCGGACGCTGAATCAGCTAGGCGACCTGGTCAATGACCGCCTCGCCCAGGTCCGGTGACCGGTGCCGACCCGATGCGTCTGATCGGCAGCGGTTTCCTCGCCCGGCATCTGCGGCCGCTCGCGGACGCGTACCCCGGCGTCACCGTGCTCGCTGCCGGGGTACCGAGGCACCCGCTGCCGGACGCCGAGCACGAGCGGGAGGCTCGGCTGGTGGCCGACACACTCCGGGACTGTGTGCGCGACGGCCGGCAGTTGGTGTTCTTCTCGACCGTCAGCATGTACGGCGGGCCGGGTTGCCAGGGACGCGAAGACGACCCCGTCGAGCCGGCCCTCCCGTACGGACGGCACAAGCTGGATCTGGAAGGGATGATCCGCGACTGCGGCGTTCCGTACCTGATCCTGCGCCTCGGGTACGTGCTCGGTCCCGGAGAACCGGAGTTCCGGCTCGTGCCCGCCATCATCCGGCAGCTTCGCGCCGGACGCGTCACGGTCCAACCAGGCGCCCGGCGCGACATCGTCCACGTCGAGGACTGGATGACGGTCGTCGACCGGCTGCTCGCCACCGGCGTCACCGACGAGGTCGTCAACGTGGCGTCGGGCGACTGCGCTGAGATCGCGGCCGTGATCGACGTGCTGGAGCGGCATCTCGGCGTGACGGCCGAGCGGGTGCTCCTCGACTCGACAGTGTCGCACTGCCCGTCGATCGCCAAGCTGCGCACGCTCGTACCGGAGGTGACGGCGTTGGGTTTCGGGCCGGGCTACCATCGCGTAGCCCTGGCCCGCTACCTCTCCTCCCTCCGCGCTACAGGGTGATGAGCGGGAATCCCTCGTCGTCCAGCGGCTGGCCGGGCTCGAATCCCGCCATGTGCCCGTCCTGGACGCCGGGGCGGTAGGTGGCGTCAGCATTGACGTACACGATGCCGTGGCCCATCCGACGTGCGTCGGACGTGTTGCTACCGGCCAGATGCACGGTACGGCAGTGGTGAAACGTCACGTCACCGGCGCGCAGTGGCACGGTCACCCGCGGCTGCCACGGGAACTCCGGCCAGATGTCGGTGATGTCGGCGAACTCCTCGAAACTCGTCATGTGCTCCTGCCGGTGCTCCGGCGGTCGCAGATGCGAACGGGGCACGTACGACAGGCAACCGCGCTCGACCGGGACGTCGGACAGCGCCACCCAGGCGGTCAAGGCCCGCGACAACGACGACAACGGCAGCCCGGTCTCGTCGTCGTGTACGAGCGTCGGCGCCGCCTTGTGCGGCTCCTTCGCGAGCACCTCGCTGGTGTACAGCCGCATCGGGCCATCGGCGAGCTGCAGCGCGATCGAACCGATCGCCGGGTGAAGGGCCAGTTCCCGGATCGTGTCGCTCTTGCGCCAGGCCTGCGCGACGTAGTTGACCTCGACACCGTTGACGCCGTCCCAGATCTCCATGTGGCTGTCGAGGAGCTGGGCGGCCGCCTCGGCATACCGGGCCACCTCGTCGGCGTCGAGCACGCCCGGCACGTGGACGAAGCCCTGTTCCCGGTAGCGGCGGATGGTCTCGTCAGAAATCGGATCGATCATGCTTCGCGCGCCTGTGTCTCCCATGGACTACGTCCTCCCGTCACGGTGACTGCCGCCCACAGGGTGCGGCGCGCCGCTCGAGTCCTTCGCGTCAGCCGGTAGACCCGCACCGGCCGGGCGTGCTCGCTGCCCGAGTCCGTTTCGAGCGCAGCCTGGGATCGTCCGGAGTTCCAGCCCTACGACCGGGAAGAGAGTCGGGTTCTGATGACGACACCGAACCGGGGCAGCGGCGAGCTCGACGCCCTGCTGGACCAGTTACGTGAGTACGTGACGCCGCAGCCGCCGTGGATCAGCCTGCCGCCACGAGCGTTCACCTCGCCCGAGCTGTATGAGCTGGAACTGGACCGGATCTTCCGCCGCTCGTGGATCATGGTGGCCCGGGCGGACCAGCTCGCCGGGCCCGGCGACTACCTCGCGCTGACGATCGCGGGGGAGCCGTTGCTGCTGACCCGCGACCGCACCGGCGCACTCAACGCGATGTCGCCGATCTGCCGGCACCGGATGATGCCGGTCGTCGCGGCCGGTGCCGGGCGGGCCGAGCACTTCACCTGCCCGTACCACCTGTGGCGCTACGGCCTGGACGGCCAGCTGATCGCTGCGACGCACATGCGGGGGAACCCCGCCTTCGACCCCGGCACCTGCCGGCTTCCCGGGTTCGCCGTCGAACAGTGGCAGGGTTTCGTCTTCGTCAACCTCGACAGCGGCGCACCGCCGCTGCGCACCCACCTGAGCCGCATCGGCGAGGACCTGGGTAATTACGAGCTGGGCGCCATGACGCAGGTGGGTTCGTTCGTCGAGGACTGGCACTGCAACTGGAAGGTCGCCGTCGAGAACGTCCACGAGAACTATCACGTCATGGGCTTCCACCCGGAGACGATCCAGCCGTCGACGCCGGGCGGTTCCGACACCGACGTGCGCGACGATTCACCCCTGGTGCTGCGGTTCACGGTGCCGTTCAAGGAGCCGCAGGAGGTGGAGTTCCTCCGGCTGACCGAACAGGAGCGACGCCAGGTCTACAACGTCTCGGTCTTTCCCTGCACGAGTTTCGCCGCGGCCGGCGAGACGGTGATCTGGCTCAGCTTCATCCCGACCGCGATCGACCGGACCGAGGTGCGCGGCGGGATCCTGGCGCCGAGTCAGACCGTCGAGGGCACCGACGCCGAGCAGCTTCAGCAGATCCGCGAGGGGAACGAGGCCTACGCCGCGGTGATCAACGGCGAGGACCAGCGTGGCCTCGAAGAGGTGCAGCGGGCCGTCGGATCCCGTTTTGCCGGACGCGGTCACCTCAGTCCGAAGGAGCCGGCGGTGCCGGTGTTCTACCGCAAGCTCGCCGCCGCGCTGCTTGCCGAGGAGTACCGGGAACCGGCGGAGGCCGGCCCGCTAGCCGCCGTCCAGTCGTCGTTGAGCTGACGACCAGCGCCTTGGCCGACGGTAACCGGATCGACAGCAGCCGCACGAGAATGGGGATACCGGTCATGTTGAGTTGTCGGACGTGCGGTGGGGAACTGCGCGAGTTCTGTGACTTCGGCCCGCAGCCGCTGTCCAGCGGCTTTCTGGAGCCGGACTACGTCGGCGACGAGTTCTTCTTCCGCCTGGCCGTCGGGGTGTGCGGGCAGTGCTCGATGGTGCAGCTGATCGAGGAGGTTCCGCGGCACCTGATGTTCAACGGGCACTACCCGTACCTGTCGTCGGGCTCGGCCACTATGCGCAAGCACTTCGAGCAGACCGCCAAGCACTTCATCGACACCGAGCTGACCGGCGACGATGCGTTTCTGGTCGAGTTGGGCTGCAACGACGGCGTCATGCTGAAGGTCATCGCCGACGCCGGGATCCGGCACTTGGGCGTCGAGCCCTCGCAGAGCGTCGCCGCGGTCGCCCGCGCCTACGGCGTACAGGTGACCACCGAATTCTTCCAGGAGTCCTCCGCACAGCAGATCCGGGCCGCGTCCGGGCCGGCGCAGGTGATCTACGCCGCGAACACCATCTGCCACATCCCGTACCTCGACTCGATCTTCCGCGGCGTCGACGAGTTGCTGGCACCCGACGGCATCTTCGTGTTCGAGGACCCGTACCTCGCCGAGATCGTCGACCGCACCTCGTTCGACCAGATCTACGACGAGCACTTCTACTTCTTCTCGGCCGTGTCGGTGCAGGCGATGGCGGCACGGTTCGGGTTCGAACTGGTCGACGTCGAGCGGCTGCCAGTGCACGGCGGCGAAGTGCGGTACACGATCGCGCGGCGCGGCGCCCGTCCAGCCTCCGCGCGGGTCGCCGCGCTGGTGGCCGAGGAGCACGGCCGTGACCTCGCCGGGCAAGGTACGCTGAAGCAGTTCGTCGGCCGGGTGGAGCAGGCCAGGGAGGAACTGACCACGCTGCTGCGGCAGTTGAAGGCCAACGGCCAGACGGTGGTCGGCTACGGCGCGACCGCGAAGAGCGCGACGGTGACGAACTACTGCGGCATCGGACCCGACCTGATCTCCTTCATCTCCGACACGACGCCGAACAAGCAGGGCCGGCTGACCCCCGGTTCGCACATCCCGGTGCGGTCGCGGGATGCGTTCGCCGCCCCGTACCCCGACTATGCGCTGTTGTTCGCCTGGAACCACGCCGATGAGATCATCGCCAAGGAGCAGGAGTTCCGGAAGGCCGGCGGCAAGTGGATCCTGTATGTGCCGGAAGTCCGGGTGGTCTGAGCCCGGCCGTGAACCGGCCGCAGCCGACAGGGAGGCGGCCGGTTCAGGTGGGCGCGGGTTCAGGTCTGCGCGAGCCGCCGCAGCACCGGTACCAGCTCCGCCGGGGTCGAAGCGGCGAGCATCTCGTGGCGCAGGTCGCCGGCGCAGGCCCGGAACGACGGCTCGTCGAGGACGCGTCGGATCAACGCCCGCACCTCGCTCGCCGCGGACCGTCCCGCGACCCCGCACACCGCCACCCCGGCGCGCTCCATGCGTTCGGCCCGCGGGCCGTTGCACCACAGCTTGTACGGCACGATGACCTGGGGTACGCCGTGGATGAGTGCGGTCTGGGAGGTGCCTGATCCGCCGTGGTGGATGATGGCGGCGCAGGTGGGCAGGAGCACGTCGAGGTTGACGAACTCGACGGTGCGTACGTTGTCCGGTATGGGGTGGCCGGGCGGGATCTGGCTGTTGCTCAGGGTGGCGACGACGTCGACGTCGAGGGTGGCGACGGCGTCGAGGAGTTCGGTGACCGCGGTCCGGTCCCCGCCGAGGGTTTCGCGGAACGAGCGGCCCAGGGTGAGACAGACCCGGGGCCGGGTCGGTGGCTCACGTAGCCAGTCGGGGACGGTCGCGGGCCCGTTGTAGGGGGTGTAGCGCATCGGCAGGTAGTGGTGGTCGACCGGCAGCCGGAGTGAGGCCGGGACGGGGTCGATGGTGAACTGTCCGAGGACGGCCTGCTCGGTGAACGGGTGGCCGTGCCGGGCCAGGACGTCGCCGAGCCACTCCTGCAGCGGGTCGTCGCGCAGGGCCGGCACCCGCCCTCGCAGCAGCTCCAGGTGCCGCTGCCGGACATGGCCGACCAGATCCAGGCCGAACAGCAGCCGCCCGTGCGCCGCCCCACTCGCGATCGCCGCGACCGCACCGGCGAAGGTCACCGAGTCCCACACGACGAGATCCGGACGCCAGTCCCGCGCGAACGCGACGAGATCGTCGATCATCCGATCCGGGCACAGCGTCCGGAAGCCGAACATCGTCACAGCCGTCAGCTGCCTCTGCACGTACTCGTAGGTGAGGATCTCGTCGCGCAGCTCGCTGATGTCGGTCAACTCGATGTAGTCCGCCGGCGCCGGCTCGTCGTCGGGCGCCTCCTCGACCTCGCGCCGGTGCTGCTCGTCCAACTCCCGCACCTGCTCCTGCTGGTTCAGCGGCTCGCCGACCGCGACAGCGGTGAGCCCGGCGCCGGTGATCGCCTCCGTGAGATCCGGCTGGCTCGCCACCCGCACGTCGTGGCCGGCCGCACGCAACGCCCACGCCAGGGGCACCTGCGCGTGCAGGTGCGTCGGCTGGGCGAAGGTTGTGAAGAGCACCCGCATCGTCAGCCCCGGCGGGCCTGCTCCGCGTACGCCTTCGCGTGCCGCATCGTGGTGCCGCTGTTGCGCCCGAGCGCGGCGCGGATGTACGAGCGAGCGTCGGCGACCGTGGCATCCTCACCGAGAACGCCGGCGATCGCCGACTCGTTGATCACGACGGTGTGTCCGGCCACCATCTCGGTGTCGCCGTTGTGCTCGCGGAACGACCAGAACCCGGTATGCGCGCTCATCAGCTTCGGCGTCTGCAGCTGCTTGTACACGATGCGGTCCGGCGGCAGGCAGATGCGGATCGACACGGTCGTGTGCACCGATCCGTCCGCGGTGCGGGTGTCCATGGCGAGGCTCTGGACACCGCGTACGCGCTCGTCGAGGACGACCCGGGCGACGTGCGGCAACCGCTGCGGCCACAGCCCGGCCTCGTCGATGACGGTGTACGCGTCCGCGGCCCTTCCGTTGATCGACACCGCGTCCTCGAAGGACAGCAGCAGCTCGTCGTCGCGCCCCGCCGCAGCGGCCAGCGCGCTCAGTTCGGCCTCGCTGTTGCGGTCGACGGCGCGCCGAATCCAGTCGAGGTGACCTGGATCGTCGTCGACCGCCCGGTAGGTGTGCAGCAGCCGCACGACCGTCTTGTCGGGTCCGGCCGGTTCGAACCGCCACTCGCCGCTCATGGCCGCCACCGGATGAGCCGGCCGGTCCTGCCGGAACGTGATCGAGCGTGCCGCCCGGTCCAGGATCCGCCGCGAGGTCCAGTTCTTGACCTCGTCGTTCGCGGTGGCCCAGATCCGGATCCGCTCCCCGTCGCCGCTGCGCTCGATCTGTTCGGCGTGCACGGTCGGTGGGAACACCACCGGCCAGCAGCTCACGTCGGCGACGAGGTCGTAGATCACCGCTACGGGTGCGGCCACGGTCACCCGGTGATCGGTGTGCTGTTCCGACATGTCGTCGTTCCCCTCGGGTCAGTAGTTGCCGAGTCCGCCGCAGACGTTGAGCGCCTGCGCGGTGATCGGGGCGGCAGTGTCGGTGACGAGGTAGCCGACGAGGCCGGCGACCTCTTGCGGAGTGCTGTAGCGGCCGAGCGGGATCTTCGCCTGGAACCTGGCGAGCACCTCGTCCTCGGTGCTGTCCCAGACCTCGGCGTACCCCCGTCGGACCCGCTCGGCCATCGGCGTCTCCACGTACCCGGGGCAGACGGCGTTGACCGTCACGCCGGTCTTGGCCAGCTCCAACCCGAGGGCCTTGGTGAAGCCGACGACGCCGTGCTTCGACGCCGAGTACGGCGCTCCGAGCACGACACCCTGCTTGCCGCCGGTCGACGCGATGTTGATGACACGTCCCCACCCGCGCTCCAGCATGCCGCCGGTGGTGAGCACCTCGCGGGTCATCCGGAACACGCTGGTGAGGTTGGTCTCCAGCACGTCGAGCCACAGCTCGTCGGTGATCTGGGCGGTCACCCCGCCGCCGTTGCGGCCGGCGTTGTTGACGAGTACGCCGACTGGTCCGAACCGTTCGACGGCCGCGGTGACGAACGCCCGCACCTGGCCGGCGTCGCGGACGTCGCACGCCTGGCCGTCAACGTCGTGACCCTTCGCGCGCAGCTCCTTGACGGTCAGGTCGACGGCGTGGCCGTCGCGGGCGCAGATGTAGACCGTCGATCCGCGTTCGGCGAGCAACGTCGCGACCGCGTGTCCGATGCCGCTCGTCGCGCCGGTAACGACAGCGAGGCTGTCCTGCGTCAATGTTCTCTCCCGTCCTTCGTGCCGAGCCACATCGTGGCGATCGCCGCTGTCGGGGCGGTCGACGATCGGTGGACCGGCGCTGAACCCGCTGCTCCATCGGGGCTCAGGGCCGGCACGAGCCGTGACGTCCAAGGTGTCCGGCATGCGGGTGCTCTTCACGACCATCGCCGCGCCGACGCACCTGCACGCGCAGGTACCCCTGGCGTGGGCGTTGCGTGCGGCCGGCCACGACGTGCGGGTGGCGAGCCAGCCGGATCTCACGGAGACGATCACCGGCGCCGGGCTCACAGCCGTCGCGGTCGGGCCGCCGCTCGGCGCGGACCGGTGGTCACAGGACGTCGTGGAAGAGGTGGCCGAGCGGTGGGAGTTCACCGGCGACGAGCTGTGGGGCCCGGGCGGCCGGATGCGCTGGGAGCTGTTCGACCTGTGCGAGCTGCGCCGGCAGCGGCTCACGTACGACTACGTCCAGTCCGTGCTGACCGCCTGGACGTCGCTGGACCACCAACTGTCCTGCTCCGCTGGGATGATCGATGATCTGGTTGCGTTCACCCAGGACTGGCGTCCGGATCTCGTCGTCCGCGACCCGGTGACCTTCGCCGGTTCGGTCGCGGCGATCGCCAGCGGCGCCGCCCATGCGCGGCTGCTGTTCGGTCTCGACGTCTTCGGGCACATGCGGTCGACCTACCTCGAACTGCTGCGAGGGCGGGTGCCGGCCCTGCGCGACGACCCGCTGCAGGAGTGGCTCGGCGACGTCCTGGCCCGGCACGGCCACCCGTTCACCGAGCAGGCCGTCCTCGGACAGTTCACCATCGACCCCGTCCCGGCCTCACTCCGGCTGCCGGTCGACCACCACTACCTGCCGATGCGCTACACCCCCTACAACGGGCCCGCGACCGTCCCCGACTGGCTACGTGAGCCACCGACCCGGCCCCGGGTCTGTCTCACCCTGGGCCGCTCGTTCCGCGAAACCCTCGGCGGGGACCGGACCGCGGTCACCGAACTCCTCGACGCCGTCGCCACCCTCGACGTCGACGTCGTCGCCACCCTGAGCAACAGCCAGATCCCGCCCGGCTACCCCATACCGGACAACGTCCGCACCGTCGAGTTCGTCAACCTCGACGTGCTCCTGCCCACCTGCGCCGCCATCATCCACCACGGCGGATCAGGCACCTCCCAGACCGCACTCATCCACGGCGTACCCCAGGTCATCGTGCCGGCGGTGTTGCTCGACAACCATCTGAAGTCGTGGCGGGTGGCGGAGGCGGGAGCGGCACTGTGCGGCAGCGCCGAGAAGTGCACGGCGCGGGAGCTGCGCGCACTGCTGTCGAGAGTGCTCGAGGAGTCGTCTTTCGCGGCCGCGGCCGCCCGGCTGCGGGTCGAGATGCTCGCCGCGCCGGCACCGGCCGAACTGGTGCCGGCGCTGCGGCGCCTCACCCGCGCTCTGCGGTGAGCTTCTCCAGCATTGGAACCACGTCGTTCGGCGAGGGCATCGCACTCATGGCCTCGCGTAGCTGTCCGGCCCGGTGCCGAAACGAGCCCTCGTCGAGGATTCGGGCCAGGAGGCCGCGCAGCCTCGCCGGGGTGAGGTCGGAGGAGTGCAGGGCCAGTCCCGCACCGAGCGCCTCGGTGCGCTGGGCCCGGTAGACCGCGTCCCACATGTATCCGAGCGACAACTGCGGTACGCCCAGCGCTGCAGCAGTCGCCCAGGTGCCCAGGCCCCCGTGGTGCAGGACGGCGGCGCACGTCGGCAGCAGAACGTCGAGCGGCACGTGTTCGACCAGCCGGACGTTGTCCGGCACGTCCGGCACGAGGGCCTGCTCCTCGGCGGAGAGCGTGGCGACCACCTCGACGTTGAGCTCCGCGACGACCTCGAAGAGGTCCTCGATGGCGATCATGTTCGACCAGTTGCTGGTACGGGCGGTCATGCCGAGCGTCACGCACAGACGCGGCCTGCCGGGCGGCTCGCGCAACCAGTCCGGCACGATCGACGGCACCTGGCCGTTGTAGGGGATGTAGCGTATCGGCACGGTCGGCTGCCGGGTGTCGATCCGAATGCCCTCGGGCATCGGGTCGATGGACCACTGCCCGGTGACGATCTCCTCGTCGAAGCCGTGACCGTAGCGCGCAAGGGTCGAGTCGAGCCAGGACGCGAGCACGTCGTCGCGCCGCCCGGCAGGTAGCCGGTCGAGCATGGACAGGTGTCGCTCACGGGTGCTGAGAAACATGTCCGGCATCGTCAACAGCCGGGCGTGCGCCGCGCCGGTGACCCGGGCGGCGACCGCACCCGCGAACGTGAACGGCTCCCACAGCACCAGGTCCGGCTGCCAGCCGTAGGCCAGGTCTACGACGTCGTCGATCATCGAGTCGCTGTTCACCTTGGAGTAGAACAGCGCAGTCATCACGGTCTCGTGGCCCCTGAGGAACTCCAAGCCCAGCCTGTCGTGGCGCTTTTCCAGGTAGTCGCGGTCGTCGTGCAGCGCGAGGATGTCAGCGCCGACCTTGGCGAGCATCTGGTCGTGGGCGTGGTCGACGCCGACCGGCGCCGCGGTGAGTCCGGCACGCACGACGGCCTCGATGAGCGCCGGCTGTCCGGCGACGAGAACCTGGTGCCCGGCGGTGCGCAGGGCCCAGGCGAGGGGCACGCATCCGCTGAAGTGGCTGTCGACGGCAAAGCAGGTGATGAGTACTCGCATGTCCGCGCCTCCTTTCGCTCACGCAACGACGGGCCGCGACAGCGGGCTGCCGGTCACGGGGGACCGCAGCCGCCGGTAGCCCTCGCCGGCGGCACGCAACGTGGGCAGGTGTGCCGCGAGGGCGGACACGGCGACGGTGGCGTGCTGGCGTACCGTCTCGGCGACGACGCCGGCCGGCATCGCAGGGTGCGCCCAGAGGATCTCGGCAGCCGGCTCGCGTCCCGGATCGAAGTGGTCCGGGTCGGCGAACGCGGCGGGGTCGCGATTGGCAGCTTCGAGCAGGACCACGACCTCGCTGCCCGCCGTGATCGCGGTGCCGTCCAGATCGAGGTCGGTGCGGGCGACGAGGCGTTGCAGCCGGACGGGCGGCGCGAAGCGCAGGGTTTCGCGTACCGCGGCGGCAGCGAGACCCGGCTCCGTCGCCACGGCTGTCCACCGCCCAGGCTCGGCGAGCAGCGCGCACATGGTGTTGGCGATCAGCGTCGCCGTAAGGTCGGCGCCGACGGCACAGTGGAGCAGCGCCACCGGCAGGACGCTGTCCGGCTCGGTGCGCGTCAGCTCGCCGAGCAGGTCGTCACCGGCGCCGGTCGGCAGCGAGACGAGCAGTTCCCGCAGCCCGGCGATCGAGTCGAGCAGCAGCCGGGCGGTGTCCAACCGCGGCGGGCACAGCGTGGCGTCGAGGGCGGTCGCGGCGCCCGCACACAGCCGCGCGAACTCCTCCTGGTGCGCTGCCGGCACGCCGAGCAGGACAGAGGTGGCCATGGTGGCGACGGGCACCGCGTAGTCCGAGGTCAGGTCGAACGTGCCGTTGAGGCCGGCGGCCAGCCGGTCGATCCGGACGGTGATCTCCGTGTGTGCCTTTCTCAGGCGTGGTGCGGCGAGTGCCGCCGCGACGCTTCGCCCGAAGCGTTCGCAGTCCGTCCGGTCGAGTTGGAGCCCCACGTCGTCGAGGGGCAGCACGTCGTCGAGGGTCGGCATGGCCCACGACGGTGCGCTGTCGGTGGGCGGCGGTTTGCGCAGCCCGAGCCGCTCGTCGCGGAGCAGCCGGACGGCCAAGGCGTGCGTCGCGGTGACCCAGGCCTCGGCACTGCTCCAGGTCAGCGCACCGTTCGCGCGTACGCGCCGGCCGAGTTCGTGGGGGTCGTCGCTCTCTGCCCGGAGCAGGAGGGCGTAGGGGTCCTGCCGGGCCCCGTACACCCACTGGAAGCCGCGCAGTGTCATGAGGGTCGAGCCGAGGGCGTCGTCTGTGCTGGTCGCCGTCATGCGGACAAGCTAGGAACGCGCGCTCGTGGTGCCCTCAAGCTTCGCTGTACCGCCTTGCCGCGTCGTGCCACATGTCGCGCAGCGACGCGTCGAGCGCGGTCCGCGGCTGCCAGCCGAGCAGCCGCGCCGCCCGGCGGATGTCCGCCCGGGTCCAGTCTCCGCCCTTGCTCTGCACCGCGGCGCCCTGCTCGTCGATCGTGTCGGGCGGCAGTCCGGCCGCGGCCAGGAGCCAGTCGACGAGCTGCCGCATGGCGACCGCCTCGCCGCGGCCGACGTTGATGACCTGACCCACCGTGCTCTCGGGCGCGCGGGCCGCCCGGACGACCGCGTCGGTGAGGTCCCGCACGTCGAGGTAGTCGCGGCGCGCGTCGGCAATCGTCATCGGCACGCGGTCGCCCGGCCGGACGTCGCGGATCCGGTCGAGGACCGCGCCGAGGAAGCTGGCGGAAGTCGTGCCCGGCCCGCACACGTTGACCGCGCGCAGGACCACGCCCCGTGCGGTGCCGGCGGCGGTCGCGTTCAGAAGCGCCTGTGAACCGGCCAGCTTCGTCCGGGCGTATCCGGTCTGCGGCTCCGGCGTGCGGCTCTCGTCGATCAGTGTCCCGGCCGGCACCGGGCCGTACTCGTGGATGGTGCCTATGTGGACGATGCGCGGCGGATCGGGCATGAGTGTGCTGGCGGCGACCAGCCGTTCGACGATCTGGACGTGGGCGAGGTGCATCGCCTCGGCGCTGAGGACCCAGCCCCCCGTCGCGTTCACCACGATCTCGGTGCGGTGTGCGGTCAACGCTGCGGCGAGCTGCGCCGGCGCAGCCTCCGCGAGGTCCAGGCGGAGGGCGGAGCCCGCCGCGGATGGGCGCCGGGCGATGCCGAGCACGTGGTCACCGGAGGCACGGAACGCCGAGCACACGTGCTGCCCGACGCCACCGGTGGCCCCGAGTACCGCGACCGCGGTGCTCACTCGCGGCCCCGGGGCGCGGCGAACAGTTCGCTCTCCAGCTTCTGGCACTGTGCGTAGTCCGGTAGCAGACCCAGTCTGCGGGCCTCCTCGATCGTGGGCGCGGACCTGTCCCGATCGGAGAGCACCCGCTCGACGCCGGTCGGCAGCGGCAGGTTCAGCGCCGGGTCCAGCACGTTGACCGCCTTCTCGTGCGCCTCGACGTAGCCGTCGGAGAGCATGTACGACACGACGGTGTCGTCCTCGAGCGCGGCGAAGGCGTGGGCCACGCCAACCGGCAGGTAGACCGCCCGGAACGCCTCTTGGTCGAGCAGGACCTGATCGAACTGCCCGAAGGTCGGGGAACCGACTCGGATGTCCACGACGAAATCGATCGTCTTGCCCCGCGCGCAGTACACGTACTTGGCGATTCCGGGCGGGGTGAGGGTGAAGTGCGCGCCCCGGACCACGCCCTTGCGTGAGCGGCTGTGGTTCGTCTGGGCCACCGGAAAGAGTGGGTGGCCGAGCGCCTCGACGAAGGCGGTCTCCTGGAAGGGCGAGACGAAGATCCCGCGGTCGTCGGGGAAGACCCGTGGGGTGAATTCGACGGCGCCTTCGACCTTCAGTGCGCGGGCCTGCATGGTGGATGACATTCGGTGCTCCCGAATCGGTTGGGCGATGGACGATCAGTTCGGACCGGCGGTGACCGGCCGACGATGCTGCTCGGTGAGCAGTTCGAGGGCGGGAACGATGTCGGCCGGTGTCGGGGCGCCGAGCACCTCGCGTCGCAGCCGCGCCGCCGCCTCGCGGTACGACGGATCGATCAAGACACGGCGGACGGCCGCGGCCAGGGCCGGCGCGGGGAAGTCCGGGTCCCGGATCCACACCCCGGCACCCGCACGTTCGATCAGCTCGGCCTTGTATTCGGTGTCCCACATCAGGTCGGGCACGACGACCTGCGGTACGCCGTGCAGCAGCGCGGTCTGCATCGAGCCGGAGCCGCCGTGGTTGATGATCGCCGAGCAGGTTGGCAGCAGCACGTCAAGGGCCATGAAATCGACGACCCGGACGTTTGACGGCACCGGGCCGAGGCCGGCGAGTTGCCGCGCGTCGAGCGTAGCGACGATCTCGGCGTCGATCTCGGCCGCGGCGGCGAGCAGTTCGGCGCTCGCGGCGCGGTCGCGGCCGAGCACGTCGCGTCCGCTCTGACCGAGCGTCAGGCACACGCGTGGCCGGTGCGCCGGGGCGCACGTCATCTCCGTCGCCGTGGCCGCACCGTTGTAGGGCACGTACCGGACCGGCACACGAAGCTGGTCGGTGGCGAGCCCGACCGAGGGTGGCACGGGATCGATCGTCCACTGCCCGACCACGGCTTCCTCGGCGAACGCGACGCCGTACTTGTCGAGCGCGCTGCCGAGCCAGTCGCGGAACGGGTCGTCGGGTGCGTCGTGACGCCGGTACTCCATCCGTGCGCGGGCGATCAGGTCGAGTCCGAACAGCAGCCGCGCGTGCGCGGCGCCGCCGGCCATCGCGGCGACGGCGCCGCCGAACGTCATCGTGTCCCAGACGACGAGGTCGGGCCTCCAGTCGAAGACGAGGTCGACGAGCTGTGCGATCATCGGCTCCGGGTTCAGTGCTCGGTAGACGTCGGTGGATATCGCCAGGGCGGTGCGCAGGTATTCGCGCGTGCGCCGGTCGGGCCGCCGGCAGCTCAGGTCGGCCAGTGCCGTGAAGTCGACGGAGCCGTCGTCGGGCCGGTCGATCTGTTCGGACAGGGCGAGCGGCTCGCCGACGGGCACGAACAGATGGCCGGTCCGCGCGACGGCGTCGGCGAGATCCGGCTGGCCCGCGATCCGGACGTCGTGCCCGGCTGCGCGCAGCGCCCACGCGATCGGCACCTGGATCTGCAGGTGCGAGGGGGCAGCGAACGTCGTGAACAGGACCCGCATGAAGGTCTCCTCGAATGCGGACGGCGGCTGCCTCAGGCCCAGAGATTCGCACCGGGCGCTTGCGATCCGCTCGAGTCGGACTCGATGACCCCGTCTCCGCTTTCGAGCCGGAGAAGTGGGATCAGGATGTGCCAATCGTGGAGTACGATCTCCAAATTAGTTGCACTCATGTTCCGCTCTGGGCCACTATCCTGCTAGGCTGGGTCAATGGTCACGGAGGTGCCGGAGTCCGGAACGCGCAACCGAACCCGGCGCGCGATTCTCAACGCTGCGGCGTCGGTCTTCGCGCACAATCGTTCGGCCACCCTGGCCGACGTCGCGGTGGCGGCCGACGTGGGTCGTAGCACACTGCACCGCTACTTCCCCGACCGCGACGAGCTGATCAACTCGGTGGTCGCCGACTGCTACACGGCGATCGAGCAAGCCGTCGTCGACGCGCACGTCGAGCAGGGCAAGCCGCTCGACGCCATGCGCCGCCTGGTGGCGGCCATGGTGGAGCTCGGCGACCGTCTGCTGTTCCTGTTCGGCGACCCACGGCTGGCGGAGGAGTTCGCCAACCGTAAGCCCGAGAAGCCGCCGATCGTGCAGCCGGTCATCCTGCTGATCGAGCGAGGTCAGCAGGAGGGGGTCTTCGATCACGCCGTTGATGCGCGGTGGATCCAGCACGTCCTGTGGTCGCTGGTCTATACCGGCTGCGAAATGTCCGGCCAGGGCATGATGTCGCGGCACGAGGTCACGTCGACGGTCATCCGCACGCTCGAGCGTGGTGTCGTCCGCGACGCGTGAACGCGACCGGACACCACCCCTACAAGCCAATGGGAGCAACGATGAGGATCCTTGTGACCGGTGCGACGGGTTACGTTGGCCGCAACGTCCTGCCGCAGTTGGTGTCCGCCGGCGTCGACGTCCGCGCGCTGACCCGCGACCCGGCCAGAGCAAAGGTGCCGGCCGGCGTGGACCTGGTCCGCGGCGACCTGAGCCGGCCGGACTCGCTGAGCGAGGCGCTTGAAGGCGTCGAGCGGATGTACCTCTTCCCGGCACCGGAGACCGCGCGTGAGGTAGTCGCCCGCGCCGTGAAGGCCGGCGTGCGGCGCATCGTCGTGCTGTCGTCGGGGGCGGTGACCACGGGTTACGACACCGACTTCCACCTGCCGGTCGAGCGGGCAGTCGAGGAGTCCGGCCTGGAGTGGACCCATGTCCGGCCCGGCGAGTTCGCGACCAACACTCTGCACATGTGGGCGCCGTCGATCCGTGCCGAGAACGCAGTGTACGACCCGCATCCGGACGCCGTCGGCGTGCCGACGCACGAGCGTGACGTCGCCGACATCGCTGCTCTCGCGCTACTCGAAGACGGGCACACAGGTAAGGCCTACACCATCGTCGGGCCGCAGCCGCTCACCCACGCCGAGCAGCTGGAGGCGATCGCCGCGGCGGTCGGACGGGAACTGTCCTTCAAGGACGTCACCGCGCAGGAGGCATTGGCGTACTACCAGGCGCTCGGTGGCTGGGCAGCAGCGAACGCACCGTTCCTGCTAGGTCTCGTCACGTACTCCAACGAGGAGACGACGCCGGAGGCCGAGCACCAGTACGACAAGGACACGGTGGAGGAGCACCCCACGGCCGAGAGTGTGACCGACCGGCCCGGGCGCACGTTCGCGCAGTGGGCTCAGGACCACGCCGACGACTTTCGCTGACGGGCTGCCCAGCGCGCTTCGAGCCGGCCACCACGGCCCGCTCCTAGCTTCGCGGTATGCGGGTACTCCTGACGACCTTCGCGGTCCGGTCCCATATCTACAGCCTCGTGCCGATCGCGTGGGCGCTACGTGCGGCCGGCCACGACGTGTGCGTCGCGACCCACCCCGAGGGGGAGGAGCACGTCGTCAGCGCCGGCCTGCCGTTCGCAGGGGTCGGCGAGCCGATCCCGAGCGTCGGTGAACAGGACACCGGCGGGGACGTCGAGAGCGGGGCCGCGCAAGACGGCGGCGGGACCTTCGGTTGGGCGGACTGGCCGGAGCTGCTCGACCTCGCCGAGACCGACCCGACGACGCTCACCTACGACTACCTTCTCGGCGTCTTCGCGGCGTACACGCCGATGGTCTTTCGGTACTACACCGACGGCATGGTCGACGGCCTGGTGGAGTTCGCCCGCAGGTGGAAGCCCGATCTGGTGCTGTGGGACACGATGTCGTTCGCCGGCCCGGTGGCGGCGGCGGCGTGCGGCGCCGCCCACGCGCGGGTGCTGTTCGGACTGGACATCCTCGGCCACGCCCGCGGCGCGTTCCTGCGCGCGGCCGCACGACGCCCCGCGTCCGCGTGCGACGATCCGCTGCGCGAGTGGCTCGACGGCGTGCTGCGCAGGCACGGCCGCACGTTCAGCGAGGAGGTGGTGGTCGGGCAGTGGACCGTGGATCCGGTGGTGTCCTCGTTGAGCCTGGGCACCGCATCGCCCCGCATCGGCATGCGATACGTGCCGTACAACGGGCCCTCGGTCGTTCCGGCGTGGCTGGCCGAACTCGATCCGGAGGTGCCCCGGGTATGCGTCACGATGGGAATCTCACACCGGGAGATCTGGGGCGCGGACCGCGTACCCGTCGCCCGGTTGCTGGACGGGATCGCCGACCTGGGCGTCGAGGTGGTGGCGACATTGTCGGGCGGTCAGCGCGACGGCGTCGACACCGAGCGCGTACGGGTGGTGGACTTCGCGCCGCTGGACGCGCTGCTGCCGCTCTGCTCCGCCGTGGTGAGCCACGGCGGAGCCGGTTCGTTCCAGACCGCGCTCGTGCACGGGGTGCCGCAGGTGCTGGTGCCGGACATGCTGTGGGACACCGGGTTGAAGGCGAGCCGCCTCGAGCGGCTTGGCGCGGGTCTGCGCGTGCGGGAGGTGCCCGCGACCTCCGCGCTGGTGGAGCGGGCCCTGACTGACAGACGGCTTCGCGACCGGGCGACGCGGCTGCGGCGCGAGGCCCTCGGCATGCCGGCCCCCCGCGAGGTGGTACCAGTCCTCGAACGGCTGACGGCACGTCACGGCGTCAGGTGAGGGACAGGCCCCCGTCGATCGGGATCACTACGCCGGTCAGGTAACCGGCGTCCGGCTCGACGAGCTTGCGCACCCAAGTGGCGATCTCCTCCGGCGTGCCGACCCGTCCCGCCGGCGCACGGTCGGCCATCCACTTGAGGAAGTCGGCGTACTGCTCCTCGGTCATGCCGCTGCGGACCCCGATACCCGTATCGGCGACGCCGGGCGCGATCCCCACGACCCGGATCCCGCGCGGAGCCATCTCGACGGCCCAGGTGCGGGTCAGGAAGTCCAGCGCCACCTTACTCGCGCCGTACGCCCCGTTGGCGGGCCACGTCCGCTGGCCGAGCGCGCCCGCCGTGCTGATGTTGACCACCACGCCCCGGCTGGCCGCGAGGGGTTCGAGAGCACACCGCGTCAGGTGGATCGGTGCCATGACATTCGTCGCGAACTGCGACTGGATCTCGTCCTCCGTGGTGTCGGCGAGGAGCTTCGCGACCGACGTGGCGGCGTTATTGACCAGGACGTCGATCCGCCCGTACGCCTGCTGAGCCGCGTCGACGACGACCTGCGGTGCGCCGGGAGCGGTGATGTCGGCGACAGACGTCCGGATGCCCGGGTAACCCTCGGCGGTGTCCCTCAGGCTCGCCCCAGTACGGCCGACGATCAGGACGTCATCGCCCTGCTCGGCGAACCCGCGGGCCACGGCGCGGCCGATGCCGGTGCCGCCGCCGGTGATGACGATGCTGCGCCTCAGCGCGGACGTGTTCCCATTACCCATGGCCGGATTCTGCGCTCCGCACCTCGAGCGGGTCTGTCTGGAGACCGGACCGTCGGGTACGTGTGTGCGAGCGCCGTTCGAGCCGGGTTCGAACCGGTGACGATCGGCTGCTGCCAGGGTCGGGCAACCGCCCCGACCATCGGTAGGAGCACCGCATGAGCAGTCAGACCGACGCCGTACGGCGCGTGATCAACGCGTTCAACACCGGCAAGACCGACGACGTCGACGAGTACATCCACGAGGAGTACCTCAACCCGGCGACGCTCGAACACGGCATCTCGCAGGGTCCGAAGGCCTTCGCGATGGTCGTCGCCTGGGTACGCCGGACGTTCTCCGAGGAGGCGCACCTCGAAGAGATCAACGTTACCGAGAACGGCGAATGGGTCCGCGCCCACCTTGTGCTGTACGGCCGTCACGTCGGCAACCTCGTCGGGATCCCGCCGACCGGCCGGCGCTTCGCCGGCGAGCAGATCCACCTCTTCCGGATCGTCGACGGCAAGATCCGCGACCACCGCGACTGGCCCGACTTCCAGGGCACCCTGCGCCAGCTCGGTGACCCGTGGCCGGAGAACGGCGGGTGGCGGCCGTGACGACGCTCAAGGCCTCGGACTACAAGACCGAGGTGGCCGCTGCTTTCGACCGGGTCGCCGGGACCTACGACCGGCTCGGGGTCGAGTTCTTCGGACCGATGGGGCGACGGCTGGTCGAGCGTGTCGCGCCCGCACCCGGCCACCGGGTCCTCGACGTCGGCTGCGGCTCCGGCGCCTGCCTGTTCCCGGCTGCGGCCCGGGTCGGTCCGGCCGGCCGCGTCGTCGGCATCGACATCGCGCCGGGCATGGTCGAAACAGCCCGTGCCGAAGCCGCCCGGCGCGGCGTCGGCAACGTCGAGGCACGCGTCATGGACGGCGAACGGGTCGACTTCCCGGCGGCCTCGTTCGACGTCGTGATCGGCAGTTACAGCCTCATCTTCCTGCCCGACGTGCGCAGCGCGTTGCGCCGCTACGCGCAGGTGTTGGTGCCGGGCGGCCGGATTGGCTTCACCAGCCCCCAGTTCCGCACCGGCACCTTTCCCTTCCTCCCGCCGGTCTTCACCGAGCTGATTCCGAACGATCTGTTGCGCAGCCTGCCCGAGCAATGGCGGCCGGAGGCGCTGCAGCGGCGCTTCAACAGCTGGCTGGAGGGCCCGGCCGACCTGCGCGCGACAATGGAGGCGGCGGGATTCGTCGATGTCGACGTGCATGACGAGGCGGTACCGCTCGTCGCGGCCACCGGAGAGGTTTGGGTCGACTGGTCACACACGCACGGCATGCGGCTGATGTGGGACCACCTGACCGCCGACGACGCCGCCGCGCTGCGGGCCCGGCTCATCAAGGCCCTCGATGAGATGCGCGACGGCGCGGGACCGCTCGTCATCGACACCCCGGTCCGGTTCGTCACCGCGCAGACGCCTGCGGTGCGATAACGGGTCGCTGTGTTCGTCGGTCACCTGACCGACGAACACAGCGACCCGGTCTTCTCTCGGAGTCCGGTCAGAAGTCCGCGACGTGGTCGGCGGCCCATTCGGCGAGCGTGCGGGTCGGGCGGCCGATCACCCGTTCGGCATCGGGAGAGACCTGCGGTGGATGTTCGACCCACCGCTCCTCGAAGGCGAGGAGGTAGTCGGCGATCTGCTCCGGGAAGCCGAGGCCGATCAGGTCCGCGCGTGCCTCCGCCGGGCTCACCTCGATGAACGTGAGCGGACGGCCGATGCCGGTCGCGATCGCGGCCACCTGCTCACCCGGCGTCAGCTGCTGCGGACCGGTCACGCGGTACGCGGCGCCCACGTGGTCGTTGCTCGTGAGCGCCGCCGCCGCGACGGCCGCGATGTCGGCCTCGTGCACCGGTACGCCGCGCGCCGCCGGGTAGGCCGCACGCACCACGCCCTTCTCGCGGATCGAGCGACCCCAGGTGTCCAGCTTGTTGAGCGCGAACTCGCCGGGCCGCACGTGGGTCCACTCGAGGCCGGACTTCTCAATCGCGCGCTCCACCGGCAGGTGGTAGACGGTGTCGGTGCCGTCGGTGACCGCGTCCGAGGAGAGCACGACGGCGCGACGGATCCCGGCGGCGCGGGCGCGCTCGGCCACCGCCCCGGCGGTTTCCGCGACCGGGAAGAGGAACATCCGGTCGACGCCGTCGAAGGCGGGACCGAGGGTGTCCGGTGCCGCGAGGTCGCCCCGGACGATCTCGACGCCCGGGGGTAACCCGGCGACGGCTGGTTCCTGGCGGGTCAGCGCGCGTACCTCGACGCGTAGGGCGAGGAGATGCGCGATGAGGTGCCGGCCCACGTTGCCGGTCGCACCGGTGATCAGAATCCTCATCGTCTACTCCCAGGCCCGAACGGATAGCCCGTGGTGGAACACGTCGAGCGGGTCGTATGTCCGCTTGACCCGCTGCAGCCGTGGATAGTTGTCGCGGTAGTAGAACGCATGCCAGGGCACCCCTGACCGGTTCCACGCGGGATCGGCGATGTCGACGTCCGGGTAGTTGATGTAGGTACCGCTGTAGGCCTCACCCGGCACCGGTACGCCGCCGGTGGAGGCGTACACATCGCGGTAGCACTCGCGGGCCCAGGTGAGGAGCTTGGTCTCCTGCTCGGGCGTGAACCACACCGACTGGATCACCGAGGCGAAGCGCGCGTCGCGGTGCGCCATCGCCGTGGACGCTGCATCGACGGTGTTCACCTTCCCGCCGAAGTACCCGATGAAGGCATTGCTGCCGTAGAACTCGTAGCTGCCCTCGGACAGATAGCGGTACAGGGTGGACAGTTGTTCGCCGGTCCAGCCCGTACGCAGGAACGCGTCCTTGGCCTTGAACGAGTAGTCGCCGGCAGGCGGCATCGACAGGGTGGCCTTCAGCCACGGAGTCACCGACCGTTCCTCGGTGTTGGTGATGCCGAGTCCGTCGGACAGCGCGGCCAGGTATCCGGTGAGCAGCGCGTCGGCATCCGGGCGGGTGCCGTCGACGTTCACCCCGAGCTGGATCTGACCGTTGATCTTATGGTAGAGGAAGATTCCCGCGTCGATTCCGGTGTCGGTCGTCCCGTCGCCGCCGTGCTCCTCGTGCCACCGGCAGAAGTTGTGGACGAGGCGGAGGAAGATCTGCTCGTTGATGTCGCTCCAGTTCCAGTTGACCGCGGCGTGCAGCAGCGTGGCGGGCGGCCGGGGCAGCAGGGCGGCTGCGCTGGCGCCCGTCGCGCCGGGGGAGCGCAGCAGGTAGCGGGTGACGACGCCGAAGTTCCCGCCGCCGCCGCCGGTGTGCGCCCACCAGAGGTCGCGGTTCGGGTCGTTCGGCGCCCGGGTCGCGACGACCGTGCGCACCCGTCCTGACGCATCGACGACGACGACCTCGACGCCGTAGAGATGGTCGGCCGCGAGCCCGTGCCGTAGCGCCAGCGTGCCGTAGCCACCACCGGCGAGGTGCCCGCCGATTCCGACACTGGGGCAGACGCCGGCCGGCAGAGTGACACCCCACGCGAGGTACAGCGTCCGGTACAGCTGGCCCAGCGTTGCTCCCGACTGCACGGAGATGGCCCGGTGCACCGGGTCGTAGGAGATGCCGCGCATCTCGGAGACGTCGATGACCAGGCGAACCTCGGGGCTGTCGACGAAGTCCTCGAAGCAGTGCCCGCCGCTGCGCACCGCGAGCCGGGCTCCGGTGCGCCGGGCGTCCCGGACCGCCTCGACGACCTGGGCGGGGGTATTCACCAGCCGTACCGAGTCGGGTGTGCCGGTGAAGCGGCGGTTCGCGCCCCGGATCGTGAGCTCCTGGTAGCGCGGGTCGTCGCGCCCGACGCTCACCGCGCCGAACTCGGGTGCGCAGCCGGCGGCCGCGGCGCCGCCGGGCGCGCCGATACCGCCGACGAGTGCGGAGCCGCCCGCGACGATCGATCCGCCGAGCAACCGGCGGCGGGTCAACGGGGTCATCGCTGCTCTCCGGCGACTTCCCGGTACAGGTTCGGTTCGCTGCTGCTCAGGGCTCGCAGGGCGCGGGCGTGCGGGGTGAATCCGGGTTGTGCCAGCGCGTTGTGGAATCGTTCGGCGTCGCGCCACACCGCGATGTTGACGTAGCTCTGCTCGTCGGTGGTGTGTCGCAGCAACGTGTTGCCGAGGTAGCCGTCCTGCGCGGCCATGAACGCGGTGGTCGCGGCGAACGTCCGTTCGAACTCCTCCGCGGACGCGTGCACCGTGAAGCGGTTGATGAATGTGACCGGTGCTACCGGTCCGGTCGGTTCGTTACCTGCCACCTGATCGCCCTTCGCTACGGTGCGGCGTCGGGCCTACCGGGCCCGGCGCCGGTCAGGCTGGCAGGGACGCCTCGCGCGGGGATCGACGATCGCTGGTCGGCCGGCGCGTCACCGGCTCAGGTTGCGCCACCGACGCACGGCCAGCGGGAGGAAGACCGCGGTGATCACCAGCGGCCAGACGATGGCCAGAAGGGTGGCGTGGTCCGCGGCCCAGGAACCACCGGTGCGCCCGGGATTGCCGAACAGTTCGGCGCTGGCACCGATGGTCGCCGAGAGTGGGTTCCATTCGGACATGACCCGTAGCCACGTCGGCATCTGCTCCGGCGACACGAACGTGTTGGCCAGCAGCGAGACCGGAAACAGCACCACGAACGACGACCCGGCGGCCTCCGGGGAGAGCCGGAGTCCGATGTAGATGCCCACCCAGATCAGCGAGTATCGCAGCAACAGCAGTAGCAGCACCGCCAGAACGGCGCTCTCCCAGCCGTTGTGCCAGCGCCAGCCGATGGCCAGGCCGCACAGGATCAGGCTGACCAGTTCGAGGAAGGAGTGGAACATTCCGGTGAAGCAGTGCCCGAGCACGACCGACGAACGCGAGATCGGCATCGAGCGGAGGCGGTCGGTCACCCCCTTGGAGCTGTCGTTGGCGACCGTCATCAGGGTGGTGACGATGCCGAAGAGCATGGTCTGGCCGAACAGGCCCGGCATGAGGTATTCGCGGTAGTTGTCGACCCCGTCGACGGCCATCGCGCCGCCGAACACGAAGCCGAACAGCACGACCATCTCAACCGGCCAGAACAGGCTGTATGCCATCTGAATCGGCACGCGAACCCAGCTGATCAGGTTGCGATGCCACATGACGAAGCTCTCGGTCAACGTCCAGCGCAGGTGTCCGGTGAGGCGGTCCGGCGACGATACGACCGTCGGGTTCATCCGACCGGCTCCTTGGTCTGATCGATGGGTATGCCCTCCTGCGCCGGGTCTGCGGTCAGCCGCAGGAACACCTCGTCGAGGGTCGGCCTGCGCAGCGCGATGTCAGCGACGTCGATGCCGGCCTCAGCGAGCCGGCGCGTCACCTCGACGAGCGTGCCGACCCGGTCTTTGACCGGAGCATTGATGCGGCGGGTGTCTGGCTCGCTGTGCGCACTCTGCGTCGTGACGCGTTCCACCAGGGCGGTAGCCGCGGCCAGCTCAGCGGCGTCGCGCACGACGATGTCGAGCTGGTCGCCGCCGAGGGTCGACTTGAGCTGCTCCGGGGTGTCGTCGGCGATCACGCGGCCGTGGGCCATCACGGCGATCTGATCGGCGAGCTGGTCGGCCTCGTCGAGGTACTGCGTCGTCAGCAGAACGGTGGTACCGCCGTGGGTCAACATGCGCACGGCGTTCCAGACCTCGTTGCGGCTCCGAGGGTCGAGGCCGGTGGTCGGCTCGTCGAGAAAGAGCAACCGTGGGGCGAGGATGAACGCGATGGCAAGATCGAGCCGGCGGCGCATGCCGCCGGAGTAGTGCCGAACCTGCTTGTCGGCTGCGTCGGTGAGCCTGAACTGTTCCAGCAGCTCGTCGGCGCGGATCCGCGCCGCCCGGGCCGGAAGATGGTACAGGCGGCCCCACATGCGCAGGTTCTCGCGGCCTGTCAGCATCTCGTCGACGGTCGGCTGCTGCCCGGTGAGTCCGATCTGGAAGCGCACCCGGGCGGGCTCGCGTACCACGTCGAACCCGGCGACGGTCGCGCTGCCGCTGTCGGGCAGAAGCAGGGTTGTCAGGATGCGCACCGCGGTGGTCTTGCCCGCGCCGTTCGGGCCGAGAAGGCCACACACCGTGCCCTCCATGACCGTAAGGTCGAAGCCGTCCAACGCCTTCGTCTTGCCTAGCTTCTTGCACAGGTCACGGGCGATGAGCGCAGGTCTGGTCGGCATGCTGCGCCTCCTCTCGGCGCCCTGAATCTAGCACACGAAACTCCAGTAATGGAACACTGATGTTCCATTGAGATTCGATCTCTTGGCAGAATGGGCTTCGCTGGTACTCTTTCGTAAGGCATCGACGTACTCTTTTCACTCACAGGGGCATGTTTCCGGCGGGGGCTGGCGGGTGCTCACCGACTCGCTGAGGTGTTGATGAAGATCGATTCACGATCGGAGCCCGACTCGACGTCACCGGCGATGGGGTCGCCTGTTGGTCACGTCCGCCCGACGACATTGATGATCGTGGATGGCCACGAACTCATCCGGCATGGAGTGCGCCAGATCCTCGAGACCGAGCAGGATCTGTCGGTCGTCGCCGAGGCCGGTGACAGCGTCACCGCAGTGACCGTCTCGACGGCAGTCCGGCCCGATGTCGTCGTGCTGGACATCGAGATCCCGGGTGGCGACCCCGTCGGCACGGTGCGCCGGATCAGGGAGGGGTCACCCGACACGGCCGTCATCATCCTGAGCATGCTCGATGGCCCGGAGCTGGTGCGCGATCTGCTCGAGGTCGGCGTGCGGGGCTATCTGCACAAGAGCGTGGCGCGGCACGACCTGGTGAGCGCGGTCCGAGCCGTCTCGCGCGATCGGGCCCGGGTCGTGCTCGGAGTCTCACGCAGCAGCCTCGACCATGTCTACGGCCGGCGCGACGAAGTGCTGTCGCCACGCGAACTCGAAGTGCTCGCTGCTACCGCCGAGGGCCTCAGCAACGCACAGATCGCGACCCGTCTGTCTCTCGCGGAGACAACCGTGAAGCGGCACCTGCGCAACATCTTCGCCAAGCTCAGCGCGGTCTCGCGAATCGATGCCGTCAACAAGGCGGTGGCCGCCTCGATCATTCAACCTCCGGGCGCCCGCAATTCCTCCCGGCCGGGCCTCGTCGCAGGGGCGGTGCGGCCCTTTCGTAGTCGCACCAAGAATTGACAGGGGCCTTAAGGCCGGTCAATCTCTCGGCTGTCCAGCATTCCCAAGATGGCTGCAAGATATGTTTACATGCATGCAACAAATTGGGCGCCCAACTCGTCGCCAACGCCACCTCTGAAATGCCCATATCGACGCTCTACTACTTTCGATACCACTCTCTGCTTCCTTTGTGCACTGCGGTGCCGAGTCTTTGGCCTGCGGTGTAAAGGTCGTTTACGCTCGACCTCGTCTACACCGAACGTCGAGTTTGGGGGACTCAATGGACTTTCGAGTGCTCGGGCCTCTAGAAATGTACGCCAACGGACGGGAGGTCGTTCCTACCGCACCCAAGCCGCGCCAGGTCATTTCGCTTCTCCTGCTGCGTCGAAACGCCCTCGTGCAGACCGGCGAGCTCATCGACGAGCTGTGGGAGCAGGACCCTCCGGCAAGCGCGATGACGACCCTGCAGACCTACGTGTACAAGCTGCGCCGGGCCCTGGTCGGGTGCGGGTCGGAGCCGATCCTGTCCACCAAGCCGGGTGGCTACCTGCTCAACGTCCCGGACGAGGCGGTCGACCTGTACCGGTTCGAGACCGACGCCGCCGAGGGACGCGCGCTACTGGAGGCCGATGACGCCGAACGGGCCGCGACGACGCTGCGCCGTGCCCTCGCCCTGTGGCGCGGGGCCGCGTTGGTCGACGTGGTGCCCGGCGCGTTGCTCACCTCGTACGTGACCCGCCTCGAAGAACTCCGGGCCCGCATCCTCGATTTGCGCATTCAGGCCGATCTCACCCTCGGCCGGCACAACGAGCTGGTCAGTGAACTGAAAGCCCTCGTCCTCACCCGCCCGCTCGACGAGCAGCTGCACGCTTCGCTCATGCTGGCACTGCACCGCTCCGGCCGCCGTCAGGAGGCCCTCGAAGTCTTCCGGACCCTGCGCGGCAGAATGATCGAGGACCTTGGGCTCGAACCGGGCCACGCCCTCGGCGCGCTGCACCATTCGCTGCTGTCCGACGCCCCGATGGTACCGAGCCAGCCCGGGCCGCCGGCACGTGAGCGGATCGTCGCCGGCGGGCAGACGCCCGCCGAGCCGGCTCCGGGTCGCCGGACGGTGTCCGAACAGCCCCGGCCCGTGCCCACCGCCCCGGCGAGTCAGCTGCCGCGGCCCGCCCAGCTGCCGACCGACATCGCCGACTTCACCGGACGGGCCGGCGTACTCGCCGAACTCGGCGCACACCTCGCGATGGACGCGGACGTCGGGTCGCGGACCGCGACCCGCATCGGGTTCATCACCGGCATGCCCGGTGTCGGCAAGACCGCCCTCGCGACGCACCTGGCGCACCGGCTGCGGCGCTCGTACCCCGGGGGCCAGCTGTACGCCGACCTCAACGGATCCTCAGGCCGGGCCCTGGACCCGGCCGAGGTGTTGCACGGCTTTCTGCGGACGCTGGGTCTGGCGGAGGAGCACATCCCCGACGACCTCACCGAGCGGTGCAAGACGTACCGGTCGGCGACGGCGGGACGACGACTCCTGGTGCTTCTCGACGACGCCGCCTCCGTCGACCAGGTGCGGCTACTGCTGCCGAGCGACCCGCGGTGCGCGGTCGTCGTCACCGGACGTCGCCGCCTGTACGGGCTGGGCGGCCTCTGGAACATCGATCTCGACGTGTTCGACCACGCCGAGAGTCTGGAGCTGCTCGCCCGCATCATCGGCCGGGACCGTGTCGACCGCGAACAGCGGGCCGCCCGCACCCTCGTCGACATGGTGGGCCGGCTGCCGCTCGCGTTGCGGTGCATCGGCGCGCGGCTCGCCGCGGTACCGGCCCGCTCGCTCAGCGGCATGGCCGAGCATCTGCAGAGATCGCGCGAGGTACTCGACGAGCTGTGCCTCGGCGAGCTGGATGTGCGATCGGCATACGACGCGAGCTACGACCTGCTCAACCGGATGGAGCAGAGCACCTTCCGGCTGCTGAGCATGCTGCCGCACGGGGAGTTCACCGCTGAGGCCGTAGCCGATCTGCTCGGCTGGGAGGTCCCGCCGGCGGAGCGGCTCCTGGAGCGGTTCGCCGACAACCACCTGCTGAAGGTGAGTGTCGCACCCGGCGCCCGAGACCAGCTGCACTACTCGTTCCCGAGGGTGGCGCACCTGTACGCCCGGGAACGGCTCGACTCGGTGCTGTCGACGATGCGTAAGTTGCCGCCGAACCCGATCGAGCGGGTGTCGAGCAGCCGATGAGGCGTGCCCGCCAGGGTCGCCTTGGTTCGCACGTACGCCCGCGCTGAGAGGTGCCCGTTGTCTGGATCCGGTTCTGTGCTTCGGATGGGCGTGCTCGGGTGCGCCGACATCGCCATCCGGCGGTTGATGCCCACGATCGCAGGGCTCGACGGTGTCGAGGTCGTCGCGGTGGCCAGCCGGAGCCGGTCCAAGGCCGAACAGGTCGCCGGCCGGTTCGGCTGCGCGGCGGTGACCGGCTACCGCGATCTGCTCAAGCGCGACGACGTCGAGGCGGTGTACATCCCGCTGCCGCCGCGGCTGCACTACGAGTGGGTGGCGGAGGCGCTGCAGGCCGGCAAACACGTGCTCGCCGAGAAGCCGTTGTGCACCACGTACGTGGAGACGGTCGAACTGATGGCCGTCGCCCGCGAACGCCGACGCGTCCTCGCCGAGAACTTCATGTTCCTGCACCACTCGCAGCACGACGCAGTCCGGGCCATGGTCGCCGCCAACGCCATCGGCCGGCTGCAGGTGTTCTCCAGCTCGTTCGGTGTGCCGCCACTCGATCCGGCTGGGTTCCGCTACCAGCCGGCCCTCGGCGGCGGCGCACTGCTCGACGTGGGGGTGTACCCGCTGCGGGCGGCGCAGCTGTTCCTGCCGGAACTCGAGGTGCTCGCCGCCACCCTGCGGTACGACGAGACCACCGGCGTCGACGTGGCCGGATCCGCCCTGCTGGCCGCGCCGGACGGCGTGGCGGTACAGCTGGCGTTCGGCTTCGACCACTCCTACCGGTGCGAGTACGCGCTGTGGGGCAGCACCGGCCGGATCGCCGTCGACCGGGCGTTCACGCCGCCGGACCAGCTGAAACCGCCGGTCCGGGTCGAACGCCAGGATCAGGCCACCGAGTTGGCGATGCCGGCCGACCCGCAGGTACGCAACGCGGTGCGGGCGTTCGTCCAGGCGGTTCGCTCCGGTGTCGACGGGCCGATCGAGGAGCGGGCCACCCTGCGGCAGGCCCAACTGGTCGAGGCGGTCCGCGACGTGGCACGCGTGACCGGTTCCCCGGCGAGAATGCTGCGTGCGGCCGGATGACGGTGCCGCACGCCCTCACTGTCGGATACCGACGAACAGGCCGCGCCCGGTCGGCGGGCCGGGGAGGAACTCGATCGAGCATCCGGCATCGCGGAAAGCTGATTCGTACTCCTCACGCGTGAACAGCGTCAGGCGGTCGATCTCCACGAACTCGCGGATACCCGACTCGTCGGCGACCAGGAACCGGACCTCCATCCGGGTGGCCCGGCCGTCGAGTGTCGAGTGGGAGATCCGGGCGATCGTGAGGTCCTCACCACGGGCCAGATCACCCGCCACGTAGCCCTCGATGAACTGTTCAGGGAACCACCAGGGCTCGACGACCAGGACCCCTCCGGGCGCCAGGTGCCGCGCCATGCAACCGATGGCGGCGCGCATCTCCTCGACCGTGTCCACGTACGCGATCGAGCAGAACATGCACGTGATCGCGTCGAAGGTGGTGTGCAGGTCGAAGTCGCGCATGTCGCCGGCCCGGATGTGGACGCCGGGCAGCCGCAGCCTGGCCCGCTCCCGCATCGGTTCGGCCAGTTCGAGGCCCTCGACGTGCGCGAATCGGCGGGACAGCGCTTCGAGATGGGCCCCGGTTCCGCAGGCGACGTCGAGCAGCGTGCGCGCCGCCGGGCGGTGCCGGCGCACGACCTCGTCGACGAGGACGGCTTCGGCGCCCCAGTCCTTGCCCCGGCTCTGATAGATCCGCTCGTACACGTCGGCCAGATCGGCGCTGTACATCGGCGCTCCTGCGAAAAGGGGAGGGTGTCGGCCAAGAACCCTGGCAGAGCCCGCTCGCGGCGTGCTGAACGGCTCACCAACGTGTATCGAGCCGCGTTGCAGCGGTTCCCGAGCGCGTGCTGCGAACGTCGTGCCGACCTAGCCTGGCGCAGCGAGCGGATGAGGGGCCGGCGCATCGATGAGCGACAACGTATGGGACTACCTCGGCGAGTACGAGACCGAGCGGGACGACATCCTCGACGCGGTCGACACCGTGTTCCGGTCCGGTCAACTGGTGCTGGGCCAGAGCGTAAAGGCGTTCGAGGCGGAGTATGCGGCCTGGCACGGGATGGCCCACTGCGTCGGCGTCGACAACGGCACGAACGCGATCAAGCTCGCGCTGCAGGCGGCCGGGGTCCGCCCGGGCGACGAGGTGATCACGGTGTCGAACACTGCAGCGCCGACGATCGTCGCGATCGACTCGGTCGGCGCGGTGCCGGTCTTCGTCGACGTCGACAGTGACACGTACCTGATGGACAACTCAGCGGTGAGCAGCGTGGTCGGCCCGCGGACCACCTGCATCCTGCCGGTGCACCTGTACGGACAGTGCGTCGACCTGACCGAACTGCGCGCGCTCGCCGACGCCCACGATCTGATCCTGCTGGAGGACTGCGCGCAGGCGCACGGCGCGCGCCACCGCGGCCGGCTGGCCGGAACGACCGGTGACGCCAGCGCATTCTCGTTCTACCCCACCAAGGTGCTCGGCACATACGGCGACGGGGGAGCGGTCGTCACCGACGACGACGAGACGGCCCGGCGGCTGCGCAGGCTGCGGTACTACGGCATGGAGGAGCGCTACTACGTCGTCGAGACGCCCGGTCACAACAGCCGCCTCGACGAGGTCCACGCGGAGATCCTGCGCCGCAAGCTGCGCCGGCTGGACAGCTACATCGCGGGCCGGCGGGCGGTGGCCGACCGGTATGCCGCCGCGCTGGCCGGGACGGACCTCGCGCTGCCGGTGGTCGCACCCCACAACGAGCACGTCTACTACGTCTACGTGGTGCGCCATCCCCGGCGGGACGAGATCATCGCCGCTCTGCGCGAGTACGACATCAACCTCAACATCAGCTATCCCTGGCCGGTGCACACGATGACCGGCTTCGCGCATCTGGGCTATGCCGAGGGCGCCCTGCCGATCACGGAGAAGCTGGCGGGGGAGATCTTCTCGCTGCCGATGTATCCCGCGCTAAAGCCGGCGAAGCAGGACCGGATCATCGATGCGCTCCAAAAGGTTCTGGCCAAGCTGTGACCGGGCCGGTGCGCGAGCCTGCTCGCGCGCCAGTAGAGCGCGGATCCAGCCATCGTCGACGGTTACCCGTGACGGGTGCGCGACCGTCGAGACTTCGCACTTGGTAACGACGACGGAGGACTGCCGCATGCCTGTCCTGCCCCCTGCCACGACGTTACGGGTCGATCGTGAGCCGATCCACCTGCGCCTAGCTCGCTCGGCTCTCGTCCGCGACGGCGCCGGCGTTGCGGACGTCCGGGGCTGGTTTGACGAATTCGCCCGGCGCGCGTACACCGACGTACGCCGGATTCCGTTGTCAGCGCTGAAGAGCTGGCACACCGACCCGGCGACCGGCGACATCCGCCACGACCTGAGCAAGTTCTTCGTGGTGCAGGGCATCGACGTGGCGGTTCCCGGCGGGCCGGTCGCCCACTGGCGCCAGCCGATCATCCACCAGCCGGAGATCGGAATTCTCGGCATCATCGCCAAGGAGTTCGACGGGGTACTGCATTTCCTGATGCAGGCAAAGGTGGAACCGGGCAACGGCAACGGCCTGCAGTTGTCGCCGACCGTACAGGCGACCCGAAGCAACTACACGCGGGTACACAACGGTCGCGCCGTGCCGTACCTGGACTACTTCCGCCACCCCGGTATGCACCGGGTGATCGGCGATGTACGCCAGTCCGAGCAGGGGTCCTGGTTCTACCGCAAGCGCAACCGGAACATGGTCGTCGAGGTGACCGGGGACGTCGAGGTGCTGGACGGGTTCCGCTGGCTCACGCTCGGCCAGATCCATGCCTTGCTCAGCGCAGACGATCTGGTGAACATGGACGCTCGCACCGTGCTGTCATGCCTGCCGTTCGCTGGCGCCGGTGTGCACAGGGTGCTGCCCGGCGGCGGCGCGATCCGCGAGTCGCTGATCCGTGCCTGCGACGAGACCGCCGGCAGTCTGCACACCACGGGCGAGGTCCTCAGTTGGATCACCGAGATGCGCTGCGGGCTCGACGTCGAGACCCGGCGGATCCCGCTGAACGAAGTGACCGGCTGGCATCGGACTGAGGACGCGATCGTCCACGAGAGCGGCCGGTTCTTCTCGGTCATCGGAGTCGGCGTCTCGGCGGGCGGGCGTGAGGTCGCCCACTGGACGCAGCCGATGATCGAGCCGGTCGGCACCGGGCTGATCGGACTCCTGGTGCAGGACATCGGCGGCGTGCTGCACGTCCTCGTGCAGGCCAGAGTCGAGCCCGGCTATCTCGACGTCGTCGAACTCGGTCCCACCGTGCAGTGCATCCCCGGCAACCACGAGATGCTGCCACCCGGCGACCGGCCGCGGTTCCTCCCAGACTTTCTCGACGCGCCTGCCGACCAGATCCACTTCGACACCGTGCTGTCAGAGGAGGGCGGTCGATTCTTCCACGCGCTCAACCGGTACATGATCGTCGAGACCAGTCGCGGCGCCGAGCTGGAGCATCGGGAGTTCCGCTGGATCGCCGTGCACCAGCTTGTGGCGCTGCTGCGACACAGCCACTACCTGAGCGTCCAGGCGCGCAGCATGCTCGCCTGCCTGCACAGCCTGATCACCTGAGCACCCGCCGGCCGCCCGGCGGTCAGGCGGGGCGGTCGTCGGCGTCGTTGAGCGGCAGCCGCAGCCGTGTCCTCGTGCCGCCACCCGGTCCGCTCGACACGTGCAGCTTCGATGATCGCCGTCAGGGAGCCGGAGAGCTGTCACGGACGAGGAAGCAGAGAGTCAGACGCCGATCAGGTCTACGAGATCCGCGGGCGTCGGCCGCTGCTCCATCTCTCCGCGCAGCCGCACGGCCGACCGCCTGTACGACCCGTCGGCGAGCAGTTCGTCGATGGCACGGCGGATCGCGGCGGCGTCGACGAGGTGACCCGGCAGCTGAACGGCGGCGCCGGCTGCGGCCACCCGGGTCGCCGACGCGGCCTGTTCGGAGGCGAACGTCAGCAGCACCTGTGGCACGCCCGCCCAGAGCGAGGTCAGGGTGCTGCCGCCGCCTCCGTGGTGGACAACCGCTGAGCACGTCGGCAGCAGCAGCCGTAACGGAAGCCGCTCGAGTACCCGCACCGTCGGCGCCACCGGGCCGAGCTCGGCCACGTCCTGTGCGGTCGCGGTGAGCACCACCTCGGCGTCCAGGCCTTCGAGCGCACGCACTGCCTCGGGCAGCACGAACGAGCGGGGACCCGACATCGAGCGCAACGCCGTCGACCAGGACAAACAGACCCGCGGACGGTCGATGGGTTCGAGCAGCCACGTCGGAGCCGGGGCGGTGCCGTTGTAGGGGACGTAGCGCACCGGCAGCCGCTCGGCCGCCAGCAGCGGTTCGACCGATGACGGGCACGGGTCGACGACCGTCTTGATCATGCCGGCGTCGAACGGGCCGAGACCGTAGCGGGCGAAGGAGCCGCTGATGTCATCCGGCACGATCCGCATGTGCTCTGGTTCGGCCGGACCGACCGGACCCCACAGCACCATGGCCGTCTTGACGCCGGTGACGAGGCCGGCGAGCAGGCCCTCCAGGCTCGCCGGGTCGTGCAGCACGAAGTCCGGCCGGAACGCCGTCGTGTACTCGACCGCGGCGTCGAAGCTGGCCGCGGCCCGGGCGGCGACCTCCGGGAGCTGACGCTCGCGAAACCCGGTCAGGTCGAAGTCGTCCAAGCCGTCCAGCTGCGCGCCGGTGATCGGATGCAACGGCGGCCACGGGTACGGCCATACCCCGTCGACCGCCTCCGTGAAGTACTGCAGGCGGAGCCGGATCTCGTCCGACGGACTGTCCAGAATCGGCACCGGAGTCAGCCCCGCTGCGCACAGCGGCGCTACCTGCGACGGGGTGCACAAAACGCGCACCTCGTGCCCGCCGGCCTGCAGTGCCCAGCCGATCGGCACCATCACAGCGTAGTGGGTGGGCCAGGACGACACCGTGAACAGGACCTTCACCGCAGCTCCCTCGATACGGATGCGCACGGCCTGCGCGTCGCCATCCTGGCCACATCCGGTCGAAAGGTGCTCGAGCGGGCGTCGATGCGTCGCCGACCGGAGCCGGGCAGAGTCGCCATGACACGACGTTCAGCACGACAGAAAGAGGACCGTCGATGCCTGGACCACCCCACCGCAGCAACCATCCGCCTCCCCAGGTCGTACTCATCGGTGGCTCGCTGTGCGCATCGTCGCGCACCGGCCGGCTTGCCGTGTGGTGTGCTGGTAGATGCGCCGAGGAGGGAGCCGTCGTCACGTGCCTGCGCGGCGCCGACCTCGAGTTGCCGTTCTACCGGCCACACCGCGGGGACGGGCCGCAGCGGGTACCACGGATCGTGGCGGCCCTCGCCCGTGCCGACGGGGTCGTGCTCCTCTCACCCACGTATCACGGCACCGTCTCCGGCCTGCTGAAGAACGCTCTCGACTACGCCAACGACCTCGCCGACGCCCGTGAGCCGTTCCTCAGCGACCGGCCGATCGGCTGCGTTGCCATCTCCTCCGGGGATCAGGGCGCGCACTCCACCCTGGCCACCCTGCGGACCATCGCGCACGCGCTGCGCGGCTGGCCGACCCCGCTCGGCCTCGCCCTGTCCGGTGAGCGCGCCGAACTGGACACGACCGGAGCGCCCGCCGACCCCCGTACTCGGGCCGCTCTGGAGATTCTGCTGGATCAGGTACTCGTCGCCGCCCGCCGTCGGGTGCGGCCGACGGTGGCGGGAGCGCGGCGATGACGACATCGGTGCCGGCGGCCGGCATGTACGGCGAGGAACAGGCCGAGGTGTACGAGCTGGTGCACCGTGCCCGAGGCAAGGATTACGACGAGGAAGCCGCGTTCGTCGCCGAGCAGGCGCGGGCGTTGCTGCCCGGCGCTGCGACCCTGCTCGACGTCGCCTGCGGCACCGGTGCGCACCTGCGCGCGTTCGCTCGGCTCTTCGACCGGGTGGAGGGCCTGGAACTGTCCCCTGCGATGGTCGAGGCGGCCCGCACGAACACCCCGGGGGCGGTCGTGCACCACGGCGACATGCGCTCCTTCCATCTCGGCGAGCGGTACGACGTGATCACCTGCATGTTCGGCTCCGTGGGCTACCTCACCGACGTCGAGGAGCTGAACGCGGCCCTGCGGCGCTTCGCGGCGCACCTCTCGCCCGGCGGTGTGGTCGCGATCGACCCTTGGTGGTTCCCGGACACCTACCTCGACGGATACGTGTCGGCATCCCTTGTCGAGGCCGACGGGACGACCGTCGTACGTGTCTCGCACTCCAAGCGCGACCGCGACGCTTCCCGGATGGAGGTCCACTACATCGTCGCTCGCCCCGCCGGCGGCGTCCACCACTTCGTCGAGCAGCATCGCATCACGCTGTTCCCCCGCGACACGTATGAGAAGGCATTCCGGGGCGCGGGATTGAGGGTGCGCTACCTCGAGGGCAGCCAGTCGGGCCGTGGCCTCTTCGTCGGCTGTGCCGGACACCAGGAGGACTGAAGCCCTTTCCGAGCGCCGGGTGCCAGCATCGGCGGCAACCCGGCAGACCCCAGAGCATGAGGAGTTGGCATGTCGCCGCTGGAGAACAAGAATCGCTGCCTGCAGATGGTCGCCGCCTGGAACCGGGCAGACGTGTCGGGGGTGACTGAGCACTGGGCGCCCGACGTCACGCATTACAACCTGGACGGCGAGCCGCACGACACCGAGCTCGTCCTGACGGCGATGCGTGGCTCGCTGGTGTCCTTCTCAGACCTGCGACTCGAAGTGAGGAGCATCCTCGCGGAAGGCGACCGGGTGATGCTCCGGTTGACCGCGACCGCCACGCACAGCGGTGAGTTCGCCGGGATACCGGCGACCGGGCGGAAGGTCACCTGGCACTACCTCGAGGAGCTGCGCTTCAACGAGGAGGGCAAGGTCGTCGAGCACTGGGACATATTCGACTTCGCCCCGCTGTTCCGGGAACTCGGCCACCCGGCACCGGCGCTCTGAGCGTCACGCCGGGCAGCGCCGGCAGTGTGAAACGGCCTCGTCCGGTCGCCGCGGGCGAGGCCGTTTCGCGTACCGGCTCACCTGGTGAGCTGCACCAACCGGGGAACGAGGTCGGCGACCGGCGGCATGGTGGCGGCCTCGGAGGCCGCGTCCCGAGCCGCCTCGCGCATCGAGTCGTCCTCGAGGAGCCGCCGGCACTCTGCAGGACCCAACTGCGCCGAACTGGTCGAGAAGCCGATGCCTCGCTTGACCAGCACGTCGCGCCCGATGTTCTGGAAGGAACCCTGCGGGATCACACACTGCGGCACCCCGGCGACGAGCGCGGTCATGATCGTGCCGCTGCCGCCGTGGTGGATGATCCCGGCGCAGGACTCCAGGAGCACACCCAGCGGGAGCCACTCGATGACGCGGACGTTCTGCGGCAACTTGCCGAGCAGCGCCTCATCACCGCCGCCCAGAGTGAGCACGAACTCGGCCTCGACAGAACCGGCGGCCTCGATGAACGGGGCCAGCTGGGCGATCCCACCCCAGCGGGCGTCGATCGTGCCGAGCGTGACCGCGATGCGCGGCCGCGCCGGCGCTTCCACGAGCCACTCCGGCAGGATCGCACCGCCGTTGTAAGGCTGGTACCGCACCGGCCAGGCACCCGGCGTGTGCGGACCGGGCAACAATGACTCGATGCTCGGCGCCATCGGCATGAGCCGGACCCGGGTACCGGGCGAGCCGCCGACAGCGTTCCGCTCGTAGTCGGTGGCCATCGCCGCACGGATCAGCGATGGCAGCTGCTCCTCACCGTCGGCCGGCCCGAGCGGCAGTTCGGCGCAGGGTATCCCGAGCGCAGCGGCGACGAGTGGCCCGGCACCCTGCGTCGGGGTGTACACGACCAGGTCCGGCCGCCACTGCTTCGCGAACGCGAGCGCGCCGTTCACCACGGCCCCCGAGACCCGGGCGAACATGGCTGCGAGATCTGCGACGCCCGCCTCGTCGGAGTGCATCGGGTCGACGCCGTCGGTCTCGTCGGGGATGAACAACTTCGCGTAGTTGGCGCCGGGCGAGGCGTCGACGCCACACAAACCGGCCTCGGCGACGGCATGGATCTCGCCGCCACCCGCGTACCGGACGTGGTGGCCCGCGGCCTGAAGGGCGTGGGCGAGCGGCACGGTGGGCAGGATGTGGCTGAGCCCGGGGGACGGGATGAACAGGACGCGCATGGCTCTCCTAAGGGGACGGCTCGCGCCGGGCTCTGATCGCCCGGGCGCTGACGTAGTCGTTGTCCTGGTCGAAGCAGAGGACTTGGCCGCTGAGGTAGTCGATCGCGTCGACGTAGGTGTACGGCTGCATGTATCGGCCGGCGCGCACGTCGCGGTAGTGGCGGGCGAGCGGGTGCCGGGCCGAGAAGGAGGCGCCGCCGACGACCGTCATGCAGCGATCAACAATGTCTGACGCGAGCTGGTTGACCATGAGCTTCGCGCACTGGAACGGGGTCATCATCCGGCGGCCGCGCTCATCGGCGTCGACCGAGAAGTCGAATGCGAGCTCGTCGGCATTGCGTAGCGCGGCGGCGGCCGACGAGCGCAGTGCGAACAATCGCGCCTCGATCTCGGCGAGCAGCGTCCGGACCGCCGCTCCTGGGTCGACCCGGCGCCGGACGGTCCAGTCGACGGCCACGTTGCGCGCCGCCGACGCGATCCCGGCGTAGATGCCGAGCATGGTGACCGAGCTGACCGTCTGCCCAGCGAGCACCGCGTCCTGGCGGGCACCGACCGCGGCCCTGGGGAGGACGTCCGCCGCTGCGATCGGGCAGTTGTCGAAGACGATGTCGACAGTGCCCGAGCCGCGCATGCCGAGGCCGTCCCAGTTGTCGAGGACCGTGAGGCCGGGCGTCTGGCGGGTCAGTACCGGCGCGGCGAGGCGGAGCGGTTCCTCGTCGACGTGCACCTCGGCGTATACCGCGAAGTGTGTGGCGGCGGGCGCGAGGCTTACCAGGGTCTTGCGACCGTTGAGCAACCAACCTCCGCCAGGCGCCGGAGTCAGCCTGGTCGTGGCACGCGGCGCGTCCTTGACCGCGCCGCAGATGATCGCCTCGCGCTCGCCGATCGAACGCATGAGCCGCTCGGCGAGGGACTGCGCCTCCGGCGCGCCGTAACGCCACTCGTAGGTGAGGGTGAGCCCACGGCTGAGCTGCATGTGCAGCGCGAGTGCGACGGACGCGTCGAACTCGGCGAGGGTACGTAGCGCGAGCGCCACGTCGTGCATGTGGCTCACCCCGAGACCGCCCAGTTCGGCGGGAACGGTGGCGGCCAACACCCCCGAGGTGCGAAAGCGATCGAACACCTCGAACGGAAATGTGCCGTCCCGGTCGTGCGCTCCGCTTACCTCCCGCACGTACGGAATGTGCACGGCCAGCAGGTCAAGGAACGCCTGCCCCTCCTTGCTGACCGGTGCCAGCAACTCCCCGGCCGCCGGTGCTCGTACAGGCGTGGTGGTCATCCATGCTCCAGTCTGTGACCGTGTGCGTCAGATGCATCCGACTCTGCTCCGGACGATTTGAGCCTCACTGGAGCGGCATCATCGCCGTCAAGGAGGATTCGAGGGACCAACGCGACGGACGTCGGCCGGCCCGCCGTAGCCCTGGATGGCGCCCCCGAAACCCATCCAGAGTGGAACAGGGAGTCTGTTGCCTGGTATCTCGCCGGGTTGGCCGCCGCCGTACGTGGGCCCGGTCAAGACGATTCAGTCGTCGAGCGTCTTCACCAGTCCAAGCGCGCGCGACTCGATCAGCCGGTAGCCGGCTTCGATCGCCATGCGCAGCGCGGCCTCGGCGTGCTCGCGAGCGACGTCGGGCTGCTCGGTGGCCAGGCACACCGCCGCCAGCCCCACCAGGGCACTCGCCTCGCACCACACGAACCGGGTCTGCCGGGCCAGGTCGAGCGCCAGGCGGTGTTCCTCGGCTGCCTCTGCCGGCCGTTCAGCGGCCAGCAGCACGCGGCCGTAAGCCTCGCGTGCCCACGCCTCGGTGCCGGCGTCGCCGATCTCCTGGGTCAACGCCACTGCTTGTCGCGCGTCGGCGCAGGCGCGTGGTGCGCGGCCGGTCATCGACCACAACAACGCACGTCCGCTGAGTGCCGTCGCCTCGCCGTACCGATAGCCCAGATCGCGGTTGGCGACCAGCGCCCGGTCGTACAACTCCTCGGCGGCTTCCCGGTCTCCACGGTCGCGGCGGATGCCCGCGAGGTCGACCAGAAGCACCGCTTCGTTGTACCGCGAGCCGCTCCGTTCCGCGCAGGTTAGTGCGTCCCGGATGTGCTGGTCCGCCTGTGACAGCGCGCCGAGCTGCCAGTGTGCGAATCCGAGGTTGGCGAGGGACATGGCCTCGCCGCCGTCGTTGCGGTATTGCCGGTTGAGCTCCAGGGATTGTTGGGCGCAGTCGATTGCGGCTCGGGGGTTGCCGAGGCGCTGGTGCACCGCGCTGAGATTGTTCAGCAGGGCCGTGCGTCCCTCCGGCCACCGGTCATGGGCGTTGATGCGGAGGCCGTCGAGGAGGTGTTGGCGGGCTTCCTCGTACCGGCCGGCGGTGACGTGGGCGAGGGCGATGCTCAGGTGCATGCTGGCCTGGGCTGTCAGGTCGTTCGCGGCCTGGGCGGCGGCCAACCCTCCGGTGGCCGCGGACAGCCACTCGGCGCGGCGTCCACGCTGGTGGAACCAGGCGCGAAGGGCGTCGGTGAGCTGCCAGACAAAGCGTGCATGCCCGTGGTCGGCGGCGTGGTTGATCGCCGCGATGACATTGGCTGCTTCTGCGTCCAGCCACGCCGACGCCTCGTCGGCATCGGGAAACGATTGTTGCGGGACCGGCCCGGGGAGCCTGAGGAAGTGGGGGATGAGTTGACGTCCGGCGGCGTCGGCCCTGCTGCGATAGTGCTCAAGCAGACGCTGCCGGGCGTCGTGACGGGTGGTGTCGTCGTCCTCCGTGACGAGCCGGTCCACGGCGTACTGGCGGAGCAGGTCGTGAAACCGGTATCTGTCGCCTCCCTGATGCTCGATCAGGTGTGCGGACGCGAGGGCGCGGAGTGTTCTCGTCGCGATGGGGGGCGCGACCCCCTCGAGCGCGGCGGCGACGTGGGGGGTGAAGCTGCCACCGGGGACCAGCCCGATGTGACGGAACATTCGTTGCTGAGCGGTGGGCAGGGCCCGATACGACATCGCGAAGGCCTTCGTGACCGCGCCCTCGTCGGCACCGTCGACGGTCAGGCTGGTGAGAGGACCGCCCTCGTCGAGTTCCTCGGCCAGTCCGGCGATGTGGGGATGGCCGCTCGTCTGCAGGTTCGCTGCCGCTATCCGCAGTGCCAGTGGCAGGTGCCCGCAGAGGTGGGCGAGGCGGGCCGCGGCGCCGGCCTCGACCCGGACGGCCTCGTCGCCGAGCATCGCCGCCAGCAGCCGTACGGAGTCCGTCGGGCTGAGCACGCCCAGCAGCAGAGATCGGGCGCCGGCTCGGACGACCAGCTCACCGAGCCGGCGACGGCTGGTGATCAGCACGGTGCCGCTGGGCGGGATCAGCGGTATCACCTGGTCAGCGTCACGAGCATTGTCCAGCACCAGCAGAATCCTGCGGCCGGTCATCGTCGAGCGGAACAGCGAGACCCGGCCGTCCTGATCGTCCGGAACGACGCGGGGGTCGACACCAAGCCCACCGAGTAGCTGTCCGAGCGCGGCGGACGGTGTGACGGGTGGGCGCTCGACGTCGAAGCCGCGCAGGTCGATGAACATCTGACCGTCGGGGAAGGCGTCACGTACCCGATGCGCCCAGCGCACCGCCAGCGCCGTCTTTCCGACTCCGGGGATTCCGCTGAGAACCCAGACCGTCGTGGCGCTGGATCCGCCCGGCAGCTGGTCGAGACGGGTCATCTCGTCAGTTCTACCGATGAAACCTGGTACGTCCTGTGGCAGCTCTTCCGGACGGTGCGGGACGCTCGGCAGTGCGTCGTCGCGTTCCGCCGGCAGCACCGGATCACCCCTGAGGATGAGCCGGTGCAGGCGGCTGAGCTCGCGTGACGGTTCCAGGCCGAGATCGTCGTGTAGCCGGGTGCGGAGATCGCGGTAGACCTCCGATGCTCGATCGGCCTGGCCCTCGAGATACAGGGCTGTCATGAGCTGACCGACGAGGCGGTGCCGATAGGGCTGTCCGGCCACCTGGTCGGACAGCTCGCGCACCACTCTCCTCGTGCGACCCAGCCGCAGCAGCGCGTCCGCCCGGTCCTCCGCAGCCGTCCAACGGGCCTCGATGAGACCCGAACAGAGCAGTTGGCGTCCGGAATCGTCGACGACGTCGAGCAGTGGCTCACCTCGCCACAGGTCCAGCGCCTGGTCCAGCAACTCCACGGTGGTGCGATCGTCGGAAGAGCCTGCGGCCTGCTGGACGAGGGCGGAGAAGCGGTGAGCGTCGACGGTCGCCGGATCGGTGTGCAGCCGGTAGGCGCCGCGCTCGCTCAGCAGCTGCGCGGATGCACCGATCTGCCGGAAGGTGGCCCGTAGGCGCGAGACGATGGCCTGCACCGTCGCTCGTGCGCTGGGTGGGGGCGCCTGCGCCCAGATCAGGTCGATGAGCCGGTCCGCAGGTACCGGTCGATTGGCCTCCAGGACGAGCGCCGCCAGGAGCAACCGGGGCTGTCGTCCTCCGATGGCGACGCGGACACCCTCGGACCAGATCTCCACCGGCCCGAGGACCCGAAACTCCATGTGCACTTCCCTGCCGTCGCTGCGTGTGCGGGCCGGCGCGACTCCTCTGCAAGCATTTTGCAAGATCGCTGCATGCGCCGGCCCTGATTATGGTCGAGCCCGCTGACAGTGAGCGGGCGGTACGAGCGTGCGCTTCGCGGCGCGGCCAGCACGGGGTGGCCGCGAGCGACGAAGGGTGCGCAGAGTCCGGTGCGCTCATCCGGGGGGCGATGAGCGACGCAATCGCCGGGGTGCGATGCCTGCTGGCCGAGCACAACGATCCACCGGCCCGACGCGCCGTCCGCCGGACGGCACCGGCACCGGCCGGTCATCCAACAGAGGGAGTGCGATGAGAGACCCCCTGGCCCTGCTCAGCGCGACAGTTGTGCTGGCAGCGGCCGTGTTGACCAGTGGCGCCGCGCAGGCGGCGCCCGATTCGGCCGCGGCGCCAGCCGCCGTGGGAGCCGTCGCGCCGCCGCACACCGAACCGCGAGTCGCCGCCCCGCCGGTCCCGCAACCGACGCCGTTCAAGGAGGCGCCGCTCAGCACCGCCACCGGCAGGACGGCCGCCCCGCCCGACTTCGGCCCCGGGGAACGCGTGCTCTCGGCGTACCACCGGGGGAAGCTCTCCCGCGACGACGCGGTGCGGTACGGCCTGGGCGCGGTGCGCTCGCCCCGGTCGGTGCCGGCGCACCTTCGACCGACCGGGGCCATCCGCGACCCGCAGCGATATCTGACATACCTGTCGATGTTGGCGGCGAGCGCCGATCCGGAGGCGGCGCGGACGATCGCGCCAGATGTCGCGGTGCCTGCCGGCGCCGCCACGGCCGCCGGCTACGACGACTGCGCCGCCGAACCGTACGACTACCTCGGGGTCACCTATCGCTGCCGGGCGTCGGCCGGCGAATTCCTCGTCCTCTACAACATCGCCGGTGGAGGCAGGCCGGGCATCCCGGCGGACGCCAACCCGAACGGCCGGGCGAAGGCGGTGCAGCATCTGCTGAACGCGCTCTCGATCGCCGTCGACGAGTATCGCGAGATGGGCTACCCGTTGCCCGTGCGGGACGGCAAGCCCTGGGTGCTGGTCTACGGCGTCGACGAGATTCCGATCGTCGGCGGGGTCGGCCTGCCGATCGACGCGCCGTTCGTCCTGCCGTTCGGCTTGAACCAGCAGGCGACCATGCTGGTGCCCAACGGGCAGGACGACTGGGACTACCTGCCGCGGCATGAGCTGTTCCACGTCATGCAGTACCAGTACTGGGACCGGTCCGACGTCGGCCTGGACTACCTGGCCCTCTTCGTGGGCGGCAAGGAGTTCGGCTCGATGAACTGGTGGATGGAGGCCACCGCGGAGTGGGCGACCCGCCAGACGTACGTCCGGGCGCCGTACGTGCCCATCCCCGGCGAGGAGAAGCTGTACGCCCGCAACGTCTACGACGTGCTCAGCAAGCCCGGGGCGGCACTCAACTCCTGGGGCGGGCTGGGCGGCGGTCCGCAGTATGGCGCGTTCCTGCTGCCGACCTACCTCACCGAGCAGGTCGACGCCTCCTTCGTGCGACGCACGTGGGAGAGCATCCGGGACCACGACCATCTGCCGATCGAGGCGATCCGGCACACCGCTGAGGGCTACGGCCTGAACTTCGCGGACATGCTCCTCAACTACCACATCGCCAACTACCGACTGGCCAAGGCGAACGCCGCGCCCGCCCCGACCGTGGACGCCTGGCGCATCTACGGCTACTCCGACTCCGACGCGAGCCTGTGGCGCAGCAACCTCACCGGCGCGAGCGGGACGAGCGACGACGCCCTCGGGGGCGCCAGACCGGCCCGCAAGAGTCACTCGACGCCCGCCGGCGCCCAGGCGGAGTACCAGGACATCCTGCGTAAGGGCGGTGCTGTCTACCACGACTTCCGCGCGGTCAGGAACTCCGGCGACGCGAGCTGCGGATACTGCTCGACACTGATGGTGGACACCACCAGGGACGCCGACCGCAGATCTGCCGTCGTCGTCTGGTCGCCGACGGGAAGCACCGGCACGCTGGCGAAGTACCCGAGCATCCACACCGTGCGCCATCCCGACGCGGGTGGACTGATCACGGTGCCGGACTTCGCGTACCCCATGGTGGCCACTCTGGTGACCACCTGGACCGAACTGGACATCCACTCCGCCGACGCGGACAGCAGCCCGAAGACGTTCACCACGAATGTGGAGAGCGTGCTGCCACTCACGGCCCGCTCGTGCGTGCTGCGCCCGCTCTCGGTGCACAGCGTCGAGACCACGGTCGAGCCGGAGGGCGCGTTCAACAGATACGCCGCCAGCACGCCGGACGGCTGGACCGGCGGCGACTCCACGTACTCGGTGAAGCTGCCCGACGGCCGGATCGTCTGGCTGTTCTCCGACACCTGGATGGGCCCGCTCAACAGCGACGGCACCCGCCCGGTGAGCGCCCCCCTGGTCAACAACACCTTCGTCGTGCAGAACGGCGGCAGCCTCACCACCTACCAGGGCGGCACCGCCGGGGCGCCTCGGGCGTTGATGCCGCCGTCCGGACCCGGAAAGTGGTACTGGGTCGGTGACGGCCACCTCTCGGGCGGACAACTTCAAGTCGTGTACCAGGAGTACGAGCGGTTCGGTTCCGGCGCCTGGGACTGGCGGTTCAACCGCAACGTCGTCGCCAACTTCGCCCTGTCCAACCTGCGGACCCCGGTCAGCGTCCGGGAGTTGCCCTCTGCCAGCGGGGTCGCCTGGGGCTCGGGGCTGCTGCCGGCCAGCCGCAGCGGCGACGGCTACACCTACGTCTACGGCGTCGACGACTCCCCGATCAACAAGCAGATGCGCATCGCCCGGGTGTACGGCAGCGACCTCGCCAACGGCACCTGGCAGTACCACACGCCGTGGGGCTGGACGCTCCGCGAGCAGAACTCCCGCAACCTGCTGACCGGCATCGCCAACGAGTACAGCGTCACCCCCTGGGGCGGACAGTTCCTCCTCCTCAGCCAGGACAGCACCGAGGCGTTCAGCGGACAGATCAACGCCTGGACGTCCTGCTCACCGTACGGCCCCTTCACCCAGAAGACCCCGGTCTACCGCATGCCGGAACCCGGCCCCTACGGCAGCTACTGGAACCCCAACGTCATCTCCTACAACGCCCACGTGCACCCCGCGCTCAGCTCCGGTGACACCTTCATCGCCTCCTACAACGTCAACAGCATGGACACCCGTGTCTCCCCGGACGCGGACCACTACCGCGATCCGGGCATCTACCGCCCCCGCTTCTTCCGGTTCGTCCTCGGATAACCACCGCGGTTCTGCCGGGCGTAGGACACGCCCGGCGGAACCATCGGGCATCACCGGTACCGGTGTGTGCCTCCAAGAGCGCGACCGCGACGTGGGGTCAGCGACTTCGACGACCTGCGGGGCCCCCACGTTGCGGCGTGCCTGGGGGCCGCCGATGCCGGGCGTGCCGGACCCCGGCCACCCGTACCTGCTCATCGCCGGCGACCTGGCGCCCGCCGACACCGCCGGTCTCGAACCAGGCCTGGTCACGGCCGAGGGCGGGCCGACCAGCCACACCGCGATCCCGGCCCGGACCCTCGGCATCCCGGCCGTGGTCGGCTGTGTCACCTGCGGCTGGCGGCGCCGAACAGGTAGCGCAGCTCGTCCAGCATGACGACCAGCACGCCGACGGCCAGCGCGGCGGCGCCGGCCAGGACCGCCTCGCCGGGGCGTACGGCACCGGCCGGCGCGAGCGCGCCGGCGACGGCACAGGCGACGAGGAACGCGTTGCGCCACACGTGGTGCCGGCCCAGGGGCGCGGCGGTGCGGCCGAAGCAGCGGCAGGTGCCGCCGCCGCGCCGCAGGTTCGCGACGATGGCGGCGGTGAAGGCGAGCAGCAGGGCACCCGAGGCGAGGAATCCGGCCAGCGGGAACACCGCCAGCAGGACCACGGCGGTGAACTCGGCGGCGACGACGGCCGCGGCGAGCGGGCCGGCGGGCCGGAAGCCCATGTCGCGCACGGAGCGCGTGAACTCGCGGTAGGCGTCGCGGCCGGAGACCTTCCCGACCGCCGCCGCCAGCAGGACCGTGCCGAGCAGCACCCGGCACCCGATCTCGACGTACATCTGTCATCGCCTCCCTCTGACCACGCCGAGGACCGCCTCGGGTGGCACCGCGCCGAAATGCCGCGAGTCCTGGCTGTGGGTGTTGTCGCCCCGTACCGTCACGGCGCCGTCCGGTTCGACCCGGTGCACCCGTTTGACCATCCACGTCAGGTCCGAGGCGGGGACGACGTCGCGGGCCCGGAAGACGACGAGGTCACCGACGGCGGGCGCCCGGCCGACGCGGACGATGAGCCGGTCGCCGTCCCGCAGCGTCGGCGCCATGCTCTGCCCGCTCACCACCACGAGGCGCCAGCGGCGGCGCAGCCAGCCGGTCATGTCGCCGCCAGCTGGTAGCCGTCCGCCTGGAGGCGGAAGAGCCGGGCGTACTCGCCGTCGGCCGCCATCAGCTCGTCGTGCGTGCCCGACTCGACGACTCGCCCGGCGTCCAGCACGACGATGCGCCGCGCGTCGCGCAGGGTGCTGAGCCGGTGGGAGATCAGCAGCCCGGTGCGGCCGTGGCGGATCCGGGTCAGCGAGGCGTGCACGCGGGTCTCGGCGTCCGCGTCGAGCCCGGAGCTGGGCTCGTCCAGGATGAGCAGGTCGGCGTCGGCGCGCATCAGGGACCGGGCGAGCGCGACCCGCTGCCACTGCCCGCCGGAGAGCGTCACGCCGGGCTCGCCGTCCTGGCCGGCGAAGGTGCGGCTGAGCAGCGTGGCGTACCCGTGGGGGAGGGCGCGCAGGCGGTCGTGGATCTCGGCGTGCGCGGCAGCCTCGACGACCTGCTCGGTCGTGTGCGGCAGCCGGCCGATGCCGACGTTCTCCTCGGCGGTGAGGTCGTAGCACATGAAATCCTGGAACACCGCGCCCATCCGCCGGCGCACCGTCTCGATCCGCAGCTCGCGCAGGTCCACCCCGTCCCACGTGATCCGGCCGCGGTCCGGGTCGTAGAACCGGCAGAGCAGCTTGACCAGGGTGCTCTTGCCGGCCCCGTTAAGTCCGACGAGCCCGACGGCCTGCCCGGCGGTGATCGTGAGGTCGACGCCCCGCAGGACCCAGGGGCCGTCCTCGTCGTAGCGGAACCATACGTCCTCGAACCTGATCGCGGTGCGCAGCGGCGGCGCCGGCAGGGTTCCGTCGACCAGGTCGGTGGGGCTGTCGAGGACGGCGACGTAGTGCCGGAACAGCCGCATGGCGGCACCGGCCTCGCCGAGCTGGGCGGCGATGCCGGCCAGGCCGCTGTGCGCCGCGGTGAACGCGGCCAGCAGGAGGGTGAGGTCGCCGAGGCTGAGCCGGCCACGGACCGTGGCGTTCACCGCGAACACCGTCGCGGTGAGGGTCACCGCGGCGCCGGCCAACGCCCAGCACGCCTGCACCGCCGTGGTGTGCCGGGCGGCGGCCAGCTCGATCCCGGCGGCCGAGCGCACCGCGCCGATGAGCCGGTCGTGGAAGAAACGGCCGAGGTGGTAGAGGCGCACCTCCCGGGCGGCGCGCAGGTCGGTCAGCACGGTCTGGAACAGGAACCGGGCCCGGAACAGGCTGGCGCTCTCCTCCACGGCCCGCGCGGTCCGCCGGGACAGTCGCAGTTGGATGAGGAAGTCGGGCACCGCCACGGCGAGCAGGAGCAGACCGGCCGGCGGCCAGAGGGACGTCAGGATCACGGCGAAGCCGCCGATGGTGACGACGTTCTGGGCCACGTCGACCGCGAACATGACGACCACGTACGGCGCCTGGGTGGCGGCCTGCTGGGCCAGCGCCAGCCGGTCGCGCAGGGCCGGCTGCTCGAACGGGCCCAGCCCGACGAAGGTGTTCAGTTTCCGGTACAGCCGCACGTCGGCGGCGATCGTGATCGCGTTCTGCAGGGCCGTGGTGAAGTATCCGGACACCCGGCTGGCGATCGCCGCCAGCGCGCCCAGGACGGCGATCGCCACGGCGTACCAGGTGGCGGTCGACGGGTCGGCCGAGCGGCCCCTGCCGACCTCGTCAAACAGCAGCTTGGTGAACCACGCGACGCCGATCGGGGGCGCCGCGCCGATGACGACGAGGGCGACCGTGGCGGCGAGCGCCCTGCGGTCCGCGCAGCCCAGTCGCAGGGCGGCTCGCAGCGTGGCCACGTCTCAGGCCAGGACCGGAAGCTGGTGGCTGGAGTTGACGACGACGCCGTCGACGACCGACAGCACGGCGGGGAAGCCCTTGACCCCGAACTCCTTCTCCGCCTGGTCCTCGTTGATGGTCGCCGTGTCGAAGTCGGCCAGGCGGGGCGCCATCTCCACCGTGTCCTCCGGCATGCCGATCATGAACACGAAGGTGTCGTGGCGGTAGCGCCGGGCGTCGACGGTGAGGGTGTCCAGGATGGTCTGGCACGGTGGACAGGTGGGGGTCAGCATGACCACCGTGCGCCGACCTGCGGTCAGGTCGACGTGCGGGAAGCCGGTGACCTCCAGGCCCGGGGCGGGCAGCACCTCGGGGGCGGCCCCGCCGTCGTGGGCGGCGGCGGTCTGCGTCTCCCGGAGCCGCCGGGCGAGGGCCAGGGTCAGGGTCAGGTTGAGCACGGCGACCGCGCCGATCACGGCGATGGCGGCGTAGGCGAAACCCGGCATGGGAACTCCTCAACGAGTCAGCGGGGAGTGGGGGCCGCGCCGACGGCGCGGCCCCCGAGGATGAGCCAGGTCAGCAGACGCCGACCTTCTTGGTGTAGCAGATCGGCGACGACGTCGTGACCGAGCACACGCCGGTGCAGGACAGGGTGCTCCGCCGGTAGTAGCGGAAGTACGAACCGCCCGAGCAGTAGCCGTTGGACACCGCGCAGCACGACTGGCCGTGCTCCGGCACGCAGGCGCCGGCCACCTCGCGGCCGAGCACCTTGCTGAGCATCGCGTCGCCGACGCGGTTGATGAGCTTGGTCATGGCAGACCTCCTTGGTGGGTGACTGCCATCACTGTGCTGGGTGCCGCTGCGCGTGCCCTGCGCTCCTACTGCGCGCCGGCTGCGCTCCGCCAACGCGTCAGCGATTCGCGCAGGTCGTCGACGTACGCGGAGTCGAAGTGCTCGAAGATGTGCAGCGCCTCCTCGCCCAGCGCGACGGCCCGGTCGTGCCTGCCGAGGGTGGCCTGCGCCCGCGCGAGCAGGTGCAGCGAGTTCGCCAGCGGGAACGGCTGCCCGACGCCGCGCAGCATCGCCACCGAGCTCTCCAGTTCCACCACCGCCCGGTCCGCGTCGCCCTCCTCGAGGTGCGCCTTGCCGAGCAGCCGCCGGGAGATCGCTTCGCCCCACTCGTGACGCAGCTCGTGGAACGCCAGCACCGTACGCCGCAGCAGCCGCCGTGCCGCCTCGCCGTCGCCGGCCGCGAGGTGCGTCGCGGCCAGCGCCTGCTCGGCCGTGGTCACGCTCATCCGGTCGCCGAGCCGGCGCGCGGCGGCCACCGCCTGCCGAAGCTGCTCCACGGCTGGCGGCCACTGCTCGGCGTGCCGGTGCAGCAGCCCGATGGTCTCCCGCGCGAGCGCCTCGCCCCACAGGTCGCCGTCGTCGACGAAGACCCGCAGGGCCGCAGCGCAGGCGTCCAAGGCGAACGGGGAGGTGAGCCGGTACTGCCCGTGCTGCATGCCGAGGGCCAGCAGCACGTGCCCGCCGACGCGGCCGACCGGCCAGTGCGCGGCGCACAGCCGCACCATCACCAGCAGCGCGGCGTCCGCCTCCCGCAACCTGCCGAGGTGGCGGCAGCACAGCGAGTAGCCCTGCAGGGCGACGAGGCGGTGCGCCACCCACCGCCCGCGGCCGGCCCGCTGCGCCGCGCGCAGCAGCGGCACGGCTTCGGCGTGCCGGTTCAGCGACCGGTACGCCGTGCCCAGATGCAGCCGCAGCGACATCCGGGTCGCCGACGGCAGCTCGGCGTGGCGGCCGAGCACGGCGCGCAGACAGTCGACCAGCTCGGGCAGGTGTTGGCTGCGCATCGTCGCGAAGTTGCCCATCGTGCAGGCCAACCGCCCCGCCAGGTCGACGGCGCCCAGCCGCAGCAGGTCCTGCACCGCCGCGACCAGGTTCTCCCGCTCCGCCTCGAACCAGTCGACGGCCTCCCCGGCGTCGAGCGCCGGCCCCGCGCCGGCCACCGGCAGGGCCCCGCAGGGCAGCGACGCGTCGGCCCGCTCGGCGTACGCGTGCAGCCGTGCGTACCACGCGACGACCTCGTCGACGGGGACCTCGGTGCGTTCCCGGGCGACGAGCCTGACCAGGTCGTGCATGCGTACCCGGCCGCTGGCGTCGTCGGTCAGCAGGTGGGCCCGGCACAGCTGCTCCAGCAGCGGCTCGGTGGTCTCGTCCCACATGCCGAAGCTGCGCAGCGACGTGCGGCTGAGCACCGCGAGCAGCCGCGCGGCGGGCTGCGGCAACCGCTCGAACCCGACGGTGAAGCTGCTGCGCACGTCGAGCCCGTCGAGGGAGAGTTCGTCGAGGCGGCGTCGCTCGTCGCGCAGCCGCTCGCGCAACCGCGCCACGGTCATCGCCTCCCGCTCGGCCAGCCGCACGCCGGCGATTCGCAACGCCAGCGGCAGGCGACCGCACAGCTCCACGACGTCGGCGGCGGCCCCGGCCTCCCGGTCGATTCGCTCGCCGCCGGCGAGCCCGGCCAGCAGGTCCAGGCCGTCGTCGATCGGCAGCACGTCGACCGGGACGACCTCGGCGCCCGCCAGCCCCGGCAGCGCTCCCGTGCTCGTGACGACAGCGCTGCCGCCGGGCGGCAGCAGCGGACGCACCTGCGCCGCGTCCGCCGCGCTGTCCAACATCACCAGCAAGGTCTGGTCGGCGAGCACGGAGCGGTACAGCGCCGCGCGCTCCTCGGCCGCCGCCGGGATCGCCTCGCCGGCCACGCCGAGGGCGCGCAGGAACGCGCCCAGCACCGTGCCGGGCCGCGCCGGATCCGGGGTGTTGCCGCGCAGGTCCGCGTAGAGGCACCCCCCGGGGAAGCGGTGCCGGCTCTCGTGGGCCGCGCGCAGCGCCAGCGTGGTCTTGCCCGTTCCCGCCAGCCCGGTCACGACGATCACCTGGGCGACTCCGGCGACCGTCGGGGTGCGCCCCAGCAACGACAGCAGCAGCCCCAGCTCCTTGTCCCGCCCGACGAAGTCACCGGTGACTCCGGGAAGCTGGTTGGGACGCACCCACCCCCGCGGGGACGTCTCCTGCTCGCTGCCGAGGATCTCCCGGTGCAGTTGCCGCAGCTCCGGCCCCGGGTCGATGCCGTGCTCCTCCGCCAGCACCCGGACCCCGGCCCGGTACACGGCGAGCGCCTCCGCCTGTCGGCCGCTGCGGTGCAGGGCCACCATCAGCTGGCCACGCAGCCGCTCCCGCAGGGGTCGGTCGCGGACCAGCGTGGTCAGCTCCGGCACGAGTTCCCGGTGCAGACCGAGCGAGAGCAGTGCCTCGGCGCGCAGCTCTGTCGCGTGCTCGCGCAGCTCACGAAGCCGATCGCGCTCGTACTCGACGAGCCGCGACCCGACGTCGACGAACGCGTCGTCGCGCCAGCGCGCCAGCGCCCGGTCGAGCAGCTCCACGGCGCGGCGGGCATCGGCGGTGGCCGCGGCGGCCGCTACCTCGGCGGCGAACTCCGCCGAGTCGACGACCGCCACGGGGTTCAGCTGGTAGCCGGGCGAGCGGGTGAGGATCAGCTCCGGCTTCGCGCCGCGGCGGACCGAGGCGACGACCGCCTGGACCCGGTTGCGCGCCCCCGTGGGCGGATCGTACGGCCAGAGCCCGTCGATCAGGCGGTCGACGGAGACGATGCGTCCGTGGTGGGCCGCCAGGCTCGCGACGAGTGCCCGCTCCAGCGGGGCGAGCGACACGGCCACACCGTCGACGCTCACCTCGATCCGACCGAGGATGCCGATCCGATACCCACGCACGGCGCAAAACTAGCGCGGTCTGCGCCCTTCGTGACCGCACGTCCGGAACGTTCCCGGCGCGGAAAGCGCTGGTCACGACGTTCCGGCCCGAAGATCGTGACCAGAGCCACTGTCTGCCCGGTCGCGGGGTGGCCGGTCCGACGCGGACACCGCGACGCGGGTGGCCTGCCCGAGCCCTGGTGACCTGCGCGTGTCCGACCTTGGCGGGGCCACCGTCGATTTGCGCGGCACCAGTGAGCTACTACTCCTTGCTAGTAGTTGCCCTATGATGGCGACCGCGTCAGGTCGGAGCGATGGGCGCCGGGTCCATGTCTTCTCGACGGAGGGTTCAGCAGTGCCTTTCTCGCGGCATGCCCAGGTGGCCTGACGGTGTCCGCCGCATCGACGAGGTCTTCCCGGCGCAGGTTGCCGATGCGTGGCGTGGCACGGTGGGTGCTGCTGGTATGGCTGGCGTGGTGTCCAGCCCTGTTCGTGGTGCTCGGGTTCGCCTCGCCGGCCGCCGCGCACTTCAAGCTGGTCAAGGCCGTGCCGGCCGACGGCGCGCGGGTGAGTGGTGCTGTCGGAGAGGTCCGGCTGACGTTCAGCGCGCCCGGCACGCCCACCGGGGCCGGTTTCCGGCTTTCCCGCGACGGCGAGGCCGTTGCGGTGACCAGTCACACCCCGGACGGGGGTCGTACGTGGCTGGTGCACCCGGCCGCCCCGTTGACCGGCGGGGAGTTCGCGCTGCGGTGGAGTGTCGCCGCCCCTGATGCTCACCCGCTGACCGGCGACGTGGCGTTCACTGTGGTTCCGTCGGCTGCGGCACCCGGGGCGACGGCCACGCCCCGGCCCACCGCCGGTCCGCCCGGGCATGCCGGTCACGGTGTGCCAGGACTGCCGTCGGCGTCGCCGTCGGCCCATGCCGGCGGGCACGCGGTGGGTCATACCGCTGACGCCGAACAGGGGGCGGTGCGGTTCGTCGGCGTGGCGGGCCGGTGGCTGTCCTACGGGGCGACCCTGCTCGGTGTCGGTGGTCTGGTCTTCGCGTTGACCACGCTGGTGGGAACGCGCCGCGACATCCAGCTGGTCCAGGTCTGGGTGCGGGCGGCCGGGCTGACGGTGGCAGCCGGCGCGGTGCTCGAACTCGCGGCGCTGGCGGCGGTGTTCAGTGCCGATGGTGGTCTCGCCTCGGCGGCCGGCACACAGGCGTTGACCGCGCTCAGTCGTACACCGGTGGCCGCCGGCCTGGGTCTGCGGCTCGCCGGCGCGGCCGGGTTGCTCGTGGCCGGGTCCTTGGAGGCGGCGTTGATCCGGGGCCGGCACGCGGTCGGCCGGCACGCCGCAGCGACCGTCGCCGGTATCCCGACCGACCCTCAACCCCTGGTCGTGCCCACCGTCGGCGAAGCGCACGACGACGACGCGCACCGGGTCCGGGCGCGCGCGGTCCGGCCCGTGCTTCTGGGTGTCACCGTGGCGCTGCTGGTGGGTTCGTTCCTGCTCGACGGGCACACCGTCACCGCGCGACCGCGGATGATCGTCGTGGCGGCGGACGTCGCGCACACTCTCGCCGCAGCCGTGTGGGTCGGTGGGGTCCTGCTCCTGGCCGCGCTGCTGCTGGGGCGTGCACGTCTCGGTGCGCCGACCGGGGCCGCCGAGATGGCGGTGCGGTTCTCCGTGCCGGCCACGGCGGCGGTGACGTTGACCGGAGTCGCCGGCGTCGCGTTGACCGTGGCGATCCTGGACCGGCCGGGTCACCTGGTGAGCACCAGTTGGGGGCGGGTGCTGCTGGTCAAGGTCGCGTTGGTGGCGGTCGTCGCCGTCATCGGGCTCTACAACAGCAGGCGGGTGGTACCCCGGTTGGACGATCCCGTGCCGGGCGGCACGCGTCGCCTGCGTCGCACGGTGCTGGTCGAGGCGGTGCTGATGGTCGCTGTCCTGCTGGTCACCGCGATCCTGGTCAACGCCGGCACGTAGGCAACGCCCACCGGACGCACGGCCGCGTGTCGCGGACGGGGTTGCGGGGGTTACAGGCAGAACAGGATGCCGGCGGCCACGCCGACGACCAGGGGTGCGGCCAGGGTGGCCGAGGCGAGCGCGGCGCGGGCGAGCCCGTTGCGGCGGTCCGGCCGGTACCCCTGAAGGCGTTGGAGTCGGATGGCCACCTCGGCGCCGGCCATCGACAGCGCCGACGGTGGGTGCGGCGCGCCGGCGAAGGTCAGCAGCGCGTCGCGTACGGCGCTCGGGCCGCACTCGCGGACCGCGGCGGCATCGGCGCGCAGTTCGACGAGCAGGCGTACGGCCGAGGGCGCCTGCCGGGTCAGCGGCAGCCACGGTACGGCCGCCGCGAGCCCCTCCACTGCGCCGACGAGGAGGTGGTGGCGCTCGCGCAGGTGGGCGCGTTCGTGGCTGAGCACCGCGGCGAGCTGCTCTGCCGGCAGGTCACCGGCGGCGCTGGCCAGGACCGTGAGTCCGCGGGATCCGCCGATGCTGTACGCCATCGGGGTCGGGTGTGGAATCCACAGCACCGCCTCACCGGACGCAGGCGGCCCGCCGGCGAGCGTGAGCAGGTCGGCGTGGGCGCGACGGGCGCGGTGGGCGCGGTAGGCCCGCTGGGTGCAGGTCATGGTGAAGCGGGCGAGCACGGTCAGCAGGAGCAGGGCTCCTACCGCCCCGACGACCTCGTCGACGGCGGCCGGCCGGCTGGGTTGGGCCCAGTGCCAGCAGACGCGAGCGAGGTCGTGCAGTGCCCACTGCCGGGTGCTGCCCGGGGCGAGGAGCATCACGGTGGCCAGGAGAAAGGTGGCGATCATCGCGACGAGCAGGCCGAGCCAGCCGAGCAGCATCGCGACGGGATCGGCGACATGCCGGAAGCACCACCGCAGCGCGGCGGGACCCCACCAGGCCACGGCCGCGGCGCCGGTGACGAGGGCGAGCGCGAGGCTCACGCCTCGGACTTCCGCTCGTCGAGGACCCGCCGCAGGATGTGCAGCTCGTGGTCGGAGGCGGACCGGGCGAAGTGCATGAGCACCAGGTCGGGATGGCTGCTCGTCTCGATGACCCGACGCAGGGTGCGCGCGGTGATCTCCTCGCGGGTGCCGGCGGCGCGATAGCGGTAGGCCTTGCCGTCCTTCTCGCGAACGGCCCAGCCCTTACGGTGCAGGTTGTCCAGCACGGTGAGGACGGTCGTGTACGCCAGCGCCCGCTCGGTGGTCACCGCGTCGAGGACGTCGCGCACGAGCACCGGATCAGAGGCACGCCACAGCACGTCCATGACGGCCGATTCGAGTTTGCCCAGTTCCGCCACGTGCCCTCCTTCGTGTCGCTCAGGGTACGCGAGGCGATGCGGCGGAGTCACCGCGCGGCGGTGCGGCCGGTTCCGACGCCAAGGCCGGAACCGGCCGCACCACGCCGGCTACAGGCGGTCGAGGATCTTCTGCAGGGTCTGCACCTCGGTGGCCTGATCAGCGGCGATCTTGGCGGCCAGCGCCTTGGCCTCGGGGTTGCTCCCGTCGGCCTGCTCGGTCCGGGCCATGTCGATGGCGCCCTTGTGGTGGGCGATCATCATCTCGGCGAACATCTTGTCGAACGCGGGGCCCTTCGCCGCGGCGAGGTCCTTCATCTGCTGCTCGGACATCATGCCGGGCATCCCCGCGTCCATCCCCGGCATGCCGTGCCCGGGCGTGGCGCTCATGCCGGGCATGCTGTGGTCGCTGGGCAGGTCCGTGGGCTTGCCCCAGGCCGTGAGCCACCCCTTCATGGTGGTGATCTCCGGGTCCTGCGCTGCCTTGATCCTGGCGGCCAGGTTCTTCAGTTCGCTGTCGCTCGCGCGCGTCGGGGCCAGGTCGGCCATGGCGACGGCCTGCTGGTGGTGCGGGATCATCATCTGGGCGAACATCACGTCCGCGTCGTTGGCGGTGGCGGTGGCCGAGGACGAGGCGCTCGGCGTGGCACTGCCGGCGTCGTGCGTCATGCCGCCGGCGTCGTCCGCGCCGCCGCAGGCGGCGACGGTGAGCAGGGCGGACAGGGCGACGCCCGCGAGGGCGGCGCGACGCAGGATGGTTGGCGTCATCTGGTACGTGGTCCTTGTCGTGAGGTGGGTCGGAACAGGGCCGTCGGTCCGGGCGAGGCGCCGGACCGGGGTCTGCTCACGTGCGCAGGACCGTGACGGCTCGCAGTCGCAGCCCGATGGGCCGGCGGGGTGGACCTCGATCCGGGCTGATCACCCGCCGGCGGTGGCCGGTCGGCGTGCGTGCGCCGCGATGGCGGGACCGCAGCAGGGACAGGACGCCGAGGATCAGTGCGCCGCCCAGCACCGCCAGGCACACGGTGAACGCGTGCTCCCCGCCCCGGTGTCCGGGCGAGCCGTCGGGTCCGTGTTCGGCGGCGGGCGCGTCGGCGCTCCGGTGGGCGGTGCTCGCGTGGGCGGCTCCGGGTTCGCCCGGGTGGCCGAGGGTGTGCATGCCGAACACGCCGAGCGTCACGGCGACGAGAAGCGCCAGCCGCAGCGGCGCGCGCGCCGGTGGACGCCCCACCCTCACCTGTCGCATCCCACCCCCAGAGGTCGGCCGCGCCGACATCCTCTTCTACTACAACCGCATAGTAGAAGGATTATCACGGCGGCTCGGCACGGGGCTGGCGTTTACCCGGATTCAGCTTGTCGTGCCTGGCCCGACCGGTCCGGCGCCGGTCAGGCCGTACCGAGACCGTCAACCGGCGCGGCGGGCCAGGCCTCCCATCTTCACCGCGGTGAACACCGCGGCGGCCAGCGCCACGTCGGAGAGCAGCATCAGCCCGATGGCGTAGGAGCCCTGCGACCCGTACACCCAGCCCATGATCAGCGGCGGCACGAACCCGCCGAGCCCGCCGGCGGCCCCGACCAGCCCGGTGACCGCGCCCACCTGATCGGCGGGGGCGACCTTGCCGACCAAGGCGAACACCGCGCCGCTGGCCGCGCCGAGCAGCACCGCCATGCCGAGCAGCGCGACCGTGGCCACCGGCATCAGGGCCGGCTGGAAGGCCTGCACGACGGCGAACCCGGCCACCCCGGAGAAGCACCACACCAGCACCGGCACGGGGTGTAGCCGGTCGGAGAGCCAGCCGCCCACCGGGCGGGCCAGCACGGCGAGCACGACGAACCCGGCGGTCCGCAGCGCACCGTCCGCGGCACTGAGCCCGTAGGCGGTGCGCAGGTACGCCGGCAGGTACACGCTGAAGGCCACGAACCCGCCGAACCCGACCGCGTACAGGAAGCACAGCTGCCAGGTGACGGTCAGCCGGGCGACGCCGGCGAGCCGCTGCCAGGCCGACCCGGTGGGCCGGGCCGGGCCCGGCGCGTCGCGCAGCAGCAGGAACGACAGCACCGCGTACGCCGCCAGGATCGCCGCGACCAGCAGGAACGGGGCACGTTCCCCGTAGGCGTCGGCCAGCCGGACGGTGGTGAAGTTGGCGATCGCGGTGCCACCCATGCCGACACCGAACACGCCGATGGCGAAGCCGCGCCGGGCCGGCGGATACCAGCCGGACACCAGCGGGACGCCGACGGCGAAGGCGGTGCCGCCGATGCCGAGGAAGAAGCCGGTCACGATCAGCGCCGGGTAGGAGGAGACCGTGGTGAGGGTCAGCACCGGCACGATGGTGGCGACGGTGACCAGCGGGAAGACTACCCGGGCCCCGTACCGGTCGGTGAGCGCGCCGACCGGGATGCGGCCCAGCGAGCCCACGATCACCGGCACCGCGACGAGCAGGGACTGCGCGGCGAAGCCGAGCCCCAGCCGTTCCTTGATGCCGGGGCCCAGCGGACCGAGCAGGGCCCATGCCCAGAAGTTCACCAGGAAGCCGAGGGTGGCCATGGCTAGCTGGAGGGCGGCGCCGGAGGTGGCCTCGGGACGCCCGACCGGGGCGGTGGACCCGGCTTGCCGGTCACGGATGCTGGTCATCGTTCAACTCCGTCGGGATCGTCGTGCTGCTGTCGCGGCGTCAAAGGGGAATGCGGCGGTCCGCTTCACCGGTACGAGCCTCGCTTGAGCCAACCCACCCCGGCAGGGCCGGAAGACCCGGCCCAGGAGGACGTCCCACCTGCCACGGCAGGGTGAGCAGACCGACCGGGGTGCCGGGACGCCAACCGGGCGGCACCACGGCCAGCGCGTCGGCGTCCGCCGCCGCGCCCAGGTATCCCGGGTGCGCCCCGTCGACCAGCCGCAGGCCCCGCGCGCCGCGCCGGACCGGCACGATCCGGGTGTTCCGCTCGTCGAGGCGCAACGGATCGGTGAGGACGGCGGTGTCCAGATCGGCCGGCGGCCGTCCGGCCAGCCCGGTGAGCAGCGGGTCGATCAGGGTGAGCGCGGCGACCAGCGCCGCGTACGGGTTGCCCGGCAGGCCGGCGATCCAGCTGGCCCCGGCCTGGGCCAGGACCTGTGGGTGCCCGGGCCGGCACCGCACCCCGTCCACGTGCGCCACGGCCCCGAGGTGCCGCAGCGACGCGTGCAGCCCGTCCGCCGGGCCGACGGAGGACGCCCCGCAGACGACCGTCACGTCGGCGTCTCGCGTGCTGTCCGCGATCGCCTCGGCGAACCAGTCGGGCTGGTCGCCGACCATCCGCGGACCGAGGAGGTCCGCTCCCCAGGCGGACAGCAGCGGGGCCAGCATCGGGCCGATCGCGTCCCGGACCCTGCCCCACGGGGGACGGCCGGCGTGGACCACCTCGTCGCCGCTGATCAACAGGCGGGCCCGGGGTCGGGCCCGGACGGTGAGGTGGTCGAGGCCGACGCTCGCGGCCAGCCCCAGCACCGCCGGCGTGACCGGCGAACCCGCGGGCACCAGTTCCTGACCGCGGGCGGCGTACTCGCCCGCGCACCGGATGTGCCGACGGTCGCCCGGCACCGCCCGCAGGACGTCACCGATCCGGTCGGCGATCTCGTAGGGCACGACCCGGTCCGCCCGGCCCGGGACGGGAGCGCCGGTGGCCACCTCTACGGCGGTCCCTTCGACCAGGGGCGCGACGGCGTGGGTGCGACCGGCCAGGATCTGGCCGACCACCCGCCACGGGCCCGGACCGCGCACCGCGTATCCGTCCATCGCGGAGTTGTCGAACCCGGGCAGCGGGACCGCCGCGACCAGTGGCGCCGCGAGGGTCCGGCCGGCGGCGGAGGCCAGCGGTACCGACTCCGCGGGCAGGGGAGCGGGGAGCCGGTGGGCCAGCGCCCGCGCCGCGGCCCACTCCGTCGCGGGTCGGGACGAATGGTGACTGCCGGTGTGGTGCGGTGCGGTGGTCACCGGCGTGAGCGGGTCCGACCGCCGCGCGGGGTGGGCAGCTGGGGCGGCCCCTCCCATCCGGGGCGGGTCGGCCGCAGTCCGGGCCGGTCGTCCCGGCTGCGGTAGACGACGTAGGGGCGGGTGGCGTAGCCGACCGGAGCGCTGAACGCATGGACGAGGCGGGTGAACGGCCAGAACGCGAAGAGCGCGAAGGCGGCCAGGATGTGGATCTGGAAGCCCACCGGGACGCCGGCCATGATCTCCGGGTCCGGGCGGAGGTAGAACAGCGACCGGAACCACGGGGAGATGGTCTCCCGGTAGTCGTAGCCGGGGCCGGCGACGTTGGCCCGCACAGTGGCCCAGAGGCCCAGCACGATCACCCCCGCCAGCACCACGTACATCGCCTTGTCGTTGCGGGTGGTGGCGGCGAAGACCGGTCCGGTCAACCGGCGGCGGGCGATCAGGATGCCCAGCCCGATCAGGGTGCAGAAGCCGGCCACCGTGCCGATGAACACGGCCATGAGGTGGTAGGTGTGCTCGGTGACGCCGACCGCCTCGGTCCAGGACTTCGGGACCACCAGGCCACCGATGTGTCCGATCAGGACCATCAGCACTCCGAAGTGGAACAGTGGGCTGCCCCACCGCAGGATGCTGCTCTCGTAGAGCTGGGAGGATCGGGTCGTCCAGCCGAACTTGTCGTAGCGGTGGCGCCAGATCAGGCCGCCGACGAGGATCGCGATCGACAGGTACGGGTACACCACCCACAGCAGGATGTTCATCGGCGTCCTCCAGTCGTGTCGACCAGTCCGAATGGTTCGAGTCCGACCTGCTCCACCGGCGGCCCGGTGCGGGCCAGCCGGGCGGCGGCGGCGATGTCCCCGGGCTGGGCGGGCGGCAGCATCTCCCGGACGGCGGCGACGGCCTGCCGGTACACCGACTTCTCCCGCCCCAGCGCCTCGACCAGCAGGTCGAGGCCGACGCGGTTCTCCCGCAGCAGCCGCCACCCGTCGTCGTCGGCGGCGGCCAGGTCGAGGACGGCGGGCAGGAAGTCGGGCAGCTCGCCGTCGACGACGGTCAGTCCGGCCGCCTTGTACGCGGCGGCGAAGTCGACCAGCGCCTCACCCCGGCGACGGGTGTCGCCGCAGGTGTAGTACGTCAGGTGCAGGCAGCAGCGGCGCCGGAAGTCGAACACCTCCACGTAGGCGGTCCGCAGGTCGACCGGCGCGGCGGCTTCCCGGTGGGCGACCACCTCGCGCAGCGGCCGGGCGACCTCGGCCGGCAGGCCGTCGAGCGCGGCCCGCACGGTGGGCAGCGCTGCGAGGACCTCCTCTTCGGGATAGCGCAGCAGCAGGGACGCCGCGCGGGCGGCCACCGCCCGCCAGGTCGGCCGGCTCACGGGGTACCTCCGTCGACGGGTGCGGATTCGCGGCTGCGGGGCGGGAAGAGGCCCTTCGGGCTGCCCTTGCCGTCCCAGTTGAGCAGGTTGACCCGGCGGGGTTCGTCGCCCGGGTCGGTGAAGCCCTCCGCGGTCTGCCGGTCGCGCAGCATGTGGAAGGTCTCCACCTGGACCGGCACCGGCGTGCCGGAGGACTCCCCGAAGGGCCCCTGGCCGTACGGGCCGCCGCCGCCCATCCCGGGGCCGCCCTCGTAATCGAGGCTGCACTCGGTGGCGATCTTCTCCAGCCGGTGTGCGTCCTCGGCGTGCGCGGCGGGGATGACGTACCGCTGCTCGTACTTGGCGATGGCGAGCAGCCGGTACATCTCGTCCATCTCCGCGCCGGTCATGCCGACCGCGGCGGCGATGGACTCGTCGCGCTCCTCGCCCAGGTTGATCCGGCGCTGGTAGGCGCGCATCGCGGCGAGCCGGTTCAGCACCCCGCGCACCGGCTCCGGGTCGCCGGCGGTGAAGAGCTCGGCGAGGTACTCCACCGGGATCCGCAGCGCGTCGATGGCCCCGAAGAGGTTGCCGGCCTCCTCCGCGTCGTGGCCGGTCTCGCGCAGCACGTCGGCCACCGGCGACAGCGGCGGGATGTACCAGACCATCGGCATGGTCCGGTACTCCGGGTGCAGCGGCAGCGCCACCTCGTAGCGCATGATCAGGTCCCAGATCGGCGAGCGCTGCGCGGCGTCGATCCAGTCGTCCGGGATGCCGGCCTCGCGGGCGGCGGCGACCACGGCCGGGTCGTGCGGGTCGAGGAAGACCGACCGCTGCGCGTCGTACAGGTCGTGTTCGTCGGCGATGGCGGCGGCCTCGGCGACGCGGTCGGCGTCGTAGAGCATCAGCCCGAGGTAGCGCAGCCGCCCCACGCAGGTCTCGGAGCAGATGGTGGGCTGGCCGATCTCGATGCGCGGAAAGCAGAAGGTGCACTTCTCGGCCTTGCCGGTGCGGTGGTTGAAGTAGACCTTCTTGTAGGGGCAGCCGGTCACGCACATCCGCCAGCCCCGGCAGCGGTCCTGGTCGACCAGCACGATGCCGTCCTCGGCCCGCTTGTAGATCGCCCCCGACGGGCAGGAGGCCGCGCAGGACGGGTTGAGGCAGTGCTCGCAGATGCGCGGCAGGAAGAACATGAAGGTCTTCTCGAACTCCTGCTTCACCTGGCCGGAGACCTTCGCCAGCACCGGGTCACCGGCGGCGATCTCGTTGCCGCCGGCGAGCGAGTCGTCCCAGTTGGCGCTCCAGGTGATCTTCGTATCCTGGCCGGTGAGCAGCGACTTCGGCCGGGCCACCGGGGTGTCCTCGCCGGCCGGCGCGTTGATCAGGTGCTCGTAGTCGTACGTCCACGGCTCGTAGTAGTCCTGCATGGACGGCAGCTTCGGGTTGGCGAAGATGCTGAACATCTTCTTCACCCGGCCACCGGAGCGTGGCTTGAGCTTGCCGGAGCGGGTCCGCACCCAGCCGCCCTGCCAGCGCTCCTGGTTCTCGTAGGTGCGCGGGTAGCCCTGCCCGGGGCGGGTCTCCACGTTGTTGAACCAGACGTACTCGACGCCGGAGCGGTTGGTCCACGCCTGCTTGCAGGTGACCGAGCAGGTGTGGCAGCCGATGCACTTGTCGAGGTTCATCACCATCGCCATCTGTGCCATGACCCGCATCAGTACTGCACCTCCTGGGAGCGGCGGCGGATCACGGTGACCTCGTCGCGTTGGTTGCCGGTCGGGCCGAGGTAGTTGAACGCGAAGGACAGCTGCGCGTACCCGCCGATGAGGTGGGTGGGCTTGACCAGCAGCCGGGTCAGCGAGTTGTGGATGCCGCCGCGCCGGCCGTTGGTCTCCGACTTGGGCACGTCGATCACCCGTTCCTGGGCGTGGTACATGTAGACCGTGCCCTCGGGCATCTTGTGCGTCACCACGGCCCGGCAGACCACCACGCCGTTGCGGTTGACCGCCTCGATCCACTCGTTGTCCCGGACGCCGATCTTCGCCGCGTCGGCCTCGCTCATCCACATCGTCGGCCCGCCCCGGGACAGCGTGAGCATGATCAGGTTGTCCTGGTACTCGGAGTGGATGGACCACTTCGAGTGCGGGGTGAGGTAGCGGACGGTGATCTCCAGCTCCCCGTTGCGGCCGAGTCTCGGTTCGCCGAAGAGCTTGTGCATGTCCAACGGCGGCCGGAAGATCGGCAGCGCCTCGCCGGCCTCGTGCATCCAGTCGTGGTCGAGGAAGAAGTGCTGCCGGCCGGTGAGCGTGTGCCAGGGCTTGAGCCGCTCGGTGTTGATGGTGAACGGGGAGTAGCGGCGGCCGCCGTGCTCGCTGCCCGACCACTCCGGGCTGGTGATCACCGGCACCGGGCGGGACTGGGTGTCGGCGAAGGTGATCTGCTTGCCCTCGTGCTCGGCAGCCAGGTCCGCCAGGCGTACCCCGGTGCGCTTCTCCACGTCCCGGAAGCCCGCGGTGGCGACCCGCCCGTTGGTGGTGCCCGACAGCGCCAGGATCGCCTCGCAGGCGTGCGTGTCCTTCGCCAGCGACGGCCGCCCGTCCGCGGCGCCGCCGCGCACCTCACCGTTCTTGTGGCGCAGATACTCGACCTCCGGCCGCACGTCGACCGAGAAGCCCTTGCCGGTGGTGCCGAGGGTGTCCATCAGCGGCCCGAGCGCGGCCATCTTGTCGGCGATCGCGCCGTAGTCCCTCTCGACCACCACCAGTTTCGGCATGGTCCGGCCCGGCACCGGGGTCTCCCCGGTCGCCGCCCAGTCGCGGACCCGGCCGTGCGGGGTCGCCATCGCGTCCGGGGTGTCGTGCAGCAGCGGCGCCGCGACCAGGTCCTTGCGTACGCCCAGCCGCGGCCCGGCGAGCGTGGAGAACGCCTTCGCGATGCCGTGGAAGGCGTCGAAGTCGGTCCGGGTCTGCCACGGCGGGTTGATCGCCGGGGTGAAGGCGTGCACGAACGGGTGCATGTCGGTACTGCTCAGGTCGTGCTTCTCGTACCAGGTGGCGGCGGGCAGCACGATGTCGGAGAAGAGCGTCGTGGAGGTCATCCGGAAGTCCAGGCTCAGCAGCAGGTCGAGCTTGCCCTCCGGGGCCTCCTCCCGCCAGGTCACGTCCTTGGGCCGCAACTCCTCCGGCGCCTCCTCGGCGCGCAGGTTCGCGTCGGTGCCGAGCAGGTGCCGCAGGAAGTACTCGTTGCCCTTGGCCGACGAGCCGAGCAGGTTGGCCCGCCAGACGGTCAGCACCCGTGGCCAGTTCTCCGGCGCGTCCGGGTCGGTGCAGGCGAACGTCACGTCGCCCTCGCCGAGCCGCTCGGCCACCCAGCCCGCCGGGTCGTCCGGCCGGGCGGCGAGAGCCTCGTCGGCCAGGTCGAGCGGGCTGCGGTCGAAGGTGGGCATCGACGGCATCCACCCCGAGCGGGCCGACTGGGCCAGCAGGTCCATGGTGTGCTTGCCGGCGAACGCGCCGGTGCCGGTGGGGGAGGAGACCACGTCGGCGGAGTAGGTGTCGTAGCGCCACTGGTCGGTGTGCACGTACCAGAAGGCGGTGCCGATCATCTGCCGGGGCGGGCGGACCCAGTCCAGGCCGAACGCGAGCTGCGCCCAGCCGGTCGCCGGGCGGCACTTCTCCTGCCCCACGTAGTGCGCCCAGCCGCCGCCGTTGACCCCCTGGCAGCCGGTGAGGGTGACCAGCGCCAGGATCGCCCGGTAGGTGGCGTCGGAGTGGAACCAGTGGTTCGTGCCGGCGCCGAGCAGGATCATCGACCGTCCGCCGGAGCGGTCCGCGTTGTCGGCGAACTCCCGCGCCACCCGGGCCACCTGCGCCGCCGGCACCCCGGTGACCGGCTCCTGCCACGCCGGCGTGTACGGCGCCTCGACGTCGTCGTACCCGGTCGGCCACTGGCCCGGCAGACCGTCGCGGCCCACCCCGTACTGGGCCAGCACCAGGTCGAAGACGCTGGTCACCAACTGGCCCCGCACCGTGCGGGTCGGCACGCCCCGGCGCAGCGCCTGCGGGGTGTCGGTGTCGAACCGAGGCAGCTCCACCTCCACCGCGTCGCCCGCCCCGAGGCAGGTCAGCGCCGGCTCCAGGTCGCCCAGGTCCAGGTTCCACTGGCCCTGCTGCTCGCCCCAACGGTGGCCGAGGCTGCCCCGCGGCACGGCGGGAGCGTCGGTGGCCGAGTCCCAGAGCACCGTCCGGAAGGCCGCCTCCTTGTCGGTCTCGCCCAGGTCGTCGGCGGTGAGGAACTTGCCCGGCCGGTACGCCCCGTCGGCACCCGGCTCCAGGGTGACCAGGAACGGCAGGTCGGTGAACCTGCGGACGTAGTCGACGAAGCGCGGGGTGCGCCGGTCGACGAAGAACTCCTTGAGGATGACGTGCCCCATCGCCATCGCCAGGGCGCCGTCGGTGCCCGGCTGGGCGGGCATCCACTCGTCGGCGAACTTGACGTTGTCGGCGAAGTCGGGGCTGACCACCACGACCTTCTGCCCCCGGTAGCGCGCCTCGGCCATCCAGTGTGCGTCCGGCGTGCGGGTCACCGGGACGTTGGAGCCCCACATGACGAAGTAGGAGGCGTCCCACCAGTCCCCGGACTCGGGCACGTCGGTCTGGTCGCCGAAGACCTGCGGGGAGGCCACCGGCAGGTCGGCGTACCAGTCGTAGAACGACAGCATCGAGCCGCCGAGCAGGGACAGGAACCGGGCGCCGACGGCGTGCGACACCATCGACATGGCCGGGATGGGGGAGAAGCCGGCGACCCGGTCCGGGCCGTACTCGGCGATCGCGTGCACGTGCGCGGCGGCGACCATCTCCTGCGCCTCGTCCCAGGTGATCCGCACCAGGCCGCCCTTGCCGCGGGCCTTCTGGTAGCGGCGGCGTCGTTCCGGGTCGCCCTGGATGTCCGCCCACGCGGCCACCGGATCACCGAGGCGGCCCCTGGCCTCCCGGTACATCTCCACCAGCACGCCCCGCGCGTACGGGTAGCGCACCCGGGTGGGGGAGTAGGTGTACCAGGAGAAGGCGGCACCCCGGGGGCAGCCCCGAGGCTCGTACTCCGGCCGGTCCGGTCCGACGCTCGGGTAGTCGGTCTGCTGCTGCTCCCAGGTGATGATGCCGTCCTTGACGTACACCTTCCAGGAGCACGAGCCGGTGCAGTTCACCCCGTGCGTGGAGCGCACCACCTTGTCGTAGGACCAGCGATCCCGGTAGAAGGCGTCCGCCTCCCGGCCGCCGATCTGGTGCAATGTCCGGCCGTCGGCGGAGACCTCGGCCCGGCGTACGAGGCCGCCCACGGCCAGCAGCGCCCGCCCCGCACTATCGGTGGCTCGCGACATACGCCTCATTCCTTCGATAGATGGCCGTACTGCCCCACGTTCTCGGCAGATGCGCCGGAGCGCAACCCCGAGCGAGGGCGTCCTGGCCATGGTGCCGACGTACAACCTCGGGAAACCGGGCCGAAGGTCCCGAGATCATCGGCTTTGTACCTGCGGGTCCGTGGCGGGACTTCGGGCCGGTCGGGCGGTCACCGGCGGGGCACGGAGCGGGGCCCGGCCGTCTCGGTGTCACCCTGCCGGAGATCGCCGGGCAGGTTCGGGACCGGGGGCCACTGGAGCGTGCTCTTCCTGGTGCCGGCCGGGTGGGGCGCCGCGCTGGGCGGCCGCGACGCGGGCAGACCGAGGACGTGCTCGACGCTCTCTACGACCTCGGCGAGACCGTGCCGGTCAAGACCACCGAGGCGCACCGCCGGTAGCCGCGGGGCGGCGTCGGCAGCGGCCGACATCCGGGCCGCCTCACCTGGCTGCCGCCTCCGCCGGGGTGATCCGGTCCCAGGCCGGGATCGGCAGCGCGATCACCGCGGCCGGGAAGAGACCGTGCTCCTCGTTGTCGATGTGCCGGTGGAGCCGGTCCAGGGCGGCCAGCACTGCGGGCCAGTCCGGGTCGGCCCGGTCGACGCCGCCGAGCACGCCGTGGATGTCGTCGTGCTCCGCGCAGAGCTTCGCCACCGCCCCGGCCAGGCTGCCCTCGGCCCGCAGCTCCACGAAGAGGCCGTCCTCCTCAGTGGAGGTGTGCGGCATCAGCAGCGCCAGCAGCGCGTCCAGCGCCACCAGGGCGTCCGGGCCGGCGGCCCGCACCGCGCCGCGCAGCCGGCCGGCCGCGTTCGAGATCGCCTCGTGCTCGGCCGAGAGCCGGCCGATCAGCGGGAACTCCCGACAGCCGCAGTAGTTGCACACTTCGTCTCCTGACCACGAGGGTGGGCGACTCCATCGTGCGTACCGACAACCTCCGTCAGCAGGGCCGGACGGCCCGGTACGCCGGGACGGCGGGCCCTGATCCCCACCGCCCTGGCACCGACAGACTGCTCAGACCGTCACCGGCCGGCGGGAGAGCCGGATCTGCCACACGTCCGGCCCGTCCTGCAGCCACTCGCTGGTCATGCCGTCGCCGTAGCGGGCTGCGACCTCGGCCAGCAGCGGGCGGGGTGCGTGCGGGGCGACCAGCACCAGCGCTCCACCGGCCGGCAGCGCCTCCAGCGCCGCCAGCACCCGCGCGTGGCGCTGGTCGTGCGGGAGCTGCCGGACGTCCAGCCGGGGATCGATGGTGAGGGTCGCGGCCGGCGCGTCGGCCGGTGCCCGGTCACCACCGCAGCCGCAGCCACCCCCGCCGCAACCGCCGCCATTCGAGACTTCCGAGGAGCCGAGCAGATCGTGCATCCCCTCCAGCAACTTCGCCAGCGAGACGTCGGCCGCGTCCACCAGCAGCGGGACGACCAGGTCGTTCTCCTTGGCCAGGTGGACGGCGAAGAGCGCGGCGAAGGCGCGCGCGGTGCCGGCGAGGCGTACCGGCCGGTTGCCGGTCTCCAGCTCGGCGACCAGGCCGGTGATCGCCTGGTGCTCGTCGAGCATGCCCCGGACCAGCAGCGCACCCTCGGCCCGCTCACCGGCGGCGGCGTAGAGGGAGTCCTCCTCGGCGTGCGCGTGCGGCAGCAGTTCGTCGCGGAGCCATCGGAGCAGTTCGTCGCGGTGCCGGAGCGCGCCGGTGGCGTCACCCTGGTCGGCCGCGGTCAGCAGGTTTCCGACGTGCCGGTCGAGGTCGGCGGCGAGCTGGGCGTGGTGCCGGACGACGGCCTGCGCGGCCTCGCGGTCGGCCGGGGAGCGTGAGGCGGACATGGAACCCTCCAGGGTTTTGCGGTTGAACGACGTTGTAACGTTATCTAACGTGGAAACCCCGAGAACAGGGCCGGTCGGCGAGACCATCGACCCGCAGCGCCACCGGGCTCTCGGCACCGCCAGCCGGGCCTCGATCCTGGAGCTCGTGCGCGCCGCCGGCGCCGGCATGACGATCGCCGAGGTGGGGGAGCGAACGGGCCTGCACCTGTCCACCGCCCGCGCCCACCTCGACCGCCTGGTCGACGCAGGACTGCTGGTCAAGGCGCGGGCCAGTGGGGGCCAGCCCGGACGGCCGGCGTGGCGCTACCGGGTGGCCGTCGCGGAGGCCCCGGCCCCCGCGCCGTACCGGGCACTCGCCGCCGCCCTGCTCGACCACCTGTCGCGGCGTGGCCACGGCGACGTCCGGGCGGAGGCCACCCGCGCCGGCCAGGACTGGGGACGCCACCTCGCCGCCGCCACCCCGCCCGGCAGGGAGCCGGTCGATACGCTGCTCGACGTCCTGCGCGGGCTGGGCTTCAGTCCCCGCCGACACCGGACGGCCGACGGGGCGACCGAGATCCACCTGCACACCTGTCCCTTCCTGGAGCTGGTCAACCGCAACCCCGACGCGATCTGCGCCCTGCACGTCGGCGTGGTCCGCGGCACGCTCGAACACGCCGGTGCCTCACCGGCCGGCGCCGTGCTCGAACCCTTCGGCGCACCCGACGCCTGCGTGGTGCGGCTGGCCCTGCCGAATATCACCGAAGAGCCGGCATGAACCCACGGCCGGTCGCCGTACAGTGGCGGCTCCCCGTCCTCGCGGCGGGCGGCTTCGCCCTGGTGAGCGGTCTCTACGCCGCCCTGCTGCTGCTCGGACTGCCGGTGCCCGCGCCTCACGTCCCGCTGGAGCAGGTGCACGGCCCGCTGATGGTGCTGGGCTTCGTCGGCACCCTGGTGGCGCTGGAACGCGCGGTGGCCCTCGGCACCCGGTGGGCCCTGCTCGCGCCCGCCTGCTCCGGCGCCGGGGCGGTGCTGCTGGTGCTGACCGGGCCGAGCCTGCCCGGCCGGCTGCTGCTCGTGCTCGCCTCGGTGCTGCTGCTGCTGATCTACCAGCGACTGTGGTGGCGGCAGCCCGGCCCGGCGCTGCTGGCCCAGGTCACCGGCGCGCTGAGCTGGTACGCCGCCACCCTCCTCTGGCTCGCCGGCCTCAGCGTGCCGGAGATCGTGCCCTGGCTGGCCACCTTCGTGGTGGCCACCATCGCCGGGGAGCGTCTGGAACTCGCTCACCTCACGCTGCCCCGGCACGGCGTCGGCTGGTTCCTCGCCGCCCTCGGCATGCTGACCGCCGGCGCCACCGCCACCGCGCTCTGGCCGGCCGTCGGGGCGTACCTCTTCGGGGTCGGCCTGCTCGCGACGGTGGCCTGGCTGGTGGTCTGCGACGTCGCCCGCCGCACGGTGCGCGCCGTCGGCCTGCCCCGCTACGTCGCGGTCGGCCTGCTCACCGGGTACGCCTGGCTGGCGCTGGCCGGCCTGCTGTGGGCCGGCGCCGGGCCGGTCACCGGCGGCTCCCGTTACGACGCCACCCTGCACCTGGTCTTCCTGGGCTTCACCATGTCGATGATCTTCGCGCACGCTCCGGTGATCCTGCCGGCGGTGCTTCGCCGCCCACTGCCCTACGGGCCGTGGCTGTACGCCCCGCTCGCCCTGCTGCACACCACCCTGACGATCCGGGTCCTGGTCGGCGACGTGCTCGGCGTGCCGGCCGGGTGGCGCTGGGGCGGCGTCGGCAACGTCCTGGCGGTGCTCGGTTTCGTCGGCGCAGTGGTGGCCGCGTTGGTCCGCGCCGCCCGGCGGCGGACCCGGACGGCGGTCGTCCCGCCGGTCGTGCCGGCGGTGCGGTGATGGCCGGCACCCGCGGCGACTCCGCCCCGACCGCACCCTCGGGCCCGGGGGCCGGGCGGACCGTCTCGGCAGTCGCGTCGGCCGGTCCCGCCGCCCCGGCCCCCGGCCCGGCCCCCGGCCCGGTGACCGCTCCGGCCGTGGCGGCGGGCCTTCGGCGGGCCGGCTGGCACCGCCGGGTCGCTGCGCTGCCGTTGGCCTACCTGGCCGGGCTGGTCGTGCTCGCCTTCGTCCATCCGTTCCTCCCGGCGTGGCGCTGGACGGCCATCCACCTGCTGCTGCTCGGTGCGGTCAGCAACGCCGTCGTGGTGTGGAGCGCCCACTTCGCCGCCGCCGTGCTGCGTGCCCCCGCCCCGGACCGCCGCCGCGCCGAGGCGGCCCGGCTGGCCGCGCTCAACGTGGGCGTGCTGGCGGTCCTGACCGGCGGCACGGCCGACCGCCCCTGGCTGGGCGTGGCGGGCGCTACGCTGGTCTTCGTCGCGGTGACCGCCCACCTCGTCGCGCTCACCCATTGGCTGCGCCGCGCCCTGCCGGCCCGGTTCTCCGTCACGGTCCGCTACTACCTGGCGGCGACCGTGGCCCTGCTCGCCGGCGTGCCGGTCGGCGCCGGGATGCTGGTGATCGACGACCCGCTGCGCCCCCGGCTGCTGCTGTTCCACGCGCACGTGAACCTGCTCGGCTGGGTGACGCTGACCGTCCTCGGGACGCTGCTGACACTCTGGCCCACCGTGCTGCGTACCCGGATGGCCGACGGTGCGGTCCGCGCCGCCACCGTCGCGCTGCCGGTGGCGACGACCGGACTCGTCCTGCTGGGCGTCGGCCTGCTCGCCTGGTGGCGGGTCGTCGCCGCGGCCGGGCTGAGCCTGTTCGCCCTCGGCGCGCTGATCGCCCTGCGCCCCGCGCTGGCCGTCGCGCGCACCCGCCCCCCGTACGCGTTCGCGTCCTGGTCGCTCGCCGCGGCCGGCGGCTGGCTGATGGTCGCTCTCGCCGTGGACGCCGCGACGCTGCTGCCCGCTGCGGACCCGGCCGGCGCGGCCGACCGCTTCGGTGCGGTGCTGCTCCCGCTGCTGGTCGGCTTCGTCGCCCAGGTCCTCGTCGGAGCCCTGACCCACCTGCTGCCCGTGGTGCTCGGCGGCGGACCCGCGCCGGTGCGCCGCCGCACCGCCCTGCTGGAGCGGCACGGCCCGCAGCGCGTCGCGATGACCAACGCCGCCCTGCTGGTCCTCGTCCTGCCCACCCCGCCGTTCGTCCGCATCACCACCTCACTGCTGGTCCTCGCCGCGCTGGTGCAGTTCCTCGTGCCGGCCGTGCGGGTCCTGCTCACCGCCCGGAGGTAACCCGTGTCCGCGCGCACCGACGCCCCCGTGCCCCGCCCGCTCGGCGGAGCAGCCGTGGGTCTCGCCCTCGTCCTCGTCGCCGTCCTCGTCGGGGTCGCCGCCCAACGCGTCTCCGGTGACGCACCCGTCCCCGCCGCCGCCACCGCCGTCACCCCGACCGGGCACACCACCACGGTCACAGTGGTCGCAGACGGCATGCGTTTCCACCCCGACCGGATCGACGTGCCCCGGGGTGATCGACTGGTCATCGAGCTGACCAACCGGGACAACCGCCGCCACGACCTCGTCCTGGCCTCCGGGGCGAAGACACCGCTGCTGACGCGGGACGGCGACGCCCGGCTGGACGCCGGCGTGATCGGGGCGACGGTGGAGGGCTGGTGCTCCCTGCCCGCCCACCGGCAGGCCGGCATGACACTGCGGATCGTCCCGACGGGGGCCACGGCGACCGCTCCGACAGGGACAGCCGTGGCGACGGAGGGAACGAGGCCGCGCCTCGATGCCATGGCCGACCCTGGCGCGGCCTTCGTCGCCCGGGACGCCACCGCGCCGCCCGCGCCGCCCGGCCGGCTGCACCGGCGTGAGCTGCACGTCCGGGAAGTCGTCCGGGAGGTCGCGCCCGGGGTGCGGCAGCGGCTGTGGACCTTCGACGGAACCGTGCCCGGCCCGGTGTTGCGCGGCCGGGTCGGCGACACCTTCGAGATCACCCTGGTCAACGACGGCACCCTGGACCACGGCATCGACTTCCACGCCGGTGCCGTCGCCCCGGACGAGGTGATGCGCCCGATCGACCCCGGGCAGCGGCTGACCTACCGGTTCACCGCGACCCGTGCCGGCATCTGGATGTACCACTGCTCGACCATGCCGATGCTGCACCACATCGGCAACGGGATGTACGGTGCGGTCATCGTCGACCCGCCCGACCTGCCCCGCGTCGATCGAGAGTACGTGCTCGTCCAGTCCGAGTTCTATCTCGGCCCGGACGGCGAGCCCGGCGACCTGGCCGCGATGCAGGCGGAGCGCCCCGACGCCGTCGTCTTCAACGGCTACCCCGCCCAGTACGCGCACCGTCCGCTGCCCGCCCGGGCCGGTGAACGGGTCCGGGTCTGGCTGCTCGACGCCGGCCCCAACCGAGACAGCTCGTTCCACATCGTCGGCGCCCAGTTCGACACCGTCTACCGGGAGGGGCACTGGGAGAACCGGCCGACCGACCCCGGCGGAGCCCAGGTGCTGTCCCTCACCCCGGCCGGCGGCGGCTTCGTGGAGACGGTCTTCCCCGCAGCCGGGCACTACCCGTTCGTCAGCCACGCCATGGTCGACGCCGAGCGCGGCGCCCGTGGCCTGTTCGAGGTCCGGTGACCACCATGAACACCGCTGTCGTAGCCGACCGCCCGGCAATGCGCCGCCGCCGCGTGCGGCAGTTCGTCCCACCCCAGCACGGCGCGTGGGCGATGCTCCTGCTGCCGTACACCGTGGGGGTGGCCTTGGCCGGCCCGCGCTGGCCGCACCTGCCGCTGCTCGGCGCCTGGCTGACCGGCTACCTGCTGTCGTATTACGCCTTCCAGGCGATCAAGAGCCGTCGGCCGAGCCGCTTCACCCCCCAGCTGCTGGCGTACGGCCTGCTGGCGGCGCCGCTCGCGGCGACTGTGGCGCTCGCCCGGCCCGCTGTCCTCTGGTACGCCCCGGGCTACGCCGCGCTGCTGGCGGTCAACGCCGGATACGCCTGGCGTCGCCGGGAACGGGCCCTGCTCAACGACTTGGCCTCGGTGGCGCAGAGCTGCCTGCTGGTCTTCGTCGCGGCGACCATCGCCGGTGTGTCCGTCACCCGGGTCACCCCGGCCTTCGCAGTGCTCCTGCTCTACTTGTTCGGCACCGTCCTCTATGTCAAGACGATGATCCGGCAACGCGGTGACAGCCGCTTCCTCCGTCTCTCCGTCGGATACCACGTGCTCGCCCTGGCCGCCGTGGTCTGGCTGGTGGATGTGCTGCTCGGTCCGGTCTTCCTGCTGCTCCTGCTCCGGGCCGCGCTGCTGCCGGCACGCCGGCTCCGCCCTGTGCAGGTCGGGATGATCGAGATCGGGTGCTGCCTGGTCGTTCTGGCCGGGGTGCTGGCGACGCTCTGATCCGTGCGCAACGTCCCCCACTCGGAGGCGGTTGGTCCCTTGTCTCTGTCTGCTACCAAGAGGCCGTTGCCTGCCGGCCGTGGGCATAGTGCGGCCGGAGCGCCTGGGTGAAGGGCTAGGGGTGCGTGGATGAGAGCGGTTGTGTACGACCGGTACGGGTCGCCGGATGTGCTACGGATCGAGGACGTCTCCAAGCCGTCTCCCACCGGCCGGCAGGTGCTCGTCAAGATCGCAGCGACCTCGGTCAACCTGAGCGACTGGGAGACCCTGCGCGGCTCGCCGCTGTATTCGCGCATCGGTGGGCTGCGCTCACCGGCACGCCGGACACTCGGTTCGGACATCGCAGGCCGGGTCGATGCGGTCGGCCCGGCGGTCACCCGGTTCCGGCCCGGTGACGCGGTGTACGGTGACAACCTCATGCTCAAGGGCGGCTTCGCCGAGTACGCGATCGCTCCCGAGTCGGTTCTGGCCCACAAGCCCGCCGCCCTGACCTACGCCGAGGCCTCCGCGATTCCGCAGGCGGGAGTCATCGCATGGCAAGGGACTCAAGGCGCGGCAGCCGGAAAACGGGTTCTGATCAACGGTGCCGGCGGCGGATCGGGCTCATTCGCCATTCAGGTCGCCAAGCGGTTCGGCGCCGAGGTGACCGGCGTCGACAACGCCGGCAAGCTCGACTTCATGCGATCGGTCGGCGCGGACGAGATGATCGACTACCGCAGCCAGGACTTCACCCGCAGCGGCCCGTACGACCTCATCCTCGACCTGGTCGCGCACCGGTCGGTGTTCGACTACCGCCGGGCACTGGCCCCCGGCGGCCGTTACCGGTGCGTCGGCGGCTCGGTCCCGGCGCTGCTCCGCGTACTGACGATCGGTGCCGCGGCCGGCCGGCTCACCCACCGCCGCCTGGGTGTGCTCGCCGTCAAGGAAGGGCCGACGCATTTCGAACCGGTGGCCGACCTCTGCGCCACGGGTGACCTCACCATCCACATCGACCGGACCTTCACCCTCGATGAGGTGCCCGAGGCGTTGGCCCACGTCGGAGAGGGCCGAGCCCTCGGGAAAGTCATCGTGACCGTCGTCTGACCCGATACGCCGGTATCGATTTACATTGACAGCCGTCTTTACTAACATCGTGGCTGGGAGTCGCCATGCGCTGCTGGGCAGCAGTGCCGTCCACCCCTGGGACGGCTTGAATCGATCGGCGTCACCTTCTCCGGGGTGGGCACCCAGCGAGGGCCACTGGGCGCCGGCGCATCCACTGGAGCATCATGAAAATCTCACGGACAGGACGCCGTCTGGGACTGGGCGCGGTCGCAGTTCTCCTCGCCTCGTTCACGATGGTCGTCGTCAACCAGGCCGATCCGGCCTCGGCGCACGGATCGGTCACCAACCCGCCGACACGCAACTACGGATGCTGGGAGCGCTGGGGTTCCGATCACCTCAACCCCACCATGGCCCAGACCGACCCGATGTGCTGGCAGGCGTGGCAGGCCAACCCGAACACCATGTGGAACTGGAACGGCCTGTACCGCGAGAACGTCGGCGGCAACCACCAGGCCGCCGTGCCGGACGGACAGCTGTGCAGCGGCGGTCGCACCCAGGGCGGCCTGTACGCCTCGCTCGACGCGGTCGGCGCGTGGACCGCGAAGCCGATGCCGAACAACTTCACCCTCACGCTGACCGACGGCGCCAAGCACGGCGCCGACTACATGTTGATCTACATCACGAAGCAGGGTTTCGACCCGACCACCCAGCCCCTCACCTGGAACAGCCTGGAACTGGTGCTCCGCACCGGCAGCTACCCGACCACCGGGCTCTACGAGGCGCAGGTGAACGCGGGCAACCGCACCGGGCGGCACGTCGTCTACACCATCTGGCAGGCGTCCCACCTCGACCAGCCGTACTACCTCTGCAGTGACGTGATCTTCGGCGGCGGCGGCAACCCGCCGCCGACGACCCCGCCGCCCACCACGCCGCCGCCCACCACCCCGCCGCCGACGACTCCGCCGCCCACCACGCCGCCGCCGGCCGGAAACGGTGCCTGCACCGCCACCTACCGCAAGACCAACGAGTGGTCCGGTGGATTCGGCGCCGAGGTCACCGTCCGGGCCGGCAACGCCGCCATCTCCGGATGGACGGTGGCATGGACCTGGCCCAACGGCCAGAGCATCACCAACGCCTGGAACGCGACGGTCACCTCGAGCGGTTCGTCGGTCACCGCGTCGAACGTCGGTTACAACGGTTCCCTGAGCGCCAACGGCTCCACCAGCTTCGGCTTCAACGCCTCCTGGAACGGCACCAACTCCACACCCACCCTCACCTGCACCGCTCGGTAACAGCATCTGCGGTGGGGTGGCGCGGCACGCGCCACCCCACCGTCGGTGCCCTCCGCCACCATCAGGAACCGCGACGAGGTGAAGAACGATCATGACTTCCCGGGTAGGCGTCGGCGGCTGGTACCGGAGCCGCGTCGTGTGGATCGAGGTGTGCCTGCTGGCCGCGTCGATCGGTGTGGCCGCCGTGGTCACCTCGACCACCCCGAGGACGGACCCGGCAGATCTCCGCCGGCAGATCCTGGCCCGGATGCGTACGACCCTCGAGCAGGCGGACCCGGCACATCACCAGCACGCCGGGCACACCGCCCCGCAGGTGCCGGCCGGAGAGCAGGCCGCGCCGGCGGTCGTCTGCGGAGTCCATGTCTACGGCCACGAGCCCACCGGGGCCGCCACCCTGGCCGACGTCCGGACGGTCTACGGCTTCCACCTCTGCGGCGTCGCCGAACAGAAGCGCCACTGGGACGGGGCGGTCAAACTCGTCGGCCCGGTGATCATGGACATGACCACCCAGCCTCCCGGCATCAAGGTGGTCGAGGCGACCGCCGACGTCAGGTTCGTCGACCGGCTACGGGAGATGTTCCCCGACAAGTACGAGGTCCTGGCACTCAGGGAGGCGTTGCCCCCGTCGGAGATGGCCGACCTGCGGCGCCGGTACGACGCCGCCGCCGGCCTCTGACCACGCCGAGCGGCCGATACCCGCGCCGCGGCGCCGCAGGCGGCGAGGGCGAGAACGCCAGCGGTCAAGGCGTCCGCACCGGGCAGGGAAGCGCTACGAGGACCGGACATGAGCGGATGTCGGACCGGCCCCTGGTCGCGCAGGATCACCTGATTCTCATGCGGCTGGCCGGTGGCCCCGGCCGGACCCGGATCGGCATCGTCACCGCCGCCGCGCCGGTGCGGGCCGAGGATCCGACGCCGGCACTCCGGACTGCAACAACGGCGACTGCTACGCCGGCCTTTTCCGGACCTGCGGGGCGGCCGACGCCCAGTGGATCCCGATCGACCTCGACCACCCGGGCGCCGCCGGCGACCGGTACCGCTACGTCACCACGATGACACCACAGCCCGGGCGACCGCTCCGATACGTAACCGAATTCCGGAATCCTACTTCTTATCTCGGGTAGGATCGGTGGTGTGGAGGCGTCACCGTTCCATGGCGTGGTGGCCTGCCTGGCCACCATGCACGGCAAACAGTGGGCGCTGCGTCCGCTGCTGCGCCGACGGCTCGGGATGAGTGTGCGGGTGGCGCCGGTGGACACCGACGCGCTCGGTACGTTCACCGGCGAGGTGCGGCGGGTCGGCTCGGCGCGGGAGACCGTGGTGCGCAAGGCCCGGCTCGGGATGGCCGCGACCGGGTCCGTGGTCGGGCTGGCCAGCGAAGGGGCGTTCGGCCCGCACCCGGCGGCTCCCTGGACTCCTGCCGACGTGGAGTACGTGGCGCTCGTCGACGACCGGTCGGGTCTGACCCTGGTGGAGAGCGCTCTGAGCGTCGAGACCAACCACGGCCAGGTGGTCACCGACGGTCGGGACCGCGGCGCCGTGCTCGCGTTCCTGCGCCGGGCCGGGTTCCCGCACCACGCGGTCGTCGTCCGGCCCGCGGCCGGGCCCGGTCGGCCGGTCAAGGGACTCCGCCGGCTCGCCGACGTCCTCGTCGCCGTCCGGCGGGCCGCCCTCGACTCCGCCGACGGCACCGCCGTGCTCGGCGCGGACCTGCGGGCCCACGTCAATCCGACCCGGATGCGGGTCATCGCCGCCGCCGCCGACCGGTTGGCCCGGCGTCTCGCCACGCCCTGTCCCGCCTGTGCGGCGCCGGGATTCGGCCTGGTCGGCACCGAGCCGGGACTGCCCTGCCGCGACTGCGGCACGCCCACCGCCCACGACGCGCTGCTGGTCTCGGGATGCGGCAGGTGCGCGTACCGCTCGCGCCGGCCCGTGGGCGGCGCCGCGGACCCCGGTGCGTGCCCGGTGTGCAACCCCTGATGAGGCGTCGCCCCACTCAGTGCGACCGCATCGACGCGTTGTTCGGTGGCCGCAGGCGGCAGGCCCGCCGGGCCGGCGGTGGCAGCGCGGGCCGCACCTCGTTGAGGAGGCGGTCCGCGTCGTGCCAGATCATGCCGTGGATGCCGCAGCGGCCGGAGCGGACGGCCTGGTCGAGCAGGGGGGACCGGCGGCGCAGGGCGGTGAGCGTGGCGCGTACCCGGTCCGGCCCGCTGCCGCCCGCCAGGGAGCAGGAGGCGTGGCCCAGCACGACCAGCAGGGGTGCGCCGAGGCGCGCGACCGCGTACTCCAGACTGCCCAGTGCGGCCGGGCCGACCTGCAGGCCGGCGGTGCGGACCGCGTAGACGTCGACGCCGCCGAACACGGTCACGGCCTCGGGCTGCGGGTCGGCGCACGACAGGACCGCGGCCACCGGTGTCGCGCCGGCCGACGGGACGGGAAGGCCGCCGGCCCGGAACCGGTGGTGCCCGGCGCGTAGCCGGGCGAGGGCGAAGCTCGGGCTGGTCTGCCACACCTGCGACGGGGATCCGGTCGCGTCCATCGCTCCTCCTCGTGCCGAGCCACTGTCGTGCGTCTCACGATACACGAATTACGAATCGTGTAATACAGTGCGCGTGTCTGAGGAGGTGACGATGTCCGTCGCACTGGTTCTGGGAGTCCTGGCCGGGCCCGCATCGGCGGCGCTGTGCGCGCTGGCGGTACCCGATCCCCGTCGAGCCGCCCGGGTGGTGGGGGCGCTGCTCGCTCTCACCGCCGCCGCGGCCGCCGCGCTGCTGGCCCGGGTCGCGTACGACCCGGTGGTCCCGGCGCTCCTGCTCCGGCTCGACCCACCCGGGCCGGCGTTCTCCGTGGGGATCCGGCTCGACCGGTTCACCGCGCTGTTCGCGCTCCTCGTCTGCGGGCTGGCCGCCGTCGTCGCCGGCTACGCGCGCCGCTATCTCGACGGCGAGCCGGGCGCCCGCGCCCTGCAGGCCCGGATCGCGGCGGCCACCACGGCGACCCTGGTGATGACCACCGCGCCCAGCCTCGTGCAACTGGCCGTCGGCTGGATCGCGGCCGGGCACCTGCTCATCGGGCTCATCGGCTACTACCGGGAGCAGCCCCGGGTACGGGCGGCGGTGCGCCGTACCCGGGCGGTGTTCCTCGTCGGCGACGTGGCCCTGGTCGCCGGCCTGGCGCTGCTGGTCGCGCCGACGGGCGACGCCGACCTGGACGCGGTCCGGGCGGCCGCCGGCGACCGGCCCGGCTGGCTCCTGGCCGCCGCCGGCGGGCTGCTGCTGGTGGCCGGCGCGGTGCGATCGGCCCAGGTGCCGGCGCACCGCTGGCTGCCGTACACCCTGGACGCCCCGACCCCGGTCTCCGCCTTCCTGCACGCAGGCATGGTCAACGTCGCCGGCTTCCTGATGATCACACTGGCGCCGGTGGTGGTCGCCGCACCCGGCGTAATGCCGGCGATGGTGCTGACCGGCCTCGTGACCGCGGTGTCCGGGACGGTGTTCGCCGCGGTGCGCACCGACGTCAAGGGCACCCTCGCCCGGTCCACTGTCGCGCAGATGGGCTTCATGCTCGCCCAGTGCGGGCTCGGCGCGTTCGGCCTGGCCGCCGTGCACCTGGTCGGGCACGCGGTCTACAAGGCGTACGCGTTCCTGTCCGCCGGCGGCGCGCTCCAGGCCCAGGCGCGGACCGCGGCCGCGCCCCGCCCGGTCGGCCCGCCCCGGACCCGGACCGTGGCGCTGGCCGGCGCGGCGGTGCTCGCCGCCGTGGCGCTCACCGAGCTGTCGCTCGGCGCCAGCCCGAGCGGCCTGCTCAGCGCCGTCCTGGCCGGTGCGGCCGCGCTGACCGCGGTGCGGTCGGCGCTCGCGGACCGCGAGGTGCCGGCGCGGACCGCCGTCGCGATCACCCTCGCGGCGGGCGCGCTGGCCGGCGGCTACCTGGTCGCCGGTCGGGCCGTCGCCCGGTGGCTGGGGCTGCCGACCTCGGTGACGGACGCCGGGGTGGGCGTCGCGGCGGTCACGCTGGCCCTGGTGGCCGTCGCCGGCGCGTTCCTGGTGCGCCGGCACGGCGCCGCGCTGTGGTGGTGGGCCTGGCGTGACGGCGCCGGCGCGTGGTGGCGCCGCTCCGCCGGCGTGGCGGCGGGGGAGCCGGCCGCCTGGGCCGTGACCGCCGTACGCCGCCGCGACGCGTCCGACCGGTCGGACGCCGCCCGGGTCGTCGCCGCGCTGGCCGCTGCCGGTGACCACGTCGCCGCGGTCTGGCCGCTGGACACGTTCGTGGCGGTCAACCCGCTCGCCGGCCGGGAGCGGGTGCCGTTCGCGCGGGCCACTGCCGAGCTGCGGGCGCTCGGCGGCGCGCGGACCCACCTGCCGGCCGACGAGTACCGGCGGCGGCTGCGCGACGGCGAGATCGAGCCGGCCGACCTGACCGCGGTGCTCCCCCCGGCGGCCTCGGCGCCGGTCACGCTCGGCGGACGGTCGATCACGGCCGCGGACCTCCAGGTCGCTGCACTGGCCCACCCGGTGCACGACGGACCGCCCCCGCCACCCGACCTGCTCGCCGTGGCGCGGCGCCGGCTCGCGGTGACCCGGCCCGCCGTCGAGGCCGACCCGGACCCGCTCACCCTGGCCGAGTTGCTCGACCGGGTCCTGGGTACCCGGATCGGCGCCGACGTCGACGAGCTGGTGGCCGGCTGGTGCGCGGCGCACTGCGGCCGTCCGGCCGCCCGCTGGCCGGTTCCCGGCCCGGCCGACGAGAGCTGCTGGGCGCGCTGGCGGCGGGTGGCCGGCGTCGACCGCGCGGGCGTCAGCGGCCTGCGGGCACTCGTCGCCGCGCTGCCCGCCGAGCCCGAGCGGGCAGTCGCCCTGCTCCTGCGCGCCCTCGGCGTGGCGCCGGCGGCCTGGCCGGCGTATCTCACCCGGTCCCTGCTCCGGTTGCCGGGCTGGGCCGGCTACGCCCGCTGGTCTCAGACGCGTCCCGGTGAGCGACCGGACCTGACCCCGCTGGACCTGCTCGCGGTCCGGCTCAGCTACGAGCTGGCGCTGGCCGGCACCGCCACCCACCGCCACCTCGGCGTCCCGCCGACGCTCCAAGCGGTGACCGCCGCGACGACCCCCACCGCCGCGACGCCGACCGCCGTGTCGACGCCCACCGCCGGGACGGCGGAGACCGTACCGGCCGCCGGTGCGCCGGGGACGGACGAGCCGGCGGCTCTCGCCCGGCTGGTCGCGGCGCTCGGCGTCGACGCGCCGGCCCTGGCGCTGCTGCCCGAGGAGACGGTGGCGGTGGTGCGCGACGTTATGGCCGAGCTGTCCCCGGCGCGGCAGGCCGAGGTGTGGCTCGCCGCCGCGGAGCACGCATACCGGCGTCGGCTGCGGAACCGGCTGGAACACGGGGCGCGGCCGCGCCCACGCCGCGCCGCCCGCGTCACCCCGCTCGCCCAGGCGGTGTTCTGCATCGACGTGCGCAGCGAGGGCCTGCGCCGGCACCTGGAGGCGGCCGGGCCGGTGGACACCTACGGCTTCGCCGGCTTCTTCGGCCTACCCGTGCGCACCGTGGCGGCCGATGCCGCCCGGGGCCGGGACCGCTGCCCGGTGCTCATGCGACCGGTGGCCACCGTCGGGGAGACCGCCGACGCCACGCGGGTACGCCGCCGGCGGGCCCGGCAGGCGTGGCGCCGGGCGTTCGCCTCGGCCAAGGCCGACCCGGTCGGCGCGTTCGCCTTCGTGGAGGTCGCCGGCGTGCTCGCCACCGCCGCCCTGGCGGTGCGCGCCGTGGCGCCGGGCCGGTTCGCGCCACCCGCCGACGACACCGCGCCGCCGGTGGCCGACCTCGCCGCCGCCCTGACCCTCGACGAGCAGGTCTACTACGCGGAGGCGACGCTGCGCACCGTCGGGCTGACGACCGGCTTCGCCCCGCTGGTGCTGCTCTGCGGGCACGGGGCCACCAGCACCAACAACCCCTACGCGGCCGCGCTCGACTGCGGCGCCTGCGGCGGCAACCGGGGCGGGGTCAGCGCCCGGCTGGTCGCCGCGCTGCTCAACCGGCCCGAGATCCGCGAGGCGCTGGTCGCCCGGGGGATCCACCTGCCCGCCGACACCCACGTCCTGGCCGGCGAGCACGACACCGTCACCGACGAGGTGCGCCTGTTCGATGTCGACACCGTCCCCGTCCGGCTGCGCCCGCACGTCGACGACCTGACGCGCCGGCTCGCCGAGGCGGGAGCGGGTCTGCGCGCGGAACGGGCCACCCGGCTGCCCGGCCGGCCGGGCTCCCGCCACCTGCCCGGCCGCGCCTCGGACTGGGCCCAGGTGCGGCCGGAGTGGGCGCTGGCCGGCAACGCCGCGTTCATCGCCGCGCCGCGCGAGCTGAGCGCCGGGCGCGATCTCGGCTGCCGCACGTTCCTGCACTCCTACGACTGGACCGCGGATCCGGACGCGGTCGCGCTGGAGACGATCATGACGGGCCCGCTCGTCGTGGCGTCCTGGATCAACCTCCAGTACTACTTCTCCACGGTGGATCCGCACCGCCTCGGTGCCGGCACCAAGACCGTGCACACCGTCCTCGGCGACGCGCTCGGCGTCCTCTCCGGATCCGGTGGCGACCTGCGTGTCGGGCTGCCGCTGCAGTCCGTCGACGACGGGACACGGCCGGCGCACGACCCGCTGCGGCTGCTCGCCGTGGTCCACGCCCCGCACCACCTCGTCGACACCGTGCTCGGCCGCAACCCGGCCCTGCGCCAGCTGATCGACGGCGGCTGGATGTCCCTGACCGTCATCGACCCCCGTACCGGCGAATGGAGTGACCCGGGCGGATCCCGGCGCACCACGCCGCTCCCGGCCCTCGGCCCAGAGAAGGAGTACAGCGTATGAACGAGCTCGGACTGACGCGCATGGTCAAGGTGGAGGTCGTGACCCGCGCCGACGACGTCGACGCCGTCCGGACGCTGCTGCACGCCTCCGGCGTGAGCGGTTGGACCAGCCTCAGCGGGGTCTCCGGCTTCGGCCACCACGGCACCCACGAGGGCCGGCTGCTCTTCAACGACCGGGCCGGACTCGTCATGGTGATCGCCGTGCTGCCGATCGAGCGGGCCGAGCCGGTCGTCGTCGGCCTGCGCGACATCCTGGCCCACCGGCCCGGCGTCATGTTCGTCAGTGAGGCATGGGTGAGCCGGCCCGAGTACTTCGGCGCCGATCGACCGGCGGGCCCGGTGACCTGAAGGGGGCGAGTCGCGTCCGGGCGGGGTGGCGACCGCCGCCCCGCCCCGCCGTGGCGGCCGGACCCGGCCGAGGAGGCCCTCGGGCACGTCCGGTCGTCCGCCGCTGTACGCACCCGGCCGACGCCCGCATCCCAGCTGATGCGCTCGTTCACGCGCGCGGCGGGTCCAGGAAGCGTTGTGCCAGTTCGGCGAGGGTGTCGGCGGTGTTGTCGACGGGCGCCGTCGGCAGCACGATGTGGCTGACGACCAGTCGTGCGAGGGATTCGGCGCCGACGGTGACTTCATCGGGAGGCACCCGGGGCAGGTGCGTGTCCGCCCACTCCCTCAGCACCGTGACGGCGGCGGCCAGGGCCAGGTCGGCGCGGGTGGTCAGGTAGGGGAGCAGGGCGTCGGTGCCCCGGGCACTGTTGAGGACGGCTTTGACCAGCGGGTCGGTGCCGGCCTGCGTCAACACGAACGTCACCGCGGCATGGACGGCGGCTCGCACGTCGCTGCCGTGGGCGGACAACGCCTCCCGCACACCGTCCATGAACCGGTCGATCTCGCGGTGTGCGATGGCTTCGCCCAGGCCGGCCTTGTTGGTGAACTCGTTGTAGAGCGTCTGCCTGCTCACGCCCACGCGGGCCGCCACGTCGGCCATTCGTACCGCGTCCCAGCCGCGGTCGATCGCCAGGTCGCGGCCGGCCGTGATGACCGTGTCACGCAGGTGCCGGCGCGCGGTGTGGCGATAAGGCGGAGGGGCGGCCATGGTGCGCCGAGTCTATCGAGTAGACACACATGCCTTGCGTGTCTACTCAATTGACGCAGAGCCGGATATTGTCAAGCGTGGCTGTCCGTGTGACAGTCGACGCAGCGCTCGACACTCCGGAGGCGGTACATGCAGACCTCGATCGATGCTCCAGCCGCCGGCTGGCGTGACGGCAAGAAGCACCTGTGGCCACTGGCTCTCCTCGTGCCGGTGCTGCCGTTTCTGGCGTACGCGTTGTGGCAGGCCGGCGCCGGACCCGCTGCCTGGTGGCTCACCCCGGCGGTGGTCTTCGGACTCATCCCGATCATCGACGTGCTGCTCGGTGACGACGGAGAGAACCCGCCCGACGACATCGCCCGGCGGTTGCAGGAGGTCCGTTACTACCGCTGGATCACGTTCCTGTTCCTGCCGGTGCAGTACGCCGCCCTGCTGCTCGGAGCATGGGTCTGGACGCGTGGCGGCCTCGGTGCCGCCGGTGCCGCCGGCCTGGTCGCCACCATCGGAATCGTCAACGGACTGGCCATCAACACCGCACACGAGCTCGGCCACAAGCGCGAAACGGTCGAGCGGTGGTTGTCGAAGATCGCCCTCGCGCCCACCGGGTACGGCCACTTCTACGTCGAGCACAACCGCGGGCACCATGTCCGTGTCGCCACACCGGAGGACCCGGCCAGCGCCAGGCTGGGGGAGAGCTTCTACTCGTTCTGGCCGCGTACGGTCTGGGGCAGCCTCATCTCGGCGTGGCGGCTGGAGATCGGCCGCTTCCGGCTGCGGCACAGGAGCCCGTGGACGCTGCGTAACAACCTGCTCAACGCCGGGCTCATGACCGTCGCGCTCTTCGCCCTGCTGATCGCTGTGTTCGGCTGGCGGCTCGTGCCCTTCCTGTTCCTGCAGGCGATCGTCGGCCTCTCGCTGCTGGAAGCGGTCAACTACCTCGAGCACTACGGATTGTGCCGTCGGCGCACCGCCACCGGCCGCTTCGAGAAGGTCGACCCACGGCACAGCTGGAACAGCGACCGCGTCGTCACCAACGTGTTCCTCTTTCAACTGCAACGCCACAGCGACCACCACGCCAACCCGCTGCGCCGCTACCAGACGCTGCGCAGCTTCGACGTCTCGCCGCGACTGCCCGGAGGCTACGCCTCGATGGTGATGCTGGCTCTCGTCCCGCCGCTGTGGTACCGGGTGATGAACCCACGGGTTCTGGCGCACCACGGCGGCGACCTGAACCTCGCCAATCGCAACCCCCGCGCCGAGGCCCGACTGCGTCGCCGCTACGGCCGGCCCGCAGCGGACACCACAGCGGTCCACGCCGCCTGACCCGACCCGGTGTAGGTCTGACGGCACCTCTCCGTGTCAGGGCGTAGGATTTCGGTTCCTGCACGGAACGGGGCCGTGCCCGGCCGGTCGCGCCGCTTCGGCCTCGCCGGGCGCCGTGGCGTCCGGGACGAAGGGTGGACACCCCGGATGCACCAGCGGATCCTGCTGCGAGCCCGCAAGGGCCCGTTCGACGTCGTCACCGCCGAGGAGACCTACGAGCGGGACTGGATCGGCAAGAACAGCGGCAACCTGGTCTTCAGCCACGCCGCGCACAAGCTGCTGTCCACCTCGACGGCGGAGATCACCCCGTCGCGGTTCCGGACGGACCCGCGCGATGCCGACGAGATCAACGAGAAGTACGACGTCTTCGTGATCCCGCTGGCGAACGCGTTCCGCCACGACTACGTGAACCGGTTGACGTCGATGACCCGGCTGATCGAGCGGCTCAAGATCCCGGTGGTGGTGCTCGGGGTCGGGGCGCAGACCGACGTGGACGGCGACCGGGAGTACCTGCGTCCGATCGACGAGCCGGTGAAGGCGTTCTGCCGGGCGGTGCTGGACCGATCGCACAGCATCGGCGTACGCGGCGAGATCAGCGAGAACTACCTGCGGACGCTGGGCTTCTCCGCCGTCGAGCAGATCGGCTGTCCGTCGATGTTCCTGCACGGCGACAGCCTCCGGGTCGAGAAGGCGAAGGCGACCCTGGACACCGAGGATCGGCTCGCGTTCGTCATCTCGCCGTACGTCCGCGCGTTGGCCCCGATCGTCCAGCACCACCACCAGCGCTACCCGAATCTGCGCTACGTGGCGCAGGGCCTGTACACCCTCGGCACCCTGCTCTACGGCGACGCACCGAAGTTGCGCGGCAAGACCGACGACATGCCGATCCACACCTCACACCCGCTCTTCGTCGAGGACAAGGTGCGGATGTTCATGGACCCGTGGCCCTGGATGGAGTATCTCTCCGGATTCGACTTCGCCTTCGGCACCCGGATCCACGGCACCATCACGGCGCTGATCTCCGGCACTCCCGGGTATCTCCTCGCACACGACTCGCGCACCCTGGAACTGGCCCGCTACTTCGACATCCCGCACCGGTTGATGCGCGACGTGCCGGCCGACGTCGACGCCGCCCGACTCTACGAGGAAGCCGACTACACGGCCCTGAACGAGGGCCACAAGGAGCGCTTCGCGCGGATCACCGCGTTCCTCGCCAAGCACGACCTCGGCCTGTCGTTCGCCGACGGGGACAGCGCCACCCGCTTCGACGAGCAGGTCCGCCGAACCGTCTACCCGCCGGCGGTCCGGCCGGCCTCCGCCTACACGGCCGAGGAACTGCTGACGCGCATCCAATGGCTGCGGGACGAGAACCGGACGCTGCAGCAGAAGCTCACGGCACGCCGCGCGCAGCCACTGCGCGACCAGGTCAAGCAAGCGGTGGGCCGCCGGGTCCGCCGGATGCTGTCGCGCTGACCGTCGTACGCCTGCTCGGCAGCGGAATGGCCGGCGCCGCGACGGCGGCGTTCGGCGTGGCGGTGCGATCAGCCCGCCGCGAATCGCGAGAACCCTTCTTATTTCCATCGACCGGCATTACGCTCTGGGCCAGCCCTGAGGTGCATCACATCGGAGGTTCCTATGAGGACGATGACCATCCGTCGCACGACTGCACTCCGCCTGGTGTCCGGCGCACGCCGCCTGTGGATCGAGTGGTGCTGGTAACTGCCGGCCCGGCGGGCGCTCCCGGGCGCCCGCCCCTGCGGCGGTGGGCCCTGCGGTGACGGACGGGGCGGAGCGCTACGACTGCCACCGCGACCACGGGCCGTACGCCGGGGTCTCGGCCTTCCTCGGCCGGGTCGCCGCCGACCGGCCCCGCCTGGCGGCCCGGCACGCGGTCGAACTGCACGCGATCGCCCCCCAGCTCGACCCGGCGGCCCGGCCGGCCGCCGAGGAGGAGCCGATCCGCTTCCACCCCGCCCGCCGTACCGCCTGCCTGGCCTACGGCGCGGCGGAACTCGTGGCGGCCTGGGCCGGCACGCTCCGGCGGCCCGTCACCGTCCGGTTCGATCACGTCGCCGGCGCCGACGAGACGACAGCCGAACTGCTGGACGCGCTGGCCCGCCGGCTCGGGCCGGCCCCGGTGCGCCTCGACCTGCGCGACGACGGTGCCCCCGATCCGGCGCCCGACGAGCGCACCCCGCAGGCGCTGCGACGGGCCCTGGGCGACAGCCTGGCCCGCGGCTACTACCACCACGCGGCCCGGGTCGCCCGGCGCGGGCGGGCGGCGGTCACCCCCGACGGCGACCTGCGGCACTGGTGGGCGTTCACCACCGGCCTGGCCACCGCCCTGGCGGCCCTGAACCGGGCCGCCGAGGCGCTCGACCTCTACGACGAGGCGCGGGCCGTCACCGACGACCCGAAGATCACTATGTCGGCGGCGTACGCCACCGCCATGCTGCACGCCCGGCACCTGCCGGCGGCCGACCAGGACCCGGCGCTGGCCCGGCACTGGCTGGAGGTGGCGCTGCGCCTCGCCGCCGAACTGGCCGACCCACGCCGGCGGCTGCTGTCGACGGTCTTCTACGAGCAGGGCCTGGCGCTGCTGGACAGCCGGGCCGGCCGGCCCGACCGCGCGCTGCGGCTCGTCGACGACGGGCTGACCCGGCTGACGGCCGCGCTCGGCCCCGGCGAACGCCCGCAGGACCTGGCCCGGCTGCGCCACAACCGGGCGCAGGTTCACCTCGCGCTGGGCGACCCGGCGCGGGCGCTGGCCGATCTGGACACCGTGATCGCCCACGACCCCGACAACTGCGAGTACTACGTGGACCGCGCCGCCCTCCACCGGGCGGCGGGCCGGACCCGAGCCGCGATCAGGGACTACGACGCCGCCATCCGGCTGGGACCGCATCTGCCCGAGGCGTACTACAACCGGGCCGTGCTCCAGCAGGAGCGGGGCCGCCCCGAGCGGGCTCGCGCCGACCTGGAGCGGGTGCTCGCCATCGAACCGGGGCACCTCGACGCCCGGATCGCCCTGGTCAACCTGCACGTGGAGCGCGGCGCGCTGGATGCCGCCGAGGCGGGTGCGCGGGCCGGGCTGGCCGGCGCTCCGCAGGAGCCCGCGCTGCTGTGCACCCTGGGCCTGGTCCTCGCCGAGCGCGGCCGGCCCGCCGAGGCCGACGAACTGCTCACCCGGGCCCTGAACGGGGACCCCGAACTGGTGGAGGCGTGGACGAACCGGGCGGCCACCCGGTTCGAGCGCGGCGACGTGGCCGCCGCGCTCGCCGACCTGGACCGGGCGGTGGCGCTGTCGGAGGCCCCCGTGCCGCGCTACAACCGGGGTACGGCCCTGGCCCGGCTGGGCCGGTGGGACGAGGCGGCCCGCGACTTCGCCCAGGCGCTCGCCCAGCCCGGCCTGGACCGGGCCCTGCGCCGGGATCTGCGCGCGGAACTCACCAGGTGCCGCCGGGCGCTGGCCGTCTGACCCGGCCCGGCCGGGGAGCCGGCGCTCATCGTGCGCCGGTCCCGGTCCGGGGGAGGGGAGCGGGTTCAGCAGCCCTGGCGGCGGCTGTAGATCTGGTGGCGCTCACCGGCCCATCCGATGTAGCCGACCGCCTCGACGCAGTAGTTCGCCGTACCGGTGACGGCGACCGGGCCGGCGTAATAGCTGAAGTCACCGGAATTGGTGTCCGCGCCGCCCGACCGGGTGCAGTGCGCGCCCTCGCCCGACCGCTCCGCGCAGCGGTAGATCTGCACGAAGGTGGGCGCCGACCTCCCGTACGCCGCGCCGCGGTGGTAGAAGCAGGCGCTGTTGGTGCCCCCGTTGCTGCTGTTGTAGTAGATCACCAGTTCACCGAGCCCGGACGACTGCACCTGGCTGTAGGTGATGGTCCCCGAGCAGGAGCCGGCCGCCTGGGCGGCGGGGGCGCCGACAGTCAGGCCCGCCGCGACGGTCACCAGCGCCGTCAGCGCCGAAAGCATGCGTTTCATGTACCTACCTACCCAATCCACAGTCGACTGTTCCATAGTGGATCTTAATCAACCGGTGACCTTCGCCGTGACCCTGGTCCATAGGCAGCCACCTATTGACAAACAATATTAACAATTGGACCCTCTGAGAGAGCGCTCTCCCGTCCCCCCGTCTCCCGCGAGGTGTCCCCATGCGTCTCCGAAGAAGGCTGCTCGCCGCCGCGTCCGCCCTGCTCGCCGGGCTCACCGGCGCCGTCGTCGCCACGCCCGCCCAGGCGGTCGGACCGGCGTTGCTGCCGGTCACCGTCACCAACACCACCGGCCGCAGCGACCCGGTCCACCTCTACGTCATCGGCGTCCAGCTGTCCTCCGGCCGACTCGGCTACGTCACCTCCGGCGGCACCTTCGTACCGTGGACCGGCGGGCAGCTCCCGCCGTCGCCCGCGCCGGACGTCTCCATACCGGGCCCCGGCAACGGCGGCAGCACCACGATCCAGTTCCCCCGCGGCTTCTCCGGCCGGGCCTACTTCTCCCTCGGGCAGAAGCTCAAGTTCTTCCTCACCCCGGACGGACTGGTGCAGCCCGCGCCCTGGGCGGCCGGTGACGCGAACCGCGACATCCTCTTCGACTGGAGCGAGTTCACCTACAACGACTCCGGGCTGTGGCTCAACAGCTCCCAGGTCGACATGTTCGCGATCCCGCACGCGGTCACCGTGACCGGCGCCAACGGCGTCACCAAGCGCACCGGCGACGTGGTGGCCAACGGACGCAACGCGGTCATCGACGGGATCCGGGCGCAGCCGGGCTGGGCCGGCACCGTCCACACCCGCTCCGACGGGACCGTCCTGCGCGTCCTGGCTCCGGGCAAGGCGGCCGGGGCCGGCCTGCTCAGCACCACGTACCTGGACTCGTACATCGCGTCCGCGTGGAACGCGTACACCACGAAGACCCTGACCGTGGCGCCCTTCGCCGACCAGCCGGCCATCCGGTACTACGGCCGCACCTCGGGCAACACCATGACCTTCACCAACGGCAGCGGCCAGGTCGTCGCCTCCTTCAACCGGCCCTCCTCGGCCAGCGTCTGGGGCTGCGACGGCGACCTGCCCGCGCCGAACGACCAGGTGGTCGGCCCGATCTCGCGTACGCTCTGCGCCGCCCTCAACCGAGGCACGCTCGGCACCGTCGACACCCAGCCCAGCACGAACGCCGCCGACTTCTACCGCAGCAACCCCACCAACCAGTACGCCCGCCTGATCCACGCCAACATGACCGACGGCCGGGCGTACGCGTTCGCCTTCGACGACGTCGGCGGATTCGAGTCGCTGGTGCACGACGGCGATCCCCGTTCGGCCGGACTGATCCTCAGCCCGTTCACCGGCGGTGGCGGCGGCACCCCGACCACCGGGGTGCCAGTGGTCAGCAACTGGAACAACAAGTGCATCGACGTGCCGAGCTCCAACTTCGTCGACCGCGCGCCGTTGCAGATGTGGAACTGCAACAACACCAACGCGCAGAAGTGGACGTTCAGCGGCACGGCGCTCAAGAGCCAGAACAACAAGTGCATGGACATCGACGCCGGGTCCACCGCGAACGGGGCGGCGGTGCAGCTCTACACCTGCAACGGCACCGGCGCCCAGCAGTTCACCCTGAACGCGGCCGGAGACCTGGTCAACCTCCAGGCCGGCAAGTGCGTCGACATCAAGGACTGGAACGGCAACGACGGCGCGAGGCTCCAGCTCTGGGACTGCGGGGGCACGGCCAACCAGAAGTGGCGCAAGGGCTGACCAGCCATGCGAACGGTGGCGGGGGCCGACCGCGAGTCGCTCCCGTCACCGGCAGGCGACGGACGAGACGGCCGGTGACACGACGCCGCGCACCGAGGCGTCCATCGACGTTCATCCAACAGATCGATGTGCGTAAGCTCCGCCCGGTCAGATCTGGGGAACCTACCGAGGAGGTTCCATGGATCGTCGAGCAATGCTGCGGGCCACTGTCGTCGGTGCGGGCGCTGTCGCGCTGCCGTTCACCGCGTGGTCGGCGGCGTACGGAGCCCCGGCGCAGAACGCGGCGGGCCCCTACGGTGGGCTCCAGCCCGCCGACGCCAACGGCATCCAGTTGCCGGCCGGCTTCACCAGCTCGATCGTCGCACGATCCCGTCGGACGGTGCCGGGGACGTCGTACACCTGGCACGACGCTCCGGACGGTGGCGCCGTGTTCCCGAACGGCACCGGCTGGATCTACGTGTCGAACTCCGAGGTGTCAGCCGGTGCGGGCGGCGGTGCCTCACGCCTCGTCTTCGACTCCAGCGGCACCGTGGTCGGGGCGTCGCGGATCCTCTCCGGCACCAACAACAACTGCGCCGGGGGCAAGACACCGTGGAACACCTGGCTCTCCTGCGAGGAGGTGTCCCTGGGCCGGGTCTTCGAGACGTACCCCCTCGGCGGGACCGCCGTGGCGCGTCCCGCGCTGGGCCGGTTCAAGCACGAGGCGGCCGCGGCCGACCCGGTCCGCCGGGTCGTCTACCTGACCGAGGACGAGACCGACGGCAAGTTCTACCGGTTCGTGCCGACCACCTGGGGCGACCTCTCCGCCGGAACCCTCCAGGTCTTCCGCGCCGGTACGGCGACCTCCGGCACGTTCACCTGGGCCACGGTGCCCGACCCGGACGGCTCGCCCACCCCGACCCGGCAGCAGGTGTCCGGCGCGAAGACGTTCAACGGCGGCGAGGGCTGTCACTACGCGGATGACACCGTCTGGTTCACCACGAAGGGCGACAACCGCGTGTGGCAGGTCAACCTGGCCGCCGGCACGTACGAGCTCGCCTACGACGACAACCTGGTCAGTCCGGGCACCCCTCCGCTGACCGGGGTCGACAACATCACCGGGTCCACTGCCGGTGACCTGTACGTCGCGGAGGACGGCGGGAACATGGAGATCTGCATGATCACGCCCGACGACAAGATCTCGGTCTTCCTGCGGATCACCGGACAGAGCGGTTCGGAGATCACCGGGCCGGCGTTCACCCCGGCGGGGGACCGGCTGTACTTCTCGTCGCAACGCGGCACGACCGGCTCGTCCTCCGGCGGCATCACCTACTGCGTCACCGGGCCGTTCCGCCGATGACCGGCTCCCGGCCCCGCTGACAGTGACCACGCGGTGGAGGACGCCCGGTCTTCACCGGGCGTCCTGCCGGCCGTCACGGCACGTGTCCGGTTCCTGGCGCATTGACATCGGTGCTCCGGCCACAGCAGACTGTCGCGACAACTGAACCACCGCGTGTACGTGCGGGGGAAGACCGGTCGAAATCCGGCGCTGGCCCGCAACGGTAGGCCGCCCAGAGAGATCTGCGGCGGCGAGCCCGAATACCCGTCGTACGCGTGTATCCGCTCCCCACCCGTCGTGGCCCACGGGTCGGAGTCCCGGTCGACGCGGCGTTGCCGCGGTCGTCCGGGCTTTCGACGACCGCCGGGCCGGAAAGGCGCTTCCGATGGTCGTCCGCCGAAGCCGGCACCGCCTGCTCGCGCTCCTCTGCGGCGTACTCGCCGCTCTCACCCTCACCACACCCGCCGTCGCCGCCCCCGAGCGCGCCGCCCTCACCCGCCCGGAGGCCGCCGGCGGCTGGCTCGCCCGGCAACTCGTCGACGGCGAACGCTTCGAGGCGGTCTTCGACGGTGTCGCGTACCCCGACCAGGGGCTGACCCTCGACGCCGTGTTCGCCTTCGCCGCCACCGGCGTCGCCGACGACCACGGCGCCGACGCGCTGGCCTGGGTCGCCCGGCCGGACATCCGCGACGGCTACCTCGGCGACGGCGCCTCCGAGGCGTACGCGGGTGCGACCGCCAAGCTCGCCCTCGCCGTGCAGGTGCGCGGCGGCGACCCGGCCGACGTCGGCGGGGTGGACCTGATCGCCCGGCTGCGCTCGCTCCAGACGCCGGCCGGCAGGTTCAGCGACCGGTCCGCGTACGGCGACTACAGCAACGCGTTCAGCCAATCCTTCGCGCTGCTGGCGCTGGACCGTACGGCGGGCGGAGCGCCACCGGCGGCGGCCGCCTGGCTGGCCGGCACCCGGTGCCCGGACGGCGGCTACCCGCTGCTGCCCGCGCAACCGGTCTGCACGTCCGACGTGGACGCCACCGCGCTCGCGGCACAGGCGCTGCGCGCCGCGGACCGTCCGGCCGACGCCGCCGCCGGGCTGCGCTGGCTGGTGTCCGTTCAGCGTGCCGACGGCGGCTTCGCCAACGCGGGCGGCACGCCGAACGCCAACAGCACCGGCCTCGCCGCGCAGGCCCTGCGCGACGGCCACCGGCTGCCGGCCTGGGCGCGGGCCCGGGCATTCCTCGCCGGACTCCAGGTCGGCTGCGCCGGGGCGCCGGCCGACCGGGGCGCTGTCGACTTCGACGGCGGCGGCTTCGATCCGGCCACCGCACCCCGGGCGACCGCCCAGGCCGTCCTCGGTCTCACCGGGATCGGGTACGCCCGCCTGTCCGCCGCCGGCGCCGACCCCGGCGCACCGGCACTCGCCTGCCCGTGAACCCCTTCGCCGCGCACCCGATCACAGGAGGATCCGTGTTCCGTCATCGTTCCACAGTCCGCACCTGGCTGGCCGGCCTGCTGGCCGCCGTCGTGGCCGGCGTCGCGCTGACCGCAGTCGAGCCCGCGCCCCGGGCGGCGCACGCCGCCGCCTGCACCGGCACCTCGGGAGTCACTGTGGTCGTCGACTTCGCCGCGCTCGGCGGCGGCGTCCAGGTCGCCTGTGCGCCGGGCGATCCGGCCACCGGCCTGGCCGCGCTCCAGGCCGCCGGCTTCACAGTCACCGGCACCGCCCGCTGGGGCCTGGCCTTCGTCTGCCGGATCAACGGCAAGCCCACCGCCGCGACCGAGCCGTGCGTCAACACCCCGCCGGCCACGGCGTACTGGTCGTACTGGCATGCGTCCAGCGGCGGCTCCTGGTCCTACAGCACGTCGGGGGCGACCGGCTACAACCCCGCGCCGGGCAGTGTCGAGGGCTGGTCCTTCGGCGCCGGCGCCCCGCCGAGCATCGCCGCTCCCTAGGTGTGACCGGCGGCGCACCGGTTGCCGGCAGCTGCTCTGGCGTCGTCGCGCGCCCGGGCGGTACGGTGTCGGCACCCGGTGCGCCGGGCACACAACTGCATACGTCCCGCGCGGGGGGAAGCCGGTTCGAAGCCGGCGCTGACCCGCAACCGTGAGCGAGAGTCCCCCTTTCGCGAGCCGGAATGCCCCGCCCGGGACGAGCGGCTTCCACTGTCGAGGTCTACAGGGTGAAGTCCGGGCCGCCGAGGTCCGACCACCCCGCTCACCGCAGCACGCGGAGCGGGGTGTCCGTTTCTCGGGGTGCTTTCCGGAGGTTTCACCGACCGCTCTGCGAAAGGCACCCCTGATGCCCCTGTCCCGGCGTCTCACCACCGGCCTCGGTATGGCCACGGTGACGGCTCTCGCCGCGATCACCGGCGCCCCGCCGGCCGTTGTCGCGGCACCCGCCCCGGCCCACGTCACAGCCGCCCGCGGGGCCGCGTCCTGGCTGGCCGGCGAGTTCACCGACGGTTCGCTGCCCGGCCCGTTCGCCCCCGAGGACTGGGGGCTGACCATCGACGGACTGGTCGCGCTGTCCGCCACCGGCGTCGACGCGCCGACCCGGCAGGCGGCAACCGCGCAGGTCGCGAGACACGTACGGTCCTACAACAGCTACGACGACTGGGGCATCGAGGGCTTCACCGACGGCGGGGCCACCGCCAAGCTGCTCTACGCCGCGGCCGCCGCCGACGCGGACCCCACCGACTTCGGCGGCTACGACCTGCGGGCGGAAACGCTGTCGCTGATCGCCACGGCCGACGCCGGGCACCAGCGGGGGCGGATCACCAGCCGTACCACCGCCGACAGCGGCCCGGACGCCAGCAACACCTTCGACCAGTCCTTCGCCGTGCTCGGCCTGGCCCGCAGTGGCGATCTGCCACAGGACACTGTGGACTTCCTGATCCGGCAGCAGTGTGCGGCAGGTGGCTTCCGGCTCTACCCGGACGCCGCCGACGGACCCTCGCCGTCCTGCGACGACCAGCCCGGCGCCACCCTCGACGTCGACTCGACAGCGATGGCCGTGCAGGCGTTGCTGGCCGCCGCCGAGGACGGCGCCACCGGCGCCGGCGACGCCGCCCGCAAGGGCGCCGACTGGCTGGTCACCCAGCAGCACACCGACGGCTCCTTCGGCGGCTCGGGACCGACCACCGGCGCGAACTCCAACAGCACCGGCCTGGCCGGGCAGGCCCTCGCCGCCGCCGGCCGCGACGACGAGGCCGCCCGGGCGGCGAAGGCCCTGGCCGCGCTGCAGCTCACCGCGGGCAACGGTGGGGCGGCCTCCGCCGACGCCGGCGCGATCGCCTACAACACCGACGGGTTCACGACTGCCGCCGCGGCCGGGATCACCGACACCGACCGGGACCAGTGGCGCCGGGCCACCGCGCAGGCATTGCTCGGGCTGGCCCAGGTTCCGCTGGGCCGGATCGGCCTCGACCCGCCGCCGACGTCGCATCCCACCCCGACCGGCACGGCCTCGCCCACCGCGCCCGCCACGCCCACCGCGTCTCCCACGCTCACCACGTCGCCTCCGCCGACCGGCACCGCCGGCCCGACGCCGAGCGTGACCAGCCCTCCGGCGACACCCGCGCCCACGACCGCGGCGCCGACCACCGCCGCTCCGCCGATCACGACCCCGGCCGCGTCAGGGCTGGGCGGGCTGCCGACCACCGGCGCGGCGATCGGCAGCTACCTGCTGATCGCGCTGCTGCTGATCGGTGGCGGAGTGACACTGCTCGTGCTCGGCCGACGGCGGGCGGGATGAGCCTCCGCGCCGCCCGCGGTGCGCTGGCCGTCGCCCTGGTCACCGCGGGCACCACGATCGGACCGGGCGGTCCTGCGGTGGCCGCCGGGTCGGCCGGATACTGCCCGGACGCCTCCGGGGTGACAGTCGTGGTGGACTTCAACGAACTCGGCGGCGGAACGGTGGTGCGCTGCGCGCCGGGCGCCCAGGCCAGCGGCCTCGCGGCGCTCAAGAACGCGGGCTTCCCGATCACCGGAACCCTGCGCTGGGGTGAGGGGTTCATCTGCCGGATCGACGGCAAGCCGTCGGCCGCGACGGAGAAGTGCGTCGACACGCCGCCGGCGAGCGCCTACTGGTCGTACTGGCACGCGCCGAACGGCGGCAGCTGGACGTACAGCGACAGGGGTGTGCTCAACCGCAAGCCGGCGGCCGGCAGCTTCGAGGGCTGGTCGTTCTCCCTCAACCGCAACGCCGATGACGCGCCTCGTCCCGGCGTCGCGCCGAAACGCCCCGCCCCTCCACCGCCGCCACCACCACCGCCCCCTCCGCCGCCGCCACCCGCGGGCGGCGGGCCGGCGGTGCCACCACCGGCGGGAGGAACCGTCGCACCGCCGCCGGTCGCCGGTGGCCGGCCCGGCGAGCCCACCCGGCCGGCCGGCACCTCCGGCCCGCCGGCCTCCGTCAGCCCGCCGGCCTCCGCCGGCGCGTCACCGACGGCCGGTACGCCGACCCTGGCGGCGACGCCGGGTGCCGCCACCGGAACGGCACCGCAGGGCTCCTCCGACGAGCCGGTGCTGACAGATGTCGCCGCGTCCCGTGACGACGACGGCCTGCCACCGGGCACGATCGCCGGGGTGCTGCTGCTCGCCGCGCTCGCCACCGGCGCGCTGGTCGCGGCCCGACGACGCCGTGCCGCCGGCCCGGATGACTGACGCCACGGGCACCGGGTCGCGGACGGCTGACGCCGGCCGGCTGCCGGGCCGGTGGCCGGTGTGGTGGCTACCCCGAGGGCTGCACCCGGGCGCATGGTGGCTGTGGGCGCTCGGCCTGGCCACCGCGGCCAGCCACACCACGAATCCGCTGCCGCTGGCCCTGCTCGTCGCCGTCGCCGGTCTGGTGGTGGTGCGCCGCCGGGGCGACGCGCCGTGGGCGTTGGCGTTCCGCATGTACGTGTGGCTCGGCGCGGTGATCGTCACGATGCGCGTCGTGTTCCGGATCGTGTTCGGCGGCGGCCAGGGCGAGCACATCCTGGTCCGGCTGCCGGAGATCCCGCTGCCCGAGTGGGCGGCGGGCATCCGTCTGTTCGGACCGGTCGCCGTCGAGCAGATCCTCGGTGGCTTCTACGACGGGCTGCGGCTGGCGGCGATGCTGATCTGCCTCGGCGCGGCGAACGCCCTGGCCAACCCGAAACGGCTGCTCAAGGCCGTACCCGGAGCGCTGTACGCGGTCGGCACCGCCGTCGTGGTCGCGTTGTCGGTCGCCCCGCAGCTGGTGGAGAGCGTGTTACGGGTCCGCCGGGCCCGTCGGCTGCGCGGCGCGTCCGGCCGGGGGATGCGGGCGCTGCGCGGGATCGCCCTGCCGGTGCTGGCCGACGCGTTGGACCGGTCCCTGGCCCTCGCGGCGGCGATGGACTCCCGTGGTTACGGCCGCACCGCGGCGGTGCCCGCCGGGCAGCGAACCGTCACCGGCGCGCTCGTGCTCGGCGGGCTGGTCGGCGTGTGTGCCGGCACCTACGGGCTGCTCGACACCGCCGCACCCGGCTACCTGGGGCTGCCGATGCTCCTGGCCGGACTGACCGCCGCCGTGACCGGCATGCTGCTCGCCGGCCGCCGGGTCCGCCGCAGCCGGTACCGACCGGACCGCTGGCGCCCGGCCGAGCTGCTCGTGGCCGGCTGCGGGGTGGCCGCCGCGGCACTGACCATGCTCGCCGGCTCAGTGGACCCGGAACTCCTCTACCCGCCGGTCAGCCCGCTCACCTGGCCCCAGCTGACCCCGCTGATGCTTCTCGCCGTGGGCGTCGCGGCGGCACCCGCCTGGCTGGCGCCGCCACCACCGCCGACGGCACGTGCCGGACGCCCGCCGGCGGTGGACCGGCCGTTCCCCGTCACGGACGTGCCGGCAGACGGAGAGCGCGCCGCGACCGCGACGACACCGGGAGACCGTCCATGATCACTTTCGACCGGGTCACCGTCCACTACGCCGAGGGCGGCCCGCGGCCGTTGCGGGACGTGACGCTCCGCATCGAGGAGGGTGAACTCTGCCTGGTCGCGGGCCGTACCGGCGCCGGAAAGTCGACGCTGCTGCGGGCGATCAACGGCCTCGTCCCGCACTTCACCGGCGGCACCCTGCACGGCGCCGTCACCGTCGACGGCAGGGACACCCGCACGCACCCGCCGCGCGATCTCGCCGACGTCGTCGGCGTGGTCGGCCAGGACCCGCTGGCCGGGTTCGTCACCGACACCGTCGAGGAGGAACTGGCGTACGGGATGGAGCAGCTCGCCCTGTCACCCGCGGTGATGCGCAAGCGGGTGGAGGAGACCCTGGACCTGCTCGGCATCGCCGACCTGCGTGACCGGCCTCTGCGGACGCTGTCCGGCGGGCAGCAACAGCGGGTCGCCATCGGCGCGGTGCTCACCGCGCACCCCCGGGTGCTGGTGCTCGACGAACCCACCTCCGCGCTGGACCCCACCGCCGCGGAGGACGTGCTCGCCACCGTCACCCGGCTGGTGCACGACCTCGGAGTGACAGTGGTCCTGGCCGAGCACCGGCTGGAGCGCGTGCTGCAGTACGCCGACCGGCTGCTGTACCTGCCCGGCGACGGCCGCGTCCACGACGGGACACCGGCAACCGCGCTGGCCCGCATCGACATCGCGCCACCCCTGATCGAGCTGGGTCGCCTCGCCGGCTGGACACCGCTGCCGCTGTCGGTCCGTGACGCCCGCCGACGGGCGTCCGACCTGCGGCACCGGCTCGCCGGCGTGGCGCCGCCGCCGGTCCCGGCGGGAGCGGACACCGGTCCCACGCTGACCGCGCGGAAGATCGTCGTACGGTATCCGGGGACCGTCGCGGTGGCCGGTGTCGACCTCGATCTGCGCGCCGGACGGGTCGTCGCGTTGATGGGCCGCAACGGATCCGGCAAGTCCAGCCTGCTCTGGGCGGTGCAGGGCAGCGGCCCCCGCCACGGCGGCACCGTGGCCGTGACCGGGCCGCAGGGCACCGTCGACCCGAAGGCCCTGCCGGCCGGTCAGGCCCGCCGGCACGTCGGCCTCGTCCCGCAGAACTCCGGCGACCTGCTCTACCTGGAGACCGTCGACGCGGAGTGCGCCCAGGCCGACCGGGAGACCGGCGTGCCGGCCGGCACCTGCCGGGCGCTGGTGGACCAGCTCGTCCCCGGACTGCCCGGTGACCGGCACCCCCGGGACCTGTCCGAGGGACAGCGGCTCGCCCTCGCGCTCGCCGTGCAGCTCACCGCCGCTCCGCCGGTGGTCCTGCTCGACGAGCCGACCCGCGGCCTGGACTACCACGCCAAGCGGCAGTTCACCGCCGTCGTCCGGATGCTGGCCGGCGACGGCCGGGCGGTGGTGGTCGCCACCCACGACGTCGAACTCGTCGCGACCCTCGCCGATCGGGTGATCGTGATGGCCGAGGGGGAGATCGTCTCCGACGGCACCACCGCAGAGGTCATGCTGGCCTCGCCGGCGTTCGCGCCGCAGGTGGCCAAGGTTCTCGCCCCCGCACCCTGGCTGACAGTGGAACAGGTCGCCGCCGCGATCAACGCGACCGGGGCACCGGCATGAGTGTCCTGCGGGTCGCCCCGCGTACCGCTGTGGTGCTGACCCTCGCCTCGGCCGCCGCGCTGGCCACCTTCACCTGGCCCTTCTTCGTCCCCGCACACCCGGAGACCACCGCCCGCACCGGCGAGGCGCCGCTGGTCTTCATCGTCATGCTGCCGGTACTCGTGGCGCTCGTCCTCGCCGAACTCACCTCCGGCGGTATCGACAGCAAAGCCCTGGCGATGCTCGGCGTACTCGCCGCCGTCAACGCCGCCCTGCGTCCCCTGGGCGCGGGGACCGCGGGCATCGAGACGGTGTTCTTCCTGCTCGTCCTCGCCGGCCGGGTCTTCGGACCCGGGTTCGGGTTCCTGCTCGGCGCCACGTCGCTGTTCGCCTCCGCCCTGCTCACCGCCGGCGTCGGGCCGTGGCTGCCGTTCCAGATGCTCTGCGCCTCCTGGATCGGCCTCGGCGCCGGCCTGCTCCCGGCCCGGCTGCGCGGCCGCGCCGAGGTCGCCGTCCTGGCCGGGTACGGGGCTCTCGCCGCCTACGGCTACGGCCTGCTGATGAACCTGTGGTTCTGGCCGTTCAGCGTCGGCGCGGACACCCAGCTGTCCTACGTCGCCGGCGCCCCCGTACTGGAGAACCTGCACCGTCTCGCCCTGTTCACCGCCGTCACCTCCACCTTCGGCTGGGACACCGGCCGCGCGATCACCACCGCCGTGGCGATCGTCCTCGCCGGTCCGGCCGTCCTCGCCGCGCTGCGCCGCGCCGTCCGGCGGGCCGCGTTCGGCGCGCCGGTCACCTTCGCCACGGCGTGCGACCCGCCCACGCCCCGGGCGGACGGCGACGACGTGACCACGCCCGGCGTCCCGCTGTCGTCCTCGCGTCAGGACGGAGACGTCGTGACCGGGCACGCGCTCGGATCAGCGGCGGATCAGGCCGAGTTCGGTGGCGGAGGCGACGGCCGCGGTGCGTGAGTCGACGCCGAGTTTGGCGTAGATGCGGGCCAGGTGGGACTTGACGGTGCCTTCGGTCAGGTGCAGGCGGGTGCCGATGCTGTGGTTGGACAAACCGTCGGCGACCAGGGCGAGAACCTCGGTCTCACGTCGGGTCAGGGCGGTGCCCGGCGTGCGCAGCCGGTTCATCAGCCGGTTCGCGACGGTGGGCGCCAGCGTGGTGCGTCCGGCGGCGGCGGTGCGGACGGCGGCAGCCAGGTCTTCGGGTGGGGCGTCCTTGAGGAGGTAGCCGGTGGCACCGGCCTCGATGGCGGGCAGTGTGTCGGCGTCGGAGTCGTAGGTGGTGACGATCAGCACGCGCGGCGCTCCCGGGCGGGCGGTGATCCGGGCGGTGGCTTCGGCGCCGCCCATGCCCTTCCCGAACTGCAGGTCCATCAGCACGACGTCGATGTCGCCTTCGCCTGCACGGGTGACGGCCTCCTCGGCGGTGGCGGCTTCGGCCACGACGACGAGGCCGGGTTCGGTTTCCAGCACGGCGCGCAGTCCGGCCCGTACGACCGGGTGGTCGTCGGCCAGGAGGAGGCGGACGGGGACGTTGTCGGTCACGGGCGGCCCTCGGGCTCGGTCCTGCTGGGCGGGGTGAGGGGAAGCTCGGCGGTCAGGGCGGTGCCGTGGCCGGGCGCGGATTCGACGGCCAGGGTGCCGCCGAGGGCGTTCATACGGGCGCGCATGGCCGTCAGGCCGAAGCCGCCGCTGTCGACGTCGGGGGCGGGCAGACGGTCGGGGTCGAAGCCTTGCCCGTTGTCGACGACGTGAAGGGCGATGCGGTCGCCGAGACAGCTGAGGGTGACCTCGGCCGTGGTGGCCCGGGCGTGGCGGACCGTGTTCGCGAGGGCGGACTGGGCGATACGCAGGAGCGCCACCTCGTGGGCGGTCGACAGCGATACGGGGGCGCCGACGAGGTGGAAGCGGGCGGCGAGGCGGTGGCGGGCGCTGGTGGTGGTGCACAGGCGTTCCAGGGCGCCGGCCAGGGTGGTGCCTTCCAGGGTGGGCGGGGTGAGTGCGGCGACGAAGCGGCGGGCCTCGGCGAGGTTGTCCACGGCGACCTGGCGGGCCGCGTCGACGTGGCCGGAGGCGGCACCGGGCCGGCCGGGCAGGGCGCGCTCGGCGGCGCGCAGCAGCAGCTGGATGCTGGACAGGCCCTGGGCGAGGGTGTCGTGGATCTCGCGGGCCAGACGCTCGCGTTCGGCGAGTACGCCGGCCGTGTGCTCGGCCCGGGCCAGGTCGGCCCGGGTGGCGGTGAGTTCCTCGATCAGCTGCCTGCGCTGTTCGCTCTCCCGATACAGGGCCTGGTATCCCCACACCACCCCGACGGCGACGGCGGCGCCGAGCGCGGGACCGATCACCGTGGCCGCGGTGAAGGAGCCGGTGTGGGCACCGAACCCGGCGACGGCCGCCGCGGCGGTGGCGATCACGGCAGCCAGGCCGGCGCGGCGCGGCAGCAGGTGGAGCTGGAGGAAGTACAGCGGGAAGGCCACCCAGATCGCATCGGGGGACAGGCCCAGCAACACCAGCCACGCGGCGCCCACGGCGGCCAGCCACCAGGCGGCGGCCCACCGCGAGCGGCGGATGCGGGGGAGGAGCGGCCCGATGGCGTACGCCAGGCCGCACGCCACCGACGCAGCGACGATCGATCCGGCGCGGGGCCGGTCGTCGGCCACCGCCCGGCCGGCGGCCAGGACGAGCAGGCCGATGATCAGCAGGTGCAGGCACCAGGCCAGGGCTCGGGTGGTCGGGGTCAGGGCAGGGGCAGCGGTGCTCACAGTGCGTCCCACGTTACCGAGGCCGGCGCCCCGGGGGCCTCTATCGAAAGTTAGAACCCGTGCGCCGTCCTTCGGCCCGCGAAGTGCCCGCCTACGCCAGACGCGGACACGGGCGCCGGCCGCGATGGTGGAGTCGTACCGCTTCCACCGCCGAAAGGACAGGCCACTGCCGTGTTTGTCGCCTGGAGAGATCTGAAGTTCGCCAAGGGACGCTTCGCCCTGATGGGGACCGTCATCGTGCTGATCACCCTGCTGGTCGGGCTGCTGTCGGGGTTGACGGCCGGACTGGGCCGGCAGAACGTCTCCGCCATCACCGGCCTGCCCGCCGACAGGATCGCCTTCCAGGCCCCCGGCGAGGGCCAGGGCGTGTCGTACTCCAACTCCACAGTCACCGAGAAGCAGTGGCAGCAGTGGGCCGAGGCGCCCGGAGTGACAGGTGCCGAACCGCTGGGCATCGCCACGACCAGGGCCACCGCCGGAAACAGGAGCGCCGGGGTCTCCGCCTTCGGCGTCCGGCCCGGCTCCCACCTGGCCCCCGGCAGCGGCCGGATCGACGGCCGCTCGGCAGTGCTGTCCACCAGGGCCGCCGACGACCTCGGTGTGAAGGCCGGTGACTCCGTCACCCTCGCCGGGCAGCGACTGACAGTGGCGGCCGTACGCGGCGACGCCTCCTTCAGTCACACCCCTGTGGTGTGGATCAGCTTGGACGTGTGGCAGAAGATCGCGCCTCCCACCGGCACCGGCGGCGGCAGCTCGGCGGCCACCGTCGTCGCCCTGACCACCACCTCGGGGGCCGATCTGGTGGCCACCGACCGGCAGGCGGGCACCAAGACGGTCTCCGTCGACGACTCGCTGTCCGCGATCGGCTCCTACACCTCCGAGAACGGCTCCCTGCAGCTGATGCGCGGCTTCCTGTTCGCCATCTCCGCCCTCGTCATCGGAGCGTTCTTCACCGTCTGGACGATCCAGCGCAGCGGCGACGTCGCAGTGCTCAAGGCACTCGGCGCCTCGACCGCCACCCTTCTCAAGGACGCCATCGGGCAGGCCGTCGTCCTGCTCGCCGGCGGCACCCTGCTCGGCACCGGCATCGCCGCCGCGCTCGGCGCCCTCGTCGCCGGATCGGCTGTGCCGTTCGTCCTCACTCCGGTGACCGTCCTCCTTCCCGCGGCCGTGATGGTCGTCCTCGGCGCCCTCGGAGCCGCCCTGGCCATCCGCCGCATCACCTCCGTCGACCCGCTGACCGCCCTGGGGAGCGCCCGATGAGCCTGAACCTGACCGACATCACCCTCACCTACCCCGACGGCGAGGGCCGCCTGACCGCCCTCGACCGCGTCACCCTGGACGTGCCCAAGGGCAGCCTCACCGCCGTGATCGGCCCCTCCGGCTCCGGCAAGTCCAGCCTCCTCGCGGTCGCCGCGACCCTCATCACCCCCGACACCGGCACCGTCACCGTCGACGGCACCCCGACTACCGGTCTCATTCGGGCCGAACTCGCCGACCTGCGCCGCCGCAAGATCGGCATCGTCTTCCAGCAGCCCAACCTGCTGCCCTCCCTCACCGCCGCCGAGCAGCTCCAGGTCATGGCCCAGATCGACGGCCGCCCACCGGCCAGAGCCCGTACCCGCGCCGTGGAACTGCTCGACGCGGTCGGCCTCGCCGGCCAGGCCGACCGCCGGCCGCACCAGCTCTCCGGCGGCCAGCGCCAGCGCGTCAACATCGCCCGCGCCCTGATGAACAACCCCACGGTCCTGCTCGTCGACGAACCCACCAGCGCCCTCGACCACGAACGCGGCGCCGCCGTCATCGACCTGATCACCCGCCTCACCCACCAGCAGGCCACCGCCACCGTCCTGGTCACCCACGACCGCACCCACCTCACCGCCGTCGACCAGATCGCCGAGGTCCACGACGGCCGCCTCCACGTTCCGGCACCAGCCCGCTGAAGCGGGTGTTCCGGGGGCGGGTCGGCGCAGCGGCCTGCGGGCTGCTGTCGACGTCGTGATCCAATGAAGCGCATGGTCGTCCAGCGGATCACCGCCGGCCTGCTGTTGCTGATCGGGTTTCTGGCGATGGCGGCCTCCCACACCTTCCCGTTCCTCGACGATCTCTCCGAACCGGCAGAGTCGGCGGTCGCGATCGGGGGCGCGGCGTGCCTGCTGGCGGGGGTGTGGCTGTGGTTGCGCAAGCCGGCGGACCGGTCGTCCGCGCCCTCGGCCGGCGACGGTGAGAGCCCGTGACGGCGCGCGGATCGAGGCCGGGAGAGGGCCGGCGCTCGCGGTGACACGTCCGCCCGCCGCTCACGCCGGCGGGCGCCGCCCGTCGTCGTGCTCGACGGGCGGTCCCGGCTGAGGCGTCGGATACTGAGCCGATGACCAACCCCGACCTCGATCCCGAGGTGTACCCGCCGATCGACCCGCGTGAGGACGTGCCGGACGACCCCGGCGAACTCCTCCCGGACACGCCCGGCGAACTGCCCGAGGCACCGGTCGAGCCGATGCCCGACGACGGGGAGCCCGGGGGCGTTCCCGAACCGGCCTGACCGGCCGGCACCGGGGCACCCAACAGATCGACGATGATGGATAATCCTGTGGTGACCGGCGCGCCGACCGCAGGGGAGACAGGATGAGGATCGTCGACGCCCGGGTGATCGTGACCTGCCCCGGCCGGAACTTCGTGACCCTGAAGGTCGTCACCGACGCCGGCGTCACCGGCGTCGGCGACGCCACCCTCAACGGCCGGGAACTGGCAGTCGCGTCCTACCTGCGTGACCACGTCGTGCCGCTGCTGATCGGGCGCGACCCGGCCCGGATCGAGGACACCTGGCAGTACCTCTACCAGGGGTCGTACTGGCGGCGCGGGCCGGTCACGATGAGCGCCGTCGCCGCCGTGGACACCGCGCTGTGGGATATCAAGGGCAAGGTCGCCGGGCTGCCGGTCTACCAGTTGCTCGGCGGCCGGTCCCGCGAGGGCGTGACCGTGTACGGGCACGCCAACGGCGAGACCGTCGACGAGGTGCTGACCGAGGTCGCCCGCTTCGTCGACCTCGGCTACCGCGCGGTCCGAGTGCAGTGCGGCGTGCCCGGCCTGCCCCGGACGTACGGGGTCAGCGCCGACAAGATGTTCTACGAGCCCGCCGACGCCGCGCTGCCGACCGAGACGACGTGGTCGACGGACGCCTACCTGGCCCACGTGCCGAGCGCGTTCGCCCGGGTCCGCGAGGAGTTCGGGCCCACCCTCCGGCTGCTGCACGACGTGCATCACCGGCTCACCCCGATCGAGGCGGCGCGGCTCGGCAGGAGCCTGGAGCCGTACGCGCTGACCTGGATGGAGGATCCCGTCCCGGCGGACCTGCAGGAGGGTTTCCGGCTCATCCGGCAGCACACCACCACGCCGATCGCCGTCGGCGAGGTCTTCAGCAGCATCTGGGACGCCGCCCAGCTCATCCGGGAACAGCTCATCGACTACGTGCGCACCACTGTGGTCCACGCCGGCGGGATCACCCACCTGCGACGCATCTTCGACCTCGCCGCGCTGCACCACGTCCGCAGCGGCTCGCACGGAGCCACCGACCTGTCCCCGGTCTGCATGGCCGCCGCGCTGCACCTCGACCTCGCCATCCCCAACTTCGGCCTGCAGGAGTACATGCGGCACACCGAGGCGACCGACGAGGTGTTCCCGCACGGCTACCACTACGAGGGCGGCTACCTGCATCCGGCCGAGACTCCGGGGCTCGGTGTGGACATCGACGAGCAGGCCGCGGCCCGCTACCCGTACGCGCCGGCCTACCTGCCTGTGAACCGGCTGACGGACGGCACCGTGCACCCCTGGTGAGGGCGCCGGTTCAGTGGATGCGGCGACCGTGCGCGTCCGGCACCCCGGACTTGCGGAAGAAGTAGGTGTTGATCTGGTCCCGCCACTCGACGGCGCTGCGGAACTGTTCGTCGAGGCGCTCGGCCACCCGGTCGTGGACGGCCGGGTCGACCGCCCCGGCGACGAGCCGCCACCGTTCCCGCATCGCCGCCACCTCCTCGACCCCGGCGAAGTGCGTGTCGTAGATGTGCTGGATCACGGTACGGCCACTGCGCAGCACGTGCCGGTACGGGACGTGATGGAAGAACAGCAGCAGTTCGTCGGGGCAGCGCTCGCGTGACTCGTACACCTCCGACCACGGCGGCGGGTACTGGCCGGTGAACCCGGTCCCGGTCGCCCGGGTCCGGTCCACCCCGACGCCGTGGCGGTCGGCGAAGTGGTACGTGCCCCACGGGGTGTACTCGTAGCCGTCCACGTCCGGGCCGTAGTGGTGACCGGGCCGCACCATGAAACCGACGCCGAGCGGGGCGGTGTAGCGCTCGTAGGTGCGCCAGGAATCGTCCATGACCGCGTGCATCGTCCGCCGTACCGCTTCCGGATCGCCGGTGGTGACCGGCAGCCAGGTCAGGTCGATCCACTCGTCGAGGATCGCGGCGGGATCCAGCAGCGGATCCCAGGCGAGCCGGCCGAAGGCGTACAGGTTCGCCTGCGCCAGCGGGTGCCCGGTCCAGAACGGGTCGTCGCCCACGTTGGCCACTGCCACCAGACCGCCGCCGGTGCCCGCCCGGCCGGCCGCCACGTCGGCGATCGTGCCGCCGGGCTCACCCCGGGGCCGGAACCGCAGCACCTCACTCCACCAGGGCGCGAGGTAGCAGACGTGCCGCTGCTGGCCGGTGTACTCCTGCGTCGCCTGCAACTCCACCGCCAGCCGGGTGGCCGGCATCGCGGCGAGCACCGGGGACACCGGTTCGCGTGTCTGGAAGTCGATCGGGCCGAACTTCACCTGGAGGATCACGTTGTCGGCGAATCGTCCGTCCAGCGGCGCGAAGTGGTCGTGCGCGGCCCGGGCCCGGTCGGTCGACCGGTCCCGCCAGTCCTGGTGGTGGTCGTAGACGAACGCCCGCCAGCGCACCACGCCTCCGTACGGGGCGAGCGCGTCGGCGAGCAGGTTCGCGCCGTCGGCGTGGTCGCGCCCGTACGCGAACGGGCCGGGCCGGCCCTCGGAGTCGGCCTTCACCAGATAGCCGCCGAAGTCGGGAATCCGCCGGTATACCCGCCGGGTGGCGGCGGCCCACCAGGCCCGTACCCGCTCGTCCAGCGGATCGGCCGTGGGCAGGCCGCCGAGGACCACCGGGGCGGCGAAGGTCACCGACAGATGCACCCGGATGCCGTACGGGCGGAGCACCTCGGCGATCTCCGCGACGTCGCCGAGCCGGTCGGTCAGCAGCCGCGCCTCGGTGTCGTGCACGTTGACGTTGTTCACCGTGACGGCGTTGACGCCGCAGGAGGCGAGCAGGCGTGCGTAGTCGCGGAGCCGGGCGGTCTCGTGCCGGGCGGCGCCGTCGCGCCAGAACAGGGAGCCGCCGGCGTAGCCACGCTCGACCTGGCCCGACACCGGGTGTACGGCCACGTTGTCCCAGTGGTCGAGCGTCCGCCGGTCCAGTGCCGGTCGGTGCCGCCGCGCCGGGAGGTCGTCGTCGAAGGCCGCCGCGCCGAGCCGGACCATGTGGAACATCCCGTACAGCAGGCCGGCCGGCGCGTCGGCCAGGACCACTGTCACGCCGTCCACCCGCGCCAGCAGGTACCCCTCGTCGCCGAGGGAGCCGTCACCGGTGCCGTTCACCGTCGGTGTCGCGCCGAGCCGGGCCGTCTCGGCTGCCGCGTTCGGCACCGGGCCGGCCCCGCGCAGGGCCAGCACCAGGTCGGCGTCGACCTGCCACGGTGGACCGTGCCAGAGCCGTCCGCCGTACCGGCCGCAGGCCCGGCTCACCTCGTCGAGGACCGTGTCGACCAGGGGCCCGTCGCCGTGCACCAGCACCCCGCGGGAGCCGAGTTCGCGGAACGCCGCGGGCGGGAGCCAGGCGGCGTGCCAGGCCGACTCGCCGGCGTCCGCAGACGCTCGGCCGGTGACCGGGACGCTCATGCGGTGAACTCCGCCCGGATCTCGTCGATCATGGGGTCGCCGATCCGCAGCAGTGCCAGCACCAGGAGCGCGGCGAGCAGGGCGAGTACCGCCTCGGAGAACACCGCTGTGACGCCGGCGACGGCGGCCAGGAGGGCGACGTTGCCGACTGTGACGCCGGGCTTGCGCGCCACGTAGTAGACGGCGAGCCGGAGCACGTCGCGGGTGCGGAAGGTGAACAGGGAGACGATCACCAGCGCGTTGACCCCGACCAGGATCACCCCCGCCCCGACCACGACGAGCGGCACTGCCCACCAGCCGGGGACGGCGGCGGCGGGCAGGTTCGCCAGGTTGACAGCGATGACTGCGAGCCACAGCAGCGTCGGCGCCCAGACGCGCAGCACGCCCGCCAGGTTGGCCCGGTACGCCCGGAGGAACGTGGCGGCGGGACGGAGATCGGTCAGGTCGGGGCGTTGGTGCCGCAGCGTGTGCAGCGCGGCCGAGACGGCCGGACCGAGCGGCAGCGCGGCGGCGGCGACCAGCGGGAGGTTGCTGCTGTCGCGGTCGAGCAGCACGAGCACGGCCAGGCCGGGCAGCGTGCTCACCAGGAGCAGCAGTTCCACCACGAGCAGGATGTGGACCCTCGCGGCGGCCCGCGACAACGGCCCGTCGCCGAACTCCCGCAGCCCGCCGGTCGCGCCGGTCACTGCCGGTCCCCGGGCGGGTCGAGCAACCTGTCGTCCCACCACGGCGGGGTCTCGTCCACGACCGGCGTCAGTTCGGCGAGGGTCACCTCGTGCCGGGTGAGGACGAGGTCGAGGTCGGCCCGCCCGGCCGCGACCGGCACTGCGCGATGGGTACGGGCCGGCTCGGCTGCTTCCCGCAACGCGTCGAGCTGCCGAGGCCGTGGCGAGTGCGGGCTGCCCATCTCCCGCCAGGCCGCCCAGGCGTTGCCGGCGTCCTCGCTCACCGACGAGCGGAGCAGGAACGCCGACACGGTGCCCGGCGGGCCGATCGGGACCGACAGCGACAGGGTGTGCCGCTCGGGTGCCGGTTCCCGGCCGGTGACGTCGACCGGTGCCCAGGCCAGCACCGCGACCCGGCCGTCGGGGTGCCGGGTGACGAGGTGGTCCGGTCCGCGTGCGAGCACCTCGTCGCCGAGCCGGGCCATGAAGGCGTACAGGTGGTAGGTGGGTTTCTTGATCTGCCGGTGGGTGAGCAGGCCGAAGCCGCCGTGCAGCGGCGCGGTCGGCACGCCCTCCTCCTCGAACACGTCGCTGAAGGTCCAGTAGGAGAAGGAGTCGACCAGGTCCCCGCCGCCGGCCAGCACCGGGGCGAGGTAGGCGGCGTGGAAGGCCGTGTCGTGGATCGGGTTGTCCGGCCGGTAGGAGGAGTTGAACTCGGTGATGTGCACCGGGAGGTCGGCCAGCGCGGTGCCGGCCAGGTGCCGGCGGGGCGCGGCGAACTGCTCCAGCAGGTCCGCGGCCGGGGCCAGCGTCTGCCGGGTGCCGAACGGCAGGTGCCGGGCCGGGCCGGAGGTGTAGGCGTGCCGGCTGACGAAGTCGACAGGCACCTCGCGGTCGGTGACGAACTCGGCGAACGGCTTGAGCCACTCGTCGGCGCCGGGGGAGAGGGCCGGGCCGCCGACCTGGATCGCCGCGTCGACGTCCTTGACGGCGTGCGCCGACACCTCGTACAGGCGGTGGTAGGCGTCCTGGTCGGCGCCCTGCCAGAACGCCGTCAGGTTGGGCTCGTTCCACACCTCGACGGGCCAGCCGCGCACCTCGTCGAGGCCGTACCTGTCGACCAGGTGGGCCACCGTGGCGCGGACCAGGTCACCCCATTCGGTGTACGACCGGGGCGGCGTCACGTTGCCCCGCCACCAGAACACCGTCTGGTCGCCGGAGGCGAGCGCCGAGGGCATGAACCCCAGCTCCACGAAGGGCCGGACGCCCATCGCGAGGTAGGCGTCGACGACCTGGTCGACGTAGGTGAAGACGTGCCGCACCCGGCGCTCGCCCTGGTACGAGTAGGGGCGGTGCACGCCGGCGCCGGCGCTGAGCAGCCCGTGCCCGCGGATGTGCCGGAAGCCGATGTCCCGCTGCACCAGCGCCAGCGAGTCCTGATAGTCGCGTCGCAGGGCCAGGTCGAACCGGCCGGTGCCCACGCAGGTACGCCAGGCGTCGGTCAGCCGGCCGATGGGCCGCTCGGGAACGGTGCCGCGCATCGCCGGTCAGCCGTGGCTCTTGCGGTACCGCTCGTACGCCTTGTTGACCAGGTCGGTGTAGGCCTGCGCGTTCTTGCCCTTCAGTTCCGAGACGTAGGCGTCCCACTCGCTCAGCGGCCGCTGGCCGAGGGCGAACTTCAGCGTGTTCTGGGTGACGTGGTCCTTCAGCGCGGTCGCCCACAGCGTCGTCTGCTCGCGCTCCTCATCACTGAGCGGCGCGGGGGGCGGAGTCACCCAGGGCGCGGGCTTGCGGGCGTTCATCTCCTTCTGGAACTCCAGCTCCTCGGGCGAGAAGAACGACTGCACCAGGTCGAGCTTGCCGCCGTAGGCGAAGACGCCGTTGTAGAAGCCGAAGTCCTTCTGCAGGTGCTTGCTGCCCTTGGGGTTGAGCCCGATGACGTTGACGTCCGGGGCGAGGGTGCGCTTGCCCGAGGCGTCCTTGGTGTACGTGGTTCCCTCGACGCCCCACTTGGCGAACTCCTGGCCGGCGTCGGAGTACCAGAGCCAGTCGACGAACTGCATCATGGCCACGAAGTTCTTGCCCTCCCGGGCCTTGCTGGAGATCATCACGCCGTTCTCCAGCCGGCTCGCCGCGTTGACCGGGCCGGCCGGCCCGACCGGGAAGAGGATCTTGCCGAGCCGGGCGTTCGGGTTGATCTTCGCGATGTCCGGGCGGTAGTCGTTCACCAGGGTCTGCGCGTTCGTGCTGATCACGAACGACTTGCCGCTGGCGAGCTTCTGCCGGGCCTGGTCGTCGGTCTGGGTGAACGTCTCCGGGTCGAGCAACCCCTCGGCGACCAGCTTGTGGAGATACTCCACCACCTGCCGGTAGCCGTCCGAGGCGCCGGTGAAGACGTACTTCCCGGCACCGGCGTCCCAGCTCGTCGGCTGGTAGTTCCAGCCGGCGCCGGGTAGGCCGTGTGCCAGGGCGAGCATGTTCAGCAGGTTGCCGGCCGGGTTGGGCTTGCCGAACCGGTCGGAGAACGGGATGACGTCCGGGTGGGCCGCCTTCATCGCCTTGAGCATGGCGTACACCTCGTCCCAGGTGGTCGGGGACGGGATCTTCAACTGCTCCAGCACGTCGGTGCGGACCGCGAGCGTGTAGTCCTGCCAGGGCTTCTCGTGCAGGCCGGGCAGCAGGTAGAACTTCCCGTCCTCCTGCCGCAGCGTGTCCATCTCCGGCTGGAGTCCCCACCGCTCGATCTTGTCCTTGAAGTGCGGCATCAGGTCGAGGTAGTCGCTGACCGGCAGGATGGCGCCGGAGGAGACGTACGAGCTCTCCTGCGGGTGGTAGGTCTTCGGGATGATCAGCGGGGCGTCGCCGGAGCCGACCAGCACGCTGCGCTTCTGCTCGTAGTCGCTCAGCGGCACGGCGACCGGGTCCAGCTTGACGTTCGTCCGCCGGGCCAGCTCGGCCCAGAACAGCCACTCGGGCTTGAGCGGGTAGTTCGGGTGGTTGTTGTAGAGGATCGAGAACGTGACCGGCTCGGTGGCCTTGAACTGGTCACCGATGCCGTACTTCTCCATCGCGCCCGTACGGTTGCGGTCGAGGTCCTTCTTGTCCGGGGTGTCGTCGCCGCAACCCGCCAGGGCGACGACGGCGGCCGCGCCGCTGGCGAGCAGCACCTGGCGCCGGGACAGCTTGGCCATGGATTCTTCCTTCCGGTGGTGGGGTGGTGGTGCGGGGGAGGCGGCTATCCCTTCACGGCGCCGAGCATGATTCCGGAGACGAAATAGCGCTGGATGAAGGGATAGACCGCGAGGATCGGCAGGATCGTCAGCACGATGGTCACGGACTGGATGGTGGCGGCGGACTGGACGACGTCGCCGGCGCTGCCGAGGCCGCCGCCGGTCTGCGTGGCGTCGGTCGCGCCCGCGATGAGGTTGCGCAGATAGACGGTCACCGGGAGCAGGTCCTGGCGGTCCATGTAGAGGAACGCGGCGAACCACGAGTTCCAGAACGAGACGGCGTAGAACAGCACCATCGTGGCGACCATCGCCTTCGACAGCGGCAGGACGATCCGCAGCAGCGTGCCGTACGTGTTCAGCCCGTCGACGGCGGCGGCCTCCTCCAGCTCGACCGGCAGGCTCTCGAAGAACGCCTTCATGACGAGGAGGTTGAACACGTTTATGGCGTTGGGCAGGGCGATCGCCCACACGGTGTTCTTCAGTCCCAGGCTGGTGACCAGGACGTAGTTGGGGATCAGGCCGCCGGTGAAGAACATGGTGAACACGGCGATCCCGACCAGCGCGGTCCGGCCCCGCAGGTGCCGCTTCGACAGCACGTACGCGTAGCAGGTGGTCAGCACGACGGAGATGAGCGTGGCGACCACCGTGTAGAAGACGGTGTTGCGGTAGCTGATCCAGAACGTCGGGTCCGACGTCACCACGCGGTACGCGGTGAGGTTGAACCCGCGCGGCACCAGGTTCACCTCACCCGCGACGATGTACGCGTTGTCGCTGAGCGAGCGGGCCACGATGGTGAGGAACGGATACAGGGTCACCACCACGACGCCGGTCAGCACGACGGCGTTGACGACCTGGAAGACCCGGTAGCCCGCTGTCGGCCGGGGGCCACGCGGGCGGACCGCCGGTGCCCGCGTACGGGCGCGCGTGCTCACCACAGGCTCGTCCCCACCGTGCGGCGGGAGATCGCGTTCGCCGACAGCACCAGCGTCAGCCCGATCACGGACTCGAACAGGCCGATCGCGGCGGCGTAGCTGAGGTTCCCGGAGACGATGCCCACCCGGTACAGGTAGGTCGAGATCACGTCCGCCGTCGGGTAGGTGAGGGGGTTGTACAGCAGCAGGATCTTCTCGAAGCCGACGGCCATGAAGGTGCCGATGTTGAGGATCAGCAGTGTGACCATCGTCGGCCGGATCCCCGGCAGCGTGACGTGCCAGGTCTGCCGCCACCGGTTGGCGCCGTCGATGCGGGCCGCCTCGTACAGGTCGCCGTCGACGGTGGTGAGCGCGGCGAGGTAGAGGATGGTGCCCCACCCGACGGTCTGCCAGACCTCGGAGGAGACGTAGATCGTCCGGAACCATCCGGCCTGCTGCATGAACGGGACCGGCTCGCCGCCCACGGCACGCACCATCTGGTTCACGGTGCCGTCCACCGACAGCAACTGGAGGACCATGGCGGCCACGATCACGATCGACAGGAAGTGCGGCAGGTAGGACACCGACTGGACGAACCGCTTGAGGGCACGGTTGCGCACCTCGTTGAGCAGCAGCGCGAGCACGATCGGCAGCGGGAAGCAGAACAGCAGGGTCAGCGCGCCCAGCACGAGCGTGTTGGTGAACACGCTCCAGAAGGTCGGGTCGGTGAAGAACAACCGGAAGTACCGCAGCCCGGTCCAGTACTCGCCGAAGATGCTGCCGCCCGGCTGGAAGCGCCGGAACGCGATCACGTTGCCGAGCATCGGCAGGTAGCGGAACGTCAGGAAGAACAGCAGCGGCAGGACGGCGAGCGAGTAGAGCTGCCAGTCCCGGCGCAGGGCACGCCGCCAGGGCGTACGGCGACTGCGCGGGGTCGGGGCTGCCAAGCTCGTCCTCCCGCCTGACCGTCGGCCGGAACTTTCCGGTAATACGTCGTAAGCCTTTCGGAAATTTATGGGTATCGTTATCAGCGTGTCAAGAGCGTCGATTGATATCTCCCTCGACCGGCTCCGCCGCTACGTACCGGCCGTTGTCGAGCCCGCCGACTTCGACCGGTTCTGGCGGGCCACCCTCATCGCCGCCGCGGCCATTCCGGTGCTCGTCGACGTCCATCCCGAACCCACCGACCTGCGGCTGGTCGACGTGTGGGACGTGACGTTCGCCGGGTACGCCGGCGAACCGGTCCGGGCCTGGTACACCCGACCCGCCGACGTACCGGCGCCGCTGCCGGCAGTGGTGGAGTACCCCGGCTACGGACGCGGCCGGGGCCTGCCGGGCGAGCGGCTCACCTGGCCCGTGGCCGGTTACGCCCACCTGCTGGTGGACAACCGGGGACAGGCCGGCCTGTACGGCCGCGGCGACACCCCGGACCCGCACGACGCGCCCGGCGGGCCCAGCCCCGCCACGCGGGGGATCCTGTCCCCGGACGACTACCACTACCGCCGCCTCATCACCGACGCGGTCCGCGCGATCGACGCCGTCCGCGTCCTGCCCGGGGTGGACCCGGCCCGCGTCGCCGCGGCGGGCAACAGCCAGGGCGGCGGGCTCGCCCTCGCGGCGGCGGGCCTCGTCGACGGCCTCGCCGCGCTCCTGGTCACCGCCCCGTTCCTGTGCGACATCCAGCGCGCCATCGAACTGACCGAGGCCTCCCCGTACGGCGAGATCGCCCGCTACCTGGCGGTGCACCGCGAGGCCGAGGAGCCGGTCCGGCGCACGCTGTCCTACGTCGACGGCGTGACCTTCGCCCGGCGGGCCACCGCCCCGGCTCACTTCGGGATCGGTCTGCGGGACGACGTCTGCCCGCCGAGCACCGGGTTCGCCGCCTACAACCAGTACGCCGCCGGTGGATCGGCAGCGCCGCTACGGGAGATCCACACGTACCCGTTCAACGGCCACGAGGGCGGGGAGGCCGTCCACGTCCGGCGGCAGCTGCGCTGGCTCGACGCGGTGCTCCGCCCCGCCGGGACGGCAGCCGGCTGACGGGCTCACCGGCGGGGCCCGCGACATCTACCATCCCTGATCATGATCTCGACCGTGTGGCGGATACTCACCCGCCAGATCGACCCCAACCCGGCGCAGGACGACGCCGTGCTGCGCGAGGCGTGCACGCAGGCGCGGTACGGCTCCGACATCGGGCCGGCCCGGACGGCGCTGGTCGCCACCCGGCACGACTACGACCGCCGGGCCCGGTACGTCCGCGTGCTCGCCGAATCGACAGCTCGCGGGCTGGGATCGCGGATCGACCGTACGACCGGCCGGGTCGACACCACGGACGCCTGGACCGATCGCTGGGCGTCGCGCGCGCCCGCGGACCCGGATGCCCAGCTCGTCCGTGCCCGTTCCCTGATGGCACGGGCGTGGGAGGTGCGCGGCGGCGACTGGGCCGCCGGCGTACGCCGGGAGCAGTGGGTCGAGTTCAGCCGCCTGCTGGACCTGGCCCGGCAGGTGAACGATGTCGCGATGCGGCTCGCGCCGGACGACCCCACGCCGTGGGCGCACCGCCTGGACCTCATGATCGACACGAGTGCGCCACTGGAGGACGTCGAGGAGGCGTGGCGTGAGCTGACCAAGCGGGATCCCGGGCACCATCTGGGCCACGTGCTCCGGCTGACCTACCACTGCCGGAAGTGGAGCGGCTCGCACGAGGCGATGTTCGGCTTCGCCCGCTCGGTCGCCGCCACGGCTCCTACCGGCTCACCACTGCTCGTGCTGCCGGTTCGGGCCGCCGCGGAGTGGGCGCTGTGGGAGCAGGATCGCGAACCCCACGGCGGTACCCCCGACGAGATCGGCGAGCGGTGGCGACAGGATCCGGTCATGCAGGCGGATCTCGACAACGCCCTGTCCCGGTGGTTCCACCAGCCGGCGACCCGGCACGCCGCCTGGCTCGACGACGCGAACTTCCTGGCGTACGGGCTGGTGCGCACCGGCCGCGACGCCGAGGCCGCGCCGGTGTTCGCGTCGATCGGCCGGTACATGACCGGCGTTCCGTGGGGCTGGTGGGGCGACGAGCGGGGCGACGCCGTCTTCCTCCGGGCCCGTCGCCGCGCCCGCCGCGCTGCCTGACGGCGGGCGGCACCGTTCCGGCCACAGTCGATTCCCCCTCGGAGGGACCGTTCTTACCACTCCCTTACGGGACAGCAGCCGGGCACGCGCGCAGCTTCGCGGAACGCGATGCTGAGGTCCGACCACCGATCGGGGAAGAGGGCCACCATGGGATCACTGGCACGGTACGGGCTGTCGGTAGCGACGGTCTCCACTCTGACGGCGGGTGTACTGCTTCCACCCGTCACGCCGGTCGCAGCCGCGGCCCCTTCGACGTGGACGGCGACGATCCCCGCGCTGATCCACGAGAGCCGGCTGACCGACGTGGCCGCCACCGGCCCGAACAACGCCTGGTCCGTCGGCTACCAGGCGTCGACCTACACGGGGTACTCGATCGACCAGCCGTACGCGCTGCTGCGGTGGAACGGGCGGACGTGGACGGAACGGCGGCTGCCGCACCAGGCGTATCTGCTGTACAAGGTGGACGCGGCGAGCGCCCGGGACGTCTGGACGGTGGGCTCCCGGCGCCTCGGCGAGTCGTACGCCGGGCACTTCGACGGCACGACCTGGACGGCGCACGCGCCGTGGCCCGCCCCGGCCGGGACCGCGGAGCTGCTGGACGTGGCCGCCACCGGCGGCGGGCGGGCCGTGTTCGTCGGCCACGACGGTGGCCGGCCGCTGGTCGTCGAGGGTGACACCGGTCAGTTCGGCCGGGTCGCGGTGCCGGGAACCGATGGACTCAACGGCGTCCTGCGGGCGGTCTCGCGTACCGCGGACGGTGGCGTGTTCGCCGCCGGGGAACGGTACGTCGCCGACGCGCCCTACCCGGAGCCGATGATCGCGCAGCGCGTCGGCGGGTCGTGGCGGGTGGCGCCGCTGCCGTCGATCCCGAGCGCCCGGCTCACCGGCGTGTGGGCCCGCTCGTCGACCGACGCCTGGGCGGTCGGCACCCAGGACTACGACTCCGCCCCCAGGCCGGTCATCCTGCACTGGGACGGCCGGACGTGGCAGCGGGTGGCCGGACCGGCGTCGGCCGGCTGGGTGTACGCGGTCGCGGGCGACGCGAACGGCAACGTCTGGATCAGCGGCACGAACCCGATCCCGCCGTACGTCGAGTACCCGGGCACGCTGCTGCTGCGCTACACCGGCGGGCGATGGAGCGTCGCGTACGGGCCGAAGGTCGAGGGCAACGACCCGAGCCTGGACGCCCTGGCCAACATCCCGGGGACCGCGTCGTTCTGGGGGAGTGGCACGGTGTCGACAGCCGGGCTCCGCCTCACCGCCGTGATCGAACGGACCAGGTGAGGGCAGGGGCGTGAGCGCGGCACGGCTCACGCCCCGCCACCCTGGCACCCGTCGGGTAGGACTACCGCCCGGAGGTCAGCACCGAACGGGTCAGTGCGGTGAGCCCGGCATCCCAGCGCTCGTCGGGCCAGTCGCGAAGATGCTCGACGAGATCGCTGCGCACCGCGGCCAGCAGGGCGTGGGCGAGGAACTCCGCCGACTCGGGGCCCCGGGCCTCGGACACGATGGCGGTCAGCGTCGCGTGCCACTCCTCGTACGACTCGTTGCGATAGGGGCTTCCGCTTCCCGCGTTCTCCAGGGCCAGTGTGAGGACCCGGTTGGCCCGCTTGAACCGGACCAGTTCCCGCAGCAGGTGCAGGGCGCGGTCCGCCGGCGAGTCGCCGGGCGGGCTCGCCGCGAGTGACGCCTGAAGCTGTTCGCCGCGCGTGCCGTAGAGGGCGCGGACGAGGCCCAGCCGGTCGCCGAAGTGGCGGAACAGCGTGCCCTTGCCCACGCCGGCGGCAGCGGCGACGTCGTCCATGGAGATCCGGTCGGGGTCGTCCGCCGCCTCGAACAGCCGATCGGCCGCGGCGAGCACCGCCTCCCGATTCCGCGCCGCGTCAGCCCGCACTCCTGCCCCCTCTCGCAAACGGACCGCCAGTCCGCTATGGTGAAGCGGACCGGCCGTCCGCTTATCGTAGATCACCGCGGGCGGCCCGCCGACAGGAAGGAACAGCAGTGCCGAGTACCGCCACCGATGTGTTCCACCAGGCCCTGGACCGTCTGCTCGCCAAGGACATGCCGGGCTTCATCGCCCTGTTCGCCCCGCTGGCCGTGCGGGAACTGTTCGGCGAGGGGGTGCGGGCATGATCCTCGTCGTCGGAGGCACGGGAACGACGGGCCGGCTCGTCGCCGCGAGACTCGCCGCCGCCGGCCGCCGGGCCCGCGTCGCCAGCCGCCGGGCGTCCGCCGAGGGCGTCCGCTTCGATTGGTACGACCGCAGCACGCACGACACGGCGCTGGACGGTGTGACAGGGCTCTACCTGATCGCGCCCCTCGGCGACGCCGACCCGGCGCCGACCATGCTGCCGTTCCTGGACCTGGCCCGGCGTGCCCGGGTACGGCGGGCCGTCCTGCTCAGCTCGTCGGCGATCGAGGCCGGCACGCCGGGACTGGGCGAGGTGCAGGCCCAGCTCGGCGAGATGATCCCCGAGTGGGCGGTGCTGCGACCGTCCTGGTTCATGGAGAACTTCGTCGGCGACCATCCGCACGCCGCGAGCGCCCGGGAGCGTGGCGAGATCGTCAGCGCCACCGGCGACGCCCGCGTGGGCTTCGTGGATCCGGCCGACATCGCCGAGGTGGCGGTGCGTGCCCTCACGGACCCCGCGCCCCACGACACCGAGCACGTCATCACCGGTCCCGAGCGGCTGAGCTACGCCGACGTCGCCGCCACGCTCACCGACTTCCTCGGCCGCCCGGTCCGGCACCGTGCGGTCGACGAGGACGCGCTCACCGCGTACCACGAGGCTCACGGCCTCGCGCCCGACTACGCCCGCTTCCTCGCGGGCCTGGACACGGCCGTCGCCGCGGGCTCGGAGGACCGGGTCACGACGACCGTCGCGGACGTGACCGGCCGGCCACCCCGGACGTTCCGGGACTTCTGCCGCGACCGGCTGGCCGGAGTCCCTCGGACCGCGGACGCCTCGCGGGCCTGAGATCGACGCGCGGCCGGCGTCAGGACGGGTTCGGTTCGGTCCTGCTCGCGTCGGGCAGCGGCGTGGACGAGGCTCTGCCGGGGGCCGGCGCGGTCCGGGCGGCCAGCGATCCCAGCAGGCGCAGGTTGTCGTACGACGGGCTGCCGGGATCGGTGGTGTAGAGGAACAGCGTCTGGTCCGGGTCGCCGGGCAGGACGAGGGCCTCGTAGCGGAGGGTGATCGGCCCGACCGCGGGGTGGTGCATCCGCTTGGTGCCGTGCGTGCGTTCGTGCACGTGGCGGCCGTTCCACCAGGCCCGGAACTCCGGGCTCTTGATGCTCAGCTCGCCGACGAGCTCGCTGAGCTGCGGATCGTCGGGATTGCGTCCGGCGTAGAGGCGCAGGGTGCCGACCACGTCGGCGGCCACCGCCGGCCAGTCCAGGAAGGCGTCGCGGGCGCCCGGGTCGAGGAAGACCCACCGGATGTAGTTGCGGTGCCGCGGCGGGAGCAGTGTCCAGTCGGTGAGGAGGGCACGGCCCAGGGCGTTCGAGGCGAGCACGTCCGTGCGCCGTCCGAGGATGAGCGCGGGGTGTTCGGTCATCGAGGCGAGCAGCTGGTGCATCGCCGGGCGTACCCGTTGGGCGGGCATCTGCCGGCTGCTGCGCCTCGCCGGCCGCGCGAGGTCGGCGAGGTGGGCGCGGGCGGCGGCGTCGAGCCGGAAGACCCGGGCCAAGGCGTCGACGACAGCGGCCGAAGGGCTGGTGTGCCGGCCCTGTTCGAGCCGGGTGTAGTAGTCGACGCTCACGCCGGCGAGCAGGGCCACCTCCTCGCGGCGCAGTCCGCGGACGCGGCGTCCCTGCGCCACGGCGGCGATGCCGACCGCTTCCGGAGTCAGGTCGGCCCGGCACTGACGAAGGAATCGGCCGAGGTCGGAGTGTCCTGCCATGACCCGATGATCCGCCGCGAACGTCGTCCGCGACACCGCCTGGGTGGGTACGCCGTTCCCAGGCAGCGCTGGGCTCGTCCGGCTGTGTTCTCGGCCCACCCTCGTACCCACGATGGAGTGGCGTCCCCGGCCGGGGACACGACGACACCGAGATCCGGGAGTTCCCATGCCCTACCCCACCGCAGGTCCGGCCACGTGGTTCGTCACCGGCACGTCCCGCGGCATCGGCCTCGAACTGGTCAAGCAGTTGCTGGAGCGGGGTGACGACGTCGCGGCGACGACCCGGTCGGCCGAGCGGCTCGTCGCGGCCCTCGGGCCGGTCGACAGTGAGCGACTGCTTCCCCTCGAACTCGACCTGACCGACGAGGCCGCGGTGACGGCGGCCGTCCGGGCCACCACCGACCGTTTCGGCGGGATCGACGTCGTGGTCAACAACGCGGGGTACGGCTTCCTCGGCGCGGTCGAGGAGGCAGGCGACGCCGAGGTCCGGACGATGTTCGAGGTGCAGGTCTTCGGCGTCTGGAACGTGCTCCGCGCGGCCCTGCCCGGCATGCGCGCCGCCGGCAGCGGCCACATCGTCAACGTGTCCTCGATCCTGGGGCTGACCGCGTTCCCCGGCTGGGGCCTCTACTGCTCCGCGAAGTACGCCCTGGAGGGTCTGTCGGACTCGCTCGCGGCCGAGGTCGCACACCTCGGCATCAAGGTCACCGTCGTGGAACCCGGGTACACGCGTACCGACTTCCTTCGGACGTCCTCCCTCGGCCTGCCGGCGCGCACCACCGACGGCTACGAGGCGATCCGCGAGATGACCGAGGCGCACCTGGCCATGCCCGGCACCCAGCTCGGCGACCCGGTCAAGGCCGCGGCCGCCATCGTCGAGGTGGCCGTCGGCGGCAGAGCGCCGCTGCACCAGGTGCTCGGCTCCGACTCATACGGCCTGGCCAAGGCCCGCGTGGCGACGCTGCTCGCCGACATCGAGGCCGGCCGCGAACTCGCGCTCAGCACGGACGCCGACGAAGCCTGACCGCTTCGTCGACGGGTCGCGGCGTGCCGTCGCGCACCCGGACAGCTCGCGTCGGCCCGCCTCCGGAGGCGGGCCGACCGGTCGCACCGGCGTCGATCCGGCTCTGTCGGAGCCCGTGGCTATCCTTTCGCCGTGTCGTACGCCGATCTCAGTCATGCCCAGTGGAACGATCTCTCCGACGGCGCTGCCGGCCGGCTCGCCCAGGACGTCGCCGCGCGGCACGAGCTGACAGTGACCGGCCTGGGCGACACGGCGTACGCGGGGCGGTCGCACCGGACTGCGCTGTTCGACCGGGGCGGGATGCGGTTCGCTCTCGTACCCGGCGGCCGGCCGACGCTCGGCTACGACGCGGCCCGCTTCCGGCCCGCTGCGCACCAGGCCGCCGACTACGCCGACAGCGCCGCCGAGTTCGGCCTTCCGTCGCTGACCGAGTACGTCGACGCGATGACGTCGCCCGTACGCGACGTCGACATGCCGGCGATGCTGGTCGCGGTGGACGCGTTCGACCCGTGCGAGGTGCCGCTGGCGCCGGACGACCCTCGGGTGCGGGAGCTGGTCGCGTCGGTCGGGAACCGGTTCGGCGGGGTGCGCACCTTCCGGTCGGGTGACGGGCTGACTGTGGAGTTCGACCGGACGACCGGGCAGGTGGTGCGCGCCCGGGCGATCCGCGAGGTCTCGTACGACGAGGCGATGGCCGGGCTCGGGAGCCTCGGCGTGCGGACGACCACTCCGGACGAGTGGGAGTGGGCGTGCGGCGCCGGTGCGACGACCCTGTTCCGCTGGGGCGACGACTGCCCCGGAGACGGCTATCCGTACGACCACAGGACCGGCCCGCACCGGCAGGAGAACCTCTGGGGTCTGGCGATCGGGCAGGACCCCTACCGGCACGAGGCGACGACCGAGCGCACCGTCGTCTGCGGTGGCGACGGCGGCGGTGCCACCTGTGGCGGGAGCGGCTTCTTCCTGGGCTGGCTCACCCTCGCGACCGCGTACCGCGACGAGGATTTCGGCCGGTGGGTCGCCTCCGACGACGGATACGCCGACGAGATCCTGACCCGGCCCGTCATCGAGCTGGGCTGAGGCCCGGATGACCACCGAGCGTCCCCACGGTTCCCGCCGCCCGCGCCGCCGCGCCCCGCGCGTCCTGCTGATCGTCGGCGTCCTCGCGGCGCTCGCCGCCGGTGCGGCGGTCGTGGTGCCGCTGGTACGGCCACCAGGCCCGCGACCGGACTTCCAGCTCCCGGTGGCCTGCGGCGAGACGTGGCGGCTGTCCACCTATCCGGGGCACGACGACTACGACGTCGACTTCTTCCCGACTTCCGGGGACGCGTGGGGACGGCCGGTGCTCGCCTCCGCCGACGGCACCGTCACGGTGGCGGGGATCAACGGCTCGCTGGGCGGACGTACCCCGCAGGATCCGGACGGGCCGCGGGGGCGCGGCGGCGGCTACTGGGTCAAGATCGACCACGGTGGCAAATGGGAGACGCAGTACCTGCACCTGCTCGAACCGCCGTCGGTGCAGGCCGGTCAGCGGGTGGCCCGGGGCGACCAGCTCGGACGGGTCGGCAGCACCGGGAACTCCGGCGCCCCGCACCTGCACTACGAGCAGCGCCGGGGCTGGGAGAAGGTGGAGGCATACTTCGACGGCGTGCCGTCCGGGATCACGTCCGACGACCGCGAGTACTCGGTGCGGCTGACGAGCGCGAACTGCCGGCCGACGCGCCCGTGACCGGAACCGTCAGCGTTCGTCGGTGGACGATCCGGCACGCCGGGCCTTTCCGATCAGGCCGAGGTGGGTGTGCTCGAACCCCTCGGTCGTCTTGAGGCCGTAGCCCAGGGCGCGGTCGACGGCGATGTGGAACGCCCACGCGACGGCCAGGACTCCCAGCCAGTCGATCCGGTCGCCGGACGCGGCCGCTGCCACTGCCACCGCGCCGAGCGCCGCCGGCAGCGTGTACGAGTGCGCCACGTTGTAGCAGACGGCGCCGACGCGCGGCCCGCGCAGGTAGCCGAGCATGGACAGGTCGAAGACGAGGAAGAGGGCGAGCAGCGACCACCACGGGTACCCGGCCGCGACGGTCACGACGACGGCGAGGGCCGCGACGGCGACGGCCTCCACGCGCTGCGCCGCGACCGGGTTCAGCTGCGGCATCTCCCACCTCGATGTCTGTCAGTGGCCCTTGCGCAAGGCCCGAGCACCCCGGTGGCCGGGGTGGTCGGAGGCAGCCGGCTCGTGCCGCCACCAGCTCTGACAGGGTACGCGGCGGAGGCCGTACGCCGGCGGCCACCGCGACGGTCAGCCGCCGAAGCGTTGCCGCAACTGGTACTTCAGCACCTTGCCGGTGCCGCCGCGGGGCAGCGCGTCGAGGCGGTGGATGCGGGCGGGGACCTGGTGCGGCTCCAGCCGCTCGGCGAGGAACGCGGCGAGCGTCGCGTCGTCCAGGGCCGGGTCGGCCGCCACGACGGCGGCGACGATCTCGCCGTGCTCCGGGTCGGGCAGCGCGACGACTGTGGCCTCGCGTACCGAGGGGTGGTCGTAGAGCGCGGCCTCGACCTCCAGCGACGACACGAGCTTCCCGTCGGTGGTGATGACGTCGGTCATCCGGTCGAACAGGAACAGCTCGCCGTCGGCGGTGGCGCGTCCGAGGTCGCGGGTGCGGGTCCACCCGCCGGCGTGCACGCGGGCGTTGAGCGCCTGGTCGAGGTACAGCCGCTTGGGCGCCTCGCAGCGCAGCCACACCTCGCCGAGTTCGCCCGGCGGCAGCGGCTCGCCCTGCGGGTCGACGACGCGCATCTCGGTGCCGCGTCCGGGGCGTCCCAGCCACATCGGCCGGTCCGGGTCGACGTTGCCCAGGATGATCGCCGGCACCGCCTCGGACTGTGCGTAGGCGTTGGCGATGGTGGCGTTCGGCATGGCCGCGAGGAGGTCGCGGGCGATGCGCGGCGGCATGATCGCCGACGCGTTGCCGATGGTCTTGACCGAGCCGAGGTCGTAGCGGTCCTGCGGGCGGATGGCGGCGAGCCGGATCGCGGTCCACGGGGTGAGGATGAGCGTCGCGCAGCCGTGCGTGGCGAGCAGGCGGGCGATCTCCTCCGGGTCGTCCGGTGAGCACACGATCAGCGGTGACGGCGTCGTGGTGGCCAGCACCGCGACAGTCGTCGCGCTCGACGTGGTGCCCAGCGGCATCGGCGCGAGCAGCGGTGCGGGGTCGACCAGCTGCCCGAGGGCGGCGGACCCGCGCCCGTACGTCAGGTTGCCGTGCGGGTTGGTGAACGGCTTCGCCGGGCCGGTGGTGCCGGAGGTGTAGAGGATGTCGGAGATGTCCTCGGGGGTGACGCCGGTGTCGACGGCGCCGGAGTCGCCCTGGTCGAGGTCCGCGACGACCACCGACCAGCGTCCGGCGTCGTCCCGCCACGGCGGGAGCGCCGCGCCGCGGATCACACCGGCCACCGCACACTGGTCGAACCGGCGGCGCAGCTCCACCGCCGGCATCGTGTCGTTCACGTGTACGGCGGTGGCGCCGGCCTTGAGCACGCCGAGGTAGGCGACGGCGTAGTCGATCCAGTCGTCGCCGCCGAACAGCAGCGCCACCCGGGCGCCCCGCCCGGTGCCGCCGAGCCGGTCGAGCACCGCGCGGGCGACGGCGTTCGAGCGCCGGTCCCAGTCCCGGTAGGTGATCGCCGTCTTGCCGCGGACGTTTATCGCCTCCTGCTCGGGCATCAGGCCGGTGCGGTGCCGGAGCAGGTCGGGTACGACGACCGCGGACGTGGGCACACTCATGGGTCCTCCCTCGGATGGCGCGCTCAACTCCACCGGTACACGCGGTGGAAGTCTTCGATCCGGTCGAGCAGCAGCAGGCCCCGGCCGGCCACGTGGCTGTCCAGGACGGACCGGTAGGGGCCGGTGTCCAGGACGGCGTCGCGGACGCCGAAGGCGCGGTCGCCGGTGTGCCTGCTCCACTCGTCGAACTCGGCGACTGTGAGCCGGCGGCGTTCCTCGACGGCGCGGGCGAGCGGGCGGGCCGCGAGCCGGCCGGCGGCGCGCTCGGTGACGACGCCGCTGAAGAACTCGGACCCGCAGCCGGAGCCGTAGGAGAACAGGCCGATCCGGCGGGCCACCGTGAAGTCGGCGTGGTCGATCAGCGAGCACAGCGCGAGGTAGAGCGAACCGGAGTAGAGATTGCCGATCTCGCTCGTGTACGACAGCGACGGGGCCACCCGCGCCGCGAAGTCCCTGTCGATGTCGGCCGGCGCCATGCGCTTGGTCTTGCGCAGCAGCGTGCGGTGGGCGCCCTTGACCATCCCGGCGAAGGGGATGTGGAAGACGAGGTGGTCGAACGTGGTGACGATGTCGGCGCCCTCGACGCGGTCCCGGTAGGCGGCGAAGCACCGTTCCAGACAGGTGAGATAGGCGAGCAGGGACAGGTCGGAGTTCACCACGTCGACGTCCGGCCGGGGCCGCAGCGTGTCCATCACCTCCTGGGTGTGGTACCCGCTGGCGCCCAGGTCGAGCCGCAGCACGTCGGGCGTACGGCTGACCAGCATCGCGACCGCGCCGGCGCCCTCCGACGGCTCGAAGTAGCTGCCGGCCGCCGCGACGCCGGCGATGTCGGTGGCGATCACGAGCGCCCGCGCGTCCGGCGCCGGGCTCGCGGCGATGATCGCCGCCGCGCTCTGCAGGGCGGCGGTGCCGCCGTAGCAGGCGTGCTTGACCTCGAACGACCGGCAGCGCGGCGGCAGGCCGAGGAGGTCGTGGACATAGGTGCTGATCGGCTTGCCGAAGTCGAGCCCCGACTCGGTGGCCACCACCACCAGCTCGATCGCCTCCCGCTGCTCCGGCGACAGGGCGTCGACCAGTGGCCGGGCGGCGTTGACCGCGTGGGTCACCTGGTCCTCGCAGGGCAGGCTCACCGACCGGCGCCGCATCATCAGGTTCGGCAGCCGCGACGGGTCCAGGCCGCGCGCCTCGAACAGGCTGGGCACGTCGACGTACGCCCGGCCGGGGTAGACGTGGAGATCCTCGATGCCGACCGCCGTGGTGATCATCCTCGGGCCTCTCCTCTTCGTGGATCCCTCACCGCCGCGGTCCCTGACGTTGTACGACCGCGGGCCGGGCGTGTCTGCTCAGAGTTGAGCGCCCGCGATCGGCCCGGCCGGTTACCATCCCGGGTCATGACGAGATACGTCGCTCTGTTGCGTGCGGTGAACATCGGTGGCGGTAGCTCGATGGTGATGACGGAGCTGAAAGAGGTCTTCGTCTCCTGCGGCTTCGACGGCGTGGCCACGTACATCCAGAGCGGCAACGTCGTGTTCGGCTGCCCCGAGACCGACGAGGTCGCGATCCTGGCCGAGATCGACAGGGGCATCAAGCAGCGGTGGGGTCGCGACGTGCCGGTGCTGCTGCGCAGCCTGGACGAGCTCGACGCGATGATCGCCGCCAACCCGTATCTCGACGTCCAGACGGACCACACGAAGCTGCTCGTCACCATGCTCAGCGGCGACCCCGGCGCGGACAAGCAGGCGGCGCTCGCCGCCCCGCCCGGCGAGAGCGGCACGCTGACGCTGCTCGGCCGCGACGTGTTCGTGCACGTTCCCGACGGGTACGGGCGCAGCAAGCTCAGCAACGCCTTCGTGGAGAAGAAGACCGGTGTGGTCGGGACGACCCGCAACTGGCGCTCGGTGCTGAAGCTGCGCGACATGGCGGCGGCCTGACCGCGTACCCGTCATACCCGTCATCGCGGGCTCACCATTGACGGGCCGGACACGGCGCCCGAGGCGCTGTCACCGGCGTCGGCGGCCCGCACGAACCGGTCCGCCAACGACAGCAGCGGGCCGGTGAGAAGCGTCGTGACCAGCGCCATGATGAGCAGGGCGAGGAACAGCGGCGGGCTGAGGATGCCGGCCTGGAACGCGACCTGGAGCACGATGAGCTCGGTGAGCCCGCGCGTGTTGAGCAGGATCCCGATCCGTGTCGCCTCTGCGGGAGAGCAGCCGCCGAGCCGGCTGCCGAGATAGCCGCCGCCGATCTTCCCGGCGAGTCCGAGGACGAGCACGACGACCACCAGCGACCACGGCGTGCTGGCGACCGCGCCGGTCAGCGCGGTGAGCCCGGCGCTCACGAAGAAGATCGGCAGCAGCGACCGCCCGAGCCGCGACACGGCGGCGGTCGGCGCGTCCCAGGGCTCGCCGGGCGGCACCGCCAGGCCGACCAGGATCGCGCCGAACACCGCGGTCAGCCCGAGGAGGTGGACGCCGAAGCCGACCACGAGAGCCACCACGCCGAGCACCACGGCACTGGCGGCCGGCCACCGGCCGCACCACAGTGCCGCCCGGGCGCGGCGCAGCACCCATCGGATCCCGCCGGCCAGCAGCAACGCGCCGGCGAGGACCGCCATCGCGCGGCCGAAGGTCGCGGGATCTCCGGCGCCCAGCCCGACGGCCAGGGACAGCAGCAGCCAGCCGACGACGTCGACGACCACGGCGGCGGCCAGCGCGAGGGCCCCGGCCGTCGTCTCCGTCAGGCCCCGCTCGGTCAGCAGCCGCGCCAGCACCGGTACGGCGGTGATGGACAGCGTCACCGCGACGCCCAGCACGAAGGCCGGCATCGGCGCGTCGCCGCGTACGGCCGGTCCGGCGACGAACTGGACCCACAGTGCGACAAGCACCCCGCAGGCCAGCGCCGGGACGAGCGCACCGGCGGTCACCCAGGCCAGCCTGCGGTCGTCGCGCGCCGGCCCGACCCGCAGCTCACGCGCGAGGCCGACCAGGAAGAGCACCAGGGCACCCTCGGCGACCAGGCGCAGGAGTGCGCGTACGTCCTCCGGCAGCACCGCCGCCAGCCCGTCGTGACCGGCGAACAGGACGAGGGCCGGGCCGACGAGGAGACCGGCGACGATCTCCCCGATCACCGGCGGCTGCCGCAACAGCCGCGCCACGGCTCGTCCGGTCCCGCCGACGAGCAGCAGCGCCACGAGCAGCGCGGCTCCGTGCAGGAGGACCAGGACGGCGCTCATGCGGACAGTTCCCGGTCGCCGCGCAGCAGGCGTGCGCCGTTCACCGGCCGGATCGGCTCGGCGCCCCACCGGGCGGGCTCGTACTGTCCGCACTCCACGTACCGGGTCAGCGCGGGCTCGTTGATCAGGAGATATCCGCCGGGCAGCTGATCCACCAGCTTCGCCGCGCGGAAGTGCTTGAGGAACAGCCCGACGCGGGACCGGGTGGTGCCGACCATGCTGGCCAGCTCCTCCTGGGTGATCTTCGCGTCGATCTGCATGCCGAGGTTGAGCCGCCGGCCCACCTTGCGGGCGAGTCGCAGCAGGGTCGCGGCCAGCCGGTGTTCGCTGTCCATGGTGACCAGTTGGGTGATGGCCTGCTGCTGGTCGAGCAGCTTGGCCATGAGGAACCGGGTGAAGTGCCAGTTGAGCTGTTCGTCGCTGCTCAGCAGGTCGAACAGCTTCGCCGAGTTGACTCTCCTGATCACACTGTCGCGCATGGCCCGGGCGGTGTCGTGGCGTGGCCCGCCGAGCAGGCCGAGCTCGCCGAACATGTCGCCCCGTGTGTGGATCGACAGCAGGCACTGCTTGCCGTCCGCGGAGGACGCGATGGTCTTGAACTGGCCGACCTCCACGAGGTACATCCGCAGATCGTGGTCGCCGGAGTTGTACGCGGCCCCGCCTCGCGGGACGTGTGTGCGGACGGCGAAAGTCGGGTCGTCCCGGATCAGCCGATGCAGCTCGTTACGCAAACTGGTGGTGGCGCCGGCGATTCGCAAGGAGGCCTCCTGGCGCCCGATGTCGTGGCTCGGGCGTGTTGTCAGGTTCCTGATCATTCGCTGGTGAAATGCGTGACGCTATCAATCGTTGACAGTACAGCCGCAACGCCGGCAAGTATTTCTTCAGCCGGTGTCGGCAAACTGTCGGAATTGCAATACGGCCCGTGCCGGCCGTTCGTCCCGTCGGTCGTGCTCGGCATGCCGCGCGCCCGGCGCTGAGGCGACCCACCTGCATTTCCGCAGGCAGGAGCGCTTGATCTGAGCGGCGGCATGGCGCGACCTACGATGTCCATCTATCTGTTGTGTCTGGTTTCTTCCATGTTCGGGACGCGTTCATCCAGTGAAGCAAATGCATGCAAGGGGCCTTTCGGAGGGTGTGGGCGAGGGTTGCGCATACTGCTTGATTGAGCCGTATTAATGCCCGCCGCCATCGTAACTAATTGGGTGGCGGGTGTCTACGCAGCGCAATGACCAGGCATTTTGCGACCTCGGTTGGGTTCGTAGGGGGTGATTGTCAGCGGAATGGGAGTCGGCTGGCCTTTTTAATGATTTAGGTCAATTTGCCTCGCTGAGCAGCCGCTCGGTGACCGACTCGGCGTGCCGGGCCCGCCAGTCGGCCAGCGGCTCCGCCGCGACGAGCCGGTTGAACGCCCCGACGTCGGTGGAGGCCGGCACCCGGTAGTTCAGCCGCTGACCCGGCGTTCCGCGCAGGGCCGCGGCGGTGGCCTCCCGGCAGTAGGCGGCGCAGACCGACGCGAGCACGCGCCGGTCGTCCCGCCCCGCGACGCCGAGATCGGCGCGCACCTCGTCCAGCGGGCGGCCGAAGTGCGTCCGCTCCAACTCGGCGAGCCGCCGCGGGCCGACGTCGGCCAGCCGGTCGTAGCGCAGGAACATCCGGTACAGCTCCTCGGCACGAGCGGCGAACAGGGTGCCCCGGTGCGCCACCGGAGACCGCGCGCCGAGCTCGAACAGGTCCGGATCGGGCGCCTCACGGATGTCGGTGACGTCGAGCGCGGCGAGCAGATCCTTCGCCGCGTCCGACGTGGCGGCCTCGGCGGTGCACTGGTTCACCGTCGTCGTGACGACGAAGTCCGCCCCGAGCGCGAAGGCGGCGGCGACGGCCGCCGGGGTGCCCACCCCGGCCACCCCGATCCGCGCCCCCGGCGCCTCCCGGTCGCGCAGGGCCACCAGAGCCGGCACCAGCGCATGGGCGTCCCGTTCGACTGCCACGTCGGTGGCGACCGCCTCCCGTGCCGCCGCGCCCGCTGCTCCGCCGTCCAGGTGCCCGGCGGCGGCCAGCGCCCCTACCGTCGCCGGGTCGGCGGGGCGCAGGAACCGGACCGCCGTGGCCAGATCCGGGGCACGGACCAGGACCTGCCGGGGACCGTCGCCGTAGCGGAACCGCACGAGCTGCGGCGACACCACGGCGAGCGGACCGGTGACCTCCACATGGCGGACGTCGTGGGCGAGGTACAGGTCGCACAGCGCCCGCTCGTCACCACCGGACGGCCAGGCCATGCCGTACCGGCGGACGTCGCGAAGCTCGGCCAGCGCGGCCCTGATCTCCGGCGGCGCCAGACCCTGGGCGCCGAAGAAGCCGAGCAGTCCGGCCTCCGACAGCCGTCGCAGGAACGCCGGCGACGTGACGCCGAACGGGGACGACCCGGCCAGGCAGGCGTACCGGATGCCGTAGTCGGACCGCAGCCCGGGCGAGCCCGCCGGGCGCGGACGCGACGCGGTGGCCGGCGGTGGGCCGAGGGCGGGACCTCGCGCCACCGGCGCGGCCGGCGCAGTCACCGGAAGCGCGGCCGGCGCGGCGGGCGCGACCGACGTCGCTGGCGGGGGCGGCGGGACCGGCGCGGGCGGCGGGACGGGCGCGGCGGGCGCGAGCGGCCCGCCGGGAGCGGGTGCCGGCAGGCTCCCGGCGGCCCGGCGCCACATCTTGGTCAGCACCTCACCGGGACCGACCTCGACCGGCTCGGTCACCCCCGACCGGGCCAGCAGGCACATCGTGTCCCACCACCGGACCGGCTCGACGAAGTGCCGCAGCAGCGTGCCCGGGATCTCGCCCGGGACGTGGGGCGACCCGGTCACGTTGCTCACCACCGGGATCGACGGCGGGCCCGGCGTGACGTCGCGCAGGGCCACCGCGAACGCCTCCGCGGCGCCGGCCATGAACCGGGAGTGCGCCGGCACGCTGACCGCCAGCGGCACGCACCGGCCCGTACCGAGCCGCGGCACGGCGTCGACGACCGCGCGGATGCCCGCCGTGCTGCCGGCCAGCACGAACTGGTCGGGCAGGTTGTGGTTGGCGAGGTCGACGTCCGGGATCCCGGCCAGCAGCTCCGTCACCCGCGACAGCGGCAGGCCGAGCACCGCCACCATGCCGCCGCCGGTCACGCTCTCCATCAGCCGCCCACGGCGGACGACCAGGCTCAGCGCGCTGTCGAAGTCCAGGCAGCCGGCGAGGTGCAGCGCGGCGTACTCGCCGAGGCTGTGCCCGGCCACCACCTCGGGTGGCGGACGGCCGTCCGCCAGCGCGGCCCGGGCGGCCAGCACGCTGACCAGGAACACGGCCGGCTGCACGTACCGGGTGCGGCCGAGGTACTCGCCCCGGGCGTCCCGGCACAGCTGCGCCGGCGGCACGCCGATGAGCCGCTCGGCGGTGGCGCACTCGGCGGGGAAACGGTCCAGGAGACCCTCGCCCATGCCGGGATGCTGCGATCCCTGCCCCGGGAAGACCCACGCGCGCACGGCGATCACCGTTCCCAGGGGTAGCGGCCGTGCGCGACGAACTCCGTGATCCGCTGCCGCACCGCGGGCGCCGACATCAGCCGGCCGAACTCGGTGACCGCGTGGTCGCGCAGCCGGTCGTCGACGCCGGAGAACGCCCGGAAGTACCGCTTGGCGTCGCCGACGACCACCGGGTCGAGGCGGTTGAGCCGGAACAGCAGCTGCCGCAGCACCGTCTCGGGACGCTCGGCGACCTCGTCGACGAGATGGATCCGGTACGCCTCGGCCGCGGCGATCGTCTGCGTGCTCAACGTCGCGGCGTACGCCTTCTGGAACCCGACCCGCCGCACCAGGAACGGCAGCACGCAGCAGGGCAGCAACCCCCACAGCGCCTCCGGCAGCGCGAACGTGCTGCGGGCGGTGGCGTGCACGAAGTCGCTGGCGGCGACCAGCCCGACACCACCACCGGCGACCTGCCCGTCCACCTGGGCGATCACCACCCGCGGCACTGTGGTGAAGCGTTCCAGCAGGGCGAAGAACGCCGCGCCCCCGTCGGACGCGCCACCGTCACCGGCGGCGCTCTGGAAGTCCATGCCCGTGCTGAACACGCCGTCACGCCCGGCCAGGACCACCGCCCGGCAGGCGGCGTCGCCCTCGGCCTCGTCGAGTGCGGCGTGCAGCTCGCGCAGCGTCTCGTCGTCGATGCCGTTGCGCCGCTCCGGCCGGGCCAGCGTGACGCGCAACAGCCCGGGCTCGCGCCGGAGCTCGATCGTGCGGTACGCCATCGGAGCTCAGGCCGCGCCGCTCGGCACCTGCGGCAGCAGCAGCGTGTCGCGGATGCTGCCCTCGATGAACAGCCGGTCCCAGGTGCCGCCGCCCTTGGACTCGTGCAGCCGGCGCCGGCCGAACACCTCGGTGGCCATCTCCTTGCCGCGCTCCAGCTCGCGCAGCTCGTGGTAGTCGTCGACGCTGCGCAGGTGGATCAGCTGGAACAGGTGGTCCTGCTGGCCCCAGGTCTGCTCGTACAGCGTCGCGGTGACCCGGCCGGCGAGCCGCTCGTTGACGAAGTGCTGCCAGTGGGCCGCGTACATCCGGCCCTCCTCGCGGAACTCGTACTTGACGTCCGAGGTCCGCATGACGATCGCGCCGGCCGTCGCCGAGTTGATCTGCTGCTCCGGCGGCTGGTTGAGCTGGGACGAGGCGGGCGGCACGAAGGTCGCCGGCTCGGCGTCGTCGCCGTCGTGGTCCATCCCGTGCTGCGGTACGAGCACGTCCTCGTGCAGGCTGCGGTGGACGAAGATGCGGTCCCAGTTGCCGCCGCCCTTGTGCGGCAGCCGGTCCTCGTCGGAGATCCGGCGGAACTCCAGGTCGTGGTCGACCATGTTGAGCAGGATCCGGTAGTCCTGCGGGGACTTCAGGTGGATGAACCAGTGCATCCGGTCCCGGCCGCCGAACACCTCCTCGAAGGCGAACGACGTCGCCACGCCCTCCTGCGAGGTGTTGATGTACTGCAGCAGGTCCACGCTGAACTGGCGCCCCTCGGCGGCGAACCCGTAGGCCATCTGGCCGACCCGGTGCAGGATGAAGCCGGAGTTGAGCGTGTGCAGCACCCGCTCCAGCGGCAGCGACGATTGGTTCAGCGCGCGGTACGGCTCGACCGTCGTGGTCATCGGTTCGCTCCTCAGGTGAGATCGCCGGTTCCGGCCCGTTTCTACGGGGACGGCCGACGGCGTGTCTGCTCACGGTTGAGCGGGCGCCGGAAGCAACCGGCCTGCTCAAGGTTGAGCAGGCGAAGCCGGTACGACTGCCTAGCGTGATGACTCGGCCGGGATCCTCGGCCGTCGACCCTTCCCAGGCGGGCAGGTGCCGTGACGCAACAGACCGATCCAGCCCACGCCGTTGTCCTCTCCGCCGCCGATCCGGAGCGGCTACGCCGGTCCGCGCACCGGCTGCGCGAGCACGTCTCCACCGCGGACCCGGCGCTCGACCTCGCCGACGTGGCGTACACCACGCAGGTCGGCCGGATGCCGTTGCCGCACCGGCTCGCCGTGCGGTGCGCGAGCGTCGCGGACCTGGTCGGCGGACTCGACGCCTACCTGCGCGGCGAGGCCCGCGACGGGGTGCTGCACGGCGTCGCCGGGGCGCCGTTCGCGCCGGCCGCCGCGCCGACCGACGCCGACGCCGCCGCGGACTGGGTCGGCGGCGGCCTGGTCGACTGGCGGCGGTACTGGCCGGGACCACGCCCGCGGGTGCCGCTGCCCGGCTACCCCTTCGGTGCGGCGCCGCCGGCCCCGCCCGCCGCACGGCCGCGCGACCCGGCCGGGTCGCTGCGGGCCTATCTGGTCGAGGTGTACGCCGAGGTGTCCGGCCTGCCCGCCGAGTCCGTCGACCCGCTCCTGCCGCTGACCGAGCTGGGCCTGTCGTCGTTCCTCGTGACGCGACTGACCGCCCGGCTGGAGAACGACCTGGGCGAGCGGTCGCGGACGCTGTTCTTCGAGCACGCCACCCTTGGAGAGGTCGCCGCGGCGCTGGCGGCGGCCGGCCGCACGGCTCCCGCCGGCGCGGTTCCCGCCGAGCCTGCCGGGTCCGCCGCACCTGCCGTACCCGCCGAACCCACCGAGTCCGTCGCACCTGCCGAGTCCGCCGCACCGCCCGCTGCGGACGTCGTGCCGGCGCCGGCCGTCGCCGTGGAGCGGGAGCCGGAGGAGGAGCGCGAGACGGAGATCGCGGTGATCGGCGTCGCGGGACGCTACCCGCGCTCGCCCGACCTCGACGCGTTCTGGGACAACCTCGTCGGCGGCCGCGACTGCGTCACCCCGCACCCGCCCGAGCGCGCGCGACCGGGATGGCCGACCCACCTCATGGACGGCGGGTACCTCGACGACGTCGACCGGTTCGACCCGCTGCTGTTCGGCATCACCCCCCGCGACGCCGCCCTGATGGACCCGCAGGAACGGCTGTTCCTCGAAGTGACCTGGGCCGCGCTGGAGAGCGCCGGATACACCCGCGCCCGGCTGCGGGAGCGGCACCACTCCTCGGTCGCCGTGTACGCGGGCGCGATGTGGAACGAGTACCCGCTGTTCGGGGCGGAGCGGACGCTGCGCGGCGTCCCGCAGGACTCCGGCGCGACGCTCGGCGGCATCGCCAACCGGGTGTCGTACTGCTTCGACCTGCACGGCCCGAGCCTCACCGTGGACACGATGTGCTCCTCCGCGCTGGTGGCGCTCGACCTGGCGGTGCAGAGCCTGCGGCGCGGCGAGGCCGAACTGGCGGTGGCCGGGGCCGTCAGCCTGTCGCTGCACCCGAACAAGTTCATCCAGCAGCACCGGATGAAGCTCACCGCGACCGACAGGCGCAGCCGGACCTTCGGCGCCGGCGGCGACGGGTTCGTGCCGGCCGAGGGGGTCGGTGCGCTGATCCTCAAGCCGCTGCGGCGGGCGCTGGACGACGGTGACCCGGTGCACGCCGTGATCCGCGGCACCGCCGTCGTCCACGCCGGACGGACGAACGGCTACATCGTGCCCAGCCCGGTCGCGCAGGCCGACGTGGTACGGCGGGCGCTGCGCGACGCCCGTACCGGACCCGCCGAGATCGGCTACGTGGAGGCACACGGCGCCGGCACGGCGCTCGGCGACCCGGTCGAGATCGACGGCCTGACCCGGGCGTACCGGGACGCGGCCGGGACCGACCTGCCGCCCGGCAGCATCCCGATCGGCTCGGTGAAGTCGACGATCGGGCACACCGAGGCCGCCGCCGGACTCGCCGGTCTCACCAAGGTCATCCTGCAACTGCGGCACGGCGTGCTCGCGCCGTCGCTGCACGCCGACGAACTCAACCCGAACATCCCCTGGGACGCCGTGCCGTTCCGGGTGCAGCGGCAGCGGGCCGAGTGGACCGGCCCCCGGGTCGCGGGCGTCAGCTCGTTCGGCGCCGGAGGGACCATCGCCCACGCGGTCGTCGCCGCGCCACCCGCCCGCACCCGCCCGGCCGCGCCGCCCGGCCCGCAGCTCGTCGTCCTGTCCGCCTACGACGAGGACCGCCTCGACGAGGTGGTGCGGCGGCTCGTCGCGTACCTGCGCCGGGACCGCGGACCGAGCACGGCGGACCTCGTCGCCGCGGTCCGGCGGATCGCCGCCGGGGAGCACCCCGGTTCGGCCGCCGACCACGCCGCCGCGCTGCTGGCGCACGACGGGCCGGCCCTCGCCGACATCGCCTACACACTCCAGGTCGGCCGGGAGCCGCTGCGGCAGCGGCTGGCGGTCGTGGTCGAGGACGTCGCGACGTTGTGCGAGCGTCTCACCGCCTACCGCACCGATCCCGCCGTGCTGCGCGGCCGCGCGCCCGCCGCGCCGGACCCGGACGCCGTGCCGCCGGCCGGCGCGAGCCTGACCGACCTCGCCCGGCACTGGGTGGCCGGCGGAGCCGTCGACTGGGCCGCGCTCCACGAGCCGGGCCGGACGGTCGTGGACCTGCCGGCGTACCCGTTCGCCCGCATGCGGTGCTGGGTGCCGGAGGACACACCGGCCGGTGCCGGGCCGTCCGGCACGCAGGCGCCGACCGTCGCGGCGGCGCCGGACGCCGAGGTGCCGCTCTACGCCAAGGGGTGGGAGCCGGATCCCGATCCCGGGCCGGCCGCGTCGCCGGTGGCCGGGGTGATGCTGTGCGTCGGCGGCAGTCCCGATCTCGTCGCCCGTCTCGGCGGCCTGGCCGTGCACGACGTGGCGGACCTCGCCGCCGTGCTGTCCCGCGTGCCCGACGTCGGCGGCCTGGTCGGCCTGCCCGGCGGGCCCGGCTGGGAGACCCGGGTACGGATGGTGCAGCGGCTGCTGGCCGAGCGTCCCACCACGCCGTTGCGGATCCTGGAGACGGCCGTCGACGACGTCCGCACGGCCGGCTTCGTCAAGGTCCTCGGCGCCGAGTACGCCCGCGTCACCGCCACCGTGCTGCACACCGACCGGCCCGGCGACGACACCGATCTCGCCACCCGGATCCTCGCCGAATGGGTACGGGCCGACGCCTACGGCGAGGTCCGGTACGCCGACGGCCGGCGGTACCGGCCGCGCCTGGACCTCGTACCGGCGCCCCACGCGCCGCTGCGTTGCGACCCGGACGGGGCCTACCTGGTGACCGGCGGCACCCGGGGCGTCGGTGCGCTCGTCGCCCGGCACCTGGCCGGTCACGGCGCCCGGTCGATCGCCCTGGTCGGCGTCCACGCGGACACCGGCGTCGCGGACGACCTGCGCGCCCGCGGCGTGCGCGTGCTCCAGCACGCCGGCGGGTTCCCCGGCGTCGAGGAGTTCCTGCGGCAGGTCCGCTCGGAACTCGGCCCGCTGCGGGGCGTGGTGCACTGCGCTGGTGTGGAGAGCCGGGGCAACCCGGCGTTCCTGCACAAGGACCTGGCGGACGTCCGCGCGGTGATGGCGCCCAAGCTGGACGGTTTCGAGACCCTGGTGCCGCTGTGCGCCGCCGACCCGCTCGACTTCTTCCTGGTGTTCTCCTCGGTGTGCGCCACGGTGACCGGGCTGGCCGCCGGGGTCTCCGACTACGCCGCCGCGAACATCGCCGTCGACGAGCTGGTCCGCGCGCGGATCGCCGCCGGCCGTACGGAGTTCCGCTCGGTGGACTGGCCGCAGTGGGCACAGACCGGGTCCACGAGCGGACGCCCCAACCCGTGCGTGCCGGCCGGTCTCGCCCCGCTGGACGACGCCGCCGGACTACGCGTCGTCGACCGCGTGCTCGCCCTGCCGGCCGGCGCGGTGGTGCTGCCGTGCCCGCCGCTCGGCGACGCCCCCGACCCCGACGCCCTGCTGCGGCTGCGCCCGCGCCGCCCGGCGCCGACGTCACCCCCCGTCGTGGCAGGCGCTCCGGCCGCCGGTACGCCCGCCCCGGGCTCGGCGACAGCCTCGGTCCCAGCCCCGGCCTCGGTCCCAGCCCCGGCCTCGGCCCCGGCGCCGGCCCCAGCCTCGATCCCGGCCCCGGCGCCGGCCCTGACGACGGGCACGGCAACGGCCCCGGCGGCGCCGGGCGGGCCGGCGGCCCCGCCGGGCTGGCTCGTGGGCATCTTCTCGGCGGCGCTGGGCATTCCCGAGCGCGACCTCGACCCGACCGTCGAGTTCGGCGACCTGGGCGTGGACTCGGTGCTCCTCGGCGAGCTGCTGATCCGCATCGAGGAGCGGCTCGGCACCCATCTCGACCCGGCGACGCTGCTGCTGCACCCCACGTTGGAGCGCCTCACCGCCCACCTCGGCGTGCAGGCCGCGACTCCCGAGCCCGAGCCGCCGACTGCGCCCGAGGCGGTGAACTCGCCCGGGCCGGTGGCTGCGCCCGGACCCGTGACTCCACCCGACGCGGTGGCTGCGCCCGTACCCGTGACGGCGCCCGTACCCGTGACTGCGCCCGTACCCGTTGACGAGCCTGTGCCGACGGCGGCGCAGGCGGCGGTGGCCGCGGGCGGCGGCGCGCGGCCGGACCTGGACCGGCGGGTGGCGGTGATCGGCATGGCCTGCCGGTTCCCGGGAGCGACCGACGTCGTGACGCTGTGGGACAACCTGCTCCACGGGCGCTGCGCGGTCACCGAGGTGCCGGCCGAGCGGTGGGACCACCGCCGCTGGTACTCGCCCGAGCCCGGCCTCGGACGGTCGATCAGCAAGTGGGGCGGCTTCGTCGAGGGCATCGAGTGGTTCGACCCCGGCTACTTCGACATGAGCGACGACGAGGCGCGCTGCCTGGACCCGGCGATCCGGATGTTCCTGGAGGGCACCGCGGAGTGCCTGGCCGAGGCCGGGTACGCCCCGGACGAACTGCGCGGCCGGCGCGTCGCCGTCGTGGCCGGGGCGCGGCTGTCCGACTACGGCCGACGCGTCCCGATCCGCACCGACGTCCTGCGCTCCGACCAGAACTTCATCGCCGCCCGCGTCGCACACCACTTCGACCTGCGCGGCCCGAACCTGGTCGTCGACAGCGCCTGCTCGTCGTCGCTCGTCGCGGTGCAGGTCGCCTGCCGCAGCCTGCTCGCGGGGGAGTCGGAGCTGGCGGTCGTCGGCGGCGTCGAGGTGCTGCTGGACCCGGAGACGTACCTCGACCTGAGCGCCGCGCGGGCGCTGTCCCCGACCGGCCGGTGCTGGACGTTCGACGAACGCGCCGACGGCTTCGTGCCCGGCGAGGGCTGCGGCGTGGTGCTGCTCAAACCGCTGGCGGCCGCGCTCGCCGACGGCGACTGCGTCCACGCCGTGATCGACGGCGTGGCGGTGAACAACGACGGGCACACGATGGGCGTCACCACCCCCAGCCCCGCCGCCCAGGCCGACGTGGTCCGGCAGGCGCTGGCCGCCGCCGGCCGGCGCCCCGCCGACATCACGATGCTGGAGGCGCACGGCACCGGCACGCTCATCGGCGACCCGATCGAGCTGCGTGCCCTCAACGACGTCTTCGGCGACCGGCCCGGCGGCCGGATCGAGATCGGCAGCGTGAAGTCGAACCTGGGCCACCTGCTCAGCGCCGCCGGCATGGCCGGGCTGTTCAAGGTGGCGCTCGCCCTGGAACACGGCACGATCCCGCCGACGCTGTTCTGCGACACCCCGAACCCGCGGTTCGACTTCGACCGCTCACCGCTGCACCCCACCACGGAACCGGTCGGCTGGCCGGCCGGCCGGGAACGCGTCGCCGGCGTCAGCTCGTTCGGCCTCGGCGGCACCAACGCCCACCTCGTGCTCAGTGGCGCGCCGCCGGGGCCGGTACGCCGGGCGCCGCTGCCCCGCCCGGTGTTCCGGCGCAGGCGGCTGTGGCTCGACGGCGACGGCCCGGCCGAGGCGCCACCCCCGGCCCGGCCGGACACGGGCGAGCCGCTCACGGCGTCCCTGCTGCGACTGCAACTCGTCACCACCGACTGACCAGAAGACCGGAGGCAGGTTCCCGATGGCCGACGTCCAGAGCCGGTTCCGGCTCACCCACGACGACTTCGTCATGCGGAACCACCGGCTGCACGAGGTGTCGGTGCTTCCCGGCGTCGTCTTCTTCGACCTCGTCTACCGCACCGCCGTCGCGGCCGGCTGGGACCACCGCCGGCTCTGCGTACGGGACACAGTGCTCGCCGAGGCGATCGTCACCACCGACGGCTTCGACCGCGAGGTCGTGCTCACCATCGGCGAACCACAGGACGCGGGGCGTCCGTTCACCGTCCGCAGCCGCTGGCTTCGCGGTGACGACCCGGTGTCCGGCTGGCACGACAACGCGCACGGGCTGATCTGCCTCACCGACGAGCCGGTCCCGCCGCCGCTCGACCTGACCGCGCTGCGGGCCGCCGCCGACCGGCACGACGACGTGGAGGTGCTCTACCAGCGGGCGGTACGGGAGCACATCCGCCACGGCCCGGCGATGCGCTGCCGCGGCACCCTGCACATCGGCGGCGGCGCGCTCCTGGCCGACCTGACCCGCGAGCAGCACCCGGGGGCCACAGCCGCCGGGTTCCACCTGCACCCGGCCTCGCTGGACGCCTCGACGCTGGCCGGGTTCGGGCAGGTCGGGATGCCGACCGACGACCCGTTCGTGCCGATGTTCGTCCAGGAGTTCCGGGCACCCGAGCCGCTGCCGCCGACGTGTCACGTCCACGTCCCGCGCCCGGAACGGCTCGCGCCGTCCGGCGACGTGATCACCACCGACTACACGATCCGCGACGCGGACGGCCGGTTCCTGGCCGGCTTCACCGGCCTCACCTGCAAGCGCATCCGCGAATCCGGGCTGGTACGCCGGCTGCTCGCCGACGTGTCGGCCGACGCCGCGCCGGTCCGGCCCGCCGCCGCGCCACCGGCGACGGTGCCCGGGCAGGCCGCGGCGTCCTCGCCGGGCGCCGCGAACGGCTTCACCGACACGCTGCGCGCCGCCGTCGCGGACATGCTCGGCCGGCCGCCCGCCGAAGTGGCGACCGGCACCGGGTTCTACGACCTCGGCTTCGACTCGGTCGCGCTGCTCCGGCTCACCGAGCGGGTCGAGCAGCTCGTCGGCCGCAAGCTCTACCCGACGCTGCTGTTCGAGCACACCACCATCGACGCGCTCGCCGCGCACCTGTCCACCGGGCAGGCCCCGGCCGCGTCGGCCGTCCCTCAGTCGTCCGACGCGCCGGTGGCCGCCGCGGCTCCGGCCGTCCCCGAGTCGACGGTGCTGTCCTTCGTCGACGCCTGGGTGCCCGCGGACCCGGCGCCGCCGAGCACCGGTACCCCGGAGGCGCTGGTGGTGGGCGGCGCGCTCCCCGCCGGGCTCGCCGCCGCCCACGTGGACTCCGTCGACCGGCTCCGCGATGCCCCTGACCTGCCGCCCGCCGTCGTCCTGCTGACCGACGACCCGGCCGCCGACCTGTGGCGCGCCGCCACCGCCCTCGTCGACGCCGGACCGCGCGACCTGCTCGTCGTGCACGCCGGTGAGACCACCGCCGAGCAGGCGGCGACCGCGGCGCTGGCCCGTACCGTGACCGCCGAGATCCCCGGCCTGCGCTGCCGGTTCGTCCAGGTCGATCACGCCCGCGACCTCGCCACCGCGGTACGCGCCGAGCTGCGCGCGGGCGACGCCGAGCCGGAGGTCCGCCACGTCGGCGGCCGGCGTCTCGTGCGGCGGTGGCGCGAGGTTGACCCGGCCGCCGGGGCCACGGGCGGGGAGCCGTTCCACGACGGCGGCGTCTATCTGATCACCGGGGGATCCGGTGGTCTCGCCGCCGTCCTCGCGACGCACCTCGCGCGGCGGCACCGGGCCCGGATCGCCCTGCTGTCGCGTACCGCGCCCGCGGCGGCGCTCGTCGACCGGTGCCGCGCGGCGGGCGCCGAGGTGCACGTGGCGATCGCCGACGTCACCGACGCCGCCGCTGTGGACGCGGCGGTGACCGGTGTACGGGAGCGGTTCGGCCGGATCGACGGGGTCCTGCACTGCGCCGGCGTCACCCGGGACGGGTTGTTCTTCCGCGGCGATCCGGGCGACCTCGCCGCCGTCGCCGCCCCCAAGCTCGACGGCCTGCGCCACGTCGACGCCGCCACCGCCGGTGACGCGCTCGACTTCCTGGTCGCCTTCTCCTCCGCTTCGGCCGACGTGGCCAACCCCGGCCAGGCCGCCTACGCGTACGCCAACGCGGGCCTGCGGCACGTCGAGCGGCGCGGTCGCGGCCGGACCGTCGTCATCGGCTGGCCGTACTGGGCCGAGGGCGGCATGCGCGCGCCCATCGACGCCCTGCGCCGCTCGACCGAGCACACCGGGCAGGAGCCGATGCCCACCGACACCGCGCTGGGCGTCCTGCGCGACGTGCTGCGCGGTCCGTACGACGCGGTGCTGGTCCTGCACGGGCAGGCGGACCGGCTGCGGGAACTCGTGCCGGCCGCCGGTGCGGCTGCGGCCACCGCCGCCTCGCGCCCGGCCCTCGGAGCTGCCGCCGTCTCGCGCCCGGCTGACGGGTCCGACGGCGGACCGGCCGTCGGTGAGCCGGCCGTGGGCGGGCCGGGCGACGACGCGGTCGCGGTGGTCGGCGTGGCCGGGCGTTACCCCGGCGCGGACGACCTGGACGCGTTCTGGCGCAACCTGGCCGGCGGCGTCGACGCGATCACCGAGGTGCCCGCCGGCCGCTGGGACCATGCGGCGCTGTTCGACCCGGAGAAGGGCACCCCCGGGCGTACGTACGGCCGGTGGGGCGGCTTCCTCGACGGCGTCGACCGCTTCGCGCCGACCTTCTTCGGGGTGTCCCGGCGCGACGCCGAGCGGATGGACCCCCAGGAACGGCTGTTCCTCACCACCTGCTGGCACGCCCTGGAGAACGCCGGACATCCGCCCGAGACCCTGCGCGGCGAGGTCGTCGGCGTCTACGCGGGCGTCATGTGGAACCACTACCAGCTCGTCGGCGGGGCCACCGACGGTGTCGCCCCGACCGCGATGCACTGCGCGATCGCCAACCGCGTCTCGCACACCTTCGACCTGACCGGGCCGAGCCTGGCCGTCGACACCGCCTGCTCGTCGTCGCTGACGGCCGTGCACCTCGCGGTCGAGAGCATCCGGCGGGGCGAGTGCACGCTCGCCCTGGCCGGCGGCGTGAACGTGACGGTGCACCCGCAGAAGTACCTCCAGCTCGCGCAGGGGCAGTGGTTGTCCACCGACGGCCGGTGCCGCGCGTTCGGCGCGGACGGCACCGGCTACGTGCCCGGCGAGGGGGTCGGCGCGGTGCTGCTCAAGCCGCTGTCGCGCGCGCTCGCCGACGGCGACCACGTGTACGGCGTCATCCGCGCGACGTCGGTGAACCACACCGGACGTACCGCCGGGGCGACAGTACCGAGCCCCGGCTCCCAGGCCGCGCTCGTCCGCGCCGCGCTGGACTCGGCCGGCTGGGCCCCCGCCACGCTGGGCTACGTCGAGGCCCACGGCACCGGCACCGCGCTCGGCGACCCGATCGAGGTCGAGGGCCTCCGGCAGGCGTTCGACGGTGCGGACCTGCCGGCCGGGGCGTGCGCGATCGGCTCGGTCAAGTCGAACATCGGGCACCTGGAGGGCGCCGCCGGGATAGCCGGCCTGACGAAGGTGCTGCTGCAACTGCGGCACCGCGCGCTCGTGCCGTCGCTGCACGCCGAGGAACTCAACCCGCACATCGACTTCGCCGCCGTGCCGCTGCGGGTCCAGCGCACGCTGGAGCCGTGGACTCCGCCGCCCGGCGAACCGCGGCGGGCCGGCGTCAGCGCGTTCGGCGCCGGGGGCACCAACGCGCACGTGCTGGTCGAGGAGTTCGCCCCCGCCGCCGCACCCGCGCCGGACGGGCCGGCGCTCGTGGTGCTCTCCGCGCCGACCGCCGAGACACTGCGGGCGTACGCGGGCGCGATGGCGGCCGGCCTGCCGGAGTCGACCGGCCCGACCGCGGCGGTGGCCGACCTTCTCGGCGTACCCGAGGAGGCGCTGGAACCGTCGGCGACCCTCGGCGATCTCGGGCTCGACCCGGCGCGGCTGGCGGACCTGGTCGGGGTGGAGGCGATCGGCCGGCTGAGCGTTGCGACGCGCCTCGACGAACTCGCCGCGGACCGGGGCGTCCGCGACATCGCCTACACGACGCAGGTGGGACGGGCGCCGCAGGCGGTCCGCATCGCCGTCGTGACGTCCGGCACCGACGCGCTGCGCAGCGCGCTGGAACGCTTCGCCCGCGGTGAGGACACGGGGGACGTGGTGACCACCGGCGCGCCCGCCACCGGCGATCCGGTGGCGGCCTTCCGGGCCGGTGACCTGCACGAGGTGGCCCGGCACTGGGTCGGCGGCGGCGCGGTCGACTGGTCCGCCTGCTACCCGGACGGGCATCCCCGCCGCGTACCGTTGCCGACCTGCCCGCTGCCGGAGGAGCCCTGCTGGATCGGCGGCTGGGACGCCGCTCGCGCCGGCTCGGCCGGCACGCTCCGCGCCGGGACCGGCGGTGGCGACGCCGTCGCGGTGGCCGCGAGCCCGCCACCGGCCGTCGACGGCGACGTGGTCGTCCCGGACGGGCCGGACCTGGAGTTCCGTGTCCTGGACCAGGGCGTCGCGCTGGTGTCGATGCGCGCGCCGATGTTCACCGACGGGCTGCTCGCGGCTTTGGGGGACACGTTCGCGGAGATCGAGCGGCGTGACGACGTACGTGCGGTGGTGATCACCGGCCACGGCTCGGTATTCAGCATGGGCGGCACCCCCGAGGCCCTGCGGGCGCTGGCCGAGGGCGAGGGCACGTTCACCGACGCCGCGCTCGTGTACGAGGGCATCCTGCGCTGCACCCGGCCGGTCGTCACCGCCGCCGCCGGGCACGCCTCCGGCGGGGGACTGGCGTTCGCCTGCTACGGCGACGTGGTCGTCCTCGGCGACACGTCGGTGTACAGCGCGAACTTCACCCGCTACGGCTTCACCCCGGGCATGGGCGCCACCTACATCCTGGAGCAACGCCTCGGCCCCGCCCTGGCCGCCGAGATGATGCTGACCGGACGGTCGATGACCGGCGCCGAGCTGAGCCGGCGCGGAGCCGGCGTGACCGTGCTGCCGCCGCAGGAAGTCGTTCCGGCCGCGCTGGACCTGGCCCGGTCCATGGCGGACAAGCCACCGGCGGTGATCCGGTCGCTCAAGAACGAACTCGCCGGCCGGATCCTCGACCGGCTGCCCGAGGTCATCGCCAGCGAGGTCCGCATGCACGGGAACGTCCTCGGCGCGGAGTCCGCCGCCCTGGTACGGGAGCACTTCACCAAGGTCGACGAGTTCCGCGGCCGGGCGACGCCGGCCGCGCAGCCGGAGCCCGGACCGGACGACGGCGCGGTGGGCGACGCGGTGACGGAGATCGTGGGCGCCCTGCTGTACCTGCGCCCGGACGAGGTGCTGCCGTCCCGCACCTTCGCCGACCTGGGACTGGACTCCATCGGTGCCGTCGAGCTGGTGCGGGACCTCAACCGCCGGTTCGGCACCGACCTGGACTCGGCAGCCGTGTACGACCACCCCACAGTGCCCGATCTCGCCCAGGCGGTGCTGCGCAACCTGGCCGAGTCCGCCTCCCTGCGCGCCCAGGCCGCCGCGCCCCCGCTGCCATCCGTCGTGGACGAACCGGTCCCGGCAAGGGCGCCCGCGCCCGCTGCGGCCGAGGTCACCGCGCCGGCTGTCGCCTCGCCGGCCGCCGCGGGCCCGCCGCCACTGGTCCTGACCGCGCCCGGCGCGGCGCCCGGGACTGCCCCGCCGTCCGGGGCCGCCCCCGCCACGGCCCCGGAGCCCCCGCCGCTGACGTTCGCCGTCCGTCCACCGCCGGCGTCGCCTTCCCACCAAGAGCCGGCACCGGCGGCGACACCGGCATCGGCGTCGCCATCCGCACCGGCCGGGACACCGGCCTCGGACGCGGCGTCGCCGGGCGCGGACCCGTCGACCGCGATCGCGGTGATCGGGATGGCCGGACGATTCCCGGGCGCCCCGGACCTCGACACGTTCTGGGACAACCTCGCCGCCGGCCGGTCCGCCATCCGGGAGGTGCCGTCCGACCGCTGGGACCTGACGGGACTCTACGACCCGGACCCGGCCGCACCCGGCCGCACCCGCAGCCGGTGGGCGGCGCTGCTGGACGACGTGGACGCGTTCGACGCCGGGCTGTTCCGCATCTCACCGCTCGAAGCCGAGGCGATGGACCCGCAGCAGCGGATCTTCCTGGAGCAGGCGTGGGCGGCGCTGGAGAACGCCGGGTACGCCGGGCGGCCGATGCGGTGCGGCGTCTTCGTCGGCTGCGGCGCGGGCGACTATCCCCGGCTGCTGGAGCGGCACGGACGCAGCGACAGCAGCGAGGCGTTCCTCGGCGGGGCCAGCTCGATCCTGCCGGCCCGGATCGCGTACCTGCTCGACCTGACCGGGCCCACGATGGCGATCGACACCGCGTGCTCGTCGTCGTTGACGGCGGTGCACCTGGCCTGCGAGAGCCTGCGCTCGGGCGACTGCGACACGGCGCTGGCCGGCGGCGTCGCGGTGATGTGCACGCCGCAGATGCAGGTCTGGACCAGCCAGACGGGGATGCTGTCGCCGACCGGCCGGTGCCTGCCGTTCGACGCCGCCGCCGACGGCATCGTGCTCGGTGAGGGCGTCGGCGTGGTCGTCCTCAAGCGGCTGGACCGGGCGCTCGCCGACGGCGACCACGTCCACGGCGTCATCCTCGCCGGCGGCGTGAACGGCGACGGCCGTACCAACGGCATCACCGCGCCGAGCGCTGTCTCCCAGGTCCGTCTGCTGCGTGAGGTCCACGCCCGGGCGGGCGTCGAGGTCGGGTACGTCGAGACGCACGGCACCGGCACCGCGCTCGGCGACCCGATCGAGGTCAAGGCGCTGGCCCAGGTCGTCGGCCCGCACTGCCGGATCGGCTCGGTCAAGGCGAACATCGGTCACACCACGATGGCCGCCGGCGTGGCCGGCCTGATCAAGGTGCTGCTCAGCCTGCGGCACCGGCAGTTGCCACCGACCCCGCACGCCACCGAGCCGATCCCCGGGCTGCCGGTGGTGCGCGAACTCACCGGGTGGCACGACGACCGGCTGGTCGCCGGCGTCAGCTCGTTCGGCTTCAGCGGCACCAACTGCCATCTCGTGGTGGCCGAGGCGCCGGCCGCGACGGCGGGCACCGGCACCGGGCCGGTGGTGGTACCCGTCTCGGCCCGTACCGCGTCCGCGCTGCGCGACCTGACGGACCGGCTGGCCCGGCGCCTGCGTACCGAACCGGCCGACGTCCACGACGTCGCCGCGACCCTCGCGCGGGGCCGGGCGCACCTGGCGGTCCGGGCCGCGTTCGTCGCCGCCGACACCGCCGACCTGGTCCGGCAGCTCGCCGGCGGGCCGCCCGCGCCCGACGCGCCGGCCGACCTGGTCGCCCTCGCCGAGCGCTGGGTGGCCGGCGCGGACGTGGACTGGACGGCGATGCCGGCCGGGCGTCGCATCCCGCTGCCCACGTACCCCTTCGCCCGCGACCGTTTCTGGACCGGCCGCGACCGGCGGGAGACGGCCCTCACCCCGGCCGACCCGCTGGTGGCCGACCACACGCTGCACGGCGTCCCGGTCCTGCCCGGCGCGGCGTTCCTGCGCCAGGCCACCGCCGGCGGGACCGCCCGTGCCGCCGACGTGACCTGGCTGCGGCCCGTCGTGGTCACCGAGCCGGTGACGGCTGTCGTCACCCGGGACGACCGGATCACCCTCACCGTCGGGGGAACACCGCACGCCGTCGCCACCCGCCGCGCCCCCGACCCGGCACCGCCGGAGCGGGTGGACCTGCCGTCAGTCGAGGCCCGCTGCCCCGTCCGCCGTCCGGTCGACGACCTGTACGCGGGATTCGCCCGGGCCGGTCTGCGCTACGGGCCGTCGTTCCGGGTGCTGACGGAGCTGCGGCTGGGCGCCGGTGAGGCGCTCGGCACGCTCGCCACCGGCCCCGACAGCGACGTCCAGCTGCTCGACGGGGCGTTGCAGGCGGTCGCCGGGCTGGTCGATCCCGCCGACCGGATGCTCGTCCCGTTCGCCGTCGAGTCGGTCTTCGTCGCGGACCGGCTGCCGACGACCGCCCGCGTCCACGTGGTACGCCGGGACGGCGGACGGTTCGACGTGGTCCTCACCGACCTGACCGGCGACGTCCGGGCCCGGCTCGACGGTGTGACGCTGCGCCCCTACATGGCGTCCGGCGCCGCATCGCCCGCCGCCGAGAGCCGGCCGGTCGTGACGGCGCCGCCGGAGGACCTGCTGTACGTCCCGGCCTGGCGGCCGGCCGGTGCGCCCTCCGGCCAACCGCCTGCCGGGCGGGCCCTCGCCGTGCACAGCCCCGCCGACGCCGCGCTCGCCGCCGCCCTCGGCGCCGACGACACGCTGCCGCTCGGCGAGCTGCCCACCGGCCGGTACGACACGGTGTACGTGCTCGCCCGCACGGCCGACCCGGCCGCCCCACCGCAGGACGACTCCGCGACGCCCGAGGCGTTCCGCCTGCTGCGCCGCCTGCTCGACCTGGGCGCGGACCGGGGACCGCTGACGCTCACATTCGTCGTGTCCGGGGTGGCCGGCCTGCCCGGCGAGCCGGTCCACCCGCACGCCGCCGGCCTGGCCGGGCTGGCGAGCGCGATCGCGGCCGAGTATCCGCAGTGGCGGGTCACCTGTGTCGACGCCGGCCCCGGCGACGTCACCCCGGCCGACGCGATCCGCCGCGAGGACGGCACCGACCGACTCGTCGCGCTGCGTGGTGACCGCCGCCTGGTCCGCCGCCTGGAGCCGGTGGCCGGGCCGGCAGGCGTGGCGCCGCTGCGCGACGGCGGTGTCTACCTCGTCGTCGGCGGCACCGGCGGCATCGGGTTCGAAGTCAGCCGTCACCTCGCCCGGACCCGCCGTGCCCGGCTCGTGTGGCTCGGCCGGTCCCCGGAGGACGAGCGCATCCGGTCCCTGGTGGCGCAGATCGAGGCGCTGGGCGGGCAGGCCGTCTACCTGCGTGCCGACGTCACCGACGCCGTCGCGGTCCGCCGCGCGGTGGCCGAGGCTCGACAGCGGTTCGGGCCCGTCGACGGCGCGTTCCACGCCGCGGTCGTGCTCCGTGACCGTGCCCTGTCCGCGATGGACGAGGCGGCGTTCACCGAGGTGCTGCGGCCGAAGGTCGCCGGTGTCGGTGTGCTCGCCGACGCGCTGGCCGGCGAGCCGCTGGACTTCCTCGCGCTGTTCTCCTCGGCGCTGTCGTTCGCTCCGGCCCCGGGGCAGGCCAACTACGCCGCCGCGAGCACGTTCGAGGACGCGTACGGGCTGGCGCTGCACCGCCGGGGACAACCGGTACGCGTGGTCAACTGGGGCTGGTGGGGCAGCGTCGGCGTGGTCGCCGACCCCGGGTACGCGGCCCGGTTCGCGACGCTGGGCATCGGCTCCATCGAGCCGGCCGAGGGCGTCGCGGCGCTGGAGCGGATCCTCGCCGGCCCGCACCCACAGGTGGCTGTCCTCAAGGGCACGAGGGACGGGCTCGCCGCACTCGGCGTCCACCCGTCGGCGCCCGCCGACGACGCCGTCACCGCGCTCGCGGCACCACCCTCGACGGACGGCGCCGCCGCCGGGGACACCGACCCGTCGCTGGACCGGTCCAGCGCGGCCTTCCGTACCCTCGACGGGCTGGCCCGCGACCTGCTGCGCGACCGGCTCCGGGACCGTCAGGTGCCGGCCTCCGGGCCGCTGGCGGCCGCCGTCGCCGCGGCCGTGTCCGCGCCCCCGGCCGGCCTGTCCACCGCCGCCGTGCTCGCCCGGCACCCCGACCTCGCCCCGCACGTCGCGTTGCTGGCCCGGTGCGTCGACGCCCTGCCCGGCGTCCTGGACGGCCGGACCTCACCGACCGAGGTGCTCTTCCCCGGCGGCAGCACCGACCTGGTCGCCGCCGTCTACCAGGGGCAGCAGGCCGCGGACTTCTACCACCGCCTGGTGGCGGCGCAGGCCGCCGCCGCGCTCGGACGGACGGACGGCCGCCCGGGCCGGGTGCTGGAGATCGGCGCCGGCACCGGCGCGGGCTCGGCGTTCGTCCTCGACGCCTGCCCGGGCGTCCGGTACGACTTCACCGACCTGTCGACCGCGTTCCTCCGCGAGGCCGAGGACCGCTTCGGCGGACGCCATCCGGGCCTGCGGTTCGGCGTCCTCGACATCGAACGGGAACCGGCCGGGCAGGGCTTCGAGGCCGGCTCGTACGACGTCGTGCTCGCCACGAACGTCCTGCACGCCACCGCGGACGTGGTCCGCAGCCTGCGCCATGCCCGATCCCTGCTGCGCCCCGGCGGTGTGCTGCTGCTCAACGAGGTCACCCGCGCCTCCGACTTCCTCACCGCGACGTTCGGCCTCCTGCCGGGCTGGTGGCGGTTCACCGACGCCCGGCGGCGGCTGCCGCACTCCCCGCTGCTGTCGCCGGCCGGGTGGCGCGCGGCGCTCGCCGAGGCGGGCCTGACCGGCCGGATCCTCGGCATGCCCGGTGTCCCCGACGACGAGCAGGAGCAGTGCGTGCTCGTGGCGACGGCCGGTGCGGCGCCGGTGGACCGGGTGCCGGCCCGCGCCGCCCGGGACTACGTCCGCGCGGTCTTCGCGGAGGTCCTCAAGTACCGCCCCGACCAGCTCGACGACGACGTCACGTTCGACAACTTCGGCGTCGACTCGCTGGTCAGCCAGCACCTCGTACGCCGGTTCTCGGCCGACCTCGGCGACCTGCCGGCCACCCTGCTGTTCGAGCACCTGACGATCGAGCAGCTCGCCGACCACCTGGCCCGGGAACGGCCGGGCCCGCTCGCCGCCACGCTCGGCGTCGCGGCGGTGGACGCCGTGCCGGCGCCGGTTCACCCGGCGGAACCGGAGCGACCGGCCGTCCCGGCGTTCCCGGCCGCCCCGGTCACCTCGGTCACCTCGGCCTCCGCCGCCCGGGGCGACGCGGACGCGATAGCTGTCGTCGGCCTGTCCGGCCGCTATCCCGGCGCGCCGGACCTGGAGCGGTTCTGGCAGAACCTGGTCACCGGCACCACCTCGATCACGGAGGTGCCGCCGGAGCGGTGGGACTGGCGCGAGCACTTCGACCCGCGCCGCGGCCGGCCGGGGCACACGTACAGCCGGTGGGCCGGGTTCCTCACCGACGTCGACCGGTTCGACCCCGGCTTCTTCGGCATCCTGCCGAAGGACGCGGCCGCGATGGACCCGCAGGAGCGGCTGTTCCTGGAGACCGTCTGGCTGATGCTGGAGGACGCGGGCGCCCTCGGCGGAGCCCTGCCGCGCGACACCGGCGTCTTCGTCGGCACCATGTACGGCTCGTACGGCCGCATCGCCGCCGCGCAGGGCTGGCCGGAGGGCCGCTACACCGACGGGCACTCGGCGTACTGGTCGATCGCCAACCGGGTGTCGTACACGCTCGACCTGACCGGGCCGAGCTTCGCCGTCGACTCGGCCTGCTCCTCCTCGTTGACGGCGGTCCACCTGGCCTGTGAGAGCCTGCGCCGCGGGGAGTGCTCGGCGGCCGTCGCCGGTGGCGTCAACCTGGTCCTGCACCCGGCGCACCTGATCGCGCTGTCGTCGATGACCATGTTGTCGGCCGACGGCGCCTGCAAGGTGTTCGACGAGCGCGCCGACGGGTTCGTGCCCGGCGAGGGCGTCGGCGCGGTACTGCTCAAACCCCTGTCCGCGGCCCTGCGCGACGGCGACCGGATCTGGGGCGTCATCGAGGGCGGCTTCGTCAACGCGGGCGGCCGGACCGCCGGCTACACCGTCCCCAACCCCACCGCGCAGGCCGACCTGGTGGTCCGGGCGCTCGCCGCGGCCGGGGTGACACCTGGCGACGTCGGCTATCTGGAGGCGCACGGCACCGGCACGGCTCTCGGCGACCCGATCGAGATCGCCGGTCTCGGCCGGGCGCTCGGTAACGCGCTGCCGGACGGCCGGCGGATCCCGGTCGGCTCGGTCAAGGCCAACATCGGTCACCTCGAAGGCGCCGCCGGCATCGCCGGCCTGACGAAGGTGCTGCTGCAACTCGCGCACGGCACGATCGCGCCCTGCGCGAACCTGTCCACTGTCAACTCCCGCATCGACCTGTCCGGGTCGTTCCTCCTGCCGACGAGCGCACAGCCGTGGACCGCGCCCCGGCGCGCCGGGGTCAGCTCGTTCGGGGCGGGCGGCGCGAACGCGCACCTCGTGGTCCGGGAGCATCCCGCGCCGCCGCCCGCGCCCGTCCAGCCGGGGCCGCACGTCGCGGTGCTGTCGGCGCGGACCCCGGAGCAGCTGCGGACGCTCACGGCCGACCTCGCCGACCTGGCCGAGCGGACGCGCCCGCGCCTCGACCAGCTCGCGTACAGCACCCAGGTCGGGCGGGCGGAGTTCGACAACCGGCTCGCCGTCGTCGTGTCCGACATCGACGAGCTGGTCCGCCGGCTGCGAGCCGGCGAGGTCATCACCGGGACCGCCGGCACCGATCCGCTGTTCGACGGCGACGGCGGCGCCGAGATCGCCGCCGACCTGCTGCGCCGCGGCCGGCTCGACCAGTCGGCGAAGCTGTGGGTACGCGGCGTCCCGGTCGACTGGGCGGGCCGCTGGCCGGTACGGCCGGGACGGGTGCCGCTGCCGCCGTACCCGTTCGACAGGCAGCGGCTGTGGCTGCCCGAGCCGTCCGGTACCGCACGGCCACCGGCGCCGCCGGCCGTACCGGAGGGTGACCTGACCGCCGACGGCCGGACCGCTGCGCTGCCGGGCCTGGCGGTGCCGGAGGCGACGGCGCCGGAGACCGCCGCGCCCGAGGCGGCGGTGCGGGAGACCGTCGTGCCCGAGGTGGCGGTGCCGCAGACCGTCGTGCCGGGGAGCGTCGTGCCGGACGTGGCGGTGCGGGAGACCGTCGTGCCCGAGAGCGACCCGTGCGTGTACCTGCGGCCGCAGTGGCGGGCCGAGCCGCCGCCGGAGGGTGGGCGACCGCCGGCCCGCATCCGGGTGATCGGCGAGGGCCCGACGTTCGGCGGCCGCCACGACCAGGCCGACCCGGACGTGATCGTGGTGCACCTGCCGGCCCGTGCCGGCGGGCTCGCCGACGAGGTGCGCGAGAGCCTGCACACCGTCCTGCGGGCCGCCGTCGAGGTGCTCACCCCGGATCCGGCCGCGCCGCTGCGGATCGTCGTCGGCTGCCCGGACGAGCGGCCTGCCTACACCGCCGTGACGGCGGCGCTGCGCACGCTCGCGCTGGAGCACAGCGGCTTCTCCGGGGCGGTGGTCCGGGGCGGGGTGACCGCCGAGGCGGACCTGTGGCACGTCTCCGGGCCGCCGGAGCAGCGGGTGGACGACATCCGCTGGACCGGCGGAGTCCGTGAGGTACGCCGGATGGTGCCGTTCCGGCCCGGCCCGGCCGTCCGGCGCACCGGCGGCGTGTACGTCGTGGTCGGCGGCACCGGCGCCGTCGGCCGGCACCTCGCCGCGCACCTCGCCGCGACCCGTACGCCCTCGGCGGTGGTGCTGGTCGGCCGGACCGCGCCGGCCGACGACGCCTTCGCGTTCGTCCGCGCGGACGTGACTGTCGAGTCCGACGTGCGCAGCGCCGTGGCCGAGATCCGCCGCCGCTACGGGCGCATCGACGGGGTGATTCACGCCGCGGGCGTGCACGACGACGCCCGCGCCCTGACGAAGCCGGACGCCGCCGTCGACGCGGTGCTGGCCCCGAAGGTGTTCGGCCTGCGGCACCTGGTGGACGCGCTCGGCACGGAACCGCTGGAGTTCCTCGCGCTGTGCTCGTCGATCGCCGGACGCACCGGCAACCTCGGGCAGGTCGACTACGCGTACGCCAACGCGTTCCTGGACGAGTTCGCCGCAGGCCGGCCCGGCACGGTGTCCGTCTGCTGGCCGCTGTGGGCCGACGGTGGGATGGCCGTCGACGACGCCACCCGCCGGTTGTTCGCGCGGCGCTGGGGGAGTGCCCCGCTGCCGACTGCCGACGCGGTACGGGCGTTCGACCGCGTCGTGTCGGGCACCGAACCGGTGGTGGCGGTGCAGCGCCCGGCGGACGTCGCGCCGGAGGCCCCGGCCGGTGTTCCGGACCCGGAGCTGGACCTGGACGCGGAGCTGCGTGCGCTCGCCGCCGGGTTCCTGCTCGTCGAACCGGACGAGGTCGACCCGGACATCCAACTGCTCGACCTGGGCTTCGACTCCATCTCGCTGACCGGGCTGGTGAACGAGACGAACGAGCGCTTCGGCGTCGACCTGCTGCCCACAGTCCTCTACGAGCACCCCACGCTCGCCGCCTTCGGCGCGTACCTGCGCACCGTACTCCCGGCCCGGCCGGCCCCGGCCACCGTGGACGCCGGGCTCACGGCGGCCCGGCCCGCGGCGGAGGCCGCCGAGCCCTCGGCGGAGGCCGCCGAGCCCTCGGCGGACCTGCCGGCCGACGCGGTCGCCGTGGTGGGAATGGCCGGGGTACTGCCCGGCTCGCCGGACCTCGACGCCTTCTGGCGGCACCTCGCCGCCGGCGACGACCTCGTCCGCGCGGTCCCGGCCGACCGCACCGACCTGCTCGGCGACCCGGCCACCGCCGGTGTCCGCGCCGGTTTCCTCGACGACGTACGCTCGTTCGACGCCGACCTGTTCGGCATCGCGCCGCGCGAGGCCGCGCTGATGGACCCGCAGCAGCGGTTGTTCCTCCAGACCGCCTGGCAGGCCGTCGCCGACGCGGGATACCGGCCGGCGGACCTCGCCGGCACCGACACCGGGATCTTCGTCGGCGTGTCCGCCTGCGACTACGACGACCTGCTCCGCGCGCACGACGTGCCGGTCGAGGCCCACACCGCCAGCGGTCTCGCCGACTGCATCCTGGCCAACCGGGTCTCCTACCTGCTGGACCTGCGCGGCCCCAGCGAGGCCGTCGACACCGCCTGCTCCAGCTCCCTCGTCGCGGTGCACCGCGCGGTACGGGCGTTGCTGGCCGGGGAGTGCGCCACGGCGCTCGCCGGTGGGGTGAACGTGCTGCTGAGCCCCGGCCTGTTCGTGGCGTTCCAGTCCTCGGGCATGCTCAGCGCCGACGGCCGGTGCAAGACGTTCGACGCCTCCGCCGACGGGTACGGCCGCGGCGAGGGCTGCGGCGTCGTGCTCCTCAAGCCGCTGCGTGCGGCGGTCGCCGACGGGGACCAGGTGATCGCCGTCATCCGGGGCAGCGCGGTGAACCACGCCGGCCGCGGGCCGTCGCTGACCGCCCCGAACCCGCAGGCGCAGGCGCAGGTCGTCAGCCGGGCGTACCGGGCCGGCGGCGTCGACCCGGCGAGCGTCAGCTACATCGAGGCCCACGGCACCGGCACCCGGCTCGGCGACCCGATCGAGATCGAAGGGCTGAAGAAGGCGTTCGAGGGCGTGGACGCCACGATCGCGGTCGGGACGGTGAAGACGAACATCGGCCACCTGGAGGCCGCGGCCGGCATCGCCGGGCTGCTCAAGGTGCTGCTGAGCCTGCGGCACGAACGGCTGCCGCGCACGCTGCACCAGCATCGGCGCAACCCGTACCTGCGGCTGGACGGCACCCCGTTCACAGTGCTGGACCACGACGTGCCGTGGACCGGCGACCGGGTCGCCGGGGTCAGCTCGTTCGGCTTCGGCGGCACCAACGCCCACGTGGTCGTGCAGTCGCCGCCGCCGCTGCCGGCGTCCCCGGCGTCGGGCCCCTGGCGCCTGGTGCTGTCCGCGTCCGGTCCCGCGGCGCTGGCGGAGTACCGGCGCCGGGTCGCGGACCACCTCGCGGAGAGCACCGACATGGCCCGTGCCACGTACACGCTCCAGGTGGGACGGGAGGCCCTGGCCCACCGGTTCGCCGCGGTGGTCGCCGACGCCGCCGAGGCGGTGGCGGTGCTGCGCGGCGAGGCGCCGCCCCGCCTCGACGCGGAGACCGAGACCTGGCTGGCCGGCGGCGACGTCGACTGGGCGGCGACCTGGGACCACCGGCCGGCCCGGATCTCCGTCCCCGCCCCGCCGCTGGAGGCCCGGCCGTTCTGGTTCGACGAGGGACCGGCCCGCGCCGCCGCACCCTCCCGGCCCGCCCCGGCCGAGCTGCCCGCCCCGCGTGTTCCGGCGGAGCCGCCCGCCCCGGTCCGGCGCACCGCCGCCGACCGGATCGTGCTGCGTGATCCGTCGGCGTTGCGCAGGAACGGCGCGGGCCGGCGCACGGCCGCCGACGCGGGAGCGGTGAACGGCGGACCCGCGTCGAACGGCGCGGCCCCGGTGGGCGTGCTCGCCCGTCCGGCCCGACCGGCCACCCATCCGGCCGGAGCCGGTCCCGCCGCTGCCGCGCCACCCGCTGCCGCGCTACCGGCCGCCGCCGCGCCACCGGCCGCCCCCGCGCTACCGGCCCTCCCCGAGCGACCGGCCGCCCCCGAGCGGCCGAGCCCCGTCGAACCGCACGCCCCCGTCGACCAGCCGGGCCGCGCCGAACGGCCGGCCGCCGCCGTCGCCCAGGGGCCCGCGCCCGCGGAGGTGGCCGAGGCGGTACGGGACTGTGTGGCGCGGGTGCTCGGCGCCGACCGTACGGAGATCACCGCCGACCGGGCGTTCGCCGACCTCGGCCTCGACTCGATCTTCCGGATGGAGCTGGCCCGGCTGGTGGTGGCGACGTTCGACGTGGAGATCACCGCCGCCGACCTGTACGAGCACGACACGGTCGAGGCGGTGGCGGCGCTCGTGGCCGCCGGTACGCAGGCATCACGCCCGGTCACACCGGCCGGAGACGGCGTCGAGGAGATCGTGACCGGGGTGCTGGAGCGTGCCGTCGAGCCCGGCCGGACGTTCGCCGACAGCGGCCTCACCTCGTTCGACATGCTGCGGGTCGTCGGCGCCCTGGAACAGCGCTACGGCGCGCTGCCCAAGACCCTGCTGTTCGACCACCCCACGATGCCCGACCTCACCGCGTTCCTGGCCGGGCGGTCCGCCGGGACCGGCGTCCGGACCGAGACGGGCACCGGTCCACGGGCCACCGGCCGGACGATCGAGAGCGGCGCCGAGGTCGACGGCGAGCCGGTAGTCGTCCGCAAGCGGACCCTGCCCGGCCGCCCGGCGCTGCGTGACCTCCTGGCCGACCTCGACCGTCGCCACGCCAAGGAGGGCGGGCTGGCCGGACGGGACATCGCACCGTACGCGTTCGTCGACTCGGCGCGGGCCGGCTACGTCAACTTCTCGGTCCGCGGCGACGACGTGTTCGCCTGGAGCTTCGTCGGGCACCACGACCACTTCCACGACCTCGTCGCGGAGTGGATCGCGTGGGCACGGCGCAACGGCCTGCGGCCCAACTTCCTGTCCCTGGCCCACCTGACCGAGGTCGCCGGGGAACCGGTCACCGCGACCCCGTTCGGGGCGGTGCAGCGCCTGACGGACCTGGCCTCGTTCACCGTACGGGGCGGCCGGATGCAGCGCCTGCGCAGCCTCCTGCACCGGTTCGAGCGGGCCGGTGACTGCCGGATCGAGGAGTACCAGGCCGGCGCGTCGCCGGAGACCGACCGGCAGATCGTCGGTCTGATCGACTCCTGGGGTCGCCGCAAGCAGATGGTGAACCCGTACGTCGGCGTGGTCCGGGAGGAGATCGGCGGCGGCACGCTCGACCCCCGGCACCGGGTCTTCCTCACCCGTGTGGACGACGTTCTCGTCAACGCGGTCATCGTCACCCGGATCCCGTCCGAGCGGGGATACCTGCTCGACCTGGAGTTCTACGCCGACGAGATGCCCGCCGGTGGCCTGGAGTGGGCGATCGTCCGGATCATCGAGGTGACCGCCGCCGAGGGCTGCACGTCGTTCAGCTTCGGGGCGAGCTTCGGCGTCGCCATCACCGAGTCGCCGAACGCCGACCCGGCGGTGGCGGACGCGCTGGCGGAGCTGCACTCGGTGGGCGTGTTCGGGCCGGGCAACTTCCAGTTCAAGAACAAGTTCCGGCCCGAGAACACGCCGATCTACCTGTGCCAGCCGGCGACCGGCGACCGTACGTCGGTCACCGACATCATCCTGATGATCGCCAATCCGGACCTCGTGGACGGCGCCCCCGCCGATCCCGCGCCGCTGAACGCCGCCGCACCGTCGTCGGGCGCCGCCGCGCCGCCGGGCAACGCCGTGCCGTCGGACGACGCCGTGCCGTCGTACAACGCCGCGCCGCCGGAGGACGCGGGCCCGCCGCCGGACCCGGCGCTGCGGCCGGGACGTACGGATCTGCTGGCCGCGCACGGGTACAACGCGCTCGCCCTGCCGACCGAGCTGGTCCCCTTCGACCTGCTCACCGACTCGTGGGCGGAGCGGGCGGACGGCTTCGTCGCCGCCCGGACGCGGCTGCTCGCCGAACGGTCCGGCCCGCCGGAGCTCACCGCGCACGACTGGCTGCCCATGCCAGAGGTGGTGCCGACCCGGTCCGGGCGGACGGCCGAGGAACTGCTGTGCCGCTGCCACCCCGGCCCGCGCGGCGTCGTGCTGCACGCCGCGGCCTTCCCGACCTGGCTGTCGACGCTCGCCGACCTCGGCTACGAACCGGTCGCCGTCGGGGTGGGCCGGCTCGACCCGGAGACGATCGAGGCGTTCGCGGCGGAGCTGACCCGCCGGCCCGCCGGGTCGGTGTCGTTCGTGGTGGCGGAGGCGGCCAACAACGCCGCCGGTGGCGTACCAGTCGAACCCGGCGCCCTCCGGGAGCTGCGCCGCGTCACCGCCGCGCACGGGGTGCCGCTCGTCCTGGACGCCAGCCGCGTCGTCGACAACGCCGTCGCGCTCGCCGGCCCCGGCGGGGATCCCTGGGCGGTGGTGCGGGACCTGCTCGCCGTGGCCGACACGGCGACGCTCAGCCTGTCCAAGGACTTCGGCGTCACAGCGGGCGGCCTGGTCGCCACCCGCGACCCGGAACTGGCGGCGCGGCTGCGCGAGCACGTGGCGCGGCGCGGCTCCGAGGTGGACCGGGCCACCCGGATGACGCTGCGGGCCGCCCTCGCGGACCGCCGGGGCGTCACGGAACTGGTCCGGCGGCGCGTCGCCGCGGTCGCGGTGCTCCGCGACGGCCTGCGGGCGGCCGGCCTGCCGGTCGTGGATGTCGACGGCGCCCACTGTGTCCTGCTCGACCTCGCCCGGATGCCCGGCCTGGCCGGTCAGGAGCACCCCACGATGTCCGGGCTGGCCTGGCTCTACGCCGGCGCCGGAGTCCGGGGCGCGCCGCACCTGGCGATCGGAGGGCCGCTCGCCGGCACCGTCCGGCTGGCAGTGCCGGTCGGCTTCGGGCCCGACGACGCCGAGGCGGTGGTGGCCGCCGTCGCCGCGCTCGCCGCCGCACCGGGAGAGATGCCCGAACTGGTCACCGGCGGGGTCCGCACGGCCGGGGAGGCGGCCCGGGCGGTCTACCAGCCCGCCGACCGGGTGCCCGAGGACGTCCGGCAGGCGCTGCGCGACCAGGCGCCGGCCGACGACAACGGCAGCGTGCTGCGGGAACACCAGCCGGCCGTACGCCGACGGGTGGTGCCGGTGGCCGGCGCCCAGGTGGAGGTCTTCACCGCCGGCGACGGCCCGCCGCTGCTGCTCGCGCACCCGTTCAACATCGGCGCAGGCGTCTTCGCGCGCCAGTTCGAGGCGCTGGCCGGGCGGTACCAGGTGATCAGCGTCCACCACCCCGGCGTCGGGGCGAGCACCGCCTCGGCCGACCTCACCCTGGACGGGATCGCCGCCCTCGAACTGCGGGTGCTGCGGGAGATCGGGGTCGACGGCCCGGTCCACGTCGCGGGCGCGTCGTTCGGCGGCCTGGTCGCGCTCACGTTCGCCCTGAACCATCCGGAGGACACCGCCTCGCTGATCCTGCTCGGCAGCTCCTACAAGATCGGCAACCGGGTCGGTGAGATCAACCGGCTGGCCGTCGTGGCCGCCCAGGACCTCGACCGCACGATCGAGGGGTCCGGCGCGGACCGGCTGCGGCACGAGCGGGCCGCCGTGGAGGCGCTGCTGCTGCGCTGCGAGAGCATGGACCCCCAGACCGGGCTGCGCTACCTCGACGTGTTCGCGGCCCGGCCGGACCTCCGCGACCGGCTGGGCGAGCTGGACTTGCCGGCGCTCGTGGTGCAGGGCCGGCACGACACAGTCATCCCGTCGGAGACGGCGCGGCTGCTGCACCAGGGCATCAGGGGCGCCCGCTACGAGGAGATCGCCGACGCCGGCCACTTCCCGTATCTGACCAGCCCTCGGGAGTGCAACCGGATCCTGACCGACTTCCTGCGCGGCGCCGGAGGGGAGGGGTCGTGACCGTCCTGACTCCCGAGCTGGAACTGCTCGGTCCCGACGCGACGACCCGTACGACTGTGGTGCGGCCCGGCATGTGCGGGCCGGGGTCGCTGTTCGTCGGCCAGGTCGGCGACTGGACCTGGGACACCGTCAGCGCGCTCTGCGACACCAACGTCTACACCGCCCGCGACGCCGACGGGATGCCGACCTACCTGGCGTTCCACTACATCCACCTGCGCGGCGGCGCGGACCTGCACGTGCGCGGCATGACCTTCGGCGACGTGCTGCGGGTGGACTCGCGGTCCTTCGCCTCCGGCAGCGAGTCGGTGCTGACGCTGCACGAGATCCGGCGCGGCGACCGGCCGGGACGCGTCGTCGACCCGGACGAGTTCTACGCCCACCCCGACCCGGGATGCCTGTACGCGCAGAACTTCAACCGCTGGGTGGTGCGCGGCCCGTCCGGCGGCAACGGCGACCTGCGCAGCGCGTCCCCACCGGGGTTCCGGCACGGGCACCTGCCCGTGCTGCCCGCGCGGCACTCGCCCCGGCGCGCGTACGCCGAACTGCGCGCCCTCGGCGCCGAGCCCGACCCGTCCGACCCGCTGGACCGGCTGGCGCTGGACTACCCGGTCGATCCGAGCCGCGACCTCAACGGGGTGGGGCTGCTCTACTTCGCGTCCTACTTCTCCATCGTGGACTGGGCGTCGCTGCGGCTGTGGCGGCACCGCGGCGGCACCGACGCCGGTTTCCTCCGGCGGATCGTGCTGGACCAGCGGATGAGCTACCTCGGCAACGCCGACGTGGGCGCGGTGCTGCGGGTGCGGGTGTCCCGGCGGCCGGGCGGCGACGTGCCCGGCGCCGACGAGACGGTCCGGGTGGTGCTCGCCGACCGCGACACCGGACGGCCGCTCGCGGTGGCCCTTGCGCAGACCCGGACGGAGGGAACGACGTGAGCCCCAGCGACGAAGCGGTCCGGCGGGTGGTCCACGAGGTGATCACCGAGATCCTGCCGGCGGTCCCCGGCGACCGGATCCCGGGGGACGCGCACCTGCGCGACCTGGGCGCCGACTCGATCGACCGGGTCGAGATCATCCTGACCCTCCGTGAGCGGCTCGGCGTCGACGAGCCCCTCGGCAGCTTCAGCGACCTGCCCGACATCGACCACCTGGTCGCGTACCTCTGCGAGGTGACGGCATGAACGTGGGCATCGAGGCCCTGAACGTGTACTGCGGGGTGGCCTCCGTCGCGGTGCCGGTCCTGTTCGAGGGGCGCGGCCTGGACGCGGCCCGCCTCGGCAACCTGATGATGACCGCGAAGTCGGTCGCGCTGCCGTTCGAGGATCCGGTCACGCACGCGGTGAACGCCGCCAAGCCGATCCTCGACGCGATGGACGAGGCCGACCGCGACCGGATCGAACTGCTGGTGACCTCCAGCGAGTCCGGCCTGGACCTGAGCAAGTCGATCGCCTCGTACGTGCACCGGCACCTCGGGCTGAGCCGCCGCTGCCGGATGCTGGAGGTGAAACAGGCCTGCTACGCCGCGACCGGGGCGCTCCAGCTCGCCTGCGGCTACCTCGCCGCCGGCCTGTCACCGGGCGCCAAGGCGCTGGTGATCGCGACGGACGTGTCACTGGTGAACGAGAACGCCTCGTACACCGAGCCGGCGATGGGCACCGGCGCCGCCGCGGTGCTGCTCGGCGACGACCCGCGGGTGCTCGACGTGGACCTCGGGGCGTTCGGGACGCACAGCTACGAGACGTTCGACTCGGCCCGGCCGGGCCCGACGTTCGACGTCGCCGACGCCGACCGCTCGCTGTTCGCCTACCTGGACTGCCTGACGAACGCCTACGCCCACTACGCGGAGAAGGTGGCGGACGTCGACTTCGCCACCACGTTCGCCGGGCTGGCCATGCACACGCCGTTCGCGGGCATCGTCCGCGCGGCGCACCGCAAGCTCGCCCGCGAGCACCGGCTGCCCGACGCCGACGCGGACTTCGCCCGCCGGGTCGCGCCCGGCCTGGAGTACCCGCGGCTGGTCGGCAACCTCTGCTCCGGCTCGGTCTACCTGGCCCTGGCCAGCCTGATCGACCACCTGCGGCCGGACGACCCGGTACGGGTCGGGATGTACTCGTACGGCTCGGGCTGCGCCGCCGAGTTCTACAGCGGCCTGGTCGACGGCCGGTCCACCGCCGAGGTCGGCCGGATGCGCATCGGCGAGCACCTCGCCGGCCGGTGCGAGCTGACGTTCGACGAGTACAAGCGGATCCTCGCCGACAACGCCGACTGCCTGGTGCCGGTGGCGGACAAGCGGATCGACCCGGGGCGGTACGCCGAGGTGCTGGACCGGGTGGCCGGTGCGCGCACGCTGCTCGCCTGCACCGGCGTCCGCGCCTACCACCGCAGCTACGAGTGGATCGGAGCGGGCGCGTGACGCCGGGGCGGGATCTGGCCGCCGCGCTGCTGGCGGCGGGTCCGCTGCTGCGGGTGCTGCCGCCACCGGTGCGGGTGCGGTGCGCCGACCCGGCCACCGCGGCCGCGCTGGCCCGGCTGTGCGACCGGCTGGACGTGCCGGCGCCGACGCCGGTGACCGACGCCGCCGACCTCGGCCCCTTCGAGCGGGTGGTGAGCGACCTGCTGGACCTCGACGCGAACCCGGCACCGCCGCCGGCGGACGAGCCGCGCGTGGTCGCCGAGGCGCGCGAACAGGACTTCACCTGCCGCTTCCGGCGCACCGACGTGCGTACCGGCGACGGGGTGGTGCTGCCCACGTACGCCGCCGGCGACCCGGACCGGCCGCCGGTGCTGATGGTGTCCGCGTGCGGGATGCCCGCCCGGCTCGCCGAGGGCTGGGCCGGCCGGCTGTCCCGCGACTTCCACGTGCTCGTTCCCGAGACGCGGGGCCTGTTCGCGGACGTGGACGGGTTCTCCGCCGACACCGGCGTGGTGGCCCAGGCCGACGACCTCCTCGCGGTGCTGGACCGGTTCGGGCTGCGCCGCGCGCACCTGATCGGCCTGTGCGGCGGCGCGGTGCTCGCGGTCGTCGCGGCCGCGCGGGCGCCGGAGCGGGTGTCGTCGCTGAGCCTCTGGCACGGCGACTTCGACCTCGGCGACGAGAGCCCGAAGACCGACCACCAGCAGAACCTGCAGGCCCTGATGGCGATGGCCGCCCGCAGCCCGCAGCAGGCCGCGGCGGTGCACGCGGTGCTCACCAACACCATGCTCGGTGTCGCCCCGCCACGGCTGGCGCACCTGGTCACGTACCCGTACGCGACGCCGGAGCTGCTGCGCCGGTACTGCCGGCTCAACGGCGCGATCATGGGCACGGACCTGCGCCCGTACCTCGCCGGGCTGACTACGCGCACGCTCGTCGTCACCAGCGAGGACGACCACACGGCGCACCCCGCCGGGTCGCGGGCCGTGGCCGCCCGGATCGCCGGGTCCGTCCTGCACGTCGCCGAGCACGGCGACCACCTGTCGCTGTTCCACGCCGAGGAGAGCCTCGTCGACCTCGCCGCGCGATTCGTCGCCGGCGACGACGCCCTCGGCACACGATCTCCCGCCGAAGCCGGCCGGCGGGTGCCCCCCGTCCCGACGAGAGGTGGAGAGGAGGTGTTCCCATGACCAAGGAGACCGCGCCCAAGAAGTCGCTCCCGGTGCGCAAGCTGGAGTCCATCAAGGCCAGCACCGTCGCCCCGTGCGCGCCCGCGCTGAACTGAACCCGGTGACACGGGGGCGGGGGTCCGGCTGCCGGACCCCCGCCCCTGCGCCCAGTCCCGCACCGTCAGAGGAGAGGTCCCACAGTGACCGAGTTCGCCCTCGACGCACCGGTCCTGGTCCGGCCGTACACCGCCCGCAGAGACGGTGACTTCGCCGTGATCGGTGACGACAGTCGTCAGGTCTACCTGTCCATCCCGGCCGAGGGCCTCGACCTGCTGGAGTGGCTGCGCGACGGCGCCACAGTCGGTGAGGCCGTCCGCCGCTTCGAGGCGACGCACGAGGCGTCACCGGACGCCGACGCGTTCCTCCAGGCGCTGGCCGACGAGGGGTTCCTCGCCCCGGCCGGCACGCACGACCCGCCACCGGACGCCGAACCGGCCCGGCCGCCACGCCCCGGACACCTGGAGTGGCTGTCCCCGCAGGCCGCCCGGCGCCTGCTGAGCCGGCCCGTGCTCGCCGTCTGCGGGGTGGTCGTCGGAGTCGCGGTCGCGATGGCCGTCGACCGGCCCGGGCTGGTGCCCGGGCCGTCCAGCCTCATGTTCCACTCCCACTTCTGGGCCTACCTGCTGGTCGTCCTCGGCATCGCGGTGATCGGCGTGTGGCTGCACGAGCTGGCCCACGTCGTGGGCGCGCGCGCCGCCGGCACGTCGGCCCGCATGACTGTCGGCAACCAGATGTACGCCATCGTCGCGCAGACCGACCTGTCCGGTATGTGGATGGCGTCCAAGCGGGAACGTTTCGTCGCGGTGCTGGTCGGGCCGCTCGTCGACGTGATCGGCGCGGCGCTGCTGTTCATCACGCTGTGGCTGAACGACGTCGGCGTCCTCGGCCTGCCGGAGCCGGTACGGCTGGTGGTGGCCGGCGTGCTGTTCACCTCGTTCATCCGGCTGCTCTGGCAGACGTTCCTGTTCCTGCGTACCGACTTCTACTACCTGATTACGACGGCGCTGGACACCCGGAGCCTGATGGCCGACACCGGCGCCTACCTGCGCAACCTCGTCCGGCGGGTGCTGCGCCGCCGGCTCATCGACCAGTCCGGGGTGGGGCGCGGCGAGATGCGCACCATCCGGATCTACGCGGTCGTCTGGGTGCTGGGCCGCGTCGTGGCCCTGGCCGTCCTGTTCACCGCGACGATCCCGCTGCTGTGGTTCTACCTGGTCCGGGTCGTCGGCTTCTTCCGCGGTGACGAGATGACCGGCCAGTTCACCTGGGCGGACGTCCTCGCGCTGGCGATGCTGTCGTTCCTGCTCGACGGCGGCGGCACCCTGATGTGGCTGCGGTCGCTGCGACGCTCCAGCCGGCTGCGCCGCCGCGCGCCGGACCGCGTCCTGGTGGAGTAGGCCCCCACGGACGACGACTCCGCCCGCACGCCGACGGCGCGGGCGGAGTCGTCGTCTGCGAGGCGCCTCAGCGCCCGGCGGACCTGCGGAACTGGGCGATCGCCAGGGGGATCGACAGGGCCAGCAGAGCGCCGATCCACAGCCCGGAGGCGGCGACCGGGTGTTGCAGCGGCCAGACGTCCGGCGCGGTGGACGGGTCGACGTTGCCGAACTGGACCCGGACCGCCTGGACGATCGCCGAGACCGGGTTCCACTCGGCGACCGGTTGCAGGACGCCCGGCATGGAGTCGATCGGCACGTAGGCGTTGGACAGGAAGCCCAGCGGGATGGCGATGGTGAAGCCGGTGCTGCTGACCGCCTCCGGCGCCCGGGACGCCAGCCCCACCACTGCCATCAGCCACGACAGCGCGTACGCGAACGCCAGCAGGATCAGAAAACCCAGCGCCGCCTCGGGCAGCGACGTGCGGCTGCGCCACCCGACGACCAGGCCGAGCAGCGCGGTGACGGTGATGACCACCCCGCTGTTCACCAGGTCGCTCGTGGTGCGGCCGACGAGCACTGCGGACCGGGAGATGGGCATCGACATCAGCCGGTCGACGATGCCGTTGCGCAGGTCGGCGGCGATCGCGGTGCCGGTGTTGACGGCACCGAAGAGGACCGCCTGCACGAAGATGCCGCCGAGCAGGTACTCGCGGTACGGCACCCCCTGCGCGTCGATCGCGCCGCCGACGATGAAGCCGAACAGCAGCGTCATCATCGCCGGCGCGATGGCGGCGTTGAGCAGCATCTCGGGTACGCGCAGGATCATCCGCAGGTTGCGCTTCGCGACGACGACGCCCTCACCGAAGGCCAGTACGACGGCGTTCACTGCTTCTCCTCCACGGTCTCCTTGACGGGCTCGTCGCCTGTGCCCCGGCCGGGGCCGCCGGTGAGGGCGAGGAAGACGTCGTCCAGCGTCGCCGTGCGCAGCGCGGCGTCCCGGACCGGTATGCCGGCCTGGCGCAGCAGCCGCGCGCCGGCCAGGAGCGTGTCCACCCCGTCCCCGGCCGGCACGGAGATCCGGCCGGCTGTCTCGTCGACGCTGGCCGGACCGGTGCCGAGCGAGGTGAGTACCGCCTGCGCGGCGGTCAGGTCGGCGTCCGGCCCGACCGTGATCTCCAGGCTGGTGCCGGAGACCCGCCGCTTCAGCTCGTCCGGCGTGCCGCCGGCGACCACCCGGCCGTGGTCGATCACCACGATCTGGTCGGCCAGCCGGTCGGCCTCCTCGAGGTACTGCGTGGTCAGCAGCAGCGTCATGCCGCCGGAGACCAGCTCGCCGATGGTGTCCCAGAGCGCCGTCCGGCTCCGGGTGTCCAGGCCGGTGGTCGGCTCGTCCAGGAACAGCACCCGGGGGGTACGGATCAGCGCGGCGGCCAGGTCGAGGCGCCGCCGCATGCCACCGGAGTACTCCTTCGCCCGGCGTCCGGCGGCGTCCACGAGGTCGAAGCGTTGCAGCAGCTCGTCGGCCCGCTGCCGGCTCTGCCGGGCGCCCAGGTGCAGCAGCCGGCCCAGCATCTCCAGGTTCTCGAACCCGGAGAGGTTCTCGTCGACGGCGGCGTGCTGCCCGGACAGGCTGATCACCCGGCGTACCTCGGCGGCCTGGGTGACCACGTCGAACCCGGCCACCTCGGCCCGGCCGCCGGTCGGGGCGAGCAGTGTGGTGAGCAGCCGGACGGCGGTGCTCTTGCCCGCGCCGTTCGGCCCGAGGATCCCGGTGATGGTGCCCTCCGGCACCACCAGGTCCAGGCCGTCCAGCGCGGTCACCTTGTCGAACTGTCTGCGTAGCCCGTCAGCGACGATGGCGTTCGCCACGTCGTCTCCTCCCTCTGCGGTTCGGTCGGATGCTCACCGGCCGGCCGGCCGAACCGCAGTGGGAGCCGGTCGCGCCGGCCCGGTCAGAACTCGACCGTGAGCGCGGTCAGCCCGCGCAGCGTGAGCCCGGGCCGCCAGGGCGTCTCGTCGAGGCTCTCCGCCGGGCGCAGGTCGGGCATCCGGGCGAGCAGCGTGGTGATGGCGACCTGCCCCTCGACGCGGGCCAGCGGCGCGCCCAGGCACATGTGGGCGCCCCGGCCGAAGGCGAGGTGCCGGTTGGCGGTCCGTTCGATGTCGAGCCGGTCCGGCTCCGGGTAGCGGCCCGGATCGCGGTCGGCGGCCGCGAGGACCCCGATGACCATCTCGCCGCGGCTGATCGGCACGCCGCCGATCTCGGTGTCCTCGGCGGCGAACCGCGGGAAGCTGATCTCGATCGGGCCGTGGTAGCGCAGCATCTCCTCGACGGCGCCCGGCGCCAGCTCGGGCTTGTCGCGCAGCAGCTGCAACTGCTCGGGGTTGCGGAACAGCGCCAGGACCATGTTGCCGATCAGGTGCTGCGTGGTGCCGAGACCGCCGACCACGAGCAGCGCCACCATCTTCAGCAGCTCGTCGTCGCTCATCCGCTCGCCGTCGGCCTCGGCCAGGGCCATCCCGGAGATCAGGTCGTCGCCGGGCTCGGCGCGCTTGCGCTGGATCAGCGCGTCCAGGTAGCGCACGAACTCCTCGATCTCCGCCATCACCTCGGCCGGGCTCATGCCCTGCGGCGCGGACTGCGCGGAGGTCGGATCCAGCGACAGCAGCAGCTCCGACCAGAGCCGGAACCGGTCCCGGTCGGCGCGGGGGATGCCGAGCATGTCGGACATGACGGTGAGCGGCAGCGGCACCGCGAAGTCCTCGACCAGGTCGAAGGTCCGTCCCTCGCGTTCGAGCAGCCCGTCGACCAGCTGGTCGGTGATCTGCTGGACGCCGGGGCGCAGCCGTTCGACGTACTGCGGCGTGAACGCCTGCTGCACCAGCCGGCGCTGCCGCGTGTGCTCGGGCGGGTCGACGCTGCCCATGCTGCCGCCGAGCAGCCGTACCACAGCCTCGGGCAGCGCCGGCGCCTCCATGCCCTCGGGCATCACTGTCGGACTGGTCTTGAACCGGTGGTAGTCGGTGAGGAAGCTGGTGCACTCGTCGTAGCCGGTGACCAGCCAGACGTCCTGGCCGGTGGGCATCCGAACCCGGGAGACCGGGTTGGTGTCGCGGAGGGCGGCGTAGGTGTCGTAGGCCGTCTCCCGTGCGGCTGGTGACATCAGGTCCGGTTGTTCGGAGGTCGTCACGTCGGCGTCCCCTCTCCAGCGTTCGGCCGCACCGGTCGGCGCCGGCTCCGGATGAGCATTTCCGGGCCATGGCGACACCTCTGCTCAGAGTTGAGCACCGGCCACCCTGCGCACTACTGCGCAGACGTCACCGGCCCTCTTCCGGTGGACTGCGTGCTGTTGTCCTGGTTCCCTTCGATGACGGAGCGCCGACGCATGGACCTCGAAACCACGGAGACCGAACGCCTGCGCACGCTGGACCAGCAGCGCGTGTGGCACCCGTACACCCCCACCGACGCCTACCTCAACGCCAAGCCCCTGGTGATCACCCACGGCGAGGGTGTCTACCTGGTGGACAGCGACGGCAACCGCTATCTCGACGCGGGCTCCTCGCTGGGCGTGAACATCCACGGCCACCAACGTCGGGAACTGAACGAGGCGCTGGCCGCGCAGGCGGCGAAGATCGCGCACACCACGCTCTACGGCATGACCCACCCGGGCGCGGCGGAACTCGCCGACCGGCTGGTCCGGCTCGCCCCGGAGGGCATCGACAAGGTGCTGTTCCTGGAGTCCGGCTCCAGCGCCGTGGAGACGGCGATGAAGATGGCGTACTCCTACTGGGTCTTCAAGGGATCGCCGCAGCGCAACAAGTTCGTGTCCATGGGCGGGGCCTTCCACGGCGACACCATCGGCGCGCTGTCGGTGGGCCAGATGACGATCCTGAAGAACTTCTACCAGCCGCTGCTGCGCGAGACCAGCTCGTTCGCCCAGCCGTACGCGTACCGCTGCGGGTTGTGCAACAACAACTGCAACCTTGCCTGCGCGGACACGCTGGAGGAGGTGCTGGAGCGTGAGGGCGACGAGGTCGCCGCCGTGCTCGTGGAGCCGCGCGTGCAGAACGTCAGCGGCATGATCGTGGCGCGCGACGGTCACCTGGCCCGGGTCGCCGAGATCGCCCGCCGGTACGGCGTCCTGCTCATCGCCGACGAGCTGGGTGTGGGCTTCGGCCGTACCGGCCCGATGTTCGCCTGCCAGGCCGACGGCGTGTCGCCCGACATCCTCTGCGTCGGCAAGGGCCTGACCGGTGGGTACATGCCGTTGACGGCGACGATGGCGTCGGCGGAGGTGTTCGACGCGTTCCGCGGTGACGGCAAGATGCTGCTGTCCGGGCACACGTTCTCCGGCAACCCGCTCGCCGTCGCCGTGGCGCTGGCGAGCCTGGACCTGTTCGAGAAGGACGACCTGATCCGGCACGGCCAGGCGCAGGCCGTGGTCCTGGCCGAGGAACTGGACAAGTTCCGCAGCGTGGCGCACGTCGGCGACGTCCGGCAGTGCGGCCTGCTGGCCGCCGTCGAGCTGGTGGCCGACGTGGAGACGCGCGAGCCGTTCCCGATGGAGCTGGGCGTCGCGACGCGCATCACCGAGCGGTGCCGGGAACTCGGCATGATCATCCACTCGGCGCCGAGCGACACCATCGTGATCGTGCCGCCGCTGGTGATGACCGAGGAGGAGCTGCGCACGATGGCGCGGATCCTGCTCCAGGCGACGCAGGAGGTCGTGGCCTCACTGCCGGCCTGAGCGCGGAGAAACGGGAACGGGACGGGCGAGAGGCCCGTCCCGTTCCGTCGTCTCCGGACCGCCTCAGGACCGTCTCCGGACCGCCTCAGGACCGCACGGCGAGATCGGCCAGCAGCGCCTCGGCCAGCTCGGCGGGCGGGCCGGCCAGGTAGAAGTGCCCGCCGCTGAACACGCGCAGGCTGAAGCCGGCCGCCGTGACGTCGGCCCAGGAGCGCATCTCCACCACGTCGACCTCCGGGTCGGCGTCGCCGGTGAACGCCGACACGGGACAGCGCAGCGGCGGGCCGGGCAACTGCCGGTACGTCTCGTTGACCGCGAAGTCGGCGCGCAGCCCCGGCAGGAACAACGCCATCAGGTCGTGCCGGCGCAGCACCTCGTCCGGCGTGCCACCGAGCGCCGCGACCGCGGGCAGGAACTCGTCCGCGCCGAGCGTGTGCCGGTCCGGCCGGCGGGCGGGCAGGTGCGGCGCGCGCCGGCCGGAGACGAACAGCCGTGCCGGGCCGCCGCCCGGACCGGCGGACAGCCGCCGGGCGGTCTCGTAGGCGACCACCGCGCCCATGCTGTGGCCGAACAACGCGTACGGGCGGTCCGCGTGCGCGCTGATCGCGGCGGCCAGCGGGGGCACGAGGTGGTCGATGCTGGTGTACGGCGGCTCCCGCAGGCGGGACTCCCGGCCGGGCAGCACGACCGGGCAGACGCCCAGGTACGGCTCCAGCGCGGCGCGCCACGGCCGGAAGAACGAGCCGCCGCCCCCGGCGTGCGGAACGCAGTACAGCAGCATCGGGGCGTCCCGGTCGGCCGGGCCCTTGATCCACTGGTTGCTCATCGCTCCTCCTCGTCGGACCGCAGCACCACGTGCCCCACAGTGCCGGTGGCGCCGACCGCGGTGACGAGCGCGCGCAGCGGGACGCCGGTCCACGGCTCGGGCCGGCGCACGAACCGCACCGGCAGCGCGTCGAGGTCGACGAGCGGGTGGGGCGTCTCCGCCAGCAGGGTCGGTACGAGCCGGCGGTGCCGCAACTGGAGGAGCACCTTGGTCAACTGCGCGAGCCCGGACGCGGCCTCCGCGTGGCCCAGGTTCGGCTTGAGGGTGCCGATCGGCACGCGTACCCCCTCGGGACCGGGCGCGGCGGCGGCCAGGAACCGGCCCACGGCCTCGATCTCGGCGGCGTCGGACAGGGCGGCGCCGGAGGCCGCGCACTCGACGTATCCGATGTCGGCGGGGGTGAGCCCGGCCCGGCTCACCGCCTCGGCGAGCGACCCGGCGAGGGTGGCCGCGTCGGGCGTGCCGAAGCGGCTCGTCGCGCCGCTGTGCCCCACCCAGGTGCTCTCCACCACGGCGTCGACGCGGTCGCGGTCCCGGCGCGCGTCGCCGAGCCGGCGCAGCAGCAGGGCGCCGGCGCCCTCGCCGGGCGACCAGCCGGCGGCGGCGGCGTCCAGTGCCGGGTGCGGCGTCTCGGCGACCAGGCCCAGCCCGCGCAGCACCGCCACGTGGTACGGGTGCGCCAGCAGGTTGACCGCGCCGACCACAGCGGCGTCGCAGTCGCCCCGGTCGAGGCTCTCGGCCGCCTGGCGCAGGGCGGTGAGCGCGGAGGAACAGGAGGTGTCCACGGCGACGCTCGGGCCGCGGAAGTCGAAGGTGTGGGAGATCCGGTTGGCGATCTCGGAGCCGGTGCCAGAGATCCGGGCCGGGTCGCCGTCGCGCCACCGGTCGGTGCCGGCGAGGCGGTGGTCGTGCCACATCACACCGACGAAGACACCGACCCGGCCGAGGGACGCCGGGGTGTGGCCGGCGTCCTCCAGGCACGCCCACACCACTTCGAGCAGTACGCGTACCTGCGGGTCGAGGACGGCGGCCTCGGCCGGCGCGATCCCGAAGGCCATGCTGTCGAACGTCTCCAGGCCGGACAGGTAGCCGCCGGCCGGTCCGGAGCCCCGCCCGGGCGGGGGCGGCGTGATCGCGCAGTGGCCGGCGTCGAGGTTGCGCCAGAGCGCACCGACGTCGTCCGCGCCGGGGTAGCGGCCGGCCACCCCGACCACGGCGATCTCGCCCGGCCCGGCGACGGACGGCGGACCGGCGGCGGGGGTGCCGGGCGTCTCGGCCTCGTCGTCGCGCGTCACCGGACCGCACAGGAACGCCTGCTGGAACACGTGGCCGTCGTCCAGCCGCAACGCGGCGCGGACCGGCGCCTCGGCGACCGCGCCGACCGGGCACAGCCCCAGCCCGTGGTCGGCCTGGGCGCCCATCAGCACCTGGCCGAGGTAGCCGGCCTCCAGCGCGAGGTACCGGTCGGCGTCGTCGCCGTAGAGCGGGCGGATCGCCCGCGCCTGCCCGACGAGGAGGAGCTGGAACGCGGCCCGGTCGTACACCGGCCGGTTGTAGACGAAGTGCGCGGTGCGGTCCAGGGCCGATCCGTCGCCGATGCGGCGCAGCGTGTGTTCGTCGGGGTGGTGGTAGTAGACGCCGGCCGGCAGCCCGGTGACCCGGTCGCCGGGCACGTGGACGTAGACCTGCACGCCGTAGGTGTCGCCGGCCGACGGGTACAGCCGCCGCGTCCGGTCGCCGTCGGACAGTGGACGCAGCAGGCTCAGCAGGTCCGCCACAGTGGACAGCGGCACGGGCCGGTCGAGGAAGTCGCGGCGCGAGGCCCGTCGCCGGTACCGCCGTGGCGCGGGGCGCTCCCCGGGCAGCGGCACGGCCTCGCCGTCGTCGCGCAGGTCGAGCCGGGCCGCGGCGAAGGCGGACCGTTCGGTGGGGGAGAGCACGTCGACCGTCCGCGGCGGCGGCGCGACGGCCGGGGACGGGTCCGCGGGTACGGGCGCGGGCGTGCCGGGCGACAGGTGCGCGGCGATGCCGTCGATCGTCGGGTTCTCCAGCAGCGCCGCCACCGGCACCCGCGTGCCGAGACGCTCGTGCAGCCGGGCCGAGACCTGGACCATGGTGAACGACGTGGCACCCTGGTCCCACAGGTCGGCCGCGGGGTCGACGGTCTCGCCGAGCAGTTCGCCGAACAGTTCCGTGAGCACCTGACGGACACCGGGCTCGTGCGGAGCGTCCGCCGGTCCCGGCGGGTCCGGCGGCCCGACCGGCGGCCCGACCGGCGGTGGGACCGGCGGCAGCGGCCACGGCAGCCGGGCGCGGTCCAGCTTGCCGTTGTCGGTGGCGGGGAACTGCTCCAGCACGGCCAGATGGCTCGGCACCATGTAGTCGGGCAGCGTCTCGGCGGCGAAGGCCCGCAGGTCGCGGACGGCCGGTGCGGCGCCACCGGAGGACAGCAGGTACGCCACCAGCTTGCGTTCGCCGCCCTCCTCACGGGCCACCACCACCGCGTCCTTGACGCCCGGATGGCCGCGCAGCCGGTGCTCGATCTCGCCGAGTTCGACCCGGAACCCGCGGATCTTCACCTGGTGGTCGGCCCGGCCCAGGAAGGTCAGGTTGCCGTCCGGCAGGAACGCCGCCCGGTCGCCGGTTCGGTACATCCGGTCGCCGGGCGGCCCGAACGGGCACGGCACGAACCGGTCCTCGGTGAGGTCCGGCCGGTTGTGGTAACCGGCGCTGAGCACCTCCCCGGCGATGTAGAGGTCGCCCTCGACGCCGGGCCGGCACGGGCGCCGGTCGTCGTCCAGGACGTAGTAGCGGGCGTTGTCGATCGGCCGGCCGTAGGGGATGCTGCGCCACCCGGGCTCGACGGTCCCGACGCGGTACCAGTTCGACCACACGGTGGCCTCGGTCGCCCCGCCGAGGTTGACGATCTCGGCGGCGGTGAAACAGGCCCGCAGCTCGTCGGGCAGGGACAGCGGCGTGTGGTCACCGCTGAGGAACACCAGCCGCAGGTCGGTCGTGCCGGGCCGGCCGCGGTGCGCGGCGGTCAGCGGTACGACGTGCGCCAGGGTGGTCGGCGCGGAGTTCCAGAACGTGACCGGCTCCCGCAGCAGGACGTCCAGCAGCAGCGCCGGGTCCTTCTGCTGCTCGGAGTCGGCGACGTAGATCGAGGCGCCGTAGCCGAGCAGCCCGAGGATGTCGAACACGGACAGGTCGAAGCCGAGCGAGGTCACGCACAGCCCGGTGTCCTCGGGTCCGAAGCGGAACGTCCGGCGCGCCCAGTGCAGGAGGTTGTGCACGGCCCGGTGGGTGACCGCGACACCCTTGGGCCGGCCGGTGCTGCCGGAGGTGAAGATGACGTACGCGAGGTCGTCCTCGCCGGTGCACGGCTCCGGATCCGGCACGGCTGCGGAACCCACCCGGTCGGCGTGGACCACGGCGATCCCGTCCGGCCGTCCCGGCGCCGGCAGGTCCAGGTCGCTCGTCGTGACGAGCGCGACCGCGCCCGCGTCGGCGAGCATCAGCGCGGCCCGCGCCGGCGGCAGCGACGGCTCCACCGGCAGGTAGGCGCCACCGGCCTTGAGCACGCCGTACACGGCGGCGACCATGAGCGGCCCCCGGGCGACGCTGATCCCGACCACGGACCCGGCGCCGACGCCCGCGGCGCGCAGCCGGACCGCGATCCGGTTCGCCACCGCGTTCAGCTCACCGAAGGACGTGGTCCCGCCGCGCCCGCGTACGGCCACCGCCTCGGGCCGGGTCCGGGCCTGGGCCTCGAACAGCAGGTGCACCGGCCCGGTGTGCGGGAACTCGACGGCGGTGTCGTTCCACCCGTACACGACGTCGCTGAGGTCGGCCAGTTCGGCCAGCGCCGACCGGTACGCGTCGAAGATCCGGTCCAGGTCGTCGTCGCCGATCGCACCCTCGGTGGCGTCCCAGAACAGCCGCAGCGTGTCGTCGCCCTCGTCGATCGCGATGCAGTCCAGCGCCACGTCGGGCGTGCACGTCAGCCACGGGCCGGCTGTCACGCCGTCCGGCAGCGGCACGTCGCCGAGTTCGAGCAGCCCGGTGCACACGACCGGGTACCCGGCGCCGCCGTCGCGCATCCGCCGCAGCACCAGCCGCCGCAGCTCGGCCAGGCCCGAGGCGCCGTCCGCCGCCGCGTCGGCGGTGATCTGCCGGTCGTAGCGCCCGGCGAGGTCGAGCAGGCCCTCGCCCGGTTCGCCGGCGGCCAGCCAGCTCAGCGCGGTCAGCTCGGCGGGCCGGAACGGCTCGGACCGCGGCGTCCAGCGCACCAGCGGCACCGCGAAGCGGTCGCGGTGGCAGGTGCCGATCGCTGTGGTGAGCGCGGCCATGAGCAGCGCGTCGAGGGCGAGGCCGCGTTCCCGTGCCAGCCGCCGGATCCGCGTCCAGCCCGGCAGCCGGGCGGTACGCCGCCGCCGTGGCCCGGTGCGCGCCTCGACCGGCGGGCCGGGCGGAAGGTCGGCCAGGCGGTCCTGCCAGTACCGGCGGGCGTGCGGGTCCGGTGCCGCCTGCGGTGCGCGGGGCGGCCCGGCCACCGGCGTGCCCGGCTCGGCGTAGCGGCGCATCAGCTCGCGCAGCAGCAGGTGGATGCTTCGGCCGTCGGCCACCAGCAGGTCCAGCGCCACGTGCACGGTGGCCCCGCCTGCCTCGTCCACCTGGACGCGCAGCTCACCCTGGGGGAGCCGGCCGAGCGGGAAGGCCCGGCCCACCATGTCCCGCTGCACCGCGCCGGGCGACGGCACGCCGCCCGCTTCGTCCGGCCCGGTCACCGGGATGTGCCACCGGTCCGGCACGTCGTCGCAGGTGACCAGCCGTCCGTCCGAAGTGACGACGGTCCGCAGCGGCTCGTGCGCGGCGAGCAGACCCAGCCAGGCCGCCTCCAGCCGGGGCAGGTCGAGCCGGTCGACGGCGAAGGCGTGCACCACCTGGCAGCCGCTCCACGGGCCGGTGCCGCCCGCGGTCCGGGCCACGAAGTACGCCTGCTGGAGGTCGTTCAGGGGCCGGCCGGCGTCGTCGGGGACGGGCCGTAGCCAGCGCAGCGTGTTGACGAACCAGGCGAAGGTCGCGGCGACCACGCCGGGGCCGAAGGCGTCCTCCGCGACGTCCCACCGCACGCGCAGTTCGCCGTCGCGCTCGCCGATCTGCGCGTCGAGCGTGACGCCAGTGGTCTGGCTGACCGCGTACCGGCCGTCGGCGCCGGTCCCGCCCACGTCGAGCAGGCTGGTGAACACCACCGGCAGCTGCGCCGGGACCGGCAGCCGGCGGGACCGCAGCTCACGGAGCGCGGCCACACCGGGCACGTCGGCGTGCTCGAGGTCGCGGCGCAGCCGGTCGTGGACCGCCCGGGCGGCCTCGGCGAACGGCCGCCCGGTCGTCGCCTCGGCGACGAACACGGTGGTCGAGGTGAACGGCCCGGGCACACCCGTCGCCTCGGCGGGCAGCCAGAGCCGGCTGTTCGTGGTCAGCACGAGCGAGAACGCCGCGTCGGCGCCGGCCCGCCGCAGTGCCTCGGTGAAGGCGGTGAGCACCACAGCGGTCGGCGAGACGCCGAGATCGCCCGCGTACGCGGTCACCGCGGCCCACTCGCGTCGCGTCAGCGCCGCCGTGTACGGCACCCGCACCGGGCCGGGCTCCACGCCGGAGGTGGGCAGGGCGGGTCCGGGCGGCAGGTCGCGCAGCGCGTCGGCCCAGTACTCCAGGCCGGCGCGGTAGCCGTCGCCGTCGCGGTGGGCGGCGAGGGCCACGCCGAGGTCCCGCAGGCCGGCGCCGGGGGCGGGCAGCTCGCGCCCGGGGTCGTCGTGGAGCGCCCGGAGCTGACCGACGAGCAGCTCCAGCCCGGCGCCGTCGACGATCGCCGCGTCGACGCTGAGGTGCAGCACGCCGCCGCCGTCCGGGGCCCGGGACACCTCGACCGTCCACAACGGCTCGTCGGCCGGGCCGTAGGAGTGGTGGGAGAGGCGCCGGCGTACGTCCTCGGCGTCGTCGCCGACCGGCATGGTCCAGTCCGGCGGCCGCTCGGCCACCCGCTGGCGCCCGTCGGGGGTCAGCACGAGCCGCAGCGCCTCGTGGTGCCCGACGAGCCGCCCCCACGCCGCGCGCAGGCGGTCCACGTCCAGGTCGGGGAGGTCGTACTCGCGGTAGAGGTGGCAGCCGGGCAGACCGGTCGCCTTGGCCAGCAGGTACCCCTCCTGGAGCGGGGTGAGCGGGAACGGTTCGTGCCGCCGCCCGGGCTCGGGGCGTACGTCGGGACGCAGCCCCGCGCCGGCGGGCGCGGCGTGGGCGGCCAGCTCGGCCAGCTCCCGGGCGGTGGCGCAGCGGCGCAGCGCGTCGGTCGGCAGCTCGGTGCCGAACGCGGCGCCGACCTCCAGCAGCAGCCGCGCGGCGGCGAGGGAACCGAGTCCCAGGTCGCCCAGGGCCGTGTCGGCGTCCGCTGTGACCCCGGCCGGCAGCACGCCCGACAGGAGGTCCAGGACGATCTCCACGCGGTCCGGGATGGCGGTCTGCTCGTTCATGCGCTCCCCGCTCCGAAGGCCGGCGTTCGCCGCAACCTAAGCGGCGCCGGACCGGACGTGCTGCTCAACTCTGGGCAGCACGTCCGTCCGGCGGGCCGGACAGTCCAAGTCGTGTCCTTACGACCGAAGTCCGCCTGGGTGTTCCCGGGGCAGGGCGCGCAGCGCCGGGGCATGGGCGGTGACCTGTTCGACCGCTTCCCGGACGAGTGCGCCGCCGCCGACCGGATCATCGGCGTACCGGTGACCCGGCTGTGCCGGGACGACGACCTGCTCGGCGACACCCGGTACGCCCAGCCGGCGCTGTTCGTCGTCGGCGCGCTGGCCTACCTGGCGGCGCGCGACGAGGAGCCGCCGCCGGACTACCTCGCCGGGCACAGCCTCGGCGAGTACGCGGCGCTGTTCGCGGCCGGCTGCCTGGACTTCGAGGAGGCGCTGCGCCTGGTGTGCCGCCGCGGCGAGATCATGGCCCGGGCGGCCGGCGGCGGCATGCTCGCCGTCCTCGGTGAACGGCTGGACCGGCTGCCCGGGGTACTCGCCGACGCCGGTGTCGACGACGTGGACGTGGCCAACGACAACGCCGACGGCCAGGTGACGCTCTCCGGCCCGCGCGAGTCGCTGTCGGCGGCGGCGCGGGCGGTCACCGGCGCCGGTCTGGGCCGATGCGTCCCGCTTCCGGTGGCCGCCGCGTTCCACTCGCGGTACATGCGCGCCGCGGCGGGCGAGTTCGCCGATGTGCTGTCGCAGGTCCGCTTCGCGCCGCCGCGGGTGCCGGTGATCTCCAACGTGACCGCCCGGCCGCACGACCCGCTGCTGCTGCCCGACCTGCTCGCCGTGCAGCTGCGTCGCCCGGTGCGGTGGCGCGAGACCATGGCGTATCTGGTCGGCCGCGGCGTACGCACGGTGCGCGAGCTGGGTCCGGGCCGTGTGCTGACGGACCTGTTCCGTCCGGTGCTCGCGGCGGCGCCGGCCGTGCCGGACGGCGGCGATCCGGGACCGGCGGCGCTCGGCTGTCAGCGGTTCCGCGCCGACTACGGCGTCACCTGGTCCTACCTCGCCGGCTCGATGTACCGCGGGATCAGCTCGGTGGCGATGGTCGCCCGCCTGGGCAAGGCGGGCCTGCTCGGCTTCTTCGGCGCGGGCGGCTTCGACCGCGACGAGGTCGAGGCGGTCCTGCGCTCGCTCACCGCGGATCCCGGTCCGGGCCGCTTCGGCATGAACCTGCTGGCGATGCCGGACAACCCGGCGCTGGAGTCGGCGCTGGCGGAGCTGTACGTCCGGCACGACGTCCGCTACGTCGAGGCGGCCGGGTACACCGGGGTCACCGCGGCCCTGGTGCGGTTCCGCTTCGCCGGCGCGCACCTGAGCGCCGACGGCACCCCGGTCGCCGTCCGGCACGTCGTGGCGAAGGTGTCCCGGCCCGAGGTCGCGGCCGCGTTCCTGGCCCCGCCGCCGCCGGCGATGCTCGCCGCTCTCGTGGCCGAGGGCGCGCTGTCCGCCGGGGAGGCAGCCGCGGCGGCGCGGCTGCCGGTGAGCGGCGACCTGTGCGCCGAGGCCGACTCGGCCGGGCACACCGACGCGCGGTCCCCGTTCACCCTCGTGCCGGACCTCGCCCTGCTGCGCGACGCGGAGATGCTCCGGCACCGCTACCACGAACGGATCCGGGTCGGCGCCGCGGGCGGCCTGGGCACCCCGGAGGCGGTCGCCGCGGCGTTCGTGCTCGGCGCCGACTTCGTGGTCACCGGGTCGATCAACCAGGCCACGCCCGAGGCCGGGACGTCACCCGAGGTCAAGGACCTGCTGGCAGGCGCCGGGATCCAGGACACGGCGTACGCGCCGGCCGGTGACACGTTCGAGTTCGGCTCCCGCGTGCAGGTGCTGCGCCGCGGCACGATGTTCGCGGCGCGGGCCACCCAGCTGCTCCAGCTCTACCACCGCTACGACACCTGGGACGAGGTGCCCGCCGCGATCCGCGACGCCGTGGAACGGACCACCTTCCGCCGGCCGTTCGCGCAGGTGTGGCGGGAGACCGAGCGGCACTACCGGGACACCGGCCGGGCCGCGGAGGTGGAGCGCGCCAGCCCGCGACGGCGGATGGCACTGGCGTTCAAGTGGTACTTCGCCCACGCCACGGAGGTGGCGCTGCGCGGCGACACCACCGAACGGGCGAACTTCCAGGTCCACACCGGACCGGCGATGGGCGCCTTCAACAGGTACGTGCGCGGCACCGAACTGGCCGACTGGCGGCTGCGGCACGTCGACGTCATAGCCGAACTGCTGATGCGCGGGGCGGCCGACGTCCTGCGCCGGCACTGTCCGCCGGTGGCCATTAGTGAGCAGAGCCGCTGGTCCGATGCTGACTAGCGTGTCCGGGCGCCCACCGAACCAGCCGAAGCGAAGGAGTCTCCGATGACCACCACATCGAGTCCGCCGTTCGTGTTGCCGACCGCCCAGGCCCAGACCTCGATCGACCGGGCCGCGATCCTGCACTCGGGCAACGCCGGCGTGATCGTCGAACGGGTCGGTCAGTTGCGTGCCGAGTTCCGCTCCGAGGCCCGGCAGTTCGCCCGGGAGCTGTCGGAGTACCTCAACACCAACTACGCCGGCATCATCACGGTGTTCGTCTACGAGGAGACCTTCGGCACGAAGGACCGCCTCCACTGGCTGATGCACCTGAAGTCGCTGCACGCGTACGAGACGCTGATCGAGATGGGCAGCCGCGACGCCGGCTGGCGGGACATCATCATGCGCCAGCGCATCGACCCCGCGCGCGGCGGCGGCACGTGGGACCGGATGTTCCTCGACGGCGACCTGCACGAGACGGTGCTCATCCCGTCGGCCTTCGGCATGTACGGCACGTCGGACGAGACGCCGGACTCGGTGCGGACCACCGAGGGCGCCGCCACGTTCACCGTACCCACCGCGCAGCTCCAGACCGACGTGCCGGTCGAGGACCAGCTCAACTCCGCCACCTGCGGCATCCTCATGCACCGCACCGGTGAGCTGCGCTACGAGTTCCGGGCCGAGGGGCGCGCGTTCGCCCGGGCGCTGTGCGAGAGCTGGAACCGGGCGCTCGCCGGCCACGCCACCATCTACCTGTACGAGGAGGCGTTCGGCCGGTCCGACCGCATCCACCACTTCATCCACCTGAAGTCGCTCAGCTCGTACTACACGCTGATGGGCGTCCGCGCGATGAGCGACCCGGCCACCCGCGAGGTGTTCACCCGCCAGTGGATCCCGGAGGAGAAGGGCGGCGGCGGCTGGGAACGGATGTTCGTCCAGTCCAGCCTGTCCGACCTGTCGCTCACGCCCCAGCACTGGGGCATGTACGCCACCAAGACGGAGCGGTGACCGATGCCCGTGACTGACTGCCTGCACACGATCTTCTCCCGGCGGGCGGCGGAACAGCCGCACCGGATCGCGGTGACCTGCGGCGACCACCGGCTGTCCTACAGCGAGCTGGACCGCCTGTCCGGTGAGCTGGCCGAGCGGCTGCGCGGGTACGGGGTCGGCCCCGGCGTCCACGTCGGGGTGTGCGTGGACCGCTCGGTCGATCTGGTCGTGTGCGTCCTGGCGGTGGTGAAGGCGGGCGGCGCCTACGTGCCGGTGGACGCCGAGCATCCGGCCGCGCGGGTCGCGGCCGTGCTGGCCGGCAGCCGGGTTCCGGTGACGGTGGCGGTGACCCGTACCGCCGACTCGCTCGCGGAGTGGTCGGGTCCGGTGCTGTGGGCCGACGACAGCGAGGACGACGACGACACCGACGACGAGGACGGCGAGGGCACGGCCGCCGAGGCCGCGGCCGGTGCCGGCCCGGCGGACCGGGCCGTCGGCGCGGACGCGGTACGGGAGCCCGCCGGTGAGGCCGGGCCGGACGACCCCGCGTACGTCATCCACACGTCGGGCTCCACCGGGGCGCCGAAGGGCGTGGAGGTGTCGCACCGCAGCGTCGTGGCGCTGCTGGAGCACGGCGCGGAGCGCTTCGGCTTCGGCGGCGACGACACGTGGACGCTGTTCCACTCGATCGGCTTCGACTTCTCCGTCTGGGAGCTGTGGGGGGCGCTGCTGTCCGGCGGCCGGCTCGTCGTCGTACCGGGGAGCGTCGCCCGGACCCCGGCGCTGATGCTGGACCTGGTGCGGCGCGAACAGGTCACGGTGCTCAACCAGACCCCCTCGGCGTTCCGCCAGCTCGCCGCCGCCTACCTGGCCGACGAGGGCCCGGACGACCTGCGCCTGGTGGTGTTCGGCGGCGAGCGGCTCGACGTCGCGATGCTGGCGCCGTGGATCGCCCGGCGCGGCGACGACCGGCCGGAACTGGTCAACATGTACGGCATCACCGAGGTGACCGTGCACGCCACCGCCCGCCGGATCGTCGCGGCGGACCTCGACCGGCCGTCGGTGAGCCCGATCGGCCGGCCCCTGCCCGGCGTACGGATCGAGCTGCGCGACGAGACCGGTGCGCCGGTGCCGGACGGCACGCCGGGGGAGCTGTACGTGGCGGGCGCCGGGCTGGCGCGGGGCTACCTGCACCAGCCGGAGCTGACCGCCGAACGTTTCGCCGAGTCCGGCGGTGAACGCTGGTACCGCTCCGGGGACCGGGCCGTGCGGACCGACGGCGACCTGGTCTACCTCGGCCGGGTCGACAGGCAGTTGAAGGTCCGCGGCTACCGGATCGAGCCGGGCGAGGTGGAGGCGGCGGTCCTGGCGCACCCCGGCGTCGGCACCGCGCTGGTGACCGCCCAGGACTTCGGCGAGGGCGACGTACGCCTGGTCGCCTACGTCGCGCCCCCGCCCGGCGCGGACCCGTCCGCGCTCACCGAGGCGGACCTCGCCGTGACCGTGGCGGACCTGCCCGGCTACCTGCGGCCGTCCCGCTTCCACGTGGTCGCCGACATCCCGCTCACCGTGCAGGGCAAAGCCGACGTGGCGGTCCTGGACCGTCTGGCCGAGCCGGCCGAGCCGGCCGAGCCGGCCGAGCAGGCCGGCGACGACGCGGTGTCCGGGGTGAAGGCCATCGCCGACGAGGTGCTGCGGCGCGACGTGCCGGTGGACGGCGACCTGTTCGACCTGGGCGCCACGTCGCTGGCCCTGACCCGGATCGTGGCCATGGTGAACGACCGGTTCGGCATCGCGCTGACCGGCGCCGAGATGGAGGAGCCCACGGTCGGGTGCCTCGCCGAGGTGGTGGACGCGTCCCGACGCCACCATTCCCTGCAACAGGTAGGAGGATGACATGGAGGACGACTACACGCTCACCGACGAGGAGCTGGCCGACTTCCACCGCAACGGGTACTTCGGCCCGTTCCCGGTGTACGAGGTCGAGGAGATGCAGCGGCGGTGGCGGCGGGAACGGCTGCGCCTGCTGGACCGCTCGCACGCGGTCTACCAGGACGAGGCCGCGCTCTCCGGGAACACCAACATCTCCAACTACGACCGGCACCTGGACAACGAGTTCCTGGCCGACCACATCTGCCACCCGCGGATCGTCGACCGCGTCGTCAGCGTGCTCGGCCCGGACGTGCAGTGCTGGCGGTCGGAGTTCTTCCCCAAGTACCCGGGCGACGAGGGCACCGACTGGCACCAGGCCGACACGTTCGCCAACGCCTCCGGCAAGCCGCAGATCCTCTGGCCCGGCGACGCGAAGGACTTCGGCGGCACGATCACCGTCTGGACGGCCTTCACCGAGGCCAACGAGGAGACGGGGTGCCTCCAGTTCATCCCGGGCACCCACCGGACGATGTTCTACGACGAGACCAAGCGCATGCACTACGACCCGGCCTCCATCAACAGCACCGACAAGGACGGCGTACGCCGCGGGTTCTTCGGCTACGACTACCGCGAGCTGCAGATCGACCCGGACTGGAAGCCCGACGAGTCCAAGGCGGTGTCGATGGTGATGCGGCCCGGCGAGGCGATCATGTTCTGGTCGACGCTGATGCACGCGTCGCTGCCGCACGCGGGACGCACCGAGGAGATGCGGCTCGGCTTCGCCGGCCGGTACGTGCCGGTGTCGGTGGACGTCTACCCGGACACCGACGTCATCGAGGAGTACGGCGGCGCCGTGTCGCTGGACCGCTGGGGCTCGGTGCTCGTCGCGGGACACAACGGCAACCCGCACAACCGGATGGCGACCGAGACCACGCGCGGCCACCGGTTCACCCGGCGGGACCGCTCCGGGGCGCGGGTGTCACCGGCATGACCGTCTTCGAGGTCGTGAAGGCGAGCCTCGTCGAGGTCGTCCCGGACGTCGACCCGGCGAGCGTCACCGCCGGGCGCACGCTGAGCGACCTCGGCTGCACGAGCATCGACCGGGCCGAGGTCGTGACGCTGGCCATGGAGCGGCTCGGCATCGTGGTGCCGATCTCCGAGTTCCGCGACGTCAACGACCTCGACCGGATCGTCGAGCTGCTGCGGACGCACATGTGAGCACGGTCGCGGTGACCGGCACCGGGATCGTCTGCGCGATCGGTGCGGACGTCCCGTCGTTCACCACGGCGCTGCGGGCGGGCCGCAGCGGTGTCGTCGGCACCGCTGACGGCCTGGCCGCGCCGATCACCGGGTGGTCGTTCGACGACGCGGTGGCCGGCGTGCCCGAGCCGCTGCGCCGCCGGGCGGTCCGGGCCGCGGCGCGCGCGCCGCAGCCGGTGCGGGCCGCCGTCGCGGCGGCGCTCCAGGCGTGGACCGGGGCCGGCCTGCCCGGCGCCCGGATCCCCGGCGACCGGGTCGGGATCGTGGTGGCCGGGCACAACCTGACCGCGCGGTACACGCACGAGCTGTACCGGACCTGGCAGGAACGGCCGGCGTACCTGCCGGCGCGGTTCGCCCTGCACGTCCAGGACACCGACCACGTCGGGACGCTCAGCGAGGTGCTGTCCGCCACCGGCGAGGGTTTCACCGTCGGCGGGGCCTCGGCCAGCGGCAACGTCGGCATCGTGCACGCCGCCCGGCTGGTCGCCGCCGGCGCGGTGGACTGCTGCGTCCTGGTCGGCGCGGTCACCGAGCTGACACCGATGCACCACCGGGGTTTCGCGGTGCTCGGCGCGCTCGCCGAGCCGGGTGGCGACCCGGCCGCCGCCTGCCGGCCGTTCGACCACGACCGGCGCGGCTTCGTCCCCGGCGAGGCCGCCGCGGCGCTGGTGCTGGAACACCCGGCCGCCGCGGCCCGGCGCGGCGCGGCGGTCCTGGCGACGGTGGCCGGGTACGCCCTCGGCCTGGACGCCAACCGGCTCGCCGACCCCGACGCGGCCGGGCAGGCCCGCGTGATCCGGGCCGCCCTGGCCGCCGCGGGGCTGGCCCCGCACGAGGTGGACTACGTCAACGCCCACGCCACCGGTTCCCGGCTGGGCGACGAGACGGAACTCGCGGCGCTGCACGACGTGCTCGGCGCCGCCGGCCGGCCGTGGGTGAACGCCACCAAGGCGCTGACCGGTCACTGCCTCGGCTCGGCCGGGGTGGTCGAGGCCGTCGCCACCGTCGCGCAGCTCACCGGCGGCTTCGTGCACCCCAACCCGAACCTGGCCCGACCGATCGATGCCCGGATCCGGTTCGCCGGCGCCGGGCCCGAGCCCGCCCGGCTGCGGTACGCGCTGTCCACCGGCTTCGGCTTCGGGGGCATCAACACGGCCGTGGTCCTCGCCCGTACCGCCGATGGAGGTTGAACGATCATGTACGACGTCGTCGTCGTCGGGGCCCGCTGCGCGGGCGCGCCGACCGCCATGCTCCTGGCCCGCCAGGGCCACCGGGTGCTGCTGCTGGACCGCAGCGCCTTCCCGGCCGACAAGCTCTCCACGCTGTACATCCAGCAGCCGGGCGTCGCGCGGCTGGCCCGCTGGGGTCTGCTGGACGCGCTTCGGGCCACCGGCTGCCCGCCGCTGGACCACGTCGTCTACGAGCTGGGTGACGTGCGCGTCGAGGGCTGCTGCAGCGGCATCGACGGCATCCGCGCGGCGTACGCGCCCCGCCGCTCGATCCTGGACCCGCTGCTGGCCGGCGCCGCTGTCGACGCCGGCGCCGAGTTCCGCGACGACTGCCGGGTCACCGGCCTGCTGTGGGAGGACGACCGGGTCGTCGGTGTGCGCACCGACCGCGGCGACGAGCGGGCCGCGCTGGTCGTCGGCGCCGACGGGATGCGCTCCACCGTCGCCGGGCTCACCGGCGCGCCCACGACGACGTCCCACCCGCCGCTGACCTGCGCGTACTACGCGTTCTGGGACGGGCCGAAGACACACTTCGAGATGTACGAGGGCGACACCGGCTGGGTGTCAGCGGTGCCGACGAACGACGGCGCGGTGCTCATCGCCGCCTACTACCCGCAGCAGCGCTTCGACGAGGTCCGGCACGACGCGCGCGCGGCCTACCTCGACAACGTGCGGACCAACGCGCCGCGGCTGTACGAGCAGATGGAGCGCGGCCGGCAGATCGGCGGCGTGCACGGCACGGGTGACCAGCAGAACTTCTTCCGCCGCGCGCACGGCCCGGGCTGGGCGCTCGTCGGCGACGCCGGGCACCACAAGGACTCGCTGACCGCGCGCGGCATCTCCGACGCGTTCATGCAGGCCGACCTGCTCGCCGAGTCGGTGGGCGAGCACCTGGCCGACCGGACACGGCTCGACGCCGCGCTGGCCGGCTACGACCGGGAACGCGAGCAGCGGCTGATGGAGAACTACCAGGCGACCCTGCTGGTGGCCCAGGCCGAGGCCCGGGACAAGCGCCGCGCGCTGCTGCGCGCCGTCGGCAGCAGCCCCGAACTGACCACCCGCTACTTCGACGCGGTGGCCGGGATCGTGCCGCTGCGGGAGTTGTACACACCGGAACTGATGGCGCTGATGTCCGCCCCGACGGCCCCCTGACACCGCGCCCTATTGAGCAGACACCCGTGCCGGTGATCGGCGACCGTCAGGTCCGCAGACGTCTTGCGATCCGACCTCACCGGCACGACCTTTGTGGAGGAACCATGTCGCCCACCCCTTACGACTCGCCCTTCAATCGCCGCGCGCTGCTCCGGATGGGGCTCGTCGCGGGCGCCGCGGTGGCCGGCGTGCCGCTGCTGTCGGCCTGCGGCGACGACGACGAGCAGCCGTCGCCGGCGGCGGCCGGCGGGGGGTCGCTGGCGGTGCTGAAGGTGGGCGCGCCGAACGCGGTCACCGACGCCGAAGCCGGCAACCCGCTCCTGACCAGCATCGGCGCGACCCTCATCGTCATGCGGCACGTGTACGACTCGCTGATGGTGCTCGACAACGGCGAGTACAAGTACCAGCTCGCCGAGTCGGTGCAGCCGAACGCCGACGGCAGCGTGTGGACGATCAACCTGCGCTCCGGGGTGACGTTCCACGACGGCAAGCCGGTCACCGCGGCCGACGTGGTGCACAGCATCCGTACGCTCGGCGCCAAGCCCAGCAACCGGGCCTCCGTCTACGCCAACGTCGACCTCGCCAAGGTGACAGCCGTCAACGACCGCACCGTCACCGTCCCGCTGCTGACCCCCCGCGGTGACTTCAAGGAAGCCGTCCTCGTCGTCTTCTCGCCGGTCTTCCCGGCCGGCATGACCGAGTTCAGCAAGCCGATCGGCTCGGGCCCGTACCGGCTGGCCGAGCGCAACGGCACCACGACCCGGCTGGTCGCCAACGAGCAGTACTGGGGTGGCAAGCCGAGCGTCGCCGAACTCCAGATCGTCGGCATCCTCGACGCCGGCGCCCGGCTGTCGGCGCTGAAGGCGGGACAGGTCGACTACGCCGTCAGCATCAGCTCCACCGGCGCGAAGACCGAGGCGGCGAACAGCGAGCTCACCGTCGTACGCGGTGGTCCGGCGAACGCCAACGCGCTGTCGTTCGCGATGAACCAGAAGCTCGCGCCGTTCGACGACGTCCGGGTCCGCCAGGCGGTCCGGCTCGCCGTGGACCGGCAGGCGCTCGTCGACAACGCGCTGCTCGGGCTCGGCTCGACGGCCGACGACGTGGTCGGCAAGAGCCTGCCCGGCTACGCCGACCTGCCGGCGCGCGCCCGTGACCTGGAGCAGGCGAAGCGGCTGTTCACCGAGGCCGGGATCACGAAGCTGACGCTGCGGACCGGCGAGATCGTCCCCGGCATGCTCAACGCCAGCCGGCTGATGGCCCAGCAGCTCAAGGAGGCGGGCGTCGAGCTGACCCTCCAGGAGATCTCGCCCGACGCCTACTACGCCGACCTCATGACGCTGGCCACGCACCCGTTCCAGGCGTTCTACTACGTCAACCGGCCGGCCGCCGTGCACCTGTCGGCGGTGACCCACGGCAAGGCGCCGTTCAACGTCACCGGCACGTCGGCGGCCTACCAGGCGCGGCTGGCCAAGGCCCAGGCGACTGTCGACGACAACGCCCGCGCCGAGGCGTTCAAGGCGTTGCAGGAGGAGTTCTACAAGGAGGGCGGCGACCTGCTGTGGGGCTTCCAGGAGCAGCTGGACGCCGCCCGTAAGGGGATCAGCGGGGTCCGCACGATGCAGTCGGTCCAGCTGTTCGACCGGGCGACCGGGCCGGCGTGACCGCGCTCGGGTTCCTGGCCCGACGGCTGCTGGCGACGGTGGCCACGCTGTTCGCGGTGGCGGTGGTGCTCTTCGCCGGCTCGGAGGTGCTCCCGGGTGACGCCGCGTCGGCGTCACTCGGGCCCGACGCCACCATCGAGGAGGTCGCGCAGCGCCGGGCCGAACTCGGCGTCGACCGGCCCTGGCCGGTGCGGTTCGTCGAGTGGGGGACCGCGGCGCTGCGCCTCGACCTGGGCACCAGCACCTCGATGCACCGGCCGGTGGTGGACGTCGTGGCCGAGCCGCTGGCCGCCACCGGCCTCCTGGTCGGGCTCACCGCGGCGGTGACGGTGCCGCTGGCGATGGGACTGGGGCTGCTCACCGGGCTGCGGCCGGGCGGCCGGGTGGACCGGGCGGTGTCGGCCGTCGCGGTGGTGGCGGTGTCGATCCCGCAGTTCGTCACCGCCGGCCTGCTCGTGCTGGTGTTCGCCGACCTGTGGCCGCTGCTGCCGGCGATCTCGCTGCCGCCGCTGGGCGGCGGACCGCTGGACCGGCCGGAGATCCTGGTGCTGCCGGTGGTCGCGCTGACGCTGTTCGGCGCGGCGTGGGCGAGCCGGATCGTGCGGGCGACTGTCATCGACGCGGACGCGATGCCCCACGTCGAGGCGGCCCGGCTGGCCGGGCTGCCCGAGCGGGTGGTCGTGGCGCGGCACCTGCTGCCCGCGGCGGCGCCGCCGTGCGCGCAGACGTTCGCGTGGCTGCTGTCCGGGCTGTTCGGCGGCACCACGGTGGTCGAGGTGGTCTTCAACTACCCGGGCCTGTCGCAGACGCTCGTGGCGGCGGTCCGCAACCACGACACCGCCGTCCTGGAGGGGGTCGGGCTGCTCCTCGCCGCGATCATCCTCGTCTCGTTCATCGTGGCCGACCTGCTCGTCCTCGCGGTCGACCCCCGGCTGCGGGTGGCCGCCCGATGAGGGCCGCGCGGTGGCTGCTCGCCGGGACGGCCGTGGCCGTGGTGCTGTTGGTGCTGGGCGTGGCGCTGTTCGGCCCGTTGTTCGCCGGCGAGCCGGAGCGGATCGTCGGGTTGCCCTACAGCGCCCCGACGGCCGGCAGCCCGCTGGGCACCGACAGCGCCGGACGGGACGTGCTGGACCGGGTGCTGGCCGGTGGCCGGCCGCTGGTGGCCGTGCCGGTGGTGGCGACGATCCTGGCCACCGTGCTCGGCCTGGTGCTGGGCCTGGTCGGCGGCTACTTCGCCGGGATCACCGACGCCGTGGTGTCCCGGCTGGACTACCTGCTGCTGGGCCTGCCGCCGGTGCTGATCCTGCTGGTGCTGCTGCACGGCTGGGGGTACAGCGCCACCACGATGATCATCGTGGTGGTGCTGACCGGCACGCCGTTCGTCTCCCGGGTCACCAGGGCCGAGACGCTCCGCGCGGTCGAGGACGGGTACGTGGTGGCCGCCTACGCCGGCGGCGACTCGCACCTGTCGGTGATCGTCCGGGAGATCCTGCCGAACATCGTCCGGCCGGTGCTCGCCGACTTCGGCACCCGCCTCGCCATCGCGGTCACGCTGACGGCGGCGGCGGCGTTCCTCGGCTTCGGCTCCAGCGGCCCGAACTGGGGGGCCATGATCAGCCAGAACGTCGAGGGCATCCAGCTCACCCCGTGGGGCGTCGCGGTGCCGGCGATCCTGCTCGGTGTGCTCACCGTCGCCGCGAACCTCGGCATCGACCGGATCGTCGGGCGGGTGCTGCGATGATCGAGATCAGTGGGCTGCGGGTCGAGGACACCGCCGGCCGGGCCGTCCTGGAGAACCTGTCGTTGCGCGTCGCCGAGGGCGAGCGGGTCGCCGTCGTGGGCGAGTCCGGGGCGGGCAAGACGACACTGACGATGGCCCTCGTCGGCGCGGTACGGCGCGGACTGCGGGTGGCCGGGGGCACGGTCGTGGTCGACGGGCACGACGTGCTGACGGCCCCCGGCGCCGAGGTACGCCGGGTCCGGCGGCGGGTGCTGGCGTACCTTCCGCAGGACCCGCCGTCGGCGCTGAGCCCGACGCTGCGGGTCCGGGCGCAGATCCGGGAACTGGCCGCGGACCGGTCCGACGCGGCCGTGAGCCGAGGGCTGGTCGAGGTGGGCCTGCCGGGCGACCGGGCCTTCCTGCGCCGGTACCCGCACCAGCTCTCGGGCGGCCAGCAGCAACGCCTGGCGCTGGCCCGGCTGCTGGCCGGTGACCCGCGCGGCCTGGTGCTGGACGAGCCGACGACGGGCCTGGACGGGCTGGTGCGCAAGCAGGTGCTCGACCAGCTGGACCGGCTCTCCGCCGACCGCGGGCTGGCGGTCGTGTTCGTCACCCACGACCTCGCCGCGGCCGCCCGGATGACCGATCGCCTGATCGTGCTGCGGGGCGGCGTCGTGGTCGAGGAGGGACCGACAGCGCAGGTGCTCGCCCGCCCGGCCGCCGCGTACACCCGGGACCTGCTCGCCGCGGTGCCGGACCTGCCGGCCGAGATGCGCCGCCGCGCCGCCACGCCGGTGCGGGGGGCGGAGGTCCTGACCGTGTCCGGGCTGACCGTGCCGCGCGGGGGGCGGGTCGTCCTGGACGACGTGTCCCTGCGGTTGCGCGCCGGCGAGGCGCTGGCCCTGCTCGGCACGTCGGGCTGCGGCAAGACGACGCTCGCCCGGGCCGTCGTCGGGACGCTGCGCCCCAGCTCGGGCCGGGTGACGCTGTCCGGCGAGATCCTGGAACCGACGCTCGGGCGCCGGCCGGTGCACCAGCGACGCCGCATGCAGCTCATCCCGCAGGACTCCGGCGGGTCGCTGAACCCGCGGCGGCCGGTGGGCGCGGCGATCGGCCGGGTGGTCCGCCTGGCCGGTGGGATGACGGCCGAGGCGGTGGCGGCGGAGACCCGCCGGCTGATGGGGCTCGTCGGCCTGCCGGGGGAGCTGGCGTCGCGGCTGCCGCGGGAGCTGTCCGGCGGGCAGCGGCAACGCGTCGCGATCGCCCGCGCGCTCGCCGCCGGGGCCGACGTGCTCGTCTGCGACGAGATCACGTCGAACCTCGACGCCCAGGTGGCGGCCTCGGTCCTGGCCCTGCTCGACTCGCTGCGGCGGACCCTGGGCCTGGCGGTGCTCATCGTGACGCACGACCTCGGTGTGATCGCCCGCAACGCGGACCGGGTCGCCGTGCTCAGCGGCGGGCGGATCGTCGAGGAGGGGACCGTCGAGCAGGTGTTCGGCAACCCGCGCCACGAGGCGAGCAGGATGCTGCTGGACGCCGCGCGGCCCGTCACGGCGGTGGCGGACGTGCCGTGACAGCCCGAGGCGGAGGGCCGCTACCGGCTTCCCGGTAGCGGCCCTCCGCCTCGATCTCAGCGCGTCAGACGAGCTCGTCGAGGAGTTCGTAGTTCAGCGTGAAGGTGTGGCTGCCGTCCTCCAGCTTGCGCATGGTGGCGGTGCCCTGGATGCCGGCGAGCCCCTCGGTGCCGGTCCCCGGCACGATGTGCCACTCGGCGCCGCCCTCCTCGTCGCTCATCAACCCGACGGCCTGGTGCTGGAGCATGAAACTGCCCTTGGAACCGCCGATCGACACCTCGATCACTTCGTGACCGACGTATCCGGCGCCGCCCTTGCCATAGGCGAACAGGAACTGCGCGCGGCTGGTGCCCTCGAGTTCACCGGAATACGTCTTGGTGACCGAGGCCCGCGAGAATTTCATGCCGTCGGGGGTCTCCTGCCACTCGTCTTCGTCCCAGGAGTCGAGCGTAAATGAAGCAGTCGCGGTGCTCACCTTGTCTCATTCCTTCCGTGGTTCTCTTTCAGTCCCAGACCGAGGCGCAGAACGGGTGACCGGCCGGGTCGAGGAAGACCCGCCACTTCGCGTCGCCGGGCTGGTCGGCGGGCTTCGTCGCACCCAGGCGCAGCAGCTCGGTCTCGGCCGTCTCGATGTCGTCGACGGCCAGGTCGAGGTGCAGTTGCTGGGGAACCGTCTGCCCGGGCCACTCCGGACGCCGGTAGTTCTCCACCCGCTGCAACGCCACGGCGACGCCGTCACCGTTGCTGAGGAACGCGCCGGACTCCGACTCGTGCACCGGCTCGAGGCCGGCCGCTTCCCGGTAGAAGGCCACCAGCGGGGCGATTTCGGAACAATCCAGTGTTACCGCCGCCAAGCGACCGACAGCCATTCATGTCTCCTGGAGATTTGTCGTCCGATCGAAAGCGTGGCCCGAGCCTAGCAATCCGCCGTCGTCCACGCCACGGTCGCCGGGTGTGTCGCGACCGGCCTGCTCATTAGACGGTTGCGAATGGACAGCAGGCCCCGAAGGGGCAGTAGCATACCGGCTGAACCGTCGGCGGCGCCACCGATACACCAATCGAGTTGCCCTCACTTCGTGCTCACAACAGCGCAGCGTCAGGCGCACTCGTCCGCCACGATTCGCCGGTACCCCAATCACCGGCGTGGAGGAGAACACGGTGGAAGGCTTCGAGATCTTCACCTACGGGGACGCCGTCGCCGACGTCTTCGACGGGACGGGATGGGCCGGCGACCCGGGTGACACCGAGGAGACGATCGAGTGGCTCGCCGAGAACGCCGGCGGCGGGCCCGTGCTCGAACTCGGCGTCGGCACCGGCCGGGTCGCCGTCCCGCTGGCCCGCAGGGGCATCGAGGTGCACGGCATCGACGCGTCGGAGGGGATGCTGACGCAGCTGCGCGACAAGCCCGGCGGCGAACTGGTGCACGTGCACGTGCAGGACTTCACCGACTTCACGCTGCCGTACAAGTTCTCGCTGGCGTACGCGGTCTTCGACACGCTGCCGTTCATCACCGACCAGGAGGAGCAGATCCGCTGCTTCCAGAAGGTCGCCGACGTCCTGGAGCCGGGCGGGCGGTTCGTGATCCAGACGTCGATCCCCGACCCGGCGCGGTACGACCGCAACCAGCGCACCCAGACCGTACGGGTGGAGAAGGACCACGTCGTGATGACGTTCACCCGGCGCGAGCGGATCTCCCAGTGCTCGTCGATCCAGTTCGCGGTCCTGCGGCCCGACGGCATCCGGTTCTTCCCGATGCGCATCCGCACCGTCATGCCGTCGGAGATGGACCTGATGGCCCGCCTCGGCGGGCTCACCATGGAGTCGCGCTGGGGTCACTGGGACGGACGACCACTGCGCGACTCCGACGAGCGGCACATCACCGTCTACCGCAAGTAGAGCGGCGGATCGGTGGAGCACAGCCAGACGAGCGCCGGCGGTGCGGGCCGGCGCCTTCGGGTGGTCCTGGTGCAGCAGGGCGTCTGGGACATGCCGCTGGAGTCGCTGCCGCTCGCCTCGGCGTACCTCAAGGCGATGGTGTCCGGCGACGCCGAGCTGAACGACCAGGTGTCGGTGGAGATCTGCAACTTCCGGGGGCGGGTGACGCACGGGGAGATGGCCGCCCGGCTGTTCGCCGGCCCGCTGCCCGACGTGATCGGGTTCTCCGTCTTCGGCTGGAGCCAGCGCGCGTTCGGGGCACTCGCCGCCACCTACAAGCAGCTCAACCCGCAGGGATGGGTCATCTTCGGCGGCACCCACGTCAGCGCGCAGGCCGAACGCGTGTTCCGGCTCTACCCGGAGATCGACGTGGTGGTCAACGGCGAGGGCGAGCTGACCTTCCTCGACCTGCTCCGCGCCCGGCTGGCCGGCGTGGCCCCCGACGCCCTCGGCGACGTGCAGGGCATCTCCTGGCACCGCGCCGACGGCAGCGTGGTCACCAACCCGGACCGGCCCCGGATCGAGGATCTCGACATCATCCCGTCGCCGTTCCTCACCGGAGCCGTCGAACTGCTCGACGCCGACGGCCGGTTCCGCTACGACGTCGCGCTGTTCGAGACCAACCGCGGCTGCCCGTACAAGTGCTCGTTCTGCTACTGGGGCGGCGCTGTCGGCCAGCGGGTACGCGCGTTCTCCCGGGAACGGCTGCGCGCCGAGCTGGAACTGTTCGCCCGGTGCGGCGTGCACACAGTGGTCGCCTGCGACGCCAACTTCGGCATGCTGCCGATCGACCTGGAACTCGTCGACGACCTCATCGACATCAAGCGGCGGCACGGCTTCCCGCTGGCCTTCGAGAGTTCGTGGGCCAAGAACAAGTCGAAGGTGTTCTACGAGATCGTGCGGCGGATGAAGGAGGCGGGGCTGCGCAGCTCCTTCACCCTGGCCCTCCAGTCGCTCAACCCGGACGCCCTGACCCTGATGCGCCGGCGGAACATGAAGGTCAACGACTGGCGTGACCTGGTGCGGTGGCTCAACCGGGAAGGGCTGGACTGCTACGCCGAGCTGATCTGGGGCGCGCCGGGCGACACCGTCGAGTCGTTCCTGGCGGGGTACGACGAACTCGCCCAGCACGTGTCCCGGATCGCCGTCTACCCGATCATGCTGTTGCCGAACACCGAGTACGCGGAGAACAAGGAGCTGTACGGCATCGTCGCGCTGCGCGGCGACAACGACGACTTCGAGTACGTGCTCGCCCACCGCACCATGACCTTCGCGGACAACGCGGTGATGCAGCGGTTCCTGTTCTGGGCCCGGGTGATGGCCGAGAACGCGGTCCTGCGTCACTGCTGGCTGCCGCTGCGGCGGCTCGCCGGGTGGGAGCAGTCCCGGGTCCTCAACAGCCTCGCCGACTGGGCGGACACCACCACGGCGCGGGAGGCGATCCCGTTGCGGGAGGCCGCGATGCGGGGTCACGGCGGCGGCGCGCCGGCGTACGCGGCCGCCATCGGCTACCTCTTCACCGAGGCGGACGGGCGGCGGGCGCTGGAGCTGTGGTGGCAGGAGGTGGTCTCGCGGCAGCTCGCGGCCGACGTCCGCCCGTTCCTCGACGAGGTGTACCGCTACGACCTGCTGACCCAGCCGGTCTGCGAGCCGGACGGACTCGCCGTCGTCGAGATCGGCGGCGTCGAGTACTTCCACCGCCCGGACGTGACCCTGGCCTACGACGTGCCGGGCGTCCTCGCGCGGATGCGCGCCGACGAGCCGGTCTCGCTGGAGCCGGAACCGATCCGCGTCGACATCTACTACCGCACCGGCGCCATGACCGCGGTCATGTCGACGAACCACGAGGAGATCCTGCACTTCATGGGGGAGGTGCGCAGAGCAGGCACCCCGCTCACAGTCCCCTGACCGATCGCCGGTGTCCGGAGTGGACCGGCGCTGCCATACTCGGCCCGATGGGGTCGTCGTCGAGGTGACTGTGCAGTTCCGGGTGCTGGGTCCGCCGGAGGTCGTCCGGCACGGGCGGGTGGTGCCCCTCGGCGGGCCGAAGCAGCAGGCGCTGCTGGCCCTGTTCCTGCTGCGGCCGAACCGGTTCGTCGCCGCCGACTGGCTGGTCGACGCGCTCTGGGACGCACGACCGCCGGCCAGCGCCCGGACGACGCTGCGCACGTACGTCGCCGGGCTGCGCCGGGCCGTGGAACCCCAACGGTCCCACCGCGAGCCGGCGCGCGTCCTGCGCAGCCACCCCGGGGGGTACGAACTGCGGGTCGACGCCGACGCGGTGGACGCGATCCGGTTCGCCGGCCTGGTGGACCGGGCTGCGGACGCGCTCGCGGCCGGGCAGGCGGCGGCCGCCGAGCGGACGTACACCGAGGCGCTGGCGTTGTGGCGCGGCGAGCCGCTGGCGGGCGTGGCCGACCTGACCGCGGTGCGTCCGGAGGCGGCCCGGCTGGCCGAGCTGCGGCTGAGCGCCGAGGAGGGGCGGCTGACAGCCGCCGTCGCCGCGGGCCGGCACGCGACGCTGCTGCCGGAACTGCGCCGGTTCGTCTCGGCGCACCCGCTGCGCGAGGGCGCCCGGGCGCAGCTGATGCTGGCCCTGTACCGCTCGGGGCGGCAGACCGAGGCGCTCGCCGTCTTCGACGAGGGCCGCCGGATCCTGGCCGGCGAGTACGGGATCGACCCCGGTGAGCAGACCCGCGCCGTGCACCGGCTGATCCTGGAGCAGGCCGTACCGCCGGACCGGAGCAGTCCCGCGGACACCGGCGGCCCGGCGACCGCCGGGGCGGTGCCGGAGCGGGACGGCGGACCGCTCGTGGGCCGGGACGCGGAGCTGGAGCGGCTGCGGGACACGCTGGACGCGGCCACCGGGCAGAGCGGGCGGGTGCTGACGCTGGTGGGGGAGGCCGGCATCGGCAAGACCAGCCTCGCCGCGGCACTCGGCGCCCGCGCCGCCGCGACCGGCGTCCCGGTGGTCTGGGGCCGCTGTCCGGACGTCGGGCAGGCGCCGCCGTTCTGGCTGTGGAGCCAGGTGGTACGCGCGCTGGTGGCGATGCCGCAGACCCGCGCCACCGGCTCGGCGAGCCGCCTGGACGGGTTCGCCGCCGGCGCGCCGAGCGGACCGGCCGACGGTCGCGGTCTCGACCCCACGGCCCGGTTCCAGGTGTACGAGGCGGTGTCGGAACTGGTGCACGCGGCGGCCCGGGAGCGCGGCCTGCTCGTCGTCCTCGACGACCTGCACGCCGCCGACCCGGACTCGCTGCTGTTGCTGCGGTTCCTCGCCACCGCCCTGCCCGCGTCCCGGGCACTGGTGGTCGCCACGCTGCGGCCGTACGGCGACGACCCGGCCCTGGTGGCGACAGTCGCCGAGCTGGCGCGCGGGGGCGGCTTCGGTCAGGTCCGGCTCGCCGGGCTGGACGCCGCGGCGGTCGCCGACCTGGTCCGGGACCGCACCGGCGTGGCGCCGCCGGAGCCGGTGGTGACCCGGCTCGTCACCCGGACCGGCGGGAACCCGTTCTTCCTCACCGAGCTGCTGCGGTCCCGGACCGATCCGGGCGCCGCAGCGGAGCTGCCGCCGAGCATCCGGGACACCGTGCGGCTGCGGCTCGCCGGACTGCCCGGCCCCGCCCGGCGCTGCCTCGACCTGCTCAGCGTGGCCGGGCACGACCTGGACCTGGCGGTGCTGGCGGCGGCACTGGACAGCACCGCCGAGACCGTCGCCGAGGACCTCGCCCCGGCCTATCCGGCCGCGCTGGTGGTCGAGACCGGACCGGGCGCGCTCGCGTTCCGCCACCCGCTGATCGCCGAGGTCACCTACGCCGAGCTGGTCCCGCCGCGCCGGGCCGCGCTGCACGCCCGGCTGGCCGCCGCGTACGAGCGGACGGCCGGCACCGCGCCGGCCGAGCTGGCCCACCACTACGGGGAGGCGGTCGGTCTGGGCCACGGCGAGGACCACCTGCGGTGGTCGCTGCGCGCCGCCGACGACGCCACCCGCCGGGTCGCCTACGAGGACGCGCTCGGCCACCTCGAACGCGCCGCGCTCCGGCTGGCCCCGGCCGCGCGGGTCTCGCCCGACGCGGCGGCCACCGAGCTGACCGTCCAGTTGCACCGCGCGTCCCTGCTCCAGATGACGGTGGGCGTCGGCAGCGACGCGGTCGACCGGGTCTGCGCCCGCGCCCGAGAGCTGCTGACGCTCGTCGGGCCGGACGCCGACATCCGCCACGCGCTCTGGGCGCTCGGCGAACTCGCCGCCAACCGGGCCGAGTTCGCGATCTGCGCCGACCTCGCCGGGCGGCTCGTACGGGCGCCCGACGACGGCAGCGGGCTGACCGCCGTCGCAGGTGAGTACCTGCTGGGCGCGGTCGCCTACTTCACCGGCCGGCAGGCCGAGAGCGAGCGGCGGCTCACCGCCGGGATCGAGCGGCTGGGTACCGTCGACCGGGCGCTGCTGCGCCGCGAGGTGGGCCGGCGTCCGGTGCTGGCCTGCCACAACTTCCGGGCGCTCGTGCGCTCGATGCGCGGCGACCCGGCCGGCGCGCGGGCGGACATCGCCGCCGCCGAGGCCCTCGCCGAGGACCTCGACGACCCGTACGGCCGGGCCAACGCGGCGCTCTACGCCGCCTGGCTGGCGATGCAGGAGCACGACGTCGCCGCGGCCGACGCGGCGGGGCGACGGTGCCGGGACATCGGCCGCGCCACCGGCCTGCCGCACATGACCGCGACCGGCGCGTACTTCCTGGAGTGGGCCGCCGCGCGCGGCGGCGACCACGGCCGGCTCGACGCGATGCGCGCCGCCGCCGAGGAGTTCTACCGTCCCGGACTGCGGTCCACCCGGACCATCACGCTCTGCGCGATGGCCGAGGCGTACCTGACCGGCGGCCGTCCGGACACCGCGGCGACACTGGCCGAGGAGGCGCTGGCAGTGGCGGACCGGGTGGGCGAGCGCGTCTTCGTCGCGGAGTTGCACCGGATCCGCGGCGCGGCCCGGCGCGACCGCGCGGAGTGGGACCTCGGCGCGCGGATCGCCGCCGAACAGGGCGCCGGGCTGCTGCTGCCCCGGTTCGCCGTCTTCTGACCGGCGTGGAGTCCCGCCTCCATGCCGCCTCCACACACTTTCCACAGCCGTTCCACGCCCGGCTGGTGCCCTGGTCGGTGTCGGGTAGGACGGCCGGAGCCGTCCGGGACCATGTTCCGAAGGGGCACCACCATGGGATCAGCTCAGCCGCCGGCTCACCAGGAGGTCCAGGAGGTCGAGGTCGCCGTCGTCGGCTGCGGGCCGGTTGGTGCGCTCACCGCCAACCTGCTCGGTGCCCGCGGGGTCACCACGCTGGTCGTGGAGCGCAGCGCCACGCCGCACGGTCAGCCGCGGGCCTTCTCCTGTGACGACGAGGCGCTGCGCATCTACCAGCAGGCCGGGCTGCTCGACGAGGTACGCGACGAGACGATCGCGCCGCCGCTGGTCGAGTACGTCAACGGCGCGGGCCGGGTCTTCGCCCGGATGAAGCTGTCCGAGACGGACTTCGGGTACGGGCACGCGCCGCTGCGCTTCTTCGACCAGCCGCGACTGGAACGGACGCTGCGCGCCGGGCTGGACCGCTTCCCGCACGTCCGGCTCGCGCTCGGCACCGAGCTGGTCGGCCTGACCCAGGACGAGGACGGCGTGACGGTGCTCCTGTCCGACGTGGTCACCGGGCAGCGGCGGGCGGTCCGCGCCCGGTACGTGCTCGGCTGCGACGGCGCCCGCAGCGCCACCCGCGCCGCCGTCCGGATCCCGCTGTCCGGGGCGAGCTACGCCGAGCCGTGGCTCGCGGTCTCCGGCGACGTGCCGCCCGACGCCGTGCGGGTGGCCGACACCACGTTCGTGTGCGACTGGCGGCGCCCGGCGTTCGTCTCTCCCGGCGCGGCCGGCAGCTACCGGATGGAGTTCATGCTGCGCCCTGGCGAGACCGAGGACGAGGTGCAGCGGCCCGAGACCGTCGCCGCGCTCGTCTCGCCGTACGTCGACCCGGACCGGTTCGCCGTCACCCGGGCGGTCGTCTACACCTTCCACCACCTCGTCGCGCAGCGGTGGCGGGAGGGACGGGTGTTCCTGCTCGGCGACGCGGCCCACCAGATGCCCCCGTTCATGGGCCAGGGCCTGTGCAGCGGCCTGCGCGACGCGGCGAACCTGTCGTGGAAGCTGTCGCTGGTGCTGTCCGGCGCCGCCGATCCCGCGGTGCTCGACACGTACGAGACCGAGCGGCGCCCGCACACGGTGGAGATGGCACAGACGAGCGTCCGGCTGGGACGCGTCTTCCTGGCCCGCAACCGGATCTCCGCCTGGCTGCGTGACACCGCGCTGCGGGCGGTCCAGACGGTTCCCCGGGTACGGCGGTTCGTGGAGCGCTTCGAGTTCAAGCCGGTGCCGGCGTACCGGCGGGGCCTGATGACCGGCGGGCGGCGGGACGGCGTGGTCGGGACCATGTTCCCCCAGCCGCGGGTCCTCATCCCGGGTGCGCCCGGCGAGCGCCTGCTCGACGAGGCGCTCGGCGACGGCTTCGTCGTGCTGGGTCGCACCGGTGTGGACGACCCGCCCGGCGCGTGGTGGCAGGGGTTGCCGGTGCGGTTCGTCGCGGTCCACCCGTCCGGCACGCCGCTCGCCGGCCTGCCGGACCCGCTCGCCGGCCTGCCGGAGTCGTCCGCGGACGGCCGTCCGGACCGGATCGACGTCGTGGACGCCGACGGGGTGCTCGGCGGGTGGCTGCGGCGGCACGGCGCCGACCTGGTGGTGCTGCGGCCGGACCGGTTCGTGTTCGCGCTGGCGACGGCCGATGGGATCGAGCAGGCCGCACGGGACCTGTCGGCCGCCCTCGGCGCGCCGCCGGACGGCGGCCGGAACCGGGCGGCCGGCCCGGGACTCGCGACGGCACCGGCAGTGCCCTCGTCGTCGTGACCGCCCTCGTCGGCAGCCGGGCCGATCTCCCACGCCCGCCGTCGCGGCGTGCCGACGTGCGGCCCCGGCCGTGGCGGTCCGCCGGCCGGCGGTGCCGAGCCGGCTCGGCGTCCACCGCCGCGCGCAATCGTCTTCCCGACTCGGCCGCCCGATGTGGCCGGACGGGCAGGGGGTTGTCTTGCGCGCGGGCAGAAAGATCCGGCACGCCGTTGCGCCGCCCTGGACCGCCGACCCTGTAGCCGGACGTCCCCCGGGGACGAGACTCGTACCGGACCGGCGGTGCCCCGCGTGCGGCACCCGGCCCGAGCCGGCCGTCTCCCGGTCGACCCGATCGAGACTTCCCACTCTCCTACGACGATCGTGCGCCGCCGTCCGGCCTCGCGCCGGACGGTCGTGCGCGCGGAAAGGTGGCAGTGATGCGTTCACGAAGATCAGGCCGGTGGACCGGCGCGGTGGCGGCCGCTCTGGCGGTGGTCCTGCTGGGGCCCGGGGCGACAGTGCCGGGCGCCGCGGCACCGGTCCGGGTCGCCGGCCCGCCGGGAGCGGGCCTCGTCGCCGGCTGCGAGACGTTCGGGTTCACGGCCATGCCGGCGGTCGCCGGTGTGGCCTCTCCCCGTGACGTCGAGGCGGTCGACACCAACCAGAACGGCTTCGACGACCTGCTCGTCGCCTCGGCGAGCGGTGACGGCGACGTGCACCAGCTCATCGCCGTCGGTAACGGGACGTTCCGAACGTCGGTGGGGCCCGGCGCCCCGCCGGAGGTCTATCCGGCGCCGGGCACGCCGCGCGCCGTCACCGTCGGCTACTTCAACCGGGACGCCAAACCGGACTACGCCGTCGCGACTACCGACGGGGTGGGTGTCTGGTTCGGCGCCGCCGGTGGAGACCCGGGCTTCGGGCCGGGAGGGCGCGTGCTGGCCGGCCGCAGCGTGGCGGACGTCGCGGTGGCCGACTTCGACCGTGATCTGCTGCCCGACCTGGCGGCCCTCGACCCGGAGGACCGGACCGACCGGGACGACGACCGGGTGCGGGTGTTCCGCAACCTCAACGGCGGCAGCTTCGACCAGAGGTTCCTCCTCGGTGACCAGCCGACGTACGTCCAGCCGGACTTCCTCGCCGCCGGCGACCTGACCGGCAACGGCGTGCCCGATCTCCTGGTCAGCAGCCGCACACAGGGCACGGTGTCGCTGATCCGCGACGGCGCTAACAGCCCCGCGCCCCGGGTGGAAGGGATCGGCGAGGCGTGGAAGCCCGCGATCGCCGACTTCGACCTCGACGGGCGGCTCGACGCGGCCGTCGCGATCCTCGGCGAGGACCGCATCCGGTTGTGGAGCGACTACCGCGATCCACCGTCCGGCGGCTTCCCGCCGGCGCCCCGGGAGTTGCCGTCGCTGGACCTGGGGCCGCTGACCCCGGGGCGGGAGGGTCCGCACGACGTGGACGTCGCCGACGTCAACCGGGACGGCCGTCCGGACCTGGTGGTGGTCGGCTACGCCAGCCGGGCGGTCTACGTCTTCCCGGGCCGTGGCGACGGCACGTTCGGCACCCCGGCCGTCCTCGCGGCGGGCAGCCGGCCGGTGCAGGCGGCCGTGGGGCGGTTCGACAACAACCAGTCCCTCGACGTGGCCGTCCTGGACGAGGTCGACAACACCCTGCGCGTCTACCTGAACACCTGCACCGCGCCCGGACCGAACCTGACCGCCGGCGGGCTGGAGGTCACCCAGGTCATCCAGGACCTGGGCAACTCCGTCGACCTGGTCGCCGACCGCCGCACCGTCGTCCGGGCGTACGTCGGCACCGACGCGCAGACGCCCGCGGTGACCGCGGCCCTGCACGGGTTCCGGGCCGACGGCACGTCGCTCGGCCCGCCGCTCGCCCCGGCGAACCCGGGTCGCCTGCTGGTGCCCGACCGGACGGTGCGACGCGGACAACTGGGCGGCGGTTTCCTGTTCGAGCTGCCCACCCAGTGGACGAGCGAGGGCCAGGTCAGGCTGCGGGTCGAGATCAACCCGGACCGCCGGGTCACCGAGCCCGACCACCTGGACAACGTGACCGAGCGCACGGTGCGCTTCCAGACGTCCCAACCGGTACGCGTCAAGCTGATCCGGTTCGGCTACCAGCGCGACGGACAGACAGTGCTGCCTCCCGAGTCCGACCTGGACCGGGCCGAGTCGCTGCTGCGGCGCACGCTGCCGACGAGCCGGCTGGAGGTCACCCGCGCCGACTACCGCGACGACCACCCGTTCTTCTGGATCGGTGACGACAGCTTCTTCCTCGACGCGCAGGACGCGCGTTCGGTGCTCGACCGCTACCGGCAGGCGACGGCGGGGACGCGGGAGCCCGGCGTCTACCACCTGGTCATGGTGAACCGGGACCGGATGGGCGGCATCGCCGAGAACATCCCCGGATGGGTGGCGGTCGGCGGAGCGCACAACCCCACGACCATCCTGCACGAGCTGGGGCACCTGCTCGGCGCCGGGCACGTGGAGTGCACGGACAACCCCGGCGACGAGACCGGGCCCCGGTCCTACCCGTACCCGCGCGGCACCATCGGCGGGCCGGACCCGGCGAATCCCGGCTTCGCCGGCTACGACATCGGTGACGCCTCGGTCGGCGCTCCGCGCCGGATCGTCTGGGCGCCGGACACCAGCCCGCCGGTCGCCGACCTGATGAGCTACTGCCGCAACACCTGGGTCTCCGACGACCTGTGGCGGCTGTGGCGCAACCGCATCCAGAACCCGCCCGCCCAGCAGGGCGCGACGGGTGACCTGCTGGCGCTGTCCGGCGCCGTCGGCGACGGCACCGCCACCCTCACCGGGCAGCGCCTGACCCGCACCACCCAGCGTCCGGCCACCACGCCCGGCCCGTACGTGCTGCGGCTGCTCGACGCCGCCGGGGCGACGCTCGCCGAGCATCCGTTCACCCCGGCGGCCACCGAGCACGCCGCGACTCGTCCCTTCCACGAGGTCGTCGACTTCGCCCCCGGCACCCGCCGGGTGACGCTCGTGGACACCCGCGCCGGGCGGGACCTCGCCACCCTCCCGGTGTCGGCGAACCCGCCCGTCGTGGCGCTGGCGGGCGAGGCGCCGCCCGCGTCGGTGCCGGCCACCGGGCCGGTCACTGTGGGCTGGAGCGCCGGCGACGCCGACGGCGGTCCGGTCACCGCGAGCGTCCTGTACAGCCCGGACGGCGCCGACGACTGGCGGGTGCTGGCCACCGGGCTAACCGGGACGTCGTACACGCTGGACGCCGCGCAGCTCGCGGGCACCGGCGGCGCGGCCACCGGCCGGCTGCGGGTGCGGGTCACCGACGGTGTGCACACCGCCGACGCGACGAGCGGTCCGCTCACCGTCGCCGGCAAGAACCCGGCGGTACGGATCACCGCTCCGATGGGCGGCACGTTCTTCGCCACCGGGCAGACGGTCACGCTCGCCGCGTCCGTCACCGACCCGGAACAGGGCGACCTGGACGGGGCGGCGGTGCGCTGGACCTCCGACCGTGACGGTGACCTCGGCACCGGCGCCGCCCGTACGCCGGGGCAGCTCAGCGAGGGACGGCACGTCCTCACGGTCACCGCCACCGACGCCGACGGCCTGCGGGCCACCGCGCGTGCCGAGGTGACTGTGGGCCGGGTCCTGCCGGCCGGTGGCCCGCCCACAGCCGACGCCGGGCCGGACCGGACCGCCGTCGAGGGCGACACCGTCACCCTCGACGCGACCCGGACCACCGACCCGGACGGCGACCCGGTGACCCTGTCCTGGACGGTGCTCGCCCAGCCGGAGGGTGGCGGCCTCGGCGGCGGCCTGCGGCTGGAGGGTCCGGCCCGCACGCCGTCGTTCCGCGCCGACCGGGCCGGCACGTACCGGCTGGAACTCACCGCCACCGACGCCCGCCACGGCACCGCCACCGACACGGTGACAGTCACCGTGGCGAACCGGCCGATCGAGGTGAGCCCGATCGCACTGGACGAGGAACTGCGGGTGGCCGGTCCGGTCACCGTGCGGGCCACGTTCACCGACCCGGGCGTGCCGGACACCCACCGCTGCGCGGTCGACTGGGACGGCGGGGGTCCGGCCCCGGCCACGCCCGGTGTGGTCAGCGAGGACCGCAACGAGGGCGGCTGCGTCGCCACCGGCGATCTCCGGCCCGGCGTGCACGTCGCGCGCCTCACGGTGACCGGCGACGACGGCGGAACCGGGCAGCAGACGGTACGGATCGTGGTCTACGACCCGTCGGACGTGACGGTAGCCGGCGCCGGCGCGATCGTCTCACCGGCGGGCGCGCTCAGCGCCGACGTGGCCGCCACCGGGCCGGGGGAGTTCGCCTTCGTCGCGGGCCTGGTGAAGGGTTCACCCACGCCGTTCGGCGCGACCACCTTCCGGCTGCCGGGACGCGAGTTCACGTTCGCCGGTACGACACACGAGCGTCTGACCGTCGCCGGGCCGGTGGGCCGGTACCAGGGTGAGGGCACCGTGAACGGCCGGCCGGGGTACGCGTACCAGCTCACTGTCGCCGACGCCCCGGACGGACGTGACGTGGACCGGTTCCGGATCAGGATCTGGGAGAGCGACGGAGGGCGCGTCGTCTACGACAGCGGCCGGGGCGCACCGGACGATCTCGACCCGGCGCACCTGCAACCGCTGAACCAGGGCCGCGTCGTGGTCGTCGGCTAGCCCGGCGCCCCTCCCGCCGTCCGCCACCGGGAAGAGGCGGACGGCGGGAGGCCGCGCCCGTCACACCACGTAGTGCTTCGCGACCCTGTCGATGCGTGGACCCTTGCCGAGATCCGGTCACGGGCGTAGGAAGAACACCACCGTCCGCTGTCGAAGGAGACACGCGTGCCCACCCCCAGACGGCTCCGTCTCGCCGTGTCCGCGTTGGTGACCGCATCGGCCGTGCTGCTCGGTTCCGGCGCCGCCGCGGCGCCGTCCGCGCCTCCCGCACCGGCCGGGCAGCGGTCCTGCGACCCGATCGACCCGGCGGCCTGCCTGCTGCCGTTCCCCAACGACTACTTCACCGTCCCGGACCGCAGCACCCCGACCGGCAAGCGGGTCCGGTTCGCGGCCTCCGCGATGCCCGCCAACGTGCTCGGCGTGCCGATCGACCCGGCGGAGTGGAACCGGCAGGACGGGTTCAGCCCCGGCTCGCCGATCCTGGCGCGCGTACCCGGCCTCGACGCCGCGCGGACGCGGATCGCGCCGGTCACCGACGTGGGCCGCTCGCTGGCGCCGGACGCGCCGATCGTGCTGCTCGACGCCCGCACCGGCAGGCGTACGCCCTACTGGGCGGAACTGGACGCGCACGCCGCCGGCGACCCGGACCGGCAGGCGCTGATCATCCGGCCGGCGGTCGCGCTGACCGAGGGCACGAGGTACGTCGTCGGCCTGCGCGGCATGCGCGACGGCGACGGCGCGCTGATCCCGGCGCCGAAGGCGTTCCGCGCGTACGTGACCGGCGCCGGCCTTGACCGGCGTGACCCGCGCGCGCCGCAGATGAGGCGGATCCTCGCCGACCTGAGCCGGGCCGGTGTCAAGCGGCACAGCCTCTACCTGGCCTGGGACTTCACAGTGGCCAGCCGGCAGGGCCTCACCGGGCGGATGCTCGCGGTCCGGGACGGCGCGTTCGCCGCGCTCGGCCGCCGCGCGCCCTCGTTCACAGTCACCCAGGTCACCGACTACACGCCGGAGCAGGATCCGCTGATCGCCCGGCAGGTGACCGGCACCGTCGCCGTACCGTCCTACCTGACCGGTGACGGCGGACCGGGCTCCCGGCTGCACTACGGGCCGCCCGGCGGCGACGGCACCTCGCCGGCGCCGGACGCGCTGCCCACACCGTCCGGCACGACGGTGGCGGCCGACTTCGTCTGCAACATCCCGCGCAGCGCGTCCGCCGCGAAGCCGGCCCACCTCTCGCTCTACGGCCACGGCCTGCTCGGCCGGCCGACCGAGGTCAACGCCGGCAACGTCAAGACCATGTCGCAGACGTACGACTTCACCTTCTGCGCCACGAGCTGGATCGGCATGGCCGCCGCCGACGTCCCGTACGTGGCGGGCGCCTTCACCGACCTCAGCGCCTTCCCCGCGGTGGCCGACCGGCTCCAGCAGAGCTTCCTGAACTTCCTGTTCCTGGGCCGGACGATGATCCACCGCAGCGGGTTCGCCGCCCACCCGGCGTTCCGCGACGCCGCCGGGCGGCCGCTGATCGACGTGGCCGGCGGGCTGCACTACGACGGCAACAGCCAGGGCGGCATCAACGGCGGCGCGCTCACCGCCGTCGCCCAGGACTGGACCCGCTCGGTGCTCGGCGTGCCCGCGATGAACTACTCCACGCTGCTGCAACGCAGCGTCGACTTCGCCCCGTTCCAGTCCGTGATGGACGGCTACTACCCGGATCGCATCGACCAGCAGCTCATCTTCGGTCTGCTCCAGATGCTGTGGGACCGGTCCGAGGCCAACGGGTACGCCCAGCACATGACCGACCGGCCGCTGCCGCGTACCCCGGCGCACCGGGTGCTGATGCACGTGGCCTTCGCCGACCAGCAGGTCTCGACCGCCGCGGCGGAGGTCCAGGCGCGCACCATCGGCGCCCGCCTGCACACTCCGGCGCTGGCCGACGGCTGGTCACCGGACGTGCGGCCGTTCTGGGGCATCGCGCCGATCCGCAGGTACCCGTACGCCGGCTCGGCGATGGTGGTCTGGAACAGCGGCGCCGCGTACGCGCCGCCGCCGACGAACCTCGCACCCGCCGGACCGGAGTACGGCGAGGACTCGCACGAGTTCCCGCGCGCCCAGCCCGGCGCCCAGCGGCAGAAGGCGGTGTTCCTGCTCACCGGCAAGGTGATCGACGTCTGCGCGGGCGGACCCTGCCCGTGAGCTGCGTCCGGCCGGTCTGAACACGCCTACCCATAGCCCGGCCTCCCGCGGCAGCCGGCACACCAATGTCCTAGGACGCTCTGGCGGGTGTGCCGGCCGTCGCGGTGCGGCGCAGCGCCGTGCCCACTCATAGCAGCACCTCGACCGGCGCCGGATGGCCGAGGAAGTGCACCGGGCTGGCGGTCGGCCCGTACGCCCCGGACTGGTGCACCACCACCAGGTCGCCGACCTCGCACCGGGGCAGCTCCACCCGCCGGCCGAGCGTGTCCAGCGGCGTGCAGAGCGGTCCGACCACTGTGACCGTCTCCCGCTCGTCGGCCGGCTTCGCGGTCACGGCGGACACCGGGTAGTTGCGGCGTACCACCTGGCCGAAGTTGCCGGAGGCGGCGAGGTGGTGGTGCATGCCGCCGTCGACCACCAGGAACGTCTCGCCGCGCGAGTGCTTGCGCTCGACCACCCGGCTGACGAAGACACCCGCCTCGCCGACCAGGTACCGCCCCAGCTCCAGCACGACAGCGGTGTCCGGGTGGCTGCGGCGCCACCGCTCCACCTCCACGGCCAGGTGCCGGCCGTACGCGGCCAGGTCCAGCGCCTCGTCGCGGGGGAAGTACGGGATGCCGAGCCCGCCGCCGATGTTGACGTGCGCGAGGTCCAGCCGGTGCTCGCGTACCAGCCGGTCGGCCAGCTCGAACGTCTGGCTGACCCCCGTGGTCAGCGCGTCCAGGCGCAGGTTCTGCGACCCGGCGAAGATGTGCAGCCCGCACAGTCCGCGCCGGCCCGGCCCGCGCAGCACCTCGCCGACCGCCTCGGCGTCGATGCCGAACTGGGTCGCGCCGCCGCCCATCGTCATCCCGGAACCGGAGAGCTGGAAGTCCGGGTTGACCCGCAGCGCGAACCGGACGGACCGCCCGACCGCCGTCTCGATCCGGCGCAGCCGGGCCAGCTCGTCGCCGGACTCGACGTTGACCACCACGCCGGCGGCGATCGCGGCGGCCAGCTCCGGGTCGCGCTTGCCCGGCCCGGCGAAACTGATCTGCTCCCGGTCGACGGCGGTGCCGAGCGCGGTCAGCAGCTCACCGTGGCTGGCCACGTCGAGTCCGTCGACGAGCGGCGCGAGGCGCTGCACAAGCGCCGGCATCGGGTTGGCCTTGATCGCGTAGTGCAGCAGCACACCGTCGGGCAGGGCTGCCCGCAGCTCGGCGACCCGGTGGCGGACGGCGGCGAAGTCGTACAGGTAGAAGGGCGTGCGGCCGGCGATGTCGGCGGCGAGGTTCAGGTCCATCAGGGCTCCACGCGGTAGAGGGTGAGGTCACGCAGCAGGTCCATGTCGTGGCCGAAGGCGGCCCGGTCGGCGCCGTAGACCATGAACACGGCGGAGGGCGGCTCGACGATGTGCGCGCTGGCGCGCGCGACGGTCTCGCCGACCGACACGTGCACCTGCACGGTGTGCTCGCTGCGCAGCGCGGGCAGGTCGACGGCGCTGACCCGGCCGGCGTGACGAGGGGTGATCACCCAGGCCCCCAGCTCGCCGGTCGGCCGGGCCCGCACGTCGTACGGCTCGCCGGCCCGCAGCAGGTAGTGCGCGAGGTCGATGTCGACGCCGTGGGTGCGCAGGTAGACGGCGCGCATCTCGCCGCCCGGCGGCCGGGCCGCGACCTCCAGGAAGACCAGCTCGCCGTCGGGCGTCCCGAACACCTCCATGTGTACGCCGCCGTCCGGTGGCCGCAGCGCGGCGAGCGCCCGGTGGCCGAACCCGGACACCCGCACGGCCGTCGGGTCGTCGGCGGGCAGCGTCCACACGCCGAGCGACCGTCCGGCGGCGAACTCCATGCAGGGGTTGAGGTTGGCGCACACGTTGCTCCACACCACCCGGCCGTCCTGCACCAGCGCGTCGAAGTTGTAGAGCGTGCCGGAGACGAACTCGTCCACCTCGTAGCTGTTGCGGTCCTTCGGCGAGGACGCCCAGCTCGCCCACGCGCGCAACGCCGCCGGCCCGTCCAGCCGCCGCACGTCCATGCTGGCGTACCTGTCGACCGGCTTGACGACCATCGGGAAGCCGATCTCCGCGGCGATCCGCTCGCAGTAGCCGCGCGGGTCGGCGGCGTGCCGGTCGCGGTCGAAGCGCAGGTGCCGCGGCAGCCGCAGCCCGCTGCCGGCGAGCGCGGCCTTGCTGGCCATCTTGTCCACGAACGGCAGCAGGCGCGCGGCCGGCCAGCCGGCCGTGCCGAGGTGCTCGGCGAGTCGCGCGCAGATCAGCTCGCAGGACTCGTCGTTGGTGAGGAACCGGAGCTGCTCCGGCCGGGGGCGGGGCAGCTCCCGGTCCAGCAACGCCACCAGGTCGGTCGTCTCCATGTCGTCGGGCACGACGATCCGGGCGTACGCGGCGCGCTGCTCGTCGGTGAGCCGGCGCGCGTAGTGCGGGCTGGAGACCAGCCAGAGTTCCGCGTCCGCGAGCCGGCCCAGGTCGGCCAGGCCGGATCGGATCACGTTGTCGTTGATGAGGATGACGTACAGCTTCTTCACGCGACTCTCCTCGCGGGTCAGTGTTCGAGCAGGACGGCGCCGAACGTGCCGCCGACCCCGACGGACGCCATCAGGGCCAGGTCACCCGGGCGCAGCCGGGGCCGGACGGTGTCCAGGTTCAGGAAGATGTCGGCGCCGAAGCAGTGGCCGTACCGGGGCACGTTGTCGAGCACGATCCGATCGGCCGGTACGCCGATCACGCCGGCCGCCGCCCGCCACACGTTGACGTTGACGTTGTGCGGCAACAGGACTGTCAGCTCGTCGGGACGGCGTCCGGCCCGCCGCAGCGTCCGGTCGACCACGTCGCCGAGATGCTCCTGGAAGCGGCGTTCGTACTCCTGGCGGCTCGGCGCGCCGGGCTCGGTGTAGATGCCGCCGGCGTACTGGCCGTGCGTGGCGACCGCGTGGGCGAGCACCCGGTCGCGGGGCCCGTTCCGGCGCAGCAGCACCGCGCACGCCACGTCCCCGGCGATGCCGGTGTCCAGCACCCGCAGATCCGGGCTGTCGGCGGTCTCGCCGATCAGCAGGACGCCGACGGCGTCGCCGGGCCGCCCCGCGAGCAGCCGGTCCATCAGGTCCAGCGCGCTGATGCTGGAGACGCACTTGTTGGACTGGGTGCCGAAGCACAGCGCGTCGCCGCCGAGCTGCCGGGCGACCAGCCGGGGCAGGCCGGCGCCCACCGGTCCGATGTACGGGCCGGTGTGCGCGTGCACCACCACCGCCACGCGGTCCGGTGTCACGCGCGCCTCGTCGAGCAGCCGCCGGACGGCGTCCAGCAGCATCGGGAACTCCTGCCCGGCGGCGGCCACCGGGATCCGGTCGTAGCCGTAGAGCCGGCCGTACACCCGGGCGCGGGCCGAGGTGAGGCCGAGCAGCGCGTGGTCGTCGGTGACCGACAGCCGTCGTTCCGGTTCCACGCGTACCACCGCGTCAATCGCGATCATCGGGTGTCCTCCGGGCGGGCGGCGCGGCGACGACGCGGCGGCCGTTGACCGGGCTGCACGACAGCACCCGGGCCGGCACCCGGACCAGGCGGGTGGCCCGGTAACGGCGCAGCAGCTCGCGCCACTGCTCCGGATCGCGGTCGTCGAGCGCGGCGAGCCGGCCGAGCTTGCGGTACTGGAGGAACCCGCGTGGGCGGGACTGCGGGCGGGCCCGGCGGATGTAGCCCCAGGCGTCCCACATCAGCGGTTCCCAGCCGGCGAGGGCGGCCAGGTCGTACAGGAACAGGTTGCGGGCCTGCCAGCGGCCGGCGTCGGCGTTCAGCATCAGGCCGCTGAGGCGCAGCGCCGCACGCTCGCCCTCCTGGGCCCGGCGCCAGGCGCGGGCGCCGGTGAGGAACACCGACTCCGGAACGTCGTCCCGGTAGTGGTCGGGCAGTTGGAAGGTGTCCCGGGCGGTCCGGTACATCCGGCCGTCGGCGTACCGCCACCGGCCCTCGCCGGCCGACCAGTACTCGACCACCACGTGGTCGTGCATCGGCCGGTAGGGCACGTACAGGTGGTGGGCGGTGCCGTACCGCAGCCGGGCCGGCACCCCCTGCTCCCGCAGCACGGCGCAGAGCAGCAGGCTCGCGTCCCGGCAGACGCCCAGCCAGCGGCGGTGCAGCGGCCGGGCCCGGGTCAGCGGCGCCGGGTCGAGGGCGAGCACCCGGTCGAGCATCCGCCGGGTGGTGCGCAGGTCGATCTCGGCGAGCCGGTCCGGTCCGGGCTTCCAGCCGGCCGCGGGCGGGTCCAGCTCGTAGTGGGCGAAGAGGCCGCCGATGACCTCCACGAGGGCCGGCACGTCGGCCGGCAGCCGGCGCAGCGCCTCGGCGTGCGGTCCGGGTTCGGTCATCGGGGTGTGCCGGCGGTAGGTGGCGAGCATCCGGTCCAGCCCGGCGGCCGGTGTCCGCACGGCGGCGGTCACGATTCCTCCTCGAGCCGGCGCCGCAGCTGCGGGTAGTCCACCTTGAGGCTGCGGTTCTGCGGCAGCGGACCGACGTGGATGCGGCTCGGCCACAGGTGTTCGGGCAGTTCCCGGCTGATCCGGCGGCGCATCTCGGGCACCGGCGTCGCGGTGTCCGCGACGAACGCGACGAGCCCCTGGACGAGGCCGCCCGGCGCCATCGGCCAGCCGACCACCGCCACGGCCTCGGTGCCGAGCACCTGCCGCAGCAGGGTCTCCACCTCGAGCCGTTCCACCCGGTGCCCGCGGACCTGCATCTGGTCGTCGCGGCGGCCCTTGAACACCAGCCCCCAGCGCGGGTCGTGGGCGACCAGGTCGCCGGTGCGGTACCAGCGTCCGGGCGCGTCCGGCAGCTCGACGAACCGGGCCGCGGTCTGCTCCGGGTCGCCGTGGTAGCCCGGGACGAGCTGGCTGCCACGCAGCAGCAACTCGCCGGTCTGCCCGGCGGCCACCCCGGCCAGGTCGGCGCCGACGACGCGGACCTCCTGCCGGGGGTACGGCCATCCGATCGGCACGACGTCCGGCAGGTCCTGGTCCGGCCGCCAGCCGAAGGAGGTCACCGCGATCGTGCACTCGGTCGGCCCGTACACGTTGAACAGTTCCCCGTCCGGGTTGGCGGCGTGCCACGCCTGCGCGAGCCGCCGGGGCAGCGGTTCCCCGCAGAACAGCGTCCGGCGCAGGCTGGGCAGCGCGCCGGGCCGGAGCAGGCCGAGGTCGAGCAGGCTGACCCCGGTGGTGGGCACGGACAGCCAGAACGTCAGCGCGTGCTCCCGTACCAGCGCGGGGAGCTTGTAGACGGCCTGGTCGGGCAGCGCGTACACGGCCGCGCCGACGGTCCACGGCAGCGCGATGTCGTGCACCGACAGGTCGAACGTGAAGTTGTTGACCTGGGCGAACCGGTCCTCGCAGGTCGGGCCGAACAGCTCGATCGCGCCGTCCAGGTACGCGGTGAGGTTGTCCAGTGTGACCAGGACGGCCTTGGGCACCCCGGTGCTGCCGGAGGTGAACATCAGGTACGCGCCGCCCTGCGGCCGCCGGGGCTCGCCCTCCCACCGCGGCCCGGGGCCGTGGTCGAGCACCGGCGCCGGCGGCGCCATCATCGTCCGCAGCCGGTCGTCCTGGTCCGGGTCACCGCTGTCCAGGACCGCGACCACCTGTCCGTCGAGCCGTTTGAGCACCTTCTCGCAGTAGGCGGGCGGCGACGTGGGGCACATCGGCACGAACGCCTTGCCGGCCAGCAGGCTCGCCAGGATCGCCACGTACCGGGTCAGGTTCCGGCCGCAGTACACCAGGCAGAACGGCTCGTCCCGCTCGTCGAGCCGGCCGGCCAGGGTGTCGGCGCGGGCGAACAGCTCCCGGTACGTGTACGCGCGGTCGTCGACCCAGAGCGCCGTACGCTCCGGGTGCCGCCGGGCGGCGGCCAGCAGCCGGTCGCGCAGCTCGGCGCGGTATCCGATGGTCATGTGTGACTCCCGTACTCGAGCACCACGGCGGCGAAGACCGCGCCGAGCCCGACCGTGGCGAGCATCAGCCGGTCACCGGGCCGCAGCAGGCCCGCGCGGTCGGCGGCGGCGAGATTGAGGAAGATGTCGGCGCCGAAGCAGTGCGCCGTGTGCGGCACCTGGTCCAGGTAGACCGACTCGAACGGAATGCCGGCGCGCGCCGCGACCTGCTTCCAGGAGAACGTGTTGACGTTGTGCGGCAGCACCATGCGGATGTCCGGCCAGGTCAGCCCGGCGTCGTCGAGCGCGCGGCCCATCACGTCGGCGAGCCGCGCCGGGTACTCGGCCTCGAACTCGGCGTTGGCCGCCTCGTCCTGCCACTGGCAGGCGGCGTGCCGGCCGTACGTGTCGATCCGGGCGGCCAGGACGCGGTGACCGGCGTCGCGGCGGCTGAACAGGCAGGCGACCCCGGCGTCGCCGGTGACCGAGCTGTTCGGGATCACCTGCATGATCGGGGTGAACGCGACGTCGGCTGTCACCACGATCGCCACGTCGGTGGCCGAACCCCGGGCCAGCAGCCGGTCGACCACCCGCATGGCGGACACCGTCGACGCGCAGTTGTTGGTGGTCATGCCGAACGACTGCGCCCGGTCCAGCCCGAGCCGGCGGCAGATCCGGGCCAGGCCGGCGCGGCCCACCACGTCCTGGTGGGTGCCGGTGTGGGCGTGCACCAGCCAGCGGACCCGGCCGGAGTCCACACCCGACTCCTTGAGCAGGTTCGCCACCGTCTCCTCGACCAGGGCGGCGGTGTCGCCGGACCACACCGGTACCCGGTCGAGGCCGTAGATCCGGTGGAACACGGCCAGCTCGGCGCGCGGCATGTCGTACCGGCCGGCGAGGGCGAAGAGGCTGGGCCGGTCGTCCGGCACGACGGCCTGCACGGCGGTCAGGTTCAGCACGGCGCACCGGCCGGTGCCAGGGCCGCAGTGGGCACCGGGTACCGGCGCAGCAGCTCGGGCTTGTCCACCTTGCCGTTGCTGTTGCGCGGCAGCGTGGCGAGCACCTCGTACCGGGTGGGCCGCTGCCAGGTCTCCAGGCCGGACCGGCAGGCCGCACGCAGCGCGGACGCGTCGACGGCGGCCGGGTCGGCGGCGACGAAGGCGGCGATGTCGTGGTCGCCGTCGTCGAGGGCGGTGCAGACCACGCTCGCCTCGGCGACGCCCGGCGCGGACCGCAGGACCTCCTCGACGTCGCGGGGGATCAGTTTGCGTCCCCGGACCTTGATCACCTCGTCGATCCGGCCCTTGAAGAAGAAGTGACCGTCCTCGTCGAGGTAGCCGTAGTCGCCGGTGTAGAGGCAGCGGCCGCCGCGTACCGGGTGCTCACGGATCTTGCGGGCGGTCTCGTCCGGCAGTCCCCAGTAGCCCTGCATCACCGTGCCGCCGCGCACCACGAGCTGCCCCACCTGGTACGGCGGGCAGGGCCGGTCCTGCTCGTCGACCACCAGGATCTGGGTGTTCGGGATGGCCTGCCCGACGCTGCCCGGCTTGGCGTCGAGCAGCTCCGGCGGAAGGTAGGTGCAGCGCTTGCACTCGGTGACGCCGTACATCGAGTAGATGTCCGCGCCGGGGAACAGCCGGCGGATCGCGGCGATGTGCCGGGGCAGCAGCGCGGCGCCGGTGTTGGTCAGGCAGCGGACGCTGCTCACGTCCGGCATGCCGAATCGGCTGAACTGCTCGACCAGCTCGAACAGCACCGGCACGCCGGGCACGACTGTGCAGCGGTAGCGGGCGATGTCCTTGACGACCTGCAACGGCAGGCTCATGTCCCGCTCCAGGACCAGCGTCGCGCCCTGCGAGAACGCCATGATCATCTGGTAGAGCCCGTAGTCGAAGGCGAGCGGCAGAGCGCAGAGGAACACGTCCTCCGGGCCGTTGCGCAGGTACTCGTTGAGCGAGTCCAGCGCGGTCAGCATGTTCGCGTGGCTGAGCATCACGCCCTTGGCGTCGCCGGTGGAGCCGGACGTGTAGACCAGCGCGGCCAGATCCTCGCTGATCACGTCGACGGGTGCCGGCGTACCGGCGAAGAGGGTGTCCTCGGCGCCGACCGGCAGCACCGCCCGGACCGACGCCGGCAGGCCCAGGCCGTTCAGGGAGCGCGCCATCGGCTCCAGCGCGAGCAGGACGGTGGCGGCGCAGTCGGCCAGCACGTGGCGTACCCGCTCGGGCCGCTGCTCGTGGCCGACCACCACGGCCACCGCGCCGGCGGCCAGCGCCGCCCAGAAGGCGGTCACCGTCTCGACCCGGTTCCCGGCGCAGATCACCACCCGGTCGCCGGGGCGCACGCCGTCGGCCTGGAGGCGGCCGGCCAGGCCGGCCACGCGTGCCGCCAGATCGCGGTAGGTCAGCCGGTGCGGTCCCGCGATCAGGGCGAGCTTGTCGGGATGGCTGTCCACTGTGGCGGTGAGGACGTCGTACAGGGTTCGGTGCATCGTGTTTCCTTCAGCTCGTGGGGATGGCGCTGACCCGCCCACCGAGGCGGCGGGCGCGGAGCAGCTCGTGGACGACGAAGCCGACGGCCGGCAGGTGGGCCACGGCCAGCGCGAGGTAGACGTGGGACACCGGATGCCCGGCGCGGGCCAGCCCGGCGGCCAGGGCGAGCTGGACGACTGTGAGCGTGGCGTTCACGACCAGCGCCCGGACCCCGTTCCCGGTCTCCTCCAGGAAGATCGACAGGGTGAGCAGCGGACCGGCGACCAGATAGGCCGGCGCCAGGTAGCCGAGGTAGTCGGCGGCGGCCCGGGCCACCGCCGGATCGCCGGTGAGCAGCCCGGTCCCGGGACCGCGGAGCAGCCAGACCAGGGCGGCCACGACCGCGAACACCGCCGCCGACAGCCCGACCGCGGCGACGACCGACGGTCCGACCCGCCCGCCCCGGCGCTGCGCGGCGAGCCGGTTGACGGTGATGCCGGCGCCCACACCGAGTGCGATGGCCGGCAGCAGCACGAGGTTCTGCACCCGGTACGCCACGCCGTACCCGGCCACTGTCAGCGGGGAGTAGCCGGCGAGGATCCGGGTCAGCACCAGCCCGCTGCCGAACAGCAGCAGGTAGCCCAGGCTCACCGGCACGCTGATCCGGCAGACCTCCCGCCAAGACCGGCGGACCGGTGCGCGCAGCCCGATCCGGGCCCAGGGCCGCACCCCGCAGCGGGCCAGGCGGCGGGACGCCCAGACCGCTGTGGCGGTCGCGGTGGTGGCGGTGGCCGCCGGCAGGGCGAACACGCCGAGCCAGCCGACGAGCGCGGCGGTGAGCACCACCCCGGAGCCGAGGCTCACCAGCGTGCCGACGGTCACCGCGCGTACCTGCCGCAGCCCGTAGAGGCTCGACATCAGCGCCACGCTCACCGCCAGCACCGCGCCGGTGAGCGTGTTGAGCTGGACGAACGCGTACACCAGGGTGCGCGAACCGGCGGGCACCGCGTACAGGTCGAGGAAGAGCGGGTGCGCCACCAGGAACAGCAGCGCCACGCCGAGGTTGACCGCCACGCCGAGCACGAGCACGGTCCGCTGCCGCCGCGCGTACGTGTCGAGGTCGCCGCTGCCCGACGCCTGGGCGGCGAACGCCACCGACGCGACACGCAGACTCTCGTTCACCGAGTTCTGCAGCAGGATCATCGGCAGCACCAGCGCCAGCGGGTACAGGTAGGCCGGATCGTGCCGGCCGATCACGGCGGTGTTCAGCAGCGGCGCCACCAGGCTCGCCAGCGACGCGAGCAGCACCGGCAGCGCGATCGCCAGCACCGGCCCGAGCACCGGCGGCGCGGCGCTGTCCCCGGCCGGGCGCGACTGGTCGACGGCTGTCATACCGGCACCTCCCGGCGCAGATAGCCGGCGTGCACGTTGGCGAGCTGGATGGGCGTGGTGCCCTCCATGAACTCGTACGCGACCACGTCGGTCAGGGACCGGGCGAGCCACGGGTGGTCGACGAGCGCCGCCACCGGCAGCTCCCGGGCGAGGACCGCGGCCACCTCCTCGGCCGCCGCTGTGGCCCGCTGCTTCGCCAGCGACACCAGCGCGCCGCGCAGCGGCTCCTCGTCGACCTCGCGGGCGGCGGCGGCGTTCAGCTCGCGCGACCGCTCCAGCATCTGGTCGAACCGGTCCAGCTCCGGGCGGGCGGCGCCGACGTGGTCCCGGACGTAGTCGACGAGGGCCTGGGCGTGGCCGAGCGCCATCGCCGCCACCCCGGGCCGGAAGCGGTGGAACGTCTTGAGCATGCCCATCATGCCGCGCTCGGTGGCCTTCAGGTGGCTGCCGAGCACCGCCTCCGGCGGCACCCGCAGTCCGTCGACGCGCAGCTCGGACAGTTGCGCGCCGGGCAGGGCGAACATCGGGAGCACGCGTCGTCGTACCGCGGCGGACTCGATCAGCTCCGGCGTCATCAGCACCGCCACCAGGTCCAGCGGACCGTCGCCGGTGCGCGCGAGGACGGTGCCGACGGGCGCCACAGCCCCGTTGCCGAACAGCAGCTTCTCGCCGGTCAGTCGGCCGTCGCGCAGTGTGGTGTCCAGGTGGGCGGCGTCGGAGCCGCGTCCGGGCTCGGTGACCGCGAAGAACGTGCGGCACCGGGTGGTGGACACCAGCTCCCGGAACCAGGCCCGCTGCCGCGGTGTGCCCAGCGCGTCCAGCAGCACACCGGACAGCGACGGGCCCGGGGTGGTGAGCAGGAAACTCGCGCTGCCGTAGCTGAGCGCCTCGAACATCGCGGCCCGCCGGCGGGTGTCCGCCGCGAACTCGGCCTCGATCTTCTGCGCGACCGCCGGGTGGTCGAGGTGCCGCAGCACCAGGTCGGGATCGTCCGGCACGGCTGGCGAGTTCTCGCGGTACCAGGTGGCCGCGGCCAGCCACTCCGGCCCGTAACGGGCGGCGAAGCGGTCGGGATTCAGTCGGAACACGGGGCACCGTCCAGGTAGATCCGGTTGGCGTAGAGCAGGGCGGTGCGCATCTGCGCCATCTGCCCGGCGAGGACGGACCGGCCGCCGGCCATCCGGATCAGGTCGTGGGCCAGCCCGTCGACCTCCCGGACCCACCAGGCCCGGCCCGCCGGTTCGGCGAGCGCGGCGGCCGCGTCGGCCTGGCGCAGGGCGGCGGCCCGGGCCACCAGCCCGGCCATCTGGTGGGCCACCACCGGGTGGGCACTGAGCCGCTGACCGGCCGAACGCCGGCCGGCGAGGAACCGCCGGCACCAGCGGACCGCCTCGCCGAGCGCATCCCGCTCGGCGTCGGCGAGGGCCTGCCGGAACAGCCGCAGGGCCGGTGCGTCGGCCGGTCCGCCGGCCGCCCGGTACCGCAGCACCACCAGGCCCGCGCGGGTCAGCAGCTCATGGGGTACGACGGTGAGCCGTTCCGCCCCGAGGACGGCGCCCGTGGTGAGGTCGAACGCCTCCACCGGCGCCGCGTCGCGGTCGGCGAGCACCAGCCCGGCGTACCCGGCGGCCTGGCCGGATCCGGCCGGCAGCGCGCCGGTCTCGCGGGCCCGGGCAGCGGCGGCGCCGACTGTGAACCGGACCGCGACCGGGTCGGCGGCCGGCTCCCCGGCGGTGGCCGGCCCGGCGGGCCGGGTGGGCAGTCGCAGCACGTTCGTCACGGCGTCACCGCCCGGGTCAGCACCACGGCGGCGGACAAACTCTCCACGTCCTCCTCGACGTAGGCGACGTAACCGCCGGCCGGGGTGGTGGACTCGGCGCCGAGCCAGCGGAACAGCCCGGTGCAGGTGCGCTCCGGCGGCAGGAACTCGACCCGGCACGGCCAGGAGTCCGGCCCGTACGCGTAGGCCCACCGCCGGTAGAGGAACGTGGCCCGGTTGACCCGCACGGTCAGCTCCGCCGGGTCCACGTCGTACTCCGCGCACCAGCGCGCGACCAGGCGGGACAGGTCCCCGTCGTCGCCCAGCACCGCCGGCTCGCCGAGCGCCGTGACGGTCAGGATCTCCGTTCCGGCCGGGCGGCGGCCGATCCGCACCGCCCCGGCGGTGGACCGGCTCGGGCCGGGGAAGTGGGCGCCCACCGGGGCCGGGACTGTGGTCTGCTCGACGCTGAGCAGCAGGCCGTCGTGGTCCGCCGGACCGGCCCGCAGGAAGTCGCAGAGCACCAGCAACGCGAGCGCCGGGGAGATGCTGCCCTGGTCGACCAGGTCGAACGAGGTGCAGTCGAGGCGGTGCCGGTGGTGCAGGTACGGGCCGAACGCGGACACGTCCGGGTCGAACTCCGGCGTCCAGTAGCTGGTGACGAGCACACCGAGGTCGCGGAAGAGACCGGGTCCGGTGCGGTCGGCCAGCGCGTCGGCCAGGTCGACGAAGGTGTACTGGTCGCCCCGGGTGAGTGTGGCCTCGTCGAGGACCACGCCGGCCATCCGGTGCAGGTCCGCCTGGTACTCGACGAAGCGCGGCCGGGGTGGGTGCCGGTCGTCACGGGTGGGCAGCACCGCGTGGTGCGCCGCCTGTACGTAGAGGCCGGTCATCGGTCAGGCGATCTTCGCGGTGCTCAGCTGCGTCCGGACGTACTCGTAGATGCTGCCGATGGTCTGGAAGTGCTCGGCCTCCAGCGTCGTCGCGTCCACGAAGAACCCGTCGACCGCGTCCTCCAGCGCCATGAGGAACGTCAACGACGTCATCGAGTCGATCCCGAGGTCCTCGCGGAGCTGGGTGTCGAGATCCATGTCGAGGACGGCGTCGTCGTGCGTCACGTCGGCGAGCACGCGCTTGACGGTGTCGATGAGCTCGGATTCCTGGATGGGCACGGAAATGCTCCTTCGTTCGGGTCGGAGGCGGCCGGAACCGGCCCGCGAGCGGGCTGGGAATCGCCCGGGTGGGCGCACGGTTGTCCGCCGGCGATGGTGATCGGTGCGGAAAGGATTTCGGGGATCGCGATAAGCCGCCGGAAAGTGTCCTCCGGTTGCGGTCGGCGGAAGGAACTTTGCCGAACCGCGATCGGGGGTGTCAATGCTTTTCCGACTCGGCGGGTGACGGCAGTACGACTGAGCGTGTCAGTCGGAAATGCGGCACCGCGGCGATTCGTGCGGACGCGGCCGGCTCGCCTTTCCGGTGTTCCCGGCCGACCCGGTCCGGATCGGCGATGTCGGACCTGGCCGTCCGTACCCGGATCCGCGCTATCTGTCCACCTTGCCGGGTCGGACCGGGCCGGAGGCGCCGCTCACCCGGGCCGGACGGGTGGTCGCGGGATGTCTCCGCCCGGCCGGCGCGTGCTCGTGGCGATTACTCCATGAGGGCGTGTGGCGCTACCCGGTAGCCGACAGTCGTTTCCCGCAGTGATGCCGTGTGACGCAACTCGCCAACCGTCCTTCCGGCGGCTGTCCGGCGGCTGTCACTCCGCTTGCGGATGAGTTCTCGGCGAATCGCCGGCATCGAAAGGATGATTCGGAGTGGTCTCTTCGGTCCGGCTGTCGGAAACCGAATTGACCGCCTTCCGATCACGCGTCATCACGCGTTTACGAGAATGTGTCGCGGTGGGAATTCCACAACGGCGCGGCACCCGAGGCGGCCGCCTCTCGCCGGCGTTCGCCGAAGCGGGTCGCGGTGATGCCGCGTCCGGACCCTCCGGCGGCCCTTCGTGCATCGGAGATCCGCGATGCTAGCCTGCCCGTCTGGTAAGGACAGTCTTCTCGACCGGGTTCAAGAGTGGATCGATGACGGATGGTTCGGACGCCCGGCGTTCGCGGCACCACGCAACGTCCGGGACCACACCCGTGACCGGCGCCGGCAGCCGAGGTGGTCGCGGATGACCCGGACCGCACCGGCAGCCGCCCGGGCCGCGCTCGCCGCCGTCGTCGCGTCGGCGGTGCTCGCGCTGACGCCGCTCGCGCCGGCCGCCCGCGCCGAGGGCGACCACGTCAAGTACTACACGGTCGAGGCGGCCCACCAGGGCGAGCCGGAGAACCTCACCGAGATCGCGGAGCGGTTCCTGGGCGACGGCGCGCGGGCGGCCGAGCTGTTCGCGCTCAACGCCGGGCGGATCCAGCCGGACGGCACCACCCTCACCGACGGTTCCCGGCTCCGGGCCGGCTGGGTGCTGGTGCTGCCGTGGGACGCGTACGGCAGCGAGGTCCGCCGGGGTGTCCCGCCGGCCGCGAAGCCGGCGCCCGGCGCGTCCACGCCGGCCGGACGGCAGCCCGCCGCCGACGGCGACGCGGCCGTCCGCCCGCCGAAGGGGTGCCGCACCGCCGCGACGTCGCGCGCCCGGTCACAGTGGGCGGGTCCGCGCGTCGCCGCCGACCAGGCGTGGCCGCACAGCCGGGGCCGGGACCAGCTCGTGGCCGTCGTCGACTCCGGCGTCGCCGGCGGCCTGCCCCCGCTCGCCGGCCGGGTGACGACGGGTGTCGACCGGGCGACCGGCGGCGCTCGCGGTGACACCGACTGTCTCGGCACCGGTACGGCGATGGCCGCGCTGATCGTGGCGCAGCCGGTGCAGGGGTCGGCGGTGGCCGGCATCGCGCCGGACGCGGCGGTCATGCCGGTCCGGGTAGCCGGCCGGACACCCGGTGCCTCGACCGCGGCGAGCGTGGCGGGCATCCGGGCGGCGGTCGGCTCCGGCGCCTCCGTCGTCGCGCTCGGGCCGCAGGTGGACCTCGGCCAGGCCGAGGTGGTGTCCGCCGTCAACGAGGCGGTCGACGACGGCGTGGTGGTCGTGGTGGGCGCCGCCGCTGAGTCGGCGCCACCGGACCCGGACGTGCCACTGAACGACGCGGTGCTGCGCGTCGGCGGGATCGGGCCGGACGGGGGTACGGCCGACAGCTACCGGTCCGGCGGCGTGGACGTGGTCGCACCCGGCATCGACGTGACCAGCCTCGGCATCACCGGCGCGCGACCGGTGAACGGCGCCGGCACCCACCTCGCCGTCGCGTACGTGGCGGGGCAGGCGGCGCTGATCCGGTCGGCGTACCCGGATCTCGACCCGGCGCAGGTCCGCAACCGGGTGCTGAAGACCGCGAAGACCACCGGCGGCGTCGCGCCGGAGATCGACCTGACCGCCTCCGTCACCGCCGTGCTGCCCGAGGAGGCGCCCCGGGCACAGGCGGCCGCGCAGGCGTCCGGCTCCACCGGGATCGGCCGCCGGGCGGCGTTGCTGGCGCTCGCCGGGCCGGCGGCGCTCGCCGCCCTCCTGCTGGGCCTGCGCGCCCGCAGGTCGGCGCGGACGGGTGCCGGGCGGCCGGAGGCGGCACCCGCCGGGACCGGGACGGCAGCCCCGTCCGTCCCCACCGTCACGGCGGACGCCGCCGCGACGCGGACCGATCCGGTCGTCGCCGCCCCGCCCCCGACCGATCCGGCCGTCGCCGGGCCGGACGTGACGGCGGCGGTCGCGGAGCTGAGCCGCGACCCCGCGCTGCGGCACCTGGCCGCCGACGAGGCGGGCATGGCGTACCTGGCGGAGACCCGGCCGGAGGCGCGCGAGAAGGCGCTCATCGGCCTGGTGCCGGGCATGGACGACGAGACGGTGGCAGCGCTGCCGGCGATGGTGACGGCGCTGCCCGGCACCGACGAGCAGGAGCAGTCGCTCACCGGCGTCCTGGTCGACGTCCGGCGTCACCTGCGCGGCGACCCGCTCGCGCTGGACCGGGCGCTGGTGCGCGCCGGGAAGGTCCGGTGGCAGTCCCAGCACGAACTGGCCGAACACGTCACGTCGTACGCGCAGCAGCATCCGGAACTGGACCGGCTCGCCACCGCCATCGCCGAGACCCGCTGGTCGAGCGGCGCCGGGGAGCCGGCGCGGGGCAGCTGATCAGAGCAGCACGAGTTCCTGGGCCAGCATGTCGGTCCAGGTGCGCCGGGTGAAGTTGCAGCCGGTGTGCGCCACGAACTGCTCCAGGGTGCGTACCGGCCCGATGCCGAGCCGGTCGACCGGCGGGGTGTGCAGCATGTAGAGCACCCGGCGACGGCTCAGTTCCTCGTAGCGGGACCAGTCCTGCTCGACGTGGTCGCTCCAGTGCCGCGGCCGGTCCTGCCGGATGTAGTAGTGCCAGGTCAGCACCTCGGTGGGGTGGAACAGGTCGTAGCCCCACGTGTAGGCGCGCAGGGCCAGGGTGATCTCCTCGCCGTGGAAGTAGATGCCCGGGTCGTAGGGCACCTCGGTGACGAACGAGCCGGGCGCGAAGAGGAACCCGGCGGCCAGGAACAGCGCCGGCTTGGGCGGTACGCCGGGCGCGGCCCCCTCGATCAGGCGCTGACCGAAGACCGGTACGCCGAACGTCGTCCAGTCACTGACGACGATCTCGGCGGGCGCGCCCGCGCCGGTGAACTCCTGATCGGGCTCGTAGCTCGCCGGGTACGCGGTCAGGACCGGTTTCGCCGCACCCGTCTCCCGCGCCATCCGGATCATCCGCACGTCCCAGCCCGGCGCGAACCGGGTGTGGCTGTCCACCTGCAACAGCCAGTCCTCGCCGCGGTACCGCTGGAACGTCTTGTCCCGGGCCCAGCAGGCGCCGCGGCTGTCCCGGGCGTCGTACTCCTGCACGTCCACCTGCGGCAGGTCCCGGATGGCGGAGATGTCCTCGTCGCCGAGGTGCTGCCAGCACACCGCGATGCGAACGTCCTCCGGGTGCGCCGCCTTGGCCAGGCAGTCCAGCACCGTCGGCACCAGTTCCCGGTCCCGGTACGACGCGACCGCCACGAAGATCGTCACGCGTCCGCCTCCGCGTCCGCCTCCGCCGGGACGAGGGCGTACGACTGGAACAGCAGCGCCAGCGCGCGGTGCTCGTCGGCGGGATCGGTGACCGGGAGCCGGTCACCACGTGACCGGATGTGGGCCAGGAGGTCCGGCTCCGGCGCCAGCCCGTACGCCTGGAGGTAGTAGGCGACGGACTCGGGCCAGAGCCAGCGCCCGTCGGTGCGGTAGGTCATCGGCACGACCCGGCCGCGTCCGGGCTCCACCACGTCGGGCCCGCGTGCGGTGGTGGCGAGCACCGGCGTGCCCGCGTCGAGGTACGCCGCCGCCCGTTCGAGGTCGGTGCCGGACAGCCGCTCCCGGTCCGGCGCGAAGCGTGCGCCGTCGTCGTCCACCTCGTCGAAGACGCGGGCGATCCGCAGCGGTTCGGTGTCCCGGCCGGCCCAGAGCAGCGCGCCGGACCGGCGGGCCGCGGCCGCGTACGGCGGGAGCTTGTCGCCGGGGCGGTACACCTCGACCAGCGGGGCCGAGATCCCGGCCCCGGCGAGTGCCCGCATCACTGTCGCCGCCGTCACCGCCTGCGGCCCGTTCGTCTCCAGCACGTAGACCGGCGCGGGCGGGATCACCGAGGCCGCCCACTCCGGGGCGATCCGCCATCCGCGCCACAGCGCTACCGCGCCGGGCTGCTGCCGGGCCGCCGCGACCGCGACCCGGTCGGTGTCGTCCATCAGGCCGTCGCGGCCGGTGAGGTCGGCCAGTGGCGGCACCCGGCCACCGAAGACACGCGGATTCGGTACGGCCGACGCGAACGTGAACGGCAGGTCGACCGGTCCGGACGGCTCCGGGAGAGACACCGTGCCGGTGTCGGCGAGCCGCAGCCGCGCCTCGGCGAGCATCGCGTCCGGCACCCGGCCACCGAGGTGCAGCAGCGCGGTGTGCAGCTCGTCCTGGTCCGTCATTCCCGGCCTCCTCGCGTCCTCGTCGGCGGGCGTCGGCGCATTCGACCACGGCGGCCGACGGGAGCGCCGCGCAGCGCCGGGGCTCGTGCCCGAAGGACACCGCGACCCGAGGCGTTCGTGCACCCGGTCAGAGCGCCCTCGCGCGTACCAGGGCGGCGAACGCCCGGTGGACGGCGACCGCGTCGGCGGGCGCGGGCGGGTCGGCCCGGCACCGCCGCAGGTGCCGCAGCAGACCCTCGTCGGCCAGCGCGCCCGCGTCGAGCAGCCGGTCGGCCACGTCGGCCGGCCAGACCCAGGTGCCGTCGGTGCGCAGGTGCGCGGTCAGGGCGGGCGCCGACCGCAGGTGGGTGACGAACGCCGCGATCTCGTCGTCGTCGACCGGGAGCCGGGCGTCCCCGTCGGTGGCCAGGTGCACCTCGCCGGCCGGCTGAGGAGCCCAGATCAGCGCGGACCGGGACCGGGCCGCCCACTGGTACGCGGGCAGCGGCAGGTCGGGCCGGTACACCTCGACCGGCGCGGCGTGCCCGGCGTCGGCGAGGGCCTGCTGTCCCCGGTCGGCGATCACGGGCAGTTCGTCGTCGGGCGCCGTCGCCTCGACCAGGTAGACCCGCACGGCTTCGACGGTGCCGTCCGGCCCCCGGGTGATCCGCCAGCAGCGCCACACCCCGGCGGTGCGCGCCGGGTCCAGCACGTCGAGCAGGGCCCGGTCGAGGTCGTCCACGGTGCCACCGGCGGTCTCGTCCACCACCGGCGGCGCGGCCGTCGCGTACAGCGGCAGGTCGGCCGGCGGGAACGGGACGAACAGGGCCGTCGGTTCGGCGTCCACGTTCTCGTCCGCAGCCGGTTCGGGCAGCAGCGGCGTCTCCGGGGGCAGCAGCGCGGTGAGCACCGCGATCTCCGCCGCGGACTGCGGGAACGCGCCGAGCAGCCGTGCGGCGCAGGCGCCGTGGTCGCCGTGGGCGAGCAGGCCACGCAGGCCGGCGAGGTCGCCGTCCGGGATCCGGCCCGCGGCACGCAGGCAGAGCAGGTGCAGCAGACCGGTGCTCATCGCGTCGCCGCCGTCTCGTGCAGGAAGGCGGCGGCCAGCCGGGCGGGCGCCGGGCCGCCCGGGTTGACGAGCACGTCACCGTCACCGGCCGCCCCGGCCAGTTCCGCCAGGTCCAGCAGCCGCCACCCGGGCGCCGGCACCGGCTCCCGGTGGGGTTCGCCGGTGGCGACCACCACGCACCGCTCGTCGCCGGGGGCGCTGACGACGAGCGGCCGCCCGTCGCCGTTCACGGCCAGGTGCAGGGGGGACGCGCGCAGCACCGACCGCAGGTGAGCCGGCTGCGCCGCACCGGCCGCGACCAGGCGCAGCAGCGCGTCGACCGGGTCGGTGGGGGAGTCCGGGAAGTGCGGGCGGTAGTCCGGGTTGCGCCGGAACTCGCCCACCTCGCCGTCCGCGCCGACCTGCCACACCCCGACGACCGCCTCGAACGGCGGTTCGTCGTCCTCGCCTGCCGGCCACTGCGGGTCGAGCAGGAACAGGAACTCGTCGTCGCTCATCCGTCCGTGTCCTCGTCGGCGAACCGGAGGGCGTGCCAGACGATCGCGGCGGCCAGCCGTACCGGCTCGGGGCCGTTCGGGTCGACCAGGACGTCGATGCCGTCCGGAAGCAGCTCGGCCAGCTCGGCCGCCTCGACCCGGCGCCACCCGGGCGCGAAGGTGCGGGCGCGCTCGTCGGCCGAGGTGGCCACGACCACGCACGGCAGGTCGTCGAAGGAGCGGACGACAAGGGGACGGCCGTCGCCGTTCGTCGCGAGGTCGAGCGGGGAGGCGCGCAGCGCGGACTGGACCTGCTCGATCGCGGCGTCGCCGCGCATCATCCGGTGCAGCAGCACGTCGAGCGGCTCGGCGCCGTGGGTCATGGTTCCTCCAGGTGGCGGCGGCCCGCCGCGACGGTACGGTCACGGCGGGCCGTCCGTCCGGCTCAGGCGAACGGGTCCGGTGCGGCCGGGACCGGCACCGGAGGCAGTCCCTCCCGCGCGGCGTACTCGTTGAGCCAGCGCTCCAGCGGCGGGCCGGACGGCGCCACCCACGGCTCGGCGCCGTTCTTCGGCACGACCAGCGGGCCCACCGCGAGCGTGTCCATGATGTCGCCGGTCTCGGTGGCCCGGACCGTGTTGAACGGGTACACCCAGCACCACTCGTACTCGGCCGGGGCGTCCGGGGCGAGCAGCGTCAGCGGCTGCTCCGGGTTCTCCAGCCGGCGCAGCGCGGTCTGCGCCCGGGTGCGGGCGTCGTCGGCGTTCATCGGGTAGTCCTTCTCTGTCGTGGTTCGTCTGACGGGATGCCCGCCCCGGCCGCCGTGACGGCCGGGGCGGGCGGCGGGTCACCGCCGGGGTACTGGAGCGGTGTGCGGTTCCGGCAGGGAACCGCCGGACGAGGTGGACACTGTGGCGCCGTTCGCCACCCGGCCGGCGGCGTCGTGCTCCAGCCGGGCCTGCGAGCCGCCGTCCTCGGCGGGGACGACCCGGCCCGCAGCGTCGTACGCGATGCGCGTCACCGACTCGCCGGTGCGCCGTTCCACCACCCGGCCGAGCAGGTCGTACGTGTAGTGCGTGACCTCGCCGGCCGCGTCGGTGCGCTCGACGAGCTGCCCGGCGGCGTCGTAGACGTACCGCTGGGTGCGGCCGTCGAAGTCGGTCTCGGACACCATCCGCCCGTTCGGGTCGTACGTGTAGCTCCACGTCGCACCCGCCGGGTTGGTGACACGCACCAGCCGCAGCTCGGTGTCGTACGCGTACTCGGTGCGGTTGCCCTCGTCGTCGATCTCGGCCGTGACCAGGTCGAACGCGCCGTACTCGCGGATCGTCCGGCGGCCCGCGGCGTCGACCCACTCGACCAGGTTGCCCTCGCCGTCGTAGAGGAACTCCTCGACCGAACCGTCCGGGTTCTCCCGCCAGGCCAGGTCACCCTCCAGCGTCCAGCCGACCTCGGTGAGACCGGTGTCGTCCTGGATGCTGAACAGGCGGCCGAGCGCGTCGTAGGTGTACTCCGTCTCGCCCTGCCCGGTGCTCACCGCGGTGATCTGCCGGGCCGTGTCGTGCACGACGGCGGTCGGTCCGACGTGGGTGGTCGTGCCCCGGCCGTCGGCGGCCGGCTGCTCGTACCGGACCACCTCACCGGAGGCGTCCACCTCGGCGATCAGCAGGCCGTCCGGGCCGAACTGGCGGTTGCGGGTGCTGCCGTCGAAGTCGGTCCAGGACACCGCGCGACCGAGTTCGTCGTACGTGGTGACGGACCGGCTGCCGTCCGGCCGGGTGACCGCGACCAGCCGCCCGTACGCGTCGTACTCGCTCGCGGTGGTGCGGCCCAGCGGGTCGGTCGTGGACCGCAGGCGGTACGCCTCGTCCCAGACGTTACGGGTGGTCGCGCCGAGCGCGTCGGTCTCCGCGACCACCTGGAAGCGGTCGTTGAGCTCGTATACGCGCACCGCGCCGAGCGAGTCGGTCACCACCGTACGGCCCGGCTGGTAGTCGAACCGGTAGCGCAGGTAGCCGCCCTTGCCGTCGGTGGCGACGCACCGGCCGGCCTCGTCGTAGGTGTACGTGTACCACTCGCCGTTGCGGTCCTCCCAGCGCACCAGCCGCCCGTCGGCGTACGTGAAGCGCTCGGGGTCGCCCGAGGAGTTCGTCACCTCGATCAGGTTGAGGTCGGCGTCGTAGCCGAACTGCGACGCCGCCATCAGGTCACCCGCCGCGTTGGGCAGCGAGACCATCGTGACCAGTCCGGCGGACGAGGTGAACGCGATGGTGGCGCCGGTGGACGACAGCAGCTGCGTCGGCGTACCCCGGCGGTCGCGGTGGATCGTCCAGCGGACGCCGCCGTCGGTGACGTCGGTGAGCAGCGACTCGGTGCGCGACGCCGCGGCGAACAGCAGGCTGCGGCCGGACGTCGGATCGGTCAGCAGCCACCCGCCGCCCACCAGCCGGCGCAGCGGCAGCGTCCGGCCGGTCTCCGGCTGCGCCACCTCACCCTCCGCCGGTAGCGGGTAGGTGAGCAGCGAGCCGTCGGCGGCCAGGTACCGGACCTGCTCGCCGTCGACGATGATCCGCTGGTCGAGCGTGGAGGCCCAGGCCCGGCCGAACGACCGGCCCCACCGGTAGTCGGAGCGGTAGGTCCGCTCCAGCGTGAGCCCCGGCATCACGGCGTCGGTGTGGGTGAGGATCATCCGGCCGGTGGTGACGTCGATCGGGTCACCCACGGTCGGCGTCTCCGCGGTGGTCTTGGCCACCGCCTCGGGCGCCACGCCGGCGAACGTCTCGGTGGTCGGCGAGAAGTCCGTCATGTCCACGTCGGAGTCGCTGTCGCGGACCGAGGCCATGTCCACGTCGCTGTCACCGTCGCGGACCGAGGCCATGTCGACGTCGCTGTCGGCGTCGCGGACCGAGGCCATGTCGACGTCGCTGTCGGCGTCGCGGACGGAGGCCATGTCGACGTCGCTGGACGGGCCGGGCACCGGGTCGCTGGTCCGGATCAGGACGACGGAGCCGTCCGGTCCGATCTGCGGCAGCGTCGCCAGACCGGGCACCTGCGAGTCCTCGAACGTCACCCGGCCCCGCGAGTCCTTCGACACGTTCACCACGTGGCCGACGGTGCCGGGGCCGCCCGTGCGGAAGCCGACGATGCCGTTGGTGCCGTTCGGCATGGCGCCGAGCGCGTCCACCAGCCCCTGGAGGGTGCCGACCTCCTCGGTGGTGCGCCCCGGGTACTGCTTCTGGAGGTCGCTCAGCTCCCTCGGCTGCGTCTGCGACGGGATCTGGGTGATCAGCCCGGACTGCTTGTAGCTGTCGACCGCCATCGTGAGCGTGATGCAGTCGTTCTGGTTGCCGGCGTCGCGGGACTGGTGGATCTGCCGCAGGTGCCGCCGGTCCGCGTCGTTGAGCGTCTCGAGGTCGGCGGCGGTGTTGGCCGTGCCGCCGTGCGAGTTCGCCGCCATGATCTGCAACGTCGACCCGTTGCTCAACGGGACGTCCCGGGACAGCGCGTCCCGGAAGGTGTCGAGGATCCGGTTCTGTGCCTGCGGGTCGCCCTGCGCCGCTGCCAGCTGCTCGGCCAGCGGCGTCGTGGTGTCCGCCTGCGTCGCGGCAGAGGCGGTGCCGATGCTGACCGGGCCGGTCTGCTGCCCCTGGAAGCCGTACTCCTGGCGACGGCCTCGCCGGTGGCTGCTGCCGCTGGGGCGGCTCCGGTCCCGCGGGCTGCGCGACCGGTCGCTGCGGTCACGGCTGCCGCTCGGCTCGCCGTCGACGGCGAACGCGTGCGTCGTGGTCCGCTGCGGCCTGCGTGTACCGGTGATCAGCTGATCGGGCCGGGGCCGCTGCGACGGCGGAACGTAGTCCTCCTCGCTGGCGTAGCCACGACGGGCGGGGCCGTACCAGTGACCGACGTTCTCCCAGTAGTGCTGTGCGCGTTCGCTCCTCGCCAGTGAGTGGATCTCCTGGAGCGCGTTCGCCGCCTCGTGGCGCTCCTGGGCGTAGCCACGGGCCTGCTCCGCGAATGTGACCACGGTGGCGAACTCCCGGCCGGCGGCGCTGGTGATGGAGTCCAGCGCCGTGAACCCACGGAGGTAGTTCGCGATCTGGCCGGCGGTCCGGCGACCGCCGTCTGCCTCCGCGCCGATCCGGTCGCCGAGGCCGGTCCCCTCCGCGTTGTTGTACGGGCGGTTGCCGACCATCGGCTCGTTGAAGTGACCGTCCCGGTTGCTGCGCGGCCCGGTACGCGGGCGGTGCCCGGTGCTCGCGTACAGGTCGGAACGGATGCTCTGGTAGCTCTGGTACGCCGTCGAGGACGTGTCGGCCAGCGTCGTCTGCGAGGCGAAACCGACAGTGTCGAACCAGGCCTGGGCCTGCGCGGTGACCTGCCCGACCGGTGTGCTCAGCGGCGGCGGCGACGGGGTGTCGCGCTCCACGTACTCGTAGGTGACGGTGCCGTCCGGGTTGCGCCTGGCCTCCCGCACCCAGGTCGGCATGCCGTAGAGCGCGCTCGGCGGTGGCGGCGCCGCGTTCGTGGGCAGGCTGCTGGGCGTCTGGTCGGAGGGCGCGGCGAGCGCCGGCTCCACAGCGGCCAGCGGGTGCGGCGTCGTCGGAGCGGGCGTGCAACTGGTCAGGCCCAGCGGGTCGGCCACGGTCAGCGGGTCGCTGACGTACGCGGTCGGGTTCGGGCCGCCGGACAGGCCCAGCGGATCGGGGCTGACGTACCGGCCGGTGGCCGGGTCGTAGTAGCGGAACCGGTTGTAGTGCAGGCCGGTCTCGGCGTCGACGTACTGGCCGGGGAAGGCCAGCGGCGTCGCGGTCCGGTCCGCGCCGCGTCCCCACAGGTCGCCCCGCGACCACCAGCGCAGCCCGCCGCCCGGCTCGACCAGGTGGGTCGGGGTGCCGATGGTGTCGGTGATCACCGCGCGGAGCGTGCCGTCGTCGGTCTGCGCGACCGGCACCGCCGCGTCCGGCCGGTAGTCCCACGTGGTCGTGGTGGTGGCGCCGGCGGCGTCGCGGTGCGTCTGCTCCAGCATCAGGTCACCGGACCAGGCGAAGGACACCTCCTCCAGCACCCGGTCGCCGTCGCCGAGACGCTGCTTCGCGATACGCCGGCCGAAGCCGTCGTAGCGGTAACGCCAGCGGTCACCGCCGGGCGTGACGGCCAGGACCAGCCGGTCCTCGGCGTCCCACTCGAAGCGCCACGCGCCCGCGTCGTCGACCCGGCCGGTGAGGCGGCCCTTCGCGTCGTAGGAGAACGTCGCGTCGTCGGAGCGCACGAGCATGGTGCCGGTGAACTCCCAGCGCCCGCCACCGGCGCCGACCAGGGTGCCGGCCTCGTCGTAGTCGTACCGCTGCGGGACGTCGCCGTCGACGGCCCGGACGCGGCCGGTGTCGTCGGCGGTGAACGTCAGGTCGCCGGCGAGCGAGTCGGCGATCGCGGTGACCCGGTCGGCGGCGTCGTAGGTGTAGCGGCGCTCGGCGGCGTCGGCGATGTGCTGCCCGGTGAGCCGCCCGGCCGCGTCGAAGGTCTGCCGCAGCGCGACCAGGCCGCCGACGGTCCGGCCGATCTCCCGGCCGGCGTCGTCGTGGGTGAAGCCGAGCAGGTGCTCCCCGGCGGTCAGGCTCTCCGGGCGGCCGGCGGCGTCGAACGTCCACCGGCTCGACCGGCCCGACGGCGTGGTGCGCGCCTCGACCGTGCCGGAGGCGGTGTACGAGGTGCGCACCGTCCGGCCGTTGATCGTCTCGGACAGCACCCGGCCCTCGGCGTCGCGGGTGAACCGCACCTGCGCGTCCGGGCTGAGCACTGCCGCCACGTGGCCGTCGGCGTCGTACTCGACGCGGGTGACGGCGTCGCCGACCCGGCGTTCCACGACCCGGCCCCGCGCGTCCCAGCGGTAGCGGGTGACGGTGCCGGCGGCGTCGGTGTGCGCGACCAGCCGGCCCGCCTCGTCGTGCTCGTAGCGCTGGGTACGGCCGTCGAAGTCGGTCTGCCCGCACAGCCGGCCTGCCGCGTCGTACTCGTAGTGCCACGTCCGGCCCGCCGGATTCGTCACCCCGATGAGCCGTAGTTCCGTGTCGTACGTGAACTCGGTGCGGTTCCCCGCCTGATCCACCCGTGCCGTGGGTAGATCGAAGGGGCCGTACTCGAAGCTCACCGCCCTTCCTGATGCGTCGATGACGTCCACCAGATTCCCTTCACCGTCGTAGAACCACCGTTGCGTGGAGCCGTCCGGGCGGACCCGCCACGCGAGATCCCCCTCGGCGGTCCAGCCGTACGTCGTGACCGCGCCGTCCGGGGCCCGGGTCGCCCGGACCCGTCCGAGCGCGCCGAACTCGATGTCGTCCGCGTGCGCGGGCGGGCGCTGCGGGACCGGGTGGGTCGAGCCGTCCGGAAGGGTGAGCGTGCGCGCCTCGTGGTCGAAGCGGGTGACGCGACCGAGCGGGTCGGTGTGCGACAGCAGCCGGTGCGCCGCGTCCCACTCCTGCCGGACCGTCGCGCCCAGCGGGTCGACGATCGCGGTGACCAGGTGGCGCTCGTCGAACTCGTACCGGGTCACCTCGCCCAGCGAGTTCGTCACGTGGGTGACGCCGTCGTCGTAGCGCAGGGAGTAGCGCAGGACGTCACCGCCGCCGCCGGCCCGGACGCAGCGGCCCGCCTCGTCGTAGTCGTATCCGAACCACTCGCCGTTGCGGTCCTGCCAGCGCACGAGCCGGCCCGCGTCGTCGTAGCGCAGCCGCGTCTCGTGTCCGGAGGAGTTGCGGACCTCGACCAGGCGCCGCCTGTCGTCGTAGCCGAAGGAGGGGAGGTGGACGGTGCCGTCGGCGGCGCGGACGTGTGCGCCGACGACCAGGCCGCCGGCCAAGTGCGGCACTACGACCGGGCCGGACGCGGAGAGCAGCAGGCCGGGCATGCCGTCGGCGGAGCGTTCGATCCGCCACCCGGTGCGGTCGGTGACCACGTCGGTGAGCCAGGAGTCGCCGTGCGCGTCGGCCGGCGCGAACAGCAGCGACCGGCCCGGCTCGGTGAGCAGCCAGCCGCCGCCGGTCAGCCGGCGCAGCGGCCCGCCGGGGCCGGCGACCGGCAGCGTCTCGTCGCCCTCGGCCGGCATCGGGTACGTGTGGATCGAGCCGTCGGCGGCCAGGAACCGCGCGTACGTGTCGTCGGTGACGACGCGCTGGTCCAGCGTGGAGGCCCAGGCCGGGCCGAAGCAGCGGCCCCACCGGTAGTCGGAGCGGTGGGTCCGTTCCAGGGTGAGCCCCGGCAGGCGGGCGTCGACCTCGGTGTAGAGGACCCGGCCGGTGGTGACGTCGACCGGGTCGCCGACCACAGGGGCCTGCGCGGTGGGCGTGGCCACCTCGGCGGCGGGCACGTCCACCGGCGGAGCCGGGGCCGGTGGTGGCGGGGCCACCTCGGCCTCGTGCGCGCGGTAGGCGTCCCACCAGGCGTTCTCGGCCTCCGTCACGGACTGCTCGGCCTCGGCGACGGCGTCGGCGTCCGCGTCCGTCCGGGAGGCCAGGCCGTCCAGGCGGGCCGCCGCGGCCGACAGCTTCTTCGCCGCGTCGGCGACGGCGAGCGCGGACGCGCGCAGACCGGGGGAGAGGTCCCGGCCGATGACGTCCCGGGCCGCCGCCTCGTCCAGCCGGACCACGAAACCGCCGGGCACCCGGACCTCCGTGCCGGCCCGGTGCCTGCCTGCGGCGTCGCGGGAACGCGCGACGAAACGGAACTCGACGTCGTACTCGACCGCGGCGGTGAGGTTGTCGTCCGGATCGGTGCGCCGGGCCGGCTTGCCGGTCGTGCTGACCGAGACCTTGCCCTCGTCCTTCACCTGGGCGCCCGGGTCGGTCCGGTAGAGCTGCTGCTCGACCAGCGTGGCCGCGTTGACGGCGGCGAAGTCCTGCCGCTCGCCCACCCGGCTCGCGCCGCCCGGATGGCCGACGCCGCCGACGACGAGCGGCCCGGCCGTCTTCAGCGCGAACGAACGTCCGGCGGTCTGCTCGTACTCGGTGTCCGCGGCGCGCTTCGCCGAGCCGCCGATCTTCACCGTGGCATCCGCGCGCAGGAGCTTCGGGCGGGCCACCAGCCGGGCGTCGAGGAACAGGTCGCGGCCCAGCCCGGCCGGCATCGGCAGCGGGTACGCGCCGTTCAACATCGCCGGCAACGCCTTGATCCGGCTCACGGTCAGTGTGTCGCGCAGCGCCGCGTCGACGTCCCTGCCGGGTGCGGCACCGGAGGCGACGAGCGCCTGCCGGGCCGCATCGTGCAGGCCGGGCAGGTCGACCAGGACGTCCTCGACGGCGAACCGGCCCGGCTCGGGCAGCCGGTCGAAGCCGGCCTCCTCGCGCCATCGCCGCCGGCCCTCGTCGGTGGTCTGCCCGGCGGCGACCGGTGTGACCGGGCCGGACGGGGCCAGTCTCCTGCCCTCGGTCGCCGAGTACGTGGTGACGTCGTGGACCGCGTGGACCGACACGCCGCCCTCGGGCAGCCCGCGCCCGGTGACGGTGACGGTCAGGCGGACCGCCCCGCGGTACGTGGGCACCGGGCCGGACACGGTCAGCGACTGCTCGTACGTGCGGCCGGTGCGCTCGATCGCCTTGGTGGCCTGGTTGCCGAGGGCGGCGGTGCCGGTGAGACCGGCGGCGACGGTGCCGGAGGCCGGGCCGTGCCCGGTGGTGCGGGTGGCGTCGTCCTGAACCCGGTCGGTCTCGGTGCCCTGCGCACGTCCGGTCAGCGTGACCTGCGCCGCCGTCCGCGACGTGGTGCGGGTCTGCGCCTCGCCGACGACCGCGCGGTCGGTGACGGACAGTTCGTCGACAAGGTCGATGCCGGTGAAGCTCGGCTCGCCCACCGGCTCGGCGGTGAGCGTGACGTCGTACGTGGCGCCCCGGAAACGCCGCTCCAGCCGTACCGTCTCGCTCCGGCCGCCGTTGAGCGCGTCGGCCAGGTGCAGGTGGGCGGCGCCGAGGAAACCGGTGCTGCCGAGCCCTCGGACCGGGTCGTCCGGGCCGCGGTCCCGGGTGGACGGCAGGATCGCCTGGGCGAGTTCCTCGCTCGACTCCCGCGCCAGGGCACGCCGCAGGTGCGGGATGCGATCGGTGAGGTCGATGTGGGTGGTGACGCCGCCGATGCCGAGGGACCGTTCCGGTCCGGCCCGGAACTCCGGTTGTGCCGCGTGGGCCGGTGCGCCGGGGTCCCCGGCGTCCTCGTTCTGTCGCTGCTGTGCCTCGCGTACCAGGTCGCGTTCCCGCTGTTGCTGTTCGGCCTGCTCGGCCCGCTCCCGCTCCTGCGCCGTCCGCAGCGCGTCCGTGGCCACCTCGTGCGCCGCGGCCAGATCCTCGCGTTCGCGCCGGTGGCGTTCCTGGAGATCGGCCAGGTAGTCGTCGGCGAGCTGCCGGCCCGCCCGGCTGATGCGGCGGTCCCGCCGGACCCGGTCCACGTAGGCCCGCACGTCACGCAGGTCGGTGTGCTGCCGCCGCAGCAGGTTCCCGAGTTCCGTGGCCTGTTCGCGCGCCATCCGGGCGAGCTGCTCGCGCTGCTCGGCGCGGAGCGTCTCGGCGTTCTCGGCGTGCCGCAGGTGCAGCCGTACGTCGGCGGTGCCGTGCCGGCGGGCGCGGTCGCGGTCCTGGAGTCGTTTCAGCTCCGTCGGTGTCATCCGCATGACGACAGCGCCGGGCAGGGTGAGCCGCCGGCCGGCCCGCCGGGCCGGTGTGCCGGGCCAGCGGCCCAGCGGACGCAGGTTGCTGTCGTGCCGGGCCTCGGCGACCACCTCGGCCTCGACGTCCACCCGCACCAGCAGCTCGCGTTCGGCCCGGCCGCCGCCGAGACGCAGCTTGGAGACCCCGGAGGCGCTGCGCTCGCTCATCCGGCCCCACGCCCGCCGCCACGGTGTGACGGACAGGATGACAGCGCCGCCGGGCCGGCCGGTGCTGCCGCCGTGGTCGGCGACCGGCCCGCTGACCGACGCGACGCCGGTGGCGGAGACGCTCAGCTCGACCGCGCGCGTGTGAGTGGTCTTGCGGGCGGTGCCGCTGGCGAAGGTCCGCTTGACGCGCGCGAACTCGGCGCCGTCGAGCACCGCCGGGTTGGTCGGGCGCAGCCGTACCCGCACGTCGGCGCGGGCGTCGGCGGCCCGGCGGCCGTGCCACAGGTTGCTCAGCGCCAGCGGGCGGCTGAACAGCTCGGCGTCACCGGTGAGGCGCTCGGGCGACAGCTCGTCGGCGACCACAGTGGAGATCCGGCCGTCCTCGACGGCGTAGACGTCGTCCCGGCTCGCCTCGCGCAGCGTCTCGACCACCGCGTCCTGCAACCGGTCGGCGCCGACGAACGACTCCACCCGGCGTCCGTCGAGGTCGTGCGGCCCGCCGGTCATCCGGCTCAGCGGCGGCGGGTACGCCATGGTCTCCACGTCGCGGGGGACCGGGCTGGGCTCCGCGCCGGGGCGTTGCCGGGAGACCCGCGACTCCGGGACGAGCATGCGCACGTCGAGGCGGTGCGTGCGGGGGCGCTGCTCTGATGCGGCTACGACGGTGGGCACGTCCCGCCCGTACGCCCCGAACGACAGCTGCCGGCCCGCCTGGTTGACCCGCACCGTGGACGTGGTGGTGACGGTGAGGTCGAGGGTGGCGGCGAACTCGCGCAGCCGTACCCCGGTGGGCTTGCCCTCGTCGTCGAGCGCCGGCCCGTGGTCGCTCTCGGTGGACTGCCCGCCGGTGACGGCGCTCTCGTCGGTGGTGCCCCAGGTGACCGCGGCGCGCGGTCCGCCGAGCAGCGTCGAGGCGGCCTGACCGAGCGGGCCCAGGATGCGTGGCTCCAGGCTCAGCTCGGCCGACCGGCTGTCGTCGCGGGCGCTGGTGACTGTGGACCTGGCGGTCCGCTTGGCGGCGGTGCCGATCTTGTCGTGGTCGAGCAGGTCGCCGTCGGACACCTCGCCGAGGCTGCCCTTGATCGTCACCACCGTGACGTGGTCGTGGAACGTGCCGGTACGGATCAGCGGGATCTTCAACCCCGGGCCGACGATCCGGTCCGCCAGGTGGCGCAACTGGTCGGGGGAGAGCTGCGTGCGCAGGTCGGTGGCCCGGGTCAGTGCCGCCTGAAGCTCGGGGGTCAGCCCGTCGGCGAGCTGCTGGTCGCCGAAGTGCCGCAGCGTCTCGTCGCGGGTGGCCAGGCGGAACCGGTCATGACCGGGCACCGACCGCACCGCGTCGGCGACCGTCTCGTACAGGCTCCGGTCGCCGACCCGGGTCAGGTACGCGCCGCCGAACGACTCACCCCGCTCGATGCGCGCCGGTGCGAAATGGGTCCGGTCGGTGCCGCGCCGTCCGCGCCACTCCCGGCCGTCCGGGTCGAGGGCGGTGCCGGGCAGCCGGTCGCCGGTGGTCCACTGGAGCGCGTCGACGGAACCGGACAGCATCCGCGGCGCGCGGCCCAGGACGCGCACCTGGACGCCGTACTCGACCCGGTAGCGGACGCCGGGCGCAGTGCCGGTCACCGTCTGCTTGCCGCCGGTCCGCTCGGTGATCGTCCGGGTGGCGCCACGCTCCCGGCCGCCGCCGACCCGCGGTCCGACGACCAGGCTCAGCGGCGCGGCGTCCACTCCGGCGCCGGCGAGGCCCCACAGCCCCCACTGCCGCTTGGTGGCGGCGGCGCTCGTGCTCTCGGCGGCGAGCGCGGACGTGTCGACGTGCGTGAGCCCGTCGACCCGCTCCACCTCCTCGACGTGCCGGGCGACCAGGCGCACCTCGACCTGCCGGGCGCGGCCCGGGAAGAAACGCCGCCAGCCGCTGCGCGCGGCGCGCGGCAGCGAACCCGACCGGACCCAGCCGTCGTGGACGTTCGCCGGGTCGGTGACCACCATCGCCGGCAGGCTGCCGGAGAACGTCGCGTCGCTGAGCAGCTTCTGCATCACCGGGCGGCCGGGCGCGCCGATCCGCACGAGGTCGGCCATGCCGTCCTCGGCGAGGATCGCCTCCACCTGGTCGAAGAACGTGGCGCCCGGATCGGCCGGCCGGCTGCGTACGCTCTCCACCCCGAACCGGGCCGGCACGGGCGCGCCGAGCGCACGGTCCGCGGCGGCCGGCGCTGTCGCGTCTGCCGTCCGCAACCCCGTGTGTACGGCGAGAGCGACGCTGCCGGAGGTCTCGACCGGGTCGACGGCGGGACGGCCGGGCCGCACGAGCCTTGCGACGAACCGGATCGGCACCGTCACCTCGGTCAGCCCGGTGACCTTGACAGTGGTGGTGGACGTGTAGGTGTCCTTGTGGGCGGCGGAGTGCTCGGTGGTGGGCGCCGTCGGCACCGAGCCGCCGACGCCGACGACGACACCGGGCATCGCGGTGACTGTCACCTTCGGCTCGACCCGCCGGTCCCGGTTGTGGCGCAGCGTGTGGGTGAGGTTCTCCCGGTTCTTGGCGGAGACCTTGCGCGGGTCGTCGTGGGCCCGGTCCACTGTGAGCGCGTCCCAGTCGAGGACGGCGGTGACCCGCAGCTCGGCCGGCCGCCCGTCGATCGTGACCGGGTACGGGCGGCCCTCGCCGAGGAACTGGTCCACGTCGTCGCGGCTGTCCGCCTCCACGGCGGCGACCACGTCGTCGGACAGGCCGGCGTCGAGGGTCCGCAGCGCCGCGCCGAGTGCCACGTTCTCGGTGGCGCGCAACTGTTCGGCGAGGCCGAGGGTGCGGCTTTCCCGCAGGTAGGAGGGCAGGCCCCGGCGTACCGCGTCGGGCGACGGCAGCGGCGCGGTGGTCCCGGTGGCCGACGACGTCCCGCCCGCGGTGTCCTCCGCGGCGGTGGTCTCTTCTGCGGCGGTCTCTTCTGCGGTGGTGGTGTCGTCGGCGGCCGACCGGGTGGCCGGGTCGTCGGCCGGCGTGGACGTGGCGAGACCGTCGTCGCTGTCGTCGCTTCTGTCGTCGTCGAAGCCTTCGTCGAAGCCTCCGTAGCCGTCGTCGTCGCCGAACAGGTCGAAGCCGCCGGAATCGCTGTCGCTGTCGGTGTCGCTCGCCGGGGCCGACGGAGGTGGCACATGGCGTGCGTAGGTGACGTGACCGGACGGGTCGATGGTGCGGAGCAGCTCCAGCCGTCCACGCGGCCGGGCGCCGACCACCGGGTAGTCGCGCGGCGTCCCGGCCGGGTCGTCGTACACGACGAGGTGCACCCGGGTGCCGCGGGCGGCGGCGAACTCGACCACGTCGTGCGCGTTGGCGATGCGCTGCCGTTCGGCGTCGTCGACCGGCGTGTCGCGGCGTTGCCCCCCGGGGTCGGGGGCGAGTACGGCCCGGACGAAGTGGCCGTTGTCGTACGGGTTGCGCTGCCGCATCGCCGCGGCCTCGTCGAGACTCATCGTGTCCCGGCCGGCGTGCAGCGTGCTCATCCGCAGGGCGTCGGCGTCACCGTCGGGCAGCGCGGCGGCGATCGCGTCGTAGAGGGAGCCGGAGTGCCGGTCGAGCCCGCCACGGTCGGCGACGGCGGTGGCGGCGGCGAACTCCTGCTGGATGGTCCCGGAGTCGTTCGACGTCGCGACGAGGTGCGCGGCGACGAGGCGCTGGCTGTCCGGCAGGCCCACGGTCCGGGCCGGCCGTGCCGGGTCCAGGTCGGGATCGAACTCGGGTGGGACGTCCGGCGCCGTGGTGGTGTCCGGCGCCGGCAGCGAGACGGCGGTGACGTACCTGTTGTGTGGTTGCGCGCCGAGCTGCCGCAGCTGCTGCGGCGTGAGCGTCTGCTGCCACGTCCACGACGGGCCGGGCACCACGTCGGTGGGCGCGGCGAACGGCTTCGGGGCGGCGAGGTCCGGCCTGCGCAGTTCGGCCCGGTACTCCTTGAAGCCGGTGCCCTCGGTATAGAACAGCTGCCGGTTGACGTTCGTCGGCACGGCGTGCGACTGCGGCAGGAAGTTGCCGACGGCGAAGTCGGCCGCGAGCCGGGACAGGTCGGTGGGCGTGGCGGCGCCCACGAAGTCCGTCATGAAGGCCAGGTCGCGGTCGGGATGCCTGTTGTTCTGCGAGTCGACCTGGACGTCGACGGTGAGGACGTCCGCCGGCAGACCGGCCGGCGTCGCCGCGCCGTGGGCGACGGCAAGCTCCTCGCCGTACGCCCGGTGCAGGCTCTCGGCCAGCAGGAGGAACTCCGCGCCCGCGTCGCCGAACCGGACCTCGGGCCGGCCCAGGGTGAGCAGGCCGTCGACGAACAGGTTCGGCTCCGGCGAGTACGGCAGCATCGGGTGGACCGTGGCCTGCCGGTCCCGGGACCGCATGTCCTCGTCCACGGCTGTGGTGAAGTCCCGGACGAAGGCGTCCCGCCCGGCCTGCGTGTCGAGCTTGGCGAGGCCGTTGTGCACGGCGGCCAGCTTCTGCTGCTCGGTCGTGCGTTCGCTGCCCGCGGGGAGGCCGGCGATCCTCGCCCGGTGGTCGCGCGCGCGTCGTTCCAGCCGTTCCCGGGTACGCCGGATCAGCTCCTCGGTGTCGCCGACGCGGTAACCGCCGGAGATCATCATGGGCCGGGCCGGTGGCTCGTCCTGCGGTCCGGTCGACTCCGGGTCGAAGCGGGTCCGGCTGTCGATGCGGTCGAACACGTGGGTGCCGTCGGAGGTCGTCCGGGCGCCCCTGTCGAAGTCCTGGATCGACACGTACGGGTAGCGCCGGGCCTCGCCGTCCGGACCGCCCTGCGCGAGGCCCTGGATCGCGGCGACCGTGTCGGGGTCGCGGAGCACCTGGTTGCGGGTGCGGCCGTACGGGAACTTCCCGTTCTTCGTGCCGACCGCGTAGCCGTTGACCGCCACCGGCACGTCGAGGCCCTCGGCGAGCCGGGCGGCCCGGGCGACCGCGTCCCGGAAGGCGAGGTCGGGGACCTCGGCGGTGGTGTTGACGCCGAAGACGAACGCGACTGTGGTGCCCGGGGCGAGTCCCTCGGTGACGGCACGGACCACCTCGGGGATCTGGTCGACGTCGTCGGCGGGCAGCATCGAGTTGACGACGAACCCGATGGGCGCGCCGTCGTCCTTGAGGTCGGCAGTCTCCTGCCGGTAGTTGCCCGGACCGACGTCGCGGGTGTGCCGGGTCAGCTCGTCGAACCGCGCGTTGCGGCCGCCGGGCACCCGTACCGGCTCGAACCGGACCGGCGCCGTCCGGGGCGGCAACCCGCCACGGTCGGGTGAGAGCACGTCGCGCTGCTGACCGGCGATCCGGTGGACGTTGCGCGCCAGCAACCGCGGATCGTTGCCGGGCTGCCGCGTGGTGGTCGCCATCAGCGAGTTGTCGCCCTGGACGAAGGTGCCGTCCAGGGCGCGGTCCGCCACCGAGTACTCGTCGCGCAGACCGAGGAAGTGCCCGATCTCGTGCGCGAGGTCGAGGTCGGAGGAGTGCGTCGACCAGGTGGTCTGGGTGGTCGGTGACGGAGAGCCGTGCAGCGCCACGACGGCGTGTGCCTCGCTCGGCCGGGTCACGAACTCCACTGTGACGTTGAGCTGATCGCCGCCGATCCGGAAGCCCTGGTTGTAGATCGCGTCGACCGCGTCGCGTACCCGGGTCTCCACGTCCGGCCGGGCATCCGCCGCCGCGTCGTCCCGGGGGTCCAGGAAGACCTTGACCGTGAAGTCCTGCACGTTGCGGTCGCCGAGGTCCAGCACCCGATGGTCGTACGCGATGCGGTTGTCCACCGCGTCGAGGCGCGGGCGGGGCCGGTCGCCCGCCGGAACGGTCAGGCCGGCCTGCTCGTACGAGCGGGCGACCACGTCGGGCACGCGGGTGTCGGGATGGAGCCCACGGTCGATGACGTCGTACGCGCTGGTGTTCGCGATCCGCCGTGGCGCGGTGTCGTGCTGCTCGGCGCGCGCCTGGGAGATCTCGTCGCGGGTCTTGGGCGTGGGGAACCGGTCCGGCAGGACTCCCGGGACGCGCAGGGTGTTGTCGGCCGGGGGAGCGCCGGGCGCGGCGTCGGTGCGCGGGCGGGCGTCCGGGTCCAGCGGCAGGCCGGTGACCGTGGCGAGGGCCTGGTCGACCTGGTCGGAGCCGGTCTGGCCGAGCGCGTCCCGCCACCCGTCGAAGTACGTGCGGACACCGCCGTCGTCGTCCTGGACGAAGTCCCGCACCGTGGCGGGATCACCGCCGTGCCGCAGGTACTCCGACGCCACCACGAGCCGGTCATGGCCGCCCCGGGCGGCGTCGTCGTTCCGGACCGACGCCGGCTCGTTGCGCCACGGCCTGGTGTCACCCTCGGAGCCGGTCACGGAGAGCGTGGGCCTGCCCTCCGCGAGCGACTCCTGCCATGTGTTCGCGCCCTCGGTGACCACGAGCGTGGCGCGGTCGCGGAGACCGGCCATCTGCTCCGGTGTGACACGGGGCAGCGCGGCGACGTGGACGTCGGCGTTGCTCGTGGTGAGGACCCGCTCGTCGTTGCCGAGGACCAGGACGACGGTCTTCCGGCCGGGCCGGGCGGCGGCGGCCAGCCGATCGACGACCTCCTGGTGCGGGGGAGTGTCAGGCGTGTCGCCGTAGTAGACGAGCACCACGTCGGTGGCGTCGTCGTCGACCACCGTCGCGAGGTCGTCGGCCCCGGGGATCCCGGTGGCGGTGATGACGTCCCGGGCGGCCGGCCGGGTGGAGGGCGGCGGGCGACGGTAGGACGGCACCCCGGTCGAGGTCTCGTCGAGTTCCGCCTCGACCGTCCCGGTGGTGCTGCGGACCTGCCGGGGGAACTGGTCCCACAGGAACGGCTGGAGCGTGACGACGTCGTGGTCCCTGCCACGGGCGGCGTCGCGCAGCGGACCGGCCCACGCCTGCTGGAACCACTCCCGCTTCTGCTCCGCGGTCCACTCCGAGCCGTCGTCGTTCTTCGGTACGTCGACAGCCGGCAGCACCGTCAGCACGTCGCCCTCGGGGAGCAGGCGGGTGGCGAGCTCGTCCATGCGCAGGCTCTGGGTGTTGCCCTGCTCGCGGATCTTCTGCTCGCGGAAACCCTTCTGCCGGTCCACCTGCCACGCCTTGGCCCGTGGCGCGCCGGGCCAGTCCGTCGTCTTCCAGGCATCCTCACGCGTGCCGGGCGGCCCCTGCGGTCGCATGACGACGTCCATCCCACCGCGGTGGCCGGTCCACTCCCGGTGGAACAGGTCGTACGAGCCCGCCGGTGTCTCGAACTCCTCCTGCCGGCCGAGCTGCTCGGCGTAGAAGGGCGTCTTGTTGCCGGGATAGGTCAGCACGACCGTGCCCCGGTAGCCGGTGGCGGCCAGCCCGTCGAGCATCGCGACCGTCGCGGCCTGGTGTCCCACGCCGGGCGACCCCTGGTCCACGACGTGCACGACGCCGTACTTCTCGTTCAGCCTCTGGCCGACGGGGGTGGGCGAGGGCCTCGGCGCGCGGTGCCGCAGCGTGGCGGGTGAGAGGTCCGTCGGGGTCAGGTCGACGGCCTGAGTCGTGGGACCGGCCGACGGCGGTGGCGGCATGCCGGGTGGTGGCGGCATGCCCGGCGGTGGTGGCGGTGGGAGCATGCCCGGCATACCGGGTGGCGGTGGCGGTGGTGGCGGCATGCCCGTCATGCCGGGCGGTGGTGGCGGGGCCGGGGCGCGGGACGGGATCTGCGGATTCGGACGCGGGTCCGGCGTCTGGTCGTGCGCCGTCTGCGGCACCGGCAGGTCGCGCACCGGGCCGGCAGTCAGCGCGGCGTCGTGGATCGTCTTCAGATCCTGCGCGGTGAGATAGTCGACCGGCCCGGTCGAGGTCGCGGCCTGCTCCGACGACGTCGGCAGGGCGCCGACGTCGACGCCCATCACCCCGGGACGGTCGACTGTGGTGAACAGGTGCTCGGGGGCCTGGTGACCCTCCTTGGCCCCGAGGTAGTGCATCACCTCGTGCACCATCACCGAGAGACGGTCCCCGGTGTTCCACAGGTGCTGGTCGGTGCTCACCCCGGTCTCCGAGGTCACCTCGACCGACGGGTTGCGGCGCGGATCCGCCTGCCAGTCGCGGGTCATACCGTCGCGCCACGGAGGCGTGTCGACGACCAAATCGATGTGCAGCAGCCGGCCGTCGGGCAGCGTGTACCGGCCGTTGACCATCTCGTCGACTGTGCGCTGCACCGTCTCCGCGAAGTCCCGCAACTCCCGGGGGGACATCTGGTCGTTCTTCGAGACCAGATCCAGGTGTACGTCGAACGACCGGTAGTCCCTGCCGTCGGCGGTGAACTCCCGGGTGGTGAAGTCGATAGTCGTGATCTCGCCGCGCAGCAGGTGCGTGCCGGGGACGACGGTGTCCTTCCAGGGCACGTACCGCTCGGTGCGCAGCCGCTTCGGTTCCGCGCTCGCCTTGGCCTGCCGGAACTGCGGGCTCCGCTCGGCCCGGGTGGTCGCGGCAGGGTCCGCGACGGCGAGCGGCGGCGCTTGCACGCTTCGCGACCCGTCCGGCGTCGGTTCGGCGGTGTCGTCCCGCGCTGCCGTCGGTCCGTCCGGCGTCGGTGCGGTGCCGACGACGCTCGTGTCCGTGGCGTGGTCCGCCACCGTGGCGGCGGTGGCGTCCACCGAGGCGTCCGAGTGGACGTCGTTCGATGCGGCGTCGGTGGTCGGGCCTGGTACCGCGACCGCCTGCTCCCCTGTGGAGGGCGTGCCTGTACCCGGATCGGTGGCCGGGGAGGCGACCACGGCCGGGCCGTCGACCGAGATGCCGTCGACGGGCGCCATCGGTGGCGGGGGCGCGGCGCCGACGACGTCGCGTGGGAGAGCGGTCGGCTGGCCGCTGGTCGTCGACGGCGGCGTACCGGTGGCCGGTGTGCTCGTGGTCGACGTGCCGGTGCTCGGCGCGCTGGTCGGTGGGCTGGTCGACGGCGTGCTCGCAGACGGGGTGCCGGTGCTCGATGCGGTGGTGGTCGGCGGTGCGGTGGTGCTCGCGGTGCCGGTGCTCGGTGCGGCTGTGCCCGGCGTGGTGGTTGTCGGGGTGCCTGCGCTCGGTGTGGCGGTGGACGGTGCGGGGCCGGTCGGGACGGCCACCGGCTCGGCAGCGGTGGCGGGCGAGGTCACGGGTGCCGGGGTGTCGGCACCGGCTGTTCCGCCGCTCGACGTCGGAGTGTCGAAACCGGGAAGTCCGCCGCCGTAGGGCGCGGCGACGTCGGCGCCCGCTGCCGGGGTGCCGATCGTGGGCGTACCGGTGCCGGTGCTCGCCGGGTTGCCGCCCGGCGTACCCGTCGAGTCGGCGCGCGGTGCCGTGGCTTCGCCGCCTGCGGCCGGGCCCGGCCCCGTGGCGACACCGCCGACCCCACGCGGGTCGGCGCCGGCGCCCGGACCGGCCGTGCCGGGCCCGCTCGGGGTCTGACCTCCGACGCCGTCGGGGCTCGCGCTGCCGTTCGATACGCCCGCTTGCGACCCGTCGCGGACCTGACCACCGGCGGTCTGACCATCCGCGGTTGGACCGCCCGCGGTCTGATCTCCCGCGGTTTGGCCGCCCGGAGTCTGAGTGTCCGGGGTCTGACCGCCCGCAGTTTGGCCGCCTGCGGTCTGACCGCCAGCGCTTTGGCCCCCGGAGGTCTGACCGCCCGGGGTCTGAGCACCCGCAGTTTGGCCGCCCGCGGTCTGGCCCCCGGGAGGCTGGCTGCCTGGAGCGGTGCTTCCGGCGCTGCCCTGACCGGTGCCCTGGTTGCCCGGACCCTGGTCACCGGAGCCCTGATGCGCCGGCCCCTGACCCCCGGCGTCGCCCGGGCCGGACCCCTGACCGGCACCTCCTCCGACGACCGGGCCGCCCGAGGGCTGCGGACCCGGGCCGCCGCCCTGACTGCCCGGGCCGGCGGAGGAGCCGGCGGGCGGGGGCACGGGCGGTCCGTCCACGGCGGTGGGCGGAGGCGTGGGCGCGGTGGTCGTGAGGCTCTTCGTCTCGATCGTCGGCGGTGGCGCACCGGCACCGGCGCCCGGGCCGTAGCTCTGGCCCACCACTGTGGCGTAGTGGTGGGCCATTCCGCCGATCATCGACGACGTCATGGTGGCCCACGGGTTGAAGCCGCCGCCACCGACCATCATGGTGAACAGGCCCTCGAACAGCGTCTCGGCGAGTGCCGACAGCCCTTCCCGCGACAGAACACTGTTGTTCATCTTCGGGAAGAACTTGCCGCCGATCATCTGCACGCCGCTGACGCCCGCGCCGATGAACGCGCCTCCGGCGAACGCCATCGCCAGGTCCTTGTAGTCGAGGGACTTGCGGTTGCCCTCGATGATCTGCGTGACCTGGGCGGCGGCGCTCTGCCAGAGTTCCTCCAGGCCCTCCTGGAACGCCTCCCAGGCCAGCCGCATCAGCATGTTGCGCAGGCGCTGGCGGAACAGGCTGATCAGCGCCCCGACGATCTCCTGACCGATCTTGATCAGGGCGGGCACCGCTGCCGCGCCGAAGCCGGAGGCCAGCGCGATGGCGATCTCCACGACCTGGGTGAAGGCCGCGATGACGATGTTGTACTGGGTGTTCTCCGAGTCCAGCGCGAAGTTGTAGGCCGAGCCGCCCAGTGCCAGCGCGATGTTGCCGCCGGCCGGCACGTTCTTGGTGATACCGACCTGGTACTGCTGGAACGCGTCCATCGCCGGGCCGGACAGGCTCCCGGCCAGCCCGTAGCCGAGGTTGGCGGTCGCGCCCATCCCGTTGAGGATGGTGCTGCTGAGCGCGTACAGCTCGTCGCCCATGGCCCGCAGGGCGGCGGGGTCGGCCTTCGGGTACTCCTCGCCGACGGCGACGAGGATCAGGTCGTACGCCCACTGCCACTGCGGGTCGTTGGGGATGTGGAAGTCGGGCATGTCCTACCGGGCGCGGGTGGGTGGCTCAGGCGCCGGGGATGATCGGGGTGGGCGTGCCGTCGGGCGCGTAGCTCAGGTACAGCGGCTGGTAGCCGGGCGCGGTGGGGTCCACGGCCGGGTTCTCCTTGACGACGAAGAACCGGCCCTGTCCGGGATCGATCGCCCTGCCGTCCGGCGTGGTGACGGGTGTGCCGGTCAGCGGAGTGATCGAGTCGTAGAGGTTCGCGTCCACCCGGGTGCTGCCGTCCTCGAACGGGTTGAGCGCGATCAGCCGGTACCCCTCGGGCAGCGGCCGGCCGCCGACGTGCGCGGTCGCGTACTCCGGCCGCACGGAGTAGGACGAGATGGCCGGAGTGGCGGCGGTGAGCGGGGTCAGCGCCTCGGCGTGCTCCAGCGGCAGCAGCGGCGTGCCCTGCTGCTGCGGGAGGAGCCTCGCCCGCTCGGCGACCGGCTCACCGGCCGGCTCGCCGACCGCCAGGCGGCGGGACAGCAGATGGGGCCGGCGCGGCTCACCCTCCGCCGTGGGCTCCAGCACCGGGCCCGCCACCGTCCGCCTCGCGTACGTGGGTCCGTCCAGGCCGTCGAAGTCCTTGGCCATCTTCCGGCTGACGTCCAGGGCGGCCTCGTCCGCCTCCCGGTACGCCCGGCCGCTCTCCTTGAGGCCCTGGGCGGTGTAGTGCAGGGTGCCCTTGACGCCGCCGATGATCGCTTCGAGGTTGTCCAGGCCCTGGAGGAACTTGGTCGAGAACTGCTCGCCCATGTCGTCGTCGCCCCAGGCGTCGGCGTACCGGGCGCGCAGGGCGGTCAGCTGGGAGAGGTAGGACTCGTAGAGCTGCACGTGCGACTCGTACGCCTTGCCGAGCCCCTCCACGCCGTCCGGGTCGACCCACAGCCGCCCGCCGGGATTGTTGCTGATCATTCGGGCCCCCGGGTCAGGAGTTCCCGCACGCTCGTCACCATGCGGGGTTCCTTGGGCAGGAACGCGTCGGCCCCGGCCTGGCCCCGGACCAGCTTGTGGGCGTCGAGGCCGTCCGGCAGCATCGGCGCGAGCACGTCGGCCGCCTGGTTCATCACCTGTTCCTTGGCGTCGGCGTAGGTGTCCATGATGAGCCGCGTCAGGTCGGCGGTGGTGAGCCGCTTGTGGGCGCCGGAGGGGAACTGGATGTCGGTCAGCACGCCGTTCTGGCCGACGGTGACGCTCACCTCGCGGCGCGGTGACGTCGCGGTGGCCGAGAGCGCGCTCATCCGGGCCTGCATCTCGGCGAGGCTGGTGCGCTGCCGTTCGTACTCCTGGAACAGGCCTTCGATGCGCTCGCTGTAGTTCACGACGGACCACTCCCTCGACGTCGCGGTCCAGTGAAGACGCCACGACCGTCGCGTCGGAACTCCGGCCGGGGATCAGTGCATGAAAGTGCAACCACTCTTCCCGGGCTGTCGGCCGGTGGCGGCGGTTGCGGGGGCGCTGCCGTGCAATGTTGGGTGACGTTCGGACATGGTGGCGCGACCGGGTTGCCGCGGGGCGCGGCCGCGGATCAACACTCTTCCCTGCCACCTTTCCCTGACATGAGGAGTCCGGCCGTGACGATGCCGACCGTCAGTACCACCGAAGAGGGTATGCAGCGGGCTGCCCAGGAGTTCTCCGACAAGGCCACCGCCTTCACCGGCCAGCTGCGGGCCGTGAACGGGCAGATGGCCATCCTGATCTCCTCCTGGACCGGCCAGGCGTCGCAGGGCTTCAACCAGGCGATGGACAACTGGGAGAACGCGTTCCAGCGGGTGATCAACGAGCTGCTGAACATGCTCGAGGTCATGGGCGTGACCACCAAGGGCTACCAGACGGCCGAGGACGAGGCGTCGAGCGTGGCCAACTCCTTCGGCGCCGCCCTGCCGGGCATCTGAGCCGTACCCCGACCCCCGATCTCCCGAGAGGACTGACGTGTCCAACTACACCTTCGACTTCGTGCAGGCAGACGCCGTGCTGACCGACATGAACCGCATCAACGGCCAGATCCAGTCGTCGCTGGAGGAGATGGAGCGCACTGTCGAGGCCAGCCTCGCCCAGTGGACCGGTGCCGCCCAGGAGCAGTACAAGGTCTCGAAGCTGGCCTGGAACCAGGCGGCCGACTCGATGGTCGGCTACCTGGAGCAGGCCCGCATGACGCTGCTGCAGATCTCGGACAACTACGGCACCACCGAGCAGCGTCACGCCATGATCTGGAACGACGTCCGCGGCGGCTGAACCGCCGGACGGCCGCCGCGGACGCGGCGTGGCGGCCGGCGTCGTCCGTCCCCGGCCCGGTGAGCTAGACGACCCGGGCCGCTGGGGTCTGTGCCAGCGTTCCGCCGTCGACACCCGAGTGGAGTGAGCTCCTTGGCCCGCATTGACTGGGGATACCCCAACGACAAAGCCATCAGCGCGATGAACGCCTACGGCATGGGCGACGCCGCCATCGGAAAGCCGGAGGGCACCACCCAGGCGGCGTACGACTCCTGGATGGCCTTCTACAACAAGCACCAGAACAACCGCACCGGGGTGAACTACGAGCGGTGGAAGGACGAGGTCCGCGCCGAGCATCCGGAGTGGATCGAGGCCCGCGAGTGGTACGACAAGAACATCCTCGACACCGACGGCTGGCGGAACCTCGTCAAGACGTACAAGGACAAGATCACCGACCCGTCGAACGTGACGCCGCCCGCGTTCACCGACAAGTCCGACTGGATCGACGAGGACAAGACCCCGACGAACTCGGGCTTCACCCCGCCGGGAATCAACCCGACGTTCAAGGGTGACACCGCCTCGACCAGCGGGGTCGCGGTGAACACCGCCGCGCTGGAGTGGTTCGCCAAGGAGATCCTGGGCAAGATCACCGGCGCCGGGAACACCCTGCTCACCACGGCTGACCAGGTGGGCGCGATCGACCCGCGTCCCGGTGCCTTCGCCCGGGCCGAGGTGCTGCGGCAGGCGGTCGTCGGGGCGACGGCCCAGGACGGCGGCGTCAAGGGCGACATGAAGGACATGCTCGTCAACATGAACACCGCTCTCCTCGCGGTGCAGACCGCCCTGCTGAAGATGGCCGCGGACTACCGGAACCTCGAAGAACTCAACGCGCTGACCACCGACAAGCTCGGCGAGATCATGGGTGACTCCTTCAAGGGCCTGGACAACCTGAGCACCTACGGCCAGAAGATCATCAAGACCGACGGCAACTGACGCGGGCGGACAGGTCCGGCAGCTCGCGAAGAGGGACGGGGCATGGGAAACGGTCTCGGCGACACCAAGCTCGACGGGTGGAACGACCCGGCGGAGCCGGAAGGAACCTTCCCCCCGAAGGTGATCCCCGTCGGCGACCTGTACGACTACCGGACCTGGGCGACCGAGACCCGGGGCTGGCGCAAGCTCATGGCCTCGGTCAACGGCGGCGCCGCGGTGTTCAGCGAGGAGGGCCTGAAGTACGCGGCCGGCCGCGTCAACGTGGGGTCGGTGGTCGAGGCCGCCCGGGCCTTCCAGGCGACGCAGGACCTGCTGATCTGGCTCGAACAGACCATCCGCACCGCCGTCGCCTCGATGGTCGGCGACGACAAGGCGTGGAAGGGTCCGGCGGCCAACGGGTTCCGGGACAAGATGAACTTCTACGCCGACCTGCTCGGCAAGCAGGCCGAGCACCTCGCCGGCGGCGCGGTTCCGGACTCCACCACGGCGGCCAACAGCATCAACTCCTCGACCAACGTCACGTCGCTGCCGTCGCAGCTCTACGACGCCGCCAACCACCTCTCCTGGGCCCAGCAGACGATCTCCTACCTGGACGGCGCCTGGGCGACGATCGCCTCCCAGAACGGCGTCGGCAGCGGCAGCGGTCCGGTGCCGATCAGCGGCACCGAGTACGAGAAGCCGATGGCCCAGCAGATGGCCGATGTCGTCCACACGGTCGCCGAGCAGTACAAGATGACCACCGACAAGGCGGGGACGTCCGGCATCACCATGCCGACGCCCAGCATCACCACGCCGACGATGCCGAACTTCACGACGCCGAACCTCACGACGCCGAACCTCACACCCCCGCCGACACTGACCCCGCCGGGGTTCACCCCGCCACCCGTCGGCGGCATCACCACGCCGGGGTTCACCACGCCGCCGAACATCACAGTGCCCACCATCACGCCCCCGAACCTGGCCGGCATCGGTGGTCCGGGCTCCGGCCAGGGGCCGGGCGGCGTCACCCCGCCGTCGTTCTCCGGCCCCGGCGAGATCGGCGGTCCCACCCCCGGCGGCGGCAGCGGGCTGCCCGGATTCGACGCGCCGGGCATCAACGGGCCGGGGGGCGTCGGCTTCCCGGGCGTCGGCGTACCGGGTGGGGGCGGCCTGCCTGGCGGGCTCGGTTCCGGTGTCGTACCGCCGGGCGTCAAGCCGCCCGGCTCGGCCAACCTCGGTGGCGGGGCGGGCGGCGCCGGCTCGGTCAAGCCGCCGTCGTTCTCCGGGCCGGGTGAGGTGGGCGGCCCGAAGCCCGGGGCGGGCACGGGCACGGGAACCGGCATCGGCAGACCGGGCGGCGGGTTCACCGCGCCGAGCATCCCGGGATTCGGCCCGCCCGGCGGCGCCGGCCCCGGCGCGGGCGGCAGCCCCGGACTGCCGGAGAAGCCGGACGCGAACGGGCTGCTCGGCAACAGCGACGACTTCGCCCCCGGCACCGTCGGCGGTGTGGACATCCCGGCCGCCCCCGGTGGCGCCGTGCCCGGTGGCGGTGGCTTCCAGTCGCCGATGATGCCGGGCATGCCCGGCGCGGGCGCGCCCGGTGCCGGTGCCGGTGGCGGCTCCGGTGTCCCCGAGGCGCCGGACGCCAAGGGCCTGGTGGAGGGCGACGAGGCGGACTGGCGGTCACCCGGGTTCGACGGTGTGCAGGTTCCCGGCGCACCGGCCGGCGCCTCGTCCGGCGGTGCCGGGCTGGGTGCCCCGATGCCGGCCGTGCCCGGCATGCCGGGGCCCGCGGGCGGAGCCAACAACCCCGCTGGGGCCGAGTCGCCCGACGCCCGGGGACTCGTCAGCGGCGACCCCGAGACCTGGGGACCGGTGGGCGTGGACGCGGGCGTGCCGGACGGGTCGGCCGGTGCGCCGGCCGGTGGCGACGGGCTCGGCGTCGACGGTCCGCAGATCCCCGCCGGCCCGCCCGTGGCCCCGGGCGTCGGCGTCGACTCGCCCGTCGCGGCGGCGCCGTCCGGAGCCGCCATGCCGATGATGCCCGGCGCGCCGGGCGCGCCGGGCGCCGGTGCGGGCACGCCCGGCGGGGGCGTGCCGGACGCACCCGACGCCTCCGGGCTGATCGAGGCGGACATCGACGACTGGCGCCCGTCGACCCCAGACGCCGCAGGACCGCAGGCGCCCGCGGGCGCAGGTGCGGGCGGCACCGGGCTGGTGGAGCCGCCTCCCTCCGCGCCGCTGATCGCCGGTGCGACGCCGCCGATCGCGGGTGTGGTGCCGCCGGTGGCCGGCCCGCCGGGCGGCAACGCACCCGCCGGGACCACGCCCCGGACCGCGCCCGACGCGTCCGGCCTGATCCGGCCCGACGAGACCGACTGGACCCCGGCCGGACCGGGTGACTTCGCGCCGGAGGCGGGCGACGGCACGACGGCCGGTGGCGCAGGCCTTGACAGATCCGCGCCGGTCGCCGACGTGTCCGGCCCGCAGCCGGGGCCGGGGGGCGGCACGGCGGACCTCGACGGTTCCGTGCCGGTCACCGGTGTGCCGGGCGCGCAAGCGGGTCCGGACGGTCCGCCGGCCGGTCCGGATCCGGGTGTGCCGGAGGCCGCCGTCGAGGAACCGGCCGCGCCGGACGTTCCGGCAGCGCCCGTGTCCGGCACCGGCGGTACGTCGCCGGGTGCACCCGTACCCGAGGTGATCGCACCGCCGACGGCGGTGGAGGTGCCGACTGTGGTCGACCTGTCCCCGGCGGCGGAACCGCAGCCGCAGGCCGAGCCGCCCGCGGCCGTCGCGCCGCCGCCGGCCGTCGCGCCGCCTCCGGCCGACGTGCCGCCGGCGGTCGGCGGTGTCGTGGCGGCTCCGGTGATCGTCGGCCACCCGGGCCAGCCAGGGCAGCCGAGCCTGCCCGCCCAGACGGCCACGCCGAACCCGTCCGGGCAGCCGAACCCGCCCGCGCAGTCGAACCCGTCGGTCTCGCCGGGAGGCGGCAGTCCGGAGGGGACGCACCGGAAGGCCGGCGTCGCCGCTGCCGTCGCCGACGGTGAGGTTGCCGTCGCCGTCCCCGGCGCACTCGGCCTGGCCGGCGCCGCCGCCGTGGCCGGACTCGCCGGTCCCGGCCCGCAGCCCTCCGGTCGCGCGACGCCCGGCGCGGACCCCGACGAGCCGGCCCGCGCCGGTACGGTCCGGGGTCGCTCCGATCGCGACGACGACCGCGAGCCCGGCGCCGACCGGGAGCCCGCCGCCGGCCTGCGCGAGGACGACGCCGTCTGGGGCGGTGACCGCGCCCGGCCGGCCGCCGACGACCACGTTCCGCTGGTCCGGCCGGACGACGACCCGGACGACACGACGGACTGGGACGACCTCAGCGACGCGGACTGGCTGACCGGTACGTCAGCGGACGACGGCAGGGAAGGGTGACCATGTCGGAGACACCGCAGCCCCCGCGCGCCGTGTGGCGGCGGGTCACGCCCGCGAAGGCGCCCCGGCCGGCCGGCGGCACGTTCGACTTCTTCAGCGCCGACCTGGAGAAGATGCGCCGGTGCGGCGAGCCCGGCGTCAGCGACGCCGAGTTCACGACGTCGCTGGCCGAGGAGGAGAAGGCGGCGGCCGCCCGCGCCGAGGCGTTCTGGGCCGAGCAGGAGCGACGCCGCAGGGACGAGGAGGAGCGGGCGGAGAAGGAGAAGAAGCGCCAGGCCGAGGAGGACGACGACGTCAAGGTGGCCGAGCGCTACCGCAACGACCGCTACGCGGTGAAGCTGCTGCGCCAGGAGCGCACCGTCTGGGGCGGCGACGGCGCCGACGCGGGGACGATCGGATGAGTACGGTCACCGTCAAGCGCCCGCCCCGCGCGCCCGGCCCGGAGGCGCCGGAAGGCTCGATCGAGCTCCAGGAGCCGCCGCTGATGGCGGAGGAGGCCCCGCTCGACTTCCGCTCGTTCGCGATGGTCGTGCCGATGGGCCTCGGCATGGGCGCGATGCTCGCCATGTTCGGCCTCTACAACCGCACCCCCGTGATGTACGTGATGGGCGGCGCGATGGCCGGCGGCATGCTGCTCATGGGCGTCATGCAGATCGGCCGGGCGGCCGCCGAGCGCAAGCGCAAGATGCGCGGCGAGCGGCGCGACTTCCTCCGCTACATCGGGCAGTTGCGCAAGCAGGCCCGCGAGGCGGCCGACCAGCAGCGCCGCCACGTGCTGTGGAACAACCCGCAGCCGGGCTGGCTGTGGTCGATCGCGATGGGCAGCCGGCTGTGGGAGCGCCGGCCCAGCCACGACGACTTCGGCCGGGTCCGGATCGGTCTCGGCCGGCAGACCGCGATGCTGAAGTTCAACCCGCCGTCCACCAAGCCGATCGAGGACCTCGAACCGCTGTCGTCGATCTCGCTGCGGCGGTTCTCCGAGGCGTACCGGACGGTGTCCGGCATCCCCACCTCCGTCGGCCTGCCGAGCTTCACCAGCGTCGAGTTCGAGGGCGCGATCGACCCGGCGATCGACCTGGCCCGCGCCATGGTGGCGCAACTCGCCACGTTCCACGCCCCGGACGAGCTGCGGATCGCGGTGCTCGCCGCCGAGGTGCACCGGGGCCCGTGGGAGTGGGTCAAGTGGCTGCCGCACAACGCGCACCCCACCGCGTACGACGCGGCAGGTCCGGTCCGGATGTTCGCCGGCAGCCACGACGCACTGATGGACATGCTCGGCCCGGAGATCACCGACCGGGGCGACCACGACCGGGCCGTCAGGCCGACCACCAGCGAGCCGTTCCTGGTGATCGTCGCGCATCTGGTGGACCTGCCGGACAGCTCCCGCCTGCTCGGCGCGGGCATCCGCAACGTGGTGCTGCTCGACCTGACCGGCGCGATGCCCGGCGGCCCCAAGGTGCTGCGGCTGACAGTCACCGACGACGTCGTGGAGTTCCCGGCCGGCGCCACGACCGGCTCGGCCAAGCGGGACGGCCTGGACCAGACCCAGTGCGAGGCGCTCGCCCGCATCATCGCGCCGAAGCGGACCAGCGGCACGCTGGAGGTCTCCGACGAGCCGCTGGACACCAGCTTCGAACTGACCACGCTGCTCGGCATCCGCGACGCCATGACCTTCGACGTGCAGGCCCTGTGGCGTACCCGCACACCGCAACGCAACCGCCTCATGGTGCCGATCGGCGTCACCGAGGAGGGCGAGGTCATCGAGCTGGACCTGAAGGAGTCCGCGCAGGGCGGCATGGGGCCGCACGGCCTGCTCATCGGCGCCACCGGCTCGGGCAAGTCGGAGCTGCTGCGTACCCTCGTCTGCGGCCTGGCCGCGACGCACAGCTCGGAGATCCTCAACCTGGTGCTGGTCGACTTCAAGGGCGGCGCCACCTTCCTCGGCATGGACAAGCTGCCGCACACCTCGGCGGTGATCACCAACCTGGCCGACGAGCTGCCGCTGGTCGACCGGATGCAGGACGCGCTGAACGGCGAGATGACCCGGCGGCAGGAGATGCTGCGCGCGAGCGGTTACGCCTCGCTGTTCGACTACGAGAAGGCGCGCGGCAACGGTGCCCAGCTCGTGCCCTTCCCGGTGCTGCTGATCATCGTGGACGAGTTCAGCGAGCTGCTGTCCAGCAAGAGCGAGTTCATGGACCTGTTCGTGTCCATCGGCCGGCTCGGCCGGTCGCTCGGCGTGCACCTGCTGCTCGCCTCCCAGCGCCTGGACGAGGGGCGGATCAACCGGGTCGAGGGACACCTGTCGTACCGGCTGGCGCTGCGCACGTTCTCCTCCATGGAGTCGCGGTCGGTGATCGGCGTGGGCGCGGCGTACGAGCTGCCGCCCGAGCCCGGCAACGGCTACCTGAAGGTGGACACCACGAACCTGGTGCGCTTCAAGGCGGCGTACGTCTCCGGCGCGTACACCGGAAGTGGACGCCGCGGCGGCGTCGCGGACGCCGGGGACGAGCCCACCGCGGACGTGGTGCCGTTCACCACCCGGCAGGTCGCGGTGCGCCACGACCCCGGGCCGGAGCGCCCGGCCGAGCAGGTCGAGGAGCCCGCCGCCGACGCGAACGGGCCGAGCCTGGTCGAGGTGCTGCTGGACCGGCTCGCCGGCTCGGGCCCACCGGCCCGCCAGGTCTGGCTGCCGCCGCTGTCCAGCGCGCCCAGCCTGGACTCGCTCATGCCGAGTGTGCTGCCCGACCCGGTACGCGGCATGACCATCGACGACCCGGCCGTCCAGGGCGGCCTGCGGGTGCCGGTGGGCGTGGTGGACCGGCCCGCCGAGCAGCTGCGCGAGCTGCTGGTGGTCGACCTGAACGGCGCGGACGGCCACGTCGGCATCGCGGGCGCCCCGCAGAGCGGCAAGTCGACGCTGCTGCGCAGCCTGATCCTGGCGCTGTCGCTGGCGAACACGCCGCGCGAGGTGCAGTTCTACGGCCTCGACTTCGGCGGCGGTGGTCTCGCCTCGATCGCCGGCCTGCCGCACGTCGGCTCGATCGCGACCCGGATGGAACGCGACCGCGTCGTCCGGACGGTCGAGGAGGTCCTCCAGGTCATGGAGAGGCGCGAGGCCGAGTTCGCGCGGCACGGCCTCGACTCCATGACCAGCTACCTGGCCAGGGTCGCCGACGGGGTGATCGAGGACGGCTTCGGGCACGTCTTCCTGGTCATCGACGGCTGGTACACGATGAAGCAGGACTTCCAGGAACTGGAGCAGAAGTTCCAGGAACTCGCCTCGCGGGGCCTGTCCTTCGGCGTGCACGTGATCGTCACCGCGACCCGCTGGTCGGAGCTGCGTACCTGGATGCGGGACCTGCTCGGCACGAAGCTGGAGCTGCGGCTCGGCGACGCGATGGAGTCCGAGCACGGCTCCCGCAAGGCGGCCACCGTGCCCAACCAGGTCGGCCGCGGCCTCACCGCGGGGGCGCTGCACTTCCTGGCCGCGCTGCCCCGGATGGACGGCAGCTCCGAGGTGGGCGACCTGGCCGAGGCCACCAAGTCGGTGGTCGAGGAGATCGGCACGTTCTGGCCCGGCCCGGCCGCCCCGCCGGTACGGATGCTTCCGGCGCACCTGATGGTCGAGACGCTGCCGCCGCCCGAGTCCGACTTCAAGTTCGTCATCGGCCAGGACGAGCAGCGTCTCGCCCCGGTCTGGCACGACTTCATGACCACCCCGCACATGCTGGTCCTCGGTGACAGCGAGACCGGCAAGACCAACCTGCTGCGGCTCGTGCTGCGGTCCATCCAGCAGCACTACCCGCCGGAGCGGGCGAAGGTCGTGCTCGGCGACTCGCGCCGAGACCTGGACACCGCGATCGGCGCCGCGTACCAGGTGGGCTTCGCGTTCACCGGTGACAAGATGCACGAGCTGGCCGGCCAGGCGTCGGTCTCGATGAACCGGCGGATGCCCGGGGCGGACGTCTCGTCCGAGCGGATGCGCAAGCGCGACTGGTGGGAGGGGCCGGAGCTGTTCGTCATCGTCGACGACTACGACCTGATGACCAAGAGCACCGGGATGGGCTCGACGCTCGACCCGCTCCTGCCGCTGCTGGCCCAGGGCGCCTACATCGGCCTGCACGTGATCGTCGCGCGGAGCACCTCCGGCGCGATGCGGGCCATGATGGACCCGGTGATCCGGCGGATGTGGGAGCTGGGCACGCCCGCGACGCTCTTCTCCTACCCCAAGGAGGAGGGCAAGTTCCTCGGCGAGGCGAAGCCCCGTCAACTGCCGCCCGGGCGCGCCCAGCTCGTCACCCGGCGCGGCGTACGCCTGATGCAGACCGGTTTCGTGTCGGACACGGCCCGATGAGAGAGGCTCGCTGGTGACCGCAGCGCTGAACGACCAACTGTGCCGGATCACGGTGATCGGGCCGGCCCGCCGGGCCGACCTGGCCGTGCCGGCCCGGATGCCGGTGGCGAACCTGATGCCGCTGCTGGTGCGGCACACCACCGACGTGGCCCGGGTGCCCGACGGCGAGGTGCCCGACGAGTCGTGGGTGCTGCAACGCCTCGGCCAGCCGCCGTTCGAGCTGTCCGGCACGCCGGAGAGCCTGGACTGGCTGGAGGGCGAGGAACTGCACCTGCGCCCGGCACAGGACCCGCTGCCCGAACTCGACTTCGACGACCTGGCCGAGGGCGTCGCCACTGTGGTGAACCGGCGGGCCGACAGGTGGCAGCCGGAGTACCGCCGGGTGCTGTTCCTCGTCCTCTCCCTGGTGGCGATGGGCCTGATCGCCGCCGTACTCGTGGACCGGGGGCCGGTGCTGCCCCAGGTGATCGCCGGCGCGGTGCTCGCGGCCGGGCTGTTCACCGCGGCGATCGTCAGCGCCCGCCAGCAGACCGACGGCGCGTTCCCGCTGCTGTTCGGCGGCGGCGCGGCGTTCTTCGCGGCCGTCGCCGCGTCCAGCGCCGTCGACGGCGACCCGGACGGCGTGGCCTGGACCGCCGCCGCCGGGCTGGCCGCCGCCGTCGCGGTCGTCGCGGTGACCGCGTTCCTGCTGATCGCGCAGCGTACGGTCACGCCGGTCATGCCGTTCGCCCCGCTGCTGATCGTCGCGCTGACCGCCGCAATGGTGGTGCTCGTGCTGCTGGCCGGTGACGGCTTCGCGCTCACCGCGCCGCAGGTCTCCGCGGTGGCCGTGTCGGTGATCCTGGTGCTGATCGTGATCGCGCCCCGGGCGGCGGTGAAGCTGGCCCGGCTGCGCGGACCGCAGCTGCCCAAGACCGGCGCCGACATGTCGTACGACATCGAGCCGGAGGACTCCGACCTGGTCAAGTCGCGCGCGGACGAGGCGGACACCTACCTGACCGCCTGCATGACCGCGTCCGCCCTGGTCCTGCCGGTGCTGATGCACCACACCATGCGGGTGCCGGGCTGGTCCGGGTGGACACTCGTGCTGGTGACATCGAGTGCAATCCTGTTGCGCTCGCGTACCTTCTTCGGGTTCTGGCAGCGGGTCGCCCTGGTGGCGGCCGGTACCGTCGGCTACCTCATGGTGGCCCTGATGTTCTCCGACAAGCTCGCCCCGACCGGCCGGTACGTCCTGCTCGGCGGGCTCGTCGCCCTTCTGGTGCCGCTGGTGATGGCCGCGCTGCGGCCGTGGCCGCGGCGCATGCTGCCGTTCTGGGAGTACACCGCCGGCGGGCTGGACGTCGCGACCGGCCTGGTCGTGCTGCCGGTGCTCGCTCAGGTGCTGGGGCTCTACGCCTGGGCCCGCGGACTCTTCGGGTAGCCGGCGGTGCAGACCCAGCGCGACCACGTCCACGCCCACCAGTTCATGATGGGCCGGTTGAGTTCAGCCCTGGTGCAGGGCGACCCGTCCACGGCGGAGATTCCCGGGCAGCGTGCCGTCACCGGCCTGGCCTTCGGCGTGCTCATCAGCGTCCTGGTCGTGGCCGGGTTCGCCGTCTACGGCTGGATCGTCCCGGGCGGCAGCAAGGCGTACACCAAGAGCGGTGTGATCCTGGTGGAGAAGGAGAGCGGCAACCGGTACGTCTACCTCGACGGCGTGCTGCGCCCGACGCCGAACCTGACCTCGGCCATGCTGATCCAGGGCAGTGGCGCAACCGTGAAGCTGATCTCCAAGGAGTCGATCAAGGACGTTCCGCGCGGACCGTCGATCGGCATCGACGGCGCCCCGCAGTCGGTCGCCACCGGGTCGATGGTCGCCGGCCCGTGGCTGGCCTGCCTGCCCGGCTCGGTCACCGACGAGCCCGGCGACCGCCTCGGCCTCAACCTCGACCCGCGCGCCGAGGCCGTCCCGCTGCCGGCCGACCGCTTCGCCGTCGTCCGCGCCGCCGACGGACCCACCTACCTGGTGACCGCCGGCCGCAGGCACCGGGTGGCCGACCCGGCGGTGCTCGCCGCGCTCGGCGCCACCACCACCCGCAAGGTGCCCGCCCCGCAGGACTGGCTCGACTTCCTGCCCGACGGACCGGACCTGGCGCCGGCCGAGATCCCCGGCGAAGGCCGCTCCGGTCGGGTCGGCGACCGCTCGTACCCGATCGGCACGCTGTTCCGGCAGCGGCCCGACACCGGCGCGGAGCAACTGCTGGTGCTGCGCCGCGACGGCCTCGCGCCGCTGAGCCGTACCGAGTTCCTGCTGGCCACCGCCACCTCCGGGGAGGAGCCGGTGGAGCTGAGCGCCGCCGACCTCGCCGCGGCCCGGATGTCGGCCGACCGGTCGCTGCTCACGCGGCTGCCCGACCTGACCGGCCTCACCCCGCAGGAACCCGGCCCGTACGCGCTGTGCCTGCGCCAGAGCGCGGTGGACGGGACGCGGTTCGACAGCACCGCGGTGCTCGTCCCGCTGGCCCGCTCCGGCGTCCGCCCCGACGGCCGCACGACGGTGCTCCTGGCGCCCGGCAGCGGCATGGCGGTGCTCCCGGCGCCGGTCGGCCCCGGTGCGGCGCAACCCCTGCCCACGTACATCGCGGACGACGGAAAGGCGTACCCGATCGGCGACCAGGACGCGGTACGGGCGCTGAAGCTCGACCGGGTCGTGAACGTTCCCTTCCCGAGGGAGCTGCTCGCGCTGGTGCCCCAGGGCCCGGCGCTGGGCATGAGGGCCCTCGCGGCCGCAGAAGTGGGGTAGGTCGATCATGGCAACCCGGATCCGGGACCTGTTCGGCGGCGGCAAGGACCGTCCCGAGGGCGTCGTCCAGCACACCGTCGGCAACGCCCTCGTGGTGCACGCCGAGGACGCCATCAGTCCCGAGGCCCAGTCGCTGGCGCTGTCCGTGATCGAGGACGCGGAGAACGACGTCGTCGTGCTCGACCTCGGCGACGGCATGCCGATCAGCGCGTGGGAGGCGATGGCCGGGGTGCTGCCGCGCCGCCGTCGCGGCATCCGGCTCATCGCCTGCGGCCGGCACGGCAACTCCGCGGCGATGGCCGGTCAGTGGCTCTCCGAACGCCTCAACCGCACCGTCATCGCCCCGGACGGCGACCTGGTACGCGGCTCCGCCGGAACGCTGTTCGTCCACTCCGCACCGGGCAGCGGCTGGGTGCGGTTCCGGCCCGGCCGTCCGCCCGCCTGGGACGCCAAGCGCTACCCGACGCCGCGATGGGACCGGGCCGCGATCGACACCCGGCCGTCCAGCGCCACCGCCGAGATCGAGCCGATCCCGGCCGGGGTCTGGATCCACAGCAACCGCGACCCACAGGTGGTCGACCCGCAACGGCAGCGGCTCACCGCGTACGTGCCCTGCCAGGCGGAGACGATGACCGTGCTGCTGGGCTGCCCCGGCACGCCGCCGCTGTCGCTCGACGACGTGGTGCGCTTCTGGCGCGGACTCGACGAGGAGAACCGCCAGCGGGTGCGCTTCGTGCAGTTCGGCGAGGTCCGGATCCCCGAGGGCGAGGCGTTCGGCCAGGCGCTCGCCGACCTGCTGAACACCGACGTCACCTGCTACACCGGCGTACCGATCGGCAGCCCGCACCGGTACGAGATCCGTACCGTTCTGCCGGACGGGGCGTTCGGCTGGGCGCCGTACGCGCTCGAACTGTCCTACACGCCCCGGGCGCACCCCAACTCGCGGGCCCGCCGCCCCACTGTGCTCAGCCACCGTCCGCCGCTGGCCGGTGCCGAGGAGGTCGCGCCCCGGGTCTACTGGTTCGCCCCCGGCGCGGTGGTCGAGGTGGTGCAGACCGGCCTCTGGGTACGCTCCACCGCCGAGCCGAAGAACGCCGAGCAGGTCCGGTCCGCGATGCTCGACGCGGGCAGCGGCACGCTCGTCTTCGACGACACCGTCCACTCCACCGCCCACCGGATGCGGGAGCTGGCGCTCGACCTGGCCGCACGCGTCGACGGCATGGCCGGTACGAGCCGCGCGCTGATGCCCGCGTCGGTGCTGGTGCCCGGCGCGAAACCGGCCAGCCGGGCCGAGGTGGTCATCGACCTGGAGACCGAGATGCGGGCGGTGGGCGCGACCGTGCCGGTGCCCGCGTACGTGGAGGTCGCCCCGCCCGCGCCTGTCGCACCGCCCGCGGCGGACAGTGTGGTGGTCGCCGTTCCCGCGCCGGTCCCGCCCCTCCCCGCCGACCGGGAACAACCGGCCGTACCGCCCGCGGTGCCGCTTCCGGTCGCGCCCGCACTGCCGCCGCCCCCTGTTGCGCCGCTCGCGTCCGAGTTGCCGGCTCCGCCCGTGGTGCCGCTCGTGTCCGCGCTCCCGGCTCCGCCCGCGGTGCCGCTCCCGGCAGCGCCGCCGGTCGTCTCCGAGCCGCCTGCGCTGCCGGTCGTGGCGGAGCTGCCGGAACCGCCCGCCGTGCCGCTCGTCTCCGAGCTGCCCGCACCGCCTGCGCCGCCGGTCGTGTCCGAGCTGCCGCCTCCACCTGCTGTGCCACTGCCGACAGCACCGCCGGTGGTGCCCGTGGTGGTGTCCGCACCCACGCCGCCGATCGCCGCCGGTGAGCCGGTCACGCCCGCCGTGCCTGCCGCACCTGCCGCACCTGCCGGGCCTGGCGCCGCCGACGGACCGGTGGTCGCCGCCGACTCCGGGAGCGGGCCCTCGGCGGCACCCGTCGAGGACGCCGGACACGACACGTACCCCGCGCCGCCCACCATGCCGGCGGGCTTCGGCGAGCCGGCGCCGCCGACCATGCCCGCCGGTTTCGGCCAGGCGCTCGCGACGCCGCCGGTGGCGGCCGGGCCGGCGGCGCCGGTCGCGGCCCTGCCGTCGCTGCCTGCCGTCGCGGTCGACCTGCCGCCCGCCCCGCCCGCCGGAGCCGGTCCGTCGCACGTGGCCGCGCCCGCGCGGACCGCCGAGCCCGACGGACAGGCCGAGCCGTCGAACGCCGCCACGCCGTCGGAGAACGCCGAACCGTCGGAGGTGGCCGCCGAGGCGCGGGTGCAGCCGGTGCCGTCGGCCGGCGCGGGCGCGCTGCTGTCGGAGAAGAAGGGGCTCGCCGACGAGCGCGCATGGCTGCGCCGCACGCTCAGCCGCGAGTTCGACGTGATGGCCAGCTCGGTGTCCCGGATCATGTCCGAGCACCCGGGCATGCAGGGCTCGGGCGTGTCCACCGAGGACGTGCTCGCCGACTCGGTAGCGCTGCGGCTCTATCTGACCGGTCGCGGACCGGGTGTCGACGCGGGTCTGCGCTCCGGCCGCAAGGGGCCGCACGTGCCGTTCGCGCGTTGCGTGGTGGCCGGCGTCTCCCGGATGCCGTCGTTCCGGGGCACCACCGTCTACCGGCTGTCGCCGACCGCCGGGGAGTGGGCGCTCTACCAGGACCGGCGGCTGGTGACCGACTGGAGCTTCGTCAACGCGCTGACCCAGCCGTGCGCGTCCGAGGACGGCGACACCGACGTGCTGATCTGGTCGATGACCGCCCGCCGGACCAGCCTGCTGGAGCCGGAGGGGGACGAACACGTCGAGGACCGGGTGCTGTTCCTGCCCGGTACGAACTTCAAGGTGCTGGACCTGCGCCGGCCCGCCGAGGGTGAGCGCGGCGCGGTCCTGCTGCGGGAGATCGGCGCCAACGAGATCGACGACACCGGCCGGGTCGACTCCAACCGGGTGTCGCTCGACGAGCTGGCGATCACGTCGCTGCGGCGCAGCGTGGACCGCTGGGCCACGGCCGAGCCCCGGGTACGCATCGGCGCGGCGGCCCGCGGGCGCCTACGGGTGCTGCCCGGGCTGGACCGGAAGGGATGACGCGGTGAGTCGGCAGGTTCTTGTGGTGGGCGACCGGAAGCCGGGCTCGTACCCGACGATCGGCTCCGCGCTGTCCCGGGCCGAGCCCGGCGCCACTATCGACGTCCACCCCGGCCGGTACGTCGAGAAGCTCGTGGTCGGTGACCGGGTGACGATCAGCGCGGCCCGGCCCGGCACCGTCGAGGTGCACGTGGAGGAGGGCAGCGTCCTCGTCGTCCGCGGTGAGGGCGCCCAGCTGCGCGGCATCACGCTCAGCAGCGCCGACACGACGCTGGCGGCGGTAGACGTGTACGCGGGCGAGGTGGCGCTCGACGACTGCCGGGTCAGCGGCGCCTCCTGGGTGACGCTGCTGGCCCGGATGCAGGGCACCGTCGCGCTGCGTGGCTGCGACGTGACCAGCTCGGCGGGCGCGGGCGTGGTGGTGATGTCGGCCGGGTCGAGCACGATCGAGGACACCGACGTCCACGACGTCGCCACGAGCAGCGTCGTGGTGGGGGAGCAGAGCGCCCTGACGCTGCGCCGCTGCCGCCTGCGCACGGCCGGCGCGAACAGCGTGTGTGCCGGCGGCGACGCCCGGCTCACGATCGAGCAGTGCGAGATCACCGGGGCCGGCAAGCCCGCCCTGGTGGTCGAGCAGCGCGCCTGGGCGCGCATCCGCGGCCTGGCCGTCACCGGCAGCGGCAACGTGGACGTCTTCGTGCGCGGCGAAGGCGACGTGCAGATCAGCGACTCGACGTTCACCGGCGCCGCGGTGCAGTCGGCGCACATCGCCGAGGGCGCGTCGCCGTCGTTCCGCAACTGCACGTTCGGCGGTGCCGGGCACACCGCCGTGCAGGTGCTCGGCGGCGGCCGCCCGACCTTCACCGACTGCACGGTCCAGGACGCGCCGGTCGGGGTCGCCGTCACCGGCGGCTCGCCCCGCTTCCTCGGGCTGACCGTGCGGGGCACGCGCGACAACGTCGCCGTGCTCACCGGTGAGTCGGCTGTCGTGCTCCAGCGGCTGCGCGCCGAGATCACCACGGGCGGCGGGGTGCTGGTCCAGGACGGCGCCTCGCTGGAGGGCACCGACCTGGTGGTGGACGCGGGCGAGGCGACAGCGCTCGCGCTGACCGGCCCCGCGCGGGGCGTCGTGCACGAGGCCCGCCTCACCGGAACCGGCGTGGCCTGCGTCCGGGTGGGCGCCGGCGCCGACCTGACGCTGCGCGCGTCCCTGCTGCGGGGTGCGGGCGTGCTGGCCGAGGGGACGCTCCAGCTCGGCGACAGCGAGATCGTCGGCGCGGCCCGCGACGGCCTGCGGGTCACCGGGTCGGCGACCGTCACGCAGACCCGGGTGCGCGACGCCCGGGCCGACGGGATCGTCTTCGAGGCGGGCTCCCGCGGGTCGGTGAGCGACGGGGAGGTGCTGGGCAGCGGCGGGGCCGGCATCGGCGTGGACACCGTGGAGCCGGTGGCGCTGACCCGGTGCGTGGTGCGTGACAGCGGCGGCGAGGACGTCCGCCGCGGGCCCGGCGCCACGGTGACGACCGAGGCGCTGACCGTGGGCCGCCCGCAGGCCACCCCGGCGCCCGCCGGTCCGCCGTCCGCCGCGCCGGCCCCGGTGGCCGGCGACGAGGGTACGGCGGCGGAGAGCGGCGCGGACGAGCTGAGCGAGCCGCTTCGCGAGTTGAACGGGCTGATCGGTCTGCGCGGGGTGAAGCAGGAGGTCACCGCGCTGATCAACCTGATCAAGATGTCGCAGGTCCGGCTCCAGATGGGCCTGCCGATGCCGCCGATGAGCCGGCACCTGGTCTTCGCCGGGCCGCCCGGCACCGGTAAGACCACAGTGGCCCGCCTGTACGGCTCGGTGCTCAAGGAGCTGGGCATCCTGTCCAAGGGCCACATGGTCGAGGCGGCCCGGGCTGACCTGGTGGGCCAGTACATCGGCTCCACCGCGATCAAGACCACCGAGCTGGTCACCAAGGCGCTCGGCGGCGTGCTCTTCATCGACGAGGCGTACACGCTGTCCAGCGGCTCGGGCGGCTCCGGGCCGGACTTCGGCCAGGAGGCCATCGACGCCCTGATGAAGATGATGGAGGACCACCGCGACGAGCTGGTGGTGATCGTCGCGGGCTACTCCGAGCTGATGGAGCAGTTCCTCGCCTCCAACCCCGGTATGGCGTCCCGCTTCACCCGCACCGTCGAGTTCCCCAACTACTCCGTCGAGGAACTGGTCACCATCACCTCGAACCTGGTCAGCAAGCACTACTACGAGCTGACCGACGACGCGGTGGACGCGCTCACCGCGTACTTCACCCGGGTGCCGAAGAACGCGACGTTCGGCAACGGCCGGGTGGCCCGCAAGCTGTTCGAGGCGCTGATCAACAACCAGGCGTCGCGCCTGGCGACCACGCCGCCCACGAAGGACAGCGAACTCAACCGGCTCACCGCCGCCGACGTCGAACCCGAGCTGGCGCTGCTGGAGGACCTGCCGGTCGAGCAGGGCGAGCAGCCCGACGCGGCGACCGACCCGACCGGCGCGATCAACGCGGCCCGCAGCTGGAAGCGGATCTGCGGCCTGGTCGGCGGGCAGCGCGTCAAGGAGGCGGCCGGGCAGACGCTGTTGCAGCTCTGCGAGGGACGCAACCGCCGGCGCGGCCCCGGCCGCACCGGCAACGTGCTGCTCGGCGGCCGGGCCGGGAGCGGCCGCAGCGAGTACGCCCGGCTGTACGCGGCATGCCTGTCGGAGCTGGGCCTGGTGCCGGTCGGCCAGCTGGTGCGGGTGAGCACGAGCCGGGAGCTGGCGCCGCAGTGGCCCGGCCAGGCCGGGAGCCTGGTGGACGCGGTCCTCGACGACACCGCCGGCGGCGTGCTCCAGCTCGACTACGTCGACGACTCCTCCGGCGTCGCGCCGGAGATCGCCGAGGCGCTCGTGAGCCGGATGCGTTCCCGGCTCGGCGATCCGGTGGTGGTGCTGACCGGCGAGGAGGCGGCCTTGGCGAGCCTGCGGACCGCGGTGCCGGCGGTGAACGAGGTGTTCGGCCAGCAGTGGTCGGTGCCCGAGTTCAGCACCGACGAGCTGGCCACCGTCGTGCTGCGGCACCTGGTGCGGCGGGGCCATGAGGTGCCCGACGACGTCCGGGCCGCGCTGACGCAGATGGCCGGCCGGCTGCCCGAGCGCACAGTCCACGCCGCCCACCAGTTCTCGCTCGCGCTGACCCGGCGCACCGGCTCCCGTACCCTCGCGCTCGCCGACCTGGCCGCGCCCGGCCCGGCGGCCGGCGAGCGGCTCGGCGGCCTGGCCGCCGTCGGCTGACCACCCGCCCACACACAGAAAGGCCCGGCATGCAGCCCGAGTCCACGCCGATCCCACCCTCGTTCCAGGAGTTCATGGAGAACGCGCAGCGCCTGGAGGACCAGATGCGCAACGCGCAGTCGGAGCTGGAGCGGGCGATCGTCACCGGCCGCTCCCAGGACGCCACTGTGGTGGTCATGGCCAGCGGCCTGGGCAAGGTCCAGGCCGTCCGGGTCGACCCACGGGTGTACGAGCAGCGTGACGCAGCGTCGTTGCAGACGGCGATCATGGAGGCGATCCAGGCCGCCGCCGCGAACGCCGGGAAGCTCGCGACGGAGAAGATGGGCCCCGTCGAAATCAATCTTCACTGACTGAAAAAAGTCTGACCAGCGGTTATAGGCAGATCTTCACGGCTCGACGCCATCAGGAAAGAGAGTGTGGAGATTTCTTGAAGGACTCTCCATGAGACTGTCAGCCCCTACTGACAGTGATGGAGATGGCTGTGGAGCAAGTTGCCGTCTTTGTGCACGCGCCCGACCCGCTGACCCACACCGGCCTGACCGCCCACCTCCGGTCGCGCTCCGACATCACGCTGCTGGAGAGCGCGGACCGGACGCGGGCGCAGGTGCTCGTCGTCGCCGCGGAGCGGCTCACCACCGACGTGATCGCCATGCTGCGCCTCGCGGCGACCGAGATCGGCGCCCCGGTCGTCCTGATCACGACCGAGGTGAGCGAGCAGGAGCTGCTGACCGCTGTGGAGTGCCGGGTGGTGGCGGTCCTGCCGCGCGTGGCGGTCACCGCCGAACGCCTCGTGCACAGCGTCCGGGCGGCCGCCTCCGGCGGCGGCGTGCTGCCCCCGAACCTGGTGGGTGAGCTGCTCAAGCACATCGAACGGCTCCAGCGCGACGTGCTCAACCCCAACGGGCTCAACGCCTCCGGCCTGACCGCGCGCGAGATCGACGTGCTGCGGCTGATGGCCGAGGGCTTCGACACCAACGAGATCGCCGACGAGCTGCGCTATTCCGAACGCACTGTGAAGAACGTCATCTACGGCCTCAACCACCGGCTGAAGCTGCGCAACCGCTCGCACGCGGTGGCCTACGCCCTGCGCTCCGGCATGATCTGAGGTGATCACGCGCCACACCGTCGGCAACGCCCTGGTGCTGCACGCCAGCGAGCGGATCAGCACGGAGGCCCGTACGGTCGCGCTGTCGGTGGACCGGGATCCCGACAACGACATCGTGATCCTGGACCTGCAACACGAACTGCCGTTCGACATCTGGGACACGGTCGCGACCGAGCTGCGCCGGCAACGCCTGCGCCGGGGCATCCGGCTGGTGGTCTGCGGCGCCCGCCCGGAGACCGGGGCGCTCGCCGGCCAGTGGCTCTCCGACCGGCTGGGCCGGCCGGTGATCGCCCCGTTCGGACGGATGATCCCGGGTGCGGCGGGACTGCTGTTCGTGCACGCCACCGACCTCGGCGGGTGGGTCTGCTACCGGCGCGGCCACACGCCGGTCTGGCAGTCGAAGCGCTATCCCGTACCGGCCTGGGACGGCGCCGCCGTCGACCACCTGACGATCAGCTCGACCTGTGCCGCCGAGCCGCTGCCCGGCGGTGTCTGGCTCCGGGAGAGCCGCGACGAGGCCGCAGTCGCCGTGCACGGAAGCCACCTCACCTCGACGATGCCGTGCCTGCCGGACGCCATGCCGGTCCTGGTGGGCTGCCCCGGGACGGCGCCGCTGCGCCTGGACGACATCGCCCGGTTCTGGCGCGGCCTGGCGCCGGAGGGGCGCGAGCACGCCCGCTTCGTCCAGTACGGCCCGGTCGCGCTGCCCGACGGCGAGCAGTTCGGGCAGGCGCTGGCCGACCTGCTGCGCAGCCCGGTGCGCGTCTTCACCGGCGTGCCCAGCGGCCGGCCCGACGGCCCGGCCATGTTCACAGTCGACGCCGACGGGCGGCCCGGCTGGCAGGTCTTCGCCGAGGAGCTGGCCTACCGGCCCCGGGAGACGCTGGGGGCGAAGGCGGTGACGCCGCGCATCCTGCGACACCGCGCGCCGCCGGAACTCGGCGAGCCGGTCGGTCCGCGCGTCTACCAGTACGCCCACGACGCGGTGGTCGAGGTGATCCCGTCCGGCCTCTGGCTGCGCGCCCCGGAGCCGCCCCGCCACGCCGACCGGATCCGCGCGGTCCCGATGGACCCGAACCGCGTCCGGCTGGTCGTGGACGACCCGGCGCCGGCCGCTGCCGACCGCCACCGGGAACTGGCCGGTGACCTGGCCGCGCGGCTGGACCCGGCGACCCGCAGGCGCGCGGCGGTGCAGCCGTCCTCGCTCGTGGCGCCGGGACGCCCGGGGCTCTCGGCGCGCGGGATCGAGGCCGGGACGTACCGGCACACGACGGGTCACGCCGCCGACCTGCTCCCCGCGCCGTCGGTGCCGGCGCCCGTCCCGGAGCCGGTGCCCGTCGCCGTGGCCGGCCCGCCCGCGCCGTCGGCCAGCGAGGTGGCCGTGGCTGTTCCCGCAGTCGCCGGTCCCGCCGCCCTGCCGGAAACGACCCTGCCGGACGGCTCCGGGCTTCCCGGCCCGGGGGCAGAAGCGACCGGGCCTCACGGTGCCGGGCCGGACGCGGCGGGGCTTCCCGGGGCCGGGCTGAGCGTTGTCGGGTCGGAGGCGGCCGGGCTTCCCGGGGCCGGGCCGGGCGTCGCCGGGCTCGACGGCATCGGGCCGGACGCGAACGGACCGGAGGCGGCGGCGCCCGACGTGGCCGGGCCGGTGCTCGACGGCGGCGCGGGCTGGGCGACCAGCCCGACGATGACGCTGCCGGTGCACCGCCCCGCACCGGCGCCCGTCCGCTTCCAGCGCACCCCCGGCGACGACGCGCGGGGCGTACGCCCCGGCCCCGACCTGGACGAGGAGCGGACCTGGTTCCGGCGCGCGTTCCGCCGCGAGATCGCCGCGGTCTCCGCCGACGTGGCGGACGTGCTCGCCGCGCATCCGGCGCTCGCCGGCGGCGCCGACGCGGTGGAGTACGCGACAGCCGTCCGCCTCTACCTCTCGGCCGCGGGCGACGGCCTCGACCAGGCGCTGCGGTCCGCCGAGCCGGGCGGACACGTGCCGTTCGCCAGGTGCGTGTCAGCGGGCGTACGCCGGCTGCCCGTGCACCGCGGCGTCGCGTACGCAGGCGCCGGGCTGACCACGGCGGACCTGCGCCGGATCGCGCAGCGGCGGGTGCTCACCGACTGGGGGTTCACCAACGCCCTCGCCGAGCCGCCCGCCGACCTGCCGGGCACGGTCGAGGTGCTGATCTGGTCGGCGACCGCGCGGCGCACGGCGGCGTTCGAGACCGGCGACGGCGTGCCCGCCCGGGTGCTGTTCCTCCCCGGTACGGCGTTCACGGTGCTCCAGGTGCAGGAGCCCGAGGCCGGTGCACCCGCCCGGCTGCTGTTGCGGGAACTGGCGGTGGAGGAGCCGCCCGTGGACGGGCGGGTACGCTTCGACGCCCTCGCCCTGGCCGCCCTGCGCCAGCACCTCGTGCGCCGCACCGGCCCGGGTACGCCGGTCCCGGCGGCCGCCGCACGCCGGTTCACGGGCGTTCCCGGGCTGCGCTGAGGCGCTGTACCGGCCGAGCGCCGAGGCGCTACCGGTCGAGACCGTCGAGGAGGGCGGCGAGCGTCGCCCGTTGCGCCGGCGGCAGCCGGTGGCTCGCCAGGGCGCGGCGTACCAGCTCGCGGGCCGCCTCCGGGGCCTGCCGGGACAGCTCGGCGTCGTGCGCGACCAGCCAGCCCACCAGCCACTCGTCCACTTCGGGCGGCCCGGCGAGCAGGTGGTCGGCGACCCGGGTGACGGGGCCGCCGTTGTCCGCGAGCGCCTGCGCCGCGTGCCGGTGCAGCGTCGGCCGTAGCGCGGCGGGGATGCTGCCGGCGAGGGCCCGCCGCAGCACCGGTTGCCGGAACGCCAGCTCGCTGCCCGCGTCCACGAGGACGTCGGCGGCGACCGCCTCCTCCAGGTCGGCCATCAGGTCGAACGGGGTCCGCCCGGTGACCGCCGCGACCTCCGTGACGGCGAACTCGTCGCCGAGCAGGGCGGCGTAGCGCAGCGCCTCCCGGGCGCCGGGGGAGAGGTGGTCGAGGCTGGCCCGCACGGTGTCCAGAAGCGAGCGCGGCATGTCGTCGGCCCGCGCGTCGACCTCGGCGAGCCCGTCGACCACCCGTACGCCGTCCTCCGCCACGAGGCCGGTGACCAGTTCCCGGGCATACAGCGGGTTGCCGGCGGCCAGCGGCGCCAGCGACCGCAGCGTGGCGCCGGGCGGCACGCCGACGGTCCGGCTGAAGATCTGCTCGATGTCCGACGGGGGCAGGGGAGTGAGCCGGATCAGGTGCCCGGCGCGGGTGCTCACGCCGCGCCGCAGCCGGGCCAGGTCGCGGCGGCCGGGCTCGGGCCGGGCGGTCGCGACGAGCAGCAGCGGCAGCCACCGGGTCAGCGCGGCCAGCCGCTCCCAGGCGAGCAGGCTCACCTCGTCGGCCCACTGGAGATGGTCGACGGCCAGGACCAGCGGGCCCTCGGCGGTCAGCCGGCGGACGTGGTCGAGCACCCGGTCGACAGCCGCCGCCGGGTCGTCGTGCGGCGCGTCCTCCAGGCGCAGCGCCCGGCGCATCACGTGCAGAGGGATGCGGCTGCTGAGTTCCTCGGCGCTGCCGCGCGCGACCCGGTGGCCCCGCGCACGCGCCTCGTGCAGCGCCGCGTCGAGCAGCGCGGACTTGCCGATGCCCGGCTCACCCTCGATCCACACGATCGCGCTGCGGCCCTCGCCCACCGCGTCCAGCAGGTCGCGCAGCAGCGCCAGCTCGGCGTCGCGTCCGACCAGCCGGCCCCGCCGCGGTACGGGCGGCGCGGCCACCGCTGCCGGCACCTCCGCTACCGGCGTCACCGGTACGGCCGGAGGGGCCGCCGCCGGCTCGGCGAGGATCCGGCTCTGCAACTCGCGCAGCGCCGGGCCGGGCTCGACCCCGAGTTCGTCCACCAGCACCCGGCGCGCCGCGTGGAAGACGTCGAGCGCCTCGGTGCCCCGGCCGGCCCGGTGCAGCGCACACATCAGCAGCTCGTGGAACGGCTCGTGCAGCGGGTGGTCGCGGACCAGTGCGGTCAGGTCGGCGATGAGCGCGTCGTCGCCGCCGCCCGTCAGGACCAGCCGGGCCCGCCGCTCGGCCGCGGCGATCCGCATCTCGGTCAGGCGGTGCCGGTCGAGGTCGGCGAAGAGTCCGGTGACGTTCGCGTACGGCTCGCCCTGCCACAGCGCGAGCGCCTCGTCGAGCAGCGCGACGGCCGGTGCGGGCCGCCCGGCCGCGGCCGGTGCCACTGCGGCCTCGCACAGCGCCTCGAACCGGTCGGCGTCCAGCGCGCCCGGGTCGAGGCGCAACGTGTACCCGGCGCGGCCGGAGCGCAGCATCCCCCCGGCCGGGCCCAGGCTGCGCCGCAGGCCGGAGACGTAGGTGTAGATGTTGCCCGCCGCGGCGCTCGGCGCCGAGTCGCCCCACAGCGCCCGGATCAGCTCGGCGCGGGTGACCGGGCGGTTGGCGTTCGCGGCCAGCATCGCGAACAGGGCCCGCCGCCGGGCCGGTCCGAGGTCGATCTCGACCTCGCCGTTCCAGGCGCGTACCGGCCCCAGAACGGTGACGCGCAGTCTCCTCACCGGTGCCCGACGACCGCCGGTCCGACGCTCGGGGACGGCCCGCCCGGGCCGGCGATCCGGCTCATCTCGGCGCGCGTCGCGGCGTCCCCGGTGTGCGCCGACACCCAGCTCGCCTCGGCGCCCGCGGGCAGCCCGCAGCGGTGCAGCACCCGGGCCAGTTCCGCGGTGAGCAGCTCGCGGGACGGCGCGGAGAGGCCGGGCGAGGCAACGGCGTGCCGCAGCACCGCGATCGCGGGCGCGGGGGCGACGGCGCCCAGTTGCGCGGCGTGCGTGGTCAGCCAGTCCTGCACCCAGGCGTCGACCGGCACCGGGCCGGCCAGCAACTGGCCCGCGACCCGGCCGAGGTCGCCACCTGCTTCGGCGAGCCGCTGGGCGAACTGCCTGTGCATCAGCACCCGCAGCGCAGTCGGGATCGCGCCGCGCAGGACCCGGCGCAGGACCGGATGCCGGAACCGCAGGCGACGCCCGTCCTCGACGAGGACCCCGGCGGCCAGCGCCTCCTCCACCGCGGGCACGAGTTCCGGCGCCGACTTGCCGGTGACCGCGGCCAGGTCGGCGACCAGGTAGTTGTTGCCGAGGAACGCGATCGCCCGCAGCAACTGGCGGGTGTCGTCGGCGAGCGGTTGCAGGTGCCGGGAGACCGCGTCGGTCAGCTCGGGTCCGGGCGTGTCGGCGGTCCGGCCGTCGCGGTCGGCGAGGACGAGATGACGAAGGTAGTACGGGTTCCCGGCGGCCGCCGCGACGAACGAGCGGGTGGTGCCGGGGTCCGGGCCGGGCGGACGAAACCAGTCGCGTACGAGCGCGGTCGCGGTGTCGTCGTCGAGCGGACCGAGTTCGACGAGCGTGGTGCCGTCGCGGGGCAGCACCCGGCGCAGGAGCCGCACCTCGTATCCGGCCGGAACCGGGCGGGCGGCCGAGACGAGCAGCAGCGGCAGCCGCGTGGTGAGCTTGTGCAGCGCGTGCCAGACCAGCAGCGACATGTCGTCGGCCCACTGGAGGTCGTCCAGGACCAGCAGCAGCGGCCGTTCGGCGCACCGCGCCACCACGAACCGCTGCACCGTGTCGATCACGGTCATGGTCGGCGGTTCCCCGGCCGTGCAGGCGTGCAGCGAGGCGGGCAGGCCGTCCGCGTCGTTGCCCAGGGAGAGGCACTCCAGCACGATGCTCAACGGCATCCGGTACGCCAGCTCGTCGCCGACGGCCCAGCCGACCTGGACGCCGAGCGGGGCCGCGCCGCTCAGCCCCTCGGCCAGCAGCGCCGACTTCCCGATGCCCGCCTCGCCGCTGATCCAGACGCTGCCGCCGCGTCCGCCGGCCAGGCCGGTGACCGCCGACCGCAGCCGGGCCAGCGCGGCGGAGCGGCCCCGGAAGCCGGGGTGCCGCCGCGGGGCCGGGCCGGGGCCGCGTGCCGGGGTCGCGGTGCCGGCCGACAGTTGTTCGTGGATCTGCCGGACGGCGGCGGCGGGTTCGGTGCCCGACTCCTCGACCAGCCGGTCCCGTAGCGTGGCGTAGAGCGCGAGCGCCTCGGCGGTACGCCCCTGCGCGGCGAGCGCGCGCATCGCCACCGCGTACAGGCTCTCCCTGGCCGGGTGGCGGCCGACGAGCGCGAGCAGGCGGTCGACGACCTCGGCGCCGCGTCCGAGGCCCAGCATCAGCTCGGCCTGCCGTTCCACAGTGGTCAGGTACAGCTCGCCCAGCCGGATCCGGTGGCCGGCGGCCCGTGGTCCCGGTACGCCGACGAGCGCCTCGTCGCCCTGCCACTGCGCGAGCGCGGCGTCCAGGGCGGCCAGTTCCCCCGCCGTGTCCCCGGTGGCGCGGGGCGCGCGGCTGCGTTCGCGGAGCCGCTCGAAGCGGTGCACGTCGACGGCGTCGGCGTCGAGGTGCAGCCGGTAGCTGCCGCCCTCGGAGGTGAGCACCCGGCTGGAGGACCACCTGTCACGGTCCGGTTCGAGCATCCGGCGCAGGGCGGATACGTACGTGTAGAGGTTGCCGGTCGCACTCGCCGGCGGGTGGTCACCCCAGACGGCGGTGATCAGCTCGTCCCGGGACAGGCCCCGCTCCGGGGTGAGCGCCAGCGCGCTGAAGACGGCCCGGCGCTGAGCCGAGCGCAGTGGCAGTTCCCGCCCGGCGTACGTGATCCGGAGATTGCCCAGCAAGCGGATGTCGAAGCCACTGCACTGTGCCGTCATGCCGTCCTCGTGGTGACCGGATACCTGCCTCGGTGACAACCGTTCGGCGGAACCCTAGCCCAACCATCTACCATGTCAACTTCGTGTGGATGGCGGAAAGGCTTACGGCGCAGGGCTCTCCGGTGCACGTCGCGTTCATCTCCGGCTGCCGCCGGTAGCGCTAGCAGGCGGTCTTCCCGAGGGTGGGCCCGAACCGTCCACGACGGACCGGCGGGCGGCCGGGCGTCCGGCGAGACGATACTCACCTCGGGCGGGGCCGGGGTCCGGCGCCGGCCCTGCCCAGGGTGGTTCAGCTACCGGCGCAGGTGGCGGTGGCGCCGCCGCCGGTCCCGGTGCCCTGGAATCCGAAGGTGGTGCTCTGGCCCGCGCTCAGCCGTCCGTTGTAGCTCTGGTTGGCCACGGTGACGGTGCCGCTGGTGCCGCTGGGCACGCCGTTCCACAACGAGCTGATCGCGGCGCCGCCCGGCAGGGTGAGTGTCACGCGCCAGCCGGTCAGCGCGGTGCTCCCGGCGGTCACGGTCACGTTGGCGACGAAGCCACCGTTCCACTGGTCCTGGACGGCGTAGACGGCGGTGCAGGAGGCCCCACCCGGCGGCGGAGTGGTGGGCGGCGGCGTGGTGGGCGGCGGGCCGTCCAGCGTCAGGTTCTTCTGCTGGACGCTCCACTGGCTGCGGCACAGACCGCAGTCCGGGCCGACGAAGTTCGCGCCGGCGCCGACGTCGCCCTTCAGGCGCCACTTGAGGTAGAGCACCGCGACCCGGCCGAACTCGCCGCCGTTGGGCTGGTCGTACGTGCCGCCGTGCCCGACGTTCAGGTTGCCCATGAAGGCGGGCAGCCCGGCCGGCAGCTTGCCCCAGTCGTCCATCGCGTTCGGGTACGCGATGTCGCTCGGCCCGCCGACGAAGTACGCGATCGGCTTGGTCAGTCGCCGCAGCTGGTAGTCGTCGGCGTCGTTGAGCAGGCCGCTGCTGAAGATGCCGGTGGTGGTGACGCGCGGGTCGTTCGAGACCGCGTACGCCTCCAGGCCACCGCAGGAGAACCCGGCCACGGCGATCTTCGTGGTGTCGATCCGGTTGTAGTACCTGCTGCCCGGCCGGGAGTTCTCCGCCACGACCCAGTCGATGGACTGGGTGAGCATCTGGGAGTTCGTGGAGCCGGAGCCGTTCGGTGCGCCGTTGGCGATGGCGAGGAAGCCGTGGGAGGCGATCTCGCGCAGGAAGTTGCCCTGCGACAGGCCGTTGGCCGAGCAGCCGCCGTTGCCCCAGACCAGGACGGGAAGGCGCTCGGACGGGAGCGTCTGGGGCCGGAAGATGGTGTGGTTGGGCAGGCTCGACGAGGTCTCGTAGTCGGCGGGGTAGGGCCCCGAGCCGCCGATCGCGGCACCCGCGGGTGTCGCGCCGAGCGCCACGACCACGGAGGCGAGCGGGACGAGGGCGGCCGCCAGCCCCGCGTAGATCTTCGATCGTCTTCTCATGCGCCCTCCAGGGGACACGTCGTGACGGCGCTCCCTGGATGGTGGTGGTGGCGGTGGGGCGGCCACGTCGGTGTGGCGCCGCCGCGACGCGTCCCCGCGGAGGGACCGGCGGGAGCTTTTGCAGTTACTATCACCGCCGTAACAAAATGTGTCAATACACGTTGGTCGATGCCTGACACCGATTTGGTTGACAACTCAACCTTCCTGCGGCACCGTTGGCATCGATGCGCATCGCTCCTGACGGGGTGGGAAACCGCCGCCCCCTCTTGGCCGCCCACCGTCCCTGGAGGACAGAATGCGCACGTCCACGATGCGAATCGCCGCCGGTCTCGCCGCCGCGGCCCTGACCGTCCCGCTGTTCGCCGCGCCTGCCGCCGCCGAGCCGGCCACGATCCCGAACCCCGACACGGGCCTGGTCTTCTACTCCAGCGATCCGCTCGCCGTGGTCGCCCGGCAGGCCGCGCCGGACGACCTGTGCCGCCCGTTCCCGGCTGACGCCGACTGGCTGCTCGGCTGGAGCGGCGGCTTCCAGAACGTCATCGGCTACCAGTCCGCCGACTGCAGCGGGCACGGGTACGGGCTCGGCCTGTTCCGGGGCTGGACGACGCGCGGCACCTTCGGCTCGTACAAGACGCTCTGACCGACCCCCGCGACGCCGGTCCGCGGTACGCCGAGCGCGGCGTGCCGCGGACCCCTCGCGCCACATGTCTTGCGCGCACATCGCCGACGCGCTGGACAGCGGACGCGACACCGCCGAGATCCTCGCCGGTCTCGGCGCACCGAGCGCGGTGGCGGGCCAGGCGCGGGAGGAACTGGGCCTGCCGGTCCGGGACGGCGCGGAGCGGGCCGCCCGGACGCTGTCAGTGGTCGCGGTGGCCGCCGGTGTGCTGATCGCCGTGTGCGTGAGCTTCCTGCTGCCGTCCGCGGTGCCGGTGGACCCGCTCGGCGCGGACTCCGGCGAACAGGGCGTCGTCCGGCGGTTCGGCCCCGGCATCGCGTTGCTCACGCTGCTGCCGGCGCTCCTCGTGGCCGCGCCGCTCGTGCTGCGGGGCCGGGCCCGCGGCGCGGCACGGTTCGCCGGCGCGGCGGCGCTTGCGCTGTTCGCCTGCGCGTCCGGCGAGATCGGCCTGTACTACGTCCCGCTCGCGCTGGTGGCCGGGGTGGCGGCGCTCGTGCCGTGGGCGATGCGGCCAGGCGCCGGTGGACGGTGGTGGCGCTACCTGACCGGCGGCTTCGTGGCGATGCCCGGCGTGCTCGTGACCGTTGCGACCGTCGGTGGCTCGGTCGGCATCGGCTGGGCGGGTGCGGCGCTGTGGATCGCCGGACCCCTCGTGGTCGGCGCGCTGTGCGCGTACGGGATCCGGGCGGGGTACGCGGTGACCGCCCTGGCCGGCGTACGCCGCGTCGCTCGCCGCCCACGGTGACCCGCCGCAACGCCCGGCCCGTCGCCGCGACCCGCGCCGGCCCCCCGGAGCCTGACCGGGGCCGTGATCGTCGGCGGCGCCGGGCGCGGGTGAGCTGACCCGGTGGCCGGCCGGGGGTGCCGGTGCGGCGAGGCGCTCCACGCCGCCCTCCGGATCGAGGTATTGACACTTGCCTAAGTGGACGCCGAGAATTCTCCGAAAAGGTTTTCGGAGAATTCTCGGCCCACCTCGCCGGGCTGAGCCCGAGGGCCGGCATCGGCAACCGCTTACCGCTTCAGCCGTGGAGCCGGCTCCGGCTCCCTCAGAGAACGGGAGGCCGACATGACGATCACACCGAGCCGACGCGGACGGCGGTGGCTGGCCGGGCTCACGGCGGCCGTGCTGGTTCTCGGCGCGGCGGCCTGCGGCGACGACGGCGGCGACGACGGGGCACTGGCCCAGGCCGGCCCGAACGGGCTCGACGACGGCAGCAAGCTGACGCTGTGGACCCGGGCGCCGCTCGAGAAGCAGGCGAAGCTGCTGGTCGAGGCGTACAACGCCAGCCACCGGAACAAGGTCGCGCTGACCGTCGTCCCCAACGACGACTACGTCGCGAAGGTGGGCGCGGCGGCCGGCTCCGGCAGCCTGCCGGACCTGTTCGCCGCGGACATCGTGTACGTGCCGAACTGGGTGAGCCAGGGACTGTTCCAGGACCTCGGCGCCAACATCGACGGCCTCGACTTCAAGGACTCGGTCAACAAGGGCCACCTCGCCGCCGGTACGCGTGACGGCCGGAAGCACGTGCTGCCGTTCGTGCTCGACCTGTCGATGCTGTTCTGGAACAAGAAGCTGTTCCGGGAGGCCGGGCTCGACCCGGACCGGGCGCCGGCGACCCTCGCCGAGTACGCCACGGCCGCCAAGGCCGTCCAGGCCATCGGGAGGGACGGTGTCTACGGCACCGCCACCGGCCTCAACTGCGGCGGCTGCCTGGCCTTCACCTGGTTCCCGTCGATCTGGGCGGCGGGCGGCGAGGTGCTCGGCCCGGACGGCACCACCTCCGAACTCGCCGGAGACACCGCGGAGAAGGTCTACCGCACCTGGGCGGACCTGTGGCGCTCCGGCGCGGTCCTGCCGTCCTCGGCGGGGGAGACCGGTCCGACCTGGACCGCGGCCTTCACCGAGGGCAAGGTGGGCCTGATGTTCTATCCGGCGACGCTGCTCTCCTCGACGCCGTTCGACGTCGGGGTGGCCGGCATCCCCGGCCCCGACGGCGGTGCGTCGACATTCGTCGGAGGCGACGGCATCGGCGTGTCGAAGGACTCCCGGAAGTCCGGGCAGGCCTGGAACTTCCTCAACTGGTTGATGTCGGAGCAGGCCCAGGTGGAGGTGCTGGCGAAGAACAAGGACGTGGTGTCGCGCTCCGACCTGGCGGACAACAGGTACGCCGCGCGTGATCCCCGCCTGGTCACCGTCAACGAGGTGGCCGGCAAGGGCGACACCCCGGTCGCCCTGAACTTCCAGCAGGCCTTCAACGCCCCGGGCAGCCCCTGGCTCGCCCTGGTCCGCGGCCAGGTCGTCCAGGGCGGCGGCGACATCCAGAAGCAGAACGACCAGATCACCGCCGTCCTGAAGCAGTAGGCCGCGGCGGGGGAGCGAGGAGCTGCCATGGAGGTCACCGCACCACCGGATCCGCGCCGCGCGACGACCCGCCGCCGCTTCCGTTCCGGACGCCGGCAGGCGCTGCTCGGCTGGCTGTTCGCCGCACCCACAGCGGCCTTCGTCGCAGCGCTGTTCGCCGTTCCCCTGCTGCTGGTGCTCAAGATGGCAGCGTCGAGGTGGCCGCTGCTGGCCGGCGACCAGGGACTGAACGCGCCCGACAACGTCACCCGGGCGGTGAGCCACCGCTTCTTCAGCGACTCGGTCGTCTTCACCGTCAAGTACACGGTGCTCGCGACGGTGCTGCTGATCGCGCTCGGGCTGGGACTGGCACTGCTCGTACAGGAGTCGAGCCGGTGGAACAACCTGCTGCGCGCGTCGTTCCTCGTCCCCGGCGCCCTCGGGCTGGCCTCGGCGTCCCTGCTGTTCTACGTGATCTACTCGCCGTACGCCAGCCCGTTCGCGCCGGTGATGCGCCGGCTGGACGTCACGTTCCTCGGCTCACCGAACGCGGCGCTCCTGTCGACCGTCTTCCTCGTCGTCTGGCGCTACGCCGGCTTCTACATGGTGCTCATGCTCGTCGGCCTCCAGAGCATCCCGGCGGACGTCTTCGAGGCCGCGCGCGCGGACGGCGCGAGCCGCTGGCAGACGTTCCGGCGGGTGACCCTGCCGCTGCTGCGCCCGACGCTGGCGCTGACGACGGTGCTCTGCGTGACCGGTTCCCTCCTCGCGTTCGAACAGTTCTACATCCTCACGAAGGGCGGCCCGGACAACAGCACCGTCACCGTCGTGCAGCTGATCTACATGATCGCGTTCCAGGGCCAGAACGACCTCGGCGTCGCCGCCGCGCTGTCGGTCGTCGTCCTGGTGGCCCTGGTCCTGCTCAACGCGCTGCAACTGCGCGCCTTCCGGCCCGAGGAGCGCTGAACCATGGCCGTCGACTCCCGTTCCGCCCGGACCCCTGTGGACGGAACGCCCCGGCGTCCTGCCCCGGCGCCGGCCGCCGCGCGCAAGCCGGACGGTCTCACCGTCGCCGGCGTGGCGCTGCGCACGCCGTACTGGGTGTTCACCGGAGGGATGGCGCTGATCTTCCTCTTTCCGCTGGTCTGGACGGCTGTCGCGTCGGTGTCCCCGCAAGCCGGGACCGGCCAGACGCAGGGCTGGGGGTTCGGCAACTACGCGACCCTGGCCGGATATCAGGCGGGCGTGGGGCGCTATCTCGCCAACTCGGCGCTGGTGTCGCTCCTGACGGTCGTGCTCACCCTGTCCGTCTCCCTCCTGGGCGGCTACGCGTTCGCACGGTTCCGCTTCCCCGGGCGCAACGCGCTGTTCCTGCTCACCCTCGCCATCCTGATGGTGCCGTACGCGACCCTGCTAATCCCGCTCTACGTCCTGCTCAACCGGGTCGGGTTGCAGAACTCGCTCGTCGGCGTCGCCCTGGTGCTCACCATGTTCCAGCTCCCGTTCTCCACGTTCCTGATGCGGATCTCCTTCGAGGCGGTGCCGCGTGAACTCGACGAGGCGGCGATGGTCGACGGGTGCTCGTCGTTCGGCGCGCTGCGCCGGGTGCTCATCCCGGCCGTCAAGCCCGGCCTGATCACCGTCGGACTGTTCGCGTTCCTCGCCTCGTGGAACGACTTCATGGCGCCGCTGATCCTCATCAACGACTCCGAGCGGATGACCCTGCCGCTCGCGGTGGCCAACCTTCGCGGCCAGACCCAGGGCGTCGTCGACTACGGCGCGACCGAAGCGGGTGTCGTCGTGCTCGCCCTGCCGTGCGTCGTGCTGTTCCTGCTGCTCCAACGACACTACGTGCGCGGCTTCATGTCCGGCGCGGTGAAGGGATGACCATGGCTCGTAGCGTGCCCGCCGCCGCACCCGTCCTGCCGACGCGCGGCCGGTTCCGGCCGCTCGGGCTCGGTGAGGTACGCATCACCGGCGGATTCTGGGCGGACCGGCAGTCCGTCAACGCGGACGCGAGCCTGGGGCACATCGGGCACTGGCTGGAGCGGGAGGGCTGGATCCGCAACTTCGACCTGGTCGCCTCCGGCGGGCCGGCCGGCGGGCGCCGGGGGCGCGAGTTCTCCGACTCGGAGGTCTACAAGTACCTCGAGGCGATGGCGTGGGAGATCGGGCGCAGCGGCGACCCGCGGCTGGAGTCGGTCTTCGGCCGCGTCGTCAGCCGGGTGGCGCGGGCGCAGGACGGCGACGGCTACCTCAACACGCGGTTCGGGCACCGGGGGCAACCACCGCGCTGGTCCGACCTCGGGCACGGGCACGAGCTCTACTGCGCCGGCCACCTGCTCCAGGCGGCCGTCGCCCGGGCCCGGACCCGTCCGCACGCCGACGACGGACTGGTGGCGGTCGCCCGGTGGGTCGCCGACAACATCTGCGACACGTTCGGGCCGGACGGGCTCGACGGGCTGTGCGGGCACCCGGAGATCGAGACCGCGCTCGTCGAGTTCGCCCGCACGACCGGCGACGACCGCTACCTGGCTCAGGCGGCGCTCTTCCTCGACCGGCGCGGCCACGGCCGGCTGGGGGACGTGGAGTGGGGACGCGAGTACTTCCAGGACGAGACGCCGGTACGCGAGGCGACGGTGCTACGGGGACACGCGGTCCGCGCGAACTACCTGGCCTGCGGGGCGGTCGACGTCGCCGTCGAGCGGGACGACCCGGGGCTGATGAAGGCGGTACGCCACCAGTGGCGTACCGCTGTGGCCCGGCGGACCTACCTCACCGGCGGGCAGGGTTCCCGGCACCAGGACGAGGCGTTCGGCGCCGACTGGGTGCTGCCGCCCGACCGCGCCTACTCCGAGACGTGCGCGGCGGTGGGCTCGGTGATGCTGGCGTGGCGGCTGCTGCTCGCCTCCGGCGACCCCGGCTGTGCCGATCTCATCGAGCGGACCCTGTTCAACGTGGTCGCGGCGTCCCCGGCGGCCGACGGCCGGGCGTTCTTCTACACCAACACGCTGCACCGCCGGGAACTCGGCACCCGTCCCGACGACGACCGGCCGAGCATCCGCGCCGAGGCGGCCCAGCGGGCGCCCTGGTTCGAGGTGTCGTGCTGCCCGACGAACGTCGCGCGCACCCTGGCCGGCCTCGGCGCGTACGTGGCGACCACCGACGACGAGGGCCTCCAGATCCACCAGTACGTGCCGGCGACCGTCGCCCACCGCACCCCGGACGGGGGCGAGCGGCACCTGACGGTCACCACGGGCTATCCGGACGACGGCATCATCCGGGTACGGATCGACAGCGACGACGAGCGGCCCTGGACCCTGTCGTTGCGGGTGCCGGACTGGGCGGGGCGGGGTGCGACGCTGACCGTCGGCGGCCGGACCCGCACCGCGCATCCGGGCTACGTCACCGAGCGCCGGACGTGGCGGAGCGGGGACGAGGTCGTGCTGAGCCTGCCGGTGCAGCCCCGGTTCACGTACCCGGACCCCCGCATCGACGCGGTCCGTGGATGCGTGGCGGTGGAACGCGGGCCGCTGGTGCTCGCGGTCGAGTCGGTGGACGTGCCGCCGGGCGCGGACCTGCAAGGGCTGCACGTCGACACGACCCGGCCGCCCCGGAGCGCCGGCCACCGGGTGTCGGTGCGCTGCCGGCGGCTCGACTGGCCCGACCACGACTGGCCCTACGGTGGTACGGCCGCACCGCCGGCCGAGGCGGTGACGGAACCGGTCGAGGTCCCGCTCGTGGCGTACCACTCCTGGGCCAACCGGGGGCCGTCCACCATGCGGGTCTGGCTGCCGGCCGGCTGACTCAGCGCGCCGCCGGGGGCGCCGCCGTGCTGTCCCGCACGACGAGTTCGGGCGTCAGGAGCACGCGTCCGGGCGCCGATCGGTCCCCGCCCGCGTCGAGCTGGGCCAGCAGCAGGTCCAGGCTGCGCCGGCCGAGTTCGGCGAAGTCCTGCCGCACGGTGGTCAGCGGGGGCAGGAAGTAGCCCGCGTCGGGCATGTCGTCGAAGCCCACCACGCTGACCTCGTCCGGCACCCGCCGGCCCGCCTCGTGCAGAGCGCGGAGCACCCCCAGGGCGATCTGGTCGCTGGCGCAGAAGACCGCCGTCACCGACGGATCCCGGGCCAGTCGCCGGCCCTGCGTGTAGCCGGCCCGGGCGGTCCAGGCACCCGGCACGGCGTACGGCGACGGCCGGCCGGTGGCGTGCAGGCCGGCTCGCCACCCGTCGGTCCGCTCGGTCGCCTCCGGCCAGTCGGCCGGGCCGGCCACGTGATGCACCGTGGCATGTCCGAGGTCGAGCAGGTGCCGGGTGGCCAGCCGGGCGCCCGCGGCGTTGTCGATCTGGACGTTCGGCACCGCCTCGTCGTGCCCGCCGCCCACGCCGACGACCGCCAGGCCGTCGGACACCTGGGCCAGCGCGGCGGCCACCACCGGCTTCGGGGCGATCGCGATGATGCCCTCGACCGACTGCGCGCGCAGCCAGTCCACCGCGTCCAGCACCGACCGGCGGTCCAGGTCGCGCAGTCCCGCCACGCTCAGGAAGTAGCCGGCGGACCGGGCCGCGCCCTCGATCGCGTACAGCATGGAGGTCGGGCCGTACAGGGCGCTCTCGTACGCGATGATGCCGAGCGTCCCGGAGCGGCGGGTGACCAGCGCGCGGGCCGCCGGGTTGCGGCGGTAGTCCAGCGCCCGCACCGCCGCCAGCACCCGGCGGCGGGTGTCGTCCCGGACGTGCGGGTGCGCGTTGAGCACCCGGGAGACCGTCTGGTTCGACACCCCCGCCAGCCGCGCGACGTCGCGCATGATCGAGTGCCTCGGCACGGGTGTGTCCTCCGGCGTCCTCATCGACTCGGGCGAGGTGTCAGCCGGCCGGCTCGCCGGAGGGGGCGGGGAGCCGCACCCCGGTGGCTACCGGAGTGCCGAAGTTCGGTGTGCCGTCGGCGTTCCAGGTGAACTTCTGCGCCCGGGTGCTGCGGTTCATGTCGCAGCCGCCGGATGCCGAGCTGTTCGCGTGGTAGACGATCCAGTCCTCGGTGCCGTCCGGCGACGTGAAGAAGCCGTTGTGGCCGGGGCCGAAGACGCGGTTGGCGTCGCTGCGCTGGAAGACCGGCTGCGGGGACTTGACCCACGACGACGAGTTGAGCGGATCGCCGCCGTTCCAGGTCAGCATCCCGAGCTTGTAGTCCGGTGTGCTGCAGTGGCTGGCCGAGAAGATGATGAACGTCCGGCCGTTGCGTTGCAGGACCTCGGCGCCCTCGTTCACGGCGCCCCCGGACGTCTCCCAGCCGTAGGTGGGGGTGGACAGCAGGCGCCGCGTGCCGGCGGCGGTCCACGGGTTGCTCAGCTCGCGGATGAAGTTGGGCTGTGCGCCGTTGTAGTACGTGCCCAGCAGGTACAGCTTGCCGTTGAGCTGCATGATGCTGGGGTCCAGCTCCCAGGTGTTGTCGGCGGTGGGATCCAGCAGGTCGGCCTTGAACGTGTACGGCCCCATCGGGTCGGTGCCGGCGCTCTCCAGCACGTGGATGCGCTGGCTGCCCAGGTCGAACGGCTGGCGGCCGGCGACGTAGTACAGGTACCAGCGCCTGCCGTTCGGGCCGTCGAGCAGGTGGAACTCGGGGGCCCACATGGTGCCCGCGCCGTTGGGGCGGGTGAGGGTGAACAGCACGGTGTCGGCCGCGCCGGCCAGCCCGTCCAGCGTCCGGGACCGCCGCATCGTGACGGTGTTGTTCCAGGTCGTGGTCGCCAGGTAGTAGTAGCCGTCGTGGTACTTCAACCACGGGTCGGGTCCGTTCACCTTGATCGGGTTGGCGTACGTGTTGGGGCCGGGGTTCGGCCCGCCGCCCGGGTAGCCGGTGAGCCGCCACGTCCGGCTGGCGGCGCTGGTGCAGGGCAACTGGACCAGAGCGGTGCCGGCCGCGCCGCCGTCGTTGACCGGAGCGACGCACTTCCCGCTGGAGACGGCGGTCAGGTTCACGGTGCCGGCGGCGCCGTTGGCCACCAGGCGGAACTGCTGGTTGGTGCCGCCGTGGCAGGTGTACTGGATGACGGCGGCGTTGTCGGCGGTGGACGCGCCGTAGATGTCGAGACAGCTGCCGGGGGTGAGTGTGGTGATCGTGTAGCGGTCGGTCGTGCCGGCCACCGGCGTGACGGTGAAGGTCTGCCGGGCGCCCGCGCCGCAGCCGGCCTGGACGAGCTGCAGCGCGTTCGTGGCGGCGCCGCCGGGCACCTCGACACAGTTTCCGTTCGCCTGGTTGACGACTGTGGTGCCGAAGGCGCTGACGGCCTGGGCGGGGCTGCCGGGGAGCAGGGGCAGGAGCGCGGCCAGCAGCAGGATCGCGACGGCGGCCCCACCGGTGCGCCGGCGGGGGTGCCGGGACGGGTCCATGGGGAGGTCCTTTCGGTGTGGTGACGGGGCGGACGCGCGGCGGTGGGTGGCGGGGCCTACCACCGCCGCGGCTCAGCTGACCTGGATGCGGTCGAGGTCCGGCGCCCAGCCCGCGGTGTTGCCGAAGGTGAGGGTGTTCGTGCCCGCGTTGAGCGGGAGCGTGACGCTGACCGTGCCGACGGTGTCCCAGCCGCCGGTGCCCGGGGTGGCGACAGTGACCGGGGCGCCTCCGTTGACGCTGATCTGTGTCGACCTGGCCTCGGCCGAGGCGTAGGAGACGGTGACGGTGCGCGGTCCGGCGGCGTTCGCCGTGACGTTCGTGAACCGCAGCGTGTTCGCGGTGCCGTTGCCGACGTAGCCGACGAGCGCGCCGCCGGAGGCGCCGGCCGAGGAGCGCACCGCGGCCTGCCCGGTCAGGGTGTTGCCGCTCGCCTCCGCCTCGTACGAGGTGGAGGCCGGTGGCGTGGACCCGCCGCGGTGGTAGGCCTGCACCTCGGTCAGGCCGGACCGCGCGCCGCCGGCGTGCGTCAGCACCACCCGGATCCGCTGGGCGGCCACCGCGGCGAAGCGGACGTTGTTGTAGTTGCCCTGGGGTGCCGCCGGCGTGCCGACCTGTGCGCCGACGTTCACCCAGGCGCTGCCGTCGTGGTACTGGACCTGGTACGACGCCGGCGGCCGGTAGGTGGCGCCGGCCGGGCGGCTGTCCTTGACGTACAGGCGCAGCTCGTCGACGGTCTTCGGCGAACCGAAGTCGATCTCGTACCAGTCCTGGGCGGCGGACCCGCCGGCGCCCCAGAACGGCTCGTTCGTCGGGTAGCCGTCGATCGCGGCGCCGGCGCTGGTGCCGCTCGCGGTGGTCGAGGCCGTTACTCTCGCGCCGTCGGCGAGGTCGGGCAGGTTCGCGCTCAGATCCACCCCCGCCTTGGCGAGCAGGTCCACCGTGCCGGCGTCACTGTGGACCACCTGGTTGGGGGCCCGCATGCCGGGCACCGGCGTGCTGAAGGTGACACCGGCGGTGGCGCCGGGGAAGCTGACCGATCCGCTGGACGGGTCGAAGACCAGCGGCACGAGCTTGTCGACGGTGACGGCCCGGTTCCCGTTGACGTAGATCGAGTACCCCTCGGGGACGCCCGGGTACCGGGTCACACCGTCGCCCGGGTCGTCCCAGACGATCGTCAGGTCGCTGTTGCGGTAGCGGATGTTGTTGACTGTGAAGTTCGGCCAGCCGATGGCGATCGGCGACAACTCGACCCGGTTGTCGTTGCGCGGCCGCAGACCGGCCACGTCCTCGACGACCGTCCAGTTGCTGCTGCCGAGGATGTTGTGGTGGATCCAGGAGCGGTAGTCGATGCGCTTGCCGCCCGGGTTCCAGTCGGCCCAGAACTCGTTGGCGTCGGGCCAGCGGGTGTCGCCGTTGACGTACTGGGCCCAGACGTTCCAGTAGAGCAGCTTCTTGTAGTCCTCCGGGCCGACCCACTGGTTGGGGTAGGTGCGCAGGACCGAGGAGAGCAGCCGGAACTGCACTGTGGAGTTGATGGTGGAGAAGTTGTTGCTGCCGGGCGAGCCGGCGGCCGCCGCGGCGGCCTTGTCCCGCTGGTTGGCGGTGTAGAACGGGAAGATCGGGTACTCCGCCGGGTCGGCGAGGAGGCGCAGCGCCTGCTTGTACTGATCGGTGGCGGGCATCAGGCCGACCGCGTACGGGTAGTAGTTGTTGATCTCCTTCCACGGCACGTGGGCGTTCGTCGCCACATGCCGGTGTTCCAGCAGGTTGTCGGCCGGGTTCCAGAGCACCGTGACGATCGCGTTGCGGATCCGGGCGGCCAGGGCCCGCATCTCGGCGGCCTTGGCCGAGTTGCCGACCGCCTCGTACGCCTGCGCGGCGGCCAGCGCGCCGCTGTACTGGTACGCGCCCTCGGCCCGGTCCAGGTTGCCGGGGCGCCAGTGGAACGAGACGGCGTCGGCGTCGTTGCCGGTCAGCGCGCCCCAGTCGTACTCGATGATGCCGTTGCCGTCGCGGTCGTAGTGGGCGAGCTGGCCCTTGACGTCGCCTTCGGCGTAGCGGGCGAGGCTCGCCGCGATGCCGGGCTGGCCGCCGTGGAGCTGGTAGCTGCGCCAGGCCGCCTCGGCGATGTACTGGGTGTAGCTGTTGGACCAGTTCTCCGGGTCGCCGGGGTTGTCCAGGAAGCGTCCGCCCTTGGACACCTGACCGACCGAGAGCCAGTCGCCGTAGGCGTACTTCGGGTCGCGCAGGTACTTCAGGTCGTCGATGTGCATCGGCTGGGTCAACGCGATGGCGTTGTTGTAGCCCAGCGCGCCCTCCACCGACGTCGGGAACTGGAAGGTCTGCCCGGGGATGTCGGCGTCGAGGTGGTTGAAGCGCATCAGCCACCAGCGGTAGTAGATGTTCTTCTTGATCGCCGGTTCCGGCACGTCGATGTAGGGGACGTTCTCGGCCCACCACCTGTGGTAGGCACGGACGTGGGTGGCGAACGCGGCGTCCGGGGTGGCGTCGCGGTAGCTCAGGTAGTCGGTCGACGACTGCGGGATCTCCCGGGCGGTGAACCCCATGACCACCTTGGTCTGCAGCGTGGCGCCGGCGGCGACGGTGACCGTCCGGGTCAGCGCGCCGCCGGAGGCGGTGAAGCCGTCACCGGCCAGCCTGGTGGCGAGCGTGGTGAGGCCGTTCTTCACCCCGGTCGACCCGGTCAGCTCGTTGCCGCTGCCGGACGACGCGTACGGCGAGGTGGCCCGCAGGGTGAGTGTGACAGGTGCGCCGCCGCTGTTCCTGATCGACAGGTTGGTGACCGCGACGTTGTTGTCGGTGATGAACTTGGTGACTGTGGCCTGCACCGAGCCCCCGGCGTACACGCTCCTCCAGTGGCTGGGCGCCTGCCAGCGCTGGCTGCTCTGCTCGGTGAACGTCCCCGGGCCCAGCGCGATCGAGTACGCGGCGGCGTCGCTGATGCTCTCCCAGTACGCCACCCGGCCGCCGAAGCCGATCACCGCCGGATTGTGCTGTTTCATGAACAGGGCCCGCCCGCGGGTCATCAGGATCCCGCCGTCGGCGTCGGACGGATCGCCGCCGCCGGAGCGCGACAGCAGCCGGTCGATCCAGAAGTCGGTGCCCGCCTTCTCCGCGTCGTAGATCGACTGCATCATGTTGCCGGTGGTGTACCCGACCGGCGGCTGCGGGACCGCCGGGCCGCCGAAGGTGGGATAGCCGATGGTCTGAGCGGCCTGTGCGGGGCTCGCGGCCACCGGGGTGAGCGCGCCGACGACCACCAGGGCGAGCGCCGCTCCGGTGACCCGCCGGAACCGGCGGACGGCCGGGGGTGGCGACGTGCGCACCTCCGGCCCGGCCCGATCGAGGTGTGGACTTCCGGGAGGATCCCATGTGTTCATGGGTGCTCACCGAGACCTTTCGTTGTCGGGATGAGAACTGCACCGCGACAGGCCGGACCGCCGGTACCGCGGCGGGGCGGCGGTCGGGGTGACACCTCGTACCGGTTTCGGGCGGCCGTCGTGACCCGCGTGCGCGGCGGGTGGAACGGCCCCCGGTCGTCGACGCCCGGTCGTCGGCGACTGCCTCGCCCGGCCGGCCGGCTGCCCCGCCGACCTGAGCCGAAAACCTTTTCAGCAACATACCACCGCATCGGAGGCTGTCAATCCTCTGCGCAGCCCGGGGGCCGTTCGGTGTGCGGCAGACGGGGTGCCGGCCGTGCGCCGATCGTCCGAAAAGCTTTCGGGCGAGAGGTGTCGGCGGGCGGGCCGGCGGTACGCGCCGGTGGTGGCCGGCACAGGCGCGGTGCTCGAAATCCTTTTCAGAAATCGGCCGCGGGGTCGGGTATAGTCGGTACGCCTCGGTGGCTGCCTCGGTGATCCAGCCCCGGCCCGAAGGGGATCTCGGTGCGTAGACGACGTTCGCAGTCGGTGACTCTGATGGATGTGGCGAAGCTGGCCGGCGTGTCGGTGGCCACCGCGTCCAAGGCGCTCAACGCCCGTGAGGAGGTGGCACCGGCCACCCGCCGGCGGGTGCAGCAGGCCGCCGAGCAGCTCTCCTTCCAGCCGAACGGGCTGGCCCGGGGGCTGATCTCCGGACGCTCCCACACCATCGGGCTGCTGACCGAGACGCTCGGCGAGCGGTTCGCCTTCCCCGTCCTCAGGGGAGTGGAGAACGCCCTGGGCAACGAGCGGATGTGCGTGCTGCTGTGCGACGCCCGCGGCGACGTCATCCGCCGCCAGCACCACATCCGGACGCTGCTGTCACGTCAGGTCGACGGTTTCGTCATCCTCGGCGACTCCAACGACATCCGGCCGTCGCTGAGCCGCGACCTGCCCGTCCCGGCGGTCTACGTCTACGGCGAGTCGGACGACCCGGACGACCTGTCCGTCCTCGCCGACGACGAGGGCGGCGGGCGGCTCGCGGCCGAGCACCTGGTGTCGCTGGGCCGCCGCCGCATCGCCCACATCACCGGCCCGCAGACCTACCGGGCCGCCCGCGACCGGGTGGTCGGCCTGGAGGCGGTGCTGCGCGAGGCGGGTCTGCCGCTGGTCGGCGGCGGTCCCCGCTACGGCGACTGGTCGCAGCGCTGGGGCCGGCAGGCGGCGGCCATGGTGATCAACGCCTCGCCGGACACGGACGCCGTCTTCTGCGGCAACGACCAGATCGCCACCGGGGTGGTCGAGGCGCTGCGCGACCTCGGCCGCCGTACGCCGCAGGACGTGGCGGTGGTCGGGTACGACAACTGGGAGGTCTTCGCCACCGACTGCCGTCCACCGCTGACCACAGTGGACCTGAACCTGGAACAACTCGGCGCCACGGCGGTCAAGTACCTGTTCGCGGCGCTGGACGGGAACCCGTCGCGCGGCGTCATCCGGCACCCCGGCCGCCTGGTGGTCCGGGACTCCACCGGCCCGCCCCCGCACGGGGACGGGCCGGCGGAGGGCGTCAGGACAGGAAGGCGCCGTACGGGCCGGCGAGGATCTGGTTCTTCTGTGCCTGGCTGAAGTGCGTGTTCGGATAGTCGTAGAACGAGGCCGACATCGGGGTGCCGTCCGTCGACGTCGAGTCCGGCAACCCGAGCGCGTGGCCGAGTTCGTGCACCATGCCGCCGTACCAGCGGTTCATCGGGCCGTTCACGCCCGCCGCGCCGTCGGCGTCGTGCTGGCAGAGGATCACCCAGCCGCCACCGCCGCCACCCCCGGCGCCCGGACCCTCGGCGCTGATCTCACCCACGTTGATCCAGCGGTTGTCCGGTGCGCGCAGGCTCAGCTTGCGCATCAGCTCCTGCTGCATGTTGAACACCGACCACCAGTACCGGTCGGAGCCGTTCGGGGTGTTCTCGTACCAGGACTTGACGTGGTCGCCGTCGACCACCTCCACCACCGGGTTGTTCAGTGTGAACGTCCGGCCCAGCTCCTGCCGGTAGTACCGCTGGGCCTCGCGCATCACGGCGGCGATGCCGTCCGGCCACCGCTGGTCGTACGCGACGTCGGAGGGCTTGAGCCAGTAGACGCGCACGGTGCCCGGCGGCGGTGTGCCGCCGGGCGGCGGCGCGGTCCCGGTCGGTGCCGGCGTGGCGGTCGGGGCCGGCGGTACCGACGTCGGCGGCGTACCGCCGGTGCAGGCGACGCCGTTGAGGGTGAACGCGCTCGGGGCCGGGTTGGCGGAGCCGTTCCAGGACCCGTTGAAGCCGAACGACGCGGACGCCCCGGTGCCGAGGCCGCCGTTGTAGCTGACGTTCGTCGCGGTGACAGCGGCGCCGCTCTGCGCCACCGTCGCGTTCCATGCCTGGGTGACTGTCTGCCCGGCCGTGAACGACCAGCGCAGCGTCCAGCCGCTGATCGGGTCGCCCAGGTTGGTGACCTGCACGTTCGCGCCGAAGCCGCCCGGCCACTGGGAGCTGACCGCGTACGCGATCCGGCAGCCCGCGGCGGCCGCGTGGCCGGCGCCGCCGGTCGCCACGACGGCGCCGGCCAGGATCACGGCGAGCGTCGCCGCCGCGAGACGGAACGGGTTTGCACGCATCGGGCACCCCCGTCAGTAGCCGTAGCGGCTCTTGAGGTGCCGCCACCAGTCGCGCAGCATCCAGGCGTCGAAATCGGTGATCGAGGCGGCGCTGCCGGCCTTCATGACGAAGCCCTGACCCGGCAGCGGGTCCCAGTCGTAGAAGTCGTCGAGGCCGTAGGTGTGCCCGATCTCGTGCAGCAGGATGTGGATGTTGTCGCTGCCGAGGTTGGACATGAAGTACTCCCGGCCGATCCGTTGCCCCCAGTCGCCGCCCGCGCCGCCGCCGAACCCGTCGGTCAGCCAGAGCGAGTGGTCGTAGTGGCGGCCGGCGCCACCCGGGCAGTTCGGGTACTGGCCGTTCTGGTTGAAGAACCGGCCGCACGGCTCGCTGCACTGCGGCGCGTTCTCCCGGATGTCGTTGACGTAGATGTCGACCGAGTTGTCGGACCACTGCAACTGGTTGCGGTCCCGCACCGCCCAGCCGACCACCTTCACCGGTACGTCGGTGTAGGGGAAGCCGTTGTGGCCGGCCAGGACGTTCATCCACTTCTTGTACTGGCGGGCCAGCGCGGCCTGGATCTGGTCACGTTGCGCCGCCGTCACGGTGGCCGACGAGTCCCACCGGACGCAGTAGTTGATGTAGCCCCGGTTCGCGAACAACTGGTCCCAGCCGTAGTTGCGGAAGCCGTACAGGTTGCCGTTGTTGTAGGTCTGCTCCACGTGCTGCCAGACCTGGTTGAGCGGTCCGGCCAGGTTCGACGGCGGGTTCCAGCCGGAGCCGGGGGGCGGCGTGGTGGGGCCGGAGGTGGGGGTGGGCGCCGGTGTGGTCGGCGCGGGCGTCGTGGGAGCGGGTGTGGTCGGCGCCCCGGTGCAGGCCGTTCCGTTCAGGGTGAACGACGTGGGCGCCGGGTTGGTGCCGGCGAACGCGCCGTTGAAGCCGAACGAGGCCGCGGCGCCGGTGCCCAGGGAGCCGTTGTAGGAGGCGTTCGTCGCGGTGACCCGGGTGCCGCTCTGGCTGACGCTCGCGTTCCACGCCTGCGTCACCGTCTGTCCGGCCGCGTACGACCAGGCCAGCGTCCAGCCGGTGACCGGGTCGCCGAGGTTGGTGATCGTCACGTCGGCGCCGAATCCGCCCGGCCACTGGCTGGTCACCCGGTAGTCGACCCGGCATCCGGGCGCCGCCGCCTGCGCCCCGGTGACCACGAGCGCCGCGCCGGCCACAGTGGTCAGGGTGGCGGCCAGGACGACCGCCAGCCGCGCGCCACCTCTCGCTGATGTCACGGACCTCTCCTCTCCTCTCGGTCGGGGCGGCGGCCCGGGAACAGCCGTCGCGCCGTCCTAGGTGAAATCGATTAGCATCTATTGCTTTCTCGACCACCATGGAGCCCGAAAAGGTTTTCGTCAAGGACCGGCCCACGTGGCAGGCGGACAGCGCGCAACCGCCGGACGGCCCCGGCAGGGGCACATCCGGCGGTACGGCGGATCAGCGCCGCGGGGCGGTCAGGCCGGCGCGGACCGCGGGTCGGTGGCGGCGTCGTGGGCGGCCATCGTCTCCTGCCGTGCGGGCTCCTCCCGCAGGATCGCGGCGTGCAGCCACGCGTCCGGGATGGCGAAACCGTCCACCAGCGTGCGCATGTACGGGCGCAGCTCCTTGAGCAGCCCGTTCACCACGCCGGTGATCGCCTTGGACCGGGCCGGGGTGAGCCGGCCGTGCTCCAGCAGCCAGCCCTTGTTCGCCTCGATGACGCTCAGCGCGTACAGGTCGCAGACCCGGGACAGCAGCTCCTTGACCGCCGGGTCGGCTGTCGCGTCGATACCGGCGACGAACGCCTCCAGGGTCACCCGGTCGACGTGCGCGGCGGCGACGGCGAGGACGTGGTCCTGCACGTCGTTGAAGATGTCGAACGGACGGTCCTTCTTGGTGGAGGCGCCACCGCGCAGGCGGCGGACCGCGCTGTCGAGCAGGTGCTCCTCGCGGTCCTCGAACACCTTGAGCTGCCAGCCCCGGTCGGTGACGGCGACCTCGTCGTCCCGGCCCGGCACGGCGCCGACCAGCCGCGCGATGAGCGCCCGCGCGGCGGTGCGTTCCAGCACCATCTCGCGTACCTGCTCGGCGACGAACGAGGCGCGCCCCCAGCCGTCCAACGAGCCGAACTCGTCCCGGTAGCCGGTCAGCAGCCCCTTGGCGACCAGCTGGAGCAGGACCGTGTTGTCGCCCTCGAACGTGGTGAACACGTCGGTGTCGGCCTTGAGGCTGGGCAGCCGGTTCTCGGACAGGTAGCCGGCGCCGCCGCACGCCTCCCGGCACGCCTGGATGGTGCGTGTGGCGTGCCAGGTCTGCGCCGCCTTGAGCCCGGCGGCACGGGACTCCAGCTCCCGCTGCCGGTGCTCGTCGACCGGCCCGTCGCCGCCCTGGATCTCGTCGAGCGCGGCGACCAGCTCGGTCTGGGCGAAGTGCAGTGCGTACGTGGTGGCCAGCGCGGGCAGCAGCTTGCGCTGGTGGGCCAGGTAGTCGTTGAGCAGCACCTCGCGGTCACCCTCGGCGTCACTGAACTGACGGCGGATGTCGCCGTAGCGCACCGCGATCGCCAGCGCCGCCTTGGTGGCCGCCGACGCGGCGCCGCCCACGCTGACCCGGCCCCGCACCAGCGTGCCGAGCATGGTGAAGAACCGGCGGGAGTCGTTCTCGATCGCGCTGGAGTACGTCCCGTCCTCGGCCACCTGCGCGTACCGGTCCAGCAGCATGTCCCGCGGCACCCGTACGTGGTCGAAGCTGAGCCGCCCGTTGTCGACGCCGAGCAGACCGGCCTTGGGCCCGGCGTCGCCGATGGTCACGCCGGGCATCGGGTTGCCGTGCTCGTCGCGGATCGGCACCAGCCACGCGTGCACCCCGTGCCGGCGCCCACCGCTGATCAGCTGGGCGAAGACCACAGCCATCCGCCCGTCCCGGGCCGCGTTGCCGATGTAGTCCTTGCGTGCCGCCTCGTGCGGCGTGTGCAGGTCGAAGGTCTGCGTCTGCGGGTCGTACACACAGGTGGTGCGCAGCTGCTGCACGTCCGAGCCGTGGCCGGTCTCGGTCATCGCGAAGCAGCCGAAGATCCGGCCCTCGACGATGTCCCGCAGGTAGGCGTCGTGGTGCCGCTTCGTGCCGAGCGCCGCGACCGCGCCGCCGAACAGGCCCCACTGCACGCCGGCCTTCACCATGAGTGACAGGTCGACCTGCGCCAGCATCTCGGTGGCGACGATCGAGGCGCCCACGTCGGACCGGCCGCCGTACTCGGCCGGGAAGCCCGCGGCGATGCCCAGCTCGACCGGGAGTTCGCCGAGCAGCCGCGTGATCCGCTCGCGCGCCTGGTCGCCGGACTCGCCGTAGACCGGGAGGAAGCGTTCGTCGAGGTGTTTGCGGTGGGCCTGGCGAACCTCGGCCCACGGTCCGTCGAGCGTCTCCTGAAGGCGGGCGATGTCGATTCGGCCGGACGCGTGATCGAGCATGGTCGCTCCTCGGGGCAGCGGACATATGGGTGCACTCTCGGCCTGATCAACATTACCGGCGGTCACCGTGCCCCGCTGGCGGAGGCCGTGGTGAGCCGTGCCACCCGCCTCGGCCACCCCGGAGGCTGAGGTTAGGCTGGCCTCACTTCGAGCACTGGAGGCAACCCCTCGTGTCCCCGCATCCCGCCGGCGGCGCCGTCACGGCCCGGTACGTGCTGCGTCAGGCGTTGCGCCGCCAGCGACGGCCGGTGCTGATCGGCGTCACGCTGCTCGGCCTGCACCAGGTCGCCGAGGCGCTCGTGCCGGTGGCGATCGGCGTCATCATCGACCGCGCCGTGGTGACCGGCGACCCGTGGGCGCTCGCGTACTCGGTCGCCGGCCTCGCGGCCCTGTTCGCCGTGCTCGCGTTCGCCTACCGCAACGGCGCCCGCCAGGCGTTCGCGGCGGTGGAGCGGGAGGCGCACCTGCTGCGGGTGGAGATCGCCGAGCGCGCGCTCGACCCGCGCGGACACCGTTCCGGCCTGCGCGACGGCGAACTGCTCTCGGTCGCCGCCTCCGACGCCGAACTCTCCGCGCTCGTGGTGCGGGTCGCCGGATTCGGTGTCGCCGCGGTGACCGCGCTGACCGTCGCGGCGACCGCGCTGCTGGTCATCGACATCCCCCTCGGGCTCGGCGTGCTCGTCGGCGTACCGGTGCTGGTCCTCGTGCTGCAACGGATGGCGCCGCTGCTGTCCCGGCGCAGCACCTCCCAGCAGGAGGCCCTCGCGGAGACCACGGCGCTCGCCGTGGACCTCGTCTCCGGCCTGCGCGTGCTGCGCGGCATCGGCGCCCAGCACCACGCCGCCGGCCGGTACGCCGCCGCCAGCCGCAACGCGCTCGCGGTGACGCTGCGCGCCGCCAACACCAAGGGACTGCATCTCGGGCTCACCACCGCCGCCAACGGCCTGTTCCTCGCGGCGGTCGCCGGAGTGGCCGGCTGGCTCGCCCTGCGCGGCCGGCTCACCATCGGCGAGCTGGTCACAGTGGTCGGACTCGCGCAGTTCGTGGCCGAGCCGGTGCAGACCATGGGCTGGTGCGTGCAACTGTTCGCGATGGCCCGCGCCTCCGCCGCCCGGGTGGCGCGCGTGCTCGGCGCCGAGCCGCTGACCCGGCCCGGCGACGCGTCGGCGCCGGCCCACCCGGACGGGCCGCGGCTGGCCCTCGACGACGTCGGGCACGCCGGACTGGACGGGGTGAACCTGCGCGTCGGCCCCGGCGAGGTGGTGGGCGTGCTCGCGTACGACCCGGCCGACGCCGAAGCGCTGGTGGCGCTGCTGTCCGGGCGGGTGTCGCCGGACGCGTGCCGGGGCACCGTGCGTGTCGACGGCGTGCCCGCCGACGACCTGCACGTCGACGCGCTGCGCGGCACCGTGCTCGTCGAGCCGCACGACGTGACGCTCTTCGAGGGCACGGTGGCGGCCAACCTCGCCGCCGGCGCCCCGGCCGACCAGGCGCGGCTGCACGCCGCCGTCCGGGCGGCCGCGGCCCAGGACGTCGTGGACGCACACCCCGGCGGCCTCGACCACCGGCTCGTCGAGCGGGGCGCGAACCTCTCCGGCGGCCAGCGCCAGCGGCTCGGGCTGGCCCGGGCGCTGCACGCCGACCCGCCCGTGCTGGTGCTGCACGATCCCACCACCGCTGTCGACGCCGCCACCGAGGCGCAGCTCGCCGACGGACTGGCCGAAACGCGCCGGGTGGGGCCCCGGGGCACCCTGCTGATCACCAGCAGCCCGGCCCTGCTGCGGATCACCGACCGGGTGGTGGTGATCGCCGACGGCCGGGTGGCCGCCGAGGGACCGCACGAGCACCTGCTGGCCTCCGACGCCCGCTACCGCGAGGAGACACTGCGGTGACCGCTGACCCGCGTACCCCCGGCCGGACGTTGCTGCCTGTCGCGTCCGCCCGGCAGACCTGGACGACGCTCGGCGCCCAGTTCCGCGCCCGGCCCGGCCTCAGCGCCGCCGCGGCGACCGTGCTCGTCGTCGCCGCCGCGGGTGGCCTGGTCGCGCCCTGGGTGCTCGGCCGCCTGGTCGACGACGTCATCGCCGACGCCCCGGTCTCCCGGATCGCCGGCCGGGTGGCGGTGATCGCCGGCGCCGCCGTGTTCACCGGCCTGCTCACGGCGCTCGGCGCCGCGCTCGCGTCCCGGCTCGGCGAGACGGTGCTGGCCCGGCTGCGCGAGCGCGTCCTCGACCGCGCGTTGCACCTGCCGTCCGCGACGCTGGAGCGGGCCGGCACCGGCGACCTGCTGGCCCGCGTCGGCGACGACGTGGCGGTGGTGACGAACGTGATCGCGGTGAGCGGCCCGGCGTTCGTCGGCGCGCTGCTGTCGGTGGTGCTCACCGTGTTCGGGCTGGTCGCGCTGGACTGGCGGCTCGGCCTCGCCGGGCTGCTAGCAGCGCCCGCGTACGCGCTGGCGCTGCGCTGGTACCTGCGGCGCTCCGCGCCCTACTACGCCCGCGAGCGGGTCGCCACCGGCGAGCGGACGCAGGCGATGGCCGGCGCGCTGCGCGGCGCGGCGACGGTGCGCGCGTACCGGACCGAGGACGCGCACGTGGCGGCCATCGCCGAGCGGTCCGGCGTGGCGCGCGACCTGTCGCTGGAGATCTTCAACCTGCACACCCGCTTCGGGCTGCGGATCAACAGGTCGGAGTTCCTCGGCCTGGCCGCTGTGCTCGTGGCCGGGTTCTTCCTGGTCCGCGACGACCTGGTAACCGTCGGCGCGGCGACCACCGCCGCGCTCTACTTCCACCGCCTGTTCAACCCGATCGGCCTGCTGCTGCTGGAGTCCGACTCGGTGCTGCAGGCCGGCGCGAGCCTCGCCCGGCTGGTCGGCGTGGCAGACCTGCCCGACACCGCACCGCCCGCCACAACCGCCCCGACCACAGCGCCGGGCCACCCGCGCGGCCCGGCCGCGCTGGACGTCACGGTGCGCCGGCACCACTACGACGACGGGCCGCTGGTGCTCGCCGACGTCGAACTGCGCCTGGCACCGGGGGAGCGGGTCGCGCTGGTCGGCGCCAGCGGCGCCGGCAAGAGCACGCTCGCCGGCATCGCCGCCGGGATCATCGCGCCCACCGACGGATCGGTACGCCTCGACGGCGCGCCGCTGACCGGGACGGGCGAGGCCACGTCCCGGCGCGACGTGGCACTGGTCAGCCAGGAGGTGCACGTCTTCGCCGGGCCGCTCGCCGAGGACCTGCGCCTGGCCGCACCGGACGCGACCGACGCCGAGCTGCTCGACGCGCTGGAACGGGTCGGCGCCACCACCTGGCTGCGTGCCCTGCCCGACGGGCTGGCGACGCCGGTGGGCGAGGGCGGCCACCGGCTCACCGCCGCGCAGGCCCAGCAGGTGGCCCTGGCCCGGCTGGTGCTCACCGCGCCGGCCGTCGCCGTGCTGGACGAGGCGACAGCCGAGGCCGGCAGCGCCGGAGCCCGCGACCTGGACCGGGCGGCCCTCGCGGCCACGCAGGGGCGGACCACGCTGATCGTGGCGCACCGGCTCAGCCAGGCGGTGAGCGCGGACCGAATCGTCGTGCTCGACCACGGCCGGGTCGTGGAGCAGGGCACGCACGAGGAGCTGCTGGCCGCCGACGGCCGGTACGGCCATCTCTGGCGTTCCTGGCGCGTCCCGGTATGATCACCGACCGCTGTACCGCCCAGGCGAGGTGACCATGACCGACCTGCCGACCCGCTTCGTGCTGTTCCCGGGGCGGCACCACCTGCTGACCCGGTTCCAGGCCGACTACCTGCGCCGGCTCGCCGGCGACGAGGCCACAGTGGTCTGGGCGGTGACGTCGGCCAACCACGAGAACACCAGGCGCAACCCCGTCGCGTACCACAGGCGGGAGGCCGCGATCGAGCGGTTCAGCGTGCTCAGCGGGCTGCGCTCGCTGGCCGTGCCGATCTTCGACACCGCGTACACCGACGCGTTCGCCGAGGTCACGCTCAAGAGCATCGCGGTGGCCACCGGGCTCGAACTCACGCCCGCCGACACGGTGGTGGCCTGCTCCACCCCGGAGGTCGCCAAGCTGTACGAGCGCCTCGGCTTCGCGATCGCGCTGGTCGAGGCCGATCCGGACCTGCCCGGGACGCCGGAACGGCCGTGGGACGTGCTGCTGCGCCTGGCCGCCGGTGACGAGAGCTGGCGGACGCTCACCCACCCGGCGACGATCGACGTGTTCGAGCGCTACCGCCTGGTCGAGGCGATCCGGTCGGTGGTGAACGACCCGCTCGTCGGCGACGAGGGCGGCCTCACCGTGACCCGCGACTACCGCACCTACGTGGAGGCGTTCGCCTCGGCCGCCCAACGCAAGTGGGACTCGGTGCGCCGGCACGTGCAGCCCGGACGCATCGTGGACATCGGCTGCGGCGCGGGCGCCGTCCTGGAACTGGCCGACCGGGAGGCCGCGCTGCGCGAGAGCGACCTGATCGGTGTGGAGGTGGCCCGCCACCTCTACCAGGAGTGCCTGCACAAGAAGGCGCAGGGCGTGTTCCGCAACGCCAACGTGTACTTCTTCCACCGCAACGTCCTCGGCGGCGCGGTGTTCAAGGACCGCTCGGTCGACACCACGCTCACCTTCGCGCTGACCCACGAGATCTGGTCGTACGGGCGGCAGCGGGAGTCGCTGCTCCAGTTCGCCCGCCGCATCCACGACCACACGGTGCCCGGCGGTGTCTGGATCAACAGCGACGTGTGCGGGCCGGACGAGCCGGACCGGCCGGTGATCCTGCGGCTGACCACCGACGACGGGGACAACCCGGCCTCGCCGCGCCGGGATCTCGCCGGCCTGACCTCGGCCGAGGTCCGGCGGTACGTCTCCGGACTGTCGACGCGGGCCCGGCTGGACCAGTTCGCGGTGGACTTCGCGTTCGGCTTCGCGTACGAGCCGCTGGCCGACGGCGCGGTACGTCTCGGCCTGGGCGCGGCGATGGACTACCTGACCCGCAAGGACTACACCGACAACTGGCTGTCGGAGACCAGGGAGCAGTTCTGCGGCCTGAGCTTCGCCGACTGGACGGCGCTGCTCACCGAGGCGGGCTTCGAGATCGGCCCCGCCTCGGCGCCGGTCCGCAACGACTGGGTGATCGACAACCGGATCGCACCCGTCGCGTCCCTGACCGACCTGGACGGCCGGCCGCTGGACTGGCCGACCACCCACGTCCTCACCGTCGCCCACCGCCCGCGCAACGCCTGACACCACGAGCGCCCGCCGGACCGGCTGGACGGCCGGGCCGGCGGGCGCCGTGCTGCGGTTCAGTGGCTCAGCGCGATCCGTACCGCCAGGACGATCAGGATCAGCCCGGTCAGCCGTTCGATCACCAGCAGCACCGACGGCCGGGTCAGCCAGGGCTGCAACCGGTCGATGAGCAGGATGTAGCAGGCCCACCAGAGCACGGCGAGGCCGATGAACGTGGCGGCCAGCACCGCCGTACGGGCCGCCGCGCCGTCGCCGGGCTTGACGAACTGCGGCACGAACGAGACGTAGAAGACGACCACCTTGACGTTCAGCAGCTGGCTGGTGACGCCCATGACGAACGAGCGCCGGGCCACGTGCGGCTCGTCGGCGGCCACCGTCTCCGGCGCGGCGACCGGGCCGGTGTCCGCGTCCGGCCCGGGGCCGCCCGCGCCCACTGTGACCGGCTGCGCGGCCGGGGCCGCCGCCCGTCGTGGCCGGGTGGCCCAGAGGATGGTGCCGCCCAGGTAGACCAGGTACAGCGCGCCGGCGACCCGCAGCACCGTGTAGAGCGCCGGTGAGGACACCAGCAGGGCGGACAGGCCGGCGGTGGCGAGCGAGGCGTGCACCAGGGCGGCGGCGAACAGCCCGGCCAGCACCACGAACCCGGCCCGCCGCCCGTACCGCACGGTCTGCCGGGTGACCAGGGCGAAGTCGACGCCCGGCACGATGATGATGAGCAGGCTCGCCGCGACGAAGCTGACGATCTGGATGTCAGACACGCTGCTCCTCCCTCGCCTCGATGCGGGCCGGGGCGGCCTCCTCGATGACGGAGACGCCGCTGTCGCGGCGCGGCCCGTGCCGGCGCCACCGCTCGCGCAGCCGGATCCGGCCGTCCGGCAGCCGCTCGGGCCGCGACTCGCACTCGCCGACCACGATGCTGCCGTCGGTGAGCACCTCCACGTACGCGAAACGCACCACGCCCTGCGCGTCGCAGGTGCCGGCGAGCCGGCCGTGCCGTACCGGGCCGCCGGAGATCTCCGCCCAGACCAGATCGCCGCGCTGGTGGTAGTGCCCCCGCAACGGGTCGGCGTCACCGGCGTGGTCGACGGAGACGAAGATCCGGTCGTCGTAGTCGAACGACGTCATCGCGCTCACGCCCATCGGGTGCTCAGGTAGTCGTCGCGGAACCGGCAGACCGTGCGGCCGGCGATCGAGTTGAGGATCATCGCGCTGCGGATCGGCAGGATGCTCAGGTTGGAGTCGACGAGCCCCTGGACGTACCGCCCCCGGTTCAGCACGAAGATCTTGTGGTCGTCGGCGTGCTTCCACCGGATCGAGTAGTCCGACTCGATGACCGGCTCACCGCGCTCGTCCAGATCGATCAGCGCGGTCAGCTCCGGGTCGAAGGGCAGCGGCGCCTGCCGGCGTCCCGCCGCGACGACGAGGTTCACCGCCCGGTGCCGTTCCTCGCCGCTGCCGGCCGTCAGGCACTCCAGCTCGACCTCCCCGTCGAGCTGCCGGGCGCCGGTCACGGTACGGCTCGGCATGATCGTCACCGGGAACCGGCCGGTGCGCAGCCGCTCCTCGTAGTTGTGCTGGTAGACGCCGCGCAACGTGCCCGGGGAGATGCCGTCGCTGGTCAGGATCTGGCCGGAGACGAGCCGTTCCCGCACGTCCCGGGACAGGGTGAGGAACGACTCCTGGTAGGCGGGCCGGTACAGGTCGTTCGCCGACGGGGAGTCCTCCAGCGGGGCGAACCACGACCGCCGCCCGATCCACCTGATGTCGCGGCACCCGCGGGCGAGCAGCGCCGCGACGCACTCGGCGCTGGTCTGTCCGCTGCCGATCACGATCCACGGCAGGTCCGGCTCGTCCGGCACCGTGGCGAGGCGCTGGTGCAGCTCGTCGGCGACGAACAGGTGCCGGGGGTCGAGGGCGTCCAGGAACTCCGGTACGAAGGGGACGGTCCCGCTGCCGAGCACCAGGTGCCGGGAGCGGGCGACCTCCGCACCGCCGCTGCGGCTGACCAGCGCGCCGTCGAACTCGACCCGGTCGACGCGGGTGCCGTACGTGATGCGCGGCAGCCGGCCCGCCGCCCACACCAGGTACTGCTGGTACTCGATCCGGGGGATGGTGTCGAACCCGGCGCCCAGCAGGGCGTACACCCGGCCGGTGGTGACCAGGTAGTTGAGGAACGACAGCGGGTGGGTCGGGTCGTAGAGCGAGACCAGGTCCTTGACCCAGCCGGTCTGCATGCGGACGCCGCTGTGCAGCATCCCGTCGTGCCAGCCCGGCCGGTCGCGGGCCTCGAACAGCGCGATGTCGTGCGGCGCGAGGGTGTCGTACATCGCCGCGAGGCTCAGGTTCGCCGGCCCGGCGCCGATTCCCACTGTGTGAAAGGTCTGCGTCATCAGTCTGCCTCTGTCTGGCCGTGGGGGACAGGGATCGCGGTTCGGGTGTTCAGCAGGGCGGTGGCGGCGAGCCGGCTGGCGGCCAGGACGGTCTTGGCGGCGCCGCCGCTGCCGCCGGTGAAGGTGTGCACCGCGCCGGCCACGTGGCGCAGGGCCAGCCCGGCGGGTTCGCTGTAGCAGTCGGTGGCGCTCACCGGCGGCCCGGCCGGTCGCGGGTCCAGGCCGGGCAGCCGCCGCGCGGCCACGGTCAGGACCCGTGCCGCCAGTGCGGCGTCCGGCTCGGGGGACGGCGGGTCGACGTCCCACCTGTCGCTGGGCAGCCCGAGCAGCATCCGCCCCGGACCGGCCGGCCGGCCGTAGAGGCCGCTGGTCTCGTCCACGAAGCACGGCAGCTCGGCGCGGCCGGTGACGTGGTGGGCGTACTGGATGTGCTTGGTGCGCAGCGAGGTCGGCAGCCCGGCGGCGCCCAGCAGGCGCGGGGTCCAGGCCCCGGCGGCCACGACGACGAGGTCGCCGGTGAGCCGGCGGCCGTCGCGCAGCTCGACCACGCGGTCGTCGAGGCGGGCCACCGGTGTGGTCTCGGTCCGGCCGAGGCCACGCAGGACGGTCCGGCGCAGCCGGTCCGGGTCCAGGTAGCCGGCCCGGTCCTCCCAGATCCCCACCGTGCCGTCCGGGAGCCCGGCGAAGCCGAACCGGTCGGCGTCGGCCCGGGTCAGCACCTCGGCGCCGTCCACGCCGGCCGCCGCCCGGGCGTCGAGCAGGTAGAGCGAGCCGGTCCGCCGCCACCCGGCCGCTGTCGCGAGGGACGGATCGGCCAGCAGTTCGGCGAGGCTCGCGGCGGCGAGGGACCGGGCGGCCGGATCGGGCTCGAAGGCCCGCATCAGTCCGCCGGACGCGGCCGTCGCGTCGGCGGGCCGCCCGGCCGCGCCGCCGCCGTGCGGGCCGATCAGGACCGCGTCGGCGCCCGCGTCCCGCAGCCGCCGGGCGAGCAGGACGCCGCTGATGCCCGCGCCGACGACGAGCACGCGCGGCTCACCCATCCGAACCCGCCGGTTCCGCGCCGCCGACGACGCCGAGCAGGCGGGCCGCCCGCTCCGGCGCACCGGGGTACGCGGCCAGCGCCGCCCGGACCGCGGTGGCGGGGTCGAAGTGCTCCGGCCGCAGCGCCTGCTCGCCGCGCGTCAGTTCGGTGTCGGCCAGGACGCCGTCCAGGCCGGCGGTGGTGCCGGCCAGGGTCGCGGCGTACCGGGCGGCGAACGCCTCGTACGCCTCCGGGCGGAAGTCCGACTCGTAGCTGTCCGGCCGGTCCCAGCTCAGGAACGCCCGGACCACAGCCGGGTCCTCGGTGGCCAGGAACTCGTGCGCCCAGATCGCGTGCTCGCGGCTGGTGGAGAACTTCGCGCCGGTGAGCCGGTAGAACTCGTTCACGACCAGCCCGGTCGGCCGGTCGGGCAGCCCGGCGGCCAGGTGCAGGGCCGGGATGAGCAGCGCGTAGTAGAAGGCGTTGTCGACCCCGAGGAAGATCCACTGCTCGTCCACGTCCCGCCACGCGTCCAGGTACCCGGCCAGCGTGTCCGCGTCCGGCCGCAGGTGGCGGGCGGGCAGCACCAGGTTGGCCAGGGCCATCTCCGCCCAGACGTCGATGCGCAGGCCGTCGTCCCACTCGATGCCCCAGTCCGTCGGGTACGCCAGCGGCACCTCCGGCAGCCCGCCGTCCAGGTACGACGCGACGAGGCGCCGTAACCGGGGCGGCAGCACCGCACGGGACCAGAACTCGGCGAGCCGCTCCCGGTGCTCGTCGAGCCGCAGCACCGGGACCGTGCGGGTGACCGGCTCGGGTGCGGCGTCGCAGCAGGTCGACCGCGCGCCGGCCAGGTTCGCGGCGGTGCAGAACCCGCCGCAGCCCTCGCAGGTGCCGCCGTTCGCGCCGGCGCCGCAGGCCGGGCAGCGCCCGGCGACCCGGACGTGGTGCAGGGTCCGCCCGCAGGCCGCGCACGCGCGCAGCGACACCGGGGCGACCTCCACCACCTTCGCCTCCACCAGTTCGGTGAGCAGGCGTGCGACCACCCGGCGGTAGCCCTCGTCGGCCAGCGGGTCGGCCATGACGTCGTACCGGATGCGGGCGGCGCGCAGCGCGGCGTGGATCGACGACCCGTACCGGGCGGCGGTGTCCGCCGGGGTCTCGCCCAGCGCCTCCGCCCGGGCGGGCACGTAGTTCTGGTGCGCGTCCAGCCCGCACTGGGTCACCACCCGCCGGCCGGCGGCACGCAGCGCGCGGGCCGCGACGTCCCCGGCGACGTACGGGCCGCTGAGGTGTCCGAGGTGCAGCGGCCCGTTCGGCGTCGGTGGCGGCGTCACCACCAGCACCACGCCGGGGGAGGTGGCCGCCCCGTCAGTCACGGCCGGCTCCGTCGTCCGCGCCGGCCTGCGCCGCGTCGTCGGGCCGGGGCATCCAGTAGATGCTGAGGATGGTGAGCGGCTGCTCCGGCGAGGGGTTGTGGATGACGTGGCTCTGCTCGGGTTCGAGCAGGATCACGCCACCGGTCGGCACCTCGACCTTCTCGCCGCCCGCCTCGTAGATGGCCGTGCCGCGGGTCACCACGGCGAACTCGACCTCGGGGTGGACGTCCTCGCTGCTGCTGCCACCGGGCGGGATCACGCACCACATGGCGTCGAACGGCAACGGGCCGAGATCGCGGTACTGCGTCCAGCGGCCGATCCGGATGCCGTACTCGTCGGTGAGTTCGGCGGTGTCGCTGACGTACCTTCGCATGTTCGTCCTCCTGGTCGGCGCGCTGCCCGCCGGGCCCGCGCCGGACGGGTCTGAGGTTTGCGGAGAGTGACCGGAAGTGCTGCTTCTGCGACGCTGCACCGATGCCGGGAAGGGCCCGTCTCGTCGACCGTCGATTCGACTCCGGTCGATAGCGTCGGACCCACTGTGGACTTAACCTCGTCTGGCCAACAGGAGCTTCACCGGCAGATCACCGGCAATGTCGCTGCTGACTGCCCGCTCAGCGGCCTCGGCTTCGGTGGTCCACCGGCATGAATCCACCAGAACCGGTACGGAGACGACGCTGTGATCGGCTACATGGATACGTTGGGTCATGAAATCGCTACCGCCCGGCGACTGGCCAACCTGACACAGGAGGAGTTGGCCGCCCGCACCGGACTGAGCGTCCGGAGCATCCGCAACCTGGAGTCGTCGCGGGTGACCCGTCCGCGGCCCGCGACCGTCCGGCTGCTCCGTGAGGTCCTCGGCCTGCCCGCCCACCCGGCGTCCGCGGCCCGGATCCGCCCCATGCAACTACCGCTGGAGATTCCCGGCTTCACCGGCCGTTCCGCACAACTGCGGCAACTCGACCGGCTGCTCGACGGGGGACCGCGGCGGATGTCGAGCGTCGTCGTGTGCGTCCTGTCCGGCCGGTCCGGCATCGGCAAGACGGCGCTGGCGCTGCGCTGGGCGCACCGGTCGGCCGCCCGGTTCGCCGACGGGGTGCTGCACGTCCAGCTCGGCGGCAGCGACCCGGGAAGGGCGGCGGTGGCGCCGGCCGAGGCGCTCGGCGGTCTGATCGAGGCGCTCGACGTACCCGGCGGCGTGCCGTGCGGGCCGGCGGCGCGCACCGGGCTCTACCGCAGCGCGCTCGCCGGACGCCGGATGCTCATCGTGCTCGACGACGCCCGCGACGCCGACCAGGTACGGCCGCTGCTGCCCGGCGTACCCGGCTGCATGGTGGTCGTGACCAGCCGGGACCGCCTCACCGGCCTGGTCGTCGGCGAGGCCGCGTGCCCGGTCGTGGTCGACGAGCTGGCCGCCGGCGAGGCGTGGGACCTGCTGGCCGCCCGCCTCGGCGAGCGTCGCCTCACCGCCGAGCGCGCGGCGGTGCGGGAGATCATCGCGCACTGCGCCGGCGTACCCCGGGCGCTGGCTGTGGTGGCCGCCCGCGCGGCCGTCCAGCCCCGGCTGCCGCTGGCGGAGGTGGCCCGCCAGCTCCGGTAGACGGACCGGGGCCGCCCGGCCGGTCAGCCCTGGTCGGCGCGGGTGCCGTCGCGCGCGGCGACGTGCGCCGGCACCGGCGTCGCCGGCGGCAGCGCCGGGTCGGTCACCGGCTGCTGCCAGCGCGCGACCAGCGGAAGCTCGCCGGCCCAGAGCCCGAGGGCGGCGTCCGGGCCGTCGCTGTCGTCCGGCGGCCCGCTGCGCGTCTTGACCGACGCCTCGGCCAGCGGAAGCGCCAGCAGCGCGGTGGCCGCCAGCTCCCGCCGGTTCGGGCGGCGGGCGTGGTCCCACTGGCCGGGGGCCACGTGCTCGGTCAGCAGCCGCAGGCCGTACACCTTCTCCTCGGCGTCGGTCACCCACCGGGGCCGGCCGTAGACCATCGCGCTGCGGTAGTTGATCCCGTGCTCGAACACCGAGCGCGCCAGGACCAGCCCGTCGACCACTGTGACCGTGACGCAGACCTCGGCGTCGGTGGTGAGGCTCCGGCTGGCCACCGAGCCGTGCAGGTAGAGATGCCGGTCGTCGAAGCCGTAGACGGTCGGCACCACCATCGGGCCGCCGTCGACCAGCACGCCCAGATGGCAGACGAAGGCGGCCCGGAGCACGTCGAACAGGGCGGCGCGGTCGCGGTGCCCCTTCTCCTTCATCCGGCGCAGCGTCGTACGCGGCGTCGCGGACAACCGCCCGTCGGTATCGGTCATGGCTGATTCTCCTGTCGGCCCCGCCGTTTCTACCGGGTCGGGCCGCGGTCCTCAAGGGCCGGCCCGCCGGACCGGTGTGGGAGCGGGTCCGGGGGAAGGATCCGGCACAGCGCCTCCAGCGCGGCGGCGTACGCGTGCTCGGGCGGCGTGGCGTAGCCGACCACGAGGCCGTCGAGGGCGGGCATGGTGGCGTCCGGGTGGCGGAAACCGGCCAGCCCGTCGAGCGCGATCGACTGAGCGGCGGCGGCCTCGACCACCTGGTGCTCGGTGCCCGCGGGCAGGCGCAGCACGGCGTGCAGCCCGGCGGCGACGCCGGTCGGCGTGACGTGCGGGGCGTGGGCGGCGAGCGCGGCGACGAGACGGTCGCGGCGGGCGCGGTACCGCTGCCGCATCCGGCGCACGTGCCGGTCGTACCGGCCGGAGTCGAGGAAGTCGGCGAGGGTGAGCTGGTCCGTCACGCCCGCCCACGCCTCCCGCTCACCCTTGGCGTCCAGCACCGGGCCGACGAGCCGTTCGGGCAGCACCATCCAGCCCAGACGCAGCGCGGGGGAGAGGCTCTTGCTCACCGAGCCCAGGTAGACCACGCGCTCCGGGGCCAGGCCCTGCACCGCGCCGACCGGATCCCGGTCGTACCGGAACTCGCCGTCGTAGTCGTCCTCCAGCACCAGTCCGTCCCGGCCCTCCGCCCACCCCAGCGCGGCGAGGCGCCGCCGGGGATGCAGCGGCCCGCCGGTGGGGAACTGGTGCGCGGGCGTGAGCAGCGCCGCCCGTACCCCGGCGAGGTCGGTCAGCTCCCCGGTGCGGGCGCCGTCCGCGTCGAGCGTGAGCGGGACGGTGCGGACGCCTGCCGCCGCCAGGACCGCGCGGTGGAACGCGAGGCCGTAGGACTCCACCGCCAGCGGTCCGCGCAGAACCCGGCCACCGAAGAGCAGGCGCAGCGCGTGCGCGACACCGGAACACACCACGATCCGGTCCGGGGTGGTGCGGACACCCCGCGCCCGCGCCAGGTACCCGGCCAGTGCCCGGCGCAGCTCCGGGCGGCCCCGCGGGTCGCCCGGCCCGAACGCCTCGTTCGGCGCGGCGGTCAGGGCGCGGCGCGTGGACGCCAGCCACGCGGCGCGCGGGAAGGAGGCGGCATCCGGCTGCCCCTGCCGCAGGTGGTGCACGGCCGGGGCCGGACGCGCGGGCGGCTGCCTCGGGACGCGGGCGACCCGGGCGGGCTCGGTGCGCGGCGCCACCCGCGTCCCGGAGCCCTGCCGGGCGACCAGCCATCCCTCGGCCACCAGCTCGGCGTACGCGGCGGCGACGGTGTTGCGGGCCAGGCCGAGGTCGGCGGCGAGGGACCGGTACGGCGGCAGGAGGGTGCCGGCGGCCAGTCTCCCGTCCCGGACGGCGTCGCGCAGCGCGCGGATGAGCGCGGACCGGCGGCCGCCGGCGCCGGACAGTTCCAGATGCAGGTCGCTGCCGAGCCGTCGCGCCGGATTGGCCCACGAATCCGTCATGCGAATGCACCCTAGTCCGGGTCTTTTCCGACCCTAGTGTGGGCTCATGGACACGATCACGAACGCCCCGCACCCGCTGCGCTCCACCGTCCGGGGCCGGGTCCTGCTGCCGGGGGACGAAGGGTTCGAGGTGGCCGGCCGGGCCTGGAACCTGGCCGTCGCGCAGTCACCGGCGGCGGTGGTCGAGGCCGCCGACGCGGACGACGTCGCCGCGCTCGTCCGGTACGCCCGCCCGGCCGGACTGAGCATCGCCGTGCAGCCCAACGGGCACGGTGCCACCGGCCGCGCCGACGGCGCGATCCTGCTGCGGACCGGACGCCTGGACACCGTGGAGATCGACCCGGCCGCCCGCCGGGCCCGGGTCGGCGCGGGTGTGCCGTCCGGCCGGCTCCAGGCCGCCGCCGCGCCGTACGGGCTCACCGGGCTGCCCGGCAGCTCCCCCGTGGTCAGCGTGACCGGGGTGGCGCTCGGTGGCAGGCTGAGCTGGTTCGGCCGCGCGTACGGCTGGGTGTCCGACGCGGTCACCGCGTTCGACGTCGTGGACGCCGAGGCGCGGCACCGGCGCGTCACCGCCGAGACCGACCCCGACCTGTTCTGGGCGCTGCGCGGCGGCGGCGGAGACTTCGCGATCGTCACCGCGCTCGAACTCGCGCTGCACCCCGCGCCGGAGCTGTACGGCGGACGCATGATGTGGGCGGCGGCGCACGCGCCGGACGTGCTGCGGGCGTTCCGGCGGATCACCGCCACCGCGCCCGAGGAGCTGACCGTCTGGATGGACCTGCTGCACCTCCCCGGCGCCGACCCGATGGTGGCCCTCGACGTCACCTATCTCGGCGACGGGACCGGGGCGCGGGACCTGCTCGCACCGCTGGATCGGTTGCCCGCGCCGATCTCCGACAGCAGGCGGATCATGCCGGTCACCGAGCTCGGCGGCATCACGGCTGAACCCACCGCCCCCAGCCCCGGCATCTCCCGCGCCGAACTGCTGACCCGCCTCGACGACGACGCGGCCGGGGCGCTGCTGGCCGACCCGATCGCCCCGCTGCTCAGCGTCCAGCTCCGGCACCTGGGCGGCGCCCTCGCCCGGTACTCCGACAGCCCGCACGGCCCGCTCACCGAGCCGTACGCGCTCTACCTGTTCGGCGTCGCCACCGACCCGGCGGCGGTCACGGCGCGGCAGCGGGCCCTGGCCGCCGCCCTGCCGGTCAGCGGGCGCAAGCCGGTGACCTTCCTCAACCCGGACGAGACGGTGGCCGACGCGTTCACCCCCGCCGTCCTGACCCGGCTCCGGGCGGTCAAGCGCCGCCACGACCCGGACGGCCTCGTCCGGTCCAACTTCCCGGTGGCCGGCTGACGCCCCGGGGCGCGACCCGGTCAGGCCGGCGGGTGCGCGCGGCAGCCCGGCAGTCCCCTGCTCAGCGGACCCTCTTCGTCGGCCGTTTACGAGGCGGGGTCAACGACTCGGCGATCGCCGAGATCGCGGACGGCACCAGGCGGTAGTACGCCCACACACCCCGCTTCTCCCGCTCGAGCAGGCCGGCCTCGGTGAGGATCCGGAGGTGATGGCTGACGGTCGGCTGGGAGAGACCGAGCGGCGCGGTGAGGTCGCTGACTGACGCCTCGCCCTCCGGAGCGGACTGGATCAGGCTGAGCAGGCGCAGCCGGGCCGGGTCGGCGAACGCCTTCAGGACTCCCGCGAGCCGCTCGGCATCGGCACGCTTGATCGGCTCGCCGACAAGTGGCGAGATGGCAGGGGTGGCAGTTTTCGCAGTTCCCACGCTTGCATCGTTGCACCAATGGCGGCCACCTGCCCGGGCAACCAGGACCGGATCATCCGGTCAGGCGGTGGGGTGCAGTTCGGCGAGCAGTCGTTCCACCCGGGTGCGGATCTCGTCCCGGATGGGGCGTACCGCGTCGAGGCCCTTGCCTGCGGGGTCTTCGAGCTTCCAGTCCTCGTACCGCTTGCCGGGGAAGACGGGGCAGGCGTCACCGCAGCCCATGGTGACGATGACGTCCGAGGACTCCGCCGTCTCGTACCGGAGGAGCCTGGGGGTCTGGTCGGTGATGTCGATGCCGACCTCGGCCATGGCCTGTACGGCGGCGGGGTTGACGGTCTCGGCGGGTGCGCTGCCGGCGGAGCGGACCTCGACGGTGTCGCCGGCGAGGTGGCGCAGCCAGCCGGCGGCCATCTGGGAACGGCCGGCGTTGTGCACGCAGACGAACAGGACGCTGGGCTTGTCGCTCATCGGGTCTCCATGATTCCGGTGGTCGCCGCGCGGCGTGCCGCGGCGCAGTCGAGGCATCTCATGGCCGGGCTCCCGGCGTGGGGAACAGGCGGGCGCGGGCCCACAGCGACACGTAGACCAGGCCGACGAGGACCGGGACCTCGATCAACGGGCCGACGACGCCGGCCAGGGCCTGGCCGGAGGCGATCCCGAAGGTGCCGATCGCGACCGCGATGGCCAGTTCGAAGTTGTTGCCCGCCGCGGTGAACGCCAGGGTGGTGGTGCGTTCGTAGTTCAGGCCGATGGCCCGGCCGAGCAGGTAGGAGCCGGCCCACATGAGGGCGAAGTAGGCCAGCAGCGGCAGAGCGATGCGGGCCACGTCGACCGGCCGGCCGGTGATGGCCTCGCCCTGCAGGGCGAACAGCACGACGATGGTGAACAGCAGTCCGTACAGGGCGACGGGTCCGACCCTGGGCAGGAACCGCTGCTCGTACCAGTCGCGACCCTTGGCGCGTTCGCCGACGCGGCGGGAGAGGTAGCCGGCGAGCAGTGGGATGCCGAGGAAGACGAGCACGTTGCCGGCGATGTCCCAGCCGGAGACCTCCAGCGCGGCGCCGTCCAGGCCCAGCCAGCCCGGCAGCACCGACAGGTAGAACCGGCCGAGCAGGCCGAAGGCGAGGACCTGGAACACCGAGTTGACGGCGACGAGGACCGCCGCCGCCTCCCGGTCGCCGCAGGCCAGGTCGTTCCAGATGATCACCATCGCGATGCAGCGGGCCAGGCCGACGATGATCAGACCGGTGCGGTACTCCGGCTGGTCGGCCAGGAAGACCCAGGCCAGGGCGAACATGACGGCGGGACCGACGATCCAGTTGAGGACCAGCGACGAGACCAGGAGACGCCGGTCACCGGTGACGGTGTCGAGGCGGTCGTAGCGGACCTTGGCCTGTACCGGATACATCATGATCAGCAGGCCGAGAGCGATGGGCAGGGAGATGCCACCGACCTCGACGGCGTCGAGAGCGTCGTCCAGGCCGGGAACGATCCGGCCGAGCAGCAGACCGGCGACCATGGCCAGGCCGATCCAGACCGGCAGGAACCGGTCGAGGCGCGACAGGCGTGCGACCACCGGTGGGGCGTGGTCGGCTCTGGTGGCGGTGCTCATGGGCACTCCCGTGGGTTGTCGGTGCCGACGCGTACCCCGATCTCCTGGTGGATGCGGGCGCTGGTGCCGGTCATCGGGTGTCTCCCGACGTGGCGGCGGGGGCGAGGCGGTCGACGCGGTCGGCGAGGTCGGCGTACGCCGCCTCGAACGCCTCGTCGGTGTCGACGCGGACCGGGTCCGGCACGGACCAGTGCAGGCGGGGGCGGATCGGCCCGGTCAGCTCCTCGTGGGCGTTGTCGCAGACGGCGACGATCAGGTCGTCGTCTCGGACGACGTCGTCGACGTGTGCGGTGCCGGTCGGGTCGAGGTCGAGGGCGTGGCGGTGGGCCACTGCGACCGCGCGGGGATGGACCCGCGGCGCCGGTCTGGTGCCGGCGGACGCGGCGTCGCCGTCGGTGCGTCGCTTCCACAGCGCCGCGGCCAGCTGCGAGCGGGCGGAGTTGTGGGTGCATACGAAGACGACCCGATGCACATCCGCCAGCGGTGGCGGCGCGAGAGCGGAGAGGGCGGCCGGCTGGAGTCGCAGGTAGGTGCGCCGCCGATCGCCCTCCGACCGGCCCCGGACGACGAGGCCCGCGTCGGTGAGGACCTTGACGTGGTGGGCGACCAGGTTCGTCGGCATGTCGAGGGCGTGGGCGATCTCCCCGGGGGAGGCGTCGCCCAGGGTGAGCGCGTCCACGATGGCCAGGCGGGCCGGATCGCCCAGCGCGGCGTGGATCCGCGCGCGCCCGGCCAGAGAAGTAAGCTCAGTTTCCATTGACTCAATTTTTGCTGAGTAACCTCGGAGCCGTCAAGCCGGCATCGGCCGGATCGCTGGGCGGAAGCACAGGGCGCCGTGCGGTACGGCGGCCTACCGCTGCGCCGCGGCGGTCGGCTCGATCGACAGCAGGCCGGCGAGCCGGCGCAGGATCTGCGGCCGCGCGCGGTAGTAGACCCAGGTGCCCCGCCGCTCGGCGTCCACCAGGCCCGCCTCGCGCAACGTCTTGAGATGGTGGGAGATCGTCGGCCCGGTCAGGTCGAACGCCGGCGTCAGATCGCACACGCACACCTCGCCGCCTTCGGCGGAGGCGATCATCGACATCAGCTGCAGCCGTACCGGATCGCCGAGGGCCTTGAACGCGGGCGCGAGCACCGCGGCCGTCTCGGCGGGAACCCGGCGCTGCGCCAGCGGGGGGCAGCACGGCGCGTCGGCGCTGAGGTCGACGAGTGGGACCGGTGCCTGCTGCTTCGACATGTCCCTAGGTTGACATCTGTCTAATCAGCGTGCAAGTCACCGATCAGGCAGATGCCAGGCCAGGGTGTCCGGAGGAAGTGAGGCTCGCCGGACGCGCATCCCTCCACCGGGCGGGCCCCGTCGTCGCCGCCGCTGTCGTCCGGCTTCCATGATCGGCGCGGCAGGCTAGGCGAGCAGCGTGCGCAGCGCCTCGGCCAGGCCGGAACCGGCGGTGACCGGGCGGGCGAAGGACAACCGGGTGTCGGCGTGACCGTCCGGCCGCTCCGCCCGCAGCACGATGCCCTCGGCGTCGAGCGCGACCGGGACGACGCGCGCCGAACCGGCTGTGACTGTGGGGTCGACGAGCGTGCCGAGCCGGTCGAGGACGTCGCGGTGGCAGCGCGTCAGGTGCGCGAGGTGGGCGGCCTCGTCGACGGCGATCGGATCCGGCCGGGCCGCGCGGTACGCGCCGAGGTCCACCGCGACGGGATCGGCGGCCCGGTCGAGGACGACCTCGTCCGGCTCGACGGCCCACAGCGCCACCGGGGGCAGGTCGAGCAGCGACATCACGGTGGCCGGGTCGCAGGCGTCGAGGACGGCCGGGTCGAACCGGCGGGCCGTGCCGAGGATCCGCAGCCGGGACCGCACCCGGGAGCGCACGGCGACCGGGGCGAGGTGGGTCACGTCGAGGCGTACCGCGCCGCTGTGGCCGCGCGCGGCGACCAGCATGCCGCCGGTGCGGCTCATCGCGTCGACCGCCAGGACGATCGTGCCGTCGGGGAGGACGGCGTGGGCGGAGAGGAGGTCGGCGGTGGTGTCGCCGAGCGTGAGCCGCAGCGAGGAGGCAGCGGTCAGCACGCACCGGGCGGCGACGGCGTCGCGGGGCGTGGAGGAGGTGCCCGTACCGCCCGCCGACGACCCTGCGACCGGGACGACGCCGGCCGGCGGGGCCGGACGCCCGGCGGGGTGCAACGCCATGTCTGTCTCCTCGGCCGGGAAGGGGTGAAGTCGGCCCAGGTCAGACGGTAGTAGGTAAGGCTTACCTCTGCAATGGCGGGTCGGGTGCCGCACATGCCGTACGGGTCACGACGGTGACCGTCGTGACCCGTACGAGCGTGGTGTCCGGTTTCGTCAGGCGGGCTGGTAGGTGAGGCAGTCGCTGACAGTGGCGCCCGGACCGACGGTGATCGACTCGGCGGTGCAGGCCAGGTTGGTGTTGAACACGCACTCGGCCCGCGCGCACGCGCCCACCGCGCCGGTGACCTCCGCGATCCCGCCGCTGAGCGACGACTCGACGAACGTCGCGCAGGAGGCCGCGTCGGCGGACGCCGCCACGGTGATCGCGGGAGCGTGGCAGCCGTTGTCGTTGAAGCTGCACGCGGTGGCGGCGCATTCACGTACCGGCGGAGACTGCAACAGGGTCTTCATGGTGCCTCCAAGTCATGCGGGCCGGCGGAAGCGAACGGCCGGCCTCGTGGTGCTCGAATGCCATCTGGTATTTGCCGTGCGGCCGGTCCTCAAACCCGTCGGCCGTCAGTGAGGATCATGCTCACCTTAACAACGGAATGCGGGGTTGGCGGCCGGAAGGAGCCGTTTCCACGCCGAATACCGAACGACGAAGATAAGGCTAACCTTGGTTAGGCGAGTCTTTCTTCACCCACCGGTACGGCGAATGCCGGCGTGCAATTTCCGCCCGTCCGACCAGGGTTCATCTGCGGGAACGCCACTGTCGCCCCGGACGGAGGCTGCGCCTCGGTGGTGGAATGGGCGAGCGCGGAACGCCGGTGAGGACGGAACGGCCGCGCCCTTCGGGTCGCGCCGAAATATCGGCTAAGAAATCAGCGGATCGGCGGGGATTCGGGACCGGCCGGGCGGCGGAATGCGAATCCGGTGGCAGGAAGCGCGGGCTCCGCATACGCGATGTCCGGGCCGGGGTCACCTGTCGGCGCGGGCGTGGCACCCTGAGCGGACCGCACGGGCCCGGTGCGGGCGCGGCGGATCCGGGGCGGGACGGGTGGAGGCGGCGTGATCGAGGGATGGCACGGCTGGTTCGGCACGATCAACGGGGTCGTGCTCCTCACCGTGGCCGCGTTGCCGGCGGCTGCGCTCGCGGTGTGGGTCCTGGCCCGACGGCGCGGCGGGGCGGGGCCGGCGTGGCGGAGGTCGCTGGCCGAGGTGGGCATCGTCTACGGGACCGTGCCGTGGGTCTGGATGATCATGCTGCCGGGGGACGGGGCCGGCGTGGTTCCCGGCCGGGTGAGCCTGGTGCCGCTTCGGGACCTGCTCACCGTCCTCGCGAGCGGGCCGCTGACGGTGACGGTCCAGATCGTCGGCAACCTGCTGGTGTTCGCGGCGCTCGGGTTCCTCGGCCCGCTGCGGTTCGCGGCGCTGGCGTCGGTGCCGCGGATCCTGGCGCTCGCGGCCGGCTGCTCGGTCCTGGTCGAGGTCGCGCAGTACGTCCTGCGGCTGGACCGCGTCTCCTCCGTGGACGACGTCCTGCTCAACACCGCCGGCGCCGGGCTGGCCGCGCTGGCGTCGCGCCGCTGGTGGCGCCGGCCGGCTGAGGTGTCACCCGCCACCACCGGTCCCGGCACCGGCCCGCTGAGCGGGGCACGACCCGGGTGACGCGGACGGCACGATGGGCCGGGCCTGCCGGCCCGGCCCATCGTGTGCGTCAAGTCGACGCGATCAACGTCCGCTCAGCAGATCTTCTTCGCCAGAGCGGTGGTGGCGCCGCCGTGCTCGTACGAGACGAGCAGCGACGTGCCGGCCGGGAGCGACCCGCTCAGCGGCAGGACGAGCGTGCCGTCCTTGCGCAGAGCGGCGGTGGTCTCCGCCACGACCCGGGTGCCGTCCCAGAGGAAGGCGCGGGCGGTGCCCGCCTTCTTCACCTGGAGCTGGACGGACACCTTGCTCGCGGTGCGAGTGACCTTCTTGATCTTCACGGTGCCGTCCGGCAGCTTGGCGTAACCGCCCGGCGCCACCCCGTCCGAGACGGACTGCAGGAGGGTCTGCGGCGAGTCCACGCTCTGCGCCGCGGTGTCCGGCATGATCGGAGCCTTCGGCGCCGACGGCTTCGCCGCCAGGGCCGGCAGCGTCGCGTTGCCCCAGCGCCACGGGTCGGCCCGTACGCCGCTCCAGGTCGACCAGCCGACCCGGGTCTGCGCGGACAGGTCCTGCGTGTCCGAGTCGTTGACCAGGATGTTCAGGCCCATGCGGTTCGGGTCGACGGCGTCCGGCAGCACGCTGAACGGGATCTTGACCTCGATCCGGTAACCCGTGTAGGGGCTGCTGGTCACCACGGAGGCGATCTCCACGCCAGGCGCGGTCTCCGGGCCGCCCTGGTGGTTGTCCCGCTCCCGGGCGAAGCACGGCGGGTTCCCGTTGGCCGGGTCCTTCGTGGCCGGGAAGAGCGCCATGTTGAACACCGTGGAGGTGTTCGCCGAGTTGCCGCGCGGGTCGATGCCGAACTCGATGTTGTCGTTACGCCGCGGACGCTTGCAGTCCTCCGGCGGCAGGACGGTGCCGAGCACGTCGTCGGTGATGGTGAAGACGGCGTACAGGGCGTCGTCGGTGTGGGTCAGCTGGGCGGTGCCGGAGATGTCCGACGCCGGGGCGGCGGTGCCCTCCCAGCGGGTGGAGATGTCGATGACCTCGCCGGTGTACTCGTTGTCGTGGGCGTGTCCGTCGACGGTCGGCGCGCTGGCGGCCTTCGGGATCGTGGTGACCGGGACCAGGTTGAACGCACCGGGCTCGTTCGCGCTGCCGCCGGTGTAGCTGGTCTCGATCTGCACCCGGTAGGCGCCGTTGTCCGGCGCCCGGTTGGCCGTCGGCAGCGACGTGTCGGTGTTGGTGACTGTGAACGTCACCGAGGTGCTGGCGCCCGGCCGGAGCCCGCTGTACGGCACCTGCTGCTCGGCCACCGAGAAACCGGCGGGGACGTTCAGCTTGACCGCGCCGGACTCGACCCGGGTGCCGTGGTTGGTCAGGTTGACCTTGACGCTGCGGGTGCCGCCGCTGGGGATGTTCAGCAGGGACTCGATGAGCGCGTCGAGCTGCTGGGTCTTGTTCCGCACGGTCCACGCGCGGAAGTCGGCGATCTCCTCCAGCGGCTCCAGGGTGCCGCGCACCGGCGCGGTGCCCTGAACCCGGGCGCTGCTGGTGCCGCTGCCGTCCTTCTTGCTGGTCAGCGTGGCGTCGATCTTGAAGCGGGTGCCCACCTCGACCTGCGCGGGCGGGGTGACCGTGAAGGTCTTCACGACCTCCTTGCGCGGGGTCAGCGTGCCCACGTTGCCGTTGCCGGTGACCGTCCAGCCGGCCGGCACGTTCAGGGTGACCTTGGCCCCCGGGACGGCCTTCTCGGCGTACAGGACGGTGTCCACCTTGATGGGCTGGCCCGCGACGGCCTCCCAGGTGCGCGGACGCACGTGGACCTCGGTGCCCAGCGGCAGGCCGCCCTGGGCGCGCAGGGTGGCGCCCTGGAGCGCACCGGTGCCGGCGCCCACGTTCGGGTCCGGGTACGGGGTGCGGGTGTCGATCAGCGTCAGCCGGTTGCAGCCGATGGCGTCGGGGTCGGTCGTCGGGAAGGAGCTGTTGCCCCAGCCCTGCGACACGTACTCCCGGCGGGCCCAGGTCTGGACCGTGTTCCACCGGTTGCCGTCGTGGCGCGCCGACTCGTAGCCCTGCCAGGTGCCGAAGACGACGTTGCTGGCCTCGGCCGGCGTGAAGGTGGTCTCGCAGGCGGGGCCGTTGGTGCCGGTGGTGCCGCTGCCGCCGGTCTGGAAGATGCGGGAGGCCCGCCAGGGCTGGAGGCCCTCCTTCTTGATCTGCTCCGGGAACGCCTTCGGGTCGGCAGCCGCGTAGAAGGCCTCCACGGCCAGCATGGCCGCCTTCTGGTGGTTGCCGTGGTTGCCCTGCGTGGCCGAGGGGTTCATCGTGAGGATGACCTCGGGCTTGGTGGTCCGCAGGACCCGCACGATCCGGGACAGCGTCTCCTGGTGGCCCCAGACCTCCTCGGTCAGGGGAGCGCTGGCGGTGTACCAGAAGTCCAGCGCGTCCAGGTTGTAGATGTGCTCGACGCCGGCCCAGCCGACGGCCTTGCGCTCCTCGGCCTCCCGCAGGATGCCGAGCTCCGGGCCCTCCTCGAGACCGGTGGCGTTGCCGCCGCCCTCGCCGCGGGTGGTGGTGATGACGCCGGCCTTCATGCCGTGATACTCGTTCCAGTATCCGAGCATGCCGAGCTGGCCGGCCTCGTCGTCCGGGTGGGCGCCGATGAACATGATGTCCAGGTCGACCGGCTTGTCGGACTTCTTGGCCTGGGGCTTCGGTGATGCTTGCTGGGGGTTGGCCTGGGCCGGAGTGGCCAGGCCCAACGACAGCAGACCGCACATGGCGATCGCCGCGCTGGTGCGCCATCTCATGGGCATACCTCTTCGTCTCGAAGCGAGAGTGCTGCGGCTGGGGACGGTCGGCCCGGCACGGGCCGGCTGACACGGTGGCTCGTGCCGGGCCGTGTTGCAGACAGCTGTCCACAGAGGACCGTGAGGTCCTCGGGGGTCGTGGTGCTCGACAACGGGATGGTGGTGCTCGCGCACCGTCACGGCGTGAGCGGTACGCACGGTGGCGACGTCGGTCCACCGGAAGGCCTTCGGGCCGTAACCTAGGGATCTTGCGAAGGCGTCGTCAATAGCTCCGGACGACTTTCTTCCTTATCCGAATAAACGATCGCCCCTGCTCAGGGCGATCACCCGGGGGCCGGCCGTGACGTGCGGGCAGTCTTTGTCCAGGTTTGGCACCCCAATGTGGACCACAGGGCTCGGTTTTGCGCGACATGTCGGGCTGGCCCTGGCGCGACCGGCTTGTCGGCCGAAGAATTTTCCCTGGTCGGCGGACCGAGATCATCTCGTTACTTGACGCCAGAATTTTTTCTCACTAGGAAGAAAGTGTGTCTGACAAAGCCCCGACCAGTCCGGTCAGCCGTGAGCGGTCCCGTGAGATCAAGCGTCTCTCGGTGATCTTGGCCGCCCGGCAGGCCCGGCGGCTGTCCCGCGTGGACCTGGCCGAGATGACCGGCCTCTCGGCGGCGACTGTGACCGCGCTCGTGCGGGAACTCGTCGCCGAGGGTTACCTCATCGAACGCGGTCCCGGCGCGCCCACCACCGGCCGGCCCCGGGAGATGCTCGAGTTCAACCCCCGCGCCGAGCTCGTCGCGGCGGTGTCGCTGGAGCCGCCCCGGATCAGCTGCGAGATCGCCGACAGTGAGGGCGCGGTCATCGCGCACCGCGTCGCACGGCTCGGCGCGAACGTGGTGGAGACCGTCTGCGAGTTCGTCCTCGACCTGGTCGGCGACAACCTGCCCTCGCTCCGCGGCGTCGCCATCGCGGTGCCCGGCGTGTCCAGCAACGGCGCGGTACGCCTCGCGCCGTCGGTCGGACTGGTCGAGGCGTGGCCGATCGGCGAATCCGTGCAACGGCGGCTCGGCGTACCCGTGGTCGTCGACAACGACGTCAACCTCATGGCCGCCGGTGAGTGCGTGGCCGGCGCCGGCGCGGACGTGGCGAACCTGCTGCTGATCCACGTGGCCGACGGCATCGGCGCCGGCCTCGTGCTCGACGGCAAGGTCCGCCGCGGCGCCAGCGGAGCCGCCGGCGAGGTCGGCTTCCTGCCGCTGGGCGGCGCGGCCGAGCGCCGCTACAGCGGCGTCGGCGAGTTCGAAGCCCGGTGGTCGGTCAACGCCATCGCGGAGCGGGTCGTCGCGCTCAACCCGGGCCGCCGGCCCGAGTCACCGGTACGGGAGCTGAGCGGGCTCGCCGCGACCTCGGCGCCCGCCCGCGAGTACCTCGACGAGGTCCTCGGCGCCTGGGCCGGGCTCATCCTCTCCTGCGCCTGCGTCGTCGATCCGGGGCTGGTGCTGCTCAGCGGCGCCGCGGCGGAACTCGACGACGCGGCCCTCGACCAGCTGCAGACCCTCGTCTCCGCCCGGACGCCGGCTCCCACCGAGGTACGCCGGGCCACCCTCGGCGACCAGGCCGTGCTGCACGGAGCCATCAGCTACGCGCTCTCGGCCGCGGTGCCCCGACCCTCGCTCCCCTGACCACCACCTGACCCCGGCCCCCGACGACCCCGACGCCCCCGACCCCGACACCCACCCCACCGTCACCGTCACCGTCACCGTCGCGGCGACCGCGTCCGTATCCCGGACGACCGGTCGCGGCGCGATGCGGCGCGCCCCGGTCCGGGCGCGATCCGCGGACCTTCGACCCCGTCCCGGGGAACCGGCGAACCCGCCGGCGCCCCGGGACGGGATCGCACACCGTCTTTCCCCGCTCCCGATAGTTCCCCCGCAAAATGGAGGTACCAATGAAACGTCGTTTGGCCCTGGCCGTCGCGTTCAGCGCGCTGCTGGCCGTCAGCGCGTGCGGCAGCAGCGACGACGACAAGGACACCGGCTCCTCCGGCTCCGCGTCGGCCGAGAAGGTCGTCATCTACAGTGCCCGCGACAAGTCGGTCACCGACTACGTCGTCGAGCAGTTCACGACCAAGAACCCCGAGTACAAGGGCAAGGTCGAGGTGCTCAACATGGGCGCCCAGGAGGTGCTGGAGCGGGTCCGCGCCGAGAAGGCCAACCCGCAGGCGTCGGTCTGGTGGGGCGGCACCCAGCAGGGCCTCGCCGCCGGCGCGTCCGAGGGCCTGCTGGAGTCCTGGCAGCCGTCGTTCGCCTCGAAGATCGACGCGCGGTACAAGGACGCCGAGGGCCGCTGGTTCGGCGAGATCCTGCTGCCCGAGGTCATCATGTACAACAACAAGGCGCTGACCCCGGAGACCGCGCCGAAGGACTGGGACGACCTGGTCGACCCGAAGTGGAAAGACAAGATCATCATCCGGGACGTGGCCGCCTCCGGCACCATGCGCTCGATCTACGCCTCGATGATCCAGCGCTTCACGGCCGACGGGTCCAACCCGCAGCCCGGCTACGACTGGCTGCGCAAGCTCGACGCCAACACCGTCGAGTACGCGGCCAACCCCAGCGACCTCTACCTGAAGATGTCGCGTGAGCAGGGCGTGGTGAGCGCCTGGAACCTCCAGGACATCCTGCTCCAAGCCAACGAGAAGATGCCGTTCGGCTACGTCATGCCGGCCTCCGGCGCGCCGGTGCTCGTCGACGGCGTGGCCGCGGTCAAGGGCGGCAACAGCGAGGGCGCGAAGAAGTTCCTCGAGTTCCTGTTCGACGACTCGCTGCGGGCCAGCCTGGCCAAGGACTACTTCCAGATCCCCGCTGTCGACATCGCCGAGAAGCCCGAGTGGCTGACCAAGCTCGACCTCAAGCCGATGAACGTCGACTGGAACGTGATCGGCAAGAACGAGACCGCCTGGATCACCCACTGGAACGCCCAGATCAAGGGCAAGGGCTAAGACGCTCGGAACCGGGCCGTGCTCCGGCACGGCCCGGCTTCGTCCTGGAAGGACCCACGAAATGATCGATGTCCGACTGACGGCGGTCAGTAAGCGCTTCGCCAAGTCGAGCGACTCCGCGGCGGTCGATGACGTCACCGTCACCATCGGAGCCGGCGAGTTCTTCACGCTGCTCGGGCCGAGCGGCTGCGGCAAGACGACGACGCTGCGCATGGTGGCCGGCTTCTACTTCCCGACGTCCGGTCACATCCACTTCGGCGACGACGACGTCACCCACTGGACGCCGAACAAGCGGGACACCGGCATGGTGTTCCAGAACTACGCGCTGTTCCCGCACATGACGGTGGCGCAGAACGTCGCGTACGGGCTCAAGGTCCGCCGGGTCTCCCGCGCCGAGCAGGCCCGCCGGGTCACCGAGGCGCTCGAACAGGTGCACCTCGCCGGCTACGGCGACCGGCGCATCGACGCGCTCTCCGGCGGCCAGCAGCAGCGCGTCGCGCTGGCGCGGGCACTGGTGATCCGTCCCCGCACCATGCTGCTCGACGAACCGCTGTCGAACCTCGACGCGAAGCTGCGCGAGGAGACGCGTGCCGAGATCCGGCGCATCCAGCGGGAGAGCGGCACCACCTCGATCTACGTCACGCACGACCAGGCCGAGGCGATGGCGATGTCGGACCGGATCGCCGTCATGGAGTCCGGCCGGGTCCAGCAGGTCGGCACCCCGCACGAGGTCTACTACCAGCCCGCGAACGCGTTCGTGGCCCGGTTCATCGGACGCAGCAACGTGCTGAGCCTGCCGGTGACCGGCGCGGCGGAGCAGCGCGTCCAGGTACGCCTGCCCGGCGGCGCCACGATCGAGGTAGGCGCTCCCGCCGGACACGGGCTCACCGAGGGCGACACCGCACTGGTCTCCGCCCGCCCCGAGCACATCGCGCTCGGCGGCGACGACGACACCGCGGCCATGCGCGGCCGGGTCAGCCACGTCGAGTTCACCGGCATGGCCACCCACGTCACAGTCGACGTCGACGGTGACGAGGTGATGGCCGCACTGGTCGACGCGCCCGCCGGCATCCAGCTCGGCGACGTCGTGGGCCTGCGGCTCGCACCCGAGCGGCTCTGGGTGGTCAAGCCGTGACCGCTGCGACCCCGACCGCCCCCGGCTGGGCGGCGGCCCTCGGCCGGCGCCTGGCCGGCGGGGCGAACTCCCGATGGTTCCCCTATCTGCTGGTGCTGCCGCTGGTCCTGGTGCTGTGGGGCTTCGTCGTCCAGCCGATGTTCGCCACCTTCCGGGAGAGCGTCAGCGCCAACGGCACCGACAACTACCTCCAGTTCCTCTCCTCCTCCGGGGTGGCCCGCGAGTCGCTGTTCACCTCGCTGTTCATCTCGGCCGCGAGCGTGCTGCTCTGCGGCGTCGTCGGCGTGGCGATGGCGTTCCTGCTCAAGCGGTTCCACTTCCGCGGCCGGCGGCTCATCGAGGCGTTCATCCTGGTGCCGGCGGCCCTGCCGCCGCTGATCGGCGCCGTGTCCTTCCAGCTGCTCTACAGCAACATCGGCATCGTGCCGCGCGGCCTTCAGGCGCTGCTCGGCACCGAGAAGCCGGTCCTGGCCTTCGACGGGATCGCCGGTGTGCTGGTGGTGCACACGTTCACCATGTACCCGTTCTTCTTCCTGGCCGCCTCCGCGGCGCTGGCCGGGATGGACCCGTCGGTCGAGGAGGCGGCGTACAACCTCGGCGCGGGCCGGGTACGCGTGTGGCGCACCGTCCTGCTGCCGATGCTCACCCCGGCGCTGATCTCGGCGTCGCTGCTGGTCTTCATGACGTCGCTGGCGTCCTACACCGCGCCACTGCTGTTCAACGTCAGTCAGACCATGACGATGCAGATCTACATCAACCGCACCAACGGCGACCTGCCGATGGCCTCGGCGTACGCATCCGTGCTCGGCATCGTCTCGATCATCTTCCTGCTGGGCATGCGCTGGTACGAGGGGCGGCGCAACTACCAGTCGCAGTCCAAGGGCGTCTCGGCGGTCCGGCGGGAGATCACCAACCCGGTCGGCCGCTGGCTCGCGCCGCTCGCCTCGGTGCTGGCCACGCTGGTCCTGCTCGCCCCGGTCGGCGCGATCGCGCTCGTCGCGTTCTCCGAGGACCGGTCCTGGACCACCGAGGTGCTGCCGCCGACGTACACGTTCGAGAACTTCGTCAGCATCTTCACCGACCCCAAGGCGTTCCAGCCGATCCTCAACTCGGTGCAGATGAGCCTCATCGCGGTCGTGGGCTGTGTGGTGATCGGCGTGCTGATCGCGTACGCGGTGCGGCGGCTGAAGTTCGTCGGGCGCGGCCTGCTCGACGTGGCCGTGATGATCGCCTGGGCACTGCCCGGCACGGTCGTGGCGATCAACCTGATCTCGGCGTTCAGCACCGGCAACGCGTTCAGCTTCGGGCAGGTGCTGGTCGGCACGTTCTGGATCCTGCCGCTGGCCTACTTCGTGCGGTTCCTGCCGATCGTGTTCCGGTCCAGCTCCGCGACGCTGGCCCTGATCGACCCGTCGCTGGAGGACGCCGCGCGTAACCTGGGCGCCTCCTGGCTGCGCGCGTTCTACACGATCACCGTGCGGCTGATGCTGCCCGGTGTGCTGGCCGGCGCGCTGCTGGCGTTCGTGCACGGCGTCGGCGAGTTCGTCGCCTCGGTGCTCATCTACACCTCGTCGACGGTCCCGATCTCGGTCGCCATCAACAACCGCATGTACAGCTTCGAGCTGGGCACCGCGGCCGCCTACGGCATGCTCCAGGTGCTGCTCATCTTCGTGGTGATGTGGTTCTCCGGACGGCTGGAGAGCAGCCGCACCGCGACCCGGAGGGCCGAGCAGTGGACGAACTGATCGAGCGGTGGCGGACCGGGGGAGGGCTGCTTCCGGTCACCCGGGTACCCGGGCACGCGTTCGCCGCCGTGACCGAGGCGGCCGACCTGGCGGTGCTGCCGGTCGGCGCGGTCGAGTGGCACGGTCCGCACCTGCCGATCGGTACCGACCTGATCCTGGCCGAGGGCTTCGCCGGGGAACTGGCCACCGGGTCCGCCCGGGCGGTGCTGTTCCCGGCCACGCCGTACGCCGCCTGCCCGGGCCAGACCCGGCCGTGGCCGGGCACTGTGGCGCTGCGGCCGGAGATCGCCGTCGGCTACCTCGCCGACGTGCTCGCCGGCATCGTCGAGGCGGGCTTCACCCGGGTGCTCGTGGTCAACGGGCACGACGCCAACATGTCCACCGTCCGCGCGGCGATGGAGTGGGTGTCCGGGCGGCACCGGGCCAGCATGATGCTGGTGAACTGGTTCCAGCTGGTCGGCCCGGACGAGACCACCGAGATGTTCGGTGAGCTGCCGGCCCGGGGGCACGGCGGCGCGTACGAGAGTTCCGCCGTGCTCGGCTTCGACCCGGCCGCGGTACGCCTGGACGCGGCGCCGGACCTGCCGCCCAAGCCGAAGCTGCCCACCCCGTACCCGTACGTGCTGGTGGAGTCGCGCCCCGACCCCTGGCAGGGCTGGTCGGGCCACGTCTCGCTGGCAGGCGAGGAGGCCGGCGGCCGGATCCGCGCCACCGCCGGCACCCGCCTGCGCGAGCTGGTCGGGGCGTGGCTCGCCGCGCCGCTGCCGGGACCGCCCGGCGCCGACCGGCCGGACCAGCCGGCCGGATGACAGTTACGCCCCAGGACCACGCACCACCTCGGGAGGCCTCCATGAGCCCGTCACTGACCGTCTACCAACAGCACCACCTCCGCGTCGTGTTCGACCACCACGTCGCCCACCTCTACCCGGCGATGGTCACGGCCAGCAAGGCCCACGTCGTCATGCTCGCCGAGCAGGGGCTGATCTCCGACGACGCCGCCGCGACGATGCTGCGCGGCCTGGTCGCCCTCGCCGCGGACCGGCCGGAGGAACTGGAGTACGACGGCAGCGTCGAGGACGTCTACTACACGCTGGAGAAGCGCCTCGCCGCCGCGGCCGGCATCGAGGTGTCGCAGCTGAGCGTGCAGCTCGCGCGCAGCCGCAACGACCTCGACGCCGGCGTCTTCCGGATGGTGCTGCGCGACCAGCTGCTCCAGGTGCTCGACGCGCTGCTGGCGACCGGCCGTACCGTGCTGGACCGCGCGGACCGGCACGCCGACGTGGTGATCACTGGCTACACGCACCGCCGCCCGGCCCAGCCGACCAGCATCGGGCACGTCTTCGCCGGCTACGCCGAGGCGCTCGCCGGCGAGGCCGCCGCGTACGCCGGCCTGCTGGACGAGATGAACCGCTCGCCGCTGGGCTCCTGCGCCTTCGCCGGCACCGACCTGGACATCTCGCCCCGCCGCCTGGCCGACCTGCTCGGCTTCGACCAGCTCATCGTCAACTCGTACGAGGCGGTGGCCGGCGCCGACCACCTGGTCCGGGTCGCCACGCTCAACGCGCAGGCGCTCGCCACCGGCGCCCGGCTGGCCCGCACCCTGATGGACTGGCTGAGCTGGGGCTGGGTGGTCACGCCCGGCGAGTTCACCCAGGGCAGCAGCATCATGCCGCAGAAGCGCAACCCGGTGGTGCTGGAACACCTCGTCTCGATGGCCGGCGCCGCCGCTGCCGACGCGGCGAGCGTGCTCAACAACGTCGGCGCCGCCTGGTGGGAGGACTCGAACAACGCCACCACCGACGTGCAGTCCCGGCTCTGGGACGGCGACGACCGGGCGTACCGGTTCTTCTCGCTGCTCGGTGGCCTGATCGAGAAGCTGGACCCGCAGCGCCCGCCGTCCGGCGAGGAGATCGTCGCCTCCGGCGCCACCACCACCGCGGCAGCCGACGCGCTGGCCCGCCACGGCGTGCCGTTCCGCGGCGCCCACTCGCTGCTCGGCCGGCTGGTCCGCGGCGGCGCCCCGGCGACCTGGACCGAGGATCTGGTCCGGTCCACCGCCGCCGACCTCGGTCTGGCGCTCGACGACGCCGCGGTACGGGACCTGCTGGCCGCCGCGGTCCGCCCGGAACTCGTGCTGCGCCGCGCCCAGGCCGACGGTCCCGGCGAGGCGGCCGTCCGGGACCAGGTCGGACGACTGTCTACAATGCTCGACGCGGTGCAGGAGCGGGCGCAGGCGTTGCGCGAGCGGCTGACCCGTGCCGACGCGGCTCTCGCCGAGGCGGTCGCGGCGAGGGTAGGCCTGTGACGGGGCGGCAGCCGCAGCTGGCCGTGGTCGCGGACGTCGTGTCGCGGCGACCACGTGATCTGGACCGACGGCCCGAAGGGCGATCTGACATCACCATGGAACGACCGGCAAATCCGCGCCTGCTCGGCATCGACTTCGGCGGCACCAAGATGGCGATCGGCGTGGGCGACACCGACGGCAGGCTGCTCGTCTCCGAGCGCCTGCCCACGATCGCCGAGCGGGGCGCGCAGCAGGCCCTCACCCGGGCGCTGGACCGGGCGTGCGAACTCGCCGAGCAGACCGGCGGCACGATCGTCGCGGCCGGCATCGCCTCGCCCGGCGTCGTCCACGACGACGGCATCGAACTGGCGCCGAACGTCCCCGGCTGGGAACAGTTGCGGCTGGCCGAGGCGGTCCGCGCCCACCTGAACCTCGCGCACGTGCGGGTGACGAACGACCTGAAGGCGGCGGCCTACGCCGAGCTGCGGCTCGGTGCGCTGCGCGACGCCGATCCGGGGCTCGTTGTCGGGCTCGGGACCGGGGTGGCCGCCGCGGTGACGGTCAACGGCGAGGTGCTGCCGGGCCGCCACGGCGCGGCCGGCGAGATCGCCTACGGACTGACCGACCTCAGCTGGCCGCCCCGCCTGGAACCGATGCTGGAGGCGACGTTCTCCGGCCGGGCCCTGGACGAGCTGGCGCAGCGCCTCGGCGTGGACGGCCGGGCCGCCGGCCTGTGCGCGGCGGCGGAGCAGCCCGGCCAGGTACGGGAGCAGCTCCGCCTGCGCGTCGACGAACTGGCCCGCCAGCTGGTCACGTGCTGCCTGCTGCTCGACCCGCAGCGGATCGTGCTGGTCGGCAGCGTCGCCGGCAACGACCTGGTGCGGGAGCTGCTGACCGAGCGGCTCACCCACACGCTGCCGTACCCGCCGGAGATCGTGCTGTCGGACTTCGCGCAGGACGCCGCGCTGCTCGGCGCGCTCGTCATGGCCACCGAGGCACAGCCCGCCGTGGTCTGACCGGAGCGGCGGCGTGACGCCGCCGGGCGGGGCGCACAGCGGCGCCCCGCCCGGTCCCGCGGCGGACGGGTCACCTGCGGAACGCGGCCACCGCCTCCTGGATCGCCGGCCCGGTCGCCGAGGACGCCTGGGCCCACGACTCGAACTCCAGCGCGGCGGCGAAACCGGCCGTCTCCGCGGTGCGTACCGATGTCTTGATGTCCCGGGCCAGCGCCGGGTCCAGCGCCGCCCACCGTTCGGCCCGATCGTGCGCGGCCGCCAGCGGGTCGTCGGCGAGCGTCGCGGCGAGCCCGACGCGTACCGCCTCGGGGCCGTCCACGCTCCCGCCGTCGAGCAGCAGTTGCAGGGCGCGTTCCGGGCCGAGCGCGCGGGTGAGGAACCAGGTGCAGCCCCCGCCGGGGTGCAGGCCGAGCTTCGTGAACGAGGCGATCAGCTTCGCCTTCGGCCCGACGATCCGGGTGTCGCACGCGAGCGCCAGGTTCAGCCCGGCGCCCACCGCCGGTCCCTGCACCGCGGCGATCGTCGGGATCGGCAGCGCCCGTACCCGCAGGAAGCTGTCGTAGACGCGGTGCAGGTCGGCGCGGATCTCCGCGACGCCGCGGCCTGGTTCGCCGAACATGGCGGGCAGGTCGGCGCCGGCGCAGAACGCCGTGCCCGCGCCGGTGACCACGAGCGTGCGGGCGTGCCGGTCGGCCGCCACTTCGGCGATCGCGTCGCCGAGCGCGTCGCGCATCTCCGCGTCGATGGCGTTGCGCCGGTCCGGGTCGTTCAGCGTGAGCGTCCAGCGCCCGTCCGCGTTGTGCAGTTCCACTTTGCTCATGACTCAGCCTCCTGATCGGTCAGCCAGGACCAGACGCCCGCGCTGCCGCGCGGCACCAGCGCCGCGCCGAGCGTGGCGGCCCAGAACTGCTGGGTGCCGTTCTCGTCCCGCCAGGACCAGAGCCTGCGGGTGGACAGGTGCAGCGGGTGCTCGCGGGTGACGCCCATCGCCCCGTGCAGCTGGTGCGCGCCGCGGGCCACGATCGTCGCGGCCCGGCCGGTGAGCACCCGGGCGGCGGCGACCCGCAGCGGGTCCGGCCCGGCCAGCGCGGCGTCCAGCGCGGTGCCGGCGAGCAGCGTGTGCGCGGTCATCCGGGCCAGGGTCTGCCCGACCGCCTGGAACGCCAGCAGCGGCCGGCCGAACTGCTCCCGCGTCGTCACGTGCTGCCGGGTGTGCTCCACAGCCGTCTCCAGCGCGCCGGTGAGCGCGGCGGCGGTCAGCAACGCCGCCTCGGCGCGTACCGCCCCGGCGGGCGCGACGCCGGTGAGCCGCATGTCGCCGGTGACCGGCACGTCGAACACGACGTCGTCGCGCGGCTCGGCGGCCAGGTTGCGGCCGGGCGTGACCCGCACGCCGGGGTGGTCGGCGGGCACCACGAACGCCTCGTCGCCCGCGTACACCAGCAGTGTCCGCGCGGCGGCGGCCCACGGCACGCGGGCAGCCGTGCCGCGCAGCCGCCCGCCGGCCACCGCGAGCCCGTCGTCGGCGACCACGGTGGCGACGCCCTCGGGCAGGCCGCGACCGGCGGCGGCGAGCTGCCGGGCGGCCAGCACGGTCCCGGCCAGCGGCAGGGAGACACCGTGGCGACCCAGCCCGCGCACGAGCGCGGCCAGGTCGGCGAGCGTGCCGCCCGAGCCGCCCGCGTCCTCCGGCACCGACACCCCGGTCCAGCCCAGCCCGTGCACCGTGGACCAGAGCGTGGGCAGGCCGTCCGGGTCGCCGCCGTGACCGCCGAGCACGTCGTCGGTCAGCTCCCGCAGCTCGTCGCCGCCGCGCCGGGGCGCGCGGGCGGCGCCCTTGGCGATGATGGTGCGCAGCACCTCGGTGGTGCCGCCGCGGATCGAGAAACCCGGCGCGGCCAGCAGCCCCTGGGCGAGCAGCCCGGCCGGTCCGTCGCCGTCGGGGTCAGGCTCGACGTCGAGCACGGTACGCGCGATCTCGTTGACGTCGGCCTCGAACTCGGTGCCCAGGTCCTTCAGCACCGCCGCGGCGTGCACCGGGGCCTGCCCGGCGTCCAGCTCACCGGCGATGCGCCAGGCCAGGCCGCGCAGCCCGGCCAGCCGGGCCAGCGCCTCGCCCAGCGGGGCGTCCGCGTCCCGCCGCGCGGCGCACGCGTCGACGGTGGCGGCCAGCAGCGGGTACGTGCTGAGCACCCGCTCCATCCCGCCGCGCTCGAAGGACAACTGCTCGGTGACCTGCGTCCAGCCGTTGCCGGCGGTGCCCAGAACGTGGTCGCCGGGCACCCGCACGTCGTCGAAGACGACCTCGTTGAAGTGGTGCTCGCCGCGCAGGTCGACGATCGGCCGGACGGTGACGCCGGGCGCGGACATGTCCACGATCAGCTCGGTCAGGCCCTCGTGCCGGTCGCCGCCGGTGCCGGTGCGGCACAGCACGTACGCGTGCGTGGACCGGTGGGCGTGACTGGTCCAGATCTTGCCGCCGGTGAGCCGCCAGCCGTCGCCGTCCGGGCGGGCGGTGGTGCGCACCGAGGCGAGGTCGCTGCCGGACTCGGTCTCGCTCATGCCGAGGCAGAACGTCACCTCCCCGGCGGCGATCGCCGGCAGGTACCGCTCGCGCAGCGCGGGGGAGCCGTACCGCAGGACGGCCGGGCCGATCTGCCGGTCCGCGATCCAGTGCGCGGCCACCGGCGCCCCGGCGCGCAGCAGCTCCTCGGTGACCACCAGCCGGGCCCGGTTCGAGCGGGCCTGCCCGCCGTACTCGCGCGGCCAGGTCAGGCCGATCCAGCCCCGGTCCGCCAGCGCGCGGCTGAACTCCGTGTCGTACGAGCGCAGCCACGCGTCGCACACCGGCCGGAACCGGTCGCCGTCGCGCCACTCGCCGACCAGGTCCCGTACCTGCCGGCGCAGCTCACCGAGATCGTCGTCAGTCATCCTCTGTCCGTTCCCTTCGCCACTGAGTAGCCCCGTACGGCGGCGCGCCGCAGCACGCCGACGGCCGCGGCGCGTTCGGCCGCGGTGACCGGCGGCCGGGGCGCCGCGCCGTCGACGGGTACGCCGAGCGCGGCCAGGTGGGCACGCAGCACCTCGCCGTCCGCGGTGACCTCCTCCAGCCGCGGATCGGCGCCGAGCCGCACCACGCCCCACCGGGTGTGCAGCCGCACCAGCGCGTCCGGGGCGGGCGCGGCGGTCACGTGCTCGACCGCGCACACGATCCGGCGTGGATCCCGTGCGCCGTGCAGCAGCACCAGTTCCCGTGCCGCCGCCGCGATGTCGGCGGCGCCCCCGCCGCCGGGCAGCCGCACCGTGGGCCGCTCCCGGGGGCCCAGGTACGACGAGTTGATCCGGCCGCGCAGGTCGACGTTGCCGGCGTCGAGCACCACCCGGTCGAACCGGTGGCCCATCGCCAGGAGCACGTCGGCGGTGCCGCCCAGCCAGCCGAACCCGCCGGCGTACGCCGGGTAGTCGGTGGTGCTGGTCGGCACGTCGGCGCCGGGCCGGTGCGCGCTGGCGCCGGCCTCGAAGACCTGGCTGAACGGTTCGCCGGGCAGCGCGTACGCGCACTGGCCGGCGAGCACCGGCCAGTGGAAGCCGGTGAACACCCAGCCGCCGCGCCGGAACTCCCGCGCCGCCCGGACCAGGAAGTCCGCTGTGGTCACAGCACCTCCTCGGCCAGCCACCGCCGGAAGCCGTCGGCGGTGGCCGAGCGGCGGGCATACCGCTGGTACGCCTCGACGTCACGCGGGTACCGGCCGACCGCGCCGTCGGGGTGCACCGCGCCGGGGGACTCGACCACCGCGTCGACGAGCAGCCCGGGAACGCTGATCCCGGCGGCGCGTACCGTCTCGGCGTCGGTGACCTGCTCGGCGACGAGCACGGTGCGCCGGGCCGCCTGGGCGGCCACGAGCACCTCACCGAGCGGGCCGCGGATCACCCCGTTGCCGTCGGCGTCGGCCAGGTCCACGTGGACGAACGCCACGTCGGGCCGCTCGGCGCGGACCACCCGGGCCGGCCCGAACGCCGAGTCGACCGAGGACAGCCGCCCCCGGCTCCAGTCCTCGTCCAGGTAGCCGGTGCCGGGCAGGTCCGGCACCGGCATGAACGGCACCCGCCAGGCGCCCGCGGTGAGCGCTGCGGTGAGCAGCCCGAGGCTCAGCTCGTGCAGCGCGACCTGGGTGTCGCCGTCCTGAGCGGCGCGCCGGAAGTTCCAGGCGGGCGCCGGGCCGACCGGGCTCCAGCAGTGGCCGTACGTGGCCGAGCGCAGCACCCCGGCGCCGAGCAACTGGTCCATCAGCAGCCCGCCGGAGGCGATCACCACGTCCACGTCCCGGATTCGCTGCCGGATCATCTCGTGGCCCACGGCGAACAGTTGCGCGCCGAAGTTGCCCAGGTAGACCCGTCGGCCGGGGCGTACGTGCTCGGCCACGACGTCGGCGAGGGCGCGGCTCACCGGTACGCCTCCGCCAGCATGTGCAGCCCCGGTCCCAGGTGTGCGCCGCCGTCGAGCTGGATGAGCTGGCCGGTCATCATGGCGGCGGCCGGGCCGGCCAGGAACGCCACCAGCTCGGCGACCTCCTCGGCGCGGGTCGGGCGGCGCAGCGGCGTGGCCCGGTCCACCAGGTTGTCCCGGACGTGCCGGTCGGCCTCGGCGTCGAGCGCGGCGGTGAGCACCGTGCCCGGTCCGAGGCAGTTGAGCCGGATGCCGTCGGCGGCCCACTCCAGGGCCAGCGTGCGGGTCAGCCCGAGCACGCCGGCGCGGGCCGCGACGGCGTGCGCCATGCCCTGCCCGCCGCGTTCCACCCCTGACAGCGACATGTTCACCACCGCGCCGCGGGTGCGCCGCAGGTACGGGTACGCGGCGGTGGTGAGGTGGAAGACGCTTGTGAGGTTCAGGTCGACGACTGCGGCCCAGCCGCCCGCAGAGATCCGCGTGGCCGGGGCGAAGAACTGCCCGCCGGCGTTGTTCACCAGCAGGTCGATGCCGTGCGCCTCGCCTGCCTCGGCGATGGTGGCTGCGGCGCGGTCGTGGTCGCGGACGTCGCAGACCGCGTACGTGTAGCGGCCGCCCCCGGTGGCCGCCTCGCCGGTGATCGCCTCGCCGGTGGCGGCGAGCGTGTCGGCGTGCCGGCCCAGCCCGGTGACGTGGGCGCCCAGCTCGGCCAGGCGTATCGCGACCGCCCGGCCGATGCCGCTGCCGGCGCCGGTGACCACCGCGTGCCGCCCGGCGAGCACACCCGCGCGCAGCACGGCCACGCCGGTGTCGTCCCCCCGCGTCACCGGGCGGCCCTCGCCTCACCGATCGCCTGCCGCCGCAGCAGTTGCGCCGGCCGGTAGCGGGGGTCGCCGAACGCGTCGGCCATCGACCGCAGGGCCTCGTACACGGTCCCCGCCCCGGCGGCCCGCAGCGTCTCGAACGGGCCGCGCGGATGGTTCATCGCCAGGCGCAACGCCACGTCCACGTCGTCGGCGGTGGCGGTGCCCTCCTCGATCACAGTGGCCGCCTCGTTCACCAGGCAGTGGGCGAGCCGGTCGCCGACCAGGCCGGGCAGCGCCGGCACCCGCACCGACGACGCGCCGAGGTGGTCCAGCAGCCGGTCGACGAAGCCGGGGACGGCGACGCCCGCGACCGGGTCCTCGACCACCTCGGCGAACACGGCGTCGTCGGCGCGCCGGTGCAGCCGGATCCAGCCGACGTCGGCGGGCAGCACCTCGGCCCAGCCGGCGTCGGAGCTGTCCAGCACCACGTTCTGCCGGGCCGCCAGCCGGGCCAGCTCCGCCTCCCGCTGCGGGGTCGGCGCGCCGAGGCTCACCACGCGGGCCGCCGGACCGTTCGGCGCCCCGGGCCGCCGGACCACCCGGGCGTTGGCGTCGCGCGGCGGCTCGACGGCGTAGTCGTAGAAGCCGCGGCCGGCGGCCTTGCCGGTCAGGCCGGCCCGGACCAGGCCACGCACCTGGGGGATGGGCCGGTAGCGGGGGTCGCCGAACTCGCGCAGCGCGGTCTCCGACGAGGCCAGGTGCGTGTGCAGCCCGGTGAGTCGAGCAGTTGCAGCGGACCCATCGGGTGCCCGAGCGCGCCCCGGGCGACCGCGTCCACCACCGCCGCCTCGACGCCCTGCGCGAGGAGGAGCTGCGCCTCGTAGTACAGCGGCCGGCAGACCCGGTTGACGATGAAGTTCGGCGAGTCCCGGCACACCACAGCGGTCTTGCCGAGCGACTCCACGAGCGCCAGCGCCCGCCGCACCGTCGCCTCGCCGGTGGCCGCGCCGACGATCACCTCCACCAGGCGCATCCGGGTGGGCGGGTTGAAGAAGTGCAGCCCGAGCAGGCGTTCCGGGGCGCCGAACGCGCGGCCCATCTCGTTGACGCTCAGCGACGAGGTGTTGGAGGCGACGAGCAGGTCCGGCCCGCCGGCGGCGGCGACCCGGGCGAGCAGGTCGCGCTTGGCGGCCATGTCCTCCACGATCGCCTCGATCAGCACGTCCGCGCCGGCGAGCGCGGTCTCGACGTCGGCGGCGGCGCCGAGTTCGCCGGTGGCACCGTCGGCGCGGATCCGCTCCAGGCCGGCGCGGCCCAGTTCGGCGGTGGCGTCGACGACCCGGACGGTGTGCCCCGCCCCGGCGAGGACCTGCGCGATGCCCCGGCCCATCGGCCCGAGGCCGACCACGACGGCGATCACCGGGTCACCCGCTCGATCACGGCGGCGATGCCCTGTCCGCCGCCGACGCACAGGCTCGCCACGCCGTACCGGCCGTCGCGGCGGGCCAGCTCGTGCAGCAGCGAGACGATCAGCCGGGCGCCGCTCTGTCCGGTCGGGTGGCCGAGGGCGATCCCGCCGCCGTTGACGTTCACCCGCTCCTCGTCCAGGCCCAGCGCGCGCACGTTCTGCACGATCTGCGCGCCGAACGCCTCGTTGATCTCGAACAGGTCCACGTCGGCGACGGTCAGCCCGGCCCGGTGCAGGGCCAGCGGAATGGCCTCGGCCGGTCCGACGCCCATCATCGTCGGGTCCACGCCGACGGCCGCGAACCCGACGATCCGGCCCAGCGGGGTCAGCCCGTACCGCCGTACCGCCTCGCCGCCGGCCACCACGACCGCGGCGGCGCCGTCGGCCATCTGGCTGGCGTTGCCCGCGGTGACCGTGCCGCCGTCGGTGAACGACGGGCGCAGCCGGGCGAGCCGTTCCGGTGTGGTGTCGGGGCGTACCGTCTCGTCGCGGTCCAGCTCGTCCAGCGGCAGGACCTCCTGCGCCATCGCGCCGGACTCCCAGGCCCGGGCCAGCCGCTGGTGGCTGCGCGCCGACCAGGCGTCCTGGTCGGCGCGGGACACGCCGAACTCGCGGGCGACCTTCTCCGCGGTCTCGCCCATGCTCATGCCGCAGATCGGGTCGGTGCCGCCGTCGCGCCAGCCGTCCTGGAGCAGGACGTCGCCGCGGCGCACGCCGTCCCAGCGCAGCGTGTACGGCGCCAGGTACGGCATCGTGCTCATGCTCTCCGCGGCCACCGCCAGTGCCACGTCGGCCTCGCCGGACCGCACCGACCGGTGCGCGAGCTGCACCGCCTTGAGGCCGGAGGCGCAGGCCATGTTGATGGTCTGCGCGGGCGTCGGCACCGGCACGCCCGCCGCCAGCGAGATCTGCCGTCCCGGGTTCGGGCCGTTGCCCGCCTGACGGCAGTTGGCGACCACCGTCTCGTCCACCGCCTCGGCGGGCACCCCGGCCCGCTCCAGCGCGGCGGCACCGGCCAGCCCGCCCAGGCGCACCACCCGCACGTCGCGCAGCGCGCCGCCGTACCGGCCGTGCGGGGTACGCACGGCGCCGACCAGGAACGCTTGCCTGTCCATCACGGAACCTTCCGGTCGGCGCGTACGACGCGCTTGCTCTTGTGGGTGCTGCGCGGCAGCGTGCCCTCGGGGACGGTCTCCACCACCGCGCGCACCGTCAGCTCGGCGCGCACGGCGTGCGCCAGCTCGCGGGCCACCCGCCGGTCGTCGCCGGTCACCTCGACGCGCAGCTTGATGCCGGTGAGGTAGCCGGTCGCCGGGTCGGTGACGTCCTCGTCGAGGACGATGAGGTATTCGCCGCAGGTGCCGGGCGTGGCCCGGACGACCTGCTCGACGGCGGACGGGAACAGGTTCACCCCGCGTACCACGAGCATGTCGTCGGCCCGGCCGACGACGCCGCCCGGCAGCCGGGCGAGCGTGCGCCCGCACGGGCAGGCGGTGCTGTCGCGGACCACCACGTCGCCGGTGGCCCACCGCACCAGCGGGCTCGCCCGCTTGTCCAGGTGGGTGAGCACCAGCAGGCCGGGTGCGCCGTCGGGCACCGGCTCGTGGGTGTACGGGTCGAGCACCTCGGCGTACGCGAAGTCCTCGGCCATGTGGCCGCCGGCCTGTTCCTCGCACTCCCAGGCGATCGGCTGGAACTCCAGGCTGCCGTACCCGTCGAAGCACTTGGCGCCCCAGCGCTGCTCGATGTGCGCGCGGGTGGCCGGCACCCCGGCGCCGGGTTCGCCGCCGACCTGGATCCGCCGCACCGGCGAGTCGCGCAGCGGCGTGCCGGCGCGTTCCGCGGTCTCGGCCAGGTGCAGCATGAACGACGGCGTCCCGCCGACGGCTGTGGTGCCGTACCGGAAGATCGTGTCGATCTGTCGCTGGGTGTCGCCGGACCCGGCGGGCAGCAGCGTCACGCCGATGCGCTGGTAGCCGGCTGTCGCGCCGAGCCCGCCGACGAACCAGGCGTAGCTGAACAGGCACTGGTACACGTCGGTGTCCCGCACCCCCTGGCTGTACGCGGCCCGCGCGTACAGGTCGGCCCAGCGGTCCAGGTCGTGCGCGGTCCACAGCACCGGGGTCGGGTTCGAGGTGGTGCCGGAGGAGAAGTGCACGCGGCGGCGGTCCGCGACCGGCGCGGCGACGGCGCTGCCCCACGGCGGGTGGGCGGCCAGGTCGGCCACGTAGTCGGCCTTGCCGACCAGCGGCAGGCGGCGCAGGTCGGCCAGTTCCCGGACGTCGCCCGGGTGGAAGCCGAGCGCGTCCCACCGGGTGCGGTAGAAGTCGCTGGCGGCGTACACGTAGGACAGTTGCGCCTTCAGGCGGGTGAGCTGGTACGCGGCCAGCCGCTCGCGCGGCCACGTCTCGGCCTCGTGCCAGTGGCGCTCGGAGAACGGCCCGGTCATCGCGGGCTCCGGCGCAGCCCGCCGACGAGCTTCGTCAACCCGGCGAGGGTGCCGAAGCTCGCCGACGCCGACGCGCTGGCGGCACTGGTCCGCGACGAGCCGGGCCTGGCCTCGATCGGCCTGGTGATGAACGGCCGCGGCCTGGACCGGGCGGTCGCCGCCGGCGTCACCGAGGTCAACTTCGTGGTCGTCGCCACCGACACGTTCTGCCGGCGCAACCAGGGCACGACCACCGCCGAGGCGGTGGCGCAGGTGCGGCGGCTGCTGCCCCGCGCCCGCGAGCTGGGGCTGCGCGCGTCGGTCACGGTCGGTGCCGCGTTCGGCTGCCCGTTCGAGGGGGAGACGCCGCCGGAGCGCGTGCTGCGCGTCGTCGACGATCTGGCGCCGGTGGCGCCGGACGAGGTGGCGCTCGCCGACACCATCGGCGTGGCCGTGCCGTCCCAGGTGGAGCGGCTGTTCACCGCCGTACGCGAGCGCACCGGGGCGAGCCTGCGCGGGCACTTCCACAACACCCGCAACCTGGGCCTGGCGAACGTCCTGGCCGCCGTCGGGGCCGGGGCGCGGGCGATCGACGCCAGCGTCGGCGGCATCGGCGGCTGCCCGTTCGCGCCGGCCGCCACCGGCAACGTGGCCACCGAGGACGTGGTGTACGCGCTGGAACGCTCCGGGACAGCCACCGGCGTGTCGCAGGAGGCGGCCATCGGCAACGCCAGGTGGCTGGGCGAGCTGTTCGGCGCCGAGCTGCCGGGCATGCTGAGCCGGGCCGGTGGCTTCCCGTGACCGGGCCGCTGACCGGACTCCGGGTGCTGGACCTGACCAGCACGTTCTCCGGCCCGTACTGCACGCTGATGCTGGCCGACCTGGGCGCCGAGGTGATCAAGGTGGAGCCGCCGGGCGGCGACATCGCCCGCCAGCTCGGCGCCGCCCGCACCCCCGGCATGGCGGCGGTGTTCCTCAACATGAACCGGGGCAAGAAGAGCGTCCTGCTGGACCTCAAGGCGCCCGCCGACCGGGCCGCGTTCGACCGGCTGGTGCCGACGGTGGACGTGCTGGTGCACAACATGCGCCCGGCCGCCGCGGCCCGGCTCGCGCTCACCTACGACGACGTACGCACGCTGCACCCGGCGATCGTCTACTGCGCGATCCCGGGCTTCCGTGGCACCGGCCGGCACGCCGACCGGCCCGCCTACGACGACGTGATCCAGGGCGCCTCCGGCATCGCCCGGCTCCAGAGCGTCAACCAGGACCAGCCCGGGTACGTCGTCACACCGCTCGCCGACAAGATCACCGGGCTCACCGCGTCCACCGCCGTGCTCGCCGCGCTGCGGCACCGCGACGCCACCGGCGAGGGGCAGCGCGTCGAGGTGCCGATGTACGACACGATGGTCGCCTTCGGCCTGCTCGAACAGCTCGACGGCTGGACGTTCGACCCGCCCACCGGGCCGCCGCTCTACCCGCGTACCGCCGCGCCGAACCGCCGTCCGTACGCCACCGCCGACGGGCACCTGTGCGTGCTGATCTACACCGGCCGGCAGTGGGAGCGGTTCCTCACCCTGGTCGGGCGCGCCGACCTGCTGCGCCACCCCGACTACGACACCGTCGGCAAGCGGATCGCCAACGCCGACGGGCTCTACCGGGTGGTCGCCGAGGTGCTGCTCGGGCGTACCACGGCCGAGTGGCTGGCGGAGCTGTCCGCGATCGACGTGCCGTGCGCGCCGCTGGCCGGCTACGAGGAGATCCTCCGCGAGGAGGAAGAGGCCGGGTCCGGCCTGGTGTCGATCGTCGAGCATCCGGTGGCCGGGCGGCTGCGCAGCGTCGCCTCGCCGATCGTCATGTCGGGCTCGCCGTTGCCGGCCGGCCGGCTCGCACCGACGCTCGGCGAGCACACCGACGAGGTGCTCGCCGGCGGCACCGAGGGGAGAAGCGGATGAGGGGCAGGGTCGCCGTCGTCACCGGCGCCGGATCGGGGATCGGGCTCGCCGTGGCCCGCCGGCTGGCCGACGAGGGCGCCGAGGTGGTCTCCGCAGACCTGGACGTCTCCGCGTGCGTGGGCGTCCCGGTCACCGCCGACCTGGGCACCCCGGCCGGCGTCGCCGCCGTCGTGCGGGAGGTGACCAGCCGGTACGGCGGCGCGGACGTGCTCGTCAACAACGTGGCGCTCGCGCCGTACCGGGACGCGTTCACCGACATCGACGACGCCGCCTGGCAGCGCACCTGGGACGTGAACGTGATGTCCTGCGTGCGCCTGTGCCGCGCGCTCGTGCCGCTCATGGTCGAGCGGGGCGGCGGCAGCGTGGTCACCATCGGCTCCGAGGCGGCGCGGCACCCCAAGCCGCACATGCTCGACTACGCGGTCAGCAAGGCCGCGCTGCTCAGCCTCGCCAAGGGCCTGGCCCTGGAGTACGGCTCCCGGGGCGTACGGGTGAACACCGTCGCGCCCGGCCCGACCCGGACCGCGACCATGGACGCCTACCTGGAGTCGGTCGCGCTCCGGCTCGGCATCGACGTCTCCGCCGCCGCCGACCACGTCGTGCACGAGCTGCGCCGGCTGCCGCTGGGCCGGATGAACGAGCCGGAGGACGTCGCCGAGGTGGTGCTCTTCCTGGCCGGGGACCGGTCCCGGCAGGTGACCGGCTCGGAGTACGCCGTCAACGGCGGTTCCACCGCGTCGATGTAGGTTCACCATCGGTGAACAGAGGGGGACGCATGGGCCGGGCCACGCAGTCGGCGTACGAGTCGATCAAGACGCGCATCCTCGGTGGGGCGTACGAGCCGGGGAAGAAGCTCTCCGAGGAGGATCTCGCCGCCGCGGTGGGGGTGAGCCGCACCCCGGTACGGGAGGCGCTGCGCCGGCTGCACGCCGAGGGCCTGGTGGACTGGGAGGCCAACCGGGGCGCCACCGTCCCGGCCTGGCGCGAGCAGGACCTGGAGGAGATCTTCGAGCTGCGCGCCCTGCTGGAGGGGTACGGCGCCGAGCTGGCCGCGACCCGGATCACGCCGGAGGAGATCGCCCGGCTGCGCGAGCTGTGCGCCGAGATGGAGGGCTACGCGGCCGGTCAGCGGCGGGACCGGGCGGACCGGATCGCGGTCTGCAACGCGCAGTTCCACGAGATCATCCTGGGCGCCGGGCGGAACCGCCGGTTGAGCGCGCTGCTCGGGGCGGTGGTGCAGACGCCGCTGGTGAACCGCACGTTCCGCCGGTACGACGAGGCGGCGATGGCGCGCAGCATGTCGCACCACCGGGAGCTGATCGATGCGTTCGAGGCGCGCGACCGGGCCTGGGCCGGCTCGGTGATGCGGGCGCACATCCTGGCCGCCCGCGCCACGCTCGGCACGCCCTGACCCACGCCGGGCCGGGCCACGTCGTACCCGTCGACGGTCCCCGGCCCGGCGTCACGTGTCACCCCGCGGACGCCTCGGCGCGGCGTACCACCTCGGCGGCGGCCCGTACCACCGCCCGGTCCAGCAGCCGCCCGCCGGCGTCGGTGGCCACCCCGGAGCCGCCGCGTTCGGCCCGCTCCAGCGCCTCCAGCACGGCCCGCGCCGAGGCCACCTCGGCCTCGGTGGGGGTGAACACCTCGTTGACCGTCGCGATCTGCCCGGGGTGGATGGCGCTGCGCGCCCGGAAGCCCTGCCGCAGCAGCGCCCGGGTGGTCTGCTCCAGCCGCTCCGGGTCGCGCAGCGTCGTCTCCACCGGTCCCACCGGCGGGGTGATGCCGGCCGCTGCCGACGCGACCACGACCTGGGAGCGGATCGGCGCGAACTCCGCCCGCTCCGGCCCGGGCTGCAACCCCAGCTCACCGGCGAGGTCCGCCTCGCCGAGGCCGAGCCGCAGCACCCGCGCTGCGGCGGCCACCTGCGGCGCGGTGAGCACGCCCCGGGCGGTCTCGATCAGCGCCACCACCCGGAACGCCGGGGCGTCCGGGCCGAGCCGCCGCTGCACCCGGGTCAGCGCCGCGTCGACCTCGGCGAGCAGGTCCGGCTCGGCCTTCGGTACCCAGACCCCGGCCGCGGCGGGGGAGAGCACCTCGACGTCCGCCTCGACCTGGTCGCTGTTGATCCGCACCCACAGCTCGGGGCCGGCCGCCGCGGCGGCGCCCAGGTACCCGGCGACCGTCTCCCGGGCCTGCGCCTTGCGGGCCGGCGTGACCGCGTCCTCCAGGTCGAGCACGAGCGCGTCCGCGCCGCGCCCGGCCGCCTTGTCCAGCAGGTCCGCCCGGTCGCCCGGCACGTACAGGTAACTGCGCGCCACCGCCGCCATCAGTCGTTCCCCTTACCGCTGCGGGCGGGCGAGGTAGCGGCCGGCCGGCTCGCCGGTCACCTTGCCGTCGACGAGCACGTGCTGCCCGCGGACGAAGGTGTCGGTGACCCGTGCGGTCAGCTCGAAGCCCTCGAACGGCGTGTACTCCTGCGTCGACTCGGAGTCCTCGGCGTGCACCGTCCAGGTCGAGTCCGGGTCGACGAGGCAGATGTCGGCGTCGTACCCCTGCAGCAGCGCGCCCTTGTTGCGCAGGCCGAAGCGCTGGGCCGGGTTCCACGAGGTCAGCTCCGCCACCCGCTGGTACGACAGGCCGCGCCGGTTGCCCTCGGTGACCAGGCCGGGCAGCAGGTACTCGGCGCCGCCGAAGCCGGACTTGGCGACGAAGATGTCGTCGCGCGGCTCACCGAACTTGACCTCGTCCTTGCAGCAGGCGTGGTCGCTGACCACCCAGTCGATCTTGCCGTCCAGGACGTACCCCCAGAGCGCCTCGACGTCGGCGCGCGGGCGCAGCGGCGGGTTGACCTTGCCGCCCAGGCCGTGCGCGGTGTCGATGTCGGCGACCAGGTGGCCGATGGTCACCTCGCGGCGGAAGTCGATGTGCGGGAACGCCCGCGCCATCCGCAGCGCCGCGTCGACAGCCTTCTCCGAGGTCAGGTGCAGCAGGTTGATCTTCGGCAGGCCGGTCTCGTGCGCCAGGTACGACGCGATCGACACGGCCAGTCCCTCGGAGTGCGGCGGCCGCGAGGCGTGGTACGCCTCCAGCCCGCGCAGCGTGCCGTCCTGCTCGACCTGCTTGGTGTACGCGCTCATGATCTCGGCGGTCTCGCAGTGCAGCGACAGCGAGATCTCGTCGGCCAGCTCGGGGAAACGCTCCCGGGCCGCCTGGACGCCCCGCATCACGAACTCGAAGTGGGCGTAGTCGTACCGCTCGCCCTCCGGGATCATCAGGAACGAGTTCTGGTCGGCGGACCGGCCGTGCAGGCCGTGGCTGCCGTAGAACATGAAGATCTTGAACGAGGTGACGCCGTGCTCCTCGACCAGGGACGGCACCTCGCCGATGTGCTCCCGCGACATCGGCGCCAGGTGGAAGCCGTAGTCGATGTAGGAGCGGCCCTCGGTCGCGGACAGCACCTCGGGGAAGAAGTCGGCGTACCGGCCGCCCCGGTTGAGGTAGTACTGCCCGGTGCGCATGTAGTTCAGCGCCGTGGTGACGCCGCCCTGCACCGAGGCGCGGCTCTCCGAGACGGCGTCCTCGCTCAGCGGGTTGTAGATGCCCCAGTGCTGGTGCGCGTCCACCACGCCGGGGAAGGCGAGCCGGCCGCCGCCGTCGACGACCTGGGCGGCCTCCGCCCGGTCGATCTGCGGGGCGACGCGGCTGATCCGTCCGTCGGTGACGCCGATGTCCATCAGCTCGGGTTCGGGCCGGTCGTGCCGGACCACGCGGACGTTCGTCAGCAGCAGGTCGTAGGTGCTCATGGTGTTGCTCCTCGTGCTCGGTTCAGCGGCGGTTGATCAGGCCCATCAGGCCGTGGACGTCGGGGGCCCGGTCCAGCCGGTGGACCTCCTCGGTGATGCGGTCGGCGGTCGCCTCCGGCAGGGCGGCGGCGTTGGTGCGGAACTTGACCGCCAGTTCGGCGTCGCTGAGCGGACGCTGCGGCCCGCCCCGGTTGGCGAGCACCTCCTGCACCCACTCCCGCCCGTCGCGGGTGACCACCCGCAGCACGGCCGGGAACTGGTGCGGGAAGATCGCGTCGCACCGCTCGTCGCCCACCACGTCGACCAGCGCCATCAGCGCCCGCCGCTGCGGGTCGTGCGCCAGGGCGTCGGTGAAGTCGGCGAGGTCCACGCCGAGACCGCCGCCGCCGATCAGGCCGGCGACCACCGCGTACGGGCCGCTGAACTGCGCCTCGTAGCCGGTCTGCGGCGCCCGCTTGCGCTCGATGGGCTGGCCGATGGTGCGCACCGTCGGCGTCGGAACGCCGAGCGTGATCGACTCGATCTCGTCCAGCGGCAACCCGCGCTCGCGCAACGCGATCGCCGCGTCGATGGCGGCGTGGGTGAAGTGGTTCGCCGGGTACGGCTTGAAGAAGATGCCCGGTACCGCCCAGTCGGTGCCGAGCCCGCGGACGATCTCGTCGCCGTCGAACTCGCCGCGCAGGAACGCCTGGAAGAAGCCGAAGCGTCCCTCCAGCACCGTCGGCGGGCCGGTCACGCCGTGCCGGGCCAGCTGCGCGGCGCTCACCGCCGCGTGCGCCGCCCAGCCGCAGTGGATCCGCTTGACGGTGCCGCCGTTGCGGTTGGACTCGATCAGACCGGCGGCCATCGAGGCGGACACGCCGAGCGCGTCGAGCGCGCCGTCGGCGTCCAGCTTCAGCAGCCGGGCCGCCGCCACCGCGCCGCCGAGCGTGCCGCAGATCGAGGTGGCGTGCTGCCCGTGCTCGAAGAAGACGGAGTTGCCGGCGGCCGGGTCGTAACCGGCCATGCCGAGCCGGACGCACACCTCCAGGCCGACGGCGATGGCCGCGACCGTCTCCCGCCCGGACGCCCCGGACGCCTCGGCGGCGGCCAGCGCGGCCGGCACCACCGACGCGCTCGGGTGCAGCACCGACGGCAGGTGCGTGTCGTCGTAGTCGAGCGAGTGCGCCAGCACGCCGTTGGCGAACGCGGCCAGCGCGGCCGGCGCCTTCTCGTCCAGGCCGACGACAGTGGCCTGGCCGCGGCCGCCCTGCTCCTCGACGTAGGCGAGGGCCGCCTGGCTGGTCGGCAGCGGCCGGGCCGCCACGCAGAGGCCGAGCACGTCCAGGACACGGGCCCGGACGCTCGCGACGACCTCGTCGGGCAGCGTCTCGGCGGCGGTGTCGGCGGCGAAGGTGGCCAGGTGGCGGCCCAGGGTCGGCTCAGCCACGGCTGATCACCGCCAGCGGGCGCACCGGGGAGCCGGTGGCGCCGTACAGCGGCAGCGGCGCCATGACGAATGTGAACTCGTGCACCTCGTCGCGGGCCAGCTCCTCCAGCGCCATCGTCTCGATCAGGTAGACGCCGTGCTCGACCAGCAGGATCCGGTGGGCCGGCAGCGAGCTGTGGCCCTTGCCCGGCGGCAGGCACTCGAAGGCGATGGTGTCCGCGCCGGCGGCGTGCACCTGCCGCTGCGCCAGCCACGTCGCGCCGTCCGCGCCGACCCCCGGCACGCCGGAGTCCTTGCCGACGTACACGCCGCGGTCCTCGTGGTCGAACAGCCGGCCCCACCCGCTGCGGATGAGCACGACGTCGCCCGGGCCCACCGGCGTGCCCTGCCGGGACACCGTGGCGTCCAGGTCGGCGGGGGTGATCTCGTAGCCGGGCTCGCAGGCCTCCACGCCCAGCGCGGCGGGCACGTCCAGCAGCACGCCCCGGCGGACCATCGGCGCGACGGTGTGCACGCCCAGCTCGTCGAACCGGCCGCCGACCTGCGCGTCGGCGGCGTCGGCGCCGCCGTGCAGCCGGCCGTCCTGGGAGACGTGCGCGAGCGCGTCGACGTGCGTGCCGACGTGCGTGCCCATCACCAGCAGGTCGTTGGCGGCGGAGCCGCCGTCGGCGCGCACCATGTCGCCGTGGCGGCGCGGCAGGGTGAGCCCGAACGCCGGGTGGTTCGGTGACTGCGGCATGCCGACGGTCAGCCGCCGGCCCAGGTCGTAGATCGTGACACCGGCCTGCACGGCGTCGAGCAGGCGGTCGGCGGTTCTGGCTGTGGTGCCCACGGGGTTCCTCGCGTTTCGGCTGTCGGCGTCGTCAGGCGACGACGCCACGGGCTTTCAGGTCGGCGATCTCGGCCGGGTCGCAGCCGAGTTCCTCGACGAGCAGGGCGTCGGTGTCGGCGCCGGGGGAGCGTCCGGTGAACCGGATCCGGCCCGGCGTCTCCGACATCCGCCACATGACGTTGTGCATCCGCATCGGGCCGAGGTCGGGATCGTCGACCGTGGTGATCATCTCGGTGGCCCGGACGTGCGGGTCCTCGACGATGTCCTTGGCGCTGTAGACCGGGGCGACAGCGGCACCGGCCTCGGCGAAAGCCGCGGCCACCTCGTCGCGGGTCCGCTCGGCGATCCACGACCCCACGTACTCGTCGAGCAGGTCCGCGTGCGCCACCCGCCCGACGCCGGTACGGAACCACGGCTCGTCGATCACCTCGGGGTGGCCCACCAGCCGCAGCACCCGCTCGGCGATGGCCTGGGCGCTGGTGGAGATGGCCACCCACGACCCGTCCTTGGTCTGGTACGTGTTGCGCGGCGCGTTGTTCGTCGAGCGGTTGCCCTGCCGCTGCTCCACCACGCCGAGCTGGTCGTAGACGGTGGGGCCGGGACCGACAGCGGTCATGATCGGCTCCAGCAGGCTCATGTCGACGACCTGGCCCCGGCCGCCGGAGCGCTCCCGGTGCCACAGCGCCATCATCACCGCCGACGAGGTGGCGATGCCGCAGATGCTGTCGGCCAGCCCGAACGCGGGCAGCGTGGGCGGGCCGTCGGCGGTGCCGGTCAGGTGGGCGAACCCGCTCATCGCCTCGGCCAGCGTGCCGAACCCGGCGCGGGAGGCGTACGGGCCGGTCTGCCCGAAGCCGGTGATCCGGGCGATCACCAGACCGGGGTTGACCCGGTGCAGCTCCTCCGGGCCGACACCCCAGCGCTCCAGCGTGCCCGGCCGGAAGTTCTCCACCAGCACGTCGGCCCGCTCGGCCAGCCGCAGCAGCAGCGCCGCGCCCTCCGGCGCGGACAGGTTCAGCCCGACCAGCCGCTTGTTGCGGGAGATCTCCTTCCACCACAGGGGATGGCCGTCCTTGGCCTTGCCGTGGCCGCGCATGCTGTCACCCATGGTCGGGTGCTCGATCTTGATCACGTCGGCGCCGTAGTCGCCGAGGATCTGACAGCACAGCGGCCCGGCGAGGATCGTCGAGACGTCAAGCACCCGCAGGCCCGTCAGCGGTCCGTCACTCACCTGTTCCACCTCCCCAGTTCTGTTCCTGACCCGTCCGCCCGGCGACACGCTGCGCCGGCGGCCGGAAACCCAGTTCGGCGGAGATCTCCGCCGCCGCCGCGGCGACCAGCGCCCCGTGCGCGGCGCACACCTCCGGGGTGAACCGGTTCTGCGGCCCGCACAGCGAGATCGAGCCGAACACCTGCCCGGTCGCGTAGCGCACCGCCGCGGCCACACTTCCCGCGCCGTTCTGCCGCTCGCCCATGCTCACCGCGTACCCCTGACGCCGGATCCGGGCCAGGTCGGCCCGCAGCTTGGCGGTGGAGGTGATGGTGGCCGGGGTGACCGCGTCCAGCGGGTGGTGGCCGAGGTAGTCGTCGACCTCCGCGTCCGGCAGCGCCGCCAGGATCGCCTTCGACGACGACCCGGAGTGCAGCGCGTGGCTGGTGCCCAGGGAAACCGACATCCGGACCTCGTGCGGCGACAGCACCTGGTCGATGTAGACGCGTGACCAGCCCTGCCGCACCGACAGCGTGGCGGTCTCGCCGGTGTCGCGCACCAGCCGGACCAGGTAGCGGCGCGCGATGTCCGGCACGTCCAGCGCGCGCAGCGCGGCCAGGCCCACCGCGAGCGCGCCGGTGCCGAGCCGGTACCGCTTGGTCTCCTCGTTGAAGGTGAGGAAGTTGTCGGCCACCAGCTCCTTGAGGATGCGGTGCGCGACCGCCTTCGGCAGACCCAGTTCCCGCGCGATCGTCGACACGCCGAGGGTCTCCGGTGCCCGTTCGGCGATGATGTTGACGATGTCGAGGGCGCGGCCCAGACCGGAACGGGTCCGGCCGGCGGTGCTCTCGACGACCGCTGTCGTGATCATCTCTGTTCCTCCACTGTCGACGTACGTGCGTGGGGTCGCCGGGCGTCAGGCGGGTGCGACGGGGGTCTTCCCGGGCGGGAGGCCGTCGGCCTGCCGGGGTCGCTCCCGCGCGATGACGAGCGCCACCGAGGCGAGCACCACGGCACCGGCGAGCACCTGTCGTCCGGACAACGATTCATCCAGCACCATCATGCCGAGCAGGACCGCCACCACCGGGTTGACGTACGCGTAGGTGGACGCGAGCTGGATCGGCGCGTTGCGCAGCAACCACGTGTAGACGCTGAAGCCGACCACTGTGCACACCAGCATCAGGTAGGTCCACGCCAGCCAGGACCGGCCGGTCACGCCGGCGAGGTCGAACCGTCCCAGCTCACCGCTGACCACGCTCGCCACCGCCACCGCGACGCCGCCGACGAGCATCTGCCAGCCGGTGCCGACCAGATGGTCGGCCGGCATGTGCAGCCGCTGCGACAGCGTCGAGCCCAGCGCCCAGACCATCGTGGAGACCACCAGCAGCAGCATCCCGCCGAGGTGCCATCCCTTCGTCGGCACCGAGAACAGCAGCGCCAGCCCGGCCACCCCGCCCAGTACGCCCACCGCCGCGAGCGCCGACGGCCGCGGACCGACCACCAGCCGCAACACCAGCACCCACAGCGGCATGCCGGCCACCACCAGCGACGTCAGCCCGGTCGGCACGTACTGCTGGCCCAGGGCGAGCAGCGCGCTGCCCGCACCGACCATCAGCAGCCCGCTGGCGCCCACCCCGCCCCACTGCCGCCGGGGCAGCAGCAGCCCGGCCGGTCCCCGGCGCAGCGCCGCCACCGCGAACAGCAGCAGCGCGGCGGCCAGGAACCGGGCCGAGGTGGCGACCAGCGGCGGGATGCTGTCCAGGGCCACCCGGTTGCCCAGGTAGGTCGAGCCCCAGATCAGGTAGACCGCGCCGAGCCCGACGGCCAGGGCCATCGGGCCGGCGGGCCGCTGCGGATCCGCCGGGTGGCGGACCGCTGCGGGCCGGGTCAGGTCAGCGGTGGCCATCGACCCGGATCGCCACCGCGGTGTTGCCCCGCAGGGCGTTCGAGTAGGGACACATCCGGTCGGCCAGCTCCACTGCGCGCTCCAGGTCGGCCTGCGGGCACTGCGGCGCGGACACGTCCAGCACCACGGCGATCGCGTACCGGCCGTCGTCGGTCTGCCCGAGGGAGACCGAGGCGGTGACGGTCGTCGGACCGGGCCGCACGCCGGCCTGCCGGGCGGCGACCGCGAGCGCGCTGTCGAAGCAGGCCGCGTAGCCGGCCGCGAACAGCTCCTCCGGGTCGGTGCCGGGCGCGTCCGGACCCCGCTGGGCGGGGCGGGTCAGGTCGACCCGCAGCGACCCGGTCAGCGACCGGGCGCTGCCGCCGCGGCCGCCGGAGACCTCGACTGTGGCGGTGTAGACAGTGTTCGCCGGTACGACCTTCGCCTCGGTCACCGGGGTGCCGGCGCTCATGCCGCCACCTCCCGTCCGAGGTCGGCGTGCACCCGCGCGGCGACCGCGTCGGCGAACGCCTCCGGCTGCTCGTCGGCCACGAAGTCGGTGCCGCCGGGGATGGTGACCAGCTCGGCGCCGGGCAGCGCGGCCCGCACCTGCGGCGTCATCCGGTCCAGCAGGTCGTCGGCGCCGTGCAGCAGCACGATGGGCAGCGCGTCCAGGGCGGCGGTGTCGACGTGGTGGTCGAACACCGCCCGGTACGCGGTCGCGTAGTCCGGTCCGGTCAGCAGGTACTCGGTGACCTGCCGGTCCGCCTCCTCCGGGGTCAGGCGCGGGTACAGGCCGTACACCCGGTCCCAGATCACCTTCAGGTGCCCGCCGTCGCGGTCGGGCACGTAGCCGGGCGCGTACGACCGCTTCTTCTCCGCCCGCTCCTGCTCGTCGTAGAGCGGGATGCCCTGGAGAATCAGCCGGTGCACCCGCTCCGGCGCCGACATCAGCGCCTCCGCGCCGACGATCGCGCCGGTGTGCTGCCCGAGCAGGTGTACCCGGGACAGCCCGAGGGCGTCGGCGAACTGCCACACCCCGGCCGCGTACTCCGGGATGGACCACGGGCGCGGCGGCGCGTCGGACATGCCGAAGCCCGGCGTGTCCGGGGCGATCACCCGCAGGCCGCGGCGGGCCAGCGGCTCGATCACCGCGTCGTAGGTGGCCGAGGAGAGCGGGGACTGGTGCAGGATCAGCAGCACCGGGGCGTCGGCGTCGCCGCCGTGCCGGTAGTGCACCTGACCCCACGGCACGTCGACGTAGGCGCGGCGGGCCACGCCGCGGGCCCGGGTCACTCGGCCACCGCCAGCGCCGCCATGACCTCGATGACGTGCTTGATGCCGGCCTTGTAGTCGTCCAGCCGGATGTTCTCGTTCGGGCCGTCCACACCGGAGTCGGCGCGGGACACGCCGACGCCGACGATCGGCCGGTCGGCGATCACGCCCTGGTTGCCGATCCACTGCGTGTACGGCTCGATCACCGGCTCGGTCCCGTACACCCGGCGGGCCGCGTCGGCGACCAGCGCGACGAACGGGTCGCGGTGGTCGGTGAGGTTGGGCCGGCTGGTCGCCATCACCTCGATGCGCAGGTCACCGAAGCCGGTCGCGGCCAGGTGGTCGCGGATGCAGCCGAGCACCCGGTCCGGGTCCTGGCCCGGCACCAGCCGGATCTCCAGCTTCGCCGAGGCGGTCGACGGGATGCCGAGCGTCACGTCGTCGCGCATGTCGCCGCCGGCGAAACCGGCGACGGTGAGCGTCGGCACGGTACGGATGGCGACCGCGGCGCCCTGGTCGTCCAGGTCACCGGTGAACCGGTCGACCTGGGCCCGCTTGCGCAGGAAGTCCCCGTCGAACGCCACCTTCTCCAGCAGCGCCCGCTCCTCGTCGGTCGGCGGCCGGGCGTCGTCGGCGAAACCGGGGATCGTCACGGTGCCGTCGGGCCGCTGCAACTGCGCCAGGGCGGCGGCCAGCCGGGCCGTGGCAGCCGGCAGCAGCGCGGTGTTCTGGCTGGTGAGGTCGCGCGGCAGGGTCTGCGCGGTGAGGCGCAGGTAGAGCACGCCCTTCTCGGCGAGCTTGAGCAGCAGCCGGTCCTCGCCGTCGAGCCAGGAGTTCTCCCACAGCGCGGCGTCGCTGGCGAGCCGGTCGGCGTGCGCCTCGACGAACGAGCCCAGACCCGGGCTGTGCAGCCACTTCTTGCCCTCGAAGATGATCCGGTTGGTCACCGGCGGGGTCAGCCCGGCCAGCTTCCAGGCCGCCGCCGCGTGGATGCGGGACATGACGACGCCCTTGTCGTCGGCCACGCCCCGGGCGTACAGCCGGCCGTCGTGGATCTCCGCCGCGTACGGCGGGCTGATCCAGTCGGCGTCGTCACCGGCCGGCTCGACCTCCACGTCGTAGTGGGTGAAGTGCAGCAGCGCCTTGTCGCCCTCGCCCGGCACCTCGGCCAGCACGTACGGGTACGACTGCTCCCACGGGATGATCTCGGCTTCGCCGCCCCAGCGGCGGACCGACCCGGCGATGAACTCGGCGGTGGCCTCCATCTGCTCCGGCTCCTGGCGGCGGCTGCGGATGCGGCACAGCTGCTGGAGCTCCTCGACGAACTCGTCGAAGTGCGCGTCGACGGCCGCAAGCGCGGCCGCGGTATCCGGTTTGGGCATGGTGGTCCTCACAGAAGGGGTCGGGGAGGGGGAAGTCAGTGGATGGTGACGCCGCCGTCGACGAAGATCGTCTGCCCGGTGGTCATGGCGGCGGCGTCACTGAGCAGGTAGGCGACCGCGTTGGCGACGTCCTGCGGCTGCGCCATCCGGCCCAGCGGGATCGACGCCATCTTGTCGGCCAGGTACGCCTCGTCGCCGCGGACGTCGGAGGTCATGTCGGTGGGCACGATGGTGGGTCCGACGGCGTTGACCCGGATCCGGTCCGGCGCCCACTCCAGCGCCAGCACGCGTGCCATGTGCATCACGCCGGCCTTGCTGACGCAGTACCCGAGCGTGTTCAGCACCGCGACGTGCCCGTTCGTGGAGCCGATGTTCACCACCGCGCCGCCGCTGCGCCGCAGCGCCGGGTACGCGGCCTGGCTCATCCGGAACGTGCCGGTCAGGTTGACGTCCAGGACGGTGGTGAAGTCCTCCTCGGACATCGTGGCCGCCGGTCCGCGCCGGACGATCCCGGCGTTGTTGACGAGCAGGTCCAGGCGGCCGTGGGCGTCCAGGACCTCGGCCACCAGCTGCGTGCAGGAGGCGGCCGACCGGACGTCCACCCGGTGCCGGGTGTGCGCGCCGCCGGTCAGCTCGGCCTCCGCCCAGTCGTCGAGCAGGTCGGCCTGCGCCACCGTCGCGCCGCGCTGTGCCAGCGTCGTGGCGATCCGGGCGCCGATGCCGCGGGCCGCCCCGGTCACCACTGCCACCCGTCCGTCGAACCGGTTCGGGTCGGTGTTCATGTCTCGTGTCCTGCCTTTCCGGTCCGGCCACCGGCCGGGCGGGCGTGAACCACGCCCGGCCGGTGCTCCGCACGCGTGACGACGGTCCCGTCAGCTGTCGTCACGCGCCGATCACCTTCGTGTCCTCGGCCCAGAAGGCCAGCCGCTTCTGCAGCAGCCGGATCACGAAGTGCGCCACCAGACCCATCACCGACAGCACCACCAGGACGGCGAACATGCCGGCGATGTCGAAGTTGTAGTTGGTCTGCAGCAGCAGGTAGCCCAGGCCCTCCTTGGCGCCGATGAACTCGCCGACGACCGCGCCGAGGATGGCGAAGACGATGCCGATGTCCAGGCCGGCGAAGATGAACGGCAGCGCGCTGGGCAGCCGGACCATCCGGAAGATCTGGGTCTTGCTCGCGCCGAACACCGTCAGCATCTGGATCTTGTCGGCGTCGGCCGCCCGCAGGCCCTCGATGACGTTGACGAGCATCGGGAAGAACGAGATCACCGCGGCCATGACCACCTTGCTGGTCAGGCCGAAACCGAACCAGACCACGAACAGCGGGGCCAGGGCGACCTTCGGGACGGTCTGGAAGGCCACGATGTACGGCATCAGGGTGGCTTCGACGATCTTGATCTGGGAGATGAACGTGCCGAGCAGCAGCGCGGCCCCGACACCGATCACGAACCCGAGCAGCGCCTCCTGGGTGGTCACCCAGAAGTGACCCCAGAACTGGTCGTCACCGAGCTGCTGCCACAGCGACTCGACCACGCTCGACGGCAGCGGCAGGACGTACTCGTCGACGCCGATGAGCTGGACGCCGTACTCCCAGGCCAGCACGACCACGACGAAGACCGTCGGGACCAGCCAGAGCTGGGGCTTCTCGCGGAGGTCGAACTTGCGCCGGGCGGGCTTGGCGGGCCGGGCGGACGGCGCCGGTGGCTGGGCCGGCTCGCGGACCAGGTTGCTTGTTGCCATGGCTGTCCCTCGTCAGTCGATAACGCCGGCGGCGTTGAAGTGTCGGCGGATCCGCTCCACGTAGACCCCGGCCCGGTCGGACGACATGACGCCGAGGTCACGCGGCCGCTCCAGGTCGATGTCCATGACCTCCGCGATGCGGCCCGGCCGGGGGCTGAGCACGACCACCCGGTCGGAGAGGAAGACCGCCTCCGGGATGGAGTGGGTGACCAGCACGATCGTCTGGTTGCTCTCCTGCCAGATGCGCAGCAGCTCCACGTTCATGTACTCGCGGGTCATCGCGTCGAGCGCGCCGAACGGCTCGTCCATCAGCAGTACCGCCGGGTCGTGCACCAGCGCCCGGCAGATGCCGGCCCGCTGCTGCATGCCGCCGCTGAGCTCGTGCGGGTACTTCTGCTCGAAGCCGTTGAGACCGACCATCTCGAGCAACTGCTGGGCGCGTTCCCGGTGCCGGCGGGGATCCAGTCGCTGGATCTCCGCCGGCACCATCACGTTGTCGAAGATGGTGCGCCACGGCAGCAGCGTCGGTGCCTGGAACACCATCCCGACCTCGGGAAGGGGCTTCGTCACGTCCCGCCCGGCGATCCGTACCGCGCCGCCGGTCTTCGGGCTGAGCCCGGCGAGGATCTTCAGCAAAGTGGTCTTGCCGCACCCGGACGGTCCCACGACCGAGATGAACTCGCCGCGACGTACCGTCAGGTTGATGTCGCTCAACGCCTGGGTCGGTGCCGACTTCCGGGGCCGGTACTCCTTGTCCAGCCCGTCGATCTCGATCCAGGAGTCTTCCGACACCGATGCCGGAGCCTGCGTCTGCGCCCGGCGGGCCGTCGCCTTGATGGCCATCGAAATCCCTTCCGCTGTCCGCTGCCTAGGCGGTGTAGTTCGCGGCCTTGCTCAGCACCGCGGCCTTGTCGAAGTTGTTGGCGCCGGAGAGCAGGCTCGGATCCCACAGCTTCTTGAGGTCGACCTCGCCGGTGATCTGCCCGGCCTCCTTGGTGTACGCCTGGGTCTTCGCCCACTCCTCGTCGCTGATCGCGCCCCAGTCGCCGAACTGCTCCGGGTCGCCGCTGGCCGGGGTGGCCGTCTTCAGCCAGGCGGTCAGGCTCTCGGTGTCCGCCTTGAGGCGCTCGTCGGCGGACTTGCCGGCGAGGATCTGCGGGAAGACCTTGTAGCCGATCTTCATGGCGGCCTCGGGGTTCTTCGCCGAGAAGAGCATCGCCTTGTACGCCGCGCGCAGGAACCGCTCGTACGAGTCCTTCTTGGCGTCGAAGTCACGGGCGCCGACGCTGAAGGTCAGCGACCGGATGCCGGAGAACACGTCCGGGTTGGTCAGGTACTTCAGCTCGGTACCGGCGTTCTCGATGACCGCGTACGCCTGGGTGTAGAGCGCCAGCATGTCGACCTTGCCGTCGTTGAGCGCGGCGGCGGCCTGCGCGCCGACGCCCACCGGCAGAAGCTCGACGTCCTTGGTCGGGTCCAGGCCGGCGGCCTTGACGTAGGCGCGGGCGTACGGGGCCGAGCCGGAGGCCAGGCTGATCACGCCGATCTTCTTGCCGCGCAGGTCGGCGCCGCCGGTGAGCGGGGAGTCCGGCTTCACAGCCATCACCCACGGCCAGTTCTGCACCAGGCCGCCGATCGCCTTGATCGGCACGTTCTTCTCCGCGGCGCCGAGCGCCGAGCCGGCGTCGGCGGGGGTGATGTCGCCGCTGCCGGACGCGACCGCCTGGAGGGCGGCGACCGAGCCGTCGGCGTTGATCGTCTCGACGGTCAGCTTCTCCTCGGCGAAGTAGCCGAGTTCCTTGGCGACCGCGTAGACGGCCACCTCCTCCTTCGGGCCGATCACGGCCGAGGCGATGGCCATGGTCAGCTTCGCCTCCTTGCCCTCGCCGCCGGCGCCGTCGTCGTCGGAGCCGCCGCCGCACGCGGACAGGACCAGCGCGGCGGCCAGCGCCGCCGGGAGCAGAGCCCACTTTCGTTTCATATGCACACACCTCGTCATGAGTCGGGGGAGACCACCTCCGCCGCCGGAGCGGCGGAGGTGGGGGAATCAGGCGTCGCGCTGCTGCGCGACCGTTGTCCGTCAGGCGTCGCGCTGCTGCGCGACCAGTGCCAGATCGTTGTAGACGTGCTGCTCGACGATCAGTCCGCCGTCGAGCACGAAGACGTCCGCGTAGCGGATGTCCTCAAACGGAGTGCCGTCGAGCCATTCCCCGTACAGCCGCCCGAGCGAGGTCACGGTGACCCGCCCGTCGGCCTCACCCACCAGGTAGCGGTCCCGGTGCTTGCGCACCCACCGGTAGGTTCCGGTCGACGCGGCCGCCATCTCCCGCAGCGACGAGTACTCCCGGCCGCCCGGGAAGACCAACCGCGCCCGCTCCGCGAGAAAGCGCCCCGCTTCGTCGAGTTCGCGGTCCTCGCACAGCTGCAGGTAGCTGTCGATCAGGCCGGGCGCGTCCGGTGTGCTCATCAGCCGGTCTTCTCGCTCAGCGCCGCCTCCCACTGGTCCCGCAGCGGGTGCTCCGCGGGGCCGTGCTCGGTGAGGATGCGCATGAGGCGGGCCAGCAGCTCGTCCCGCTCGCGGTCGAGGACCTTCTGCTCCTCCTCGGTGGAGACGAAGCCGTCGACGGCGCCCGCGGTGAGCGCGCCGGAGCGGGTCAGCAGCGCCTCGACGACGCGTACCCGCTGGCGGGTCACGTGCAGCTCGGTGGAGAGCTGCAGCACCAGGTCGAGCAGCTTGCCGACCTTGGGGTCCCCGAAGTAGTCGAACTCGGTGCTCATCACGCCTCCGGCTTGGTCGCGGCCAGTACGGCCCAGGGGAAGTGCCACTCGGGACGGTCGCCCCAGCCCTGCGGCTGGACGCCGTTGCGGCGCTCGTCGAACGGGGTCCACGACACGTCGGTCAGACCGGCCTCGGTGCAGACCTCGATCAGGTCCGAGCCGAACAGGTCGTGGAAGAACGGCTCGTTGTTGCGCTCGGCGTGCTCGTAGACGGTGGCGTCGCGCAGCGGGTCGCCGGTGAGCATGAACTCCAGGAAGCGCAGCGATCCGCCCGGCTTGAGCAGGCGCGCGGCCTCCACGATCGTCTCCCGGATCGCGGTGGCGGGCATCTCGTGCAGCACCATCGTGCCGGTGACCACGTCGCAGCTGTCCGCCTCGATGCCGGTGGCCCGGCCGTCGGCCTGCCGGTAGTCGATCGCGACTCCGGTCGCCTCGGCCTCGGCGTGGGCCAGGCGCAGACCGGGCGCGGCCAGGTCCACGCCGATCACCTGCGCGGTCGGGTACTTGGCGGGCAGCGGGCGGGTGCTCTTGCCGAAACCGCACCCGATGTCGACGATCCGGGTCGCCGCGGGCAGCTCGGGCAGCGCGGTCTGGGCGAACAGCGTGTGGAACTTGTAGCCGTCGTTGTCGCGCAGCATGACGATGCGCGCGCCGAACTCGTACACGTAGGCCGACATGTCGTCGGAGAAGAAGCTGCCGGGCTGGATGTGGATGTCGTAGTCGGTGTACCAGTCGGGCAGTTCCAGGTCGGGGTTCAGCTCCAGCGAGCCCTTCGGCTGCTCGGGCAGCGAGGTGAGCTGGCCGGTCAGCTCCTCGCGGCGGCTGAGCACCGCGTCGCCGGCGGCCTTCCACAGCATCTTCTGCTGCACCCGCTCCAGGTGGCTGAACCACGGGTAGAGCGGGAGACCGCGCAGCACCTGACCGGCGTCGGCGACGGTGGTGGCCGACGCCCCGGTGGCGCCGTACTCCTCGCGCAGCGCCGGGTAGACGGTGTCCGCCCAGCGCTTGCGCAGGCCGAGGACGAAGTCCACGGCGGAACGCTCATCCAGGGTGAGGCGCTCCTCGACATCGAACATGCCTTGTCTCCTCTACAGGTGGGGGAGGTCCGGCCCGCGGTGCACCGCGACCGGGGTGGACGGGTCAGTGGGCGTACCGCACGCGTTCGGCGGCCGCGGTGTCGAAGGCGCCGAGGAACGCGCCGGCCATGCGTCCCTCGTAGACGGCCTCGAAGGCGGTGCGGGGAGCGTTCGCGTCGCCGACGACGTGGACGCGGGGGCCGTCGGGCAGCGCGTCGAGCTGCCGGTACAACTCGTCCGCGGCCTGCGCCGAGCCGCCGTCGACGACTGTGGTGACGCCTTCGACGATCGTCTCGCCGCCGGCGAGCGGGCCGCCGAGCGCCACCGCGCCGGCGCCCGCCGCACGGGCGGTCCGCATCGGGTGGACCGCGATCCCCAGGTCCGCGAAGCGCTTGAGCAGCGCCAGCCGGGAGTACGTGGTGATCTTGGCGCTCACCGTGGCGGTGGGGGAGACGAGGTGGACGCGGGCGCCCCGCCGGGCGAACGCCTCCGCCACCGACGCCGCCGACCAGGTGCCCTCGTCGTCGAGCACGACGACGGCGCCGTCCGGCCGGTAGCCGGGGTCGGCCAGGTGGTCGACGGCCTGCCAGATGTCGACCACCGGCGGGCCGCCGGGCAGGTCGCGGCGGGCGGGCCGGGAGCCGGTGGCGAGGACGACGTCCTGGTAGCCGCCGGACAGCACGTCCTCGACGCCGGCGCGGTGGCCGAGCCGGACCGGGATGCCGGCGGCAGCCACGTCGCGGGCCAGGTCGCGGGTGAGCAGACCGAGCCGCTCCCGGCCGGGTACGCGCGCGGCCACCTCGACCTGCCCGCCGAGCCGGTCGCGTGCCTCGACAACTGTCACCCGGTGCCCGGCCCGGTGCGCGGAGAGCGCCGCCTCCAGGCCGGCCGGACCGCCGCCGACGACCAGGACGTCCCGCGCGCCGGACGGTCCGGGCAGCTCCGGCCAGGCGTCGGCCCACTCCCGCTCGGCGCCGACCTCCGGGTTCACCACGCAGGAGATGGGCAGGCTGGTCTCCAGCCGGCCGATGCAGCCCTGGTTGCAGGCCAGGCAGGCGCGTACCTCGTGCTGGCGGCCCTGCTCGGCCTTGCGGACCAGGTGCGGGTCGGCGATGTGCGGGCGGGCCAGGCCGACCAGGTCGGCCTCGCCGGCGGCGACGAGTTCGGCCGCCTCCGGCAGGCTGTCCAGCCGGCACACCGCGAGCACCGGCAGGTCCGGGAACTCCTGCTTGAACAGCGCCGCGTGGTGCCGGAACGGGGCGTGACCGAAGCTCATGTCCGCCATCTGCGTCGCGAGCGACCAGCTGCCGTGGTAGGCGGAGTGGCTCACGTGCACGTAGGCGAGGGGGAACTCGGCGCGCAGCTTCCCGACGATCTCCAGCACCGCGGCCGGGTCGAGGCCGCCGGGCAGGAACTCGTCGGCGCTGACCCGCAGCCCGACGGGCAGCTCGGGTGCGGCGGCGAGAACCGCGGTCAGCACCTCGCGGGTCAGGCGCATCCGGTTGTCGAGGCTGCCGCCGTATGCGTCGTCGCGGGTGTTCGTGTGCGGCGAGAGGAACTGCTGGAGCAGGTGGCCGTGGCCGGCGTGCACCTCCAGGCCGTCGAAGCCGGCCTCGCGCATCCGTCGCGCGGCGGCGGCGAACGCCTCGACGACGACCGCGATGTCCCGGCGTCCCATCGCGTGCGGCACGTGCGAGCCGGCCGCCCACGGCACCGGCGACGAGGACCAGGCGGCGGTACGCGTCGCGTCGCCGTTGGCCTGCCGTCCGGCGTGCATGATCTGGGCGAACATGCGGGCCCCGTGCTCGTGCACGGCCTCGGTCACCGCCGCGTACGCCGGGATCGACGAGTCGTCGAAGCTGCCGAGGCTGATGCTGCGGCCCGCGCTCGTGGGGTGCACACGGATCGCCTCGGTGATGATCAGGCCGGCGCCGCCGCGCGCCCGCTCCGCGTGGTACGCGACGTGGCGGCGGGTGGGCACATTGTTCAGTCCGAAGTTGGTGGTGTGGCCGGGGACGAAGACCCGGTTCCGCAGTGTGAGACGCCCGAGCCGGGTGGGGGAGAGAAGAGCGAGAAGCTTGTCGTCAGGCATGCCTCGGACTTCCTGTTTCGGGCCGCACTCGGCGAGGCCGAGAGCGTTCGGATGAACCGTACGCCGTTCGATTGAGTGGAACGGTAGGGCCGGGTTCACATGCCGTCAACGGGCTACTGATCAGTAACTTAGTTCCCCGTACCGCCTCTGAGCTGCTGTTCCACTAGGCGGAACGCTGACCGATGACGACCGTCGATGCGGCGGTCGATCGTTCGGTTCCTCCTGCTCGGACGACGGTGCCGGCCGCCCATCGCCGGTCGGAGGCCCGTGCCGATCGTTCGGACGGCCGCTCCGGCCCGCGTCGGCGGACGCCCGCCGGCAGCGCCGGCGCGTCCCCGGGTGCCGGGTCCGGACATGCGTCGGCCCGGGTCGTCGCCCGTGCGCGCACGCGTGGTGCGGCTGCCGGCGACGACCCGGGCCGTCGTTGTTCAGCAGGTGTGGTGGTGCCCGGACGCCGCCGGATCTCAGGGGCGGGTGGTCAGCCGGCGTCCGGGCGCAGGTACGGCGTGAGCAGCTCGCGGGCGAGGCCCCTGGCCGCCGGAAGGCCGAGACCGTTCTCGATCATGCGGCTCAGGGCGTAGACGACCGACTGGACGAGCTCCGCCATCCGGTCCGGATCGCTCGCCCCGTGTTCGGTGAGCGCGGCGCGCAACGGCGCCTCGAGGCTGTCGTGCAGCAGCCGGCTGGAGGTCGCCAGCACCTCGCTGTTGCCCGCCGACGCCAGTGCCCGGGCCAGCGCGTGGTCGCCCCGGGCAACCAGTTGCAGGTTGGCCTCGACGTACGCCAGGATCCTCGCCCCCGGCGTGCGGGCCTCGGCCATCTGCTTCTCGACGAAGGCCGACCACCGGGGGAACGTGTCGGCGACCAGCACGTCGAACATGTCGGTGCGGGACTTGAAGTACGAGTACGCGCTGGAGCGGGCCAGCCCGGCGTGCCGGGCCACGTCGGCCAGGCTCGGGATCTGCTCCGGGTGCTCGGAGAGCAGGGCGCGGGCGGCGTCGAGCAACGCCGCCCGCTGCGCGGCCCGGTGTTCCGCGACGGTAGAGGCTTGGATCTTCGGCACAGCGACCTCCCCGTGTCTCCCGCCGCCCGTGTCCGGTCCGCGTCGCTCCCTGCTCGTCGCGGTCAGCTGCTCGTGGCGAGCTTGCCGTCGATCATCTCGTAGATGGTGTCACAGTATTGCAGCACGTCGTGATCGTGAGTGACCATCACGACGGCCACCGAGCGCTCCCGCGCCTCCTGGGCGAGCAGCTGGACGATGTCGTGGCTGCGGGCCCGGTCCAGCGCCGCCGTCGGCTCGTCCACCAGCAGCACCGACGGCTCGGTCATCAGCGCCCGGGCGATGCCGACGCGCTGGCGCTCGCCGCCGGAGAGCTGGTGCGGCCGGCGGTCGGCCTTACCGGCCAGGCCGACGTGCGCGAGCATCTCCAGCGGGTCGCGTCCGGACCGTTCCCGTCGCCCGCCCAGCCGCAGCGGCAGGCGCAGCTGGTCGGCGGCGGTCAGCGCGGGCAGCAGGTTGCCCGACTGGAACACGAACCCCACGTGCCGGCGGCGCAGCTCGGTGCGCGCCCGGCGGCTGGACACGGTCATGTCGTGCCCGGCCACCGTGACGGTGCCCTGATCGGGGCGGGCCAGCCCGCCGGCCACGGCGAGCAGGCTGGATTTGCCCGCGCCGGACGGTCCGACGATCGCGGCCAGCTCACCGGGCGCGACGGTCAGGTCGACGTCGTCCAGCGCGTGCACGGTCTCCGCGCCGTCGCCGTGCCGCAGGTGGACGCCGCGCATGACCAGGCCGAGGCCGGCTCCAGCGGTGCCCGGCGTCGAGGGGGACGGTGTGGTCCGGCTGCTCATCGGTTGCCTCCCAGGGCGGTCGCCGGGTCGATGGAGGTGAGGCGTACGACGGCGGCTGCCGCGCCGACCAGGCCGAGCACGAGCAGGCCGGCCGCGGCGGCGGCGATGCTCTGCGGATGCAGCGCGAACGGAACGTTGCCGCCGGAGATCAGCGCGCCGAGGCCGAGGCCGATCCCCATGCCGACGGCGATGGCGAGGGCCAGCAGGATCAGTGCCTGGGTGAGCGCGTCGCGCAGCACCCAGCCGGTCGAGGCGCCCAGCGCCCGCAGCACGGCGACCTCCTGCTTGCGCTGGATCGCCCAGACCGCGAAGAACGCGCCGGCCACGAGCGCCGAGATGGCGTAGAGGAAGCCCTGGATCAACTGGAGCGTGGTCGTCTCGGCGGTGTAGCCGGGCGAGGCGCCGTACGACTCGTCGAGCGTCAGGCTCTCCGTGCCCGCGGCCTTGTCGCCCGCGGCCAGGTCCACCGAGCCGCCGCCGGTCGCGCGGACCGCGACGGCGGTGATCTCCTGGGTCGCCTGCGCCGGCACCTGCGCGCCGGCCGGGGTGCCGGACTTGACCGCCTGCCACGTCGCCAGCGGCACGTACGCCACGTCGACGTGGCCGAAGGTGTCCTGCTGCTCGGTGACGCCGACGACGCGCAGCCGCGTGCCCAGCCGGTCCACAGTCACGGTGTCGCCGACGCGCAGGCCCGCGTCGATGGCGGTGGGGCTCACCACGATCCCGTCCGCCGGGCCGAGCCGGTCGCCCTCGCTGACGGCGGGGGACAGGAACGAGCCGGTCTCGACGCCGAACAGCGCGAGGTCGACCTCGGTGCCACCGTCGGTCCGCCCGTTGACGAGCGTGTTGCCGAACGGGGTCGCCTCGGCCACGCCCGGCTGGTCGCGCCAGGTGTCCACCGCCGAGGCGTCCACCACGCTGCGCGAGAACGCCGAGTCGTGCTGCACGCCGTGGGCGAAGGCGAACGAGGTGACCGGCAGGTTCTGCAGGCCGGAGACGCCGTCCCGGACCAGCCCGACGGACAGGCCGGACAGCATCACCATCAGCACCGAGATCAGCGCGATCACGGCCCCCATCAGGGCGAATCGCAGCCGCGCGAACCCCAGCTCACGAATGGCCAGGAACATCAGCCGCCACCTCTCAAACTTGTCGACACCATGTCGTCATGTTAACAACACGGTGTCGGCAAAAAGGGCCGGCGGCGGCTGTCTACCCGACCACACTCCGTGACGGCGCGGGCCGGTCCGGCGGGCGGCGCCCCGTGCCCGGCGTCAGGCGGCGACCGGGCCCGCGGTGGCGCGGCGCGCGCGCCGGCCGAGGGCGGTCACCGCGACGACGATGATCGGGGCGAGCGTGAGGTGGCACGCCGCGAGCGTGATCTTGCTGGTGGTGTCCAGGTCCGCGGGCAGCGTCATGGTGGCGATCGTGAGTACCGCGAGCGCCGGGCCGATGATCAGCGCCGCCCGGACCACCCAGGCGAACCGGGACGCCAGCAGGGCGACGGCGGTGAGCCCGAGCGTCAGCGGCAGCGCGCTGAAGCCCGCGACGGTCACCGCGTCGACCTCGACCCGCCGGCCGTCGGCGGTGAACAGGAAGCTGCCGCCGGCCGCCCGGCCGATCGCGTACACGATCAGGTTGACGACCACCGCGACGGCGGTGGCGAGCGCGACGACGGCGGTGCGGGACAGGTCAGCCACGGGAGGTCTCCTCTGCGTGCTCTCGGATCAGGTACGCCTCGATGCGGGCGAACGCCCCGGTCCAGACCTCGCCGACGAAGAAGTCGCGCAGCTGCGGGGTCGGGAAGCCGCTCTGCACCACGGTCATCAGCGTGCCGCCGTCCTTCGCCTCGAAGGTGACCTCGATGCGCGTGGTCATGGTCGTGCCGTCCGGGCCGGTACCAGTCGACTCGGTGACCAGCCGGTGCGGGCGGTCGATCTCCAGGAACGTCTGCGTCTCGCGGAACAGCATGTCGGGGGAGGGGCCCCAGACGGCGGTCTGCTTCCCGCCGACCCGCAGGTCGACGTCGATCTCCACGATGCCGGGCTGCTCGTCGAGGATGCCGAACCAGATCTTCTGTTTGCCGGCGTCAGTGTAGGCGTCGAACACCTCGTCAGGGGTGCCCGGAAGGTGTCGTGTCACTCGCATGTGGAGCGTCATGGTCGCGGTCCTCCGTGGTGAGTGTGAGGTAGGCGTCGAGGCCGTCGAGGCGACGGGCCCAGAGACGTCGGTAGAAGGCGATCCAGGCCATGGCCGAGTCCAGCGGCGCCTCGCTGAGCCGGCACTGCCGGGACCGGCCGACCTTGCGCGTCACCACGAGGCCCGCGTCCTCCAGCGCCCGGACGTGCTTGCGCATGCCGGTGAGGCTCATCCCGGTGGGCTCGGTGAGCTCGCTGATGGTGGCCGGGCCCGCGCCGAGCCGGATCAGGATGTCGCGTCGGGTGGGGTCGGCCAGGCTGGCGAAAACCCGGTCGAGCGTCTCTTGCTGAACCACGAGGTTCACCGTACGACACTGAACCATTTGGTTCAACGTTATGCCGAGGTGGGCGTGGCGTACGCGTGAAACGGCCCCGCGACCTCTCGGGTCGCGGGGCCGTCCCCGGCGCCGTGGGAAGAAACGCCGGAGTGTGCGGTGCCGGTCAGGCGAGCGTGCAGGGTGCGCCGTTGAGGCTGAACGAGCCGGGCCGGGCGGTGTTGCCGGTGTGCGTGGCCTGGAAGCCGATGGTGGTCGAGCCGCGAGCCGGGATGACCGCGTTGTACGCGAGGTTGCGCGCGGTCACCTGACCCGAGGCGGGGGAGTAGGAGGCGTTCCAGCCCGAGGTGATGGTCTGGCCGCCGGGCAGCGTGAACGTCAGCGACCAGCCGTTCACCGCGGCCGAACCGGTGTTGCTGATGGTGATGTTCTCGGTCAGCCCGTTGTTCCAGGCGTTCAGCTCGATGCTCACCGAGCAGGCGCCGGTGCCGGGCGGGGGCGTGGTCGGGCCGGGCGGAGGCGTGGTCGGGCCCGGCGGAGGTGTGGTCGGGCCGGGCGGAGGCGTGGTCGGGCCCGGCGGGGGCGTGGTCGGGCCCGGCGTGGTGGTCAGGCCGAAGAACGCCACCGCGGCCGCGGCCATGCCGGCCGAGGGCAGGCTGTGCCCGGCGCCCTGGATGCTGTACGCCTCGACCTGCACGGTGCCGGTGCCGTCGGCGTAGCGCCGCCGGTTCCAGCCGGACTGCGGCGTGTCGGTGGACGTGGGCGTCTGGCTGAGGCCGAACACGTTCGTCCACTGCTCGATCGTCTCCTGGAGCAGCGAGTACGGCACCAGCGTGTCGTTGGTGCCGTGCCACAACTGCACCCGGGGACGGGGACCGGTGTAGCCGGGGTACGCCTGGCGGACCGCGTCACCCCACTGCTGCGGGGTGCGGTTCATGTTCCCGCCGGTGCACTGGCTGGATCCGGGCGGATAGTCGGCGGCGCCGGCGAAGCAGTTGAACGGCACGCCCATGAACGCCGCGCCGGCCTTGAAGACGTCCGGGTAGAGCGCCAGCATGTGGTTGGTCATCATGCCGCCGGACGAGCTGCCGGTGGCGTAGACCCGGTCCGGGTCTGCGCCGTACTGCTGCTGGACGTAGCGGACCATCGAGATGAGTGACACCGGGTCGCTGCCGCCGCCGCGCCGCTTGGCCGCGTCGGACCAGGTGTCGAAGCAGTTGCCGAAGCCGGCCTGCTGGGTCGCGCTGGGGTAGATGACGATGAAGCCGTACCGGTCGGCCAGGCCGGCGAACTCGCTGCCGGAGTAGAAGCCGGGGCCGGAACCGCCGCAGCCGTGCATGGCCACCACAGTGGCCGGCCGGGCCGGGCGGGCGTCCGGGACGTAGACGTGCATGCGCATCCGGCCGGGGTTGTCGCCGAAGCTGGTCACCTCGGTCAGCGACGCCGCGTACGCGGGTTGGACGGCGGGGATCACCAGGCCGGCCGCCGCCAGCGACGCGGCCAGGGCCACCACCATCTTGGCTCTGATTCTCACGGAGACTCCTTCGATCGCCCTGTGCGGGCGGGGTCGGGCGGATGCGCCCCGCGCCGGCGACCCGGGCCGCCGCGGTGTCGCGCCTCACCCACTGACGTGGCTCGCCCGGCCCGGCTCCGTCGTGTGGCACATAGTGTTCCGGCCGGACGGCAAAGTGTCAATCGACATGCTTCGATGAGCTGCGGCGGCGTTCGTCTACAGTCGGTGCACCGTCCCTGAGCCGAGCCCGGAGCGCGTGTGGCAAGCCCGTTCGACATCGAGGAGATCTACCCGGACGAGGGACCGGCGCCGCGGCTGCCCCGGCGGCAGGCCGGCACCTCGCCGCAGAGCGTCGCGGTGACGCTCCTGACCGACTACACGCTGCGTAGCCGCGCCGCGCTGCCGTCCGCGGCGATCGTCGCGCTGCTCGGCGAGGCCGGCGTGACCAGCGCCGGCGCGCGTACCGCGATCAGCCGGCTGGCCCGCCGCGGTGTGCTGGAGGGCAGCCGGCAGGGCCGCAACAGCTTCTACCGGCTCAGCCGCGCCGCCGCCGCCGACCTGTCCGCCGGCGGGAACTGGATCACCGCCTCCACCGCCGAGACGCAGGCGTGGGACGGATGCTGGACGATCGTCGCCTTCTCGCTGCCGCAGGACCACGGCACGCAGCGCCGGGCGCTGCGCGGCCAGCTGCGCTGGCTGGGCTTCGCGCCGCTCTACGACGGGCTGTGGATCTCGCCGTACGAGCTGGCCGGACCCGCGTGCGCCCGGCTGGCCCAGCTCGCCCTCGGTGCGGTCACGGTGTTCCGGGGACGGCAGGACGCGCTGGACGCGATCGGCCAGCGCGCCCCCGTGGACGCCTGGGACGTCGACGCGATCAGCGGGCACTATGAGGCGTTCCTGCGGCGGTGGACGCCGCTGGTGTCGCGGCTCGGCTCCGTCGACGGCGCCGCCGCCGTGCGGGCGCGTACCGAGGTGATGGACACGTACCGGCGGTTTCCCACGCTCGACCCGCGGCTGCCACTGGAACTGCTGCCCGCCGGATGGCCGCGCCGGGCGGCCCGGGACCTGTTCGCGGCCGTCTACGACGGCCTGGCCGGGGCCGCCGAAGCCCACGTCCGGGCGGTCGTCGCCCGGTTCGCCGACCCGGTGCCGCCCGGCATCCGGGCGCACACCACCGCCGACATGCTCGCCGGCGTCGGCGAGGAGCGGCCATGCGCGTGACCATCTCCCTCGACGAGCTGCTCGGCGACGAGGTACGGCGCGACCCGTACCCGTTCTACGCCCGGCTGCACGAGGCGGGAGAGGCGGTCGCGCTGCGGCCCGCCGACCCGCACGCGCTCGTCGTGCACGGATATGACGCGGTCAACAAGGTGCTGCGCGACCCCGTCTTCCGGGTGCTCGGCGCCGACTACCTGGACCGGGCCGGGGTGCGCTGGCGCGAGCACCAGGTCATCCGGATCCTCCAGTCGTCGATGCTCAACGCCGCCGAGGGCGACCACCTGCGGGTCCGGCACCTGTTCTCCCAGGCCCTCACCCCGCGCCGGGTCGCCGCGCTGGAGCCGGCCATCGGGCGCATCGCCGACGGCCTGCTCGACGGGCTCGCCGCCGAGGGCGCGGACGGCCGGCCGGTCGACTTCATGGCCCGCTTCGCGCTCCGGCTGCCCAGTGACGTCATCGGCGAGCTGCTGGGCGTGCCGGAGGCGGACCGGGAGTGGTTCCCGTCCCGGGTCCGCGCGTTCGACGCGGTGCTGGAGATCGGCCGCCGGTCCATGCGCGAGGTCCGGGCAGCCAACGTGGCGGCGGCGGAGCTGACCGCGTACTTCACCGACCTGGTCGCCGCGCGCCGGGCGGCGCCGCGCGACGACTTCGTCTCGGCGCTGCTGCGCGGCCTGGACGACGAGCCCGGCCGGCTGAGCGCCGACGAGCTGCTGGCCAACCTGATCATCATGTACAACGCCGGGTTCCGGACCACCGCGAACCTGCTCGGCAACGGGCTGGTGCTGCTCACCGAGCGGCCGGACGCGCGGGACGCGCTGCGCGCCGATCCGTCGCTGGCCGCGTCGTACGTCGAGGAGATCCTGCGGTACGAGCCGCCTGTGCACTTCGCGGTCCGGTACGCCGCCGAGGACACCGAGGTCGCCGGCCTGCCGGTGGCGGCGGGCCGGACGGTGGTGGTGCTGACCGGTGCCGCGAACCGGGATCCGCGCCGCTTCCCCGACCCGGACCGGTTCGACCCGTCCCGCACGGACAACCGGCACCTGGCGTTCAGCGCCGGGCCGCACTACTGCTTCGGGGCGACGCTGGCCCGGACCGAGGGACGGCTGGTCCTGCCCCGCCTGCTGGACCGCTTCCCGGCGCTGGCCGCCGAACCCGGGCCGCGCCGCGCGCTGATGCTGCGCGGCTACGACCGGCTTCCGGTACGGCTGACCGACCGGGTATCTTGCCAAACCAATCCGATCGAGTAAGGTCGATGCAACGCGGAGTGTCCGCTCCGCGCCTCACAGGTTCCGTCGAGCAGGTCGAGTGCGCCGCCAGGACACCGTGGAAGGGAAACACCGGGCATGACCGACGAGATCCGCGCGTTCCTCCTCGCCGCACTCACCGAGATGAAGTACGACGTCTCCGACGTCGACGACGACACCGTCTTCGGCCCCGCCGGGCTCGACGTGGACTCCCTCGGCCTGGCCGAGCTGGCGGTACGCGTGGAGGACCGGTTCGGGGTCGCCTTCGACGACGACGAGGCGGAGGACCTCGCCATGATGACCGTCGGCGAGTTCAGCCGGACGGTGGCGGCGCGCATCGCACCGGCCTCGGCGCACTGACCGATGTCGGGGCACGGCACCCGGCCGCGCGGCGTCCCGGCGCCCACGTCGGCGCAGCGGTTCCGGTGAGCGTGCGCGAACCGGTCGCCGTCACCGGCATCGGACTGGTCAGCCCGGTCGGCGCGACCGCCGCCGAGGTGTTCGACGCGGTCTGCGACGGCCGCTCCGGGCTCACCCGGCCCCCGGCCGGCCATCCGCTGCACGGCGTCGTCGACGTCGCCGCGTTCGCCCCGGCGATCGACCCGGCGAGCGTGCTGCCCGGCCCGGAGTCACGCGTCGTGGACCGGTCGATCGTGATGGTGCTGCGCGCCGCCGAGGACGCGCTCGCCGACGCCGGACTGCGGATCGGCCAGGACGTCGATCCGTACCGGGTGGCGGTCGTCGTCTCCGGCGTCGGCGGTCTGTCCACGCTGGAGGAACAGGTGCTCGCCCGCGCCGGGCGGGGCCGGTTCGGGGTCAGCCCGTACATGCTGCCCGGGACGCTGCCGAACATGGGCGCGGCCCGCATCGCGATCAAGTTCGGCATCCACGGCTACACCTCGTCGATCGGCACGGCGTGTGCGGCCGGGGCGCAGTCGATCGGGGAGGCGCTGCGCATCCTGCGCGCCGGCGAGGCGGACGTGGTGCTCGCCGGATGCGCCGAGGCGCCGCTGTTCCCGACGTTCGCCGACGCGTTCGGCAACGCCCGCGCGCTGGCCCGCGGCTGGGCCGACCCGGCCGCCGCGAGCCGCCCCTTCGACCGCCGCCGCAACGGGCTCGTCCTCGGCGAGGGCGCCGGGGTGTTCGTCCTGGAACGCGCCGCGCACGCCGCCGCGCGCGGCGCCCACCGGCACGCCGACGTGCTCGGCTGGGGCGCCACGAACGACGCCCACCACCCGACCACGCCGCGCCCCGACGGCGCGGGCGCGGCCCGGTGCATGCGGATGGCCGTCCGCGACTCAGGGCTGGTGCCCGGCGACATCGGGTACGTCAACGCGCACGGCACCAGCACCCGGGCCGGGGACGCCGCCGAGCTGGCCGCGCTCGCCGAGGTGTACGGCGCCGCCCCGCCGCCGCTGAGTTCGACCAAGGGCGTGACCGGGCACATGCTCGGCGTCTCCGGCGTGATCGAGGCGGCCGTCGCGGTCGAGGCGCTGCGTCGCGGCCTGCTGCCGCCCACGCACAATCTGGACGACCCGGAGCGCGACGGCGAGGTCGACCACATCCGCGGGCGGGCACGCGCCACGGCGGTGGACGCGGTGCTGTCCAACTCGTTCGGCTTCGGCGGGCACAACGTCAGCCTCGTCCTGGCCCGGCCCGCCTGAGCGGCGCGGCCCCTTGCCCGGCCGGGTACCTCAGCGGAGCGTGATCACCGTGGCGGTGTCGTACGCGGCGACGGCGACGGTGAAGTGCGGGCGCAGCATGTCGGCCACGTAGTCGAGGTCGGCGACCAGCGGCACCGGAAGCAGGGCGCGCTGGTCCGGGCCGGTCCGGGTGGCGACCAGTTCGATCCGGTCGGCCTTGAGCAGCCCCCGGGTGAGGAACGCGGGCAGGTCCTCGGGCAGCAGGCACCGCCACATGTCGACGTTGACGATCAGGTCCAGCGCGCCGGCCTTGAACTGCTGGAGCACGGTGCCGAGCAGGTGGGAGTTCGTCTCGCCGACCGGCGCGTCGTGGTCGAACGTGTGCGACCCGGCGCCCAGGTCCAGCGTGGACACGCCGTTGCCGACGATCAGCGCCGCGCTCGCCGTCAGCTCCTCGCGCAGCGACGCGGGCAGGACGTCCGGCCGGCCCAGCCCACCGGCCCGATACGCCTCGATGGCCTGGCCGTAGAGCCGGATCCGGCCCAGGTGCCGGCCGAACGTGTTGAGCCCGTACAGCACCTCGACGTCGTAGCGCAGGTGCTTGCGCAGCAGGTACTTCATGTTGTCCATCGAGGCGAGCCCGTTCGACGTCTTGCGGAAGTGCGGCAGGTGGTAGGAGAGCGCGTCGACGTCCAGCCGGAACAGCTCCGGCGGCGCGCCGTGCAGGTGGAACACCCGGTAGAAGAAGTCGAGGTCCTCGAAGCCCCACTTGACCATCGCCTCGTCGAAGCCGCCGACCCGCCGGAACGACTCGTGGTCCACCGAGGCGTTGTGGGTCAGGCCCAGCACCCAGGGCGCGCTCGGGAAGTCGTCCGTCCGCTGCGGGAGGGCGATGTCCTCCAGCCGCGGGTCGCCACGCTCGGCGTCGAGCATCGCCGGGGCGACCGGTTCGCCCCGGCGCAGCGCGTCCGCGCCGGCCCAGTCCAGGTCGTACCGCTGCCCGAGCAGCACCCCGGGCCGGCCGGCACGACCGGCGTGGAAGTCGCGGTGCCGCTCCAGCAGCCCGGGATGCGCCACCGTGTCGGCGTCGAGGAACATCAGCGTGTCCGCGCGGGCCCGGGCCGCCGCCGCGTTGCGGTTGGCGCTGCGGCCGCGGTTCCGCTCGCTGCGGACGTAGTCGATCCGCAGCCGGTCCCGGTAGGCGTCCACCACCGGGCCGAGCGCCACGGCCGAGCCGTCGTCGCCGACGATCACCTCGAAGTCGCCGGGCGGCAGCGTCTGCCGGGTCAGCGACCGCAGCGTCGCGTCGAGTGCGGAGCCGTTCTCGTGCGCGGGCACCACCACGCTCAGGCCGGGCCGGTCCACGTCTCGGCCTGCTCAGCGCGGGGTGGAGTTGGCGGTGATGTAGTCGGCCAGGTCGCCGAGCGTGGCCATCCGATCCTCGTCGAGTTCCTCGACGTCGATCTGGATCTCCAGCTCGTCCTCCAGCGACAGCAGCAGCTCCAGGCCGAGCGAGGAGCTGAGGCCGAGGTCGTCCATCAGCTGGGTCTGCTCGGTGACCGGCGTGTCCGGCCGGAGCATGCGGGTCAGCAGGACGGTCAGGCGGTCGACGACCTGGTCACGGGGCGGCGCGTCGGCCGGCGCGTCGTGTTCTAGCACCGGGCGTCCCGCGAGTCGATCATGCGCGTCGGCATGGAGTCATCAGAGCAGGGGACATCGGCGGGTGTCAACGGGTACGGCGATCGTCACCGATCGTGACCGAGGCCGGTGTGGCACTCGACGGCGTACCGCCGGTCGCCGGCGAGCGCGACCGCCACCGCGTACCCGGCGGGTGTGCGCAGGTCGGCGAGCCGGTGCGGGCCGGCCGGCTCGACGCACTCGACCACGTCGGCCCGGTGCACCGGCACGGCGAGGTTGGGCCACAGCCGGCCCCCGGCCGCCTTGACCGCCGCCTCCTTGCGCGCCCACAGCCGGGTGAACCGCAGCGCCCGGCCGGCCGGGTCCGGTCCGGCGGCGACGTGCCGAGCCTCCCGCGGGTCGAAGAAGCGCGCGGACGCCGAAACCGGGTCACCGCCCGGCGCGACGTGCTGGATGTCCACCCCGACCGGGCGGCCCTCGCTGAGCGCGACCGCCACCAGGTCGCCGGAGTACGACAGGCTCGTGTGCAGGCCGCTCCACGGGCCGGTCAGCGCCGGTTTGCCGTACCGGCCGCGGCGCCAGGTCAGGGCCGCCGGTGGCGCGCAGGCAGCCCGCCCGGCCAGGACGCGCAGCGCGCCGTGCGCCACTGTGAACCGGTCCCGCAGCGCCCCGGCGCCGAGCCGCGCGGCCCGGTCCCGCTCGTCCGCGTCGAGCACCGCCCGGTACCGGGCCAGCTCGTCCGCCGGCACCGCCACCGGGACGATCCAGACCCGGACGGCGTCCCGCATGGACGGCAGCGTAACCGTGCGCCGTCACGTTGACACACACCGATGTGCGTTGCTCTGATGAGCGGGTGTTCGCGCAGACGGTCCAGGCCCAGGTTCCCGTGGCGTTCGCCGGGCCGGGCGCCGGCACCGCGCCCCTGACCTGGGGGCAGAAGGCCATCATGCAGGACATGCGGGAGACCGGCTGGACGCACAACGTCAGCGGCGCCCACCCGATGCCCGCGGGTGTCACGATCGAGCAGGTGGCGGCCGAGTTCGCCGCGCTGATGGCCCGGCACCCGGCGCTGCGGATGCGGCTCGGCGCCGGCGACGACGGCGGTCCGTGCCAGGTCGTGTCGGCGAGCGGCGAGACGGTCCTGGACGTGGTGGACGTACCCGACGACGCGGACCCGGCCGACGTGGCCGCGTTCGCCTACGACCTGGGCCACGCCCGCCTGCTGAGCCACTACGACCTCTACCGGGACTGGTCGGTGAGGATGGCGGTGATCCGGCACCGCGGCGCGCTGGTGCACCGGGTGCTGACGATCGACCACCTCGTGGTGGACGGCACCGCCACGTCCCTGATCCTGGCCGACCTCGGCCTGGCCGGCCGGCCGGTCCGCCGGGTCGCCGACCCGCGTACCGTGCAGATCCTCGACCTGGGGCGGCGGGAGGAGACGCCGCCGCTGCGCCGGCTCAGTGACCGGGCCGTGCGCCACTGGGCCGAGCATCTGCGGGACGTCCCGCCGCTGACGTTCGGTGAGCCGAAGGCCGGTGGGCGCCGGGGCCACCGGTACTGGCACGGCCGGTTCAGCTCGCCTGCCGCGTACCTGGCGGTGCGGGCCATCGCGGCGCGGACCCGCACGGACACCTCGCGTGTGCTGCTCGCGGTCATCGCGGTCGCGATCGGCCGGGCCACCGGCGTCAGCCCGCTCACCGCGAAGCTCATCGTCGGCAACCGGTTCCGGCCGGGCTTCGCCGAGGCCATCGCTCCGCTCAGCCAGAACGGCGTGCTGCGCGTCGACACCGCGGACACCACTGTGGACGAGGTGGTGGCGCGCGCCCGCCGGGCCGCGGTCTCCGCCGGGAAGTACGCCTACTACGACCCGGCGCAGCTCGCCGAGGTCTCGGACCGGCTGGATGCCGAACGCGGGTACCCGGCCCGGATCAGCTGCCGGATCAACGACCGGCGGGTGACCACCCGGCAGGCGGCCGACGGCGGGCTGCACGACGACCCGGTGACCGCCGAGCGGATCCGCCGCCGGGCCGACGAGACGTTCCTGGTCTGGGACGGCCCGCTGGACCACCTGCCCGAGCAGGTCTTCATCACCGTCGAGGACCAGCCGGAGACGGTTCACCTCCAGGTCATCTTCGACTTCGGCTGCTTCACCGAGGAGCAGGCGGAACGGCTGCTGCGCGGCGTGGAGGAGGTGGCGGTGGAGGCGGCGCTCGATCCCGCCGCGCCGACCCGGGTCGTCCCCGGGTCGGCGGGCGGCTGACCGGTCACCGGTCCCAGGTCACCGGCAGCGACTCCAGGCTGCGCACCACCAGCCCGGGCCGGAACCGCAGCTCCGCCTCGTCGACAGCGAGCCGCAGCCCTGGCAGCCGCCGCAGCAGCGCGCCCAGCGCCTCCTGCAACTCCATCCGCGCCAGCGCCGCGCCCAGGCAGTGGTGCGGACCGGCGCCGAACGCCAGGTGCGGATTGTGCACGCGGGTCAGGTCGAGCGTGTCCGCGCCCGGGAACACAGTGGCGTCCCGGTTGGCCGACGCGATCGCCGGCAGCACCGCGGCGCCGGCCGGCAGGCGTACGCCGCCCAGCTCCACCTCCTCGGTCGTGACCCGGGGCAGCAACACCCCGTTGTCGCCGAGCTGGATGAAGCGGGACAGCTCCTCGACCGCCCGGGCCACCGCCACCGGATCGTCGCCGCGCAGCCCGGCCAGCTGCTCCGGATGGCGGGCCAGGACCAGCAGGAACAGGTTGAGCTGGTTGGTGGTGGTCTCGTGCCCGCCCACGAAGATCCCGGCGGTGACCGACACCAGCTCCCGTTCGGTCAGGTCGTCATGGTCGTCCCAGACCGAGATGAGCGCACTCATCAGGTCGTCGCCGGGCTCGCGGCGCCGCTCGTCGATCAGCTCGCGGAACGCCTCCAGCGCGGCCCGGGGCGCGTCCGGATCGGCGTCCCAGTCGCCGACGAGAGCGTCCGACCACTGGCGTACCCGCTCCCGGTCCCGCTCCGGGATGCCGAACAGCGTGCTGATCACGGAGATCGGCAGGGGACCGGAGAGGTGCGTGATCAGGTCGGCCGGCGGACCCGCGGCCTCCAGCTCGTCGATCATCCGGTCGACGAGCGCCGCGACCCGCGGGCGCAGCTCCTCCACCCGGCGGACGGTGAACGCGTGCGAGACGGCCCGGCGCATCGTGGTGTGCCGGGGCGGATCCATCCCGATCAGCGAGTCCTCGGCGAGTGAGCCGAGTTCCCGGGTCGGGCGGTTCGGGCCGGCCGCGGCGGCCCGGCTGAACCGCTGGTCGGTGAAGACCCGGCGCACGTCGGCGTGCCGGGTGGCCAGGTACGCGCACGCCCCGTCGGGCAGCTCGACCCGGGCCACCGGGCACGTCTCCCGCATCCGGGTGTAGTCCGGCGACGGGTGGTAGATCGTCGGAGCCGGCGCGAGCGGGTACGGGATGGCCGGTGGCTCCTGCGTCATCTGCGACTCCTCAGATCGGGCCGCCCCGGGCCAGGGCGGCAAGCGCCGGCACCAGATCCGCGGGGGCGGGCATGGCGTGGACCCGGTCACGCATCGACGTCGCGGCCCGTCGCCGGGGCCCGTCACCGACCAGTTCGCCGACGAGTTCCCGGACCGCGTCGGCGGTGGCCTGCTCACCCGTCAGCGAGGTGCCGGCGCCGGTGGCGGCCAGCCGTTCCGCGTTGAAGTGCTGGTCACTGACCTGCGGCAGGACGAGCTGCGGCACGCCGTAGGCGAGCGCGGTCATGGTGGTGCCGGCCCCGCCCTGCTGCACGAGCGCGGCGCAGGTCGGCAGCACCAGCCGTACGGCCAGCGGCCCGTCGACCAGGCGGACCCGGGCCGGCAGCGGGCCCAGCCCCTCGTGCTGACGCGGTTCGACCACCACGACGACCTCCACGTCGAGCCCGGCCACCGCCCGGATCACCCCGCCCAGGTCGAACCGGTCGTGCAACCCGGCGGCGGCCATCATGGTGCCCGCCGTGACGCACACCCGGGGCCGGCCCGCCGGGCGGCGCAGCCAGTCCGGCACCACGGCCGGACCGTTGTACGGCACGAACCGCACCGGACGGCCGGGGCGCGCCGTCGGCACCTGCATGGGCGGCGGCACCGGATCGAGCGTCAGGACGCCGTCCAGCGGCACGTCGGCGGCGCGCAACCCGAACCGGGCGGCCAGCGGCCCGACCACCTGATCCGGGTCCAGGCGCAGTGTGGTCGAGGAGTCCGGCCCCCACAGGTTCAGCACGCCCGGCACGCCCAGCGCGGCGGCGGCCACCGGCGCGGCCAGGTTGAACGGCTCCCAGAGGACCAGGTCCGGCCGCCAGGACCGGCCGAAGGAGACCAGGTCGTCGAGGACGGCGTCGGCGAACCGGACCACCCCGCCGTCGGCGGTGATCGCCGGCACGACCGCGCCGGCCGGCGCGGAACCGGCGAGCGGGGCCACCGTGCCGATCCGGCCGGCGAACGCCTCGGCGAAGTCGACGTCCGCGCCCAGCGGTACGGCGGCGAGCCCGGCCGCGCTGATCGTGGCGGCCAGCGACGGGTGACTCGCCACCCGCACCTCGTGACCGGCGGCCTGCAACGCCCAGCCGAGCGGGACCAGGCTGTAGAAATGCGACCGCCAGCCCCACGTCGACATCAGAATTCGCAGCGGCGCAGTCAAATCCCACCAATCCGCGCGGCGAAACGGCAGCCCTGGAGAACCGATGCTAGGGGATCGGCACCGGTACGCGGAAGGCCGCGGACGCATGCGACGGATATTGACGCCGGACTAACCGATGCTGGACTCTTAGCCGATGTCGGACGTGGACCGCGATCAGCTGCCCGGTGGCCCGGTGACAGTCAATTCCGGGCTGCGTTCCTATCCGTTCGAACCGTTCACCGGAGACCTTCCCGCCGAGCTGCTGGAGATGGTCGTCGCCGAGCCGGTCAGCCGGGTGCGGCTGCCCGACGGGCGGGCGGCCTGGCTGGTGCTCGGCTACGAGGACTGCTGCACCGTCCTGGCCGATCCCCGCTTCTCCCGGCTGCCGCTGGGCGCGACGGCGACACCGGACGGCGGCGGCCCCCGTGAGTTGAACATGGACGGTCCGGCGCACGCCGTGGTGCGGCGGGTGGCCGGCCGCGCGTTCACCGCCCGGCGCATCGGGACGTTCCGGCCCCGGGTGCAGCGGCTGGTGGACGAGCTGGTCGACGCCATGCTGGCCGGTCCGCGCCCGGCCGACGTGGTGGCCGGACTGGTGGCGCCGCTGCCGGTGCTCGTGGTGTGCGACGTGCTCGGCGTCCCGGCCGCCGACCGGCCCCGGTTCTACGCCTGGATCGAGGGGCTGAACTCGGTCACCGCGTACGGCTCGGCCGCCGCCGTGACCGCGCAGGCCGAGCTGCGTGACTACCTGGCCGGGCAGCTGGCGCGCAAGCGGGCCGAGCCCGGCGACGACCTGCTCTCGGCCTGGGTCCGCGGCGGCGGCGCGCACGAGCTGGTCGACGCCGAACTGGTCGAGCTGGCCATGGGGGTGCTGCTCGGCGGGCTGGAGATCAATTCGACGAGCGCGGGCCTGCGCGCGTTGTTCCAGCACCCGGAGCAGCTGGCGAAGCTGCGGGCCGCGCCGGGCAAGCTCGCCGCGGCCACCGACGAGATCCTGCGCTACACGTCGGTGAGCGCCATGTTCCGGGTACAGGTGGTCCGCGAGGACCTGGTCCTCGGCGGGGTCGGGATGAGGGCCGGCGACTGCGTGATGGCGATCCCGTGGGCCGGCAACCGCGACCCCCGGTTCTTCCCCGAGCCGAACGTCTTCGACATCGACCGCCGGCCCGGTGTGCCGCATCTGACCTTCGGCTTCGGGCCGCACTTCTGCCTCGGCACGGCGCTGGGCCGGATGCAGGTGGAGCTGTCGCTCGGGGCGCTGCTGACCCGGATGCCGGCGCTGTCTCCGGCCGTGCCGCTGGCGGAGATCCCGTGGCGGCACGACCGGATGAACGGCGGCATCGCCTCCTTCCCGGTCACCTGGTGACCGGCGGTCAGTAGCTCTCCACCGCGTTGACCCGGCCCGGCCAGTAGCGTTCGCCGGGTGCCGGGACGTAGTGCTCCCACCGGGGCTCGTTCCCGGTCGGGTGGTCGCCGAGCACGGTGATCCGCTGCCCGCGCCGCAGCCCGTCGTAGTCGTTCACGGCGTAGTGCTGGGTGACCCGGTTGTCCCACACCGCGACGTCCCCGGTCCGCCACCGGTAGCGGCAGGTGAACTGGGGACTCTCGGAGAAGGTGAACAGGTGCTCCAGCAGCGCGTCGCTCTCGTTGCGGGTCAGCTGCGGGATGTGCGAGGTGAACAGCCGGTTGACGTACAGCGAGCGGCGCCCGGTCTCCGGGTGCACCCGGACCACCGGGTGTTCGGCGCGGCTGGTGAACTCGGTGCCGATCCGGATGACGTGGATGGCGGTCAGCCCGTCGAGCAGGTCCCGCATCGGCGCGGAGAGCGCCTCGTAGACCCGGTACTGGTTGGTCCACATGGTGTCGCCGCCGACCTCGGGCAACTGGATCAGGTGCAGGACCGAGGCGATCGGCGGGCTCTGGTGGAACGTCATGTCGGTGTGCCAGACGTCGACCTTGCCGCCGTCGGCGGAGTCGATGACGACGATCTCCGGGTGCCCGTCCAGCCGGGGCAGGTACGGGTGCAGCTCCACCTCGCCGAAGCGACGGCCGAACGCGACGTGCGCCTGCGGCGTCAGCCCGGTCTGACCGGCGAGGAAGACCACCTGGTGCTTGAGCAGCAGGTCGTGGATCAGCGCGAAACCCTCGTCGGTGAGCGTGTTCAGGTCGATGCCGTGGACCTCGGCGCCCAGCGCGCCGGAGACGAGCCGGACCTCGGCCGCGATGGATGTGGTCATCGATGATCCCTCCGGTCTGCGCGCCTCGGCTGGTCCGCGAATTGTTCCACGTCCATGAATGTCCTCACCAGCCGTCGTCGTTGACTCACCCGCCGTACGCCTGGAAGCATGCGCACCGGCGGGGGCGGCGGTGCCGGCCCGCGACGCGGGAGGAGGCGCCGGTGTCGATCGATGCCCAGATCGAGGGTGACGCGGGGGAGCGGCTCGACCGGCTCACCGACCTGGCCACCCCGTTCGCGGTCCGCACGGCGGTGACGCTGCGCGTGCCGGACCGGATCGCCGCGGGCGTCACCGGTCTGGGTGAGCTGGCCGACGCCTGCGGCGCGGACGCCGCCGCGCTGGGCCGCCTGCTGCGCTACCTCGTGCACCGGGGCGTGTTCGTCGAGGTGTCGCCGGACGTGTTCGGCCTCACCGACGTCGGCGAGCTGCTCTGCGACCGCGACGGCGGCGGCCACGGCGCCTACCTGGACCTCGGCGGGCTCGGCGCGCGGATGGACCTGGCCTGGACCGGCCTGCCGCACGCGATCCGCACCGGCGGGCCCGGCTACCGGGAGGTGCACGGGCGCGACTTCTGGGCCGACCTCGACGCCCACCCGGACCACCGGGCCTACTTCGACGCGCTGATGCTCAGCCAGCAGCGGTTCACCGCCCCGGAGGTCGCGGCGCTCTACCCCTGGCACGAGGCGAAGCACGTGGTCGACGTGGCCGGGGGTGCGGGCGGGCTGTTGCGGGAGGTGCTGGGCGCCCATCCGCACCTGCGGGGCACGCTCGTCGACCGCGACGAGCCGGTGGCCACCGCCGCCGCGACGTTCGCCGCATGCGGCCTCGCCGACCGGGCCGAGACCGTGGTGGGGGACTTCTTCGCCCCGCTGCCGCCCGGCGCCGACGTGTACGTGGTCTCCCGCGCGCTCACCGACTGGAGCGACGCCCACGCCACCGCGATCCTGCGGCGCTGCGCCGAGGCGGCCGGGACCACCGGCAGGGTGCTCGTCATCGAGGTGCTGCCGACGGTGCCGCACGTGCCGCACCTGTCCCCGTACGACCTGCGGATGCTGGTCCTCGTCGGCGGCCGGGAGCGCGGGTTGCCCGAGTTCGCCGCGCTCGCCGCCGCCGCGGGCCTGGCGCCCCGGCGCACCTACCACGGCACCGACGGGCTGACGCTCATGGAGTTCGCCGCCGGCGCCTGAGCGGGCCCGGGGGAGCCGAACCTGTCCGGTGCCGTCCCGTGCGCCCGAACATTGACGTATATGCATCGAGATGGCGGCCGTGGGTCAAACGGCGGATTTCTCTGCGCATCGGTCAATGTGCTGAAGAATGCTGTCGCGACATTTGCGGCCACCCATGTCCATGCGCGTTTATCAATGGTTGTTCCGGGGAGGACCTACCGGTAACGTCTCGCGTGGCGACTAGCCGATCCCTGGCGAAAGGGTCGACGCGTCATGACGGTTGCTGGCTCCACGCGATATCCGCCCTTCATCGACGACCTGGCCCGCAGCGAATCGGGGCGGCTGCTGCGCGCCGAACTCGGCCGGCGGTGGCCGGAGACGCCCGACCAGCTCGACGCGATCGTGCGCTACGCGCTGCTGCCGGCGGGCAAGATGCTCCGCCCGATGATGACGCTGCACGCCGCCGAGGCGGTGGGCGGATCACCACGGGACGTCCTCGCCGCCGCGCTCGGCACCGAATACCTGCACGTCGCGACGCTCGTGCACGACGACATCATCGACGCCGACACGCTGCGCCGTGGCCGCCCGGCGGTCCCGGTCGCGTACGGCATCCCCGGCGCCATCGTGGCCGGGGACCACCTCATCTTCCACGCCTTCCAGGCGATGGTGGAGAGCGGCCGGGCCGTCCCCGCGGCGTCGGTCGTCTCCGCCGTCACCGCGCTCGCCGAGGCGGGCCAGGACCTGTGCCGGGGCCAGGCGCTGGAGGCGCGGCTCGTCGGCGACCTGGACGCGGGCGCCCGCTGGTACCCGGAGATGATCCGGCTCAAGACCGGCTCGCTGTTCCGCGCCGTGTGCCACATCGGCGCGTTGCTCGGCGGCGCCGACCCGCTGGTGGCCTCCGCGCTGGCCCGCTACGGCGAGCACGTCGGCACCGCGTTCCAGATCCGCGACGACCTGCTGTCCTACCTGTCCACCCCGGAGCAGACCGGCAAGCCCGCGACGAGCGACCTCAACAACGGCCGCCCCACGCTGCCGTTGCTGCTGGCGTACGACGCGATCAGCGACGCGGCACGGGTGGAACTGCTGGCGGTGCTGCACCGCCGTGGCGCCGGTCCCGGCGACGTCGAGTGGGTCACCGCCCTGCTCCGCGAGGTGGGCGCTGTCGACGGCGCCCGGCGGCTGATGGTGGAGCACGCCGAGCGGGCCCGCGCCGAGCTGGCAGCGCTCACCCCGTCCGCGAGCGCGGACGTGCTCACCGGCATCGCGGCCTGGATGACGAGCGAGATGGCGTGAGCACGGCCGGCGCCGTGCGAGCACTGCGGGCCCACGTGGAGACCTGGCGGCCCTACACCCTCTGGTACGTCGGGCTCGTCGGCCTGGCCGGCGCCGCAGTGGCCGGTGGCCACGATCCGTGGCTGCTGCTGTCGGCCTGGGCCGCGCCCACCGCCGGCTGGCTGGGCGGCCACTATCTCGGCGACTACTTCGACCGGGACCTCGACGCCGGCAGCAAGCCGCACCGGCCGATCCCGTCCAGCCGGCTGCGCGCGGGCACGGCACTGTGGTGCGGCAGCGCCTGCTTCGCCGCACTCGGGGTCCTGGCCGTACTCGGTGGATGGGGCACCACAGTGGCGGCGCTGCTGGCCGCGTGCGGCATCGTCGCGTACAGCAGGTGGTTCAAGGCCCGGGGGATCGCCGGCAACCTGGTCCGCGGCGCGCTCGGCGCGGTCGCGCTCGGCTACGGCGCGCTCGCCGCCGGCCTCGCGCCGGACCGGGACTGGGCGGTGCCGGTGCTGCTCGCGCTCGCCGTCGCGTTCTGGTCGCACGACGCCATGTCCAACCTGGTCGGCGCGCTGCGCGACATCGACGGCGACCGTGCCGGCGGCTACCGCACGCTGCCGGTGGGGCGGGGCGTGCCGGCGGCCGTACGGACCGTGGTGGCGCTCTACGCCGTCACGATCGGCGCCGCCGTGACCGCCGGGCTGCTGGCCGAGCCGGGCACACGGATGGCGTACCTCGCCACTGTGCTCGTCGTCCTGGTCACCGGCGTCGCCGCGCTGGCTCCGCTGGTGGCGCGCCGCGACGGGATGCCCGTCCTGGTGGCGCTGCGCGCCCACTCGGTCCTGGTCGTCGAGCGGGTCGTGCTGGCCTCGGCGGCGGTCGGGCTCGGCCTCGGCGTCGCCGTGCAGCTCGCGCTCGCGCTGCCGATGGTGCTGCTGACCTGGCTGGCGCAGCGCGGCATGCGCGTCCGGCACGAACTCGGCCCGCCGGTCGCGGGCCTGACCCTCGCCACCCACAGTCGACTGCCTCTGGAGGACGCGCCGTGACCGCTGTGACCGCCGAGGCCGTCGGGAAGGCCCTCACCGCTGGTGCCGAGGCGCTGTTCCGTCGCCGCCGCCCCGACGGCGCCTTCAGCGACGACCCACCCGCCTCGGTGCTCGGCACCGCTGGCGCTGTCGCCGCGCTGCACGCCGCCGACCCGTCCGGCTGCGCCGACCTGGTCGACGCCGGAACCGCCTGGCTGCGCCGCGCGCAGCACGACGACGGCGGCTGGGGTGGCGTCGTGGGCGCCGGCACCGCCGTCGTACCCACCGCCGTGGCGGTCGCCGCGCTGGCGCTGAGCGCACCGGCTGACAGCGCCGACGCGATTGCGGCGGGCCGCGCCCGGCTGGCCGCGCTCGGCGGCGTCGACACCATCACCGATCCGGCGATCTCGCTGCTGTGCCGGCAACTGCTCACCATGGCCGGGATGACAGCCGAGGCCGGCCCGCTGCGCCGGCTGCCGCTGGAGATCGTCCTGTTCGACCGGGTACGCCGGCAGCGCCTGTCGTTCCGTACCGCGCCGTTCGTCGGGCTGGCCCTGATGCAGGCCGACATGCTGCCCGCGGGCCGGCTGCGCCGGGCCACGCTGCGCCGCGCCCGTCCGGCGGCGGTACGGCTGCTGCGGTCCATCCACGACCACGAGGGCCGCACCGGAGCGCTCAGCGAGGACCCGTGGCCGGCCGCGCTCGTCCTGCTCGGTCTGGCCCGCAGCGGCGAGGCGCCCGACATCGCCCGCGCCGTCGTCGGCTGGCTGCGCCGGGCGGTACGCCCCGACGGATCCTGGGACGCGGTCAGCAACCTGGACCTCACCCGGTCCGGGTACGCGGCGACCGGGCTGATCGCGGCCGGCTACGCCGACGATCCCCGGCTGCACGCCACCCGGGAGTTCCTCCACGCCGCCCGCAAGACGGAGGCGTTCGAGGTGCTGGACGTGCCGCCGGGCGGGTGGAGCTACTCGAACGCCCGGGGCTGGCCGGTCACGCTGGAGTCGGCCGAGATCCTCTCCGCGCTCGCCGGACTCCCCGGCGCCGGCACCGACCCGGTGCTGCGCCAGGGACTGGCGTGGCTCGTCGGCCGCCAGGACAGCCGCGGCTCGTGGAGCCTGTGGGTCCGCGACACCCGGCTCCCCAACGACGGACCCTGCCCGGCCATCACCAGTCAGGCGATCCTCGCGCTGCACGACGCCGGGCATTCGGACGACCATCCGGCGATCGCCCGCGCGGCGGCCTGGCTGCTCACCCGGGCCGCGCCCGACGGCACGTTCGAGAACCTCTGGTACCGCGACCACACCTCCGGCACCGCGGTGGTGGTCGCCGCGCTGTCCCGGGTCGGGCACGCCCGGCACGAGGTGGTGCGCCGCGCGGCCCGGTGGCTGCGCGACACCCAGCTGCCCGACGGCTCGTGGGGCCCGGGCGACGGCACCGGCGGCACTGTGGAGGAGACGTCCTGGGCGGTGCAGGGCCTGCTCGCGACCGGCGATCCGGACGCCGCCGCCGCGGTGGACCGGGGCGTCGCCTGGCTGGTGGCCGCCGCCGGACCGGACGGCGCCTGGCCCGCCGCCCGGGTGTGCAACTACATCCGCCACCACATGCGGTACCCGAACGCGGTGATCACCCAGGCGCTCGCGCTGCGGACGCTCGGCGAGTACCGCCGGGCCGCCGCCACGCGGTCCGGCGCCGCACCGGGCGCGGTGGCCCGATGACCGCCGACGTGGTGGTGGCCGGCGCCGGCGCGGGCGGGCTGGCCTGCGCGCACGCGCTCGGCGCGCTCGGCCTGCGGGTGCTCGTGCTCGACCGGCAGCGCGCTCCCGCGTCGATCGCCAAGGGCGAGATCCTCCAGCCCGAGACGGTCCGCATCCTCGACTCCTGGGGCGCGCTGGACGCCCTGCGGGCCACCGGGGCGCGCCCGGTCGGGCGGCTGGCCATCCGCGACGCGCACGGCGAGCCGCTGCTCTGCCTGGACTACGCGGGCCTGCCCGGGGCGTACCGGCAGATCCTCTGCGCCGACTACGGCGACCTGCGCGCGGTGCTGACCGACCGGCTGCCGACCGGCGTGGAGGTCCGGTGGGGCGTGCGGGTGACAGGCGTCCGGCGCGATCACGACGGGCGGATCGGCGCCGTCCGGGTCGTCGCGGACGGCGCCGAGCGGGACATCGCGGCGTCGCTGGTGGTCGCGGCCGACGGCATGTCCTCGCCGCTGCGCCGCGCGGCGGGGATCGGCGTGGAGCGCCGGGAGTACCCGCACGGCCTGGTCGCCTTCGACGTGGACGGCGCCGAGGTGGCCGACGAGGTGTCCGCCTACCGCACCGCCCGGGGACTCTGCCTGGTCTACCCGCTGCCGGGCGGGCGGTGCCGCCTCTATGTGCAGGTCACACCGGACGAGTTCCGGGGCCGCGTGGACCTGGACGCGTGGTGCGGACGGCTGCTCGCCGACGTGCCGGCGATCAGCCCGCTGGAACCGGCCGTGCGCGCGAGCCTGCACCGGCGCCAGTTGCTCGCGGTCTACCGGCTGCGCAGCGCGCGCCTGGCCGCACCGGGGCTCGCGCTCGCCGGTGAGGCCGCCCACGCGGTGCACCCGATGGCCGCGCAGGGCGTCAACAGCTCCCTCGGTGACGCCGAGACGCTCGCCGCCTGCCTGGCCGCCGAGGGCGGCGCGCCGGAACCGGCCGCCGTGGACCGGGCGCTGCGGGCCTTCGAGGCGGCCCGGCGGCCCCGGCTCGACCACGTCGCCACCGTCAGCCACAACGCCTCCCGCATGATCACCGCCGTGTCCGGGCTGCCGAAGCTGCTCGGCGCGCGGATGATGCGCCGTACCGCCGCCAACCCCCGGCTGCTCGGGCTCACCGCCGGCAACCTCTCCGGCACCGACGTGCGGCCGCTGTCAGCCGTCGACCGGCTCTACCAACTGGGGCTGCTGGCCGACCGGCACGCGCACACCCCGTCCCCACCGGTCCCGTCGGAAAGTGAGCGATGATGACGCCTGCCACCGCCGTCGGGACGCAATCCCCGGCCGACCTGTCCATGAACGAGACGCCCTACCCGCCGCTGCCGGGGATCCGGCGGGTGGTCGAGGGCGCCGCCGCGACGCTCCAGCGCTATCCGGACCGCACGTCGTCGGCGCTCGTCGCGGCGCTGTCGGCGCGGCTCGGCGTGGGCCCCGAGGCGATCCTCGTCGGCCCCGGCTCGGCCGGACTGTGCCAGCACCTCGTGCAGTCCCTCGGGCCGCGCCCGGACGTCGTCCACCCGGCCCTGTCGTTCGAGGGCTACCCGCTGATCATCGGCAACGCCGGCGCCCGCGCCGTGCCGGTCCCGATGCGCGGGTACGACCACGACCTGCCGGCCATGGCGGACGCGGTCACCGACCGGACCCGGTGCGTGCTGCTGTGCAACCCCAACAACCCGACCGGTACGGCGCTGCGCCGCGACGACGTCGAGGCGTTCCTGGAACGGATCCCGGCCGACGTGCCGGTGATCGTGGACGAGGCGTACCGCGAGTTCGTCACCGACCCGCGTTCGCCGGACGGGATGGACCTGTACCGCGCGTACGACAACGTCTGCGTGCTGCGCACGTTCTCCAAGGCGTACGGGCTCGCCGCGCTGCGCGTCGGGTACGCAGTGGTGCCGCCCCGGCTCACCCGGGCCGCCGCGCTCACCGGGGCGGTGTTCTTCCCCTCCGCGCTCGCCCAGGCGGCGGCGGTGGCGAGCCTGACGCCGGAGGTGGGTGCCGAACTGACCCGGCGGTGCACCGAGCTGGTGGCGGCGCGTACCGGTCTGATCGGCGCGCTGCGCGGCCTCGGGCTCACCGTGGCGCCCAGCGAGGCCAACTTCGTGTGGCTGCCGCTGGGGGAGCGGGCCGTGCCGTTCGCCGAGCGGGCCCGGGAGGCGGGCATCCTGGTGATGGCGCTACCAGGCGCCGGGGTCCGGATCACCGTCGGCGCCCCGGAGGCGAACGAGCGGCTGTGCGCGTTCGTCCGAGCCGCGCTCGCCGACGGGCTCTGACCGGCCCGCCGGCGCCAGCGCGGCCACGCTCAGGTAGCCCAGGCCGGGCTCGTAGTCGGCCACCACCACCGGCCGGGGCCGCGCCGCGTCCCCGGCGAGACGGTCCAGCAGCGCCCACCAGACCCCGGTGGACGGCTGCCTCGGTGGACCGGTCGTCACCGCGCCGCCGCCGGGGCCGGGCCACACGGCCGCGAGGTCGGCGCCGAGCACGACCGCGACATCGGTACGCCCGGCCGTCAGCTCGCGCACCTCGGCCGCCGCGAGCGCCGCGACGTCGCCGGGGCCGACGTCGGCGTGCTGGCGCAGCCCTGTGACCCGCGTCCCGCCGGTCCGGGCGGTGTCGTCGTCGGCGGTGCCGTAGAGCATGGCCACGGCCCGGTGGCGGGCCGGTACGGGCACCGCCGTGTCGTACGGCAGGACCGCCTGCTCGACGGTGAGCAGTAGGGCACGGCGGCACCCGTACTCGCGGGCGATCCGCAGCCCGGTGAAAGCCGCCGCCGAACCCTGGTCGCAGAGCGCGAACGACATCGGCGTGCCCGGGCACACGTGACTGAGGTACGCCGCGGTGGCCCGCCCGGGCAGCACGTCGTGCACGGCGAACGCCAGCACCAGCAGGTCCACCGGCTCGTCCGGAGGCACGAGCGCCGGGATCAGCTCGGCGGCCATCTCCCCGTACGACTGACCCAGCGCCCCCGACGGCGCGTCGAACAGACCGTTCGGCACGCGCAGTCCGTACGGCCGGGTCAGGTCCGCCAGGTAGCCGGCGCTGCGCTCGCGCAGCACGGGATCGGCGAGCAGCGCGGCGGGGCCGGTGACCGTGCGCCGCGCGGCCCGCAGCAGGCGCAGCCCGTCGTCCAAGGTGGCCTCCCGCACGCCGGTCAGTGCTCGAACACCATGGCGGCGAACGTCGCGCCGTCCCCGGCGCCCACCGCCGCGACCAGGTAGCGGTCACCCGGCCGGAGCAGGTCGCGCTCCCGGGCGGTGCGGTAGTTCACGAACGCGTCGGCGCAGAACACGTGCCCGGTCTCGGTCACGTTGTCCAGCAGCACCCGGTCCAGCGGCAGCCCGATCAGCCGGCACAGCCGCTTCCAGGTCATCAGGTTGACGTTGTGCGGTAGCACCAGCCGCAGCTCGGACAGCGCCGTCCCGGCCCGGTCCAGCGCGCGGCCGATCACCTCGGCCAGCGCCGGCCGGTACGCCCGCTGGAACCGTGCCGGGGACTCGCCGCCGGCCACGTCGAACTCGCCCCGCTGGTGGCAGGCGTACGCGAGGAGCCGGTCCCGGCCGCCTCCGGCGCTGAGCAGGCAGGCCGAGGAGCCCTCGCTGAACACCGACGTCTCGGGGATGAACTGGGCGTCGCGGGTGAACGCCTTCTCACCGGTGAGCACCAGCGCGAGCGGCGGGCCGTCGGGCGTGTCCGGTTCGGACGCGAGCAGCCGCCCGGCCACGTCGATCGCGGCCAGCGCGCTGGCGCAGGACTGCTGGGTGAGCGTGAACGCGAGTGCGTGGCCCAGCCCGAGCGTGCGGCACACCTCGTGCAGCGGGTTGACCGGATAGGGGGTGACCACCGGGAACGCCCGCCCGTACACCACGAACCGCACGCGCTGCCGTAGCGCGGGAAGCGCGGTCAGGCCGGCCGCCGCGTGCAGCAGCAGGTCGGTCAGGGACAGCCCGGGGTCGCGACGGACCTCGGTCAGGCCGTGGAAGCGGCGGAACAGGCGGACCTGCATGTCGGTCAGGCCCAGCGGCGCGGCCAGGCTCTCGACCGGCACCCGGCGCTGCGGCAGGAACACCGAGACGGCGTCGATCGCCGTCATACGCGTACCGTCACGCCACGGATCAGATCAGTGACGCCGATGGATGTCAACGCGCGTGCGATCATATCGACGTGGCTCGTTTCCTCTTCGTCGTGCTGCCGGTGGAGTCCCATCTGCACGCCCCGGTCGCCATCGCCCAGCAACTGGAGGCGGCCGGGCACGAGGTGGCCTGGGTCGGGCCGCGCAGCGACCTGCGTCCGCTGGTCGGCCCGGACGCCACACTGTTCCCGACCGGCAAGCGCTACTACCGCCCCGACGGCGCGTCCGGGCCGGACTCCGTGCGCAGCCTCTGGGAGGGGCACGTGCTGCCCGCCAACCGGTTCATCCGCGACGCCGCCGACTCGGCGGTCGAGCGGTACCGGCCGGACGTGGTGGTGGCCGACCAGTACGCGCTGGCCGGCGCGCTCGCCGCGCACCGGCGCGGGCTGCCGTGGGCGACGTTCTGCGTCGGCATGCTGGAGCTGACGCCGCCGACCGGGGAGATGCCCGAGTTCACTGACTGGGTACGCGCCCAGGTCCGCCGGGTGTGGGCGATGACCGACGTACCGGTGGACGAGACGATCGACCTGCGCTTCTCGCCGTACCTCGTGATCGGGCTGACCACCACGGCGCTGACCGGCCCGGCGCCGCTGCCGCCGGGCTGCGTGCTCACCGGGCCGGCGCTGGGACGGCGGCCGAACGCGCCCGTGTTCGCCTGGGACGCGTGGGATCCCGGCCGCCGGCACGTGCTGGTCACGGTCGGGACGATGGCCGAGCACCTCGCAGCCGACTTCTACCGGCGGATGACGGCGGCGACCGCGCCGCTCGCCGACCGGGTCCAGGTGATCCTCACCGCCGCCCCCTGCCTGGTGCCCGACCCGCCGCCGCACGTGCTGGTCGCGCCCCGGGTGCCGGTGCTGGAGCTGATGCCCCGGCTGGACGCGCTGGTGTCCCACGGTGGCCTGGGCACCGTCTCCGAGGCGCTGGCACACGGCGTGCCGGTGGTGGTCGCGCCGATCCGGCACGACCACCCGGCGGTGGCGCGTCAGGTGCGCCGGGCCGGCGCCGGCCTGGAGGTCTCCTTCGGATCGGCGACCCCGGCGGAGCTGACCGCCGCCCTGATCGCGGTGCTCGACGAGCCCGCGTACCGGGCGGGCGCGCGCCGGGTGGGGGAGTCGTTCGCGGCGGCCGGCGGCGCCCGCGCGGCGGCGACGCACCTCGCCGCGTTGGCACGGACGGCTCCCGACGCCTGACGCATCGACCGTTGTCCAACAGTCGGGGCCGAACTAGCCTGACCTGACGCACCCGCGCAGGCGTCGTGCCGCACGAGGAGGCTCGATGATCGAGGCCACCGGCCTACGCAAGTCCTTCCGGGTCGGGCGCGGGCGCGGCGCCACCACAGTCGACGCGGTACGCGGCGTCGACTTCGCGGTACGCCGAGGCGAGATCGTCGGGTTCCTCGGCCCGAACGGCGCCGGTAAGTCCACCACGCTGCGGATGCTCGCGACGCTGATCCGGCCCAGCGGGGGAGCGGCCACCATCGCCGGTGTCGATCTGCTGCGCGCGCCCGCACAGGTCCGGCGGCGGATCGGCTTCGTGGCGCAGGCCAGCGGCACCTACGACGACTCCACCGCCCGGCGGGACCTGGTGCTCCAGGCCCGGATGCACGGTCTGTCCAAGTCGGTGGCGCAGGAACTGGCAGCCGGGGCGATCCGCGCGTTCCAGCTCGACGACTTCGCCGACCGCAAGATCAAGACGTACTCGGGCGGACAGCGCCGCCGTCTCGACGTGGCACTGGGTGTCATCCACTCGCCGCAGGTCATGTTCCTGGACGAGCCCACCGCCGGGCTCGACCCGCCCAGCCGGGTCCGGATGTGGCAGGAGGTACGGCGGCTGCGCGAGGAGGGCATGACCATCTTCCTCACCACGCACTACCTGGACGAGGCCGACAGCCTCTGCGACCGGGTCTCGATCATCGACGCCGGGCGGATCGTGGCCGAGGGCACCCCGTCGGCGCTCAAACGGGAGATCTCCGGTGACGTGGTCGCGATCGACTTCGCCGCCGCCGACGTCGCGGGCGAGACCGGCGGCGACCTGCCGGCAGCGACGAAGCTGCTGGCCGAGGCGCCGTACGTGCACGCGGCCGAGCCGGTCGACGGCACGCTGCGGCTCTACGTGGACAGCGCCGCCACCGCCATCCCGCAGATCATGCGGGCGCTCTACGACAGGGGCATCGAGCCCGGCGCGATCGAGGCCCGCCGGCCCAGCCTCGACGACGTGTTCCTGGCCAAGACCGGCCGGTCGCTCGCCGAGTGACCGGACGCCGAGAGGAGTACGGCGTGAAACTCGTCCGCGACACCTGGCTGATCTTCCAGCAGGAGGCCGGCCTGATGGTGCGCAACCCGGTGATGGTCGCGTTCAGCCTGGCCCAGCCGATCACCTACCTGATCCTCTTCGCGCCGTTCCTCAAGGTGGTGATGGTCGACCGGGGCGCCGCGTCCTACGCCGACGCGTACCGGATCTACGTGCCCGGCCTGTTCGTGGCGATGGGCCTGTTCGGTGGCCTGTTCGCTGGTTACGGGCTGCTCAGCGCGCTGCGCGCGGGCATCATCGACAGGTGCCGGGTGACGCCGGTGAGCCGGACCGGCCTGCTGCTGGGCCGGGCGCTCATGCACGTGTGCCTCAACGTGGTGCAGGCCGTCGTGGTCACGCTCGTGGCGCTGCCGTTCGGCCTGCGGGTGCACCTGGCGAACCTGCTGGTGTCGTACGCGCTGCTGTCGGTGATGGTGCTGCTCAGCACCTCGATCTCGTACGACATCGCGTTGCTGGTGCGCAACGAGAACAGCCTCGGCGTGCTGGTGAACACCGTCGGGCAGCCGGTGTCGCTGCTCGCCGGCGTGCTCATCCCGCTCGTGCTGGCGCCGATGTGGATCCAGCGGGTCGCGGTGTGGAACCCGTTCGCCTGGGCCACCGACGGCATGCGCGCGCTGTTCGCCGGCCAGATCACCCAGACCGTGGTGTGGCAGGGCGCGCTGATCATGTCCGGGCTGGCCGCCGCCAGTCTGTTCTGGTCGTCGCACCTGTTCAACCGCGAGGTCTCCTGACCATCCGTACATCGACCATTGTCTCAGCGTGGCGGGCGCTCTAGCCTGATCGTGTCCCCGCTCGGCGGCCGGTACGGGGCGCGGCCGTGACGCGTGTCAGCTGAGGAGGCCACTCGTTGGGTGCCGACAACTTCCGGGCGACGCTGGCGGCCGACATGGAGCTGGGCGCGGGCAACGTGCTGCTCAGGCTGGCCGAGCACGGCGCCGACATGGACATGCCCCGGGTGACGTTCGACGCCGACGTCGACGGCATCCCCGCCTGGACGCCGCTGTCGCTGGCCACGCTCACCGACCGGGTCGCGGCCCGGGCCGCCTGGTTCCGGGCGCGCGGCGTCCGCCGGGCCGACCCGATCGCGGTGTACGTGACCTCCGCGCCCGACGTGTTCCTCAACTTCCTGGCGCTGACCTGGCTCGGCGCGATCCCGGCGCTGATGAACGGCAACATGCCGGTCCCGCTGGCGGCCGAGTTCATCAGGCGGCTGCGCGGGGCCGGCGTGGTGGTCGACGCCGACCACGCCGCGCTGGCCGGGCACGACCTCGGCGTGGAGATCCTCGGCGACGCGGCGCAGACCGGCACCGGCGACCCGGCGCAGGCACCGCCGCACCACCGGCACCACCCCGAGGAACCGGTGGTCATCACCCACTCCTCGGGCACCACCCGGGTACCTGCCGCGATCGTCCACTCGCACCACGGCCTGTTCGCCGCGATCCGCGCGGTCCGCCTCACCGAGTCCCGGCCGTACGGCGAGGTGCGGGAGATGTCCGCGCTGCCGGCCGCGCACGCCGCCGGCATCATCACGCTCAACCAGGCGCTCTGCAACGGCTACCAGCTGCTGTGCCTGTCCGCGCAGGGCGGCCCGTTCGAGCGCAGCGCGGAGACGATCCTGGACGCGATCGAGCGGTGGCGTCCCACCGGCGTCTTCGGCTTCGCGGTGACCTGGTCGGAGCTGGCCCGGGTCGACCTGACCACCCGCGACCTCAGCTCGGTGCGCAACTGGTTCAACACCGGTGACTGCGCGCACGAGGCGCACGTACGCCGGCTGGTCGCCGTCGGCAGCCACCCCGCGTACACCCGCGACGGCATGGTCGACGTCCCGGGCTCCAAGTTCGTCGACATGCTCGGCTCCACCGAGATGGGGCACGGCGCGTTCCGGATCACCCACCGGCTGGGCAGTGACCGCTACGACCGCTGCGTCGGCAGGCCGTACCCGTTCGCCGAGATCGCGCTGCTCGACGTGGACACCGGCGAGGAGGTCCCGCCGGGGCAGGTGGGGCACGTCGGCCTGAAGTCGCCGACGCTGGCGCTCGGCTACTGGAACGACTCGGTCACCACGTACCGGACGCGGCTGGGCGGCTACTACCTGACCGGTGACCTGATGTACCGCGACGCGGCCGGCGACTACCACCACGTCGACCGGGCCAGCGACGCGGTCGACCTGGGCGGCGGCACCTGGCTGTACACCGCGCTGTCCGAGGAGCGCATCCTCCGGCACTGCCCGGACGTCCGCGACTGCACCGTCCTCGCGGCGGCGGGGGAGGACGGCACGACTGTGACCGACGTGCTGCTCCTGCTCACCGCCGACGCCGATCCGGCAGCCGACCGTACCGGCCTGGTCCGGGCCGCGCTGGGGCCGGCGGTGGCCGCGACGCTGCGCCGGGTGGTGACGGTCCCCGACGACGACGTGGTCATGGGGCCGACCGGGAAGGTGCGCAAGTTCCTGATGCGACAGCGGCTGCTGGCCGACGCCGGAGCGCCCGGCGCGGGCTGACCGGCGGGGGATCGACGGTTGGCACGGCCGTGCCAGAATCCAGCCGTGTCCTACCTCCCCTCGCAGCCGTACCCGCCGATGCCCGGCGGCGTCAGCCCGCTGATCGCCTACCCGCACCCGATCACCCCGCCGCCCGGCTGCGGCGTGCTCGTCGTCTCGGTGAACCGCGGGCCGTACCTGATCCCCGTGCCGGCGACCAGCCGCTTCAAGATCGACCGCCAGGTGGTCGCCATCCCCGGTGAGGGGACATGGCACGTCGCGGTGCCGGCCGGCGCGCACGACATCCGGTACACCGACTTCATGGGTGTCCCGATCGTCACCACGACGCTCGCGGTGCAGCCGGGGGCCGCGCACCACCTCGCGTTCCGCTTCGGCGGGTGGCGCAACCGGGTGTACGACGGCTACGGCACCGACGTCACCCGGTTCGGCATGTGGTCCAACTACAGCGTCATGCTGGTCCTGCTGGCCGTCGTCGGCGTGGCCTGCTGCGGGGTGCTCGGGCTGGCCGTGGGCTCGAATCCCTGATCCGGTCCGGCCAGCGGGCCCGGTCGCGCGGCTAGCGAAGCGACCAGGTCTGCTTCACGTTGAACACGCAGGTCCAGGCGTTCAGCGGTGCGCCCGCGGCGTGCCCGTCGACGTCCAGGCAGCGGTCGGTGGCCCGGTTGAACAGCGACCGCCGGCCCTGGCTCTCGATCCACTCCCACTTCTGCGCCGGGTTGCCGCTGCACCACGCCGTCTGCACCGGTACGCCGTCGCGCTTCTCGCCCCAGGCCACGTCCAGGCAGAGGCCGCCCTCGACCCGGACGCTGCCGTCGGACGCGAACGTCCACCACTGGGAGCGCTCCTCCCGGCAGGCCCGCAGCACGACGCGTACGCCGTCACCGCTGCCGCCGCTGGCGCACAGGCCGGTCTCCTTGCCGACGAGTTGCTTCGCGCCGGCCGGGCGGACCGGTGCGGCCGGCTTCTCCGGTTCCTTCGACGTGCCCGCTGCCGGCGACGACGTGGACGGGCGCGCGGCCGACGAGGCCGGCGGCTTCGGCGTCCGGGTGCCGGGCGACGGCGTGCCGGAAGTCGCCGGCGTGCCCCGCAGCCGGCCGTCGAGGGCGTAGAAGTCGGTGAACTCCCGGACCGTGCGCAGGAACTCCTGCGTCCTGGCGTCGAAGTCGCCGCCGGTGTGGCGCACGGCGTCGGTCCCGTCGCGGTGCGCCGCCAGCGCCAGCAGGTCCGGGTCGCCGTCGAGCGCGGCCAGTTCGCGCCGCAGCGCGCAGAGCGTGGCGCCGGCCGCCGGTACCGCTGCCTGCGGATCCCACGGCGAGGCGCCGGACGGGCCGTACGCACGCCACAGCTCGGGCCGGAACTGGGCGATGCCCTTGCGGCCGCCGTCGCCGAGCAGGTTCGGGTCGAACCCGGAGGAGGCCATCAGCTGCGCGGCGACAGCGGCCGGCGGCACCTGCGGGCACACCGAGCCGGCCCGCACCACGAGGCGGACGTACGCGGCGGGGACCGCCTTGGGCTGCCGGCGTTCGCTCTCGCGGTTCGCCGGGCCGGTCTCGGCGAAACCGTCCTGCCGGCCGTAGTAGGCGGCGTACCGGCTTGCCTCGTCGACGTACGGGACCGCCGTCGAGGGCACCCCCTCGGCAGCGCGTACCTCCTCGAACCCGGTGTGGAACGCGGCGAGCGACAGCCGCCACGGGTCGCCGGGGACGGCAGCCGCGCGCACCTGCCCGGCCAGGTCGCACATGTGGTGGGCGAGCGCGAGGATGTTGGCGGCGCTGTCGGTGCGCTGCGCGTCCGGCCACGGCGCCCAGGTCCGCCACCGCTCGTCGTCCAGCCCGGCCAGGCCCCGGCCGCCGGACGCGGTCCGCTCGGCCCGCGCGTCCAGACCCGATTCGGCCATCAGCTGCCCGGCCAGCCGCGCCGGGGTCAGCGCGGGGCAGGACCGGGCCGCGGTGCGGATCGTGGTCAGGTGCTCGGCGGAGACGGTCCGGGCGGCCGGCTCGTCGTCGCGGGCGGCGGCGACGCTCCCGCTGAGGGCGGCGACCACCAGGCTCAGCGCCGCCAGCCCGGCGGCGCCGGCGGCGACCACGCCGCGCGGGATCCGGCGCGGCCGCGGGCGCGCGCCGGGGGCATCGGGTGTCACAGGGCGGTCCTTCCGGTGATGACGTACGCCGGACGGGTGCGCGACGTCCTCGGTTCACCCGGCCGGAATCGGGTCCGACTCCGGTCCGGCCGTCATTGAACCGACCGACCGGCGAGCCGTCAAATGTGGACTGTCCGGCCCGGCCCCGCCCGCTCGCGCGCGCCGAGCAGCAGGGGCAGCGTTGATCCGGAACAGGTCCGAAAAGTTTCGGAATCCGGTCGCCTTCAATGGCTTCCGGGCGCCCTTCGCCGACATGTCGACATTGGTCGATGCTCTTTTCCGGCAGCCGCAACGGCCGTTCAGGGCCGGACAGCGGTTACCACAACATTTCCGGAACTTGTTGACAGGATGAACCGGGCCTCCAATACTGTGGCCATCGGCGTATCTCGATTGACGTCGATGTCCGACCATCACCCGTGGCGCGGCTGTCGCCCCGGTCCCGCCGTCCGCGGGCGGGCGAGCACCCGCGGCTCGCGCCACCGGAAGCTGGCCGCCCGCCAGCCGTCACAGGGAGGAAACCCGTCCATGAAAGACGCCCCCGTCCGTACGGGCATCCGCAGGCGCGGACGCCTCAGGATGGTCCTCGGCGGCGCCTGCGCCGTGGCGCTGATCGCCGCCGGGGCGACGGCCGTCGCGTCAGGTCCGGCCTACGCCGACACCACCGTCACGTCGAACTCCACCGGCACCAACAACGGCTACTTCTATTCCTTCTGGAAGGACAGTGGCAACGTCTCCATGACCATGGGCAACGGTGGTCAGTACAGCACCCAGTGGAGCAACATCAACAACTTCGTCGCCGGCAAGGGCTGGAACCCGGGCGGCCGCCGCACGGTCAGCTACTCCGGCAGCTTCAACCCGTCCGGCAACGCGTACCTGACGCTCTACGGCTGGACGCGCAACCCGCTCGTCGAGTACTACATCGTGGACAGCTGGGGCAGCTGGCGCCCGCCGGGCAGCGGCTACATGGGCTCGGTGTCCTCCGACGGCGGCACGTACGACATCTACCGCACCCAGCGGGTCAACGCCCCCTCGATCGAGGGCACCCGGACGTTCTACCAGTACTGGAGCGTCCGCCAGTCGAAGCGCGTGGGCGGCACCATCACCTCCGGCAACCACTTCGACGCCTGGTCGCGCTACGGCATGAACCTCGGATCGCACGACTACCAGATCCTGGCCACCGAGGGCTACCAGAGCAGCGGCAACTCCAACATCACGATCGGCGGGACCGGCGGTGGCAACCCGACCACCCCGCCGCCGAACAACGGTGGCTGCACGGTCAGCGTGAGCCGGGCCGAGGAGTGGGGCGACCGGTTCAACGTGACCTTCTCGGTCAGCGGCACCAGCAACTGGGTGGTCAACATCCAGACCCAGGGCGGGCAGAGCCTGCAGAACAGCTGGAACGCCTCGATCAGCGGCACCGGCGGCACGCTCACCGCGCGCCCGAACGGCAACGGCAACAACTTCGGCATCACGCTCTACAAGAACGGCAACAGCAACACACCGACGGCGAGCTGTTCCGCCGCCTGAGCCCTTCTCCGGGGAGGGGGTGCCGCGCGCGAGGCGCGCGGCACCCCCGTTTTCGTGCGCCCGGACCCTGCTGGTGTGACGGCCGACACACCTGGGCAAAAACTTGATTCATTCCAAAAGACCGGACTAAGGTCGTCGCATGACGGCCGACTTCGAGACGCAGCTCCGGGCGGTCTCGTTGCGGGTGACCCGGCCCCGCGTGGCGGTGCTGGCCGCGCTGAGTGACCACCCGCACGTCGACACCGACACGGTGATCGCCCTGGTCCGCGCCGAGCAGCCCACTGTGTCCCACCAGGCGGTCTACGATGTGCTCCGGGCACTCACCGACGCCGGGCTGATCCGGCGCATCCAGCCGGCCGGCGCCACGGCCCGCTACGAGTCGCGGGTGGGAGACAACCACCACCACGTCGTGTGCCGTTCCTGCGGCGCCATCGCCGACGTCGAGTGCGCCGTCGGCCGCGCCCCCTGTCTCACCGCCTCCGACGACCACGGCTTCGTGGTGGACGAGGCGGAGGTCGTCTACTGGGGCACCTGCCCCGGCTGCGCGGCCGACCGCACCGCCCAGTGATCCGCCAGTTCGGAAGGAAGCAGATGAGCGACACCCAGGACAACCGGCCCGTCAGCCCGCAGGGCGTGGACGCCAAGGAGGCGGCCGGCTGCCCGGTCGCGCACGACTCCGTGACCGCGCACGGCAGCGAGAGCGAGAACCCGGCGATCGACTCGCCGACCCCGAAGACCGGCGGTCGTCCGCGCAGCAACCGCGACTGGTGGCCCAACCAGCTCGACCTGTCGGTGCTGCACGCCCACTCGTCCAAGGGCAACCCGCTGGGCCCGGAGTTCAGCTACGCCAAGGAGTTCGCCAAGCTCGACGTCGAGGCGCTCAAGCGGGACATCACCGAGGTCCTCACCACCTCGCAGGACTGGTGGCCGGCCGACTTCGGCCACTACGGCGGCCTGATGATCCGGATGAGCTGGCACGCCGCGGGCACCTACCGCATCGAGGACGGCCGCGGTGGCGCCGGCGACGGCGGGCAGCGCTTCGCCCCGCTGAACAGCTGGCCGGACAACGCCAACCTGGACAAGGCCCGCCGGCTGCTCTGGCCGGTCAAGCAGAAGTACGGCCAGAAGATCTCCTGGGCCGACCTGCTGGTGCTCGCCGGCAACGTGTCCCTGGAGTCGATGGGCTTCAAGACCTTCGGCTTCGGCTTCGGCCGTGAGGACGTCTGGGAGCCGGAGGAGATCTTCTGGGGCCCCGAGGACACCTGGCTGGGCGACGAGCGCTACGCCTCCGAGAAGGACATGGTGGCCGGCGTCGGCGCGACCGAGATGGGTCTGATCTACGTCAACCCGGAGGGCCCGCGCGGCAACGCCGACCCGCTCGCCGCGGCGCACTTCATCCGCGAGACGTTCCGCCGGATGGCGATGAACGACGAGGAGACCGTCGCGCTGATCGCCGGCGGCCACACGTTCGGCAAGACCCACGGCGCCGGCCCCGCCGACCGGCACGTCGGCCCCGAGCCGGAGGCCGCGCCGCTGGAGGCGCAGGGCCTGGGCTGGCTGAGCACGTACGGCGAGGGCAAGGGCGGCGACACGATCACCAGCGGCCTCGAGGTCACCTGGACCGACAAGCCGACCCAGTGGAGCAACCGCTTCTTCGAGATCCTCTTCGGCTACGAGTGGGAGCTGACCACCAGCCCCGGTGGCGCCAAGCAGTGGGTGGCCAAGGACGCCGAGGCGATCATCCCGGACGCCCACGACCCGTCGAAGAAGCACAAGCCGACCATGCTCACGACCGACCTGTCGCTGCGCGTGGACCCGGCGTACGAGAAGATCTCCCGCCGCTTCCTGGAGAACCCGGACGAGTTCGCGCTGGCGTTCGCCAAGGCCTGGTACAAGCTCCTGCACCGTGACATGGGCCCGGTCAGCCGCTTCCTCGGCCCGTGGGTGCCCGAGGCCCAGCTCTGGCAGGACCCGGTGCCGGCCGCCGCGCACGACCTGGTGAACGACGCCGACGTCGCCGCGCTCAAGGCGAAGGTGCTGGAGTCCGGCCTCACCACCGCCCAGCTCGTCTCCACCGCCTGGGCCTCGGCCGCGAGCTACCGCTCCACCGACAAGCGCGGTGGCGCCAACGGCGCGCGGATCCGGCTGGAGCCGCAGCGCAACTGGGAGGTCAACCAGCCCGAGCAGCTCGCCACCGTGCTGGCCACCCTGGAGGGCATCCAGCAGGAGTTCAACGCCGCCGGCGGCGCCCAGATCTCGCTCGCTGACCTGATCGTGCTGGCCGGCTCGGCCGCTGTCGAGCAGGCGGCGCGCGACGCCGGCGTCGAGGTGACTGTGCCGTTCCACCCGGGTCGTACCGACGCCACTCAGGAGCAGACCGACGTCGAGTCGTTCCGGGTGATGGAGCCGCGCGCCGACGGGTTCCGCAACTACCTGCGGCCGGGCGAGAAGACCCAGCCGGAGGTGCTGCTCGTCGACCGCGCGTACATGCTGAACCTGACCGCGCCGGAGATGACCGTCCTGGTCGGCGGCCTGCGCGCGCTCGGCAACAACGTCGGCGGCGCCGCGCACGGCGTGCTCACCGACCGGCCGGGCGTGCTCACCAACGACTTCTTCGTCAACCTCCTCTCCCCGGGCACCCGGTGGAAGGCGGCGGAGTCCGAGGAGCACGTGTACGAGATCCGCGACCTGGCGACCGACCAGGTGAAGTGGACCGCCACCGCGGTCGACCTCATCTTCGGCTCCAACTCGCAGCTGCGGGCGCTCGCCGAGGTCTACGCCAGCGACGACGCGCGGGAGAAGTTCGTCCGCGACTTCGTCGCCGCCTGGACGAAGGTCATGGAGCTGGACCGCTTCGACCTGGCCTGATCCGTCACATCTGAGCGAGCCCCGGTCCGTCGCGACGCGACGGGCCGGGGCTCGTCCGTGTCCGGCGGGTGCCGGGCGCACCCGGCCCGCAAACGCTGGAAAATCTGCTCGGAAGTTGCGATCGTCCCGCGAAGCGGGTCGTCCCGTCCCGAGCAGCGGGATCTCGGTCGAGCGCCGACTCTCTCGGTCCAGCGTGGATCGCCGCTGGTGGCCGGGAATCCGAGCCCACTCGTGTTGCCTGCTGGTTTCGAAAACTTTGCCGCAAGCTCTTGCAAAGACTTTCATGGATGGCGCATGGTGTTCGCTACCCGGGACGGCCGCCCCACCCCCGCTCACCCTTTCGAACCCACGGAAGAGGTCCCCCGACCATGCAATCCGCCAGGCCACACCCCCGTGGCCGCGCCGGTCGCCTGCTGCTCGCCGCCGCGCTCGTCGCGGCCGGCGGCACGGTCGCCGTCGCCGCTGCCACCACCACCCCCACCCCCGCCCGCGCCGCCGTCGTCCTGAACGACAGCGAGGTGACCGCCAACCTCTGGGAATGGAACTGGAACTCGGTCGCCGCCGCCTGCACCGACCACCTCGGACCGGCCGGCTACGGCGCGGTGCAGGTGGCGCCGCCGCAGGAGTCGGTGAAGCTGCCCGCCAGCGCCGACGGCGCCTACCCCTGGTACGAGGTGTACCAGCCGGTGTCGTACAAGCTGGACAGCCGGTTCGGCAACCGCCAGCAGTTCGCCGCCATGGTCACCGCGTGCCACAACGCCGGTGTGCGCGTCTACGTCGACGCGGTCGTCAACCACATGGCCGGCACCAACAACCCGGCCGGCACGCGCGGCTACGCCGGCACCGAGTTCTCCGGCTACAGCTACCCGGCCGTGCCGTACGGCGCCGGCGACTTCCACCGCCCCGGCGACAACTGCCCGACCGGCGGCGCGATCAGCGACTGGAACAACGAGGCCCAGGTGACCAGCTGCGAGCTGCTGTCGCTGTCCGACCTCTACACCGAGAAGGAAGCGGTCCGCAACAAGATCGCGGGCTACCTCAACGACCTGATCGGGCTCGGCGTCGACGGCTTCCGGGTCGACGCGGTCAAGCACATCCGCAAGGACGACTTCGCGGCCATCCTGGGCAAGCTGAACAACACCGTCGCCGAGGGCCGGCGTCCATACGTCGCGCAGGAGATCTTCGACGGCGCCAGTAATCCCGCGTTGCAGGCCCGGGCGTACATCGGCAACGGCGACGTGCTCGACTTCGCGTACGCCAAGGGCATCCGCTCGGCGTTCCAGGGCTCGATCTCGGCGCTGGCGAACGTGCCGAACTGGAACCTCGACGCGCCGAGCGCCAACGTCTTCGCCATGGTCACCAACCACGACCTGGAGCGCGACGGTGTGGTGCTGTCGTACAAGAACGGCACCGACTACGTGCTGGCGAACTACTTCGCGCTGGCCTACCCGCACGGCAAGCCGTCGGTCTACGACAGCTTCACCTGGTCCAACCGCAACCAGTCCCCGCCGCACGACGGCACCGGACGGGTCACCGACACGACCTGCGGCGCCGCCTGGAACTGCCTGAGCCGCACCACCGGCGTCAAGGGCATGGTCGGCTGGGCCAACGCCGCCCGGCCGGTGAAGACCGTCTCGGACTTCACCACAGTGAACAGCAACGTGATCGGCTTCCACCGGGGCGACCGGGCCTGGATCGGCGTCAACGACTCCGGCTCGGCCACCACCGCCACCTTCGTCACCGGGCTCGCCGACGGCCGGTACTGCGACGTCATCTCCGGCGTCGCCACCGGCAGCGGCTGCACCGGCTCCACGGTGACCGTGTCCGGCGGCCGGGCCACAGTGACCCTCCCGGCCAACGACGCGGTCGCGATCCACGTGAACGCCCGGCCGGGTGCCAGCCCGTCCCCGACCGCCTCCCCGACCGTGTCGCCGACGGCCTCCCCGACCGCGTCCCCCACGGTCAGCCCGGGTGACCGGATCGCCACCACGTTCACCGTCGCCGCGAACCTGGCCGCCGGGCAGGACGTCTACGTCGTCGGCAGCATCCCCGAGCTGGGCTCGTGGACGCCCGCGAACGGCGTCAAGCTCGCCGCGCAGGGCGGCGGCACCTACCGCGCCACCGTCAGCCTGCCCCGGTCCACCGGCGTGGAGTTCAAGTTCGTCAAGCTGACCACCGCCGGTGCGGTCACCTGGGAGTCCGGCGCGAACCGGACGTTCACCACGCCGGCCACCGGCACGTACGCGGTGACCGAGACGTTCCGCGGCGACACCGTCAGCACGGCTGTGGCCACCACGTTCTCCGTCACCGCGACCACCGTCTACGGACAGAACGTGTTCGTGGTCGGCAACGTCCCGGCGCTCGGCGGCTGGAACCCGTCCGCCGCCGTCGCCCTCTCGTCCGCCGCCTATCCGGTCTGGCGGGCCACGGTCGACCTGCCCGCGAACACCGCTGTCGAGTACAAGTACGTCAAGAAGAACCCGGACGGCACGGTGATCTGGGAGTCCGGCGCGAACCGGACGTTCACCACGCCGGCCGGCGGCACCCGGGCCGTCAGCGACACCTGGCGCTGACGATCGTGCGGCCCGTCCCCCTCACCCCTGGGGACGGGCCGCATCCGCGCCGGTCAGACGGCCGCGAACGACCAGACCTGGGCCGGGTTGCCGAAACCGGTGCAGCGGTAGATCTGGACGGTCGCGCCGTCGGCGTCCGATCCGCCCCGCACGTCCATGCACCGGCCGCCGATCTGCGACTTGATCTGGTGCACCCCCGCGAAGGAGTTCGGGTCGACCGTCCACTTCATGCTCGACGTGCCGGTGCAGGCCCACTGCTGCAACGGCGTGCCGTCGGCGTTCACCCCGTTGCGGACGTCCACGCACATGCCGCTGAACTGGTTGACGAACGTGTAGGTGTCCCTGCCCACCGGCGACCAGCGCTGCACGGCCTGGCCGTCGCAGGTGCGCTGCACGACCCGGCCGCCGAGCGACGACGGGGCGCCGGACCGGTCCACCTCCAGGCACTTGCCGCTGCCGTAGTTGACGATGGCGTAGTGGCCGGTCGCGGCCTGCGCCGGCGGGCCGGACGCCACCCCGAGCCCGGTGGCGAGCAGTCCCGCCGCCAGCACCCCGGCGGCTCTCTTCCCGATCATGGTGTCTCCCCTCGGAGTCGTGTCGCCGTCCCGGATGCGCCGGTGGTCACCGGCCGGACGACTGGGGACGACGCTAGGGATCCGCGACGGCCACCGGATCCGGGTTCCTCCTAGTCGACGAGGCCGCGCGAGCCCCCTGTCGGGTTCGCGTCGCGCCCGCCCGCCCGGACGACGCCGGCGGCTAGCGTGCGGTCATGGGCAGTGGTCCGGCGCCGGCCGGTGCCGTCGGCACGGCCACGGACACCGGCGGGGACGCCCTGCTCGGGCGCGCCGACGAGTGCCGGCGGCTCGGTGCGCTGCTGGCCGACGCGGTCGACGGTCACGGCGGCGCCCTGGTGGTGCGCGGCGCGGCGGGCGTCGGCAAGACGGCGCTGCTGGAGCACTGCGCCGCCCGGTCCACCGGGATGCGGGTGCTGCGCGCCACCGGCGCCCCGTTCGAGGCGGAACTGCCGTTCTCCGCGCTGCACCAACTGGCGCGCCCGCTGCTGCACCGGCTCGGCGATCTGCCCGCGCAGCAGGCCGACGCGCTGCGTACCGTCTTCGCCATCGGCGGCGGCTCCCGTCCGGTCAACCGGCTCGCCGCGTACGTGGCGACGCTGAGCCTGCTCACGACGGCGGCCGAGGACACGCCGGTGCTCTGCCTGGTCGACGACGCGCACTGGATCGACCCGGCCTCGGCGGAGGCGCTGCTGTTCACCGCCCGGCGGCTGCTCGCGGACCGGGTCGCCGTCGTCTTCGCGGCCCGCGACGCCCCCGCGTTCCCCGCGCCCGGCCTGCCGGAGCTGCCGCTGACCGGTCTGCCGCGGGACGACGCGATCCGGCTCGCCATGCGCGCCGGCCTGGACCCACGGGTCGCCGCCGACCTGGCGGCGGCCACCGCCGGCAACCCGCTCGCGCTGACCGAACTGCCGGCGACGCTGTCCGAGGAGCACCGCAACGGGTGGCTGCCGCTGCGGGAGCCTCTCGTGCTCGTCGAACGCATCGAGATGACCGTCCTGGCGCACGCCCGCGGGCTCCCCGACGACACCTGGCGCGCGCTCGTCGCCTGCGCGGTCACCGAGGCCAGCACCCCGGCGCTGCTGGAGCGGATCCTGGCGGCGGACGGGCTGCGCCTGGGCGTGCTGGACCCGGCGGTCGACGCCGGGCTGATCCGGGTGACCGATCGCGAGGTGACGTTCCGCCACCCGCTGACCCGCGCCGCTGTGCACTCGGTCGCCGGCCCCGGCCGGCGGCGGGCCGCCCACCTGGCGGTGGCCGCGGCGCTGACCGGCGACGACACCGCCGACCGCCGGGCCTGGCATCTCGCGGCCGCCACCACAGTGCCCGACGAGGGCGTCGCCGCGTTGCTGGCCGACTCCGCCGAGCGGGCGCAACGCCGGGGCGGCGTGGTGGCCGAGGCGCGCGCGTACGAGCGGTCCGCCCGTCTCACACCGGACCCGGACGTACGCGCGTCCCGGCTCGCCGCCGCGTCCCGCGCCTGGGCCAACGCGGGCGCGAGCCGGCACGCGATCACGCTGGGGGAGGAGGCGATCGGGCTGACCCGGCGCGCCGACCTGCGTTGCCGGGTCAAGCCGTTGCTCGCCCACCTGGCGCAGCAGCACTGTGACACGGAGGGCGCCGAGGCGTACCTGGCCGACGCGCAGGCGTACGCGCAAGCGGATCCGCTCGGCGCGGCCCGGCTGATGAGCGCCCGCGTCAACCAGTTCTGGGCGCGGCTGGACGTCACCGGCATGGTGCCGCTGTGCGCGCGGGTGGCCGAGCTGGCCGCCGCGGACGCCGGCGCGACCTGGCCGAAGGGGCCGATCCGGCTGGCCGCGGCGCAGGTGCTGGCCGGGCTGCCCGAGGGGGTCGCGTCGGCCCGTGCCCTGGTCACCGCCTGCGCCGGCCACGCCGACGGCTCGGCGGCGGAGCTGGCCGAGGTGTTCTGCTGGATCGGGGACCACGACACCGCGCGTGCGCTGCTGGAACCGGAGATCGACCGGGCCCGCGCCACCGACGACGTGTTCCTGCTGGCGTACGCCCTGCCCCGGCTCGCCGGGCTGGAGTGGCGCACCGGCCGGCTGCACGCGGCCTACCAGGCCGCCGCCGAGGCGGTCCGGATCGCCGAGCAGGTGGCGCTTCCGGTGCTGCGGGCGGAGGCGCTGGCCGTGCTGGCCCTGGTGGAGGCGCTGCTCGGCGAGGAGCCGGAGGCGCTCGCGCACGTCGAGGACGCCCGTCGTCTCCTGCCGGGCGAGTTCCGGGAGATCGAGGTCCGGCTCCGCTACGCCACCGGGATCGCGGCGGTGGTGGGCGCGCGCTGGCACGACGCCGTGACCGAGCTGGAACGGGTCCGCCGGGCCCAGCGCGACGGCGGCATCGCCGAACCGGGGTGGCTGCCCGTCGCGGCCGAGCTGGCCGAGGCGTACGCGCACCTGTCCGACCCGCAGCGGTCGGCACGGCGGTTGCGCGACCTGGCCGGTACGGGTGGTGCCGCCGCCCGCGCCGCCTCCGCGCGCGTCGAGGGCCTGCTCGCCGGCGAACCGGACCTGGACGAGGTCTTCGCGGCGGCGCTGGCCCGGTGTGATCCCGCCGTCGTCCCGCTGGAACGGGCCCGGACGCTGCTGAGCTACGGGCAGCGGCTGCGCCGGGCCCGCCGTCGCCGGGACGCGCGGGTCCAGTTGCACGCCGCGCTGCGGTTGTTCGAGGCGCTCGGCGCACAGGGCTGGGCGCGGCGGTGCCGCACCGAGATCGACGCCACCGGCCGGCGGCCGCCCGAGCCCGGCGACCGGACCGTCGACCGGCTGACCGGCCAGGAACGCCTGATCGCCCTGCACGTGGCGGAGGGCCTGACGAACCGGGAGATCGCGGCCCGGGTCTTCCTGTCACCGAAGACCGTCGAGTACCACCTCGGCAACGTCTACCGGAAGCTGCGGCTGCGTTCCCGGCCGGAGCTGATCCGCCACCTGTCCGGCCCGCCGGCCGCCGGTTGACGACGCGGCCGGACGGCCGCCGCCAGTGCCGCGGCCAGGCACGCCACAGCGGCGAGCACCAGCGGCGGCCGGCCGCCGACCGCGACCGCCGCCGACCCGAGCGGGATGGCCAGCGTGATCGGGCCGAACATCGCGGTGTTCGCGGTCCCGGCGACCCGCCCGAGCATCGCCTGCGGCGTGTACGTCTGCACGGCGGTGACCGCCGCGACGAGCGTCCACGGCAGACCCACACCGACGACGACCGAGGCGGCCACAGTGCCCGGCCACCAGGGCAGGCAGCGCCCCAGACAGCCGGCGGCGAACAGGACCGCGCCCGCGGCACCGACCGTGATCTCGCCGTGGCGACGGACGAGCCGGCCGACGACGAGCCCGGCGAGCAGTGACCCGCCGCCCTGCGCGCTCGCCAGCACACCGAGGAACGTCGACGGCAGCGCCAGGTCCGTCACCACCACGTCGTACAGCGCTGCGGTGGTGAACCCGGACATCGCGATGGACACCGCCGCGAGCGCCACGGGTACGCGCACCGCCCGCCGGGCCAGCAGCGCGGCGAGGCCGTCCCGCACCCCCGCCGGGCGTGCGGCCGGGGGAGCGGGGGCGGTCCGCGTCAGGCGCAACGCGCCGTACAGGGCGGCCGCGAGCACCGGTACGGCGGCGGCGAGCACCGCGACGACGTGCCCGCCCCGCCACGCGTACAGGCCCGCCCCGGCCAGCGGCGCCACCAGCTTCATGCCCTCCTGTGCGCTCGACCGCCAGCCGTTGACGTCGGCCAGCCGGGCCGGGGGGAGCGCGGCGGGCAGCAACGCGGTCTCGCCGGCGTCGACGAGCACGTAGCCGATGCCGTAGGCGAGCGAGACGGCGTAGATCAGCCACGCCTCGCCGGGCCCTCGCACCGCCAGCAGGCTCAGCAGCGCGGCGGCGAGCGCGAGGTCGACACCGATCACCAGGGGACGCCGGGGCACCCGGTCGAGCAGGCCGCCGAGCCACGGTCCGGCCAGCGTCGGGGCGTAGACGCAGAGCCCGGCCAGCGCGGCGAGCCCGGTGGAACCGGTGAGATCGAGGATCCAGATGCCGGAGACCAGGGCCATGGCGCTACCGCCGGACAGCAGCGAGACGGCCACGAACAGGACGGCGTTGCGGCGCATGGATCCCCCGAGAGGTTGAGTCTGGTGGACTCACATCCTCCGGAGTTGAGCCGTCTCGGGGCAATGCCTTGGGCGTACGTCAATGCGATGTTGACAGCGCGGCGGCGATGCGCCGGGCGGCGTCGCGTGCCGGAGCGGGCAGCCGCCGCCCCGCCCCGGCCAGGTCGTCGGCGAGGTGCGCGGCCAGCGCGTACAGCGGCCCGGCGGGGGCGTCCAGCGCGAGCGCGCAGGTGCGGCGCGTCAACGCCGCGCGGGCGAAGCGCCCGTCCCACGCGCGGTCCGTCTCGATCCAGCGGTGCAGGTCGGTGACTGCCGCCCGCAGCACGGGCAGTTCGGGGGAGTCGCCCGGGTCGAGCCGGGCCAGGCGGGTCCGCCGGGCCGCCACGAGGCGTTGCCGGCGCTGCTCGGCGGCCTGCCGGCTGCCCAGGCCCAGCGCCCGCGCGACGTCGGCCCAGGTGGCGCCGTCGTGCCGGGCCCGGTCGCTCAGGTCCAGCTCGCGGTCGTCCAGCCGGACCCGGGCCGCGGCGATCTCGGACAGGCGGTCCAGGGTCACCCGTCAACGCTACATTGACATCGGCCCGGCGCGTCAGTCCGCCGGGACGCCCGGGCCCACCTCGCCGCGCGCCAGGTGCTCGGCGTTGCGGTCGGCCTCACTTTCCGCGTTCTCCGCCCCGGCGCCCGGATCCCGGGTACGCCGTCCCTCGGCGTCCTGGAACACCTGCCCGCGCTCGAGCGCGCCCTCCTGCTGCCGCTGGAACTGCTCCGGATCAGTCATGACCGTCAGGTGCCCCGGCGGCCGCGCGGCAAACCGGTACGTCAGCGCGGCGGCGCCACGTAGAGGGCGGTCCGGCAGCCGGTCTCGCCCGGCTCCAGCCAGATCCGGTCGTACCCGGGACTCTCGATCTTCCCGGCCGGCGTGCGGACGAGCAGGAGACAGTCCCGTTCGGCCGGTACGCCGACGGCGGCGACGAGCGCGCCCTCGTGCACTGTCGTGTCGACGCTGATCCAGTCCTGTGGGAAGGCCGCCCGCACCGCGCCCGCAAGCGTGTCCGGGGTGGCGGTGCGCAGCACGGCGGTGAGCCGCTGCCGCCCGTCCTCGGGCACCCTCGGCACCGGCGCGGCGGTGGGCGGCGAGGGAGCGGGGCCGCTCGGACAGTCGATCTCGTGGTACGTCGTGTAGCGGTAGAGCTCGAACTCGTAGCGGTAGCAGCGCGTGGCCTCACCGGCGCTGTTGCTCGCGCCACCGATCGACACCGGCGGCTGCTCCGGCACCGTCACCACGAACCGCACGTCGACGGTGGCCCGCTCGTTCCCGGCGGTGCGCCCGGACCAGGCCAGCGCCTCCCGCCGGACTGTCGCACCGCCGCCGGACGCGGCGTCCGTCGGCTCCTGGACGATCTCGGCCGCTGCGATCGACCCGGCGTCCCGCGCCCGGTTGCGGTGCCCCAGCTCCGTGTTGAGCTGCTTCGCCTCCGCCGCCGCGGTGTCGCGCGCCAGCGCGTCGCCGCTCTCCTCCCCGAACCCCCTCCCGCACCCCGCCGACGCGAGGAGGAGCACCGCGAGCGTCCACCGGACCCATCGGTGGCGGGACGGAGGTGTCGGCTCGGTGGCGCTGCGTGTCCGGCTCACCGCGCCGACGTTACCGACGAGCCGGGGGCCGCGCTGCCCCGTACGCGGGGGGCCGTTGGTCCCGGGTCCGACAGGCCCTCGGCCCTGCGAGCCACGTAGGTTCGCGCGGCATGCTGGGATTGCCCGGCGCGGGCGGCGACGACATGGAGGACGATGTGGTGATCAACGGCGGGCCGGCGACAGCGACGACGCCCACCGAGATCTCTCCGGCCCCCGCGACCGGGCTCGGCTCGGCCGAGGCGGCCGCCCGGCTGCGCGCCGACGGCCCGAACACCGTGGCCGCCCCGCGCAAGCGCGGGCTGGCCGGCCGGGTGTTCCGCCAGCTCACCGACCCGCTGGTGGCGCTGCTGCTGGCCGCCGCCGTGGTGACCACGCTGCTGCGCGACTACCCGGACACCGCGGTGATCGTGCTGGTCGTCCTGATCAACACCGCGATCGGCGTGGTGCAGGAGGTACGCGCCGACCGGGCCGTCGCCGCGCTGGACCGGCTCGCCGCACCGACCGCGCGTGTGGTCCGCGACGGCCGTGACCTCGTGCTGCCCGCCGCCGACCTGGTCCGCGGCGACCTGGTCCGGCTGGAAGCCGGCGACGTGGTACCCGCCGACCTGGACCTCACCGATGCGGTACGCCTCAGCCTGGACGAGTCGGCGCTGACCGGCGAGTCGGTGCCGGTGGCCCGGGTCGCGGGGGAGGAGGCCAGCGCCGGCACCGTGGTCACCACCGGCCGCGCCACCGGAACCGTGGTGCGCACCGGCGCGGCGAGCGCGCTGGGCCGGATCAGCGCCCTGGTCGCGGCGACCCGGCCGGCGCCCACCCCGCTGCAACGACGCCTGTCCTCGCTCGGCCGGGTGCTCGGCCTGACCGCCGTGGTGCTCTCCGGGCTGGTCTTCGCCATCGGCGTGCTCGACGGGCGGCCGGTCACGCAGATGGCCGTCACCGCCGTCAGCCTCGTGGTGGCGGCCGTACCGGAGTCGCTGCCCGCCGTCGTCACGCTCGCGCTCGCCCTGGGCGCGCGCCGGATGGCCGGCAGCCGCGCCATCCCCCGCCGGCTGCACGCGGTGGAGACCCTCGGCTCGGTCACCGTGATCGCCTCCGACAAGACCGGCACGCTCACCGAGGGCCGCATGGCGGTGCAGTACGCGGTCGTCCCCGGCCGCGACCGCTACGCCGTCACCGGCACCGGCTACGCGCCCGACGGCGAGGTGCACCACCGGGGCGAGCCGGTGAGCGCCCCCGACGAGCTGCGCGCTCTCGCCCGCGCCGGGCTGCTCTGCAACGACGCCACAGTGACGCCGCCGACCGACGAGCGGCCCGAGTGGACGGCGATCGGTGACCCGCTGGAGGCGGCGCTCGTCACGTTCGGCGCCCGCTGCGGCCTGGACCCGGACACCACCCGCGACGCCTGGCCCCGCGTGGCGGAGGCCCCGTTCGACCAGGACCTGCGCCGCATGACCACGGTGCACCGCCGCTGCGACGGGCGCTACCTGGTGGTCTGCAAGGGCGCGCCGGAGAATCTGCTGGCCGCGCCGCTGGTGGACGCCGACGCCGCGGAACTGGCCGAGCTGACCGACGCCGCGCACCGGCTCGCCACCGAAGGGCTGCGCGTGCTGGCGGTGGCCTCCGCGGTGGTCGACACCCTGCCCGACCCGGCCCGGCCGGCCGGCCTGCGCCCCCTGGGCCTGGTCGCGGTCGGCGACCCGCTGCGCGCCGCGGCCCCCGGCATCGCCGCGGGCTTCGAGGAGGCCGGCATCCGGCTGGTCCTCATCACCGGCGACCACCCGGCGACCGCCGCCGCCATCGGCGGACGGCTCGGGCTCTGGCGCGACGGCGACCCGCTCGCCAACGGCGACGACGGCGACCCGGGCCGCGCCCACCCCGAGACCCGGGTGTACGCGCGGACCCAGCCGGAACAGAAGCTCGACATCATCGCCGGCCTCCAGAACCGGGGGCACGTGGTGGCGATGACCGGCGACGGCGTCAACGACGCCCCGGCGCTGCGCCGCGCGGACATCGGCGTGGCCATGGGCGGCGGCACCGAGGTGGCCCGGCAGGCCTCCGACCTGGTGCTCGTCGACGACGACCTGACCACCGTGGCGACCGCCATCGGCGAGGGCCGCCGGATCTACGACAACATCCGCCGGTTCCTGCGCTACGCGCTCGCCGGTGGCGTCGCCGAGATCGCGGTGATGCTGCTCGGCCCGCTGTTCGGCCTGCCGGTGCCGCTGCTGCCGGCGCAGATCCTCTGGATCAACCTGCTCACCCACGGCGTACCCGGGGTGGCGCTCGGCGCGGAACCGGCCGAGCCGGGCACGCTGCGCCGGCCGCCCCGCTCGCCGCAGGAGTCGGTGCTCGGCGCCGGCCTGGGCCGGGACGTGCTGGTCACCGGCGGGCTGATCGCCGCGGCGACGCTCGGCGCCGGGGTGTGGGCCGCGGCGGCCGACCGGCCGTGGCAGTCGGTGGTGTTCGTGGTCCTCGGCCTCGCCCAGCTCGGCGTGGCGCTGGCGGTCCGCGCGATCCGTACCCCGGGTTCGCGCGAGCGCAACCTCGCGCTGCCGGTGGCGGTAGCGATCTCCGCTGTGCTCCAGGTGGCGGGCGTGCTGCTGCCGCCCCTGCGCGAGCTGCTCGGCACCTCGCCGCTCAGCGCGCTCGACCTGCTCGCCTGCGCCGCGATCGGCGTGCTGCCCGGGCTGGTGCTGCGGCTGACCCGCCGCTTCCGCGGGACCAACGGCCCCCACGCCGGGCCCGCCGGCCCTGCCGGGCCGGCCGCCTGACCGGCAGGCTGAGGACGAGTGAAGGAGGACGACATGACGATCCACTCGCAGGCCCCCGTCGTGGTGGGCGTGGACGGCTCCGCCGCCTCGCTGGACGCGGTCCGGGTGGCCGCCCGCGAGGCCGCCGACCGGAACCGGCCGCTGCAGGTGGTGCACGCCTTCATCTGGCCGCTGACCCGCGCGCCGCTCACCCCGGCCCCGGGCGCGCCCGCCGGCGCCGGCCTGCGCAACCAGGCCGAACGGGTCGTCGCCGAGGCGGTCGCCGAGGCCGGCAAGGTCGCCCCGGACGTGCCTGTCACCGGCGTGGTGGTCGACGGCGCGCCGGCGGCGGTGCTGGTCGCCGAGTCCCGCGAGGCGGCGCTGATCGTGCTCGGCCACCGCGGTCTGGGCGGGTTCGCCGGCCTGCTGATCGGCTCGGTCACGCTCCAGGTGTCGGCCCGCGCGCACTGCCCGGTGCTGGTGACGCGCGGCGAGGCGCGCGCCGACGGCCCGGTCGTGGTCGGCGTGGACGGCTCCGAGCTGTCCACCGCGGCGGTCGGGTACGCGTACGAGGAGGCCGACCGCCGGGGCGCGTCGCTGATCGTGGTGCACGCCTGGCTGTACCCCACCCCGATCGGCCCCGGCGACATCCTGCCCCTGGTGTACGACCCGGAGGCGCTCGCCGAGGAGTCCCGGCGCGTCCTCGCCGAGTCGATCGCGGGCTGGGCCGAGCGTTACCCCGACGTGCCGGTACGGCAGCGGTCGCTGCGCGGCGCCCCGGCCCGGGTGCTTGTGGAGGAGTCGAAGGACGCCCAGCTGGTGGTGGTCGGCGCGCACGGACGTGGCGCGCTGGGCGGGCTGCTGCTCGGCTCGGTCAGCCACGCGGTGCTGCACCACGCCCACTCGCCGCTGGTGATCGTGCGCAACGGAACCTGACCCCGCGACCGCGCCCGACCAGGCGACAGCCCGTGACGGCGCCCGACCCGCGACAGCGCCTGACGCCCCGACGGCGTCAGGCGCTGCGGACCGTGGTGAGGTCGGCCAGCCCGGAGATGGTCAGCAACGGCTCCAGCAGCGGGCCGGCGATCAGCGCGATCCGGTCGGCGTGCGGGAACAGCGCGGCCAGCCCGGCGCTGTCCAGGTACTCCACCTTCGTGAGGTCCACGACCAGGGGCTCGCCGTCGGGGCGTACGGCCTCGGCCAGCGCGTCGGCGAAGGCGGACGCGTTGCTCATGTCGATCTCACCGACGGCGGCCAGCACGCGGACGCCGTCCGGGCTGTCGCTCGTGGTCAGGGTCAGGGACGTGCTCATGGCGTGATCCTCGCCTGCATGTCGACGGTGGTGCCGGTGGCCCCCGGTGTGACGCTGATGTTGTCCATCAGCGCGCGCATGAGCACGAGTCCCCGGCCGCGGTGCGGGTCGGGAGGCTGGTCCCGGTCGCGCCAGTGTCCGCTGTCGGTGACGCTCAGGCGCAGGGCGCCGGCGGTGGCGGCGGCGCGCAGCCGGATCCGGCCGCCCGGGTTGTCGCGGTGCCCGTGCTCGATCGCGTTGGCGCACGCCTCCCCGGCCGCCACCAGGATGTTGTACGCGTGGGCCGGGGCCAGCCCGCAGCGGTCCAGCCATCCCCGCAGCGCGGTGCGGACCTCGGCCAGGCGCGTCGACTCGGCCGGGAACTCCAGTTCCAGCGGCCCGGGGTGACGGTAGAGCAGCAGTGCCACGTCGTCGTGGTAGCCCCCGTCCGGGGTGAGCCGGTCCATGATCTCGGTCGCCAGCACCTCGACCGGCGCGTGGTGGCCCTGCTGGATGGCGTCGGTGGCGCGGGCGATGCCGGCGGTGATCGGCTGGCGGCGGCGTTCCACCAGGCCGTCGGTGTAGAGCATCAGGGTGGCGCGCGGCGGGACCGTCGCCTCCGCCTCGGGACGTTCCTGCCCGGGGCGTACGGCCAGCGGCCGGGACCGGCCGTGCTGCAGCAGTTCGGGAGTGCCGTCGGCGCGGACCACGATGGCCGGTGGGTGACCGGCGCTGGAGTAGCGCATCAGGCCGGTGGCCGGGTCGAGCACGCCACAGAAGACGGTGGCGCAGGACGCCCCCGGCAGCAGCGCGGCGAACCGGTCCAGCGCCACGAGCGTCCGGGCCGGGCTCGGGTCCTGCAACAGCAGGGCACGGCAGGCGCTGCGCAGCTGACCCATCACCGTCGCGGCCTGAAGGCCGTGTCCCACGCAGTCGCCGACCACGATGCCGATGCGCCCGTCCGGCAGCTCGACGGTGTCGTACCAGTCGCCGCCGACCTTGAGCGGCATCGCGGCGGGGGAGTACCGCACCGCGAAACCGGCGGGGAGTTGCGCCGGGCCGAGGATCGCCCGTTGCAGGGCCAGCGCGGTCTCCCGCTGCTGGTCGATCTGGTGCACCCGGTGCAGTCCCTGCCCGATGTGGCCGGCCAGCAGCGCCAGCAGCGTCTGGTCCTGCTCGGTGAAGGGCCGCTTCTCGCCCAGGTCGATCCAGAGCGCCATGGTGCCGTGCGGATGCTCGACGGCGATGCCGGCGCCGTGCGTACGCGTCGCCACCGGGGTCAGCAGCGGGGTGTCCCGGAGCGCGAGCAACGCCTGCCGGCGCTGCTGCGGCAACGTCTCCCAGCGGGCCGCCGGGTCGGTGGCGGTCACCTCGGGGGCGGGCAGGTCGCCGAAGACGGCGGTGAGCACGCCGGCGGCCCGCCACAGCTTGCGCAGCTCGTCCAGCACCCCGTGCAGCGCGTCGGTGAGGTCGTCGGCCTGCGACAGTCGCATGCTGAGCCCGGCCAGGGCGGTCTCCCGCTGCACCGCGTAGTGCTCGGCGGTGACGTCGCGGAACGTGCCGACGATCATCCGGCGGCCGCTGTCCGGGTCGTCGACCTGGTTGAACGCGGCCGAGATCCAGATCCGGTGCCCGTCGCGGTGGGTCACCGGCACGGTGTACGTGCCACGGGTCTGCCCCACGAGTCTTGAGAACGCCTCTGCCACCTGGCGGTGCGCCTCGGGCTCGGCCTCCCGGTCCGGCCACCACGGGTGCACCGCGGGGTAGGGCAGGTCCTCGGTTCCGTAGCCGAGGATGCCGGTGAACGCCGCGTTGATCTCGACCACCGCGCCGTCCTCGTCGCAGACGAAGAACGCCTCCTGCAACGAGTCGACGAGCGCGGTACGCCAGCGGGCGTGGTGGTTGCGCAGCCGGGCCAGCTCCACGTTCGCGCGTACCCGGGCCAGCAGTTCGGCGGCCGGGAACGGCTTGACCAGGTAGTCGTCGGCGCCGGCCTCCAACCCCTCGATCGAGGCCTCCTGACCGGCGCGGGCGGACAGCAGCAGCACCGGAGTGCCGGCCGTACGCTGGTCGGCGCGCAGCGCGGCCACCAGTTCCAGGCCGTCGAGCCGGGGCATCATCACGTCGCTGACCACCAGGTCGGGGGTGTGCGCGCGGGCGGCGTCCAGCGCGGCCCGCCCGTCGGCGAAGGCCTGCACCTCGTGCCCGGCCGAGCGCAGCAGCCGGGTCAGGTACTCCCGCATGTCGGCGTTGTCGTCGGCCACCAGGACCCGGGCCGGCGCCCCACCGGGCAGCGGCTGGACCGGCCCCTCGGCCGGGTCGCCCTCGCCGACGGCGGCGCCCGGGTCGGCGGGCAGCCAGCGCAGCGCCTCCTGCACGAACGGCTCGGCCGACACCGGCGCCCGGCCGGTGCCCGCCGGGGCGAGCGCGTCGGCGGGCAGGTGGGCGGTGCCGAACGGCAGGCGGATCGTGAAGATGGTGCCCCGGCCCACCGCGCTGGACGCGTCGATGTCGCCGCCGTGCAGCGTGACCAGCTCCTGGACCAGGGCCAGGCCGATGCCGCTGCCCTCGTCGGAACGGGAGCGGGCGTTCTCGATGCGGTGGAACCGCTCGAACAGGCGCGGCATCTCGTCGGCGGGCACGCCGATGCCGGTGTCGGAGATCCGCAGCACCGCCGCGTCGCCCTCGGCGCGCAGCTCCACCCGGATCGTGCCGTCGAAGGTGAACTTCAGCGCGTTGCTGAGCAGGTTCAGCACCACCTTCTCCCACATGCCGCGGTCCAGGTGCACCGGCTCGGGCAGGGGCGGGCAGTCCACCTCGAAGGACAGACCGGCCCGTTCGATAGCCGACCGGAAGACGCTCGCCAGGTCGGCGGTCACCGCGGCCAGGTCCACCGGCTCGTAGCGGGCCTGCATCCGCCCGGCCTCGATCCGGGAGAAGTCGAGCAGGCTGTTGACCAGCTTGCCCAGGCGCAGCCCGTTGCGGCGGATGACGTCCAGCTCGGCGCGGACCTGCTCGTCGGCGCCCTGCAACCGGCCGCGCAACTCGTCCAGCGGTCCCATGATCAAGGTGAGCGGGGTGCGGAACTCGTGACTGATGTTGGAGAAGAACGCGGTCTTCGCGCGGTCCAGCTCGGCGAGTTCCTCGGCCCGCCGCTGCTGCGCCTGGTAGCTGCGGGCGCTGGCGATCCCGGTGGCCAGATGCCCGGCGGTCAGCTCGACGAAGCCGCGGTACCCGTCGTCCAGCGCCCGGTAGCGGTTCAGCCCGGCGACCAGGAACCCGTACGGCGCTCCGCCCTGCTGGCGCAGCGGCACCAGGAGCGCCTCGGCCGGCGCGGCGGGCCAGACACCGGCGGGCAGGTCCGTGAAGGCGGGGCCGTCGAGCGCGACCCGCACCGACTCGCCCTCGGTGAGGGCGCCGGCCGGCCACGGCGCGGCCGGGTCGCCGAGGGACAGCGTGGCCGGTGCCGCCGGGTGGCCCGCCGCCAGCCCGGTCGCCTCGACGAGCCGGGCGCCGTCGTCGTCGTACAGGTAGGTGAGCGTGAACGGCAGGTCCTGCGGGTTGCGGGCCAGCTGGCGGCTGACGAACGCGAGCGTCTCCTGTTCGGTGCGGATGACGCTCGGGTCCGAGCCGAGGTCGCGCAGCGTGGCCATCCGCCGCTCACCGATGACCCGCTCGGTGTCCTCGCTGACCACGCAGAGCATCCCGACCAGGCTGCCGTCGTCGGCGCGCAGCGGGCTGTAGGAGAACGTGTGGTACGTCTCCTCCCGGTAGCCGGCGCGCTCCAGGAACAGCAGCAGGCCCTCGTCCCAGGTCGCCTCGCCGGTGCGCAGCACGGTGTCGACACGGGGGCCGATGTCGTCCCAGATCTCCGCCCACACCTCGTTCGCCGGCAGCCCCAGCGCCCACGGGTACTTGCGGCCGAGCGTGTCCCGCCGGTAGGCGGCGTTGCAGAAGAAGCTGAGCTGCGGCCCCCAGGCCATCCACATCGGGAACCGGGAGGACAGCAGGATCCGCACCGCGGTCCGCAGGCTCTGCGGCCAGGTGTCCGGCGGGCCCAGGGGGTGCGCCGACCAGTCGATCCGCGCCAGGTCCGGCCCGATCTCCGCGTCCACGGCGAAGACGTCGGCACGCGTACGCGGGTCGGTGTCAGCGCCGCTCATCGCCCGAGTCTCCCCCACCCCGTCCGGTCCCGCTCGTCCGGGCCGCGTCGCGGCCTCGTGGTCGCTTCTTGCCCCGTCGCGCCCCCGGCACTCCACCCGGGGCGGGGAGATCTGACTCACGTGACGGCAGCGGGTCAGGGCAGGGGTTCGTGGTGCGGCAAAACGAAAGGCAAGGAGACAGCTCTCCTCGCCACTATCAACGTATATCGCACCCCGGGTCTTGCCGCAAGGCCCCGGTGATGCCGCAGAATCAGCGGCCGATGCGGGTCGAGCTGCGAAAACGGGGGCACGGCATGACCGGACGGTACGTGTGGCAACTGCACGAGATCGACGAGACGCGGATCGCCGCGGTCGGCGGCAAGGGCGCGCACCTGGGGGCGTCGACGCGGATCGACGGGGTGCGCGTACCCCCGGGTTTCTGCGTCACCACCGACGCCTTCCGGCTGGCCGTGGCGCGGACGCCGGCGCTGGCCGGCCCGCTGGAGCGGCTCGCCCGCGCGGACGCCGACGACCCGGCGGCGCTCCGGACGGCCGCCGCCGAGGTGCGTCGCGTCGTCGAGCGGACCGCGCTACCGGGCGACGTCGCGGCGGCGGTCACCGCCGCGCTGGCCGGGCTCGGCGCGGACGCCGCGTACGCCGTGCGGTCGAGCGCGACCGCCGAGGACCTGCCGACCGCCTCGTTCGCGGGCCAGCAGGACACCTACCTGAACGTGGTCGGCACGGCCGAGGTGCTGCGGCACGTGAGCCGCTGCTGGGCCTCGCTGTTCACCGACCGGGCGGTGACCTACCGGCGGCGCCACGGCATCGACGACCGGGCCGTGGACATGGCCGTGGTGGTGCAGCGGATGGTCGTCCCGGACGCGGCCGGGATCATGTTCACCGCCGACCCGGTGACCGGGAACCGGACGGTGGTGTCCGTGGAGGCCGGCTTCGGTCTCGGTGAGGCCCTGGTCTCCGGCCTGGTGAACCCGGACGTCTTCACGGTGCGCGACGGCGCGGTGGCCGGCCGGACGATCGGCGCGAAGGCGCGGGCGGTGCACGCCGTGCCCGGCGGCGGCACCCGGGAGACGCCAGTCGACCCGGCGCGGCAGGCCCAGCCCGCGCTGACCGACGCGCAGGCGGTACGCCTCGCCGCGCTGGGACGGCGGATCGAGGCGCGCTTCGGGTGCCCGCAGGACATCGAGTGGGCCCTGACCGGCGACGACATCCACATCCTCCAGAGCCGGCCGATCACCACGCTGTTCCCGGTGCCGGCGGCCGCCGACGGGCGGTTCCACGTCTACCTGTCGGTCGGCCACCAGCAGATGATGACCGACGCGATGAAGCCGCTGGGCCTGTCGATGTGGCGGCTGACCGCCATGGCGCCGATGCACGAGGCGGGTGGGCGGCTGTTCGTCGACGCCACGCCGCACCTGTCCACGGCGGCGGGTCGTACCGCGTTCCTGGGCATGATCGGCCGGGCCGACCCGCTCACCCGGGACGCGCTGGACACGGTCCTCGCCCGGGACGTCGTACCGGCCGCGCCGGACCCTGCCCCGGCCGGCCCGCCCGTGGGCGGCCCGCCGCCCTCGATCGACACCGACCCGGCGATCGTCACCACGCTCGTCGAACGCAGCCGGGAGTCGATCGCCGCCCTGCGCCGCGACGTCCGCGGCCGCTCCGGGCCCGAGCTGTTCGACTTCCTGATCGAGGCGTTCGCCGAGCACAAGCGGGTGCTCACCGACCCGTTGAGCGCCCAGGTGATCATGGCGGGGATGCAGGCCACCTGGTGGCTCAACGACAAGCTGGGGGAGTGGCTCGGCGAACGCGACGCCGCCGACACGCTCACTCTCTCCGCGCCCGGCAACGTCACCGCCGAGATGGGCCTGGCGCTGCTCGACGTGGCGGACGTGGTCCGCGCGTACCCCGAGGTGGTGGCGTTCCTGCGGGACGCCGCCGACGACGGGTTCCTGGACGACCTGCCGAAACTGCCCGGCGGCGTCGAGGCGCGCGACGCCATCGCCGGCTACCTCGACCGGTACGGCATGCGCTGCGTCGGCGAGATCGACATCACCCGGCCACGGTGGAGCGAGCGCCCGGCCACGCTCGTCCCGCTGATCCTGGACAACGTCCGCACCTTCGCCCCGGGCGCCGCTGCGCGCCGCTTCGCCCAGGGCCGGGAGCGGGCCGAGGCGAAGGCCCGGGAGGTGCGGGACCGCCTGCGCGCGCTGCCCGACGGCGAGCGCAGGGCCGCCGAGACGCAGGCCGTGATCGATCGGGTACGGACGTTCGCCGGCTACCGGGAGTACCCGAAGTACGACATCGTGAGCCGCTACGCCGTCTACAAGCAGGCGCTGATGGGCGAGGCCCGCCGGCTGGTGCGCGCCGGTGTGCTCGCCGGTCCGGAGGACGTCTTCTACCTCACCTTCGACGAGTTCCGCGAGGTCGCGGCCACCGGCTCTGTGGACGCCGCGCTGATCCGCAGGCGCCGGGAGGAGTTCCGGGCGCACCGGTCGCTCACCCCGCCCCGGGTGCTCACCTCCGACGGCGAGGCGCTGAACGGCTCGTACCGGCGCGACGACGTGCCACCGGGCGCCCTGGCCGGCCTGGCGGTCTCGGCCGGCGTCGTCGAGGGGCGGGCGCGGGTCGTGGCGGACCTGGCCGGCGCCGACCTGGAGCCGGGCGACATCCTCGTCACCGCACACACCGACCCGAGCTGGACACCGCTGTTCGTGGCCGTCGCGGGCCTGGTGACGGAGGTTGGCGGGCTGATGACGCACGGCGCGGTGATCGCCCGTGAGTACGGCCTGCCCGCAGTGGTGGCGGTGCCGGACGCGACCCGGCTGATCCCGGACGGTGGGCGGATCCGCGTGCACGGCGCCGACGGGTACGTCGAGCTGCTGTCCTGACCGGTGCGGCATGCCCGATGATGGAGGTCCGGCGAGCGGGGAGGCGCGATGCGGATCGGGGAGCTGTCGGCGCGTACCGGGGTGAGCGCCCGGTCCATCCGGTACTACGAGCAGCAGGGCCTGCTCGCCGCCGTGCGCACCGCGAGCGGGCAGCGGGTCTTCGCCGAGTCGGCCGTGGACCGGGTCCGGCTCATCCAGCGGCTGTTCGACGCCGGGCTGAGCAGCCGCCGGATGGCCGAGCTGCTGCCCTGCGTGACCGATCCGGAGGTCCGCACCTCGTGGCTCACCGACCGGCTGCGCGAGGAGCGGACCCGGATGACAGCCGAGATGGCACGGCTCGCGCACGCCGTCGCGGTGCTCGACGACGTGGTGTCCGACATGACAGTGACCGAGGACACCCGGGATCCGGCCGCCTGAGCGCTTGCCCTTGACACCGGTGTCAACTCCTAGCGTCGGGTCATGAACGCGACCCTGGACACCGGATCGCCGGTGACGCCGCTGCTGGAACCCGTCACCGTCGCCGGGCTGCCGTTGCCGTCCCGCTTCGTGATGGCGCCGATGACCCGTAACCGCGCGCCGGGCGGCGTGCCGACGCCGGAGATGGCCGACTACTACCGGCGCCGCGCCGCGGCCGGCATCGGCCTGATCGTCACCGAGGGTGTGCTGGTCGACCATCCCAGCGCGGGGCACGAGGACACCGTGCCCCGGATGACCGCCGGCGCGGCCGAGGCTGGCTGGCGGGACGTGGTCGAGGCCGTGCACGCCGCCGGCGGCCGGATCGCCGCGCAGCTGTGGCACCTGGGCAGCCTGCGCGAACCGGTCGACGGCCGTCCGGCGTGGACCCCCTCGGGGGTACGCGAGCCGGGCCGCCCCGCGCCGTACGCGATGACCGCGGCCGACGTGGACACCCTGCTCGCGGCGTACGCGAATGCAGCAGAGGTCGCGGTACGGGCCGGGTTCGACGCGATCGAGATCCACGCGGCGCACGGTTACCTGCTCGACGAGTTCCTGTGGCCGTACACGAACCGCCGGACCGACGCGTTCGGCGGCTCGCCGGAGCGGCGGGCGGCGTTCCCGGCGGCGGTGGTGCGCGCGGTCCGCGCGCAGGTCCCGGCGCGTCACCCGGTGATCGTGCGGTTCTCCCAGTTCAAGGAGCGGGCGTTCGACGCGCGGATCGCCGAGACCCCGGCCGAGCTGGCGCAGATCCTCGGCGCGTTCGCCGAGGCCGGCGCGGACGTGCTGCACGCCTCGCAGCGCCGCTTCTGGCAGCCGGCGTTCCCCGGCTCGCCGCTGAACCTGGCCGGCTGGGCGAAGCGTCTCACCGGCCTGCCGTCGATCACCGTCGGCTCGGTCGGGCTGCGGCGGGACTTCCTGCGCCCGGACGGCCCGGAGTCGGTGGCGGGCCTGGCCGCGCGGCTGGCGGACGGGGAGTTCGACCTGGTCGCGCTGGGCCGCGCGCTGCTGGGCAACCCGGCCTGGGTGACGCACGCCGCCGCCGGACGGCTGGGCGAGATCGTCGACTACCGCAAGGCGCACGAGGACGTGTACCCGTAGGACCGGGGTGACCCTCAGGGGTTGACGCCGGGGGATGTTATCGCTCACAGTCGATGGCAGGGCATGAGCGCCGCAAGGCTCACCGGGCGAGCCGCGCTGGTCGTACCTCGACACCACCGCCACCGGACGCGGGGTCGGGGAGTCGCACCACCACCATCGCGCAACCCCCGGAAGAGGAATCCGCATGAGACGAAAGAGAGCCTTGCTGACCACCGGCATCCTGGCCGGCGCGCTCGCCGCCGGGATGGCGGTGGCCCTGGCGCCGGCCGCGAGCGCCGGCACCACGCTGCGCGCGGCGGCGGCCGAGAAGGGCCGCTACTTCGGCGCCGCCGTCGCCACCGGCAAGCTGTCCGACAACACGTACGCCACGGTGCTGAACCGCGAGTTCAACTCCGTGGTGGCCGAGAACGAGATGAAGTGGGACGCCACCGAGCCGCAGCAGGGGCGGTTCAGCTACACCGGCGGCGACCGGCTGGTCAGCCACGCCCGCGCGAACGGCATGTCGGTGCGCGGGCACACGCTGCTCTGGCACGCCCAGCAGCCGTCGTGGGCACAGGGCCTGTCCGGCAGCGCGCTGCGCAACGCCGCGATCAACCACGTCACCCAGGTGGCCACCCACTTCCGGGGGCAGATCTACGCCTGGGACGTGGTGAACGAGGCGTTCGCCGACGGCGGCAGCGGCGGGCGCCGCGACTCGAACCTGCAGCGCACCGGCAACGACTGGATCGAGGCGGCGTTCCGGGCGGCCCGCGCCGCGGACCCGGGCGCGAAGCTCTGCTACAACGACTACAACACCGACGGCATCAACGCGAAGTCGACGGGCATCTACAACATGGTCCGCGACTTCAAGTCGCGCGGCGTGCCGATCGACTGCGTCGGCTTCCAGTCGCACCTGGGCACCACGATCCCCGGCGACTACCAGGCCAATCTCCAGCGCTTCGCCGACCTGGGCGTCGAGGTGCAGATCACCGAGCTGGACGTGATGACCGGCGGCAACCAGGCGAACATCTACGCCGCCGTGACCCGCGCCTGCCTGGCGGTGTCGCGCTGCACCGGCATCACGGTCTGGGGCGTGCGGGACTGCGACTCGTGGCGCGGCTCGGACAACGCGCTGCTGTTCGACTGCGCGGGCAACAAGAAGGCGGCGTACAACGCGGTGCTCGACGCGCTGAACGCCGGCGGCAACAATCCGCCGCCGACCACGACCCCGCCGCCGAACAACCCGACCACCCCGCCGCCGGGTCAGGGCGGGTGTTCGGCCTCGGTGTCGCTGAACTCCTGGACCGGTGGGTTCGTGGCGACGGTGAAGGTGACCGCGGGCTCGTCGGGCACCCGGGGATGGACCGTCACCATGACGTTGCCGGGCGGCGCGAGCATCACCAACACCTGGAGCGCCACCGCGAGCGGGAGCAGCGGCACGGTGCGATTCGCGAACGTGAGCTACAACGGCCAGCTCGGCGCCGGTCAGAGCACCGAGTTCGGGTTCCAGGGCAACGGCAGCGGATCGGGCATGACGCCCACCTGCTCCGCGACCTGAGCCGGGCCACCGCGGGGGCGGCGCGCCGTCGCCTCCGCGGTGTTCCGCCACGTCGTCCCGTCCGACCTGGACTGTCGTCTCTGTTACGAGAAAGAGACATGCGCATTTCGCGCGATTGGTTGACGGGGCAACTTGTGAGCGTTAACACTCCCCGTGAGGGTTACCTGTGTCACAGGGACCGCCACGACAGGGAGGACGCTCGTGCGCAGACGACTTCTGGCCGCACTCAGCGGTGCCGCGCTCGCGATCAGCCTGGCCGCCTGCAGCGGCGAGGGCGCGGGAGGCGGCGGAGACACCAGCTCGGCCAAGCCCGGCGACCTGACGATCGGCGTCTCGATGCCGACGCAGACCTCGGAACGGTGGATCGCCGACGGCAACTCGGTGAAGGAGAAGCTCCAGGCCAAGGGCTACAAGGTCGAACTCCAGTACGCCGGGGACGACATCCCGACCCAGTCGCAGCAGATCGACCAGATGATCACGCAGGGCGCGGACGTGCTGGTCATCGCCCCGATCGACGGCACCGCGCTCAGCGGCCAGCTCCAGGCCGCCGCGGCGGCGAAGATCCCGGTCATCTCCTACGACCGGCTCATCCGCAACAGCCCGAACGTCAGCTTCTACGTCAGCTTCGACAACTACAAGGTCGGCGTGGCGCAGGCCAACGCGCTCCTGGTCGGGCTCGGCCTGCTCACCAAGGACGGCGCCAAGGGCACCGCCACCGGCCCGTTCAACGTGGAGCTGTTCGCCGGCTCGCTCGACGACAACAACGCCGGGTTCTTCTTCAACGGCGCGATGGACACGCTGAAGCCGTACTTCGACGCCGGGACGCTGAAGGTCAAGTCCGGGCAGACCAAGATCGAGCAGGCCGCCATCCTGCGCTGGCAGCAGGAGACCGCGCAGAAGCGGATGGAGGACCTGCTCACCTCCAGCTACAACGACGGCAGCAAGGTCGACGGCGTGCTGTCGCCGTTCGACGGCCTGTCCCGCGGCATCATCACCGCGCTGCAGAACGCCGGCTACCGCGGCGGCGCCAAGAAGATGCCGGTGGTGACCGGCCAGGACGCCGAGGTCGCCTCGGTCAAGCTGATCAACGACGGCGTGCAGAGCTCGACCGTCTTCAAGGACACCCGGCTGCTGGCCGAGCAGGCGGTGATCGCCGCCGAGGCGTTCCTGCGCAAGGAGGAGCCGAAGGCCAACGAGACCAAGGCGTACAACAACGGCGTCAAGGTCGTGCCGGCGTTCCTGCTGCCGGTGCAGACCGTCTACAAGGAGGACATCAAGTCCGTCCTGATCGACTCCGGCTACCTGACCGAGCAGGAGGTCGCCGCGGGCCGGGCCGGCTGACCCGCGGCGACGGGCCCGGCGGCCGCCCGCGCCACCGGGCCCGTCCGCTCCGGACACCACGACCACGAGCAGGACGGATATCCATGAGCGATCACATCCTCGAGATGCGTGGCATCACGAAGACCTTCCCGGGCGTGACCGCGCTCCAGGACGTCTCGCTCGCCGTACGGCGTGGCGAGATCCACGCGATCTGCGGTGAGAACGGCGCCGGGAAGTCGACCCTGATGAAGGTGCTGTCCGGCGTCTACCCGGCGGGCAGCTACGACGGCCAGATCGTCTTCGACGGCGAGCCGGTCGGGTTCCGGGGGATCCAGGACAGCGAGGCCCGCGGCATCGTCATCATCCACCAGGAACTCGCGCTGGTGCCCTACCTGTCGATCGCCGAGAACATCTTCCTCGGCAACGAGCGCCGCGGCCGCGGCGGGCTCATCGACTGGCACCGGACCAACGCGGAGGCCGCGGCGCTGCTGCGGTCGGTCGGGCTGCACGAGAACCCGGTCACCCCGGTCATCCAGCTCGGTGTCGGCAAGCAGCAGCTCGTGGAGATCGCCAAGGCGCTGTCCAAGAAGGTACGGCTGCTGATCCTCGACGAGCCCACAGCGGCACTCAACGACGTCGACTCCGCGCACCTGCTGGACCTGATGCGCCGGCTGCGCGACCAGGGCATCACCTGCATCATGATCTCGCACAAGCTCGGCGAGATCACCGCCGTCGCCGACTCGACAACTGTCATCCGCGACGGCCGTACCGTCGAGACGCTGGACATGTCCGACGGCGCCGTCACCCAGGACCGGATCATCCGCGGCATGGTCGGCCGCGACCTGGCCGCCTTCTACCCGACCCGCAGCGTGACGCCCGGGGACGAGGTGCTGCGCATCGAGGACTGGTCGGTGCGCCACCCGACGCAGGACCGCCTGGTCGTCGACCGGGCCTCGCTGCACGTACGGGCCGGGGAGGTCGTCGGCATCGCCGGCCTGATGGGCGCCGGGCGCACCGAGCTGGCGATGAGCGTGTTCGGCCGGGCGTACGGCCGCGACATCAGCGGCCGGCTCTTCGTCCGGGGCCGCGAGGTACGGGCGCGGACGGTGGCCGAGGCGATCGCGAACGGCATCGCGTACGCCACCGAGGACCGCAAGCACTACGGCCTCAACCTCATCGACGACGTGCGGGGAAACATCTCGGCCGCCGCGCTCGACAAGCTGGCCCGGCGCGGCTGGATCGACGGCAACCGTGAGATCCAGGTCGCCGAGCGGGGCCGGCGCGACATGAACATCAAGGCGCCGACGGTGATGTCCGTGGTGGGCAAGCTCTCCGGCGGCAACCAGCAGAAGGTCGTGCTGGCGAAGTGGCTGTTCACCGACCCGGACGTGCTGATCCTCGACGAGCCGACCCGGGGCATCGACGTGGGCGCGAAGTTCGAGATCTACACGATCGTCAACCGGCTGGTGGCCGACGGCAAGGCCGTCGTGCTCATCTCCTCCGAACTGCCCGAGCTGCTCGGCATGTGCGACCGCATCTACACCCTGGCGGCCGGCCGGGTCACCGGGGAGATGCCGGTGGCCGAGGCCACCCAGGAGAACCTGATGGAACTCATGACCAAGGACAGGGATCTCGTCCGATGACCAGCACGAAGCCTCCCCCCGCCTCGAAGATCGCCACCCCGGACACCGGCGCGGCGGCGACCCTGCACACCGGCACCAGCGACCCGCGTGCGCTGATCCTGGGCAACCTGCGGCAGAGCGGCATCTACATCGCCCTGGTGGTGATCGTGGCGCTGTTCGCGGTCCTCACCGACGGCGTCTCGCTGAGCCCCGGCAACCTGACGAACATCGTCCTTCAGTACTCCTACATCCTGGTGCTCGCGATCGGCATGGTCATCGTGATCATCGGCGGGCACATCGACCTGTCCGTGGGATCGGTGGTGGCGCTCACCGGAGCGGTCTCGGCGGTTCTCGTCATCCGCGAGGGCATGCCCTGGTGGGCCGGCGTCCTGGCCGCGCTCGCGGTGGGCGTCGCGGTCGGCGCGTGGCACGGGCTCTGGGTCGCGTACGCCGGCATCCCGGCGTTCATCGTCACCCTGGCCGGCATGCTCCTGTTCCGTGGCCTGACGCTGCGCGTGCTGGACAACATCTCGCTGTCACCGTTCCCCGAGGAGTACCAGCGGGTCGCCGCCGGATTCCTCAACGGACTGCTGGGCGGCCAGGGCTTCGACGCCTTCACGCTGTTCATCGGCGCGTTCGCCGTGGTCGGGTACGCGGTGAGCGTGTTCCGCACCCGCGTCGCCCGGGTGCGCCACGAGCAGCCGGTGGAGTCGTTCCCGCTGTTCGTCCTGCGGATCGTGGTGGTCGGCGCCGTGGTCATGTGGTTCGCCTGGCAGCTCGCCCACGCCCGGGGCCTGCCGATCGTGCTGATCGTGCTCGCCGTGCTCGTGCTCGTCTACGGCCTGCTCACCCGCCGTACGGTGTTCGGCCGTCAGGTGTACGCGATCGGCGGCAACCTGCCCGCGGCGATGTTGTCCGGCGTACGGGTGAAGCGGGTCAACTTCTGGATCTTCGTGAACATGGGCTTCCTGTCCGCCGTGGCGGGCGTGATCTACTCGTCCCGGTCCAACGGGGCCCAGCCGGCGGCGGGCAACATGTTCGAGCTGGACGCGATCGCGGCGGCGTTCATCGGCGGCGCTGCCGTCACCGGCGGCGTCGGCACCGTGGTCGGCGCCATGGTGGGTGGCCTGATCATGGCGGTGATGAGCAACGGGATGCAGCTCATGGGCGTCGACCAGTCCGTCCAGTCGGTGGTCAAGGGCCTGGTGCTGCTCGTCGCGGTGGCGTTCGACATCTGGAACAAGCGCCGGGCCGCCGGCGCCCGGTGACGGCCGGCCGGACGCTCGCCCCTTCGTCCGGCCGACCGCCGTTCACCGGCCGCAGCCGCTCACACCCGGCTCCACCGTTGGTTGGTGTTGCCGTGGCAGGTCCAGACGATCACCCGCGTGCCGTTGGCGGTGCCCGCGTTGTCGACGTCGAGGCACAGGGCCGGGAAGCGCACGTTGCTCACCGTGCCGTTGCCGTTGATCGTCCACTGCTGGTTGGTGCCGCCGTTGCAGTCCCAGATCTGCACCCGGGTGCCGGCCGTCGCGTTCGTCGGCACGTCCAGGCACTTGCCCAGCACCTGCAATGCCTGCCCGTTGGCGGTGAACTGCTGGTTGGCGTTGTTGTGGCAGTCCCAGATCAGCGTCCCGGTGCCGTTCGCGGTGCCGGCGTTGTCGACGTCGAGGCACCGGCCGGACGACTCGCTGCGCAGCCGGAACGTGGTCGGGACCGGCGGCGGGGTGGTGGTGCCGCCGCCGCTGACCCGGTAGACCACCGTGCCGTGCGCCGGGACGCTGGCGGAGATCGCGCCGCTGCTGCTGGAGGTGGCGTCGGTCCAGGCGTCGCGCAACGTGAACGAGCTGCCGCTCTTGCCGACCGCCGCCGCCGTGGTGGAGACCGTGGTGGTCGAGCTGCCCTGGTTGAACAGGGCGACCGCCACGTCGCCGTTGGCCAGCGGCTTGGCCAGCACCCGCCGGGTGCCGTCGAAGGAGACCTGGACCGCCTGGCGGCCGAGCGTGTCCTGGTTGATCGCGACCAGGTTCGCGTTGCGCAGGATCGCCAGCGTCGCCGCGCTCGCCGAGCGTACGTCGTTGCCCATCATCAGCGGCGCCGCGAGCATCGACCAGAGCGCGAAGTGGCTGCGCATCTCGGTGTCGTTCATGCCACCGTTGCCGACCTCGAGCATGTCCGGGTCGTTGAACCCGCCGGGGGCGGCGTACCCGGCCAGCGGCACCGTGACGTCGACGATGTTCTGGATGCCCATCGGGTAGCCGTTGGTCTGGCCGGTGTTCCAGGCGTTGGTGATGTCCTCGGTGGTCCGCCAGAGGTTCGCCACGTCGCTCCAGTTGCGCTGCGGCCCGGTCTTGGCGTGGTAGCTGTTGGGGTTGATGCTGTAGACGATCGGCCGGCCGGTGGACGCCAGCGCGTCGCGCATGATGCCGAACCGCGCCACCTGGTCGTTGATCGTCCCGGTGCCGGAGCACCAGTCGTACTTGAGGTAGTCCACGCCCCAGGCGGCGAACTGCCGCGCGTCCTGGTACTCGTGGTTGAGGCTGCCGGTGGCGCCGGGGAACGCGCCGCCGACCTGGGCGCAGGTCTTGTCCAGCGGCACCTGGTAGATGCCGAACAGCAGGCCGCGGGCGTGCAGGTAGTCACCGAGCGACTTCATCCCGCTGGGGAACCGCTGCGGGTGCGCCTGGAGGTTGCCCTGCGAGTCCCGGTTCGGGTCGAACCAGCAGTCGTCCACGACGACGTACTTGTACCCGAGGTCGCGCAGGCCGTTGCTGACGATCGCGTCGGCGGTCTGGCGGATGAGGGTCTCGTTGATGTTGCAGCCGAATGTGTTCCAGGTGTTCCACCCCATCGGCGGGGTGCGGGCGACGCCGTTGTCCAGCGCCCGGGCGGGACGCGGGGCCACGGCCTGGTCGGTGACTGTCGCGGCGAGCGCCACCGCCGCGACGCCCAGGACGGCGAGCGTCCGTCGGGTCCATCTGCGCACTGATCCTCCTCGGTCGCCGGGCGCCGGCCGTGCCGGCGTCCGGTTGGGAGCGGCCCGCCGATCGCGCGGCGTCGCCCGGGGTGCGCGGGGACGTACGCGGCACGGCAGTGGAGAGGGGCCGGCCGGTCACCGGCGGGCGCTCGTGGGTGGTGGGTCCGGCGGTCGACGGGGTCGCCGTCCGCGTCGCCGCCCGGCTGCGGCGCCGGGGTTTCCCGGACGGCGGCGCCACGAAGCAGGGATGGCGAGAATGTTATCGCTGACATCAAACCCTGTAAATAGTGAGACGGTCCGCCCGGCCCGTGTCGGCGACGGTTCGCGCGGGTGTAGGCGCCGGGAAAAGTGCCGCTGAGGGGCGCTCTGTGACCTCGGGAGGCTCTCTCCGCGGGCCGGAGCCCGCCGCGCCGATCGCGGCGGCTCGACGATCCACTAAGGCATTGATTGTTGTCGCTAACAAGGCGCTCGCCGGGACTCGGCGGCCGGACCGGGAGCGCGTCCGTGTGGATCTCCTCCGGGCGCGGCCCCGCCGGTCCGTGCCGCCCGGCCGCGGTGGTCCGGCGAGGGTGGTTCCTCGTTACGTAGCTGTTGCCCGGAGGTGTCTTGACGGATGTATATGTGAGCGCTAACACTAACTCCGTGACACGGCGGAGGTGCAAATGAGCGAAGTGGACGCGTCCGACCGGTACGTGATCGGCGTCGACTTCGGCACGCTGTCCGGGCGGGCGCTCGTGGTCCGCGTCCGGGACGGCGCCGAACTCGGTACGGCGGTGCACGAGTACCGGCGCGGGGTCATCGAGACCGCGCTTCCCGACGGCGGCCCGGCGCTGCCCCCGGACTGGGCCCTCCAGGATCCGGACGACTACCGCGACGTGCTGCGCCACGCGGTGCCGGCCGCGCTCGCCGAAGCCGGCGTGGACCCGTCCCGGGTGGTGGGCATCGGCACCGACTTCACCGCCTGCACCGTGCTCCCGACGCTCGCCGACGGCACACCGCTGTGCGAGATCCCGCAACTGCGCGACCGCCCGCACGCCTGGGTGAAGCTCTGGAAGCACCACGCCGCGCAGCCGCACGCCGACCGGATCAACGCGCTGGCGGAAGAACGCGGCGAGCCGTGGCTCGGCCGCTACGGCGGCAAGATCTCCGCGGAGTGGCAGTTCGCCAAGGGCCTGCAGATCCTGGAGGAGGACCCGGAGGTCTACCGCCGGGCCGAGCGGTTCATCGAGGCCGCCGACTGGATCGTGTGGCAGCTGTGCGGCGCCGAGACCCGTAACGTCTGCACGGCCGGCTACAAGGGCATCCGGCAGGACGGCCGCTACCCGTCGCCGGACTACCTGACCGCGCTCGACCCCGGATTCGCCGACTTCGTGACCAAGCTGGACGGTCCGCTGCTGCCGCTGGGCGCGCGGGCCGGCACGCTCAGCGCCCGCGCCGCGGCCTGGACCGGACTGCCCGAGGGCATCGCGGTCGCGGCGGGCAACGTCGACGCCCACGTCACCGCCGCGTCGGCCCAGGCGCTGCGGCCCGGCCGGCTGGTCGCCATCATGGGCACCTCCACCTGCCACGTCCTCAACGGCACCCACCCGGCCGAGGTGCCGGGCATGTGCGGCGTGGTCGACGGCGGCATCAGCCCCGGCGCCTGGGGCTTCGAGGCCGGGCAGAGCGGGGTGGGGGACATCTTCGGCTGGTTCGTCCGCCACGCCGCCCCGGCGGGGTTCGACTCGCACGAGCGGCTCACCGAGGCCGCCGCCGCCCAGCCGGTCGGCGCGCACGGGCTGGTGGCGCTGGACTGGTGGAACGGCAACCGGTCCCTGCTGGTCAACCACGACCTCAGCGGGATGATCGTCGGGCTGACGCTGGCCACCCGGCCGCCGGACGTCTACCGCGCGCTGCTGGAGGCGACCGCGTACGGCACCCGGATGATCGTCGAGGCGTTCGGGCAGGCCGGGGTGCCGGTCGACGACCTGGTGGTGGCCGGTGGTCTCACCTCCAACCGGCTGCTCATGCAGATCTACGCCGACGTCACGAACCGGCCGCTGAGCATCATCGGCTCCGCCCAGGGCCCGGCGCTCGGCTCGGCCATCCACGCGGCTGTCGCCGCTGGGGCGTACCCGACGATCCACGAGGCGTCCGCCGCGATGGGGCGCATCGACGAGGCCGTCTACCGGCCCGTACCGGAGAACGTGCGGGCCTACGACGCCCTGTACGCCGAGTACCGCGCGTTGCACGACCACTTCGGCCGCGGCGCGAACGACGTCATGCTCCGCCTGCGGGCGATCCGCAACGCGGCGGTCGACGCCGCCGCGGACCGCGCCGCCGCGACCCTGGAGGTGGTCGGATGAACAGCCAGGTCGACGCGCTACGCGAGACGGTGGCCCGCCTGCACCGCGAACTGACCCGCTACGACCTGGTGGCCTGGACCGCCGGCAACGTGTCGGCCCGCGTACCCGGTCAGGATCTGATGGTCATCAAGCCCAGCGGCGTCGACTACGACGACCTGACCGCCGGGGCCATGGTGGTCTGCGACCTCAACGGCACGGTCGTCGACGGCGACGGCGCCCCGTCCAGCGACACCGCCGCGCACGCCTACGTCTACCGCGCGATGCCCGAGGTCGGCGGCGTCGTGCACACGCACAGCGGGTACGCCACCGCCTGGGCGGCCCGCGGCGAGGCGATCCCGTGCTGGCTGACCGCGCAGGCCGACGAGTTCGGCGGGGAGATCCCGATCGGGCCGTTCGCGCTGATCGGCGGCGACGACATCGGCAAGGGCATCGTCAGCACGCTGTCCGGGCACCGCTCACCGGCGGTGCTCATGCGCAACCACGGCGTCTTCACCATCGGCCGCGACGCCCGGGCGGCGGTCAAGGCCGCGGTGATGTGCGAGGACGTGGCCCGCACCGCACACCTGGCCCGCGCGCTCGGCCGGCCGGTGCCGATCGCGCCGGCCGACATCGACTCGCTCTACGACCGCTACCAGAACGTGTACGGCCAACGCCCGTCGGCGCACTGACCCCGGACCGCGCCGCGCACCCCCCACCACCACACCCGGGCCGCTCCGGTTTCCGCCGGTCGCGCGCCCGGAACATCCAACCCCCGGAGGAGAATCGATGAGAAGCAGGAGCACGGCACGCACTGTCATCGCGGCGTTCGCCGGCGTGCTGCTCGCCGCCAGCATGGCCGCGTGCGGCAACAGCGACACCGGCGGCGGTTCCGGCGACGGCAACGACAAGATCGTCCTGGGCTTCTCCCAGGTGGGCGCCGAGAGTGGCTGGCGCACCGCCAACACCACCTCGATCAAGGAGGCGGCGGCCGAGGCGGGCATCGAGCTGAAGTTCGACGACGCCCAGCAGAAGCAGGAGAACCAGATCAAGGCGATCCGCAACTTCATCCAGCAGAAGGTCGACGTGATCGCCTTCTCGCCGGTGGTGGAGTCCGGCTGGGACACCGTGCTCAAGGAGGCCAAGGACGCCAAGATCCCGGTGATCCTGACCGACCGCGCCGTCGACTCGGCCGACAAGTCGCTCTACAAGACGTTCCTCGGCTCGGACTTCGTCAAGGAGGGCCGCCTCGCCGGCGAGTGGCTGGTGGAGCAGAAGAAGGCGGCGTCCGGCCCGGTCAACATCGTGGAGCTTCAGGGCACGACCGGCTCGGCGCCGGCCAACGACCGGAAGAAGGGCTTCGCCGAGGCCATCGCCGCCAACCCGAACCTGAAGATCGTCGCCTCGCAGACCGGTGACTTCACCCGCGCCGGCGGCAAGCAGGTGATGGAGCAGTTCCTCAAGGCCAACCCGAAGATCGACGTGCTCTTCGCGCACAACGACGACATGGGCCTGGGCGCGCTCGAGGCGATCACCGCGGCGGGCAAGGAGCCCGGCAAGGACATCACCATCATCACCGTCGACGCGGTGAAGGACGGCATGCAGGCCCTCGCGGACGGCAAGTTCAACTTCATCGCCGAGTGCAGCCCGCTGCTCGGCCCGCAGCTGATGGACCTGGTCAAGAAGGTCAAGGCCGGCGAGGAGGTGCCCGCCCGGATCGAGACCGAGGAGACCACGTTCACCCAGGAGCAGGCCAAGGAGGCACTGCCCAACCGCAAGTACTGAGTCACCCGGGGGTCGCCGTCGCAACCGACGGCGGCCCCCGTACCACCACCGTCGAAGAAGAGGTCCGATGGGATGACGGGTAACCGTCCGGTCCTGACCATGACCGGCATCAGCAAGACCTTCCCCGGGGTCCGCGCGCTGCACGACGTCGACTTCCGGCTGTTCCCGGGCGAGGTCCACGCCCTGATGGGCGAGAACGGCGCCGGCAAGTCCACCCTGATCAAGGTGTTGACCGGCGTCTACGGGACCGACGCGGGCGTCGTCACGCTCGACGGCGAGCAGGTCTCGTTCACCGGTCCGATGCAGGCCGCCGCGGCCGGTGTCAGCACCGTCTACCAGGAGGTCAACCTCTGCACCAACCTGTCGGTGGCGGAGAACGTCTTCATCGGCCGGGAGCCCCGCCGGCTCGGCGCGGTGCGCTGGGGCGAGATGCGCCGCCGGGCCCGCGACCTGCTGGCCCGGCTCGATCTCGACCTCGACGTCTCCGCGCCGCTCGGCTCGTACTCGCTCGCGGTGCAGCAGATGGTCGCCATCGCCCGCGCGATCGACGTGCAGGCCCGGGTGCTGATCCTGGACGAGCCGACCTCCAGTCTGGACGCCGGCGAGGTGGCGCAGCTGTTCCGGATCATGCGGCAGCTGCGTGACGAGGGGATCGCCATCCTGTTCGTCACCCACTTCCTCGACCAGGTCTACGGCATCGCCGACCGGATCACGGTGCTGCGCAACGGCACGCTCGTGGGGGAGTACCGCACCGAGGAGCTGCCGCAGTTCAGCCTGGTCGAGAAGATGATCGGCCAGGAGCTGGACGTGCTGGAGCGGCTCGACGAGCAGCAGAAGCGCGCCACAGTCGACGCCGGTGGCGAGGCCCCGCTCGTGGACGCCGCCGAACTGGGCCGGCGTGGCGCTGTCGCCCCGTTCAGCCTCCGCATCCACGCCGGTGAGGTGGTCGGCCTGGCCGGCCTGCTCGGCTCCGGCCGGACCGAGGTGGCGCGGCTGATCTTCGGCGCCGACCGGGCCGACCACGGCCAGGTACGGCTCGACGGCGGCCGGGCGCCCGTGCGCAACCCGATGCAGGCCATCGGCCAAGGCGTCGGGTTCTGCTCGGAGAACCGCCGGGCCGAGGGCATCGTCCCGGAGCTGACGGTACGGGAGAACATGATCCTGGCGATGCAGGCCGCGCGCGGCTGGCTGCGTCCGATCCCGCGCCGCCGTCAGGACGAACTGGTCCGCAGGTACGTGGAGGCGCTGAGCATCCGCCCGGCCAACCCGGAACTGCCGGTTCGCAACCTGTCCGGCGGCAACCAGCAGAAGGTGCTGCTGGCCCGCTGGCTGATCACCGAGCCGCGCCTGCTGATCCTCGACGAGCCGACCCGCGGCATCGACGTCGGCGCCAAGGCCGAGATCCAGAAGCTGGTGGTGCAGCTCTCCGACGGCGGGATGGCGGTGCTGTTCATCTCCGCCGAGCTGGAGGAGGTGCTGCGCCTGAGCCACCGGGTCGCGGTCATGCGCGACCGGGAGATGGTCGCCCAGCTCGACAACGACGACACGCTCGACGCCGACCGCGTCATGCGCACCATCGCCAGTGGAACGCCCCGGGAGGAGGTGACCCCATGACCGCCGTCGCCGACCGCCTCCGCCCGCTGACCGGCCACCGCCTGTTCTGGCCGGCGCTCGTGCTCGTGGTCATGATCGCCGCGAACACCATCTACCGTCCCGGCTTCCTCGCCGTCGAGGTCAAGAACGGCCACCTGTACGGCACGCCGATCGACATCCTCCGGCTGAGCGCGCCGCTGATCCTGGTCGCGCTCGGGATGACGCTCGTCATCGCCACCGGCGGCATCGACCTGTCGGTCGGTTCGCTCTGCGCGATCAGCGGCGCGATCGCCTGCCTGCACATCAGCGGGGCGGCCGACCAGAACAGCCCGGCCACGGTGGCCACCGCGCTGGCCCTGGCCTTCGGCGCCGCGCTCGTGCTCGGCGCCTGGAACGGGATACTCGTGGCGGTCATCGGCATCCAGCCGATCATCGCCACGCTGATCCTCATGGTGGCCGGGCGGGGCATCGCCCAGCTGGTCACCGAGGGCCAGATCATCACGATCAACTCCGGCCCGTACCGGGCGATCGGGCTCGGGCACTTCCTGACGCTGCCGCTGGCCATCCTGATCGCGCTCGCCGCCGCGCTGCTCGTGGCCGCGTTCACCCGCCGCACGGCGCTCGGGCTGATCGTCGAGTCGGTCGGCGGCAACGCCGAGGCCAGCCGGCTCGCCGGCATCCGGTCGCGGCGCATCGTCTTCCTCGTCTACGTGATCAGCGCCGTCTGCGCCGCGCTCGCCGGTTTCATGGTCACCGCGAACGTCTCCAGCGCCGACGGCAACGCCGCCGGCCTGTGGATCGAACTCGACGCGATCCTGGCGGTCGTCATCGGCGGCACCTCACTGGCCGGCGGCCGGTTCTCCCTCGGCGGCACCGTCCTCGGCGCGCTGATCATCCAGACCCTGACCACCACCGTGTACGCCATGAACATCTCGCCGCAGACGTCGCTGCTGTTCAAGGCGGTCGTCGTCATCGCCGTCTGCCTCGTCCAGGCCCCGGCGTTCCGGGCCCGGCTGCGCCGGCGACGGCGCGGGACCGAACCCGGCCCGGCGGCACCGCAGCGGGAGAAGGAGCAGGTGCCGGCATGAGCAGCACGTCGTTGACCACCGGCCGGTCCTGGCGGCCCAGCCTGCCCCGCCGGCACGTCCCGGTGCTGGCCACGCTCGCCCTGCTGCTGGTCATGTACGGCATCGGCGTGTCCCAGTACCGCGCCTTCTCCAACGTCCAGGTCGTCTTCAACGTCTTCATCGACAACGGCTTCCTGCTCGTCGTCGCGGTCGGCATGACGTTCGTGATCCTCACCGGCGGCATCGACCTGTCCGTCGGCTCGGTGGTGGCGATGACCGCGATGGTGTCGGCCGCGCTGCTGCGCGACGGCCTGCCCGCGGCCCTGGTGCTGGTGATCGCGCTGCTGATCGGCCCGACGCTCGGTTTCCTGATGGGCTGCGCGATCCACTTCTTCGAGATCCAGCCGTTCATCGTGACACTCGCCGGGATGTTCTTCGCCCGGGGCATGTGCACGTTCATCAGCGACGCCTCCATCTCCATCACCGACGGTTTCTGGACCTCGATGTCGCAGCAGCGCATCGGCGACCCGGCCGGCAACTTCGTGTCGATCAGCGTGCTGATCGCGTTCGCGGTGGTGCTGATCGCGGCGTACGTGCTGGCGTACACCCGGTTCGGCCGCAACGTGTACGCGGTCGGCGGCAACGCGCAGTCGGCGCTGCTGATGGGCCTGCCGGTGGCGCGGACCCGGATCGCCGTCTACACGATCAGCGGGCTCTGCTCGGCGATCGGCGGCATCCTGCTGTCGTTCTACACGCTGTCCGGCGCGCCGCTGATCGCCGTCGGGATGGAGCTGGACGTGATCGCCGCCGTGGTGATCGGCGGCACCGTGCTCACCGGCGGTTCCGGGTACGTCTTCGGCACCGTGCTCGGCGTGCTGGTGCTGGGCGTGATCCAGACGCTGATCACGTTCGACGGCAGCCTCAACTCCTGGTGGACCAAGATCGTGATCGGTGGCCTGCTGTTCGCGTTCATCCTCCTCCAGCGCCTCATCGGCATCCGGTTCAAGTGACGGTTCCTAGCGCGGAAGGCAACAACATGGCAACTCACCCCCAGCCCGAGGTCTGGTTCCTCACCGGCAGCCAGGGCCTCTACGGCGAGGACACCCTGCGGCAGGTCGCCGAGCAGTCCCGGCAGATCGCCGCGCGCCTGGACGAGTCGCCGGACATCCCCGTACGCGTGGTCTGGAAGCCGGTCCTCACCTCCAGCGCGGACATCCTCGCCGCCTGCCGGGACGCGGCCGCGCAGGGCGCGGTCGGGGTGATCGCCTGGATGCACACGTTCTCCCCGGCCAAGATGTGGATCTCCGGGCTGGACGCGCTGCGCACGCCGCTGCTGCACCTGCACACGCAGGCCAACGTGGCGCTGCCGTGGGACGACATCGACATGGACTTCATGAACCTCAACCAGGCCGCGCACGGCGACCGGGAGTTCGGGTTCATCCAGACCCGGCTCGGGGTGGCGCGTAAGACCGTCGCCGGGCACGTCACCGACCCCCGGGTCGTCAGGCGGGTCGCGGCCTGGGCCCGCGCCGCGATCGGCTGGTCGGCGGTGCGGACGCTGCGGCTGGCCCGCTTCGGCGACAACATGCGCGACGTCGCGGTCACCGAGGGGGACAAGGTCGAGGCGGAGCTGCGCTTCGGCGTCTCGGTGAACACCTACGGCGTCAACGACCTGGTCGCCGCCGTCGACCAGGTGCCCGACGCGCAGGTCGACGACCTGGTCAAGGAGTACGACGACACCTTCCGCGTCGCGTCCGAGCTGCGGCCCGGCGGGGACCGGCACGACTCGCTGCGGTACGCGGCGCGCCAGGAGCTGGGCCTGCGTGCCTTCCTCGACGCCGGCGGTTTCCGGGCGTTCACCACGAACTTCGAGGACCTCGGCGGACTGCGCCAGCTGCCCGGGATCGCGGTGCAGCGCCTGATGGCCGACGGCTACGGCTTCGGCGGCGAGGGGGACTGGAAGACCTCGGTGCTGGTGCACACGCTCAAGGCGATGGCCGTCGGCGTGCCGGGCGGCACCTCGTTCATGGAGGACTACACCTACGACCTGACGTTCGGTCAGGAGCTGATCCTCGGCGCGCACATGCTGGAGGTGTGCCCGAGCATCGCCGCCGACGTGCCGAGCGCGGAGGTGCACCCGCTGAGCATCGGCGGGCGGGAGGACCCGGTACGCCTGGTCTTCGACGCCGCGCCCGGCCCGGCGGTCGTGCTGGGCATGGTGGACATGGGGGAGCGGTTCCGGCTGGTCGCCAACGCGGTGGACGTGGTGCCGCCGCCGCACCCGCTGCGCCGGCTGCCGGTGGCGCGCGCGGTGTGGCGTCCGCAGCCCGACCTGGCCGGCTCGGCGGAGGCGTGGATCACCGCGGGCGGGCCGCACCACACCGTCCTCTCCCAGGCCGTCGGCATGGAGGAGCTGCGCGACCTGGCCGCGATGGCCCGGACCGAGCTGGTGGTCATCGACGCCGAGACGCGCCCCCACCGCTTCGCGGACGAGCTGCGCTGGAACCAGGCGTACTACCGGCTCGCCCGGGGTTTCTGAGCCGCCTCGGGCCGCCTCGGGCCGCCCGTGCGGCGGGGTCCGTGTTACGCCTTGACGAACGGCATGTTATCGCTCACAGTCGATGGATAGGGTCACCGGCACCGCTCGCGGGCCGTTCCGGGCGCGATCTGCGCCGCAGTTGCCAGGGATCCGACTCCCGCCTGGGTGGGCATCGCTGTTAGCGATAACGCCGCCGTCGTCGGCGCGTACTGCCGTGCCCGGGCTCCGGTCGACGAAGGAGGATCGTGGTGACGGCTCGACTGTCCCGTGGACGTGGACGCCTGTCCCGGTTGCTGGCCGGGGTGGTGGCACTGCTTGTCGGCGGCGTGGTGGTGGGCGCCGTGCCCGCGCCGGTATCGGCTGCCACAGTGGACACCAGCGCCTACTACGTGCTGGTGAACCGCAACAGCGGCAAGGCGCTGGACCTGTACAACCAGGCGACGAACGACGGGGCGCGGATCACCCAGTGGACGCGCAACGACGGCGCCTGGCAGCAGTGGCAGTTCGTGGACTCCGGCGGTGGCTACTACCGGCTGCGGTCCCGGCACTCCGGCAAGGTGCTGGACGTGACCGGCGCGTCCACCGCCAACGGCGCGGCGGTGGTGCAGTGGACGGACCACGGCGGCACCAACCAGCAGTTCCGGCTGGCCGACTCCGACAGCGGGTACGTCCGGCTGATCAACCGGAACTCGAACAAGGTGATGGAGGTGCAGAACGCCTCCACCGCCGACGGCGGCAACATCGTCCAGTACGACGACTGGAACGGCGCGAACCAGCAGTGGCAGCTCGTCCGCGTCGGCGACAACCCCGGCAACCCGGGCAACCCGGGCGGCAGCTTCACCAACCCGGCAGTCTGGCAGGACTTCGCCGACGTCGACATCATCCGGGTGGGCGACGTCTACTACATGTCCGCCTCTACCATGCACTACTCGCCCGGCGCGCCGGTGCTGCGTTCCTGGGACCTGGTGAACTGGGAGTTCGCCGGGCACTCGGTGCCACGGCTGGAGTTCGGCACCAAGTACGACCTGAGCGCCAGCGAGCAGGCGTACGTGGACGGCATCTGGGCGTCGACGCTGAACTACCGGCCGAGCAACCGCACGTTCTACTGGGCCGGGTGCATCGACTTCGCGCAGACCCACATCTACACCGCCACCGCCGTGGACGGCGCGTGGAACCGCCTGACCACCATCCCCAACTGCTACTACGACGCCGGCATGCTGATCGACGACAACGACACCATGTACGTCGCGTACGGCAACGGCACGATCAGCGTGGCCCAGCTCTCCGCCGACGGGCGCAGCCAGGTCCGGGCCCAGCAGGTCTACCAGACGCCGTCGAGCATCGGCACGCTGGAGGGCGCGCGCTTCTACAAGCGCAACGGCGCGTACTACATCTGGCTGACCCGACCGGCCAACGGCCAGTACGTGCTGAAGTCCACGAACGGCCCGTTCGGCCCGTACGAGCAGCGGCAGGTGCTGCTCAACCTGCCCGGCCCGATCTCCGGTGGCGGCGTGCCGCACCAGGGCGGGCTGGTGCAGACGCAGACGGGCGCCTGGTACTACATGGCGTTCACCGACGCGTACCCGGGCGGCCGGATGCCGACGCTGGCGCCGATCACCTGGACCTCCGACGGCTGGCCGCAGGTGCAGACCGTCAACGGCGCCTGGGGCGCGAGCTACCCCAACCCGCTGCCGACCCGCCCGGTCAAGCCGCTCACCGGCACCGACACGTTCCCCGGCACCACGCTCGGCGTGCAGTACGAGTGGAACCACAACCCGGACAACAGCAGATGGTCGGTGAACAACGGCCTGCGGTTGCAGACCGCCACCGTCACGAACGACCTGTACCGGGCCCGCAACACGCTCACCCACCGCATCCAGGGTCCGACCTCGACCGGCACGATCGAGCTGGACTACTCGACCATGCGCGACGGTGACCGGGCCGGCCTGGCGATGCTGCGGGACAGCTCGGCCTGGATCGGCGTACGGCGGGACAACGGCGCCACCCGCGTGGTGATGACGAACGGCCTGACCATGGGCTCGAACTGGAACACCACGAGCACCGGGACGGAGATCGCCAGTGCGGCGGTGTCCGGTGGGCGGATCTGGCTGCGGGCGAACGCCGACATCCGGCCCGGCTCGGGCCGGCAGGCGCGGTTCTCCTACAGCACCGACGGGGTGAACTTCGTGTCGCTCGGTAACGCGCTGACGCTCAACAACGCGTGGCAGTTCTTCATGGGCTACCGGTTCGGCTTCTTCAACTACGCCACCCAATCCCTCGGCGGCGCGGTGACGGTGCGGCAGTTCTCCCTGACGACACCGTGACACCTGACGACACCGTGACAACGGTCACCATTCGCGGCCGTTGACACATCTTCGACAACCCGGGGTGCGGCTCCGGCAATCGCCGGAAATGCCGCACCCCGGGCGCAATTCCACCCGCTCCGAGCTGCCTGTTCGTGCCACTGCGTAACGGAAGGGAATGAGCCGCCTGTCGATTCCCCGATATCGCCGCGCCACGGCGGGAACGGGCGATCAACGGTGCCGATACCGATGGGACCGCTGGCGTAGACTGTCGCCACCCGGGACGGTCCGGTCGAGATCGACCGGGTGTGGCCGCGGGCAGTGGCGAAAGTGAGGTGGCCGTGCGCGGTCCTGCGATGACGGACGTGGCCCGCCTCGCCGGGGTGTCGCACCAGACGGTCTCCCGGGTTCTCAACGGGCATCCCAACGTGCGTGAGCAGACCCGGTTACGGGTGCAGGCCGCCATCACCGAACTCGGCTACCGGCCCAACCGCGCGGCCCGCGCGCTGGTGACCGGTCGGTCCCAGGTGATCGGCGTGGTCGCGCAGAACACCACGCTCTACGGCCCGGCGTCGCTGCTCGCGGCGCTGGAGCAGACCGCCGCCGAGGCCGGCTTCGCGGTGAGCGTCGGCAGTGTCCGCGACCTCGACCACCGCTCCATCTCGGCCGCCGTGGAACGGCACCTGGCACACCGGGTCGCCGGCATCGTGGTGATCGCGCCGGTCGAGTCCGCCGGGGAGGCGCTGGAACGGCTGCCCCAGGACGTACCGCTGGTGACTGTCGACGGCGACCCGCGGCGACCGATCCCGCTGGTCACAGTCGACCAGGTCGCCGGCGCCCGGGCCGCCACCGAGCACCTCCTCGCCGCCGGGCATCGCACGGTGTGGCACGTGTCCGGGCCGTCGGACTGGTTCGACAGCGCCGGCCGCATCGAGGGGTGGCGCGAGGCGCTGCGGCAGGCGGGAGCCGAGATCCCGCCGCTGGTCCCGGCCGACTGGTCGGCGGCGGCGGGCTACCGGTGTGGGCAGATGCTGGCCCGGATGCCGGAGGTCACCGCCGTCTTCACCGCCAACGACCATCTGGCGCTGGGCGTGCTGCGGGCGCTGCACGAGCACGGCCGCCGGGTTCCCGACGACATCAGCGTGGTCGGGTTCGACGACGTGCCCGAGGCGGCGTACTTCATCCCGCCGCTGACCACCGTCCGGCCGGACTTCGGCGCTGTCGCCGCGGCGAGTCTGGACCTGCTCCTGGCCCAGATCGAGTCGCAGACCGTCGGGCCGCTGCGGCAGACGATCGCGCCGACGCTGGTGCCGCGCCGCAGCGTCGGCCCGCCGCCCGCCCGCTGAGGCGGTAGCGGCCCGCCTGCCCGTGGCCGACCCCCGCCGTGCGAGGTCCGGTCGTCAGTGGTCCGTTCGGCGAGCGCGCGCCCGGCGTGCGACCAGCAGCACGATTCCGGTGATCACGAGCAGACCGGCGACCGCCCCACCCGCCAGCAGCGCGACCGGCGGGCCGTCGTCGCCGGACCGCGCGCCCGAGGCATCCGGCTCGTCCGCGCCGTCCACGCCGGCCGACGCGGCAACCGCCGTCGGCGTGGGAGCCGCCGATGCGGGAGCCGACGGTGCGGGCGCCGCCGGGTCGGCCACTGTGAAGCGGTACGAACCCTGGACGGGGTGGCCGTCGCGGGAGACCACCCGGTACGCGACGGTGTAGGTGCCGTTGCCCAGCGGCTCGTCGATCGTCACCGTGCCGGTGGCGCCGTCCACCGCCGGTGCGGAGGTGGGCACCGTGCGCTGGGCCGCGTCGCTGACCGTGATGGTGGTGAAAGAGGGGTTCAGCCCCTGCAGGAACCGCAGCGTGACCTGCGTGGGCGCGGCGGTGAGCCGGGCGTCGCGCGCCGGGGTGGCCTCCTGGAGCGAGTTGTGGGCCGCCGCGGGCGTGGCGGGGACCAGCAGCAGCGCGGTGAGGGCCGCGGCGAGCAGCGCGGTGACGGAACGGGTACGCATGACGCGCCTTCCTGTGGTGGTCAGCCGAGCAGTTGCGAGCCGATCCAGCCGCCCTCGGGGCAGCCGGGCGGTACGGCGAACACGGCGGAGCCGATCGGGGTGGTCCACTCGTTGAGCAGGTCGCGCTCGGCGAGCCGGCGCTGGACGGGCAGGAACTGCCGGGCGATGTCGGCCTGGTACGAGGCGAAGACGAGCCCGCTGTCGGCGGTCCCCTCCGGGGTCGGCACGCCGTCGTAGTTGTACGGCCGGCGCAGGATCTTCTGCCGGTCGTCGGTGACGCGGGCGCGGGTCAGGTGCGAGAAGTCGGGGATCACGGTGAGCCCGTCCGGGCCGAGCGCGGCGAAGTCCGGCTCGTCGTGTTCGGCCCGGCCGGTCAGCGGCGCGCCGGTGTCGATGCGCCGCCCCACGGCGAGTTCCCGGTCGGCGCGGCCCAGCAGGTCCCAGGTCTCCAGGTTCATGCTGATCCGCCGCACCACGAGCGTGGTCGAGTCCCGCAGCCAGTCCGGTCCGTCGGTCACCCACACCGCGGTGTCCGCGGGCGTGCCGGGCTTCGGGTTGGCGGTGCCGTCGAGCTGCCCGAACAGATTGCGCTGGGTACGCCCCGGCTCGGCGCCGGCCGCCCGGCGGAAGCCCTGCTGCACCCAGCGGACGACGGCGAAGGGACGGCTGTCCTTGACCAGGACCCGCTGGGCGTGGGCGACGGTGAGCGGGTCGTCGGCGCAGATCTGGAGCAGCACGTCCCCGCCGGACCAGCGGGGTTGCAGCCGGTCGATGCCGAACGCGGGCAGCTCGGCCACCGAGGCGGGCCGCCGGTCGTCGAGCCCGGCGGCGGCGTAGAGCCCGGGTCCGAAGCCGAACGTGACGGTCAGCCGGGCCGGCAGGACGCTCAGTTCCGGCTCGGTGTCGGCCAGCGCGGGGCGGCCCTGGGTGAGCCGGGCCGCGTCGTCGGAGAGCAGCCGCAGCATCCGCCCGAGCGCCGCCCGGTCGGTGCCGGGGCGCAGCGTGAACGCGACGAACGCCGCGTGCGCCTGCGGTTCGGTGGTGACCCCGGACTGCCGGACGCCGTGGAACGGCTCGACCGCGCTGCCGACCTGGGCCACCGGGACGGCGTCGCTGGGGCGTACCCCGGGAGGGCCGGAACGGACGGCGGTGAGGGCGCCGGCGCCGGCCAGCGCGCCCCCGGCGGCCATCGCGCCTCCGGTGAGCAGGCCGCGCCGGCTCACCCGCCTGCCGGTCATGACGCCGGGCTCGGGCCGTGGCCGGGCGCGTAGCTCTCCTGGGCGCCGGTGAACGGCTTCGCCACGGCGGTGAACGTCTGGGTCCGGCCGTCGGCGAAGGTGAGCGTGATGTCGAGCTGGTCGCCGGGGCGCACCGGGCGGGTCAGGTCCATCAGCATCAGGTGGTCGCCGCCGGGTTCCAGGGCGGCCTGGGAGCGGGCGGCGACCACGACGCCGCCCTGCTTCTGCCGCATCGCCATCTTCCCGTCGGTCATGGCCATCTCGTGGATCTCGGCCCGGGACACGTCGGTGGTCACGCCGGTGATCGTGACGTCGGTGTCGCCGTCGTTGGCGAGCGTGGCGAACGCGGCGGTCATGCCCTTGTCGGCGGCCTTCACCCACGGGTCGCGGACGGTGAGCACGCCCGCCGCCGCGCTCGCCGACGCCGACGCCGACGTGGCGGCGGACGGCGTGCCGGAGGATCCGCAGGCGGTGACCGACGCGGCGAGCACGGCGGCGCCGATCAGGGCCGCCGGGCGCAGGAACCGGCGGCTGGTGGTGCTGGGCATGACGTCGTCCCCTCGAAGATCCGGTGTTCGTACCGTTTGTCGGCGCGGTACGCCGGATAGTTCCGGCCGGGGCGGTCGGGCATGTCACACCCCGGGCGGCGGGCCGTCACGGACCCGGGATCGGCGGTGCGCCCGGAAGGCATAATGGTTCCGGGTGTCACGTGGCGCGCCGGGCGCGGCCGCGGCCGGACGAGGGTGCCGGGCGGGCGCCCGGACGAGGGAGGCGACGGTGACCCAGGCGACGACCGGGGCGACCCGCAACACCCGTCAGCGCGCCGAGGTGCTGGCGCTGCTGCGGGAGTTGGACGGCTTCCACAGCGCGCAGCAGCTGCACCAGATGCTCGTCCAGCGGCAGGCGAAGGTCGGCCTCACCACGGTGTACCGGACGCTCCAGATGCTCGTCGACAACGGCGAGATCGACTCGGCGCGGCTGCCCGGCGGCGAGCACCTCTACCGGCGGTGCAGCCAGAGCCGCCATCACCACCACCTGGTCTGCCGCCGCTGCGGCCGGGCCGTGGAGGTGGCCGGCCCGGCCGTGGAGCGGTGGGCCGACCAGGTCGCCGCGCAGCACGGCTTCACCGACGTCGGGCACACCCTGGAGATCTTCGGCACCTGCGACCGCTGCGCCGCCTGAGCCGCCGCGGGCGGTGACCCGCCCGCGGCGCGTCGCCGTCAGCAGTTGCGCAGTGCCGGTGACTGGTTCAGCAACTGGCCGCGGCTGGAGGTGAACCGGCGGTACGCCTCGGAGCCGGCCGCGCCGGGGCGGAACGCCGCCACCCGGTGGCAGTTCTGGAACGCCAGCGTCACCCCGAAGTGCCGTTCCAGGCCGGCGCGGATCGCGTCGCTGGCCATCGCGCGCAGCAGTTGCCCGCGCTCGGCGTCGCCCGGCGGCGGCACCACGTTGTCGGCGAACTCGGCGTCGGACGCGGCCAGGTCGGCGGCCACCCGGCTGACCGTCTCCCAGGCGTACGGCAGGGAGTCGCGGACGCAGGCGACGAACGCCTCCTCGTCCACGGGACCGGTCTCGGCGGCGTGCAGCAGGGCGGGCGGAACGGTGAGCGACATGGGTCCTCCGTCATCGCTAACGAACACGGTTTCCATTACCGATTGAGCACATCATGCGACGGCAGGCCCGTCAAGGACCGGCGCACGCGAAACGGCGGGCGGACCCGAAGGCCCGCCCGCCGCCCGGCGGTGCAACGTGTCAGCGCAGGCGCGCCTCGATCTCCTCGATGACGCGGGGACGCAGCTCGGCGGCGCGGATCACCGCGTCGACCGAACCGACCTCGACCGCCCGCTGGATGCTGTGCACCCGGTCGAACTCGGCGGCCACCTCGCCGAGCTTCTCCGCCCGCACCGACGAGCGCAGCTCGTCCAGCTCGGCGGTGAGCGCCGCCCGCTCGGTGCCGGCCGCGGCGGTGACCTTCGCCTCCAGGTCGCGTACCCGGGGATCGGCGGCCGTACGGGCGGCGACCTCGCCGGCGAACACCACGGCGGCGGCGGGCGCGCCACCGAGCACCGAGGCGAACGACCCCTCGATCGCCAGCACCGTCATGTCCGGGTTGAGTGCCTTGGAGAACACCACGAACGCGCCGCCGTGGTAGCGCGAGATCACGCAGAACACGATCGGGCCGCGGAAGTTGACGATCGCCCGGCCGATCTCCGCGCCGTACTCCAGTTGCAGCTTGCGCATCGACTCGGGCGAACCGTCGAAGCCGGAGAGGTTGGCGAGCACGACCAGCGGCCGGTTGCCGCTGGCCGCGTTGATCGCCCGCGCGGCCTTCTTCGACGAGCGCGGGAACAGCGTGCCCGCGGTGTACGTGTCCGGGCCGTCGGTGGGCGGGAAGCCGTGCCGGGGCACCGAGCGGGACTCGATGCCGAGCAGGCACACCGGGATGCCGCCGAGGTGCACGTCCTGCACCACAGCCGTCTCCGCGTCGGCCATGCCGGCCCACCGTTCCAGCACCGGGTGGTCCTGGTCGGCGAGCGCCCGCATCACGGTACGGATGTCGAACGGCTTCTTCCGGTCCGGGTTCGCGGTGGCGGAGAAGATCTCGCCCACCGTGGCGAAGTCGCTGCCGGCCACCGCGTGCGGGTAGCCGCAGATGTCCCGGTCCACCGGGTCCATCGTGACGGCCCGGCGCGGCGCGTCCTCGCCCGGCGCGACGTACGTGTGGTCGTAGTGCGCCATCAGCACGTCCCGCGCGGCCGGCAGGCTCGGCGCCCAGTACTGCGCCTGCCCGTTCGGGCCCATCACCCGGTCGTAGCCGCCGATGCCGAAGTTGTCCTCGGCCGAGACACCGCCGGAGAAGTCGAGCGACTGCTTGCCGGTGAGCACCATCGCCGAGTCCGGCGTCATGACCAGCACGCCCTTGGTGTGCATGAGCATCGTCGCCTCGGCGTTCCAGTACGGCTGGGCGCCGACGTTGATGCCCGCCACCACGATGTTGATCTCACCGCCGTCCTGGGTGAACTCGACGATGCGCTTGAGCGCCGCGGCCACCCAGTCCATGTTCTCGGTGCCGGAGGTCATCGAGATGCGGGCGCCGGCGCTCAACGCGTACCACTCCAGCGGCACGCCCATCCGCTGCGCGAGGTCCAGCGCGGCGATCACCCGCCGGCACTCCGGCTCGGACAGCGCGCCGAGGGACTTGGTCGGGTCGCCGAGCAGCACCACCCGGGTCACGCCCTGCGGGTGCCGCGGTGTCGGCGTGGTCACCACACCGGCCACGATCGCCGCGGTGTTGCGGCCCTTCGGCCGGTCCACCGGCACCAGCGCGTGACCGGCGTCCAGGTCGTGCTCGACGAAGTCGCCCAGCAGGCCGGTCAGCTCGTACGGGTACACCGTGTTGCGGCCGGCCGCCCGCAGCACCTTCAACCGGTAGTCGTCAAGCGGCTCGACCGGCTCGGCCGGCGGCTCGCCCACCGTCAGCTGCGCGTGCCCTGTGACGTCGAACGTGATCCGCACGCCGACCTTCGTCAGCTCGCCGGTACGGCGGTCGCGCTGCCGGGCGATGAACAGGATCTCCTCCAGCTCGGCGCCCACGGTGGTCGGGCGTACCCGGCCGGCGATCAGCTCCATCTCCTCGCGGGTCAGCTCGCTCGGCGGCCACACGTAGACGACGATCCGGTTGGTCGGGAACCGCGACTTCGACGGCCGCCGCGACTGCGCCCGGCGGATCGAGTCGATGCAGGCCGCCACCGTGTCCTCGGTGGTCGGCAGCGCCACCAGGCGGCCGTCCTGATCCCGCAGCTCGGTCAGGTCACGTACCTGCGCGAACGCGACCAGCCGCTGGTCGGACGGGTTCTGCCGGGCGACCGCCTGGAACAGGTAGACCTCCTCGTCCAGCGAGGGCAGCCGGGTCAGGTCGAACTCGCGCAGCCGTTCCAGTTGCATCCGCTGCGCGATGTACGGGTGCAGGCCGCGGATCAGCCGCTCCTCGGCCATCCCGCCGCCCTCGGCCGGACGGAACGTGACGTGGTGGTGCATCACCGCGCCGCCGCGCCCGGCGACGGTGGTGGTGAGGCGGCGTACCTGCTGCGGCAGCGGGTGTGCGTTCACCACGTCCAGCAGCGCGGCGGCGGCGGCGTCCAGGTCCTCGGGCTGGTTCTCCCAGGCCAGGTAGACGTCCGCGTCGACGGCCTCGCAGTCCCGGGCCACCTCGGCCAGGCCGCGCAGCGCGTCGCCGAGCGCGTCGAAGCGGACGGCGGCCGAGACGACACTCGACCCGTCCCGCCCGGCCACCACGAACGTGCAGCCACCGGCGGTGCGGGTGCGGACCTCGGTGAGCGCCTTGTTGCCGTAGTACCGGCGGGTCAGCACCTCCAGCATGGCCGCGTTGTCCAGGTCGTTGCGGACCAGGCGCTGACCGAGCAGCCGGACCAGCGGTTCGGTGCTGCGGACCATCTCGGCGATCCGCTCGGCGCGGTCCGGCGCGTCCGGCTGCGCGTCGAGGTGCCGCAGGTGGGTGCGGACCTGGGCGTAGACCCGGGCCCGGTTGCGGCGCAGCAGCGGCTGGGCGAACCAGGCGAACACCACGCCCCGGGCCAGGTCGGCGACCACCGGGAAGCGGACCTGGGTGGCCGCGACGAGGCGTTCCAGCGTGAGACCGGCCGGCTCGCGCAGCGCCTCGTCCGGCGGCGGCTCGCGCAGCCAGGAGCGCAGCAGCGCGGCGATCACCGCGGCGTCCGCGGCGGCCCGCTGCTGGGCCAGGAAGATCCGGAAGACCGCGGCCTCCAGCTCGGGCGAGCGGTCCAGTTCGGTGACGCCGTAGTGGGCGAGCGCCTTGGCCAGGCGGGCCCGGAACGACTCCGGGGAACCGGCCCGCTCGACGTCGAGGCTCTGCAGGTAGGTGTGGAAGTACTCGCGGGCGCTGTGCACGTGCCCGCCCGGCCCGTCGTCGCCGCCGGGCCGGTTACGGCTCAGCTCGGCCAGGTCGGCGAAGACGTTCACCAGTTCCAGTTCCTCGGCCAGCGGCCGGTGCCCGGCCTCCGTGGCCGCCCGCCGCGCGTCCAGGTAGTCGTCGAGCACCCGGCGCTCGTCGTGCGGGTCCACGTCGTAGCCGAGCAGCAGCGAGCAGAGGTCCTCCTGGCCGCGTTCGGCGCGGGACCGCGCGGGCACCTCGGCGGGCGCGGTGGGCAGGTCCAGCTCGACAGCCGGTCCGGCCGGCCCGGCGGCCGCCTCGGCGTCGTCCTCCGCGACCGGCTCCAGGCGCAGCAGCGGCGCCCCGGCCTCCACCTGGGTGCCCACCGCGACCGACGACTCCTTGAGGCGGGCCCGGAACGGCGCCCGCAGCACCGTCTCCATCTTCATCGCCTCCAGCACCAGCACCGGCGCGCCGGCCTCGACCTCCGCGCCGACCTGAAGCGGCGTGGCGACCACCAGCGCCGGCATGGGGGAGCGCAGCACGCCGCCCTCGTCGCGGCTGACCCGGTGCGTCACGCCGTCCACCTCGACCAGGTGCACCGGGCCGTGGGTGTCGGTGAGCAGGCGGAACCGGGCGCCGTTGACGGCGATCTGACCGGTGTGCCGGTCGAAGCGGTCCAGCTCGACGTCGGCGGTGCGCACGTCGCCACCGGCCTCGACACCGACCCGGAACCGGTGCGCGCCGACCCGGGCCACCCGCATCCGGTAGGTCACGCCGCGCAGCTTCAGGTCCAGCGGCCGGCCGCTGCGGTGCTGCACCTGCGGGCGTCCACCGGCCGCGGTGGACAGCAGCCGCTGCCGTTCGGCGGTCTCGTCCTCCTCGTACGCCTCGATCGCGGCTGCCGCCAGCGCGACGGCGGAGTGCCGGTGCGCGACCAGGCGGCCCTCGCCGCGCACCCGGTCGATCCAGCCGGTGTCCGCGCTGGCGTCGATCACCTCGGGCTGGTCGAGCAGGTCGAGCACGAAGCTCTTGTTCGTCGCGCCGCCGGCGATGACCACAATGGTGTTCGCCATCGCCCGGCGCAGGCGTCCCAGCGCCTCGTCCCGGTCCCGGCCGTACGCGATGATCTTCGCGATCATGGAGTCGAAGTCGGCCGGGATGGTGTCGCCCTCGCTGACCCCGGTGTCGACCCGGATACCCGGCCCGGCGGGCAGGTCGAGCCGGGTGATCCGGCCGGGGGAGGGCGCGAAGTCGCGGTCCGGGTCCTCGGCGTTGAGCCGGGCCTCGATCGCGTGGCCGCGCTCGACCGGCGGCTCGCCGGTGAGCCGGCCGCCGCCGGCCACGTGCAGCTGCGCCTTGACCAGGTCGAACCCGGTGGTGGATTCGGTGATCGGGTGCTCGACCTGCAGGCGCGTGTTGACCTCCAGGAACGCGAACAGCCGGTCGCCCGGGTGGTAGAGGAACTCGACTGTGGCCGCGCCCCGGTAGCCGACGGCGACCGCCAGCCGCTCCGCCGACGCCTTCAGCTCCGCGGTCTGCTCGGGGCTCAGCACCGGCGACGCGGACTCCTCGATCACCTTCTGGTTGCGCCGCTGCACCGAGCAGTCCCGTACGCCGAGCGCCCACGCGGTGCCCTGGCCGTCGGCGATCACCTGGACCTCGACGTGCCGGGCGCCGGTGACCAGGCGCTCCAGGAACACCACGCCGCTGCCGAACGCGCGAGCCGCCTCCTGGCTGGTGCGCTCGTAGGCGTCGGCCAGCTCGGCGTCGCTGCGGATCACCCGGATGCCGCGCCCGCCGCCACCGGCGGTCGCCTTGAGCATCAGCGGGTAGCCGATCGAGGCCGCCGCGCGCAGCGCGTCGTCCAGGCTCTCCACCGCGCCGCGGCTCCACGGCGCGACCGGCACGCCGACCTCCTCGGCGATCAGCTTTGCGCCGATCTTGTCGCCGAGCTTGCGCATGGCGTCCGGGCTCGGTCCGACGAACGTCACGCCGATCTTCTCGCACAGTTCGGCGAACGCCGGGTCCTCGGCCACGAAACCCCAGCCCACCCACGCGGCGTCCGCGCCGGTCTCGACCAGCGCGCGCTCCAGGGCCTTGAGGTCGAGGTACGGGCGGGCCGACGCGGGGCCCAGGTCGTAGGCGACGTCCGCCTCGCGGACGAAGGTGGCGGTACGGTCGACGTCGGTGTACAGCGCGACGGTCTCGATCCGGCTGCCGGTCTCCGCGGCCAGTTCCCGGACCGCGTGGATGAGCCGCATCGCGGCCTCACCACGGTTGACGATGGCGACACGGGTGAACACGTGACCGTCCCCTTCGGTTGACCCACGGTGGCGCGCCGGGCGCGGCGATGCCCCCGGCTCGCCTCACCTTTCCGCCTATGCGCGGGCGGCGCCATGTCGTAACGGCCGAAGCCTGAGCGGGGACCGTTGTAGGAACCGAACAAAAGTTTTTAGCCAGCCACTCACTACCTGCCGGTACGCGATACGGCGCCGGACCCGCTCGGGTCCGGCGCCGTACATCGCCTGCGCTGCGTGTTCAGCCCGGGATCTCCCGGGGGTCGCGGCTGCGGGGGTACGTGTTCTTCTCGCCGATCGTGCCGTCCTGCTTCTTGATCACGTGCTCGGCGCCGCGCTCGGCCGCCATCTCCCGGCCGGCCGCCTCGGCCTCCGCCTTGGTGTCGTGGCGGCTGGTCGCGCGCTCGTTGCCCTCCGGGCGGTTCTTCCACTGCCCGTCCTGCTGGTAGGTGTCGATGTCGCCCTTCGCCATGCCGTCAGCTCCCTCGTTCGCGTGTCCGATGACAAATGTCTGCCCATGCGAGGGGAGTGCTAATCCTGGCGGCGCGATCGGACGGTCCGGGCCGGGCGGGGGAGGGGCCCCAACCCGGGCCGGACCGGTGGGTCACGCGGCGGTGTGCAGGCCCTGCCAGGCGCCGTAGCCGCCGAGCAGGTCGGACACGTCGGCGTGACCGGCGTTGCGCAGCAGGCTGGCGGCCACCGAGGAGCGGTAGCCGCCGGCGCAGTGCACGACGACGGGGCGGTCGGTGGGCACCTCGCCGAGGCGGTGGGTCAGCTCGGCCAGCGGGATGTGCCGGGAGCCGTCCACCGCGCCCTGCTCCCGCTCGCCGGCGTTGCGGACGTCCAGCACCACCGGCGCGTCCGGACCGTCGAGGGCCGCGCGCAGCTCGGTGGCGGTGACCCGGCTGGCCCGGGTCATCTCGGGGACCATCTCCAGGAAGGCGCCCTCGGGTTCGCGCAGGTAGCCGATCACCCGGTCGAAGCCGATCCGGGCGAGGCGGACGACGATCTCCTCCTCCCGGTCCTGCGGGGCCACCACGAGCACCGGCCGGTCGGGCGCCACGACACTGCCGGCGGTCTCGGCGAACCGGCCGTCGGCCGGGACGTTGAGCGCGCCGCGCAGGTGCCCGGTCGCGTACTCCTGCGGGTCGCGGGCGTCGACCACGACGGCGCCGTCGGCCCGGGCGGCCAGGAACTCGGCCGGGGTGAGTGGGCGGGCCGGCCGGGCGTGGTCGAACAGCTCTCGCGCCTTGCGGTTGAGCACCGCGTCGAAGGCGAAGTAACCCGGCGCGGCCGGCTGCCCGCCGGTGACCAGGGCGAGGAAGCGCTCCTCGCTCATCGGCGCGCAGGCGTAGTTGGTGCGGCGCTGCTCGCCGATGGTGGACTGCCGCTCGGTGGACAGGTTCTTGCCGCAGGCCGAGCCGGCGCCGTGGGCGGGGAAGACGCGCACCTCGTCGGGCAGGCCCATCAGCTTGTGCTGCACGCTGTCGTAGAGCATGCGGCCGAGTTCCTCGGCGGTCACGCCGAACGAGGCGAGCAGGTCGGGCCGGCCCACGTCGCCGATGAACAGCGCGTCGCCGGTCAGCACGCCGTACGGGACCGGGTCGTCGGCGCGCTCGTAGACCAGGATGCTGATCGACTCGGGCGTGTGGCCCGGGGTCTCCATGATCTCCAGCGTCACGTCGCCGAGGCTGATCCGTTCGCCGTCGGCGAGCTTGCGGCTCGGGTACTCGGTCTCGGCCCGGCTCCCGTAGCCGATCCACGCGCCGGTCGCGGCGGCCACCTCCAGGTGCCCGGCGAGGAAGTCGGCGTGGAAGTGGGTGTTGACGACCCCCTCGATCGTCAGGCCGTGCGCCTTGGCGTCGGTGAGGTACTCGTCGATGTCCCGGCGCGGGTCGACGAGCACGGCCCGGCCGGTGCGGTCGTCGGCGATCAGGTACGAGGCCTGGGACAGGCAGTCGAGGTAGTACTGGGTGAACAACATCGGCCGTGCTCCTTCTCCTGGTGATGGACGGGCGTCTGCTCAGGCCACGTGGCCCGGCCTGCCGCCCTTGGCTCGTACCGCCAGCCCGGCGTTCGTCCACGCCCGCATGCTGCCGGTCAGGTCGTGCACCTCGTGGCCTGCCGCGGCGAGCAGCTTGGCTGCCCGTCGCGACCGCGCGCCGGAGCGGCAGACGGTCACCACGGGCCGGTCCGCCGGCACCTCGGACAGCCGGCCCGCGAGCTGGCCGAGCGGGATGTGCCGGGCGCCGGGGGCGTGTCCGGCCCGCCACTCGGCCGGCTCGCGGACGTCGAGCAGCAGCGCGCCCGCGCCGGACAGCGCCGCCGCCTCCGCCGGGGTGACCCGGGCGACGCGAGGGCCGAGCAGGCGGCGGAGGAAGCCGGTGCGCGGAGCGGCTGCCGTCTCCGGCCGGCCGGTCACGGCCGGCTGCCAGCGGTGACCGGGCGGCCCGAGCGCACCCAGGCGGAGGTGCCGCCGGCCACCGACAGGGCGGTGATGCCGGCGCGTTCCAGCAGCTCGGCGCCGACCCGGCTCCGCCCGCCGGCCTCGCAGATCACGTAGACGGGGCCGGTGCGCGGCACCTGCGCCATCTGGGTGGCCAGGTGGCCCAGCGGCACACAACGGGCACCCGGGACGTGTCCGCCGAGGTACTCGGCGGTCTCCCGGACGTCGATGACAGTCGCCCCGTCGGCGTGGGCGGTGGCGAACGTGGTCACGTCGACCTCGTGCATGGGCGTTCTCCTTCCGGATCCAGATACCCCCGGGGGTATCTGCTCTCGACGGTAGCGCAGCGTCCGGCCGCCCGCCACCCCCCCCCGCTCGTCCGGTGTGCTCGTTTGCCGGAACGGCAAGGTTCCTTGCTGTCCGATCGGCGGCGGCGCACGATGGCGTGACCGGACGGGAGACGGCCGGCGGCGAGGAGGCGGACATGACGGGGCACCACCACGAGCAGCCGGCGGCGGACACCGACCCGGCCCGGTTCTGGGACGAGCGGTACGGCCAGCGGGACCGGATCTGGAGCGGCCGGGTGAACCCGGTCCTCGCCGAGGTCGCCGGCGCGCTGCCGCCCGGCACCGTGCTCGACCTGGGCTCCGGTGAGGGCGGCGACGCGGTGTGGCTCGCGTCGAAGGGATGGCGGGTCACCGCCGTGGACATCTCGTCCGTCGCGCTGGACCGGCTCACCGTCGAGGCCGAGCGGGCCGGGGTGGCGGACCGGATCACCACCGTCCGGCACGACCTGACCCAGGGCTTCCCGCCCGGCCGGTACGACCTGGTGTCCGCGCAGTTCTTCCAGTCGCCGCTGGTCCTGCCCCGGGAGAAGGTGCTGCCCCCGGCGGCCGAGGCGGTCGCGCCCGGCGGCCGGCTGCTCGTCGTCGAGCACGGCGCGCCGCCGCCCTGGGCCGGGCCCGACACCGGCCACCACCGGTTCGCCAGCCCGGAGGAGATCCTGGCCGCGATGAACCTCGACCCGGACGGCTGGGACACCGAGCGGCTGGGCGCGGCGCGCCGTACCGCCACCGGCCCGGACGGCCGGACCGGCGAGCTGATCGACCACGTGGTGCTGGTGCGGCGCCGCTGACCGCCGGGCCGGTCAGGCCCGCGCGTGCGGCCGGGTCAGCAGCAGCACCAGCAGCCCGGCCGCGCACAGCGCGGTGCTCATTCCGTACGCCCACCGGTAGCCGACCTGCGCGGAGAGCCCGAGCAACGGACCGGCGAGCATGGCGCCGATCGGGAACGTGTTGGTGAACAGCGTGGTGGCCCGGCCCGGCTCGCCCGGCAGCAGATCCTGCACGTAGGCGATGCCGACGCCGGACACCGCGGCGATGAACAGCGCGTTCACCGGCTGCGCGAGCAACAGGACCGCCACGCCCGGCGCCGTCGCGGCGGTCGCGTAGTAGGCGACCCCGCAGGCGCCGCCGACCAGGATCAGCGGCCGCAGCCGGACCCGCGCGGTCAGCGCGCCCAGCCCGAGCATCAGCGGGATCTCCAGCGCCGCGCACAGGCCCAGCACCAGCCCGGCGCGGGAGGGGTCGTCGTTCAGTTCGGCGTCGATGAACAGCGGCAGCGCCTGCACGGCGAGCGTCAGCGGGCACTGGAGCAGGACGAACGCGAGCGCCGTCAGCGCCAGCCGCAGCCGGGACGCGCCGGGCGGGGCGGGCACCGCGCCGTCCGGATCACCGGGGACCGGCCGCGCCGGCAGCGGCAGCTCCTCCAGCCGGAACGCGGCCACCAGCGCGGCCAGCGCGTACATGACGGCGGCCATGCCGTAGACCAGGCGGAAGCCGCCGACGTCGAGCAGCACCGCGGCCAGCGCCGGCCCGGCCACCCAGGCCAGCGAGAACACGGTACGCATGAGGCTGACGCCGAACGCGGCCCGCCCCGGATCGTCCCTGTCGAACAGCGCCCGGGTGTACGCGAACGACTGCGGGAACAGCGAGTTCGCCAGCGCGGTGGCCGTCGCGGTCAGCCCCAGCAGGATCCAGTAGTCCCGGACGTACGCGGTCGTCCCCGCGCCCACCACACCGGCCAATGCGGCGCCGACCAGCAGCGCGCGCCGGATCGGCAGGCGGTCCGACAGCCGGCCGATCAGCGCGGAGGCGACCACCCCGGACAGCGGGGCGACGACCAGGAACACGGTCACCCGTAACGGACTGGCGTGGACCTCGCGGTCGAGGAACAGCGACAGGAACGGCAGCACCACGGCGGTGGACAGACCGACGGTCAGGAAGACCACGCCCAGCGGGAGCAGCCGGAATCGGCCGGCGCGCACCGCCGGCCTCGTGTCCACAGCCATGCGGCGGACTGTACGCCGCGGCGGTGCGGCAGCCGACCGGGTTTCCGCAGCCCGGACGGTCCCGGTGCTCAGCCGGCCGGCCGGGGCGGTACGCCGGCCCGGTCGCAGGCCTCCCGGTACATGCGCACCACCTCCCGGCGGATCTGCGCCCGTTCGGTGAGCCGGTGGGCGAACGGGACGCGCACCGGGACCTCCGTGCCGCCGACTGTGACGGCGAAGTCGATGCCGTCGGCGTCCAGGCCGGTGGTGCGGGCCGCGGTGGCGTCCGGCCGGCCGCCGAGCGTACGGCAGATCAGCAGCGCGTCCCCGGCGTGGTCGTCGTTCATGTGCCGGCTGACGGCGGCGACCACCTCCGGCGGGAAACCGGCGCTCACGCGGCGCCCTCCCGGCCGCTCGCCGCCACCAGGCGACCCAGGTCGGTGAAGACCGCGATGTTGTGCTCGTACGCCACCAGCACCTCGTCGCGCAGCGCGGCCCGGCCGGCCTCGTCCAGCGCGAGCGCGTCCAGCCTCGCCCGGTAGGCGTCCTTGTACGACTTCGGGTCGCTGATCCCCGGGAACGTGTAGAACGACGCCCCGGCCTCCTCGGTCACCCCGTAGTACCGGGCCACGCAGCGCCCGATGTGCCGCCCGCCGGACAGGTCGCCGAGATAGCGGATGTAGTGGTGCGCGATGAACCGCTCGGGCGATCCGGCGCAGGCCGAGGTGATCCGGGCGGCGTACGCGACAGCGGCCGGAACAGGCTCCATCACCTCGCGCCAGCGCGGGCCGAGCAGGAACCGCAGGTCGGCGGCGAGCGCGGGCAGCCGGGTCAGCGCGTCGTCGACGAACGGGCCGGCCAGCGGGTCGTCGCGCATCGTGTCCGCCACGCCCTCCAGCGCCGCGTAGATGCCGTGGTGCGCGACGACGAGCGCGGTGTAGCCGGCGACGTCGAGTTCACCGGCGGTGAGCGCGGAGACGTACCGCTGGGACTCGGCGCTCCGGTGCGCGTCGCGTGTCTCGGCGCGCAGCCGGGCCGCGAACGTCTGTGTATCCATCTGCTGTCTCTCCTCGTCGGCTGACGGTCCTGCGGGCCGGCCGCGTCGGGGCACGATCAGCGGCAGCTCGTCACGGGGGTGGGGGACGACGTCGATGTCGTACCGGTAGACCTCGCTGAGCAGCGGGGCGGTGAGCACCTCGCGCGGTGTCCCGGCGGCGCGGACGCGTCCGTCGCCGAGCAGGGTCACGGTGTCCGCGTACGCCCCGGTCAGCGTCAGGTCGTGCAGCACCACGACCACGGCGTCCCCGGCGCGGGCCCGCTCCCGGGCGATGCGCATGACCAGTTCCTGGTGCCGCAGGTCGAGCGCGGCGGTCGGCTCGTCGAGCAGCAGCGTGGTGGCCCGCTGCGCCAGGACCCGGGCCAGCGCGGCGCGGGCCTGCTCGCCACCGGACAGCGCGGGGTACGGCCGGGCCGCGAAACGGGCGACGTCGCAGCGTTCGAGCACGTCGGCGACGACGGCGTCGTCCTGTTCCCGCTCCGGCCGCCCCGCCCACGGCGCCCGGCCCATCCGCACCACCTCCCCGACCGTGAACGGGAAGCTCAGCGTGTTGCGCTGGGTGAGCACGGCGCGGCGCCAGGCCAGCTCCACCGGGCTCCACGACTCGCGGGGCAGCCCGTCGACCTCGATCCGGCCGGCGGCGGCCGGCACGTCACCGCTGATCGCGCCGAGCAGCGTCGACTTCCCGGCGCCGTTCGGCCCGACCAGGGCGTGCACCTCGCCGGCGCGTACCTGAAGGTCGATCCCGTCGAGCACGGTCCGGCCGGCGCGCTCGACGCGCAGCCCGGCCACCCGGATCCGGAGGTGCCCGGCGGGCGCCGGGCGCGGCGGCCGGGCGGCGGCGAACCGGCGCGGCGTACGTGGGAGGCTCATCCCCAGCCTCCGGCCCGGTCGCGGGTGCGGCGCAGCAGCCAGAAGAACGCCGGGCCGCCGATGACCGCGGTGAGCACGCCGAGGGGCAGCTCCTGGTGCTCGACGAGGGTACGCGCCGCGAGGTCGGCGCCGATCACCACGACGGCCCCGCCGAGCGCGCTGGCGATCAGCAGCACCCGGTGGCCCGGTCCGGCGACCATCCGGATCAGGTGCGGCACGACCAGTCCGACGAAGCTGATGATGCCGGTGAACGCGACAGCGGCGGCGCCGAGAAGCGCGGTGACGACGATCAGCCGCAGCCGCAGGCGTTCGACGTTCACGCCGAGGTGCCGGGCGGCGGGTTCGCCGAGGGCGAGCAGGTCGAGGCGGCGCGCGTCGGCGCAGGCGACGGCGAGCCCGGCGAGCAGGCACGGCGCGGCGAGACCCACGGCCGTCCAGCTGGCCTGGGCGAGGCTGCCGAGGTTCCAGAACGCGATGGCCTGCACGCCGGACTGGTCGGTGACGAACATGAGCAGCCCGATCACCGAGCCGGCGACCGCGTTGACCGCGACGCCGGTCAGGACCAGTGTCACCACCTCGGTCCGGCCCCCGGAGCGGGCCAGCGCGTACACCAGGTAGGTGGTGGCGAGGCCGCCGGCGAAGGCGGCGAGCGGCACGGTCCATCCGCCCAGGACGGTGACGCCGGTGACGATGGCCAGGGCGGCGCCGACGGCCGCGCCGGCCGACACCCCGATGACGCCGGGCTCGGCGAGCGGGTTGCCGAAGACGCCCTGCATGACCGCGCCCGCGCAGCCGAGGGCGGCGCCGACGACGGCCGCCAGCAGCACCCGGGGGAAGCGGACGATCCAGAGCGCGTTCTCGCCCTGCGCCGCCGACGGCAGCGGACCGAGGTCCAGCCCGAGGCGGTGCAGCACGGAGCCGAGCACCTCGGCGGGGGAGATCGCCACCTGGCCGCGCCCGGCGGCCAGCAGGGCGACGAGCACGAGGGCGACGCCGAGCCCGGCCACCAGCACGGTGCCCCGCCGGCCGGGGGACCGGGGCGCGCCGGTGACTGCCGCCGGGGCGGCGGCGGGCGCGGGCCGCTTCCGTAGCGTGGTCACGACGGGTCCTCGCAGGAGTAGACGGCGCGGGCCAGCGCCTGGACGACCCGGCCGGAGCGGACGCCGAAGGTGAGCAGCGTGCCGTCGGCCATGTCGACGACGCGCCGGTTCGCCCCGGCCGGCGTCTGCGCCACGCCGGGCAGCTTCACCAGGCCGTCGACGCCGCCGACGGAGGCGAGCCCGGCGCTCATCACCAGGATCACGTCGGGCGCGGCGTTGATGAGGCCCTCGCTGGTCAGCGGACGGAACCTGGACAGCCCGGCGGCGCTGCCGGCGTCGACGCCGCCGATCGCCTCGATCATCGCGTCGGACCCGGCGCCCCGGCCGCCGATCAGGTACACCCCGGCGGTGCCGCGCAGGTAGAGGAACGCGATCCGTGGCGCCCGGCCCGCCGGGGCGGTACGCCGGGCTTCGGCGGTCTCGCTCTGCACGCGGGTCACCAGCCGCTCCCCGGCCCCGGGTACGCCGAGCGCCGCCGCGACCGCGCGGATGTGGGCCGGTACGCCGTCGAGGGTCGGCTCGGCGCGTACCTGGACGACCGGGACACCGGCGGCGCGGAGCTGGCGCAGCACCTCGGGCGGTCCGACGCCGTCGTCGACGAGCACGACGCTCGGGTCGAGGTCGAGCACCGCCTCGGCGGAGAGGTCGTGCCCGCCCGGGGTGACCACCGGCAGGTGCGCGGCGGCGGGGAACGTGGTCGAGGTGTCCCGCCCGATGACGTTGCCGCCCAGGCCGAGGCCGAAGACGATCTCGGCGATCGAGCCGTGCAGGTTCACCGGGAGGATGCGGCTGACGTCGTCCACAGTCACCGTCGTGCCGTCGCCGGAGCGTACGGTGGCCGGCAGCGCTGGTGTGGGCGCCGGGCGGACCGGGTCGACGTCGGCGTCGTCCACCGTGGCGGTGACCGGCCCGCAGCCGGCGGCGGACGGCGTACCCGATCGGCCCGGCGCGGCGCAGCCGGTCGCCGCCATGGTCACCGCGAGCAGCGCGACGAGCGGTCCCCGGCCTGGTCGCGGGTGCGGGCGGCTCACCGGCCGGCACCGCGACGGCGCCGCCACCCGCCGAGGCCGAGCAGGACGGCCAGGGCCAGTGCGGCGGCCATCACCCCGGCGGTCCATCCGCGTCCGGCCCCGGAGGTGTCGCTGACCCGCGTGACGTGGAGGTCGGAGGCCGCGGCCTGCGACGGCGCCCCGGCCCCGGTCGCGGCGCCCGTCACCCCTGCCGCCCCCGCTGCGGCCGGCGCGCTGCCGGAGGCGGCCGGGGCCGGTGCGTCCTGCGCGGTGGTGGTCCGGGGCGCGGCGGCGGGCGTGGTCGCCTTCGGCGCCGGGCCGGCCTTCGGCGGGGCGCTCGTGGCGCCGGCGGCGAACGTGACCGGCACCCGTACGTCCTGGGACCGGTCGGAGGCCCGGGTGTGGTCGGCGCGGGTGACGACCGCGCAGCGCCGGACGGTGCAGTCGACGTCGCCGATGGTGGGGGTCACCTTGACCGTCACCGAGAAGGAGCCGCCCGGGCCGTACGGCTTCGGCAGGCCCTCGGCGTAGGCGGGCGGGTTCGACGAGATCCACTGCGAGGCGCCCAGGCTGCCGGTGGTGTCGGCGCCGCCGCCGCACGGGGTGGCCGCCACGCCCGGTCCGTTGTCGACGCAGTACGCGACGTAGATGCCCTTGTCGACGTCGTAGCCGCGCCCGGAGACGGACACGGTGGCGCCCGAGCGGCTCAGGCCGGTGCTCGGGGTGACGGTGAGCTTCTGACCGCCGCTGCCGGTGGCGGTGCCAGCGTGGGCCGGCGCGGGCGTGGCGACGACGGCGGCGGTGAGTAGAACGGTGGTCAGGATGGTGCGGCGCCGTGCTCGCATCGGGCTCCTCACACGACAGGTCCGGCCGGGTGCACCGACCGGGCAACAACTTAGGTTTGGCTAACCTAAGCGGCAAACCCGCAGGTGGCAAGGGGTCCGTTCGGTTGAAGATCTTGGGACGCTTCGCGGATCACCCGATGATATTAGGTTTGCCTAACCTAATGTCTTCGCTTCCCCTCCCGAGAGGAACAGCATGTTCAGATCCAGAGCCGGAGCCCTCCGGTCGATGCGCTGGGCGGCGGTGCTCGCCCTCGGCGTGTCGAGTGCGCTCGTGGGCGCCGGACCCGCCTCGGCGGCCGAGGCCGAGATCACCAGTGGCAGCCTGACCTGGGGTTTCAAGGCCAGCTTCCGCAACTACGTCAAGGCCGGCAACGGGGATCCGCCGATCGCTGTCAGCAACGGCGCCACTGTCAACGCCGACGGCACGTTCACGTTCCCGTCGACCGGCGGCACGCACGACGCCGCCGCCGGTACGACCAACGCCACGTACGGCGGCACAGTGGTGTTCTCGTACCCGGCGCACCTGCTGACCATCACGCTGGCCAACCCGACCGTCGCCGTCTCCGGCGGCACCGCCTCGCTGAAGGCGGACGTCGACCTGGCCACCACGATGACCGAGCCGGTCTCGGTGAAGCAGGCCACCGTCGCCACCCTCACCGGCAGTCCCGCCGCCAGCGGGAACACGGTGACCGGCAGCAACCTCGCCGCGGCGCTCACCAGCGTGGGAGCCGGCGCCTTCAACGGCTTCTACGCCGCCGGTGAGGCGCTGGACCCGGTGTCGTTCACGTTCACCACGGCAGGCGGCACCGCGCCCGCCACCCCGGCGGTGACAGTCGACCCGGCCCAGGGTCTCGACCCCGCCGGCGCGACTGTCACCGTACGCGGCACCGGCTTCGACCCGGACTTCAACAACGGGGCCGGCATCTACGTCTCGTTCGGACCGAAGGTCGACGAGCACTGGGCCAACGCCGGCGTCCTCCAGGTCACCAAGTGGGTCAACAAGACCAACGAGCCGACCGACGCCCGGGACCGGATGGCCGCCGACGGCAGCTTCACCACGACGCTGCCGATCAGCGCCGTCTACACCGACCGCAACGGCGACGAGGTGGACTGCACCGAGGTGCAGTGCTACGTCATCACGTTCGCCGCCCGCGGTTCGGCCGACCGCCGCCAGGACACGTTCACCCCGATCACCTTCACCCGGACCGGGGCGGGCGGGAACTCGGCCCAGCAGCGGATCACCAGCACCGTGACCGGCGGTCCGCTCAGCCTGAGCGTCGCCGGCGCGACAGTCGCCCTGCCGCCGGTCGGCAAGGGCGAGTACGCCCGGGCGCCGCTGAACACGGCCACGGTGGCCGACCTGCGGGGCGCCGGCACCGGCTGGAGCCTGGTCGGGCAGGTCTCCGACTTCACCTCCGCCGCCGGTGGCGTCATCGCCGGGAACTACCTCGGCTGGGCGCCGACGGCGAGCGTGGTGAACGACCCGCTGGGCGGCACGACCGGTGCCGTCACCCCGGGCGCGGTGGCCGCTCCCGGCGCCGGTCTCGGTGAGGCCCGTGCCCTGTGCACGGCCGGAGCCGGGACCAGCAACGGCGTCTTCGCCTGCGGCGCCGAGCTCAACCTCGGTGTGCCGGCGTCCGCCGCGGCGGGTGACTACGTCGCCACGCTCACCCTGACCCTCTCCTGATTCACCGACCGGGTCGGACCTGGTGGGGCGCGGGCACGTCGCCCGTGCCCCACCAGCCGCCTCCCGGCGACCACCTCGCAGCGGAGCACGGAATGCCTCTCCTCACGCCCTCCACCCGCACCCCGCGGCGGCGCACGCCCGGCCCGGCCGCGCGGTTCGGCGCCGCGCTCGCCGCCGCGCTGCTCGCGGTGCTGCTCGGGCCGCCGGCCGCCGGCGAGGCCGCCCCCCGGCCCGCACCGTCCGCCGACCCCGGTGCCGTCCGCTGGGCGGTCCAGCCGTCCGGGCCCGGCGGGCCGACCGGGCGCAACTACTTCACGTACGACCTGGCGCCCGGCGACAGCGTCACCGACCACGTCGGCGTCACCAACCTCGGTGACCGGCCGCTCACCTTCGCGGTGTACGGCACCGACGCGTACACCACCACCGACGGCGCCTTCGCGCTGCTGCCCTCCGACCGGGCCGCCACCGACGTCGGCGCCTGGATCGGCGTCGAGCGGCGAAGCTGGACCGTCCAGCCCGGCAGGCGCGCGGACATCCCGTTCCGCCTCACGGTGCCGCGCAACGCCACGCCGGGCGACCACACCGGCGGCGTGATCGCCGCGGTCGCCCAGGACGGCGTGACCGCCGACGGGCAGCGGGTCCGGCTCGACCAGCGGATCGCCGCCCGGGTCTACCTCCGTGTGGCCGGCGAGGTCCGCCCCGCCGTGACTGTCGAATCGGTACGCGTCGGCTACGACACCCCGCTCAACCCGATCGGCCGCGCCGACCTCACAGTCACCTACCGGATCCGCAACAGCGGCAACGTCCGCGTCGGCGGCACCGGCGCGGTGGTCGTCGACGGCCCCGGTGGCTGGACGCTGTCCCGGACCAGCCCGGTCGACCTGCCGGAGCTGCTGCCCGGCGCCGAGTTCACTGTCACCGAGCGGGTCACCGGGGTGCCGCCCGCGCTGCGGCTGACCGCGACAGTCGACCTCGCACCCACCACCGTCGACACCGCGCTGCCCCCGGTGCAGCGCACCGCGAGCGTGTGGGCGACGCCCTGGCTGCTGATCGCCGCACTGGCGGCCGCCGGAGCCTGGCTCTACCTGCGTCGCCGTCGTCGCCGTCCCACCTCGGCCGCTGCCGCCGGGCCGGCGGATGCGTCCGGGGCCTCCGTCGCGGGGACGGCCGAACCCCCGGCGGGCGGCGCGGCGGCCGGTGCCCGGTGACCCCGGTCCTGCCGGCCGCCGCCGCGATCCTCGCGCTGGCCGTGCCGGTCCCGGCGCCGCCGTCCACCCCGGACGGCACCGCCGTCTCCGCCCCGGCCGCGCCGTCGTCCAGTGCGGCCTCCGGGGCGCCGCGGCCCGCTGTCGTCGTGCCGTCCGGCCCGCTGACTGTCGGGCAGCGGGTCACCGTCACGCTGCGCGGCTGGCCGGCCGGCCCGGTCCACCTCACGGTCTGCGGCAACGACGCCCACCGGGGCGCGCTCGACTGCGCCAACGAGCAGGCCACCACCGTCCAGGTGCCGGCGGGCACGACGGCGGCGCCGATCGTGCTGGCGGCGCCGCCCGTCGCCTGCCCCTGCGTACTGCGCGCGCATGCCCTGACCGGCACCGTCCAGGCCACCGCCGCGCTGCCGGTCAGCGGCGTGACCGCCGCCCCGGCGCCCGCGCCGGCCGCCACGCCGCGACTGCACCTCGACGAGCTGCGCGTCGCCGGCCGCCGCCCGCTGCGGGAATGGTTCGGGCTGCCCGAGACGCTCACCGTACGCGTCGCGCTGCGCAACCCCGGCCCGGCCGACGTGGTCGACCCGACGTTCACGCTGCTGTTCGGCCGGCCCGGACGGGCGCACACCATCGTCGCCGCCCCGCCCCTGGGCACCATCGGCCCAGGGCAGGTACGGACGTACGAGATCCCGGTGCCGGTGGACGTCGCCGTGCTCGGGGCACACGAACTCCACGGCCGCGTCGACCTGCCGGAACGGCCGGTGGCGTTCGTGGTCGAGACCAGCCGCCACCCCTGGGGACTGCTCGGTGCGGCGGCGCTCCTGGTGGTGGCGCCGGTCGTGCTCCGGCCGCGCCCGCCGCGCCGCCGGGGCCGGCACCGCACCGGCGAGGGAACCGGCTAGCCGACGGCGGTGGGGGAGGGCGGCGCGCTGCCGCCCTGCGGCGCCTCGGCCGTCATCAGCCGCACGATCTCCGCCCGGTCGGCTGCCGACGGCATCCCCCACTCCGGCCGGTAGCCGAACGCCCGGTCCAGCGGGATCGACGAGGTCCGGCCGTCGAGGATCTCCACCGCGTCGGTGCCGATCAGCCCGGGATGCTCGACGCCGCACGCCTCGGCCACCTTGACCAGGTCGCGGCGCAGCGTACGGATGTAGTTCGCGGCCCGCACCGACTTGCGGGCCGGGTCCAGACCCCGGGCCAGCCACGCGTTCTGCGTGGCGACGCCGGTCGGGCAGGTGTCGGTGTGGCACTTCTGCGCCTGGATGCAGCCGATCGCCAGCATCGCCTCCCGCCCGACGTTGACCATGTCGGCGCCGAGCGCGAACGCCACCACCGCGTTGTCCGGCAGGCCGAGCTTGCCGGCGCCGACGAACACCACGCTCTCGTGCAGGTCGCGTTCGGCGAAGGTGCGGTAGACCCGGGAGAAGCCCTGCTGGAACGGCAGCGAGACCGAATCGCTGAAGATCAGCGGCGCGGCGCCGGTGCCGCCCTCGCCCCCGTCGACAGTCACGAAGTCCACGCCGCGCCCGGTGTCGCGCATCAGCGTGGCCAGCTCCTCCCAGAACCCGAGGTCACCGACGGCGGACTTGATGCCGACCGGCAGGCCGGTCTCGGCGGCGAGCAGCTCCACCCAGTCGAGCAGACTGTCGCAGTCGGAGAACTCGGCGTGCCGGGACGGGCTGACGCAGTCCCGCCCGGCCGGGATGCCCCGGGTGGCGGCGATCTCGGCGGAGACCTTCGCCGCCGGCAGCAGGCCGCCGAGGCTCGGCTTGGCGCCCTGACTGAGCTTGATCTCCAGCGCGCGTACCGGCGCCGACGCCACCAGGTCCTTGAGCCGTTCCAGGCTGAACCGGCCCTGCTCGTCGCGGCAGCCGAAGTACGCGGTGCCGAGCTGGAAGACCAGCTCACCGCCGTTGCGGTGGTACGGCGACAGCCCGCCCTCGCCGGTGTTGTGCAGGCAGCCGGCCAGTGCGGCGCCCCGGTTGAGCGCCTCCACCGCGTTGCCGGACAGCGAACCGAAGCTCATCCCGGAGATGTTCACCACCGACTCCGGCCGGAACGCCTGCGCCCGGCCGCGCGCCGCGCCGAGCACCTTGGCGCAGGGCAGCGTCACGTCGTGCCCGGCGGTCGGCGTCGACGGCGGGACCGCCCGGCCGAACGTACGGTGCTTGATGATCGGATAGCCGGAGGTGTGCTCGATGTCGTTGTCGGTGCCGAAACCGAAGTAGTTGTTCTCCTGCTTGGCCGAGGCGTACACCCAGCGCCGCTGGTCGCGGGTGAACGGCCGCTCCTCGTCGTTGCCGGCCACGATGTACTGCCGCAGCTCCGGGCCGATCGACTCGATCAGGTACCGCGCCCGGCCCAGCACGGGGAAGTTGCGGCGCAGCGCGTGGTCGCGTTGCAGCAGGTCCCGGGCCGCCAGCGCGGCGACGGCGGCGACGGCTGCGGGTACGGCTCTTCTCGCCCAGCTCATCCCGCCACTCTTTCCGGCCCGGCACCCGGTCAAACGCCTGATGGAACCCGGCCGCCCCGGGCGGTGTCATGAAAGCGGACCGACGGCGGAGGCTGCCCTGGACGACGACGACCTCGTCACCCGCGTACGCGCCGGCGACCGGGAGGCGTACGACGCCCTGGTCGCCCGGCACACCGCGTCCGCGTACCGGACGGCGGTGCTGCTCGGCGCCGGTCCGGACGCCGAGGACGTGGTCCAGGAGGCGTTCGTGAAGGCGTACCGGAAACTGTCCCGCTATCGGGCCGAGGCGTCGTTCCGGTCCTGGCTGCTCGCGATCGTCGCCAACGAGACCCGGAACCTGCACCGTGCCCGCACCCGGCGGGACGGGCTGACGCTGCGCGCGGCGGCGGCGGAGCCGGTCGCGGCGGTCACCGGCGACGACGGGCTCGACGCCGTGCTGGCGGCCGAGCGCCGCGCCGCGCTGGTGGGTGCGCTGCGGCGGTTGCCCGTCCGCGACCGCGAGGTGATCGTCTGCCGCTACCTGCTCGACCTCGGCGAGGACGAGACGGTGACAGTGCTGGGGGTGGCCCGGGGCACCGTGAAGTCACGGACCCACCGGGCGCTGGCGAAGCTGCGGGCCCTGCTGGACCGGGAGGTGGCGCACCGTGGATGACCTGGAACGGGAGCTGCGGGAGCTGACCGGCTGGCTGGAGCCGGCGCGGACGCCGGATCTGACCGCCCGGGTCCGGGCTCGGCTCGACGCGCCCGCGCCGCGCCGCCGGTGGCGGTACGTGCTGGCCGGCGCGCTCGCCGCCCTGCTGGTGGCGGCGCTGCCGCCGGGGCGGGCCGCGGTCGCCGACGCGGTGACCGGGCTGCTGCGGTTCTCCGGGGTCGTCATCGACACCGCACCCGCGCCGCCGCCGGCCGGTACGCCGTCGCCGTTGCCCGCGCAGCACCAGGTCGCGCTCGCCGAGGCGCAGCGGCAGGTCCGCTTCCCGATCCGCGTCCCGGCCCGGCTCGGCGTGCCGGAACGGGTGCTGGTCGCCGATCCGGACGGTGCCGGCGCCCACCGGGTCGTCAGCCTGCTCTACCGGGGCGGGACGGTCCGGCTGGACGCGTTCGACGGCTCGCTCGACATCGTGTTCCACAAGCGGTCGGTCGGGGCGGACGTGACGCTCACCCAGGTCGGCGGCGAGTTCGCTATCTGGGTCGGTGGGCCGCACGCGCTCGCGTACGTGGACCGGTCCGGGACGGAACGGGTCGCCACCGCGCGGTTGTCCGCCGCCACGCTGATCTGGGAGCGGGCCGGGGTGAGCTACCGGCTGGAGGGCGACCTCACCCGCGAACAGGCGCTGGACGTCGCGTCCTCGTTGGAGTGAGGGCGCCGGGAACCCCGGGGCGCCGGGCGGTGTCCTGTTGACGAGAGTCGTCGACGGGGGAGGCCGGATGTCCGTTCCGAGAAGAGTCCTGCTGGTGTCGGTCCTGCTGCTGGCCGGGTGCACCGGCCCGGCCGGCGTGCCCGCCACGGCCCCGGGCACCACGCCCGCCACCGGCCCGGCCGCGCCGTCGGCCTGCGCCGAGCGGCTGGAGACCGGCCGGCTGCCGGACTGGGCGGACGCCGGGTTCACCGGCGACACCCGGGTGCGGCACGTCTTCGGCACCGGGGGCGACATCGTGGCGATCCTGTTCGCGTACCCGCTGGTGCACGCGCGCGGGGACGGCGCGAACAACAAGATCCTCTGGGTGGCCCGCCCCGATCCCGGCCGGTCCGAACCGGCGCAACTCAGCCCCCTGGTGATCACCGCGACGCTCGACGGGACGGGTACCCGGGCCGTCCGGGAGGTGCCCGGCGGACCCGGGCCGTCCATCGTCGACCTGCCGGCCGCCGGGTGCTGGCGGCTGCGGCTGGACTGGTCGGGCCGCACCGACACGATGGATCTGGTCTATCGGCCGGCGCTCGGCTGACCGGCATGGCCGCTCCCGGTCCGGGTAACGCTGCGTCATGGCGAAGTACACCGAGCCGGAACTGCGGGAGCGCCTGAAGGCCGAGATCCGCGCCTCCGACAAGGGCGGACGGCCGGGGCAGTGGTCGGCCCGCAAGTCGCAGCTGCTGACGAACGAGTACAAGAAGGCCGGCGGGGGATTCGAGGGCCCGAAGGACGCACGGCAGCGCTCGCTGCAACGCTGGGGCGGCGAGAAGTGGCAGACCCGCAGCGGCGACACGCGCGCCCGCAACGGCGGCGAAACCCGCCGTTACCTGCCCAAACAGGCGTGGGAGGAGCTGTCGGAGAACGAGCGGCGCGCCACCGACACCCGCAAGCGCCGCGCGTCGCGCTCCGGCCGCCAGTACGTGCCGAACACCGGCCCGGCGAAGCGGGCCCGCCGGGACGCCACCGCCGCCGAGCAGATCAACGAGTTGCCGGTGACCGAGGCGGTCAAGCTGGTCCGTGACCTCGACACCCGTCAGCTCGACGCGGCGCTGCGCCGGGAACGCGGCGGCAAGGCCCGCAAGACGCTCATCGGGCGGCTGGAGTCGGAACTGGGCCGGCGTCGGGCGGCGTGAGCGTGTGCCGGCCGGGCACAGGCGGCGGGGCCGGTCACCGGACCGGCCCCGCCGTGGTGCGCCAGTCGTCTAGCGGCGCGGGTGCTGCGGGATGCGCGGCAGCACGTACGGCGGACCGGAGAAGATCAGGTCGGCCTTCAGCTCGTGGTACGCCCGCTTCGGCTGGTAGTTCTCGTCGTAGACGGTGGCCAGGCCCTCCGGCGGGTCGGAGAACGCGCCGGGTACCCAGGAGTGCTTGTCGGTGAAGCCCCAGAGGGTGAACGACAGGCAGTGCCGCTCGGCCAGGCAGGCCTGCATCAGCACGCTGAAGTTCGCCGCGGACGCCTGCAGACGCGGGTTGATCTCCGCGGAGTCGCCGGCCTCCACCCCCTCGGTGATCTGGCTGCGCACGTCCACCTCGGTGAGGGCCGTGGCCAGCCCGAGCCCGGCGAACTTGCGCAGGGCCGCGGCCACCTGGAGCGTGCTGAAGTTGCCGTACTGGGTGCCGAGGTGGCCCTGTGCGCCCACGCCGTCGATCGGCACGCCCTTGGCCCGCAGGTCACGGGCCATGTCGTAGACGAACTGCGTCTTGTCGTCGGCCGGGTTGCCGGAGCCGAACGCCTCGATGTTGTAGTCGTTGTAGAACAGCAGCGCCTTCGGGTCGGCGGCGCGGGCCCAGCGGAACGCGTCGGCGATGTAGCCGGGCCCGAGGTTCTGCGCCCAGAACCCCTTGTAGTGCAGGGTGGACGGGGTGTCCCAGGGGTCGCTGACCGCCTCGTTCACCACGTCCCACTGCCAGATCTTGCCCTTGAAGTGGGTGACCACGGCGGTGATGTGGTTGCGCAGGATCTGGCGCAGCTCGGCCTTGCTGATCGAGCCGTCCGCGACGCCGCTGGTCAGCCACGCCGGCAACTGGTTGTGCCAGACCAGCACGTGGCCCCGGACCCGCTGGTTGTTCTTGCGGGCGAAGTCGATCAGCTCGTCGGCCGGCCCCCAGTTGTATGTGCCCCGGGTGGGTTCGAGGCTCTCCCACTTCATGACGTTTTCGGCGGTGACGGTGGAGAACTCGGACGCGGCCAGCTCGCGGTACCGCGGCTCGGCGGCGTCGTTGAGGGCGGCCATGTCGACGGCGGTGCCCACGTACAGGCCGTGGCGCTTGGCCAGCTCGCGCAGGCTCTGCGCGGCCGGGTCGTAGGGGCGGCCGGCCGTCGCGGGGACGACGTTGAGGGCGGTGGCGGTCGCGACGGCGACGGCGCCGGCGGCGAGCCAACGTCTCAGCTTCATGGTCGTTCCTTTCGGGAGGGTGCGCGCGGCCGGAGGCCGGCGGTGGCGGTGCCGGGAACGCCGCGGCGTGGAACGGACCGGCGGGCGCCCGGGTGGACGGACGGTGCGGGCTTCCGAAACTTCCGGTCTCGCTTCCGGAAGTATCCCGAAACATTACGGACGCCGATAGCCGTCCGTCAATCACCCGGGCCGGGAGGGTGAGATGGCGCCTCAGCGCAGCGGGCGGCAGGAGGCACGGACGACCAGCTCGGTGGGGAGCCGGATGTGCGTGTCCCGCTCGACGCCCGCGATGAGGTCGATCAGCAGACGCAGCGACTCGGCGCCCATGCGTTGCAGCGGCTGCCGGATCGTGGTGAGGGGAGGGTCGACGAGCGCCGACTCCGGGATGTTGTCGAAGCCGATGACCGACAGGTCGTCCGGTACGCCGAGGCCGAGGCCGCGGGCGACGTCCACAGTGGAGATGGCCGAGAGGTCGTTGCCGGCGAAGATCGCGGTGGGCCGGTCGGGGAGCGCGAGCAGCTCGGCGGCCGTGCTCGCGGCGCTCTCGGTGCGGAACCCGCCGACCCGCACGAGCCGCTCGTCCACCGTCAGGCCCGCATCGGCCATCGCCTTGCGGAACCCGGCCTCGCGCAGGCGGGCCGACTCCAGGTCGGGGCGGCCGCTGATGTGCGCGATCCGCCGGTGCCCGAGCGACAGCAGGTAGTCGGTGGCCAGCACCGCGCCGGCGAAGTTGTCGGAGTCGACGGTGGGCAGACCGGACGGGCCGGTGTGCGGGTCGACGGCCACCACGTGGAAGCCGTGCTTGGTCTCGACCACTGTCGGCGTCACGATCACCGCGCCGTCGATGAGTGTGCCGGACAGCCGGGCCAGCGAGCGCCGCTCCCACCCTATGGCCGCGCCCTCCCCGTCACCGCTGGAGTAGGCGAGCAACTGGTAGCCGCTGCCGGCGACCTCCCGGGACGCGCCCTTGAGCAGCTCGGTGGAGAACGGCTCGAACTCGGCGACCAGGATGCCCAGCACGTTCGTGCGGTGGCTGCGCAGGCTCTGCGCCCCCAGGCTGGCCTCGTACCCGAGCTCGTGGATGACCTGCTGGACGCGCTCGACGGTGGCCTGCGCGACGCCGTACCGGCCATTGACAACCTTGGATACGGTTGCCACCGAGACGCCGGCCGTACGTGCCACGTCCGACATCTTGACGCGCTCCTGGAACACCACGCCGACGATGATAGAGGGCTCTCCCAGGTCGATCGAAGACGATGTCGAAAACGTTATCGATACCGATTGACTTCACGTTACGGCCCTGTAAAACTCCCCGGCAGGTAACCCGACTGAGTGGTCGAGGAGACATCTATGGTGATGAAGCGCCGTGCTGGCGCCGTCCTGGCACTGTTTGTGACAAGTGCTCTGCTGGCCTCCGCGTGCAGTGGTGGTGGCGACGAGGAGAAGGCCGCCGAGAGCGAGCTGTACAAGAACCCGGTGACCTTGACCTGGTGGCACAACGCGTCGCAGGACGGGCCCGGCAAGACGTACTGGGAGAAGGTCGCCAAGGACTTCTCCACGGCCCACCCGACCGTCAAGATCGAGATCGAGGCGATCGAGACGAACCAGCTCCAGCGCACCCGGCTCCCCGCCGCGCTGCTGAGCAACGACCCGCCGGACATCTTCCAGGCGTGGGGCGGCGGCGAGATGCGCGAGCAGGTCGAGGCCGACTACCTCAAGGACATCACCGACCAGGTGAAGGGCGAGGTCGCCGACATCGGCAACGCCGCCGAGATCTGGCAGGTCGAAGGCAAGCAGTACGGCCTGCCGTACCGGATGGGCATCGAGGGCATCTGGTACAACAAGGACATGTTCGCGAAGGCGGGCATCACGGCGCCGCCGACCACCTTCGAGGAACTCAACGCCGCGGTCACCAAGCTCAAGGCCATCAACGTCATCCCGATCGCCCTCGGCGCCGGTGACAAGTGGCCCGCCGCGCACTGGTGGTACAACTTCGCGCTGCGTGCCTGCTCGGTCGACACGCTGAAGAAGGCGACCAAGGACCGGAACTTCGACGACCCGTGCTTCGTCAAGGCCGGCCAGGACCTCAAGACCTTCATCGACACCAAGCCGTTCCAGAACAACTTCATCGCCACGCCGGGTCAGAACGACCCGACCAGCGCCAACGGCCTGCTCGCGAACGGCAAGGCCGCGATGGAGCTGATGGGTGACTGGAACCGCGGCACCCTGGACACCGTCGCCACCGACAAGGCGGCCCTGGGCAAGTTCCTCGGCTGGTTCCCGGTGCCGGCGATCTCCGGCTCCGCCGGTGACCCGAAGGCGGCCCTCGGCGGCGGTGACGGGTTCGCCTGCTCCAAGAACGCCCCGGCCGAGTGCGTCGAGTTCCTCAAGTACCTCGTCAGCCCCGAGGTGCAGAAGGGCTACGCCGCCACCGGCACCGGCCTGCCCGTCGCCAAGGGCGCGGCCGACGGCGTCACCGACCCGGCCCTGAAGTCGATCCTCCAGGCCACGTCCGACGCCACCTACGTGCAGCTCTGGCTGGACACCGCCTACGGCAGCACCGTCGGCACCGCGATGAACGACGCGATCGTCGCGATCTTCGCCGGCAACGGGACACCTGAGAAGGTCGTCTCGGCCATGAAGGCGGCCGCAAGCAAGTGACGTCCGCATCGCAGACCCGTACGCCCGCCGTCGGTGCGCAAGCGCCGCCGGCGGGCCTCCGGCCCGGCGCACGGGCCGCCTCCCGCCGCGCCGAGACCCGTCGCAAGTGGTACGAGATCATCGGGCTGACCACGCCCGCGATCGTCATCTACGTGATGTTCGTGCTGGTGCCGATGGGCTTCGCGTTCTACTACAGCCTGTTCCGCTGGCGCGGCGTCGGCCCGCCCACCGAGTACGTCGGCTTCCGCAACTACACGCTCGCCTTCCAGGACCCGATCTTCCTCGACGCGCTGCGCAACAACGCGATCATCGTGTTCGGGTCGCTGCTGATCCAGGGCCCGGTCGCGCTGGGCATCGCCCTCCTGCTCAACCGCCGCTTCCGCGGGCGCTCGGCGTTCCGCCTGCTGGTGTTCGTGCCGTACGTGCTGGCCGAGGTCACCGTCGGCATCATGTGGAAGCTGATCCTGACCGAGAACGGCACGCTCGACGCGCTGCTGCAGTCGATCGGGCTCGGCGGGCTGGTGCAGGCGTGGCTGGCCGACCTGGACGTGGTGATCTGGACGCTGCTGTTCGTCCTCACCTGGAAGTACGTCGGCTTCGCCATCATCCTGCTGCTCGCCGGCCTGTCGAACGTGCCGCAGGAGTTGAACGAGGCCGCGGAGATCGACGGCGCGAGCTGGTGGCAGATCCAGCGCCACGTCACGCTGCCGCTGCTCGGCCCCACCATCCGGATCTGGATGTTCCTGTCGATGATCGGCTCGTTGCAGGTCTTCGACATGGTCTGGGTGACCTCGGTGCCGGCCGTGCGCTCGCTCGGCGCCTCGGCCACCATGGCGACGTACATGGTGGACAACGGCTTCTTCGCCCGGCTCTGGGGCTACGGCAACGCGGTGGCCGTGATTCTGTTCGCCATCTCCTTCGTCGCGGCGCTGCTGTTCCAGCGGTTCCTGCTCCGCCGTGACATCGAGGGCGCCATCACCCGGAAGGGGAAGTGACAGTGGCCGTGAACTCCGTACCCGCCCCCTCGGCCGGGCGCCGGCCGGTCCAGTGGAGCGCGCCGCTGACGTACGCGCTCGCGCTCGCGGTCGCGGCCGTCTCGATCGCACCCGTCGTGTACGTCGTCGTCGGCGGTTTCCGGACCACGCCGCAGATCGTGAACGACCCGGCCGGCCTGCCGGACCCGTGGGTCTGGGAGAACTACTACCGGGTGCTGACGCAGAGCGGCTTCTGGAAGCAGGCGTTCAACAGCGCCGTGGTCGCCCTCGGGACCACGCTCGGCGTGGTGGTGCTCGGCATGGCCGCCGCGTTCGTGCTCGCCCGGTACACGTTCCGGGGCCGCGAGGGGCTCTACACCTTCTTCACCCTCGGCCTGCTGTTCCCGGCCGGCGCGGCGATCCTGCCGCTGTACCTCATGCTGCGCGACCTGAACCTGATCAACTCCTACTACGCGGTGATCCTCCCGCAGGTGGCCTTCTCGTTGCCGCTGACGATCGTCATCCTGCGGCCGTTCCTGTCGGCCATCCCGCGGGAGCTGGAGGACGCGGCCGCCATCGACGGCGCCGGCCGGCTCGGCTTCCTCTGGCGGATCGTGCTGCCGCTGTCGCGGCCCGCGGTCGTCACCGTCGGCATCCTCGCGTTCGTGGCGAGCTGGAACGCGTTCCTCCTGCCGCTGCTCGTCCTGGGGGACGTCAACCTGCACACCCTGCCGCTGGGCGTGCAGAACTTCTCCAGCCAGTACACCACCGACACCGCGGGCGTCCTCGCCTTCACGTCGCTGGCGATGTTGCCGGCGCTGCTGTTCTTCACCCTGGCGGAGAAGCAGATCGTGGGCGGCCTCCAGGGCGCGGTCAAGGGCTGAGCGGCAGCGGTACCAGCACAACCAGTGGAAAGGCACACCATGACAGAGGTCCACGCGGTGGTGGACGGGCCGGTACCGGCTCAGGCAGGTTCGGACCACGACCGGCCGGACGGGCACGACGCCGAGGCGCGCGTACGGGAACTGCTCGCTCGCATGACGATCGAGGAGAAGGTCGCGCAGCTCGTCGGGTTCTGGGAGAAGGAGGACGGTGAGGCGGTCGCGCCCCTGCAGGGCGAGTTCGCCGACACCGGCCGGCTCGAGGACTTCTCCCGGCACGGGCTGGGTCACCTCACCCGCGCCTACGGCACCCGCCCGGTCGACGCCGCGGCCCGCGCGGCCTGGCTGTGGAAGTTCCAGCGGGACCTGGTGACCGGCACCCGGCTGGGCATCCCGGCGATCGTGCACGAGGAGTGCCTGACCGGCCTGTCGGCGTGGAAGGCGGCCACCTTCCCGACGCCGCTGGCCTGGGGCGCCGCGTTCGATCCCGATCTGGTCGCCGAGATGGCGGCGGCGATCGGGGCCTCGATGCGCGCGCTCGGCATCCACCAGGGACTGTCCCCGGTGCTCGACGTGATCCGGGATCCCCGCTGGGGCCGGGTCGACGAGTGCATCGCCGAGGACCCGTACCTCGTCGGCACCATCGGCACCTCGTACGTGCGGGGGCTCCAGTCGCAGGGCGTGCTCGCGACGCTGAAGCACTTCGCCGGCTACTCCGGCTCGCGGGCCGGGCGCAACTTCGGCCCGGTGCACGCCGGTCCCCGGGAACTCGCCGACGTGCTGCTGCCGCCGTTCGAGATGGCGATCCTCGACGGTGACGCGCGCAGCGTCATGCACTCGTACGCGGAGATCGACGGCGTGCCGGTCGCCGCCGACCCGACGATGCTCACCGACCTGCTGCGGGACCGGTGGGGGTTCGACGGGACCGTGGTGGCCGACTACTACGGGGTCGCCTTCCTCAACCTGCTGCACCACGTCGCGGCCGACAACGCGGACGCGGCCGTGCAGGCGCTGAGCGCGGGCCTCGACATCGAGCTGCCCACCGGCGACGCCTACCTGACCCTGACCGAGACGGTGCGGGCCGGCAAGGTCGACGAGGCGCTGGTCGACCGGGCGGTGCTGCGGGTCCTGCGCCAGAAGCAGGAACTCGGACTGCTCGACGCCACGTTCGACGACGAGCCGCCGGGCGCGATCGACCTCGACTCGCCGGAGCACCGGGCGATCGCCCGCCGGCTCGCCGAGGAGTCGGTCGTCCTGGTCGCCAACGAGGGCGTGCTCCCGCTGCCGGCGGGCCGGCGGGTGGCCGTGGTCGGCCCGAACGCCGACCGGCAGGGCGCGCTGTTCGGCTGCTACTCGTTCCTCAACCACGTGCTGGCCCACCACCCGGGCGTGGAGACCGGGTTCGAGGTGCCGACAGTGCTGGAGGCGGTGCGCGCCGAGTTCGGCGCCGACCGGGTCACCTTCGCGGCCGGCTGCGAGGTGGACTCGACGGACCGGTCCGGGTTCGACGAGGCGGTCGCCGCCGCGTCCGCCGCCGACGTGGCAGTTCTCGTGGTCGGCGACCACGCGAGCCTGTTCGGCCGCGGCACCGTCGGCGAGGGCTGCGACCGGGACGACCTGGAGCTGCCCGGCGTGCAGCGGCAGCTCGTCGAGGCGGTGCTGGGCACCGGCACCCCGGTCGTCCTCGTGCTGCTCACCGGCCGCCCGTACGCGCTCGGCTGGGCGCTGTCCCGGTGCGCGGCGGTGGTGCAGACGTTCTTCCCGGGCGAGGAGGGCGCCGGGGCGATCGCGGGTGTGCTCTCCGGGCGGGTCAACCCGTCCGGCCGGCTGCCGGTCAGCCTGCCCGGCTCGGCCGGCGCGCAGCCGTACTCGTACCTGCACCCGGAGCTGGGGGAGGGCATGAACGGGACCAACCTGCCGGCGACTCCGGTGGCGCCGTTCGGGCACGGGCTGTCCTACACCACGTTCGCGTACACCGATCTGACCGTGCCGGCCGAGGTGCCGACCGACGGGGCGCTGCGGGTGTCGGTGCGCGTGACGAACACCGGCCCGGTCGCCGGTGACGACGTGGTGCAGCTCTACGGCCGCGACCTGGTCGCCTCGGTGACCCGGCCGGTCGCGCAGCTGCTCGGCTACCGGCGGGTGCGCCTGGAGCCGGGCGCCTCGGTGACCGTCGAGCTGACCGTCCCCACCACGCGGCTGGCGTTCACCGGCCGCACGCTCACCCGGGTGGTGGAGCCCGGGGAGGTCGACGTCTGGGTCGGCACGAGCGCCCGGCGCGACGCCCAGGCGCGGACGACGCTGACCGGCGACACCGCCGCGATCACCGCCGCCTCGCCCCGCTGGACGACGACCGACCTTCGCTGAGCCGGGTCCGCCGGTCGTCCACGGGGCGGTCGGCGGACCCTTTCGGTGCATATTGACGTTATGCCGTTTTTGACTCAGTAGGCTCCAGGGTGTCATCCAGCCCGTGACCCGGGGCTTCCGGTGCCGCCCGCCACGCGCGGATCGCGCCTCGCCGCCCGGTCGGCTGGATCCCCGTCGCCGGCACCCACAGGGATGCGTGAGTCACGATGATGGACGCGGACACGATGGTCCTGCCCCGGCTCGGGGACGCCACGGTCGAGGATCCGTGGGGCGAGGACCGGCCGCGCCGGGTCACCGTCCGCGCCGCGACCGGCGTGCTCCGGTGGCGGATCGTGGCGTGGCTGGTGCCGGCGGTCCTGATGGGTGCGCTCGGCGCCGCGCGGATCACGGAATCCGGGGCGAGCGCCGGAGAACTCGCGACCCGGCGCGCGGCCACGTCGCCCTGGCCGGGGATCGGCGTCACGCTGACCGGCGACGACCTCGCGCTCGGGCCGTACCACCTGCTCATGCGCGGCTGGGCGGCGCTGTTCGGCGCGGCGGACCTCGCGCTGCGCGTACCGTCCCTGCTGGCCATGGTCGGTGCCGCGGCGCTCGTCGGCGCGCTCGCCGCCCGGATCGCCACGCCCGCCGCCGGCCTGCTCGCCGGCGTGATCTTCGCGGTGCTGCCGGCCTCGATCCGGTACGCGCAGGAGGCGCAGCCGTACGCCCTGGCGGTGTTCGCCGCCGTGCTCGCCACCTGGCTGCTGGTGCCCGCGCTCGACCGGCCGGGCGCGCGCCGGCTCGTGCCCTACGCGGGCGCGGTGCTGCTGCTGGGCGTGTGCCAGCCGGTGGCGTTGCTGCTGCTCGCCGGCCACGGCTGGGTCGTGCTGGCGTTCCGTCGCCGCTGTGCTCTCCGGTGGCTGGCCGCCGCGGCCCTCGGGCTGCTCCCGGTCGCCGCGCTGCTCGCCTCCGGCCTGAGTGGCGGCGGGCACCTCGCGTCCGGCGCCCGTCCCGGTGCCGCGGTGCTCGCGGCCACGCCCGGGGACCTGTTCGGCGTCGCCGCGCTCGGCGGCGTGCTGGCCGGGCTGGCCCTGTTCAGCCTCCCGCTGCGGTACGCCGCCGCGATCTGCACCGCCTGGGCGCTGGTGCCGGCGCTCGGGCTGCTGGCGCTGGCGCAGGCAGTGCCGGTCTGGTCGGCGGTGAACCTGCTGTTCACGGTGCCGGCCTGGGCGGTGCTCGGCGGGGTGGCCCTGTCCCGGGCGCGTGCCGCCGGGGTCGTCGCCGTGCTGGTGCTCGTCGCGCTGCTCGCCGTGGCGGCCCAGCTTCCCGGCTGACCGCGTGACCGGTCGACGAACGGGCGACGTCTGCCTGATTCGCCCTTTTTGCGGTTGATTGTCGGCTTAGCATTCGGTCGGCTCCTGAGCCGGAAGCAGACCATGGGGGAAACGTGGCCGTCGCCGCCGATACTCGCCCGTCCCGCGCCACGACGGCCGGGCCGCCGGGCGCCCGCCCGATCGCACCCGTCCCGCCCGGGACGCCGGCCGATCCGGACCGCCGGCAGCGCAACGTCCGCGCCCGCCTGGCGTACGCGCGCTGCGGCGCCACCGCCGGTCCGCTGCGCCCGCCCCGGCGCCCCGACGCGGCGGTCGAGTTCCGGCCCACCGCCTCGGTCGCCGCGCGGCTGGTGCTGACGTTGCTGGTGCTCGTCAACAGCGCCGCCGGGCTGGTCTTCGTCGGCTGGCTGCTGCTGCCCCAGCACGTACCCGGCCCCGGCGTCGTCGGGCTCGGCGGCTGGCAGACAGTCGCCGCCCGGCTCGCGTTCTGCGTCGTCGTCGGCGTCGAGCTGATCCGCCTGGCGCAGAACGTGGTGGTCTGGGTATTCGCCTTCCACGCCCGGGATCCGGTGCCTGTCGACCCGCCGGTCGGCCTGCGGGTCGCCCTGCTCACCACCATCGTGCCGAGCAAGGAGCCGATCGAGGTCGCCGAGCGGACGCTGCGCCGGCTGCGGGAGATCGTCTACTGCGGGCACGTCGACGTGTGGATCCTCGACGAGGGCGACGATCCGGCGGTACGGGCGATGGCCGCGCGGCTGGGCGTACGCCACTTCACCCGCAAGGGCCGGCCCGAGTACAACCGGCCCGGCGGCGAGTTCCGGGCCCGCACCAAGTCCGGCAACCACAACGCCTGGCGGGCCGAGCACGAGCACCGCTACGACGTGGTCGCCAACGTCGACCCGGACCACGTGCCGCTGCCGAACTTCCTGGAACGCACGCTCGGCTACTTCCGCGACCCGGACGTCGCGTTCGTGGTGACCCCCCAGGTGTACGGCAACATGCACCAGAACTTCGTCGCCCACGGCGCCTCGGTGCAGCAGTACCTCTACAACGGGCTGATCGCCCGTGGCGGCAACGGCCTGGACGCGCCGCTGCTGACCGGCACCGGGCACCTCTACCGGCCGGCGGCCTGGCGGACCATCGGCGGCTACCAGGACTCGATCATCGAGGACCACCTCACCAGCATCCGCGTGCACGCCGCCGTCAACCCGGCCACCGGCAGCCGGTGGAAGGGCGTCTACACCCCGGACGTGGTGGCGCTCGGCGAGGGACCGACCTCCTGGGCGGACTACTTCAACCAGCAGAAGCGCTGGGCGGCCGGGATCTGCGAGATCCTGCTCCGGCGCGAGCTGCGCACACCGCGCGACCTGCCGTCCCGTCGTCGCTGGCAGTACCGGCTGCTCCAGTTCTACTACCCGAGCGTGGCGGTGAGCCTGCTGCTGGGTAACGCGGCCACCGCGCTGCACCTGCTGACCGGCGTCGACGCGGGTCGCCTCGACCCGCAGGTCTGGGCGACGCTGTGGGGGTCCACCATCGGCACCTGGTTCCTGCTCTGGCTGTGGCTGCGCCGCTTCAACATCGCCCCGCACGAGCGGGAGGAGGTGGGCATGGCCGGCATGGCGCTCGCGCTGTTCGCCGGACCGGTCTACGTGGCCGCGGCGGTGGGCGCCCTGCTGCGCCGCAAACTCGGCTTCGTGGTCACCGCCAAGGGCGCGCTGCGCACCGTCGAGTCGCCGCGTACGTTCCGGCTGCACCTGTGCTGGGCGCTCGCCGCCGCCGGACTGCTCGCGGCGAGCTTCGCGCTGGACCACGACTACCCGCTGCTGCGGGTCTGGCCGGCGCTGACGCTGCTGACCGGGCTCGCGCCGCCGTTGATCTCCTGGGTGGAGAGTCTGCGGGCGCGCCGGGACCGGGTCGCCGGCGTGGCCCGGGAGCCCCAGGTGGTGCCCCGGACCGTGGCCGAGGGTGGTGTGCCGTGCTGAGGCCGACGCTGCCCCGGATGGGCCTGGCGCTGGCCGGGGTGCTGCTGCTCGCGTACGCCTTCGTGGTGGCGCCGGGCGCGTGGCGCGACCCGGGCACCGACGCCGCGGTGCAGCGGCCCGCCCCGGCGACGCCGCAGGCGAGCACCGACGTGCCGGCGGCGGTCGTGCCGAGCCCGCGCGGCGGCCCGTTCCCGCCGGCCGGGCAGGCGTTCTTCGGGGTGATGACCGACAAGGGACCGTACGACTTCGCGCCGGTCGACCGGTTCGCCGACGCGGCCGGTCGGTCGCCGCAGGTGATGCTCTTCGGCGCGGACTGGGCGTCGGCCGCGTTCGACCGGAGCCTGTTCGACCGGATCGCCGAGCGGGGCATGATGCCGATGCTCGGCTGGGAGCCGTGGGACCACACGGTCGACAAGGCGGCCCGCCGCACCGAGCTGACCGACAGGCAGATCGACCGGCTGCGCGCCACCCAGCCGGACTACCGGCTGTCCCGGATCGCGCGCGGCGACTTCGACGCGTACCTGCGCTCCTGGGCCGACGGCGTCCGGTCGCTGGGCTACCCGGTGGCGATCCGCTTCGCGCACGAGATGAACGGCGACTGGTACCCCTGGTGCGAGCGGGCCAACGGCAACCGCCCCGGCGACTACGTCCGCGCCTGGCGGCACGTGCACGACGTCTTCGCCGAGGCCGGCGCCACGAACGTCACCTGGGTGTGGAGCCCGAACGCCCGCTGGGACAAGACGACCGCCGGGCTCACCGGCCTCTACCCGGGCGACGAGTACGTCGACTGGGTCGGTGTCACCGGCTACTACGGCAGCGGCGCCTTCACCAAGACGTACTGGTCGTTCGACCAGATCTTCGGCCCGACGATCGCGGAGATCCGCAAGGTCACCGGCAAGCCGCTCGTGGTCACCGAGACCGGCGCCGCCGACGCGGCCGGGCACAAGGCCCGGTGGATCCGGGACACGTTCCGCGCCCTGCCCCGCTATCCGAACCTGATCGGGCTGATCTGGTTCGAGGTGGACAAGGAGAAGGACTGGCGCATCGCCGGCTCGCCGGCGGCGGCGACCGCGTTCGCCGAGGCGGTGGCCGCCGAGCGCTACGACGTGACCTGGTCACCGGCGGTGCGGCCACGCGAAGGCCCCTGACCTGGAGCCGTTCCTCGCCCCCCGAGCACGAGATGTACGCCGCCGTCCAGGCGGACCTGCCGGACTGGCTGGACCGCTCGGAGGAGTGGCTCAGCGCCACCCAGATCCGGCTGCTGCGCGACATGCCGCACCTCAATGAGTGCGCTGGCCGAGCAGCTCTGGCCGGAGCGGCAGTCGTGGCTGCCGGAGGACGTCTTCATCGGCGGCTACCGAAGTGCGGGCCAGTGCTCCGGCCTTCAGGCGGGGGAAGGCCCGCGCTGGGAGGGCCGCCAAGGCCCGAGCAGTGCCTTAACCTCGCGCCCGCTCGTTCTGCTCGGCCACGGGGACCGGCACGATGGCAGCGATCCGGCGTCCGTGGTTGGTCACGTAAAGGGTCTTGCCGTAGACGGCGACGCCGTTGAGCGCTCCGGCGAGCGTCTTGCGCAGCTCGCGGACGCTGATCTCATTTTCGCGGGTGTCACTCATAGTCGCCATCGTAACCTTGTGTACACTTGGGTGTGTGCAGCTCCGGTACAACTACCGCGTGTACCCGACGCCTGGCCAGCAGATCGAGCTGGCGCGGGCGTTCGGGTGCGCGCGGGTTGTGTTTAACGACGGGCTGCGCCTGCGTCAGCAGGCCCGGGAGGCGGGGGAGAAGTACATCTCCGACGGGGAGCTGTCCCGGCGTCTGATCACCGAGGCGAAGGCGACGCCGGAACGCGCGTGGCTGGGAGAGGTTTCCACCGTGGTGTTGCAGCAGGCACTGGCGGACCTGAACACCGCGTACCGCAACTTCTTCAACTCGATCACGGGCAAGCGCAAGGGCCGCAAGGTCGCACCTCCCCGGTTCCGCTCCCGCAAGGACAACCGGCAGGCCATCCGCTTCACGAAGAACTCCCGGTTCAAGGTCCTCGACAACGACCGGCTGCGGTTGCCGAAGATCGGCGACCTCGCAGTCCGCTGGTCCCGGACGCTGCCCTCAGACCCGTCATCGGTGGCGATCATCCGGGATGCGGCCGGACGGTACTTCGCGTCGTTCGTCGTGCAGACGGGCGAGGACGAGGCGTTACCGCCGGTCGACTCCGAGGTCGGGATCGACCTGGGCCTGACCCACTTCGCGGTGCTCTCGGACGGCACGAAGGTGGCGGCGCCGACGTTCCTGCGCCGGGCCGCGCGCAAGCTCAAGCGGTTGCAACACGACCTGTCCCGCAAGCAGAAGGGCTCGGCCAACCGCAAGAAGGCCGTCGTCAAGGTCGCACGGGCGCACGGGCGGGTGGCCGACATGCGGCGGGACTGGCAGCACAAGCTGTCCACGGCGATCATCCGCGAGAACCAAGCGGTGTACGTCGAGGACCTGTGCGTCGTCGGTCTCGGCCGGACGCGGCTCGCGAAGTCCGTGCACGACGCGGGCTGGGCCAGCTTCACCGCCATGATGGAGTACAAGGCCGCCCGGTACGGACGCACCTTCGGCCGGGTGGATCGGTTCTTCCCGTCCACCCGCATGTGCTCCGACTGTGGCCGGATCAACGAGAAGATGGCGCTCAACGTCCGAGCGTGGGACTGCCCCTGCGGGGCAGCCCACGATCGGGACGTGAACGCCGCGAAGAACGTCAAGGCCGCCGGGCAGGCGGACTTCAACGCCCGTGGAGCGCACGTAAGACCGGGGCTCGTCCCGGCGGCGCGCAACGAAGCGGGAACCCACCCGGACGCCGCGTGTTCCACGCGCAGCGTGGAGGGAATCTCCGTCCCTTAGGGCGGAGAGGATGTCAAACCATCTCGGCGCAGGACCCGCCCGAGGTGATCATGATGGAGCGGGAGCGGCAGGCGAGGTCGCTACCCGGCCAGGAGCAGATGGTGGCTCTGTACGAGGAGGAGCAGCGGGTGATGCGCGAGTGGGTGCCGCTGGCCCAGTTCGGCGTACCGGACGAGGAGTACGTCAACGCGCGGTTCCTGATCCGCCACGACGACCTCGCCGCCCGGCGGTTCGACAGGGTGCTGTCCTTCTGCGAGTTCACCGAGTGACAGCCGGAGCGGCTCAGACCAGCGTGCGGACCGCCCGCAGCGCCGCCTCCACGTCCTGCTCGCCGTTCGCGATCGTCGCGCCGAAGCGCAGGTACGACGGCCGGTAGGGCGTGCTGCTGGCGATCACGCCGGCCGACCGCAGCCGGTCCACCGCCCGGTCCGCCGGCACGCCCGGCACCTCGCAGCAGACCACCCCGGCGGACAGGTCGGCGTCGCGCGGCGTGACCAGCCGGACGCCCCGGATCCCGGCCAGCCCCTCCTTGAGGAGGTCCGCGAGTTCCCGGGTGCGCCCGGCGACCCGGGCCGGGCCGATGCGCCGGTGGAACGCGAACGCGTCGGCGAGCGCCCAGCGGTGCTCGAAGCTGTGGTAGCCGCCGGGCGTGTGCGCCGGGCCCGGTGGCACGGGCTGCCCACCGGTGCCGCCGGCGAGCCAGCGACCGATGCCGCGCCTGTCGAAGCTGGGGATCACCGGCGTCATCCGGGCCCACGCCCGCTCGGCGGCCCAGACCAGGCCGGTGCCGCGCGGCCCGAGCAGCCACTTGTGGCAGCCGGAGACGAGCACGTCGCAGCCGAGCTGCTCCGGTGTGGACGCGTCGGCGCCGAAGCCGTGCACCGCGTCGAGGCAGAGCAACGCCTCCGGGCTGCGCTCGCGGACCGCCTCGGCCAGCCGGCGTACCGGCAGCTTCACGCCGGTGCTGGAGTGCACCCAGGTCAGCGCCACCACCCGGGTACGCGGCGTGAGCGCCGCGGTGAGGCCCGCGACCATCTCGTCCGCCCCGGCCGTGGCCGCGTCGCGGTAGAGGCGGGCCCGGCGTACGGTCAGCCCGTCGCGTGCGGCGCGCAGCCGCAGCGATTCGTGGGTGGCGTAGAAGTCGTGCTCGGTGGTCAGCACCTCCTCGCCCGGTCGCAGGCGGATCGCGCTGTAGACCAGGCCGAGGCCCATGGTCGTGGAGTCGGTGAGCGCGATGTGGTCCGAGCGGGCGCCGAGGTGCCCGGCCGCCGCGGCGAGCACCGCCCGGTCCAGCCGTTCCTCGTTCGCGGCCAGGTAGCCGGAGGCGTCCCGGTCGAGGCCGGCGCGGTGGGTGGCCACGGCGGCCCGTACCGGGGCCGGGTGCGGTGCGAAGACGAACGTGGCCAGGTGCGCCCGGGAGCGGTCGAGCGCGAACTGGGCGCGGACGCTGTCCCAACTGGCCGGATCCAGGGCGGGCGCGTCGTCGGACACCGCGGTCCCGGCCGCCGGGCGGTCCGGGTCGCAGCCGGTGGCCAGGCCGGTGACGCCCGCCGCCGCTGTGGCGCCGAGCAGGTGCCGCCGGGTCAGGCGCCGTCGGGTCGGATGCATGGGGTCAATCGTCCGCCGTGCATGTCACGGCCGGGTCACCGTCGGTGCCGGGGGACCGGTGATTTCACCGATGCGCGTCGGCGGTCCGGGCGCGGATGCTGACGCATGTCGATGTAATTCCGGCGCAAGGAGTGACCGACGTGCCCACCACCATCCGTTCCCGTACCCCCGTCCGTGCCCTGGCCCGCCTCGCCGTGGCCGCACTGCTCGCCACCGGCGGCGCCCTCGCCGTCCCGGTCGCCGCGAACGCGGCCAGCCCCTACGAGCGCGGCCCGGCGCCCACGAACGCCATCCTGGAGGCCAGTCGCGGGCCGTTCGCCACCTCCTCGATCAACGTCTCCTCGTTGAGCGTCACCGGCTTCGGCGGCGGCGTCATCTACTACCCGACCAGCACCGCCGAGGGCACTTTCGGCGCGGTCGCCATCTCGCCCGGCTACACCGCCTCGTGGTCCAGCCTGAGCTGGCTGGGGCCGCGGATCGCCTCGCACGGCTTCGTGGTGATCGGCATCGAGACCAACACGCGGCTGGACCAGCCGGACAGCCGGGGCCGCCAGCTCCTGGCCGCGCTGGACTACCTGACCCAGCGCAGCTCGGTCCGGGGCCGGATCGACTCCTCCCGGCTGGCAGTGGCCGGGCACTCGATGGGTGGTGGCGGCAGCCTGGAGGCCGCGGCGGCCCGGCCGTCGTTGCAGGCCGCCGTCCCGCTCGCACCGTGGAACCTGGACAAGACCTGGTCCGACGTACGGGTGCCGACGCTCATCATCGGCGGCGAGAGCGACAGCGTGGCACCGGTGGCGAGCCACTCGATCCCGTTCTACAACAGCATCCCGGCGTCCTCGGAGAAGGCGTACCTGGAGCTGAACGGCGCGAGCCACTTCTTCCCGCAGACCGTGAACACGCCGACGGCGAAGCAGACGGTCGCGTGGCTGAAGCGGTTCGTCGACGACGACACCCGCTACGAGCAGTTCCTCTGCCCCGGTCCGACCGGGTCGGCGATCGAGGAGTACCGCAACACCTGCCCCAGCTCCTGATCCCCTCCGCTCCCGGGGTGGTCGCCACGGCGGCCACCCCGGGAGCGTGTCCGCCTCTTTTCCGACGGGTTGCCCATCTGTGACACTGCATGCATGGTTTCTGCATCGACAGTGCATATAGCCTTGCGGGGCCGGGACGACGAGTGCGACGCGATCCGCCGGCTCCTCGACCGCGACGACGGCGGCGCCCTGCTGTTCCACGGGCCGCCCGGCTCCGGGCGCAGCGCGCTGCTGGCGTACGCCCGCAGGTGGGCCGGGCAGCGCGCGGTGCTCGCCGGCGGCGGCCTGGCCGACGAGGCGACACTGCCCTACGCCGGGCTGCACCGCCTGCTCGACCCGGTGCTGGACGCGGACACCGCACTCCCGGTGCGGCAACGCCGGCTGCTGCGCCGGGCGCTGGGCGGCGACGGGTGCCCGGCCGAGCAGCGGCTGGCCCTGGCCGCGGCGGTGCGCTCCCTGCTCGCCGCCGTAGCCGCGGACCGGCCGATGCTGTGCACGGTGGACGACCTCGACACCGGCGATCCGCAGAGCGCCTGGACGCTCGCCGTGGTGGCGCGCCGGCTGCGTCGGCTGCCGGTGGCGATGCTGCTGGCCGCGACCGCACCGGCCACCGTCGACGGCGTACCCGCTCACCGGCTGCGCCCGTTGGACGCCCACGAGTGCCACGCGATGCTCGCCGGGCTCCGCGAGCGGCCACCCGCGCCGGTCGCCGCCGCACTGGCCGCGCTCAGCCGGGGCAGCCCGGCGGCGCTGACCGACCTGGCCGGCACGCTCACCCCCGCCCAGTGGCGGGGCGAGGCGCCGCTGCCCGACGCGCCGCCCGTGGACGGCGCGCTCGCCGCCGCGTACCGGGCCCGCCTGGACCGGCTGCCGGTCCCGACCCGGCGGATGGTGCTGCTCGCCGCGCTCGATCCCGGAGACGACCCGGGCACCCTGGTCCGCGCCGCGTGGGCGGCCGGGCTGACCGTCGAGGCGCTCGCCCCCGCCGAGGCCGCCGGACTGCTGCGCACCGGGCCGGGCGGGGTGACGTTCCCGCACCCGCTCGCCCGCACGATGATCACCGCCGTCGCGCCGCTCGCCGACCTGCGCGCGGCGCACCTGCTGCTGGCCGGCACGCTCGCCGAGGGCACCCTGGGCCGGGCGCTGCGCCACGCCACCGCCGCCGACTGTCCCTCCGACGTGCTCGCCGCCGAGCTGACCGCGGCTGTCGACGAGGTGCCGGACCGGGCCGCCGCCGCGGTCGTGCTGCGCCGCGCCGCCGAACTGAGCCCCGACCCCGGCCGCGCCGCCGAACTGACAGTCGCGGCCGCGCGGTGCGCCTGGACAGCAGGCGACCCGGACCAGGCCCGAGGGCTGCTGCGACGCCTGCCCGCCGCGTCGCCCGCCGAGGGCCGGGCCGACCTGCTCCGCGGCGACATGCAGCTGCGCTGCGACGCGCCCGCCGCCGCGGTCGCCACGCTGCTGGCCGCCGCCGACGCGGTCGCGCCGGCCGACCGGCGGGCCGCGCTGCTGGCGCTGGTCCGGGCCGGCGAGGCCATCTGCGTCACCGGCGACCAGTACCGGTACGCCGAGGTGGCCCGCCGGGCCGAGGCGCTGCGGCGGCCCGGCGACCCGCCCGAGCTCGACCTGCTGGCCACGTTCGCCTCGGGCGTCGGGGCGACGCTGCGCGGCGACCACGCGCGCGGCGGCCCGGCGCTGCGCCGGGTCGTCGTCCTCGGCGGCCGGCTGACCGGGCCCGCGCTCACCCCCGGCGCGCTCGTCTGCGCCGCCGCGGCCGCACTGCTGGTCGCAGTGGACGGTCCCGCGCACCGGCTCGCCGGCCGGGCGGCCGAGGTGGCCCGCTCACGCGGCGAGCTGTCCCTGCTGCCCCGGGCGCTGGAGCTGCGGGCGGTCGCCGAGTACTGGCTGGGCCGGCACGAGGCCGCGGCGGAGACCGCCCGCGAGGGCGTGCGCGCGGCCCGCGCCACGGGCCAGCACGTGTGCGCCCAGGTGCACCTCGGCATCCTCGCCGTGCTGGCCGCGGTCCGCGCCGACCGGGACGCCGCGCTGGCCCGGATCGCCGAGATCGGTGACGGGGCCGCGCCGGGGAGCCGGCCGGACGCCTACGCCCGCTGGGCGCTCGGCGTGCTGGACCTGATCGACGGCCGGTACGCCGACGCGGTGGCCCGGCTGTCCGCGCTGGCCCGTACCCGCACCGGCCGGGGGCAGGTGCTGGTCCAGGTGATGGCCACGCCGTACCTCGTGGAGGCCGCCGCCCACGACGGCGGGCGGCCGGCCGCCGCGCTCGCCGTGTTCGACCACTGGGCCAGCAGTACGGCGAGCCCGTCGCGGCGGGCGCTCGCCGCGCGCTGCCGGGCGCTGCTCGCGCCGCGCGGCGGTCCGGAGGCCGAACGGGAGTTCCACACGGCGCTGCGGCTGCACCCGGCCGACACCGACCGGTTCGAGCGCGCCCGCACCGAGCTGCTGTTCGGCCGCGAGCTGCGCCGCCGGCGCCGGCCGCGGGACGCCCGCGCGCACCTGCACCGGGCCCGGGAGGCGTTCACCCTGCTCGGCGCCGCCGTCTGGGCCGACCGGGCGGGGGAGGAGCTGCGCGCGGCGGGGGAGTCGGTCGGGCCGGTGCGGCACGGCCCGGAGCAGTTGCTGACCGGGCAGCAACTGCACATCGCCCGGCTGGTCGCGGAAGGGGCGACCAACCGGGAGATCGCCACCCGCATGTGCCTGTCCACCCGGACCGTCGACCACCATCTGCGCAACGTCTTCCACCGGCTGGGCGTGCGCTCGCGTACCGAACTGGCCCGACTGCTGTCCTGACCGCCCGCCGCCCTCGGGCGCCCGCGCGGCGTCGGTCGCCGCCGGGCCGGCTGCGCCGCCGGGGTCAGCGCAGTGCGGCCACCGCGGCGTCCGCGCCGCCGCGCCAGAGCACGCCGGCCTCGGTGAAGCCCGCCGCGCGCAGCGCGTCCAGGTGCCAGGTCGCGGGCGGGTTCCACTCCGGGCTGTGCCCGGTCGGGTAGATCTGCCGCCGCTTCTCCACCAGCGGCCCGAGCACCGGATCGTCGGCCGCCTGCTCCCACCAGTCCGACCAGGACAGCGCCGCGCCCGCGCGGTGCCGGGCCGCCCGCTGCTCGCCGGCCCGCGTGTGCAGCCGGTCGGTCAGCGTCGGCATCCCCTCGTCGGGCATGTGGTCGGCGTTGACGAACACCCCGCCGGGGCGCAGCACGTCGCGGATCTCGCCGTACAACCGCGCGAGGCGCGGACCGTCGAGCCAGTGCAGGGCGGTCGCGGTGAGCACGGCGTCGTAGTCGCGGTGCGGCAGCGCGGCGGCCCAGTCGGGCCGGTTGAGGTCGGCGGTCACCACAGTGGCCCGCCCGGCCAGCGCCGCCTCGGCGAGGGTGAGCAGCACCGGGTCGAGGTCGAGCACCGTCACCTCGGCGTCCGGCCGGCGGGCCAGCGTGCGCAGGCTGATCGATCCGGTGCCGCCCGCGAGGTCGAGGACGCGTGGCGGCCGGTCGCCGGCGACCGCCTCGACGGCGTCGAGCATCGCCGCGAAGCGGTGCTCCCGGTCGGGCAGGTACGCCTCCTGCTGCCGGTCCCAGCTCTCCTGCCAGGCCCGCACATCCAAATCGTAAGGAGTCATGCCGCTCACGATAGTTACCGCCGGTGGACCTGTCGAGGCTTGTTGCCAAAGTTTTGCAATAAGCGCCGCCGTCCCGGCGGCGTCACCGGGACCGGACGTGCGGCGGGTCGACGGTGACGAGCGGGTGACGCGCGCTGCGGCAGGGTCGCGGCACGACGACGGCACCGTTCGAGGGGGCTGCATGATCAGGACGATGCTCCGGCTGCGCGCGCGCACCGGCTGCGAGCCCGCGGTCGGGCCGGCCTTCGAGACGGTCGCCGGGCAGCTCGGCGCGCTGGCCGGCAACCTGCGGCACGAGCTGCTGCGCGACGCCCTCGACCCGCGCGGCTTCGTCGTCGTCACCGAGTGGGCCGACGACGCGGCACTGCGCGCGTACCGGCGGGGGCCGGTGGCGGCCCGCCTGGCCGACCTGCTCCGGCCGCTGACCGAGCCGGACGGCGACCCCGGCTACCCGCTGATGCGCGAGACCGGGGACGGGACGGGTCCGGTCTACGTGGACGTCGAACTGACAGTGCCGCTCGACCGGCTTGCCGAGTTCCACAGCGGCTACCCCGAGGTGGTCCGGCGGATGGCGGCGATACCCGGCTACCGCCGCGAACAACTGCTGCGGGAGCCCGGCTCGGACATCCACCACATCTTCGCCGAGTGGGACGGCGCCGCGCCGTTCCTCGCCTGGATCGGCGACCCGGCCCACGCCTCGGCGCAGGCCGGGCCGATCGCGCCGTTCCTTCTCGACATCCGGCGCCGGCTGTTCCACGTCGTGCCCGACGCGGACGGCCGCCGACAACCCACCACGGGCTGGGAGGCCGACGTGCACAGGACAACAGACGTACTCGTCGTCGGGGCGGGGCCCACCGGGCTGACCGCCGCCGTCGAACTGGCCCGGCGGGGCATCGATTGCCTGGTGATCGACAAGCAGGCCACCCCGCCCGGCCACGCCGACAAGGCGATCGGTGTGCACTGCCGCACCATGGAGATCTGGGAGGAGCAGGGCGTCGTCCGCGAGGCCATGGACGCCGGCATCTGGCTCACCGGCAACACGGTCTTCGTCAACGGCGAGCAGACCCACCGGATGAGCTGGGAACTGCCCGGCCTGCCGTACGCCCACCTCGGCCTGCCGCAGTACGAGACCGAGCGGATCCTCACCACCCGGCTGGCCACCCTCGGCGTCCGCCCGCAGCGCGGCACCGAACTCGTCGACTTCACCCAGGACGCCGACGGCGTGACCGCCACAGTCCGCACCGCCGACGGCGGCACCGAGACGGTACGCGCGGCGTACCTGGTCGGCGCCGACGGCGCGCACAGCCGGGTACGGGAGCGGCTCGGGCTCACCTTCACCGGCGGGCTCGGCCGGTTCCCGCAACTGTTCATGCTGGTGGACGTCGACGTGGACTGGGACATGCCGGACGGGCACCTGCTGCGGTTCCTGCACATGACCGACGGGCAGATGGACGGGATGCTCGTCTGCGTACCACTGCGCGGCGAGCACCGCTACCGCATCGCCACCCTCGCCCCGCCCCGGTTCTTCGCCCAGACCGGCGGGCGCGACGCCCCGCCCGGGTTCAGCGAGGAACTCGACGAACCGACGATCGAGGACGTGCAGGCCGCGCTGGACCGCCTGGCGCCGCCCGGCACCCGGGCGAGCAACCTGCGCTGGTCGTCGGTGTTCCGGATCAGCCACGGCATCGTCGACCGCTACCGCGACGGCCGCGTGTTCGTCGCCGGCGACGCCGCCCACCTGCACCCGCCGGCCGGTGGACAGGGCATGAACACCGGCATCCAGGACACCTGGAACCTCGCCTGGAAGCTCGCCCTGGCGGTACGCGGTCTCGCCGCGCCCGGCCTGCTCGACAGCTACGAGACCGAGCGGCGGCCGGAGGGCGAGGAGATCGTCGGCCGGGCGGTACGGATGGCCGGCACCGAGGAGGTGGACCGCGCCGACCTGGAACGGCAGTTCCTCCAGGAGATGTCCATGCTGCTCAGCTACGCCGGCAGCCCGCTGGTCGGGGAGACCGTCGCCGACCCGGCCGCGCTCGGTGACGCGCCCCGCCCCGGCGACATCGCGCCCGACGTCGACGGGCTGCGCCGGCGCGGCGTCGGCCACCCGCTGCGGCTGCGCGACCTGACCCGGGGCACCCGGCACACGCTGCTGCTCTACGCCGACCGCACGGCCGACGCGGGGCAGTTGGCCGCGTTCACCGGCCTGTGCGCCGACGCGCGCCGGCTCGCCGGCGGGGAAGTCGAGGCGTACCTGCTGCTCGACCCGGACGCCGACGAACCGCGACTGCTCGACCCGCCCGTGGTGCGCGACGCCGAGCGCCGCTTCCGCGCCGCGTACGGGCTGGACGGCACCGGCCTGTACCTGATCCGCCCGGACGGGCACATCGGGTTCCGGGGCGCGCCGGTCGACCCCGACGCGCTGCGCAAGCACCTGCACCTGGTGTTCGGGAGCGCCCGGTGAGCCGGGTCCGGACCGTGCTGTCGATGCGGACCCGGGAGGGCTGCGAGGAGCGCTTCGAGGCGGAGTGGCTCACCGCCGCCGAACAGATCCGCACCCTGGACGGCTGCCTGCACCAGGACCTGGTCCGCGACGCCGACGACCCGCGCAGCTATCTGATCATCAGCGACTGGGCGGACCGCGAGCGGCTCGACGCGTTCGGGCGCAGCTCGCACCGGGACCGGCTGCTGAGCATCATCCGTGAGCTGCGGGAGTCCGCCGACCGGCACACCTACCAGGTGCTGCACAGCGTGACCGGCGAGCCGGGGGAGGGGCGATGACCGACGACGTGGTGCCGGCGAGCGAGCTCTACACCGACGCGTTCGCTGCCGACCCGTACCCCACCCTGGCCCGGCTGCGCGCCGAGCGGCCGGTCTGCCCGGTCGGCTCGCCGCGCTTCGACTCCTGGCTCATCACCCGCTTCGACGACGCCCGCACCGCGCTGACCGACCCGCGCCTGTCCAAGGACCTGTACGGGCCGGAGCAGCACTACCTGAAGATCTTCGGCCCGAACTCCGAGGGTCTGAACCGCAACATGCTCAACTCCGACCCGCCGGAGCACACCCGGCTGCGCCGGGTGGTGTCGCAGGCGTTCGCGCCCCGGCGGATCGAGGCGCTGCGCCCCCGGGTGGCGTCGATCGTCGACCAGCTCATCGACAAGATGGCGCCGCACGGCGAGGCGGACCTGATGCACGACTTCGCCATCCCGCTGCCGATGACAGTCATCTGCGAACTGCTCGGCGTGCCGCCCGCCGACCACGGCCGGGTGCTCGACTGGACCCAGGTCATCCGCACCTCCGGCTCCACCAGCCGGCCCCCCGCCGAGGAGCGGGCGGCGGTGCAGGAGGCCCAGCTCCGGCTGCACCACTACCTGGCCGGGCTGGTCCGCGCCAAACGCGACGACCCGGCCGACGACATCATCGGCGCGCTGATCAAGGCGGTCGACCAGGACGGGACGCTGTCCGAGGCGGAACTGGTCACCACCACGTTCCTGCTGCTGTTCGCCGGGCACCAGACCACCGCCGACTTCCTCGGCAACGCCGTACTGGCCCTGCTGACCCACCCCGAGCAGATGGAACTGCTGCGCGCCACGCCGCGTCTGCTGCCCGCCGCGATCGAGGAGCTGTTGCGCTTCGACGGGCCGCTGCCCGTGGCCAGCCCGCGCATCGCCACCGAGGACGTCGACTACCAGGACGTACGCATCCCGCGCGGCGCGATCGTCGGGGTCGCGATCAACGCGGCCAACCACGACCCGGCGCACTTCGCCGACCCGGACCGGCTGGACCTGCGCCGGGTGCGGGGCCCGCACCTCGGGTTCGGTCACGGCGTCCACTACTGCCTGGGCGTCTCACTGGCCCGGATGGAGGCCGAACTCGCGCTCGGCGCGCTGCTGCGCCGGCTGCCCGGACTGCGTCTCGGCGTGCCGCTGGCCGAGGTGCGCCGGCTCCCCGCCGCCTCGCCGTTCCGCGGCCTGCTGGAACTGCCTGTCACCTTCACCGCGTGACGGCGCCGCCGTCCGAACCCACCCACCAAGGAGCAGTCATGGTCTTCCGCAACGTGATCGTCTGTCACATGGTCCCCGGCAGCGAGCAGATCGTCGGCGGCGTGTTCGGCCACTACGACCAGGCCACCCGGCCGCAGGATCTGGGCGTCATCGGCCGGTACCTGCTGTCGCACCACGACCTCTACATCCACGTGATCGAGCGGGAGCAGGACCCGCGGATCTCCGGGCAGACCCGCGGCCTGCCCGCCTTCCAGAAGATCGCCGAAGAGATCGGCCCGTACGTCACGCCCTACCCGCGCTACTGGAAGAACCCGTCGGACTCGGTGGCGAAGGAGTTCTACCACTGGGCGCCCGAGGGCGAGCCGCCAGCCGACACCACGCTCACCGTGATCGTCGGGCGGATCAAGCCGGGCGCCGAGCCGGACGTGGCACGGGTCTTCGCCGAGTCCGACGCCGGGTCGCTCCCGGCCGACCTCGGGGTCACCGGGCGCTGGCTCTACTCGATCGACGACGTCTACGTGCACCTGCTCGAACAGGAGTCGTCGGCGGCCGAGGCCACCCGGGACCAGCACGGCGACAAGCCCGCGTTCGGCAAGGTGATGCAGGACCTGGGCCCGTACATCGAGCCGTACCGGCCGGACCGGTGGCAGGGCCCGCAGGACTCGGTGGCCACCGTCTTCTACCGCTGGCAGGCCCAGGACTGAGCGCCCCGGACGCGACCACGAGCGGGGTTTACAACCCGGTGACCCTGTGCCAGCCTCGTGGGCGCGCTCCCACGATCGCCGGCGGTGGCACGTCTCCCGGGAGCCGGAGGGCGGTGCGCCGTGACGGCGGCGGTGGACGTCGAACTGGTGACGGCGGCACGCCAGGGTGACCGGGCCGCGCTCACCGCGCTTCTCGCCGCCCATCTGCCGCTGGTGTACAACGTGGTCGGACGCGCGCTGGCCGGGCACGCCGATGTCGACGACGTGGTGCAGGAGGTCATGCTCCGCGTCGTCGAGCGGCTGCCCACGCTGCGCGAGCCGGACCGGTTCCGCGCCTGGCTGGTCACCATCGCCATCCGCCAGGTCCGCGAACACGCCCGCCGCCGGGCCGGGGCCCGCCAGGTGCCGCTGGATCCGTACGCGGAGATGCCGGATCCGGACGCGGACACCGCCAGCGCGGCCCTGTCCGAGGTGGACCGGGACGCCCGGCGACGGGACGTGCTCTCCGCGGTCGCCTGGCTCGACGCCGACGACCGTGAGGTGCTCGCGCTGTGGTGGCGGGAGCTGGACGGGGAGCTGACCCGCGGCGACGTGGGCGAGGCACTCGGGGTCGGCGCCTCCCACGCGGCGGTCCGGATCCAGCGGATGCGTTCCCGGCTCGCGCAGGCGTACACCGTCCTGGCCGCGTGGCGGGCCCGGCCGCGCTGCCCCGGCCTGGCCGTCGCCGCTCGGGCGTGGGACGGCACGCTCGTGCCGCTGTGGCGCAAACGGCTGAGCCGGCATGTCCTGGCCTGCCCGGCCTGCCTCGCCGCGGGCGGACGCCGCGGCACGCCGGAGCAGATCCTGCCCGGCCTGGCCGGGCTGGCGGTGCCGGCCGGCCTGGCCGCCGGACTGCGCGCGGCGCTCGAAGCGCAACCGGCGGTGGTGGCGGTCCCGCCCGTGGCGCCGGCCGCGGTGGGCGGCCTGCGGCGGGCGTTGTCGTCGAAGGCGGCGGTCGCCGCCGGCACGGTCGCGGTCCTGGCCGTCACCGCGCTCGCCCTTGCCGTGCGCCACGAGCCGGACGGCCGGGACGGTGTGGTGGCCGCCGCGCCCACGCTCCCGGTCCGGGGCGGGCCGTCGGCCGCCGCACCGTCCACCGTCGCGTCGCCGCGTCCGTCGCGTGCGCTCACCGGCGTGACCGACGCCGACATCGTCGTCGCCCCGGACGGCAGCGACGACGGCGACGGCAGCCTGCGCCGCCCGTACGCCACGCTGAACCGGGCGGCCGAGGTGGTCCGGCCCGGCCAGACCATCGCCCTGCGCGGTGGCACGTACCGGATGACCGAGCCGGTGACCATCGGTACGGACGGCACGGCGGACCGGCGCATCGTGCTCAGCGCATACCGGGGCGAGCGGCCGGTGCTCGACGCCGCCGCGGTGCCCGCGGACGCCTGGGCCGTCACCCAGCGGACCGCCTGGTGGACCGTGCAGGACATCGAGGTACGCGGCTCCCGCAGCCACGCCTGGGTCTGCCGGGCCTGCTCCCACACCGTGTTCCGTCGCCTGTCCGTGCACGACAACGCCCGTTCCGGCCTGACGCTGCGCGACCCGGAAACAGTGGGCAACCAGGTGCTCGACAGCGACTTCTTCCGCAGCTACGACCCGGCGGACCCGGGCGGCTCCGGCGTGGGGCTCGCGGTCAAGTTCGGCGACGGCGCGGGCAACGTGCTGCGCGGCAACCGGACCTTCCACAACGCCGACGACGGCATCGACCTCGGCGGCTTCGCCGACCCGGTCACCGTGGAGCGGAACTGGTCCTACGGCAACGGGCAGAACCGGTGGGGCGTGACCGGCTGGGACAGCAACGGGTACGGCTTCTCGCTCGGCGGCGGGGAACCGGTCCCGGCCGGTCACCGGGTGCGGGACAACGCCGCCTGGGGCAACCGGGGACACGGATTCGGTGTGGAGGCCAACACCGGCCGGATCGACCTCACCGGCAACACCGCGTTCCGCAACGGTGGCGCCGGCTTCGACCTGACCGGCGCCGGCGGCACGGCCCGGTGGAACCTGGCCCTGGACAACCGGACGCCGGCCCGGGGCGGTGAGCGCGTCGCCGCCACCGGAAACTCGTGGGACGACGACGGCTGGAGCGCCGCCCGGCTGCGGTCCACCGACCCGCGCACGGCCGAGGGCCCGCGCCGCGCCGACGGGACACTGCCGTCCACCGGCTACCTCGGCACCGGCACCCGGGTCGGCGCCGACCTGACAGCCCGCTGAGGCGCCCGGCGGAAAACCGGCGCGAGAAAAAGCGTTGTCGCGGCCGGACCGCCCCGTCTGTGTGGTGACGGGTAGCCGGGCAGCATCCGTCACCGGGCACCGGCTGCCGCCGTGAGGGCCGCCGCCAGCGATGGCGGTGACGGCGGAGGCCGACACACCGCACACCCAGGATCCCCGGGGAGAACCGTGAGACAACTCGTCCGACGACGGGCGGCGGCCCTGTTCGCCGTCCTCGTCACCACCACCGCGACCGCCGCCGTCGGCGTCGCCACCGCCGGCCCGTCCCAGGCCGCCGCGGGCTGCCAGGTCGGCTACCGGGTCACCGCGCAGTGGGCCGGCGGCTTCACCGCCGCCGTCACCATCCGGAATCTCGGCGACAGCCTCACCGGCTGGCGTCTCGGCTGGACGTTCCCGGCCGGGCAGTCAGTCACCCAGGCGTGGGGCTTCACCACCAGCTCGACAGGCGCGTCAGTGGTCGCGGCCAACGTCGACTGGAACGCCACCATCGGCACCGGCGCGAGCGTCGAGGCCGGGTTCAACGGCACCTGGAACGGCGTCACGAACCCGAGCCCGGCCACGTTCACGCTCAACGGCGTCACCTGTACCGGCTCGTCCGGCTCGCCCACGCCCACCGCCGCGCCGACGTCACCGCCGCCGACCGGCACGGCGACCGTGGCGGCCGACGGCACCGGCACCTACCGCACCGTGCAGGAGGCCGTCGACGCGGTGCCGGCGAACAACACCACACGTCGGGTCGTCACCATCAAGCCGGGCACCTACCGCCAGGTGGTGCGGGTGCCGTCGAACAAACCCCACATCACGTTCCGGGGACTCGGCACGTCGCCGGCGAACACCGTGATCGTCTTCAACAACTCGGCGAACAGCAGCGGCACCTCCGGCAGCGCCAGCATGTTCGTCGACGGGTCCGACTTCGTGGCGGAGAACCTGACCATCGCCAACGACTTCGACGAGGGCTCGGTGACCAGCGGCCAGCAGGCGGTCGCGCTGCACCTCAACGCCGACCGTGCGGTGCTGCGCAACGTACGCCTCCTCGGTGATCAGGACACCTTCCTGGTCAACGACCGCACCCGGGCGTACGTGGTCGACTCCTACGTCGAGGGCACCACCGACTTCATCTTCGGCGGCGGCACGATCGTCTTCCACGCCTGCACCATCCACGAGAAGCGTTCCAGCGGCGGCACCGTCACCGCCGCCAGCACGGACGCCGCCAAGACGTACGGCTTCCTGTTCTACCGGTCGACGATCACCGGCACCGGGAACAACAACACCACCCTCGGCCGGCCGTGGCGCCAGGGCGCGCAGGTGCTCTACCGGGAGTCCACGCTCAGCGGCACGGTCCGCAACGCCCAGCCGTGGACGAACATGGGCGACGCCACCTGGCAGAACGCCCGCTTCTCCGAATACCGCAACACCGGCCCCGGCGCGACGGTCAACGGCAACCGGCCGCAGCTCAGCGACGCCCAGGCCGCCACCTACACACCGCAGAGATACCTCGCCGGCACCGACGGGTGGAACCCGTTGTGATCACGATGTTGGAGAACGGCATGACTGTCACGAAGAAGGGCCGGCCCTGGCGTACCGCGCTGGTGCTCGGCACGACCGCGGCGCTGGCGGCGCTCGGCGCGGTCACCGCGGTCACCGCCCTGGCGGCGGCCGGCTGCCGGGTCGACTACCGGGTCAGCAGCGAGTGGAGCGGCGGCTTCAACGCCGACGTGACGATCACGAACCTGGGCGACGCGGTGAACGGCTGGCGGCTGGCCTGGACGTTCCCGGCCGGCCAGCAGGTCACCCAGTCGTGGAACGCCACCGTTACGGCCGGGACGTCGAGCGTCACCGCGACGAACGTCGACTGGAACGCCGCCCTGCCGGCCGGGGGGAGCGTCTCGTTCGGCTTCACCGGCTCGCGCGGCGCCACGAACCCGGCGCCCACGGTGTTCACGCTCAACGGCACCGCCTGCACCGGCGGGGTCACCCCGACGACCGGCGCGCCGTCCCCGACGCCGACCACGCCGCCGGCCGGTGTGCCGTACTCGAACGCGCCGGACGGGTTCGCCGGCGCGGCCGGCACCACCGGCGGGGCGGCCGGCGCCACGGTCACCGTGACCAGCCAGGCCGACCTGGAGCGGTACGCGGCGTCCAGCACGCCGTACGTCATCCGGGTCGGCGCGGCGATCACGGTCAGCCCGTACGGCCGGGAGATCCCGGTCGGCTCGAACAAGACGATCGTCGGAGTCGGGCGGAACGGGCAGATCGTCAACGGCGGATTCCACCTCGGCGCCGGCACCGCCAACGTCATCATCCGCAACCTGACCATCCGGGACACCCGGGTGGCCTCGGACGACCCGGACGACAAGGACTTCGACTACGACGGCATCCAGATGGACACCGCGAACCGGATCTGGATCGACCACAACACGATCACGCGGATGAACGACGGCCTGATCGACAGCCGGAAGGACACCACGAACCTGACCGTGTCCTGGAACGTCATCGCCGAGGGCAACAAGGCGTTCGGCATCGGCTGGACGGAGAACGTCACCGCCCGGATCACCATGCACCACAACTGGATCCACGACACGAACGTGCGCAATCCCAGCACCGACAACGTCCAGTACGCCCACTTCTTCAACAACTACCTGCAGAACATCAGGGGGTACGGCAACTACTCCCGGGGCCGTACCAAGCTGGTGATCGAGAACAGCTACTACGAGAACGTGAAGGACCCCTACTACCGGGACGACACCGCGGAACTACGCCAGAGCGGCAGCGTCTGCGTCGGCTGCACCGGTCAGCGGGAGACCGGCGGCTCGGCGTTCACCCCGTCGAGTTTCTACTCCTACCGCCTCGACCCCGCCGCGCAGGTTCCCGCACTGCTGCGCACGTACGCCGGGCCGCAGGCCGCCATCGGGCAGTGACCGGGCCGGCCGGGACGGCGGCGCACCCGCCCCGCCGTCCCGGCCGGACGTCCCCCCACCGGCTGCCCGACCGGCAAACCCGCTCGCGGGCGTGGCCGACGGGTCAGGCTGGTGCGGGGGTGCCGGGTGCCGACGAAGGAGATCGTCCAGCACGTCGGGGCACTGCTCGACCTGGCCGGGGTGCTCGTCATCGCGGTCGGCGTCGCGGTCGCCACGGCGGTGTTCGCGGTGCGCTGCGCCCGGACCCGCCAGGTGGTCGCGCACTACCGGGCGTACCGGCAGGGGGTCGGCCGGGCCATCCTGCTCGGCCTGGAGTTCCTGGTCGGCGGCGACATCATCCGTACGGTGGCGGTGTCGCCCACCTTCACCAGCGTCGGCGTGCTGGCGCTGATCGTGCTGGTCCGCACGTTCCTGAGTTTCTCGCTGGAGGTGGAGCTGGACGGCCGCTGGCCCTGGCAGGGCCGTCCTCCGGCGGACCGGCCGAGCGTCGGCGCCCGCCCCCAGCGCTGACCACCGCGCCGACCGGACGCCGGCAGTTACCCCCAGGGGGTATGGTGGCGGGTGGAGGTGACGCCCGATGGAGCACGGAACCGGCCACCACGGAGGCCACGACACCGGCGGCCACGGCGGCGGTCAGGACGACCACGGCGGCGGGCACGGCGCGCACGCCGGGCACGACCCGGAGCAGTTCCGCCGCCGATTCTGGCTCAGCCTGGCGCTGACGGTACCGATCGTCGCCACCAGCCACATGGTGATGGACTGGTTCGGCTACTCGCTCGAGTTCCCGGGCGTGCGCTGGGTCGGCCCGGTGCTCGGCACCGTGGTGTTCGCGTACGGCGGCTGGCCGTTCCTCACCGGCGGGCTGCGTGAGCTGCGCGAACGTGCCCCGGGCATGATGCTGCTGATCTCGATGGCGATCGTCGTCGCGTACCTCGCCTCGGCCGCCACCAGCCTCGGCCTGTTCGACCTCGACTTCTGGTGGGAGCTGGCCGCGCTGGTCACCATCATGCTGCTCGGGCACTGGCAGGAGATGCGGGCGGTCGGGCAGGCGCGCGGCGCGCTCGGTGCCCTCGCGGCGCTGCTGCCCGACGACGCCGAGCGCCTGGACGACGCCGGGCGGCCGCATCCGGTGCCGGTCGGCGAGCTGCGGGTGGACGACCTGGTGCTGGTGCGCCCCGGCGGGCGGGTGCCGGCCGACGGCCGGATCGTCGAGGGTGCCGCCGAGCTGGACGAGTCGATGATCACGGGGGAGTCGCGGCCGGTGGCCCGCGCCGCCGGGGACCGGGTGGTCGCCGGCACCGTCGCCACCGACTCCACCCTCCGGGTACGCGTGGAGGCGGTCGGCGCGGACACCGCGCTGGCCGGCATCGGGCGGCTCGTGGCCGAGGCGCAGGCCTCCGGCGGGCGAGCGCAGGTGCTCGCCGACCGGTTCGCCGCGCTGCTGTTCTACCTGGCGGCGTTCGCCGGCCTCGCGACGTTCGCGGTCTGGGCGCTGCTCGGCGACCCCGACCAGGCGGTGGTACGCACCGTGACCGTGCTGGTGATCGCCTGCCCGCACGCGCTCGGCCTGGCCATCCCGCTGGTGGTGGCGCTGTCCACAGCGCTGTCGGCCCGCGCCGGCATCCTGGTCAAGGACCGGCTCGCGCTGGAGCGGATGCGCACCGTCGACACGGTCCTGTTCGACAAGACCGGCACGCTCACCACCGGCCGGCACACGGTGACCGGGGTGGCCACCACCGGCGGGACGGACGAGACGGCCGCCCTGGCGCTGGCCGGTGCGGTGGAGGCCGACAGCGAGCACCCGCTGGCCCGGGCGCTGGTTGCCGCCGCCGACGCCCGCGGCGCCCGTCCCGCCGCGCGCGGCTTCCGGGCACTGACCGGCCGGGGCGTGCGCGCCACTGTGGACGGCGTGGACTGGGCGGTCGGCGGGCCGGCGCTGCTGCGCGAACTCGACGCCGCGGTGCCGGACGACCTGGACCGGGCCGCGCAGGAGTGGTCGGGCCGGGGCGCCGCGGTGCTGCACCTGGTCCGCCTGCCCGAGGGCGGCCCGCCGGAGGTGACCGCCGCGTTCGGGCTGGAGGACCAGGTCCGCCCGGAGGCGCGGGCCGCCGTGGCCGAGCTGCGCGACCTCGGCGTACGCAAGATCGTGATGATCACCGGCGACGCGCGCCCGGTCGCCGAGGCGGTCGCCGCCGACCTCGGGTTCCGGCCCGGCGTCGACGAGGTCTTCGCCGAGGTGCTCCCGGCCGACAAGGACAAGGCGGTGGCCGAGCTGCGCGGCCGGGGACTGACGGTGGCGATGGTCGGCGACGGCGTGAACGACGCACCGGCGCTCGCCCGCGCCGACGTCGGGCTGGCCATCGGCGCGGGCACCGACGTGGCGATCGAGTCCGCCGGGGTGGTGCTCGCCGGCTCCGACCCGCGCGGCGTCGGCGGCGTGATCCGGCTGTCCCGCGCCTCGTACCGGAAGATGCGGCAGAACCTGGCCTGGGCGGCCGGCTACAACGTGGTGGCGATCCCGCTCGCCGCCGGTGTCCTCGCCTGGGCGGGGATCGCGCTCAGTCCGGCGCTGGGCGCGGTGCTGATGTCCGCCTCGACGATCGTGGTGGCGCTCAACGCCCAGCTGCTGCGGCGGGTCCGGATCACCCCGGCCGACTGAACCGCAGTCCCGGTTCCCGAGGCGCATCACGGTTCGCGGATGCGAGCCACCACGCCCCTTCCGGCTCGCACCTGCGGGCCGCTAGGGTGAGCGCGTGACGGTGTTCCGGATCGGCGAGGCAGCCGAACTGCTCGGGGTCAGCGCGGACACGGTCCGCCGCTGGATCGACGCCGGCAAGCTGCCGGCCACCCGCGACGAGCACGGCCACCGGGTGCTCGACGGCGCCGACGTGGCAGCGTTCGTCCGCGCCCCCGGCCACCCCGAGCTGTCCTCGGCCCGCAACCGGCTGCGCGGCATCGTCACCGCCGTCGTCAAGGACACCGTGATGGCCCAGGTGGACATCCAGGCCGGGCCGTTCCGTGTGGTGTCGCTGATGAGCCGCGAGGCCGTGGACGACCTCGACCTCCAGGTCGGCTCCGTCGCCGTCGCGGTGATCAAGTCGACCACCGTCGTGGTCGAGCGCGCCCCCGCCACCACCCCCAGGGGAAGGACAAGTCCGTGACCGTACGGTGGATCCGCGCCGCGCTCGCCGCCGCGCTGGTGGGGGCGCTGGGCCTGACCGCCTGTGGCGGCGCGGACGAACCGGCCGGTCCCGACGGTGCCGGCCCGGTGACCGTGTTCGCCGCCGCCTCGCTCACCGAGTCGTTCACCACGCTCGGCAAGGAGTACGAGGCCGCCCACCCGGGCAGCAGCGTCACGTTCAACTTCGGCGGCAGCTCGGGCCTCGCCACCCAGATCACCCAGGGCGCACCCGCCGACGTGTTCGCCGCCGCCTCCCCGGCCACCATGAAGACGGTCACCGACGCCGGTGACGCCGACGGCGAACCTGCTGTGCTGGTCCGCAATCAGCTCGTCGTCGCCGTACCCCGTGGTAACCCGGCCCGGGTCGGCGGCCTGGCCGACCTCGCCCGCCCCGGCGTCAAGGTGGCGCTCTGCGCCGAGCAGGTGCCCTGCGGCGCCGCCGCGCGTACCGCCCTGGACGCCGCGGGCGTGCGGCTCACCCCCGCCACGCTCGAACAGGACGTCAAGGGAGCGCTGGCCAAGCTGCGTCTCGGCGAGGTCGACGCGGCACTGGTCTACCGCACCGACGTCCGCGCCGCACCCGGGCTCGACGCGGTCGAGTTCCCCGAGTCGGCGCGCGCGGTGAACGACTACCCGATCGTGGTGCTGCGCGCCGCCGGGAACCCGGCCGGCGCCCGCGCCTTCGTCGACTTCGTCCGCTCCGACGCCGGGATCGCCGTGCTCACCGCCGCCGGGTTCCAGGCGCCGCCCGGCGCATGAGCCGCACCGTACGCCGGCAGCGGGTGCCGATCGCCCTGCTCGTGCCCGCCGGGCTCGGCCTGACCTTCCTCGTCCTGCCGCTCGCCGGCCTGCTGCTCCGGACGCCCTGGACCACGCTGCCCCAGCGGCTGGCCGAGCCGGGTGTGCTCACCGCGCTGCGGCTGTCGCTGGAGACCGCCACCGTCGCCACGCTGCTCTGCGTGGCGCTCGGCGTACCCCTGGCCTGGCTCTTGGCGCGGGTGGAGTTCCCCGGCCGGCGGCTGGTCCGGGCGCTGGTCACGGTGCCGCTGGTGCTGCCGCCGGTGGTCGGTGGCGTGGCGCTGCTGCTGGTCTTCGGCCGGCGCGGGCTGGTCGGGTCGTGGCTCGACGAGACGTTCGGGGTGACGCTGCCGTTCACCACCGCCGGGGTGGTGCTGGCCGAGGCGTTCGTGGCCATGCCGTTCCTGGTCATCGCCGTCGAGGGGGCGCTTCGTGGCGCCGACCCCCGGTACGAGGAGGCCGCCGCCACGCTCGGCGCCGGACGGTTCACCACCTTCACCTGGGTCACGCTGCCGCTCGTCGCCCCGGGCGTGGCGGCCGGGGCGGTGCTGTGCTGGGCTCGCGCGCTCGGGGAGTTCGGCGCCACCATCACGTTCGCCGGCAACTATCCCGGCCGCACCCAGACCATGCCGCTGGCGGTCTACCTGGCGCTGGAGACCGACCTGCAGGCCGCGATCGTGCTGAGCCTGATCCTGCTCACCGTCTCCGTGGTCATCCTCGCCGCCCTGCGCGACAAATGGGTCGGGACGACATGAGTGTGCTGGACGCGCATCTGGTCGCCGAGCGGGACGGGTTCACCCTCGACGTGCGGCTGCGCATCGCCGCCGGTGAGGTGGTGGCGCTGCTCGGCCCCAACGGCGCCGGCAAGACCACAGCGCTGCGGGTGCTCGCCGGGCTGCACCCCCTCACCGCCGGGCACCTCACGCTCGACGGCGCCGACCTGGACCGGCCGGACCGCCGGGTGTGGACGCCGCCGGAGCGGCGGCCGGTGGGCGTGGTGTTCCAGGACTACCTGCTGTTCCCGCACCTCAGCGCGCTGGACAACGTGGCGTTCGGGCCGCGCCGCCGGGGCGCGGACAAGCGCGCCGCCCGCGCCCGTGCCCAGGAGTGGCTGGACCGGGTCGGCCTCGGCGACCAGGCCCGGCGCCGGCCCCGGCAGCTCTCCGGCGGGCAGGCGCAGCGGGTCGCGCTGGCCCGCGCGCTCGCCGTCGACCCGGCGCTGCTGCTGCTCGACGAGCCGCTCGCCGCGCTCGACGCCCGGACCCGGCTGGACACCCGCGCCGAACTCCAGCGCCACCTCGGCGCGCACCCCGGCGCGACGCTGCTCGTCACCCACGACCCCCTCGACGCCCTGGTGCTCGCCGACCGACTGGTCATCGTGGAGCACGGCCGGGTGGTGCAGGAGGGCGACGCCGCAACCGTCACGGCCCGGCCGCGCACCGACTACGTGGCCCGGCTGGTCGGCCTCAACCTGCACCGCGGCCGCGCCGACGGACACGCCGTCACCGTCGGTGAGCTGACGCTCACCACCGCCGACACCGTCCACGGTGAGGCGTTCGTCGCGTACCCGCCGGCCGCCGTCGCGCTGCACCCGTCCCGGCCGGAGGGCAGCCCGCGCAACGTGTGGGCCGCCACCGTCACCGGCGTCCAACGCCACGGCGACAACCTGCGCGTGCAACTGGCCGGGCCGGTCGAGGTCGCCGCCGACGTCACGCCCGCCGCCGCGGCCCATCTCGGACTGATCCCCGGCCGCGCGGTCTGGGCGGCGGTCAAGGCAGCCGAGACGCGCGCCTATCCGGCGTGACAAACACCGCTGGTCGCGACGTGTACGCAGGTGAGAGGTTTGATCTGCGCTCAACCGGTCACTGGGACGGTAGCGACGACGCAAAGGGGGACACGGTGCCCGACACGATCCGCAACAGGTCCAGTCTGGACGCCGATCTGCCACGGGGAGTCACCGACCCGTTGCTCTGGCGGGCCGCGTACGACGTTGCAGTCGCCCACCGGCCCGACGAGGCCGGCCGGTGCGAGAGCCTGCTGTGTGACGGTCAGGTCGCGCCGTGTGACGCGCTGACCGCTGCCCACCGCGCGATGGAACTGGCCGGGGACCGCCACGCCGACCGGGCCGATCCGGAGACCTGGCGTACGGAGCAGCGCCGGCGCGCCGCCTGAGCATCGGGTCGCGGGCGGTTCGAACCGCGGACGCCCCGCTTCCGTGTCTATGATCGACAACTCGGTCGGAATGCGGGGAAGAGGAGAGTTCGTGACGGTCGACGCCCACGCGTTCTGGCTCCGCGCCCCCGGCGAGGGCGAGATCCGGCCGGTCCGGCTCGCCGCTCCCGGCCCCGGTGAGGTGCTGGTCCGGACCCGCTTCTCCGGCGTCAGCCGCGGCACCGAGACGCTGGTGTTCACCGGCCGCGTCCCGGCCGACCAGCACGACGCCATGCGCGCGCCGTTCCAGGAGGGCGACTTCCCGGCCCCGGTGAAATACGGCTACCTCAGCGTCGGCACCGTCGAGGCGGGCGACGAGCGGCTGCTCGGCCGTACCGTCTTCTGCCTCTACCCGCACCAGAGCGCGTACGTGGTACCGGCCGACGCCGTGACCGTCGTGCCGGACGGCGTACCGGCCGAGCGTGCGGTGCTGGCCGGCACCGTGGAGACCGCTGTGAACGCGCTCTGGGACGCCGCCCCGCTGGTCGGCGACCGGGTCACCGTGATCGGCGGCGGCATGGTCGGCTGCGCGGTGACCGCGCTGCTGGCCCGCTTCCCCGGCGTACGCGTCGAACTCGTCGACGCCGATCCGGCCCGCGCCGCGGTGGCCGCCGCGCTCGGCGCCGGCTTCGCCACGCCCGCCGACGCCACCGGCGAGCGCGACCTGGTGGTGCACGCCAGCGCCACCGCCGACGGGCTGCAACGCGGCCTGGAGTTGCTGCGCCCCGAGGGCACGGTGCTGGAGCTGAGCTGGTACGGCGACCGGCCGGTCACGCTGGCGCTGGGCGGCGCGTTCCACTCCCGACGGCTGGGCATCCGCAGCAGCCAGGTCGGCACCGTGTCGCCCCGGCGGGCCGACCGCAGCTACGCCGACCGGCTCGCGCTCGCCCTCGACCTGCTGGCCGACCCGGCGTTCGACGCGCTGCTCACCGGCCGGTCCCGCTTCGACGACCTGCCCGACGTGCTGGACCGGCTCGCCTCGGGCGAGCTGCCGGCGCTGTGTCATCTCATCACCTACGGCGAGGAGTGATCGTGTTCAGCGTGACCGTCCGGGACCACATGATGGTCGCCCACAGCTTCCGCGGCGAGGTCTTCGGCCCGGCGCAGCGGCTGCACGGGGCGACGTTCGTCGTCGACGCCACGTTCCGCCGCGCCGAGCTGGACGACGACGGGATCGTTGTCGACATCGGGCTGGCCACCGAGCAGCTCAAGGCCGTGCTCGCCGAGCTGAACTACCGCAACCTCGACGACGAGCCCGCCTTCGCCGGGGTGAACACCACCACCGAGGTGCTCGCGCGGACGATCGCCGACCGGCTCGCCGACGCGGTGCACGCCGGCCGGCTGGGGGAGGGCGCGCGCGGGCTCGCCGGGATCACCGTCACCCTGCACGAGTCGCACATCGCGTGGGCGAGCTACGAGCGGTCGCTCTGACCGGATGACAGTCGTCCACGTGGTGCTGCCGGGCGACATCGACGACCCGGCGGACCCCAGCGGCGGCAACGCCTACGACCGGCACGCCTGCCGGGGCCTGGCCGCGCGCGGCTGGACGGTACGCGAACACCAGGTTCCCGGCGGCTGGCCACACCCGGGGCCACGGGAACGCGCCGACCTGGCCGGACTGCTCGGCGGGCTGCCCGACGGCGTCCCGGTGCTGCTCGACGGCCTGGTGGCCTCGACCGTGCCGGACGTGCTCGCCCCGCACGCCGCGCGGCTGCGCCTGGTGATCCTGGTGCACCTGCCGATCGAGGGCGAGACGGAGGCACGGTCACTGGCGGCGGCCACCGCAGTGGTCGCCACCAGCGCGTGGACCCGCGACCGGCTGCTCGACCGCTACCGGCTGCGCCCCGAACGGGTGACCGTCGCGCCACCCGGCGTCGACCCGGCGCCCGTCGCCGACGGCACGCCCGGCGGGGGACGGCTGCTCTGCGTCGCGGCGGTAACCCCGGTGAAGGGCCACGACGTGCTCGCCGCCGCGCTCACCGAGGTGGCCGACCTGGACTGGACCTGCGACTGGGTCGGTCCGACGGACCGGGACCGCGCGTTCGCCGACCGGCTGCGCGGACGGCTCACCGCTACCGGTCTCGCCGGCCGGGTCCGGCTCACCGGTCCGCGCACCGGACCCGACCTGGCCGCCACGTACGCGGCAGCCGATCTGCTGGTTCAGCCGTCGCGGCGGGAGACGTACGGGATGGTGGTCACCGAGGCGCTGGCCCGGGGCGTACCGGTGCTGGCGAGCGACACCGGCGGCCTGCCGGACACGCTCGGGCACGCCCCCGGCGGCGAGCGACCCGGCCTGCTGGTGCCGCCGGGTGACCCGGGCGCGACCGCCGCGGCGCTGCGCCGCTGGCTCACCGACCCGGGCCTGCGGGACCGGCTGCGCCGCGCCGCCCGGCAGCGGCGGCACACCCTCACCGGCTGGCCGGTCACCGTGGACCGGCTGGCGACGGCACTCAAGGAGGCGACCGCGGCATGACCACCTCACTCCCGCCCGGCTTCGCGGACTGGCTGCGACTGCGCGAGCCCGCCGACGCGGCGGCCCGCAGCGCCGAGCTGGCCGACGCGGTCCGCGACCGGCTGCCCGCCGGCCGGCCGATCGTCGTGCACGACCTGGGCAGCGGCACCGGCTCGATGGCCCGCTGGCTCGCGCCCCGGCTGCCCGGCCCGCAGCGCTGGGTGCTGCACGAACGCGACGCGGACCTGCTGGCGCTGGCCCGGGCCGGACGGCTCACCGCCGCCGACGGCACCGAGGTCTCGGTGACCACGCGCGGCTCCGACGTCACCCGGCTGACCGCCGCCGACCTGGCCGACGCCCACCTGATCACCGCGTCCGCGCTGCTGGACATGCTCACCGCCGAGGAGGTCGAGCGGATGGCGGCGGCCTGCGCCGGCCACCCGACGCTGTTCGCGCTCACCGTGACCGGACGGGCCGAGTTCACCCCGCCGGACCCGCTGGACGGCGAGCTGACCGCCGCGTTCAACGCCCACCAGCGTCGTACCGTCGACGGCCGGGTCCTGCTCGGGCCGGACGCGGTGGACGTCACGGTGGCCGCGTTCCGCCGTCACGGCGTCGAGACGCTCGTGCGGCCGACCCCGTGGCGGCTCGGCCCGGAGCAGGCGGAACTGGCCGCGGAGTGGCTCACCGGCTGGGTCGACGCGGCAGTCGAGGAACGACCGCATCTGTCCGGGCCCGCCGCGACGTATCAGAAGTGGCGGCTCACCGAGGCCGCCGCCGGCCGGCTCGAGGTGGTGCTGCACCACGCCGACCTGCTCGCCGGCTGAACCGTACCGGCTGCTGGCACGTGACAACCGGTGGGAACAAGGGAGGACCGTTTGTCACACGTCGCCGTCGCCGGACCCGTACCGGCCGTCGCATCCGTACCGATCCGGCCACGCCGGGCCCGGCTGAACGGAGCCTGGGTACGCCCGCTGCTCGGGCTGGCGGTGCTCGCCGCGCTCGTCGCCTCGGTGGGCACCGGCCCGTTCCTGGCCGGGCTGCGGCTGATCGACGCGCCGGCGCTGGCCGCCGCGCTCGGCATCGGCGTGATCACCACCGTCTGCTGCGCCTGGCGCTGGTCGCTGGTAGCCGGTGGGCTGGGCGTACGGCTGCCGATGCGCGCCGCGGTGGCGCACTGCTACCGGGCGGTCTTCCTCAACTCCACGCTCCCCGGCGGCGTGCTCGGCGACGTGCACCGGGCGGTACGGCACGGCCGCGACGCCGGGGACCTGGCCCGCGGCGTCCGGGCGGTGGTGTGGGAGCGCACCGCCGGGCAGGTGGTGCAGGTGGTCATCGCGGTGGCGCTGCTCGCCGCGTTCCCGTCGCCGGTACGCCGGTACCTGCCGGCGCTGGCCGCCGGCCTCGCCGTGGTCGCGCTGGCGCTGGTGCTCGCCGCCCGCGCGGTGCCCCGCTCCGGGGCGTCCCGGCTCGCCCGGGCCGCCCGGACGGCTGTCGCCGACGTCCGCTCCGGAGTGCTCGGCCGCCGGACCTGGGCCGGCGTGGTGGTCGCCTCGACCGTGGTGTTCGCCGGTCACCTGGCCACGTTCGTGGTGGCGGCCCGCACGGCCGGCGCGGAGGCACCGCTGTCGCACCTGCTGCCGCTGACGCTGCTCGCCCTGCTGGCCATGGCGGTGCCGTTGAACGTCGGTGGTTTCGGGCCGCGCGAGGGAGTGGCCGCGTGGGCGTTCGCCTCGGCCGGGCTGACCGCCGCGCAGGGTGTGGCGACCGGCACGGTGTACGGCGCGCTGGTCCTCGTGGCCAGCCTTCCCGGCGCCGCGGTGCTGCTGGCACGGCGGATGCCTCGGCGCGAGCCCGGCAACTGTCGGTGATCCCGCCTACGGTGGGGGAGCGAGGTGTGCGTCGCCGGGTCCGCCCGGCGACCGGAGGACAGGAGAACCATGGACGAAACGCTGCCCGCCGCGACGGTCCGGACCCGCGTGACGGTTCCGCTCCGGTTCCCCGACGGCTACGTGACCACGGCCCGCGTGCACACCTTCCACGGTCTCGTCGACGGCCGCGAGCACCTGGCGTTCGGGCTCGGTGAGCACGTCGACGCCGACCCGCCGCTGGTCCGCCCGCACAGCGAGTGCCTCACCGGGGACGTGTTCGGCAGCCAGCGCTGCGACTGCGGCCCGCAGTTGCGCGAGGCGGTCGAGCGGATCGCCGAGGCCGGTGGCTACCTGCTCTACCTGCGGCAGGAGGGGCGCGGCATCGGCCTGTACGCCAAGCTCGACGCGTACGCCCTCCAGGACGGCGGCCTCGACACGTACGAGGCGAACCTGGCGCTCGGGCGCGGTGCGGACGAGCGCGACTACACGGTGGCCGCGCAGATGCTCGCCGCGCTGGGCGTGGACCGGGTGGCCCTGCTCAGCAACAACCCGGACAAGGCGGCGCAGCTCGAACGGCTGGGCGTGACGGTGGCCGACCGGGTGTCCACCGGCGTGCACCTGTCACCGGCGAACGCGGGCTATCTGGCGGCCAAGGTGACCCGCGCCGACCATGCCCTCGACCTGCCGTTCGTGCCGTGACGACCCGCCCGTACGTGCTGCTCAGCTGCGCGATGTCGATCGACGGCTACATCGACGACGCGACGACCGAGCGGCTGCTGCTGTCGAACGACGACGACCTGGACCGGGTCGACGCGACCCGGGCCGGGTGCGACGCGATCATGGTGGGCGCGGCCACCGTCCGCCGCGACGACCCTCGCCTGCTGGTGCGCAGCGAGCGCCGGCGCGCCGAGCGGGTGGCGCGCGGGTTGCCGCCGTCGCCGGTGAAGGTGACTGTCACCGGCAGCGGCGACCTCGATCCGCAGGCCCGGTTCTTCACCGCCGGTGACGGGCTCAAGCTGGTGTACTGCCCGAGCGGCGTGGTGGACAAGGCCCGCGAGCAGGTGGGCGCGGTGTCCACGGTGGTCGACGCCGGTGATCCGGCCACTCCGGAGGCGGTGGTGGCCGACCTGGCCGGGCGCGGGGTGGCGCGCCTGATGGTGGAGGGCGGCGGCTCGGTGCACCGCCAGTTCCTGACCGCCGGCCTGGCCGACGAGTTGCACCTGGTGGTGGCGCCGTTCTTCGTGGGGGACGGGCGGGCGCCGCGCTTCGTCGGGGACGGCCACTTTCCGTGGCACCCGGGGCGCCGGGCGCGGGTGGTCGAGGTGCGCCAGATCGGCGATGTGGTCCTCACCCGCTACGCGTTGTCCGACCGCTGCCCGGCCTGACCGCCGTGTCGATCCGGTCCGCCCTTGTGCAAGCTCATCGACGTGATTAGTTTGTTGACCATCCATACGAACTAATCCACTGCGCTTCCCTTCCCGAAGGGGGACCGATGACCGCGCACCACCCCGACCCGGGCTCCTCCCGCCGCCGCTTCCTCGGCCTGGTCGGCCTCGGCGTGGCCGCCACCGCCACCGGCCCGCTGCTCGCCGGCTGCTCGGAGAAGCCGGCCGGCTCCGGCACCGCCCAGGACCTCGACGCCGTCTCCGGCCTGCTGCCCACCCGCAAGGACCTGCCCGGCGCCGTCAAGCCCGACATCGTGGGCACCCGTCCGGTGCCCGACGGCTACACCCGCTATCCGGCGAACCTCGTCGACGCCATCACCGACAAGCCCGGCACCAGCGGCAAGCAGGTCACCGCGATGACCCCCGCCTGGGGGCCGGCGCCGCCCGGAGTCGCGCAGAGCGCCTACCTCCAGGCCGTGAACGCCGAGCTGGGCGTGCCCGTCAACTTCACCATCCAGGACGGCGCCACGTACGCCGACAAGCTCAACGCGATGCTCGGCGCGCGGGACGTACCGGACCTGCTGTGCGTGCCGGGGTGGGAGGTGGAGAAGATCCCGCGCTTCGCCGAGGCGATCAAGGTGCTCTTCGAGGACCTGACCGACCACCTCAAGGGCGACGCCGCCGGCGCGTACCCGATGCTGGCGAGCTTCCCCACCGGGGCCTGGCGGCGCGCGGTCTGGAACGAGCGGATCATGTCCGTGCCGAACCCCACGGACGGGCCGTTCCCCTGGGCGCTGTTCACCCGCAAGGACCTGCTCGACGCGCGTGGCCTGGCCGTGCCGGCGAACCTCGACGACCTGCTCGCCGTGGCCAAGCAGGTCACCGACCCGGCGCGCAAGGTGTGGGCGTTCAACGACGTCTTCGCCATGATCCAGATGTTCCACAAGGTGCCGGGCCACAAGGGCGGGTGGCGGGTCAAGCCCGACGGCACCCCCGAGTTCAAGTACGAGACCCCGGAGTTCCGCCGCGCACTGGAGGTCATGGCCAAGATCTACGCGGACGGCCTGGTCCACCCGGACATCGTGGCCAGCAAGGGCGCGGACGCCAAGCAGCTGTTCGCCAAGAACGGCGCGATCGTGTTCCACCAGGACGGCGTCGGATTCTGGCAGGGCGCCCAGGCCGAGCACCAGAAGACCAACCCCAGGCTGAACATCCAGCCGGTGCCGATCTTCTCCGCCACCGGCGGCGACCCGCTGGTCTGGGGCGACGACGAGCCGATCTCCTACACCTTCGTCAAGAAGGGCCTCGGCAAGGACCGGGTTCAGGAACTGCTGCGGATCATCAACTGGTGCTCCGCGCCGCTGGGCAGCCAGGAGGCCCAGCTGCGGGACTTCGGCGTCGCGGGCAAACACCACACCCCGTCGCCGAACGGTCCCGTCAAGACCGACCTGGCGTTCAAGGAGATCGCCAACCAGTACTTCTTCATCAGCGGCCGCAACCCCACCATCGGGCCGTTCCCGGACACCCCGCGCTTCGTGCCGGACGTGCTCGCGTACTCCAACGAGATGGTCAAGCACATGGAGCCCAACCCCTGGGCCGGGGTGAAGCTGGAGATGCCCGCGGCCTACAAGGCCAACCAGGTGCCCACCGAGGACAAGTTCACCGACGTGCTGCGCGGCCGCCGCCCGCTGAGCGACGTGGACGCCATCGTCGCGGAGTGGAAGGCGAACGGCGGCGAGGAGGCCCGCAAACTTCTCGCCGACTCGCTGCCCAAGGAGGGCCGGTGAACGAGCCGGCCGTCCTGGCCGGGCCCGAACGGGCCCGGCCGGACGCGCCGGCCCCACCGGGCCGTCCGCCCCGCCGTCGCCCGTCCCGCCGCCGGGTGCCGCTGCGCACCCGGCTGCGCCGGGACTGGCAACTGCTCGCCATGGTGGTGCCCGGCTTCCTCGTCCTGCTGATCTTCAGCTACCTGCCGATCGCCGGCAACGTGATCGCGTTCCAGGACTACAACCCCTACCTGGGCGACAACCCGTGGCAGGCGTTCCTGCACAGCGACTGGATCGGCTTCGGGCAGTTCCAGCTGCTGTTCGACGACCCGGCGTTCTGGGACGCGTTCCGCAACACGCTGGCGATCACCGCGTTCCAGCTCGTCTTCTTCTTCCCGCTGCCGATCCTGCTGGCCATCGCGCTGCACAACCTGCTGTCCAGCCGGCTGCGCGGCCTGATCCAGACGATCGTCTACCTGCCGCACTTCTTCAGCTGGGTGCTGGTGGTCACGTTCTTCGTCGCGATGCTCGGCGGTGCCGGGCTGCTCGCCCAGAGCATGCGCGAGGCCGGGCTGCAACCGTGGAACGTGATGACCAACCCGGACACGTTCATCGTCCTGGTCACCGTCGAGGCGGTGTGGAAGGACGTCGGCTGGGGCACCATCGTCTTCCTCGCCGCGCTGTCCACCATCGACCAGAACCTCTACGAGGCCGCCGCCGCGGACGGCGCCGGCCGGTGGCGGCGGCTGTGGCACATCACGCTGCCCGGCCTGCGCCCGGTGATCGTGCTGCTGCTCATCCTGCGCCTGGGCGACGCGCTCTCGGTCGGCTTCGAGCAGTTCCTGCTGCAACGCGACGCCGTCGGCCGGCAGGCCGCCGAGGTGCTCGACACCTTCGTCTACCACTTCTCCATCGCCACCGGGAACTACGGCTACGGCGCGGCGGCCGGACTGTTCAAGGCCGTCATCGGGCTGGTGCTGATCCTGGCCGCGAACCGCGTGGCGCACATGCTCGGCGAACGAGGGATCTACTCGAAGTCATGACCACGCTCATCCGCCGGGTCGCCGGCGACCGATCCCGCCGGCCGGTGTGGCAGGAACCGCCCACCCCGGTCGGCCAGGGGCTCAAGGCCGTCGCGCTCACACTGCTGGTGGCGGGCGTCCTGTTCCCGCTCTGGGTGATCCTGGTGACCAGCCTCTCCTCCCGGGAGACCATCGCGCGGGCCGGCGGCCTGGTGGTCGTGCCCCGGGGGATCGACACGTCCGCGTACGAGACGATCTTCGCCGGTGGCGCGGTCACCCGGGCGCTGTGGATCAGCACGCTCGTCACCGTGATCGGCACCGCCATCGCGCTGACGGTCACCGTGCTCGCCGCGTACGGGCTGTCCCGGCCGGGCTCGCTGGGCCACCGCTGGCTGCTGGCGTACTTCCTGATCCCGTTCCTGGTCTATCCGCCGCTGGTGCCGCGCTACCTGGTGGTCACCGGGCTGGGCCTGAAGGACACCATCTGGGCGCTGGTCCTGCCGCCGGCGATCAGCGTGTTCAACCTGGTCGTGGTGCGCGGGTTCTTCCAGGGCATCCCGTCGGAGCTGCTGGACAGCGCCCGCATCGACGGCGCGAGCGACTTCCGGACGCTCGCGCGCATCGTGCTGCCGCTGTCCCGCGCGGTGATCGCCGTGGTCGGCCTGTTCTACGCGGTCAGCTACTGGAACGTCTGGTTCGACGCGCTGCTGTTCATCGACCGCAACGACATGTACCCGATCCAGCGGGTGCTCCAGAGCTACCTGCTGGCCGGGCAGGCCCCGCACACCTCCGGCGCGAGCAGCGGGGTGACCATGCCGCCGACCGAGGCGATCAAGATGGCGGTGGTGGTGCTGACGGTCGCCCCGATCGTCGCTGTCTACCCGTTCATCCAGCGGCACTTCGTCAAGGGCGTGCTGATCGGCGCGGTGAAGGGCTGAGGCCGCGCGGCGCTTCACCGCGTCGTGGCGCTTCACCGTGCTGGGGCGTGTCAGAGCACCTGGGACAGGAAGCGTCGCAGCCGCGGGTGCTCCGGCGCCTCGAAGACCGCCTCCGGTGGCCCGGCCTCCAGCACCACGCCCGCGTCCATGAACGCCACCGTGTCGGCGACGCTGCGCGCGAACCCCATCTCGTGGGTGACCACGACCATCGTCATCCCGGCGGCGGCCAGGTCCGCCATCACCGCCAGGACGCCCTTGACCAGCTCCGGGTCCAGCGCGCTGGTCGCCTCGTCGAACAGCATCACCTGCGGGCGCAGCGCGAGCGCCCGTGCGATGGCGACGCGCTGCTGCTGGCCGCCGGAGAGCTGCGCGGGCCGCGCGTCCGCCTTGCCGGCCAGGCCGACCAGGTCGAGCTGGGCACGGGCCAGCGCCACCGCCTCGTCCTCGTTCAGCTTCTTGAGCTTGCGCAGCGCCAGCGTGATGTTGCGCAGCACGCTCAGGTGCGGGAACAGGTTGAACTGCTGGAACACCATGCCGATGCGCTGACGCAGCGCGTCCGGGTCGTCGCGCAGCACGCTGCGCCCGTCCAGCAGCACGTCACCGCGGTCCGGCTCGATCAGCCGGTTGACGGTGCGCAGCAGCGTCGACTTGCCGGAGCCGGACGGGCCGATGACGCAGGCCGCGCGGCCCCGGGCCACGTCGAGGTCCGCGCCGCGCAGCACCCGGTGTGCGCCGAAGGCCAGGTGCACGTCGCGGACGGCCAGGCTGACCGAGGTCGTGGTGGTCATCGCGGGTCCTTTCCGGACGGGGTGAGGTCGGCCGGCTCGGTGTCGGGCTCGGGCGGCGCGGCGGGGCGGCCCTGCCGCAGGCGCCGGTCCAGCCAGTTGACCGCGTGGGTCAGCGGCACGGTCAGCACCAGGTAGAACAACCCGGCCAGCAGCAGCGCGGACTGGTTGCCGGTGTTCGCCGCGTAGTCCTGCCCGATCCGGAACAGCTCCCGCTGGCTGGCCAGCAGGCCGAGGAAGTAGACCAGGCTGGAGTCCTTGATCAGCGCGATGAGCTGGTTGACCCAGGCAGGCAGCACCCGGCGTACGCCCTGCGGGATGATCACCAGACGCATCGCCTCGCCCCACGAGAAGCCGAGCGCCCGCGCGCCCTCCAACTGGGCGGCCTCCACGCTCAGGATGCCGGCCCGGAAGATCTCACCGAGGTAGGCGGCGGCGATCAGGGACAGCGCCAGCACGCCCAGCGGATAGGGGTTCGGGCCCCACACCTGCATGCCGAGCGGCGCCAGGCCCACGCCGATGAGCAGGATGGTCGCCGCGGCCGGCAGGCCGCGGAACACGTCGGTGTAGACCCGCGCCGGCCACCGCAACCATCGGGTACGCGAGATGCCGGCGACGGCCAGCAGCATGCCCAGCACCGAGCCGAGCAGGGCGGCGGAGACCGCCAGGGTGAGCGTGTTCGGCAGCCCGACGGTGAGCATCTCGGGCAGCGCCTCGCGCATCGAGTCCCAGTCGAAGAACGTCTCCCACAGCGTGCTCAGTGGATCCATGTCCGCTCCGTCCGCCCCGCTCGTGCTCGCTTACCGGTTCAGGAGGCGGCCGACGGCGACGGCACCGCCACCGACCCGCTGCCCGGCTTGAAGTCGGCCGGGACCGGCCGCCCCGGGTAGTACTCGGCCTGCAGGCGGCTCCACGTGCCGTCGGCGATGACCTCGTCGAGGCCCTTGTTCAGCGCCTCGCGCAGCTTGTCGTCGCCCTTCGCCACCGCGTACGCGGTCGGGGTGGGGCTGAGCTGCTTCGCCGCGACCTTGATCTTGCCGTTGCTGTCGGCGGCGGACTTGTCGCCGATCTCGGCCGGGGCGATCCAGGCGTCGGCGGTACCGGCCTTGAGCTGGTTGATCGCGCTGTTGTAGTCGGGCACCCGCACCGGATCGAGGTTCTGCTTGGTGGCGTAGTCGTCCTGCACGGTGCCCTGGACCACCACCACGCGCTTGCCGGCGAGCTGGTCGAAGCCGGTGATCGAGGAGCCGGCCGGCACGTCCAGGCCGAAGTAGCCGAAGTCGTAGCCGTTGCCGAAGTCCACTGTCTTCTTCCGCGCCTCGGTGATCGTGATCGAGGAGCTGCCCACGTCGAACTTGCCGCTGTTGACCTGGGCGAGCAGGCCGGAGAAGTCGGTGCCGACGAACTCCACCTTCAGGTCGATCTTGGCGGCCACGGCACGCAGCAGCTCGTTGTCGAAGCCGGTGAACTTGCCGTCCTTCAGAAAGACGTTCGGCGGGGCGTCGGTGAGCGTGCCGGCGCGGATCACGCCGGGCTGGAGCAGGCCGTACGGGTTGTCGGCCGCGGTGGTGTCGTCGTTGCCGCAGGCGGTGAGCGCGGTGACGGCGAGCAGGGCGGCCGCGCCGACGGCGGCGGCACGGGTCAGGACGGTACGGAAACGCACGATGTCTCTCCAGAGTGGATGGACGCGCGGGGTGCGCGTCGGCGCCGGCCCGCCGGACGGACGGCCGGGCCGGAGAAGGGTGGATCGGGGAAAGGAGGGTGGCGTTCGCTCAGCGCACGAGGCGACAGGCGTCGCTGCACACCCGCATCAGGTCGACGTGACGGCGCTTGACCAGCGCGAAGCGGGCCGGGTACGCGGCGACGTCGCCGGATGGGGTGGAGGGTGGTGCGGACATCGGTCTCCCTGGTCTGGTGCTGACCTGGGTGCCAGGCCACGCTTGCACCGGCGGCTGCCGGTGCCTGGTCTTCACCCGGGGCACCCCACCGCGGAGGAGGGTTGCCGGCCAGCGAGCCGGGGCTTCGCGCTGGCGCTCATGACCTGCCCAGAAGGCTAGCAGCACCGCCGCGGCGGTCGTCCAGCGGTTATGACCACCCTCACGCGCCGGGGCCTTCAGCCGGTTCCGTTCCGGCCGGACCGCGGAGCCGGTCCTCGATGTCCGGGATGACGAAGCAGATCTCCAACGTCTTCAACTCGGCCCAGAACCGCAGCACGACGCTCCGCCAGGCGGCGCCACCCGCGACGGCGAGCAGAGCCGGCCCGGCGAGGACCGCCGCGGTCCCGCCGAACCCGCGACCGGCTTCGACAACGGCCAGGACCGCGCCGAGAAGCAGCGGCACCGTGGCGTTCCGCATCATCAGCCCGATCGCCCGCATCCGTGTCGCCTCGGCGGCCACCTCCCGGTTGTGCAACTCGGCCGCTGCGAGCAGCACCCCCCAGGGCGCGGTGAGCATCCGCGAGCCGGCCGCGCCGAGGGCCTGCTCCGCGAACACCCGGCGGGCGTCGAATCGGCCCCAGTTCCAGAACGGCAGTGCCCGGTCGACGACACGACCGAGGCCGTACGTGGCGTTGCCCAGCACGTAGGCGAGCAGCAGGGCCAGGAGCAGGAGCAGCGGCGTGGGCTGCCGGCTCAGGTCGTCCAGCCGCACCCAGTCCTGCCGGACCGCGAGGTAGGCGGACAGCGTGAGGTAGAGCGACCCGGGGGTGAGGTAGGTGAAGAGGTCGAAGATGCCGATGCTGAAGGTCATCAGTCCTCGCAGGGCCCGGAGGTGGCGACGCCGGAAGGGGGCCGGTCCCGGTCCACGCTAGGTGACCGGCACAACGCCGCCCGTCACGACCACCTCACGGCCGGGGCCTCACCGCCGGGCCGGGACGACCGGCGCGTCCCGGCCGGTGCCGTGCCGCGACGGGCTGCGCTGCTCGTGGTAGTCCTGCTCGACGTTGACGGTCCAGACGTCGTGCTCCGCGCCGTGCGCGATGTTCTCCGCGGTCAGCATCGCCGTCAGCATGGAGTGGTCGGCGTTGTTGTACCGGTGCATGCCGTTGCGGCCGACCGGGTGCACGTTCGGCACGTTCGCTGCGAGCCAGTCCCGGATCACGTCGACGTTGCGCTGGTACCGCTCGTCGTAGACCGGGTACGCCTTCGGCATCCGGACCACGTAGCCCGCCTCCACGCACCCGGGCTTGACCAGGCCCAGCCGTTCCAGCTCGGCGGTGGCGAACGCGATCAGCTCGGCGTCCGGCGTCCGCCACATCTCGTCGCCCTCGAACACGAAGTACTCCAGCCCCAGGCAGGTCCGCCCGTCCTTCACCAGGTACGGCGACCAGGAGCCGAAGTTCTGGATCCGGCCCACCCGGGCCGCCGGGTCGTGCACGTAGATCCAGTTGTCCGGGAACGAGAACTCCTCCGGCACCACCAGCGCCACGGTCAGGAAGTCCCGGTACCGCAGGTCGTCGGCGGCGGCCCGCACCTCGGGCGGCGCCTCCGGGCGCATCGCCCGCACCAGCGCGGAGATCGGCATCGAGGAGATCACGTGCGCAGCCGGCTCGGTGCGCGCCCCGCCCGCGTCGGCCACCGTCACGGCGGTGGCCCGCCGCGCGGCCGGATCCCGCTGCACCTCGGTCACCCAGACGCCGGTACGAACGGTGCCGCCGCGCTTGGCGACCTCCTCGGCGCAGCGCTCCCACATCATCCCGGGGCCGTGCTTCGGGTACTGGAACTCCTCGATCAGGCTGGTCACGTCGGTGCGGTTGCGCCGGGGCAGCAGCGCGTTGCGCATCGCCGTGGCCAGCGACAGGTTCTTGATCCGCTGGGCGGCCCAGTCGGCCTGCAACCGGTCCGCCGGCATCCCCCAGACCTTCTCCGTGTACGTCTTGAAGAAGATCGAGTAGAGCCGCCAGCCGAACCGCGCCGACACCCACCCCTCGAAGTGCGACTGGTCCTTCGGCGGGCGCAGCCGGGCCCGGCCGTACGAGCCCAGACAGCGCGCCGCCTCCAGCAGGCCGAGGTTGCGCAGCGCGTTGCCGGCGCTGAGCGGGTAGTCGAACAGCGCGCCCCGGTAGTAGATCCGGCTCATCCGTGGCCTGAGCAGGAAGTCCTCGTCGGGGAGGATCTCGTGCCAGAAGTCCTCGACCCGGGACACCTTGGTGAAGAAGCGGTGCCCGCCGATGTCGAAGCGCCAGCCGTCGCGCTCCACCGTCCGGCTGATCCCGCCCACCACGTCGTCGGCCTCGTAGACCCGGACCGGCTCGCCGTGCCGCAGCAGCTCGTACGCGGCGGTCAGCCCGGCCGGCCCCGCCCCGATGATCACGGTCCCGTCGCCGTCGCCCATGCCGTACGCGCCCCCCGCCTGCCGATGTGGCAGCGCGCATACCCACCCTGGCGGCGTCCTCACCTGCCGATCAGCGCCGATCCGCGACGGCTGCGCCGGGTGTGGACCGGTCCGGACGGGGAACGCGCACCGGGTTTTGCGGCCGGGCGAGTCGGCCCGAGGGCCGGACGGTGGGAGCGCGATGGCGGACGAACGGCGGGTCGACCCCGGCGGCGGGGCGCGCGCCGGGCGTACCCGGTGGTGGTCGCGGGGAGTCTCGGTCGCCCGCCGGCTGCCCGAGCCGTGGGGATTCGTGCTCGCCGTCTTCGCCGGCTCGAAGCTCGTGCTCAGCCTGATCGGCGTGCTGGTGCTCACCGCCTGGGACGGAGTGCCGGGCGCGCCGCCGGCCGACGAGACCGCGATGCGGGCCCAGCAGGACGCGATCTCGTCCCACCGTTGGTTCTCGCTCTGGTTCGCCTGGGACTCGTTCCTCTACGAGCACCTGGCCCGGCTGCCGCTGGACCGGCCCTGGCCCGACTTCGGCTTCCCGCTGCTGTACCCGTTCCTGGCCCGGCCGCTCGCGCCGCTGCTCGGCGGGCACACCGCATGGGCGCTGCTGCTCGTGAGCAACGTGGCGCTGGTGTTCCAGCTCTACTACGCGTACCGGCTGGGGGGCCGGCTGCTCGGCGGCGCGGGAGCGGCCGACGGCCGGCGAGCGGTCCGGTACCTGCTGCTTCTGCCGACGGCGTTCCTGTTCCAGGCGGCGCTGACCGAGTCGCTGTTCGTCTGCCTCGCGCTGGCCGCCTTCTGGTACGCCGAGCGGAGCCGCTGGCTGCTCGTCGGCGTCGTCGGCTACTTCCTGGCGATGAGCCGCTCGGTCGGCTTCCTCGTGGTGGTGCCGCTGGCGCTGGTGCTGCTGCGTGAACACGGCTGGCGGGCCGGACCCCGGGCGTGGCCGCGGCTGCTGCGGCAGGGCTGGCCGCTGCTGCTGGTCCCGGCGGGCTGGCTGACGTTCATGGCCTTCTGCCGCTGGCAGAGCGGCGACTGGTTCGCCTACCAGCATGCCCAGGAGACCGGCTGGGGGATCCGGCTGCAGAACCCGATCGCGACGGCCGCGTCCGCGCTGACCGGCGACAACTCGGCCGACGCGCTGCGGGTCTGGATCGCGGTGGCGACGCTGGCGGTGGCGGTCGTCGGGCTGCGCCGCCGCGCCGACTGGCCGTATTTGGTCTACACGCTCGTCATGGTGCTGGTGCCGCTGTCGATGGGGCCGCCGGTGTACAAGAGCCTGCTGCGCTACCTGCTCGCCGCCTTCCCGGTCGCGTTCGTGCTGGCCCGCTGGTCGCGGCGGCCCGGCCTCGACGGCTGGCTCACCGCCGCGCTGGCGCTGCTCCAGGGCGCGTTGTTCGCGGTCTGGCTCACGTACTGGACCCACCTGATCATCTGACCGCTGTGGCTGTGGCCGTGGGCGCTGCCCGGCGGTTGACACCCGACGACGCCAGCCCGCGCGACGACGTGCCGGCTCAGGCGGCCAGGGCGGTGGTGAGCCGGCGGGCCTCGGCGACGAGCCGGCTGCCGCCGCCCCGGGCCACCACGTCGGCCAGCCCCGGTACCTCGATCCGCACGCCCGTCGCGGTCGCCGTGTCCGCCGCCAGCGCCAGCAGGTCCGGCGTGCCCCGGGGCGGCGTCGGCGCGGCCAGCAGCGGCGGCAACGCCGAGGCGAGCAGCCGCCACACGCTCAGCGGGGCGCCCGCCGCCACCGCGTCGCGCAGCGGCGTGACCGCCCGGGTCAGCGTCACCTGCCCGCCGGCCGCCAGCGCGCCGAGGTGCCCGCCGGTCGCCGGCGCGTCCAGGTCACCGGCGGCGGCCAGGATCAGCACCGCGTCGAGCGCGGCCACCCGGTCCGCCTCGTGGCGGGCGCACAACCCGTAGGCCAGCGCGAGATCGAGGGCCGGTCCGCCCGCGCCCGTGCACTCGGCCAGCACCGGCAGGGCCGCGGCGTGCCCGAGGGTGTCCTCCTGCGCCGCGCCGGCCACCTCGGGCAGCAGGTGGGCGGCGACCACGCCCCGGTGGCCGGGCAGGACGGCCGGCCAGACATCACCCCAGCCGTCAGTCCACCGGCCGATCGGCGTGGGGGTCAGGGTGAGCAGGCCGAGCCGGTCCTCGACGCCGTCCGGCGGGGTGAGCGCGACGAGCGTCCGGCCCTCGGGCAGCTGGTCGTATCCCCAGTCGTACCCGGCCGACCGCGCCCGCCGGCCCACCGTCACCACCTGCTGCGCGGGGGCCGGCACGGCGTCGCCGCGCAGCCAGTGGGCCAGCTCGTCACCGGCCGGCGTGCGCAGCGCCGCGGCGCGTTCGGCAAGCGGCCCGTCGACGCCGGCCCGCAGGCGCAGCAGAGCCTGCGCGAGATCCCAGCGCCACACCGGACGGTCACCCAGCGCCGCCAGCCGTTCGTAGAGCGCCACCGGCTCGATCGCCCCGGTGACCGAGGTCGGCGCGGACAGCAGGCCCGGATCGTCGCGTCCGTCCAGCCGCTGCCCGATCTCGGCCAGCCGGGTGCAGGCGAGCTGGACGGGCGCGGGCCGGCGTGTGGCCGGAACCGGCGGACCACCCCGGAACGGGAGCGGCGCGCGCGGGCGGGACTCGGCCAGCAGCGTGCTCCACTGGTCGCGGCGGGTCGCCGCCTCGGCCTCGCCGCAGACGGCCAGCAGGAGCCCGTGCATCTGGACCGAGCGGTTGAACACCGACCAGGGATGGTCGTACGCGCCGACCCGCTCGCGGCGCACCACAGGCAGGAGCGCCGCCGCGAGCCGTTCGCGGTCGGCGGTGCCGAGCCGGACCAGGCCGTCCATGACGCGTTCCGTCGTCAGCGCGGGCCAGCGCCGGCCGAGCGACGCCGCGATCTCCTCGACCAGTTCGTCCACCCCGGCGATCGGCGGCGGGGCGGCCGCTGCCGGCAGCGGCGGCGGCAGGTCGTCGCGAGCCTCGACCACCGTGGCTACGGCAACCGGCCGGTGGCCGTGCCGCCGCGCCAGCGTCAGCGCGCGTTCGCGCAGGCCGGCGTCCGGGTGGTCGGCCGCCACGGCGAGCACCGCGCCGATCTCCGGGGCCTGGTCGGGGTGCTGCCGGGCCAGCCGGTCGAGCCACGACACCTGCGCCCGGACCAGCGCCTTCTCCGGCCGGGCCAGCACCGTCCGGGCGGCCTCCCACAGCGCCTCCGGCTCGGCGGCGTCACCGGCGTCCCGCAGCGTCCGCTGGGCGGTGCGGGCCACCGGCCCCGGCCCGTCGGCGAGCAGCCGCAGGTACGCGCTCGACCGGACCGCCACCTCGTCCGGGGTCGGCGCCAGCAGGTCGTGCAGGATCAGGAACGGGCGCAGCGCGCCCGGCCGGTCGCCACGCAACAGCCGGCCCAGGACGCCGTTGAGCAGGACCGCCCGGTCGAGCCGGCCCTCCGCGGCCAGCGCCACCAGTGCCCGGGGCACCGCCTCCGTGCCCGTACCGTCGCCGCGGGCCAGCTCGGTGCCCACCCCGTCCACCTCGAACAGGCGCGGCAACAGCGCGTCGAGGAACGGGTCCGCGCGCAGCCGGTCCACGGTCGGCGGTCGCGTCCCGCGCGGGTCCGGCCAGCCCTGCGCTGCGGCCCAGCCTCGCACGAAGTCGTCCCCGGTCGGCGGCGGAGCCTTCTCGGCCGTCAGGAGGCCGGCGACGAACCGCCAGCCCGCGACCATCCGGTCCCGGGGGAGCCGGTCGGCCAGCTTGTACGCCACGTCGGCCAGCCAGGTCACCCCGCGTTCCCGGGCGACGTCGACCACCGGCGCCGCGTCGACGCCGTTCAGCCAGACCGAGCGGCGGCCGAGCAGCGCGGCCACCTTGGTCGGGGTGCTCAGCGTGCCCACCGCGGCCACCGCCAGCGTCGCCGCCTCGCCCCGCCACCACCAGTCGTCCCGCCTGCGACGGACGACGGCGACCAGTTCGTCGCCCAGCGCCCGCCGGGCCGGCTCGTCCAACCCGGCCAGCGCCGACCGGACCTCGGACATCCGGCCGCGCACCGCCGCCTCGGCGAAGCCGGTCACGACAGTGCCCCCACCGGCGCCGCGACCATCGACACGGCCAGCGCGTGCCGGCACGGCCCCCGCTGCCCGCGGTGCCGCGCCCACCAGCGGCAGGAACAGGAGTACGCGCCGTCCGGGTGCCGTCGTACCCGGTAGGTCTCGGCGTCGGTGCGTACCGTCGCGTTCTCGCCGTCGCGCTCGACCGCGCCGCGCTCGACGAGCGCACGCGCGCCGACCAGCCGGGGGTTGTCCCGCTCCGCGCGGCCCGCGTCGTAGGGCATCACCCGGTGGAAGTACGCCCCGTCCGCCACGTCGTACCCGACCCGTCCGGCGGTGCCCAGCTGGGCGAGCGCGGCACGCACCCGCTCGTCGGGCAGCGCGGCGGCGTCGGCCAGCGCGGCCACGTCGATCGTCGGATCCCAGTTGAGCAGCGCGCCGACCAGCTCCGCGTCGTCGACCACGTCGTCGCCCGCCAGCGCCGCCAGGGCCGCGCCCTCACCGGAGAAGCCGCGGTACGGCTCGGGGGACAGCGTCAGCGACAGCCGCAACGCCCCGGTGTCCAGCTCCCACGTGCTCGGCACGGCGGGGGAGCCGGCCCGCACCGCCGGACCGTACACCCGCAGGGTGCGCGCGTGCCGCAGCACGCCGCGCAGCGCGGCGAGCCGGCCCGCGCCGGCCAGGCAGACCGCGCCCGGCGCCGGGCGGGAGGTCAGCCGCAGCGTCCGCCCGGCGGGTACCGCCCACAGCACGCTCCGGTCGCCGGCGGCCGGCAGCCTCCGCAGGAACGCCGCCGCCTCCGCCGCTGCGATCTCGGCGCGCGGCTCGAAGCCGGCGGTGAGCACGTGCACCTCGGCGAAGCCGCGCAGCCAGCGGCCGGGCAGCGGCACCTTCCGCTCGACCACCGCGCCGTCCATGGTGGAGACGGTCAGGTCGTCCGGGCCGACCGCCACGTGCAGCGGCTCGATGCCGCCCACCCGGGCCAGCGCCTCGCGCAGCGGCGGGTTCACGTCCACGTTCGTGGTGCCGTGGCCGCTGATCTCCCCGTCCAGCCCGGCCGGCAGCACGTCCATCCGCGCGTACACCCCGCAGCAGCCGGAGAACGACTCGAACCGCAGGCGGCCGCGGCTGCCGGTCACCACCGGGTCCAGGCTGGCCGGGTTGACCGGCTGGTGGTAGCGGGTGCGGGCCACCTCGGCGACGGCGAGCAGCCCGGCCGCCGCCGCGGCGGGAGCGGTGAGGAAACCGGCGAAGAAGCGCGGGTTGGCCGCCGGGCCGCCGCAGGTCTGCAGGTCGAGACCGGCGGCGCGCAGCGCGGACGGCTGAAGATATCGGTACGTCTGGACGGCGTTCACGGCGCAGACCGTAGAGGGACCGACCGACAAAAGCGCGACGGTCCTGCTAGCTTCCCCTGATGTTCGCCCACGCCCTCACCGACGACGCCGAGCTGCGTCCACTGTCGCCCTGGCACGCCGACGAGTTCCTGGCCAACCTCGACCGCTGCCGCGACCACATCTCGCCCTGGGTCGGCGCGTCCTTCGTCGCCACCGACGCCGAGTCGGCCCGCAAGGTCCTCCAGGCGTACGCCGACCGGTGGGCCCGCGACGACGGCGGCATCTGGGGCATCTGGCAGCGCGGCACGCTCGTCGGCGGCGTGCTGTTCGTGTCGCTGAGCACCGAACGCGGGGTGTGCGAGGCCGGCTGCTGGCTGGAACCCGGCGCCGAGGGGCAGGGCCTGGTCACCCGCGCCGCCCGCTTCGTCATCGACTGGGCGGTGCGGGAGCGCGGCATCCACCGCGTCGAGTGGGTCACGAAGGCCGGCAACGACCGCAGCATCGCCGTCGCGCGGCGGCTCGGCATGAGCCGCGACGGCGTCATGCGCGGCGCCGCACCGACGCCCGACGGCCGCGCCGACCTGGAGGTCTGGTCCGTGCTGGCGCCGGAGTGGACCGCCTGACCGGGAAATTGTCGTACCCGGACGTGAACATCTGTCCATGGCTGTCCCCGCACTGGCCGACCGGTCCCCCCAGCCGCGCGCCCTGCCGCTGCGCGAGGTCCGCACCCGGCTCACCCAGCTCGTCTCCCTGGCCGAGCTGACCGACACCGTCACAGTCGTCACCCGCGACGGCGACCCCCGGCCGGTCGCCGCGATCGTGCCCGCGTCCGCCGCCCGCACCGGCGCCCAGGCCCGCGCCGACGCCGAACGCGTCGCCGCGATCAGCGCCGGCTGGGCCCGCCGCTTGGAGGAGCTGCACCGGCAGTCCAGCCGGCGGCACGCCGCCGAGCTGCGGGCGCTGGCCGACGCGCTCGCCGAGGCGTGGGCCGAACTCGACCGCCGCGCGCCGGCCGGCGACGCGGCGCTGACCCGGCTGCGCGCCGCGCACGCCGACCTGCTGCGCCGCTGACCCGTGGCGTCCCGCCCGGTCTACGCGGGACGCCACGGGCGCGCGGTCAGCTCCGGCCGCGCTCGGCCCGGTAGCGGCGGATCAGCTCGGCGGTCGAGGTGTCCACGTCGGCCAGGTCCGGGTCCGGCCCGGTGAGCTTCGGCGCGAGCTGGTTGGCCATCACCTTGCCCAGCTCCACACCCCACTGGTCGAAGGCGTTGATGTCCCAGATCGCGGCCTCGGTGAACGTGATGTGCTCGTAGAGCGCGATCAGCTGACCCAGCGTCGCCGGGGTGAGCTTCGGCGCCAGGATCGAGGTGGTCGGGTGGTTGCCCGCCATCACCCGGTGCGCCACCACCTCGGGCGCGGTGCCCTCGGCCTCCACCTGCTCCCGGGTCCGCCCGAACGCCAGCGCGGCGGTCTGGGCGAAGAAGTTCGACATGAACAGGTCGTGCATGTCGCCCAGGTCGTGGTTGGGCCGGCTGAACGCGATGAAGTCCGCCGGGATCAGCCGGGTGCCCTGGTGGATGAGCTGGTAGAACGCGTGCTGGCCGTTGGTGCCCGGCTCGCCCCAGAAGATCTCCCCGGTCGGGTACGTCACGGGTGAGCCGTCGACGCGTACCGACTTGCCGTTGCTCTCCATGGTGAGCTGCTGGAGGTAGGCGGGGAACCGGTGCAGGTACTGCGAGTAGGGCAGCACCGCGTGGGTCTCCGCGCCGAGGAAGTCGGTGTACCAGACGTTGAGCAGGCCGAGCAGCGCCGGCACGTTGCGCTCCACCGGGGCGGACCGGAAGTGCTCGTCGACCGCGTGGTAGCCGGCCAGCATCTCGCGGAACCGGTCCGGCCCGATCGCCAGCATGACCGACAGGCCGACCGCGGACGGCAGCGAGTAGCGCCCGCCCACCCAGTCCCAGAAGCCGAACATGTTCTCCGGGTCGATGCCGAAGTCGCGGACCCGCTGCTCGTTGGTGCTGACCGCGACGAAGTGCCGGGCGATCGCGTCGTCGTCGGCGTCCAGCCCGGCCAGCAGCCAGCGCCGCGCCTGGTCGGCGTTGGCGAGCGTCTCCTGGGTGGAGAACGTCTTGGACACCACGACGAACAGCGTGCTCGCCGGATCCAGGTCGGCGGTCTTGTCGTGGATGTCGGTCGGGTCGATGTTCGACACGAACCGGCAGCTGATGCCCGCGTCGCGGTACGCCTTCAGCGCCTCGTACGCCATCACCGGCCCGAGGTCCGACCCGCCGATGCCGATGTTCACGACGGTGGTGATCCGCTCGCCGGTGTGGCCCCGCCACGAGCCGGAGCGCACCCGCTGCGCGAACGCCGACATGCGGTCCAGCACGGCGTGCACGTCGGCGACCACGTCCTGGCCGTCCACGGTGAGCGACGCGTCCGCCGGCAGGCGCAGCGCGGTGTGCAGCACCGCCCGGTCCTCGGTGACGTTGATGTGCCGGCCGGCGAACATGGCCGCGATCCGGTCGGTCAGGCCGACCCGCTCGGCGAGCGCGCCGAGCAGCGCGATGGTCTCGTCGGTGACCAGGTTCTTGCTGTAGTCCACGTGCAGGTCGGCGACCTCACCGGTGAGCCGCTCACCCCGCTGCCCGTCGGCGGCGAACAGGTCGCGCAGGTGCGTGGCGCGCATCGCCTCGGCGTGCTTGCGCAGCGCCTGCCATTCGTCGGTGGTGGTGACGTCCACAGCCATCGGGTCGATCTTCTCCTTCACGACGGGCGGTCGGCCGGCGCGCGCCGGCGAACCTCACAAGCCTGCCACCCGGACCGGTCGCGCGCGACGCGACCCGGCGGCGACCACCGTGCGGGCGGGTCTTTCCGGTCACCGCCGAGGGACACGCCGTTGGGACGTCTGTACGACACGCCGGTTACTGAATGACATATTTCGATAGCGGAACGTAGTATCCAGCGTTGCTGCCCGAACGCGTCGAGGGGGTGCCATGGCCGGGGTGATCCACCCTCGTCCACCGTCCGACCCGGAGGAGCCGGCGGGGGAGACGACCCTGCCCGAGCTGGTCGATCCGCACTGGATGCACCGGGCCACCGAGCTGGCCCACACCGGATTCTGGTCGGTGGCACGCCGGCTGCCCGCGTTGATCCGCGAGGCGATCAGTCTCGCCTGGGCGACCAGCCGCCGGGACACCGCCGCGTCGCTGGGTCTCAACGTCGCCGCCGGGGTGCTCACCACGCTGGGCCTGCTCGCCACCACCGGAGTGCTCCACCAACTGTTCGCCGCCGGCCCGACACCGGACCGCATCCGGGCGGCGCTGCCCGCCCTGACGCTGGCGGCGGCCGCCGTCGCCGGGCGCGGCGCGCTGACCATCGCCGCCGGATGGGCGCAGGCCCGGCTCGTACCGCAGATCAACTTCACAGTGGAGCGGCGGCTGTTCGAGACGACCTCAGCGGTGGAGCTGGCCGCCTTCGACGACGCCGGTTTCGCCGAGGAGATGGACCGCGCCCGCGACCGGGGACTGGTCGAGGCGGGCTCCCTGGTCAACGACACGGTCAACCTGGTCACCGGTGTGGTCGGCGTGATCGCCACGGCTACCGCGGTGACGATCATCCACCCGCTTCTGCTGCCCTGCCTGGTCGTCGCCGCCGCGCCGGAGGCGGTGACGGCGGTACGGATGGCCCGCCGCCAGCACGTCGACTGGCTCGCCCGGATCACCCGGCGGCGACGCAAGTGGATGCTGGGCGACCTGATGGCCAACCGGCACACCGCGGCCGAGATCCGCGCCTACCAGATGCGCGACTTCCTGCTCTCGGAGTACCACCTCATGACGCGCCTGGAGACCCGCGCCGAGCTGCGCCTGGCCCGGGCGCAGACGATCACCCGGGCGATCGGCCTGTCCGTCACTGGGATCGCCACGTTCGGGCTCTACGCGGTTCTGGGGACGTTGCTCGTCGGGGGCGTGGTGGCGCTCGCGGCGGCGGCCACCGCGCTGCTCGCGCTCCAGTCCGCGCGTACGAGCCTGCGCACGGCGATCTTCGCCACCAACTCGCTCTACGAGGACGCCCTCTACTACCAGGACTACCGCGACTTCCTCGACCGGGCGACCCGGCGGATCCCGGCCGGCGGGCACCTGCCGGTCGACGGGTTCACGCGCATCGACGTCGAACGGGTCAGCCTGCGCTACCCGGACACCGACAGCGCGGCGGTCGACGAGGTCAGCCTCACGGTCCGGCGCGGTGAGGTGATCGCGCTGGTGGGGGAGAACGGCTCCGGCAAGACCACCCTCGCCAAGCTGATCGCCGGCCTCTACCGGCCCACCGGCGGCACGATCCGCTGGGACGGCGTGGACGCCGCCGAACTGGACCCACGGCAGACCGCCGCCCAGGTCGCGGTGATGAGCCAGGACTGGTGGAGGTTCCCGTTCACCGCCCGGCAGAACATCCGCGTCGGCCGCCACGACCGTGCCGGCGGGCCCGGGCCCAGCGTGGAGACCGCCGCCCGCGACGCCGCCGCGCACGACATGATCAGCGAGCTGCCGTTCGGGTACGACACGCTGCTGGACCGGCAGTTCAAGGACGGCCAGGACCTGTCCGGTGGGCAGTGGCAGCGGCTGGTGGCCGCACGCGGCCTCTACCGTGACGCCCGGCTGCTGATCTGCGACGAGCCGTCCGCGGCGCTTGACGCGCGTGCCGAGCACGCCCTCTTCCAGCATCTGCGGCGGCACCCGGACCGGGCCGTCGTGCTGATCACCCACCGGCTCGCCAACGTCCGGCACGCCGACCGGATCTTCGTGATGGACCACGGCCGGCTCGTGCAGTCAGGCGACCACGACACGCTGATGGCCCAGGGCGGGCTCTACCGAGAGCTGTTCGAGTTGCAGGCGGCCGGCTACCTCGCCGGCAGCGCGGAACCAGCGGCCGAGAGTTGACCTCCAGCGCACTCGAACTCCTACCGTGACCGGACCGCGCGCCACCCGGCCGGCGCGGTGCAACCCAGGGAGTTCACATGCGCTATCGCGTCCTCGGCGGCACCGGCATCGAGGTCAGCGTCCACTGCCTCGGCACCATGATGTTCGGCGCGGTCGGCAACCCCGACCACGACGACTGTGCCCGGATCGTCCACAAGGCACTCGATCAGGGGATCAACTTCGTGGACACCGCCGACATGTACTCGGCCGGCGAATCGGAGGAGATCGTCGGCAAGGCCCTGCGCGGCCGCCGCGACGACGTGGTGCTCGCCACGAAGGTCCACTTCCCGATGGGTGAGGGGCCCAACCGGGGCGGCAACTCGCGACGCTGGATCGTCCGGGCGGTCGAGGACAGCCTGCGCCGGCTCGGCACCGACTGGATCGACCTCTACCAGGTGCACCGTCCCGACCACACCACCGACGTCGAGGAGACGCTCGGCGCGCTCACCGACCTGGTCCGGGCCGGGAAGATCCGCGCGTTCGGCTGCTCGACCTTCCCGGCCGAGGAGATCGTGGAGGCGCACCACGTCGCCGAACGGCGGGCGCTCGGCCGCTTCCGCACCGAGCAGCCGCCGTACTCGATCCTGGCGCGCGGCATCGAGACGTCGGTGTTGCCGGTCTGCCGCCGCTACCGGATGGGTGTGCTGGTGTGGAGCCCGCTGGCCTCCGGGTTCCTGTCCGGCCGGTACCGGCAGGGCCGACCCGTCGACCTCGGCGCGGGCCGCCCGGCGCTCACCCCGGCCCGGTTCGACCCGGCGTTGCCGGGCAACACCGCCAAGTACGCCGCCGTGGAGGAACTGGTCGCGCTCGCCGACGAGGTGGGCTGCACGCTGCCGCAGCTCGCCGTGGCGTTCGCCGCCGCGCACCCGGCGGTCACCTCGACCATCATCGGACCGCGCACGATGGAGCAACTGGACGCGCTGCTCGCCGGGGCGGAGCTGACGCTCGACGACGCGGTGCTGGACCGGATCGACGAGATCGTCCCGCCCGGTACGAACCTCTACCAGCCCGACGGCGCCTGGTCCCCGCCCACGCTGACCGACCCGTCCACCGCCGCCGCCCCCTCCCGGAGCGGGCCGCAGCCTGACCCTCGCCCCTCCCGCCCTCCCGCCTCCGTCCCGACCCTCGGCTCCCCGGCTCGTCGATCATGGGCTTCCTGCCCCGGCAAAGAGTGCGAACCGGGCATCCGAGGGGCCGAAACCGCAAGATCGACGGGGCGATGTGCTCGCCGGGCTGAGGATCAGCCGCGCCCAGCTGGACGCCGTGGTCGTTGGCAACGACAAGCAGCGCTTCGCGGTGGAGGCCGGTCCGGACGGGGCCGACCGGATCCGCGCCAACCAGGGGCATTCCGTCCCGGTCGACCTCGGCCTCACCCCGGCCGCGCCGCCGCCCCGGCTGTTCCACGGCACCGGTGAGGCCGTGCTGGACGCGATCCGGGCGCAGGGGCTGCGCCGGGGCGGGCGGCACCACGTACACCTGTCGCCTGACGTGGCGACGGCCCGGCGCGTCGGTGCGCGCCGGGGCGGCGCGGTGGTGGTGCTGACCGTGGACGCGGCGGCGATGGCCGAGGCGGGGTACCTGTTCTACCGCTCGGCCAACGGGGTGTGGCTCACCGACACCGTGCCGCCGCCCTACCTCAGCACCACCTGAGCGGCGGTCAGCAGGCGGTCACGGGGTGGGCCACGACGGCGTCGAACAGGTACGCGAGGTGGTTCGGCGCGGCCCGGTCGGGCTGGACGGCGCCCGTGCAGTCGGTGGCGCGGGCGCGCAGGACGTGCCGGCCCGCTGCCGGGGGGCGCCACCTGACGGTCCAGCGCTGCCAGGCGCCGCCCCGGTCGGCGGCGACCAGGTCGGCGGGGCGCCACCCGTCGCCGGTGTCCGCCTCGACGTGCGTGATCGGGCCGTTGCCGGACCAGGAACGGCCGGTCAGCAGCATCTCCTCGCCGGCCGGCACCCGGGCGTCCCAGGGCAGCTCGAACGCGCTGCGCACTGGCTGGGCGGTGAGCACTGTGCCGTCGGCCGGGTGGCCGGGGCCGAACATCCGGTAGAACTGCGTGTTCCACGGCGAGAACAGGGGAGTGGTGGAGACCTCGATCGCGCCCACCCACTTGATCGAGGAGATGCCGACCCAGCCGGGCACCACGACCCGCACCGGGAAGCCGTGGTCGGGGGGCAGCGGCTCGCCGTTCATCTCGTACGCCAGCAGCACGTCGTCGAGCGCCTTCGCGACCGGCATCGGGCGGCGTACCCGGCCGAGGTTGACCCCGCCGGAGACGTAGTCCGGGTCGAGGCCCTCGGGCATCACGTCGACCGCCTCGTCGCGCAGCCCGGCCAGGCGCAGCACCGTGCCGAGCCGCACGCCCCGCCACCGCGCCACGCCGACGCTGCCCAGCCCCCACGCCACGCCCGGGGTCGGCTCGTCCTGCTGCTCGGCGAAGTAGCGCCGCCCGTTGCCGGCGCACTCCAGCAGCGCCGCGTGCTCCTCGGCGGGCAGCCGGCGCAGCTCGTCGAGGTCGAACTCGACCGGGTTGTCCCGGGTCGGCGCGCCGCGCAGCCCGTCGCCGAACAGGCGCAGCCGCCAGGTGGCCGCGTCCAGGTGCGGCGTGACCGTGTGGTTGCGGACGAAGAAGCGGTCGATCGGGACCACGTACCCCTGGCCGGCCATCGACGGCCAGCGCATCTCGGCGTTGGTGTCCAGCGGGCGCAGCAGGTCCGGCGGCAGCGGCTTGACGATCGGCGCGCCGGGGTCGACTCCGACCGGCGCGGACGCCACCGCGACCGGCTCGCGCTCCGCGGCGGCGGCGGTCACCGCCGCCATCGCCGCGCCCACCTCCAGCAGCCGGTCGCGGTCGACGCCCGGCCCGTGCGCCTGCCCGGCGAGCCACTGCCGGCTGCGGTCGGCGTCGTGGACGGCTTCGGCGGGGGACGGGGACTGACTCACGGCTGACCTCCGGGGTAGGCGACGCTGCCTTTCCTATTCAATCAGTAGGACTTTTCATCGATCCGTCGCAGGTGGCGGCGACCTCACGCCGCGCCGATCAGCGTCACCACGCCGGCCGCCACGAGCACACCGGCCCACAGCCGGTCGACGTTGAACCAGGCCCGGCGGAGCACACCGACGCCGAGCACCTCGTACACCAGCAGGGCCACGACCAGCGCGACGGCGAGCATGGCGACTGTGTGCACGGCGGCGGCGAGCAGGCCGGTCAGCGCGCCGGCCGGCGCGGCGGCGAGGTGCCCGGCGTGCGGGCCGGCGCCGGCCGCCGGTTCGGCGAGCAGCACCGGCAGCAGCATCAGGCCCGCGCCGTGCGCCGCGGACATCAGGAACGACCAGGCGGTGAGCTGCGCCGCCGACAGCCGCATCCCGGCCCACCGGAAGTGCCGCTCGGACAGCAGCCGCCACAGCCCGAACCCGACCAGCAGCACCCCGCCGGTCACCGCGACCAGCGTGCTCGCCGTCACCGACCGGGTGGCGCTGACCAGCGCGGCGACCACCGCCACCGACGCCAGGTGACCGGCCGCGATCGGCGGCAGGGCCGCCAGCAGCGCGGCCCGGCGGCGCTCCTGCAGGCCCCGGGCCACCGCGAACAGCCACCCCATCGCCGGGTTCAGGCCGTGGAACGCGCCGAGGCCGGCCAGCGCCGCCCAGGTCGCGCCGGTCACGGGAAGCAGTACGAGTCGGACGAGGCGTCGCCGCCCTGCAACCGGGTCTGGTGTACGCGCAGGCCGCGGAACTCCTCGCCGCGCGGAAAGAACCGCGGGTCCGGCACGAGGCCGCCGTGCTCCGGGTCGACGTCGAGCTTCGCCACCCAGGCGCCCACCCCGTCGGGGTAGAACTGGTCGTCCCAGGCGCCGTAGAGCGAGTTGCTGACGTAGACGCGGCGGCCGTCGCGGCTGATCTCGACCATCTGCGGCCCGCCGGCCAGCGGCTCGTCCGGGAACGCCGGGTGCGGGGTGCGGTTGACGATGCCGCCGAGGCGTACCGAGCCGACGCGTACCGGGTGGAACGGGTCGCTGACGTCGTAGCGGATCAGTTCGCCGGTGCCCCAGCAGGAGACGTGCAGGAACCTGTCGTCAACGGACAGGTCGATGTCGGTGACCAGCGGCGGCACCGCCCCGAACGGCTTGAGCAGCTCCGGCCGGGTCGGCCGGGTCGGCCGGCTCGGCGGGGATGTCGATCACCTTGGTGACCGCCCAGGCGTCGCCGTCGCGGTGCCACAGCCAGATCGACGCGGACAGGTCCTCGACGCTGATCACCACGCCGACGAAGCCGTACGACTTCGTCGGGTCGTGCGCGGGCCGCAGCTCCAGCGGCATCTGGTACTGGTCGCCGAGGTCGACGCGCTGCACGTGCCGGCGCCTCGCCAGGTCCCAGAAGTGGATCGCGTGCCCGTACCGGCGGCCCAGCAGCAGCTCACCGACGATGCCGTCCTCGATCATCGACGGCGTGCCCCACTCGCTGGTGACCAGCACGTCCTGCGTGTAGTGCCACCAGAAGTCGTACGCCAGGAACTGCGGCCCCCGGTCGGCCTCCCACGCGCCGCGTACCTCGAACGTGGTGTGGTCGAGCACGGCGATGCCGCCCGGCCCCTCCTGCCCGTCGGCGCCGCCGAGCGCGGAGACGTAGATGCCGTCCGGCCCGCAGTGCACCGTGTGCGGGCGGGAGTACCCGGCACGCCTGCCGAGTTCCTCCGCTCCGATCACCTTGACCAGCTCGGGGCGGCGCGGGTCGGGCTTGGTGTCGAGCACGTGGATCCGGGACGAGCGCAGGCCCGGCACGATCAGGTAGCGGCGCTCCACGTGCGGGTGCGGCGCGGTCGGGCAGAGCGCGCTGCTGCACGCGTTCCAGCCGAAGTGGTGCAGCTCGTCGCCGGTGTCCGGCAGCTCGGTCCAGCCCACCACCCGGCCGTACGAGCCGGAGTCCGGGTCGGTGTCGAGCACCGCGATGGCGTCGGGGCGCTGCCCGGCGCGGTCGAACGCGGCGACGTACGCGAGTTTCTCGGCCGGCGCGGCGGCGGCGAGCGCGGGGGAGGGGTAGAAGGTCGGGTCGGGTGTCCAGCGGGTCATGGGTTCTCCCTCGCGGTCAGCCGGCGGGTACGCCGAGGCGGTCGAGCAGGTGGCGGCGCAGCGCGCCGAGGGCCGGGTCGTCGGGGCTCGGGGACGGGCCGAGGCGTACCGGCACCTCTTCGGCGATCACGCCGTCGTCGAGCAGCAGGACGCGGTCGGCCAGCAGCAGCGCCTCCTCCACGTCGTGGGTGACCAGCAGCGCGGCGAAGCCGTGCTGGGCGCGCAGCCGCCGCAGCAGCCCCTGCATGCGCAGCCGGGTCAGCGCGTCCAGCGCGCCGAACGGCTCGTCCAGCAGCAGCAGGTCCGGTTCGCGGACCAGCGCGCGGGCCACCGCGACCCGCTGCGCCTGCCCGCCGGACAGTTCGGCCGGCCAGGCCCGGCCCCGGTCGGCGAGACCCACCTCGGCCAGCGCGCGGCCGACCCGGTCGCCCACGTCCGGTCCGGTCAGCCCGAGCGCCACGTTGTCCGCCACCCGCTTCCACGGCAGCAGCCGGTGCTCCTGGAACACCACGGCGGCGGTGCCGTGCAGCACGTGCTCGCCGCCCGCGTCACCGTCGAGCCCGGCGAGTACGCGCAGCAGCGTGCTCTTGCCGGATCCGCTGCCGCCGAGCAGCGCCACCGTCTCGCCGTCGCCGATGGTCAGGTCGACCCCGGCCAGCACCACCGCCGGGCCGAAGGACCGGGTCACCGCGCGTGCGGTGAGCACCGGCCCGGTCAGGTCGCGCGCAGTCCGCGTCGCCACGCCAGCGTCCTCCTCTCCGCGTACCGGATGAGCAGGTCGGAGGCCAGCCCCAGCAGCGCGTAGATGAGCAGGCCGAGCACCACCACGTCGGTCTGGCTGAACTCGCGCGCCTCCATCATCAGGAAGCCGACGCCGGTCTGCGCGTTCACCTGCTCGCCGACGACCAGGCTGAGCCAGGCCGCGCCGATGGCCAGCCGCAGCCCGAGGAACAGCGCCGGCAGCGCGCCGGGCAGCACCACGTGCCGCAGCCGGGCCACCGCCCCGAGACCGCAGGTGCGCGCCGCCTCCACCAGCCGCTCGTCGATGTCGCGGATGCCGGCGTACGTGTTGAAGTAGATCGGGAAGAACGCGCCGAGCGCCACGAGCGTGACTTTCAACGACTCGCCGATGCCCACCCAGATGATCAGCAGCGGGACCAGGCCCAGGTGCGGCAGCATCCGGGCCATCTGCACCGGCGGGTCGACCAGATCGTCGCCGAGGCGCAGCAGCCCCGCCGCCGCGCCGAGCACGAGCGCCAGGCCGCCGCCGATGAGCAGGCCGAGCGCGGCGCGGGTGAGCGAGTCGAGCAGGTGCACGCCGAGCGTCCCGTCGCTCGCCAGCCGCCACCCGGTCGCCAGCACCGCGCTGGGCGCGGGCAGCTTCTCCGGCGCGAGCAGCCCGGTCCGCGCGGCGGCCTCCCAGGCGAGGACCAGCACGACCGGGCTCACCGTGCGCCGCCACCGCCGCGGGGCGCGGGCCCGCGACCGCCGCGGCGTCACCCGATCGGGTACGACCGCAGGACTCGCCTCGGCCAGCGCCGGACTGCTCACTGGAACGCCTCGTTGAACCGGCCGTCCACCCGCCCGGCGATGTCGACCGGTCCGGGCACCAGCTTCAGCTCCACGAAGCTGTCCGCGATGGCCTGCAACTCGGCGCCGATCTCCGGCGTGACCGGGGCGAGCGGCTTGGCGCTGCGGGCCAGCGCCCGGGTGGTCACGTCGAGGGGGATCTTCAGCTCCGGGGCGAGGACGGCGGCCCGCTCGGCCGGGTGGGCGATGCCCCAGTCGGTGGTCTGCCGGTACGTGTCCAGGAACGCCCGTACGTCGTCGGTGCGGTTCTTCACCGCATCCGGCGCGGCCAGCACGTACTCGCGGTTGCCGGCCAGGCCGGTCGCGTCGGCGAGCACCCGTACGCCGGGCTGCTCGGCCAGCGCGAAGTAGGGATCCCAGATGATCCACGCGTCGACCTGCCCGTTGTCGAACGCGGGCCGTCCCTCGGCGGGCTTGAGGTACTTCACCTTGATGTCGGCGAGCGTCATCCGGTTCGCCTCCAGCAGCTTCACCAGCAGCCAGTGCACGTTGGAGCCCTTGTTCAGCGCTACCGTCTTCCCGCGCAGGTCGGCGAATCCACGATACGGGCTGTCCGCCTTGACCAGAACCGCCTCGCCCTGCGGGATCGGCTGGGAGGTGCCGACCACGGAGAACGGGATCTTCCCGGCGGCGGCGAACACCGGCGGCGCCTCGCCCACCTGGCCGATGTCGATCGAACCGGCCTTGAGCGCCTCGGTCAGGGCCGGGCCGCTCTCGAACAGCGACCAGGTGACGTTCTTCGCGTCGCCGCGCGCCTTGACCAGGCTGAGCCCGCCGAAGCGCTGGTAGCCGATCCGCAGCGGGCCGTCGCCGCCGCCACTGGCGTCGGCCGCCTCGCCGCCGCAGGCCGTCAGCGCCGTCGCGGCGAGCAGCGCGAGGGTGGTGAGCAGCGCGGCCACCGGCCGGCGGCGCGATCTGGGGGTACGCATGGCGACTCCTCGGGGAGGGATGGGCCCGGCCGTCGGCGGGCGACAGCAACCTACCAACCCGATAGGTTTTATGGGTAGTGTGTCGGCGTGGTCGTCCCACCACTCAGGAGGCGACCCGTCCGATCCCGCACCGGAGGTACACCATGTCGCTCACCTTCCACTGGTTCCTGCCGACCTACGGCGACAGCCGGGACATCGTGGGCGGCGGCCACGGCGTACCGGTCGGCACCGCCGGCGGCGCCCGGCCCGCGAGCGTCGCGTACCTGGGGCAGATCGCCCGCACCGCCGAGCAGCTCGGCTTCGCCGGGGCGCTCACCCCCACCGGCGCCTGGTGCGAGGACGCCTGGCTGACCACCGCCATGCTCACCGAGGTCACCGAGCGGCTGAAGTTCCTCGTCGCGTTCCGGCCCGGCCTGCTCTCACCCACCCTCGCCGCGCAGATGGCGTCCACGTTCCAGCGCCTGTCCGGCGGGCGGCTGCTGCTCAACGTGGTCACCGGCGGCGAGTCCGCCGAGCAGCGCGCGTACGGCGACTTCCTGGACAAGGACGCCCGCTACGCGCGTACCGACGAGTTCCTGCACGTGGTGCGGTCGCTGTGGCGCGGCGAGACGGTCGACCACGACGGCGCCCACGTGCGGGTCGAGGGAGCCCGGCTCGGCCGGGTGCCCGACCCGGTGCCGCCGGTCTACTTCGGCGGTTCGTCCGGCGCGGCCGGGCCGGTGGCGGTACGGCACAGCGACGTGTACCTGACCTGGGGCGAGCCGCCCGCGCAGGTGGCCGGCAAGCTGGACTGGATCCGCGGGCTCGCCGCCGAGGCCGGCCGCGAGCTGCGGTACGGCATCCGGCTGCACGTGATCAGCCGGGACACCGCCGAGGAGGCGTGGGCCCAGGCGCGCAAACTGCTCGACGGCATCCCCGAGGCCGACGTGCGCGCCGTGCAGGAAGGGCTGCGGCGCAGCGAGTCCGAGGGGCAGCGGCGGATGCTCGACCTGCACGGCGGCTCCCGCGACGGGCTGGAGGTCTCGCCGAACCTGTGGGCCGGATTCGGCCTGGTACGCGGCGGCGCGGGCACCGCGCTGGTCGGCAGCCACACCGAGGTCGCCGACCGGATCGCCGAGTACCACGCGCTCGGCCTGGACGAGTTCATCCTCTCCGGCCACCCGCACCTGGAGGAGGCGTACTGGTTCGGCGAGGGCGTGCTGCCGATCCTGCGGCGGCGCGGGCTGTGGCGGCACCCGGCCGGCGAGCCGGAGACCGAGGCGCCGGCCGCCGTGCCGTTCTCACCCCAGCCGGTCCCGGCCCGCGTCTGACCCCGCCGTGCCCGTTTCCGGGCTGGAGCGTGCCGGGCCGTCCGTCGCTGCCGGATTCGTCGCGGTCAGGGCCGGGCGCTGCCCGGGGTCGCCTCGGCCAGATCGGGCGGCCCCCGGGTTCCGGTCAGATCGGGCGGCCCCCGGGTTCCGGTCAGATCGGGCGTTGCTCGGCGAGGAAGTCGGCCAGCACCCGGGTGTGCGTGGAGAAGGCCAGCTCGACCGGATCGGTGAGCACCAGCCACTCGGTGGCCTCCTCGGTCGGCGCCGACGGCGGCAGGTCACCGACCGGCCGCTCGGGCAGCACGCCGAAGACCATCATGGTGCCGCCCGCCGGAGCGCCGTGCACCGCGAACAGTCGCGCCTCGCCGGCCTCGGCCCGCAGCCCGGTCTCCTCGCGCAGCTCACGCACGAGCGCCTCGGACCACTCCTCGCCGTACTCGATGAAGCCGCCCGGCAGCGCGAGCTGCCCCCGGGCCGGTTCGATGTCGCGGCGTACCACCACCACGCCGAGCCCCTCCGGTGTGCGGACCGGCAGCACCGCCACCGCCACCGGCAGCGGATTGCGCCACACCGTCTCGCCGCAGGAGGAACAGACACGCGGCCACCCGGAGTCCGCCGGGTAGGCCGCGCCGCAGAACGAGCAGTGCGAGTACGCGGTCACGCCGCAGCACGTTACCCGGACCCCCGGCCCGGGGTCAGGCGTCACCCCCTCGGCCGGCGAGCGTGGCGCGCGCCTCCATCAGGGCGAACCCGAGCAGGTTGTCGCCCCGCCAGGTAGCCGGGTCGGCAGCCCGTGGATCGTCGGCGGTCAGGCCGATGCCCCAGATCCGGTCGGTCGGGCTGGCCTCGACGAGCACCCGGTCGCCGGTGCCGAGCAGGAACCGCCGCAACGGCTCGTGCCGGCCGAACTTGGCGACACTGCCGGCCACCACGATCTCGTAGCGGCGGGCCGTCCAGGTCGCCTCGTCGAAGTCGCGGACCTGCCGGCCGAGCGCCTTGGCCCGGTGCGGATGCCCGGCGGCCAGCACCCGCTCGGCGATCGCGTGGTCTCCGAAGAGCGTGGCCTTGTGCCACATCATCCAGTGCTCGGCGGTGGCGAACTCCCGGCCGTCGACTGTGAACGCCGCCGGCCACCACTGGCTCAGGCAGCTCGCGCCGACGCTGCCGTCAGGCCGTGGCCGGTGCCCCCAGAAGTGCAGGTACTTGACCGTCTGCCCGGCGTCGAGCGCAGTGGTCAGGTCGGTGACGGAGCGGATCGGCATGCCCCGCAGTCTGCCCCACCCCACCGACATCCCACCGCCGCATTTCACCCCGGGGACGGCACACCGACGTCACCGTCCACCGCGGACATCTCCGTCCGGCCCCGCCCTCCCCGCCCGCTGCCTCGGCTCGTCCTCTCACGTCGACATTCCGACCACGCGCGCCTCGCGACGTCGAGCCACATTCGCCTGCCCGAGCCGACTGCGCATCTTGACTGCGGAGAAGGCCGTCCCGCATCACGAGATCCCGAGAGATCTTGGAGCGAACGGGCCCCCATGAGGGCCATTTCCTACCAAGATCTCCAAGACCTGAGCCGCCCTCATCGTCGATGTTGCGCTTTGGTGCCCCTCATAACGTGCCTATCGGACATTCTGCGGGCGCAAAGTGCAAGACGCTTCTATGTCTGTGGTGATCGGTTCGGCTGATTGCCGTTAGGGTTCGGCGTTGGTGATCACTTGGGTGGCTCTTCGTTGATCCGGCCGCCTGTGGTGTGGGTGTGCCTTGTGCAAGACCTGTCCCCGGGTGATCGTCGGCGCCGGCCCGGCCCACCCTGCTGGCCTGATCAGAAGCCTGCCCGTGCGAGCACACGTGGCCCATCACAGATTTGCCGCCGAGGTGATGTCTTCCCGAGCCGACGCCGACTGTCCCGGTCGTCGCTGGCAAAGGAGCAACAATCCGAGATGAGAAGGATCGTAGAACGGGTCGCGGATCGCTATGACGTGGTGGTGGGGGTCGATACTCACACCGATACGCATACCGCCGCCGTGGTGGACCGACTCGGTGGGGTGTTGGCGCAGGTCACGGTGTCCACTGACCCGGACGGGTTGAGCCGGTTGTTGGCCTTCGCCGTCGCGCACACCCCACCGCAGGGGCGCCGGTTGTGGGCGGTGGAGGGCACCCGGTCACACGGGCAAGGGCTGTGCCGGCTGCTGACCGCTGCTGACGAACCCGTCTGCGAGGCACCCAAGCCCCCCGCTGCGGCCCGTCGTCGGGGCGGCAAGTCCGATCAGCTGGACGCGGTCGCCGCCGCCCATACGGTGCTGGCGCTGCCCGCTGAGCGCATCGCCGTGCCCCGCAGCGACGGCCCACGCGAGGCCCTGCGTCTGCTGCTGATCTGCCGCCGGCACCACACCGATGCCCGCACCGCCGCGGTCAACCTGGTCAAAGCGTTGATCCTGACCGCTGACGACACTCTGCGCGAGGCGCTACGCGGGCTGTCCACCACCATCCAGATCGCCCGCCTGGCCGCCCTCGAACTGCCCGAAACCACCGCCCTGCCCTGCGAGGAACACACCCGCCGCCGCGAACTGGTCACCCTCGCCCGGCACATCCACATCCTCGACGCCACACTGGCCGACAACCACCAGCGCCTACGAGCCCTCGTCACCGAACTGTGCCCGCCCCTGCTCGACCAACCCGGAGTCGGACCCGTCACCGCCGCGATCGCCCTCACCGCCTGGTCCCACCCCGGCCGCGTCCGCTCAGAAGCCGCCTACGCCACCCTCGCCGGCGCCGCCCCCATCCCCGTGGCCAGCGGCCGCACCGACCGACACCGCCTCAACCGCGGCGGCGACAGAACCCTCAACAGCGCCCTGCACACCATCGCCCTGACCCGCCGACGCATCCACCCCGAAACACGCGACTACATCACCCGACGCCACGCCGAAGGCCGCACCACCAGAGAAATCACCCGCTGCCTCAAGCGCTACATCGCCCGACAGCTCTACCGCACCATCACCACCCACCACCAAACCCCTCGACAACCCCACTCACAGATCGACGGGGAGAGGGGTGGGGTGGGAGAAGGTCAGGGAGTGGGGGCGCCTGTGTAGAACGCGGTTACCCGGTCGCCTGCCGTGTGGGCCTGCTCGGTGGGAGTGCCGGCCTCGATGCTTGCTGTCGTCCAGCTTCTGCTGGACTCGGTGACGAAGCGCAGGCCCTCGGGTGAGGCCATCCAGTCGGCTGCGGCGGCCGGGTCGACGCCCGTGCCGTCGGTGGCGAAGTGGGAGGCCAGACCGACCAGTGCCAGGTCCCAGCCGATGCCGACCGCGCCCGGACCGTACTCGGCCCACCGCTGGTCGTCGACGTGCGCGACGTGTTCCAGCTCGAAGCGGGTACGCCCCGGTCCCGCCTCGCGCAGCCGTACCTCGATCCAGCTCACCTCGCCGCCGAACTCCCAGGTGGCGGCGAAGCCGTGCGGCGGGTCGCAGCGTTCGACGGTGCCGCCCGCGTTGCCCTCCAGCTGGTACCGGCCGCCGAGGCTCAGGTCGCCGGAGACCGGCAGGAACCAGCGGGGTATCCGTTCCGGGTTCGTGCACGCGTCGAAGACGTCGGCCACCAGCGCGTCGTACGTCTGGGCGATGGTGAGCACCCGCGCGTGCCCGGCGGGGAGCGTACGGTCGCCGATGCGGCGCTCGACGGCGCTGATCTGTCCGGTCACGTCGATCATGGTTCGGTCCTCTCGTCGTCGGTGGTGTCCTCGCGCAGCCGTCGTTCGCGGCGGCCCCGGGCCAGCTCGGTGGCGAGCGCCGCCAGCGGCGGCGTCCAGAAGCGGCGGAACCCGTCCAGCCACGCGTCTATCTCGCGCAGCGGGCCGGGATCCACGGCGTAGAGGCGGCGGGTGCCCTCGGCGCGCACAGTGGTGAAGCCGTGCTCTCGCAGCACCTTGAGGTGCTGGGAGACGGCGGGCTGGCTGATGCCGAACTCGCGCCGCACGGTCTCGCCGAGCGTGCCGGCGGGTTGCTCGCCGTCCGCGAGCAGTTCCAGGATCCGGCGGCGGACCGGGTCGCCGAGAACGTCGAAGGCGTGCACGAACCCTTTGTATCAGACCCAGCTTATATAAGCGAGCGCTGACGCAGTGAGCGCTGACGCAGTGGGCGCGCGCAACGCGGGGCGCCCGTCGCACCCGGGCGCCCCGCGTACCCCCGTGGTCAGCCGCCGAGACGGGCGGCGACGGTACGGCGCAGCTCCGGCAGGCGGTCGTGCAGCAGCCCCGGGCACTGCGTGTTGTTGAAGTCCTTGTGCCCGTAGATCTCGGTGGGCGCGATGCCGTACTGCTGGCAGGTGAACGCGCAGAACGTGACGAGGCTGTTCCAGAGCGCCTGCGGCGGCTGCACGTCCACGTAGATGCCGTCGTTCTCGATGCCGATGGCCTGGCTGTTCTGCCCGACGCAGTGCGCGCCCTGCACCATGGTCTGGCCGTGCAGCAGCGCGTAGAGGCTGCCGTGCCTGCCCTCGGTCAGGTGGCCGCCCCGGCTGTTGGTGAAGTGCTGTCCGGAGTCGAGCCAGCCGTTGCCGTCCATGTGCAGGTTCTGGATGTCGCGGGAGTTGCGGTACGCCTGGGCGAGGCTGTAGTCGGTGGTGTTCGGGAACGCCGTGTGATGGACGATGATCTTGTTGGGCCGGCTGGTCACCACGCTCACCGGCGACGAGGGCGGGCGGGCGCCCCAGGTCGCGCAGTTGGCGATGGTCGGCTGGTCGACCCGGGTGGCGGCGGCCCGGGCGCCGGGGCCGGAGCCGATCTGGGTCAGCGCGCCGACGCCGGCGGCGGCGCCGAGCAGGACCGCGCCGCGCAGCACGGTCCGCCGGGGTACGGGAACGGACATCGCAACCTCCTCGCGGAAGGGGAGCGCCGGATCGGCCGGTACGCCGGGCGTGGCGGGACCGGCACCGCCCGCCACGCCCGGGCCGGGGTCAGCAGGGTCCGTTGCAGGCCAGGACGCGCAGCCGGTCGAGCGAGCCGTTCCAGACGTTCTGGTCACCGGGGAAGACGCCGGAGGACGACCACTGCCAGAACGAGTACGTGCCCCAGCCCGCGGGCAGCGTGCCGACGCTGCTTGCGTACCGGGCGATCCACAGTGGGTTGTTGGCGGCGAACTGCGAGGTGTTGCCGGTGCAGGTGCTCCACCAGTCAGTGGTGGTGTAGATGGTGGCCCACCGGCCGGTGCGGGCGTAGTACTGGTTGACGAACGAGGCGATCCAGCTGCGCATCGACGCCTGGCTCAGGCCGTAGCAGGTCGCGCCGTACGGGTTGTACTCGATGTCCAGCGCGCCGGGCAGCGTCCGCCCGTCCTTCGACCAGCCGCCGCCGTGGTCGACGAAGTAGTTGGCCTGGGTGGCGCCGCTCGTGGTGTCGGGGCGGGCGAAGTGGTACGAGCCGCGGATCATCCCGACGTTGTACGAGCCGTTGTACTGCTGGGCGAAGTACGGGTTGGTGTAGTACGTGCCCTCGGTCGCCTTGACGTACGCGAACCGGGCGCCGTTCGCCCACGCTCCGGACCAGTTCACGTTGCCCTGGTGGCTGGAGACGTCCATGCCGGGCAGTCCGGCCGGGGCGGCGGAGGCGGGGGCCGCCCCGGACAGCGTCGCGGCGGCGACGGTGACGGTGGCGAGCAGCGCGGCTCCGGCCGCGCGCAGCGCCGATCGGATCGAACTGTGCATCTGTCCTCCCTGGGGGTTGCCGCGCTCCGGCGGCGGGAGTATGACGAAAGGAACTGTCGTCATTAGGGCACAGGGCGGAGAAACTTTTCAATAGACTCCATCGAAGAATCTCACTGGATAGGGTGCTCAGCCGAGCTGGGCGAGCGCCTCGGCGGCGGCGCGCTCGCCGGCGGTCACCGCGCCCTCCAGGTACCCGCTCCACCGGGTCGCGGTCTCGGTGCCGGCCCAGTGCACCCGGCCCACTGGCGCCCGCAGTTCCGGGCCGTACGCGCACCACGCGCCGGGTGGCAGGACGCCGCAGAAGCAGCCGCGCGTCCACTCGTCGGCCGACCAGTCGTACTCGACGAGGTCGTCCGGTCGTGCGGCGGCCGGGCCGAAGATCGCGGCGAGCGCCTCGCACAGCGCGTCCCGGCGCGCGTCCTGCGGCAGCCGGCGCAGCCCCCGGGCCTGCGCGCCGTAGCTGAACGCGGTGAGCACCCCGCCCGGCGCGTCCGGCAGCGAGTTGTCCACCGTCTCGGTGAGCGGCCCGGTGTCGGTGCTGGACACGCCGGAGCGGCCGTCGGCCCGCCAGAACGGCTCCGGATAGAGCGCATGCACCTTGAGCGCCACACCCATCGGCATCCGCTGGGTCAGCCCGTCGCGCAGCGGCGGCAGCGGCGGGTCGTACCGGATCCGCCCGGCCAGCGTCGGCGCCAGCGCGATCACCACCGCGTCGCCGCGGTACGCTTCGCGGCCGGCGCGCACCCGCACGCCGTCGCCGTCCTGCGCGACGCCGTCCACCGGGGCGCGCAGGCACAGGCTCCCCGGCGGCAGCGCGGCGGCCATCCGCTCGGCCAGCGCGGCCGGACCACCGACCAGCCGGTCCTGCTGGGCGCCACCGGCCATGCGCAGCAGCGACCCGGTGCCGCCGCCGCTGCGCAGGTAGAACAGCATGTGCAGCAGCGAGACCTCGTCCGGTGAGGCGGCCAGCAGCCCACCGGCGAGCATCCGGCCCGCGTACCCGGCGGTGACCGGGTCGGCAGCGCTCGCGTCGAGCCAGCCGCCCAGCGTGATCCGGTCCCACCGGGCCGCGTCGTCCACCCGCCACGGCGCGGCCGGGTCGAGCCCGCCCGCCATCTCGTCGAGCGTGCCCAGCAGCGCGGACAGCCCGGGCGGCTCGCCGGTGGCCGGGCGTCCGCCGAGCAGCAGCGCCGCCGCGCCGTGCGCGGGGGAGGAGAACGTGGTCAGGCCGTACGCGGCGACGAGCGCGTACATCCGGTCCTGGGTCGGGCCGATCCACTGCGCGCCGAGGTCCAGCCAGCCGCCGCCGGGCAGCGGGCGGCTCAGCGTCCGGCCGCCCACCCGGTCCCGGGCCTCCAGCACCCGCACCTCGGCGCCCGCCGCGTCCAGCGCGAGCGCGCAGGCCAGACCGGAGAACCCGGCGCCCACGACGACGACCCGGTGGCGGCGCACGCGACGGCGTACCCCGCTCCCGGCCGGATTCACCCGGCCCGGCGTGTCGAAACGGGCATCAGTCGTTCGTGTGGAGGGTGAGAGGGCGGCGCGGGGCCGTCCGGTGACGAGGAGAAGCCGATGAAGCAGTACCTGATCAGCATGTACCAGCCGGCCGGCGAGGGCCGCCCGGACCCGGAGTTCCTGGCCGGGGTGATGCGCGAGGTCGAGGCCATCGGCCGCGACCTGCGGGAGGCGGGGTGCTGGGTGTTCGGCAACGGCCTGCACGACCCGCAGACCGCCACCGTGCTGCGCCCGGCCGGTGACGAGGTGCTGGTCACCGACGGGCCGTTCGCCGAGGGCAAGGAGTACCTGGGCGGCGTCACCATCATCCGGGCGCCCGACCTGGACGCCGCGCTGGACTGGGGCCGCCGGTACGCCCTCGCCACCACGCTGCCGATCGAGGTCCGCCCGTTCCAGGGCGAGGGATGACCGACGTCGAACGCGTCTTCCGGGCCGAGTACGGCCGTGCGGTTGCCGTCCTGGTCCGTCTCCTCGGCGACATCGACCTCGCCGAGGAGGCGGTCCAGGAGGCGTTCACTGTCGCCGTGTCGCGGTGGGCCGCCGACGGGCCGCCGCCCAGCCCGGCCGGCTGGATCATCACCACCGCCCGGAACCGGGCGGTCGACAGGTTGCGGCGCGAGGCGACCCGGGCGGCCCGGCACGCCGAGGCCGCCCTGCTGCATGCCGCCGACCCGCCCGCCGAGGAGGGGCCCGTGCCCGACGACCGCCTGCGCCTGATCTTCACCTGCTGCCACCCGGCGCTCGCCGCTCCCGCCCGGGTGGCGTTGACGCTTCGCCTGCTCGGTGGCCTGAGCACCGCCGAGATCGCGCGGGCCTTCCTGGTGCCGGAGCCCACCATGTCGCAGCGCCTGGTCCGGGCCAAGGCGAAGATCCGCGACGCCGGTATCCCGTACCGGGTGCCGCGCGACGCGGACCTGCCGGACCGGCTGCGCGGGGTGCTGGCAGTGGTGTACCTGATCTTCAACGAGGGGCACACGGCGAGCGCGGGGGAGCGGCTGGGCCGCGCCGAGCTGGGCGCCGAGGCGATCCGGCTGGGCCGCCTGCTGGTGACGCTGATGCCGGACGAGCCGGAGGCGCTCGGCCTGCTCGCGCTGATGCTGCTCACCGAGGCGCGCCGCGCCGCCCGGACCGGCCCGGACGGGGTGCCGGTGTCGCTGTCCGAGCAGGACCGCGGCAGGTGGGACCGGGAGCTGATCGCGGAGGGACAGGACCTGGTCCGCCGGTGCCTGCGCCGGGACCGGCCCGGGCCGTACCAGATCCAGGCCGCGATCGGCGCTGTGCACGCGGACGCGCCCACCGCCGCCGTCACCGACTGGACCCAGATCCTCGCGCTCTACGACCAGCTCGCCGCCGTCGCGCCCGGGCCGGTGGTGGCGCTGAACCGGGCGGTCGCGCTGGCCGAGGTACGCGGACCGGCGGCGGGACTGGCCGAGGTGGAGCGTCTGGACCTGGCCGGTTACCACGTGTGGCACGCGATCCGGGCCGACCTGCTGCGCCGGCTGGACCGTCCGAAGCAGGCACGGATCGCGTACGACGCGGCGATCGCCGGCACCGGCAACGCGGCGGAGCAGACGTTCCTCCGCCGCGCCCGCGACCGCATGCCGGGATGATCGCACCGACCGTGCACGTAGGAGGCCGGTAACCCCCGTAAGCGAGCGGTGATCGTCGGGGCATTGACGCGGCGGCAGAGAAAAGTACACTCCCGGTGTAATTAGTTTTTCCGTGCTCCGTCGACCGGCACGAGGTGACGATGAGCCCACCGGCCAAAGCCGCCGACGAACCGGGCCTGGCGCTGCACCACGTCGGCGTACGCTTCGGCGGCCTGGTCGCCCTCGACGACGTCTCGCTGCGGGTGCCGCCCGGCCGGATCGTCGGCGTGATCGGCCCCAACGGCGCCGGCAAGACCACGCTGTTCAACGTGGTCTGCGGCTTCGTCCGGCCGACCGAGGGTTCACTCACCCTCGACGGCCGGTCGTTCCGGCCCCGCCCGCACGCCCTCACCCGGCTCGGCATCGCCCGCACGCTCCAGGGCGTCGGCCTGTTCGCCGGGCTGAGCGTGCTGGAGAACGTGGTCGCAGGCGCCAGCCACACCGCCCGCGCCGGATTCGCCGCCGCCTTGTTCGGCCTGCCCCGCAGCGACCGGGACGAGCGGCGGCTGCGCGTCCGGGCCCTGGACCTGCTCACCGAGCTGGGCATCGAGAAGTACGCCGACGCGGCGCCCGCCACCCTGCCGTACCCGGTGCGCAAGCGGGTCGCGCTGGCCCGCGCGCTGATCGCCCGGCCCCGGCTGCTGCTGCTCGACGAACCGGCCGGCGGTCTCGGCGCCGACGACGTGGCCGAGCTGGCCGACCTGGTCCGCGCGCTGCCCGACCGGGAGGACGGCTGTGCCGTGCTGCTCGTCGAGCACCACATGGACCTGGTCATGTCCGTCTGCGAGGAACTGGTGGTGCTCGACTTCGGCAAGGTGATCGCGGCCGGGCCGCCGGATCGCATCCGCGACGACCCCCGGGTCACCGAGGCGTACCTGGGCGCGGACGTGCCCGCCGAGCCGACCGGGAGCGCGTCGTGACAGCCGTGCTGGAGGTGGAGGCACTCAGCTGCGGCTACGGACCCGTGCCGGTGCTGCGCGACGTCGCGTTCACCGTCCCGGCCGGCACCGTCACCGCCGTCCTCGGCGCCAACGGCGCGGGCAAGACCACGCTGCTGCGTACCCTCTCGGGTCTGCTGCGGCCCACCGGCGGCCGCGTCCGGTACGCGGGCGAGGACCTGCGCGGCGTCCGGGTGGAACACCTGGTCCGGCGCGGCCTGGCGCACGTGCCGGAGGGGCGCGGCGTGGTCACCGAGCTGACAGTGGCGGAGAACCTCCGCCTGGGCGGGCTGTGGCGGCGCGACCGGGCCGACGCCCGGCGCGCGCTCGACGAGGTGTACGAGCTGTTCCCCGCCCTGGCCCGCCGCCGCGACCACGCCGGGCACCAGCTCTCCGGCGGCGAGCGGCAGATGCTCGCCATCGGCCGGGCGCTGATCGCCCGGCCCCGGCTGCTGCTGCTCGACGAGCCGTCGCTCGGGCTGGCGCCCAAGGTGGCCGCGCAGATCATGGCGCTGCTGCGGCGGCTGCGCGACGAACGGGGGCTCACCGTGCTGCTCGTCGAGCAGAACGTGCGCACCGCGCTGTCAGTCGCCGACCAGGGCATCGTCATGTCGCTCGGGCGGGTGGTGACGGCCGCGCCGGCCGCCCGGCTGCGCGACGACGACCAGCTCCGGCACGCGTACCTCGGATTCTAGGAAGGGGTCGCGGATGGAGCGGTTCTGGTTCCTCACCTTCGACGGGCTCGCCGCCGGGGCGGTCTACGCGGCGTTCGCGCTCGCGCTCGTGCTCATCTGGCGGGCCGCCCGGGTGGTCAACTTCGCCCAGGGTGCGATGGCCGTGGCCACCGCCTACGTCGGGTACGCGGTCGTCTCCGCCACCGGCTCGTACTGGCTGGGCCTGGCCGCCGCGATCCTGTCCGGGCTGGCCCTGGGCGCGCTCGTGGAGCGGGTGCTGATGCGGTTCGCCGGCCCGGGCGGCCCGCTCAACCAGGTGATCGTCGCGCTCGGGTTGGTGCTGGTCATCCAGGCGGTGCTCGGCATGGTCTTCGGCAACGACTACCGGCCCGCACCGGCGCCGTTCGACACCGACGCGCTCACCGTCGGCGGGGTGGCCGCGCTGTCCCCGTACGACCTGTGGGTGCTCGGCGCGGCGCTGACTGTGGTGGCGCTGCTCGCGCTGCTGTTCACCCGTACCCCCGTGGGCCTGCGGATGCGGGCCGCCGCCTTCGCGCCAGAGGTGTCCCGGCTGCTCGGCGTCAGCGTCGGCCGGATGCTCACGCTGGGCTGGGCGCTCGCCGCCGGCGTCGGCGCGCTCGCCGGGATGCTCGTCGTCCCCACCGGACTCGGCCTGCACTCGCACGCCATGGACCTGGTCTTCGTGGTCGCGTTCACCGCCGCCGTGGTCGGCGGCCTGGACAGCCCTGTGGGCGCGGTGGTCGGCGGCCTGCTGGTCGGGCTGATCCTGTCCTACGTCACCGGCTACCTGGGACCGGACACCACCCCGCTGGCCGTCCTGGTGCTGCTGCTGTCCGTCCTGCTGGTCCGCCCCGGCGGGCTCTTCTCCGCGGCGAGAGCGAGGCACGTGTGACGAGCGCCCCCACCGAGATCGCGCCCGCCGCGCCGTCCCCGCTGCGGCGGCTGCTTCCCGGCGCCCCCGCCGGACGTGAGGCGCGCGGCTCCACGCTGCTGCGCCACCTGGCCGTGGCCGTGTTCGCCGGCACGCTCGTCGTGCTGGTGACCAACCAGCTCGCGCCGTACCAGAACCTCCAGGTGGCGCGCGTCTGCGCGTTCCTCTGCGTCACCGCCGGGCACACCGTCCTGGTCGGACTCAACGGCCAGCTCTCGCTCGGGCACGGCGCGCTGATGGCCGCCGGCGCGTACACCGTGGCGCTGACCCAGCAGGCACTGGACGAGCGGGCCGTACGCGGCTGGTGGACGCTGCCCGCGTCACTGCTCGTCGCCGTCGCGGTGACAGCGCTCGGCGGGCTTGTCGTGGGGCTGGCGGCGGCCCGGCTGCGCGGCCCCTACCTGGCCGGCGTGACGCTCGCGGTGGCGACGCTCGTCCCGGCGGTCACCACGATCTTCACCGGCGTGTTCAACGGCGAGCAGGGGCTGCGGTTCCCGGCGCAGACGCCACCGGCGGCGCTCGGCGCCTACTTCCAGCCGGAACGCTGGCTCGCCTGGATCGCGCTGGGCGCCGCGCTGCTCACCATGCTGCTGCTGGCCAACCTGGTACGCAGCCGCTTCGGCCGGTCGCTGCGGGCGGTCCGCGACGACGAGGTCGCGGCCCGGCTCGCCGGCATCCCGGTGGCCCGCACGCAGGTGCTCGCGTTCGTGGTGAGCGCCGCCTGCGCGGGCCTCGGCGGCGGCGTGTACGCCATGCTCACCGCCACTGTCGCACCCGGCAAGTTCCCGCTGGACCTGTCGCTGTTCCTGCTCATGGCGATCGTGATCGGCGGGCTGGGCAGCCTGGCCGGCGCGGTCTGGGGAGCGGTGCTGCTGGTCGCGCTCCAGGACCTGCCCGGCCTGCTCACCGAACACCTCAGCCTCTCCGCCGGGCTGGCCCAGCGGCTGGAGGGCAACCTCGCGCTCGCAGTGTTCGGCCTGATCCTCATCGTCGTCATGCTCGCCGCCCCGGGCGGCCTCCAGGGCGGGGTGCGTGCCGTCGGCGCCCGCCTGCGCAGGGCCGTCCGCCGTCGTCCCGCCGCCCGCCGGTCGCCGGACCGCTGACCTCACCGGTTCCACCCACCGTTCGCACCGTCGCACCGGAATGGAGAACCATGCGCCCCACCACCCGCCGCGTTCTCGCGGCCGCCGCCGGCCTGGCCCTGCTGGCCGCGTTGCCGGCCTGCGCCGACGACGAGAAGCAGGCCGCCGAGAACGTCCCCGGCGTCAGCGACTCCGAGGTCGTCATCGGCACCCACCAACCGCTCACCGGACCGGCCGCGCCCGGCTACTCGAAGATCTCCGCCGCCACCAAGGCGTACTTCGAGCACGTCAACAGCAAGGGCGGCGTGCACGGCCGGAAGATCGTCTACAAGGTCATGGACGACGGCTACAACCCCGCCAACACCGAGAACGTGGTCCGCAAGCTGGTGCTCGACGACAAGGTCTTCGCGCTGCTCGGCGGCCTCGGCACGCCGACGCACACGAACGTGCTGGAGTTCGTCAAGACGCAGAAGGTGCCGGACCTGTTCGTCTCTTCCGGCAGCCGCAACTGGAACCAGCCGGACAAGTACCCGACGACGTTCGGCTGGCAGCCCGACTACACGGTCGAGGGCAAGATCCTGGCCAGCTACGTCAAGCGGGAGTTCCCCGGCGCGAAGGTCTGCCACTTCGGGCAGAACGACGACTTCGGGCGGGACTCGCTGGCCGGGGTCGAGCAGGTCCTCGGCCCGGTCGCGGCGAAGCAGACGTACACCACCACGAACCAGCAGGTCGGCCCGGCGATCGGGGCGCTGCGCGCGGCCGGCTGCCAGGTGGTCATCTCGGCGACCATCCCCGGCTTCACCGCGCTCGCCATGGGCCAGGCCGCCGGGCAGGGCTTCAAGGCGCAGTGGGTGGTCTCCAACGTGGGCGCGGACTACACCACGCTGTCGGCCCAGCTCGGCGACAAGAAGGTGATCCTCGAAGGCATGATCGCCGACAACTACCTGCCGATGGTGGGCGACACCGCGAACCCGTGGATCCAGGAGTTCACCAAGATTCACCAGAAGTACAACGCGGGCAACCCGGTCGACGGTAACGCCATCTACGGCTACTCGATGGCGTACACGTTCGTCCAGGCGATGCTCGCCGCCGGGCCCGACCCCACCCGGGAGAAGCTGGTCGAGGCCGTGCGCAAGGGCGGCTTCCGCGGCCCGGGCCTGACCCCCTTCCGGTACGCCGAGGGCGTGCACGCCGGCTACGGCGGTGTCCGGCTGACCAAGGTGAGCAACGGCGCGCAGGCGTACTTCGGTCCCGCGTACACCACCGACGACGGCGACGGCGCGATCACCGAGTTCACCGAGCCGCCGACGAACCCGCCGGCGGACGCCGTTCCGACGTCCTGACCGCCGTGCTGCCGCCGGGCGGCCGGGTGCCGGTCGCCCGGCGGCACGCACGTAGAGTGGCCGCCGGCAGACGAGCAACAGGAGAGCCCGTACCCATGATCGAGCTGGAGACCGACCCGCCGGAGCGGGTGGACGGCCGGGCGGCGCGGGCCGAGCGGACCCGGGCCGCGATCGTGGAGGCGCACCTGGCCCTGATCGACTCCGGTGACCTGCGGCCCACCGGGGAACGGATCGCCGAGCGGGCCGGGGTGTCGCTGCGCACGCTCTGGACCAACTTCAAGGACATGGAGACGCTGTTCGCCGCGACCGGACGGCGGGTCGGCGAGCGGCAGGCCACGCTCTGGCAGCCCGTGTCGCCGGAACTGCCGCTGACCGCCCGGATCGCCGCGTTCTGCGACCAGCGCGCCCGGCTGCTGGAGGTGCTGGCGCCCTCGGCCCGTGCGTCGGCGCTGCGGGAGCCGTTCTCCCCGCAGTTGCGGCGCAACCGGGAGGCGGCCATCGCCCGGGTACGCCAGGAGATCGAGTCGGTGTTCGGCGCGGAGCTGGCACACGCCGGGCCGGGCCGGGAGCAGTTGCTCGACGCGCTCACCGTGGCCGGCACCTGGTCGGCGTGGTCGATGATGCGTGACTCGATGGGGCTCGACGTCGACGCGGCCCGCGCGGTGATGGCCCGTACGCTCGGCGCGCTGCTGGTCGACGCGATCGCCGCCGGCCTGCGCTGACGCTTCCGGCGGCCGGTCTTCCGGCCGACTTGGCACCGACGGCCGCCTTCCGCGCCGGTCCAGGTGCCCGGCCCTCGTTCAGTCCTCGCGCAGCAGGCGCAGGATGCGGGTCAGTTCGGCCCGGTCGTCCGGTGCGAGCGCGCCGAAGAACCGTTCCGCCTCGGTGGCCCGCGCCTGCCGGATCGCGGTGCCCACCCGCTCGCCCTCGGCGGTGGGCGCGACCAGCGTGGCCCGCCTGTCGCCCGGGTCGGGCCGTCGCTCGACCAGGCCCCGCTCCTGCAACCCGTCGACCACCTCGGTGGCCGAGCGCGGCGCGATGCGAAGGTGCTCGGCGAGCGCGCCGGGCCGCAGCGCGCCGTGACGCATCAGCACGCCCAGCGCCCGCGCCTGCCCGGGGCTGATCTCCCACGGCTCCAGCGCGCGCTTGGTCTGGTGCCGCAGGCGGCGGGTCACCGCCCAGAACGTCTCGGCCAGGCTCTCGTCGCTGCCGTTCACGGGAATACGGTAACAGGCTTTCGTGTTGTTCCCTCATGTTGAGGTAACCTCAGCATTGTCCCCTGCACGAGGAGCACAGTTGGATCGCATCCCCGACGGCCGCCGTGACGGCCGGACCGTTTCCCCCGCCGAGAAGGCCCAGGCCCGCGAGGTGTCCCTGCGCCGGATCGGCGGCCTGTTCACCGCCCACCGCGGCCCGCTCGCCACAGTGGTGGCGATCATCGTGGCGTCCTCGATCATCGCGATGGCCACACCGTTCCTGCTGCGTTCCGTGATCGACAGGGCCCTGCCCGAGCGTGACCTGACCCTGCTGGCCTGGCTGGTCGCGGGCATGGTCGCGGTCGCAGCGGTCACCGCCGTGCTCGGCGTCGCGCAGACCTGGATCTCCACCCGCGTCGGCCAGGAGGTCATGCACCGGCTGCGCGCCGACGTCTTCGCCCACCTCCAGCGCCAGTCGATCGGCTTCTTCGTGCGCACCCGTACCGGCGAAGTCCAGTCGCGCATCACCAACGACATCGGCGGCATGCAGGCGGTGGTCACCTCCACCGCCACCTCGATCGCCGCCAACCTCACCACAGTGGTCGCCACCACCATCGCCATGCTGGCGCTGAGCTGGCGCCTCACCCTCGTCTCGGCGGTCGTGCTGCCGCCCGCGCTCTGGCTCACCCGCCGGGTCGCCCGGCTGCGCCGGGAGATCACCGCCCAGCGCCAGCGCGAACTGGCCGACCTCACAGTGACCATCGAGGAAGGGCTGTCGGTGAGCGGCGTACGGCTGGCCAAGACGCTCGGCACCGGCCCGGCCCTGGTCGACCGGTTCACCGCCTCCTCGGCCCGCCTGGTCGACCTGGAACTGCGCTCGGAACTGGCCGGCCGCTGGCGGATGGCCGCCATGAGCATCGTCTTCGCCGCCATCCCCGCGGTGATCTACCTGAGCGCCGGCCTGCCCGGCACCGCCGGCACGCTCACCATCGGCACGCTCGTCGCGTTCACCGCCCTCCAGGGCAACCTGTTCCGGCCGCTGATGGGCCTGCTCAACGTCGGCGTCACGCTCACCGCGTCGCTGGCGCTGTTCGCCCGCATCTTCGAATACCTCGACCTGCCCGTCGAGGTCGCCGAGCCGGCCCGCCCGGTCCCGCTCGATCCGGCCACCGCCCGCGGCCACCTGCGCGTCGAGGACGTCACCTTCAGCTACCCGGGCAGCGACACCGCCGCCCTCGCCGGCGTCAGCCTGGACGTCCCGGCCGGCACCAGCCTCGCCCTGGTGGGGGAGACCGGCTCCGGCAAGAGCACGCTCGCCGCGCTGATCAGCCGGCTGCACGACCCGGACGCCGGCCGCATCACGATCGACGGGATCGACCTGCGCGACCTGCGCCCGGCCGACCTGGCCGCCGTCGTGGGCGTGGTCAGCCAGGAGACGTACCTGCTGCACGGCACCGTGCGGGACAACCTCCGGTACGCCCGCCCGGACGCCACCGACACCGAGATCGAGGCCGCCGCCCGCGCCGCCCGCATCCACGACCTCGTCACCGCGCTGCCCGACGGGTACGACACCATGGTCGGCTCGCGCGGCCACCGGTTCTCCGGCGGCGAGCAGCAGCGCCTGGCGATCGCCCGGACCCTGCTGCGCGACCCGCGGATCCTGGTGCTGGACGAGGCGACGAGCGCGCTGGACACCGAGACCGAGCGCGCGGTCCAGCGGGCGCTGGACGAGCTGGCCCGGGGCCGCACCGTGGTGACCATCGCGCACCGGCTCTCCACTGTTCGCGACGCCGACCGTATCGCCGTGCTCGACCACGGCCGGATCGTCGAATCCGGCACCCACGACGCGCTGCTGGACCGGCGCGGCCGCTACGCCGCCCTGGTCGGCTGAGCGTAGGAAAGTGACCACCGCCGCCCGGTGGCGCGTGCCGGCGCTGCGCACGACCGCTGTCGTCGCCGGGGCGATGCTGGGCGTGCAGCAGCCCGCGCAGGCCGCCCGGGCAGAAACGCCCGCCCCGAGAAGGCCGCCGTCCCGGGCTGACCGTCCCGGCTCAGACCTGGGCCCGTCCCGGCTCAGACCTGGGGCGGCTCCGGCTCGCCCGGGCGGGGCCGCTGTCCCGGGGCCGGGCGCGGCGCGGGCGGGGGGAGCAGCGGCTCCAGCGGGGTGAACGACTCCACCGGTCCGTCCGGCCGCGATCCACGCCGCGCCCGCCCCGGCCCGCCGGGCATCCCTCGCGCGTCCCGTGCCGCGCCCGCCGGCCCGGTCCCGTCGGCCGGCGGTGCCGTGGCGGCCGGCTCGCCGTCCTTCCCGGCTCGCGCCGCCGTCGGCCGTTCACGGCGGTCGCGTTCCTCCGCGTACTCGGCGCGGCGGCGGGCCAGGTCGCGCTCGCACTCCAGCGCGATGCGCTGCTCCCAGTACGGCTGGAGCAGCTTGCGCACCCGCTCGTCCAGGTGCACCGTGACGTCCGGCTCGCAGGCGAACGTCACCTCGCCGCGCGCGTACGTCCAGGGCGGCGGGTCGTCGTCGGCGAGCGCGGCGGTCAATGCGGCGTGCAGGTCGCGCGGGCGGTGCGGCGGCACCTCCACCGCGTGCCGGACCGCGAGCCGGTGCAGGCGCTGCGTGGCCTGCTGCTGGAAGTAGTCCACGTACCAGCCGAACAGCTCCGGCCGGGCCGTCTCCGACGACCAGGTGTAGGTGGCGCGGACCAGGAACACGTACACCTGGCCCTGCGCCGGCACCGCGAGCGGCTCCGGGACACGCCGGTCGACTGTGGTCACCGGCGTCACCGGCTCCTCGGTCCACCAGAGCTGCCGCAGCGTCGGCTGCGCGCCGTCCCAGAAGCGCCGGGTCCGCACGCGCGCCGCCTCGCCCAGCGCCCGCGCCCGTCCGGCCCACCGCCGCCGCCTGCTGTCCACCGGCGCGCCGGGCTTCGGCCGGCCGCCGCCCGGCTCGGGCCCTCCCGGCACCGCGGTCATCGCACCCCCTCCATGCCGGATTCGCAGCACCGCGTCCCGCGGCGTCACCGGCGCGCGCGGGCCGTCGGGCGAGGGGTGGCCGGACCGCCGTGGCGGTCCGCGATCCACGCTAACAACCCGGGCCGGTGTACGCGCGCAGCCGCGCGCACGGCGGTTCCGCCCGGCCCAGGGGCGGGCGCTGACCGATCGGACGAGCCGTCCCGTAGTCCTATCCGTGGGACTCGGGCGGTTTCGGTCCCGTTCACGGGACCGACCATCCAGAGTCGATCGGCGCGTCTTGATCCGTGATCGAAGCGCTTCGTAGCGTGAGGCTCCGCGATCCTTCGGGGAGGACCAGAACGCATGGGCGTAGACGCTCGTCAGGCCGCCGGCCAGACCGTGAATTTCCTGCGGTCCCTGGCCGAGCGGCAGTACGACCGGGTCTGGACCCCGGACTTCCTGCACCTCAGCCCGGACGTGCAGGGCTTCGCCGTGTTCCACCGTGGCGGCCTGGTGCTGGTCTACGGCGCGGTGTCGCCGGAGGACCCGGCCCGCTGGGTGTTCCGGATGGCCTGCGTGGCCGGCGCCGACGTGCCGGACATCTCCGGGGCGATGGCCTGGGCGAACATCCGCAACCGGCTGGCCGAGGCCGGGCGCTACTACTGCGTCGTGAAGGCCGACCAGAGCGCCTGCCACGTGGTGTTCGCGCTGGATGTCCGCAGCCCGCTGCTCGACGACGTCACGGCCCCCGACGCGCAGGCGGTGCGGGAACTGCTGCACTTCTCGCTCGCGGTGTGCGTCCACAACGCCGTGGCGGACTTCCGCGATCTGGCGTCCTATCTGCCGGCGCGGCCGCTGGCGCCGACCGAGATCGACGCCTGGACGCTGTTCGCCGGCACCCAGGACTGATCGGGCGGCAACGGTTCGCCGGCTCGACGCAGCCCGGCGAGCTGCACGAAGATCTCCCGCTTCGCAGTGGCGGTGCCGCGACTGTTGACCACGTACCCGGTCAGCCAGATCCACCCGGTGTACGTCACCTCGGGCCCGACCGATACGACCCGGAACGTGAGCGCCCGACCGCCGCCGAACTGCACCGACGCGCGGCCGTCGACCCGTAGCAGGTCGCCGGGTTGCGGGCGCACCGCTACCAGTGGCCGTCGTTCGGTGGGCGGCACTCCCGGGCGTGCATGGCCTGCCAGTCCCGCAGGGCGCGCTTCAGCCTGTCGTTCTCCTGCGCGAGCACGCGTACCCGGCGGTGCAGTTCGGCCAGTTCGTCGGCGACCCGGGCCTGGAACTCGCGTACCTGATCAGGGTCGACGCCGCGCCTGCGGGCGTCGAAGGCGTGCGTGCGCACCTCGTGCGGGGTCAGTCGGGCCGGCAGGCGGCCGGATCGATGCAGCGTCACTTCGGTCCTTCCAGGAGCAGGGGACAGGTGCGGTGGAAGGGCGGGCCGTCCGCACGCCGGCCGCGGCCGGCCCGCCCGCTCCGCCACCGCAGCCCGGATCGACGGTACGGAGGCGGAGCAGTCCGGAGGGTCGGGACGGGTACGCGCACCCGCCCCGACCGGGGGATGAGCCGAACTCGTTGCCACGCGAGGAGCGGCCCGGAATCAACTTATCTAGACATGTCAGATGAGTCAACGCTGCTTGTTAGGCGCGTCGCGGTGTGATCGAATCGGGTCGCCACGCGAGGAGTGCCATGCGAGAAGTGCCGGATTACTGGCGCATCGCCGACGATGTGATCGCCGACGTCAGAGGAAAGAAGCTGAAGCCGGGGGACAAGCTGCCCTCGATCGCTGCGCTGCGCGATCGCTACGGCGTGAGTCACGGCACCGTGCAGATGGCGTATGCGCGTCTCGAAGCGTTGCGGGTGATCCGGCGGCAGCAGGGCAAGGGTGTCTTCGTGACCGATCCGAAGACCTGGATGAGGGAGCCGTAACCGGCGTCAGTCCAGCAGGCCCACCGGTCGTCGTCCGACTCGCCATACTGTCGGCGATGACTGCGGACGTGCGTACCGAAGACGGTTGTCGCCTGTGGGCCGACCAGGTCGGCGCCGGGGCGCCGCTGGTGCTCTGTCACGGCGGTCCGGGCATCTGGGACTACCTCGGCCCGGTCGCCCGGCTGCTCGACGGGCACGCCCGTGTCATCCGGTGGGACCAGCGTGGTTGCGGGCGCTCCGAGCGGCGCGGCCCGTACACGATCGGCCGTTTCGTCGCCGACCTCGACGCCGTACGCGAACACCTGGCCGGACCGCGGACGGCACTGCTGGGCCACTCGTGGGGCGCGCACCTGGCGCTGCGGTACGCGATCGAACACCCGGAGCGGGTCAGTCACCTGATCTACGTCTCCGGCACCGGCATCGACCCCGAACGCGGCTGGCATCCGCACTACGAACGGAATCTCCGGCGGCGGCTCGGGCCGCACCTGGACCGATGGGAGGCGCTTGGTACGCGGGACCGCACCCCGGCGGAGGAACGGGAACGGGCGGTCCTGCAGTGGTCGGCCGACTTCGCCGACCCCGACGCCGCCATGACGCACGCCGAGGACATGGCCACGCCGTGGCTGGGCATCAACCACGACTGCAACCGGGCCGTCAACGCCGAGGTCAAGCGGGAACTCCGTACCTCCGGGATCGCGGCGCGGTGCCGGACGCTCGACCTGCCCGTGCTGATCATCGACGGCCCCGAGGACATCCGTCCCCGCTGGGGCGCCGACTCGCTGGAGAAGGCGCTGCCCAATTGTGAGCGGGTCAGCCTCCCCGGATCCGGCCACCTGCCGTGGGTCGAGAATCCACACGACTTCCGTCGGGCCGCGGCCGTCTTCCTCGACGCGCCGGCATGAGCCGGCGTCCGGAACCTGAAAGCGGGAGCCTTCGGTAGCGGCCTGTCGCGGAGATCGGTACTTACGGGTACACCCGTCCCGTCGACGGGACGGCTAGAGTCTTCGCGTGATCGACCGGAGGCGCCCCTCGAGTCGGTCAAGAAGGTGCGAGCCGCTGATCTGATGGCGCCCTCTTAAGGCCACACAGCGAACAGAGTAGACAGCGTCGCTCTCCATCCTCCCACCCGTCAGGAGCCGACAATGGGTAACGAGATTCAGCTGATCAGCGACGGCGACGGGCTGGCGGTCATCGGAGATCCGACGGCTGTCGAACGCTTCCTGGTCTCCGAGGGCTTGCCGTCGAAGAACCTCGGGCTGCCTCGGCTCGGGTCTGTTCTCAAGGTCGGGGCGGCAGCGACTCAGGCTGGTTCCGAGATCGCCGCCAACTCCGGTCGTTGGGTGCAGCTGACCCAGGAGTCAGCGCAGCTCGTCCACAAATTCGGTCTGATGCCGACCAAGACCCCAGGGGTCAGCCACGCGATGGTGGGAGATCCAGGCTCGATCCAGAAATGGCTTCAGATCTCGAAGGGGCCCGGGGCGGTCGCAGGCAACCCGGCGTTGCTGGCCGGTGCGGCGGGGCTCATGGCGCAGCTTGCGATGCAACAGAGCATGAAGGAGATCACCGACTATCTCGCCACGATCGACGAGAAGGTCGACGATGTGCTCCGTGCCCAGAAGGACGCTGTGTTGGCCCGCATGATCGGCGTGGGCTTCGTCATCGAGGAGTCCATGACCATCCGTGAGCAGCGCGGCCGAGTCGACGAAGTCACATGGTCGAAGGTGCAGGGCGCGCCGGCGACGATCGCAGAAACCCAGGCGTACGCGTTGCGTCAGCTCGACGCGCTCGCGGAGAAGCTGGAGCGTAAAAGCGCGATCGGTGAGCTTGCCAGGGCAGCCAGGGAAGCGGAGTCCAAGGCGCAGGAGTGGCTTGTCGTCCTGGCCCGCTGCTTCCAACTGCAGGACGCGATCGCCGTGCTCGAACTCGACCGGGTGCTGGACGCGTCGCCGGACGAGTTGGACGGGCATCGCGTCGGGCTGAGGAATGCTCGGCAGAACCGACTCGAACTCATCTCCCGGTGCACCGAGCGCCTCCTTGCCCGCATGGAAGCGGCCGCGGGCAGGGCGAACGCCAAGGTTTTGCTGAACCCGATGGACTCACCGGCGGTGGTGAAGTCGAGCAACCAAGTCTCGACAGCCATCGTCAACTTCCACGGGCGACTCGGTATCGAGAGCGCTCGGCAGTCGTCGGACGCGAGACGATGGGCGGATGCGGCCAAGGAGGCGAGAGACAAGGCGCTTGAGACCGGAGCAGACGGCGTTGATGCCGCCAGGCGCCTCGGTAACGACACTTTCGACCGGGCTAAATGGGCGACGGGCAAGCTTTCCGGCCGGGTCGGCGGGTGGGCACTGCGTCGGCGCGGGGAGGACGACGAACTCAAGGAGAAGAGTGGCGACGCTTGATCAGGAGAGAGAACGTGACCTGACCCCCGCCACCTATCCGCGTCTGGTGGGGTGGAGGACTGACCGAGACCCGCTGTTTGCGTCTTCGTAACGGACCCGACGACGTGGATGCGCGAACTTTGACTGGTCGGGTTCGTGACGCCGGTCGGGGTAGCGACAAGATGCATTCAATCGCGTCGTCGGCGGTGGCTTCTTCAGCGGCTTCACCCAGTTGAAAATCTCGGAAGCGTGGAACCTCTTCGGCGAGGGCAACGGCGTCGCGAGCCTCGACGAGATGAGGCGTAGCGTCGGGCGGTACCGGAAACAGCCGATCGAGCCGGGGGAGGATCCGGTGATCGGGTGCATCTTCGTTCGTGACAGCGTCTTCTTCGCCGACGGCTCGTCGGTCGATCCGCCCCCTGGCTTCGCGCCGAACGTCGTACAGGGCAAGACGTACGACCTCGCTGATCCAGCCGCTGCGGACTACTTCGGTCTTGCCCTTCACCGCCTTCTGGGTGGAGAGGTCGATTTGGACCTTCGTGAGCCGTGGCATCGCCCCGGCCCGATCTACGGAGATCCACGGCTCGTTCCCCAGCGTCTCGGCCAGAAGTCGTTCAAGGCGGTGGTGCTCGGCGCGTACGGCCGCCGCTGTGCGATCACGGGCAACAAGTTGCAACCGGTGCTCCAGGCGGCGCACATCCGGCCACTGCCGGCGGGCGGCGAGCATCGGATCGACAACGGCATGCTGCTCAGGTCCGATGTCCACATCCTCTTCGATCAGGGCTACCTGGGCGTGGACCCGAGGTACCGCCTGATGGTGAGTCCGCGCCTGCGAAGCGAGTTCGGCAACGGCGACCAGTTCTACGCGAAGGCCGGGTCCGTTATCGCGATCCCAGAGCGACGTGGAGACCGTCCCAAGGCCGAGTTCCTGGAGTGGCACCTGGAGTCAGTGTTCAGAGCGGCCTGACTGCTGAGTCGCCTCCCGCCTAGCAGCTGCTGACGCTGTGGAGATCTTGGTACGAAAGGACCCTCATGGGGGCCGTTTCGTACCAAGATCTATTCGTGTCTCGTCTGGTGAGACGCGAGTCTCGAAGCTGCTCGGCCAGGGGCGCCGTGAGGGCCGCCGAGAAATCGACGCAGCAACAATTATGGATGTTCGGATGGTGTCGGACGGTTGATCGTCCTGGTCGGATGGCGGAACGGACATCGCCGTTCGACGATGACAGGAGGGACCGTGCGCACACCATCCCGTGCGTTGACGGGGACCACCGCGCTGCTGCTCGCAGCCGGGCTGGTTCTGACCGCCGCTGGTGGCGGCCAGGCGGCACCCCGGGAACAGACCCGTACCCAGGCGCCACCCGACCACCTGCCGGGCGACCGGCACGACACCAAGGCCAAGGACAACCGCAAGGGCCGCGTCGCCGCCAGCGACCGGCAGCGGGACCGGGCCGCCGCGCTCGGCGCGCGCGTGCGCTGGACCGACTTCGGTACGCCCGCCACGCTCACGTCGACCGGCAAGCCCCTCGCCACCGGCCTGCCCGCCGACCCGGCCGCCGCCGCGCGCGCGTACGTGGCCGCCAACCGGGACGTGCTGGGCCTGACCGCCGAGGGCGCCGCCGCGCTGGAACTGCTCACAGTGGCGCCGATGGGGCAGGGCGCGACCGTCCTGTTCCGGCAGCGCTTCGGTGACCTGCCGGCCGCCGTCGACGGCATGCTGTCGATCGGCGTACGCGACGGAGCGGTGTGGCACGTCAGCTCCTCGCTCGCCCGCGACGCCGGTACGCCGGCCCCGGCCACGATCAGCGCCGAGCAGGCCCGCAAGGCCGCCGTCGCCGACGCCGGCCGCTCCGACGCGCAGGTCGTGCGTACCTCGTTGGTCGCGGTGCCCACCGCGGACCGGGGGCCGCGCGCGGCGTGGGAGGTGGTCCTCGGGGCGGACACCACCGGCGCGGACCCGGCCGCCTACGCCACCTACGTGGACGCCCGCGACAGCGCCGTGCTGGTCCGTGAGGACCTGATCGACCACGACGCCGACCACCCCTCGTGGGAGGTCTTCCCGAACTCGCCGCGGGTCGACAGGTCCTCGGTCGACACCCGCAAGCGGTGGTGCGCCGTGCCGGCGCGCGGCTGCGCCGAGGTGGTGGGCGTGCCCGGGCACCCGGCGTGGGACGTGGACCCGGCCACCGGCCAGTCCACCACCACGACCAAGGGCAACAACGCGATCGCGGTGCAGAACTGGTTCAGCAACGACCCGTTCAGCGTCGGCACCGAGACCGCGACGCCCCGCCCGGACCGCCGGTACGACTACCCGTGGACGAACCAGTGGCAGGAGCAGCGCTGCAACCCGGAGGTGTTCACGTCGCCGCAGGCGAACGACATCGACGCGGCGCGGGCGAACCTGTTCGCCATGCACAACCGGATGCACGACTGGACCTATCACCTCGGGTTCACCGAGGAGACCTGGAACATGCAGCAGGACAACCTCGGCCGCGGCGGGCTCGGTAACGACCCCGAGCAGGGCAACGCCCAGGCCGGCGGGGCCAGCGGCGGCCCGCCCAACTTCGCGGCCCGCAACAACGCCAACCAGATCACCCCGCCGGACGGCGTCGCGCCGACCACCAACATGTACCTGTGGCAGCCCATGGCGGGCTCGTTCTACGCGCCGTGCGTCGACGGCGACTTCGACATGTCGGTGATCGCCCACGAGTACGGCCACGCGGTCACCAACCGCATGATCGCCGGCCCGAGCGCCGGGGTCAGCTCGCCGCAGGGCATGAGCGAGAGCTGGTCCGACCAGCTCGCCATGGAGTACCTGTTCGAGCACGGATACGCCGCGCCCGGCCGGCGCGGGTTCACCATCGGCGAGTACACCACCCAGGACCCGAACGCGGGTATCCGCAACTACAACATGAGTGACAGCCCGCTCAACTACAGCTCGGTCGACTACGACTTCGTCGGCCTCCAGGTGCACGCCTCCGGTGAGGTGTGGAGCGCCACCAACACCGACATCCGCGCGGCCATGATGCGCCGGTGGGGCAGCGGCACCCCGGCCGTGCAGAAGGCGTGCGCCACCGGCGCCCGCGACGTGACCGCCTGCCCGGGTAACCGGCGCTGGATCCAACTGGTGTTCGACTCGTTCCTGCTGATGTCGGTCAGCCAGGTCAGCATGGTCGACGCCCGGGACGCGATGCTCGCCGCCGACCGGATCCGCTTCGGCGGCGCCAACCAGGACCTGCTCTGGAACGCGTTCGCCGGGCGCGGCCTCGGCGAGACCGCGGCCAGCGTCGGCCACACCGACGCCGACCCCACGCCGGGCTTCACCTCGCCGTACGCGCGGGAGGGCTCGCTGCGGTTCCTCCCGGTCGGCGAGCGCGGGCCGGTGGCGGGCGCGCAGCTGTTCGTCGGGCGCTACCAGGCCCGGGCGGTGCCGGTGGCGGACACCGACGCGGCCACCCCGCTCACCGACCGGGTGGATCTGGTGCCCGGCACGTACGAGTTCGTGGTGCGGGCGCCCGGCTACGGCCACACCCGGATCGGCCCGGTGAAGGTCAAGGCGGGCCAGAACCGGACGCTGGCGGTGTCGTTGCGACCCAACCTGGCCTCGGCCACCGCGGGTGCGGCGGTCACCGGCGACGGGATCAACCTGCCGCAGATCGCCGACGACGACGAGGCCACGAACTGGGCCTCGCTGGGCGCGCCGGTCGCCGGACGGCAGGTCACAGTCGACCTGGCCGGCGACGTCCAGCAGGTACGCCGGGTGCAGGTCAGCGCCATGCTGCGTCCGGCGGTCGCCGGTGACGCGGACGCCGGCACCCAGAGCCGGTACTCCGCGGTGCGGCAGTTCCGGGTCCTCGCGTGCACCGCGACCGGGCCGGTGACCTGCGCGGACGCGGCGGACTTCCGCCCGGTCTACACCAGCCGGCCGGACGCGTTCCCGGCTGTGGCGCCGCGTCCCCGGGCGCCCGAGCTGATCATGCGGTCGTTCGACATTCCGCGTACCAAGGCCACGCACCTGCGCGTCGAGGTGCTGACCAACCAGTGCACGGGCGCGCCGGACTACGCCGGTGAGCAGGACGACGACCCGCGGGCGGCGACCGACTGCGCCACCGCCAGCCCGCAGGCGCAGAACGTGCGGATCGCCGAGTTCCAGGCGTTCACGCGCTGACCCACGCGGCGGGTGCGGACGGGCGGCTCGGGTCGTCCGTCCGCACCCGCCATCGTGTGTTCACCCGGGGTTCGGGGCGCCGTCGCCGGATCGGGGCTGTACCGCGGGCAGGATCCTCGACAGACTGAGCGGCGACCAGCGAACGACGTTGGTCGATGCCCTGCCGGCTCGCTCAAGGAGGATCCCTTGACCCCGTTCCGTGCCGCCGTCACCCGCGTACGCCGCGCCCTCGCCGCGTCAGCCCTGGTCACCGCCGTGGCCGCCGCCGCGCTCGTCGCACCGTCCACTGTCTCCACCCGCCTCGCCGAACCCGCCGCGGCAGCCGTCTACGGCTCCTGCACGCAGTCCCGCTGCGCCGACGCGCGCACCGCGCGGTCCGGCTGGTCCGCGAAGAGCTTCCCGACCAGCCGTGGCTGGTACTCGTGGAGCGGCGGCCGGTGCAACTTCGCCGGCGGCCGGTTCTACAACTACGAGGGTCAGCTGCCCGCCGGCGCCACCTACTACGAGTACGACGTCTACCCGCGCGCCTGCAACGCCTCCCGGGACGCGTACCGGATCGTGGTCAACAAGAGCACCGGGGCGACCTGGTTCTCGCCCGACCACTACGCCAACTTCTACCGGCTCTGAGCAGCCTCGGCGCCGGCGGGGGGCGACCCCCGGCCGGCGCCGTCGGGAAAGGACGGATCATGGGCGCAGCGTCCCCGCAGCCGCCGGCCTGGCTCGTGTACGACGGCGCGCCGCCCGAGCCGGACGGTGTGCCGGTCTCCGGCGGGGCCAGCCGCACCCGCGCCGGGCTGCACGAGACGCTGGCCGGGTCACTGGCGCTGCCCGGCTGGTACGGCCGCAACTGGGACGCCCTCGCCGACGCGCTCGCAGACCGCCTCGACTCCGGTCCGCTGACGCTGGTCGTGACCGACGCGGCGGACCTGCTCGCCGACGAGCCGCCCGCCCAGCTCGGCACGCTGCTGGACGTGCTCGGCGCGGTCGCCGCCGGTGGGCACGAGACGCTGCGGGTGGTGCTGCGCGACGACCCGGACCGACTGCGCGCCCTGCGTGACCGCGTGGCCGCCGTGCTCGGCGGGCGGGTGGGCGCCCCGCCTCCCGCAACCGGCTGACCGGGTGCCGTTTCGCCGCCCCCTCCCCGAAGCGGCGACCTCGTGCGGTGAGCATGGCCGCCAGCTCGGCGAGGTGGTGGGGTCTGGTGGGTGGGGATGCCGCCACTTCCCCGTAGCGGCGGGCCGGGTGCCAGTTCGGGGTGGTGGCGGGGGTCTGGTGGGTGGGGATGCGGCCACTTCGGGGAGGTGGTGGGCTGATCGCCAGTTCGGGGAGGTGGTGGGGTCCGGTGGGGAGGGATGCCGCTACTTCGCCGTAGTGGCGGGCCGGGTGCCAGTTCGGGGTGGTGGTGAGGTCCGGTCGGTGGGGATGCAGCCAATTCGGGGTGGTGGCGTGGGCGGTCGCCAGTTCGGGGGAGTGGCGGGGTCCGCTGGGTGAGGTTGTCGCCACTTCGCGGTGGTGGTGGGCCGGGTGCCAGTTCGGGGAGGTGGTGGGGTCTGGCGGGTGGGGATGCGGCCACTTCCCCGTAGTGGCGAGCCGGGCGTCAGCCTGGGGAGTGGCGGGCCTGACGGGTGGGGAATGCCGCCACTTCGCGGTGGTGGTGGGCCGGGTGCCAGTTCGGGGTGGTGGTGAGGGCTGGTGGGTGGGGATGCGGCCACCTCGGGGTGGTGGTGGGCCGGGCGCCGGTTCGGGGAAGTGGCGAAGGTGAGGGTGAGTGCGAGCCGGGTGGTGAGGGCGCGGGTCGCGTCGGCGGCCTGGGCGGGACACGCCGGACCGGGTGGGGTCAGGCGGGCTGGTCGAGGATGGCGCTGAAGCGCTCCTCGGCCAGGTCCAGCTGGGCGAGGATGTGCTGCTTGACCGGTGCCGACAGCGGCGTGTCAGGCCGGGCGACCAGGTCGCGGAAGACCGGCACCAGCGGGCGGTACTTGGTGGCGGCGCGGGTCACCTTCGGCCCGACCGTGTGGATCACGCCCACGCCGTTGTCGGTGAAGTCGGACACCTTGATCACGCGGGCCCAGGGTTCCCGTTCCAGGCTGGCCGCCACGTGCTCCCGGTACTGCTCGTCGCGGTCCCGCCCCGGGTCGTACGCCGGATTGGTGACCGCCGCGACCAGCCGGGCGACCCGCGCGCCGAAACGGTCGGACAGCGCGTCGAGTGCCGCCGGCGTGGCGTCCGCTGCCGACTCGGGGTCGAGCCCTGCGAGTTCGGCGGGGTGGTCCTCGACCGCGTCGTGCAGCAGCCCGGCGACGATCACGTCCACGTCCCGCACCTGGTAGTGGTGCATCAGCCGGATCGCCACCCGCAGCAGGTGGTTGAGGTACGGCTCGCGTACCCGGCGGTCGTCGCGGTGCAGGTCGGCGGCCAGGTCGAGCGCCTCGGTCAGCCGGTCGCGGGCGGCCTCGTCGAACGCCTCGATCTCCAGCCGGAACCGGGCCAGCAGGCCGGGCTCACCGTGGATCTCGGTGATCGCGTGCATCGGCATGGTGGCGAGGTACGCGGGGAACTCCATGCGTCCCTTATAGCTGATCTTCGCTAGATCCGGCGTCCGCCGGGCCGCTCACGTCGCCGGTGAGGCGCTTGACCAGGCGGACGCAGGTGCCCTCCGGCGTGCCGACGATGGTGGCCTCGTCCATCACCCGCGCCATGATCAGCCGTCCCCGGCCGCGGTCGCCGGTGTCGTCGCCGTCGGCCGCGCGCCAGCCGCCCCGGTCGCGTACCTCGATCTCCAGCCGGTCGCCGCGCAGCTCGGCCCGCAGCGTGGTGATGCCCTCCCGGGCGAAGCGGTAGCCGTGCTCGATGGCGTTGGCGCACGCCTCACCGGTGGCGATGAGGACGGTGTCGACGTCCCACTCACTCACGCCCCGGTCGTGCAGCCAGCCGCGCAACCGTTCCCGGGTGGCGGCGAGCCGGGCCGGGTCGGCCGGCAGGTCGATGGTGAGGACCGGGCCGGCGTCGCCGGATGTCCCACCCGTCACGTCCGGCCCTCCGTCCCGTGCCCGTCCCCGGACCTGGGCGCCCACTCGCGCTGTCACCGCCTGATTCTCACCCTGTTGTCCCCGGTGGCCGCCGATTCATTCCCCCGGCGGCGGTGTCCGTCAAACGTGATCATTGCGCATCGGGGGCGGCGTGTCAGCCGGCGGCCCGGCAGAGGCGGCAACGCGGCGGGCCGGCGACCCCCGAGGGGACGCCGGCCCGGGACGAGCGGTCGCGGTTGCCCCGACGGCGTCGAGGTGGTGCGCGTGCGGGCTCGGGCGCAGGTCAGAGCGGCAGCCGCCCGGCGCCGGCCCAGGCGTCGACGACGAACGGGACCAGCGGGGCCGGCAGCGGCCGGGCGGCGCGCAGCGTGGGCGTCCACCCGGCGTCGCCGCCGAGGTCGGGGTCGTGGGCGGCGTTGTACGCGGCGCGCAGGTCCACCGGCCGGGGCAGGCGGTCACCCTGCCGGACCCAGCTGCCCCGCTCGGTGAGCGCGGTGCCGCCCCAGTCGTACAGCAGGTCGGCGGGGCCGGTGTCGCCGGTGAGCGTGAAGAAGTTGTTCTCCGCGTACAGCGCGGACTGCACGCCGACGCCGAGGGCGTACGCGAAGCCGGGCCCGCCGAGCCGGTAGTGGTTCTCGTGCACGTCGACCTGGCCGAACCGGACCCGGGGCAGCCGTTGCAGCGTGCCGTCGAACAGGTTGTGCCGCACGGTGACGTTGAGCCGGCCCACGTCCGGGCCGACCGTGTTCGACGAGCCGATGAGCATCACCTTGTCCCGGCCGGTGAACCGGTTCCAGGACACGGTGACCAGGCTGGCGGTGTGCGTGACGTCCACCGAGCCGTCGTGCACCTGCCAGGGCCGCCCGAAGTAGACGGGCTGGGCGCTGTCCGGGTTGTCGCCGTCGGTGAACGTGTTGTGGTCGATCCAGACGTGCTCGCTGCGGCGCACCGAGATCTGGTCGTACTGGGAGTTCCAGTTGCCGGTGTCGCCGTCGGTGGGGGACCAGGCCGGGAAGCAGTCCCGGGCGTCGGCGAACTCGATGTTGCGCACGATCACGTTGGCCACCCGGTCGATCATCAGCGTCAGGCCGGTGAGCCGCGCGCCGCGCAGCCCGACGATTGTGGTGTTCGAGCCGACGTTGATCTGGGTCTGCCGGGTCTGCTCGGCCACCGACCGCACCCGGGCGGCCTCCAGCGGTCCGCTCGGGTTGACCCGGCCCCAGGTCGCCGGGTCGTACGCGGCCAGGTAGGCGGGCAGCGAGTACTCCGGGTCGGCCAGGTCGGCGCAGTCCAGCAGGGTGCCGTCCGGTCCTTCGAAACCGTCGACTGTCCCGGCCACGTACACGATCTTGGGGGTGGCGTCGGCGGCGTTCGTGGCGTTGTCGCCGCCGAGCGCGGCGACCAGCTCGGCGCGGGTACGCACGACGTGTACCCGGTCCGGCGCGGCGGCCGACCCGCCGGTGGTGCCGGTGCCCGCGGCGGCCCAGCCGTCGTTCGCCGGGAGGGTCTGGCGGCCGATCAGCTCGGCGGCCCGGGACGGCTTACCAGGTGCGGCCGGCGCGGGCGCGGCGGTGGTGAGGACGAGCGCGGCGGCCAGCGCCGCGACGGCTGCGGTTCGGGTACGCATGACTCGTTTCCGTTCTCCTGGAGGGACATTCACTGCACGGGTAGATCCACCACATAGGGCTTGACCGCCCACGGCACGCCCGCCTCCGACGGCAGCGCGCCGGTCTCCGCTGCGGTCCGCAGCACCGCGCCGACGCCCCGTACCATCCGCACCCGCTGCGGGCCGTCGCCCGCCGCGCGCACCAGGTCCCCGTCGAGCAGCGTCGGAGCGGGTGCGTCCCGCAGCGCGTCCAGCACCGCGGTGAACGGCTCGGTACGCGCCAGGGGCGCGATCAGCGGCGTGCCGTCGGTGCGGTGGTCGAGCAGGTTCGCCAGCAGCCCTCGGCGGCCGGGCACCGGGTGCGGCGCGTCGTCGCCGGGCAGTCGCAGCCGGTCGGTCGGGTACTCCAGCACCGCCCGGCCCCGCTCGTCGGTGACCAGCACCTCCCCGGGGACGTGTTCCTCGGCGGCGAGGGTGAGCGCGGCCAGCACCGGCGGCCCGGCGTGCGGGGTCAGCCGCAGCACAGTGGTGTCGTCCACCTCGATCGGGCGGACGCGGTAGCGCTCCACTTCGATCCGGGCCGGGCGGACCGGCGCGCCGGTGACCGATTCGGCGACGGCGAGGCACTGCATCAGCGCGTGCGCGAGCGGGTTGGCGAGTGCGCCGTCCAGCGCCGGGTGACCGTCGACCGACAGTCGCCCGGCCCAGGGGGAGCGGGCGTAGTAGGCGTCCGGGCGTTGCCAGGCGGCGAGCGTGGCGATGCCGGTGACCGGACCGAGCCGTCCGAGCGCGCCGGTCAGTTCGGTCAGCGCGGCCGAGCCGAGCGCCTGGAAGTTGACCTGCACGGCCCGGCCGGCTGCGGCGGCGGCTTCGGCGAGCGTCCGGTGTCCGGCCAGGTCGAGCACCGGCGGCTTCTCGAGCAGCAGGTCGGCCCCGGCGGCGAGTACGTCGAGCGCGATCGGCAGGTGCGTGTGCGGCGGTGTGCAGATCACCACCACGTCGGGCCGGGACTCGGCGAGCATGTCCCGGTGGTCGGTGAACACGCCGGTCTCCGGTGGGACCGGAGCCTCCGGTTCGTGCTCCAGCGGGCGCACGTCGACCAGCGCGACAAGGCGCGCACGCCCGGCCGCGTGCAGTTCGGCGATGGTCCGGCGGTGCCAGCGGCCGTGCCCGTTCGCCCCGATCAGCGCCACCCGCGGCGGGTCGTTGCCGCTCACCGGCGACCCCCGGCGGGTCGCCGCCCACCCGCCGGTCACCGGGCACCTGCCAGCGTGGCCCGGACGCCGTGGCGTTCCAGCGCGGTGAGCCAGCCGGTCACGTCGGCGCGGAACTCGTCGTCGGCGGCCAGGTCGGCCGGGAACACCTCGCGCAGTGCGAAGACCGCGTCCACCACCCCGGCCGGGGTGTGCGCTCCGGCGGCCAGCGCGGCGCGCAGCCGGTCCGCGAGCGGGTCGTCCAGCGGCAGCGGCCGCCCGTCGTCGGCGTACCCGAGCAGGAACCGCAGCCACGCGGCCACCACGAGCGCGCTCCACCGCGCCGACCGGCCCGCGGCCCGCAGGTCGGCGACGGTGTGCAGCACCCGCTGCGGCAGCTTCTGCGAGCCGTCCATCGCGACCTGCGTCGTCCGGTACCGGATCGCCGGGTTGCCGAAACGGGCGAGCACCTGTTCCCCGTAGTCGGCCACGTCGGCGCCGGGCGGCGGGGTGAAGCTCGGCGCGATCTCCTCGGCGAGCAGCCGCCGCAGCACCGCGTCCAGGTGCGGCAGCGTCAGCGCCTCGGCCACCGTCTCCGCGCCGGCGAGCGCACCGAGGTACGCGGTGGCGGAGTGCACGCCGTTGAGCGCCCGCAGTTTCAGCCGCTCCCACGGGCCGGCGTCGCCGGTGAGGATCGCGCCGGAGCGTTCCCAGGCCGGGCGGCCGCCGGGGAAGTCGTCCTCGATCACCCACTGTGACCACGGTTCGGCGGCGACCGCCGCGAGGTCGGTCACGCCGAGCGCCTGCCGGGCGGTGTCCCGGGTCTCGTCGGTGCTGGCCGGCACGATCCGGTCGACCATGGTGCCGGGGCAGGTGACCGCCGCCAGCACCCGCTCGGCTGTCGCGTCCGGCACCCGGGCCAGCGCGAGGCACTGCTCGACCAGACCGCGCAGCCGCCGCCCGTTGGCGGGCAGGTTGTCGCAGCTCACGAGCGCGATCGGCCCGGCGTCGGCGGCGGCGCGGGCGAGCAGCCCGCGGACCAGCAGACCCGGCACGGTACGCGGGGGACGGCCGGTGGTCAGGTCGGCGGTCAGGTCCGCGTCCACTGTCAGCGCGGCGGTCACCGGGTCCAGCCGGTACGCCTTCTCGGTCACCGTCAGCGTGACCACCCGGATCGCCGGGTCGGCGAGCAGGCCGACCACCGCGTCCGGGTCGCTCGCGGCGTGCCGTACCCCGGCGAGCGCGCCGACCACCCGCGTGGCCGCGCCTTCGGCGGCGAGCGTGGTGACGCTGAACAGGCAGTCCTGCGCGTCGAGGGCCTCGACCACGTCGGTGCTGCGCGGCGCGACGCCGATGATGCCCCAGTCGCCGCCGGCCGCGCCGACCGCCGCCTCGGTGTGCACGGCCTGGTGGGCGCGGTGGAACGCGCCGAGACCGAGGTGGACGATGCCGGCCGGCACGGTGCCGGGGCGCACCAGCGGCCGGGACTCCGGCGGCAGGTGGCGCAGCGTGGCCAGGCCGAGCCGGTCGGGGGTCAGCGCCATGCCGGTCCCTCCGGGAAGCGGAACTCCGCGATCGACTCCGGCCGCATGGTGGCGCTGTAGCCGGGCGCTGTGGGCAGCAGGTAGCGCCCGCCCCGGGTGCGGACCGGGTCGGTGAAGTGTTCGTGCAGGTGGTCGACGTACTCGACCATTCGGCCGTCCAGGCTCGTGCCGACCCGCAGGTAGTCGAAGATCGCGAGGTGCTGCACGTACTCGCACAGGCCGACGCCGCCGGCGTGCGGGCACACCGGCACGCCGAACTTCGCGGCCAGCAGCAGTTCGGCGAGCACCTCGTCCACCCCGCCGACCCGGCAGGCGTCGACCTGCATGACGCCGATCGCCTCGGCCTGGAGCAGCTGCTTGAAGATCACCTTGTTGGCGGCGACCTCGCCGGTGGCGACCCGGCAGCGGCCGCCGGTCAGCTCGGTGACCGCGCGGGCGATCCGGGCGTGCCCCAGGACGTCGTCGGCGTGCGTGGGCTCCTCGATCCAGTACGGGTCGACCTCGGCGAGCACGCCCATCGCGGCGATCGCCTCGTCCACGTCCCACACCTGGTTGGCGTCCATCATGAGCAGCGCGTCCGGGCCGATCTCGGCCCGGATGATCCGGGCCCGCCGCAGGTCGTCCTCGATCCGCCCGCCGACCTTCATCTTCATCGCGCGCCACCCCTGCGCGTACGCGTCGCGGGTCAGCGCGCGCACCTGCTCGTCCGGGTAGCCGAGCCAGCCCACCGACGTCGTGTACGAGGGGAACCCGTCGCGTTCCAGCGCGGCGAGCCGGTCGGTGAGCCCGTCGCGTCCCTTGTCCAGGATGGCCGCCGCCTCGTCGGGGGTGAGCGCGTCGGTGATGTGATGGAAGTCGACTGTCGCGACCAGTTCGTCGGTGGGCGCCTCGGCGAGGAACCGCCATATCGGCTTGCCGGCGAGCTTGGCGCGCAGGTCCCACACGGCGTTGACGAGCGCGCCGGTGGCCATGTGGATCACGCCCTTCTCCGGGCCGAGCCAGCGCAGTTGCACGTCGGCGGTGAGCGAGCGCCAGAACGCCACGGGTTCGGCGGCGATCTCGGCGACGGTGCGCCCCCGGACGTGGTGGGCGAGTGCGCGGACCGCCGCGCAGGTGATCTCGTTGCCCCGGCCGTTGGTGAACGTGAACCCGGTGCCGGTCGGCCCGCCGTCGGTGGTCAGCTCCACGTATGTGGCCGAGTAGTCGCCCCTGTTGATCGCGTCCGAGCCGTCGCCGCTGGCGGCGGTGGGGAAGCGCACGTCGTGCACCTCGACGTCGACGATTGTGGTCATGCGGGCCCACCTCCGAACTTGAAGACCTGCTTCGGCAGCCGGTACGCCAGGTCGACGATGGTCTCGGCGGCCTCGTCCTCGGTCAGCCGGTGCTCGGCGACGAGGCGGGCGAGGAATCCGGCGTCGACCCGGCGGGCCACGTCGTGGCGTACCGGGATGGAACAGAACGCGCGGGTGTCGTCGACGAACCCGGCGGTGTTGTAGAAGCCCGCGGTCTCGGTGACCGCCTCGCGGAACCGGCGCAGCACCTCGGGGGAGTCCAGGAACCACCAGGGCGCGCCGAGGCGCAGCGCCGCGTACCCGCCGGCGAGCGGGGCGAGTTCCCTGGTGAACGTGTCCTCGTCGAGCGTGTAGAGCACCACTGTGAGCCGGGGGTCGTTGCCGTGCGCGTCGAGCAGCGGCGCGAGGCCGTGCACGTACTCGGTGGCCTGCGGCACGTCGCCGCCCACGTCGCGGCCGTGCCGGGCGTGCAGCCAGCGGTTGTGGTTGCGGACCGCGCCGGGGTGCAGCTGCATGACCAGGCCGTCGTCGAGCGACATCCGGGCGAACTCCAGCAGCATGTGCGCCCGGAACGCCTCGGCGTCGGCGGCGTCGGCCAGGCCGCGTCGGCCCTTGTCGTACAGCGCCGAGGCCTGTGCGGGACTGAGATCGAGGGTACGGGCGGTGGGGTGCCCGTGGTCGGACGAGGTGGCCCCGGCGGCGGCGAACGCCTCCCGCCGTGCCCGCAGCGCGGCCAGGTATCCGGCGTACGTGCCGGTGTCCTCGCCGGAGATCTCGGCGAGCCGGTCCACGTTCGCGGCCCAGTTGTCGAACTCCATGTCCACCACGTCGTCGGGGCGGAACGTGGTGACCACCCGGCCGCCGGGCCCGCCCCAGCCGTCGGCGGCGAGCTTGGCGTGCCGGCCCAGGTCGTCCAGCGGTGACTCGGTGGTGGCGAGCACCTCGATGCCGAAGCGTTCGAACAGCGCCCGGGGCCGGAAGCCCGGCTCTGCCAGGCGCGCGGCGAGCGCGTCGTAGACGGCGTCGGCGGTGGCCGGGCTCAGCGGCGTGTCGACGCCGAACACGTGCCGGAACGTCTGCTCCAGCCACAGCCGCGACGGGGTGCCGCGGAACAGGTGCCAGTGCGCGGCGAAGCGCCGCCAGATGGTCCGCCCGTCGGTCTCCACCGGGCTGCCGTCGACGCTCGGCACGCCCAGGTCGGCCGGGGGTACGCCCTGGCTGAGCAGCATCCGGGTCAGGTAGTGGTCGGGCACGATGAGCAGCCGGGCCGGGTCGGGGAACGGCTGGTCCTCGGCCAGCAGCCCGGGGTCGACGTGCCCGTGCGGGGAGATGAGCGGCTGCTCGGCGGCGAGCGCGTACAGCTCGCGGGCCAGGGCGCGCAGCCCGGGCTCGGCGGGCAGCAGCAGGTCGCCGCGGGGGATGATCGGCACAGCGAGGGCTCCTCGGTCAGGGCAGGGTGAGCAGGTCGGCGACCCGGACGGGCGCGCCGGTCTCCAGCGAGCGGTTGGCGGCCAGGCCGGTGAGCAGGGCGAGTGCGCCGTCGCGGGCGGTGGCGGCCCGGCCGAGCGGGTCGGGTTCGCCGCCGAGCAGCACCCGGGTCATCCGGGCGTCCGCGCCGCCGTGCCCGCGCCGGGTCCAGCCCTCGACCGGGATCTCCTGCGGCGGCGCCCAGAACGGGCGCAGCGTGAGCCGGGCCGCGCCCTGCTCGACGGCGGCCTCGTCGCCGTGCAGCGCCGCGCCCTTGAGGGCACCGGCGACGGACGGGCTGACGTGGTCGCTCTCGGTCACCTCCAGTTCGAGGCGGCCCCGGCTGCCGTTGACCATGACCCGGTAGCCCTCCCAAGGGGCGTACGCGGTGAGGTGGTAGGTCATCGTGGCGCCGGTGTCGTAGCGGGCCAGCACCGCGAGGTCGTCCTCGATGGTCACGCCGGGGGCGAAGACGTTGCGGTCGCGGTGGTAGCCGTCCTCGGCCTCGGCGTCGAGGTACAGCTCGCGCAGCCTCGGGTGGTCGGCCAGGCGCAGCGCGAACGGGTCGCCGTCGGCGGCGGGGGAGCCGTGCGCCCGGTCGTAGTCGCGGGCGTAGCCGTGCCGGCGGCCGTCCTCGCCGTAGAAGAACAGCCGGCCGTACGCGTGCACCTCGACCGGGCGGGCGTCCAGCCACCAGTTGACCAGGTCGAAGTGGTGGCCGGACTTGTGCACGAGCAGGCCGCCGGAGACGGACTTGTCCCGGTGCCAGCGGCGGAAGTAGTCGGCGCCGTGGCGCACGTCGAGCAGCCACTCGAAGTGCACCGACCCGATCTCGCCGACCGCGCCGTCGGCCAGCAGCCGCCGGAACTGCTCGTGCAGCGGGTTGTAGCGGTAGTTGAACGCGACGGTGACGCGCCGGCCGGTCTCGGCGACCGCGTCCAGGATGCGGCGGCACCGCTCCGCGTCGACGGTCATCGGCTTCTCCACGACCACATCGCAGCCGGCCCGCAGCGCCGCCGTCACGTACTCGTCGTGGGTGGCGTCGACGCTGGTCACCAGCACCACGTCGACCCGCTCCTTGGCGAGCATGGCGGTGACGTCGGCGGCGGCGTACGTGGGCACCGGCGGGTGGCCCAGCTCGGCCAGCCAGCGGTTGTGGGCGTCCATCCGGATCTGGTTGACGTCGGCGAGCGCGACCAGCTCGGCGGTGTCGGCGTGGTCGAGCGCGAGGGCACGGACGAACATCTCGGCGCGTGCCCCGGCACCCACCAGGGCGTGGCGGACCCGTTTCCGGGCCGGTGGTGACATGACGTCGGCCTCCCCGGCAGTCGGCTGCAAAGGTTTGCAGCCGAAGAAACCATGACGGTGGATGCGTCGTCAACGGTTGCCGCCCAAGCCGTCCTATCCATCCGTATTGATGGGCATTCATGCACGTGGCGGGAACGCCGGCGCAATCGAGCCGCAACAATGGACCGTTGACACGGGCGCAACCGTTTGCATTAATGGGCGGCACCCGTGACGCCCACCACATCGGACGAGGGAGCCCGCCGTGCCAGCCACCATCCGGGACGTCGCCCGCGCCTCCGGTGTGCACATCTCCACCGTGTCCCGGACGTTCTCGGCCCCGCACCTGGTCAACCCGGAGACCCGGGTCCGGGTGCTGGCCTGTGCGGAGGACCTCGGCTACCGGCCCAACCGGGCCGCCCGGGCCCTCATCACCGGCCGTACGCACAACATCGGCCTGATCGTGGCCGACATCGCCAACCCGTTCTTCCCGCCGCTGATCAAGGCGGCGGAGGGGCAGGCCCGGCACCGCGACTACCACGTGTTCGTGGCCGACACCAACGAGGACCCGGTCGCCGAGGAGGACCTGGTCCACGCCCTGGCCAAGCAGGTCGACGGTGTGCTGCTGTGCAGCCCCCGGATGAGCAACAGTCTGATCGAGCAGGTCAGCCGCGAGGTTCCGGTGGTGGTGATAAACCGCCAGATCGCCGGCCTGCCCTGCGTGATGATGGACGTCGGGCAGGGCGCCCGGGCCGCGATCGAGCACCTGCTCGGGCTCGGTCACCGCCGGATCGCGCTGCTCGGCGGCCCGCGCGGCTCCTGGACCGCCCGGGAGATGCGCCGCGCCGCGACCGCCGCCGCCCGGGGCGGGGGAGCGGAACTGACAGTCCTCGGACCCAACCAGCCCACCGAGACCGGCGGCGGCGCGCTCGCCGAGCAGGTACGCCGCAGCGGCGTCACCGCCGTGCTCGCCTACAACGACCTGATGGCGATCGGCCTGATCGAAGGGCTGGACGCGATCGGGGCGCGGGTGCCGCACGACGTGAGCGTCGTCGGCGTCGACGACATCGCGCTGAGCCGGCTCACCCGCCCCAAGTTGACGACGGTGGCCACGCCGACCGCGGCCGCCGGCCGGACGGCCGTCGACATGCTGCTGCAACTCGACTCCGACGCGCCACGCGGCGCCCGGGGCCGGGGCGCGGCGGCCGGCGACCGTCGCACCACCGCACAGGTAATGCTCCAGACCGAACTGGTCGTCCGCGACTCGACCGGGCCCGTCCCCGCGCCCGGCCGGGACGGCACCGGAGCCTGAGCAGGTGGCCCGGGCCCGCACAGCCTTGCGGACCCGGGCGGCCCGCGGACGGCCGCCGGTGACGTCGTCGCCTCCCACAGCCGAGGAGTGAGCGCAGATGCACCCCGCAACGTCCCCCACCGCCGGCGCACCCGCCGGGCGGGATCACCGTACCCCCCTGACCCGACGCCGACTCGTCCGCGGCCTGGCCGCCGTCGCGCTCGCCGTGCCCCTCGCCCTGGGCGCGGCCGGCTGCGGCGACGACGAAGCCGGCGGCGACGGCGGCCCGGTCAAGCTCTCCGTCTTCTGGTGGGGCGGAGAGGCCCGGGCCAAGCTCACCGAGGACGCCCTGGCCCTCTACACCAAGAAGCACCCGGACGTGACGTTCGAGAAGACCTGGCAGGCCAACCAGGGCTACTTCGACAAGCTCGCCACACTGACCGCCGGCGGCAACCCGCCGGACCTGTTCCAGATCGACGACAACTACCTGGCCGAGTACGCCGGCCGCAGCACCACGCTCGACCTGAGCAGCTACCGCGACTCCGGCAAGCTCGACGTGTCGAAGTTCCCCAAGAGCCTGCTGGAGTACGGCGTGGTCGACGGCAAGCTCGCCGGGGTCGCCGCTGGGGAGAACACGCAGGGCCTGGTCTACAACAAGACGCTGCTCACCAAGAACGGGCTGCCCGAGCCGACCACCGGGATGAGCTGGGAGGAGCACATCGCCTGGGCCGAGCAGGTGGCGAAGAAGACGAAGGTGCCCGGCACCCAGGACCCGAGCGCCGACTACAAGGCGCTCTGGGTGTGGCTGCGCCAGCAGGGCAAGGACCTGTACAAGGGCAAGGAACTCGGCTTCACCGCCGAGGACGTGACGAAGTGGTTCGAGCTGTGGAAGGGCGCGCGGGACCGGGGCGCCACCCCGACGCCTGATGTCATCCACGAGGGCAACTCCAGCGACATCACCAAGCAGCTCGTGGTCACCGGCAAGTCGGCCACCTCCTGGGTCTGGGTCAACCAGATGCCGGACCTGAAGAAGAACACCAAGGACGAACTGGGCGTGGTCGCGTACCCGGGTGACCCGAGCGCGCAGTGGGCGCGCGCCTCGATGTACTGGTCGGTGTTCAAGGGCAGCAAGCACAAGGACGTCGCCGTCGATGTGATCAACTTCCTGAACAACGACCCGGAGGCGGTGGCGCTGCTCGGCACCGACCGCGGTCTGCCGTCGAACATGGATCTGCGCGCCAAGGTCAGCGAGACCGCCACCGACCCGGCCATGAAGCAGTCCATCCAGGTCGAGTCCGACCTGGCGCAGAAGTTCGGCGCCTCGCCCCAGGTCCCGATCAAGGGGCACAGCAAGGTCAAGTCCGAGCTGGTCAAGGCCGCCGAGAACGCCCAGTACGGCCGCGCCACCCCGGCCCAGGCGGCGGAGCAGTTCGTCGCCGCCTGCAAGTCCGCGATCGCCTGACCCCACGAAAGGACCGGTCCCGTGGCTCTCACCACGGCGCCCGGCCGGACCCCGCGCACCGGACCGGCCGGCCCTCGCCCCACGCGGCGTCGGGCCGGCCGGGCCCGGCTCGGCGAGGGCCTGGCGGGGTACGTCTTCCTCTCGCCCTGGCTCATCGGACTGATGGGCGTCACGGCGATCCCGATGGTGCTCTCGCTCTGGCTGAGCTTCACCGACTACGACATCCTCACCCCGCTGTCCGAGGTGCGGTGGGTGGGGCTGGCCAACTACGAGCGGATGTTCACCGCCGACCCGTCGTACTGGCACGCGGTGCGGGTCACGCTGACGTTCGCGCTGATCGCGGTGCCGCTGAAGCTGGCCGCCGCGCTCGGTGTGGCGCTGCTGCTCAACCGTGCCTGGCGCGGCGTCGGGCTGTTCCGCAGCCTGTTCTACCTGCCGTCGCTGCTCGGCGGCAGCGTCGCGCTGGCCATCGTCTGGGTCAACATGTTCAACCGGGACGGCGCGTTCAACTCGTTCCTCGCCCTGTTCGGCGTCGAAGGGCTGCCCTGGGTCAGCGACCCGGACTGGGCGCTGGAGACGCTGATGGTGCTGGCGATCTGGCAGTTCGGCGCACCCATGGTGATCTTCCTGGCCGGGCTCAAGCAGGTGCCCACCGAGCTGTACGAGGCGGCGGCCGTGGACGGCGCCGGGGCGTGGCGGCGGTTCCGCGCGGTCACGCTGCCCATGCTCTCCCCGGTTATCTTCTTCAACCTGGTGCTGGAGACCATCAACGGCTTCCAGGGCTTCACCGCCGCGTTCGTGCTCAGCAACGGCACCGGCGGCCCGGTCGACTCCACGTTGATGTACACGCTGAAGCTCTACATCTCCGGCTTCACCGACCTGGAGATGGGCTACGCGTCGGCGATGGCGTGGGTGTTCCTGGTGGCGATCGGCGTGGTCACCGCCGTCTTCTTCAGCACCGGCCGGTTCTGGGTGCACTACTCGGACGGAGACGACTCATGACGGCGCTTCCTGTCGCCCGCCGCCGGCCGGGCGGCGGCCGGAACGTCCTGCGGCTGATCGTGCTCGTGGCGATCGTCGCGGTGGTGCTCTACCCGCTGTTCTGGATGCTCGGCACCTCGGTCAAGTCGCAGGCCGAGATCGTCAACAACGTCGGCCTGCTGCCGGAACGGTTCACCCCCGGCAACTACCTCGACGGCTGGACCAACTTCGACATCAGCTTCGGCCGGTTCTTCCTCAACAGCGCGCTGGTCAGCGGGCTCACCGTCGTCGGCAACGCGCTGTCCTGCCTGCTCGCCGCGTACGCCCTGGGCCGGCTGCGGTTCCGGCTGCGCAAGATGTGGTTCACCGTCATGATCGGGACGCTGCTGCTGCCCGGGCACGTGCTGATCGTGCCGCAGTACATCCTGTTCCGCAGCCTCGGCCTGGTCGGCGGCGACTGGCCGTACCTGCCGCTGCTCGTGCCGCAGTTCCTGGCCACCGAGGCGTTCTTCGTCTTCCTCATGGTGCAGTTCATGCGCGGCATCCCGCGCGAGCTGGACGAGGCGGCCACCATCGACGGCGCGTCCCCGTACGGCGTGTTCCGGCACGTCATCCTGCCGCTGAGCCGCCCGGCGCTGGTCACCACCGCGATCTTCTCGTTCATCTGGACCTGGAACGACTTCTTCCGCCAGCTGGTGTTCCTGTCCAGCCTGGAGGACTACACGGTCCCGGTGGCGCTGACCCTGTTCATCGACTCGACAAGCCAGAGTGCTGTCGGCCCGATGTTCGCCATGTCGGTGCTGTCCCTGCTGCCGGTGTTCCTGTTCTTCCTGGCCTTCCAGCGGATGCTCGTCGAGGGCATCAACACCAGCGGGCTGAAGGGATGACCGCCGTGCCTGCCCACACCGACGCCGTACCCGCCCACCCCGACACCGTGCCGGCCCGTGCCGACTGGCGGGACACGCTGCGCGAGGCGACCGACCTGGCGCTGCTCGGCTTCGCCGTGGCGCTCGCCGCGCTGCCGGTGCTCACGCTCGCCCCGGCGGTCGCCACCGCGAGTGCCGCGCTGCACGACAGGTCGGTCACCGGCGCCTGGCCGGACGCGCGGACCAGCCTGACCCGGTTCGGCCGCGCGCTGCCCGCCGGATCGGCGGTGAGCGCCGTCGCACTCGCGGCCGCCGCGCTGCTCGCCGCCGATCTGCTCGCGCTCACCACCGGCCGGGTACCAGGCGGCGGGCCCGCGCTCGCGCTCACCGCCGTCGTGGTGGCTGTCCTGCTCGGGTACGCGGGCCTTGTCGCCGTAGCGGTCGGACGCACCGGCGGCCGGGGCTGGCGAACGGCCGCGCTCGAGGTGGCCCGCACCTGCCCGCAGCGCCCCGGCACCTGGGCCGCCGCCTCCGGCGTCTGCGTGCTCGCCGTGGTGCTGGGTGTGCTGGTCACGCCGGTGGCGGTGCCGATCCTCGGCGGGTACGCGCTCGCGGCGCTGCACGCGCTCGACGCCCGCCACCCGGTCCCCGCGCCGGAGCCGTCGTGACCGCCGAACCCCGTTCCGCCGCTGCCGAGCCGCGCCGGGCTGACGCCGAGTCGCGCCTTGCCGGGGGCGACGCGGAGTCGCGGCTTGCCGGCACCGACGCCGAGTCGCGGCTGGTCGTCGGTGGCGCCGAGGTGGCCCGGTACGTTGTCCGGCCCGACCTCGACCCGCGTCACGGACCCCGGCCGTACCTGCACCCGGTGCGGACCCGGGCCGGCACCCCGGTCACGGACGCGCTGCCGGCCGACCACGTCTGGCACCTCGGCGCGTCATTGGCGGTGCAGGACGTGGACGGCGTCAACCTGTGGGGCGGCCGGACGTACGTGCGCGGCACCGGCTACACCTGGCGCGACGACCACGGCGTGATCGCGCACACCGGCTGGCGGGACCGGGCCGCCGACCGGCTCGACCACGATCTGGAGTGGCGGGACCGGCACGGCCGGGTGCTGCTGCGCGAACACCGGCGGATCACCGCCACGCCGGCCGGCGAGGACGCCTGGTGGCTGGACCTGTCCGCCACGCTCACCTCCGCCACCGGCGCTGACGTGCATCTGGGCAGCCCGGCCACGAACGGCCGCCCGGGCGGCGCGGGGTACGGCGGCTTCTTCTGGCGTGCGGTGGCCGACGGCGAACCCCTCGTGCGTACCGCCGACGCGGAAGGCGAGGAGGCGGTGAACGGCTCGGCCGCGCCCTGGCTGGCGTTGTCCGCCACCGTGCCCGGAGGTGGCGCGTACACGCTGGTGTTCACCGGCCTGGGGACGCGCGACAGGTGGTTCGTGCGCACCGCGATGTACCCGGGCGTCTGCGTCGCGTACGCGTTCGACAGCCCGGCGGTGGTCGCGGCCGGGCAGCCCCGGCACAACCGGCACCGGGTCCTGGTCGCCGACGGCCACCTCGACCCGGCCGACATCGCGGCCCGGCTGGACGCGGCGGTCATCCGGTGAGCGCGCGGTGTGAGCCGGTGTTGCGGGCCCCACGGTGAGCGCGGGGAGCGAGCCGCGTGCCTCCGGTACCGCGGTCGCGGCCGGGGGCGGGCCGGAGGTGGTGTGCGTGGGCGAGACGATGGTGGTGCTCGCCCCTGACGGCGGCGGGTCGCTGGAGGACGCCGCGCGGCTGACTGTCGGCGTGGGCGGCGCGGAGTCCAACGTGGCGGCCGGGCTGGCCCGGCTCGGGCACCGCGCGGCGTGGGTCAGCCGGGTCGGCGACGACCCGTTCGGGCGGCGGGTGGTGGCCGAGGTCGCCGCCGCGGGCGTGGACGTCTCCCCGGTCACTGTCGACAGGGACGCGCCGACCGGCCTCTACCTGAAGGATCCCGGCCCGGACGGTACCCGCGTCCACTACCACCGCGCCGGGTCGGCAGCGAGCCGCCTCGGCGCGCCGGACCTCGGGCGTCCCGCGCTGGCCGGGGCGCGGCTGCTGCACCTGTCCGGGATCACCGCCGCGCTCTCCGGCACCTGCCGTGACCTGCTCGTATCAGCGCTGGACGGGCGGGCGCTGCCCGGCGCCCGGGTCAGCTTCGACGTGAACCACCGCCCGGCGCTCTGGCCCGCCGACCGGGCCGGACCGGTCCTGCGTGACCTGGCCGACCGCGCCGACGTGGTGCTGGTCGGCCTGGACGAGGCGACCGTGCTCTGGTCGGCGGGCGATCCGGCGGCTGTCCGTGCGCTGCTGCCCGGCCCGGAGCTGGTGGTGGTCAAGGACGGGCCGGTCGGCGCGACAGCGCTGCCGTGTACCGGGCCGGCGGTGTTCGTGCCGGCGTTGCCGGTGGACGTGGTGGAGCCGGTCGGCGCGGGTGACGCGTTCGCCGCCGGGTTCCTCTCCGGGCTGCTGCGCGGCCTCGACCTGCGAGCCTGCCTGCGGTTGGGCCACCTGACCGCCGCGCCGGTGCTGGCCGTGCCGGGCGACACCGCGCCGCCACCGGACGCGGAGACGATCGCGCGGGCGCTGGCGCTGCCGGACGCGGCGTGGACTGAGCAGGCGCCGATGCAGGTCAGGGGAGGGAGCGGGAGATGAGCGGGCACGACTTCGAGGCCCTGTTCGGCGGCGCGCGGGTGATGGTGATCCTGCGCGACCTGCCGCCCGGGGAGACGGTCCGGCTGGCGGAACTGGCCTGGGATCTCGGCATCGACGTGGTGGAGGTGCCCATCCGTACCCCGGAAGCGGTGCCGGCGCTGCACGCCGCCGTGACGGCCGGGCGTCGGCGGGGCCGGATCGTCGGCGCGGGCACTGTGCGTACCCCGGCGCAGGTCCACGACGCGGTGGCCGCCGGGGCGGCGTTCACAGTGGCGCCCGGCCTGGACCTGGCCGTCGCCGACGCGGCGGCCGGTCTCGGCGTGCCGCACCTGCCCGGCGTGGCCACCCCGACCGAGGCGCAACGGGCGCTCGACCACGGCCTGGTGTGGCTCAAGGCGTTCCCGGCGGTCAGCCTCGGCCCGGCCTGGTTCCGGGCGGTGGCCGGGCCGCTGCCGGAGGCCCGGTTCGTCGCCACCGGCGGCGTCGATGCCGGCAACGCGGGCGATTTCCTCGCCGCCGGGGCGCGGGTGGTGGCGGTCGGGTCGGCGCTGACCGACCCCGAGCAGCTGCCGCGCCTGGCCACGCTCGCCGCCGGCGGCGCTATCACGTGACGGTACGGCCGGACGTGGTGGCGGTGGTCCGGATCGCCTTGACGATCGCCGGGATCGACCCGATCAGCAGCACCAGCGCCCAGATCAGCGCCACCACGGCGAACACCACGGCGCCCAGGTCGTCGAGGATGCTGACCAGGATCACCGGCACCAGGCCGTGCAGGAACTGCAGCACCACAGTGCACAGCAGCGTGGTCAGCGCCAGCGCGACGAGGCCTTTGTTGCGCAGGAACCGGGGCTGGGCGGCGAGCAGCAGCGCGACCCAGACCAGTTTGAGCAGCAGCGCCAGCCCGAGCAGCACCGCCGCGTCGTCGACCGGGAAGAACCCCCACACCGCGAGGTACGCCAGCGTGCCGAACGGCGGGGCCAGGAACAGCGAGACCATCACCGTCAGTTCGATGAACGCGACGATCAGCAGGACCAGCGACACCAGCAGCAGCACGATCGAGAAGACGAGCGTGGCCACGCCCTGCACCCGGCCCTGCATCCGGTCCGGCAGCACCAGGCTCAGGCAGAACAGCCCGGTCGTCCAGAGCGCCACCACGTCGATCAGCGCCAGGTAGCCGATGCCGCGCCCGGACGGCTCGGACACCGCGCCGACGTCACCCAGCTCGACGCCGAGCCGGCCGGCGCTGTCCCGCAGCGCGCCACTGGCGTCCCCACCGCCGGTCAGCGCCGCCGCGCCCAGCTCCACGCCGACCACGAGCGCCACCGTGAGCAGGGCCAGCAGCAGGAACGGCTTGCGCAACTCACCCATGCCGCGTCTCCGTTCCGGTCAGGACCGGGCCAGCGTGACCGAACATCCGCCACCTCCCGGACAGCGCAGGAGCACCTCGGTCTCCCGGTCCACAGCCACCTTCGCCACCGCCGGGCCGTCCGCGTCCGGGGCGACCTCGTCGGTGACTGTGACGTCCGCGTCGCCGGGTGCGCGGGCGGTCACCTCGAACGGCGTCGTACCGCGCAGCACCAGCGTGCGCAGCGCGCCCGGGTCAGCCACCCGCAGCCGGCACGCGGTGCCGAAGGCGAGCGTCACCCCGTCGGCGGTGGTGGCCGGTTCGGCGGCCGGCGGCAGGCAGGTCACGGCCACCGTCGCCGGGTCCACAGTTCCGGACCCGCGCCCGAGCCGGGCCAGCGCGCCCGGCCCGGCCCCCGGGTCGCCCGGGTCGTCGCGGCGCCCGGCGACCGCCACCACGTACAGCGCCACCAGCAGCACGGCCACGGCCACCAGCAGCACCTTCTGCCGCCCGCTCACGGTGCCGTCCCGGTTCGCGACTGCGGGGCTCGCAACACCGGCTCACTCCTCGCGCTCACGGCCGGACGACGGGCGTGAAGCGGATCTCGTCCACGCCCGCGAAGTACCTGTCGGTGCCCTGCGTCTTGCTCACCGCCACGAGCGTCAGCTTGTGCGGACCACGGGTCAGCTCCACGGTGCCCACGTCCACCTCGTCGGTGCGGACCACAGTCGGGCTGAACCCGAAGAACGTGTCGCCGACCTGCCTGCCGTCGACCAGCCAGATCGTGTTCGCGTAGTCGAACGAGGTGGTGCGCACGGTGGAGAACCGCCAGGTGCCGTCGGACGGCACGTCCACCTGCACTGTCACCCGGTCGCCCACGCCCCGGCCCAGGAAGAACAGTTGCGCGTCGCCGGACCACACCACGTCGCAGCAGTTCTCCTGCGCCACCACCTCCGCCTTCGCGCCGGTGGTGGACTGCACCGCCGCGCCGGAGACGAGCGTCTCCGCCTCCACCGTCACGGCGTCGGCGCGCGGCGGAGCCGGGGTGTCCGGGCCGCGGGTCACCAGCCAGGCCACCACCCCGGCCACGACCAGCACCAGCGCCGCGGCGGCGGCGATCCACGGCCACGGCGCGCGCTTCGGGGGTACGACGGCCCGCACGTCGTACGTGACCCGGCCGCTGGATCGGGAACTCTCCTCCGGTGCGGTGTTGGCCGAGTACGCGAACCCGGTCATGTCGTAGCGCCGGGGCGGCGTGCCGGGCGGCACGGCGAGCCGGACCAGGAACGACACCGAGCCCTGCCCCGGCACCACCCGCTGCGGCTCGGCCACCGTGAACCAGGCCCGCTGGCTGCCCTCGCCGGGCGCCACGTCGAAGACGACGGTGTCCGGCGCGGTACCCGGGTTGGACACGGTGAACGTCAGCTCGCCGGCGTTGCGGGCGTCCAGCGTGAACTGTTCGGCGGCGGCGACGACTGTCCATTCGGTGGTCATGACGGCTCCTCGGGCGGATCGTGGGGCAGGGGTGCTGGTACGTGCGCCCGGCCGACCGCGCGCACCGCAGCGACCCCTGCGGCGGGCTCGGCGGTGTCCGGCTCGGGCGGTCCGGAGTCGGGGGGCGGGCTCGGGGTGGCCGAAACCGGATCGGCCGGTTCCGCGTCGACCGGGGAGGCGAGCACCTCGACGGTGACCGCGGCCGGTTTCTCCGCCTCGACGATGCGGGTGACCAGCGCGAGCCGGTCGGCGGCGGCCGGCGGCACCCGCACCACGAGGTGGAACGGCCGTTCGGGCGGCTCGTCCAGCACGAACCCGGTCACGCCGGTGGCCAGTTCCAGCGCGGTCCGCATGCCGTACGGGGTGCCGCGCCACCGGGCCAGCAGCGCGCCGTGCGCCACCAGGTCCCGCAACCGGCCTGCCGGCAACGGCAGCGGCGCGTCGGCGCGGGGTGCGGCGACCACATGATCCATCGCCACCCAGCGGGTCAGGTACGCGACGAACCCGTCCGGCGTCCGGTACGGGTCGAACAGCGCGTCGACGTCGGCGAGCACCGCCTCGTCCGGGGCGTGCAGCGCCTCCATCACGTCCAGCAGCGCACCCAGCACGCTGCCCGGGCCGGCGGCCCGCTGGTACGCGGCCGGCAGCAGCCGCTCAATCGCCGCTCGGCGCATCCTGCCGCACCACCTCGATGTCGTGCTCGCCGGAGCAGAGCAGCCAGGTGCCGGGGACGGTGACCACGTCGGCGGTGGCCTGGTTGGCGCTCGCCGTCCAGTCCTCGCCGTCGCCGCTGCGGAACACGCCGCGCTCGCCGCCGGCCAGCACCAGCCGTCCGGCGCCGGACGTGCCGGTGGGCGCGGTGGCGGCGATGGCGTCGACCGGGACGAACCGGGTCCGGTCCCGCAGCGGCAGGCCGCAGTTGACCATCACCGGCGACCACTGCGGCTGCCCGGCGAGCGTGTCGAGCCGGACCACGCCGCCGCTCTGCGTCGCGGCGAGCGCGAGCGGGCCGCTGAACGCCAGATCCCGGCAGGTGCCGCCGATCCAGCCTGATGCCATCGACTGCCACTTCACGTCCGACTCGAACAGCCGGGTCCGATGGCAGCCCTGGCCGGGCTTCTTCGGGTCCGGCTCGCCCGCGCCGCACCACAGCAGCGTGGCCGGGCCGTCGTACTGCACGGCGAGCACCCGGTTGTCCACGTTGGCGAGGCCGACGTGGGCGAACGTGCCGGGGCGTCCGGCCGCTGTGGACAGGTAGACCCCGAATCCGGCCTGCGCGGCCACCGCCACCCCGGGTGCGCCGCGCTCGGAGACGAACGCGCGTACCGCGTAGAAGCCCCGGTCCGCGTCGGCCGGGTCGACCAGGATCTGCAACGGCACCGCGCCGGGTAGCAGCGGCACCTCGTACAGGCCGCTGTCGGTGGCCAGCAGCAACGCGCCGGTGCCGTCCCGGTCGATCCAGGCCAGGTCGCGGACGCCGGAGTCGAGGTCGGTCAGCAGCGTCCACGTCTCACCCAGGTCGGTGCTCAGCCGGACCCGGGAGCCGCCGGCGTCGCGGGTGGTCACCACCGCCACCGAACCGGCCCGGGGCACGACGCCGGGGCGTACCGGGGCGGGCGCGGGCACCACCCGGACCACCGTCTCGTCGTCGAACCGGCCGGCCGGTTCCCAGCCGGCGCCGGCGTTGGTGGAGCGGAACAGCACCGGGCCGCCGCCGGCGTACCAGGTGTCGGCCTGGTACTGGTCCACCGCCACGGTGCGGACCCGCGCGTCGGGCGCCTCGTCGACCACGAACCGCACCGACTCGACGTAGCGCACGCCCGGCTCGGCGTGCTCCAGCATCCGGTAGACGTTGGAGGCCCGCAGCGGCTCGCCGAACGCCCAGCCGGCCGGGTTGAGCGGCGTGGGCAGCGGGCTGAGCGTCTGGTGCAGCCGGTCGTGGATGCGGCGGCGCACCGCGTCCACGTCCTCCTCGCGGCGCACCACCACCCGCGCCTGGATGGACACCGCCTTGTACCGGGCCCAGCCCGCCCGCACCGCCGTACCGAGGGCGCGGCGGCGTTCCAGGTCGGCCTCGACCCGGCGGCGGGCCTCCTCCACCTCGTGCTCGCGCAGCACCGCCACCGGCAGCCGTCCGCCGGGCCGGGCCGCCTCCGGCACGTACGGCACCAGCACCACCTCGACCTCGCCGGGCCGGGCGAAGCTGTAGACGGCGGCCCGTGTGAACGCCCGCGCCCGCGCCACCGCCCCGGAACCGGTGGCGAGGATCTCGAAGTCCCGGGCGGTCACCGCGCGCTGCTGGGCGAAGAACTCGTACGGCCCGCGCGCCAGCACCGACTCCAGCGACTCCAGGTCCCGGCCGCCGGTGGCCGGCTCCGGGTTGTCCACCTTCACCCCGGGCAGCGGGTCGCGCAGGCTGGTGAGCACGCCCGCCGCCACGTTCCCGGCGGGCCCGCCGCCGCAGCGGTACCAGAGCCGCACCTGCCGCCCGGCCGGTGGCACCGCCGCCACAGTGGTCGCCCCGGCCGCCCCCTCGACGGCCGGAGCGGCTCCGGTGTCCGGGCGCAGGTCCAGCGCCGGGGCGAACGTGACCACCCCGGAGGCCCGGTCCACCAGGTAGACCTTCGCCTGCGGCCCGACACCGGCGAAGCTGTCCACCGGCCGCCAGATCTCGTACGTGCGCCCCTCGTGCTCCCGGGCCGCGGCGCCCAGCTCCACCGAGCCCGCCGGCACCTCCACGCCGAGCAGCAGATCGAGCGCCTCGGTGGTGCGGGTCAGCGGTGCGCGGGCGGCCCGGAACACCTGACCGGGCTGCCCGGTGCCGGTGCCCAGCAGCTCCGCCTCGACCGGCTCGCAGTGGTGCACGCGTACCGTCGTGGTTGTCTCCCCGGCGGGCAGCACCGCCGGTTCGGTGGTCACGAAGACGACCGGCCGGGGGTCGGCGCCGCGGGCCGCGGCGACGCGGGTGCCGGCCGGCACCCGCACCGGGCCGCGGTCCGGGCCGGTGCGGGTCAGGCGCACGTCGGCCCAGGCCGCCGCCGGTGGGTGCCGGGTGACGCCGAGCAGGTTCAGGAACGCGACGTACGCCTTCTCCGGCAACTGGTTCAGCCGGTAGATCATCACCTCGGTCAGGTAGGCGAACGCCTCCAGCAACGCCATCCCGGGGTCGTGCGCGGACAGGTCCGTCCAGTCCGGGCAGGACCGGGCGATGCGTTCCCGCGCCTCGGTGACCAGGTCGAGGAAGGCCCGGTCGTCCAGGTGCGGCACCGGCAGCGTCATGACGTGCCCTCCTCGTCGGGGGTGTCGCCGGGTTCCTCGTCGGCGGGGAGCAGGTCGACGGAGAACACCAGGTGGCCGGGGGAGAGGCTGGCCCGGACCCGGTAGTCCAGCCGGATCACCAGGCGCCACGGGTCGTCCGGGTCGGGACCGGCGTCCACGTCCAGCACCTCGACCCGGGGCTCCCAGCGCCGGATCGCCTGCCGCACGTAGTGGATCGCCAGCCCGGCGGTGGTGTCGTCGTTCGGCGCGAAGACGAGGCGGTGCAGCCGCGACCCGTACCCGGGACGCATCAGCCGCTCCCCGGGTGTGGTGGACAGCAGCAGGTACAGCGCCTGGCGTACCGTCTCGTCGCCGTCGGTCATGGCGAGCCCGCCGGCGGCGGTGAGCGCGAGACCACCGGCGCGGCCCGCGTCGAAGCCGGCGCCGACGAAGCGGAAGGCCCTCATGCGTCCGCCCCGAGGAAGCCCTGCCGCACGTCGCGGACCTGGTGGTGCACGGTGCCCGGCGGGGTGCCGTCGGTGAGGCCGTCGAGGTGTGACAGCACCACGGGCTGCCGGTCCACCCGCACCCACGTGCTGTAACCCACTGTCACGGTCAGCGTGTGCAGGCACGGTTTGATCGTCGGGCCGTAGTTCGGGCAGGCGGTGATGTCGCGCCCCTCCGGGTCGGGCCGCACCAGCACCGGCACGCCCCGGACCGTGACCCAGTCCTGCGACGGGCGGTTCTTCACCCGCCCGTCGTGTCCGCAGGTGATCAGCGAGTCGCGGTGGATCCAGCGCATCAGCCACCTCCGGCGGAACGGGCGAGCGTACGGGCCTGCGCGGCGGCGGTCTCGGCGTCCTCGGCCGCCGGGGCGTGCAGGAAGTCGACTGTGCGGCCGCGCACCACGACGGCCCGGCCGGGCGCGGAGAGCACCAGGTCACCGGCCGCGTGCACGGTGGTCAGCTCGGGACGCAGCTCGACGAAACTGCCCGCGTCGGTGGCCAGCCGAAGCGTCCGCCCGTCGTCGTCGATCACGATGGACTGCCCGGTGCCGGTCCGCATCGACCAGCGGCGCGAGCGCCCGGAGACGATCCCCGCGTCGTACGGCTCGACCGCGCCGAACAGCGAACCGAGTACCACGCCCGAGGCGGGTTCGCCGCCGGGCAGCGCCACCAGCACGGTGTCGTCCGGGTCGGGCAGCGCGACGATGCCCTTGCCCCGGCCCGCGCCCGGGCAGAGCACCGCGAGCCAGCCGGCGTCCAGATCGCCGTACGCCGGGAGCGTCACGCGGGCCCGGCCCAGCCCGTCCGGGTCGTCGATGTCGGTGACGGTGCCGAGCGTGACTGTCGCCGCCGGGGGCGCGACCGTCGGCGGTGGGCCGGGCGGCGCCGTGGAGAACCGGGTCAGGTGCCCGTCGGCGTCCACCGTGTGCACCACCTCGGTGAGCACGTACACCCCGGCCAGCGGGTCCGGGACGCCGGCGAGGGCGATCCGGCGGCCGGGCCGCAGCGCCGGGTCGCCCTCCGCGGTGCCTTCGGCGGTGACCAGCGCTGCCACCCGGGTGTCCAGTCCGGCCTGGGCCAGCGCGGCCAGCTCGTCGTCGCTGCGGCCGGGCTGGTCCACAGCCGTGCGTACGCCGTCGGCGCCGACGTCGCCCGGGTCCGGGCGCAGCGGGATGCGCCGCCCGCTGCGCGCCTCGTCCGCCCGCTGGCTCAGCGGCTCGGCGCGCTGCGGATGCCAGCCGAGGACGGCGCACTCCGCGCCGGCCCGGTCCAGGTTCTCGGTGACCCGCAGCGCGTGCACCGTCTCGCCGAGCGTCAACGGCAGCGGCTCCCCGTACCCGTCCAGCGTGAACAGCCGCAACCGGTCACCGTCGACGCCCAGGTGCAGCCCGGCCCGGCCGGCCACCTCGCACAGCAGGTCCAGGTCGGTGTGCCGGTGCTGGAGCAGCCGGTCCAGGCGCGGCCCGTCCTCATCGGCCGTCACGCTCAACCCGAGCCCGGCGCACAGCTCACCGGCCAGCTCGGCGGCGGTCACCGACTCGAACACCCGCAGCTCCTGCCGCTTGCGCAGCCGGTGCAGCGGGTCGTACGCCCGGATCCGGGCCAGCGCGGCGCCGTCACCGGCGTACTCCCGCTCGACTGCCGTCACCTCGCCGGTGAACAGCGCCTCCGCCTGGCCGTCGAGGCGGACGTCGACTGTGGCGCCGGGGCGTACCGGCGGGTCGAGCGGGCCCGCCCCGGGGGCGGCGGTGAGCGTCAGCTCGCACTGCGCGGGCCGGTCCAGGCGGGCGGCGACGCGGATGCCGCGCAGCCGGGCCGGGTCGGCCAGCGGCCGGCCGTCGAGTGTGACCAGGGCGGCCCGGCTCACGGGGTGCCTGCCGTGGTGACGGCATCCGGCGGGGCGGTGGCGGCGCCGACCGGGGGGACGGCGAGCGCGGTGCCCGCGGGCACTGTGAGCGGGTCGGTGATCCGGTTGTGCTCGGCGAGCAGCCGCCAGCGCAGCGGCGAGCCCAGCGCGTCGTGGGCGAGCAGGTCGAAGCGCACCCCGGACCAGCCCGGCTCGGCCGCGCCGTCGGCGGCGGCCACCACCGCCGACCCGGGCGCGACAGCGGGTGTGCTCGCCGCGGCCAGCTCCTCCTCGAACCCGGCGCGCGCCGCCTCCGCGCCCTCCGCGACCCGGACCAGCTTCAACCGCAGCCAGGACCGCCGGGGCGTACCGGTGAGGGTGAACGCGTCGAAGCGTTCCGCGATCGCCGTGATCACGCCCGGGACGTTCCAGGTCTTGCCCCAGACCAGGCGGACCAGCGGCGGGCGCAGCCAGCCGTGCTCGACCGCCGAGTTCTCGGCCAGCATCCACAGCGGCCGGGTCAGCGCGCGGACGTCCTCGGGCCGGGCCGGCGACTCCACGAAGTCGACGTCGAAGAGCAGGTCCAGCACCAGCTCGGTACGCCCGCCGCCGGTGAAGACGAGCGGGTCGTCGGCCAGCCCGGCGCCGGTGAGCGGCCCGTCCGGTCCGCCGCGCGGGCGTACCCCGGCCAGCCGGGTCACCTGCACGGTCTCCGGGTTGAGCAGGCAGTCGACCCGGGTACCTGACTCGTCCACGAGGAAGGCGACGCGCTCCATCAGTCACCCGCCTGTTCCCGGTCCAGCCGGGCCGTGTCACCCCACGGGGTCGGTGTCGGAAGCCATACCGGTTCGGCCGGGAGCACCGGCCACGGATCCGCGTATGCTCCGCCGTCGGCCGCCCGGGCCGCGCCGGCCGGGTTCGTCGTCCGGGCCGGGCCGGCGTCGTCCGGCAGGACCGGCCACGGGCTGCCGGACGGGGGCCGCGCGGGTCGCTGCCACTGTCGCGCCCGGAACTCGCCGCCGGTAGCCGGGTCGTGCCCATCCGGGTACGGCGAGCCGGCGGCCCGTCCCGGGTGGTCGGCGACGGATCCGTCCCCGGTCCCGCCGCGACAGTTCGCCGGCCCGGTTCGACCGCCCCTGGTGTGTGCGGCCGGTCCATGCGGCAACGACGGTGGCGCAGCCGCGAAGACGAGCGGGAGCACGTCGCCTCGATCGGGCGACAGGTCCGCCCCGGCGGCGTCATCCCGGTGCCGTGCCCGGCCCCGGCGGATCTGTGCGAGGTTCCGGAGCGCATCCACCCGGCCCGCGCCGAGGCTGGGCCACCGCTCAGGGGTCGACGGCGAGGCCGAGTCGCCGGACGTGACGCGGCCCGGCGACCCGATGGCGTCACGGCTGCCGTCCGGGTCTGCGCTGGTGCGCGCGCCGGTCCTTGCCTCTGCCGTCCGTCCGGTGCCGGCGGTCCCTGTGGTCTCGGTGGCTGTGGCTGTGGCACCGGTGCCTGTGGCCGGTGTGCCGCGGATGCCTGATGTGCCGAGGGTGTCCCGCGACCCGGAGCCGTCGGCGATGCACGCCGATCTCGCCGGACCCGGCGATCCGGCCGGACCGTTTGACGTCACGCACCCGCACGGCGGAGGGCCCTCACGTGACCCGGCGTCGTCTGGCCGCACTGCGTCACCCGAGCGGCATCGAGTGTCCACCGTCGGCGGGGAGATCTCCGACCCCGCAGCGCCCTCCCCACCACCTGCCCGCGTGACCGCCGCTCCCGGCCGCGGCAGTGCCGCACCGCGTGGCTCAGCCTTCTCAACTCCCGAGATACCCGTCCCACCTTCCAGGACCTCCGGAAGATCTTGGTAGGAAGCGGCCCCTATGGGGGCCCTTTCGTACCAAGATCTCGACGGCGAACCGGGATCGGCCTCGTGGCGGGAGCGCGTCCGGGAACGGGATGTGCCGAAGCGGTCGGCCGACAACGCCGTCCAGCCTCGCCACAACCGCACCACTGCGCGGCGGGCCGTCCGGCTCCGCCGCACCGGCGTCTGGTCCGGGCCGGCGTTCGCGGACGGGTCGGTGAGAGGTCCGTGCTCGACGGAGGGCGGGGGGAGGTCGCGCAGGAGGCCCGGAGCGTGCGCCTCCACCAGCCGTCGCCAGTGCTCGGGCGGCTGTCCGGGCGGGCGCGGCACGTCGGCCGGCGAGCCCGGCGAGCCCAGGGAGTCCGGCGAGTCCGGTGAGCCCGGTGAGCCCGGTCCGGACAGGCGGTCGGCGGTGGCCCGCAGCGCGCGGGCCAGCCGGTCACGCGGTCGCCGGGGCGGCGGCACCGCCGGCCTCCAGCTCCAGGCCCTCGTACGCCAGGGTCAGCGCCTCGATGGCGATCTCCTGCGACAGCGTGTTCAGGTGCGCGCCCCGCCACCGCGTCGGCCACGCGTTGATCATGTTCCAGCGCAGCACCTCGGCGGTGCCGGCCGGGTCCAGCAGCACCACCGACACGTTGCGCCGGTTGACTGTGCCCTTCGCCGCCGCGTTCACCCAGTCCCACAGCTCGCGCGAGCTGGTCAGGCCGAAGTGGAGGGTCACCGGGGCGTACTCGACCTGTCCGGGCACGGCCCGGATGCGCTCGTTGCCCGCCTCCCGGTACGACAGCGCCGGTATCGCCACCTCGAAGCCGCTGACCTCGGTGAAGTGCCCGTTGGTGATGCCGTTGATCAGCAGCTTGAAGTGGTACGCCCGGTACGGGTCGACGGGTGCGCCCGGCTGCGGCGTCGCAGTGGTGGGCATGTCAGCCTCCGATCGTCTCGGTCTCGGTGCCGCCGGCCCACTGGCTCAGCTTGAACACCACGAACTCCGCGGGCTTGACCACAGCGATGCCGATGTGGGCCACCACCATTCCGGCGTCGCGGACGTCGGCCGGGTTGGTCTCCTCGTCGCACTTGACGAAGAACGCCTCCTCGGGCGTACGGCCGAGCAGCGCGCCGTCGCGCCACACCCGGGTGAGGAACGCCCCGATGTCGCGGCGGATCGAGCGCCACAGCGTGAAGTCGTTCGGCTCGAACACCATCCACCGGGTGCCGTTGGCGATGGCCTGCTCGATGGAGATGGACAGCCGCCGCACGTTCAGGTAGCGCCATTCGCTGGCCTCGGCGGCGAGCGTCCGGGCGCCCCACAGCCGGATGCCCTCCCCGGCGAAGAAGCGGATCACGTTGACGCCCTTGGGGTTGAGCACGTCGTGCTCGGGCCGGGTCACCCGGTACGCGAGGTCGACCGCGCCGCGTACCGGCTCGTTCGCGGGCGCCTTGTGCACGCCGCGCAGCGCGTCGGTGCGGGCCCAGATGCCGGCGACGTGCCCGCTCGGCGGGGTGAGCACGAGCTCGCCGCTGAGCGGGTCGCGGACCCGGATCCACGGGAAGTAGAAGGTGGCGAAGTCCGACTGCCGGGGCCGGTCGCCGCCGGTGCCGGGCGGTTCGCCGTCGCCGTCGCCCGGCGTACCCTCGGGGGGTTTGTCGGACGACGCGGCCGAGCCGGCCGACGCGGGCTTGGGCGGCTTGCCCGGCGTGCCGACGCGGGTGAGCCGGGAGACGTCGGTGACCTCCGGCGGCGGGTCGCAGATCGCGACCATGGTGCGCAGCCGCTCGGCCATGCTGATCAGGGCCTCGTGCGAGACCGGGTCGTGGTAGCCGGGCGCGGCCAGGATGGAGATCTCGTCGATGGCCTCCAGCAGTTCCAGGCCGCCGCGCCGCCCGCCGGTGCCGGTGAGCCGGCCGCCCTCGCCGACGTTGACGACCCAGCAGCGGGTGCCGCCGTTGTCCAGGAAGCCGAACACGGCGCGGGCCAGCGGGGTGCTCTCCAGTTGCTCGCCGTCGGCGTAGAGCCGCAGGAACTCGGTCCAGCTGTTCACCGCCAGCGCCTCGCCGACGTGGGCGCCGCGGTCGGGCGCGACCCCGACGAACGCGGCGGTGCTCATGCCGACCGGCCCGATCGGGCGGGCCCCGCTGGGCACCTCCTCGACGTAGATGCCGGGGGAGAAGTAGGTGGGCATCGGTCCTCCTCGGGACGTCAGTCGGGGGCGCGGACGACGATCAGGCCGTCGCCTTCGGGGTCGAGCTCGGCGGTGTGGACGCGCCCCGCGCCGGTGAGCCGGATCCGCACCGGGGCGTCCGGCGCGTCGGGGTCGTGCGGCACGCCGGCCAGCCGGAACCGGCCGGCGGCGTCGGTCTCGGTGGCCTGGGCGGCGCCCACCAGCTCCACCCGGACGGCTGCGAGCGGCTGGTCCTGCGGACCGACCACCCGCCCGTGCAGCGTGCGCATGCCGAGTTGCCGCAGCCGCAGCGGCTGCCGTACCGGCGGCGCGACCGGGACCGGCCGTTCCACCCGGGCCGGCGCGTCCAGCAGCAGCGCGGGCCGGGGCGCCACGCCCAGCGCCCGCCACAGCGCCGGGTCGCCGGCGGCCAAAACCAGCTCCGGCCGGCCCGCCGTGGTGGCGGCGGCGAGCACCCGGTCCAGCGCGGGCAGCGCCGCCGGCCCGCCGCCGGAGACCAGCAGGCGGACCACGAACCGGTACGGCTCGCGCGTCGCGCCGCCGGTCGAGGTCTGCCGGGCCGGCCGCAGCTCCAGCGGCCAGACCGTGAGACCGCCGTCGGGGTCGTCGCGCGGCGGACCGACCGGTACGGGTTCACCCGCGGCCCCGGCCAGCCAGCTCGCGACGTCCGCGACGGCCGTCTCGATCGCGCCGGTCATCGCGGTGGCGTCCCCTGGATGCGGTACGCGATGGCCTCGTTCCACACGTGCGGGTAGACGCCGATCTCGAAGTAGCGGGTGAACCGGTTGATCGGCGCGTTGGTGTGGTCGTGCCAGAGCAGCCACACCGGTGCGATGGTGAACAGCACGTAGTTGAGCGCCACCAGCGGCAGGTAGAACGGGCCGAGCAGCCGGGCCTGGAGCACGTGCACGTCCTCGTGCCGCTGGATGCCCGGGCTGGACCCGGCGCAGACGGTGCCGATCGTGGTGGCGTACCGGGGGGAGACGCCCTCGACGACGTTGACCCGGCCGCTGCCGGCCGAGACGACCCGGTCGAGCTGGTGACCGAAGACCAGGTGCAGCGCCAGGTAGAGCGCCCCGGCGAACGTGTTGAGCAGGCTCCACGTGTGGTCGATCACGAAGAGGAAGATCCCCTTCGGGTCGGCGCCGTACGTGCCGGCCGAGGCGGACGCCCAGCCGAACGGCGCGCCGACGAGCAGGCCGACGACCGCGCCGACGAGCAGGCCGACGGTGCCGGCGGCGAGCTGCCCGAGCAGGGCGCCGAAGACGACCTGGACGGCCGCGCTGAGAATGCCGAAGATCATGGGGGTCACCTCTCTCAGACCCAGGAGCGGACGAAGCGGGGCTCCTGCCCCTGGGCGAGCTGGGTGGGCGACGCCTGCGTCGCCTGCCGGTTGCCAGGGGGGAGCTGGTTGACGCCGAGCGCGGCCGAGAAGATCACCAGGCCGTTGAAGAACGCGATGATCCACTTCTCCGGGCCGGCGTCGTCGGCGAACGCGGCGGTCAGGTAGGACAGCAGGAGCGCGATGCCCAGCGCGATCCACTTGCGCGCCTTGTCGCCGCTCGGTCCGATCAGCCCGCCGATGACGTTCGTGGCGAGCAGGGTGGCGGCGCTGGCGCCGGTGAGGCTGCCCAGGGCGGCCCAGGTGAAGAGATCGTTCACGGCGATCCCCCTTTTCCGATGGTGCGGTGGTGCGGTCGGGGTGGAGTGGTGCGGCGGTTTCCGGGTTTGCTGAACCCGGGTTCCGCCCGGTGTGCTGGTGGGCCGCCGGCGCGGGCGCCGTCGGTGGTCGGTGGGTCTCAGGCCGGCGGACCGGCGGGTGGCGCCGGTGCGGCGGGGTTGCCGGGCGCGGCCGGTCCCGTGGTGGCCGCGGGTGCCGGTCCGGCGGGCGCTCCCGGGCCGGTGGGGGCGCCCGGACCGGTGGTGGCCGTCGTGGCCGGGCCGCCGCGGGAGCCCCGGCGCCGCAGCAGGAGCACGACCACCACGGCGACGACCAGCAGCAGGACGACCGCGCCGGCGACGACCGGCAGCCAGGGGAAGGAGCCGTCACCGGTCACCACTGCTGCCGGGCTGGTGGCGGGCGGCGGGGGCGCCTGGGCGATGGCGCGCAACTCGGCCGGCTTGGGCTGGTTGGCGACCACCTTCCAGCTGACCGAGCGTCCGGTGATCGTGCCGTTGGTGTCGAGCACCCGGCCGGGGAACGTCACCGAGATCTCGAACTCCATCAAGGTCATGAACGCCTGTTGCTGGCGCGGATCCTGCTGCCCGAACTTGCCGCCGTATTTCTTGGGGTCCAGCGGAAGCGAGAAGCGAATGAGATCATCGTCCCGGACAAGATTCACGCTTTCGCTCGTGAATTGCGCCAGCGGCGTTTTCCGGTACGTGATCTGAATGCCGTACGAGGTGGCGTCCTCGTACCGGGTCTCCGCTCCGGGTGGAAGTGAGGGAATGTTCGGCCGCAGCTCGGCGAACGCCACCGCCGGGTCCGGGTTCCGCTGCTTGAGCACGGACTTCGGCGCGGTGAGCAGGAGCTGACCGGAGACGGTGTCGTCGTCGTTCACGGTCAGCCCGAGGTTGAGCTGCATGCAGCCGCTCAATATCGCCACGAGGGCGAGACACACCGCGAGGCCGAATGCCCGGCTGCGGCGGAGTCTCGTATTCATGCGGCAAGTGTGAGCGCCCGCGCCGGGCGCGACAGTCAGCGATCAGCCGCCTTCGTGTCGCCGATCTTACCGGCCGTCTCTCCCATTCGGCCGACCCGCGGAAACCGCCGCGCTCGATATTCTGGAGTTTTGTGCCCGAGCCTTTTCACCGGGTGTCCGCCGGCACGATCCGGAACACCGGAACACCGGCGGCGACCCGGGCGAAGTCGGCGAGCGGGGCGTGCCGGTCCACCGGCACGTGCGCCCGGGCACCAGGGGCGAGCGCCAGGTGCCGGCGCACGACCGGTGGCCGCTGCGCCACCGGCACCTCGACCAGCCGGACCGGCTCGCGGCCGCGACGGCGCAGCACGACCCGCCCGCCCGCGGCGCGCACGTTCGCCACCCAGTTGGCCCGATCGCCCAGCATCGACACGACGTACCGCTCGCCGTCGAGGTCGGCGACCACGATCGGCACCGAGACGGTCCGGCCGGTGCGGCGGCCCGGCACCTCCATCGTCAGCCAGTGCCGCGGGGCGAAGCCGGCGCCGTACTGCCAGGCCGACAGCGCGTTCATCATCCGGGCCAGCCGGTTCGGCCGGCCGCCCCGGTACATCCATCTGGTGGGTCGCCACCGCCGCATCGGAAACTCCCTTCCCCGCCCTCCATTAGCGGACGGCGCTAGGGAGACGGCCAGGGCCGGCCGGCCCGGACGGGACCGGGCCGAGTGGCCGGTCAGGCGCTCTCCCGGGTGACCAGCGTCGACGGGAACGCGGTGCTCGGGGCGGCCGGCGCGCGCGTCAGCACGGCCGTGGCCGCAGCGGCGGCGATCCGGTCGACCGGGTGGGTCGCGGTGGTCAGCGGCGGGCTGCTGATCGCCGCGTACGGCAGGTCGTCGAACCCGGCCACCGCCACGTCGTGCGGCACCCGCACACCGCGCCCGCGCAGCGCGGCGATCACGCCGAACGCGGTGGCGTCGCTGGCCGCGTAGACCGCGTCGGCGTCCGGCCACCGGCGCAGCGCCTCCAGCGCCGCCCGGCCGCCCCGTGCCGTGGTGAAGTCGCCGGTGACCAGCCGCTCCGGCGACCCCGACTCCCGCATCAGCTCCCGGTACGTGGTGACCGAACGCTCGGCGCAGCTCAGCCAGCGCGGCCCGGTGACCATGACGATGCGGCGCCGGCCGGTGGCGTACAGATGACGCAGCACCTCGCCCGCGCCACCGGCGTTGTCGACGTCGAACGACGGCACCGTCGCCGAGCCCTGGCCGATCGAGGCGACGCGGCCGCGCAGCCTCGGCGGCACCGCGTCCAGCGCCGCCTGGGTCGTGTTGACCAGGATCACCCCGCAGACGCCCCGGTCCGTGCCGAGCCGGGTCAGCCCCGACGGGTCGGCCAGCGGCAGCCACTCCAGGGCCACGCCGACGCCGTGCGGCGCGCACACCCGCGACGCCGCGCTCACCACCCGGTGCACGTACGGGTCGTCCAGCACCGTGTCGTCGCGGCCCACCACCGCCACCACCAGGCGTACGCCTGCTCCGCGCACCAGCGCCCGGGCCGCGAGGTCCGGCACGTAGTCGAGGCGCTCGGCGGCGGCCCGCACCCGGGCGCGGGCGTCCGTCGAGGTGAACCCGTAGCCGCCGAGCACCCGGGAGGCGGTGGCCCGGGACACCCCGGCGTCGCGGGCCACGTCGTCGAGCGTGGCGGGGCGTGTGGTCGGCGTTCCCATGTCCGCATCATGCCTGCTCGGGCGTGGATGAGCTAAGCCATAACGGCGCTTGTGGTGGTAGCGCTCTCAGGTGTGCGATTGTCGTCGGGACCAGCCGGGGGAAGGGACTACCGCACCGTGAGCAGCACCATCGACGCGCCGGCCGGGAAGCGGCCTCCGGCGCCCCGGGCGGTGCTGACCGCCCGCAACGGCGTCGCCGTCGTCTTCGCCCTCAACGGGCTCGCGGTGGCGAGCTGGTTCTCCCGGGTTCCGGCGGCCCGCGAGGCGCTCGACCTCAGCCCGAGCCGGCTCGGGCTGCTGCTGCTCTGCGTGTCGGCGGGTTCGCTGCTGGCCATGCCGACCGCCGGCCTGGTCGCCCAGCGGCTCGGGCCCGCGCGCACGGTGGCCGTGTCGGTGGTGCTCGTCACGCTCGGCCTGACCGGGGCCGGTCTCGCCGCCAGCCTGGCCGGATCGGTCGTCGGGGTCGGGTTCGGGCTCGCCGCGTTCGGCTTCGGCTCCGGCCTGTGCGACGTGGCGATGAACGTCGAGGGGGCCGCGGTGGAGAAGCGCCTCGGCCGCACGATCCTTCCCCGCTTCCACGCCGCCTGGAGCCTCGGTTCGGTGGCCGGGGCCGGGCTGGGCGCCGGCGCCGCCCGGCTGGACGTACCCGTCGGGGTGCACCTGCCGGTCCTGTCCGTGCTGGTCCTGGTCGGCACGCTGCTCGGCGCCCGGGCGTTCCTCGCCGCACCTGCCGAGGCGGCCGGAGACGGGCAGCCGGCGGCCCGGCGGCGGGCGCTGCTGGCCGCCTGGCGCGAGCCCCGCACGCTGCTGGTCGGGCTGTTGGTGCTGGTCATGGCGTTCACCGAGGGCAGCGCCAACGACTGGCTCGCGGTGGCGTTCGTGGACGGGTACGGGGTCGACGAGGCCGTCGGCGCCGCCGTGTTCGGCGTGTTCGTGGTGGGCATGACGCTCGGCCGCACCGTCGGCACCGTCGCCATCGACAGGTGGGGGCGGGTGCCGGTGCTGTACGCGACCATCGCGACGGCGTCCGCCGGCGCGGCGCTGGCCGTGCTGGCCGGGTCCGGCCCGCTCGCCGTGGTCGGCGTCGCGCTGTGGGGACTCGGCGCCTCGCTCGGCTTCCCGGTCGGGATGAGCGCCGCCGCCGACGACGAGGACAAGGCCCCGGCCCGGGTGAGCGTGGTGGCGGTGATCGGTTACACCGCCTTCCTGGCCGGGCCGCCGCTGCTCGGCTTCCTCGGCGACCACTTCGGGGTGCTGTCCGCGCTCGGCGTGGTGCCGCTGCTCCTGCTGCCCACGCTCGCGCTGGTGCCGGTGCTGCGGGAGCGTCCCGCCGCGCCGGACGCGCAGGCCGGTGCCCCGGCGGCGAAAGCCGGCTGAGCCGGTCCAGCCGACTCCCACCGCGCTCCCAGCCGCCTGCCAGGCGGGCGTGCTGCACTGGAGCGAACGCGAGGAGAGGAGGCGGGCATGGGCTGGTTCAGCCGCCGGGCCGCCGACCCGACGACGCCCACGAAGCTCGACCGCGAGGCGAACAAGGAGGACCTGGCGCAGCTGGAGGCGTTCGTCACCAGCCGGCGCGGGGTCGAGTTCTACCTGGAACCGGAGACCACGGCCACCGACACCACAGTCGTCGCCATCGCGGACGACGGCGAGTGGATCCGCCGCCGTACCGGCTCGCCCCGCGTCGCCGGCCGGATCGCCCAGAAGCACGCGGTGCCGCTGTACGAGGCGGCCCGCACCGGCTACCCGGAGCGGATGCGGGCGTGGAACCGGGCCCACCCGGAGCGCCGGGCCCGCTGACCGGCTGACCGGCGCGGTCAGCCGCTCAGCGCGGCGACGAGGGCGTAGCCGAGGAACGCCGCGCCGAGCCCCGCGACCACACTGAGCGCCACATTCGCGTACGCGAGGTGGCGCTTCCCGGTGCGGGCCAGGCGCAGCGTCTCGTAGCTGAGCGTGGACCAGGTGGTCAGCGCGCCGCAGAAGCCGGTGCCGGCCAGCGCTGTCACGCCCGGGTCGACGGGCGCCGCGAGCAGGCCGCCGAGCAGCAGCGACCCGGCCACGTTGACGGTCAGCGTGCCCCACGGGAACGGTGAGCCGTGCCGGGACTGCACCGCCCGGTCGGTCAGGTAGCGCAGCGGCGCGCCGATAGCGGCGCCGAGCGCGATCAGCAGGACTGTCACTGTCGCCTCCCGTCCCGGGCGGTCACCGTCGGCTCCCGTCGCGGGCGGCCAGCAGCCGGGCGGTCACCGTGTCCCCGGTGGCGACCGCCGCCAGCGCGCCGAGCACAGTCGCGGCCAGGTAGACGCCCGCCGTGCCGGCCGCGCCGTCGGTCAGCAGCCGCTGCGCGTCGACCGCGTACGCGGAGAACGTGGTGAACCCGCCGAGCACGCCGACGCCGAGGAACGGCCGGGTCAGAGGGTGGGCCGGGCGGGCGGCGAGCACCGCCATCAGCACGCCGATGAGCAGGCACCCGGTGACGTTGACGGCGAACGTGGCCCACGGGAAGTCGCCGGGCTGGTGCGGCACCGCCGCCTGGGCGCCCGCCCGGGCCAGCGCGCCCAGCACGCCACCGGCGGCGATCACGCCGAGCACGGCCGCCGGGTGCGCGGACAGTTCCGTCCGGTCCGCCGGTACGCGCAGATCGACGTCCGGGTCGACGCGGGGATCGGACACAACACCTCCCACCAGCACTCGCGAGCATAACCCTGCCCCCGCGCCCGGCCCTCCGCTCTCCGCTCTCCGCGATCTTGCAGGTTCCGCCCCGGCGGACCGGACATTCGCGGCATCCGTGGGGCGGCAAGTGCAAGATCGCGGGGGAGAGGGGTGAGGGAGGGGGGAGGCGGGCGTACGGTGGGCGGCAGCGCCCGGCGCGCGGCGTCCGGGGCCCGTCGTGCCAGGAGGTCACCGTGGAGGAGCGCACGCCCCGTCCGGACGAGCTGGATCCCGTCGAGCGGATCGGTGTCGACGAGCTGCGCGCGCTGCAACTGGACCGGCTGCGGCACTCGCTGCGGCACGCGTACGACAACGTGCCCCACTACCGGCGCGCGTTCGACGCCCTCGGCGCCCACCCCGGCGACCTGCGTGAGCTGGCCGACCTGGCCCGCTTCCCGTTCACCGCGAAGGCGGAGCTGCGCGAGAACTACCCGTTCGGCATGTTCGCGGTGCCCCGCGAGCGTGTCGCCCGGCTGCACGCCTCCTCCGGCACCACCGGCCGTCCCACAGTGGTCGGCTACACCCGCGCCGACCTGGACACCTGGGCGAAGCTCATGGCCCGCTCGATCCGGGCTGCCGGGGGCCGCCGCGGCGACCGGGTGCACGTCGCGTACGGCTACGGGCTGTTCACCGGCGGTCTCGGCGCGCACTACGGCGCCGAGGAACTGGGCTGCACGGTCGTCCCGGTGTCCGGCGGCATGACCGAGCGCCAGGTCATGCTGATCCGTGACCTGGAGCCGGAGGTCATCATGGTGACCCCGAGCTACATGCTCGCCATCGTGGACGAGATGGAGCGCCAGGGCGTCGACCCGCGCGCCACCTCGCTGCGGGTCGGTGTCTTCGGCGCCGAGCCGTGGACCGAGGACATGCGCCGCGAGCTGGAGCAGCGCCTGGACATGCACGCGCTCGACATCTACGGCCTGTCCGAGGTGATGGGCCCGGGTGTGGCGGTCGAGTGCGTGGAGACCAAGGACGGCCTGCACCTGTGGGAGGACCACTTCTATCCGGAGATCATCGACCCGGTCACCGGGGAGGTGCTGCCCGACGGGGAGCGGGGTGAGCTGGTGCTGACCTCGCTGACCAAGGAGGCCATGCCGGTGGTCCGCTACCGCACCCGCGACCTGACCCGGCTGCTGCCCGGCACCGCCCGTCCGATGCGGCGGATCGAGAAGATCACCGGGCGTACCGACGACATGATGATCGTCCGGGGGGTGAACGTCTTCCCGACCCAGATCGAGGAGCTGATCCTGCGTACCCCGGCCCTGTCGCCGCACTTCCAGTGCGTGCTCGACCGGCGGGGCCGGCTCGACACGCTCACCGTGCACGTGGAGCGACGCGCGGGCGCCGCCGCCGACGAGGCCGAGCGGGCCGGCGCGACGCTGGTCGAGCAGGTCAAGAACACCATCGGGGTGTCAGTGGCGGTACGGGTCATCGAGCCGGACGGGGTGGAACGCTCGATGGGCAAGATGCGCCGCATCGTCGACCAGCGGCGGGAGTCCTGAGATGAGCGGTGACGGCGGCCGTACCGCGGCGCACGACATGTTCGACGCCGACGTGGCGTCCAAGGGGCTCGGCATCGAACTCGTCTCGGCCGGTGACGGCGCGGCGGTCGCTCGGATGCGGGTCACCCCGTCGATGCTCAACGGGCACGCGATCGGGCACGGCGGCTTCGTGTTCCTGCTCGCCGACACCGCGTTCGCGCTGGCGTGCAACAGCCACGGCCCGGCCACGGTGGCGGCCGGCGGCGAGATCAGCTTCCTGCGCCCGGTACGCGAGGGCGACCTGCTGGAGGCGTACGCCACCGAGCGGGTCCGGCACGGCCGCAGCGGCATCTACGACGTGAGCGTGCGACGCGGGGACGAGGTGGTGGCCGAGTTCCGGGGCCGCAGCCGCACCATCGCCCGCGACTGATCGCCGGCCCGCCGGCCCGCGCCCGCACACCTGCGTGCCGGGTGACGTCCGGGCCGGAGTGGCCCCGTGCCCGCTCCGACCCGGACGTCATGCGGCCAGCCCGAGCGCCTGCCCGCCGGACCCGGTTCTTCGCCGGTTCCGGCCCACCCGCCCGGGTGGACCGGTCCGCCGCTCCTGCCGTGCCGGGACCGCTGATGACGGATCGGTCCGCTGACCGGGCCACGCCGTGACCGCGGACGCCGGGCCGTTCCGCCACCGGGACCGCTCCGCGGCATCCGCGACGGTCCCCGTCGCGCCGCCCGTCGCCGGTCCGGCGCGCACCGGCTGCCCCGGCCGTGCGGGCACCGCCCGGAGCGCGCCGGACCGGCCCGGCTGCCCGGGCACCGGACACAGCGCGTCGGACCCGTCCGGCCGGTCCGGCGGGACGGGCGCCGGTCGGGCCCCTCCACCCGACCGGCGCGACCGTCCCGCCCCGAGCGGGCAGACCTCCCGCTCGCCGGCGCCCCGGGACGGGACGCCGGTTCCCGCTGCCGGCACACGGCCGGCAGCGGTGTCCTTCGCGGCGCGCAGGCGGCGGGCGAAGTCCGCGCGGACCGCACGGGACAGCCGCATCGCGGCCACCCGCGCCACCAGCGCGTCAACAGCCCAGCCGTCCGCCGTGACCTGGCGGATCAGCCCAGCGGCGGCCAGCGCCCGCAGCACCGGCCCGGCCCGGCCGGCGGGCCAGCCGAGCATCGCCTCCACCGAGGCGGCCACGACCGGGCCACTCCGGGCGGCGCCGGCCAGCAGCACCGCCCGGTGCGTACCGTCGAGCCGGTCCAGCCGGGCGTCCACCAGGCGGCGCGCGGCGGCCGGTACGCCACCCGGCTCGCCGGCCGGGTCCGCGGACGCGTACGCGGTCGCGACCGCCGGACTGCCGCCGACCAGCGCGACCAGCCGCGCGGCGAGCGCGGCCGGCCGCCCGGCCCGGTCGAGCAGGTGCCGCAGCAGGCGCCCGGTGTCCAGCGGACCCAGCGGCTCCACCGGGATCCGCCGCGCCGGGGTGGGCAGCGGGTCGGCCGAGCCGGAGCCGCACGTGGTGACCACCGCCAGGGGAAGTCCCCGCTCACCCGCGGCCACGTGGAGCTGGTGCAGGAACCGGCGCAGCGCCGGGGCGGCCCGGTCCAGGTCGTCCACCGCGACCACCACCGGTGCGTCGGCGGCCAGGCCGAGCAGCGCCTCGCGGCAGGCGACCACGGCGCGGGCCGCCACCGTGTCGTCGTCCGGCGCGGCGAGGAACGCCGCGAGCGCGCCGCTGCCCGGGCCGTCCGCGACCGAGCCGTCCGGCCGGGGACGGACCAGGTCGGCCAGCGGCGCCAGTTCCCCGCACGGGTACGGCGGGCAGGCCGTCACCCGCCGGCGCACCGGCACACCGTCCACGTGCGACACGGCGCGGGTCACCTCGTGCAGCAGCCGGCTGCGGCCGCTGCCCGGCGGCCCGACCAGCGAGATCCACCGGGGACGGCGCTCGCGCAGTGCCCGGGTCACCTCGTCGGCCGCGCCGGCCAGCTCCCGGCGGCGGCCCACCAGCGGGACGCGGTGCCGGGCCGGTCTGCTCCCGGCCGCCCCGGTCACCCGCCACACGTCCAGCGGCAGGGCCTTGCCGGCCAGCGTCAGGGTGGCGAGTGGACGCTGTTCGACCAGCCCCGCCACCGCGGTGCGGGTGACCGGGCAGACCACGACCCCGCCGGGCGGCGCGTGCTCCTGGAGGCGGGCCGCCGTGGTGATCACCGCGCCGCTGGCCGCGCCGTGGCCGCCGTCGTGGACCCCGGCCAGGTCCAGCAGCACCTCGCCGGTCGCCACGCCGACCCGCACGCGCAGCCGGATGCCGGCCGGTCGCCGCCGCTCCAGCGCGGCCTGGATGTCCAGCCCGGCCCGCACCGCCCGGTACGCGTCGAGACCGTCCGAACCGGACGTGCCGAACAGCGCCATCACCGCGTCGCCGACGTACTTCTCCACCACGCCCCGCCAGCGGCGCAGCACCGAGGCGACGGTGCCGAAGTAGGCGCGCTGCAACGCGCGTACGTCCTCCGGGTCGAGCCGCTCGACCAGACGGGTCGAGCCGACGATGTCGACGAAGAGGACGGTGACGGTACGTCGTTCCTCGGGCACCGGCCGGCACGCCGCGATGACGGCTTCCCGACTCCCTGCGGGCGTGGTGATCAACATCGCACCCACCCTTTCCCGATCGTGGTGCCCGACGACCTCAGCAGACTTTCACCACCGGGTTGTCGGGGGATCTGTAGGACGACGTATGTCGGGCACCCGCAACCATTAGTCGTGTAGTCGACGCGAGAGGTACGAGTCCGGCCCCGAGGCCGTAGAACGGTGCGGGGACCTGTGACTAGGCTGCGTTCCATGGCCAGCGACGTGGACACGGCACCGCTCGTCGGCCGTACCGGGACCATGGCGACGCTGCGGTCGGCGCTCTACGACGACCTACGGCCCGGGCAGACCGGCGCGGTGTTCCTCACCGGAGAGAGCGGGGTGGGCAAGACCCGCCTGCTGACCGAGGTCGGAGAGCAACTGCGGCAGACCGGCGCCCTGGTGCTCACCGGCACCTGCCTCGACATCGGAGACGCCTCGCCGCTGCACCCGGTACGGCAGGCGCTGCGCCGGCTCGACGCCGAGCAGGCGCAGGCGCGCACCACGTCGGCGATCCGCGGGGTGTTGCAGGTCTTCGACGAGGAGACCCCCGGCCCGGACGGCGCCGGCGCGCTGCTGGAACGCGTCGCCCAGGGCCTGCACGTGGTGGCCGGCGGACGGCCGCTGGTGCTCGTCCTCGACGATCTGCAGTGGGTCGACCGCAGCACCCGGCAGCTCCTGCTCTACCTGCTGGCCGGCCTCGGCGACCTCCAGCTCTCAGTGCTGGCCGCGATCCGGGCCGAGTCGCTGCGCGGCGCGCACCCGCTGCGCCGGGTGCTCACCGAGCTGCGCCGGCTGCGCTCGGTGCGGGTGATCGACCTGCTGCCGCTGGACCGGTCCGCCACCGACGAACTGGCCGCCGCCGTGGTCGGCTCGCCGCTGCCTCCCGAGGCCGCCGACCAGCTCTGGCAGCGCAGCGGCGGCAACCCGTTCGTGGTGGAGGAACTGGCCCGCGACCGGCGCGACGGCCGCGACGGCCTCTCCGACACGCTGCGCGAGGTGTTCCTCGACCGGGTCGACGCGCTGCCCCAGCCGGCGCACGCGGTGGTGCACGCGGTGGCGGTCGGCGTCGAGCCGGTCGAGCACTGGCTGCTGGCCCAGGTGGTGCGGCTGCCCGAGGAGGAACTGCTCGACGCCGTCCGCGAGGCGGTCGCACACCGCCTGCTGGTCGGCGCCGACGACGGCTACCGGCTGCGGCACCGGCTGGTCGCCGAGGTCCTGGCCCACGAGCTGCTGCCAGCCGAGCGGGCTGCGCTGCACCGCCGCTACGCCGAGGCGCTCACCGCCGTACCGGCCGAGCTGCACCAGGCCCGGCTGGCCCACCACTGGCGGCACGCGGGCGAGCCGGCCCGGGCACTGCCCGCGGCGATGGCGGCCGCCCGCGAGGCGGAACGACTGCACGGGTACGCCGAGGCGCACCGCCACTGGTCCGCCGCGCTGACCCTGGCCACCGAGCCGGCCTCCGTCCCGCCCGACGGGGCACGGCCCGAGCCGGTCGAGGTGGACCGGGCCGAGCTGCTCAGCCACGCCGCCGAGGCCGCGCACCACAGCGGGGAGCATGCCCGCGCCCTGACGCTGCTGGAGGAGCTGGCCGACGACCCGTCCGGCCCGCCGGTCTGCGCGCTGCGCATCCGCCGGGCCCGCTACCTGGCCGCGGCCGGCCGGTCGGCACCCGCCGAGCAGGAGTACCGGCGGGTGCTGGACTCGCCCGACTGCACGCCGCAGGAGCGGTGCACGGCCGCCGCCCGGCTGGCCGAGCTGCTGTTGCACCTGGGCCGCTACGCCGAGGCCGGCGACCAGGCCCGGGAGGCCCTCGCGCTCGCCGCCGACGTTCCCGGCACCACCTCCGAGGTGGTGATGGCCAGCGCCGCGCTCGGGTTCAGCGAGGCGTTCCTGGAGGATCCGGCTGCCGGGCTGGCGGTGATGCGCCAGGCGCTGGAGACCGCCGAGCGGTCCGGCCGTCCGGAGGACGTGGCCTGCGCGTACCTGCACCTGGCCGAGCTGCTCACCGGGCCGCTGAACATCCTCGAGGAGGGGGTGGTGGTGGCCCGGCGGGGCGCCGACCGGGTCGCCGAGCTGGGGCTCGGCCGCACCTGGGAGACCCGGCTGCTGGCGGTGGCGACGAACGGGCTGTTCCGGGTGGGGCAGTGGGCCGAGGCGGAGAAGGTCGTCGCGGCCGCGCTGCGGCACCGCCCGTCCGGGGCCGACGCGGTCGAGCTGCTGCTGGCGCGGTGCCGGCTCTCCGTCGGGTACGGCGACGTCGAGGCGTCCGACCGCGACCTGGAGGCGGTGGCGACGGTGCTGGCCGGCGGCGGCGCCCGGCACGTGCTGCCGATGCTCATCCTGCGGGCCGGCCTGGCCATGTGGCAGGGCCGGCACGACCTGGCCCGGCAGGCGGTGCAGCGGGGCCTGACCGAGAGCCGCTCCGACGACGTGATCGTGCTGGCCACACTGGCCTGGCACGGGCTGCGCGCGGAGGCCGAGGCGGCGGCCAGCCGCACGATCGAGGTGGACCCGAACGCGGTGCGCCGGCTGCGCGAGGTGGTCGACCGGGTGACCGGCAAGAGCGCGAAGGCGGGCGCACCGGTGCGGTACGTCGCCGAGGGCTTCCTGGCGCTCTGCGACGCCGAGCTGAGCCGGCTCGACGACGGCCGCGGCGACCCGGCGCTGTGGGAGCGTTCCGCGCTCGAGTGGGACCGGCGCAACCACCCCTACCCGGCCGCGTACTCCCGGTTGCGGCAGGCCGAGGCGCTGCTGGCCCGCCGCAGCCGGGTGGCCACCGCGGGCAAGCTGCTGCACCGGGCGTACGCGATGGCCCAGTCGCTCGGCGCGGTGCCGCTGACCGCGGAGATCCGTACCATCGCCTCGCGGGCCCGGGTGGCCCTGGACGCCGCGCCGGACCCCGCTCCGGTGCCCCGGCAGCGGGCGGCGGCGCCCGCCGGGCCGGCGGTGGACGAGCTGGCGACGCTCACCGCGCGGGAGCGTGAGGTGCTCGCCGCCGTCGCCGAGGGACTGACCAACCGGGAGATCGGGCAGCGGCTGTTCATCAGCGAGCGGACCATCGGCGTCCACGTCTCGCACATCTTCGACAAGCTCCAGGTACGCACGCGGGTGCAGGCCAGCGCCATCTTCCTGCGCAATGGCGCGGAGTAGGCGTACGTCGGCAATACGTCGTTCGACGGATCCGCGGTGTGGACGGCGGCTGGCAGGCTGTGCCGCGGAACAGGGGTGGTGGCGTCGTGGGGGCGCCGGCCGTTGTGGAGGAGAGATGACCGAACCGGTCTGGGGTCCTGTGCACCAGGACATCGTCGGGCTGCTCGCCGACCACCCCGCCGACGTGCCGGCGGTCGTGGACCATCTGACCAAGTTGCAGGATCTGCTGGTCCGGCTGCCGCCGCTGGAGGAGAGCTGCCCGCTCGCCGACTTCAACAAGCTCTACCTGGTCATCACCAGCACCGTGCTCGACGGCCTGTACGACGACCGGTTCTGCGACCCGGCGTTCCTGGCTCGGCTCGATGTGGAGTTCGCGGCCCGCTACTTCGAGGCGCTGCGGTTCTGGAGCGACTCCAGCCCGAGCACCCCGAAGGCGTGGTCGTGCCTGTTCAAGCGGATGCGCGGCCCGGACGCCCGGCCGTTGCCGTCGGCCGCCGCCGGCGTCAACGCGCACATCAACTACGACCTGCCGTTCGCGCTGGTGACCACGTTCGACAGCCTGGAGTCGGAGCCGATCGACGGCAGCGACCAGCACCGCGACTACCTGGAGATCAACAAGATCTTCGCCGAGCGGATCCCGGAGCTGCGCCGCGGCTACCTCGACAACTGGCAACTCATGATCGACATGGTCAACGGCGACATCGACGACTGGTACCAGGGCGAACTGGTGGAGTACACCCGGAACGTGGCCTGGCGCAACGCGCAGAAGATCTGGCGCTGCCGGCACGACCCGGACGCCCGCGAGTGTGAGCGGATGCGGCTGGACGACAACGCCGCGCTGCTCGGCCGGCTGCTGCTGTCGCCCCTCGGGGCGTTCCTGCAGTAGCCGGGACGGGGGGTTCCCGCGTCCCGCCGTCCGGGCGCGGGACGCGGGAACGCCGCCCGCGGGTGTCGAGGCCGCCGCACCGGGTACGTCGCCGCCGTGCCGCCAGACGAACCGGCCGGCCCCGGGGCGCTCCCGCCGGGCCCGGTCCGCCGCTTCCCGTTCCGTTTCGACCCGGCGTTCCGGCTGCCGCTGGCGCTGCTCGGGGTACGGCCCGCCACGGCCTGGCTCGACTGGGGCCCGGACGCGCTCGTCGTCCGGTTCGGGCCGTGGCTGCTGCGCACCACGCCGGGCAACGTGACCGGGGCCGAGCTGAGCGGGCCGTACCGCTGGTGGCGGGCGATCGGCCCGCACCTGTCGGCGGCCGACGGCGGGGTGACCTTCGGCGCCAGCGTGGCCGGCGGGCTCTGCCTGCGCTTCGCCGAGCCGGTGCCGGCGCTGGCCCCCGGCCCTTGGCTGAGGCACCCGGCGGTCACCGTCACAGTGGCCGACCCGGCGGCGGTGCGCGACGCGCTGGCCCGCGGACCGGATCTTTGACCGGTTCGGCCGGGCCGCACCCGGGACAACCCCTACCGTCTTCATAGGGACGAAGGGGAGCAGATGGGGCAGGCGGGGGAGCCGGAACAGCCCAGGCGTACGCGGGAGCGGCGCCGGGAGGCGCACGCGGCCGCGGCGGCCCGGGCCGGTCGGCACGGCGACCACGCCGAGCGGGCCGGCCGTGCCGTGCCGGAGCTGCCGGAACGGGTGGCGGCCCCGACGCGGCCGGCGGCACCGGCGGGCCGGCTGCACCGGTGGTTGTTCGCGCACCGGGTCGAGCCGGTCGGACCGGAAATCCGCGAGCACCAGACCCGGTCCCACCCGTGGTGGCAGGTGATGTGCCTGACCGGCGTCGACTACTTCTCCACGCTGTCCTACCTGCCCGGCATCGCCGCCGTGGCGGCCGGCGCGCTCAGCCCGCTGGCCACGTTGCTGATCGTGGCGCTGACGCTGCTCGGGATGCTGCCGATGTACCGCCGGGTGGCCCGGGAGAGCCCGCACGGCCAGGGCTCGGTGGCCATGCTGGAGCGGCTGCTGCCGTTCTGGCGCGGCAAGGTCTTCGTGCTGGTTCTGCTGGGCTTCGTCGCCACCTCGTGGATCATCACGATCACGCTCTCCGCCGCCGACGCCAGCGTGCACCTGCTGGAGAACCCGGTCCTGCCCGCGTCGTTCCGGCACGGCGGCACGGCGGCGGTGCTGGTCACCGTGGCGCTGCTGCTCGTGCTCGGAGGCGTGTTCCTGCTCGGGTTCAGCGAGGCCGTGCAGGTCGCCATCCCGCTGGTGGCGGCGTTCCTGGCGTTGAACGCGGTGGTGGTGGTCGTCGGCGTGGCCGAGGTCGTCGCCGACCCGGGCCTGCTCGGCGACTGGACCGGACGGCTGGCCGGCACCGGCGGGCCCGGCGACGTCCTGGCCACGAGCGTCCTCGCGTTCCCGCTGCTGGTGCTCGGCCTGTCCGGGTTCGAGACCGGGGTGAGCATGATGCCGCTGGTGCGCGGCGAGGGCGAGGACGCGCAGCGGCGGCTGGACGCCCGGATCCGCAACACCCGCCGGCTGCTCACCGCCGCCGCGCTGATCATGTCGGTCTACCTGATCGCCACCACCTTCGTGACCACCGTGCTGATCCCGCCCGAGGCGTTCGAGCCCGGCGGGCCGGCGAACGGCCGGGCGCTGGCGTTCCTCGCCCACGAGCACCTCGGCGAGGCGTTCGGCACCGTCTACGACATCAGCAGCGTGCTCATCCTCTGGTTCGCCGGCGCGTCGGCGATGGCCGGGCTGATCAACATCGTGCCCCGCTACCTGCCGTCGTACGGCATGGCGCCGGAGTGGGGGCGGGCGGTGCGCCCGGTGGTGCTGGTCTACACCGCGATCAGCATCGCCATCACGATCGCCTTCTCCGCCGACGTGAACGCCCAGGCCGGCGCGTACGCCACGGGCATCCTCGCGATGATGGTCTCCGGCGCGATAGCGGTGACCATCGCGGCGCTGCGCGCCCGCAGCCGTGCCGCCGCGGCCGGGTTCGCGCTGCTCACCGCCGTGCTGCTGTACGCGCTGGTGGAGAACGTGGTGGCCAAGCCCGACGGCATCACCATCTCCGGGTTCTTCATCGCCGGGATCGTCGCGGTGTCGCTGATCTCCCGGGTCACCCGGACCACCGAGCTGCGCGCCGAGCGGATCGAGTTCGACGAGCCGGCCCGCCGCTTCGTCGACGAGTCGGTGGCCCGGGACGGGCGGCTGCACCTGATCGCCAACAAGCGGCAGAGCGGGTCGGTGAAGGAGTACCGGGTCAAGGAACGGGCGCAACGGTCGATGAACCCGGTGCCGGGCGCCGCCGACGTGCTGTTCCTGGAGATCGACGTGAGCGACCCGTCCCAGTTCAGCCAGGTGCTGCGGGTGCACGGGGTGGAGTCCGGCGGCTACCGGATCCTGCGTACCAGCAGCCCGGCCGCGCCGAACGCGATAGCCGCGATCCTGCTGGCGTTGCGGGACGCGACGGGGGTGCGCCCGCACTGCCACTTCGAGTGGTCGGAGGGGAACCCGATCGCGCACCTGCTGCGCTACCTCATCCTCGGCCGGGGCGACACCCCGCCGGTGGTGCGGGAGATCATCCGCAAGTCCGAGCCGGACCCGACCCGCCGCCCCGGCATCCACGTCGGCGGCTGAGGTGCGCGGGCCGGCCGAGCGCGGGGGGAGCGCGGAGCGCTAGCCGAGCGCGCGGACGCGGGCGAGCAGGTCGCGGGCGCAGAAGTCCAGGAAGCCGTCCGGGTCCGGCCCGGCGTTCTGGAGCACGATGTGGTCGAAGCCGGCCTCGACGTACGTGCGCGCCTTCTCCACGTGCGGAGCGGCGTCCGGGCCGACGGAGAACTGCTGCCGGATGTGGTGGTCCTCGACCCAGGCGGTGGCGGCGTCGAAGTTCACCGGGTTGGGCAGCTCGCTCATCACCTTCCAGCCGGTGATCGCCCAGCGGCTGGTCTCCCGGGCCGCACGGACCGCCGACTCCTCGTCGGTGGCCCAGGCCATCGGCACCTCGGCGTAGCGGGGGCCCTGGCCGCCGGCGTTGCGGTACTGGTCGACGATCGACGACTTCGGCTCGGTGGCGAACAGGCCGGTGCCCAGCTCGGCCGCGAGACCGGCCGACTCCCGGCCGCTCGCGGCCACGGCGATCACCGGCGGCTGCTCGGGCAGGTCCCAGATCCGGGCGTCCTCCAGTTGGAGGTGCCGGCCGCCGTACGAGCGGTAGCCGCCCTGCCAGAGCAGCCGGATGATCTCCAGCGCCTCGCGCAGCCGCTCGTGCCGCCCCCGGACACTGGGGAAGCCCTGCCCGACGACGTGTTCGTTGAGCCGCTCGCCGGCGCCCACCCCGAGCGTGAACCGCCCGTCGGAGATCAGCGCCATGGTGGCGGCGGCCTGCGCGACGATCGCCGGGTGGTAGCGGACCGACGGGCAGGTGACGCCGGTGGCGAGGCCGATGCGGGTGGTGCGGGCGGCGATCGCGCCGAGCGCGCTCCAGGTGAAGCAGGAGTGCCCCTGCACCTCCAGCCAGGGGTGGTAGTGGTCGCTCATCTCGACGAAGTCGAAACCGGCCTCCTCGGCCCGGACCGCCTGCCGGATGAGTTCCTGGGGCCCGAACGCCTCCGAGGCGAGCTTGTAGCCGATCCGCATGCCCGGTTCTCCGTTCCGTCGTCGGCGAACCGCTGCCGTTCCCACCGGTTCCGGCGGCAAACCAGGCGAAACCCAGTCTCCTAGGACGCCCGAGGGGTGGTGACGGTCCGCGCGGCGGGCACGGAACGGCCCGCGCTCGCCGGGCGGGCGCGGGCCGGAAGGGGAGTACGGGGGTGGCCGCCTACTTCGACGGCTCGGGGAGCTTGCAGTCCACCTTCGGGTTGGCGCCGATGTAGTTCAGCGGGCCGGCCACGATCGTGACCAGGATCGTGCCCGCCTCCGCACAGTTGGTTTCGTCGTTGCCGTAGTAGCCGCGCTGACCGGCGGCGATGGCGCCGATGATGAGCCAGATGACGACCAGGACGCCGACTATCGAGGTGCCGCGCATCAGTTGCCTCCACTGGGGTCGTGGTGGATTCGAGGTGGAGGCCTTGTACCCCGTGCGGGTGATCCGCCAAACGGCGCACAGGTACCGGCACGGCCGATTCCGATTACCTCAGTGCGGTGGCATCGGCTCCTCCGGCGGGCGGCCCTGGCTGCGGCGGTAGTCGGCGCAAGCGACCCCGGCCAGCACCAGCATCGCCCCGGCGGAGGCGTAGACCGGCGCGAGGAACAACCCGGCCGGGGCGATCGTGAGCAGTGCCAGTATCCCGCCGGGCCGGGACGCCGACACCCGGCTGAACACCTCGTACTCGAAGGCGCCCCGGCCGATCAGGAACAGCGCCGGCCCGCCGAGGATCACCGCCAGCCAGGCCGGCGGCGTGTGGCCGGTCGGCTTCAGCAGGACCAGGTCGAAGCCCGCCGCGGTGGTCACCACCCCGGCCACCATCAGCAGATGGGTGTACGGCGCGGTGTTGAGGAACCGGCTCGGCTGAGCCGCCCGGGCGATGGCGTGCGGCAGCAGCTCACCGGACTTGTGCACGTAGATGCGCCAGAGCAGCAGCGTGGTGGCGAACGCGGTGGCGAACGCGGCCAGGTTCTCCACCTCGGAGTGGTGCAGGCTGAACACGGTGCCGGCGACCAGCACGGCGTCGCCGAGCGCGATGATGAAGAACTGCTGGTACCGCTCGGACAGGTGCTCGGCGGTCACGTTGCGCTGGGACTCCGGCACCGCGCCCAGACCCGGCACCGGGTACGCCAGACGGAACCCCAGGTAGTCGATGGCCAGGGCGCCGGCCCAGAACCACAACCGGGCGGTGCCGTGCGCGGCCAGCGCGCCGACCAGCCAGGGCACCGCCGACACGGCGAACCAGGCGAAGATGCGCAGGGCCCGGCGGTTGCTCTGCGGGTGCCGCCGTACGGCGGGCATGAGGAACAGGCCGCGTCCGAGATGGATCGCCACGTACGTGCCGGCGAACACCAGCCCTCGGGTGCCGAACGCCTCCGGGATGGCGGTGGTCATCAGCAGCGCGCCGAACATCACCGCCACGATCAGCAGCTTGATCTCGGTGCGCTGCGGGTCGTAGATGTCAGTGACCAGCGTGGTGATCGCCCAGGTCCACCAGATCGCCATCAGCATGACCAGGGACTCGGCGGCCCGTTCCCAGGACACGGAGCTGATCAGGTTGCGCGAGATCAACGCGAGCGCGACCACGTAGACCAGGTCGAAGAAGAGTTCGAGCAGCGTGACCCGGCGCGGCGCCTCCGGATCGCGGACCGGCGGTCGCCGGCCGGCGGGCTCCGGCGCTGCGGTGGGCACGAGATGCTCCTGCGGGTGGCGGTACGCGCGGCGGGCCGTCCCGGCCCTTCACCGACCGTAGTCATGCCCGCCCGCACGCGGTCACTTTTCCGGCATACCGGCCCGGGCGGGGGTGACGGGGTGGCGATGTCACCACGTCGGGTGCTGGTGCTGGTGGAGCGGCCGCCAGTTCGGGGTTGTGGCGGGGTCGGCGGGGTGCTGATGCGACCACCTCGGCGTACTGGCGGGGCGGGCCGCGAGGTCGGGGAGGTGACGGGGTGGGGAAAGGCACCGGGCCGGTGGCGACCATCGTCACCACCGGCCCGGAATGTGGAGGACTGTCTACTCGGCGCTCGCCGGCAGCACCCGGTCGGCGTCGGCGGGAGCACCCGCCAGCACCTTGGCCTGCTGCGGCCAGGTGGCCAGCCCGGGTGCGGCGCGCAGCCCGGCGGCCTTCACGGTCTGCCGAAGCGCGGCCTCGTCCAGCTCGGCGAGCTGCCGGTAGGTGCGGATGCCGGCGTCCTGGAGGGCGGTGGCCAGCTTCGGCCCGATGCCCTGGATCCGCCGGAAGTCGTCCGCCGCGTCCCCGGCCGCGTCCGCCGGCACGTCGTTCTCGACCGAGGCCCGCGGCGCGGGCACCACGGCCGGCACGGCGGCGACGGGCTCGGCGGTCTCCACCGGCTCGGCGGTCTCGGCCGTCGCGGCGGCGTCGACCGGCGAGGGCACCGCCTCGGCAGCGGCCGAATCGGCCGACGACGTCGTCGCCGGCACCTCCGGCTCGTCGGCGGGCGTCGACTGCGCCGGAACGGCGACGGGGGCGCGCTCCGGCTCCGCCGCGAAGGGCTCCGACTCGGCGACGAGCGCCGGAGAAGCGGCCGGCTCGTCCACATCGGTGGAGGCCGGGGCGGCGGGCTCGTCCGCAGCGACCGACGCGGAGGACGGCACCGGCTCGTCCGCCGGACGGTCCACGGCGACCGGCTCGGACACGACCGACGAGGACACGGCCGACGAGGACACCGGCTCGGCGACGACCGACGACGCCTCCGGCTCGTCTGCGGTACGGGCGGCGGTGGCGACGGCCGGCTCGGCGGTCGCCGTCTCGGTGGGCGCGGGCTGCTCGGCCACCGTGGCGGTCGCCGGGGGCTCGTCGACCACAGCGACCGGGCGCGGCTCGTCGACGGTGGCGGTCACCTCGGGTGCGGTCTCCACCGTGGGCGTCGCCGGGGCGCCGGACCGGCGACGGCCGACGACCACCCAGCCGACGCCGAATCCGATGAGCAGGGCCAGTATCACGAACAGCCACTGCCCGAAGCTCGACGGCATGGCCAACCTCCTTCTATGTACGTGCATGACGGTGGCGAAAGACTCGGGGCAGCTTCGCACACGCGCGCGGCGCACGACAGGCAGCCCGGGGCCGGGCCACGACGATGGGACCGGCGGTGTCGGCCGGTGGCCGCAGCATGACCGAGCGTGTGCCGGAGGCCGGTATCGAGCGGCCTCGCGGAGCAGGGAGACGCCCCGGAACCTGGGTGCCGTGCGTGGTTCCGGGGCGCCCCGTCCGTCGCCCGTGGCCGGTCAGTGGATCCGGTCGGGCGCAGGCACGTCGGCGGCGTCCCAGCTGTAGAAGCAGCCGGCCACGGCGTCGCGGGGGGAGTGCCAGGTCGGCAGGTACGGGGAGGTGTGCGCGGAGAGCCTCTTGTTCACCTGCTCGTAGAGCGGGTTGTCGCGCAGTTCCGCGGTCAGCCCGGGGGCGACGTCGACGGTCTCCATCAGATGGACGCACAGGTCGTGCAGGTAGTACAGCGACCGGTGCCGGACGCCGGTGAGGTGGGGGAGTTCGGTGGCGTCGGCCTCGGCGAAGATCTGCGCCACCCGTCCCTGTGCGCCCGGCACGATCCGGCTGACCACCAACAGTCGACTCATCGTGACCCCTCTCGCCGCCGCGGTGCTGGGTTCACGGTGCCGGTCGCGCTGTCACCTCGCCGTCACCGCGTACCCCGGGGCTTTGATGGTGGTGGCGACGGCGAGGTGGGGGCGCGCGGCGCCGGTTTGGCGGTCCGGTCCGTGCGGCGCGGCGGCGGGTCCGGGCGGGTGGCCCGGCGGATCGGCGCCAGGGTGTCGTCGAGCAGCGCGGTCATCGCCGGGGACGGTTCCAGGCGCAGTTCGCGCAGGAGCAGATCGCGGTAGACGTAGAAGGAGTGGACCGCCTCGAACGCATTGCCCTCGGCCAGGTGGATGCGGACCACCAGGCGGTGCGGGGTCTCCCGCAGCGGTTCTGCGGCCATCGCCTCCAGCGCCGCCTCCAGCGCCTCGCCGTGCCGCCCGGCGGTGAGGTGGTTGCCGGCGAGTTCCTCCAGCATGTGCAGGCGCAGCTGGCGCAGCCGTTCGCGTTCCAGCAGCACCCAGTCGTCGTACCAGCCGGGGAGCAGGTCGTGGCGTCCGGCGCCGGCGGCGCCGCGCGGGACGGCGCCCTCGCGGACCAGCGCCGCGGTCTCCACCAGGTCGTCCACGTCGAGGCGGACGGTCGGTCCGAGCCGGACGGTGTCGCCGTCGGTGCGCAGCGGGCAGCACGGATCCTGCCGCAGCCGCCACAGCGCGGTCCGCAGCGACGACAGCGCCCGCTCTTCAGGCGTCTCGGGCCACAGCAGCCCGGCGAGGTGGCTGCGGGTCGCGGCCGGGCGCAGGCCGATCAGGGCGATGACGCGCTGCAACCCCCGGGGTACGACCACGGGGGTGTCGTCGTGCAGCAGCTGGAAGCCGCCCAGCAGGTGCAGTGACACCCGTGGGGCGGGTTCGCCCGCCGTCGGCATTCTCGATCCACCCGACACGGCGCACCCCCCAGCACCGGAACCCTCGTCCCGACCGTTTCGCGTTGCCCGGACCGCCGCCGCGACGCCGGTGTCGGAACGCCTCCGCCACGGCGGGAAGCTCCACCGTGGCCGGGCTGACCGAGACGCAGAATATCAACGCCTGTTACTCTCAGTCAACGGTCGGTCGGTCACCTGACTGTCCGTAGTGGGCTCGGTAATACGCCTGTGATCTGCGAAGAAGTGTCGTCAACCGGAAACCGGAAAGCGATCTTCCCATAGCTCACGCACAGCTTGCGTCAACGCAGCGTCACCATGTTTGTGGCGCGATGGGGCCCGGTTGACGCCCGGTAGACGCCGCCGGCGCGACCGTGTGGCAATCCGTGCGGCGCGACCGGTTCGCCGCGCACCGGGACGTGCAGGAGGCGCGAATGGACCGTTCGCTCATCGTCGCCAAGGTGGTGCCGACGGCCGAGGACCGGGTGGCCGAGATCTTCGCCGAGTCCGACGCGACCGAGCTGCCCGGCCTGGTCGGGGTCCGGCACCGTTCGCTGTACCGGCTGCACGACCTCTACGTCCACCTGCTGGAGACGGAGACGCCCGCGCAGGGCGCGGTCGAGGACAACCGTGGGCATCCGGAGTTCATCCGGATCAGCGAGCGGCTGCGGCCGTACATCTCGCCGTACCTGCCGACCTGGCGTTCGCCGCGCGACGCGATGGCGCACTGCTTCTACCGCTACGACGCGCCGGCCCACCGGTACGACACCGCCGGGCGGCCACAGTGACCACGACCGCCCCGCGCGACGAGCAGCTCTGGTCGAGGTGCGACGGATGCGCGTCGCTGCTCTACCGCAAGCGGCTGCGCCGCAACCTGGACGTCTGCCCGGAGTGCGGGTCACACGCCCGGCTGGACGCGCCGGACCGGGTGGCGCAGCTGGCCGACCCGGACTCGTTCGTTCCGCTGCCGGACCGGGCGGTACGCGTCGACCCGATCGAGTTCGTCGACGAGCTGCCGTACCCGCACCGGCTCGGCGCGGCCCGCGCGGCGACCGGCCTGGACGAGGCGGTGCTGTGCGGCACCGCCCGGCTCGGCGGGCACCCGGTCGCGCTGGCGGTGATGGACTTCCGCTTCCTCGGCGGCAGCCTCGGCTGCGCGGTCGGTGAGCTGATCACCCGGACCGCCGAGCGGGCGCTCGCCGACGGCATCCCGCTGGTGCTGGTGACCGCGTCCGGCGGCGCGCGGATGCAGGAGGGCGCGCTGTCGCTGATGCAGATGGCCACCGTCAGCCAGGCCCTCGCGGGGATGCGGGAGGCGGGCCTGCTCACTGTCAGCGTGGTCACCGACCCCACGTACGGCGGGGTGGCCGCCTCCTTCGCCACCAACACCGACCTGGTGCTGGCCGAGAGCGGCGCCCGGCTGGGCTTCGCCGGGCCCCGGGTGATCCGCCAGGTCACCGGCGCCACGCTGCCGGAGGGCTTCCAGACCGCCGAGTACCTCCTGCGGCACGGTCAGGTGGACATGGTGGTGCCCCGGCACGCGTTGCGGGGCCGGCTCGCAGCGCTGCTCGCCGCCGCCGAGGCGGGCCGCCGGGCGCCGGAGAACCCGCCCGCGCCGCGCCCGCCGGTCACCGCGCCGACCGCGACCCCGCGGCCCGACCGCGACCCCTGGGAGACGGTACGCACGGCGCGGCACCCGGGTCGTCCGACCACACTGGACTACCTGGAGACGGCGTTCGACGGGTTCGTGGAGCTGCACGGCGACCGGCTCGGCGCCGACTGCCCGGCTGTCGTCGGCGGCATCGCCCGCCTGGACGGCCGCCCGGTGATGGTGATCGGTCACCAGAAGGGGCACACCACCGCCGAGCTGGTGACCCGCAACTTCGGCATGGCCAGCCCGGCCGGGCACCGCAAGGCGCTGCGGCTGATGCGCCTCGCGGCGCGGCTGCGGCTGCCGGTGGTGACGCTCGTGGACACTCCCGGCGCGGACCCGGGGGTGAGCGCCGAGCAGCAGGGTCAGGCGGCGGCGATCGCGGAGAACATCCTCGCGCTCACCGTGCTGCCCACGCCGGTGGTGGCGGTGGTCACCGGGGAGGGCGGCAGCGGCGGCGCGCTCGCGCTCGCGGTCGCCGACCGGGTGCTCATGCTGGAACACGCCGTCTACTCGGTGATCAGTCCGGAGGGCTGCGCCGCGATCCTCTGGCCGGACAGCTCGGCCGCCCCGCAGGCGGCCCGCGCGCTGCGGCTCACCGGCGCCGACCTGTGCCGCCTCGGCGTGGTCGACGAGCTGGTGCCGGAGCCGCGCCCGGCCGCGCACGCCGACCCGGGCGGCGCGGCCGAGCTGCTGCGCCGGGCGGTCGCGGCGAACCTCGCCCCGCTGCTCACCGTCCCCCCGGCCACCCTGGTCCGCCGCCGCCGGCAACGGTTCCGCCGCTTCGGCGCGGCCCGATCGGCAGCCGGCCCGTCCCCGGCCTCGCCGTCGGGTGACCGGGCGGAGGTGGCGTGATGGCCGACGCCGAGTCCGAGCAGGTGCTCGACGGGCTGCGCCGGCAGGCCCGCAAGCTCGTCGCCGACCTGGCCGGGCCGGTACGCCGGGTGCGGCTGCGCAGCGGCGAGTCGGTGCTGGAGGTCGAGTGGCACGACCCGGCACCCCCGGCGCAGCGCGCCGCCGAACCGGCCGGGGCATTCCCCGCGCGGGCCGCCGAACCCGCCGCGCGAGCCGCGCCCGCGACCGACCGGCCGGCCGTGCGCTCACCCGTGGTCGGCACGTTCTACCGCGCCCCCGAACCCGGGGCGATGCCGTTCGTCGCGGTCGGCGACATGGTCCGCCCGGGCCAGGTGGTCGGCATCGTCGAGGCCATGAAGCTGATGAACGAGGTGACCGCCGGCCAGGCCGGACGGGTGGTCGAGGTGCTGGTCGACGACGGCAAGCCCGTCGAGTACGACCAGCCGCTGATCGCCCTGGAACCGGTCACCGGACAGGACTCCTGATGTTCGACAAGGTGCTGATCGCCAACCGGGGCGAGATCGCGCTGCGGGTGCTGCGCGCCTGCCGGGAACTCGGCGTGCGCACGGTGGTGGTGCACTCCAGCGCCGACGCCGACTCGCTGCCGGTGCGGCTCGCCGACGAGGCGGTACGGATCGGCCCGGCGGCCAGCCGCCGCAGCTACCTCAACGCGGCGGCGATCGTGGAGGCCGCCCGGCAGACCGGCGCGCAGGCGGTCCACCCCGGCTACGGCTTCCTGTCCGAGGACGCCGACTTCGCCGAGATCTGCGCCGAGAACGGCCTGGTCTTCGTCGGCCCGCCGCCCCAGGTGATGGCCGCGCTCGCGGACAAGTCGACGGCCCGCGCGCTGATGAGCCGGGCCGGGCTGCCGCTGCCGCCGGGCAGCGTCCGGACGCTGCCCACAGTCGGCGAGGCGCAGGAGGTGGCCGCCGAGGTGGGCTACCCGGTGATCGTGAAGGCCGCCGCGGGCGGTGGCGGGCGCGGCATGACAGTGGTGCGTTCGGCCGCCGAGCTGCCCCGCGCGTACGCCCGGACCCGCGCCGCCGCCCAGGTCGCGTTCGGCGACGACCGGGTGTACGTCGAGCGGTACCTCGCCGACGCCCGCCACGTCGAGGTGCAGGTGCTCTGCGACGGCCACGGCAACGGCGTGCACCTGGGCACCCGGGACTGCTCGGTGCAGCGCCGGCACCAGAAGCTGATCGAGGAGGCGCCCGCGCCCGCGCTGCGGCAGGCCACCCTGGACACCGTCGCCGAGGTGGCGCTGCGCGGCGCGCTGTCGGTCGGCTTCACCGGCGCCGGCACAGTGGAGTTCCTGGTCGACGAGGCCGAACGCTGCCACTTCCTGGAGATCAACTGCCGGATCCAGGTGGAACACCCGGTCACCGAGATGATCACCGGCATCGACCTGGTGCAGGAACAGCTGCACGTGGCGTTCGGCACCCCGCTGCGGCTGCGCCAGTCCGACGTACGGCTGGACGGTGTGGCGATCGAGTGCCGGGTCAACGTGGAGGACCCGGACCGCGACTTCGCGCCCGCACCCGGCCGGCTGGAGCGGTTCCGGCCGCCGGGCGGCCCGTTCACCCGGGTCGACACCCACGGGCACGTCGGTTACCTGGTCAGCCCGCACTACGACTCGCTGCTGGCGAAGGTGGCGGTGTGGGCGCCGGACCGGGACGCCGCGCTGGACCGGCTCGACCGGGCGCTGGCCGAGTTCGACGTGGCCGGTCCCGGTGTGCGTACCACGATCCCGTTCGCCCGGTGGGTGCTGCGCGACCCCGCGTTCCGGGCCGCCCGGCACACCACCGCCCTGGTGGAACGCCTGCTCGCCCCGCCCGCCGACGACGCGCCGACCGCCGACACGCCGCCCACCGACGCGCCGCCGACCGACGCCCCGCCCGCCGACGCCGCGGCCGAGGCGTCCCCGGCGCGGGCCGTCGTGCCCGACCCGCGCGGCGCGGCCGAGCCGGGCGGCCGTACCCCCGTCAGCGCCGTGCCCGCCGCCGGCCCGACCACCTGGAGGAACCGATGACCGTCGCCCCCGACCGCCCGCTCGCCCGCGAGATCACCGACATCCTGGTCACGCACTGCGGCCTGGACCCGGACGCCGCCGCCGGCGCGCCCGCCGCGAGCCTGGAGGAACTGGGCATGGACTCGCTGGCGCTGCTCGAACTGTCGGCGGTGGTGGCCGACAGGTGGCGGGTGAAGATCCCCGAACAGGCCGGGCAGCTCAGCATCGCCGGCGTCGCCGACCTGGTGGCCCGCAAGGCGGACCCGCCCGGGCACACCGAGAACGCCGTGGAGATCGCCGCGCCGCTGCCGCTGGTCTGGGAGATCACCAACGACGTGGCCGGGTGGCCGGACCTGTTCACCGAGTACGCCACCGCGGAGATCCTGCACCGCGACGGCGACACCGTGCGCTTCCGGCTCACCATGCACCCGGACGAGAACGGCGTGTCGTGGAGCTGGGTCAGCGAACGCACCGCCGACCCGGCCACCCGCGAGGTGCACGCCCGGCGCGTCGAGACCGGTCCGTTCGAGTACATGCGCATCCACTGGCGCTACGACGAGACGCCCGCCGGCACCCGGATGACCTGGACCCAGGACTTCGCGATGAAGCCGGACGCGCCGGTCGACAACGCCGCCATGACCAACCGGATCAACACCAACAGCACGATCCAGCTCGCCGTGATCAAGGAGAAGATCGAGCGGGCGCACGCGGGAGGCGCGCGATGACCGACACCACCACCGCCCGGGTCTCCGTCCACGACGTACCGGCCGACCGCCGCCGCGGCGGGGAACTGCGGGTGCTGCTCGGCCCGAAGACCGTCGGCAGCACCTCCGGATTCATGGGCGTCGCCACGCTCGCGCCGGGGGAGCGGATCGCCGAGCACTACCACCCGTACAGCGAGGAGTTCCTCTACGTCGCCCGCGGCGCGATCACCGTCGACCTGGACGACACGCCGGTGCCGGTGGCCGCCGGGGAGGCGCTCTACGTACCGAAGGACGTGCGGCACCGGCTGCGCAACACCGGCGACGAGCCGGCCGAGGTGGTGTTCCACCTCGGACCGCTCGCTCCCCGCCCGGAACTCGGCCACGTCGACACCGAGAGCGCGGCACCGCCGCCGCGGGAGCCGTCGTGACCGGCCGGCGCACAGTGGTCACCGGCATCGGCGTCGTCGCACCCGGCGGCGCCACCCGGGACCGCTTCTGGAAGACGATCACCGAGGGGCGCACCGCGACACGGCGGATCAGCTTCTTCGACCCGTCGCCGTTCCGGTCGCAGATCGCCGCCGAGTGCGACTTCGACCCGGACGCCGCCGGGATCACGCTCGCCGAACGGCAGCGTGCCGACCGGTACGTGCAGTTCGCGCTCGCCTGCTCCGCCGAGGCGCTCGCGGACAGCGGCCTCACCCTCACCGACGCGCAGCGCGAACGCGCCGGGGTGGTGCTCGGCACCGCCGTCGGCGGGACCATGGCCCTGGAGCAGGAGTACGTGCGGGTCAGCGACTCCGGCCGGCACTGGCTGGTCGACCACGCGCTCGGCGGGCCGTACCTCTACCAGGCGCTGGTGCCCAGCAGCCTGGCCGCCGACGTGGCCTGCCGGCACGGCCTGCACGGGCCGGCGCAGGTGATCTCCACCGGCTGCACCTCCGGCATCGACGCCATCGGGTACGCCCACCAGCTCGTCGCCGACGGCGAGGCCGACGTGGTGCTCGCCGGCGCCGCGGACTCGCCGATCTCCCCGGTCACCGTCGCCTCGTTCGACGCGATCGGCGCGACCAGCCCGGACAACGACGACCCGGAGCACGCCTCCCGGCCGTTCGACGCCGACCGGCACGGGTTCGTCCTCGCCGAGGGCGCGGCGGTGCTGGTGCTGGAGGAGGCCGAGCACGCCCGCCGCCGGGGCGCGCACGTCTACTGCGAGGTGGCCGGGTACGCCAGCCGCAGCAACGGCTTCCACATGACCGGGCTGCGCCCGGACGGCGCGGAGATGGCGGTGGCGATCAGCGACGCGCTGCGGCAGGCCCGGCTCGCCCCGACGGCCGTGTCGTACGTCAGCGCGCACGGCTCCGGCACCCGGCAGAACGACAGGCACGAGACTGCGGCGTTCAAACGGGCGCTGGGGGAGACGGCGTACCGGGTGCCGATCAGCTCGATCAAGTCGATGGTCGGCCACTCGCTCGGCGCCATCGGCTCGATCGAGATGGCCGCCTGCGCGCTCGCCATCGAGTACGGCGTGGTGCCGCCGACGGCGAACTGGACCACCCGCGACCCGGAGTGCGACCTGGACTACGTGCCGAACGAGGCCCGGGAGGTGCCGGTGGACGTGGCGTTGTCGGTGGGCAGCGGATTCGGCGGATTCCAGTCCGCGATGGTGTTCCGCCGGCTCGCGGTGGCACCGTGACCGCGCGGGCCGTGGTGACGGGCATCGGCGTGGTCGCGCCCAGCGGCGTCGGCGCCGAGGCGCACTGGAACACAGTGCTCGCGGGCACCCGGCGCACCGGGCCGATCACCCTGTTCGACCCGGAGCGGTACCCGACCCGGGTGGCCGGGGAGGTGGCCGGCTTCGACCCGGCCGGGTTCAGCGACACCCGGCAGCGGGTGCAGACCGACAGGTGGACCCACCTGGGCTTCGCCGCCACCGGGCTGGCGCTCGCCGACGCCGGGCTGCCCGAGGTGTCGCCCGACCCGTATCAGTGGGCGGTCACGCTCGCCAGCTCCTCCGGCGGCAACCTGTTCGGGCAGCGGGAGCTGCAACGGCTCTGGGGCGGGCCGAGCCGCACCGTCGGGGCGTACCAGTCGATCGCCTGGTTCTACGCCGCGAGCGTGGGACAGCTGTCGATCCGCCACCAGTTCAAGGGGCCGTCCGGGGTGACCGTGTCCGAGTCGGCCGGCGGGCTGGACAGCCTGGCGCACGCGGTGCGCACCATCCGCCGGGGCACCCCCGTGGTGATCGCCGGGGCGACCGAGTGCCCGCTGAGCCCGTACGCGCTGGCCTGCCAGCTCCGCTCCGGCCTGCTCAGCGACGTGTCCGACCCGGAGCGGGCGTACCGGCCGTTCGACGTCGCGGCGAGCGGGTACGTGCCGGCCGAGGGCGGCGCCGTCTTCGTGGTGGAGGAACTGGGCCACGCGCTGGCCCGGGGCGCCCGCGTCTACGGGGAGATCACCGGCTGGGCCGCCACCCACGACGCCGCGCCCACCGACCCGGCCACCGGCCCCGACCCGGCCCACTACGCCCGCGCGATGCGGCTGGCGCTGGAACGCGCCGGGGTGCGCCCGCACGACGTGGACGTGATCTGGCCGGACGCGCTCGGGGTACCCGCGCACGACCGGGCCGAGGCGGCGGCGCTGCGTACCGTGTTCGGCGACCGGACCCCGCCGGTGACCACGCAGAAGCCGCTGACCGGCCGGGCGCACCAGGGCGGGTCCGCGCTGGACGCGGCCACCGCGCTGCTGGCGTTCCGGCGCGGGATGCTGCCCGCCTCGGCCGGCCCGGACGAGCCGGCGCCCGGCTGCGAGCTGACGTTCCTGCGGCAGCCCCGCCCGCCGCGCAGCCGGATCGCGCTGGTCGGCGCGCGCGGCTTCGACGGGTTCAACAGCGCGCTGGTGCTGCGCGGCGCCGCGCCCCCACCGGCGGGGGAGCACTGACCGTCACGACGGCCGGGCCAGGTACGCGGTCTTCGCGTCGCCGGAGAACCCGCAGGCCAGGTAGAAGGCGTGGGTCGCGGGTGAGCGCGACCCGGTCATGAGCATCGCCTTGTAGCAGCCCGCGTCCCAGGCGGCCCGGAGCGTGCCGGCCATGATCTGCCTGCCCAGGCCGGTGCCGCGCCGCGACTCGTCGACCACCACGTTCTCGATGACCGCGTACGGCGACGCCGACCGGCTCAGGTTGGGGATCACGTTGAGGTAGGTGGTGGCGACGACCGCGCCGTCCACGTCGAGCACGAACAGGTGCAGCCCCTCGGTGGCCAGGATCCGCGCGAAGGCCCGTTCGTCGGAGCCGTCGCTCAGGTGCGGGTCGTCCGGGTTCAGCTGCCGGTAGAGGCGGATGAGCTGCGGGAAGTCGTCGGGCCGGGCGGCACGGAACATGCCGTGAGCGTAGCCGCCCCCGCCGTCCGCGCGGGGTGCCGCGCGCACAGCATCCGGCGGCCGGCGGACTACCTTGCCGGCGTGGCCCCGATCCTGCCTGTCCGATCGAGCCTGAGCAATCCACCCAGCCGCTGTTTTGGATCTAGCCATTTGCATCTGGCGATGCAGAAGAGGGGCGTCGTAGGGTTCCGCCATACCCCGAACGACGTACCCGCTGGGCGGATCCGCCCAGTTCCTCAGTGGAACGGTGGCTGGTCGTGACTGCACATCCCGTGGCGGAAGATCCTGCCTCGACGACGGTGGACTGGGTGGACGACATCCTGTTCACCGGCCGCGACACCGACGTCTGCCTGCGCCTGCCCGAACCGGTCGACAAGGGCACGCTGCGCCGGCTCGTCGGCGAGGCGCAGGACCGGCTCGCCGGGGCCGGGCTGCGCGCCGGAGGCGCCGCCGCGCTGCGCCTGCCGCCCTCGCTGGCGTACGTGGCGCACCTGCTCGCCACCTGGCGTACCGGTGCCCAGGCGGTGCTGCTCGACCACCGGCTCACCGACCACGAGGTCGACCAGGCGCTGCGCCGGCTCGGCCCGCAGGTGGTGGTCGCCCCGGTCCGAACCGGCGGCGGCGCGCTGCGGATCTTCGTCGACGTCACCGCGGGGGTCAGCGCGTACTCCGACCGCCCGGCGGGCAGCCCGCACGCGGTGATCCAGCTCAGCTCCGGCTCCACCGGACCGTCCAAGGTGATCGGCCGCACCGCCGCCGACCTGGTCGCCGAGGTGCACCGCTACACCCGCATCGACGGCGTCGCGCTGCCCGGCGAGCGGATCATCCTGCTCCCCAGCATGGTGCACGTGCTCGGCCTGGTCGGCGGCCTGCTCTACGGGCTGCACGCCGGCGTCGAGCTGTGCCCGCCGGAACGGCTCAGCGGCGACGCGATCCTCGCCGCCGTCGCCGCCCAGGACACCCCGGCCACTGTGCTCGGCGTCCCGTTCCACATCGGGCTGCTCGCCTCCACCACACCCGCCGGGCCGCTGCCCCAGCTCAAGCGCATGACCACAGGCGGTGAGCTGGTGCCCGCGGCCGTGGCGAACGCGTTCACCGGCCGCTACGGCGTCCCGCTGGGCAACATGTACGGGATGACCGAGGTCGGCGTCATCGGCACCGACCTGTACGGGCGGCACCGGCCCGCCATCGCGCCCGCCCCGGGCATCGAGGTACGCGAGCGCGACGGCGAGCTGTGGGTGAGCTGCCCGGCCAACCCGTACGTCGGACTGGCCGACCCGACCCGGTGGGCCGACGGCTGGCTGCACACCCGCGACGCCGGCGTGGTCGACCCGGACACGGGCCTGGTCACCATCAAGGGCCGGCTGGACTCGCAGGTGTCGGTGGGCGGCCTCAAGGTCGACCTGACCGAGGTGGAGGCCACAGTCGCCGGGCTGCCCGGCGTCGTCGCCGCGGTGGTGGTCTGGGACGACGGCATCACCGCGTACGTCCAGACCGACGGCTCACTGACCGAGGACACGCTCGACAAGCTGATCGCCGAGCGGCTGGCCGGCTTCAAGCGTCCCCGCACGCTGCGTCTGCTCGACCAGATGCCCCGCACCACCACCGGAAAGCTGGTCCGGTCCGTCCCGGCGCTGCGGGGCGCGGCGTCGTGACCGGCCCGCTGTACGAGCCGCACACCCGCCGGACGCCCGCCGGACGTCCGGTCCACCCCGAATCCCGCCCCGGACCGGCCGGGCAACGCGCCACCCGCGCGCCCGACCCCGCCGGTTCACACGCACACGGTGTCCCGACCGGGCACCGTCAGCCGGTACACGGAGAAGAGGTCTGAACCCATGCGAGACGAGGTCCGCACCTTCGTCGTCGAACAGCTCGCCGACATGAACTACGACGTGGAGGAGCTCGACGACGACACCACGCTCGGCCCCTCCGGCGTCGACCTGGAGTCGCTGGCCCTGGCCGACCTGGCGGTCCGCGTCGAGGACCGCTACGCCGTGAAGTTCGCCGACGACGAGTCGGAGAAGCTGGCGCTGATGACGGTCGGCGAGTTCACCACGATGGTCGCCGACCGGGTGGCCGCGAACAGCGACAAGTCCTGATGTCCGGTCAGCCCGACCTGGGGCGAGCTGACCTGGTGAGCATGCTCGCCGAACTGACCGCGAAACCCGCCGACCAGGTGCCGGACCGGCTCGGCTCGATGGAGCTGGCCTGGCTGGTGCACATGGTCGAGCAGCGCTACGACCGCCGGCTGGACCTGAGCGACGACGAACTCGCCGGCATCCGCACCGTCGACGACGCGCTCGCGGTGTTCCGTGGCTCTCTCACCGCTCCCGCAGATGGCTGAGCGGGAGACCGTACGGATCACCGGCACGTACGCGCTCAGCGCCCTCGGCAGGGGCGCCGACGCGCTGCTGGCCGGAGTGCTCACCGGCACCCCGGCGTTCGCGCCGGTGCGCCGTTTCGACACCACCGGCCGCCGGGTGACGGTGGCGGCCACCCTGCCGGACGTCGGCACGCTCGCCGGCGAGCTGACCGACGCGATCGACACCGCCGCCCGGGCCGCCGGACTGGACCGGGCCGGGCGGGCGGAGTCGGCGCTGTTCCTCGCCACCCACGGCGGGCCGTACTCGCTGCCCGTACCGCAGGGGTGGGACGAGCCGACGGTGCCGGCGCTCGCCGGTCACCTGGCCGCACGGTGCGGCCTCGGCGGGCGTACCCGGATCTACACCACCGCGTGCGTGTCGGCGAGCAGCGCGGTCGCCGACGCGGCGGCGCTGATCCGCCGGGGCCACCTGGAGCGGGTCGTGGTCGCGGCCGGTTACCTGGTCGAACCGGACCAGTACGCGCTCTTCGACGCCGGCCGGGCGCTCGCCGCCGACGGCGCGGTACGCCCGTTCAGCGCCGGGCGCAAGGGCCTGCTGCTGGGCGACGGGGTGGCCGCCGTGGTGCTGGAGTCGGCGGGCGCCGCCGCCCGGCGGGGCGCCGAGACGCTGGCGAGCGTGGCCGGGTGGGGCCGGGCGGGGGACGCGTACCACGCGTGCCAGCCGCACCCGGACGGGCTCGGGCTGGCCCGGGCGGTCGAGGCGGCGCTGCGCCGGGGCGGGCTGCCCCCGGACGCGATCGGTTACGTCAACGCCAACGCCACCGGCACCCCGTTCAGCGACGCCTCCGAGGCGGCGGCGCTGACCCGGGTGTTCGGCGAGGACGCCGGGCGGCTGCCGGTCAGCTCCACCAAGTCGGTGCACGGGCACGCGCTGGAGGCGTCCGGGTTGCTGGAACTGCTGGTCACCGTGCTGGCCCTGCGGCACGGCAAGCTGCCGGTCACCGCCGGCTGGCTCGGCCCCGACCCGCAGTGCCCGCTGGACGTCATCCGCGACGCCCCGCGCCCCGCGCGCACCGAACACGCCCTGACCCTCAACGCCGCCTTCGGCGGCGCCGACACGGCCCTCCTGGTGAGCACCTCATGACCGCCCCCGCCCCCCACCCCGACCTCCCGCGATCTTGCACTCACGGCCCCGGCGAACCGGGCACAACGCCCGCGCCCGGGGCACCAACCGCAAGATCGCGCGACGGTGGCGTCGTGGTGCTCGCGGAGGCGCGGTGGCCCGAGGACGGGGACGGGGACGGGGGCGCGGGGCCGGCCGGGGTGCCGGGGTTCGTGCACTCGCCGTTCGCGCCGCTGGTGGCCGCGGTGGCGCAGCGCTGCCTCGCGCGGCGGTACCCCGACGGGCCGCTGCCGCCGGGCAACCGGACGGCCGTGGTGCTGGTCAGCGCGGGCGGGGACACCGCCGGGGCGGCGCACGTACGCGCCACTGTGGCCGCGGGCGGGCGGATCGGGCCGCTGTTCTTCTTCCAGTCGGTGCCGAACAGCGTGGCCGGGCACGTCGCGGCGCGCTGGGGACTGGACGGGCCGGTGGTGTGCCTGAGCCCGACCGGCGACGCGCGGGCCGAGGGTGAGGCCGAGGCGGACCTGCTGCTGTACGACGGCGACGCCGCACAGGCGTTGCTGATCCTGATCGAACTGGCACCGGACGGTACGCCGGGCGAGGCGACCGCGGTGCTGCTGGGGGAGGGAACACGTCAATGAGGACGAAGGGACTACGCGGCGCGCTCGCGGCCGACGCCGAGCTGGGCGCGGGCAACGTGCTCGCCCGGGTGCTGGCCCACGGCGCCGACCCGGACGGGCCGGGGCTCACGTTCGACACCGAGATCGACGGCCACCCGGCCGAGACCCCGCTGACCCTGGGCCGGCTCGACCGGATGGTCGCCGCCCGGGCGGCGTGGCTGCACGAACGCGGGGTGAAACCCCGCGACCCGGTCGCGGTCTGGGCCGGCACCGCCGCCGACATGGTGCTGTCGTTCCTGGCGCTGACCCGCCTCGGCGCCATCCCGGCGCTGATGAACGGCAGGCTGCGTCCCGAGATCGCCGCCGAGTACATCCGCCGGCTGCGCGCCGCCGGGGTGCTCGCCGACGCCGCGCACGCCGAGGCGCTGGCCGGGCACGACCTGGGCGCGCCGATGCTCGGCGAGCCCGCGCAGGCCGGCACCGGCGACCCCGACACGGCACCCGCACACTACCGGCACCACCCGGACGACCCGATCGTGATCACCCACACCTCCGGCACCACGGGCGTGCCGAAGGCGGTGCTGCACTCGCACGCCAGCCTGTTCGCCGCCACCCGTCACCTGCTGTCCATGCCGCAGGCGCAGGGCACCACACGCATCCTCAACGCGCTGCCGGCCCCGCACACCGCCACAGTGCTCATGGTCAACCAGGCGCTCGGCAACCGGGCGGAGATGTTCCTGCTCTCCGACCAGGGCGGCGAGCGGGTGCTGGACGCGATCCAGCGGTGGCGCCCGGACGGCGTGTTCGGCTTCTCGGTCACCTGGGCCGAGCTGGCCCGCTTCGACCTGTCCGGCTACGACCTGGACTCGGTGCGGCTGTGGTTCAACACCGGCGACTGCTCGCACGAGCCGCACGTACGGCGGCTGGTCGCTGTCGGCTCCCGCGACGTGGTGACGCGCGGCGGCGTGACCCGGGTACCCGGGTCGGTGTTCATCGACGGGCTCGGCTCCAGCGAGATGGGCCACTCGATGTTCCACATCACCCACACCACCGACACCGACCGGTACGGCCGCTGCGTGGGCCGCCCGTACCGGTTCGCCAAGGTCGCCGTGCTCGACGCCGACGGCAACGAGCTGCCGCCCGGGAAGGTCGGCTGGCTCGGCATCGACTCGCCGTCGCTGTTCCGCGGCTACTGGAACGACTCGGTCACCACGTACCGGTTCCGGCTGCGCGGCTGGTACCTCACCGGCGACCTGGTGTACGCCGACGAGGACGGCCGCTACTACCACCTGGACCGGGCGGTCGACTCGGTCGAGGCAGGCGACGGGAAGCGGTTCTTCACCGCGCTGTCCGAGGAACGCATCCTCGCCGCCTGCCCCGACGTCACCGATTGCACTGTGGTGATCGTCAAGGCGGACGACGGCACAGTCACCACCGACGTGCTGCTGGAGCTGGCCGCCGGCGCCGACCCGGAGGCGGACCGCACCGAGCGCATCCGTACCGCACTCGGCCCGGACGTGGCAGCCACGCTGCGCCGGATCGTCCCGGTACGCGCCGACGACATCCCGGTCACCGTCACCGGCAAGGTGCGCAAGGTGGCGCTGCGCGAGCGCTACCTGACCGAGGCGCCGTCGTGACCGCCGTCATCACCGGCATGGGCCTGTTCACCCCGGCCGGGCGCGGCGTGGCGGACACGTTCGACGCGCTGATCACCGGCCGGTCCGGTCTGCGCCGCCCGCCCGAGGGACACCCGGCGGCGGGCAGCCTGGAGGTGGCCGGGGTGCTGCCGGACATCGACCCGCGCAGCGTCGCCTCCGGACCGGAGACGAAGGTGCTCGACCGGGTGGTGCTGCTCGCCCTGATCACCGCCGCCGAGGCGCTCGCCGACGCCGGCATCGAGGTGGGCCGCGACGTCGACCCGGAGCGCATCGCGGTGATCGTCGGCGGCGTCGGCGGCATGTCCACGCTGGAGGGCCAGGTGCTGGCGCGGGCCGCCCGGGGCCGGGCGGCGGTCAGCCCGTACCTGCTCACCGGCATCCTGCCGAACATGCCATCGGCGCGGATCGCCATCGCGCACGGCATCCGCGGCTACAGCTCGTCGGTCGGCACGGCCTGTGCCTCCGGTGCCCAGGCCGTCGCCGACGGGGTACGCCTCATCCGCTCCGGCGAGGCCGACGTGGTGGTGTGCGGGGCGAGCGAGGCGCCGCTGTTCGGCACGTTCGCCGACACGTTCGGCAACGCCCGGGCGCTGGCCCGGGGCTGGGACGAACCCACCGAGGCGAGCCGCCCGTTCGACAAGCGGCGCAACGGTTTCGTGCTCGCCGAGGGCGCGGCGCTGCTGGTGCTGGAGCGCGCCGGGCACGCCGAGGGCCGGGGTGTGCGCGGCTACGCCGAGGTCGCCGGTTTCGGGGCGAACACCGACGCGTACCACCCGACCGCGCCGCGGCCGGACGGCGCCGGAGCGGCGGCGTGCATGCGCCGCGCGCTGGCGGCCGGCGGGGTCGGGCCTGCCGACGTCGGGTACGTCAACGCGCACGGCACCGGCACCAAGCTCGGTGACGTCGCCGAGACGACCGCGCTGGCCGAGGTGTTCGGCACCGGCGGTGTGCCGGTCAGCTCCACCAAGGCGCTCACCGGGCACCTGCTCGGCGCGTCAGGGGTGCTGGAGGCCGCGGCCACCGCGCTGGCGCTCGACAGTGGCCTGCTGCCACCCACCTACCACCTGGACGACCCGGACCCGGAGTGCGAGGCGGACCACGTCCGCGCCGTGCCCCGGCCCACCCGGGCCGGCCACGCGCTGACGAACTCGTTCGGGTTCGGCGGCCAGAACGTCAGTCTGCTCCTGCGCCGGCTCTCCGGGCCGGCCCGCCGGGCCGCCACCCCGGCCGCGGGCTGACCGGACTCCAGTCCCGGGCGTCCGTCCGGGTCGCGATCACGGGGGGAACAGGGGAAGCCCATGACCATCAACGGGATAGATCATCTCGAACTGTACGTGGGGGACGCCCGGCAGGCGGCCTTCTACTTCGACAACGCGGTCGGTTTCCGGCTGTGCGGGCAGGGCGGTCCGGAGACCGGGCTGGACGGGCAGCGCTCCCTGCTGCTGGCCCAGGCCGGCATCCGGCTGCTGCTGACCACCGGACTGTCCGCCGAGCACCCGGCTGCCACGTACGTGCACCGGCACGGCGACGGCATCGCCGTGGTGGCGCTCGCCGTGGACGACGCCGCCGGGGCGTACGCCGAGCTGGTGGACCGCGGGGCGACGGCGCTGAGCCCGCCGCGCACCTTCACCGGCGCGGACGCCGAGGTGGTGGTGGCCGAGGTCGGCGGCTTCGGCGACGTGGTGCACCGCCTCGTCGAGCGGCGCGGCGGCCCGGGCGTGTTCCTGCCCGGCGCGATCGAGCCGGTGACCGCGCCCGACGGCACGGACACGCTGCTCGCCGAGGTGGACCACCTGGCGATCTGCGTGCCGCCGGGGCAGCTCGACGAGACCGTCGCGCACTACGAGAAGGTGTTCGGCTTCGCCGACATCTTCACCGAGCACATCGAGGTCGCCGGCCAGGCGATGAACTCCAAGGTGGTGCAGAGCCCGTCCGGGACTGTCACCTTCGTGCTGCTGGAGCCGGACACCGGCGCCCGGCCGGGGCAGATCGAGGACTTCCTGCGCTGGCATGCCGGGGCCGGGGTGCAGCACCTGGGCCTGCGCACCGACGACATCGTCACCGCCGTGGGCGCGCTCGCCGGGCGCGGGGTGCGGTTCGCCAGCACGCCCGGCGCCTACTACGACGGGCTGGAGCAGCGGGTCGGCCGGCTGGACGCGCCGGTGGACCGGCTGCGCGAGCTGAGCATCCTGGTCGACTCCGACCACGACGGGCAACTGCTGCAGATCTTCACCGAGTCGATGCACGTGCGCCGCACGCTCTTCCTCGAACTCATCGAGCGGCGCGGGGCGCGCACCTTCGGCAGCGGCAACATCAAGGCGCTCTACGAAGCGAAGGAACGCGAGCTGGCCGCGGCGGGGGCGACCCCCGGCGTCGCGGCCGGAGGGGCTGGGGCATGACCACCATCGATCCCGGGCTGACCGCCGAGGAGGAGGCGCTGCTTCCCTCCGACGAGGACGTCCGGCACTACGCCGAGCACGGCTGGTACCTGTCGAAGAAGCTGCTCACCGACGACGAGGTGGACGAACTCGTCGCCGCCACCGACAGCTACTACGCCGGGGACCGTGACCGCCGCCTGCCGGTACGCCCGCCGAAGCTGGCCTACTGGGAGCCCTCGAAGGGTGACGTGCAGCGGCACAACGACTACGTCCACCACGAGCACGACGGCATCGCCCGCATCCTGCGCAAGCCGCTGATCGGTGCGGTCGCCGCCCGGCTGGCCCGCGCCGCCGAGATCCGGATCTTCCAGTCCACGCTGATCTGGAAGCCGCCGATCGCCGGTGAGCCGTCGAACATCGTGCCCTGGCACTTCGACAAGCACTACTGGGCGTCCTCGTCGTCGGAGAACATGCTCACCGCGTTCATCCCGTTCCACGACTGTGGTGAGGAGATGGGCACCATCACCATGGTCGACGGCTCCCACCGCTGGCGGGAGATCGGCGCCGACGACACGGTGGTGCGGCACTTCGCCGACCGGGACCGCGACCAGCTCGAGGTGATGCTCGCCGAGAACGCGGCGTACAACGGCGCCGAAATCCGCAAGATCCCCATGGTGATCCCCAAGGGACACATGAGTTTCCACCACTGCCGCACCTACCACGGCAGCGGTGCGAACGTCAGCGGCCGGCCCCGCCGGGCCGTCTCGCTGCACCTGCAGGACGGCGACAACGCCTGGCGGGAGTATCCGCTCTCCGACGGCACCCTCGCCGCGTACAACCACGACGTGCTGGTCCGCCGCACCCACGAGGGCCGGCCGGACTACGCGGACCCCGATTACTGCCCGGTCATCTGGCGCGACCGCGCCCAGCAGGGAGGCTGACAATGTCACGGTACGACTGGGGTAAGACGCACCCGGGCATCGAGCGGCTGGAGCGGGCGGTGACCGAGCGCCGCGACGTGGTGGTCAAGCACCCCCTCTACGCCAACCTCGACACCCACGACGCGCTCGTCACGTTCATGGAGCACCACGTCTTCGCCGTCTGGGACTTCATGTCCCTGCTGAAGTCGTTGCAGCGGCAGCTCACCTGCGTCACGGTGCCGTGGATCCCGACCGGCCCGACCGGCAGCCGCCGCCTCATCAACGACATCGTCATGGTCGAGGAGAGCGACGAGCTGGGCGACGGCTACATCAGCCACTTCGAGCTGTACGTGCAGGGCATGACCGAGGCCGGCGCCGACACCACAGCCGTGAACAAGCTCGTCGACCTGCTGCGCGACGGCACCCCGGTCACCGAGGCACTCGGCGCCGCCGGCGTCCCCGCGGCGTCCGCCGCGTTCGCCGGCACCACCTGGCGCATCATCGAGACCACCCCTGTGCACTGCCAGGCCGCGGCGTTCGCGTTCGGCCGCGAGGACCTCATCCCCGAGATGTTCACCCAGGTCGTCGCCGTCAACGAGCGCAGCAACAGGCTCAACAAGTTCGTCGACTACCTGGAGCGGCACATCGAGGTCGACGGCGAGCAGCACACCCCGATGGCCATGCAGATGCTGGCCGACCTGTGCGGCGACGACGACACCAAGTGGCAGGAGTGCGCCGACACGGTGAACGCCGCGCTCGCCGCCCGCGCCCGCCTCTGGGACGACATCCTCGCCGCCGTCAAGGAGGGCCGTCCGGCGTGACCGGCTCCGACCCGCTCCGGCTCTACCGGACGGTCCGGCTGATCCGCCGATTCGAGGAACGCGCGATCGAGCTGGTCCGCGCCGGGGAGATCGTCGGCGGCATCCACCCGTACCTCGGTCAGGAGGGGATCGCCGCCGGCGTCTGCGCGGCGCTGGACCGCGAGGACCTGGTCACCGGCACCCACCGCGGGCACGGGCACGTGCTCGCAAAGGGTGCCGACCCGGCCCGGATGCTGGCCGAACTGTGCGGCCGGGTCACCGGGCTCAACCGGGGCCGGGGCGGGTCGATGCACGCCGCCGACTTCGGCGTCGGCGTACTCGGCGCCAACGCCATCGTCGGGGCCGCCGGGGCGATCCTCACCGGAGCGGTGTGGGAGCGCCGGCGGCGTGGCGCCGACATCGTCGGCGCCACCTTCTTCGGCGACGGCGCGGTCAACGAGGGCATGCTCCTGGAGGCGTTCAACCTGGCCGCGCTCTGGCGGATACCGGTGCTGTTCGTCTGCGAGAACAACGGCTACGCCACCACCATGCCGGTCGACGGCGCGGTCGCCGGCACCATCGCCGGGCGGGCCGCCGCGTTCGGCATGCCGGCGGCCACCGTCGACGGGCAGGACCCCGAGGCGGTACGCGAGGTCACCGCCGCCGCCGTCGCGCGGATGCGCGCCGGCGGCGGACCCGAGCTGGTCGAGGCCCGCACCTACCGCTTCGACGCCCACCACACCTTCGAACATCAGGTACGCCTCGACTACCGGCCGCCGGAGGAGGTGGCCGAGGGCCGGTCCCGCGATCCGGTGGACATCGCCGGAGCACGGCTCGACCCGGCGGTGCGGGCCGAGGTGGACGCCGCCGTCGAGGCGGAACTGGATGCCGCCGTCGACTTCGCGCTCGCCGGGCCGCACCCCGACCCGGCGACCGCCCTGGACCACCTGTACGCCAGCGGGCTCACCGCCCGGACCGGAGGTGGCTGATGCCCCGGCTCTCCTACCGCAGGGCGCTCACCCGGGCGCTCGCCGACGAGATGACCCGCGACGATTCGGTCGTGGTGCTCGGCGAGGACATCCGGGTGGCCGCCGCGAACGTCACCACCGGCCTGCTGAAGAAGTTCGGCCCGGAACGGGTCCGCGACACCCCCCTGTCCGAGCAGGCGTTCACCAGCTTCGCCACCGGCGCGGCGCTGGCCGGGGCCCGCCCGGTGGTGGAGTTCCAGATCCCGTCGCTGTTGTTCCTGGTCTTCGAGCAGATCGTCAACCACGCGCACAAGTTCCCGCTCATGACCGGCGGCCAGTGCGCGGTGCCGGTCACCTACGTGGTGCCCGGCTCCGGCTCCCGCACCGGCTGGGCCGGGCAGCACTCCGACCACCCGTACGCGTTGTTCGCCCACGTCGGGGTGACCACAGTCGTACCGGCCACCCCGGCCGACGCGTACGGGCTGCTGGTCTCCGCGATCCGCTGCGACGACCCGGTGGTGGTCTTCGCCCCGGCGGGCGCCCTGGACCTGCGCGCCGACGTCACCGACCTGGTGCCCGTGCCGCTGGGCCGGGGGATCGTCCGCCGCGCCGGCACCGACGTGACAGTGGTGGCGGTCGGGCACCTGGTGCACGACGCGCTCGCCGTCGCCGAGGAACTCGCCGGCCAGGCGTCGGTGGAGGTCTTCGACCCCCGCACGCTCTACCCGTTCGACTGGGACGGGCTGGTCGAGTCGGTGAGCCGCACCGGGCGGCTGGTGGTCGTCGACGACGGCAACCGCTCCTGCGGCATCGCCGGGGAGATCATCGCCACGGTGGTCGAGCGGGTCCGGCTGGCCGCGCCACCCCGCCGGGTCACCCGCCCCGACGGCGCGGTGCTGCCCTTCGCGCCCGCCCTGGACCGGGCCGTGCAGCCCGGCCGCGACCAGCTCACCGCCGCCATCCAACTGACCCTCAAGGACGGATGAACGATGGACCCGAACTACACGTGGCCGCCGCTCGGCCAGGCGTGGACCGACCTGCCCGAGTCCACCCGTACCGCGATGGTGACCACCGGCGCCGTGGCCTGGGAGAAGATCTTCCACGGCCGGGCCACGTACAACAAGCAGTGGCGGCTGGCCCGCCCGCCCGTGTTCACCGCCGACGCGTTCCGCGAGCTGAACCAGGTCTGCGACCGCATCGCCCAGCTCATCCTGGAGGCCTGCCGGCGCCGCGCCCGCACCGCCGGTGAGCTGCGCCTGCTGCTCGACGTGCCGGACGGCGAGACCCGGCTGCTCGACCCGGACGAGGAACTGCACGAGGGGCTGCTCGCCGCGTACCGGCCGGACGTGCTGTTCTCCGGCGGCGTGCCGTGCATCGTCGAGTACAACATCGACAGCAGCCTCGGCGGCGGCTTCGACGCCGACACCGTGATCCAGCGGTACGCCGAGCTGTACCGTACCCATGACCTGCTCGACGGCACCCGGCCCGCGCCGTCCCTGCTGGACCAGCGGTTCGTGGCCATCCGGGACACGCTCGGCCTGCCCGACGGTGCCCGGGTGGCGCTGCTGATGGACTTCGACGCCGACTACCCGGGGCTGGACGACCCGGAGACGTTCATCCGGATCCTGTCCCCGCTGATCGACCAGGCCCGCCCGTTCGGCATCGACCTGGTCATCGCCCCGGTCGCCACCGCCACCCTGGACGGGCAGAACCGGCTGGTCGTCGACGGCGCCCCGGTGGACGCCCTGTTCCGGCTGTTCGTGCCCAACCGGGTCACCCCCAGCGCCGGGCTGGACGCGGTGGCCGGTGCGCTCGCCGCCGGCACGCTGCCGATGTTCGTCAGCAGCGCCGCCTGGCTGCTCAGCAACAAGCTGAACTACGCCTGGCTCTGGGACGACCTGGACCTGCTGCCGGAGGACGACCGGACGCTGATCCGCCGGTACGTGCCGCACACCGTGGCGCTCACCGCCGACCAGCTCGACCGGGCGCTCGCCGAACAGGCCGACCTGGTCGCCAAGCCGGCCGGCGGATCAGCCGGGCACGGCGTGCTGATCGGCCGGGAGATGACAGCTGTGGCGTGGGCGGACGGGGTACGCGCTGCGATCGCGGAGGGCGGCAACATCCTTCAGCGCTACCACGAGGCGGACCGGGTGGCGATGGACTTCGTGCAGATCGAGACCGGTGAGACGGTCACCGCCGACGTCCCGTACAGCCTCGCCCCGTACCTGTTCGACCGCACAGGTTCAGGCGCGCTGGCGCGGGTGGGCTACCCGGGGTGCGACGAGGTCCTCAACCTGGCGAGAGGCGTCCTCCTGACCGGCATCCTGCTGACGGACTGACCCGCTCCATCCCCGTCCACCCCCGTCCACCCCCGTTCCCCCTCACTCCCAGCGTTGATCAAGGAGTTCGGGTCCTCACGGGGGCGCGTCAGCGACCCAAACTCCTTGGTCAACAAGGTGGATCCGGGGTCGGCGCTTGACCCTCGCCCCCTGACCCCGCTGATCATGAAGTTGACGGGAACAAATCGGACGCTCAGCGCCGCCAACTTCATGATCGGCGGATTGGGTTGGGCCGGGCCGGGGTCGGCCGCCCGTCCGGCCTCTTCGTCTCGTCTTCCGCCTCTCCGGTCCGCCCCGGCGCGTTGATCAAGGAGTTTGTGTCCTCACGAGTAGGTGCCAGCGACCCAAACTCCTTGGTCAACAAGGTGGATCCGGCCCGCAGGTCGGCCCTCGGCCCTCTGATCCCGCTGATCATGAAGTTAGCGGCGACAAAACGGACGCAGAGTGCGGTCAACTTCATGATCGTCGGGGCGGGGCGGGGCGGGGCGGGGCGGGGCGGGGCGGGGCGGGGCGGGGCGGGGCGGGGCGGGGCAGGGCAGGGCAGGGCAGGGCAGGGCGGGGCAGGGTAGGGCGCGGAGCCGGGGGAGGGTGGGTCAGGGGTGGGGGAGGTGGGTGGAGAGGACCTTCAGGGTTTCGGCGGTGGCTACCGCGTCGCTGCGGGCGCTGCCGTGGCGGCCGTCGCTGCTGTACAGCGACGGGTCGGCCACCAGCGGGTGGTCGGTCAGGTGGACGTGCAGTGTGCCCAGGCACTCGGCCATGGCCCGGGTGTGCCGGGACAGCCGGCGCATCCGCTCGCCCAGGCCCGCGCGCAGCGCGTCCGGCACCGCCGGGCTGTGCGACACGTCGAACATGCCCACGGTGATGACGTCCGCGCCCGCCTCCCGTAGCGCGGTGATCATGGCGGTCAGCTCGGCGTCGACAGCGTCCGGGTCGTAGGCGGACCGGAACGCGTCGTTGCCGCCGCACACCACCAGGGCCAGGTCCGGCTCGAAGGCCAGCGCGCCGGCCAGTTGGGTGGCCCGGACCTCGTGCGCGCGCAGTCCGCGCCGGCCCAGGTTCAGGTAGGCCAGCTCCGGCCGGATCGCGCGCAGCTCGGCGGCGATCCGGTCGGCCCACTGGAGGTCGGGGTAGCCGTCGGCGGGTTCGCACAGTCCTTCCGCGACGCTGTCACCCAGCACCACGAACCGCCGCCACGGGTGCCCGCGCAGCAGGTCGGCGGCCTCTCCCGGACGCAGGCACCACGGGTCGGTCGCCTCGGTCAACGTCGATGGCATGCCCGGCAGGCTAGCCGAGCGTCCCACGCCGGGAAAGAGGCTCAGCCCAGCAGGGCCAGCAGCTCCCCGGGCCGGCTCAGGCTGAGGTCGGCGGGCTCGTCGGGGTCGTACTGGTGACCCCACGCGGCGGCGACCGCGACCGCGCCGCTGCGCCGGGCGGCGCGTACGTCCAGTGGTGAGTCACCCACGTACGCGGCGCGGCCGGGTGGCACGCCGAGCCGACGGCAGGCCGCCTCCACGCCGTCGGGCGCCGGTTTGGGGCGGTCGACCTGGTCCCCGCCGAGGACGACCTCGAAGTGACCGAGCAGGCCCGCCCGGTCGAGCAGGATCTCGGCGGCCCGGTGGCTCGCGCCGGTGAACACGCCGACCGGCACCCGGGCGGCGATCTCGGCGAGCGCGTCGGCGACGCCGGGGTAGACGCGTACCCGGCCGGCGAGCGCATCCAGCTCGGTGTGGTAGCGGTCCAGGTCCTCGCCGGAGGCGGGCCGCCGCAGCAGGTGCGCCAGCAGGTCCGCCGGGGAGCCGATCGAGTAGCCGGCGATGACCTCGGCGTCGGTGTACGACGGCCCGCCTCCGGCCCGCACCGCCGCCCGGTACGCCGCGGGCACCACCGCGTGCGACTCGACGAGCGTGCCGTCCATGTCGAACACGATCGCGTCCACCGGGCCGGTCACGCTTTCTCCGCCCGGTGCGCCGTGGCGAGCCGCTTCGGGGCGCGCGCGTACCACGCCTCGGTGACCAGCTCGGTCAGCTCGTCCACGTCGATCCGGTCGAGCCGGACCAGCACCGCCGGGTATCCGTCGAAGTGCGGCGTGGTGAAGTAGACGTCCGGGTCGTCGGCGATCAGCGCCTCCTTGGCGCCCAGGTCGGGCACCCGCGCGCCGAGAATCGGGCCGTCCGGCGCGGCGTCGCCGAGCGCATCGAGTTCGCCGCGCCGCAGCGGCCGCTCCCAGACGAACGACTTGTCGCGGACCCGCCAGGCGGGCGCCTCGTCGTACGTGGGTCGCTCGGTGGTCTCGGGCAGGCCCAGCGCGATGCGCCGCACGTCTTCCCAGGTCGCCATGGCCCCGACCCTACCGCCGACCCCCGACACCGCGGCCCGGACCGGCGGGCTCAGACCGGCGTGGGCGCGGCAGGTTCCGCGGCCGGGCGCCGGGACGCGCGGCCCAGCAGCAGTGGCCCCACGGTCAGCACCAGGCAGACCACCGACATCACCAGCAGCGCCGGGGTCAGGTCGAGCAGCGCCACCGACCAGCCGCCGAGCAGCGCGCCGACGGGCAGGCCGAGGAACGCCACCGATCCGGAGATGCCCAGCACCCGGGTCTGCAGCTCGCCCGGCACCCGCTGGTAGAGCGCGGCGCCGAGCAGCGGGTTCACCGCCGCGATGCCGATGCCGGACAGGAACGTCACCACGAGCACCACGACCAGATCGTCGCTGAGCGCCAGCGCGAGCAGCCGGGGTGCGCCGCTGAGCGTCAGCCCGAGCGCGAACGTCGTCCCGGCCGGCAGCCGGGTGCCGAACATCGTGAACAGCAGGTTGCCCAGCAGCGCGCCGGCCGAGAAGACGCCCAGCAGCAGACCGAATCCGGCCGGGTCGCCGAGCACCTGGTTGACCCAGAGCGGGATCCAGACCGCGACGCTGGCGTTGGCGAACATGTTCGACACCGAGACCACGATCAGCATGGTCATCAGCGTCCGGTCGGTGCGCAGGTACGCGAAGCCGCCGCGCAGCGCCCGCAGGTACGGCTCCCGGGGCGCCGGTTGCGCCGGTGCGGGCGGCCGGACCAGCACGCCGATCAGCAGCGCGCAGACCGCGAACGTGGCCGCGTCGATCCAGATGGCCCGGGTCAGCCCGACCCAGTCGATGAGCAGCCCGCCGAGCACCGCGCCGAACAAGGTCATGCCCCGGGCCAGGCCGTCGTAGGCGCTGGTGAGCCGGATCAGCGGCACCCCGGCCCGCTCGGCCGCCGGTTTGAACAGCACGTGCTTGACCCGGTCGCCGATGCCGCGCAGCCCGCCGGCGATCGCCACCAGCACCAGCAGCGTGCCGAACCCGAGCCAGGGCGCCAGCGCCACCACGGCCATCGCGACGGCGCTCGCGGCGTCCACGAACACCGAGGTACGGCGTACCCCGAACCGGTCCGCCCACGGGGTCGCGAGCGCGCTGGAGAGCATGTACGGAAGCGTCTCCGCCGCCGCGACGAGCCCCATCTTGGTGGGACTGCCGGTGGTCTCCAGCACGAGCCAGGGGATGGCGACCACCGAGATCCGGGTGCCGAGGTTGGACAGCAGGTCGGCGCCGACCAGGGTGTACAACTCCCGGCGCGGGTTCACGCCGGACTGCCGATCGGGTCGGCACCGGCCGGGTGGGCCGCCGCGTACCGGGCCCGCAAGGCGCGCTTGTCCACCTTCGCGGACCGGTTCAGCGGCAGCGCGTCGACGAACTCGACGGCGCCGGGCGCCCACGTCTCGCTCAGTTCCCGGACCACGAGCGCGATCAGCTCCTCTCCGGTCACCGACGCGCCCGGCGCGGGCACCACGTACGCGTGCGGCAGCTCCCCGGCCACCGGGTCCGGTACGCCGATCACGGCGGCGGCGCGTACCTCGGGGTGGCCGGCGAGCACGTCCTCGATCGGGCGGGAGTAGATCGGCCAGCTGCGCTGCCGGGTGAGGATCCGGTCCTGTAACCGGTCGACCAGGTAGAGGTAGCCGTCGGCGTCGAGGTGCCCGATGTCGCGGGTGCGGACCCAGCCGTCGACGAGCGTCTCGGCGGTCAGCTCCGGCTGACCGTGGTAGCCGGCGAAGCTCAGCTTGGTGCGCACCCACACCTCGCCGTCCTCGCCGGCCGGCAGCACCCGCCCGCCCGCGTCGCGGATCTCCACCGACACGTCGCCGTACGGGCGGCCGCAGGAACGCAGCCGCTCCGGGTGCTCCGGGTCCTCGGTGAGCCCCGGCAGCGCGCAGATGACCACCGCCTCGCTGAGCCCGTACACGATGCGCAGGCACGGGCCGAAGCGGGCGATGGCCTGGCGCAGCCGGGCCGGCGCGGCGGGCCCGGCGCCCACGTTGAACATGAACATCGCGGAGAAGTCGGCGCCCGGCAGGTCGGGGTGGTCGAGCACCTCGTAGAGCATCGGCGGGGTGACGAACGTGGAGGTCAGCCGTTCGGCGTCCACTGTGGCGACGAACGCGGCCGGGTCCCATTGTTCGCGCAGGAACAGCACCCCGCCGGTGAACAGGTTGATCAACGTGGTGATCTGGCCGCTGGCCAGCCACATCGGGGAGTGCGACAGGTGCCGCAGCAGCGGGATCCCGGCGCCCCGGAAGTCGGCGGCCAGTGCGAGCACCTGCCGGTAGAAGCTCTCCCGGTGGTGCACCAGCTTCGGCGTGCCGGTGGTGCCGCTGGTCTGCAGGATCGACTCCGGCGCCGGTACCTCGGCGGGCAGCTCCGCGGCCGGCCCGGCGGCCCCGGCGGTCAGGTCCGGTCCGGCGCCGCCGGGTCCGAGGCAGAGCACCGGTACGCCGGACAGGCCCGCCGCGACCTCCACCGCCTGCGCGTCACGCGGGTCGTGGACGAACGCCTCCGGCGCGGACAGCGCGACGAACTCGTCGACCTCCCGCCGCGAGGTCACCGGGGCCACCCACATGCTCCGGCAGCCCAGCAGGTGCAGGGCCAGTTGCAGCAGCGGACCCTCGACCGTGTTGCCGAGCATCACCAGCACCGCCGCGCCGGGGCGTACCCCGTGGTGGCGCAGCGCGGCGGCCAGGCCGCGCACCTGCGCGGCGACCTGGGGGTAGGTGAGGCGGCGTCCGCCGCCGACGAGCGCCTCCCGGTCGCCGAACCCGGCGAACAGCTCCAGCGCCTCGTGCACATAGTTCGGCCGGTCGGTCATCGGGCAGCCCCCATCATGGTCCGCGAGCGGCGTCCGGCCAGGTCAGGGCCGGGACATGACGGCAGGTGCCAGGGTCGGCGACCGCACCGCCGCCAGCCCCGAGCCTAGGCAGCCGCGGTCCACGCCGGACAGAGCCGATCGTCGCTGCGTCACGCCCCCCGGGCATTTGATCATGTCGATCAGGTTGATTGACGCTCGTCACGGCCGGAAGCTAGTTTCCGGTCCATCGCCCGGGCCGGTGCCGCCGACCGCGTCACGCCCGGGGCTGCCGACCATGGAGGATCGATGCCGACCCCGAAGAGATGGCACGTCATAGCTTCCGCCGTAACGCTGCTGATCGCCGCCACCCCGGCGGTCACCGCGAGCGCCGGCCCGACCGGGAACGACCGCGCCGGGCACGGGCGCGCCGAGTGGGCCGGAACCTGGGCCGCGGCGGTGACCCGCGGGAACACCGTGGGCCTGACCGAGACCGGCCTGAACAACCAGAGCATTCGGATGACAGTGCAGACCTCGGTGGGCGGGCCGCGCCTGCGGGTGCGGCTGACCAACCTCTACGGCCAGCAGGCCGTCCAGGTCGGCAGCGCCACCATCGCCCGGCCGAACACCGCCACCCCCGATGACCTGTCCGACATCGTCCCGGCCAGCATCCGGCAGCTGACGTTCTCCGGCGCCGGCACGGCGACCATCAACAAGGGCGCCGAACTGCTCAGCGACCCGGTCAACTTCCCGGTGACCGAGCAGGAGGACCTGGTGGTCACCCTGTACTTCCCGGTGCTCACCGGGCCGGTCACGTTCCACGGTCAGTCCAAGGTCACCAACTTCATCGGCGCCACCGACCTCACCTCGGCGGCCGACGGCACCGGCTTCACCATCCGGCCCAACTGCTGCTGGATGTTCCTGTCCGGCATTGACGTGGAGCGCAAGGCCACGCCCGGCTCCGTGGTGGTGCTGGGTGACTCCATCAGCGACGGCAACGGCAGCACCGTCAACGCCGACCGCCGCTGGCCGGACTTCCTGGCCAAGCGGCTGATCGACGCCCGCCCGGAGCCGCGTACCCCGGGTGTGCTCAACCTCAGCCTGGCCGGCAACCGGCTCAACCACGAGGGCACCGAGCCCGGCGCGGGCGGTTTCCCCGGCTACTACGAGCTGGGCCCGAACGCGCTGGCCCGGCTCAACGAGGACGTGTTCCCGCAGACCGGGGTGCGGACCGTCATCACCCACCTGGGCATCAACGACATCTGGATGAACGGCGACAGCCCGGAGGCGATCATCGCCACGCTGCGCCAGCTCAACCAGCAGGTCAAGGCGCGCGGCCTGACCAGCATCGCCGGCACGCTCATGCCGTACGAGGGCAATGGCGGGCCGGGCGTGTGGACCCCGGAGAAGGACGCCACCCGGCAGGCCGTCAACACCTGGCTGCGCGGGCCCGGCCGCGCCGAGTTCGACGGCGTCGTCGACTTCGACGCGGTGATGCGGGATCCGGCCCAGCCGAGCCGGCTGCTGCCGGCGTACGACTCGGGTGACCACATCCACCCGAACGACACGGGCGCCGCGGTGATGGCGAACGCCGTACCACTGAAGCTGCTCGGACTGTGACACCGGGCGGGGGCGGCGGTCGACACGACGCCGCCCCCGCCGCCGTTTCCTGGGGAGGAAGAGACAGTGGACGTCAGCGAGATCCTGACCGGCCTCTACAGCGAGCAGGGCCGGCAGAACCCGTATCCCTTCTACGCGGCCCTGCACGAGCACGGGCCGATCAACGCCGTTCCGGCCCGGGCCGAGCACAGCACCGTGAGCGCGGTGGCCGGCGGGTACGACGTGGTGGACCAGATCCTGCGTGATCCCGGCTGGTACAAGGGCTTCCCGCCCGGCTGGGAGGAGCAGGAGATCCTGCGTACGTTCCTCACGTCGATGATGTTCGTCAACCCGCCGGACCACACCCGGATGCGCGCGGTGTTCGCCAGGACGTTCACCCCGCGCCGCCTCGGCGCGCTGGAGCCGGTGATCGAGCGGATCGTCGCCGAACGCCTGGATCACATGGCCGAGGTGGGCGCGGACGGCCACGAGGTGGACTTCGTGGCCGACTTCGCGTACCCGGTCCCGGCGCTGGTGATGGCCGAGTTCATCGGCCTGCCCGCGGTGGACCTGTCCTGGTACCGGCAGCGGGTCGACTGGATCGACGAGTACATGGACGTGTCCGGCAAGACGCCGGAGCGGCTGGCCCGGGCCAACCAGGCCGCCGAGGAGTTGCGCGTCTTCTACCGGGACCTGATCGCCCACCGGCGCCGTACGCCCGGCCACGACCTGATCAGCGGGCTGGCGGAGGTGCTCGACGCGGGCGGCGTCGACCTCACCGAGGATGAGTTGATCAGCAATCTGATCGTGCTGTTCAACGCCAGCTTCGTCACCACCGTCTACATGTTCAGCAACGGCCTTCCACTGCTGCTGGAGCACCCGGACGTCACCGCCGCGCTGCCCGGCGACGACGCGCTCGCCCGGGGCTGCGTGGAGGAGGTGCTGCGGATGGAGAGCCCGGTGCACTTCCTGGCCCGCTCCGCGCCCGCAGGCGTCGACCTCGGCGGGGTGCCGATCGACCGCGACGACAACGTGCTGCTGCTGATCGCCGCCGCCAACCGTGACCCGGCCCGGTTCCCCGACCCGGACCGCTTCGACCCGCGCCGCGACGGCCCGCCGTCGCTGGCCTTCGGCGTCGGGCTGCACTTCTGTCTCGGCTCGGCGGTGTCCCGGCTGGAGGGCCGGCTGGCGCTGCCGCGCCTGTTCGCGCGCTTCCCCCGGCTCGCCGTCACCCAGCCCTACACGTACAGCGGGAGCCTGTTCCTGCGCGGTATCGACAAACTCTTCGTCACCACCGGGGAGGCCGGATGACACTCGATCCGCAGGTGGTCGCGTGGCGGGCCGCGAGGGCCGCCGCCGGCACCGTGCCGCTCTACACCCAGACCCTCGCCGAGGCCCGCGCCGCCGACCTCGCCGCGATCCGCGCCGGCTCCGGCGCGGTCGAGCCGGTCGCGGAGGTACGCGACACGACGGTGCCCGGCCCGGCCGGGCCGCTGCCGGTGCGGATCCACCGGCCGGACGGCGACGGACCGCTGCCCACGCTCGTCTACTTCTTCGGCGGCGGCTGGACGCTCGGCAGCGTCGACACGGCCGACGGGATCTGCCGTCGGCTGGTCAACCTCACCGGCGCCCAGACCGTGACCGTCGGCTACCGGCTCGCCCCGGAGCACCCGTTCCCGGCGGCGGTGGAGGACTGCCATGCCGCGTTGCGGCACCTCGCCGCGCACGCCGCCGAGTTCCGCGTCGACGCCGACCGGCTGGCTGTCGGCGGGGACAGCGCGGGCGGGAACCTGGCCGCCGCGGTGACGCTGCTGGCCCGCGCCGACGGCGGTCCCCGGCTCGCCGCCCAGTTGCTCGTCTACCCGAACACCGACCAGCGGCCCGGGCACCGGCCGGCCGACGACGAGGACCCGATGCTGTTCAACAGGCACTCGGTCGGCTGGTACCGCGGCCACTACCTCGCCGACCCCGGCGACGCGGCCCACCCGCTCGCGTCGCCGCTGCTCGCCGAGGACCTGTCCGGCCTGCCCCCGGCGTTCGTGATCACCGCCGGGCACGATCCGCTGCGTGACGAGGGCCTGCGGTACGCGTCTCGGCTGCGCGAGTCCGGTGTGCCCACCGAGACGGACGACCACCCGGGCATGGTGCACGGGTTCTTCGCCATGCCCGGCGTGTTCGACGCCGGCCGGCTGGCCCAGGAACGCGCCGCCGCCTTCCTGCGCCGCGCGTTCGGGCTCGACCCGGCGCACGCCCGGGCGGCGACGGGTGCCGACCATGGCTGACCCGGCGGACGGGTTCGTGCCACCGGCCAGCCTGGCCGAGTTCGCCGCGCTCGCCCGGGCGGTCCTGCCGGCCGACGTGTGGGACTTCGTCGACGGCGGCAGCGGCACCGAGACCGCCCTTGCGGCGAACCGGGCCGCGCTGGACCGGGTGGCGGTGCTGCCCCGGATGCTGGCCGGGGTGGACGACCCGTCCACCGAGGCGACGCTGCCCGGCGGCCGGGCCGCGTTGCCGGTGGCTGTCGCACCGATGGCGTACCAGCGGCTGCTGCACCCCGACGGCGAGCCGGCGCTCGCGGCGGCGGCCCGCGCGGCGGGCGTGCCGTACGTGGCCAGCACGCTGGCGAGCACCCCGATCGAGGAGATCGCGGCGACCGGTGCGACGGTGTGGTTCCAGCTCTACTGGCTGCGCGACCGGGCGCTGGTGGCCGACCTGCTCGACCGGGCGGAGGCGGCCGGCTGCGCGGCGGTGATGGTGACTGTGGACGTGCCGGTGCTGGGGCGGCGCCTGCGCGACGCCCGCAACGGCTTCGCGCTGCCGCCGCACGTCACCGCCGCGAACCTGCCCGGCGGCCGGGACGACCTGGCGCATCAGGGCACGCCCGGCGTCTCGGCGGTGGCCGTGCACACCGGCGCGGTCTTCGCCCCGGCGTTGAGCTGGGCGGACCTGGAGTGGCTGCGCGCGCGTACCCGGGTGCCCTTGCTCGTCAAGGGCATCCTGGACCCGCGCGACGCGGTCCGCGCGGCGGACGCCGGCGTCGACGCCGTGGTGGTCTCCAACCACGGCGGACGGCAGCTCGACGCCGCCCCGGCCAGCGCGGCCGTGCTGCCGGAGGTGGTCGCGGCGATCGACCAGCGGTGCGCGGTGCTGCTGGACAGCGGCGTCCGCGGCGGCGTCGACGTGCTGCGCGCGCTGGCGCTCGGCGCGGACGGCGTGCTGCTCGGACGGCCGCTGCTCTGGGCGCTCGCGGCGGGCGGCCGGGCCGGCGCCGAGGCGGCGCTGGCGCTGCTCGCGGCGGAGTTGCGCGACGCGCTCATCCTCAGCGGCTGCCCCGACCCGGCCTCGGCCCGGCGGCTGCGTACCCGGATCGGAGGCTGACGTGGAACCGGTCGACCTGGCCGTCTCGGCGCTGCACGGCAGCGTCGGCGACCCGGCGCTGAACTCGATGAACTTCCTCAACGAGGTGGCGCAGCACTACCCGGACGCGGTGTCGCTGGCGGCCGGGCGGCCGTACGAGGAGTTCTTCGACTCCGCGCTGCTGCACACGCACCTGGACCGCTTCCGCCGCCACCTGGCCGAGGAGGTCGGGCTGGACCGGGCCGGCGTGGACCGGACGCTGCTGCAGTACGGGCGCACCAAGGGCATCGTGCACCACCTGATCGCCCGGCACCTCGCCGTGGACGAGGGGCTCACGGTCGACCCGGAGTCGATCGTGGTGACGGTCGGCTGCCAGGAGGCGATGTTCCTGGTGCTGCGCGCGCTGCGGACCGGCCCGGCCGACGTGCTGTTCGCGGTGGCGCCCACGTACGTCGGGCTCACCGGCGCGGCCCGCCTGGTCGACCTGCCGGTGCGCCCGGTGGCCGGCGGGCCGGACGGCGTCGACCTGGCCGACCTGCGCGCCGGGGTGCGCCGGGCCCGCGCGGAGGGGCTGCGGCCCCGCGGCTGCTACGTGATGCCCGACTTCGCCAACCCGTCCGGCGTCAGCATGGACACCGCGCAGCGGCGGCGGCTGCTGGAGCTGGCCGCCGAGGAGGACCTGCTACTGATCGAGGACAACCCGTACGGTCTGTTCCCGGCCGACGGCACCGACCGGCGGCCCACGCTCAAGGCGCTGGACACCGCCCGCCGGGTGGTCTACCTCGGCTCGTTCGCCAAGACCGTGCTGCCCGGCGCCCGGGTCGGCTACGTGGTCGCCGACCAGCGGGTGGGGGAGGCCGACGGCACTGTCGTCCCGTTCGCCGACCACCTCGCGAAGATCAAGAGCATGGTCACTGTGAACACGTCACCGATCAGCCAGGCGGTGATCGGCGGCGCGCTGCTGGCGCACGACTGCTCGCTGGTGGCCGCGAACGTCAGGGAGCGGGCCGCGTACGCCCGCAACCTGCGCCACCTGGTCGACGGCCTGGCCCGGCGCTTCCCGGCCGGCGGCCCGGTCTCGTGGACCGTGCCGGCGGGCGGGTTCTTCGTGGTGGTGAGCGTGCCGTTCGCCGTCGACGACGCGCTGCTGCATCGCTCGGCGCGTGAGTACGGCGTGCTCTGGACCCCGATGGCGCACTTCTACGACGCAGGCACGCCGGTCGATGCGCTGCGGCTGTCGGTGAGCGCCGTCACACCGGAGTCGATCGATCTGGGTCTGGACCGGCTCGCCGCGCTGGTCACGGACACCATGGCCGCCGGAGTGACGCCGGAGTGTCAGGGTTCCGGCACAGTGCGTGTTTCCTGACGCCGTTCCTCTGTTGATAATGGACGAATGGTTGCCTGGGAGTACGCGTTGCTCGTTCGTCGGTATCAGGGTCAGGGTCGCAATTTCCACGTCTCGTTCGTGTGGTACGGCCCGGACGGGTCACGCACCGACGTGACGGCATACGGCGACACCGCGATCGCGCACCTCAACCGGGTCGGCCGGGAAGGCTGGGAACTGGTGTCCGCCGCCGAGGACGTGAACAACGTGCAGGGCAGCACCGAGGTCCACCGCTACCACCTGAAGCGCCCGCTGCGCTGACCCCTGAACCGCCGGCGCCCCGGGAGACTCCTTCTCCCGGGGCGCCGCTTCGTGTCGGTCGGGCGCTCAGCCCAGGTCGACCGCCGGGTAGAGCGGGAACGGCGTGAGCAGGTCGGCGGCCTGCTTGCCGACGGACTCGGCGACGGCCGGGTCCAGCACGTACTTCGCCTTCGACGGTGCGCCGTCCGGGCCGGTGCCGGGCGTGGTCTGGCTGAGCACGGTGTGGATCAGCTCGGCGGTGGCGTCCATCTCGGCGGCGCCGAGGCCCCGGGTGGTCAGCGCCGGGGTGCCGATGCGGATGCCGGAGGTGTACCAGGCGCCGTTCGGGTCCTGCGGCACCGAGTTGCGGTTGGTGACGATGCCCGAGTCCAGCAGCGCCTGCTCGGCCTGCCGGCCGGTGAGGCCGTACCCGGACACGTCGATGAGCACCAGGTGGTTGTCGGTGCCGCCGGTGACCAGCGTCGCGCCCCGGCGCAGCAGACCGTCGGCCAGCGCCTGCGCGTTGTCCACGATCCGCTGGGCGTAGTCGGCGAAGTCGGGGCGGCGTGCCTCGGCCAACGCGACCGCCTTGGCGGCCATCACGTGCGGCAGCGGCCCGCCGAGTACCATCGGGCAGCCCCGGTCGACCTGGTCGGCCAGCTCCGGCCCGCAGAGCACCATGCCGCCGCGCGGGCCGCGCAGCGACTTGTGCGTGGTGGTGGTGACGATGTGCGCGTGCGGCACCGGGTCGAAGTCGCCGGTGAACACCTTGCCGGCGACCAGCCCGGCGAAGTGGGCCATGTCGACCATGAACGTGGCGCCGACCGAGTCGGCGATCTCCCGCATGATCCGGAAGTTGACCTTCCGCGGGTACGCGGAGTAACCGGCGACCAGGATCAGCGGCTTGAACTCGCGGGCCGCCTCGGCCACCCGGTCGTAGTCGATCAGGCCGGTGGCCGGGTCGGTGCCGTAGCTGCGCTGGTCGAACATCTTGCCGGAGATGTTCGGCCGGAAACCGTGGGTGAGGTGCCCACCGGCGTCCAGCGACATGCCCAGCATCCGCTGGTTGCCCAGCTCACGGCGCAGCGCGAACCAGTCGGCCTCGGTGAGGTCGTTGACCTGCCGCGCCTGCGCCTTGCGCAGCGCGGGGGACTCGACCCGGTCGGCGAGGATCGCCCAGAACGCGACCAGGTTGGCGTCGATGCCCGAGTGCGGCTGCACGTACGCGTGGGACGCGCCGAACAGCTCCCGGGCGTGCTCGGCGGCGAGCGCCTCGACGGTGTCGACGTTCTGGCAGCCGGCGTAGAACCGGCGCCCGACAGTGCCCTCGGCGTACTTGTCGCTGAACCAGTTGCCCATCGCCAGCAGCGTCGCCGGGGAGGCGTAGTTCTCGCTGGCGATGAGCTTGAGCGACTCGCGCTGGTCGGCCAGTTCCGCGGCGATGGCGTCGGCCACGCGCGGCTCGACGCCGCGGACGACCTCCAGCGCGCTGCGGAAGGCGGTGGACTCGGCGTTGCGCGACATGCGACCTCCAGGTGACGTGCGGAAGGCCCAGGCGCTCGGCATGCGTCCTCATGACGAGGCCGCTCCCCGATGGTGCTCCATCTCCACGCGCCAGTCACGGCCTGTGCCGATCCTACCGGCCCGGCCGGGACCTGCGGGGTTGGGCCGCCCGTCCCGGGCAGGCCCGGTCGACACGGAGTTCTTCGACCGGGCCTGCATGACCGGCACCCGGGTCGGCCAGGGGCCCACTGACGACCCCCGCACGGTGGCCGAGGACGCGTTCGAGGCGCTGACGAAGGGGGAGCACAAGGTCGCCGCCGGCTCGCTGGTCAACAAGATCCAGGTGGCCGCCGGCAAGATCATCCCGGACCGGCTGAAGGCGGTGCCGGTGTCAGGCGACCACGGCGTCGAGCGACTTCTTCAGCGCCTTCGGGGCGGTCGGCGTCTTGGGCGCCTTCGGCCGCAGGTCGAGCATCCGCTGGCCGATCTCCTGGAGCGGGCTACGGCCGAGCGCCTCGCGGACCTTCGGGAACCACTCCTGCTCCTCCTCCTCGATGTGGTGCAGCACGTTCTCGATCAGCACCGTCGTCTTGGCGTTGAAGCGCTCGTCGCCGGCGTCCATCGTGAACAGCTCGAAGCAGAGCACGTCCGCGACGTGGTGCTCCTCGTACGACTCCAGGACGTCGTCCTCGACGTCGGGCACCAGCTTGCGGACCTCCGGGTACATCACCTCGTTCTCCAGGTAGGTGTGCACCGTGAGGGCTTCGAGGATCTGCCCGACGATCTTCCCGCGCTTGCTCGCCGGTCCCTCCTCGGCCTCCTGGAAGGCCTTGAACAGGCGGCGGATCTCCTTGTGGTCCTCCTTGAGCAGGACGATCGCATCGGTGGACACCGGTTACCTCCTAAGTCGGCTGACGGTGCCCCCCTACCCGGTGCCCCACCAGGACAAACAGACCGGGCCCGGCGTGATCGCCGGGCCCGGTCCACGCGGATACCTGTTACTTCACCGCGTTGTACGCGTCCACGACGCCGGCGCCGTAGAACCCGTTGCGGTTCCCGCCGGAGCAGGTCGCGTCGTACGCGTTCGGGCCCGCCGGGATCAGCGGCACCGGGTTGTAGACGCCCGACGGGCAGGACTTCGCCACCGCCGTGCGCTCCAGGAACGAGGCCAGCTGGCCCGGGGTCATGCCTGGGTGCGCGGACAGCGCCAGCGCCGCGACGCCGGTGGCGTGCGGGCCGGACATCGAGGTGCCCTGCTTGTAGCCCCACCCGTTGGTGCGGGTGGCGGTGTTGAAGGTGGTGGACAGGATGCCGTCGGCGGACGTCGAGCGGGCGCCCTGCGTCCGGAACCGGGTGTCGCCACCCGGCGCGGTCACGTCGATCACGCCCTGGCCGTACGAGGAGTAGTAGCTCTTCTCCCCGGTCGGGCCGACGGCGGCGACGGTCACCACGCCCGGCGCCTCGGCCGGCAGGTCGAGGCAGGCGTTGGTGAGGTTCTCGCGCTCCTCCGGCGTGCCGTTGTTCGGGCTGCCGGTGTCGGTGATCTTGTGGGCCAGGTCGTAGTTCGAGTTACCTGCCGACGCGACGTGCAGCACACCCTGGGACTGCGAGTAGCGCAGGGCCCGCTGCACGGCCTTCCACACCGGGCGCTGACGCGCGTCGTTGCGGCAGTTCAGCTCCCACGGGTCGATGTAGTAGCTGTTGTTGGTGAGCTGGAAGCCGTGCTCGGCGGCCCACATGAACCCGCAGACCGCGGCCTCCGGGAAGATGTAGCCGTCGTCGTTGACCACCTTGACGGCGGCGACCTTCACGCCCGGGGCGACACCGGTGACACCGACGCCGTTGACCGCGGCGGCGATGGTGCCCGCCACGTGGGTGCCGTGGTCGCTCGTGGTGGGGTTCCACGCGGCCTCGGCGGTGTTCGGGACGCCGCCCACACAGGAGGCGCTCTTGTCCTTGGCGATCTGGGTCGCCAGGTCCGGGTGGCTGCTGGAGATGCCGCTGTCCAGCACACCCACCACGACCGACGGGCTGCCGCCGGTCACGGCGTGCGCCTGCGGGACGCGGATCTGGGGCATGTCCCACTGCAGGTTGTAGAGCGGCTCGGCGGTCGGGTCGCCGGTGGCCGCGGCGACGGCGGCGGCCGGCACCTCGACCGTCTCGCCCTCGTCCAGGGCGGTGCCCAGGCCGGCGGTGGAGGCGACCGACTCGACGCCGGCGCCCGCCACCCGGGTGGCGAAGTCCGGGGCGGACGAGCGCACGACCAGCACACCGATCTTGTCGTACGCGGCCACCACGGTGCCGTCGGCGGCCGCCACGCGGGCGGCGGCCTTGGCGGTGCTGTTGCCCTGCGGGGCGAGCACGATGTACGAGGTTTCCGGTCCGACGGCCGCGGCCGGTGCCGTGCCGCCGACGAGGGCGAGCCCGGCGCCGAGCGTCACTGCCGACGCCGCGGCGAGTGTCTTGCGACGGAGGTTGTTCACACAGACTCCCAGGGGTTCGTGCGGGTGGACCGCACCCCTGAGCAGGCTGCGGTCCGGGCGGAGGCACGGCGAAGTACCGGCCTCGCCCGGACCAGCGCCACCGCCTCCCGGGGTGTTACACGTGGCGGGATCCCGGTGACGTGGATCGTCAGACGGTGGCGATCGTGTAGGGGATCTCGTCCAGCAGTTCCCGGGCGAGGAAGCCGATCCGCCCGTACCGGGGGACCAGCCGCTGCCCGCTCACCGCGTGCGCGAACGCCGCCCAGCAGGCCGCCTGCGCCGGGTCGGCGCCCCGGGAGAGCAGGCCTGCGAGCAGCCCGGCCCGCACGTCGCCGCTGCCCGAGGTGCCCAGTCCGGCGTCTCCGCTCTCCTCGCGCCAGGCCCGGCCGTCCGGCGTCGCGATGTGCCCGTACAGCGAGACGACCGCGTCGTACCGGCCGGCCAGTTCCACCGCCTCGGCGTCCAGGTCGTCGCCCGGATCGCGTCCCAGCAGGTGCCGCGCCTCGGTCAGGTTGGGAGTGAGCACCGCCTTGCGGCCGGCCCCGGCCAGCAGCTCCGGCGCGTGGCTGAGCGCGCCGAGCGCGTACGCGTCGAGCACCAGCGCGGTCTCCCGGCCGGCCGCGTCCAGGACCAGGCGCAGCAGTTCCCCGGTGGCCTCGATGTCCGTGAGACCGGGCCCGACCGCCACCACGTCGGCCTCGGCGACCAGGCCGCGGAGCAGGTCGCCCGGGTCGCCGCGTACCGCGCCGTCGCCGGTCTCCGGCAGGCCGATCACGAGCGCCTCCGGCACCTGGATGCTCAGCGACGCCGCAGTCGACTCGGCTGCGGCGAGCTGGAGCACGCCGGCGCCGGCCCGCAGCGCTGCCACCCCGGCCAGCAGCACCGCGCCGGGTGTGAACCGGGAGCCGCCGACCACCAGCACGGTGCCGCGCGCCTCCTTGCCGCCGGTGGGCACCGGCAGCGCCCAGTCCCGCAGCAGCGCGGGGGTGATCACGTCAGACCGGCTCGGCATTGACCTCGTCCTCCCTGGTGGGCTTCGCCCCCTGCAGGTGCAGGTGGGCGACGTCGTTGAACACCTCCGGCACGAGCCGGCCGGCGTCGTCGGCGTGCCAGGCGGTGACCGAGCAGTTGGCGATCACGTGCTCGCGGGTCAGCGCCATCAGCTCCGCCTCGGTGAGCCCTTCCACCAGGTAGCGCAGCAGGAAGACCAGCGCGTCGTGGCCGAACAGCAGCACCCGGCCCCCCTCGTGGTCGCGGCGCAGGTCGCCGAGCAGCGCCCGCAGCCGCAGCGCCACGTCGGTCCAGGACTCGCCGCCGGGCGGCCGGTAGTAGAACTTGCCGAGCCGGGTACGCCGCTGCGCCTCCTCCGGGTAGCGCCGGGTCACGCCGTGGCCGGTGAGCCCGTCGAGGATGCCCAGCTCCCGGTCGCGCAGCCGCTCGTCGACGCTCGCCGGGATCCCGGTGCCGTCGAGCGCCAGCTCGGACGTGCGCACCGCACGCAGGTACGGCGACACCACAGCCACGTCCGGCCGCCTCGACTCCGGCAGCCCGGCCAGCCAGCGGGCGGTCGCCCGCGCCTGCTCCTCGCCGGTCTGTGACAGCGGCACGTCCGCGTCCCGGTGGCTGAGGTCGATCAGCTCGGCGCCGGACGTCTCGGCCGCCGTGGCGGCCACGTTCGCCGTGCTCTCGCCGTGCCGCACGATCCAGAGCGATCCCAACTCCGCCATGCGGCTCCCGGTACCCGGGCTCGACCGGGGATAACCGTGCCGGACCGGCCCGGCGCGGGACTGCGCCGCAGTGCATCGACCCGGCACAATGTGCCACGACGCGGGACGGACGGTCCGGGTCCGAGGGAGGCGCACATGGCGACTGTGGTGCGGGGTCTGCGGGAGGCGCTGGTGCTCTTCCTGATCGCCACGGTGGTGATCGCGGCGGCGGTCGGCATCTGGGTAGCGGTCGGCGGCGGGGACTTCACGCACCGGCTGGGGGTGGCGTTCATGATCGTCGGCGCCGTGATCGGGATGACCGGCGACCTCACGCTGAGCCGCATCGGCATGCTGCCGGCCCGCTCCACGTTCGGCCTGGCGCCCGAGCGGGAGGACGGCGGCGGCGGGCGGGTGCTCACCGGCGTCGGCATCTTCCTGTTCGTCTCGGTGCCGCTGATCGTCGTCGGCGCGCTGCTGATCACCTGAGACTGACGGCCGCCGCCGGATCGGTCAGTCCTCCGGCGAACCGGGACTCACGAGGCCCGTCTCGTAGGCGACCACCACCGCCTGGACCCGGTCGCGCAGACGGAGTTTGGCGAGGATCCGGGCGACGTGGGTCTTCACAGTCGCCTCGGACAGGTGCAGCGCCTCCGCGAGTTCGGCGTTGCTCAGGCCGCCGGCCAGCAGGCGCAGGACCTCCGTCTCGCGCCGGGTCAGCGTGGCCAGGTCGCGGTGCACAGTCGCCGTCTGCGGGTCGCGGCGGGCGAAGCGCCGCACCAGCCGGCGGGTGATGGCGGGTGCGAGCAGCGCGTCACCGTCCTGGACCATGCGTACGGCCGCCACCAGATGTTCCGGCGTCACGTCCTTGAGCAGGAAGCCGCTCGCCCCGGCGGCGAGCGCGGCGTAGACGTACTGGTCCAGGTCGAACGTGGTGAGGATGATGATCCGGGGCGCCGCGACGGCCCCGGTGAGGATGCGGCGGGTGGCCTCGAGGCCGTCGAGCTCGGGCATGCGCACGTCCATGAGCACCACGTCGGGCCTGGTGCGGCGGACCGCGTCCACCGCCTCCGCGCCCGTCGCCGCCTCGGCCACCACGTCCACCCCACCGGCCGTGAGGATCATGCGGAACCCGGTACGGACCAGTGCCTGGTCGTCGGCGACCACCACTCGTACCGTCATGTCGCCTCCCACGGGATCACGGCCTCGACGTGGTAACCGGCGCCCGGCCGGGCGCCGGCGCGCAGCGTCCCACCGTAGACGGCGAGGCGCTCCCGCAGCCCGATCAGGCCGCGCCCGCCCGACACCCCGGTGGCGGCCGGTACGCCGGGCTCGGTGTTGCCGACCTCGATCCGCAGGGTCTCCGGCGAGTACTCGACGACGACGGTGCCGGCGGCGCCGGGCGCGTGCCGGACCATGTTCGTCAACGCCTCCTGCACCACCCGGTACGCCGTCAGCCCGACACCGGAGGTGACCGGCCGGCGCTCGCCGGAGATGGTCAGCCGTACCGGCACGCCGGCGTCCCGCATGCGTTCGATCAGCTCGGGCAGGCCCTCGATCCCGGGCTGCGGGTCCTCCGGGTCGTCCGGTTCGGACTCGGCCAGCAGGCCCATGACGTGCCGCAGCTCGGTGAGCGCGGACCGGCCGGTCGACTCGACGGCGAGCAGCGCCTCCCGTGCCTGATCCGGTGCGGCGGCGAGCACCGTCCGGGCGGCACCGGCCTGGATGACCATCACGCTGACGTGATGCGTCACGACGTCGTGCAGTTCCCGGGCGATGCGGGCCCGTTCACCGGCGACCGCGTCGCGCAGCGCCTGCTCGTGGGCGCGGGCCTCGGCGGTGAGCCGCCGCCGGTCCTCACCCGCCCGTCGCCGCCACACGTGGTGGCCGCCCGCGGCGGCCACCAGCGGGGCCAGCACGACGAACGGCAGGTAGCCCGCGGACACCGTGACCGGCATCAGCTCCCGGAGGCCCAGGGCGAGCAGCGCCACCGCCGGGACGGACACCAGCGCCGGCAGCCGGTACGGGCTGTGCGCCGCCGCGCTGTAGACGGCGACGAGGCAGGTCAGCACCACGCACGGGTACAGGGCCGGCTGCCGTTCCCCGTCGGTCACCAGCACCAGTGACGCGGCGGCCATCGTCGCCCAGAGCACCGCGAGCGGATACCGGCGGCGCAGCACCAGCGGTGCGCACATGACGAAGACCAGCAGCAGTGCCCCGAGCGTGGACCCGGGCTGCGCGGGCTGCATCTCCGGCGGGACCGCCAACGGGGGCAGCGGCAGTGGCGGCGGCAACGGCGGGGGCGGCACGCCGACGTCGTCAGTGGCGGCCTGGAAGCACACCAGCCCGAGTGCACCCGCCAGCGCCGCGTCGAGCAGCAGCGCCCGCCAGCCCGGCCTCGGCAGCGGTCCCGTCGCCACGATGCCTCTCACGAGCCACATTCTCGCCGCCGTACGCCGGCCGGGGCATCGGTCACGGTGTGCAGTGCGACTACATCGCAGGGATGACCCCGGGCGAAGATCCGCCTCCGGCGGTACGGGTGGTGCGTTGCCGGACCGATGCCCAGGCCTCGGATCCGCCCCTAACGTCACGGCGTCCAGTCGACAGGCCTGACCCGAGGGGCGACACATGACCGATCCGGTGATCGACGTACGCGGGGTGACCCGCCGCTACGGCGAGGGGCCGCCCGCGCTGCACGACGTGTCGCTGACCGTCCGGCCCGGCGAGTGCGTGGCGGTGCTCGGCCCGTCCGGCAGCGGGAAGTCCACACTGCTCAACCTGCTCGCCGCGCTGGACCGGCCGGACGCCGGCACGGTGACCGTCGCGGGCACCCGGCTGGAGAAGCTGGGCGAGGCCGCGTCGGCCCGGTTCCGGCGCGCACACGTGGGCCTGGTCTTCCAGTTCTTCAACCTGCTCGACGACCTCACAGTGCTGGACAACGTCCTGCTGCCCGCCCAGCTGGCCGGCGCACCGGCCCGCGCGGCGCGCGAACACGCGACCTCCCTGCTGGACTCGCTCGGCATCGCCCGGCACGCGCACGCGTACCCGGGACGCCTCTCCGGCGGTGAGCGGCAGCGCGTCGCCGTCGCCCGCGCCCTGATCAACCGGCCCGCGCTCCTGCTGGCCGACGAGCCGACCGGCGCGCTGGACACCGCCTCCGGGGAGGACGTCCGGCGCCTGCTCGACGAGCTGCACCGCAGCGGCCAGACCATCGTGCTCGTCACCCACGACCTGCGGCTGGCCGAGGCGTCCGCCGGCCGCACGATCCGCCTGCGCGACGGCCGGATCGAGGTGCGACGGTGAGCGGGCTGCGCCGGGTCGTCCGGTCCGGCGTACGGCGCCGCCGGGTGCAGACAGTCGTCGTCGGCCTGGTCACCGCCGCCGCCGTGACCGCCACGGTGCTCGGAGCCGGGCTGCTCGTCGCGTCGCAGGCGCCCTTCGACGACGCGTTCGCCGCCCAGCGGGGAGCACACCTGACCGTGCGGGCGGACTCCAGTGCGGTGACGGAACCACAGCTCGCCGCGTCGGCCTCGGCGCCGGGCGTGGTGGCCGCCGCCGGTCCGTACCGGGTGCTGGTGGTCGCCTTCACGGAGCGCGGCGGGATGCGGACACCGCCGCTGACAGTCGTCGCGCGCAGCGATCCGGGCGGCCCCGTCGACCGCATCGAGCTGGCCGGCGGGCGGTGGCCGACCGGTCCGGACGAGATCGTGCTGAGCGGCGGAGCGGTCCGCCTGCCGCCCGGATCCCGCCTGACCACACCGGGCGGCGGCGAGTTCACGGTGGTCGGTACGGCCCGGTCGATCAGCGACACCGTCGGCGCCTGGGTGCTGCCGTCCGCCGTCGGCCGGCTCGACGGGCCGGACACGGCCGACGGGTACCAGATGCTCTACCGGTTCGCGGACGCCCGCACCGCGACGGAGGTCGGCGCCGGACGGGACGCCGTGGTCGCGGCGCTGCCCCCCGGCGCGGTCACCGGCGCCCGATCCTGGCTCGACGTGCGGCAGCAGGCCGTCGAGGACGCGGCCGTCTTCGTGCCGTTCCTCGTCGCGTTCGCGCTGCTCGGCATCGTGATGGCGCTGCTGGTGGTCGGCACTGTGGTCGCCGGGACGGTCGGCGCCGCCACCCGCCGGATCGGCATCCTCAAGGCGCTCGGCTGCACCCCCGCGGGCATCGTCCGCGCCTTCGTCGCGCAGACGCTGCTCCCGGCCGCCGTGGGTGCCGTCGCCGGAACGGTCACCGGGAACCTGATCGCGCTGCCGGTGCTGGCCGAGACCGAGCAGGTCTACGGCTCGGCGAACACCACCATCGCCTGGTGGGTGACGATGCTGGCCACCGGCGGGGTGCTGGCGGTGGTGACGCTGACCGCGTGGACGGCCGCGCTGAGGGCGGGCCGGCTCCGTACCGTGGACGCCATCGCGGTCGGACGGGCGTCCGGTCCGGCGCGGGGCCGGTGGGCGTTGCGCCTGGCCGCGCGGCTGCCGGTGGCCAGGCCGGTGGGCCTCGGCCTGGCCCGCCCGTTCGCGCGGCCGGCGCGCACTGTCGCGATCCTGCTGGCGGTCGCGACGGGCGCGGCGGCGGTGACGTTCGCGACCGGGCTCGCCGCGTCGCTGCTGCGCATCCAGACCGCGCTCACCCAGGACGTCGCTGACGTCACTGTGAACGGCGACCCGGACGCCGGACCGGCCGCCGCTCCCACCGCCGATCCGGCCGCGGTGCTGGCGGCGATCGACGCCCAGCCGGGCACCCGCGCCAGGTACGGCCTCACGCAGGCACCGGGCGCCGTCGCGGGCGTCGCCGACCCGGTCTCCGTCACGACGATCACCGGCGACGCGGCGTGGGACGGCTTCGAGATGGTGTCCGGACGCTGGTTCACCGCACCCGGCGATGCCGTCGTCGGCGGACCCCTGCTGACCGCGACCGGAGCCCGGATCGGCGACACCGTCACGGTCCGGATCGAGGGCACGCCGGTACGCCTGCGCGTCGTCGGCGAGGTGTTCGAGTCCGCCATGGCGGTGTTCACCGGTACCGCCACGCCCACCGGCCGGAACCCGTCCGAGTACCGGATCGCGCTCGCCCCGGACACCGACGCCGGCGCCTATGCACAGGCGCTGACCGGCGCACTCGCCGGCCGGGGCCTCACCGCGCGGCCGAGCGGCGCGGAGACCGACCCGCTCCTGCTGGTCGTGGAGGGGCTGACCGCCACGCTGACCCTGCTGCTCCTCGCGGTGGCCGCGCTGGGCGTGCTCAACATGCTCGTCCTCGACCTGCGCGACCGGGTCCACGATCTCGGTGTGTACAAGGCGCTCGGCATGACGCCGGGCCAGACGATCGCGATGGTGGTCGCCTCGGTCGCCGCCGTCGGTCTGGTCGGCGGGCTGCTCGGCGTACCGGCGGGTGTGGCGATGCAACGGCTCGTCGTCCCGGCGATGGCCGCCAACGGCGGACTGCACCTGCCGGAGAGTCTGCTCGACGTGTACGGGCCGGTCCTTCTGGCGGCGCTGGCGCTGGGCGGGCCGCTGACGGCACTGCTCGGAGCGCTGCTGCCGGCCGGGTGGGCGGCCCGGACCCGGACCGCGACGGCACTGCGGAGCGAGTAGCGCGCCCGGCGGCGTCGCGGGTGTCGGTGGGGCCGGTTATGGTCCCCGCACACTGCGGGCGATCAAGGAGACGGTGTGCGCAGATTCGAGTTCGTGGGCGGCGGTTCGGCCAAGTTCTGGGAGGTCGGGCAGAGCGACGCGACGGTGACGGTCCGCTATGGATCGATCGGCGCGCAGGGCCGCACCCAGGTCAAGGAACTGGGTGCGCCGGCCGAGGCCGCCGCGCACGCCGACCGGCTGATCGCGGAGAAACTGCGCAAGGGGTACGCCGAGACGACCGCCGCGTCCTCCGCCGGGCACACCGGAACGCCCGCCGTCGAGCCGGCTGCGCCGAGCCGCGACCCGGAAACGGCCGGTGCCGATCCGGCCGCCGCCGGTTCGGCCGGTAGCGTCCCGGCCGGGGCGCCGTCGGCCACATCGCAAGCCGGCGAGCTGCCGGACGAGGACGCGTTCCAGGTTCCGGCCGCCTGGCGGCGGATGCTGGTCCCGCGCCGGGGCGGCACACCCGGCCCGGGCCTGCCGAGCGCCGCGAAGGGCCGCGCCGCCGGCCGCAAGGTGCTGGACTCGGTGGCCGCACCGGTCGCCGCCACCGCACGGGCCACCGACGATCCGGAGCTGGGTCCGGCGCTGCGCGGCTACCTCGACGGCCGGCCCGGTCCGCTGGGCGGGGCCGCGCTGGTGGCGGCAGTGGCCGTGGCGCTCGGCTATCACGCACGCGACCAGCAGGGGGTGGCCCTCGCCGACCTGCTGGCCGCCGATCTCGGCCCGGCCGGAGCGGCGGTCGCCGCGACCGAGCAGATCACCGTGGCGGCCACCGGGTCGGCGTCTCCGCTTTCGCTGGGCCGCGCCGAGGTGAACAAGGCGCACAACTACGGCCACTGGCGCCTGCGTCAGGGGGTGCTACGCCGGGTCCGCGCGCATCTCGCGGCGGCCCGCGAGGCCGACTACGCAGCGGCCCGCGCCGCGCTGGTCCCGTACCGGTCCGGGCCGCTGGCGGCGCGGGCGGTCACCTCGTTCCTGCTGCCGACCGAGCGGGAGTGGGTGGCCCAGGACGTCGCCGACGTGGCGCGCGAGGGGGGTCCGCTGCTCGCGGAACTGCTGCTCGGCGCAGTCGACGACGTGGACGCGATCCACAACCTCGCCGGGCACCTGCAGGTCTACCGGCTGATGTACGACCAGGCGCCGATCGTCACCGCCACCGCGGCGGTCGGGCCGCCGATCGCGCCGGTGCTGGCCGGGTGGTTCGACGACGAACACGTCGGCGCGGACGCGCGGCAGCGGCTGGTGTCGCTGCTGGCCGCCCTGCCCGGTGACGAGCCGATGGCGGCGCTGCTCGACCGGCTGGACCGTAAGTACGTCCCGCCCGCCATGACGGAGATGCTGCGCCGCTTCCCGGTGCGCGGCGTGCGCCTGGTGTCCGCGGCCGCCGAGGGGCGCAGCCCGGCCGCGCGGGAGGCCGCCACCCTGTTGCGCGCGCACGTGCTGGCCAACCCGGCCGCCGTCGAGGAGGCGCTGCCGATGCTTGATCCGGCGCGGCGGGAACGGGTCGAGCGGATCCGCGACGACGCGTCCGCGCTGCCGGTCGCCGCGCCGGACCGGCTGCCGCCGGTGCTGGTGACGCCGCCCTGGACGGTCCGGCGCCCACGAGCCGACCCGCCGGTGGTGGGCGGGCTGAACCGGCCCACCGGGTCCGCGACGGCCTGGCTGCCGGGGGAGCGGGGGCGGTGGGCCGCGATCGTGCCCGGCTGGTCCGGCTGGTGGCGGGGCGACGACCTGAGCGTGTTGGCCGCCGAGGTCGCCGCCGGGCGGGCCGGATCGTACGAGGCGATCCACTTCTTCGTCCGGGCCACCGAGGAGCTGGCCCGGCCGCTGCTGCCGTCCTGGCGGCCCGACGAGTCCTGGGGAGCCGACGAGTGGATGTCCCGCCTCGCCGGCCGGTACGAGCTGGACGCGCTGCCCGCCGCCCTGCACCTGGCCCGCACCGCGCCGAAGAGCGTCGGCGAGGTGCTGCTGCCGTACACCGACGGTGAGGTCGCCGACCTGATGGCCGACTGGCTCGACCGGCTCAAGACGGGCCGCCCGGTCGCCCGCGCCTGGCTGCGGCGGCACCCGGAGTACGCCGTGCGGGCGCTGCTGCCGGCGGCCCTGGGCGCGCCCGGCCCGCGTCGCCGGGCCGCCGAGCGGGCGTTGCGGCTGGTCGCCGCGGAGCACCGTGGTGTGCTCCTCGGTGTGGCCCGGGAGCACGGCGAGGAGGCGCTCGCCGCCGCGACGGCGATGCTCGACGCGGACCCGCTGGCCCAGCTCCCGGCCCGGATGCCGAGCCTGCCGGCGTGGCTGGACCCGGCGGTGCTGCCGCAGGTGCTGCTGCGGGACCGCTCCGCCGCGCTGCCTGCCGACGCGGTCCGTCACCTCTGCACGATGCTCGCCATCTCCCCGCCCGGCGAGCCGTACCCGGGGGTGGAGGTCGTCCGCGCGGCGTGCGACACCGACTCCCTGGCGGAGTTCGCCTGGGCGCTGTTCGAGAGCTGGCAGAGCGCCGGTGCGCCCTCGAAGGACGGCTGGGCGTTCACCGCGCTGGGGCTGCTCGGCGACGACTCGACCGCGCGGCGGCTCGCGCCGCTGGTGCGGGCCTGGCCGGGCGAGAGCCAGCACACCCGGGCGGTGACCGGCCTGGAGGTGCTGGCGCAGATCGGCACCGACGTGGCGCTGATGCACCTCTACGGCATCTCGCAGAAGGTGAAGTTCCGGGGCCTGCGGGACCAGGCGGCGCGCAAGGTGACCGAGGTCGCCGACGGGCTGGGCCTGACGCCCGAGCAGCTCGGCGACCGCCTGGTGCCCGACCTCGGGCTGGACGCCGACGGCAGCCTCGTCCTCGACTACGGGCCGCGCCGGTTCACAGTCGGCTTCGACGAGCAGCTCAAGCCGTACGTGGTGGACGGCTCCGGCGCCCGCCGCAAGGACCTGCCCAAGCCCGGCGCCCGGGACGACGCCACGGCGGCGCCCGCCGCGCACAAGCGCTTCGCCGGCCTGAAGAAGGACGTGCGCACGCTCGCCGCCGACCAGATCCGCCGCTTCGAGGCGGCCATGGTGACCGGGCGGCGCTGGCCGGCCGCCGACTTCCGCCGCTACTTCCTGTCCCACCCGCTGCTCTGGCACGTCGTCCGCCGGCTGGTCTGGGCCACTGTGGACGACGCCGGTCATGTGGTCACCGCGTTCCGGGTCGCCGAGGACCGCACGCTCGCCGACGTCGACGACGAGACGTACACGCTGCCGGACGACGCCACTGTCACCATCGCGCACCCGCTGAGCCTCGGCGCGGCGGTGCCGGCCTGGGCGGAGGTGTTCGCCGACTACGAGATCCTCCAGCCGTTCCCGCAGCTCGGCCGCGAGGTGTACCGGCTGGACGCGGCCGAGCGCGCGGAGACGCTGCTGCGGCGGCACGCGGGTGTCACGGTCCCGGCCGGGCGGCTGCTCAGCCTGGAACGGCGGGGCTGGCGGCGCGGCATGCCGCAGGACGCCGGCATCCAGAGCTGGCTGGAGCGCGAGGCCCCCGGCGGCCGGGCCGTGGTGATCGACCTCGACCCCGGCATCGCGGTCGGGGTGGTGGACATGTTCCCGGACCAGAAGATCGAGGCGATCTGGGTGAACGACGTGCCGCGCGGCGACTGGTTCCGGCGCGGCGGCAAGGTCCGCCTCGGCGACCTCGACGACGTCACCCTCTCCGAGGTGCTGCGCGACCTGGCGGAGGTGACCCGGTGACCGCGCTCGATCCGGCCGCCGAGCGGGCCCAGCGTCCCCCGGCCGAGGTGCGGTACGCCGGCGAGCTGGCCGCGCTGGCCGCCGACGACAGCGACCCGCGCCCGCCGGGCTGGCGGCTGAGCCTGCGCGCCGCCCGCCGGTTCATCCTCGGCGACCCGGCGGCCGGGGTCCGGCGCAAGTTCGTCGGTGACCCGTCGCTCATCGACCGGGCGCTTGTGGCGCTGGCGACCAGCCGCGGCCTGATGCTCGTCGGCGAACCCGGCACCGCCAAGTCGCTGCTGTCGGAGCTGCTCGCCGCCGCTGTCAGCGGCGACTCCACGCTGACCATCCAGGGCGGCGCGGCCACCACCGAGGACCAGATCCGCTACTCGTGGAACTACGCGCTGCTGGTCGCCGACGGCCCGTCGCCGCGCGCGCTGGTGCCGGCGCCGCTGCTGCGCGGCATGGCCGAGGGGCGGGTGGTCCGCTTCGAGGAGATCACCCGCTGCCCGCTGGAGGTGCAGGACTGTCTGCTCTCCCCGCTGTCGGACCGGGTGCTCGCCGTTCCGGAGCTGCCGGGCACCGACGCCATGGTGTTCGCCCGCGAGGGCTTCAACGTGATCGCCACCGCGAACACCCGGGACCGGGGCGTCAACGAGATGAGCGCCGCCCTGAAGCGGCGGTTCAACTTCGAGACCGTCTTCCCGATCCCCGACCTCGGCACCGAGCTGGAACTGGTCGAGGCGGAGGCGGGCGAGTTGCTGCGCCGCTCCGGCGTGACCGCGCCGCCCCGGCGGGACCTGCTGGAGGTGCTGGTCACCACGTTCCGGGAGCTGCGGACCGGCATCACCGAACGCGGCGACGCGATGGAGCGGCTGTCGGCGGTGATGAGCACCGCGGAGGCGGTGTCGGTGGCGCACGCGGTCGGGCTGCGCGGCTGGTTCCTGCGCGGCGAGTCCGGCGACGCCGCCGACCTGGTCGCCTGCCTGGCCGGCACCGCCGCGAAGGACGACGCGGAGGACCTGGCCCGGCTGCGGCGCTACCTGGAGCAGCAGGTGTCCCGCCGCTCCGGCGCGCAGTGGCGGGCGGTGCACGACGCCCGGCACCTGCTGCCCGGGTGAGCGCCGTCGAGGCGCCCGGCGGCGTCACGTTCCTCGGCGTCCGGCACCACAGCCCGGCCTGCGCCCGGCTGGTCGCGGCCACGGTGGCGCGGCTGCGCCCGGCGTACGTGCTGGTGGAGGGGCCGGCTGACCTGAACGGGCGGATGGACGAGCTGCTGGGAGACCACGAGCTGCCGATCGCCGTGTTCACCGCGCACCGCGACGGCACCCGGCGGCACGCCTCCTGGAGCCCGTTCTGCGCGTACTCGCCGGAGTGGGTGGCGCTGACCGCCGGGCGGGAGGTGGGCGCGCAGCTGCGCTTCATCGACCTGCCTGCGTGGCATCCCGCGCTGTCCGACCGCGCCAACCGGTACGCCGACGCCGACCAGCGGTACGCCGAGGCGGTGCGCCGGCTGTGCGCCACGCTCGCCGTGGACAACGTGGACGCGCTCTGGGACCACCTGTTCGAGATCGGCCCGGACGACGGGCTGGCCGAGCGGCTGGACACGTACTTCGACGTGCTGCGGGGCGAGTCGGCGGCCGGGGCTGACGACACCGCCCGGGAGGCGTACATGGCCCGCTGGGTACGCGCCGCCCGCCGCCGGGCCGCCGGCCGCCCGGTGCTGGTGGTGACCGGCGGCTTCCACCGTCCCGCCCTGGTCCGGCTGACCGTCGGCCCGGACGGCGCCGATCGGCACGGCACCGGCCCTTACGGCACGGGCCCGGACGGCACGGGCCCGGAGGAGGACGACTGGCCGGAGGTGCCCGCCCCGGCTCCGGACGCGGTGGCGGGCAGCTACCTCGTGCCGTACTCGTTCCGGCGCCTGGACGCGTTCGTCGGCTACCAGTCCGGGATGCCGTCACCGGCGTACTACCAGCGGGTCTGGGAGGACGGCCCGCGCCGGGCCGCGGAGGCGCTCACCGAGGCGGTGGCGGCCCGGCTGCGTACCCGGCGGCAGCCCGTCTCCACCGCCGACCTGATCGCCGCCCGGAGCATGGCCGGCGGCCTGGCCCGGCTGCGCGGGCACGCCCACCCGGGCCGGGTCGACGTGCTCGACGGGCTGGTGTCCGCACTGGTCACCGACGCGCTCGACCAGCCGCTGCCGTGGGCGACCCGGGGCACGCTGGCACCAGGTGCCCACCCGGTGGTGGTGGAGATGGTGGCCGCGCTCAGCGGCGACCTGGTGGGCCGCCTGCACCCGGACACGCCGCTGCCGCCGCTCGTGCACGACGTCGACGCCGAGCTGGAACGCCACCGGATCGATCCGCACGAGGCGGCCGAGCTGGACCTGACAGTCGCCGGCGACCTGGCCCGCAGCCGCCTGCTGCACCGGCTGCGGCTGCTCGACGTACCCGGTCACGTCCGCGAACGCGGCCCCCGGGTGGGCGCGGACGCGCTGCTCACCGAACGCTGGTCGCCCGCGCCGTCGGCGGACCGGCTCGCCCGGGTGATCGAGGCGGGCGGGTACGGGCCGACCGTGCTGGACGCCGTCACCGCCCGGATCGAGGAGCGGGTGACGCTGCTCGGCGCGGACGTCGACGCGCTCGCCATGACGCTGTTCGACACCGCGCTGGCCGGGCTGCCCGAGCACTCCACCCGGACGCTCACCGCGATCGCCCGTGCCACCGGCGCGGTCACCGACCTGCGGGCGCTGGGCCGGGCGCTCGCAGTGGCGCTGGCGCTGTGGCGGCACGATCGTCTCCTCGGCAGCGCCGGGACCGCCCCGCTGGGCGCGCTGATCACCGCCGCCGTACGCCGGGCGCTCTGGCTCGTCGAGGGCGTGCGCGCCACGGCCGCGGCGGCCGACCCGGGCCGGCTCACCGCGCTCGTCGCGGTCCGGGACGCGGTTCGCCACGCCGGCCCGGCGCTGGGGCTCGACCGGGACGGTGCGCTGGCAGTGGCCGGGCGGGTGGCGGCCGACCCGGCGGCCCCGCCGGACCTGCGCGGCGCGGCGCTGGGTCTGGCCTGGTCGCTGGGGGACGTGCCGGACGCGGCCCGCGCGGTCCGGGCCGTGGCCGCACCGGACACGCTCGGCGACTGGCTGTCCGGGCTGTTCGCGCTGGCCCGGGAGGAGGTGGTCAGCGGCGACGCGGCGCTGCTCACAGTGGTGGACGAACTGCTCGCCGCGATGGGCGCGCACGACTTCCTGGTGGCGCTGCCCGCGCTGCGGCAGGCGTTCGGCTGGTTCCCGCCCCGCGAGCGGGCGGAGGTGGCCCGGCACGTGCAGGCGCTGCACGGCGGCGACGCGCCGCCCGGTGACCTGCTGCGGCTGGACGCCGACCCGCTGCTGGTGGCCGCCGCCCGCGCGGTGGAGGAGCGGGTCGACGCGGTGCTGGCCCGGGAAGGGCTGTGGGAGGGGGACCGGACGTGACCGACCCGATGCGGGAACGCTGGCGGCTGGTACTCGGCGACGCCGCGCAGGACAGCCTGGGCGGCCTGTCTGCCGAGGCCGCCGGCCGGGACGCCGCGCTGGACTGGCTCTACGGCAGGGACGCGGAACTCGGCCGCCGCGACGTGCGGCGCGGCGGGTCCGGCCCGTCCGCGCTGACCACTGTGGACTGGCTGGACGGGATCACCCGGCTGTTCCCGAAGGAGACGGTGCAGCGGCTGGAACGCGACGCGGTCGAGCGGTACGGCATCCACGAGGTCGTCACCGACCCTGCGGTGCTGGCCCGGGTCGAGCCGAACCCGGCGCTGCTGCGCGCGGTGCTGCGCACCAAGCACCTGATGGACCCGCAGGTGCTGCGGCTGGCCCGCAAGCTGGTCGAGGCGGTGGTGCGGCAACTGGTCGAGCGGCTGGCAGGGGAGGTGCGGCAGTCGTTCTCCGGGCCCCGGGCGCGCCGCCCCAGCCGGTTCCGGCAGGCCCGCAACTTCGACGTACGCCGCACCATCCGGGCGAACCTGGCGCACTGGCGGCCGGACGAGCGCCGGCTGCACGTCCGGCAGCCGCACTTCTTCTCCCGTACCCGCCGCCACCTGGACCGCTGGCAGGTGATTCTGCTGGTGGACCAGTCCGGCTCGATGCTCGGCTCGGTGATCCACGCGGCGGTGACCGCCGCCTGCCTGTGGGGGCTGCCCGGCGTGCGGACCCACCTGGTCGCGTTCGACACCGACGTGGTCGACCTGACCTCCGACGTGGACGACCCGGTGGAGCTGCTGATGAAGGTGCAGCTCGGCGGCGGTACCGACATCGCCCGCGCGGTCGCGTACGGCGCGCAGCTCGTGGAGAACCCGCGCCGGTCGATCGTCGCGCTGGTGTCCGACTTCTACGAGGGCGGCGACGCCGGACGTCTGGTCCGGTCGGTGAAGCAACTCGTGGAGCAGGGCACGCACGTGCTCGCGCTCGCCGCGCTGGACGAGGAGGCCGACCCGGCGTACGACCGGGCCACCGCCCAGCGGCTGGCCGACGTGGGCGCGGCGGTCGGCGCGATGACGCCGGGCGAGCTGGCCGCGTTCGTGGCCGAGCACGTGGGCCGGTAGGGGGACCGGATGATCCGTGACGACCTGATCGCGCTCACCCCGGACGTGCTGGCCGCGCTGAGCAACAGGGGCCTGGTGAAGCGCGCCACGAAGGAGGTCGACGCCGGTGAGCGGCCCGCGCTCGCCGAGGACGCCGACGGCGCGGTGCGTGCCGCGTACCCGGACGGGGTGACTGTGACGCTGCCCGTGGGCGGCGGCCTGGCGGCGGGGATCTGCTCCTGCCCGGCGCCCGGCGTGTGCCGGCACCTGCTCGCCGTCGTGCTGACCTACCAGCGCACGCACGCCGACGCACCGGACGGGGAGGCCGCACCGGACGGGGAGGCCGCACCGGACACGGATGCCGCGCCGGGCCGGCACCCCGATCCAGGCGGGCAGGCTCCGGGCCCTGGCGCGCCGCGGGACCAGGAGGCTGCGCCGGGCAATGCGGCCGGGCCGGGCCGGGTCGCGGCGCCGGGCCGGGAGGGCGCCGCAGCCGGGAGCGAGCCGTGGCGGTGGTCGCCGGGCGACGTCACCGACGAGGAACTGGCCGCCGCGATCGGCGCGCCGGCGCTCACCGCCGCGCGACGGCGGTTGCGGCGCGGCTACGCCGCTGTGGTCCACCGGCCGGACGCCGCCGACCCGGTCCCGCGCGTGGAGCTGCCCACCGGCACGGTCCGCTTCCTGGTGCCCCGCCAGATCGGGTACGCGCGCGGCGACGCGGCCGACGACGGCGGCGAGGCGATCGCGCTCGCGGTGTGGGCGTGCCGGGCGGCCGACCGGGAACACCCGGACCGTCCGGAGGCGCAGGTACGCGTCGGGCGAACCGCCACCGTCACGGAGCATCCGACGCTGGACGCGGCGGTGGCGCTGGCCGCCGACGTGCTGCTGACCGGGGCCGCGCACCTGGGCTCCGGCGTGGACGCCCGCCTGGCGGCGACCCGGCGTGACCTCGACGCGGCCGGTCTGCGCTGGCCGCTGCTCGCCGTCGAGGACCTGGCCGGGCAACTGGAGGCGTACGCGGCGCGCGGCGCCCGGTACCGGCCGGAGACGTTCGCCGACTTGCTCGCCGAGCTGCCCGCGCGGCGGCGCGCGGTGGTGAACGCGGGCGCCACCCCGGTGGAGCGTGTGCTCGGCACCCACGAGCCGGCGGAGACGCCGCTGCGGCGGGTACGGCTGACCGGCCTCGGCGCCCGGGTCCGGTGCAGTGGAGGCGAGGTGGGCGTGGACGTGGTGCTCGCCCACCCGGCGGCCGTCTCGGTGCTGGTGCTGCGCCGCGCCTACCCGGTCACCGACGACGGCCCGCCAACCGGCCACGAGCTGGCCGGGCGGCGCGTCACCGGCGCCACGCTCGGCGCGCTCGCCACCGGCAACGTGGTCTCCGAGTCGGCGGTGCGCAGCGCCGCGCACCGGCTCCGGATCGCCGCCGGCCGGCTGGCCCGCACCACGGTCACCCCCGGCGCGGGGGAGTGGTCCGGCCTGCCGCCCGGCCTGCTCGCCCGCGACCCGGACGCGCTCGCCGCCGAGCTGGCCGGGCGGCCACCCCGGCTGCTGCGCCCCCGCACCGCCGCCGAGTCGGTGCGGGTGCTCGCGCTCGGCGAGGTGCGCGCCATCGGGTACGCGGCCGGCGAGCAGCGCCTGGACGCCACGGTGACCGGGGCCGACGGCGGCACGGCGACCGTCACCGCGACCCACCACGCCGCCGCCCCTGGTGCACTCGACGCGCTCGCGGCGGCGCTGGACGGCACACACGGGCCGCCGCGCTACGTCAGCGGAACGGTCCGCCGGGGCGCCGACGGGCTCGTCGTCGAGCCGCTGGCGGTGGTCGCCGACGCGGTGGTCGTACCCGATCTGGCACCCGGGGTGGGCGACGGCCGGCTGACCGGCGCGGTCGACGCCCGGCCCGACCCGGTCGCCGCGGCGCTCGGTACGGCGTCGGCGCTGCTCGCCCAGGCCGCGCACACCGGCCTGCGGCACCTGCCGGTGGGCTTCCCCGACCGGCTGCGCGCGACGGCCGCCGCGCTCGGCGGAGTCGGCCTGGACCGCTGCGGCGCGGCCCTGTCCGGCCTGGCCGGGACGCTCGGCGCCGACCCCGGCGAACCGGCGGTACGGGCCTGGGTGGACGCCTGGATCCGGCTGTCGGTGACGGCGGAGTCCCGGTGAGCCGGTCCCCACGGCCGGGCCGGATCGCTACGGTGTGACGGTGGCGACCACGGCGGCGCAGGAGATCCAGGTGGGGGAGCGGCTGGTCCGCGTCTCCAGCCCCGACAAGCCCTACTTCCCGGAGCGCGGGCTGACCAAGCTGGACGTGATCAGCTACTTCCTGTCCGTCGGCGACGGCATCCTGCGCGCGCTGCGGGACCGGCCGACCATGCTGGAACGCTGGCCGCGCGGCGTGTTCGAGGGCGCGAAGGTCGCCACCCGGCAGACCAACAAGGGCGACGCGTTCTACCAGAAGCGGCTCCCGGCCGGTGCGCCCGACTGGGTCCGCACCGCGCACATCACGTTCCCCAGTGGGCGTACCGCCGACGAGGTCGCCCCGAGCGAGCTGGCGGTGGTGATCTGGGCGGCCAACCTGGGCACGCTGCGGTTTCACCCGTGGCCGGTGTCGAAGGACGACGTGGAACACCCCGACCAGCTGCGCATCGACCTCGACCCGATGCCGGGCGTGGGCTTCGCGCAGGTGGTGCCGGTGGCGCACGAGGTGCGCGCGTACCTCACCGAGCTGGGCCTGGAGGGCTTCCCGAAGACCACCGGCGGGCGCGGCATCCACGTCTACGTCTCGATCGAGCCGCGCTGGAGCTTCGGCGAGTGCCGGCGAGCGGTCCTGGCGCTGGGCCGGGAGATGCAGCGCCGCCTGCCCGACCTGGTCACCACCACCTGGTGGCGCGACCAGCGGGACCGGCCGGTCTTCGTCGACTACAACCAGATGGCCCGTGACCACACCATGACGTCGGCGTACTCGATCCGGCCGACGCCCGCGGCGCTGGTCTCGGCACCGCTGGAGTGGTCCGAGCTGGACGACGCCCGCCCGGAGGACTTCGACGTGCTCAGCATGCCCGAGCGGTTCGCCGAGCTTGGCGACCCGCACGCCGGGCTGGACGGGCGGCGGTACTCGCTGGAAGCGCTGTTGGAGCGGGCCGACGCGGAAGGGCTGGAGTCGCCGCCGGAACGCTGAGGCGGTCAGTCCCAGGGGCTCTGCGTGCCGTCGAACTCCTCGAACACCAGCCAGGTACGCGTGGACAGCACCCCGGCGATGCTCTGCACCCGGTCCAGCACCACGTCCCGCAACGTCGCGTTGTCCGGCGCCCGGACCAGCGCGAGGACGTCGTGCTCGCCGCTGAGCAACGCCGCGTGCTCGATGTAGCGCACCCGGGCCAGCTCGGCGGAGACCTCCCGCCAGGTGTTCTGCTCGATGGTGAGCGCGATGTACGCCGACGTGCCCAGCCCGGCCGGCTCCGGCGCGACCCGCGCCGTGAACCCGGTCAGCACCCCGTCGCGCAGCAGCCGCTCCACCCGGGCGTACGCGTTGGTGCGGGAGACGTGCACCCGTTCGGCGAGCGTACGGATGGACGTCCGGGCGTCGCGGACCAGCTCGCGCAGGATCCGCCGATCCACCTCGTCGAGCGGCCCGGCCGAACGTCCCGTTCCGCCCGCCGCGCCCGGTGTGGCGCCGGTCTCCTGGCTCACCTCAGCCGCCCTCCTGTGCCATTCGTCCCGCGTTCATCCCGGATGTTGAGTCAATCATCCACGACCGGGAGCATAGGGCCACCACACGTCCAGGAGGTCCCCGCCGTGACGACCACACCCCAGGCGGTCCGCAGGGCATCCCCGCGCACCCGCCGGAAGTCCACCCCGGCCGCACCCGACCCGTCGGCCGGCTTCATGCCGCAGCGGGAACCGGTCCGGCTGCTCGAACCCGACGGGACTCCGCTGCCGGCCCGCGACGACTACCCGGAGCCGCCGGTCGAGACGCTGCGCGAGATGTACCGGCGGATGGTCGTCGGCCGCCGCTTCGACGTGCAGGCCACCGCGCTCACCAAGCAGGGCCGCCTCGCCGTCTACCCGTCGGCCCGCGGCCAGGAGGCGTGCCAGATCGGCGGCGTCCTCGCGCTGCGCGACACCGACTGGGTGTTCCCCACGTACCGCGAGTCGATGGCACTGACCGCGCGCGGCCTCGACCCGGTCGAGGTGCTCACGCTGCTGCGCGGCGACTGGCACTGCGGGTACGACCCCGCCGCCACCCACACCGCGCCGCAGTGCACCCCGCTCGCCACCCAGTGCGTACACGCCGCCGGGCTGGCCTACGGCGAGTCGTACCAGGGGCGTGACACAGTGGCGCTGGCGTTCATCGGCGACGGCGCTACCAGCGAGGGCGACTTCCACGAGGGCATCAACTTCGCCGCCGTGTTCAAGGCGCCCGTCGTCTACCTGGTGCAGAACAACAAGTACGCGATCAGCGTGCCGCTGTCCCGGCAGACCGCCGCGCCGAGCCTCGCCTACAAGGGCGTCGGCTACGGCGTACCCAGCGAGCAGGTCGACGGCAACGACCCGGTGGCAGTGCTGGCGGTGCTGGAGCGCGCCGTCGCGCACGCCCGCGCCGGCAAGGGCCCCTACCTGGTCGAGGCCCACACGTACCGGATGGAACCGCACACCAACGCCGACGACCAGACCCGCTACCGCGACGCCGACGAGGTCGAGGCGTGGCGCGACCGCGACCCGATCGCCCGGCTCGAGGCGTACCTGCGGGCCAGGGGTGTCCTCGACGACGCCGCCGTCGCGGCGATCGCCGACGAGGCCGAGGAGTACGCCGCCGCGCTGCGCCGCCGGATGGACTCCCAGCCGACAGTGGACCCGCTGAGCCTGTTCGACCACGTGTACGCCGAGCCGACGCCGCAACTCGCCGAGCAGCGCGAGATGGTCCGGGCCGAGCTGGCCGCCGACGCGGAGGGGGACGCCTGATGGCCACCATGACCATGGCGAAGGCGCTCAACGCGGCGCTGGCCGACGCGATGCTCGACGACGACCGGGTGCTCGTCTTCGGTGAGGACGTCGGCCAGCTCGGCGGCGTCTTCCGGATCACCGACGGGCTTCAGGCCCGGTTCGGCGACAAGCGCTGCTTCGACACCCCGCTCGCCGAGGCCGGCATCGTCGGGTTCGCCGTCGGCCTCGCCATGTCCGGGCTGCGGCCGGTCGTCGAGATGCAGTTCGACGCGTTCGCGTACCCGGCGTTCGAGCAGATCGCCTCGCACGTGGCGAAGCTGCGCAACCGCACCCGCGGCGCGCTGAGCGTGCCGATCGTCATCCGGGTGCCGTACGCCGGCGGCATCGGCGGCGTGGAGCACCACTGCGACTCGTCCGAGGCGTACTACGCGCACACCCCCGGCCTGAAGGTGGTCACGCCCGCGACGGTGGACGACGCGTACTCGCTGCTGCGCGCCGCCATCGACGACCCCGACCCGGTGGTGTTCCTGGAGCCCAAGAAGCTCTACTTCACCAGCGCAGAGGCGGATCTGCCGGCCCGTACCGCGCCGATCGGCACCGCCGTGGTGCGCCGCCCCGGCACCGATGCCACGCTGATCGCGTACGGCCCGGCGGTGCCGGTCGCACTGGCCGCCGCCGAGGCCGCCCGCGAGGAGGGCTGGGACCTGGAGGTCGTCGATGTCCGCAGCATCGTGCCGTTCGACGACGCCACCGTCACCGCCTCGGTACGCCGTACCGGCCGGTGCGTGGTGATCCAGGAGGCGCAGGGCTTCGCCGGTGTCGGCGCGGAGATCGCCGCGCGGGTGCAGGAGCGTTGCTTCCACGCCCTGCACGCCCCGGTGCTGCGTGTGTCCGGCCTGGACATCCCGTACCCGGCGCCGATGCTGGAGCACACCCACCTGCCCTCGGTCGACCGGGTGCTGGACACCGTGGCCCGGCTCCAGTGGGACGACCAGCCCGACACAAGGTGGGTGGCGGCATGACCGAACGCACCGAGCGGAGCGAGGGCCGTGAGGGCATGCCCGGCCGGCACGGCATGAGCACGGCTGTGGGTACGCGGGACTTCCTTCTGCCGGACCTCGGGGAAGGGCTGAGCGAGGCGGAGATCGTCGAGTGGCGGGTCGCAGTCGGCGACGTGGTCACAGTGGACCAGACGGTGGTCGAGGTGGAGACCGCCAAGGCCGTGGTCGACGTGCCGTGCCCGTACGCCGGACGGGTCGTGGCCCTGCACGGCGCGGCCGGTGAGGTCCGCCCGGTGGGCCAGCCGCTGATCACCATCGCCCCGCTCGACGACGCCCCCGATCCGCACGCCACCTACCGCGAGGAGGAGCGGGCCGGCTCCGGCAACGTCCTGATCGGCTACGGCACCGGCCACGGCGGCACGGGTCGGCGGCGGCGCCGTCCGCGGCTGGCGCTGGCCCCCGAGCCCGGTACGCCGGTCACGGCGGACCCGGCGGCCGGTCCGGCGGCCGGCTCTCCGGCTCCGGCGGGCTCACAGGCTCCAGCGGGCTCTCCGGTTCCGGCCGGCCCGGTTCTGGCCGGTTCATCGCGTCCGGCGGGCTCGGTTTCGGCTGGCGTGTCGGCTCCGAACGGCACGGCCGCCTCGGCGGACCGCACGGCTGCGCCGGAACCGACCGGCGTGCAATCGGCGCCGCTCGTCATCTCGCCGATCGTGCGGCGGCTGGCGAAGGAGCACGGCATCGACCTGGCGTCGCTGCGCGGAACCGGGCCGGGCGGCGTGATCCGCCGGGCCGACCTGGACGCCGCCGTGGCCGCGCCCGCTGCTCCGGCGGCCCGGCTGGCAGCGGTGCCGGACGCCCCGGCCGCGCACGTCGGGCTCGCCCCGGCCGGCGACGGCGACACTGTCATCCCGCTCACCGGCATCCGCAAGGTGATCGCCGACAAGCTCTCCCGCAGCCGGCGGGAGATCCCCGAGGTGACCATCTGGGTCGACGTGGACGCCACCGGCCTGCTGGAGACGCGCGCCGCGATCAACGCGGCCACCCCTGACACGCCGGTGAGCATCCTGGCGCTGCTGGCCCGGATCTGCCTCAGCGGCCTGCGGAAGTACCCGCAGCTCAACGCGCACGTCGACACCGAGGGCCAGCGGATCGTCCAGTCCGGGGGCGTACACCTGGGCATCGCCGCGCAGACCGACCGGGGCCTGGTCGTGCCGGTGCTGCGCGACGCGCAGCGGCTCACCACCCGGGAGTTGGCCGCCGCACTCGCCGAGACCACTGCGGCGGCCCGGGCCGGCACGCTGCCGCCGGCGCGGCTGACCGGCGGGACGTTCACGCTCAACAACTACGGCGTGTTCGGCGTGGACGGCTCCACGCCGATCATCAACCACCCGGAGGCGGCGCTGCTCGGCGTCGGCCGGATCGTGGACAAGCCGTGGGTGGTGGACGGGCAGCTCGCCGTCCGCAAGGTGACCCAGATCAGCCTCACCTTCGACCACCGCGTCTGCGACGGTGGCGTGGCCGGCGGCTTCCTGCGCCACGTCGCCGACTGCGTCGAGCAGCCCGCCCTCTTGGTCGCCAACGTCTGACCCCGCCCTCCCGGCCCCGGCCCTCCCCACTGAGAGCCGGGGCCGCTTCCGTCCCCGCCGCCCGCCCGCTCGCGATCTTGCACTTGCGGCCCGCGGTGTGCCCGATTCGCACCCTTCTCCAGGGCCGAAACTGCAAGATCGCGCGGCAGTGGTGCGGGTGGCGCGGCGGCAGTGGTGCGGGCGGCGCGGCGGCGGTGCGGGTGGCGCGGACGAGAGCCGGGCTCGGCCGGCCTGCGGCGTCCAGCGCCGCCCTTGCGAGATCGTTGTTCCGACGGGTGGGACCGGTCGAGATCTTGGTACGAAAGTGCCCCTATGGGGGCCGTTTCGTACCAAGATCTCGCTCTGCGCCCGGCGGTGGGTGAGGGGGTGGGGAACCGGGCGGAGGGCGCGTGGGGCGCAACCGGGGACGGGAATTACCTGTCCGGCACAATTCGCGCAGCTGTTTCCGAGCAATTCCGCCGAAGGTGCCACGGCGCGATCCCAGGCCTACAGAATGTGGGCGAGAGGGTTCGGAAATGGGGGGCGAAATATGTTTGCGAGGCGCCGACTGACGCTTTTCGCGATGACCGTCGCAGCCGCGCCGCTGGCGGTCGGCGCGTGTACCGCCGGCCCGAAGTCGGTGACGAAACGGGCCGAGGCCGCGCCGCCGTCGGTCGCCGTGACGCCGGCCGACCGCACCCGGGACGTGCCGATCAGCGCGGAGGTGGGGACGAAGGTCAGCAACGGCAAGGTGACAGCCGTCAAGCTGACCGACGACAAGGGCAACGCGGTGCCGGCCCAGCCGCGTGAGGACGGCTCCGGCTGGGTGCCGGACCGGCCGCTCGCCAATTCCCGGACGTACACCGCGGAGGTGACCGCGACCGGCGATTCGGGCAGGACCGCCACGCAGAAGACGACGTTCACGACAATGGCCAAATCCACCAAACCGGCAGTCACCAGCGAATTGTATTTCCGGCCGAATCAGACGTACGGGACGGCGATGCCGGTCGTGCTCGGATTCGACCCGCCGATTCCGAAGGAGGCGCGCGCGGACGTCCAGCGCCGGCTGTTCGTGAAGACCGACCCGCCGCAGCCGGGCACCTGGTCGTGGGTGGCCGACGGCAAGCAGGCCGAGTACCGGGCGCCGGACCGGTGGAAGCCGGGCACGAAGATCAGCGTGCGCAGCGCGTTGCAGGGTCTGCCCATCGGCAAGGAGGCGATCGGTGACTCCGACCGGGTCGCGAGCGCCAAGGTCGGCCGGCAGGTGACGCTCGACATCGACAACGAGGCCAAGCAGATGACCGTCTACCAGGACGGCAAGGTGGTCAAGAGGATCCCGGTCAGCCTCGGCAAGCCGAGCACGCCGACGTCGAGCGGCAACATGGTGATCATGGAGAAGCACGAGCACACCACGTTCGACACCCGCGGTGAGCCCAACGGTGGCTACGTGGTCGACGTGGACGACGCCCAGCGGCTGACCTGGGGCGGCGAGTTCATCCACTCGGCGCCGTGGTCGGAGGGCGACCAGGGCAGCACGAACGTCTCGCACGGCTGCACCAACGTCTCGGCCACCGCCGCGGACTGGCTGATGGGCTTCACGCAGGTCGGTGACCTGGTGACGGTCAAGGGCACCGAGGTGAAGCTCGACCAGGGCAACGGCTTCACCGCCTGGAACGTCGGCTGGGACGAGTTCGCCAAGGGCAGCGCGCTGCCCGTACCGGCGGGGCTGAAGCCCACGCAGAGTGCCACGCCGCACCCGGGCGCGGTGGCCGGCGGGTCGTCACCGGCCCCGGCCCCCTCGCGGAGCAACAGCGGCGGCTGAACCTGGGGAGGAACGGCCACGGGGCCGGCCCGCGTCCGCGCGGGCCGGCCCCGCGCCGTGCTCAGTCCAGGTCGACGCGGGCCACCCCGGTGGCGGTCAGGCTGCCCAGCCAGAGGTGGCGGCCGTGCTGCCGCACGCCGGTGACCATCGGGTACGCCCCGCTCGGGCCATGCAGCGTGCGCAGCACCCGGCCGTCGCCGTCGACCAGCGCGACCAGCCCGTAGCGGCGCGGCTGCGGCTGCACCGCGCCGGGCAGCAGGGCCACGATCTGCCGCACCCGGGGATGCGGCAGCAGCCGTTCCATGGCCCGCAGCCGCGGGCTGGGCAACGCGACCCAGTAGGTGCCGTCGCCGACGCCGGAGATGTTGTCCGGGTACGCGGGCAGGTCGGTGAGCACCGTGGCCCGCCCGCTGGGCAGGTCGACCCGCAGCAGCCGGTGGGTGGCGGTCTCGGCGAGCATCAGCGCCGACTCGTCCGGGGTGAGCGCGAGCCCGTTGGGGAAGTAGAGCCCGCCCGCGACCACGTCGGTGCGCCCGGTGCGCCTGTCGTACGCGAGGACCCGCCCGTTGGGCCGATGCTCCAGCAGGTCGCGTTTCCAGTGCGAGAGCGGGAACCGGTCGGACGAGTCGGTGAAGTAGACGGTGCCGTCGCGCCCCACCGCCGCGTTGTCGGCCAGGTGCACCGGCGGCGCGGTCCCGGTCAGCTCGTGCACCCGGCCGGCCGGGTCGACCCGCAGCAGCCCTCGGTAGGCGTCGCAGACCAGCAGCCCGCCGTCGACCGGATCCCGCTCGATGCCCAGCGGCCGTCCGCCGGTCTCGGCCAGCAGCGTCGGCGGCGTGCCGGGCGGGGAGTCGGCCGGCCACCACCAGAGCCGGCCGTCCTCGTCGCCGCTGACCACCCGGCCGTCGCCGTCGACCACCACGTCCTCCGGGCCGTGGCCGCCGGCCGGCAGCGGCAGCAGGTCGGCCCGGTCGAGCCGGGTGTCAGCGGGCGACCAGGGGCCGGTGAGCGGCGGCGGCACCGTCGCCGGTTCGCGGACCGGCCGGATCAGCAGTGGGGCTCGCGGGCGGGGGACGACCATCGGCTCATTGTGGCCCGGCGGCGTCGCGCTGGGCAGCCCCCGACGGCGTTTCGCCGTTTCCCGCGCGACGTGGCGTGGCGGTTGCGGGATGACCCTGAGACGGCTCGGGGTCGGTTCCCGGACACTACCCGGAACCCCTGCCGCGAGGTCCGGAAATGTCGGTGGGCCCGGGTAGGTTTGGCCGCATGGTACACAGCGGTGAGCGCTTCCACGTGGTGACGGACGTGCACGATCACGTGGTCGAGCTGCGCCCGGTCGGCGAGATCGACATCGCCTCCGTGACGGCGTTCCGGGCGGCGCTCTGGGCGGCGCCGGCCCGGCCGGTGCTGCGGGTCGACCTGTCCGGTGTGCGGCTGCTCTCCGCCGCCGGGGTCCGCGCGCTCGTCGCCACCCACCTGCGGGTGCGGGCCCGCGGCGGCGAGCTGGTGCTCACCGACCCCGACCCGGTGGTGGCCCGGGTGCTGCGGGTGACCGGCCTGCACCGGGTGCTCCCGGTGCGCTGCACCGACCGCGCCCAGGACCTGCCCGGCCGCGCGCCGGACCTGCCCGGCCGCGCCCAGGATCCGTCCGGCCGCGCCCACGAGCTGATGGCCTGCGCGGCCTGAACGGCCGGCGGCCCGGGCGCACGCAGCCCGGGCGCACGCCGGGCCGCCGGCGCGGAAGCCGACGGCCCGATGTGAACGGCGTTGCGCTCAGCGCACGCCGAGCAGGTCCACCACGAAGACGAGCGTCTCGTTTGGCTTGATGACGCCGCCCGCGCCCCGGGCGCCGTAGCCCAGGTGCGGCGGGATGGTGAGCTTGCGCCGGCCGCCCACCTTCATGCCCACGACGCCCTGGTCCCAGCCGGCGATGACCTGGCCGCCGCCGAGCGGGAACTCGAACGTCTCACCCCGGTTCCACGAGGCGTCGAACTCGCGGCCGTTCGAGTGGGCCACGCCCACGTAGTGCACGCTCACCAGCTGGCCCGCGCGGGCCTCCGGGCCGTCGCCGACGGTGATGTCCTCGACGACCAGATCGGCGGGCGGCGCGCCCTCGATCGGGCCGATCTGGGGCTTGTCCATGAGCGGGTCTCCTCGGTGCTGACGGTGTGGTCACAGTCGATCCTGCCGGATCGCGACCGGCCGATACGCGCCGGTCCCCGCACACCGGCGTGGCGGGTACACGAAAGAGGCGGGCGTCGCCTGTCGGCGACGCCCGCCCCGGGGCGAGCTGGTCACTTCAGCCAGGGGAGACGCTGGACCAGGGGGAGCCTCGCCCAGGCCCGGCCGAGGCCGAGGGTGTTGCCGGCGCCCACCAGGGCCAGGCCGGCCAGCAGGCCCGCGTAGATGAGGTGGTCGTCCATGAAGGGGTTGTTCGCCGGGGGCAGCACGGCCGTCCACATCAGGACCAGGAGCAGACCGCCCGCGACGGCGGCGACCCGGATGCCGATGCCGAGCATCAGGGCGACACCGATGCCGAGCAGGCCGACCATGAACAGCCAGTCCGCCCAGGCCGCGCCGGCCAGGTTCTGGTAGATGCCCGCGAACGGTCCCTCGACGGCGTGTCCGAGGAAGCCCTTGGTGGGGCTGCCGCCGTTGATCCAGGCGTTCTTCGCCGGGGTCTCGTGGCCGAGGCCGAACATCTTGTCGAGGAAGGCCCAGAGGAACACCCAGCCCAGGGCGAGCCGCAGCCCGGCCCAGACGTACCGGGTGGCCTTCTGGCGGGTGGTCTCGGTGTGCGCCGCCGGAGCGATGGTGGCGGCGGGGGTCCGCTTGACGGCGGGGGTCCGCTCGATTGTCGCGGTCATGGTCTCCACGTCCCTTCCTGTGCCTCGCACCGCGCTTCCCGGTGGCACATTCATTCCACCGCCGCGCGGCACCCGGGAGCAGGGCCGAGAGGTGCCCTCGTGACCGGGTCATTGGTCCCGTCCGTACCCGGTCCGGTCGGCCCCTCGCAGCCGGTCCGCCGCCCCTGACCAGGCCGTACGCCGGCGGCCTACCGTCGCAGGTGGAGACCCGGCACGAGGAGGTCGTGATGAGGACGTGGCAGGTTACCGACGTGATGACCAGGGACGTCGCCACGGTGACGGAGGAGACCCCGTACCGCGAGGTCGTCGACGTGCTGGTGCGGCAGCGGATCAGCGGTGTGCCGGTGGTGGACTCGTTCCGCCGGGTGCTCGGGGTGATCTCCGAGGCGGACCTGCTGCACAAGGTGGAGCGGTCCGGCCACCCGGACGAGCGGCGGGTCTTCGAGGGACGGCGCCGCCGTACCGCGCGGGAGAAGGCGGGCGCGCTCGTCGCCCGGGACCTGATGACCGCGCCCGCGGTCACCACCCACGAGCGGGCGTCGCTCGCGGCGACCGCCCGGCTGATGGACCACGAGGCCGTCAAGCGGCTCCCGGTGCTGGACGACCTGGGCCGGCTCGCCGGCATCGTCACCCGCGGTGACCTGCTGCGCGTGCACCTGCGTTCCGACGCGGAGATCCGCGAGGAGGTCGTGCACGAGGTGCTGCGCCGGGTGCTGTCGGTGCGCGACGGCCTGGTCACGGTCCAGGTCCGCGGCGGCGAGGTCACCATGGACGGGCGGCTGGACCGGCGTAGCGCCGTCGAGCTGGCCGGCCGCCTCGCCGCCCAGGTCGCGGGCGTGGTCGCGGTGCACAACGCGATCGGGTACGACGTGGACGACACCACGCTGATGGAGCTGGACCCGGTGCACGCCACCCCGGTCGCCTGAGCGTCGCCACCCGGGCCCCGCCGGTCAGGTGGGGCCCTCGGTGGCGAGCTGGGCGGCCAGCAGCGCGGGGGCCTCGGCCAGCGACGGCCCGTACCAGGTGAGGTGCCGGCCGGACACCAGCGCCGCCGGCACACCGGGGAACGCCTCCGGCCCGTCGTCGGCGGTGAACCGGTACGGCTCGTCGGGCAGCACCACCAGGTCCGGCGCCCGGGCGCGCAGCTCGTCCAGGCTCGGCCGGGGATAGCGTTCCGCGTCGTCGGCCCAGCCGTTGCGCACACCGAGCCGGGCCAGCACGTCCCCGGCGAACGTGTCCCGCCCCAGCACCACCCACGGCCGTCGCCACACCGGCACCACGGCGGTGCGGACGCGTCCCGGCGCGGGCAGTGCGGCCCAGGCACGGCGGGCCTCGCGCAGCCACTGCGGCTCGGCCGGCGCGCCGAGCGCGACCACCAGCTCACCGAGCTGGTCGAGGGCCTCCGGCACGGTACGCGGGAAGGTGACCCGGACCGGCACCCCGGCCGCGCGCAGCGCCTCGGCGTCGGCCAGCCGGTTCTCCTCCTCGTTGAGCAGCACCAGGTCCGGCTCCAGGGCGAGCACCCGGTCCAGGTCCGGGTACTTCGTCCCGCCGACCCGGGCGACGTCGAGCCCGGCCGGGTGGGTGCACCAGTCGGTCGCGCCGACCAGCACCTCCGGGCGGGTGGCCGCGACCGCCTCGGTCAGCGACGGCACCAGCGACACCACCCGCACCGCGTCTCCTCTCCTTGAGCCGGACCGCCGGTCAGCGGGCCGCCGCGGTCACGGCGTCGGCGGTCTCCGGCGGCAGGCCCGCCACCGGCAGGCCCTTGCGTACCGCCCAGTCGACTGCGGCGCGCAGGTCCGCGGTGGGCAGCGGCCGCCGGGTGGTCACCCCGACCGCCGCGTGCACTGTGTACGCCATGAACGGGTACGACCGGGCCAACGCGCCGATCGCGTCGTGCAGCCGGCGTACCACCTCCAGCGCGGCCGGTTCGTCGAGCCCCGGCAGGAGGAGCTGGAACTCGTTCTCGGTGACGCGCAGCGCGCGGTCGACCGGCCGCAGCACGGCGGTGATCGCGGTGAGCACGGCGTGTCCCTCGCGGGCGACGCCGCGGCGGCCGAAGCGTTCCGGCGAGCCGGGCGGCGCGTCCACCCGCAGGCCGACCAGCGCCACCGGCAGCGTGCCGGAGGCGGTCACCCCGTCCGCGCCGGACCACCGGGCCAGGCCGGGCTCGTCCAGCATCGTCTCGGCCGGCTCGACCGGCTGGTTGTTCCGGTCGCCGCGGCGGGCCAGCAGCCGCAGCGCCGCCTCGGCACGCGGTTCGCCCGGCCCGGCCGGGATGTCCCGCACCCGGGCGATCGCCTCGTCCAGCGCGGTACGCGCCGCGGCGGGCAGCCGCTCGGCGAGCTGTTCGCGCAGCCGGATCGCCTCGTGCAGCGCCTCGTCGCGGCGGAAGCCCCAGCGTCCCTCGAACAGCCGGCCGGACTCCAGCGTCGGCGCGGGCGCCACCTCGGCCCGGTCGTGCGCGACGAGTGTGGCGCCGAAACGCGGGCTCAGCGCCACCACCGTCCACTCCCGGGCCAGCGCCTCCGCCTCGTCCAGCGCCACGCCGTAGGTACCGTCGGGCAGGTCGGGCGGCGGTCCGCCGACCATCGCCACCACCGTCACGGCGGCGCGGCCGGCGATGCGCCGGTAGACCTCGCGCTCCCGGGCGAAGTACGGCAGCCGCTGGAACAGCGCGAGCACGACGAGAGGGCCGTCCTCGGCCTCGGCGAGCGCCGCGCGTTCGATGGCGTGGGAGACGGTGACGAGACTGCGTTTGGTGAACTGTTCCGGGGTCCGTCCGCTGGGCACGGGCAGAGCCTAGAGGGACGGGCGCGGTAGCGCACCGGTCGGCCGGACCGGTCGTGCCGCACGGCCTACACTCGGGCGTCGACCGGACGAGGGGGATCGGGGCGAGATGACGAGCACAGGCAGCGTGACCGCCTCCTGGCTGCGGCCGATCCCGCCCGGCGCCGCGCCGTCCCTGGTCCGTGCCGGCCACCTCGGCCACACCGGGCGGCGGCTAGGCGACCTGGTGCAGGGCCGCCCGCCCGGGGTCACCGGCAGCCAGTGGAGCACCGCCGGGCGGGCGTCGCTCGACCTGGTGGTCTGCGCGGCCGACACCGGGCTGCCGCGTTTCGCGGTGCGGTTCACCGCGCCCGCCCCCGACGGATCGGCCGCGCGACGGTCCGAACGGCTGACCGACGCGGTCTGCGTCGCCGTCGGCCTGCCGCTGGTGCGCGTCGAGTCGCCGACGCTGGGCGGCGCGGAGCAGGTCCGCCGGTTCGTCGAGTACGTGCTGGACGCGCGGGCCTACGCCGACGGCACCGACCCGGACGGCGGTGACACGGTCGGCTTCCGGGACATCATCGGCCGGCTGCCGGACGGCCGGCGCGGACCGGTGAACGACCTGGGCGCGCTGGCCCGGGTCGAGGCGGTCGAGGCGTACGTGGCGGGCCGGATCGCCGACCCGATCGTGCGCGGCCTGCACGTGCGCTGGACCGACGGTCCGGCGGAGGGCTGGGCCTGGGCCGAGGTGCGGCCCGGCCGTTGTCTGCTGGAGCGGGTACGGCTGACCTCGCGCGGTTTCTCCTGCGGCGTCGACCCGGGGCGGCTCGCCGAGGACCTGGCGGCTGTGGCGCTGGGGGAGCGGTTGCGTGACCTCGACGGTGCCGCGCCGTCCCTGCTGGACCGCGACGAGCTTCTCCGGCGGGTACGCGCGCTGGCCGCCCGGCGGGACTCCTTCGACGGCGGGTTCGCCTTCGATCACCTCTGCGCCGACTGAGCCGTCCGTCCTCGCCGGCGAGGACGGCGACTTTTCGATTTTTTCCGATCTCCGGTTGAACCTTCGCCGACGGCGCTCCGTACCTCATCGGGAATGGACGCAGATCTTCCCCGCCGCGCCCGGACGGCGCGGAGACGGTGCGGAAAGGGCATCGTCGGCCATTGACGCGCGACTGAGCGTCGCAGTGATCTCACACCCCGAATTCGTCGGTCCGCCGGGATCACCAGTCAACTACCGGATCGTGAAGGAGAGCAATTCGATGCGCAGGTCCACACGGGCGCGCCGGTCATCCGGTAACGCGCGGAGCAAGCGGATGCTGGCGGTTGTCGGCACGCTCGCGGTCTTCGGCGGCATCGTCGCCGTCACCCAGATCTCGTCCGCCCAGGACCGGCGGACGACCACCCGCGCCGCCTCGGCGTCCTGCGTGCCCGCGAGCCCCGGGGCGACCGCCCCGGACGGCCAGGGCAGCACCACCCGTACCTGGCAGAACGGCCGCTGGGTCCGCAACCACTGGGGCGACGGGCAGATGTCGCCGGCCGAGTGCCAGCAGACCAACGCGGGAGGCGCGGGCGCCGGCACCCCGACCGTGGCCTGCCCGGACGTCCGCGGCCGGCTACCGCAGGTGCCCGACCGGGCCCGCGCCGAGGTGGACCGCACCCTGGCGCTGCTGGAGTCGCAGATCGCCGACGCGAACCGGCGGCTCGCGGCGGAGGGCCGCAAGGGCGGCGAGTTCATCAACAACGCGATCCTGCGTCCGCTCGCGGACAAGCGGACCGCGGCGCTCAACCGGATCGCCACCGCCATCGGCCGGGTCGCCCAGCGCCCGCAGGGCCTGGACCAGCTCGCCCAGTGCGCGGTGACCGACACCCCGCAGAACGGCGGCCAGAACGGCGGGAACAACAACGGCGGTCAGAACGGCGGCAACAACAACGGGGGCCAGAACGGCGGCAACAACAACGGCGGCCAGAACGGCGGGAACAACGGCGGCGGGAACAACAACGGCGGTGGCCAGAACAACGGTGGCGGCAACGGCCTGAACGTGCTCGCCAAGGACTGCTCCGGCAGCCAGCTCCAGGCGCACGACGGTTTCCAGAACGGCAACCGGTGCGTGAGCACCGCGTTCGGTGAGGTGGGCGCCGCGGCGAACAACCCGTCGCTGCTGATCACGCAGTTCCCGAACCAGGTGCGGCGCAACCAGCCGTTCACCCTCCGGGTCACCACCAAGAACCTGGTGCGGGACCGCTTCCTCGCCGCCGGCCAGGGCGGCTACTACCTGGAGAGCTCGCTGCTCAACGGCCAGGGCCTGGTGCGCGGCCACTTCCACACCGCCTGCCGCATGCTCGGCAGCACCCGGCAGCCTCCGAACCCGCAGGACGTGCCGGCCTTCTTCGTGGCCACCGAGGACGGGCGGGGCGGCAACCAGCCGGACGACGTGCTGATCCAGATTCCGGGCCTGGCGCAGTCGGGCGTGGCGCAGTGCGCGGTCTGGGCCGGTGACGGCTCGCACCGCATCCCGATGATGGAGCGGGCCAACCAGACTCCCGCCATCGACGTGGTGCGCATCCGGGTCAACTGAGCGGGCGAACGGCAGCGGCCGTCCGGGGGACTCCTCCGGGCGGCCGCTGCCGTTCCCGCGTACGGGCACGGTGGAAGGTGATCCCGGAAGAAATTTCGTGCCGGCGGTATCCGGCCGGATGAAAAGCGCTGACCGTAGAAAGCCGATCGGGGCCCCGCCGATTTCTCAGCGTGACCCCGGGATGCCCGACGGTGAACCGGTGGCGGTCAGCGGTTCTTGTACGCCTCGACCACCGACACCGGGATGCGCCCGCGCTCGGAAATCTCGAACCCGTTCTTGGCGGCCCATTCCCGGATGGCGCGGTTCTGCTCGCGGTCCATTCCCGAGGTGCTCGGCCGGGCGGTGCGGCGGGCGCCGCGGGCGACCTCGGTCGCTCCCCGGCCGATTCGCCTGCCAGCGCTGATGTACGGATCCAGCGCCTTGCGCAGGACGCCCGCGTTCTCGTCGGAGACGTCGATCGTGTACGCCACGCCGTCCAGGCTGAACTCGACGGTCCGATCGGCCTTTCCGCCGTCGAGGTCGTCAGTCAGAACGGTGATTACTTTCCTTGCCATCGCCATTACTCCCTGTGTCGGGCGGGGTGTGGCTAAGAGTTTGACCTACCGCGCGGTAATTCCGCAACAATAGCCGACTGTTTCCATTCGGCGGGTCGCGGTAAAGGGTGCCGCCATTGGGTGCGGAGCGCGGGAACGCGGCGCTTCGTAGTGGCGTGGGTCACAACCCGGAACAAGGGGCACGTTTTGTTACTTGAGCCAGACACGCTCAACCAACGTGATGGCAGGTGTTCGATGGCAACTCTTCCGGTACTCCCACTGACCGACGCCGTCCTGCTGCCCGGGATGGTCATCCCGGTGACCCTCGACCCGACCACCCAGGCCGCCGTCGACGCGGCCCGCGCCACCGGCGACAAGGAACTCCTGGCCGTACCCCGCCTCGACGGCGAGTACGGCTCCGTCGGCGTGGTCGCCACGATCGAGAAGGTGGGCCGGCTGCCCAGCGGCGAACCGGCGGCGGTCGTCCGCGGTCTCACCCGCGCCCGCATCGGCTCCGGCGTGCCCGGCCCCGGCGCCGCGCTCTGGGTCGAGGCGACCGAACTCGACGAACCCGCACCGGCGGGCCGCGCCCGCGAACTGGCCCGCGAGTACCGCGCGCTCATGACCTCGGTGCTGCAGCAGCGCGGCGCCTGGCAGGTGATCGACGCGATGGAGCGGATGACCGACCTGTCCGAGCTGGCCGACTCGGCCGGCTACGCGCCCTGGCTCAGCCTGACGCAGAAGACCGAACTGCTCGCCGCGCCGGACGTCACCGCCCGGCTGGAACTGCTCGTCGGCTGGGTGAAGGAACACCTCGCCGAGCAGGAGGTCACCGAGCAGATCAACAGCGACGTCCGCGAAGGGCTGGAGAAGTCCCAGCGCGAGTTCCTGCTCCGCCAGCAGCTCGCCGCGATCCGCAAGGAACTCGGCGAGGACGAGCCGGACGGCTCCGCCGACTACCGCTCCCGGGTGGAGTCCGCCGACCTGCCGGAGAAGGTCCGCGAGGCGGCGCTGCGCGAGGTCGGCAAGCTGGAGCGGGCCAGTGACGCCTCACCCGAGGCGGGCTGGATCCGGACCTGGCTGGACACCGTCCTGGAGATGCCGTGGAACACGCGTACCCAGGACAACATGGACCTGGCCGCGGCCCGGGCCGTGCTCGACGCCGACCACGCCGGCCTGGCCGACGTGAAGGACCGCATCCTGGAGTACCTCGCGGTGCGCAACCGGCGCGCGGAGCGCAACCTCGGCGTGGTCGGCGGACGCGGTTCCGGCGCGGTGCTGGCCCTGGCCGGTCCGCCCGGTGTCGGCAAGACCAGCCTCGGCGAGTCGGTCGCCCGGGCGCTGGGCCGCAACTTCGTCCGCGTCTCCCTCGGCGGTGTCCGGGACGAGGCGGAGATCCGCGGTCACCGGCGCACCTACGTGGGCGCGCTGCCCGGCCGGATCGTGCGGGCGCTGCGCGAGGCCGGCTCGATGAACCCGGTCGTGCTGCTCGACGAGGTCGACAAGCTGGCCGCCGGCTACTCCGGCGACCCGGCGGCGGCCCTGCTGGAGGTGCTCGACCCGGCGCAGAACCACACGTTCCGCGACCACTACCTGGAGGTCGACCTCGACCTGTCCGACGTGCTGTTCCTGGCCACCGCCAACGTGGTCGAGGCGATCCCCGGCCCGCTGCTGGACCGGATGGAGCTGGTCGCGCTGGACGGCTACACCGAGGACGAGAAGGTCGCCATCGCCCGGGACCACCTGCTGCCCCGGCAGCGGGAACGGGCCGGGCTGACCACCGACGAGGTGACAGTCGCCGACGAGGCGCTGGCGCTGATCGCTGGTGAGTACACCCGGGAGGCCGGCGTCCGGCAGCTCGAACGCGCTCTCGCCAAGATCTTGCGCAAGGTCGCGGTCGCGCTCGCCACGGACTCCGCGCCGGTGCACGTCGACGCCGGCAACCTGGCCCGCTACCTGGGCCGGCCCAAGTTCACCCCGGAGTCGGCCGAACGCACCGCAGTACCCGGCGTGGCGACCGGACTCGCGGTCACCGGCGCCGGTGGCGACGTGCTGTTCATCGAGGCCACCACGATGGAGGGTGAGCCGGGGCTGACGCTCACCGGCCAGCTCGGCGACGTGATGAAGGAGTCCGCGCACATCGCGTGGTCGTACCTGCGGTCGAACGGGCGGCGCTACGGGCTGGACCCGAACGCGCTGGCCGGGCGGCGGATCCACCTGCACGTCCCGGCGGGCGCGGTGCCCAAGGACGGCCCGAGCGCCGGCATCACCATGGTGACCGCGCTGGCCTCACTGGTGACCGGTCGGCCGGTGCGGCCCGAGTTCGGGATGACCGGCGAGGTGACGCTCTCCGGCCGGGTGCTGCCCATCGGCGGCGTGAAGCAGAAGCTGCTTGCCGCGCACCGGGCCGGCCTCACCGAGGTGATCATCCCGAAGCGCAACGAGCCGGACCTGGACGACCTGCCGGCCGAGGTGCGGGAGGCGCTGACCGTGCACACCCTGTCCGACGTGGCGGACGTGCTCGCACTGGCGCTGCGCCCGGTCGAGATCGGCACGGAGTCGCTGGACGGTCCGGCGCTCGCCGCGGCCTGACGACCGTCGCCCCGGCCACCGTACGCACGGTGGCCGGGGCGCCGTCGTGTCCGCCCGCTGTGGTCTCCACGCCGACCGGCACGGAAGCCGGTCGCGCCGGGCTCAGCGGCGGTCGCGCCGCTCGTAGCCCCGGTCGCGGCGCTCACCGGGCCCGTCGCCGTCCCGGTCCCGTCGCACTGTGGCCTTGCGTCCCTTGATGGTGGTGCCGCGCAGCCCCGCGATGATCTCGTCGGCGACCCCCTGCGGCACCTCGACCAGCGAGAACCGGTCGGCGATCTCGATCGAGCCGATGTCCCGGCCACTGATCCGGGTCTCCCCGGTGATCGCGCCCACCAGGTCCTGCGGCCGTACCCCGGCCCGGCGGCCCAGACCGATGAAGACCTGGGTGGTGCCGCCGGTACGCGGGCGCGCCGGACCCCGGCGCTCACCCCGCCCGCCGGCCTCCGGGCGGCCCTCGCGCGGACCCCGGACCGGAACCTGCGGGATCTCCTCCTCGTCGTCCGAGCCCGGCGACGTCGCCTCGTGCGCCAGCTTCACCGCCGCCAGCGCCACCTCGACCAGGTCGAACTCGTCGGTGAGCGACTCCACGATCGCCCGGTACGGGTCGAGGTCGTCCTCCAGCAGGCTCTCCCGCAGCGCGCCCTGGGTCAGCTCCAGCCGCCGGGTACGCATGTCCGCGACAGTGGGGATCTTGTCGATGGCGATCCGCTGGCCGGTGACCCGCTCGATGGTCTTGAGCATCCGGTGCTCACGCGGCTCGGCGAGCGTGATCGCCACACCCTCCCGCCCGGCCCGGCCGACCCGCCCGATCCGGTGCACGTACGACTCCGGGGCGGACGGCACGTCGTAGTTGACCACGTGGGTGAGCTGCTCGACGTCCAGGCCACGGGCGGCCACATCGGTGGCGACCAGCAGGTCCGCCGTCCCGGCGCGCAGCCGGCCCATCACCCGGTCCCGCTGCTCCTGGCTCATCCCGCCGTGCAGCGCCTCGGCCCGGTAGCCCCGGCCGTTCATCGTCTCGGTGAGCCGGTCCACCTCCTCCCGGCTGCGGCAGAACACGATCGCCGCGGTGGGCGACTCCACGTCCAGCACCCGGCCCAGCGCGGCCGGCTTGTGCGCCCGGGCCACGATGTACGCGCTCTGCCGCACCCGGGGCGCCTCCCCGGCGACCGGCCGCTCCCGCTCGATCCGGATGCGGACCGGGTCGGTCAGGTGCTGCCGGGCCAGCCCGTCGATCCGGGCCGGCATGGTGGCCGAGAACAGCACCGTCTGCCGGCCGGCCGGGGCGTGCTCCAGGATCGCCTCGATGTCCTCGGCGAAGCCCATGTCGAGCATCTCGTCCGCCTCGTCCAGCACCACCGTGCTCAGCGCGCCCAACCGCAGCGTGCCCCGGGCGATGTGGTCCAGCGCCCGGCCGGGCGTCGCCACCACCACGTCCACCCCGTGGTCGAGCGCACGCAGCTGCCGGCCGATCGGCTGCCCGCCGTAGATCGGCAGCACCCGGGCGCCCAGGTCCTTGCCGTAGCGGTGGAACGCCTCGGAGACCTGCACGGCCAGCTCCCGCGTCGGCACCAGCACCAGCGACACCGGGTCGCCCTCGGCCCGCCCCACCGGCATCCGCTGCAACAGCGGCAGCGCGAACGCGGCGGTCTTGCCCGTACCGGTCGCCGCCTGGCCCAGCAGATCCTGCCCGGCCAGCAACGGGGGGATGGCCTCCCGCTGGATCGGCGTCGGTTCCTCGTAGCCGAGCGCGGACAGCGCGCCCAGCAACTCGGTGCGCAGCCCGAGATCGGCGAAGGCGATGCCGTCCTCGGCGTCGGCGGGAAGGGCGGGGTCGGTCGGGGTCGGTGCGGCGTTCATGCGACAAGCTTTTCATCACCGCCGCGCGGCGGTCGCGGCGACCGGGTCAAACGTTCGCCGCGCCACCTGTGTGCCGTCCCCTCCGGGTGATCCGGCGTGGCCCCGTGCCCCCGCCGGATCACCGGGACAGGACGGCCAGCAGCGTGGTGAGGCCCACTCCGACGTCGAACACCGCGCACCACAGCGCGTACCCGCGCGGTACCACAGCGCCGGTGCGGTGGTACCAGCCGTCCCAGGCCGCGTGGACGAGCCAGCCCACCCCGACGAGCACCCCGGCGACGTCGGCGGACGCGATCATCGCCACGACCGCCAGGCCGCCCCACACGGCCGCCCCGGCGAGCTGCGCCGCCAGCGCGCGCCGGTCGCCCCACTGCCGCCGCCAGGTGCCGATCAGCAGGTAGCCGGCCGGCAGGACCAGCAGCGTCCACGGCGCGAAGACGCTGGGCGCGAACCACATGTCCACCGTCATGAGCAGCCCCAGCCCGGCGGGCCACCCGCGCGCCACGGCCGCGGCGACCGGGTGCCGGCGCGGCGGCGCGGCGGGCGTGTGCCGGTGCCGCAGCGCCACCAGCAGCATCGCCGGCACCATCAGCAGGTGACCGCCGAGCAGCAGCGTGTCGTCCCCGACCCACCCGGCCCACCAGGGCGGGAGCAGCAGCAGGAACGGCACGTACATGGCCGCCGACATCTCCGCGGTGGCGGCCCGGCCGTCTCCCCGGTACCACATCCACGCGGCCATGCCCGCCGCCATGTTCGTCGCCATCACCAGCGCGGCCACGTCCGGCCGCGCCAGCACCGCCGCGCCGCCCAGCAGGTTCCCGCCCACCTGCCACAGCGGCCCGAGCAGCACCATCCCGGCCACCATCGCCACCACCATCCCGGCCAGGTGCCGGGTCCGCGCCCACCCGGCCCACCGCCGGGGTACGCCCACAGTCATCTCTGTCATGCCCCGACCCTGCCGCCGCCCGGCGCACCGGAGAAGGCGCGTCAGTCATCGGGAAACCGTGCGGATCGCACGGTCCGGCCGTGACGTTTCTCGGGGGTGGGCGGGGCGCCGCACGCCCTAGGATCGGCGGGCATGACAGTCGATTCCGCTGACCACCGGCTGCGCCGGGCCCGGCGGGTCACCCTGCTTTCGCTGGCCACGAACGTGTGGACGACGGTGCTGCTGCCCGTCGTCGGCCTGGCCCGCGAGCCCGACCCGGTCCGCGTCGCGCTGGGCGCCGCCGGGCTGCTCGGATTCGCGGTCGCCCAGATCGCGGTGCTGCACGCCGCGGTCACGCCGTGGCTGCCCGTACCGGCCCGTCGTCGCCGGCACGCCGCGCTGATCGCGGCGGCGCTGCTCAGCCTGCCGCTGCTCGGCCCGGTCGCGGCCGGGACCTGGCCCACCTGGGCGTGGCTGGGCGCGTCCCTGGTCGGCATGACGCCGCTGCTGTTCCGGCCCGTCGTCGCGGTGGTGGCGGCGGCCGGCGTCCTCGCGGTGTCGGCCGTCGTCACCTGGTCGACGGGCGGGCCGGTGACCACGGCGCTGCTGGTCACCGGCGTGGTGGGCGCCGGGATCGCCGCGCTCACCTGGGTCCAGGTCTGGTTCTGGGACCTGCTCGTCGAGGCCCGGCAGGGGCAGGCCGCCCAGGCGCGGCTCGCCGCCGCCGAGGAACGGCTGCGCTTCGCCCGGGACGTCCACGATCTGCTCGGCCACGACCTGACGGTGATCGCGCTCAAGGCCGAGCTGGCGGAGCGGCTGGCGCCGCGCGACGCCGGCCGGGCCGCCCGGGAGGCGGCCGAGGCCCGGCGGCTGGCCGGCTCGGCGCTGACCCGGGTCCGGGCGGCGGTGCACGGCTACCGCGCGGTCGACCTGGCCGAGCAGGCCGCGGCGGTGGGGGAGGTGCTGCGCTCCAGCGGGGTACGCACGACAGTGGTCCCGCCCGCCGGTGAGGTGCCCGCGGCGGTCGCCGCCGACCTGGCCGCCGTGCTGCGTGAGGCCGGGACGAACGTGCTGCGGCACAGCCGGGCCGGCTGGTGCCGGATCGAGATCACCCGGGAGGACGGCGTGGTGACGCTGACCGTACGCAACGACGGTGTCCGCGACGACGCCGGACCGGACCGGCTCAGCGGCGGTCTGCGCGGCCTGGCCGACCGGCTCGCCCCGGCCGGCGGCCGGGTCCGGGCCGATGCCGCCGACGGCGTGTTCAGCCTGGTGGCGACGGTGCCGGTGACGCCGTGATCCGGGTGCTGCTGGCCGACGACGAGGAGCTGATCCGGCTCGCCCTGGCCGCGCTGCTCGACCTGGAACCGGACATCGAGGTGGTCGCGCACGCCCGCGACGGGCGCAGCGCCCTGGACGCGGCGCTTGCCCACCGCCCCGACGTCGCCGTGCTCGACCTGGAGATGCCGCCGCCCGGAGGCGTCGAGGTCGCCGCCGAGCTGACCCGGGCGCTGGCCGGCTGCGCGCCGGTGATCCTCACCGGACATGGCCGGCCCGCCCAGCTCCGGCCGGCGCTCACCGCCGGGGTACGCGGGTTCCTCGCCAAGGGTGCCCCCGGCGGCGCGCTGGCCGACGTGATCCGCCGGGTGCACTCCGGGGCGCGTTACGTCGATCCCGCGCTCGCGGCCGACGCGCTCACCCTGCCGGAGTGCCCGCTGACGCCGCGCGAGCTGGAGACGCTGCGGCTGGCCGAGCTGGGCACGCCGGTCGCGGTGATCGCCCGGCGGACCCATCTGGCCGCCGGAACGGTCCGCAACCATCTCAGCGCCTGCGTGCAGAAGCTCGGCGCCGCCGACCGGGCGGAGGCGGTACGGCGGGCGCGCGAGGCCGGCTGGCTCTGACGTACGGGGCGTCGCGGGCGGCCGACGCCGACTAGCCTGATCACGTGCGGACGGTCGAACTGCTCTGCTCTCCCGAACTGGAAGCGGCGGTTCGCGCCGCCTGGGACCGGCTCGCCGCCGCCGGGCTGCCCAGCCTGGCCCGCAACACGCACCCGACGAACCGGCCGCACCTGACGCTCGCCTCGGTCGAGGAGTTCCCGCCCGGCGTCGAGCAGCGCCTGGCCGACCTCTGCGACGCGGCGCTCCCGTTGCCGGTGCGGCTGGGCCGGGTGGCGGTGCTCGACGGCAGCGCGCCACTGGTGTGGCTGGTCCGCCCGACGCCGCAGCTCGTCGCGCTGCACGGCGCGGTCTGGGACGTGCTCGCCGAGGCGTCCGGCGGGCACTCGTGGCACCAGCCCGGCCGGTGGGTGCCACACCTGAGCCTGGCGCTGCGGTTCGGCGCGGCGGACCGGCGCCGGGCCCGGGCGGTCGCCGGGGCACACCCGCCGGCCGGGGCGTTCGTGGCGGCGCGCAGCTACGACGGCGACACCCGCACCATCAGCGAGCTGACCACCGCCTGCCCTCGTTCCGGCGGCTGAGCGGGGCCGCCGCCCCCCCCCCCCCCCCCCCCGGGGGGAGGGGACGGCCCCGGACGTCAGCGGTGGAAGCGCAGGTAGTCGAACTCGGCGGTCACCGCTGGTGTCGCCCCGCCGTGCGCCACCAGCCCGACCCGCGGTGTCGTGTCCGCCGGGAACGTCCACACCGCGCCCCACGTCCAGTGCTTGCCGTCGCGGCTGGACCCGGCCCGGAACTCGTGCTCGCCGTTGACCGGGTCGACCCGGTGGGCCAGCCGCAGCCAGGTGGTGCTGCCGGGCGTGCCGACGATGCTGCCGCCGTACACCGGCTGACCGGCGAACGGCAGCTCGTAGCCGTACTCGACCTGACGGGTGTTCCAGATGGCCACCTGGGTCAGCCGGGCGAACCGGTCGTCGTCGACGTACGCGACCAGGCCCGCCTGCTGGTAGTTGCGGACGCTGTCCTCGCCCAGGTCGAGCGTCACCTTGGTCTCGGCGACGTAGTTCCCGGCCGGGGCGTCGCGCAGCAGCACCCCGGCGGTGTTGCCGGTCCCGGACAGGTCGGCGTCCTGCACCGGCCAGCGCAGCGCGCCGCCGGACACGGTGGCGGCCGGGTCCTGGCGTACCCACCGCCACGCCGGGTCGAGCCCGCCGGTGAACTCGTCGGAGTAGCCGCGCAGCACCGGTCCGACCCGGGGGTCGGGGACGGTGTGCCGCGCCGGACGGTACAGCCGGACGGCGCTGACGTTTTCGAACTCGGCCGGGCCGCCCTCGGCGCGCACTGACAGCTCACCGGCGCCGGGGCGGGGGAGACGCACCGACACCTGGGCGACCGGGTCGCCGAGGCGGGACGGGCTGAGCGTGGCGACGAGCTGCCGCCCGCGTACCTCGATGGCGAGATTGTGCCGGTCGCCCAGGTCGAGGCCGGCGGGCAGCGCGGTGGTCGCGGCGCCCGCGCTCAGCCGGCCGCGCCCGACGCGGACGTCCACGCCGTGAAGCCGCAGCCCGGCGGTGGCCGCGCCGGTCAGCCGCAGGTCGGTCTCCGCGCGCAGGTCACCGCCGATCCGGGTACGCGAGGTGAGCGTGCCGCTGCCGGTCAGCACCCCGTCGGCGGCCTGCCAGCGGCCGTGCCCGGCCCGCCAGCCGCGCAGGTCCGCGGTGGCGAAGCGGGCGTCGACCGGGCCGGTGGTGACGGGCGCGGGCCGGGCGGTGTCGGAGGGGCCGGCGCCCGCGTTCACAGTGGGCCATCCGTCGATCCAGTCGAGCCGGTCGAGCAGCATGGGCCGCTCGTTGACGCCGAACGGCTCGTCCAGGTACGGGTCGGCGCGGTCGATGGCGTGGTAGGCGATCCAGTCCTGCCCGGACAGGTCGGTGAGCACCGCGTTGTGCCCGGTGCCGATCCAGCGGTTGCCGTTCTGGGTGAGCACCGGTGTGCCGCCGGCCCGGGAGACGTCGAGGCGCTGCCCGTCGCGGTCGGTGAACGGGCCGCGCGGGTCACGGGACCGGCCGACCTGGACGGAGTAGCCGGTGGCCGGCCCGGCGCAGCAGTTCGCGGTGGACGCGAACAGGTAGTACCAGCCGTCGCGGCGCAGCACGTACGCGCCCTCGAACTTGTTGTCGATAGCGACGGGCGTGGGCGTGCCGACCGCGCGCAGCCCGTCCGGGGACAGCTCGGTGACCGAGATGCCGCCGTAGTAGCTGCCGTAGTAGAGCCAGTGGCGGCCGTCGGCGCCGGTGAGCTGGCTGGGGTCGATCGTCCACAGGTAACCGCCGCCGGCGCCCGGTCGCGGCGCGACCACTGGTGTGTCGGCGAACGTCCACGGCCCGGCCGGGCTCGGCGCGGTGGCCACACCGACCGCGGTGTCGAACGTGTCGTCGGAGACGCCTGTGTCGGTGACCGTCACGTACATCACCCACCGGCCGGCCACCCGCCGCACGTCCGGCGCCCAGAACGCGGCGCCGGGAGCGGCGTAGGCGGGCCGCTGGTCCGGGGCGAACGCGTCGCCGGCGTAGGTCCAGTCGACCAGGTCGGCGGAGCGGGCGATCGGCACGCGATGCGTGCGGCCCTCGCCCTCGCGCAGCGGGTCGGAGGTGCCGAAGGCGTACCAGAGTCCGTCGTCGCCGCGCACCACGACCGGGTCGGCGAAGGTGTCGGCGAACCCGGCGGAGACCGGGTTGCGGTAGCGGTCGGGCCCGGCGGCGGACGCGGGGGCCGCGCCGGCGAGCAGAAGCGTGAGTACGGCGGCGAGCGCGCCACCGCGGCGGAGGTGTCCCATCGGGCCTGCCCTCGGGGATAGACGGAGGTGCGGTGCCACCGTTTCTACAACGTTGGAGAGAGTGCTGTAAAGAACCCCCTGACCGTTCGGCGCGGCCCGAACCGTGCCCGTGTCAGCATGGGCCGATGACCACCGGTGCCGACGGCCGCGGACTCGCCGGGTTCGCCGCGCTGCTCGCCGACCCCACCCGGGCCGGCTTCTGCCTGGCCCTGCTCGACGGCCGCGCCTGGACCGCCGGAGAGCTGGCCCGCGCCGCCGGGGTCGCCGCGTCCACCGCGAGTGACCACCTCACCCGGCTGGTCGCCGGTGGCCTGCTCGTCGAGCAGCGGCAGGGCCGCCACCGGTACGTCCGCCTCGCCGACCCGGGCGTCGCCCAGCTCGTCGAGGATCTGGCCGCGCGGGCGCCCGCACCGGCGACCCCGCCCCGCACGTTGCGCGCCGCGTCGGCCGGCGCCGCCCTGGCGTACGCCCGCACCTGCTACGACCACCTGGCCGGGCGGCTCGGCGTGCTGCTGCACGACGCCCTGCTCGACCGAGGCGTACTCGACCGCACCGGCGGCCTCGCGCTGACCGGGGCTGGCATGACCTGGCTGGACCGTCTCGGCGTACCCGTCGAACCGCTGCGCGCCACCCGGCGACCCCTGGTCCGCGACTGCCTGGACTGGACCGAACGGCGCCCGCACCTGGCCGGCGCGGTCGGGGCGGCGCTGTGCGGGCGCTTCCTCGACCTCGGCTGGACCGCGCGCGGCACCGGCCGGGCGGTACGGCTCACCGCCACCGGGCGGGACGCGCTGGCCGAGACGCTCGCCGTCGACCCGGCGCTGCTGGCCCCGCCCGCCTCCCGCGACACCGGCCCGGCGCGCGCCTGACCCGCCCGTGCCCCGCGGCACCCGTCCCGCCCGCGCCGGGCCGCCGGATGTGCCCGGCCGGATCGTTCGGTTCGGACCGAACTGTCGGCGCCCTACGGTCGGACGATGGATTCACCGACGATCACGGCTGCTCCGGGCACACCGCCCTGCGGGCCGCCGACCTCGGACGACGGCGGCTGGGTGGTCACCCGGTACGCGGACGTCGTCTCCGTCCTGACTGATCCCCGCTGCGTGGTGCCGCCCGCCGAGCAGGCGCCGGAGGGCGGCCTGGCATGGCTGCGCGCCTCGGTGAGCCGGTTCAGTCCGCCGGACCGGCATGCCGCGCGGCGAGCCGTCGGGGTGGCGGCGCTCGACGCCCTCGACCCGCGGGAACTGCGTGTGGCCGCGGAACGGCTCACCGGGCGGATCCTCGACCGCGCCGCGACCGGGGACAACGGCGGTGACCGGGTGGACGTGACCGGTGACCTGGCTCGGCGCGTACCCCTCGTGGTGCTGGCGGAGCGGCTCGGCCTGGCCGACCCGGCGGCGGCCGTCGCGGAGGTGACGGCGGTGGCCGCCGCCTACCAGCCGGGCGCCGAACCGGCGGCGGTGCGGCGGGCGGACCGGGCGGTGGCGGCGCTGCTGGCCATGTCGCCGCCCGCTCCGGCCGAGGTGACAGCGAACCGGCTCGGGCTGCTGGTGCAGGCCGCCGACGCCACCGCCGGGCTGATCGTGGCCGCCGTCCGGCACGGGCTCGCCGCGCCGGACGGGCTCGGGACCGACGCGCTGCTCGCCGAGGTGCTGCGCCTCGACCCGCCGGTACGGGTCACCCGCCGGGTCGCCGCCGACCCGCTGAGCCTGGGCGGCCAACCGGTGCGCGCGGGGGAGCGGCTGCTGCTGCGGTTCGACGCCGCCAACCGCGACCCGGCGGCCTTCCCGGAGCCGGACCGCTTCCGCGCCAGCCGGGCGAACGCCGCGCTGACGTTCGGCGCCGGTCCCCGCGGCTGCCCCGGGCAGCGGCACGCGCTCGCCCTGGCCGCTGGCGTGGTCGGCGTGCTGCGCCGCCGCTGCCGTCCCGCCCGCCCGACTCCTGACGTTCCGACGACCCGACTCGAGGTGATCCTGCGATGACCGACCGGTACCGCGCATTCCGTGACCTGCACCGGCGCGGCGAACCGCTGCTCCTGCCGAACGCCTGGGACCACGCCTCCGCCGCGGCGCTCGCCGCCCGGGGACATCAGGCGATCGGCACGACGAGCCTGGGCGTGGCGGCGGCGGCCGGGCGGCCGGACGCGGTCCGCGCCACCCGCACCGAGACGCTGGAGCTGGCGTACCGGCTGCGGAACCTGCCGGCGCTGCTGACTGTGGACGTCGAGGACGGCTTCCACGACGACCCGGCGGAGGTGGCGCGCTTCGCCGGCGAGCTGGCCGCGCTCGGCGTGGTCGGCGTGAACGTGGAGGACGGCCGCCCGGACGGGCGCCTGGCCCCGGCGGAGCACGTCGCCGCCGTGATCGCGGCGGTCCGGGCCGCCGTACCGCAGATCTTCGTCAACGCCCGCACCGACGCCTGGTGGCTGGGCGTGGCGTCGCCGCTGGACGAGGCGCGGCGGCGGGCGGCGCTGTTCCGGGCCGCCGGGGCCGACTGCCTGTTCGTGCCGGGCGCGCCCGACGAACTGGTCGGTGTGCTCGCCGCCGAGGCGGGGTTGCCGCTCAACGTGCTGTACCGGCCGGGCGGCCCGGACCTGGCCGCCCTCGGACGGCTCGGCGTGGCCCGGGTCAGCACCGGCTCACTGCTGTTCCGGGCGGCCCTCGGAACGGCGCTGCGCCTGACCGACGCGATCGGCGCCGGGCGCGACGCGGGCCTGCCGGCACCGCCCACGTACGAGGAGGTGCAGGCGCTGGTGCCACCGTCCGCCACCTGATCGGGCGCATCGGGGGAGATGGGGCGATTGCCGCCCTCTCGGCTCATTACGGTGTGTGCAGGCCCAATCACGCCGTGTCCTGACCGAGAGGGGACGGAGACCATGCGAGTGCCCAGCCGCAGCCCCGGTCGCCAGCCCGGTCCCGCCGTCACGTCCACCGCTCCCGCCCGGCGGGTGCCCGCCGATGGCCGGCGCGCCGGCACCGAGCCGGACCTGTCCGCGTACCGGGCGGCGGTGGCGGAACTCCTGGTCGAGGTGGGCGCGCTCGCCGACGCGCCGTCCACCACCGCCCGCCAGGTGCTGCTCGACCAGCGGCTGCGCGAACCGGCCATCGCCGCCGTCCTCGACGCCACGCCGCAGGGCCTGATCGGCGCCCGGGAGACGCTGCTGCTGGAGATGGCCCGCTACCAGCCCAACGCGCGCAGCTCGGCGCAGGACCTCACCGCGCTGGTCCGCATCTACCTGCTCTCCCGCGTCGACGTGCTCTGGTGGCGGGACAGCCCGACGTTCCTCACCGACGACCAGGTCCGCACCAGCACCGAACTGGTCGACCTGGAGTGGCTGCGCCGCCGCGGCCTGATCGAGTTCCGCTACCAGGAACAGCCCGCCACAGTGGTGGGACGCGGGCTGCGGGCGGTGCGGCGACGGCTGCGCCCGGACGCCACCCCGCGTACCGCCGGGCTGCTGTTCCGCCGGGCCCGCCGCGAGATGATCGCGTTCCTCAACGACCTGGCCCGGGAGTTCACGGCCGTCGCGCCGGACGGCACGCCGCCGCTCTGGGTGACCAGCCTGGCCCGCAGCGCCGAGCACCAGTACCGGCTGCGCCGCCTCGGGTACGCCGCGATGGTGCCCAGCGGGCACTGCCTCGGCTGGGCCGCCGACGTCGAACTGGAGTGGTACGACCGCTTCGGCGCCCGCCCGGCGCTCGCCGGGCTGCTGCTGGCCCGCCAGGACGCCGGCGAGGTGAACGTGGTCGACGAGGGACAGGCCTGGCACGTGTGTCTCGCCCCGGCCGCCCGTCGCCGGTACCGGCGGGCGTACGAGTCCGAGATGGGGGTGTGACCCGGTGTGCGGCATCGCGCTGGGCATCGGCCCCGAGGCGGATCCGGCCACCTTCCGGCGGATGCTCGCCGCGCTCGCGCCGCGCGGTGAGGTCACCGAGACCCGGCAGGAGAACGGCCTGCTCGCCGGCGTACGGCGGCTGAGGATCGTGGACCGGGAACGGTCCGTCCAGCCGTGGATGTCGCCGGACGAGCGGCACCTGCTCTGCTTCAACGGCGAGATCTTCAACCACCACGAGCTGCGCGCCGAGCTGACCCGGCTGGGCCACCGGTTCATCACCGCGGGCGACACCGAGGTGGTGCTCACCGCGTTCCGCCAGTGGGGCGAGAACGCGGTCCGCCGGCTGCGCGGCGAGTACGCGTTCGTGATCGTCGAGCGCGACACCGGCCGGACGTACCTGGCCCGCGACCCGCTCGGCGTCAAGCCGCTCTACTGGTCCCGCCTGCCCGGCTGCCTGCACCTCGCCTCCGAGGTCAAGGCGCTGGTCGGACACGGCGCGCCGATCGGCGAGGTGGCGCCCGGGCACCACGGCTGGGTCGAGCCCGGCCGCCCGGTCCGGGTCGGTCCGCACGTCGACCTGCTCACCCTCGGCGACGGCCTGCCGGTGATCGACGACCCGGACGAGGCGGCCCTGCTGGTCCGCGTCGCGCTCACCGACGCCATGCGCGCCCGGCTGGACACCGACCTCACCGTCGGCGTGGTGCTCTCCGGCGGTCTGGACAGCTCACTGGCGCTGCTGCACGCCCGGGAACTGCACCCGGACTGCGTGGCGGTCACCATCGGCGTGCCGGAGAGCCCGGACGTCGCGTACGCCCGGCGGCTCGCCGCCGACCTCGGCGTACCGCACGAGGTGATCGAGCTGCGGCCCCGCGACATCCGGCTCGCCGACGTCCGCGAGGCGATCCGGGTCTCCGAGCTGACCGAGTACGGCGACATCATCAACGCGGTCGTCTCGGTGCCGATCTTCCGGCGGCTGCGCGAGCTGGGCGTCCGGGTGGTGCTCACCGGCGACGGCTCGGACGAGCTGTTCGGCGGGTACCCGATGTACCACCGGGTCGGCCCGGAGCGGTCCCGTCGCCTGTTCCTCCACAAGATCCGCAATCTGTGCCGGACCGAGCTGCAACGGGTGGACCGGGCCAGCATGGCGCACGGCGTGGAGGCCAGGGTGCCGTTCCTCGACCTCAGCGTCGTCGAGCTGGCCATGCGGCTGCCGCTGGACGTCAAACTGCGCGACGGGCAGGAGAAGTGGATCGTCCGGCGGGCCTTCGCGGACGTGCTGCCCTCCTACGTCCGGCAGCGGCCGAAGAACCCGATGTCGTACTCGTCCGGGCTGCACGAGCGGGCCCGCCTCTACAAGCCGCTGTTCGCCCGGCTGCACCGCTCCTTCGGCTACGACCTTCTGGAACCGGTCCGCCGGGACTTCGACAGCGTGCTCACCCGCTGCGGCAACGACCTCGACCGGGCCATCGCCGAGGGCATCGCCCGGCCCGACTACACGGTGCTGGAACACGCCCGGGACCTGGTCGGCGCGGCCCGCTGGAACGCCGCCCCGATGGTCCGCCGGCTGGTCAACCCGCGCCGCACCCGAGGCGACGAGGCGCCCCTGCCCGGGTGAGCCCGGTCAGTGCCGTCACGCGGGTCAGCCGGTGCGCGGCCGCCGCTCCGGTCAGCGCCGCAGATCGACGTCGGCGGCCGTACCGGAGACCGGGTCCATGCAGTGCACAGTCGGGCCCGGACGCAACCGAGCGTCCGAGGCGTACCGCCGGGCCAGCTCCCGCCCGGCGGCGGCGTCGCCGCGGTCGGCTGCCACCAGCAGCGCGGCGACCTCGTCGACGAGCGTGAGGTCGGCACCGGTCAGATCCTCGGTCATCGCACCGAACCCGTCCCAGAGCAGCACCTCGTCCTTGTGCCGGTGGGCCAGCTCCAGCAGCACGTAGTCGTGGACGAGCCAGTCGCCCCGGATCGGCAGCGACGGGTCCACGCCGTAGGTGCCGGGGTCGATCCGGCCCGCCCGGTACGCCAGCCACACCCGGGCCGCCGACTCGAAGTGCCCCGCCTCCGGGTCGATGTCGTAGCCGTCGAACGGCCGGTCGACGGCCGGGTCCAGCTCCGGGTCGGACCAGACCCAGCGTTCGCCGTCCCACCACTCCGCGAGCACGTGGTCGTGGTGCCAGTCCGGGGAGAAGTAGCTCACGAACCCGATCCGGCTGCGGGCCGGGATCCCGTGCTGGCGCAGCGCCGCGACGGTGAGCAGCGTGTGGTCCCGGCAGCAGCCGGCGACCCGCTCGACGGCCGGGCGTTCGGCGGTCAGCGGCAGCGGGAACCGGGACTGGTCGGCGTCGAGGATGCGGTCCAGCCAGCGCAGGTTCACCTCGGCCCGGCGGACGTCCGGCAGCTCCACGCCACCGGCGCGGTAGTGGACGATCACGTTGCGGGCGGTCGCCGCGACGGTGGGCAGGTCGGCGGGAACGGCGTCGAGCAGCGCCGCGTGGTGGCGGGGATCGCTGTACGGGGAGTGGGTCCGGTAGTCGTCGACGTCCATCCGGTCATTGTCGGCGCCGGATGCGGCCCGCGGGTGCCCGCTCGGCGCGCATTTTCGCGGTACCCGAACGCCAGGTCCGATCACCGCCAGCGCCGCGGTCCGGGCCGCGCCAGGCTGGGACCGTGACGACCACCGGTACCGCGTTCCGGATCCGCCCACTGCCCGCCGGGACGCTCGCCGAGCTGCGTCGCACCGGCCGCGACGCCACCGGGCAGCCGCCCGAGCACCGGCGCGCCACCGGCGGCGAGCCGCTGCGCTGCTGCCTGCGCGACGCCCGGCCGGAGGAGGAGCTGCTGTTGTTCGGGTACGCCCCGCCGCTGCCGCCGGGCCCGTACCGGGAGGTGGGGCCGGTGTTCGCACACGCCGCCGTCTGCGCCGGCCCGGACGACGTGACGGCGTACCCGTCGCAGTGGCGCGGACCGGGGGCAGGTGCTGCGCGCGTACGACAGCCGGGGCCGCATCGTGGGCGGACGGCGACACGACGGCGGCGACCCGGAGGCGGTGATCGCGGAGCTGTTCGCCGACCCGGCGGTGGACCAGCTGCACAGCCGCAACGTGGTGTACGGCTGCTGGATGTTCGCGATCGTGCGGAGTTGACCGAGTCCCGGATGGACATCGGCGGACGCCTCTTCTAGCGTCGCAGTCATGCGGAGGACCCTCATCGCCGGCGGGCTCGCGCTGCTCCTGCTCGCCACGGCCTGCGGGGAGAGCCGCCGGCCCGGCCCACCGGCCGCGGCCGGCTCACCGACCGCGTCCCGGCAGGACCCGGCGCAGGTCGAGCGGACCCTGGCCAGCCTCCGCAAGATCGACGACCTGCCGATGTACGAGATGACGTACGACGGCGACTACGACCCGACCGCCGGGCTGGCCGGGTCCACGCCGCCGAGCCCGTTCGGCTGCTCGCTGTTCGCCGCGCTGGCCGACCGGGACCGGCCGCTGTTCGCCCGCAACTTCGACTGGGAGCCGAACCCCGCGCTGGTGCTGCGCACCGACCCGCCGGACGGGTACGCCTCGATCTCCCTCGTCGACATCTCCTACCTGGGCGTGTCCGCCGACCCGACCGGGGACCGGCGGCTGCTGGACGCGCCGCTGCTGCCGTTCGACGGCATGAACGAGCGGGGTCTCGCGGTCGGGCTGGCCGCCGACGACGGGGCCCGCGCCGAGCCGGTGCCCGGCCTGCCGAAGGTCGGCTCGGTGCGCATCCTGCGCCTGGTGCTCGACTCGGCCGCCACTGTGGACGAGGCGGTCGCCGTGTTCCGGCGCTACAACCTCGACTTCGACGGCGGGCCGCCGCTGCACTACCTGCTGGCCGACGCGACGGGCGCGTCCGCCGTGGTGGAGTTCGTCGACGGGAAGCTCACCGTGGACCGGCGGCAGGGCCCGTGGCAGGCGCTGACGAACGTGCCCGCCGTCGGCGTGCCGGACCGGGAACTGCGCCAGGACCACAGGTACGGGGTGCTGGCGAAGGAACTCGACCGTACCGGCGGGGTGGTGGACGCGGCCGGTGCGCTGCGGCTGCTGAACGCGGTACGCCAGTCGCACACCCGCTGGTCGGTGACGTACGGGCTGCGCAGCGGCGAGGTACGGGTGGTCACGGCGGGCGGCGGCACCCGCGACTACCGGCTGCCGATGAGCGACTGACCACGGCTGCGGCGCCGCGCCCCCTCAGACGATCGGCTGTCGATACCTGGCGGCGAGCGTGGGCAGGTCCGGCTCGCCGAACCGCTCGACGAGTGCCGCGAACCGGTCGACCTTGTCCGGGCCGAAGCGCCGCACGGCGACCGCGTAGGAGGCGGCGGAGACGAACGCCGGTGGCGTGGTCTTGCTGTGGAACTTGTCGGCGTACATCACGAGGTGTTCCTCGGCGGTGACGGCCGTGTAGTCGTCGGCCGGGATCGGCAGGCCCTGCCGGCGCACGTCCGCCCGGGTGATCCCGACGCCGGTGTGACGGGAGCAGAACCGGGCGATCACCTCGGGCAGCCCTGCCTCCCGTGCCAGCGCGTGGCCCAGCACGCCGTGCCGTACGTAGTTCCGCTCGTCGAGCCGCCCGGCCTCGTCGTAGAGGCGGTAGACCCCGATGTCGTGCAGCAGGCTGCCGGCCCGCACGAGGGCGGCGTCCGCGTCCGCACCGCTGCTGTCGAGCAGTTGTCCGGCGATGTCGCACACGATCCGGCAGTGCGTCCAGACGAGGTGCAACACCTCCCGGGACGGCGCGAGCCGTTCGTGCAGAGCCCGGATCCGGGCGTCGCTCGGCACCGCCGTCCGGTCGTCGATCGTCACCGGCATGTGTCCGTTCCCGTCCCGGGACAGCACCGGGCCCGGCGCCCCCGTGCGGGGAACGCCGGGCCCGGCCACGGTCAGCGGGTCACCAGCTCAGGTAACCGGCCTGCGTCTGCACGTTCAGCTCGGGCACCAGCAGGAACTGCGCCAGCCAGGTACGCGGGTCACGCAGCTCCAGCACGTCCAGTCCCTTCTGGATGTCGCTGGAGTAGATGTGGCCGTTGTACCAGTAGGCCGACCAGGACCCGCCGGTACGCAGCTGCGAGGCGTCCAGCGGCCCGCGCTCCCAGTAGGCGATCTCCTTGGGCTTGCGCGAGTCGGTGAAGTCCCACACCGAGATGCCGCCCTGGTACCACGCCTGGACCATGATGTCGCGGCCGGGCACCGGGATCAGCGAGCCGTTGTGGGCCACGCAGTTCTCCGTGTCCGCGTTGACGCGGGGGATCTTGTAGTAGCTGCGGAACTCCAGCTTGCGGGCGTCACCGCGGCCGGTGATGTCGTAGATGGCGTCCGCGCCGCGGTTCGGGCCGACCACCTCGTTGCAGGTGGCCGCGCCGCCGCCGCCCAGCTCGTCGGTGAAGACGACCTTGGTGCCGGCGTTGTTGAACGTGGCCGAGTGCCAGAACGCGAAGTTCTCCGCGTCGGTGACCCGCTCGATCACCCGGGGCGCCTCGCGGTTCTTGATGTCCAGCAGGACGCCGTCACCCATGCAGGCGCCCGCGGCCAGGTCCTTCGACGGGTACGCGGTGATGTCGTGGCAGCCGGTGGTGGCCGACGACTGGCCCGGGATACCCGGGTAGCCGCCGTCCGGGAAGAGGTTCGGCGTGGCGACCACGGAGGCCGTGGTGGGGTTCTTCACCGGCACCTTGACGATGGAGATGGAGTCGTGCGGCGGCTGGCAGTCCGGGAACTCGGCCCGCGGGCTGTACGAGGAGACGTACAGGTAGACGTTCCGCTTGTCCTTGCCGGGCACCAGCGTGTGGGTGTGCGAGCCGCACGCCGTCTCGACCGACTTGATGTAGCGCGGGTTGCGCTTGTCCCGGATGTCGAAGATCTTGATGCCCTCCCAGGACTCCTTCACCGACGCCGGCTGGCTGGTGCTGGCGCAGGAGTCGTCGCTGCGGGAGGAGTCGGTCGACAGGAACAGCAGGTTGCCGTGGACCGAGATGTCGTTCTGTGAGCCGGGGCAGAGCACCTGGGACACGATTGCCGGGCGGCTCGGGCGGGAGACGTCGTAGACGACGAACCCGTCGTAGTTGCCGACGAACGCGTACCGCCCCTGGAAGGCGATGTCGGTGCCGAGGGCGGCCGTGGTGTCGAACGGCGCCTGCTTCGGCAGGTTCGCCACCTGGCGCAGGTTGGGGCTGCTGGAGATCTCGTCGACACCGGGGACGGCGTTGTCCACGGTGGCCGGCGCGGCCTGGGCGCGGGGGATCTCCTGGGCGCTGCTCGGCGGCGCGGTGACGACGCCGGCGAGCAGCAGGCCGGCGGCGGCCAGGCTGACGATCCGGATACGAGACGTGCGGATGTTGATCATCGGCAACACCCTTCGAAAGGGGGTCATGATTCGCCACACCTTACCTATTGGAGACGGCCATCAATGTGATCTGGATCACACTGGGGAACTTTCGTCTATGGATAGGATCGCTGTCACCTTGACCGGAGGAGGCGTCGTATGACCAGCCGGCAGGCGCGCGTGTGGGTGGGCGTCACAGCACTGGTGACCCTCGTGGTGGTCGGGGCGCTCGCGCTGACCGGGCGCGAGGACGCCCGTACCCCGGAGGCGGCCGGAACCGCCGCGGCGGCCGCGCCGAGCGCGAGCGCCGCCGGGTCGGCGCCACCCGTGGTGGTCCCGGGACGCCCGGGGGAGCCCGCCGCGACCCGCCCCGCCGAGCAGGTCCGGGGCGCCACCACGCCGCGGTGGAACAGCCTCGACGTCTGGTACGTCCGGATGATGATCCCGCACCACGAACAGGCCCTGGAGATGGCATCCCTCGCGCCCGAGCGCGCCGCCGACGCGCGGATCCGCGCCGTGGCCGAGCGGATCCGCGCCGCACAGGGCCCGGAGGTCGGCCTGCTGCGCGCCTGGCTCAGTACCCGCGACCTGCCCGCCGACGTGCCCGGGCACGACCACGGCAGCATGCGCGGGATGCAGTCCGCCGAGGCGATGCGGCGGCTCGCCGACGCGCGCGGCGCGGCGTTCGACCGGCTGTTCGTGCAGATGATGTCCGACCACCACCGGGGCGCCATCGTCATGTCCACCGACCTGCTGAAGGTCGGCGCCGACCAGCCGATGCAGGAGTTCGCCACCGCGGTCGCGGTCGAGCAGTCCGCCGAGATCACCCGCATGCAGGCCCTCCTGACCCCCTGACCCGCCCTCACCCCACCCCACCCGCCCCTCACCCCGTCGATCATGAAGTTGGCTGCGACAAATCGGACAGCATCCGCCGCCAACTTCATGATCGACGGGGACGGGCCGGGGACGGGTCGGGGACGGGCCGGGGGCGGCGGGGGGGCGGGCCTAGGCTGGGGGATCGTGAACCGCCTGATCCTCGGTCGTCCGCTGCGCGGCGTCGCGTTCGACGCCGCCGTCTGCGGGCTCGTCGTGTTCTTCGTGCTGTCCGGGTACTTCGCCGGGCTGACCGGGCTCGCGGCGTCCGCGGTCGGCCTGGCGATGGCGGCGGTGCTGTTCTTCCGGCGTACCCACCCGTCGGCGGTGGGCGTCCTGGTGGCCGCGCTCGCGCTGGTCCAGGTGATCGCCGGCTGGGGTCCGTTCAGCTACGACGTCGCCGTGCTGATCGCCCTGTACAGCGTGGTCAAGTACGCCGACCGGCTCCGCGACGGCATCGTCGCCGGGGTCGTCGCCGCGATCGGCGGGGTGCTCGCCGCGCTCCAGTCGCCCGGCACCGGGCCCTGGTGGATGGGCGCGTTCTTCTACGCCCTGATCGTCGGCGCGGTCTGGCTGGCCGGGCTGAACCTGCGGACCCGCCGGCTCTACGTGGTCAGCCTGGAGGAGCGTGCCGCCACGCTGGAGCGGGAACGGGAGGCGGAGGCGCGCGCCGCCGTCGCCGAGGAACGCACCCGCATCGCCCGTGAGCTGCACGACGTGGTCGCCCACAGCATGGCCGTGATGATCGTGCAGGCGGACGGGGTGCGGTTCACGCTCGACCGGGATCCGGCCACCGCCCGGGAGGCGGCCAAGGTGGTCGCGGACACCGGCCGGGCGGCGCTGGAGGAGATGCGGCGGCTGGTCGGCGTACTCCGGGAACCCGACCGCCCGGAGCCGCTGCCGGCGGCGGGCGAGCCGGCCGCCGAGCCGGCGCACCGCCGACCCGCGCTGGTGGAACTGCCCGCGTTGCTCGACCGGTTCCGTGCCGCCGGGCTGCGGATCGCCTGCGGCGGCGCCGGCACCCCGCGGGCGCTGCCGCCCGGCCTGGAGCTGACCGTCTACCGGGTGGTCCAGGAGAGCCTGACCAACGCGCTCAAGCACGCGGGCGTCGGCGCGTCGGTGGAGCTGACGCTGGACTGGGCCGCGGACGCCGTCGTGGTCCGGGCGGTGGACGACGGCGGCGGCGCTCCGGTGGTCCGGCCGGCGCCGTCCGGCGGGCACGGCCTGGTCGGCATGCGGGAACGGGTCGGGGTGTACGACGGCAGCCTCGCCGCCGGCCCCACACTCGCCGGTGGCTGGCGGGTGCAGGCGCGGCTGCCACTGCCCGCGGCGGCCGGCATCGAGGAAGGGAGCGCGGCGGCGTGACCGTGCGGGTGATGATCGTCGACGACCAGGCGCTGGTGCGGGCCGGGTTCCGGATGGTGCTCGGCTCCCAGCCGGACCTGGAGGTGGTCGGCGAGGCCATCGACGGCGCGGACGCGCTGCGGGTGCTGGACCGGGTCGAGGCCGACGTGGTGGTGATGGACCTGCGGATGCCCACCATGGACGGGGTGGAGGCGACCCGGCGGATCTGCGCCGGTTCGGCCGGCGGCGGCCCGCGCGTGCTGGTGCTCACCACGTTCGACACCGAGGCCGACGCGTTCGCCGCGCTGCGCGCCGGGGCGAGCGGGTTCCTGCTCAAGAACGTGCCGCCGGAGGAGCTCATGGCCGCGATCCGGGTGGTGGCACAGGGCGACTCGGTGGTGGCCCCGTCGATCACCCGGCGGCTGCTCGACCGGTTCGCCGGGCAGCTCGGCCCCGCGCCGACGGCGGACCCGCGGCTGGCCCAGCTCACCGACCGGGAGCGCGAGGTGCTGCTGCTGGTGGCGCAGGGGCTCTCCAACGCCGAGATCGCCGCCCGGGTGCACGTCGCGGAGGCGACCGTGAAGACCCACGTGGGCCGCATCCTGGCCAAGCTCCAGCTCCGCGACCGGGTCCAGGCGGTGGTCCTGGCGTACGAGAGCGGCCTGGTCACGCCCGGCGGCTGACCGGCCGTACGTCCCAGGTCGTACGGGTTTGCCCGGTGGGGGACGACCGTGGTCGCACCGAGGTCGAGCGCGCAGGTGGAGATCAACTGACCGGTGCCGGACCTAGCGTCGGAACTGTCCCAAAGACCGTGTCCGACAGGAGCACCACCGTGTCCGCACCACCGACCACAGGCGTCGCCCTCGCCGCCCGCGCACTGCGCAAGGAGTACGGCGTGGGGCAGTCCCGCGTCGTCGCGCTCGACGGCGTCGACCTCGACCTGGCCGCCGCCCGGTTCACCGCCGTCATGGGCCCGTCCGGCTCCGGCAAGTCCACGCTGCTGCACTGCCTCGCCGGCCTCGACCGGCCGACCGCCGGGGCGGTCCACATCGGTGACGCCGACCTGACGCGCCTGGACGACCGGCGGCTCACCCGGCTGCGCCGGGACCGGATCGGTTTCGTCTTCCAGAAGTTCAACCTGCTGCCCACGCTCACCGCCGAGGAGAACATCGTCCTCCCGCTGGCGATCGCCGGCCGCCGGCCGGACGCGACGTGGCTGCGTCAGGTGGTCGCCGCGGTGGGCCTGACCGACCGCCTCGGGCACCGTCCGGCCGAGTTGTCCGGCGGGCAGCAGCAGCGCGTCGCGGTGGCCCGCGCCCTGATCAACCGGCCGTGGGTGATCTTCGCCGACGAGCCGACCGGCAACCTCGACTCGCGCTCCGGCGCGGAGGTGCTGCGGCTGCTGCGCGAGGCGGTGGACACGCTCGGCCAGACCGTCGTCATGGTCACCCACGACCCGGCCGCCGCCGCGCACGCCGACCGGGTGGTCTTCCTCGCCGACGGCCGGCTGGTCGACGAGCTGCACGAGCCGACAGTCGGTGACGTCCGGGACGCGCTCAGCCGGCTCGACCCGGCCGTGGCGCCGGCGGGGCGGTGAGCGTGATGCTGCGCCTGACCCTGCGCCAGGTCCGCGCCGACGGCCTGCGCCTGCTGCTGTCCTCGCTGGCGATCGTGCTCGGCGTCGCGTTCGTCGCCGGCACGCTGATGTTCGTCGACGGCATGCGCGCCGGGGCGTACGAGCGGGCCGGTGAGTTCGACAGACACACCGACCTGGCCGCGTACGCCGGGACCGAACCGCTGCCCCCGGCGCTCGTGGACCGGGTACGCGCCGTCGACGGGGTGGCCGCCGCCGCGGGCGAGCTCACCGGCTCCGCCGGCGTGGTCGGCACCGACGGCCGTCCCGTGCTCGGGTACGCGGTGCTCGCCGCGATCCCCACCGAGGCGGACCTCCAGTCCTACGACGTGGTGGCCGGGCGGCTGCCGCAGCGCCCCGGCGAGGTGGTGCTGGACGACGGGACCGTCGCCGAGCAGCGCTTCACACTGGGCGGACCGGTGTCGATCGGCGGGCGGGACGGCGCGGCCCGCCCGTACACCCTGGTCGGCACCGTCGACGTGGACGGCAGCTCCCGCGACGTCGGCGGCCCGTACATCGGGCTGACCGGCCCGGACGCGCTCACCGTCAGCGGCGAGAAGGGCTACGGCCGGATCATGGTGGCGGCGCGGCCCGGTGCCGACGCGGCGGCGCTGGCCGACCGGATCCGCGCCGTGGTGGGGCCGGACGTGACGGTCCGGGACCGGGACGCCGTCCTCGACGCGGCAGTCGACGACGCGGTACGCGACCTGCGGCAGTTCGGGATGCTGCTGGGCACGTTCGCGGCGGTCGCCGTGGTGGTGGCCGGCTTCGTGATCGCCAACACCTTCGCCATCGTGCTCGCCCAGCGCTCCCGGCGTACCGCGCTGCTGCGCCTGGTCGGCGCCACCCGGGGGCAGATCTACCGGGCCACGCTGTCCGAGGCGGCGGTGACCGGCCTGCTCGCCTCCGTGGTCGGAGTGCTGGCCGGCGCGGCGGTGGCCGGCGGCCTCGGCCTCCTGCTCGCCGGCACCGGCGTGCCGCTGGGCAGCGGGCTCACGCTGACCCCGCGTACGCTGCTGGTCTCGCTGGGGCTGGGGACGCTGCTCACGGTGGCGTCGGCCGCGCTGCCGGCCTGGCAGGGCACCCGGGTCGCCCCGGTGGCGGCGCTCACCGACGCGGCGGTCGACCCGGTCCGCCCGGCCGGTCGGATCCGGCTGGCGGTCGGCGTGCTGGCGCTCGCCGCCGGTGTGGCGGCGCTGGCCGGCGCCGGCGCCACCGGCCAGGTGGTGCTGGTCGCGGCGGGCGGGCTGCTGGCCTTCGGCGGCATCGTGGCGTTCGGCCCGGTGCTGGTGCCGGCGCTGGTACGGGTGCTCGGCGGGCCGTTCCGTGCGGCGTTCGGCGCCACCGGCGGGCTGGCGGTGTCGAACGCGGTGCGTAACCCGCGCCGGGTCGCCGCCACCGCGACGGCCATGGTGATCGGCATCGGGCTGGTCTCGGCCTTCGTGGTCGGCGCGGCGAGTGTCAAGTCCGGCATCGAACGCGCGGTGGACGCCCGGATCGGCGTGGACTTCCTCGTCACCGGCATCGGCGGTGACCTGCCGGCCACGGTCGCCGGCGAACTGGCCGCCCGCCCGGAGCTGGGCGTGGTGCACGAGCAGCGCAGCCGGGTGGTCGGCGACATGCAGCTGCGCGCCGCGCATCCGGCGCTGGTCCGGCGGACGCTGTCCGCCGTGGACGCCGGTGACCCGGCGGATCTGGGGCCGGGAGCGGTGCTGGTGCACCGCGAACTGGCCGCCGCCCGGGGCTGGACGGCCGGCTCCACGATCACGCTCGCCGGGCGGCCGTTCCGGATCGCCGCGGTGGTGGCCGACGAGGAGCCGGTCCTGGCCGGCAGCCCGGTGCCCGCCGGGCATCTGGTGGACGTGCTGGACGCCGACTTCACCGCCATGTTCCCGGCCGAGCGCGGCTACCTGGCCGAGGTGGACCCGGCCGCCGGGGTGAGCGTCGACGCGGCCCGGGCCGCCGTCGAGTCGGTGCTGGCCCGCTACCCGACGGTGAACGTGATGGACCAGGCCGCGTACAAGAAGATGCTCACCGGCACCGTCGACCTGGTGCTGGGGTTCGTCACCGCGCTGCTCGGCCTGGCCGTGGTGATCTCGCTGGTCGGGGTCGCCAACACGCTCAGCCTGTCCGTGGTGGAACGCACCCGGGAGACGGCGGTGCTGCGTGCGGTCGGACTGAGCCGGGCCGGGATGCGGGGCGTGCTCGCGGTCGAGGCGGTGCTCACCGCGCTCGTCGGCACGCTGCTCGGCATCGCGCTCGGCACCGGGACGGCGGCCGGGGCGACGGCTGTGGTCGCCCGCATCGGCGGTGACTTCACGCTGGTGCTGCCCTGGGGACGGATCGGGCTGATCGTCGCCGTGGCGGTGGTGGCCGCGCTGCTCGCCTCGGTCCTGCCGGCCCGCCGCGCCCTGTCCCGGCCGGTCGTGGCGTCGCTCGGCGCGGACTGACCGCCCGGTCCCGGACACGCACGAGCCGGCTCCGCCGTGGGCGGGGCCGGCTCGTGGATGCCGTGGGTCAGGGCTGGGTGACCGGCTGCCCGCCGGTGTCCCCGCCGCCGGTGCCTTCGGTCGGCGGAGTGCTCGGTGGGGTCGTTGTCGGCGTGACCGGTTCCGTCGTCGTCGGGGCGCTCGGCGGCGTGCTGCTCGGCTCGTCCGTCGGGGCCGGCTCGTCGGTCACGCTCGGCTGCGCCGACGGGGTCGGGGAGGAGCTCGGCGTCACCGAGGGTGTGGCCGACGGCCGGCCACCCGGACCGACCGGGCGGTAGGTGTACTCGTCGTCGGCCGACGGCTCGTCGGCGACCGGCTCCGCGGCCGGATCGCTCGGCGCCACCGCGGGCGCCGTCTTGTCGATCTTCGTGGCCGGTTCGGCCGTGTCGTTCGCGGCGGCCACGAGCGCGCCCAGCGCGCCCATCGCCACCAGCACCGCGCCCAGCGCACCGACGAGCGTGCCGCGCCGGCCCCGCCGCCGCGACGTCGCCACCGCGGCACCCGGGCGGACCGCCGGCTGGTCGTCCCGCGACCGCGCCTGGCCCGCCGCACCGCGCAGCGCCACCGTCGCGGTCGGCGAGTCGGTACGCGCGGCCCGGGCCGCGTCGGCCATCGCCGCCGCGCTCGCGTAGCGGTCGGCCGGATCCTTGGCCAGCGCCCGCGACACCAGCTCCCGCACCGACGCCGGGATCTCCGCCGGCAGCTCCGGCGGCTCGTCGTCGAGATGGCGTACGGCCACCTGGAGCGGGTTGTCGCCGGTGAACGGCGGGCTGCCGGTGAGGCAGCAGTACGCGACGGCGCCGAGCGCGTACACGTCGGTGGCGCCCGAGACGGGCCGCCCGGCGGCCTGCTCCGGCGCCATGTAGAGGGCGGTGCCGGGCACCGCGTTCGTGCTGGTGATGCTCGTGACGTTGGTCGAGCGGGCCACCCCGAAGTCGACCAGGACCACGGTGCCGTCGTCCTGCACGAGCAGGTTGCTCGGCTTCACGTCCCGGTGGACGATGCCCCGGCCGTGCGCCGCGTGCAGGGCCTGCGCCACCTGGGCCACGATCGACATGGTCTCGGCGACCTCGAGGCACCCGGCGGTCTCGATCCGCCGCGACAGCGGCTCACCGGCGACGAACTCCATCACCAGGTAGTCGGCCCGGCCGCCGCTGGGCAGGTCGTCCTCACCGCAGTCGAAGACCTGCACCACGCCGGGGTGGCGCAGGGAGGCCATGATCCGGGCCTCGGAACGGAACCGGGCGATGAAGTCGGGGTCGGACACCAGGGCGGGAAGCAGGACCTTCACCGCGACCGGGCGACCGAGGACAAGGTCTGTGGCACGCCAGACGTCGCCCATGCCGCCGGTGGCGACACGGTCATCAAGGCGGTACCGACCGCTGAGTACGACGTCTGAGGACAGCACCCCCATACCGTACCCACAGCAGGCCTGAAGTATTTCCCGCGATATCGGCGGCCGGTCCGGCCGGCCGTTCGGCCGGGTGTCCGGCACCCGGGACGCCGATCGGCTGATCGTGATCGACCCGGTACGATCGGCCAGAAAGTGACGCGCCCCCGCGCTCCCGGCCCGCCGTACCGGCGGGGGTCCGATCCGGGGAGCGTCACGCCCGCCGTCGGTGTTACCCCGACACGCCGGTGGCGCAGGTAGACATTTCTCTCTGTTTCTCCGCCGTGCGGAGGCTTGCCGACGCATCCCGCCCGCCCCGGCGTCGGCCCGACTCCCGGCCGCCCCCGGACGCCGGTACGGTATGTCCCGCCGACGCCCGTGCCGCGCGCGGCAGTTTCCACGGCGCACCGCACCCTCGTGCGGGTGCCCGATCAGCTCACCGGGGGGCCGAGTGCGGATGGCGGTGTGGTCACTGGCACCCGTTGACGCCCGGCTCCGGGCCGTCATCCGGGTGGGGCGGCGCGCGTGACGGCCGAACTGAACGAGGCGGTCGCCGGGGCGCAGGCGGGCGACGAGGAGGCGTTCCGGTTCCTCTACCGCAGCCTGCAGCCCGCGCTGCTGCGTTACCTGACCGCGCTCGTCGGCGCGGACGCCGAGGACGTGGCCTCGGAGGCGTGGCTCCAGATCTCGCGCGACCTGCCGTCGTTCACCGGTGGCGAGTTCCGCGCCTGGGTGGTCACGATCGCCCGCAACCGGGCCATGGACCACCTGCGCCGGCAGCGGCGGCGTCCCTCCGTGCCGGTGCCCGTGCAGGCGCTCAACGACCTGGCCGCCGACGTCGACACCGCCGACCGGGCCGGTGAGGCCATCGCCACCGAGAGCGCGCTGGCGCTGATCCGTACGCTGCCACCGGCCGAGGCCGAGGCGGTGATGCTGCGGGCCGTCATCGGCCTGGACGCGGAGACCGCCGGGCGGGTGCTGGGCCGGCGGGCCGGCGCGGTCCGTACCGCCGCGCACCGGGGCCTGCGCCGGCTGGCCGCGATGCTGGAGCGCTCGGCGGCGCAGGCCGCGCCGGACGACACCCGGGACGCCGTCGCGCCGCGTCCCCGTACCGACCGCCAGGTGCCGCACGCGCCCGAGGCCGAGCCGGCGGAGGGCTGACGTGAGGGGAGACGACGGCATGCACGCTCGCCGGTCCGGCGGGCCCGCCGACCGGGCGGAGTCCGACCGCCTGCTCGACGCCGCGCGCGCCGGCACGCCGCCGGAGGCCGACGCCGACCCGCTGAGCCGGCTGCTGTCCGCCGCCGCCGGACCGGCGGCCCCCGGCGAGGTCGCCGGGGAGGAGCGGGCGCTCGCCGCCTTCCGGGCGGCCCGCGCCGGGACCGAACCGGCGCCGGTGGCCGCGCCGCGCCCGCGCCGGCGCCTGCGGATCGCCGCCGCGCTGTCCGGGCTGGCCGCCACCGCCGTCGCCGGGGTGGCGTTCGCCGCCGTACGCCTGGACAGCAACCCCGAGCCGGTGCTCCCGCCCGCGACGACAGCCGGACCCACCGGCCCCGCCGTCACCGGGCCGTCGCGGCCGGCACCGAGCACCCCCGCCGGCGACGCGTCCGGAGCGGCGTCGCCACCGGCGCCGACGCCGGTGCCCTCCGGTACGCCGAGCGCCAAGGCCCGGCCGTCCGCACCCCCGGCCGGCGGGGCGAGCATGGCCGGCCACTGCCGTGCCTACCTGGCCAAGTCGGAGCGGCAGCGGGAGAAGGCGCTCACCAAGCCGGGCTTCGCCGACCTGGTGGCCGCCGCGGGCGGCCCCGAGCAGGTGGAGAGCTACTGCCGGAACCTGGTCGGCGCTCCGGCGGACGACCCGCACGACGACCCGGAGCCCGAGCGCCCGGGTCCGCGGACGGACGACTGACCGCCACCGCGCAATCAGATTCCGGACAAAAATTCATCTCTCCGGGCAAGCGGAACTCGTCTGCTAGACAGAGGATGGTGGGGCGGCGTCCCGTGCCGTCCCGGCCGGGCGCGTCGCCACGACGTTGTCGCCCATCGCCGAGGAGGAGCCGTCCCATGGTGATGTCGCCGGATCTGGACCGGGCAGTCGTCCTGGGGGACGAGGAGGCGGCCCGGGGCCACCTCGCCCGGATCTGCTTCAAGACCGGGCCACCCGCACTCGTCGGCGTCGAACTGGAATGGACCGTGCACGACGCCGCGGACCCGGCCCGGCCGGTCGACCGCGAGCGACTACGCGAGGCGCTGGGGCGGCACAGCCCCGTGACCCTCGACCCCACCAGCCCGGCCGACGAGCTCCGGCGCGGCGGCGCCGTGACCGTGGAGCCCGGCGGGCAGGTGGAGATCTCCGCGACACCGCGATCGTCGGTCGCCGCGCTCATCCTGGCCACCGAGGCCGACGTCGCCGAGCTGCGGGCCCGGCTGGACGCCGCCGGCCTGGTGCTCGGCCGCAGCGGCATCGACCCCTGGCGCCTTCCCCGGCCTGTCGTGGAGACCCCGCGCTACCGGGCCATGCGGTGCGCCTTCGACCGGCGCGGCCCGGCGGGACGGGCGATGATGTACAGCACCGCCGGCCTCCAGGTCTGCCTGGACGCGGGCGAACCGGAGCACGTGGCCCAGCGGTGGGCCGCCGCGCACGCCGTCGGCCCGCCGCTGCTCGCCGCCTTCGCCACCGCCGACCGGCACGCGGGCCGCCGCACCGGCTGGGCCTCCGCCCGGATGGCCACCTGGCTGGCCATCGATCCGGCCCGGACCCGTCCGGTCTGGTCGCCCGAGCGTGCCGACGAGGACCCGGTGGCGGCCTGGACCGGGTACGCGCTGGCCGCGCCGCTGCTGTGCGTACGCGGCGACGGCCCGGACTGGACCGCGCCGCCCGGTGTCACGTTCGCCGACTGGCTGGCCGGGGCGCTGCCCCGCCCACCGACCACCGACGACCTGGAATACCACCTCAGCACGCTGTTCCCGCCGGTACGCCCGCGCGGCTACCTGGAGCTGCGCTACCTGGACACCCAGCCCGGCCCGGAGTGGACCGTGCCGCTGGCGGTGCTGGCGGCGCTCTTCGCCGACCCGGCCACCACCCGGGACGCGCTGGCGGCGGCCGGCCCGGTCGCCGACCGGTGGCGCGCGGCGGCCCGGTGCGGGCTGGCCGAGCGTCCGCTGGCCACCGCCGCGGCGGCGCTGTTCGACCTGGCCCTGACAGCCCTGCCCCGGCTCGACCTGCCGGCCGGCATCCACGACGAGACCCAGCGAGCGATCCGGCGGCACCGCGCCGCCGCGGAGAGGGGACACCGGTGACCACCACCGAGCGACTACGCGACCGGATCGCCGCGGAACTGGAGCGGACCCGGGCCCGTACCGCGCTGCTGACCGACGCGGTGGACGACGACGACCTGGTCCGGCAGCACTCCACGCTGATGTCGCCGCTGGTCTGGGACCTGGCGCACGTCGGCAACCAGGAGGAGCTGTGGCTGGTCCGCGACGTCGGCGGCCGCGACCCGGTGCGCCACGACATCGACGACCTCTACGACGCGTTCAAGCAGCCCCGCAAGGACCGGCCGGCCCTGCCGCTGCTGCCCCCGGCCGAGGCCCGCGCGTACGTCAGTACGGTACGGGAGAAGGTGTTCGACCTGCTCGACGGCATCCGCTTCACCGAGCGTCCCCTCGTCGCCGACGGGTTCGCGTTCGGCATGATCGTGCAGCACGAGCAGCAGCACGACGAGACCATGCTCGCCACCCACCAGCTGCGTGCCGGCGCCCCGGTGCTGGACGCGCCGCCCCCGCCGGAGCCCCGGGCCCGGGTCGGCGGGGAGGTGCGGGTGCCGGCCGGGCCGTTCACCATGGGCACCTCCACCGACCCGTGGGCGCTGGACAACGAGCGCCCGGCGCACACCGTCGACCTGCCCGCGTACGTCATCGACGCCGCGCCGGTGACGAACGGGCAGTACCGGGCGTTCGTCGCTGACGGCGGGTACGACGAGCCGCGCTGGTGGAGCGAGGCCGGCTGGCGGCACCGGATCGAGGCGGACCTGAGCGCGCCGATGCACTGGCGGCGCGACGGGGACGGCTGGGCGTACCGCCGGTTCGGCCGCTGGTCGCCGGTACGCGACGACGAGCCGGTGGTGCACGTCTGCTGGTACGAGGCGCAGGCGTACGCGGCGTGGGCCGGCAAGCGGCTGCCGACGGAGGCGGAGTGGGAGAAGGCGGCCCGCTGGGATCCGGCGACCGGCCGGTCCCGCCGCTACCCGTGGGGCGACGAGGACCCGGCCACCGAGCACGCCAACCTGGGCCAGCGGCACCTGTGGCCGGCGCCGGTGGGCGCGTACCCGGCGGGCGCCTCGCCGCTGGGCGTGCACCAGCTCGTCGGCGACGTGTGGGAGTGGACCTCCTCGCCGTTCCGGGGCCACCCGGGCTTCACCGCGTTCCCGTACCGGGAGTACTCGGAGGTCTTCTTCGGCGACGACCACCGGGTGCTGCGCGGCGGCTCGTTCGGCACCGACCGGTCCGCCTGCCGGGGCACGTTCCGCAATTGGGACTACCCGATCCGGCGGCAGATCTTCAGCGGTTTCCGCTGCGCCCGTGACACCGGACCCGAGGAGTGAGCCGGCCCGATGTGCCGTCACCTCGCGTATCTCGGTCCACCCGTGCTCCTGCGCAGCCTGCTGTCCGACCCGCCGTACGGGCTGCTGCGCCAGTCGTGGGCGCCGCGTGACATGCGTGGCGGCGGCACGATAAACGCCGACGGTTTCGGCGTCGCCTGGTATCCCGACGACGGCGACCCGGTCCGCTACCGGCGGGCCCAGCCGATGTGGAGCGACACCACACTGCCGGAGCTGGCCGCCGTGACGCGGGTGCGGGCGGTGCTGGCCGCGGTCCGATCCGCCACCGTCGGCATGCCGCTGCACGAGACCGCCGCGGCGCCCTTCGCCGAGGGGCGGTGGCTGTTCAGCCACAACGGCGTGGTGAAGGGCTGGCCGGACAGCCTGGTCCCGCTCGCCGCCGGCCTGCCCGTGCGCGACCTGATCACACTCGACGTGCCGACCGACTCGGCGCTGCTGTGGGCGCTGGTCCGGCACCGGCTGCGGGCCGGCGCGCCACCGGACGAGGCGGTGGCGGACACCGTCGCGGCGGTCGCCGCCGCCGCTCCCGGCTCGCGGCTGAACCTGCTGCTCACCGACGGTACGACTGTGGTGGCGAGCACGGCCGGGCACGCGCTGTCGGTGCGCCGCGGCCCGGACTCGGTGCTGCTGGCGTCCGAACCGTTCGACGACGACCCGGCCTGGCGGGCCGTGCCGGACGGCCGGCTCGTGGTGGCGACCACGGGCGGGCTCGACGTGCGGGAGACGACCGCCGTCCGACGATCCGTACCCACCGCAAGAGAGGACACTCGATGAGCGCGGAGCCGCTGGAGATCCACCTGGAGCAGCAGGACCTCGACCGTGGGTTGCGGGAGGACGTGCGGGTCGGGCTGGCCGCGACGCCGAAGTGGCTGCCGCCGAAGTGGTTCTACGACGCCCGGGGCAGCGAGCTGTTCGAGGAGATCACCCGCCTGCCGGAGTACTACCCGACGCGGGCCGAGCGGGCGGTGCTGGCCGCGCACGCCGACGACGTCGCCACCATGACCGGGGCGAAGACGCTGATCGAGCTGGGTTCGGGTTCGTCGGAGAAGACCCGGCTGCTGCTCGACGCGTTCACCCGCCACGGCGACCTGGGCACGTTCGTGCCGCTGGACGTCTCGGTGAGCGCGTTGCGGTCGTCCACCGAGCAGATCGCCGCCGCGTACCCGGGGCTGCGGGTGCGGGGGATCGTCGGTGACTTCACCCGTCACCTGGACCGGCTGCCCACCGGCGGCCGTCGTCTGGTGGCGTTCCTCGGCGGCACGATCGGCAACCTGCTGCCGGTGGAGCGGGCCGAGTTCCTCACCGCGATGCGCGCGGCGCTGGAGACCGGCGACTGGCTGCTGGTCGGCACCGACCTGGTCAAGGACCCGGGCGTGATCGTGCCCGCGTACGACGACGCGGCGGGCGTGACCGCCGAGTTCAACCGCAACGTGCTCCGGGTGATCAACCGTGAGCTGGGCGCGGACTTCGACGTCGACGCGTTCCGGCACGTGGCGGTCTGGGATCCCGACCGGGAGTGGATCGAGATGCGGTTGCGCGCCGAGCACCCGGCCCGGGTGCGGGTCCTGGACACCGACGTGGTGTTCGCCGCCGGCGAGGAGCTGCGGACCGAGGTGTCGGCCAAGTTCCGGCCGGAGGGGATCGCAGCCGAGCTGACCGCCGCCGGGTTCGACAGGCGGGCGTTCTGGACCGACCCGGACGGGCTGTTCGGCGTGAGCCTGGCCCGGGCCGACTGAGGGCCGCCGTGGCCCCGCCCACACCCGGTGACCGGGGCGGCCGGTGATCGGCTAGGCTGGCGGCGCGAAGGGGAGTAGCCCCCAATGTCGTGGTCGACACACTGGTGCGTTCCGCATCCGGCCACGCGGCCCCGGTCTCCGGGGCGGGCGAGACCTTCGACTCAGGCTGTCGCAGCCGGGTCGAGGGCGCCCCCGTTCCTCCTCCCGGCTTGATCGGGAAGGTTCACATGGAGGGTTTCCTCGTCGCGCTGGTGGTCAGCTTCGGCGTCATCTTCGTCGCCGAGCTGGGCGACAAGTCCCAGCTCATGGCACTGACGTTCGCCACGCGGTTCAAGCCGGTGCCGGTGCTCATCGGCATCACGATCGCCACCGCCGTCGTCCACCTGGCCTCGGTGGCCATCGGGTACGGCCTGAACGCCGCACTGCCCACCGACTGGATCTCGCTCATCGCCGGTCTGGCGTTCCTCGGCTTCGGCGCCTGGACGCTGCGCGGCGACAGGCTGACCGAGGAGGAGAAGCGCAAGGCCGAGCGCGGCGGCCGGTCCGCCGTCATCGCCGTCGGTGTGGCGTTCTTCCTGGCCGAGCTGGGCGACAAGACCATGCTCGCCACCATCACGCTGGCCACCAAGTACGGCTGGTTCGGCACCTGGCTCGGGTCGACGCTCGGCATGGTCGCAGCGGACGCGCTGGCGATCCTGGTGGGCCGGATGCTCGGCCGGCACCTGCCGGAGCGGACCATCCGCTACGGCGCGGCGGTGCTGTTCGCCATCTGCGGCCTCTGGCTGATCTTCGAGGCGGTCTCCGAGCTGACCTGAGCGGAACCGACGTGAGTGGTGCGGCGGCGCCCGATGATCGGAGAGCGCCTCGGTGGGTAAGTAGCCCGGGTGAGCGCCGTGGCGGTGACCGCCCGGCGGAGGACGAATCGGCACGACCGGGAGGTTCCGCCCATGAGCAGGCACGACGAGCCCAACGAGTACGGCTTCGCCGGGGGCGCCACCGCGCCGGAGCCGCCGCCGGGCGGGCGCGAGGACGAGCAGGACCGCGCCGAGCAGGTGGCCGTGCCCGGTGACGACCTCACCGCCCCGGCCGCCGAGGCGCTCGAGGAACCGGAGCGCAAGCGCGAGCCGCGCCCGGCCGAGCGCCGGCGCTGAGGCGTACCGCGCCGACCCGTGCGGCGGGCGTGACCGGCTGGTCACGCCCGCCGCGCCGGTTCAGGCCGGGCCCTCCTGGTAGACGTCCGGGACGCCGTCGCCGTCGGCGTCCCGGCTCTCCCGTTCGCTGATCCGCCGGTAGACCCGGTTGCGGCGGACCAGCACCACCGAGGCCAGCAGCGCGGAGGTGAGCGAGCCGAGCAGCACCGCCACCTTGACGCCGTCCTCCTCCGGGCTGCCGGCGCCGAACGCCAGCTCGCCGATGAGCAGCGACACGGTGAACCCGATTCCGGCCAGCAGAGCCAGCCCGGCCAGGTCGGCCCAGGTGATCTCCTCGTCCAGTTCGGCCCTGGTGAACCGGGCGAGCAGGTACGTCGAGCCGAACACGCCGATCACCTTGCCGAGCACCAGCCCGGCGGCCACCGCGAGCACCACGGGGCTGGTGAGCACGCCGCCCAGGTCCACCCCGACCAGCGTCACCCCGGCGGCGAAGAAGGCGAAGACCGGTACGGCCAGGCCCGCGGAGACCGGCCGCCAGCGGTGCTCCAGCCGCTCGGCGAGACCGGGTGCGCCGTCGCGTCCCCGCAGCACCGGCACGGTGAAGCCGAGCAGCACGCCCGCCACCGTGGCGTGCACACCGGAGGCGTGCACCAGCGCCCAGGCGGTCACCGCGAGCGGGATCAGCGCCCACCACCAGGTCCGCCGCCGCTGCACGAGCAGCCCGAACATGGCGATCGGCAGCAGCGCGGCGAGCAGCGGCAGCGGGTGGAACCCGTCGGTGTAGAAGACCGCGATGATGGTGATCGCGAAGAGGTCGTCGACCACGGCGAGGGTCAGCAGGAAGGCGCGCAGCCCCTGCGGCAGGTGGGAGCTGATGACGGCGAGCACGGCGAGCGCGAAGGCGATGTCGGTGGCGGTGGGGATGGCCCATCCGCGCAGGCCGGTGCCGCCGGCGCTGAGCGTCACCGCGAGGTAGACCAGCGCGGGCGCGATCATGCCGCCGAGCGCGGCCACCACCGGCAACGCGGCCCGCCGGGGGTCGCGCAGGTCACCGGCGACGAACTCGCGCTTGAGTTCCAGGCCGACCACGAAGAAGAAGATCGCCAGCAGCCCGTCGGCGGCCCAGGTGCGCAGGTCGAGGTCGAGGTGCAGGCCGGCGCCGCCGGGCCAGGGCACCCAGTGGCTCAGTTCGGCGTACGTGGCGCGCCACGGCGAGTTGGCCCAGATCAGGGCGAGCACCGCGCCGAGCAGGAGCAGGCCGCCGCCGACGGTCTCGGTGCGCAGCACGTCGGCCAGGAAGCGGGCCTCCGGCCAGGAGCGGCGGGACAGCAGGCGGGAGCGGTGCGGAGTGTGCTGGGGCATGCGGCGTCCGTTCGGAAGCTGGGGTCGGCGGAACCATCGCCGACCAGGCTTCCCGGCACACCTGGACCAACCCTAACGGGCGCCGCCACCGGCGGCGAGCCGAGCCGGCCGATGGGACGCCCGTCTCACCACCTGGGTGGGGCGTCCCATCGGCCGGCGGGTCAGCGCTGCCCGGGCAGGGCCGGCAGGGACGCCCCGACCGGGTCGCAGAACGCGGCCATCCGCTTGATCAGCTCGTCCGGGTCGGCGTACGGGTCGAGCCCGCGCACCTCGTCCGGGTCCAGTTCGGGCACGGGGACGTGGGAGATGAGTGGGTGCAGCGGCCGGCTGTCCACCTCGTCGGCGCCGAACAGGTGCTCGTGCAGCTTCTCGCCCGGTCGCAGGCCGGTGAAGACGATCTCCGTCGGGCGGTCCGCCTCGGCGGCCAGCCGGCGCGCCACGTCGGCGATCCGGACCGGCTCGCCCATGTCGAGCACCAGCGCCTCGCCGCCCCGGCCGATCGTCGCGGCCTGGAGCACCAGGTGCACCGCCTCCTGCACGGTCATGAAGTAGCGGGTCACATCGGGGTGGGTGACGGTGATCGGCACCCCGGCCCGGATCTGCGCCTGGAACGCGGTGAGCACCGAGCCGCGGCTGCTGAGCACGTTGCCGAACCGGACGCTCAGGTATCGGCCGTCCAGGCGCTGCGCGTGGTACGCGGTGAGCCGTTCGGTGATCCGCTTGGAGTAGCCGAGGACGCTCGCCGGGTTGGCCGCCTTGTCGGTGGAGATGTTCACGAACTCGGCGACGTCCCGGCACGCCTCCAGCACGTTCAGCGTACCCAGGATGTTGGTCTTGATCGCCTCGCCGGGATGGCGCTGGAGCAGCGTGAGGTGCTTGAGCGCCGCGGCGTGGAACACCACGTCGGGCTGCCGGTCGGCGATCACCCGGGCGATGCCCTCGGCGTCGCGGATGTCGGCGAGGATCAGCTCCGGCCCGTCCAGCAGCGCGCGCCCGTGCAGGGACATCTGCAAGGCGTGCAGCGCGGACTCGTCCCGGTCGAGCATCATCAGCTCGTCCGGCTCGCAGCGGGCGATCTGCCGGCACAGTTCCGAGCCGATCGAGCCGCCGGCGCCGGTGACGAGCACCCGGCGCCCGGCCAGCCCGCCGCGCTCCACGCTCAGCTCGGCCACCCGGTGCGCGCGGCCCAGCAGGTCGGTGAGCTGGAGGTCGCGTACGTCGGTGGCGGCCACCGGGCGGTCGAGGACCTCGCGTACCGGCGGCAGGACCTTGAACGCCGCGCCGGCCTCCAGCGTGCGGGTCCGGACGTCGCGCAGCAGCTGCGGATCCGAGCCGCTCATCGAGAAGATGACTGTGCTCGCCCGGGTGGCACGGACGGCGGCGGCGATCTGTTCCCGGCCGCCGAGCACGCGCAGCCGCTCCAGCCGCAGTCCGCGGCTGTCGGGCGCGTCGTCGAGCAGGCCCACCGGCCGGTAGCTGCTGTCCGGGTCGTGCAGCAGCACCCGGACGAGCCGCTCGCTCGCCGCGTCCACCCCGTAGATCAGGCAGCGCTCGGCGTGTCGTGCGGCGGGCGGCCGGCGGTCGGCGTGGGCCCGCCAGACTCCCCGGGCGGTCGCCATCACCACGAGTGCGACCGAGCCGCCGATCAGCGGCGTGCTGGCCGGCACCGGGTGCTGCGTCCACGGCAGCAGGGCGACGAAACCGACGGCCGCGACGAGCGCGACGGTGGTGGCCAGGCCCTGCGCGTCGCCGGCGCTGCCGATCGGATACCGGCCGTAGAGCCGGGACCGCAGCAGCGTGAGCACGGCGTACAGCGCGGCGCAGGCCAGCGCCATGCCGAGCGTACGGGCGCTGGCGGCGGCGGTGAGGTCGAATTCGTACCGCGTCCAGGCAGCGCCGAGAAAACCTCCGCACCACGCGGCCGTGTCCAGCGTTAACAGGGAAAGGGTGGCGGCGCGGTGGGTGATCCGGCCGGCGGGTCGAACGGCTGTGATCGCGTCACGATCCATGGGCTGCCCTCTACGTCCTATCCGTATTGAAAGGATTAGACCGTCTGTGCCTGTTCGGTCGTTTACTGTCGTCCAGTCACGTAACGTCGTGAATAGGCGATTCGATCCTGGCACGGCGACTGGTGTTTTTAGGGGGCTTTCGTGCAGTTTCATCGGCAGACCGGCGTGTCGCGAGGGGGAGCGTGATGGACGTTCTCGGCTACCTGCGCCTGGTCCGACGCCACTGGTGGATCGTGCTGGTGACGGTGATGCTCGGTCTGGGCACCGCCGCGCTGGTGACGGTCCGGACGGCGCCTCGGTACGAGGCCTCGGTGACGTTCTTCGTCACCACGCCCAGCCAGGGGGTCACCGACGCCTACCAGGGCAGCCTCTTCCTCCAGCAGCGGGTGAAGTCCTACGGTGACCTGCTCACCAGCGACCGGCTGGCGCAGAGCGTGGTCGCCGACGCGCCGCTCGGCCTCACCGCCGACCAGGTGCGCAGCCGGATCCACACCACCGCCACGGCCGGCACGGTCCTGCTCCAGGCGACGATCACCGACACCGACCAGACCCGGGCGTTGAAGACCACCGAGACGCTCGCGACGAAGTTCACCGATCTGGTACGCAAGGTCGAGACGCCGCCGGACGGCAAGGCCCCGCCGATCAAGATCGAGGTGGTCAGCGGTCCCCGCGTCACCTCCAACCCGGTCTCGCCGCAGCCCACCCGCAACCTGGTCCTGGGCGGTCTGCTCGGCCTGCTGCTCGGCGTCGGCCTCGCAGTGCTGCGCGGGGTGGCCGACGTCCGGATGCGCGACGGCGCCGGGCTGCAACGGGTGACCGGCAGTCCGCTCCTCGGCGAGATCCCGTACGAGACCGGCGCGCGGTCGGCGCCGCTGATCGTCGGCGACGCGGCCACCTCCGCCCGGGCCGAGGCGGTCCGCAAGCTGCGTACCAACCTGCGCTTCGTGGACGTGCACGAGCCGGCCCGGGTCATCGCGGTCACCAGCGCGTTGCAGGGCGAGGGCAAGACCACGATGGCCTGCAACACCGCCATCGCGCTGGCCGAGGCGGGCTGGCGGGTGCTGCTGATCGACGCCGACCTGCGCCGCCCCAAGGTCGCCGACTACCTCGGGCTCGACGGCGGCGTCGGCCTCACCGACGTGCTGGTCGGCGACGTCCAGGTCGGTGACGTGGTGCAGCGCTGGGGGGAGAAGTCCCTGCTGGTGCTGCCCAGCGGCGCCACCCCGCCCAACCCGAGCGAGCTGCTCGGCTCCAAGTCCATGGCGGACCTGCTGGTCGCGCTGCGGGACTCGGCGGACATCGTGGTCATCGACACCGCGCCGCTGCTGGCGGTCACCGACGGCGTGGTGGTGGCCGTGCAGGCCGACGGCGCGCTCCTGGTCACCCAGCAGGGGCGTACCTCCCGCAGCCAGGTCGCGGCGGCGGCGCACGCGCTCAGCTCGGTCTCGGTGCGCCTGCTCGGCTGCGTGCTGAACATGGCCAAGGTGGCCAAGTCGGACGCCTACCAGTACGAGGCGTACAAGGTGGTCGTGCCGCCAGCGGCGCCCTCCGTACCGGCCGACCGGGCCGGCACCCGGCGGGGCGCGAAGGCCGTGGGCGACCGGACGCAGGAACTCACCCGGCTGTCGCGATGAGTGCGAGCACGGGCCGGATCGACCGCTCGATCTCCTCGGCACAGCGCCGGAAGTCGGCGGGCGAACCGCCGATCGGGTCGCGCAGGTCCTCCGCGTCGGGGGCGGCGGGTTGCAGCCGCCCCCGGGCGCGGACCGCGGCCGACACCGCCGCCCGCAACGGCGTGCCCGCGTCCGCCTCCGCCTCGGCGGGGCGGGCCTCGGCCGCCAGCCGGGCGAACTGCCGCAGCGTGAACGTCCGGGTCAGCGCGGCCGGCGCCAGCGAGGTGCAGGCCGAGCGTTGCCGGCGGGTCGCGGTCAGCACCAGCGCCGCCCCGGTCAGGTGCTCCGGGCGCAGCCGGCGGGTGCGGAAGGCCGCCGGGTCCGCGCCGGTCCGCACAGTCACCTCGACCGCGTACGGGTGCATGGCAGCACCGTCGATCGCGTCGGTCCCCGCGCTGGCCACCGCCAGCGGCAGGCCGGCCAGCATCCGGCGGGCGATGAACTCCGCCATCGGTGACCGGCACATGTTCGCGTGGCAGACGAAGAGCACCTCGTCGACCATCTGCACCCCTCTCGTCGGCACGGTCGCGACGGAGGGTGCCGCGACGGCGTTCTTCCGGCGGTCGCGGCCGGACGCAGAGGGGATGCGGGAATGGTACGCGCTGCGGTGCCCGGCCGTCCGGAAAGCCGCGCCGGGAGCGCGGTCATGAGGGTCGGCATCCTCACCTACCACTTCCCGCCGGAGCCGGCGTTCGTCCCGGGCAGCCTGGCCGAGGAGCTGGTGGCCCGGGGCCACGAGGTACGGGTGCTCACCGGCTTCCCGGACTACCCGGGCGGCCACGTCTATCCCGGCTGGCGGCAGCGCTGGCGGCACCAGACGCACAGCGAGCGGCTGACCGTGCGCCGGGTGCCCCGGTACGCCGCGGGCGACGGTTCCGCCCGTGCCCGCGCCGCGACCTGGCTCTCCTTCGCCGGCAGCGCCGCGCTCGCCGGCCGGGGCCTGCTGCGCGACGTCGACGTGCTCTACGTCTACGGCCATCCGGCGGTCACGTTCGCGGCCACCGGGCTGCTGCGGCTGCTTGGCCGTACGCCGACCGTGCTGCACGTGCAGGACGTGTGGACGGAGCGGGACGGGCGCTCGGCGCAGGACAGCGGGTGGCCGGCGCGGCTGGAGGCCGCCACTCGCCGCCTCTACCGGGAGTCGGCGGTGGTGGCTGTCGGTTCGCCGTTCATGGCGGACCTGGTCCGCGCCGGCGGGGCCGACCCGGGCCGGGTGCGCGCCGCGCCGAACTGGACCGACGAGCGGATCTTCCGGCCCACCCAGGCCGGTCCGGCCGTGCGGCGGCTGGTCCGCCGGGACGACCGCTGCGTGGTGATGCACGCCGGGACGATCGGCGCGCACCAGGATCTGGAGACGGCGGTCCGCGCGGCGGCGGCGCTCGGCGACCGGATGGATCTGGTGCTCGTGGGTTCGGGTCCGCAGGAGCGGCGGGTGCGAGGGCTCGCCGCCGACCTCGGCGCGGACAACGTCCGGTTCCTGGAGCGACGGTCCGCGGTGGACATGCCGCAGCTCTACGCCGCCGCCGACTACCAGCTCGTGGCCCAGCGCGACCTGCCGGAGCTGCGTGGCCGGGTGCCCGGCAAGCTCCAGGCCGCGCTCTCCTGCGCCGCGCCGGTGGTCGCCTCCGCGGCGGGGGAGACGGCGGAGGTGGTGGAGCGGGCCCGCGCCGGTCTGTCCTGCCCGCCGGAGGACTGGGCGGCGCTGGCCGACCGCTTCTGGCTGGCCGCCGCCATCCCGCCGGCCGCCCGGCTCGACATGGGCAGGCGGGGACGTGACGCGTACCTGCGGGACATGTCGATGCGGGCCGGTGTGGACCGGATCGAGGCGCTGCTGCACGAGGCGGCCGAGCGACCGTCGAACCGAACAAAGTTCGCACACAGCAGTTAAATCGCCAGAGTATCGAATAACGCCCCGAACGGGCACTTTTTCATGCTAAAAAGCACTCGATCGCGAATTGTGTCTGATTCGACCGACGCATAGGGGGAATCCGTGAGCGGACCTGGTGCCATGCCCGTCCGGCGGCGCCGCTCGCGACGGCGCCGGCGCACCCGGGTCCGCCGGATCCTGCTGACCGGGCTGGTCGTCGTGTCGGTGCTGCTCAGCGCCGGTGGCTGGGTCGCGTTCCGGGGCTGGCAGGCCCGCGCTCACCTGGTGAACGCCGCCGGGCTGGCCCGGGAACTCAGCGCCCAGGTGCTCGACGGCGACGTGGCCCGGGCCCAGCGCACGCTCGCCGCATTGCAGGAGCAGGCCGCCGCCGCGCGCGGCGAGACCGGGGATCCGGTGTGGTGGGTCGGCCAGCAGACGCCGTACGCGGGGGACAACCTCGCCGCGGTGCGGCAGATCTCGGTGGCGGTGGACGATCTGGCCCGGCTGGCGTTCCCCACGCTGCTGCGCGTCGACCTCGCCTCGCTGGTGCCGAAGCAGGGCAAGCTGGATCTGGCCCGCCTGCGCGCCGTCTCGGCCGAGGTCTCCGCCGCCGACCAGGCGGTGCGCCGGACCGCCGACCGGCTGCGGCAGGTGCCCACCGGTGACCTCGTGACGCAGGTACGCGACGCGGTCACCGCGCTGCGCGCCGAGCTGGACCAGCTCGGCGAGCTGACCTCGGCGGCTGACCGCGGCGCCCGGCTGCTGCCGCCGCTGCTCGGCGCGGACGGACCGCGCAGTTATCTGCTGGTCTCGCAGAACCCGGCCGAGCTGCGCGCCACCGGTGGCATGTTCGGCGCGTACGCCGTCCTGCGCGCCGAGGGTGGGCGGATCCGCCTCGTGAAGCAGGGCAGCTCGTCGGACCTGCGCTTCTTCGACCCGCCACTCAAGGTCGACGCGGAGGCGAAGCGGCTCTGGGGCGAGCTGCCGGGCATCTATCCGGCGGACGTGAACCTCAACCCGGACTTCCCGGCCGCCGCCGCGCTCTACCGGGACATGGTGCGCCGCCGGACCGGCACCACTGTGGACGGGGTCCTGGCGGTCGACCCGGTGGTCCTGTCGTACCTGCTCGGCGTCGTGGGTCCGGTGAACGTGCCGGACGGGCCGTCGCTGGGCGCCGCCACCGCCGTACGGACGCTCCTCAGTGACTCGTACCGGGACCTGGACACGAAGGACCAGGACGAGTACTTCACCAAGGCCGCCTCGGGCGTCTTCGACACCCTGTTCACCAAGACGGTCGACCCGCGTGCACTTTTGACCGTTTTTACCCGTTCAATCAATGAACGTCGGATATTGTTCTGGAGTGTCCGATCTGAGGAGCAACGCGCACTGGCCGGCAGCCGACTGGCCGGTCAGCTCCCGGAGAAGGACTCCGTGCCGACCGTCGGCGTGTTCCTCAACGACGGCAGCGGCGCGAAGCTCGGCTACTACCTCAGGTTCTCGGCCACCGTGACGGTTGGCGAATGCCACCCGGACGGGCGCCGTGAGCTGCGGCTGCGGGTCACGGTGCACTCCACCGCCCCGAAGTCGGGCCTGAGCAAGTCGGTCACCGGGCTTGCTCTGGCTGGCGACAAGTACACCGCACGCACCTTCGTCTCCGTCCACACGCCCACCGGCGGCGCCGTGCTCACCGGCCGGCTGGACGGGCGGGACACCGCGATGGGCAGTGGCACCCACGGCCGCCGCCAGGTTGCGGTGGCGAACGTGGAGACGCGCCCGGGGCAGACCCGGACGCTCGACGTCACGGTGCTCACCGGCAAGACCGGCGCCGGGACGGCCGAGCTGGTGCACACGCCCACCGTCACCCCATGGACCACCCAAGTAGTCAACGCACCAAGCTGTGAACAGTAGGAGGGAAACCATCATGCGGCTATCCCGCATCATCATGGCGCTCACGGTGGGCCTGGCCGTAGCGGCCGTGCCGACCGCGGCCGGGGCGGCGCAGCCGCAGCCCCCGGTCTACCCGCCCGAGGTCGCGTCGCTGACCGTCTCACCGACCACCATCCGGCTCGGCGAGACGTTCACCCTGCGGGGTTCGAACTTCGCGCCGAACGAGTCGGTGCGGATCGACGTGGCGATCTCGGGCCTGCCCGCGGCCGCCCCGGCCGAGGGGACCGCGCGGCGCAGCGACGGCAGCACGGTGGCGATGGCGCCTGTCGCCTACACGCCCAACCGTGCCCAGCCGCAGCCGGCGCCGACCACGTTCACCGTGACGGCCGACGCCAGCGGCAACTTCACCGTCACCTACCGGCCGACCCGGCCGGGCCGGTACACGTTCACCGCCACCGGTCTGACGTCCGGACGGATCGCCAGCGCCACCGGCACCGTCCTGCCGCCGCGGCCGACCCGGCCGCCGCACAAGGGTGGACTGCCGGTCACCGGTGACAGCATCGGCACGCCGCTGAAGCTCGGTGGAGGCCTCGCCGCCGCCGGTGCGGTGCTGCTCCTGGCCTCCATGGCCTGGCGCCGCCGTCGCCTCGGCTGATCCGAGGCGCGCCGGGGACGACCCGGCTCGATCGTGAGTGCCCGCCGGACCCGGTCCGGCGGGCACTCACGTGTCCGGCCGACACGACACAATGAGCCATGGACGCGACACCGTGGACCGACCAGGCCGGCCTGCTCACGCTGCCCGGGGGTGCCACCGTGCGCGGACGCCGGGTCGCCGAGCCCGGTTCGCCCGCCGACTTCGCCCTGCTGCTGGCGCCCGGTCCCGAGCCGGAATGGCCGGTCCGGCGGGTCCGCTGGCCCGACTTCTGGATCCCGGCCGACCGCGCCGACGCCCTCGACGCGCTGCGGGAGGCGTGGCGGCGCGCGTACGCGGGGGAGCGGGTCGAGGTGGCCTGTCACGGCGGCGTCGGGCGCACCGGCACCGCACTCGCAGCGCTCGCCGTGCTGGACGGGCTGCCGCCCGCGCGGGCAGTGGCCTGGGTCCGCTCCCACTACCACCGGCGCGCGGTGGAGACGCCGTGGCAGCGGTGGTGGCTGCGCGGCGTGCGCTGACACCCCGGCCGGTCACCCACCGGGAGCGTCCGGTCGGCGCGGCGTCACGACACCGGTGAGCCGTCCCGACCTGATCATCGGGATCGGTAGGGTGCCTTCTCATGAGAGCCCGGGCCCTGGCCGTCGCCACCGCCGTCACCCTGCTCGCCACCGGGACGCCCGCCCCGGCCGCCGCCGCCCCGGCCACCACACCCGCCACCCCGGTAGCCGCCCCTGGCGCCGCTCCCGTGCCCTGCCCGCGCCTGCCCGCCCCGAAGGTCAGCCGGCCGCCCCGCCCGGCACCGCCGGCCACGACGCCCGAACAGGCGGCGGTGGGCGGCGAGGCGCTGGCCGGCGCCGGGCTGGTCGTGCCACCGGGCAGCCCCGCGCCCCCGGCGGTCACCGCCACCACCTGGCTCGTGGCGGACCTGGACACCGGCGAGGTCCTCGGCGCGTGTGGCGCACACGTCCCCGGCACCCCGGCCAGCACCCAGAAACTGCTGCTGGCCGCCACCATGCTGAGCCGGCTGGACCCGAAGCACGTCGCCGTCGCCACCCGCGCCGACCTGGACATCGAGCCGGGCAGCTCGGCCGTCGGCCTGCTCGTCGGCGGCCGCTACAGCGTGGAGACGCTGTGGCTGGGCCTGCTGCTCCAGTCCGGCAACGACGCCGCGAACATGCTGGCCCGCCTCGGCGCCGGCAGCGCGCAGGCAGGCGTCGCCGAGATGAACGAGCAGGCCCGCCGGCTCGGCGCCGGGCAGACGCACGCGGTCACGCCGTCCGGCCTGGACGGTCCCGGCCAGTTCACCAGCGCGTACGACCTGGCGCTCATCGCGCGGGCCTGCTTCGCCGACGCCGCGTTCCGCCGGTACGCGCTCACCGAGCGCACGCAGATCCCGGCCCAGCCCGCGCTGAAGAAGGGCGGGTTCCAGATCCAGAACGAGAACCAGCTCATCTACCGCTATCCCGGCGCGCTCGGCGGCAAGACCGGCTTCACCGAGCTGGCCCGGCACAGCTACGTCGGCGCCGCGCAGCGGGACGGACGCCGCCTCGTGGTGACGCTGCTCGGCGCCGAGGCCCGCCCGGTACGCGGCTGGCAGCAGGGCGCCCAGCTGCTCGACTGGGCCTTCCGGCTGCCCCGGGACGCCTCGGTCGGCCGGCTGGTCGAGCCGGGTGAGCGGGACGCCGAGGCGGCGGAGCCCCGGCAGGCGGCGGCCGCCGAACCGAGACGTACCGCCTCCCCGCCGTGGCGGGGACCGGCCGGGACGGCGCTGCACCGCATCGGCGACGGGGACTGGCGGGTGATCGTGCCGGTCGCCGGTCTGCTGGCCCTCACCGTCGGCGGGGTGGCGGCGGTGCTCGCCGCCCGCCGCGGCCGATCCCGCCGCCGCGGACGCCGCCGCGCCTGACCCGGTCACCGGCGCCCCGGGCGGGGTCGCGTGGACACCGGTTCCGTGGGTATGCGCCCGGCATGGAGCACCCGGGCCGGATCGTGGTGGTCTCGGCGGACATCGGCGCCGGACACGACCGGGCTGCCGACGAGCTGGCGCACCGGCTGCGTGCGCGGGGCTTCGCGGTGGACCGGCTGAACCTCCTGCACCTGCTGCCCCACCCGGTCCACCGGGTGGTACGCGAGACGTACCGGGGCGTGCTGCACCGGCTTCCCTGGGGCTACCACGCGCTGTTCCGGCTGACCGGCAGGTCGCAGACCGCCGTACGCGCGATCCGCGCACTGCTGCGGCCGTTCCGGCGTCACCTGCGCCGCCGCATCCCGCCCGACACGCGGGCCGTGGTCACCACGTATCCGTTCGCCAACCAGCTCCTCGGCCCGCTGCGGCGCCGCGGGCGGCTCCGTGTCCCGGTGATCACCTATGTGACCGATTTCGTGGTGCACCCGACCTGGCTCGCGCCGGGCGTCGACGTGTACTGCGCGGTCCGCCACGCCGAGACGCACCAGGCCTCCGCCGCCGACGTCACCGCGGTGCAGCCGCTGGTGTCCCGCGCCTTCACCCGCACCGGCCCGGAGGACCGGCGGCGGGCCCGGCAGCGGTTCGGTCTCCCGGCGGAGGGTGTGCTCGCGCTCGTCGTCGCGGGCTCCTGGGGCGCCGGCGAGGTGGCGGCCACGGTGGCCGAGGTCGCCACCGCGGGCGTCCGGCCGGTCGTGGTGTGCGGGCACAACGCGGCGCTGCGCCACCGGCTGCGCGGCGCCGGCCGGCACGTGCTGGGCTGGGTCGACGACATGCCGGCGCTGATGCGCGCCGTCGACGTCATGGTGGAGAACGCCGGTGGGCTGACCTGCCAGGAGGCGCTGGCGGCCGGGCTGCCGGTGGTCACGTACCGGCCCATCGCCGGGCACGGACGCGCGAACGCCGCGATCCTGGCCCGCGCCGGCCTGAGCCGGTGGGCTGCCACACCGCAGCAACTCGGGCCGGTGCTCGCGGCGGTGATCGGGACCGGACCGGTGGCCCCGTCCCGCGACGACGTGTCCCAGGACCCGGCCGGCCTGGTCGCCGAGGCGGCACGCCGGGCACCGCCCGCGGGCCCGGCCGGTACACGTCGCCCCCTGCTGGACCCGGTCGGCGACGCGGTCGCCGTCCTCGCCGCGCTGCTCCAGTCCACCGGCGGGCTGCGATGAGAGCCGCCACCCTCGCCCGGGCCGCCGCGCTCGTGCTGCCGGCGGTGCAGGCGGCGCCGGTGGTGACGGCGCTGCCCGCCGTACGGCGGCTGCTGCTGCCCGGCCTGCACGGGCTCGGGACGCCCGACCGGGTCGCGCTGACCTTCGACGACGGCCCGGACCCGGAGTCCACCGGCCACGTCCTGGACGTGCTGGCGGCGCACCGGGTCCGCGCCACGTTCTTCGTGCTCGGCGCGATGCTGCGGCGCCACCCGGCGCTGGGTCGCCGGGTGGTCGGCGACGGCCACGAGATGGCCGTGCACGGCTGGACGCACGACAATCTGCTGCTGCGCGGTCCGGCTCGCACGGTTCGCGATCTGACCCGCGCGTACGACCTGGTCACCGACGTGACCGGCCGTCCGCCCCGGTTCCTGCGACCGCCGTACGGCGTGCTCACCACCGCCGCGCTCGTGGCCGCCCGGCGGCTGCGCCTGCGGCCGGTGCTGTGGAGCTGCTGGGGCCGGGACTGGACCGCCACGGCCACCGCCGGCACCGTCGCACGCACCGTCCTGGCCGGGCTGGACGGGGGCGGCACGATCCTGCTGCACGACTCCTCCCGTGCCGCCGCGCCGGGCGCCTGGCGGGCCGGTCTCGCCGCGCTTCCGCGCGTGCTGGCCGAGTGTCGCCGGCGCGGATGGCACGTCGGCCCGCTCGGCGGCCACGGGCTCCGCGCGCGCTGATCCGCGAGCGGGCGGCGGAGCCTACCGCGCGCCCGCGGCGCCGGAACGCGAATCCCGGAGCCGGTGACCCGTTCGGGTCGGCGTGGCTAGCGTCCGGGTCATGAGGACCTGGGGACCCTTCGTGGCGCTGGCCGCCGCCCTGCTGCTGCCGGTGCCGGCGACACCGGCCGTGGCCGCCGTGCGCGCGCCGGTACGCCGGCTGCCCGCCGCGCCGCCCTGCCCGAACGTGCCGGCCCCGTCGGCCCGGCCGCCGCAGCCGCCACCGGCGCCCGACCCGGCCGCGCGGGCCGTCGGCGGCGCCGCGCTCGACACCGCCGGCCTGGTCGTCCCGCCCGCGTCGAGCGCGCCGCCTGCGGTGACAGCCACCTCCTGGGTGGTCGCCGACCTGGACAGCGGCGCGGTGCTCGGCGGCTGCGGCCCGCACGAGTACGGCGTACCGGCGAGCGTGCAGAAGCTGCTGCTGGCCGCCACCATGCTGCCCCGGCTGGACCCGCACCGGGAGGTGACGGTGACCGCCGGGGACCTGGCTGTCGAACCGGGCAGCTCGGCGGTCGGGCTGGTGGAGGGCGGGCGCTACCAGATCGAGACGATCTGGCTCGGCCTGCTGCTGCGTTCCGGCAACGAGGCGGCCAACGCGCTCGCCCGCCTCGGCGGCGGCCCGGACGGGCTGGCCGGCGGGGTGCGGGCGATGAACGAGGAGGCGCACCGCCTGGGCGCCCGGCAGACGCACGCGGTCACCCCGTCCGGGCTGGACGGACCGGGGCAGTTCACCAGCGCGTACGACCTGGCGCTGATCGCGCGGGCGTGCTTCGCCGACCCGGCGTTCCGCAGGTACGCCACCACCCGGATCGCGCAGATCCCGGCCCAGCCGGCGCAGCGGGCGAAGGGGTTCGCGATCTCCAACGACAACATGCTGCTGGACCACTATCCGGGCGCGCTCGGCGGCAAGACCGGCTTCACCGACCTGGCCCGGCACACGTACGTCGGCGCGGCCGAGCGCGGCGGGCGGCGTCTCGTGGTCACGCTGCTCGGCGCCGAGGTGACCACGCAGCGGGGCTGGCAGCAGGGCGCGGCGCTGCTGGACTGGGGGTTCGCGCAGCCCCGCGACGCCGCGGTGGGACGGCTGGTCGAGCCGGGGGAGCTGGACCGGTCGGCGCCACCGGCGGGCGGGGCGGCCTCGGCGCTGGCCGGGCAGGCCGGTCTGCGGGGCGGCGGGGCGGCACCCGGGCCGCGTCCCGGTACGGGCGTGACTGTGGCGGTGGGCGCGGTGCTGACGGCCGGGGGAGCGCTGCTGCTGGCCCGGCGTCGCCGTAACGCCGCCGCCGTCGCCCTGTCGGCCGGGCCGGCTCTACGGGAGCCGGAAATTCCGGAACAGGACTGAAAGGAGCGGCCCGGATCAGCGGTAGGCGGGCCCCGCTGTGCTGTCCCGCACCACGAGTTCGGTGGCCAGCTCGACCCGGGGCGAGTCGATCTCCTCGCCCTGGGCCAGCCGCAGCACCGTACGCGCGGCGAGCCGGCCCATCTCCACCAGCGGCTGGCGCACCGTGGTCAGCGGCGGTGAGGCCCACCGCGCCTCGGGCAGGTCGTCGAAGCCCACCACGCTCACGTCGTCGCAGACCCGCAGCCCGCGGCGGCGCACCGCCTCGTACACGCCGAAGGCCATCTGGTCGCTGGCGGCGAAGATGGCCGTCGGCGGGTCGTCCAGGTCGAGCAGCGCGCCACCGGCGGTGAACCCGGAGGCGTGGTAGAAGTCGCCGGGCTGCACCAGCCGGTCGTCGGCGGCGACTCCGGCGGCGGCCAGCGCGGCCCGGTAGCCGTCCAGCCGGGCCCGGCTGCACAGCAGGTGCGGCGGGCCGGCCACGAAACCGATCCGGCGGTGGCCGAGCTTGAGCAGGTGCTCGGTGGCGGCCAGGCCGCCGGTCCAGTTGGTGGCGCCGATCGCCGGCACGTCCGTGGCGGCCACGCCGGCCGCCGGGTCGACCACCACCACCGGCACGTTGAGGCGCCGCAGCTGGGCCTGCACGGCCGGGCTCAGGTGCGAGGTCACCACGATCACGCCGTCGGACGCGCGGGCGCGCAGGTTGTGCAGCCACTGCCGGGTGGAGCTGGACTCGCGGTGGATCGCCGAGACGACGGTGCCCACCCCGGCGGCGTGGCTGACGTCCTCCACGCCGCGGATGATCTCCACCGCCCACGGGCTGTCCAGGTCGTTGAAGACCAGGTCGACCAGGTCCGCCCGGCGCACCGTACGGCTGCCGCGGCGCCGGTAGCCGTGGTGTCGCAGCAGCTCCTCGACCCGTTCCCGGGTGTCCGGCGCGACGTCGGACCGCCCGTTGAGCACGCGCGACACGGTCGGGACCGAGACGCCGGCCTCCCGTGCGATCGCGGTGATGGTCACCCTGCGCTCGTCGTCCGCGCTCACCCGTGTTCCCTTCGCCGGCTGCCGGAACCGACCGGTAGACCGTCCCGCCCCACGAACATCTTGCCGTACGTCGAGGGCTTGACGACAGGCCGGACCGGCCCTAGCGTTCGCACGAGTTGCGGAAACGTTCCGGAAATGCGCCCGTCATCTTCCGACGGCTCGCCGTCCACCCCCGACGAACGACGAGGAAAACCGAGGCGTGTTCACCGACCTGACCGAGGCCGAACTCCGCACCTACCGCAGCGACCTGCACGAGCCTCCGGACTTCGACGCCTTCTGGGCTGACACTCTGGCACAGGCGCGCTCCTGCGGCGACCCCGTGACGGCGACCCCGCTGCCCACGCCGCTGACCGCTGTCGACGTCTTCGACGTCACCTTCCCCGGCTTCGCCGGACAGCCGATCCGCGCCTGGCTGCGGGTGCCGCGCGGCGCGACGGAGCCGCTGCCCACGATCGTGCAGTACGTCGGGTACGGCGGCGGCCGCGGCCACGCGCTGGAGAACCTGCTCTGGTCCGCGGCCGGCTTCGCCCACCTCCAGATGGACACGCGCGGCCAGGGCTCGGGGTGGAGCCGGGGCGACACACCCGACGTCGCCGCCGCCGGACCGCAGGCGCCGGGCATGGCCACCCGGGGCATCGAGGACCCGAACAAGTACTACTACCGGCGCTTCCTCACCGACGCGGTCCGCGCCGTGGACGCCGCGTGCGAGCTGCCCGCTGTCGACCCGGACCGGCTCGCCGTACTCGGTCACAGTCAGGGCGGCGCCGCCGCGCTCGCCGCCGCCGCGCTGGCCCCGCGGGTCCGCGCGGCCGTCGCGCACGTGCCGTTCCTCTGCGACATCCCACGCGCGATCACGATCACCGACGCCACGCCGTACCGGGAGATCCGCGACTACCTCGCCGTGCACCGCGACCGCGAGGAGCAGGCGCTGCGCACGCTCGGCTACGTCGACGCCGTCGCGTTCGCCCGCCGCGCCACAGTGCCGGCCCGGTTCTCCGTCGCGCTGATGGACGAGATCACGCCGCCGTCCACCGTCTACGCCGCCTACCACGACTACCGGGGCGACAAGGATCTGACGGTGTGGCGGTTCAACGGCCACGAGGCGGGCGGCATCGACGACGACGCCGCCGCCGTCGACTTCCTGCGTACCGTGCTGGGCGGCTGACCACCGGTTCCGCCGATGCCGGCCCGTTCGGGCTGGTAGACACGGCGGATGGGCACCGGCATGCGCGCGACGGCGGTCCTGGCCGTCGCGGCCGCGCTGCTCGCCGCCTGCCAGCGGCCCGCGCCGTCCCCGTCGCCGTCCGCGCCGCCCTCACCCACCCCGACCGGCCCCCGGGCCCCGGCGGACGTCGTGGACCTCACCACCGTCGACCCCACCGTCCGCACCGACATCCGGTACGCGGGCCCGCACAACTTCGTCGGCCGTCCGATCGACGGGTACGCCGAACCGCGCTGCCTGCTCACCCGCCCGGCGGCGCAGGCGCTGCACCGGGTGCAGACCGCCGCGCTCGCCGGCGGGCACAGCCTCAAGGTGTACGACTGCTACCGCCCGCAGCGCGCCGCCGACGACTTCGTCGCCTGGGCGAAACTCCCCGGCGAGCAGCGGATGAAGGGGGAGTTCTATCCCGGCGTAGCCAAGGACCGGCTGTTCGCCGACGGCTACATCGGCGCGCCCACCGCGCACAGCCGGGGCAGCACGGTCGATCTGACCCTGGTCCCGGTCTCCGGGCCGCCGCAGGCCGCGTACACGCCCGGCCAGGCGCTCGTGCCCTGCACCGAGCCGGCCGGGCGCCGCTTCGCCGACGACTCGATCGACATGGGCACCGGGTTCGACTGCTTCGACCCGCGCGCCCACACCGCCGACGCGCGGATCAGCGACACCGCCCGGAACAACAGGGACCTGCTGCGCCGGCTGATGTCCGCGCAGGGATTCGAGAACTATCCGCTGGAGTGGTGGCACTACCGGTACGTCGACGAGCCGTACCCGGACACCTGGTTCGACTTCCCGGTGGCCGGTTCGTCACTGCGGTGACGCGGTCGTTCCACCATGATCGATTGCGGCTAGGCTCGACGCTCATGGAGACCGAACGGATCGGCCCGCCGCTGCTCGCCGGCGAACGGGAGTCGTTGCGCGCCTTCCTCGACTTCCACCGGGCCACGCTGGCCCTCAAGTGCGAGGGGCTGACCGACGAGCAGTTGCGCCGGCAGGCGTCGCCGCCGTCCACGCTGTCCCTGCTCGGCCTGGTCCGCCACATGGCCGAGGTGGAGCGCACCTGGTTCCGCCGGGTCATCGCCGCCGAGGACGTGCCGCTGGTGTGGTCGGACAGCGGCGACTTCCAGCAGGCGTACGACGCCCGCGACGCCGACGCGGCGGAGGCGTTCGAGGCGTGGCAGCGGGAGATCGAGCACGCCCAGCGCATCGAGCGGGAGGCCGAGTCGCTCGACGTCACAGGCCACCAGGCACGCTGGGGCGAGGACGTCTCGCTGCGCCTGGTCATGCTGCACATGCTGCACGAGTACGCCCGCCACAACGGGCACGCCGACCTGATCCGCGAGGCGGTCGACGGCACCGTGGGCGTCTGAGCCCGCTCAGCGCCCGCGCACCGGTCAGCGCGTGCGCAGCGGCAGCCAGGCCAGCACGTCGGAGATCCGCGCGTCCCAGTACGCCCAGTCGTGGTCACCCGGACCGAAGTCGACGGTGACCGGCACGTCGCGCTTCCGGGCCACGTCGAGGAACCGCATGCTGTCCTCGTACAGGAAGTCCTCGGTGCCGCAGGCGACGTAGAGCGCCGGCCGGTCGTCGCCGGAGCGCTCCAGCAGCCCCACCGTGTCGTCGTCGGCGGGCACCGGGCCGTCACCCCAGACGGTGCGCCACACCGCCGGGTCGACCGGACGGGTCGCATGGTGGCGGCGGCGCGTCACGTCCAGCGCGCCGGACAGGCTGGCCGCCGCCGCGAACCGCTCCGGGTGGCGCAGCGCCCACTTCATCGCCCCGTAGCCGCCCATCGACAGGCCCGCGACGAACGTGTCCTCCCGCCGCGTGGACAGCCGGAAGAACGACCGGCACACCTCGGGCAGCTCCTCGCTGAGGAACGTCCAGTACCGGTTGCCGTGCGCCTCGTCGCAGTAGAAGCTCCGCTGCACCTGCGGCATCACCACGGCCAGCCCGAGCGGCGCCACGTACCGCTCGATCGAGGTGCGCCGGGTCCACACCGTGTCGTCGTCGGTCAGGCCGTGCAACAGGTAGAGCACCGGCGGGTCGCCGTCGGAGGCGGCGCCCGGCACGCCGATCCCGGCCGCGCCGCGATCGGGCAGCAGCACCGTCATCGACGTGCCCATGCCCAACGCCTCGGAGAAGAAGTCACACCGGATCAGCGCCATGAGGCGGCAGCGTACCTCGGAGGGGTTCGATGAGGGCGTTCCTATTGCCCCGGGACCGTCGCACGGGAAAAGATGGCCGTGCGTGCCGGAAACACACTCGTAACCTGCGCGCTGCTGGTCTCTGTCACGAGGAAGTGGGAGTCAGTCATGAGCGACGTGTCGGCCGCACTGGGTGTGCGCCTCTACCCGGACCTGGTCGAGCCCGGCGGTCTCGCCCCCGCGCTCGTGGCGACCGCCGCCGCGCACCAGCTCGACGTGGGCGAGGTTACCGCGCCCGAGCAGGGGCGCAGCCGGTTCACCTGCGCCGAGATGACCTCCGCCCGGGGCGTGGTCTGCGTCAGCCTCGGCTCCCAGGCCCGCTACTTCATGATCGACCTGCGGGTGGACGGCGACGTCCAGGCGCGGGGCGACGCCACCGATCTGCTCCAGGTCGCGCAGGTGGCGGCCGCGTGGCGGGCCGGCATCACGCTCGCCGAGCTGACCGCGCGCTACCCGTTCATGGAGGAGATGCGGCGCCACCCGGTGGCGCACGCCGGCTGAGACCGGGCACCCCAGCCCTGCCCGATCCAGGTCGACCGCCGCTCCCGGACGCGTCGTGTCGATCTAGGGTGATGCGATGACCGCCAGGCGCGTGACGACAGTACTGTTCGACTTCGCCTGGACTCTGTTCGCCAGAGACTCGGAGCGTTGGGTGGGCAACGCGGCGGCATCGATCGACCGGGCATTGGCTGCTGGCGAGGCGCACCGTATTGCTGGCGACTTCGCGGAACTGTTGCGGGAGACGGCCACGGATCCGGCCCACATCGCCCGAGATCTGGATCCGCGAGTCTGGGATCGGGCGATCCTCACCGTGCTGGAACAGATTCCTGGGGTTGACCAGGCGCTGGCATCGGTCATGCACGAAACACACGCCGAAGCAATCGAGCCGTACGCCGACACCGTCGCCACGCTGTCCGCATTGCGTGACAGCGGTGTTCGCATCGGCGTCGTCAGCAACGTCGGCTGGGACATCCGCAAATGCTTCGCGCGGCACGGACTCGACGGCCATGTCGATGCGTTCGTACTGTCCTACGAGGTCGGCTTCGTCAAACCGGACCCTCGCATCTGGGGCGCCGCCCTCGAGGCCCTCCATGCCACACCGGGCCAGACCCTGATGGTCGGTGATCATCCCGCCGGCGACGGCGGATCGGTTTCCGCCGGCATACCAGCGCTGATCCTGCCAATGGTGGATTCGCCCGCGCAGAAACGCGGATTCGATTACGTGCTCAGGCTTGCCCAGGTCCCGTCCTGACGGGTCTGCCGCTGGCACTCACGTGAAGCCCCTCGTGAAGTTGATCTCTCGGCAGAGACCTCCTTCATACGAGGGCTTCACTCGCAAATTCACGTTGCCGCCGGTGCGCGGCGGCCGTACCGTGAGCGGCAACGTTCTGGTCCACCAGGGGAGTCCACCGTGTCGCAGCAGAACCGCACCCGCGCCGAGCGGCAAGCGCCGCGCGCCGGTGTCCTGCTGCCCGAATCGGGCACGGGCCGGCGACGGCAATGGCAACCAGGGTGGTGGCGCGTCTAGCGCCGGCGCGACGATCCGCGCGAACCGCCCGCCCCAGACCGGAGCCGGGCGGTTCTCCGTGTCCGGGGTGAATCCGCCGACGGCGTCACGCCGCCGGAGGGCCGTTGGAGCAATTGGCAGCTCACCCGGTTCTCACCCGGGAGGCTATGGGTTCGAGTCCCGTACGGCCTACGTCAGACGGACATGAGCAAGGAGACGACGATGGGTTTCACCCCGCTGGCCGGTACCCGGGCACCGGTCCGGGTCTGGACCGACCCGTACGCGATCGAGGCGCAGGCGGCCCGGCAGCTGCGCAACATCGGCGCGCTGCCGTGGGTGCAGGGCGTCGCGGTGATGCCGGACGTGCACTTCGGCAAGGGCGCCACTGTCGGCTCGGTGATCGCGATGCGGCAGGCCGTGTCGCCGGCCGCGGTCGGCGTGGACATCGGCTGCGGCATGTCGGCGGTGCGGACCTCGCTGACCGCCGCCGACCTGCCCGACGACCTCGCGCCGCTGCGGTCGGCGATCGAGGCGGCGATCCCGGTCGGCTTCGCGATGCGTGACGACGCCGTCGATCCGCGCCGGGTCCGGGGGCTGGAGCAGGCGGGCTGGGACGAGTTCTGGCGGCGGTTCGGGACGCTGGACCGGAAGGTGGCGCAGCTCCAGACGCGGGCGCAGCGGCAGCTCGGGACGCTCGGCGGCGGCAACCACTTCATCGAGGTCTGCCTGGAGCAGGGTGGCGCGGACGACGGCCGGGTCTGGCTGATGCTGCACTCCGGTTCCCGCAACATCGGCAAGGAGCTGGCCGAGCGGCACATGGCGGTGGCGCGCGGCCTGCCGCACAACACCGACCTGCCGGACCGGGACCTCGCGGTGTTCCTCGCCGGCACGCCCGAGATGGAGGCGTACCGGCGGGACCTGTGGTGGGCGCAGGAGTACGCCCGGCGTAACCGGGCGGTCATGCTCGCCCTGCTCTGCCAGGTGGTCCGGGAGGCGTTCCCGCACGCCGGCTACGACGAGCCGATCTCCTGCCACCACAACTATGTGGCGGAGGAGAACTACGACGGGGTGGACGTGCTGGTGACCCGCAAGGGCGCGATCCGGGCCGGCCGGGGTGACCTGGGCATCATCCCGGGCTCGATGGGCACCGGCTCGTACATCGTGCGCGGGAAGGGGAACCTCGACGCGTACTGCTCGGCGTCGCACGGCGCCGGGCGGCGGATGTCGCGGGGGCAGGCGAAGCGGACGTACAGCACCGCGGACCTGGCCGCGCAGACCGCCGGGGTGGAGTGCCGCAAGGACGCCGGTGTGGTCGACGAGATCCCCGGCGCGTACAAGGACATCACCGAGGTGATGGCCCAGCAGGAGGACCTGGTCGAGGTGGTCGCCCACCTCAAGCAGGTCGTCTGCGTGAAGGGTTGACCGGCAGGGCCGGCGTCGAGGGGGCGCCGGCCCTACCGGGTACGCCGGGCGACGCGTACGCCGATGGCGACCGCGCCGATGACGAGCAGTGCGGACAGGAACTGGAGGCCGGGGGAGTCGTCGGCCTCGCCGTACACGAAGCCGGTGACGCCGAGCACGACGGCGAGCAGGGCGACGACGACGGCCAGGTATCTCATCGCTCCTCCTCGTCGGCGACCCATTCGAGCAGGTCGCCGGGCTGGCAGTCGAGCACCCGGCACATGGCCTCCAGGGTGCTGAAACGGACGGCCTTGGCGCGGCCGTTCTTGAGTACGGCGACGTTGGCCGGGGTGAGCCCGACGCGCTCGGCGAACTCGCCGACGCTCATCTTGCGCTTGGCCAGTTCGACGTCGATGCGCACGACGATCGGCATCAGATCACCGCTTCCATGTCGGTGCGCAGCGTGGTGGCCTGGCGCAGCAGCGCGCGCAGGACGACCATCAGCAGCCCCAGCACGCTGACGCCGGTGACCAGCAGGAACAGCAGCAGTGGCAACCCCGGGTCGTCGGCGTTGAAGCCGACGTAGAGGAACACGCCGACGAGCACCACCCAGGCGGCGGCGACCGCCCAGACGATCCCGTCGACCCAGCCCAGGGACGCCTCGGTGAAGATGCGGTCGTTCTTGACCAGGGTGAGCAGGTGCCAGGTGCAGACGATCACCACCTGCACGCACAGCACCCAGAAGATCGTCACCGCGGTGGCGGGCCACCGCAGGTACGCCATGTCCGGGTTCTCGCGCGCCATGTGCGCGAACTGCCCGGGCAGCGACATGGTCTGGAACAGCACCAGGATCGCGAACAGCAGGACCAGGAAGGCGCGGAGTGGTGTCACCGCGCGTTGCGCCGTCAACATGCATCGACTATCGCGCGTAACCTATCGAAAGTCAATCGGTATCACTCGCGCGGCGGCCGACGGCGTACCTGACGTGCACCGCGTGGCGCGAGTGGTGCACGGCGCGGATCTCCAGGTCGACGTCCCGGTCGAAGCCCTCGAAGAGCCGCTTCCCGCGACCGAGGATCACCGGCGCGGTGGACAGGCCCAGCTCGTCGACCACGCCGGCCGCGAGCGCCTGCCGGATCACGTCGGCGCCCCCGCCGATGACCACCGCGCCGTCACCGGCCGTACGCCGGGCCGCCGCCAGCGCCGCGTCGAACCCGTCGACCATGAGGAAACCGGCGTCCGGGTCGGGCTGGTCGGCGGTGCGGTGGGTGAGCACGACCAGTGGCGCCTCGAACGGGTTGCTGCCGCCCCAGGCGCCGGCGCTGTCGTACATCCCCCGGCCGCACAGCGCGGCGCCGACGCCCGCCAGCAGCTCGTCGAAGTACGCGCGGTCCTCGCCGGTCATGCCGGTGCCGGGTTCGCGCGGCGTGTCGTACGTCCACGGCCCGCCCATCACCCAGTGGTGCAGCCGCTCGCCGCCGACGCCCAGCCCCTGGCCCGCGTGGTCGTCCGGACCGGTGACGTAGCCGTCCAGGGACACGGTGACGAACGCCCGCACCCGGCCCCGCGCTTCGCTGGTGCTCATGCTTCCTCCCGGAGATCGGAGAACACCGACCCGGGGCAGACCGCCCTCGCGCGGCGGACTCATCGGCGCCGCCGGTCCGACGTCAGCCGTAAACCGGATGTTCCGCCTGGAACGCCAGCCGCCGGTCCGCGCCGGCGGCCAGCTCGGCGAGGACGTCGTCGAGGTCCAGGAACGTCTGCCAGCGCTCCTGGCCGGTGATGGCGGCGAGCCGGTCGACCACGAGCTGCTCCAGGTCGGTGACCCGGCGGCCCTTCCACACCTTGTCGGCGAGGCTGACCAGCAGGTCCTCCAGCTGTACGCCGGGGGAGTGCCAGGCGGCGTGGGTGACGGCGAAACGGGCCCGCTCCTCCGGTACGCCGAAGCGCAACAGCAGCTGGTAGCCCGCCTCCTCGTGCGCCGACCCGGGGCCGGTCAGCTCGCCGGGGTGCTCGACCTTGCCGAGGTCGTGCACTGCGGCGCCGAACAGCACCGCCTGCCTGTCGAACGGCACCGCGCCGAACCGGTCGGCGAACGCGGCGGTCAGGTGCCAGGCGACGTCGTGCACCAGCCGCAGGTGCGCGCCGAGGCGCGGCGGGGCGGCGAGGGCGTCCAGCAGCTCGACCGCCACGCCGGGAAGCGGGAGCAGCGGCGGGTCGCCCGGTTCGGTGAGGGCGCGGCGCAGCGCGTCGGAGGTCATCGGGGCGAGCGTACCGGGCCGCCTCGGGCTCACCTCTGGTGATGGACGAGCAGCCGAGCGTGAAGCGGCCACTCGTCCGATTCCGGTGCGTCGATCCACTCGCGAGTGTGGGGGCCACGTCTCACACGGGGGTTGTCGAATGACCGCAATGAATCGTCGTGCCCTGCTGCGTACCGCCGCGCTGACCGGAGTCGCCGCCGCGACCGGGCTGGCCGTCGGGCCCCACGCCGCGTCCGCCGCACCCGCGTCCGCCGCCGACGTGGTGAACGGGTCGTGGCTGGTCAGCGTCGGCTGGGGTGTGCTCCAGGTCGACCCGGGCCGCACCACGCCGCGGGAGCTGCTGCCGAACGGGGACCACGCGAAGGCCTCGCCGGACGGCCGGTACGTGGCCTGGGTCAACACGGCCCGCTCGGGCGACGGCACGCTGGAGCCGTACGTGGCCGTGTACGACCGGGTCACCGGCCAGAAGCGCACACTGCTCGCCGACCCGTTCGGTGTCCGCTACGGCGCGCCGACGTGGTCGCCGGACGGCACCGAGATCGCGCTGGTCACCGGGCAGGGCAACGACCGGCTGATCGCTGTGGACGTGGTCACCGGCGCCACCCGCGTGCTGGTCGAGGGGCACTCCATGAGGGACCCGGACTGGTCCCGGGACGGCTCGATGATCGTCGTACGGTGGCGCAGCCGTTCGCAGGGCTGGCAACTGCGGGTGCTGGAACTCGCGACCGGCACGGTGCGGCCGATCTACACGCCGGTGGCGGGCGAGATGTTCATCTCGCCGGTCTTCATGCCCGACTCCGGGCGCGTCGTCTTCTGCACCAACCGCTGGCACCTGGACCGGGAGGTCTACAACCAGTCGCTGGCGTCGGTGCGCATCGGCGGCACCGGGCTGAAGAAGCTCACCGACGAGCCCCGGTTCTACCTGTCGCCGGTGTTCTCCCCGGACGGCCGCTACTGCGCCGCGCTGTCGATCCCGCCGGAGAACGAGTACCCGGACGGCGGCAACATCATCGTGTCCACCAGTGGCTTCGGCGAGCAGTGGTGGATCCCCGGCGACGAGTACGACGACAGCACCCGGCTGGACTGGGCGCGGGCGATCTGACGTAGCGCCGCGCGCACATCCGGTGGGCCGGATGTGCGCGCCGCCGGGCGTAACCGGTGCGAGGCTTGGTGCGGACGCCGCCGAAGGGGCCGGCGTCCGCTGTGGAGGGGTGATGGCCGAGCCGCCGACCGGGACGTCGTCGCACCGCGCGCAGGCGCACGGCAGGCACGCCAACCACCGCCGCTACCACGACGGCGCCGAGGTCGACGGGTACGTCGACGACCCGTACCACCGGGTGCGCCGCGCGGTCGCGGCCCGGCTGATGGCCGAGGGGGTGACCCGACGCGGGCCGGTGCTGGAACTGGGCTGCGGACCGCGCGGCATGCTCGACCCGGCCGCGCTGCCCGGCCCGGTGGTGCTCGCCGACACGGCCGAGACGGCGCTGCGCACGGCCCGCGCCGTGGCCCGCGGACGGGCGCTGCCGGTCTGCCTGGACGCCACCCGCGGGCTGCCGTTCCGGGCGGGCAGCTTCGCCGGGCTGCTCGCCGGCGAGCTGATCGAGCACGTGTACGACCCGCTGGCGCTGCTGCGGGAGTGCCACCGGGTGCTGGCGCCCGACGGCCTGCTGGTGCTCACCACGCCGAACCTGGCGCCGGTGCAGGACCGGCTGGCGTTCCTCGCCGGGCGGGCGCCACGTCAGGTCGATCCGCTGCACCCGTACCTGTGGCTGCACATCCGCCCGTTCACCGCCTCGCTGCTGCGCCGGACGCTGCGCCGGGCCGGGTTCACGCCGGTGGCGCTGCGGTCCAACGAGGTCGGCTGGCGGCTGCCGGGCGGCCGGTGGGTGGCCTCGCGGCGGCTGGCCCGCGCCGCACCGGGGCTCGGCGGTTCGCTGATCTGCGCCGCCCGCCGGCACGGCGCACCGCCACCACAGCAGAACAGGGCGTGATGGCGACATTGACAGCGGGCTATCATGAGGGTTCCGTCGTCGACCGGGGGATGTCATGACGCGCCTGCTCGCCTGGGTCGTGACCAATCTCGACGCGTTCATCGGCCTCGTCCTGGCCCTCACGGTGTCCGTGCTCGGCCTCACCAACGCGGTCGACCAGGAGGTCGTCAACAGCGCGATCCTGCTGGTCCTGGGCCTGCTCGCGCAGGCGATGCTGCGGGACCGGCTGCGCCGGCGCACCACCGAGCGGGAGGTCCGCCAGGTCATCTCGGACACCCGCGACCGGCTGACCGACCTGGTGCCGCAGATGCAGGAGATCACCGGGCCGGAGGGCGCGCTGAACCGGGCCCGTGAGGCCATCGACAGCGTCTCCATGGTGCGCGTGCTGCACGGCAGCGAGGTCGGGCAGGCGCTCGCCGAGGCGCGGAGGCACACCGACCAGTGGAGCTTCAAGGGTGGCACCGGCACCTACCTGCGCGCGGTCACGCTGCCGGACTGTCTGGAACACGCCCGGCGGCGCAACGCCACGCTCACCGTCGCGATCGAGATCATCGACCCGACCGACGAGGAGGTCTGCGAGCGGTACGCGCGGTTCCGGCGCAGCCTCGACCCGGACGCGCCCGGCGAGCCGTGGACCGTCGACCGCACCCGCAAGGAGTCGTACGCGACCGTGCTGGCCGCCTGCTGGCACCTGCAACGCTCCGGCCTGCTCACCATCGACGTCCGGCTCTCCGCGCAGATGACCACGTTCCGCTACGACCTCTCCTCCTCCTGCGTCGTCATCACGCAGGAGAACCCGCAGACGCCCGCGCTGCGCATCGACCGCGGCGAGGTCTACTACAACCGTTTCAACATCGAGCTGGACTACAGCCGCCGGCAGAGCCGGCGCGTGCCGATCGAGGCGGCGGCCCAGGTCAAGCTCGACGACGAGCCGTCGGTCGAGCAGGTACGGCGGTTGTTCACCGCCCTCGGCCTGACGCTGCCCCGGTCCTTCGGCGACCGTGAGGTCGCCGGCATCATCGGCAAGGCCGTCCAGGCGAGGAACCCCTACTCATGACCAGTTACGCCGACCTCGAACGGGAGATCGACCGGGGCACCCGGCCGGAGATGCTGCGCGGCTGGGTGCTGGACGTGCTCGGCGACGTCGCCGACGGGCGGCGGCCGGTGCGCGCGGTCCGGCACCCGCTCGGCTTCACCTGCCTGCCCGTGGAACGCGACGGCCCGGACGGCATCTGCGTGCACGCCTGGCCGGCCGACCCGACGCCGGTGCGCCCGACCACCTCCACCATGCACTCGCACAGCTGGGACCTGCTCAGCCACGTGCTGCACGGGACCGTCCGCAACGAGCTGATCGAGGTCGACGACGCGCCGGCCGACCCGGCCTGGCGGATCTACGAGGTGCACAGCCTCGGCGAGGTGGACGAGATGGCCGCCACCGACCGGCTGGTCACCGCGATGACCGCGACGGTGGAGACGCACTCCGCAGGCGACTCGTACGCGCTGCGTGCCGGCGGTTTCCACACCTCGGAGGTCGACGCCGGTGAGCCGGCGGTGACAGTGGCGCTCGGCCGGACCACTCCCGGCGCGTGCGACCTGAGCCTCGGCGCGGTGGACGGGCGCAGCCACCGGGTACGCCGGGACCGCTGCGACGCGGCGGAGACCGCGCGGATGGCGCGGGAGATCGCGCGACTGGTGGCACGGGGCTGACTGGCTGGAGGAGCCATGGACGTGGAGCCGAGCAGAGGCGGGCCCGACCTGCGCGACGCGCACCGGTTCGCGGTGGAGGCAGCGCAGGCGGCGGGCCGCCTGCTGCGCCGGGGCACCCGGGGGGAGGTGCACGCCCGGGCCAAGAACGACACCGGTGACCTGGTGACCGACCTCGACCTGGCCGCCGAGCGGCTGATCGTCGACCGGATCCGGGCCCGCTGGCCGGAGCACGGCGTGATCGCCGAGGAGGGCGGCGAGTACGCCCCGGACACCGCGTGGGCGTGGCTCGTCGACCCGCTGGACGGCACCAACAACGTGGCGATCGGGCTGCCCGCGTACGTGGTCGGGATCGCCCTGTGCGACAACGGCTCGCCGGTGCTCGGCGTGGTGCACGACCCGGTCGCGGGCCGGACCTGGTCGGCGGTGCGCGGCCGGGGCGCGTTCGTGCACGCGTCCGGCCCGGCCGCGCGGCCGCTGCGGGCCGCGCAGCGCCCGGTGCCGTCCGCGCCGGTGCTGGCCTGGACCCAGGGGCACGAGGTACGCCGGGACGACAGCACCGCCCGCGCGCTGAAGGTGGTGCTGGACACCAGCGCCCGCCGGGTGCTGCAACTGTGGGCGCCGCTGCTGTCCTGGGTGATGCTGGCCCGCGGCGACATCGACGGCATCGTCGGCTACCGCCCCGAGGCGGTCGACCTGCCGGCCGGGATGCTGCTCGCCGTCGAGGCCGGCATGGCGGTCCGCGCGCTCGACGGCGGCACGTTCGACGACCGGTACGGCTGCCCCGCCGACCGGCGCAGCTTCGTGGCCGGGCCGCCGGAGACCATCGACCGGCTGGTCAAACTGGTCACCGCGGCACAGTGGATCGAGCCGCAGGTACGCCGCCTCACCCCGGTCGGCCTCGGCTCGGTCGGCTGGTGAGCCGGGTCGGCTAGCCTCGGCGGGATGGCCGCCAGACAGCTCAAGATCGGGCTCCGGGTCCGCGACCTGGACCGCTCCCACCGGCTCTACCTGCGACTCGGCTTCAAGGAGATCCCGCAGACCGACCAGACGAACCTGCGTTACCTCACGTTCGGCCACACCTGGCTGATCCTGTCCGACCTGCACCGCCACGGGCACCACAACGCGGAGCGGGAACGCGAGGTCAAGGCCGGGCCGCCGGGGCTCGGTGTCGTCCTCACCGTGCCCACCGCCGACCTGGACGCCACGTACGCGCTGTGGCGCGACGAAGGGCTGCCGGTGACGCTGGAGCCGGAGGACGTGGGATGGGCGCGGATCTTCTACGGGCTCGACCCGGACGGCTACGAGGTCATGTGCGAGCAGTTCCACCCGCCGTCGCGCGCCGCCTCCTGACGCACCGTGGCGGGTCAGGCGACCGGCCGCGACGGCTCCCGCTCGGCCAGGAAGCCCGTCCAGGTCCGCACGCCTCTCGCGGCGCCTGGCCGGGCCAGGTTCGCGCCCTCCCGGTACGCCCGGCCGGCCCGCCCGGGAATGCGCACCGGCAGCCGTGCCCGGCGCTTCCCGGTGGCCGCCAGGTGTCCGGTCAGCAGGTCACCGATGCCGTACGTGTCCGGCCCGGCCAGGTCCGGCACCAGCCCGGCCGGTGCGCCCAGCGTCAGCTCGGCCAGCCGGGCCGCCACCTCGGCCGCGTCGACCGGCTGCAACCGCAGCCCACCCGGAACCGGCACCACCGGCAGCCGCGTCATCGCCGTCAGCATCGTGAACACCAGGTCGTGCACCTGCGCGGCGCGCAGCACGGTCCAGGGCACGCCGGAGTCCGTCACCGCGCGCTCGGCGTCGAGCTTGGACCGGATCCAGGCCAGCGGCACCCGGTCGGCGCCGGTCACCGAGATGTGCACCAGGTGGGCCACAGCTGCCCGGTGCGCGGCGCGGGCCAGGTGGGCGGTGGCACGGTCGTCGCCCTTCGCGCCGCCGGCCAGGTGCAGCACAGTGGACACCCCGCTCAGGGCGGGGCCGAGGTCCGCGCCGCCGAGCAGGTCGGCGGCCACGTGGGTGACACCGTCGCCGGGCCGCCCGCCGCGCCGGCTGAGCACGCGCACCGGGTGCCCGGCGGCGCGCAGCAGCGGCACGACGTGCCGGCCGATCGTGCCGGTGCCGCCGGTGACCAGAATGGGTGCGTTCATCGTCGTCCTCCCGTTGTCGGTGCTGCCACCTCGACCCGCGCCGGCCTGCCGACGTGACAGGTGTGACGGCTGTCACCTGTGGTCACATCGGTGACCCGGCGCGGGTCGAGTCGATGTGCGGGAGGGGAGGCTCAGGTGATGGACCTGGCGGAGCGGTTCGAGCGGGAGCGGCCACGGCTGCGCGCGGTGGCGTACCGGCTGCTCGGGTCGCTCACCGACGCCGAGGACGCGGTGCAGGAGACCTGGCTGCGGCTGTCCCGCACCGACGCGGACACCGTGGAGAACCTCGACGCCTGGCTCACCACTGTGGTCGCCCGGGTCAGCCTCAACACGCTGCGGTCCCGCGCCGCCCGCCGGGAGGACCCGCTGGACGTACGCCTACCCGATCCGGTGGTGGACACCGGCGCCGACGATCCGGCGCACGCCGCGGTGCTCGCCGACTCGGTGGGCCTGGCGCTGCTGGTGGTGCTGGACACGCTGACCCCGGCCGAGCGGCTCGCGTTCGTGCTGCACGACATGTTCGGCGTGCCGTTCGACGAGATCGGCCCGCTCGTCGACCGCTCGCCGGCGGCGGCCCGGCAGCTCGCCAGCCGGGCCCGCCGCCGGGTACGCGGGCAGGCGCCCATCCCCGATCCGGACTTGTCCCGGCAGCGGGCGGTGGTCGACGCCTTCCTCGCCGCCGCCCGCGACGGTGACCTCGACGCGCTGATCGCGGTGCTGCACCCGGACGTGGTGCTGCGCTCCGACGCCGGGACCGCCCGCGCCCGCCACACGGTCGTGCTCACCGGCGCGACGACTGTGGCGGCGCAGGCCACCACGTTCGGCCGGCTGTTCCCGCACGCCCGGCCGGTGCTCGTCAACGGCGCCGCCGGGGTGCTGGTGACCGCCGGCGACCGCCCGCTGTCGGTGATGGCGTTCACCGTCACCGGCGGCCGGATCGCCGCCGTGGACGTGATCGCCGACCCGCGCCGGCTGGCCGCGCTCGGCCTCGCCGGCTGACCCGGAGTCGCGGACCGTCAGTCGACCAGGGCCAGGTTGGCCATGTCGACCACCGGGCGGAAGCCGAGCCGGGCGTAGAGCCGGTTCGACACCGGGTTGGCCTGGTCGGTGAACAGGCACACCCGCGCGCCCTCGGCGGTGAGCAGCCGGCACACCTCGGCGACGGCGTTGCCGGCCCAGCCGCGTCCGCGCTGCTCCGGTGGCGTGTAGACGGGTCCGACGCGAGCCACGCCGAACGACGTCGGGTGGGCGGCGGTCAGGTGCACCGGGCGGCCCGACCCGTCGGTCCAGAACCAGACCCGGCCGTCCCGGATCCGGCGCAGTAGCTCGGCGCGGTCGGGCGTCTCGTGTGCGCTGGTGCCGGGCGGGCGGCCCGCCTGCTCGTCGGCGTCGGCCGTGAACGCGCCGAACCACGCGGCGACCAGGTCGACGTCGTCGGTGGTGGCCGCCCGCAGCGCGCCGGGGACCGGAGCCGGTGGTGCCAGTTGGTCGAGCACGTGCAGCCGGGTGTGCTGGGCCACAGCGACCCGCCCGCCGTCGAGGCGTGCCACCTCGTCGGCGCAGGCGCGCGCGGCGGGCAGCGCGCCGTTCACCGCGCGGACCCGCTCGCCGCGCCTCTGCCACGCCCGGGCCAGCGCCACCGCGGCCTCTTGCGGCATCGGCAGCAGGAACGACGGTCGCGGCGGGAACGGCGCGGTACGCATCGCGGCGCCCACCACCGCCCCGGAGGACTCGCGCACCACCAGCCACCAGTCGTCCTCGGGCAGCGCGACGCCCTCGGCGCGGCGGGCCGCCATCCGCTGCGCGACGGTGGCGACCACAGTGCCGACCACCGGATCGGCCGCCAGGTACGCCTCGGCGGCGGCGAGGAACTCGCCCGGGTCGGTGCAGAAGTGCAGCGTGGGCGCGGCGGTCATGCGGGCACGGTAGCCGCCGCCCGGGATCGGGCCGTACCGGTTTTCCCGCCCCGGCTCAGGGGGCGATGCCGCGATGCTAGGCGCCGGGACCGACAAGAAGCGCCGTCACGGTGGCGGCGGTGGCGAGCACGGCGAGCGCGGCACTGGTGGCCACGAACCGGCCCAGCGGTACGGCGACCCCGGCGGCCCGGCAGCGCTCGTACCAGATCAGTGTCGCCAGCGACGCCCACGGCGTGGCCAGCGGACCCACGTTCGTGCCGATCAGCAGCGCCAGCAACTGGGTGTGCCGGTCGGCCGCGATCACCGCCTCGCCGGCCAGGTATGCGGGCAGGTTGTTCACCACGTTGCTGAACAGCGCGCCGACCGCGCCCGCCCGCAGCGCCCCCTCCGCGCCCGGGTCGGTGCCGATGAGCGTGCCCATCACCGTGTCCAGGCCGTGCCGGCCGATGGTCTGCACCACCAGGAACAGCCCGGTCACGAACACCAGCAGCCGCCACGGCACCAGTGCCGGACGCAGCCGGTGCCGGGCCCGGACCGCGAAGCCGGCGACCAGGATCGCGGCGGCCGCCCCGGAGGCGATGCCGATCTCCACCCCGGCGAGGATCCCGGCGACGAACAGCAGGCAGGCCGCCAGCGCGGTGCGGTAGAGCACCCGGTCCGGCGGCACGTACGGCGGCGGCGGGACGAACGGGTCGGCCCCGGCGCGCGCCGGACGCCAGTACCACCACCACAGCAGCAGCGCGGTCACCGCGACGGCGACCAGTTGCGGCCACCACATCCGGGCCGCCCACGGCACCGGGTCCAGGTCGACCCGGTCGCTGGCCAGGATGTTGGTCAGGTTGGACACCGGCAGCAGCAGGCTCGCCGTGTTCGCCAGCCACACGGTGGTCATGGCCAGCGGCGTCGGCGGCACGTTCAGCGCCCGGGCCAGCGCGATCATCACCGGCGTGAGCAGCACCGCCGTGGTGTCCAGGTTGAGCGCGATCGTGGTCACCGAGGCGAAGCCGACGCACAGCCAGAACAGGGCCCGGAAACTGCCCCGCGCGGTCACCGCCACCCGGGTCGCCAGAGCGTCGAACACCCCGGCCACGGCGGTCAGCTCGGCCAGCACCACCACCGTGCCGAGGAAGATCAGGATGGGGATGATCCGCCGCATCGTCGCCTCGGCGTCGGCGCGGGGGAGCAGCCCGGTGAGCACGAACACCGCTCCGAGCACGGCCAGCCCGATCGCGATCCAGTCCAGCACGTGCAGGCGGCCCCAGCGGGAACGGTCGGGCACGGCGTTCGGCGGATCGCCGGGGGTCTCCACGAGGGATGATCCTCGCACATGCCGGCGCGGGCGGAGGAGCCCGACGCGGGACGATCCGAGCTGCCGAGGGTGTCGATCTGTTGACCGTCGGTGGCCATAATGACCATGTGGTTGTAGGCGCGCACCCCACCCGGTCCGACCGCCCCATCGATTTCTTCATCAGCTACTCGCCGGCCGACGAACGCTGGGCCACGTGGCTGGCGTGGGAGTTCGAGGCGGCCGGCTATCGCACGTTGTTGCAGGCGTGGGACTTCGTGGCAGGCACCAACTTCATCGACTTCATGGACCGTGGCGTCCGCGAGGCCGAGGTGGTGGTGGCGGTGCTGTCCGAACGCTACCTGCACTCCACGTACGGCAAGCTGGAGTGGCAGGCCGCGCTGCGCGCCGACCCGGACGGCACCGGCAACAAGCTCGTCACGGTACGCGTCGAGGACTGCCCGATCGACGGCCTGCTCGCCACCATCACCTATGTGGACCTGGTCGGTGTGGACGACCCGGCGCAGGCCCGCAACCGGGTGCTCGACCGCATCCGGGAGGCGCTCGACGGCCGGGCCAAGCCGATGCGGCAGCCGGCGTTCCCGCACCACCCGGCCGACCCGCACGGGGTGCTCGCCGCGCCCGCCGCCGGAGCGCCCGCGCCCCGCCGCGCCCGGCGTACCCCGATCAACCCGCCGCCGTTCCCGCCCGCCGCGGCGGCGCCACCGACCGCCCGGGACACCGTCACCGTGCTCCAGGTCGCCGGGCCGCGCTTCGGCCGGGGCGTGATCACCCCCGGCGCGCCGGTCACCCCGGGCGAGGTGCAGGAACACCTGATGGGCGACCTCACGCTGCTGATGAACGACGGCGTGCCCCGGCCGGACCTGCTCGTCGTCGCCGGCAACCTCACCGAGTCGGGCAGCCCGCGCGAGTTCTCCGACGCGCTGAGCTTCCTCACCGGCCTGCGGGTGCTGCTCGGGCTGGAGCCGCACCGGCTCGTCGTGGTGCCCGGCCCGCGCGACGTGACTATGGCCGCCTGCCGCGCGTACTTCGCCACCTGTGAGGCCGACGACGTCGACCCGCAGCCGCCGTACTGGCCGAAGTGGCGGCACTACGCGCGCCTGTTCGACGACCTCTACCAGGGCCTCGACGACCGGATCTTCGACAGCGAGCAGCCCTGGACGCTGTTCCCGGTGCCCGACCTGCGGGTGGTGGTGGCCGGGCTGAACTCCACCATCGCCATCACCCACCGCGAGGAGGACCGGTACGGCTTCCTCGGCGAGGCGCAGTCCAGCTGGTTCGCCCAGCGGCTGCGCCACTACCAGCAGTCCGGCTGGCTGCGGCTGGGCGCGATGGCGCACGCGCCGGGGGCGCGCAGCCCGTACGCCGACGAGGTGCCGCCGGACCCGGTGTCGCTGCGCGACCGGGGCTCGGTCAACCGGCTGGTCGGCCCGATGCTCGACCTGCTGCTCTCCGACGCCGCGCCGTCGGCCCGGGTGGACCCGGTGGTGCCGCTGGCCGCCGCGCCCCGCGACGGCCGGGCGCAGGTGCTGCGGCTGGGCGCGGACGGGATGACCCGCTGGGTGCTCGGCCGCGACGACCGGCTGGCCGGCGGCGCGGTGACCGCCGTGTCCTGGCCGCACGCCGAGGCCACCTTCGGCGCGTCCGGCCCGGCCCAGGTACCCGACCCGCGCCGCCCGGTCGCCGTCGAGGGGGCCACCCAGGGCGCCGCGGTGGCCGCCGCGCCGGTCGCACCGGTGCAGCGGCTGCTGGACCGGCTCGCCGAGGTCTGCGAGGCCCGCTACGACCGGGTGGTGGTGCGCCGCGTCGACACCGACCCGCCGCACCTCTACATCAGCTACCGCTCCGACGGGGTGGTCCGTCAGCAACGCGTCGGCGCGCACGTGGGCACCCCCACCGCCGCCGACGTGGACGTCTTCGCCCGGCGGGTGCACGCCACCGACCCGGACATCGCCTCCGAGCTGGTCTACGACGGCGACCGCGTGCCGCGCGGGCTCGCCGAGGAGGCACAGCGGCGGGGCGTACGCGTGCTGCACCTGACCGAGTTCCAGGGCCTGCTCGACCTGCGCGAGTACGTCGCCGCGCAGACCGCCCGGCTCCAGGCGGACCGGCTCTACCCACCCGGGCAGTACGTGCCGCAGCGCTACCGCCACCTCGTCGGCGCCAACCAGCGCGTCCGCGACGACGTGGTGGACGAGCTGCTGGAGACCGTCTCCGCGCCGGACGGCCGGTTCGTGCTGGTGCTCGGCGACTTCGGCCGGGGCAAGACGTTCGCGTTGCGGGAGGTGGCCCGCCGGCTGCCCACGGCCGCACCCGACCTGATCCCGATCCTGGTGGAGCTGCGGGCGCTCGACAAGGCGCACTCCGTGGACGGCCTGGTCGCCGCGCATCTGGCCAACCACGGCGAGCAGGTGATCGACCTCAAGGCGTTCCGCTACATGCTGCGCCAGGGTCGCATCGTGCTGCTGTTCGACGGGTTCGACGAGCTGGTCGCCCGGGTGACGTACGACCGGGCGGCCGACCACCTGGAGACGCTGCTCCAGGCCGCCGAGGGCAACGCGAAGATCGTGGTGAGCAGCCGTACCCAGCACTTCAAGACCAACTCGCAGGTGCTGACCGCGCTCGGCGAGCGGGTCGGCCTGCTGCCGCACCGGCGCGTGCTCGCGGTGGAGGACTTCACCCCCGGGCAGATCGAGGCGTTCCTGCGCAACCGGTACGGCGGCGACGAGCGGGCCGCCCGCGAGCGGATGGACCTGCTCGCCGGCGTGAAGGACCTGCTCGGGCTCTCCCGCAACCCGCGCATGCTCGGCTTCATCGCCAACCTGGACGAGGGGCGGCTCGCCGCCGTGGCCGGGGCGGGCGGCACGTTCAGCGCCGCCGCGCTGTACCGGGAGATCCTGGAGTCCTGGCTGGACTTCGAGGAGCGCCGCACCCAGGGCATCCCGGGCGCACCGGTCAGCCTGCGCCGGCCCGAGCTGTGGCAGGCGGTGAGCCGGCTGGCGTTCCAGCTCTGGGAGAGCGGCGAGGCATACCTGCGCCTGGCCGAGCTGGCCGAGTCCACCGGCCAGCTCGCCGGGCGGGCCGACTCGCGGCTGTCCGGCCCGCAGGCTGCGCACGCGGTCGGCGCGGGCAGCCTGCTGGTCCGTACCGACGACGGGTTGTTCGGGTTCATCCACACCTCTGTGATGGAGTGGCTCGTGGCCGAGGGGGTGGCCGAGCAGATCAACAGGGGCGAGGAGCCGGGCGCGCTGGCGGTCCGGTCGCTGTCCGCGCTCGCGGTGGAGTTCCTCGGCGACCTCGCCGACCCGGCCCGCTGCACCGCGTGGACCGCCCGGGTGCTCGGTGACGAGTCGGCGGGCGAGACGCTGCGCGCCAACGCGCTGCGGCTGTCCGCCCGGCTGCGCCTGCCCGACCGGGCCGACCTGCGCGGCGCGGTGCTGCGCGGCGAGGACCTGTCGCACCGCGAGCTCGCCGGGGCCGACCTGACCGGGGCCGACCTGACCGACGCGCGGCTGGTCGCCACGAACCTGACCGAGGCGCGGCTGGAGCACGCCCGGCTGCGCGGCGCCCGCCTGGACCAGGCCCGCCTCGCCGGGGCCGACCTGCGCGACGCGGAGATGGCCGGGGCCCGCCTGTTCCGTACCGACCTGCGGGGTGCGCGCGTGGCCGGCAGCAGCTGGCACCGCACCGCGCTGATCGATGTCAGCGCCGACCCGGCGCTGCTGCGCGCCCCGGAACTGCGCGGCGCCGTCGTCGCGCCGGGCCGTCCGGTCGCGCCGGGCCTGGCCCCGCCCGCCGTGGGCGTCGGCTACGGCTTCGAGGTGGGCCGGCTGCCGGTGCCGGTGGCGTACAGCCCGGACGGCGCGGTGCTCGCCGTCGGCAGCGACGACGGCGGTGTGCTGCTCTGCGACACCGCCACCGGGCTGCCGGTGCGCACGCTCCAGGGACACCGGTCCCGGGTGTACGCGGTCCGCTACGACGCCGCGTCCCACCAGCTCGTCACCGGCTCGGCCGACCTCACCGTACGGCTGTGGGACGCCGACCACGGCGACGTGCGGCACGTCATCGAGGACGTCTTCACCGGCTGGGTGTGGCCGATGCTCACCGACGGCCGCCGCGGCCGCCTGGTGGTCGGCGACGCGGCCGGCGTGGTGCGGCTCTACGACACCCGTGGCGCCCGGCTGCGTCACGAGTGGCCCGGCCACTCCGCGCCGATCTGGGGCACCTCGTTCAGCCCGGACGGGCGGCGCGTGGTGGTGGCCGACAGCGCCGGCACGGTCCGCGGCTGGGACATCCCCACCGGCAAGCTGGCGTTCGAGGTGCAGGAGCCCGAGGTGGTCTACCGTGTCGTGCACTCACCGGACGGCCGGCTGCTGGCCGCCGTCGGGCAGCACGGCCGCGTCTGGATCCGCCGGGCCACCGACGGCGAGCTGCTGCGCGCGCCGCGCGGCCACGAGGCCGACGTGTACGCCCTCGACATCCACCCCGACGGCACGCTGATGGCCACCGGCGACACGCACGGCGCGCTGCGGCTGTGGGAGACCGAGACGGGCCGGCCGGTGCGGGTGCTCGGCCGGCAGCGCGGCGCGATCTACAGCGTCCGGTTCAACGGCGACGGCAGCCTGCTCGCCACCGCCGCCAGCGACGGCGCGATCCAGCTCTGGGACACCGACGACGGGCAGGTGCGGCACGAGCTGACCCGGCACCGCGGCTCGGTGTGGCCGGTGGTCTGGCGGCCGGACCAGAACCAGGTGGCGACCAGCAGCAACGACGGCACCACCCGGCTGTGGGACGTCCGCAGCGGGCAGCTCCAGCACACGCTGCGCGGGCACGGCCGCAAGGTCACCGCGCTGTCCTTCCGCGACGACGGCGAGGTGCTCGCCGCCTGCGGCAACGACGGCGTGATCCGGCTCTGGGAGCCGCGCACCGGCCGCCTGGTGCGGCAGCTCGCCAGCCCGGCCGACCGGCTGCTGTCCGTGGTGTTCTGCCCGGATGAACCGCTGGTGGCCACGCCCAGCGGCGACGGCGGCGTGCACCTGTGGAACACCGACACGGGCGCCGACGAGCGCGAACTCAACGTGGACACCGACCACGTCTGGGCGGTCGCGTTCAGCCCCGACGGCGACGCACTCGCCACCGCCAACGACGACGACACGGTACGCCTGTGGTACCGCCGTACCGGCCGGCACTTCGCCACGCTCACCCCGCACCGGGGGCGCGTGCGCACCGTCGCGTTCAGCCCCGACGGCGAGACCATCGCCACCGGCTGCGACGACCAGGCGGTACGGCTCTGGGACGCCGCCACCGCCACCTGCCGGCTCACGCTCGAACACCACACCGACCGGGTCTACTCGGTCGGCTTCAACAGCGAGGGCACGCTGCTCGCCAGCGCCGGTAACGACGGCACGGCGGTGGTCTGGGACGCGGTCACCGGCGAGCGGCGCCTGGTGCTCACCGAGCACGACGGCCGGCTCTGGTCCTGCGCGTTCAGCCCGGACGGCAACCTGCTCGCCACCGCCGGCGACGACCTGGTGATCCGGCTGTGGGATCCGGTCACCGGCCGGCTGCACGGCACCCTTGCGGCGCACACCCGGCGCGTCTGGTCGGTGCACTTCAGCCCGGACAGCAGCCTGCTCGCCAGCGCCGGTGACGACGGCACGGTACGGCTGTGGGACGTGGCCGACCCCGAGCACGCCCAGTTGCGGACCACGCTCATCGGCCTGCCGGACGGGTGGGCGGCGGTCAGCCCGGACGGCCGGTACAAGCTGGACGGCGACCCGGGCGGCCAGTTCTGGCACGTCATCGGCACGTGCCGCTTCGAGGTGGGCGAGCTGGACCCCTACCTGACCCAGGTCCGCCGCCTCTCAGTAGACGCCCCCTTCTGAACCCCCCCCGGCCCCGGTGATCAAGGAGTTCGTGTCCGGATCGGACGTCGTCTCCGACACGAACTCCTTGGTCAACTCCGGGCAGGCGGGGGAGACAGGGCGGCAGGTCCGGTCCAGCGGACCTCGCCGTCGTGCCACACGTCGGTCGGGGCCAGGCCGCAGGCCGTGGCCACCGCGGCCGACGCGCGGTGGTCGGGATGGATGTGGGCCACGAGGGTACGCACACCGCGCCGCCCCATCCAGCCGACCATGCCACGGGCGGCCTCGGTGGCGATCCCGCGCCCCTGCCACCGTGTTCCCACCACCCAGGCGATCTCCGCGACCGGTCCCGCGGTGGCCGGTGTCGCCTCGTCGAGGTGCCGGTGTCCTACCGCCCGCGCGCCCGCCGTGGCGGCGTCCGTCACCGTCCCGTGTGCCTCGGTGACTGTGGCCTGGATGAAGCCGGTCAGCCGGCCGCCGTCCCGGAGCCGGATGACCCAGTTGCACCACGACTCGGCCGGGTCGGGCGAGCCGGCGACAAGCCGTTCGTAGCGGGCCCGCAACGCCGCCGGGGTGGCGGGTTCGCCGCCGATGAAGGTGTGCAGCGCCGGGTCGGCGAGGACGGCGGCCATCTCCTCGGCATGCTCGACACCCAGCGGCAGCAGGACCAGCCGGGCGGTGGGGATCGGTTCCGGCGTGAACCCGCTCATCGACGTCAGCGCGCCGGTCGACTCATCCATGATCGCGCTTCCAGTAGAGCGATGACCTGGTCTCGCGGGAGCGAAACGGACCTCACGGTATCCCAGACCCGCCCAGAGAAACGCAACGCCGTCCCCGACCCTCCAGGGCGGGCAGCCCCGGGCCGGCAGCCCTCGCTGATCTTGCAGTTTGTGCCCGGGCGAATGGGACATTCACGTCACCGCTCGGGCCGAAAGTGCAAGATCGCGGGGGAGAGGGGGAGGGAGGGCGGGGCGGGGGCGGGGGATGAGGGGCGCCGGGGCGGGCGGGGTGCCGCCCGCCCCGGGTCGGGGACCGGTCAGCGCCGCCACTTCTGGTTGGCGCCGCCGGTGCAGTCCCAGATCTGCAGCCGGGTGCCGTCGGCCGAGCTGGGACCCGTCGCGTCCAGGCACTTGTTCGCCTGGGGGTTCACGATGTCCCCGGCCGCGCTGAACACCCACTTCTGCGCGCCGGTGCCGTTGCAGTCGTAGAGCTGCACCTTGGCGCCGCTCGCGGTCGATCCGGCGGCCACGTCGAGGCACTTGCCGAGTGCGCGGACCGAGCCGTCGGCGTTCCAGGTCCAGCGCTGGGCGGCGGTGCCGTTGCACGTCCAGAGCTGCACCGGGGTGCCGTTGGCGGTGCTGGCGCTCGCCACGTCCACGCACTTGTTGCCGTACCCGACGATCTGGCCGCCGGTGCCCCCGCCGCCGTTGTCCCAGGCCTGGACGCGGACGTAGTCGACGGTCATGGTCTGCGGGAACGTGGTGCTGCCGTCCGGCGAGCCGGGCCAGTTGCCGCCGACCGCCACGTTCATGATCATGAAGAACGGGTGGTCGAAGACCCAGCGGTTGCCGCCGATGTCGGCGGGCGTCTTGCGGGAGTACGCGACGCCGTCGAGGTACCAGGTGATCGAGTCCGGCGCCCAGTCCACTGTGAACGTGTGGAAGGCGTCGGCGAGCGCCTGGCCGCCTGGCAGCGAGGTGGACGCGCCGACGCCGCCGCCGCCGGAGTAGCCGGGGCCGTGCAGCGTGCCCCAGACGGTCGACGGCGCGTAGCCGACGTTCTCCATGATGTCGATCTCGCCGCTGCCGGGCCACGGGTTCGTGCCGATGTCGTTGCCGAGCATCCAGAACGCCGGCCACAGCCCTTGTCCACGCGGAACCTTGATGCGTGCCTCGAACCGCCCGTACGCCTGGGCGAACGTGCCGTTGGTGAGCAGCCGGGCCGAGGTGTACTGGCAGCTTCCGTACCAGCAGGAGTAGCCGCCCGGGTTCTCCTTGCGGGCGGTGATGACCAGGTTGCCGTTGCCGTCGAGCGCGGCGTTGCGGGTGCTGTTCGTGTAGTACTGGAGCTCGTTGTTGCCCCAGCCGCCGCCACCGATGTCGTAGCGCCACTTGCTCGCGTCGGGGGCGGCCCCGGCCGGGCCGTTGAAGTCGTCGGACCAGGTGACCGCGCCGGGGGCGGCGGCCGCCGGGGTGCTGGGGACGGCGGTGAGGGCGGCGGTGAGGCCGACCGCTGTCACCGCCAGGGCGGCGAGGGTACGGATGGTGCGCACGGGGCGCCTCCTGCGGGGGTGGTGGCCGTTACCGTCACGGCGGCCGGCCCCGCCCAACGGTTAACAAACCATACAAATAGACTTCGATGAAGGTATGAATGAAGTCGGTCGATGTCAAGAGAGCGCTTCCCGCTGGCGCTCCGACGTCGGCTCGGGCTCCCGCTGCCGCACCACAGTGGATCGGCGCATGTCCCGCCACGGCCCGCCCAGCAGTGGCGTCAGCACCACCAGCAGGTAGCAGGCGCCCATCACGACGAGCGTGGACGTGGGGCCGAACCGGTCCGCGGCGAATCCCGCGCCGACCGCGCCGGCCGGCATGGCCGCCCACGCGCCGGCGCCGATCACGCCGTACACCCGGGCCCGCATGGCCGGCGGCACCCGCTCCAACTGGACCGCGCCCATCAGCGGGTTGAGCGCGCCGGCGGCCAGCCCGGCCATCGCCACCACGGCGGCCACCACCGGCAGCGGCGGCGCGGCGGCGAGCGCCCACAGTGGTGGGGCGCCGCACAGCACGTACGCGGTGACGAACGTGGCCCGGCGGGGCAGCCGGTGCCCGATCGCGCTGAACACCAGCGAGCCGACCAGCGCCCCACCACCCATGACACCCACCAGCAGGCCGAACGCGGCCGGGCCGCCGAGTTCCCGTTCGGCGACCACCGGCAGCAGCACGTTGCTCTTCGCCGCGTCGAACAGGTTCGTCACCAGCACCAGCAGGACCATGGCGCGCAGCAGCGGCTCCCGGACCAGGAAGCGCAGCCCGGCGGCGAACTGCCGCCAGTAGCCGCCGGTCTCCGGCTCGCTCCCGTCGTCGGACGGCCGCAGGCCGCGCGGCACCAGCAGCGTCACCACGAGAGCCGACACGGCGAACGTCACCGCGTCGAGCGCCAGCACCGGCACCGCCCCGAACACACCGACCAGCAGGCCGGCCACGGGTGCGCCGATCATCCGGGCGCCGCGCGAGGTCGCGTCCTCCCACCCGGCCGCCCGCTCGATCGGCACCCCGGCCGCCGCGGCGGCCTCCGGCAGCAACGCGGTGCGCGCGGTCTGCCCCGGCGTGTCGAGCAGGCCGCTGACGAAGACCAGGGCCAGCAGCGCCGGGAACGGCAGGCCGACTGTGGCGTGCAACAGGGGTACGGCGGCGATCGTCACGCCGGAGACCACGTCGGCGAGCACGCTGGAGCGCCGGTAGCCGATCCGATCGACGAGCACGCCGCCGAACGCGCCGCCGAGCACCACGGGCGCGGTGGCGAACGCCCCGGCCAGCCCGGTGGCGGCCGGTGAGCCGGTCTCGGCCAGGACGTAGAGCGGCAGCGCGATGAGCGTGAGCACGTTGCCGGTCAGCGAGACGGCGTGCCCGATCAGCAGTCCGGCCAGGGGCCGGCGGTCGCGGGTCACTGCGGCCCCCGGTACGCCTGCCAGATCAGCGTGACCATCTCGGCGCCGGGCCGGCCGGGTGCGCCGCGCTCCTGCCAGCGCCGGCCCAGCGCGGACAACTCGTCGCGCAGCTCGACCAGTTCGTCAGGTGTCAGGCGCAGCACCATGTCGCTGCTGGTGGTGCCGCGGACCCACGCCGGGTCGAGGCTCGCCTCCGACTCCAGGTATGCCTGGTAGCGGTCCACATAGCGCTGCATGGCGGCCTGGCGCAGCATGTTGCCGGCGAGGCGGCGCTCCGGGTCGTCCAGCAGTTCGAGCGGATCCCAGTCGGTGGTGGCGTGCGCGGCCCGCCACCACCGCTCGCGCCGGTCCCGGGCCAGCTCGGGCGCCTCGGCCACGAAGCCGTGCTCGGCCAGCTTGCCGACGTGGTAGCTGACCGACCCGACCGCCTCGCCGGTCCGCTCGCTCAGCATGCCGACCGTCTGCGGGCCGCGCAGGCGCAGTTCGCCGAGCAGCCGCAGCCGGGTGGGGTGGGCCAACGCCCGCATGGCTCGCGGGTCACTCACCCGCCGGTTGCCGGTTCCGTCAGTCATGCCGCCAGGTTAGACCGACAAGGAATGATGTACAAGGAGTCTTGTATTCATCGCGCTGCTTCCGGTGTATGGCGGTACAGGTCGCGCAGCAGGCACACCTCGGACAGGTGGTGGATCACCTCCCGGTTGATGTGCAGCACGAGCGTGGCCATCGGGACGTCGGCGAACGGCCCCTCAGCCGGGCCGCAGGGGCGGGCGAGGCCGTCCTCGCCGAGCGCCTCGACCCCTGCCGTCCAGGCGGCGTACTCCTCGTCGAGCTGGGCCAGCGCGCCGGCCGCGGTCGGGGAGTAGGGGAACGAGGCGTAGTCGGTGGGCGCGCGGCCGAAGTGCGACGCGTTGCGCATGGCCAGCACGCCCACGATGACGTGGGCCAGCCGCCAGGCGATGGTGGTGAACGGCGGCGGGTCCGGCTGCGGCATCGCGAAGTCGATCGCCGGAATGCCGTCGTCGCCGCGCGGGCGCACGCTCCAGCAGCCGGGGACCGGCTCCCAGAGGTATTCGTCGTCGGTGAGCCCGGCGAGGCGGTCGCGCAACTGGTAGGTCCAGTGCCAGGTGAGCTGCTCGCGGAGCAGCGGGTTCCAGGTCAGATCGGTCATGCGCCTCAGCGTGCCACCGCCCTGGGACAGAAAACGGCGCGCTCAGCCCCGCCGCGCCGCCGTCCGGCCCTTGAGCCGGCGGCCCATCTCCCGGGCGATCTCGCGTTTGGCGTCCCGTTCGGCCAGCGCCTGGCGCTTGTCGTACGACCGGCGGCCCCGGGCCAGGCCCAGCTCCACCTTGGCCCAGCCGTCGGCGAAGTACATCGACAGCGGCACCAGCGTGATGCCGCCGTCGCGCAGCTTCTCCAGGATCCGGGCGATCTCCACCCGGTGCAGCAGCAGCTTGCGGGTGCGCCGGGGCGCGTGGTTGGTCCAGGTGCCGAAGCCGTACTCGGCGATGTGCAGGCCGTACAGCATGATCTCGCCGTCGCGCTCCTGGGCGAACGCGTCGACCAGCGACACCCGCCCCTCGCGCAGCGACTTGACCTCGGTGCCGGCCAGCACGATGCCCGCCTCGTACGTCTTGAGGATGTCGTAGTCGTGCCGCGCCTTCTTGTTCGAGGCGATCAGCTTGCGCCCGTTCTCCCTGGCCACGCGAGCAGAGTACCCGCCGGGGGTGGCTGCGGGCCGGTCGCCGGGCGCGCCGCGGCCACCCAGCCGGTGGTGATCAGCAGCAGCGCGGCGCAGTAGGTGGTCATCACCAGCAGGCCCCGCCCGGGCAGGTCCACACCGGCCGCGCCCACGCCGATGAGCAGGTCGGAGACGAGGAAGAGCGCCCCGCCCGCGGCGACCCGCGCGGACACCCCGGTCGCGGCGGCGGCCATCAGGCACAGCGCCAGGCTGTAGCCGAGCACCGGCAGCCGCAGCGGCCCGAGCATGCCCCAGAGCAGCGCGTTCGCGCCGGCCCAGGCGAGCAGGTAACCGGCCCACGCCACGCCCCGGGCACGCCGGTACCGGACGAAGGCGGTGATGAACGCGATCTGGGTGACCAGGAAGAAGCCCATGCCGGCCAGGAACGCGGTGTCTCCCGGCAGGAGCAGGGCGACGTCGCCCGCGGTGGCGGCGACCAGGCCGACCGCCACCGCGTCAACGCGGTGGCGGTGTGCCCAGAGGTACGCCAGCAGCACCGGCGCGAGCAGCGGCTTGGCCAGCCACTGGAGCGCGGTCGAGTCGAGCGCGACCCCGACCAGTTCGACGGCCGCGACCAGCCCGAACAGGGGCAGCAGCCAGGAGCGCCTCATCGGGCCGGCTGCCAGCCGGGACGGCCGAACAGGTAACCGAGGCGGTGTCGCCAGGAGTCGGCCCGGCGTACGTCGGACCAGATCGCGGCGAACTCGTGGGTGGCCACCCGCAGCGGGTTGTAGGTGCCGATGTTCTTGGTGAGCCCGTAGCGCGCGGTGGCCCGCTCCGGCTCGAAGCTGCCGAACAGCCGGTCCCAGACGATCAGGATGCCGCCGTAGTTGCGGTCCAGGTACTCGGTGTTCGAGCCGTGGTGCACCCGGTGGTGCGACGGCGTGTTGAAGATCCATTCGATCGGCCGGGGCAGCACGTTGATCCGCTCGGTGTGCAGGAAGAACTGGTACAGCAGGCTGACCGACTGCTGGAGGAAGATCATCCACGGCGGGATGCCGAGCAGCGCCAGCGGCAGCCAGAACGGCAGCGAGGTCATCGGCGTCCAGCTCTGCCGCAACGCGGTGGAGAAGTTGTAGTAGACGCTGGAGTGGTGCACGACGTGGCTGGCCCAGAGCACGCGTACCTCGTGGTGTGAGCGGTGGAACCAGTAGTAGGCCAGGTCGTCGGCGAAGAACAGGATCACCCAGGTCCACCAGTCGCCGGGCGACAGGTGCACCGGCGCCACGGTCCACAGCGCCGCGAACAGGCCGACTGTGAGCAGCTTCCACGGGAAGCCGATGATCTGGCTGCCCAGCCCCATCGACAGGCTGGTGGTGGTGTCGCGCAGCTCGTAGCCGCGTTCGTCGTCGTCGGGCAGGAAGCGGTAGGAGACCGCCTCGATGACGATCAGGAGCAGGAACGCCGGGACGGCGTACAGCACGGCGGGGATCATGCGCGCGCTTTCCTTCCGGGTGTGGGGGTGGTGGGGGTGGTGACCGGCGCGGTCAGCAGCGCCCGGGCGTGCCGGGCCGCCGCCGCGCCCTGACCGGAGGCGACCGACGCGGCGAGACGGCGGTGCCCGGCCACGTCCAGCAGTTCGGCGGCGCGGGCGTCCGGGGGGACGTCGCCGACCGCGAACGTGCCGGCCACCAGGCTGTTGAACGCGAGCTGGTAGGCGGTGTTACCGCTGCCGCGCACGACCAGCCGCCAGATGGCGATGTTCGCCTCGTTCATCAGGTCCAGGTCGGGGGCCAGGTCGCCGTACTCCTCGGCGGCCCGGACCAGGGCGGCGACGACCGCCGCGTCCGCGCGCTCGGCGCAGAGCCGGGCCGCGTCGATCCCGACGCAGGCCCGCATCTCCAGCATGTCGCGCACCAGCGTCTCGACCGGGAGTACGTCAGTGGAGCGGGCCAGGGACAGCGCCAGGTCCAGCCCGGCGTGGACCCGCCAGTCCAGTACCCGGGTCGCGCCGCCCTGGCTGACCCGGACCAGGCCGAGCTGTTGCAGGCGGCGCAGCGCCTCCCGGACCGCGTGCCGGTTGACCTCGAACGCGCCGGCCAGCTCCCGCTCGCCGGGCAGCGTCTCGTCCGGTGCGTACCGGCCGGACACGATCGCGTCGCGCAGCCGCCCGAAGACGTGGTCGGAGACCGAGACACGAGGCGCGGGATCGAAGGTCATGCGCAGAAGTGTGGCCCCGAACACATCAACCCGTCAACTGGTTGTACCAGTGGATTTCCGGGGCGGCCGGTGCGTGCCGCAGCCGTCACCCCTCGTATCCTTTCCGCCGTAGGCCCGCCAGAGGAGAGGGAGTCGGTGTGAGCAACCGCGTCGAGACGTTGGAGTTCCAGGCCGAGGCTCGTCAGCTGTTGCAGCTGATGGTGCACTCGATCTACTCGAACAAGGACGTCTTCCTGCGCGAACTGATCTCGAACGCGTCCGACGCGCTGGACAAGCTGCGGCTGGAGTCGCTCGTCGACAAGGAACTGTCGGCGGACACCTCCGACCTGCACATCGAGATCGAGGTCGACAAGGACGCCCGTACGCTCACCGTGCGGGACAACGGCATCGGCATGAACCGCGACGAGGTGGTCGGCCTGATCGGCACGATCGCGAAGTCCGGAACCGCCGAGCTGCTGCGCAAGCTGCGCGAGTCCGCCGACGCCGCCGCGTCCCAGGACCTGATCGGCCAGTTCGGCGTCGGGTTCTACGCCACGTTCATGGTCGCCGACAGGGTGACGCTGCTGACCCGCCGCGCCGGGCAGTCCGGCGGCACCCGCTGGGAGTCCGCGGGCGAGGGCACCTACTCGATCGAGGAGGTCGAGGACGCGCCCCAGGGCACCTCGGTCACGCTGCACCTCAAGCCGGTCGACACCGACGACAACCTGCACGACTACACCGCCGAGTGGACGATCCGCGAGATCGTCAAGCGCTACTCCGACTTCATCTCGTGGCCGATCCGGATGACTGTCGACAAGCCCGGCGAGGACGGCGCGACCACCCGCGAGGAGCAGACGCTCAACTCGATGAAGGCGCTCTGGGCGCGCTCGCGGGACGAGGTCGACGAGGCCGAGTACAAGGAGTTCTACCGGCACGTCGCGCACGACTGGGCCGACCCGCTCGAGACGATCCACATGCGCGGCGAGGGCACCTTCGAGTACGAGGCGCTGCTGTTCCTGCCGTCGCACGCCCCGCTCGACCTGTTCTCCCCGCAGGGCCGCCGGGGTGTGCAGCTCTACGTCAAGCGCGTGTTCATCATGGACGACTGCGACGCGCTGATGCCCAACTACCTGCGCTTCGTCAAGGGCGTCGTGGACGCGCACGACCTGTCGCTGAACATCTCCCGGGAGATCCTCCAGCAGGACCGGCAGATCCGCGCGGTGCGCCGGCGGCTGGTCAAGAAGGTGCTCGCCACGCTCAAGGACATGTCCGCCGAGTCGTACCGCACGTTCTGGACCGAGTTCGGCGCGGTGGTCAAGGAGGGTCTGCTGGAGGACCCGGACAACACCGAGACGCTGCTGGAACTGGTTCGCACCGCCAGCACCCACGACCCGGCCGAGCCGACCACGCTGCGCGACTACGTGGAGCGGATGAAGGACGGCCAGACCGAGATCTACTACGCCACCGGCGAGAACCGGGCCACCATCGAGAACTCGCCGCACCTGGAGGCGTTCCGCGCCAAGGGCTACGAGGTGCTGATCCTCACCGACCCGGTGGACGAGGTGTGGGTCGAGCGCGTCGGCGCGTACGACGGGAAGACGCTGCGCTCGGTCGCCAAGGGGCAGGTGGACCTGGAGACCGAGGAGGAGAAGGAGAAGGCCGAGGCGGAGCGCCAGGAGTACGCCGACCTGCTCACGTTCCTCGGCGGCGCGCTCGCCGACAGCGTCAAGGAGGTGCGCCTGTCCACCCGGCTGACCACCTCACCGGCCTGCGTGGTGGGCGACGCGCACGACATGACGCCGACGCTGGAGAAGATGTACCGGGCGATGGGCCAGGAGGTGCCCCGGGTCAAGCGGATCCTGGAGCTGAACCCGGCCCACCCGCTGGTCACCGGGCTGCGCAAGGCGCACGGGGAGGGCGGCGACACGGCCGCGCTGACCGAGACCGCCGAGCTGCTGTACGGCATGGCGCTGCTGGCCGAGGGCGGCGAGCTGGCCGACCCGGCCCGGTTCACCCGGATCCTCGCCGACCGTCTCGCCCGCGGCCTGTAGCCCCACCCCGACCCGGTTCGCCCGACCCGCCCCGGCGGGCCGGCGTGATCGACTCCATGCCGCCGAAGTGGCGGTATCGGCATGCCACCGATACCGCCACCTCGCCGAGCCGGTGTCGACCCCGCTCGGAAGTCGATGGTCGGGCGGGTGTCGTGATCCACTCCAGCTCGCCGAAGTGGTGGTATCGGACGGGCTCTGACCCCGCCATTTCGCCGAACTGGTGTTGATCACGGTGGGTCTCCCAGACTGGGGACGAGCGCTTGGGTGTCCCAGGGTGGGGGAGGCTGGTCCCGTTTGGAGGGACCTCAGGCGGTTGTCGTGGCAGCCGGTTGGTCGGCAACGGCTCGCCGAGGTGGCGCCGCCACCTTGGAGGCGGGTCGGCTCAGGGGAGCGCGGGGTAGAGCGCGGCCACACCGCCGGACAGTCCGGCCTGGACCCGGCGCGCCACGTCGTCGGCGAGGATCTCGTAGCTGTCGGACTCGATGCCGTCGGCGGCGAGCCGGGCGACGTCGGCCGGGTGGGCCTTCGGGCCGGGTACGGCGGCGGCCATCTCGGTGTCCATGTAGCCCACGTGCAGGCCCGCGACGCGGACGCCCCGGCCGGCCAGCTCCAGGCGCAGGGCGTTCGTCATCGACCACTCGGCGGCCTTCGCCGCGCCGTACGCGCCGACGCCGGGGAACGTGAACCAGGACAGCGCCGACAGCACGTTGAGGATCGTGCCGCCGCCGTTGGCCACGATCTGCGGCGCGAACGCCCGTACCACCGACAGCGTGCCGAGGTAGTGCGTCTCCATCTCCAGCCGGATCTGCGCGAGGTCGCCGTCGAGCAGGTCGGTGCCGGTGCTCACGCCGGCGCTGTTGACCAGCAGCGTCACGTCCCCGGCCCGCTGCGCGGCGGCGGCCACCGACTCGGGGTCGGTGATGTCGAGGCGTACCGGGGTGACTCCGGGCAGGTCCACGGTGTCCGGGTTGCGGGCGCCGGCCCAGACGGTGGCGCCGCGTGCGACGAGTTCGGCGGCCAGGTGCCGGCCCAAGCCGCGGTTGGCGCCGGTGACCAGGGCGGTGCTTCCAGCGATCTTCATGTCTCGCTCCGAGGTGTGGGGAAGGGAGGGGTCAGGCGGACAGCAGGCCCGGACCGGGCAGGACGGCCAGCTCGCCGGGGGGTACGTCGTGCCCCGCGCCGCAGCGCAGCCGGGCGTGCACCGCGGCGCCGCACTGCTCGTGGGCCACCCGCACCGCCGGGCCCGCCTCGTCGGCGGCGTACGTGTCGCCCCACTGCCGCAGCGCGACGAGCACCGGGATCAGGTCGCTTCCCTTCGCAGTGAGCACGTACTCGTCGCGGGTGCGCTGCCCGGGCTCCCGGTAGGGACGCCGGTCGAGCAGCCCGTCGGCGACGAGCTGCTTGAGGCGTGCGGCGGCCACCGGCTCGCTGACGCCGACCCGCCGGGCGAAGTCGTCGAAGCGGCGGGTGCCGAACGACGCCTCCCGCAGCAGGAGCAGCGTGGTGCGGTTGCCGACCACCTCCAGCGCCCGGGCGATCGAGCAGTTGGCGGTGGACCAGGAGTCACGCTGCGCAAGGAGGTCCGTCATGGCGTCGACGGTACCCCCTGACTTAAGAAAGCAGAAGTCAGCTACCTCACAGCTGGCCGGGGAAGAACCCGTGCCGGGCCAGCGGCTCGACGATCTGGTGCTCCTCGTACGACAGGTGCGACAGCAGCATGTCGGTGAGCAGGTCCACCGCCTCCTGGAGCTGCGTGAAGTCGCCGGGCCGCCGGACCAGCTCCACGAGCGCCCGGTCGACGCTCTCCACCACCCCGTGGATCACCACGTGCTCCTCCTCGAGGCGGTCCAGCACCGCGGCCAGCCCGGCCTCTGAGCGGCGCAGGTGCGGGAAGACCGAGGCGTCCTCCAGCCCGTGGTGCTGGGTGACCATCGTGCAGTAGGCCGCGCAGTACGCCCCGAGCGTCCAGTTGTTCTGCCGCATGGTCATCTCGTTGAGCGCGGCCCGCGCCCGGCCCGGCGAGACCGAGCCCTGCTTGACCTGTTCCAGCAGGTCGCGCACCTGGGCCAGCTCCTGGCGCAGATGGTCGTGCACGTCCACCAGGTGCTGCCCGGCGGCCTGTCCCCGGGCCGGGTAGACGTGTCCGGCCGGCGGCGGCGGAGCGCTCGGGCGGGTGGACTCGTCCCACGGGCGGCGCGCGCTCAGGCGTACCCCCGGGTCGGGGGTGGGGGTGACGCCGAGCATGCTCGGGCCGCCGGCGGTGGTCGGCTCGTCGGCGGCCTCCCGGGCGCCGCCGGCGGGCGTGGCGCGCTCGGCGGCGACCAGCTCCCGGACCGCGGGCGCCACCTCCTGGCCGAAGATCTGGATCGCGCGCGGCTCGTCGCTGCCGAGGATGAACGTGGTGATGCCGTGCTCCAGAGTGAGCCCGGCCAGTTCCTCCACCCACTGCTCCGGCGGCCCGGTCAGGAAACCGGCCGACGAGCGGGCGAACGCGCCGGTCACGTTGAGCATGCGGCGGATCGCGGCCGGGTCGCGCCCGGCGGCCTGGGCGCCCTCGTCCACGAGCGCGTTCAGGGCGGGCAGCTCGTCGGGGCCCTTGGGCAGGTACGACAGGGACGGCAGCCAGCCGTCCGCGGCGCGGCCCACCAGGCGCAGCATGCGCGGCTTGTAGGCGCCGACCCAGATGCCGACCGGATGCGCGGGCACCGGGCCGCGCTTGGCGCCGACCACCCGGTAGTGCTCGCCGTCGACACGGATCATGCCGCGGCTGCCGGTGTCCCAGACCTCGCGGATCACCCGGATCGCCTCGTCGAGGGCGTCGACGGCGGCGCCGGGGGACAGGCGCCGCCCGCCCGCCGCCTCGATCGCGTCCCAGAACGCGCCCGCGCCGAGTCCCAGCTCGACCCGGCCGCCGGTGAGCAGGTCCAGGCTGGCGACGCTGCGGGCCAGCACCACCGGCTGGCGCAGCGGCAGGTTGAGTACGTTGCCGGCCAGGCGGATGCGCTCGGTGGCGGCGCCCACGTAGGACATCAGCGTCCAGGTGTCCAGGAAGCCCGGCTGGTACGGGTGGTCCTGGAACGTGACCAGGTCCAGCCCGACCTGCTCGCAGAGCCGGGCGAGCGCCACCACCTGGTCGGGCTGCCCGGCGGCGGGGGTGAGGAAGCCGCCGAAGGTCAGCTCGTGTCCGTGATCGGTCATCCGTCCGCCCTCCCGTGATCTTGCCTGGCCCTGCCACCGTAGCGCCGCCGCCGGTAGCCCGGCCGGGTGAAGAGCATCACAAGAAGTGGATGATCGTCACAAATCGCTCCTAGCGTCGGTTTCGTTCGCAGACGCGGACACCGCGGGCCGGAAACGCCAAATCCCGCCGCCGTCCCCGGTAACCGAACCTCGCGCGGGAGCGGGGGAACCACACGTTCCACGGTGCATCGTCACCTCGGGGTGAAGCCGCCACCGGCGGCCGGGCTCCTCGGCCCGAACCCGACAGCTCACCTCGTCGGCGTGGAGGAATCCACATGGCAACTGAATACTCAGCCCGAAGCCGCCGTACCGCTCTCGGGGCGGTTCTGGCCGGCGCCGCCGTCGGCGCCGCGACCCTCTTCGGCCCGGCCGCCCCGGCCAGCGCGGGCGTCAACTGGGACGCGGTCGCGCGCTGCGAGTCAGGCGGCAACTGGAAGATCAACACCGGCAACGGCTACTACGGCGGGCTCCAGTTCTCCCGCGCCACCTGGAACGGCTACGGCGGCAAGAAGTACGCCGCCCGCGCCGACCTGGCCAGCCGGTCCGAGCAGATCGCCGTCGCGGAGAAGGTGCGGCGCGGCCAGGGCATCGGCGCGTGGCCGGTCTGCGGCAAGAAGGGCGGCTCGGCGAGCGCGGCGACCCGGTCCGAGCGGGCCACCACAAAGGCGGCCCCGAAGCGGGCCGCCACGCGCGAGGCCGCGCCGGAGCGGGCGGCCACCCGCAGGGCCGCGCCGGAGCGCGCCACGACGACAGTGGCGCCGCAGCCGTCGTCCGGCGCCGGGACGTACCTGGTCCGGCGTGGGGACACGCTGTCGGAGATCGCCGTGACGCAGCGCGTCGACGGCGGCTGGCGCGCCCTGCACGAGCGCAACCGCGCAGTGGTCGGCGACGACCCCGGCCTGATCTTCCCCGGTCAGCGGCTGCGGCTGCGCTGACAGCGGTCCGAGAACGCCCGGCCGGGGCGACCCGGCCGGGCGTCCGCCCCGTCCGCGACACGCCGCGTCGACGGTGTCCGGCCTGCTCCCGGCGTCCGGGAGACGGTCCGCGACGGCGGTGACCGCGATTCGTCGGAGCCGGTTGCTAGTGTCACGATGCTCGGCTAAGACGTGAAGAAAGCGCGGATATGACCAACGACCCGTTCTCGGCGGCCGCGAGCATCGACGAGCTGCTGACCCGCACGCAGCAGGCGCTCACCGCGATGCGCTCCCGGGCGTCGGCGCACGCCGACGGCGAGCCCGGCGACCTGCTGCGCGCCGAGGGCACGGCCGCCGGCGGCCGGGTCCGCGCGGTCGCCGTCCAGGGTGGCCGGCTGGATTCCGTGACGATCGACCCGGAACTGGCCGGCGAGCCCTTCGACGTCCTCTGCGGACACTTCGTCACCGCCGCCAACGCCGCGCTGTCCGAGCTGGACGCCCGGGTCAGCGCGTCGGCGCGGGCCGACGCCGACGCGCTCGCCGCCCGGCTCGGCAGCATGGGCGACCAGGCCGAGCTGTTCGGCCGCGCGATGCACGAGGCGGCCGCGCGGATCCACCGCGACCGCGGCACCGCGTCCCAGGGCGCGCGCCGGGCCTGACACGGCGAAACGGCCGGCCTGACACGGCGGGACGCCGGGCCTGACACGGCGAGGCGGCCGGCCGCCGGGAGGACGACGACCGGCCGCGCACGCCACGGTCAGCTCAGGGTGACCGCGGTGTCGTCGACGACGAAGGACGTCTGCAACGAGCTGTCCTCCACGCCGCTGAACGAGATGGTCGCCGTGGTGCCTGCGAGCGACGAGATGTCGAAGGACCGCTGCACGTAGCCGGTGGCCTTGTTCAGGTTGGAGTACGTGGCCAGCGTGGTGCTGCCCGCCTTGACGGTGAGCTTGTCGTACGCGGTGCTGGTGGTCGACTCCGCGCTGTCGATGTGCAGCCAGAAGCTCAACGTCGCCCGGCATCCGGCCGGGATCGTCACCGACTGGCTGAGCGTGTCGGTGTGCGACGAGCCGTACCCGTCCAGCCACGCCTTGTACGAGCCGCCGTGCGCGGCCTGGCCGCTGTCGGTGGTGATGACGCCGGACGAGGCGCTCCAGCTCACGTTGCCGGACTCGAAGCCCGGGTTGGCGAGCTTGTTGCCGGAGCAGCCGCCCGACGGCGGGGTGGTCGTGGTGCTCGGGGTGGGCGTCGGGGTGCCGCCGGCGCAGGTCGGGTCACCGGACTGGGCCGGCACGCTCACCGCGTCCCAGGCCGCCTTGACCGTGTTGAACTCCGCGCAGCTGCCCGGGTAGAGGTTCTTCGCCGCCTGCAGCGTCCAGGTGCGGTACTTCAGGTACGACGAGGACGAGGTCTTCAGCAGCATGCCGTTGTACATGATCTTCATGGCCTTCTGGATGCCCAGGCCGGTCACGCTGCTGCCGTTGCAGGTCGAGCTGGACGGCTGCCCGTTGGTCGGGCTGCTGCCGTTGGCGAGCAGGTAGAACCAGTGGTTGCCCGGGCCGGCCGCGGCGTGCACCTCGGTCGACGGGATGCTGCTGGAGTAGCAGTTCGGGTCGCCGAGCGCCGACGGGTTGTACATGTTGCGGATCGGGCCGGAGCCGACCAGGTTGATCTTCTCGCCGACCAGGAAGTCCGGCGCGTCGTAGCTGGACGGCTCGTTGGCGAACCACTCGGTGGCCGCGCCGAACGTGTCAGCCACGAACTCCTGGGTGCCGCCGCCGGAGATGCCGCCCGGGGTGTTGTCGTCGATGCCGTGGCCGATCTCGTGCGCCACCACGTCCAGCGAGCCGATCCACTGGCCGGCGGTGTTCTTGCCGATCTGCACCTGGCTGCCGTCGTAGTAGGCGTTCTGGTCGTTGAGGCCCACCCGGATCGGCCAGTAGCCGCCGTTGCCGTTGGCGCCGTTGCGGCCCAGCCACTGGGCGAGCATCTTGTGCTCGGTCTGCGCGGAGAACAACGCGTCCACGCAGCCGGTCTCCTTGTTGGTGGCGGTGCCGTTGCCCCACACGTCGTCGGAGCCGCTGAACGTGGTGTTGTTGGCCGCGTCCTGGCAGCTCAGGTTGGTGACGGTCGGGTCCTTCATGGTGTACGTGGAGCCCGACTGGGTGGTGTTGAGCGTGAGCGGGCTGGGCCCGTTCCAGGCTCCGGTGCCGGTGCCGCGGACGACGTGCTCCTGCTTGCGCAGGACCGCGCCGGTGCGGGCGTCGACGTCGACGGTGAGCCGGCTCGGCCCGTCCGCGCCGGTGCCGCGAACAGTGGTCTCCCAGGCCAGCGCCGGTGCGGCGCCGAGCGTGTAGACCACGAGCGTGGTGCCCTCGACCGCGTTCACGGTCTTGAGCTGGGCGCGCGCCGTCTTCGCGGCGGCGGCCGGAGTCAGCGCGGGCGTGGTGGCGAGGGCGCCGATGGGCCGCTGCTGGGCGACCGAGGCGTACTTCAGGTTGCCGGCCGAGTCCGTGGCGAGCACGAAGTCGCCGCCGACCACCGGGAGGCCCTTGTAGGTGCGCTCGTAGGGTACGTACTGGGTGCCCTCGGAGGAGATGACCGGCTTCTGGACGAACGCGTCGTCGGAGCCGGCCTGCAGGTAGGCGGGGCGGTTCGCGACCAGGGCGCGGGCCGAGTCGGCGGCGGTCGCGCGGGCCTGCGCCGGGTCGGGGGCGGCGGGTCCGGGTGGCGCGGCCTGCACGGCGGCGGCGGTGCCTGCGGCGAGCAGGCCGGCCGCGGCCGCGCCGGTGAGCGCGGCGAGGCGAGGTGAGAGTTTCACGGGGGTTTGCTCCTGTTCTACAGGCGCGCCGCACGGAGCCCGGTGGGGACGGGCGGCGCGGTGGTGCGAGGCAGGGTGACGGCCGGTCACCGGAGCTGCCGGCGTGGCTCCGGGTCGACAGATCGACCGTCGCGATTCGCCGGGGGTCGGCGGCTCGCTGGTGCACAATCACACGCCGCCCGAGCCCGGAGCAATGGGTGACCTGGGCAACGACTGACAGTCGGGCGCGCCGCCGCGCGCGCCGATCCAGGCAACCATGATCTTCAATAGGCCCTGATCAGGGCGAACATCGCCGACGATGGATGGACGCCGGTGCAAATTGCGGACGTTGCCGCTGTGTGCGAATGGCGCGCATAGACGCGAGGCCGCCGTCAGCGCGGCCGGGCGGCGGCCGGACCGCCGCCCGGCCGGGTCAGCGTGGGCCGCGGGTCCGCGTCGGCGACACGGTGGGCAGCGGCGGCAGCGACGGCGTCAGCGTCGGCCGCGAGGTCGGCCGCCCGGTCGGGTCCGGGCTCGGGCTCGACGAGGACGGGCTCGGGCTCGGCGACTCCGACGGCGTCGGCGCGGCGGTGGTCGCCGGCGGAGGCGCCGACCGGGTCGGCTCCGGGGTCTCGCCGGGGAACTTCGGCTGACCGAAGCGGTACTTGTCCGGGTCGAGCTTCATGGCCGCGGTGGCCCGGGTCATGAACTGCCGCCAGATCGGCGCGGCGCCGGTCGAGCCGTACACCTCGTAGCTGCCGCCCCTGGTCCGCAGCGGCTTGCCGTCGGTGGTGCCCAGCCAGACGGCCGAGGCGAGCGCGCCGGTCCAGCCGACCATCCAGGTGTGCACGTTCTGCGTGGTGCTCTGCCCGGCCTGCCAGGTGCCGGTCTTCCCGGCGGAGTCCCAGCCGTTGCCCAGCTCGGCGGCCCGCACACGGCGCAGCGTCCAGTCGAGCTGGTCGATCGCCTCCCGGTCCAGGCCCAGGTCCGTCGTACGGAGCTGCTCGGTCCACACCTCCTCGTCGTCCTTGGTCACCGACCGGACGAAGTGCGCGTCGGCACGCTTGCCGCCGGCCGCGAACGTCGCCATCCCGTTCGCGTGGTCCTGCACGGTGATGCCGTACTGCCCGATCCCGACCTCGGTGGAGAACCGCTTCGCCACCTCGTCGGCCGGGTCGCTGCGCAGGTCGACGCGCTGCGGCCGGGGATTGCCCCGCACCGTCTCCCACATCGACTCCACGCCGGCCTGCCGCGCGGTCTCGATCACCTTGGCGGTGCCCAGCTTCTCGGTCAGCTCGAAGTAGGTCACGTTCAGCGACGCGACAGTGGCCTCCCAGAGCGCGCAGTCCGGCTGGCAGGGCGCGCGCTCCGCGTTGCGGATCGGCCCGGCCGCGCTGCCCTTCGTCCGCCCCGAGGCGGGGAACTCCTTGGTGTCCGGCGAGTCGAACCGCTGCTTCACCGAGATCCCGTCGCGTACGGCGGCGGCCAGGTCGTACACCTTGAACGACGACCCCGGCGGATGCTGGCCGAAGCCGCGGGTCTCGCCGTTCTCGTCGTAGTACCAGCCGGCGTAGTCCGCGCCCGAGCCCTTGTCGCCGCCGTAGTAGCCGAGCACCCGGCCGGTGCCCGGCTCCACCGCCACCAGCGCGGCCTGCCAGTTGCGCGGCTGGCCGCGTACCGCCTGCGGCGCGGTGTCGCGGCGGATGTCCGCCGCCGCCTCGGCCGCGTCCTGCACGCGCTTGTCGATCGTGGTGACGATCCGGTAGCCGCCGTCGCGGATCACCTCGTCCGGCTTGCCGCGGAACGGCTCGGTCTCGCGCAGCTCGGCGAGCACATGGTTGACCACCAGGCCGGTCGGCCGGTCCAGGTCGGAGCGGCCCGCGTCCTTGTCGATCGGCCGGACCGTGTCCGGGTACGCGAGATCCGCCGCCTGCTGCGGCGTCAGGTAGCCGAGCTTGACCATGCCGTCGCGGATGTAGTTCCACCTGTCGATCGAGTTCTGCCGGGCCAGCGCGTTGCGGCGCGGATCGTAGCCGGGCGAGCCCTCCGGGTCGGCCGGGTCCGCCTCCGGCTGCTTCACCATCGCGCAGAGCACCATCGCCTCGGCCGGCGTGAGCTGCCGCGCGGCGGGCGCGTCCCGGCGCACCGTCTTGCCGAAGTACGTCTGCGCGGCCGCCTCGATGCCGTACGCGCCCCGGCCGAACGGCACGGTGTTCAGGTAGAAACCGAGGATCTCCTCCTTGGAGTACGCGTCGTCGAGCTTCCACGCGATCACCGCCTCGCGCAGCTTGCGGGAGTAGGTGACCCCGCGCAGGTCCGCGGCGATGCGCGCGTACTGCTGGGTGAGGGTGGACGCGCCCTGCCGCTGCCCGCCGCTCACGTTGGCCCAGGCCGCCCGCATCACACCCTTGAAGTCGATGCCCTGGTTCGTCCAGAACGTACGGTCCTCGGCCGCCACGATCGCCTGCTTCGCCGAGTCGTTCATCTGGTCGTACGGCACGATGGTGCGGTTCTGCGCGCCCAGCTTCGCCATCGGCGTGCGCCCGTCTGCGTAGTAGACGGTGGTGGACTCGGGCAGCTTCAGGTCGCTGGGCGTCGGCACGCTGTCGAAGTAGTAGCCGCCGGCGACCAGCCCGCAGCCGGCCAGCAGCGTGCAGACCGCGAGGACGACCAGCAGACGCCGCCGCTTGCGCCTGGGGCGCACCTGGGTCGCGCCGCCCGGTTCCGGGGTGGATCCGCTGTTCCGCACGCGTTACCTCCGACTGCTCGGCTGAGTCGTGCCCGGCTCGCAGGCTAACCGAGCTGCGCCGACGGCACCGGCCGAAGAAGCCGGACGGTGTGGCGCCGGTCCGGGCCGGGGCGGTGGTCGTCCGCCCCGGCCCGGGGCTCAGCCGGTCAGCGTGCCGCCCAGCCGACGGCCCGGTCGTCGCGTTCCCGGCGGGCGGCCCGGCGGGTCCGCCACCTGTCGTTGCCGCCCGCGTGGAACGGCGCCGACCGCCACAACGACCGCACCGGCGTGCCGTCCGGGGCGGCGAACGTCTCCCGTTCGGCGTAGCCGAGCCGCCGCAGCAGCTCCTCCTCCTGCTCACCGGCGCACGGGTGCGCGTACGTGGGCAGGCTCAACGTGTCCATCCGGCGCTGCGCCGCGGACAGCGCCTGCGTCGCGCCGCCCCGGGGCGCGGCCAGCAGCGCCAGATGGTTGTGCGGCTCGGCGGGACGGCGTGCCGCCAGTTCCTCACCGAGGCGGCGGAACCGGTCCTCGTCCGCCCCGGCGGCGCCGGCGAGCCGGTCGGCGTACCGGTGGGGGACGGGGATCGGGCGGTAGCGGTGGAACCACACGGTGGCGGCGCTGCCGTCTGGCAGCAGGAACGCGTCGCCGAACAGCAACGCGTGTTCGGTCCAGATCCGCGCCACGGCGGCGAGGACCGGCAGGCGGCGGGACTTGTCGGGGACGAGCCAGGCGGCCAGCGCGGTGGGCGCGAGGGCCTCGGCGACGAGATCGGCGATCCGGCCGATGTCGCACCATCGGGCGCGGACGACGGGCAGGGCTGTGCTCATGAACGAACTCCTGTTTTCCAGGCGTGGTCGGGTCGGTTACGGGCGCCGGACGACTGTCGACGGCGCCGCCGCGGCATGCGGCAGTCGGGCGGGACACGCCCGTGCTCCGGATCGGAGGTGGTGCCTGTGGAGTCCGCTCAGGCAGGTCTGGTGCCGGGGCGCGACGTGCGCGACGGCGGCAGCGGGTCGGCCGCCGGTCGCGCGTACCCGTCGGTCAGCGTCGGCAGTCGCCAGCGGTTCGCGTCCGCGTCGGCGGCCTCGCTGTGCACCGCGCCGCCGCCGTGGGTGACGCCGTCGAGCGGCAGCGGCAGGGCGGGTGTGGTCGTGACGTGCGCGGCCGGACCGACGGTCGCCGGTGCCCGGCTGCGTACGGGCTCGACCCACCGCGTGCCGACGACGGTGAGGCTGCGCGCCGCCGGGGCGGCGAGGACCGGCCCGCCGAGGCGGGGCGGCGTGTCGTGCGTACGCTCGGGAGCCGGTGCCGGCGTCGCGGCCGGGTCGGCCGGGACAATCGGGGCGCCGGGAGCGGCCGGGCCGGGCACGGGCTCGCCGGGCGCCGGGGGCGAGCCGGGTTCCGGCGCGGCCGGCGGGTCGATCAGATCGGTCACCGGGCTGAGCGGATCGAGCACCGGATCCAGCGGGTCGAGTACCGGTTCCAGGCCCCGCCAGACCGGGCCGAGGATCGGGCGCAACGGCTCCACGACCGGGGCCAGCACGTCCGCCACCGGGTCGAGCACGCCTGCCCTCACCGGGTCGGTGACCGGGCGCAGGCCCTCCGCGACCGGCGCGAGCACGTGGTCGCGTACCGGGTCGGTGACCGGGCGCAGGCCGTCGGTGACGGGCGTGAGCACGTGGTCGCGGACCGGCGTCACCACCGCGTCGACCACCCGGCCGGTGACCGGCGCCGCGGGGGCCGGCTGGGCATTCGGCCGGCCCGTGCCGGGCAACGGCGTTCCGGACGCGGGCGTGCCGGGCTTCGGCGCGGTCGCGTCAGGTGCGGGCACCGGCGCGGCGGAGTCGGACGCAGGCGCGGGTGCGGCGGGGCCGGGTGCGGCGGGGTCGGGAGCAGGCGCGGGCGCGGCGGGCGTCGCCGGCTGCGCCGCGGCGTCACCGGATCCGGTGGAGGGCGCGGCGCCCGTTCCGGACGTGGGCAGGCCGAGCACCGTTCCGAGCGTGTGGGTGAGCACCCCGACGGTGGCGGTGAGCGGGCCGGACGGCTCGCGGTCGGCGGCGTGGGCGGCCGAGCCGGATGCGACCTCGTGGGCGCCCCAGACGACCGCCACGGCACCGAGCAGCAGGCCGAGGCGCAGCGTGCAGCGCGCCATCCACCCGGTCCGTTCCGACATCCCGCACCCTTCGGATCCACGCCCGGCGGCACCGATCGACGCCCCGCACTGTACCCAACGTGGCGGCCCGGGCACAGTACGCCGTCGATCCGTGTCGGGCGCGTCGCGCCGGGCGCAGGCGTGGGATCCGCGGCGTCCGGGTACCAGCCGGGCCATGGACACGCGCACGGCCGAACGCCCGGACACCACCCCCGCCCCCGCCGCGCCCCCGGCCGGTGTGATCGCTGTCGTCGCCCACCGGAAGAAGACGTTCGGGGGTGGGCTCGACGAGCTGCGCTCCCGGCTCGTCGCCGCCGGGGTCGGGCGGCTGCTCTGGTACGAGGTGCCCAAGAGCCGCAAGGCGCCCAAGCGGGTGCGCGCGGCGCTGGACGAGGGTGCCGAGCTGGTGCTGGTGTGGGGCGGCGACGGCATGGTGCAGCGGTGCGCCGACGCGCTCGCGGGCAGCGGCGTGCCGATGGGCATCCTGCCCGCCGGCACGGCCAACCTGTTCGCGGTGAACCTGGGCATCCCGGTCGACCTGCCGGAGGCGGTGCGCATCGCGCTGCACGGCCGCCGGCGCGAGCTGGACCTGGGCCGGATCAACGGCGAGCACTTCGCGGTGATGGCCGGCGCCGGGTTCGACGGCGACCTGATCCGTGACGCCGACCGGCAGCTCAAGGGCCGGTTCGGCCGGATCGCGTACGTCTGGACCGGGCTGCGGCACGTGCGCGGCGAGTGCGTACGGACCCGGATCCGGGTCGACGGCGCCGACTGGTTCGACGACGAGGCGAGCTGCGTGCTGTTCGGCAACGTCGGCACCATCACCGGCGGCATCCCGGCCTTCGACGACGCCCGCCCGGACGACGGAGCGCTGGAGGTCGGCGTGTCCACCGCCAGCGGCGCGGTGGACTGGGCGCGCACGCTGGGCCGGATGGCCGCCGGGCGCTCCGAGGAGTCGCCGTTCGTGCGGATCACCCGGGGTCGCAAGATCAAGGTCCGGTTCGACGCGCCGAAGACGTACGAGCTGGACGGCGGCGCCCGGGGCAAGGCGAAACGGCTCAAGGTGAAGGTGGTGCCGGGCGCGCTGACCGTGTGCTGTCCCGACCCGGCGGACTGACCGCGCCCGGGCCGGGGCAGGATGCCGGAATGCGCGACGACATCCGCGACTACCTGGCCGAAGTGGTCCGCCGCTCCCGGGACGTGCTCGGTGAGGACCTGGTCGGCGCGTACGCCGCCGGGTCGGTCGGGCTGGGCGCGTACCAGCCGGGCCGCAGCGACGTGGACGTGGCGCTGGTGGCCGCCGGGCCGATGCCGGAGCCGGACAAGCGCCTGCTCGTGGACCGGCTGCGGCACGAGTCGCTGCCCTGCCCGGCGCGCGGCCTGGAACTGGTCGTCTACCGCCGCGACGTGGCCGCCTCCGGCACCCCGGAGCCGGGCTTCGAGGTCGAGCTGAACACCGGTGCCACCATGCCGTTCCGCGCCACCTACGACCCGGCCGACCGGCCCGCCGCCGACGGGCGGTTCTGGTACGCGCTGGACCGCAGCATCCTGCGCCAGTCCGGCCGGACGCTACTGGGCCCGCCCGCCGCCGACATGTTCGCCGACCCGTCCCCGGAGGCACTGCGGGCGCTGCTCGCGGACGCGCTGCGCTGGTGGCTGGCGCTGCCCACGCCACCCGGCGACGAACCGGCCCCCGGCGCGGAGGACGCGGTGCTCGGCGCCTGCCGGGCGCTGGTGCGCATCCGCGACGGCGTCTGGCTGGGCAAGGTCGACGCCGGGCTGCGGATGGCCGCCGACGACCCGGACGCCGCGCTGATCCGCGCCTCGATCGCGGCCCGCCGGGGCGGCACGCCGCCGTCCGGCCCGGCTGCCCGCGCCTTCCAGCGGCGGGTGCTGGACCGGATCACCGCGCGGTGAGCCCCGCCGTGCCTGACTACTGTGAGCCGGGGGAGGTGCGGTGATCATGACGAAGCTGAGCGCGTCCACGCGGGCCGGGCTGGAGTCGGTGGTGCCCGGCGGCGTGACGACCCGGGCCGCGGACCGGCTGCGGATGGCCCACGACGCCTCGCACTACCTGCTGCACCCCGGCGCGGTGATCACGCCGGCCGACGCCGGTCAGGTGGCGGCGCTGCTCGCGTACGGGCGCCGCACCGGAACCGCGCTGACGTTCCGCTCCGGCGGCACCAGCCTCAGCGGCCAGGCGGTCACCGACGGGCTGCTCGTCGACGTGCGGCGGCACTTCCGCGACCTGACGGTGCTCGACGACGGGCGGCGGGTACGGGTGCAGCCCGGGGTGGTGCTGCGGCAGGTGAACGCGCGCCTCGCGCCGTACGGCCGCAAACTCGGCCCCGACCCGGCCAGCGAGTCCGCCTGCACGGTCGGCGGCGTGGTCGCCAACAACTCCAGCGGCATGACCTGCGGAACCGAGTTCAACACGTACCGGACGTTGGAGTCGCTGGTCCTCGCCCTGCCCGGCGGCACCGTGCTGGACACCGGCGCCCCGGACGCCGACGCCCGGCTGCGCGCCGCCGAACCGGACCTGCACGCCGGGCTGCTGCGGCTGCGCGACCGGGTACGCGGCAATCCCGACTCGGTGCGCCGCATCCGCGCCCAGTACGCCATGAAGAACACCATGGGGTACGGCGTGAACGCGTTCCTCGACCACGACGACCCGGCCGACCTGCTCACCCGGCTCGTGGTGGGCAGCGAGGGCACGCTCGCGTTCGTCGCCTCGGCGACGTTCCGCACCGTACCCGTGCACCGGCACGCCGCGACCGGCCTGCTGGTCTTCGACACCCTGGGCGCGGCGATGGCCGCCATGCCGGCGCTGGTGGCCGCCGGGCCGGCGGCGATCGAGTTGCTCGACGCCGCCGCCCTGCGGGTCGCCCAGCGCGACCCGAAGGCGGACGCCACGCTGCGCGGCCTGGCCGTGCGCGGGCACGCCGCGCTGCTCGCCGAGTGGCAGGAGTCCGACCCGGCGGCGCTCGCCGACCGGGTCGCAGACGCCGGACCGGTGCTGTCCGGCCTGCCGCTGAGCGCCCCGGCCCGGCTCAGCGGAGAGCCGGCCGCCCGCGCCGCGCTGTGGCACATCCGCAAGGGCCTGTACGCGGCCGTGGCGGGCGCCCGCCCGTCCGGCACCACGGCGCTGCTGGAGGACATCGCCGTCCCGGTCGAGGCGCTCGCCGGCACCTGCGCGTCGCTCGCCGACCTGTTCGAGCGGCACCGGTACGCCGACAGTGTGATCTTCGGCCACGCCAAGGACGGCAACCTGCACTTCATGCTCAACGAGCGGTTCGACGGCGGCGAGGCCCCGGCACGCTACGCCGACTTCACCGAGGAGATGGTCGACCTGGTGCTCGGCCACGGCGGCACGCTCAAGGCAGAGCACGGCACCGGCCGGGTGATGGCTCCCTACGTGCGCCGCCAGTTCGGCGACGAGCTGTACGAGGTGATGCGCGAGCTGAAGACGCTCTGCGACCCGGACGGCGTGCTGAACCCGGGCGTGCTGCTCAGCGACGATCCGGACATCCACATGCGGCACCTCAAGACCGTGCCGGCGGTGGAGGAGGAGGTGGACCGCTGCGTCGAGTGCGGCTACTGCGAGCCGGTCTGCCCCAGCCGTGACCTCACCACCACGCCCCGGCAGCGCATCGTGCTGCGCCGGGAGATCGCCGCCGCGCAGGCCGCCGGAGACACCGCGCTGGCCCGGGAGCTGACCGACGACTACGACTACGACGCGGTGCAGACCTGCGCGGTCGACGGCATGTGCGCCACCGCCTGCCCGGTGCTGATCAACACCGGTGACCTGGTCAAGCGGCTGCGCGCGCAGGAGCACGGCCGGACGGCGGGGACCGTCTGGCGCGGCGCGGCCCGCCGCTGGGGCGCCACCACCCGGGGCATGGCCCGGGGACTCGACCTGGCCGGGGCGCTGCCGCCCGCGCTGCCCGAGGCCGCCACCCGGGCCGCCCGCGCGGTGCTCGGCGCGGACCGGGTGCCGCGGTGGCAGCGGGACCTGCCGCGCGGCGGCACCCCGCGCCGCCCCCACCCGGCCGACGACCCGGACGCGGTGTTCGTCCCGTCCTGCCTGGGCACGCTGTTCGCCCCGGCGCAGGGTGGCACCGGCGTGGCCGCAGCGCTGCTCACGCTCGCCGACCGGGCCGGCGTACGCCTGCTCGTGCCGGACGGCATCGGTGACCTGTGCTGCGGCACCCCCTGGTCGTCCAAGGGTCTTGCCGACGGCTACCGGGCGGTCCGCGACCGCGTGCCCCCGGTGCTGCGCGCCGCGAGCCGCGACGGCGCGCTGCCGGTGGTCAGCGACGCTGCGTCCTGCACCGAGGGCTTCGAACGGCTGCTCGACGGCGCCGGGGACGTGCGGGTCGTCGACGCGGTCGCGTACACCGCCGGCACGCTGCTGCCCCGGCTGACGGTGCGCCGCCGGATCGGTTCGCTCGCGCTGCACCCGACCTGCTCGTCGGTCCGGCTCGGCCTGGACGACGCGCTGCTCACCGTGGCCCGCGCGGTCGCCGACGAGGTGGTGGTCCCGGACGGCTGGCAGTGCTGCGGCTTCGCCGGCGACCGGGGTCTGCTGCATCCGGAGCTGACCGCGTCGGCCACCCGGGCCGAGGCCGCCGCCGTCGCGGCACGGCCCTTCGACGGGTACGCCTCGGTGAACCGCACCTGCGAGATCGGGCTGGCGCGGGCCACCGGGCAGCCGTACCGGCACCTGCTGGAGCTGCTGGCCGAGGTGACCGCGCCGTAGCGGTCCGGTCCTCCGAGATCGACACCAGTTCGGGGAAGTGGTGGGGTCCGGGTGGGTTGGATGTGGCCACTTCCCCGTACTGGTGTTGACCTTGGATCGGCGGGTGCACGTGGGGTGCGTGCTTGACGCCAACTCCGGGAGGTGGCTGGTTCTGTCCAGGGGTGAGCTGGGCGGGCGTACGGGGATCTCGATTGCAGGCGGGGCGATGGCGGCAGGGCTTACGGTGCGAGAGGGGGAGTCCACGGGAGGGGTGACGCGGTGGCGGGGGTGTTGTCGGGGCGGGTCGCTGTGGTCACCGGCGCCGCGCGGGGGATCGGCCGGGCCGCGGCGGTGGCGCTGGCCGAGGCGGGCGCGGACGTGGCCGGGATGGACGTCGCCGGGCCGGTCAGCCCGATCCTGGACCTGCCGCCCGCTACCCCGGAGGACCTGGCCGAGACCGGCCGGCGGGTGACGGCGGCGGGCGCCCGCTGGTCGGCGCACGTGGCCGACCAGCGCGACATCGGCGCGGTACGCGCTGTCGCCGAGGCGGTGGAACGCGAACACGGCGGCGTGGACGTGCTGTTCGCCAACGCCGGGATCCAGGCGTTCGCGCCGCTGCTGGAGATGACCGACCGGCACTGGCACGACCAGATCGACGTGAACCTCACCGGCGCCGCGAACGTGCTGCGGGTCTTCGCGCCGTTGCTGGTACGTCGCGGCGGCGGCCGGATCGTGGTCACCTCGTCCACCCAGGGGCAGCACGGCACCACGAACGGGTCCGCGTACTCGGCGTCCAAGTGGGGACTGATCGGGCTGGTCAAGTCCGCCGCGCTGGAACTCGGGCCGCACGGCGTGACGGTGAACGCGGTGATCCCGGGCCTGGTCGACACCGCCCTGACCCGGCACCGGGACCGGTACGTCCAGGCGCTCGTCGAGGCGGGCAAGCCGGCCTCCGGTGACCTCGCCGAGGTGGAGGACGCCGCGATTGCGGCGCTGCGGTCGAAGACGCCGCTGGGCGTGCCGTGGGTGGAACCGGAGGACGTCGCGCCGCTCGTGGTGTTCCTCGCCTCGGACGCGGCCCGGATGGTCAGCGGCACGTCGTTCGCCGCGACGGCCGGCGACAGCGCGCACGTGACCGCCTGACCGCGCGGGGCTGCCGGTGAGGGCGGTCGTGGTTAGGCTCGGGCGATGCATCGATCGAGGTTGTACGCCCTGATCATCGACGCGCCGCGGGACGAGGCGGGGGAGGCGGCCGCGTTCTGGTCCGCCGCACTCGGCGCGGAGCTGCGCACCGAACCGGCCGAACCGGAGTTCACCGGCCTGGCCGACGTGGTGCCCGGGCTGGTCACCGCCGTGCAGTCGGTCGGCGACGCGCCCCGCTACCACCTCGACATCGAGACCGACGACGTGGCCGCCGAGGTCGAGCGGCTGTGCGGACTCGGCGCCGCACCGGTCTCCCGCTGGCTCGACTGCCACGTGCTGCGCGCGCCGGGCGGGCACCTGCTCTGCGTCATCCCGGTGGCGAGCGACAGCGCGCTGTTCGAGTCCACCGCCACCCGCTGGCCGTGACCCGGTCGCGAACCGGCGCCCCGGCCACTGGGGCCGGGGCGCCGGAACCGCGGGTCAGGAACCGTACGGCAGGGTGACAGTCGAGCCGTTGCCGACGCCGAGGATCGTGGGGGCGCCGCCGATGGCGTTCCACACCTCGACGCGTACCGTGCCGCCGGACAGGTTGCCCAGCGTGCCAGTGGCCGAGAGCAGGCCCTGGGTCTGCCGGTAGCGCTCCGCACCCGGGATCGGATCGGTGGCGAAGTACCGGTAGGTCTCCACCCGCTCGACGCTGCCGTTGCCGGTCAGGTCGTAGGAGACCCGGATCTGGACGCCGTTGCCGATCGCGGTCCCCGCGTCGACGGCCAGGTCGAAGGCGGTCGCCCCGCCGGTGTACGTGCCGGTCAGCCCGGTGGCGGTGAACACCTGCGGGTTGGCCGGTGTGCCGTCGGAGTTGCCGTTCGCCGCCGCCACGTTCACCGTGCCGGCGGTGCCGGTGGTGCCGTCCAGCCCGCCGCCCGTACGCAGGTAGCGGACCGGTGTCAGCGGGGTGCCGGTACTCGGAGTGGGGCTGGCGGTGGTCGGCGTCGGCGTCGGGCTGGCCGTGGTCGGTGTCGGACTGGCGGTCGTCGGGGTCGGCGTCGGCGTCGAGGTCGGCGGCGGACCGGTCGGTACGGTCACGCCGCCGGTGGCGTCGCCGCCGCTCCACGCGTACGCCCCGGAGGTGGCCGTCCTCCCGGCCGGCACGGTGAGCGTGGTGCCGTTGGAGAACGTGACTGTGAGCGGCCGGGCGGTGATGTTCGACGCCACGTAGGTGCGGGCGCCGTTCTTGACGAACACCTTCGCCAGCGGGTGGTTCGCGGTGACCGTGGTGTCCACCGTGCCGAGCGCGGCCAGGTTGCGGATCCAGTGGAACGTGTGCGCCTTGCTCTCACCCTCCTCGCTGGTGAATCCGCTGTTGGCGCGGAAGTTGCGCAGCGCCTGCTCGCCGTCGCCGAGGGCCAGGAACTCCCAGATGATGTCCTGCCACACCGTGGGCGGGCCGCCCTTGTTGGTGACCAGCTCGGCGTAGTTGGCCTTGACGTACTCGGGGAAGTCGCCCAGGTAGAGGTGACCGCCGGTGATCGGCAGCATGTTGATGCCCTGGATCATCTCCGGCGCCGCGGAGAACCAGGTCGAGTACGACCCGCCGTCGCCCCACACCATGCCGACCGTCTTGTGCCCGAACGCGGCCGGGAAGTTCTGGTCGTACACGTCGAACCAGTACTCGGAGATGGCCGCGGACTGGGTGGTCCACAGGTAGACCCCGGCGTCGCGGACGGCGGTGTCGCCGGTGGCCTGGCCCCACTGGATCAGCGCGTTGGCGAAGTTCATCCCCTCCGAGGAGGACTCCTGGTTGTTGCCGGCGAAGAACGGCGCCAGGCCGGAGGCCCAGTCGTGGCCGGCGTAGATGTCGAAGTCCCGCAGGTAGGGGAAGCGGCTGTCGGCGCGGTCGTAGTTGTTGGCGTCGCGGATGAGCAGGTCGACCATGCCGCCGTAGCGGCTGTCGTCGGCCCAGCCCGGGTCGAACTTGGCCAGCGTGGCGGCGGCGGCGATGAAGTAGCCGTAGTGGAAGTGGTGGTCGTTGAGGTCCTCGTCGGAGCCGTACGACGCGGGGTAGCCGATCAGCGTGCCCCAGTTGCGGTCGTAGTAGAACAGCTGGCCGCTCTCGCCGGAGCCGGCGGTGAGCCAGTTGGTCAGCCGGTTCCGCATGGCGGTCAGCGCCGCGTCGCGGACCGGGGTCTGCCCGAGCTGGTCGGCGATCTCGGCGATGCGGGCGGCCCGGCCGAGTCCCTTGCCGGCCCAGTAGGTGTCCGGGCCGCTGACGCCCTCGGGGTTGCCCTGCTCGGCGTTCAGGTAGCCGGTGACGGTGGACAGGTCCGCGCCGCTGGAGTCGCCGACGGCGGGCACCTCGGGCAGGACGCCGGTGAAGCGCATCGTGGTGGTGAACGACGGCACGCCGGTGAGCACCCGCATGGCGCCGCGCGCCGAGACGTACGTCTGCCCGATCGGGGTGGCGCCGGTGAGGCTGCGCCACTGGTGCGGGTAGAGCGCCACCACGGTCTTCGTCTCGCTGCCCTCGCGCGGCGTGGTGGTGAACGCGTACGTGGTGCGTACCGTGCCGGCGGACTGGTCGTACGAGTAGCTCATCCGGGTGCCGGTGACGTGGGCGTGGGCGTACCGGCCGTAGGTGTCGGCCAGGGCGGCCCGGTCGCCGCCGCCGGGCAGCACCGCGACCGAGAAGTACCCCTTGCCGGCCAGCGTCGAGCTGATGCCGGCGCCGTTGACGGTCCAGGTCGCGCCGGTCGGTGCGTACGCGACGTAGTCGTGGCCGTTGACGGTGAAGCCGATGGTGGCTCCGGAGTTGCGCCACACGGTGGGCGTCGCGGTGGCGGTGAGCTGCGCGGTGCCGCCGCTGACCGTGTAGTAGCTGAACGGCAGCCCGTGGCCGATGGTGGCGCGCATGGTGCGGCTGCCGTCGCTCCAGTCGGCGGTGACCGTCCAGTCGCTCCAGCCGGCGGCCTTGACGACCGGCGCGGACAGTCCGGGCATCCCGACGCGGACGTCCTCGCCGTACGGGTAGTGGAACTCGCCGACGCCGGTCGCGGTGCCGCTGATGGCCGGGGTGGTGGTGTACGACAGGCCGAGCCCGTTGTTCTCGGCCTTGAACGCCAGCGGGTGGGCGTGCAGGTTCTCGCTGCCGGCGCAGTTGTTGCGCTTCCAGATCAGCGACGACCACCAGTCGTTGGTGGGGATGGCGCCGGCGGGCGCGTCGGGGGTGGTGAAGATGCGCGGGTTGGTGCTGATCGCGCCGCAGCCCTTGGGCAGCTGGGCGCCGGGCGGCAGCGTCTCGGTGTAGCTGCCCGCGCCGACGGCGCCGGCGGTGGCCGTGCCGCCGCCGCCGGCCACGGCGCCCAGCAGGCCGGCGGCGAGCACGGACGCGGCGACGAGGGCGGTCGCCCGCAGACCGCGACGGCGGGCCGGGGACGGGACGGGCGCGGTCGGGGGTACGGGGTCGGGGGAGAAGTCCCGCAGGAGGTTCATGGAGGTCCCCTTCACGAGGAGAAGGCGGGGTACGAAATGGTGTTCCGGCAGTCGTGAGAGCGCTCTCTTGAGAAGGGACAGTAAGGTTCGGGTTACGGCTCCGTCAATGTCTTGTTACCAAAGAGAGCGCTCTCCCGTGCTCACGGAAGGCCCTCCGGTCACCTCGCGAAGCGCCCTGACCAGCGTCGACGGCCCGCACGAAGCGCCGCCCCCGACCGAGGCGGCCGGGGGCGGCGCGAGGACGCGTACGCCTACGCTGAGTCAGGCGGCGGTGGCGGCGAGACTCTGCACGTCGGTGCGTGCCGCAGCCGTGCCCGGCTCACCGGCGGCACCGGCTCGACCGGCGCCCGGCTGCCCGGCGACCGGCTGTCCGGCGACCGGCCGCGACGCGGACTGCGACGAGCCGGCGGACTGCCGGGGCGCGGCGGACTGCCGCGGCGTCCGGGCGGCGCTCAGCCCCGCCTGCGCGTTGTTCCAGGCCGCGCACGGCCACGCCGCCCCGACGCAGCTCGGGCTGGTGCAGACGCGCTCGGCGTCCGGCTGGTGCGCGTCGGCCACCGCAGCGGCCAGGTCCCACAGCAGCGGATCGGTCACCTCCGCGGGGCGGTCGGCGACGCGGTCTGTGCTGGCTTCGGACATGATTCGGTCCCCCTGTCGTGAACGGCCCCCACCTGTTTCCGGAAACCGCCCCGGCCAAACCTGCGCCCGCCGGGGCGTGGACATAGGCTGGCCGGCGTGGCGAGGTACTACGACCTGCATCCGGACAACCCCCAGCCCCGCGTGATCCGGCAGGTGGTGGACCTGCTGCGCGCCGACGGGGTGATCGCCTACCCGACCGACTCCTGCTACGCGCTCGGCTGCCGGATCGGCAACCGCGACGGCGTGGAGCGGATCCGGGAGATCCGGCGGCTCGACGACCGGCACCCGTTCACCCTGATGTGCGCCGACTTCGCCCAGCTCGGCCAGTTCGTCAAGCTCAGCAACGCGGTCTTCCGGCAGGTCAAGTCCGTCATCCCGGGCAGCTACACCTTCCTGCTGCCGGCCACCGCCGAGGTGCCCCGCCGGTTGCAGGACCCGCGGCGCCGGGTGGTCGGGGCGCGCGTACCCCGGCACACCGTGACCCAGGCGCTGCTCGCCGAACTCGGTGAGCCGCTGCTGACCAGCACGCTGCTGCTGCCCGGCGAGGACGAGCCGATGACCCAGGGCTGGGAGATCAAGGAACGGCTCGACCACCTCGTCGACGCCGTGGTCGACGCCGGGGACTGCGGGCTGGAGCCGACCACAGTGGTCGACCTGTCCGGCCCCGAGCCGGAGATTCTGCGCCGCGGCGCCGGCGACCCGGCCCGCTTCGAGTAACGATCACCCGTTCCGCCCCGCCGGGCCGCCGCCGTAGGGCACCGTGATCCCGGCGGACGGTGACGGGGGTACGGCGTGGAAGCACTCGTGCTGATCACGGTGCTGGGTGCCACCGTGCTCGTCGGCACCACGATCGGCGGTCGCTACAGCGTCGCGCCGCCGGTCCTGCTGATCGCGATGGGCGCGCTGATCGGCCTGCTGCCGCCGTTCGAGAACCTGATCCTCGAACCCGAGGTCGTGCTGGTGCTGTTCCTTCCGGCGATCCTCTACCGGGAGAGTCTGGTCATCAGCCTCCGCGAGATCCGGGCCAACCTCACGGTGATCGTCGGGCTCGCCGTCGTGCTGGTGATCGTCACGATGGTCGCCGTCGCGTACACCGCGCAGGCCCTCGGCGTGCAGCCGGCCGCCGCGTGGGTGCTCGGGGCCGTCCTGGCGCCGACCGACGCCGCCGCCGTGGCCGGCCTGGCCAAACGGATGCCGCGCGGCATCCTCACCACGCTGCGCGCGGAGAGCCTGGTCAACGACGGTACGGCGCTCGTGCTGTTCGCGGTGGCGGCGGGCGTGGTCGCGGGCGGTACGGTGCCCGGTGCGCTGACGCTCAGCGGCGAGTTCGTCGGCAAGTCGGCCGGCGGGGTGGCCGCGGGCCTGCTCGTCGGGGCGGTCGTGGTGCTGATCCGCAAGCACGTGGACGACCCGATGCGCGAGGGCGGGCTGAGCATCCTCACCCCGTTCGTCGCGTTCCTGCTCGCCGACGCGGTGCACGCCAGCGGGGTGCTCGCGGTGGTCGTGTCCGGGCTGCTGCTGTCGTACGCCGCGCCCCGGGTCATCCGGGCCCGTTCCCGGGTCACCGCGTTCGCGTTCTGGGACCTCTCCACCTTCATGATCAACGGTGGGCTGTTCGTGCTGCTCGGCACGCAGGTGCCGCGCTCGCTGCGCAGCATCACCAGCCACTCGCCGACCGCGTCGCTCGGCATCGCGGTGCTCGTCGCAGCGGTCGTGGTGGCGATCCGCCTGCTCTGGGTGCACCTGTCGGTGTCGGCGCTGCAACGGGTGGACCGGCGGGAGTCGAGCCGGGCACGGCACTTCGACGGCCGGATGCGTACCGCCGTGGGCTGGGCCGGCTTCCGGGGCGCCGTCTCGCTCGCCGCGGCGCTCGCCGTGCCGGTCACCATGCACGACGGGAGCCCGGTACGCGAACGTGACCTGATCATCTTCGTCACCGTCGTGGTGATCGTGCTGATCATGCTGGTGCAGGGCACCACGCTTCCCGCGGTCGTGAGCTGGGCCGGCCTGACCGGCGACCGGGAACGCGACAAGGAGGTGCGCTGGGCCCGGATCCGGGCCACCGAGGCGGCACTGGAGGCGCTGCCCCGGGCCGCCAGCGACGTGGGCGCCACCCAGGACACCGTGGACCGGCTGCGCGCCGACTACGAGGACCACCTGGCCGACGCCCGCGACCCGGGTGGCGAGGACGCGGAGGCGGAGCGGGAGATGGCCCGCCGGCTGCGGCTTCGGGTGCTCGACCACAAGCGGCAGGAGATCACCCGGCTGCGCAACACCAGGCAGATCGACGACGCGGTGCTGCGGCAGCTCCAAGCGGCCATCGACATCGAGGAGATCCGGCTGCTCGGCCCGGAGATGGAGGAGTGAGCGACGCCGCCCGCGCCGGACGTCCGGCGCAGGCGGCGGCCCGCTCAGCGTGCGTCGACGGCGACAGCCGTGTACGGGGTGGCCGGCGTCGGCGGGGTGGAGAACCGGGCGTTGGGCAGGTAGAGCCGTCCGAGGGCGCTGGCGACGGTGGTCGGCACGTCGAAGTCCGGATCGGTGAGCACCCGGCGTAGCACACCGGTGGTGCCGGCGCGGTTCAGCTCGACCGCGGCGACCTGGTTGAGCCGGTTCTGCACCACGTACAGCGTGCGGCCGAGCAGCAGCAGGCCGTCGCCGTTGACGAACGTGCTCCCCGGCACGTCGACGGTGGTGGTGACGCCGGTGGCCGGGTCCACCCGGAACAGCGTGCCGGTGTTCGACTGCACGACGATCAGCGCCCGCCCGTCCGGCGTGGGCGCGATGCCGTTGAGGTTGATGCCGGTGCCGGTCTGCTGGAAGTCGCCGGTCAGCGGCAGCGTGGTGAAGGCGCCGGCGGGCGGCAGCGTGCCACCGCGCCCCAGCGGCAGGCGGTACAGCACCGGCCGGTTCGAGTCGGTGAACCAGGCGGCGTCGCGGGTGAGCGCCACGTCGTTGACGAACGTCGGCGCGTCGGCGAACCGGTAGCTCGCGAGCACGGCGCCAGTGCGCGTGTCGATCACCCGGGCGTCACCGGCGGTGCCGCCGGCGACGAAGAGCCGGCCCCGCGGGTCGACCTTCAGGCCGAGCGAGGGGGTGCCGGTGGCGGGGCTGACCTGCCGGCCCGCTCCGGTGATGAGGTCGGCGCGGTAGATCTCGCCGGTGGCCCGCGACCCGAACCAGGCGTACCGGCCGGCGGCGGCGACGCCCTCCGGCTGGAAGCCGTCGGGCAGCGCGATGACGCTCGGGCGGCGGTCGTGGGCGGTGGCGGGGGCCGGGACGGCGGTGGTGACGAGGGCGGCGGTCAGGGCGACGCCGAGGGCGGTCCTGATGCGTCGGTTCACTGTGGTCCTTCCGGCGAAACGGTGGAACAGGACCTACCCCACTGTACGGTCGCGGGCCGCTGCCCGCCCGGGACGCGACCCGGCACGGTGGCCCCGTGCCGGGTCACGTCGACTGTCAGCCGGCCGCGCAGGCCGGCGTGCCGGAGGGCGCGGTACCCGTGCCCTGGAAGCCGAACTCGGTGGTGCCACCGGCACCGACCTGGCGGTTGTAGTCCACGTTGCGGAAGGTCACCGCACCGCTGGTGCCGCTGGCCTGGGCGCTCCAGGTGTTCGTGATCGCCGAGCCCGAGGGCACTGTCAGCGACACGGCCCAGCCGTTGAGTCCGGAGGAGCCCGCGGTGATGCGGACGTTGGTGACGAAGCCGCCCGGCCACTGGTTGACGGTGAGCGTGGCGGTGCAGGCGCCGGTCGGCGGGGGAGTCGTGGGCGGCGCGCTGGTCGGCGGCGTGCTGGTGGGCGGCGCCGAGGTGGGCGGCGTGCTGGTCGGCGGCGCGGTGGTGGGCGGCGGGGTGCCGCCCTCGTTGAGCGCGTTCAGCACGGCGGTGTACGCCTGCTTCTTGTTGCCGCTGCCGTCGAACAGCAGCGGGGTGCCGCTGGCCCGCCAGGAGTCGGTGTCCCGGATGCCCCAGACCGTGATGCCGTTGCAGCGCGGCACGGCCAGGCAGTCCCGGGTCACGTTGCCGTACGTGGTGGCCTGGCTGCTGCCCGAACCCTCGATGTCCAGCTCGGTGATCTGCACGTCGACGCCGAGCGCGGCGAAGTTCTGCAGCGTGGTGCGGTAGTTGCTCGGGTACGGCGACCCGCTGTTGAAGTGCGACTGGAGACCGACGCAGTCGATCGGCACGCCCCGGGACTTGAAGTCCCGCACCATGTTGTAGACCGCCTGGGTCTTGGCCCACGACCAGTTGTCGGTGTTGTAGTCGTTGTAGCAGAGCTTGGCGCCCGGATCGGCGGCGCGGGCGGCACGGAACGCGGCCTCGATCCAGTCGCTTCCGGTGCGCTCCAGGTTGGAGTTGCGGCGGGCGCCGCTGTTGCCGTCGTCGAACGCCTCGTTCACCACGTCCCAGGAGTGGATCTTGCCCCGGTAGTGGGTGGCGACCTGGGTGACGTGGTTGAGCATCGCCTGGCGCAGCGCGCTGCCGGACATGTTCTGCGCCCAGCCGGGCTGCTGCGAGTGCCAGGCCAGCGCGTGTCCGCGTACCCGCATGCCGTTGGCCTGGGCGTGCGCGACGAGCCGGTCGCCGCTGCTGAAGTTGAACTGGTTCTGGGACGGCTCGGTGGCGTCCCACTTCATCTCGTTCTCGGCGGTGACCATGTTGAACTCGCGGTTCAGGATGCCGACATACGTGCTGTCGGACAACTTGTTCACCGCCACCGCCGTGCCGAAGTACCGGCCCTGCTCCGCCGCCGACGCGCCGAGCGTCGTACCGGCGCTGGCGCTGGTCGCCGCCGCTATCGTGGCGGCGACCACCGCGGCCCCCGCCACCATCGCGACCACAGCGGTCCGCGGGCGTGACCGGGCTGCCGCGCTCCCGCTGCCGCGGGCGAGCACCTTGTCCATCTGAACGCCTCTCTAGCCTGTCAATGGGATCGGCTCGCCTCGGCCACCGCCCGCCACGATGTCGGCTCCGCGCGGCCGCCCGGTGGCCGCGCCAGGTGGGGGAGTGGATCCCCGGCACATCGTGAGTGGATCGAAGCGAATCTCTGCCCGGAGCCTACCGGAAGCGTTCCGAAAACTTAATCACCTCGATACGTCGACATCGGGGCACGCGGCACCGGGCGAACGGGCGGAATCCCGGGCGGGGGCGGTAGGCGGGCACGCGCGTGCCGCCCGGCGCGGCTCCGGAAGTTTCGGGGAGCGCCGGTTCTGCCGGTTGAGTCGATCGCGTCGCCGGGCCGATGCTTGACGAATCGACCGTAGACGATGGAGGAGGTCCTGGAGGATGCGCCGACCCGCGCTCGCCGTACTCGTCCTCGCCGCCCTGCTCGCCGGCACCCCGGCGGTCGCCCGGGCCGGCGCCGCCGCACCGCCGCCCGAGCCCGCCGCGCTCGCCGCGATCCGCACGCCCGGCACCGCCTGGGGGCACGACCCGGCCACCGGCCGGCTGACAGTCACCGCCGACGACACGGTACGCGGGCGCGAGCTGGCCGCGTTGCGCCGGACCGCCGACCGGGCCGGCGCGGTGCTGCGCCACGAACCCGGGCGGCTGCGCACGCTCATCGCCGGCGGTCAGGCGATCCACGGCGGCGGCGGGCGCTGCTCACTGGGCGCGAACGTGCGCAGCGGCGCCACCTGGTACTTCGTGACCGCCGGGCACTGCACCCGCCTCGCCGCCACCTGGTACGCCGACAGCGCCCGCACCACGGTGCTGGGCAGCCGGACCGGCAGCAGCTTCCCCGGCAACGACTACGGCGTCGTCCGCTACACCGGCACCGTCGCCCACCCGAGCGCGATCCACACCTACCCGGGGCAGGTCACCGTCACCGCCGCGGGCAGCGCGTACGTCGGGCAGGCGGTCTGCCGCAGCGGCGCCACCACGGGCGTGCGGTGCGGCACCGTCACCGGGCTGAACGCGACCGTCAACTACGCCGAGGGCAGCGTCACCGGGCTCATCCGCACGAACATCTGCGCCGAACCGGGCGACAGCGGCGGCCCGCTCTACGTGGCGGCGACCGGTACCGTCATCGGCGTCCTGTCCGGCGGCAGCGGCAACTGCGCGAGCGGCGGCACCAGCTACTACCAGCCGATCCTGGAGATCCTCGCCGCGTACGGCCTGACCATCCCCTGACCGGCCGCGCGGGCGGCACGACCGCCGCCCGCGCCGGACCGGTCACCCGGTCAGGCGTCGCCCGGCACCGCCATCTCGCCCAGGCGCGACCAGTCCTGCTGCGGCACCGTCACGTTGACGATCCGGGGCGTCTCGGCCAGGTGCGGCGGCAACGTGCGCTGGGCGGTCCGGAAGTGCTCCGACTGCACGTGCGCGGCGCCCGCCTCGTCGTCTCGGAACGCCTCGACCAGCACGTACTCGGTCGGGTCGTCCAGGCTGCGGGACCAGTCGAACCACAGGCAGCCGGGCTCGGCCCGGGTCGCGGCGGTGAAGTCGGCGGCGATCTGCGGCCAGCGGTCGGCGTCCTCCGGGCGGACCCGGAACTTGGCGGTAATGAAGATCATGGGATCAGGCTACCCAGGGCCGGCGGCCACCCGCGCGGCATCAGCTCTTGGCCGCCGGGCCGAGCAGCTCGGCCGCCCGCCGGTCGGCGAACGCGGTGACCGCCTGCTGCCCGGCACCGAACACGATCGCCAGGCCCAGCAGCGCGGCGGTGCTGCTCACGCTGGTCTCCACCAGGCCGCCGATGACCAGCATGATGCCGACCACCGCGACCAGCGGGCCGACGGCGAGCTTGAGCAGCCCCTGCTGGAACGGCAGCTTGTAGGGCAGCCCGCCGGACCGGGAGGTGATCATCGACGGCAGCGCGCTGAGGAACGCCCCGAGGGCCCCGGCGATCAGCACGAAGAACAACAGCCGCCAGGCCGGTACGCCACCGGCGTCGGTCGGCGCCTCCAGCAGCCGGATGTCGTGGCTGAGCCACTGCACCAGCACCACCAGGACCTCCGCCAGCAGCGCGAACACCGACAGGCCCAGCATCCGGTTGCGCAGCCGGCGCGCCGACTCGTGGAACTCGTCGGACGCCGAGTGGTAGCGCAGCAGCAGCGCCTGCACCCGGGCGCGCAGCAGCGCCTCGGACGGGGCGCCGGCCGACGGGTCGAGGTCGGTGAGCACCTTGTCGTCGGCGGGCAGCACCTGCGCCGCCGCGCTGCGGTACGCGGGCAGCAGCCCGGTCAGCTCGTCCGTGCTGCGCAGCGCCACCATGGCCCGCTCCACCGAGTGGATCGTCTGCCACGCGTACTCCAGGTTGCCGCCGCGCAACCACTCGACCACGCCGCTGCGTCCGAGCACCACCTCCACCCGGGACAGCTGCGCGCGCAGCGCCTCGGCCCGCTCGGGGTCGCGCGGGGACAGCACCGCGAGCTGCTGGTACAGGTCGTCGAGCTTGGTCCGTACGCGGACCTGCCACACCGCACCGGGAACCGACGCGGCGGGCCGGGACGGCCCGCCCTCCGGCGCGTTCCGGGGCTCGGGTATGGCCTCCGGCTGGGTCTCCTGCTCGATCATCGTGCCCCACCTCTTTCCCCCCACGCCGCGCGGACCTGCTATCAGTATTCGCAGGTCAGGGCCATAATGGCTAGAGCACACCGGACAGTCGACCCGGCTCGCGAGGTGCGGGATCCGGCCCGACGGACGAGGCCGCAGCCGTCGGGCGGTCGGTAGCCTGAGCCGGTGACCGTCTACGCCCTCGCACAGCTCACCATCCACGACCGGGCGCGCTACGACAGGTACGCCGCGGCCTTCCCGCCGGTGCTGGCCCGATACGGCGGGAAGCTGCTCGCCGCCGACACCGCCCCCCGCGTGGTGGAGGGGGAATGGCCGCACCAGAAGGCGGTGCTCCTGTCCTTCGACAGCCGCGAGGACTTCGAGCGCTGGTCCACCTCGCCGGAGTACCGGGAGATCTCCCGGGACCGGGAGGCGGCCACCGAGGGCGTCGTGCTGCTGCTCGACGGGATCGGGCACGCCTGGCCGGCCTGACCCGCGGGCCCGCTCAGAGCCGGTGCCGCACCCACACGTTCGGCTCGACGTACGCGGCGTGGTCGTGGTCGGCGTCGACGAGCACCGGCGTCAGCGCTCCGGGCACGCGTACCGGGCCGGAGGTGTCGAACGGCAGCCCGGTCCAGCGCCGCCAGTCGGCGAGCGTGCCGGTCACCGTCATCGAGCGGGGCGCGATCCGCTCGATCACCCCGCCCGCGCGGACGTGCACCCGCAGCCACGGGTCGGCCGGCAGCCCGTCCGGGCGGTGCCGGGCCACGTACTCGGTCATCGGCACGTCCGGGACGGCGGCCTTGCCGCTCGGGCGCACCGGCGCCACCAGCGTGTCGAAGCCGGCGCGGGCCACCGCCGCGCGCATGGCCGCGAGCATCAGCCCGGACAGCCCGCCGCCGCGCCGGTCCGGGCGCACGCAGATCTCCAGCGCCGACACCAGGTTCGGAGTGGACCCGGTGAGCCGGCCCAGCGTGGCCCGCTGGATCACCCGGTCCCAGCCGCCGTCGGGCAGCTCGTCCTCGGTCCAGCGCAGCGGCACCGCGTACCCCCGGGCCACGGCCCGGCCCGGCTCGGCCGGGTCGACGGCGGCGAAGACGAACTCGGGGTGCAGCTCGTGCGCGACGCCGTAGTAGAGCGCCCCCATCGGATCCCAGAGCATGAACGGCGGCCAGGCGCCGTCGAAGTCGTTGTCCAGCAGCGGCGCCAGGTCGGGCCGCTGCGCCAGTGTCGCGATCTCCAGGGTCACGCCGGGCAGGCTAGGGCCGCGCGGCCCGGACCGCACGCGGATTACCGCTGCGCCCCTGGTTAGGCTGCCGGCATGGCAGATCCGTTCCGGGTACGCGTCACCGTGCGCGGCTACGAACTCGACACGCAGGGGCACCTCAACCAGGCGGTCTACCTCCAGTACGCCGAGCACGCCCGCTGGGAGTGCCTGCGCGCGTCCGGCATCGGCCAGGACCGGCTGCTCGCCGGCGGCGTCGGGCCGGTCGCGCTGGAGGTGACGGTGCGCTACCTGCGGGAGCTGCGCGGCGGCGACGAGGTCGACGTGACCTGCGAGTTCCACTGGGGCGAGGGCAAGACGTTCCGGATCGGCCAGGAGTTCACCCGGGCCGACGGCACCCCCGTCGCATCGGTCAGCGGCGTCGGCGGGCTGCTCGACCTCACCGCACGGCGGCTCGTGTCCGACCCGCGCGAGCGGTTCCGGGCGCTGGCCACCGACCCCGGACCGATGAGCCTGTAACGCCCGGTCAGCGCGTCGCGCGCAGCCAGGCGAGCACTGCCAGCACCCGCCGGTTGGTGTCCTCGTCCGGCGGCAGGCCGAGCTTGGCCAGGATGTTGCCCACGTGCTTGCCCACCGCCGCCTCGGTGACGTGCAGGCGGGCCGCGATCGCGGCGTTGGAGTGGCCCTCGGCGACCAGCCCCAGCACCTCCCGCTCCCGGGGGGACAGCGGGCCGAGCGGGTCGCGGGGGCGGCGCAGCAGGTGCCGCACCACGTCCGGGTCGACGGCGGTGCCGCCGGCCGCCACCCGGCGCAGCGTCGCGGCGAACTCGGCGACGTCTGCCACCCGGTCCTTGAGCAGGTAACCGACCCGGTTGCCGTCGCCGCTGTCGAGCAGCGCGGCGGCGTACCCGCTCTGCACGTGCTGGCTGAGCACCACCACGGCCAGGTCCGGGCGCTCGGCGCGTAGCGTGACCGCCGCGCGCAGGCCGTCGTCGCGGTGCTGCGGCGGCATCCGGATGTCGGTCACCAGCAGATCGGGCCGGTGCGTGCGGACCGCGTCGAGCAGCTCCGGGGCGGAGCCCACGGCGGCGTCCACCGCGAAGCCGAACCGGGTCAGCAGGCCCACCAGGCCCTCCCGCAGCAGGACCTCGTCCTCGGCCAGGACGACCCGGATCACGGACGGCACGGCAGCTCCACCCGCACGAGGGTAGGCCCACCGGGCGGGCTGGACAGCAGCAGCCGCCCGTCCACCGCGGCCACCCGGTCCGCGAGCCCGGTCAGGCCGGTGCCGCGCGCCGGGTCGGCGCCGCCCCGGCCGTCGTCGCACACCTCCACCACCAGCAGCCGTTCGTCGCGGATCAGCCGCACCTGCGCCCGGGTGGCCCCGGCGTGCCGGGCCACGTTGCCGAGCGTCTCCGAGACCACGTACCAGGCGGTGGTCTCCACCAGCTCCGGCACCGGGCGGGTCAGGTCGGCGTGCACGGCGACCGGGACGACCGACCGGGCGGCCAGGTCACCGACGGCGGCGGCCAGGCCGAGTTCGGTGAGCTGCGCCGGACGGATGCCGTGGACGATCCCGCGCAACGTCACCATCAGCTCCTTGGCCTGCTCGTGCGCCGCCGCGAGCGGCCCCGCCGCCGGGGAGTCGTCCGGCACGTCGAGGCGGGCCAGCCCGAGCTGGAGGGTGAGGCTGGTCAGGCGCGGCTGCACGCCGTCGTGCACGTCCCGCTCGATGCGGCGGCGCTCCGCCTCGTACGCGCTCACCAGGCGGGCCCGGGACCGGGTCACCTCGCGCAGCGCCGTACCGGCGGGCGCGTCGTCGAGCAGCAGGCGGGCCACCGTCGCCTGGACCGCTACGAGCAGGCCGGCCAGGTAGACCAGCGCCGGGACCGCCAGCAGACCGGCGAGCGCGTACGGCACCGCCTCGGCCGGGGAGTCGACTGTGGCCCAGACCAGCACGATCCGGTCCTCGCCGCCGGCCAGCCACGGACCGGCGATCAGCACCGCGTCCAGCAGCGCGAGCAGACCGACCGTTCCGTACGCCAGCGGCACCGCCACACCCAGCACGGCCAGGTACGCGGCCTCCCGCCACCCGGCGGCGGTGGTGAGGCGGGCGGCGAGCCCACGCCACCGCGGTGCTGTCACCGGGCGGTCGTCGACCAGGCCGAGGCGCCACCGCTCGACGGCAGCCACCGGCGCGCCGGCCAGCGGGGCGAGCGCCACCACCGCGAGCGCCAGCACGGCCAGCACCGCCAGCGCCGGGGCGTCGACCGGGCGGCCCCGCCGCAGCGCGCCGGCCACCAGCAGCAGTGGCGCGGCGACCACCGCCGCGCCGAGCGCCGCCGCGCCGGCCAGGGGCAGCGTCGTGACGGCGTACGCCAGTGCCCGCCACGGCCACGCGGACAGCAGGTAGCGGCGGCGGCGCAACGCGCCGGCCAGCCCGTGATCAACGGTCATGCGGTGACGCTAGCCAGGCCACGCCGTGCTTCCCAGCCGGCTGGACCCCGCTCTCCGGGTAGGCCTGGCCCTACCTCGAACCGGCCCGCCACGCCCCGTGCGCCGGGATGCCCCGGGACGGTGCACTCGGCGGATGAGAAACCGCCTCGCGGGCGCCTGCTGGCTGCTCGCCGCCGTGTCGTTCCTCGTCGCCAACGTGGTCGTCGGCCTGGCCTGGGAGCAGCCCCGGTTCAGCTGGGCCGAGCACAACATCAGCGACCTCGGCAACGTGACCTGCGGCGTGTGGGACAGCAGCCGCCCGCGTCCGGTCTGCTCGCCGTGGCACCCGCTCATGAACGCCGTGTTCGTCGGCGCCGGGCTGCTGCTCGCGCTCGGCGCGCTGCTCGCACACCGGGCGCTGCGCCCGGGCCGCGCCGCGACCGTCACCGTCGCGTCGGCAGCGGCCGCCGGATCCGGGTACGTGCTGGCCGGCCTCCACCCGGCCGACGTGGACGAGAACCTGCACGTGCTCGGCGCGCTGCTGGTCTTCGCGCTCGGCAACGCGGCGCTGCTCGCCGCCGCGCTCGGCCGGTCGCCGCTGCTGCGCGAGCTGCGGACCGTCAGCGCGCTCCTGGGCCTGCTCGGCCTGGCCGGCACCGTGCTGTTCCTGTCCCGGGTGGACGCCGGCATCGGCGTGGGCGGCATGAAACGCGTCGCCGTGTTCCCGCTGTTCGCCTGGGTGACGGTGACCGGGCTGCGGCTGCTGCGGTCGCGTCGGTCCCGGCCCCTATCCTGACCGGATGGAGCTGGCGTTCAGCGGCGAGGTGTGGTTCTGGCGCGGCCCGGCGCCGTACCACTTCGTCACAGTGCCCGACGAGCAGAGCGCGGCCATCGAGGCCGCCTCGGCGTCGGTCACCTACGGCTGGGGCATGATCCCGGTGACGGTCCGCATCGGTGACACCGGCTGGCGGACGTCGCTGTGGCCCAAGGACGGCCGGTACGTGGTGCCGCTGCGGGTCGCGGCGCGCCGGGCCGAGGGCATCGAGCTGGGCGACCGGGTCGACGTGCGGCTGACGGTGGACGTGTGACCGGGCCGGAGCTGGCCGAGGCGGGCCGGCTGCTCGCCGCCGCCCGGCGGCCGGTGGTGTTCACCGGGGCCGGCATGTCGGCCGAGAGCGGCGTGCCGACGTTCCGGGACGCCCAGACCGGGCTCTGGCAGCGGTACGACCCGCTGGAGCTGGCGACCCCTGCCGCGTTCCGGGCCGACCCGGCGCTGGTCTGGGGCTGGTACGAGGCACGCCGGCACGGGGTGCGCCGGGCCCGGCCGAACCCGGGGCACCGGGCGGTGGCCGCGATCCGGGCCCGGTGCCCGGAGACCGTGGTGATCACGCAGAACGTCGACGACCTGCACGAGCGCGGCGGTGTGCCGGCCCCGGTACGCCTGCACGGCAGCCTGTTCGCGCCCCGCTGTTCGGCCTGCGCCCGGCCCGCGCCGCTGCCGTCCGACCTGCCGCCGCCCTCCGACGCGCCGGTGTCGTTCGGCAGTCCGGAGGCGCACGACGAGGCGGAACCGCCCGGCGGGCCGGAGCCGCATGCGCCGGAACCGCACGACGGGCCGCTGACCCCGCCCGCGTGCGCCGGATGCGGCGCGCCCGTGCGGCCCGGGGTGGTGTGGTTCGGCGAGGCGCTGCCGTCGGCCGCGCTCGACGCAGCGGTCGAGGCGGCGTCCGGCTGCGACCTGCTGCTGACGGTGGGCACCTCGGCGCTCGTGCACCCGGCCGCCGAGATCCCGCTCGTGGCGGCCCGTCTCGGCGCGCCCGTGGTGCAGGTGAACCCGGTGCCGGCGCCGCTGGACGCGATCTGCGCGGTGAACCTGCGCGGCCCGGCCGGCGAGGTGCTGCCCGCGCTTGTCCGCGCCGCCTGGCCGGACGCCGACGCCGGCTGAGCCGCCCGCCGCCGCCCTGCCTGACAGCCCGGCCGCGCCGCCTCGTCGTGCCGCTCAGCGGGCACCGGTCCGGCAGACCGCGCCGGGCGTGATCGCGGGAAACACCCGACCGCCCGTCCGGGGCCGCCTACCGTCGGCGCAGGAGGTGGACCGGCGGAGGGCGGCGGACGTGGCACGCAAACGGGTGCGAGGGCGGCTGCGCCCGCCCCGGCCGGGGCCGGACCAGCGCCGGGTCACCCCCTTCGAGATCTTCTTCGACCTGGTCTTCGTCTTCGCGCTCACCCGGATCATGGCGCTGATCGAGCCGCACCCGACCCTGACCACGATGGCCCAGGGCATGCTCCTGCTCGTGCTGCTCTGGGTGGCGTGGCTGTCGTACGCCTGGTTGGGCAACCACACGCCCGCCGACGTCGGGGTGGTGCGCGGCGGGTTCCTGATCGCGATGGCCGCGTTGTTCCTGGCCGCGCTCGCCATGCCGGAAGCGTGGACGCCGGGTCCGGGGCTGGACGGGCCGCTGATCGTCGTGCTGGCGTACGTGGTGCTGCGCGTGGTGCACCTGACGCTGTTCCACTGGGCCGCCGCGGACGACCCGGAGCTGCGCGCCCGGATCCGGTTCTTCGCGCTCGTCAGCGCCGTGGGCTGGGTGCCGTTGCTGCTCGGCGCGCTGCTGGACGGGGCCGCACACGCGGTGCTGTGGGTGCTGGGCTTCGCCGTCGAGGTGGCCGGTCAACGGCTGTCGTACGCCCGCCGGGGAGCCTGGCCGCTGCGCAGCCCGACGCACTTCGCCGAGCGGTACGGCCTGGTACTGATCATCTCGCTGGGGGAGTCGGTGGTGGCCGCGGGGGTGGGCGCGGCCTCGGCGGTGACCGAGCCGCCGGTCCTCGCCGTGGCGCTCGTCGGTTTCGTGGTGACCGCCTGCCTCTGGTGGCTGTACTTCCACCGCACGTCCCCGGCGGCGGCCCGGGCGCTCGCCGCCGCGTCGCCGGCGCAGCGGGACCGGATCGCCGCGGACGCCTACAGCCAGACCCATCTGCTGCTGGTCGCCGGCGTCATCTACCTGGCGCTGGGTATCGAACAGGTGCTGGAGCACGTCGCGGACCCGGAGGCCGGGCCCCGGCTGGACCGCTCCGCCGCGGTGGCGCTGTTCGGCGGCGCGGCCGTCTACCTGGCCGGGCGGCTGCTGTTCCGCCGGCTGACCGGGCAGCCGGTCGGACCGGCCCGGCTCGCCGTCGCCGGGGCGGCACTGCCGCTGGCCGCGCTCGGGACGGTGCTGCCGCCACCGCTGGCGCTGGCGGCGCTGGCCGGGCTCTTGCTGGCCGCGATCGCCGTCGATCGGCTCGGTGAGCCGGCCGCCGCCGGACGGCCGGGGGTCACCGACGCGCATCGACCGCTCTGAGGCCGGATCGCCGGCGCGGTCGGTGATCCTTACGCGTCGCGCGGCGCCCGCTTCGGGAAGACGGTGTACGCGACCGGCCAGAACACCAGCCAGCCCGCCATCACCACGCTGAGCCGGCCGGTCCACGCCCACAGCTCGGCGGTGCGCTCGCTGTCGCCCACCACGGCGATGCCGGCCAGCAGCACGGCGCAGGCGACCACCCAGCCGATCATGCCCTTGCCCCACTCCCGCCACTCGTGCCGGGCCCGCGCCATCCCGTACCGGGGTGGCCGGCTCGGGGGAGGGCCGCCGGCGAACCGGTGTGCGAACCGCTGGTCGGCCCAGCGCACCATGCTGTGCCCGAACGCCACCGAGAACCCGAGGTACGCGGCGGCGAGGCCGTGGGCGAACGTGGCGGTCGCGCCCCGGCGCAGGTCGATCATCGTGGCTGCCAGCAGCACGAGGTCGACCACCGGCACGGCGATCAGCAGGGCGGCGCCGAGGCGGGGCCGTCGCAGCGGGTACCGGGCGATCAGGCCGGCGAGCAGCACCACCCAGAACGCCACCTCGCATCCGACGATCACTGCCACGAGCATGTGCCCTCCTTTTTTAGTACGCTGTGCGATAACCGTAACAGCGCTCGTCGACCAGGTTCCGGAGGGGCCCGTGCCCAAGATCGTCGACCACGACGCGCGCCGTGCCGAACTGGCACGGGCGATGTGGCGGGTCGTCTACCGCGACGGCGTCGGCGCCGCCACCGTCCGCAGCATCGCGGCCGAGGCGGGCTGGTCACCGAGCGCGCTGCGGCACTACTTCGCCACCCAGACCGAGCTGCTGGTGTTCGCCATGGAGCACGTGCAGGCCGAGGCGGCCGAGCGGATCACCACCGGGGACCGCACCGGCAGCCCGCGCGAGGTCGCCCAGCGGATCCTGGAACAACTGCTGCCGCTGGACCGTCAGCGCGTCCGCGAGGCCGAGGTGTGGCTGCTGCTCGCCGCGCGTACCCGGACCGACCCGGCCGCGCGCGCCCGGACGACCGAGGCCGACGAGGGCATCCGCCGCGCCGTCGAGTTCGCGGTCGTCCTGCTCACCGGGGAGCCGGCCGCCGACCCCGAGGCGGTCGCCGGGCTGCACGCCCTGCTCGACGGGCTCGCGCTGCACGCGCTGCTGCACCCCGAGCGGATGCCGCCCCGGCGCGCCCGGGAACTGCTCGGCGCGCACCTGGACGCGCTCGCCGCGCCCTGACGGTCAGTCGCCCGGCGGACGTCCCATCGCCGCGCCCAGCTCGGCGCGGCTGGCGATGCCCAGCTTGCGGTAGACCCGGGCCAGGTTGGCCTCCACAGTCTTCGGGCTGATGTAGAGCGCGTCGGCGATGAGCCGGTTGGTCTGGCCTCGGGCGGCGAGCCGGGCGACCCGCTCCTCGGTCGCGGTGAGCGTCGTCGGGGCCGGGGTGCGGGCGCCGATGCGGCCCAGCTCCGCCCGCGCCCGGTCGGCGAACCCGGACGCGCCGAGCGCGTCGAACTCGGCCACCGCCGCGTCGAGCGCCGCCCGCGCCTCCCGCCGCCGCCGCACCCGCCGGTACGTGCGGCCGGCGGCGAGCAGGCAGCGGGCCCGGTCCAGCGGCAGCACCGCCTCCGGCACCGCCGCCCTGGCCTGCGTCAGCGCGTCCAGCGCCGCGCCCGGATCCGCCCCGGTCGCCCCGGCCAGCAGCACCCGGCTGCGGGCCAGCCCGAGCGTCGTCCACGGGCGCGGCAGCCGGCTGTGGCGCCGCGCCAGCCGGTCCAGCGCGGCGTGCGCGGTGTCCAGGTCACCGGCGCCCACGCACGCCTCGATCCAGTCCGGCTCGAAGCGCTGACCCAGCGGTTCGGCGATGCCCGACCCGTCCAGGTCGGCGGCGAGCGCGCCGTACGCCGTCGCCGCGGTGGCCCACTCCCCGGAGGCCAGCGCCACCAGCCCGGTGAGCTGGTGGTGCAGCCGCCGGCTCCAGGCGTCGCCGAGGTCGTCGTCGCGGCGCAGCCCGGCGGCGGCGGTGCCCGCCTGCGCCAGCCGTCCCCGGTGCGCGTCGAGCACACCGGCCAGCCAGCTCTCGCCCACCAGCCCGGTGCCCAGCTGCTCACCCAGGTCGCGGGCGGCGGCGATGTGCGTACCGGCCTCGGCGAAGCGCCCCGCCAGCAGTTCCGTCTCGCCGAGGTGGGTCAGCACCTCGTGCCGCAGCGGGTCGTCGCCGCGCGCCACCGCCAGGTCCAGCATCACGTGCAGCCGGGCCCGCGCCCGGTCGTGGTCGTCGACCGACTTCCACCAGATCGCCGGCACCGAACCGGCCAGGAAGGACGGCTCACCGCCCTCCAGCGACAGTGCCCGGTCCAGCAGCTCGGTGGGCGCCGGGCCGCCGGCGCGTACCTCGTGGAAGAACAGCAGCAGCAGCGCGGCGGTGAGCAGCGGGCGGTGCTCGTCGCGGTCGGACAGCCGGGCGATCGCGGCCCGCGCATGCCGGCGGGCCGGCTCCGGCTGGTCGTGGAACATGGTCAGGTGGGTGTGGATCCGCCCGGCCAGGTCGCCGTCCGGCCCGGCGGCGGCGAGCGCCTGCTCGGCGACCCGGACGGCGGTGACCAGGTCGTCGGCGCACCACGCGACGAGCGCGCGCAACAGCAGCGCCTCGCCCCGCTCGGCGCCGGTCAGCTCGCCGGCCGCCGCCTCGGCGGCTCGCCCGGCCGCCGCGTAGTCGCCGCTGTCGATGCGGCACTGCACCGCGTCGAGGCGACGCCGGTTCCGGTCGGCGGTCGCGGACGGCGGGGTCAGCTCGGCCGCCCGGGCGTACCAGTCGGCGGCGAGCGCTGACGCGCCGCGCATCCGCTGCCGGGCCGCCGCGGCGGCCAGGTCGGCGGCGACGGCGGCGTCCGGCGCCACAGTGCAGCGGGACAGGTGCCGGGCCCGCTCGTCCGGGTCGGCGACAGCGGCGGCGAGCAGCGCGTGCAGCCGCCGCCGGGCGCCCGGCGGGATGCTCTCGCGCACCGCCGCCGCGTACCGGGGGTGCGCGAAGTCGATCCGGCTCGCCGTGACCACGACCAGCCCGGCGTCCTCGGCCGCGTCCAGCGCCCCGGCCGGCACTCCCGCCGCCGCCAGGTCCCGCAGCGTCGGCACGGTCAGCAGCGCGGCCAGCCGCACCGCGTCGCGGCTCGGGCCGGGCAGCGCCCGCAGCGTCCCGGCGAGCAGCAGGCGCAGCGACGACGGTACGGGTAGGTCCTCGTCGTGCGCGGGCGGGCGGGGCAGCCGCAGCACCGCCCGCGCGAGTTCGATCGCGAGCAACGGGTTGCCGTCGGCGTCGCGGGCCAGCCGGTCGGTGAGCGGACGGCTGAGGGTGCCGCCGAGCCGGGCGGCGAGGACGCGGTGCAGGTCGGGCGGGGAGAGCGGGGGTACGTCGGCACGCAGCAGCGGATGCCGTCCGGTCGGGTCGTCGTCCAGCCCGAGCGGCACCGGCACCGGCGGGCTGTCCCCGGCGCGGTGGGTGGCCAGGACGGCGGGCCACCGGGTCAGCCGGCGCAGCGCGAACCGCAGCGCCCGGGCGCTCGGCGGGTCCAGCCACTGCGGATCGTCGACGGCGAGCAGCACCCGGGGCGCGTCGGTGACCGCCGCGTCGAGCAGCGTACGGGTGGCCGCGCCCACCGCCCGCTCGTCCACCGCGCCGTCGTACTCGCCGGTCAGCAGCACCATGTCGGCGGCGACCCGTTGCGGCGCGGGCAGCCCCGGCAGCGCGTCCGCGAGCGGGCGGAGCACGTCGGCGAGTGCCGCGTACGGCAGCGCGGTCTCGGCCTCGGTGGGCGCGGCGGACAGCACCCGCCAGCCGGTCCGCCCGGCGTGGGCGACCACTGCCCGCCACAGCGCGGTCTTGCCGATGCCGCTCGGGCCGTCGAGCAGCACCGGCGTACCGGAGGTCAGGGCACGCCACACCCGCTCGACGACCGCGTCGCGGCCGACCAGTGCGGCGTCCATGGCGGGATGGTGGCACAGCGGCGCCCGCGAACCCAGCGTCGGCGCGGCCTAGCCCGGAAGCTGTCCGCATATCGAGACGGGCGGGATCACCTCCTGGTTGCGGTAGACGTCGGCGCTCCAGCTCGGCCCGCCCGACGCCACGATCGGCGGAATCCGGGGCGCCCGGGACGGGCTGAGCAGGCTGAGGAACTTGTTGATCACCTGGACGACGGGTTCCAGGATCCGGTAGCCGATCCCGAACCGCGCCCGCACGCCGAGCCCGACGCCCCGGCACAGCGCGTACGGCGCGCCGAGCGCGGAACCGATGGTGGCGCCGTACGAGGTGATCAGCTCGAACCAGATCCCGGCGGTGAACAGGAACGCGCTGATCCCCATGGTGAACCGCACGCCGTGCCGGACGACCAGGCCCATCACGCCGACCGGCACGCCGGTGAGCGAGTCGAGCAGGCTGGCCCGGCGCGCGAAGCCCTCGGTCACGCGCGAGCCCACCCGGCCGTCGGCGTAGCCGAACCCGAGCTTGCCGGCCAGCGCGTACTCGCCGGCGCCGCGGAACGTGCCCCGGCGCGCGCCGAACGCGGTGGCCACCTCCAGCGTCTGGCTCACCGTGAACGACAGCGGCAGGCCGGCGACCAGCCCGATCGGGAACGCGATGTCGACCGGGACCGGGAACGTGCGGCGGTGGTTCTGCCCGCCGTCGATGCCGGCGGTGAAGTCCACCTTGATGCCGAAGCCGCCGCCGATCTCCAGCTCGGCCCGGTTCACCCGGCCGGCGCCGACGGCCAGGTGGAACGACGCGGCCGGGCGGCCGACGGTGAGCGTCACGGTGCCGGCCAGCCGGAGCCCGCCGTCGTCGTACGTGAAGTGTGTGCCGACGCCACCGGCGCAGCAGAACGTCTGCACCCGGTAGCCGTGGGCGGTGGCGCCCGCCTGGCCGCCCGGCGCGGGTGGCGGCTGCGCGGGCGCGACGGCGAGCGGACGCGACCGGCCCAGCGTGCCGCCGGCCGCCGCGGCCTCCCGGGTCCACGACGGTTCACCCGCCACGTAGACGGTAGGGCGGTCGAGGATGACGTCGTCCCCGCCGAACGTGCCGTCCCGGATCACCTCGGTGAGCGTGACCGGGCCGATCGTGACGACCAGGTCGCCGCCGTCCTCGGCCAGGTCGAGCACCCGACCCACGCCGCGTCCGGTGAGGAACATGACCCGGCCGGGCGCGAGCCGGTCGGCGTCGCGGGCGCCCGGGTCGAGCCGCCAGGTCAGGCCGTCCGGGCTCACCGACCGCACGGTGCGGCTGCCGCCGCCGACCAGCACCACGTCCGGTTGCAGCGTGACGTCCTTCCCCGGCGCCGGGGCCTGCCCGTACCGGGGCTGCTCGCCGTCGCCCGCGCCGGCCGGGCCCGGCTCCGGCCCGAACGCGCCGCAGCCGGTCAGCGCGAGCAGCACCACCAGGCCGGCCGCGAGCAGCCGCCGGCCGCGCACGGGCCGCCTCACATCCGGCCGGCGACGGTACGGGCGAGCCGTTCCAGCGGCGCCCGGTTCTCCTGCGGGTCGTTGAGCCGCACCAGCCGCACCGCGACCCACAGCTCGCCCCTGCGCAGGAAGAACGCCTCGGCGGTGAGCAGCGCCTCGTCGGCCGTCCCGGCCAGCTCACGGATCTCGTGCCCGAGCTGCCGCTCGATGTCGAGGTACTTCTTGGCGCCCTCGCCCACGAACACCTCGACCTGGGCGGTCGGCCCGCTCACCGGTCCGGTGTAGGTGCACGACTGCCCGGCCACCACCGGTTCGTCCAGTGGCGTGCCGGCGAGGCGTTCCGCGTCGGCCTTCGACACCAGCGCGCACGGCTCCGGGGCGGCGCCGTCCACCGGTTCGGCGCTCGGCTCGGTCGGCGCCTCCCCGGTCGGATCCGCTACCGGCGTGCCCGCACCGGGTGCGGCGCCACCGACGGCCGGCGGTTCGTCGCCGCCGCAGCCGGCGGACGCGGTGAGCAGGGTGGCGGCCAGCGCGAGCGCGATCAGTCGGCGGGTTCGCATGCCTGCCCCGCTCAGGCCGGGATCGCGTCGAGCGTACGGCGCAGGATCTGTTCGTTGCCCGCGGTGCCGCCGCCGAAGCTGCTGATGGTCACCGTGTAGGTGCCCTTGCCGTCGATCAGCACCGCCTCGCCGCGGACGTCCTTGACCGCGAGGTAGCCCCGCTCGCCCCGGTCCAGGTCGACGACCTTCTCGTACTGCTGGCCAGCCTGGTCGTGCTGGTAGTCGTAGGTGGCCTTGCCGGCGGTGGCGGAGGCGGTGGTGACCGCCAGCTGGGCGATGCCGTCGCCGAACGAGCAGTTGCCCTCGTCGCGCAGCTTCCGGTCGACCAGCTCGGAGACCTGGGCGGCGGTGAACGGGCACGGGGGCCGGACGCCGTCGACCGCGCCCGCGTCCACGCCGCCGCCGTCCTCGCCCGCCGCCGTGTCGGCCGACCCGCCGTCGACGATCCCGTCGCCGGAGTCGCACCCGGCCGGCGCGAGCAGGGCGAGCACCAGCAGGGGCAGCGCCAGGCGGGCGCGGTGGGTACGGGCGGTCCGGGCCGGTGTGAGCGCGTCAGATGCCATGGCTCCGACGCTAGGCGCGTCGTCACCGGCCGTAATCGGGGGTTTCCCTACGCGGTGACCTTGCGGACGGACGGATCCGCCCCGGCGGGCGTCGGCTGCACGTCGGTCGGCCGCCCGACGCGGATCGCGAGCCGCTCCAGGTAGCCGACCATGAGCGCGGCGAACAGCAGCACGAACAGCACCAGCAGGGGAAGCGGCATGACCAGGCCCAGCGGAGGCCCGCCGTCGGCGCCGAAGCGGCGGTCGGCGAGCATCTGCACCAGCACCGGCGCGGTCATGCTGTCCGGACCCCGGCTCACGAGCATCGCCCACAGTGGCGCCTGGGCGTGCGCCAGCCAGGTCGGCAGCGCGGTCACGGCCAGCATCGGCAGCGCCGGCAGGAGCAGCGTACGGCCGGTGCCGCCGCCGGAGCGCCACCGGGCGTGCTGGCCCCGGAAGAGCAGCGTGAACGCGAACAGCGCGGGCACCGACAGCCAGACCGGCGGGACCAGGCCGAGGAACGAGCCCAGCTGCCCGGACTCCTGGGTGCGCTCGTAGCCGGCGATCGCCAGCGGGCCGACGCCGACGAACAGCCACGGCGCGAACGGCACCAGCAGCAGCTCGCTGAAGCGCCCCAGCGGGCGCAGCGCGCCGATGCCGAACCCGGCGAGCGCCGCGACGCCCACCGCGACGAGCGTGGACAGCAGCGGCGGCAGCCAGGTGTTGACGAGCACCGTCGAGGTCTCGACCGCGGCCGGTAGACGCCCGGTGCCGGAGGAGGAGTTCCGCAGCCACGGCAGCGACGCCCAGACGGTCACGCCGACGACGACCAGGAGCGCGACCGCGACCAGCGCGGCGAACAGCGGCCGGCGGCCGGGGGAGGACGCCGCCACCCCGACGGCCGGCCGGTCCCGCCAGCCGTCGAACTCGATCCGCAGCCGGGTGGCCAGGACGAGCCCTGCCGCGGCCAGCCCGAGCAGCCCGAGCAGCACCAGCAGCAGCGTCGACGTGGCGGATCCGAGACCGAAGCGCATCGTCCGGAAGGCGCCCTGCACGGTGGCGAACACCGGGGTGGCCGAGTCCCCGCGCGGCCCGCCGGCGGTCAGCAGCGCCGGGGCGGCGTACGTCTGCAGGGCGGTGGCGAGAACGCCCAGGGTGAGCAGCCCGCCGACGGCGAGCACGGCGGGCGCGGGCCGGTCGCCGGGCTCGCGGCGGCGCAGCGCGCTCAGGTACAGCGTCGCGGCCACCGCGACGACCAGCCCGAACGTCACCTGCGCCAGCGCCGAGGTGAGGAACAGCCGGGGGGACTGCAGGTCCCGGGCGAGGGTGCCGTCCTCGATGCCCTCGGCGCGCAGGCCGAGGAGCACGGCGACCGGCGCGTACGCGGCGAGCGGCAGTGCGAGCACGCCCCGTGTCACCAGGCGGGCGGCCCGGCCGGCCCGGTCGGCGAGGACGGCGAGCAGCGGCGCGGCGAGCAGCGCCACCGCCAGCGGGACCAGGCCGAGCAGCACCGCGAACCCGATCTGCCCGACCACCCCGTCGGTGAAGGCGGCCTCGTAGTTCGCCGTGCCGACCGACTCGCCCGAGCGGCGCGGCCCGTCCGCCTGGAAGCTGCGGGCCGCAGTGGACAGCGTGGGCAGGACGTACGACCAGACCCAGGCGATCACCGCCGGACCGGTCAGCGCCAGCCCGATCAGGACTCGCGACGGCCGGTACGGCGGCGTGGGCGGGGGCACTGGTGCTGTCGCCTGCGGCGCTGCCGGCTGACTCATCTGGACATCCACCCTCGAAGATCGACGATCATGGCCGTCGCGACGATAACCGATGTCGTCCACCCGTGCGCCGATCCGTCGCCGCCGCGGCGGATAGGGTCGCAACCGTGCGGACCAAGCAGGAGCTGTCGACGGCGATCCGGGAACGACGGCGGGCGGCGCTCGTGGTCAACGCCCACTCCCGCCGCGGCCGCCGGCTGTACGACACCGTCCACGCACGCCTGCGGGCGGCCGGTTTCACGCTGCTCGGCGCGTACCCGGTGGACCGGCCCGGCGAGCTGGACCGGGTACTCGCCGAGGCCGCCGACCTCGGGCCGGACCTGCTGGTCACCGGCGGCGGCGACGGCACCGTCGGCGCGGCGGCCCGGCTGCTCGCCCACCGGGACGTCGCGATGGGCCTGCTGCCGCTGGGCACCACTAACAACTTCGCCCGCACCGTCGGCGTCCCGCTCGACCTGGACGCGGCGATCGCGGTGCTCACCGACGGCAAGGTGATCGACGTCGACCTGGGCCTGATCGGTGACACCCGGTTCACCAACCACGTCGGGATCGGGCTGTCCGCCGACATCATGCAGGCCGCGCCGCCGGGGCTGAAGCGGGTCGTCGGGCGGCTCGCGTACCCGCTGACCGGGCTGGGGCTGCTCGCCCGGCACCGGCCGCTGGCCGTGACGGTCCGCGCCGAGGGCCGCGAGCACACGTTCACCACCCACCAGGTGTACGTGGCCAACGGCGGCTTCCACGCCGGCCGGCCCATCACCGCCGACGCCACCGCCGACGACCGGCTGCTGGTCGCGTACCCGGTGGGTGGGCCGACCCGGCGCGGGCTGCTGCGCGAGACGGCGCGCAACGCGGCGGCCGGCCACCGCCGCACCCTTGGCGACGAGCCGTTCCTGGCGGTACGCCAGCTGTGGCTGGACACCGACCGGCCGGCCCGCATCGAGGTCGACGGCGAGCCGTACGGGCAGACGCCGGTCCGCATCGGCCTGGACCCGAACGCATTGCGGCTGATGGCCCAGGCGGACAGCCCGGATCACTGACCGTCAGGCCCAGTGGTCCTCGTCGGGCAGCGGGATCTCCGTGTTCTGCTCCACCGCGTCGGCGGCGGTGAGGTCGTCGCGCACCGACTCGCCCAGGCCGGCCCGGTCGCTCGGCGGGCGCAGCACGCCCTGCTCGGCCAGGTCCGCCTCGCTCGCCTCGGGCACCGCCGCGTCGACCGTGTCGGGCGGCCCGACGAGCGTCTCGTCCTGCCGCTGCTCCTGCGCGTCGGCCTCGGGCGGGCGGCGCAGCGCGTCCTCGCTCATCGCGTGCCCGTCACGCCGAGCGCCGGACGTACGGGGCGCTCTGGTCGGCCACGTCGCCGTACTCGGCCGGGAGTTGCCCGACGACCTGGGCGTAGACGGCCGGGTCGACGGCGTCGCGCAGTACGTCGAAGACCGCCGTGACCCCGTCCCGGGCGGCGTCCACGTCCACGTCGGCGCGTCCGCTCACCCGCTCCACGAACACGTCGAGCTCGAACGGCTCGGCGTCCTCGGCCGGGCCGAACGCGTACGCCCGCAGTGCCTCCGGCAGCCGGTCGGCGAGGTCGCGGGCCTCCCCGCCGTCGATGCGCTCGGCCAGCGTGGTCAACGTCGCCCGGGTGATCGCGGTGGCCTGCTCCGCGGACGCGCCGCACCGCTGGGCCACCGCGCCGATGAACTGGTCCTGGTCCATCTCGCCGCCTTCCTCCGCCGGGATCGCCGGATTCCCACGCTGGACCTCCGCAAACGGCCGCCGGGCCGGGGGGTAGCCTGCAGCGCGGAACCCGCAGCGAGGAGGCCCGGCAGTGCAGCCGACGACCGTGGACGTGCCCACCCCCGACGGAACTGCCGACGCCTACCTGGCCACGCCGGGGACCGGCGGGCCCTTTCCGGCCGTGCTGCTGTTCATGGACGCGTTCGGGCTGCGGCCCCGGGTCGCGGAGATGGCCGCCACGATCGCCGAGCGCGGGTACGTGGTGCTCGCCCCCAACCTGTTCCACCGCGCCGGGCGCGCCCCGCTGATCGATCTCGGCGCGCTCGCCGACGACAGCCGCCGGGGCGCCCTGTTCGAGAGCATCGGGCCGATGATGGCCGCGTTGACGCCGGACGCGGTGGCCCGCGACACGGCCGCCTACCTGGACTTCCTCGCCGCCCGTCCGGACGTCGCGCCGGGTCCGGCGGCGATCACCGGCTACTGCATGGGCGGCACGAACGCGCTGCGTGCGATCGAGGCGCTGCCGGACCGGATCGCCGCGGTGGCCGCGTTCCACGCCGGCCGGGTGGTCACCGACGCCCCGGACAGCCCGCACCTGGCCGTCGGCGCGGTGACCGGCGAACTCTACTTCGGGCACGCCGACGCCGACCCGTCGATGACCGCCGAGCAGATCGCCACGCTGGAGAAGACGCTGGACGCGTCCGGGGTGACCTACCGCTCCGAGGTATACGCCGGCGCCCGCCACGGTTACACCCAGTCGGACACCCCGATGTACGACGAGCAGGCCACGCAGCGGCACTGGACGGCGCTGTTCGACCTGCTCGACCGCACGTACCGCCGCTGACCCGCCCACGGCGCGCGGGGCACGGCCGGGAGACGATTCACCGGCCCGGAGCCGGGTAACCGCCGTCATGACCGACCGCCGCGCCGACACCGTCCGCTCGCCCCTGGACCGGGCGGTCGAGCGGGGCGGTCTCGCGCTCTCCCGGGCCCGCGCCCAGGGCGGCGCGGCCGGCCGGAACCGGCTGCGCCAGCTGGAGATCACCGTGGTGATCTCCGCGCAGGCCGGGCTGGCCGCGGCGCTCGCCGCGCTGCTCGCCCAGGAGCTGCTCGGCTCCGGCGCGCACGTCTTCGCTCCCGCCGCCGCGGTCGGCACCATCGCCACCGCCATCGGCCAGCGTGCCCGGCGCACGTTCGAGCTGCTCGTCGGCGTCGGCCTCGGCATCGTGGTCGGTGACCTGCTGCGCGCGCTGCTCGGCAGCGGTTCCTGGCAGACCGGCCTGGTGGTCACGCTCGCCATCGCCACCGCCCTGCTGGTGGCCGGGCGCGGCGGCGCGCTCGTCGGCCAGGCCGGCGGCACGGCGGTGCTGATCGCCACGCTCGCGCCGGTGCAGCCCGGCCTGGAGCTGCCCCGCATCTTCGATGCGCTGGTCGGCGGCCTGGTCGGTCTGTTCGTGGTGGCGCTGCTGCTGCCGGTCAACCCGATCCGCGTGCTGGACCGGGCGGTGGAACCGGTGGTCGCCCGGCTCACCGAGCAGCTCGACGCCGTCGCCCACGCGCTGACCCGGCGGGACGCCGACGCGGCCCAGCGCGCCCTGGAGGACCTGCGCGGGCTCGAACCGGACATCGGGCGGCTCAACGACGCGCTCAGCGGGGCCGAGGAGGTGGTCACCATCGCGCCGGCCCGCTGGCACCGCCGCGCCCAGTTCCACAGGTACGCCGACGCGACCCAGCACCTCGAACGGCTGCTCCTGTACGCCCGCTCGATCGCCCGCCGCTCCGCCACCGCGTTGCAGTACGACGAGCCGATCCCGCCCGCGCTGCCCGACGCGGTGGCCCGCCTCGGCGAGGCGGTGCGGGAGCTGGAGCGGGCCTGCAAGTCCGGAGAGGATCTGGAACGCACCCGGGAGCTGGTCCGGCAGGGCGCCGAGCTGGCCGGGCGCGCCTGGTCGCAGGGCGTGCGCACCTACGGCGAGGCGATGATCAGCGACCTGCGGACCGGGCAGAGCGAGCTGCTGCGGGCCACCGGCTGCCGGCCCGAGGACGCCAACGGAACAGTGCGCCGGGCCGCCGGGGCGGGGGAGGCGGAGGCGCGCCCGCCGGTCCGGGCCCGGATGAGCCGGCCGGTCCCGCGCCGGCCCGCCGGACGGCACCAGCCGAAGGCCACCGGGCGTGAACTGGCACCTGCCCGAGCCGGTCCGGCTGGTTAGCGTCGGCGCATGGACATCCGTCAGGACGCACCGGCCGCCCGCTTCGCCGCGCTCACCACCGCGCACGTCGCCGACGCCTGCCTGCGCGCCGGTGTCCCCGTCCGCTGCGCTCCGTCCGCCGTCGTCCCGGTGCTGCCCGGGCGGCGTCTGGCCGGCCGGGTCCGCCCGGCCCGGCACGCCGGCAGCGTGGACGTCTTCCTGGAGGCGATCGAGCAGGCCGCCGAGGGGGACGTGCTCGTCGTCGACGACGGCGGGCGCACCGACCGGGCCTGCGTCGGCGACCTGGTGGTGCTGGAGGCGCGGGCGGCCGGCCTGGCCGGGCTGGTGGTGTGGGGCGCGCACCGGGACACCGCGGACCTCGTCGCGGTCGGGCTGCCGGTGTTCAGCCTCGGCGTCACCCCGAGCGGGCCCCTGGAGCTGGACCCGCGTCCGGACGGTGCGCTGGCGCACGCCATGGTCGGGCCGTTCACCGTCGGCCCGCAGGATCTGGCGCTGGCCGACGACGACGGTGTGCTGTTCGTACCCGCCGATCGGGCCGGGGAACTGTTCGACCTGGCCGAGTCCATCCGGGACACCGAACTGCGGCAGGCCGACCGGATCCGGGCCGGGGAGTCGCTGCGCGCGCAGGTCGGGTTCGGCGCGTACCTGGCGGCCCGGGAGGCGGACCCGGCGCTGACGTTCCGGGCGCACCTGCGGGCGGTGGGCGGCGCGATCGAGGAGTGACCGGGTCAGCCGCCGCGCGCCCACAGCGCCAGGCGTACCCGGTTGGCGCTGCCGGTCTTGGTCATCAGGCTGGTGATGTGCGTCTTCACCGTGGTCACCCCGATGTGCAGCCGGTCGGCGATCTCGGTGTTCGACAGGCCGTCGGCGACCAGGTCCAGCACGTCCTGTTCGCGCGCGGTCAGGTCGGCCGTCCGCCGGGGCGCGCCGGCGCGGGCGTGCACCGCGCGTTCGACCAGCCGGCGCAGGACGTCCGGGCTGAACGGGCTGTCCCCGGCGGCGGCGCGGCGGACGCCGTCGAGCAGGTCGGCCGGGGGCGCGTCCTTGAGCAGGAACCCGCAGGCACCGGCGGTGAGCGCGGGGTAGAGGTGGTCGTCGTCGCCGAACGTGGTGAGCACCATGATCCGGGTGGCGGGCCGGTCGGCGAGGATCCGGCTGGTCGCGGTGATCCCGTCGACGCCGGGCATCCGCAGGTCCATCACCACCACGTCGGGTCGCAGCCGCGCGGCGAGGGCGACCGCGTCCCGGCCGTTGTCGGCCTCGCCGACGACCTCGAGGTCGGGCTGGGCGTCGCAGAGCATCCGCAGGCCGGCCCGGATGAGGTGCTGGTCGTCGACCAGCAGCACCCGGATCACGCCGGCTCCGGCGTGCCCGCCCGGGGCCGGGGCGCCCGGTGGGCGGACTCGGCCGGGGGCAGCACGGTCCGGACCCGCCAGCCGGACCCGGTGGGCCCGGCCTCCAGCCGCCCGCCGAGCACCTCGACCCGCTCCCGCATCCCGACGATGCCGTGGCCGCCGCCGGTGGGCACCCCGGCCGGCGCGGCGCCCCGCCCGTCGTCGGTCACCGTCCAGTGCACCGCGCCGTCCTCGACCGACACGGTCAGGTGTGCGCGGGCCGCCGCGCCGGCGTGTTTCGCCACGTTCGTCAACGCCTCCTGGGTCAGTCGCAGCACCGCCTGGCCGCGTACCGCGTCGAGCGTGCCGACCGCGGGGTCGATGTCGGCCTCCACCACGACGCCTGCCTGCCGGGCCCGGTCGACCGCCGCGCCGAGCGCGGCCGGCAGCGCCGCCGGCTCGATCGCGGTCAGGGCGGCGTCGCCGCGAAGGCCGTCCGGGTCGCGCAGCACCGCCACCAGCCGCCGCAGGTCGGTCAGGGCGGCCGTGCCGGTGGCGTGCACGTCGTCGAACACCTCGCCGACCCGGGGGTCCAGGTCCGGCAGCACGTGCCGGGCCACGCCGACCCGTAGCACCATCGACGCGACGTGGTGCGCGAGCACGTCGTGCAGTTCCCGGGCGATGGCGCCGCGCTCGTCGGCACGGGCCGCCCGGCTCTCCGACTCGCGCCGTCGCCGTTCCGCCTCGGCCCGCTCCTCGGCCTGCCGCCCGAGTTCCCGGGTGGTCCGCACGACCAGCCCGAGCAGCAGCGGCAGGCCGACGGTGACGGCCAGCCCGAACAGGCCGGTGAGCGCCGCGCGGACCGGTTCGCCGATCAGGCTGGTCAGGTCGACGACGGCGAGCAGCCCGGCGCCCAGCCAGACGGTGCGGGGCCGGGTGGCCCGCATCGTCAGCTCCAGCAGCGCCCAGCTCGCACCGACCTGGTTGATCATCACGTCGTCGACCAGGACGAGCGCGGCGACCAGCAGGACCGCCTGGATCAGCAGGTTCAGCAGCGGACGGCGGTGGCACAGCAGCGCCAGCACGAACGCCGGGACCGCCAGCGCCCACTGCGTACCGGTGGCGGCCGGGCCGCCGTGCGCGCCGAAGACCAGGTAGCCGATGCCGCTGAGGTCCAGCAGCAGGATCCGCGCGAGCGTGTCGCGCGCGTCGAACAGCCGACCGACCCAGGCCACGGCGTCAGCCTAGGCAACCGGTGCGGCCGGAGGCCACCGCGTTCACCGGCCGCCGCCGCCCGCCCGGCGGTCCGAGGTGGACCGCCGGGCCGAGCGGGCCGGAGACCGTGGTGCTCATCCGACCAGCACCACACCGGTACGCGGGCTGCGGCGGGCCAGCACCAGCGTGGTGGCCGTCGCCGTGGCCGCCACCAGCACCCCCGCCGCGGCGAGCGTGAGCGCGTCCGGGGCCACCAGCGGCTGCCCGCGCAACGCCTGCCCGGTCACCAGCAGGGTGAGCCCGGCGTACGCGGCGCCGCCGACGAGCACCAGCCGGGCCCGGGTCAGCTCGTCCAGCCGCGCGCCGAGGAACCGGTCGAGCAGGATCGCCAGCAGCGGCAGCGCCTGCAACGCGTGCATCCCGACGAAGTGCCCGACGCGCAGGTCACCGCCGGTGGTGCTCCAGCCGAGCAGCGGCAGCCCCGGGCCGCCGTCGGGCACACCGACGCTGTGCGCGCCGCTGATCCCGGCGGCCGCGCCGGCCGGGCGCTGCACCACCATCGGGAACGCGACGAGCATGCCGAGCAGGGACACGGCGAGACCGAGCCGGACCGCGTACCCGCCGGCCCGGTCCGGAAGGGACCGGCGGGCCAGCACGACCGCCAGCACGAACTGGGCCGCGAACAACACGGTGATCGCCACGCCCATGACGTCGAACAGCACCGCGTTCAGCGTCGTGGTGCCGTTGAAGTGACTGGTGGTGCCCCGGAGCACCTGACCCACGATGACGACCATCTCCAGCACGGACATGGCCACGATCACGGTGGCGGCCCGCTCGGCCGCCCGGCTGCGGCGGGGCAGCAGGGACAGCATCCAGGCGAGCGTGACGCCGTAGAGCACGAACGAGATCGCGAACTTCAGCGGCTTGAGCCAGATGGGCGCGCCGGTGAGCACGCGCGGGTCGGCCACGACGCCGACCGCGGCGACGACGGTGAGCACCGCCATCGCGGACACGAGGAGCATCAGGGGGCGGTGCCATCCGGCCGCCCGGTTCCGCAGGGTAGTCATGCCTGTAGATGCTCGTGACGGGCCGGGCCGGTCGCGCCCGCCCGGAGGCCGCACCCGCGGTCACGGGTCGGAGCCCGTCTCCTACTCCGGGAGGAGGCCGGGCGGTCAGTCCGGCAGCCGGGGCATCTCGACGCCCGGGTCGCGGCCGAGCAGCACGCCGCGGGTCAGCGCCCGCGAGCCGAAGCGGTCCCGCACCGCGTCGACGGCGGCGTCCAGCGCCGGGCCGGGTTCGGCGGTGAACGGCAGGGTGAGCTGGGTGTGCCCGCTGCCCAGGTTGCCCACCGACACGCCGAGAAGCGTGACGCCCCGTTCCGCGATCTGCGGCAGCGCGGCGCGCAGCAGGTCACGGGCGGCGGCCCGCAGCGGCCCGGTCTGCGCGGTCGGCTCGTCGATGGTGTGCGACCGGGTGGCCCGTGTGTAGTCGGCGAAGCGCAGCCGCAGCGTCACCGTGCGGCCGGTGCGCCGGGCCGCGCGCATCCGGCCGGTGACCCGGTCGACCAGCCCGGCCAGCACCGCGTCCAGGTCGGCGGGGGAGTGCGGGCCGCGTCCCAGCGCATGCTGCGCGCCCATCGAGGAGCAACGGCGGCCCACCTGCACCGCCCGGGGGTCGCGGTTGTGCGCCAGGGCGTGCAGGTGCCGCCCGGCGCCCGCGCCGAGCAGCGACACCAGCGCCGGCTCGTCCAGCCGGGCCACCTGCCCGACGGTACGGATGCCGCGGTCGCGCAGCCGCGCGGCGGTGACCGGGCCGACGCCCCACAGCCGTTCGACAGGCAGCGGGTGCAGGAACGCCAGTTCCCGGTCCGGCTCGACCACCAGCAGCCCGTCCGGCTTCGCCACGCCGCTGGCCACCTTCGCCAGGAACTTCGTCCGGGCCACGCCGACGGTGATCGGCAGGCCGACCTCGCGGCGTACCCGCTCCCGCAGCGTGGCCGCGACGGCGGCCGGCGCTCCGGAGAGCCGCCGCAGCCCACCCACGTCGAGGAACGCCTCGTCGATGCTGAGCCCTTCGACGAGCGGGGTGGTGTGCCGGAAGATCTCGAACACCGCCCGGCTGGCGGCCGTGTACGCGGCCATCCGGGGCGGCACCACGATCGCGTCCGGGCAGAGCCGCCGCGCCTGCCGGCCGCCCATCGCGCTGCGCACGCCCCGGGCCTTGGCCTCGTAGCTGCACGCGAGCACCACGCCGCCGCCGACGATCACCGGCCGGCCGCGCAGCCGGGGGTCGTCGCGCTGCTCGACCGAGGCGTAGAACGCGTCCAGGTCGGCGTGCAGGATGGTGGCCTCGCTCGACACCCCGCCATCTTCGCACACGTGTTCGAATCGACGGTGTTGACCTGCCCGGACACGACGACCGGCCGGCGGGAGCACCCGCCGGCCGGTCGCGTGCGGTCACCGTCCGTAGACCTCGAACTCGTAGAGCGAGAAGCCGTACGAGGTGGCCCGCGTGACGCCGTACATCCGCACGTAGCGTGCGCTGACCGGGGCGAACGTCACGTTGTCGACGCCGCCGTTGCCGGCGGTGGTGCTGAACACCGGCTGCCAGGAGTTGCCGTCACCGGAGACCTCGATCCGGTAGCCGGTGGCGTACGCGGCCTCCCACCGCAGCACCGCCCGGCTGATCGTCCGGGCCGATCCGAGATCCACCCGCAGCCACTGGTTGTCGTTGTAGCTGCTGGCCCACCGGGTGCCGAGACTGCCGTCCACCGCCTTCGCCGGGGTGTTGCTGGTCAGGAACTGCGTGCTGGACGCGGTGGCGGTACGGCCCTGCGCCAGGTTGGTCACCGCGTCGCCCCGGCGCGCCGGGAACGAGACGACCTGCTGGTACGTGGGCCGGTTCTGCCAGGCGATCAGCGGGTGGGTGATGCCGCCGAGCCCGGACTGGGCGATCGAGTCCGCGCACCACTGGTCGCCCGCCCCGCAGGACGAGTCGCCCGGGTAGACGGTGGTCGCCGGCGCCGCCGCGGCCTGACCGAGCGTGTCCAGCAGCGACTGCCGGCACGCGCCCAGGTTGCCGTTGCCGCAGTACGTGCGCCCGAGGCCGCCGGCCACCGGGTCGCCGAGCACGGCCCGCAGGTCCTTGTCGACGTAACCCCACCAGCCGTACTGGAACGCCGAGCCCTTGTGGGCCTGGCCCTGCGCCGCCCAGTTCACGGTGCCGTCGCGGGCGCCGTTCTGGCCGCCCGAGGGGGCCTCGTTGACCTGGAGGGCGCCGACGAGCGCGCCGTACAGGTCGGCGCCGAGCCCGGGACGGAACTGCGCCGAGGCGAGCAGCGGCCACCAGGCGTCGAAGATCCGGATGGCCTCGGCGTGCTGGTAGACCTTCGAGCCGGGTGACGTCTCCACCCGCCGCGAACCGGCCTGCTGCCAGGCCCGCAGCTTGGTCACCGCGGCGGCCAGCGCCGGGTCGGTGACCGGCGTGCTGTCGAGCACCCGCAGCAGTTCGCCGAGGACCTGCTGACCGCGCAGGTCGGTCACCGCCGCCTCGGCGGTGATCCGCACGATGTCGGCACGGCCGACCTTGCGCTGGGCGATGGCCGCCTTCACCGGACCGTCGAGCAGCTGACCCCGGTGCACCGCGCCGTAGCTGAAGTTGCCGTCGGCCGCGCCGAAGTCACGCGCCTGCTTGTTGTTCCAGCTGACGTAGTAGTCCTGGTTGACCGACTGCGGGTGGGCCGACGCCGGGGCGTACGTGGCGTCGTTGGTGTCCGGGTTCCAGCCGGCCCACTCGTACGCCGGCTCCGCCTTCGCGGGCAGGTTCGGGTCGAGCCCGGACGGGCGGACCGGGTTGGAGCCGGAGTTGTAGTACGCCGCCTCGGTCGAGTTGACGTAGAACCAGTTGAACGCGTACCCGACGCTGGCCGCGGACGCCTGGAACGCCGCCGCGCTGCCCATCGCCGCCGGGTCGTTGTACGCCTGGAAGCCGATCGCCGAGTCGGCCTCGTGCCGGTAGGTGGAGCGCAGCTTGGTGAACGCGGTGGGCTGCCCGTTCACCAGCCCGCGGTAGGCCACCAGCCCGTACTTGGTGCGCAGCGAGCGCAGCGTGTACGCGCCGGCCGGGGTGGAGTCGGCGAGCGTCGGCGACCAGGAGTTGCGCTTCTCCAGCACCTCCATGGCGAGGCACTGGCCGCGGTAGAGGTAGCGGTTGGAGCGCAGTGTCGGCGCGCTGCCGTCGGTGGTGCACAGCGGCACGGCGTACGTGTCGGTCAGGTCCTGGGAGGCGGAGGTGGCGCTCCACGCGTAGTCCTGGCCGCGGCCGAGCAGCACGTAGAGGTTCAGCCCGGCGAACGCCGCGCCGCGTGCGCTGATGCCCGGCCCCTGGAGTTCCTGGAGCATGAGCAGTTGCGGCGCGAAGTAGCCGGTCTGCGGGCCGAACACGGCCACCGGGTTGCCGGTGGTGGTGTGCCGGCCGGAGATCACTACCGCGTTGGACATGCCGTGCGCCCGCAGGTTGGACAGGCCACCGACCAGGTCCTTGGTGGCGGCGCTGCTGCCGGTGCGGGCGGCGGCTCCGCCGGTGGCGTCGTACGCGAGCGGCTCGGCGACCACAGTCCCGGCGTCCGGCAGCACCGCGCTGGTCGCGCCGGGCGGCGTCGCGCCGTACGGGAAGCTCTGCCCGTCGTGCAGCGTCAGCACGGTCTCCGGGTCGTTCTGCGAGCGGAACGCCGTCCAGACCCGGTCGCCCTCGGTCGGGCCGTACTTGGCCCGGGCGGCCACCCGGACCAGCGCGGACTGCATCTCGCTGCCGCCGCCCCCGCCGAACAGCCCGCCGATGACACCGGCGGTGGCGATCAGGTCGGTCATGGTGAAGTGCTTCGGCTTCCCGGCGCCGGTGAGCACGTACTCGCCGGGGTAGTTGTCGTCGGCGATCGACTTGTCGATGTAGGCGTTGATGCCGGCGATGTAGTCGACGACGTCGGTGTAGAGCTGCTGGCCCCGGGTGCCCTTGAGGCGCAGCGCGTCGACCTGGGCCTGGAGGTCCGCCTCGGTGTAGGGCGAGTTGGCCCAGACGCTCTGCTCCAGCTCCCGGTTGCCCGGCGCGCCGCCGGCGAACGAGCTGACGTTGCCGCGGCCGACGTGCCGCAGCAGGTCCATCACCCAGAGCCGGTCCTGGGCGCCGGCGTACCCGGCGCCGAACATGGTGCCGGCGCGGGTGGTGCCGGTGACGTGCGGGACGCCGGTGGCCTTGTCCCGCACGATGGTGACGTCCGAGCGTGGCGAGATCCTGCTCTCGACCTGGGCGTCGGGGACGCCGAACGAGGCGTCGTTGTAGAAGTGGGCGATCTGCTCGTCGGTCAGCCCGGCGTAGTTGTAGACCAGGTTGGCGTACTCGTCGAGCTGGTCGCTGGAGTGCGCGGGACGGGTGCCGAGCGCCTGGTGGGCCAGGATGCCGGCGAGTGTGGCGTTGCCGTTCTGGCCGGGGGGCAGGATGTCGGCGCACTGGCCGAGGCAGTAGTCGTCGGGGGTGAACGTGGTGGCGGCGAGCGCCGGTGACGGCGCGATGACCGTCAGGACGCTCGCGGTGAGGGCGGCGGCGGTGAGCGCCGCGAGGCGGGCACGGATGGCGGGTAATGGCATGGCGATCCTCCGGGGGACGCGGAGTAGGGCCGTTCGGTACGCCCGGCTGACGGCGTCTCGGCCTCCGCGCCCGGGCGTTCTGCCCGGAGGTGAGAATGACTCATATCTATCTGCGGGCAATGATCGGCGCACCACCGCCGTCCGGGATAGCCGTCGTTCACCAGTCGTCAATGCCGACGTTTCGTCGCGTTCCATCCCGCAACGACGCGGTGGGGGTGGCGCCGTTGCCACCCCCACCGCTCTCCCCGCCGGTGCGCCGTCAGTGCTTGTGGAACGACTGGCGCACCACACCCCCCACGAGCGCGCACCAGGTAGTGGTGCTGATCTTGCCGTTGGGCGGTAGTCCGTGCAGGCGCTGGAGGTCCTTCACCGCAGTGCGGGTGGCGTGGTCGTACTCGCCGGTCGGGGTGACCTCGGCGTAGCCCTTGGAGGCGAGCATGAACTGCGCGGCCACCACCGGGACGCCCGACGACTTCTGGTCCAGCTCCGGGGCCAGGGTCTCCCACGTCGGCGCCGTGAGCGTGGCGTCGACGTCGACCGGGATGCCGTTGCGCGCCTGCCAGTCCTGCACGGCCGCGACCGTGGCCGCGTCGAACACGCCCGTCACCGGCACGGTGTAGCCGCGGAACGTGAGCAGGTACTGCGCGACCCGGACCACCGGGCCGCCGACGAAGCGCCAGATGTCCGGCCAGCGGCGGGCCGGCACGTCGCCCAGCTTCGTGCCGAGCTTCTCGAACACCGCGCGGCGCAGCGCCGGGAACTCCCGGTAGAACATCGCGCCCGGGCAGAGCGTGGCGCGGAAGTCCCAGTGACCGAAGATGTCGTGGGCGTGCAGCCCGTACTGCCGGCAGATCGCTGTGCACAGCCGGGCGAGGGAGTCGAGCAGCTCCTCCGGCGGCGTCTCGGTGACGTAGGTGCCCTCGTTCTCGATGCCGATGGCCCGCCCGTTCTCGCCCGGGCAGTGCGCGGCGATCATCTGCCGGTCGCCGGCGCGCAGCCGGTCCAGGCTGCCGTGGCGTCCCTCCAGGACGTGACCGCCGCGGCTCACAGTGAAGTGCTGCCCGGTGTCGGACCAGCGGTTGCCGTCCATGTGCAGGTCCTGGCAGTCACGGGCGAGCTGCTTGGCGTGCTCCTCGGAGTAGTCCGTGACGTTCGGGAACGCCATGTGGTGCACGATGATCTTGTTGGTCGGGATCGCGCTCACCGACAGCGGGTCGGCCGGCGGACGGGCGGCCCACTCGTCGCAGCTGATGATCCAGTCGAGGTCCGCGCCCGGCGCGGCCTGCGCGGTGCCCGGCAGGGCGAGCTCACTGCCGACGACCGCGACCGCGGCGGCGCCGAGACCGGCCCGCAGCAGCGTACGGCGGTCCAGCTCGGGGTGGTCGAAGTGCATCTCGCCTCCTCGATGGCCCGGCCGGCGCCGGGCGATGTAAAGGAACTGCAACGACTGCGCGCGTGGTGGAGAATATTGCCAAGCTCGCGCGGTGCGCCAGAGGACAAAAGCGACGTTCACCGGCCGGTGAGCCGGCTGCTCCTACCGCCGGAGTAGGCGATCTCACGTCCGCTGACCGGGACGGACCATGGCCTTCCGCGACCCGCCGTGGCAGCCTGGGCCCATGCAGTCGCCCAGCCCGACCCGGATCGTCGTGCTCGTCGCGGTGCTCGCGGCCGCCACCGCGTTCGGCTGGTGGCGCCGCCGCCACGACGGGCGGCTGCGCGCCGTCCGGAAGCGCCCATCGGCCACCGACGCGCCGCACCGGGCCACCCTCACCGCCCTCGGGGTACGCCCCGGCGAGGTCACGCTGGTGCAGTTCTCCGCCCCGGTCTGCGCGCCCTGCCGGGCCGCCCGCCGGGTGCTCGCCGACGTCGCCACCCGCCTCGACGGGATCGCGGTGCTGGAGGTGGGCGTGGACGAACACCTCGACGCGGCCCGGGAACTGGACGTGTGGCGTACCCCGACGGTGCTGGTGGTGGACACCGCAGGCCGCGTCGTGCGCCGCGCCGCCGGCGTGCCCGACCGCGACGACCTGATCGCCGCGCTCACGGCCGGGGCGGCGCGATGACCGGTGTACGGCTGACCCGCCGCCGGGTGGTGGACCACGGCCGGCTCGCCACGAGCCTCTGTGCGGCGGCGCGTCCCGCCTGACCGACCGCCCCCGCACGAACGGAACCACCCCATGCTGCTCGACCCCCGGGGACCGCGCTTCGCCGCCGTCCTCACCACAGTCGTCCTCGCGATCGTCCTCGTCACCGGCTCCGGGCTGCTCCTGCTCGCCCAGGCCGTCGTGTTCGCGCTCACCGCCCTGAACCCGCGCGTCGGCCCGTACGGCCTGCTGTTCCGCGCCCTGGTGGCGCCCCGGCTGGACCCGCCGGCGGAGCTGGAGCCGGTCGCTCCGGTGCGCTTCGCCCAGGTCGTCGGCCTGGTCTTCAGCGTCGTCGGCGCGGCCGGCTGGTTCGCCGGGCTGCCCGCGCTCGGCCTGGCCGCCACCGGCGCGGCGCTGGCCGCCGCCTTCCTCAACGCCGCGTTCGGGCTCTGCCTCGGCTGCGAGGCGTACCTGACGATCCGGCGGCTGGCCGGACGCCCCCTCGCCGCCCGGGTGGCGGTGCCCCCGCGCTGAGGTTCCGCCCGTACGCTGGCCCCGGCGGACGGGGGGAGTGGCATGGCGGGTCGCGGGCGGCTGGACCGGCGCAGCGTGCTCGTCGCCGCGGGCGGGCTGGCGGTCGCCGGGATCGGCGTGCCGATCGGGCTGGCCGCCACGAACGACGGGCCGCCGCCCCCGCCGCGCGGCCGGCGGCCGGTCAGCATGGCGATGCACCTGCACGCCTCGTTCAGCGAGGGCGTGGCCAGCTACGCCGCCCACCTCGACCAGGCCCGCCGCAACGGCGTCGACGTGCTGTGGTGGACCGACCACGACTTCCGGGTGGCCGCCCACGACCACCGCCGGGTCGTCCACTTCGACGGCCCGGAGGAACGCGAGGGCGGCCTCGCCTGGACCTGGCAGCCCGCCACCGAGGGACGGCTGACCGCCTCGGCCGCCGACTTCGTGGACGCGCCGGACGCCCCCGACGGCCCGGGCCGCGCGCTGCGCCTCACCGCCGCCGGTTCCGGCACCCTCTGGTACGCGGGCAAGGCGTGGAACTGGACGCACACCGCCAACATCTCCGACACCACACTGCATCTCGACGTACGCCCCGAAGCGGCGGGCCGGCACGCCACGCTCACCGTGGAGCTCGCGCTGTCGCACCACCCGGCCGGACCCGGCCGGCCCGCCGGGCAGCTCGTGCTGCGCTACCGCCTCGGTGGCGCCGACACGGTCCGGCACACTGTCGACGGCCGGCACGGCACCGTCGAGCTGCCCGCCCCGCCCGGCGCCTGGCGGCGGCACACGTTCGACCTGCTCGCCGACGTGCGGCGGCTCTGGCCCGACCTGGTCGCCGGGGACAACTCGCTGCGCGGGCTGCGCCTCGGCGTGACAGCGGCCGGTGGCGGGCGCGGCGCGTACCTGGTGGACCGGCTCGTCTTCGACCGCGCCCGCCGCGCCGGCCAGGCGGGCGAGGAACTGCGCGCCGAGGTGCTGCGCGGCTACGACGGCGCGTACCCCGGCGTCACCCACCACCGGGCGTACGAGGTGTCGATGGTGCGGCACCTCAACTGGTTCGGCGGCGACGGCACGCTGCCGCGCTTCCCGTCCCCGCCGTACCGGGACAACGACGTCGACGCCACCGAACGGATGGTGGAGTTCCTGCACGCGCACGGCGGGGTGGTGTGCTGGAACCACCCGCTGGACACCGAACGCCGCGAATCACTGGCCCGCCTGCTGGTCAGCCGGAACGCGCTCGGCGTCGACCTGATCGAGATCGGACGCCGGCCGGTCGAGGACCACCTCTGGGCGTACGACGTGGCGGCCCGCAACGCGATCCCGCTCACCGCCGTCGGGGTCACCGACGACCACGACGGCACCGACTGGCGGGCCGGCCGGGACCGCAACGTCACCTCCGTGTGGGCTGCCTCGACCGGCCGGGACGACCTGGTCGCGGCGCTGCGCGCCGGGCAGGCGTGGTTCGCCGACCTGACCGGCTACCGGGGCGCGCTGGACCTGGAACTGGGTGGCCGCAGCGCGATGGGCGCGCTCGCCGTGCTCGCCGAGGACACCGTCACGGTGCGGCTGCGCGCCACCGACCTGCCGGCCGGGGCCACGCTGGAGACGGTCACCGGCGACGTCGACCGGGCCGGTGTCGCGGACCCGACACCGGCGGTCCGGGTCGGGCAGGTCCCGTGGCGGCAGCTGCGGCAGGGCTGGTACGACCTGCCGGTGCGCGTCGGCGCCGGCACGTACGTCCGCACCCAGGTCCGCGACCGCGACGGCGAGATAGTGGGCGCGAGCAACCCCCTCTGGCTGCTCCGCACCCCTCCACCCGCAGGCATCCCCGCGCCCCGCCGCTTCTGACCCGCGCCCCCTCTCCCGCCCGCTCCCGCCGTGCCCCCTCTCCGTCGATCATGAAGTTGGCGGCGGGATCCGTCCTCTTTGTCCCTGTCAACTTCATGATCGACGAGGTGACGGCTGTTGCCGGGGTCTGGTAATCGTGACGGTGTGTCCGATACCGACCACCTGCCGCGCGGTGAGGCGCCGCGCGGGGAACCGGGCGCCGACCGGCGTCCGGAAACAGCCGTTGCGGCGATGGCCGTCGGCTGCGCCACGGTGAGAATGACGAGCGAGGCGGCGTCCGACATCCGCCCGTGGGACGCCGTGGAGTCTGTCGCATGAGCGGCTGGGAACTGTCCGGATACACCCCGGTCCGCCGGCTCGGCGCCGGCGCGTCGGGCAGCGTCGTGCTCGCCACCCACGACGCGACCGGCACCCCCGTCGCGATCAAGTACCTGATCCGCGACCTGGGCGAGGACTCGGCGTTCCGGACCGCGTTCCGCACCGAGGCCCGGCTCCTCGGCGAGATCGACGACCCGCACGTCAGCCGCCTCTACGAGTACGTGGAGAGCCCGCACGGCGCCGCCATCGTGATGGAACTGGTCGACGGCGTCTCACTGCGCCAGATGCTGCGCGAACACGGCCCGACCACACCCGAGGCCGCGCTCTGCGTCCTCAAGGGCTCACTCGCCGGTCTGGCCGCCGCACACACCCACGGCGTCGTGCACCGCGACTACAAACCGGAGAACGTGCTGGTCACCGGCGCCGGGCTGAGCAAACTCGCCGACTTCGGCATCGCCATGCCGATCGGCCAGGGCTCCGACACCACAGTGTCCGGCACGCCCCGCTACATGGCCCCCGAGCAGTGGACCGGCGCCCCGGCCGGCCCCGCGTGCGACGTCTACGCCGCCACCGCCACGTTCTTCGAGTGCCTCACCGGCCGCCCCCCGTACCAGGGACCGGACCTGCTCTCCCTGCGCGACCAGCACGCCAGCGCGCCGATCCCCGCCGAGGCGGCACCCCCGCCGGTGCACGAACTGCTGCGCCACGGCATGGCCAAACGCCCCGACGAGCGCCCGCCGTCCGCCGAGGCGTTCCTGGAGCTGCTGGAACGGGTCGCCGGCACCGGCTACGGCCCGGAATGGGAGGAACGCGGGCTGCGCGAGCTGGCTCGGCGGGCATTGCTGCTGGCCGCGCTGTGGCCGTTCCCGGACCGGGCCGAGGGCGCCACCGCCGTCGCGCACACCGAACTCGGCACGACCACCACCGGCCGGAGCGGACGGTTCCGTAAGGGCCGCACCCGTACCGTCCTCGCCGCCGGTGCCCTGGCCGCCGCCGTCCTGGCCGGCGGCGCAGGCTACAGCTACGCCGCCCACGACGACACGTCCGCCGCGGGCCCGACCGGCCCGGCGAGCGCCGCCCCCGCCACCACCGGCGCACCCGTACCGGACCCGACCGGCGCCGAGACACCCAGCCCGTCACCGACGCCCAGCCCGTCCACCGTGTCCGCCACGCCGCCGCCTCCCGCGCCGTCGGCCACCCCCGATCCGACGGGGACGCCGACCCGAACAGGCACACCCACCCCCAGCGCGTCGCGCACCACCAGCCCGCCGCCACCGGACGTGACAGCGCCGGTCGTGGACGGCGTGAGCGCCGACCCGGGCGAGCTGGACCCGAAGGGCTGCCCCTACGGCGCCAAGAGCAGCACCGTCACCGCCACCGTCACCGACGACCGCAGCGGCCCGGCCGCGCTCACGGTCACCTTCGGCTACACCGTCGACGGCGCCACCGGCACGATCCGGATGGCCGCCGCCGGGCGCGGCGTGTTCACCGGCACGCTCGGCCCGCTGTCCACGCCCAAGCGCAGCGCCCGCATCCCCATCCGGGTCACCGCCGCCGACGCCGCCGGCAACACGACCACCTCGACGTCACCTGTGTACGTGACGCTCTACCACGACTGCACCCCCGGCTAGGAGTACGACAGTGCCCGCTGCCCCGCACCGCAGCCCGTCCCGGGGACGGTCGGCGTGACCCGCCCCGACGAGCCCACCGAGGCGCTGCCCACCCGCGCCCTGCCGCTCACCGGCGACGCGGACGCCGCCGAGCCCACCGTTCATCTCACCCGGCCCCGAGCCGACGCCGACTCGACGGTGCCGCTCGCCGTCATGCAGGCGGAGCCGGCTGCCGAGGGTGGGGAGCCGACGACGGCACTGGTCATCGAGAGCGCGGAGCCGACCGTCCGGCTCGCCGTCGACACCCCTGCGGCGACCGGCAGGTCGGAGCCCACCGTCCACCTACCCGGGGCGGGGGCCGCCCAGCCACCCACCGCCGAACCCACAGTCCACCTGACGGCGATCCCCGGCGGAGACGACCGCACCGCAGACCTCGCCGCCTCGGCCACGGCGACACCGCCCGATGCCGAGCCGACCGTGCACATGCGCCCAGGCCGGGCAGACGACACAGGTGAGGCGACCGTTCACTTCGTGGCGGCTCCGGACAGCAGGGCGGGGGAGCGGACAGTGAGTCTGAGTCCGGCCCTCGACGGCTCGGCGGGCGAGGCGACGGTCCAGATGCGCCCGTCAGCCGGAAACGCGACCGGACAGGCCACCGTCCACCCGCGTCCGAGCGCGGAACCGCCCCAGCGCCCCGGCGCGGAACCGACCGCATCGTGGCAGCCCACCGCCTCCTGGCAGCCCACCGGCGTACCGCATCAGGGTCACACCACCGGGACGGCGGCGACCGGCGCCGGGGCGTACCCGGATCGGACCGGCCACGCGCGGGCGGTGAGTGGCGTGCCGGCCCCGGGCGGTGAGCTGCGCTTCGGGCCGGGCGTGCCGGCGACGCCGCCGCCCGCGCCGCCCTGGCCCACCGCGCCGCCGATCCGGCCGCGTCCGGCCTGGCGTCGCGTCGTCTCGGTGCTGTCCACGCTGCTCACCGTGGTGCTGCTGCTGGCTGTCGGCCTCTACCTGTGGCAGCGGCTGCGCCCGCTGGAGGTCGAGGGGGTCACCGTCGCGGTGCCCCGGCCGGCCGGTGTCGCCTGCGACGTGACTGTCGACGTGGTGGCCACCGTGCGCACCAACGGGCGCGGCGGAACGATCCGGTACCAGTGGTTCCGCTCCGACGCGCCGCCCGGCGCCGTGCTCACCGAACGGGTCGGCAGCGGGCAGCAGACCGCCGCGCTCACCCTCAAGTGGACGTTCACCGGGGTCGGTACGACCACCGGCATCGCCACCGTCAACATCGTCGAACCGACGACGGCGCAGGCCAGCACCCGCGTCGTCTACCGCTGCCCCGGAGGCTGACCGCGTTTCCGCGCGCGCCCGTCCGGGTAGCCCCACCCGAACAAACCTGGACCACGCACGTGGAGGCCCTTCGATGAGAGACAACTTCGGGGACGCGGTGGGCGACGCGTTCCGTTCGGTGATGCTGTTCCTGCCCAAGGCGGTCGCGTTCGCCGCGATCCTGGTCGTCGGCTGGCTGATCGCCAAGGCCGTGCTGAAGCTCGTGGACAAGGTGCTGGAGCGGGTCCACTTCGACCGGGCCGTCGAGCGCGGCGGGATCAAGACCGCGCTGGCCCGCTCGAAGTACGACGCCAGCGACATCGTCGCGAAGCTTGCCTACTACGGGGTGCTGCTGGTCACGCTCCAGCTCGCGTTCGGCATCTGGGGCCCGAACCCCATCTCCGACCTGATCGCCGGCGTGATCGCCTGGCTGCCCCGGGCGTTCGTCGCCATCGTCATCGTGGTGGTCGCCGCGGCCATCGCCCGCGCGGTGAAGGACATCATCTCCAGCGCGCTCGGTGGCCTCTCGTACGGCCGGGTGCTGGCGAACCTCGCCTCGGTGTTCATCCTGGGCCTCGGCGTCATCGCCGCGCTCAACCAGATCGGCGTCGCCACCACCGTCACCACCCCGGTGCTGATCGCGGTGCTCGCCACCGTGGGCGGCATCCTGGTCGTCGGCGTCGGCGGCGGGCTGGTCCGGCCGATGCAGAGCCGCTGGGAGAACTGGCTGACCCGGGCCGAGGAGGAGTCGCGCACCATCGCCACGCACGCCCGCGCCTACCAGGCCGGCCGGCGCGACGTCGAGGCCCGGCTCGCCGCGACCGGCCCGTACGCGGAGTCCGAGCTGACCCAGCCGGTGAGCCGCGACGCCGAGGCGGACCGCACGCAGCCGGTGCCGGCGTACCCGGCCACCCCGTCGACCACGGCCGCCGCAAGTGAGGACCCCACCGAGCCGGTGCCGTCGCAGGCGGGCGCGGAGGCCACGCAGCACATTCCGGCGTACGCGGACTCCGAGCGCACCCAGCCGACCACGCCGCGCCAGCCGACCGCCGAGCAGGCCGCGGACAACGAGGCCACCATGGTCATTCCGCAGGCCGACGTGGAGAAGTTCCGCCGCTGACCCGAACAGCGGAGACGAACCGGGGCGGGACCACACGGTCCCGCCCCGAATTCGTGCCCGCCGGGGGACCACCCGGGCGCCTCGCGGCGGATAGGATCCCGGCATGACCTGGCGATGTTGATGCCTTCCTGAGCGACGAGGCCGCGGGCCGCCGCGGACGCCGTGCATTCCGACCGGTGTCCGTCACGTCCCGTGGGAAGGTTCCATGCTCGTCGCTCCTGCCCGCGTACCAGCGACCCGCCGCCTGGCGGCGACGCTCTACGGGTACGCGTTCCTCACCGACCTCGTCCTGCTCTACCCGCTCTACGTGCTGCTGTTCGCCGACACCGGGTTGTCGGTCGGGCAGATCTCCTCGCTGTTCGTGCTCTGGGCGGCCGCCGGCATCGTGCTGGAGGTGCCCTCCGGCGTGTGGGCCGACGCGGTGTCGCGCCGCCTGCTGCTCTGCCTCGCGCCGCTGCTGGCCGCCGCCGGGTTCGCGCTCTGGGTGCTGCTGCCGTCGTATCCGGCCTTCGCCGTGGGCTTCCTGCTCTGGGGTGCCGGCGGCGCACTGCGCTCCGGCGCGCTGGAGGCGCTCGTCTTCACCGAGTTGGAACGCCTCGGCGCGGCCGACCGGTACGCCCGGCTGATCGGCCGGACCCGCACCGCCGAGGTGCTCGGCGCGGTCGGATCAGGGGTGCTCGCCGGGCCGGTGTTCGCGCTCGGCGGCTACCTCGCTGTCGGCGCGGCGAGCGTGGTCACGTGCCTGCTGGCGGCTGCCGTCGCGGCCCGCTTCCCGGAGCACCGCCAGCCGCCGGCCGCGCCTGTCCCGAGCGGGGGTGACGACGAGCCCGGCTGGCTGGACAGCCTGCGCCTGGGCCTGCGCGAGGTGCGGGCCGACCGCCGCGTCCGCGCCGCCGTGCTGCTGGTCGCGGCGGTCACAGCGATCTGGGGTGGACTGGACGAGTACACCGGGCTGCTGGCCGCCGACACCGGCATGGCCGAGGTCGGCGTACCGCTGCTGCTCCTGCTGGTGTGGGCCGGGATGACAGTGGGCGGGCTGCTCGCGCCGCTGGGTGAGCGGCTGTCCCACAGCGGGTACGCCGGTCTGCTCGTGTTCGCGGCCGCGGCGACGGCGGCCGGGGCGCTGCTGCGGCACCCGGCGGGGTTCGTGCTGCTGGCTGCGGCGTTCGCCGCGTTCCAGCTGGCCACCGTGCTCGCCGACGTGCGGCTCCAGGCCCGGATCACCGGATCGGCGCGGGCCACCGTCACCTCGCTCGCCGGAATGGCCACCGACCTGACCATCGTCGCCTTCTACGCCGGGTACGGGCTGCTCGCCGGTGCGATGGGCAACCCGGCTGCCTTCGCGGTCGCGGTGCTGCCGTACCTGCTGGTGGCGCTCTGGCTGCTCACCGGTCGAGCATGAATCGCCAGAAAAGGGACCAATGGTCGCGTTCGCGGCCTAGCGTTGGTCCGGAAATTCGGCGACCCCGGGGGACGATCGCGGTGACGTTGGAAGCAGAGCGCACACTGCGCGACGAGGACCTGACCGGGCTGGCGGACCTGGCCGCCCAACTGCGGGTGGACGCGATCAGGTGCAGCACGATGGCCGGCTCCGGGCACCCCACGTCCAGCCTCTCCGCCGCCGACCTGCTCGCCGTGCTCGTCGCCCGGCACCTGCGCTACGACTGGTCCTACCCGGGCAACCCCGGCAACGACCACCTGATCTTCTCCAAGGGGCACGCCTCCCCGCTGCTGTACGCGGTGTTCCGGGCCACCGGCGCGATCAGCGAGCAGGAGCTGCTGGAGACGTACCGGCGATCCGGGTCGCGCCTGCAGGGCCACCCCACGCCGGTGCTGCCCTGGGTGGACGTCGCCACCGGCTCGCTCGGGCAGGGCCTGCCGGTCGGCGTCGGGGTGGCACTCGCCGCCCAGTACCTGGACCGGTCGCCCGCCCACGTCTGGGTGCTCTGCGGCGACAGCGAGACCGCCGAGGGGTCGGTGTGGGAGGCGCTGGACAAGGCCGGCCACTACGGGCTGCGCAACCTCACCACGATCGTGGACGTCAACCGGTTCGGCCAGCGCGGCCCCACCGAACTGGAGTGGGACCTGGACACCTACCGGCGGCGCGTCGAGGCGTTCGGCTGCCGGGCGATCGTGGTCGACGGCCACGACCCGGGCGCGATCGACGAGGCGTACGGGCAGGCACGCGACGCTGCCGGGCCGACAGTGGTGCTGGCCCGCACGGTCAAGGGCAAGGGCGTGCCCGAGGTGGAGAACAACCCGTCCTGGCACGGCAAGCCGTTCGACCCGGAGCTGGCCGAGCGCGCCGTGCGGGCGCTCGGCGGCCCCCGGCGCATCCGGGTCGCCGGACCGAAGCCACCGCCCGCGCCCCGGGCCGCCGCGCCGGAGATCCGGCAACCGGAACTGCCGACGTACGAGCGCGGCGCGAAGGTCGCCACCCGGGACGCGTACGGCGACGCGCTGCGCGCCCTCGGCGCGGCCCGGCCCGACGTGGTCGCGCTCGACGGCGAGGTCAGCGACTCCACCCGGGCGGAGCGCTTCGCCACCGCGTACCCGGACCGGTTCTTCCAGATGTTCATCGCCGAGCAGCAGCTCGCCGCCGCGGCGGTGGGCCTGGCGGTGCGCGGCTACCGGCCGTTCGCGGCTACGTTCGCCGCGTTCTGGTCCCGGGCGTACGACTTCATCCGGATGGCGGGCGTCTCCCGGGCCGACATCGCGCTCGTCGGCTCGCACGCCGGGGTGGAGATCGGCCCGGACGGCCCGTCCCAGATGGGGCTGGAGGACATCGCCGCGCTGCGGGCGGTGCCCGGCTCCACGGTGCTCTGCCCGGCCGACGCGGTCTCCTGCGCGGCCCTCGTCGCCCAGATGCCCGACCAGCCGGGCGTCAGCTACCTGCGGACGACGCGCGGCGCGTACCCGGTGCTCTACGACGACGCCGCGCCGTTCCCGATCGGCGGCAGCCGGATGCTGCGCGACGGCGGGGACGTGGCGCTGCTCGGCACCGGCGTCACGGTGCACCTCTGCCTCGCCGCCGCCGACGAACTGACCCGCGAGGGCATCGACGCCCGGGTGATCGACCTGTACTCGATCAAACCGGTGGACCGGCAGCGCCTGGCCGAGACCGTCGTGGAGACCGGCGGACGGCTGGTGGTGGTCGAGGACCACTACCCGGAGGGCGGGCTGGGCTCCGCGGTGCTGGAGGCGCTCGCCGACCTGGGCGAACCGGCCCGGGTCAACCACCTGGCGGTACGCGGGCTGCCCGGCTCCGGCACCCCCGCCCAGCAGCTCGACCGGGCCGGCATCGGCGTCGGCGCGATCGTCTCGGCGGCGCGGGCCCTGGCCTGAGCCGTACCGCCGCGGCCCGCGGCGCGGCGGTGTTTGCCCGGACCGGCGGCGGGTAGCCACGGTGCCGTTGCGACGGGAGGACAGACGATGGCCGAACCGGAGTTCTACGCGCGGGTCTCCGCCCGTGCCGGCGTGCCGGTGGAGACGGCCCGCGCGCTGACCGAGGCGACGCTGCGCACGCTCGCCGAACGGATCAGCGGCGGCGAGGCCGACGACCTGTCCGCGCACGTCGCGCACGAGCTGCGTCCGCTGCTGGCACGCGCCCGCGTCGAGGACCCCGAGGTCTTCGGGTACGACGAGTTCCTGCGCCGGGTCGCCGAGCGCTCCGGCGCCACACCGTCCGACGCCGAGCGCGGCGCCCGGGCGGTGTTGCAGGCGCTGCACCGGGTGATCGGGCCGGCCCAGTTCAACCGGGCGCTGTCCCAGCTGCCGCGCGAGATCGCCGAGCTGGCCCAGCCCGCCCCACGCCCCGCCTAGGCGAAAGGAAGGGCCCCTTATTAACGCCTCCGGTAGAGGAAGGGTCCCTTGTTAACACCCGCCGCCACCCGCCGCCAGCGTCGGCGCCGGGGGAGGCGTCACTCGGGCAGCGCGTCCAGGTAGACCCAGCGGCCGTCCTCGCGGGCGAAGCGGCTGTGCTCGGCCAGGACGCCCGCCCGGCCGCCCTCGCGGTAGTGCGCCCGGAACCGCACCGTACCGGCGCTGTCGAACAGGCCGCCCTGACCGGTCTCCACGATCTCCAGCCGGGTCCAGCGGGTGCCCGGGTCCAGCTCCAGCCGCTCAGGGCGGGTGGTGGAGTGCCAGCTGTGCCGCAGGTAGGCTGCGTCGCCGAGCGCGAACGCGCTGAACCGGGACCGCATCAGCGCCTCCGCTGTCGCCGCCGTCGCCTCGCCCCGGTGCACCGGGGAGCAGCAGTCCGCGTACGGCCGGCCGGTGCCGCACGGGCAGGCCGCCGGACGTTCACCCGCGCCCTCGCGCGCCTTCCGTCTCGCCACCCGGCGATTCTCTCCCACACCACGACCGCCCTCGCCGCCGGTAGGCCGGGGAATCCCGGACGGGACAGGATGAGAGGGCGCACTGGTCGATGGCGAGGACGGTGGAGAGGGGCACTCGCCGGGGAGGCGGCTGAGGCCACCAGCGTCGGCTGACCGACCTCGTATAGTCGCCTCCATGATCACTCGTGGAGCCACGGCCGACGCCACCACCGGCGGTTCCGGCGTTCGGAACCTCCGCGACGCAGGCGGCGTCGGATCGTTGCGCCGTGGGGTCCTGTATCGCTCTGGCGCCCTGCATCTCCTGACGCCCGAGGGTGCCCGGGAGCTGGAGGACCTCGGGCTACGCACGGTCATCGACCTCCGCAGCATCCGAGAGGTGGCCGACCGGCCGGACCGGTGTGCGGGTCTCGGCGTCGAGCACTGCCACTTTCCGGTGTTCACCGACCAGAGCTGGCCGGACGACCAGGTGGCGCTGTACCCGTACATGGCTGAGCAGGCGGGTCGTGCCACCGTCGCGATCATTCGGCAGCTCATCACCCCTGGTGCACTACCTGCCCTGGTCCACTGCGCCTCCGGCAAGGACCGCACCGGAGTTGTCGTCGCCGTCATCCAGACTCTCCTGAATGCTTCCGATGCGGAGGTCACCCAGGACTTCCTGCGCTCGAACGCCGCTCTGGACCTCACCGGATCGCCGGCCGGCGCGGCGATCGGACACGGCACCCTCCCGGTGACCGCAGCGCACCTGCTTCATGCCATGGTGTGGATCCGCAGCCACCACGGCTCGGTCTCCGCCTATCTCCAGGCTGCCGGCGCCACCGAGGCCGAACTGGAGGCCCTGCGGGAGGTTCTTGCCTGAAGCGGTCGCGCCGCCGGCCGGTACCGCACGTCTTTCGCAATCGCTGCGCCCACGATGCAGCCGCAGGCGCTACGCTCCCCGGACCATGAGCGTGAGCCCGACTCAGCGTGCCCTCGACCCGGATCAGGTCCGCCGCCACCTCGCCGCCTCGCTCGGACCCGGCGCCGAGGTGGCCGACTGCGGGCCGCTGACCGGTGGCGGCTTCGCCGCCGTCTGGTGGGTACGCCTCACCGACGGCCGGGACGTGGTGCTCAAGGTGGGTCCGGCGCCGCACGTGCCGTTGCTGCGCTACGAGCGCGACATGATCGGCGCGGAGGCGCACTACCTGCGCCTGGTGGCCGACCGCGCACCAGCAGTGCCCACCCCGGCGTTGCTGCACCACGGCACCGACCCCGACCTCGGTGACTGGCTGCTCATGGCGCGGCTACCAGGTCGTACCCTCTGGGACCTGAGCCGGGCCGGCGCGGACGTCGGGCCGCTGCGCGCGGAGTTCGGCCGCGCGCTCGCCGCGCTGCACGGCGTCACCGGCGAGCGGTACGGCTACGACGGCGACCGGGCCTCCGGGGCGACGTGGCGGGACGCCTACACGGCCATGGTGGACGACATGCTCGCCGACGCCGCGGACTGGGCGGTGCCGCTGCCGGCGCCCGCGACCCGGATCCGGGAGCTGGTGGCGCGGCACGCGGAAGTGCTCGACGCGGTACGCCGCCCGGCGCTGCTGCACTTCGACGGCTGGGCCGGGAACGTGCTGGCAGTGGACGGGCCGGACGGCACGCCCCGGCTCACCGGCCTGGTCGACGGCGAGCGGTACCTGTGGGGCGACCCGCTGATGGACCTCGTGTCGCCGCTGCTGTTCCGCCGCGCCGAGGACGAGCCGGACGACCCGCTGGTACGCGCCTACCGGGCGGCGGCGCCGTTCCCGTTCGACGCCGGGGCGCGGCGGCGGCTGGGGCTCTACCGGCTGTACCTCTACCTGCTGATGACTGTCGAGATGCCCAGCCGGAACATCACCGCCGACAACGACCCGGGCCGGGTGGAGCTGCTGGCGGAACTCCTCGGCGCGGAACTGGCCGACCTGGCGGACTGAGCGTCACCGGGTCGCGGTGGCGAAGACGACGATGTTGTCCGGGTAGCTGCCGGTCCGCGGGTCGAACCGCCCGCCGCACGTGATCAACCGCAGCCGCGCCGCCGCGTCGCCGCCGTAGACGCGCGCGGTGGGGAAGCGCTCCTTCGGGTACGCCCCGACGCCGTCCACAGTGAACGTCGCGGTCCGGCCGTCGGCGCGCAGCACGCGAATGGTGTCGCCGCTGCGCAGCCGCCCGAGGTCGAAGAAGACCGCCGGGCCGTGCTGCGAGTCGACGTGCCCGACGAGCACCGCGTTGCCGGCCTGGCCGGGTGCGGGACCTGGGTGGTACCAGCCGGTGACCTCCGGGCGTTCCAGCGGCGGTACCTCCAGCGCGCCGTCCGCGTCGGTGGCGACCGGGACGATCTCGGCGTCGACGCCGATGCGGGGGATGGTGACCCGGACCGGCGTGGACCGGGGGAGTGCCGGGCCGGCCGTACCCGGTCGTTCGGTGGCGGGCGCGGCGGAGACGCCGGGCTGCGGTGGTGACGCCGACGTGGTGCCGAGCCCGGCCGAGACCAGGCCGGCGCCCGCGGCGGCGGCGAGAGTGACGGCGGTGACCACGGCGGCGGTGCGCAGTCGCGACCGGCCGCCGTGCGGCGACGAGGCCAGCATCCCACCTCCGTCCGACGGGGACGCGGCGCCCGCGCCGGAGCATCCGGCGCGGGCGGACCGCTCGGCGAGCCGGTCAGGCGGCGGCGTCCGCGCGGCGCCGGCGGATGACCGCGTACGCGCCTCCGGCGAGCGCCCCGGCGGCCAGCACGCCACCGGCGATCAGCACTCCGGTGTCGCCGTCGCGTCCGCCGCCACCGGCCTGCGCGCCGCCGATCGGGGTGACGGTGAACGTGGCGCTGCCGCCGTCGCTGCCGTCGCCGCACGTGGTGGCGACCGTGTACGTGCCGAGCGTGAACCCGGCGGTGAACAGTTCGGCGCTCAGGCCACCGCCCGCGGCGGCCGTGGTGGATCGGACGTTCTGGTCCCGGTCCGGGCCGGTGACCCGGAAGATCGCGTCACCGGCGTTCGGGTTGCACGTCGTGGTCAGCACGACGGTGCCGCCGACCGGGGTGGTGGCGGGTGAGACTCTGGTGTCCGCCAGCGCGGCGGCCGGGAGCAGCAGTGCGCCGAGGCCCACGCCGAACGCCGCCGATCCGAGAAATGACTGTGCCTTCATCCGCGTCTTCCCTCACTTTTCGTCCGCTGTAGGCGTGGGACGTCGTTCGGGTGGCCAACTCCGTGACGAGCACCGGTGTGGCCAACACTAGGAGGGTTGCGGCGGTCACTGGGGGTAATTGAGAAATCTTCGTTGCCGTCCGGTGTGCTCCCTGCCGCCACGACACGGCGGACATGCCGGGCCAGCCCGGACGGCGAACCGTCCCGGTTCGGCACTTCTGGGTCCGCTGTCCGGTTCGGCGCCTACCGGACCGGCGGCTCCGGCCGGACCAGCCCGGTGTCGTACGCGAGCACCACCGCCTGGATCCGGTCTCGCAGGCTCAGCTTGGTGAGGATCGCCGAGACGTGGGTCTTCACGGTGGCGGTGCTCAGGTGCAGCCGGGCGGCGATCTCCGCATTGGACAGTGCCCGCGCGGTGAGCGTCAGCACCTCCCGCTCGCGGGCGGTCAGCACGGCGAGCACGTCGCCGGCGGGCGCGGGCGCGGGCAGCCGGTCGGCGTACCGGTCCAGCAGCCGCCGGGTCACTGTGGGCGCGAGCAGGGCCTCGCCCCGGGCCACCACGCGTACCGCCTCGGCGAGGTCGGCCGGGCGGGTGTCCTTGAGCAGGAACGCACTCGCCCCGGCGCGCAGCGCGGCGTAGACGTGTTCGTCCAGGTCGAACGTGGTCAGCATGACCACCCGGGCCGGGTTGCCGGCGGCCACCAGGTCCCGGGTGGCGGCGATGCCGTCGCGCCGGGGCATCCGCACGTCCATGAGCACCACGTCCGGCCGGGTCCGCGTCGCCACCGCGACCGCCTCGACACCGTCGGCCGCCTCCCCGACGACGCTCAGGTCGGGCCTAGCGTCGAGGACGGTACGCAGCCCGGCGCGGATCAGCTCCTGGTCGTCGGCGACCACCACCCGCACGGTCACCGGCCCGCCCCGACCGGCAGTCGTGCGTGGACCCGGAACCCGCCGGCCGGCAGCGGGCCGGCGTCGAGCGTGCCGCCGAGCAGCCGGGCCCGCTCCCGCATGCCGACGATGCCGCGCCCGGTGGGCGTACCGGGCCGGCGGGCGGGCGCCGGGCCGTCGTTGACGACCTCCAGCCGCAGTACGCCGTCGCGATAGTGGACGTCCACGTCGGCGTGGGTGGCGTGCCCGTGGCGCAGCGCGTTCGTCAGTGACTCCTGCACGATCCGGTACGCCGACAGCTGCACCCCGCCGGGTAGCGCCTCGCCGTCGCCCTCCCGGTGCAGCGTCACCGGAAGGCCGACCGCCCGGACCGCGTCGGCGAGCGCGTCGAGCTGCGCCAGCCCCGGCTGTGGCCCGCCCTGCTCGGACCCGTCGTCGGCGGCGAGCGCGTGCAGCATGGCCCGCAGTTCGGTCAGCGCCGACCTGGCCGCCGTGTCGATCGCGCCGAGCGCGACCCGCGCCTGCTCCGGATGCTCGTCGAACACGTCCTCCGCGGCGGCTGCCTGGACGGCGATGACCGCGACGTGGTGCGCCACCACGTCGTGCAGTTCCCGGGAGATGCGTTCCCGCTCGGCCGCCAGCACCTGCCGTTCCCACGCGCAGCGCCGTTGCGCCTGGCCCCGTTGCAGCTCGCCGAGCGTCCAGCTCAGGGCCAGCGCGGTCACCGCCAGCAGCAGGTCCCGCCAGCCGCCGGTGACCAGCTTCCACGGCGTGGGTGCCAGCAGCAGCCCGAGCGCGACGAGCGAGTACCGGGGCGGGCGCAGCCGGGCCACGTACGCCATCGGCACCGCGACCAGGCCGAGCCAGCCGAGCTGCGGGCAGAGCGCCTCCAGGCCGACGCCTGCCAGCGCGGCGACGGTGAGGGCGTACCCCGGGTGGCGCCGGATCCACAGCAGACAGCTCGCCTGCGCCACGGCGAGGCCGACCGCGACGGCGGTCGCGCCGGGCGTGTCCGGGCCGGCGTCGGAGGCCAGCAGCGCGAGCAGGCACACGGCGATGCTCGCGGTGGCGATGCCGCCGTCGAGCAGCAGCAGGAACCGGGACCGGGACGCGCACCTCATGTCCGGATGCTAGGCCGCCGGTCCACCGCTTCTCATCGGTCGCCAGACGGAGATCCGGGCCGGTGGTCGTTCGGGCGACGGAGCCGGGAACCGCTCCGCAGCCCGATCCGCGCGGCGGCCGCCGGACCTAGCGTTTCCGGCAGTCGTCCCGATGTGGAGGAGTCACCGATGGAGACCACGATCCCGACAGTCACCGCCCGCCCGAACCGCCGCCGGGACCGCCTGCTCACGGTGTTCGCGGCGACCGCCGCCGCGCTGCTGGGCTGGGTGGTCGCGGTACCGGTCGCGGGGGTGGAGCTGATCGCGCGCAGCGGCTCTACGGACCAGCGGGTGACGCCGGTGGCCGTGGTGGTGAGCACGCTGCTCGCCGGGCTGGCCGGCTGGGCGCTGCTGGCCCTGCTGGAACGGCTCACCGCCCGTGCCCGCACCGTCTGGACGGTGGTCGCGGGCCTCGTGCTGCTGGTGTCCCTGCTCGGGCCGCTGGGCGGGGGAGTGGGGAGTGCGGCGACGCTGACGCTGGTGGCGTTGCACCTGGTCGCAGGCGCGGTGCTGATCACCGGCCTGCGCCGGACCGCCGCCCGCTGACGGCCGGGCGATCCGCTGACGGGTCCGGACCGCCGCGACGGGGGCAGGCGGCCCGGACCATCAGAACTAGCCTCCTAGGATGCCCTACGCGATGTGGACGCCGAAATTCCTCCGCCACCGATGTCGAGAACGCAACGCCGGCTTCGTCCCCGGAGTGAACGCGGCCAGAATGGGTCGCACCCTCCACGAGGAGACACTCATGAAGTACCTGCTCCTGAAGCACTACCGCGGCGGCCCGACCCCGGTGTCCGACATGCCGATGATCGACAAGTGGACGCCGGAGGAGATCTCCGCGCACGTGCACTACATGCAGGAGTTCGCGGCGAAGCTGCAGGAGAGCGGCGAGTACGTCGACGGCCAGGCGCTCGCCCCGGAGGGCACGTTCGTCCGCTACGACGGCGAGGGACGCCCGCCTGTCACCGACGGCCCGTTCGCCGAGACGAAGGACCTCATCGCCGGCTGGATGGTGATCGACGTGGACAGCTACGAGCGCGCGCTCGAACTGGCCGCCGAGCTGTCGGCCGCGCCGGGGCAGGGCGGCAAGCCGATCCACGAGTGGCTGGAGCTGCGCCCGTTCCTGACCGCGCCGCCGACCATCACGGAGTGATCCGTCCGATGGACGAGGTCGCGCTCCGCAGCCTCATCCCGGGCGTGCTCGGTGTCCTCGTCCGCCGCGGAGCCGACTTCGCGGCGGCCGAGGACGCCGTGCAGGACGCGCTCATCGAGGCGCTGCGCGTCTGGCCGGCCGACCCGCCCCGCGATCCGCGGGGCTGGCTGGTGACCGTGGCCTGGCGGCGGTTCCTGGACGTGGTGCGCGCCGACGCCGCCCGGCGCCGGCGCGAGGACCTCGTGGACGAGGAACCGCCGCCCGGCCCGGTGCCGGCGGTCGACGACACGCTGCGGCTCTACTTCCTCTGCGCGCATCCGTCGCTGAGCCCGTCGTCGGCCGTCGCGTTGACGCTGCGCGCCGTCGGCGGGCTCACCACCCGGCAGATCGCGCAGGCGTACCTGGTGCCGGAGGCCACCATGGCGCAGCGGATCAGCCGGGCCAAGCGCACCGTGTCCGGGGTGCGGTTCGATCAGCACGGTGACGTCGCCACCGTGCTGCGCGTGCTGTACCTGGTGTTCAACGAGGGCTACTCCGGCGACGTGGACCTGGCCGCCGAGGCGATCCGGCTCACCCGGCAGCTCGCCGCCGTGATCGACCACCCCGAGGTGGCCGGGCTGCTCGCGCTCATGCTGCTGCACCACGCCCGCCGGGCCGGGCGGACCGCGCCGGACGGCAGCCTGGTGCCGCTGGCTGAGCAGGACCGCGGCCGGTGGGACACCACGCTGATAGCCGAGGGCGTGAACATCCTCCAGACCGCCCTGTCCCGCGACCGGCTGGGCGAGTTCCAGGCCCAGGCCGCCGTCGCGGCGCTGCACGCCGACGCGCGTACGGCGGCCGAGACCGACTGGGTGCAGATCGTCGAGTGGTACGACGAACTCGTCCGCCTGACCGGCAGCCCGATCGCCCGGCTCAACCGGGCGGTGGCGGTCGGCGAGGCGGACGGCCCGCGCGCCGGGCTGGCGGCGCTCGCGGCGCTCGACGACTCGCTGCCCCGGTACACGGCGGTGGCCGCGTACCTGCACGAACGCGACGGCGACCAGGACCGGGCGGCCCGGCTGTACGCGGAGGCGGCCCGCCGCGCGTCCAGCCTGGCCGAACGCGACCACCTGAACCGGCAGGCGGCCCGCCTCAACACCCGCCGCCCCGGATAAACCGGTCGGCGGCGCGCGTCGCCGCTGGTAGGTTGCCTCGCCGTGACGGGGGAACGGCTCGGCGGGCGCTTCGCCCGACTGTGGACGGCGAGCACGCTGTCCGCGCTGGGTAGCGGGACGGCGACGGTGGCCGCGCCGCTGTACGTGGCGTCGATCACCGACGATCCGCTGGTGGTGTCGGCCGGGGCGGCGGTGTCGTGGCTGCCGTGGCTGCTGTTCGCGCTGCCCGGCGGCGTCCTGGCGGACCGGGTGGACCGGCGGCGGCTGATGGTGCTCATCGACTGGGTACGCGTCGGCGCGCTGGCCGTGCTGGCGGCGGCGATGCTGGCCGACCGGGCCGGGATCGCGCTGCTCTACGCGGTGCTGTTCGTGGTGAACACCGGCGAGGTGGTGTTCCGGACCGCCGCGCAGGCGGTGCTGCCGGCGGTGGTGCCGCGCTCCCTGCTGGAACGCGCCAACGGCTGGCTGGGCGGCGGCACCCAGGTGATGCAGAACATGATCGCCGGCCCGCTCGGCGGGTTCCTGTTCGTGCTGGCGGCGTCGCTGCCGTTCGCCCTCAACGCCGGCACGTACGCGCTGAGCGCCGTGCTGGTCGGACTGCTCGCCGGGACGTACCGGGGCGGGCCGGCGCCGGAGGAGCGGCGCTCGGTGCGGGCGGAGGTCGCGGAGGGGTTCCGCTGGCTGTGGGGGCAGCGGCTGCTGCGCACCATGACCGTGCTGATCGGCCTGCTGAACGTCACGCTCACCGCGGCCGTGGCGGTGCTGGTTCTGCTCGCCACCGAGCGGCTCGGTCTCGGCTCGGTCGGCTACGGCGCGTTGTTCACCTGCATGGCGGTCGGCGGGGTGCTCGGCTCGCTGGTGGGGGACCGGCTGATCGCCGCCATCACACCCACCTGGACGGTGCGGACCGGGCTGCTGGTCGAGGCGGGACTGCACCTGGCGCTCGCCGCGTCCCGCAGCGCGGCCGTGGTCGGGTTCGCGCTGTTCGCGTTCGGGGCGCACAGCGCGCTGTGGAACATCGTGGCGAACTCGCTGCGGCAGCGCCTCACCCCGCCCGCGTTGATGGGCCGGGTCGGCAGCACCACGTTGTTCGTCGCGGCGGGCGGCAACTGCGTCGGCGCGCTGCTCGGCGGCGTGGTGGCGGCCCGGTTCGGCATCACCGCGCCGTACTGGGTGGGTTTCGTGGTGGCGGTCGCGGTGATCGCCGCGACGTGGCGGGTCTTCGACCGGGCGACGGTGGCCGCCGCCTACGCCGAGCCGGCCCCGCAGAAGCCCGCGCCGGTGGCCTGAGCGCGGGTCGGCCGGTGGCCGCCTCCGCCGATGTGGCAGCGTGGCCGGATGCACGCATCCTTCCCGGTCGACGTCGACCTCGCGCTGGTCGGCGGCGGCGGCGCCGCGTCCCTGGTCCTGGCCGCGCTGGACCGCCACGACGTGACCGGGCTGCGGGTCGCGGTGGTCGACCCGGTGCACAAGCGCGGCCAGGACCGCACCTGGGCGTTCTGGGGCCTGCCCGGCGACGACCTCGACCCGATGCTGAGCGCGAGCTGGTCGCAGGTCGACGTGGTCACGCCGACCGGCCGCCGTGTCCTGTCGCTCGACCCCCTGCGGTACGCCATGCTCCGCTCCGCCCCGGTCTACGACCGGGCTGCCGAGGCCGAGCGGCGGCTGGACGTGGTCCGGATCAGCGTCCCGGCGGGGGAGCTGCACGACGACGGTGAGCGGGTCACGGTCCGCGACCCGGACGGGCGGGACCTGGTGCGGGCCGGGTGGGTGCTGGACTCCCGGCCCCGGCGGCCGAAGCGGCCGGGACGGACCAGCTGGTTGCAGCACTTCCGCGGCTGGTGGCTGGCCGCCGACCGGCCCACGTTCGACCCGGAGCGGGCGGTGCTGATGGACTTCCGCACGCCCCAGCCGCAGCGCGGCGTCTCCTTCGGGTACGTGCTGCCCATCGACGACCGGTTCGCGCTCGTCGAGTACACCGAGTTCGGGCCGGCCCTGCTCGACGACGCGGGCTACGACGCGGCGCTGCGCGGGTACGCCGACCTGCTCGGCCTGGACCTGACCGCGCTGCGGGTGCGGGAGGTCGAGGACGGCGTGATCCCGATGACCGACGGGCCGTTCGAGTCCCGCCCGAGCCCGCGCGTGGTGCGGCTGGGCACCGCCGGTGGGGCGACGCGCCCGTCGACCGGGTTCACGTTCTCGGCGATGCTGCGCCAGGCCGACCAGGTGGCCGGGGCGCTCGCCGCCGGCCGCCCGCCGGTGCCGGCGCCCGCGTACCCGGGCCGGCACCTGTGGATGGACGCGGTGGCGCTGCGCGCGCTGGACCGGGGACACGTCGGCGGCGTGGAGTTCTTCGAGCGGCTGTTCGACCGCAACCCGCCGGAACGGGTGCTGCGGTTCCTCGACGGCGTGACCAGCCCGGCCGAGGATCTGGCGGTGATGCGGTCCAGCCCGCTGCTGCCGATGACCGGCGCGGTGCTCGGCGACGCGGCCGGCCGGCTGCGGGCCCGCCTGCGGCGCTAGCCTCGGTGGCCGGTCGCTGCGGCGACGCGGTCGCGCACCAGCGTCCGCAGTTGCTCCATCGGGTCGCCGTCGCCCGCGCCGAGCCGGTTGCGCACCGCCGCCACCGTCAACCCCAGTTCCGGGTACGCGAACGCGAGGCTGCCGCCGCTACCGGCGGTGCCGAACGATCCGTCGTCGTCGACCGCGTACCCGAGCCCGAACGTGCTCTCCTGCCCGAACACCCACTCCTGGGCGCGTACCGCCGGGGCGGACACCTCCCGCATCCGCTCGGCGGAGATCAGCCGTACCCCGTCGACCGGACCGAGCAGCGCCGCGTACATCCGGGCCACCGCGCGGGCGCTCATCGTGCCGACCGACGGCACGTCGGCGCGCAGCACGTCGGGGCGGGAGCCGATGACGGTGTCCGGCCGTACGCCGGGCGGGGCGACCGCGTCGAAGTGCGGCAGGTTGACCCCGGCCCAGGTCATCAGCGCGGACAGGCCGGCGTCCTCCAGCCGGGCCAGGCGGGGCAGGTCCGCCTCCGGTACGCCGAGGAACAGTTCCCGGTCCACGCCGAGCGGCCCGGCCACCTCCTCGGCGAGCACCTGCGACACCGGGGCGCCGGTGACCCGCCTGATCACCTCGCCGAGCAGCCAGCCCCACGTCCAGGCGTGGTACGCGAGCCGCTCGCCCGGTGCCCACAGCGGCCGCGCGTCGGCGAGCAGCTCGCACATGCGCGTCCAGTCGGTGAAGTCCTCCGGCGTGACGTCGGCCGGCAGCGCGGGCAGACCGGCGGTGTGGGTGAGCACGTGCCGCAGCGTGATGCCGTCCTTGCCGTGCCGGGCGAACTCCGGCCACACCCGCGCCAGCGGCAGGTCGTAGTCGAGCCGTCCCCGCTCGGCCAGCACGTGCACCACTGTGGCGGTGAGGCCCTTGCCGGTGGAGACCGCGTGCACGGGCGTGTCGGCCGTCATCGGCCGGCCGGTGGTGGTGTCGGCGAGCCCGGCCTGTTCGGTGACGATCGCGACCCCGTCCAGGTAGGCGGCTACCTGCACACCCGCCTCCCGCCCGGAGGAGACCAGCTCGTCGATCGTCGCCCGTACCTCGGCCCGCAGGCCGTCCCACCGCGTGTCCACGATCACGCAGCGTGCCAGACCGTGGCATCGGCGTCGTCTGCTTTTCGTGGGGGACGGCGACGGCGGCCGGCGGTGCTCTACCGGGCGGCCGGCGTCGGCGTACTGCCGGTGGTGCCCTGGGTGGGCAGCGGGATGGAGTCGCCGGTCAGCAGCCGGGCGCGTAGCGCGTCGATCGTCTCCTGGCCGACGCCGAGCCGGCCGGTCACGTACCCGTGCACCGAACCGTGGGCGGCCCGCAGGTCGGCCAGCACCAGCCGGATGATCTCGGCCGGCGCCCGCCCGTACGCGGGCCAGCCCGGCGTGGCGCCGCCGTTGCGGTCCCGCCACTCGGCGACCAGGCGGTCGGTGGCCTGCTCGGTGAGCGCGAAGTCCGCTGCGATCTGGTCCTCGTCGACGCCGAGCAGGGACAGCACCAGCGCGGCGAGCAGCCCGGTGCGGTCCTTCCCGGACGCGCAGTGGAACACCAGCGGGTGCTCGCCGTCCGCGATCACCTCGATCGCCTGGCGCAGCTCGGCCACGCCGTCCTCGGCCACCTCGGCGTACCGGTCGGCCAGGTAGCGCCACGGGTCCACGTCGGGGTCGATGTCGGCCTGCACGTACGGCCGGTGCTCGATGCTCAGGTTGAGCCAGGTCACGCCGAGGCTCTCCGGGGCCCGGCCGCGGTCGGCGATCTCCCACGGGTACCGCAGGTCGATCACGGTGCGGACGCCGAGCGCCGCGAACCGTTCCAGATCCTCACCGGCGAGCTTGGCCAGCGAGTCGGAGCGGTAGAGGCGGCCCCGGGCGACGGTGCGGCCGTCGCCGGTCCGCCAGCCACCGAGGTCACGGAAGTTGCAGAGCGTGGCGAAGTCCGGGGGAGTGGTCACACCGGCACGCTAGCCGGGCGCGGCGGGTCGGGTGGTCCCGCGTGCTCGCGTACCCGGTAGGTTGCCGGGCATGGTGGAGGCGGAGACCGGCCGGGTCGTGGAGATCTGGACCGACGGCGCGTGCAGCGGCAATCCCGGGCCCGGCGGGTGGGGCGCGGTGCTGCGCTGGGGCGGGCACGAGCGGGAGCTGTGCGGCGGCGAGGCCACCCCGACCACCAACAACCGGATGGAGCTGACCGCCGCGATTCGGGCGCTGGAGAGCCTCACCCGACCGGTGACGGTACGGCTGCACACCGACAGCACGTACGTGCGCAACGGCATCACCGGCTGGCTGAACGCGTGGAAGCGCAACGGCTGGCTGACCGCGGCGAAGCAGCCGGTGAAGAACGCCGACCTGTGGCAGGCGCTGGAGGCGGCGTGCGCCAGGCACGACGTGACGTGGCTGTGGGTGAAGGGCCACAACGGGCACCCGGAGAACGAGCGCGCCGACGCGCTGGCGAACCGGGGCATGACCGAGGCGCGGAGCGGCGCGGCGGCCGCCCCGCGTACGGCTCAGCGCAGCGGCCGGCCCTCCTCGATCTCCTCCGGCTCCTCGGACGGGTCGCCGGTGCCGGAGACCGCATCGACGTCGTAACCGGCGCGGCTGACCTCTCGTGCCGAGCGCCGGTCCTCGGCGGGCAGGTCGGCGAAGTCGTCACCGGTGTCGTCGGTGGTGTGCAGGGATTCGCCCGGCGGGCGCAGGGACGCCTCGTACGCGGTCGCGCCGTCGGGTTCGTCGCCGGCCGCGCGGCCGAAGGACTCTTCACTGGTCATGTCGCACTCCTGCCCGCAGCGGGTGACGGCAAACGTTCAGCGGGCGGCGTCCCGTCCGCGGGCCGCGTCCGGGTGGGTCGGCATCGAGGAGCCGCCCGAGCTGCTGCCGGAGGCGCCGCCCGCCATGCCGGATCCGTCGTCCTCGGTCACCTCGTCCGGTTTCGGCGCACCGGGAGCGGGGGCCGGCACGTCGGTGTCCGCGGCCGTCTGCACCAGCGGCACCTGCCCGGCCTCGTCCTCGGCGTGCGCCGGGTCGACCGGCTCCTCACCGTCGCGTGCCCGATACCCCACCGGTGGCCCCCCCCTGTCGGTCAACAGCCGTCCGCGCCGCCTACCCGACCCCACCCCCACCAAACGCGGCCCCGGCCCGTCTCGCGGTGATCAAGGAGTTCGTGTCCCGATCCGGCCCCGAACCGGACACAAACTCCTTGATCACCGCTGTGGCGGGTGCGGGTGCGGGCGGGGTGGCGTCAGCGGGGTCGGGGGCGGCGCTGGCGCGGCTGGGGGGCGAGTCGGGGTCAGCGTCAGGGACCAGTGGGATGGGCGGCGTAGTCCGGGCGGCAGCACCGTGCGGTGGTCGCCGCGCGCGGCGTCGAGCTGCGACTGGTGCGTGAACAGGCACCCGCCCAGGTCCGCGCCGCGCAGGTCGGCCCCGCGCAGGTCCGCGCCGGTCAGGTCGGCGGCGCCGAGGCGTACGCCCCGCAGGTCGGCCCCGATCAGGCAGGCGCCGCGCAGGTTCGCCCCGGTCAGCGGGGTACGGCGCAGGTCCGTCCCGATCAGCATCGCGCCCCGGCGGTCCGGGCCGGCCCGCCCGGCGCGGGCCTGTTCGGCGGCGCGGGACAGCAGCCGGTTGGCCCGGTCCCGGTGCGCGTCGACGTCGAGGGCGAGCAGGTCGTCGGGGGTGCCGTCGGTGAGCCGGCCGGTCTCGTCGAGCGCGGCGGTCAGCTCGTCGCGCAGCGGGCCGGGCGGGGTCAGGCGTACCGCCTCGGTCAGGTACCACAGCAGCTCGTGCAGCGGCCGCAGCACCGCGAAGCTGTCGAACATCCGCGCGGCGGTGGCCGGGTCGGCACGCCAGTCGCGGCCGGCATACGTGTGCTGGGTGAGGTGCTGACCGGCGCCGAAGCAGTCGAACACGGTGCAGCCGGGGAAGCCGCGTTGCCGCAGCTCGGTGTGGATGCCGCAGCGGAAGTCGGCGCCCAGGTTCGGGCAGGGCCGCCCGGCGGGCTTGTCGATGGCGAAGTCGGCCGACGCGGTGAACGCGGGAGCGACGCAGCACACCCCGGCGCAGCGCGAGCAGTCCGCCCGCAACTCCCGCCGGCCGCCCCCGCCCGCCACCGGTCCGTCCACCCGCACAGTCTCCCCTCCGAACACCCCGCCCCCATTCTCCGCACCCACCCCACCCACCTCCCGACCCACCCCGTCGATCATGAAGTTGACGGCGACAAAACGGACCGGAACCGCCGCCAACCTCATGATCAACGCGACAAGGTGAGGCGGGGTCAGAAGGTGAAGAGGGAGGCGGTGGTGCGCTGCATCAGGCAGGCGTTGCCGAACGTCCGGGTGTAGGAGACCGGGCGGTCCTGCCAGATGCCCACGGCACGCGCGACGACCGGGTCGTACTGCGAGGTGCACGGCGCGCCGTCCACGTCGAGCGCGTCCAGGTCGCCGTCGACGCGGGCGACGAGCCGGCAGGCGGTGATCGGGTCGGGGTGCAGGCCGCCGGTGGGCCCGCAGGTCAGCACCGTGGCGCGCAGGCCGGCGCCGTCGTCGACGGTGAGCAGCAGCACCGAGGGGGTCTCCGGGCCGGGGCGCGGCGCGGCCTGCGCGGGAGAGGCCGGCGCGGCGAGGCCGCCGAGCACGGCGGCCAGGGCCAGAGTGGCGGTACGTCGGGCGAAGGGCATGGGTGGTCCTTCCGTCGGGGCCCCGGGTGAGGGCCGGTGGACGGCCCGGCACGTCGTGCGAACCGGACCGCCGAGAACCCTAGGTGGACGGTGTGAACGCGAAGAGTCACGAAGTGTTACGCCAGTCGACCCCGCTGCCGGTCCGGTGTTACATCGGCGCACGGGAATGCCCGAACGGCTGACAACCGCCCGAGTGCCTCGCAGGAGCGCATTCCGAATTGGCGGTACGGCCACCTGAAAGGCTGACAACCGAATCGGGCCGTTATTGCGCCGATGCATTCCGTACGCCGGATCGTTGTCAATGCACGACAACCGGAACGGCCGTTACCGGAACGATTCTTTTGAGCACCTCATAGCGCATTACCGTCGGGTGGCAGGGCGTTTTCGTCCCCGTCGGGAGGACTGCTCATGAGCGAACTGTCGCACCCACCGGCCGCTCCCGGCCCCGATGTCGAGGCCGTTCCCGGCCCCGCCGGCCGGCCCGGCGAATTCGTCGGCCGGTCGCCCGGCCGGCTCGCCTGGCTGCGGCTCAAACGCGACCGTACGGCCAAGGCCAGCGCCGTCACGCTCGCCGTCGCCGCCCTGGTGGCGCTCGGCGCGCCACTGCTGGGACGGCTCACCGGAATCGACCCGACCGACAAGTTCGTGGACCGCCTCAACGATTTCGGAATGCCGATCGGGTACGCCGGCGGAATCAGCTCCGACCATTGGCTGGGGCTCGAACCCGGCAGCGGCCGGGACATCCTGATGCAACTGGTCTACGGCCTGCGGACGTCCCTGTTCATCGCGTTCACCTCGGCGCTGCTGGCATCCGGCATCGGTGTCGCTGTCGGGGTGCTGGCCGGGTGGGCCAGAGGCTGGCTGGACAGCGTCGTCAACTGGCTGATCGACCTCACGCTGGCGTTCCCGTTCCTCATCTTCGCGCTCGCGGTCATCCCGATCCTCCAGGACCGCTTCTACTCCGACCGGGAGGCGCCGTCGCCGGCCTTCCGGGTGGCCCTGATCGTCGCGACCTTCGGCCTGTTCAGCTGGACGTACACCGCGCGGCTGGTCCGCGGGCAGGTGATCTCGCTGCGCGAGCGGGAGTTCGTCGAGGCGGCCCGTGCGGCCGGCGCCGGCACCACGCACATCCTGCTGCGGCAGCTGCTGCCGAACATCTGGGCGCCGATCCTGGTCACCGTCTCGCTGATGGTGCCGCAGTTCATCGCCATCGAGGCGGCGCTGGCGTTCGTCAACATCGGCGTCACCGAACCCACGCCCGACCTGGGCCGCATGATCTTCAACAGCATCGGCTACGTCGCGAGCGACCCCTGGTACACCCTGTTCCCCGGGTTGACGGTCTTCCTGCTGGTCCTGGCGTTCAACCTGCTCGGCGACGCGCTGCGCGACTCGCTGGACCCCCGCTCCACCCGGTAGTCCCACGGCCATCAGTGCCCGGCCGGCGGGGGCCGCCGGGCAGGAAGGAGCACACCGTGCGCGCACGAACCCGGACACTGACAGGTGTCCTCGCCGCGGCGGCGCTGGCCGCCGCCGGCTGCAGCCCCACCACCGACGACGGCGGCGGCGACGACCAGAAGACCAAGACCCAGAGCGGATCGATCTCGTACGAGGCCGCCGACAACCAGGGCCCGGCGAAGGACGTCGACGGGGCGACCCGCGGCGGCACCCTCACCGTGATGCAGCCGGCCGACTTCGAGCACCTCGACCCGGCCCGCAACTACGTCAACGTGCAGCAGGTCGCCGGTGGGCTGCTGTACCGCGCGCTCAACGGCTACAAGGAGGACGGCAGCGGCAAGCTGCTGCTCGTCGGCGACCTGGCCACCAACCCCGGCAAGGACGTGAACGGCGACTGCAAGGTCTGGGAGTTCACCCTGCGCGACGGCGTGAAGTACGAGGACGGCACGTCCGTGTCCAGCAAGGACGTCGCCCACGGCATCGCCCGGTCGTTCGCGGCGAACCTCAACGAGGGCCCGCACTACATCCAGCAGTGGCTCTACCCGGGCGGGGCGTACAACGCCACCTACAAGGGACCGTACGACGGGGGCAAGCCGGTGCCCGACGGCGTCGCCACACCCGACGACCGGACCATCCGGTTCACCTTCCCGCAGCCGCACTGCGACCTGCCGTACGCGGCGGCGCTGCCGACCAGCGCGCCCGTGCCCGCCGCGAAGGACACCCGCGCGAACTACGACCTGCGGCCGTTCTCGTCCGGGCCGTACCGGGTGAAGACCTACCAGCGCGACGTGTCGCTGGAGCTGGAACGCAACCCGAACTGGGATCCGGCGACCGACCCGATCCGCAACGCGTACCCGGACGCGATCCGGATGACGTTCGGCCTGGAGCAGGCCCAGATCGCCGAGCGCCTGGTCGCCGACGGGCCGGCCGACCAGGCGGCGCTGAGCTGGTCGGACGTGCCGCCGTCGGTGCTGCCCCGCACCACCGGATCCGGCGTCTCCGACCGCGTGGTACGCGGCCCGACGCAGTACAACTGGGTGCTGAGCATCAACACCCAGCGGGTCACCGACCTGAGTGTACGGCGGGCGCTGAACTACGCCGTCGACAAGGACGCCCTGCTCAAGGTGCTCGGCGGGCAGGCCGCCGGCTCACCCGCCACCACGCTCATGTCGCCCACCACCGCCGGATTCGTCCCGTACGACCTGTACAACGCCCCGGTCACCGGCGACAAGGCCAAGACCGCCGAGCTGCTCGCCGGCAAGCGGCCGAAGCTGGTGCTCGCCCACTCCAACCTGGAACTGCGCACCCAGCAGGCCGAGGCGCTGCGCAAGAACCTCACCGACATGGGCTTCGACATCGTGATGAAGCCGATCGACAACAGCAGCTACTACGACGAGGTCGGCCGCAAGGACAACCCGTACGACCTCTACCTCACCGGCTGGGGCTCGGACTGGCCCACCGGCTCGACTGTGATCCCCCCGGTCTACGACGGACGGGAGATCGTGGCCGAGGGCAACCAGAACCTGTCGTACCTCAATGAACCGTCCGTCAGCGCGGAGATCGACCGGGTCCGCGACCTGCCGGCCGCCGAGCAGGACGCCGGCTGGATGGCGCTCGACCGCATGATCATGGACAAGTACGCCCCGGTGGTGCCCTGCTACTACGACGCCACCTACGAGCTGCACGGCTCGAAGGTCGGCAACGCCTTCCTCAGCGACGCGTTCGGGATCATCTCGCTCAACGGCATCTACGTGAAGAAGTGACAGCCGCGCGGGGGCGGCTGCCACGGCGTCCGCCCCCGCGCCCACCCCGGGGGAGGTGCTCCCGTGCTCCGTTTCGTCGTACGGCGGCTGCTCGTCGCCGCCCTGACCCTGGTCGTCATCAGCCTGGTCACGTTCGGTCTCTTCTTCGCGGTGCCGAGCAGCCCGGCGAAGGTGATGTGCGGCAAGAACTGCACGGCCGAGGACATCGCCCAGGTCGAGCGTCGCCTCGGCATCGACCAGCCGCTGCCCCGGCAGTACGCCGACTTCGTCAGCGGCGTCTTCGCCGGCCGTACCTACGGCGAGGGCGACTTCCGGCAGGACTGCCCGGCACCCTGCCTCGGCTACTCGTTCCGCAACAACCAGCCCGTCACCGAGATCGTCGCCCAGCGCGCCCCGGTGACGTTCAGCATCGTCCTCGGCGGTGCCGTGCTCTGGCTCGGCCTCGGCATCTCGCTGGGCATGGTGTCGGCACTACGCCGGGGTACGGCGTTCGACCGCGCCGCGATCGGCGTCACGCTGGCCGGGGCGTCGATGCAGGTCTACTTCTTCGGGCTGATCCTGCTCTACCTGCTCGTCTACTCCACCGGGCTGCTGCCGTTCCCCAGCTACACCCCGCTGACCGAGAACCCGTTCCGCTGGGCGGCCGGGCTGATTCTGCCCTGGATGACGCTCGGCTTCCTCAACTCGGCGTTGTACGCCCGGCTGTCCCGGGCGCAGATGGTGGAGACGCTGTCGGAGGACTTCGTGCGTACCGCCCGGGCGAAGGGGCTGCCCGCCCGGAAGGTGCACACCCGGCACGCGCTGCGGGCGGCGATCACACCGATCGTCACGATCGCCGGGCTGGACATCGGCACCAGCCTCGGCGGCACCTTCATCACCGAGACGATCTTCGGCCTCCAGGGTCTCGGCAAGGCGACTGTGGAGGCGGTGCAGTTCCTCAACCTGCCGGTGGTGATGGCGACGGTGCTGCTGGCGGCGGTGTTCATCGTGGTCGCCAACATCGTCGTCGACGTGCTGTACGCGGTGATCGACCCACGGGTCCGGCTGAGCTGACGGGAGGAGACGGACATGGTGGAGCTTCCGGCGCCGCGTCGCGGCGAGGGCCCGTACCTGTGGGTCAGGGATCTGCGGGTGCGGTTCGACACCGAGGACGGTGTGGTGCGGGCCGTGGACGGTGTGTCGTTCGCTGTGGAGCGGGGTCGCACGCTGGGGATCGTGGGGGAGTCGGGTTCCGGTAAGAGCGTCACGTCGCTGGCGATTCTGGGTTTGCACAACGCGAGGCGGACGGTCATCTCGGGGGAGATCTGGGTGGGTGGGCGTCAGCTGGTGGGGTTGGGTGAGGAGGAGGTGCGGCGGCTGCGGGGCCGGGACATGGCGATGGTTTTCCAGGATCCGTTGTCGGCGTTGCATCCGTACTACTCGGTGGGTAGGCAGATCGCTGAGGCGTACCGGGTGCATCATCCGAGGGCCGGTCGGCGGGAGGCGCGGACGCGGGCGGTGGACATGTTGGGCCGGGTGGGTATTCCGCAGCCGGCGCGGCGGTTCGATCAGTATCCGCATGAGTTCTCGGGTGGGATGCGGCAGCGGGCGATGATCGCGATGGCGTTGGTTAATGATCCGGATCTGCTGATCGCGGATGAGCCGACGACGGCGTTGGATGTGACGGTGCAGGCGCAGATCCTGGATCTGCTTGCCGATTTGCAGGAGGAGTTCCGGTCGGCGATCGTGTTGATCACGCATGACCTGGGTGTGGTCAGTCAGGTGGCTGATGACGTGTTGGTGATGTATGCGGGCCGGGCGGTGGAGCACGGGAGTGTGGAGCGGGTGTTGCGGGTGCCGCAGCATCCGTACACGTGGGGGTTGTTGTCGAGTGTGCCGTCGTTGCACGGTGACGCGGACGCGGACCTGTTGCCGATTCCGGGTAACCCGCCCAGTCTGATCAACCTGCCGTCGGGGTGTGCGTTTCATCCGCGGTGCCGGTGGGCGGACGTGAACGGCGACCGGTCGCGCGCCGAGGTTCCGGAGCTGGTTCCGGCGGGGGCGGCAGGGCATCTGGTGGCGTGTCATCTGCCGGTCGCCGCGCGGGAGCGGATCTATCGCGACGAGGTCGCGCAGGTGGGGGTGGCCCGATGAGTGCTGACCGGGACACGACGGGCGCGGTCGACGGCCGGCGGGGTGAGGCCGTCCGTGCGGTGCCGGTCGGCGAGCCGCTGCTGTCGGTGCGGGGGCTGACCAAGCACTTCCCCGTCCGGCAGGGCCTGCGCAGCACGGGTGCGGTGCGGGCGGTGGACGGGTTGGACTTCGACGTGCGGCCGGGCGAGACCCTCGGGCTGGTGGGGGAGTCGGGGTGTGGGAAGACCACGACCGGGCGGATGCTGGTGCGGCTGTTGGAGCCCACCGCCGGGTCGATCACCTTCGCGGGGCGGGACATCACCCACGCGGGGCGTGGTGAGCTGCGCGGGTTGCGGCAGGACCTGCAGATCATCTTCCAGGACCCGTACGCGTCGTTGAACCCCCGCCACACCGTCGGGCGGATCGTGGCGATGCCGTTGCAGGTCAACCGCATCACCCCACCCGGCGGCGTCAAGAAACGGGTCCAGGAGCTGCTCGAACTCGTGGGGTTGAATCCGGAGCACTACAACAGGTATCCGCACGAGTTCTCCGGCGGGCAACGCCAGCGCATCGGCATCGCCCGCGCCCTGGCTTTGAAGCCGAAGCTGATCGTGGCCGACGAACCCGTCTCCGCCCTCGACGTGTCCATCCAGGCGCAGGTCATCAACCTGCTACGCAGCCTGCAACGCGACCTGGACCTGGCGTTCGTGTTCATCGCCCACGACCTCGCCGTCGTGCGGCACTTCTGCCACCGCGTCGCCGTCATGTACCTCGGCAAGATCGTCGAGATCGGCGACCGCGACACCATCTACACGCGGCCACAGCACCCCTACACCCGGGCGCTGCTGTCCGCGATCCCCGACGTCACCACCCTCGGCCCCGCCGGACGGATCCGTCTCACCGGCGACGTGCCCACGCCACTCAACCCGCCGTCGGGCTGCCGCTTCCGCACCCGCTGCTGGAAAGCCACCGACCACTGCGCCACCGAAGAACCGGCGCTGACCACCCGCGACGACGGCAGACAGCAAACCGCCTGCCACTACCCCGAGAACGAGCCCGCAAGCTCCCGAGAGGATGCGGCGGTGGGAGCCACCCCCGATCCCGGCACCGACGAACGCACCTGACCCACGACGGGGCCGGGGGCGACCGTGCCCGGCGCAGGGATCAAGCCTGACCGCCCGGAGCCGGGCACGGTCGCCCCCGGCCCTGAACGGTGACCGGAGCCCGAACAGCGACCAAGGACTAAGCAGCGCGCCACGAATGGGAGGAAAGAACAGAAGCCTCCGGACCCATCAACAGCATCCCCCCGTCCACCGCCCACGACGCCCCCGTCACGTACGCCGCAGCCGGTGAGGCGAGCATCGCCACCACCGCTGCCACCTCGCGGGCGTCACCGGGGCGCCCCACCGGCACGCCGGGACGCTCCTGCGTGAACGGGTCGACGTCCTCCTGCCCGGTCATCGGCGTGGCGATCTCGCCCGGTGCCACCGCGTTGACTGTGATCCCGTCGGCCGCCAGTTCCTGCGCCATCACCTTCGTGAGCAGGCCGAGCCCGCCCTTCGCCGCGCAGTACGCCGACGAGCCGACCCGGGGCGCGTGCTCGTGGACGCTGGTGATGCTGATGATCCGGCCACCTCGCCCGGCCGCGCGCATCCGCCGGGCGGCCCGCTGCGAGCACAGGAACGGCCCGTCCAGGTCCACCGCCAGCACGTCCCGCCACTTCTCCCAGCTCACGTCCACGAAGGGCTCGGACAGGCCGGTGCCGGCGTTGTTGACGAGTACGCCCAGGCCACCGAGCCGGTCGGCGAGCTCGTCGACCACCGCCGCCGCTTCGGGCAGCCGGGTCAGGTCCAGCTCGGCGGTCTCGCAGCGGCGGCCGGTGGCGCGTACCTCGGTGGCGGTACGGTCGGCCCCCGCCGCGTCGCCGTACCAGGTGATGCCGATGTCGTAACCGGCCTCGGCGAGCGCCACCGCGCACGCCTTGCCGATGCCGGAGTCCGCGCCGGTGACGATCGCGACGCGGTCGTAGTCCTCGTATCGTTCGGGCATGTCCGCGCACTACCCGCGGGTGGCGACCTCAACCGGCCGGACGACCCCGGCTCGCCCGGCGGTTTCGTCGTAGCCGCTCGCTAGGGTACGGGCGTGATCGCCGATGACTCCGACGCTGTGACAATCCGCTTCCTGCGCATGATGCGTGCCGAGATAGGCACCGAACGGGTGGGCGAGGATTCGCTCGGCCGCACCGTCGACCTCGCCCGGCGCTTGTGGGGTACCGGTGACGCCGCCGACGCGCGACTCGCCGACGCCCTGCGCGAGCTGCACGGCGAGCCGGTCGACCTGGCCGATCCGTACGACGTGGCGGGTGCCGCGAGCGCCCTGACGGCCGACGCCGGGCTGCTCACCGAGCCGGACCCGCGCGGCGCGGCGACGGCCCGGTTCGCCGCCAACGCCCGGCGGCTGCGCACCGGCGAGATCACCCCGGCCGAGTTCGACGAGCTGATGGCGCGCGACCGCACCGACCCCGACGCCTGACGACGAGCTGATGGTGCGCGACCGCACCGACGACCCCGATGCCTGACGACGAGCCGGGCGGCTGCCGGCGTCGTCGCCGGACGCCCGGAGCCTGCGTCACGCCGCGCGACCGGCCGTCACCACGCCGGCGGGTCAGCCCGTCCGGACCGGCACGGCCAACTCGGGCGCGTCAGCGGTGAGCAGCGCCGTCCGCGACGGCACGCGCCACAGCTCGTCCAGCGCCGCCGCCAGCTCGTCCAGCATCCGGCGTACGGTCGGCGCCGCCCCCTCGTGCATCGCCTCGACCACCACCAGCACCTCGGTGGTGCCGGCCCGTACCGCTGACGTGCCGCTCTGCCGGTGGCACCAGCGCCGGGCGTGCGCGTTCCCGCCCTGGTCGGCGAAGATCACCTCGCCGGGCGCGGGCTGCTCGCTGTCACCGCCGAGCCCTAGGTAGGACTCCGTGCCGTCGGCCGGGCGCACTGTCAGGTCGCCGCCGATCCGGGCCAGGTCGAGCACTGCGACCGGGACCGCGCACCGGACCGAGAGCGCGTTGCCGAGGTCCACGAGCGGATGCAGCCGGGGCAGGTCCCCGTCCCGCCGCAGCCGGCGCAGCAGCGACTCGGCCGCGCAGCGGTAGCGGGTCGGCGGGCAGCCCATCCGGGCGAACGCGCGACGCCACGCCTGGATCTCCGGGAAGCCGCCCTCCGGCCCGGCGGCGAGCCGGTCCCGGGCGGCGCCGAGATACCCGGCCAGCCGTGGCGTGACGTCGATGTCGGGCGTGACGCCGGTGGCGTGCAGGACGCCGCAGGTCAGTTCGGGAAAGGCCGACCAGATCTCGGGGGAGTGCCGGAAACGCACGGGAAGACTCCTTCCAGGTGCTGAGGGCTAGGCGGTGAACGCGAGGCCGAGGCCCAGGACGAGGAAGCTGCCGGCGAAGGCGTGCCGCAGCAGCCCGGTCAGCCGGGGCCGGGACAGCACCCGTCGGCGCAACGCCCCGGCCAGCAGCGCGTACCCGGTGAACACCAGCAGCGTGACGGCCATGAACACCAGGCCGCAGGCGAGCATGCGCGCTGCGGCGGCGGGCGCGTCCGGCGGTACGAACTGCGGCAGGAACGCCACGAAGAACACAGTCACCTTCGGGTTCAGCAGGTTCAGCAGCACCCCGTCCCGGAACACGGCCGCCGCCGGACGCGGGGGCCGGTCGCCGTCGAGGGCGAACGTGCCCCGGTCGCGCAGCGCCGACCAGGCCATCCAGAGCAGGTACGCCACGCCCAGCCAGGTCACCACGCGGAACGCCGGGGTGCCGGCGCGCAGCAGGGCGGCCAGTCCGGTCACCGCGGCGATCACGTGCGGGACGAGGCTGAGCGTGCCCCCGGCGGCAGCGGCCAGGCCGGCCCGGCGTCCGGCGGTCACAGTGGTGGCGAGCGTGTGCATCACCCCGGTGCCCGGAGTGATCGCGACGACGAGCGACGTCAGCAGGAAGGCGACTGTCATGCGGTCCAGCCTGTGCCCATAATGGCCCGATGGACAGGGCCAAAGCTGCCGTTCCCGAGGAGTCCAAAGCGGCCGGCGCGGACTTCCTCCAGCTCGACGTCGGCGAGGCGCCGCCCGGCGGCCGCGCGGACTGGCTCGCCGCCCGGCTGCGATCCGCCATCGCCGACGGACGGGCGCCGGTGGGCACCCGTCTGCCCGCCAGCCGGGTGCTCGCCGCCGAGCTGGGCGTCTCCCGCGGTGTGGTGACCGAGGCGTACCAGCGGCTGGCCGAGGACGGGCAGGTGGCGGGACGCGGCCGGGCCGGAACGGTGGTGGTCGCCACGCCGGCCGCCGTGGTCACCCGGCCGCCCGAGCCGAGGAGAGCACCGCAGGTGTTCGCCACCCGGCCCGGCGTCGACGCGTTCGACGAGCTGCGCGCCGTACCGGCGCAGGTGGACCTGACTCCCGGCGTACCCGATCTGGCGGCCTTTCCCCGCGCGGCCTGGCTGCGGGCCGAGCGGGCCGTGCTGCACCGGATGACGCCCGCCGCGCTCGGCTACGGCGACCCGGCCGGCACGCCCGCGCTGCGGCTCGCGGTCGCGAACTGGCTGGCCCGCAACCGGGGCGTCCGTGCGGACCCGGCCGAGGTGGTGATCGTGGCCGGGGTGTCCCAGGCGCTCGGCCTGCTCGCGAGGGTGCTGCACGACCGGGGTACGCACACCGTCGCGGTGGAGGATCCCGGCTCGCTGGGCGTACGGCAGCACCTGGTCTACTCCGGGCTGGCGACACCGCCGATCCCGGTGGACGACAGGGGCCTGTGTGTCGACGAGCTGGAGCGTTCCGGCGCTCCGGTCGTGCTGCTCACCCCGGCGCACCAGTTCCCGACCGGGGTGGTGCTCGACGGCGACCGGCGCCGGCGGCTGCTGCGGTGGGCACGCGACGGCGGCCTGGTGGTGGAGGACGACTACGACGCCGAGCACCGCTACGACCGTCCGCCGGTGCCGGCGCTGCGTGCCATGGCGCCGGATCGGGTCTGCTACGTCGGCAGCATCTCCAAGCTGCTCGCGCCGGCCCTGCGGATCGGGTGGATGCTGGTGCCGCCCGCGCTGCACGCCGACGTGGTGGCCGCGAAGCGGGCAGCCGACCTCGGCAACGCGGCGTTGCCGCAGCTCGTGCTGGCCGAGCTGATGGAGTCCGGCGCGCTGGAACGGCACCTGCGGCTGCTGCGCCACCGGCACGTACGCCGGCGGGACGCGATGATCCGGGCGGTCCGCGCGTACCTGCCGGGGGCGGTGGTGCACGGCGCGGCGGCCGGGCTGCACCTGATGGTCACGCTGCCCGGCGACGTCGACGACCGGGCGCTGGCGGCGGCGGCGCTGCGCCGCGGCGTCAAGGTCCACCCGCTGTCCTGGCACAGCCGGCGCCCGCAGCCACCCGGCCTGGTCCTCGGCTACGCGGCGACCCCGCCCTCCGAGATCGACCGAGCCCTCTCCACGGTGGCCGACGCCGTCACCCCGCCCCCGTGATCAAGGAGTTCGTGTCCGAGTCGATCTCCTGGAAGGACACGAACTCCTTGATCAACCGGGGAGAGGCGGGGCGGAGGGCGGGTGGTAGAGGGCAGCCAGGGCGGCGGCGGTTTCGGACAGGCGGGTGCGCAGCGCCTCCGGGGCGAGGACCTCCACGTCGGCGCCGAGCCGGAGCAGGTCGCCGTGGGCGTGGGTGAGCGACTCGATCGGGATGACCGCGTGCACCCAGCCGGTGGCGTCGGGCGGGCCGGCGCTCGCCTCGGCGGCGGCCACCACCACGTCGCTGCCGACCTCGCGCAGCCGGGCGAACCCGCGTGGCGACAGCCGGATGCGCGCCTCGTCGCGGTGCAGGCCGGCCCGGAACTCCACCACGTGCGCGCGCCACCACGCCGGCAGGTCGAACTCCGGCCGCTCGAACGGCTCGTCCAGCGGGGTCAGGTCCAGGATCTGGTTGACCCGGTAGGTGGCCGGGTCGGCGCGGTCCGCCCGGGCGGCGACGAGATACCAGCGCCCGCCCTTGAGCACCAGCCCGTACGGTTCGAGGACCCGGGTCGTCTCGCCCCGCCAGCCCCGGTACCGCACCCGGACCCGGTGCTGCCGCCACACCGCCTCGGCGGCCTCGGCCAGGTACGGCGACGGGTCGCCGTCGGAGTACCAGCCCGGTGTGTCCAGGTGGAACCGCTGTTCCAGCCGGGCCGCCCGGTCGGCCAGCGGCGCGGGCAGCGCGGCCCGCAGCTTGAGCTGGACGGCGGCGACGACCGACTGGTAGCCCAGCTCGGCCGCAGGCCCGGGGAGTCCGGCGAAGAGCAGCCGGTCCGCCTCCTCGGCGGTCAGCCCGGTCAGCCGGGTGCGCCAGCCCTCCACGAGCCGGTAGCCGCCGTCGTGTCCGGCCTCGCCGTACAGCGGGATGCCCGCGGCGTGCAGCGCCTCCACGTCCCGGTAGATCGTGCGCGCCGACACCTGGAGGCGGGCGGCCAGGTCGGCGGCGGTGAGCCGGCCGTGCGCCTGGAGGAGCAGCAGGATGGACAGGAGTCGACTGGCCCGCATTCCACTGACACTAGCTGTCAGGGGAACGGTTTTAGCGTGCCCGCATGGCTTTTCACGACAAGGAGCTGACCGTGCCGGGGACCGTCGAGGTGGCCGGCCGGCACGTCAAGCGCTACCACATGGACCAGCCGGACCGCCGTCTCGAACCGCGGGTGGTCGACGCCGCGTACGCGTACCTGCCGTCGCTGCTGCCCGGCCCGGACGGCTCCACCCCGCCGGCGAGCTGGGTGGTGCTGCACCGGGGCGCGGACACCGGGGCGTACCTGCTGGCGTACAGCTGGTTCTTCGACAACGTGGTCGAGTGCCGCATCGCGATCGCCGGGCAGCCCGCGCTGGACTGCCCGGACGACGACCCGGCGCACTTCGTCGACCTCACCCGCCCCGGCGTCGGCTGCGTCTGGGAACTGGGCGTACTGGAACACGAGCGCACCGCCTGGATCCGGCACGTGCTCGCACCGGACCGGCCGGACCTGGCGGGTTACCTGGCCGACGCCCGGGCCGAGGGGCCGGTGGGCCGCTGATGGGCGACTTCGGCTTCCTCGTCGGCACCTGGGACGTGACCAACCGGCGCCTGCGGCAGCGCCACGTCGGCGGCGACGACTGGGACGAGTTCGCCGGTGTCAGCGAGGCGCGCTCGTTCTTCGACGGCGCGGGCAGCTTCGACGAGATGCGCTGCCCGAGCCGGGGCTTCTCCGGCTCCACGGTGCGCATCCTGAACCCGTCGACCGGGCTGTGGTCGATCTACTGGATGCACAGCAGCCGTGGCGTGCTGGAACTGCCCCCGGTGGTCGGCCGGTTCACCGGCGGCGTCGGCACGTTCTACGCCGACGACACCGACGAGGGGCGGCCGGTACGCTGCCGGTTCCTCTGGTCGGCAGTCACCGCCGACTCATGCCGCTGGGAGCAGGCGTTCTCCACCGACGGTGAGCGCACGTGGGAGACCAACTGGGTCATGGAGTTCCGCCGGACGCGGTGACCGGCGGTGTGGCGGTCCGGTAGATCGCGGTCAGCCACACGTCGAGCAGCACGTCCACCACGTCCCGCTCGGCCACCGCCGGGCCGTCCCCGGCGAACGTGGCGTACCAGACGCGCTCGTTCATCGAGTTCAGCGCGATGGCGAGGTCCCGGGCGGGCAGCCCGTCCGGGGCCGCGCCGCGGGCGCGTTCGGACTCGATCGCGGCCTGCACCGCGCGGACCCAGCGCTCCAGCACCTCGGCCCAGAGCCGCCGCACCTCGGCGTTGGTGCCGCGCACCTGGGCGCAGGCCAGCACCACGTCCCGGTGCCCGCCGAACGTGGCGTGGAACCGGGCGATCAGCTCCCGCCAGTGGGCGCGCGGATCCTCGGCGAGCCGCTCGAACACGCCCCCGGCGGCGGCGTCGGCCTCCTCGGTGACCCGGTCGAGCAGCGTGAGCAGCACCGCGTCCTTGGACGGGAAGTAGAAGTAGAACGTGGGCCGGGAGATCCCCGCGCCGCGCGCCAGGTCGTCGATGGAGATGTCGGCGAAGGGACGCTCGGCGAGCAACCGCTCGGCCGTGGCCAGGATCGCGGTCTCCCGGTCGTCGCCGGTGGACCGGCCGGCCCGCCGCCCGCGCGTCGGCGCGGCGCCGGTCGGCGTACGGGCGGTCGTCATGTCGGCAGATGCTACACCCGCTCGACACCCTGTCGATTCGACTCGACACGGTGTTGACTGCGGTCGACGGCGATGGATAGTGTCCGGTCCACCGCCGGTGCGAACGGGAGAAACCGATGGCCGCAGACCACGTCGACGTCCTCATCGTCGGGGCCGGCCTGTCCGGCATCGGCGCCGCCGTCCACCTCGGACGTGAGTGCCCCGGCAAGACCTACGCGGTGCTGGAGGCCCGGGGCGCCATCGGCGGCACCTGGGACCTGTTCCGCTACCCGGGCATCCGCTCCGACTCCGACATGTACACCCTCGGCTACTCGTTCAAGCCGTGGACCGACCCGAAGGCCATCGCCGACGGCGACTCCATCCGGGCGTACGTCCGGCAGACCGCCCGCGAGTACGACGTGGAGCGGCACATCCGCTTCCACCACCGGGCCGTCCGCGCCGAGTGGGACAGCGCCACCGCGCGCTGGACCGTGCACGCCCACCGCGACGACACCGGCGAGGACGTCACCCTCACCTGCGCCTTCCTGTTCACCAACTCCGGCTACTACCGCTACGACGAGGGGTACACGCCGCGGTTCCCCGGCGTCGAGCGGTACGCCGGCACGCTCGTGCACCCGCAGCACTGGCCCGACGACCTGGACTACGCCGGCAAGCGGGTCGTGGTGATCGGCAGCGGCGCCACGGCTGTCACCCTGGTCCCGGCCATGGCCGAGCGGGCCGCCCACGTCACCATGCTCCAGCGCTCACCCACGTACGTGATCGCGCTGCCCTCGCGCGACCCGTTCGCCGACGCCGCGCGGCGCTGGCTGCCCCCCAAGGCCGCGTACGCGGTGGCCCGGTGGAAGAACGTCACGCTCGGCGTGGCCAACTTCCAGCTCAGCCGCCGCGCCCCCGGCGTGGTGAAGCGGTTCCTGCGCCGGGCCGCGAAGGGCCGCCTCCCGTCCGGGTACGACGTCGACAGGCACTTCTCGCCCCGCTACAACCCGTGGGACCAGCGGCTGTGCGTGGTGCCGGACGGTGACCTGTTCGCCGCGCTGAGCGCCGGCCGCGCGTCGGTGGTGACCGACACCATCGACACGTTCACCGAGCACGGCATCCGGCTCGCCTCCGGTGAGGAGCTGCCCGCCGACGTGGTGGTCACCGCCACCGGTCTCAACCTGCTCGCGCTCGGCGGCATGACGCTGGCTGTCGACGGCGCCGAGGTCGACCTCGCCTCGACTGTCGCCTACAAGGGCATGATGCTGTCCGGCGTGCCGAACTTCGCCATGACCATCGGCTACACCAACGCCTCCTGGACGCTCAAGGCCGACCTCGTCGCCACGTACGTGTGCCGGCTGCTGCGCCACCTCGACGACACCGGCCGGCAGATCGTCACGCCGCTCGCCCCGGACACCGACGACCTGGTGCCGATCATCGACCTTCAGTCCGGCTACGTGCTGCGCGCCGTCGACCAGCTGCCCAAGCAGGGGCCGCAGGCGCCGTGGCGGCTGCACCAGAACTATCCCCGAGACGTACGCCTGATGCGGCACGGCCCGCTCACCGACGGCGTACGGTTCGACCGCGCCGACGTACCCGCCACGGCGGCCACCACCTCGGGAGGAACCGATGCGTGACCTCGTCTTCCCCGGCGGCACGGCGGTGCTCACCGGCGCGGCGAGCGGCATCGGCGCGGCACTGGCCCACGGCCTGGCCCGGCGCGGCGCCGATCTGGTGCTGCTCGACCGGGACGCCGACGGCCTGGCCGCCACCGTGGCCGCGATCCGGGCCGCGTACCCGGACCGGCGGGTGGAGACCCATCTGGTTGACCTGGCCGACGCCGACGCCACCGACCGGGTCGCCGCCGAGATCCACAGTGCGCACCCCCGGATCCGCCTGCTGATCAACAACGCCGGTGTGGCGCTGGGCGGGCGCTTCGACCAGGTCACCCTGGAGGAGTTCCTCTGGGTCATCGAGATCAACTTCCGGGCGGTGGTGCGCCTGACCCACGCGCTGCTGCCCGCGCTCAAGGCCGAACCCGGCGCCCACCTGGTGAACGTGTCCAGCCTGTTCGGGCTGATCGCGCCCGCCGGGCAGGCCGCGTACGCGGCGAGCAAGTTCGCCGTACGCGGCTTCACCGAGGCGCTGCGGCACGAGCTCGTCGACGACGGCGTCGGCGTCACATCGGTGCACCCGGGCGGCATCCGCACCCGGATCGCCGCCAGCGCCCGGGTCGGCAGCGGCGTGGCCCTCGACGAGTACGAGGCCGGGCGCAAGCAGTTCGAGAAGCTGCTCACCATCGACCCGGCGACCGCCGCCGAGGTGATCCTGCGCGGCGCGCAGCGCCGTCGCGGCCGGGTGCTGATCGGCTGGTCGGCGAAACTGCCCGACCTGCTCGCCCGCGTCGCCCCCGCCGGGTACGGCCGGGCGCTGGCCCTGGGCATGCGCCTCCGTCCGGCCCGGCGGGCCGACGCCGGCGTGCCGGTGCCGTCTCCCCGGACCGGCGAGGAGGCCGGGGCGGAACCCGGACGCCGGGCGTGACGCTCGCCCTGCCCCCGGCCGGCGAGCGCACCGTCGACGGGCGGCGTACCCGCTGCCGGATCAGCGGCGACGGGCCGCCCGTGGTGCTTCTGCACGGCATCGGCCGTACCCTCGACGACTTCACCGCCCTGCACACGGAGCTGGCCCACGACCACCTGGTGCTCGCGATGGACCTGCCCGGGCACGGCGGCTCCGCGCCGCTGGACGGACCGCACACGCTCCCGGCGCTGGCCGCCGCGGTGGCCCGCTTCCTGGACGTGGCCGGGGTGACCGGCCCCGCCCACCTGGTCGGCAACTCCCTCGGCGGGGCGGTCGCGATGCGCCTTGCCGCCGACGAACCGCGGCGCGTCGCCAGCCTGGCGTTGCTCAACAGCGCCGGCTTCGGCCGCGAGGTGACGGTGGCGCTGCGGCTGCTCGCGGTACGCCCGCTGGCCCGGCTGCTGCTGCGCCCGCACCCGGGGATCGTCCGCCGGACCGAACGGGCGATCTTCCACGACCCGGCGTACGTCACGGCCGAGCGGCTCACCACCGCGCTCGCGGTGGCCCGGCAGCCGCACGCCGCCCGGGTGATGCTGGAGCTGGTCCGCGACCTGGGCACCTGGCGCGGCGTACGCCCGCAGTGGCGCGCCGACCTGCTCGACGCGGTGGCCGCGCTCGGCCTGCCCACGCTGCTCGTCTGGGGCGAGCGCGACCTGGTCCTGCCCGCCGCGCACCTGGCGTACGCCCGCACCCGGCTGCCCGAGGCGCGCAGCCACCTGTTCCGCGACACCGGGCACATGCCGCAGATCGAGCGGACCGCCGAGGTGGAGGCGCTGCTGCGGGAGCTGTGGGCCTGACCGTGGCCTGCGCCACTGTCCCGGCCCGCGCCGGACCGTCCGGCCGGCCCCGGGAGCAGTCTTAGATACATGACGCATCTCAGCCGGGTCGCGCCGTCCGCCACCGAGCGGGCGTACCGGCACCTCAAGCAGGCCATCCTGGAGCAGGTCTACCCGGGCGGCCAGCTCGTCAGCGAGGGCGAGATCGCCGAGGCGACGGGGGTGTCCCGCACCCCGGTCCGGGAGGCGCTGCTGCGGCTGGAGACCGAAGGGCTGGTCAAGCTCTACCCGAAGCGCGGCGCGCTGATCCGGCCGGTGTCGGCCCGGGAGATCGCCGACGTGATCGAGGCCCGCCGCCTGGTCGAACTGCACGCCGCCTACCGGGTCTGGCCGCGCCGCGCCGAGCTGCGCGCCGACCTGGCCCGCCGGCTGGACGAGATGCGCCGCGCGCACGCCGCCGGTGACATCACCACCCTGATGGCCGCCGACCGCTCGTTCCACGCCGCAGTGGTCGAGGCGGCCGGCAACGAGATCCTCGCCGAGCTGTACCACCGGCTGCGCGACAGGCAGCTCCGCATGGGCGAGGCGAGCTTCCGGCTCTCACCCGGCTGGGCCGAGGTCGCCCTCACCGAGCACGCCGGCCAGCTCGCCGCGCTCGACGGCGACGACCCGCAGGCGTGGCACGACGCGGTCGCCGCGCACATCGACACCGCCGCGCGGATGCTCGGGACGCTGCGGTGAACGCGGGTCGCCGCCCCGCCGCCCTGGTGTACGCGGTGGCCGTCACCGCCTATCTGACGGCCGTGTTCCACCGCAGCTCCCTCGGCGTGACGGGGGTCGACGCGGCGGAGCGCTTCCACATCAACGCCGCCGCGCTCGCCACGTTCTCCGTCGCCCAGCTCGCCGTCTACGCCGCCATGCAGGTGCCGGTCGGGGTGCTGCTGGACCGCTACGGCTCGCGCCGGCTGCTGCTGGCCGGCGGCGCGCTCATGGTGGCCGGGCAGCTCCTGTTCGCGGTGGCCGGCGACGTACCGGCCGCCGTCGCCGCCCGGGTGCTCGTCGGTCTCGGCGACGCCATGACCTTCATCAGCGTGCTGCGCATCGTCGCGTTCTGGTTCCCCGGCCGGCGCAACCCGCTGCTGGTGCAGCTCACCGGCACCGTCGGCCAGTTCGGTGCGGTGCTCGGCGCCGTACCCCTGGTGCTGCTGCTGCACCGCGCGGGCTGGACCCCGGCGTTCCTGACCGCCGCGGCGCTCGGCGCCACGGTGGTGCTGCTGGTCCTCGTCGCGGTACGCGACACCCCGCACGCCGAACACGCCACCGCGCTCGCCCCCGACCTGGCCACCGTACGGCGGCAGCTCGCCGACGCCTGGGCGCAGCCCGGCACGCGGCTGGGCCTGTGGACGCACTTCGTCACCCAGTTCTCCGGCGCGGTGTTCGCGCTGCTGTGGGGGTACCCGTTCCTCGTGCAGGGGCAGGGGTTCTCGCCGACCGCGGCGGCCGGGATGCTCACCCTGATGACAGTGGTGACGCTCGTGTGCGGGCCGGTGATCGCGCACCTGTGCTCGCGCCACCCGTTCCACCGCTCGGTGGTGGTCTTCGCGATCACCGCCACCACCGCCGGGGTGTGGGCGGTGGTGCTGGCCTGGCCCGGCCGCGCGCCGCACTGGCTGCTGGTGGCGCTCGTGGTGGTGCTCGCGGTGAACGGACCCGGCTCGATGATCGGGTTCGACTACGCCCGCACGTTCAACCCGGTGCACCGCATCGGCAGTGCCACCGGCATCGTCAACGTGGGCGGCTTCGTCGCCTCGATCGCGCTGATCCTGGCCGTCGGCGTGGTGCTCGACCTGGCCACCCCGGCCGGGCGGGACGCGCCTCCGCTGTCCGCGTTCCGCTGGGCGTTCGCCGTGCAGTTCCTGCTCTGGGCGCTCGGCGCGGCGCAGGTGCTGCGCTACCGCAACGCCGCCCGTCGCCGCCTCGCCGACGAGCGGGCCGCCGCTGCGGTGCCGGCGGCGGCCTGAGTACGCGGGCGGCCGGGCGCGGTTTCGGCGCGGCCGGCTCAGGGCCGGTGCCGCACCAGCGAGTCGAGCACCAGGGTCAGCCCCGCGCCGACCAGCCACACGTCCTTGGCCAGGCCGATGCCCTCCTGGCTCGGCCGCAGGCTGCTGCCCTCGCGCATGCCCGGCGTCTTCAGGTAGAGCTGCACCAGACCCGCGCCGAACGCGGTGAGCGCGGCTCCGGCCAGCAGCGACGGGACGAACGGGGCGAGCAGCGCCGCGCCGAGCGCGACCTCGCCCCGAGACAGCAGCACGGCGAACCGGTCCGGCGGGATCTGCCGCAGCTGCGGCATCGCGCCGGCCGCCATGCCGTGCATGCCAGCGGCGGCCTCACCCTCCAGGCCCCGCTTGCCCAGCCCGGAGTTCAGGATGTACGCGCCGATCGCGACCCGCAGCGGCGCATGCGACAGCCTCATGATCACTCCCGTCCCACCTGGTAGAACCGGCACACCGGGTACCCGGTCATGACCAGGACAATCCGGCGGCCTTCATTGGTTCGCGGGTCATGATCAGCGGTAGGTTCTGGGTGCAGACGCACGCAACGAAGGAGGCACCGTGAGCCAGGAAGTCCGGGGAGTCGTGTCGCGGCGCAAGGGCGCGCCCGTGGAGGTCACCACCATCGTGGTGCCGGACCCGGGGCCGGGCGAGGCGGTGGTCCGCATCCAGTCGTGCGGCGTCTGCCACACCGACCTGCACTACCGCGAGGGCGGCATCAACGACGACTACCCGTTCCTGCTCGGCCACGAGGCCGCCGGCATCGTGGAGCAGGTCGGCGACGGCGTCACCGACGTGGCACCCGGCGACTTCGTGGTGCTCAACTGGCGCGCGGTCTGCGGGCAGTGCCGGGCCTGCCGGCGCGGCCGCCCGTGGTACTGCTTCGCCACCCACAACGCGACGCAGAAGATGACGCTCACCGACGGCACCGAGCTGACGCCCGCGCTCGGCATCGGCGCGTTCGCCGAGAAGACGCTCGTCCACGCCGGGCAGTGCACGAAGGTCGACCCGTCGGCCCGGCCGGCGGCGGTCGGCCTGCTCGGCTGCGGCGTGATGGCTGGTCTCGGCGCGGCCATGAACACCGGCAACGTGTCCCGGGGCGACTCGGTCGCGGTGATCGGCTGCGGCGGTGTCGGCGACGCGGCGGTGGCCGGGGCGGCCCTGGCCGGCGCGACCACGATCATCGCGGTGGACACCGACTCCCGCAAGCTCGACTGGGCGCGCAAGTTCGGCGCCACCCACACCGTCAACGCCTCCGAGGACGACGCGGTGGAGGCCATCCGCGCGGCCACCGGCGGCTTCGGCGCCGACGTGGTGATCGACGCGGTCGGCCGCCCGGAGACGTGGAAGCAGGCGTTCTACGCCCGCGACCTGGCCGGCACCGTCGTGCTGGTCGGCGTGCCGACCCCGGAGATGACAGTCGACCTGCCGCTGCTGGACGTCTTCGGCCGCGGCGGCGCGCTCAAGTCCAGCTGGTACGGCGACTGCCTGCCCAGCCGCGACTTCCCGATGCTCACCGAGCTGTACCGGCAGGGCCGGCTGGACCTGGACGCCTTCGTCACCGAGGAGATCGCCCTCGACCAGGTCGAGGAGGCGTTCGCCCGGATGCACCACGGCGACGTGCTGCGCTCGGTGGTGGTCTTCCCGTGACCGCCCGCGTCGACCACGCCGTCACCTCCGGCACGTTCTCGCTCGACGGCCAGACGTTCGACGTGGACAACAACGTTTGGGTGATCGGTGACGACTCGGAGTGCGTCGTCCTCGACGCGCCGCACGACGTGGCCGCCATCCGTGAGGTGATCGGTGACCGGCGGGTGCTGGCGATCATCGCCACCCACGCCCACGACGACCACGTCCGGGTCGCGCCCGAGCTGGCCCGGGCCACCGGCGCGCCGGTGCTGCTGCACCCCGCCGACCGGGTGCTGTGGGACATGGTGCACCCGGACACGGCCCCGGACGGCGAGCTGACCGACGGGCAGACCATCGCCGTCGGCGGCACCACGCTGCGGGTGCTGCACACGCCCGGCCACAGTCCCGGCGCGTGCAGCCTGTACGCCCCCGACCTGGGCGCGGTCTTCACCGGCGACACCCTGTTCGCCGGTGGACCGGGCGCGACCGGGCGGTCGTACAGCGACTTCGGCACCATCGTCGAGTCGATCCGTACCCGGCTGCTCACGCTGCCGCCGGAGACGGTGGTGCACACGGGGCACGGCGACGACACCACGATCGGGGCCGAGGCGCCGCACCTGGACGAGTGGATCGCCCGGGGCCACTGAGGACCGAACACCCGCGCGGGCCCGGCCGGAGCAGTCCGGTCCGGGCCCACGGCGTCTCCCGGCCCGTCCGCGCGCCGGCGGGCGTCCGTCCGCTTCGGACGGCACCAAAATCGTGTGGCCGGGCGAGGTCCCGTCCGGTGATACTCGGGCCCGTGTCCGTCGCCACACTCACCGCCGCCCAGTCCGCCGCGCTGCGCCACGTCCGCGACGTCGCGCTGCGCGACCGCCCGGCGGCGCTCGCCGTCATCGCCCGCCACCTCGCCGCCTCCGGCGCCACATACCGGTACGAGGAGGTCGTCGCCGCGGTGACCGGGTACGGGCGCCTGACTGTCAACTTCCACCCCGACCGGGTGCTGCGGGACGGCCGCGCCGTGATCGAGGCGCTGGACGAGGAGGGCGTCTACCGCAGCCAGTTCGAGACCGGCATCTCCAACGGCGGGCTGACCGCGTACCCGGGCGGCGACCGGGACGTCTGGGAGCAGGCGATGTTCGGCGGCGCGTACCAGCGTCCCGGCGTGCTCCCCACGGAGCGCCCGAAGTACGGCGGCCTGAACCTGCTCGACCACGCCGACGGCGCGTGCCCCCGGTTCGGTTCGTGTCACCTGCGGCTGCGCCCGGAGGTGCTGGCCCGGGCGACGTTCAGCTTCAGTGACAGCCACATCGAGCCCACCGAGTTCGGCACTGTCGACGTCTTCGAGCCGGTGTTCGCGGCGGTGCTGACCGCCACCGCCGGTACCGGCGTCGCCCTGGGCGTGGCCGGCATGGACACCGGCACGCTGCTGCGGACGCTGCTGCGCCGCCGGGAACGGGAGTCCGGGCGGGTCGGCCGGGCGTTGGACGACTACATCGAGGCGCAGGTGCACGGCGAGATCAGCCTGGCCCGCGACGTCGAGGCGCTCGTGGTCGACCCGTCGTTCCGCGGCACCGACGTGGGGCGCCGCCTGGAGGGCATCGCCGCGCGGCACGGCGTGGCGCTGCGCTTCCACCCCGGCTTCGTGCTGCCCGTCGACGCCGTGGACGCCGAGTTCCGCGGCCCGGACATCCCGCCGCTGGCCGTACGGGTCGCCGCCGAGTTCGCCCGCCCGGGGGAGCCGCTGCACGCGGCGCTCGTCGGCCGCGCCGCCGCCTCGGTGGTACGCGAGCCGCAGCGCTGGGCAGACCGGGGGCCGGCCGCGGTGACGCTTCAGCACCTCAAGCAGCTCTGGCATGTGCTGGTCCGGTTCGGCGTTCCGGCCTGATCATCCCTTTTCGTCCCGTCCGCCGCGCTCCGGCAGCCGCTGCCCGGAATCGCGGGTGACCTGGACCGCAGCCTCGGCCCTGCCCGGCATTTCCGGAATGACCGACACTGCGGGCTCGTTGTGTCCCCCGTACCGCCGGAAGCCAAACACCTACCCGGCGGTAGTCCCTCGAGGGGCGCTCACCCCGGAGCGCGTCGTAACGATCGAAAGGGCAACCATCGTGAAGCAGCACTTCACTCGATGGCTCCCCGCCATCGCGAAGACCGCCGTCGCGAAGACCGCCGCCGTCACCCGTAACCGCCGCGCCGCGCTGAGCGTGGCGGGTGTGGCAGTCCTGGGCGGCCTGGCCGTCGGCCCCGTCGCCGTGGCCGCGCCCGTGACCAGCGGGCCGCACGCCGGCGCCAAGGCCGCGATCGACCTGGCCACCGGCAAGAAGACCTCCACCGAGGCGGTCAAGCCCGGCCAGACCACCGGCCTGGACAAGGTGCCGACCCGGGCCGACCGGCCGGCCAAGGAGAAGCTCGTGCCGCACGGCGTCGAGGGCGCGCAGTCGCGCATCCCGCTCGACGACGCGCAGCTCGACAACGCCAAGGCCATCGTCGAGGCGGCCAAGGAGACCGGCGTGGGGGAGCGGGGCGCCGTGATCGGCGTTGCGACCTCGCTGCAGGAGTCGAAGCTGTACAACCTGGGTCACCTCGGCGCGTACAACGACCACGACTCGGAGGGCCTGTTCCAGCAGCGCCCGTCGTCCGGTTGGGGCACGTCCGAGCAGATCACCGACCCGGAGTACTCCAGCAAGGCGTTCTTCAACGCGCTGAAGAACGTCGGCGGCTGGCACGAGCTGCCGCTGACCACCGCCGCGCAGACGGTCCAGGTGTCCGCCTACCCGTACGCGTACGCGCAGTGGGAGGAGCAGGCGGCGGACATCGTCCAGCAGGTCTGGTGACCCGACACCCGTAGCGAACGGCCGGCCCTTCCAGGGCCGGCCGTTCTCGCATGGAGCAGGCCTCAGGGGGAGGGCGGACGTGTGGGCGCGATGTCCGGTTGCGCTGTGCTGGGCGGCACTGCGCGGGCGGAATCGGGGGTGGGCGGATGGCGTTGTAACCCGGTGCGCGACCGGAGCGGCGCCGCCGAGCGCCCCCGGGAACAGCCCCGGGCTGCCGGTCGTTGCAGATGCACCCGGCACGCCCCGCGCTGCCGGATCCCCCCGAGAAACCTGAGCGCCTGACGGTGCCCACGCATCCCCCCCCGGATGCGTCGACCCCCGAACGGAGCCCACCATGAACACGATCCTGCGCAAGAGCATCCTCGGTATCGCCGGTCTGGCCTTCACCGGTGGCGTGTTCGCCGGTCCGGTCGCCGCCCACGCGGCGGACACCGCCACGCCGGCCGCCGTCGCGGTCCAGGGCGTGAGCCCGCAGGGCGCGCAGTCGCACGTGGACCTGAACGACGAGCAGCTCGCCAACGCCAAGGCCATCATCGCGGCCACCAAGAAGGCGGGCCTGCCCGAGCGCGCCGCGGTCATCTCGATCGCCACCGCGCTGCAGGAGTCGAAGCTGGAGAACCTGGGTCACCTGGGTGACCGCAACGACCACGACTCGCTGGGCCTGTTCCAGCAGCGGCCGTCCAGCGGCTGGGGTACGCCGGAGCAGATCACCGACCCCGAGTACTCGACGCTGGCGTTCCTCAAGGGCCTCAAGCAGGTCGACGGCTGGCAGGACATGCCGCTGACCGAGGCCGCGCAGACCGTGCAGGTCAGCGCCTACCCCGACGCGTACGCGCAGTGGGAGAAGCAGGCCGCCGAGATCGTGGCCGAGCACTGGAACAAGTAAGACCTGACGAAAGGCCGGTACCCGATCCGGGTGCCGGCCTTTCGCGTGCCCTCAGCCGCTGTGCGCGGCGAGCCACGACAGCACCGGCTCGACCACCGACGGGTCCAGCGGCTGCTTCGCCTCGTCCCGGTACGCCCGCAGCGACGGCGGACCGGGCCGGCGGCGCAGCACGTGGGTGACGTCCGGCAGCACTCCGGTCTGCACGGGCCCGCCCGCGTGCGCGGCGATGACCGGCAGGTCCGCCGGATCGGTCTGGAGATCCTTGTCGCCGGTGAGCGCGAGGATCGGCGCGTCGACGCGGGCCAGGTCCGGCCGGGGGTCGTAGCGCAGGAACTCCCGGAACCAGCGGGCGTTGAGCCGCTGCCCGCCGACCCACGCCACGTCCTTGTCGGTGGCGAGGATCTTCTCGTGGTTGCGGGCCACCTTCGCCACCAGGTCGGTGCGGGTGAGCCGGAGGACGAGGCGTACCGGCGCGGGCAGGGTGGGCAGCAGCAGCCCGGCCTGCCGGCGCAGGACCTCGGCGCCGGTGCGCCCGGGCGCGGAGAGCAGGACCAGGCCGGCCACCGGTACGCCGCGCGCGGCGAGCGCGACAGCGGTGAGCGCGCCCTCGCTGTGCCCGACCAGGAACAGCCGCCCGGCGTCCACGGCCGGGTCGTCGCGCACCGCGGCGAGCACGGCGGCCGCGTCGTCGACGTTGTCGTGGAAGCCGGTACGCAGGAACTCGCCGCTGCTCTCGCCGACGCCCCGCCTGTCGTACCGGGCGACAGCGATCCCGGCCCCGGTCAGCGCGGCGGCCAGGTGCCGCTGGATGCCCAGCGGCAGGCGGCGGTGGTCGCCGTCGCGGTTGATCGGCCCGGAGCCGGGCAGCAGCAGCGCCAACGGATGCGGTCCGGCGCCGTCGGGCAGCGTGAGCGTGCCGGACAGCCGCTGCCCGGCCGAGTCGACGGCGAGCGGACGGTCGACCGTCACGGCAGCACCGCCGCGGCCAGGGCGGAGGCGTCGTCGGCGCCGATCAGCAGGGAGTCGTACGCCTGGCCGGTGAGGGTGATGCGGACGGCCGGCTGGCCGCCGCGGACGCTGACGAACTCCTTGCCGGCCCTGCCGCGCCAGGTGCCGACGTTGCGCGTGCCGGGGACGCCGAGGCCGGGCGCCCGGATGCCGCGGGTGGCGCGCGCCCCGTCCGGTACGACGACGGCGCCGCTGACGGCGGAGCGGGGGAACGACAGGTCGCCGCGCAGCGCCCAGACCTTCTCGGCGGTGGTGAGCCGGACGTCGATGCGGTCGGGGGTGAGGTCGATGGTGGCCATCGGCGAACTCCTCGCTTCTGTTATCGTTGTTGAGAACATTACCGGAGGCGATAACAAAAAGGGGAGCCACTGTGGCACTCGACACCGTGGAGCTGCTGCTGCACCCGGTCCGGCTGCGCATCGTCCAGGCGTTCCTGGGTGGCCGCACGCTCACCACCACCGACCTGCGCACCGAACTGAGCGACGTGCCACCGGCCACGCTCTACCGGCAGGTCGCCACGCTCGCCGACCACGGCGTCCTGCACACGGTGGGGGAGCGGCGCGCCCGCGGCGCGGTCGAGCGCAGCTACCGGCTCAACGAGGCCGCCGCGTCGGTCGACCCGGACGAGGCCCGGTCCATGAGCCCGCAGCGACACCGCCAGGCGTTCCTCACCTTCGTCGCGGGCCTGCTCGCCGACTTCGACGGCTACCTCGACAGCGGCGACGCCGACCTGGCCCGCGACGTGGCCGGCTACCGGCAGAACGCGTTCCACGCCACCGACGCCGAGACCGCCGAGTTCGTCACCCGGTTCCGCGACCTGTTCGCCGAGTACGCGGCTCTCGGCCCCGGGCCCGGCCGGACCCGGCGGCTGCTCACCACAGTCCTGCTGCCCGCCGCCGATCAGGAGCGGCCCGCGGACCGCCGGTGACCGAGCACGATGTCCGCCACCGCGGCGCCGAGCGCCAGCACGATGATCCCGGCGGCGAGCAGCAGTGAGTGGCGGAACGCCGTACTCCAGTCGCCGCGATCGTCGGCGATCGTCGAGAAGAACAGCGCGCCCACCGCGGCGATGCCGGCGGCCGATCCGATCCGCTGCCCGGTCTGGAGCATCCCGGCGCCGCTGCCGGCCATCGGCACCGGCACCTCGGACAGCGTGAGCGTCTGGTTCGGCGCGATCACCAGGCCGCTGCCCAGCCCGGCGACGAGCAACGGCAGCGCGGTCCGCAGCGGCACGTCGTCGTGCGGACCGCCGGCCAGCACCAGGTCGGTCGCGATCAGCCCGGCCACCACGGCCAGCAACCCGATCGCGACGAGCGGACGGCCGTAGCGGGTGACCACCCGGCCGCCGAGCGCGGAGGCGAGCGCCGAACCGAGCGCGAACGGGGTGATCGCCAGACCGGCCACGAGCGCGCTGTAGCCGAGCCCCATCTGGAGGTAGAGCGTGAAGATGAAGAAGATCGCGGTGAACCCGGCGAAGTAGATCAGGCCGATCAGCGCGCCCAGCGTGTACGAGCGCACCGTGAACAGCCGCAGGTCGAACAGCGGCTGGGCGCGCCGGGCGTACCGGTGCTCCCAGAGCGCGAACCCGGCGAGCAGCAGCAGGCCGGCGGGGATCAGCAGCCACTTGCCCGGGCCCCGCCACTGCTCCCGCTGCACAAGCGGCAGCAGGATCACCGTGACTCCGGCGCCGAGCAGCAGCACGCCGAGCGGGTCGAGCCGCCCCCGTCCGGCGGGGTTGGTGGGCCGGGCCGGCATCAGCCGCCAGCCGAGCAGCATCGCCACGATCCCGACCGGGATGTTCACGAAGAACACCCACCGCCAGCCGTGCTCGGCGCCGCCGAGCTGGATGAGCAGCCCGCCGAGCAGCGGACCCACGGCGGTGGAGATGCCGATCGTGGCGCCCAGCAGCCCGAACGCCCGGCCCCGGTCCGCGCCCCGGAACAGCTCCTGGATCATGCCACTGACCTGAGGGTTCACCACACCGGCGGCGGCGCCCTGGACGAGGCGGGCGACGACCAGCCACTCCGGCGAGCGCGCCAGCCCGGCCAGCGCGCTGGTCAGCGTGAACAGCCCCACCCCGACCACGAACGCGGTACGCCGCCCGCGCGCGTCACCGAACCGCCCGGCCGGCACCAGCACCAGGCCGAACGTCAGCGCGTACCCGGACAGCACCCACTGCAGATCGCTCGGCGTGGCGTGCAGCGCCCGGTCGATCGACGGCACCGCGACGTTGACGATGCTGACGTCCAGCAGCGTCATGAACGCCGCGATCAGGCCGACGCTCAGCGCGCGCCAGCGGCGCCGGCCGTCGTACCCGGTGTCAGGCACCGGCGTCGACGACCGGCCCTCGCTCATCGTGCCCCCCACAGACCGTCGATCACCCGACTCCGATCGCTACCCGGTGCCCGGTGGGGCAAACGACTCGATCACGCCATCTGGCGCGCGCACCACCGGGGTCCGAAGTCCAGGCCGGACATCGGGGAGTCCTCGCGGTGCAGCAGCCCCCGCTCGGTGAGCGAGTGCAGCGGCTCGCGCAGCTCCTCCTCGGTCATCCCGGTCTCCTGGGCGATCAGGTCCGGGTAGGGGACGTGTCCCTGCACCTCCAGCGCGGACACCGCCTGGTAGACCCGTTCCTCGACCGCAGACAGCTGGACCTGAGGCATCGCTTCCCTCCTCGGCGTGGACCGCCCGACCCGCGGACGGCCGGCGACCGGCGGTTACCCGGACGGGCCGCGATGATGCGCACCCGTTCGACTGTCGTACCGGGCGGCGAGGCACGGCGGTGCCCTAGGCTGCACCCGTGATCATGGATCTCGTCGTGGTCGGCGGCGGGCCCGCCGGACTCTCCGCCGCGCACGCCGCGGCCCGGGCCGGCGTGCGCACGCTCGTGGTCGAACGGGCCACCCACCCCCGCTACAAGACCTGCGGCGGCGGCCTGATCGGCACGTCGCTGGCCGAGGTCGCCGGCCGCGTCGAGGTGCCCGCCCACGACCGGATCGGCCGGGTCACGTTCACCAGGGACGGGCGACGCGCGTTCACCCGCCGGCACCCCGCGCCGCTGGTCACCATGATCCGCCGGGAGGAGTTCGACGACCGGCTGCGCGCCGCCGCCGTCGCCGCCGGGGCGCAGGTCCGCGAGGGCGTCGCGGTCCGCGCGATCGAGCAGGACCCCGACGAGGTACGCCTGCGCCTGGCCGGCGGTGAGACGGTACGCGCCCGTACCGTCATCGGCGCGGACGGCTCGTCCGGCGTGACGGCACGCCACGTCGGGGTGCGCTTCCGGCAGGTCGACCTCGGGCTGGAACTGGAGCTGCCGGTGGACGCCGCCGAACGGGACCGCTGGCGCGGCCGGGTGCTGCTCGACTGGGGGCCGCTGCCCGGCTCCTACGCCTGGGTGTTCCCGAAGGGCGACCGTCTCACAGTGGGTGTCATCTCCGCCCGGGGCGACGGCGACCGCACCCGCGCCTACCTGCGCGACTTCACCGACCGGCTCGGCCTGTCCGGGGTGAGGCCGGAGCACGACTCCGGTCACCTGACCCGCTGCCGCACCGGGGACTCCCCGCTGCGGCACGGCCGGGTGCTGGTCGCCGGGGACGCCGCCGGGCTGCTGGAACCGTGGAGCCGCGAGGGGATCAGCTACGCGCTGCGCTCGGGCCGGCTGGCCGGGGAGGCGGTGGCCGCCGGTGACCTCGACGCGTACGCCCGGGAGGTCGACCGGCGGCTGACGCCGGAGATGCGCGCCGGGCACCGGCTGCTGGAGGTGTTCGAGCGGCGGCCCGACGTGTTCCACGCGATGCTGGCCAGCCCGCCCGGCTGGCGGATGTTCGTCCGGTTCTGCCAGGGCCGGGCGAGCTTCGCCGACGTGCTCGACCGGCGGCCGGTACGGGCCGCGCTGGCGATGCTCGACCGCCTGCCCGCGAAGGTACGGTCAGTGGCCGGTTGACCGGGCGCCGTGCCGGTGTTCCCGCACCACTGAGCGCCCCGCGTCAGGGGACGATGACCGCCCGCCCCCGCACCTCGCCCCGGCGCAGCGCCTCGTACGCCTGCGGCGCCTCCGCGAGGGGGAACGTGTGCACGTCGGCGTGCAGCCGGCCGTCGCGGGCCAGCGCGATCACCTCGTGCAGTTCGGCCCGGGTGCCCCAGAACGGCACCACCACACCGGTCTCCAGCGGCACCGGGGGCGGCTCGTCGGCGACCGGGCGCACCGGCAGCGTGCCGCCGGCCAGGCCCACCAGCAGGATCTGGCCGCCGGTGGCGACGACCTGCCGGGCGGTGTCCAGCGTGGGCTGCGCGCCGACGAAGTCGAGCACCACGTCCGCGCCGTCCGGCGCCGGTCCGACCAGTTCGCGGATCTTGTCCACCGCGTCCGGGCCGGCCTGCACCGTGTGGTGCGCGCCGAGGCGGCCGGCCAGGTCCAGCGCGGCGGTGTTGGTGTCCACCGCGATGATCCGTACCGCTGTGGTGGCGAGCAGGATCTGCAATCCCATGTGCCCCAGGCCGCCGATGCCGATCACCACGCAGGAGGTGCCGGGTCGCAGCCGGGGCCGCGCCAGGTCCACCGCGTGGTACGGCGTCAGCCCGGCGTCGGTGAGCGGCGCCGCCTGGGTCAGGTCCATGTCGCCGACCGGCAGCAGCCGGGACGCGGGCACCACCACGTACTCGGCCAGCCCGCCGTCGCGGCTGAGCCCGATGCCGCCGACCGGGATGACCCGGCAGCGGTTCTCCTCGCCCCGCAGGCAGGCCCGGCACCGGCCGCAGCCGATGATCCCGTAGACGGCGGCCCGGTCGCCGGGCGACCAGCCGTCCACGCCGGGGCCGACCGTGTCGACGGTGCCGGCGATCTCGTGACCGAGCGTCATCGGGATCGGGAACACGCCCGCCGGGGCGTCGAGGATGTGCAGGTCGGAGTGGCAGGCGCCGACCGCGCCGACGCGCAGCAGCACCTCACCCGGGCCGGCCTGCGGCGTGGGCACCTCCGTGTGCTCCAGCACACCGGGTGCGGTCATCCGTACTGCGCGCATGTCTCCTCCACCTCGTCGCCGACGGTCGACGCGGCGGCATACCCGTGCCGTGGCGGTTGATGCGGAGACGGGACGGGTGGGCGCACAATGCGGTCATGAGCGAGCCGGCCGAGTCGTTCACCGACGAGGAGTACGCGTTCCTGCGGCACGTCCGCTTCGGCGAACTGCCCGCCCGGGTACGCCCGGAGGAGCGGGTCGAGTCCGCCGAGACCGAGTTCCCGCCGGACCGGCCGGACCCGGTCGGCGGGGAGTCGGAGTGGCACCTGCGCGCGGGCGGCTGACGGGGCCCGGACACCGCCGGGCCCCGCCGCCTCCCGGTCAGAAGACCGGCACGCCGTCGCGGACCAGCTTCCAGTTGGGCACGAAGAAGTCGGCCGGGTCGATGACGCCCTTGGCCTGCGCCCAGTCGATGAGCAGCTGGCGGATCTCCTGCTGCGCGTTGTAGACCTGGGTCTTCACGATGCCCGGGAAGTTCCCGCCGCCGCTGCGCCGGTAGTTGTTCACCGCCACCACGAACCGGGCGTCCGCCGCGACCGGGGTGTCGGTGCCGGCCAGCACCAGGCGGGTGATCCGCTGGCCGACCGGCTTGGCGATGTCGATGTCGTAGTCGACGCCGGAGAACACGTCGTAGTTGTAGTCCGGCACCGCCGGGTCGCTGATCGTCTCCGGGTTCACCGGCGCGCCCGCCGGCAGAGTGACGAAGTACTTAGCCGAGTACTCCAGGTACGCCTTCACCTCGGCGCCGGTCAGCACGACCGCCTCCAGCGTGTTGTCGTACACGTAGAGGCCCGCCACGTCGCGGATGCGCACGTCACCCTGCGGGAACACCGCGGTACGGCTGAACGGCGCGGCGATGGACAGCACCGGCAGGCCCGCGTACTCGCCGCCGGCGAGCGCCTCGGTGACCACCTCGGTCTGGACGTGGTTGATGAAGTCCAGGATCGGGGTGTCCTTGTACCGCGACTCGGCGGCGGACAGCTCCACGCTCGACTGGGCGACGACCCGGTTGACGTACTCGACGGTCTTGGTGTGCTGGCCGCGCACGGCCGCGAGTACCGCCGGGTCCTCGACCACGGTGTTGGTGTTCAGCGTGGTGGCCGACTTGGCGGTAACCGTCCAGCGGCCCTTCTCCCGGGTCAGCGTGAAGTCCATCCGGGTCAGCCGCTGGCCCCACTTCGACGGCTCCGAGGTGAGGACCCGCTCGCCGGTGGTGAGGTTGGTGACGAACTTCTCCGGCACCTCGTTGTGCGCGTGGCCGAACAGGATCGCGTCGATGCCGGGGACCTGCTCGGCGATCAGCGCGGTCGGGTTCTCGTTCGGCAGCTCCGGGCCGTAGCTGGAGGTGCCGCTGTCGCCGCCGTGGGCGGAGATGACGACCAGGTCGGCGCCGCGGCGGCGCATCTCCGGCACCCACTTCGCGGCGGTGGCGACCATGTCGGCGAAGACCAGGCGGCCCTCGACGTTGCCCTTGTCCCAGATGGCCACGCCGGGGTTGGTCAGGCCGAGGATGCCCACGCGCAGCTTCGGCGCGCCGTGCCCGCCGAGCTTGACCTCCTTGATCACGTACGGGAGGAACGCCGGCTTGCCGGTCTTCGCGTTGAGCGCGTTCGCAGCCAGCGCCGGGAAGCCGAGCTGCTCGATCCAGGTCGCCAGCAGCGGCAGGCCGTAGTTGAACTCGTGGTTGCCGAGCGTCACCGCGTCGTACTTGAGGATGTTCATGGCGCGGGCCATCGGGTGCGTCTCGCCGGTGCTGGTGATCGGCTCCTGCTTGGCGTAGTACGTCGCCAGCGGCGTGCCCTGGATGGTGTCGCCGGCGTCCAGGACCAGCGTGGCCCTGCCCTTGCGCTCGGCGCGGATCTGGTTGACCAGGGTGGCGAGCTTCGCGACGCCGACGTCGTTGTGCTTGCTGTCGTCGAACTCGGCGTCCTTGTAGTAGTCCCAGTTGTAGACGTTGCCGTGGGTGTCAGACGTGCCGAGGATCGTCAGGTCCCAGGTCTTCGGCTGCTTCGGCTTCGCCTCGGCGGGCGCGCCGGCCAGCAGGGGAGCGGTCGCGGCGGCGGCCGCGACGGCCAGCACCTGGCGCCGGGAGGCGCCGGAGGAGGAAGTCATGGAGGTGCCTTTCCAATGGGGGTACGCGCCTCGTGGGCGCCGTTGCGCACCATAACCACCACATGTCACCTGCGCCACACCGGCCCGAATCGTTTCCCTTCCGGTCACAGGCTGCTGTTTTCCCGCCCGTCACCCGGGTAGGGCGCATCCATGAGCGAGGACCAGTTCACCCAGCAGCACCCGGCCGAGCAGTACGGACAGCAGGAGGGCCAGCCGTCGCAGCAGCAGACGCCGCCCGGCAACGAGCAGGAGATGGGGCCGAAGCCCGACCACGGCGAGGAGTCGTACCGGGGCAGCGACCGGCTCACCGGCAAGCGCGCCGTCATCACCGGCGGTGACTCCGGCATCGGCCGGGCCGTGGCCGTCGCCTTCGCCCGCGAGGGCGCCGACGTGCTCGTCACGTACCTCGCCGACGAGGAGGAGAAGGACGCCCGGGAGACGGTCGCCCTGATCGAGCAGGCCGGGCGCACCGGCGTCGCAGTCCGGTGCGACCTGCGCGAGGAGGCCAACTGCCGCGCCCTGGTCGACCAGGCCGTCCGCGACCTCGGCGGCGTTGACATCCTGGTCAACAACGCGGCGTACCAGATGTCGCAGGACAACGGCCTGCTCGACATCACCACCGAGCAGTTCGACCGGGTCTTCAAGACCAACGTGTACGCCATGTTCTGGCTCTGCAAGTTCGCGGTGCCGCACATGAAGGAAGGCTCGACGATCATCAACACGTCGTCGATCCAGGCGTTCGACCCGTCGCCGCAGCTGCTCGACTACGCCACCACCAAGGCCGCCATCGCCAACTTCACCAAGGCGCTCGCGCAGAACCTGGCCGACCGGGGCATCCGGGTCAACGCGGTCGCGCCCGGCCCGATCTGGACGCCGCTGATCCCGGCCACCATGCCGGAGGAGAAGGTCAAGCAGTTCGGCACCGACACGCCGCTGGGCCGTCCCGGTCAGCCGGCCGAGCTGGCGCCCGCGTACGTCTACTTCGCCTCGCAGGAGTCCAGCTACGTCACCGGCGAGATCCTCGGCGTCACTGGCGGCCGTCCGACGAAGTGAGCCGTAGTCTGGTCCGGCTTTTCCCGTTCTGGCTCGCTGGCCCGTGCCGGCCGCTGGTCCCGCCCCCGGTCGTCTGGTTCCGCCGCTCAGCGGGGCCAGACGGCCATCCGGCGGCGCACCTCGGCGATGCGTGGCGCGTCCAGGCCGTAGCGGGTGAACCGGCGGTCGGCCAGCCCGTCGAGGTAGCGGCCCGCGGCGCGCACGTCCTCGTCGTCCAGCGCCGGGTCGACCTGACGGGCCAGCTCCAGCAGCTCCGCGACCGTGTACCGGTCCAGCGCGGCGGAGACGTCGATGTAGTCGCGTACCTCCCGCCGGTTCACCAGCGCGGCGGTCTTGTTGGCGATCAGGTCGCGGACGTCCATGACCGGGCCGAGGTCCATCACCACCGGGCTGCGGTGCCGGTCCAGGCGGGCCAGGCTCAGGCGGATCTGCCGGCCGTCCCGGCTCACCACGAAGTCCCGCAGGTCCCGGTCGAATCCGTCGAACACCTCACCCAGCCCGCCCGGGTCCACCTCGGCCACCCGGTAACCGGCCCGCTCCAGCGCCGCGCGTACCCCGTCGGCCGCCGCCGCTGCGGCGCCCTCCACGTCGGCGAACAGGTCGACGTCCTCGGTGGGGCGGGTGACCAGGCCGTGTACGGCCCACGCCACCCCGCCGCCGAGCACGAAACGGTGCGGGCCGGCCGCGGCCAGCGCCACCCGGGCCACCTGCCGGTAGAAGTCGTGCGGATGGGTCACGCGGCGCGCAGGCTCCGGTGCCGGCCCTCCCAGGCCAGGCGTACGCCCCGGGGCAGGTTGAGCAGCGGCCACAACCGGCGCAGCGTGCCCGCGTGGATCAGCTCGCGCAGATCCTCCACCCGGGTCGTCTCACGCAGCACGTTCTCGTACATCCAGAGCAACTCGTCCGGGTCGCCCAGGTCGAAGGCGCGTTCGCTGCTCCACATCAGGCGTACCGGCAGCTCGACGATGCCGGTGGTGGGACCGGTCAGCTCGTCCAGGGTGCGCGCCACCACGGCGGGTCGCCCGGGGCGGGCGAGGTACGCGTGCGCGGTGACCGGCATGGCATCAGGGTAACCCCAACCCGGCCCAACACCCCCCGCCCTTCCCGCCCCCACCCCGTCGATCATGAACTTGACGGCGCGCGGCGTCCGTTTCGTCCCCGCCAACTTCATGATCGACCCTTGCATCCTCTCTACCTGTTCGCCTTGTTGGCCTTGTTCGCCTAGCGCGGCGCGGCGCTCCGCCGGAGATCTTGGAAGATTCGGGCCCCTATGGCGGCCGTTTCCTTCCAAGATCTCCCACGGTCGCGCGTGCGCCAACGCCGGCGCACGGGTCCCGGCGTTTCGCCGACGAGAGATCTTGGTACGCAACGGCCCCTCATGGGGGCACTTTCGTACCAAGATCTCCGTCCGGCAGTGCGGACGTCGCCGCGAGCATGCCCCGATCATGAAGTGGCTGCGACAAACCGGACACCGTGTGCCGTCAACCTCATGTTTGACGGGGCCAGGTGAGTCCAGGCAGAGGACGGGGCCGGGATCGGATCGGCCGGGACGGAACGGACGGATGTTGAGGCTGGGCGGGACGCCGGAGGACCAGGGGATGGTTCGGGGGCGGTGTCCGGGCTGCGTCGGGTGTCGGGTTTCGGGGTGGTGGGGGACACCCGGCTGGCGGAATCGTGGGCGGGGCCGGGGCGTTATACCTGGTGAACGACCGCAGCAGCACCCCCGGCAGCACACGAGCGCGGGTGGTAGGGCCCGGGAATGATCCCGGGCAGGCGGTCGTTGTGGATGTCTCCGGCGCCACCCAGCCGAACCCCGCACGCCACCCCCGGGCGTGCTGCGGGCCGCGTGTGAGCAGGACGCCGGATCCCCCCGAGAACCTTTCTTGAGCGCCTGACGGTGCCCACGCACCCCACCCCCGGGTGTGCGTCGACCCCCGAATGGAGCCCCTCATGAACACGATCCTGCGTAAGAGCATCCTCGGTATCGCCGGTCTGACCGTCGCCGGTGGCCTCGCCGCCGGCCCCCTCAACCACGACACCACCACCCCCGCCGCCCGGGACGCCGCGGTCACCACCACTCAGGCCGCCGCGAAGCTCGACACCGCCACACTCATCCCGCACGGCGTGCAGGGCGCCCAGTCGCGTATCGACCTGAACGACGAGCAGACCGCCAACGTCAAGGCCATCATCGCCGCCACCAAGAAGGCCGGCATGGACGAGCGCGCCGCGGTCGTCTCCATCGCCACGGCGCTGCAGGAGTCGAAGCTGGAGAACCTCGGCCACCTCGGTGACCGTAACGACCACGACTCGCAGGGCCTGTTCCAGCAGCGCCCCTCCAGTGGTTGGGGCACGGTCGAGCAGATCACCGACCCCGAATACTCCACCACCGCCTTCCTCAAGGGTCTGCAGCAGGTCGACGGCTGGCGCGACATGCCGCTGACCAAGGCCGCCCAGACCGTCCAGGTGTCGGCCTACCCGGACCACTACGCCCAGTGGGAGCAGCAGGCCGCCGACCTCGTCGCCCAGCACTGGAACAGCTGACCCGGCGGTGACCGGGGTCACGACGAACGAGCGGAAGAACCGTGACCCCGGTACCGTTGTGCAGAGCGTCGGTGTGTTCAGTGTCCCCGGGCCTCACCTAAATTGCCTTCGCGGAATACCGTTCGGCTGGAGCCGCGTCGCGCCACTCGCCGAGAGGCGACATGCACACCGACGCCCAGAGCCGCCCCGGCCATTCGGCCGGGGCGGCTCTGTCTGTGGGCTCGAGTCGCACGCCCCGGGCCGCTGGCCTAGGGTTACTGGCAGAGGTGAGCCGTTCTCGACGGAGAGGGGGGTGCCCGGATGGGTTTCAAGACGTTCATCCAGGGGTGGCCGGTCTACCGGCAACTCACCGGCACCGACCCGCTCGGTCGCGGCGCCGCCGCCCAGTCGGCGCGCTCCGCCGGCCTGACCGCCCGCACCGAGACCGCCGACGGCATGGCCCGCTCGGTCTGCCCGTACTGCGCGGTCGGCTGCGGGCAGCGCGTCTTCCACTCCGACGGCCAGGTCACCCAGATCGAGGGCGACCCGGACAGCCCGATCTCGCGCGGCCGGCTCTGCCCGAAGGGCTCGGCCAGCAAGAGCCTGGTGACCAGCCCGCTGCGCCAGACCACTGTGCGCTACCGCCGGCCGTACGCGACCGAGTGGGAAGACCTGGACCTCGACGTCGCGCTCGACATGATCGCCGACCGGATCCTCGCCGCCCGCGCGGAGACCTGGGAGGACGTCGACGACGAGGGCCGCCCGCTGAACCGGACGCTGGGTATCTCCAGTCTCGGCGGCGCGACGCTCGACAACGAGGAGAACTACCTCATCAAGAAGCTGTTCACGGCGATGGGGGCACTCCAGATCGAGAACCAGGCCCGTATTTGACACTCCGCCACCGTCCCCGGTCTGGGGACCAGCTTCGGTCGCGGCGGCGCCACGGACTTCCAGCAGGACCTCGCCAACGCTGACGTCATCGTCATCCAGGGCTCGAACATGGCCGAGGCCCACCCGGTGGGCTTCCAGTGGGTGATGGAGGCGAAGAAGCGCGGCGCGAAGGTCTTCCACGTCGACCCGCGGTTCACGCGTACCAGCGCGCTCGCCGACACGTACCTGCCGATCCGGGCGGGTACGGACATCGCGCTGCTCGGCGGCGTGGTGCGCTACATCCTGGAGAACGAGCTGGACTTCCGGGAGTACGTGCTGGCGTACACGAACGCGGCCAACATCGTCAGCGAGCAGTTCGTCGACACCGAGGACCTGGACGGCCTGTTCTCCGGCTACAACCCGGACACCGGCTCGTACGACCACGCGAGCTGGCAGTACGAGGGGCAGGAGGACAACGCCAAGATCCGGGGCACCGGCAAGGAACGCGACTCGGCATCCGGGCTGGAGCACGAGTCGCACGGCGAGCCGGTGCCGGCGAAGGCCCCGCGGGACGAGACGTTGCAGCACCCGCGCTGCGTCTACCAGATCCTGAAGCGGCACTTCTCCCGCTACACCCCGGAGATGGTGGCCCGCGTGTGCGGCATCCCGGAGGAGAAGTTCCTCGAACTGGCGCGCGCCTGGACGGAGAACTCGGGCCGGGAGCGCACCGGCGCGCTCGTCTACTCGGTCGGCTGGACGCAGCACAGCGTCGGCGTGCAGTACATCCGCACCGGCTCGATCATCCAGACGCTGCTGGGCAACATGGGCCGCCCGGGTGGCGGCATCCTGGCGCTGCGCGGGCACGCCAGCATCCAGGGATCGACCGACATCCCGACGCTGTTCAACCTGCTGCCCGGCTACCTGCCGATGCCGCACCACGCCGACCACCCGACGTTCGACGAGTGGGTGGACAGCATCCGGCACCCGGGCCAGAAGGGCTTCTGGGGCGACTCGCGGGCCTTCGCGGCGAGCCTGCTCAAGGCGTACTGGGGTGACGCGGCGACGCCGGAGAACGACTTCTGCTACGGGTACATGCCCCGGATGACCGGCGACCACGGCACGTACCAGCAGGTCCTGAACATGATCGACGGGAAGGTGAAGGGCTACTTCCTGCTCGGCCAGAACCCGGCGGTCGGCTCGGCGCACGGCCGGGCTCAGCGTCTCGGCATGGCCAACCTGGACTGGCTCGTGGTCCGCGACCTGTTCATGATCGAGAGCGCCACGTTCTGGAAGAACAGCCCGGAGGTCGCCACCGGCGAGATCGTGCCGGAGGAGTGCCGCACCGAGGTGTTCTTCCTGCCGGCGGCCTCGCACGTGGAGAAGGAGGGCACCTTCACCCAGACGCAGCGGCTGCTGCAGTGGCGGGAGAAGGCCGTCGACCCGCCGTGCGACGCCCGCTCCGAGCTGTGGTTCTTCTACCACCTGGGCCGGGTGCTGCGGGAGAAGCTGGCCGCCTCCACCGAGCGCCGGGACCGGGCGCTGCTGGACCTGACCTGGGACTACCCGACGCACGGTCCGCACGCCGAGCCGAGCGCCGAGGCGGTGCTCAAGGAGATCAACGGGTACGAGGTGGCGACCGGCCGCCCGCTGAACGCGTTCGGCGAGGCCCGGGACGACGGCTCCACCGCGATCGGCTGCTGGATCTACTCCGGCGTGTACGCCGACGGCGTGAACCAGGCGGCCCGCCGCCGGTCCCGCCACGAGCAGGACTGGGTGGCGGCCGAGTGGGGCTGGGCGTGGCCGGCGAACCGGCGCACGCTCTACAACCGCGCCTCCGCCGACCCGGAGGGCCGGCCGTGGAGCGAGCGGAAGAAGTACGTCTGGTGGGATCCGGACGCCGGCGAGTGGACCGGGTACGACGTGCCGGACTTCGAGAAGACGAAACCGCCGTCGTACCGGCCGCCGGAGGGCGCGTCGGGCCCGGCGGCGCTCGCCGGTGACGACGCGTTCGTCATGCAGGGCGACGGCAAGGCGTGGCTGTACGCGCCGAGCGGCGTCCTCGACGGTCCGCTGCCGACGCACTACGAGCCGGCCGAGTCGCCGATGCGCAACCCGCTCTACGGTCAGCAGGCCAACCCGACCCGCAAGATCTACGAGCATCCGATAAACCGGATGAACCCGAGTCCGCCGGAGCCGCACAGCCAGGTCTTCCCGTACGTGTTCACGGTCAGCCGTCTCACCGAGCATCACACGGCCGGTGGGATGAGCCGTACCGTGCCGCGCCTGGCCGAGCTGCAGCCGGAGATGTTCGTCGAGGTGTCCCCGGAACTGGCCGGCGAGATCGGGCTGGCCCACCTGGGCTGGGCGCACCTGATCAGCGGACGCGCGGTGATCGAGGCGCGGGTGCTGGTCACCGACCGGCTCACCCCGCTGCGGGTGGACGGCCGGATCATCCACCAGGTCTGGCTGCCGTACCACTTCGGCACCGAAGGGCTCGTCACCGGCGACTCGGCGAACGACCTGTTCGGCATCACGCTGGACCCGAACGTCCTCATCCAGGAGAGCAAGGTCGGCACCTGCGACATCCGGCCCGGGCGGCGGCCCACCGGCCCGCCGCTGCTCGACCTGGTCGGCGACTACCAGCGGCGGGCCGGGATGACACCGGACCGCAAGGTGCCGGTGGTGACCACCGACGCGGCCGGCGGGGACGACGCCGCCGGCAGCACCGACGAGCAGTCGGCCGCCGCGCACCAGGACGGGGATCGGGATGCCTGACGCCAACAGCCTGTACGGCCCGCTCGACCCGGCCCCGGACGCGGGCTGGATCTCCGCGCCGCCCCGGATGGGCTTCTTTACCGACACCAGCGTCTGCATCGGCTGCAAGGCGTGCGAGGTGGCCTGCAAGGAGTGGAACGGCGTCCCCGACTCGGGTTTCGACCTGCTCGGCATGTCGTACGACAACACCGGCGCGCTGACCGCGAACTCGTGGCGGCACGTCGCGTTCATCGAACAGCCCCGCCCGGCCGGGCACCGCACGCCGCCGTTCGCCGGTGACCCGACCGGCCCGGCGACCAGCCCGGCGTCAGCGGCGGCCGGCGCGCTCACCGCTCCCGACACCGGTACGAATCCCGGCCTGCCGCCGGGGCAGCCGGAGGCGGCGGCGCGGATGGCCGCCGGTCCGGAGTTCCTCGGCATGCCCGGCGCCCAGCCGCCCGGGCGGGCCACCGGCGTGGAGAGCCGCACCGACTTCCGCTGGCTGATGATGTCCGACGTGTGCAAGCACTGCACGCACGCGGCCTGCCTGGACGTGTGCCCGACCGGTTCGCTGTTCCGCACCGAGTTCGGCACGGTGGTGGTGCAGGAGGACATCTGCAACGGCTGCGGCTACTGCATCTCCGCCTGCCCGTACGGCGTGATCGACCAGCGCAAGGGCGACGGCCGGGCGTGGAAGTGCACGTTGTGCTACGACCGGATCGGCGCGGGCATGACGCCCGCCTGCGCGCAGGCCTGCCCGACCGAGTCGATCCAGTACGGACCGCTCGACGAGCTGCGGGAACGGGCCGCCAAGCGGGTCACCGCGTTGCACGAGCGGGGTGTGCCGGAGGCGCGCCTGTACGGCCACGACCCGACCGACGGTGTCGGCGGCGACGGCGCGTTCTTCCTGCTGCTGGACGAGCCGGAGGTGTACGGGCTGCCGCCGGACCCGGTGGTCACCACCCGGGACCTGCCGAAGATGTGGAAGCGGGCCGGGTTCGCCGCCCTGGCCATGGCGGCGGCTGCCGTCGCCGCGTTCGTCGGAGGATCGTCGTGAGCCCGGACCGCCCGGTCGGTGACCTGTTCCGCCGATTCCGCGAACGCCTGTCCGCCGAACCGGAGGACGGCGGCGCCGCCGAGCGGGAGAACGGCAGCCGGGCCACCGCGGCCGGTCCCGGCGTGGGCCGCACCGACGCGGGCTCCCACGACGCCGGCCTCGCCCCGCACCCGCCCCGCGACGCGGAACCGCGCCGACGCCGCAAGGGCGGCAGGGGCGGTGGGGAGCAGCTCAACGTCCCGCCGGCCGAGTTCACCTCCTACTACGGCCGGCCCATCCTCAAGCCGCCGGTGTGGCGGTGGGACATCGCCGCGTACCTGTTCACCGGCGGTCTCGCCGCCGGTTCGTCGCTGCTCGCGGCGGGCGGGCAGCTCACCTGCCGCCCGGCGCTGCGGCGCGCCGGCCGGGTCACCGCGCTCGCGGCGGTCGGCGCCAGCACGTACTTCCTGGTGAACGACCTGGGGCGACCGTCGCGCTTCCACCACATGCTGCGGGTGGCGAAGGTGACCTCGCCGATGTCGGTGGGCACGTGGATCCTCAGCGTGTTCGGCCCGGCCGCCGGGGTCGCGGCGATCGCCGAGGCGGCCCCGCTGCTGCCCGAGCGCGGCGTGCTGGGGCTCGGCCGCCGGCTGCTGCCCCCGGCCGGGCACGCCGCCGGCCTGGTCGCCGCCGTCACCGCGCCGGCGCTGGCCACGTACACCGGGGTGCTGCTGGCGGACACGGCGGTGCCGTCGTGGCACGAGGCGTACCCGGAACTGCCGGCCATCTTCGCGGGCAGCGCGCTGGCCAGCGGCGCGGGTGTCGGCCTGGTGGCCGCGCCCCGCGCGCAGGCCGGTCCGGCGCGGCGCCTCGCGGTCGCGGGCGCGGCGATGGAGCTGTGGGGCTCGCACCGGGTGGAGAACCGGCTCGGCCTGCTCAGCGAGCCCTACACGCAGGGCACACCCGGGAAGCTGCTGCGCGCGGGCCGTGCGCTGACCGCCGCCGGTGTCGTGGGCGCGCTGCTCGGCCGCCGCAGCCGGGTGCTGTCCGCACTCTCCGGCGGTGCGCTGATCGCCGCGTCGGTGTGCACCCGGTTCGGCATCTTCCACGGCGGGGTCGCCTCGGCGCGCGATCCGCGGTACACGGTGGTGCCGCAGCGCGAACGCGCCGACCGGCGGGCCGCCGAGCAGGACTGAACCTCCCCGGGCGGCCTTCCGTCCGCTGTGGTTGACTTCTGCGTGGAGGCGTTCAGGCGGCTGGTGCCCCTCCCGGTCTTCAAAACCGGTGTGGTCCGGGATCCGGGCCAGGCGGGTTCGATTCCCGTCCGTCTCCGCCAAACCGTTCCCGGGAGTGCGCCGATGCGTGAGGTCGACCCGCGACGGCGGGTGCCGCGCACCGACGCGCTGCTCGCCGATCCCGCGCTGGCCGCCGCCGCCGGCACGCTCGGCCGGGACCGGGTCAAGGCCGCGATCGTCCGCGCGCAGGACCGCGCCCGCCGCGGTGAGCTGACCCCCGAGGGGGTACGCGACGCGGCGCTGGCGGACCTGCCCGGCCGTACGCCGCGCGCGGTGCTCAACGCCACCGGCGTCGTGCTGCACACCAACCTGGGCCGTGCGCCGCTCGCCCCGTCCGCCGTGGACGCCCTGGTCGCCGCCGCCGGGCACACCGACGTGGAACTGGACCTGCGGACCGGGCGGCGGGCCCGGCGCGGCCGGGAGGCGCTCGACGCGCTCGCCGCGGCGGTGCCCGACGCCGGGGCGGTGCACGTGGTGAACAACGGCGCCGCCGCCCTGGCGCTCGCCGCCACCGCGCTGGCCGCCGGCCGGGAGATCGTGGTGAGCCGCGGCGAGCTGGTCGAGATCGGCGACGGGTTCCGCCTGCCGGACCTGCTGTCCAGCACCGGCGCGCGGCTGCGCGAGGTGGGCACCACGAACCGCACCACGCGCGCCGACTACGAGGCCGCGATCGGCGAGCACACCGGGTTCGTGCTCAAGGTGCACCCGTCGAACTTCCTGGTCACCGGGTTCACCTCGGCGGTGCCGGTGGCCGAGCTGGCCACGCTGGGCGTACCCGTGGTGGCCGACATCGGGTCGGGGCTGCTCGCGCCGGACCCGCTGCTGCCGGCCGAGCCGGACGCGGCCACTACGCTGCGCGCGGGCGCGCACCTGGTCACCGCCAGCGGCGACAAGCTGCTCGGCGGCCCGCAGGCCGGTCTGCTGCTCGGCGACGCCGACCTCGTGCACCGGCTGCGCCGCCACCCGCTGGCGCGGGCGCTGCGGGTGGACAAGCTCACCCTCGCCGCGCTCGCCGCCACCCTGTACGCGCCGTCCACGCCCACCCGGGACGCCTTGCACGCCGACCCGGCTCGGCTGCGGCAGCGGCTGGAGCGGCTGCGTGACCGGCTCGGCGAGGACGGCTGCAAGGCCGAGGTGGTGCCCGGCGTCGCTGTGGTCGGCGGCGGCGGGGCGCCCGGGGTGGAGCTGGACTCGTGGGCGCTGAGCCTGCCCGAGCGGTACGCCGAGCCGCTGCGCACCGGCGATCCGGCGATCCTCGGCCGGGTGCTGCACGGCCGTCTCCTGCTGGACCTGCGCGCCGTGCCGGAGAGCGCCGACGACCGGGTCCGGGCGGCCGTGCTGAGCGTGGGGGACTGACCGGCATGTGGGTGGTGGCGACCGCCGGGCACGTCGACCACGGCAAGTCCACGCTGGTGCGCGCGCTGACCGGGATGGAACCGGACCGGTGGGCGGAGGAACGCCGCCGGGGCATGACCATCGACCTCGGCTTCGCCTGGACCACACTGCCGTCGGGCGGCACCCTCGCCTTCGTCGACGTACCGGGGCACGAGCGGTTCGTGCCGAACATGCTCGCCGGCATCGGCCCGGTCCCGGCCGCGCTGATCGTCGTGGCCGCCGACGAGGGCTGGATGCCGCAGTCCGCCGAGCACCTGGCCGCTCTGCACGCGCTGGGTGTGTCGTACGGGCTGCTCGCGGTCACCCGCGCGGACCTGGCCGACCCCGGGCCGGCGGCGGCGCGGGCCCTCGCGGAGATCGCCGCCACGTCGCTGGGCGCTGTGGAGGCGGTGCCGGTCTCCGCGGTCACCGGTGCCGGTCTCCCCGAGCTGCGCGCCGCGCTGGACCGCCTGACCGCCCGGCTGCCCGACCCGGCCCTGGACGCCCCGGTACGGCTCTGGGTGGACCGCGCGTTCACCGTACGCGGCAGCGGCACGGTGGTCACCGGCACGCTCGGCGGTGGCCGGCTGCGTGCCGGCGACGAGTTGGAGCTGGCCGCCACCGGCGAGGCGGTGCGCGTACGCGGATTGCACTCGCTCGGCGTCGCGCGCACCGACGTCGAGGCGGTGGCCCGGGCCGCGGTGAACCTGCGCGGCCTGCCCCGGGACCGGGTCGGGCGCGGCGACGCGCTGCTCACGCCCGGCCGGTTCGGGCGTACCGACCTGCTCGACGTGCGGCTGTCCGGCGACCCCGCCGCCGACCTGCCGGCCACGCTCACGCTGCACGTGGGCTCGGCGGCGGTGCCCGCCCGGGTCCGGCCGCTGGGCCCGGACACGGTACGGCTGCGCCTGGCCCGCCCGCTGCCGCTGCTGATCGGGGACCGGGCGCTGCTGCGCGACCCCGGCCGGCACCACGTCGCGGGCGGCGTGACGGTGCTGGACGTGGACCCGCCGCCGTTGCGCCGCCGGGGCGCGGCGGCCGCCCGCACGGCGGTGCTGGCCGGCCTGGACGGGCGGCCGGACCTGGCCGGGGAACTGCGCCGGCGACGGCTGGTCCGTGCCGGTGACCTGACCCGGATGGGCGTGCCGCCGACCGCGACGCCGGTGGCCGGGCAGTGGCTGGCCGACCCGGAGCACTGGCGGGACCTGGGTCGTCGCCTCACCGAGGAGGTGGCCCGGTACACCGCCGAGCATCCGCTCGCCGCGGGCGTACCGGTCGACGTGCTGCGGCACCGGCTCGACCTGCCCGAGCGTGCTCTGGTCACGGCGCTGCTGCGCCCGCCGCTGCGGCTGCGCGACGGTCTGGTCACCGCCGCCCCGCAGGGGACTCTGCCGGACCCGGTGGCCCAGGCGGTAGACCGGGTCCGGGCCGAGTACGGCGACCGGCCGTTCCAGGCCCCCGAGGCGCACCACCTGGCCGACCTCGGGCTCGGGCCCCGCGAGATCGGCGCCGCGGTACGCGCCGGCGCGTTGCTGAAGCTGGCCGAGAACGTGGTGCTGCTGCCGGGCGCCCCGGACGACGCGGTACGCGTGCTCGCCGGGCTGCCGCAGCCGTTCACGCTCAGCGCCGCCCGGCAGGCGCTCGGCACCACCCGCCGGGTGGCGGTGCCGCTGCTGGAACTGCTGGACCGGCGCGGCGCCACCCGGCGGCTCCCTGACGACGCCCGCGAGGTGGTCCGCCCGCCGGGCTGAGCCAACCGGTGTCACCGGCCCACGCCGGTCACCTACCGTGGCGCCATGGACCCTTCCGCGGTCTGGCGGGACAAGAACCACAAGTGGCGGATCGAGGCGTACCGGGCCCCGGACCTGCGCTTCGCGATCTTCGCCACGAACGGCCCCACCGATTCGGCGCCGCTGTGGCTGTTCGGGATGGCCGCGCTGGCCCGCTGGCTGATGACCCACGCGATCTCGCTGGACGACCTGGAGACCGACTGATGGGCGTGCAGGTCGCGCTGGTGCTGGTGCTGATCCTGATCAACGCCGCCCTGTCCGGCAGCGAGATGGCGCTGGTGAGCCTGCGGGAGGGGCAGTTGCGCCGGCTGGCGCGGTCCGGGCGGGCCGGGGCGCGGCTGAGCCGCCTCACCCGCGAACCGAACCGCTACCTGGCCACCATCCAGCTCGGCATCACGCTCGCCGGGTTCCTCGCCTCGGCCGCCGCCGCCGTGACGCTGGCCGAGCCGCTGGTCGGCCCGCTGGGTTTCCTGGGCGCGGCCGCCCGCCCGGTGGCGGTGTTCCTGGTGACACTGCTGCTGACGTTCCTCACGCTCGTGGTGGGGGAGCTGGCACCCAAGCGGCTGGCCATGCAGACGGCGGAGCGGTGGGCGTTGGTCAGCGCCGGGCCGCTGGACCTGCTCGCCCGGCTGTCCCGGCCGGCGGTGTGGCTGCTCGGCCGCTCCACCGACCTGCTGGTCCGGCTCGCCGGCGGCGACCCGCGCGCCAGCCGGGAGGAGGTGACCGAGGAGGAACTGCGGGAGATGCTGGTCAGCCAGCGCGGCCTGTCCGCCCAGCAGCGGGAGATCCTCGCCGGGGCGTTCGACATCGCCGGCCGTACGCTGCGGGAGATCCTCGTCGCGCGCCGCGACGTGACCACTCTGCCCGCCGACCTGCCCGCGGCGGAGGCGATGCGCCGGCTGGCGGCCGGCGGCCGGTCCCGGGCGCCGGTGATCGGACCCGGCGGGCTCGACGACGTACGCGGCACCGTGCACATCCGCGACCTGGTGGACGCCGACGGCGCGCTCGTCGGCGACCGGGCCCGCCCGCCGGTGCTGCTACCAGGCACGCTGCCGGTGGCCGACGCGATGCGGCAGCTGCGCCAGCGGCACGAGCAGCTCGCCCTGGTGGTCGACGAGTACGGCGGCGTGGACGGCCTGGTCACCATGGAGGACCTGCTCGAGGAGGTGGTCGGCGAGCTGTACGACGAGACCGACCGGGACGTGCGCCGCGCCGTGCGGGAGCCGGACGGCGCGCTGCTGCTGCCGGGCGACTTCCCGCTGCACGACCTGCCCGACGTGGGCGTCCGCGTGACGTTCCCGCTGTCCCGGGAGTACACCACGGTGGCCGGGCTGGTGCTGGCCGGCCTGGGCCGGCTCCCCGAGGGGCCGGGGGAGCGGGTGCGGCTGCCCGGCCTCACCGTGGAGGTGGTCGAGGTGGCGGGGCGGGCGATCCGCCGGGTCCGGCTGCGCGGCCCCGCTGTCGGCCGCACGCCGGACTGACACCCGGACGGGGGACAACCGCCCGATACCCGTCCCGGGCCGCGTCGCCGGTCGTACGGTCCGGGCGTGAAGGACCGAGGACTGCGTACGTTCGTCACCGTGCTGGCCGGACTGGCCGTGATCTACTTCGGTTTCTCCGGAAGCCGTGGCAGCGGCGAGGAGGGTGGCGTCTCCGGTGGCGTGGTGCTGCTCGCGCTGCTCGCCTCGCTGCTGGCCTGGAACCTGACCAAGCCCGGCCCGGCCAAGTAGCGACCCTCAGTGGGCCGTGGCGGCGCTGCGACTCACCTCGCCCGCCGACTCCTCGCCCAGGGCCACCCGCACCAGCGCCGACGCCAGCCGGCCGAAGTCGGCCTCGCCGACCAGCCCGACCAGGTCACCGGGGCTCGCCGGCAGGCCCAGCCGCCGCGCCCCGGCGAGCGTGCGCCGGTCGGCGTACGGGCGCACGTCCGGCCACACCGACTGCGCCTCCCGCAGGAAGATGTCCGCACCGGTGGGGCCGATGCCGGGGAACTCGGTGAGCAGCCGGCGCAGCACGGCCCGGTCGGCGCCGGCCTCCTTGTGCAGCCGGCGCAGGTCGCCGTGCCAGCGGTCCAGGCAGAGCCGGGCGCCGGTGCCGAGCATGGTGGCGGTCCGCTCGTCGTAGCGCCGGTAGTGGCCCCGGCCCAGCGCGTCGACCCGGTCCTGCCAGCTCGCCGCCTCCATCGCCTGCGGGGTGCGGTAGCCGGCGGCGAACAGCTCCCGGGCGGCGGCCACCGCCACCGAGGCCCGGATCCGGGTGCTCAGCAGCGTGGTGAGCACCAGCAACTGGTACAGCGGGCCGGGCCGGTCCGCGAGGGCGATGCCGGCCTCCTCCGCGTACGTGCGGTTCTGCCGTTCCAGCAGGGCGCGCGCGACGTTGCGATCGTCTGGCATCCGTCCGGCTTACCCGCCCCGGCCCCGGCCAGACCCCCGGGCCGATCCGGAATGCGCCGGGCGGCGGCGGGTACGCGGGTCGGGTGCGCGGTCGACGGCCGTGTGCTCCACCGGGAAGGAGAGACCCGTGGTCAAGCCGCAGCAGGAGGAACTGCGCCGGAACGACCTCGGCGCCACCAGCCAGGACAGCCGCAAGACGGCCACCCAGGCGGGCAGCCGTTCGCGAGGCCGGGGCACGTCGAACGGCGACGCGGGACGCCCGGTCCCCAAGGGACAGGTGTCGCCGTACGGCCCGGCCGGTGAGCCGGTCGCCGACGACGAGAGCTAACCGCGAGCCGACGTCGGCCGCAGCCGCCGCCAGGTGGCTGCGGCCGACAGCCCGTACGCGAGGTGCGGGATCAGGTCGGAGACCCAGTCGCTGCGCCGCCAGGTACGCGGGTCGGTTACGCCGAGCACCGTCATCGAGCCGTCGGAGGTGGCCATCACCCCGCCGCCGAGCAGGACCGTGGCCAGCGGCAACGGGATTCGCCGGCGCGCGGCGAGCAGACCGAACGCGGCCCCCGCGGCGATGCCGGTGGCGTACCCGAGCAACGGCCCCAGACCGGAGCGGCGGTTCTCCGCCTCGTCGCCGGGGCCCAGGTCGACGTGTGTGACGTCGGCGAGCCGTCCGGCGACCGATTCCGGGGTGCTGCTGGCCGGCCGGGCCCGCAACGCCATGTCGAGGTACGAGACCGCGTTGAGGACGGCGCTGCCGACGGCGCCCGCGATGGCGCCGTCGACAGCCGCTGCCGTCCTCACTTCGGGTCACCCGGTTCCCGGTTCCCCTTGGGGCCGTAGGTCCGTTCGCCCCGGACCACACCGCGTTGCCCCCGGTCGTCCTGGAGGATCCGGTTGGCGACCTGGTTCGCCTCCTTGTCCGACGCCCGTCCGGACTGTTCGACGAGGTCGCGAAGGCGTGCTCGCTGCTTGTCGTACGCGTTGCTGCCCGGCCGTGGTCCTGGCATCTCTGCCTCCTCCGGATCGCTGTCGGCTGACCGTAGGCGTCTACCCGCCCGGGCCGGGACCAACCGTTGCGGGCGCATCCCCCCGGCCGGAGCGCCGCTCAGGCGGGGGTGTGGACCACCGCTCAGCCGGGCGCGCCGGACGCCGTTCAGTCGGAGGCGCGGACCACCGCGACCGGGCAGGCGGCGCGGTGCAGGATCCCCTGGCTGACCGAGCCGAGCAGCAGCCCGCCCAGCTCGCCCCGGCCCTGCCGGCCCACCACGACCAGTTGAGCCCCGGCCGACGCCGTGGTCAGTGCCGCGACCGGTTTGGCGCGTACCGTCTCGGCGTGCACCGGCAGGTCCGGCCACCGTTCGCCGATCCCGTCGACCGCCTCGGTGAGCACCCGCTCGTCCTCCTCGGCCCCGCCCTTGCGCCCGGGCGGGGCGGGGCGGGCGTGCACCACGTGCAGCGGCGCGCCCCACGCGGACGCGGTCTCGGCGGCGAACTCGACGGCGGCGCGCGACAGCGTGGAGCCGTCCACGCCGACCACGACCGGGCCGTCCGCGCGGGCGGTGCCGCGCGCGATCAGCACCGGGCAGTCGGCGTACGAGGCGACCTGCACCGCGACCGACCCGACCACGAGCGCGGCGAATCCGCCCAGTCCCCGGTCGCCGAGGACGATCAGGGCGGCGGTGGGGGACTCGCCGAGCAGCACCGCGGCGGCCTCCCCGTCGATGATCTCGCCGGTGATGCGCAGGCCGGGCGACTCCGCCTCGGCCGCCGCGACCGCGTCGGAGACCAGTTGCTCGGCCTGGTTGCGCAACCCGGCACCGGGTGGTGACCCGGCCGGCGCGGAGACCGGTACGCGCAGCAGCGGCCAGATGAAACCGTGCACCACCCGCAGCGGGCGGTTGCGCCGCCGCGCCTCCCGGGCCGCCAGACGCACCGCCCGTGTCGCGGGTTCGGAGCCGTCCACCCCGACCACCACCGCGGCCCCGTTCGCCGAGTTCACCCGTACCTCCTCGTGGCCGGCGCCCCCGCGGCCAGTATCGCGGCCCGGGTGGGCGGCCCGGGGCGATACCGCCGGGGTCGCCCGGTGGGTACGCTGGCGTGCAGCACCCAGGGGAGGGAGCCCCGTCGATGGATCAGCCGGACGGACCGAGCACCGCCCGCATGATCGACTACTGGCTCGGCGGCCGGCACCACCGTCCGGTGGACGTTGCCGCGGCCGCCGCTTTCGAGGCGGCGTACGGGCCCTGCGCGGCGATCTTCCGGTCGCTGCGTGGTTTCCTCGGCCGTACCGTGCAGGCGATGGCCGCCGACGGGATCGACGGCTTCCTGGTCTTCGGCGCGGGTGTGCCCACCTGCGGCAACGTGCACGAGGTCGCACCGGAGGCGACAGTGCTCTACACCGACGTGGACCCGGAGACGGTCCGCCTGGGCCGGAGCCTGCTCGCCGGCAGCGACCGGGCCGGGTACGGCTACGGCGACGCCACCGACATCGGGACCGTCGACCGGGCGCAGCTGCACCGGTTCGTGCCGGGCTGGGGGAGACGGCCGGTGGGTGTGGTATTCCTCGGGCTGGCGGCGTTCCTGGACGACGACACGCTCGCCCGTACGCTCGACGAGCTGTACCAGGCGGTGGCGCCGGGCAGCCGGCTGGCGATCGACTTCGACACCGAGGAGCTGGCCGGGCACCCCGAGGCGCTGGCCATGATGGGCCCGGCGTTCCGGATGCGAGCGCCCGAGCGGTTCGCGCCGCTGCTGGGCCGCTGGCAGCCGACCGGCGACGGCATCGTGCCGGTGGCGCGGTGGCGGCCGGCCGGTGAGCCCGAGCCGGTGCCGGACGCGTTCCACGGCGCGCTGGCGTTCCGCACGGCCGGCTGAGCCGGTCCCGTCACGCCCGGCCGAGGCGGGGCGTTCGCCGTCTGGCGGCCTTCGTATGATGTTTGCCCTGTAGCAATAGTCGTCATCGGAGGATGAGCATGCCGGAGGCGTCCGGATCGGTGTCACGTGCCCTGCGCACGGCGCCACCCGACCAACTGGCGGAGACCGCGGACGCGGTGCTGCGCCAGACGCTCGGGGCTGCGCGGGCGGAGGTGTTCGTCGCCGACTACCGCGCCAGCGGACTCTGGCCGGTGCTCGACCCGGACGTGCCCGACGGCGGCCCGCTGCTGGCCCACAGCGTCGCGCAGCGCTGCTTCAGCAGCCAGGAGCCGGTGCTGGACATCGTCGAGGACGGCCGCTGCCGCGCCTACCTGCCGCTGTCGGTGTGGGGGGAGCGGCTCGGCGTGCTGATGGTGGAGCTGCCCGGCGACCCGGACGCGGCCACTGTGGAGGCCGCGCGCGACGCCGCCGGGGAACTGGCAGTGGCGATCCGGGCGGCCGACCGGGAGACCGACCGCTACCGGCGCGCCCGGCGGCGGGAGCGGCTGAGCATGGCTGCCGAGATGCAGTGGGACCTGCTGCCGGGGCGCAGCGTACGGCTCGGTGACGCGCTGCTCGCCGGGCAGCTCGAACCGGCGTACACCGTGGGCGGTGACCACTTCGACTGGTCGGTGGACGGCGACCGGCTCACCCTCACCGTGCTCAACGGCACCGGCAGCGGGCTGGCCGCGTCGATGCTCACGGCGATGACGGTGAACGCCATGCGCAACGCCAGGCGTTCGGGCGGCAGCCTGGTGGAGCAGGCGGAGCTGGCCTCGGACACCATCTACTACCAGCACCGGGGCGACCGGCACGTGGCCACGCTCCTGCTGGAGCTGGACAGCCGCCGGGGCGTGATGCGCGTGGTCGACGCCGGCTCACCGCAACTGCTGCGGCTGCGTGGGGGCCGCGTCACGCCGATCGCGCTGGAGCAGCAGCTGCCGCTGGGCATGTTCGCCGAGACGCGCTACGACGTGCAGGAGTTCACTCTGGAGCCGGGCGATCGCCTCTTCGTCGTCAGCGACGGGGTGTACGCGGCGGAGCCCGACGAGCAGGAGCCGTACGGCGTCCGGGCCATGGCGCGTGCGATGCGGTCGACTCGGCTGCAGCCGGCGACCGAGGCAGTTGGTACGGTGATGCGCGAACTGCACGCGTACCATGCCGACGCGGATCTCCGCGACGACGCGGTCGTCGTCTGCCTGGACTGGCGCGGCCCCAGCCGGTCCGACGACGTGACGGGGCAGTGACCGGGGCTGCGGAGCGAACACGAGCGGGACGATCGCAGGGGACGGCGAGTGGAGCGACCTCCGAATCTTGCCGCGGCCATCGAATCGGCTGCGGAGGCGCTCATCGGTGTGCTCGACTCCGCGACGTCCCGGCACACCGTCGGCGTCTCGCCCACCCAGCTGCGGGTGCTGTCGCTGATCGTGTCGCATCCGGACACCAACGTGAACCGGCTGGCCGAGCTGCTGGACGTGGTCCCCTCGTCGGCGAGCCGGTTGTGCGACCGTCTGGAGGCGGTCGGCCTGCTGCGCCGGGTGGCGGACCCGCGCGACCGGCGGGAGGTGCGGCTGATCCCGACCGCTGCCGCCGATACGCTGCTGCGCGACCTCCAGGAGAGACGGCACCGGGCGGTGCAGGCCGTGCTCGACCGTATGCCCAACCGGGTGCAGCACGAGCTGCTGCTGGCGCTGGTGGCGTTCAGCCAGGCCGCGGCGGCCACCGCCCCGCAGGCCGGCTCGGACTCGACCGCCCGTACCGCCTGATCCCTCGCACCGATGTCCGCCCTGCGTCCCACCGCTCAACTAGTGTCCTAGGATGCCTTAGCGGTTGTGACGGTCACCACCGTGACACCACTGAGCAACGACGCAGCGGGCCACCGGGGGAGAGCGGCGAGCCCGATATAGTGGCAGCGCAACTGGGCGGCCCGTGATCACCACGAGGGCGGGCCGCGTCGGGGAGGTCCCAGCCCGGGATCACAGAGGGCGCCGGCGTCTGACCGGCCGGCAACGCGCACGTCCCTCCAGCGGCCGTTCATCCGGCTGCCGGACCGTGCTGCGAAGGGAGGGTTCGGTGTCGCGTCGGCCGGCTCCAGCGGAGCAACCGGATTCCGGGACCGCCACGGTCGTGGGAGACCGCGTCCTCACGCTGCCCAACCTGATCAGTTTCGTCCGGCTCGTCGGCGTACCGATCTTCCTCTACCTGTTCCTCGTGGTGCGGGCCGACGTCGCCGCCATCGCGGTGCTCGCCGTGGGCGGTACCAGCGACTGGGTGGACGGCTGGATCGCCCGCCGCCTGGGCCAGGTGAGCCGGCTCGGGGAGCTGCTCGACCCGCTGGCCGACCGCCTCTACATCCTCGCCACGCTGCTCGCGTTCACCGCCCGCGAGGTGGTGCCCTGGCAGTTCACCGGCGCGCTGCTGGCCCGGGAGCTGCTCCTGCTGGTGTCCCTCGGGGTGCTGCGCCGGTACGGCTACGGCCCGCCGCCGGTGCACTACGTGGGCAAGACCGCGACGTTCCTGCTCCTGGCGGCGTTCCCCATCCTGCTGCTGGCCGACGCGGTGCCGGACGCCGGCACCGCCGCAGGCGCGATCGGCTGGGGCCTGGCCTGGTGGGGCCTGGTCCTCTACTGGGTCGCCGGCGCGATGTACGTGGTGCAGGCGAGCCGCCTCGTGCGGGCCATGCGGGCGCGGCGTACGGAGGCGGCGGCATGACGACGCCGTCACGGGACGGGGACAAGGAACGCGACCCGTCGACCCGGGTGTACGCCCCGGACTTCCTGACCGAGCTGTTCCGCAATCCGCTGGACCCGGGGTACGGGGACGCGGCGGCGCGCCGGGCGACGGGCTCCATGTCGCGGCTGCGGGAGGTGCTGGGTCGGCCGGTGAGCCTGGTGGTGCTGGCGCTGATCGGTTTCCTGTTCGCGGTGGCGTACCGGGAGACGGTGGCGGAGGAGCCGAGCCGCGCGACGGCGCGGGCGGGTCTGGTCGCCGAGATCAAGGGGCGGGAGGCGGAGACCGACCGGTTGACCGAGCGCGCCGAGCAGTTGCGTGAGGAGGTCGGCCGGCAGCGGGACGCGGCGTTGAGCGGTTCGCAGGCGTCCCGGTTGCGCACGCTGGAGGCGGGCACCGGCCTGGCCCGGGTGCGGGGGGACGGCGTGGTGGTGCGGCTGGCCGACGCGGCGGCGGACCAGGACGGGGTGACCGGCGGGGATGCGGGCCCGTCCCGGGTGCTGTATTCGGATCTGCAGAAGGTCGCGAACGCGTTGTGGGCGGCGGGCGCCGAGGCGGTGGCGGTGAACGGGCAGCGGTTGACGGCGACGTCGACGATCCGCTCGGCGGGTGAGGCGATCCTGGTGGACTACCGGCCGGTGACGGGCCCGTACGAGGTGCAGGCGATCGGGCCGAGGTCGATGCGGGACCGGTTCGACGAGAGCCGGGCGGCGGCGTTGATGCGTGAGGTGGCGCGGACGACAGGTCTGTCGTTCGGGGTGAAGCGGGTCGACGACCTCACCTTGCCGGCGGCGCCGCAGCCGCGGCTACGCTACGCCGAGCCTCCGGCGAGCCCGGGTCCGAGCGCGAGCGCGCGCCCGTCGGGTTCGGGTGGCGCCGGTTCGTCGAGTCCCGGGTCGTCCGGCCCGGGTGGTTCTTCCAGCCCTTCGGGAGGTGGCCGATGATCGCGGTGCTGGCGTTGCTCGCCGGTGTGGTGCTCGGGGTGTATCTGGACCCCACGGTGCCGGCGGCGTTGCAGCCGTATCTGCCGATCGCTGTGGTGGCCGCGTTGGACGCGGTGTTCGGTGGGGTGCGGGCGAAGCTGGACCGGATCTTCGACGACAAGCAGTTCGTGGTGTCGTTCATCTCGAACGTGCTGGTGGCGGGTCTGATCGTGTACCTGGGTGACCAGTTGGGCGTGGGCGGTCAGTTGTCCACCGGTGTGGTGGTCGTGCTCGGGGTGCGCATCTTCGGAAATGTGGCGGCGATCCGCCGGCACCTGTTCCGGGCGTAGGTTTGTGGCGATGAGCGAGGAACACAGGGAGACGGGTACCGGGTGGCCGCGGCCGGGGGAGCCGGCGCGGCCGTCGGGTCCGGCGGGTGAGCCGGATCCGCGCCCGGACGCGCCCGATCCGGACGAGTTGAGCCCGTTGGCGCCGGTGGAGCCGGTGCCGGACGAGGCGGCGGAGCCCGCGGAGCGGGAGGCGGTGCCGGAGTCCGAGCCGGAGCCGGGTGCGGCGGCCGGTGCCGGTGCGCCGTCGGCGGCGCGGCGGTTCTCGTCGGCGGGCGCGATGATCGCGGTGTTGCTGGCGTTGCTGGGTTTCACGCTGGTGGTGCAGTTCAAGACGACGTCGACGGATCCGACGCTCGCGGCGACGCGGGAGGAGGACCTGGTGCGGATCTCGTCGGATCTGGATTCGCGGGAGCGGCGGCTGCGCCAGGAGATCGAGTTGCTGGAGGAGAGCCAGCGGCAGCTGCGGTCGGGTGAGCAGGGCCGGCAGGCGGCGCTGGAGGAGGCGACGCGGCGGGCGGACGAGCTGGGCATCCTGGCGGGTACGTTGCCGGCGGTGGGTCCGGGTCTTGAGGTGCGGTTCTCGGGGCCGGCGAAGGCGGTGTCGTCGACGCGGATCCTGGACGCGGTGCAGGAGCTGCGGGGTGCGGGCGCGGAGGCGATGCAGATCCAGGGCACTGACGGTACGGCGGCGCGGATCATCGCGTCGACGTATTTCGTGGACGGGCCCGACGGTGCGCTGGTGGTGGACGGGCGGCGGTTGACGGGTCCGTTCACGATCATGGTGATCGGTGATCCGGCGACGATGCGTACGGCGTTGAACATTCCCGGCGGGGTGGTCGCATCGGTGCGGGACGGCGGCGGTAACGTGACCTCCGAGGATCGTGAGGTTGTGGAGGTTTCGCAGCTGCACGCGCCGATCAAGCTGGACCACGCCCGGCCGGTCTCGTGACCGGTCGCGGCCGCGCCGGTTTCTCCGGTGCACCGATGACGAAGGACGCAGTTGGTGATTCCTGAGGATCTGCGGTACACCGCCGAGCACGAGTGGGTGGTCGGTGGTGACGGTGGTGTCGTCCGCGTCGGTATCACGCACTTCGCGCAGGACGCCCTGGGTGACATCGTGTTCGTTCAGCTGCCGGAGCCGGGTGCGGTGGTGGCGGCGGGTGAGTCGCTGGGCGAGATCGAGTCGACGAAGAGCGTGTCGGAGATCTACGCGCCGTTGAGCGGCACGGTGGCGGCGCGCAACGAGGCGTTGGCCGACACCCCTGAGGTGATCAACACGGATCCGTACGGTGCGGGGTGGTTGGTGGAGATCACTCCGGACGATCCGGCGGCGGTCGAGGGTCTGCTGACCGCCGATGCGTACCGCGAGCTCACCGAGAGCTGAGTTCGTGCTGTTCCGGGCAGCGGCGAGGTTCCGCGCGTCCGGTTGCCCTGCATTTCGGCGCTGGCTAGGCTCGCCCAGTCGACCGAGAACCAATAGTTTGAGCGTTGCGGAATGCGCCTTCCCGGGCACGGGGAGCCAGCCGCCGGGTGTGGTGTTGCCCGGCGGCCAGACCCGCCATTCCCTGACGCCGACCGAACAGATCCGTGAGGTGGTCCCATGACGCGCCCAGACGACGAGTTCCCCCCGCTCGACGTCACTTCGACGCTCAATCTCGGCTCGCTCGACGAAGTGCTGGAGGGCCCGGACACCGATGTGGTGCCGAGCCGGATGTCCGGCTCGTTGCCGCCGGGTATGGCGTTGCTGGTGGTTCGCCGGGGTCCGAATGCGGGTGCCCGGTTCCTGTTGGACCACGATGTGACGACGAGTGGGCGGCACCCGGACAGTGACATCTTCCTGGACGACGTGACGGTGTCGCGTCGGCACGCGGAGTTCCACCGTGACGGTGGGACGTTCACGGTGCGGGATGTGGGCAGCCTGAACGGCACGTATGTGAATCGTGAGCGGGTCGAGGCGGCGACGCTGAGCAACGGTGACGAGGTGCAGATCGGCAAGTTCCGGGTGGTGTTCATCGCCGGTCCGCGCCCGGAGGAGGAGGCCGGCCGGGGGTGAACGAGCCTGCGGCTTCGACGCCGTCCGGGGCGGCGCGGGCGCCTGCGCTGATGAGTATCGGCGAGGTGCTGGCGCAGTTGCGGCCGGAGTTTCCGGACGTCACGATCTCGAAGTTGCGGTTCCTGGAGGCCGAGGGCCTGGTGGAGCCGCAGCGGACGCCGGCGGGTTATCGGAAGTACGGCTGGGACGATGTGGCGCGGTTGCGGTTCGTGTTGACCGCGCAGCGGGATCAGTACCTGCCGTTGCGGGTGATCCGGGAGCAGTTGGCCCAGTGGGACGGGTCTGGTCCGTCGCCGGGGCGGGGGCGGCCGAATCTGGTGGCTGTGGGTCCGGGTGGTGAGGTTCCGGGCCGGGAGCCGGTGGAGTCGGTCGAGTCGTCGGAGGTGCGGCTGGACCGGGCGGGTCTGATCGCTCGTAGTGGTGTGGACGAGTCGACGCTCGCGGAGTTGGAGCGGCTGGGTGTGCTGGTGTCGGATCCGCCGGGGTGGTACGACGCGGACGCGTTGATCATCGCGAGTGCGGTGGCGGGTCTGGCGGCGTACGGGCTGGAGCCTCGGCATCTGCGGGCGTACCGGTCGGCGGCGGATCGTGAGGTCGGGTTGTTCGCGCAGTTGGTGGCGCCGTTGGCGCGGCAGAGCGATCCGGCGGCGCGGGCCCGGGCGGCGGAGACGGCGCGGGAGTTGCTGGCGTTGTCGCAGCGGTTGCACGCGGCGTTGGTGCGGGTGGGGCTGCGGTCGACGTTGGGCCGGTGAGGTCGGTGCGAGGGGCCGGGTGCGGTGTGCGCCCGGCCCTTCGTCGTGGGTGGGCGCGGAAAGATCTGGTCGGCGGAGCGTGTCGTAGGCTTGCCGGGGTATGCCCGTCCGGCGAGGCGTGGTGCACGTAGCGCGTGGGACTCCCGTGTCCTGGTCCGTGTACCGTGCAGGGAAGGGCGCGGTGCATGGTGACGACGACACGGAGGCGGCGGTGCGCGAGCTGAGCGTGGTCGGAGTTCGGGTGGAGTTGCCGAGCAACCAGCCGATCGTCCTGCTGCGGGAGGTCGAGGGGGACCGCTATCTGCCGATCTGGATCGGCGCGGTCGAGGCGACGGCGATCGCTTATGAGCAGCAGGGGGTCAAGCCGGCCCGGCCGTTGACGCACGATCTTCTGCGGGATGTGCTGACGGCGTTGCAGGCGCCGTTGCGGGCGGTGGAGATCACCGAGTTGAAGGAGAACGTGTTCTACGCGGATCTGCTCCTCGGTGACGGTGTGCGGGTGTCGGCGCGGCCGAGTGACTCCATCGCGTTGGCGTTGCGGGTGGGTGCTCCGATTCGTTGTGCGGAGCAGGTCCTCAGTGAGGCGGGGATCGTGATCCCGGACGAGCAGGAGGACGAGGTGGAGAAGTTCCGGGAGTTCCTGGAGCAGGTGCGTCCGGAGGACTTCGCGGGTTGAGGTGTCCCGGCCGGGTGGCCGGGGTCGGCGCGGCGGTGGTTGTCACGGCAGGTGGCGGCCGGCCGCCGTGTGTTTTTGTTGCCGGGTGGTGGCGCGGCGTGTCGCGGTGTCTTCTGCGGGTGAAGTCCGGGGGGCGGCGCTAGGGTTGCCGTGTCGAGGGGTGCGCGTACGGGGAGTCGGCGCGGCACCGCCACGGGCGCGGGGAGGTTGGTCCGGATGCACGAGCCGCGGGATCCTGGTCCGGGTGCGGAACAGCAGGCGGGTGTGGGGGCCGATCCGGCCGGTGACGGCGAGGTCGGCTACCGGGGTGTGACCGCGTGTTCGGCGGTGGGGATCAGTTACCGGCAGTTGGACTACTGGGCGCGTACGGCGCTGGTGGTGCCGAGTGTGCGCGACGCGTCGGGTTCGGGGACGTCGCGGTTGTACTCGTTCCGCGACCTGGTGGTGTTGAAGGTCGTGAAGCGGCTGCTGGACGCCGGGGTGTCGTTGCAGAACATCCGTAAGGCGATCGAGGCGTTGCGGTCGCGTGGGGTGGACGATCTGGCGGGCATCACGTTGATCTCCGACGGGACGACTGTGTACGAGTGCCGGTCGCCGGAGGAGGTGGTCGACCTGTTGCAGGGCGGCCAGGGGGTGTTCGGCATCGCGATCGGTGGTGCGTTCAAGGAGATCCAGGGTTCGTTGTCGCATCTGCCGGCGGAGCCGGTGGGTGGGCAGGAGCCGGCCGTGCCGGCGGTGGAGCCGGAGTCGGACTCGGAGTCGGAGTCGGTGGGTGACGAGCTGGCGGCGCGCCGGGCGCGGCGCCGGGCCGGGTGACCTGCGTCGCGTCTCGTTGACGGGATCGCGCCGCGCCCGAAAAAGGGTGTGGCGCGATTCGTGTTTTGGTGACGGGGTGTGGTCCTCGCCTGTGGGCTGAGGTGATCGGACGGTGTGGACCGGGCCGGGTGAGGGTCGGCGCAGGTCACGGCATGTGTGCGCGTGATGTCCGAAAAGGACGGTACGTCGTGCGTGTTGACAGCCTGTGTGTGACCGGCTGCGGTGCGTTCACCGACTCGGGCCGCGTTGCTGACTGTCCGTGATTGACAGTTCTCGGGATCAGGACAGGGTCGGCGTGAAGTGTCGTTGCGGGCGCGCTATGGTCCGTTCCGGTCGTCGGCGTGTCGACGTCACGGCGGAACGCTGTGTGACGCCGCGCCGGACGGCGAGCCCCTGCCGCGGCGCTGCCCGCGGACCCCTTGTGGAAGGACCGAGCATGACGGTGACGAGCGAGACCACCCCGATCTCCCACTACGAGCGCATCGGCGGCGCGGCCGCGGTGAAGGCCGCGGTGGAGCTGTTCTACGACAAGGTGCTGGCCGATCCGGATCTGGCCGGCTACTTCGCCGACGTGGACATGGTGGAGCAGCGGCGGCACCTGGCGCTGATGCTGGCGTCGTGCTCGGCGGTCCCAACGAGTACGCGGGCCGTGGCCTGGAGGAGGCGCACCAGCCGCTGAACATCACCGGTGAGCACTACGCGAAGGTCGGTGAGCATCTGACCGCGACGCTGGTGGAGCTGGGCGTGCCCGCGGACGTGATCGCCGATGTGCAGGTCGTGCTCGGGCAGGTGCGGGAGCAGGTCGTGTCGGCGGGGGACGCCTGAGCGTGGACGTCGCACGGCTCAAGCAGAGCTGGTCCCTGGTCGCCGCGCACGGCGACCAGGTGCCGCTCTACTTCTATTCGACGCTGTTCCTGGCGCATCCGGAGACCCGGCAGATGTTCCCCACGAACATGGCCGGGCAGCGGGACCGTCTGGTGGCCGCGCTGGGGCATGTGGTGTCCCACGTGGACCAGGTGGACCGGCTGGTCGGGTTCCTGCGGGACCTCGGCGCGGATCACCGGAAGTTCGCGGTGCGCGCCGAGCACTACCCGGCGGTCGGTGAGGCGCTGCTGGCGACGTTGCGGCACTTCTGCGGTGAGGCGTGGACCGAGGAGCTGGCGGCCGACTGGGCCGCCGCGTACGGGCTCGTCGCGCAGGTGATGACCGAGGGTGCGCAGGCCGCGGAGTCGAAGTCGCCGCCGTGGTGGGTGGCGGAGGTGCTGACCCACGAGCAGCGCACGTTCGACGTGGCGGTGCTGACCGTACGCCCGCAGTATCTGTTGCCGTTCACGCCCGGCCAGTCGATCGGGGTGTCGCATCCGGCGGTGCGGTCGTGGCGGTACTACTCGCCGGCGAACGCGCCGCGTCCGGACGGCACGGTGGAGCTGCACGTGCGGGCCGCGCCGGGTGGTGTGGTGTCGTCGCGTCTGGTGTACGGGTGCGCGGCCGGTGACCAGATCCACCTGGCGTCGCCGGTGGGCGACCGGTTGACGTTGTGGCAGGCCGGGTCGTCGGATCTGCTGCTGCTGGCCGGTGGGACCGGCTGGGCGCCGGTGAAGGCGCTGGTGGAGCAGGTCGCGGCGGAGGGTTCGGGTCGGCGGGTGGACCTGTACGTGGGTGCCCGTTCGCGGACGGAGTTCTACGACAGCGAGGCGATCGACAAGCTGGCGGCGACGCATCCGTGGCTGCGGGTGTCGTACGTGGCCGGTGCGGATCCGGCCCGGTCGGGCGAGTCGGTGCGCATCGCCGACCGGGTGCTGGCCGACGGGGACTGGCGGTCGCGGCACGTGTACGTGTGCGGCTCGGACGAGATGGTGGGTCATTCGGTGGCGGCGTTGACCGGTGCCGGGTTCCAGCCGGGCCAGGTGCACCACGAGGGTTACGGCAAGCACTGGTACGGCCCGGCGTGGCGGACGATGACGGGGGCTGACGAGTCGGAGGTGAGCCGGTGAGCGCGGGTCCGATCAGCAGTTACGACGCGCAGCAGGTGTCCGGTCCGGTGCAGGTGCGGTTGACCTCGGACCGGGTGCGGCGGTGGGAGTTCGGGTCGGCGGCGTTCACGCGGCGCGGCTACGACCAGACCGATGTGGACCGGTTCCGGTTGCAGGTGGCCGACGAGCTGGATCTGCTGGCGGCGCAGGTGGCGAACCTGCGGGCGGAGAACGAGCGGCTCAACGACCATCTGGAGCTGCACCGGCACGGGGTGATCCCGAGCACGGAGGCGGCGGTGGCGCCGGCGGCGAAGGAGGTCAACCTGTTGTCGGCGGCGCAGCGGGAGGCCGAGCAGATCATCGCGCAGGCCCACGACTACGCGCGCCGGGTCGCCGAGTACGCCCGTACCCAGTACGAGAGTTACATGCGGGCGGCGGCGGAGGAGGCGAAGCGGGAGGCCGAGCGGGCGGTGACGGAGTACCGCAGTACCGCGGGGAGCGGCTTCGACGACTCGGTGGCGACGCGTGAGGCGTTGCGGATCTTCGGCGAGATGATGATCTCGCACATGCAGGCGGCGGCCCGGCACCTCGACGACGGCAGTGAGCAGTTGTCGCGCACGATGGAGCGGATCGCGCGGGAGTTGCCGCAGGGCGGTGGGGGCACGCCGCAGCCGGCGTTGTCGCGGCACCAGCGTTGAGCGGCGTCCCGGCCCGTGTTCACGGCGGGCCGGGACGCGCCGGCGGGTGTCAGGCGGCGACGGCTGCGATCGCGTCGGCGATGGGGGTGTCTCCTCCGACGAGTTCCAGGGTGTGCCCGGCGGTGGCCGGGGCGTACAGCAGGGCGAGCAGCACCCGGGCCACGTCGGCGCGGCTGATCGCGCCGGGTTCGACGTGCCGGGCCAGGGTGATGCGGCCTGCGGGTTCGTCGTCGGTGAGGCGGCCGGGCCGCAGCACCGTCACGTCGAGGTCCCGCGCGGCGACGTCGTCCTCGGCGGCTTTCTTGGCCCGCAGGTACGCCGCCCACACGTCGTCGGTGCCCTCGGCGGGGGCGGCGTCCACGCCCATGGAGGAGACCAGCAGGTAGCGGCGTACCCCGGCTCGTACGGCGGCGTCGGCGAGCAGCACGGCGGCGCCGCGGTCGACGGTGTCCTTGCGGGCGGCGCCGCTGCCGGGTCCGGCGCCGGCGGCGAACACGACCGCGTCGGCGCCGGCCAGGTGGGCGGCGAGGGTGTCGACGTCGGTGTGTTCCAGGTCACACACGACCGGTTCGGCGCCGGCGGCGCGCAGCGCGGCGGCGTGGTCGGGGTTGCGGATCAGTCCGAGCGCGGTGTCTCCGCGTCCGGCCAGTTCCCGCTCCAGCAGTTTGGCGATCTTTCCGTGCCCTCCGGCGATGACGACGCGCATGGGCTCAACCTAGCCCGCCTGGCCGCACCCCGCCGCGCGACCGCCGTACGGGTGGGAGGTGCGGGGTTCGGCGAGGGAGCATGGACGGGTGAGTGAGGCGTTCGAGGAGTTGACGCGGCTGGTGGCCGCCGGTGACGTGGTGGTGCTCAGCGGCGCGGGCCTGTCCACCGAGTCGGGCATCCCGGACTACCGGGGGCCCAGTGGCGCGGCGCGCCGGCACACCCCGATGACGTACCAGGAGTTCACCCGGGATCCGCTGGCCCGGCGGCGGTACTGGGCGCGCAGCCACCTGGGCTGGCAGACCATCGCCCGGGCGGCGCCCAACGACGGGCACCGGGCGGTGGCCCGGCTGCAGGACGCCGGGCTGCTCGGCGGGATCATCACCCAGAACGTCGACGGGCTGCACACCGCCGCCGGCGCCACCGGCGTGATCGAGCTGCACGGCCGCCTCGACGAGGTGACGTGCCTGGACTGCGGTAACGCCACCGGCCGTGACGAGCTGCACCGGCGGCTGTCCGAGGCGAACCCGGGCTTCGACGCGCGGGTGGCGCGCGTCAACCCCGACGGCGACGTGGACCTGCCCGACGAGGCGGTGACCGGGTTCCGCGCCGTCGACTGCGGGGTCTGCGGCACCGGCATGCTGAAACCGGACGTGGTGTTCTTCGGCGAGACGGTTCCCGCGCCCCGCGTCGCGGACTGTTTCGCGCTCGTCGAGCGGGCCCGGGCGCTGCTGGTGCTCGGGTCGTCGTTGACGGTGATGTCGGGGCGGCGGTTCGTGCTGCGGGCGGCCCGCCACGGCATCCCGGTGGCGATCGTCAACCAGGGCGTCACCCGCGGCGACGGGTACGCGGCGCTGCGCCTGGACGCGCCGCTGGGCGCGACGCTGTGCGCGCTGGCCGACCGGGTGGCGGCGGCGCCGGCGCCGGTGTGATCAACCCCCGGGACATGAGCCGGAAACACGCCCGCTGGTAGCGTGGGAAGTGCCGGTACCACCCACGTGGGAGAGACCGTCGATCCGACGGCGCCGAAGGGGCAGATTCTCCCCGGAACCTCTCAGGCAAAAGGACCACGTGGGCAGGCGCTGTGGAGCGCGTCAGCGCGACTCAGGGGGAGGCCGACCCGTCGACCTCGCCCCACCAAGGAGCGCAGCGCATGACCGCAGAGCAGTTCGCCGACCGGCACATCGGCCCCGGCCGCGACGACGAACGCCGGATGCTGGACACCATCGGTTACGGCTCCGTCGACGAGCTGATGGACGCCGCGATCCCCGAGGTGATCCGCTGGCACGGCACCCTGGACCTGCCCGCCCCGGCCAGTGAGCGGGAGGCTGTCGCCGAGCTGCGCGCCCTCGCGTCGCGCAACACCGTCGCCGTGTCCATGATCGGCCTGGGTTACCACGGCACGCACACCCCGGCGGTGATCCGCCGCAACGTGCTGGAGAACCCCGCCTGGTACACCGCGTACACGCCGTACCAGCCGGAGATCAGCCAGGGCCGGCTGGAGGCGCTGCTGAACTTCCAGACCATGGTCACCGACCTGACCGCCCTGGCCACCGCGAACGCGTCGATGCTCGACGAGGGCACCGCCGCGGCCGAGGCGATGACGCTCGCCCGCCGCGCGTCCAAGAGCAAGAGCCCGGTGTACGTGGTCGACGCCGACGCGTTGCCGCAGACCGTCGCGGTGATCGCCAGCCGCGCCGAGCCGCTCGGCATCGAGGTGCGCGTGGTCGACGTCGAGCGTGACGAGCTGCCGGCGGAGTTCTTCGGCCTGCACCTGCAGTACCCGGGCGCCTCCGGCGCGGTCCGCGACCACCGGGCGCTGGTCGACGCGGCGCACGGCGTGGGCGCGCTGGTGACGGTCGCCGCGGATCTGCTGGCGTTGACGCTGCTGCGCCCGCCGGGCGAGATCGGCGCCGACATCGCCGCCGGCACCACCCAGCGGTTCGGCGTACCGATGGGCTTCGGTGGGCCGCACGCCGGTTACCTGGCGGTGCGCTCAGGCCTGGAGCGGATGCTGCCCGGCCGCCTCGTCGGGGTGTCCCGCGACGCCGACGGCAACCCGGCGTACCGGCTGGCGTTGCAGACCCGTGAGCAGCACATCCGCCGGGAGAAGGCGACCAGCAACATCTGCACCGCCCAGGTGCTCCTCGCGGTGATGGCCGGCATGTACGCCGTCTATCACGGCCCCGACGGGCTGCGCGCCATCGCCCGGCGTACCCACGAGGCGGCGGCGCGGCTCGCGGCCGGGCTGCGCGCCGGGGGCGTCCAGGTCGCGGACGTCGCGTTCTTCGACACTGTCACCGCGACCGTGCCGGGCCGGGCCGCCGAGGTGGTCGCCGCCGCCGCGGCGCGCAACGTGAACCTGCGGCTGGTCGACGCCGACCGGGTCGGCATCTCCTGCGACGAGACCACCACGCCCGCGCACCTTCAGGCGGTGTGGGCGGCGTTCGGCGTCGACGGGTTCGACGGCGACACCGACGCGGGCCTGCCCGACGGGCTGGCCCGCACGTCGGACTTCCTCACCCACCCGGTGTTCCACAGCCACCACTCGGAGACGGCGATGCTGCGCTACCTGCGCCGCCTGGCCGACTTCGACTACGCGCTGGACCGCGGCATGATCCCGCTGGGGTCGTGCACGATGAAGCTCAACGCCACCACCGAGATGGAACCGATCACCTGGCCGGAGTTCGCGCACCTGCACCCGTTCGCGCCGGACGAGCAGACCGCCGGATACCGGGAGCTGATCGCACAGCTGGAGGGCTGGCTGGCCGAGGTGACCGGCTACGACGCGGTCAGCGTGCAACCGAACGCCGGGTCGCAGGGTGAGCTGGCCGGGCTGCTGGCGATCCGCGGCTACCACCGGGAGCGCGGCGAGGGCCACCGCGACGTGTGCCTGATCCCGTCGTCGGCGCACGGCACGAACGCCGCGTCAGCGGTGATGGCCGGCATGCGGGTCGTGGTGGTCGGCTGCGACGCCGACGGCAACGTCGACCTGGTCGACCTCGACGCGAAGATCGACAAGCACCGGGACGCGCTCGCCGCGATCATGGTGACGTACCCGTCGACGCACGGCGTGTACGAGACCGGCATCGCCCAGCTGTGCGCGAAGGTCCACGACGCCGGCGGTCAGGTGTACGTCGACGGCGCGAACCTCAACGCGCTGGTCGGGTTCGCCAAGCCGGGCCGGTTCGGGGCGGACGTGTCGCACCTGAACCTGCACAAGACGTTCTGCATCCCGCACGGCGGCGGCGGCCCGGGTGTGGGCCCGGTGGCGGTGCGCTCGCACCTGGCGCCGTTCCTGCCCGGCGACCCGCTCGGCGCGCGCGCCGACGGGCGGCCGGCGATCTCGGCGGCGAACCACGGGTCGGCGGGGATCCTGCCGATCCCGTGGGCGTACCTGCGGATGATGGGCGCCGACGGGCTGGCCCGCGCCACCGGCGTGGCGGTCCTGGCGGCGAACTACGTCGCGGCGCGGCTGCGGTCGCATTTCCCGGTGCTGTACGCCGGCAACAAGGGCCTGGTCGCGCACGAGTGCATCCTGGACCTGCGTCCGTTGACCAAGGCCACCGGCGTGACCGTGGACGACGTGGCGAAGCGGCTGATCGACTACGGCTTCCACGCGCCGACGATGTCGTTCCCGGTGGCCGGGACGCTGATGGTGGAGCCGACCGAGAGCGAGGACCTGGCCGAACTGGACCGCTTCTGCGACGCGATGATCGCGATCCGGGCGGAGATCGACAAGGTCGGCTCGGGGGAGTGGCCGGCGGGGGACAATCCGCTGACCAACGCGCCGCACACCGCGGCAATGGTGTCGGCCGACGAGTGGCCGCACCCGTACCCGCGGTCGGTGGGCGCCTACCCGGCGGGTGTGGACCGGGCGGGCCGGTACTGGCCTCCGGTGCGGCGCATCGACGGCGCGTACGGCGACCGGAACCTGGTCTGCTCGTGCCCCGCGCCGGAGGCGTTCGAGGACTGAGCGGCTGACGCCGGGGCGGTGGGCTCTCGCCGCCCCGGCCGGTGCGCCGGACGGTCATGACCGGCGCGTACGCTCACTGACGCTGCGTGATCGCTCAGGCGACGAGGGCGTGGCGGGCCGGACCCCGGTGCGGGGCGATGGTGCGCCCGTCGGGGAGCAGCTCACCGGTGTCCTCGAAGACGATGACACCGTTGCAGAGCAGGCTCCAGCCCTGCTCAGGGAAGCAGGCGAGTACGCGGGCGGCCTCGCGGTCGGTCGCGTCGGCGGAGGGGCAGGTGGGCTGGTGCTGACACATCGGGTTCTCCGGACTGTGGGGGCACTGTGTCATGGTTCACATGACCAGTGACGCACAGTACCAAGGAAAACTGAGCGGCAACGAGCAAGGATGCGTCTTGTTCACCCAGAATGGGCTGAACGGATGACCCGTAACGGCCCGGACGTCGTGGAAGCGCTCCCACAGGTGGAGGTCGATGCTCCCGGCGCCCCGCCCGGATGCCGCCGCCGGCTCGTCGAGACCGCCCGGCTGCACTGGTCCGTCGGCGACGGCGGCGACCCCGCCGACCTGGCACAACGCTTCCTCGCCGCACACGGCATCGACCGCGGCGACCTCGCCCGGCCCGGCCGCCACGACTCCGACGCCGGAGTGTGCGGCGCCGCGCTGTACCTGTCCGCCGCCGCCGGCGCGTACACCCTCGGCGTGTCGCCCGGCGCGCCCAGCCCCGCACCGGCGCTGCCCGACCTGGTCGTGGTCGTCTACCACCACACCGACCACCCCGCGGCGCCCCGGCCGCCGGCCCCGGCCCCGTGGCGGCTCGGACCCTGGCAGGACAGCTGGACCCCGGCCGCGCACGCCGCCGCCGTCGCCGCGGTCCGCGACGCCATCGCCCGCGGCGACGTCTACCAGGTCAACATCGTCGGCCACGCCGCCGCCGGCTACACCGGCGACCCGCTGCCCGCGCTGGCCCGCCTCGCCGCGCTACCAGGCGCCCGCTACGGCGGCACCCTGCACGGCCCCGGCTGGGCACTCGGCTGCGCCTCCCCGGAAACCCTCATCGCCGTCGAACACGGCCGGCTGGTCACCCGCCCCATCAAGGGCACCCGCCCGGCCACCCCCGCCGGACGCCGCGACCTGCTCACCTCGGCCAAGGAACGCGCCGAACACGTCATGATCGTCGACCTGGAACGCAACGACCTGGCCCGCGTCGCCCGCACCGGCTCGGTGCGCGTCGACGAGCTGTTCGCCGTACGCCGCTGGTGTGACCTGTGGCAGGCCGAGTCGACGGTGTCGGCGGCGCCCGCCGACGGCCTCGGCCTGGCCGACCTGCTGCGCGCGGTCTGCCCCGGCGGGTCGGTCACCGGCGCGCCCAAACACGCCGCCCTGGCCCACATCGCCGCGCTGGAGCCGGTCGGCCGCGGCGCGAGCATGGGGGCGCTCGGCTGGGTCGGACCCGACCGCCTCGACCTGGGCCTGACCATCCGCACCGCCGCCGCCGACGGGAACCTGCTGCACCTGTGGGCCGGGGGAGGCATCACCTGGGACAGCGACCCCGCCGCCGAGGTCGCCGAGGCCGCCGCCAAGGCCGCCCCGATCCGCGCCCTGCTCGCCGGCTGACGGGTCGCCCGGCGGCCCGGCCTTCCCGCGGCGGCTCAGCCGGCGGTGGCGAACTCGTCGAGGGCGGCGACGACCCGCTCGCCGATGCCGTGCCCGCCGCCGTGACCGCCGGACTCCACGATCTCCAGCCGCGCGTCCGGCCAGCCCTGGGTCAGCAGCCATGCGATGTCCGGCGGGCCACTGACGTCCAGCCGGCCCTGCACCAGCACCCCCGGAATGCCCGCCAGGCGGCCCGCGTCGCGCAGCACCTGCCCGTCCGGCTGGAAACCCCGATTCGCGAAGTAGTGCGTCACCAGCCGGGCGAACCCGTACCGGAACACCGGATCGTCGAACCGGGGATCCGGCGCGAACCCACCGGCGAGCGACACGTGCACATCCTCCCAGTCGCACCAGTCCCGCGCCGCCTGCTCCCGCACCGCCGGGTCCGGGTCGTTCACCAGCCGCGCGTACGCCGCCGACAGGTCACCGTCACGGTCGGCCTCGGGCACCCCGCCACGGAACCGCGCCCACTCCTGCGGGAACACCCGGCCCATGTCCCGGGTCACCCACTCGATCTCCCGGTTCGTGTTGGCGACCACGCTGAACAGCACCAGCGCGCTGACCCGCCCCGGGTGCCGCTGCGCGTACGCCAGCGCCAGCGACGACCCCCACGACGCGCCGCACAGCAGCCACCTGCCGATCCCCAGATGCGCGCGCAGCAGCTCCATGTCGGCCAGCAGATGCCCGGTGGTGTTCACCGACAGGTCAGTGGACGGATCCGACGCCGGGGGAGTGCTGCGCTCACAGCCACGCTGGTCGAACAACACGATCCGGTACGCGGCCGGGTCGAACAGCCGCCGCCACGACGCGCCCGCCCCCGAACCGGGCCCACCGTGCACCACGAGCGCCGGCCGCCCGTCCGGATTGCCGCACGTCTCCCAGTACACGCGCTGCCCGTCCCCGACGTCCAGCATCCCGTGCGCGTACGGCTCGATCGGCGGATACATGCGGCGGCCTCCCTGCGACAGTGTCCGCACACCCTACGAGCGTCGCCGCCCCGGCGGGTGCCCCCCGCGCAGCGGTAAGCAACGGATAGCCTTCCGGACATGACTATGCGCCCCATCCGGATCATCGGCGACCCCGTGCTGCGCACCCCCAGCGAACCCGTCACCAGCTTCGACGCCGAACTGCGCGCCCTCGTCACCGACCTGATGGACACGCTGCTCGGCGCCCCTGGCCGCGCCGGCGTCGCCGCACCCCAGATCGGCGTCAACGCCCAGGTGTTCGTCTACGACGCCGACGGCCACCGCGGCCACATGATCAACCCCACGCTGGAGGTGTCCGACGAACTCCAGGACGACGAGGAGGGCTGCCTGTCCATCCCCGGCCTGTACTTCCCGACGCCGCGCGCGCTGCACGCCACCGCCCACGGCTACGACCAGCACGGCGAGCCGCTCACCGTCACCGGCAGCGGCTTCCTCGCCCGCGCCCTGCAACACGAGACCGACCACCTGCGCGGACGCCTCTACGTCGACACCCTGCGCGGCGACACCCGCCGCCGGGCTCTGCGCGAGATCCGCGCCGGCCGGTTCGACTCACCCAGCCGCGGCCGCTGACGTCAACGCGCACTCGGTGAACCCGGCCACCCGGGAGAACCCCAGCCGCTCGTACAACCGCACCGCCGCCGCGTTGTCCGCCCGCACGTTCAACGTCACATGATCCACAGACGCGCGCAGCCGGGCGCACAACGCCGCCACCACACCCGCACCCAGACCACGACCCCGCACGTCCGGATGCGTCGTCACGTTCCCCAGCGCCGCCACCCGCCAGCGCGGCGAGAACACGTGCACCCCCGCCACCGCCACCAGCCGGCCGTGCTCCCGCACCCCCACGTACTGGCCCGTCTCCAGCATCCGCGCATCGAACCAGTTCCCCGGATACGCCACCGCGTACAACGCGGCCAGCTCCGCCGCGTCCGCCGGCCCCAACGGCTCACCCACCGCCGGCACCGTCGCCAGCCGCCCCGGATCCGTCAACGCCATCCGGTGATGCGCCGCCGCCTCCGACACCACGAACCAGCGGCCCAGCGTCGCCTCCAGACCGGGGGACAGGTGCGCCCACATCCGCGCCGGCAACACCGGCGCCGCCTCCGTCAGCAACCCCGCCAGCTCCGCCACCCGCTCCGGCGCCGCGAACGCCAGCAACGTCGGCAACTCGACCCCGTGATACAGCAACACCACCTGGTCGCCACGCCGGAACCACGACGTGTACGGCCAGAAGAAATCGTCCAGATCACCCAACTGGTACGCGTGCAACACCGGATCCCGGCCCAGCAGACCCGCCAGCACCGCCCGGTCGTGCTCCGCCCGCACCGCCACCGCGATCAGCCCGCCGTCCACTGGTCGTAACCCAACCGGGCCACCAGCGCCAGCACCACCACCAGCAGCACCACCCGCACGAACCCGGCGCCCCGCCGCAACGCCATCCGCGCGCCCACAGCCGCCCCCACCACGTTGCACACCGCCATCGCCGCGCCCAACGCCCACCACACATGCCCGGTCAACCCGAACACCATAAGCGCGCCCAGGTTCGTGCCCGCGTTCACGACCTTCGCCATCGCCGAGGCATGCACGAAATCCGAGCCCAGAATCGCGGTGAACGCCAGCACCAGGAACGTGCCGGTACCCGGCCCGATCAACCCGTCGTACAGAGCGATACCCAGACCGGCCACCGCCACCGCCACCACCACCCGCGCCGGGGTCCGCCGCTGCGGCGACGCCACCACACCAAGCGACGGCCGCGCCAGCACGAACACCGCCACCGCCACCAGCACCACGAGCACCACCGGCCGGTACGCGCTACCCGGCACCGCACCCGCCAACGCCGCACCCAACCCCGCCGTCAGCACCGCCAACCCGGCCGCCGGACCCGCCACCGCCCAGTCCAGCTTCGTGCGCCGCGCGTACGTCACCGCCGCCGTCGACGTACCGAAGATCGCCGCCAGCTTGTTCGTGCCCAACGCCGTCGCCACCGGCACACCCGGCGCCGCCACCAGCAACGCCGGCAACAACAACAGACCGCCGCCACCCACCACCGCGTCCACCCACCCCGCCAGAAGGGCAGCGGTCAGCAACGTCGTCAACGACAGGGCATCCACCGACGCATTCTGCCCACGCCGCCACCAGCGACGAGACCACCTGTGGCCAGCCTCACCGCCCCCGGCGACGCCGCAACCACACCCCGACCGACCCCACCGCCACGAACACCAGCATCGAACAGCACAGCAGTTTCAGCACCCGGCAAGACTCCCACGACGACGTAGGGTGTCCAGGTGCGCCTGGCCACCTTCAACCTGCTGCACGGCCGATCCCTCACCGACGGGCTCGTCGACCCCGACCGGCTCACCGCCGCCGTCACCGACCTCGACGCCGACGTCCTCGCCCTCCAGGAAGTCGACCGCGACCAGACCCGCAGCGGCAAACTCGACCTCACCGCCGTGGCCGCCCGCGCCCTGCACGCCGACCACCACCGCTTCGCCGCCGCCGTCGTCGGCACCCCCGGCGAACAGTTCCGCCCCCTCACCCACGACGACGACGGCCACGGCGAACCCCTCTACGGCATCGGCCTCATCAGCCGCCACCCCGTCCGCTCCTGGCAGGTCACCCGCCTGCGCGCCGCCCCCGTCCGCTCACCCATCTACGCACCCGGCCCCGGCGGCGGACTCGTCCTGCTCCGCGACGAACCCCGCGTCGTGCTCGCCGCCGTCCTCGACACCCCCCACGGCCCACTCACCGTCGCCGCCACCCACCTGTCCTTCGTGCCCGGCTGGAACATCTGGCAACTACGCCGCGTCGTGCGCGTCCTGCGCACCCTCCCCGCACCCCGGATCCTGCTCGGCGACCTCAACCTGCCCGCCGGACCCGCCGCCGCGCTCACCCGCTGGCAGCCCCTCGCGCGGCGCCCCACCTACCCGGCCGGGCAACCCCGCGTCCAGCTCGACCACATCCTCGCCGACCGGCACGGGCTCGACCGGCTGCCGGCCGTCACCGCCGTCCACACCCCGCTGGCGACCATCTCCGACCACCGGCCCCTCGTCGTCGACCTCGGCTGACCGCTCAGCCCAGACCGCTCTGCCGCCGCGCCGCCTCCACCGCGTTGCGGAACAACATCGCCACCGTCGTCGGACCCACCCCGCCCACACGCGGCGTGATCGCCCCCGCCACCTCGGCACACGACTCGTCCACGTCCGGCAGCAACCGCCGCCCCTGGTACCGCACCCCACCACCGACCACCACCGCACCCGGACGCACATGCTCCGGCCGCACGATCCCCGGCACCCCCGCCGCCGCGATCAGGATCTCCGCCCGCCGCGTATACCGCGGCCAGTCCGCCACCCCCGTGTGCACCACAGTCACCGCCGCGTTCGCCGTCGGCCGCTTCTGCGCCAGCAACATCGCCAACGGCCGACCCAACGTCGCACCCCGGCCCAGGATCACCACCTCCCGGCCCGCCACCGGCACACCGTGGAACGCCAGCAACGCCTCGATCCCCGCCGGCGTACACGGCAACGGACCCGGCAACCCCAACGCCAGCCGGCCCATGTTCACCGGATGCATCCCGTCCACGTCCTTGTCCGGATCCAGCACCGCCAACGCCCGGTCGTAGTCCAGATGACCCGGAATCGGATACTGCACCAGCACCCCGTGCACCGTCTTGTCCGCGTTGAAATCCGCCAGCACCGCATGCAGATCCGCCTGCGACGCCGACGCCGGCAGATGCACGTGCGGCGACACGAACCCCAGCTCCGCCGCCTGACGCTGCTTGATCCGGATATAACCCGCGCTCGCGTCGTCGTCACCCACCAGCACCGTCGCCAGCGCCGGCGTCACCCCCGCCGCACGCAGCTCCGCCACCGACGCGGCGACCTCCGACAACACCTGCTCCGCCACCGGGGCACCCGGCAACAACCGCGCAGAAGACATACGACACCTCGCCCGCGGAGGCCCAGGCGGTCGACCCCCGCGACGAGCTCCCCGATGGTTCACCCATCCCCGTGCCGCCAGTCGCGTTCCCCTCAGCCTGCCACAGCCTCCACCGCCACCGCATCCACCACCGACTGCCACCCCGGCAACGCCGCCAGCAAACCGTCCGCCCGCCGCCGCCGATCCGCCGCCGACGCCACACCCAGATCAGCCAGCACCGCCCCGAACGCCCGCTCCCACTCCGGCGCCACCACGCCCGACACCACATGACACCGCGCCCACGTCACCAGCACCCAGAACATCGCCTCCCGATGCCGACCCGCCTCGATCAGCTCAGCCGCACCGTCGAACACCACCGGACGCCCCGCCGTACCCAGATCCGCCCCGAACGCGAACCCCTCCCGCGGCAACCGCGACACCTCGTCGAACACCACCGCCAACCCGGCCAGATGCTCCCGCACCCGCGCCGCGTCCACACCCACCCCGCCGCCGTCGAGCGTGTCCAGCAGGCCCGCGTACCGATCCGCGAACCCGAACCGCGACAACACCCGCTCCGCCCGCACGTACCGCCGCCGCACCGTCGGATCCGCCAGACCCGCCACCGCCGGCCACACCGCCAGCAACGACGTCGGAAACACCCACGCCAGCACCTGCTCCGCCACCGGCGCCGAACCGCCCACCGCCCGCAACCCGGCCTCGATGCGCCGCCGCACCCCCGCGCACCGCTCCCGCACCCACACCGGATCCGCGAACCCCGCCGCCACCCGCTCCCGCACCGCGGCCAGCCGCCCCGACGGATCCGCGATCACCCCATCGGTACGGAACATCGGCGCGAACACCCACGACCCCAGCACGTCCTCCGGGCCACCCAACTCCTCCCACGTGACAGTGCTGACCTCCAGCAGCACCCCCCGGTGCACGAACTTGCCCACCTTCACACCGGGCTCCCGGCGTACCAGCAGCACGTCCACGTCCGACCACACCGGCAGCACCGCGTCGTCCGGCAACCCCACAGTCGACCCGCTGAACAACGCCCCCTCGATCGACGGGTCGGCGCGCATCCGCTCCCGCACCCACCCGACAGCCACCGCCCGCGCCGCACCCACCCGCATCTAGCCGATCCTGCCAGCGCGCCACCCCACACGCCGCCCGCCGCACGACAGTCACCGCCGCGGCGCCAGCCCCGACAACGCCCGGTTGGTACGGTTCGCCGCCACCGCCGCCCGCTGCTGACCCGCCGTCACCTCGATGTACGTCTGCGACGACGCCAACGACGCGTGCCCCAGCAACCGCATGATCTCCGCCGCGCTCGCCCCGTCCTCCGCCAACCGCGTCGCGAACGTGTGCCGCAACGCGTGCAACCGCGCGCCCCGCGGCACCCGGTCACCGATACCCGCCCGCCGGTAACACGACTCCACCAGGTACTGCAGCCCACCCCGACGCAACGCCTCACCCCGACGATCCACCAGGAACGGCGCGTCCGGCCGCACACTGCGCGACCCGAACCGGAGCCGCCGGCTGTCCAGGTAACCCGCAAGCACCCGGTCCACGGCGTCCTCGATCGGCACCGTGCGCGGCCGCCCGCCCTTGCCCGCCACGTCCACCCGCCGCTCACCGTCGCGCCCGGCCACCGACGACACCCGCAGCGCCAGCAGCTCCGACAGCCGCAACCCCGCGCACAACGCCAGCGCCAGCACCGCCAGGTCGCGCTCCGGCCACGGGTCACGCTGCCGGCCCTCCGCCCGGGCCACCGCCGCCAGCAACTCCTCCGGGGTGTCCTCGCCCCGCAGCGGCTTGGGCCGGGGGAGCGGCGTGCGGGGTCGTCCCACCGCCGGCATCGGATTCCCCGGTACGACACCCTCGGCGACCAGGAACGTGAAGAAGCTGTTCCAGGTCGACCAGGCACGATGGACCGACGCGGCGGCACGGGGAGCGGCGAACCGCGCGAACGCCGCGCGCATCACCTTGGGGGAGAGGGTGCTGACCGGTAGGCGCAGGGGAGAGGCGTCACCGTCCGCCGCCACCAGCTCGGCCACAGTGGTCAGATCCCGCCGGTACGCGGCCAGTGTGTGGGGGGAGGGCTTACGGGTGGCCCGGGCGGTCAGGAACTCCTCAATAAGAGCGCCTACCGTTCCGTCCGGTTTGTCATGCATAAGGGATATTATGCATGATTCTCGCGTTCCCGTCAGGAGGCACATCAGGGGAGCGCGGGCGATCAACGCCATGATCAACTCCATCTCGCCGAGATGGCGGTAATCCCAGTGCTCCGATGCAGCCACATCGGCGAACTGGCGGCGGCTCCGGCGATCATGAGGTTGGCCGGGAGTGCCGTCTAATTTGTTGCCGCCAACTTCATGATCGGCGGACGGTGGGTGGAGCGAGGTGGGATCCGGCGGGGGATGCGCGGGTCGCCTGGTGGGTGGGCCGGCCCGATGATTGGTGCCTGGGCGCAACGGCGGCGACATCGTGTCCGGAGGTGCGAGCCGGCTCGCGGCGGCCGAGCTTGCTGCCGCTGCCAGCGCTCGCCAGGTGGAGCACGCGGTCCCGCAGCACGACAGGGGGTGACTGCTTGGCCCTCCGGCACCCCGAAGGCCCGCAAAAGCGGTCACCTGCCTCGCGCGGGCGCTCGGGGAGCTCCCACCTCAGCGTTACTTGACATAATGTACATTATCGAATGTGCATTGTTCGGTGCTTAGGCATGCTTCGCGCCTTCGTTCTCCGCAGCGATCCCTTGAGGGCCGCCGTTCTCACCTCCGGCCCGAGGCGCTGCGTAGGCACATTCCGGCGTCGCCGCGTCCCTGACGAGCGCGGCGACGCACAGTAGGTCTCGCGCACGGAAGTACGCTGGCGCATCCTCGTCGTGAAGCCGCCCGCCGGCACGCTGCCGCACCTGCTGTACCGCGTCATCGAGTCGCCGCTGCTGCTCGGCGGTCAAGGGCCCGCCGCTGGCCAGGCAGGCGGACACCGAGCTGCCGATCTCCCGCGCGCCCGGGTCGTTGCCCGCGAGCAGCTCGGGCAGCCGGCTGCGCCGCCAGTAGCTCAGCGCGTGCAGTGCCGCTCGCTGGGCAGCTCCGTACCAGATCGGCGGGCCCAGGTTGGGGTTTCGATCAGCGCGCCCCGGTGTCCGGTGGCCGAGCTGCTTCGCGGTGCGGCGTTCGGCGGCGTACCGCTGTAGATCCTCGTGCCGGAGGCGGCGGCTCGCCGCGAGATGCTCCAGCGCCCGAAGCAGCGCCGCTTCGTCACGCCTGAACGGTCCGGCCAGCTCTTCGAGGAAGCTCAGTGTCGCCTCGAAGCCGACTGGGCGGTACAGCTGCACGCACGAGCGTAGTGCCGAGACCCGGCGCTGGTACGGCAGCGCCGGGTCTCGGACGCGGCGGGCGAAGGCGCTGAAGCTCACGGGCCGAGAGTAGAGGCGCCGATCGACAGTGGCGTTGACCGCCGCCTCTCCCCTGTGCTGCCGTCCGGCGGTCAGGCGCCGACGTAGTCGGCCAGGTGTTCGCCCGTGAGCGTCGACCGGGCCGCCACGAGATCCGCCGGGGTGCCCTCGTACACGATCCGGCCGCCGTCGTGTCCGGCGCCCGGACCGAGGTCGATGATCCAGTCGGCGTGCGCCATGACGGCTTGGTGGTGCTCGATCACGATGACGGACTTCCCCGTGTCGACGAGCCGGTCGAGCAGGCCGAGCAGTTGGGCGACGTCGGCCAGGTGCAGGCCGGTGGTGGGTTCGTCGAGGACGTACACGCCGCCCTTGTCCCCCATCCGGGTGGCGAGCTTGAGCCGCTGCCGTTCGCCGCCGGACAGCGTGGTGAGGGGCTGACCGAGCGTGAGGTAGCCGAGGCCGACGTCGGCGAGCCGGTCGAGGATGGTGTGGGCGGCCGGGGTGCGGGCCTCGCCGTCGCTGAAGAACGTCTCGGCTTCGTCGACGGACATGGCGAGGACCTCGCTGATGTCGCGTCCGCCGAGGTGGTAGTCGAGGACGGCGGGCTGGAAGCGCTTGCCTTCGCAGTCCTCGCAGGTGCTGGCGACGCCGGCCATCATGCCGAGGTCGGTGTAGATGACGCCGGCGCCGTTGCAGGTCGGGCAGGCGCCTTCGGAGTTGGCGCTGAACAGGGCGGGTTTGACGCCGTTGGCCTTGGCGAAGGCCTTGCGGATGGGGTCGAGCAGGCCGGTGTAGGTGGCGGGGTTGCTGCGGCGGGAGCCGCGGATGGCGGTCTGGTCGACGCTGACGACGTCCTCGCGTTTGGCCAGTGAGCCGTGGATGAGGCTGCTCTTGCCGGAGCCGGCGACGCCGGTGACGACGACCAGGACGCCCAGGGGGATGTCGACGTCGACGTCGCGCAGGTTGTGGGTGCGGGCGCCGCGGATCGGCAGGGTGCCGGTGGGCGTACGCAGTTTGTCCTTGAGGGTGGCGCGGTCGTCGAGGTGGCGGCCGGTGGTGGTGTCGCTGGCGCGCAGGCCGGCGACTGTGCCTTCGTAGCAGATGGTGCCGCCGGCGGTGCCGGCGCCGGGGCCGAGGTCGACGACGTGGTCGGCGATGGCGATGGTCTCGGGTTTGTGTTCGACGACGAGGACGGTGTTGCCCTTGTCGCGGAGTTGGAGCAGGAGGTTGTTCATGCGGGCGATGTCGTGCGGGTGCAGGCCGATTGTGGGTTCGTCGAAGACGTAGGTGACGTCGGTGAGGGACGAGCCGAGGTGGCGGATCATCTTGGTGCGCTGGGCCTCGCCGCCGGAGAGGGTGCCGGCGGGGCGGTCGAGGCTGAGGTAGCCGAGGCCGATCTCGACGAAGGAGTCGAGGGTGTCCCCCAGTGCCTTGAGCAGCGGGCCCACGGAGGGTTGGTGCAGGTCGCGTACCCAGGTGGCGAGGTCGCTGATCTGCATGGCGCAGGCGTCGGCGATGTTGATGCCGTTGATCTTCGAGGAGCGGGCTTCGGGGGCGAGCCGGGTGCCGTCGCAGTCGGGGCAGGTGGTGAACGTGACGGCGCGTTCGACGAAGGCGCGGATGTGGGGCTGCATGGCGTCGACGTCCTTGGCGAGCATCGACTTGCTGATGGCGGGGATGAGGCCGGTGTAGGTGACGTTGATGCCGTCGACCTTGATCTTCGTGGGCTCCTTGTGGAGCAGGTCGTCGAGTTCGCGTCTGGTGTAGTCGCGGATGGGCTTGTCGGGGTCGAACAGGCCGCTGGAGCGGAAGGTGCGGCTGTACCAGCCGTCCATGCTGTAGCCGGGGATGGTGATGGCGCCCTCGTTGAGGGAGCGCTTCTCGTCGTAGAGGACGGTGAGGTCGAAGTCGGTGACGGCGCCGCGGCCCTCGCAGCGGGGGCACATGCCGCCGAGGCGGTTGAAGGTGCCCTTCTTGGTCTGGGTCTTGCCGGGGCCGCGGTCGACGGTGATGGCGCCGGCGGCGCGTACGGAGGGGACGTTGAAGGAGTAGGCGTTGGGTGGGCCGATGTGGGGGTCGCCGAGGCGGCTGAACAGGATGCGCAGCATGGCGTTGACGTCGGTGGCGGTGCCGACTGTGGAGCGGGGGTCGGCGCCCATGCGTTCCTGGTCGACGATGATGGCGGTGGTGAGGCCTTCGAGGATGTCGACCTCGGGGCGGGACAGGGTGGGCATGAAGCCCTGGACGAAGGCGCTGTAGGTCTCGTTGATGAGGCGCTGGGACTCGGCGGCGATGGTGCCGAAGACCAGTGAGCTCTTGCCGGAGCCGGAGACGCCGGTGAACACGGTGAGGCGGCGTTTGGGTATCTCGACGTCGACGTTGCGCAGGTTGTTCTCGCGGGCGCCGTGGACGCGGATGATGTCGTGGCTGTCGGCGTGGTGCAGGCCGGTGGTGGCCTTGCTCATGGTCTCTCCGTCCGGTGGTGCGGGTGTCAGTCGAGCCAGCGGCCGTCGCGCATCAGGGTGCGGCCGGGTAGCTCGTCGGCTTCGCGCCAGGCTTGTATGCGGTGTGGCGTGATGCGGTACCAGCGGTAGGGCGTGGTCAGGGTACGGGGGTCGAAGCCGGTTCGGGTGGCGAAGCGGTCGCCTCGGCCGGTGGGCAGGGCGTCGAGGGCGAGGGTTTCGACATCGCCGTCGATCATGGTGACGTCGCGGGTGGGGCCGAGGCCGACGCGGGCGCGGCCGCCGGCGAGGTTGCGGCCGGTGGGGCTGTCGGCCGGGGTGGCGACGAGCAGTGTGTGGCCGTCCCAGTCGAAGGACAGGGGCACGAGGTACGGGGTGCCGTCGGGTTCGGCGGTGGCGACCCAGCAGTCGACGTCGTTTTCGAGGCGGTGGGTGGTGTCGTTGCGGCGGCGGGCGCGGGTGCGGGGTGCGTCGGTCATGGGGTGGGTCAGCGCCGCTCGTTGATGCGGATGAGGTTGCCGGTGGGGTCGCGGAAGGCGCAGTCGCGGACGCCGTAGGGCTGTTCGGTGGGTTCCTGGACGACGTCGGCGCCGGAGGCCTGGAGGCGGTCGAACAGGCCGTCGAGGTCGTCGGTGGCGAGGGTGAGCGCGCCGTAGCTGCCCTTGGCGATGAGTTCGAGGATGGTGCGGCGTTCGTCGTCGGTGATGCCGGGGTCGGCGGCCGGTGGGTGCAGGACGATGCCGGTCTCGGGCTGGTTGGGTGGGCCGACGGTGAGCCAGCGCATGTTGTTGTAGCCGACGTCGTTGCGCAGTTCGAAGCCGAGGGTGTCGCGGTAGAAGGCGAGGGCGGCGTCGGCGTCGGTGTGGGGCAGGAAGGCGTAGTGAATGGTGATCGTCATGGTGGTCACGCTAGTGGTGGTCGGCCGGTGCGGGCTTCTCGATTCCTGATCGGTCGGGTCGCCTGTTTGGTCAGGCACGGGGGTGGTTCGGCGGTGTCGGGTGCGTGGCGGGCGCGGTAGGCGCTGGGTGGTTCGCCGACGAGTTCGGTGAAGCGGGTGCTGAAGGTGCCCAGGGACTGGCAGCCGACGGCGAAGCAGACGTCGGTGACGCTGAGGTCGCCGCGGCGCAGCAGGGCCATGGCGCGTTCGATGCGGCGGGTCATGAGGTACGCGTACGGGGATTCGCCGTAGGTCTGGCGGAACTGCCGGCTGAGGTGGCCGGCGGACATGTGTTCGCCGCGGGCGAGGGCTTCGACGTCGAGGGGTTTGGCGTATTCGCGGTCGATGCGGTCGCGGACGCGGCGCAGCCGGGTGAGGTCGCGCAGCCGTTGGGCGAACGCGGGGTCGTCGGTTGCCGGGTGCGGTGGCACGTCCGCATCCTGCCTGGTGGGCGGTGGGGTCGTCCACCTGTTCGAGCGGCGAGTCGCCGCGCGGGTGCACCCGCGCGGCAGGTGCACCCGCGCTGTCGGTCAGCGCAGCCGGCGGGCGGTGAAGCGGGTGGGTGGGTCGGCGATGGCGTCCTGGGCGGCGACGAGTTGCAGTTCGCGGGTGCCGGCTTCGAGGGTCGCCTCGAGTACCGCGTAGATCGAGTTGGTGGTGCGTTCCAGTGCGGTCTTCGGTGAGCCGGTGGTGGCGAGGTGGGCGAGGTAGAGGGCGGCGGTGACGTCGCCGCCGCCGTTGGGGGCGATCGGCAGCAGCGGGGTGGTGACGGCCCAGGCGCCGTCGTCGGAGACGGCGACGACTTCCAGGTGGCCGGCGGGCAGGTCGCCGTGCAGGACGCTGGTGACCAGGACGTGCCGGGGGCCGGTGGCGCGGACGGTGTCGACGGCGGCGAGCAGGTCGTCGACGGTGTCGGTGGTGCGGCCGGCGAGGAATTCCAGCTCGAACTGGTTGGGGGTGACGATGTCGGCGCGCGGGACGACTGTGTCGCGGAGGTATTCGGGGATGCCGGGGCGGACGAACATGCCGCGGCCGACGTCGCCCATGACCGGGTCGCAGCAGTAGAGGGCGGCCGGGTTGGCGGCCTTGACGCGGGCGACGGCGTCGAGGATGACGGCGCCGACGGCGGGGTCGCCCTGGTAGCCGGAGAGGACGGCGTCGGCGGTGCCGAGCACGCCGCGGTCCTCGATGCCGGCGATGACGTCGGCGACGTCGGTGGGGGCGAGCAGGGGGCCGCGCCAGGCGCCGTAGCCGGTGTGGTTGGAGAAGTGCACGGTCAGGACCGGCCAGACCTCGTGGCGGAGGCGTTGCAGCGGGAACACGGCGGCGGAGTTGCCGACGTGGCCGTAGGCGACCGACGACTGGATGGACAGGATCTTCACCCGGTCATCGTCGCATCCCGGGCCGGGGATGACTGCCGGTGGTGGGGTGATGACGGGCCGGGACGGCGGTGACCGTTCGGCGCAGCGTTTCGGCCGTCCGGCGCGGGGCGGGTTTGGGTGCAGCGTGCGGCAGGGGCATGAACCGGGGTGTTCTCGCCATCCGGACGGAGGAAGCACTGATGCTTTCCGCACTCGATCGTCGGCACACCGTCGCGCCGCCGGGGTACAGCCGTTGGCTGATTCCTCCGGCGGCGCTGGCGATCCATCTGTGCATCGGGCAGGTCTACGCCACGAGCGTGTACAAGAACTCCCTGATCGCGCATTTCGACACCGGTCAGACGGCGATCGGGGTGATCTTCAGTATCGCGATCGTGATGCTGGGGTTGTCGGCCGCGGTGGCCGGTACGTGGGTGGAGGCGAACGGGCCGCGTAAGGCGATGTTCGTCTCGGCGTGTTTCTGGGCGGCGGGGTTCCTGGTGGGGGCGCTGGGTATCGCGACCGGGCAGCTGTGGCTGCTGTATCTGGGGTACGGGGTGCTGGGCGGGATCGGTCTGGGGATCGGGTACATCTCCCCCGTCTCCACGTTGATCAAGTGGTTCCCGGACCGGCCGGGTCTGGCGACCGGCTTGGCGATCATGGGGTTCGGTGGCGGGGCGATGGTGGCCTCTCCCCTGTCCCGGCAGCTGCTGTCGTTCTACGACCCGGCCTACGACCCGGCGAACAGCGGTTCCACGGCGTCGGGGCCGGCGCTGGTGTGGTTGTTCGTGACGCTCGGCGTCGGCTACTTCGTGATCATGATGTTCGGGGTGTTCAACGTGCGGGTGCCGGCGCCGGACTGGCGGCCGGCCGGGTTCGACCCGGCTCGGGTGGCGGACAAGCCGCTGGTGACGACAGCGAACGTGTCGGCGGCCAACGCGGTCAGGACGCGGTCGTTCTGGCTGCTGTGGGTGGTGCTGTTCTGCAACGTGACGGCGGGTATCGGCATCCTGGAGCAGGCCAGCCCGATGATCCAGGACTTCTTCCGCGAGGGTGGCACGTCGGCGGTGTCGGTGGCGGCGGCCGGCGGGTTCGTGGGGCTGTTGTCGCTGTTCAACATGGCGGGCCGGTTCGTGTGGTCGTCCACGTCGGATGTGATCGGCCGCAAGCCGATCTACATGGTGTACCTGGGTGTGGGCATGGTGCTGTACCTGCTGCTGGCGCTGGTGGGGCAGACCGCGACGGCGTTGTTCGTGCTGCTGGCGTGCGTGATCCTGTCGTTCTACGGCGGCGGGTTCGCCACCGTGCCGGCGTACCTGCGGGACCTGTTCGGCACGTTCGAGGTGGGCGCGATCCACGGCCGGCTGCTGACCGCGTGGTCGGCGGCGGGCGTGGCCGGGCCGCTGATCGTCAACGCGTTCCTCGACGCGCAGGGCGAGCCGGGCACGTTGACCGCGGCGGCGTACCGGCCGGCGCTGTTCACGATGGTCGGCGTGCTGGCGGTGGGTCTGGTGGCGAACCTGCTGGTGCGGCCGGTGCCGCAGCGTTACCACGAGCCCGCGTCCGGGCGGGACGAGACGGGACCGGGGCAGCCGGTGACGGCGGAGAGGAGCGGATCGTGAACGAGCGGACCGGTGGCGGGCAGCGGGCCCGTCTGGTGGTGTCGTGGCTGGTGGTGTCGGCGCTGCTGGGCTACGGCGTGGTGCAGACGCTGATCACGGCGGCGAAGCTGTTCACCCAGTAGGAGACGCGACGCGGCGGCCCGGGGGTGGAGATCCCCGGGCTGCCGCCGGGTCAGAGACCGCCGCCGACGCGCAGGACCGCGCCCGTTGTGTACGAGGCGTCCGGGCCGAGCAGGTACGCGATCGCGCCGGCGACCTCCTCGGGTTCCCCTGCGCGGCCCATCGGGATCCGGCCCGCGGCGGTGTCGGGCCGGTCGGGCACGCCGGAGCGGGCGTGGATGGTGGTGCGGATGATCCCGGGGGCGACGGCGTTGACGCGGACACCGTGCGGCGCGAGTTCCTTGGCCAGCCCGACGGTGAGGGTGTCGGTGGCGGCCTTGACGGCGGCGTAGTGCACGTACTCGCCGGGTGAGCCGAGCGTCGCGGCCACGGAGGAGACGTTGACGATGGCGCCGCCGCGGGTGAGCCGCCGGGCCGCCTGCTGGGCGCACAGCACGTACCCGATGAGGTTGACGTCGACGACCTCGCGCAGGTCGTCGACGCGCAGGTCGGTGAACGGGCCGATCGGGCTGGTGACGCCGGCGTTGTTGACCAGGCCGGTGAGCGGGCCGAGCCGGTCGGCGGCGTCGAAGATGCGGCGTACCTGGTCGGGGTCGGTGGTGTCGGCGGCGACGGTGACCGCGCGGCGGCCGGCGGCGCGCACGTCGGCAGCCACGGATTCGGCGGCGGTGTGGTCGGTGCGGTAGCCGATGACCAGGTCGTGGCCGTCGGCGGCGAGCCGGCGGGCGGTGGCCGCGCCGATGCCGCGTCCTCCCCCGGTGACGATGGTGACGGAGGTCAATGCCCTTCTCCCCTGCCTTGCGGTGGGGGCGACGTTACCGTGGGCGGGACCATCCGGGGTGGAGAGGACTGTCACATGGGGCGCGCGTTGGTGCTGGGTGGCGGCGGGGTGACCGGGGTGGCCTGGGAGCTGGGTCTGCTGGCCGGGCTGGCCGGGCACGGCCTGCGGTTGGACGAGGCGGACCTGGTGGTGGGTACGTCGGCCGGGTCGGTGGTGGGGGCGCAGGTGCGTTCGGGTACGCCGCCGGCGCGGTTGTACGAGGCGCAGCTGCGGCCGCCCCGCGACGAGGTGCCGGCCCGGCTCGGGACGGGCGTGCTGTTGCGCTGGGCGTGGGCCGGTGGGCGGGGCCGGGACGCGGCGCGGGCCCGGGCACGTATCGGCGCGATGGCGTTGTCGGCGCGTACCCCGTCGGAGCAGTCACGGCGGGCGGTGATCGCGGCGCGGCTGCCGTCGCCGGACTGGCCGGCGGCGCGGCTGCTGGTCACCGCCGTGGACGCGGCCTCCGGCGAGTTCGTGGTGTTCGACGCGGACAGCGGGGTGCCGCTGGTGGACGCGGTCGGCGCGAGTTGCGCGGTGCCGGGGGTGTGGCCGCCGGTCACAGTCGGCGGCCGGCGCTACGTCGACGGCGGGGTCCGCTCGCCGGTGAACGCGGACCTGGCGGCCGGGTGCGGGCAGGTGGTGGTCCTGGCGCCGACGCGCGCGGCGGTGGGGCCGATGCCGCGGCTGTCGGCGCAGGTGGCGGCGTTGCGGGAGGCGGGGGCGCGGGTGGCAGTGGTGTCGCCGGACCGGGCGGCGCGGACGGCGATCGGCCGCAACGTGCTGGATCCGGCGCGGCGGGCGGCGTCGGCGCGGGCCGGGTTCGCCCAGGCCGACGCGGTGGCCGACGAGGTGGCAGCGGTGTGGCGCTGACCGAGGGCGTGCAGCACGGCGTCTCCTGACCGGCGCCGCAGCTCAGGAGACGCCGGTCAGGCGGCTCAGGCGCCGGTTGAGGTAGCGCTGTTCGGGCAGGCTTCCGGTCAGCCGCGCGGCCAGCCGGTAGTGCTCGGCGGCGGCCTGTGGGTCGCCGTGGAGTTCCAGCAGGTGCGCGCGGACGGCGTGCAGCCGGTGGTGGCCGCGCATCGCCGGGTCGGCCAGCAGCGGGTCGAGCAGCGCCAGCCCGACGGCGGGGCCGTGCGCCATGGCCACCGCGACGGCCTGGTTGAGCGTGACGAACGGGCTGGGGGCGACCCGGCTCAGCATGTCGTAGAGGACGCTGATCTGCAGCCAGTCGGTGTCCGGGAAGGCCGGTGCCTCGGCGTGCACGGCGGCGATGGCCGCCTGGAGCTGGTAGCGGCCCACCGGGCCGTGGGGCAGGGCCCGGCCGAGCAGCGTGACGCCCTCGTCGATGAGGTCGCCGCGCCAGCGGGAGCGGTCCTGGTCGGCCAGCGGCACGAGGTCACCGGCGGCGTCGGTGCGGGCGGGCGACCGGGCGTGGGTGAGCAGCATCAGCGCCAGCGCGCCGGTGACCTCGTGGTGGCCGGGCAGCGCGGCGTGGACCTGCCGGGTGAGCCGGATCGCCTCCTCGGCGAGTTCGACGTCGAGGAGCTGGTCGCCGGAGGTGCGGGTGTAGCCCTCGCTGAACACCAGGTGGCACACGTCCAGCACGGCGGCCACCCGGCCGGGCAGCGCGTCCGGCGGCGGCATGGTGAACCGGGCGCCCGCCTCGCGCAGCGTCGCGCGGGCCCGGCTCAGCCGCTGGGTCATGGTCCGGGCCGGCACCAGGTAGGCGGCGGCGATCTGCTCCACGCGCAGTCCCGCGACCGCGCGCAGGGTCAGCGCGACCTGGGAGGGGCGGCTCAGCGCCGGGTGGCAGCACAGGAACAGCAGCCGCAGCGTGTCGTCGGCGCCGGTCACGGGCGTGTCGTCGACGGGCGGCACGACGCCGGCGCCGGGTTGCCGGACCGCGTCGAGCCGCTCGCGGCGGCTGCGGGCCTCCTCGGCGCGCATCCGGTCGATCAGCCGCCGCGCGGCGACCCGGATGAGCCAGGCCCGCGGTTCGTCGGGCACGCCGGTGAGCGGCCACCGGGCGGCGGCCGCCTCCGCCGCGTCCTGCAGGGCGTCCTCACAGGCGTCGGGTTGCCTGTAGCGGCGCAGCAGCGCGGCGCGGACGTGCGGCGCCTCCCGGCGCCACACGTCCGCGAGGGGCGGGGCGTTACTGATCGGACCCGCCCGGCCACATCAGGGGCCGCAGCTCGACGGTCTCCCCCGGGCCGGCGAACTTCGCGGCGACGGCGTCGGCGCGGGCCTGGTCCTCGACGTCGACGAGGAAGAAACCGGCGAGGTGTTCCTTCGCCTCAGAGTACGGGCCGTCGGTCGCCAGCGGCGCGCCGTCGCGCCACCGGTAGAGCCGGGCGGTGCGGGGGTCGCCGAGCGCCTCGCCGACGACCAGTTCCCCGTTGGCGTGCAGCTCGGTCATCACCTGCTCGAAGTCGGCGTTGAGCCGGTCGCGTACCTCGGCGGGCAGCTCCTGGTGGGCGGCGAGGTATTCGGAGGTGGGGTGGCCCCACGGCTCCGGGTTGGAGTGGATCATGATCACGTACTTCACTGTCGGTCCTTCGCGTCGTGCGGCGGTGCCTCCCCGCCGCTCGCCGGGTACGACGGAGCGGGATCGCCGATGTCTACATATCCTCGCGTCATGAGTGACGCGGTGGGTGTCGGTGACCTGGTCGAGGATTTCACGCTGCCGGACGAGACGGGCACGCCACGGCGGCTGTCGGAGTTCCTGGCCGCCGGTCCGGTGGTGCTGTTCTTCTACCCGGCGGCGATGACGCGGGGCTGCACAGCGGAGAGCTGCCACTTCCGGGATCTGGCGGCGGAGTTCGCGGCGGTGGGCGCGTCTCGGGTGGGGATCAGCCGGGATCCGGTGCAGCGGCAGGCGGAGTTCTCCCGCCGGCACGGGTTCGACTATCCGCTGCTGTCCGACGTCGACGGCGAGGTGGCGCGGGCGTTCGGGGTGCGGCGGCGGCTGCCGCTGGGCGCGCTGAGCACCCGGCGGATGACGTTCGTGATCGGCACGGACCGGCGGGTGCTCGCAGTGGTGCACAGCGAGCTGAGCATGAACGAGCACGCCGACGCGGCGCTGCGGGCCCTCGGGGGCTGATCATCGCGGTGTCGCAGCCGGCTGGTATCAAGGCTGCGTCAAACAGGTGTACGGAAGAGGGCGTGATGGCGGGTCAGGGTTTGTCCACTGACGAGGTTCAGGGGATCCGGGAGGCGCTGGCCGCGGGCCGCAAGCCCCGGGTGGTGTTCACCGAGGCGGCCGGGCAGATGGCCGGGCAGCTCGGGCAGGTGGTGGAGCTGACCGACCCGGCGGCGTCGGAGGAGTTCGTGGTGGTGCGGTTCGGCCGCGACGAGCTGCCGTTCTCCCCCGCCGACGTGGCGATCGCCCCGAAGGGTGCCGGGCGGCGTCCGGCCGCCGAGGCGAAGCCGGAACCGGAGCAGCCGCCGGCCGCGCCGGAGCCGGAGTTCGTGCTGGACACGCCGCGGGTGCCGGCGCCGCGGCGGGAGGAGCCGAAGGCCGAGCAGCCGCAGGCGGAACCGAAGCCGGCGAAGCGGGTCGTGAAGGCCGCCAAGCCGAAGACCCCGCCGGGGCTGACCGTCACGCTGGCCTACGCCGAGGGCGAGTGGACGGTGGCCGCGCAGCAGGGCACGAAGGCGCTGGCCCGGCCGTACGTGGTGAAGCCGGCCGAGGCGCTGCGGATGGTGGCGCTGGTCGACGTTCCCGGGGTGCAGGAGGCGGTGGAGCAGATCCTGGCCGCCGAGCGGGCCGAGGCCGAGCAGCAGGCGGAGAAGCTGCGCGCCGAGCTGGCCGAGATCGAGGCGCGGCTGGCGGAGCTGCGCGAGGCGCGCTGACCCCGGAACGCCCCGCGGGGCCGGTGCGACCCCCTCGCACCGGCCCCGCGCCCCTGCGCCCACAGGTCGATCAGTGTTGCGGAATGTTCTGTACCCCGATCCGGCGGCGGAACACCCAGTACGTCCAACCTTGGTACGCCAGCACGATCGGCGTGAACACCACAGCCACCCAGGTCATGATCTTCAAGGTGTACGGGGTGGACGCGGCGTTGGTGGCGGTGAGCGTGCCGGCCGCGTCGAGGGTGGACGGCATCACGTTCGGGAACAGCGCGGCGAACAGCGTCGCCACGGCCAGCGCGATCGCCACGGCGGTGCCGGTGAACGCCCAGCCCTCCCGGCGTACCTTGGCCGCGGCCAGGCCGCCGAGCAGGGCGAGGGCGGCGCCGACGGCGAGCACGACGGCGGCGGCGCTGGAGCGGATGCTCAGCGACCAGCTCAGGAACGCCACGGCGGCCACGGCGGTGCCGACGCCGAGCTTCACGGCGAGGGCGCCGGCGCGCTCCCGGATGTCACCGGTGGTCTTGAGCGCCAGGAACACCGCGCCGTGGGTGAGGAACAGCCCCAGCGTGGTCAGGCCGCCGAGCAGCGCGTACGGGTTGAGCAGGTCGAGCAGGCCGCCGACGTACTCGTGGTCGGCGTCCAGCGGCACGCCGCGGAAGATGTTGGCGAACGCCACGCCCCACAGCACGGCCGGGATCGCCGAGCCCCAGAAGATGGCCTGGTCCCAGCGGCGCTTCCAGGACGCCTCGGGCCGCTTGTGGCGGTACTCGAAGGCGACGCCGCGGGCGATCAGGGCCAGCAGGATGAGCAGCAGCGGCAGGTAGAAGCCGGAGAACAGGGTGGCGTACCACTCGGGGAAGGCGGCGAACATGGCGCCGCCGGCGGTGATCAGCCACACCTCGTTGCCGTCCCAGACCGGGCCGATGGTGTTGATCAGGACGCGGCGCTGCCTGTCGTCGCGGCCGAGCACCGGCAGCAGCATCCCGACGCCGAAGTCGAAGCCTTCGAGGATGAAGTAGCCGGTGAAGAGCACTGCTACGAGGAGAAACCAGACGGTCGTCAGTTCCACGGTTGGGCTCCGGGGTGTCAGTAGGCGAACGCCAGCGGGCGCTCGGCGTCGTCGGTGTCGTCGTCGTCGGACTGGGGGGTGACGTCCGGTACGCCGGCGCGGGCGTAGCGGACCAGCAGTTTGAACTCGACCACCGCGAGGACGGCGTAGATGAGGGTGAACGCGGTGAACGAGGTGAGCACCTCGGTCAGGGAGACGCTGCGGGACACGCCGTCGCGGGTGAGCATCTCGCCGAAGACGATCCACGGCTGGCGGCCCATCTCGGTGAAGATCCAACCGAAGGAGTTGGCCAGCAGCGGCAGCACGGGCATGACCAGGCCGGCCCGCAGCAGCCACTTGCTGGTGGGGGTGCGGCCCTTGCGCTGGCTCCACAGCACCAGCAGCGCGATCGCGGCGGCGGCCAGCCCGAAGCCGATCATGAAGCGGAAGCTCCAGTAGGTGACCGGGATGATCGGGGCGTAGTTGCCGGGGCCGTACTGGCTGGCGTACTGGGCCTGGAGGTCGTTGATGCCCTGCACGGTGCCGTTGGGGTCGCCGGTGCCGAGGAACGACAGCAGGTACGGGATCTTGAGAGCGAAGATCTCGCGGCTGCCGTCGAGGCTGCCGACGGTGAGCACGGAGAACGAGGCGGGGCTCTCGGTGGTGTAGAGGCCCTCGGCGGCGGCCATCTTCATCGGCTGCACCTCGGTCATGATCTTGCCCTGGATGTCGCCGGTGAGGATGACCAGCGCCGAGGAGATCAGGACGACCCAGGAGCCGAGCTTGGTGGCGAAGCGGTACGCACCGGTGTCGGCGCTGTCGCGGTTGCGCATCACGTGCCACAGGCCGACGGTGACCATCAGCGACCCGGCGACCAGGAACGCGCCGGCCAGGGTGTGCGGGAAGGTGACCAGGGCGACCTTGTTGGTGAGCACGGCGACGAAGTCCGTCAGCTCGGCACGGCCACTCTCCGGGTTGATCCGGAACCCGACCGGGTTCTGCATGAACGAGTTGGCGGCGAGGATGAAGTACGCCGACAGGTTGGTGCCGATCGCGGCGGCCCAGATCGCGGCCAGGTGCAGGCGCTTGGGCAGCCGGTCCCAGCCGAAGATCCACAGGCCGATGAACGTGGATTCGAGGAAGAACGCCACCAGGGCCTCGATGGCCAGCGGCGCGCCGAAGATGTCACCGACGAAGCGGGAGTAGTCACTCCAGTTCATGCCGAACTGGAACTCCTGCACGATGCCGGTGACCACACCCATCGCGAAGTTGATCAGAAAGAGCTTGCCGTAGAACTTGGTGAGTTTGAGGTACCGCTCGTTGCCGGTGCGGTGCCACATGGTCTGGAGGATCGCCACCAGCACGGACAGGCCGATGGTCAACGGCACGAACAAGAAGTGGTAGACGGTGGTGACACCGAACTGCCAGCGGGCGACGTCCAACGCGTCCACCTGAAACCCCCAGCTGCGCATACTACGAGACGTAGTAGATACTACTCGGCGTCGTAGCGAAAGCAGCAGGGCCGCAGGGCCCCACCCGGCCCGGGACCAATGACCCTGATCACCTTGCCGGAGGACCTGCGGTCCCGGGATCACCCTCGCCGGAGGACCCCCACCGGCTCCCCCCGCTGTGCCCGCGCGTGGGAACATCCAGCACTGATGAACAGCACCCCCTGGCGCGCGCCGCTGCTGTGGCGGAGCGCGCAGACGCTCGCCCGCGCCGTCGTCGGGCTGGTCGGCCGGCTGGAGGTCACCGGCGACGTGCCCGACGCGCTGCGCCACGGCCCGCTGGTCCTGGCCGCCAACCACATCAGCCCGTTCGACCCGGTGGTGCTCGCCGCCGCCTGCCGGGTCCGGCGCGTCGCGCCCCGGATCATGGCCACCGGCGGTCTGTTCCGCGCCCCGGTGATCGGGTCGCTGATGCGCCGCGCCGGGCACATCCGCGTCGACCGGGGCACCTCCGCGGTGCACCGGTCACTGGAGGTCGCCGCCGAGGCCGTGGCCGGCGGCTCGGTGGTGGTGGTCTACCCGGAGGGACGCATCGGGCTCGACCCGGGCATGTGGCCCGAGCGGGGCAAGACCGGCGCCGCCCGGCTCGCCTTCGCCAGCGGCGCCGCCGTGGTCCCGGTCGCCCAGTGGGGCTCGCACGAGGTGCTCCCCTACCGGGCGCCCAAGGGCATGCTGCGCGCGACAGCCCGGGCGATCGTCCGCCGGCCCGCCATCCGGGTGCACTTCGGCGCCCCGGTGCCGCTGGACGACCTGCGGTCGGGCTCCCCCGGCGCGGCCCGGCAGGCCACCGACCGGATCATCGACGCGATCACCGACGACCTGGTGCCGCTGCGCCCCGACGAGCCGGACCGGCCGCGCCACGTCGACCCGGGCCGGCCGGTCGACACCGCCCGCGCCCACCGTCGCCACCGCGCCGGCTGACGCATCCCGGCGCCGGTGGCGGGTATCAAGTCCTCGCGCCCCTTCAGGTGGAGAGGACCTGGTCATGACCGCTGTCCGAGCACTCGTTCTCAACTGCACCCTGAAGCGCTCCCCGGCGACGTCCAGTTCACAGGTGCTCGGTCAGGAGGTGCTCGACGCGCTGGCCGAGCAGGGCGTCGACGGCGAGATCGTCCGGGTGGTCGACCACGACGTGCGCTTCGGGGTCTCCGTCGACGAGGGCGACGGCGACGGCTGGCCCGGCATCCGCGCCAAGCTGCTCGCCGCCCAGATCCTGATCATCGCCACGCCGATCTGGCTCGGTCAGCCCTCGTCGGTGACCAAGATGGTCCTCGAACGGTTGGACGCCGAGCTGTCCGAGACCGACGACCAGGGCCGCCTGCGCACCTACGGCAAGGTCGGCGGGGTGGCCGTGGTCGGCAACGAGGACGGCGCGCACCACACCATCGCCGAGGTGCAGCAGGCCCTCAACGAGGTGGGGTTCACCTGCCCGGCCGCCGGGGCCACCTACTGGGTCGGGGAGGCGCTGCACAAGACCGACTACGTCGACGCCCGCCCCAAACCCGACACGACCGGCCGCACCACCGCCGCGCTGGCGCTCAACAGCGCCCACCTGGCCCGGCTGCTCGCGGACCGGCCCTACCCGCCACCCGGAACCCGCGGCGCAGGCACCGGCCCCAGCAGCCAGTCCGGCTGACCCGGCGCCCCCTGCCCGCACCCGACCCGACCCCGCGGCCCGCTACTCCGCCGTCGATCTTGCAATTGGTGCCCCGGCAAACCCGGCCAAACGCCCCCGACGAGGGCCGCAAGTGCAAGATCAACGAGGCGAGGGCGGGGCGAGGGCGGGGCCGGGGCGGGGTCAGGGGGTGGTGCGCAGCCGGTCGTCGAGTGCGGCCAGGTCCGGGACGAACCACACCTGGTCGTGCCGGTTCGACTCGGCCACCAGCGCGCGCAACGCGCCGCTGCGCTCCAGGTGGACGGAGATGTCACCGACGATCGCCAGGCGCAGCCGGTAGTTGACGAACTTCTGCATCACGTCGCCGGCGAAGCGGGTGCCGAGCGTGAAGAAGTCGGGGTCGAGCCGCTCGGCCGGCACCGCGACCACAGTCGCGCCGAGGAACGCCGCGCCGATCAGGTCCAGCGCGTCGCGCTCGGTGGCGATCGGCGGGCCGTCCGGGTCGCAGACCAGCACCTGCTCGCCGGCGCGCTCCTGCATCAGGTCAGCCACGGCCGCGCTCCCCGCCGCCGAGCAGGCCGTTGCCGCCGTCGAGCACCCCGTCGAGCAGGCGCAGCAGGTCGGCGGTGGCGGTGAGATCGCCCAGGATCATGATGGTCATGCGGTGCCGCTCCTCGTCGTGGACCGTCTGCACGCGCAGCGGACGGTCCGGGTCGTGGTGGGTGTTCACGCCGGCCAGCACCAGCGTGGCGAGCCGGTCGACGGCGGCCCGGTCGACGCCGTCGAGCCGCACGACGCTCGACACCTCCGCCCCCGGCGCCGAGGGCGGCGCCGGCCGGCCGGTCAGCGCGTCCAGGTCCGCACGGGTGATCCGGTACTGCTTGCCGATCCGCGTGGCCCGCAGCCGCCCGGAGCGGATGTAGCCGCGCACGGTGCGTACGTGCAGGCCGAGCAGGTCAGCGACCTGCTCTACCGAGTACATGTCGTTACTCATCGCACCCTATCTTAGCGATGATGGGGAACGATAGGGAATTTCACCGCCCGGCCATGTCTGCGCCACCCGGGCCGGGCATACTGCCCGCGTGCAGCCCCGTCACGGCTACCTCGACGCGCCCGCGCCGCTGGCGTTCGCCCACCGCGGCGGCGCGGCCGACGGCGACGAGAACACCGCCGCCGCGTTCGCCCGTGCCGTCGCCCTGGGTTACCGGTACGTGGAGACCGACGTGCACGCCACCGCCGACGGCGTACCGGTGGTCTTCCACGACCCGACGCTGCGCCGGGTCACCGGCGAGCCGGGTCGCATCGCGGATCTGCGCTGGGCCGACCTGGCCTCGGTACGCGTCGGCGGCGCCGCCCTGGTGCCCCGCCTGGACGAGGTGCTCGGCGCCTGGCCGCAGGTGCGGTTCAACATCGACGTGAAGTCCGACGGCGGCGTGGCGCCCACCGTCGCCACGGTCACCCGGGTCCGCGCGGGCGGGCGGGTGCTGCTCGCCTCGTTCAGCGACGCCCGGCTGGCCCGGCTGCGGGCGCTGGCCGGGCCGAAGGTCGCCACCAGCCTCGGCATGCGCGGCGTGGCCCGGCTGCGGCTGGCCTCGCTGCACGGACGGCCGCTACGGCTGCCCCCGTCGGTGGTGGCCGCGCAGGTGCCCGTCGCCTTCGGGCGGGTGCCGGTGGCCGACCGGCGGTTCCTCGCGTACTGCCACCGGATCGGGTTGCAGGTGCACGTCTGGACGATCGACGATCCCGCCCAGATGCACCACTTACTTGATCTTGGTGTGGATGGCATCATGACCGATCACGTCAGCGTGCTCCGTGACGTCTATCGCAGTCGCGGCCACTGGGCCGCCTGAGCCCCCGAGGACGACCCCCGATGGCCGATACGGTCACCCCCGCCGTCGCCGACCCCGCCGGACCGGGCAGCACCCGCCGCGAGCGCACCGGCTGGTACTTCTACGACTGGGCGAACTCCGCGTTCCAGACCACAGTCATCACGGTCTTCCTCGGGCCGTTCCTCACCACGGTCACCGAGCTCGCCGCCGGTTGCGAGCTGGGCGCGGACAGCTGCGACGGCGCGGTGTACCCGCTGGGCATCAAGGTCGCCGCCGGCTCGTTCTACCCGTACCTGATCTCGCTGTCGGTCTTCCTCACCGTGTTCGTGCTGCCGGTGATCGGCGCGATCGCCGACCGGTCGGCGCACAAGAAGCGGCTGCTCGCCGCCGCGGCGTTCACCGGCGCCGGCGCGACAATCGCGTTCGCGTTCGTCACCGGCGAGCGCTACCTGCTCGGCGGCGCGCTGTTCCTGATCGCGAACATCTCCTTCGGCGCCGCCGTGGTCGTCTACAACTCGTTCCTGCCGCAACTCGGCGGTCCCGACGAGCGCGACGGCATCTCCAGCCGCGGCTGGGCCATCGGCTACCTCGGTGGCGGCCTGCTGCTCGCGCTGAACCTGGTCGCGGTCACCATGCTCAGCGAGGAGGGCAACGCCCAGCGCACGCTGGACCTGGCCCGCTGGTCGATCGTTTCCGCAGGCGTGTGGTGGGCCGCGTTCACCCTGGTGCCGCTGCGCTGGCTGCGGGAGCACCCGACCGAGGCGGCCCGCCGGGGCGGCAGCGGCGTCAACGTGCTCACCGACGGGTTCCGGCAGCTCGGGCGCACCCTACGGGAGATCAAGACGTACCCGCTGACGCTGTACTTCCTGCTCGCGTTCCTGGTCTTCAACGACGGCATCCAGACCGTCATCACCCTCGCCAGCCAGTACGGCACCGAGGAGCTGCGGCTGGAGCAGAGCACGCTGATCGTGACGATCCTGCTGGTGCAGTTCCTCGCCTTCGGCGGCGCGCTCGCCCTCGGCGCGCTCGCCAAACGCATCGGTGCCTGGAAGACCGTGCTGCTGTCGCTGGTGCTCTGGACCGGTGTGATCATCGCCGCGTTCCGGCTGCCGGCCGAGGCGCCCGTGCCGTTCATGATCCTCGGCGGCTGCATCGGCCTGGTGCTCGGCGGCAGCCAGGCGCTGAGCCGGTCGCTGTTCAGCCAGCTCATCCCGGCCGGCAAGGAGGGCGAGTACTACGGCTTCTACGAGATCAGCGACAAGGGCACCAGCTGGCTCGGCCCGCTGGCGTTCGGCCTGGTCTTCCAGCTGACCTCGTCGTACCGGGTGGGCCTGGTGTCGCTGCTGATCTTCTTCGTGGTCGGCTTCGCGCTGCTGGCCGCCGTGCCGATGCGCCGGGCCATCATCGCCGCCGGGAACACCCCGCCCCGGGTGCTCTGACCCGCCTCGCCCCCGTGGATCATCGGGGGCCTGATCAGGCGGCGTCGATGGACTAGGCTGCCCCGACGTGACCGACGACGCCGCCCCCACCTGCCTGGCCCGCCCCCTGCCGGGGCCCGGCGACGACCGGGCCGCCGGCTGCGCCGCCGCCCGCGGCGTCGACGGCCGGCCGCTGCACGCCGCCGCGCTCAAGTTCTTCTGGGGGCCGATGGACTGCGGCAAGTCCACCATGGCGTTGCAGATGAACCACAACCACGCCCGGCAGGGCCGCCGCGGCCTGGTCACCACCCGCATCGACCGCTCGCTGGGCCCGCAGGTCACCACCCGCATCGGCCTGGCCCACGAGGCCGTCGAGGTCACCGACGACCTCGACCTGCGCGTCCTGGTCCGCGACGCGTGGGCCGAGGGGGTACGCGTGGACTACCTGATCTGCGACGAGGCCTCGTTCTACAACCTCGAACACATCGAGCAGATGGCCGAGCTGGTCGACCGTTTCGACGTCGACGTCTACGCCTTCGGCCTGGCGACCGACTTCCGCTCCTGCCTGTTCCCCGCGGCGCAGCGGCTGTTCGAACTGGCCGACGAGGTGGCCCGCATCCAGGTCGAGGTGCTGTGCTGGTGCGGCCGGGAGGGGCTGCTCAACGCCCGCGTGGTCGGCGGCCGGGTGGTCCGCGAGGGCGCGCAGGTCGTCATCGGCGACACCGTGGACACCGCCGACGTGCGCTACCAGGTGCTGTGCCGGCGCCACTACCGCTCCGGGGACCTCGGCCCGCGTGGCTGAGCGTCAGAACGGGTCTCCGCACACCCGCCAGCCGCCGCCCTCCGGCACCACAGGCAGCTCCCGCTCCTCGCTGCCGCCGCCGTCCCGGTTGATCCGCACGACCACCGTGCCGCGCGGCCGGCCCGATCGGGTCGCCACCGACACGTCGACGATCTCGTAGCCGCTGACCTGCGGAGGCGTCCGCACCCAACTGCCGAAGCCCGACTTGCTCCACCTGCTCCGGGCCTCGGCGCACAGCCGCTCGTACGCCGCGTCGGTGTCACCGGCCGCGACGTCGCGGAAGAACCCGTCGGCGGTCTCCCGCACCGGCCCGTCGGCCTGGAACACCACCTGCGCGTTCCACGCCGCGAGCCCGGCCACCCCGATCAGGCAGGTGCCCACGCCGAGACCGGCGATCAGCACGCCCGCGCGTAGCGGGCGGCGACGCCGGGCCGTGTGGTGCCACTCCCGCTGCCTGCCCATCACTGTCGACGGTAGGCAACCGGACGGTGGCGCGCAGCCGGTTGCGACGCGCGCTCGTACCGGACAGCAAACGGCGGGCATCGGCGGCAGACTGTCCGCATGACAGCTCATGCCGACATCGCCATGATCAGTATCGACAGCTCCGACCCGGCCGCGCACGCCGCCTTCTACGCCAAGGCGCTGGGATGGGAGATAACCCACAGCGAGGCCGAGTACGCCATGATCGTCAAGGACGGCCCGGCGATCGGGTTCGGCCTGGTGCCCGGCTACACGCCGCCGGCGTGGCCGGACGAGAGCGGCGACAAGCGTTACCACCTGGACCTCTACGTCGACGACGTGGCGGTCGCGGAGAAGGACCTGGTGGCGGCCGGCGCGACCCGGCCCGAGTTCCAGCCCGGCGGCGAGCGGTGGACCGTGCTGCTCGACCCGATCGGGCAGCCGTTCTGCCTCTGCCCCCGCCCCCAGGGCTGACCGGTCGGCGCAGCGGGCCGCAGTGCTCCGCGGCCCGCTGCGCGGCTGGTGGCGGTCAGCCGCGGCGGCGGGCCCGCGCCGCCCAGATCGCGTACGCCGGATCCCGGTCCAGGTTGTGCCGGTCCCGGTCGTAGCGGCGGGTGGTACGCGGATCGGCGTGCCCCATCGCGTCCTGCACGTCCTCCAGCGGCACCCCCTCGGAGCGGGCCGTGGTGGCGAACGCGTGACGCAGCGAGTGCGGCGACAACTTCGCCCACGCGGCGATCCCGGCCCGCTGCGCGAGGCGGCGCACCAGCCGGAACACGGCGTGCCGGTCCAACCGGCCGCCGGTGGCGGTGACCAGCAGCGGACCGGTCAGCTCCGGCACGGTGACACCCTGCGCGGCGGCCCGCACGGCCAGGTAGGCGTCGACCGCGTACGCGGTGCCCGGGGTGAGCGCGCGCCGGCGTACCTTGCCGCCCTTGCCGACGAAGCGGATGCTGCGGTGACCGCGCTCCGTGCCCAGGTCGGACACGTCCAGCGCGACCAGTTCCCCCACCCGCAGCCCCAGGTCGGCCAGCAGCGCGACGGCGGCCCGGTTGCGGGCGGCGGCCGGGCCGGTGTCGGCCTCGGCGGCGGCGATCAGCGCGTCCACCTCGTCGGGGGTCAGGCCGACGGTGGCGGAGTGGTCCCGGTCGACTCGTGGCCGGTCCGCCGCCGACACCGGGTTGGCGGGCACCGCGCCCAGCTTGACCAGGAAGTCGTACCAGCTCGACAGCGCGGACAGCCGCCGCGCGACGGTGGCCGGGGTGAGCGGCCGGCCGGCGCGGCCGCGGGGTGTGGACTCCAGTTCCCGGCCGTAGGTGTTGACGTCGAGGAAGGTGGCCCGCAGCGGGTCGACTGCCTGCTCGGCGCACCACGTCAGCCATCCGGTGACGTCGCGGCGGTACGCGTCGCGGGTGTGCTCGGACAGCCGCCGGTTGCGCAGCCACGCCTCGGTGACGTCGGCCGGACCGGCGGGCAGGGCGGCGGGGCGGGCGCGGGGCAGCACCTCGGGGCGAAGCATGTGAGAAAGGTTCTCAGCCGGCGGGGTGTTTGGCGACGAGGCGCGCTGACCGCCGGTACGCCGAAGGGGGTCGGCCGGCGCTCCGGCCTCCCCCGCTTCGGGCGTGACGTGCTCAGGCGGTGGTGAGCTGACGGTGGCCGTTGCTCTCGGCGGGCGTGCTCACAGTGATCCGCCGCGGCTTGGCGCGCTCGGCGATCGGGATGCGCAGCGTCAGCACGCCGTTGTCGTAGCCGGCCTCCAGCCGGTCGGTGTCGAGCGTGTCGCCCAGGAACAGCTGCCGGGTGAATGTGCCCATCGGACGCTCGGCGGCGACCAGCTCCACGTTCTCGCCGGTGGGACGGCGGCGCTCCGCGCGGACGGTCAGCACGTTGCGCTCGACGGTGCAGTCGATGCTGTCCGGGTCCACGCCGGGCAGGTCGAACGCCGCGTAGAAGTGGTCACCGTCGCGGTACGCGTCGAGGTGCATCACGGCGGGCCGGGCGGTGGTGCCGAAGAACTGCTCGGCGATCCGGTCGATCTCGCGGAACGGGTCGGTACGCATCAACATGACTCTTGCCTCCTCGGTTCTCCTGACCCAAGGTCTCAAGTTGAGTCCGGGTGACTCAAGTTCCTGGTTCTGTTTTAGCGCGCCTGCGCCGCGTCGTCAACTCGTCCCGCGAGCGCCTTCTCGAACCAGTGCTGCGCGTACGGGCCGCTGGTGAACGCGGGGATCTCCCGGTAGCCGTGCCGGGCGTACAGGGCACGCGCCTCGACCAGGTCGGAGCGGGTGTCCAGCCGGATCCGCGTCGCCCCGCCGCCGGTCGCGTACGCCTCGATCGCGGCGATCAGCGCCGCCCCGCCCCCGGCGCCCCGGTGCTCCGGGCGCACGTACACCCGGGTCAGCTCGGCCCATTCCGGCTGCCACCTCAGCCCGGCGCACCCGGCGAGCCGGCCGTCGCGGCGGGCGAGCACCAGCAGCCCGGTGGGAGGGGCCAGGTCGTCGCTCGGGTCCTCGGCCAGCGCGGCGTCCACCTCGCCGGGCCGCTCCGGACGGCCGTACCAGCGGCGCACCATCTCCGCCATGTACTCGCGCAGCATCAGCGCCGCGTCCGGCCCGTCCGGGCGCACGACCTGCGTGCTCCAGCCCGTCACGGGCCGGTCCGCCAGTAGACGCCCTGCTCGCGGGTGAGCAGCATGTCGTCGATCAGGTAACGGCGCAGCGTCACGTGGTCGGCGTCGCCGCCCTCGCACCAGCGGCGCAGCGCGTCGTCCACCTCCCGTTCCGGGTAGCGCCGCCCGGGTTCGAAGGTGCGTTCGGTGATGTGCTCCAGCAGCACGCGGCGGCGCCCCCGCTGCGCGGGCAGCCGGGTCAGCGCGCCGTCGCGCAGGAACGTGCGCAGGATCGTCTCGCGCGGGTTCGCGGCCGGCGCCGCCGGGGACGCCGCACCGGCCCGGGCGAACTCGCGCAGCCGCCCGGCGTCGACCCGCAGCCCGTCACCGTCGTCGGTGAGCACCCCGGCGTCGGTGAGACGGCGGACGGCCACTGCGGCGTCGCGGGCGGGCAGGCCGGTACGGGCCACCACGGCCGGCACGTCCCGGGCGCCGAGCACGATCGCGGCGAACACGGTCCGGCGGCGCTCGTCGGCGAGCGCCCCGGCGAGGGCTTGAGCGGTCATGGCGGGCAGCCTGTCAGCAACCCGCCGGATCCGGCGAGGCGTTTTCCGGCCGCCGCTCCCCGGGTCGCCACGGCGGACGGCGGCCCGGCCGGTCCCCGACACCGACCGGTGCGACCGGCGCGTCCCGGCAGGTCAGGCCGCGAAGTCCACCTCGGCGGCCTCGACGGTGCCGGCGGTGCGCCCCGGAGCGGTCTGGAAACTCCAGTAGAGGTTGGTGTGGGCGATCACCTGCGCGGGCGGCGGCGCGCCGTAGGCGGACAGGTCCTCGGTGGTGTGCGCGTCGGCGACGAGCGTGGCGTCGTAGCCGCGGGTGAACGCCCCGTGCAGCGTCGACCTGATGCACGCGTCGGTCTGCGCGCCGGTCACGACCAGCCGGCCCACCCCGGCGGCGGCGAGCACCGGCTCCAGGTCGGTGTCCTCGAAGGAGTCGCCGTACGCCTTGTGCACCAGCGGCTCGTCGTCGCGGCGCGACAGCTCCGGCACGATCCGCCACTGCTCACTGTCGGGCGGCAGGTCGTCGCTGCGGTGCTGCACCCACACCACCGGGACGGCGGCGTCGCGGGCCCGGTCGACCAGACCGGCGATGGTGGCGACCACGCGGTCACGGTCGTGGGCGCCGCCCACCACACCGTTCTGCACGTCGACGACGAGCAACGCGGTGTGCGGACGGTCGGTGAGCGTGGTCATGGCGACTCCTCGGGTGGTGACGGTCCCGGTGAACCTAGCCCCGGCCCCCGACACTCCCGGGCCGCGCTCACAGCCGCCGGTGCATCACGTGCAGCCCGACCCGTCCCCGCTTCGGGTGCGCGAACGCCTCCGGCACGGTGCCGATCACCGTGAAGCCGAGCCGCCGGTACAGTTCCACCGCCGCCGTGTTGGTCTCCACCACGGCGTTGAACTGCATCGCGGCGAAACCCTGCCGCCGGGACCAGTCCAGGGCCTCCTCGCACAGCGCCCGGCCCACACCCCGGCCGCGGGCGTCCGCCGCGACCATGAAACTCGCCGTCGCCACGTGCGACCCCGGCCCGGGCCGGTTCGGGCCCATCTTCGCGGTGCCGCGCACCGCGCCGTCGCGGTCCACCGCGACCGAGGTACGCCCCGGCGGGCGCTCCACCCACACCTCGCGCACCGTCTCCGGCGGCCACCGCGGGTCGTACGGGAACGTGTCGGCGGCGGTGATGACGTCGGCGAGGATCGGCCGGACCTGGGCCCAGTCGGCGTCGGTGTAGTCACGAATCAGCATCGGCGCGCACGCTAGCCGCCGCCCCGGCCGTCCGGCCACCGGTTTCCGTCCACCCGGCCGAGGGCGGCGGGGCATCGGCGGACCACCCGCCGGGGCCATCATGGACGGGTGGCCGAATCAGTCGCCGACATCGATCGGAGCGAGGCCGCCGCACCCGGTGGCCCGCCGCCCGCCGGTCCGCGTACCGCCGCGCCACTGGTGGTGGGCGCGGTCCTCACCGTCGTGCTGCTGTCGCTGGCCGGCCGCTACGGCTACCACCGCGACGAGCTGTACTTCCTGCTGTGCGGCCGGCACCTCGACTGGGGCTACGTCGACCAGGGGCCTCTCGTGCCGGCCCTGGCGCGGCTGGCCGACACGATCGCGCCGGGCAACCTGGTGGTGCTGCGTACCCCGTCGGCGTTCATCGGCGGCGCGGCGGTGGTCCTGGTCGCCGCGATCGCCCGGCAGTTCGGCGCCGGCCGCGTCGCCCAGACGGCCGCGGCGGTGCTCGCCGCCGCCTCGGGCATCGTGCTGGCCGGCGGCCACCTGCTCAGCACCACGAGCGTCGACCTGCTGGTGTGGCTGGCCGCCGCGCTGTGCGTGGTGCGGATGCTGCGCACCGGCGACACCCGGTGGGCGCTCGGCGCCGGGCTCGCGCTCGGCGTCGGCCTGCTCAACAAGCCGCTGCCCGCGCTGCTCGGCGTGGGCCTGGTCGCGGGTCTGCTGATCGCCGGGCCGCGCCGGCTGCTGCGGGACCGGTGGGTGCTCGCCGGTGCGGGAATCGCCGCGCTGCTCGCCGTGCCGTACGCGGTGTGGCAGGCCGCGCACGGCTTCCCGCAGCTCGACGTCGCCGCGTCGATCGCCGACGGCGACAGCTCCTACAGCGGCCGGATCGACGCGGTGGTGCTCCAGTTCCTGATCATCAGCCCGTTCGCGGTCCCGGTGTGGGTCGCCGGGCTGGTGGCGCTGCTGCGCCGGCCGTCCTGGGCGGCGTACCGGTCGCTGGCCTGGGCGTGGCTGGTGGTGGTCGCGATCGTGGTGGCGGCCGGTGGCAAGGGCTACTACGACGCGCCGCTGCTGCTGGTGCTCACCGCCGCCGGGGTGGTGCCGGTCGTCGCGTGGGCGCAGCGGGGCGCGGCCCGGGTCCGGCAGGCGCTGCTGGTCACAGCCGCCGTGCTGATGGCGGCGAGCAGCGCGGTGCTGCTGCTGCCCACGCTGCCGGCCGACCGGCTGCCCGGGTTCGTGGTCGCTGTGAACTACGACGCGGGCGAGACCATCGGCTGGCCCGAGTTCGCCGACTCGGTGGCCGCCGTGCACCGCGCGCTGCCGCCGGCCGAGCGCGACCGGGCCGTGGTGCTGACCGGTAACTACGGCGAGGCCGGGGCGCTGGCCCGCTACGGTCCGGCCCGGGGCCTGCCCCGCGCGTACTCCGGGCACAACAGCATGGCCACGTTCGGCCGGCCGCCCGACGACGCCGACGTGGTGATCGTCGTCGGCTGGTCCCGGCCGGAGCCGCTGCGTGCCTGGTTCACCGAGGTCACCGAGGTGGGCCGGGTCGACCAGCGGGCCGACGTCGACAACGACGAGAACGGCGAGCCGATCTTCCTCGCCCGGGGCCTGCGGCGTCCGTGGTCACAGATCTGGGACACCGAGGTACGCCACGGCTCCTGAGATACTTGCCGCCATGCTCTGGGGAGTCAGCGGGCCGATCTTCCTCCTCGACTACCTCGGCGCGGTCGCCGTGGCAGTCGTGATCGCCGTGGCGGTACGCGAACTGACCGGCCGCCGTACCCGTGGTGCGACACCCGACCGGGTCGAGCTGGCGTACCTGACCGACCGGGCGATGCTGGCCTGCCAGGTCGGGGTGGCCGCGCTGCGCCGCGCGGGCGGGGTCGACGTCGGCGAACTCGCCACCCTGCACGCGCAGGGGCCGCCCCCGGCCGGTTCGCCCGCGCTGGTGCGCGCCCTGCACACCGCGCTGCGCCGCCCGCAGACCTGGGCGGCGGTGCTCGCCGATCCCGCAGTGGGCCGGGCGCTGCGCCGTACGGTCGGGCGGCTGGTCCGCGACGGCTGGCTGCTCACCCCCGGGCAGCGGCGGCGGATCGCGCTGGGCACGGTGCCGCTGTTCGCGGTCGCCGCGGTCGGACTGACCCGGCTGGTGGACAGCGCGGTCGAGGGGCGCTCGGCGGGCGGCCCGGCCTCGGTCGCCGGGCTGCTGCTGTGCTGCCTGGCCACCGCGCTGGGTGGCTGGTGGCTGACCGAGGTGCCGGAGACCGGCGCCGCCGCCCGCCGGTTGCTGCGGCGGCTGCGCCGCGAGCACGCCGACCTGGACCCGGAGCGCCGCCCGGTCTGGCAGGGCCGGGACACCGACACGCTGCTGACCGGGATGGCCCTGTTCGGCCCCCGGCCGCTGCTCGCCGTGGACCCGGCGTTCGCCGTGCAGGTGGGCGTCGACCCGGAACGGGACCGCCCGCGCCCCGACCGCAAACCCGCCCGCCGCTGACCAGACCTCTCAACTCGGGCCGATCATGAAGTTGACGGCGTTCCGTGTCCGGTTTGCCCGGCACAACTTCATGATCGACGAAGGGTGGGCAGGCAGGCCGGGGCGCCGGCCGGGTTTCCTTGTCTTGAGCGCCGGGAAGGCTCGGGCATGGCCGAGACATTCGTGAGCGAAGACCTGAAGACACTGCAGGCGATTGCGCGCGGGGCCGGGATACAGGAGGTCGACCGCCTGTCGCCGGACCAACTGGTCGAGGCGCTGCGCCGCGCCGGGGTGACCGACGGTACGCAGGACCAGTGGCCGCCCCAGCCGATCGAGGACCCGGCCCACCTGGCCGGGCTGCCCCGCAGCTCGCTGAAGCAGGGCGACGAGAGCACCGGCGGCCGGGCCGCCGAGGAGTCGATCGGCGCCATGCCCGGCGAGTCCGGCACGGAGATCAACGACCGCACCGAACGCTGACCGTACGCGAGGAAAGGGCCGCCCCCGGTGTTCCCGGGGGCGGCCCTCCACGCTCGACCGGACGCGGTCAGTGCATGCCGGCGGCGGCAGCCGCCTCCTCGCGGGCCCGGCGCTCGTCGCCGCTGAGCGTGTTCAGCGGCTTCTCCTTGATGAACAGCACGACGATCAGGGCGAGCAGCGCGAACGGCGCGCCGATGAGGAACATCTCCGACGTGGCGATGCCGTAGACGTCCTGCACGATCCGCAGCACCGGCTCCGGCAGGGCGGACAGGTCCGGCACCTCGGCCGAACCGCCGCCGGCCGCGATCGGCCCCAGCCGCTCGACGGTCAGCGAGGTCACCCGGTTCGCCAGGACCGCGCCGAGCGCGCTGACGCCGACCGCGCCGCCCATGCTGCGGAAGAACGTCAGCACCGAGGTGGCCGCGCCGAGTTCGGCGGCCGGTACGTCGTTCTGCGCGGCCAGCACCAGGTTCTGCAGGAGCATGCCCACGCCGACACCCAGCACCGCCATGTACACCGACAGCACCGGCACGCTCGTCTTCGCGTCGATGGTGCTCAGCAGCAGCATGCCGACCGTCATCACCGCGGCGCCGGCGACCAGGAACATCTTCCAGCGGCCGTACTTGGTGATCAGCTGACCCGCCACCGTCGAGGAGACCAGCAGGCCGAGGACCATCGGCAGGCTCATCAGGCCGGCCGCGGTCGGCGACTTGCCCAGCGAGGTCTGGAAGTACTGCGACAGGAACACGGTGCCGCCGAACATCGCCACGCCCACGAGGATGCTCGCGATCGTGGTGAGACTGACGGTGCGGTTACGGAAGATGCCGAGCGGGATGATCGGCTCCTCGGTGCGGGACTCGACGAACACGGCGAGCGCGAGCAGCGCCAGCCCGCCGCCGACCAGCAGCGCGGTCCAGCCGGACGCCCAGTCGAACTTGTTGCCCGCCAGCGACGACCAGATCAGCAGCGTGGACACGCCCGAGGTGATCAGGAGGGCGCCGAGCCAGTCGATGCGGGCCTTGCGGCGCACCACCGGCAGGTGCAGCGTCTTCTGCAGCAGGGCGATGGACAGCAGGCTGAACGGCACCCCGATCAGGAAACACCAGCGCCAGCCGAGCCAGGACGTGTCGACCAGGACACCGCCGATCAGCGGACCGGCGATGGTGCCGACACCGAAGACGGCGCCGAAGATGCCGGCGTACCGGCCCAGCTCCCGCGGCGGGATCATGGCGGCCATGACGATCGTGGCGAGCGCTGTCATGCCGCCCGCGCCGACGCCCTGGATGACCCGGCTGAGCAGCAGCACCTCGACGTTCGGGGTGAACCCGGCGACCAGCGAACCGGCCACGAACAGGCCGAGGGACAGCTGGATGAGCAGCTTCTTGCTGTAGAGGTCGGCCATCTTGCCCCACAGCGGCACCGTCGCGGTCATCGCGAGAAGCTCGCTGGTGACGATCCATGTGTAGACGGTCTGGCTGCCGTCGAGGTCGGCGATGATCCGGGGCAGCGCGTTCGCCACCACCGTCGAGGCGAGGATCGCCACGAACATGCCGACCATCAGGCCGGACAACGCCTGGAGGACCTCCCGGCGTGACATCCGCGTACCCGTCTCGGCGGGCGGAACAGTGGCGGTGGTCATCGAACTCCTTGTCGTGTGCACGGGCGAGCGGCCGCGCGACGGCGGCGGCCGGTAGGAACGGCTCAGGCCGAGGCGTACGGATCGGGCAGGCCGGCGGCGACGGCGGCGAACGCCTCGGCGGTCAGTTCGCGCAGCGTCGTCGTGTCGGGTCGCTCGACCCACTGCATGAGGGCCGTGCGGAAGACCGCGCCGGCAACAGTGGTGACGAGCGTCGGGTGGCCGTGGCACGGGTCGACGCCCAGCCGGGCGGCCACCGCCGCGACGATCACCTGCTCGGTCTCGGCGTTGCCGCTGATCAGCCGCGGAAGAAGCGACGGGTTCGCCGCGATCACCCGCAGGCGCAGCAGCCACACCTCGCGGTCGGCCTCGACGGCCTCGACCACGTCGTCGAAGGCCAGCCGCAGCGCGTCGAACGCGGACAGCTCCGGCGGGGCGGCGACGATGCGGGCGGCAAGCACCTCGCGGTCGGTCGGCTGGTCGCCGAGCAGCGCCTCGTCCTTGCTGGGGAAGTAGTTGAAGAAGGTGCGGGCCGACACCTCGGCGGCCTCGCTGATCTCCTCCACCGTCACCTGGTCCAGGCCGCGTTCGGCGACCAGGCGCAGCGCGGCGGCGCTGAGGGCGGCGCGGGTCTGGCGCTTCTTGCGGTCACGCAGGCCGGGACGGCTCTGATCCGGGGTCACGCGACGACACTACGAGCGATCTTGCAGACAGTGCAAACTTTTAGTGAGTGAAGTGATGGGCGCCGCACCGCACCGGCGCCGGAAAACGGGTTGAGAGCGGTTCCGGACGTCCCGTACGTTTCCCGCACTCCTGTCGCAGCGAAGAAGGACGACTCCGCGTGACCCCTCCTGCTCTCTAGAACCTGACACGTTCCCCACGCCTGTAGCCGGCCGTCGCGCGCCGGCTCCCCGGGCTGCCCTCGCGCGCCCGGCCACAGCGTCCGAGGCCGCGCGTGATCGGCCTCGCGTCAGGTCTTCAGAGATCAGGTCTCCATGTCATCCCAACCGCATATCGTGCTGCCCTGGGTCGTACGCCGGACCCGCCTTCCGCTGCTGTCGCTGCGCTGCGCCGTCTGCCGGGCGGAGTCGGCCACCGCCGCCAAGGGCCGGTTCCGCGTCAACGCCAACGGCAAGCTGCTGGACGTGTGGCTGCTCGTCCGGTGCGTGTCCTGCGACCGCACCGTCAAGCTCACCGTCCGCGAGCGGGCGACCGTCAGTTCGTTCGATCCCGCCGAGCTGCACGGCCACCACGTCAACGATCCCGCCCTGGTGGCGGCCACACTGCTGGATCCGGCGTTCGCCCGGCGCTGCCGCTTCACCCTGGACTGGACGGACGCGTGGACGCTGGACGCGCCCACGGTGCCGCTGGACCGGTGGCCGGTCCAGGTGGACGTCACCTTCGAGGATCCGGTGCCGGTACGCCCGGACCGGCTCATCGCTCGCCGGTTCGGCCTCACCCGGTCCGAGGTGCTGCGCCGGGTCAAGTGCGACATCCCGCTGAAGCGTCCGACGAGCACCGCCTTCACCTTCACCGTGCTGGCGGAGGACTGACCGGGCGTGGTCGCGGCGGCACCCGGCCGCCGCGACCACGCATCACCCGCCGCTCGCCGTGGCGAGTTCGGCCTCGATCAGATCGGCGGCCCGGTCGGCGCCGCCGGCGGCGCGGGCCTGCCGCTTCAGCTCGGCACTACGCGCCACCACGGCGGGGTCCGCGGTGAGGGCGAGCAGCGTCTCGCGCAGCTCCGCGGCGGTGACGGTGGCCGAGTCGACGACCCGGGCGACGCCTAGGGATGCCAGCTGCTCGGCGTTCGCGAACTGGTCGGCCGCCTGCGGTACGGCGATCATCGGCGTCCCGCAGTAGAGACCTTCGCTGCTGCCGCCCATGCCGGCATGGGTCACGAAGGCATCCGCCTGATCCAGTACGGCCAGCTGCGGCACCCACCGGTGCACCTCGACGCTGTCCGGAACGGGGCCGAGCTCGGCGGGATCGACGTGCTTGCCGATCTGGAGAACGGTGTGCCAGCCGGGCAGGTCACCGAACGCGGCGATGCAGCGGCGGTAGAACTCGGGCTGCCGGGTGAAGGCGGAGCCGAGCGAGACGAGCAGCACCTTGTCTGCGCGCGCCGGTCGTACCCAGGAGCCCTGGTCGGAGCGGTCGCCCAGGACCGGGCCGACGAAGCTGTAGACCGACCGGTCCACGCGGTCGGCGTTCGGCTGGAGCGCCTCCGGCGGCAGGACGAGGCTGCGCACCGGCCGCCCCTGGAACGCCATGCTGTCGGTGACCGACGAACCCTCAGCGGTCAGCCACGCCGTGAACCGCCGGTAGTAGTCGGCGCCGCGCGGATCTGCCCGCATCGCCTCCACTGCGGGCGCCATCTCCTGCTCGTAGCCGTCCCAGGCGACGAACGTCGAGGACAGCTGGACGGCCGGAATCCCCCACTGCTCGCCGAGCAGCCGCGCCGGCGCGCCGGCGATGTCGTAGAGGAACAGGTCCGGCCGGTCGTCGGCGTAGGCGGTCCGTAGCTGCGGCAGCATGGCGACGGCGTCGTCGAGGAAGAGCGTGAGCTGCGCGATCGGGTCGTCGATGCCGGCGCCGCCGTCGGCGGGCAGCGTCGAGGCGTACGGCCTCAGCTCCGCGCCGGTGGCCCGGACGACCTCGGCGAAGGCGGGATCGTTGGCGTAGGTGACCCGGTGGCCGCGCCGCACGAGGGTACTGATGATCTCCAGGCTCGGGTTGACGTGGCCGTGGAACGGAATGCTGACCATGGCGATGTGCGGCACGTGATCTCCTGATCTCCACTGAGACGAGACGTCCCGTCTCGCTTGCCAAAGAAAAGCACGAGGCGACCGCGCCCGTCAAGACGGTACGTCTCGTCTCGCTGTAGGCTGTCGCCGTGACCCCGCAGCCCACCCGCCGCAACGAGCAGTCCCGCCGCGCGATCCTCGCCGCCGCGCTGGAGCTGCTGGCCGAGACCGGCTATCCGGCCCTGACCGTCGAGGCGATCGCCGCCCGTGCCGGAGTCGGCAAGCAGACCATCTACCGCTGGTGGCGCGGCAAGGGCGCGGTCATCCTGGACGCGCTCGCCGACGACATGCCGGAGGTCATCGCCCTGCCCGACACCGGTGACCTGCGGGCCGATCTGGGTGAGGTGCTCCGGGCCACTGTCGCCGAGTTCGCCGATCCGCGGCTGTCCGCGACCACCCGTGCCGTCACCATCGAGACTCTCGCCGACGAGGAGCTGGCCGACCAGGCGCGCGACCGGCTGCTCCGCCCCCAGCTGAACGCCGTCCGCGTACGCCTGGAGGCCGCCCGCGAGGCCGGCCAGGTACGCCCCGACGCTCCCCTGGACCAGGTGGTGGAGCTGCTGTTCGGCCCGCTCTACCACCGCTGGCTGCTGCGCAACGGCCCGCTGACCGACGACTACGCCGACGGCATCGTCGACCTGGTCGTCACCGCCGTCACCCCGTCAACGAGCACCCGCGGCTAGCCAGTCGTCGAAGCTGGTCGGCGCGATGCGTGCGCCGTCGCCCGGCAGCAGCACGTTGCCGGACATCGAGGTGCCGAACACGCCCGACCACGTCGGAACGAGCCGGATCCGGCGGCCCCGCGCCTCGTGGGTGCGCCGGGCCATGTCGACGAGATCCTCCGTCGCGGGTCCGGCGATGTCGGCGTGGTGTCCCTGCGGTTCGCCGACGGCGACCTCGGCGAGGATGTCGGCGACGTCCCGGGGTGCGATCGGCTGCACCAGCAGCGGTGCGACGGTGGCGACGCCGTCGCGTTCGGTCCAGCCGGTGACCATGGCGGCGAAGTCGTGGAACTGGGTGGCCGGGACGATCGTCCACGGCACCGGCCCGCCTGCTACCAGTCGCTCCTGTTCCCGCTTGCCCGCGTAGTGGGCGTTGTCGTCGACCCGGTGGATGCCGACGATCGACAGCAGCACGTGATGCCGTACGCCGGCGCGTCGCTCGGCCGCCAGCAGGTTGCGCGTGAGGTCGCCGAGGTACGCCATAGTCTCGGAACGATCGCCCGCCGCCACGTTCGTCGTGTCGACGACCGCCTCCACGCCGGCGAGCGCCTCGTCCAGCCCGGTGCCCGTCGTCAGATCCACGCCCACCGAGCGGCTGATGCGCACGACGTCGTGGCCCTGCCGCTCCAACACGGCGACGGTCAGTGCCCCGATCCGGCCCGTCGCTCCCGCAACCGCGATCCGCATCGCCGTCGGCCTCCTCTCGGATGCGTCCGCCTCACCGTAGTCGGCGAGACGGGCCGAGGCGCTCCCGCATCGCGTGCGCGCACATAACTGTCATTATGGTGCACCACCTATTCGTCCTATTTGACCGTTCGTATTAGGCAATTGGTGTTACCGGTAATCCGGTAATTAGCGTCGGCGAAGCCCTCGGCGAGCCGGACGGTGGCAGCTCCCGCACTGCTCGACAATCCACGTGTGACGAAGACTTCCCTCGCGCGACAGATGGCCGGCTTGCCTCCCGCGCTGCACTACTACGTGGTGTACGACGGTGTCGGCGCGCCGGAAGGGCTGTTGGTCGAGGAGTTCCTGCTCGCGGCGGACCACTCCTCCGCCGGGCTGGTGAGCGGTGGCTGGACTCGTCCCGAGAGCCGCTGGCACGAGGCGTCGGCCACCAGCCGGCGCCTACGCGTGGACGCCGCGTTGCGCAAGCGGGTGACGCCCGTCGGCCGGTCCGCGGCGGCGGCGCTCTATCGGGACCTCTGCGGTGAGGACCTGCCGGACGAAGGCGCGCTGCGGGAGTGCTTCGGCACCCCTCCGGCTCCGCCGCCGTCCCCCTTGCGGTTGAACGACTCCGGGCCCCGGCCAGGGTTCCGCGAGACGCGCGTCTACCGGATCCTGTTCGCCGGCGAGTTGAGCCCGGACGGTCTCGCGGCACTCAGCGAGGCCTGGCAGATGCCGATCACCGGCGACCCGGCGGATCCCGAGACGCGCATCCTGGGCGCGGTACGCCGTCAGGTCTCCGGCGACGCCTTCCGCTGGGATCTGCGCCGGGTCGCCGCAGGTGCCGCCTGGGCACTGGACGTGACCTGCGACCTTCTCGGGGAACGCGACGAAGCGGCCGGTGTGCTGCTGCACGGTCTGACGACGCAGGTGCGCCGGCAGGGGATGGTTCCCGTCACGGTCGACCGGTTCCGCTGACGCCCCGCCGGTGAACACGACGGCCGCGCGCCCTACCTCGCGAACGGCCTGATCACCTCGAAGGGCTCGGGGAACCGCACGGGGATCCGGGTCTCCTCACTCTTGCGGTCGAGGAACGCCTTCGTCACGGCGAACCTGTCGAAGATCGCCGGCAGCGGGCGCAGCCTGCGGTCCAGCGACACGAAGAAGTTGTCCCAGTGGATCGGCACGATGAGGTCGGGCCGGGTCGCTTCCACCACGTGCCGCCAGTAGTCGCTCTGGAACCGCTGCGGCTGAACCCCCAGGGCACCGATCGCGAGGTAGAGGACGTCGACGTCGAGTCCGTCGAACTTGCCCGGCACGAAGTTGGCACTCGGATGGATCAGCAGCGAGCCGCCGGGGTGGGTGATGAGGAAGGACAAGCACCCGCCGTCGCGGTAACTGCTCGCCCGTACCGGCGGGACCAGCGGCTCCTCGATCGTGCCCGGAAACCTGTTGTCCGGGCTGTGGACGCCGGCGAGCACGCGCACGGTGAACGCGCCGATCCTGTGCTCGTCGCCGTCCGCGATGCACGTCATCGACTCCTCGGCGAGACCCGCGCCGCGTCCCATGTTGAGAGTCGACTCGGAGCCGAACAGCCGTCCGCCGAGATGCTTGACGACCTCGGGGGCATCCATGGCGTGGTCGTAGTGGGAATGGGAGACGAAGAGGGCGTCGAGAAGGGTGACGCCGGCTCGGGAGAGAGCGCGGGTGATCCGCCCGAGGTCGGGGGCGACGCGGCCCAGTGCGACGCGGAGCAGTGAGGGCCTGCTCAGGAAGCCGTCGATCAGGATGCCGGACGCCCCGTCGGACAGGTAGACGGTCGTGGTGCCGAAGAAGACGGCTTCGACAGACGCCCCGCTGGAGCCCATGCGCAGATGGTAGTGCGCCCATGGGCTCCAGCGGCGGTACCGCGGGGGCGGAGGATCAGCGCGCCGAACTCGCCGGGGAGTCGGCGCCGTCGAGCGCCCCGGCGCCCCGGGTGCTGCGCAGGCTCCACCCGATCGACACCGCGATCGTCACCACGATCACGCCGAGGGTGACCGGGATGGGCAGCTTGCCGACCGGCGTCTCCGAGAGGATCAACTTGACGCCCGCGAAGGCGAGCAGGACGGCCAGGCCGTAGTGCAGGTGCACGAAGCGGCGCAGCAGCCCCGCGAGGCAGAAGTAGAGGCTGCGCAGGCCGAGGATGGCGAAGGCGTTGGCGGTCCAGACGATGAACGTGCTGGTGGTGATGGCCAGGATCGCGGCGACACTGTCGACGGCGAAGATCAGATCGGTGGCCTCGACCGCGATCAGGACCACGAACAGCAGAGTCGCCACCCGCTTGCCGTCGACCCGGGTGAAGAACCTGTCGCCGTGATAGGCCGGGTCGGTCGGCATGACCTTGCGGACCAGCCGGACGACCGGGTTGCGGTCCGGCGGGGTCTGCTCGTCGTGGCGGAACGCCATCTTGTATCCGGTGTAGACGAGGAACGCGCCGAACACGTACGCGGTCCAGAAGAACGTCTCGAGCAGCTCGGCGCCGACGAAGATGAAGACCAGCCGGAAGACCAGGGCGCCGATGACACCCCAGAACAGCACCTTGTGCTGGAACGCGGCCGGCACGGCGAAGTAGGTGAAGATCAGCGCGAAGACGAAGACGTTGTCGATCGACAGCGCCTTCTCGATCAGGTAGCCGGCGTAGTAGGTGCCGGCCACGTCACCGCCCTGCCAGGCCCAGAGGACGACACCGAAGAGCAGGCCGGCGGCGATCCAGATGCCGGACCAGACCGCTGCCTCACGGAAGCCGATGACGTGGTTGTCGCGGTGCAGGAACAGATCGACGGCGAGCATCGCCGCGATCGCCAGCATGAGTACGGCCCAGATCCACCAGGACACGGACATGACGGAGGGGACCTTTCGCCCGGGGCCGGCACACCCGAGGTGTTCCGGCGCTGCTGGACGAAGGTCTCCCCGGGCCACCCGTAGCGGTGGCTGCACCGCCGGGATCCGGATGGGCCGGGCCCGTACTGACGGCGGTGCGTGGATCGTCGGGTACTCCCCCTCGAACTACGATTGATTATTCACGAAGCGCAGTTCGTGCGTCAAGGGGGAGCCGGCCGTCGATAGGGTGACCGGATGGACGAAGACGCACGACGCCGGCACTCGTCGTCATTCGGCGCGGCGGCCACCGCGTACGCCGAACACCGCCCGGACTATGCGCACGCCGCCCTGCGATGGGCCCTCGAACCCGCACCCGGCGTGCGGGTGCTCGACCTCGGCGCGGGCACCGGCAAGCTCACCGCCACCCTGGCCGAGGTGAGCGACGACGTCACGGCCGTGGAGCCGGACCCGGCGATGCTCGCCGAACTCCGCCGCACACTGCCGGACGTACGTGCGCTCGCCGGCAGCGCCGAGGCGATCCCCCTGCCGGACTCCTCCGTCGACGCCGTCGTTGCCGGCAACGCCATGCACTGGTTCGACATGGCCGTGGCCGGGCCGGAGATCGCCCGGGTCCTCGCGCCCGGCGGAGTCCTGGCCGGACTGTGGAACGTCGTGGACGACCGGGTCGACTGGGTCGCGGGGCTCGCGGCGGTCAGCGGAAGCGCCGCCATCGGCCCCCGGGACACGCCCGCGAGCTGGCGCGCCGCGACGGCGACCATGCACCTGCCGAAGACGGGCGAGGCCCGGTTCGGCTCGCCCGAGCAGGCGGAGTTCCCGCACGGGCAGCGCCGTACCGCCGACTCGCTCGTGGCGACGCTCGCCACCCGGGCCGGGATGCTGGTCATGCCGGAACGGGAACGTACGGAGACGCTCGACCGCATCCGCGCCTACCTGGCGAGCCGGCCGGAGACGGCCGACGGGGAGTTCACGCTCCCGATGCTCACCTGCGTACTGCGGGTGTGGCGCAGGTGAACGGCGCGGATGTCCGGTCCGCCGCCGCCGCGATGACCGCCGTGCTGCGGCCCGCCGTCGACCGCGACTGGACGGTACGCGCGCGCGACCTGGACTGGTCCTGCTGGACCACCGCCGCGCACGTCGCGCACGACCTGGTCGCGTACGCCGGTCAGGTGTCCGGCCGGCCCGACGGCGGCTACCTCCCGTTCGACCTGCGGGTACGCGCCGACGCCGCGCCCGCCGAGGTGCTCACTGTCGCGGCGGCCGCGGCCGGGATGCTCGCCGCCACCATCGACGCGGCGAGCCCGGACGACCGGGCGTGGCACTTCGGCCCCTGCGATCCGGGCGGGTTCGCCGCGATGGGCGTGGCCGAGATCCTGCTGCACACGCACGACCTGACCCGAGGGCTCGGCCTGGACTGGTCGCCACCTGCCGAGTCGTGTGCCCGCGTGGTGCGCCGGTTGTTCCCCGACGCGCCGGGCGGCGACCCGGTGCCGGTGCTGCTGTGGCTGACCGGCCGCGCGCCGCTCGGCGACCGGCCGCGGCGTACCGCGTGGACCTGGCAGGCGGCGCTTCCCTGAGCGCTCTCAGCGACGCCACCAGCGCCAGCGACGGCGCGGGCGGGCCGAGGCCGCACGCTGCGGCTCCGGTGCCGTGACGCCCGGCGCGGCGCGTTCCCGATCGGCGCGCCAGCGGCGCACCGCCTCGTCGACGTTCACCGGGCGGACCACCACGCGTGGCCCGGTCGGGGTACGCAGCCAGGCCACCACCTCGGTGTTGAGCGCCGCCACGTACGACCGGACGGCCTCCTCGGTGGGCAGGTCGCGCAGCTCGGCCGGGAGCTGTTCGATGCGGCGGCGCAACTGGAGCGGGGTGGGCAGCAGCAGGTCGGACGGGATCTGCTCGCGCTCCATGAAGCTGCGGATCCACCAGCCCTCGTCGTAGGGCATGTCACGCCCCGGGATGGGCTTGCCGGCGCCCGGCAGGTTGTCGAACTCGCCGCGCTCCTGGGCCGAGCGGATCTGCGCCTCGACCGCGGCCTCCCAGTCTGTCGTCACCGCCGTCACCTCCCGTACCCACGGTATCCGCCGCCGTCCGACAAGGGTCAGCGTCGCGCGGGGCCGGGCTGTTCCCGGGCGCCGGGCAGGACTGCGGCGTAGCGTGCCCCCGGGGAAAGGGGTGACGGCGTGCGCGACTGGCTCATCGGACTCGCGGTGGCGGCGGCCTGCCTGATTGTGAGCTGGGCGGTCCTGGTACTGCTGGCCCGGCGCCTGCCGCCGGGGATCCTGCGCGATCTGGCCGCGTTCGTGCCCGACTGCGTGACAGCGGTACGACGGCTTCGCCGCGATCCGCGGGTGCCCCGCCGTGCCCGCGTCGCGATCGTGGTCGCCGGAATCTGGGTGGCCAGCCCGATCGACCTGATCCCGGAGTTCCTGCCGGTGATCGGCCCGCTGGACGACATCGTGGTGGTGGCGCTCGCGTTGCGCTACGCCGCCCGGCAGGTGCCCCGGCAGGTGCTGCTCGACGCGTGGCCGGGCGAGCCGCGGCTGCTGCTGCGCCTGCTCGGCCCGTGAGAGCAGCGGCGGGCCGGTGTCAGGGCAGGTGGCGGACGTGCCGGTGGCCGTCCCGGGGGAACGGCGGGCGGGCCGGCAGCACCTCGGCGAAGACGTACCCGCTCTTCTCCGCCACCCGGCAGGAGGCCGGGTTGTCGACCTGGTGCAGCAGCTCCAGGCGGGTCAGGCCGGTGGCGGCGAACCGGGCGAACGCCCACGCGGTGACCGCCTCCACCGCGCGTGGCGCGACGCCCCGGCCGCGTGCCGGCGCCGCCGTCCAGTAGCCGATCTCGGCGGACGGGCGTCCCGGGCGGACATCCTTGAGCACCACGCAGGCCGCCACCCGGTTCTCCTCCAGCACCGCGAACATGAACCGGTGCCCTGCGGCCCAGCCCTGGTGGCTGCGACGCAGGAACACCTGCGCCTGCGCCGGACCGGTCACCGGATGCCTGGTCCAGGCGCGCAGCACCGGATCCCGGTACGCCTCGATCAGCGCGCCGGCGTCGCCGTCGCGCCACGGGCGCAGCAGCAGGGCGGGTGCGGTCGGGGTGGCCGGCGCGGACAGCACGATCGACATGCGGCAAGTATCACCGCCCTCGACCCGATCACGTGACCCGCGCAACAACCCGCCAGCGCCCCACGGGCACCCGCGGACGGCGGCAACCGGCGTAGGGTCCGGTTCACGGTCGGCAACGGGGAGGCGACGTGGTCACTGTCGGCGCGGTCCTGGGAATCGCCCTTGTGGCGCTCGGTCTGGTGCTCACGCCCGGGCCGAACATGGTCTACCTGGTGTCCCGGTCGGTGACGCAGGGGCGGCGGGCCGGGCTGGTGTCGCTGCTCGGCGTGGCCGTCGGCTTCCTGGTCTACCTGGCCGCCGCAGTGGCCGGTATCGCCACCGTGTTCGTGCTGGTCCCGCCGCTGTACACGGCGGTGAAGCTGGCCGGCGCGGCGTACCTGCTGTGGCTGGCCTGGCGGACGCTGCGCCCCGGTGGCGCGTCGGCGTTCACCCCGGCGCCGCTGCCGCCGGACCGGCCCCGGCGCCTGTTCACCATGGGCCTGGTCACCAACCTGCTCAACCCGAAGATCGCCATCCTGTACGTGTCGCTGCTGCCGCAGTTCGTCGACCCGGCGCGCGGGCACGTGGCGGTGCAGAGTCTGCTGCTCGGCCTGACCCAGATCGTCGTGGCGCTGACCGTGAACGCGCTCATCGTGCTGAGCGCCGGTTCGGTGTCGGCGTTCCTCACTCGCAGGCCGGGCTGGGCGCGCGTGCAGCGGTGGGTGATGGGCACGGTGCTGGCGGCGCTCGCGGTGCGGATCGCCGCCGACCGCTCCCGCGCCGCCGTCGCCACCCCCTGACCCGGGTACGCACCTCAGCGCCCGAGGACGTCCCACCACCAGAGCCGCGTCACGGGGTCTCCTCGCGTACCACCGCCACGCCGCCCGGTGCCACCGTCAACTCGCCGTCGACAGCCGCGCCGGTGAGCAGTTCGAACCCGGCAGCCAGCACCCGCTGCGGCCGGTCGGTGTGGTTGAGCAGGTAGAGCAGGCCGTCGTGGCGGCGTACCGCCTCCACACCCTCGAGCGCGCCGGGGCAGGCCGGGGCCACACCGGCGAGCCGGGCCGCCTCGGTGAGCAGACCGCGGTACGTGTCGTCGTCGGGGCGGGTGGAGACGTACCAGGCGTACGCGTCGCCGACCCGGTTCCGGGTGATCGCGGGACGGCCCGCCGGCACTCCCCCGGCGTACGCGCTGACCGTCTCCGCGCCGGCCGGGTGCACCGTCTCGGACCAGATCCGGCCGGTCCCGCCGGCGGTCAGCGGCACGTGTTCGTCGTCGGCGAGGGGGTGGAACTCCTCCACCCGCACGCCGAGCAGATCCCGGTACGCGCCCGGGTAGCCGCCGAGGCGTACCCGGGCGTGCTCGTCGGCGACGCCGCTGAGCCAGGTCACCAGCAGATGCCCGCCGCCGTGGACGTGCCGGCGTACCCAGTCGACTGTGGCGTCGGAGGCGAGGTAGAGGGCGGGGAGCACGAGCAGCCGGGCGCCGTCGAGCGGAGCGCCGGGCGGCACCACGTCGGCGGTGACGCCCGCGTGCCACAGCGCCCGGTGCACGGCGGCCGCCTCGCCGGGGTGGTCGAGTCCGTCGCGGGGCATTCCCGGGTGCCGCAGCGCCCAGCCGCTCGCCGCGTCGTACGCGATGGCCACCGCCGCCTGGACGCGGCCCGGCGCGGTCCCGGCGAGCCGGCCCAGCGCGGCGCCCAGGTCGGCGGCCTCGCGGAACACGCGGGTGTCCGGCCCGGCGTGCGAGACGACTGCGGAGTGGAAGCGTTCCGCGCCGCCGGCCGGGGCACGCCACTGGAAGAACATCACCCCGGCGGAGCCGCGCGCGACGTGGGCGAGGCTGTGCCGGATCATCCGGCCGGGTTCCTTGGTGTGCATGCGCCCGGCGGTGTGGATCTGGTTGGGCGCGCTCTCCATCAGCAGCCACGGCACCGGCCGTCCGGCGCCGTGGCGGGCCCAGCCGCGGGCCAGGTCGGCGGCGAACGCGGTCTGCTCCTCCGCGCCCAGGTCGGTGGCGGACGGGTAGTGGTCGATCGCGACCAGGTCGACCTCGCGCGCCCAGCGGGCGTGGTCGACCGGCACCCAGTCGCCGAGCACGTAGTTGGTGGTGACAGGCACCGCCGGGTTCGCCGCGCGCAGCAGGTCCCGTTGCTCGGTGTACGCGGACAGCAACGTGTCGGACCAGAAGCGACGGAAGTCGAGCAGCTGGCCGGGGTTGGCGAGGTACTGGGTGGCGCGGGGGGTGCCGACCTGCGCCCAGTCGGAGTAGTGCTGGCTCCAGAAGCTGGTGACCCAGGCGTCGTTCAGCGCGTCGAGGTCGCCGTACCGGGTGGTGAGCCAGTGGCGGAACGCCGTCTCGGCGTGCGGGCAGTGGCAGGTGGTGCCGTACTCGTTGTGCACGTGCCACAGCGCGAGCGCCGGGTGGTGTGCGTAGCGGGCGGCGAGCACCTCGGCGATGCCGCGGGCGGCGTCCCGGTACGCGGGCGCGGCGGCGCAGTAGGTGTCCCGGCTGCCGTGGTGCAGGCGTACGCCGTCGGCGGTGAGCGGCAGGGCGTCCGGGTGGCGCAGCGAGAACCAGGGTGGCGGCGACGCGGTGGGGGTGGCCAGGGCGGCCCGGATGCCGGCCGAGTGCAGCAGGTCCAGCACGTCGTCGAGCCAGTCGAGTGTGTAGCGGCCGGGTTCGGGTTCCAGCCGGGACCAGGCGAACACGCCGACGGTGACCAGGTTGACCCCGGCGGCGTGCATCAGGGCGACGTCCTCGCGCCACACGTCGGGCGGCCACTGTTCCGGGTTCCAGTCGCCGCCGTAGCAGAGCCGGCCGTCGTCCCACAGCGCTTTAGTTGGCATCCCGGCCAAAATAGGAACAGGTGAGACGGAAAGTCAATGCCGTCGATCATTGACAGTTAGTTGGGCTTCCAAAGAAACTGGCGGGACCGCCCGTGGACGCCGCGAGGAGACGCCCATGCCGTACCGCCCGCCGCTGGTCCCGTACGAGACGTTCGTGGCCGACCCGCCCGACCTGCCGGTCCGCGCCCCCGGCGAGGAGGGCGCCGACGACGTGCTGCGGGCCGAGGTCGCCGCGATCGACGCGCACGGGGTCACGCTCACCGCGATCTGCGCGTCCGGCCGCACGCTCGCCGCGCGCGTCGAGGCCGCCGGGGAAGGGATCATCCGGGTACGCCTCGCCGACGACCTCTCGGTCCGCAGCCGGTCCGCACGGGCACTGACGCTGGTCCACCCGCAGCCGCACCCGGCCACGGTGACTGTCACCGACGGGCGCGTCCGGGTGGGTGCCGGTGGCGTGGTCGCCGAGGTGCGCCTGGACCCGTGGGGGATGCGCTTCCTCACCCCCGACGGTCGGCTGCTGCTGGCCGCCGACGGCGGCACCCGGGACATCAGCGGTCGCCGCCGCACGCTGCCGCTCGGACGCTCCACTGTCGACGGCGAACCGATGGCCTGGCACGAGAGCTTCGTCGCACCCGGCGACGAACGGTTCGTCGGCTTCGGCGAGAAGTTCACGCCGCTGGACAAGCGCGGCCAGCGACCGCTGATGTGGAACTTCGACGCCTTCGGCGGCGAGTCCGACCGCTCGCACAAGAACGTGCCGTTCTACCTGTCCGACCGCGGCTACGGCGTCCTCGTCGACAGCGGACTGCCGGTGCAGTTCGACGTGTGCGCGAGCACCCACAGCAGCGTGCAGATCCTCGTCCCGGACGACCTGCTCGACTACTACGTGCTGGCCGGGCCCACCCCGGAGCGGGTGCTCGACCGGCTCGACACGCTGACCGGACGGCCGTACCTGCCGCCGAGATGGGCGTTCGGCGCCTGGATCTCGTCGGGCTTCTTCCCGGACAGCCAGCAGCGCGTGCTGGAACGGGCCCGGCGCATCCGCGAGCGGGACATCCCCTGCGACGTGCTGCACCTCGACTGCTACTGGCAGGTCGCCGGGCACTGGTCGGACCTGCGCTGGGACGCCGACGCCTTCCCCGACCCGGACGGCATGCTCAAGGACCTCACCGAGCAGGGCTTCCGGGTGTGCCTGTGGATGAACCCGTACCTGATGACCGGCAGCCCGCTCTACGCCGGGGCCGAGGCCGCCGGGTACTTCCTGCGCCGCCCCGACGGCGGCACGTACGTCGCCGACACCTGGCACGGCAGCTACCCAGAATGCGCCATCGTGGACCTCACGAACCCCGCGGCGGTGCGCTGGTTCCAGGGTCTGCTGCGGCCGCTGCTGGCGCAGGGCGTCGCGGCGTTCAAGACCGACTTCGCCGAGGGCGTGCCTGCGGACGCGGTGGCACACAACGGCATGACCGGCGTGGAACTGCACAACGTGTACGCGCTGCTGTTCAACGACGCGGTCGCCGACGTCACCGAGGAGGTCGCAGGGCACCGTACGGTGTGGGCGCGCTCGTCGTACCTGGGCGGGCAGCGGCACAGCGCCCAGTGGAGCGGCGACGTCAACGCCACCTGGCCCGGCATGGCCAGCACGCTGCGCGGCGGCCTGTCCCACGGGCTGTCCGGGGTGCCGTTCTGGAGCCACGACACCGGCGGTTTCCACGGCACTCCCGAGCCGGACCTGTACGTGCGCTGGACCCAGTTCGGCGCACTGTCCCCGCTGGTACGGCTGCACGGCACCACCAGCCGCCTGCCGTGGGAGTTCCCGCCCGAGGCGGAACGGCACGCGGTGGACGCGCTGCGGCTGCGCTACCGGCTGCTGCCGTACCTCTGGTCGGCGGCGGTGGCGAGCGCCCGCACCGGCGGCCCGATGCTGCGGGCGCTGCTCGTCGACACCCCGGACGACCCGGCCGCCTGGACCGCCGACCTCCAGTACCGCCTCGGCCCCGACCTGCTGGTGGCGCCGGTGCTCGACCCGTCCGGCGAGCGTGCCGTCTACCTGCCGGCGGGCGACGACTGGCTCGACGCGTACACGGGGCAGCGGCACCCCGGCAGCCGGCACCTGCGGGTGAGCGTGCCGCTCGATCGGCTGCCGCTGTACGTGCGGCACGGCGCGCTGATCCCCACGGTGGCGGCCGCGGCGACGGTCGGGGCGAGCGCGTTCCGGGACGTCACGCTGGTGGCCTGGGGCGGCGTGGACGGCGTGAGCGTGGTGCACGACCCCGACGGCGACACCACGATCACCGCCGTGCGCGACGGGGACACGCTGCGTGTACGCGTGGACGGGCCGCTGGACGTACGGCGGGTCAGCGTGGTCGGTGAGGATCCGCCGCGCCGGGTGGTGCTCGACGGCGAGCCGGTCCCGGTGACGCCGTTCGCGCCGTGGTTCGGCGGCGGAGACCGGCCGGCCGGAATCTCGCCCATTTAGTTTAAGCTGTAGCCGAACTCGGGCCGGGCGCAGGAGGCGGGCAGTACGTGATCAGCATCGACCGGCCGACGGCCGACCTCGGCGACGTGCGGGTGACCAACCGGGCCGCCGTGCTCCGGCACGTCCGCCGGCATGCCCCCTGCTCCCGGGCCCACGTGGCCGCGCACACCGGGCTGAACAAGGCCACCGTCTCCAGCCTGGTCGCCGAGCTGATCGAGCACGGCCTGCTGCGGGAGACCGGGCTGACCGAGAACCGGGTGGGCCGCCCGGCCACCATGCTCGTGCTCGACGGCTCCCGCTACGTCGGGCTCGGCCTGCGCGTCGGCGCGGACGAACTGGTGGCGGTCGCCGCCGGACCGGGCGGCGACCCGGTGCTCACCTGGCGACGGGCGTTCCCCGCCGCCACCGCCGGTCCCGAGGAGACGGTGAAGGCGCTCGCCGCGCTGGTCCGGCGCGCCGTCACCCGGATCGGCGCCGACCGCACCGTGCTCGGCCTGACCGTGGCCGTACCAGGGCTGGTCGACCCCGACGGCGACGTGCCGGCCGCCCCCGCGCTGGGCTGGCGCGGCGTGCCGCTTGCGGCGTCGGTGCGCCGCGCGCTGCGCGACCCGGGTTTCCCCGTCGCCGTCGACACCGAGGCCAACCTCGCCGTGCTGGCCGAGCGGCGGCACGGCCCGTACGCCGCCACCACCGATCTGGTGCACCTCACCGGCGGCCCGGCGATCGGCGCGGGCCTGATCAGCGGCGGCCGGCTGCTGCGCGGCGGCCGGGGCTTCGCCGGGGACGTCGGGCACCTGCCGCTGGCCGCTGACGGCCCGGCCTGCGACTGCGGGCGGCGCGGCTGCCTCACCGCGCTGCTCGGCGTGGACGCGGTGATCCGCCGGCTGCTACCAGACGCCGGGCCGGTCACCGACCACCTGCCGGAGATCGAACGGATCCAGGCCCTGGCCCGCGCCGGGGACGAGCCGGTACGGACCGGGCTCACCGAGATGGGCCGGCTGCTCGGGCAGGCCGTGTCGGTGCTGTCCGGGCTACTCGACCCGGAGGTGGTGGTGGTCGGCGGTCACCTGGCGGCGCTCGCGCCGTGGCTGCTGCCGGCCGCCCACGCCGAACTCGCCGCCCGCACACCGGTCCCACCCGGCGTGCGGCTGGAGGCCAGCACGCTCGGGTCCGCGGCCGGCGCGCTGGGCGGGGCCACCGCCGCAATGGCCACAGTGGAGGCGGGACGCCTGCCCGCCGGATGACCCCTTGACCGCACCCGCCGGAAGGTGTCAACCTCGGTAGCGCCGCGTTCCGGGACCGGGCAACCTGCGAAGCGGCGTGTTTTTCGGCGGTTGTCGAAGCGCTTCACCACCGCTCCGGGCCGACACCGCCGACCCCCACCACCACCCCTTTTCGCGTACGCGCCGCCGCATCACCGGCTCGTTAGTCGAAGCGCTTCGACGAACGAGCGGCAGCACGTACGCCGACCGGAGGCGCCCACCATGACCGACCCCGTCCCCCACCGTCTCGACGACCTGCTGGCCCGGCTCACGCTGCCGGAGAAGCTCGGCCTGCTGCACCAGTGGCAGGCGCCGGTGCCCCGGCTCGGCCTGCGCGCGTTCCGCACCGGCACCGAGGCGCTGCACGGCGTCGCGTGGCTCGGCACCGCCACCGTCTTCCCGCAGGCGATCGGCCTGGCCGCGAGCTGGAACCCGGACCTGATCCGGGCGGTCGGGGCCGCCGTCGGCGACGAGGTGCGGGTCAAGCACCGGGCCGACCCGGACCGCGTCGGCCTCAACGTGTGGGCGCCGGTGGTCAACCCGCTGCGCGACCCCCGGTGGGGGCGCAACGAGGAGGGCTGGTCCGAGGACCCGTGGCTGACCGGCCGGCTCGCCACCGCGTACGCGCTGGGGCTGCGCGGCGACCACCCGATCCGGCTGCGGACCGCGCCGACGCTCAAGCACTTCCTCGGCTACAACAACGAGACCGACCGGGCCACCACCTCCAGCGACCTGCCGCCCCGGGTGCTGCACGAGTACGAGCTGCCCGCGTTCCGCGCTCCCCTGGCCGCGGGCGCGGCGGTGGCGGTGATGGCGTCGTACAACCTGGTCGACGGCGTACCGGCGCACCTGAGCCCGCTCATCGAGGGTGAGCTGCGCGGCTACGCCGACGACGAGATCATGGTGGTGGGTGACGCCGGTGCGGTCGGCAACATCGCCGGCGTGCAGGAGTACCTGCCCGACCACGTGGCAGGCTTCGCCGCCGCGCTGCGTGCCGGCATCGACAGCTTCACCGAGGACGACGAGGACACCGCCCCCACAGTGGAGCGCCTCACCGAGGCGCTGGCGCGCGGACTGATCGAGCCCTCCCACGTGGACCGGGCGGTACGGCGGATCCTGTCCGTCCGGTCGCGGCTGGGCGACCTGGCCCCGGACCCCCACGACGACGTGCCGCCGGACACGCTCGACAGCCTCGCCCACCGGGAACTCGCCCGCGAGGCCGCCCGCCAGTCGGTGGTGCTGCTGCGCAACGACGGCCTGCTGCCGCTGCGCCCCGGCACCCGGGTCGCGGTGCTCGGCCCGCTCGCCGACACCGTACTCACCGACTGGTACAGCGGCACCCCGCCGTACACGATCAGCCCGTACGCCGGGCTGCTCGGACGGCTGCCCGAGGTGACCACCCACCCCGGCACCGACCGGATCACCCTGCACGTCGGCGACCGCGCGGTACGCCACGACGACGGCCCGCTGGCGCTCGGCGACACAGCGGCCGAGTTCGACGTGGTCGACTGGGGGCAGGACGTGGTGGCGCTGCGCGCCGTGGACACCGGCCGGTACGTCGGCGCCGACGACACCGGCGCCCTCGTCGCCGACCGCGACGGACCGGGCGGCTGGGTGGTACGCGAGACGTTCCGCCTGCACCACCGGCCCGACGGCACCGCGCTGCTGCACCACCTGGCCACCGGGCGGCACGTCGGCGTCGCACCGGACGGACGGTTGAGCGTCGCCACCGGCGACCCGGCCGTGTTCACCGTGACGCTGCTCGTGGACGGGGCCGCCGCTGCCGCCGCGCTGGCCGCCGAAGCCGACGTGGCGGTGGTGGTGCTCGGCAACCACCCGATGGTCAACGGCCGGGAGACCGAGGACCGGGCCGACCTGGCGCTGCCCACCGGCCAGGCCGAGTTGCTGCGGGCCGTACACGCCGCGAACCCGCGGACCGTGCTGGCGCTGACGAGCAGCTACCCGTACGCGGTGGGCTGGGCACAGGAGCACGTGCCGGCGGTGCTGTGGAGTGCCCACGGTGGACAGGAGCACGGCAACGGGCTGGCGGACGTGCTGCTCGGCGCCGCCGACCCGGGCGGGCGGCTCACCCAGACCTGGTACGCCGACGCTGCCGAACTGCCCGACCTGCTCGACTACGACGTCATCGGCGCCGACGCCACGTACCTGTACCACCGGGGTGAGCCGCTGTACCCGTTCGGGCACGGGCTCAGCTACGCCACGTTCGACTACGCTGACCTCCGGTTGAGCACCACCACGGCGCGCGCCGGCGAGGAGGTGGAGGTGAGCGTCGAGGTCACCAACACGGGCCGCCGCCCGGGCACCGAGGTCGTGCAGCTCTACACCCGGCAGCGGCGCTCCCGGGTCAAGCAGCCGCTGCGGCAGTTGCGCGACTTCGCCCGCGTCACGCTCGACCCGGGCTGCGCCGCCCGGGTGACGCTGCGGCTGCGTACCGCCGATCTGGCCTGGTGGGACGAGACCCGCGCCGCGATGGTGGTGGAGGACGCCGTCCACTCGGTGCTGGTCGGCCGGTCCGCGCGGGACATCCGGCTCGCCGGCGCGCTGACAGTGACCGGCGGCGACGCCACCGCCGAGCCGGCGGGCTCACGAGTGGGGGCGGTCCGGTGAGCGGGCGGACCCCGGGTGAGCAGGTCACCATCGCCGACGTGGCCCGGCACGCCGGAGTGGCCGCCAGCACCGTGTCGTACGTGCTCAGCGGCAAACGCACCATCTCGGCCACCACCCGGGGACGGGTGCTCGCCAGCGTCCGCGCGCTCGGCTACCACCCGCACGCCGGGGCCCGCGCGCTGGCCAGCCGCAAGGCCAACGTGATCGCGCTGGTGCTGCCGCTGCGTACCGGCATGCAGGTGCCAGTGGTGATGCGGTTCGCCACCGCCGTGGTCACCACCGCCCGCCGCTACGACCACGACGTGCTGCTGGTCACCGCCGACGAGGGACCGGCCGGGCTGCACCGCATCGCCGGCAGCGCGCTCGTCGACGGCGTGCTGCTGATGGACGTGGAGCTGGAGGACTCCCGGGTGCCGCTGCTGCGGGAACTCGCGCTGCCGGGTGTCCTGATCGGGCACCCCGCCGACAGCACCGGGCTGGCCTGCGTGGACCTCGACTTCCGGCGCGCCGGTGAGCTGTGCGTGGAACACCTGGCCGCCGCCGGGCACCGGCGGATCGCGCTGCTCGGCGCCCCCGCCGCGGTCTACGACCGGGGCACCGGGTTCGCCCACCGCACCCGCGCCGGGGTACGCGCCGCGGCCGAGCGGCTCGGCGTCGACGCGGTGACCCGGCCCTGCGAGGAGGGACCGGCCGCGGTACGCCGGGACCTGGAGGCGCTGCTCGCCGACCACCCGGACGTCACCGGGCTGGTCGTGCAGAACGAGTCGGCGGTCGGGCCGGTGCTCGCCACGCTGCCGCTGCTGGGCCGCCGGGTGCCCCGCGACGTGTCGGTGGTCGCGATCTGCCCGGACGAGCTGGCCGAGCAGTCAGGGCTCACCTGCGTACCGGTGCCCGCCGAGGAGGTCGGACGGCAGGCGGTGGCGTTGCTGATGCGGCGCCTGAACGGCGAGCCGGTGCCGGAGGTGACGCTGCTGGAACCGCACCTCACCGTGCGGGACACCAGCGCCGGCCGGTGACGGCGCACCGCATCCACGACACCGCACCGGCCGACGACTGGACGGACGCGTTCCTCACCGGCAACGGCGAGCTGGGACTCATGGTCCACGGGCGGCCGCACGCGGAACGGATCGTGGTGAACCACCACCGGCTCGTCCTGCCGAACGGCACCCGGGACGCCCGCGCGCCCGAGCTGGCCGGCCGGATGCCGCACATCCGCGCGCTGGTGCTCGCCGGACGCCGGGCCGAGGCCGCCCGGTTACTCACCGGCGGCCGGGAACTGGAGTGGACCCAGTCGTTCCACCCCGGGTACGCGCTCACAGTCGACGCCGCGCCCGGACCGGTACGCGACTACCGGCGCGACACCGACTTCACCACCGGGGAGGTGACTGTCGAGTGGTCGGGCGGGCGGCGGCGCTGCTTCGCCTCCCGCGCCGACGGTGTCGCGGTGCTCCACCTCGACCAGGGCGACTGCGTGGTCGGGGCGACGGGTGAGCTGCCCGGCAAGCCGGCCGACGTGGTGTACGAGCACGCCGCGTACCGCAGCGACGGGCTGGTGTTCCTGCGGGTCCGCGCCCGCTATCCGGACGCCGGCGGCGCGTACGGGTTCGAAGGGCTGACGTTGCTGCGCGGCGACGTGACCGTCGACGGCGACCGGGTGCGGGTACGCGGACCGGCGCTGCTCACCACGCTCGTCGACCGGCCCGGCGCGCCGCCGTGGCGTACCCGGGTGTCGGAGGGGCGGCTCGCCGCGCTGACCGGCGACTACGACACGCTGCTGGCGCGGCACGTGCCGCGCCATCTCGGCCCGTACACCCGGGTCGGCCTGGACCTCGGCGTGCCCGCCGCCGATCGGGCGCTACCAGTCGGTGAGCTGCTGGCCCGGCAGGCCGCCGCGCCGGACCGGCTGGACCCGGCGCTGCTGGAACGGCTGTTCCACGCCGGCCGGTACCTGCTGTTCAGCGCCAGCGGGGTGCTGCCGCCCCGGCTGACCGGGCTGTGGCTGGGCTCCTGGGACGCCGCGTGGGCCGGTGACTTCACCACCGACGCGAACCTGAACCTGCAACTGGCGGGCGCGAACGTGGGCGCGCTGCCGGAGGTGACAGCCGCGCACGCCCGGCTGGTCGCCGCGCAGGTGGACCACTGGCGCGCCAACGCCCACGCGGTGTACGGGGCGCGCGGGCTGCTGGCACCCAGCCGCACCGACGGCGAGCACGGGCACCTGTTCCACGTCCACCCCGACTGGCCGTTCACCGCGTGGCTGGCCGGCGCGGACTGGCTGCTGCACCCGCTGCACGAACACCACCTGGTCACCGGTGAGCCGCTGGGCGAGGTGGCCGGCTGGCTGGCCGAGGTGGCGGACTTCTTCGCCGACGTGCTGACCGTCGTGGACGGGCGGCCGGCGCTGGTGCCGTCGTACTCGCCGGAGACCGGCCCGTACGACGACACCGGCCGGGTCGCGCCGGTCGCGGTCAACGCCACCATGGACGTCGCCGCCGCCCGGCACGCGCTGCGGCTGGCCGCCGAGGTGACCGGCACGGACCGGTGGGCCGGGGTGCGGCCGCCCGGCTACCTGGTGGACGGGCGCGGCGCGCTGGCCGAGTGGGCGTGGCCGGGCAGCACCGGCGACGAGGACCACAGGCACGTCAGCCACCTGTATCCGGTGTGGCCGCTGCACGAGATCGACCCGGACGACACCCCGGAACTGGCCGCCGCCGCGCACCGGGCGCTGACGCTGCGCGGCGACGAGAACCGGTCCGCGCACGGCAGCCTGCACCGGGCGCTGGCGGCGGCCCGGCTGCGCGACGGCGAACTGGTCGCGGCGAACCTGCGCAAGATCCTCGGCGCGGACATGTTCTTCCGGTCGCTGATGAGCGCGCACAACCCGGGCCGGACCACGTACAACGCCGACGCCGCGCACGCGCTCCCGGCGGTGCTGATCGAGTCGCTGGTGCAGTCGCGCCCGGGAACGCTGCGGCTGCTGCCCGCGCCGCTACCGGGCCTGTCCTCGGGCACGCTGCGCGGCATCACCTGCCGGGGCCGGGTCACGGTCGAGGAGCTGACCTGGGCACCGGGCCGGGTCCGGGCGCGGCTGGTGTCGCCGGTGGCGCAACGCGTAGTAGTGCACGCGCCCGGCGGCCACCGTGCGGTGGCGCTGGCCCCGGACCGGCCGTACGAGGTGGCGTTCGGCTAGAGATTGTCGGGCTGGTGCAGCGCCGGGTGGCTCTGTCCCGGCGCTGCGAACCAGGGCGGGGCGTCCTCGGTCAGCGCGGTGCCGATCCGCAGCCGCGCCCAGTCGTCCAGGTCGGGCAGCGCGTCCGGCGCGAACCAGGCCACCGCCAGCGACTCGTCGCCGTCGGCCGCCGGTGCCCCGCCGACCGCCCGGCAGCGGAACCAGATGTTCAGGTATTCGCAGGCGTCGCCGTTGGGGTAGACCACCGGGTGGGTGGCGACACCGGCGAGTCGGTCGATCGCCACCTTCACGCCCGTCTCCTCGTGGACCTCCCGCACCAGCGCGTCGGCGGGCTGCTCGCCCGGGTCGACGGTGCCCGCCGGGACCGACCAGCGGCCGTTGTCGCCCCGGCGGGCCAGCAGCACCCGTCCCGCGTCGTCGGTGACCACGCCGCTGACGCCGTACAGCATGAGCAGGTCGTGGCCGACGTGGCGGCGCAGCCGGGCGATGTAGGGCGAGACGGCCATGGCGAGCAGGCTACCGGCGGCCCTGCCGGTGCCGCCGGACCATGCCCTCGGCCAGCGCCGCACCGTCCAGGTCACCGGCGGCCAGCCTTGTGGCGACGGTACGGCGCACCATCCGGTCGGCCAGCGCCGGAGCGTGCCGGGCCAGCGCCAGTTCGATCCGGCCGCGCCGGGTGGTGGCGACGTCCCGTGGCGCGCGCCGGGCGGTCGCGGCGCGCAGGATCGCGGCCACCACCCCCTCGACCGGCTCCGGGCGGGACACCCCGCTCAGCGACAGCCCGGCCGCCACGGTGCTGTCGTGGATCGGGGAGGCGACCATGCTCGGGTAGACGACGCTGACGCCCACGTGGGTGCCGACTTCGTGGCGCAGCGCGTCGGCGTACGCGACGAGCGCCCGCTTGCTGACCCCGTACGCGGCGGCCAGCGGCAGCGGCAGCACCGCCATCCGGCTGGCCACGAAGATCACCCGGCCGCGGGCCGCCTCCAGGGCCGGCATCGCGGCGGCGGTGGTGCGCCAGGCGGCGAGCAGGTTCACCTCGATCTGGCGGCGTACCACCTCGTCGGGCGGCAGCTCGGCGGGCGCGGGCCCGCCCACACCGGCGTTGTTGACGAGCAGGTCCAGTCCGCCGAGCCGGTCGATCGCGGCGGCCACCGCCGGTGGCGTCGCGGCCGGGTCGGTCAGGTCGACGCCGAGCACCGGCGGTGTGACGTCGGGGTCGGCGTGCAGGTCCAGCCCGACCACGTGAGCGCCGGCGGCGGTGAGCGCCGCGCCCAGGTGCTGCCCGAACGTGCCCCGGGCGCCGGTGACGAGCACCCGCCGTCCGGCCAGCACGCTGCCACGGCCCGGCGCGTTCACTCCGGTCCGCTCACGGCCTGCCGCGCTCATCGGGCCGCTCCGGCGCGGCGCCGGCCGGCGGCCAGTTCGCGGCCCAGTTCGGCCAGGTAGACGTCGAAGTCCACGCGCATGTGCGGGCGGCGCTGCCCCCACCGGGCGGTGGCGGCGCGCAACTCGTCGCGGCAGGCGGCGGCCTGCCGGGCCGGATCCGGTGGCGTCCAGGTGCCGGCCAGGCGCGCGGCCACCAGCCGGGCCTGCGCCTCGACCAGGGGGAACGCCGCGCCGGTGGACTGCATGAGCCCGACGAACGCCAGACCGGGGGCGTCCAGGTGGAACACGTGCCGGTACAGCGGCAGCCGGTCGGCGCCGTCGCCGAGCAGCGCCGGGTCGAGGAACGGCACCTCCACCCGGTAGCCGGTGCACCAGACGACCAGGTCGATCTCGTCGTGGCGGCCGTCGGTGAACTCGACCCGGTCGCCGTCGAAGCGGGCGATGCCGGGCCGGGCCTGGATGTCGCCGTGGGTGAGCCGGGACAGCAGCGCGTCGGACAGCGTCGGGTGGTCCTGGAGGAAGCCGTGCGCCGGTGCGGGCAGCCCGTACCGGGTGAGCGGGCCGACCGCAGTGGTGATCATGGTCTGGCTGATCCGCTGCCGCAGCCGCCACGGCAGCCGCCGGGCCAGCGCGCCGTTGAGCGTGTCCGACGGGCGGCCGAGCAGGTACTTGGGCACCACCCACACGCCGCGGCGCAGCGACAGCAGCGTGCGTTCGGCGGCGTACGAGGCGTCGACGGCGATGTCCATGGCCGAGTTGCCGCCACCGACCACGAGGACCCGTCGCCCGGCGAGCTGTTCCGGGCCGCGGTAGTCATGGCTGTGCATCTGCTCGGCGGCGCACTCGCCCGGGTACGGCTCGGGTCGCTTCGGCACCCGGTTGTGCCCGTTGGCGACCACCACCGCCTCGACGTCGACCTCGACCGGGCCGTCCGGGCCGGTGGCCCGCACCCGCCAGCCGTCGCCGGTGCGGGTGACCTGCTCGACGGTGTGCCGCAGCCGTACCGCCTCGCGCAGCCCGAACCGGTCGGCGTAGTCGCCGAGGTAGCCGGCGACGCGGGCGTGGTCGGGGTAGTCGGGCCAGTCGGCGGGCATCGGATGGTCGGCGAACTCGGTGCGCCCCTTGCTGGTGTTCAGGTGCAGCGTCCGGTACGCGGGCGAGCCGGGGGCGCCGTACACCCAGAGGCCGCCGAGCGTGTCCGCCGCCTCGAACGCCACCGCCGGGACACCGGCGTCGGCGAGCGCCTTGAGCGTGGCCAGCCCGGCGGCTCCGGCGCCGACGACAGCGACCCTGGGTGTGGCCATACCCGCCTCCTTAATCCAACGACTGATGGATAATCCCCGGAGCGCGGGCCGGCGTCAAGGGCGGGTGTCTCCCGGGCCGCCGGCATACAGGGCGTCGAGGAACCGGTGCACGAACGCCCGGAACTCCCGGCGCTCCCGCGCCCCCGAGCCGGTCCCGGCGGCGAGCGCCACCACGTGCCCGTGCACCGCCCAGACCAGGGAACGCACCGTCACGTGCGGGGTCGGCTCGGTCAGCGCGCCGGCCCCGGACGCCGCCACCAGCAGCTCCTCGACCAGCCCGTACAGCGGGGCGGCGTAGCGGCGGTCCAGCTCGCCGTGCCGCTGCGGCTCCAGCCAGCGGCGCAGCCACAGCGCGGTCGTCTCCGGCCGGTCCTCCAGGAAGTCGACGAACACGTCCACCAGGTCGTGCAGCGCCCGCAGCGCGTCCTGCGGGCCCGCTGCCAGCGCCGCCCGGGCGCGTTCCCCTGCTGCCTCGATCACCTCCCGCTCGGCGCTGAACACCCGGGCGAAGCAGGCCTCGTAGAGCTGCGCCTTGGTGCCGGTGTGGTGCACGACGGTGGCCGCGTCCACCCCCGCCGCGGCGGCGACGTCGCGGACGCTCACCGCGTCGAAGCCCCGCTCAGCGAACAACGCGGTGGCTGCGGCGAGCACCAGGTCACGGGTCGGCCGCTGGTCGTCGCGGCGGGGCCGGCCCGGACGGCGGCGAGGCATGGTCATCCGGCCATTGTTACCCCTACAATCCAGCAACCGTTGGATTGGGGGCGGCGCGCCCCGAGGACAGGAGACCGCCATGACCGGGCTGGATCAGCGCTCCGACGCGGTCACCCTGCCGCGCGGCCCGCTCGTCGGGTTCGCCACCGGCTCACTCGGCATGGGCGTCTGGGTCACCGTGCCCGGGCTGCTGCTGCTCTACTTTTTGACCGACGTGCTGGCGGTCGCGCCGTGGCTCGCCGGGCTCACGCTGCTGCTGCCGAAGATCGCCGACGTGCTGCTGCACCCGTGGATCGGGCATCGCTGCGACGTGGAGCAGGCCCGCCGGGGCCACCGCCGCCGGTTGCTGCTGGCCGGATGTGCGCTGCCGCTGGCGTTCGCCGCTCTGTTCGCGGTGCCCGGCGGCCTCACCGGCGCCGCCGCGGCGGGCTGGGTGGCGGTGTTCTCCGTCGCCGGCAATCTGCTGTTCGCCGCGTACCAGGTGCCCTACCTGGCGACCCCGGCGGACCTGCGGATCGGCTACCACGAGCGGACCCGGCTGATGGCGTTCCGGATGGTGGTGCTGACGCTCGGCATCCTGGTCTCCGGGCTGCTCGCGCCGCTGCTGGCCGGCGGCGACGACGCCACACGCGACGGCTACCTGCGGATGGGCGTGGTGCTGGCGGCCGGGATGCTCGCTGCGATGCTGGTCGGCGTCGCCGGGATCGGCCGGCTGCGCCGCACCGCCGCCGACACGGCCCCGCCGCACGGTCCGGGCGGGTGGCGGGCGCTGGCGGCGAGCCTGCGGGACCGGCAGTTCCGCTGGCTGGTCGGCGCGTACCTGGCCATGTCCACCACCACCCACCTGGTGCTCGCCGGGGTGCCCTACTACGCCGAGTACGAACTGGGCCGCCCCGGGCTCACCACCGTGCTGGTGGCCGCGTTCGTCGCACCCGCGCTGCTGGTCACCCCGGGCTGGCTGGCGGTGGCGCGGCGGATCGGCAAGCAACGTGCCCTGCTCGCCGGGCAGGCCGCGTTCGCCGCCGGGTCGCTGGTGCTGGCGATCGGCCGCCCCGCCGGACTGCCGGTCCTGGTGGCCGCCGTGGCGGTGCTCGGCGTGGCGTTCGCCGGCATGCAACTGCTGCCGTTCTCGATGCTGCCCGACGTGATCCGCGCGGCAGGCGGCACCGAGCGGGCCGGCACGTACACCGGGGTGTGGACCGCCACCGAGGCCACCGGCGCTGCGCTCGGCCCCTACGCGTACGCGCTGTGCCTGGCCGCCGGCGGGTTCGTGGCCTCGACCGCCGGGCAGACCGTGACCCAGTCCCCGGCCGCGCTGGACGCGCTGCGCTACGGCTTCGGGCTGCTGCCCGCCGCCGTGATGGTGGTCGCCGTGCTGCTGCAACGCCGCTACACCCTCGACGGCGCGGCCCGGGCGGACGCAGCCCACTAGACTTCGCCCCCGATGGACGCCGAGCCCGCCACCGACACCCGACCCTGCGCCCACTGCGGACGCGACGTGCCGCAGCGCGTCGGCGCGGGCCGCCCGTTCCGCTACTGCCGGGACAACGACGGCGCCTGCCAGCGGGCCGCCCGCAACTCGCGGATGCGTCACCGCAACTCCCCCGGCCTGCCCGGGCAGGTGGCGCGCACCTGGGAGGCGGTGGACCGGCTCGACCAGATCGTGGAGACGCTCACCGAGGCGCTGCACGCCGAACTGTCACCGGCCGGTGTGGAGCGGCAGCTCGCCGAGCTGCGCGCGGAGACGTCGGCGCAGGTCGCCGCCGCGCACGCCGAACGCGACGAGGCCCGCCGTGGGGCCGAGGACGCGACCGCCGCGGCGGCCCGCGACCGGCAGCAGGCCCGCGCCGCGTACGCCGACCGCGACACCGCCGCCGAACGCGCCGAACGGGCGGAGGCCACCGCGTCCGCCGCCGCCGAGCGGGCCGCCGCGGCGGAGGACGCCCGCGACGCCGCGCGCGCCGAGGCGGGCGCCGCGCAGGCGCTGCGGGTGCAGGCCGAACGCGACCGCGACGCGGCCCGGCACGAACTGCGCACCGTACGCACCGAACGTGACGCCGAACGCCGCCGCGCGGCCGAGTTGACCGCCGAGCGGGACGCCGCCCGGGCCGACGCCGAGCGGGCCACCCGATCCGCCACCGAGGCCCTGGACCGGGCCGAACAGGCCCGCGCCGAGGCCGACCGGGCGCGCGCCGACGCGCAGGCCGCCCAGGGGCGGGCCACCGAGGCGGAGCGCACGGCCCGGACCGCCGCCGAACGTGCCGACGCCGAGGCCGCCGCCGCGCGGCAGGCCCTCGCCGAGCGGGACCGCGCCGACGCGGCACGCGCCGACGCGGAGGCGGCGCTGGAACGAGCCCGCGCCGAGGCGAGCGCGGCGATCGAGGCCGTCCGTGCCGAGGCTGCCGCTTCCGTCGAGCGCGCCCGTGCCGACATGGCCGCCGCGGTGGAGCAGGCTACGGCCCGTACCGCCGAGCGGGACGCGGTCGCCGCGGAGCTGGCCGACGCGCGGCGGGCCGCGAGCGCCGCCGAGGCCCGGGCGGCCGACCTGGCCGCGCGGACGGCGGTGATCGAGGCCGATCGGGACGCCGCGCAGCGCCGGGCCGGGCAGCTCGCCGACCAGGTGAGCGATCTGGCGACGGCGCTGGCGCGGCTCGGCACGCGTACCGGCTAAGCGGCCACGGGCTGGGAACGGGGCAGCGCCGCACCCGGTCGGGCGGCGAGGATCGGGGCATGGGAAAGACGTACGAGCGCATCGACGGCCGGCTGCGGGACTTCATCGAGGCGCAGCCGATGTTCTTCGTGGCCACCGCCCCGCTGTCCGGTGACGGCACCGTCAACCTGTCCCCGAAAGGGTTGCGCGGCTGCTTCGCGGTGCTCGACGAGCACACCGTGGCGTACCTGGACTTCGCCGGCAGCAACGCCGAGACCATCGCCCACCTGCGGGAGAACGGCCGGATCACGCTGATGTGGTGCGCGTTCGCCGGCCCGCCGAACATCGTGCGGGTGCACGGGCGCGGTGAGCCGGTGTTCCGCGACGACCCGCGCTGGCCCGGCCTGCTGGCCCACTTCCCGGACATCGACCCGGGTCCGCACGGGCTGCGGGCGATCATCGTGGTGCGTGCCGAACTGGTCCGGGACACCTGCGGCTACGCGGTGCCGTTCATGACCTACGACGCCGACCGTGACCTGCACGAACGCCGGTTCGCACGGGAGGACGACGTGTCGCTGAGCGCGTACTTCGCCGGCAAGGACCACGTCGCCACCAGCATCGACGGGCTGCCCGGCCTGCCGTTGCCGCTGCCGCCGACCCCGGCGGGGTGAGCGCTGTCAGTGGATGCCGGCCATCAGGTGCCGGATCTGGCGGGTGAACATCACCGCGGCCAGGCCCAGCACCACCGAGGCCAGCCCGAAGGTCAGGAAGTAGACCGGCTGGGACCAGGTGCCGGCCAGCCGGGCCACCTGACCGCCGATGGCGTCGCCGACGGCGGTGGCGAGGAACCACAGGCCCAGCATCTGGCTCGCGTACTTGACCGGGGCGAGTTTCGTGGTGGCGGACAGGCCGACCGGGCTCAGGGACAGCTCACCGGCGACCTGGATCGCGTACACCGCGACGAGCCACAGCGGTGAGACCAGGTCGCCGCCGACGGCGGCCTGCGCGGCGGCGGCCATCAGCACGAACGACAGGCCGTTGAGCACCAGGCCGACGGCGAACTTCGTGGGCGTGGACACCCGGTGGCCGAGTTTGAGCCACAGCGCGGCGGCCAGCGGCGCGCCGATGATGATGAGGATCGGGTTCACCGACTGCAACCAGGACGCCGGGAACGTGAACCCGCCCACCGACCGGTCGGTCTGGTCGGCGGCGAAGATGTTCAGCACCGACCCGGCCTGGTCGTAGATGAGCCAGAACGAGGCGGCGAACAGGAACAGCCACACGTACGCCTTCATCCGGCTGCGTTCGGTGCCGCTGATCTCCCGGTCGGTGAGGATCCGCGCGAAGTAGCCGACTGTCACCAGCACCGTCACCACTGTGAGCAGGTTGACCACCGTGTCGACGGTGAACCAGCCGGCCACCAGCAGCACCAGCAGGACGGCGAGCACCACGACGCTCGCCACGCCGACGCGGGTCAGCGCGCGCCGCCGGTCGGCGCCGAGCAGCGGGTCCGCCGGGCGGGCACCGGCTTCGCCGAGGTTGCGGCGGCCCAGCACGTACTGGAGCACGCCGAAGGTCATGCCGACCGCGGCGGCGCCGAACCCCAGATGCCAGTTGATCTTCTCGCCGAGGAAGCCGGTGATCAGCGGCGCGATGAACGCACCCAGGTTGATGCCCATGTAGAAGATGGAGAACCCGGCGTCGCGGCGCGGCGAGTCCCGCTCGTACAGGTCACCGACCATGGTGGAGATGTTCGGTTTGAGCAGGCCGGTGCCGAGCACGATCAGCGCCATGCCGGCGAACACGCTCCACCCGGTGGGGATCGCCATCACGTAGTGACCGGCGGCGATCACCACGCCGCCCCACAGCACGCTGCGCCGCGCGCCGATCAGCCGGTCGGCGACCCAGCCGCCGGGCAGCGCCATCAGGTAGACCATGGCGTTGTAGGTGCCGTACACGGCGTTGGCGCTGGACTCGCCGAGGTCCAGTCCGCCGTCGGCGACCGCGGCGGTCAGGTACAGCACGAGGATCGCCCGCATGCCGTAGAAGCTGAACCGCTCCCACATCTCGGTGAGGAAGAGCGTGGACAGCGCGCGGGGGTGACCGAAGAAGGTCTTCCCGGCTGGTGGTCGGGCCCCGACCGGCGCGTCACTGCTCATCGTCACCTCCGGCACGCAAACAGGTGGGTAACATCCCCGTTGACAGGCGAAACACTCCACCGATTCGGCCCGGCCGGGGACGACCCCGCCGGGCAGCTGTCATGGCCGGTTACCCTTGACACTCCCGACCCGCGTACGGCCCTGCCGCCGCGGGCCGGGGAATGGGCGAGCGGTGACCGGTCGTTACACCTGAAGACCAGCACCACGAACGAGGGGAAGTCGATCATGGGCGAGCGCATGCTGCGCGGTAGCCGGCTGGGAGCGGTCAGCTACGAGTCCGACCGCAACACGGAGCTCGCGCCGCGTCAGACCCGCGAGTACCTCTGCGCCAAGGGCCACCAGTTCGAGGTGCCGTTCGCCGTCGACGCCGAGGTCCCGACGACCTGGGAGTGCAAGTTCGACGGCAGCGTGGCCCGTCTGGTCGACGGCACCGAGCCGGAGCAGAAGAAGGCCAAGCCGCCGCGTACCCACTGGGACATGCTGCTGGAGCGGCGCTCGATCGCCGAGCTGGAGGACATCCTCGCCGAGCGGCTCCAGGAGGTCCGCACCCGCCGCGGTCGTGCCTGAGCATCTCCCGCAATGACCGAAAACGCCCCCGGGATCACCCGGGGGCGTTTTTCGGTGCCCGGGCAGGCACGGCCCCGCCACTTCGGGGAGGTGGCGGTATCAAGCGTGCCTTGATGGCGCCATCTCCCCGAACTTGTGCCGATCATGGGAGGGCGGGTTGGTTGTGGGCGGCTGATCCGCCGCGCGTGGGCCGATCCGGGTGCCGGGCCGGTGACCGGGCCGCCGGCCCGGGGAGGTGGCGGGGTCGGGCGCGGTCTGATGCCACCACCTCGGCGAACTGGAGTTGATCAAGCTGACGGCGCAGCGGGGGCGCGTCAGCGGTCGACGATCTCGCCCTCGATGGCCTTGCCCGGGTCGGTGACCGGCTGCGGCGACGGCGCGGGACCAGGCGAGGGGGCCGGCGCGGGCTCCGGGGTCGGCTGCGGCGCACCCCGGTACACGCGCACCCGGCGCGGCCCGAACAGGTCACCGGCGACCATCGACGACACCCGGCGCTCGGTGGCCCGGCGCACCCCGCCACCGGCCAGCCGGCGCAGCGGCGGCACCAGCAACAGCAGGCCCACCACGCCACTGACCAGGCCCGGAAGCGCCAGCAGCAGCGCGCCCAGCAGACCGACAAGCCCATCGGTCACCTCCGGGCCCGGCGGCCGGCCGGCCTGCGCCGCAGCGCGGAAGCCGCGCCACGCCCGCATGCCCTCGCGGCGCAGCAGCACCAGACCCAGCAGGGACGCCCCGAACACCAGCAGCACCGCCACGCCGAACCCGACGGCCCGGCCGACCAGCACGAAAACGGTCAGCTCCAGCAGCGCGAGCAGCAGCAGGGCCGGTGGTACGTATTTCAGTCCTCGGCGCATCTCACCTCATCAGCCCGGGGTCATCACGCCCCTCAAGCATGACACGCCCTCGCTCAAGGCCAGCGCGCGAGCGCGTCCGGGCGGGCGGACGCGGTCGCCAGGCGGTCCCGCACCCCCCAGCGGGTGACCCGCCACAGCGCCTCCGCCACGATCAGCGGGCTCATCTTGCTGTCGCCGTGTTCCCGCTCGGCGAACGTGATCGGCACCTCGACGATCCGCACCCCGGCGCGGTGCGCCAGCCGCGACAGCTCCACCTGGAACGCGTACCCCTGGGACCGCACCGAACCCAGGTCGATCGCGTCCAGCGCGCTGGCCCGGTACACCCGGTAGCCGCCGGTGGCGTCGCTGACCGGCATGCCCAGCGCCAGCCGCGCGTACAGGTTGCCCACCCGGGACAGCAGCAGCCGCCGCCACGGCCAGTTCAGCACCCGCGCGCCGCGCGTCCACCGGGAACCGATCACCACGTCGGCGTCGCGGGCGGCGTGCAGCAGCGCCGGCAGGTCCTCCGGGGCGTGCGAGCCGTCGGCGTCCATCTCCACCACCGCGTCGTAGCCGCGTGTGCGCGCCCAGGCGAACCCGGCCAGGTAGGCCGCGCCGAGTCCTTCCTTGCCGGCCCGGTGCAGCACGTGCACCCGCGGGTCGCCGTCGGCGATCGTGTCGGCGATCGCGCCGGTGCCGTCGGGGCTGTTGTCGTCGGCGACGAGGACGTCCACCGTCGGCGCCGCTTCGCGTACCCGGGCGACGATGCGCCCGACGTTGTCGGCCTCGTTGTAGGTGGGGATGACCACCAGGACCCGCCCCACCCCGGGATGGCCGACCGTCCGCCTGTCGGCTGCCACGCCCACCGTCGCACCGCCTCTCGTCGGCTCAGCCGGGAGCGGCCTCCCGGCGGCGGCGCAGCACGGCCGCGCCGGCCAGGGCCGCGACCGTCAGCGCCGTCAGCGCCACCTCCGGCCACACCCCGGCGGTGGTCGCCGGGGTACGCCCGTTACCGAGTTCCATCTGCCGCACCACCACCGCGGCGGTGTTGAACCCGGTCGCACCGTCTACCCGCCCGTCCGGGGAAACGAACCCGGACACACCGACCGTGGAGGCCATCAACGCGGCCCGGCCGTGCTCCACGGCCCGCAGCCGCACCATGGCCAGCTGCTGGCGGGCCTCGGCCACGTCGAACGTGGCGTTGTTCGTCTGCACCACCAGCAGTTGCGCGCCGCCGGTGACGGTGTCCCGGACGATGCCGTCGTAGGCGACCTCGAAGCAGATCACGTCGCCGAGGACCGCCGGGCCGGTGTTCAGCACGCCGGGACGGTCACCGGCTACGAAATCGGACCGGACCCGGTCGACCTGGGAGCTGACCTTGCGGGCGATGGACCGCAGCGGCACGTACTCGGCGAACGGCACCGGATGCCGTTTCGTGTACACCTGGCCCAGATCCGGGCCGGTGCCCGGCCGCCACAGCAGCCCCGCGTTGCGCACCTCACCCCGGCCGGGCCCGACCAGCACCGCGCCGACCAGGATCGGCGCGCCGATCGCGTCGGCCGCCTGGGAGATCCGCTCCCCCGCGCCCGGGTTGCGCAACGGGTCGATGTCGCTGGAGTTCTCCGGCCACACCACCACGTCCGGACGGTCCTGCCCGCCCTCGGCGACCCGACGCGCCAGCTCCAGCGTCGCGTCGACGTGGTTGTTCAGCACCGCCTGCCGCTGCGCGTTGAAGTCCAGCCCGAGACGCGGCACGTTGCCCTGCACGATCGCGACGGTGACGGTGTCGCCCGCGCCGCGTACCCCGGTCGGCACGGCCGTACCGGCGGCGAGCAGCGCCACCAGCACGGCGGTGAGCCCGGCGACGGGCCGCCACTGCCCGGGCGCGCGCCGCCAGTCCCGCCACGCGGCGGTGACCAGCAGCCCACCGGCGACCGCGACGGCGAACGTGACCAGCGGGGCGCCGCCGAGCGCCGCGAGCTTCAGCAGCGGCGACGTGTCCTGGCTGAACGCCAGCCGCCCCCACGGGAACCCGCCGAACGGGGTGCGGTCACGCAGCGCCTCCTGCCCCACCCACAGCACACCGGTGAGCAGCGGCCACGCCGCCCGGTGCCGGTCGGCGAGCGGCGACACCCAGGCGGTGGCGGCGCCCAACAGCGCCAGATAGGCGGCCTGCAGCAGCGACAGCAGCGCCCACGGCAGGTAGCCGGTGTGCAGGTTCGTCCACTCCAGCAGCGGCGCGAACAACGCCACCCCGGTCAGGAAGCCCAGCCCGGCGCCGGCGCGCAGCCGCCGCCGGTGCACCGCGGCGGCCAGCAACGCCACACCGACCGGCGCGAGCGGCCACCACCCGTACGGCGGGAACGCCAGCAGCAGCGCCACCCCGGCCAGCACGGCGGCCGGCACGGCGAGCGTCAGCGGCAGGGGACGCGCGCCGCCGTCACCGTGTGCCCCGTCGGTGGCACGCGGCTGTTCCCGGTCCAGCGTCGTCACCGGCTTCTCCCCACGATCACGGGCCGAAGGCTACCCGCCCGTACCGGTCGTCGGCCCGCGCCCCTGCGCCGCCGATCGGACAACAGCGCCCCGGCGGGCGGAGCCCGCTGCCATGCTCGGCAGCATGAGCGCTGAGCGGGGACGGGGTCGCATCCTGCCGACCGCGCCCGGCTTCCGCGTCACCCGGGTCGAGTTGTTCTACGACCTCGTCTTCGTGTTCGCGTTCCTGAACGTCACCAACGTGCTCTCCGAAACCCTGAGCGGCAGGTCGTTGCTGGCCGGGCTGGTGTTGCTGTTGCTGCTGTGGTGGTGCTGGGTCTCCTTCGCCGCCCTGGGCAACGTCGTCCGTACCGACCAGGGGGTGATGCCGCTCGTCGGCGCGGTGACGGTGGCGGCCCTGTTCGTCCTGACCCTGGCCATGCCGGCGGCGTTCGCCGACGGGCCGGCGCAGCGGCAGTCCGGGCCACCCGCCGCGGTCCTGTTCGCCTGCTGCTATCTCGTCATCCGGGCGGCCCAGGTGCTGGTGTTCCTCAGCCGCAGCAGCCACCGCGGACGGACCGCCGTGCGCCTCGGCCTGCCGCCGCTGATCAGCGTGGCGTTGATTCTCGCCACCGCGGCCCTGCCCGAGTCGCCCCGGCAGACCTGGGCGACGTGGCTGCCGCTGGCGTTGTGGCTGGCCGCGCTCTGCATCGAGTACACCTCGGGGGGCCTCGCCCCCAGCGCCGGGCTGACAGTCGTGTCCGCAGCCCACTGGGCGGAGCGGTACGCCCTGATCCTGCTCATCGCGCTCGGCGAGTCGATCATTTCGCTCGGGCTGGGGCCGAAGCTGAGCGCCGGACTGCCGGCCACGTGGCCGGTGATCGTGGCGTCGGTGCTCGGCGTCACCATCATCGCGGCGCTGTGGTGGCTGTACTTCGACAGCCTGGCGCCCGCGCTGGAGCAGCGGCTGCACCGCACCCGCGACGTCCGCGCACGGGCGGCGCTCGCCCGCGACGCCTACGCCTACCTGCACCTGCCGCTGATCACCGGGATCATCCTGTTCGCCCTCGGCCTCAAGCGTTACCTCGCCGTCATCTCCCACCCGCGCGGTGATCCCTGGCGGGAACACGCCGCCGCTCTGGACAACCGGGTGCTGTTCGCCGGGTTGGTCATCTACGTGTCGGGGCTGCTGGCACTGGGGGTGCGCGCGACGCACCGGATCTCGGCGGTACCCACCGCCGTGGTGGTCGCGATGGCTGTGGGACTGCCGTGGGCCGGCCGGCTGCCTGCGGTGGCCGCGCTGGCGATCCTGGCGGTGGCCAGCGTCTCGGTGGTCCTGCTGGGCCTGCGGTCGAGTGACCCGTGGCGCAGCCGGGTGCGCCGGACCGCGTTGGACGAGCAGGTCGCCGCCGAGCAGGAGCAGTCCGAATGGCGGCGGCACCACCTGTGACCGGCGGGTGGGGAGTGTGGGCGTCACCGGCGACAGGCGACAATCGGGCGCATGCGGTTCGGTGTGCTGGGCGCGACCCAGGCGTACGCGGCCGACGGCAGCGTGCTGCCCGTCGCCGGCGGGCGGCTGCGCGCGCTGCTGGTGCTGCTTCTCCTCGACGCCGACCGCACCGTTGCGCCGCAGCGCCTCGTCGACGGCGTGTACGGCGACCGGCCGCCCGAGCAGGCCACGAACGCGCTGCAGTCGCAGGTGTCGCGGCTGCGGCGGCTGCTGCCGGGCGCGCACATCGAGTTCGGCCCGGCCGGCTACCGGCTGGCGGTGGATCCGCAGCGGGTGGACGTGCACCGGTTCACCGGGCTGGCCGCGGCCGGGCGGGCCGCACTCGCCGCCGGTGACCCGGCCGGCGCGGCGGCGCTGCTGCGCGACGCGCTCGGCCTGTGGCGCGGCGAACCCCTCGCGGACGTAACGGACGCGCCGTTCGCCGACGCCGAGGCCGCCCGGTTGCGCCAGGCACGCCTGGCCGCGGTCGAGGACCGCGTCGAGGCGGAGCTGGCGCTGGCGCCGGCCGGGGCGCCGCTGATCGCCGAACTGCGGGACCTGGTGGCGGCGCATCCGCTGCGGGAACGGCTGCACGGGCAGCTGATGCGTGCCCTGCATGGCGCCGGCCGCCGCGCCGAGGCGCTCGCCGTCTACGCCGACGCCCGCCGGGTGCTCGCCGAGGAACTGGGCACCGACCCGTCGGCGGAGCTGGTCGCACTGCACACGGCGCTGCTGCGCGACGACGCCGCACCGCCCGCCCGGCTACCCAGCCCGCTCACCAGTTTCGTCGGCCGGGAACCGGAACTGCGGCGGGTCCACGAGCTGCTGGGCGCGGCGCGGCTGGTCACCCTGCACGGCCCGGGCGGCGCCGGCAAGACCCGGCTGGCCACCACCGTCGCGTCCGGCCACGACGGGCCGGTGTGCCTGGTGGAGCTGGCCGCTGTGGCACCCGGCGCGCCGGTCGCGCCCGCGGTGCTGGCCGCGCTGGACCTGCGCGACGCCGGCCTGCGCACCCCCGGCGGCCCCGCCGACCTGACCGGCCGGCTGGTGGCGGCGCTGGCCGACCGGCGGCTGCTGCTGGTGCTGGACAACTGCGAGCACGTGATCGACGACGCGGCCCGGCTGACCGGCCGGCTGCTCGCCGCCGCGCCCGGGCTGCGGGTGCTCGCCACCAGCCGGGAACCGCTGGGCCTCACCGGCGAGGCATTGTGCCCGGTCGGCGGGCTGCCCGCCCCGGCCGGGCCGGCCGCACCGCCGGCGGCCGCCGCGTACCCGGCGGTGCGGCTGTTCACCGACCGGGCCGCCGACGTGTCGCCCGGGTTCACCCTCGACGACGCCACCACCCCGGCGGTGCTGCGGATCTGCCGTACCCTCGACGGGCTGCCGCTGGCCTTGGAGCTGGCCGCGGCGCGGCTGCGGGCCCTGCCGGTGACGCAGGTCGCGGCCCGGCTGGACGACCGGTTCCGGCTGCTGTGCCGCGGTGACCGCACCGCGGCGCCCCGCCACCGCACGCTGGAGGCGGTCGTCGGGTGGAGCTGGGACCTGCTCGACGAGCCGGAGCGGCGGCTGGCCGCCCGGATGAGCGTGTTCGCCGGCGCCGCCGACCTGGCCGCGGTGCAGGCGGTGTGCGCGCCGGACGCCGGTGACGTCCTCGACGTGCTCACCGGCCTGGTGGACAAGTCGCTGGTGGAGGCCACCGGCGGGCGCTACCGGATGCTGGAGACGATCCGCGAGTTCGCGGCGGCCCGGCTGGCCGAGCACGGCGAGACCCGCCGGGTGCGCGACGCGCACGCCGCGTACTTTCTGGACCTGGCACAGGCCGGCGACCTGGCCCTGCGCGGCGGCGGCCAGGAACGGTGGCTGCGCCGCCTCGACGCCGCCCGCGACGACCTGCACGCGGCGCTGCGGCACGCCGAAACCACCACCGGGTTGCGGCTGGTCGCGGCTCTGGCGTTCTACTGGTGGCTGCGGGGCCTGCGCGGGGAGGGCGCCGCGCTGGCCCGGCGGCTGGTCGACCGGCTCGACGGCCCGCCCGACGGCGTGGCCGAGGAGTACGCGCTGGGCCTGCTGATCGCTGCGCTCGCCGGTGGCGGCGAGCGCAGCGAGGTCGACGCCGCGTCGCGGATCCTGTGGACCCTGGCCCGGCCGCCCCGGCATCCGTTCCTGCTGTACCTGTCCGGCATGGCCAGCGGTCCCCCGTCGCCGCAGGACGCGGCGGCGCTGCACGAGCAGGCCGTCCGGGACCGGCTGCTCGGCACCGACCCGTGGAGCCGGGCACTGGGCCTGCTGGGCACCGCCATGGTCAGTCTGCTGCACGGCCGTCACGCCCAGGCCCGCGCCGACCTCGACGGTGCGCTTGCCGGTTTCCGGGCCCTCGACGACCGCTGGGGCATGATCGTGACGCTGTCCACCCACGCCGAGGCCGCCTACCGCACCGGTGACGTCGCGTCGGCGGCCGCGCCGATGGCGGAGGCCCTGGAGCTGGCCGAGCAGCTCGGCTCCACGTTGGACCTGGCGGAACTGCTGCGGACCCGCGCCGACGGGCGGCTCGCAGCCGGTGACCTGACCGGCGCGGCTGAGGACTTCCGGCGGGTGCGGCGCATCGCCGGGCCGGCCGGCGCGCCGGAGCTGGTCGCCGCCGCGTACCTGGGGCTCGGCGAGATCGCCCGCCGCGACGGCGACCCGCAGCGGGCGCGGACGCTGTGCGAACGGGCGGTCGCGGAATGCCCGTCGGGCTGGTTCGGCGCCGATGTGGTGCGGCTCGCGGCGCTGGTGACGCTCGGGCAGCTCGCCGACGCCACCGGCGACCCGGCTGCGGCCCGCGCCCACTACCGGCAGGTCCTCACCGCCGGCGTCGGCGTGTGGGACGTGCCGGTGGTGGCCGCCGCCGCGGACGGGCTGGCCGGGCCGCTGCTGCGCGACGGCGACCCCGAGTCGGCGGCCCGGCTGCTGGGCGCGGCGGCGGCGCTGCTCGCAGGCACCGGCGCGGCAGACGCCCCGGCCGGCACACCCACCGCCGTCACGCTGCGGGAACACCTGGGTGAGGCGGCGTTCGCCACCGCGTACGCCCGGGGCGCGGACCTGCCCCGGCAGCGGGCGCTGGCGCTGGTCGACGGGCGCTGACCGGCGCGGCGCCGTCCGGTGCGCGCGCGGTACGCGCCCGGTCAGCGCCGCCGGTGACGCTGACGCCCATGACCGACGACACGACGGCCGTACTGGCCGACGGGATACGAAAAACGTACGGACGCACCACCGCCCTGGACGGCTTCGACCTGGCCGTTCCGGCCGGCACCGTGTACGGGGTGCTCGGCCCGAACGGGGCGGGCAAGACCACAGCGGTGCGGATCCTCACCACGCTGCTGCGTTTCGACGCCGGCCGGGCCAGGGTGGCCGGGTACGACGTCGCCTCCGACCCGGACCGGGTTCGTGGGGCGATCAGCCTGACCGGGCAGTACGCGGCGGTCGACGAGGTGCTCAGCGGACGGCAGAACCTGGTGCTGTTCGGGCGGCTGCGGCGGCTGTCCGCGCGCCGGGCCCGCCGCCGCGCCGAGGAGCTGCTGGACCGGTTCGGTCTGACCGAGGCCGCGGACCGGTCGGCGGGCGGCTACTCCGGTGGGATGCGCCGCCGCCTGGACCTGGCGGCCAGCCTGGTGGTGCCGCCGCGGGTGTTGTTCCTCGACGAGCCGACCACCGGCCTGGACCCGCGCAGCCGCAACGGCCTGTGGACGGCGGTGCGGGAACTGGTCGCCGACGGCACCACTGTGCTGCTGACGACCCAATATCTGCAGGAGGCCGACCACCTCGCCGACCGGGTGTGCGTCATCGACGCCGGCCGGGTCGTGGCCGAGGGCACCCCGGAGCGGCTGAAGGCCCGCATCGGCGCCGACCGGCTGGAACTGGTGGTCCGCGACGCGGCGGACCTGCCCGCCGCGGCAGCCGTCGTGGAACGCGCCACCGGCGCGACCGCGACTGTGGACGTCGAGCTGCGGCGCGTCGACGCGCCGGTGGCCGACCGGATCGCCGTGCTCACCGCCGTGCTGCGGGCCCTCGACGACGCCGGGATCGCGGTGGAGGACGTCCTGGTCCGCCGCCCGACGCTGGACGAGGCGTTCCTGCGGCTCACCGGCGGTCACGCCGACGCGCAGCGGGTGGGGGTGGCGTCGTGAGGGCGCTTGCCGACGGGTGGCTGATGGCCGGGCGGAACATGCGGCACGTGGTGCGTGCCCCGGAGGAGATCATCCTCTACTTCAGCCTGCCGATCATGTTCGTGCTGGTGTTCGGCTACGTGTTCGGCAGCGGCATGTCCGTGCCGGGCGACGGCAGCTACCGGGAGTTCCTGCTGCCGGGCGTGTTCGTCATGACGATGCTCTACGGCCTCGGCGCGACCGCGTCGGCCATCGCTGTGGACGCCGGCCGGGGCGTGGTGGACCGGTTCCGGTCGCTGCCGATGGCCCGTTCGGCGCTGCTGTCCGGCCGCGCGAGCGCCGACCTGGTACGCGCGTGCCTGGAGATGACCACGCTGGTGGTGTGCGGGCTGCTGGTGGGCTGGCAGTGGCGCGAGGGCGTCGGCCCGGCGCTGGCCGCGGTGGCGCTGATCCTGCTGCTGCGCGTCGCGATGACCTGGGTGGGCATCCTGTTCGGGCTGCTCGTGCCGAACCCGGACACGGTCGCGGTGGTGGTGTTCCCGCTGGCGTTCCCGCTGACCGCGCTGTCCAACGTGTTCGTGGCGCCGGAGCTGATGCCGGACTGGCTGGGCGCGATCGCCGCCTGGAATCCGCTGTCGGCCACAGTGGCGGCGGCCCGGGACCTGTTCGGCAACCCGGGCCTGAGCGGCGACTCGTGGCCGGCCCGGCACGCGCTGGAACTGGCGGTCGCCTGGCCGCTGGCGCTGATCGCGGTGGCCGCCCCGGCGGCGGTGCGCCGCTACCGGCAGCTGGGCCGCTGACGAGGGCCGGCCGCTGACACGGGGAACATCGGGGGGATGAAATCGGGGCGCGGCCTAAGCCGCGCCCCGATGCTCCCAGGCCCTTCCCGGCCGGTGGGGCGAAGACGATCGGCGCCGACCTTCGGACCGACCCGACGTGGACTGGCTGCCCCCGCCTGGCCGTTGTCTACTGGCCGTGCCTCTCACCCTGCCCGTACACCGGTAACCGCGGCCGGTTCGCGCCGCCCCGCCGACCCCCGCCCGCTGGACCTGGCCGCCGCAACCTTCCGGTCGCTCGGCCAGCGGACGAAGGGACGAAGCGAACAACAGCCGCTTCCCGTGGTAGGACTCAAAGACGGTACGGCGTAGACCCCCGCCGCTGTCAACCCACCCGGGCCTGTCGTGTGTTGCGACACGGCGTGTCGCGTCGGCGCGTCTCGATTTCCGCCCTGTTCGCGGCGTGCGTCAGGCGCCGAGATGGTGCCGCAGCATCGCCGCCGCCGCACCCGGATGCTCCTCGGCGAGCAGCCCGGCGGCGGCCAGCACGTAGTCCACGTCGACGACCGGCCGGGCCGCCCGCGGCAACGCCCACCCGCCCGCGTGGTCGGTCAGCACCGCGTCGAGCACCGCCGCCGCGTCGCCCGGCTCGGCGTGCCGCAGCACCCCACCGGAGCCGACGAGCAGCTTCACCTCCCGCAGGTCCCGCCCGGCCCGCTCCCCCGTCGCCGCACCCCGCGCGTGCCGCCGCAACGCCACAGTCGCCGCCAACGAGGCGATACGCCGGTCCACGGCCCGCTCGCCGTCACCGGCGGGCAGGAAACCCGGTTCGGCGGCCCGTACCGCCGCCGCGACCGTCAGCTCCGCCTCCTCGGCCGCGTCGAGCAGCCGCTCCTCCACCGCGGCGCGCACCACGCCCGGCGCGCTCCACCGCATGCCCAGGTCGCCCTCGACGGTGCGGGCCCGCCACAGCGTCCCGGCGACCTCCTGACTCGGGCCGCTGTCCCGCTCGTCGGGGGTGAGCACCGAGTACACGTCGGTGGTCGCGCCGCCCACGTCCACCACTGCCAGGTCACCGCCCAGCGTCCCGGCCAGCACCTCCACGCCGGTGAGCACCGCGTCGGGGGTGGCCGCGCGGACCAGCCGCGCGAACCGCGTACCCCGGGACAGCTTCTTGCCGCCGATGACGTGCCGCAGGAACACCTCCCGGATCGCCGCCCGCGCCGACGCCGGCTCCAGCACCCCGATGCGCGGCAGCACGTTGTCGGCCACCGTCACCGGCACCCCCGCGCCCGCCAGCAGCGCCTGCAGGTCGGCGCGCACGTCGGCGTTGCCCGCCAGGACCACCGGCACCCGGAAGCGGGCCTTCGCCAGCCGCGTCGCGTTGTGCGTCACCGTCTCGGCGTCCCCGCCGTCGGTGCCGCCCACCAGCAGCACCACGTCCGGGCGGGCCGCCCGCAACGCCGCCACGTCCACCCCACCGAGCCGCCCGGCCGCGACGTGCACCACGTTCGCACCCGCCGACAGACCGACCCGCCGGCCCGCCTGAGCGGTCACCAGCGGCTCGTAACCCACCACCGCCAGGCGCAGCCCACCCCCCGCCGACGAACACACGTACCAGGGCACCTCAGCGACCCCGGCCGACGCGGTGGCCGCACCGACCGCGGCGTCCAGGCCGTGCAGCACATCCGTGCCCACCGTGGTGGGCGCCGACGCCGCCGCGACCAGACGGCCGCCGTCGAGGTCCACCACCGCGGCCTTCGTGTACGTCGACCCGACGTCGGCGCAGACGACAGCGCTCACGCCGGGCTGTCCTTCGTTCGCGACTGCGGGGGCTCGCAACATCGGCTCGCTCCTCGCGCTCACGGTGCTGGCGGCACGACCACCGTGCCGGTCGCGGTGACCGCCACGATCGGCTCGTCGAGCACCTCGGCGGCCGACTCGCCCTTGTCCGGGCGGCCCCGGCACACCACCGTCGCGGCGAAGTCGACGGTGCGGCTGCGGGTGCCCACCCGGGTCACCGTCGCCGTCACCTCCAGCACGTCACCGGCCTTCATCGGCGCCCGGAACTGCACGTCGGAGTACGAGGCGAACAACCCCTCGTCGCCGTCGGTGCGGATGCACACCTCGGTGGCCACATCCCCGAACAACCCCAGCGCGTACGCCCCGTCGACCAGGTTGCCCGCGTAGTGGGCGTGGGAGTACGGCACGTACCGGCGGTGGGTGACTGTCAGACCGACACGGGGATCGCTCATCAGGCGTTCGCCTTCCTGGAGGTGATCAAAGCGTGGACGAGGTAACTGGCGACCTCGCCCGGGGTGGTGCCACGGCCGAAGATCCGGTCCACGCCCAGCTCGCCGGTCATCGTCTCGTCGAACCGCGGCCCGCCGACGATCAGCAGCGGCCGCTTCCCGGCCGGCATCGCCTCCCGGAACGCCGCCGACATCTCCCGCGTGTTGTGCAGGTGCGCATCACGCTGCGTCACCACCTGCGACACCAGCACCGCGTCGGCGCGTTCCCGCCGGGCCGCCTCGACCAGCTCCGGCACGCTCACCTGCGCGCCCAGGTTCGTGACCTTCAGCTCCCGGTAGTACTCCAGGCCCTTCTCGCCGGCGATGCCCTTGACGTTGAGGATCGCGTCGATGCCCACGGTGTGCGCGTCCGTGCCGATGCAGGCGCCCACCACCGACAGCTTGCGGCGCAGCCGCCGCTTCACCACCGCGTTGACCTCCTTGGCCGACAGCAGCGGATAGTCACGCTCCACCACCTGCACCTTCGACAGGTCCACCAGGTGGTTCACCCGCCCGTACACCACGAAGAACGTGAACCCGTCACCGATCGGCTTGGCGTGCACCAGCATCGCCGGGTCCATGCCCATCTTGTTTGCGAGCTGCACCGCCGCGCCCTCGGCCCGCTTGTCGTGCGGCACCGGCAACGTGAACGACACCTGCACCATGCCGTCACCGGTGGTGTCCCCGTACGGCCGCACGACCGTCTTCTCACTCATGAGGGTTGCTCCAGGATCTCCGTGGCCGGGTTGTAGTAGTCCGCCTCGTGCCGCGCTACCCCGGAAAGGCCCTTGCCCCGGTCCGCCGGCCGCTTCATGATCCCGAACGTGCCCTCGGCGATCGCCGTCAGCAACGACTGGTCCCCGATGCGCTCCAGCAGGTCCACCGCCTCACCGAGCACCCGGTGCGCCCGCTCCTGGATGAACCCGCCCGGCGCCGGCACGAAGTCCTCGTGCAACCCGCCCGCCGCGCCCAGCACATACCGCACGTTCTGCAGGGCGATGTCCCGGTCCGACAGCCACGGCGTCACCACCGCCTCGGTCATCATCCCCACCAGCAGGATCCCCTGCCCGGTCATCGTGCCCACCAGGTTGAAGAACCCGTCCAGCAGGTTGCCCCGGAACACGTCACCGGTCATGTGCTTCGTCGGCGGCATCCACTTCAACGGCGCGTCCGGGAACAACTCCCGCGCCAGCAACGCGTGCGCCAGCTCCAACCGGAACGACTCCGGCACATCCGGGTTGATCTCGAACGCGTGCCCCAGCCCCAGCTGCCAGTCCGCCAGCCCAGCCTCGTGCGCGAAGAACTCGTTGAGCAGCTGCGACACCGTCACCGTGTGCGCCTCGTCCACCGCGTCCGCGGTGGTCAGGTAGTTGTCCTCACCGGTGTTGATGATGATCCCCGCCCGCGCGTGCACCTGCCGCGAGAACCGCTGGTCCACGAACGTGCGGATCGGGTTGATGTCACGGAACAGGATCCCGTACATCGAGTCGTTGAGCATCATGTCCAGACGCTCCAACCCGGCCAGCGTCGCCATCTCCGGCATGCACAGACCCGACGCGTAGTTCGTCAACCGCACGTACCGGCCCAGCTCCCGCGACGACTCGTCCAGCGCCGCCCGCATCAGCCGGAAGTTCTCCTGCGTCGCGTACGTGCCCGCGAACCCCTCCCGGGTCGCCCCCTCCGGCACGTAGTCCAGCAGCGACTGCCCCGTCGACCGGATCACCGCGATCACGTCAGCGCCGGCCCGCGCCGCCGCCTGCGCCTGCGGGATGTCCTCGTAGATGTCACCAGTCGCCACGATCAGGTAGATCCACGGCCGCCGCTCCGGATCCCCGAACCGCTTCACCAGCCGGTCCCGCTCCGCGCGCCGCCGGTCGATGCTGCGGATCCCCGCCGCCACCGCCTTACGCGACGCCCGCCGCGCCGCAGTCGCCGCCTTCCCCGACGGCTGCGCGAACCGCACCGACCCGGCCGCCGCCTTCTGCGCCAGCAACGTCACATCCGCGATGCCCTCACGAGCCAGCGCGTCGAACACCGGCGCCGCCACCCCGTGCCCCAGCCCCACGTCCGCGACCACCGCGTCCACGAGCCGGTTCACCCACGGAATGCCGTCCGGGTCCGCGCCGGTCACCCCGGCCAGCCGCAGCACCGCCCGCTCCACCGACACAGTGGTGTGGCTGCGCGCCAGATCCACCACCGGCTGCCCGGCCCGGCGCGCCAACTCCCGCGCCCGCGCCACCAGCGCCGGATCCAGCCCAAGCTTCCCTGTCACGAAGACCCTTCCTGATAGATCACGTCACCGCGCAACACAGTGGCCCGGCACACCGGCAGCGGCGTCGGATCGTCCGCACCCCGCAACTCCGGATCCTCCGCCAGCACCACAGGCAGCCCCCGCTCCACGCCCGCCGGGGTGTCCCAGACCGCGAACGTCGCCGGCGCCCCCAACGCCAGCACACCCTCGTTGTCGAGGTGCACCGCCCGCCACCCACCGCGCGTGTGCGCCGCGAACGCCGCCCGCACACTCATCCGCTGCGCCGGGTTGTGATGCGCCGCCGCCGCCCGCACCGACCCCCACGGATCGACCGGCGTCACCGGCGAATCCGACCCGAACGCCAACGCCACACCGACCCCGTGCATCGCACCCATCGGATTCGACTCCAGCGACCGCGCCAACCCCAGCCGCGACTCGTACATCCGGCCCGCGCCGCCCCACAACCTGTCGAACGCCGGCTGCATCGACGCCACGATCCCGTACTCCACGAACCCGGCGATCAACGCCTTGCTCATGATCTCCGCGTGCTCCACCCGGTGCCGGGCCGCCCGCAACCGGTCCACACCCAGCGACCGCGCCGCCAGCCCGAACCCCTCAAGCACCGTCCCGATCGCCGCGTCCCCGATCGCGTGGAACCCGCCCTGCAACCCGTGCGCCGCGCAGTCCAGCAGATGATCACGGACCTGCTCCGCCGACACGTACCCGTGCCCGCACGCCCCCGCCTCACCGTCCAGGTACGCCGCCGACACGTGCGCCGTCCGCGACCCCAGCGCCCCGTCGGCGAACAGGTCACCACCCGCGCCCACCGCACCCAGCTCCCGGGCCTTCGCCGCACCCAGCAGCTCACCCCAGTACCCGTACACCTCCGGCACCCCGGCCCCCGAGATCGCCAGCAGCCCGGTGAAGTCCTCCTCGTCGGAGATGTCCGGACCACCGCACTCGTGCACCGCCGCGACACCCAGCGACGCCGCGTGTTCCAGCGCCCGCCGCTGCGCCGCCACCCGCTGCGCCCGCGACACCGACGCGAACGCCGCCGCCCGCACCACGTGATGCGCGTCGCGCCGCAACCACCCCGACGCGTCGTAGCCGGCCGCCGACACCACCTCCGGGCACGCCGCCAGCAACGCCGCCGACACCAGCGCCGAATGGATCGACGCCTGCGACAGATACACCCGCCGCCCACCGGCCGCCCGGCCCAGCGCCGCCGCATCAGGCAACGCCCGATCCGCCCACGCCGACTCGTCCCAGCCGTGCCCCAGCACCACCGCGTCACCCGGCAGACCCGCCGCGAACGCCGACACCCCGTCCAGCAGCTCACCCGCCGACCGCACCGCCGACAGATCCAGCCCCGACAACGCCAACCCGGTATCGGTCGCGTGCACGTGCGCGTCCACGAACGCCGGCGTCACCAGCGCACCGCCCAGCTCCACCACCCGGTCCGCCCGCGGCGCCTCCGCATCAGTACCCAACCAGGCGATCCGCCCGTCCCGCACCAGCAGCGCCGTCGCGCTCGGGTCCGCCGGACAGTGCAGCACTCCACCGCGATACAGCGTCGAGGGGTTCGTCATGGTCTCAGTCTGCCGCCAGACGAGCCTCGAACAGACCGCGCACCCCCGGCTCGGCACGCAACAGATCCAGCGCCAGCGCCGCGTGCCCGGGCACGTACCCGTTGCCCACCAGCATCGTCACGTCCGCCGCCAGGCCCTCCGCGCCCAGCGCCGCCGCCGCGAAGCTCGTCGCCATCGAGAAGAAGATCACCGTACCGCCGTCCGCCGTGGCCAGCACCGCACCGTGCTCACACCCCGGCACGTCCACGCACACCACAGTCACGTCCGCCGGCACACCCAGAGCCGTCGTCACCGCCGTCGACAACCCCACCGGATCCCGCGCGTCGGCCAGCGCCACCACGTCGGCCAGCCCGGCCGCCGTCAGCGCGTCCCGCTCCGCAACCACCGGAACCACCCCGACGGTACGGGCGGCACCCGCCCGCCGCGCCGCCGCGAGCGACAACGACCCGCTCTTGCCGGCCCCGCCGATCACCGCCACCGACACCGGACGCGGATCACCCTCACGCGAGCGCCGCGCCACCTGCTCGGCCACCACCCGCGCCGTCAACGCCGGCGCCCCGCACACGTCCAGCACCGCCAGCGACAGCTCGGGGTGCAGGTCCGGCGGCAGCACCGCCGCGATCGACCGGGCGAACAGGATCGCGTACCCGTCGCACGGCACCTGCTCGCTGCGCCCGTCCCAGCGGGCCAGCCCGTCGGTGATCGTCAGCGGCGTCAGCGTCAGCGACACGAGCGTCGCCACCCGGTCACCCGGCTTCAGCCCCAGCGGCGAGCGGCGGCCCGCCTCCTCGACCGTGCCGATCAGCATGCCGCCGGACCCGGTCACCGGGTTCTGCATCTTCCCCCGGGCCGACACGATCTCCAGCACCTCGGCGCGGACCTTCTCCCCGTCGCCGCCGTGCTTCTCCGCCAGCTGCCGGAAACTCGCCGCGTCCAGGTTCAGCCGCTCGACCCGGATCCGCACCTCGTTCGCCGCGATCCGCGGGTCGGGGTCCAGCCGCCAGGCCGCCTGCGGAAGCACCCCCGCCGGTTCCACGACTCGGTGCAGACCCACCGGTGACGTCACGCCGACCCCCTATGTCCAGCCGCCCGAACCCCCGGTCAGGGCTCGCGTCGCGGGAAAACTTCCGGCAGACTAATTTCTTCACCGCAGATTTTCCAGTAGCCTACGCATTCGTTGATCAACCCGCACACTGACGAGGAGGGGCCGTGACCCAGACCCAACCGGTGGAGACCATCCCGACGCCCCGCCCCGCGCCGGTCGCCGTTCCGACCGCCGGACAGCCCTACGAATACCGCCGCGCGCCCCTCGTCGAACCCGACTGGACCCGCTTCCCCGGCTGGCGCCACATCACCCGCGACCAGTGGGAGAGCGCCCAGTGGCAACGGGTCAACTGCGTCAAGAACATCAAGCAGCTGCGCGCCGTCCTCGGCGACACCGTCGACGAGACCTTCTACGCCGACCTGGAGGCCGACCAGAAGGCGCTGGCCACCATGTCCATGCTGGTGCCGCCGCAGATGCTCAACACCATGGTGCCGCATCAACCGATGAGCACCGAGGCGCTGCTCGCCGACCCGATCCGCCGCTACATGATCCCGGTCGCCTCCGACCGGCGCACCGACTGGCCGTCCCACCCGTACGCCAGCCGCGACAGCCTCCACGAACACGACATGTGGGTCGCCGAGGGTCTCACCCACCGCTACCCCACCAAGGTCCTCGCCGAGCTGCTCTCCACCTGCCCGCAGTACTGCGGCCACTGCACCCGCATGGACCTCGTCGGCAACTCCACCCCCGCCGTCGACAAGCTCAAGCTCACCCTCAAGCCGGTCGACCGCTACGACGCCCACATCACCTACCTCAAGGCCCACCCGGGCGTACGCGACGTGGTCGTCTCCGGCGGTGACGTCGCCAACGTGCCGTGGCGCAACCTCGAGTCGTACCTGATGCGCCTGCTGGAGATCGAGACGATCCGCGACATCCGGCTCGCCACCAAGGCGCTCATGGGCCTGCCCCAGCACTGGCTCCAGCCCGACGTGGTCGAGGGCCTCGAACGGGTGGCCCGCACCGCCGCCCGCCGCGGCGTCAACCTGGCCATCCACACCCACGTCAACCACGCCCAGTCGCTGACGCCGCTGGTCGCCAAGGCCGCACAGACCGCGCTCGACGTCGGCGTACGCGACGTGCGCAACCAGGGCGTGCTCATGCGCGGCGTCAACGCCACCAGCGCCGACCTGCTCGACCTCTGCTTCGCGCTCCAGGGCGAGGCGGGCATCCTGCCGTACTACTTCTACATGTGCGACATGATCCCCAACGCCGAGCACTGGCGCGTCCCGGTCTGGCACGCCCAGCAGCTCCAGCACGACATCATGGGCTACCTGCCCGGCTACGCCACCCCGCGGATCGTCTGCGACGTGCCGTTCGTCGGCAAGCGCTGGGTGCACATGCTCACCGACTACGACCGTGAGCGCGGCATCTCGTACTGGACCAAGAACTACCGCACCTCGATCGAGTCGGCCGACCTGGAGGCGCTGAACAAGCGCTACGCCTACTACGACCCGATCGACACGCTGCCCGAGGCCGGCCAGGCCTGGTGGCTCGCGCACCGCGACGACTGACCCCCGGCCCTCAGGGCGTACGACGGCGGGCCACCTCTGCGATGAGGTGGCCCGCCGTTCGCGTACTCACTTGTTGAAGGCGTCCTTGACGTCGCGGCCCGCCTGCTTGGCGTGCTCCCCGGCCTGCTTGGCACGCGCCGTGCTCTGCTCGGAGGCGCCCTCGGCCCGCAACCGCTCGTTGTCGGTCACGTCGCCGATCCGCTCCTTGGCCATGCCGCTCATCTCCTGGGCCTTGTTCTTCGCCTTGTCGGTGAAGCTCATGTCGCCCTCCCTCGTCCGGCTACGCCTTGCCCTTGTCGCGTCCCCGGTGAGTGTCGCTGCAAACGCCGTTGACCGGCGCACATCGCGTAGGGCGTCCTAGGATAATAGGTTGAAGGTGTGCGCCTACCGGTCGAGGTCGCGGACCCGCTCCGTGACGGCGGCCAGGAACGCGGTGAGGGCGGGCCCGGGCGGCGTGTCCCGGGTGACTGCGACCAGGCGGCGCCGGAGGACGGTCTCGGCGATACCCCGGACCGCCAGCGCCGGGTCGGCGTCGGGCAGGGTCAGGGCCGGCATCAGAGCGACCGCCGCCCCGGCCCGGACCAGTTCCAGCTGGACGTCCGCGTCGCTGGAACGGTGCCGCAGGTCCGGTTCGTAGCCGCCGAGACGACGGCACGTCCCCACCACCATGGCGTGGTGCCCGGTGCCCTCGGCGGAGGCGGTCCACACCTCGGACCGCAGGTCGGTGACCGCGACGTGTCCCCCGTGCCCGGCGAGCGGGTGCGCGGCGGGAAGCACGAGACGCAAGGGCTCCTCGAGCAGGAGCGTGAAACGGAGCCCCGCCGGGCGGGGGCGGGGCTGGCTGTCGTACTCGTCGCCGATGACCAGGTCGACGGTGCCCAGGCGCAGGCCCGGCAGGGACTGTTCGAGTTCCAGCTCGAAGATCTCCACCCGGACCCGAGGGTGCTCGGCTCTCATCCGGGCCACGGCCGGCACGAGCAGGCGGCGCGCCGCCGATTGCAGGCCGCCCGCCCGGACGCTCCCCCGGACGTCACAGTCGAGGGCGGCCAGGTCGGCCTCCGCCGCCTCGGCCGCCGACAGCAGCACCCGGGCGTGCCGGGCGAGCACGTGCCCGGCCTCGGTGAGCCGTACGCCGCGGCCGGCCCTGCCCAGCAGCCGGACACCTGCCTCCTTCTCCAGGAGGGCCAGTTGCTGCGAGACAGTCGACGGGCTGTAGCCCAGAGCCGCGGCGACAGCGGCCATCGTGCCGCGTTCCTCGAACTCCCGCAGGAAGCGCAACCGCCGCAGGTCCAGCTCGATCATGCGGAAATCCTAATGATTCAGCTGCGGAATTCATCGCTGGAGCTGGGCAGTCGGCGCCGGTGATCCTTGGCGCGTGGGTGCCGCACTGTGTCTCCTGTCAGCCGCCTGTTTCGGCGCGATGGCCGTCTTCGGCAAGCTCGCGTACGACGCCGGTGTCTCCCCGACGTCTCTGCTGCTGGTGCGTTTCGGCCTGGCCGCCGCACTGCTCTGGCTCGTCCTGCTCACCCGGCCGGGCCTGCGCCGCGCGGCACCGGGCGACGCCGGCGATGGGCGGCGCGCGACGAGGCGTGGGCGGGTGGTGGCCGTCGCCCTCGGGCTGGGCGCGATCGGGTACGCCACGCAGGCGAGCCTGTACTTCTCCGCGCTGGAGCTGATGGACGCGTCACTGCTGGCGCTGATCCTCTACACGTACCCGGTCATGGTGACAGTGGCCGCGGTCCTGCTCGGCCGGGACCGGCTCACCCCGGGACGCGGCGCGGCCCTGGTGGCCGCCTCGGGCGGAACGCTGCTGGTCCTGCTCGGCGCCGGTGGCGCGGGCTTCCACCCGCTCGGGGCGCTGCTGGCCTTCGCCGCCGCCGTCACCTACACGGTCTACATCCTGGTCTCCGACACCGTCGTGCACCGGCTGGCACCCGTGGCGCTGTCGGCGCTGGTGATGACCGGTGCCGCCGGCACCCTCGGCGCTCGCGCCCTGGTCACCGGCGGCGTCGACCTGAGCTTCGGGTGGCGGGGATGGTTCTGGCTGGCCGCCATCGCCGTGGTCTCCACGGTCGTGGCGATGCTGGCCTTCTTCGCCGGCCTGAGGCGGACCGGGCCGTCGACCGCGGCCATCCTGTCCACCTTCGAACCCGTGGTCACCGCCGCGCTGGCCACGCTCGCGCTCGGCGAGGCCCTGACGCTCGCGCAGCTCGCCGGCGGCGCGCTGGTGCTGTCCTCCGTCGCGGTCCTGCAACTGCGCCCCGGCCGCGTACGGCCCCGGGAACAGCCGACCGGCCGACCGGGACCGGCGCGCGACACCGAACCCGCGCCGGCGGCCCGGTAGCGCCGGCGCAAACCGTCGGCGGGCCCGACCCGCCTCATCATGGTTGACTGGGCCGGTGAACGAGATCCTGCTGATCCGGCACGGCGAGACCACCTGGAGCGCCGCCCACCGGCACACCTCGTACACCGACCTGGACCTGACGCCCGACGGCGAGCGGCAGGCACGCGCGCTGGCTCCTTCGCTGGCCGGCCGGCACCTCGCCCGGGTGCTGTCCAGCCCCCGGCAGCGCGCCACCCGCACGGCCGCCCTGGCCGGGCTCACAGTGGACGCGATCGAGCCGGACCTGGCCGAGTGGAACTACGGCGAGTACGAGGGCCGCACCACCGCGGACATCCAGCGGGAACGGCCCGGCTGGTCGATCTGGACCGACGGCGGCCCCGGCGGCGAGTCACCGGAGCAGGTGGGCGCCCGCCTGGACCGCGTGCTGGACCGGGCCGCGCCGCTGCTGGCGGAGGGTGACGTCGCGCTCGTCGGGCACGGGCACAGCCTGCGGGTGCTGGGGGCGCGCTGGATCGGGCTGCCGCCCTCGGCCGGTGCGCTGCTGCGGCTGGACACCGCCACGCTCAGCGTGCTCGGTCACGAGCACGGCCGGCGGGTGATCAGGCGGTGGAACCTGCCGGCTCCGCCGACGGACGGGGACGCCCCCGACCGGTCAGCTCGCCATTGATCTTCGGCGGCCGGTTCTCGTACGGCGTGGACAGCACCACTGTCGTGCGGGTGGTGACGTTCGCGGCGGTACGGATCTCCTGCAGCACCCGTTCCAGGTCGGCCGGACCGGCCACCCGCACCAGCAGGAGATAGAAGTCCTCCCCCGCCACCGAGTAACACGAGTCGATCTCGGGCAGGTGCGCCAGCCGCTCCGGCGCGTCGTCCGGCTGCGACGGGTCGAACGGCCGGATCGCCACGAACGCGGTCAGCGGCAGGTCCAGCGCCTCGAACGACACCCGGGCGGCATACCCCTTGATCACCCCACGCTGCTCCAGCCGGCGGACCCGCTGGTGCACGGCCGACACCGACAGGCCCACCCGCTCGGCCAGATCCGTGTACGACAGCCGACCGTCCCCGGTCAGCGCGGCGACGATGGCACGGTCGATCTCCTCCACGCGCTGCACCCTAGCCGGAAAAGCGCTCCCACGCCGCACCCGGCCCGCCGCGGTGACGCTCAGCGCGCCGTCCGGTCGCGCACCGCGTCCGCCGCGTAGTTCAGCACCTCCGCCATGTCCTCCTCGTCCAGGAACGGCAGGTCGGTGAGGATGTCCGTGACGGACATGCCCTCGGCCATCATGGCCAGCAGGGTGGCCACGGGGATGCGCGACTGCCGTACGCAGGGCGCACCCCCCATGACGTCGGGGTCCACGGTGATCCGGGGGAAGGTCACCGCGACAGGCTAGCCCTTCGCCAGCGCGCGGGAGATGACCAGCCGCTGGATCTGGTTGGTGCCCTCGACGATCTGGAGCACCTTGGCCTCCCGCATGTACCGCTCGACCGGGTGGTCGGCGACGTAACCGGCGCCACCGAGCACCTGGACCGCGTCGGTGGTCACCCGCATCGCCACGTCCGTCGCGAACAGCTTCGCCTTGGCCGCCTCGATCGAGTACGGGCGGCCGGCGTCGCGCAGCCGCGCGGCCGCCAGCGTGAGCGCCCGCGCCGCGGAGATCTGGGTGGCGGCGTCGGCCAGGTTGAACCCGAGCCCCTGGAAGTCGATGATCGCGCGGCCGAACTGACGGCGTTCCCGGGCGTAGCCGACCGCATAGTCCAGCGCGCCCTGGGCCAGGCCCACCGCGCACGCGGCGATGCCCAGGCGACCGGAGTCCAGCGCGGACATCGCGATGGTGAACCCGGCGCCCTCGCCGCCGATCAGCCGCTCCGCCGGCACCCGCGCGTCGTCGAAGGCGATCTGCGCGATCGGCGAGGCGTGCAGACCCATCGTGCGCTCGGCGGCCTGCGGGTGGATGCCCGCCGTGGACCGGTCCGCGAGCAGGCAGGAGATGCCCTTCGGGCCCGGACCGCCGGTGCGGCAGAAGATGTTGTAGAAGTCGGCCACCCGGGCGTGCGTGATCCACGCCTTGGTGCCGGTCACCACGTACGCGTCGCCGTCGCGCACCGCCCGCGTGGTCAGCGCCGCCGCGTCCGAACCACCCTGCGGCTCGGAGAGGCAGTACGCGCCGAGCAGCTCCCCGCCGATCATGTCCGGCAGCAGTTTGCGCTGCTCGTCGGTGCCGAACTGGGCCAGCGGGTAGCAGGACAGCGTGTGCACGCTGACCGCCTCGGCCACTGCCAGCCACCTGCTGGCGAGGATCTCCAGCACCTGGAGGTACACCTCGTACGGCTGGGCGGCGCCGCCGTGCTCCTCGGCGTACGGCAGGCCGAGCAGGCCGGCCCGGCCCAGGGTGCGCAGCACCTCCCGGGGGAACTCGGCGCGGGCCTCGAAACCGGCGGCGGCCGCGGCCAGCTCCCGGTCGGCGAGTTCGGTGGCGAGGTCCAGCAGGTCGTGGGCCTCGTCGGTGGGCAGGATCCGGTCGACGTTCATAGCGCGATGAGCTCCGTGGGGGTGGTGTTGAGCCGTTGCCCGCCGTCCGTCGTGCAGACGACGATGTCCTCGATCCGGGCTCCGTGCCGCCCGGCGAGGTAGATCCCGGGTTCGACCGAGAAAGCCATGCCGGCCTGAAGGGGCCGGGGGTTGCCGGTCACCACGTACGGCTCCTCGTGGCCGTCGAGGCCGATGCCGTGACCGGTGCGGTGCAGGAAGGCGCCGCCGAAACCGGCGGCGGTGATGACGTCGCGGGCGACCGCGTCGAGGGCCTCGGCGGTCACGCCCGGCGCGACGGCGGCCACGGCGGCGCGCTGCGCCTCCCGCAGCACCGTGTAGTAGTCCACGAACTCGGCCGGGGCGGGGCCGCCGGCGACGTACGTGCGGGTGCAGTCGGAGCGGTAGCCCGACGGCATGGTGCCGCCGATGTCGACCACGACCGGCTCGCCCACGCCGATCGGGCGGTCCGAGGTGCCGTGGTGCGGGCTCGCGCCGTTCGGGCCGGCGGCCACGATGACGAAGTCGACGGCGGCGTGCCCGGCCGCCCGGATCGCGGCGGCGAGGTCGGCGGCGACCTCCCGCTCGGTGCGGCCGGGGCGCAGCCACTCCCCCATCCGCAGGTGCACCGCGTCGATCGCGGCGCCCGCCTCGGCCAGCGCCGCCACCTCGGCCGGCGACTTGCGGATCCGCATCTCCCGCAGCACGTCGGACGCGAGTCGCTGGGCCGCGCCGGGCAGCGCGTCGCGCAGCGCGAGGACCTGCTGCGCCCACATCCGGTCGGCCAGCCCGACGGCGCGGACCGGGCCGGGCAGCGCCGCGCGAACCAGCGGCCACGGGTCGGTGCCGTCGGCGTGGTCGACGATCCGGTACCCGGTGCCGGGCGCGGCCTCGGCGTCCGGCCGCTCCAGCACCGGCACGATCAGCGTCGGCTCACCCTCGGCGGGCAGCACCAGGCAGGTCAGCCGCTCCCCCTCCCGGGCGTCGTAGCCGGTCAGGTAGCGCAGGTCGGAACCCGGGGTGAGCAGCAGCGCGTCCAGGCCCGCAGCGGCGGCGGCGCGCTGGGCCGCGACGAGACGCCCGGCGGGGTACAGTTCCTCGATTCCCACCCCCGAAGCTTAACGGTCGTTTGGGTCCGGGCGGGAGTCCGGGCGATGCTCGCAGACACCGGCCGTCCGGTCCGCCTCGATCTTGGTCATGCCGGACGCCTGGAGCAACTCGCCGACCACGATGAGCAGCTGCGAGGCCACGATCGTGCCGGAGAAACCCAGCCCCGCCGCCCGCGCCCGGCCGGCATCCTGCGCGGCCTCCCGTGCCCGCGCCCGGGCGATGTCCGGCGGCCGCCCGGCCAGAAAGTCACGGTGCAGCAGCCGCAGCGACTGCCCGAACGCCTCGACCCTGGCCGGCAGGGCCGGTGGAACCGGCTCCCGGGCCTCCAGCAACGCGACCACCCGGCGGACCATGTTGCGGCTGTTCGTGTACGCCAGCTCCAGGTGGGCGGCGGCGTTCTCGTAGCGGCGCAACTGGGCCCGGCGCCGCCACCGCCACGGCGACAGCGACGTCACCTCCCGGGCCGCCGCGACGATCTCGGTGGTCTGCTTCCGCTCGACCTCGGCCGCCTCCAGCCGGCCCAGCGACGCCTCCGCCGCCCCGGCGTCCCGGGCGGCGAGCGCCTTCGCCGCCGCCGTCAGCTCGTTGGCGAACAGGTCCAGCGTGGGCCCGGCGGCGCGGTGCACCACCCGGACCGGATTCAGCGGCAACAACAGCAGCGCCACCACCACCGCCACCCCGCCGCCCACCAGCGCGTTCGCCGTACGCGGCACCGCCAGGTCGGGCGCGTTGGGCTCCACGGTGCCCAGCAGGACCGCGGTGCTGCCGGCCTGCACCATCACGGCGCCGCTGCCCCGGATCACCACCGCCAGCGAGATGGCGAGCGCTACCACCAGGCCGGTCTGCACCGGACCGGCCCCGATCAGCTTGATGAGCAGGTCGCCGACCAGCACTCCGAGGATCACGCCGCCCAGCAGTTCGGCCGTCCGCCGGATCCGGTTGCCGATCGCCGCGGCGATGGTGCCCACCGCCGCCGCCGGCGCGAACAGCGGCTGCGGGTTCTTGAGCAGCGTGCTGGCCACGTACCAGGCCAGACCGGCGGCCAGACCGGCCTGGAGGGCCACGATGAAGTACCGGCGCAGCCGCTCGTACGCCTCCCGGACCTCCCGGCGCGCCGCCGGAGCCACGGGGGTCACGGCACCGGCCGCCCGCCCGGGCATCGCGGGCACGACGGCTCGGGCTCGATCACGCCCTCCTCTACCCGCCGGGCCGCACGGTATTCCCGGCGCCGCCCGCGACGGCGCTCCTGTCGTACCCGTGGTCCATGATCCTTGTCGTCACAGCGGCACGGATCACGGCCGGCGACGGCGTCCCGGCGTGCCCGGCGGCGGCCGGCCGGCGGGGAGGTCGGGAAGATGACGGAGGCGAACGACGCCTCGTGGCGACGGCGCAGCGTGCTGCGGGTGGCGCCGCCCGCGCGGGCCCGCAAGCTCGCCAAGGTGCCCTTCGTGGAGCTGGCCGACGGGCGGTTGCAGGGGGTGGTGTCCAGCGGCTCCGACGTGGAACGCGTCTACGTCTCCTCGGTGACCGCCGGCACGCACGCGGTCAACTGCAGCACCAACAACAACCGGCCCTGCGGCGGGCTGCGCGGCACCATGCTCTGCAAGCACCTGCACGCGCTGGCCGACGAGGCGGTGCTGCAGTACGGCGTCACACAGGTCGCCCGCTACCTGCGGGTGGATGTGGGCGACGGCGTCGACAACGGCACCGCCCTGCTGGCCCGCACCGACGCGCGGCACGAGCCGGGCCCGGCCGCCGTGGTGTTCAGCCGCTTCCTGCGCCACCTGGCCTACCTCGAGGTCCCGGCCGCCACCACGGCGGTGCCGGAGCTGCACTGGTTCCCGGCCACGGCGGGGGTGCGCTGATGCTCGCCGCGCACCTGACCCGGCTCCACGACGGGACGATCCCCGGGCTGGCCGAGACGCTCGCCGTCGTCGACCGCGCCGACGACACGCTCACCGCCGGGCTGGCCCGCGCCGACGAGCCCGGCGCCTCCGCCTGGGCCGCGCTGGCCGCCGCGGTCGGCGGCACGCCGCTGGCCGAACGGGCGGACGCGGCGGCCGGCGCGGTGCGCACCGGCGCGCTCGCCGAGGACCACCTGGCCGCCCTCGCCGGGGCCCGCGCCGCGCTGCTCGGCGCGGCACACGACGCCCTGCTCGACCGCCTCGACACCGCGCTCGGCCGGCCCCGCGCGGCGTGGACCGCCGCACCGGACGGCACCGCCGTCTCCCCGCCCGCCCTGGCCGGCGCGCGGGCCTGGCTGCACGAACTGGCGCTCGCCGGCTGGCGCGGCACCGACCACGAACTGCTCTCCGCCGCCGCCGCGCCGGTCGAGGCCGCACTCGCCGACCCGGCGTCACGCCGCATCGCGGTGCTCCTCGACGGCCTCGCCGCCGAACTGCGCGCCGCCCTGCCGGTGGCGTCGCTGCCACAGGTGCCCGCCCGCCGGTGGGCCGACCTGTGGACCCGCGCCGTCCTGCTCACCCTCGGCGCGCACGGCGAGACCGCGCCCGGCGAGCCGGTGTCCGGCCGGCTGCTGCCCCTCGGCGTCGACCTGCACGAGCACGACACCGCGTTCCAGGCGCAGGTGCACGCACTGCTCGAACCGGCCGAGGGCGGCGCGCCCCGGCTCGTCCGGGTCACAGTGGTCGCGGCGAAGGTCGCCACCATCGTCGGCCCGGCCGGCTGGCGGCTGCTGGAGTCGTACCCGGTCCTGCTCAACGCCCTGGCCCAGCGGCGGGCGATCACCGTCACCGACCTGACCGCCCACGGCGCGGACCTGCGCTGGGCCGAGGAGCGGGCGGCCCTCGGCGAGCCGGCCGACCCGTTCGCCACGGCCCGAGTGCTGCTGGCCGGCGCCACGGCGGCGGCGACCCCACCGCTGCTGCGCCACCCCGCCGCGATCGCCGAACCGGTACTGGTCGAGGGCTACACCGTCCGCGACGACGACGGCGTCCCGGCGCTCGACCTCGACGGCCGGTCCCTGCACCTGGCCACCGACCGGCTGCCCGCCGCCGGTCCGCTCACCCCCGCGCTCGTCGCCGCCTCCACCGCCTGCCTCGGCCTGCTCCGCTGGGACGACGACCGCTGGCTGCTGCAACCCCTCGCCGTCCGGGCCACCGTCAAGCGGCAGACAGTCGAGGCGCACAACGGCGACTGGGCGTGCGGCGTCACCGACCCGAAGACGGCGAAGGCCGAGGCCAAGGCGGGCGACGCCGTGGCGGTGCTGCGCGAACGAGCGGGACGGTTGCTGCGCCGATGACCGAGGACCGCACCCACGCCAACCGCCGCCAGGTGCTCTACTGGCGGCTGCTCGCCCGCCTGTTCCACCCCGACGAGCAGCCCGGCCTGGAGTCGGCGAGCGTCGCCGTCGTCGACGACCTCGGCCTGCCGGCCGCCCTGCTGGACCCGGCCGTCTCCGTCGACACCGTCGTGCAGCGCTTCCCCGCCCTCGCCGGCGAGCTGCGCGGCCTGCTCACCCCCGGCGACGACACCACAGCCGCCGCCGGGCCGTTCCAGCCGGCCGAGACCGAGGTACGCCGCGCCGCGCTGGCGTCCAAGCTGCTGCTCAACGTGTTCGCCACCGGCGGCGGCGAGGTCAGCGCCGGGCAGCTCGCCCGCTGGCAGGCCGACGCCGGCTGGTTCGAGCAGGCGTGCGGCGCGCAGCCCGGTGAGCTGCGCCGCGAGGGCACCGGCCTGGGTGCCACGCTCGCCGGGCTGGAGGGTGACCTGGTGGCCCGGATGCGGCTGCGCGAAGTGCTCGCCGACCCGGCGCTCGCCGCCCGGCTGACCCCGAGCATGTCCCTGATCGAGCAGCTCCTGCGGGACAAGTCCAACCTGTCCGGGGTGGCGCTCGCGAACGCCAAGTCACTGATCCGCCGCTACGTCGACCAGGTCGCCGAGGTGCTGCGTACCCAGGTCGCGCAGGCCACCGTCGGGGCCGTCGACCGGTCCGTGCCGCCCAAGCGGGTCTTCCGCAACCTCGACCTGGACCGCACCATCTGGCAGAACCTGACCAACTGGAGCCCGGACGACGAGCGCCTCTACGTCGACCGGCTCTACTACCGGCAGACCGCCCGGCGGACCACCCCGTCGCGGCTGATCGTGGTGGTCGACCAGTCCGGCTCGATGGTCGACTCGATGGTCAACTGCACCATCCTCGCCTCGATCTTCGCCGGCCTGCCCAAGGTCGACGTGCACCTGATCGCGTACGACACCCGGGCGCTGGACCTCACCCCGTGGGTGCACGACCCGTTCGAGGTGCTGCTGCGCACCAAGCTCGGCGGCGGCAACGACGGCCCGGTCGCCATGGCCCTGGCCCGCCCCAAGATCGTCGAGCCGCGGAACACGGTCATGGTCTGGATCTCCGACTTCTACGAGTTCGACAGGTCCCAGCCGCTGTTCGACGGCATCGAGGCCGTGCACCGCTCCGGCGTGAAGTTCATCCCGGTCGGCTCGGTCAACAGCTCCGGCAACCAGAGCGTCAACCCCTGGTTCCGGCAGCGCCTCAAGGACCTCGGCACCCCCGTCATCTCCGGCCACATCCGCAAGCTCGTCGCCGAGCTGAAGAACTTCCTCACCTAGGAGAGCATCCCTGATGTCCGACATGCTCCGCGCCCCCGCCGAGGTCAAGTACGCCGACGAGCTGGCCTACCTCGAATCCGTCGACACCGGACCGAAGCCGTTCTCCTGGCGGCTGAGCCCTCGCATGGTCCGGCTGTTCGTGCTCGGCTCCGAACGCGCCGACGGCCTCGACCGGGAGATCCCGCAGAAGTGGTTCGGCGACCGCAGCTTCGTCGAACGCAGCATCGTCACGCTCGCCTCCGACCGCGGCCTGCTGCTCATCGGCGACCCGGGCACCGGCAAGAGCTGGCTCGCCGAGCTGCTCGCCGCCGCTGTCTGCCGCAACTCCACGCTCGTCGTGCAGGGCACCGCCGGCACCACCGAGGACCACATCAAGTACTCGTGGAACGTCTCCATGGTCATCGCCCGGGGCCAGTCGCGCGAGTCGATGATCCCCTCGCCGATCATGACCGCCATGGAGCAGGGCGTGATCGGCCGGTTCGAGGAGCTGACCCGCTCCACCAGCGACGTCCAGGACGCGCTGATCTCGATCCTGTCCGAGAAGTACGTCTCGATCCCGGAACTGGACCACGACAACATCGTCTTCGCCAAGCCCGGCTTCTCCGTCATCGCCACCGCCAACAGCCGCGACCGGGGCGTCAACGACCTGTCCTCCGCACTCAAGCGGCGGTTCAACTTCATCCGCATCCCGGTGGTCACCAACAAGCGCAGCGAGGCCGAGATCGTCCGCTTCCGGACCGAGGAGCTGCTGCGCCGGCACCGCATCGAACTGGACGTGCCGCCCACCCTGCTCGACATCCTGCTGCAGAGCTTCGCCGACCTGCGCGCCGCCGCGTCCGCCGCCACCAGCGACGACGAGAAGCTGGAGTCGGCGCTGTCCACCGCCGAGCAGATCGGCGTGCTGGAGGATGCGATCCTGCACAGCCAGTTCTTCGGCGACCGCACCCTGCGCGCGCAGACGCTCGCCGGCTCACTGATGGGCTCGCTGGCCCGCCGCGCCCCGGAGGACCTGGCCATCCTCAACAAGTACCTGCACGGCGTGGTCGAGCCCCGCGCCAAGGCCGACGGCGGCGACTGGGAGGGCTTCCTCGACGGCGGCCGCCAGGCGATCGCGTCGCTGTCATGACCGCGCCCGCACCGACCGGCCTGTTCGGTCCGCTGCGCGACCAGCTCACCGACGCCGCCGCCGCGTTCGCCGGCTCCCCGGACGCGCTCGCCGACATCCTCACCGGCATGGTCGACGACGTCGACCGGGCGCTGCGCGAACGGCTGGAGATCTTCCCGGTCTGCCACCACTCCCCCGCCTCGGCGCTGGCCATGGCACGCCGCCTGCGCGCCCGCCCGCCCAAGGTGATCTACCTGGAACTCTGCGAGGACCTGCGCCCCCTGCTCGACGAGCTGCGCAACTGCCGGCTGCCGGTGGCGGTGCAGGCGTTCGCCACCGAACTCGACGGCTTCCCCGCCGAGTGGAGCCCGCTGAGCGTGGTCGCCCCGATCACCGAGGCGTCCGCCGAATACCAGGCCGTCGCGTACGCGCTGGACACCCCCGGCGTGGAGCTGGTGCTCGTGGACCGCTCCACCGACCACGTCTTCCAGTGGACCCCCCGCGACGACACCGGGCCCGCACCGGGGCCGGACTCCGCCCCCGCGTCCGCCGAGGACGACACGGCACTGCACGGCGACGCGGTCGGCGTGGAGATCGGCGACCTGCGCCCCCGGTTCGCCGAACTGGAGGCCCACCTGCTGCACCACGGCAAGGTGCGGCACTGGTCGGAATGGTGGGACCAGTACGTCGAACGGCCGCTCGCCGACGCCGACCACGACACGTACCGCCAGGTCATGGTGCTGATCGGCAGCCTGTTCCGGCGGCTGCGCCCGTCCCGGTCCGCCCGCGACGAACGCGACGAGGACCGCGAACGCCACATGTGGACCCGGATGCGACAGCACCTCGCCGAAAGCGGCGCCGACCCGGCCGACTGCCTCTACGTCTGCGGCGCCTTCCACGCCGCCAGCCGGGTCGAACAGTTCGGCCTCGACTCGACCGCACCGGACTTCCCGATCAGCCCGCGCACCGCCACCCGCTGGCGTTACGGCCTCATCCCGTCCAGCCACTCGGCCATCGAGGCGCAGTTCGGGCTGGCCCCGGGCACCGTGTCCATCGCCGCCGCGAACTGGACGGCCGCTGTCGCTCGCACCCGGCTCACGCCGTACCGGCTGGCCGGGCAGCGTACCGGGAAGAAGGGCCGCCGGGCCCGCGCCGCCGCGCCGGCCACAACCGGCCCGGCCACGGACCGGCTCAGCGGATTCCTCGCCGCCCCGCCCGTCCTCGACGAGCTGGACGAGGCCGAACTGCGCGGCTGGTGCGTCGACATCGTCCGGCTCGCCCGCCGCAACGGCTACCTCGCCAGCACCGCCGACGCGATCGCCGTGTTCGAGACGTCGATCCTGCTCGCCACCATGCGCAACCGCGCGCGGCCCACGCCGTACGACTTCGCCGACGCCGCCGTGACCTGCATCGAGAAGGACGTGGTGCCCGGCCGCCGCGACGTCCGCCGGCTCTGCGAGATCCTCCTCGGCGGCGACCGTGTCGGCCAGGTCGGGTACGACTCCCTGCCGCCGCTGGCCCGCGACGTCCTGGACCGGCTGCGCCCCCTCGGCCTCGACCTGGAACGGCGCACCGTGCAGCGGGCGCTGCTCGACCTGCGCGCCGACCCGGCGCTGGCACCCTGCTCCGACCTGCTGTGGATGCTGCGACATCTGCTGCCCGCCGACGCGGTCCGCCCGATCATGGGCGAGCGCCGCCTCGGCCACCGCTCCGAACAGGAGAGCTGGGACCTCGCGCTCGGCCGCAACCAGCGCGCCCTGATCGAGCTGGGCTACGAGGGCGTCACCGTCGAACAGGTGCTGGAGCAGCGGCTGCGCCGGGCGGTACGCGGCCCCGACGCGACAGCCGCCCGCGCGCTCGCCGCCGTCGAGGACGCCATCCGGCTGCTGGACAGCCCTCGCCTGGTCGACGAACTCGGCGCGCGGGCGGTGGAGCTGCTCGCCGCCGAACGCACGGTGGACGACGCGCCGGAGGTGCTGCGCCGCATCCGGCGGCTGCTCGCCCACCACCGCACCACCACACCGGCGCTGCCCGCGTGGTGCCGGACGTTCGTCACCACCGGATACGCCCACTACTGCACGCTGCTGCCCACCGCGTTCGTGGACGAGTCCACCGGCGTACGGCAGGTCGGCGCGATGCTCGGCTTCCTGTTCAGCATGGAGAGCCTCGCGTTGTCGCTCGGGTGCGACCGCTCCCAGCTCGAACTGGCCGTCGCGCAGGCCCACCCGGAGGCCCCGGCCAAGCTCGCGCTGCTCTGGGCCGCCCGCCACCAGCTCGGCCTGCTGCCGCTGGCGCGCCTGCGCGAACAGTGCGCCGAGCTGCTCGCCAATCCGCTCGTGGTGCCCGCGTTCCCGCAGTACCTGTCCGGCTTCGTGCACGCGCTCGAGCCGGTGCCGGGGCTCGCGCCGTTCGTGGTGGAGACCATGTCGTCCGCCTTCGCCGGACTGCCCGACCCGGTGCTGCTGCCCTGGCTGCCGACGCTGATCACCACACTGCGCGAGCACGGCCCGGAGCTGGTGCCGCTGCTGGTCCGCGAGGCGGAACGCACGTTCCCCGCCACGCTGCCCGCGCTGGACGCCTGGACACCGCCGTGGGCGGCCGCGCCCACCCCGTCCACCGCGCCCGCGCCGTCCCCGGGAACCGGTCCGGTGCACGGTCTGCTGGTCGCCCATCCGGAGGCGGTCGACGCGGTGGCGGCGCTGCTCGGCTGCTCCGGCGACTGGCAGCCGCTCGCCGAGGGCGGCACGTCGCCGGGTGACGGGGCGTCGGTGCTGCTCGCCGCACACCCGGCGACGGCTCATGCGGTGGCGACGCTGCTGGCGGACTGATCAACGTCGGCGGGTTTGCGAGGGCAGGCGACCATGGAGTGGTGATCCGCTTTCTGCTGAACCTGCTGTGGCTCGTCTTCGGCGGCGGCTTCGTCCTGGCCCTGGGCTACGGCGTGGCCGCCCTGATCTGCTTCCTCCTCGTCGTCACCATCCCGTTCGGCGTCGCCTCGCTGCGGCTGGCGTCGTACTCGCTGTGGCCGTTCGGCCGCACGATCGTGCGCAAGCCGGGCGCCGGTCTGCCCTCCGGCCTGGCGAACGTGCTCTGGGTGGTGCTGGCCGGCTGGTGGCTGGCGCTGTCGCACATCCTCGCCGGCATCGCGCTCTGCGTGACGATCATCGGCATCCCGTTCGGGGTGGCGAACTTCAAGCTGGTCCCGGCGGCGCTGTGGCCGCTCGGCCAGGAGGTCGTCGACAACCCGTAACCACATGCCGGCCCCGGCGCCCGCACCGCCAGGGCCGGGGCCGGGCCCTCGCCGCGCCCAGCCCCTCCCCTGGCGTCCGCTGCGCCCCGCGAGCGGGTGGAACGTCATGGGTGTCAAACGAGGCCGGAGACACCCATGACGTTCCACCGGTGGTTAGCACTCCTCGGGCAACGGGTGCGACTCCTGATGACCGGGATCCGCGTTCCGGTCACCGGGATTGCGGGAGATCTTGGTACGAAACGGCCGCCATGAGGGCCGTTTCGTACCAAGATCTGCTGGTCCTCGTTGACTGCTCGCGCGGAGATGCGGAGCGGGCGCGGGCAGCGCACCATCCCTGCGGCATCCTAGGAGGATGGGGTGATTGCTCAAGGGACGCGAATGGGGCTCGCGGGTGCGCCCGGGTGGCTAGCGTCGGGAGGGTGCGGGACGGGGTGATCGAGATGCTCAAGGCGGACCCGGCGATGTCCGGTCTGCGCCGGTCGCTGGACTTCTACCACGGCGACCCGGCACGCGACGCCGCCCTGGACGCGTTCTACGCCCCGCTGGTCCGCGCCGGTGACCTGGTCTTCGACGTCGGCGCGCACGTGGGCGACCGGCTCGGCAGCTTCCGCCGTCTCGGTGCGCGCGTGGTGGCGGTCGAGCCGCAGCCGCTGTGCGCCCGGGTGCTGCGCGAGATGTACACGGGCGACGACGGCGTGACGGTGGTGGAGGCGGCGTGCGGGCGTACCGCCGGGCCGGTGCGACTGCACGTGAACTCGGCCAACCCGACCGTCTCCACCGCCTCCCCCGGGTTCGTCCGCGCCGCCGACGGCGCGCCCGGCTGGACGGGCGAGATCTGGGACGCCCAGATCGAGGTGCCGGGCACCACGCTGGACGCGCTCGTGGCCGCGCACGGCGTACCGGCGTTCGTGAAGATCGACGTGGAGGGCTTCGAGGACGCCGTGCTGGCCGGGCTGAGCCGGCCGGTCCCCGCGCTGTCGTTCGAGTTCACCACCATCGCCCGGGTGGCGGCGGCGCGCTGCCTGGACCGGCTCGCCGCGCTCGGTTTCACCCGGTTCACTGTGGCGATCGGTGACGAGATGGAGTTCGCGCTGCCCGGCTGGCGTCAGGCCGCCGAGGTGGCCGCGTACCTGCGCACGCTGCCGGACGAGGCCAACTCCGGCGACGTGTACGCCCGCCCCTGAGCGTCCACTTCGGACCGCCCTGCACGAAGGAACGAGGCATCGACCCTGCTCATCGCCGTGATCGGCGGAGCCGCAGCCCGGACACCTTTTTCAAGCCTCGAACTTAGCAGTGCATCGTTATCCGTCTGTGATTGACGTGACCCGCGCCACTTGGGTTGACTGCCACGGAACCGCTTCCGCAACCGGTTCCGAAACACCCCGCTCATCCCTGCGACCCGGGAGCGTCACGTGCCGATCACCATCGCCGACGTCGCCACCCGCGCCGGGGTGAGCAAGACGACGGTCTCCCGGGTGCTCAACGGCAAGGGCGAGGTGCACGTCCGTACCGCCGACCGGGTCCGTGCCGTGATCAGCGACCTCGGGTACGTGCCGAGCGCCCGCGCGGTCGGCCTCGCCCGGGGGCGTACCCGGGTGGTCGGGATGCTGGTCCCGGCGCTGACCTGGCCGTGGATGGGCGAGGTGCTCCAGGGCGCGGCCGACGTGGTCGAGGCCGCCGGCTACGGCATGCTGCTGTTCACCTGCACCCACGGCGACGAGTCGATGCGCCGGTTCGCCTCCCAGGTCTCGGCCAAGTCGTTCGACGGCCTGCTCGTGGTCGAACCGGAGGGGACGCTCGACTACATCACCGAGCTGCACCGGCGCGGCCTGCCGGTCATCCTCATCGACGACCGGGGCCACCAGCCCGGCTTCCCGTCGGTGCGGACCACGAACGAGGAAGGCGCGCGGGCCGCCGCCACGCACCTGCTGGCGCTCGGCCGGCGGCGGCCGCTCGTCGTCACCGGCCTGCGCCGGTTCGGCTGCACCCGGGAACGGCTCGCCGGGTTCGCCGGCGCCTACGCCGACGCGGGCGTACCGATCGAGCCGGACCGGGTGGTGGAGGGCGACTTCACCTTCGAGTGCGGGCGCGCGGCGGTACGGCGGCTACTCGCCGACGGCGTACCGTTCGACGCCGTCTTCGCCCACAACGACCTGTCGGCCGCCGGGGCGTTGCAGGCGCTGCGCGACGCCGGGCGGCGCGTCCCGCAGGACGTGGCGGTGGTCGGCTTCGACGACCTCCCGCTGGCCGGGCACACCCACCCGCCGCTGAGCTCGGTGCGCCAGCCCCTGCGGGAGATGGGTACGGCCGCCGCCCGCCTGCTCATCGGCCACCTCGCCGGCACCCCGCTGCCGGACACCCCGACCGTCATCCCGACCGGCTTCACCGCCCGCGACTCGACGACCACGAGCGACCCGACCGCACCGGACTCGACAGGCGCGCGGGAGCCGGCGGGTGCCCGCGTCACCTGACCCACCCCGCCGTACCGGCGACCACGCCGGCGGGCCCGCCCGCCGGTGGCACCACCGCACACCTCCATCCACCACATCCCGCCCGAGGACTGCGGGACCACCGAGGGAGACCTCCATGAGAAGACGGCAACTCCTCGCCCTCGCGCTGGCCGGCGCGATGGTCACCGGCGCCGCCGCCTGCGGCGACAGCCCGAACGCGAACAAGAAGAGCGGCCAGGCCGCGACCGTGTTGAACGTCGGCATGCCCAACGGCCCGCAGGCGGAGAACAACAACCCGTTCCTCACCACCTCGGCCGCCGCGTCGCTCGGCTACCGGTGGCAGATCTACGAGCCGCTGATGATGTGGAACCCGGTCAAGCCGGCCGAGCCGTTCAAGCCGTGGCTCGCCACCAAGGCCGAGTGGTCGTCGGACTACAAGACGGTCAAGGTGACCATCCGGGAGAACGCCACCTGGTCCGACGGGCAGAAGGTCACCGCCGAGGACGTCGCGTTCACCTACAACCTGGTGAAGAAGTTCCCGGCCCTCAACGACCAGGGCGTGCCGTACACGGACGCCGTGGCCAGCGGCAACGAGGTCACCATCTCGATGGCCAGCCCGCAGTTCGTCAACCAGCAGAAGGTGCTGTGGCGGGTGCCGATCGTGCCGAAGCACCTGTGGGAGAAGATCGCCGACCCGGCCACCGACCCGGTGAAGCAGCCGGTCGGCAGCGGGCCGTACACGCTGAAGTCGTTCACCCCGGCGACCACGACGCTCTCCGTGCGCGACAGCGGCTACTGGCAGGACCCGCCGAAGGTCAAGGAGCTGCGGTACACGTCCTACACGGACAACAGCGCGCAGACCACCGCGCTCGCCAACGGCGAGTCGGAGTGGAGCTTCGTCTTCATCCCGAACTACCAGACCGTGTTCGTGGCGAAGGACCAGAAGAACCACAAGATGTGGGCGCCGCCGGTGCTGGGCATCCACGGCCTCTACGTGAACACCACGAAGAAGCCGTTCGACGACCCGACGCTGCGCAAGGCGATGAACATGGTGATCGACCGGGCGGACATCTTCACCACCGCCGAGGCCGGCTACTTCCACCCGGAGGTCAAGAGCGTGACCGGCCTGCCCAGCCCGGCCGGTGACTCGTTCATCGCGCCCGAGTACAAGGGCCAGGAGCACAAGGTCGACGTCGAGGGCGCCAAGGCGCTGCTCACCGGCGCGGGCTACAAGCTCGACGGCACCACGCTCAAGGACAAGAGCGGCAAGCCGGTCACGATCCGGCTCACCGACCCGGCCGGCTGGTCCGACTACCAGACCAGCCTGGAGATCGTGAAGGGCAACCTGGCGAAGATCGGCATCGCTGCGACCATCGACAAGGCCAACCAGGACGCCTGGTTCCGCAACGTCGAGCAGGGCAACTTCGAGGCCACGTTCCGGTGGACCGAGTCCGGCGCCACGCCGTACGACATCTACCGGACCATCATGGACGGCCGCGTGCTCAAGCCGATCGGCACCGCCTCCCCGGCGGGCAACTTCGGCCGGTTCCAGAGCAAGGAGGCCACCGACGCGCTGGTGTCGTACGCCAACGCCACCGACGACGCCACCCGCACCACGGCGATGGCCACCCTGCAGAAGATCTTCGTCGAGCAGGTGCCGATGATCCCGGTCGGCGCGGACAACATCGGCGGCGCGTACAGCACGAAGAACTGGACCGGCTGGCCGGACGACTCGAACCCGTACGGCGCGCTCCAGCCCACCCAGCCCAACGCGGTGGACGTGGTGCTGCACCTCAAGCCGGTCGCCGGCTGACCCGGCGCCGCCGGCCCGGCCACGATCGCCCGGCCGGGCCGGCGGCGCCCGCCCCTCTCTTCGGCAACCCTGAGACAGGAATGCGGCATGACGTTGACCGAGAGCGCACCAGCGCCGGCCGACGAGGTGGTGCTGGAGGCCGTCGGCCTGACCAAGCACTTCCCCGTCCGCCGGCGGCTGCGTGACCTCCTCTCCCGCACCCCGGCGGTGGTGCACGCCGTCGACGACGTATCGATCGCGCTGCGCCGTGGCCGGGTGACGGCACTCGTCGGCGAATCCGGCTCCGGCAAGTCCACAGTCGCCCGGCTGCTGGCCCAGCTCTACCCGCGCACCGCCGGCGACATCCGGCTGCACGGCCGCTCGACCCGGGTACGCGGCGGGCGCCGGTTCCGGGCGTACGTGCGCCGGGTGCAGCTGATCCTCCAGGACCCGTTCGCCTCGCTGAACCCCGTGCACACGGTCCGCTACCACCTGACCCGGTCGCTGCGCATCCACGGCAACGCCGGGACCGGACCGGACGGGCTGGAGAAGGCGCTCGCCGGCCTGCTGACCCGGGTCGCGCTCACCCCGCCGGAGCGCTACCTCGACGCGTTCCCGCACGAGCTGTCCGGCGGGCAGCGCCAGCGGGTGGCGATCGCGCGGGCGCTCGGCGCCGATCCCGAGGTGCTGCTCGCCGACGAGCCGGTGTCCATGCTCGACGTGTCGATCCGCCTCGGCGTGCTCAACCTGCTCCAGGACCTCAAGGACCGGCTCGACCTGGCGATCCTCTACATCACCCACGACATCGCCTCGGCCCGCTACTTCGCCGACGAGACGATCGTCATGTACGCCGGGCGGATGGTCGAGGGCGGTGACAGCGAGACGGTCACCCAGCGCCCGGCCCACCCGTACACCCGGTTGCTCATCGAATCGGCGCCGGACCCGGAGCGGATCACCGGCGCGGGCGGCGACGGCGCGGCGGCGGGCGAGCGGGGTCACGGCGAGCCGCCGAGCCTGATCCGCCCGCCGGCCGGATGCCGGTTCCACCCGCGCTGCCCGGCGGCCATGCCGCGCTGCGCCACCGACCTGCCGCCGCCGATCCCGGTCGACGACGCGCCGGGCCACTGGGCGGCGTGCTGGCTGTACGACGCGGACACCGTCGCCACGGAGAAGCCTGCGAACGCGGAGAAGCCTGCGAACGCGGAGAAGCCGGCGAACGCGGAGCAGGCCGGAACGGAGGCGGCCCGGTGAGATTCCTGCTGCAACGGGTGGCCTTCTACCTGTTCACCGCCTGGGCGGCGATCACGCTCAACTTCTTCATCCCGCGGATGGTGCCCGGCGACCCCGTACAGTCGCTGATCTCCCGCAACCAGGGCCGGATCAGCGCCGACGCGATCGCGTCGCTGCGGGTGCTGTTCGGGCTGGACTCCGACCGCTCGCTGTGGGAGCAGTACGTCGCCTACTGGGGGCAGCTCCTGCACGGCGACCTGGGGCTGTCGTTCACGTTCTTCCCCGCCCCGGTGTCGCAGGTGATCGGCGACAGCCTGCCGTGGACCGTCGGCCTGGTCGGCGTCACCACGATCGTCAGCTTCCTGCTCGGCACCGCGCTCGGCGTCGGCGCCGGCTGGCGGCGCGGCTCGTGGATCGACGGGCTGCTGCCGGCCACCACGTTCCTGTCCTCGATCCCGTACTTCTGGCTCGGCCTGGTCGCGATCGCGCTGTTCGCCGGGCCGGGCAGCTTCTTCCCCTCCTCCGGCGGCTACGAGCCGGGCCTGGTGCCGGCGTTCGACGCGTACTTCGTGCCGAGCGCGATCCAGCACAGCATCCTGCCCGCGGCGACCATCCTGGTGTCGTCGATGAGCGGCTGGATCCTCAGCATGCGCAACATGATGGTGACTGTCGCCAGCGAGGACTACATCACCGTGGCGCACGCCAAAGGGCTGTCCGAGCGCCGGGTGGCGCTCAGCTACGCCGCCCGCAACGCGCTGCTGCCGAACGTGTCCGGGTTCGCGCTGTCCCTCGGCTTCATCGTCGGCGGCACGCTGCTCGTGGAGATCGTCTTCTCGTACCCGGGTCTGGGGTTCCAGCTCTTCCAGGCCGTCGGCGCGAAGGACTATCCGCTGATGCAGGGCATCTTCCTGATCATCACGATCTCGGTGCTGGTGGCGAACCTGCTCGCCGACGTGGCGTACCTGCTCCTCGACCCGCGGACCCGAAAGAGCTGAGCGATGACACTCTCCCCGTCCAGCATCGAGCAGGTCATCCCCGGCCAGGGGGCGATGGCGCAGCCGTCGGCCCGGGCACGCCGCCGCCGGTTCCGCTTCGTCGCCAACGCCAAGGCCGCGACCGGCCTGGCAGTCCTCGGGGTGTACGTGCTCCTGGCGGTGATCGGGCCGTGGATCGCGCCGTACGACCCGGACGCGCGCAGCGCCGACGTGCTCCAGGCGCCCTCGGCCCGGCACTGGTTCGGCACCACCCACCTCGGGCAGGACATCTTCAGCCAGATCCTGGTCGGCGCGCGCAGCGTCATGGTGGTGGGCCTGATCGCCGGCGTGCTCGCCACGATCCTGTCCATCCTCATCGGCGTGACCTCCGGCTACCTGGGCGGCGCGGCCGACGAGGGCCTGTCGGCGGTGTCGAACGTGTTCCTGGTGATCCCGGCGCTGCCGCTGATCATCATCGTCACGTCCCTGGTCGACCAGGCCGGCGACATGCTCGTGGCGCTCATCATCGGCCTCACCTCGTGGGCGTGGGGCGCCCGGGTGCTGCGCGCGCAGACGCTGTCGTTGCGCCGCCGCGACTACGTCGAGGCCGCCCGCGCCACCGGCGAGCGGACCTGGCGGATCATCGGCTTCGAGATCCTGCCGAACCTGACCGCGATCATCGCCTCCGGCTTCGTCGGCACCGTCATCTTCGCGGTGATGTCGGAGATCACCCTGGCGTTCATCGGCATCTCGTCGATGACGTCGTGGAACTGGGGCACGATCCTGTTCTGGGCGCAGGGACAGCAGGCCCTGGCGCAGGGCGCCTGGTGGTGGTTCGTCCCGGCCGGGCTGGCCATCGCGCTGCTCGGCACCGCGCTGGCGCTGATCAACTTCGGCATCGACGAGTTCGTGAGCCCGCGGCTGCGCACCGGCGGCCGGACCCGGATCCGTACCGCCGACGGTCGCGTCGTCGCGATGCGCGTCGGGTTCACCCCGGTGCTCGCGCCGGTCACCGCGTCGGTGCCGATGCAGCCGCGCGACGCCGACGGCCGGCCGCCCGCCGACGCCGTCAGGCCGCCCGCCGACGAGAGAGGGAAGCGCGCATGAGCGACCAGGTGCTGGAGATCCGCGGGCTGTGCGTCGACTACGGCGTCGGCGCGGAGGCGGTCCGCGCGGTCCGCGACGTCGACCTGACGCTGCACCGCGGCGAGGTGCTCGGCCTGGCCGGGGAGAGCGGCAGCGGCAAGTCCACGCTCGCGTACGGGCTTACCCGGCTGCTGCCCCCGCCCGGCGTGGTCAGCGGCGGCCAGGTCATCTACCACCCGGCCGACGGCCCGCCGGTCGACGTGCTCACGCTCAGCCCGGCGAAGCTGCGCGAGTTCCGCTGGGCGGAGACGTCGATCGTGTTCCAGGGCGCGATGAACTCGCTCAACCCGGTGCACAGGGTCTCCACCCAGCTGCTCGACGTGATCCGGGCGCACGAGCGCACGAGCACGGCGGCGAGCCGGTCGGCCCGGGCCAAGGAGCTGCTGCGCCTGGTCGGCATCTCCGCCGACCGGCTGGACAGCTACCCGCACCAGCTCTCCGGCGGCATGCGGCAACGGGTCATGATCGCGATGGCGCTGGCGCTGGAACCGCAGGTGGTCATCATGGACGAGCCGACCACCGCGCTGGACGTGGTGATGCAGCGGCAGATCCTCGGCCAGCTCGCCGAGCTGCGCGAACGCCTCGGCTTCGCGGTCCTGTTCATCACCCACGACCTGTCGCTGCTGGTCGAGTTCTCCGACCGGATCGCGATCATGTACGGCGGGCGGATCGTCGAGGAGGCGCCCGCCACCCGGCTGTACCGGGAACCGCTGCACCCGTACACCGAGGGGTTGCTGCACTCGTTCCCGGCGCTGCACGGGCCGCGCCGCGAGCTGACCGGCATCCCCGGCTCTCCGCCGGACCTGCGCGCCATGCCTTCCGGCTGCGCGTTCCATCCCCGCTGCCCGAAGGCGTTCGACGGGTGCGACCAGCAGGTGCCGGTGCTCGGCGCCCCGCGCGTCGACGACCCGGCGCGGGCCGTCGCGTGCCGGCTGCACCCGGCCGTCGCGCCCCTGTCCCGCTGACCCGCCCGACACCACCCGCTACCCGCGAGGAGAACCATGGACACCGACCTCACCCGCCCGTCGTCAGTCGCCGGTGCGGACCCGATCGACACGCTGCCGCCGACCTTCCGGTGGGGGGTGGCGACGTCGTCGTACCAGATCGAGGGCGCGGTGGCCTCCGACGGCCGCACCCCGTCCATCTGGGACACGTTCTGCCGGGTGCCGGGCGCTGTGGCGAACGGCGACAACGGCGACGTGGCGTGCGACCACTACCACCGGATGCCGCAGGACGTCGCGCTCATCGCCGACCTGGGACTGGACACGTACCGGTTCTCGGTGGCCTGGCCCCGGGTGCAGCCGGGCGGGCGCGGTCCGGCGAACGTGGCCGGGCTGGCCTTCTACGACCGGCTGGTGGACGAGCTGCTCGGCCGGGGCGTCGAGCCGTGGGTGACGCTGTACCACTGGGACCTGCCGCAGGAGCTGGAGGACGCGGGCGGCTGGCCGAACCGGGACACCGCGTACCGGTTCGCCGACTACGCGGAGCTGGTGTTCGCCGCGCTCGGCGACCGGGTCCGCACCTGGACCACGCTCAACGAGCCGTGGTGCTCGGCGATGCTCGGGTACGCCTACGGCGACCACGCCCCGGGCCGGCGGAACCTGGGCGACGGCATCGCCGCTGCGCACCACCTGCTGCTCGGGCACGGGCTGGCGACGCGGCGGCTGCGCGAGGCGGCCCGCTCCCCGATCGAGCTGGGCCTGACGCTGAACCTGTCCACCGCCGACCCGGAGACCGGCAGCGCGGCGGACCGGGACGCCGCGCGGGCCGCCGACGGGCTGGCCAACCGGCTCTACCTCGACCCGGTGCTGCGCGGGGCGTACCCGCAGGACGTGATCGCGGACCTGGCCGCCGAGGGGGTCCGTATCCCCGTCGAGGACGGCGACCTGGACGTCATCGCCACCCCGATCGACGTGCTCGGGGTCAACTACTACTTCGGGCAGCTGCACTCCGGCGTGGACGAGCAGGGCCGGGACCGCGACGACGACGGCAAGCCGGTACGCCGGGTGGTCCGCCGCGACCTGCCGCGTACCGCGATGGACTGGGAGATCGTGCCGGAGTCCTTCACCGACCTGCTGGTGCGCCTGCACCGCGACTACCCGGGCACGCCCATGGTGATCACCGAGAACGGCGCCGCGTTCGACGACACGCCGGACGCCGACGGGTTCGTCGCCGACGACGACCGGGTCGGCTACCTCACCGAGCACCTGCGGGCGGTGGCCCGGGCGCGGGCGGCCGGCGCCGACGTGCGCGGCTACTTCGCCTGGTCGCTGCTGGACAACTTCGAGTGGGCGTACGGCTACGACAAGCGGTTCGGCATCGTCCGGGTCGACTACGACACGCAGCGCCGCACCCCCAAGCGCAGCGCGCTGTGGTACCGGGACACCGTGCGGCGGGTCCGCGGGCAGCGCTGACGCCGCGGCGTGGGGGGCCGGGCCGGTCAGTGACGCCGGCCTCGCCCCCACGCCGGAACCGGGCGGGCGGCCGGGTCGCGGGCCACGCCGCCGTCGCGCAGCAGCCGGGTCATCGGCAGGGTGGCCGCGCCCATCGCGACCGCGTCCGGTCCCAGCCGGCACAGCTCGATCGAGGTCTGCGCGTACGGCTGCCGCAGCGCGTGCCGCGCGGTGGCCTCGCGGATCGCGGGCAGGTGCCGTTCGCCCAGGGCCAGCCCGGCCCAGCCGCCGAGCACCACCCGCTCCGGGTTGAACAGGTTGACCAGGTTCGCCACCCCGGCGCCCAGGTAGCCGACCGTCTCGTCGATCACCTTCGCGGCGGTGCTGCCGGTGGAGCGCAGCAGCTCACCGAAGGCGGTCTCCTCGTCCGCGCCGGGTGCCGGGCGGCCCCGGTTGGCCTGGCGGAACCGGTCCAGCACCGCCTCCGCCCCGACGTACGCCTCCAGGCAGCCGAGGTTGCCGCAGCGGCAGCGGCGGCCCCCGTACACGATTGTGGTGTGGCCCCACTCCCCGGCGCTGCTGTGCGCGCCGCGGTAGCCGACGCCGTCGGCGACCACGCTCGCGCCGACGCCGGAGCCGACCAGGGCGACCACCGCGTGCCGGACGCCGCGGCCGGCGCCGAACCACATCTCGGCCTGGCCGAGCGTCTTCGCGCCGTTGTCCACGTGCACCGGTACGTCGGTGCCGGCGCGCAGCATCGCGCCGAGCGGCACGCCGTCCCAGCCGAGCGTCTGGGCGTGCACCACGGCGTCGGCGGTGCGCTCGACGGTGCCGGCGACGGCGACGCCGAAGCCGAGGACCGCGGCCGGGTCGACGCCCGCCTGCTCGGTGACAGCGGCGAGGCCGTGCCGCAGGTGCGCGGCGACCTGCTCGGGGTCGGGGTCGGCCGCGGCGATCGGGTACTCCGCCTTCGCCAGCGCGGTCATGCTCAGGTCGAACAACTCCACCTGGACCCGGGTCTCGCCGACGTCGGCGCCGACCAGGTAGCCGTAGCCGGGCGCGACGCGCAGCAGCACGCGGGGACGGCCGCCGTCGGACTCGACCGAGCCGGCCTCCTCGACCAGGCCCTCGTTGATCATCTCGCCGACCAGGTTGCTGACGCTGGCCAGGCTGAGCGCCGTGGACTGGCCCAGCTCGTGCCGGCTGAGCGGACCGTCCAGCCAGATCCGGGTCAGCAGGACCGACCTGTTGGCCCGGCGCATGTCACGCACCGTGGTGCGTCTGGCGTCCACGTCGCCGCCGTCCTTCCCGGCCGCCCGCGGGCGGCTTTCGTTCCTGCTTCACACCCTGAACGGGGTGGTGACAGGGTACGCCGCATTTACACTTAACAAAGTTAACTGATAACCTCCGGCGCATCGATGAGGAGGTATGTCATGCGACTCGGACGTGGGATGACCGCTCTGCTCGGTGGCGTCGCGCTGCTCGCCGCCACCGCCGCCGCCCTGCCCGCCACCGCCGCCACACCGGCCCGCGCCGTCGGCACGCTCGTCGCCTGTGACGCGCCGGCCTGGGCCGAGGGCGTCACCTGGACCGCCGGCAGCCGGGTGACCTATAACGGCCGGCTCTACCAGGCGCTCGTCACGCACACCCCGCCCGCCGGCGCGGGCTGGAACCCGGCCGCCGTACCGGCGCTCTGGACCGACCTCGGCGCCTGCACCGGCGGCACGCCGTCGCCGAGCCCCACCACCCGGCCGCCGTCGCCCTCCCCCACCGCCTCCCCTTCCCCGACCGCTTCCCCCACGCGGACGCCGACGCCCACGCCCACTGTGTCGTCCAGCCCGACCACGCCGGGCGGAGACACCTGCGCGCTGCGGTCCCGGCCGTCCGGCAAGGTGCTTCAGGGCTACTGGGAGAACTGGGACGGCGCCGCGAACGGCGTACACCCCGGCCTCGGCTGGATCCCGATCACCGACTCCCGGATCACCGGGCACGGCTACAACGTGGTGACCGCCGCGTTCCCGGTCATCCGCGCCGACGGCACCGTGCTCTGGGAGGACGGCATGGACGCCGGCGTCAAGGTGCCCACCCCGGCGCAGGTGTGCCAGGCCAAAGCCGCCGGGCTCACAGTGCTGCTGTCCATCGGCGGCGCCACCGCCGGGATCGACCTCAGCTCCAGCGCGGTCGCCGACCGGTTCGTCGCCACCGTCGTGCCGATCCTCAAGCGGCACAACTTCGACGGCATCGACATCGACATCGAGACCGGCCTGACCGGCAGCGGGAACATCAACCAGCTCTCCCCCTCGCAGGCCAACCTGATCCGGATCATCGACGGGGTGCTGGCCCAGATGCCGGCCGGGTTCGGGCTCACCATGGCGCCGGAGACCGCGTACGTCACCGGCGGCAGCGTCACCTACGGCTCGATCTGGGGCGCGTACCTGCCGATCGTCAAGAAGTACGCCGACAACGGGCGGCTGTGGTGGCTGAACATGCAGTACTACAACGGCTCGATGTACGGCTGCGCCGGTGACTCGTACCCGGCCGGCACCGTGGCCGGGTTCGTCGCGCAGACCAACTGCCTCGACGCCGGCCTGGTCGTGCAGGGCACCACCATCCGCGTACCGCTCGACCGGCAGGTCCCCGGGCTGCCCGCGCAGGTCGGCGCCGGCGGCGGCTACATGAGCCCGGCGCTGGTGGCCCAGGCGTGGAACACCTACCAGGGCCGGCTCAAGGGCCTGATGACCTGGTCGGTCAACTGGGACGGCTCGAAGGGCTGGACGTTCGCCGACAACGTCCGCTCGCTCCAGGGCCGCTGAGACGCGGCGCGGGGCCCCGCCGGACGGGCGGGGCCCGCGCCGGGTCAGCCGATCTTCTTCGGGGTGATCTTCTTCGGCGTGGTCGGGGAGTCCAGCCAGGCGTTGATCAGCGCGGTGAAGTCGCGGCCCGTCTGCTTGTTGACGAAGGCGATGAACGAGGCCCGGTCCTGCGGCGTGTTGCGCTGCTCCTGGACCCAGGCGCGGGCCAGCGCGAAGAACGCCGCGTCGCCGACCGTCCGGTGGATCTCGCGCAGCATCGCCGCCGGGCACAGATAGACGTTCCCCTCGGCGAACCGCTTCGGATCGGGCCGGCCGGGCGGACCCAGCTTCTTGCGCAGCACGGCGTCACCCTCGCGCAGGTAACGGTCCAGGCTGGCCTCGCTGAGCTTCAGCGTCTCCTTGGTGTACAGGTCCTGGATGTACTTCGCCCAGCCCTCGTTCAGCCACAGGTCCGTCCAGGTGGTGGGCGTGACCGAGTTGCCGAACCACTGGTGGGCGTACTCGTGCAGCAGATCGCTGCCCCAGCGGTCCCGGCGGGCCGCGGTGTTCTCGATCTTCCGGCCCATCGTGATCATCTGCTGGGTCTCCATGCCCGACGCCGAGTCCACCACCACGACGCCGCCGGAGGGGAACGGGTACGGACCGAACTTCTTCTCCAGCCAGGCCAGGTACTGCGGGGACTTCTTCAGGTACGGCAGCAGCTTGTCGTCCGCGCCCTTGCGGTACCAGTAGGTCAGCGGCACGCCGCGCGGCCCCGCCGCGGTCAGCTTCTGGTACTTCCCCACCGCGAGCGTGGTCAGGTAGGTCGCGACCGGGTCGGTGCTCCGGTAGCTGAACGTGGTGCCGGACTGACCGGCGGGCGTGCCGCCGGCGATCGCGGACCAGCCGGCCGGCACTGTCACCCGGATGTCGTAGAGGGCCTCGTCCGACGGCTGGTCGTTCGCCGGGTACCAGGTGAACGCCCCGAACGGCTCCTGCATGGTCCAGAGGCCGCCCTCCTTGGTGACGGTGAGACCCAGGGCCTCGGTGTCCTTGCGGTGCGACGGCATCGGGGTCGTCTTCGGCCGGCCGTGGTAGGTGACCACCAGGGTCACCGGCTCGTCCGCCACCACCGGGGCGGACACGGTCAGCTTCTCCTTCGCCACCGCGCCGGGAACCGTCGCGCCATCCAGCGTGACGCTGTCGAGCTGGTAGGGCATGAAGTCGAGAACCAGGCTCGGCGCGTCCTTCACCGGCCGGATCCGCAGCGTGGCGGTGCCGGTGAGGGTGGTGGTCGACGGCGCCCACTCCAGCGCGAGGTCGTAGTGCAGGACGTCCAGCGCGTCGGTGCCCCGGGCCGGATAGACCGGGTCGGCCACCGGCGTCGACCGCCCCGCCTGCCAGGCGGCGTAGTCGACGGCGGGCGCGGTCGGGCTCGGCGGAGTGGAGGCGGAGGGGGTCGCGGCCGGGGTGGCGGGAGCGGTGGTGCACCCGGCGACGAGCAACGGTACGAGGAGCATGATCAGGGTTACGGGGCGGCGCATCAGCGCACCCTACGGCAGTGATCGATCTTCGTGGGGGCGTCTCGGCTGGCGCGGGTTGCGAGACCCTGCGAGGCTGGCGCTCGTGTATGACTACGACCTGCTGGTGCTGGGCTCCGGACCGAGTGGACAGAAGGCGGCGATCGCCGCGGCGAAGCTGGGCCGCCGCGTCGCGATCGTGGACCGCCGCGACATGCTCGGCGGGGTGTGCATCAACACCGGCACCGTGCCCTCCAAGACGCTGCGCGAGGCGGTCCTCTACCTGACCGGGCTGAGTCAGCGCGACCTCTACGGCAGCAGCTACCGGGTCAAGGAGGACATCACCGTCGCGGACCTGGCCGCCCGCACCCAGCACGTGATCACCCGGCAGACCGACGTCATCCGCAACCAGCTGGCCCGCAACAAGGTCTCGCTGATCACCGGCACCGGCCGGTTCGCCGACGCCCACTCCGTCTGGGTCGACGCCGGCTCCGGCCGGGAGACCCGGGTCAGCTTCGACAAGGCGGTCATCGCCGCCGGCACCCGCCCGGCCCGCCCGGACAGCGTCGACTTCGACGACCGGACGATCGTCGACTCCGACGGCGTCATCAACCTCCAGGCCGTCCCGCGCAGCATGGTCGTCGTCGGCGCCGGGGTGATCGGCATGGAGTACGCGTCCCTGTTCGCCGCGCTCGGCACCAAGGTGACAGTGGTCGAGCGCCGCCCGCGGATGCTCGACTTCTGCGACGAGGAGATCGTCGAATCCCTGAAGTACCACCTGCGGGACCTGTCGGTGACCTTCCGCTTCGGCGAGGAGGTGGCCGCCGTGGAGAAGCACCGCAGCGCCGCGCTCTGCGTCCTGCGCAGCGGCAAGAAGATCGCCGCCGACACGGTGATGTACTCGGCCGGGCGACAGGGGCAGACCGACGACCTCGCGCTGGAGGCAGCCGGGCTCACCGCCGACCACCGGGGCCGGATCACCGTCGACGCCGACTACCGCACCACCGTCGAGAACATCTACGCCGTTGGCGACGTGATCGGCTTCCCCGCGCTGGCGTCCACCTCGATGGAACAGGGCCGGCTGGCCGCCCAGCACGCCTGCGGCGAATCGGCGCGCGGCATGTCGGACCTGCAACCGATCGGCATCTACACCATTCCGGAGATCAGCTTCGTCGGGAAGACCGAGGAGGAGCTGACGGATGCGTCCGTCCCGTTCGAGGTGGGCATCGCCCGCTACCGGGAGCTGGCCCGGGGGCAGATCGTCGGCGACTCGTACGGCATGCTGAAACTGCTGGTCTCACCCGAGGACGGGCGGCTGCTCGGGGTGCACGTGTTCGGCACCGGCGCCACCGAGATCGTCCACATCGGGCAGGCCGTGATGGGCTGCGGCGGCACCGTCGACTACCTGCTGGACGCCGTCTTCAACTACCCGACGCTGGCGGAAGCGTACAAGGTGGCCGCCCTCGACGCCGCCAACAAGATCCGCAACATCACCCGGATCGACACCTGACCATGCCCTCTCCCTGGGCCGGCTCGACGTCGCCAGACTCGTCGCGCTACTTCACCATGCGAAATTGTGGATGCGTCAACCACACTGTCAGGAGATCGGGCTCGACGACGTGGTAGATGTGCCGGGTGCCACCGGCGGCCACGTAGGGGATCTCGTGCCATGCCCCGCCGAGCATCCTGAGGGTCTCCCGGGATCCGGCCCACCACTCCTCGATCCCGGTACCGGCCTCGACGGCATCGAGGACGCGGACTCTCGCCGGAGGTGGGACCGGTAGTGGACCGGTGAGATCGATCAGCCCGCCGTACCGGTGCGCTATCGCTACCGCGAGATGCGCCAGGAACCGGTGGTCGTCCACGCCGTTCGTCGCCGAGGCCAGAACGACCTCTGTCGCGGGCCGGAACCCGGCGGCGCGCGCCAGAAATGCTGCCTCGTCCGGATCCTCCACGTCCCAGTCATCCGGCTCGACCAGCATCGGCCCGGTAACCGGTGACTCAGCCTGCCAGCCCAAGCGGGACGGCTCTCGGAGCAGCCACCAGTCGCCGGTCTGGTTGGTGAGCGCCTCCGCCAGCCAGACCCGGAACAGTTCGACATGCGAAGCGGTCCACGGATCGGGCAGCAGGACTGCGACACAGGGCCCGGCCACGGCCCCATCATGCCCGTACGCCCACGGCCGCGCTCAGGGGAGGGTGGGTCAGCGGCCTGTGGCGTAGCCCTGGGCGCCTCGGGGGTTCGCCGCCGCGGAGAGGACCCCGGTGCGCGGGTCGCGCGTCACCGCGCACATGCGGCCCAGGCTCCACGGGTCGGACAGGCGGACGGTGTGGCCCCTTGCGCGCAGGCCCGCCAGCACGTCGCCGTCGATCCGGTCCTCCAGCACCAGCACGCCCGGCTCGACCTCGCGTGGATAGAACGACGCGGGGAAGCTCGTCGTGTGCCACGTCGGCGCGTCGATCGCCTCCTGCAACTCCTGCCCGCCGGCCAGGTGCCGCAGCAGGAACAGCAGCTGCCACTGGTCCTGCTGGTCGCCGCCGGGCGTCCCGCAGGCCATCACCGGCTCGCCGTCGCGGAGCACGAGCGTCGGGCTGAGCGTGGTACGCGGACGCCGCCCCGGCCGCAGCGTGGAGGCGAGCCCCTCCTCCAGCCAGCACATCTGCAACCGGCTGCCGAGCGGGAAGCCCAGCTCCGGGATGACAGGTGAACTCTGCAGCCAGCCACCGCTGGGCGTGGCGGAGACGATGTTGCCCCACCGGTCCACCACGTCGACGTGGCAGGTGTCGCCGCGGGTCACGCCGTCCGCCCGTACCGTGGGTTCACCGGTGCTCGGATCCTGCGGGACGGTCCGGCGACCCACGTCGGCGTGCAGGTGGGACGGGAGCCGGGGCGGCTCGCCCGCCGGGCTTCCGGGGCGCAGCGTCGTGTCGGCACGGTCGCCGACCAGCGCGGCCCGCGCACGGGCGTAGTGGGCCGACAGCAGCGCGGAGCCCGGCACGTCGGTGTCGCCGTACCACGCCTCCCGGTCGGCGAACGCGAGCTTCAGCGCCTCGGCCTGCGCGTGGATGCCCTCCAGGCTCGACGGGTCGTGGACACGCGGGTCGTCGAGCGCGTCCAGGATGGAGAGCGTCTGGAGCAGCACCGGGCCCTGGCCCCAGAAGCCGGTCTTGGCGATCGTGTGCCCGTGCCAGTCCAGCGTGACCGGTTCCTCCCAGGTGGCCGACCATCCGGCCAGGTCGTCGCCGGTGACCAGCCCGGCGTGCGCACGCCCGCTGGAGTCGCGGAACGGCAGCCGGCTGAACGCGTCGATCGCCTCGGCGACGAAACCCTCCCGCCAGGCGCGCCGGGCCGCCTCGATCTGCGCCTCCCGGTCCGCACCGGCGGCCCGTCCCGCGTCGACGAGGCGGCGCAGCGTGTCCGCGTACGCCGGGTTGGTGACCATCTCCCCCGGCGCGGGCGGGCGGCCGTCGCGGAGCCAGAGGCGCGCGGAGGTCGGCCAGTGGTCGGTGAACAGCGAACGGACCCGCGCGACGGTCTGCCCGGCCGGGCCGACCAGCGGATGGCCTGCGGCGGCGTAGCCGATCGCCGGTTCCAGCACCTCGGCGAGCGTTCGGGTGCCGTGGTCGCGCAGCAGCAACAGCCAGGCGTCGACAGCGCCCGGCACGACGGCGGCGAGCGGACCGGCGCCCGGCACGAGGTCCAGGCCGAGCGACCGGAAGTGGGCGACCGTCGCGGCCGCAGGGGCCGGGCCCTGACCGCACAGCACCCGCGGGGTGGGGTCGGTCGCGGTGGCGAGGACCGCGGGCACCTCGCCGGCCGGGCCGTTGAGGTGCGGCTCCACGACGTGCAGCACGAACCCGGCGGCCACCGCGGCGTCGAAGGCGTTGCCGCCGCGTTCCAGCACGCCCATCGCGGACTGGCTGGCCAGCCAGTGCGTGGAGGAGACCATGCCGAACGTGCCGCGCAACGTCGGCCGGGTGGTGAACGCCATGGGCGCGAGCCTACGGCGTGCCGGCGGCGTCGGCGTGCGTCGTCGCCGCCTCCCCCACGCCGCCGTCCCGGTCGCCGTCGAGCGGGAACAGGCACGCCGCGTGGTGGCCCGTGCCGACCTCGGCGAGCGCCGGATCGGTCTCGGCGCACGCGGGGCGGGCCTGGGGGCATCGGGTACGGAAGCGGCAACCGCTCGGCGGGTCCACCGGGCTCGGGATGTCGCCGGTGAGCACGATCCGGCGGCGCTCCCGCTCCACGCGGGGGTCGGCCACCGGCACCGCGGAGAGCAGCGCCGCCGTGTAGGGGTGCGCCGGGTGCCGGTAGATCCGCTCGGGTGGGCCGGTCTCGACGATGCGGCCCAGGTACATCACCGCGATCCGGTCGCTCATGTGCTCGACGGCGGCCAGGTCGTGCGCGATGAACAGGTAGGTCAGCCCCAGGTCGCGTTGCAGGTGCCGGAGCAGGTTCATGATCTGCGCCTGCACGCTCAGGTCCAGCGAGGCGATCGGCTCGTCCAGGACGATCAGGTCCGGCTCGCCGGCCAGCGCCCGGGCCACGCCGACGCGCTGGCGCTGGCCGCCGGACAGCTCGTGCGGATACCGGCCGGCGGTGTCGGCGCGCAGACCGACCAGGTCCAGCAGCTCCGCGACCCGGTCCCGCCGGGCGGCGGCGGACGTGGCGAGCCGGTGCACGATCAGCGGCTCGGCGATGCTGTCGCCGACCGTCCGGCGTGGATCGAGCGATGCCTGCGGATCCTGGAAGACCATCGCGACGTAGCGGCGCGTCGCGCGCAGGCGGCGGCGCGACCAGCGGGTCACGTCCGCGCCGGCCACCCGGACCCGTCCGGCGGTCGGGTCGACCAGCCGCAGCAGCGCCAGGCCGGCCGTGGACTTGCCGCTGCCCGACTCGCCGACCAGCCCGAGCGTCTCGCCCCGGCGTACGGCGAGGCTGACGCCGTCCACGGCGCGGACGGTTCCGGCCGGGGTCGGGAAGTGCACCTTCAGGTCGTCCAGCTCGGCGACCACGTCCGGGGTGTCGGCGCTCATCCGGCCTCTCCACGGTAGAAGGTGCGGGCCGTGTGCCCGTCGCCGACCGGCGTCAGCGGGGGCAGCTCGTGCTCGCAGCGGGGGTCGGCGCGTACCGGGCAGCGCGGCCAGAACGCGCAGCCGGGCGGCAGGTCCAGCGGGCTCGGCGGCGAACCGGGGATGGCGACCAGGTCCTCGCCGCGGCGTGACGGGTCCGGCCGGGCCGCCAGCAGCGCCCGGGTGTACGGATGGGTGGGCGTGTCGAACACCGCGTCGACGGGGCCCTGCTCGACGATCCGCCCGCCGTACATGACCGCCACGGTGTCGGCGATGCCTGCCACCACGCCCAGGTCGTGGGTGACCCAGACGACGGCGGTGCCCAGCCGGGCCTGGAGATCGGCGACCAGTTCGATGATCTGCGCCTGCGTGGTGACGTCGAGCGCGGTGGTCGGCTCGTCGGCGATCAGCAGGTCCGGCTCGCAGGCGAGCGCCATGGCGATGGCGACGCGCTGGCGCATGCCGCCGGAGAACTGGTGCGGGTACGCGTCGACGCGCCGCGCGGCCGACGGGATGCCCACCAGTTCCAGCAGCTCCACCGCCCGGTCGCGGGCGGCGCGGCGGGTCAGCCCCAGGTGCTCCTCGGCCGCCTCGGTGACCTGCCGGCCCACCGGCAGCACCGGGTTGAGCGAGGTCATCGGGTCCTGGAAGACGAACCCGACGTGCCGGCCGCGTACCTTGCGGCGGCGGTCGTCGGGCAGCGCGGTCAGCTCCGTGTCGAGCAGCCGGACCCGGCCGGTGACTGTGGCGGCGCGCGGGGCGAGGCCGGTGGCGGCGAGCAGGGTCATGCTCTTGCCGCTGCCGGACTCGCCGACCAGCGCGAACGTCTCCCCCTGCCGCACCTGCCAGGACACCCCGGCGACGGCACGGACAGGGCCGCGGCGGGTGCCGACGGTGACGGTGAGGTCGTCCACTGACAGCACCGTCGAGTCGGTCATGGGGTGCCGGCGCTGGCTCGGCATGGGCTCGGTGCGCTCGCTCATGGGGTGCTCCTGCGGGCCTCGCCCAGGGTGAGCTGGCGCGGGTCGAGCACGTCGCGCAGCGCGTCGCCGACCAGGTTGAACGCCAGTACGGTGAGGAAGATCGCCGCGCCCGGGAACACACCCAGCCACCACGCGTCGGTGACGAAGCCGCGCCCGTCGAACAGCATCCGGCCCCAGGCCGGCGCGGGCGGCTGGATGCCGAGGCCGAGGAAGGACAGCGCGGCCTCGGAGAGGATCGCGAACGCCAGCGACAGCGACGTCTGCACGATCAGCGGCGCGGCGATGTTCGGCAGCACGTGCCGGCGCATGATGCGCAGGTCGGACGCGCCGATGGAGACGGCGGCCCGGACGAACACCTGCTCGCGTACGGACAGGACGCCGGCGCGGGTGATCCGGGCGAAGATGGGCGTGTAGACCACGCCGATGGCGACCATGGCGGTGAGCAGGCCGGGGCCGAGCACCGCCACGATGGCGACCGCCAGCAGCAGCACCGGGAACGCGAACAGCACGTCCATGCAGCGCATGAGCACGCTGTCCAGCCAGCCCCGGTAGTAGCCGGCGAACAGTCCGAGCGTCACGCCGGCGACCAGCGCGATGCCGACGCTGACGGCGCCGACCTGCAGTGACACGCGGGCGGCGACGAGCACCCGGCTGAGCACGTCACGGCCCAACTCGTCGGTGCCGAACGGGTGCGCGCCGCTGGGTGGGCGCAGCATCTGGTCCACGTCGACGTCGTTCACGCCGGCCGGGGCCAGCCACGGGCCGGCCACACCGACCACCACCAGCAGTACGAGCACTATGGTGCCGCCGACGGCGAGCGGGTCGCGGCGCAGCGCGTCCAGGACGCGGCGTCCGGTGCTCTCGGTCGTGGCGATCACTTGACCGTGATCCTCGGGTCGAGGCGGGCGTAGAGGATGTCCACCAGCAGGTTGACCAGCAGGAACAACGCCGCCACCAGCAGCACCGCGCCCTGCAGGACGGGATAGTCGCGGGCCTGCACGGCGTCGAAGGTGAGCCGACCGATGCCGGGCCAGGCGAACAGCACCTCGATCACGATGACGCCGCCGAGCAGGCTGGCGAGCTGCACCGCGACCACCGTGACGACCGGGATGAGCGCGTTGCGCAACACGTGCCGCACGATCACCACCCGGTTGCGCAGCCCTTTCGCCTCGGCGGTGCGTACGTAGTCCGCGGAGAGCACCTCCAGCACGGAGGAGCGGATGAACCGGGTCAGGATCGACGCGGTGACCAGGCCGACGGTCACCGCCGGCAGCGCCACGTGGGTGGCCCACCTGCCGGGGTCGTCGGTCAGCGCCACGTAACCGGACGGGGGCAGCCAGCCGAGCACCCCGGCGAACAGCAGGATGCCCATGATGCCCATCCAGAAGTCCGGCACGGAGACGCCGAACTGGCTGAACACGCGGGCGGCGTGGTCGACGGCGGAGCCGCTGCGTACCGCCGCGACGATGCCCAGCGGGAACGCGACGAGCAGCGCGAACACCACGGCGGTGACGGCGAGCGACAGCGTGGCGGGCAGCCGTTCCAGCACGATCTGGCTCACCGGCTGGCCGGTGCGGAAGCTGACCCCCAGGTCACCGGTGAGCGCGTGCCCCAGGTAGCTGGCGTACTGCACCGGCAGCGGCTGGTCGAGGCCGGCGCGTTCCCGCAGCGCCTCGTACGTCTGCGGGTCGAACCGGGTGCCGAGCGCCACCCGGACCGGGTCGCCCGGCACCAGTTGCAGCAGCAGGAACACCACGAGCGTGACGCCGACCAGCACGACCGCCGACTGGAGGACCCGCCGCAGGACGAAGCGGGCCATCACTTCGCCAGGGCGACCGACCGGAACCGGATCGCCCGGTCGGTGCGCACGTCGTAGCCGGAGACCTTCTTCGACCAGCCCTGCACCACGTCCGGGTTGTAGAGGTAGAGGTAGCTGGCGTCGTCGACGATCTGCTTCGCCGCCTGCTCGTACGCCTGCTTGCGGGCGCCCTGGTCGGTCTGGGTGCGGGCGTCGTCGAGCAGCTTGTCGACCGCCGGGTTCTTGTACTTGTGGAAGTTGAACGTGCCGCCGCTGTGGTGCTGGGCGTAGTAGAACTCGTCCGGGTCGATGTTGCCGAGCCAGCCGAGCATGAACCCGTCGAAGTTGCCCTTCGCCTGCTCGTCGAGCCACTGGGCGAAGTCCAGCGTACGGATCTTGACGGTGATGCCGACGTCCTTGAGCTGCGCGGCGATGACCTGCGCGGCGGTGACCGTCTCCGGGTACTCGCTGGTGACCATCAGGTCCATGGTCAGGTTGCTCACGCCGGCCTGGCCGAGCATCTGCTTCGCCTTGCCCGGGTCGTGGCTGTAGGGCGCGTAGTCGTAGTAGAACGCGCTGGCCTTCGGGATGGCGGTCTGGTTGACGGTGGCCAGGCCGAACTTCGCCGCCTTGGTGATCGCCTCGCGGTCCAGCGCGTAGCCGATGGCGCGTCGCACCTCGGGGTTGTCGAACGGTTTGCGGGCCTCGTTGAGCGCCACGTACCAGTAATCGGTGGAGGCCGCCGACTTCACCACCGGGTCGTCGCCGTCCTGCAACGACTTCACCTGCTGGGGCGGCAGGTTGTCGGTCCACTGGACCTGGCCGCTGCGCAGGTTCTGCAGCGCCACCGTGGGGTCCTTGACGAAGGTGAACGTGACGCCGTCCAGCTTCGGCTTCTCCCCCCAGTACGAGTCGTTGCGGACCAGCTTGACGCTGTCGCCGGAGGTGTAGCCGGCCACCTTGAACGGGCCGCTGCCGACCGGCGCGGTCTTCACCGCGCCGGACTCGACGTTGGACTTCTCCACGATCGCCACGCCCTTGAAGCCGCCCAGGTTGGCGAGCAGGTTCGGCGTGGGCGCGCTGAGCGTCACCACCACTGTGGCCGGGTCGGGCCCGGTGACCGACTTGACGGTGGCGAACTTGTACGCGTTGTTCAGCTTCTCCTTGATGATCCGCTCGTACGAGTAGACGACGTCCTCGGAGGTCAGCGGCGACCCGTCGGAGAACGTGACGCCCTCGCGCAGCGTGAACGTCCAGGTGAGCTGGTCGTCGCTGGTGGTCCACTTCGTCGCCAGCGACGGCACCATCTTGAGGTCGGCGTCCGGCTCGACGAGCGTGTCGTAGACGTTCTCCAGCACCTGGAAGCTGTAGTACGCCGAGGTCTTGTGCGGGTCGAGCTGGTCCGGCTCGCCGCCGATCGCGGCGTTGAGGACACCACCGGCGCCGCCGGCGTTCCCCCCGCCACCGACGTCGACCGCCTCGCCGCCGGTGCATCCGGACAGGACGCCGACTGTCAGTGTGAGTGCGGCACCGAGCACACCGAGCTTTTTCCTGGACACAGGCCCCCCTAGCCACTTCCCGGACAAAAGAAAGTTTCGGCGAGTCTTCTCCCCGAGCGGGATGATGTCAACGAATACCGCCAAAGTGACTGGTCGGCCGCCGCTTGCCGGTGCGGAGTGAACGGTGGTTCAATCCGGGCCCCGACCCGATCCGCCACCAGCGCTGGGAGTTGCCGCCGTGACCACACACGAGGTCGTCAACCAGGTCCCGCCGATGGTCGGCCACGACACCGCCGACGACCCGGCGCTGCGCGACGGCGTGGCCCGCGAGGGTGCCGGCTGGGCGCTTCCCGGGCTGCACGAGCTGGGCCGGCTCGCCGGTGGCGAGGAGGCCGCCGAGCACGGTCGGCTCGCCAACGAGCACCCGCCGGTGCTGCGCACCCACGACCGGTACGGCCACCGCATCGACGAGGTGGAGTTCCACCCGTCCTGGCACGAGCTGATGCGTACCGCCGTCGGTCACGGCCTGCACGCCGCGCCGTGGGCCGACGACCGGCCGGGCGCGCACGTGGCCCGCGCGGCCGGCTTCTACCTGTGGCGGCCCGACGCCGGGCACGGCTGCCCGATCTCGATGACCTACGCGGCGGTGCCCGCGCTGCGGCACAGCCCGGACCTGGCCGCCCGCTACGAGCCGCTGCTCACCACCCGCGAGTACGACTTCGGACTGCGCCCACCGCAGACCAAGCGCGGCCTGCTCGCCGGCATGTCGATGACCGAGAAGCAGGGCGGCTCGGACGTCCGTGCCAACACCACCACGGCCCGGCCCGAGCCGGACGGCAGCTACCGGCTCGTCGGGCACAAGTGGTTCACCTCGGCGCCCATGTGCGACCTGTTCCTCACCCTCGCCCAGGCGCCCGGCGGTCTCACCTGCTTCCTGGTCCCCCGGGTGCTGCCCGACGGCACCCGCAACCCGATGCGGCTGATGCGGCTCAAGGACAAGCTCGGCAACCGCTCCAACGCATCCGCCGAGGTCGAGTACGAGCACGCGGTGGCGTGGCGCGTCGGCGACGAGGGCCGGGGCGTGCGCACCATCATCGACATGGTCAACCTGACCCGGCTCGACTGCGTGATCGGCGCGGCGGCCGGGATGCGCCACGGCGTGACCACAGCCGTGCACCACGCCACCCACCGGCGGGCGTTCGGCGACTACCTGGCCGACCAGCCGCTGATGCGCAACGTGCTGGCCGACCTGGCGGTGGAGTCCGAGGCGGCCACCGTCCTGATGGTCCGGCTGGCCGGCGCGACCGACCGGTCCGCGCGCGGCGACGACGGCGAGACGGCGTTCAAGCGCCTCGCCCTCGCCGTCGGCAAGTACTGGGTGTGCAAGCGCTGGCCGGGGCACGCCGCCGAGGCGCTGGAGTGCCTGGGCGGCAACGGCTACGTGGAGGAGTCCGGCATGCCGCGGCTGTTCCGCGAGTCGCCGCTGAACTCGATCTGGGAGGGTTCCGGCAACGTCGCCGCGCTCGACGTGCTGCGCGCGCTCACCCGGGAACCGCAGGTGCTCGCCGCGTACGAGGCGGAGGTGGCCGCCGCGGCCGGCGCGGACGCCCGGCTGGACGCCGCGGTGCGCCGGGTGCGCGACGAACTGGCCGACCACACCGACCTGGAGCTGCGCGCCCGGCGGGTGGTCGAGCGGCTGGCGCTGGTGCTCCAGGGCGCGCTGCTGGTGCGCCACGGCCACCCGGCGGTCGCCGACGCGTTCTGCGCCTCCCGGCTCGACGGCGACCACGGTCAGGCGTACGGGACGCTGCCGGGCGGGCTGGACCTCGCAGCGATCATCGACCGCGCCACCCCGAAGATCGGCTGAGGGCGTGGTGACGCGACTCGCCTCGGTGCACCTGTACCCGGTCAAGTCCCTCGGCGGCGTCGACGTCGACCGGGCCGACGTCGAGCCGTGGGGGTTGCGTCACGACCGCCGCTGGCTGGTGCTGCGCCCCGACGGCGGCAAACTGGGCTCGACCGCCCTGCCCGCGCTGCTCGGCGTGACCGCCGCCCCCGGCGCCGGGTCGATCACGCTCACCGCCCGCGACGGTTCGTCGCTGACAGTCGCCGAACCGGTGGACGGGCCGCCGGTCGCCACCGACGTGTCCCGGCTGGACACGGTCCGGCTCGCCGCCGACGAGACCCACGACTGGCTCTCCGCGCGGCTGGGCCGGCCCGTACGGCTGGCCTGGCTGGACGACCCGCGCCGCCGGCCGATGTCGGCCGAGCACGGCGGCGGCCCCGGTGATCCGCTGAACCTGTCCGACGCCGGACCGCTGCTGGTGGCCACACTGCCGTCGCTGCGGCGGCTGCGGGACTGGATCGTCGAGGGCGCGCTGGAACGCGGCGAGCCCGCGCCGGAGCCGCCGGCGATGGCCCGGTTCCGGCCGACTGTGGTGCTGGACGGGCCGGTCGAACCGTTCGCCGAGGACGGCTGGACGCGGGTGCGCATCGGCGCCGTGGACTTCCGGGTGTCCGAACGCTGCGACCGCTGTTCGGTGACGCTCATCGACCCGGAGACCCTCGCCGGCGGGAAGGAGCCGATCCGCACGCTGGCCCGGCACCGGCGCCACGACGGCAAGACCTGGTTCGGCGTCCGCCTGGTCCCGCTGAGCACCGGCGAGATCCGGGTCGGCGACCCGGTCGCCGTCTCCTGATCCGGCGGCTCAGCGGCGACGCCACTCGTCGGCCAGGATCGCGTGGACGAGCTGGTCGGCCCAGCCGCCCCGGAACCGGTAGCTGCGCACGTGCCGCGCCTCCCGCCGCATCCCGAGCCGGGCCATCAGGCGCGCCGACGGCTCGTTGTCCGCGTGGCAGCGGGCCACCACCCGGTGCAGCCCGAACTCGCCGAACCCCCAGTCCAGCAGCGCGCCGGCCGCCTCCGTGGCCAGCCCCCGGCCGCCGTGGCCGGGGTGGAACACGTACCCCAGCTCGGCGGTGCGGTCCGCGGCGCTGCGCCACACCAGCTCGACCGCGCCGATCACCCGCGCGTCGCGCACCACGGCGAGCGTCAGGCAGTCGCCCTCCGCGCGCAGCGCGTCCTCGCCGGCCATCGCGGTCACCGACGCCAGGGACTCCGCCCGGGTACGCGGCGCGGCACCGGCCATCCAGCGGACCACGTCCGGGCGGCGCTGCCAGGCGTGCACGTCGTCGAGGTCGCCGAGCGTGACCGGGCGCAGCAGCAGCCGGGGCGTGCGCAGCGGGTACGCCGGGTGGGTCATCGGGCGATGGTAGGAGGAACCTAGTGTGGGCCGCATGGTCGTTTCCGCCGACGAGGGCAATCCGCTCACCCAGCTCACGCTCGACCAGCTCCGGCAGCGCACCAGTGTGAAGTGGCGGCTGCACCCGCCGGACGTGCTGCCGCTGTGGGTGGCCGAGCAGGACGTGCCGCTGGCGCCGCCGGTGGCCGAGGCGCTGCGCCGGGCGGTCGAGCTGGGCGACACCGGCTACGCGTTCGGCACCGGGTACGCCGAGGCGGTCGGCGGGTTCGCCGCGCAGCGGTGGGGCTGGGCCGACTTCCCGGTCGGCCGGACCACGCTGGTGCCGGACGTGATGATGGGTACGGTCGAGGTACTGCGCCTGGTCACCGGCCCGGGCGACGCGGTGGTGGTCACTCCCCCGGTCTACCCGCCGTTCTACGCGTTCGTCGCCAACGCCGGCAGGCAGGTCCTCGAGGCGCCGCTCGGCGCGGACCTGCGGCTCGACCCGGCCGCGCTGGAGGAGGCGTTCCGCCGGGCCCGCGCGATCGGCGAGCGGCCGGCGTTCCTGCTCTGCAACCCGCACAACCCGACCGGTGTGGTGCACCGGCCCGACGAGCTGGCCACCGTCGCCGAGCTGGCCGCCCGGCACGGCGTACGGGTGGTGGCCGACGAGATCCACGCGCCGTTGGCGCTGCCCGGCGCGCGGTTCACGCCGTACCTGACGGTGCCGGGCGCGGAGAACGCGTTCGCGCTGCTGTCGGCGTCGAAGGCGTGGAACCTGGCCGGGCTCAAGGCGGCGCTGGCGGTCGCCGGGCCGGACGCGGCGGACGACCTGGCGCGGATGCCGGAGGAGGTCAGCCACGGACCCAGTCACCTCGGGGTGCTCGCGCACACCGCCGCGTTCCGCGCCGGCGGGCCGTGGCTGGACCGGCTGCTCGACGGCCTCGACGCGAACCGGGCGCTGCTCGGATCACTGCTGGCCGAGCACCTTCCGACCGTGTCGTGGCGGCCGCCGGAGGGCACGTACCTGGCCTGGCTGGACTGCCGGCGCCTCGGCGTACCCACCGAGGCGGGCGACGGACCGGGCGTGGCGAGCGACCTGGCCGGTCCGGCGCGGATGTTCCTCGACCGGGCCCGGGTGGCGCTCAGCTCCGGGCACGTCTTCGGCTCCGGCGGCGCCGGGTTCGTGCGGCTCAACTTCGCCACCTCCCCCGCCGTGCTCACCGAGGCGGTCACCCGGATGGGCCGCGCGGTGCGCGCCTGACCGGCGGCCAGCGCGCTCGCGCGCCTTACCGGCGGCTCAACGGGCGATGACGCGTACCCCCTGGTTGTCGCCCTCGGACAGGAACGACGCCAGCGCGGCGCCCTCCTCGGCGGCGGCCGCGCGCTCGGCGCGGGTGAACGCGCGCAGCGGCGTGACCACCACGACGCCCGCGTCGACCGTCCAGGTGGCGGCGACCCGGCCGTCGACGAGCACGAACCGGGCCCCGGCGACGGAGAGGTTGCGGTGGGCGTCGTCGATGATCCGGCTGCGGTCGTGGTAGCCGAGCACGGCGTTGTCGAAGGCGGGCAGGAACCGTACCGGCGCGGGGGTGTCCGGCTCGGGCCGCGGCGCGCCCGGCAGGTCGAGCAGCGTCCGGCCGCGCGCGTCCCGGAAGGCCACCAGCTCGTCGCGGACCGCGGCGACCGCCGCGGGCAGCCCGGCGAGGCCGCACCAGGCGCGCAGGTCCGCCGACGCGGCCGGCCCGAACGCTGCCAGGTAGCGCCGCACCAGCGCCCGCCCGGCCGGGTCGTCGCCGCCGGAGCCGGGCGGGTCGGCGTCGCGGCCCAGCCACCGGGCCAGAGCGACGGTACGGACACCGGCGGTGGTGCGCCACAGCCCGCGCGGCGGCGCCTGCACCGTCGGCACCAGCGCGAGCACGATCTCGCCGAGCGCCCGCCGGTCGGTCGCCGGCCAGCGCGCGGCGAGCGCCCCCACGATCTCGGCGGTGGTGCGGGGCTCGCCGTCGGCCAGGACGTCCCGGGCCGCCGCGGCGAGTTCGTCGAGGTCGACCCCGTCGAACTCGCCGCGGTAGACACCCAGCACCCGCTGGCGCAGCATCGCGTCGTGCCGGGACCGCCAGGCCAGCAGGTCGTCCGCCGCGAGCAGGTGCACGGTGCGGCGCATCAGGTGGGTACGCACCAGGCGGCGGCGCACCAGCAGGTCCGACAGGACCGCCGGGTCGAAGGCCCGCAACCGCGACCAGAGCCCGACGTACGGCTCCTGCGGCTCCTGGGCCTGCAACCCGCACAGGTGCGTCACGGCGCCGGCCACCGGGAGGCCGGCGCGGTCGAGCAGCAGTTGCCGGGCGAGGGTCGCCCGGTTGAGCGCACGCCGGTCGAGCACCGTCACGGCTTCGTTCTCCGGCCGGCTCAGGTGGTGGTCCGGCCGTCGATGCTCTCGCGCAGGATGTCCGCGTGCCCGGCGTGCTGCGTGGTCTCGGCGATGACGTGGATCAGCACCCGCCGGACGCTGCGGACCGAACCGGGCTCGTTCCACGGCGCGTCCGGCACCGGCCACGTCGCCGACAGGTCGTCGACACCGGCCACGATCTCCTCGGTACGCGCGGCGACGCGGGCGTACCGGTCCAGGATCGCCGGCAGCGTGTCCTCGGGCAGCATCTGGAAGTCCCGTCCCCGGTCGATCGCCCACTGCGGCAGCTCGCGGGCCCGGCCGGACATGAAGTCCTCCCAGGTGACGCCCTCGGGCATGGCGAAGGACATCGCCGCCGGGCCGTCGACCACGAACCGCAGCCACGCCTCCTCGGTGGACGCGACGTGCTTGATCAGGCCGCCCAGGCACAGCGCGCTGGCGGTCGGCTTCAGCCCGGCCTGCTCGTCGGTGAGGCCGCGCACCGTGTTGATCAGCGTGTTCCGGGCCTCGGTCAGCTCGGCCAGCAGGTCGGCCCGCTCGGCGTCCAGGGTGGTGGGGGTCGTGGTGGTGCCGGTCATCGTCATCGGTTCCTTCCGGTCCTGATCGGGTACGGGTCAACCCTCGCAGGCGTAGCGGTCAGGGAGTGTCCTCTTCTCGCGGCAGAATGCGTGTCGTGCCGAAGACTTCCGCCCGACTGCTCTCGCTGCTGTCCCTGTTGCAGGCGCGCCGGGACTGGCCGGGGTCGCTGCTCGCCGAACGGCTGCGGGTCAGCCCTCGTACCGTGCGCCGCGACGTCGACCGGCTGCGCGAGCTGGGCTATCCGATCGAGAGCGCCAAGGGGCCGGACGGCGGCTACCGGCTGGGCGCCGGTTCCGCGCTGCCGCCGCTGCTCTTCGACGACGAGCAGGCGGTCGCGCTCACCGTGGCGTTGCAGACCGCCGCCGGCGGCGTGACGGGCATCGAGGAGGCGGCCGCCCGGGCGCTGACCACGGTGCGGCAGGTGATGCCGGCGCGGCTGCGGCACCGGGTGGACGCGCTGCGGGTCGTCGACGTGCAACGCGCCGGCACGCCCGCCCGGCACCGGGTGGAACCGGCGCTGCTGATGACGTTGAGCGCCGCCGTGCACGCCCGCGAGGAGCTGCGCTTCGACTACGAGCCGGTGTCCACCGCACCACCGGACCCGGACCGGCCGCCACGCCGGGTGCAGCCGCACCACCTGGTCACCTGGGGCGGGCGCTGGTACCTCGTCGCCTGGGACCTCGACCGCGACGACTGGCGCACGTTCCGGGTCGACCGGATCAGCCCGCGTACGCCCACCGGCCCCCGGTTCACGCCCCGCGAGCTGCCCGGCGGGGACGTGGCCGCGTACGTCGCCGGCCGGTTCAAGGGCGCCACCGGGCCGGGTGACTGGCCCTGCCGGGGCGAGGTGATCCTCGACCTGCCCGCCCGCGTGGTGTCCGGGTGGACCCGCGACGGGATCGTCGAGGAACTGGGCCCGGACCGCTGCCGGCTGGTGCTCGGCGCCTGGTCGTGGCCCGGGCTGGCCGCCGTGCTCGGCCGCTACGACGCCGACATCGAGGTGGTCGGGCCGCCGGAGCTGCGCGAGGCGTTCGCCCGCCTGGCCCGCCGCTACGCCGCAGCGGCGGAGGCCCCGGGCCCGCCTCGGTAGCCGGGCCGGTCGGGGTGTCAGTCGGTGGGCAGGAGCGGGCGCATGAATGTGCGCTCGTACCGCAGGACGCAGCCCGACTCGTCGCGGATCCGGTCGGCGGCGACGAACTCCGGGTCCACCCCGAACCGGGCGCGGTACTGCTCGTACGCCGCCAGGCTCTCGAAGCTGAACAGCGCCTCGGCCCGGTCGCTGGCGCCCTCGGCGGGCAGGAAGTAGCCGTGGTGCACGCCGCCGTGCCGTGCCACCAGCCGCATCCAGGCGCGGGCGAAGCGCTCGAACGCCTCGATCTGCGCGGGGTCGATCGTGTAGTGCACGACGCAGGTGATCACGCGGCCACGATAGCGACGCCCGGCCCCGGGCGCTCAGGCCGCGGAGCGGCGGTCGCCGGGGTCGGTCGTGTCGGCGAGCCCGGCGTACCGCCCCCGGTGGTAAAGCAGCGGCGAACCGACGTCGGCGTGCCGCAGCAGTTCCGGTTCGGCCAGCACGACGGCGTGGTCCCCGACGACGACCCGGTCCACCACCCGGCACAGCAGCCAGGCCAGCGTGTCGTCGAGGACCGGCACCCCTTCCGGGCCGGGCCGCCACCGGGTCGGCTCGGCGAACCGGTCGATCCCGCTGGTGGCGAACCTCCGGGCCACCTCGTGCTGGCCGTGCCCGAGCAGGTGCACACCGACGTGCCGCGCCCGGGACACCACCGGCCAGCTCGACGAGCCCAGGTCCAGGCAGAACGAGACGATCGGCGGTCGCAGCGACACAGCGGTGAACGAGGTGGCGGTGAACCCGGCCGCGGGCGGTCCGGCGGCGGTGACCACCGTGACGGTGCTGGCCTGGTGGCGCAGCAGCGTCCGCAGCGCGTCGGCGTCGGCGTCGACCGGGGTGTCGGCGGGCTCGGGCACGGCGTTCCTCCAAGGTGTACGGGGACGGACGGCGGTCAGACCGTGAAGCCGTGGAACAGCACCGACGCCAGTCCGAGGGCCAGCACCAGGTTGAACACGGTCGCGGCGCCGAACACGGTCACCGGCCGCCAGCCGGCCTCACGCAGCGACGACACGCGGACCTCCAGGCCGATGCTGACGAAGGCCAGGATGAGGAACCAGACCCGCAGGTCGGTGACGATCGCCATGGTGGCCTTGCCGTCCGACCCGGCCGCGTCGAGGTACCAGGTGGCGATCACCGAGGCGGCGACGAACCCGAGGACGAACTTCGGGAACCGGCGCCACAGCTCGCCCAGCCCGGGGCGCGGCGCATCCGGGCGGCGCTCCACGCGCAGCGCGAAGTACGCGGTGAGCGCCACCGCGACCACGCCCATCAGCGCGTTCTGGGTGACCTTGACGATGCTGGCGATCTGGAGCGCGTCCTCACCGGCGAGCGCGCCGGCCGCGGTGACGGCGGCGGTGGTGTCGATGTTGCCGCCGATCCACGCGCCGGCGACCGCGTCGGAGAGGCCGAGCACGTCGGCCAGCCACGGCAGCAGGAAGATCGACGGCAGCGCGAACGCGATGACCAGGCTGGCCGTGTACGCGAGCTGTTCGCGGCGTGCCCGTACCGCACCGGCGGCGGCGATGGCGGCGCTGACTCCGCAGATCGACACCGCCGAGGCGAGCAGTGCCCGCAGCTTCTCGTCCAGGCCGAACCGCCCGGCCAGCCACCAGGTGAACAGGAACACGCCGCTGATCAGCAGCAGCGCCTGGGCGATGGCGGGCCCGGCAGCGCTCGCGATGACGGCGAGGTTGATCGAGGCGCCGAGCAGCACCAGACCGGTCTTGATGAAGAACTCGGTACGGAACGCGGCGGAGATCCGGTCCCGCAGCCCGGTCACCGTGACGACCAGGTTGCCGAGCAGGCCGAGCAGGATCGCGTAGACCGGGTACTCGACCGCGCCGGCCACGTCCTCGATGGCGCTGCCCTCGGCCCAGACCGGCACGTTCTGTTCGAGGTACCGGGTGAGCGCGGCGAGACCCAGCACCACCAGCAGGCCCAGGCCGGTCCAGGCCCAGAACGCGCCGGTGCGCAGGTCGGCCCGGGGTGGCGCGACCGCGGGCGTACCGGCGGGTCGGTCCACCGGGGTCGCGGCGGCCGGGGCATCCGCGGTGGAGGCCGCGGGCGGCCCGGCGGCGGTGCTGCGGACGGCGGGTTCCGGGGCGGCGGCCATCACGGCACCAGCCCGGCGGGGATCGCACCGGCCAGCACCAGGAGCAGCAGCGCGAGGCCGAGGACGGTGGCGGCCCAGTCCTCGCTGAAGGCGAGCCGGGACGTGCCTGCGGTGGGCGGTTCGGGTGGCGTGGGCGCGTTGCTCATGAGGGGCTCCTACGGGTACGCGCGGGCGACGGAGGGCAGCCGGAGGCGACGGGTGACGGGGGATCATCGACCCAGTGAGAGTTTCCTACTTAACTAGTAGGATTACAAGGTCTTCCCGGGCTCCGGCTCGTCGGCGGCGCGGGCGGCCACCACCACCGAGATGCCGTCGAGCACCCGCTGGAGACCGAACTCGAAGGCGTGGTCCGGTCCGTACGCCCCGCCGTGCGCCATCCCGGCGGCGGTGCCGACCCGCGCGGCGAGCGGAAAACTGCCGGCGGTCATGAACTTCTCCAGCCAGGGGCCGTGCGTCTGCCACCACTGGTCGTCGGTCATCCCGGTCTCACGTTCCAGCTCGGCCACGTCCAGCGCGCCCCGGGCCGCGTTCTTGGCGTGCCCCAGCAGGAGCGTGAGAACGGCGTCCATCTCCACGTCGTCGAGCCCGATGTCTGCGACCGCGTGCAGTTCGTAGTCGTACTTGGCGAGCACGTTCGGGCCGAGCACCGGCCGGGTCGTCTCGGCGCGCAGCAGCCACGGGTGGGCCCGGTAGAGCGCGAGGTTGTCCCGGGCGATGCGCTCCAGCCGGCCGCGCCAGCCGCCCGGCACGTCGGCCGGGCGCGGCAGGTCACCGAGGACGGTGTCCACCATGACGTCGAGCAGTTCCGCCTTGCCCGGCACGTACGTGTAGACGGACATGGTGCCGACGCCGAGCGCCTCGCTGACCCGGCGCATGGTGAGCGCGTCGATGCCGTCGGCGTCGGCGATCTCGATCGCGGTGCGCACGATCCGGTCGACGCTCAGGGCGGGACCGGCGCCGCGGCTGGCCGGCTCCTGGGTGCGCCAGAGAAGGGCCAGGCTGCGGGCGGGATCGGCCTTGCGCCGGCGCTCCTTCGACATGGTGCCGTCATCCTACCGGCCATGCCGGTCACCGGCGGTCGGCGGGACGCCGGAAAAGGGGAGCCCGAGAAATGTTCGCGCAAAAAGAATGGCGGGTTCTCCCGCCACTACCAACATATAGCGCACCCCCGGTCTTGCCGCAAGACCGGGGTGAGGGCGCACAATTGCCGGCCGTAACCCATTGCCGAGGCATTCGAAAAGCCGCGAAGAGCGGAGGCTCGGCCGTGCCCGTGATCGGAGACGAGTTGAATCTGCCTGCCAGGAGCGTTTTCGATCTTCCCGAGCGTCTGTCGGCGAAGGCCGGCCCGGACCTGATCGCCGCCGACGAGCGGCACTTCGCCGCCATCGCGGACAGCCTGCACCGTTCGATCGCCGAGTTGACCGACCGGCTCGACGCGACGCGCCGGACCGCGGGCGGCCGGGGCCGGCAGGCGGTCGACCGGGACCAGGAGGTCCGGCGGCTGAGCGCGCACCTGCGTACGCTGCGCCGTCACGGCCTGGACCTGTGCCTGGGCCGGATGGTCGGCGCGGACGGCGGCGAACCGGTGTACGTGGGCCGGCTCGGCCTGACCGACGGCGTGGGCGGCCGGCTGCTGCTGGACTGGCGCTCCCCCGCCGCCGAGCCGTTCTTCGGCGCCACCCACGCCGACCCCATGGGCCTGGTCAGCCGCCGCCGGTACCGGTGGAGCCGAGGGCGGATCACCGACTACTGGGACGAGGTGTTCACCGCCGACGGCCTGGCCGGGCACGCCGCGCTCGACGACCAGTCGGCGTTCATCGCCAGCCTGGGCGCGACCCGGTCGGCGCGGATGCGCGACGTGCTCGGCACCATCCAGGCCGACCAGGACGCGATCATCCGGGCCGGGTCGCGGGGCGCGCTGGTGGTCGACGGCGGCCCCGGCACCGGCAAGACGGTGGTGGCGCTGCACCGGACCGCGTACCTGCTGCACGCCGACCCGCGGCTGGGCAAGCGCCGGGGCGGGGTGCTGGTGGTGGGGCCGCACCAGCCGTACCTGAACTACGTGTCGGACGTGCTGCCCAGCCTGGGTGAGGAGGACGTGCAGATCTGCACGCTCGCCGACCTGGTGCCCGAGGGCGCGGCGGCGGCGCCGGAGACCGACCCGGAGGTGGCCCGGCTGAAGGCGTCCGCGGACCCGGTGCGGGCGGTCGACGCCGCGGTCCGGTTCTACGAGGAGCCGCCCGCGACCGGGATGACAGTCGGCGTCGGGGACGGCGAGCTGCGGCTGACCGCCGACGACTGGACGACGGCGTTCGAGGCGGCCGGACCGGGCGTCCCGCACAACGAGGCCCGCGACGACGTGTGGGAGGAACTGCTCACGATCCTGGTGGAGAAGTACCGCGGCGACGAGCCGGAGGAGGCGGTGCGCCGGGCGCTGGCGCGCGACCGGGAGCTGGTCACCGCGTTCGGCCGGGCGTGGCCGCTGCTGGACCCGCTCGACGTGGTGGCCGACCTGTGGTCGGTGCCGGCCTACCTGCGCCGGTGCGCGCCCTGGCTGAGCGTCGAGGAGATCCGTACGCTGCGGCGGCCCGACCCCCGGGCTTGGACTGTCGCCGACCTGCCGTGGCTGGACGCGGCCCGGCGCCGCGTCGGCGACCCGGAGGCGTCGCTGCGGCGGCGCCGCGACGAGGCGGTGCTGGCCGCGCAGCGCGCCGAGATGGACACGGTGGTCGACGCGCTGATCGCGTCGCACGCCTACGACGACGGCGAGGGTCTGATGACCATGCTGTACGGCGAGGACATGCGGACGAGCCTGGTCGACGAAAGCGCGCTGAGCGTGGCCGATCCGGACCTGCTGGCCGGGCCGTTCGCGCACGTCGTGGTGGACGAGGCGCAGGAGCTGACCGACGCGCAGTGGCAGATGCTGCTGGCGCGCTGCCCGTCGCGCAGCTTCACAGTGGTCGGTGACCGGGCGCAGGCGCGGCACGGGTTCACCGAGTCGTGGCCGCAGCGGCTGACGCGGGCCGGCTTCGACCGGGTCGAGGTGGCCACGCTCACCGTCAACTACCGCACTCCGGCGCAGGTGATGGCGGCGGCCGAACCGGTGATCCGGGCCGTGCTCCCTGATGCCAACGTACCCACGTCCATCCGCGACGGCGCCCCGGTGCGTCACGGCGCCCGCGCGGAGCTGGGCGCGGTGGTGGACGGCTGGCTCGCCGACCATCCCGAGGGCGTCGCGTGCGTCATCGGCGATCCGGCGTTCCCGGCCTCGGAGCGGGTCCGGTCGCTGACCCCGGAGCTGGCGAAGGGACTGGAGTTCGACCTGGTGGTGCTGGTCGACCCGGAGTCGTTCGGCGACGGGATCTCCGGCGCGGTGGACCGGTACGTCGCGATGACCCGGGCGACCGGCGAGCTGGTCGTCCTCACCGGGCCGTGACCGCGTCCCGGGGGCGGCGCACGGCCGCCCCCGGGTCCGGTTCAGCGGCTCAGCGCCCGGTAGCGGCGCAGCGACAGCGGCAGGAACACCGCGACCAGCGCCAGCGGCCAGAGCACCGCCAGCAGCGGGTGGTGCGCTGCCACCCACGAGTCGCCGCCCCACCCGGGGTTGCCGAACAGCTCCCGGGTGGCCCCGACGGTCGCGGACAGCGGGTTCCACTCGGCGACCGCGCCCAGCCACGCGGGCATCGTGGACGGCGCCACGAACGCGCTGGACAGGAAGCCCAGCGGGAACTCCAGCGTCTGCACGGCCGTGACCGCACTCTGCCCCTTCACGGTCAGGCCGAGGAAGACGCCCACCCAGACCAGCGCGAACCGCAGCAGCAGGATCAGCCCGAACGCGGCGAGCGTGTCACCGAGGTCGCCGCGCGCCCGCCACCCGACGGCCAGGCCGACGAGCAGCATGACGGCGAGCGTCACCACCGCGAACATCAGGTCGGCCACGGCGCGGCCGAGCAGCGGGGCCAGCCGGGACACCGGCATGGACCGCAGCCGGTCGGTGACGCCGCGCTCCAGGTCCGCCGAGACCGCCATGGTGGTCATGCTGATGCCGAAGACCATCGTCATGGCGAACATGCCGGGCATCAGGAACTCCCGGTAGCTGCCACCGCCGGGCACCTGGAGCGCGCCGCCGAACAGGTACGCGAACATCAGCACCATCAGGATGTCGAAGCCCAGCGAGCCGACCAGCGGGCCGGGCTCGCGCCGCCAGTGCGCCAGCGCACGCCCGGTCAGCGTCAGGCCGTCACCGGCCAGCGACGCGCGCCGGGCCGGGGTCACGGTCGCTGTCACGCGGTCACCTCCACACCGGTCCGAGCGGCGGACGGCGCGCCGGTGAGCTGGAGGAACACCTCGTCCAGTGTGGGCCGCCGCAACGCCACGTCGGCCACGTCCACGCCGTCGGCGTCCAGCGCGCGCAGCACCTCGGTCAGCGCGCCGGCCCGGTCGCCGACCTGGGCGCTGACCGCCCGGCGGTCCGGATCGACTGCCGGTTCGGCAAGGGCGACGGCGCGCAACCGCCCGACGGCTGTGGCCAGGTCGGCGGCGTCGCGGACGACCAGTTCGATCCGGTCGCCGCCGAGGCGGGACTTGAGCGCGTCAGGTGTGCCCTCGGCGATCACCCGGCCGGCGTCGAGCACGCAGACGCGGTCGGCGAGCTGGTCGGCCTCGTCCAGGTACTGCGTGGTCAGCAGCACCGTGGTGCCGCCGCGTACCAGGTCGCGTACCGCCTCCCACACCTCGTTGCGCCCGCGCGGGTCCAGCGCCGTGGTCGGCTCGTCGAGGAACAGCACCGACGGCGCGAGGATCATCCCGGCGGCCAGGTCGAGGCGGCGGCGCATGCCACCGGAGTACGTGCGTACCGGCCGCCCGCCGGCGTCGGCGAGCCCGAACCGGTCGAGCAGTTCGGTGGCGCGCCGCCTCGCCCCGGCCCGGTCCAGGTGGAACAGGCGGCCGAAGATCACCAGGTTCTCCCGCCCGCTCAGTGCCTCGTCCACAGCGGGGTGCTGCCCGACCAGACCGATGCGGTGGCGCACCCGGTCGGCCTGTCCCGCCACGTCGAAGCCGGCGACCTCGGCCCGCCCGGCGTCGAAGCGCAGCAGCGTGGCCAGGATGCGGACGGCTGTGGTCTTGCCCGCCCCGTTCGGGCCGAGCAGCCCGCACACGGTGCCCGGTCGCACCCGTAGGTCGAATCCGTCGAGCGCGGCGGTGTCCCCGTATCGCTTGCGCAGGCCCTCCGCCAGGATCGCATGTTCCACGACTGTGCCCCCTCCGTTGACGACGGCCGCTAACGTACAACGTACGGTAGCGCGTCCGCCAACGTTTCAGTCGACCACGCGGTGCTCCCAGGCCCAGACCGCGATCTCGGTACGGTTCCGCAGGCCGAGCTTCGTCTGCACCGCCGACACGTGGCTCTTCACGGTGCTCAGCGAGATGAACAGCTCCGCGCCGATCTCCAGGTTCGTCCGGCCCCGGGCGATCTCCCGTACCACCTCGATCTCCCGCTCGGACAGCGCCGGGCGGCGCTCGTCACGGGGCGGCGCGGGCGGGGTCAGGTGCCGCAGCAGCCGGACCGTCACCGACGGGGACACGAGCGCGTCACCCTGGTACGCCGCCCGGACCGCCTCCACCAGCAGCGCCGGTCCGGCGTCCTTGAGCAGGAACCCGGCCGCTCCCCCGCGCAGCGCGCCGTAGACGTACTCGTCCAGGTCGAACGTGGTGACCACGACGACCCGCAGCGGGTCGGCCACCTCGGGCCCGGCGAGCGCCCGCGTCACCTGGAGCCCGTCGAGCCGCGGCATCCGGATGTCCACCAGGCAGACGTCCGGGCGCAGCCGGCGGGCCTGGGCTACCGCGTCGACGCCGTCGGCCGCCTCGGCGACCACTGTGATGTCGGGCTGGTCCTCCAGGATCAGCCGCAGCCCGCCGCGGACCATCGCCTGGTCGTCGGCGAGCAGCACCCGGATCGTCATCACGCCCTCCCGTGCGGCACTACCGCCCGCACCGACCACCCGGCGCCGGAGCGGGGACCGGCGCGCAGCGTGCCGCCGAGGGCCTCGACCCGCTCGCGCAGGCCGATCAGGCCGTATCCGCCCCGCTGCTCGGCGGAAACGGCGGAAACGCCGGACGCGTCGTCGGTCACCTCGACCACCACCGCGTCCGGCTCCTGCGACACGTCCACGGTGACCTGGCCGGCGTGCGGGGCGTGGCGGGCCACGTTCGTCAGCGCCTCCCGGACGATCCGGTGCACGGTGCTGGTGACCTCCGGCGGCCAGGCCGTCTCCCCCGGCAGCCGCAGCCGCACCGGCGGGCCCTGCCGGCGGAACCGCTCGACCAGTTCCTCGATCTGCTCGGTACCGGCCGACGCCGGCGGCGCGTCGGCGGTGTCGCGCAGCACCCCGACCAGGCGGCGCATGGCCCGCAGCGCCTCACCGCCGGCCGCCTCGATGCCGGCCAGCGACTCCGTGGCGCGCGCCGGATCCCGCCGCCCGACCAGGTGGGCGGCCTGCGCCTGCACCACCATGCCGGTGACGTGGTGCGCCACCACGTCGTGCAGCTCCCGGGCCAGCTCCAGCCGCTCGTCGCGGCGTACCCGCTCGGCCGCGGCACGGGCCCGCTCGTCGAGCAGCCGCAGCGTGAGCCCCGCGACGACCCCGCCGAGCCAGCACAGCCCGTTGAGCGCCACCACCCCGGACCCGCCCGCCCCCGGCCGGGCCGCCGCCCACGCCCCGGCCGCCACCACGAGACCACCTGCGGCGATCAGGCCGGCGGGCAGCGGCGGCAGCGCGCGTACCGCCGATCCGACCAGGACGGCCGACGCCAGCGCCAGCGCCGGCCCCGGCTCGGTGGGCAGGTCGAACAGCCGGGCCGCGGCGACTGCCGACCCGGAGACGGCGAGTCCGGCAGTGGCCGTGACGACGCGCTGCCGATGGCGTACCAGAGCCAGCACGCCGACCACGACGGCGGCCGCGCCGCCGGGGAGCCAGTACCGCAGACCCCAGCTCGCGGCGACCGCCACCGCCTGGACGCCGATCGCGGCGAGCAGCACCACGGCGAGCCCCGCCGTCGCCGCAACCCGGGTGAGCCGTTCGGTAGCCATGCCCAGCACGCTAGGAGATCGCGGGCCGGGCCGAACCGGCCGAAAGTAGGGTCCGCCGCGCGCCGGACCCTGCTCCGGACCGATGCCCGCCGGTCCGGACATGCCCAGGATGAGCCGCATGCATCCACCACTCGCCCTGCACGCCGAGCGGCTGACCAAACGGTACGGCCGCCGGACCGCGCTTGCCGACTGCGACCTGAGCGTTCCGCGCGGGCACGTGGTCGGCCTGGTCGGCCCCAACGGCGCCGGAAAGTCCACGCTGCTGCAACTGGCCTGCGGGCTGATCGCGCCGACCTCGGGCACGTTGACGGTGCTCGGCTCGCCGCCGGCCGCCGACGCCGCGCACCTGGCCCGGGTCGGTTTCGTCGCCCAGGACACGCCGGTCTACGCCTCCCTCACCGTCGCCGAGCACCTGCGGATGGGCGCCTGGCTGAACCCGTCCTGGGACTCGACGCTGGCCCGGCGGCGCGTCGACGAGGTCGGCCTGGACCCGGCGCAGAAGGCGGGCCGGCTCTCCGGCGGCCAGCGCGCGCAACTGGCCCTCGCGCTGGCCGCCGCGAAACGTCCCGAGCTGCTGATCCTCGACGAGCCGGCCGCCGCGCTGGACCCGCTTGCGCGCCGCGAGTTCATGCACGGGCTGGCCGGTTTCGTGCGGGAACTCGGCGCGGGCGCGGTGCTCTCCTCGCACCTGCTCGGCGATGTGGCGCAGGTCTGCGACCACCTGGTCGTGCTCTGCGCCGCCCGGGTGCAGGTGGCCGGTCCGGTCCCGGACCTGCTCGCCACGCACCACCGGACAGCCGCGGCGCCCGCCGGGGCCGACGTGGTCTGGGCCGAGCCCGGCCGCGTCGTGGTCCGGGGCCCGGCGGTACGCGACGGCGCGCCGGTCACTCTGGAGGAACTGGTCCTGGCGTACCTGTCCCGGGCCGCCACTCGCCCGGCGGTGACCCGATGATCCGGATGACGGTGCGGCAGTTCCGCCTCCCGGCGCTCGTCGGCGCCGCCCTGCTGGTGCTGGCCGGCGCCTACCTGCTGCGCCTCGGCGCGGACATCCGCGCCGTACCGGATCCGGCCCGGCTGCCCGACCGGTACGCGCAGACGATGCTGTTCCTCGCCGGCGGGTTCGCGCTGGTGCCCGCGCTGATCGGGGCCTTCTGGGGCGCGCCGCTCGTCGCCCGGGAACTGGAGCAGGGCACGCACCGGCTGGTGTGGAACCAGAGCGTGCCCCGCCGCCGCTGGCTGGCGGTCAAGCTGGCGGTGCTCTCGGCCGCCGCCGCGCTCGTCGCCGGTGTGCTCGGTGCGCTGCTGACCTGGGCGGCCTCGCCCGTCGACCGGGTCGCCGGCGACCGGTTCAGCACCGTGCTGTTCGGCGCGCGCGGCGTCGCGCCGGTCGGGTACGCGGTGTTCGGCCTCGTCCTCGGCGTGGTCGCCGGGCTGCTGCTGCGCCGCACCCTGCCGGCGATGGCAGTGGTGTTCCTGGCCGTGGTCGTGGTGCAGCTCGCGGTGCCGAACCTGCTGCGCCCGCACTACCTGCCGCCGGAGCGCATCACCGTGCCGATGACCGCCGACACCGTCAACCGGGCCCGCAACCTGGGCAGCATCACCGGCTCCCCTGTGGTCGGCGGGCTGGACGTGCCGGGCGCCTGGGTCACCGACATCAGCCCGCTGCGGACCGCCGACGGGCGTCAGCTCTCCGACGAGGCGTTCGGCACCTGTTTCCGCGATCCGCCGCGTACCGGCGCCACCGGCACGTTCGGCGACACGGCGGTCTGTCTCGGCGCGCTCGACCTGCACGTGGACCTGGCCTACCAGCCGAACCGCCGGTTCTGGGCGTTCCAGTGGATCGAGCTGGCGCTCCACCTCGGCGCGGCCGGTCTGCTGGCGGCGCTCGGCCTGTGGCACGTCCGGAGACGGGCCGGCTGAGCGGACGGGGGCGGACGGTCCGGGCGCCGCGCGCGCCCGGACCGCCGTACCTACCGCTTGAGCAGCGCGCGCAGCGCCCCGGCGATCTCGCCGGGTGCCTCCTCGGCCATGAAGTGCCCGGCCGTGGTGGTGCGGTGCTCCAGGTCCGGTGCCCAGGCCCGCCACACCGCCGCCGCGTCGTAGCCCAGCGCGGCGCCCCAGTCCTGCTGGATGACGGTGACCGGCATGGTCAGCTGCCGCCCGGCGTCCCGGTCCGCCCGGTCGTGCGCCACGTCGATCCCGGCCGACGCCCGGTAGTCGGCGACGATCGAGTCGACCGCCTCCCGGGAGGCACGCAGGTACTCGGCGCGCACCTCCGCCGGCATGGCCGCCGGGTCACCGGCCCAGGCGTCCAGGAAGTGCCCGAAGAACGCGTCGGCGCTCGCCGCGATCATCGTCTCGGGCAGGCCGGGCGGCTGGGCCATCAGGTAGAGGTGGAACGCCACCGAGGCGGAGGCGCCGTGCAGCACGTCCCACATGTCGAGGGTGGGCAGCACATCAAGCGACGCCAGGTGGGTGACCGCGTCCGGGTGGTCCAGGCCGGCCCGGACCGCCACCAGGGCGCCCCGGTCGTGCCCGGCGAGCGCGAACCGCTCGTGCTCGAGCGCGCGGGCCACCGCGACCACGTCGGCGGCCATGGTCCGCTTGCTGTACGTGTCCTCGGTGTGCGCGGCCGGCTTGTCGCTGGCGCCGTAGCCGCGCAGGTCCGGGCAGATCACCGTGTGCTCGCCTGCCAGGTCGGCGGCGACGTGCCGCCACATCAGGTGCGTCTGCGGGAAGCCGTGCAGCAGCACGACCGGGCTGCCGGAGCCGCCCACCGCCACGTTCAGCGCCACGTCCTCGGCGACCGGAACGCGCTGGTAGTCGAATCCCGCGATGGTGGTGCTCATCTCGATCCCTCTTTCGTCTCGTCGTACCGGTCCAGCGTGGCGGCGCCGGATGAGCAACCGATGAGCGCGATACGGTGACCCGGGTCGAGGAGGGGGCGGTGCCTGTCGGTTTCGGTGTGCTGGGTCCGGTCACGGCCTGGGACGACGCGGGTGCGCCGGTCGACCTGAAGGGGCCCCGGCACCGGGCCGTGCTGGCGCGGCTGGTCGCCGCCCGGGGCCGGACCGTGCCGGTCGGGCAGATCGTCGACGACCTGTGGGACGACCCGCCGCCCGGCGGGGTGGGCGCGGTCCGCACGTTCGTCGCGGCGCTGCGCCGCCGCCTCGAACCGCACCGTCCGCCACGCGAGCCGGCCCGGCTGCTGGTCACCGACGGACCGGGGTACGCGCTGCGCGCCGACCCGGACACCGTCGACGCCTGGCGGTTCGAGGACACGGTCACCGCAGCGGCCGACGCGCTGCCCCGGGCCGCGCTGGACCGGCTCGACGAGGCGCTGGGCTGGTGGCGCGGACCCGCGTACGCCGACTTCGACCAGCCGTGGGCGCACGCCGAGCGGTCCCGGCTGGACCAGATCCGGCTGACAGCCGTCGAGCGGCGGGCCGAGGCGCTGCTGGCGCTGGACCGGGCCGCCGACGCCGTACCCGATCTCGACGCCCACGTCGCCGCGCACCCGTGGCGAGAGGACGGGTGGGCGCTGCTGGCGTCGGCGCTCTACCGGGCCGGGCGGCAGGCCGACGCGCTCGCCGTCCTGCGCCGCGCCCGGGAACTGCTGCGCGACCAACTCGGCCTGGACCCGGGACCGCGGCTGCGGCGGCTGGAGACCGACCTGTTGCGCCAGGCCGAACCCGAACCGACCGGCCCGGCGCGGGTCTGGGCGGAGACCGCGGCGGCGTACGAGCGCAGTGTGGTGCCCGGCGCGCGGGCCCGGCTGGAGTCCACGGTCGGGCTGCTGCGCAGCCTCGCGGTGACCGGGCCGGGCGGACTGGAGGCCGCCCGGGACCAGCGCGAGGCGGCCATCACCGCGGCCGAGCAGCTGGGCGACCCGGAGTTCACCGCGCGGGTCATCGGCGGGTACGACGTACCCGCGATCTGGACCCGCTCGGACGACCCGGCGCAGGCGGCCCGGGTCGTCGCGGCGGCGGAGCGGGCCCTCGCCGGGCTGGGCCCGGACGCGCCGGAGGCGACCCGCGCCCGGCTGCTGGCCACCGTCGCGATCGAGTCCCGCGGTACGGCGTCGCCGCGCCCCGCCGGGGCCGCGCGGGAGGCGGAGGCGATCGCCCGGCGGGTGGCCGACCCGGCGCTGCTGGCCCAGGCCCTCAACGGCGTGTACATGCAGACGTTCCACCGCGCGGGGCTGGCCGCCGAGCGGGACGGGATCGGCGCCGAACTGGTCGCGCTCGCGGCGCGGCACGGCCTGGCCACAGTGGAGATCCTCGGACATCTGATCCGGGTGCAGGCGCGGAGCGCGCTCGCCGACTTCACCACCGCCGACGCGCACGCCGAGGCGGCCGACCGGCTCGCCGCCCGGCACGAGAGCCCGCTCGTCGGCGTGTTCACCGGCGGCTACCGGGCCATGCGGACAGCCGCCACCGGAGCCGCGTACCCGGACGCGGAGGCGGCGTACCGGTCGTGGGCGACCGGACTGGCCGGCTGCGGCATGCCCGGCGTGGAACGCGGGCTGGCGCCGCTGGCGCTGCTCTGCCTGCGGGTGTGGCACGACCTGCCGGCCGTCTTCCCGGCGGACACGGACTGGGGCCCGTACGCGCCCTGGGCCCGCCCGCTGCTCCTGCTCGCCGACGGCCGCCGGGACGAGGCCACGGGGGCGTTGCGGCGCACCCCGGCGCCGCCGCGTGACCTGCTCATGGAGGCGCTGTGGTGCCTGACCGCGCGGGCCGCCGTAGCGCTGGGCGACCGGGACGCGATGCTCCGGGCACGAAGCGCGCTCGCCCCAGCAGCGGCTGAGCTGGCCGGGGCCGGTAGCGGCCTGCTCACCGCCGGGCCGGTCGCCGGGCACCTGGGCCGGATCACCAACGGCCTGTTGCGGAATCCGGGGTGACATCGCGTTCGAGCTGAGTCGTCGCGTCGAGGGATGTCGAGGTCCGGCGCCGACGTGGCGGGTCCCCGGGCCACCGCCACCAGATCCCATAGGCGCACTCGCGGTCCGGGCGCCGAAAGGTCATCTCGTAGACGACTTTCCCCGCCGGGCAGGCACCGCTCGGCTCGCAGCGGGTACGAGCGATCTCCTGGCGACTCGACCCCGACCGGGTTCTCCGCCACACGACCTGCCACGCCTCGGCGGGTGCATCCGCGCGATCGAACTGCACACGCACCGACAGCTTCCCTACCCGCCGCTCCTCGCAGCTCTCGCGGTAGTAGGGCTTCATGGGGGCGTACACGTCTTCGAACACTTGCCTGATCCCGACGTTGACGCGACGTCCGCGGGCGAGCGGGCCGAGGAGATACAACCACCGGTAAACGCGCCCGTCTTCCTCCGCCACAGCACCGTCGAGCAGTCGATGTTCGGGGAACAGCGACGTCACCCCCTCGATCACCCGGTTCTGTCCACTCCAGTGGGAACGGATGCCCACCAGACGAATCTGCCGGGTGGCGCGGACACGTTGCTGTCGCGTATAGGCGTAGCGGTGATGGTCACGGCCGTCGTCTCCTCTGACCCTGGTGACGACCAACGACCCGTCGAGTTCCTCGATCACAAAATCAGGTGGGTGGTAGACACACCGAACGTAGTAAGTGATCAGCACTCCAACGGGCAGAAGCATCGCCAGGGTTGCGGGAGTCCACAGCGGTAGACGCAACGCCACCATCCACGCACTCCCGAGGCCGAACATCGTCACGAGGCCCGTACCGGCCAGCACGACAAGCTGGAGCAGGTCGGAACTCTGGCGTGCCAGGCGAGCGGGTGTGCTGTCCAGCAGTCTTCTCAGAATCATCGGTCCTCCGGGTCCCACCTCATCGGTGGGAAAGCCACCAACGGTTCTCTGCAATCCACACAAGCGCAGGAACGATGGGTGAGCCAGCGGTCACGGACGTCACTCAGCACTCACTCCGCATACGGGGACAGCCCGCGCACGTCCCACCGGCGGAGTTACGAGGGCTAGGGTGCGGCGATGGACGAGCTGAGGCACCTGTTCCGGCGCGCCGCCGACCACGCGGCCGACTACCGGCTGTCGCTGCCGGAGCGGCCGGTCGGCGTACCCGTGGACCAGGCCGCGCTGAACGAGGCGTTCGCCGGCCCGCTGCCGGACGCGCCCACCCCGCCCGAGCGAGTCCTAGCGGAGCTGGTGACCGCCGCCGAACCGGGACTCGTGGCCACCGCCGGGCCGCGCTACTTCGGCTTCGTCGTCGGCGGCGCCTCCCCGGCCGCCACCGCCGCCGACATGCTGGCCGCCGGATGGGACCAGATCGCGTTCAACGCGGTCACCTCCCCCGCCGCGGTGGCCGCCGAGACGGCCGCCGGCACCTGGCTCAAGGAGCTGCTCGGCATCCCGGCGACCGCGTCGGCCGGTTTCGTCACCGGCGGCCAGGCCGCCAACACCGCAGGGCTCGCCGCCGCCCGCCACCAGGTGCTCGCCGACGCCGGCTGGGACGTGGAACGACGCGGCCTGCCCGGCGCGCCGGCGGTCCGCGTGTTCGCCGGCGCCGAACGGCACGCCACCATCGACAGGTCGCTGCGCCTGCTCGGCCTCGGCACCGACGCGCTGCACCCGGTGTCCACCGGCCCGCAGGGCGCGATCGACCCGGACGCGCTGGCCGCGGCGCTGCGCGACGCCGGTCCCGGCCCGAGCATCGTGTGCCTTCAGGCGGGCAACGTGAACACCGGTGCGTGCGACGACCTGCGCCGCGCCTGCGACCTCGTCCACCGGCACGGCGGGTGGGCGCACGTGGACGGCGCGTTCGGGCTGTGGGCGGCCGCCAGCCCCACCACCCGGCACCTGGTGGACGGGCTGGAGACGGCCGACTCGTGGGCCTGCGACGGCCACAAGTGGCTGAACCTGCCGTACGACACGGCGTTCGCGTTCTGCGCCCGGCCCGACGTGCACGCGGCGGCCATGTCGTACGCGGCCGCGTACCTCGTGGGTTCCGGCGGTGCGCCCGCGGGCGCGGACCTCACCGCGGAGTCCTCGCGCCGCGCCCGTGGGTTCGCGGTCTGGGCGGGCCTGCGGGAGCTGGGCCGCGACGGCGTCGCCGCGCTGGTCGAGCGGTGTTGTGCGCTGGCCCGGCGGTTCGCCGACGGCCTGAGCGCGGCCGGGTTCGAGGTGGTGAACGACGTGGTGCTCAACCAGGTGCTGGTCGGGTTCGGCGACGACGCGCGCACCGACCGGGTGGTGGCCGCGGTGCAGACCGACGGGACGTGCTGGGCAGGCGGGACGACCTGGCGGGGACGCCGGCTGATGCGGATCTCGGTGTCGAACGCGACCACCACGGAGGCGGACGTCGACCGGTCGGTGGCGGCGATCGCCCGGCTGGCTCACGGGATCGGCGGCGAGCTGGTTCACTGAGCACCGTGACGTGGCGGCGGGCGGCTTCGATGGTGGCGGTGCTGGTCCTGGCCGTGGCGGCCGTCGGCGGGTGGCGTTGGTGGCACCAGCACCCGCCGTACGGGCCGGAAGCGCTGCACCTCCGCTCGTCCCTGGAGTTCGTCGGCTACGAGGAGGCGCAGGCCGCACTCGGGCCGGCGTACCAGGCGCCGGTGACGTCCGACGGTGACCAGCTGGTGCTGGGCCGCGTGTCGTGGCAGAAGCCGCCGGCACCGCTTGAGGGCGGGTACTTCGCGCTGTTCCTCATCGACAAGCGCACGGATCTCAAGCCGTCGGTGTTCGCGGTGGCCGCGCCGCAGGAGAGCGTCGGCATGGGCAGCGCCGGTGTGGAGAACAGGATCCCCGACCGCTACCCGTGGTTGCGCGGCGCGGGCGACATCCGGGTCAGCGAGCACGAGTGGCTCAGCGTCGGCAGCCGCCTGGGAATCGTCGACGCCGCCGCCTCCCCCCTGACGTTCGTCGTCCGGTTTCCCCACCTGGAGAGACACGAGCGGGTACACCCGATCGCCACCGCGCCCGTGACGTTGCCGGACCTGCTGCTGGCGCTCGTCTACATGGGACCGGACGGCCAGGTGTACTGGGCGCAGCGGTTGCAGGGCTGAACCGGGCATACACGCAGCGCGATCGGTTGGTAGCGTGACGCTCACCGCTGTCCCCTGGGGAGGGTCACTATGTGGGCGGACGAGGCCGCGCTGGACGCGGCGGCACGACGGCTCGACGAGTGGGAGTCGTCGTTGGCCGGCCGTGCGGCGCGCGCCCGCGACCTGTCCGCCCGCACACAGGCGCTGACCGGCACCGCCCGCAGCGCCGACGGGCTGGTCGAGGCCACCGTCGACGCGTCCGGGCTGCTCACCGGCCTGCGACTCGACGAGCGCGTCCGGCAGCACTCCGCCGCACACACCGCCCGGCAGATTCTCGCCGTCACAGGGGACGCCCGCGCCGACCTGCTGCGACGGCTCACCGAGGCCACCACCGAGACACTCGGCGCGGAGGACCCGGCCGCGCGGGCGATTATCGAGTCCCACCAGCGGCGGCTCGCCCCCGACCCGGGCACGCCGGATGCCGCCCGGTGACGGTCTCCAGGTCGACCCGGACGACCTGACCGCGCACGCCGCCCACCTCGTCCGCTGCGCCGACGGCATCGGCACCGCCCGGCAGGCCGGCCAGCACGTTCGGCTGAGCGCCGACGCGTACGGGCAGCTCTGCGCGATCATGCCGGTCCTGCTCGACGGCCTCCAACGGACGCTCACCGACGGCATCGGCACCGCCGCCACCTCCGTCCGTGACACCGCCGAGAAGATGCGCGTCAGTGCCGAGCGCTACCGCGCCTCCGACACGCACGCCGCCGACCTGCTCGACCGGGTACGGCAGCGGCGGTGACCACGAACCCGCTGGTCGCCGCCGCGGCGGACTCCGGACCGAGTCCCTGGGCCGGCGTGTGGATCTGCGAGGACATCGAACTCATCGCCCAGGGCGTCCGCACCGGCAGCTGGATCGACGGCAGCCTCGGCGTCGTCAGCGCCGGCCTCGACGCGCTCGCCCTCGTGTCCGACCCCGCCGGGGTTCTCCTCCAGTACGGCATTGCCTGGCTCATCGAGCACGTCAAGCCGCTCAGCGAGGCCCTCGACTGGCTCGCCGGCGACCCCGCCGAGATCACCGCGCACGCGCAGACCTGGCGCAACGTCGCCGCGTCGCTGCGCGACGACGCCGCCGAGCTGGCCCACGCCGTACGCACCGAGGTCACCGGCTGGACCGGCGCCGCCGCCACCGGCTACCGCCGCTGGGCAGCCGAGCAGCAGCAGGCCGTCACCGGGCTGGCGCAGGGCGCCGAGGTGATGGCAGCGATCACCGAGGGCGCCGCCGGCCTGGTCGCGGCCGTGCGGCTGCTGGTCCGCGACGCCATCGCCGCCTGCGTGTCCCGGCTGATCGTGTACGCGGCCGAACTGGTCGCCACGGCAGGGCTGGCGACGCCGCTGGTGGTCGAGCAGGTGACGACGACAGTGGCGTCGTGGGCGGCGCGGATCGGGCGGTTGCTGCGGGGGTTGCTGGCGAGTCTGCGGCGGCTGATGCCGGAGATGCGCCGGCTGGGTGAGCTGATCGGCAAGCTCCGGGACGCGCTGCGCCGCTTGCGAACGGCTGAGCCCGAAGCGGGACACCTGAACCGGGTACGCGGCAAGGGACGCGGACCCCGCATGCCGATGACCATGGAGTCGGTGCAGCAGATCGCGGCGAAGTACGGCATCGAGCTCTCCGACATCCGGTTCGTGATCGACAAGGGAAGGTCGGGGATTCACGGAGTGACCAGGGCTGACCAGTCGGTCATGCTCTGCCGGAACGCCTTCCACAGCGAGGAGGACCTCGCCCGTACGCTCGCGCATGAACGGTTCCACGTCGAGGAACTCCGCGCAGGACGTCCGTATCCCCGAAACCGCGACGAGGCGATCGCGTTCGAGGATCGTGCCTATGCTCACGAGGACCAGTGGTGGGGAAACCACCCGGTCAGACCGGAGGACTAGCTGGTGGCTTCATTCGACGAGTGGCTCGACGCGTACGAGGTCGTCTACCGCGCCCTGCCCGCCGAGTCCGACCACCGGTGCCCGAACTGCGGTCACCGGACCCTGCGGATGGTGTTCACCGGGCCCCCGGGCGCCGGGTACGGCTACGTCTCGTTCTGGTGCGACACCTGTCTGGAGGGCATCCACGTCTCCCGGGCTCCGGTTCCCGCCGGGGTGACGGCCCTCTCCACTGCCGCACCGCTCGAAGAACGCACCAAAGGCATCCCCAACTACCGCTTGGTGACGTAGCTGTCGCTGGTCAGCCTGAACCCACGCCCGGGCCGGCGATCCCGTACTGCAACCGGACAATGACCCGCTCGGTCACCACGTCCGCTCCGCCGAGGGCGTCGCGCACGTCGGCGGCGAACGTCGCCCGCTGCCGCGAGGACGGCAACCGTTCGGCGGACATGGCGGAGAAGACGCCGCCGACCATGTCGTCGACGGTGAGCGGCGCGTCGTACCGCACCGATGTCTCCTCGTACCGGTAACCGGCACGCACGAGCGTCTCCCGGTTGCGCCGACGCCCGTCCTCGTCGGTCTGGCATCTCCCGGTGACCGGGTGGCCGAGCATCCGCTCCAGGCAGCCGCGCAGTGCGGCCGACCATTCGGTGTCCTGCATCCACAGCGGTTCGCCGTTGGTGACGACGGCGATGCCACCTCCGGGGCGCAACAACGGCCGGGCCGCCTCGAACAGGGCGTCGCGGTCCACGAAGTGAATGGCGACGGCCACGGTCAGCGCACCGACCGTCCGCCCGCCCAGAAGCCGGGCCAACGCGGGCACATCACCGTCACCGCCGAGCAGCCACGTGGCGTTGGCGGTCCCCCGGTCCAGGGCGGTTCGCCGGGCGATCGCCAGCATGTCCGGCACGGGATCCATGCCGATGACGGTGCCCACCCGGTCGGCGAGCGGAATGCTCAACTGACCGGTGCCGCAGCCGAGATCGACCACCGTGTCGTCGGCACCGAGCTGGAAGGCTGCCGCCAGGGCGTCGAGCACCTCGGGCGGATAGCCGCGCCGATGCCGTGCGTAGTAGGTCGCCACCTCACCGCCGAAGCCCGTCGCCATGCCGGCAGCCTGCCCGCCGCGGTCGTCTCCGAGCCAGCATTTCTGCTGAGGGCAGGCCCTCGAAGCGCTTGTCCCCCGTGCGAGCTACCCGCAAGTGTCCACCGCACGGTGACGATTCCCGGCCTGCGAATCCATAGCGTTCCAGGTGAACCGCGGCGCTCCGGCCGCGGACCTCTCGAAGGAATCGTCATGCGTGTGGTGAAGCAGTTCCTGGCCGTCGTCGCGGTCAGTCTCGTCGGCAGCCGGGCGGTCGTCGCGGCACAGGACAACGCCTGGCTCAGCCTGACCCTCGGCGTCGCGACCGCCGCGGCCGCGATCATGGTGTACGGGTGGGTGGTGCGCCGCACCGAACGCCGCGAGGTCACCGAGCTGGCCCGGGACGGCGCGGCCGCAAGGCTTAATCGCGGGGTGCTGATCGGGTTCGCCATGTTCGCGGCGGTCATCGTCAACATCGCCCTCATGGGCGGCTACCACGTGCACGGTCTCGGCTCGGTGTCCGGCGCGGTGGGCATCTTCGGGTTCATGGCCGCCGCGGCGGTGACCGAGGAGCTGATGTTCCGCGGTCTGCTGTTCCGCCTGGTCGAGGAGCGGCTCGGTACGTCGCTCTCGCTGCTGCTGACCGGCGTACTGTTCGGCCTGATGCACCTGCTGAACCCGGACGCCAGCCTGTGGGGCGCGACCGCCATCGCCATCGAGGCGGGGTTCATGCTGGCGGCCTGCTACGCCGCGACCCGCAACCTGTGGGTGCCGATCGGCCTGCACTTCGGCTGGAACTTCGCCGCCGGCGGCGTCTTCAGCGTCGTCGTCTCCGGCAACGGCGACTCGGCGGGTCTGCTGGACGCCAGCACGTCGGGTTCGACGCTGCTCAGCGGCGGCGACTTCGGGCCGGAGGGCAGCCTCTACACGGTGGCGGCCGGGGCGGTGCTGACAGTGGTCTTCCTCTGGCTGGCCCACCGCCGCGGCCACATCGTGACGCGGCGCCGCCGCGCGGCCGAGGCCCCGGCGGAGAACGTTACGGTCTCCTGATGATCATCCGACGGATGCTCCCGGACTCGTGGCGGCACTGGCCCGTCACGGTCCGGGATCTCCCGCTCGCACTGGTGATCGCGCTCGCATCAGTGACCCCACCGCTGCGCGGCATCGGTACGCAGCTCGGCGATCTGCCCGCCCGGCCGTTCGACGCGCTCACAGTGGTGGTGATCGCGCTGGAGTGCCTTCCGCTGGCGCTGCGCCGCAGCCGTCCGGCGCTGTCCCTCGCCCTGGTGTCGCTCGGCTTCGCGCTCGACCAGGTACGCGCCTACCACACCTTCGCGGGCACCGCGCTCGCCATCGCACTGCTGAGCGCTGGCGCCCACCTGGACCGAGGCCGCCGTACGACTGTGCTCGTGGGCTCCCTCGCGTACGTCGGACTGGCCGTCGCCCTCGACCGGCAGGGGTCGACCGAAGGGGTGGTCGGCTTCACCACGTTCTACCTGCTGCTGGCGCTCGCCTGGGGCACCGGGTCGTGGCTGCGGCAGAACCGCGCCGCCGAGGCCGAACGTCGCCGGCACGTCGCCGAGACCGCCCGCGCCGCCGAACGCTCGCGCATCGCCGGGGAGCTGCACGACGTGGTGACCCACCACGTGACGGCGATGGTGGTGCAGGCCGAGGCGGCCCGCTACCTGACCGCCGCACCCGACCGGCTCGACACCACACTGACCGCCATCACCGACACCGGCCGCCGCGCCATCGGCGACCTGCGGGTGCTGCTCGACGTGCTCAACCCCGACCACGGTACGGAGCCGCGTACACCCTCGGCCGGCGAACTGCACGCCCTGGTGGAGCAGACCCGGCAGGCCGGGCAGCCGGTGGAGTTCACGCAGGAGGGCAGCCCGGCGGAGGTGACCGGCGGCGCGGAGGTGGCCGCGTACCGGGTGGTGCAGGAGGCGCTGACGAACGCCCTCAAACACGCACACGGCCGCCCCACCGCCGTGCACGTACACCATGGCGACAGGGAGATCACTGTGGAGATCAGCACGGAGGGCCCCGGCACGCGCACCGCGGGTCCGGGCGGAAGCGGACGCGGCCTCGCCGGGCTGCGCGAGCGCGTCACGCTGCTCGGCGGCGAATTCGACGCGGGGCGCCGGGCGGGCGACGGCTTCGTGGTCCGCGCGCGCATCCCCACCGGGAGCGCGTCGTGACCGCCCCGATCCGGGTGCTGGTCTGCGACGACCAGGCGCTGATCCGTACCGGATTCACCACAATCATCGACGCGCAGCCGGACATGGCCGCGGTGGGTGAGTGCGGCGACGGCCGCGCCGCTGTCGACCTCGCCGGCCGCCTGCGGCCCGACTTGGTGGTGATGGACGTACGCATGCCGGTGCTCGACGGCATCGAGGCGACCCGCCTCCTGGCCGGCGCGGGCGTCGCCCACCCGGTCAAGGTGCTGGTGGTGACGACGTTCAACCTCGACGAGTACGTCTACGAGGCGCTGCGCGCCGGCGCGAGCGGGTTCCTGCTCAAGGACGCCCCACCGGCGCAGCTGCTGCACGGCATCCGCACCGTCGCCTCCGGCGCCGCGCTGCTCGCGCCGGAGGTGACACGGCAGCTCGTCGGCCGGTACGCCGCGCGGATCCGTCCCGCCGAGGGCACGCCGGCGGACGTGGGGCTGACGCCGCGGGAGCTGGAGGTGCTGCGGCTGATCGCCGACGGGCTGTCGAACAGCGAGATCGCGGCGCGGTTGGTGATCAGTCAGGAGACGGTGAAGACGTACGTGTCGCGGATCCTGACGAAGCTGGACCTGCGCGATCGGGTGCAGGCGGTGGTGTACGCGTACCGCACCGGCCTGGTGACCTGAGTACGGATCCGCGGGCCGTGTCCGATCCGCGTCATCGGCGGCGCTTGTTCAGGCTCGGCAGACCGCCGGAAACAGTCCGGACGGTGCCATCCGGATTGCTGCGGACCCGCTTGGGCGGAGCCTCGTTGACACGCCGCCCGGCCAGATCCGCAGCGCTCAGCGTGACCACGACCGGATCCCTCGCCAGCCACTCCCGCAGCTTGAGCAACGCCTGCTCGATGTCGTCGATGCCCGTCAGCGAACGGATCGCCGGCAGCGCCCTGGCCGGGTCAACGAGCAACAGCTGGGCGACCTCCGCAGCGCTCAGTTGCCGCGGAGTTACGTCTCCCGTCGGCACGAGGGACGCGTGGATCATCCCGTCGTCCAGCCAGAGCCACATCGGCCGCTTACCGTCACCCGCCTTGATCCGCGGCGGAACCGGGTACGCCTGCCGCCTCGACTGAGCAGGAACGGTGGTACGCAACGCGGCGGGTGCGCCCGGCGGCGTAGCGGGACGCGCCGGCCGGGTGGTCGCGGGTCGTCGCGCTCGTATGAACGCGTCTGCGTGTACCCACTGATCAGGCGCGAACCAGATCAGCAGGATGGCGCCCACGCGCGGCGATGCCGGGTCCGCAATCGTGATCTGCGCATACCGCCGCGCGTGATCGGCTGCCGGCAGTGGTCGGATGTCCACGACTGCGGGCAGCGGGATCCGTCGGGTGTCCGGCTTCCACCAGAGAAGGAACCGTCGCCGCCGAAGGACGAGATGCTCCCCCTCGAATGCCGCGTTCCAGCGCCTCCCGAGCAATTCGACCACCCCTCACTCCGTTCCGACAGATCCTGTCCAAGTCATCGACTGTCGGAGCCGGCCAGCTGGAGCTCCTACCGGTCCGTCTCGCGGTCGACGGCGCGCACGACGGCCTGGAAGGCATCCGCCGTGAGCCGGTCCCCCCGGCGTCCAACCGTGGGCGATCATGCGACCGCCCGGGGGCGATCCGAAAGCCCACGAGCCGGCTGTGGCTTTCTTCCCCACACCTCGCGTACAGACGATCTCCCCCGCTGACGGCATCCAATCAGCAACCACGGTGGGAAGGTCAGGAAGAGCGTCACGAATGCAATCCTGGTCAGCGGATATTCGGCCGCCAATCCTCCATACCGACACAGGCCTACGGCGTTTCACCTCCGGACGTAGCGGCTCGGCCAGCGCCGATCGAACGGCCGACATCCAGGTGGCGTCGCGAATGATGTCTTCACTCTCCGGCACCCCTACGGTAGGACGAATGTTGACGGCCGGGATCGACCTTGCAGCAGAGGACTCGAATACAGCGGTGGCCTGGATCCGGTGGACAGCGAAAGGCGGGATGCTCGAAAACCTGATCGTCGGCGCCGATGACACGGAACTTCTTCGCACGGTCTCGACGGCGGACAAGGTCGGAATCGATTGCCCTCTGGGCTGGCCTGTACCGTTCGTCGACTTCCTCGTGTCTCACCATCGGGGTGAGCTCGCCGTCGCAGCCGATCTGAGCGGGCGTGCCTGGCGCAGAAGCCTCGTTTGGCGGCGCACTGACAAGGTGACCCACACACTGATCGGCCGGCCTCCGTTGACTGTGGCAGCAGACAGGATCGCCCACATGGCCATGCGATGTGCCGCCCTGCAGGCGCGGCTCGCCGAGGACGGCCAGCGGGTTGACCGCACCGGCACCGGCACCCTCGTCGAGGTGTACCCAGCGGCGTCGCTGAAAAAGTGGGGTCTCCCCTACCGGGGGTACAAGGGCTCGCGTAACGGAACCGCCCTCGGCGAGCTGGTGGACAAACTGATCACCGCCGCTCCCTGGCTGCACCTCGGCGCGTTTGAGCGTGAGTGTCGTAGCACCGATCATGCTATTGACGCGGTGGTGGCTGCTCTGACCGCTCGGGCGGCGGCGGTGGGTCAGGCAACCCGGCCCGGACCAGCCGACCTGGCCACCGCTGCTGTCGAGGGCTGGATCGCCGTGCCGAATGAACCGCTGGCCAGCCTCATCGACCAAAGTGCGAGGCGGACGACGTGACGGTCTTTACGGAACATGCCACCCGGTCAGGACGTGCGGTGTCGTCGAAGAGTGCTCGTACCCCGAAGGTCCGGGCGAGGGTGACGGCGAGGTCCCGCTGGTCTTGGCCGTTGGCGTCGAGGAGTTCGGTGTCGCCGGTCAGCATCCAGCCGAACCTCTCGCCCGCATCAGGCGAGGTACGCATCGCCACCGGGCGGGGGTCGTCCGCGGCCCAGTCATCGATCCGCCCGATGTAAACCGCGTCAGGTGCGATGCCGTACTCCCGTTCAAGGAAAAGGCGGAAGCGTCCGCCGGCAGCTTGCCCTCGAAGTGGATCTGATACCGCACCCTCTTCTGCCCCCGGTTCCTCTCGTTAGGAGAGAGGCCTCCGACGCCCGCCGGTCAAGACTCACGTGTCGAACCTTCTCACCGGGCTGGGCTCCCGTGACCGGCCGGCCCGCGGTGTCAGACTGCCGACATGGACGATTTGACGGCTCTGGTGCGGGCGTTCGCGGAGGAACGTGACTGGCAGCAGTTCCACACGCCGAAGAACCTCGCCATGGCACTCGCCGGCGAGGTCGGTGAACTGGTCGCCGAGTTCCAGTGGCTGACCCCGGAGCAGGCCGCCACGGTGATGGACGACCCCGAGGCGGGCGCACGTGTGCGGGCGGAAATCGGCGACGTCATGATCTACCTGACGAGACTGGCGGACGTCCTCGGCATCGACCTGACGGAGGCCGCAGTCGCCAAGTTGGCCGAGGTGTCCGTCCGCTATCCGGCTGGAGAAGTCAGAGGTTCTGCGGCCAAGCGATAGCGGGGCGTGCCGGAGAATGATCTCTCCGCTACAGTCCACCCGGTACAAGCGCGTAACGACGGGCTTCCGGTCGTCGCCGGACACGCCCCCCATGCGCACGATCATTTCGTGCTGCCCGGGGGCAAGTCGTGTCAGCCTTTCGCACCTCCGCCGACGGACTGCTGCGCTACGCGGCCGGTGGCGCCCTCGCCGACCGGATCGCGGAGCACATCGGGCACAACGTGAGCGCCTCCGAACGGCGGTCCTGGGAGCGGAGCCTGCCGGTGCTCGCCCAGGATCTCGCCGACGCGGGTCTCGGGCAGGTCGAGATGCTCGTGGAGTACCAGCTCCCGCTGACCAGCAAGCGGATCGACGTCGTCCTCGCCGGAACACATCCGAAGACGGCCGAGGACTCCTACGTCGTGGTGGAGTTGAAGCAGTGGTCCCGGGTCGAGTCGTACGAGGGATCAGAGAGCCTGGTCCTGGTCGAGCACGCCGCCACCCCTCGGCTGCATCCGGGCGTGCAGGTCGAGGACTACTGCGAGTACCTCGCGGACTTCCTCGGGGTGCTCGCCCATTCGCGCAACCCGATCGTCGGGGCCGCCTACCTGCACAACGCCGTCGACCGCGACGTCGACGACCTCTTCGCCCGGCGGGCGACGGAGCAGAGCCGGATCTTCACCAAGCAGCGCCGCGGCCGGTTCCTCGACTACCTGCGAAACCACCTGGCCCCCGGCTCCGGCGCAGCCGCCGCGGACCGCTTCCTCACCAGTTCGGTACGCCCCAGCAAGCACCTGCTGTCCTACGCCGCCGCCGAGCTGAAGGACCGGTCCCACTTCACCCTGCTCGACGAGCAGCGCCTGGCGTACGAGCTGGTGTTGCACGCCGTGGAGCGTGCGCGCAGCGCCGACCGCAAGTCGGTAGTGGTGGTGGCCGGCGGGCCGGGCAGCGGCAAGAGCGTCATCGCACTCTCGGTGCTCGGTGAACTGGCCCGGCAGCAGCGCTCGGTCATGCACGCCACGGGTTCGCGATCGTTCACCCAGACGCTGCGGCGTTACGCGGGCAAGGGCTCCACCCGGTTGAAGAACCTGTTCGGTTACTTCAACAGCTTCATGACCGCCGAGCGGAACGGGCTCGACGTGCTGATCTGCGACGAGGCGCACCGGATCAGGGAGACCTCGGTCAACCGGTTCACGCCGAAGGCGAAGCGGGACCGTGCCCGGCCGCAGATCGACGAGCTCCTCGCCGCGGCCCGGGTACCGGTCTTCCTGCTCGACGAGCACCAGGTGGTCAAGCCGGGCGAGTTGGGGAACGTCGAGGTCATCTCCACGTACGCGAAACAGCTCAATCTGGATGTCGAGGTCGTGTCGCTGCACGACCAGTTCCGGTGCGGCGGCAGTGAGGCGTACGAGGAGTGGGTCGTCGACCTGCTCGGCCTCGACGGCGGCAAGCCGTCGGTGTGGGCCGGAGACGGACGCTTCGACCTGCGGCTGGCGAGTTCGCCGGAGGAGATGGAGGCGTTCCTGGCCGCGAAGCAGGCGGCCGGGGAGACGGCGCGGATGTCGGCCGGGTACTGCTGGCCGTGGAGCGACCCGCTGCCGGACGAGTCCCTGGTCGCCGACGTACGGATCGGTGGTTGGGCGCGTCCCTGGAACGTGAAGAGCGACCGCAGCGTCGGCGACGCGCCGGGCAGCGCGTTCTGGGCCACCGATCCGCACGGATTCGGCCAGGTCGGTTGCGTTTACACCGCACAGGGCTTCGAGTACGAGTGGTCCGGTGTCATCCTCGGACCCGACCTGGTCGCCCGCGACGGCCGGCTGGTGACCCAGCGGGCGGAGTCGAAGGACCCCGCATTCCGCAGCCGCAAGTCGCTCAGTGACGCGGAGGCCGACCGCCTGATCCGTAACACCTACAAGGTGCTGATGACGCGAGGCATGCGCGGCACGATCCTGTACTCGACAGACGCCGAGACCCGGGCATGGCTCAACTCGCTGATCCGCGTGGAACGTGGTCTCGAGACGATCTACGAGCCGAGCGGCGGTTCATAGTTCCCAAGGAATTGCCGGTTCGGGGCACGGCCGGGTCAGCAGTCGCGGGCCCAGTCCGGCGGCGGTACGACGGCGAGCTGCGGCTCCCCACTGATCGGTTCCAGTGCGTGCACGATCCGCAGGTCCCCGTCGGCGGCGGCGTCGGAGTCGGTCAGCACCCGGCCGCTGCTGCCGTCGGCGCTCACCAGCGCCCACCGGTCGGGGTGGATGCCGCCGTCGTCGACGAGCGCCCGTACGCCGAACGCGCGGGCGAGGGTGACCGCGAGATCGCGCTCGCCGTGGCCGGTGGCGGCGGCCAGCGCGGTGTCGCCGGTGAGAACCCAGCCGAAACCCTCGTCCCCGTCGGGCGGGGTGAGCATCGCCGCCGGCCGAGGATCGTCGACGGCCCGGTCCTCGATCCGACCGACGTACACGGCCTCCGTCGCGACGCCGTACTCCGTCAGCAGGAACAGGCGGAGGGCGTCCGCCGGCAGCTCGGCGTCGAAGTGGATCCGATACCGCACTCTCTGCCCCTCCCCAAGGTCCACAGGTAACGCGTCACAGTGCTTGCCTCGGCAGCCCGCCGGGGAGTTGGCTGTCGCGTATGGCCCGCATCGCGTACCACGACGCCGACGCCGAGGCGTTCGCCGCGACCCGGCACCTCACCGACGACGGTCTCACGGCCTGGCGGGCCGCCGTCGCCCGGCAGCTCGTACCGCGCCCGGGCCTGCGGCTGCTCGACCTGGGCGCCGGGACCGGTAGCTGGGCACGCGCGTTCACCGACTGGTTCCCCGGCGTCGAGGTGGTCGCCGTCGAGCCGTCGGCGGCGATGCGCGCCCGGTGCGCGTTCGCGCCACTGGTCGCAGGCAACGCCGGACACATCCCGCTGGCCGACGGGAGCGTCGACGGCGCGTGGCTGTCCACGGTCATCCACCACGTACCCGACCTGGCCGCCGCGGCGCGCGAGCTGCGCCGGGTACTGCGGCCGGGCGCCCCGGTGCTGATCCGGTCCGCATTCGCGGGACGGCACGAGGCGATCACGCTGTTCGACTACTTCCCCGAGGCCGTTCGCGTGCTGGACACGTATCCGGGCATCGCCGACGTCGGGGCCGCCTTCGCCGCCGCCGGCTTCGCCACCGCGGCGGTCGAGCAGGTTCCGCAGGTCACCGCGCCGTCGCTGCGGGAGGCGGCGGCCGGCCTGCGCCGGGAGGCGCACACGCCGCTTCAGCTGATCACCGATGCGGAGTACGCCGCCGGCGTCCAGCGGCTACGCGAGGCAGCAAGGATCGACAGCGGTCCGGTGATCGACGCACTGGACCTGCTGGTGCTGCGCTGATCCCGGTTCAGGCCCGAGCAAGGTTAGGGTGGGGCGATGGACCCTCGTCAGTGGACGGTTGTCGGAGCGCCGTCGAGCGCCGGTGCCCACACCCCCGGCATCGAGCGTGCACCCGCCGCCCTGCGCGCCGCCGGCCTGCTCGATCTGCTGGGCGCCGACGTCGAGGACGCCGGTGACGTGCCGGGCTTCCGGTGGCGGCCGGATCCGGCGTACCCCAGGGGTCAGAACGCGGGCGCGGTGGCCGCCGTCGCCTCGGCGGTGGCCGACCGGGTCGCGGCGGCGGTGCGCCGGGGGCGCGCGCCGCTGGTGCTCGGCGGCGACTGCACGGTGACTGTCGGCCTGGTCGCCGGTTGCGCGCGGGCCGGGCTGTCGCCCGCGCTGGTGTACGTGGACGGCGGGCCGGATCTCTACACGCCGGAGACCCGCGCCAACGGCAACCTGGACGCGATGGGGCTGGCGCACATGCTCGGCCTGCCGGGGACGCTGCCCCAGGTGGCGGGCGTCGGGCCCGAGGTGCCGCTGCTGCCGCCGGAGCGGGTGGTGGTGTACGGGGACTCGCTGCCCCGTGGTGACCACGAGCGGAAGCTGGTGGCCGAGCTGGGGCTGGCGTACGTGCCGGCCGACGAGGTGCACGCCGACGCGCGGGCGGCGGCGCGCCGGGCCCGGTCGGTGGCCGAGGGTGCGGCCGAACGGTTCGTGGTCCACTTCGACGTGGACGTGCTGAGTTTCGTGGACGCGCCGCTGGCTGACGTGCCGGAGCCGTTCGGACTCAGCCTCGGCGAGGCGGCGGCGACGCTGACGGAGCTGGTGGCGAGCCCGCGGTTCGCCGGGTTGTCGGTCACCGAGATCAACCCGGATCATCTGCCCGACGACGAGCTGCTCCCCCGGTTCGCCGGCGTGCTGGCCGGGGCGCTGACCGGGCGCTAGGCGGTTTCCGCGAGGTGCAGCGGCAGCACCTTCGCGGCGCTCACCGCCAGGTCGCGGTCGAGCACCTCGTCGCGGGGCACGAAGACCATCGCCTGTCCCTCGCCGAGCACCACGTCCTCCTGCCGGGCGTCGGTGGCGCCGCGGAAGACGTACACGGTGACGGTGTGCGGGAAGCCGTCCTCGTGCGGGCGGGGGCCGCTCCACAGCAGGTGCAGTTCCCCGGCGGTCAGGCCGGTCTCCTCGCGTAGCTCGCGGCGGGCGGCCTGCTCCGGTGTCTCGCCGGGTTCGATGCTGCCGCCGGGCAGGCTCCACTGGTACGGCGACACCGGCGCGTTGCCGTCGCGGTGCTGCATGAGGATGGCGCCGGACGGGTCGACGAGCAGGACGAGAGCGACGTCGTATGCGGCCACGCCCCGAGCCTGCCACGCGGCACCGGCGACGCACAGTCCCCGACTTTCCGCCACGCCGATCGAAAGTCAGACTCGAAGCACCGAAAGCCATAGACATATCGACATGTCTTTTGTAGCGTCGGCGCACAGGCGACGAAGGAGTACGACCATGTGCTACGGACATGACGGACACGCCGCGCTACGGCAGTCGCTGGACCGGCGCGACCTGCTGCGCGGCTCCCTGGCGGCGCTCGCCGGGATCGGGCTCGCCACCGGGCTCGGCGCGACCGCGGCCCAGGCCGGCGGGCACCATCACGGCCGGCGCCCGGTGCCGAAGGAACTGATCAGCCTCCAGCTCTGGACGGTCCGCGACGCGCTCAACGGCTCGCCCGGCTACGACGCGACGCTGGCGCACCTGGCCCGCATCGGCTACCCGCGGGTCGAGCTGGCGCTCGGCTACTTCGGCCGTACCGCCCGGGAGCTGCGCCGCTTCCTGGACGGCATCGGCATCAAGGCCAGCTCCAGCCACGACGGCATCGCCGCCGACGCCGCCGCGCTGGAACAGAAGATCGCGAACGCCCGGACGCTGGGCCAGCGGTTCATGGTGGTGCCGTACCTGAACTCCGACCGCGAGGACGACTGGAAGCGCTGGGCGGAGCAGATGAACGTCGAGGCCGCCGCCGCGCGCAAGGCGGGCCTGCGGTACGGTTACCACAACCACGCGCACGAGTTCACCATCGACTTCGGCAACGGCAGGCGGCCGTGGGACGTGCTGACCGAGGAGCTCGACCCGCGCCTGGTGCACCTGGAGATCGACATCTACTGGGCGGTCACCGGCGGCATCAACTCCGGCGAGGGCGTCGACGACCCGGAGGGCTTCACGCTCGACGTGATCCGCTCGGCGCCGCAGCGGGTGTTGCAGTACCACGTCAAGGACCGCGACCCGGCCACCGGCGACATGGCCGACCTGGGCACCGGGATGATCGACTTCGCGCGGATCTTCCGGGGGCACCAGGTGATGGAGTACATCGTGGAGAACGACACCCCCGACGTGACGCCGCAGCAGACCGCTGCCGTCGGCTACCGCTACCTGCGCCGGCTGCGGTTCTGACCCGCGGCGGGGGCACTGACCACCGCCGGACGTGACACGCTCGGGGGTGGCCGCGCCGACCGAGGGGGTACGCGATGACCGACGAGCCGGACGACGTCCACTACGACCGCCTCTATCGCGACGCCGAGCGCCCGCCCTGGGAGATCGGCGGCCCGCAGCCGGCGCTCGCCGCGGTCCTCGACACCGGGGTACGCGGCCCGCGCGTGCTCGACGTCGGCTGAGGCACCGGTGAGCTGGCGCTCGCGCTGGCCCGCCGCGGCCACGACGTGACAGGCGTCGACATCTCACCGGTGGCGATCGACCAGGCCCGGGCCAAGGCCGCCGCGGCGGGCCTGCCGGTGCGCTTCGAGGTGTGCGACGCGACGGCGATCCCGGTGCCGCCGGTGCCGTACGACTCGGTGTTCGACTCCGGCCTGCTGCACTCGCTGGACCGGCGGGGCGCCGCCGTACGCGACTACCTGGCGCTGCTGCCGCGCCTGACCGCGCCCGGTGGTGCGGTGTTCGTCCTGGCTGTGTCGCCGGAGGCGGGCGAGGGCTGGGGCCTGGACGCGGACACGCTGCGCGCGGCCTTCCCCGACCCGCTCTGGACGCAGGTGACGGCCGAGCGGATCGACGTGCTCGCGAGGGTCGGCGGCGCGGACCTGCGCCTGGCCGGCAACCTGCTGCGCGCCACCCGCTCCCCCACCGGCCCGTAGCGCGCCCGCCGCGACACCACCGCAAGGACGGCGAACGGCGTCAGCGACGCCAGTGCTGACGTGGGGCGTAGCCCTCGCGGCGCAGCCAGTGTTCGGTGTAGACGATCCGGTCGGCCTCGATCACGACGAGCGGGTCCTCGGGCGGCTCGGACAGCGACCGGCCCCGCTCCGCGTGTTCGTTCTCCCAGCGGAACGCGGCCCAGTGGCGGGCCCGGTCAGGGTGCTCGGGGCCGAGCACCCGGGCGGTGCCGAACACCTGCGCGCCACGGCTGCTGGCCAGGCCGACCAGCGGCGCGAAGACGCCGACCGACACCCGCGGATCGGCGGCGATGTTGCGCATCTTCGGCGAGCGTGGCGCGGCGGTGAACATCAGCGTGAAGTCGAGTGGGTAGTAGCGCACCGGCGTAGCAAGCGGCCCGTCCGGCCCGACGGTGGCGAGCACGCACATGTTCTGCGACGACAGCAGGTTGAGGATCCGTTCCTCCAGGCGGTCCCGGTCCAGCTTCCTCGTCGGCGTCGGACCGGTCAGCCAGGGGTTCGTCAGCGGCACGGTGCGTCCTCGATCATGACGGCACCCTACCGGCCGGGATCAGGCGACCGGCGCGGTGCTGGCCCGCATCACGACCTCGCCGGGCAGGCGCACGATCCGGCGGCGGCGACCGGCGTTCTCGGTCAGGGCCAGCTTCATCGCCTCCTCGCCGAGCCGGTGCAGTGGCAGCGCCACTGTGGTCAGCGGCGGGGTGAGGTCACGCACGACAGGGATGTCGTCGAAACCGGCGACCGAGACGTCGCCGGGCACCGACAGCCCGCGGTCGCGCAACGCCGCGTACGCGCCGACGGCCATCACGTCCGTGCACGCGAACACGCAGGTGGCGTCGAGGCCGCGGTCGAGCAGCTCGGTCATCGCCCGGTAGCCGCCGTCGCGGGTGAACGCCGCCTCGGCCACCGCGCCCGGGTCGAGCGCCACACCGGCGGCGGCCAGCTCGTCGCGGAACCCGCCGAGCCGGTCGGCGACTGTGGTCAGCTCGGGCGGGCCGGAGAGCACCGCGAAGCGGCGGTGCCCCAGGCCGAGCAGCGCGCGGGCCAGCTCGGCGGCGCCGGCCCGGTTCTCCGGCAGGACACTGTCGACCTTCAGGGTGCGGTGCCGGCTGACCACCGCGACCCGGCCACCGCCGTCGAGGTAGGGCGCCAGCTCGGCGGCCATGGCCCGCTCCCAGCGGGGGTCCTCGAAGCCGGAGCCGATGAGCAGGATCGCCGGGGCGCGTTCGGCGCGCAGCATCGACACGTACGCGATCTCGCGTTCCGGGTCGCGGAACGTGCTGGCCAGCATGACCAGCAGGTCGTTGTCGGCGGCGACGCGCATGACGCCGCCGGCGACGGCGGCGAAGTAGGGGTCGGTGACGTCGTGGCAGACCACGCCGACGCTGCGCCGGGACGCGCCGGCGAGCGCGCGGGCGTGGGCGTTCGGGGTGTACGCGAGCCGTGCGGCGGCGGCCAGGACGCGGTCGTGCAGGTGCGGGGTGACGCGCCTGCCGTTGAGGGCCCGGGAGGCGGTGGCCAGTGAGACGTCGGCCGCCCTGGCCACGTCTTCCAGCGTCACGTGCGACATCGATGCGTCTCCCTGCGGAACGTCTTGACCCGGTGTTCCGGCGTGGCTACGGTAGCACCCTGAAAGCGCTTACTGAAAGCGCATTCACCGCCGGGAGGCACAGTGGAACGCACGTCCGTCGGCATCATCCTCAACGGCGTCACCGGCCGGATGGGCTACCGGCAGCACCTCGTCCGGTCCCTGCTCGCCATCCGCGAACAGGGCGGCGTGCCGGCCCGCGACGGCAGCCGGATCTGGCCCGAGCTGACACTCGTGGGCCGCGACGAGAACCGGCTCGCCGAGATCGCCGGGCGGCACGGGCTGTCGGCGTACACGACCGACCTGGACGCGGCCCTCGCCGACGACGCCCACCAGATCTACTTCGACGCGCAGGTGACCACCCAGCGGGAGAAGGCGATCCGGGCGGCGATCGAGGCCGGCAAGCACGTCTACACCGAGAAGCCGCTCGCCGAGGGGTTCCTCGCCTCGCTGGAGCTGGCCCGGCTCGCCGCCGCCAAGGGCGTCCGCAACGGCGTCGTGCAGGACAAGCTGTTCCTGCCCGGCCTGCGCAAACTCAAGCGACTCGTGGACGGTGGCTTCTTCGGCCGGATCCTGTCCGTGCGCGGCGAGTTCGGCTACTGGGTGTTCGAGGGCGACTGGCAGGCCGCGCAGCGCCCGAGCTGGAACTACCGCGCCGAGGACGGCGGCGGCATCACGCTGGACATGTTCCCCCACTGGCACTACGTGCTGGAGCAGATCATCGCCCCGGTCACCGCCGTCACCGCTGTCACCGCCACGCACATCCCCGAGCGCGTCGACGAGACCGGCACCCGCTACCGGGCCACCGCCGACGACGCCGCGTACGGCATCTTCGAGCTGGCCGGTGGCATCGTCGCGCAGGTCAACTCCTCCTGGGCGGTCCGCGTGCACCGGGACGAACTGGTCGAGTTCCAGGTCGACGGCACGCACGGCAGCGCCGTGGCCGGGCTGCGCGACTGCCGTATCCAGCACCGGGGCGCCACCCCGATGCCGGTGTGGAACCCCGACCTGCCGGTCACCGAGGCGTTCCGCGCGCAGTGGCAGACAGTGCCGGACAACGGCGAGCACGACAACGCCTTCAAGGTGCAGTGGGAGGCGTTCCTGCGCCACGTCGTCGACGACGAGCCGTTCCCGTGGGACTTCCTCGCCGGCGCCCGGGGCGTGCAACTGGCCGAGGCCGGGCTGCGCTCGGCCCGCGAGGGGCGGCGGGTGACGATCGAGGAGATCCCCCGGTGAGCACGCACATCACGCTTCCCGCACCGGGCGGCGGCACCGAGCGGCTGACGTTGCGGGAACCCCCCGCGTGGCGACGGCCGTCCGGGCCACCGGCAACCCGGATCGCGTACGCGGCCGCGCACGTCGTCGCCGACCCGTACGCCGACAACTCCCCCGGCCGCCCGGCGGGGCTGGACTGGGACGCGACGCTCGCGGTGCGGCGCGACCTGTGGTCGTGGGGCCTCGGTGTGGCCGAGGCGATGGACACCGCGCAGCGCGGGATGGGGCTGGACTGGGCGGCCACCCGCGAGCTGATCCGGCGCAGCGCCGCCGAGGCGGCCGCGTGCGGCGGGCGGATCGTCGCCGGGGCCGGCACCGACCAGCTCACCGGCGTGCCCGGCACGCTCGACGAGGTCGTCGCCGCGTACGCCGAGCAGGTCGCCGTCGTCCAGGAGTACGGCGCCACGCCGGTGCTGATGGCCAGCCGGCACCTCGCCGCGCTCGCCACCGGCCCGGAGGACTACCTGCGCGTCTACGAACGGGTGCTGCGGGAGGCCGGCACGCCGGTGGTGCTGCACTGGCTCGGCGACATGTTCGACCCGGCACTGTCCGGCTACTGGGGCTCGACCGACCTGGACGAGGCCACCGCCACGTTCGCCGCGCTGGTGCACGCCCACGCCGACCTGGTCGACGGGGTGAAGGTGTCGCTGCTGGACGCCGGCCGGGAGGTACGGCTGCGGGAGCTGCTACCGCCCGCGGTGAAGGTCTACACCGGCGACGACTACCACTACCCGGAGCTGATCGAGGGCGACGGTAAGCGGTTCAGCCACGCGCTGCTCGGAGCGTTCGCGGCCATCGCCCCGGCCGCGTCGGCCGCGCTGGGACGGCTCGACGCGGACGATCCGGCCGGGTTCCGTGCCGTCCTCGACCCGACGGTGCCGCTGTCCCGGCACCTGTTCGCCCCGCCCACGCCGTACTACAAGACCGGCATCGCGTTCCTGTCCTGGCTGAACGGACGGCAACCGGGCTTCACCATGGTCGGCGGCCTGCACGGCGGGCGCGGCGTCCCGCACCTGGTCGAGGCGTTCCGGCTGGCCGACGCCGCCGGGCTGCTGCACGACCCGGAGCTGGCGGCGCGGCGGATGCGCGCGTACCTGGACGTCGCGGGCGTGCCCGGATGACCGCCGATGCCCGGCTGGCGCGGCTGTCGCTCAACCAGCGCACCACGCAGCGCTGGTCGGTGGCCGAGGCGGTCGACGGCTGCGTACGCGCCGGCATCCCGGCGATCGGGCTGTGGCGCGAGCCGGTGGCCGAGATCGGCGTACCGGCCGCCGCGCGGCTCGTCGCGAATGCCGGGCTGCGGGTGTCGTCGCTGTGCCGGGGCGGGTTCCTCACCGCCGCCGACGACGCCGGCCGGGTCGAGGCGCTCGCCGACAACCGGCGCGCGATCGACGAGGCCGCCGCGCTGGACGCCGCCTGCCTGGTGCTGGTCGTCGGCGGCCTGCCACCCGGCTCCCGCGACCTGGCGGGTGCCCGGCAGCGGGTCGCCGACGCGCTGGCCGAGCTTGCGCCGTATGCCCGCGAGCGGGGGGTACGTCTCGCGCTGGAGCCGCTGCACCCCATGTACTGCGTCGACCGGGCGGTGCTGTCCACGCTCGGGCAGGCGCTCGACCTGGCCGAGGCGTTCCCGGCCGAGCAGGTCGGCGTCGTGGTGGACACGTTCCACGTCTGGTGGGATCCGGACGTGTGGCGGCAGATCGCCCGCGCCGGGGCACGGATCGCGAGCTTCCAGGTCTGCGACTTCCTCACCCCGCTGCCGGCCGACGTGCTGCTGGGCCGCGGCATGATGGGCGACGGGCACATCGACTTCCCGCCGCTGCGCCGCGCGGTGGAGGCCGCCGGGTACACCGGTGACGTCGAAGTGGAGATCTTCAACGCCGAGGTGTGGGCCACCGACCCGGACCGGGTCCTCGCCACCATGATCGCCCGCTACGTGGAGCGGGTGCTCACCGACTGACCCAGCGTGACGAGTCCGGTCTGTCGGATAAATCAGGTGGCCGCTCCCCGGGATCCGGGGGCAGGATCGGGATCATGCCATCCCCGCACATCACCACCCCGATCACCACCGACCTGCTGCGCGGCGCGCTCGACCTGGAACAGACAGCGGACGGGGTGTTGCCGCACCGGCTGCCCGCGTGGGCCCGGGCACAGAACACCGACCCGCAGCTGACGATGGCCGAAGCGATGCCCTCGGGCGTACGGCTGGTGTTCCGTACCCGCGCCACAGTCGTGGAGCTGGACGTGCTGCCCACGAAGATGGTCTGCCGGGGCACCGGGCCGCGTCCCGACGGCCGCTACGACCTGGTCGTCGACGGCCGTCTCGCCGGTCAGGCCACCGCCGACGGCGGCAAGGTGCTCACGATCGACCTGGCCGCCGGCACGTCCGGCGTCGAGCCGGGTCCGGTCGGCACGGTGCGCTTCACCGACCTGCCCGCCGCCGACAAGGAGGTGGTGATCTGGCTGCCGCACCGGGAGATCACCGAGCTGGTGGCGCTGCGCACGGACGCGCCGGTCGAGCCGGCCGACACGGGTGGCCGCCGGGTGTGGCTGCACCACGGCAGCTCGATCAGCCACGGCTCGGACGCGGAGAGCCCCACCGGCACCTGGCCGGCCGTGGCCGCCACGCTCGCCGGCGTGGAGCTGGTCAACCTGGGGTTCAGCGGTAGCGCGCTGCTCGACCCGTTCACCGCCCGCGCGATGCGCGACACCCCGGCCGACGTGATCAGCGTCAAGATCGGCATCAACGTGGTGAACAGCGACCTGATGCGGCTGCGCGCGTTCGGCCCCGCCGTGCACGGCTTCCTGGACACCATCCGGGAGGGACATCCGCACACGCCGCTGCTGGTCGTGTCGTCGGTCCTGTGCCCGATCCAGGAGGACACGCCCGGCCCGGGCGCGGTCGAGTTCGTCGACGGGAAGGTCCGGTTCCGGGCCACCGGCGACCCGGCCGAGGTGGCCACCGGCCGGCTCACGCTGCGCGTCATCCGCGCCGAGCTGGCCCGGATCGTGGCATCCCGGGCCGGCGCGGACCCGAACCTGCACTACCTCGACGGGCTGGAGCTGTACGGCGAGGCCGACTACGCCGAACTGCCGCTGCCCGACGAGCTGCACCCCGACCCGGCCGCCGACCGCCGCATCGGCGAGCGGTTCGCCGCGCTGGCGTTCGGCCCGAAGGGACCGTTCGCCGCAGCGGAATGACAGACGGCCCCTCACGGCGCGGTGTGACCCAGGTCACGCCGCGCCGTGATCCTTCGGAGGTGCCGTGAACGACCAACTGAGCGTGGGAGGAAGTCGACAGGACGAGGAGCGGCTGCTGCGGCGGGTCGCACGCGCCGACCTGGACGCGTTCGACGAGCTGTACCGGCGTACGTCGCCGTGGCTCGCGATCCGGCTGCGGCGGCGGTGCGCCGACGACGGCATCGTCGCCGAGGTCCTCCAGGACACGTACCTGACCGTGTGGCGGGCCGCCGGCTCGTTCAGCGGGCTCCGCCCCTCCCCGGACGCACCGGGCGGTTCGGCGGCCGGCTGGATCTGGACCATCGCGGCCCGGCGCCTGGTCGACGCGCTGCGCCGCCGCGCCCGGGTGCAGGAGGTGCCGACCGACGTGCTTCCGGTCCGCAGCGCGCCGGCCGCCGAGGACGAGGCGCTCGCCGGGTCGTTCGGCTCGGAGGTGGGCGCCGCGCTGGACGCCCTCGCACCGGAGCTGCGGGCGGTGCTCGCCGCCATGGTCCTGGACGGGCTGACCGTCCGGGAGACCTCCGTCCTGCTGGGGGTGCCCGAGGGCACCGTGAAGAGCCGGGCGCGGCGTGCCCGCAACGCGCTACGCGAGGCACTGGCATGACCGCTCACGTTCCCCCGGCGGCACTGGCCGCGTACGCGGCGGGCAGCCCCGACGACGCCGCCACCTGGACGATCGAGGTGCACCTGGAGGGTTGCGCCGAGTGCCGCGACCGGCTCGGCGAGCTGGCCGCCCCGCCACTGCGCGCCCTGCTCGGCGACGCCCGGGAGGCGATCCTGGAACAGGCCCGCACCGGGCCGCAGCCGGTGCGCCGGCGCCCGCTGCGACGGTGGTGGCTGCGCTGGACCGACTGGTCGCTGCTGGCGTGGGCGGCCATGACGTGCACGGCGATCCTCGCCGCGGTGCTGCTGGACCGCAACTACCCGGAGCAGCCCTCGGCGGTGCTGCTGCTGGCACCTGTGGCGCCGCTCGCAGGGCTCGCGGTGGCCTGGTCCCGCCGCGCCAACCCGAACTGGGAGGTGGTCGCCGGCACCGCCCGCGCGGGGCTGGAACTGCTGCTTCGCCGTACCCTCGCGGTTCTGCTCCTGGTCGCGCCGGTGCTCGCGGTGGCCGGGCTGGCGGTCGGCCGCAACCCCGCGCTGTGGCTGCTGCCCTGCCTGACGTTCACCGCCGCGACGCTGCTGCTCGGCAGCCGCGTCGGCGTGCCGCTGGCCGCCGCCGTCCTCGGCGGTGGCTGGCTCACCGTGGTCGCGGCCGTGTTGTTCACCGGCGACGCCGACGCGGCCCGCGCCGCCGCCGCGACCGAGGCCCTGCTCCGGCCCGCCACCATGCCCGTCTGGGCGGCGGCCGCCGCCGTGCTCACCCTCCTCACCACGCTGCGCGCCGAACACCTGCGGCGGCCCGCCGCCTGGCGCTGACCCCGAAAACCGCACCACCACGACACGGCGCCCGTCCGGTGCCGCGACCGACCCTGCCCGAAGAAGGAGACGACATTGGTACGCGCAGTGAGCGCCGACGAGGTGGCGCCGACCCGGCACGCCTGGCGGATCGAGGCGGTGGGACTGTCGGTGAAGGCCGGGCGGCACCTCGCAGTCGACAACCTGGGCCTGACGCTCGGTGCCGGCGTGCACGGGCTGCTCGGCCCGAACGGCGCCGGCAAGAGCACCCTGATGCGTGCGCTCGCCACAGTGGTCAAGCCGCACGCCGGCGTGCTGCGGCTGCTCGGCGCGGACGCCACCGCGTCCCGTGAGCTGCGGCCGGTGCGCCGCCGGCTCGGCTACCTGCCGCAGCAGTTCGGCTACTACCCCCGGTTCACCGTCCGGGAGTACGTCGAGTACGTGGCCTGGCTGCGGGAGATGCCCGCCTCGGCGGTGCCGGGCGCGGCCCAGCGTGCCATCGACCGGGTACGCCTCACCGACCGGGCCGACGCCAAGCTCAAGTCGCTGTCCGGCGGCATGCTGCGCCGGGCCGGCATAGCCCAGGCGATCGTGAACGAACCGGACCTGCTGCTGCTCGACGAACCGACAGTCGGCCTGGACCCGGAACAGCGGGTCGAGTTCCGTGAGCTGATCCGGGAACTCGGCGCGGACGCCTGCGTGCTGGTCTCCACCCACCTGGTGGAGGACGTGGTGGCGGCCTGCTCCGACGTCATCCTGATGGACCACGGCACCCGCGTGTTCCAGGGCCTGCCCGCCGACCTGATCCGCCACGGCGAGACCGGCGGCGTCGGCGACAGCGCCGCCGAGCGCGGCTACTCGTACCTCCTCAAGCAGCACCGGAGCGCCTGATGATCCGACAGGTACGCATCGAACTGCGCCGCTCCAACGCGCCGGCCGTGGCGGTGCTGCTGCTGGCCGTCGGCGCCCTCGGCACCGCCAGCATGTACAGCTTCTGGCAGGGCCAGTGGCTGCGGCTGGGCTACGTGCACGCCTCCGACGTGTTCTTCCTGATGCCGCTCGCGCTCGCCGGCGGCGCGGTGCTGGGCCGCCGGGACCGGCGTACCCGCGCCGAGGAACTGATGAACAGCACCGGCCGGCCCCGCTGGCAGCGCGCGCTACCAGCGATGGCAGCGCTCGGCGTCGCCGTCGCGGCCGCGCACCTGCTCGTGCTCGCCGCCAGCGCGGCGGTGGTCGCCTCCGGCGGCGCCCACCTCGGCGTACGCGGACTCGCCGGGCCCCTGATCGACGTGCTGGTGCTGGTGGGCGCGGCCTGGGTCGGCGTGGCGGTCGGCCGGCTGTGGTCCTCACCGCTGCTGCCGCCGCTGCTGGCCGCCGCCGGTCTGGTCGCACAGGAGGGCACCGCCATGCTCGGCGGTACGGGCAGCCGGCTGACGAACGCGTCCCTCATGATCTCCTGGCCGCCGGACACCCCGTGGGAGACGCTGTCCGACCGGCTGCTGCTGAGCCGCCTCGTGCTGGGCGCCGGGCTGGTCCTGGCCGGCCTGCTGCTGGCGGCAGGCAAATCCTGGCTGACCAGGGCCAGCGCGGCGGCGAGCCTCGCCGGTGGTGTGGCGGGTCTCCTGCTGATCGGCGTACCGGGCCCCGCCGGCATCTGGCAGCTCGATGCGGAAGCACGCCGCTACGTCTGCGCCGACGGCACGCCGCAGGTGTGCGTCACCGCCGTCAACGCGCACCTGCTGCCCGAGGTCACCACCGAGGCCCGGCGAGGGCTGCACGCGCTGGCGAAGCTGCCGAACGCGCCGACCCGCGCGGTGGAACTGCGGCTGGACACCATCGGCAGCAACGACAGCGAGCAGTGGCACCGGCCCAAGCCCACACCCGGCACCGTGCAGTTCCACCTGGAGGTCGACCCGGACACCGGCCGGGCCGCGGACGTGGCCGAGCGCATCGCCATGGGCGGCGGCACCCGGTGGTCCGGCTGCGGGCGCAGCGGCGACGACATCGCCCCGGCGATCGTCGCGGCCTGGCTGCTGGACACCGACACCGTGCGGCTGTGGGACTCCTGGACCGGATACCGGTACGCCGACGAGCAGCAGGAGGAGATCCGGGCCGGGGTGCGGCAACTGCGCGCGCTGCCCGAGCCGGAGCAGTTGCGGCGGGTCACCGCGCTGCGGGACGCGGCCGCGCGGTGCGAGCCGGACCTGATGCCGGCGCTCACCGGCCGGGCCGCGCCGTGACCCGCTGGCTGCCGCTGTACGTGCGGTCCCGCCGGCTACCCGCCGCCCTGGCCGGATCGGCAGTCGCCGTCGCGGTGATGACCGCCTCCTGGTCCGCCTTCAGCGACCGCCCCGAAGTACCTGCCGGCCTCGCCGTGCTCACCACCGCGATGGCGGTGGCACCGCTCGGGCCGACGCTCGCCGGCACCGACCCGGCGCTGGAGCGGACCGCCGCGTGGTCCTGGGCGCCGCGCCGGGCCGGGCACCTGCTCGCGTACGGCGCGGCGGTGGTCGGGCTGCTGGCCGCCGCCCGCATGCTCGGCGCCGACTTCGGGCCGCTGTCCGTGCTGGCCCGCAACACGGCCGGGCTGACCGGGCTGGTCGGACTCGGGGCCGCGCTCGCCGGCGCGCGGGCCGCCTGGCAGGTGCCGACCGCCTGGGCCGCGCTGGGGGCTTTCCTGGCCGCACCGGGCGGACCGGAGTGGCGGCAGGTCGCGCTGTGGATGGCGCAGGAACCGGGCAACCGGATCGCCGCGGTCACCGCCGCGACGTTCCTCCTCGGTGGCGTCGTCGCGTACGCGCTGCGGGTGGGACCGCAGGTCGCGGCCGCCGAGGCGGCGCTGGAACAGTGACGTGCCGGACCTCGTCGCGCGCCCACCGCGCGCGGCGAGGTCCGGTCAGTCGCTGTCCGCGGCGGCCCACGCCGACACGACGCGCCGCGTCGGGTCACCGCCCTCCGGTCCACGCAGCCGGTCGGTGAGCAGGAATCCGGGCAACCGGAACCGGGCCGCGTGCTCCCGCTCGGCGAGCCGGTACGTGCCGCCGCGCCGATCGGGCTGCCATCCGTGCCGCAGGGCGTACTCGATGACGGCGCGTACGTCGGCCGAGGTCGGGTAGGCGTCGTCGACGGCACAGGGCGACCAGCGCGTCCCCCAGGTGGTCGACAGCAGATCTGCCTGGAGCGCCTGGCCCGTCTTCCCGCCGCCCCAGATCCGGAGCCGGATGCAGCGGTGGCAGTCCGTGTCGCCCCGTACCTCGCGGGTCTCCGCCCGCCAGGTGAAGGCGCGCCCGTCGATCCACAGTCGCCGCAGCCGGATGCGCACGGCCCGATCATCCGGGACGGCGCCCGCCGTCGCGACGGGTTTTCCCCGGGTCGACGTCAGGCCGGCGGTTCCGTCCGCCGGTGGCGGGTTTCCTCCTCCGTCGTTGTCAGGTCAGCGGCACCCAGCCCAGGGTGGTCATGCCGGACAGGGCGGTCGCCTTGAGACCGGCGTCGGAGACCGTCCAGAGCACACCGTCGATCATCAGCGAACGGCGGATCGGCGCCCACTCGCCGCCGTCGGCCAGGACGCCCGGGTGGTCGACGGCACCGGCCACTGTGAAGCCCTTGTCGCCGATGCGCAGCGCCAGCACACCGCCGGACGGCGGGCGCCTGGTGCCGTCGGCGCGGTCGGTGACCACGCCCGGCTGCCGCACCGGGAGCACCACCAGGCGCTCGGGCTCCCAGTACAGGAACGCGTGCGGGTCGTGCTCCGCCTCGGACCAGCCGCCCGGGACGTGGTGCTGGGCGATGCGCGCCGGACGGGCCGGGTCGGCCACGTCGAACAGCGACACCTGGGTGCCCGTCACCCGTCCCCGGTCCGTCGCGTCCTGCCCGACCCCGATCAGGCGGCCGTCGCCGGCCGGGTGCAGGTACGCCGAATAGCCGTTGATCTTCAGCTCGCCGGTGACCCGGGGCGCGGCCGGATCGCGCAGGTCCACGCCGTACAGCGGGTCGGTCTGCCGGAACGTGACCACGTACCCGGTGCCGCCGACGAACCGCACCGCGAAGATCCGCTCGCCCTTGCCCAGGCCGGTCACCGCGCCGACCCGCTTCAGCGTGGCACCGTCGGCGCGCAGCACGTAGACGCCGGACTGCGAGGACGTCCCCCGCCCCCAGGTGTCACCCGTCGTGGTCGCCACCCGGAGGTGACCGTCCCACTCGGACAGCGCGTACTGGTTGATCAGCCAGCCGGGCACGGACCCGGCGGCGACGAAGCGTGGCGTGCCCGCCGCGGTGTCGAACTGGTAGATCTCGGTGCTGGTGTCACGTGCCCCGGACGGTCCGCCACGCCACATCCGCCAGCGGTGGTCGTTGGCGACGTAGAGGCGTGCGCCGTTGCTGTAGACGGTGTCGCCGTCGGCGACCACGGTGACCGGGTCACCGGCACCGAGCGCAGCCGCGCCCAGGTCGAAGCTGAGCACCGTCACCATCGACGCGCCGGAGAATCCGGCCGGACGGTTGACCCGGTCGCAGCCGACCCGCCCCGTGCCGACGGTCCGGACGCTGTCGCGGATCTCGTAGCGGGGCAGCCAGTCGTCGAGCGTGGCCTTGTCGATGACCGCCCGGTTGGCGGCGATCCGCTGGGCGTCGGTCCGGCGGCCGGCGGCATAGGGGAAGTCGAGCCGGGGCGCGGACCGGATCACCACACGGGCGGTCCCGCCGGACTGCCGGGCGTCGACCAGGAGACCGTCCATCCGGTACTCCCCCACCACCCGGGGCGGTCCGGCGAGGTCCACCAGGACGAGCCGGGCCTGCGGGGTCGCGCCCGGGCGCGTCTGCCCGTCCGGTACGGGGCCCTTGACGGTCCGTCCGGCGTGCAGCAGCACGAGCGCCCGGTCACCGTGCAGCAGCAGGCTCCCCTCGTCGCCGGAGAACCGCTCGGCATCGCGGTCGAGCGCCAGCCGGCCGGTCACGCGGCGGCTCGCCGGATCGACCACCGACAGCACGCCCCGGCTGACCGTGACGATCCGCCGCCCGTCGGTCTTGACCAGGTCCGGTTCGTCCACGCCGGCCTCGTGCACGTTGGTGCCGGAGAAGTCGGGCGTGGACGCCGACGCCGCGTCCTTGGCGGCGCCGCCGACCGCCGCCCGTTCCGCGCTGAACTGCATGCGTACGTCCGGGCCGAAACCCCACGGGCCGACCGCCGCCTTCGCGGCCGTGCGGAGCTGCCGCAGCGCCTCGTCGCAGCCGTCGAAAGCCACCAGCCGCAGCCCGCCGGCCGGTACGACCCGCCCGGTGGGCGGCGGGTCGGCGGCCGGCGGTGACGCGGTGCAGCCGGCGAGAGCCAGCGCGGCGGCCATCGTCCATCCAAACGTCCGGGATCCGTGACGGGTCATGCCGGTCAGACGTGGCGGTGACGAGCACGGTTCCCGGCCGTGCCGTTCAACCACCGGCCGTGCCGCTCAACCGCCCGCCATCGCGCCGAGCACGATGAACGGCTCCTTGCCGGCGACCACCTCCTCCGGCAACGGCTCGTCCGGGGACTCGTTGGAGAGGTCCAGCTCGCAGGCGTAGAAGCGGACGAACGGCCGGCGCTTCCCGCTGTGCCGGTCGCGGATCGTGCCGAGCAGCATCGGGTACGCGGTCTCCAGCGCGTCGAGTACCTCCCGCTGGGTGGGCGGCCCGGCCACCTCGACGCGGACCTCGCCGGTGACGTGCGCCAGGTTCTTCAGGTGCGCCGGCAGCACCACCCGGATCACGGCAGCACCTGGACCTCGACCGAGAGCACGCCCGGCAGGTCCCGCACGATCGGCGCCCACGTGTCGCCGCCGTCGGCCGAGTGGTAGACCTGACCGCCCGTGGTGCCGAAGTAGACGCCGCACGGGTCGAGCGTGTCGACGGCCATCGCGTCGCGCAGCACGTTGACGTAGCAGTGCGACTGCGGCAGCCCTTCGGTCAGCGGTTCCCAGTGCTCACCGCCGGTACGGCTGCGGTAGACGCGCAGCTTGCCCTCCGGCGGGTAGTGCAGCGAGTCGCTGGTGATCGGCACCACGTAGACCGTCTCCGGCTCGTGCGCGTGCACCGCGATCGGGAAGCCGAAGTCCGTCGGCAGGTCGCCGCTGACCTCCCGCCAGTTCGCGCCGGCGTCGTCGGTGCGCATGACGTCCCAGTGCTTCTGCATGAACAGCGTGTCCGGCCGGGACGGATGCTGGGCTAGCCGGTGCACGCAGTGCCCGACCTCCGAGTCCTCGTCCGGGATCTCGCCCGAGCGCAGCCCCTTGTTGATCGGCAGCCAGCTCGCGCCGGCGTCGTCGCTGCGGAACGCGCCCGCCGCCGAGATCGCGACGTAGATCCGGTCCCGGTCGGCCGGGTCGAGCAGGATCGTGTGCAGGCACATCCCGCCCGCGCCGGGCTGCCAGGACGGGCCGGTCGGGTGCTGTCGCAGGGCGGTCAGCTCGGACCACTTCTGGCCGCCGTCGGTGGACAGGTAGAGGGCGGCGTCCTCGCCGCCCGCGTACACGGTGTCGGGGTCGTGGCGGGAGGGCTCCAGGTGCCAGATCCGCTTGAACTCCCACGGCCGCGGAGTGCCGTCGTACCAGAGGTGCTGCCCCACCTCGCCGCTGTAGGCGAAGTCGTTGCCGACCGTCGTCCAGGTCCGGCCGCCGTCGTCCGAGCGCTGGATCAGCTGCCCGAACCAGCCGCCGGACTGGGACGCGTACAGCCGGTCCGGTTCGACAGGCGAACCTGTCAGGTGGTAGATCTCCCAGCCGCCGAAGTGCGGCCCGTCGACGGTCCAGTCGTCGCGCTTGCCGTCCGAGGTCAGGATGAACGCGCCCTTGCGCGTGCCGACCAGTACTCGTACGCCGCTCATGTCTCGTCCTCTCGTCCGAGGGGTTCTCCCCGCAATGACCGTGCGGCTCACCGAAACTCATCGCTGTCGTACTCCCCGGCTACGACATTTCCCGGTCGGGCGGGCAGCGTCGGCGCCGCCACGCCGGTGCGGCCGGAATGTCGGGGGGTGCGGCTAGCCTGCGCGCATGACCGGCCCCGGAGATGTCCCGCCCGAGCACCTCGACCGCCTGCGGCCGGTCTGCCTCGGCCTGCCGGAGACCTACGAGGAGGCGGCCTGGGTGGGCGTCCGGTGGCGCGTCCGCGGCCGCACGTTCGCCCACGTGCTCACCGTCGACCCGGGCCACCAGGCGGCGTACGCACGGGCCGCGGCGACCGACGAGCCGGTCTGCGTGATGACGTTCCGCTCCCCCGGCGACGAGATCGCCGGGCTGCTCGCGGCCGGGCCGCACTTCTTCAAGCCGGACTGGGCCGCCGACGTGGTCGGCCTGCGGCTGGACGCGGACACCGACTGGACCGAGGTCGCCGAACTGCTCACCGAGAGCTACTGCGTGCTGGCCCCGAAGAAACTGGTCGCGCTGGTCGACCGGCCCGGCTGAGTCAGCCGAGCTTCTTGCGCAGCGTCTCGAACGCCAGGTCCGCCCGCAGCGGCACGCCGAACCGCTCGTCGCCGTACGGGAACGGGCTCAGCTCGCCGGTGCGGACGTAACCGCGCCGCTCGTACCAGCCGATCAGGTCGTCGCGCTGGACGATCACGGTCATCCGCATCTCACCGGCGTGCCACTGCTCGGCCGCGTAGCGCTCGGCCTCGGCCAGCAGATCCCGGCCCACGCCGCCGCCCTGCCGGCCGGGCGCGACAGCGAACATCCCGAAGTAGACGTGGTCGTCGCGGCGCTCCAGCTGGCAGCAGGCCACCAGGTCGCCGTCCTGCTCGGCGACCAGCACCACGCCGTCCGGGCCGGTAACCGCGGCGGTCACCATCGCCGGGTCGGTGCGCTGCCCGGCCAGCAGGTCCGCCTCGTGGGTCCAGCCCTGCCGGCTGCGCTCACCCCGGTACGCCGACTCGATCAGGTCGACGAGGGCTGCCACGTCTTCGGGACGGGCGACCCGGACGGTACGGGGTGCGGGGCTGGTCATGGCGGTTCTCCACGGTCGCGGCGGCGTACCTGGTCAGCGTACGCACGCGGGTGTCCCGGACGGCGGCCGGGACCACCGGGCGGGACGGTTCGTGGTTCACTGCCCGGCATGGAGACGACAGTCGGCACGGCGGGCCTGCCAGCGGTCCTCGACCTGCCGGCCGGGCCGGTACGCGGCGGCCTGGTGGTGCTGCACGGCTCGCACGCCGAGCAGCACTCCTACTTCCTCTACGCCCATCTGGCCCGGCTGCTGCCTCCGGCCGGGATCGCGGTGCTGCGCTACGACCGCCGCCCTCGGATCGACGGGCACGACGTGCCGCTGGCCGACCAGGCCGAGGACGCGTCGGCCGCGCTCACCGAGCTGCGCCGGCACGTCGGGGCGGTCCCGGTGGGGCTGTGGGGTTTCAGCCAGGGCGCGTGGGCGGCGGCCCTGACCGCCGTCCGGCACCCGGTCGACTTCCTGGTGCTGGTGGGGTGCAGCGCGGTGAGCCCCGCGGTCCAGATGCGCCACGGCACCGCCGAGCAGCTCCGCCGCAACGGCTACGGCCCGGCCGACCTCGCCGAGCTAGCCGAGCTGCGCCGCGTCGCCGAGGGATTCCAGCGCGGCGACGTGCCGCGCGCGGAGGCACAGGCGGCGATCGACGCGGCGGCCCGCCGCCGGTGGTTCCCGCTGGCGTTCCTGCCGAACGAACTGCCCGCGACGCCCGGCACCTGGACCGACATGGACTACGACCCGGCGCCGGTGCTGGCGCGGCTGACGTGCCCGGTGCTGCTCTGCTACGGCGAGACCGACGCGTGGATCCCGATCGAGGACAGCCTCGCGGTGTGGCGGCGGGCGGCGCGCGACGCCGAGCTGACGGTGGCCCGGCTGGCCGGCTGCGACCACGCCCCCACGCTCGGCGAGGGCGAGGATCTGGACAGCGTCAGCCCGCAGTACGAGCGGGTGCTGCTGGACTGGCTCGACCGGCGGCTGCCGCCCGCCGGCTGAGCAGGCGGTCAGTCCCGGTACCGCAGGCCGGCGAGCAGCAGGCCGACCAGGCGGCGCGCGTCGTAGCGGGGATCGCTGTCCGCGCCGATGCAGAGGTTCCCGACGCCGCGCAGCAGCTGGTACGCGTCGACGTCCCGGCGGGTCTCGCCGGCCTCGGCCGCGGCGTCCAGCAGAGCGGCGCAGACCGGTACCAGCCGGTCGACGAAGTAGCCGTGCAGCGCGTCGAACTGCCCGCTGTCCGCGCGCAGCGCCGCGGCGAGCCCGTGCTTGGTGACCAGCAGGTCGACGAACTGGTCGATCCACCGGGTCAGCGCGGCGTACGGGGTGGGCGCCTGCGCCAGGCAGACCGGGCCGGCTTCGGCGCATGCCTCGACCTGGTGCCGGTAAACCGCGACCACGAGGTCGGCGCGGGTCGGGAAGTGCCGGTAGACCGTACCCACGCCGACGCCTGCGGCGGCGGCGATGTCGCGTACCGGGGCCTCGACGCCGGAGGCGACGAACACCGCGGCGGCGGCGTCGAGCAGCGAGCGCTGGTTGCGCCGCGCGTCGGCCCGGCGTCGGCCCGGCCCGGTGGTGTCGGTCACGTTCGGCGTCCTCTCCTGGACTGCGGTTGTCAAACGGAACAGCGTTCCGTATCGTTACCGGAGCAATGTTCCGCATGGCCATCATGCCAGGCGGGACGAGAGATCACCGAGTCAGGCCGCGCCCGTCGCGGCCACCGGAGGGACACCCCATGCAGTACCGCACCCTGGGCCGCACCGGCGTACAGGTCAGCACGCTCGCGCTGGGCGCCATGAACCTCGGCCCGATCGGGCGCACCACCCAGGACGAGGCCACCGCGCTCGTCGGGGCCGCACTCGACGCCGGGATCAACCTGATCGACACCGCCGACGCCTACGGCAACGGGATCTCCGAGGAGATGGTCGGCCGGGCGATCGCCGGCCGCCGCGACGACGTGGTGCTGGCGACGAAGGCCGCCCTGCCCATGGGCGAGGAGCGCAACCGCCGGGGCGGCTCCCGGCGCTGGCTGGTCACCGCCCTGGAGGACAGCCTGCGCCGGCTCGGCGTCGACCACGTGGACCTCTACCAGATCCACCGCTGGGATCCGGCCACCAGCGACGAGGAGACGCTGTCGGCGCTGACCGACCTGCGGCAGGCCGGCAAGATCCGGTACTTCGGCACCTCCACCTACCCGGCCCACCGGCTGGTCGAGGCGCAGTGGGCGGCCCGCGAGCACCACCTCGGCCGGTACGTCACCGAGCAGCCCAGCTACTCGATCCTGCAACGCGGCATCGAGGCACACGTCCTGCCGGTCACACAGCACTACGGGCTCGGCGTCCTGGTCTGGAGCCCGCTCGCCTCGGGCTGGCTCTCCGGGGCGATCCGGGCCGGCCGCGAGATCACCACCCACCGGTCCACGTTCATGCCGCATCGCTTCGACCCCACGGTCCCGGCCAACCAGGTTCGGCTCGACGCGGTGGAAAGACTGGCCGATGTCGCCGACGAAGCAGGACTCACGCTGATCCAGCTCGCACTCGGCTTCGTCACCGCGCACCCCGCCGTGACCAGCGCGATCATCGGTCCGCGCACGCCGGAACACCTGCACAGCCAGCTCGCCGCCGCGGGCACCGTCCTGGACGCCGACGTCCTGGACGCGATCGACGCGATCGTCGCCCCCGGCGTCGACCTGGCCCCGCAGGAGAAGCACGACACCCCGCCCGCCCTGCTCGACCCGGCGCTGCGCCGCCGCTGACCGCTACGCTGCCGCGCATGGACGCCGAGCTGCCCACCTTCGAGTTCGCCTTCCCCGGCCCGCTGCGCGACCAGCTCGTCGCCGCGGTGCTCGACGGGAGCAAGACCACCACCACCGGCCTGCTCCAGGACTACGAGATCGACGGTGAGCCGCTACCGGCCGTCGGCACCCGCTCGGCGGTGATCGACTCCGACGGCCGGCCGGTGGCGGTGATCGAGCTGGTCGAGGTCCGCGTCGCCCGCCTCGGCGACGTCGACCTCGACCACGCCCGGGACGAGGGCGAGGGGTTCGAGACGGTCGCCGCCTGGCGCGCCGGCCACGAACGGTTCTGGCACGGCGACGACTACCGCGGCTGGCTCGGCGACCCCGCGTTCACAGTGGACGACGACACCCCGGCCGTGCTGGAACGCTTCCGGCTGGTCGAGACGCTCTGACGGCGGCCGGGCTGGTCACCCCGCCGCGAGCCAGGCGCGCAGTTCGGCGCCGTGCTCGTCCAGCTCCGGCGGCGGCAGGTCGTAGCGAGGTGGCGCCCCAGACAGGCCGATCGGATTCCGGATCCCCGGTACCCCGCCGGTCGTCACCACCGGCTCCAGGCCGAGCCCTTGAGCCAGCGCCACCCCCTCGGCCACCGAGTTGATCGGGCTGCACGGCACGCCCGCGGCACGCAGCTCGGCGAACCAGTCCGCGCTGCCGCGCCGGGACAGCGCCGCCACCAGCAGCGGCCGCAGCTCGTCGCGGTGCGCGACCCGGTCGGCGTTGCCGCGGAACCGCGCGTCGCCGGCCAGCTCCGGCACGCCGAGCACCCCGCAGAGGGTACGGAACTGGCCGTCGTTCCCGGCGATCACCACCAGCTCGCCGTCGGCGGTGGGCAGCGGCTCGTACGGCACGATGCTCGGGTGCGCGTTGCCCATCCGGTGCGGCGCCGCCGCACCCGCGACGTACGCGCTGGCGTGGTTGACCAGCCCGGACAGTGCCGAGGAGAGCAGGTCCACGGTGACGTGCTGCCCGCGACCGGTCTCCTCCCGGTGCCGCAGCGCGGCCAGGATCCCGACCGCCGCGTGCAGCCCGGCGATCACGTCGAACACCGCCACCCCGGCCTTGTAGGGCGGGCCGTCCGCGTCCCCGGTGAGGCTCATCAGCCCGGCGGCGGCCTGCACCATGAGGTCGTACCCCGGCAGGTCGGCGCCCCCGGCGTCGCCGAAGCCGCTGATCGAGGCGTACACCAGGCGGGCGTTGCGGGCGGTGACCGTGCCGTGGTCGAGGCCGAAGCGGCGCAGCGCGCCCGGACGGAAGTTCTGGATCAGCACGTCGGCCCGGTCGGCCAACCGGTGGGCCAGCGTCAGGTCGCCGGGATCGGTCAGGTCGAGCACCAGCGAGCGCTTGTTGCGGTTGACCGCCAGGTAGTAGGTGGCCACGTCGTCGCGCACCGGGGGCCGCCAGCCGCGGGTGTCGTCACCGCCGGGCGCCTCCACCTTGACCACGTCCGCGCCGAGGTCGGCCAGGAGCATCGTCGCGTACGGCCCGGCGAGGATCCGGGAGAAGTCGGCGACCAGCACCCCGCGCAACGGACCCGACATGCCACCCTCCCTCGCCGCCGACCACGATGACACATACCCGACGGCACGCCCGGCAGGGGTGGCCGAGGACGCCCTCCTGGCCCACCCGGGTGTCCGGGAGGCCGCGGTGGTCGGCACGCCCCACCCCGACCTGGGCCAGCAGGTGACCGCGTACGTGGTGGGCGACGGAGTGGCCGAGACGGAGCTGATCGACTTCGTGGCGCGGCACCTGTCCGCGCACAAACGCCCCCGGCAGGTACGGCTGGTCGGCGCGCTGCCCCGCAACGCGATGGGCAAGGTGCAGAAGTCCCGCCTGACCGAGGTGTGACCGGCCGCCTCAGCGGGCCGCGGCCGCCCGGCGGACGAGCCGGCGGGCCTCGTCCGGCGGCACGCCCGTGGCGCGCAGCAGGTCGTTGGCGACGGTCCGCAACTGCGAGACCACGATGGTGCCGGAGAAGCCGATGTCCTGCCGGCACGCCTCGCCCGCGTCGCGCACCGCGCGCAGCACCCGCTCCCGGGCGGCGACCGGCTCCTCGGCGGCCAGGAACTCCCGGTGCAGCAGCCGGATCGCCTCGCTGAAGTGCTCGAGCGCGGCTGGTAGCTGCGGCGGCACCGGCTCCCGGTCCCGCAACGTGGTGCCGATCCGGCGGACCATGCCGCGGCTGTTGCGGAACGCCCGGTCCAGGTGCTCGGCGCCGTGCCGGTACGCGGCCAGGGCCCGCCGTCGCCGCCAGCGCACCGGGGAGAACCGGACCACCTCGTCGGCGGCGGTGACCATCTCGTCGATCTGGTCCAGCTCCGCCTCGGCGGCGCGCATCCGGGCCAGCACCTCGTCGGCCGCGCGCACGTCGGCCCGCGCCAGCGCCTCCGCCGACGCGGTCATCTGGCACGCGAACCTGTCGAGCGCCGGGTCGGCGACGCGGCGGACCGCGCGCAGCGGGTTCAACGGCGCGATCACCAGCACCACGAGCAGGCCGACCACACCGCCGACGAGCGCGTTGACGGTCCGGGGCAGCTCCAGGTCGGGCGACACCGGGGTCAGCGTGGCGACCAGGACCGCCGTACCGCCGGCCTGGGTGACGAGCGCGCCGGTGCCGCGGACGAGCACCGCCGCGGTGACCGCCAGGAACACGATCACGCCGGTCTGCCACGGCCCGGTGCCCAGGAGACTCACCAGCAGGTCACCGACGACGATGCCGAGCACGACACCGGCCACCAGCTCCACGGTCCGCCGGGTGCGGTTGCCGAGCGAGGCGGCGATGACGCTCACCGCCGCGGCCGGCGCGAACGTCGGGTCCGGGTTGCCGAGCACCTCCCGGGCGACCGTCCAGGCCAGCGCGGCGGCCAGGCCGGCCTGGACCGCCACGAGGAAGTACGTCCGCAGCCTCCGGTGACCGGTCAGACCCACATCACGCACCCGGTCGACGGCAGCCCGCATATACCGGGGTACCCGCGGCCGACCGCTCGAATCTCATCCGGGGTACGCCATCGTGCCGGTCAGCGCCACCACACCGGGCAGCCGGGTGTCCTGGCGCAGGAACTGCACCACCACGGGAACCGGGGAGCGCAGCACGCAGCCGTACGGGCGGTCCAGCCGCACGGCCTCCGGATCGATCAGGTCGTTGACCCGTACGTGCCGGATGCGGCGGGCGCCGACCAGCAGCCGGTACGGCCCCACCGGCTCGGTGTCCTGGTAGTAGAAGTCCAGTTCCACAGCGGCGTCCCGGTCACCGGCGTTGAGGACGCAGAGCTGGTCGAAGGCGGTGAACGCCGGTTCCGGGCCGTGCGCGGGGAACGGCACGTGCCCGCCGGGCACCACCCACACCCGGGCGCCGACGGGCGCGCTCACTGCTCCTCCAGCAGCCGGGCCAGGTCCGGCGTGAGGAACACCCCGTCCGGGTCGAGCCGGCGGCGCACCGCCTGGAAGTCGTCCCAGCGGGGAAAGAGGGGACGCAGTTCCCGCGCGCCGAGCCAGTGCTTCTTGCCCCAGTGCGGGCGCCCGCCGTAGTGCCGGAACACCGCCTCCACGTCCCGGAAGTACTCCTCGTACGGCAGTGAGGTGTTCTGCAGGCAGGCGATCGTGGTGGTGGGCCGGCCGTAGGCGTTGCTGAGCCAGATGTCGTCCGCGGCGATGGTGCGCACCAGCACCCGCCAGGCGGCCACCCGGCGGTGCCGGTCGCGCACCCGGCGGCGTACCTCGGCGAAGCACGCCGGGAACGCCTCCGACGGCAGCATGTACTCGATCTCCTCGAAGCGCAGCTCCCGGTCCCGGGGAATGGTGCGGTGGGTCGGCCCGACCTGGCTCTGCCGGGGCTCGCCGTCCGGCAACCGGACGTCCGCCCGGTCCGGCGCGGCGTCCGTGTCGATGCGGTTGATCACCCGGATCTGCGTACGGTCGCTGCGCGGGTACCAGTAGAAGTCCATGTTGCGGTTGGTGTGCTGGAGTTCGGCGAGGTGGTCCAGGGTCCAGTCGAGGTGCGTGCACCAGGAGCGGCGGTGCAGCTGATAGGTCGGCTGCACGTCGAGCGTGATCCGGGTGACCACGCCCAGCGCGCCGAGGGAGAGACGGACGGCGGGCAGCAGGTCCGGGTTGCGGCGCGCGTCCACGTCCAGCACGTCGCCGGTGCCGGTGATCAGGCGTACGCCGGTGACCTGGGTGCTCAGGTTCCCGAATCCGATGCCGGTGCCGTGGGTGCCGGTGGCGGTCGCCCCGGCGATCGACTGGTAGTCGACGTCGCCCAGGTTGTCCATGGCCAGCCCGGCGTCGTAGAGCCCCTCGCCGAGCGCCCGGAGCTTGGTGCCGGCCCACGCGGTCGCGAGCCGCCCGTCGTCGGAGATCACGCCGGACAGCCGGTCCAGGCCGAGCAGGATCCCGTCGGTACGCACCAGCGGGCTGGACGAGTGCCCCGAACCGACCGGACGGATGGTGGCGCCGGTGGCCCGGGCACGGCGCACCAGGTCGCACACCTCGGCCTCGTCGGCCGGCTCGGCCCGGTCCGCCGGCGTGAAGCGGAGACTGCCGGACCAGTTCACGAATTCGCGTGTCACAGCGGCCCCTCCCCGGTCGGCTTACCCGTGCCCGCCCGGGGTAGTCGCCGCCGCGCCGTGACCGCCGCCGCCGGGCGGCCCGGCGTGACCCGCACCCCGCCGGGAACCAGCGCGGCGCTCCCGACGACTATCCCTACATGGTGTGTGAGCAGTGGCGGGAGATCCTGTCGGCACAGCTGGACGGTGAGGCGTCCGAGTCGGAGATCGAGGCGGCCGAGGCGCACCTGACCGGCTGCGCCGGCTGCCGCGGCTGGTTCGACTCGGCCGCGTCGGTGACCCGGCGGGCCCGTACGCAGCTCGCCCCGCGGGTGCCCGACCTGGTCGACGCGGTCCTGGCCGCCGCTCCCCCGCCCCGGCCCAGCCGCCGCCACCGGATCACGCTCGGGCTGCGCGGGGCGCTCGGGCTGCTCGGCGCGGTGCAGCTCGTACTCGGCCTGGCCCAGATCGGCCGGGAGGCGGTCGTCACCCACGCACACACCTCCGGCCAGCACCTGTGGCACGAGTCGGCGGCGTGGAACGTCGCGGTCGGCGCCGGGTTCCTCTACGTGGCCGCGCGCCGGTCCGCCCCGTCCGGCCTGCTGCCGATGCTCAGCGCGTTCGTCGCCACGCTCGTGCTGCTGTCGGTGAACGACCTGATCACCGGGCAGGTGGCGATGACCCGGCTGGTCAGCCACGGTTTCCTGCTGGTCGGCTGGGCCGTGATGCTGGTGCTGTCCCGCCTCGGCCGGCGCCCCGGCGACACCCCGCCCGGTCAGCGCCGGCCGGACGGATCCCGGTGGGCGCTGCCGACCGAGGAACCGGCCGCGCCGGCGCTGCGGCTGGTGCCGCCCGGCCCGTACCCCGCACAGGCCCGCGACCGGCGCGCCGCCTGACGGCCCGCGGCGCGGGTCTCCGGCTCGCGGCGTCCCTGCGGCCCTCGGTCGCGGTCGGGCCCCGGCCGGTCGCGGTCCCCCGCAGGCCTCGGCGGTCGTGGTCTCGGCGGTCGTGGTGTCAGCGCGCCCGGCGGTCGCGGGCGTCGCCGGACCAGGCGGCGACCAGGTCCTCCCGGGCGCGGGCCACGCGGGAGCGGATGGTGCCCACCGGGCATCCGCACACCTCGGCCGCCTCGGCGTAGGACAGGCCGAGCACCTGGGTGGCCACGAACGCCTCCCGCCGGTCCGGCGCCAGCGTGGCGATGAGACCGCGCAGCACCACCCCGTCCTCCCCGCCGCCGGTCACCGCGCCGGCCGCCTCCGCGGCGGCCTGCCAGTCCGGCAGCGCCGCGACCCGGGGCCGGGCGGTCGCCGCCCGCACGTGGTCCACCGCGACCCGGCGGGCGATCGTGAAGATCCAGGTACGCGCCGACGACCGGCCCGCGAAGCCGGGCAGGCTGCGCAGCGCGCGCAGGAAGGTCTCCTGGGCCAGGTCGTCGGCCTCGGCGGGCCCGGCCAGGTGGGCGAGGAAACGCCACACCGGCGCCTGGAGGGCCCTGACGAACGCGGCAGCGGCCAGCTGGTCACCCCGGGCGGCGCGTCGTGCCCACCCGGTCACCTGCTCGTCGTCGTCCGCGCTCATCCGCGGCCGGCCCGCCGGTCCGGCATGCTCATGCCGGACGGTACGGATGCGCGCCCCGCTCGGTTCATCAGTGGCGTCCCTCCTGCCGGCGCCGGAGTCCGGTCGCCCCCGGTTGGTCGGCCGGCGGGTCAGGAAAGTTCCCTCGCTGTCAGTCGTCGACGGAGACGGTGACCGGCCCGACCCGCAGGACGCCGTCGGTGAGCGGCGAGCACCGGACGCCGCCGCGGCGGCGCATCGCCTTCCACGTGCCGGGGGCGACCACCACGTCGAGCCAGGCGCAGGGCGGGGCGGCCCGGTGCACCCGCAGCCGGACCGGGCCGTCGCCGGAGTCGAGCGTGAGCACGCGCCCGACCAGATCGTCCACCGGGATGCCCTCGGTGAGCACGTTGCGCCGCAGGTGGGTGAGGTCCGCGCCGGGCGGCAGCGACTCCCGCGCGATCAGCGTGACGCTCGCCTGACGGTGCGCGGGACGGCCGAAGTAGCGGTCACCGACGATGCCGAGCCCGGCGTGTAGCTCCACCCGGTCCACCAGCTCGCCCGGTCGCGCGGGGGCGGGTCCGTCCGCCGGGCGGCCCACGTACCGGTGCACGGGTGAGGCCAGCAACTGGACGATCCGCGGCATGCGCGAAGTCTAATCGGGGGCATACCACCGCCAAAACGGACGATAGCCGCGCTCACGTATCCGCGCCCTCCGCAGGGCGTTGTACCAGGTGTGACGGCGAGGCGACCCGACGCGATCGGGGCTCATCCGCAGCGGCGACTGGCCTGGGCACGGCGCGAGAACGAGCGCGGGCGCCAGGCGTACGAGACGGCGGCCCGGACCTGGCGCCGCCGCGCCGACCACCTCGACCGGCTGTCGATGGAAGCGGCGGGCTTCCACGGCTGCACACTGCCCGGCACCACGCTGCCGGTGCCGCTGGACGACGGCGAGGTCGTCTACCGCATCCTGCCCACAGTCGACCTGGTCGAGGCGACGGCCCGGCACCTGCCCGGGCTGCCGGTGCCGGGCCGCACGCTCGCCGGTTGTCTCGACCCGTCCCACGGCCCGCTGCCGGCGGGGCTGCGCGTGGTGGACAGCGGCACCGCCGTGGTGACCGACCGGCGGGTGGCCTTCGCCGGGCAGAACGTCCGGCGGGACTGGCCGCTGCGGGACGTGCGCGGCCTCGGGCACCACCCGGACCGTCCGGTCACCCTGCTGCACGACGGCGGCGCCCCGGCGGGCCTGCGCGTACCGGCCCCGGGCGCGGCGAACACCAGGTTCTACCTCACCCTCGCCCACGCCGGTGCCACCGGCACACGGCAGGCGGTCGTCGAGGACGTCGAGGCGCTGCGGTCCGCCCACCGGGCTGCCCGGCCCCGGCCTCCCCGGCCGCTCGGCCCGTGGGACGCCCCGGCCGACCGGGCACTCCCCCAGCGGCTGGCCGCGGCGGGCGTCGCGGCGGCGGCCGTGCTGCTGGGCGTCACCTCCGCCGGCACCTGGACGGCGACAGCCGGGCAGACTGATCCGGCGCACGGACAGGCGACCGCGCCCGCCACCACGGCCGCACCGCCCGCGCCCGGGGTGCCGCCCGTGGCGACTCCGGTCGACCCGTCGTCGTCGGTGGTCCGGCCGACCCGGCCCGCGCCGCCACCGAAGCGCCTCCCGAACGCGACCGCAGAGTCCGGGGCGCGGGTCCTCACCACCGCACCGCCCGTCGCCGGGTCGCCGCCGGCACGGGTCGGCGACCGCCCGTCGACGCCCGTCGAGCCGCCCAGCCCTCCCGCCGACCAGGTGACTCCGGCGCCGACCGCGAGCCCGACGAGCGACCCGGATCCGACCGGAGAGCCCGGTCCCACCGGCGACCCGAGCCCGACCGCCTCATCCGAGGCGGCCCTGCTGGACCTGGTGGGCCAGGTGGGCCAGGTGGGCCAGGTGGGCCGACGGCTCGGCCTGGCCGTAAGGCTCGGCGCGACAGCCCAGGTGGACGCGGCCCTCTCCTGACCCGCGGAGTCGAGTGCCAGCCGGGGATGAAGGTGCCGCCGTCCTCGGCGTACCGGTCGAGGACGGCGAACGAGGTGGCCGCGCCCAGGCTGCTGGTCGGCTGTGCCCGGGCGGTTGCCGTGGCGACTGCTTGATCGCACCCGTGGCGGCCGCTTGATCGACACCCGTGGTGGCCGCTTGATCGACACCCGTGGTGGCCGCTTGATCGACACCATTACGCCGAGGTGGCGGCATCCGGCCGGCTCGGACCCCGCCACCTCGGCGAGCTGGCGTGGATCAAGCTGGGTGTCCCAGGCGGGGAAGATCGGCCAGCGCCGTGGCCCACCGGCGCAGCCCTTCCCGCAGCCACGTCCCACCGCCGCATCCCCTCGCCGCCCGATCCCATCCCCTCGGGATACCCCGAGCCCTTGAGCCACCGTGCCCTTGAGTCCCCGAGTCCCCGAGTCCCCGAGTCCCCGAGCCCCGAGCCCCGAGCCCCCGCGATCTTGCACTTGCTGCCCTCGGGATAGGCGATTCATCCCGCTTTCGAAGGTCAGTAAGTGCAAGATCGCGGAGGCGAAGGCGAAGGCGGGGGCGAGGGGCGGGGCGGGCGGAGTGGGTCAGGGGGTCTGGGGAGTGAGGAGGTAGTCGCCGTCGTCCGGGCTCCAGCGCAACTTCACCGCCCCGCCCGTCGCGGCGGCCTTGCAGAACTGGAGGAAGCTGCGGTAGCCCAGCTTCTTCTCGCTGAAGTCGGGCCGGGCGCGCCGGAGCTGGTCCTTCAGCCCGGACAGCGCCACCGCTCCGCCGTCCGCGGCGAGGTCCACCACCACGGAGCGGAGCAGCCCGAACGCGACCTCCCGGTCGCCCTGCTCGGGAAGTGACACCTCCGGGTCGCCCTTGGCGGGCCCGGCGGCCAGCTCCACCACGTTGTGCGCCGCGAGGTGGCGCAGCAGTTCCCCGAAGGTACGGAAGCCGTAGTCGGACTCGCTGAACGTGGGATCCTTGCGGAGCAGGGCGCGCTTGAGCGCGGAGGCGGTCACGTCGCCGCTGGAGCTGCCCTGCATGCCGGCCACTGTCTGCACGAGCTGCACGGCGAGCGTGTCGACGTCCCGCGCCGACTCCTCCTCGGCCGCGGTCTCCACCACGGACTCGGGCGCCGGCTCCGCCGGTGAGGGCCGGGCCGGACGCGACCGGCGGGCGGCCGGTGGCGGTACGTCCACGCCTTCGAGGCGGTCGTAGTAGAGGAACTCGTCGCAGGCCGGTGGCAGCAGCGCGGAGGTGGACTTCTCCACCCCGACGCCGATCACCCGCTTGTTGAGTTCGCGCAGCTTGTGCACGAGCGGGGTGAAGTCGCTGTCCCCGGTGCAGATCACGAACGTGGAGATGTAGCCGCGCTCGAACGCCAGCTCGACCGCGTCCACCGCCATCTTGATGTCGGCCGCGTTCTTGCGCGAGGCGCCCATCCGCTGCGGGATCTCGATCAGCTCGACGTGTGAGCGGGTGAGCATGCGCCGGTCCTCGTCGAAGTACGACCAGTCGGCGTACGCCCGGCGTACCACCACGCGTCCCCGCTCGGCGAGCGCGTCGGCGATCGGCCGGAAGTCGAACGGGCGGCCGCCGTGATGGTCCCGTACGCCCAGGGCGAGGTTCTCGTAGTCGAGGAACAGCGCGATGCGATCTTCGTGATCCACGGTGGCAGCCTAGCCCGGCCGGAACGCCGGACCGGTCAGCGCCGCTCGTCGCGGTAGACGGTCTCGCGGCGGGCCACCCGCTGGATCGCGTAGCTGGTCACAAGCAGCAACAGCGCGAGTACCACCTCGACGCCCGCGACCGTGCCGGTGGCGACGGTGAGGCCGAGCAGCAGCAGGATCAGCCCGACGACGGCGAGCAGGCCCGCGAGCAGCAGCCGGTTACGCCGTCGCGCCGACCGCTGCGCGTCGTCTGCGCTCACGCTGACCCGCCCTCCTTCGGTTCCGTCTCCGATCCTAGGCGCCGGTCGTCGCCGGGGTGGCGGATCGCGGCGCCGGAAACGGCCCGGGGCCGGACGCAGACGCGTCCGGCCCCGGGTCACGGCGGCGGTCAGTGGATCGGGACCGGCACCGGACGCTTGTCCTCGCCCGGGTCGCCGTCGAGCAGGTGCGAGGGCTCGCGGCGGCGGGGCAGGAACGCGGCCGGAATGAAGGTCAGCAGCACCAGACCGAAGGCGACCCAGAACGTGGTGGAGAAGGAGTTCGCCGCGTAGTCGAGCCCGCGCTCGATCAGCGACGGCGGCACCGGGAACTGCTGGGTCAGCTCGGGCTGCTGCTGGGAGGCGATGGCGAGCTGGGCCTCGGTCAGCGGGGCGCCGGTGGCCGGGTCGGTGACGCCGGGGATCGGCCGGGAGCCGTTCAGCTCGCTGGTGAGGATGACCGACATGACCGCGGCGCCGACCGAGCCGCCGATCTGCTGGAGGATGTTGACGAGCGTGGAGCCGCGCGCCACCTCCGCCGCGCTGAGCGTCTTCAGCGCCGAGGTCATGATCGGCATCATCGTGCCGCCCATGCCGAGGCCCATCACGAACAGCGAGCCGCAGAGCAGCCAGTACGACGTGTCGGTGCCGAGCTGGGTGAAGGTGAAGAACCCGGCGGCGATGAGCACGAGCGCGAACGGCACCGTCCGGCCGACCGGCACGCGGTCGGCGAGCATGCCGGCGATCGGCATGGTCAGCATCGCGCCGATGCCCTGCGGCGCGATCAGCAGGCCCGCGGTCAGCGTCGTCTCGCCGCGCACCTGGAGGAAGTAGCTGGGGAACAGCAGGCCCGCGCCCATGAACGCGATGATGAACACGAACATGGTGACGGTGGCGATGGTCAGGTTGCGGTTGCGGAACAGCCGCAGGTCGAGCAGCGGGTGCCGGGGCCGGAACGAGTAGAGCACGAAGGCGACCACGAGCGCGCCGCCGGCGAGCATCGGCAGCCAGACCTTCGTGTCGGCGACGGTGCCGGTCTCGGGCAGCGTGGAGATGCCGTAGAGGAACAGCGCCAGACCCGGCGAGAGCATGAGCATGCCGAGGAAGTCGAACGACTCGGACGGCTCGGCGTTGTCCTTGGGCAGGGCGAGCTGGGCGTAGACCAGGGCGACCACGCCGATCGGCAGGTTGATCAGGAAGATCCAGTGCCAGCTCGCGACGTCGATCAGCCAGCCGCCGAGGATCGGGCCGGTGATCGGGCCGAGCAGCATCGGGATGCCGAGCACGGCCATCAGGCGGCCGATGCGGTGCGGGCCGGCGGCCCGGGTCATGATCGTCATGCCGAGCGGCATGAGCATGCCGCCGCCGAGGCCCTGGATCACCCGCCAGGCGATCAGCTCGCCGATCGAGTCGGCCGTGGCGCACAGCCCCGAGCCGATGGTGAACAACGCCAGCGCCACCATGTAGAGGCGTTTCGTGCCGAACCGGTCGGCGGCCCAGCCGCTGAGCGGGATCACCGTGGCGAGCGCGAGCGTGTAGCCGGTCATGGTCCACGCGACGCGGGCGTACGTGGCGTCGAACTCGCTCTGGAACGTCGGCAGCGCCACGCTGACGACTGTCACGTCGAGGATCGACATGATCGCACCGAGCACGACGACGCCGGCCACCTTGAGTACGGCGGCGTCGAGCTTCGTCGACGTCGCGACGGGTTGCTGGGTCACTGACGGTCTCCTGGATCCGGTCCGGCACTGGGTGTCGGCGGCGGCGCCGCGCGCCGTCTGCGGAGCGCGGGCGGAACGCGCGGCGGGGCGACGTCCGGGCGACAGCGTAGCCATGACCTGGGACGAGGCGCGGCCGGTTTTGCCGACGGGAGAACCGCGGCGGCACGCGAACCGGCCGCGCCGCCGGCGCCGATCTGCTCCGCCGGCTCGCGGAAAGGGCTGGTGCGCGCCGATTCGCCGCTCTTGTCGAGCCGGTCACCGGCGGCGACGACCGTGACGAAGGTCATGCCCCGTCCGGGCAGCTCCGGCGCTTCGGCACGCCGCCGATCAGCCCAGGCCGGCCATCAGGTCGACCTCGGCCGTACGCGAACGGTCGATGCGGCGGGCGAGGTCGCGTACCCGCTCGCTGGTCCCGGCGGCGACCTGGGCACGGGCCAGGTCGGCCGCGGTGCGCTGGTGCCGGCTGAGCACGTCGAGCAGCACCCGGTCGGCGTCGGCGGGCGCGGCGGCGCGCAGCCGGGCCAGTCCGGCGGCGGCCTCGCTGTGCCCGGAGTGGTCGTGCCGGGCGGCCGCGGCGGCGGCCGACGGGCCGGCCTCGCGCAGCCAGCCGCGCATGGTGGCCAGTTCGTCGGTCTCGGTGGCCCGGACGGCGGCGATCAGCGTGCGGATCCGCGGGTCGGTGGCCCGGTCGAGGCCGAGCCGGACGATCTCCAGCGTCTGCTCGGTGTGCGCCACCATCATGGCCAGGAACAGCGCGTCGATCCCGCTGACAGTGGCGTCCGCGCCGGCCGGGACCGAGGTCGTGGCGGACGGGACCGGCGGGGACGGATCGGCGGCCGGTGGGCCGCCGCACCCGGGCAGGGCCAGCGCCACGCCGAGCAGGGCCGCGGCGGACGCGCGGCGGAGCCGGGGACCGGCCGGCTCCACCGCGCGGGTACGCGGGCTCAGATCTGCTGCCACAGCGCCGGTACGTTCGGCGGTTCCCAGCCGGCGATGGCGGTGTGCGCCTGGCGGCAGCGGTAGCTACGGCCGTCGTAGGTGACCGTGTCACCGACCTGGTACGCCCGCCCGGCGGTCCACGTGCCGCCCGGTGCCGGGGTGCTGGTCCGGGTGGGCGTGGGCGAGGGCGCGGGCGTGGTGGGCGCCGCGGTCGGGGTGGGCGGCGGGGTCGGGTTGCCGCCTCCGCCGCCGATCTGGAGGTCGACGCAGGAGTAGAACGCGTTGGCGGTGTCGGAGATGTTCCAGATGGCGAGCAGCTTCTGCCGGCCGGAGAAGCCGCCGAGGTTGACGGTGTGCGACACGGTCGCGCCGGGCTGGCGGCCACCGCCGTCGACCACGGCGACCCGGGTGCCGCCAATCCAGTACTCCCAGTTGGCGGTGGCGTGCCGGGCGGTGTTGACCCAGGTGAACGTGACGGTGCTGCCGACCGAGGTGGCCGGCCAGTTGCGGCTGTCGTCGTTGAGCACCGCGAACTGGGCGATGCCGGCGTGGCAGCTGCGCAGGCCCTTGGGGCCCTCGACGCTCTGCGGCTCGTACTTGATCTGACCGCAGTCGGGCACCCGGTTCTGCGCGCAGAGCGCCTGCCGGCTGGGCGGCGAGGAGACGTAGCCGTGGGCCTGCGCGGGCGCGGCGAGCGCCAGCGTCCCGGTGACGGCACCGGCGGTGAGCAGCGGGAGGGTGATTCTTCGGCGCATGGTGGCAACTCCTTCGGGGGGAACGGAAGGTGCCCCGAACATAAATTAAACATTGTTAACAGTAAAGACTCCTGTCTATAAATTAAGCCCTGCACTCCCCCGCGCCGGGCGTATGATCCTCATCGATGGCTCGCCGCGCGGAGCCGATCGTCGTTCGTGGGCACCCGTCGCCGTCACGGCTCCGGGAGGACGACGCAGACCGGGCATCGCCTCGTCGTCCCACTCCGAAGGACACCCCCGCATGAGGAGAACCACCGCGTTCGCGGCCAGCCTGCTGCTGCTCGCCACCGCGCTCAGCACCGTCGGCGGGCCGGTCGCCGCCGCCGACCCCACCGACCCGGTCACCGTCACCGTCAACACCCGCGCCGGGCTGGCCACCGTCCCGGCCACCGCGCTCGGCGTCAACCACGCCATCTGGGACTCGCAGCTCGGCAGCGCCGAGACGTCCGACCTGCTCAAGGCCGCGGGCGTGAAGATGCTGCGCTACCCCGGCGGCTCGTACGCCGACATCTACCACTGGGAGACGCACACCGCGCCCGGCGGCTACGTCGCACCGAACACCGACTTCGACACGTTCATGGCCGGCGCCCGCCGCGTCGGCGCCGAGCCGATGATCATCGCGAACTACGGCACCGGCACGCCCGCCGAGGCGGCGGCGTGGGTCCGCTACGCCAACGTCACCAAGGGCTACGGCGCCAAGTGGTGGACCGTCGGCAACGAGAACTACGGCAACGGCCACTACGGCTCGGCCTGGGAGGCCGACGACCACCCGGACAAGAGCGCCTCCCAGTACGCGCGGCTGGTGGTCGAGTACGCCGACGCGATGAAGGCGGTCGACCCGAGCATCAAGGTCGGCGCGGTGCTCACCATGCCCGGCAACTGGCCGGACGGCATCACCGCCGGATCGGATCCGGGGCCGTGGAACCAGACCGTGCTGTCCATCGCCGGCCCGAAGATCGACTTCGTGGACGTGCACTGGTACCCGGGCGGCAGCGCCGCCGACTCACTGGCCCGCACCAACCACCTGCCCGACGCGGCCTGGCTGCTGCGCCAGCAGATCGCCCGGTACGCCGGCCCCGGCGCGGACCGGATCGGGATCAGCTTCACCGAGCTGAACGTGGACGCCGGCCGCACCACCGCGCCGGGCGCGCTGTTCCTGGCCGACGCCTACAGCGGCCTGCTGGAGCAGGGCGTGTTCACGGTGCAGTGGTGGAACGTGCACAACGGCATCGGCACCGTCTCCGAGGTGGCCGGGCAGACCGACTACGGCGACTTCGGGCTGCTCTCCAGCGGCAACTGCACCAGCGACGGCGAGGTGTGCCAGCCGGCGTTCAACACCCCGTTCGCGCCGTACCACGCGTTGTCCATGATGAACCTGTTCGTCCGGCCCGGTGACCAGCTCGTCCGCGCCGGGACCGACCAGCCGCTGGTCGCCGCGCACGCGGTCCGCCGGCCGGACGGCAGCGTCGCGGTCCTGCTGCTGAACAAGGATCCGGACAACGCGTACCCGGTGGCGCTCGACTACGCCGGGTTCACCCCGGCCGACGAGGCACCGACCGTGCACACGTTCACCAACGGCGCGACCGCGATCAGCACCACCCGCTCCGGCAGCGCGGCCGCGCGCACGCTGCCGCCGTACTCGCTGACCACGCTCGTGCTGCGACCGGCCGGCAGCTCGGCCGGGCGGCCCGGCGCCCCGGGCCGGCCGACGGCGAGCGCGGTGACCGACCGCGCGGCGACCATCTCCTGGCCGACGGCCACGCCCGGCGGATCCCCGATCGCCAAGTACGAGGTGCGCCGCCAGTACGGCGCGGTGAGCGAGCAGCTCGGCGAGACCGCCGGCACGTCGCTCACGGTGGGCAACCTCGAACCGGGCGCCCGCTACACGGTCAACGTGCTGGCCCGGGACACCGCCGGGCGGGTCTCGTGGTCGTCGCCGCCGCTGACGTTCGCCACCGGCAGCCCCGCCGAGAGCTCCTGCGCGGTGCGGTTCGACGACGACAACGACTGGGGCAACGGGTACGTGGCGAACGTCGAGGTGATCAACACGGGTGCGAAGGCCGTCGACGGCTGGACGCTCACCTGGACCTGGCCGACCGCCTGGCAGCAGGTGAGCAGCGGGTGGAGCGCCACCTGGGACCAGCAGGGCCGCAACGTCCGGGTGACGCCCACCGCCGACAACCGGCGGCTCGCCGCCGACGGCGGGAGCACGACTGTGGGCTTCGTCGGCGCGTACAGCGGACCGAACGTGCCGGTGGGTGCGTTCCGCCTCAACGGCACGGTCTGCACGCTGCGCTGAGGGGCGGTCAGCCCCGGCCGGGTGGCCGCAGCCGCACGTCGGCCGCCGCCGGGACCTTCGGGTTCCGGCGGCGGCCGGCCCGGCGCGGCGCCGGCACCACGTGCGGGCGCAGCGGTCCGGGCGGCAGCGTGGGCAGGTCCGGTGCGGGTGTCGGCAGCACGGCCAGGATCACCACGAGAAGCACCACCGCGACGACGCCGTCGAGCCAGTAGTGGTTGCCGGTGACCACCACCACGAGCGCGGTCACCAGCGGATGAAGCAGCCAGAGCCAGCGGCGGCGTCCGGTGGTGACCGCCATCAGCGCCACCGCGATCGCCAGCGCCCAGCCCACGTGCAGCGACGGCATGGCCGCGTACTGGTTGCTCAGCTGGTCGGTGTCGGGAGGTCCGTAGACGCTCGGCCCGAACCGGGTGCCGGTGTCGACCAGCCCGGTGAGCGCGGTCAGCCGTGGCGGCGCGAGCGGGACGCAGACGTGCAGCACCAGCGCGACCGCGGTGAGCGCTGCCAGGGCCCGCCGCAGCCGCACGTAGTGGGCCGGGCGGCGCAGCCAGAGCCAGACGAGGCAGAGCACTGTGGCCGGGAAGTGCACGTAGGCGTAGTAGGAGTTGGCCAGCCGCACCAGCAGATCGTGCGCCAGCAGCGGTCCCTGCACGAGCGTCTCGTCGGGCAGGCGCAGCAGCCGCTCCAGCCGCCAGACCCACTCGCCGTTGGCCAGGGCCACCTCGGCGTGCCCGGCCACCACCTGCCGGCCCGCCTTGTAGGCCAGGAAGAGCACGGCGACGAGCGCCAGCTCGCGCGCGGCCCGCTGCCATGCGGCGAGGCGGGCGGGCGCGGTCCGCGTGACGTCCACGGCTCCTCCTTCGGTTCGTCCCCGCATGGACCAGGGCCGCCGCCGGGGTCGGCGACGGCCCTGGGGGTACGGGCTCAGCGGCGGGCGCGTTCCTCCCGGCCGGCCGAGTCCACGCTCACCTCGTCGAAGGCGGGCGCGCCGTCGACGGCGTCCGCTCCCACCGCCACCGAACGGCCGGTGTCCGGCAGGTCGAGGCTGGAACGCAGGGTGACCGGGCGCAGCAGCAGCGCCGCAACGATACCGACCACCGCGATGGCGGCCGAGATCAGGAAGATGTGCCCCGTTGCGTCCCCGTACGCGGCCCGCACGATCTGCCGGACCGGCTCGGGCAGCGCGTCGAGGTTGAGCGTGCTGCCACCGCCCCCGCCGGAGGTGGGGATGCCGGCCGCGGCGAGGTCGTGTGTGATCCGGTCGCTGACCCGGCGGGCGAGCACCGCGCCGAGCACGGACACGCCGATGGTGCCGCCGAGCGAGCGGAAGAACGCGACGCTGGCGCTGGCCGCGCCGATGTCCTTGAGCGCGACGGTGTTCTGCACGGCGAGCACCAGGTTCTGCATGGTCATGCCGACGCCGACGCCGACGATGAACATCGCGAGGCCGACGAAGACCAGCGAGGTCTCGTGGTCGATGGTGCCGAGCATGGCGAACCCGATGACCAGCACGACGGACCCGAACACGATGTACGGCTTGATCTTCCCGGTGGCGGTGATCATCCGGCCGGCCACGATCGAGGAGATCAGCACACCGGCCATCATCGGGATGGTGAGCAGGCCGGCCTCGGTCGGGCTGTAGCCGCGGCCGATCTGGAAGTACTGGCCGAGGAAGACCGCGCCGCCGAACATGGCCATGCCGACCGCGAGGCTGCCGAGGATCGCCAGGGCGGTGGTGCGCTCGCGGACGATGTGCAGCGGCACCACCGGCTCGGCAGCCCGCGCCTCCACCCAGACGGCGAGCGCGAGCAGCAGCACCGAGCCGCCGACCATGGCGCCGGTCTGCCAGGAGACCCAGGCGAAGGAGTCGTCGACGAACGAGATCCAGATCAGCAGCACGCTGACGCCGGCGGCGATGAGCGTCGCGCCCAGGTAGTCGATCTTGACGTTGTCCCGGCGCACGGTGGGCAGGTTCAGGGTGATCTGCAGCAGGAACAGCGCGGCGGCCGCGACCGGTACGCCGACGAAGAAGCACCAGCGCCAGCCGAGCCAGGAGGTGTCCACGATCAGGCCGCCCAGCAGCGGGCCGCCGACGGTGGCCAGCGCCATGACGCCGCCCAGGTAGCCGTTGTAGCGGCCCCGCTCACGCGGCGGGATCATGGCCGCGATGGCGACCTGCACGAGCGCCTGGAGGCCGCCGACGCCGATGCCCTGGAACGCGCGGGCGGCGATGAGCTGCCCGGCGCTCTGCGCGAAGCCGGCCGCGACCGACCCGACCAGGAACACCACGATGGCGATCTGGATCAGCAGCTTCTTGTTGAACAGGTCGGCCAGCTTGCCCCAGATCGGGGTGGTCGCGGTGGCGGTGAGCAGGGTGGCGGTGACCACCCAGGTGTACTGCGTCTGCGAGCCGTTGAGCGCGCCGATGATCTTCGGCAGGGCGGTCGAGACCACGGTGCTGCTCAGCATGGCCACGAAGAGCACCAGCAGCAGACCGCTGAGCGCCTCCAGCGTCTTCCGCTTGCTCATGGGGGCGGCCGCAGCCGTCGTGGTGGGTGCGCTCATGCGCGCGTCCTCCAGATGTGTCGATTTCGGGTGGCCGCTTCGTTGCCTCAAGCAATCAACACTAAACCTTGCCCGGCAGGCAAGTTTGCCCATTGAGAAATGGGTCACCTACGCTTGGCCCATGGAGGAGTGCACCGGGCTGCGGGAGCGGAAGAAGGCGGCCACCCGCCTGGCGCTGCACGAGGCGGCGCTGTCCCTCGCCGTCGAGCACGGCCCCGACCGGATCACCGTCGAGGCGATCGCCGACGCCGCGAACGTCTCCCGGCGGACGTTCTCCAACTACTTCGGCGGCAAGGAGGAGGCCCTCTTCCACGGCGACACGCTGCGGTTGCGACGGCTCCTCAGGCTCGTCGCGGACCAACCGGCGGAGCTGTCGCCGTGGGCCGCGCTGACCCGGGCCGCCCTGGTCCAGGCCGAGGACGGCTACGACGACCCGGCCGAGCCCTGGCTCAACCGGCGCCGCCGGCTGCACGGCCACCCGAGCCTGGCCGCTCACCAGGTCGGCGCGTACGCGGCCCTGGAGCGGGAGATGGCCGCAGAGCTGGCCCGCCGGCTGACCGGACCGGACGCGGCGCTGCGGGCCCGGATCGTCGCCGCGACGTTCCTCGCGTCCCTGCGGATCGCCGCCCACGAGTGGCTGGAGCACCCAGGGCGGTCGTTGCGCGACGTGCTGCGCGACGTGCTCGCCCTGGCCGCCCCGGCGGCGGGCTGAGCGCGCGGCTTCCCCGTCGGACCGGTGGAATGGCCGGCGAAAGCGGCACCCGGCCTGACCTGGGCTGACACACTCGCCCGGTGGGTGGCGACCGGTGGCGCAAAGGGCTCGGGCCCGCGACCGGCGTCGCCCCCGCCACCCGGGTCGACCGGTTCGAGATCTTCTTCGACCTCGTCTTCGTGGTGTCCTTCTTCATCATCACGCGCGCCACCGCCGCGAACGTGACCCCGGGGCAACTGCTGCACGCGCTGCTGGTGCTCGCCGTGCTCTGGTGGTGCTGGGTGGTGCACAGCGCGGTCGCCGCCCGGCTGCGCCTCGGCGAGGGCTTCGTGCCGATCCTCATGGTGGTCGGCATGATCGCGCTGTTCACGTTCGCGCTCGCGCTGCCGCAGACCTTCGGCGACCTGGACAAGGGCAGCGCCGGCCCGATCCTGGTCACGATCAGCTACGTGGTGATCCGGTTCGTGCACACCGCCCTGTACTGGTACGCCACGCGCGACGACCCGCCGGCCCGGCGCAAGCTGCGGCTGTTCCTTCCGGAGGCGGTGATCTCGGCCGGCCTGCTGCTGGTGGCGGCGCTGCTGCCGCCGCGTGTGTCCCCGGAGGTCGGCCCGTGGCTGCGCGACGGGCTGTGGATCGCGGTGGTGGCCATCCAGTACAGCAGTGGCCTGCTGGCCGGCACCGACGGCTGGAAGATCACCTCGGCCGAGCACTGGACCGAGCGGTACGACCTCATCCTGATCATCGCGCTCGGCGAGTCGGTCATCTCGGTCGGCGTCGGCGGCAACCTGCTCGGCCAGCCCGTGACCTGGCCGGCGATCCCGGCGGCGATCTTCGGCATCCTGTTCACCGCGGCGCTCTGGTGGGCGCACTTCGACATGATCGGCCCGGCCGCCCGGATCGCGCTGCACGCCGCCCACGGCCCCGCGCGGGTGGCGCTGGCCCGCGATGCGTACGCCTATCTCTACCTGCCCATGATCGCCGGGGTGATCCTGTTCGCGATCGGCGCCGAGGAACTGGTCCGCATCGTCACCGACCCGGCGGGCGGCCCGATGGAGCGCGGCCACGGGCCGGCCGTGCCGCTGCTCTTCGGTGGCGTGCTCCTCTACCTCGCCGCCAACATGGCGTTCCAGTGGCGCGCGCTGCGGACGCTGTCCTGGCCCCGGGTCGGCACCGTGGTGCTGCTCGCCGTGGCGCTACCGGTCGGCCGGCACCTGCCGGCGCTCGGGGCGCTGGGTCTGCTCACCGCCATCTGCGTGGCACTGGTGGCGGTCGAGCTGGTGATCTTCGCCGATTCCCGGGTCGCGTTGCGCCGGCTGATACACGAGGAGAAGGCCAGCGCCGAGGAGAGCGAGGCCGCCTGGCGGGCTCGCTGGCGCGACGACGGCGACAGTGCCCCGCACCGACCTTGACACAGGCCCTAGAGTCTCCGCGTGATCGAGATCGTCACCGAGGTCGACCTGTTCCACCCGCCCGCCCGGACCTGGCGGGCGCTCACGGAACGCGCGCTGCTGGCCAAGTGGTTCGCCGACAGCGCGCCCGGGTCCGATCGGTGGATCCTCGCCACCGCCGCGCTGCCCGGCTACGACGGCGACACCGAGGTGGAGACCGTCGAGCTGCGCGCGCCGGACCGGCTGGTGGTCCGCTGCCGGGAGACCGGCCGGGCCACCCGGCTCGCCTGCGACCTGACCCCCACCGCGCACGGCACCCGGCTGTCCGTGCGGGAGGTGCTCGAAGAGGGCGACTGGGACGCCGACGCCCGCGCCGAGCAGCACGAGCAGGCGGTCACCGGACGGCTGCCCGCGATCCTCGACTGGCTGGCGTTCCAGAACGTCGACCTACGTCGCGCCGAGGGCGGCCTGACCGCCGAACTGCCTGTGGTCCGGCTGCTCGGCGACGACAAGCGCCGCCCCGGGCGGCGCCGGGTGCTGCTGGCAGCCGGCACGGTGACGCTGATCGCCGCCGCGGCCGGGGCCACGGTGTGGGCCACCGCCGACGAGCCGCCCGCGCCGGCCGCGCCGACGCCCACGACCTCGCTGGTGATGCCGTCCAGCGCCACGCCGTCGGCCCGGCCCACGACCGCGCGGCCCACGCCCAGTGCCAGCCGCCGCAGCGCGTCGCCCTCGCCGACGCCGTCACCCACCCCCAGCCGTACGCCGAGCGCGACGCCCTCGACGGTGGCGGCGGCACCGCTGACCGCCACCTACGAGACGGTCACCGACCGGGTCTTCGGCTACCGGGGCGAGGTGGTGCTGCGCAATCCCGGCCCGTCCCCGCGTCCGGGCTGGACGGTCACCGTGACGTTGCACGACGGCGCCACTGTGGGCAGCGTGAGCGGGGCCGAGGCCACCCAGGACGGCACCGTGGTCACGTTCACCGGTGGGGCGTTGCCGGGCGGCGAGTCAGCCACCATCCGGTTCGACGTCCGCGACCCGGACCCCCAGCACGACTCCCCCGCGGCGTGCACCGCCGACAACACCCCCTGCACCCCCGCCTGACCCCCTCCCTCTCCCCCTCCCCCCACCCTTGAAGCGCGTCGATCATGAGGTTAGACCGCGGATTTGCCCGCATTGAGGGCGGTCAACTTCATGATCGACCCAGGCCGACCCGGATGGACAGTGCGCAGGCGTGGGGTGGAGGGGCGCGGGGGCTGATTCGGTGGGTGCGGAAATGAGTTGTTGAGTGCGTGGGAGCGCTCCCGTAACATCCCTGACGCGGCTGTTAACGCTCACAACACAATCGCCACCGCCAATGCCAGAGCCGCTGCCCCCGCAGGAGGTCAATTCATGTCCAGATCCAGGTCAGTCAATGCCATATGGGCATCGGCCGGCGCCGCGCTGCTGGCGTCGGCGTCGGTCGCCGTAGCGCTGCCCGCCGGAGCCGCCGCCGCGGGCTGCTCGGTCAACTACGCGATCTCGTCGCAGTGGCAGGGCGGCTTCGGCGCCAACGTCACCATCACGAACCTGGGCGACCCGGTGTCGAGCTGGACGCTGACGTGGTCGTTCGGCGCCGGGCAGACGGTGACCCAGTCGTGGAACACCGAGCTGACCCAGAGCGGAGCCGCTGTGACCGCCCGCAACGTCAGCTACAACGGGTCGATCCCGACCAACGGCAACACGTCGTTCGGCTTCAACGGCTCCTGGGGCAGCAGCAACCCGGTGCCGACCAGCTTCGCGCTCAACGGGGTGACCTGCACCGGCGGCACCACGCCGACGAGCGGCCCGACCGGCTCGCCCACCACGGCCCCACCGACCACGGCACCGCCGACCACTGCACCGCCCACGACCCCGCCGCCGGGCGGGACGTGCAACCTGCCGTCGTCGTACCGGTGGTCCTCGACCGGTGCGTTGGCGCAGCCGCGCTCGGGCTGGGTGTCGCTGAAGGACTTCACTGTGGTGCCCTACAACGGCCGGCACCTGGTCTACGCCACCACCCATGACACCGGAACGCGGTGGGGGTCGATGAACTTCGGGTTGTTCACCAACTGGTCCGAGATGGCCTCCGCGTCGCAGAACGCGATGTCGTCGGGGACTGTGGCACCGACCCTGTTCTACTTCGCGCCGCGCAACATCTGGGTGCTGGCCTACCAGTGGGGACCGACCGCGTTCTCCTACCGCACCTCGAACGACCCGACGAACCCAAACGGGTGGTCGTCGGCGCAGCCGCTGTTCACCGGCAGCATCTCCGGTTCCGGCACCGGCCCGATCGACCAGACCCTGATCGCCGACGACCAGAACATGTACCTGTTCTTCGCCGGTGACAACGGCAAGATCTACCGCTCCAGCATGCCCCTGGGCAACTTCCCCGGCAGCTTCGGCTCCACCTACACCACCATCATGTCGGACTCGACGAACAACCTGTTCGAAGCCGTACAGGTCTACAAGCTCCAGGGCCAGACCCGCTACCTGATGATCGTCGAGGCGATCGGCTCCCAGGGCCGCTACTTCCGCTCCTTCACCGCCACCAGCCTCAACGGATCCTGGACGCCGCAGGCCGCCACCGAGTCCAACCCGTTCGCCGGCAAGGCCAACAGCGGCGCCACCTGGACCAACGACATCAGCCACGGCGAACTCATCCGCACCACCGCCGACCAGACCTTCACCGTCGACCCCTGCAACCTCCAACTGCTCTACCAAGGCCGCTCCCCCAACTCCGGCGGCGACTACGGCCTCCTGCCCTACCGACCCGGACTACTCACCCTCCAGCGCTGAGCCGGCCGATCGAGAAGAGAGAGGTCCGATGAGAAGGCACCAGACGACCCGTACCGCGGTGTTCTCGGCCGGGGCCGTCCTGCTGGCGTCGACAGCGGTGGCCGCGGCGCTGCCGGCCGGGGCGGCAGCCGCCGGCTGCGCGGTCACCTACGCCGTGTCGTCGCAGTGGCAGGGCGGCTTCGGCGCGAACGTCACGGTCACCAACCTCGGTGACCCGGTCAACGGCTGGACGCTCACCTGGTCCTACGCCGCCGGCCAGACAGTCACCCAGGCGTGGAACGCCACAGTGACCCAGAGCGGAGCGGCGGTCAGCGCCCGCAACGTCGACTACAACGGGTCCATCCCCACCAACGGCAACACGTCGTTCGGCTTCAACGGGGCCTGGACCAGCAGCAACCCCGCTCCGACCAGCTTCGCGCTCAACGGGGTGACCTGCACCGGTGGCACGACGACGCCGACCACGTCGCCGTCCACCTCCCCGACGAGTTCGCCGACCACCTCACCGAGCAGCCCGCCGCCGACCGGGGCGGCGGACATCACCGTCAACACCGCCAGCCGCTACCAGACCATCGACGGGTTCGGCGCCGCGGTGTCGATCTGGGGCGGCGCCTGGTCGACGGCCGAGACGCAGACACTCGTCGGACTCGGCCCCAACCAGCTCGGCCTGTCCATCGTGCGTACCGGCGTCTCGCCGGTGTCCGGCGAGTGGGGCACCCAGGTCAGCGCGCTGCGGACGGCGAAGTCGTACGGGTCGAACGTGAAGATCATGGCGTCGCCGTGGACCGCCCCGGCGGCCTGGAAGACGAACAACAGCCGGATCAACGGCGGCAAGCTGCGCACCGACTACTACGACGACTACGCCAACCACCTCAACAGCTACGTCCAGTACATGCGCAACCAGGGCGTGACGATCGACGTCACGTCCGTGCAGAACGAGCCGGACTGGCACCCGGACTACGACTCGATGGACTGGAGCGGCACCGAGCTGCAGACCTTCGTGCGGGAGCAGGGCGCCAAGGTGCAGAACACCAAGCTGATGGTCGCCGAGGCGGTGAACCTGAACTACGGGTACACCGACCCGACGCTCAACGACGCGGCGGCCCGCAACAACATCGGCTACATCGGCGGGCACCTGTACGGCACCGAGGCGTCCGGCCGGCTGAAGCCGTACACGCTGGCGCAGCAGTACAACAAGCCGGTGTGGATGACCGAGTGGAACCTGCACGAGGCCGACGGCGGCGGCTCCAACATCTGGGGCAACCCGGCCAACGCCGCGGCCTGGAACGAGACGCTCGACGACATCATGCGCACCGTGCACAAGTCGATGGAGTCGAACTGGAGCGCGTACGTCTGGTGGTACGGCAAGCGCTACTACTCGTTCATCGGTGACGGCGAGTCCGCGTACGGCACCGTGGCGGGCGCGCCGCTCAAGCGCGGGTACGCGTTCTCGCAGTACGCGAAGTACGTGCGGCCCGGCTACCAGCGGGTCGCCCTGACCAAGAGCTCCAAGGCGTCGCCGCTGGAGGTGACCGCCTACTCCGGCGACGGGAAGGTCACGCTGGTCATCCTCAACCGGTCCACGAGCGCGGTGAACAACGCGATCATCCAGGCGCCGCAGAACGTGAGCCGGGCGGAGTACGTGGCAACGTCGCAGAACGCCAGCGCGGCGAGCCAGCCGGTGGGCGTGAACGGCAACCAGGTGACGGTGAACGTCGGCGCGCGGAGCATCTCCACCGTCGTGCTCACCCTCTGACCGGCGACACGCACGAGGGCGGGGGCGGCCGGATCGGCCGCCCCCGCTCGTCGCGCCTGCTAACTGGCGTACGTCTCGAACTCGCCGACTCTCGGCGTACCGCCGGAGCTGTTGATCTTGAAGTTGATCTTCTTCAGCGAGGTCGCGCCGAAGGTGATCTGGCCGGCCCCGCTGCCGGAGGCGAGCACCGCGCCGGTGTCGTTGTTGACGAGCTGCCACGACCCGATCGAACCAGAGGTGCCGGACGGCTCGCGGATGACCACGCGGGACACAGTGGTGGCCGAGCCCCACTTGATCGAGACGGTGCCGGTCGACCCGGACGGCGACCAGTACGTGCTCAGGTTGCCGTCGCGCACGTTGCCGTAGCTGGTGCCGCCGGCCTTGCTGGACCCGTCCGCGCCGGCGCCGGAGACCAGGCTCAGGTTGGTCCCGCCGGACGGCGGCGGGGTGGTCGTCCCGGGCGGCGGCGTGGTGGGGGCGGGCGTGGTCGGCCCCGGCGTGGTGGGGGGCGGGGACTGCGGCGTGCAGTTGCCGTCGGACACCCGCAGGCCGGTGTTCGCGCCCGCCGTCTGCCGCACGATGTCCGGCACGCAGCTCGCCGCGTCGAGCCGGTACGAGTACGGGACGCTCACTGTGGTCGTGGACGTCACGTTCGGACCCGCCGGGTAGTTGTCGCTCCCGGGCGAGGACCAGGTCACGTTGTCGAAGATGTTGCCGCTGACCTGCCAGGTTCCGCGCTCGCTGGTGTAGAACGTGCCGAGCACGTCCTTGGAGTTGCGGAAGTAGTTGTTGTCCACCTTGGCCCGCGCCCCGGCCCGGGAGTTGATGCCCGACTCGTGCAGCCCGGTGTAGTGGTTGTTGAACATGTGGGCGATGCCGCCGCGCAGCAGCGGCGTACGGGAGTCGATGTTCTCGTACAGGTTGTGCTCGAACGTGATGTAGCCGTTGCCGCGGTCGCTCTCGCTGGAGCCGATGAGGCCGCCGCGGCCGGAGTTGCGCAGGATGCTGTACGACAGCGTCACGTACTGGGTGTCGTCCTTCATGTCGAACAGGCCGTCGTAGCCCTCCGACTCCCCGCCGGACGCCTCGAGCGTGACGTGGTCGACCCACACGTTACGGACGCTGCTCTCCATGCCGATCGCGTCGCCGCCGTTGGAGGTGGGCGAGCCCGACTTCTTGACGTTCCGCACCGTCACGTTCCGGATGATGATGTTGCGGGAGTCGCGGATGTGGATGCCGAGCTGGTCGAAGACGGCGCCGCTGCCCACGCCGATGATGGTGACGTTGCTGATCTGCTTCAGCTCGATCACACCGTCCGCGGTGTTGCAGCTCGACCCGGAGACCTTGCTGGTGTTGCCGTGGTTGATGGTCCCGGTCACCTCGATGATGATCGGGGTGCTGCTGCTGGCCCGACCGCAGAGCGCGGCGTGGATGGCGGTGCCGGTGGTGGCGCGTACGGTCTGCCCGCCCGCGCCGCCGGTGGTGCCGCCGTTCTGGGTGGCATAGCCGGTGGCGCTGCCGGCCGCCGCCGACGCCTGCGGGGACGGCAGCACCACGGCGACGGCGATACCCACGACCGCCGTGGCCAGTGCCGCGTGGAGTCGCAGCGCGACTGGTCTTCTCATGTCGCCTCATTCCTTTTTCGAGCATTCGGGAATTGCCGCCGAGCGAACGGCAGTCACCGAATGGGAATAATGAGGAGCCGCGACGCGATCAGGCGCGCCGCCAGCGAATGTCGTTCATCTGCGATGCCCGGCCCGCAAATGAAACATCGATGTAACGCAATCGTATGAAAGCGCTTTCCAGGAAGGCAAGGCCTGGCGTTTGCAGGTTTTTTGCACTACTCCGGGCGGGCGGAGGCCGCGGACGCCTTCTTGACGGGACGCGCGATCGATGGTTGCCTGCACCTCACCCCGGAGATCGACGTTCGTATACTTTCCGCCCCCACGCGGAGCGCCATGCCCCATCCCCGCAGGACCTCGCCGGCCGCTGTCGCCGGCGCGCTCGCCGCCGTCCTGGCCGTCTCCTCGGCGCCCGCCGCACCCCAGGCTGAACCGACGGCCGCCGGCAACGCGTGGAGCGCCGACATCACAGTCGTCGACGCCGACGACGTCGGCGTCCGCTGGACCGGCGCCGGACTGCGCCTCGCCGACACGGCGGGCCGCCCGGCCGCGCAGCGCCGGCAGACGGCCGGGGGCATGCTCGTCACCGCGCCCCACCCGCTCGCCGCGCCGGCCAACCGGGTCCGGGCCGACGTCGACGCGACCCCCGGCACCGCCGGTGCCGTCGAGGTGGCGGCGCGCGGCTGGCGATCGGGCGCGTGGACCGAGTGGCGGTCCGTCTCCGCCGAGGCCGTCTTCGACCAGCCGGTCACGCGGGTCCAGGTCCGGGTGGCCCTCACCGCCGAACGGCCGTCCGCCGCGCCCACAGTGCGCGCGGTCCGGCTCGTCGCCGACTCGGTCGCCGCCGTCACGGCCGCGACCCCGGGCCTCACCTACCGGGTGTACGCCACGCGGGAGGGACTGGTCGGCGGCACCACCGCCAACGGGCACGTGATCGTCTCGCGGGACCACTTCGTCGCGCTGCCGTCGGCCCGCGGCCTCGCGCCGAAGAACACCGGCGACTACACCGTGCGGGTCTGCACCACCACCCGCAGCCGCTGCGAGTACGCGCCGGTCTGGGACATCGGACCGTGGAACACCAGGGACGACTACTGGAACCCCAGCGGTGTCCGGGAGATGTGGAAGGACCTGCCGCAGGGCCGGCCCGAGGCGCAGGCGGCGTACCAGAGCGGCTACAACGGCGGCCGGGACCAGTTCGGGCGCGTGGTGGCCAGCCCGGCCGGCATCGACCTCGCCGACGGCACGTTCTGGGACGGTCTGCTGCTCACCGACAACGCCTGGGTCGACGTCGCCTACCTCTGGACCGGCACCGGCACCCGGGGCCGGATCGGCAGCGGCCCGCTCAACATCCGGTCCGGCCCCAGCACGAGCAATCCCGTCGTCGGCCTGGCCGCCACCTACGCCAACGTGCCGATCGAGTGCTCGGTCACCGGCCAGTCGGTGAGCGGCCCGTACCGGACCACCAGCCAGTGGAACCGCCTCGCGTCAGGACACTTCGTCAGCCACGCGTACGTCTCCGGCGTGACCGGCACGATCGCGGCCTGCTGAGGCCGGCTCGCCCGGGGTGGGCCGTCCCGCTGAGGCCGGCTCGCCCGGGGTGGGCGCCGGTGTGGCGCCGCCCCGGGTGCGCTGGATCAGCACGACGCAGGCGAGCACCGCGCCCGCCACCACCAGCGCGCCGGGCGTGACCGCCTCACCGAGCAGCACCGCGGACCAGATCAGCGTGAGCACCGGCTGGACGAGCTGGATCTGGCCCACCTTGGCGATGCCGCCCCGGGCCAGCCCGGCGTACCAGGCGAAGAAGCCCAGGAACATCGACACCACTGTGAGGTAGCCGAACCCGGTCCAGGCGGCGACGCCGCCCTGCGGGCGATGGAGAAGCGCGGCCACCACCGTGACCGGCACGGTGACCGGGAGCGACAGCAGCAACGCCCAGCAGATCGTCCGGGCGCCGCCGAGGTCGCGGGCGAGCCGGCCGCCCTCGGCGTACCCGAGTCCGCAGAGCACCACGGCGGCGAGCAGGAACAGGTCGGCGAGCGACAGCGTCCCCCGCATCGAGCCGCTCGCGGCCAGGAACGCGAGCACCAGCACCAGGCCGGCGGCACCGGCGATCCAGAACAGCGGCGGCGGCCGTTCACCGGCGCGCAGCACCGCGAACACGGCGGTCATGGCGGGCAGCACGGTGACGACCACGGCACCGTGCGCTGACGTCTGCGTGGTGAGCGCCAGCGAGGTGAACAGCGGGAAGCCGACCACGACGCCGAGCGCGACGATCGACAGCCGTCGCCACTGGTCCCGGGTGGGGCGCGGCGCGCCGGTCAGCCGCAGGTAGGCCCACGCGAGCAGCGCCGCGCCCACGGCCCGTCCGAACGCGACGAACCAGGGGTCCAGTGTGTGCACCGCGATGCGGGTGGCCGGCAGCGACATGCTGAAGGCCAGTACGCCCAGCGCGCCGAGGGCGATGCCGGCGCCCGGTCTCACCGTTATCGTGGTCGAGGCGGTAGCGCTACTCTGTGCCGTCATGAACGATGGTAGCGCTATCGACCGTGTGGTCCGGCATCTGGGTGCGCTGGCGGCCGACGCCGCGCCCGGCACGCGGCTGCCGTCGGTGCGGGAGCTGACCGCGCACCATCACGTCTCCCCCGTGACGGTCGCCGAGGCGACCCGGCGGCTCGTCGCGGACGGGCTGGTGGAGACCCGGCCGGGCCGTGGCGCGTACGTGGCGGCCCGGCGCGCCGACCCACCGCGGGCGGACCTGTCGTGGCAGACAGTCGCGCTCGGCTCGCGGCGGGGCGGCGAGGACGAGATGCAGGCGCTGCTGGCGTTACCGCCCTCGGGCGCGATCCCGCTGACCGGAGGCTATCTGGACCCTGATCTGCAGCCGGCCGCCGCGCTCGGTGCGGCGCTCGCCCGCGCGGCCCGGCAGCCGGCCGCGTGGCAGCGCGGTCCGGTCGAGGGACGCGCCGACCTGCGCGCCTGGTTCGCCCGCGAAGCGGGCGGCGGCCTGCGGGCCGAGGACATGGTCATCTGCCCAGGTGGGCAGGCAGCGCTCTCCTCCACGCTGCGGGCGCTCACCATCCCCGGCGACACGATCCTGGTCGAGTCCCCCACCTACCTGGGCGCGCTCGCCGCCGCGCGCGCCGCCGGGCTGCGGGTGGTGCCCGTGCCCGCCGACGCCGACGGGGTACGCCCGGACCAGCTCGCCGCCGCGTTCGCCCGTACCGGCGCCCGCGTGTTCTACTGCCAGCCCTTGTACGCCAACCCGCACGGCGCGACACTGGCCGCCGCCAGGCGCGGCGAGGTGGCCGAGGCGGTGCGCGAGGCCGGGGCGTTCCTGGTCGAGGACGACTACGCCCGCGACCTCACCATCGACGGCGACGCCCCGCCTCCGCTGGCCGCGGACGACCCGGACGGGCACGTCGTCTACCTGCGCTCGCTGACCAAGTCCACAGCGCCCGGCCTGCGGATCGCCGCGATCGGCGCGCGCGGGCCGGCCGGGGCACGGCTGCGCGCCGCCCGCCTGCTCGACGACCTCTTCGTGGCCGGGCCGCTGCAACAGGCCGCGCTGGAGTTCCTCACCGCGCCGGCCTGGGACCGGCACCGCCGCAGCCTGCGCGTCCGGCTGCGGGCCCGCCGGGAGGCTCTGCTCGCCGCGCTGGACCGGCACCTGCCGTCGCTGACACCGCGCGACGTCCCGCGCGGTGGCCTGCACCTGTGGGTACGCCTGCCCGACAACACCGACGACGTAGCGGTGACCACCGCGGCCGCGGCAGCGGGGGTGACCGTCTTCCCCGGCCGCCCCTGGTACGCCGCCGAACCCCCCGCCCCCCACCTGCGCCTGACGTACGCCGCCGCCCCACCCGAGCAGATGGACGAGGCCATCCGCCGCCTCTCCACAGCCCTCCCCCACTGACCGCGGCAGCTGACGCCGCCGCTCGACCACGCCCCCGCGCGCCCCGCCCCGCCCCACGCCCGCGATCTTGCAGTTTGGTGCCCCTCATAGCAGGAGTAATCCGGCATCACGGGGGCCGAAAGTGCAAGATCGCGGGGCGGAAGGGGCGGGGCGGGGGCGGGGGCGGGGGTCAGTTGCGGGTGATGGTGAAGGTTGTTGTGGTGTTCTTGATGTCCTGGGCGTTGTCGGTCAGGCGGAGGTTGGTGAACGTCGCCGCGCCGACCGCGGGGCCCTGACCCGCCTCGGGCATCTCGTTGACCCAGATGCCGAAGCCGGACTTCGCGTCGAACGCGTCGCCGCTGCGCCGCGCCCCCGAGATCGACACGTTCGTCAGCACCGTGTCGGTGATCGGGTTCTCCGGCTGACTGCCGTTGTACTTGGTCTGGAACATGATCCCCGAGTACGTCGGATCGACGATGTCCACGTCGCTCACCCGGATGCCGCGGAACTCCTTCGACGCGGAGAACAACCACATCGCCGGGAACGTCTGCGCGCCCCAGAAGTGCCCGCCGGACCGGATCAGCGAGATGTTCTCGAACCGGGTGGGCGGGCTGGCGCCGAACCCGACGAACGGATAGCCGAAGTCCAGCGAGCTGATCGTGATGCCCGAGTACGTGAGCTGGTCGGCGATGTACAGGTTGCGGAACACGTTGTCGTAGCCGCCGTACACGGCCAGCCCTGCCGCCCGCCAGGTGAGCGTGGCGGTCAGGTTCTCGAACACGTTCCCGTGGTTGCCGCCTGACGCGCCCTGGTCGGTGGCGGAGAACAGCGCGAACGCGTCGTCGCCGTTGGAGCGGCCCTCCGAGTTGGTGACCAGGTTGTTGGTGCTGCCGTTCGTCATGTTCACCGCGTCGGCGAAGGTGTTGCGGAACCGGCTGTCCCTGATGGTCAGCCCGTCCACGCTCACCCCCCAGTACGCGCAGACGGTGTGCTCGACCCAGACGCTGTCGAGTGTCAGGTCGTCCACGTCCTTCAGTTCGCCCCACACCTTGCCGGGCCCGTCGATCCGGTTGGTGTAGTTGCCGAAGAACGCCAGGTGGGCGAAGGTCGACCCGCTCGCCGAGGACTCGACCCGGAAACCGGCGTCGGTGTTCTGCTGGTTGCGCGGCGTCTGGAACCGGGTGTACCACATGCCGGCGCCGACGACCTTCACCGCCTTGCCGTACACCTGGAACTTCTGCGCGGTCTCGTACGTGCCGGCGGGCAGGTAGACGCCGACCAGGGTGCCGGTGGTGTCCATCCGGACCGCGTCGAGCGCGTTCTGCACGTCGGCGTGGCTGAACCCGGTCGGCACCTTGTAGCGGGCCGGGTCGGGGTTGGCGCGCGGCGACACCAGTTCGGTGTCGACGAAGTCGATCGCGTACGTGGTGGTGTTCGCCGGGTCCTTCTGGAGCCGGATCCGGCTGCCGGCCGGGACCGTGGTGTCGAGCAGCACGTTCGCCTCGTCGTACAGGTGCCGGGGTGCGCCGGCGCTCGGCGAGTCGCTCGGCCCGGCCTCGGCACCGTAGAGCCAGATGTGCTTGGAGGTGAGGCTCATCGGCTTGTGCAGCACGCCGTTGACGTAGATGTTGATGGTCGAGTCGATCCCGCCGCCGCCCGGCGCGTCTGGGATGGAGAAGCGGGCGACCAGGGCGTTGGCCGCCGAGCGGGTGGTCCACTCGACGTACGCGCCAGTGGTGTTGAGCGTGACCGCGCGGCGGCCGGACGCCTCCCCGGCGAGGTCGCCGATGGTGCGGTTCGGCCCGATCACCTGCGCGCCGCCGCCGGTCGCGCCGTCCTCGGCCTCGTACGCGTCGTACGGCAGGTTGGCCCCGCGGCCGACGAACAGCGACCGGTCGCTGGTGTTGTTCTGCCGCTTGACAGGCAGCTCGTTGGCGTCGTCGGCGACCACCACCCGCACCGTGTACCGGCCGTTGACGGCGGTCCAGGTGCCGAGCGACACCGGTCCGGCGGTGGCACCGGCGGCGATCGTGCCGCTGTACGAGCCGGTGAGCGTACGGACCGCAACGCCGGACTGGTCGCGCACCGTCAGCGTGATGCCGTGCGCGCCGCTCGCCGACGCGATGGTGCCCTGGTTGCGCAGCGTCACCGCGAAGGAGACGCTCGCTCCGGCGCTCGGCGTGCCGGGTGACCAGGTGACAGCGGAGGCGACCAGGTCGGAGCTGGCGACCGGGCTCACCGTCAGCGGGGTCGGGCTGGTGTAGGAGTTGTTCGCCTCGTTCTGCTCGATCACCGCGTTCGACTCGTCGACAGTCGCGGTGAGCGGGTAGCTGCCGGCGTCGCGTACGCCGATGGCCGCCGAGACGGTGCTCGACGCGCCCGCGGCGAGCGCGCCGACGGCGGCGGTGCCGACCTTCGTCGTACCCAGGTAGAGGGTGACGGTGGTGGCGGCGGAGGCCGCGGTGCCGGCGTTGCGCACGGTGGCGGACAGCGTGATCGCGTCGGTCTCCACCGGCGCGGACGGTGACGCGGTGACGGCCGTGACGGTGAGGTCCGGGTTCGGTGCCGGAACGCCGATGACCTGGAGTTCGGCGACCTGCCCGTTGGAGGAGCCGGAGTTCGCGGTGAACTGGAGCCGGACGTCGGCGGCGGTCGCGGAGACCGGGACGGTCACCGTGTTGGCGCTGTTCGGGTTGAAGGAGTACGTCGCGGAGCCGGCCAGGCTGGTGAACCCGGACGCGGACTGTTCCCGGCCGAGCACCTGGAACGTCTGGGTGCGCGCGCCCCACGCCGGGTCCGGGTTCAGCTTCACCACGACCGCGCTGATGCTCGCGTTGGCGCCGAGCGCGACGGTGAGCGTGCTCGGGTACGCGCCGGGCGCGCCCTCCCAGTACGTGGAGACGTCGTTGTCGACGGCGTTCGCGGCGGCGAACACGTGCACCATCGACGACGCGGTGGCGGGCTTGCCGACCGCCAGGTTGGTGCCGCCGGTGCCGCTGCCGGTGCGGGTGACGGTGTTGCTGTTCGCCGACACGTTCCCGGCGGCGTCGCGGGCCCGCACGTGGTACGAGACGGTGGCGCTGTCCGGCTGGCTGTCGGTCCAGGTCAGCGTGGACCCGCTCACTGTGGTGCGCAGCGTGCCGTTGGCGTACACCTCGTAGTCGGTGACGCCCACGTTGTCCGTGGACGCGGTCCAGGTCAGCCGGATCTGCCCGCTCGCCGGCTGGGTGTAGGCCAGGTTGCCGGGCGCTGTGGGCGCGACCGTGTCACCGGTGTTGCCGGTACGGGTCACCGTGTTGCTGTTCGCCGACACGTTCCCGGCCGCGTCCCGCGCCCGCACGTAGTAGGAGACGGTGGTCCCGGCCGGCTGCGTGTCGGTGTACGTCAGCGTCGACCCGCCGACGCTGGTACGCAGCACGCCGTTGGCGTACACGTCGTAGCCGGTGACGCCGACGTTGTCGGTGGACGCGGTCCAGGTCAGCCGCACCTGGTCGGTCGCGGGCTCGGTGAACGCGAGGTTGCCCGGCGCGCTCGGCGCCTGGGTGTCGCCGCTGGCCGGGCCGTAGATCTCCAGCTCGGCGAGCTGCCCGGCGGGCCAGGCGCTGTTCGCGGTGAACAGCAGCCGCACGTACCGGGTGGACGCGATGGGCACTGTGACAGTCACGGTGTTGCCGCCGCCCGGGTCGAACGCGTACGAGGCGGACCCGACGAGCGTGCCGAACGTGGAGCCGTTCGTGCTGCCCTGCACGGTGATCGTCTGGGTGCGCGCGCCCCAGCCGGACGGCAGCCGCAGCACCAGCCGGTTGACGCCGGTGGCGGCGCCCAGGTCGGCCTGGATCCACTGCGGGAACGCGTTGTTCGGGCTCTCCCAGTAGGTGGCCGCGTTGCCGTCGTTGGCGTTGCCCGCGCCGTACACGTCGGCGTGGCCGCTCTCGGTCATGGTCCGGCCGAGCGCCAGATTGGTCGAGGAGGTGGCCGTGCCGTACACCTCCAGCTCGGCGAGCTGCGCGGCGGCCCAGCCGGTGTTCGCGGTGATCACCACCCGCAGGTAGCGGGCGTTCGTGGCGGTGAAGCCGAGCGTAACGGTGTTGGCGGCGGCCGGGCTGAACGTGCGGGCGGCGGACGCGACGGCTGTGGTGAAGCCGCTGCCGTCGGCGCTTGCCTGCACGGACAGCGTCTGGGTGCGCGCCTCCCAGGCGGCCGGGAGCTTCAGCACGACCTGGTCGACGGCGCGGCTGGTGCCGAGGTCGACCTGCGCCCACTGGGGCAGCGCGCCGCTGCTCTCCCAGTAGCTGCCCTGGCTGCCGTCGGTCAGGTTCGCCGCGACGTAGGGGCCGTTGACGCTGCTGGCGGTGGCGGTGCGTCCGGCGGCGAGGTTCGGGCCGCCGGCGGCGAGTGCCGGTGGGGCGGGGGCCGCGGTGACGACCAGGCCGACCGCGGCGAGCACCGCGACGATTCCGGTACGGAGTCTGGACATGGTGGACGGACACCTTCTTCCCGGGGGAGGTGGAGAGGCGTTCGGGGGTGGGGGTGCGGTGGCGCGACGGGGACCAGCGGTGGCCCCCGCCGCGCCGGGTCAGGAGGCGTACACCTCGAACTCGGACAGCTGGCCGGCCGGCCAGCCGGTGTTGCCGGCGAAGGTCAGCCGCACGAAGCGGCGGTCATCGGCGGGCAGCGCGATCGACACGCTGTTGCCGCCCGCCGGGTCGAACGTGTAGCCGGCCGCCGCCTTGAGGGTCGAGAACGACGAGCCGTCGGTGGAGCCGAGCACGGAGACGGTCTGGGTACGGGTCTGCCAGGCCGACGACGGGGGCAGCTTCAGCACCACCCGGGCCACCGGCCGGGCGCTGCCCAGGTCGACTGTCACCGACTGAGGGAAGGCGTTGCCGGCGCTCTCCCAGTAGGTGTTCGCGTTGCCGTCGACGGTGTTCGCGGCGCCGTACACGTCGGCGTGGCTGGTCTCCGCGACCGGCCGGCCCGCCGCCAGGTTCCCGGCCGGCGGCGCGGTGGTGGGCGGCGGCGTCGTGGCAGGCGGCGGTGTGGTGGTGCCGCCGCCGTACACCTCCAGTTCGGCGAGCTGACCCGCCGGCCAGCCGGTGTTGCCGGTGACTGTGACCCGGACGAACCGGCGGTCGCCGGACGGCAGCGCGATCGGCACGCTGTTGGCGGCGGCCGGGTCGAACACGCGGCCCGCCGACGCGGCGAGCGTGGTGTACGAGGAGCCGTCGGTGGAGCCGAGCACCGACAGCGTCTGGGTACGCCGTTCCCAGCCGGGCGGGAGCTTCAGCACGACCCGGTCGACGGTGCGCGACGCGCCGAGGTCGACGGTGAGCGACTGCGGGAACGCGTTGTTGGCGCTCTCCCAGTAGCTGGCCGGGTTGCCGTCGACGGCGTTGCCGGCGGCGTACGTCTGGGTGGTGCTGGTGGCGGTCGCCGGCCGGCCCAGCGCCAGGTTCCCGCCGGCCGGCGGCGGCGTGGTCGGCGGCGCGGTGGTCGGCGCTGCTGTCGTCGGCGCTGCCGTGGTCGGCGCCGGGCTGGTGGGCGGCGGGCTGGACGGGCCGTTGCCCCACTGCGGCTGCGGCCACGGCCCGCAGTACGGGGTGGGCGTGTACCAGCCGGAGTTGCCGGTGCCCTGGGTGATCTGGAAGCCGCTGCCGACGCAGTTGTGGATCGGGTTGGACTGGGCGATGCCGGTGGCCCGCACGTTGGTGAACCGGACCTGGCTGGGTGCCTGCACCTGGAGCGCGTACGTGCCCGCGCCGTCGATGCGCACGTTGTCGAACGAGATGCCGCTGGTCTGCCCCTCGATCCAGTGCAGCGCCGCGTACGAGCTGTCCAGGATGTCGGTGTCGGTGACGTTGATCGCGGCGCCCTGGATCGGCTCGTTGAGCGCGGAGAACCAGATCGCGCCCACGCCGAACTGCCAGTTGTAGTCGGAGTTGCCGTTACGGATCAGCGTGTTGCGGGCCACCGTGATGGTGCCGGCCACGGCGGTCGGCCCGGTGACGCCCGGATAGCGGTTCGCCACGTGGATGCCGCCGCCGTTGGTGACCGAGTCGGCTGTGACGTTGTCGGCGATGGTGATGTCCCGCCCGCCGTACGTGACCAGATGGTTGGCCAGGATCGTCACGCCGATGGTGTTGCGGGTGAAGGAGTTGCCGACGTTCGGCACGCTCTGCGCCCACATGGCCAGCGCGTCGTCACCGGTGTTGCGGACGAACGTGTTCGTCACCGTGGAGTTGGTGACGCCCCAGTGGAAGTTCACCCCGTCGGCGGTCTGGTCGAGGATCCGGCTGTTGCGGATGGTGAAGTTGTCCATCGGCCCGTCCATCCAGGCGCCGACCTTGGTGTGCTGCAACCACAGGTTGTCCACCACGGAGTTCGTCATCGCGCCGCCGATGGCGTTGACCTGGTCCTCGTCGACGCGTTCCCGGATGTCGCCGATGACGGCGAAGTCCCGCAGCGTGACGTTGCGGCTGGGCCCGCCGGCCTCGTGCGGGCGGATCTCGCCGGAGTAGCCGCCGCCCGGCACGTACTTGCCGTAGATGCCGGCGGCGCGTTTGCGGTCGGTGGGGTGCCGGCCGCCGAGCACCGAGTACCAGGGGCCGGCGCCACGCAGCGTCACGCCGTCGACCACCACGTGGTCCCAGAGCGTGAACGTGCCGGCCGGGATCCACACCGCCCGGCCCTGTGCCTTGCCGGCGTCCACGGCGGCCTGGAACTTCGCCGTCGAGTCGGTGGCGCCGGTCGGGTCGGCGCCGAAGTCGGTCACCACGTCCAGCACGCCGGACGGCTTGGTGATCTGCGCGCCGACCAGCTCGAAGTCGGCCAGGTCGATGGTGAACGTGGGTGACTGGGCGGTCGAGGAGACCTGGAGGCGGATCTTCGTGCCGGCCGGGTACGTGGTGCCGAACATGGTCCGGGTCTCGTCGTAGAAGTGGTGCGGGTTGGTGTCGCCCGGGTTGTTGTTGAACGGGTAGCCGCCGTAGTACCAGCCGTACCGGGAGGTGACCGGCACCGCCTTGACCAGCGCGCCGTTGGCGCGCAGGTCGATGGTGGCGTCGCGGCCGGTGCCGGCGGCGTTGTCCGGCAGGCTGTACCGGAACGTGACCGCGTTGGCCGGGGCGGTGAGCGTGAACTCGACGTACTCGCCGACGGCGTCGAGCGTGACCGCCTCCCGGCCGGACGCCTCGGACGGCAGCGTGCCGTAGCGCCGGTCGGGGCCGATCTTCGTGCCGGTGTGGGCGGCCTGTTCGGCCTCCTGCTCCCGGAACGGCACCGTGGCGCCGCGTCCGGTGATGTCGAACGGGGACAGTCCGGCGGCACGCGCCGGGGTGGCGGTCGTGGTGAGCGCCACGACGACGAGTGTCGAGGCGGCGAGCGCGGCGGCGGCGAGGGCGGCCACGCCGGTGCTGCGGTGGCGGTGCGCGGTGCGGTGCTCGGCCATGCGGGGTGTGCTCCCTTTCGTCGGTGGCCAGATCCCCCGTGCGGCGTTGCCTCTCCTTCTCCTCCCCAGGTGTGTCGTGTGGTGGCGGCCGGGACGGGCCGCCGGTGTCGCGGCGCCGGCGGCGGGACGGGACCGCCGGCGCCGCGGTCAGGCCGATCGGGTACGCAGCCAGACCGCGGTGTCCGGTGGCAGCCGGTCGTCGTCGAGTGGGCCGCTGGCCAGCAGCAGCCGGTCGTGCGCGGGCAGCGGCACCGCTGCGTCGCCGAGGTTGACCAGGCAGGTGAAGCCGGGTTCGCGGGCGAACGCGAGCACGCCGTCCGGTGCGGGCAGCCAGGTGAGCGTGCCGTCGCCGAGCGCGGGTTCGGCGCGGCGCAGCGTCAGCGCGGCCCGGTACAGCTCCAGCATCGAGTGCGGATCGCCGGTCTGGGCGCGGACCGTGCGGTCCTTCCAGTCGGCCGGTTGCGGCAGCCACGGCGCGGCAGTCGCGCCGTCGGGGCTGAACCCGAACGGCGGGGTGTCGCCCTGCCAGGGCAGCGGCACCCGGCAGCCGTCGCGGCCGGGGTCGACCCGCCCGGACCGCTCCCACATCGGGTCCTGCCGCAACTCGTACGGGATGTCCTCGACCTCCCAGAGCCCCAGCTCCTCGCCCTGGTAGACGTAGGCGGCGCCAGGTAGTGCGAGGGACAGCAGCGCGGCGGCGCGGGCGCGGCGGGTGCCCAGTTCCAGGTCGGTGGGGATGCCCTCGCGCTTGGCGGCGAAGCTGAACCGGGTGTCGGCGCGGCCGTACCGGGTGACGTGACGGGTGACGTCGTGGTTGGACAGCACCCAGGTGGCCGGCGCGCCGACCGGGGCGTGCGCGGCGAGCGTGCCGTCGATGCTCTCCCGCAGTGACGTGGCGTCCCAGGCGCAGCCGAGGAAGTCGAAGTTGAACGCGGTGTGCAGCTCGTCCGGGCGCAGGTAGTTCGCGAACCGCTGCCGGTCGGGCAGCCACACCTCGCCGACCAGGGCCCGCCCGCCCGGGTACGAGTCGGCGATGCGCCGCCAGGCGCGGTACACGTCGTGCACGCCGTCCTGGTCGCGGAACGGGTGCGGTCGGTCCGGGTACACCTCGGGCAGCGTGCCGTCCTTGACCAGCAGCCCGGCCGAGTCGATGCGGATGCCGTCCACGCCCCTGTCGAACCAGAAGCGCAGGATGTCCTCGAACTCGGCGCGGACCCGGGGGTGGTCCCAGTTGAAGTCGGGCTGCTGCGGGGCGAACAGGTGCAGGTACCAGTCGCCGGGGGTGCCGTCCGGGTCGGTGGTGCGGGTCCAGGTGGGGCCGCCGAACTCGCCGGTCCAGTCGGTGGGCGGCAGGTCGCCACCCGGTCCCCGGCCGGCGCGGAACCAGAACAGGTCCCGCTCGGGCGCGCCCGGCCCGCCGGCGAGCGCGGCCCGGAACCAGGGGTGCGCGTCGGAGCAGTGGTTGGGCACCACGTCGACGATGCTGCGGATGCCGAGCGCGTGCGCCTCCGCGATCAGCGCCTCCACCTCGGCGAGGGTGCCGAAGACCGGGTCGATGTCGCGGTAGTCGGACACGTCGTAGCCGGCGTCGGCCATCGGCGACGGGTACCAGGGGCTGAACCAGATGGCGTCGACGCCGAGCGCGGCGAGGTGATCCAGGCGGGACCGGATGCCGGCGACGTCGCCGATCCCGTCGCCGTCGCCGTCGGCGAAGCTGCGCGGATAGACCTGGTAGATCACCGCGGAGCGCCACCACGGGCTGTTGTCGGCCATGGACACGGGCACCTGCTTTCTGCGGGTCGGTTCTGCTGCGGCGGGCTCGCGGCCCGGGCGCGGGCGGTGGCGCGGGGTCAGCCCTTGAGGCCGCCGGTGGTCAGGCCGGACATGATGTTGCGCTGGAAGATCAGGAACAGCACGACTGTGGGGATCGCGGCGATCACCGACGCGGCGATGACCACGTTCATCGGGGTGCCGCCGGCGAAGGCGTAGATGCCGACGCTGACGGTCCGCGTCTCCGGCGACGGCATGACCAGCTTCGGCCAGAGGAAGTCCTTCCAGACCGCCGTCACCGCGAAGATCGCCACCACGCCGAGAATCGGGCGGGACATCGGCAGGACGATCGACCAGAGCGTGCGCAGCGGGGTGGCGCCGTCCATCACGGCGGCTGCCATCAGGTCCTCCGGGATCGAGTCGAAGAACCGTTTCAGCAGGAAGATGTTGAACGCGTTCGCCACCAGCGGCAGCCAGATCGCGAACGGCGAGTCGAGCAGGTTGACGTGCACGATCGGCAGGTCGATCACCGTGACGTACTGCGGGACGATCAGCACCATCGCCGGGATCATCAGCGTCGCCAGCATCATGCCGAGGATCAGCTTGCCCAGCACCGGGCGCAGCTTCGACAACGCGTACGCCGCGGCGGTGTCGAGGACGAGCTGGAACACCACCGCGCCGGTGGCGTAGTAGAACGTGTTGAACAGCAGCTTCGCCAGGTCCAGGTTGTTCCAGGCGTCGACGTAGTTGCCCGGCTGCGGGTCGCGCGGGAACAGCGACGGCGGCGTCTGGGCGATCTCCTGGCCGGACTTCAGCGCGCCGGTGACCATCCAGTACAGCGGGCCGAGGAACACCAGCGTGAACCCGGCCACGACCACGGAGAGCACGACCCAGTAGAGGACGCGGCCGCGACCGCGCCGCAACTGGGCGTGGGAGATGAGGGTACGGGTGGTAAGGTCGGCGGCCATGTCCTAGTCCTGTCTCGCGGTCAGTCGCAGGTAGACGGCGGAGAACCCGGCCAGCACCACCAGCATGATCACGCCGAGCGCGGCGGCGCCGTTGAGGTCGTTCTGGAAGAACCCGTGCTGGTAGATCAGGTACGCCACGGAGGTCGCCGAGTCCTGCGTACCGGCGCCGTTGGCGAGGATCAGCGGCTCGATGAACAGCTGCATGGTGGCGACGATCTGGAGCATCGCCAGCAGCGCGAGGATCAGCCGGGTCTGCGGGACCGTCACGTGCAGGATTCGCCGCCACACCCCGGCGCCGTCGATCTCGGCGGCCTCGTACAGCTCGCCGGGGATGTTCTGCAGCGCGGCCAGGTAGATCAGCACGGCGCCGCCCATGTTCATCCAGGTCGACGCGATCACCATGGCCGGCATCGTCATCGTGGGCGACTGCATCCACTCCGACGTGGGCAGTCCCAGCGCGGTGAGGATCGCGTTGAACAGCCCCGCCTCGCTCGGGTCGTACGCGTAGAACTTGAACAGGAACAGCGCGGACGCCGGCGGCAGCATCACCGGCAGGTAGACGAGCACCCGCAGGTAGCCCTTCGCGTGGCGCAGCTCGTTGAGCAGGATCGCCACGAAGAACGGCACCAGGTAGCCGAGGACGAGCGCCAGGCCGGTGAAGACGAACGTGTTCTTCCAGGCGGTCCAGAAGCTCGGATCGGCGATGATCCGGCTGTAGTTGTCCCAGCCCACCCAGGTGGTCTCACCGCGGCGGGTGCGCTGGAAGCTCATCACGACGCCGCGGACCATCGGGTACCAGGAGAAGACGGCGAAGCAGACGACAGCGCCGATGAGGAACGCGTGCCCGGTGAGGTTGTCCCGGACCTTGCGGCCGAGTCCGGCGCGGCGTCCGGCGGTACGCGACGGCGTCGGCGCGGCGGGGCCGGGACGGCGGGTGGCACCGGGGGCGGTGGTGAGCGCCAAGGCGACTCCTGCGGTGCTCGGGGAGGTGGGGCCGGTGCGCCGGCCCCACCTCCGGTCGGGTCAGCTCTGCGCGGCCAGAAGCTGGTTGACCTTGTCCTCGGCGGTCTTGAGCAGCGCGTCGATGTTCGCGTTCGGGTTGGTCAGCACCCCGGACATCGCGGCGTCGAGCACCGCGTAGACGGCCTGGGCGTTGCGCGGCTCCCCCTTGATCGGCACCGGGTTGGCCTCGAAGACCGCGAAGTTGGTGGTGTCCACGTTCGCGTTGGCCTTGCGCAGCTCCAGTTCCTGCTTCTGCGCGTCGCTGCCGTTCGTGAACAGCAGCGGCTGGGGCAGGCCGACCGGGTAGTTCTGCGGCTTGGCGCGCACGTAGTCGAACTGGCCCTTACCCGGGGTCAGCTTCTGGTAGGCGAGCCACTTCAGACCGGCCTTGACCTGCTCCGGGCTCAGGCCCTTCTTGAAGAAGTAACCCTCGCCGCCGCCGAGCGTGGCCTTGGCCTGCCCGTCCTGGCCGGGCAGCGGACCCATCGCCCAGTCCTGGTACTTGCCCTGGAACTGGCTCACGATCGCCTGGGTCGCGTCCGGCGCGCCGATGAACATGCCGACCTTGCCGGCGCCGGCGTTGGTGAGCAGGTCACCCCATTGGAGCAGCTGCCGGCTGCCCATGCTGTTGTCGCCGTACCGCATGTCCTTGAGGTTCTGCAGGACCTGCTTGCCCATCGCGTTGTTGAAGTCGGCCTTCTTGCCGTCGGCGCTGAGCACCTGGCCGCCCTGGGAGTAGAGCAGCGAGGTGAAGTGCCAGCCGCCGGTGTTGCCGGCGCTGTACTCGGCGTACCCGGCGATGCCGTCGCCGAGCGCGGAGATCTTCTTGGCCGCGGCCCGCACCTCGGGCCAGGTCTTCGGCGGGTTGTTCACGTCGAGCCCGGCCCGCTGGAACAGCGCCTTGTTGTAGATCAGGCCCATCGAGTAGTTCTTCACCGGTACGGCGTAGAGCTTGCCGCCGTCGGTGAAGACCTCCTTCAGCGCCGGGTCGACGCTGTCCCAGGTGGGGATGGTGTCCTTGGTGGCGTACTGGCCGATGTCCATCGCCTGACCGGAGTCCAGCACCTGCTGGAGGTCGGTCATGTAGCCGTAGAACACGTCGGTGACGGTGCCGCCGGCGAGGCGGGCAGTGAAGTCCGGCGGGTTGTTGCACTGCTCGCCGACGCTGACGCTCTTGACGACGATGTCCGGGTTCTGCCGCTGGAACTCGGCGACGTCGTCGTTCCAGTTCTTCAACAGTTCCTTCTGCGCGCCGACCGGCTGGCAGTCGACGGTGATGGTGACCTTGCCGCCGGCGTCGCTGCTGTCGTCGCTCTTGGTGGAGCACGCCGCAAGGCTGAGCCCGAGGCCGGCCGCGAGCGCGAGCGCCGCGACCTTCCGATACTGCGGTACGGACATCTGTCCATCCCTTCGGGAACGGGTGTATCCATGGCCTTCACTGATGTGCGGTGACCGCGCGGCTGCCCTCAGGTGGTGGAACGGCAACCGGCGCGCGCCCTGCCTCCGGAAACCGCGCCCCGGGTCAGGTGTGAGTGGAGTCACTGTAGCGACGCGAACCGAACCCAGCAAGATGCGAACGCAAGAATGCAAGAACTCGACTGCGGCGCGGGCCGTCCGTCGATCTTGGAGTTGTGGCACCTCAGATAACGGAAGTAGGCCGCATTCCGGGCGCCATTACTCCAAGATCGACGGACGTGGCGAGGCGGGGCGCGGCGCGGCGGGGCAGGGCGAGGCGGCGGAAGCCGCCGGGGGTCAGCGGCGAGGGGCGGGGGCGGTGGAGCCGCGTACCACCAGCTCGGGCTCGAACAGCAGCTCGTCGTGCAGCACGCCGGCGCCCTCGATCTGGGTCACCAGCAGGTCCACAGCGGCCTGGCCCATCGTCTCGATCGGCTGCCGCACAGTGGTCAGCGGCGGATCGGTGCAGGTCATGAACGCCGAGTCGTCGAAGCCGACCACCGAGACGTCGGCCGGTACGGCACAGCCCAGGCGGCGGGCGGCCCGGATGGTGCCCAGCGCCAGCACGTCGCTGGCGCAGACGATCCCTGTCGCGCCGCGCTCGATCAGCTTCGTGGCCGCCACCCGCGCCCCCTCCATGGAGAAGCTGGACCGCTCCACCAGGGACCGGTCCTCGCCCCAGCCGGCCGCCCGGACCATGGCGTCGAGCTTGCGGCGCGAGGGCACGTGGTCGGCCGGGCCGAGCACCATGCCGATCCGCTCGTGGCCGAGGGAGCGCAGGTGCCCGTACGCCTGCTCGACGGCGACCGCGTCGTCCGTGGACACCCGCGGGAAGCCCAGCTCCTCGACGCCGGCGTTGACGAGCACCACGGGCAGGCCGCGGTCGGTCAGGCGCCGGTAGTGCTCGTGCGAGGCGTCGGCGAGGGCGTACGAGCCACCGGCGAAGATGACGCCGCTGACCTGGTGGTCGAGCAGCATCTCCACGTATCCGGACTCCGGCACCCCGCCGATGGTGCGGGCGCAGAGCGCCGGGGTGAAGCCGCGCTGGGCGAGGGAGCCGGTGACCACCTCGGCCAGGGCCGGGAAGATCGGGTTCTGCAACTCCGGCAGGACCAGGCCGACCAGGCGGGCACGCTCGCCGCGCAGTTTCGTCGGGCGCTCGTATCCGAGCACGTCGAGGGCGGTCAGCACGGCGGTCCGGGTCGCCTCGGACACGCCGCCGCGGCCGTTGAGCACCCGGCTCACGGTCGCCTCGCTGACGCCCGCCTTGCGGGCCACCTCGGTCAGGCGCTTCGTCACGGCGGCAATCGTACGTCGGATTCTTGCAAGAAATGAACAGCCGAAGTGGTCGGTTCTTGCCGCGTACGGAGGCAAACGGTCCGAAAGATGCGAGCAGATTGATGTTTGAAAGGCAACAGAGCGCCGGAATAACATGAGGAACCTTGTCGATGGCCTGCGCCGCCGAGGCCACCCCGTCCCCCGAGAAAGTGGGTGCTCCGATGTCGCGGAGCGTGCCGAGGATCCTCGCGGCGGCGCTCGTCGCCGCCGCCCTGCTCGTACCGCCCGGTGCCGCCACTGCGGGCCCGCCGCGCGGACCGGCTCCCGTGGTGACCCGCGCCGGGCTGGACCCCGCGCTCGTCGCCGGTCGCGGTGCGACTGTGGACTACGTCGAACAGGAGGCGGAACACGGCCGGACCACCGGCGCCGTGATCGGGCCGGACCGGTCGGCGTACACACTCGCCGGTGAGGCGTCCGGCCGCCGGGCCGTACGCCTGCTGCCCGGCCAGTACGTCGAACTCGCACTCCCCCGGGCCACGAACGCGCTGACCGTGCGCTACAGCATCCCGGACGCGCCCGGTGGCGGCGGGATCACCGCGCCGCTGCGGGTGGCGGTCGGGCACGCGCCCGCCCGCACCATGACGCTGACCTCGCAGTACGCCTGGCTCTACAACCAGTACCCGTTCACAAACGATCCCGGCGCCGACCTGCTGCACCCGGACTGGTGGATCACCGAGTGCTCCTGCGTCCCGGCGGCCACCACGCCCGCGCCGGTGATCAGCAAGCCGTTCCGGCCGCACCACTTCTACGACGAGCAGCGCCTGCTGCTCGGCCGTACCCATCGGGCCGGCGAGGTGGTCCGGCTGACCGCGCCGCGCGGCACGGCCGCCGCGTGGACGGTGATCGACCTGGTGGACGCGCATCTGGTCGCGCCGCCCCGCGTGGTCCCCCGCGCGGTGAACGCGCTGTCCTTCGGCGCCGACCCGACCGGCCGCCGGGAGTCAGCCGACGCGTTCGACCGCGCGATCGCGTACGCCCGCCGGGTGGACCGCCCGCTCTACCTGCCGCCGGGCACCTACCAGGTCAACCGGCACATAATCGTCGACGACGTGACGATCGCCGGGGCCGGGAGCTGGTACACGATCGTGCGTGGGCGCGAGGTCGCCCTGGACACCCCGGCGCCCGACGGCTCCCGCCACACGGGCGTCGGCTTCTACGGCCGCGACGCCGCCGACGGCGGCAGCAGCGACGTGCACCTGTCCGGTTTCGCGATCGAGGGCGACGTGCGGGAGCGGATCGACACCGACCAGGTGAACGCCGTCGGCGGGGCGCTGAACCGCAGCACCATCGACGGCCTCTACCTGCACCACACGAAGGTCGGCATGTGGTTCGACGGGCCGATGACCGGCCTGCGGGTCACGAACACGGTGATCGCCGACCAGATCGCCGACGGGCTGAACTTCCACACCGGCGTCACGCACTCGTCGGTGACGAACTCGGTGGTCCGCAACAGTGGCGACGACGCGCTGGCGATGTGGTCGGAGGGTACGGCGAACGCGTCGAACACGTTCGCCTACAACACGGTGCAGTCGCCGGTGCTCGCCAACGGCATCGCGCTGTACGGCGGCGCCGACCTGACCGTCGCGCACAACCTGATCGCCGACCCGGTACGCGAGGGCAGCGCGATCCAGGTGGGCTCCCGGTTCGGGGCCGAGCCGTTCACCGGCCGGCTGCGGATCACCGGCAACACCACTGTGCGGGCCGGCACGTACGACCTGAACTGGAACATCGGCCTCGGCGCGATCTGGTTCTACGCGCTGGACCGCAGCATCGACGCCGCGGACATCCAGGTGACCGGCGACGCGTACCTGGACAGCACCTACAACGCGATCATGCTGGTCAGCGACTGGCCGGTGAAGGACAGCGTCCGCATCGACAACGTCCGCTTCCGCGACATCCGGGTCGACGGCACCGGCACGTCGGTGGTCAGCGCGCGTACGGCGGGCGGGGCGAGCTTCGCGAACGTCGACGCCCGCAACGTGGGCGCGGTCGGCGTCAACAACTGCGGGTCGTTCCACTTCACACCCGCCGGGTCGGAGTTCGCCCTGACCGATCTGGGTGGCAACGACGGCGGGTGGCTGGCCCCGTGGCTGCTGCCGAACACCATCACCTGCGACGACCGGCCGCCGGTGGTGCCGCCGCCCCCGCCCTCGCGCTGGTGACACGACGCGACCCCCGCCGGACGGGCCGGCGGGGGTCGCGTCAAGGGTCGATCAGGCCTCGGTGAGCTGGCCGCGCAGCTTGGTCAGGGCGCGGGCGAGCAGCCGGGACACGTGCATCTGGGAGACACCGACCCGGGCGGCGATCTCGCTCTGGGTCAGGTTGCCGTAGAAGCGCAGCGTGAGGATCTTCTGCTCCCGCTCGTCGAGCGTGGCGAGCGCCGGGCCGAGCGAGGCGCGCAGGTCGGCCAGCTCGTACTCGTTGTCCTCGGTGCCGAGCGTGTCGCCCAGCTCGGTGGCGCTGTCGCCGTCGCCGATCGGGGTGGACAGCGAGACCGCGTTGTACGCGCGGGCGCCCTCCAGTCCCTCCAGCACCTCTTCCTCGGTGACGTCGAGGTGGGCGGCGATGTCGGCGACGGTCGGGGCCCGGTTGAGCGTCTGGGTCAGCGTGCTGTTGGCCTCGGAGATGCGCAGCCGCAGCTCCTGGAGGCGCCGCGGAACCCGGATGTTCCAGGTGCGGTCGCGGAAGTGCCGCTTGATCTCGCCGAGGATGGTCGGGATGGCGAAGCCGGCGAAGTCGACACCGCGCGAGGCGTCGAACCGGTCGACTGCCTTGATCAGGCCGAGCGCCGCGGTCTGGGCCAGGTCACCGGCCGGCTCGCCGCGACCGCTGTAGCGGGCGGCCAGGTGGTTCGCCAGCGGCAGCCACGCCTCGATGACCTGGTTGCGCAGGGCGGCCCGCTGCGGGTGGTCGGCCGGCAGTGCGGCGAGCGCCGCGATCAGCTCGCTGGCGCGGGTCTCCTCGCCCGTCTGCGGCGCGCGGTGCACCTCGGTGGCGGTCGATCCCATGGTCATCGTGGTCATGCTGCCCTTCCTGTCCTCGGAGAACGGGTGGCCTCCCACACCGGTCGTGCCAGCCACACTAGACCAAAGGCCATCACCAAATCAACCGAACGGACGATGGAGATTTCGGTTCATATACGGACACAGCGGCGAGGAAGGGTGTCAGCGAGGTAACAGCGGCCGGTAGTCGGCGGCGGTGAGCGGCAGCGCGGAGAGGCTCCCGTCCGCGCGTGGCACCTCCAGCGGCTGGCCGTCCCGGCGGAACGCCACGCTGAACACGTCGGGCCGCTGAGTGAGGCTGCACACGATCTGCCCGAAGGCCAGCACCTCGTCGTTGCGGCCGGTCTCCTCCCCGGCCTGGCGTACGTCGACCGTGGCGAGCGTGCCGGCCAGCGTCGCCCCGGCCACCGCGACCGTGCCGGGCAGCGCCGTGGCCAGTCCCTGACGGCGCTCGCCGCCGTCCGGACCGGCCAGCAGGTGCTGGAGGTGCGCATCCACCTCCGGCAGCCCGTCCACCCGGCGCTTGACCACGACCAGCCCGTCGTCCCGGACGAAGCAGAACGGCTCGTCCACCCGCCCGTCGCCGTCGGCGGTCGAGGACACCGTGGGGGTCGGGAACGCGCCCGGTGGCGTCTGCACCAGGCGGGGCTCGTCGTCCACCGGCACCCCGCAGCCGGCCAGCAGCACGGCCGCGAGCAGGGCGGGCAGGAGCCGCCGGCGGCTCATCGCAGCGCTCCGGGCAGCTCGACCCGGAACCGGGCGCCGGGCTCGCGGTCCAGCACCGCGGCCGTACCGCCGTGCGCGGCGGCGTGCTGCGCCACAAGCGCGAGCCCGAGACCGGTGCCGTCGGTGCCGGCCCGGTAGTGCGCCGCCCGCCCCCGCACGAACCGGTCGAAGATGATCTCGCGGTCACCGGGCGGTACGCCCGGACCGTCGTCGTCGACCTCCAGCACGCCCACGCCGTCGCGCCCGCCGAGGCGTACGGCGACCGGCCCGCCGCCGTACCGCTCGGCGTTCTCCACCAGGTTCAGCAGCGTCTGGGCGAACCGGCGCCGGTCGACCCACCACAGGCGCGGGGCGTCACCCTCGACCGTCACCAGGCTCTCCGGCAGCGACCGCTCCCGGCAGACGGTCCGGGCCAGCTCCAGCACGTCGACCGTCTCGCGGTGCGCCGGCTGCTCGGTGCGGGCAAGCTGGATGAGATCGTCGACCAGGCGCTGGAACCGGGTCACCTCGTCGGCGACCAGGCCCGCCGCGGTCGCGGTGCGTTCGTCCTGGTGCTCCCGGCGGCGGTGGAGCACGCTCGCGGCGGCGGCCAGGGTCTGCAACGGCGAACGCAGCTCGTGGCTCACGTCGGCGGCGAAGCGCCGGTCCCGCTCGATGCGGTGCACCAGCTTGTCGACCATCTCGTTGAACGAGCTGGACAGGCGGGTGAGGTCGGGATCGGTGGTCGGGTCGAGCCGGGTGGCGAAGTCGCCGGCCGCGATCCGTTCCGCCGCGTCGGCGACCGCGGTGAGCGGCCGCAGGCTGTGCCGGGTGGCGTACCAGCCGAGCGCCGCGCCCGCCCCGGCGACCATGATCGCCACGGCGATCAGTGCCAGGCCCACCACCTGGAACGTCTCCTCGACCTCCCGCAGCGAGGTCAGCTCGTAGTAGCCGAGCGCGCCGGGCAGCGGCACGCCGACAAGCAGCACGGGCTGCCCGTCGAGCCGGATCCGCTGCACCGCGGGCTTGCCGTCGGCCACCACGCGCTGCAACTCCACCGGCACCGAGCTGGCGCCCACGTCCGCGGTACGGGCGTACCAGCCGTCGGGCAGGTGCAGCAGCGGGCGGCGCGCGCTGCCGGTGTCGAGCGAGCGCAGCACGGCCACCACGTCCGGGGTGCCGGTGTCCAGGCCGGAGCGGACCACGGCGGCGTCGTAGTAGGCGGCCCGTACCGCGGTGCGCTCCCGCTCGTCGAGCAGCGAGCGCCGGGTCAGGTCGTACGAGAAGAGGGCCATCAGCGCGGACAGCAGCAACGCTCCGACGGCGAACGCCGCGGTGACCCGGGCGCGCAGGCCGGGCCGGGTCATCGCTGGAGCTTGTAGCCGAGGCCGCGCAGCGTGACCAGGTGGCGCGGGTTGGCCGGGTCGGATTCGATCTTCTGCCGCAGCCGGCCCACGTGCACGTCGACGAGCCGCTCGTCGCCGGTCTCGTAGCCCCAGACCCGGCTGAGCAGCTGCTGGCGCGACAGCACCCGCCCGGCGTGCTCGGCCAGCTCGCAGAGCAGCCGGAACTCGGTGCGGGTGACAGGCACCGGCTGTCCCGAGCGCCGCACCTCGCCGGCCTCCGCGCTGATCTCCAGGTCGCCGAAGAACTGGGCGGGCACCGGCCCGGCCACCGTGCGTACGCGCCGGCGCAGCGCCCGCAGCCGGGCGGACAGCTCCTTGATCGCGACCGGCTTCACCACGTAGTCGTCGGCGCCCGCCTCCAGCGCGGCGACGATGTCGTGGGTGTCGTCGCGGGCGCTGATCACCACGACCGGCACGTCGTCGTCGCGGCGCAGCTGACGGATGCAGTCGAACCCGTTCATGCCGGGCAGCATCAGGTCGACGAGCACGTAGTCCGCCGGCTTCTCCCGCTGCCGGCGCAGGCCGTCCTCGGCGGTCGGCGCGCCGTACGCCTCGTAGCCCTCCTCCTCCAGGGCGAGCTGCAGCGCGAGCCGGATGCGGTCGTCGTCCTCGATCACCAGTACGGCCGTCATATGGGCATCATGACCGGCCCGGCACGGGTCGCCCAATCGCGTGGGCCGTTCGTGGTTTTTGTCATCGAACCGTCATACAACCGTCCGGTGACCTCCAAGATCCCTGCGCAGAGTGGGGTCTGACCCGATCCCACCACGGAAGCGACCAGATGCCTGCCAGCCTGCCGTCCCCGCCGGAGTCCGCCGTGCCGCACGTGCGCGTGGACATCACCGACGAGCTGGACCTCGCCGGGCTGCCCGAGGTCGCCCACGTGCTGGACCGCATCCTCGCGCTACGGCCCCGCGAGCTGACGATCGACCTCGCCGGGTGCCGGCATGTGGACGCCGCCGCCGTCGCGCTGCTGCTGGACGTGCACCGCCGGCTGGCGCGGCAGGGCGGCCTGCTCACGCTGAGCAATCCACATCCGCGGATCCGGCGCATCCTGGAGAACTCCGGGCTCGGCGCCGTACCCGTCGTCGACACGCCCCGTCCGGCCGCGCGCGGCCGGGCCCGGGTCGCGTCCGCATCACGCTGAGGAGGAGTGGTGACCGGCAGCACGCTCGTCGGAGCGCTCGTGGTGGGTCTGGCCGTCGGCGGGCTGGGACGCCTCGTCCTGCCGGGGCGCAAGGCCGTCCCGGTGTGGCTGACACTCGCGCTCGGCGTGGCGTCCGCGCTGCTCGGCGCGATCGTGGTCGGGCTGGTGGACCACCGCACCGACGGATCGCCCGTGCTGCCGCTGATGGTGCAGACCGGCTTCGCCGCCGTGGCGGTCGTGCTGGCGGTGGTCGCCGCGGGCCGGCCGGAGGCGGAGGGGCAGACGCCGCCCGGTACGGGCGGCCGGCGGAAGGAGGAGGTGTGACCGTCGTTCCCGCGGACCACCTCATGATGCTCATCTGCGACGCCTGCGGCGACAGCGTCACCGGCACCGGAGCCACGCTGCCCGACGCCGAGGTGGTGTGGACGCTCGTGTTCGAGCACGACTGGGTCGGCTCGCCGTTCGCGTCCGGACCGCATCACTGCCCCCGGTGCAGCGCCCGGGCGGCCATCGCCGACGACGGTCTGGGCCTGGACGAGCTGGAACAGGTCGCCGGCACCCCGGCCGCCCACGACCTCGACCCGGCCACGGCGGTCCGCCGCGCTCTCGACGAGCGTTCCCTCCGCGACGACATGGAGCTGGTCGACCTGTCCGGCCTGGAGGTGATCGACTCCGCCGGGCTCAGCCTGCTGGTGCGCGCACACCAGGACGCCCGGCGCGACGGCCGCCGGCTGTGCCTGCTGTCCCCGTCGCGGTTCGTGCTCACCGTGCTGCACACCATGCGGCTCGACGGCGTCTTCACAGTCGTCGACGGCCGCGTCCCGGCGCCGGGCCCCGCAACCCGGCAACCGGTCCTGACCGAACAGAAGGAGCCCTCCCCGTGGTGATGCCCTGGCCGTACCCCGAGTTCCCGTACACCGGCGGCGGACCGGAGCCCGACGACGCGGACACCCGGCTCGCGTCGCTCGTCGCGCAGCGACTCAGCGCCGACTGGACCACCCGCCGGCAGCAGATCACAGTGACCGTGCAGAACCGCGTGGTCATCCTCGCCGGCCTGGTGGCCGACCCGGAGACGCGCCTGGTCGCCGCTGAGCTGGCCTGGGACGTGCCGGGTGTGTTCGACGTCTGCAACGCGCTGCGGCTCTACGGCGGGCGGCGCGGCGGCCGCTGAGCGGCGGCTGTTGCACGCATCGGCATCCACCTCTACGCTCGGCCGTGGGAGCGCTCCCCCAGGCCGCCGCGTCGGGCTTTCCGGGCAGGTTCACGACGGGCACCGTCCGTTCACCATCCAGACGATGGGACCTTCCCGCATGTTCTCGATTCCCCGCCCGTCCCGGCGGCACCTGCTCGTCGGCGGCGCGGTCGGCGCGCTCGCCCTGGCGGCGACGGCCGTCCTGCCCTCGCCGGACGCGATGGCGGCGACCGGCTGTGCCGTCACCTACACCACCAACTCCTGGCAAGGCGGCTTCACCGCGACAGTGGCGGTGCGCAACCTCGGCGACCCGGTGAGCAACTGGACGCTGGGCTTCACCTTCCCCGACGGCGGCCAGCGAGTGGTCCAGGGCTGGTCGGCCACCTGGCAGCAGAGCGGCTCGGCGGTCACCACGCGCAGCCTGGACTACAACGGCGCGCTCGGCACCGGCGCGAGCACCACGATCGGCTTCAACGGCTCGTGGACCGGGTCGAACCCGAGCCCCACGTCGTTCACGCTCAACGGCACGGTCTGCACCGGCGGCACGAGCACCCCGCCGCCCAGCACGCCCCCGCCGAGCACCCCGCCGCCGCCGACCACTCCCCCGCCCACCACCCCGCCACCCACCACCCCGCCGCCGACCGGCACCACGCCGGTGGCGATCAACGGCCAGCTCCAGGTGTGCGGCGTCAACCTCTGCAACCAGTACGGGCGGCCGATCCAGCTGCGCGGCATGAGCACGCACGGGTTGCAGTGGTTCGCCAACTGCTACACCGACGCCTCGCTCGACGTGCTCGCGAACGAGTGGCGGTCCGACCTGCTGCGCATCTCCATGTACGTGCAGGAGCAGGGCTACGAGACCAACCCGGCCGGCTTCACCAACCAGGTGAACACGCTCGTGGACAAGGCCGAGGCCCGGGGCATGTACGCGCTCATCGACTTCCACACGCTGACGCCCGGTGACCCGATGTACAACCTGGACCGGGCAAAGACGTTCTTCGCCAACGTGTCCGCGCGCAACGCCGCGAAGAAGAACGTGATCTACGAGATCACCAACGAGCCCAACGGGGTGAGCTGGTCGACCATCCGCAACTACGCCGAGCAGGTCATCCCGGTGATCCGGGCCAACGACCCGGACGCGGTGGTCATCGTCGGCACCCGGGGCTGGTCCTCGCTGGGTGTCTCCGAGGGCGGCAACTCCGACGAGATCGTGAACAACCCGGTGCGGGCGCAGAACATCATGTACACGTTCCACTTCTACGCCGCGTCGCACAAGGACAACTACCGCAACGAGGTGCAGCGGGCGGCGAGCCGGCTCCCGCTGTTCGTCACCGAGTTCGGCACTGTCACCTACACCGGTGACGGCGCTGTCGACACCGCCAGCAGCAACGCCTGGCTCGACCTGCTCGACCGGTTGAAGATCAGCTACGCGAACTGGACGCTCTCCGACGCTCCCGAGGGCTCGGCGGCGCTCCGGCCGGGCACCTGCGCGTCCGGCTCGTTCGGCGGGACGTCGGTGCTCACCGAGTCCGGCGCGTTCATGCGCGAGCGCATCCGTACCGCCGACAACTTCCCCACCTCCTGACCGGGCGGCCGGCGGCGATCCTTTCCCCTTCGGGTCGCCGCCGGTCAGCCCTCCACCAGCCCGGCCCGGCGCCACAGCGCCCGGCCCGGCCCGGCGACCAGGCCCAGTTCGGTCAGGTGGTCGGCGATCCGCTGCGCGGACCAGCGCAGCGTGGCCCGCCAGTGCGGGTTGGCCCGCGCCGCGGCCCGGCCGGCCGCCGGGTCGATCCCGACCGCCGCGTACGCTCGCGGGTGCACCAGGCGCCGCGTGATCGAGTACGCGGCCCGGCCGATCACCAGCCGCGCGTACGCGAGCGCGACCGGCCCGGCGGCCTCGACCTGCCGGGTCAGCTCGTCGCGGGCGAAGCGCACGTGCCGGGCCTCCTCCACCACGTGGATGCGCGACACCATCCGGATCAGCGGCTGCAACGACTCGTCGGCCATGATCTCGCGCTGGAACGAGTCGAGGATCTCCTCGGCGATCAGGATGGCCGCGTACATCTGCGGGCCGGTCGCCGTGGACTTGAGCCAGCGCCCGAGCAGGTGGTCGAATGGCTCGGCCCGGTAGACCGGCGCGCCGGCGGCCTCGATGAGCCGGCCGAACATGATGGAGTGCCGGCACTCGTCGGCGACCTCGGTGAGCGCGTACTGGGCGTGCCGGCTGGTCGGGTCGGCGTCGTAGTAGTGCCGGATCAGCATCTGCATGAGGATCGTCTCGAACCAGATCCCGGCGCTGGCCGCGCTGGCGACCTCGTGCTTGGTCAGCTCGACCCGCTGGTCCTCGGTCATGGCGTCCCACAGTGGAGTGCCGTAGAGGCTGCTGCGCGTGGGCGGCAGCCAGTACGCGCCGGGCACCGGTGGCGCCGACCAGTCGATGTCGACCACCGGGTCGTAGCTGGTGCGTACCGAGGCGGAGAGCAGGCGGTCGGCGACCGCCTCGCGCGGGAATCCGGCCATGACCCCTCCATATTGACGTAACTTCGAGTAACTGTTACGAGTGGTAGCATGCGACGGACCACCACCGATGTCAATGGCCCCGACACTCCCCCGGAGCCGGCCGCACCCCGTTCCGGCGGGCGGCGCGACCGCTGGGCCGACCACCGCGAACAGCGGCGGCAGGAACTGATCGCCGCCGCCGTGCAGGCACTGCTGCAGCACGGCCCGAGCGTCGACATGGACCAGGTCGCCGCCACCGCCGGGGTCAGCAAGCCGGTGCTCTACCGCTACTTCGCCGACAAGGCGCAACTCTGGCTGGCGGTCAGCGAGGTGGTCGCGGAGCGCGTGGTCGCCGCGATCGCCCCAGCCGTGGAGCAGGTACGCGAGGAGCGCGCGCTGGTCGAGGCGACCATCGACGCGTACCTGAGCGTGGTCGAGTACGAGCCGTCGCTGTACCGGTTCCTCGTGCACGAGTCCGGGCATCCCGGCATCCAGCAGGTGGTGACAGGCACCAGCCGCCAGGTCGCGACCGGGCTGGCCCGGGTCATCGGCGACCGGCTGCGCGCGCTCGGCCTCGACGCCGGCCCGGCCGAGCCGTGGGCGTACGGGCTGGTCGGGTTCGTGCAGGCGGTCGGCGACTGGTGGACCACGCACGGGCAGCCGATCCACCGGGCCGCGCTCACCGAATACCTGACCACGCTGCTGTGGAGCGGCATCGAGGGGGTCCGCCGGGGCGCGGACCTGCCACCGGAGCTGACCCGCGCGCACGAACGGATCGACAGGTGACCTGGGAGGGCACGGCCCAGATCGCCGGCACCACGGTCCGGTTGCACGGCAGCGGGCGGTTCGAGCCGGTCGACGGCCGCTACCACTGGGCCGGACGGGTCGAGCCGGAACCGCGCCTGGTCCGGCTGCTGCGCTCCGGCCGCCGCGACGTGGAGGTCCGGATCGGCGAACGGGTCGCCCGGGCCCGGCTGGCCGAGGTGGACCCGTGGGGCGGCGTCCGCATCACCGGTGTCGGCACGCCACCCTGGCCGCCGGACGACGAGTGATCCGCGCCGTACCGTGAAGGGATGACGTCTCCCGCCACCGTGCTGCTGGTCTTCGGCCGTGGGGTGGTGGCCGGGGACGACGGCTACCGGCTCACCGCGGAGAGCGTGGCGCGCACCGAGGCCGCGGTGGCCTACGTCCGCGCGCACGCCGAGGCGTTCCGCCGCGCGCCGGACGCCCGGGTGGTGTTCACCGGCGGCTGGCCGCACGGCCCGGCCGGCGCGCCCGGCCCGCCCGCCGGATACCGGGAGGCGGAGCTGATGCGGGCGCTGGCGCGCGAGGCGGGACTCGACGCGTACGCCTCGTCGGCGGCCGAGACCCGCTCCCGCACCACTGTGCAGAACCTGGCGCACACCGTCCAGGACGGGCTGCTCGACGCGGCGGAGTTCACCGCGCAGCGCCCGCTCGGGCTGGTCTCCCACCCGTGGCACCTGCCCCGCGTCCGGCTGCTCGCCGCGCGCGTGCTCGGCCTGTCCGGCCCGGCGCTGGCCGACGTGCCGGTGACCGCGCCCGACCCGGTGCCCGTCCGGCGGGAGCGGGCCGCCCGGGCGTTCAGCCGGATCGGCTTCCTCGGTGTGCGTACCCCGGAGGCGTCGCTGCGCCGCGAGCGCGCGCTGGCCCGCGCCGCCGACCGGATCGGACGCCTCACGCCCCGGCGGTGATTCACCGGGGCGGGCCCGGGGTACGAGCGTCCTCGATCGACCCGGCGGGCCGTGCCGGCGGGCGAGTCCACCCGGGAGGTTCCGTGATCGTGCTCGTGCCGGTGTACCGACCGGGTGACCGTCTGCCGCCGCTGGTCGGCGACCTGCGGGACGCCCTGCCCGGGGCGGACGTGCTCGTCGTCGACGACGGCAGCGGCCCGGCCGCCGCCGAGGTGCTGGACGCGGCCCGCGCCCGGGGCGCGACCGTGCTGCGCCGCCGGGTCAACCGGGGCAAGGGCGTGGTGCTGCGCACCGGCTTCCGGTACGCCTCGACGCACCACCCGGGACGCGACGTGATCTGTGTGGACGCCGACGGCCAGCACTGTGTGCCCGACGTGTGCGCCGTGGCGGACCGGATGCGCGCCACCGGAGCGCCGACGCTCGGCGTACGCGGGTTCGACGGCGAGGTCCCGGCGCGCAGCCGGTTCGGCAACGCGGCGACCCGGGTGGCGTTCCGCCTGGCGACCGGCCGGGACGTGCGCGACACCCAGACCGGGCTGCGCGCCTACCCGGCCGCGCTGCTCGGCTGGCTCACCACGGTCCCCGGTGACCGCTTCGAGTACGAGATGACGGTGCTGCTGCGGCTGGTCCGCGCCGGGCTGCCGGTCGAGCAGGTGGAGATCGTCACCCGCTACCACGGCGACAACTCGGGCTCGCACTTCTCCGCGCTCGCCGACTCGGTACGGATCTACCGGCCGCTGGCCGCCTCCGCGCTCGCCCGCCTGACCGGGCGCGCCGAGGTGGACGACGTGCCGGCCGCCGCCGTCGCGACGTCGCGTCCCACACCTGCGTCTCGGACTCCCTGAGCGGGTCGCGCGGCGACGACGGGCTCAGCCCTGCCGGGCCTTCTGCCGCCGGTCGGCCTTGTTGAGGACGAACAGCCTGCCCCGGCGCCGGACCACTATCGAGTCGGCCTTGCGCTTGAGCCCGCGCAGGGAGCTTCGGACCTTCATATCCGCTCCTTCGGTTCCCGCCGGTGTCCGTCCGGCACGGGTACCCGCCGGGGCGGCGCCCATGCCCGGCGGGGCGGCGGCGTCACCGTGTCCGGGACGCCGCCACCCGCCGTGCGAGCGGGGACGGATCAGGCGGTCGTGCAGGTGCTCCCGTTGAGCGCGAACGAGGCGGGCCTACCGGTGTTGCCGGTGTGGGTGGCCTGGAAGCCGATGTCCACCGAACCGCCCGGTGGGATCGACGCGTTGTAGGACACGTTGCGGGCCGTCACCGCTCCGCTGGACGGGCTGTACGTGGCGTTCCAGCCTCCGGTGATCGTCTGACCGCCCGGCAGCGTGAACGCGAGGTTCCAGCCGTTGATCGCCGTGGTGGACGTGTTGGTGATGGTCACCGCGGCGGTCAGGCCGTTGTTCCAGGCGTTCACCACGTACCCGACCCGGCAGGCCCCCGACGGCGGCGGCGTGGTCGGCGGCGCCGTGGTGGGCGGAGGCGTCGTGGGCGGGGGCGTGGTGGGCGGGGGCGTCGTCGGCGGCGCGGTGGTCGGCGGCGGCGTGGTGGAGTCCAGGCCGAAGAAACGGATCGCCTGCGCCGCGTCCACCGGCAGGTTGTGCGAGACGCCCTGCATGCTGATCGCCTCGACGGTCGCGGTGCCGCCGGTGCCGCCGTAGCGGGTACGGGTGTAGCCGGCCTGCGGACTGTCCGTGTACGCGGGCGTCTGGCCCAGCCCGTTCACGTTCGTCCACTGGTCGATCTGCTCGCCGAAGTTCGGGTAGCGCAGCGTCTCGTCGTTGGTGCCGTGCCAGATCTGCATCCGCGGACGCGGGCCGGTGTAACCCGGGTACGCGTTGCGCACCAGGTCACCCCACTGCTGCGGGGTCTTCAGCACCTGGCCGTTGGCGCACTCGCTGTTCCACTCCGAGCCGTTGGTGGTGGCGAAGCAGCCGAACGGCACACCGGCGAACGCGGCGCCGGCCCGGAACACGTCCGGGTAGTCGCCGAGCAGCACGTTAGTCATCATCGCGCCGGACGAGGTGCCGGTGGTGAAGATCCGCTGCGAGTCGACCGGGTAGCGCTGCCGCACGTGGTCCACCATCGACTTGATGCCCACCGGGTCGCTGCCGCCGTCGCGGCGCAGCGCCTGCGGCGAGGAGACGTCGAAGCACTTGCTGCTGCGGGTCACCGACGGGTAGACCACGATGTAGCCGTACCGGTCGGCGAGCGACGCGAACTGGGTGCCGGAGTACATGGCCGGGCCGCTGCCGGTGCAGTAGTGGTTCACCACGAGCAGCCCGGGACGGGCCGCGACGGTGTCCGGGACGTACAGGTACATGCGCAGGTTGCTCGGGTTGGCGCCGAAGTTCGTCACCTCGGTCAGCGCGGCGGCCGAGGCCGGCCCCGGGACGGCGAGCGCCGCCCCGACGGCGAGCCCGGCGGCGGCCAGCGCCGCGCCGAGCAGCCGGAGTCCGCTCCTTTTGGACAGCATGCTGTTCTCCTCGGTGGTGGGAACGCCGCGTGTCGCGGCGTTCTCGCCGGCGAGGCGCCTGCGACGGGCGGCCCGGACCCTCGGAGACGAGATAGACAGTCGCGGATCGATGCGACTCGAATCGGAGTCTAGGCCCCCACCGGCGGGCCGACAACCGCGGCGGCCACCCGGCGGGCGCGGTCGGCGTGGGTGAGCACGTCCACGCTGTCCACGTACTGGTCCACAGCGCCCACCGGCGGGCGGTCGCGCAGCTCCGGGTCGGTGATGGCGGCACGCAGCGTCTCGACGAACCGGCAGGCGTGCAGCACCAGGAACGGCCGATCGTGGAACGGCCGGGCGGCCGGGTCCACCGGCGGCGCCGGCGCGGCGTCGTTGGTCCAGCCGGCCACCGTCTCCAGCGCCCGGACCAGGCCGGGCTCGCGGGCCGCCCAGTCACCCGGGCCGAGCGCGGCGGCGAGCCCGTCCACCACCGGCGCCGCGTCCGGCAGCGTCGCGAAGACCGTGCCGAGCCATTTCGCGTACGGGGGCCAGCGGCGGTGCAGCAGCAGGCCGAGGCGCATCAGATCCCGGGCCAGACCGGCGACCACGACCCGGCTGCCCAGGTCGTCGCCGACCTCGGCGCACCGGCCGGCCAGGTGCTCGGCCTGCGCGACCCGCTGCCACCCGGAGGCGAGCACGTACCGCCACACGTCGTCCGGATACCAGGCGAGCCGGGCCCGGACGCCGGTGAGCGCGCCGTCGAGCCCGTCGTGGAACACCGCTCCCCCGGTCAGCTCGGCCAGCCGCTGCGTCGGCGTCGCCAGCCAGTCCGCCGCCGTCAGTCCGGCGCGCGGGTCGGCGCCGAGCCGCTCCCGCAGCCATCCCCCGAGTTCGTCCACCGTGACGCCGTGCCGGTCGCCGTCGGCGCGGACCGTGCCCAGCCGCGCCGACGGCCCGCCCGCGTACCGGGTCGGCCAGCCGAGGAACCGCGCCGGCAACTCCGCGTCCAGCACCGCCCGTACCGGCGCGACGTCGTGCGCCTTCCCCACGAAGACCCGGGTACGCGGACCCCAGTCGTGGTCGGTGGAACGGGGCGTGTCGAGGCCGAGCAGCTCGGAGCCGCCGTCGAGCAGCCCGGCGGAGTACGGCAGGCCGGGCAGCCGCCGCGCCAGCAGCGGACCCACCACCTCGTCGTGGAACCGGCGGGCCAGGATCAGGCCGGGTACGAAGCTCACCCCGCCAGTCTGTGCATCGGACGCCCGTCGCGCGCCCGGGTTTCCGGTCCGGCGGTCGCCTCCCCCATCCCGTCACAGGGCTGTGGAAGGCTTGTCTCCGTGGCACACCGACAGCCGATCCTCCTGATCGACTCCCCCAGCCTCTACTTCCGCGCCTACTTCGGCATCCCCGAGTCCGCCGCGAAGACCGGCGACGGCCAGCCGGTGAACGCCGTGCGCGGCTTCCTCGACATGCTCGCCCAGCTCGTGCGCACCCGCCGGCCCGACCGGATGATCTGCGCGTTCGACCACGACTGGCGGCCGGCGTGGCGGGTGGAGCTGCTGCCGTCGTACAAGGCGCACCGGGTCGCGCCCGAGGGCGGCGAGGTCGTGCCGGACACGCTGTCCCCGCAGGTGCCGATGATCCTGGAGGTGCTGGACGCGCTCGGCATCCCCGCCGTGGGCGCCACCGGCTACGAGGCCGACGACGTGCTCGGCACGCTCGCGGTGACCCAGCCGGGCCCGGTCGAGGTGGTCTCCGGAGACCGCGATCTGTTCCAGCTCGTCGACGACGCGCACCCGGTGCGCCTGCTCTACGTCGGCCGGGGCGTGGCCAAGCTGGACGACTGCGACGACGCGGCGGTCCGCACCCGCTACGGCGTGCCGGCCGACCGGTACGCCGACTTCGCGGCGCTGCGCGGCGACCCCAGCGACGGGCTTCCCGGCGTCGCCGGCGTCGGCGAGAAGACGGCCGCCCGGCTGATCGACCGCTACGGCGGGCTGGACGGCATCCTGGCCGCGCTGGACGACCCCCGCTCCGGTTTCGCGCCGGGGCTGCGGGCCAAGCTCGACGCCGCCCGCGACTACCTGGCCGTGGCGCCGAAGGTGGTCCGGGTCGCCACCGACGTGCCGCTGCCCGAGCTGGACCCGGCACTGCCGACGTCTCCCGCCGACCCGGACCGGCTGCTGGAGCTGGCGCAGCGCTGGAACCTGGCCGGCTCGTGCCGACGCTTGGTCGACGCGCTGGCGGGCGACCGATCGTGATCAGTTGATCACGAGGGGCGGTCGGTGCTCCGGCGGGTCGGGAACTGGGCGCCGGGCTGCGCCAGCGTCGAGCGGGCGCGCAGGCCGACCGGGTCCGGCGCGGGCTCGGCGGCGGCGGCCGCGTACGGCGCCTCGTCGAGCCGCGAGCTGACGTACGCGGCCCCGGCCCGGTCGTCGTCCGACGGCGCGGCGAGCAGCGCGTAGACGAGCCCGACCACGCCGAAGACCACTGCCAGCACGATCGGCACCAGCAGACCGCTCACCTCGGTGCCGGATGCCGGGCCGCGGCTCTCGTGCAGGTGCACCGACAGCGCGCTCATGCCGGTGAAGTGCATTCCGTTGACCGCGATGCCCATGACCAGCGCCGAGGCGGCGATGGCGAGCGCGCGCCGGACGGTCATCGCCAGCCAGAGCGCCACGGTGGCGGCCACGATCGCGATGACCACCGACAGCGTCACCCGCAGCGGGTCGTAGCCGAGTGAGCCGTCCAGGCGCATGGCGGCCATGCCGGTGTAGTGCATGGCGGCCACCCCGGCGCCGGTGAAGAACCCGCCGGCGAGCAGCCGGGGCGCGGCGAGCCGGCCGGTGCCCACGATCGCCAGCCCGATGCCGACCGACGCCACCGCGATCGCCGTGCTGGCGGCCGTCAGCGGCACGTCGTAGCGGATCCGGGTGCCGCCGACGGCGAAGCCGAGCATCGCCATGAAGTGCATGGCCCAGATGGCTGTGCCGCCCAGCGCCCACGCGGCGAGCAGGCCCCACCAGGCGCGCTGACCGGCACTGGTGGCGGTCCGGATCCGCCCGGCGCAGACCAGCCCGAGCGCCGAGCCGAGCACGGACAACGCGTAGCTGAGCGCGGGTGTGATCCACCCGTACTCAAAGTGATTGATCTCGCCCACGACGCCCTTCCCTCACCATCGGCCGAGCGCGACCCACGGCGCCCCAGGCAATGATGGGATAGGCCCTGACCAGGGCGCACATCGGCCCCCCGACAATTCGTGGGGTGGCAGCGCCGTGACGCAGCGGTGCGTCGGTTTCCGGAAACCGATGACCGAAAGTGACCGTTAGGCGGAGGCGTGGTAGGCCAGCACGCCCCGGTTGACCGCCGCGATGGCCTGCCGGGCGGTGCCGCGCAGCTCGGCCGAGGCGCCACCCGAGTCGGCGACCTGCCCGAGCAGGTCGACCACCTGGCGCGCCCAGCGGACGAAGTCGCCCGCCGGCATCTCCCCGTCGATCTGGTGGCCGCTGGCCAGCACCTTCGCCAGCGCCTCGCCGCGCGCCCACCGGTAGATCGGCCAGGCGAAGCCGAGATCCGGCTCCCGGGTCACGGCCAGGCCGCGCGCCGCCTCGTCCGCTTCGATGTCGCCCCACAGCTTGAGCGTCTCGTCGACCGCGTCGGCCACCGCGCCGCGCGGCAGCGACGCCCGCTCGTCGACGTCCCGCCGGGCCTCGAAGACCACCACCGACACGGCGGCGGCCAGCTCGGCCGGGGACAGGCCGTCCCACACCCGGCGGCGCAGGCACTCGGCCACCAGCAGGTCCGCCTCGGTCCAGATCCGGGCCAGCATCCGCCCGGCGTCGGTGACCTCGCCGTCGGCGGCCAGGTAGCCGCGCGCCGTCAGCAACGCGACGATCCGGTCGAAGGTACGGGCCAGCGAGCCGGTCCGCCCGGACACCCGCTGACGCAGCTCCTCGGTGTCGCGTTCCAGCCGGCGCCGCCGCTCCGCCCAGCGGGCGTGCTCCTCCCGGTCCGGGCAGGCGTGACACGGGTGCGCGCGCAGCTCCACGCGGAGCTGGCTGAGCCGGTGGTCCTCGCCCACCGCCTGACGGGACCGGCCGCCCCGGCGGCCGCCGTGCCGGTCCAGGCCGGTGCCGCTGACCGCGGCGGCCAGATCCCGCCGGGCCGCGGGCGAGCGGTGGTTGAAGTGCTTCGGCACCCGGATGCGGGTGAGCACCTCGGCCGGGGTGGTGAAATCACCAGGGGTGACCCGCCCGGCCCAGCGGTCCTGGGTGAGGACCAGCGGCCGGGGCTCGCCGAACCCGCCGGTGGCCGGGTCCAGCACCACCGCCAGGCCGGCCCGCCGCCCGGACGGCACCCGGATCACGTCACCGACCCGCAGCCGCTCCAGCGAGGCGACGGCCGCCGCCTTGCGCTGGGTCTGCCCCTGCCGGGCGATGGCCCGTTCCCGGTCGGCGATGGCCACCCGCAGCGCGAAGTACTCGTCGAAGTCGCCGTGGTGGCAGGCCGCCTCCACGCCGTACGCGTCGATGGTCTCGGTGTTGCGCTGCACCTGCCGGGCCAGGCCGACCACCGACCGGTCGGCCTGGAACTGCGCGAACGAGGACTCCAGGAGCTCCCGGGCCGGCGCCGCGCCGACGCTGCCGACCAGGTTGACGGCCATGTTGTACGACGGCCGGAAGCTGGAACGCAGCGGGTAGGTGCGGGTGGAGGCGAGCCCGGCGACGTGCCGGGGGTCGGTCTCCGGCGACCAGACGACCACCGCGTGGCCCTCCACGTCGATGCCCCGGCGGCCGGCCCGGCCGGTGAGCTGGGTGTACTCGCCGGGGGTGAGGTCGACGTGGGCCTCTCCGTTGAACTTCACCAGACGCTCCAGCACCACGCAGCGGGCCGGCATGTTGATGCCCAGCGCGAGCGTCTCGGTGGCGAAGACGGCCTTGACCAGCCCGCGGACGAACAGCTCCTCGACGACCTCCTTGAACGCCGGGAGCATGCCGGCGTGGTGCGCGGCCAGGCCGCGCTCCAGGCCGTCGAGCCACTCCCAGTAGCCGAGCACCGACAGGTCCTCGCCGGGGATGGCGGTGACCCGCGACTCGACCACCCGGCGGATCTCGGCGCGTTCGTCCGGGGAGGTCAGGCGCAGCCCGGCGGCGAGGCACTGCTGCACGGCGGCGTCGCAGCCGGCCCGGCTGAAGATGAACAGGATGGCCGGGAGCAGCCCCTCCCGGTCGAGCCGGTCGACGATGTCCGGGCGCATCGGGCCCCGCCAGCGAGGGCCGCGCCGCCCGCCCCCGGGGCCGGCACTGCGGCCCTCGCCCAGCTCCAGACGGCGCATCGTGTCGCGGGTGTAGCGCAGCAGCTCGGGGTGCACGTCGTGCTTGCGGGCCGCGTCGGCGTCGTGGAACAGGTCGAACATCCGCTTGCCGACGAGCATGTGCTGCCACAGCGGCACCGGCCGGTGCTCGGAGACCACCACGGCGGTCTCTCCGCGTACGGTGACCAGCCAGTCGGCGAACTCCTCGGCGTTGGAGACGGTGGCCGACAGCGACACGAGCGTGACCGACTCGGGCAGGTGGATGATCACCTCTTCCCAGACCCCGCCGCGGAACCGGTCGGCCAGGTAGTGGACCTCGTCCATCACCACGTACGCCAGGCCTTCGAGGGTGGCCGAGCCGGCGTAGAGCATGTTGCGCAGCACCTCGGTGGTCATCACCACCACCGGCGCGTCGCCGTTGATCGCGTTGTCGCCGGTGAGCAGGCCGACCTGCTCGGCGCCGTAGCGGTCCACCAGGTCGTGGTACTTCTGGTTGGACAGCGCCTTGATCGGCGTGGTGTAGAAGCACTTGCGCCGGGTCGCGGGGGCGTCGCCGCCGGGCCGGCCCCGCAGCGCCAGGTGCACCGCGAACTCACCCACCACGGTCTTGCCGGCGCCGGTGGGCGCGCAGACGAGCACACCGCTGCCCCGCTCCAGCGCCTCGCACGCCTCGCGCTGGAAGTCGTCGAGATCGAACCCGAGATCCAGTGAGAATTCGTCCAGGGCCGGGAAGGTGGAGGCCTGCGCGGCCCGGCGGCGCGCCGCGGCGTACCGCTCGGCGGGGCTCGACATGGATCCAAGATTAATCGGTGCCGCCGAGGAGCACCGGTCAAGGCCATCCGGCAGGACGGTCGGAGCGGTCGGTAGGGTGCACGACGTGCCGGACCGTACCGAACTGCCCCACGCCTCGAGCGGCGCCGACGACGCCGTCCGCCCGGGCCCGTCCCGCCGGCCCGTGGAGGCGGTGCTCTTCGACTTCCACGGCACCCTCGCCCAGGTCGAGGAGCCGCTGGCCTGGGTGCTCGCCGCCGCGGCCGCCTGCGGCGTCGAACTGGACCGCATCCGGGCCACGTCGCTGGCCGACCGGCTGCTCACCGCCGGGCGTGCCGGTGGCCCGCTGCCGGCGCGGGTGCCGCCCAGGCTGGCCGAGCTGTGGGCCGACCGGGATCTCTACCCGCACGCGCACCGGGGCGCGTACACCGGGCTGGCCGAGACCGTGGACACCGGCATCGACGGGTTCGCCGACGCGCTCTACGAGCGGGTGCTGGTGCCCGAGGGCTGGGTGCCGTACCCGGACACCGCTCCGGTGCTGGGTGCCCTGCGCTCCGCCGGAGTGAAGGTGGCGGTGGTCAGCAACATCGGTTTCGACCTGCGGCCGCTGTTCGCCGCCTGGGACCTCGACGCGCTCGTCGACGCGTACGCGCTGTCGTACGAGGTGGGGCGCTGCAAGCCGGACCCGGGCATCTTCCTGCGGACCTGCGGGATGCTCGGCGTGGACCCGGAGCGCACGCTCATGGTGGGCGACACGCCGGCCGACGCGGGCGCGGTGGCGGCCGGGTGCGGGGTGCTGGTGCTGCCCTGCGCCGACGCGGGCCGCCCGAACGGACTCGGCGCGGTGCTGGACCTGGCCGGGGCCGGCTGAGCGTTCACCTGCCCAGCGGCGCGAACCCGCCGCGGCGCACCGGATACCGTCAGGGGCATGACCGGTGTCCACCCCTTGCCGCCGCGTGCGCCGGGACGGCTCGGCGGGGTCGCGCTGGTACTCGGCGGGGCGCTGTCGGTGCAGTTCGGCTCCGCGCTCGCCGCGCTGCTGTTCCCGCGTACCGGGGTGGCCGGGGCGGTGACGTTGCGGCTGACCATCGGCGCGCTGCTGATGCTCGTGGTCTGCCGCCCCCGGGTACGCGGGTACGGGCGACGCGACTGGGCGGCGGTGCTGGCGTTCGGGCTGGCCCTGGCCGGCATGAACTCGATCTTCTACCAGGCGATCGAGCGGATCCCGCTCGGCCCGGCCGTCACGCTTGAGGTGCTCGGCCCGCTGGCGCTGTCCGTGATCGCCGCGCGCAGGATGGCCGCCTGGTGCTGGGCCGCGCTGGCGCTGGCCGGGGTGGTCCTGCTCGGGCAGGGCGGGTTCGACCGGCTCGACCCGGCCGGCGCCGCGCTGGCGCTGACGGCGGGCGCCATGTGGGCCGCGTACATCGTCTGCTCGGCGCGGATCGGCGCGCGGTTCCCCGGCGCCGACGGGCTGGCCCTCGCTCTGACCGTCGCGGCGCTGCTCACGCTGCCGTTCGGGCTGGCCGACGGCGGCGGTCGCCTCGCCGACCCGGTGGTGCTGGGGCTCGGTACCGGGCTGGCGCTGCTCGCCTCGGTGCTGCCGTACAGCCTGGAGCTGGCCGCGCTGCGGCGGCTGCCGACCGCGACGTTCGCGGTGATGATGAGTCTCGGTCCGGCGATCGCCGCCGTGGCCGGCTGGCTGGTCCTCGGCCAGGCGCTGCGCCCGGTCGAGGTGCTCGCCATCGCGCTCGTGGTCGCCGCGAGCGCGGGCGCGGTCCGCGCCGCCGCGCCGCCGCCTTCTCCCGCGCCGCCGGCCGTTCCCGGCGTGCCGTCCGAGGCGGACCCGGCGGGGGTCAGCGCAGCAGCCGCAGCGCCGCCGGGACCGCGGTGACGGTCACCGGCAGGTCGAAGGAGCGTTCCCCGTCGGCGTACGTGGTGATGCCGTCGGCGGACAGCTCCACCGTCCGCGCCCGGTAGACGCGCGCCAGCGGGTGCGTGACGTGGGTGCCCTGGTAGATCTGCGGCTTGACCCGCATCAGCGTGCGCCTGTCGAACCGGCCGCCTACCACCACGTCCAGCAGGCCGTCGTGCGGGTCGGCGTCCGGGCAGATCCGCATGCCGCCGCCGTAGCTGGCCGTGTTCCCCACCGCGACGAGCACCGCGTCGACCTCCTGTGCCACCCCGTCGAGGACCAGCCGGTAGCGACGCGGCCGCAGCCGGGCCAGCTCCACCACGATCGCCAGGTCGTACCGGCGCGGGCCGCGCGGCCAGCGCATCCGGTTGGCGCGTTCGTTGACGATCGCGTCGAAGCCGGCCGCGAGCACCGCGCCGAACCAGCGGTCCGCCTCGCCGGGCCGGGACAGCCGCGCCAGGTCGACCGGGCGGGTGCGGCCGGCGGCGAGCGCCGCGGTGATCACCTCGACGGCGGCCGTCGGGTCGGCCGGGAAGCCGGTCTCCATCGCGAAGTCGTTGCCGGTGCCCGCCGGGACCGGCCCGAACGCCACGGCCGTGCCGGCGACCGCCTGCATCGCCCGGTGCACGGTGCCGTCGCCGCCCACCGCGACGAGCGCCCCGGCGCCGCCGGCGACCGCGGCGTGGCACGCCGCCTCCGCCTCCTCGGGGGTACGCGCGCGCAGCAGCTCGACCGGGCGGCCGGCTCCGGCGAGGCGCTCCAGGATCCCGGGCAGCAGACCGCGGTGCCGCCCCCGGCCCGCGGTCGGGTTGGCGAGCACGGCGACGGGGCCGGACGGGACATGATCGTGCGCGGTCACGGCGAGCACCGTACGGCACGCCTCGCGCCGCCCACCAGAGCCAGGTCACACGGCGGGTGGGCGGCACACGCCGACGGCGCCCGGCAGGGGGTGCCGGGCGCCGTGGCGGGGGTGGTTCAGGGGAGGTCGATCGGGCGCAGCACCCGGTCCACCGCGTGCGCGATCTGCTTGTTGCCCTTGTTGATGTCGTACCGCACCACCTTGGCGTTGCGGTCGCTGGTGTCGGCGTCGACCAGGCGCACCTCACGGCCGTACCAGCAGCGCTTCACGTCCACCTCGACGGTGGCGCCGAGCGCGGTGGTCAGGTCCGCGCCGTCGGCCTTCAGCGCCGCCTTCCGGTCGATCGTCGCGCCGGGCACGACGTGGTAGAGCAGGACGTCCTCCACGGTGTCCACGCCCAGGCCGGCGACCGCCTCGAACGCGGCCTTCTCACCGGGCAGCTTCTTCGCGGCGGTGATGTCCCGCACCAGCTCGCGGAACGCGTAGTCGTTCGGCACGAACGCGGTCAGCGCGACGGTGCCGTCGGTGAGCACCTTCACCGGCGAGTCCGGCTTGGCCTGCAGCACCGTCAGGACCGCCTTCGTGAGGACGTCGAAGTCCCGCGAGTTGCGGTCGAAGCCGCTCTTGTCGGCGGTGAGCACGGCGGCCAGCGACCGCGTACCCGGCTGCTTGGCACCGGCCTGGGCGGGCACGGCGACGGCGGTGGTGGCCACCGCCGCCGCGGTGGCGCCCACGGCCAGCCGGGCGGCGAGACGAGCGATGTTCATCGGGGAGCCTTTCGTCGAAGCGACCAGGTCCGTGACTGTCGTCACGACCATTGCTTCGCCCGGACCGTCCCCGGTGGATGCACCCGGATCGACCGACTTCGGATCGACGTCCCTGTGCCTCAGCGGACCACCAGCGGCTTGCTCACCGACGGCACGCCGTCGCCCTTGACCTTCAGCGACCAGTCCCCCGCCGCGCCCAGCGTCACCACCGTCTCGGCGGTGCCGTTGGCCCCGGCCTTCATCTCGGCGACCCGCTTGCCCTCGGGGTTGAGCACGTACAGCGTCCGGGCCCCGGCGGTCTTGTTCGTCACCTTGAACGCGATCTTCTCGCCGGGCTCGGCGATCAGGGCGTCCACGCCGGTCATCGCGTCGTCGGTCAGCTCGATCGTCACCGAGCGGTCGTAGGCCACCTCGGCGGCGGCGCTGGCGAGGTTGCCGTCGTCGGAGACGGTGATCTTGGTCCGGACGCCGTCGCCCTGCCGGCCCGGCTTGCAGGCCACCTCGTACGTGCCGGTCTGCAGCGAGGCGCGCAGGTCACCGGTACGGCCCGCCGGCACGTCCGCGACCTCGGCGATCACCTTGGTGAAGGCGTCGCCCTCTCGGCCGTAGACGTAGACCCCGGTGGCCTGCCGGCCCCGGTTGGTGACGGTGAAGGTGACGGTGCCCGGGGTGAACAGCGTGGTGGTGACCTCGCAGCTGGTGTCGGTGGCTGTCACCGGCACCTGCTGGCCTTTCGGCGCGGGCTCGTCGTCACCGCAGGCGGTGAGCGCGGTGGCCGCGCAGAGGACGGTCAGGACGGCGGCGGTACGGCTCTTCATCGGGCTCTCCGGTGCGCAGGTCAGACGGGCTGACCGGAACGGGGGCGCCGACGCACCCCGGCACACCGCCCGGGGGGCTCGGCGGAGTCAGCAGAGTCTAAGCGGGTACGGCGTCCCGGCAAGGCCCGAGGGCGATCCGATCTGCCCGCGCACCGGGGCGGTCCGCGCGACCGGCATGATGGCGGGCATGCGGCTGGTCTCCCTGCTCCCCTCCGCCACCGAGATCGCGTACGCGCTCGGCCTCGGCGACGACCTGGTCGGCGTCACCTTCGAGTGCGAGGTGCCCGCGCGCCACCGGTCGGGCACCACAGTGGTCGTCGGCGGCCGGGACACCCGGGGTATGAGTCCCGGCGACATCGACGCGTACGTCCGGGCGCAGGTCGCGGCCGGTGCAGACCTCTACACGCTGCACGCCGGCGCGCTGGCCGGGCTGGACCCGGACCTGATCCTCACCCAGGACCTGTGCCGCGTCTGCGCGCTGCCGTCCGGCCGGGTCGCCGACGCCGTGGAGCACCTGGGATGCCGGGCCGACGTGCTGTCGCTCGCCCCGTACACCCTGGACGACGTGCTGGAGTCGATCCGCGCGGTGGGCGCGGCGGCCCGGGTGCCGGACCGCGCGGAGGCGCTGGTCGACGGCCTGCGCGCCCGGCTCGCGGCGGTCGGCGCGGCGGTGGCGGGCCGGCCCCGGCCACGGGTCGCGGTTGTCGAATGGGTGGACCCGCCGTTCGGCGCCGGGCACTGGATCCCGGACCTCGTCGACGTCGCGGGTGGCGAACCGGTGGCCACCCATCGCGGCGCCCGGTCCACGCCTACCACCTGGGAGGCCCTGCGGGCCGCCCGCCCGGAGGTGGTGCTGGTGGCGCCGTGCGGGTTCCGTCTCGACGGCGCGGCCGAGCAGGCCGCCGCGGTGGCCGGGCGTTTCCCGGACGCGCAGGTGTGGGCGCTGGACGCGGACGGGCTGATCGTGCGCGCCGGCCCGCGCCTGGTCGACGGCGCCGAGACGATAGCCGCGATCCTGCACCCCGACGCGGTCCCCCCACCCCACCCCGAAGCAGCCCGCCACATCCCCTGACCACCCCGCCGCCCGCCCCGACCCCGTCGCCCCAGCCCCGTCGCCCCGGCCTCGTCGCCCCAGCCTCGTTGATCTTGCAGCCGCGGCCCGGTCAAGCCGCTCATATCGGGCATTCGAGGGGCACCAAGTCCATGATCGACGCGGGACAGGGCGTCAGCGTCCTCGGCGGGCGGCGGTGGGCGGCTGGGAAGACGCGGACGCCGTCCCCGTGAGGCGGGGACGGCGTCCGGCGGTGAGCGGGGTCGGTCAGGTCATGTCGTCGTAGCGGCGCTCGATCGGCTTCGGGGCGACGATCGGCTCGGGTGCGCCGATGGGCTCGGACGCCTCGATCCGGCCGCCGGCGGGCACCGGCTCGTCCGACAGGTCAAGCGGTGACACCTCGTCGTCGGCGATGCCGGCGTAGACCTCACGCCCGCGACCGCGCCGCTTGTCGTTGATGAACGCCACCCCCACCGCGGCGAAGTAGAGCGCGCAGAGGCAGATCGCCAGCGCGGTCATGCCGAACGGGTCGGGTGTCGGCGTGACCACGGCGGAGAACGCGAAGAACACGAACACCGCCACCCGCCACCAGCTCAGCAGCCGCTTGGCGCTGGCCAGGCCGACGAAGTTGAGCATCAGCACGATCAGCGGGAACTCGAACGCCACACCGAACAGCAGGATCAGGTTCGTGACGAACGATATGTAGCGGGTCACCTCGAGGTTGGTCGCGATGTCGTCGCCGGAGATGTCGAGCAGGAACTCGAGCCCCTTGGTGGTGACGAAGAACGCCAGCACCGCGCCGGCCGCGAACAGCGGGGCCGCCAGGGCGGTGAAGACGTACGCGTACCGCCGCTCGTGGCGGTGCAGGCCGGGCGCGATGAACGCCCAGAGCTGGTAGAGCCAGATCGGCGCGGCGATGATCAGGCCCACCCAGAGGCCGATCTTGAGGTTCAGCAGGAAGACGTCGGCGACGCCGAGCTGCACGAACTTGCACTTGCCCGTCGCCGCGTCGAACGACTGCGGCAGGTCGCAGTAGGGCTTGGACAGCAGCACCCGGACCGGCTCGGCCAGCCAGATGCCGAAGCCGAAGCCGACCAGGATCGCCAGCGACGCCCGGAACAGCCGGTTGCGCAGCTCACGGATGTGCTCGATGAGCGTCATCGAGCCGTCGGCCGCGCGCGCGAAGCTGCTCGGGCCGCGCTTCTTCAACCCGAAGGCCACGGTGGTTGAGGCCCTCTCGGATCAGTTCTCGCGGACGCGCTGCACCGGGTCGGCCGGCGGGGCCACGGGCTGCTGCGGCTGCGGCGCGTACGGCTGCTGCTGGGCGTACTGCTGCTGGCCCTGGGCGTACGGCTGCTGCTGCACGTGCCCCTGCTGCGGCGGGAGCGGCTGGTAGCCGGACTGCGCGTCGGCCTTCTCGGCGAGATCGCGGTCGTCGTCGTGCAGGCTCTTGGTCTCGGCCTTGATGATCCGCAGCGAGCGGCCCAGCGAGCGGGCCGCGTCGGGGAGCCGCTTCGCGCCGAACAGCAGGATCAGCACGACCACGAGTACGGCGATGTGCCACGGCTTGAGGGCACCCATGGGAAGCTCCAGTCGCTCTGTGTCGGTGAGGGTGGGTCGTCGCCCATCGTACGTGTGTCGCAGCGGCTTGCCACCCCCGCGGGCCTGCTCGTGCGGGCCCGATCGGTGAAGTTTCGACCAACCCGAAGTGTCCCGTCAACCGTCCAGGTCCGCGCATTTCTGCGCGCAACCGCCCGGGAACGCGCAGCCGACGCTCACCGGGCCGATCGGCGTCGATCAGTCGCCGCGCTTGGCCTTGATCAACATGATCCGCTCCTGCGCGACCGCCGCCCGCTCCTGGAGCGACTCGGCCCGCGCCTGCAACTGCTCGGCGGCCGACCGCAGCGACTCGGCCTCGACCGCCCGGCGCTGCAACGCCAGCGCGGAACGGCGCAGCCCCGGCAGGCGGCTCACCACCGGACGGATCGCCAGGGCCAGTACGACCAGCGCGAACACCACGACCCCGAGCACGATCCACGTCACCACGGCGGTCAGCCTATCGGGTGCCGCCGACGGCTGCCGGGTCGGCGCTGCCGGCCGGGGTGGCGTACGCGTCGAGCGCGGCCACGGCCTGGGCGCGTACCTGCTCGGCCAGCTCGGCCGGGGCCACGACTGTGACCTCCGGGCCCAGCCCGAGCACGAACCGCCGGGCCCACCCGAGGTCGGTGACGCGCAGCGACACCAGCCACTGCTCGCCGTCGGCCTCGACCCGCTCGCACGGATAATATTCGGTGATCCACCGCTCGCCCCGGCCGATCCGCAGCGTGATCAGCGGCAGGTCCGCCGACGGGCGGAACACGCCGTCGCTGAGATCGTGCGGGCGGGCCTGCGGCGGCACCACCGCCTGCTCCGGCAGCTCGGTCACCGCGTCGATCCGGTCGGCCCGGAACAGGCGTACCCCCTCGGCGCGGCGGCACCACGCCTCCACGTACGCCCGGCCGCCGACCATCAGCATCCGCAGCGGGTCGATGGTGCGTTCGGTGGTCTCGTCCCGCGCCGGGGTGTAGTACGTGATCCGCAGCGCCCGGCCGCGCTCGACGGCGGCGCGCAGCTCGCGTACCCGGGCGCTGTCGCCGGGCAGGCGGACCTCGACCGGCGCGCCGGCCAGGTCACCGGCGGCATTCTCGATCTTGGCGAGCGCCCGTTCGACCGCCTCCCGGTTGGCCACGCCGGGCGTCTCGGCGATCATCCGCAGCGCCACCACCAGGGCCAGGGCCTCGTCCGGGGTCAGCCGCAGCGGGCGGTCGATCCCGGCGTCGTAGGTGATGGTGACCCGGTCGCCGTCGAACGCCATGTCGATCAGGTCGCCGGGGCCGTAGCCGGGCAGCCCGCACACCCAGAGCAGTTCCAGGTCCTCCCGGAGCTGCTTCTCGGTCACTCCGAGGTCGTGCGCCGCCTCGGCGATCTCGATGCCGGGGCGGGCCAGCAGGTAGGGCACCAGGTTGAGCAGCCGGGCCAGCCGGTCGGCGGAGGCACGGCCCGCGCGGGACGCCGGGCGGGTCACCGGGCACCTCCGGTCACTGCCAGCTCGTCGTGCCGGGCGGCGACCTCCTTGAGCCGCTGGATGACCGCCTCCCGCACCTCCGGTGGCTCCAGGACCCGGACGTCCGGGCCGTACCCGACGATCTGGCCGGCCAGGTAGTCGGCGTCGGCGTACGGCAGCACCAGCCGGTCGCCGTCGGGGCCGGCCTGGCACTCGACGGCCCAGCGGCGCAGCCCGGCGGCGCGGCCCGGCGTGGCCAGCACCGTGGCCCGGCCGGTGCGTTCCACCGGCCCGGACCAGCGGGCCACATGGCTGATCAGGTCGACCCCGGCGGGCGGCTCGTAGGCGCCCGGCTCGCCGGTCGCCCGGACCGTGCCGACCACCCGCGACAGCCGGAAACAGCGGGTCGCCGCCCGGTCCAGGTCGTGGCCGACGACGTACCACCGGCCGCGCCAGCAGACCACGCCCCACGGTTGCACCCGGCGGCGGGTGGGCGCGTCCCGGTCCGGCACGCGGTAGTCGAAGCTGACCTCGCGCCGGTCCCGCGCGGCGGCGGTGAGCGGCGCGAACGCCGGGTCGACGGTGACCATCGGCTCCAGGCCCAGCGTCGCCTGCGGGTCGACGTCGATGCCGGCGGCGCGCAGCTTCGCCAGCCCCGACGACGCGGCGGCGGCCAGCCCGGCGTGCTGCCACAGCCGGGCGGCGATGCCCACGGCCGCGGCCTCGTCCGGTTCGAGCGGGATGTCGGGCAGCGCGTACGCGCGCGGCGCGATCCGGTAGCCCGGCTCGGCGTCGAAGACGCTCGCCGTGCCCGTCTCCAGCGGCACGCCCAGCTCACGCAGCTCGGCCTTGTCGCGCTCGAACTTGCGCTGGAACGCCTCGTGGTCCTTGGCGTCCTCCGGGTCGTGCTCGTAGCCGGGCACGGTCGCGGCGATCTGCGCGGCGGTCAGGAAGCGTCGCGTCGACAGCAGGCAGATCACCAGGTTGACCAGGCGTTCGGTACGGGTCCGGGACACGCCCAAACGCTAGCAGCCCGCGCGTCGGGCGCGGGCACCCGCGCGGCGCGGCGCGGGGGTCTTCCCACCCGGCGGCGGGCATCGACCGGTCATAGGGTGATCGCATGGCGGAACCGGAGGTCAAGACCGAGAGCGTCGGCACTGTCGTGGTGGCCGGCGCGGCGAACCTCGCCATCGCGGTCGCCAAGCTGGTAGCGGGCCTGATCTCGGGCTCCGCGGCGATGCTCTCCGAGGCCGCCCACTCGCTCGCCGACACCACCACCGAGGTGCTGCTCTACCTGGCGCTGCGCCGCGGCGCGCGGCCCGCCGACACCCGGCACCCCTTCGGGTACGGCAAGGAGAGCTACGTCTGGGCGTTCCTCGCCGCGCTGTTCACCTTCGTCGCCGGTGCGGGCTTCGCCGTCACGCACGGCGTCACCACCATCCTGGTGCACGAGCACAGCGGCGAATACCTCGTCGCGTACGTGGTGCTGGCGGTCTCCTTCGCGATCGAGTCGGTGTCGCTGGCCCGGGCGGTCCGGCAGGTGCGCGGCGAGTCACGCCGCTGGGGCACCACCCCGCGCCGCTACCTGCGCCTGACCGCCGACACCACCGTCAAGGCCGTCTTCCTGGAGGACAGCGCCGCGCTGATCGGCCTGCTGATCGCCGCCGGCGGGCTCACCCTGTCGCACCTGACCGGCGACGAACTGTACGACGGCGTCGCCTCGATCCTCATCGGCGTACTGCTGCTGGTGGTCGCCGTCGTGCTGGCCCGCAGCAACATCTCGCTGCTGGTCGGCCGCTCCGTCTCCGACCGGCTGCACCGGCGCATCGAGCGGGAGCTGACGGACGTGCCGACGGTGGACCACGTCGACACCCTGATGACCATGTTCCTCGGTCCCGACGACATCCTCGTCGCCGCCAAGGTCGACTTCCGTGACGACGCCACCGGCGCCGACATCGAGGCCGCCGCCGACGAGGCCGAACGCCGGCTGACCGGGCACTTCCCGGAGATCGCGTACGTCTTCCTCGACCCCACCCGGTCCGGTTCGGCCGGCCGGACCGCCCGCACCACCCAGGACGAGGCGGGCCGCCCGGTCGACGACCGGAACCCCTGACCCGCCCGGGGGCCGTCCCGGCGGCGGCCGATACGGTGCACCGCATGGTGCGATGGCGGTCCGGCACGGTCACGGCGGTACGGCGACGGTGGGCCGGCGCTGTCGAACTCGACGTCGACCTGCCCGACGGCGCCCGGATGCGCGCCCTGGCCTACCCGGCCCTGGTCGGCGAGCCCGAACCCGGCGACCGGGTGCTGCTCAACGCCGGCGCGCTGCTGATGGGCCTCGGCACCGGCGGCTACGCGCTGGTCGTGGCGCTGCCCGACCGGCTGCCGCCGGACCCGCCGCAGGCCGGTGACAGCCGCGACGCCGGGCACCTGGTCAAGGCCCGCTACACGCCGCTGCAACCGATCCTGCTCGGCGTGGACGAGGAGGCGTCGCCGCACCACGACCGGCTGGCCGCCGCGGACTCGGTCGACGGCATGCCGGTGGTCACCGCCGATCTGCACTCCGCGCTGCCGGCGATCCTGGCCGGTGTACGCGCCGACGCGCCCGACGCCCGGGTCGCGTACGTGTTGACCGACGGTGGCGCGCTGCCGGCCTGGTTCTCCCGTACCCTGGCCGGGCTGTCCGGGCACCTCGCCGGCACGGTCAGCGTGGGCCAGGCGTTCGGCGGTGACCTGGAGGCGAGCACACTGCACAGCGGCCTGCTCGCCGCCCGGCACGTGCTCGACGCCGACCTGACGATCGTCGCCCAGGGGCCGGGCAACCTCGGCACCGGCACCCGCTGGGGCTTCTCCGGCGTCGCGGTCGGCGAAGCCGTGAACGCGGTCGCCACGCTGGGCGGGCGCCCGGTCGGCTCGCTGCGCATCTCCGACGCCGACGCCCGCCCCCGGCACCGTGGCGTCTCCCACCACAGCCTGACCGCGTACGGCCGGGTCGCGCTGGCCCCCGCGGAGCTGGTCGTGCCGGACGGCCTCGCCCCCGGCCTGGCCGCGGAGGTCGCCGCGGCGCTGACGCCGCTGGCCGACCGGCACCGCATCGTCACGGTGCCTGCCGACGGCCTCGACGCGGCGCTGCGGGCCACCCCGGTCGGCCTGTCCACGATGGGCCGGGGCCTGGACGCCGACCACGCCTACTTCCTGGCCGCCGCCGCCGCCGGCCGGTACGCGGCCCGCCTGCTCGGCTGAGCCGCGCCGCCGTCAGATCGCCAGGTAACCGTTCGCGACGAGGTGGTCGGCGGCTCGCGCGTACGCCTCGGGATCCCGCGGCGTCCAGGTGCCCAGACCGTCGACGTAGCGGTTGAACATGCAGAACGCGGCGGCGATCAGCACCGTGTCGTGGATCTCCAGGTCGGTGGCGCCCTCCGCGCGGGCCGCCTCGACCAGTTCGGTGGTGACCTCCCGGCCGCTGCGGCGCACCGCGGCGGCGATGTGCAGCAGTGCCCGCAGCCTGGCGTCGACCGGGGCCGTGCCGACGTCCGCGCGCACCTGGTCGACCAACGGCATCCCGGCGGGCAGCTGCGCGGCGGCGAACGCCGCGTGCGACGAGCAGCAGAAGTCGCAGTCGTTGAGGCCGGAGACGTACGCCGCGATCAGCTCCCGCTCGCCCGGCGTCAGCGTGGGATGCGGCGCGCGCAGCAGCACCTCCGCCAGCTCGCCCAGCGGCTTCGCCGTATCCGGCCGGAACCGCAACGGCCCCCGAATGCCCGGATGTGCCTTCTCGTCCAGCCCGAGATCGATGTGTGCGATGACGTCACGCTCCCTGTCCGTGCCGGCGGTGCCGGCGGCCTCGCCGTCCAGAGTGCCGTCACCGCCGGCGCCGGAGAAGACGCCGGAGACAGGTCAGCATGATGGAAGAACCAGGGCCCTGCCCGGCCTCCCCATACTTGCCGGGTACTCGACTCCGGCCCCACCACTCCCCACTGACAGGCGTCGTTCCCGGCTGCCCGGGGAACGCGTGCGGCCGCCGTTTAGGAGGCCCCTCATGGCACTGCGACAGTTCCCGGACGCGACCCCCGACGCCGGGATCTCCCCCCATCGCCCCCGGCACCGGCTCCGACTCGCCCTGGTCAGCGCGGCAGCCGGCGTGCTGCTGGCCGTCCTGTGGTCGTTCGAGCTGGTCGACAAGGTCATCGGCGACAACGTCGCGAACACCGTGCTGGGCCACGACGCCAAGGAGACCGCCATCACCGGCACCGTCGCCGGATTGCTCTTCGCCTTCGTCTCCGGCTTCGCCGGCACCTTCACCGCCTGCAACATCGCCGTCGCGGCCTCGGTCGGGCCGATGAGCCAGGTCTCCGGCGCCGACCCGGCCGGTGGCACCCGGCAGGCGCTGCGTGCCCTGCTGCGCCCGGTCGGCTGGCTGACCCTCGGCATGGTCGCCGTCTCGGCGAGCTACGGCATCGTCGGCGTGCTGGCCGGCGACCGGCTGCCCCAGCTGTCCACCGACGTGGTCGGCGGCGTCCCGGTACGCCTCATCCAGTCGTCGGTCGTCTTCGGCGTCATCGGACTCGCCCTGACCTACCTCGGACTCGCCGCGCTCAAGCTGGTGCCGGACGTCTTCGCGCACCGGCCCGTCGCCCGGGTGGTGACGATCGGCGCGCTCGTCGGCGGTTTCCTCGTCGGCCGGCCCTACCCGATGTTCAACAAGCTGTTCCACTGGGCCGTCGACACCGGCAACCCGCTCTACGGAGCGCTGGCGTTCACGCTCCAGTCGCTGGGCAACATCGTGCTCGTCACAGTCGTCTTCGCGGTCGCCGTGGCGATCAGCCGGGGACGCTTCCTCGCATGGATGGCCGACCCCCGCCGCGCCGCCGTGGTCACCGGAGCGCTGCTCGTCGCGCTCGGCGTCTTCACAGTCGTCTACTGGGACGTGCGGGTGCCTGCGCTGTTCGGCTTCGGCTGGTTCCCCCGGATGCCGTACAACTGACCGGCCCGGAACTCAGCCGAGGAACAGGATCAGCCCGAGCCAGGCGCCCACGATCAGCACCAGCGCCGCCGCCAGCACCCAGGTCGGCACCGTGTAGTCGCCGCGCCTGTTGCGCTCGATCTCGGCGCGGATCTTCTCCCGCCGGCGGTCGATCCAGTTGAGCTTCTCGGTGCCGTCACGGTCCGAGGACGTCTCGCGGCCGGACCCACCGGCGGATTCGGAAGTGTTCATCGCGACGCCAGCGTACCTGTGGACGGGCGGCCGGTGCCGGGCACCGGCCGCCCGCACGATCACATGCTGGCGATCAGCCGCTCCACCCGCTCGTCGTAGGCCCGGAACGGGTCCTTGCACAGCACCGTGCGCTGCGCCTGGTCGTTCAGCTTCAGGTGCACCCAGTCCACGGTGAAGTCGCGCCGCTTCTCCTGGGCGTGGCGGATGAACTCGCCGCGCAGCCGCGCCCGGGTCGTCTGCGGCGGCGTCTCCTTCGCCTCGAAGATCTCCGGGTCGGTGGCCACCCGGTCCACCTCACGACGGCGCTCCAGCAGCCCGTACAGGCCGCGCCCGCGCCGCAGGTCGTGGTAGGCCAGGTCCATCTGCGCCACCCGCGGGTGCGACAGCGGCAGGTCGTGCTTGCGCTGGTAACGCTCGATCAGCTTCAGCTTGGTGACCCAGTCGATCTCGCGGGCCACCGGGTCCAGGTCGCCGGTCTCGACCGCGCGCAGCACCCGGCCCCACAGGTCGACCACCCGCTTCGCGGTCTGGTCGCCGCCCCGGCGCTCCACGAACTCCGTCGCCTTGGCCAGGTATTCCTGCTGGATCTCCAGCGCCGAGACCTCCTTGCCGGAGGCCAGCCGCACCTTGCGCCGGCCGGTGATGTCGTGCGACACCTCGCGGATGGCCCGGATCGGGTTCTCCAGTGTCAGGTCGCGCATCACCACGCCGGCCTCGATCATCCGCAGCACGATGTCGGCGGTGCCGACCTTCAGCAGCGTGGTGACCTCGTTCATGTTCGAGTCACCGACGATCACGTGCAGCCGGCGGTAGCGCTCGGCGTCCGCGTGCGGCTCGTCGCGGGTGTTGATGATCGGCCGGCTGCGGGTGGTCGCCGACGAGACACCCTCCCAGATGTGCTCGGCCCGCTGGGACAGGCAGTAGACAGCGCCGCGCGGCGTCTGCAGCACCTTGCCCGCGCCGCAGATCAACTGCCGGGTGACCAGGAACGGGATGAGCACGTCGGCGAGCCGGCCGAACTCGCCGTGCCGGGACACCAGATAGTTCTCGTGGCAGCCGTACGAGTTGCCGGCCGAATCGGTGTTGTTCTTGAACAGGTAGATCTCGCCCGCGATGCCCTCGTCGTGCAGCCGCTTCTCCGCGTCGACGAGCAGGCCCTCCAGGATCCGCTCACCGGCCCGGTCGTGTGCCACCAGGTCGGTCACCGAGTCGCACTCCGGAGTCGCGTACTCCGGGTGCGAACCGACGTCGAGATAGAGGCGGGCGCCGTTGCGCAGGAACACGTTGCTCGACCGGCCCCACGACACCACCCGCCGGAACAGGTACCGCGCGACCTCGTCGGGGGACAGTCGGCGTTGCCCGCGATAGGTGCAGGTGACGCCGTACTCGGTTTCGAGGCCGAAGATTCGCCGCTCCATGATGAGACATTAGCCGCCCGGAGCCTCCGATGGGCAGCGCCGACGCTCGCCGCTTGCGATCTCCCCCACGCAGATCGGCGAGGTGGCGGCATCCGTACGCGAAAAACCCCGCCACCTCGGCGAGGTGGCGGGGTCCGCGACGGTCGTCACTCGGCGGGCTTGTCCTCCGCGTTGCCCTCCAGATCGGCCGAACCCGCCGACGTGGTCGGCTTCTTCGCCTCCTCCGTCGGCACGGTCGGCGTCTTCGCCCGGCCCGGCGCGGGCGCGGTGTCGGCCTCGGCGTCGCCCTCCAGCAGCGCGGTGAGCGCCGCGCCGGTCACCCGCCGGAACGTACGCCCCACCCGGCGCCGGTCCAGGACCGCCACCTCCAGCTGGTTCGCGGCGATCGTGCGGGCCGCCCCGCCCTCGCCGCCGACGCTGCTCAGCGCCTTCATGGCGGCGCGGACCGCCTCCGACAGCGACATCTCCGGCCGGTGCTCGTTCTTCAGCACCCCGCTGATCGCCTCCGCCTGTCCGCCCATCGCCATCCGGCCCGGCTCGTCGTTCACCGAGCCGTCGTAGGTCACCCGGTAGAGGGAGTCGTCCTCGGCGGTGGCGCCCACCTCGGCCACACAGATCTCCACCTCGAACGGCTTCGACTGCTCCGTGAAGATCGCGCCCAGCGTCTGCGCGTACGCGTTGGCGAGCGCCAGGCCGGTCACGTCCCGGCGGTCGTAGCTGAGCCCGTTGAGGTCGGCCATCCGCACGCCCGCGCGGCGCAGGTTCTCGAACTCGTTGTACCGGCCGACAGCGGCGAAGCCGATCCGGTCGTAGATCTCGCTGACCTTGTGCAGCGTGCTGGACAGGTTCTCGGCGACGAAGAGCACCCCGCCCTCGTAGCTCAGGACCACCGCGCTGCGGCCCCGGGCGATGCCCTTGCGGGCCAGCTCGGAGCGGTCGCGCATGATCTGCTCGGGCGAGGCGTAGAACTGCATGGCCACGGCGGCGGTTCTCCTTCTGCGGGACTGCTGACTCGGTGGACGGTGGGAGCGGCCTCAGCCGCCGGGGTTCTCCATCCGGCCGGACACCACGCTCTCCGCGATCGCCGCCGTCTCGGCGTCGGTGAGCCGGTGGGTGCCCTCGGCGGTCGCGGTCATCACGACCGGGTAGATCCGCCGGGTCAGGTCGGGGCCGCCGGTGGCGGTGTCGTCGTCCGCCGCGTCGTAGAGCGCCTCGACCGCCAGCCGCGTCGCGTCCTCGACCGACAGGCCGGCCCGGAACCGCTTCTTCAGCGCGGACTTGGCGAACAGCGAACCGGAGCCGATGGCGTCGTAACCGGTCTCCTCGTACGGGCCGCCGGTCACGTCGAAGCTGAAGATCCGCCCGGCCCGCTGCGGGTCGCTCGCGGCCAGGTCGAAGCCGGCGAACAGCGGGATCACGGCGAGGCCCTGCATGGCCGCGCCCAGGTTGCCGCGGATCATCGACGCCAGCCGGTTGGCCTTGCCGTCGAGCGAGAGCATCGCGCCCTCGATCTTCTCGTAGTGCTCCAGCTCCACCTGGAACAGTCGCATCAGCTCGATGCCGATGCCGGCGGTGCCCGCGATGCCGACGAGCGAGTACGCGTCGGCCGGGTGCACCTTCTCGATGTCGCGCTGGGCGATCAGGTTGCCCATCGTGGCGCGCCGGTCGCCGGCCATGACCACACCGCCGGCGGCCGAGATGGCCACGATGGTGGTCGCGTGCGGCGCCATGTCGGCGGCCATGCCGGGCGGCAGCGGCCGACGGCCGGGCAGCATCTCGGGGGCCACCTTGCTCAGGAACGCTGTGAAGGAGGACGTCCCCGCGTTGGTGAACACATCTGGAAGACGCCCGGATGGATCAAAACCCGCTGCCACGTGGTTCCTCTCAGGTACGTGATCGCCCTGGCCAGGACGTCGGAGTCATCCTTGAACTGACCAAGACCACCGTTGCAGTTGAAGCAGAGTATCCCGCGCACCCATCCGGTGCGATGATCGTGGTCCAGATGTTCCGGATCGGGGCGCCGGCAGATCGCGCAGACGCCGCCCTGCTCGGCCAGGAGCTCCTGGAACTCCTTCTCCCCGACCCCGTACCGACGGCGCAGGTGGTACTCGCGATTGCCACCGTAGAGCCGCTGCTTGCTCTCGTTACCACGCGCGATGTGGCACGGCTTGCAGTAGCTGTGCCGACCGCTGGCGTTGGTCGTTCGGGGGAAATCGTCTACGGGCTTGATCTGCTCGCAGTCGGGGCACCACTTGAGGCCGTCCGCTACCGGCACGGCAGCCCTTCGCTGCGGCGCGATGCCACGTTTCCGGCGACTCGCCTCTGAGCGAGCAGCGGCACACGTCTTGCAGTAGAACGCCAGACCGTCTGGACGACGCCGATTACGGTGGAACGCCGACGCGGGAAGCGAGCGGCGACACTGGGGGCAAAGCTTGTCCGAAGCCTCTGGCAAATCGGACATAAGCCTCATTGACCCCCCTTCTGCACATATCCCCTCACGAATTCCTCGGCGTTCTCCTCCAGGACGGAGTCGATCTCGTCGAGCAGGTCGTCCACGTCCTCGGTGATCTCGGCGTGCCGCTCGGCCACCTCGGGGTTGGCCTCCGCGGTGACCTCCTCGACCTCCTCGCGGGACTTGCCGGACTGGGTCTGCCCACCCTCTTGCGTCGCCATGGTGGTGCCTCCTCCACGATCGCCTGCGATCAACTTACCTCGCGGGAGCGACGAAAGGCCCGTCGCGTGCCCGTTTCCGGCACCCGGCGGGCCTTCCGGCATCGGGGTCACCCGCCGGTGAGCGTCTCCAGCAGATCCTTCGCGCTCTCGCACCGGTCGAACAGCTCGCCGACGTGCGCGCGGGTGCCCCGCTCGGGCTCCATCATCGGCACCCGGACCAGCGACTCCCGGCCCACGTCGAAGATGACCGAGTCCCAGCTCGCGGCGACCACCTCCGAGGCGTACCGGTCCAGGCAGCGGCCCCGGAAGTAGGCCCGCGTGTCCTCCGGCGGCTCGGTCATCGCGGTGCGCGTCTGCTCGTCGGTGAGCAGCGTCTTCATCGAGCCGCGCTGCACCAGCCGGTGGTAGAGGCCCTTCTCCAGCCGCACGTCGGAGTACTGGAGGTCGACCAGTTGCAGCTTGTGCGAGCCCCAGGCGAGCTTCTCCCGCTCCCGGTAGCCCTCCAGCAACCGCAGCTTGGCCACCCAGTCCAGCTCGTCGGCGCACTCGAACGCGTCCCGGCCGAGCCGGTCCAGCACGCTCTCCCAGCGGCGCAGCACGTCGGCGGTCTGCGCGTCCACGTCCTTGCCCTGGCGGTCGTCCACGAAGGAGCTCACCCGCTCCAGGTACGCCCACTGCACGTCCAGCGCGGTGAGCCTGCGGCCGTCGCGCATCCGCATCAGGTGCTTGAGCGACGGATCGTGGCTGACCGCGCGCAGCTCGGCCACCGGGTCGGCGATGCCCAGGTCCGCGCCGAGCGCCTTCTCCTCGATCATGGCGAGGATCAGCGAGGTGGTGCCGACCTTGAGGAACGTGGAGATCTCGGAGAGGTTGGCGTCGCCGATGATGACGTGCAGCCGGCGGTACTTGTCGGCGTCGGCGTGCGGCTCGTCCCGCGTGTTGATGATGGGCCGCTTGAGCGTCGTCTCCAGTCCCACCTCGACCTCGAAGAAGTCGGCCCGCTGGGAGATCTGGAAACCGCTCTGGCCGCCGTCCTGGCCGATGCCGACCCGCCCGGCGCCGCAGACGATCTGCCGGGTGACGAAGAACGGCGTCAGGTACGCCACGATGTCGGCGAACGGCGTCTGCCGGCGCATCAGGTAGTTCTCGTGCGCGCCGTAGCTGGCGCCCTTGTTGTCGGTGTTGTTCTTGTACAGGTGGATCGGGTGGGTGCCCGGGATGGTCGCGGCGCGGCGGGACGCCTCGGCCATCACCCGCTCCCCCGCCTTGTCCCACCGCACCACGTCGAGGGGGTTTGTGACCTCGGGTGTGGAGTACTCCGGGTGCGCGTGGTCGACGTAGAGGCGGGCGCCGTTGGTGAGTATGACGTTGGCGAGCCCGAGATCCTCGTCGGCGAGCGCCTCGGCCGGGTCGTACGCGGCGCCGGAGTACGTGAACCCCCGGGCGTCGCGCAGTGGCGACTCCTCCTCGTAGTCCCAGCGGGCCCGGCCGCCCCGGTTGAGTTCCGGCCGCGCCCCGTAGGCGTTGACCACCTGGGAGGAGGTGACCATCGGGTTGGCTCCGGCCTGACCGGGCACGGAGATGCCGTACTCGACCTCGGTGCCCATGATCCGTCTAACGCTCATCGACCTGCCCGCTCCGCTCGCCGTCCCGGTCCCCGTCACGTCGAGCGTAGTCGGCGTGACGCGCCGAGGGGGCGTGGCGGCAGCGCCGGGTCCGGTGTGGCGGCTTCCCCGGGTACGCGCGAAGGCCCGTGGCGCGTAGGCCACGGGCCTTCGTCGAGGGGGTCGGACTATAGGTACTGGCCGGTGTTGCTGGCGGTCTCGATGGACCGTCCGGCCTCGGCGCCCTTGCCGCCGGAGACGAGCGTGCGGATGTAGACGATCCGCTCGCCCTTCTTGCCGGAGATGCGGGCCCAGTCGTCGGGGTTGGTGGTGTTGGGCAGGTCCTCGTTCTCGCGGAACTCGTCGACGCAGGCGTCGAGCAGGTGCTGCAGGCGCAGACCCTTGCGGCCGGAGGTGAGGAACTCCTTGATGGCCATCTTCTTGCCCCGGTCGACGATGTTCTGGATCATCGCGCCGGAGTTGAAGTCCTTGAAGTAGAGGACTTCCTTGTCACCGTTGGCGTAGGTGACCTCGAGGAACCGGTTCTCCTCGGTCTCGGAGTACATCCGCAGGACCACCGCGTCGATCATCGCCGCGACCGTGGCCTGGGCGTCGCCGCCGTGTTCGGCCAGGTCGTCGGCGTGCAGCGGCAGGCCGGCGAGGATGTACTTGGAGAAGATGTCCTTCGCCGCCTCGGCGTCCGGCCGCTCGATCTTGATCTTCACGTCGAGCCGGCCGGGGCGCAGGATCGCCGGGTCGATCATGTCTTCCCGGTTGGAGGCGCCGATGACGATGACGTTCTCCAGGCCCTCGACGCCGTCGATCTCGCTGAGCAGCTGCGGGACGATGGTGTTCTCCACGTCGGAGGAGACGCCGGAGCCGCGGGTGCGGAACACCGAGTCCATCTCGTCGAAGAACACGATCACCGGAGTGCCCTCACCGGCCTTCTCCCGCGCCCGCTGGAAGATCAGCCGGATGTGCCGCTCGGTCTCGCCGACGTACTTGTTGAGCAGCTCGGGGCCCTTGATGTTGAGGAAGAAGCTGGTGTGCCGATCCTTGCCCTCCCGCTCGGCGATCTTCTTGGCCAGCGAGTTCGCCACCGCCTTGGCGATGAGCGTCTTGCCGCAGCCGGGCGGGCCGTAGAGCAGGATGCCCTTCGGCGGCCGGAGCTGGTGCTCACGGAACAGGTCGGAGTGCAGGAAGGGCAGTTCCACCGCGTCGCGGATCTGCTCGATCTGCGCCTGGAGGCCACCGATGTCCTCGTAGTCGACGTCGGGCACCTCCTCCAGGACCAGCTCCTCGACCTCGCTCTTCGGGATCCGCTCGTACGCGTACGCCGAGCGGGGCTCGATCATGAGCGAGTCGCCGGCCCGGATCGCGCTGCCGATCAGGGTCTCGGCGAGGTGCACGATGCGCTCCTCGTCGGAGTGCGAGACCACGAGTGCCCGGTCACCCGGAGCGCCCTCGGGGCCCGCCAGGATCTCCTTGAGCATCACCACCTCGCCGACCCGCTCGTAGCCGAACGCGTCGACGATGTTGAGCGCGTCGTTGAGCAGGACCTCCTGGCCCCGGCGCAGCTCGTCGACCTCCAGCGAGGGCGAGACGGCCACCCGGAGCTTGCGCCCGCCGGTGAACACGTCCACCGTGCCGTCGTCGTGCTTGGCCAGGAAGACGCCGTAGCCACTCGGCGGCTGGGCGAGCCGGTCGATCTCCTCCTTGAGCGTCACGATCTGCGCGCGAGCCTCCTTGAGGGTGCTCACGAGCCGCTCGTTGTTCTCGGTCAGCCGCGCCAACTGTGCCTGGGTGGCCGCCAGCCGCTCTTCGAGCTGCCGGACGTGTCGAGGGCTTTCGGTCAACTTGCGCCGCACCAGAGCGAGTTCCTCTTGCAGGAACGCGACCTGCGTGGAGAGATCGTGGGCTTCCTTTTCCCACCGTGCGGCGCGCGAGTCCGCGTCGTCGCTGCGTGCCACGTCCCACCTCCCCGGGGGGCTTGAACGTTCTGACCTAACACTAGCCGCTATGAGCCCGATTCGGTCCACAGCAACGCGCTCGTCACCGAAGCTTGATCGCGAAGGGCTGGTCGCGGGGCGGGTACGGGCGTTCGGGTACCGTCGGAGCGTGGGACGGGAGAACATGGGGGGGTGCTTCGTGACCGACGTCGCGACCGACCAGTTGCAGGTCTGGGTGGATCAGGATCTCTGCACCGGTGACGGGCTCTGCGTGCAGTACGCGCCGGAGGTCTTCGAGTTCGACGTCGACGGCCTGGCGTACGTCAAGGGCCCCGACGGCGAGCTGCGGCAGGCCCCCGGCGCCCGGGTGGACGTGCCGGAGCACCTGCGCCTCGAGGTGATCGACTCCGCGAAGGAGTGCCCGGGCGAGTGCATCCACGTGGTGCGCGGCAGCGACGGCGTCGAGGTGGCCGGCCCGGAGGCCGAGGACTGAGGCGGAGACGGACACGACGGGCCGGGGACGTGTGGTCCCCGGCCCGTCGTGCGTCCGCCTCAGAGCAGGGGCCGGCCGACGACCGAGGCGACCAGCCGGGCGAACTCCTCCAGCCGGGCGATCTGCCCGGCCCCGCCGTCGTCGAGGGTCTTGCCGAATCGCAGCGCGTCGTGCCGGGGCGCGCCGATCGCCTCGTCGCTGGGCGGCGCCTCGTCCAGTGAGCTGAGCAGCAGGTACACGTCGATGCTGTCGACCCGTACGGTGCCGTTGTCGGCGCGCATGAGCCGCCGCCGGCAGCCGACCTCGGTGACGGTGGACAGCGGCACCACCCGCAGCGACGAGGTCATCGCGCCGGGCGGCCCCTCCCCCGGCGGCACGTCCTCGCCGTGCCAGAGCACCAGCCGGCTGCCGTCGCAGACGACGACCTCCTGCCACACGCCGTTCACCTCGTTGACGAAGCGCTCCAGCGTGAACCCGAGCACTGAGGCGCCGCGCAGCACGCCGTCGAGCGCCTCCAGGGCGATGTCCGGGTCGCGCAGGTACGCCCGGGCGGCCGACTCCAGGTCGGTGTAGGGCGACCAGTCCGGGAAGACGGCAGGCAGGTCGTTGTTGCCGTAGCCGGGGTTGCTCACGCCGCCTCCCGCCGACCCGCGCCGCGGCGCCGCCGTCGGTTCCGGTCACCGGCACGGGCGCGCCGCCCGACGCGCGCCCCGATCCGCTCGCTCATGCCACCGTCTCCACCCGCTCAGGTGTCGTCCCCACCGGCACACATGATCCGCCCGTGCGCGCGCGGGCGCGCGGCGGGGGTCAGGACTGCTCCGGCTCCTCCGCCGCGCGGGCCGCGGCGGCGGCGCGCAGGGCGTCGCGGCGCTGCGCGTACGCCTCGGCGCCCTTGCTGGGCTTGCGCCGCCGCGGCGGCGCGGTGACCCCGGGGGCGAGCTTGCGCGCGGAGACCAGGAACGCGGTGTGGGCGATCATCCGGTGGTCCGGTCGGACGGCGAGCCCCTCGGCGTGCCAGTCGCGCACGAGCGACTCCCAGGCGCGCGGCTCGGTCCAGCCGCCGCGCTCGCGCAGCGCCTCGACCAGCTCGGACAGCTGCGGGGTGGTGGCCACATAGCCGATCAGCACGCCGCCGGGCACAAGTGCCCGCTCGACCATGTCGAGCATCTCCCACGGGGTGAGCATGTCGAGGATGATCCGGTCGAATCCGGTCTCGGCGCAGTCGGCGACGTCGCCGACGTGCAGGTTCCAGGCCGGGTGCGGGCCGTTGAAGAACGCCTCGACGTTGCGGCGGGCGATCTGGGCGAAGTCGTCGCGCAGCTCGAACGAGTGCAGCTCACCCTCGGTGCCGACGGCCCGCAGCAGGGAGCAGGACAGCGCGCCGGATCCCGCGCCAGCCTCCAGCACCTTGGCGCCGGGGAAGACGTCGCCCATGGCGACGATCTGCGCCGAGTCCTTCGGGTAGATCACCTGGGCGCCGCGCGGCATGGACAGCACGTAGTCCGACAGCAGCGGCCGCAGCGCCAGGAACGCGGTGCCGCCGCCGGCGGTGGTGACCACACTGCCGTCGGGCAGGCCGATCAGGGTGTCGTGCTTGAGGATCCCGCGATGGGTGTGGAACTCCTTGCCCGGCTCCAGCGTCACGGTGTGCATCCGGCCCTTCGGGTCGGTCAGCTGGACCCGGTCGCCCGGCCGGAACGGCCCGCGGTGGACCGGGGGCAACGCCGGGACGGTGGAGATCTCTGCGGTCACGTGTTCGTCTTCCGTTCGGGTTCCAGGAGCTGGGCGAGATCCGCGATGTGCAGCACGCCGACCACATCTTCGCCTGCCGTCACGACGTACTGCGCGCCCGGGTGGGTGCGCACGGTCTCCAGCACCCGCTCGCCGTCCGCCCCGAGCGGCAGGGCCGGCACGGCGGACAGGTCGCGGGCCACCTCGTCCACCGCGACCCACGGCCTCCGTTCCGGGGGTACGGCGGCGACGCGGGCCGGGTCGACCAGGGCGACCGTACGGCCGGCCGAGTCGACCACGCCGAGCGCCGCCTCGGGGGTGCCCGCCTCGTCGCGGCGGCGCTGGGCCTCGGCCAGCGGCGTGCCGGCGGGCACCGGCAGTACCGCGCGGGCCAGCCGGGCCAGGTCGACCAGGTGCAGCCGGCGGCCGATGCGCGCCATCCGGATCGACTGGCCGGCGCCGCGCCACAACGTCAGCGCGACGAGCAGCAGCAGCGGCAGGGCCAGCGGGGCCAGCGCCCGGCGCATGGTGAGCACCACGACCAGCGCCAGCGTGCCCAGCGCGACGGCCCGGCCCACCCAGCCGGCCACCTCGGTGCCGCGGTGCCGGTCGCGGGTGAGCGCCCACACGGCGGCGCGCAGCGCCCGGCCGCCGTCCAGCGGCAGGCCGGGCAGGCTGTTGAAGATCGCCACCACCACGTTGCTGACCGCGAGCTGGAAGGCGAGCTGGTGGCCGAGCGTGCCGGCGGGCAGGGCGAGGGTGGCGGCGACCGCGCCGGCGCCGAGCACTGCGGAGACGGCCGGACCGGCCAGGGAGATCAGCAGCTCGACCCGAGGGCTGGGGGCGTCGCGGTCCATCTCGGTGTAGCCGCCGAGCAGTTCCAGCGTGATCCCCCGCACACCGATGCCGTACCGGCGGGCGGTCAGCGCGTGGCCCAGCTCGTGCAGCAGCACGGAACCGAGCAGGGAGATCACGAAGCCGAGGCCGACCAGGTAGCCGCCGAGCGGGCCGAGGTCGAGCTGACGGCGGGCCAGCGCCGCGTAGAGCACCGTGACCACGACGGTGAGCAGCAGCATCGAGGCGTCGACGCGCAGCGGCACCCCGAGGACCCGGCCGAGGCTGAGCCCCGGCCGGCGGGGTCCTCGGCTCCGCTTCTGCACCGGCCCGATGCTACGTGAGCTGAGCTCCGGCGAGCCCCGCAGCCGGGGACGACCCAGGGCGCCGCGATCCCGATCATGCTTCGGTGCGGCGACGCCGGCCCTGTCACACGCGTGCCCTAACCTTCCGGTCATGACGGCGGAACCGATGATCGACAGTCACGGCGACCAGACGGCGGCACCGGCGCCGGTCACCGTGCGGGCCTCGTTGTCGCCGTCGCGGGCGGCAGATTTCAAGACCTGCCCGTTGCTCTACCGGTTCCGCAGCATCGACCGGCTGCCCGAGCGGCCGACCGTCGAGCAGGCCCGGGGCACGCTCGTGCACGCCGTGCTGGAGCGGCTGTTCGACCTGCCGGCCGCCGCGCGCACCCCGGAGTCGGCGGGTGACCTGGTCGCCCCGCAGTGGGACCGGCTGGTCACCGAGGAGCCGGAGCTGGCGACGTTGTTCGCCGACGGCGACGCCGTCGGACCGCAGGAGTTCCTCCGGTCGGCGACGGCGCTGCTGGACGGCTACTTCGCGGTGGAGGACCCGCGCCGGCTGGAGCCGGCCGAGCGCGAGGCGCTGATCTCCGCGGTGGTGGACGACGAGCTGCTCATCCGGGGCTACCTCGACCGGCTCGACGTCGCGCCGGACGGCGCGCTGCGGGTGGTCGACTACAAGACCGGCGGGGCGCCGCGCGAGGCGTTCGAGGCGCGCGCGCTGTTCCAGCTCAAGTTCTACGCCCTGGTGCTGTGGCGCACCCGGGGCGTGGTGCCGCGCGTGCTGCGCCTGCTCTACCTCAAGGACGCCGAGGTCTGCGACTACGCGCCGGACGCCGACGAGCTTGTGCGTTTCGAGCGCACCGTGGTGGCGCTGTGGCGGGCGATCGAGCAGGCCACCGCCCGGCAGGACTTCCGTCCCCGGCCGAGCCGCCTGTGCGACTGGTGCAACCACCAGGCGCTGTGCCCGAGCTACGGCGGGACACCGCCGCCGTTCCCGGTGGCCGCCGCCGCGCCCGACCCGCTCGTGGACGCCCGTTCCCGCCCGGTGGCGCCCGGCGCCGACGAGTGACCTCCGCTCCCGCCGGAGGGTGCCCGGGGTTGACGCCTGGCCGGAGGGTGCCCGGATCGACGGGCGATCCCGCGCACGCCGGTGATGCCCAGTCGTACCCGCCGTCAATCCACCCGTTCGGACCGTAACCGCACACAAGAGCGCCCGCGATCCCGTGCGGACCGGCGCGCGGAGCGCCCGCGATCCCGCGCGCAGCTCGGTCGCGGGGAGCGCGTCCGAGCCCGATGCGGACCCGGCGCGCAGAGCGCCGTGGGAGTGGACCGACGACACCGAGATGGCCTGTTCGGTGGTGGCCGGACTGGCCGCCGGGGGACGGATCGACCGGAACCGGCTGGCGTTGGCGTTCGCGCAGCGCTGGGGCCCATACCCGGGGGTACGGGCCGGGCGCGGTGACGGTGCTGCGGCTGATCCGTACCGGCACGCCCGTGGCCGGTGGCTGCCGCGTCCGCGTTCGACGGGCAGGGCTCCTGCGGCTGGGTCGCCGCCACGCTGCCGCACGACTGTCCGGCCGCGATCCGTGTCGGGGTGGAGGCGGGCGGCCACGTGGACACCACAGCCGCCATCGCGGGCAGGACCGTTGCCGCGTACACCGGTTTGAGCGGGCGCGACCGCCCACTTCCCGCCGCCTGGGGCGCCACCTCGGGGAGGTGGCGGGATCGAGCGGTGCGTGATGCCGCAACCTCCCCGACCAGGTGTGGATCACCATCGGTGGCGACCGGGCACCCGGACCACTTCACCGAAATGGCGAGGTTGACGGGCGGGATGCACCCAGGTCAGGGAGGTGGCGGGTCGACGGGGGTGGGGCGCAGCCACATCGGGGAGGTGGCGGGGTCAACGGGGATGGGACGCCGCCACATCGGGGAGGTGGCGGGGTCAACGGGGATGGGACGCCGCCACATCGGGGAGGTGGCGGGGTCGACGGGTGCATGATGCCGCAACCTCCCCGAGCAGGTGTGGATCACCATCGGTGGTGACCGGGCACGCAGCACCTCGCCGAGGTGGCGGGGTCGACGGGGGCGTGACGCCACATCGGGGAGGTGGCGGGGTCGATAGGGGTGGGATGCAGCCACCTCGGCGAAGTGGGGTCGATCATGCGTGCGGGGCGTGCACCACCGGCCGGGACGGGCTCGCCGAGCCGCCGCGCGGCGCTCCCCGATCTGGGCGATTCCGGTGTCAGGTCACCGCGGGGCGGAATCGGGTGCCGGGCCACTCTGGGACGAATGCGGCGCCGGGTCACCGTGGGCCCCGCGATCCCGCGCGGGCCGTGCGCGCAGACCGCCCACGATCCCGTGAGGGCCGTGCGCGATCCCGTGAGGGCCGTGCGCGCAGGGCACCCGGGATCCCGTGAGGGCCGGCGCGCAGAGCCCGGCCAACCCGCGGGATCGGGGCGGCCTGATCGGCGACCGGGCGGCCGGCGCCCTCTACGGTGGTTACCGCGGCCCGGTTCGCGCTGGATGGATCGCGGGCGCGTGCCGGCGGGCTCCGGCCGGACCGCCGCCCGGACGACGAGGGGGACGCATGACCGAGGGCGCCGTCTCCCGGCCGGTGCGGATTCTGCTCGCCGACGACCAGCCGCTGCTGCGTACCGGATTCCGGATGGTGCTCGGCGCGGAGGACGACCTCGACGTGGTGGGTGAGGCCGGCGACGGCGTGGAGGCGGTGGAGCTGTCCCGGCGGCTGCTGCCCGATGTGGTGCTGATGGACATCCGGATGCCGCGCCTGGACGGAGTGGCCGCCACCCGGGCGATCGTGTCGGCTCGGCTGCCGGTCCGCGTGCTCGTGCTCACCACGTTCGAGCAGGACGAACACGTCGTCGGGTCGCTGCGGGCCGGGGCGGGCGGCTTCCTCACCAAGGACGTGCCGGCCGAGGACCTCGTCGCCGCGATCCGCACTGTGGCCGCCGGGGGCGCGGTGATGTCCCCACGCATCCTGCGCCGGCTGCTCGACCGCTTCGCCCAGGTGCTGCCGGACCCGGCCGCCGCGCCGGCGCGGGCGCTGGAGCCGCTGACCGACCGGGAGCGCGAGGTGCTCACCCACATGGCGCGTGGACTGTCCAACGCGGAGATCGCCCGGTTGCTGTCGGTCAGCGAGACCACTGTGAAAACCCATGTCGGTCATGTGCTGACGAAGCTACGGTTGCGCGACCGGGTCCAGGCGGTCGTGCTCGCGTACGAGACGGGCCTGGTCCGTCCCGGCGGCTGAGGTGGCGCGGGTCGCCTACCGTGACCAGCGGCGGGGCTGATGTGTTGACCATCACGCGGGGTCAGGCCCTAACGTCGGCGTCGCCTGCCGGTCAGGGGTCACCCTGAGCCCGGATGGGGGTCGACCCTCACCGGAAGATCGGCGCGGATTCCACCCCAGGTCGGAGGGCTTTCGGGCTCGCGACCCCGAGGATGGATTCCGCCGCACCGGCCAGCGGGGGCGGTGCGGCATGAGAACGACATACGGAAGAGGTAGATGACGTGACCGCGACGGTAGGCCGAGAGCAGGCCGCGGCCCGGGCGAACGACGTGTGGAAGGTGTACGGCAGCGGTGAGGCGCAGGTCGTCGCGCTGCGGGGGGTGACCGCCGAGTTCGAACGCGGCCGGTTCACCGCGATCATGGGGCCGTCCGGCTCCGGCAAGTCCACACTCATGCACTGCCTCGCCGGTCTGGACACGGTGACCAAGGGCACCGTGATGATCGGCGACACGACGGTGACCGGTCTCAACGACGCGGGTCTGACGAAGCTGCGCCGGGACAAGGTGGGCTTCATCTTCCAGCAGTTCAACCTGCTGCCCACGCTCACCGCGCAGGAGAACATCCTGCTGCCGCTGTCGATCGCCGGGCGCAAGCCCGACCCGGCCTGGTACGACACGGTGATCGACACGGTCGGGCTGCGGGAGCGGCTCGGGCACCGCCCGGCGCAGCTCTCCGGCGGCCAGCAGCAGCGCGTGGCGTGCGCCCGGGCGCTCGTCGCCCGCCCCGAGGTGATCTTCGCGGACGAGCCGACCGGCAACCTGGACTCCCGCTCCGGCGCCGAGGTGCTCAAGTTCCTGCGCAACTCGGTCCGCGAGCACGGCCAGACCATCGTCATGGTCACGCACGACCCGACCGCCGCCGCGTACGCCGACCGGGTGGTCTTCCTCGCCGACGGGCAGATCGTCTCGGAGCTGATCGAGCCGACCGCCGAGACGGTGCTGGACACGATGAAGAAGCTGGACGCCCCGGTCGAGGTGGGCAACTGATGCTGCGGGCAACGCTCAAGAGCCTGCTGGCGCGCAAGCTGCGCCTGCTGCTGTCCGGCCTGGCGGTGGTGCTCGGCGTCATGTTCGTCTCCGGCGCGTTCGTGCTCACCGACACGCTCGGGCGGTCCTTCGACGCGGTCTTCGCCGACGCGTACGCCGAGGTCGACGTCAGCGTCGAGGCGAAGCCGAAGATCGACGTCTCCACTACGGAGGGCATGCCGCTGAGCACCCCGATGCCGGCGTCGGTGCTCGACCGGATCAAGGCGGTGCCCGGCGTCGCCGACGCCGAGGGCGTGGTCGCCGCTGACGGCGCCCGCATGATCGGCAGCAACGGCAAGGTGGTCACCTCGTTCGGTCCGCCGCAGCTGGGCCAGAACTGGCTCGGTGAGAGCGACCTGGTGGAGATCCGCGAGGGCCGCGCGCCGCAGGCCGACGACGAGATCGTGATCAACACCGCGCTGGCCGAAGCGGGCAAGGTCAAGGTCGGCGACCGGGTCGGCGTGCTGACGCTCGCCCCGAAGAAGGAGTTCACGCTCGTCGGCGTGTTCGGCTACAGCGGGGGCCGGGACTCGATCGGTGGCGCCAACGAGGTCTACTTCACCACCCCGGTGGCGCAGCAGCTGATGCTGGGCAAGCCGGACGTGTTCAGCAACGTCAGCGTCCAGGCCGCCGACGGCACCACGCCGGCCGCGCTGCGCGACGAGCTGGCCCGCACGCTGGGCGCCGACTACCAGGTCAAGACCGGCGAGCAGCTCGCCGCCGACGCCTCGGCCGGCCTCAAGGAGGGGCTGTCGTTCTTCAACAAGATCCTCCTCGGGTTCGCCGCGGTGGCGCTGCTGGTCGGCACGTTCCTGATCCTCAACACGTTCTCGATCATCGTGGCCCAGCGCACCCGTGAGCTGGCCCTGATGCGCGCGATCGGGGCCAGCGGCAAGCAGGTCATCGGCTCGGTGGTGCTGGAGGCGCTCGCGGTCGGCCTGATCGCCTCGGTGCTGGGGCTCGCCGCCGGTATCGGCGTGGGCGCGCTGCTGGCGTACCTGTTCGGTCAGCTCGCCGGGGGTCTCACCCTGGCCGGGCTGGGTGTGCCGGCCTCGGCGGTGATCGGCGCGTTCGCGGTCGGCATGCTGATCACGGTGATCGCCGCGCTGCTGCCGGCGGTGCGCGCCTCGCGCATCCCGCCGATCGCCGCGATGCAGGACGTCGCCACGCCGGACCGGCCGCTCACCAAGGTCACCATCGGTGGCGCGGTGGTGACCGGCATCGGCGCGGTGCTGCTGTTCCTCGGTCTCGGCGGGCACGCCGGCGACAGCACCCTGGCGACCATCCTCGGCGGCGTGCTGTTCGCGTTCATCGGCGTGGCGCTGCTGACGCCGATCATCAGCCGGCCGGTGGTCTCGCTGCTCGGCGCGATCTTCTCCTGGTCGGTGCCGGGCAAGCTGGGCCGGCTCAACTCGGGCCGCAACCCGCGCCGCACCGCGATCACCGCCGCCGCGCTGATGGTGGGCATCGCCCTGGTCACCGGCGTGACGGTGATCCTGGACTCGGCAAAGGGCAGCATCGGCGCGCTGGCCGAGGACACCATCAAGGCGGAACTGGTGATCTCCGGGGCGTCGTCCGGGCCGCGCCCGGCGAGCTTCGACCCGGCGGTCCTCGAGAAGGCCGCCGCGATCCCGGGCGTCCAGATGGTCGACGGCGAGTACGGCGACATGGCAGTGGTCGGCGGCGAGCGGACCTGGGTGGCCGTGTCGAGCAACGTGGCCGCGCTCCAGCAGATCTTCGGGGCGAAGGCCACCGCCGGTGACATCAGCAAGCTGGCGCCGGACCAGATGCTGGTCAGCTCGGACACCGCGAAGGCACGCAACCTCAGCGTCGGTTCGACGGTGCCGGTGCAGCTGTCCCGCGGCGACGCCCGCACCTACACGGTCAGCGGCATCTACGAGAGCTCGCAGCTGACCAACCCGGTGACGCTGCCGCCGCAGGCCGCCGCGGACTTCGCCATCCCGCAGCCGATCCAGGGTTTCCTGCAGCTCGCCCCCGGCACGTCGGTGGACGCGGTGCAGCCGCAGGTCGAGCGGTTGCTGGCGGACAGCCCCGAGGTGTCGGTGGCCGACCGGGCCGCGTTCATCGAGCAGCAGACCGGCCAGCTGGACTCCCTGCTCCAGATGATCCAGATCCTGCTGGCGCTGGCCATCGTGATCGCGGTGCTGGGCATCATCAACACGCTCGCGCTGTCGGTGCTGGAGCGGACCCGGGAGCTGGGCCTGCTGCGGGCGATCGGCCTGCGCCGCGCCCAGACCATGCGCATGATCACGGTCGAGGCGGTGGTGATCTCCATCTTCGGCGCACTGCTCGGCGTGGTGGTCGGCACCGGTCTCGGCGCGGCGGTGGTCGAGGCGCTCAAGGACGAGGGCATCACCGACCTGGTCCTGCCGTGGGGTCAGATGGTGACGTTCCTGATCCTGGCCGCGATCATCGGCGTGGTCGCCGCGGTGCTGCCGGCGATCCGGGCCGCGCGGATCAACGTCCTGGGCGCCATCGCCCACGACTGACGTGAAAGGAAGGGCCCCTTCTTAACGCCTCGCGCATAAGAAGGGGCCCTTCTTAACGGTTGAGCAGGGCCGCGAGCAGCTCCAGGTCCGCCGCGAGCAGGCTCTCCACCTGGTGTACGCCGTCGGCGGGCGCCAGCGGCACCTCGGCCGGTACGGCCAGCACCGCCGCCCCGGCGGCGAGCGCGCTGGCCACCCCGGTCGGTGAGTCCTCGATCGCCACGCACCGCTCGACCGGCACGCCCAGCAGACGCGCGGCGGTCAGGTACGGCTCCGGGTGCGGCTTCGCCGAGTCCACCTCGTCGCCGCAGACCACCGCGTCGAAGCTGTCCCGCCCCAGCGTGTCCAGGGCCACCTCGACCAGGGACCGGCCGCTGGAGGTGACCAGCGCGGTGGGGATGCCGGCGTCCCGTACCGCCCGCAGCAGCGCCAGCGCGCCCGGACGCCACCGCAGCCCGGTGCGGAACAGGTCCAGGATCCGGGCGCTGATCCAGTCGGCGCTTTCCTGCACGTCCCGCTCCGGCTGGCCCAGGTCGTCGTGCACGATCCGCATCGCGTCGGCCATCCCGGTGCCGACGATCGCGCGGCGGGCGTCCTCGGACAGGACACCGCCGTACACGGCGGCCAGTTCCTGCAAGGCGACGTCCCACAGTTTCTCGCTGTCGACCAGGGTGCCGTCCATGTCGAAGAGCACGGCGGCGGGGTGCTTGCTGCTCAGCGGGGGCCTCCTTCGATACGCGTACCCCGCCGATCCTGCCAGCCGCGTCCGGTGCGCCCGTCACCGTCCCCGATCGGGGTGACCCGCGGCATCACCCGAGGCCGCAGGCGCCGAGCGACTTCTCGTACCCCCGGAAGAACGACTCGCTGCGCTGCTCGGCGGTGCCGTGCGAGCCCTCGGCGAACCACGGCTGGTCCGGGTCGTCGCCGACCGCCAGCAGCCCTTCCCGGAACTCCTCCAGGTCACCGTCCTCCAGTTCCAGCGCCCCGGACCGCACGCTGTCACCGAGGTACGCCCCGGCCATGCAGTCGGCCTGCAACTCCTGCTGGATGGTGAAGTTGTAGCGGATGCCCAGCCGCACCTGCATGCCGTGGGCGTACTCGTGGCCGAGCAGGTAGAACAGGAACGCGTCGCCGATCTGCCGGAACGCCGCCACCGACCAGTTCACGTCGTAGGCGATGAAGTCGCCGGCCGAGCAGTAGACCGCGTTGTTGCGCGGCAGCCCTTGCCCGGCGCAGGCCACCTCGCCCTCGCGGCTGTAGGCCACCACCCGCCGGATCGGGGTGAACCGCTCACCGGAGGCGCGGAACTGCTCCGCCCAGTAGCGTTCGGCCAGCCGGACCGCGTCCTGGATGTCCTGCTTGAACTCGGCCACGCTCGTCGTGCCGTCCGCGCGGGTGGTCTGCGACTCGGGCTGCGCGCTGCGCGGGGGTGCGGGCTGCTGCGGCTCGCCCTGGTCGTAGCCACCGGCCATGCAGCCGGCCGCCACCAGCGCGGCCACCACCAGTCCGGCGATCGGCCCGCGCCCCTGACGTCCCGCCCTGTCCCCCACCGTGACCTCCCGGCTGTTCGTTCCCGTGTCCCGCAGCAGTACCCCCGGCGGCCGCCGGTGATGCTCACCGGCTCTCACGCACCGCCGCCGGGAAACGTTCACCGGTGCGCGGGAACGGTACGGTCGGCGCGTGGACCGGTCGTACGCGGGAATTGTCTACTGGCGACGCAGCCTCTGGAACGGCATGCGGTGCGTACCGGTGCTGCTGACGCTCGACGAGGGCCGGCTGCGCGCCCGCGACCGGCGCGGCGCGGAGGTGTTCGCCGCGCCCGCCGGGCAGGTCGAGGCCCGGGGGACGATCGTCGGCACGATGCTGCTCACCGTCGGCGGCCACCGGTACGCCCTGGTCGGCGTGGGCGCCACCGTCTCACCGGCGCCGAGCGCGGAGCAGCGGCGGCGGTTGGATGAGTACACGGCCCGCGCCGAGCCTGTTCCCGACCTCGCGTCGTGGTGGGAGGTGCTGGCGAGGGCCGGCGTGACGGTGCGCTGACCGGCGCGGTCAGTCCAGGCCGCGCATGATGTGCGGCTCGCCGTCGTCGTCGCCGAAGCAGCGGTGCAGCACCTGGGCGCGCGCCCACAGGTCCAGGCTGCTCGGCGGTCCGACCGGCCCGGTTCCGGCGGGCGTGGTGGTCAGCACGGGAGCCGGTTCCGGCGGGACCTGCGACGTCACCTCGTCGGTCATGTCCGCCCCTTTCGTCGTACCCATGCTCGTCTGCGGGCGTTTCCGCCACGTCAACTCCGACGGCGCGGGCGTGGACGCGGCGCGCCTGACCTACGCCGGCCCGTACTCCGGTGACGGTAGCCCGCCGGGCCGTCGAGCACAGCCGTATTCCCGACGTCGCCGCAGGTCGCGGCCGGTGATCAGGCCCGCCCGCCGCCCGGGCCGCAGGTGGCGCAGCAGGTGTCGCCGCGCCAGGCGTCGCGACCCTCGCGGACCGCGACCACGGCGATCACCAGGGCGGCGACCGGGTCGGCCCAGGACCATCCGAACAGGCCGTTGAGGGCCAGCCCGACGAGCAGGACCACCGAGAGGTACGTGCACAGCAACGTCTGCTTCGAGTCGGCCACCGCCGACCGGGAGCCCAGTTCACGCCCGGCGCGCCGCTGCGCGGCCGACAGCACCGGCATCACGATCACCGAGAGCCCGGCGAGCACCAGCCCGACCGGCGAGTGTGCGGCCTCGGCGCCGCCCAGTAGCGCCCGGACCGCCTCGACGGAGACGTACGCGGCGAGCGCGAAGAACGACACCGCGATGACGCGCAGCGCGACCCGTTCCCGGGCCTGCGGGTCCGGACCGGCGAACTGCCAGGCCACCGCGGCTGCGGAGGCCACCTCGATGACCGAGTCCAGACCGAAACCGATCAGGGCGGTCGAGGACGCGACGGTGCCGGCGCTGATCGCCACCACCGCCTCGATCACGTTGTAGGTGATGGTCGCGGCGACCAGCAGGCGTACCCGGCGGGTGAGCAGCGCGCGGCGGTCCGGCGCCGGGCCGGCGGGCGTGGCCGGGAGAAGCGGCAGGCTCATCGGCAGCATCCGTCCGCGGCGTCCGGGCAGGCGGCCGGGTCGACCGCGAGCACGACGCCGACCAGGTCGCCGAGCGCGTGGGCGAGGCGGGCGTCGGCCAGCTCGTACCGGGTGCGGCGACCCTCCGGCACGGCCACGACCAGGCCGCAGCCGCGCAGGCAGGCCAGGTGGTTGGACAGGTTCTGCCGGCTGCTGCCGAGCGCCTCGGCCAGCTCGGCCGGGTAGCCGGGCCCGTCGCGCAGGGCCAGCAGCAGCCGGGCGCGCAGTGGGTCGGACAGCGCGTGACCGAAACGGGACAGCGCCTGGGAGTGGTGCAGCGTCCGCATGCCGTGACTGTACAGCGTCTGCTGTATTCAGGAAAGGATGAACCGGCGGTTGCATCCGGTACCGCGGTACGGGCTTACCGTCGAGACGTGACCGACGATTCCTGGGTGCCCGACACCTGCACGCTGCCCACCGCCGAACGGCCGCTGCGGCTGGCCGAGTTCGACGGGCTGTTCCACGACGCGCTGCGCGGCGCCGACCGGCCGGCCGCCGGGCATCTGCGGCTGCACCTCGACGGCCGCGCCGAAGCGCTCGCCCGGGACCTGATCGCCCGCGAGTCCGCCTGCTGCTCCTTCTTCACCTTCGATCTCGCCGGCCCGGACGGCGACACGCTGACGCTCGACATCCGCGTTCCGGCGGCCCGTGTCGCCGTACTCGATGCCCTGGCCCTGCGGGCCACGACCGCGCGGGGCCGGTGATGGGCGAGCCGGAGCTGCGCAGCGGCCGGCTCGCCGACGCGGCCGGGGTCAACGTGCAGACGCTGCGCTACTACGAACGGCGCGGGCTGCTGCCCGCGCCCCGGCGGTCGCCGGGCGGACATCGCCTCTACCCGGCCGAGACGGTCACCCTGCTGCGGGTGGTGAAGGCCGCGCAACGTCTCGGCTTCACGCTCGCCGAGGTCGCCGACCTGCTGACGGCCGGACGGCACGACGCCGGCCTGCGGACCCGGGCCCGCGACAAGCTCGCCGAGGTGGAGCGACGGCTCGCGGACCTCACCGCCGTCCGCGACACGCTCCGGGCCGCCGTCTCGGCCGGCTGCGACGACCTGGTCACCTGCGCCGAAAGCCCGCACTGTCCCCTGCCCTTCACCGGTCCGGACCGAGGCCCGGCTACGGTCTGACGCATGACGGTCGTGCGTTCCATCCTGCTGTTCCTGCTCGCCGCCCTTGCCGAGATCGGCGGCGCCTGGCTGGTGTGGCAGGGCTGGCGGGAGAACCGCGGGCTGCTCTGGATCGCCGCCGGGGTGATCGCGCTCGGCGCCTACGGGTTCGTGGCCACGTTCCAGCCGGACGCGAACTTCGGCCGCATCCTCGCCGCCTACGGCGGCGTCTTCGTCGCCGGGTCGCTCGCCTGGGGCATGGTGGTCGACGAGTTCCGGCCCGACCGCTACGACCTCGTCGGCGCGGCCATCTGCCTGGTCGGCGTCGCCGTCATCATGTACGCCCCGCGCGCGAGCTGACGTCGCGGTGATGAGTTTCCGCGCCCGTGCCCGTCACACCTGCGAAGGGACACGACGACGCGGAGGGATGACGTCATGGGTATGGACACGCAGCTGCAGGAGCTGGGCGTGAGCGGTCTGGCTGAGGTCGACGAACCGGCGTTCACCGGGCTGGCGCAGCGGCACCGGCGGGAGCTGCACGTGCACTGCTACCGGATGCTCGGGTCGTTCGAGGACGCCGAGGACACCGTCCAGGAGACGTTCCTGCGGGCGTGGCGGCGGCGGGACACGTTCGCGGGACGGTCGACGTTCCGGGCCTGGCTGTACCGGATCGCCACCAACGCCTGCCTGGACCTGCTCGCCAGGTGCCGGCCCGAGCCGGCGACCGGCGGCGAGGTGCGGTGGCTCCAGCCGTACCCGGACCGGCTGCTCGACGAGCTGCCCGCCGCCGACGCGGACGAGCCGGAAACCGTAGCGGTGGCGCGCGAGACGATCGAGCTGGCGTACCTGGTCGCGGTGCAGCACCTGGCGCCGCGCCCGCGCGCAGTGCTGATCCTGCGGGACGTGCTCGGCTGGCCCGCGAAGGACGTCGCGGAACTCCTGGGCGACTCGGTCAACTCGGTGAACAGCGCGTTGCAGCGCGCCCGCGCGGGCATGCGGGAACACCTACCCGCGCAACGGCAGGACTGGACCGGCGACGAGACGGACACCCGGACGCGCGAGCTGGTACGCCGCTTCACCGACGCCAGCATCGCCAAGGACGTCGACGGTCTCGCCGCCATGCTGCGCGACGACGTGCGCTGCTCGATGCCGCCCACCCCGGGCCTCCAGATCGGCCGCGACGCGGTGGTGAACGACTGGATCGCAGACGGTTTCGAGAGCCTGGGCAGCCTGCGAGCAGTGCCCACCGCCGTGAACCGGCAGCCCGCCGTCGCGTTCTACCTCTGGCAGGACAGCGACGGCGCGTACCTGCCGCTCACAGTCGACGCCCTGCGCATCACCGGCGGGGCCATCACCGAGATCGTCACGTTCCACGCCGACCAGTTCCCGCGGCTCGGGCTGCCCGAGCGCCTGCCGGCCGACCGTACGCCGTAGTGCCCGCGCGGACGCTCGCGCTGCCCGGCGGCGCGCGAGTTCCGGTGGTCGCGGCCCAGTGGCGGCACGCGTACGGCGTGGTCACGCGCGGCCGGGTGCAGCTGGAGCTGCGCGACGGCACCCCCGGGCCGGTCCTCGGCCGCGACGCCGGCTTCTGGCTGCGCGGCACCGGCGTACGCGCGCTGCGCAACCCCGGCCGTCGCACCGCGACCGTGCGGATCCTCACCCCTCACCTCGAAGCTCGGAGGAACGACATGATCAGCAGCACCGACACCGGCGTCACAGTGGGCCGCCCGCACGGCTTCCGGCGGCTCGCCGTCACCGGCCTGGTGGCCACGATCGCCGCGATGGTGGTCACCACGCTCGCGGCCGCTCTGGCCAGGGCCGCCGGTGTGGACTTCGAGATCCCGGACGACGGCGGCGAGACGATCCCGTTGGGCGGGTTCGCCGTGGTGACCGGGTTCTTCTCGCTCGTGGGCGTCGTCATCGCCGCCGTCCTGTTGCGGTTCAGCGCCTACCCCGCGCGGCGGTTCGTGTGGCCGGCGGTGTCACTGACCGCACTGTCGATGGTGCCGCCGTTGATCGCCGGGGGCGACGCAGCCACCACTGTCGCGCTGGTCGGGCTGCACCTGGTCGCGGCGGCGGTGATGATCCCCGCCATGGCGCGGAGCCTGCGCGCGAGGACCGGCTGACGCCCCGCCTCCGGCGGCAAATCGCGGCTACGGGACACCTGCTGTCTCCGGCCGGAGGTGCGGCTGTCCCTGCGCTCCCCGCCACGAGACGGCTTCAATCGAGCGCCTACCATCCCACCGTGGAGGGTTTGTTCTGGATTGCCGTCGTGCCGCTGTGCGGCCTGTTCGGCTGTCTGGTCCCGTGCGCCGTCCTGGCGGCGCTGGCCACGTGGCCCAGGAAGGGCGACCGCGGGTAGCTCCACCCTCGACGTGTATCCGGGCGGACCATCCCTGCGGCGTGTGCGCCTGGCGGTTTACTCGGCCGTGGCTCCGCGACGTCGGAGGGCCACCTTGGTGCCGCCGAACGCGACGAGCCAGGGCAACACCAGGAAGCCGCCGCGACCGATCACGATCAGCCACAGCGTCTCACCCGGTCTTCCCTGATGCTCCAGGCCGGGCCAGGTGAAGGCGCTGCCGAGCAGCGACAACGCGTAGAACAGGACGATCACGATCGCGGCGGCCGTACCGATCCGGCGGCTGAGCCCGATGCCCGCGGCGCAGAGAAACCCGAGCCCGGACATGACAAGGGGGGCGAGGTACATACCGGACAGGACGACGAAGGTGTAGTACGTCGCACCGGGGTCGAGAGCCGGGTCCGCCAGCGGTGGCGGGCCGGCTCCGACCGCGTGGACGACAGCGGAGAGGGCGGAGTTCACCACTTCGGACTCCTCGCACCGGGACGCTCGCACGCCATCGAAATCGATCCCTCAGTCTGGCACCGGTCGAGCCGCCAGATCGACCGGGAGCCGTAGGCCCGACACAGAATGATGCGATCCACAGGATTCGATCGAGATCACTCGGGCACTTCGATACGGACCATACGCCGGGCGCCGCCAGTCGGCGCCCGGCGCCACGTACGACCGAGAGGTGACACCATGACCTTCCGCGCCAGGCTCGTCGGAGCCGCACTCGCCGGGACGCTCGCCGCCGGTGCATCGGCACTGGCAACGGCCTCCACGGCCAGCGCGCAGGCCGAACCCTGCGTTCAGCGCATCGCCGTGGTGAACAACGCCGCCTTCGTGATGTCCTTCAGTGTCGCCGCGAGCAACGGCCTGGAGACGGCGAACACCGACACCTACCCGATCAACCAGTCGCGGACGATCGATCTCACCACCACCGCGCTGCCGGTCGGGTCCGATGTGCGGCCGGTGGTGGACGCGGTGGCCGGAGCGCAACGGACCCCGAGCAGCTTCGTGTCGTACTGCGAGAACGGGCAGACCGCGACGTACTCGGTGACCGGGACGACGTACGACTACTCGGTCACGCTGATCGGCTGACCGACGCGTCGACGCTTCGGGGCGTCCGCCATCCCGGCGGGCGCCCCGCGCTCGTCCGCGCCGAGACGGGTAACCGGCGGCGAGGGCCGCCGGTAGACAGGTCGTCCGCTCAAGCGTCAACCGATCGAGTCACCGAACGCCAGGCGTCGAAGGCCCATTCGAGGTCGGCCGTGTTCGCACCGGTGAGGACCGTTTCCAGGTACGCGCCGTCGACGAATGTGAAGCCGTAGAGGGGTGAATTCGATGCCGTCGTCACGGCGGTAGAGCCAGGCGGCACGATGGCCCACCCCGTCGCGGCCGCCCTCCCCCACCTTGGCTGTCGGGTTCGGTGGCAGCCCGGCATCGAGCGAGACGATGACGCCGGCTCCGTCGGCACACCGCCACGACGATCCTGGACCGGCCCGCATCGCCCGGCCGGACGCGTGCCACCTGGTGACACCGTCGTCGGTGGTCTCCCGCGTCCAGGAGCCGGAAGCTCGACCGACCAACCGTCGCCCAGAGACCGCCGCGCGCCCCAAGTGTCACCTACGGCCGGCGTTGCGTGTGGTGGTGACCTCATCGGTGTGGACGCCGCCGATCAGCCGTTGCTGGGGCTGGTGATCCCGCGTCTTGCAAAGGACTCCGCGACCTCATCGAAGACGCCGCCGGCAAGCTCGGGCTGCGCGAGAGCATCGGACAACGGTAGCTCCAGTTGAGGGTCGTACCCGGGGAGGCCCGTGACCGCCTGGACCGCTTCGCCGAGTTGGTACATCGCCGCGACGACTGCCCAGGCATCGTCGCCCCGGTACCAGAAGGGCACCGTGATCCCGGCTCACTGTCGTGGCCGAGGCAATCGAGCGTCGCAACCGCCTCGTTCACTCCACGGTCGAGATCGGAGAAGTCTGGCGCGAGTACGCGGACGGGTCTGGCGGCGAGTGGGTGCATGTCATTACAGCGATGGGCGAGGATGACTGCGATGAGCACGACCTGCGCAGCGACCTCGCGTTACAGCAGCAAGCAACCTGCGAGCGGTGCGACTGCTCTACTTCCTTACGTTCGGACAGCGTCTGGATCCTGTCCCCGACCAGCGACGGGAGTAACCTCAACTCGTCTCGAATTGCGCCGCCATCCTCGCCTTGCAGCTCGCCAACCGCACGGGACCGAGCCCGCTTCGACATGTGCTGATGTTGAAGCGGAACTTTGGTCGGCTCACACGTGACCTGCGGCAATTTGGTGGGTACCCTGGTCGTGACCAATCTAGGGTCGCCGCCGCTGCTGGCTGGTTGCCGACGTTTTGACGGCGTCTTGTGCCCCCCCCCCCCCCCCCCCCCCCCCCCCCCCCCCCCCCCGGGGGGCCCCGAGCAGGTCCGCCACAGCCCGCCGTTCGCGGCGGCACCCACGCTTTAGGAACGGTGTAGCGCTGGCGCGAGCGCCATGAGTCCTGCTAGGACGTTGGCCTTCCGACTCCCTAAAGGACGTCTCGTAACTCGTTGAAGGCGTTGCCCGGGACCGGCGTTGGTGTCACCCGAGCAGGATGATGTTGTGCAGGTGGGCGATGCCGGCGGCGGTGTCGGTCAATGTGCTGGCGGCACGTCGATAGTCGCGCAGGATCTTGAAGCTCTTCATGCGGGCCAGAGCGTGTTCGACCTGGGCGCGGACCGTGCGGTGCTGCTTGTTCAGGTTTGTCTTCCACGCGGGTAGCTCGCTGCCGTCGGAGGGTTTGCGGTACGGGATGATCACCTCGGGGTTGCCGCGGTAGGCGCCGTCGGCCATGACCGGCCGCCCGGCCAGTTTCTGGTCGATGCCGGAGGTGCGGTAGACGATGGTGTCGTTGCGGTTGCCGGGCTGCGGGTCGCCGAGGGCGACGACGAGGCGGGTGTGGGCGTCGATGGCGACCTGCAGGTTCGTCGAGTAGCGGTAGTTCTTGCTCGGCGCGGCCAGGCGGCGGTCGCGGGTCGGGATGAGGGTGCCGTCGACGACCGTGATCTGGTCGACCCGACGACGGTGTCCCGGGGTGAGCGCCAGCAGCGGGCCGAGGGTGTCGATGACCCGGTGAGCGGCGGAGTGCGACACCCCGAACAGCGGGCCGATCTGCCGCATCGTCAAGTTCGTGCGCCAGTACGCGGCCACCAGCAGTACCCGGTCGGCGAGGTTGAGCGACCACTGCCGGCCCGGCCGACCATCAGCGATCGCGTCCCCGCCACGCTCGGCAACCAGCCGGACCAGCCTGCGGAACTGGGCAGGCTGCAGCCCGGTGAACGGGAAGATCCACTCCTGGCTGGCCGCCGAGATCACCTGCACCCCGACATGATCCATCATGGACCGGTCACCGAGTTACGAGACGTCCTTTAGCGGGACGCTTCATCATTCCGCACACGTTCCGGATTTTGCGACCCGACTGATTGCTGGTTACGGGGGCTAACCATCATCCGACTCAGCGACGATTGCTTCTACTAGGTCATTCAGCGACTTCCTCTTCAGAAACTTCCACCCCTGACGTAGTGTCCAGATTGCGGAAGCGCCAGACGCGAGGATGAAGATCGCCTCCCAGACGTCCTTATCAATTCCGAAAAAGGTCCTAAAATCGGCGGTAGCCAAACCGACAAATAGCGCAAGGAAAACACCTAGAGGCGCCAGAACGGAACTGACATCTACATGCAACGGGAGGCTTTTGCGCAGGGCCAACTCAATCTTGTCCCGAGTTGTGACGTGAACCTGTTGCGCAACGTTTACTGTCACTTTAGTTGTATTACTAATGGATCGCCCAAGGTCCACCTTCAAGGCGGGAGGCTTCCCACTTCGAGCCTCCGGCAGCGAGGCTCCTCGCTGCAATATTTCGCCTTCCGCAGACTGCCCACCCTGTTCGGTCACTCTGCATCCCCCTCAGCCGTCTCAAAGGCGGGGTCATTGAGGAGTCCCAACGCTCCGAGCGCATGCTCCGAAAGAAACCCACATCTCACACATGATGTAATCGCTACAGGTATCGCCAAGCCGCCTAGAGTGGTTTCTGACGATGACTTTTGCAGACTATGTGTTCCTAACCCTTGCTCCAGAAGGAACACTTCATGCCCGCAACGAGGGCAGGGCCTATCGGCACCACGCTTACTAAGCGCGTCAACAATCATGGCAAGCTGCCGCTTACCCAATAGGCGTTCTGGAATTTTTGGCTCAGGGTCTACGAGGATCACGCCCTAGATTATCCACTCCTTGGCTGACTCGCTACAGGCGCACGACCAGCCCCAGACTGATTGCCATCCCATATGTCATCGCCCCCCTGGGGAGCGGGCCACTGCCCGGCCCGCCTCGGTCAAGGCAGCCTTGACGTACGGACGGCCCCTGCCGGGACGGCTGAGTTGGCTTTCGTGTCACGGACCGTGCCCCCGGCGGACACCGTCACAGTGGCGCAGTTGACCTGACCTCGACCGGTACGGACCCGGCTCCTGAGGTCGGATCTGACCATCGGCGGCCACCCCTACCCCCGCCCAGGTGAGCAGTTGACGTGACGGTGAACCGCTGCGGAGCGGGCTCCTGGACGACCGGCCTGCTCTCGGCCGGACACCGCCCCCCCTGCTTGGTTCTTGCCGCGCGGACCCGGTGGCGCGTTACCTGCGCCGCACGGGCATGGCCGCGCGGCCCGGTCGGCTGTCGGCCCACCCCCCACCCTCAACGGCCTGTCGTTCTGCGGCGGCCCCTTGGGCTCCCCGCTTCCGCGCCAGCCGCCGGGCGTGTTGTGTGGCCGGAGTCGGAGCGCCAGCGGAGCGACGGACACGCGCCCCGGGCGGCGGCGCGTGCGGCCCGTTGCGGGCCGCCTTGACGCGGGCGAGAACATCAAGGCGCTATCGCTGTACCTCGGTCACGCCGACCCGGGCTTCACGCTGCGGGTCTACACCCACCTGCTGCCGACCAGCGAGGACCGCACTCGCCGGGCGATCGACACTGCGTTCGGGCACGGCCCGACTGACCCTGACGGCCTGGCGACGGCCTAGCCTGGTGCCGGAAGAGTGTTTGGGCAGCTCAGGAAGGGTGACGGCGTCACTTGGCGTTGAAGAGTTCTACTCAGGTCGCTGACCTGCCGCAATGGCCCTGAAGGGCCGGTGAGCAGCCAACACGGCGCTTGCTGATTCTCGTTAACTCGCGCGGTTTCTCGGTGGCGTGTGCCCCGAATGTGCCCCGCGAGGCCGCCAGATAGGCGGGCCCGGACGCGGTGATCGAAGCACCGGCCGGGCCCTTGATCGACTGTAAGGAGTCGACCCATGGGCAATCTACCGTTCATCCTGCCTGCGTGCGATCGGCCGGCCACGGTGCGGCTGGAGGTGTTCAGCAACACCAGCGAGGGCCTGCCGGGTTCGTTGGACGCCTCGGTCTACACGTGCGAGCAGCACGCCGACCCGGCGACGGACGCCATCGAGGGCACCAACCGGACCGCGCACCGGCTGCGGATGGCGCCGGACGTGCAGCGCACCTGCGGGCACGTCTACCTGTTCCCCACCGGTCAGCTGGCCGGGCACCCGGCGTGGTGCGACCTGGACGACTGCGGCCGCCGGTTGGAGCACCGCTCGGCGGTGGCGCACGTGGAGACGGGCCACCCGGAGCCGGTGATCGTGGACGTGGCGTTGGTCCAGGCGGTGAGCGAGGGCGCGGATCCGGCGCTGTCGTTGACGGTCGTGGACGGGCGGCGTACGCCGGTCCCGGCGTCGGAGCGGGTGCTGCTGTCCACGGGGCAGGCGACCGCGTTGGTGTACCGGGTGCGGCAGCTGGTCGACGCGGCCCGGGGCGGTCGGCGGTGAGCGGGCCGGCGGCGGTGGCCGCGGCGGCCGAGGCCGCGCCGGGCGTGGTGGCGCAGTTGCTGCGCTCGGTCGACGGGCGGGCGCGGGTGGAGGTGTTGCAGTGGCACCCGGTCGGGGAGCCGGGCGCGCCGGCGCCCGACCCGGCCGCGCCGGACGGGGTGCTGATCCTGTCCACGGCCGAGGCGGTGCGGCTGGCCGGGGTGCTGCTGGACCTGGCGGCGGCGGCCCGGTCGGGTGCGCGGTGAGCGGGCGGCGGGTGGCGATGGTCGGCCAGCCGGACGCCGAGCGGCGCGCGCCGCGGTGCCGTCCGGGCACGCGACGCAAGCCGTACCGGCCGGGCGGGGCGCACTCCGGCAAGGAGCTGGTGAGTTCGTTCCTGCTCGGGTTGCAGATCGGCGCGGCGCAGCGGCCGGCGCTCGGCCGGGGGCCGGCTGTCGACCCGCGCGAGATGGGCGAGCCGGAGTTGATGGCGGCGCTGGCCGAGGCGTACCAGCTGGGCCGGGAAGCGGCCGAGAGCGAGGCGTGCGCGCGGGATCTGCTGGTGTTCCTGACCGGGTACGCCGCGGCGACCGGTCCGGACGGTCACGCGGCCGATGAGCGGGTGTGGAAGGCGTACCTGGCCGGGTGTGAGGGCCGGGGCCTGCCGGACGCTCAGGAGGGCACTGAGGCGGCCGGGGACGGCGACGGGGAAGGCGGGCCGCGGCGGTGAGCGTGCGGGTGATGTCGTGGGTGTGGGACCACTCGCCGGTCGGCGGCACGGAGCGCCTGGTGCTGCTGGCGATCGCGGACTGCGCCGACGACGCCGGGGAGAACGCCTGGCCCTCGGTGGCCACCCTCGCCCGGAAGGTGCGCCTGGACGAGCGGACCGTGCAGCGGGTGATCCGGCGGCTGGTCGACGGCGGGCACCTGGCGGTGTCCGCGTCGGCCGGCGGCCGGGCCTCCAACCGGTACGCGGTGATCATGCGCGCTGGTGATGCAGATGCATCACCTGTTGCAGATGCAACACCTGGCGATGTGCCCCGGTCTGGGCCGGTGGCGGATTGCCACCCCGGCGATCTGCCACCCCGGCACGCTGCCCCCGCTGGGGTGGCGCTAGACGCCACCGCTGGGGTGGCGCTAGACGCCACCGCTGGGGTGGCGCAGCTGTGCCACCCAAACGTCCTTGAACGTCCTAGAACCATCCAGGCGCGCGAGCGGCGCCGGGCCGGCGGCCCGGCCGCGCCGGCGCGCGGCGTTCCTCGAGCGCCGCAACTGAGTGGATCCACTCAGCTGCGGGCCCGGCCGCCGGCGCGGTGCCCGGAGCACCCGGGCCAGTACGCCGGGCACTGCGGGCCGTGCCGCTCGGAGCAGATCGCACCGGTGGAGTCCGGCCGGTGAGCGGGCGGGAGCAGCTGGGCCGGATGCGGTGGGCGGTGCGGGGCACCCTCGCGCTGGGTGTGGCCGCGTCGGTGGCCGCGAACGTGCTGCACGCGCAGCCGAACCCGGTCAGCCAGACGATCGCGGGGTGGCCGCCGCTGGCGCTGCTGGTGACCATCGAGCTGATCTCCCGGGTGCCGGTGCACCGACGCGGCCTGGCGGCCGTGCGGCTGGGGGCCGCCGCGGTGCTGGCCGGGATCGCGGCGTGGGTGTCCTACTGGCACATGGTCGCGGTGGTGGCCCGGTACGGGGAGACGGGCGCGGCGCCGTACCTGATCCCGGTCAGCGTGGACGGCCTGGTCGTGGTGGCCAGCGTCTGCCTGGTCGAGCTGGCCGGCCGGATCCGGACCGCCGAGCAGGCCGCGGCCGTTGCGGTCGCGGTCGTCGACGGGCCGCCGGCGGACGTGCCGGCGGTGGTGCCGGCGCAGCGGGTGCGGGGACGGCGGCGCGGGGAGGCGGCGGAAGCGGTCGCGCGGGTGCTCGCCGAGCGGCCGGACATGTCCGCTAGCGAGGTTGCCGAGGCCGCAGCCGTGTCCGAGCGGCACGCGCGGCGGTTGCTGCGAGGTCTGGCCGCGCTGGCGCAGGGATCGAAGCAGGCTGATCGGCCGGTGGCGGCGGGATACGGCAAAGTTCAAAACTCGTCAGCGTGAAAAGGCACCTCAGCGCGGGGTAGTGGTCGATGCCTTGGCAGAGATTCGACCCCCACTCCCCCGGGGCGCTGCCGATGACGGTCGAGGGTAGTGCGGGTGCCGCGCCAGGTGGTGGACCTGGCGCGGCACCCGCGTGTCGGCCCGGGATGCGGGAAGCGGAGGTGCCGGCGAGCGGGCCTGCCGTCCGCTTGCCGCTGGCCGGTGACATCCCCGGCCGTGCTGCACCCCTGCTCACCCCGGGCCGGGCTCAGGTGCCGTCGTACGGTTTGTACCAGCTGCCCTGGCTGGCGGTGGGAGGCTCGCCCTCGCAGCGCTCGCCACTGCCCAGCGGTGGCCGCCGGTCCGGCCCGTTGCGCTCGCCGCCGGTCAGCGGCGACGCCTCGTCCCGGCGTGGCCGGTCACCGACCCTGTTGACCAGCCGCACGGCGCGCACCGCCTCTCGCGGTCGTCCCGGCGGCCTGGCCGTCGTCCAGGATGGTCCAGAGCCGGGTCTCGTAGTCGTAGACGCTGCGGCCCTCGGCCAGGGCGGCGGCGGCCCAGTCGGGCAGCAGCTCGCCGGGCACGAAGGTCACCTCGATGCCGGTGTCCGGGTGGACGCCGCGGACGTAGTCCGGCGCCGGCGTGCCGGTCGACGGGGCGGTCGCGCCGCCGCGTTCCATCGCGGCCCGGTCCGCCTTCAGCCGCTCGTGCTCGGTGATCGCGCCGATGTCGTGCACGGTCACGCTCCCTTCAGGGCCTTGTGCACCGCGAACGCACCCGGCCGGGCGACCTGCACGTCACCGCGCCAGTGCGCCAGGATGCCGATCTGGCCGGACTCGGCGTACCGCTCCGTGAGCGCCTGGATGGTCAGGTTCAGGCGCTGGCCGATGAGCAGCTGCGACCAGTCACCGACGAACAGGTCCGTCGCGGTGGTCATGGTGCCCTGGGTGTACGACGGCACCTGGTTGGTGGTGAACCAGTCGAGCTTGTCCACCTCGTTCGGCACGGCCAGGGGCTGGCCGGTGGAGTCGTACGCCTTGGCGTACTGGCGGGCGAGCTTGCTGGCCCAGATGCCGGCGTTGGGTTCCTCGTTGCGGTCGCGCACCGTGAAGATCGTGTCCAGCACCTCGTTCCAGTACGACAGCGCGGTCTGGGTGGTGCCGTTGGCCGCGGCGCCGCCGAGGACGTTGCCCGGCAGCGTGGCGTTGAGCGTGCCGAGCACGCCGCGGGGGTTCGGCGGGGTCGGCAGGTTGATCGTGCCGGCGCCGGAGGTGATCGACCCGTACAGGCCCACCAGGTCCAGTTGCAGCGCGATCGCCTTGGCGATGGCCATGGCCACGACCTGGCGGGAGTTCGGGCTGTCCTGGAACCACTCCATCGAGCCGACCACCAGGGCGCTCATGGTCTTGGCGTCCAGCGTCACGTTGTCGAACGTCGGGTCCGACGCGGTGATGGTCGAGCCCTCGGCGCGGAACGCGGCGGTCGGGTCGCCGGTCAGCCGGCCGATCTGGACCTGCTTGGCGTCCATGGGCACGATCCGCGCGCCGGCGCGCAGCACGGCGGCCATGTTGCGGGCCCGGTCGATGATCTCGCCCACCCACTCGGTGGGCACCACCGCCGACCCCGACGACGTGGTGATCGCGCGGACCAGGTTGCCGAGGTCGCCGTGGGCGTCCATCACGTGCCGGTCGGCCGCCTCGCGGGCCTGGGCCTGGGCGCGGACCACCGGGTGGTCGGCGAACCGCTTCCCCGGCTCCACCGCGGCGGGCAGCATGTCGTTGGTGCGCACCCAGCCGCCGGCGGCGCGGTCCGGGCCGTCGTTCTCGCCCGGCGCGCGGCTCGGGTCGCGGTCACGCTCCCGGGCCGACTCCTGCTCACCGATCCAGTCCGCGAGTTCGTCCGCGCGGTCGATCAGGTTGTCGAACTCCCGGGACTCGTCGGCGGTCAGGTTCCGGCCGCCGGCGTTCTCGGCCGTGCGCAGGATCTCCCGGGCCTTGTCGGTCAGCCGGGCGCGTTCCTGCTTGGCGCCGGGCACGTCGCTCGGGTTCCACACGTCCCGGGCCCGCTCGCGCGGGTGACGCGACAGCCGCTGACGGGGGGTCTTCTCAGGCATGATCGTTTTCCTTCCTTGGCGCCGTGCACACAGCAAACGAGCGCCGAACATCCAGACTGGACATGGCCCGCCGAGAGACGGCGGGGCGACGGGGCCGACCGCGGACAGGAGGGCCAGGGGCCCAACGCGGTGCACCGTTCGGATCGTTCACTGCCACCGGGCGGGGCCCGGGACCAGCGCCGCGGCAAGGAGGGCACGAAGCCCAACGCGGTGATCACGAGTGTAGGCCGGGGGCCTGACGATCCGGAAGCGGCGCGGCCGACACGTCGCCGGTGAGCAGCTGCTCACCGGCCCGGGACAGCGCGCCGAGCACCTCCCGCCGGCGGCCGGCCAGGTACCGGCGCGACAGCTCCTGGAGCAACTCGCCCGCCTCCGCGCCCCAGAAGGTGCGCACGCACTGCGGGCACACGATGTCCCCGCCCACCTGCACCACCACGGAGAACGGCGTGTGCCGGTCCTGGCGGCAGCCGACGCACCGCCGGCGGGCCGGGTGGCCGGTCCACGGCACCACGGCCAGGTCGTCCTCCAGGTCGAGCGCGTTCAGGTTCAGCACGTCAGGCCCTCTCGTCGTCGTGCTCGCCGAGACGACGCCGCTCGACGGCGGCCACCTCAGCCGGGATGGTCGGGAACACGGGCAGCGGATGCCGGGCGTCACCGGCACTGCCCGGCAACCGGCAGCGGCGGCAGAACAGCCGGCCCTGCCAATCGGCCGGCACGTTCGTGTCCGCCACGAACGGATGCGGCCGGACACGGGACCGGGCCGGCCGCCGGCGGCCGGTCACGGCGGGGGCCTGCTGGCCGGGCCGGGGTGGCCGGCGTGGTTGTCCGGAGAAGGGCGGGGCTGGCGTGCGTACGGGGAGGTGGAACGAGATCCGCGGTTGGTCGTGGGCGGACCGATCCGAGTAGCGGGCGGGGTGGAATGTCCCGCCTGTTCGCCGGGAGGACCAGGCACGGCGGCGGCCCCGTCCCGTCCCGGAGAGCTACGGATCCGGTCACCACCCGCGACCTGTCGCAAGTCCTGCGACAGACCTACGCCCGGACCTGCGACCGGACCTGCGACGGTTACAGGTCCGGTCACAGGTCCGTCGCGGGTCGACGTGGCCAGCTGCTCCAGGTCAACCAGGTGCATGTCCGCCTCGCGGGGCGTGCGCCGGCCCTTACGGTTGTTGCAGCCCCGGCACGCCACGACCAGGTTGTCCATGCCGCTGGCGATCTCCGGGTCCACATGATCGAACGTCAGCCCGTCGTCGGACACCCGATCGGAGAACCGGCACGCCTTGCCGCAGTACCGGCACCGGTCGCCGTCCCGGTCACGCACGGCGCGCTTCAGCTTCGCGTCGCGCAGCTCGCGCTTCTTCGCCCGGTGGACGTCGTTCTCGCTGCGGCTCGGGTTGTAGTCCAGGTAGTCATGGATCGCGTACGCGAAGTCCGGCGGCCACGTCCGGCCATCCAGGCACGGGCACGCCGGCGCAGCGCCGTCAGCGGCCCGCTGATGCAGCAGCGGCGCCCGACCGTACCGGGCACGCAGCAAACGCCGTGTCGTCGCGCTGGTGCCGTACTCCGCGACCACACCGGCGGTCACGAAGCCGTCCGTGCGCTCACTCGCGCACCACGCCAGAACCTGCAACCAGTGCCCCAGAGCCGCGTTGCGCTGCTCCTTGGCCCGCTCGCCCGTCACGCCGTCGGCGGCCAGGCCGCGGACCTTCATGCTCATCGAGATCCGGTCGTCCACCCTCACCCACGACACGGGCGCTCCACCGTCCGGAAGTCGTGCAGCCGGTAGGCGTACCCGTCGATCCACCAGTCACCGAGGCACGGGCACTCATCGCCGCGGCGGTGCAGGGCCGGCGGCCGGTCCAGCACCGGGGTGCACAGCGAATCGAGCACCGACTGACGGCCCCAGCACTGCGCCAGGGCGTCGAACCCGGTCAGGTAACCATCCGAGCGCAGATGCGCCGCGGTGGCCATCAACCGCGACCACGCCGCCTGGAGCCGGTCAACGCGGTCCCGGTCGACCCGGCCGGCCTTGTCCACGGCGAGCACCTTCCACACCGGATCGGCGGCATGATCGTCCGAACCGAGCCAGTACGTCACCCGGCACCGCCACGGACTGACCGGGGACGACTTGGGAAGGTCAGGCGCACTTGGACTTCTCGTCCAGCCACTTCTCGACGTCGGACCAGCGATAGCGCCGGTGGCGGCCGACCTTCGAGAACTTCGGTCCGGTGCCGTGATAAGCCCACTGATCGAGCGTCCGGACAGGGACACCGAGATACGTCGCCAGATCCTCTGATGTTGCGAGGGCGCGCCGCTCGCTCATTCTGTGCTCCTATCGCGCAGGAATGTGAGTTGAAAGCAACTCAACGTGTTGCCTTGCGCTGTGTCAAGCAGGCGCGCTAGTGTGCGCTCATGTCACAAGCGCCGCTGACGCCACATCGGACCATCGCTCAACGCGTGAAGAACCTGCGCCAGCGTCGCGGGCTGTCCGCGCAGCGGCTCGCGGACCGACTAGCCGGCGTCGGCATCCCATGGGATCGATCGATCGTGGCCAACCTGGAAAACGGGCGGCGGGCGGCGGTCAGCGTCGAGGAGTTCCTAGCCCTCGCATACGTGCTTGACGTCGCGCCGGTGCACTTGCTTGTGCCGATCGACGCCACGCAGGTGACGCCTTACCGGGTCGTGCCGGAGGGCAATCCGGTTGGCGCGTGGTTCGCTCGGGCGTGGGTTCGGGGGCAGACCGCGGTCGGCGGCGTCAACGCGAAGAACTACTTCGCGGAGGTTCCAGACGTTGAATGGGCGCCGCCATCGACGCAATGGACCCCGGAGATCGTAGAGGCGCAGAGCGAAGCCACGCAGCGGGCACGGGACGATGGCGAGCGTTGAGCGGCGGAAGGACGGCCGCCCCGGGTACGTCTGCCGGTGGCGCGACGAGTCAGGCCGCCAGCGGAAGAAGTCCTTCCCGCGCAAGGTCGACGCCGACCGCTACCGAGCCGAGGTCGAGCACAAGCTGAACACCGGCCAGTACATAGACCCCGCCGCCGGACGCGTCACGCTCCGGGAGTACGCCGAGCAGTGGCGCGCAGCCCAGGTGCACCGCGAGAACACCGCCAGCCGCACCAAGAGCCAGCTGCACCGGCACGTCTACCCCCGCCTCGGCGCCCGACCCATGGCCGCGGTGCGCAACAGCGAGCTACAGGCGTTCGTGACCTCGCTTGACCTCGCCCCGTCCAGCGTCCGACCCGTGTGGGGCACCCTTCGGGCCATCTTCGGCGCGGCCGTGCGGGACCGAGCGATCGGCCACGACCCGTGCGACGGGGTGAAGCTCCCCGAGCTGCCACACGCCGAGATCGTGCCACTCCTGCTGAGCCAGGTCGACGCCCTCGCCGAGGCGGTGCCAGCCCGGTACCGGGGCATGGTCGCGGCCGACGCTGGCTCGGGGCTGCGCCAGGGCGAGATCTTCGGCCTGGAGGTGCCGAAGGTGGACTTCCTGCGCCGCGAGATAACCGTCGACCAGCAGGTCCAGCCGACCGCCGGCGGCGGGGTGGTGGTGTGCCCGCCGAAGAACCGGCACAGCCGGCGGACGGTGCCGGTCGGCCAGGTGGTCGTCGACGAGCTGGCGGCGCACCTGGCCCGGTTCCCGGTCATGCCGGTGGAGGTGCTGGACACGACCGGGAAGCGGCCTGTGCGCCGGATGGCCCGGTTCGTGTTCACCGACCACGCCGGGCAGCCGCTGCACCGTAACGACTTCAACGCCGACGTCTGGAACCCGGCCCGCAAGGCGGCCGGCCTGCCCGCGGCGGGCATGCACGACCTGCGGCACTTCTACGCATCGCTGCTGGCCCGCGCGGGGCTCAGCCCTACCGCCGTGGCGAAGCTTCTCGGCCACGCGAACGCCTCGACCACGTTGCGGACCTACTCGCACTGGTGGCCGGACGACGACACCCGATCGCGGCAGGCGATCGACGACGCGTTCTGCCGCGATGTGCCCCGCCTGCGCCCCGCGACGGAGGGATGATCTATGTTCGGGCAGCTCAGAGCACGTGCACCCCCGGTGACGGCTACTTGGCGTTGAAGTAATTCGCCTCCGGGTGGTGCACCACGATCGCGTCGGTGGCCTGCTCCGGCACCAACTGGAACTCCTCCGACAACTGCACCCCGATCCGCTCGGCGCCCAGCAACTCCACGATCTTCGCCCGGTCCTCCAGGTCCGGGCAGGCCGGGTAGCCGAACGCGTACCGGCAGCCCCGGTAGTCGGTGCGCAGCAGGCCGGCCAGATCGGCCGGGTCCTCGTCGGCCACCGTGCCGCCGCCGGGCAGCACCAGTTCGGCCCGGATCCGCCGGTGCCAGTACTCCGCGAGGGCCTCGGTGAGCTGCACGGACAGGCCGTGCACCTCCAGGTAGTCGCGGTACTCGTTGCCGGCGAACATCTTCGCCGTGTACTCGCTGATCGGCTGCCCCACGGTGACCAGCTGCAACGCCACCACGTCGAGCTGGTCGCCCTTGGGCCGGAAGAAGTCGGCCAGGCACAGCCGCCGCTCCTGCCGCTGCCGGGGGAACGAGAACCGGGCCCGCTCGCTGTGCCCGTTCTCGTCCAGCACCACCAGGTCGTTGCCCTCGGAGTAGGCCGGGAAGTAGCCGTACACCACGGCCGCCTCCAGCACCTGGTCGGAGATCAGGCGGTCCAGCCAGTACCGCAGGCGGGGCCGGCCCTCGGTCTCGACCAGTTCCTCGTACGACGGGCCCTTCCCGCCACGGGCGCCGCGCAGGCCCCACTGGCCCAGGAACGTGGCCCGCTCGTCGAGCAGTGCCGCGTAGTCGGCCAGCGGCACACCCTTGACGACGCGGGTGCCGAAGAACGGCGGCTTCGGCACCGTCACGTCCACCGCCACGTCGGAGCGGACCGACGCGTCGTCCAGTTCGGGCAACGCCTCGCGCACCTGCGCCCGCTGCCGCTCGCGGCGCTCCCGGCGGGCCGCCAGTGCCGCCTCGCGCTCCGGGTCGACCATCGGCGCGCCGCCGCGCTTGGCCGCCATCACGCGGTCCATCAGGGACAGCCCTTCGAACGCGTCGCGGGCGTAGTGCACCTGGCCCGGGTAGATCGACCGCAGGTCGTCCTCCACGTACGCGCGGGTCAGCGCCGCGCCGCCGAGCAGCACCGGCCAGCGCTCGGCCACGCCTCGGGAGGCCATCTCGGCCAGGTTCTCCTTCATGATGACTGTGCTCTTGACCAGCAGGCCGGACATGCCGATCGCGTCGGCCCGGTGTTCCTCGGCGGCGTCGAGGATCGCGTTGATCGGCTGCTTGATGCCGATGTTGACCACGTCGTAGCCGTTGTTGGACAGGATGATGTCGACCAGGTTCTTGCCGATGTCGTGCACATCGCCCTTCACCGTGGCGAGCACGATCCGGCCCTTGCCGTCGTCGTCGGTCTTCTCCATGTGCGGCTCCAGGTAGGCCACCGCGGTCTTCATCACCTCGGCGGACTGGAGCACGAACGGCAACTGCATCTGGCCGGAGCCGAACAGCTCGCCGACCACCTTCATGCCGTCCAGCAGCAGGTCGTTGATGATGGACAGCGGCGTACGCCCCTGCGCCATCGCGGTGTCCAGGTCGGCCTCCAGGCCGTTGCGCTCGCCGTCGATGATCCGCCGCTTGAGCCGCTCGTCCAGCGGCAGCGCGGCCAGTTCCTCGGCCCGGGTGGCGCGCGCCGAGGCCGCGTCCACGCCCTCGAACGCCTCGATGAACCGCTGCACCGGGTCGTAGCCCTCGCGACGCCGGTCGTACACCAGGTCGAGCGCCACCTCACGCTGCTCGTCCGGGATCCGCGACATCGGCAGGATCTTGCTGGCGTGCACGATCGCCGAGGTCAGCCCGGCCTGGGCGCACTCGTGCAGGAAGACCGAGTTGAGCACCTGCCGGGCCGCCGGATTGAGGCCGAACGAGACGTTCGAGATCCCGGCGGTGAAGTTGACCCCCGGGTAGCGCGCGGCGATCTCCCGGATCGCCTCGATCGTCTCGATGCCGTCGCGGCGGGTCTCCTCCTGCCCGGTGGCGATCGGGAACGTCAGCGCGTCGATGAGGATGTCCTCCCGGCGCATCCCCCACCGGCCGGTCAGGTCGTCGATCAGCCGGCAGGCCACCCGTACCTTCCACTCGCGGGTGCGGGCCTGGCCCTCCTCGTCGATGAGCAGCGCCACGACGGCGGCGCCGTGCTCCCTGACCACCGGCATGATCCGCGCGTAGCGGGACTCGGGACCGTCGCCGTCCTCGAAGTTGACCGAGTTGACCACGCACCGGCCGCCGAGCATCTCCAGCCCGGCCTCGATCACGGCCGGTTCGGTGGAGTCCAGCACGATCGGCAGCGTCGAGGCGGTGGCGAACCGGCCGGCCAGCTCCCGCATGTCCTGCGTGCCGTCACGGCCCACGTAGTCGACGCAGAGGTCCAGCAGGTGCGAGCCGTCCCGGGCCTGGCTGCGCGCGACCTCCACACAGGCCTGCCAGTCCCCGGCGAGCATGGACTCGCGGAACGCCTTCGAGCCGTTGGCGTTGGTCCGCTCCCCCACCATCAGGATGCTCGCGTCCTGGGCGAACGGCACGTGGTGGTAGATCGAGGAGACCCCGGCCTCCGGCTCGGGTTCCCGCGCCACCGGCGCCCGCCCGCCGAGTCGCTCCACCAGCACCCGGATGTGCTCCGGGGTGGTGCCGCAGCAGCCGCCGATCAGGGCCACGCCGTAGTCGGTGACGAACTGCTCCAGCGCGTCGGCCAGCTCGTCCGGGCTGAGCGGGAAGTACGCCCCGTCGGCGGTCAGCACCGGCAGGCCCGCGTTCGGCATCACCGAGATCGGGATACGCGAGTGCTGCGCCAGGTAGCGCAGGTGCTCGCCCATCTCGGCCGGGCCGGTGGAGCAGTTCAGCCCGATCAGGTCGACGCCCAGCGGCTCGATCGCTGTCAGCGCGGCGCCGATCTCGCTGCCGAGCAGCATGGTGCCTGTCGTCTCCACCGCGACCTGGCAGATGATCGGGACGTCCCGGCCGGCCTCGGCGCGGGCCCGCTTCGACCCGACCACCGCCGCCTTGACCTGGAGCAGGTCCTGGCAGGTCTCGATGATCAGCGCGTCCGCTCCGCCGGCGATCAGGCCGGCGGCGTTCTCCTGGTACGCGTCGCGCAGCGAGGCGTAGCTCGCGTGCCCGAGGGTGGGCAGCTTGGTGCCCGGACCCATCGAGCCGAGCACGAACCGGGGATGCTCCTCCGTCGCGTACGCGTCGGCGGCCTCCCGCGCGATCCGCGCGCCCGCCTCGGACAGCTCCCGGATGCGGCCGGGGATGCCGTACTCGGCGAGGTTGGGCAGGTTCGCGCCGAACGTGTTGGTCTCCACGCAGTCGGCGCCCGCGGCCAGGTAGGCGTCGTGCACGCCGCGGACCACGTCCGGGCGGGTCACGTTGAGGATCTCGTTGCAGCCTTCCAGGCCGTCGAAGTCGTCGAGGGTGAGGTCGGCGGCCTGGAGCATCGTCCCCATCGCGCCGTCCGCGATCAGGATCCGATCGGCCAGCAGGTCACGCAACGAAATAGGCACATGCCCCAGGTTAGTGCGCCCGAGTGCGGCAGAGTCACCCGAACCGGGCCTTCCCACATTCTGCCCACCGGGCCGGCGTACACCTTTCCGCCGGTTCGCCCGAGTGGTCCGGCCCGGCGACCGGCGCGGCCGACGGGCCGGGCCCGGCGGCGGCACGTAGGCTGACGGACGTGAAGGACAACTGGGGTGCGACAGTGCGACGGGGCGGCGCCGCGCCCGACGAGCAGGGTGAGGTGACGGCGTGACCGAGTTCGACGGGCTGCCGGTACTGCGCTCGCCGGTCGCCATCGCGGCCTTCGAGGGCTGGAACGACGCCGCCGACGCCTCCACCGCCGCCGTGGAACACCTGGAACAGGTCTGGCAGGCCCGGGAGGTGACCGAGCTGGACCCGGAGGACTTCTACGACTTCCAGGTGAGCCGCCCGACGATCACCATGGCCGACGGGGAGACCCGGCGCGTCGAGTGGCCCACCACGCGCTTCATGGTGGCCAGCCCGGAGGGCACCGAGCGCGACGTGGTGCTGATCCGCGGCATCGAGCCGAGCATGCGCTGGCGTACGTTCTGCGAGCAGGTGCTGGAGATCTGCCACAGCCTGGAGGTCGAGCGGGTGGTGCTGCTCGGCGCGTTGCTGGCCGACGTGCCGTACACCCGGCCGCTGCCGATCAGCGGCAGCGCGTCGGACGCCGACGCGGCCAAGCGCTACCAGCTCACCCCCACCCGGTACGACGGGCCGACGGGCATCGTCGGCGTGCTGCACGACGCCTGCACCCGGGCCGAGGTCGACGCGGTGTCGTTCTGGGTGCACGTGCCGCACTACGCCAACAACCCGCCCTGCCCGAAGGCCACCCTCGCCCTGCTGCACCGGGTCGAGGAGGTGCTCGACCTGCCGGTGCCGATGGCCGACCTGGCCGAGGAGGCAGCCGAGTGGGAGCAGCGGGTGCGCAGCGCCGCCGAGCAGGACGCCGAACTCGGCGAGTACGTCCGTGAGCTGGAGGAACGGGTCGGCGACGCCGGCATCACCCCGTTGACCGGGGACGAGATCGCCCAGGAGTTCGAGAAGTACCTGCGCCGCCGCGGCGGTTCCGCCGGGCCGACAGCGGGTTCCTGGTAGCACCCTTCCGTCGAAGCCGGGCTCCCCTGCCGGGGCCCGGCTTCTTCGTGTCCGGGGTGGCGCCGTCACACCCGCTAGGGCATCCTAGGAACCTAGCTGTTGTGAGGAGGCGGGCATGCAGATCAACCCCGGCGCGGCCGAGTTCCCGCACCGGCAGATCGCCGCGCAGCTCAAGGCCCAGGTGCGCCGCGGCGACTGGGGCCCGGGCGAGCGGCTGCCGTCCATCCCGGCCATCGCCGAGATGTTCGGCGTCGCGAAGCAGACCGTGCAGCGCGCCGTCGACCAGCTGCGGGTCGAGGGCATCCTGATCACCAAACCCGGCTCCGGTACGTACGTCCGGGGCACCCGGCGCCGCCTCAACCGCCTGTCCCGGGGCCGATACGGCGGCTTCCGCGGCTACCACACCGACCTGGCCGCCCGGTACCGCCAGCAGCTCGTCTCCGTCGGCCGCTCCCCCGCCCCGTCCGAGGTGGCCGACGCGTTCGGCGTCGCCGACGGCACCGAGCTGCTCTGCCGGCGGCACCTGGTACGCACCGACGACTCCCCGGTCGAGGTCGGCGCGTCCTGGTTCCTGCCCGCCGACACCGCCGGCACGTCACTGGAGCGGGCCGAGGCATTCGGCCGGCCGCTGTACCAGGAGGCGGAGGAGGTCACCGGCCGGCGGTACGTCACCGCCACCGACACGATCAGCGCCCGCCAGCCCAGCCGGGAGGAGGCGGAGATCCTCCAGATCCGCCCGGACACGCCGGTGCTGCACCTGCTGCACGTCGCCTACGACGAGCGGCACAAGCCGATCGAGGTCGCCCAGGCCACCTGGCCCGGCCCGATGACCACGTTGACCGAGGAGTACAAGATCCCCGCCCCCGCTCCCGACCAGGACCCCGACCCCGGCCTGGTCCTGGGCTGACCCGCCCTCGTCGTCCGGCCCCGGCACCCCGGCGATCTTGCACTTCCCGCCCCGGCGAACGGGACATTCACGACACCCACGGGGCCACAACTGCAAGATCGCCGAGTCAGCGGTCGGGTCGCCAGCGCACGGAGCAGCCGGGGGCCGGCCACACCCGAGTGGAACATCACGTGTGTCAAACCGTCCTCGACGCACCCACCACGTTCCACCCACGCCACACCCGCCCCCCCGGACGGCGCGATCTTGCGGTTGCGGCCCCCGCGAACCGGGCAAAAGCGCCGGAACGTGGGCCGCAAGTGCAAGATCGAGCGCGAGCAGGGCGAGCAGGGCGAGCAGGGCGAGCAGGGCGCGCAGGGCGCGCAGGGCGCGGCGCGAGGGCGATGAGACGCGGCGGAAGGACGGGGCGGAGCTAGAGGGCGATGCCGAGGAGGGCGTCCACCGTGTCTCGGAAGAGGGCCGGAGCGGTCTCGTCGTCCGTGACGCCGTTCAGGGTTCCTTCGGCCCAACGGTCGGCCGCCGCCAGGGCACCCGGCGTGTCCAGGTCGTCGGCCAGGCGCTCGCGTACCGCGGCCAGCAACGCCGCCCCCGACGGCCCGGCCGGCGCGGCGGCGGCCCGCCGCCAGCGGCCCAGCCGCTCCTGCGCCGCGGTGAGCAGGTCGTCGGTCCAGGAGCGGTCGCTGCGGTAGTGCCCGCTCATCAGCGCCAGCCGGACCGCCATCGGGTCGACCTTGTCGGCCCGCAGCCGGGACACGAAGACCAGGTTGCCCTGGGACTTCGACATCTTCTCGCCGTCCAGGCCGATCATGCCGGCGTGCACGTAGTGGTCGGCGAACGGTGCCTCGCCGGTCAGCCGCTCGGCGTGCGCGGCGGAGCACTCGTGGTGCGGGAAGATCAGGTCGTTGCCGCCGCCCTGCACGTCGATCCGGTCGCCGAGCAGGTTCAACGCGATGACTGTGCACTCGATGTGCCAGCCGGGACGGCCCGGGCCCAGGTCGCCGCCGGGCCAGGACGGCTCGCCCTCGCGGGCGCCGCGCCACAGCAGCGGGTCGAGCGGGTCGCGCTTGCCGGCGCGTTCCGGGTCGCCGCCGCGCTCGGCGAACAGCTCGATCATCTGCTCGCGGGTCAGGTTGGACTCGTAGCCGAACCGGGGCGCGGCGGAGATGTCGAAGTAGACGTCGCCGGTGCCGTCGTCGAGCCGGTACGCCGCGCCGTCCTTGAGCAGCATCAGCACCTTCTCGGCGATGTCCGGGATCGACTCGACCGCGCCGACGTAGTGCGCCGGCGGGATCATCCGCAGCGCCTCCATGTCCTCGCGGAACAGCGCGGTCTCCCGCATGGCCAGGACCTTCCAGTCCTCGCCGTCGCGCTCGGCGCGCTCCAGCAGCGGGTCGTCGATGTCGGTGACGTTCTGCACGTACCGCACGTCGAGGCCGGCGTCGCGCCACATCCGCTGCACCAGGTCGAACGTGATCATGGTGGCGGCGTGCCCGAGGTGCGTCGCGTCGTACGGGGTGATGCCGCAGACGTACATCGAGGCCGCGCCCTCGGGCCGGCTGGGATGGGCGCCCTGCCGCGCCGAGTCGTACAACCTCAGCGACACGCCCTCGCCGGGCAGCCGTGGCACGTCATGTCCCGCCCAAGACTCCATGACCGCCAGCCTAACGATCCGTCAGGCGCTCGGGTGCCGCCCTACGGGTGATCAACGCGACAGCAGCTCACATGGGTGGCCAGGGCATCGCCGGCCACTCCTGCGGCGGCAGGGGGAACCGGCCGCTCTCGCGCAGCCGCTCGACCCGTTCCGCCAGCGCGGCCAGCTCACCGATGGTCAGGTGCTCGGCCAGTTCCTCACCGAGCGGCCCGCGGAGCTGCCCGGCCAGGCCGTCGAGCATCTCCACCGCGTCCGGCGGCAGTTCGCGGCCGGCCCAGCCCCACAGGACCGTACGCAGCTTCTCCTCGACGTGGAAGCTCACGCCGTGGTCGACGCCGTAGATCCGGTCGTCCGGGCCGACGAGCACGTGCCCGCCCTTGCGGTCGGCGTTGTTGATGATCGCGTCGAGCACGACGAGCCGGGCCAGGCGGGGGTCGTCGGCGTGCGCCAGCGCGTACGCCGCCCCGTCGTCGTCGCGCGCCGCGGCGACCGGGAACCAGCGCGGCGGGATCTCCCGCGCCGGCACGAATCCGACGAGCGGCTCGGCGTCGTCCGGCTCGTCGATCCAGAGCTGGCACGAGCCGGGGCCGAACGGGCCGTCGCGCAGCACCGTGGGCGGAACCAGGTCCCAGCCGGTGGCCCGGGACACCAGGTAGGCGGACACCTCCCGGCCGGCGAGCGTGCCGTCCGGGAAGTCCCAGAGCGGGCGCTCGCCGCGTACCGGCTTGTAGACACAGTGCGCTGTCACGTCGCCGAGCGCGATGACGCCGCGCAGCGTCGCGTTGGAGGCGTCGACGAGCCGCCCCTCCAGGGTCAGCTCACCGTCGGCGAGCAGCCGCAGCGCCTCGGCGCCGTCCTGTCGGGGCTGCAGTTCCGACGAGGTCACCGGTGATAGCCGTTGTGCCGGGGGCAGAGGTGACCGGCCGGGTCGAGCGGCTGGCCGCACAGCGGGCAGGGGGGCCGGCCGGCGTTCACGACGCGCTTGGCCCGTTCGATGAACTCGCGGGTCGCCTCCGGGGTCAGCCGCACCCGCAGGCGGTCGAGGTCGTCGTCCGGCTCGTCCGGGTCCTCGTCGGCGTCGTCGTCCGCGTCGCCCAGCTCGACCTCGACCTCGGCCTCACCGACGGCGATCGCCTCGATCACCACGGTGGCGGTGTCCACGTCGAAGGCCAGGCCCAGCGTGCCGACCCGGAACTCCTCGTCCACAGGCGTGTCGAGCGGCTCGTTGTCGCCGGTCACGGTGGTGACCGGCTCCGGAAGCTTCACGCCGAAGCGGCGCTGCGCCTCGGCGAGCAGCTCCTCCAGCTTCTCGGCGAGCAACGACACCTGGACCTTCTCCAGCGACACGCTGACCAGCCGGCCGCCGCCGCGCGCCTGGAGGAAGAACGTGCGCTCCCCCGGCGGGCCGACCGTACCGGCGACGAACCGCTCCGGCGGCTCGAAGGCGTGCACCTGGTGCGTCATACCCACGACCCTATCCGGCGTGTGGAAGCACCGCGCAGCCCACCGACGCCGAATCCGCCCAGAGCGAACGCGCCGCGTACGCCCGCTTCACCCGGCCGCGCCCGCGCCTCCACCGACCGCCGCGTCGGACTCGGCCGCCCGCGCCGGTCGCCGGCGCCGCTTGCGCGGCGGCGGGACCAGCGCCGACAGGTCACCGCCGGTGTCGTTGAGCCGGACCAGGAACGGCCGCAACGGGGTGTAGCGGATCGCCGTCACCGACGCCGGGTCGGCCACGATCCGCTGAAAAAGATCAAGGTGTACGCCGAGCGCGTCCGCCACGATCGCCTTGATCACGTCGCCGTGGCTGCACGCCAGCCAGATGGCCTCCGGTCCGTGCTCGGCGGTGACCCGGGCGTCCCACGCCCGTACCGCGGCGACCGCGCGCGCCGACATCGCCGCCATCGACTCGCCCTGCGGGAACGCGGCGGCGCTCGGGTGCTGCTGCACCACCGGCCAGAGCGGCTCCTTCGCCAGCTTCTTCAGCGACTGCCCCTCCCAGTCGCCGTACCCGCACTCGATCAGCCCTTCGTCGACGACCGGCTCGGCGCCGGGAAGCGCCAGCTCGAGGGTCTGCCGGCAGCGGATGAGCGGGCTGGTCACCACCGCCGCCAGCGGCAGCCCGGCGAGGCGCCCCCCGACCGCCGTGGCCTGCGCCCGGCCGGTGTCGTCCAGCTCGACCGGTTGCCGCCCGGCCAGGCCGCCGTCGGCGTTCGCGGTAGTCCGGCCGTGTCGCAGAAGCAGAAGGGTCGCCACGCTGACCACCCTAGGCGGTACGTCCCCCCGATGATCGTCCCGCCACGACAGCTCGTTCCCCGGCCGTTCCCGGCTCCCGGCCCGCCTCCGCCCCCTCCGCCCCCCTTTCGGCGTCGATCATGAGGTTGGCCTGGACAAATCGGACGGCAATCCCGGCCAACTTCATGATCGACCGACGGAAGGCGTCCCGTGGGCGACGCCCGGGCCTCGCCGGGATCAGGTGCGTGGCGGCGGAGATCTTGGAAGGTTTGCGCCCCTCTGGGGGCCTTCTCGTACCAAGATCTCCCCGTCGATCGTGGGCGGATGCCGGGTGCCCCGCTCCGGCCGGGCTCGCGCCACTAGCTCCACCCTCGCGGACCCACCCACAGGGCCGATCATGAGGTTGGCGGAGACAAACCGGACAGACGATGCCGCTAAGTTCATGATCGACGCGGCGGGACGCGGGCGGGCCCGACGCGGGGCGGGCGACATGGGCGGGCGGGCGACATAGGCGGGCGGGACGCGGGCGGGCGCGACGTCGGTGGCGGGGGGACATGGCGGGCTCGGATGGATGGGGGCGGTGTCCGGGCTGCGTCGGGTGTCGGGTTTCGGGGTGGTGGGGGACACCCGGCTGGCGGAATCGTGGGCGGGGCCGGGGCGTTATACCTGGTGAACGACCGCAGCAGCACCCCCGCAGCACACGAACGCGGGTGCAGGCCCCCGGAATGATCCCGGGGCGGCGGTCGTTGCACATGCCTCCGGCGCCCCGGACCACGGGCAGCGAGCCGGATCCCCCCAAGAACCTTTCTTGAGCGCCTGACGGTGCCCACGCACCCCACCCCCGGGTGTGCGTCGACCCCCGAATGGAGCCCCCTCATGAACACGATCCTGCGTAAGAGCATCCTCGGTATCGCCGGTCTGACCGTCGCCGGTGGCCTCGCCGCCGGCCCCCTCAACCACGACACCACCACCCCCACCGCCCGGGACGCCGCGGTCACCACCACTCAGGCCGCCGCGAAGCTCGACACCGCCACACTCATCCCGCACGGCGTGCAGGGCACCCAGTCCCACATCGACCTGAACGACGAGCAGACCGCCAACGTCAAGGCCATCATCGCCGCCACCAAGAAGGCCGGCATGGACGAGCGCGCCGCCGTCGTCTCCATCGCCACGGCGCTGCAGGAGTCGAAGCTGGAGAACCTCGGCCACCTCGGCGACCGCAACGACCACGACTCGCAGGGCCTGTTCCAGCAGCGCCCCTCCAGTGGTTGGGGCACGGTCGAGCAGATCACCGACCCGGAGTACTCCACGACGGCGTTCCTGAAGGGTCTGAAGCAGGTCGACGGCTGGCAGGACATGCCCCTGACCAAGGCCGCCCAGACCGTCCAGGTCTCCGCCTACCCCGACCACTACGCCCAGTGGGAGCAGCAGGCCGCCGACCTCGTCGCCCAGCACTGGAACAGCTAAGACCAACAAGCAAGACCAAGCTGAAGGCCGGCACCCCGAACCAACGGGGTGCCGGCCTTTCCGCGTGCCAGGAGACAGCGTCAGGTCGCGCTGATCGTGCCGGTCGCCAGCAGGCAGATCACCAGGCTGCCCAGCGCCACCCGGTACAGCACGAAGACGTACAGCGTGTGGTGTGCGACGTAGCGCAGCAGCCACGCGATGGCCGCGTAGCCGACGGCGAACGCGATGAGCGTCGCGATCACCATCTGCGCCACGCTCGGCGCGGCGGTGCCCGGCGCGGACGGCTCGAAGACGTCCGGGAGGCTGAACACGCCGGAGATCACCACGGCCGGGATCGCCAGCAGGAACGAGTAGCGGGCCGCGGTCTCCCGGGTGAGGTTGAGCAGCAGGCCCGCGGTCAGGGTGCCGCCCGAGCGGGAGACGCCGGGGACCAGCGCCGCGGCCTGGGCGAAGCCCATGATGACGCCGTCGCGCATCCGGAAGTTCTCCAGCGTACGGGTCTGCCGGCCCCAGTACTCGGCGAAGGCCAGCAGCATCGCACCGATGATCAGCGTGCAGGAGATCAGCCAGAGGTTCCGGCCGGCGGTGCGGATCTGGTCCTTGAAGATCAGCCCGAAGATGCCGATCGGGATGGTGCCGACGATGACGTACCAGCCCATCCGGTAGTCGAGGCTCGACCGCACCGAACGGTCGACCAGGCCGACGAACCAGGTCCGGACGATCCGCCAGATGTCCTTGGCGAAGTAGATCAGGACGGCGGCCTCGGTGCCGAGCTGGGTCACCGCGGTGAACGACGCGCCCGCGTCCCGGCCGAAGAACAGGGCCGAGGTGATCCGCAGGTGCCCCGACGAGGACACCGGAAGGAACTCGGTCAGTCCCTGGACCAGGCCCAGGACGATGGCCTCGATCCAGGTCACTCGCCGACTCCGGACAGCTCCAGCGCCTCGGCGACGGTACGCAGGGTCTGCACCCCGCTGTCCCGGTCGGCCACGAACAGCGACACCGACAGCGTGGTCACGCCGGCGGCGGCGTACTCCCGCATCCGCTCGGCGATGCGCTCCTTCGGGCCGAGCAGCGAGGTGCGGTCGATGAACTCCATCGGTACGGCGGCGGCCGCGTCGCGCTGCCGCTTGGCCAGGTAGAGGTCCTGGACCTCGCGGGCGGCGTCGCCGTAGCCCATCCGGGTGGCGAGCTGGTTGTAGAAGTTCTGCTTGCGGCTGCCCATGCCGCCCACGTACAGCGCGGCGTACCAGCGCACCAGCTCGGCGCAGGTGGCGATGTCGTCGCCGACCACGACCGGCACGGACGGCACCACGTCGAAGCCGGCCAGTTCCTTGCCCGCCGCCGCGCGCCCGGCGCGCACCGAGGCGAGGTGCTCCTCGGCGAACTCCGGTGAGTAGAAGACGGCCAGCCAGCCGTCGGCGATCTCGCCGGCCAGTTCCAGGTTCTTCGGGCCGACTGCGGCCAGGTAGATCGGGATGTGGTCGCGCGGCGGGTGGAAGCCCAGCCGCAGCGCCTTGCCGGGGCCGTCGGGCAGCGGCAGCGTGTAGTGCTCGCCGTCGTACGCGACCTCCTTGCGGGCCACCGCCAGCTTGACGATGTCGACGTACTCCCGGGTGCGGGCCAGCGGCTTGGCGAACCGCACGCCGTGCCAGCCCTCGGAGACCTGCGGGCCGGACACGCCCAGGCCGAGCCGGAACCGGCCGCCGGAGAGCGTGTCGATGGTCGCGGCGGTCATCGCGGTCATGGCGGGGGTACGGGCCGGGATCTGCATGACCGCGGAGCCCACGTCGATGCGCTCCGTCTGACCGGCGATCCAGGCCAGCATGCTCGGCGAGTCCGAGCCGTACGCCTCCGCGGCCCAGACCACCGAGTAGCCGAGCCGGTCCGCCTCCTGGGCCAGCGCCAGGTGGTCGAAGGGCGTGCTCCACGCCGTCTGGTATCCGAGGTTGAGCCCGAGTCGCACTGATCCTCCCACCGTCCGCACCACAGGTCGCATCAGGTTACGCAATGAGCGTGGCGCCCTCGACGTCCGGCTCGCCCCGAACATGTCACACCGGGTGGAGCTCGCGCGGGAAGTTGACTGCGGCGAGGATATCCGTGACGCCGGGTTCGAAATAAGGTTCACGCATGCAACAGCGACCGCTCGGCCGAAGCGGGCTGGCGGTATCGCGGCTCGCGCTCGGCACCATGACCTGGGGACGGGACACCGACGCCGACGACGCGGCCGCCCAGCTGAAGAGCTACCTCGACGCGGGCGGCAACCTCCTCGACACCGCCGACGTGTACGCCGACGGCGACGCCGAGTCGGTGATCGGCTCGCTGCTGGGCAGCCTGGTGGACCGCGACGAGCTGCTGATCGCCACCAAGGCGGGCCTGCGGCCGGGCAGCCGCCGCCGGGACGGATCGCGCGGTCACCTGCTGCGTACGCTGGACGCCTCGCTGCGCCGGCTGGGCACCGATCACGTCGACCTGTGGCAGGTGCACGGGTACGACCCGGACACCCCGCTGGAGGAGACGCTCTCCGCCCTGGACCACGCGGTGTCCAGCGGGAAGGCCCGCTACGTGGGTGTGTCGAACTTCTCCGGCTGGCAGACCGCGCGGGCCGCCGCCTGGCAGGCCGCCTGGCCGGGGCGCGCCCCGGTGGTCGCCGCGCAGGTGGAGTACTCGCTGCTGGAGCGCGGCGTGGAGCGGGAGGTGCTGCCCGCCTGCGCGGGGATGGGGCTGGGTGTGCTGCCCTGGTCGCCCCTGGGCCGGGGTGTGCTCACCGGCAAGTACCGCAACGGCCGCCCGGCCGACTCGCGGGCGGTGTCGCCGCACTTCGAGCGTTTCGTCGCGACGTACCTGGAGCCGCGCTGCTCCAGCATCGTGGAGGCGGTCGCCATCGCGGCCGGCGGGCTGGGCGTGTCGCCGCTGGAGGTGGCACTGGCCTGGGTGCGGGACCGGCCCGGTGTGACCGCGCCGATCCTCGGTGCCCGCACCGTCGGGCAGCTGCTCGGCGCGTTGCAGGTGGAGCGGATGACGCTGCCGGAGGAGATCGTCACGGCGCTGGACGACGTGTCGGCCGTACCGGTGGGCTACCCGGAGCGCGACGGCTGAGCCGGGTGAGGGCGATCCGGGTCACCCGCAGGGGGTGGCGGAGGGCCCGCGACCTGGGCAGCATAGGGGCATGGACTACGAATACGCGCCGCTGCGGTTGCCCTCGAACGTCGATCGGCTGACCGCCGCGGCGCAGCTGGCGATCCAGGCCGAGTTCTCCGGCTGGGAGCTGGCCCGGGTGCGGCTCTACCGGGACGGCACGCGGCAGGTGGTGCTGCGGCGCCGCCTGGTCAACCAGTCGCAGCCGGGCCTGTCGTACTGACGAGGGGCCCGTCCCCGGGGCCGCGCGACGCGGCGCCGCCCCGGGGACGCGCACGGCCTAGTGCGCGTGGTCGTGCTCCTCGTCGAGCTCCATGAACGGGTGCTCGTCGAGCCGGCCGACCAGCCGGTCGTCGGCGGCCGGCTGGAACGGGCCGACCGGGTCGTCGTCGTCGAACGACTCCAGGTCGACGGGGGTGCCGACCTCGCTGACCATCACCACACCGTCCAGCGGCTCCAGCTCCGGCACGTCGAGCGCGGACAGCGAGCCGTCGCCGCTCTGCAGCAGCTCCAGCACCGCCTCGCCGACGCCCTCGACCGGCGCCGGCTCGTCCTCCTCCGGGGTGCCCTCCCGGCGGGCCGCCTCGGCCGCCCGCAGCAGCGCGGCGACACTCGGCACCCGGTAGTCGCGCCGCTGCCGCACCGAGATGACACGCGGGTGCGGGTCGGTGGGCTCGCCGCCCTCGACGGCGCCGAAGCGCTCGTCGGCCTCGTCCGGGTCGATCGACTCCACGTCCCAGGGCGTCACCTCGCCGAACGCGTCGAGCAGCTGCTCGTCGTAGGCGAACGAGGCGTTGTTCAACGCGACGTACGCCTGCCAGACGGCGTCGTCGTCGATCCGGCCCTGGGCGGCCCGGACGGCGGCCAGGTGGGCGCGGGCGGCGTCGATCACCCGCTCGAGGGCGGCGTCCAGCTCACCGTGCTGGTCGGTCATGTGTGGCAGTCCCTTCGCGATGGGGGGAGGTTCCGCGCCGGCGGCGCCGCGGCGGGCGCGGTCAGCAGGTACGGAGGAAGCGGTCCAGAACCCGCACGCCGAACTGTAGTCCGTCCAGCGGAACCCGCTCGTCGATGCCGTGGAACAGGCCGGAGAAATTGAGGTCGGCGGGCAGCCGCAGCGGCGCGAAACCGAAGCAGCGGATGCCGAGCTGGGAGAACGCCTTGGCGTCGGTGCCGCCGGAGAGCATGTACGGCACCGGGTGGGCGCCCGGGTCCTCGGCGCGCAGCGCCTCCGACATCCGCGCCACCAGGTCACCGTCGAACGTGGTCTCCAGGGCCGGCTGGCGCTGGACGTACTCGATGGCGATGTCCGGCCCGACCAGCTCGCGCAGCTGCCGCTCCAGTTCCTCGCTCTGCCCGGGCAGGCTGCGGCAGTCGATGGTGGCGGTGGCCCGGCCGGGGATGACGTTGTCCTTGTAGCCGGCGGCCAGCCGGGTCGGGTTGGCGGTGTTGCGGACGGTCGCGCCGATGATGTTGGCGATCGGGCCGAGCTTGGCGATCGCGGTCTCCGGGTCGTCCGGGTCGATCTCGATGCCGAGCACGTCGGACACCTCGGCCAGGAACGCCCGTACGGTGTCGGTCATCACGACCGGGAAGCGGTGCCGGCCGATCCGGGCGACCGCCTCGGCGAGCGCGGTGACGGCGTTGTCGTCGTGCACCATCGAGCCGTGGCCGGGCCGGCCCTTGGCGTGCAGGCGCAGCCAGTCGATGCCCTTCTCGGCGGTCTCGATCAGGTAGAGGCGGCGCTGCTCGTCGACGGAGTAGGAGAAGCCGCCGACCTCGCCGATCGCCTCGGTGCAGCCGTCGAACAGGTCCCGGTGGCGCCGGGTGAGGAAGTGCGCGCCGTAGTCGCTGCCGGCTTCCTCGTCGGCGGTGAACGCGAGCACGACGTCGCGCCGGGGGCGGACGCCGGTGCGCTGCCAGTCGCGGACCACGGCGAGCACCATCGCGTCGAAGTCCTTCATGTCGATCGCGCCGCGGCCCCACAGGTAGCCGTCGCGGATCTCGCCGGAGAAGGGGTGCACCGACCACTCGTCCGGGTCGGCGGGCACCACGTCGAGGTGGCCGTGCACCAGCAGCGCGTCGCGGCCGGGCTCGGTGCCGGGGATCCGGGCGACCAGGTTGGCCCGGCCGGGCGCGGATTCGTGGATCTCGGCGTCGACGCCGACCTCGGCGAGCTTCTCCGCCACGTACTCGGCGGCGCGCCGCTCCCCCGCGCTGGTGTCGTTGTCGCCGGTGTTGGTGGTGTCGATGCGCAGCAGGTCGCGGCAGAGGTCCACGACCTCGTCGGTGGCGTCGGGTCGGGCGGGGGCGGCGTCGCTCGTCATCGCTTCCTTATACCAGCAGGTGAGGTGGTCGCGGGCCGCCGGTGTCGGGCGGCGGTTTCGCGGATCGTCCGGCCGGGTACCGCCGGACCGCCCGGACATCGACTCCGGCCGTCACGAGGAGGGCACCATGACCGTCCCCCTGCCGCCGCTGCCGCCCGCCGCCGACGACACGTACCGGCCGGGTGGGCGCAGCGTCGCCGAACTCGTGGACACCGAGCACCGGGTGCTGCTGGGGCTGGCCGACCGGGTCACCGACCCGACGCTGGACGCGGCCGGCCGGCGCGAGGTGCTCGACGTCCTGACCGCTGCGGTGTCCCGGCACCTGTCCGCCGAGGAGCAGTACCTGTTCCCGGCGGCCCGCGCCGCCGTGCCGGACGCCGCGGAGCTGGTCGAGCGGGAGATCGAGGCGGACGCCGGGCTGCTGACCGCGCTCAAGGAGCTGTCCGGCGCGGACGACCCGGCGGTCGCCGACGTGGCCGAGCGGGTACGCCGGCACGTCAGCCGCGTCGCGGCGCTGGTCACGCCGCTGCGGGAGGTGGCCAGCGACGCCGAGCTGATCCGGCTGGGCAACCGGTGGGAGATCGCGGAGGAGGCGGCGCCGACCCGTCCGCACCCCGGCACGCCCGCCACGCCGCCCTGGAACAAGATCGTCGAACCGGCGGTCGGGGTGCTGGACAAGGTGCGCGACGCGGTCACCGGACGGCGCACGCGGCTGAGCGACCTGGAACATCGCCGCGAGGGGTGAGCCGATCGCCCCTTCCGTGTATCGGTTCGTGGTCCTACCGTCACGGTATGGATCTGGAGCTGCGACACCTGCGTGTGGTCTGCGCGATCGCGGAGACGGGGAGCGTCACCAAGGCCGCTTCGGCGCTCGGCCTGGCCCAGCCGGCGCTGACCGCCCAGCTTCAGCGGATCGAAAGGGCGCTGGGCGGGCCGTTGTTCGAACGGGACCGCCGCGGCGCCCGCCCGACCGCGCTGGGTGAGCTGGTGCTGGACCGGGCGCGGGTGCTGCTGCCGGCGATGAAGGGCCTGCGGGACGAGGCGGCCCGGATGGCCGGTGCGGGCGATCCGCTGCGCCGGTACCGCTTCGGCGGCGTGAACAGCCCGATCCTGGGCCGGCTGGTGCACCGGCTCGCCGCCGAGCGTCCGGACGCGCAGATCACCACGTACGGCTCGTGGTCGGTGGACGAGCTCGCGCAGATGGTGGCCGGTGGCCGGCTCGACTTCGCGCTGACCGGCGTGTGCGGCGACTCGACGCCGTCGGCCGGGTTCGGGCTGAGCTGGCGGGAGGTGGCGGTCGAGCCGATCTGCGTGCTGCTGCCGCAGACCCACCCGCTGGCCGGCCGCGCCGACGTCGACCTGGTCGACCTGCGGCGCGAGCGGTGGGTGGCCGCGCCGGGCGACGGCTGCTTCGGCGACTGCTTCGCCGCCGCCTGCGCCCGCTCCGGCTTCACCCCGAAGAAGGTGTACGAGGCGGACGTGCGGGCCGCGCTGGACCTGGTGGACGCGGGCGAGGCGGTGGCGTTGTGCCAGGCCACGTTCCGTCCGGTGGCCGGGCTGGTCACCCGCAGGCTCGCCGGCACGCCGCTGCGCTGGCGGCTGCTGCTGGGCTGGCATCCGGACGTGCCGGCCGCGGCGGTGGCCGAGCCGGTGCTGGCGGCGGCGGTCGCCGCGTACACGGACGCGCTGGCGAACCATCCGGAATACCTGGGCTGGCTGCTGGCGCACCCGGAGTTCGGCGTGCAGCCCAACGGCTCGGGCGGGGTGCGAATCGCCTGAACCCGGGTATCACCGGCGACATGACTGATCTGTATCCGGCTGCCGACCAGCGGGAGCTGCTGCGCCAGGCGGCCACCGCGCACACCACCGCCTCCGCCGAGGTGGAGGCGTTCCTGCGCCGGTTGCCGGAGGTGCCGGGGCCGGCCGACGTGACCGAGTACGCCAACCTGCTCAGCCGCGAGGAACGCGCCCGGGCCGACCGGCAGGCCGCGGCGGACGCGGCCGGGCTGCGGCTGCCCAGCCTGGAGTCGGAGTAGCGCGCGGCGCCCGGGCGGGTGGTCCGCCCGGGCGCCGCCGCACCGGCTCAGCGTTCGACGAGTACGTCGTGACCGAGGTCGAGCAGGGCGTGGCGCCACTCGTCGTCGGCGTTGCCCCGGCGTGGCCGCTGCGCGGTCAGCTCCCGGATCCGGCTGATCGCCTCCCGCATCACCTCGATGTCCTCCGGCGTGAGGTCCACCTTGCGCTTGCGCAGCACGGCGAGGATCTGCCGGCCCGGCTCGGGCAGGTCCAGGTCCGGGCCCGGACCGAACGCCTCCTCTCCCGAGCCGCGGGTCAGCAGCCACTGCCGCAGCGTCTCGGAGGACACGTTCACCTCGGCGTGGAAGTCGTCCCAGATCACCTCGACCTCGGGGTCGAGTCGCGCCTCGCGTACCATCACGCCTCCTCTCCCGGCGGCGGCCCGGGTGCCGGCTCGCCCTCGTTCGGTGTGTGCTGCTTCAGACCCTCCGGCGGCACCCGGACCCGGGACGGGTTCGCCGTCGGGGCCGCCTCGATCGGTTCACCGGCCCCGGTGTCGTCGTCGGGGACTTCTTCGGGTTCGGTCATGTCCGCCCTCCGGTCCTTCGGTGACGGCCCGTCCCGGCCCGGCCGGGACGGGCCCCGGCCGGTCATCGGGGATGGGACGTGGTGGCCGGCGTGTAGCCCCGCTCACCGGCGGCGACGTCGAAGACGAGCTGGTCGTCGCGGGTGTCGACGGTGACCTTCTGCCCCGGTGAGACCTCGTTCTCCAGCAGCATCCGGGACAGCCGGTTGTCGACCTCGCGCTGGATCACCCGGCGCAGCGGGCGGGCGCCGAACTCCGGCTGGTAGCCGTGCTCGGCGAGCCAGTCGACGCCCGCCGCACTGAAGTCGACCTGGATGTCCTGGGCGTGCATGCGGCGGCGGGTCTCCTCCAGCAGCAGCCCGGTGATCTGGCGGAGCTGCTCGGCCTCCAGCCGCTGGAAGATGATCACCTCGTCGATGCGGTTGAGGAACTCCGGGCGGAAGTTCTCCTGGAGCCGGCGCATCAGCCGCTCCCGCAGCTCGTCGCTCTCCTGCTCGCCGGGCCCGCCGGTGGCGAAGCCGACGGTGCGCTGGGTGCCGGTGATCAGCTCCGAGCCGAGGTTGCTGGTCATGATCAGGACGGTGTTCTTGAAGTTCACGGTGCGGCCCTGGCTGTCGGTGAGCCGGCCGTCGTCGAGCACCTGGAGCAGGATGTTGAACACGTCCGGGTGCGCCTTCTCGATCTCGTCGAGCAGCACCACCGCGTACGGGCGGCGGCGGACCGCCTCGGTGAGCTGACCGGCCTCCTCGTAGCCGACGTACCCGGGCGGGGCGCCGACCAGCCGGCTGACCGTGTGCCGTTCCTGGAACTCGCTCATGTCCACCCGGACCATCCGGTCCGCCTCGCCGAACAGCGCCTCGGCGAGCGCGCGGGCCAGCTCGGTCTTGCCGACGCCGGTCGGGCCGAGGAACAGGAAGCTGCCCATCGGCCGGTCCGGGTCGGCCAGCCCGGTGCGGGAGCGGCGTACCGCCTCGGCGACGGCGCTGACCGCGTCGTCCTGGCCGATGATCTTCTCGTGCAGGTGCCCCTCCAGGCGCAGCAGCCGGTCGCGTTCCTCCTCGGTGAGCTGGGTGACCGGGATGCCGGTGGCCCGGGAGACCACCTCGGCGATCTCCGTCGGCCCCACCTCGGGCACGTGGCTGGGGCCCTCGTCGCCGCGGGCGCGGCGGACCTGGTCCTCCAGTTCGGCGAGCCGGTCGCGCAGCGCGGAGGCCCGCTCGTACTGCTCGTCGGAGACCGCCTGCTCCTTGTCCCGGCGCGTCTCGTCGAGCTGCTGCTCCAGTTCGCGCACGTCCTCGGCGGGGGTACGGGTGCGCAGCCGCACCCGGGCGCCGGCCTGGTCGATCAGGTCGATCGCCTTGTCCGGCAGGAACCGGTCGGTGACGTACCGGTCGGACAGCTCAGCGGCGGCGACCAGTGCCTCGTCGGTGAACCGGACCTGGTGGTGCGCCTCGTACCTGTCGCGCAGGCCGCGCAGGATCGCGATGGTGTCGTCGACGGTCGGCTCGGGCACCAGCACCGGCTGGAACCGGCGGGCCAGCGCGGCGTCCTTCTCGATGCTGCGCCGGTACTCGTCGAGCGTGGTCGCGCCGATCACCCGCAGCTCGCCGCGCGCCAGGGCCGGCTTGAGCATGTTCGAGGCGTCCATCCCGCCCTCGCTGCCGGCGCCGCCCGCGCCGACCAGCGTGTGGATCTCGTCCAGGAAGATGATCAGCTCCTCGCGGTGGGCGCGGATCTCGTCGATCACCTTCTTCAGGCGCTCCTCGAAGTCACCCCGGTAGCGGGTGCCGGCGACCAGGCCGGCCAGGTCGAGCTGGATCACCCGCTTGCCGATCAGCGTCTGCGGCACGTCGCCGTCGCAGATCCGCTCGGCGAGGCCCTCCACGATCGCGGTCTTGCCGACACCGGCCTCGCCGATCAGCACCGGGTTGTTCTTGGTCCGCCGGGACAGGATCTCCACCGCCTGCTCGATCTCGTCGGCCCGGCCGATCACCGGGTCGATCTGGTCCATCCGGGCCAGATCGGTGAGGTCCTGTCCGTACTGGTCGAGCGTCGGGGTGCCCCGGTCCGGGCGCGGGGCGTTCATCGCTCCCCGTTCGGCGCTGGCCGCCTGCAACGACTCCGGCTGGATCCGGCCGGCGGCGAGCATCCGGCCGGCCGGCGACTCGGGGTTCAGCGGCAGCGCCATCAGGATGTGCTCGGGACCGATGTAGTTGGCGCCCATCGCGCGGGACAGCTGGTGGGCGTCGAGCAGCGCCCGCTTCGCGGCCGGGGTCAGCGACAGGTTCGGCGGCACCTCTCCGTGCGGCGCGCCGTCACCGCGCCCACCCAGCGCGCCCAGCAGCGCGTCCGGGTCGGCGCCGGCCCGGCGTACGAGGTCGCGCAGCGGCTCGCGTTGCAACGCCGCCCAGAGCAGGTGGTCGGTGTCCAGGTCGTTGCTGTGCTTCTGCGCGGCACGGCGGGCCGCGTCGGCGAGCATCTCCCGGGCGTCCGCGGTCATCAGGCGCGTGATGTCCACCCGGTGCGCCGGCCGGCGTCCCCCCTCGCCCCGGCCGAAGTATCGGGCCAGGAACTCGTCCCAGGGGTCGTTGCCGAAGTCACCCGGTCCCGTCATCTCGTCCTCCGCAGTCAGTCGGCACGACCGGCAGCCGGCACGCGCGGCACGGTCGGCGGTGGCTACCCGGCGGTCGGCGCGACAAACGCGGCCGGATGGCAGTCTGGGGGCATGGAGAGCAGACCGCTGCTGATCGTGGACGGCGCGAACGTGGTGGGCTCGCGCCCGGACGGCTGGTGGCGGGACCGGGCCGGCGCGGCGGTCCGGCTGCGCGACGCGCTGGTGTCCGTCGCGGAGACGGGCGTGCCACCGGAGCTGCCGCCGCCGGTGCAGGTGGTGCTGGTGGTGGAGGGCGCGGCCCGGCACGTGGCGCCCGCGCCCGGCGTGGAGGTCGTCTCCGCGCCCGGCTCCGGCGACGACACGATCGTCGAGCTGGTCGCCGCCGCGCCGGATCGGCGGCGGGTGGTGGTCACCGCCGACCGGGAGCTGCGCGAGCGGGTGACCGCGCTGGGCGCGGAGGTACGCGGCCCGCGCTGGCTGCGCCCTTAGCCCGGCCGGTCCCGCGAGCGGGACCACGGCGTCCGCCGGCGGGACCGCCGGCCGGGGTCTTCGCGCACGTCAACGCGGGAACCGGACACGAGGGCCGCAACCACGCGAGGGTGGATGTTCGTCCACCCGTTCCGATGGGTTGTAATGGAGATCTCTTCCGCCCCCAGGAGGTCCCCGTGGCGAGCGTCGCCGAGCTGAAGGCCGCCATCGATGTCGCTCTCCAGCAGATCGGTGACGGCCAGACAGCGGTGCAGGCGGCCGGCGAGAAGCTGGCCGAGGCGCAGCAGACGCTGGCCGGCGCGCTGGAGGGCAGCGGCCACGAGACGGTCGAGGCGGCCCAGGCCTCGCTGACACAGGCGGGCCAGGAGCTGGAGGAGTGTCTGGCCGCGACACTGGTCGCGGTCGAGCAGGCACAGCTCTACGTCGCGACGCTCTGAGGCCGGCCGTGTCCATCGTCGAGGACATCGGCGCGCAGGTGCGCGCCGCCGCCGAGGAACTGCCGCTGGCGCAGCTCGCCGCCGCGCTGGAGAAGCTCGGCCAGGCGCAGGAGCGGCTGCGCTGGGTGCGCCAGGAGTCGTCCGACCCGATGGGGGTACCGGAGCTGTCCTCGGCCACCGAGCACGCCGAGACCGCCGGCTACGCGCTGCGCGTGGCGCAGGAGCAGCTCACCGCGTACCTGGCCGCGATCGGGCTGGCGCCGGACGGGGCGCGGCCGGCGCCGCCGGGCGAGCGGCCGCCGAAGCACGACACGCCGCGCGGCGAGGAGCCGCCCGCGGCCGGCCCGGCCGCCGAGCCGGGTGAGCAGCCGGCGGTACGGCGCTGGTGGGCGGTGCGGGTGGCGGAGCTGACCGGCGGCCGGGAGGGCGCGCCGGACGAGCCGGACGAACGCGTCGAGGACTCCCACGAGCTGCTGCGCCGGGTGGTCGCCGGGATCCGCTCCGGTGACCGGGACCGGCTGCACCGCGAGCTGCGCCGGGCGCACGCCGACGTGGGGCTGGGGCTGGCCGCGATCACCCCGCCGCTGCTGCGCGAGCTGGCCGGTGAGCTGCTCGGCCATCCGCCCCGTGCGGACGACCTGCCCCGGCTGCGCGGCGCGCTGGACTCCCGGGTCCGCGACCTGCTGCCCGGGCTGCCGCGGCCGGTGCTGGACACGCTGCTGACCCGCGTGTGCCGGATGCCCCCGCCACGCCGCGACGACGACGCGGAGCAGCCGCACGCGGCCGACCCGGCGGTCACCGCGGGTGTGCTCACCGGGGTGCTGCTCGACCGGCTCGGCCGGGACCTGCCCAAGGACACCGACGATCGGGAGCCGTCCCGTGGCTGACGTCCGCGCTCAACTGGTGACGCGGGTCCGGGGGATGCTCTCCGAGGCCCTGGGCGCCACCCGTACCCGGCTCACCGCCGCCGAGGCCGAGCTGGCCGCGAGCCGGGAGCGGCTGGCGCGTACCCGCCGGGCCGCCGCGGCCGTGCCCGCCCGGGTGGGCGCCGCCCGCGACCGGCGCCTGGCCGAGATCGACGCCCGGCACACGGCCCGCCTCGCCGAGCTGGCCCGGCGGGCCGCCGCCGCGGCACAGCGGGAGGCGCCGGGCGCGGCGTCCGCGCCCTGGGACCGCTGGCAGGCCACGTCCGCCGGCCGGTCCGAGCCGCCCGGCGCGTTGCGGGTCGGCACGGTACGCCTCGACGGCGCCGAACCGGTGCCGGCGCTGGTCCCGCTCCTGGACGCCGGGCACGCGCACCTGGCCGGCGGCGACCGGGACGGGCTCGCCGCCGTGGTCCCCGCGCTGCTGCTGCGCTCGGTCGGGCGGGCCGACCCGGGCGCGGTGCGGCTGTACGGGTACGACCCGGAGCACCTGGGCGGCGGTCTGGCCGGATTCGCGCCGCTGGGCACGGCCGGGCTGCTCACGTTCGTCGGGCCGGGCGGGCTGGGCCGCCTGCTGGACGACCTGGTGGAGCAGATCCGCCGGATCAACGCCACGGTGCTCGCCGGTGAGTACGGCTCGCTGCGCGAACTGGCCGCCGCCACCGGACGCCGGCCGGAGCCGTGGCGGGTGGCGGTGCTGCTCGGCGGCGACGAGCTGTCCCGGCACGAGCGCGGCCAGCTCGACCGGGTGGTGCGTACCGGTGCGGCCTGCGGCGTGCACCTGGTGGTCCGCGGCATCGAGCTGCCCGACGACCCGACCGTCACCCGGATCACGGTGGAGCCGGACGACGCCCGGGTGGCCGGACTGCCGGTGGTGCTCGACGCGCCGCCGCCGCCCGCCCTGGTCACCGAGACCTGCCGCACCGTCGCCTCCCGGGTGGCCGCCGGCCCGCCGCCGACGCCGTTCACCGACCTGCTCCCGCCGCCGGACGAGTACTGGCGGGAGGACTCGGCGCACGGGCTCAGCGCCCCGATCGGCGAGGGCCCGCACGGGCGGCAGGTGCTGCTCACGCTCGGCGACTACCCGCCGCACGCGCTGATCGGCGGCCCGTCGGGCACCGGCAAGACGAACCTGATCTTCGCCTGGATCGGCGCGCTCGCCGCCCGCTACTCCCCCGCCGAGCTGGAGTTCTATCTGCTCGACTTCAAGGAGGGCGTGTCCTTCGCCCGGTTCGCGCAGGGCCGGCGCGACCCGAGCTGGCTGCCGCACATGCGGCTGGTCGGCATCAACGTCAACACCGACCGGGAGTTCGGTCTGGCGCTGCTGCGCTTCCTCGCCGAGGAGCTGCGCCGGCGCGCCGACGCCGCGAAGAAGCACGAGGTCACCAAGCTGGCCGAGCTGCGCGCGGTGGACCCGGACGGGCACTGGCCACGCATCGTGGCGGTGGTCGACGAGTTCCAGGCGCTGCTCGCCGGCCGGGACGTGGTCGCCCGGGAGGCCGCCGACCTGCTGGAGGACCTGGCCCGGCGGGGCCGGTCGCAGGGCATCCACCTGGTGCTGGCCTCGCAGGACGTGCGCGGCATCGAGGCGCTGTGGGGGCGGCCCGCGCTGGTCGCCCAGTTCACGCTGCGGATCGCGCTGCCGAAGGCGCTGCGCATCCTGGCCGAGCGCAACGACGCGGCGCAGTCGCTGCCCCGCCACCACGCGGTGATCAACGCCGAGTCGGGCCTGGCCGAGGGGAACGAGGTGGCCCGGATCCCGTCGGCGAGCGACTGGGAGACGTGGAGCGAGCTGCAGCACCGGCTGTGGCGGATGCGCCCGCAGGACGCCGCGCCGGCCCGGCTGTTCGACGGCGACGCGATCCCGAAGCTGGCCGACGCGCCGGACTTCCGCGCGCTGACCGCGCCGGAGCAGGGCGTGCCGCGCAGCCCGGTGGCGCTGCTCGGCGAGATCATCGACGTGCAGTCCCGCTCGGCGGCGCTGCGGCTGCCCCGCGCTCCCGGCCGCAACCTGGCGGTGCTCGGCACCCGGGTGGACGAGGCGTGCGCGGTGCTCGACGCCGCCGCCCGGTCGCTGGCTCGGCAGTACCGGCCCGGCACCGCCCGGTTCTCCATCGCCTGTCTGGACCCGGACGCCGACCCGGCCGCCCGCGCCCTGTACGAGGATCTGGAAGGCGACGCCTCCTGGTACGACGAGGAGACGGTGCCGGAGCTGATGGCCGAGGTGGGCGACGGACTCGGCGCGCCGGGTGCGGCGCGTACCCCGCACTTCCTGCTGCTGTACGCGGTGGACGCGGCGGCCGCGGCGCTCGCCGGCAAGGCCGGGACGCGCACCGGGCTGGAGCAGTTGCGCCGGATCCTGCACGACGGGCCGGAGCGGCGTACGCACGTGCTGGCGTGGTGGCGCGGCGTGGCCCGGATGCGCGTCGACCTGGGCGGCGCGGGCGCGCGCACCGACCAGATCGGCGCCTGGGTGGCGCTGGACGTGCAGGGCGGTGAGCTGGGCTCCTCGCTGTATCCGGGCAGCGGCGGGCCGGACTGGTATCCCCGGCCGTGGCGCGGTCTCTACTTCGACCGCGCGGTGCACCGCACCGGACAGGTGATCATCCCTTATGGTCCGTCCCGATGAACGAACCGGTTGCCAGTGAGACGTACAACGCGCAGATCCGCCGGCTCGCCGAGCTGACCTCCCGGGTGTCCGCCCAGCGGGCCGAGGCGCACACCTGGTACGCCCAGCAGGTGGCCGCCGCGGACCGGGCGGTCGCCGAGGCCGCCGAGCAGGTGCGGCAGGCCGAGGCGGAGGTGGCCGAGGCGTCCCGGATGGTGGAGCGCGTCGACGGCGAGGTCACTCACCTGTGGACGCAGTTGCGGGCCCGGCTCGGTGTGGGCGCCCGGCGGCTCGGTGACCCGCCCGGCCCGGTACGCGGCGCCGCCGGTGACCCGGTGCCGCTGCTGCGGGCGGTCCGGGAGCTGCTGGACCGCACCGGGGCGCCGGGCGAGCTGCCCGGCTCGGTGAACCCGCTGCTGGTCGCGTGCGGGATCGGCGGGGCGCTGGTGGCGTACGCGCTGGGGGTGGCTGCGCGGGCGCTGGCCGCCGGTGCCAGCGGCGACCTGGCGGTGGGCCTGCCGGTGCTGGCGCTGGTGGTGACGCTGCTCGGCCCGGTGATCGGGCTGGCGCCGGCCCGGCTGCTGGCCGACCGCCGCCACGCGGTGCTGACCCCGCGCCCGATGATCGTGGTGGCCGTATCCGGCCTGGTGACGACGCTGCTCCTGCTCACCGTGACATACGCCCGCTGACCGCCGGCGATCATGGAGCGGCGGCGCGACACGCCGTCGCGCCGCCGGTCGACCTCATGATCGCGCCCGTCAGGCGGGGGTCAGGACGGCCTCCTTGAGCAGGCGGCGGGTCAGTGTCAGGCGGTCGGCGTCGTCGTCCAGGCCGGGGAGGTCGCCGACCCTTGTGACCTCGCCGGTGAGCAGCGCGCGCAGCGCCGCCTCGCACGTGCCGGGGAGCGTGAGCGTCCGGTCCGGCACGCGCAGCGTGACCCGTCCGTCGGCGGCCGGGGTGAGCTGCCAGCGCAGCCCGCCACGCACCGCGACCTGGCTGTCCGCTGTCAGCCGGGCCAGTGCCTGCGCCTGGGCCAGCGGCCGGATCGGCGCCGGGCGGGCGGCCGGCCAGACCCGGGCACGCAGCCGGCCGGCCACCGCCGCCGGGTCGGCCCGCAGCAGCCAGTCGCGCAGCGCCTCGACGGTCTCGGTCAGCTCCGGCTCGATCGCGTCCGGGTCGGCCAGGTCGAGACCGAACGGCAGGCTCGCGCGCAGCCGCGCGTCCTCGGCGGCGAGGGCGAGCAGCTCCTCGACCACCGCGTACCGGGTCAGCGCCCGGATGCCCACTGTCAGGTGCAGCGAGCTGGACTCCTGGGCCTGGGCACTGTGCAGCCAGCCGCGCGGCAGGTAGAGCGCGTCGCCCGGTTCGAGCACCACGTCCAGTTCGGGGCGGCCCTCGGCGGTCGCGGACACCTCGTCGGCCCGGCCGCCCCAGGGCTGGCGCTCCAGCGGGTCGGCCAGCACCGGCGGGTGGATCCGCCAGTGCTTGCGCCCGTCCACCTGGAGCACGAACACGTCGTGCGTGTCGTAGTGGGTGGCGAAGCCCTGACTGCCGGCCGGGGTCAGGTAGGCGTTCACCTGCAACGGCTGGGCCAGCGCGGTGCCCAGGTCGCGGGCGAAGTCGACGATCGCCGGCCAGGTGCGGTGCAGGCCCTGCAGCACCAGCGTCGCGCCGTCGGCGTACAGCGCCAGCACCTTCTCGTCGAGGACCTGGTCGCCGATCTCGGCGCCCGCGCCACCGCCGCCGGTGAACCGCGCCGCCGGCACGAGCTGGCCGTCCTTGGCCACCCGCAGGAACGGGGTACGCAGACCGCGGCGGCTGAGCAGCTCGTCGGCGTCGGCAGGGCTGAGCAGGTCGGTGAAGCCGTCCGGGTTGGGCAGTTCGGCGGCGCGGGACAGCAGCGGGCTGCGCCCCCAGTGGTCGGCGGCGAACTTGGCCGGCTCCACCGCCACGCACCGGGCCAGCGCCTCGGTCGCGGAGAACGGAACCGCCGGGCGGCCGTGGCCACCCGGCGGGTCGACGTGCGTGGTGCTCATGTGTCAGGCGCTGCCGTCGGCGCCGCCGTCGCGCTGGCCGGGGGTCGCGCCGCCGTCGGCCGGACCCTCCGCGCTGCCGTCCGCGCCACCGTCGTGCTGACCCGGGGTCGCACCGCCGTCAGCAGGACCCTCCGCGCTGCCGTCCGCGCCACCGTCGTGCTGACCCGGGGTCGCACCGCCGTCAGCGGGGCCCTCCGCGCTGCCGTCCGCGCCACCGTCGTGCTGACCCGGGGTCGCACCGCCGTCGGCCGGGCCCTCCAGGCCGCTGCCGCCGCTGCTCTGGATGTCGTCGTCGTTCAATGCCATGGGTGCTCCCTCGGTGTGCCGCCCCGCGTGGTGCCGGGGTCCGTGTGCAGCGGGTGGTACCCCACGCCCGATCTTCTCTAACCACACCGTAGACGCCCGGACGCCGCCGTACGGGCGGTTCGCGGGGCAAGCGGCCGGGACGGGTGGATGCCAGGATGGCGGGAGGACGACGCGAGGAGACGCACGTGACGCAGCCGGAGCCGCTCACCCCACTGACCGAGGACTGGCAGCGGGCGCTCGCAGTGGTGGCACACCCCGACGACCTGGAGTTCGGCGCCGCCGCCGCGGTGGCCCGCTGGACCGGGCAGGGCAAGGAGGTCGTCTACTGCCTGCTCACCAGCGGCGAGGCGGGCATCGACGGGATGTCGCCGGAGCGCGCCCGGGTGGTGCGCGAGGAGGAGCAGCGCGCCTCCGCCGCCGTGGTCGGGGTGTCGGCCGTCGAGTTCCTCGGCCTGCCCGACGGGCTGCTGGAGTACGGCGTGCCGCTGCGCCGGGCGATCGCCGCCGTGGTGCGCCGGCACCGGCCGGACGTGGTGCTGACGAACAACTTCCGGGAGACCTGGGACGGTGCGTACGCGCTGAACCAGGCCGACCACATCGCCTGCGGCCGGGCCACGCTGGACGCGGTCCGCGACGCCGGCAACCGGTGGATCTTCCCGGAGCAGCTCACCGACGGCATCCAGCCGTGGTCGCGGGTGCGCGAGGTGTGGGCGGCCGGGTCGCCGGCAGCCCGGCACGGGGTGGACGTGAGCGACACGTTCGAGCGGGGCGTGGCGTCGCTGCGGGCGCACGGGGCGTACCTGAGCGGGCTCGGCGACGGCAGCTTCGACGCCGAGGAGTTCCTGGAGGGCATGGCCCGGCCGGCCGGGCGCCGGCTCGGCGCGCGGTTCGGCGCCACGTTCGAGGTCTTCCAGATCAACCTTCACTAGGGCGCGGCAACGTTCCTGGTCGGCACGTCGGGCTGGCAGTACCGGGACTGGCGGGAGCGTACGCCCGGCGACGTCTGCGTGGCGGTGAAGATGAGCCGCTGACGCACGTCGAGCGGCTGCGCGACCCGGCCGAGCCGGCGGCCCGCCCCGCCGAGGGGGCGGGACGGGCCGGTCCGGTGCCGGATCAGGGAATCATCTGACGCAGGTCACCCGGCATGGTGGCCTTCACGTCCTCCCACTCGCCCTGGGTGACGTGCCGCCGCAGCGTGTCCAGCACGACCTGCACCACCCGCTGCGCGCCGCCCTCGGCGTCGTACGGGAAGCCCTGGCGCACCTCGTACAGGAAGTCGTCGCGGTTGAGCTTGATCGGCACGTTCTCCGGCTGCCAGCCGTCGAAGTAGATCCCGCGCACCAGCACCGGCAACTGCTGGGCGAACTCGGTGCTCTCCTGCACCGGCAGCCGGTCCCGCAGCAGGTGCAGCACGGTACGCAGCGCGGCGTAGGACTGGTTGCGCCGTTCCTTCGGCCAGCCGTACGCGGACTCGATCTCCTTGAGGATCACGTTCGTCTTGTCCAGCGAGGACTCGAACGCGGACAACAGCTGTTCGGCCATCGGGCTCACCCCCGTGCTTCGGTCTCCCAGCGTCGGTCGTCGGCGCGGCGCGGCGGACCGCTGGGGCCCCGCCACAGCCGGGTCGGGCTGAACCGGCCGGGCCGTTCGCCCCGCCGTGCCGCCTCGGAGCTGCCGACCACGTGCAGTACGCCACCGCGGCGTCGGTCCGCCACCACCCGTACCGTCATGACCCACCTCCTCGTCGCGGCGCCCGAGCCGGCGCCCACGGTCCATGCTGCGCCGGGGGCGGGTGAGCGGACCTCACCCGTACCGGGTGAGACGCTCAGGCGTCCAGCAGGCCGGCGAGTGTGGTGGCGTTGCGCTGCGCGTAGTCCTGGTAGCAGTTGTTCATCAGCACGTGCGTCTGCCCGGTCTGGCCGGCCAGCTCGCGCAGCTTCGGCGCCCAGTCGCGCAGCTCCCGCTTGGAGTAGTCGTAGCCGAACTTCTCGTGGATGTCCTTGCTGGTCCACTTGTCGCTGTGCCCGTGGAACCGGACCACCGCGAGGTCCGCGGTGGCCGCCAGCACCGGCGGGACGGACGACTTGTGTCCCTGCGGCATGTCCACACAGACGAACGGCAGCTCGTGCTCGCGCAGGAACCCGAGCGTCTCCTCGGCGTTGTCGCCGTCGAACCAGGACGCGTGCCGGAACTCGAAGACCGGGCGCAGCGGCGCGCACCGCCGCTCCACCTCCAGCAGGTACTGCTTGTTGGCCCGCTTGATGGTGAACCAGGGCGGGAACTGGAACAGCAGCGCGCCCAGCTTGCCGGCCTCGACGAGCGGGTCGAGGGCGGACAGGAACCGGGTCCAGACCTCCTCGTACGCCTGCGCGGGCAGGTCGTCCGGGTAGACGTTGCGCTTGTCCGTCTCCGGGCGCAGGTCCTTGTAGAGCGCGGAGACGCGGGTGGGGTGGCCGGTCAGCAGGCTGAACGCCTTGACGTTGAACGTGAACCCGGCCGGGGTGCGTTCGGCCCACAACCGGGCGGTGCGCTCGGCCGGTGGCGAGTAGTAGGTGGCGTCCACCTCGACCAGCGGGAACTGCCGGGCGTAGTAGGACAGCCGCTTCTCCGGTGTGTCGGCGCTCGCCGGGTACCAGCCGGAGTCGAGCAGGGTCCGGTCGGTCCACGAGGCGGTGCCCACCTTGATCTCACCCATGGGGACAGTCCACCGCGTCGGAGGACCGACCGGCAACCGGAACGGCGTTCAGGCCGCCCGCCGCTCCCGGGTCTGCTTGCAGGCCACGCAGGAGGTGGCGGACGGGAAGATCTCCAGCCGCTCCACCGGGATGGGCGCGGTGCAGCCCTCGCAGAAGCCGTAGGTGCCCTCGTCCAGGCGGCTCAGCGCGTGCTCGAACTGGGCCCGCCGGTCCAGGATGGTGCGCAGCAGCGACTGCGCGGTGTCCCGCTCGGCGGTCTTGGTGCCGCTGTCGGCCTGGTCGTCGCCGGCGGTGTCGCCGACCTCCACCAGCCGGAGCACCTGGCTCTGCGCCACGGTCTGCTCGTACTCGGCGGTCAGCTCGTCGTACCGCGACCGCAGGGACTGCCGGATCTGGTCGACCTCCGCCTGGGAGCGGCCCGTGGCTGTCGTGTCGTGGACGAGCATCGCTGCCTGCCTTTCCTGCGCCCTCATACCGGACCGGGGCGGCCTGCGCCCCGGATCCGGTCCGACTGTGGATGCGCGGGCGACGAGATCACCCGTGCTCTGTGAGCCGGGCGATTACCCCCGCCCTCGGCGGGTCAAACCGGCTGTTTCCTGAGTGTTTCCGGTGAGTCCGCAGCCGCTGGTCAGGCGGCCTCGACGAGCGCCGGACGGCGCGGGTCGTCGGCCCGGACCACCACGTCGGCGAAGGACGCCGGGTCGACCTCGCCGGCGTAGCGGGCGAACGCGGGCAGGGTCCACCGCAGCGCCGGGTCGGTGCGCCGCGCAAGCGCCGCCGGGGAGAGCACGAGGTGGACGGTGACGTCGAACGGCAGCGCGCCGCCGAGCAGCAGCGCGCCGCTGACCAGGACCACCCCGCCGGGCGGCAGATCCACGTACGCGGCGCGGCTGGCCCGGTCGGCGTCGGCGTCCCACAGCGACGGCAGCAGCCGGCCGGAGCCGTCCGGGCCGGCCGGGTCGAGCACCTCGCGGCGCAGTCCCGGTTCGTCGAGCCAGCCCTCGTAGTACGCGTCGGGGTTGGTGCGGCCGTGCTCCAGGCGCACCGAGGCGGGCCGGAGGAAGTCGTCGGCGCGGACGTGCAGCACCGGACGGCCGGCGGCGCGCAGCGGTTCGACCAGCGCTTCGGCGAGCGTGTCCGGCCCGGCGGCGGGCGGGCCGTCCACGGCGACCCGCAGCCGGCCGGGCGTCCCGGTGCGGGCGAGACGCTCGGCCAGTTCGGTGACGAGCCGGTCGGGGCTGATCGGGCGCACGCGCATCGGACCATCGTGCCGCGCGGGAGGGCGGGTCACCACATGATCGGTTCGGGCGGTCGGGGCTCCGTCCGGCGGCGATCGTCGGGTGGTGGTCCCGGGTGGTCAGCCGGTGCGGTCGATGGTGACGCGGGCGTCGTCGGCGAGCCGGTAGCCGACGCCGTAGACGGTGGTGACGAGCGGGACGTCCACACCGACCTTGCCGCGCAGCCGGCGTACGTGCACGTCGACGGTGCGGACGCCGGCGTGCTCGTACCCCCAGACCGCGTTGAGCAGTTGCAGCCGGGTGAACACCCGGCGCGGGTGGGCGACCAGGTGCAGCAGCAGGTCGAACTCCAGGCGGGTCAGCGGCAGCGGCTCGCCGTCGCGCAGCACGGACCGGGACGACGCGAGGATGTGCAGGGTCGGGATGGTCGGGGCGAGCGGGCGGGCCGGAGCGCGGCCGCCCGGGACGGTGTCGGGACGGCGCTCGGCCGGGACGGTGCCCGCGCTGACCACCGCGTCGCCGCGTTCGAGCATCTCGCGGGCGGCGTCGAGCAGCCGGCGGGCGGCCGGGGTGAGCGACTCCTCGCAGGCCAGGGGGATGTTGAGGGTGACGGTGAGCATGGGCGCGGCAGCGGTGTTGGCGGGACGACGCTGGCCGCCGGGGGGACGACCGGGGACCGCGGGTTGGGACGTATGCCATCCGGCGCGCGACGAGGCGGGGCTGACCGACATGGTCCTCCTTGGGCTGGTCCGGGTATCTCCCCACGGCCCGGGACGCCGCTTCATCGATGCTTCCCGGCGTCTCTGCGAGGGTCAAGGGGCGGCTGCGTTGCATGAATGTGACATTTGACGAACACATCGCAGCCGTGCGCTCGCTCTGCGTGCGAGGCCCGTTGATTACAGCAGAGCACCGATTCGAGATGGTACGGGGGGTCTCCCCAGGGGTTCACAGTGGCGGATCAGCCGCAGACGTGAACGCGGCGCACCCCGGGACCGGGTGCGCCGCGTGCCGGTCGGCCGAGGTCAGGCGTCGCGGTCCACGACGATCGCGGCGTCGTCGGCGAGGCGGTAGCCCACGCCGTACACGGTGGTCACCAGCGGCGTCTCCGGCCCGAACTTGGCCCGCAGCCGGCGCACGTGCACGTCGACGGTGCGCGCCACCGCGTGCTCGTAGCCCCAGACGTTCGCGAGAAGTTGCAGGCGGGTGAACACGCGGCGGGGATGTTCGGCGAGGAACAGCAGCAGGTCGTACTCGATGCGGGTCAGCGGGATCTCGGCGCCGCCGCGGCGGACGCGCCGGGTGCCGGTGAGGATGCGCACGCCGCCGGGGGCGGGCGAGGCGGGGGCGGGCGCGTCGCCGCGGCGTAGGTCGAGCACGGTACGGGCGACCGGGCGGCCGTCCGGTCCGGCCGGTCCTTCGCCGAAGGCGGCATGCCCCTCGCCGGTGGCGGCGAGTTCGTCGAGCAGGTCGACCAGGCGCGCGAGGCCCGGCGTCAGCGGCCCGGTACCCAGGTCGAGCGTGATGGTGAGCGTCGGTGCGGTACGCGGCCGGGGCGGCACGGCCCGGTCGGGGCGGCCCGATCGGGCCGGACGGGTGGTGAGGGCGACGACGGACATGGGAGCCTCCTGTGCGGGCGGTCGCCCCGCCCCGCCGGATGCGGCGGGACGGTCAGCGGAGCGCCCCGCCGGCGGTGACCGGGGGCGCGGCGGACGAGGGTCGGGTCGGCGGGGTGGGACCGAGGGTGGGCAGGCCGGCGATCTGCCAGGCGGCGAAGCCGCCGACGACGTCGGTGGCCCGGTGCAGGCCGATGTCCTGGAGCGCGGCGGCGGCCAGCGACGAGGTGTAGCCCTCCTGGCAGAGCACGATCACCGGGACGTCGTATCCGGACGCCTGCGGCAGCCGCGCCGCGCAGCGCGGGTCGAAGCGCCACTCCAGCACGTTGCGCTCGACCACGAGAGAGCCGGGTACGGTGCCCTGCGCGGCGCGCTGGGCGGCCGGGCGGATGTCCACCAGCAGCGCGCCGCCCCGGCATGCCAGGTGGGCCTGCTCCGGGTCGAGGCGGCGAAGGCGGGCCCGGGCGGCGGCGAGGATCTCGTCGATGCCCCGCGAGCCGGGCGGCGGGACCGGACAGCGCTCGGTGCGGGTGGGGGTCTGCGCCATCGTGGCGTCCTTCCGTTCGTCGGGGTTGCGGGTGCGGCTCACCAGGCCACGCCGGCTCGGGCCACCTCGGCGACCCGGAGCCGGCCGGCGACGAGGTGGTAGCGGGTCATCCGGGTCAGCGCCGGCCGGTACACGTGCACGCTGACGGCGGGCTCGTCGCCGCGGTTGGTGACCTGGTGCACGTGCCGGACGCCGAAGCGCCGGCCGGCTCCGGCGGCGAGCCGGTGCGGGCGCAGCCGTCCGCCGCTCACCGTCTCCTCGGTGAGCACGCCGGCCACGACCAGGAAGGCGCCTGCGGAGCCGCCGTGGTCGTGCAGGTCGGTGGCCTGTCCGGGCAGCCAGCTCAGCGCCCACACCTCGTGCGCGTCGTCGGCGTCCAGCCGGGCGTACCAGCGTTGCGGCGCATCGAACCGCAACGGCACCGGCCAGCCGTCCGGGTTCGCCCAGCGGGCGGCGACGGCGAGCAGGTCGGGCGGTGCGGTGCTGGTCATCGGCGGTGCGTCCTCACGGTGCGGAGCGGGTGTACCCGCACAGCTTAGACGGTAAAGCCTATCGGTTTAGTAGGTAATACCGAATGCTGGGACGCCGGGCGCGGCTCAGCGGAGGACCGGCGGATCCACCTTGTAACCCGGCACGGACGGCCAGCGGACGGTGAGCACCGTGGACTCCCGCTCGGCGTACCAGGAGTGGTCCACGCCCCGGCCCCACACCACGTAGTCACCGGGCGCGCGCAGCACCACCGTGCGGTCCGGCAGCTCGATCCGGAACGCGCCGCTGATCAGCACCAGCAGGGCGGTACGCCGCTCACCGGTGGCCCACCGGGACCGGGTCTCCCCCGCCGGGTGCACGCCCCACTTCACCTCGACGTCGGTGCTGTGCCGCACGTCCCCGGCCGGCTTGAAGTGGCCCAGCAGCCAGCCCGCGTCGGTCGCGCCGTCCACCGCCGCGTTGCCCACGTACACCCGATCGTCCATGCGCGCGCCTCCCGTGCCCGGCTGCGCAAGCTACCAGGCGCCTCCGGCCGCGACGCCATAGCCTGGGCGGATGCCCGACGAACTCGACGACGAGACCATCGCCTTCGCCCACCGGATGTTCGACCTGGCCCGGGCCGGCGCCACCGAGGAGCTGGCGGCCAACGTGGACGCCGGGCTGCCGGTCAACCTCACCAACGCCAAGGGCGACACGCTGCTGATCCTCGCCGCGTACCACGCCCACCCGGACACGGTTGCCGCGCTGCTGGCCCGGGGCGCCGACCCGGCCCGGGTCAACGACAGGGGGCAGACCGCGCTCGCCGCGGCCGTGTTCCGGCGCCAGGAGGCGGCGGTCCGCGCGCTGCTCGACGCCGGCGCCGACCCGGACCACGGCGGCCCGTCCGCGGTCGAGACCGCGCGGTTCTTCGAGCTGCCCGACATGCTGGCGCTGCTCGGCCGCGCGTGAGCGGCGGGCGGTATACAGGGACGGTGGAGGATCCCGTACCCGAGCAGATGCGCACGGCGGCCGCGGCGTTCCTGGCGGCACTGGACGAGCCAGCCCGCGACGCCGCCCGGCACGCCTTCGACGACGAGCCGGCCCGCCGGTGGCTGGAGTACCGGCCGCGGCCCCGGCCCGGCGTCACGCTCGCCGACCTGGACGTCACCGCCCGCAAGGCCGCGCACCGGCTGCTCGCCACCGCGCTCAGCCCGGCCGCGTACGCGCAGGCCATGGCCGTGATGGCCCTGGAAGAGGTACTGGACCGGGCCGAGGACTGGCGGCGCGGCCGGCACAGCGGCGACTACTGGGTGGCCGTCTTCGGCGACCCGGCCCGCGATGACGACTGGGCGTGGCGGTTCGAGGGACACCACCTGTCGGTGAGCATGACAGTCGCCGACGACCGGGTCTCCCCCGCGCCGGTGTTCCTCGGCGCCAACCCGGCCACCGTCCGGCATTCCGGGCGCCCGGTCTCCCGGCCCCTGGGCCCCGAGGAGGACCTGGCCCGCGAACTGCTCGACGTGCTCGGCCCGGCCGGCCGGTCCGCCGCGATCATCGCCGAGGAGGCGCCGGCCGACATCATCAGCGCCACCCGCGCCACCGCGCCGGGCCGGCTCGACCCGCCCGGCGTACCCCGAGGGCGGCTGCGGCCCACCGGCCGGGCGCTGCTCGACCGGCTGGTCGCGCTCTACCTGGACCGGCTGCCGCCGGAGCTGGCGGCCCGGGAGGCCGACCGGCTCGACGGCGGCGAGCTGCACTTCGCCTGGGCCGGCCCGGTCGAGCCGGGCCGGCGGCACTACTACCGGGTGCAGGGCGACGACCTGCTGATCGAGTACGACAACACCACCGACGACGGCAACCACGCGCACACCGTGCTGCGCCGCCCCGCCGGTGACTTCGGCGCCGACGTGCTGGCCGCGCACCACGCCGCGGCGCACCGGCCCGGCCCGCTCAGCCCCGGTGCGCCTCGATGAGGAAACGGCGGGCGTACGCGACGAACGGCCCCTCGGCGCGGATCCGCTCGTCCAGGCGGCGCAGCTCGTCGGTGTAACGGCCGACTGTGAAGCCGGGCACCGTCCAGACCACCTTGCGCAGGAACCAGACCACCGCGCCGACGTCGTGGAAGACGGTACGCAGCGTCGCCTCGCGCAGGTCGACGACTGTGAGCCCGGCGGCCCGCGCGTCGGCGACCGCCACCTCCGGGTGCCGGTGCTCCGGTGGCGGCAGCGGCCCGAGGATCGCCTCGCTCAGCTCCCGCACCGTGCCGGGGCCGATCTGCTGGGACAGGTAGGTGCCGCCGGGGCGCAGCACCCGGGCCACCTCGTCCCACCAGGTGTGCACCGGATGACGGCTCACGACCAGGTCGAAGGCGGCATCCCGGAACGGCAGCGGCGGCCGGTCGGCCACCCGTACCACTGTCGCGCCGAGCGGACGCAGGTTGCGCCGGGCCACCGGCACGTTCGGCGGCCACGCCTCGGTGGCGACCAGCAGCGGCGGCGGCGCGGGCACCTCGGCCAGCACCTCTCCCCCGCCGGTGTCGACGTCCAGCGCCGCCCTCACGGCGGCCATCCGGTCGCCCACCAGGCGTGCGTACCCCCAGGGCGGGCGCTCCTCGGTGGCGCGGCCGCGCAGCCAGTCGAAGCCCCAGCCCTCCACCGGCGCGGCCTCGGCCTCGGCTACGAGTTCGGAGAACGTGCGGACCATGCCCGCGAGCCTGCCGCCCGGCGACGGCCGCGGCAACGGATTTCGGCCGGGTCAGAACGGGCGCGGGCGGGCGATCTCGACTGTGGACCCGGGGGGCACGTCACCGAACGTCTCGAAGCCGGTCGGCTCGGTGGCCCGGTCGAACTGCTGCATCAGCCGCGCGCCCAGGGCCACGCCGACCGCGCCGACGGCGAGCGCGACGAGTTCGGCGGCGAGCAGGGCGCCGTTCGCGCCGCGCTGCGGGGCGTTCGCCCGGATCAGGCAGGACAGCAGGAACAGCCCCGCCATCACGGCGTTCACGAGATTGAACGTCAGGACGGTCCGGCTGGTGCGCCCGGCGCGGACGTCCCACAGGTCGACCAGGCCGGCGACGGTGGTGAGCCCGGCGGCGACGAGCGCGGCCACCGCGGTCCAGTAGCCCACCTCACCGAGGAACGCCGGACCGCCCGCCACGTCGGCCAGGTCGAAGACCGCGGCGCAGACGAACAGGCCGAACGGGAACGTGACAAGCATCGGTTGGATGGGATGCCCCTGCACCCGCAGTCGGCTCTGCATCGCTTCCTCCCCAGGTCGGCGCAGCTCACCAGTCCAGAGTGCTACCCGAGGCGCCGCGGGGTGAAACGACTGTCGCTCAGTTGTCCCGGGGCCGGGAGACGGTCAGCACGAGCCGCTCGGCCACCTCGCGCAGCGGGATGTCCAGCGAGGACGCGGCGCTGCGCAGCACCCGCAGCGCCTCCGGGGCGGGACAGCCGCGCTGCGTCATGATCACGCCGACGGCCTGCCCGACCACTCCCTCGGCCAGCAGCGAGTCGTCGATCTCACCGGCCCGGCTGGCGGCCCGCTCACGGTCGCGCGCGGCGGCCAGCAGCAGCCCGGCGTGCTCGGCGAGCAGCATCGCGGTGAGCTGGTGCCGGGGGGTGAGCGCGTCGGGCGACTCGGCGTACAGGTTGATCGCGCCGATGACCTGCTCGTCCACGTCGACCGGCGCGGAGATCACCCCGTGGACGCCGAGCACGCGGGCCCGCTCGCTCCAGGCCGGCCAGCGCGTCTCGTCGGACAGCCCGCCCGCGATGATCATCTCCCGTCGGCGGATCGCCGTCAGGGCCGGTGTGTCCGGGCCGTGCCGCAGGTCGTCCAGCTCGGCCCGGTCCGGGTCGGAGGCGGCCACCCCGGCGGGCTCACCGGCGCGCAGCGCGGTGAAGCCGCAGCAGTCCACGCCCGGCACGGCGTCACGGGCGATCCGGACCAGGCGGTCGAGCGCCTCGTCGAACCCGGCCACGCCGATCAGACCGGCGGTCAGCTCGCGCAGCAGCGCGGCCGTCTCCAGCACACCGAGGTTGTCGATCATGGGTTGGCGCGTGTCGAGGTTCACCGGGCCGGGGCCTCCACCGTCCCCGCGTACGTCCACGCGGTCTCCCCGTCCGGCACCGTTGCCTGTCCCATGTCCGTCCCTCCTGTGGCCGGGCCCCGGCCTACTACCCTCGCAGACCGCGGGCGAAACCGCGCAAAAAGGCCCCTCCCGGTTGCACCGGAAGGGGCCTTCGGCGTGGGTCAGCGCGACCCGGAGATGAGCCGCCGGCCCACCGAGGCGATCAGCCGGTCCAGCTCCGAGCCGAACGGGTTGTCGTGCACCAGGTACGTCCAGGTGGCGCTCGGGCGCACCAGCTTCGACGAGTCCGGCTCCCAGCCCTCGTCGAACTCGGTCTCCTCGAACGTGGCCACGGTCCGCGTCTCGATCTCGGGCACCAGCGCGTTGAACGCCGGCACCGCGCTGCGGTGGAACTCGTCGAGCGGGTCGAGCCGGCCCAGCGCCCGCAGGTGCACGCCCTCGCGCACCTCGGACAGCTCGGCCAGGTGGTCGGCCCAGAGCCGGTCCAGGTGATAGAGGGCGATCTTGCGGGCCACGTCGGCGAGCAGGTCCTCGTCCATCTCGCCGGCCTTCTCCGGCACCCGCTCCAGCAGCATCAGCGCGGCGATGTCGCTGGTCAGCAGCCGCTCCCGGCGCTCGGCGAGCGCCTTGCGCTGCTGCTCGATCACCTGGCTGTAGCGCCACGTGTTGCGGTGGATCTCGTGGTTGACGCCCTCGGCGACGCGCTGGGCGTGCTCGACCGCGTAGTCGACCTGCGGGTCGGTGACCAGGCCGTCGGCGTTCATCCGGGGCGAGGCCGGCACGGTGTCGCCGGCGTGCCGGACCACCAGGTCGTCCTCCAGGCTGACGAAGAACACCGACCCGCCCGGGTCGCCCTGCCGGCCGGCCCGGCCGCGGAGCTGGTCGTCGACCCGGCGGCTGTCGTGCCGGCCGCTGCCGATCACGTACAGGCCGCCCAGTTCCGCCACCCGGTCCCGGTCGGCCTGGTCGCTGCCGCCCAGCCGGATGTCCACGCCCCGGCCGGCCATCTGGGTGGAGACCGTCACCGCGCCGTACGCGCCGGCCTCCGCGATGATGCCGGCCTCCTCGTCGTCGTTCTTGGCGTTGAGGACCACGCAGGAGACGCCGGCGGCGTTGAGCGCGGCGGCCAGCCCTTCGGACTCCTTGACGTCGAGCGTGCCGACCAGCACCGGCCGCCCCGCCTGGTGGCAGCGCGTGATCTCGTCGACCAGCGCCTCCTCCTTCTCGGCGCGGGTGGCGTAGATCCGGTCCGGCTCGTCCTCGCGGACGCAGGGGGTGTTCGGCGGGATCACCGCGACCTCGAGGCCGAAGAACTCGCGGAGCTGGTCGCCGACGAGCACCGCGGTCGCGGTCATGCCGCAGACAGTCGGGTAGAGCGCGATGTACGCCTGCACGGTGATCGTGCCCAGCACCTCGCCCTCGGCGGTGGCGTCCAGGCCCTCCTTCGCCTCGACCGCGGCCTGGAGCCCGTCCGGCCAGCGGCGGCGCTGGGCGACCCGGCCGCGCATCTCGTCGATCAGCTCGACCGAGTCGTCCCGGACGATGTAGTCCACGTCCCGGTGCAACAGGGCGTGCGCGTGCAGCGCCACGTTCACCGCGGAGAGCTGCCCGACGTGCTCCTCGTCGTACAGGTCGATGCCGCCGAGCTTGGCCTCGACGGTGGCCAGGCCGACCGAGGTGAAGGCGACACTGCGGCCGTCCTCGGCGACCGTGTAGTGCTTGCCCTTGCGCAGCCCGCGCACGAGCGCGGCCGCGGCGTGCACCGGGTCCTGCTCGCCGCCGACCGCGCCGGCCAGCACCATCGGCACCCGGGCCTCGTCGATCAGGATCGAGTCGGCCTCGTCCACGATCGCGGTCTTCAGCGGCGGCTGCACCCGGTCGGCCAGGTCGGTGACGAGCTGGTCGCGCAGGAAGTCGAAGCCGGCCTCGCTGACCGACACGTACGTGACGTCGCAGCCGTACGCGGCGCGCCGCTCCTCGGGCGTGGACGCCTCGTTGACCCAGCCGACGGTCAGCCCGAGCAGGTCGTAGACGGGCGTCATCCACTCGGCGTCGCGGCGGGCCAGGTAGTCGTTGACGGTGAGCACGTGCACCGGGCCGTTGCCCAGCCGCACGTGCCCGTACGCGGCGACAGTCGCGGTGAGCGTCTTGCCCTCACCGGTGGCCATCTCGGCGACCTTGCCGGACAGCAGCGCCATCGCGCCGAGCAGCTGCACGTCGTAGGGGCGCTGGTCGAGCCCGCGCCGGGCCGCCTCGCGGCCGATCGCGCAGATCTCCTCGTAGCCCGTGGCCCGGCCGGCGGCCTCGGTCAGCTCGGCGTCGGAGAGCTGCTCCAGGTCCGCCTCGCGCGCCTCGATCGCCGGCAGCAGCTTCTCCAGCGGCGCCAGGTCGACAGTCGTCCCCGGGCGCTGGAGGAACCGGCGGAACCTGGTCTTCAACCGTTGCGACACACCCATGAGCGGCAACGGTACGCGAACCGGAGCCGATTGTGACCCCCGCCCGCCGCGCGCCGGGTTCCGCCCTTCGCGTCCGCTTCGGTCGATCATGAGGTTGGCGGCGTCCGGCGCCCGTTTTGTCGCCGCCAACCTCATGATCGACGCCCTGGAAAGGGGTGGGGGTGGGGGTGGGGGTCAGGGGGTCAGGACCACCTGGAGCTCTGTGCGGCGGCGGTCGGCCAGGTCGGTCAGCAGGGCCGGGGCCTCGTCCAGCGGGACCACTGCGGAGATCAGGTGCTTACGGATCACGTCCCCGTACTGGCGCAGCAGCTCCACCGTCTCCGCCGACAGCCGCTCCCGGTCCCAGGTGGGGGCCAGCCCGCGCGGCACCCGGCCGATCTGCGCGCAGCGCAGCGACAGCCCGTTGTGGTGGAACTCCTCACCGAGCCGGACCGCGTCCGCGCCGCCCTGGTAGAACGCCAGGTCGACCACGGTGCCCTGCGGGCGCAGCAGGCGCAGCGCGAGCTGCAACGCCCAGTCCTGGCCCCGGCACTGGAAGACCACGTCGGCGCCCCGCTCCCCGGCGGCGTGGTTCCACCGCGTCTTGAGCACCACCGCCGGGTCGTCCGCGTCCGGGTCGAGCGTGTCCAGGCCGAGCGCCTCGGCGACCTGCCGCCGGGCCGGCGTCGGGTCGACCACGACCACCGAGGCGGCACCGTGCCTGCGGGCGAACAGGGCGGTCAGCAGCGCCACCACGCCGCCACCCACCACGGCCACCCGGCGGCCGCGTACGCCGTCGCCCAGCGTGCGCACGTCGGCGCCGCACAGGTCGGCCGCGGCGTGCAGCAGCCCGTTCGCGCAGATCGGGCCCATGTGCGCGACGTACACGCCGAGCAGCGGATCAAGGTCGTCGGGCAGCGGCACGAACCTTTCGGTGAGCGGGTCGGCGACCCAGCCGCTGCGGTGGCCGTACGTCATGGCGCCGACCTCGCCCACCGCGACGGCCGGGGTCCGGCTCTCCACCACGCGCCCGACCTGCATGTAGCCGAGCCGGGTCACCGGGTACGGCGTGCTCGCCCCGCCGGGCCGGAACAGCCCGAGCGCGGCGTCCCAGGTGACGTGCAGGTAGGGGTTGGTGCCCTTGACGAAGCTCAGTTCGGTGCCGGCCGAGACGCCGCTGTAGAGCGTCTCCACCCGGAACGTGCCCTCGCGCAGCTCCGGCGCGTCCAGTTCGGCCAGCTCGACCCGGCCGGGACCGCCGACCACCACCACCCGGTCACGCATCGACGCTCACCCCCGCGTCCGCGACCGGCGCGGAGAGTCGGGACGCCGGCCCGGTCGGCAACGCCACCGGCCGTCCGGTACGCGCCGACTCGGCCACCGCCAGCGCGAGCCGGTGGGTGCGCAGCGCTTCCGCGTACGGCACCCGGACGTCGTCGCCGAGGCCGCAGACGGCGTCGACGAAGGCCCGGTCGACTGCTACCCGCGCGCCGTCCGGGTCGGCGGGAACGTGCCGCTCGCCGTCGGCGTCACGCACGGTCAGGCCGTCCTCGGCCAGCCACAGCGCCAGCCCGTCGGCGAGGATCTCCACGCCGGCCCGGTGCTTCCAGCCGAGCACGCAGGACGCGGCGAGCGTGCCGACCGCGCCGGAGCCGAACCGCAGCGTGGCGGCGGTCACCGAATCGATGTCGGCGCCGTCGACCGGCGGCGGGCTGCCGTCGCCGTACGCGGTCACCTCGACCGCCTCACCGGCCAGCAGCCGGACCAGGTCCAGCACGTGCGCGGCCTGCTCGACCACCGGGCCGCCGGAGCGGTCCCGCCGCGCCCACCAGGCCACCGGCGGCACCTTGTCCAGCCAGGCGCCGTTGACCATCCGCACCGGACGGCCGGCGAGCAGCCGCCGCGCCTCCTCCACCACGTGCAGGTAACGCCAGTGGTGCCCGACGCCGGTGAGCAGCCCCTGCTGCTGCACCAGCGCGGCGACCCGCTCGGCGGTCTCCAGGTCCAGCGCCACCGGCTTCTCCACGAACATCGGCACCCCGGCTGCGACCACCGCCTCCTCGACCGGGCCGTGCGCGAACGGCGGCACGCAGACGTACACCGCGTCCGGCCCGGCCGCGAGCAGCTCGTCCACGTCGCGGAACACCCGGCCGCCGTACGTGCCGGCGAGCGCCCCCGCCGCGTCCGGCGCGACGTCCGTCACACCGAGCAGCTCCACGTCCTCGAAGCCCGTGAGCACCCGGGCGTGGCGTTGTGCCACCCCACCGGCTCCGACTAGTCCCACCCGGCAGGTACGCATCCGACCAACCCTCTCGCCACGACTGGAAGACTGCGGTCACCACTCCCCCCGGCGGCCGCCCGCGAAACGCCGCCGGGGGGCGCAACGCAACGTTCATCCGCCCGGAACCGCCCGGTACGCACCTGGTGATCAGGTTGTTAGGCAAGATCCGGTTAGCGCGGATGCGGGATTGGGAAAACCATGATTCGCGATTCCACCACTAATGGGGGGTGCCCGTGCGGGAATCAGATTCGACCGTCTCACCTGTGGTGGAGGCGTGGGCCACGTACCGCACCAGCACCGCCGACGACTGGCCGGCGCGGCGACTGGTACGCGCCAAGGGCGCGAGCCGGGTCAGCGTGGTGCTGCCGGCCCGCAACGAGGAGGCGACGGTCGGCGCGATCGTGTCGACCGTCCGGGAACACCTGATGGACCGGGTGCCGCTCGTCGACGAGCTGATCGTGGTGGACTCCCGGTCCACCGACCGGACCGCGCAGGTGGCGCGCGCCGCCGGCGCCGAGGTGGTCAGCCAGGACGCGATGACGCGCGGGCTGCCCCGCCTGACCGGCAAGGGCGACGCGCTCTGGGCCGGGCTGGCCGCAGCCGAGGGGGACGTGGTCGCGTTCGTCGACGCCGACCTGCGCGAGTTCCGGCCGCACTTCGTGACCGGGCTGCTCGGGCCGCTGCTGACGGATCCGGGCGTGGAGTTCGTGAAGGGCTTCTACCACCGGCCGCTGGTCGGTGCGACGAGTGTGGAGCCCGACGGCGGCGGGCGGGTGACGGAGCTGATGGCCCGGCCGCTGCTGAACCTGTTCTGGCCGGAGCTGGCCGGTTTCGTGCAACCGCTCGCGGGCGAGTACGCCGGCCGCCGCGAGGTGCTGGAGCGGGTGCCGTTCGTCACCGGGTACGGCGTCGAGACGGCCATGCTGATCGACCTGCTGGAGATGGTCGGGCTGGACGCGCTGGCCCAGGTCGACCTGGGTGAGCGCAAGCACCGGCACCAGGACACCGCCGCGCTGGGCCGGATGTCCGCGCAGATCATGCTGACCGCCTGGTCGCGGCTGCAACGACGCGGGTGGGCGGCGCCGGGGGTGGCGCCGACCGCCCTGCTGACCCAGTTCCGCCGGGGCGGCTCGGAGACGCTGCCCAACCTGGACCGCGAGATCGTGGTCAACGACGTGTCGGTGCAGGAACGCCCGCCGCTGGCGCAGATGCGGCACCGCCTTCCCCGCCGCCGGGTGGCGGCCGCGTGAGTGGGGAAACCCTGAGAGAGGACAGCGCATGACGCTCACCGTGCTGATGAACGCCGGGCCGTGGCTGTCCGTGCCTCCGCCGGGCTACGGCGGCATCGAGAACGTGATCGCCACGCTGGTGCCGGAGCTGCGCCGCCTGGGCGTACGGGTGGTGCTCGCCTCGGTGGAGAGCAGCACGCTGCCGGTCGACGAGCGGATCGCGGTCTTCCCGGACGGCCAGTTCCACGCGCTGCAGCGGCCGTACAACCAGGTCTGCGGCGTCTCCCAGGCGCACCTGTCCGAGGTGGTGCGGGCGCTGCACGCCCGCGACGACATCGACCTGGTGCACGACCACGTGGAGGCGGTCGGGCTGGCCACGCTCGCCGCGATGGGCCCGGACGCCCCGCCGGTGCTGCACACGCTGCACTGGGACCTGGCCAAGCATCCGGAGCTGTACGGCAACCTCGACGGCGGCGACCGGGTACGGGTCAACGGCGTGTCCGCGTCGCAGCTGGCGCGCGCTCCGGAGGCGCTGCGCGCGCACTCGGTGGGGCACGTGCACCTGTCCACCCCGCTCGCGGTCGACGCGGACCGGCACGCGCCGGTGGCCAAGGGCGACCACGTGGTGATCCTCGGCCGGATCAACCCGGGCAAGGGGCAGGACCTGGGCGCCCGGCTGGCGCAGGAGACCGGCTTCCGGCTGGTTCTGGCCGGGCCGGTCGGCCCGTACCACCGGCCGGAGGATCTGGCCGCGGCCGGCGACGAGGCCCGGCAGAACCCGGACGTGCGTTTCTTCTCCGACCAGGTGGCGCCGAACGTCGACGGCGACCGGGTGCGCTGGGTCGGCACTGTCGCCGGGCGGGAACGCGACGACCTGGTCGCCTCGGCGCGGGCGTCGCTGTTCCCGCTGCGCTGGGAGGAGCCGGGCGGTACGGCTGTGGTCGAGTCGCTGTCGCTCGGCACGCCGGTGGTGGCCACCGCCCGGGGCTGCCTGCCGGAGCTGATCGAGCACGGCCGCACCGGCCTGCTCACCGGCGACGAGCAGGAGCTGGGTGACCTGGTCCTCGCCGCCGGCGGGCTGGAGCCGGCCGAGTGCCGGCGCGAGGCGGCCCGGCGGTTCACCCCGGCCCGGATGGCGCAGGAGTACGTGGAGCTGTACGACCGGGTCCGGACGGGCGCGGCGAAGCCGTTGCAGCCCGCCTGAGCGTCGCCGGCCCGGCCGCCCCGCGCGGCCGGGCCGGCGTTTGCCCCCGCCGGGCGCGGGAAACCGGCGCTTCCCGCGGTGGCGAGGAGGCCGGCGTGACGAACTCGATGGCGCACTCCCGGGCGCGGCGCAACCCGGCCGACGGACGGGCGCCGGTACGCCGGATCGCCTCCGGGTTCGCCGTGCTCCTGCTGCTGCTCGGCGCGCTGGGCTTCGTGCCGGGCGTCACCAGCGACTACGCGGATCTGCGCTTCGCCGGGCCGGGATCCGGCGCCCGGCTGTTCGGTGTGTTCCAGGTCTCGGCGGTGCACAACCTGGTGCACCTGGTGCTGGGCGTAGCCGGGCTGGTGCTGGCCCGCACCGTCGCGGGCGCCCGCGCGTTCCTGGTCGGCGCCGGCGCGGTCTATCTGGTGCTCTGGCTCGCCGGCCTGGCGATCGACGGACGTGACGCGGCGAACGTGCTCGCGGTCAACCGCGCGGACTCGTGGCTGCACCTGCTGCTGGGCGCCGCCATGCTGGCCCTGGGCCTGGTCGCGACGCGGCGCGGGGACCGCCGCTGACCTGCGCCTCGGGAGCCCGGATGCCCGGTTTCGCCGGTCCGGGGCCCGGGTACGTCCGTAGTCCTCCGGCGACGGGAGGCGGCGAGCGTCCCGGCCGGGCGACCCTCCCCGACGAGATGGAAACGAGGCGGCGATGGTGACCCGGATCAGGTGCGAGGTCCGCGACGAGTCACCGGTCACTGTCGTACGGCTGGCCGGAGCGCTCGACCTCGGCACGATGCGCGCGGTGCACGAGGTGCTCGACAGCTGCCTCGCCGCGCAGCCGGACGCCCTGGTGGTCGACCTGGAGGACATCGAGGTCGGCGAGCCGCTGGCGCTGTCCGTCTTCGCCGCCGCCGCGCGGCGCGCCGCCGACTGGCCGGCGGTGCCGATGGTGCTCGCCGCGCCCTGCGCCGAGACGGCGGCCTGGCTGAACGAGACCACCGCCTGCCGGGTGGTGCCGGTACGCCGGGACTGTGCCGAGGCGACGGCGCTGGCCGGCGAGTCGGCCGCGCCCCGGCTGCGGGTCCGGCTGGAGCCGGTCGCCGGCGCCTGCCGCCGCGCCCGGGAGCTGGTCACCGAGGCGTGCGGCAGGTGGAACGTGCCGGAGCTGGCCGGCCCGGCTTCGCTGGTGCTCAGCGAGCTGGTGGGCAACGTGGTGCGGCACGCCGGCACCCCGATGCAGGTGACGCTGACGCTGCGCCGGCCGTACCTGCGGGTGGCGGTGATGGACGGCAGCCCGGCCGACGCCCGCGCCGCGGCCAGCCGCGATCCGCGTGCCGAGGGCGGCCGCGGGCTGATGCTGGTGCGCGAGCTGACCCAGCGCTGGGGCAGCACCCCGGTCGGCGCCGGCAAGGTCGTCTGGGCCATGCTCCCGGCCAATTGACCGAATTCTCCGCTCTCGCCTGGTTACATGGGCAGAGGGCCGGGTACGCCCGCCCGTCCTGTCTGTCGTCACACGGGGTGAGAAGCCATGCCCAAGCGGGTAGTCACGGAACCGGCACGAGACCGGGGGCCCGCGATCCTCGCGCCGGCCCGGTTCGGGGGCTACCCCGGGCCCGTACGGGAAGCGGTCAAGGGCAACGCACTGTGGCGGTTGCTGCGGACCACCGACGCCAAGCAGATCGGCCTGCTCTACCTGGCCACCTCGTTCCTGTACTTCATCGTCGGCGGCATCCTGGCGATGGTCATCCGGGTGGAGCTGGCCCGGCCGGGGATGCAGATCGTCTCCCCCGAGCAGTACAACCAGATGTTCACCATGCACGGCACGATCATGCTGCTGCTGTTCGCCACACCGATGTTCTTCGGGTTCGCGAACTATCTGGTGCCGCTGCAGATCGGCGCCGCCGACGTGGCGTTCCCCCGGCTCAACGCGTTCGCGTACTGGCTCTACTTCCTCGGCGCGCTGATGGTCATGGGCGGGTTCGCCACCCCGGCCGGCGCGGCGGACTTCGGCTGGACCGCGTACACGCCGCTGAGCACCGCGCAGCACTCCCCCGGCGTCGGCGGAAACCTGTGGGTGGTCGGCCTGGCCGTGTCCGGCCTGGGCACGATCCTCGGCGCGGTCAACCTGATCACCACGATCGTGACGCTGCGCGCGCCCGGCATGACGATGTTCCGGATGCCGATCTTCACCTGGAACGCGCTGCTCACCAGCGTCCTGGTGATTTTCGTGTTCCCGCTGCTCGCCGCCGCGCTGATGGCGCTCGCCTCGGACCGGATCCTGCACTCGCACGTGTACGACCCCACGACCGGCGGGCCGATGCTCTGGCAACACCTGTTCTGGTTCTTCGGCCACCCCGAGGTGTACATCATCGCGCTGCCGTTCTTCGGCATCATCACCGAGATCATCCCGGTGTTCTCCCGCAAGCCCATCTTCGGCTACACCGGCCTGGTGCTGGCCACCATCGCCATCACGGTGCTGTCGATGACGGTCTGGGCGCACCACATGTTCGCCACCGGGCAGGTGCTGCTGCCGTTCTTCAGCATCCTGAGCTACCTGATCGCGGTGCCCACCGGCGTGAAGTTCTTCAACTGGATCGGCACCATGTGGAAGGGACAGCTCACGTTCGAGACGCCGATGCTGTTCGCCATCGGCTTCCTGGTGACGTTCCTGCTCGGCGGCCTGACCGGGGTGCTGCTGGCCAGCCCGCCGGTGGACTTCCACGTGCACGACACGTACTTCGTGGTGGCGCACTTCCACTACGTGCTCTTCGGGACCATCGTATTCGCCGCGTTCGGCGGGCTCTACTTCTGGTTCCCGAAGATGACCGGGCGGCTGCTGGACGAGCGGCTGGGCAAGATGCACTTCTGGACCATGTTCATCGGCTTCCACGCCACGTTCCTGGTGCAGCACTGGCTGGGCAACGAGGGCATGCCGCGCCGGTACGCCGACTACCTGCCCGGCGACGGCTTCACCACGTTGAACACGATCTCCAGCATCGGATCGTTCGTGCTCGGCGCGTCCACCCTGTTCGTGATCTGGAACATCTGGAAGTCGTGGCGGTACGGCGCGATGGTCACAGTGGACGACCCGTGGGGCTTCGGCAACTCGCTGGAGTGGGCCACCACCTGCCCGCCGCCGCTGCGCAACTTCGACCGGATGCCCCGTATCCGCTCCGAGCGGCCGGCGTTCGACCTCAAGTACGGCCCGCTCGTCTCCGACCTGGGCCGGGACCTGCCGCAGCGCACCACGAAGCCGCCGCAGTCGTTCCGCGAGGAGATGCACCACGAGCGGCACGTGCCGGAGTCGCCGTCGGCCGGCGGCGCGTACGGCGCCCCCGAGGCGGTGGACTACCAGCCCGCGCCGCAGTCCGGCGCGCGGCCGGTGGAGGTGCCGGCGCCGGAGGAGGTGCGCCGGCCCAGCTTCGAGGAGACCGACGAGCCGGAGGGCAGCGCGCTCAACGCCGAACGCGACGAGCAGCCGAACGACAGGTGGCGGCACCCGCGCGGGCACGGGGACACCCCGGAGAACTGAGACACCGGACGAGGGCCGGCGCCGCCCGGGCGCCGGCCCTCTCGTCGTACGCCGCGCGCCGGCTCCCCGTGGTGGGGAGCCGGCGCGGCACGTGCGCAGGTCAGTCGGCGGCCGGCAGTCCGGCCGCGGTGAGCGAGCGGCGCACCGCGGGCTGCACCCGGGTCAGCCGCAGCGGCACCCCGGTACGCGCGGCGGCCTCCCGGCCGGCCATCAGCGCGGCGATCCCGCCGGCGTCGAAGCCACCGGCGCCGACCAGGTCGACCACCACCTCGCGGGGTTGCCCGGTGACCGCCTGGAGCATCGCCCGGCGCAACTGGTCCGCGCCGGCCCGGTCCACCTCGCCGCCGACCTCGACGACCACCCGGTCGCCGTTCTGCTTCACCGAGATCCGCGCCTTGCCCGGCTCGGCCTCGGCCGCGCCGTTCTGCCAGGGCGGCGGCGCGTCGGCGAGCATCGCCTGCCGCAGCCAGGTCAGCGCCCGCGACAGCAGCCGGGACACGTGCATCTGCGAGATGCCGAACCGGGCGGCGATCTCCGCCTGGGTCTGGTTGCCGTAGAAGCGCATCGCCAGGATGCGACGTTCCCGCCACGGCAGCCGGTGCAGCAGGCCGCTGACAGTGACCCGGTCGTCGACGGACTCCAGCGCGTGGTCGGACTCGCCGACCAGGTCGCCGAACTCGGCCGAACTCTCCCCGCCCACCGGCGCGTTGAGCGAGGCCGGGCTGTAGCCGGCGGCCGACTCCAGCGCGGCGAGGATCTCCTCCTCCGGCGTCTCCAGCCGGGCGGACAGCTCGGCCACCGTGGGAGCGCGGGACAGCTCGCTGGTCAGCGTCGCCGTGGCCTGTCCCACCTCGAGGATCAGGTCCCGCAGCCGGCGCGGCACGTGCACGCCCCAGGTGCGGTCGCGGAAGTGCCGTTTGATCTCGCCGACGATGGTGATGGCCGCGTACGCGGTGAACGAACCGCGTTCCGGGTCGTACCTGTCGACGGCGTTGACCAGGCCGAGACGGGCCACCTGCTCCAGGTCCTCCAGCGGCTCACCGCGCCCGCGGTAGCGGCGGGCGAGCCGGCCGGCGAACGGCAGCGCGAACCGGACCAGGTCGTCCCGCGCCTCCTGCCGCCGCTCCGGTGGCAGGCCCTCGATGCGGGCCGCGTACGCGAGCGCCGCCGCGTCCAGGTCCTCCAGACCCCGGTCGGTGGTCGGTGGTGTGGGTGTGGTGGTCTGTCCGAACATCCGCGCCCCCTCGCCGAAGAGCCCCCGCCCGGTCGGAACCGGTCGTGCGCGTGGTCGGACCACGCACCGGGTGAGGAAGTTGGGTTACGTGACGGATACGTCGAAAGCGGTGGCTGCCCGCCGCACGGCGTCGTGGGCCGTTTCGCGGCGAGCGGTCTTCCCGCTCCGTAGGTACTCAATCACGGACCGCAGGATCGCGAGGAAGTTTCGCCAGGTTGGCCGGCCAGCCGTTCCCGGCGGTCGGTCAGCAGACCAGCAGGCCCTGGTGCGCGCCCGCGTCACGTAGCGCGGTGAGGGCCTCGGCCATCCGCAGCGGCGGCGGCGCGGGCAGGTCGCAGGGCTGGTTGCGCAACACCTCCGTGGCACGTCGGGTGGGTACCGAGGCGACCGGGTAGCCGCGCGCGGCACCCCGGTCCAGGGCCCGCCTGCGGCGCCCGAAGCCGGCCACCGCCAGCCACTGGGGCAGCCCCGCGTACGCGGGCGAGCGCAGGCCCGGCGGCTCCGGCAGCACGTCCACCGAACTGAACGGCTCGCTGCCGGCCAGCCACCACTCGACGCCGGCGACCCGGCGCGCGGTGGCGTTCTCGCACCAGTAGGGCACCAGGCCGGCCCGCAGCACCTGCGCCGGGTCGAGCAGCCGGCCGCACTCCACCACCAGCCGGTTCCCGGTCTTGCCGGCCCGCCGCAGCCAGCGCCGGTACAGGTCGGCGGTCACCGCACTCAGCCCGTCCGGCTGCGGCACGACCACCCGGTGCAGCGGATGCCCGTGCCGGTCGCTCCAGCAGCGGGCGTCGTGCTCGAAACCGGACTCCACGCCGTGTTCGGCGAACGCGCCCGCCACCGTGGCCTCCGGCGCCTCCCAGCGCGTCTCCTCCCCGCCGGCCGCGCGCAGCACCTGGCCCAGCGCGCGGGCGTCCGGGTGGAAGTCGACCGGGTCCAGGCCGCCCGCCGGGGAGCCGGCCTGGAAGCTGTGCCCGTCGCCGCAGTCGCGCACCGGCCAGGTCCGGGCGTCGTGCAGCAGCAGCACCGGCGCGGCCGGTTCCAGCCGGTCGGCCAGGAAGCGCGCGTACGCCTTCGGCAGCGTGCGCCAGCGCACCGCGAACGTCACCGCCGCGCCGGCCGCCGCACCCCGGCTGGCCGGGCAGTGCACCTGGCGTACGTGCACACGCGGGTTGGCGTCGAGCAGCCGGGCGGCCAGCGTGGCCCCGTGCGCGAACGCGGCGTCCGGGCGGTCCACCGCCCCCCGGGTCCACTGCCCGGCGACCTCGAACCCGGCCGGGAGCCAGGGCACCCCGAGCGCCGTCGCGAGGTGGGCGGCGGCGCCGTGCGGGGAGCCGAGCACCACGCCGGGCCAGCGCCGGTCCGGGTACTGCCCGGCGAACCACCCGGCCACCCGCTCGGCGTCCACGGCGGCGATCTGGCCGGCGGTGAGCGCCGACCGCCCGGCGGCCCGGACGGCGGCGGCGCGGCGTACCGGCTCGGGCGCGCCGCCGAGGCGGGACAGTCCTCCCGGGTGACCGAGGTCGCCGCAGTCGTCGCCGCGCAGCGCCCGGGCGGTCGCGGCGACCAGGACCCGGGCGGCGCTGCCGGCCGCCACCACCCGATCCACGGGCAGCCCCGCGCCGCTGACCGGCGTCCGTTCGACTCGTTCGCTCACCACGCGGCCCGGCTTCCCGTCCCTCTGGGGTCTAAACGGGGCATCTCCCCACGGGTGAGGACCAAGGCCCGCCCGGTAACCGCACCGCCCGCGACACCCAGGTACGCCGTCGCGCCGCGTGCCCGCCGTCGCGGGCGCAACAGCGCTCGGGTGCGGGTTTGGGCCGGACCGGGACGGGCACTGCACCGCGCATGCCCGACGACGAGAGCACCCCGGCGGCGACCATCACCCCGTACCGGGACGGACCACTGCTGGTACGCGGCGACTTCGCGCTGGTCACGCCCGACGGCACGCCGATCGAGACGCGCCGGGGCACGGTGGCGCTGTGCCGATGCGGCAAGAGCGCGATCAAGCCGTTCTGCGACGGCACGCACAAGGTGTCGGGCTTCCGCGCCGGCAGCGACCGCGAGCCCTGACCCCCCGCGACCCCTCCCCCGCGATCTTGCACTTGGGTGCCCGGCAAACCTCGCGAACCGGGCACCCCGAGGGCCGCAACCGCAAGATCGCGGGGGACGGTGCCGGGGGGTCAGGCTGCGGCGAGGATCTGGGTGGGCGGGCGCAGGGAGGACTCCCCGGCCGACCAGGCGTCGAGCAGGTGCGCGGCGAACAGGGCGTCCACGGCCAGCGCGGCGGCGGCGCCGAACAGCACGTCGGACGCGAGCGCCGGCTCGGCCCGGACCAGCCCGCCGCACATGTCGTACGCGGCGATCTGCTCGTGCACGGCGTCGGCCTCCACGTGCTCGTCGTAGAAGCGCGTGGCGACCGCGTCGAAGCCGAGCCGGCGCAGCCCGTTGCCGTAGCGGCGGTTCGGCAGCGACGAGGTCATCTCGTACGCGGCCAGGTGCCCGAGCAGCGCCCCGCGCAGCCGCCGGTGCAGGCCGAACAGCGACATCAGGTTGTTGGTCGCCAGCGTCACCGCCGGCACCCGGTCCAGGTGGGCGGCGTAACCGGTGTCCAGGCCGAGCCGGTCCATCGTGGTACGGAACAGCTCGGCGTGCATCCGGTCCAGCCGGCCGTTGCCGTACTCGTCGGTCTGGATCTCGACGAGCGCCGCCTTCGCCGGGCCGCCGAGCCGGGGCAGCGCCCAGCTGTGCGGGTCGGCCTCGCGCAGGTGGTAGATCGAACGGTGGGTGACGAACTCGCGGAACCGGTCGAGGTCGGCGCGGCGTTGCAGCGCGGCGGCCAGCGGCGGGCCGTCGTCGGCGGCCACCAGGTCGGCCAGCGCGCCCGGCACGGCGGCCGGCAGCACCGCCGGCGGCGGGCCGGCCAGCTCGCGCAGCGCCGCCTCGAACGGCCGCTCGGCGCGGGCGCGCAGCGCCAGCAGCGACGGCTCCCACTCCCACGCCTCGTCGACGCCGGACCAGCCCCGGTAGTGCAGCTCGTAGCAGAGGAACAGGGTGAGCTGGAGATCCTCGTCGGTCAGCGGCGCGGCCACCGCGTCGAACGCGGCGCCCAGCCCGGCCGGCAGTTCCCGAGGAGTGTCGCGCAGCGCGGCCAGCAGCGCCGCGGAGACCGGCCCGCGCGCCGCCGGAAGCGGGGCAGGGCCGTAACGACGGTCGGCGACGACGGACATGGAACCTCCCGGGACGGTTGTGCCTGGTCGCAGTGCCCCGGAGTGATCCGGCTAAACGACCTCGTCCGCCGCGATGGCCTCGGTCTGGATCACCCGCTCCCGCACCCGGCGGGCGGCGTCCCCGTCGGACACCAGGCCGCGCAGGTCGGCCAGCGCCGGTTCGGGCGCGTCCAACGGCACGGCCGGGTCCACCACCGCCTCCAGGACGGCCGGCCGGTCGGCCGCGAGCACCTCGTCCCAGGCGGGTCCGACCAGGTCCGGCCGGTCCACCCGGACGCCGTGCAGCCCGAGCAGGCGGGCCCACCCGGCGTACGGCACGTCGGAGCGCCGCCCCCCGGGCGTCCGCCCGCCGCCCACGCCGGACTGGTCCCGGTTGTTCAGCACCAGCACGATCAGGCGGGGGTCACGCCACCGCGTCCAGTGGTGGGCCACAGTGATCAGCTCGGCCAGGCCGTTGAGCTGCATCGCGCCGTCGCCGAGCAGCGCGAGCACCGGCTCGTCCGGGCGGGCCAGCTTGGCCGCGACCGCGTACGGCAGGGCGCAGCCCGTCGAGCCGAGCGTGCCGCACAGCTGCGCCCGCACCCCGGGCGGCAGCTCCAGGTGCCGGGCGTACCAGTAGATGACCGAGCCGACGTCGACGGCGACGCCGGCGTGCCGGGGCAGCCGGGCGGACAGTTCGCGGAGCACGAGCTGCGGGTTGACCGGCTCGGCCGGGGCGCCGGCGCGCTCGGCGGCGGTCTCCCGCCACCGGTCCACCATCTTCTCCACCATGCCGCGCCACTCGCGGTGGGGATTCTCCGGCACCCGGGTCAGCAGCGCCCGCAGCGTCTCGGCGGCGTCGCCGACGAGCGGCACGTCCACCGGGTAGCGGGTGCCGATGCGCCGGCCGTCGATGTCGATCTGGATGGTGCGTACCTGGCCCGGCATCGGGAACCAGTCGGTCCACGGGTCGTTGGTGCCGATCATCAACAGCGTGTCGCAGGAGCCCATGAGCTGCGCGGCGGCGGTGGTGCCGACCTCGCCGAGCACGCCGGTGTGGAACGGCAGCCGCTCGTCGAGGACCGGCTTGCCCAGCAGCGACGTGGCGACGCCCGCGCCGAGCCGGTCGGCGAGCGCGACGATCTCCTCGGCCGCGCCGTGCGCGCCCTGGCCGACGAGCATCGCCACCCGCCGCCCGTTGCCGAGCAGCGACGCGGCGGCGTCCAGGTCGGCGTCGTGCGGCAGCACCCGGGCCAGCGGCTCGCCGGGCGTCGCGGTGACCACCCCGGCGGCCTGCGGCAGCAGATCCGGTACGGCGGTGACCTGCAACGCGCGCGGCAGCACCACGCAGGTCGGGCTGCGGGTCGCCGCGGCGGTACGGAACGCCTGGTCCAGCAGCGTCGGCACCTGTTCCGGGCTGCGGCCGTAGCGGACGAACTGGTTGCACACGTCGCCGAACAGCCGGCTCAGCCCGATCTCCTCGTGCGCGCCGCCGAGCGGGCCGGTGACGTCCTCGCCGATGATCGCGACCACCGGCTTGCTGTCGAGCTTGGCGTCGTAGAGCCCGTTGAGCAGGTGCACCGCGCTCGGGCCCTGGGTCGCCAGGCACACCCCGACGCCGCCGGTGAACTTCGCGTGCCCGGTGGCCATGTACGAGGCGGTCTCCTCGTGCCGGGCGGGGACGAAAGCCGGGTCCCCGCCCGCGTCGTCGAGCGCGCCCACCAGCGGGGCGATCGCCGCGCCCGGACAGCCGAACACCCGCGGCACCCGCCAGGCCCGCAGGCGTTCGACCACCAGGTCGGCGACGATGCGCTCAGCCATTGCCCCGCCCCGGCGTGCTCGCGTCGACGTAGCGCAGCACCGCGCCGACCCCGTCGGTCAGCTCCGGCGCCTCCTCGGGCGCGAGCACCGTGAGGTCCGCGTCGGTGCCGATCAGCGCGCGCAGCAGCGCCGCGTCGGCGCGAACCCGCTGCGGGTCGGCCACCGACATGCCGGCCAGCTGCCCCGGGTCGGTGGCGATCTCGGTCGGCTCGGGGCCCACCCACAGCTCGCCGTCGGCCGACGGGTCGTCCACGATGAGCATGGTGTCGACCTGGTTGCGTTGCAGCGCGGAGACCACGGCGTCGAGTCCGGCGCCGACGTCCTCCTGGACGCCGAAGCGGTCCAGCGCGGCGGCGATCCGCCGGTCGGCGACCTCGGCGACGGTCTGCACCGTGATGTCGTCCATCAGCGTGTCGTCGGCGCCCACATCGCGGGCACCCGCGTCGGTGCGGACCAGCACGTCCTGCCAGCGGGCGGGGAGCTGGGCGGCGATCATGCCGGTGGCCCGGACGTCCCCGGCCACCACGACGACGTCCGCGCCGACGCGCTCGGCCAGGTCGGCGGTGGCCGCGGCGGCGTCACCGGCGTTCTGGTGCCACGCCTCCATCGCGGCGCGCTGGTAGCGGGACTGCGACCAGCCGCCCGGCTGCACCCGGCGCAGCTGGCGGCTCTGCCCGCCCCGCACCTGGGCCCGCCGGGGCACCCCGCCGGCGCTGACCGCCATCGCGTCCGCGCCGGTACGGTCGGCCAGCACCCGCACCCAGGCCACCTGCTCGCCCCGCTGGGCCACGAGCGGCATGGTGTGCGGCAGCGCCGACCAGCTCGCCAGGTCACGCAGCGGCGGCGCGGACAGGTACTCGGTGAGCACCACGCGGCCCCCGCTGGCGAACACGGCGATGCCGTAGTCGCCGGGCATCGGCTGGTGCCGGCGGACGACCTCCTCCACCGCCTCGACGGTGACCGGGTCGGCGCCCTGCCCCAGCAGGTCGCCCTTCAGGGCCCGCCAGCGCAGGTCGACCTGCGCTCGCGCGTCCTGGGTGTCGCGGGAGGCGTCCATGTACACCGAGCACCACGGCCCGGGACGGTCGTAGAGCGGGCGCAGGAAGGACAGCTGCATGCTCGACCCCTTTCCGGCTCGGCCGCACGCATACCCGCGCCCCGGCGGAGTTCACCTGCCGGCCGCCCGGGCGTGACCACCGTTCATTCACGTCGTTCAACCCGAAGGGCCGATACCATCTGTGCACGGAACGGGACTCTCGGTGGTGAACATGGATACGGAGCTGTACACGCGACGCGTCGTCCACCCGGCGGAACGCGTCGTCACCGGGCGTCTGGTCCGGTTGATGGAGGGTTACGCGCGGGAGGTCCGGGTCGGGCAGCCCGCGCTGGTCGCGGTGCTGACCGCCGCGGGGGTGGTGGGGCTGCTGCTGAAGGTGGTGCGCGCGTTGCTCAGCAGTGGCGGCGGCGGGGCCCGGCGCAGCTTCAAGGAGCTGAAGAAGGGGCCGGAGTTCCTGGTCACCCCGGTCCGGGTGCGCGACGCCACCGGCCGGCTGGTCGAGGTCGAACTGCACGGCCACCTGCCGCAGAGCGCGCTGCACCCCGGCGACCACGTCCAGCTCACGCTGCGGGCGCAACGCGACGAGGACCTGCCGCCGCGGATCGAGCGGATCGTCAACCTGACCACCGGTCAGCTGCTCACCCCGCGTACCGCGACGCTCTGGTCGCACCTGGGACCGGCGCTGCTCCTCCAGGCGATGCTCGGCGCCGTGCTGCTGCTCGGCGTGGCCGCCTGCTCGGCGCTGACGTAGCGCGGGTTTCCGTCCGGCCGCCGGTGGGCACCGGTGCGGCCATGTTCCCCGGATTCACGCTCACCGAGATCGACGTCGGCGCGGTCCGCCTGCGCGTACGCCACGGCGGCTCCGGGCCACCGGTGGTGCTGCTGCACGGGCACCCGCGTACCCATGCGACCTGGCACCGGGTGGCGCCGCGGCTGGCCGCCCGGCACACGGTGATCTGCCCGGACCTGCGCGGCTACGGCGGCTCGTCGAAGCCGCCGAGCGACCCGGAGCACACGGTCTACTCCAAGCGGGCGATGGCGGCGGACGTGGTGGGCCTGCTCGACGCGCTCGGGCACCGCCGGGCCGCGGTGATCGGGCACGACCGCGGCGCGTACGTGGCCATGCGGACCGCCCTGGACCACCCGGATCGGGTGAGCCGCCTCGGCGTGCTGGACGGGGTGCCGATCGGTGAGGCGCTGGCCCGCTGCGACGCCCGGTTCGCCGCCCGCTGGTGGCACTGGTTCTTCCTCGGTCAGCTCGCCAAGCCGGCCGAGCGGGTGATCAACGCCGATCCGGACGCGTGGTACGGCGGATCACCGGAGCAGATGGGCGAGCAGGCGTACGCCGACTACCGCCGCGCCATCCACGATCCGGCCACGGTGCACGCCATGTGCGAGGACTACCGGGCCGGGCTCGGGCCGGACCGGGCGGCGGACGACGCCGACCGGGCCGCCGGGCGGCGGATCGGCTGCCCGGTGCTGTTCGCCTGGTCCGAGCGCGACGACATGGTCGACCTCTACGGCGACCCGGCCGCGATCTGGCGGGACTGGGCCGACGACGTGCGGACCGCGTCGATCCCGTCCGGGCACCACATGGCCGAGGAGGCGCCGCGGGAGCTGACCGACGTGCTGGCCGGGTTCCTCGCCGAGGACGTCGCCGCGGTCAGCGACCCGCGGGGGTGAGCGGCCGCTGCGCGACAGCCGGCGCGTCGAGCAGGCCCCGGCGGCTCGCCCAGCGCTCGAACAGCACGGTGGCGAACGGGGGCACCGCGCTGGCCAGGGCCAGCCCGGTCTGCACGAGCGTCCAGCGGCGCCGCCGAGCCACCACGAGCGCCAGCAGGCCGTAGACCACGAACAGCGCGCCGTGGATCGGGCCGAAGATCTTCACGCCGATCTCGTCGCCGGGCGGGCCGTACTTGACCGCCATGCCGGCCAGCAGCGCCGCCCACGAGCAGGCCTCGGCGAACGCCGCCACCACGAACGCCCGGATCCACCCGTCGCGCATTCCGCCACTTCCCTTCGCCGTCGGCGGCCATGCTAGCCGCCCGGGCCGGGCCGCCCGGACGGAACCCGCTGCCCCGCGACGGGGATCACCGGGGCCGCCACGGGGTACAGAAAAGGGCCTCCGGGCCTTTCCTGACCCGCCACTCCGTGCGAGGTTGGGGAGAACCAACGGTGACAGGGTGGTGACCATGGGCGAGGACGTCGGCGTGCGTACCTTCAGCCGGGAGGACCGGGCCCGCTATCGCGAGAAGGTCCGGCGGTGCCTGGACGTGTTCGCCGAGATGCTGCGCGAGTCCCGGTTCGACGTGGAGCGGCCGATGACCGGCCTGGAGATCGAGCTGAACCTGGTCGACGACGGCTTCGACCCGGCCATGCGCAACGCCGACGTGCTGGAGGCGATCGCCGACCCGGCGTTCCAGACCGAACTGGGCCAGTTCAACGTGGAGATCAACGTCGAGCCGCAGCGGCTCGCCGGCACCGGCACCGCGGCGTTCGAGGAGCACGTCCGGGCCAGCCTGAACGCCGCCGAGGAGAAGGCCCGTACCGTCGGCGCGCACATGGTGATGATCGGGATCCTGCCGACGCTGCGCCCGGAGCACCTGACCGCCGAGACCCTGTCGGCCAATCCCCGGTACGCGCTGCTCAACGAGCAGATCTTCGCCGCCCGGGGCGAGGACCTGCCGATCGCGATCAGCGGGGTGGAGCGGCTGGCCACCACCGCCGACACCATCACGCCGGAGGCGGCGTGCACCAGCACCCAGTTCCACCTCCAGGTCAGCCCGGCGCAGTTCGCCGACTACTGGAACGCGGCCCAGGCGGTCGCCGGCATCCAGGTGGCGCTCGGCGCGAACTCCCCGCTGTTCTTCGGCCGGGAGCTGTGGCGCGAGACCCGGGTGCCGCTGTTCCAGCAGGCTACCGACACCCGGGCGGAGGAGATCAAGGCCCAGGGCGTACGCCCGCGGGTGTGGTTCGGCGAACGCTGGATCACGTCGGTGTTCGACCTGTTCGAGGAGAACGTCCGCTACTTCCCGGCGCTGCTGCCGGTCTGCGACCCGGAGGACCCGGCGGCCACGCTGCACAGCGGCGGCGTGCCGAAGCTGGCCGAGCTGCGGTTGCACAACGGCACCATCTACCGGTGGAACCGGCCGGTCTACGACGTGCTCAAGGGCCGGCCGCACCTGCGGGTGGAGAACCGGGTGCTGCCGGCCGGGCCGACGGTGGTGGACACCGTCGCCAACGGCGCGTTCTACTTCGGCCTGGTACGGGCGCTCGCCGAGTCCGACCGCCCGTTGTGGTCGCAGATGTCGTTCAGCGCGGCCGAGGAGAACTTCAACGCCTGCGCCCGGCACGGCATCGACGCCCAGGTGTACTGGCCCGGGCTGGGCTACCTGCCGGTGACCGAGCTGGTGCTGCGCCGGTTGCTGCCGATGGCCCACCACGGGCTGGACCGGTGGGGCCTGGACCCGGCGGAGCGGGACCGGCTGCTCGGCATCGTCGAGCAGCGCTGCCTGACCGGCCGCAACGGCGCGACGTGGCAGGTGGAGACGCTGCACCGGCTGGAGTCGGCCGACCACATGGACCGGCCGGCGGCGCTGCGCGAGGTGGTCCGCCACTACGTCGACCTGATGCACAGCAACCGGCCCGTGCACGAGTGGCCGATCCCCTGAGCCGGGCCGGCGCGGTGCCCCGCGTCAGCGCAGCGCCGTCACGGCCGCCCGCGCGGCCTGGGCCACCAGCGCGTCGTCGGGCTCCGCGTCGCGGCTGTCCCGGCTGGACATGACTGCGAGCACGATCGGCGCCCGGTCCGGCGGCCACACCACGGCGATGTCGTTGCGGGTGCCGTACCCGCCGGTGCCGGACTTGTCCGCCACCTGCCAGCCGGCCGGCACGCCGGCCCGGACCAGTCCGCTCCCGGTGGTGCTGGCCCGCATCCAGCCCAGCAGCAGGTCGCGGTCCGCGGGCGGCAGGGTCTCACCCAGCGTGTACGCCCGCAGCGAGCCGGCCAGCGCGCGCGGCGTGCTGGTGTCGCGCTCGTCGCCGGGCGTGGCCGCGTTGAGTTCCGGCTCGGTACGGGCGGGCCGGGTCACCTGGTCGCCGACGTCCCGCAGTGCCCGCTCGAAACCGGCCGGGCCGCCGAGCGCGTCGAACAGCAGGTTGCCCGCGGTGTTGTCGCTGTACCGCACCGCCGCCTCGGCGGCGTCCCGCAGCGTCATCCCGGTCTCCACGTGCCGCTCGGTCACCGGGGAGTGCGCCACCAGGTCCGCGCGCCGGTAGCGGACCACCCGGTCCCGGTCGGCGTCCGACGTGGCGGCCAGCATCGCGCCCGCCGCGAGCGCCTTGCACGTGGAGGCGTACGCGAACCGCTCGTCGGCCCGGTGCGCGAGGGTGCGGCCGGTGCCGGTGTCGAGGGCGAAGACGCCGATCCGGGCGCCGGAGCGCCGCTCCAGGGCCGCCAGTTCCGGCGGCGCGGGCACCGGCGAGGCGTTCGGTGTGGCGCTCGGCGTGGCCGGGGCGGTGGATGCGGCCGGGGCGCTGGTCGCCGGTGCGGCTTCGGGCCGGTCCGTGGTGCAGCCGGCCACCAGAGCCGTCGCCGTGAGCATCGCCGCCGCGAGCACCTGCCGTCGGATCACCCGTTTCCTCCCCCGTCGTCCGGACCACGCCGTTCTCGGGCCATTGTCGCCGATCCCGGTCGCCGGCGGTCCGCAGCCTCTCGGCCGGCGCGGTGGTCCTGCCATCCGCCCGCGCCGGCCAGGACCGGTGGTTCGCCGGCCGACGCGGCGGGTCAGCCCGCGACGGCGGCGAACGTGACGGCGCCGAGCGCGGCCACCGGCAGCGCCACCGCGGCGGCCAGCAGCCGCACCCGGGCGGACCGGCCGATCAGCACCACGAGCAGCGCGGCGAGCCCGAGGTCGATCGCCACGTTCCACCACGCTCCGGGGTACGACCCGGACTTCAGCGCGAACCGCAGCGCCTCCTCGACGAACACGGCCACCGGCAGGGCGGTCCCCACGATTCGCCGCCATCCGTCGGTCCGCGCCCAGATGCCGCCGACGCCGAACACCACGCCCGCCACCACGCCGAACGCCATCCAGACGATCGAGGTGGGCGACCAGATCACGGCGAGGTCGTCGCCCTGGAGCAGCGTCGCCGCCAGGTAGTAGCTGGGCACCGCGACGATCAGCAGGACGCTGGCCGCCACGGCGGCGCGCACCGCGCCCGACCGGATCCACCATCCCAGCGCGAACGCGGCGACCGCCCAGGTGGCTGTGGAGTTGCCGAGTTCGGCGAACGGGAACGGCACCCACTTGATCCAGACGAAGTCCAGGAAGCCGAGCAGGAAACCGGCGACGGGGACGACAAGCGCGACGGCGCGACGCGAGGGTGGCATGCGGGGGAGCATACTCAGTATGCTCACCGGGTCGGCAGGGTGGCCCTACGAAGCCAGGCGTCGCTCGGACGGCGCGAGACGCACCGCGGCGTCGGAGCGGCTGATCTCGGCCCACACCTCGTCGAGGGAGAGTCCGAGGACGTCGGCGATGGCGGCGATGGTGGGGAACGCCGGCGTGGCGACCCGGCCGGACTCGATCTTCCGGAGCGTCTCCGGGGAGACACCGGCGTCGAGCGCGGTGAGCAGCATCGAACGCTCGCCCCGGGCGCGGCGCAGAAGCGCACCGAGGCGCTGCCCGCGCTCGACCTCGGCGGGGGTGAGGGGCAACCTGACCATGCCAGGATTCTAATACCGGGATAACATGACCGGGATACTTATTGGTCGCGTGAGGAAGGCGCCTGCATGATCGAGATCCTGAGCCCCACCGACGTACGGCGGGCGCGGGACACCGGCGCCCTGGTCGCCCACATCCTGCGGACGCTGCGCAGCCGCACCACCGTGGGCACGAACCTGCTCGACATCGACAGGCAGGCGCAGCGCATGATCACCGAGGCCGGGGCGCAGTCCTGCTACGTCGACTACGAGCCGTCGTTCGGGCGCGGGCCGTTCGGACACTACATCTGCACCTCGGTCAACGACGCGGTGCTGCACGGGCTGCCGCACGACTACACGCTGGCCGACGGCGACCTGCTCAGCCTCGACCTGGCCGTCTCGCTGGGCGGGGTGGTGGCCGACTCCGCGATCAGCTTCGTCGTCGGTGACGCCCGGCCCGCGGAGAGCGTCGCGCTCATCGACGCCACCGAACGGGCGTTGCAGGCCGGGATCGCCGCGGCCCGCCCCGGCGCCCGCGTCGGCGACCTCTCGTACGCCATCGGCTCGGTCCTCACCGAAGCCGGATACACGGTCAACACCGAGTTCGGCGGCCACGGCGTCGGGTCGACGATGCACCAGGACCCGCACGTGTCGAACACCGGGCGCCCCGGGCGCGGCTACACGCTGCGTCCCGGACTGCTCCTGGCGCTGGAGCCGTGGGTGATGGCGGACACCGCCACGCTGGTCACCGACGCCGACGGGTGGACGCTGCGCAGCGCGACCGGCTGCCGCACCGCGCACAGCGAGCACACCATCGCCATCACCGACGACGGCGCGGAGATCCTGACGCTGCCGAAGCAGTGACCTTCGCTGCGGCAGGCGTCGCCGTTCTCCCGCGTTCCCGCCGCCGGGCGTCGTCAGGCGGGCGCGCAGCGCTCCCGCAGCGCCGGCACGCCGGGGCCGGTGAGGTCGTCGCAGTAGGCGGCCCGCCCGGCCATCGCCATCATCAGCGCGAGCGTGGTGCCGCTGACCAGCGGGCCGGCGCCGGCGGTGAACGGTCCGTCGGTCGCCTCCACCTGCAGGCCGTCAATCGCGCTGCGCCCGGCCACCGTGAAGTCCCGCCCGGCGTAGAACCGGGCGACCGGCGTGACGGCCTCGACCGACGGCGTACGTGTCAGGCCGAGCGGACGCCGGATGTCCTGGGCGTGCACGACCACCTCACCGAGCCACGCCTCGGTCGGCCCGACCGTCGACGTGGTGCTGCGGATGATCCGGCGGAACCGGTCCAGCGTCTCCCCCGGGTCGGTGCCCCGGTGCCCGGCCAGCCGGCGGTCGTTGTGCAGATCGAAGTCGAACCGGGCGCCGAGCACGCTCGCGAGCCAGCGGACGCGGCCGATGCTCGCCGCCGCGGTCATGTGCGCCAGCGTCTCCTCCACCGTCCACCGGCTGCACAGCGAGGGCCGCGCCCACTGCGCCGCGTCGAGCCCGGCGAGATCGTCGGCCAGGGCGGCGCGCTCGGCGTGCGCGAGCGCCCACAGCTCGCTGCGGGTCAGCGTGTCGGACATGGAACCTCCAGAGTCGGGCCGTCGGAGGTTGGACCGCGCCGCCGCGGCGAACTCACCGCTCCCCCCTTCGCCGATCTAGGAGTTGTGGTGGTTCACCAACCCGGCATCGGTGACATTCGAGGCGCCACAACTCCAAGATCGACGGGGGCGAGTCGGGTTCAACGTTTGCTGCACGTCCGCTGAACGCTCGCCGGTGACGCTTTTCGCATCCATCAAACCGCAAGGGAGAAGCGTCATGTCACACCGCTACCTCTCCACCTCGCGTGCCGCCGCCTCGGTGGTCGGTGCGCTCGTCCTGGCCGCCGCGGGCCTTGCCGGTGGCGCCGCCCCGGCGTCCGCGGCCTACATCGTCCCCGCCGACTGCGGCCCCTACTCCGGGGCGCCGGTGCCGGCCGGATACACCCTGAGATTCGCCGGCGCGCTCTACGTCAGCAACAACGCCAACGGCCCGGAGTTCATCATCGGCACGACAACTCGCAACGTCATCGTCGGAAGCGTCTACGACGACATCATCTGCGGGCTCGACGGCAACGACGACATTCAGGCCAACAGCGGCGACGACATCGTCTACGGCGGGCTGACCGGCGACGACATCTGGGGCGACCTGGGCAACGACAACCTCCACGGCGACGGCGGCGCCGACACCATCCACGGTGACCGCTTCATCGGGCCCAGCGCCCTGGACGGCAACGACCGCGTGGACGGCGGCAGCAACGACGACCACCTCTACGGCGACCAGGGCGTGGACACCCTGGTCGGCGGCCCCGGCTGGGACGACGGTGACTGCGGACCGGACGCGGTGATCGACGATCCCCGGCCCACCCTGGATCTCCCGATCAACTGCCCGTGATCCCGCCGGCACGGCGGTCCGCGCACCGGGAGACCGGGAACGCGGACCGTCGCGCTGCCGCCTGTCGGATCGTCGTCAGGCCCGGTCCGACCATCGCCGTCCGCGGCTACCGTGACAGTCCGTGGCGGTGGAGTTCCGGGTACTCGGCGACCTGGACGTCCGGGTCGACGGCCGGACGGTCCGGATCGGTCACGCCCGTCAACAGTGCGTCCTCGCCGCCCTGCTGGTCGAGCCCAACCGTGTCGTCGCGACCGAACAGCTCATCAGCCGGGTCTGGGGCGACGAGGTGCCGGACGGGGCCACCGCCACCCTGCGCGGCTACCTGTCCCGGCTCCGCCAGGCGCTGGCCGACGCGGACGAGGTCCGCATCGTCCGGCGCCATCCCGGCTATCTGCTCGCCGTCGACCCGGACCGCGTCGACCTGCACCGCTTCCGCGAGCTGACCGAGCAGGCTCGGCGCGCCGGGGACGACGCGACGGCGATCACCTGCCTGGAACGGGCGCTGGGTCTCTGGCGCGGCGAGGCGTTCGACGGGTTGACCACGCCGTGGTTGGCGGCCTACCGGCAGACCCTCGACCGGCAGCGGCTCGCCGCCGCGCTGGACCGCAACGACATCGCCCTGCGCCGGGGCCGGCACGTCCGCCTTCTCCCCGACGTCCTGGCGCTGAGCGGCCGGTACCCGTGGGACGAGCGCCTGGCGGCGCAGGCGATGCTCGCGTTGTACCGGTGCGGGCGGCAGGCCGACGCCCTCGAGCACTTCCACCGGATGCGCCGCCGGCTGGCCGCCGAGGTCGGTACGGACCCCAGCCCGCCGCTGGCACAGCTCTACCAGCAGATCCTCACCGCCGACGCGGCGATCGCGCCGCCGGACCTGCCGGGCGGCGGCGAATCAAGCGCGACGGCCACCGGCACGGCACGGGATGCGGGTGCCGTGCCCCGGCAGCTACCAGCGTCGCCAGGGGTCTTCGCCGGCCGGACCGCCCAGCTCGCGCGCCTCGACGAACAACTCGGCGACGCGGGACGCCCGGACGGCGGCGGGTCGCCGGTGGTGATCTCGTCCATCGGTGGTGGCGGTGGCGTCGGAAAGACCTGGCTGGCCCTGCGCTGGGCGCACGCCAACGCCGGCCGCTTCCCCGACGGGCAGCTCTACGTCAACCTGCGCGGCTTCGATCCGACCGCGGACCCGGTGGCGTGGCCCGCGGCGGTGCGCGGATTCCTCGAAGCGCTCGGCGTCGAACCGGCACGCGTCCCGGCCGACCCGGACGCCCGGGCGTCGCTGTACCGCACGCTCGTCGCCGGCCGCCGGCTGCTGGTGGTTCTCGACGACGCCCGCGACACCGCCACGGTGATCCCGCTGCTGCCCGGCACGCCCACGAGTGCGGTCCTGGTGACCAGCCGCCGGCAGCTGGCCCGCCTCGTCACCACCCACGGCGCGCGTCCGCTACCGCTGGACGTGCTGCCCGACGACGAGGCCCACGAGCTGATCGTCCGGCAGGTGGGTGCCGCACGGGTGGCGGGACACTCGGACGCCGTCGCGGACATCCTGCGCTTCTGCGGAGGTCTGCCGCTGGCGCTCGGGATCGTGGCGGCCCATGCCGCGCTTCACCCCGAACTCCCCCTGTCGTCGGTCGCGGCGGAGCTGACCACGGCTGTCCACCCGCTGGACGCGCTGGCCGGCGACGAGGCGACGACGAACCTGCGCGTGGTGCTGTCCCGCTCGCTCGCGGCGCTCACACCGGCCTCGGCGGAGGTGTTCACGCTGCTCGGACTCGCCCCGGGCCCGGACATCAGCCGGGCCGCGGCGGCCGGCCTGACCGCCCGTACGCCGGACGAGCTGCGCCCGCTGCTGCGCGAGCTGGTCGACGCGCATCTCGTGCAGGAGCACGTCGCGGGCCGGTACCGCATGCACGACCTGGTCCGCAGTTTCGCGGTCGAGCGGGCGACCGGCGACCCGGCCGGTACCCGGCCCGCGCTGTGCCGGCTGGTCGACCACCACCTGCACACGGCGCACGCGGCCGCACTGCTGCTGTCCCCGCAGCGCGACCCGCTGACCCTGGCCCCCGCCGCGCCGGGGGTGACCGCCGAACGACTCGACGACCTGGCGGCCGCGCTGGCCTGGTTCACCAGCGAACACCAGGTGCTCCTCGCGATCATCGACTACGCCGCCGGCAACGGCCTCGACACCGCTGCCCGGCAGCTGTCGTGGACCCTGGCCACCTACTTCGACAGGCAGGGTCACTGGCACGACTGGGCCACAGTGGCCCGCCGGGCGGTCGAGGCGACCCGGCGGTCGGGTGACCGTCCCGCGCAGGCCCAGGCGCACCGGCTCCTGGCCGGGGCCTGCTCCAACCTCGGCCGGTACGACGAGGCGCAGCGCAACCTGCTCGCCGCGCTCGACCTGTTCGCCGCCCTGGGCGACGACGAGGGGCGGGCGCACACCCACTTCGACCTCAGCATGCTGCACGACCGGCAGCGGCAGCCCCGGGAGGCCCTGCCGCACGCGCGGCGGAGCCTCGCCCTCTACGAACGGGTCGGCGGCCCGCTCAAGCAGGCGGTCGCGCTCAACGCGATCGGCTGGTACCACTCGCAGCTCGGCGAGCACCACGACGCGATCACCTTCTGCCGCCGGGCGCTCGCCCTGTCCGAGAAGGCCGGGAGCGCGTACGGGCAGGCGAACACGTGGGACAGCATCGGCTTCGCCCACCACCACCTCGGCGAGTACGAGCACGCAGTCGACTGCTTCCGGCAGGCCCTCGCCCTGTTCACCGACATCGGTGACCGCCATGCCGAGGGCATCGTGCTGGACCACCTCGGCGACACGTGGGCCGCGGCCGGGCGAGCGGACGCGGCCCGGGACGCCTGGCGGCGGTCACTCGCGCTGCTCGACGAACTCGGTCACGCCGACGCCGAGGCGGTACGGCGGAAACTTCACCAGTGAGCGCTCAGAGCGCCACGATCGCCGCGCTCTCCGGCGGCAACTCGATGCCGTCGCGCATCACGGTGACGCCCTCGGACGTGGCGAGCAGCACCCGGCGTACCACACCGGGCAGGTTGATCCGCTGTGCCCGGCCCGCCAGGTTCGCCACCACGAGCGTCTCGCCGCGCCGCATCACCAGGAACCGGTCGCCGTGGCGTACGTCGACCCGGTCCAGCCGGGGGTCGGACAGGTCGGCCCGGGATCGGCGCAGCGCGATCAGCCGCCGGTAGAGGTCGTACGTCTCGCGGTGCTCCGGCTTGTCCAGCTCGGCCCAGTCCAGCCGGGACCGCAGGAACGTCTGCGGGTCCTGCGGGTCGGGTACGTCGTCGGTGGCCCAGCCGTGGTCGGCGAACTCGCGTCGGCGGCCGGTCGCGACCGCCGCCGCGAGTTCCGGCTCGGGGTGGCTGGTGAAGAACTGCCACGGCGTGGAGGCCGCCCACTCCTCCCCCATGAACAGCATCGGCGTGAACGGCGCCGTCATCAGCAGCGTCGCGCCGACGCGCAGCAGGCCGGGCGACAGCGTGGCGGAGATCCGGTCGCCGGTGGCCCGGTTGCCGATCTGGTCGTGGTTCTGCAGGTACGCCACGAAGCGGTGGCCGGGCGTGCGCTGCCTGTCGACCGGGCGGCCGTGACTGCGGCCCCGGAAGCTGGACCAGGTGCCGGCGTGGAAGAAGCCGCCGGTCAGCACGTCGGTGAGGCACTCCAGGGAGCCGAAGTCGCCGTAGTAGCCCTGCCGCTCGCCGGTGAGCAGCGTGTGCAGCGCGTGGTGGGCGTCGTCGTTCCACTGGGCGTGCAGGCCGTACCCGCCCGCCTCGCGGGGCGTGATCAGGCGCGGGTCGTTGAGGTCGCTCTCGGCGATCAGCGACAGCGGCCGTCCGAGGTGCGTGGACAGCGCCTCGACCTCGGCGGCGACCTCCTCCAGCCAGTGCACGGCCCGGCCGTCCGGCATGGCGTGCACGGCGTCCAGCCGCAGCCCGTCGACGTGGTAGTCGCGCAGCCAGGTCAGCACGCTGTCGGCGATGTAGCGGCGCACCCCGTCGGAGTGCGGGCCGTCCAGGTTGACTGTGCGGCCCCAGGTGTTGCTCTGCTCGGTGAGGTACGGCGCGAACCGCGGCGCGTAGGCCCCGGAGGGCCCGAAATGGTTGTAGACGACGTCGAGGATCACCCCCAGGCCCTTGGCGTGGGCGGCGTCGACGAACCGTTTCAGGCCGTCCGGGCCGCCGTACGGCTCGTGCGGGGCGTACCAGCAGACGCCGTCGTAGCCCCAGTTGTACTCGCCGTTGAACGCGTTGACGGGCAGCAGTTCGACCATGTCGACGCCGAGGTCGACCAGGTGGTCGAGCTTCGCGATCGCAGCGTCGAACGTGCCCTCCGGGGTGAACGTGCCGATGTGCAGCTCGTACAGCACGCTGCCGGGTAGTTGCCGGCCGGTCCAGGCGGCGTCGGTCCAGCCGAACGCGGCGTGGTCGTAGAGCCGGCTGGGCCCGTGCACCCCGGCCGGCTGCCAGGCCGAGCGCGGGTCCGGCAGGGCCTGCTCGTCGTCGTCGAGCAGGAACGCGTAGTCGGTGCCCGGCCCGGCGTCGGGCACCTCGACCCGCCACCAGCCGTCCGGCCCCTGACGCATAGCGTGGTCGGCGGCGCCGGGCAGGCGCAGCCGCACCCGGGCGGCCTCGGGCGCCCACACCGTGAACTCGGTCATGCGGCGGCCTCCACAGAGTCGGTGGGTGCGAGGAGGGCGACGGGATAGGTGCTCAGCAGATCATCCAGGAGCAGCTCAGAACCACTGTAGACCCGCCCGGTGAACAAGTCGGTGCACTGATGAACGGGAAGTGACACCGTCGTGTCCCGCCAGCCGCCGGAGCGGGCCAGCCGCAGCGGCAGCCGGGTCGCCACCGCCACCGCGCCGCCCCTGTCGAAGGCCACCGCGTGCGCGGCGGCCGGGCCGCGCGCCGGCACCGGCCGGTAGCCGCCGAACAGGTCCGGGCGGTCGCGGCGCAGCCGCAGCGTCCGGGACACCACGAGCAGCTTGGCCGCGCCGTCGTCGGCCACCGCGGGCCGCCATCCGGCGTCGAGCCGGGCCAGCATGTCCCGGCGTACGGCGAAGTCGACAGGCCGCCTGTTGTCCGGGTCGACGAGCGAGTTCTCCCACAGCTCGGTGCCCTGGTAGACGTCGGGCACACCGGGCATGGCGAGCTGCACCAGCTTCTGCCCGAGCGCGTTGGACCAGCCGGGCGGGGTGATCTCGGCGGCGAACGCGGTGATCTGGGCGTGCAGTTCCGGGTCGTCGTACATCCGGTCGACCAGGGCGTGCATCTCGTGCTCGAAGGACGGGTCCGGGTCGGCCCAGCTGGTGGTGACCGACGCCTCCCGGGCGGCCTTCTCTGCGTACCCGTGCAGTCGCTCCCGCTCGATCGGCCACGCCCCGACGGCGGTCTGCCAGAGCAGGTGGGCCAGCGCGGGGTCGGCCAGCGGCGCGCGGGACATCCAGTCGGCGACCCGCTCGGCCCAGCGGCCGGGCATCTCGGACAGCACCGCGAGCCGGGCGCGGACGTCCTCGCCGCGCTTGGTGTCGTGGGTGGAGAGCGCGGTCATGCTCGCCGGCCAGCGGACCTGCCGGGTGGCGGCGAACCGGTGCAGCTCGGCCGCTGGTACGCCGAAGTGGGCCGGGCTGCCGCCGACCTCGTTGAGGGCGACGAACCGGCTCCACCTGTAGTACGCGGTGTCCTCCACGCCCTTGGCCATGACCGCGCCGGTGAACTGCGGGAACCGGGCGGCCAGCTCGTGGCCGGGGTCGCGCAGCCGGGCGGTGACCGCGTCCAGCACGCCGATCAGGTCGGGACGGCGGCGGCCTGCTTCGCTGCGGGCGGCGGCCAGGTGCCGGGCGCCCGCGGGCGGGTAGCCGCGGTAGACCGGGAAGCAGGCGGCCAGCTCGGCCAGGGCGGCGCGGACCTGCTCGCCGGGCAGCTCCGGCACGAGCGCGGCCAGCCGGGTCAGCTCGGCGGCGAGCAGCCGGGTGGCGGCCTCCAGCTTGGTGGCGTGCGTCAGGTCGGCCCAGGACGTGTGCCGCCCGGTCAGCCGGCCGTCCAGCGTGGTGAACTCCGGTTCGGCGTCCGGGTCGACGAAAAGCCCGGACACGGCGGCCAGCGCGTCGTAGCCGGTGGTGCCGTCGACCGGCCAGTCCGGCAGGTCCTCGCCGTACTCCAGGATCTTCTCCACCACCAGCCAGCTCGCCGGTGCGGCGGCGCGCAACCGGGCGAGATAGCCGGCCGGGTCGCGCAGCCCGTCCGGGTGGTCGACCCGGATGCCGTCGGCCTCGCCGGCGGCGACCCAGCGCAGGATCTCCGCGTGGGTGGCGTCGAAGACCTCCGGGTCCTCCACCCGCAGGCCGGCCAGGTCGGACACGGCGAAGAACCGGCGGTACGTCAGCTCGGCGTCGCCGCGCCGCCAGTTCACCAGCTCGTAGTGCTGCCGGTCGTGCACCTGCCGGGGAGTGCCGTCGCCGGTGCCGTCGGCGACCGGGAAGCGGTGCTCGTGGTAGCGCAGCTCTCCGTCGACGAGCTTCAGGTCGTCGAGCGCGTCGGCGGTGTCGGCGAGCACCGGCAGCAGCAGCCGACCGCGGTCCCAGTCGATGTCGAACCAGCGCGCGTACGCCGATTCGCGTCCCCGCCGCAGCACGTCCCACCAGGCCGGGTTGGCCTCGGGCCGGGCCACCCCGGCGTGGTTGGGCACGATGTCCACGACCAGGCCCAGCCCGGCCGCGCGCAGCGCCCGGACCAGCCGCGCGCGGGCGGCCTCGCCGCCGAGCTGCGGGTTGACCGTGCGGTGGTCCACCACGTCGTAGCCGTGCGTGGAGCCGGGGGTGGCGGTGAGCAGGGGCGCTGTGTAGAGGTGGGTGACGCCGAGCGCGGCGAGGTAGCCCGCCAGCTCGGCCGTGGCGTCCAGGTCGAAGCCGGGACGCACCTGGACCCGGTACGTCGAGCGGGGGGTGTCGGGCATCGGTCAGGCCGTCCTCTCCAGGACCAGCAGCGAACGGTCCGGCACGCAGACCGTGCCGCCCGCCTCGACGAGCGTCGTCTTCTCCGGATCGGGTTCCGCGGTGCTGATCACCAGCTCCCACCGGGTGCCGAACTCCTCGCCGGGCAGCGTGAAGTCCAGCGGCGCGTCGTGCGCGTTGAACAGCAGCAGGAACGAGTCGTCCCGGTGGCGCTGGCCGTACTGGCCGCGCTCGCCGATGCCGTCGCCGTTGACGAACAGGGCCACCGAGCGGCCGAAGTCGTTGCCCCAGTCCTCACCGGTCATCTCCCGGCCGTCCGGGGTGTACCAGGCCAGGTCCGGCAGTCCGGAGCCGGCGGCCCGGCCGCCCACCGGCAGGCCGGTGAAGAACCGGCGGCGGCGGAACACCTGGTGCCGGTTGCGGAACTCGGTGAGCCGGCGGACGAAGTCCAGCAGCTCGGTGTCGGCCCGGTCCCAGTCGACCCAGGCGATCTCGCTGTCCTGGCAGTAGGCGTTGTTGTTGCCGCGCTGGGTGCGGCCCAGCTCGTCGCCGTGGCCGAGCATCGGCACGCCCTGGGACAGGATCAGCGTGGCCAGGAAGTTGCGCCGCTGCCGGTCGCGCAGCACACGTACGCCCGGGTCGTCGGTCTCCCCCTCGACGCCGCAGTTCCAGGACCGGTTGTGGCTCTCCCCGTCCCGGTTGTCCTCGCCGTTCGCCTCGTTGTGCTTGTCGTTGTAGGAGACCAGGTCGGTGAGCGTGAACCCGTCGTGGCAGGTGACGAAGTTGATGCTGTGGAACGGGCGGCGGCCGTCGTCCTGGTAGAGGTCGGCGGAGCCGGAGATCCGGGAGGCGAACTCGGCGAGCGTGGCCGGCTCGCCGCGCCAGAAGTCGCGGACGGTGTCGCGGTACTTGCCGTTCCACTCGGTCCACTGCGGCGGGAAGTTGCCGACCTGGTAGCCGCCGGGGCCCACGTCCCACGGCTCGGCGATGAGCTTCACCCGGCCGACCACCGGGTCCTGCTGCACCACCTCGAAGAACGTGGACAGGCGGTCCACCTCGTAGAACTCGCGGGCGAGCGTGGCCGCCAGGTCGAACCGGAAGCCGTCGACGTGCATCTCGGTGACCCAGTAGCGCAGCGAATCCATGATCAGTTGCAGTGAGTGCGGGCTGCGGACGTTGAGGCTGTTGCCGGTGCCGGTGTAGTCGACGAAGTAGCGCCTGTCCTCCTCGGAGAGGCGGTAGTAGCTCGGGGTGTCGATGCCCTTGAAGCTCAGCGACGGCCCGAGGTGGTTGCCCTCGGCGGTGTGGTTGTAGACCACGTCGAGGATGACCTCGATGCCTGCGGCGTGCAGCGCCTTGACCATGCCCCGGAACTCCTGCACCTGCTGGCCGAGGCGGCCCAGCGCGGAGTAGCCGTGGTGCGGGGCGAAGAAGCCGATGGTGTTGTAGCCCCAGTAGTTGCGCAGCCCCAGGTCGGCCAGGCGGTGGTCGTGCACGAACTCGTGCACCGGCATCAGCTCCACCGCCGTCACGCCGAGCCGCTTGAAGTGCTCGATCATCACCGGTGAGGCGATCGCCGCGTACGTGCCGCGCAGCTCCTCCGGGATGTCCGGGTGGCGCATGGTCAGGCCGCGCACGTGCGCCTCGTAGATCACCGAGTGGTGGTACGGGGTGCGCGGCGGCCGGTCGTTGCCCCAGTCGAAGTACGGGTTCACCACCACCGACTTCGGCATGTACGGCGCCGAGTCGGCGGTGTTCATCCGGTCCGGGTCGCCGCCGACCTCGTAGTCGTAGACCGACGGATCCCAGGTGATCTCCCCGTCGACCGCCTTCGCGTACGGGTCGAGCAGCAGCTTGTGCGGATTGCATCGCAGCCCCTCGGCCGGGTTCCACGGCCCGTGCACCCGGTAGCCGTAGCGCTGGCCGGGCTCGACACCGGGGATGTAGGCGTGCCAGACGTACGCGTCGACCTCGCGCAGCTCCACCCGCCGCTCGGTGCCGATGTCCCACTCGTCGAACAGGCACAGCTCGATCTTCTCCGCCACCTCGGAGAAGATCGCGAAGTTGGTGCCCATCCCGTCGTACGTGGCGCCGAGGGGGTAGCTCTCGCCCGGCCAGACCTGCATGTCGCTCCTTCGGCCCATGATCGTGAGCGCACCGGACAGGGGGAACCGCCGATGCGCACGCCGGTGATGCCCAGTCGTACCCGCCGTCAATCCACCCGTTCGGACCGTAACCGAATCCGCCCTCGTGCGAACGGATAGACGTTCGGGTGTCATCCGTCACGATCGCCCTTTTCGAGATGCGGACCGGCGGCGGATGGACTTCCCTGGATCCGGGCCCACGCGCGCGCGGGCCCGCCCGGCCGTTCGGCCACACCTCACCACCGCTCGACGCCGCCACCGAAGCCGGCGTGCCTCACCATGCATGGACGGAGATCCCCGTGACCACTCTGCGGGTCGGCGCTCAGCCCGCCACCGCGACGGACCGGCTCCACCGGCCCACCCTCACCTCCCGCCCGGCGCCCCCGTCGCCGGCCGGGTCCGCGCCCCGGACCCGGCGCATCCTGATGCTGTCGTGGGAGTACCCGCCGGTGCTCGTCGGCGGGCTCGGCCGCCACGTCCACGCGCTGTCAGTCGCCCTGGCCGCCGCCGGGCACGAGGTCACGGTCGTCACCCGCCACGCCGAGGGCGCTCCCCTGGAGGAGTACGCCGACGGCGTCCGCATCGTCCGCGCCGCCGAGGACCCGGTCACCTTCCCCCTCGCCACCGGCTCGCTGCTGGCCTGGACCATGGCGTTCAACCACACCCTCACCCGGGCCGCGCTGCGCGCCGCCTCCTCCGGCACCTACGACGTCATCCACGCCCACGACTGGCTCGTCGCGCACACCGCGATGACGCTGCGCGAGCACCTGGACGTGCCGCTGGTCAGCACCATCCACGCCACCGAGGCGGGCCGGCACCAGGGCTGGCTGCCCGAGGAGATGAACCGCACCATCCACGGCGTCGAACACTGGCTCGCCGGCGAGTCCGGGCGCGTGATCGTCTGCTCCGGTTACATGCGCGACGAGGTGGGCGCGCTGTTCGGCGTGGACGCCGCCCGCGTCGACGTGGTCCCCAACGGCGTCGAGCCGCACCGCTGGCGGGTGCCCGCGTCGGCGGTCGCCGCCGCCCGGGCCCGGTTCGCCGCCGACGGCCCGCTGGTCACGTTCGCCGGGCGCCTGGTGTACGAGAAGGGCGTGCAGCACCTGCTGGCCGGGCTGCCCCGGCTGCGCGACCGGCACCCGGGCCTGCGCGCGGTGATCGTCGGCGACGGGCCGTACAAGGCGGAACTGGAGGCTGAGGTGCACCGCCTCGGGCTGGGCGCCACTGTGAGCATGCCCGGGTTCCTCGGCGGCACCGACCTGCCCGCCGTCATGGCCGCCTCGGACTGCTTCGCGGTGCCGAGCATCTACGAGCCGTTCGGCATGGTGGCGCTGGAGGGGGCCGCCGCGGGCGCGCCGCTGGCAGTCGCCCGTACCGGTGGGCTGGCCGAGATCGTGGAGCCGGGCGTCACCGGGATGACGTTCGCCCCACACGACCCGGACGGCCTCGCCGAGGCGGTGCACACGCTGCTGTCCGACCGGGACCGGGCGCGTGCGCTCGCCCGGCGGGCCCGCACCATGGTGCACGAGCAGTACGGCTGGGCGGCCATCGCGTCCCGCACGGCTGCCGCGTACGCCGCAGCCATCGCCGGCGACCCGGCGTTCACCGCGGCCCGCGCCCAGCACCGCATGGCACACGGTCACCCCACGCCGCGCGTCCCCGAGGGCAACCTCCTCACCGCCGCCGGCTTGAGGTAAGGAAGGGCCCCCTATTAACGCCTCAGGTAGAGGAAGGGCCCCTTATTAACGCCCCGCACCCCGGTGCGCACGACGAAGGCCGCCGACCCGAGCAGGGTCGGCGGCCTTCGTCGTCCGCGTGTTAAAAGGGGGCCCCTCCTCTACCTGAGGCGTTAAGAAGGGGCCCTTCCTTGCACGCTCAGCGCTGGGCGGCGGGGACGTAGTCCCGCTCGGTGGCGCCGGTGTAGATCTGCCGCGGGCGACCGATCTTGGTCTCCGGGTCGTTGATCATCTCGCGCCACTGCGCGATCCAGCCGGGCAGCCGGCCGAGCGCGAACAGCACCGTGAACATCTTCGTCGGGAAGCCCATGGCCTTGTAGATCAGGCCGGTGTAGAAGTCCACGTTCGGGTAGAGCCGCCGGGACACGAAGAAGTCGTCGGCGAGCGCGATCTCCTCGAGCTGCACCGCGAGGTCCAGCAGCGGGTCCGGCTTGGCCATCCGGCCGAGCACGTCCTGGGCGGCCTTCTTGACGATGGCGGCGCGCGGGTCGTAGTTCTTGTAGACCCGGTGCCCGAAGCCCATCAGCTTCACGCCGTCCTGCTTGTCCTTCACCTTCTGCACGAAGGAGCGGACGTCGCCGCCGTCGGCCTGGATCTTCTGGAGCATCTCCAGCACGGCCTGGTTGGCGCCGCCGTGCAGCGGGCCGAACAGCGCGTTCACGCCGGCCGAGACCGAGGCGAACAGGTTGGCGTTGCTGGAGCCGACCAGCCGCACGGTCGAGGTGGAGCAGTTCTGCTCGTGGTCGGCGTGCAGGATGAACAGCATGTCCAGCACCCGGGCGACGACCGGGTCGACCTCGTACGGCTCGGCCGGTACGCCGAACGTCATCCGCAGGAAGTTCTCGACGTAGCCCAGCGAGTTGTCCGGGTACAGCAGCGGCTGCCCGATCGACTTCTTGTACGCGTACGAGGCGATGGTGGGGACCTTCGCCATCAGCCGCACCGTGGACATCTCCACGTGCTCGGAGTCGAACGGGTCCAGGCTGTCCTGGTAGAAGGTCGAGATGGCGCTGACGGCCGAGGAGAGCACGGCCATCGGGTGCGCGTCGCGGGGGAACCCGTCGAAGAAGCGGCGCATCTCCTCGTGCAGCAGCGAGTGCCGCCGGATCCGCTCGCTGAACTCGGTGAGCTGCGTCTGGGACGGCAGCTCGCCGTAGATCAGCAGGTAGGAGACCTCCAGGAAAGAGGACTTCTCGGCCAGCTGGTCGATCGGGTAACCCCGGTACCGCAGGATGCCGGCATCACCGTCGATGTAGGTGATGGCGGACGAGCAGGACGCGGTGTTCACGAAACCGGGGTCGTACGTGGTCATCCCGGTTTCCTTGAGCAGCTTGCTCACCCCGATCCCGGCGGGGCCCTCAACCGCGGACTGCACCGGCATCGACAGCTGCCCACCGGGGTGGTCGAGCTTGACTTCCGTCATCTGTTCCTCGCTTCGCCGGCAAGATCTTCGTTGAATTGCCTTCGCTTCTACCGTAATCACGGCGCGGAGAACACCGCTCGTCATGGTTTGAGGGTGAGGTGTGCGTCACCTGTTTCCCGGCCAGCCGGTCCGGAAACCGGATGGGAGCGCGGCCATGGGCATGTTCGGGAGGTCCGTCACGACAGCGTGAGCCGCCGCAGCGTCCCGTCGTCGCCGACCCGGTAGAGGTCGAGCCGGTTGGCTCCGGCGGCGAACAGACGGTCGTCGGCGAGCAGCGCGGCGAACCGCCGCCCGGCGGCGTCCGGGGGCACCACCGGCACCACCGCGCCTACAGTCCCGTTGACCGTCACGGCGAGCCGGGTGCCGTCGGGTACGCCGTCCGGCACGGTGCCCCAGACCATCGCGGGCAGCCCGCCACCGGCCGGGTCGACCGCGTCGAACGCGTCCCGGTTGGCCACCGTGGCGGTCCCGCCGACCGGCACGTCACCGACCCGGGTGCCGACGAGCGGGTCGACGGGAATCGGCGGGAGCGGGGCGGGCACGCCGCCGGTGACGGTGACCGGCTGGCCGGGGCGGTCGTAGAAGCGTTTGTCGGCCCGTTCGCGCGGGGCCGCCTTCGCCGACCGGCCGTCCATCCGCCAGGGCACCCGCATGTGCGTCTCGTCGGCGATCGTGGGCAGCAGATCGACGTGCTCCCAGTTGCGGTCGTCCACCCGTCCGGCGCGCTGGCCGGGTTCCTTGACGAACATCGGCACCCAGGCCACCTCGTTCGCGGCGTGGTCGATGGCGTCCATCCCCCGGCCCTGCCAGTCCCGGCGGAAGCTGACGCCGTGGTCGGCGGTGACCATCACCAGCGCCTGGTCGTAGAGGCCGGTGGCGCGCAGCGTCCGCAGCGTCTCGCCGATCAGCCGGTCGGTGTAGCCGAGCTGGGCGAGGTGCCGGGCGCGGGCCAGGTCGACCCAGCCGGCGCCGTCGTTGGGCAGGTCGTCCGGCGCCGCGTAGTGCGCCCCGGACGGCAGGTACGCCCACGGCGAGTGCGGCATCAGCAGGTGCAGGAAGTGCAGCGTGGGCCGGGTGTCGGGGCGCAGCCCGGCCAGGAACGCGGTGAACCGGGCCGGCTGGTTGTCGTCGAGGGTGTCCCAGCGGAACTTCGGGTCGTCAGGCACCGGCTCGGCGGCGTCCAGCCCGGCCTCGGCGGCGGTCCGCTCGCGGTAGGAGTCCTCCGGGTCGATCCGGCTGTCCACCGGCGCGGCGATCCGCCCGAGCAGCCGGCCGCTCTCCCGGACCAGCACGCCGAGCCCTTGTTCCGGGGTGGTGGCCTGCTCGCAGCGGCTCGGCGGGCAGAGCCGGGTGATGCTCTCCTCGGCCTTGATCCGGTAGAGGCCGCCGAGCGCGGTGAACAGGTTGTCCGGGTACTGCGAGTAGTGCGGCGCCGCCTCCCGCTCCGGGTAGCGCCCGGTGAGCATCGCGGGCAGCGCGTAGGGCGTCCAGCCGCTGACGCCGGTGGCGTTGCGGTACCACGTCGACCCGCCGGCCAGTGCCGCGAAGTTCGGGTAGCGCTCAGCGTCGATCCGGCCGTCCGGGCCGAGCAGGGAGACGAGCGGCAGCTCGTCCAGCACGATCATGACCACCGGCGGGTGCGCGCCCGCGCCGGCCGCACCGGCCGCGCCGCCCTCGCCGCGCGGCAGCACCACCGCCGAGGCGGGCGAGGCGAACAGGAACAGCCCGACGAACACCAGCGGCCCGGCGGCGGCGACCCGCAGCACCCGCCGGGGCGCCCGCCACCGCCGGTGCGCGGCCGCGCCGGCGGCTCCGGCCACACCGGCGACAACGAGCAGGGGTACGCCCCGAATCGGCGTGACGTGCCGGCCGACCTGGACCGCCAGCGCGGCGAGCAGCAGGCCCACGAACACGGTATGCACGGCGGCCCGGGTGAGGCGTCCGGCGGGCAGCGCAAACGCGCCCAGCAGCGCGAACAGTGCTGTCGGCGCGAGCGCGATCAGGGCGACCAGCAGCAGCACGTCGGCCCGGGAGGCGCGGTGGAACAGGAAGAAGTCGGGGCTGCGGCCGAGCACGTCGAGCAGCGGCTGGGTGACCACCAGCCCGACCAGCGCCACCACCTCGGCCAGCCGGGCCGCCTCGGCCAGCCACCACTGCCGGCGTTCCCGCCGGACCGGGACGGCCGTGTGGTCGCGGGGTGGCGCGAGGGTGTCCTCAGCCACCCACCACCACCTGGTAGAGCGTGCGGGTGCCGGACGGCAGCTCGGTCCGGGCGACCACCCGGCCCCGGCGCGCGAGCAGCGCCTCGAAGACGTCGCGCCGGTAGTCCGGGAACAGTCCGTCGGGCTTGTTCGCCAGCAGGCGGCGCGCCATCGGATCGTCCGGGTGGACGAACTCCACCACCAGGCTGCCGCCGGCGACGGTGAGCGCGGTGAGCTGGTCGAGCACCTCGGGCAGCGGCACGTTGCGCCCGATCGCCAGGTGGTGCACCACGGCCAAGGCCAGGACGGTGTCCGCGCGGGCCCGGTCGGCGAACGCGGCCCGCTCGACGCCGCGCCAGCCGCCGCCCGGGGACGGGTCGGCCAGGTCCATCACCAGCGGCAGGATCCGTGTCTCGCCCTCCTCGCGCAGCGCGCGGTAGAGCGTGTCGACGACCGCCGGGTCCTGCTCGACGGCGACGACGTGCGCGGCGTGCCGGGCGGCGATGCGGGCGTACCGGCCGTCGTTGGCGCCCAGGTCCAGCGCCGAGCCGCCGCCGACGGCGGCCACCGCCCGGTCGACGAACTCCTCCTTGGCCTGCCGGTCCGGCACCGAGTACGCGCAGGTGCGCTGGTAGTCCGACCAGTGGCTGTCGCCGGGCCGGTGGTCGAGGCGGCGGACCAGCTTCGTCAGCCCGCGTACCGTGGCCAGCGCCAGCTCGCGGGAGAACCCGGCGGCGCGCAACTGGGCGCGGACGTCGGTGGTGCTCGCGGCGGAGTTGCGGGCCTGCATGGCGCCGTGCAGGTGCACGTGGGTGGGCACGCCGGCCCGCCAGCGCCGGGTGCCGCCGAACAGCCGGCGCATCTGGTCCGGTTCGACGCCGTCGACGCGGGCTCGCAGGAACGGCTGGAAGTCCAGCCCGAGGTGGGCCTGGATGAGCAGCGGGTAGAGCAGCGTCTGGCAGAACTGCCGGTAGCCGGCCCAGGGTTCACCGTCGCGCAGTGCCTCGAACGAGCCGACGTCGATGAAGACCGGCCGGGCGCCGCGCCACTGCACGTTGTACGCCGAGCCGTCCTTCGTGGTGAAGCCGGCTTCCAGGGCGGCGCGCAGCACGTCCAGGTGCAGCAGCGCGGCGTCGCGCAGCATGGCGGACGACCACTCGTAGGGGTGCGAGACGAACGGGATCCGCTCGTGCCGCAGCACCGCGGTCCAGGGCGCGTCGACAGGGGTCGGGGCCAGTTCCTCGGTGCCGACGATCTGCCCGGTGCTGGTGGCCTGCCGGAAGAAGTCGGTGACGGACAGTGCCCGCCAGTCCCGGGCGGAGCGCTCGTCGAGCCCGCGCAGCACCTCCTCGCCCCGGTGGAACACCCGGTTGCCGGGGTCGCGGAAGGAGCCCGGCTCGACGCGGACGCCGGTGTCGGGGATCGTCACGCCGCCGGGCCCTGGTCGGAGGGCTGACGCCGGAACCGGGACACCAGGCGGCGCCAGTAGAGCTTGGCGGCCACCGCCACCCCGGCCACCCCGCCGACCACCGCCTGCACGATGAGACTGCCGGATCCCGCGTCCAGGTAGGCCAGATGCGTCACGGCTGCTTTCCTTCCCTCGCCGGTCATCGGAGCACGCCCGGAATGCGAGCTTTGTTGCTCGGAGCCGGACTTGTCCCTCACCGTAACGTCTCGGCGTCCGGGTGCGCGGCCACACCGGCCACTCGTCCCCCGTCCGATCCGTTCAAGACGGGCCGGGCCGGTCGCGCCTACCGTGGCCGGCATGACACCGCAGTTCGATCTGGTCGGGACCGTGGTCACCGACATGGCCCGCACGCTCGATTTCTACCGGCGGCTGGGGCTGCCGATCCCGGCCGGCGCCGAGACGGAAGGGCACGTCGAGGTCACCCTGCCGAACGGCGTACGGCTGGCCTGGGACACGGTCGAGGTGATCCGCAGCTTCCACCCCGACTTCGACCCGTCCGGCGGCAACAACCGGATGAGCCTGGCCTTCCGGTGCGCCGACCCGTCGGAGGTGGACCGCTGGTACGCCGAGCTGACCGGTGCCGGGCACCACGGCGAGATGCCGCCGTGGGACGCGTTCTGGGGCCAGCGGTACGCGGTCCTGCACGACCCGGACGGCAACGGCGTGGACCTGTTCGCCCCGCTGCCTGCGGCCGAGTAGACGGGAGCCGGCTCGCGGGCCGCTTCCGGGCCGGTCAGGTCGCCTGCGGGCGGCTCCGGGCCGGGGCGAGCAGCCGGGTCGGCGGCACCCCGGCCAGTTCCCGCACCTCGCGGGTCAGGTGGGCCTGGTCGGCGTACCCGCTGCGCACCGCCACCTCGGCGAGCGGCGCACCGGCGCGGGCCAGGTCCAGCGCGCGGCGCATCCGCAGGATGCGGGCCAGCGTCTTCGGGCCGTACCCGAAGAGGGCCCGGCTGCGGCGGTGCAGGGCGCGCGGGCCGAGGCCGACCTCGGCGGCGGTCGCGGCGACGGTGGCCCCGGCGGCCAGGCGGGCGGCGACATGCGCGCCGATCGGGTCGGGGCCGCCGGCCGCGCGCAGCCGGTCGCGGGCGACCCGGGTGAGCACCCCGGCGGCCTCGTCGCCCGGCGCGGCCAGCGCCGCCTCGACCCGCTCGGTCACCTCGGCGGCGGCGCGGCCCCACAGGTCGGCGAGCGATACGCGGCGGTCCCGCAACTCCTCGGCCGGCACCCCGAACACGGCCGGGCCGGTCCCCGGCGGCAGGCGCAGCCCGATCCACCGGTCCCCCGGCGCCGAACGCGACAGGTGCGCGGTGCGGTCCGGACCCGCGACCAGCAGCCCGGACCGGCTGGACCAGAGCAGATCCAGGCACCCGTCCGGCAGCACCCGCGTCTCACTCCCGCCCGAGACGCTGCTCCACAGCACCCCGCCCGGAACCCCCGCCACCTTCCACTCCCGGTACACCCTCCCACCCTCCCACCCCCCACCCTCCCCGTCGATCATGAAGTTGACGGTGTCGGGGCCCGGCGTGTCGCACCGCCAACCTCATGATCGACGGGGTGGGGTCAGGGGTGGTGAGGGTCAGGGGCGGTGGGGGTCAAGGGCGGTGGTGCATGGCCAGGCGGAGCAGGAGGAAGCGCAGGGCCGTCGCGGCCAGGTTGGCCGTTACCAGGACGGTCAGCTCCAACGCGCGGTTCGGGGTTGTGGTGGCGTGCAGCGCGGCCAGGGAACCGCTGGTCAGGGCCAGGCCGAGGGCGAACGCGAGCAGGCCCTGGACGTGGTGCCGGCCGGCGTGGCGGCGCCCGGTGACCCCGAACGTGAGCCGCCGGTTGGCGGCCGTGTTGGCCACCGCCGTGAGCAGCAACGCCAGCAGGTTCGCCGGCTGCGCCCCGAGCGGGCCGCGGGCCAGCAGGAACAACAGCAGGTACGCGAGCGTGCTCGCCACGCCCACAGCGGCGAACCGGGCGAGCTGGCGGGGCAACCCGATCGGCACCTGCGCCGGCGGTGCCGGCAACGGCCCCCGGCCGAGCTGGGCGCGTAACTGCGCCAGCGGCAGCGCCCCGGTCACCAGCGCCCGGCCCAGCCGGCCGATGCCGCGCAGGTCGGCCAGCGCGGTGGCGACGATGTCGACCCGGCTGTCCGGGTCGTCCACCCAGTCCACAGGCACCTCGTGGATGCGCAGCCCGGCCCGCTGCGCCAGGACCAGCAGCTCGGTGTCGAAGAACCAGCCGGTGTCACGCACCAGCGGCAGCAGCTCGGCGGCCACGTCGGCGCGGATCGCCTTGAACCCGCACTGGGCGTCGGAGAAACGCGCCGCGAGCGCCCCACGCAGCAGCAGGTTGTAGCCGCGCGAGATGACCTCCCGCTTGGCACCCCGGACCACCCGGCTGGTCCGCGCCAGCCGGGTGCCGATGGCCAGGTCCGAGTGGCCGGAGATGAGCGGGGCGACCAGCGGCAGCAGCGCGGCCAGGTCGGTGGACAGGTCCACGTCCATGTACGCGAGCACCGGCGCGGGCGAGGCCGACCAGGCGGCGCGCAGTGCCCGCCCGCGGCCCTTCTCGTCCAGGCGCAGCACCCCCACCTCGGGCAACTCGTCGGCGAGCGCCCGCGCCACCGCCGGGGTGCCGTCCACGCTGGCGTTGTCGGCCACAGTGATCCGGAACGGGTACGGGAAGTGCGCGGTCAGGTGCGCGTGCAGCCGCCGGACGCAGGGGCCCAGGTCGGTCTCCTCGTTGTAGACCGGGACCACCACGTCGAGCACCGCGCTGCCGGCGGCGGGCCGGGCCTGCACGGCGGCCCGGGGCGCGTACGTGCCAGTCATCGCTCAGCCCTGCTTTCCGCTGCTCAGGTCGTACACGGTCACGCCGTCGACGGTGGTGGCGGTGAAGGTCTCGGTGACCCACGCGGCGATCTCGGCCGAGGCGTTGCTGCCGCCGTCGGCCCGGAACCCGCCGCCGCCGAGGAAGTAGTGGATCCGCCCGTCGGCGACGTACCGCTGGAACTGGGCGAGCGTCGGCGACGGGTCGCTGCCGTTGAAGCCGCCGATCGGCATGACCGGCCGGCCGGCCGCCAGCTGGTAGCCGGAGGCGTTGTTCGAGCCGACAGTCGCGGCGACCCAGGTGTAGTCGTCGGCGTCGGCGGTGAGCAGCGCGGTCATCTCGGCGCTCGGCTCACGGGCGTCGAGCAGCCCGCCCATGCCGCCGCCGCGCTGCCCCCGCCCCTCCTGCCCGGTCCCGCCGTCCTGCCCGGGGAAGCCGCCCTGCCCCGGGATGCCGCCCGGCGCGGTGCCGCCGTCCTGACCTGTGCCGCCGGGCGCGCCCGGGGCCGAACCACCACCAGGGAATGCGGGGAACCCACCGGCGTTCGCCCCGCCGTCCTGGCCGGTACCGCCCGGGCCGGAGCCGTCGGAACCCGTGCCGTCCGAGCCGGTGCCGTTCGGGCCACCAGGGAAGCCCGGGAACTGCCCGTTCCCGCCGCCCGGCATCCGGCCGCCCGGTCCGCCGGGGCCGCCGAAGCCACCAGCTCCGGCCGGCCCGGCACTCGGGATCGAGCCGCTGTGCGGGGTGGCAGCGGTCTGCATCGCGTACGCGGCCGGCCCGGCCAGCGCCACCGCGATCCCGGCGACGGACACCACCGGCACCACCCACCGCACAACCCGCCCGGCAAACCCAGCCCCGGGCCCCGCCGCCACCCCCGTCTCCGAGTCGACCAAGGAGTTCGCGTCACTTTGAACGCCGTTCCCGGACGCGAACTCCTTGATCACCGCCGAGGTGGCCAGGAGGGCTGCGGTGGTCAGGCCCACGGCCAGGATTGTGGAGCGCAGCCACGGGTGCCAGTCGGCGGTGCGGCCGAGCAGGTGCCAGGACCACCAGGCGGTGACCGCCAGCGTGCCGGCCAGGACCAGCGTGGCGACGAGCGCCCGCCGCCGGCCCGGAGCCGCGACGACCGAGGCACCCACGACGACCGGCGCATCCGCCACAGCGGGAACCGGAGCCGCCGCGACTGCCTCGACCGGCGCCGAGCGGGCGCGCCACAGCAGCGTGACGCCGATGCCGGCCAGCGCGCCGACCGCCGGGGCCAGGGCGACCGTGTAGTACGCGTGGAAGATCCCGGACATGAAGCTGAAGATCAGTCCGGTGATCAGCAGCCAGCCGCCCCAGAGCAGCAGACCGGCCCGCGTGCGGTCGGTACGCGGTGCCCGCCCGGCCAGCCACAGCCCCGCGACCAGCAAGATCAGCGCGGCGGGCAGCAGCCAGGAGATCTGCCCGCCGACCTCGGTGTCGAACATCCGCAGGAGACCGGTCTGGCCGGAGAACGGTCCGCCGCCTCCCCCACCCGGCCGGCCGCCACCGCCGCCGCCGACGCTGCCCACCTCGTCGCCGGTGATGCGGCCCAGCCCGTTGTAGCCGAGCGTCAGCTCCAGGATGCTGTTGTTCTGCGAGCCGCCGATGTACGGGCGGGCGCTCGCCGGCGCCAGCTCGACGATCGCCACCCACCAGCCGGCGGAGACGACCACTGCGAGCCCGGCCAGCAGGAGCTGCCGGATCCGCCGTCCGAGTCCGGTCGGCGCGGCCAGCAGGTAGACCCCGGCGAAGACCGGGATCACCAGGAACGCCTGGAGCATCTTGGTGAGGAAGCCGAAGCCGACGAGCACGCCGGTCAGCACGATCCACCGCGTGCTCGCCGTCTCGACCGCGCGCACCGTGGCGTACGCGGCGGCGACGAGCAGGAACACCAGCAGCGCGTCCGGGTTGTTGAACCGGAACATCAGCGTCGCCACCGGGGTGAGCGCGAGCACCGCGCCGGCGAGCAGGCCGGCGGCCGGGCCGTACCAGCGGCGGACGGTCGCGTACAGCACGCCGACGGAGGCGACGCCGAGCAGCGCCTGCGGCACCAGGATCGACCAGCCGCTCAGGCCGAAGATGCGCACCGAGAGCGCCATCAGCCACAGCGAGGCGGGGGTCTTGTCCACTGTGATCGAGTTGGCCGCGTCCGAGGAGCCGTAGAAGAACGCCGTCCAGCTCTGCGACCCGGCCTGCACGGCGGCGGAGTAGAACGCGTTGGCCCAGCCGGAGGCGCCCAGGCCCCACAGGTAGAGCAGCGCGGTCGCGACCAGCAGGCCGGCCAGGGCCGGCCGGGCCCAGCGATCGCGGCCGGTGCGGGTCTCCTCAGGTACGGGCGCGGGGGCCGGCTCGGTGCCGGGTGGACCGGCCGTGGGCGCGGTCGGCAGGCTCTCGGTTCGGTTCATGGCGGCAAGCCTCGGCGGGCCCGCTGGCCCGCTCCCGTGAGCGGCCTATGCGTCGGCTGTGGATCCCGGCAGCCAGACCGTGAACGCGGTGTGGCCGGGCCGGCTGACCACGTCGACCCGCCCGTGGTGCGCCTCGACCACGGCGGCGACGATGGCCAAGCCCAGGCCGGTGCTGCCCTGCGCGCGGGAGCGGGAGGTGTCGCCGCGCGCGAACCGCTCGAAGACCTCCGGCTGCAACTGCTCCGGGATGCCCGGCCCGTCGTCGGTGACGCGTAGTTCGACGCCGCCGGGCGCGGGCGCGAGCCGGACCGTGACTGTGGTGCCGGCCGGGGTGTGCACCCGCGCGTTCGCCAGCAGGTTCGCCAGCACCTGGTGCAGCCGGTGGGCGTCGCCGGTGACGGTGAGCGGCTCGTCGGGCAGGTCGAGTTGCCAGCGGTGGTCGGGCCCGGCGACGTGCGCGTCACTGACCGCGTTCACGGCCATGGCGGTCAGGTCGACCGGCTCGGCGGCGAGCGGGCGGCCGGAGTCCAGCCGGGCCAGCAGCAGCAGGTCGTCGACGAGGCTCGTCATCCGGGTGCTCTCCGACTCGACGCGGCGCAGCGCGTGCGCCACGTCGGGCGGCACTTCCTGGCGGCCCCGGCGGGCCACCTCGGCGTACCCGCGGATGGCAGCGAGGGGGGTGCGCAGCTCGTGGCTGGCGTCGGCGACGAACTGGCGTACCCGGGTCTCGCTGGCCTGCCGGGCGGCGAGCGCGGCGGCGACGTGGCCGAGCATCCGGTTGAGCGCGCCGCCGACCTGCCCGACCTCGGTGCGGGGGTCGGTGTCGGCGGCCGGCACCCGCACGGACAGGGCGACCTCGCCGCGGTCGAGCGGCAGTTCGGTGACCCGGGCGGCGGTGGCGGCGACGCGGTTGAGCGGCCGCAGCGTCACCCGGACGATGAGCAGACCGAGGGCGCCGGCGATGACCAGGCCGGCGCCGATCACCCCGGCCTGCGCGACGAGCATCCACATGACGGTGTCGTCGACCTGGGCCAGCGGGATCGCGAGGACCAGCACGTCGCCGTCGCCGCGCGGCGACGGGAGCGCGATCGCGCGGTAGTCGCCCCGGTCGCCGACGACGACTGTGTGCGGGCGGTCGCCGACGGGTACGCGGGCCAGCGCGGTCAGGTCGGCGGCGGGCACCTCCTCGCTGTCGCCGTTCTCGGACCGGACCCGGCCGACGGGTTCGGCGGCGGCGGGCACCCGGACGGCGATCGAGCCCGGCGGGAAGCCGCCAGGGGGGTCCGGCGCCACCTCGTCGGAGTCCGGCGGGGTGGGCCGCTGGTCCGGTCGCGGCGGGTCGACGCCGCGGCGGGCCCAGCGTTCGAAGTCGGCGGGCCGCCGGTCGCCGAAGGTGAGCTGGTTGTCGATCTGGTCGATCAGGAAGTGTCGCAGCGCGACTGTGGTCAGGCCGCCGATGCCGATGCTCACCAGCGCGAGCAGCGCCACCACGGAGAGCACCAGGCGGCGGCGCAGCGACCAGCCGGCCAGGCGGCGGCGCAGCCGGCCGCCCCTGTCACTCGGCGGGTTTGAGGACATAGCCCGCCCCGCGCAGCGTATGGATCATGGGCGCGCGGCCCGCGTCGATCTTCTTGCGCAGGTACGAGATGTACAGCTCGACCACGTTGGCCTGGCCGCCGAAGTCGTAGTTCCACACCCGGTCGAGGATCTGCGCCTTGCTGAGCACCCGGCGCGGGTTGCGCATGAGGTAGCGCAGCAGCTCGAACTCGGTGGCGGTGAGCGTGATCAGGTCGTCGCCGCGGCGTACCTCGTGGCTGTCCTCGTCGAGGGTGAGGTCGCCGACGGTGAGCACCGCCTCCTGGCGGGCGGCGACCGCGAAGCCGGAACGGCGCAGCAGCGCGCGCAGCCGGGCGATCACCTCCTCCAGGCTGAAGGGCTTGGTGACGTAGTCGTCGCCGCCGACGGTGAGCCCGGCGACGCGTTCCTCCACCGCGTCGCGGGCGGTCAGGAACAGCACCGGCACGCTCGGGAACTGCTCGCGCAGGCGGCGCAGCACCTGGAAGCCGTCCAGGTCGGGCAGCATCACGTCGAGCACCACGGCGTCCGGGCGGAACTGGCGGGCGGTGGTGACAGCCGCCATGCCGCTGCCGGCGGTGGCGACCTGCCAGCCCTCGTACCGCAGCGCCATCGAGAGCAGGTCGGTGAGTGTCGGCTCGTCGTCGACGACGAGCACCCGCACCGGTTCGCCGTCCGGTCGGCGCAGCTCGATGCGACCCTGCGCGGACTGCGCGTTCATGACCATGCCCCCATCGTGGGCGGACCCGCTGTCGGCGGGCTGTCCCGATCCTGTGTACCAGCTGTGCGCGCCGCGCGGCGGCGATCCGGGCAGGTCGGCGGGGTCTTCCGCACCGGGGCTACCCGGTGGTAACTTCCCGGCATGTCCATCGATGGTCGTTTTTCCGGCCGGTTGGCCGGCAAGGTGGTGCTGGTGACCGGCGCGGCCCGGGGCATCGGCGAGCACACCGCCCGCCTCGCCGCGGCGCGCGGCGCCCGGTTGTCCCTCGTCGGGCTGGAACCCGACCGGCTCGCCGCGCTCGCCGCCGAGCTGGGCCCGGGGCACGCCTGGTTCGCCGCCGACGTCACCGACCAGAACGCCCTCGCCGCGGCGGTGGACGGGACACTCGCGACGCTGGGCGGGATCGACGCGGTGGTGGCGAACGCCGGGGTGGCCAACCGAGGCACGATCGCCGTCGGCGACGTCGAGGCGCTGGTGCGTACCGTCGAGGTCAACCTGATCGGGGTGATGCGCACCGCGGCGGCGACCGTGCCCGCGCTCGTCGACCGGGGTGGCTATCTGCTGATCGTCTCCTCGGCCGCGGCGTTCGCCGCGCTGCCCGGCATGGCCGCCTACTGCGCCTCCAAGGCCGGCGTTGAGCAGTTCGGCAACGCGGTCCGGCTGGAGCTGGCACACCGGGGCGTGGCGGTCGGCACCGCCCATCCGTCGTGGGTGGACACCGACCTGGTCCGCGAGGCGCGCGCCGACCTGCCGGCCTTCTCCACGGCGCTGGCGAAGCTGCCCTGGCCGCTGCGGCGTACCACAACGGTGACCGAGTGCGCCGAGGCGTTCGTCCGGGCGATCGAGCGCCGCAGCCGCCGGGTGTACGTGCCGCGCGCCGTGGCCGGCGTGCAGGCGATGCGATCGGTGCTGGTCAGCCCGCTGGCCGACCGGTTGGTGGGCCGCACCGCCCGGGCCACCGTCCCGCTGATCGAGGAGCAGTCCCGGGCGCTGGGGCGGGGCTTCGGCGCCAGCACGCCGCAGGGGCGGCCGTGACCGCGCCGGTGGACGTCGTCTACGAGCGGCGGGGCGCCGGGCCCGCGCTGGTGCTGCTGCACGGCATCGGCCACCACGGCGGCGCCTGGCGGCCGGTGCTGGATCGCCTCGCCGAGGCGCACGACGTGATCGCCGTCGACCTGCCCGGCTTCGGCCGCTCCCCGGTGCCCGCCGCCGGGCTGCCCGCCGACATGCCCGGCCTGGCCGTGGCCATGGTCGAGCTGTTCGCCGCGTTCGGGCTGGAACGCCCGCACGTCGCGGGCAACAGCCTCGGCGGCGCGATCGCCCTCGAACTGGCCGCGATCGGCGCGGTCTCCTCGGCCACCGCGCTGTCGCCGGCCGGGTTCTGCACCGCGCGCGAGCTGCGCTGGGCGCTGACGGTGCTCGCGCTGCACCGCAACGCGGCCCGGCTGCCCGAACCGGTGCTGCGCCGCCTGTTCGCCGCGCCCGCGCTGCGGATGCTGGCGATGGGCATGATCCTGGCCCGGCCCAACCGGATGGCCCTCGACGACGCGCTCGCCGATGCCCGCGCGCTGCGCCAGGCACGGGCGTTCCGCGCCGTCGCCCGCGCCGGCCGGGGGTACGCCTACGCGGGCGCGCCGACCGTGCCGGTCACAGTCGCGTGGGGTACTCGGGACCGGATCCTGCCGTACCGGCAGGCGGCGCTGGCGCGTACCCGGCTGCCCGCCGCGCGGCACCTGGACCTGCCCGGCTGCGGGCACGTGCCCATGCACGACGACCCGGAGCTGGTCGCCTCGGTCATCCTCGGCACCACCGGCGTCCGGCCGGCCTGACGCGCCGCGTCCGGCCGCTGCGAGACGACCTCACTCGGTCGCGCCGAACGGGAACGTGTGCACGTACCGCATCGTCCAGCCGCCGGGCGACGCGTGGTCGTCGCGCTCGTAGAGGTGGTCGGCCACCCCCTCGGCCGGTTCCTCCGGATGACGCAGCACCCACCGGGGCGGCGGCGCGCCGTCCGGCCCCGCGGGCAGGTCCCGGGTCAGCTCGTCGGCCGGCCCGCCGACGAACCGCACGCGCACCACGGCCACCGCTGCCCTCCGTCCGTCGACGCCCTCGCCGCGAAGCTACCCCGCCGCGGCGCCGCCCCTCGGCGGTTTGCACAGCTCCGGGGCCGGGTAGCGGGACCGGAGGGCACCGGACGAGGCGAGGAGTGGCGATGAGGACGCTGGGCGGGCGGTACGAGCTCGAACAGCGAGCCGGCCTGGGTGGCATGTCGGAGGTGTGGCGCGCGCACGACCGCGTGCTGGACCGGACCGTCGCGGTGAAGCTCATCTCGCCCGCACTGGACGGCGACGCCGGATCGGTGGACCGGATCCGGGCCGAGGCACGCTCGGCGGCGCGGCTGGTGCACCCGAACGTCGCCAGCGTGCACGACTTCGGCACCGCGACACTGCCGGACGGACGCCCGGTGCCGTACATCGTGATGGAGCTGGCCGAGGGCGAGACGCTCGCCGCGCACCTGCGCACCGGGCCGCTGGACTGGCGGATCGCGGTACGGGTCTGCGCCGAGGTGTGCGCCGCGCTCGCCGCCGCGCACGCGCACGACATCGTGCACCGGGACGTCAAGCCCGCGAACGTGATCCTCACCCCGTGCGGGGTGAAGGTGCTCGACTTCGGCATCGCCACTCCGGCCGGCGCACCGGACCACACTCCGGACGGCGTCGTCGTGGGCACTCCGGCGTACCTGGCGCCGGAGCAGCTCGACCGCCGGCCGGCCACCCCGGCCGCCGACATGTACGCCCTGGGCGTGCTGCTGTACTACTGCCTCACCGGCGAACTGCCGTACGAGGCCGGCAGCACCACCCAGCTGCTCGGGTCGCGCCGCCGCCGGCCGCCCCGCCCGCTTCCCGAGGTTCCCGGCCTGCCGGGCGAGGTGGCCGAGCTCGTCCGCCGCTGCCTCGACGCCGACCCGTGCGCCCGGCCGACCAGCCCGATGGCCGCGCTGCTGCTGGCCGAGGCCGTGGACGCCCGGGTCTACGTGCCGATGACCGCGATGCTGCCCCGGCAGCGCGCGCCGCAGGTGTCGCCGTGGACCAGCCGGGCCGCCGCCGAGGCCACCGAGGCGATGGCCGTCGACGCCGCGCCCGGCGGCCGGATCGGCTGAGCACTCCTACTGCCTGCTCGGGCGCGGTTTCGCCGGTCGGGGTCCGGGAACGCGGTCCGGTGAGTGACGGGAGGAACGCGATGCCGGATCCGAGTTCCTGGCTGGCCGAGACGGCCACGGCGACCGCGGCGGGCGGTCACGTACGCACCGACGACGGCGGGCTCTCCTCCGCCCTGGCGTCCCCGCTGGCGCCGCACTGCACCGGCCTGACGCCGGAACAGCTCCTGGCCGCGGCGTTCGCCTCCTGCTTGCACCACGCGGCGGTGGAGGCGGCCGGGGAGATCACCGACGAGGCGCACACCGTGCAGGTGACCGCCGAGGCGAAGCTGGGCCGCGACGACGACGGCCGCTACCGGGCCGACGTGCACGCCGAGATCTCCTCGGCGGGACTGACCCGGGACCAGCTGGCCGACCTGGTCGCGTACGCCGATCGGCTCTGGCCCTTCTCCAGCGGAGATCCGAGCCGGCACCGCCTCACCGTGACCCCGGCGGAGAACGGCCGGCACTGAGAGGTCACCAGCGGAAGCCGGCGGTGACCGCGCGGTGGTCGCTGTCCGGGGTGTGCAGCACCCCGGCGGCGGTCGGCGTCAGTCCCCGGTAGAGGACGTGGTCCGGGCGGGTGACCGGCAGCCCGGCCGGCCAGGTGAACCCGAATCCCTGCCCGGCCTCGGCCTGCGCGTCGCCGAGCAGCCGGGTCAGCGGGTCGAAGACCCGGTCGGTGGTGGCGGTGTTCAGGTCGCCGAGCACCACCAGCCGGTCGGCCGGGTCGGCACGCACGGCGTCGGCGAGCGCGGCGACGGTCTGGTCCCGGGTGGCGGTGTGCCCGGCCCGCGCGGAGCCGAGGTGGACCACGTACACGGCCAGGTCGCCCTGAGGCGCGACGACCACGGCCCGCAGCGCGCGGTCCCAGCCCAGCCCGGTGTCGACACCGTGCGCCTCGCGGATCGGCCACCGGCTCCACAGCGCGACAGTCGACACCACCGCCCGGTGCGGGTAGCGCTCGGCCAGCACGGACGCCACCCGGTCGCCGTCGGCGACCTCCTGGAGCCCGATCAGGTCCGGGGCGTCGCCGGTGAGCGCGCCGACGGTGGCGGCCGGGTCGGGGTTGCCCACGCGCAGGTTCTGGCTGACCACGCGGACCGCGGCGCCGTCCGCGCCGGCGGCCGGGGGCAGCCACGCGCGGCCGTAGAGCCCGGCCCAGACCAGGGCCGGCAGCAGCACCGCCACCAACGCCGGCCGGGAGCGGCGCAGCAGCGCCGCGAGCGCGAGCAGCGGCACGGCGATCCCGAGCAGCGGGGTGACGCTGTCCACCAGGCTGCCCAGGCCGTGGACGTTCGGCACCAGCCGGTGCCCGGCCAGCAGCAGCGTGAGCAGCACGGCGCAGACGATGACGACGGCGCCGCGCCGGCTGCGGGGGCCGGGCGGGCGCTCGTCGACCATCCGCTGCGTCACCGTCGGAATCGTATCGAGCGCCCGGGTCGCCGCGCGGCGGCGTCGCCATGATCCACGGTCTCCGCACCGTGAGCCGCCGGATCGCGAGGAGTCGATCCCGGCGGGTCGGCGGACCGCCGCTGGGCGAGAGACGGCCGACCAGGGCACCATCGGCCGAACGGTGGAGCCGGGCGTCGGCCGCCGCCGGGTCGGCTCGGCGTCCGCTTCGCACCACCGAAACCGACATAGGCATTCTTCCGGGTACGCGCGGTTAGCGGTTTTCATGATCCGCCACCCCTGATGTCGCCCGCGAATCCGGCAGATTGTGGCGCATGCCACCAATCACCCCGATGGCAAAGAGCCGGAAGCTTTCTAGCCTCGGCGGGTGCACCCCGACGACCCCGATCATCAGCCGTTGCCCGCCAACCGCCCGGTTCGCCGAACGATTGACCCGGCATCAGCCGAACGGAGGGTGGGGCGTCACCGCGCCCCGGAACCGCCACGACGCGGCCCGGCCCGGTCCGTGCCCGGCCGGATCGCGGTGGCCACCGGCGTCACCTGCTGCCTCGGCCTGATCGGCGTGGCGGGCGTCGGCGAGACCGGCCCGGCGCACCTGGAGGTACGCGAGGCGGTCGCCGACCGGGCCGCCGCCGACCAGCGCGCCTCCCGCGACTTCACCCGGGTCGCGCCACCGGCCGCCGCGGCCCTGCCGCCGCCGGCTCCCACGCCCGGCGCCACGGCGACGAAGAAGCCGCCGCGCAAGCCCGTGCTGCCCGCGCGCCCCCGTCCGGTCGCCGGCCTGGACCAACGGCAGATGGACAACGCCAAGGCCATCGTCGACGTGGGGCGGGAGATGAAGATGCCCCGCCGGGCACTGGTCGTCGCAGTCGCCACCGCCATGCAGGAGAGCAACCTCTACAACCTGGCCAGCGACGTGGTGCCGCAGTCCTTCGACCACCCGCACCAGGGCAGCGGCTCCGACCACGACTCGGTCGGGCTGTTCCAGCAGCGGCCCAGCAGCGGCTGGGGCACCGTCGCCCAGCTCATGCGGCCGGCGTACGCGGCCCGGGCCTTCTACGCCGCGCTGCGCGAGGTGCCGGGCTGGGAGGACATGAGCGTCACCGCCGCCGCCCAGGCGGTGCAGGTGTCCGCCTACCCCGACGCGTACGCCCGGCACGAGAAGCGCGCCACGACCGTGGTGTCGGCGCTGGTCTGACCCGGCGCCGGTCAGGCGGAGCTGCGCCCGGCGCCACCGGGCCGTACGCTCGCCGCGGCGGTGGGGGTGTCCACCGCCACCCGCTCGCCCCGCGCCCCGGCCAGGATCTCGTCGACCCGGGACTCCCGGCGGCGGCGTGCCAGCAGGGCCGCCTCGAACTCGCGGCGCGCCCGCACGGCCTCGGCGTACGCCTCCTCCCGCAACCGGCGGGCCTCCTCACGTGCGGCCTCCAGCTCGGCGCGGGCCTGCGCCAGCAGCTCGGCGGCCTCCCGTTCGGCGACGGACGGGTGGGGCGCGGCCGGCTCGACCGGCGCGGTACGGCGATGCAGGAAGTCGCACAGGTGCACGGCGTCCGACCGGATCTGGTCCCACTCCCGGCCGGCCCCGGCGGCGCCCTCCGCTCGCGCCGCCAGCCGACCCAGCCGCAGGCTCAGCTCGTCCAGACAGGCGTCGACCTGCCGCCTGTCGTAGCCGGTCTCCACCACCGAGAACCTCATGCGTCGCCCCCCAGGCAGCCGGTGCGCGTCCCCACCTGCCGATCCTGCGGTCCCCGCGCTCCCGGGCGCGGCCGTTCCCACAAAATGTTCAGGATGCGGAGGCCCGGACTTCCCGCCCCTACGGGTGCTTCGGGAGCACGACCACCCGTCCGAAGAACTCGTCGATCCGGCGTACCACGTCGTTGAAGTCGTCCAGGTCGATCGGCTTCGTCACATACGCGTTGGCCTGGAGCGTGTAGCTGCTGACCACGTCGGTGTCGGCGTTGGAGGTGGTGAGCACGACGATCGGGATGGTCCGCAGGCTCTCGTCACCCTTGACCTCGCCGAGCACCTGCCGCCCGTCCATCCGGGGCATGTTCAGGTCGAGCAGGATCACGTCGGGGCGCTGCGCCTCGGTGTGCCGGCCCTCGCGGCGGAGGAACTCCATCGCCTCCTGGCCGTCGGCGACCACGTCGATGACCTTGTCGACGTCGGAGTCGGCCAGCGCCTCCTCGATCATCAGGACGTCACCCGGGTCGTCGTCCACCACCAGGATGCGAACGGGGCTGGGGCTGGTCTGACCCATCGGTTTACCTGCTTCGTGGTGAGGAGGGCGTCCGGCCGCACGGCCGGCTGCTGGCGGGGAAATGTACCGGATCAGGAGGCGGCCGGCGCGGTCGGGTCGGCGGTGTCGAGGCCGCGGTGGAGCACCTCGGCCAGCCCGGTCACCTGGAGCACCCGGGCCACCCGGCCGGTCGCCCCGGTGAGCCGCAGCCAGCCGCCGTCGGCGGCGACGATGTTGTCCCCCCGGACGAAGGCCGCGATGCCGGTGGAGTCGCAGAACGTCAGTTCGGTGAGGTCGAGCAGCAACTCGCGGTGCCCCTCCGCCACCACCCGGTCGATCGCCGAGCTCAGCTCTCCGGCCGTGCCGAGGTCGAGCTCGCCGGCCAGCCGGAGGCAGACGCCGCCCCCGTCCCGCTGGGCGTACGTGACGGTGAACGTCACAGTGGCCCCTCTCGCTCCCACCGCAGGCGAACCCTTGCAGTGGTGCAAGTATATGCGACGGCCGGCCCGGCGCCCGTCAGCGGCCCGCCGCCGACAGCCCGCCCACCAGGGCCCTCCCCCGGTCGAGGAAGGCAGCCGCGCGCGGGAAGTCGCGCAGCTGCTGTCCATAGTGCTCCAGGGTCAGCCCGACCGCGCCCGCCGGCACCCCGCGGCTGACCAGGATCTCCACCAGCCACTCGACGAACCCGGTGAACAGCGTGGCGTCGTCCACGTAGAGCGCGGCGGCCAGGAAGTCCACGATGTAGCCGAGGTCGCTGATCGTGGAGTCGAGCTGCGCCGGGGTGTAGTCGGCCGTCGACGGCACCCGCTCGCGCAGGTCGGCCAGGGCGCTGTCGATCAGCTCGCCGCGCCGTTTGACCAGGCTGACGTACTCGTCGTCGGCCAGGTGATCCAGCCGCGCGGGCGGCGTCTCGCGCAGCGCCCGCTCGTCGGCCACCAGGTCCGCCGCGGCCGGCGCGTCGGGCGCCCACGGCACACCGAGCACGCGGGCCCAGCGGCCGTCGTCGCCGAAGCCCCGGCCACCGACCACCACCGGCACGTCGGAGCGGCGGCACGCCTCCACCATCCGGTGGGCGTGCGGCAGCCGCATCGGCAGCGCGCAGGCCAGCGCCACCGCCTCGGCGTCGTAGCGATGCAGGTAGGACACCAGGTGCGCGGCCGGGACGCTGGCGCCGAGGAAGACGACCTGCCAGCCGCGCAGCCGCAGCACCTCGGCCACCAGCCGGGCCGGCAGCGCGTGCCACTCACCGTCCATGCAGGCCATCACGATCCGCCCGCGGGTCGGGCGGGGATCGGCGTACGCGGCCACAGCGGCCACCACCCGCTCGCTGATGTGGGTGGCGGCGTGCTCCTGGGCGACGCTCCACTCGTTGCGGGCCCAGCGTTCGCCCACCTCGGCCTGGGCCGGGGCGACCAGATCCAGCAGCACCCGCTCGGCCGGCACGCCCGCCTCCAGCAGCCCGCGGGCCACCGACACGGCGGCGGACTCGTCGGCGTCGGCCAGGCACTCCAGATAGCGGGGGAAGGCATGGCCCGGGTCGGCCTCGACGGTCGGCACGGTCACGCGAACAGCTCCCTCGTTCGTTCGGTCACGGCCGGATCCGGCACCGCGTGCAGGTGCCGCGGCGCCCGCCCGGCCGGGCCGGTGGCCCGCAGCGCCAGCACGGCGATGTCGTCGTGGTCGCCGTGCGCGAGCCAGTCGCAGGTCACCTGCTCGACCCGCTCGGCGAGCGCCGGCGCGGGCATCCGGTGGCAGTCGGTCACCGCGTTGAGCAGCCGCTCGGCGCCGAACTGCTCGTCACCGCGCCGGCCGCCGCGCGCCTCGGTCACCCCGTCGCTGTAGAACAGGCACGTCTCCCCCGGCGCCAGGTGCACCGTCACCTCGCCGATGCGGGGATCGGGCACCACACCGATCAGCATGCCGCGCAACGGCACCACCTCGACCTCGCCGGACTCCCGCAGCACCAGCGGCGGCAGGTGCCCGCCGCCGGCCAGGGTCAACGTCAGGCCGCCGTCGCGGTGCGGCCGGGCCACGCCGAGCACCATGGTGGCGAACCGGCCCTGCCCGTGCGCCTGCGTGGTCTCCAGCAGCGCGTCGTTCAGCAGCTTCAGCAGCCGTCCCGGCTGGGTCTCGACCCGGTGCAACGCCTGGAGGCACTGGCGCAGCTGACCGGTGAACACGGCCGCCTCCACGCCCTTGCCCGACACGTCACCGAGGAAGAAGACCGAGCCGCCGTCGGCGAGCCGGTGCGAGCCGTAGAAGTCACCGCCGATGCGCAGACCGGCCTGCGCCGGCCGGTACGCGGTGCCCCACTGCACCCCCGTCGCCGAGGCCGGCTCGACCGGCAGCAGGCTGGCCTGCAACGTGTCGGCGACCTCGGCCTGGTCGCGGTAGAGCATGGCGGTGGTCAGCGCCGCGCCGGCGCGGGCCGCGAACGCGCGGACCAGGTCCACGTCGGCCTCGTCGTACCAGCGGTCGGCGCGCCGGGCCACCAGCAGGGCCCCGGCCGGCGCCTCCCGGCCGGGCAGCGGCACCACCCGGGCGGTGGCGCCGGAGGTGTCCAGGCCGGGCAGCCAGCCCGCCTCGGCGGCCTGCTCGACCAGCCAGTCCAGCTCGTGCGGCTCGGCGCCGGCCAGGCCGGCCTCGATGGCCACGGGGAGCGCCGTGGCGGGCAGCACCCCGCTGTCCACCACCGGCGGCCGGTCGTCCGCGCGTACCGCCCGCCACCAGCGGGCGCGGCCGGAGCGGGGGGCGAGGACGAGGACCGCCACGTCGGCCGCCGTGGGTACGGCCAGGCGCACCACGGCGGCGGCGGCCCGGTCCGGGTGCAGCGGGTTGCCGAGCTTCTCGCCGACCACGGCGAGGAACGCCGAGCGGGCCCGCTCGGCGAGCAGCGCGTCGGCCCGGCTGACGCTCTCGGTGACGTCGTCGACGTACCAGCAGCGCCGTCGGTGGGACAACGCGACCGGGCGTACGCGCAGCCGCCGCCCGTGGTGGGTGAACTCGGCCGGGCCGTCGCCGCGCAGCGGGACCGGGCCGGCCGCGGCCAGCAGCTCGCCGGGCGTCACCTCGGGGATCAGCCGCTCCGCGACCGGGCTCACGTGCTGGACGACACCGTCGGCGTCGCAGACGACCAGGCCCTCACGGAAGTGCTCGACCACCTCGGACCAGTTGGGAACGGTAAGGTCGTGGTCGGCTGCCAGCGGCGGCAGGGCGGACGGCACCGGCGCGGCGGCGGACCACGCCGGAGCCCGTGCGGCGCTCGGCGTGGAGATCCGTCCGTCGCCCGGGTCGGCACCCCTGACGTCGGCAGCAGTCACCAGCTGAGCCCCACTCTCCTCGTCGACACCCGGGGGCGCCGGACCCGGCGCCTGTGGTCACGTATCACCGCCCACCCTACGCCGGTATGCCGGGACCGCCACCCCACGGCGCTGCGGCCCGCTCGCGCATCCAGCGAGGTGATGGCGCTGTTGTTACGATCCTGTCAATACCGGCCCGACCGGCAACCCCGCGGAAAGGCGTGACGTGGTTCCTCAACGGAGAAGGCCCGAGGCGAGCCCGCTGAGCATCTCCGTGGATCGATCGAACCCGGCCGTCCCGGTGGTCGTCGTCGGCGGCGACCTGGCGTACGCCACGGCGGGCCCGCTGCGCGCCGAGATCGACCGGCTGCTCACCGCGCGTCCGACGACGCTGGTGTTCGACTTCGGCGGCCTTCAGTTCATGGACAGCACCGGCCTGTCCGTGATCGTGCACGCCTGGCGGGAGGGCCAGCACGCAGGCACCGCCATCGAGCTGCGCGCGGTCCCGCGCTTCCTGGAGACCATCCTCGACCTGACCGGCGTCACCGGTCTGCTCGACCGCTCGCCGGTCGACGACGCGCCGGGCCTCGCTGCGCCGGGTTCGACCGCGTCCGCGTGACCCCGGGGGTTTCCCGGCCGTGCCCGGCTGGGAACATGGGTACGTGCCCTCCCAGATGTTGACCATCGAGGTGGACCGGCTCGACGTCGGTTCCGCCCGGGTGCGGCTGGCCGGGGAACTGGACTTCGACACCGCGCCGGAACTCGTCGACGCCGTGGCCGGCCTGCGCCGCGACGGTCACCAGGAGCTGGAACTCGACTTCGCCGGGGTGGACCTCTGCGACTCCTCGGGCCTGAGCGCGCTCGTGGTGATCCACCGGGCCGGCACCGGGGCGATCCGCCTGCTGAACCTGAACCCGCAGATCAGGCACCTGCTGGACCGCACCGGCCTGGCCGAGTTGCTGGCCGCCCCGCCGCAGGAGCTGACCGGCGGCGCCCGCGAGGCGGGCTGACCCGGCCGGCGCCGCCCGCGAGACGGGCGGACGCCCCGCGGACAGGGGTGGCCCCCGACCCTGGGACCAGGGGCCGGGGGCCGGGAGGATGGCTCAGACGGCGGGCGCGGCCTGCCGGTGCGGTGCTTCGTCGCGCGACTGCCCCGCGACTGGAGGCTCGACGTCCTCCGGCGCGCCGGAATCGGGCGTCTGGAACAGATAACGGACGAAGTCCCCGCTCATGTCGTCGTCGTCCGCTCCGGGCCACTGCCCGACGCAGTCGACGCCGACCACCTCGCGTCCACTGCCGTCGTGGTGCTCCAGCAGCGCCCAGAGGGTCACCGGGTAGGAACGGGTGTCGTCCGGGCCGATCCGCCAACGGGCGTACCAGCCGGGACGGGCGGGGACGATCTCCACGATCCGTTTCATGTCGACCTGCCCTTCCGCGTGCGTCGGAAGTTGTCCGGTCCGTCCGAGCCTGCCGCCCGCCGGGGTGAGCGCTCCTCACCCGCAGCGAATGAAGCGTCCGCCGGACGGTCCGCCGTTACCTTCCCGGCAGCGCCGGGAACGCGGTCGGCGCAAGCGCAACCGACCCAGGAACGAGGTGCGACGATGCGCAAGCAGATGGAGGGCGACAACCAGCGCCGCCGGGCCCTGGCCCGCGAGGCCCGCGAGCGAGGGCTGCGGCCGAGCCAGACCGGCGCCAGCCTCAGCGCGTCCAAGCAGGTCACCTCGCTGGACCAGCACGACCGGTCCGGCCCGCCGCCGGCCGGACGGCACAAGCCGGACACGACCCGGGGTGGCCCCGCGCCGCCGCCGGCCGCGGTCGCGGAGCGGCCGCGCCCGCTGCCGGACCCGACACCGTCACCCGGGGTCTCGATGGGCTACCGGGATCTCGTCGACGACGTGAGCCGGCGTGCGGGGGTGGACTTCTCCGCGGCCAAGGTCGCGGCGGAGGCCACCGTGCTGGCCCTGGCCCGGGCGCTGGACGAGACGGAACGGGAGCGGCTGCTGGAGGCGGTGCCGCTGACCCTGCACGACGTGGTGCCGGTGCACGGCATGGAACGCCGCCGCGACCTGCCCGGCTTCCTGGCCGAGGTCGGCCGGTACAGCCGCCTCACCCCGGAGCAGGCGCGGTACCAGGCCGAGGCGACGCTCGCCGCGCTCGCCGAGGCCGACGCGGATCTGGTCGAGTCGCTGCGCGTACCCGACGAGTTGCGTGACCTGCTCGGGCCGGCCGACTTCGGCGGCGGCCTGGTGGGCGCGTCCTCGGCCACCGCGCCGCTGACCGAGGCGGAGCTGCGCGACGCGCTCGCGACGCTGCCCTACTGGTCCAGTGACAGGCGCTCGCTCGTGCGCACGATCGAGCTCCCCGGCGGCAACCTGGACCGGGTGCTCGACCGGCTGGACCGGCTCAAGTCCGACGTCGGACGCTCGCCGCAGATCGGGCGTCCCGACCCGGACAACGCCGTGCTGACGGTCCGGACCCAGCAGGTCGACGGCGTGACGGCGGCGGACGTGGACCTCGCGCACCGGGTGGACGCGGCAGTCGACGAGGCCGGCGCCGGGATGGCGGCCGGCTGACCCGGCGGCGGAACGGCCCCGGTCCCATGCGGGCCGGGGCCGCCCGTGGCCGCGCGGTACCGTGTCCCGCCGTGGATCACGACGACACCGAGACCCTGGAGATCGTGGTGGACCCGGCCCGCCCGTCCGGGCGCACGCTGCTGGCCGACGGGGTCGAGCAGTCGTACGTGGACGTGGCCGACGCCCGGTACCTGCACTTCGAGTACGTGCGGCGGATCGCCGCCGCGATCGACCTGGCCGCCCCGCGCGGCGCGGCGCTGACCGCGCTGCACCTCGGCGGCGGCGCGCTCACGCTGCCGCGCTGGCTCGCGAGCACCCGGCCCGGTTCGGCGCAGCGGGTGATCGAGCGCGATCCGGGCGTGGTCGAGCTGGTCCGGCGGAAACTGCCACGGCTGCCGCCGGAGGTGGTGGTGGCGCTCGGCGACGCCCGGGAGGCGGTCGCCGAGGAGCCGCCCGGGACGTACGACGTGGTGGTGGCCGACGTGTACCGGGCGGCCCGGATGCCGCCGCAGGTGGCGGCGGTCGAGTTCGCGGCGCAGGTGGCCCGGGTGCTGCGCCCGGACGGCCTCTACCTGATCAACCTCACCGACCTGCCGCCACTGGCGCACACCCGGTCACAGGTGGCGACGCTGCGGGCGGTGTTCGCCGACGTCTGCCTGGTCGCCGACCGGCGGATGCTGCGCGGACGCCGGTACGGCAACGTGGTGCTCGCCGCCACGCCCACGGCGGGCCGGATCCCGGTGATCCGGCTCGCCACCCGCGTCGCCGCCGACCCGGTGCCCGGAACGGTGCTGCACGGCGCGACGCTCGACGCGTTCGCCGCGGGTGCCCACCCGGTCACCGACGCCGACCTGGGCTGAGCCGGGTTTCCGTACCCCGAGCACGGGTAGCCGCGCCGGATGAGCGCCGCCGACGATCGGTCCATCGCGCGCCGGACGCTGATCGTGATCGGTCTGGTCCTCGCCACCGGGGTCGGGCTGGCGCTGGTCTGGGCCACCCGGCGGGTGCTGGTGTGGGGACTGGTGGCGGTGTTCTTCGCGGTCGCCCTCAAACCGCTCGTGGACCGTCTCGAACGTCGGGTACGCCGCCGCGCGCTCGCCACGTTGCTGGTGTTCCTGGCCGCGTTCGCGCTGTTCGCCGCCGTCGGTGCGCTGATCGTGGTGCCGCTGGTGGACGAGGTGGGCCGCTTCGCCGACCGGGCGCCGGACATCGTACGCGAGGCGCAGGCCGGGCAGGGGCCGCTCGGGCGGCTGCTGGACCGCTTCCACCTGCTCCGCTACGCCGAACCCGGCCAGCTGCGCCGGTACGGCGCCCGGCTCGGCGACCCGACGGTAGGGGTGGTCCGCAGCGTGGCCCAGGCGGTCGCCGCGCTGGTCACCGTGGTGGTGCTGGCGTACCTGATGGTCCTGGAGGCGCCGAAGATCGTGGCCGCCACGCTGCGGCTCACCGGCGACGGCGCGGCGGCGCGGCTGCGGCGCATCGGGCGTGACTCGTCCCGGATCGTCACCGGCTACCTGAGCGGCAACCTGCTCATCAGCGTGATCTGCGGCGGTCTGACGTTCGTCGTGCTGTTCCTGCTCGGTGTGCCGTTCGCCGCGGTGATCGCGCTGACGGTCGCCGTGTTCGACCTGATCCCGCTCGTCGGCGCCACGCTCGGCGCGCTCGCCGCGGCCGGCGCGGCGTTCCTGCACTCCCCCACCGCCGGCCTCGTCGTGCTGGTCTTCTTCGTGGTCTACCAGCAGGTGGAGAACCATCTGCTGCAACCGGTCATCATGGGCCGCGCGGTCCGGTTGAACCCGTTGACGGTGCTGGTCAGCGTGCTGCTGTCGGTCGAGCTGGCCGGGCTGGTGGGGGCGCTGCTGGCGATCCCGGCCGCCGGCATCGTCCAGGTGCTGCTGCGCGAGTTCGCGCCCGCCGGGCGGCAGGCGCTGCCGCAGCCCGCCGACGGCGAACCGGCCGACCCGGGTGCGGCCGGTAGCGCCGGAGCACCGGAACGGCCGCCGGCCGGCGGGTGAGAGCCGGCCGGCGGGTGCGTGCGGCGATCAGTGGCGGCGGGCCAGCTCCGGTGACTCGCTCTCCAGCGGCACCGCGTTCGCGGGGACCAGCCCGAGCTGCACGGCGGGCCGGGGCAGCGTCGCGTCCAGCGCCCAGTCCGCCGCGACCCGGGGCCGGTTACCGGGCATGGCCAGCAGGTGGTAGCCGCGGGTGACGGCCTTGGCCGGCAGCCCTGCGAGCGGCACCTTCAGCGGGTTCGCCGCCGCGTCCTTGCCGCCCAGGTCCACCACCCAGCCCAGGTCATGGTGCTTGTACGACTTGCGCACGCCCTGACCGTACGAGGCGGCGATGTTGTGCGCCGCCAGCTTGCCCTGCCGCTGGGCGTGCTGCGCGGTCATCGCGCACACCTGCCCGGGGCGGGTCGGGTCGGGCACGGCGGCGGCGTCGCCGCAGGCGAACACCTCGGGGTAGCCGGGAACGTTGAGGAACTCGTCGACCACCAGCCGGCCCTTCTCGGTGCGCAGGCCCAGTTCGGCCACGAACGGGTCGGGGCGTACGCCCACGCACCAGACGAGGCTGCACGTCGGGACGTACTCGCCGTCGGTGAGCATCACCCCGTCCGGGGTGGCCTCGGCGACCGAGGTGCCCATCCGCACGTCCACGCCGCGTTTGCGCAGCACCCGGTCAGCGGTGACGGACATCCGCCGGTCCAGTTCGGGCAGCACCCGGGGCGCCACGTCCAGCAGCATCCAGCGCGGCCGGACCTTCAGGTGCGGACGCTGGGCCATCAGCCGGTCGGTGAACAGCTGCCCGTGCGCGGCCACCTCGGTGCCGGTGTAGCCGGCGCCGACCACCACGAACGTGGTGCGGGCCCGCTGCTCGGCCGGGTCCTGGGTCAGCTCGGCCAGCTCGACCTGCCGGACCACGTGGTCGTGCAGGAACAGCGCCTCGGGCAGGCCGCGGAAGCCGTGGGCGTACTCGGTCACGCCGGGGATCGGCAGCAGCTTGTTGACGCTGCCCACGCTGAGCACGAGCCGGTCGTACGCGAGCTGCCCGTGGTCGCCCTCGACGGAGCGGTAGCCGACCCACCGGTTCTGCAGGTCGACCCGGTCGGCCTCGCCGATCACCACGCGGACGCCGTCGAGCGTGCCGGCGAGCGGCACCGCGATCCGGGTCGGCTCCACCACACCTGCCGCCACCTCGGGCAGCAGCGGCAGATAGAGGAAGTAGTCGGTCGTGTTCAGCAGGACGATCTCGGCCCGGTCGCGGGCCAGTCGGCGCAACGTCTTGGCCGCGTGGTACCCGGCGAACCCGGCCCCCACGATCACCACCCGTGGTTTCGTCATGCCTGCTGCCGTTCCCGGGCAGACCTGCGACAAACGTGCCCGTGATCCATCCATCAACGGCTATATGGACATTCCTCGTGATCGGCGCGAGGATGCCGGGATGGGAAACCACGAGACCGCCGAGGGTCGGCCCACGAGGTCCAGCCGGCGTACCTTCCTCACCGCCTCCGCCGCGGCCACCGCCGCCGCCGTCGCCACCCCGCTCACCGCCGCCCCGGCCGCCGCCGCGACCGGCGCTCCCCCGGGCCCGGGCCGTCCGGCCCGGCCGCAGCGGCCCGGCCGCGAGCTGGCCGCGCTGCTGCGCGAGATCGACGGCCGCCGGATCGAGGCCGCCGTGCGCCGGCTCGCCGCGTTCGGCACCCGCCACACCCTGTCCAGCCAGACCGATCCGGTACGCGGCATCGGCGCCGCCCGCGACTGGATCCACGCCCAGCTCTCCGGGTACGCGGCCGCGTCCGGCGGCCGGATGACTGTCGAACTCCAGTCGTACGTCCAGCAGCCCGCCTCCCGCATCCCCGTCCCGACGACCATCACCAACGTGGTGGCGACCCTGCGCGGCGACGTCACGCCCGAGCGGGTGTACGTCATCACCGGCCACTACGACTCCCGGGCGACCGACGTGATGGACGCGGTCAGCGACGCACCGGGCGCGGACGACGACGCCTCCGGCGTGGCGGTGGTGATGGAGCTGGCCCGGGTGCTGTCCACCCGCCGCACCGAGGCCACCATCGTGCTCGCCGCCGTCGCAGCCGAGGAGCAGGGACTGTACGGCTCGGCGTACCTCGCCTCGCAGTTGAAGGCGGCCGGCGCCGATGTCCAGGCCATGTTCAGCAACGACATCGTCGGGTCCAGCACCGCCGACGACGGCACGCGCGACCCGCGTACCGTGCGGTTGTTCGCCGAGGGCGTGCCGACCGCCGAGACCCCGGCCGAGGCGAGCGTGCGGCAGTCCGTCGGCGGCGAGAACGACTCGCCGTCGCGGCAGCTCGCCCGGTTCGTCACCGACGTGGCCGGGAACTCCGCCACCGGCATGGACGTGCGCGTCATCTACCGGCGGGACCGCTACCTGCGCGGCAGCGACCACATCTCGTTCCTGCGCGAGGGCTGGCCGGCCGGCCGGTTCACCGAGCCCAACGAGGACTTCGCCCACCAGCACCAGGACGTGCGGGTCGTCGACGGGGTGCAGTACGGCGACCTGCCGGAGTTCTGCGACTTCGGCTACATCACCCGGGTGGCGCGGGTGAACGCCGCGACGCTGTGGTCACTGGCCCAGGCGCCCGGCACACCCAAGGGCGTCACAGTGGTGACCACGAACCTGACCAACGACACCACGTTGCGGTGGCAGCGCGGGCCCGAGCCGGACCTGGCCGGGTACGAGGTGGTGTGGCGGGAGACCACCGCCGACCAGTGGCAGAAGGTGCTGCCGGTCGGCGACGTCACCGAGGTGACCATCGACCTGTCCAAGGACAACGTGTTCTTCGGCGTACGGGCGGTCGACCGGGACGGGCACCGCAGCCCGGTCGCCTTCCCGAAGCCCGGCAGCTGAGACCGGCCGGTCACCGTCCTCCGGCGCCGCACTCAGTCCGGCGCCGGGGCGGTGATCGCCCAGCGTTCGTGGTCGCGCCACGCGCCGTCGATGAACAGGTAGTCCGGGGAGAACCCCTCCAGCCGGAAGCCGAGCCGCCGCGCCAGCCGCTTCGACGGCTCGTTGCCGGGCTGGATGTTCGCCTCCAGCCGGTGCAGACCGAGCGGCCCGAACGCGTACTCGATCACCAGCCGCACCCCGGCCGAGGCGTGCCCGGTGCCCGCGTACGGGCGGAACGCCGCGTATCCGAGGTAGCCGCCGCGCAGCGCGCCCAGCACGATGCCGCTGATGTTCGCGTATCCGGCGATCTGCCCGGTGGCCCGGTCGCAGAACAGGAACCCGGCGCTGTCCCGCCCCCGGATCTTGCGCAGGTACGCCGCGTAGCGCTGCGCGTCATCGGGCGCGGACAGCCACGGATGGTGCAGGTCGCGGCTGCGCCGGACGGCGGCGACGAACTCCGCCTCGTCAGCCGGACGGGGACGGCGGATGGCGACGCGTCCGTCACTGCGCAGATATCGCACAGCGCCACTCTCCGCCACCGCGTCCACCCCACCGCATCCGGGGGTGCACTCCCCCTCCGCCACACGGCCCGCCGCGTCCGGAGTGCGGGTTTCCGCGCCGGCGCCCACTTCCGGCACGACCTCCCCGCCCCCTGTCCCGCCCCGACGTGAGGCGACCCGTCCCAGCCCGGACGTGAGGCCGCCCGCCCCGGCCCCGACGTGCCGCCCGTCCCGGCCGGTCCACCGCCCCGGGAAGGCGGGCCGCGACGCCGCTTCCGCCTCGCCCCAGGCGGGGCCCGTAGATCTTGGTAGGAAACGGCCCTCATGGGGGCCCTTTCGTACCAAGATCTCCCCGGCTCCCATGATGTGGCCTGCCGATCTCATTGTGCGGGGAACGACGCCTTGTAGCCCCGCACGGCACCTTTTGGCTCCTGTGCGGCACAGGTGACGGACCGACGTGCCCACGCGATCTTGCACCTGGCGCCCCAGGGATGCCCGCTTTGCGAGGTTCGCCGGGCACCAAACTGCAAGATCGCGTGGGCGGGCGGGGTGGAGCTGTGACGACCGGCGTCGAGGCTGACCTCGGACGGATCCGTCCGCGCCTCGGACGGGACCATCGGCACCCGGTCGGGTGGTTCGGTCCGCGGTGTCCGGTTCGCTGCGCTGAGCCTGGCGGGGCTGTGGTCGGTGCCACCGTGGGGGTGGAATCGGTGGCGGGCGCGAGGCGTTGTACATGGCTGACGGCCCAGGCACCAGGTCGAGCGCCGGGCACCGGCCCGCCAGGGGCGCCCGGATAGGTCAGGGAATCGGCCCGGCCCGGTCGTCGTTACATCCCCGGACGACGGGCACCCCGCCGTCCCCCCGGAATGGCCGCCGGCCGGACGCCGTTACCTCCCCCAGGTCGTCGCCCCGGCCGAGAGCCACGGAATGACCCCGGCCCGCCGGTCGTTACATCCACCGGGCCGAAGCGCGAGGCCACGCCGCCGGACAGGCCCCCTCGGGCCGTACCGCCCCGACCGGGTGAGCCACGGTCGGCGGGAATGACCCCGGTCCGCAGGTCGTTACATCCCCGAGCCGCGTAGAGCAGGCCCTCCGAGCCGCCCGCGTGCCAGCCCTCTCTCCACGGGCACCCCCAAGACTTTCCCCTCGCGGCATCCCCCCCTTTGCCGCGTCATCCCCCACTTCAGGGAGGCAACCATCATGGCTACCACTCTGCTGCGCAAGACCGTTCTGACCGCTGCTGGTGTCGTCGCCACCGCTGGTGGCATCGCCGGCCCCGCCATCGCCGCCCATGCCGCCCCCACCACCGGCACCACGAGCGTGGTGGCCGACCGCAAGGGCCACGGCGAGCGGGAACTCGACGTGCGCTACGAGGCGCAGCCCAACTTCTACTTCTGCGGCCCCGCCGCCGCCCGTAACGCGCTGAGCGTGCAGGGCAAGAACATCGACGTGCACGCCATGGCCGAGGAGATGGGCACCACCGAGGCCGGCACCAACTCCATCAACGACATCACCCCGGTGCTGAACAAGGAGACCGGTAAGGACGTCTACAAGTCCACCGAGATCCCCGTGGACAAGGCCCGCGACCGCGACAAGGTCGACAAGCTGCGCGCCGACGTGGTCAAGACCGTCGACGACGGCCGTGCCGTGGTGGCCAACATCGCCGGCACCGCCACCGACACCGACGGCACCACCCACTCCTTCGAGGGTGGCCACTACATCAGCGTGGTCGGCTACCGCGACGGCGGCAAGGTCGTGACGATCGCCGACTCGGCCAACCCGAACCAGGCCTCCTACCGGATGGACGTCGACGAGCTCGCCCGCTGGATCGCCAGCCGCGGCTACAGCTCCTGACCGAACGACCATGACGAAGGGCCCGACCCCCGCCAAGGGGTCGGGCCCTTCGCGCGTGTCCAACGGCTGCCTTCCGGTCACCTCGCCGTCACGCCGGTGTCGTCACCCGGACGGCTCGCTCCACCACGCTGGGTCGCGCCGGATCGTCCGGGCGACCGTGAAGGAGCAGCTGTGGCAGCCGAGGAGGCGACGCACCGCCCACCGACCACGCCCCGCCCAGCCGCGCCGAGCCGCCCCGACGTGAGCGTGGTCGTGCCTGTCTACAACACGCTGCGCTACCTGCGGTCCTGCCTCGACTCGGTGCTGCGGCAGACGATCGGGCCGGGCCGGATGGAGATCGTGGCGGTGGACGACGGGTCCACCGACGGCAGCGGCCGCCTGCTGGACCGGTACGCCGCGAAGCACCCCGGCACGGTGCGGGTGGTCCACCAGCCCAACTCCGGTGGCCCGGCGTCGCCCTGCAACCGGGGACTGGACCTGGCCACCGGCCGGTACGTCTTCTTCCTCGGCTCGGACGACCGGCTCGGTCCGGAGGCCCTCGAGCGTCTGGTCGCCGCCGCCGACCGGTACGGCTCGGACGTGGTGCTCGGCAAGGTGGTCGGGGTCAACGGCCGGCACGTGTTCTCCGACGTGTTCGCCGACGGCAACACGGTCGACGTGAGCCTGTTCGACTCGGCGCTGCCCTGGTCGCTGGCGAACACGAAGCTGTTCCGGCGCGACCTCGTGGACCGGCTCGGGCTGCGGTTCCCGGAGGACATGCCGGTGCTCAGCGACCAGCCGTTCACGCTTTCCGCCTGCTACCACGCCCGCCGGATCTCGGTGCTCGCCGACTACGACTACTACCACGCGGTGCGCCGGCTGGACGCCCGCAACATCACCTACCACAGCCGGGTCGAACAGCGCCTGGTCAGCGTGGAGCGGCTGTTCGCGTACGTGGCCGACCTGATCCCCGCCGGGGAGCGCCGGGACGCGGTGTTGCGCCGTCACGCCGGGCTGGAACTGGCGAACCTCGTCGGCGACGACTTCCGGCACCTGGACCGGGCCGCGCAGGAGCGGGTGCACGCGACGGTCGCGCGGCTGGTGCGGCGGCACGTCACCGACGGTCTGCGGGACCGGCTCGACATCGAGGCCCGGCTGCGCCTGGGCGCGGTGACCGCGGGCGGAGTCGACGACCTGCTGGCGGTGATCGAGCAGGACAGCGGCCGGGGCGTGCCGGCGACGGTGTTCGCCGGTGACCGCTGGCACGCGGGCTATCCGGGTGCCCCGGCGCGGTGGACCGACGTCACCGACGTGCGCGCCGACTGGCTGGCGCGGCTGGACACCGTCGACGTGAGCTGGGTCGACGGGCACACGTTGACGGTGACGACGCGCAGCCCGTACCCCCGGTTCGCCACGGAGGCCGGGCCGGTGCGGATGCTGGCCGGTCCGGTCGTGGGCGCCACCCGGATGGACGCCGGCGATCCGACCGGCCGCACGCTCCGCACGGACTTCGCACTCGACCGGCTCCTGGCGGCAAGCTCCGCCAGCGGGCAGCGCCATCCGGTCCGCGCCGAGGTGGACGGCGGTCACGGGCGCGGCGGGGCCGCGGTGCGCGCGCCCCGGCTCGCCGCCGGGCGGCCCCGGCTGCTGCGGCACGGCGCCCGGCTGTACGGGGTGGCGGCGACAGTCGACCCACGCAACGGTCAGCTCGTGCTCTCCGTGGTGCCGGTGACGGTGGGTCAGCTCGTCGGGCGGCTGCGCCGGCGCGGCGGGCGCGGTCCAGCCACGGCGCAGACGTCAGGGCGCGGCCCGGAAGCCCTGCTCGGCCGGCATGGGCACCTGGAGGTACGTGGTGCCGCGCAGGTCCAGCCAGGCCCGCTGCGGCGCGCGGACCAGCCGCACCATCACCCCGGTGCAGGCGGGGCAGCGCCCGACCAGGCCCGGGGCGTGCGAGTAGACGTGTAGCCCGGCCATCGGGCCGGTCGTCCCGCAGGTGTCGCAGCGGCCGGTGGTGGCGCTCAGGTCGACGGCGAACAACTCACGCAACGGCCCGTCGAGCATGTTGCCGTCCACGTAGGACAGGTCGGTCATACGCCCTCCTCGGGTTCTCAGCCGGTCGGGCCGAACCGTTCGGTCCGCACGCGCCGGGTCGGGTGACCCAGCCCCACCAGCAGGTCGGCCACGGTCTCCACGAATCCGGTGGGGCCGCACACGTAGCACAGCGGCTCCAGGTCGGGCGGCCAGCCGTGGCTGTTCACGTCGGCCAGGCCGATCCGGTGCGGCTCGCCGCGCCAGCCCTCGGGCGCGGACCTGGTGTAGACGTACGCGACGTCGAGGCCCTGGTCGTCGCGCGCGCGGCGGCGCAGCTCGTCGGCGTAGATGACGTCGTCGGGGGTGCGCACCGAGTAGACGAGCCGGAACGGCGTGCGGCTGCCCGCGGCGCGGCGCGCGCGGATCATCGCCATCAGCGGCACCACGCCGGATCCGCCGCCCACGAGCAGCACCGGCGCGGTGTCGTCGGTACGCCAGACGAACCAGCCGCCGACCGGGCCGCGTACCTCCAGCGGGTCGCCCTCGGCGTAGGTGTCGGTGAGGTACGGCGAAACCTCGCCGTCGGGTACCCGCTGCACCGTCACCTCGATCCGCTCGCCGTCGGCGGGGCCGGCCAGCGAGTACGACCGGGCGGCCTGGTAGCCGTCCTCGGCGGTGAGGCGCAGGTCGACGTGCTGCCCGGGCAGGTGCCCGGGCCAGCCGGGCACGTCCAGCACCAGCGTCTGCGCGGTGGGCGTCTCGATCCGCCGCTCGACCAGCCGGGCGACCCGCCACATCAGCGGCGCGACGCGGCGGCCCTCGGCCTGCGCCGTCACCTCAGTCGCCCTGGTAGCGCTGCTCGCGCCACGGGTCGCCGTAGTCGTGGTAACCGGCGGTCTCCCAGAAGCCGGGCCGGTCGTCGGCGAGCAGCCGGATGCCGTGCACCCACTTGGCCGACTTCCACAGGTACAGGTGCGGCACGAGCAGCCGCGCCGGTCCGCCGTGCTCGGCCGGCAGCGGCCCCCCGTCGTACGTGTGCACCACCCAGGCCCGCCCGCCGCGCAGGTCGTCGAGCGGCAGGTTGGTGGTGTAGCCGCCGTAGGAGTGCGCCAGCGCGTACCGGGCCTCGGTGTCGACGCCGTCGAGCAGCGTGTCCAGGGAGACGCCCTGCCAGGTGGTGCCGAGCTTGGACCAGCGGGTGACGCAGTGCAGGTCCACAGTCGGGGTGTCCTGCGGCAGGCCCATCATCTCGTCCCAGGACCAGCGGTACTCCGCGCCGGTCTCGCTGGTCAGCACGAACTCCCAGGTGTCCAGCGGCACGCGCGGCGTCGGGCCCGCGGAGAGCACCGGGAAGTCCTCGGTGAGGTACTGCCCCGGCGGCAGGTCGGGCGCGGACGTACGGGGCCGGCCCTGGAAGCCGGGCGAGACGATTCCCACCCGTCAGTCGTACCACCGCCGGTCCCGCCGGGGCAGGGGTTCCCACCGAGTCAGGCGGAACCTCCACCCTGCACCTCGTGCACGACGGTGCGCTTGCCGTCGCCGCTGTTGCGGGTGGCCCGCAGGCTGGTGATGGTGACGATCACCAGGACACCGATGATCACGCCGAGCGAGGCGAGCGTCGGGATCTCCGGCACGCCCTCCCAGATGCCGTGCGCCCAGTGCAGGCCGAGCTTGACGCCGATGAACGCCAGGATGGCGGCCAGGCCGTAGCTGAGGTGCACGAGCCGGCTCAGCGCGGCGTGCAGCACGAAGTAGAGCGCCCGCAGGCCCAGTAGCGCGAAGGCGTTGGTGGCGAAGACCAGGTACGGGTCCTCGGTGATGCCGTAGACGGCCGGCACCGAGTCGACGGCGAACACGATGTCCGTGGCCAGCACGGCGACCACGACGAGCGCGAACGGGGTGAGCGCCCGCCGGCCGCCCTGCCGGATCGTCATCCGGGTGCCGTGGTAGTCGTCGACCACCGGCATGATCTTGCGGAGCAGGCGTACCGACCGCATCTTGTTGATGTCGACCTCCTGCTCGTGCCCGGAGAGGGCGTCACGCAGCAGCTTGACCGCGGTGGCGATCAGGATGAGCGCGAACAGCAGGAAGGCGAAGTCGAGCGTCTGGAGCGCGGCGGCGCCGAGCGCGATGAACACACCGCGCAGCACCAGGGCGCCCGCGATGCCGTAGAGCAGCACCCGCTGGGCGAGCACGGCGGGCACCGCGAACGCGGCCAGCAGCAGCATGAAGACGAACAGGTTGTCGACCGAGAGGGACTTCTCGACCAGGTAACCGGTGAGGTACTCGATGCCCTGCTGGCTGCCGTAGCGGGACCAGATCCAGGCGCCGAAGGCCAGCGGCAGGGCGATGTAGAAGGCCGACCAGCCCAGGGCCTCACGGATCGAGACCTCGTGCGGCTTTCTGGTGACCAGGAAGTCGAGCACCAGCAGGACGAGCACGCCGACGATCGTCACGACCCACAGCGTGGGCGTGCCGACAGACGACAACCCGGCCGCGGCCAGGGGCGACAATTCGGGCATGGAGCCTCCTCGAACACCGTGTCATGTTCGAGGTCTCCTTCACCCACGTTTTCGTGGGCAACCACCCGGGGCTCGCCTCGGCGGCTTGCCGTACTGACCGGAATGATTCGTGGGAAGTACTCCCCTCGCCTGCACAAGGCTAGGTCACCGCCGGACCGGACGCCAAGTCGGGACACGGTTGATTGCCCTGGTCAACCGCTGTGCGGTGGTGGAGGGCATGGCGCCAGGTCACCGGGCACTCTATGGTGACGCGGGTGACCAACCAGGGACCACTGACCGGCGTACGGGTGATCGAGCTGGCCGGGATCGGCCCCGGTCCGTTCGCGTCGATGATGCTGGCCGACCTCGGCGCCGACGTGGTGCGCGTCGACCGGCCCGGCGGCGGCGGGTTCGGCGCCTTCCCCGGCGACCTGCTGAACCGCAACCGCCGCTCGATCGCCGTCGACCTCAAGCAGCCCGAGGGGCGTGACCTGGTGCTCGACCTGGTCGCCGGCGCAGACGCGCTGGTGGAGGGCTTCCGGCCGGGGGTGACCGAACGACTCGGCCTCGGCCCGGACGACTGCCTCGCCGCCAACCCCAAGCTGGTGTACGGGCGGATGACCGGCTGGGGGCAGGACGGGCCGCTGGCGCAGCGCGCCGGGCACGACATCGACTACCTGGCCCTGACCGGTGCGCTGCACGGCGTGGGCCGGGCCGGGGAACGCCCGGTGCCGCCGATGAACCTGCTCGGCGACTACGGCGGCGGGGGCATGATGCTGGCGCTCGGCGTGGTCGCCGCGCTGTACGCGGTACGCGGCGGCGCACCCGGCCAGGTGGTCGACGCGGCCATCGTGGACGGCGTGTCGGTGCTGGCCACCCAGATCCACGCGCTGCGCGGCATCGGCCTGTGGCAGGACCCGCGCGGGGTGAACCTCCTCGACGGCGGCGCGCCCTTCTACGACACGTACGAGTGCGCCGACGGGCGGTACGTGGCGGTGGGCGCGCTGGAGCCGCAGTTCTACGCCGAACTGGTCCGGCTCACCGGCTTCCCGCCCGACGGCGGCGACGGCCCGCAGGACGCCGGCGCGGCGGCCGGCGGTGAGGCGCTGGACCGGGACGATCCGGCGAACTGGCCGGCGCTGCGGGCGGCCTGGGCGCGGCTGTTCCGCACCCGTACCCGGGACGAGTGGACGGAACTGCTGGGCGGAACCGACGCCTGCGTGGCGCCGGTGCTCGACTGGGCCGAGGCGCCGGAGCATCCGCACCTGCGGGCACGCGAGGTCTTCGTGGCGCCGGACGGCGTCACCCAGCCCGCTCCCGCACCGCGCTTCTCGGCCACCCCGACCTCTGTCCGGCGCCCGCCACCGTCGCCGGGCGAGCACACCGACGAGGTGCTCGCCGATGCCGGGATCGACGCCGGCCGGATCGCCGCTCTGCGCGCCGCCGGTGTGATCGGCTGACCGGCCGCCGGTTCAGCGGCGCGCGGCGGCCGGGGCGAGGGCCGGTTCCACCATGTCCCGGTAGTCGCGCGGAAACTGGACCACGACCTCCTGGAACTCCCCGCCGCGGATCGCCTCGCGCATCGTGACGAACACCGCGCGTACGGCGTCCCGGGCGGTGTTCTCGTCGCAGTCGGCCCGGCGGGCGACCCGGGCGACGAACTCCGCCGCGCCGAACCGTTCCGCGGCCTCGTCGCGCGGATACGGGCTGAGCAGCCCCTGGAGTGGCTTCGGCAGCTGCGCGGCCAGGTCCAGCACCTCGCCGCCGGTCAGCCGCTCGGCGAACGTCTCCAGTGTGGCCCCGGTGAGCGTGGCGGCCCGGTCCTCGCTGGTGCCGGTGAGCCGGGCGACCCGGCTCACGAAGGTCAGGTAGTGCATGCGTGGTACCCCCTTCGGTGCGCCCACCGCGGCTACCCGCGACGGCGCGCCGGAAACGGCGCCGGTCACCGGCGCGAGACGGGGGCGGGATTTCCGCGCTCGCGGGCTTGAGCTGCGGCGCGACGGGTAACCGCCGCCCGGTCATGACCCCGACTACTGCCACGAGGAGCCCGACCCATGGCGAGTTACACGGATGTCCTTGATTACCTGTCCGCGCTGGACTACCCGGCCGGCAAGGACGACGTCATCCGCGAGGCGGAACGGGAGGGCGCGCCGCCGGACGTGTTGCGGGCGCTGCGCGCTCTGCCCCCGGTGGACTACGCCAACGGCACCGAGGTGGCCCGGTCGGCCGGCATCGACGCGGCTCCCGAGGTGAGCCGGTCGCAGCGCGCGGCGCAGGCCCGGGACAACCACCCGCGCGTCTCGCAACACCTGCGCGGCATCTGAGTACGGCGTCGGGCCGGCGGGCGACACGGCCGCCGGCCTCTGCGCGTGCGGAAACAGGCCCGGCGTACGACTGTCGCGCGTGGGCGCTGCCCTGTGGCGGGTCGGCGTTCCCGGACAGGCGAGCGCCCCGGGTCACGAACCGCGACCTGGGGCGCCACGCAGCACCTGTCCTCCGCGGTTCACGCCCGAACCGGGTCGCGACCGCGCAGCGGTGAGATGTTCGCCCGAACCGGGCGGGCATCGCTGCCACGATCATCATACGACGCAACATCAGCCGAACGGGTGAGAATCGCGGAAGTGTGTCCGGGCGCACGTGTGCGCTCAGGCGGTCACCTCGGCGTACCGCCGCTCCAGGTCCACTCGCGCCAGCGCTCCGACCAGCCACGACAGTTGCTCCGACTCGCCGCTGCCGGTCAGTCCGGCGAGGTCGCGCGCGGTACGGCCCAGCCCGAGCCGGCGGGCCGCCGCGAGCGCACGCCGGTCGGCCACCGGCGCCGCCTCGCGCCACAGCGCCTGCGCCTCGCGCAGGAACAGGTCGCACACCTCGTCGTCCACTCCGGGCAGCGCGGTCAGCAGCCGCCGTTCCTCGCCCGCATCCTGGTGCGCGGCGGTCCGCAGCCGGCGCAGGTCACCCCGGTACGCCTCGACGATCGTGCGGGCCAGGTCGCCGAGGGTGTCGGCGATCGCGGGCAGGTCACCGCGCAGCCCGGCGGCGCGCAGCACGCGTACCCGGTCCTCATGGCGGGAGCGGGCCATCCGGGCCGCGGTGTCCCACCCGGCGTCGCGCAGCGCGGTGGCCGCGTCGACGGACCGGTGGAAGTCGCCCCGGCGGGCCAGCAGAACGGCCAGGTACAGCACCTGGAACAACTGGGCCGGGTTGTTGGTCACCCGGAACCCGAAGCACTCGGCGAACCCGCGGCCGTCTCCGGCGAGCCGGCGGGCGAGCCGCTTCTTGTCCGCGACGTCGCGCGGGGCGGTGGTTGTCGGCATGCCGCCGACTACCCCGGCGACGGCGCGGCATTCGGGGTACGACGGTCAGCCGCGGACGTCACCGCCGCGATCACGGGCCTTGAGCCGGGTGGTGGGCAGCGCGGGCGCGGGCAGCGGCGGCGCCGCGTCGTCGGCGACCACGCCGAAGCGGCGGCCGGCCATCCAGTCCTCCCGGGCGGCCACCACCTCCTCGTGCGAGCGGCCGACGAAGTTCCACCACATCACCAGCGGCTCCTCGAACGGGGTGCCGCCGAGCAGCAGCAGCCGGGTGCCCGGCTCGGCGCGCAGCGTCAGCGCGTTCCGGCCGAGGCCCAGGTAGAGCAGCGCGCCGGGGGCCAGCGCAGTGCCGTCGCACTCGGCGGCGCCGGACATGGCCAGCAGCCCGTACTCGAAGTCCGGGCGCAGCGGCAGCGTGGCCGGCGCCGGCCCGCGGACCTCGATCTGCGCGCCGACCAGCGGGGTGTGCACGACGGCGGGCGAGCGTTCCCCGCCGAGGTCGCCGACGAGCAGCGTGACGTCCAGGTCGCCGTCGCGGAAGCGGGGCAGGTCGGCGTGGTGGGCGAAGTCCGCGTCACCGGCGCGGGCCGGGTCGGGCAGCGCCACCCACAGCTGCACGCCGTGCATCAGCGGCGGGTGGACCAGCGGGGAACGCTCGGAGTGGGCGATGCCGCGCCCGGAGGTCATCACGTTGAGCTGGCCCGGTCGGATGGGCTGCACGTTGCCGAGGCTGTCGCGGTGCAGGATCTCCCCGTCGAGCAGCCAGGTGACGGTCTGCAGCCCGGTGTGCGGGTGCGGCGGCACCTCCATGCCGGGCCGGTCGGCCACGTCGTCGGGCCCGAAGTGGTCGACGAAGCACCAGGCGCCGACCATCCGGCGCTGCCGCTGCGGCAGCAGCCGGCGCACAGTGGTGTAGCGGCCGAGCGGGACGTCGTGGCCGGGCAGCAGCACGCTGCCCGGGTCGGTCGGGCCGACGCCCGGCGGGAGCGTCTGCGCGGGCAGGGATTCGGTGCGGTCCACCGCCCGACTGTACGCTCACTCCGCGGTGACGCTCACCGCGTTCGCGCCCCCGACCAGGTCGAGGTAGAGCCGGTCGGCAGCCCGGTCCCAGCCCGGTGAGCTGACCAGGTCACCGGCGGCGATCCCGCCGCGACGCTGGTCGTACAGGGTCAGGGAGCCGGCGCCGGAGGCCACCCGCACCCGGGCCGGCGGCCCGCCGGGCACGGTGACCGTGAGTTCGCTGACCCCGCCGGTCATCCGGACGGTGAGCGAGCCGTCGAGCCGTGGCAGCAGCAGCCGGGTACGCGACGCGCCGCCGACCAGGTCGATCCCGGCGAGCCGGGCCTCGCCCAGGTCGAGCCGCTGCTCGCTGACGCCGCCGAGCAGCCGCAGCCGCCAGGTGACCCGGGAGTTGAGCACCACCTCGACGGCGGCCGGGCCGGGGCGGCCGTTCTCCTCGATCCGCAGCCGGACCCGGTCGCCCACGAGCTGCGGGCGGGGCGTCACACCCGAGCCGTCCGGCGCGCCGATCCGGTAGAGGTCGTCGCCGAGGTCGGCGGCCCGCAGCGTGAACCGGGTCAGCCCGTCGACCAGCTCGAACTGGGCGCGCTGCCGGTTGCCGCGGGGCGCGGCGAGCGTCTCGGCGCCGGCCACCTCGGCGGCGCCCGCCCCGCCGGAGCCGCCGCCGGGAGCGGGCGACGGCGGGGCGCCGCCGGAGAAGACCACGCCGAGACGGGCCGGGTTGGACAGCGTCACCGCCACGGCCACCGCGCCGAGCACCACCACCAGCACCGCCGCCGCCGCGAGCAGCCGGGCTCCGCCGGACCAGCGGGGCCTGGCCAGGCCGGGGTCGTCCTCGAATGCGGTCATGGTCGTCCCCTCTCGCCGGTCCCCATCGGGTCATACGTCTGCGTCGGCGTCTCGGTTCATTCCCACTCCGGTACGCGAGCGCACCTTGCCGGCGCACGCGGCCAGCACGGCGTGCGCGTCCAGACCGAGACTCTCGATGGCGACCAGCGCGGTGAACGCCACGTCGGCCAGCTCGGCGGCGACCTCCTCGCGGGTGTGCGTCACCCCCTTGCGCGGGTTCTGCCCGAGCAGGCCGATCCAGGCCGCGGCGACCTCGCCGGCCTCCTCGCCGATCTTGAGGATGCGACAGGTCAGTTCGGTGTCGCCGCGGCCGTTCGCGGCGTCGAGCCAGGCGCGCGCGTCCCGCGCCGTCGTCCAGATGGTGGCGTCCACGCGGACCAGTGAACCGCACCCCACACACCGTTCGTATCCTGGGGCGACGCAGGCCGGAGGGCCTGCGTCCCAGGCGAGAGGAGGTGCCCGTGATGCCGGAGATCGTCGAGTCGGTGTTCGCCGGCGTGGTCGCCCGGAACCCGGGAGAGCCCGAGTTCCACCAGGCGGTCCGCGAGGTGCTGGAGAGCATCGGTCCGGCCCTGGCCCGGCATCCGGAGTACGCCGAGGTGGTCGAGCGCGTCTGCGAACCGGAGCGGCAGGTCATCTTCCGCGTGCCGTGGGAGGACGACCGGGGCCGGGTGCGGGTCAACCGCGGGTTCCGGGTGGAGTTCAACAGCGCGCTCGGCCCGTTCAAGGGCGGCCTGCGCTTCCACCCGTCGGTCTACCTGGGCATCGTGAAGTTCCTCGGGTTCGAGCAGATCTTCAAGAACGCGCTGACCGGGCTGTCCATCGGCGGCGGCAAGGGCGGCGCGGACTTCGACCCGAAGGGCCGCTCCGACCGCGAGGTGATGCGGTTCTGCCAGAGCTTCATGACCGAGCTGTACCGGCACATCGGCCCGCAGACCGACGTGCCCGCAGGTGACATCGGGGTGGGCGGCCGGGAGATCGGCTATCTGTTCGGGCAGTACAAGCGCATCACCAACCGGTACGACGCGGGCGTGCTCACCGGCAAGGGCCTGGCGTACGGGGGCGCGCAGGTGCGCCGGGAGGCGACCGGGTACGGGGCGGTGTTCTTCGCCGACGAGATGCTCCGCCAGGCCGGGGACAGCCTGGAGGGCAAGCGGGTCGTGGTGTCCGGCTCCGGCAACGTGGCCATCTACGCGATCGAGAAGGTGCACCAGCTCGGCGGCACCGTGGTGGCGTGCTCGGACTCCGGCGGCTACGTGGTCGACGAGAAGGGCATCGACCTGGCGTTGCTGCGCGAGCTGAAGGAGCAGCGCCGGGGACGGCTGGCCGAGTACGCGGAGCACGCGCGCAACGCGGTGGCGGTCGCGGACCGCAACGTGTGGGAGGTGCCCTGCGACCTTGCGCTGCCCTGCGCCACGCAGAACGAGATCGGCGGCGCGGAGGCGGCCGCGCTGGTAGCGGGCGGCTGCGTCGCGGTGGTGGAGGGGGCGAACATGCCCACCACGCCGGAGGCGGTGCGGATCCTCGGCCGGGCCGGGGTGCGGTTCGCCCCGGGCAAGGCCGCCAACGCCGGCGGGGTGGCGGTGAGCGGGCTGGAGATGCAGCAGAACGCCAGCCGCGACACGTGGACGTTCGGCGAGTCGGAGCAGCGGTTGCGCGAGATCATGCGGGACGTGCACGACAGGTGCTGGGCGACCGCTGAGGAGTTCGGCCTGCCCGGCGACTACGTGGCCGGGGCGAACATCCAGGGGTTCCGGCGGGTGGCCGAGGCGATGCTGGCGCACGGCCTGGTCTGAGCGGTCCGCGGGACGGACGCCGGCGGAGCGGTCACTCAGCGATTGACAGCTCTCGACGCCCGGCCTAGGTTCAGGGCGCTACCGGCCGGTAGGCATCCGTCCCGCGTCGTCACCCCCGTCCCGGGGTGGCACCCGTCCCCCGGGGAGCAGCGATGCAGCCCTCACCCGTCCGTCGCCGGCTGCTCGCCGTCGGCGCGGCCCTCGCGCTGACGCTCGGCCTCACCGGCGCGGCCCCCGCCGCCGCCACCACCGGCCGCGACGACGGCAGCGGCCCGCTGCCCGGCTACACCATCGTCAACCCGCCGCTGCCGCCGCTCGTGGTCGGCGGGGCCGCCACCACCGTGCGGCAGGGCGTGCACGCCAACGCCGGGTACGTCATCGAGATCCCGGCGCGCTGGAACGGCGAGCTGGTGATGTGGGCGCACGGCTACCGCGGCCAGGGCACCGAGCTGTCGCCGGAGCCGCCCGGCTTCGACCTGCGGCAGCGCCTGGTGGCGCAGGGGTACGCGTGGGCGTCGTCGTCGTACGACCGCAACGGCTACGACGTGCGCTCCGGCGTTCGCGGCACCCGCGCCCTGGCCGACCTGTTCAGCCGTACCGTCCGGCGCCCGCACCGGGTACTGATCGCCGGCGTCTCCATGGGCGGTCACGTCATCGGCCGGTCGCTGGAGCAGTACCCGGGCTACTACGCCGGGGCGCTGCCGATGTGCGGGGTGCTCGGCGACCAGGAGCTGTTCGACTTCTTCCTGGACTACAACCTGGTCGCGCAGGCGCTGGCCGGGGTGCGCGCGTACCCGACGCCGCCCGACTACCTGACCTCGGCGGTGCCCCGGATCCAGGTCACGCTCGGCCTCGCCGGGCTGACCCCGGGCGGCGCGGACACCACCAATGCGCTGGGCAAGCAGCTGCGCGCGGTCACAGTGGACCGTTCCGGCGGGCCGCGGCCGGGCGCCGACGCCGCGTTCGCGGTGTGGAAGGACTTCCTGTTCGGCATCGCCGTCGGCGAGGCGGACGGCTCCCCCGCCCGGCGGCCCGGCCAGCTCGCCACGAACCTGTTCACCAGGTACACGCCGAACCAGCCGGTGAACCTCAACGCCACGGTGCAGCGGGTCGCGCCGGAGAACCTGCGCCAGCGGCTCGCGCCCGGCCTGACCGAGGTGCCCCGGATCGCCGGGCGGCCCACCGCGCCGGTGCTGAGCCTGCACGGGCTCGGCGACCTGTTCGTGCCGTTGCGCATGGAGCAGGCGTACGCCCGGGACGTGGCCCGGCACGGCCGGTCCCGGCTGCTCGTGCAGCGGGCGGTGCGCACCGCGCAGCACTGCGAGTTCAGCCCGGCCGAGGCCGGCGCCGCCTGGGACGACCTGGTCCGCTGGGTCCGCACCGGCAAGCGGCCGGCCGGTGACGCGGTCACCGACCGGCGTGCGGTGGCGGCACCGGACTTCGGCTGCCGGTTCAGCGACCACGCCGCCCGGGCCGCCGGCGCCGGCACCCGCCCGCTCTACCCGCCGTGCTGACCCTGCCTCAGTCCTCCGCCCGGGAGTACCAGCCGCCCCGGTAGACGGTGCCCTGCGGGGTCGGCTGCGGCTCCGGCGGCGCCTCCGCCTCCTGCGGCACGTCCCCGGCGGTGCGGCGGGAGCGGCGGACCCGGCTGACCACGAACCAGCAGACACCGGCCACCACGGCCACGATGACGACCTTCTGGAACGTGCCCGCGTACGCCTCGACCACGTGCCACTGCTCGCCGAGCAGGTAACCGGCGAGCACGAACGTGGTGTTCCAGATCAGGCTGCCCAGCGCGGTGTAGAGCAGGAATACCGGAACCGGCATCCGTTCCACTCCGGCCGGGATGGAGATGAGACTGCGGAAGATCGGAATCATCCGGCCGAAGAACACCGCCTTGACGCCGTGGCGCAGGAACCACGCCTCGGTGCGGTCCACGTCCTCCAGCTTGATCAGCGGCAGCCGCGCGGCCAGGGCGCGCATCCGGTCCCGCCCGAGGGCCGCGCCGATGTAGTACAGCGCCAGCGCGCCCACGATCGACCCGAGCGTGGTCCAGAAGATGGCGCCGGCCAGGCTCATCCGGCCCTGGCTCGCGGTGAAGCCGGCCAGCGGCAGGATCACCTCGCTGGGGATGGGCGGGAACAGGTTCTCCAGGGCCACCGCGAGGCCGGCGCCCGGCCCACCGAGCCGTTCCATCAGGCCGGTCACCCAGCCGGCTACTCCGTCGCCGGACGGTTCCGCGGCCCGCGCGGTGCTCGCCCGGGGGACGGCGAGCAGCTGTGCGTTTCCGATCATCGGACCAACGTTACGGGGCGAAGCCGCGGACGACCACGCGTCATGGAAACCATTATCGTGTACGTCATGCGTACGCCGTTGCGGATCGCCGTCGCCCAGCCGCTGACCCGCTCCCACGACGTCGAGGGCAACGCCGCCCGGCACGCCGACGCGGTACGCGCCGCCGGGGCGCGCGTGGTGGTCTTCCCGGAGATGTCGCTGACCGGGTACGAGCTGACCGCCGCGCCGCTGGACCCGGCCGACCCGAGGCTCGCGCCTCTGCGGGCGGCCTGCGCCGAGACCGGCACGCTGGCGCTGGCCGGGGCGCCGGTGCCCGGCCCGCACATCGGGGTGCTCGTGATCGACGCGGAGGGCGTGCGGGTCGCGTACCGGAAGATGTTCCTGGGTGGCGCGGAGCCGCGGCACATGCGACCGGGCCGGGAGCCGGCGGTGCTCGATGTGGACGGCTGGCGGCTGGGGCTGGCGGTGTGCAAGGACACCGGCACGCCGGAGCACGCGGCGGCCACTGTGGCGCTCGGCGCGGACGCCTACCTGGCCGGGGTGCTCGAGTCGGCCGACGACGCGGCCGTGCCGGACGAACGCGCCCGCCGTGTCGCCGCCGAGCACGGTGTGTGGGTGGCGACGGCCAGTTTCGCCGGCTCGACCGGAGGCGGGTACGCGCGGGCCGCGGGTGGTTCCGGGATCTGGTCACCGGCGGGTGAGCCGGTGGTCCGCGCCGGCACGGGCGTCGGCGAGGTGGTCACCGGGACGCTGCGCTGACGGTCAGCCCTCGTCGGCGCCGCCGCGCAGCCGTTCGTAGCCGTCGATCAGCTTGCGCAGCGCGGCGGCGGTGACCGGATCGATCTTGTCGTCCTCGGCCGCGTCCTCGATCTTCTCCCGCAGGTCCTCGACCCGCTTGTCGCGGTCCTTCGGCTTGCCCCGGTCCAGCTCGGCGGCCTTCTTCCGCAGGTCGTCGGCCGTCTTGCGGTCGATCAGCCCGATCGCCTCGGCCCGGTCGAGCAGCTCACCGAACCGGTCGCCGAGCTGACGCAGCGTCACCGGCTCGGCTGCCGCCGACGTCGGCGCGGCACTGCTGGGCTCCGGGGCGGGCGGTTCGGCGGCACGCGTCGACGGGCCGGCGGTGGGCGCGGCGGCCGGCGGCGTGCCGGAGCCGTCGCCCCACACCAGCGAGCCGACCACCGCGAGCAGCAGCACCACGGCACCGGCGACGAGCAGCCCGAGCAGCCGGTTCGACGAGACCGCCGGGCGCGGCGGCGCGACGGGACGTGCCGGCGGGACCGGGCGGGACGCGGCGGCCGGGGACCGCTCGACGAGGGTGGGCGGGTGCGCCACCGGCGCCACTGTGGGCAGGATCGCGGTCGGCGGGTCCACCGGGCGGCCCGCGCCGAGCCGGTCGGCGAGCCGGGCCGCGGTGGGCCGCCGCTCCGGGTCCGCCGCCAGGCAGGCCAGGACCAGGTCGGCGATCTCCGGCGGCAGGCCGGGCACCCGCAGCGGCGGGACCGGCGGCCGGTTGCGCCGCACGTCCAGCACGTCGTCCCAGCTGCGCACCGGCAGCGGCGCCTGACCGGTGAGGCTGCGGTACAGCAGCACGCCGAGCGCGTACACGTCGCCGGCCGGGTTCGCCGGGCCGGGGTCGAGCCGTTCCGGGGCGAAGTAGGCGGGAGTGCCCATCAGCAGCGCGCCGGTCTGCCCGGTGACCGGGTGCGGGCCGGCGGGCGCGGCGATGCCGAAGTCGAGCACCTTCGCGCCGGTCTCGGTGAGCATCACGTTCGCCGGCTTGACGTCGCGGTGCACCACGCCGATCCGGTGCGCCGCGGCCAGCGCCCCGGCGACCTGCCCGGCCGTGCGGACCGCGTCCGGCCAGGCCAGCGGCCCGCCGGCCAGCCGGTCGGCGAGCGTCTGGCCCTCCACCAGCTCCATCACCAGGTACGGGACCACGACGCCGCCGTCCAGCGTCGCCTCGCCGTAGTCGTACACCTGGGTCACGTGCGGGTGGGTGAGCCGCGCCGCCGCGCGGGCCTCGCGCTGGATGACCGCCCGCAGTTGCGGATCGGCGGCGAGCTGCCCGGCGAGGGCCTTGACCGCGACGGGCCGGTGCAGCACCTCGTCGTCGGCGCGCCACACCTCGGACATCCCGCCGAGGCCGATGCGTTCGCGCAGGACATATCGGTCGTGCAGGCGCAGGGCGGGCGTGAAAGGCGACATGATGCCTCCAGTCTGCCCGTCCGGTCCCCGTGCCCGTCAACCGCCCGGCGCGAGGGCCCGGGTCAGGGCTTGCGGGCGACCCCGCCGTACATGCTGACGTCGACCACCGACGGGCGCGGCTCGGGCTCGCCGTCGGCGCGCCACTCGGCGACCGAGCAGACGCCCGGCTCGACCAGCTCCAGGCCGTCGAAGAAGCGCACGACCTCCTCCCGGCTGCGCAGGTTGATCACGCCGTGCGGACCGCCGCCGCGGGCTGCCGCCTTCGCCTCGGCGGCCAGCTCGTCCGGCAGGTAGTCGTGGGTGGCGTGCGAGGCGGCCAGGTAACTGCCGGCGGGCAACGCGTCCAGCAGGCGGCCGACGATCGCGTACGGATCTTCGCCGTCGGGCACGAAGTGCAGCACCGCCAGCAGCATCAACGCCACCGGCTGGGAGAGATCCAGCGTGCGGCGCAGGTCGGGGTGGGCGAGGATGCGCTCCGGGTCACGCAGGTCCGCGTCGAGGTAGGCGGTGGCGCCCTCGGGCGAGCTGGTGAGCAGCGCGCGGGCGTGGGCCAGCACGATCGGGTCGTTGTCGACGTAGACCACCCGGGCGCACGGGTCGGTCGACTGCGCCACCTCGTGCGTGTTGTCGGCGGTGGGGATGCCGGTGCCGATGTCCAGGAACTGCCGGATGCCCGCCTCGCCGGCCAGGTGCCGCACCGCGCGACGCAGGAACCGCCGGTTCTCCAGCGCGCTGATCCGGATGGTCGGGAACCGGGCGGCCATCGCGTCGCCGGAGTCGCGGTCGGCCTGGAAGTTGTCCTTGCCGCCGAGCCAGTAGTTGTACCGGCGGGCGGGATGCGCCACCGTGGTGTCGATCCGGCCCGACTCGGATGCCGTACCTGGTGCGTCGCTGGTCAAGGCCGCCTCCACGACTCGCGTGCCACCGTCCACTGTCTCCGGTCGCCGTCATGCTACTGCCCGGCGCCGCGCCGCTCAGGCCGGGTACAGCTCGTCGCGCATGCGGGCCAGCAACTCGGGGGTCCGCTCCGGCGGCGCGGCCTCCACGCACAACCTCTCCATCGCCTCGGCGTAGAAGTCGAGGTCGTCGCGCTTGTCCAGGTAGATCGCGCTGGTGAGCTGCTCGATGTAGACGATGTCGGGCAGGTCGGCGTCACCGAAGCGCAGGATGCTGAACGCGCCGCTGGCCGCGGCGTGCCCGCCGGCGGCGAACGGGACGATCTGCAACCGCACGTGCGGGCCCGAGGTCGCCTCGATCAGCGCGTCCATCTGCTCGCGCATCACCGCGGTGCCGCCGATCGGGCGGCGCAGCACCGCCTCGTCGAGCACCGCCCACAACTGCGGCGGGTTGGGGCGCCGCAGCAGTTCCTTACGCTGCATCCGCAGCTCCACCCGCCGGTCCAGCTCCGCCGCCGACGCGCTGCGGTGGCCGAGCAGGATCACCTCCCGGGCGTACGCGGCGGTCTGCAACAGGCCGGGCACGAACTGCACCTCGTACGTGCGGATCAGCGCGGCGGCCGCCTCCAGGCCCAGGTACGACTGGAACCAGGCGGGGAGCACATCGCCGTAGCGGTGCCACCAGCCCGGGCTGTTCGCGTCCCGGGCCAGCTTGAGCAGCGCGTCACGGTCCTCCGGAGCGGTGACGCCGTAGAGCGTGAGCAGGTCGGCCACGTCGCGCTCCTTGAAGCCGACCCGGCCCAGCTCCATCCGGCTGATCTTCGACTCCGACGAGCGGATCTCCCAGCCGGCCGTCTCGCGGCTGACCCCGGCGCTCTCCCGCAGCCGGCGCAACTGCCCGCCGAGCAGCATGCGCAGCACTGTCGGACCGCTTGTCGGACCACCCTCGACGGGCACCGTCGCCACCTGACCGCCCTCGCATCCCGACCGCCCCGGCCGGGCACCCTCCCGGACCGACGAGTAAGCATGCCATGAACCGACAGTGAGGTGAACTCCTCCGGACGGACGGAGTCAGTCCCGTGTACGGGACGGCGGGATCAGGTGGTCGAAGTCGCCGTCCCGGGCGCCGAGCACGAACGCGGCGATCTCGTCCACTGTGTAGATCAGTGCCGGACCCTCGGGGTGCCGGGAGTTGCGGACCGCGATGCCGCCACCGCCGGGCAACTCGGCCAGTTCGACGCAGTTGCCGCTGGGGTTGCTGCGGCGGCTCTTCAACCAGCGCATCGGTGGCAACTCGGTCACGGGCACGCCGTTCGGGGGTTGCTGCATGGGCGTCCTTCGGGATGAGCCAGCCGAGGCCGCGGGAGGAGCGGTGGGTGGCGACGTCTGTCGACTGAGGAGTGAGATGCACGTGCATCTGCTATTGCATCTGCAATGGACAGAGAGCATGATAACCGAAATACGGTGTGCCGGTTCGTTCACGCACGGTGACCCGAGCCCGGCCCCGGGACGCCGCTCCGCGCGGCTTCGGGACTGCGGTGAGGAGGACGCGTTGGCGGATCCGATGACCATCGCCTCCGGCATCTCCGCGGCGGGCGCGCTCGTCTCCGCCTGGCAGTTACGCCGCCGCGCGCTGCGCGCCGAAGCCGAGATCGAGCTGCTCCAGGCCGAGCTGGCCGCCGAGCGGCACGCCGCCAGCCACGATCCGCTCACCGGGCTGCCGAACCGCCGCGCGTTCTTCCGGCTGGCCGCCGCCCTGCTCACCGACCCCGCCGGGCAGCCACTCGTCGCGGTGGTGCTCGACCTGGACAACTTCAAGCAGGTCAACGACCGCTACGGACACGCCGCCGGAGACCAGGTGCTGGTCAGCGTGGCGCAGCGGCTCGCCGCGTTCGCCGGCCCCAACCTGGTGGCCCGGCTCGGCGGCGACGAGTTCGCCGGTCTGCTGGCCAGCCCGACGGCGGACCGCCGGTGGATCGAGCACGCCACCCGGCGGCTCTGCGAGGCGCTCGCCGCGCCGATCCCGCTGGGCGCGCGCAGCATCCAGGTCACCGCCTCGGTCGGGCTCGCGCCGGTGCACTGCCCCACCCAGCTCACCGACGCGCTCTGCCGCGCCGACGCGGCCATGTACGAGGCGAAGACGCTCGGCGCCGCCCGTCCGGCCCGCCAGCTCGTCGCGGAGTGCTGACCGGCCCGGTCCGGCGCTGCTCCGTGCCCGGTCGGTCCGCGTGCCCGGTCGGTCCGCCTCCCGGTCGGTGCAGGTCCCGGGTGCGCGGTCAGCGCCAGCCGTAGCCGGCGCGCAGCGCCTGCCCGACCCGGTCGAACCGCGGCCGGTCCAGCACCGCGCCCTCGCGGCGGATGCTGTCCTCGCGCATGGTGAGCACCCGGTCCAGGCGTACCCAGCTCGGCCGACTGTCCCGGTCCCACTCCCCCGGGCCGAGCGCCAGCCAGTGCCGCTGGCCGTCCCGGTCGCTCTGGCTGGACAGCATCAACCCGAACAACGTGCGGCTGTGCCGCCCCACCACCAGCACCGGACGGTCCTTGCCCTGGCGGGGATCGTCCTCGTAGGGCACCCAGGTCCACACGATCTCGCCCGGGTCGGCCTGCCCGTCCGGCTCCGGGGCGTACGACAACTCGCGGCGCTGCAACGCGCTGACCTGGCGGCGGCGCGCGACCTGCGCCGGGATCGGCCCGCCCGTGCGGGCCGGGGCGGGCACGACCCGGGTGATCCGGCCGAGCCGCGACGCCACGTTCTTCAACAGACCTGCCACGGCGGGCAGCCTAGCGGCCGGGGTGCGACCGCCCGGGAATCGGGTCGCCGGGCCGGGTACGCGATGCCATCATGCGCCGGTGACGGTGCCCCGCCACCAGATCCGCGCCGCGTCCACCGCCGGCGCCGCCGGCGGGGCGCCTCGCGAGGCGCGCTGTTAACAAGGGGCCCTTCTACTACCGGAGGCGTTAATAGGGGGCCCTTCCTTACGCTGGGGGCGTGGAGTTGCCCGACGATCTGCCGCTGTTCGAGCGCAGCGCGGTGCGGCTGGTGGTGCTCGACGCCGCCGACCGCCTGCTGCTGTTCCACACCCGCGACCCGGACCACCCGGACCTCGGCGTGTGGTGGGAGCTGCCCGGCGGCGGCCTGGACCCGGGTGAGACGTACCGGGAGGCGGCGGTACGCGAGCTGCGCGAGGAGACAGGTATCGCGATCGGCCCGGACGAGGTGGGCGCGCCGACGTGGCGGCGGCGGGCCAGCTTCCGGCACCGGCAGCGCCGCCACCTCCAGGACGAGGTGGTGGTGACGGTACGGCTGCCCGGCCCCGGGCCGGACGTGGACGAGGCGCTGCGGCTGGACTACGAGGTGGAGGACTACTTCGGGTTCCGCTGGTGGCCGCTGGCCGAGGTGCTCGCCGAGCGGCCGCGCTGCTATCCCGGGCGGCTGCCCGAGCTGCTGCCGGCGTTCCTGGCCGGGAAGGAGATCGATGAGCCGTTCGAACTGTGGTCGTGACCGGGGCGTGCCACCGGGCGCGGCGGCGGGCAGAGTGGAGCCGTGACTCCTCTGCGCGCACCCCTGGCCCGTTACGCCGAGCGGCTGCACCGCGCCGCCGGTGACACCCACCACGTCGCCTCCCCGCTGGGCGCCTGGCTGCTGCTGGCGCTGGCCGGCCCGGCCGCCGCCGGCGACGCCCGGGCGGCGCTGACCGAGGCGCTCGACGCCGACCCGGACGACGCCGCCGCCGAGGCCCGGGCGCTGCTCGCCGCGCCGCACCCGATGGTCGCCGCCGCCACCGCGCTGTGGGAGCGCACCCCGGCCGACGAGCTGGCCGCGTGGCGGGCCGCCCTGCCGGAGAACACCGAACGCGGTCCGCTGCCGGACCAGGCGGCGCTGGACGCCTGGGCCCGGGAGCGTACCGGCGGGCTGATCGACCGCTTCCCGGTCGACGTCGCCCCGGACACCCTGCTGGTCCTGGCCAGCGCGCTCGCGACCCGGGTGTCGTGGGCCGACCCGTTCGACACGGCCCCGGGCACGGATCTGGGCGCGGGCAGCGCCTGGGCCGGGCGGCTGAGCCGGGTGCTGCGGACACCGCCGTTCGGGCACCGCTGCTGGGTGGCGGCCACCGACCGGGCCGGTGACGTGGCGGTGCACGCGGTGCCGGCCCGCACCGGCGACGACGGCGCGGGGATGCTCGTGGTGTCGGTGGCCGCCGCGCCCGAGGTGCCCGCGGCCGACGTGCTGGCCGCCGCGCAGGAGCTGGCGAGTGCCGCCGCGCTCATCCCGGACTCCGTGCCGGGCCGCCTGTCACTGTTCGACCTGCCGCTGGGCGAGACGCCGCTGTGGACGCTGCGGGAGAAGCCGGTCAACACGTTCGCCCCGGACGGCCGGGAGGAACGCGCCACGGCGGTGCTGCCCTGCTGGTCGGCGCGCAGCGGGCACGACCTGACCGCACCCGGGTTCGGCTTCGACGCGGCGGCCCGGGTGCTCGGCGAACTGCTGGGCCTGGCCGGGCCGGGGTTCGACGCCGCGCAGTCCGCGGTGGCCCGGTTCGGGCGCTACGGTTTCGAGGCCGCCGCGGTGACCGCGTTCGGCATGGTGGCCGGCCTGCCGCCGGAGGGTGTCGCCCGCGTCGCCGAGCTGCGGTTCGGTCACCCGTACGCGGTCGTCGCGGTGACCACCGACCCGGCCGGTGGGCCGTGGCACGCGCTGCCTGTCTACTCCGCCTGGGTGGCCGACCCGGAGGAGCTGCCCGCCGACGAGGCCGGATAGGCGGCGAGCGCGCTCGTGAGCTGGTCCAGTCCCAGCGAGCCGAGTTCCAGCGCCCGGTTGTGGAACGCGCGCCGGTCGCCGGGGAACGCCGCGCGGCCGTCCCGCCACACCCGCTCCCCCACCTTGTAGGTCAGCGCCTGCCCGGGCCGGCCCAGGTAGCGGGCCAGTTCCAGTGGCGCGTACGGGCCCTGGTGGCAGCGCTCGCGCAGCAGGTCCAGCGCGGCGTCCGGCGTCCACCGCGCGCCGCCGCCGGAGGGCATCGGCAGCTTCAGGTGCAGGCCGATGTCGAGCACCACCCGGGCCGCCCGCAGCAACTGCATGAACAGGTGTCCCAGCCGGGCGCCCGGCTGCTCGTAGAGTCCCAGCTCGTCCATGAACCGCTCGGCGTACAGGGCCCAGCCCTCCTGGGCGCCGGAGAGCCCGCCGAGCAGGTTCAGCCGCTGACCGGGGCCGCCCCGGCACGCCTCCGAGCCGAGGTGCAGGTGGTGGCCGGGGACGCCCTCGTGGTACGCGGTGCTGTACGCCCACCAGGTGGAGAAGTGCTCCCGGCCCTCGGGCAGCAGCCACGAGACCCGGCCCGGCCGGGTCAGGTCCCGCGACGGCGCGATGTAGGCGGTGCCGCCCGACGTGGTGACCCGTGACTCGATGCGCCGCAGCGGTGCCGGGATGTCGAAGTGCGTGCCGTGCATCCGCTCGGTGGTGGCCTCCAGCAGCTCCTGGAGCCAGGCGGCGAACGCGTCCCGGCCGCGCAGGACGCCCGGCGCGTCGGGACGGTCGAGCCGGTCCCGCACCTCGGGCACGGTGCCGCCCAGGGTTCTCGCCTCGGCGATCAGTTCCGCCTCGATCGCGGTGAACTCGTCCCAGCCCCACGCGTACAACTCGCGCAGGTCCGGTTCCGCGCCGAGGAAGGCCCGCACCCAGAGGGCGTACCGCGCCGGGCCGAACGCCTCGTCGTCGTGCGCCCGGGGCGTCAGGTCCGCGGTGAGCGTCGCGGCGAATCTCCGGTACGCCTCCCGCGCGCCCTCGGCCGCCGCCTGCAACGAGGCGCGCTGCGGACCGTCGCCGTACCGCTGCACCAGGGCGATGTCGTCGTCGATCCAGGCGCGGCAGCGCCGCGTCACCAGCTCCACCTGACGCCGGGCCGGCAGGTGACCGCGCGCGGCGGCGAGCACGAGGCTCCGGGCGTACCCGTCGAGTGCGGCCGGGATCGCGGCCTGCCGCGCGCCGACGCGGGCCCAGCCGTCCTCGGCGGCCGCGTGCCCGGCGTCGCGGCCCGGTACGGCGGACTCGACGCACTGCCGGATGAGCTGGAGCGGGCCGGTGGCCGCGGCGTGCAGTTCCCGCAGGTCCTCCCCGGCGTCGTGGAAGGCGATCCGGGCGCGCAGCCGTTCGGCGAGGTGGGCGTGCAGCGGGGTCGCGGGCAGCGCCTCGATCCGGCGCAGGGCGCGGGCGGCGAGGTCGGCGCGGGCCTGGTGACCGTCCGGGCTGTAGTCGGTGAGGCCGTCGACATCCTGCTCGCCGGCCTCGACCACTGCGGCGCACGGATCGAGGCGCCCCATCTCCCGCAACAGCGCGTCGGTGACGTCCTCGCTCATCGCACCGATGCTAGCCCCGGTGATCAAGGAGTTCGCGCCGGCCGGAAGCCCGGAACCGACGCGAACTCCTTGATCAACCTGATGGGAGGCAGGGTCAGACCGAGACGAGTTCCTTCTTCTCGGCCTTGGCGGCCAGGCGCTTCTCACGCTCCTGGGCACCGATCAGGTCGTCCGGCAGGGAGTCCTCCACCTCCAGGTCGAACCGGCGCAGCAGCCGGATCGCGAACCCGCCCAGCGTGATGAGGATCAGCGCCGCGCCGAAGCAGATGTACGCGAAACCGATGCCCCGGCCCGGTCCGGTGCCGATCACCGCGCCCACCGAACCGGCCAGCGCCCCACCGGGTGCGAGCATCGGCTCGAACAGCGCGGTGGCGCCGGGCGCGAGCAGCGCGAACCCGATCGGCAGCGTCGACCAGGAGATGGTCTGGTTGAGGCTGAACACCCGGCCGTGGAAGCGCTGCGGCACCTTCACCTGGACGATCGTCGCGTAGATCGACTGCGCGGTGGTCATCGACATGGCCAGCCAGCAGAAGCCGACGCAGATCATCGCCACCGACGCGTCCAGGCCGATCAGCACGCAGCCGATCGCGGTGCCCAGGTTGCCGATCAGCACGCCGATCATCCGGCGCTTGCGCGGACCGCCCCACAGCGACATCAGCACGCCGCCGAGCACCGCGCCGACCGCCTCGGCCAGCGCCACCTGCGCCACCTGGGTCGGGCTGCCGAACGACAGCACCAGCGGCGTGATGAGCACCAGCGCGGGCGCCAGGAAGATGTTGCCCAGCGCGAAGTAGCCGAGCATCAGCCGGAACCCGCGGTGCCGCCACGAGTAGCGCATGCCGTTGGCGATGGCCACCAGCAGCCGTTCCCGGGGCCGCCAGCCCAGTGCGTCCGGGAAGCGGACCACGGCGAGGGTGAGCACCGCGAACACGTAGCTGGCCACGTCGACCAGCAGGATGCCCTTCAGCTCGATGGTGGCGAGCAGGCCGGCCGCGAACGCCGGCATGAGCAGCGTGGCCACACCGGTGGACAGCTGGGTGATGCCCATGGCGTGCCCGAGGTAGCGCTTGGGCACCAGCTGCGGCACCGCCGACTGGAACGCGATCCGCTGGAACGAACCGGCCACCGAACTGAGCGCCACCAGCATGTAGATGTGCCAGAGCACCAGGTTGTCGGTCCACAACAGGGCCGCCAGCACGAGCTGGACGGACCCGGCGAAGCAGCTCGCCGTCATCATGATCCGGCGCCGGCTGACCCGGTCGACAAGCGCGCCGGCCACCGGCAGCATGAGCACGCCGCAGATCAGCGCGAGCGCCCAGAGCAGGCCGAGGTTCGCCACCGAGCCGGTGCGGTTGAACAGCCAGATCGGCAGCGCGAACGCGGTCAGCGCGGAACCGGTGCTGGAGATGAGCTGACCGGTCGTGATGGCCATGAACCGGCCCATGCTCGGCTTGACCGTCTTGGTGGGCTTGCGGTCCTCGCCCACCCGCAGCGTGTCGGCCACCACCCAGCCGGCGTCCTCGCCCCGGGCCTCCGGCGTCAGCGCGCTGACGTCACCGGCGACCACCGCCGGGTGCACCTGCGTGACGATCTCGGCCAGTTCCTCGGCGCGGTACTTGAGGAAGAAGTGCCCGGCCTGGTCGAGGACGACGAGGCCGAGCGTGTCGCTGAGGAACTGCCACTCGGCGTACCGCTCGCGGTAGTAGTCGGTCACCGGGTCCTCGGAGCCGACCACCGAGATGATCGGCGTCCGGAGCTTCGCCGCCTGCTGGTCCAGCAGCCGGGTGAAGTACTCCTCCGAGGCGCGGGAGTCGGCCCGCATGTTGCTGATGATCCGGTCGGCCTGCTCCGGGTCCAGCTCGTCGGTGTCCACACCCATCGACTTGAGCCAGCTCGCGGAGTGCCTGTTGCTGCTGAGCCGCTCGAGGCGGTCGCGGAGCGCCGCGATCACGCCCTTCGGGCGGGCGAACGGGAACATGGCGCCGATGTAGACGGCCTCCAGCTCCCGGCCGGCCGCCTCGACCTTGCGGGCCACGTCGGCGAGGATGGCGCTGCCCACGCCGCAGTGGCCGTACAGGGCGATCGGTCCCTCGACCCGCTCCAGGATCTCGTCGGCCACCCGGCTGGTCAGCTCGTCGAACGGCAGCGCGTCCTCGCTCAGACCCACGTCGTGGCCGGGGATCGCCAGCGACCACAGCCCGTACCCGGCCGGCAGCGCGTCGGCCAGCGGCTGGTAGACGATCGCGCTGCCGCCGCCGTACGGGACGCAGACGTACGTCAGCACCCGCTTGCCCACCGGGATCGGCTTGGTCAGCTCGTAGAGCAGCCGGCGCGGCCCTTCCTGCGCGGCGTCGCCGGAGATGAACGCGGCGAGGTCGCGGATGGTGCGCTGCTGGAACAGGTCCATCACGCCGACCGCCCGGCCGCCCAGCTCCGCCTTGCGGATCTTGGCGACGACCTGGGTGGCGAGCATCGAGTGCCCGCCCAGGTCGAAGAAGTCGTCGTCGATGCCGAGCGTGTCCACGCCCAGCACCTCGGACCAGATCGCGGCGAGCGCCCGCTCTATGTCGTCGCGCGGCTCCACGAGCGCCACCGACGCCTCGCGGGTGACCACCGGCGCGGGCAGCGCCTTGCGGTCCAGCTTGCCGTTGGGGGTCAGCGGCAGCGCGTCGAGCGTGACGAACGCGGCCGGCACCATGTACTCGGGCAGCGTGTCCTTCAGCGCCGCCTTCAGCGCGGCGTGCTCGGCCTCCCCGACCAGGTACGCGGTGAGCCGCTTGTCGCCCGGGCTGTCCTCGCGGACGATCACCGTGGCCTCGGTGACGCCCGGCTGATCGCGCAGCGCGCTCTCGATCTCGCCCAGCTCGATGCGCAGACCGCGCAGCTTGACCTGGTGGTCGATGCGGCCCAGGAACTCGATCACCCCGGCGCCGTCCGGGCCGACGACCCAGCGGGCCAGGTCGCCGGTGCGGTAGAGGCGAGCGCCCGGCTCGGCGGAGAACGGGTCGGGGACGAACTTCTCCGCGGTCAGCGCGGGTCGGCGGTGGTAGCCGCGGGCCAGCCCGGCACCGCCGATGTGCAGCTCACCGGCCACCCCGACCGGGCACTGCGCGCCGGACGGGTCGAGCACGTGCAGCCGCAGGTTGGCGATCGGCGCGCCGATCGGCACGCTCGTCACCTGCGCGAGCCGGTCCGGCTCGCACGCCCAGGCGGTCACGTCGATGGCCGCCTCGGTCGGGCCGTACAGGTTGTGCAGGCCGCACCAGGGCAGCCGGGCGGTGAAGTCGGTGGCCGAGGCCAGCGGCAGCTCCTCGCCGGAGCAGATCACCCGGCGCAGCGCGGTGGCCGCCTCCACGCCGTCCTCGGCGAGGAAGACGGTCAGCATCGACGGGACGAAGTGGGCGGTGGTGATCCGCTCGGACACCAGCAGGTCGCGCAGGTAACCGGCGTCCTTGTGGCCGCCGGGCTTGGCCAGCACCAGGCGGGCGCCGGTGCGCAGCGGCCAGAAGAACTCCCACACCGACACGTCGAAGCTGGCCGGGGTCTTCTGGAGCACCGCGTCGTCGGCGCCGAGGCCGTACGTCTTCTGCATCCAGTCGAGCCGGTTGACGATGCCCCGGTGTGTGTTCGGCACGCCCTTCGGGCGGCCGGTGGACCCGGAGGTGTAGATGACGTACGCCAGGTTCTCCGGCCCGGCGGCCGGTGCCGGGTCGGTGTCGGGCCGGTCGGCCCAGACCGTGGCGTCGTCGAGTTCGAGCACCGTGGCGCCGGTGTCGGGCAGCACGTCGCGCAGGTGCGACTGAACGAGCACCACAGGCGCGTCCGCGTCGCCGACCATGAACGCGAGCCGGTCGGCCGGGTACTCCGGGTCCAGCGGCAGGTACGCGCCGCCGGCCTTGAGCACGCCGAGCAGGCCGGCGACCAGTTCCACCGACCGTTCCGCGCAGACGCCGACCAGGGTCTCCGGGCCGACACCGGCCGCGCGCAGCCGGTGCGCGACGCGGTTGGCCTGCGCGTTCAGCTCGGCGTACGTGCGGCTGTGCCCGTCGATGGTGACCGCGACCGCGTCCGGGGTGGCCGCGGCGCGCTCCTCGATCGGGCCGTGCAGCGTCTCGGTGCGCGGGAAGTCGGCTGTGGTGTCGTTCCAGGCGGCCAGCAGGTCCCGCTCGGCGGCGGGCAGCAGCGGCAGCCGGGACACCGGGGTGTCCGGCGCGGCGACGACGGCGTCCAGCAGCGCGGTCCACCGCTGCGCCATCCGCTCCACCGTGGCCCGGTCGAACAGGTCGGTGTTGAAGACCAGCTTGCCCCAGAGCCCGTCGACGGTCTCCACCGCGTGCAGCTCGAAGTCGAACCGGGTGGCCTGCAACTCCATCGGGGTCCAGGAGAACGTGACCTCGTCGGTGCGGGACACGCCGCGGAAGCGGCCCATCTCGTAGTTCTGGAGCACGAACATGGTCTGGAACACCGGGGAGCGGCTGACGTCGCGCGGCAGGCCCAGCTCGTGGACCACCTTGGCGAACGGCACCTCGGCGTGCTCGAACCCGTCGAGCACGGTACGGCGGGTGCGCTCCAGCAGCTCGGCGAACGTCGGATCGTCGGCCAGGTCGGCGCGCAGCGGCAGCATGTTGATGAACATGCCGACGACGTTCTCCAGCTCCGGCGCGGACCGGCCGGCCACCGACGCGCCGATGGCGAAGTCGTCCTGGCCGGCGTGCCGGGCCAGCAGCACCTGGTACGCGGCGAGCAGCGTCATGAACAGGGTGCCGCCGCTGTCCCGGGTGAGCGCGTTGAGCGTCTCGGTGGCGGACGGGTCGAGCTGGAACTCGACGAAGTCACCCCGGTAGGTCTGGGTGGCCGGGCGGGGCCGGTCCAGCGGCAGTTCCAGCGGGGTGATGCCGGCCAGCTGCTGCTTCCAGTAGTCGACGTGCGCCCGGGCCTGCGGGCCGTCCAGCTCCTGGGCCTCCCAGACGGCGAAGTCGCCGTACTGGATCGGCAGGGCGGGCGGTTCGCCGCCCCGGTAGAGCGTGATCAGGTCGCGCAGCAGCACGTCCACCGACCAGCCGTCGCCGACGATGTGGTGCTGGGCGAGGAACAGCACGTGGTCGTCGGCGGTCAGCCGGATCAGCAGGGCCCGCAGCAGCGGGCCGTTGGCCAGATCGAACGGCTCGGCCGCCGCCGCGTCGACGAGGGCCTGCGCGGCGGCCTCGTCGGGCGCCTCCACCACTGTGAGCGGCACGTCGGCGGTGTCCGCGACGACCACTGTGGGACGGCCGTCGGCGTCGGCCGGGAAGCGGGTGCGCTGCGACTCGTGCCGGTCGGCGAGCGCGGTCAGGGCGGCGCGCAGCGCGTCCACGTCGAGTGGTCCGCGTACCCGCAGCGGCACCGCGATGTGGTACGCCGCCTCGCCCGGGGCGAGCTGGTCCATGAACCAGACCCGCTCCTGGGCGTAGGACAGCGGCACCTCCGCGCCGGACGGGCGGGGGGTGATCCGGGCCGCGGGGGCGGTCTGGCGGGCGCGTAGCCGTCGGGCGATCAGCGCCTGCCGGGCCGCCTCGCGGGCCGGATCCTTCAGGTCGGTCATCAGTTGGTTCCCTCTTCCGCCGCGAGCAGCGCGGCGACCTCGGTGTCGGAGAGCCCGTCGATTTCGGCGGCGATCCGCTGTTCGATCTGGGCGGCCAGTTCCGCCACCACGGGGCTGCTGAACAGCGCCCGCATGGGCAGGTCGACGTCCACCTCGGCGCGGATCCGGGCCATCGCCCGCATGCCGCGCAGCGAGTTGCCACCGAGGGCGAAGAAGTCGTCCAGGGCACCGACCTTCTCCACCTGGAGGATCTCGGCGTACACCTCGGCGACCAGACCCTCGGCCTCGGTGCGGGGCGCGACGTAGCTGTCCTGGGCCTGCTCGGCCGCCGCCGGGGCGGGCAGCGCGGCGCGGTCCAGCTTGCCGTTGGGCGTGAGCGGCAGCGCGTCCAGCCGGACCAGAGCGGCCGGCACCAGGTGCGCGGGCAGTTCGCGGGCCAGTTCGGCACGGACCGAGTCCTCGTGGGCCGGGCCCACCAGGTAGCCGACGAGCGTCGGCTCACCGCCGTCGGTGCGGACCGCAGCGGCGGCGGCGCGCACGTCCGGGTGGGCCAGCAGCGCCGCCTCGACCTCGCCCAGCTCGATCCGCATGCCGCGCACCTTGACCTGGTCGTCGCGGCGGCCCAGGTAGTCCAGCGTGCCGTCGGCACGCCAGCGGGCCAGGTCGCCGGTGGCGTACATCCGGGCGCCGGGCGGGCCGTACGGGCAGGGCAGGAACCGCTCGGCGGTGAGGCCGGGCCGGTCGTGGTAGCCGCGGGCGAGCTGGGTGCCGGTGACGTACAGCTCCCCCACCACGCCCGGCGGCACCGGCCGCAGCGCGGCGTCGAGCAGCAGCGCCCGGGTGTTCCAGGTGGGCGTGCCGATCGGCACCGGACCGGCCGGGACCGGCTCGCCGGGGGCGATGCGGGCCGCGACGCAGCCCACTGTGGCCTCCGTCGGGCCGTACTCGTTGATCACCGCCACGTCGGGGTGCGCGGCCCGCCAGGCGGCGAGCTGCTCCCCGGTCAGCGCCTCGCCGCCGATCACCAGGTCGGCCGTCGGCGACAGCTCGCCGTCGAGCAGCGGCAGGTGGCTCGGCGTGACCTTGAGGAACGCGGGCCGGCCACCGGCGCGGGCGGCGGGCTCGTCGATCGCGGCGAGCCGTACCGTGCCGCCGGCGGTGAGCGTGCCGAGCAGACCGGTGACGGTCAGGTCGAACGACACCGGCGAGTGCAGCAGCGCCACCCCGGCCAGCCCCGGGTAGGTGGCGCGGGCCCAGGCCAGGTACGCGGTGACCGCCCGGTGCTCGACCACCACGCCCTTCGGGCGGCCGGTGGAGCCGGAGGTGTAGAGCACGTACGCCGGGTGCTCCGGGCGCAGCGGCGCGACCCGGTCGGCGTCGGTGAGGTCGTCGCCGGACTGGTCCGAGCCGACCTCGCCGTCGAGCACCAGCGCGTCGCCGGGCACCAGGCCGGCCGTGTCCGGCGCGGTCACCACCAGCGCGGGCGCGGCGTCCTCCACGAGGTACGCGATCCGGCCGGCCGGATACGCGGTGTCCACCGGCACGTACGCGGCACCGGACTTGAGCACCGCCAGCATCGCCACGACCAGATCGCAGGAGCGGGGCAGCGCCAGCGCGACCCGGGTCTCCGGGCCGGCGCCGCGCGCCACCAGCAGCCGGGCCAGCCGGTTCGCGGCGGTGTTCAGCTCGCCGTAACCGAGCGTCACGCCGTCGCAGACCAGCGCCGCCGCGTCCGGGGTGGCGGCGGCCTGCCGCTGCACCTCCTCGACCACAGTGGTCACCGGCACGTCGTGGGCGGTGTCGTTCCAGGTGCCGAGCACCCGGTCCCGCTCGGTGTCGGTGAGCAGCGGCAGCGCGCCGACCGTACGCTCCGGCTCGGCGACGGCGGCGGCGAGCAGCCGTACGTAGCGGCGGACCACCGTCTCGGCCGTGGCCCGGTCGAACAGCTCGGTGCGGTACACCAGGCGGCAGTCGCCGGTGGTGATGTCGAAGGCCAGGTCGTCCTTCGTCGTGCCCAGCTCGACCGGGTCGAGGCCGGAGTCCGGGATCCAGTTCAGCGCGGTCTGGAAGATCGGCTGCACCGACGGGTCACGCTGCGGGTCGACCGCCTCGACGATCTTCTGGAACGGTGTCTGCCCGTGCTCCATGGCGTCGATCAGGCCGTTGCGGACGCGGCCCAGCAGCGCCGCGAACGTCGGGTCGCCGGAGACGTCGCAGCGCAGCGCCACCGGGTTGACGAACATGCCGATCAGCGGCGTCAGCTCCGGGTTGTCCCGGCCCGCGGTGGAGACGCCGACCACCACGTCGGCGTCGCCGGAGATCCGCGACAGCAGCGCCGCGAAACCCGCCAGCAGCACCATGTACGGGGTGGCCTGCGCGCCGGTGGCCAGCGCGCCGATGCGGTCCAGCAGCCCGTCGGGCAGCGTGAAGCGCACCTCGTCACCGGCGAAGCCGAGCTGGGCCGGGCGGGGCCGGTCCAGCGGCAGGCCGGTGACCGGCGGCGCCCCGGCCAGGTGACCGGTCCAGAACGCGAGCTGCCGGTCCAGCTCCTCGCCGGTGAGCTGCTGGCGCTGCCAGACCGCGAAGTCCGCGTACTGGATGGGCAGCTCGGGCACGGCGGGCTCGGCGCCGGTGCGCGCGGCCTCGCAGAACGCGACCAGCTCGGCGTGGAGCAGCACCGCCGAGTGGCTGTCGAAGACGGCGTGGTGCACCACGAACGCCAGCGCCAGCCCTTCCTCCATCCGGATCAGCCGGGCCCGCCACAGCGGCGCCGCGTCCAGCGGGATCGGCGTGCGGGCCATCTCGCCGCGGATGCGCTCGAACTCGGCCCGCTGCTCACCGGCCGGCAGGTGGGTGATGTCGGTGACGGGCAGCAGCGCCGGCTCGTGGGCGCGCACGACCTGCACCAGCGCGCCGTCGTCGGTCCGCAGGTGGGTACGCAGCGCCTCGTGCCGGGCGATGACCCGGTTGACCACGTCGCCGGCCGTGTCCGCGTCCACGTCGGCCGGGAACAGCCACGGGAAGGACACGTTGAACACCGGCGACCCGGCGTCGAGCTGGTTGGCCATCCACACCCGCTCCTGGGCGTAGGAGGCCGGGAAGGTCCACTCCTGCGTCATGAGAGGGCCTCGCGCACCGAGCGGGGACGCATGTCGGTCCAGACCTCGTCGACGTGGGCCAGGCACTCCTCGCGGCTGCCGGCGAAGCCGGTGTCGTGCCAGCCGGCGGGCAGGTCCCGGTCGGCCGACCAGATCGAGTACTGCTCCTCGTCGTTGCGGACGACCAGGAATCGGGGTTCGGCCATGTCAGTTCGCTCCTGCGTTCTCGGGGGTGTACGGCTCGGCCATCGCCACGGCGATCTTGCGGGGACCGGTGAACGGTTCCCGGCCGTGCGCGGCGGTCATGTTGTCCACCACCAGCACGTCGTCGCGCTGGTAGTCGAAGCGGACCGTCGCGGCCCGGTAGGCGGCGCGCAGGTGGTCCATGACGTCGGCGGGGATCTCGCCGCCGTCGCCGTAGTAGGTGTTCGACGGCAGCCCGTCGGCGCCGAACATGGCCAGCAGCCCCTCCTGGTAGTCGGCAGGCAGGGTGCTGAGGTGGAAGAAGGTGGCGTGGTTGAACCAGCGCGGGGTGTCCGAGCCGGGCCGGTGGTGCACCGCGTCGCGGACCGCGCGGGTACGCAGGCCGTCCTTGCCGACCCACTCCACTGTGATCCCGTTGTCAGCCGCGTACGCCTCGACCTCGGCGCGGCTCTCGGTGTTGAACACCTCCTGCCAGCGGGTGCCGAAGTCGCCGTGGAAGTTGCGCACCAGCATCCACCGGCGGCGGACGAACTCCTCGCGGACCGCCGGGTCGATCAGCTCGTACACCCGGCGCACGTCGGCCAGCGGCGTGGCGCCCTGGGTCTGCGGCGGCGTGACGCAGTAGAAGAACAGCGTCAGCGGCCAGCGCGCCTGGTACGAGTTCTCGTTGTGCAGGAAGATCTCCTCGTCCGGCGGGTAGTCGGTCGAGGTGTAGACCCGGCCCTTGATGGAGTGCCGGGGCGAGGAGCGCTCGGTGTAGGTCAGCGGCTCGCCGGCCAGTGCGCGGACGGCCTGGTCGAAGCCGTCCACGCCGCCCACGTCGAAGCCGCGGAACAGCAGCCCTCCGCTCGCGACGAGGGTGTCCCGCAGCTCGGCACGCCGGGCCGTGATCAGGTCGGTCAGCGCCCGGCCGTCGCTCTCGACGACCACCGGCAGCGTCGTGGTTGTCTCGCTCATGGTGCGGTGTCTCCTGGTTCTGGTCGGGGGTGTCAGCCGCGGGGCAGCCGCGGGATGGCCGGGATCGCCGCCGGGGCGGCCGGTGCGTCGGCGGGCGCCTCGGCGCGCAGCTCCTCGATCCGGGCGGCCAGGCCGGCCACCGTGGGGGTCTCGAAGAGGCTGCGCATCGGCAGCCGTACGCCTGTCGCCTTGCGCATGGCGGCGATGAGCTGCACGGCCACCAGCGAGTTGCCGCCGAGGGCGAAGAAGTCGTCGTCCACGCCGACGTCGGTGACGCCGAGGCCGTCGCGCCACACCTGGGCGATCGTCTTCTCCAGCTCGGTGCCGGGCGCAGCCGAGCCGCCGCCGCCGGCCGCGGCCGGGCCGGCCGGCGCGTCGGTCTCCTCGGCGAGGCTGTCGGTGGTGACCCGGGCCGCGCGGCGCCGGATGTCGGCGACGGTGCGGGTGGTGATCACCACCTGGGCGCCGAGACCGGCGGCGAGGCTGCGGCGGAACGCCTCCGCGCCGTCGACCGGGCGGATGTCCTCGGTGACCGGTGCCGCGGCGTCCGCGTCCGCCGCCGGGGCCTCGGCCAGGTTGCCGGTGACCGCGTCCTGGTCGACCCGGCGCAGCACGAAGTCGCTGATCGCGACCAGCTCCCGCCCGTCCGGGTCGCGCAGCGACAGGTCGGCGGCGACCACCTCGTCGGTGGCTGCGGGCCGGTGCCGCAGGTGACTGTGGAACGTCGCCGGCAGCGCGCCGCGCACCACGATCCGGCCGTACGACAGCGGCAGGTAGGTGCCGGAGCCCTGCCCGCGGCCGAACGCGGTGGCCACGTCCAGCAGCGCCGGGTGCATGCCCCAGGAGGGCAGGTCGCCGACCGCGGCGGCGGGTGCCTGCACCCGGGCCAGCTCCTCGCCGTCGGCGAGGTGGTGCTCGGCCAGCGCCGCCCAGCGCGGCCCGAACGTGAGCATGCTGGTGCGTCCCCGGCCGAACGAGGCGTCGTCGTCGACCCGCCGCCCGTTCACCGCGGGCACGGCGGCCGGCGGCGCCGCGTCGGTGGTCCACCCGGCGGTGCCGCGGACGTGGGTGCGCGCCTGGCCGGCGGCGAGGCTGGCGACGGCGAAGTCGGTGCCGTCCTCGGCCGGGGTCAGCTCGACCCGGTACTGGGCCACGGTGCCGTCCGGCACCGAGAACGGCTCCAGGAACACCACGTCCCGCAGCTCCACCGCGGCGTCCGGTCCCGGCGCGGGCAGCGCCGCGACCACCGCGGCGCGCACCGACTCCAGGTGGGCGGTGCCCGGCACCACCGGCACCCCGCCAATCCGGTGCTCGTCGAGCAGCCAGTGGGTGTCGGCCGAGACCAGGCCGTGCAGCACCGTCCCGTCCGGACCGGCCACCATCGTGGTGAGCACCGGGTGGGCGACCGCCGTGGTCACGGTGTCCCGCCCGGCGGCCCGGAACGCGGCAGGCGCGGCGGTCTCCACCGCCATGCCGACCTCGGCCCAGCCGCCCCAGTTCTGCGACACCACCGGCGCGCGGAACCCGGTGCCGGAGCGCGCGAAGGCGTCCAGGAAGTTGTTCGCGGCGCAGTAGTCGACCTGGCCGAACCCGCCGATCACCGCGGTGATCGAGGAGCAGAGCACGACGAAGTCCAGCGGCAGGTCGCCGAAGACCCGGGCCAGCGCCAGGGTGCCGGCCAGCTTCGGGGCCAGCACTCGCCGCGCCTCGTCGCGGTCCTTCACCTCGGCCATGCCGCCGCCGGGCAGACCGGCGGCGTGCACGATGCCGTCCAGCCCGCCGAACCGGCGCTCCGCCTCGTCGCGGACCCGGCGCAGGTCGTCGGCGTCGGTGACGTCGGCGGCGAGCACCAGCACCTCGGCGCCCGCGGCCTCCATCCGGCGGATCGCCGCGATGGCCCGCCCGGCCCGGTCGGCGCCGCCGTGCACCGCGAGGTGCGCGTCCCACTCGTCCCGCTCGGGCAGCCCGGAACGGGCCAGCAGGACCAGCTTGGCGCGGACCCGGCGGGCGAAGTCCTCGGCGAGGGTGACGCCGATGCCGCCGAGACCGCCGGTGATCAGGTACCGGCCCTCCTCGCGCAGCACGCCCGGCTCGTCCTCGGCGGCAACTGTGACCTGCTCGTAGCCGGCCAGCCAGCGCCGGTCGCCGCGCAGCGCCACCTCCGGGTGCTCGGCGTCGACCGGGCTGCGCAGCTCGGCCACCAGGGCGGCCACGCCGCGCGCGGCCGGGTCGGTGTCGAGCAGCCGCACGGTCAGGCCGGGCAGCTCGGCCGGGAGCACCCGGGCCAGGCCGGCCAGCGTGGCGTGCTCCGGGCGGGTCAGGTCGTCGCCGCGTACGTCGCCGATGCCGGCGGTGACCAGGTCCAGGCGGACGCCCGCCTCGTCGGCCGTCACACCGGCGCCGGCCAGGGCCTGCACCAGGTGCAGCGCGCCGAAGAAGCCGCGCTCCTGCGCCGCCCAGGCGGCCGCCGCGTCGGTGCCGGCCGGGTCGCCGTCGAGCGCGAACGCGTGCACGATCCGCCGGGGCAGGTCGGCGCCGAGCGCGGCGACCAGTTCCTCGGCGTCGGCGCGTACGCCGGGGCGCAGCCGGAAGCCGTTCGCGGTGGCGGTGAACGCCTCGCCGGCGCGTACCTCGACCGGGTCGTCGCCGGCGGCGCGCAACGCGGCCACGAGCGCCTCGCCGCGCGGGCCGTCGGCCAGCACCAGGCAGCGGCCCAGCGGCTCGGCCGTGCGGACCGGCGGGGCCTGCCGCCACGCCGGCACCGCGAACCACTCCGGCAGCGGGCGGGGGCCGGTCTCGACGGGCGCCGCGGCCAGCTCCTGCTCCGGGTCCGGGTCGATCCAGTAGCGGCGCCGCTCGAACGGGTACGTGGGCAGCGGCACCCGCCGCGCGTGCGGGTCGGCCGGGACGCTCACCGGCACCCCGGCGCACCACAGCGCGCCGGCCGTGCCGAGCAGCGCGGCCACGTCACCGGTCTGCTCGCCGGGGCCGGGCAGGCTGCCCAGCGGGGTCAGCGCGCGCTGTGCCTCGCCGGCCTTGGCGATCTGCATCCGGGCCAGGTTGGCCAGCTGCCGGCCGGGGCCGCACTCGACGAGCGCCCAGGTGCCCTCGGCGAGCAGCGTCGCCACGCACGCGCCGAAGCGGACCGGGCGGCGCAGGTGCGCGGCCCAGTACGCCGGGTCGGTGGCCTGCGCCTCGGTGATCCAGGTGCCTGTCACGTTCGAGACGAACGGCACCGCCGGGGCGCGCAGCGGCACTGTGGCCATCAGCGCGGTGAACTCGTCCAGGATCGGGTCCGTCATCGGCGAGTGGAACGCGTGCGAGGTGCGCAGCAGCTTCGACTTGTTCTTGCCGCCGAGGCTCGCCGCGAACTCCTCCACGAGCGCCGTCTCACCGGCGACCACACAGGTGCCGGGGCCGTTGACCGTGGCCACCGACAGGCCCTCGGGCAGCTTGCCGGTCACCTCCGACTCGTCGAGCGTGACCGCCAGCATCGAGCCGGCGGGCAGGGAGTGCATGAGGCGGCCCCGGGTGGCCACCACGCGCAGCGCGTCGGCGAGGTCGAGCACCCCGGCGACCGTCGCGGCGACGTACTCGCCGATGGAGTGGCCGATCATCGCGGCCGGGGTCACACCGGCGGCCCGCCAGGCGGCGGCGAGGGCGTACTCGACTGTGAACAGGGCGGGCTGGGTGTAGCGGGTCTCGGTGAGCTTGTCCGCCGCCTCCGGGTCGCGGCCGAGGATCAGGTCGCGGATGTCCAGGCCCAGCTCGGGGCGGAGCAGTTCGGCGCACTCGTCGACGGCGGCGGCGTACGCGCTGTCCTGCCCGTACAGTTCGGCGCCCATCCCGGCGTACTGCGAGCCCTGGCCGCTGAACAGGAACGCCACCCGGGGCGCGGGGCCGTCGGCGACGCCCCGGTGGCCCTTGCGCCGCTCGCGCAGCGCGGCGGCGGCGGACGCCGGGTCACCGGCGACCACAGCGGCGCGGTGGGCGTACACCTGGCGGCCGACGCGCAGCGTGTGCGCCACGTCGGCGAGCGCCACGTCGCTGCCGCTCTCCAGGTGGTCGGCGAGCCGCCGCACGGCGGTGTCCAACGCGGTCGGCGTCTTCGCCGACACCTGGAGCAGGTGCGCCGGGCGGGCGGACGGCTCGTGCCGCCCCGCGGCCGGGGCCTCCTCCAGCACCACGTGGGCGTTGGTGCCACCGATGCCGAAGGAGCTGACGCCGGCCCGGCGCGGTCCGCCGTCGGTGTCCCACTTGGTCAGCGTGTTCGCCACGTAGAACGGGGTGTCGGCGAAGTCGATGGCCGGGTTCGGCGTCTCGTAGTTGATGGTCGGCGGGATCAGCCCGTGCTCCATCGCCAGCACCGTCTTGATCACGCTGACGATGCCGGAGGGCTGGCTGAGGTGGCCGATGTTCGACTTCACCGAGCCGATGCCGCACCAGCCGCGCTCGTCGGTGTCCTTGGTGTAGACGGCGGACAGCGCGGCGACCTCGATCGGGTCGCCGAGCGCGGTGCCGGTGCCGTGCGCCTCCACATAGCTGATGCTGCGCGGGTCGACGCCGGCCAGCTCGACGGCCTGGGCGACGGCCTCCATCTGCCCGTCGATGCTGGGGGCGGTGAAGCCGACCTTCCCGGCGCCGTCGTTGTTGATCGCGTTGCCGAGCACGACCGCGCGGATGGTGTCGCCGTCGGCGATCGCGTCGGAGAGCCGCTTGAGCAGCGTCACACCGACGCCGCTGCCCCACACCGTGCCGTTCGCTCCGGCGTCGAACGGCCGGCACCGCCCGTCCGGCGAGGTGAAGCCGTCCATGCCGAGGTAGCCGACGTGCGGCAGCTCGATGTTGACGCCGCCGGCCAGGGCCATGTCGCACTCGCCGTTGCGCAGCGCCTCGCAGGCCAGGTGGAACGCCACCAGCGAGGTGGAGCAGGCGGTGTGCACGGTCATGCTGGGCCCGCGCAGGTCCAGCCGGTACGACACGTTCGTGGCCACGTAGTTCGGCGAGTTGCCGGTGGCGAGCGAGACGGCGCCGTGCGGATTCCCCCCGACCCGCTTGTTGCGGAACACGTTGCGGTGCAGGTACGTGTTGCCGCCGGTGCCGGCGTACACGCCCACCGCGCCGTCGTAGCGGCCCGGGTCGTAGCCGGCGTCCTGCAACGCGGTGTAGCAGGTCTCCAGGAACAGCCGGTGCTGCGGGTCGGTGATCTCGGCCTCGCGGGCGGTCATCCCGAACAGGCCGGCGTCGAACTGGTCGTAGCCGTCCACCAGCGGGGCGCGGTTGACCCAGCCCGGGTCGTCGACCTCCTGCGGCTGGGCGCCGCGGGCGAGCTGCTCCTCGCGGGACAGCTCGGTCGTCGACTCCACGCCGTCGACCAGGTTGCGCCAGAACTCGTCGACGTCGGCCGCGCCGGGGAGGCGGGCGGCGAGCCCGACGATGGCGATGGGCTCGACGCCGTCGTCGGCGGGAATGTCGTTCTGCATGGGAGTTCCTTCATTCACAAGGGATCGCGTCACGGGTGAGGTCGGCGTGGTGGCGGGGTACGGCGGGCGCGGCCCCGCCGGGCGGCGGCGCGCATGGCGGCGCGGGCCAGTTCCGGCCGGTCGGCGGCCCCGTCGAGGCTGGCGGCGAGCGCCCGTACGGTCGGGTGGCGGAACAGGTCGAGCATGGTGATCGAGCGGCCGGTGGCCTCGGTGAGGCGGGCGTGCACGGCGGCCAGGGCCATCGAGTGGCCACCGATGTCGAAGAAGTTGTCGCTCACGCCGACCGCGTCGCGGCCGAGCACGTCGCGCCAGATCCCGGCGATCAGCTCCTCGGTCGCGGTGAGCGCGTCCGACCCGGCGGGCAGCGGCGCGCGGGCCGGTTCGGCGGTGGCGACGCTCATCGCGCCGAGCGCCGCGACCCGTACCGCCGGGCGGGGCAGCTCGGGCGCGACCTCGGCGGCCGGGGCGTCCGGGTCGGCGGCGAGCGCGCCGACCAGGGCGGCCAGGTCGGCCAGCAGCGCTTCGATCCGCTCGCCCTCGAACAGGTCCGGGTTGTGCACCACCTCGACGCCGGCCCGCCCGTCGCGCTCCACCACGTAGACGGTCAGGTCGAACGGCGACCCGGGCTTCGGTACCGGCACCGGCTCGACGGCCAGGTCGGTCAGCGTCAGCCGGGGCGCGACGAAGTTGAGCACGTTGAACAGCACCTGCACCAGCGGGGCGCGGGAGGTGTCCCGGCCCACGCCGAGCGCCTCGACGATGCGTTCCAGTGGCGCGCCCGGGTGGGCGGTGACCTCGTGCAGTTCGGCGGCGGCCCGGTCGACCTGCTCGGCGAAGCTCGCGCCGCCGGAGCGGACCCGCACCGGCACGGTGTCGATGAAGAACCCGATCACCTCGTCGAACGCGGCCAGCCGCCGGTCGGCGACGATCGCGCCGAGCACGTGCTCGTCGCCGCCGGTGACGCGCCGCAGCAGCTCACCGAACGCGGCCAGCAGCACCGCCGCGACAGTGCTGCCGCGCGTCGCGGCCAGGTCGCGCACGGCCCGGTCGGCGGTCTCGTCCAGCCGTACCGCGGCCTCCGCGCCGGCGTACGTCTGCACGGCCGGGCGGGGACGGTCGCGGGGCAGGTCCAGCACCGTCGGCGCGCCGGCCAGGTGCGCGGTCCACCAGGCCAGGTCCGTCTCGCCCCGGCGCCGGTCCCGGTCGGCGCGCCACACCGCGTAGTCGGCGTACGTGGCGGGCAGCGGCGGGCGGCCCGGCACCGACCGGCCGAGCGCGCGGGCGTACGCGAGCGCCAGCTCGTCGTAGAGCAGCGCCTCGGACCAGCCGTCGAAGACCGCGTGGTGCACGGTCACCGCGAGCACGTGCTCCTCGGCGGCGAGCCGGAACACGGTCACCTGCCAGGGCGGGCCGGTGGCCAGGTCGAACGCGTGCCCGGCACCGGCCGCGAGCATGCCGGCCAGTTCGGCGTCCGGGTCGGCGGCGCCGGTCAGGTCGACCACCGGCACCGCCACGTCGGTGGGCTCCTCGCGGACCGCGTACGGCACCCCGCCGTTCTGCGGGATGCGCCAGCGCAGCACGTCGTGCCGTTCCGCGACGGCCCGCAGCGCGGCGCCGAGCGCGGTGACGTCCAGCGGCCCGCGCAGCCGGTGCGCGACGGCGATGTTGTACGGCGCGCTGGACGGGGCGAGCTGGTCCATGAACCACAGCCGCCGCTGCGGCGGGGACAGCGTCGGCGGATTGCCTGTGGTGAGCCCGTCGGCGTCGGCGGGGTCGGCGGCGCGGACCCGGTCCACGAGCGCGGCGAACGTGCGGTCGGCGAACAGCACCCGCGTGTCCACCTGCCGGCCCAGTTCCGCGCGCAGCGCGGCGACCAGCCGCATCGCGGCGACGGAGTTGCCGCCGGCGGCGAGGAAGTCGCTGTCCGGGGCGGGCGCGGCGCCGAGCAGCCGGGTCCAGACGCGCCGGACCGCCGCCGTCACCGGGTCGTCGTCGGCGGACGCGTCGGCCACGGCGGCCGGGGTGGCCGCGGCCAGCTCGCGCAGCGCCGGCCGGTCCAGCTTGCCGGTGGTCGCGCTGACCGGCAGCGCGTCCAGCCGCACCGTCCGGGCCGGCAGCATCGCGGTGGTCAGCCGCGTCGCGGCGTACGCCCGCAGCTCGTCGTCGTCGGGCGCGCCGGCCGGGGTGAGGAACGCGACCAGCTCGGCGCCGGCCGGGCCGGGTACCGCCTCCACCGCGACGCGCTCGACGCCCGGGTGGGCGGCGAGCACCGCCTCGATCTCGCCCAGCTCGATGCGCTGGCCGCGGACCTTCACCTGGCGGTCGGCGCGGCCGAGGTAGACGATCCGGCCGTCCGGGCCCTGCCGGACCAGGTCACCGGTGCGGTAGAGCCGCTCGCCGGGGACGTCGCCGAACGGGTCGGGCACGAACCGCTCGGCGGTGAGGCCGGGCCGGTTGAGGTAGCCGTCGGCCAGGCCGGGCCCGCCGATCAGCAGTTCGCCGGTCTCCCCCGCCGGCACCGGACGCAGGTCGGCGTCGACCACGTACGCCCGGTGGTTGGGCAGCGGCCGGCCGATCGGCATCGGGTCGGTGTCGGCCGGGGTGAGGTCGCAGGTGACCGCCAGCACGGTGGTCTCGGTCGGGCCGTAGCCGTTGAGGAACCGCCGGCCGGGCGCCCAGCGGGCGACCAGCTCGGCCGGGACCGCCTCGCCGCCGCAGAGCAGCACCCGCCACGACGGGAACCCGGCCGGGTCCAGCAGCGACAGCACGGTCGGGGTGATGAAGCCCCAGGTGACCTCGTGCTCGGCGACGAACCGGGCCAGCCGTACCGGGTCGGCCCGGTCGTCGGCGCCGAGCAGCTGCACCGCGCCGCCGAGCGTGAGCGGCACGAACAGGTCCATGGTGGCCGCGTCGAAGCCGAGCGAGGCGATGCCGAGGCTGCGGACCGACGCGTCGGCCCCGGTCAGCGCGCTCACGCCGGTGACGAACTCGACCGCGTTGCGGTGGGTGGTCAGCACGCCCTTCGGGCGGCCGGTGGAACCGGAGGTGAACAGCACGTACGCCGGGTCGCCGGGGCGGGCCGGGCAGGGCGCGAGCGGGGCCGGGCCAGGCAGGCCGAGCGCCGTCACGCCGGGCTCGTCGCCGAACTCGGCCGCCGCCGCGTCACCGACCACCACGCGTACGCCCGCGTCGCGGGCGATCCCGCGCAGCCGCGCCCGGGGGCCGCCCGGCTCCAGCGGCACGTACGCGGCGCCGGCGAGCAGCACGCCCACCACGGTGACCACGAGGTCGGGGGTGCGCGCGCCGCACACGCCGACCCGGTCGCCCCGGCCGACGCCGTGCTCGCGCAGCGCGGCGGCCACCCCGGCGGCCCGGTCGACGAGCTGCCGGTAGGTGAGCCGGGTGTCCCACTGGCGCACCGCCACCGCGTCCGGGGTACGGGCCGCCTGCGCGGTGACCAGGTCGGCCAGGGTGGCGTCCGGCCACGGCAGGTCCGGGCCGTGGACGGCGCTGACGGTCAGGGTGTCGGTCACCGGAGTGCTCCAAGCTGCTCGGCCGGGTCGGTGATCTGGAGGCGCAGTTCGCTGACGTAACCGCGCCCCCGGGCGTCGGGCACCCACGCCTCGGTGGGTGCGGGCAGCAGTTCGGAGACCACCACCGGCACGTCCGGGCCGGTACGCAGCGCGGCGTCGACCATCGCGCACAGCGACTGCGCGTACAGCGGGCCGGTCAGGTCCACGTAGCAGGGCTTGATCTCGGTGCCGACCTTGACGAACACCCGCTCGGGCAGGCCGGTCTCGGCGCGCCAGCGGCGTACCGCCAGGTAGCGGGCGGTCTCGTCGGCGTGGCCGCCCAGCCCGCACGCCCCGGCCGTGGTACGCCAGGTACGCCGGGCCACGACCAGCCGGTCGATGGTGATGCGGGGCGTGTACGCGGCGGCGCCGAGCAGCTTGAACGCGTCCAGCAGCAGCGAGCCGAGCAGCGTGGCGAACACCTCCATCAGCGGCCAGCGGGCGCCGTCGGGGAAGACCGCGGTGAGCTGGTCCCCGGTGCGTTCGACCACCACGGCGGTGGCCGGAACCAGGCGGTCCACGTCGGCGCCGTGCGCGGTGTCGATGCCGAGCTGACGGTCCGCCGGGCCGGTCAGCGCGTACGTGGTGCGGGTGGTGCGGCGGGGGAAGCTGTCCGGCCAGAGCACCCGCAGCCGGACCGGACCCAGGTCGGCGTCGAGGTCGGCGCGCAGCGCGGCCGGGTCCGGGTGGAACGGGCTGAGCACCGCGCTGTCGAACGCGACCGAGGCCGGGTGCAGCTCGCCGAGCACCAGCAGGAAGTCGCCGCGCTCGACGGCCTCCGGCGAGGCCGCACTGAGCTGCACGTCCGGGTTGTGCAGCCGGGCCGACGGCCAGCCGGGCCGCTCGGCCGGGAAGAGTTCCCGGGCCCGTTCGGTCAGGTCCGCGGCGCGCAGCCGCAGCTCCGCCTGCCCCTCGGGCAGGTCGGCCAGGCCGAACAGCTCGGCCCAGCGCGCGGTGAGCGTGGCGCCGGCCCGGCCGATCGGGCCGTCCGGGGCCACGAGCGTGCCCTGGGCCAGCAGCCACAGGTCGGCCAGCCGCACCGGGCCGTCGGCGGCCAGTTCCTCGTGCAGCTCGGTGAAGAGCTCGCCGCAGCGGGCGGCGACCTCGCCGGTGAACCAGCGGGCGGTACGCAGCACCACCGCCATCGGCTCGGCCAGCGCGTCGATCACCGCCGACCCGATCCGGAACTCCAGGTCGCGGGCGGTCTCCTCGTAGCAGACCGTGCGGGCGGCGTACATCTGTCCGCTGTGCCGGGTGGCCGGGCGGCCGGTGACGGCGGTGAACTCGGCGTTGAGCGCGGCGAGCGCGGCACCGAGCCGGTCCGGGTCGCCGGCCGCGGCGGTCACCTCGTCACGGGCGGCGCGGAGCCGGCCGAACTCGGCCGCCGTCGCGGCACGGACCGGCTCGTCGCCGATCGCGGCGATCCGCGCGGCGAGCACCTGCTCGGCGTCGGGCGCGATCGGCAGGTTGGCGCCCCAGCTGAGCCGCCCGCGCTCCACCCACCGGTCCAGCAGCAGGTAGACGTCGTCGGGACTGTGCACCTCACCGGCGTCGCAGAGCCGGTGCGCCAGCTCCAGCGCCGGGGTCCGCCCGTCGCAGGCGCCGAGCAGCAGCGCCTCGACCGGGGTCAACGCGATCGGCGGGTGCAGCGGCGCCCGCAGTTCCCGTCCGGCGACGGTCAGGTGCGGTTGCAGGGCGGGTGCCCACCAGCGGCGGACCGCGAGGTCGTCGGCGAGCCGGTCGGCGTACGCGATGAGCGCCCACGCCTCGAAGTACACCCGCCGCCGGTGCACCAGCGCGGCGCCGGGCGCGGTGTGCACGCCGGGCCGGGTGGCGTCGAACGTGCCCCAGCAGACCGGGCCGAAGAAGCCGATCGTCTCGGCCTTGCCGCAGTAGCGCTGCCAGTAGCGCAGCAGGCTCAGCTCGCGCTTGCGGCGGCGGACGTTGCGGACCTGCGGGTCGGTGCGCAGCAGCCCGTCCAGCGCGATGAGCATGTCCGGGTTCTGCCAGGTCACCGCCTCGCGCAGCAGCGGGTCGGCGGCCAGCTCGCCGGCCACCGCGGAGGACTCGGCGAACGCGTCGCCCAGCGCCTTGCCGAACACCTCGGGGCCGGTGTCACCGGCGAGCAGCGCGTCCGCGGCGGCGGCGCAGTCCGGCGCGGCGAACCGGTCCAGCCCGGCGGCCGGGAAACCGGCGGTACGCAGGACCACGTCCCGCCACACCGACCAGCCGGTGTCGCCCAGGGGCAGCAGATGGCTCACCGGTGGTCCTCCCGCCGGGCGTCGGTGATGTGCAGGCGCAGCTCGCTGAAGTAGCGGCGGCCCTGCCCGTCGGGCACCCACGCCTGCTCCGGTGCGGGCAGCATCTCGCTGACCGTGAACGACACGTCGTCGCCGCCGTCGACCCGGGCGGCGCGCACCATCGCGCACAGCGTGGTGGCGAACGCCGGCGCGGACAGGTCCACGAAGCACGGCTTGGTCTCGGTGCCGAGCTTGACGTACACCTGCTCGGGCAGGCCGAGGCGGCGCCGCCAGTCCCGGACGGCGAGGAAGCGGTCCCGCTCGCCGTCCGGCACGGCGAGGCCGCTCTCGCCCACCGTGGTCCGCCACGTCTGCCGGGCCAGCACCAGCCGGTCCACTGTGATCCGGGGCGTGTACGGCGCGGCGGCGACCAGCTTGAACCCGTCCACGGCGTGCGCGCTGAGCGGCTCGGCGAAGATCTCGACGAGCGGCCAGCGCTGCCCGTCCGAGGCGGTGGCGACCAGCTCGCCGTCCACCTCCTCGACGACCAGGTCGACTGTGGGCAGCACGCGGGCCGGGTCGGCGCCCGGGGCGTCGAGGAACGCCAGGTGCCTGTCGGTCGGGCCGGTCAGCGACTCGGCGGTACGGCTGGTGCGCCGCGGCCAGTCGGCCGGGAACAGCAGCCGCACCCGCCGCTGCCCCATGTCCACCGCGAGCGCGTCGCGTAGCCGCTCCACGTCCGGGTGCGACGGGGTGAACACCGCGCAGTCGAACGACGACCAGGCGGCGTGCAGCTCACCGAGCACCACCGTGTAGTCGCCGCGCCGCAGCGCGTCCGCGTCGGTGGCACAGATCTGCAGGTCGGGGCTGTGCATGGCGGCGTTGGACCACCCCGGACCGTCGCCGGGGAACACGGCGTCGATCCGGCCGGCGAGGTCGGCCGCGCGCAGCCGTACGTCGGTGGTGCCGGCGGGCAGCGTGTCCAGGCCGAACAGTCCGGCCCACCGGGCCGCGAAGTCCGCCGCCACCGCGTCGACCGGCCGGTCCCCGTCGCCCCAGAACATCCCCTGGGCCAGGAACCACAGGTCGGCCAGCGGCACCGGGCCGCGGGACTCGGCGCGCAGCTCCTCGTACAGGCCGCGCAGCACGTCCAGGTAGGCGCGGGCGAGCGCGTTGGCCAGCCAGCGGGCGGCGCGCAGCAGCACGTCCAGCGGGGCGGCCAGCTCGGCCAGCAGCGGCGCGCCGAACACCACGTCCAGGTCCCGGGCGCTGTCCTCGTAGCAGACCGTGCGGCCGGCGTACATCTGTCCGGCCCGGCGCACCGCGGGCACGCCGGTCAGCTCGGTGAACGTGGCGTCCAGGGCGTCCAGGGCGGTCCGCAGCCGGTCCGCGTCGCCTGCCGCGGCGGCGACGTCGTCGCGGGCGGCGCGCAGCTGGTCGAACCCGGCGCGGGCGGCGGCGCGGGCCGGGTCGTCGCCGATCGCGTCGATGCGGTCGGCCAGCACCCGCTCGGCGTCCGGGCTCACCGGCAGGGCCGCGTCCCAGGTGATCAGTTCCCGTTCGACCAGCCGGTCGAGCAGCGCGTAGCCGTCCTCCGGGCGGCGCAGCCCGATCGCCGGGTCGGCGACCAGGTCGGCGGCGGCGCGCCGGCCGTCGGCCGCGCGGAGCAGCGCGGCCTCGACCGGGGTCAGTGTCAGCGGCGGGCGGCCGGGCCGCAGCACGTCGCGGTCCCGGACGGCCAGGTGGGCCCGCAGCATCGGCGGCCACCACCGCCGCACCGCCAGGTCCGCGCCGATCCGTTCGGCGTACGCGGACAGCGCCCACGACTCGAACCACACCCAGCGCCGCCGGGTCAGGCTGTCGCCGGGGTTGACTCGGGCAACTTCCGGCTGCGCGGGATCGACAGTGACCCAGCAGCTGGGGCCGAAGAAGCCCACAGTCTCGTTCTTGCCGCAGTAGCGCTGCCAGTACTTCAGCAGCGCCCGTTCCCGGTCGCGGCGGCGCACGTTGCGGGCCGCGTCGGCGCCGCCGCGCACCAGCCCGTCGAACGCCACCAGCGCGCCCCGGTTCTGCCAGGTGACCGCCTCGCGCAGCAGCGGGTCGGCGGCCAGCTCGCTGAACCGCTGCGCGCCGGCGCGCAGCGCCTCCTCGAACTCCTTGGTGAACCGGTCCTCACCGGCGCCGGTGGCCAGCAGCTCGTCGGCCGCCGCGGCGGCCCGGGGCGCGGTGAACAGCTCCAGCCCGTCGGCCGGGAAACCGGTGGTCCGCAGCATCGCGTCGCGCCACACCGACCAGCCGGTGCCGCCGAGCGGAACCCGGTGCGCGGCGCCGGCGGTCCCGCGACCGGCGGCGCGCACCGGGTCCGGACCCGCGTCCGGCGTGCCGGGGCGGGTGTCGGTGGGCGCGGCGGTCAGGTCGGCCCGGATCAGCGCGACCAGCTCGGTCAGCCGGTCGTGCAGGAAGAAGTGACCGCCGTCCAGCTCGTGCAGGGTGAACCCGGCCGCGGTGTGCTCGGCCCAGGCGGCGCTCTGCTCCCGGCTGACCGCCCGGTCGGTGCGGCCGGCGAACACGACGATCGGCACCGGCAGCGGCTCGCCCGGCACGTGGCGGTAGTCGTCGACCCGGCCGAAGTCGGCGCGCAGCAGCGGCAGCAGCAGTTCCACCAGCTCGGGGTGGTCGAGCAGTTCGGCGGGCAGGCCGCCGCCCTCGCCGAGGCGGCGCAGCAGCTCGTCGTCGCCGGCCCGGGACAGCCCGTCGAACGGGCCGGGCGTGGCGACGTGCGGGGCGCGCGCGCCGCCGACGTAGAGCCGCAGCGGCAGCGGGCGGCCGGTGCGGCGCAGCTCACGGACCACGTCGAAGCCGAGCCGTCCGCCCATCGAGTGGCCGTAGATCGCGTACGGGCGGTCGGCACGGGAGGCGATGGCGTCGGCCACCTCGGCGACGCTGAAGCGCGGGTCCTCGGTGATCCGGTTCTCCCGGCCGGGCAGTTGCACCGGCACCACGTCGACGCTCGGACCGAACTCGGCCGCCCAGCGCCGGAACGCGCTGGCGCCCGCTCCGGCGTAGGGCAGGCAGAACAACCGCACCGGCGCCTCGGGTCGGCTTCCGGCGGAGACGAACCAGTTCACCGCGGACCTTTCTGCACGGGGTCGATCCAGTGCCGGCGGCGCTGGAACGGGTAGGTGGGCAGTCCGGTGCGCCGGACCGTGCCCTCGGGGTGCAGCGCGTGCCAGTCGACGTCGCGCCCGGCGACCCACTCGGCGGCCGTCTCGCGCAGCGGGCCGCCGTCACCGGCGATGCGGGCGCCGGTGTCCAGCAGCACGTCCAGCGCGGAGAGCGCGGCCGGCAGGTCGGCGGCGACCACCGCCGCCCGGTGGGCGAACGCCCGCCGGCCCAGCGCCAGCGTGGCGGCCACGTCGGACAGTGCCGGGGCGGCCCCGGCGAGGTGGCTGCGCAGGCGGGCCAGCGCGGCCCGCAGCGCCGCCGGGGTACGCGCGGAGACCGGCAGCAGCCACGGTCCCCCGCCGGGCGGGTCGGCCGGCTCGGCGGGCGGCGGCTGTTCCACCACGACGTGCGCGTTGGTGCCGCCCAGGCCGAACGCGCTCACTCCGGCGACCCGGCGCGCGTCGTCCGGCCAGTCCCGCGCCTTGGTGGGCACGTAGAAGGGTCCGGCGGCCAGGTCGATCTCCGGGTGCGGGCGGGTGAAGTGCAGGTTCGGCGGGATCACCCCGTGCCGGACGGCCAGCACCGTCTTGATCAGCCCGGCGATGCCGGCCGCGGCGTCGAGGTGACCGATGTTGGTCTTCACCGAGCCGAGCGCTGTGGACTCGGCGGGCGCGGCGCCCGCGTACACCTCGTGCAGCGCGGCGACCTCGATGGCGTCGCCGAGTGGCGTACCGCTGCCGTGGCCCTCGACGAAGCGGACCTCGCCGGGTGCGACCTCGGCGGTGGCGAGCGCGTTCGCGACGGCGGCGGCCTGTCCGGCCGGGCCGGGTACGGCGAAGCCGGCCCGGTCCGGGCCGTCGTTGGTGACCGCCCAGCCCGGCAGGATCGCGTAGATGCGGTCGCCGTCGGCCTGCGCGTCGGAGAGCCGGCGCAACGCGACCACGCCCGCGCCGGAGCCGAAGCCGGAGCCGGCGGCGGCCTCGTCGAAGGCGCGGCACCGGCCGTCGGGCGAGGCGAGCCCGCCCGCCCGGTGCCGGGGCCACATCACCGTGGACCCGCCGGCCAGCGCCAGGTCGCACTGGTAGTCGGCGAGGCTCTGCGCGGCGACGCACACCGCGACGAGCGAGCTGGAGCAGGCGCTCTGCACGGCCATCGCCGGGCCGGTCAGGCCGAGCCGGTAGGCCACCTGACCGGGCAGGTGGTCGGTGAACTGGCGGCCGACGAGCCGGGCCTCCCAGTCGTCCGGGTCGACGTCGCCGACCACCGCCGGGTTGTCCATGAGGTGGAACAGGAAGTAGCGGTTGGCCGAGGTGGCGGCGTAGACGCCGACCAACCCGGGGAAGCGCGCCGGGTCGTGCCCGGCGTCCTCCAGGGCCTCCCAGGCGGTCTCCAGGAACAGCCGGTGCTGCGGGTCGGTGCGGGCGGCCTCGTCGGCGCCGAAGCCGAAGAAGTCGGCGTCGAAGTCGGCCACCCCGTCGAGGCGGCCGGTGGCGCGGACGTGCCGGGGGTCCGCGCGCAGGGCCGGGCCGACACCGAGCGCGGCCAGCTCCTCGTCGGTGTGGTCGTGCACCGAGTCGACGCCGGTGCACAGGTTCCACCAGAACGTGGCCACGTCGGGCGCGCCGGGGAACCGCCCGGCGACGCCGACCACGGCGATCTCGTCGCCGGTGTAGTCGCGGGCGGCGCGCACCGGCGCGGCGGGCGCGGGCAGCACCGGGGCGCGGACGGCCTCGGGTGGGGCGTCGAGCAGCGCCGCCTGGGTGGCGACGGTCGGGTGGTCGAACAGGCGCAGCATCGGCAGGCGTACGCCGAACCGCTCGGCGAGGCGCTGCTGCACCTGGCCCAGCAGCAGCGACTGCCCGCCCACGTCGAAGAAGCTGGCGGTGCGGGCGACCGCGTCGCGGCCCAGAACCGCGCACCAGATGTCGTGCACGGCGCGTTCGGTGTCGGTGGCCGGGGCCTCCTCGGCGGGCACCTCGGTGACCGGGTCGGGCAGCGCCCGCTCGTCGATCTTGCCGGTGACGGTGAGCGGGAACTCGTCGACCACCACCACCGCGCGGGGCACGGCGTAGTCGGGCAGCGCGGCGGTCAGCGCCGCGCGCAGCGCCGCCGGGTCCGGGCGGGCGCCGGCCGGGCGGGCGTACGCGAGCAGCTCGCCGTCGCGCACGATCGCGCGCACGCCCGCCACGCCGGGCTGGGCGGACAGCACCGCTTCGATCTCGGTCAGCTCGACCCGGTGCCCGCGCACCTTGACCTGCCGGTCGAGCCGGCCGAGGCAGACCAGTTCCCCGCCGGGCAGCAGCCGGCCCAGGTCACCGGTGCGGTACGACAGCAGCCCGTCGGCGTCGGCGCCGAACCGGTCGCTGTCCTGGTTGAGGTAGCCGGGGGCGAGGTGGCGGCTGCGGACCACGATCTCGCCGGTGTCCGGGGCGAGGTCCAGCCGGTAGCCGGGGAACGCGACACCCACCGGCAGCGGCCCGCGGGCATCAGGGTCCACCTCGGACAGCTGCTGCACGTGCCGGGCGGCGAACGTCATCTCGGTGGCGCCGTAGCCGTTGACGAGCACGCAGCCCGGGGCGAAGCGGTCCCGGCCACGGGCCGCGTCGGCCCAGGTGGCCTGCTCGCCGCCGAGCAGCACCGCCCGCACCGTGGGCAGCCGGCGCGCGCCGAGCGTGTCGAGCAGGAAGCGGTAGACGGTGGGCGTGCAGTGCAGCACCGTGGCGCGGTGCCGGTCGAGCTGGTCGACGGCGTGCGCCAGCCCTTGGCGGCGCAGGTCGACCGGTACGACTGCGGCGCCGGTGAGCAGCGCCGGGTAGAGGTCGGGGATGGCGGCGTCGAAGCTGAACGACGCGAGCAGGCTGAGCCGGTCGTCCGGGCCGACGCCGAGCGCGGCGATCTGGTTGTCGACGACGTGGGCCAGGTTGCGGTGGGTCTGTCCGACCGCCTTGGGTACTCCGGTCGAGCCGGAGGTGAACAGCACGTACGCCAGCGCGTCCGGGTCGGCCGCGACCGGGCGCAGCGGGGCCGGCGGCGCCTCGTCCAGCGCTACGACCGGGCGCCCGGCGGCCAGTGTGGAGGCGAGGTCGCGGTGCTCGGCGGCGCAGGCCACCGCGGTGACCCCGGCGGCGTCGACCATGTGGCGCAGCCGCGCGACCGGGAAGCCCGGGTCCAGCGGCACGTACGCGCATCCGGTCGCGAGGGCGCCGAGCATCGCCGCCACGGTGGGCGCACCGTGTGCGGTGAGCAGCGCGATCCGGTCTCCGGCGCGCAGGCCCGCGGCGGCGAACACGGCAGCGTGCCCGCCGGCCGATCCGGCCAGCTCGGTGTAGGTGACCTCGTGGGTCTCACCGAGAAGTGCCGGACGTCCGCCGTGTACCGCCGAGATCGCGCCGAAACGATTGATGATCATCGTCTCTGCCATGTCAGGAAGCGGGTTGCGCTCCACAGAGGGCAGGCAGGCAGCAATCGACGAATGTGATCATTGATCCCCCCCAGGACTTCACATTGGAAGCAGAATATGGCTCGATCCGTGCGCCGGAAGAGCGGCGATGAGGCTTGAGCCGAAGAGGGGACGGCACCTTGGAACCTCGGACGGAGGAATTCGTCCGATCATCCCTCTAGCGCGTAGACGTTTTTCAGCGTACGTGACAACCGACAAATTATTTTACGGTGAAAATACTTCCAGGCTGTGGAATCTTTCGCCGCGACGGCCTCGGTGCCGCAGCTCGACCCGGATCGCGGGGAGCCTGCTCAGACATCGTACGGCGGTCGTGGGATGGGGTCCACCATGGCGTCGAAGCCCTTCGGGAGCTGCGCGACGAGGTCGTGGAACTCCCCCACCGTCACCGTGTCGCGCAGCGTCGCGAGCACCGCGACGGCACCCACCTCGGCGACCGCCGGGTCCACCGCCGCGCGTTCGGCCACGCGGTACAGGAAGTCGACAGCGCCACCGGTGGTGGCGGTGCCGGCGGGCTCCAGATAGCCGCCCACGTCGTCCGGCAGCTGCGCGGCCAGGTCCGTCGTCTCGTCCGCGGTGATCCGGTCGGCGAGGGTCTGCAACACGGCACGGGAGACGGTCGCGGCCTCGTCAGTGGGCAACTCGGCCCGCCGCGCCACCGCCTCGACGAACAGGGGGAACCGCATCCCACCCCTCCCCTCGCCGCCGGCGGGCACCACGCCCACAGCGGTCGGCCCCGGCGGGTACCCGCCCCCACCCCGGCCAAACGCCCCACCCAGCGGGAGGCGGAAAAGTCGGAGGGCAGGTGACCGGTCGCGTCGGTAGCATCCGCCCATGGCCCCCGTCACGACCCACCCCGGCGCCTGCCCGCTGGACTGCCCGGACACCTGCGTCTGGCAGCTCACAGTCGACGACGGCCGGGCGGTCGCGCTGCGCGGCGACCGCGACCACCCGTTCACCAGGGGCGCGCTCTGCGGCAAGGTGAACCGCTACCTGGACGCGGTGAACGGGCCGGACCGGCTCACCACGCCCTGGGTCCGCACCGGCCCGAAGGGCACCGGCCGGGTCGCGTACCGGCCGGCGAGCTGGGACGAGGCCCTCGACCGGGTGGCCGCCGGGCTGCGCACGAGCATCGAGCGGGACGGCCCGGAGTCGGTGCTGCCCTACTACTTCGCCGGCACCATGGGCCTGGTTCAGGGCTGGACCATGGGGCCCCGGCTCTTCGCCCACCTGGGCGCGTCCCGGCTGGACACCACCATCTGCACGGCGGCGGCGCGGGCGGCGCTGCGCTCGCTCTACGGCGCCTCGGTCGGCTTCGAACCGGAGTCGATCGTCGAGGCGAACCTGATCGTGCTCTGGGGCGCCAACCCGCTCGTCACCAACCTGCACCTGTGGCCGTTCGTGCAGCAGGCCCGCGAGCGCGGCGCGTACGTGGTGACGATCGACCCGCTGCGCACCGACACGGCGGCCCGCAGCGACGAGCACGTCGCGCCGCTACCAGGCACCGACGCGGCGCTCGCTCTCGGGCTGATGCGGCACGTCCGCGACGCCGGGGCGGCCGACGAGGCGTGGCTGGCCGCGCACACCACCGGCTGGCCGGAACTGCGCGCCCGGCTCGACGACTGGCCGGTGGAGCGGGCCGCCGCCGAGTGCGGCCTGCCGGCCGGGACGATCCGCCGTCTCGGTGAGCGGATCGCCACCACCCGGCCCACAGCGGTACGGGTCGGGCTGGGCCTGCAACGGCACCACGGCGCCGGGCAGGCGATCCGGGCGATCTGCGCGTTGCCGCTGGTCACCGGCGACTTCCGGTACCCCGGCGGCGGGGCGCTGGTGACCACCAGCGGCCACCACCGCGTCGACAACGGCCCGGTGATCCGGCCGGCCGGCATGCCCGCCCCGCCGGCCCGGTCGCTGAACATGAGCCGGCTGGCCGCGGTGCTCACCGAGGAGGCCGACCCGCCTGTCACCTCGCTGGTGGTGTTCAACGCCAACCCGGCGGCGACCGCCCCGGACCAGGCCCGGCTGCTGACCGGGCTCGGCCGCGCCGACCTGTTCACAGTGGTGCTGGAGCAGCGCTGGACCGACACCTGCGACTACGCCGACGTGGTGCTCCCGGCCACCATGCAGCCCGAGCACCTGGACCTCCAGACGTCCTACGGGCACCACTACACGACGCTGAACCTGCCGGTCACCCGCGCGCCGGGCGAGGCGCTGCCGAACACCGAGATCTTCCGGCGGATCGCCGCCGCGCTCGGGATCGACCACCCGGCGTTCCGGGACAGCGACGAGGACCTGGCCCGGCAGTTGCTGGCCGACGCCCCGATCACGTACGAGGAGCTGCGCGAGCGCACGTACGCCCGGCTCACCGGCGTGCCGGTGGGTTCCGCGCCGTACGCCGAGGGCGGTTTCCCCACCCCGGACGGGCGGGCCCGGCTGCACGACCCGGCGCTCGCAGCGCTCGGGGTGGACCCGCTGCCCGGGTACACGCCACCGGCCGAGGCGGCCGACCCGGAGCTGGCCCGCCGGTTCCCGCTGACGCTGCTCACCCCGGCCAACCGTTACCTGATGAACTCCACGTTCGCGTCGCTGCCGTGGCACACCCGCCGCGCCGGGCCGCCCCTGGTGCACCTGCACGCGGACGACGCGGCGGCGCGCGGGCTCGCCGACGGCGACGCGGTACGGGTGCACAACGACAGGGGCGCGTTCCTCGCCGCGGTGGCGGTGGACGAGGCGACCCGGCCGGGGTGCGCGTTCACGTACAAGGCGTACTGGGCGCGACGCAGCCCGGGGCGGTCCACCGTCAACGCGGTCACCGGCGTCCGGGACACCGACCTGGGCGAGGCGCCCACGTTCCACGACTGCCGGGTGGAGGTCGAGCCGGTGCCGGCCGAGTTGCTGACCGCCGAGCCGCCCCTCGACGAGGTCGCGGAGCCCGTCGCGGCTGGGTGATTCGGGACCTCCGGCCCCCTGACCTGGTCTTTGCGCCCCTGCTCCGGCCCGTCGCCGCCGCCTAGCGTCGGAGGCGGACACAGGGAGGTTCGCCATGCGTACGTGGCAGGTGCAGGACGTGATGACCAGGGACGTGGCGTCGGTACGGGAGGGCACGGAGTACCGGGAGATCGTCGACGTGCTGACCGGACGGCACGTCACGGCGGCGCCGGTGGTGGACGAGACCCGCCGGGTGCTCGGCGTGGTGTCCGAGGCGGACCTGATGTACAAGGTGGAGTTCCTGGGCCAGCCCCGGGAGCGGCGGATCCTGCCGGACCGGCACCGCCGCGAGGCGCGGGCGAAGGCCGGCGCGACGCTCGCCGCCGACCTGATGACCGCTCCCCCGGTCACCATCACGCCGGACGCGACGATCGTGGAGGCGGCCCGGCTGATGGACGCGCGCGGCGTGAAGCGGCTGCCGGTGGTGAACGACCTCGGCCGGCTGGTCGGCATCGTCACCCGCGGCGACCTGCTCAAGGTGCACCTGCGCCCGGACGCCGGCATCCGGCGGGACGTGGTCGAGGAGGTGCTGTGGCGCAGCCTCGGCGTCCGCGACGGCGTGGTGGACGTGACAGTCGACAGGGGCGTGGTGACGCTCACCGGCCAGGTGGAGTGCCGGTCCACCGCGCAGCTCGCGGTCCGGCTGACCCGGCAGGTCAGCGGCGTGGTCGAGGTGGTCGACGCGCTCGGCTACGCGATCGACGACGCGCCGATGTCGGCGCTGCGCATCGGCGGCGCCACCCCGGCCGGCATCGCCTGAGCCCTGGACGGCCCGGTGGGCGCCGGCGTGCCCGGCGCCCACCGCTGTCACTCCTGGGCGAGCGCGTCCAGCACCAGCGCGGCGGTCCAGCTGAACGCCGGTGAGCCGAGACCGGCGCCGGTGTCCGGGTGGAAGTACTCGTGGCAGCCGGCCCGGTCGACCAGGTCGAGCAGCGACTCGCGCAGCCCGGCGGCCAGGTCGACGCGGCGGTGGGTGCGCAGTCCCTGCCAGAGCAGCCAGCCGGTGTTGATCCAGCTCGGGCCGCGCCAGTAGCGCAGCGGCTCGAAGTCCGGCGCGGTGCGGTCGTACGTGGGCAGCGGCCGGTCCATCCGGGCGGCCAGCCCGAAGCGCGGCGAGCACGCCTCGGCCAGCAGCGCCGACACCTGTGCGGCGGGCAGTTCGGGCAGCGCCAGCGGCATCAGCCCGAGCACGGTCCGGGCCGGCACGAGCCGGTCGGCGCGCACGTCGCGGGGACGGAACGTGCCGGCGACCGGATCCCAGAGGCGGGTGACGAGCGCCTCGGTGATCCGGGCGCCCCGGTCGCGGTGCGGCCCCGGGTCGGCGCCGATCACAGCGGCGATGCGCGCGAGGGCGTACTCGGAGACGCCGAGCGCGGCGTTCACCAGTGGGCACTCCACCAGGAACGGATGCCGTCCGAGCAGGCCCTCGTCCCGGTAGCGGCCGGCCCGGTAGCTCTCCACGAGCGCGACGTACCGCGCGTAGTCCAGGTCGGTGGGGCGCTGCGCCGCGTCGGCGTGCGCGGTGTCGTGCCGCCGGTACGCGCGCATCACCGCCTCGTCGGCGGGCACCCCTGCGAGCGGCGCGTCCCAGGCGGGGCTGTTGTCCAGTCCGGACTCCCACGGGTGCACGATCGACGCCAGCCCGCCGCCGCCGGCGTCGCGCCGGCCGGTCAGGTAGCGCTGCTGCGCGACCAGCCTCGGGTAGAGCCGCCGCAGCGCGGCCACCGACGCCTCGCCGGGCGCGCGGCGGTGCACCAGCCAGGCGGCCGGGGCGTGCACCGGCGGCTGGACGATCCCGGAGGTGGCCCGGGCCGGTGAGCCGTCGGCGCGGGCCGAGTCCCAGAACTGCGGCCCGGGGAAGTACGGCCCGGCGCGCGAGGCCGGGTTGAACACGATGTGCGGCACCCGCCCGTCGACCCACTGCGCGGCGAACAGCGTGCGCAGCTCCCGCCAGGCCCGGTCGGGGCGGACGTGGGCCAGGCCGATCGCGATGAACGCCGAGTCCCAGCTCCACTGGTGCGGGTAGAGCGTGCGCGAGGGGACCGTGTGGTCGTGTTCCCAGTTGGCGTCCAGGGTGGCCAGCGCGAGGCGGCGCAGCCGGGCGTGGCGGTCGGCGTCGGCGCGTACCCCGGTGGTCAGCGTCATGCGGCGGCCCGCCGGGGACGGGCCTGGGCCAGCGCGGTGGCGGCCTGGCGCAGCGCGGCGACCGGCTCGCCGCGCAGCCGGCACTCCAGCGCCAGCCAGCCGGTGTAGCCGATCGCGTCGAGCGTGGCCAGCAGCGCGCCCCAGTCCAGGTGTCCGGCGCCGGGCTGGTGCCGGTTGGAGTCGCTGACCTGGACGTGCCCGAGGTACGGCGCGGCGGCGCGCAGCGCGGCGTGCGGATCGTCCTCCTCGATGTTCATGTGGTACGTGTCGGCGGCCACCCGCAGCGCCGGTGACCCGACCGTGCGGCACAGCTCGACGGCCTGGTCGAGCCGGTTGACCATGTGGTCCTCGTACCGGTTGAGCGGTTCCAGGAACACGGTGACCCCCTCGGCGCGGGCGTGCCCGGCCAGCTCGCCCAGGGCGTCGACGAGCACCCGCCGGTCGCCGTCAGCCGAGCGTGGTGGTTCGAACGGGGGCAGCCGGTAGGAGAACATGCCCCACGCGGCGGGGGTCATCGCACCGACGCCGCCCAGCTCGGCGATCACCGACAGCTGGGAGCGCAGGTTGTCCACCGCGTCGCGGGAACGGGCCGGGTCGAAGTCGCCGATGAAGTGGTCCATCTCGACGCAGACGGTCGGCATGACCACGCCGGCGGCGCGGGCACGGCGCAGCTCCGGCAGCCGCCGGGCCAGGGCCAGGTCGCCCCGCCCGCGCAGCTCGATGCCCTGGTAGCCGAGGGAGACGGCGAGGGCGTACTTCCGGGTCAGGTCGGTGCCGGGAAGCAACTGCTCCTGGCACGAGAGTGGAATGTCCATCAGAACCTCAGCACCACTTGGAGGACGTCACCGTCACCGCGGTCGAGCAACGCCAGGGCGTCGGCCACCGCGCCCGCGTCGACGACGTGGCTCACCAGCGGCAGCGGGTCGACGCTGCCCTCGGCCACCAGGTCCATGAAGGTGTGTGCGATCCGCGTCCCGGACCACCGGCCGGCCGTGCCGGGTGCCGGGTCCGGCCCGGAGACCTGGGCGGCCACGAGCTGGATCCGGTTGTGGTGGAACTCCTCGCCGAGTTCCAGCCCGTGGGCGTACCCCTGGTAGAAGCCGGCCGCGACGACGCGCCCGGCGTGCGCGGTGGCGCGGATCGCCTCGTGCAGCGCCGGGTACGACCCGGACAGCTCCAGGCACACGTCGGCGCCCCGGCCGTCGGTGGCGGCCCGCAGCGCGGCGGCGGGCGAGTCGGCGGCGGCGTCGACCACCCGGCGCGCGCCGAACCGGGTGGCGTGCGCGAGCCGGCCCGGCATCCGGTCGACGGCGACGACGCGGGCGCCGGAGAGCGCGGCCAGGCGCGTGCCGAGCAGCCCGATCACGCCCTGCCCGAACACGCCCACCCAGTCGCCCAGGTGCAGGTCACCGGCGAGCACCGCGGTCAGCGCGATGGCACCGGGCCGGGCGAACACGGCGGCGAGCGGCTCGAGGCCCGGTGGCAGCGGATGCGCGGCCGTCGCGGGGAGCACGGCCTCGGCGCGGTGCCCCCAGATCCCCCAGACGAGCTGGCCGGGCCGTCGCCCGGCCACGTCGGGGGCGACCTCGACGATCTCGCCGACCTCCTCGTAACCGAAACCCACCACCGGGTACGCGGGCGCGGCCTGGCGGGGCACGAACATGCGGGAGCCGGCGTCCCAGTCCTTGCGCAGTCGCGGGTTGCTGCCCCGGTAGAGCGTCAGTTCGGTGCCTGCGGAGATGCCCGAGTAGCGGGTGCGGACGCGGACCTGGCCCGGACCGAGCCGGTCGGTGGGGCAGGGCTCCAGGCGTACGTGCCGGGGCCCGGCCAGAGAGACAACCCAGTTGCTCATGGCGTCGCTCCGAGTGAAGTGCCGACCCCGATTCTAACCCAAAAAATGGGCATATGTGATTCGATTGATGAATCGATGGGTATTAGCGGCAGGCCGTGCTCTTTCGAGAGGAGTGCCACCGATGTCATCACCCTCCACGCGGCGGCTCGCAATCAGCCTGATCCTGGCACTGGCCGGGACCGGCGTGGCCGCATGCAGCGACGACGGGCAGAAATCCGACAGTTCGCAGATCACCGTCTGGAGCCTGGAAGACGTGGCGGACCGCGTCGCCGCCACCAAGGCGATCATCGCCGACTACACCGCCAAGACCGGCGTCAAGGTCAACCTGGTCACCGTCAACGAGGACCAGTTCCCGTCCCTGATCGCCTCCAGCGCCGCCGCCGGCGACCTGCCCGACGTGGTCGGCTCGGTCTCACTGGCCGGGGTGCGCACGCTGTCCGCCAACGAACTCCTCGACGCCGACGCCAACGCCGCCGTCGTCGACCGGCTCGGCCGGGACACGTTCACGCCCCGCGCGCTGGAACTCACCAGCGACGGCGGCACGCAGCTCGCCGTACCGAGCGACGGGTGGGGCCAGTTGCTCGTCTACCGCAAGGACCTGTTCGCCGCCGCCGGCCTGCCGGCGCCCGACACGTACGAGAAGATCGCCGCCGCGGCGGCGAAGCTGAACACCGGTGGCGTCGCCGGCATCACCGCGGCCACCTCCCCCGGTGACGTGTTCACCCAGCAAACGTTCGAGCATCTGGCGCTGGCGAACAACTGCCGGCTCACCGACGACTCCGGCAATGTCACTCTGGACTCCCCCGAGTGCGTTGAGGCGTTCCGCTTCTACGGCGACCTGATGCGGAACAACTCCGTCAAGGGCGCCCAGGACGTCGACACCACCCGGGCCACCTACTTCGCCGGCAAGGCGGCCATGCTGATCTGGTCGCCGTTCATCCTCGACGAGCTGGCCGGGCTGCGCGCCGACGCCCGGCCGACCTGCCCGCAGTGCCAGTCCGACCCGGCCTGGCTCGCGAAGAACAGCGGGTTCGTCACCGCGATCAAGGGCCCCAACGGCACCGAGCCGGCCCAGTACGGCGAGGTCAGCTCCTGGGCGGTGCTCGACGGCGCCGCCGACCCGGCGAAGTCGTTCGTGGAGTACATGCTCTCCGACGGCTACCCGCGCTGGTTCGGCATGTCCCCCGAGGGGCGTTTCCCGGTGCGCACCGGCACCCCGGAGGACAAGCAGAAGTTCCGGACCGCCTGGAACACCAGCCCGGCCGGGGTGGACACCAAGAAGCCGCTGTCGGAGGTCTACGGCGAGGACGTGCTCGCCACGCTGCGGCGCAGCCCCGACACGTTCCAGCGCTGGGGCCTGACCGAGAACCAGGGCAAGCTCGTCGGCGCCATCCTCGGTGAGCTGCCCGTACCCAAGGCGCTGGCCGACGTCGTCGGCGGCAGGTCCGACGCCCGCGCCGCCGCCGAACGCGCCCGCAAGGACGTCGAAGCGATAGCCAAGGGCGTCAATTGACCACCACCGCGCCGGAGGCCGGCCGCTCCCCCGCGCCGGAGCGACCCCGCCGACCCGGCCGACGCCCGCTGACGCTGCGCCGCCGCGAGTCCCGCGCCGGGCTCGCGCTGGTCACCCCGACCTTGCTCGTCGTGGTCGCGGTGATCGGCATACCCATCGTCTGGACGGTGGTGCTGGCCTTCCAGCGGGTACGCCTGGCGACGCTGCGCAAGACCGGCCTGTTCGGCGAGCTGACCCTGGACAACATCGACCGGGTGCTGCACACGCCCGGGTTCGCCGACACGCTCTGGACCACTGTGCTCTACAGCGTCGGCGGCACCGCCGGCTCGATCGTGGTGGGCCTGGTGGCGGCGCTGGCCGTACGTGGGCCGTTCCGGGGCCGCACGCTGGTGCGCGCGTCGATGCTGCTGCCGTACGTGGCGCCGGTGGTCGCCATGACGTTCGTCTGGCAGGTGATGCTCGACCCGCAGCTCGGCATCGTCAACGACTGGGGGCGGCGCTTCCTCGGCTGGGACTCCCCGGTGCCGTTCCTGTCCCAGGAGTCCACCGCGCTCTGGACGGTGATCGCGTTCGAGGCGTGGCGCTACTTCCCGTTCGCGTTCCTGTTCCTGCTGGCCCGGCTCCAGGCGGTGCCCGGCGAGCTGGAGGAGGCCGCCCGGGTCGACGGGGCGACACCCACGCAGCGGTTCCGGCACATCCTACTGCCGCAGCTCATGCCGGTGATCGCGCTGATCGGGGTGCTGCGGTTCATCATGACGTTCAACAAGTTCGACGACGTCTACCTGCTCACCGGCGGCGCCGCCGGCACCGAGGTGGTCAGCGTCCGGGTCTACCAGTTCCTCACCGCCCGCACCGACATCGGCGCGGCCGCCGCCCAGGCGGTCGTGCTCGCCGTGGTGCTGCTCGTGTTCGTGGCGATCTACCTGCGCTTCTTCGGCGCGCGACGGGAGGCGTGATGGACCGGGACCGGATCGAGACGGTGAGCCTGCGCTGGCTGCGCCGGCTGGTGATCGCCGGGTTCCTGGTGGTCACGCTGCTGCCGTTCTGGTACATGCTGGTGCTGTCGGTACGCCCGATCGAACGCCTGCTGCTCGAACCCGGCTCGCTCTGGGTGCCGTTCGGCGAGCTGACCGTCGCCACGTACGCCGAGGTGCTGAAGTCCGTCTCCGACGGCGGCCAGGGCTTCCTCACGTTCATCCGTAACAGCGGCCTGGTGGCGCTCGCCGCCACCGCGCTCACCCTGGTGATCGCCATCCCCGGCGCGTACGCGGTGTCCCGCCTGCGGTTCTTCGGCCGCCGGCAGGTCAGCGCGCTGTTCCTGGCGGTCTACCTGTTCCCGTCCATAGTCATCGCGATCCCGCTCTTCGTGGTCTTCACCCGGGCCGGGCTGCGCGGGTCGCTGACCGGGCTGGTGCTCGTCTACATCTCGCAGACGCTGCCGGTGTCGGTCTACATGCTGAAGAACTACTTCGAGACCATCCCGGTCAGCCTGGAGGAGTCCGCGGCGATCGACGGCGCCGGCCGGCTCGGCATCATCCGCCGGGTCAGCCTGCCCCTCGCGGCGCCGTCGGTGATGGCGGTCGCGCTGTACGACTTCATGATCGCCTGGAACGAGTACCTGTTCGCGCTGCTGTTCCTGGTCGACCGGCCGGACCGGTGGACCGTGTCGCTGGGGCTGTCCCTGCTCGCCGACGGCGTGGAGGTGCCCAAGACCGTGCTGATGGCCGGCTCGGTCATTCTCACGCTGCCGATCGTGGTGCTGTTCTTCGCCGGGGAACGCCTGCTCACCGAGGGACTCACCAGCGGAGCCGAGAAGGGCTGAGCATCCGTGCCAGGATGATCGGGTGCGAGGATCACGGGAGCGCCGGGCCGGCGCGCGGGCGGCCCGGCTGCTCACCGAGGCGCTCGCCCCGACCGTCCTGGTCACCGCGCTGCCGCTGATCGCCGCCGCCCGGGTCAGCCGCTCGGCGGGCCAGTTCCTGCTCTGGGGCGGCATCGCGCTCACGTTCTGCGCCGTCATCCCGATCGGTGTGCTCGTGCACGGCGTACGCCGGGGACGCCTCACCGACCGGCACGTCGGCGACCGCACGCAGCGGGCCCGGCCGCTGTCGATCGGGCTGGCCTCGGTCGCGGCCGGGTTGCTGCTGCTGGCGGCGGTCCGCGCGCCGGCCGAACTGTTCGCCGTGATCGTCGTGGTCTTCGTGGTCGGCGCGGCCTGCGCGCTGGTGAACCACTGGTGGAAGCTGAGCATCCACGCTGCGGTGGCCGCCGCCACCGTCGCCGTGCTGGTGCCGCTGGCCGGCCCGGCCGCGAGCCTCGGCTGGGTGCTCGTCGCGGCCGTCGGCTGGTCCCGGGTACGGCTGGGCGACCACACCTGGCCGCAGGTGCTGGCCGGCGTCGCGCTGGGCGGGCCGCTCGCCGCCGGCACGTTCCTGGCGCTCGCCTGACCCGTTGCCGCAAGATCAGCTACGGTGGCCCCATGGCCAAGCCGACCCGCTGGGTGACCGACACGAAGCCCGGCCACTCGCAGTGGTACGTGGACCGGTTCCGTCAGCTCGCCGCCGAGGGCGCCGACCTGTCCGGTGAGGCGCGGCTGCTCGACGCGCTCGTGCCGCCGGGCGCGCGTGTCCTGGACGCCGGCTGCGGCACCGGCCGGGTCGCCGCCGCGCTCGCCGCGCGCGGGCACGACGTCGTGGGCGTGGACGCCGACCCGACGCTGGTCGAGGCGGCCCGCGCCGACCATCCCGGCCCCCGTTTCCTGGTCGCCGACCTGGCCGAGCTGGACCTGGCCGCCCAGGGCGAGGCCGAGCCGTTCGACGCCGCGGTGCTGGCCGGCAACGTGATGGTCTTCCTCGCCCCCGGCACCGAGCGCGACGTGCTGGCCCGCGTCGCCGCGCACGTGCGCCCGGACGGCCTGGTCGTGGTCGGCTTCGGCACCGACCGCGGCTACCCGGTGGCCGACCTGGACGCCGACGCGGTCGCCGCCGGGTTGCGCCCCGAGCACCGCTTCGCCACCTGGGACCTGCGGCCGTGGCGGGACGACGCCGACTTCGCGGTGAGCGTGCTGCGCCGCCCCGCCGGCTGACCGCTGCTCTTTCTCCCCAGCGGATCGCGCGCTCGGCGCTCAGGCGGGCGCGGCGACCGTGCGGGCGGCCTCCGGGTCGAGCGGGCTACCGGCCGGCAGCAGGTCCACCAGGCCCGCCGGCAGCCGCGCCGGGCGCACGCCCGCGTACCCGAGCATGCCCGGCACGTCCGCGCCGGTCAGCGCGTACCGCCGGCCCAGGTCGGTGACCACGCAGATCGCGCCGCCGGTCGCGCCCGGCGCGGGCACCGCCTCCACGAGCGCGCCGCGTCCCGGCTCGACCACCACCGCGTCGGCGAGCCCGGCCCGGCCGCCGGCTGTCCGCGCGGCGGCGTTCGGGTCCGGCGCGGTGACGCCCAGGCTCAGCTCGCGGACGCCTGTGTCGTCGCCGGCCCGCACGCAGAGCGCGCCCTCGTCGGTGGCCAGCCGGGGCGGTACGGCGGGCGGCGCGCTCGCCCCACCGGGCACCAGACCGGGGAGCTTCGGCAGCGCGGCGAACCGGCCGAGCGTGATCGGTTCCGGCTCGCCCTGGCCGGTGCGGGCCAGCAGCAGCGCCGCCTGCAACTCGGTGATGCCGGCCAGCCCACCGCGCTTGGCGACCGCGTACTGCCGTCCGCCGCCGGAGTTGCGCACCAGGTAGACGTCGCCCACTGTCGCACCGGTGACCCGCTCGGACGGCTCGCCGAGGTCGTCCACCGGCGGCGGGGCCAGGTCGGCGCCGGCCGGTAGCGTGTTCAGCAGCGCCGCCGCCACCGGCACCGCCCGTTCCCGGGTGGCGGCGAGCGCGGCGAGCACCCGGTCCGTGTCGCGCAGCAGGTAGCGCCGGTCGTGCCAGAGCAGGTGCAGGCCGCCGTCCGGGTGCCGGGCGAGCAGGCCCTGGTCGCCGAGCGCCCGGCCGCCGGCGGCCTCCCGCCCGATCAGCAGCACCGAGCGTGCCTCGCCGCGCCCCGCCGCCGGACGCCCGGTCTCCCCGCGCCCGGCCTCGTCGCCCGCCACCGAGCAGAGCGTCCACGCGTCGCGGACGAGCCGGTTCGGCGCGGGCAGCGAGTCCGGCGCGTCGGCGATGCCGAGCGGCAGACCACGCGGCACCCCTTCGATGGCGCGGCGGCCGACCAGCACCGTCTTCGGCCGCTCCGTTCCGATGATCAGCAGCGCGGAGGCGTAGTTCGACACCGGGTGCAGCTTCTCGTCGCGGTAGACGAATCGCGCGCCCGACTCCTTCTCCACGATCACCGCGCCGGTCTCGCGCCACGAGTCACCGCCGCCGGTGAACAGGCCGTAGAGGGCGACGCCGCCGAGCGCGATCGCCGCGACCAGGACGCTGGCCAGACCGGCGCCGGCCAGCCGGCGGAACGGGGACTGCGGCGGGTCCGTCTCCCGCATGACGAGCGCGGCGACCGCCCGCTGGACGGTGAACTGGTACGAGTGCAGCTGGTCCTGCCGCGACGCCATCGTGTCCCTTCCGCCGGGATCGCCGGCGCACAGGATAAGCGCTCCGTCGATGTTCCGGCGACCCTGCGTGTCCCTCACTGACCCTCAGTTGTCGGCCCGCTCCGCCAGTACGCCGCGGTGGCTGGATCACACCCATCCGGACTACACCACCTCCCCGACCTGGAGTCGATCAAGCCAGCGGCCCGGCACCACCCCCCGGAATGGATACCCCCCGGGGTGTGTTACACATGCCGGAACCCGAAACCGACGGAGGTACTGATGGCGAGCGTGGCGTTGACCACCACCGACTTCGCGGAGACCGTGAACCGGGACGGCATCGTCCTGGTCGACTTCTGGGCCGGCTGGTGCGGCCCCTGCCGCGCGTTCGCGCCGGTCTACGAGAAGGCCAGCGAGCAGCACCCGGACATCGTCTTCGGCAAGGTCGACACCGAGGCCGAGCAGGCCCTGGCGGCCGCCGCCCAGATCCGGTCGATCCCGACACTGATGGCGTTCCGGGACGGCGTGCTGGTGTTCGCCCAGCCGGGCGCCCTGCCGACGGCCGGACTGGAGGAGCTGATCCGGGCCGTGCGCGACCTCGACATGGACGAGGTCCGGGCCAAGACCGCCTGACGGGTGGCGGCACTGGTACCCCCTGGGGTATCTTCGAGCGCAGGAGGTACGACGTGAATCTTCGACCGGAGATGACAGGCGAGGCGCTGACCCGGCTCAAGCGGGCCCGGGGGCAGCTCAACGCCGTCATCGAGATGATGGAGAACGGCGAGGACTGCCGCGCCGCGCTGACGCAGCTCGCCGCGGTCTCCAAGGCCATCGACCGGGCCGGTTTCAAGATCATCGCCTCCGGCATGCGCTACTGCGACGCCGCCCGCCAGGCGGGCGAGGAGCCGGAGATGACCGAGGAGGAGCTGGAGAAGCTCTTCCTGTCCCTGGCCTGACGACGCCCGCCTGACCGGCTGAGTCCCGCCCGCGCCGTGTGACAGCGACGCGGGCGGGTAAACACCTGCCTGGAGACCCAGGCCGCAGACTGTCCCACGCATACCCCCCGGGGTATATAGGCAATGAGAGGAAACGGCATGACTCTCGACGTGTCCGTCATCACGACATCCTCGCTCGGCGACCGCAGCTACCTCGCCTCCGACGGCCGGGTGGCGATCGTGGTCGACCCGCAGCGCGACATCGACCGCGTCCTGTACCTGGCCGGCGCCAAGGGCGTACGGATCACCCACGTGGTCGAGACGCACATCCACAACGACTACGTCTCCGGCGGCCTGGAACTGGCCCGGATCACCGGCGCGCAGTACCTGGTGGCCGCCGCCGACACGGTCGAGTTCGACCGGACCCCGGCCGCCGACGGCGACACCGTGCCGGTGTCCGACACGATGCGGCTGCGGGTGATCGGCACACCTGGTCACACGTTCCACCACCTGTCGTACGCGCTCGACGAGGCCACCGACGGCGGCTGGACGGCGGCCGGCGTGTTCACCGGCGGCTCGCTGCTGTTCGGCACCACCGGCCGCACCGACCTGCTCGGCCAGCAGTACGCGCACGAACTGGCGCACCACCAGTACGCCTCGGCGCGCAAGCTGGCCGACCTGCTGCCCGACGGCGCGCAGGTCTGGCCCACGCACGGCTTCGGCAGCTTCTGCTCGGCCAGCCAGGCCGACGCCCCCGAGTCGACGATCGGCCGGGAGAAGGAGGCCAACCCGGTGCTGCGGCTGGCCGCCGACCAGTTCGTCACCGAGACGCTGGCCGGGCTGGACGCCTACCCGGCGTACTACGCCCACATGGGCGTCGCCAACGCCGCCGGTCCCGCCCCGGTCGACCTCACGCCGGTGGCCCGCGCCGACGCCGACGAGCTGCGCCGTCGTATCGCCGCCGGCGAGTGGGTGGTCGACCTGCGCCACCGCAAGGCGTACGCGGCCTCGCACCTGGCCGGCACCGTCAGCCTCGGCCTGGACGGGCCGATGTCGACGTGGCTCGGCTGGCTGATCGAGTGGGGTGTGCCGATCACGTTCCTGGCGCAGACCCCGGAGCAGGTCGCCGACGCCCAGCGGGAACTGGTCCGCATCGGCATCGACCGTCCGGCCGCCCAGGCCACCGGCGAGCCCGAGCAGTGGACCGGCGACCCGTCGCAGCTGCGGGAGCTGGCGGTGGCCGACTTCGGCGCGCTCGCCGCCGCGCAGGCCGGGAAGACCCCGGCCGGGCTGCCCGAGCCGCAGGTCGTCCTCGACGTGCGGATGACAAACGAGTGGAAGGCCGGGCACGTCGACGGTGCGGTGCACGTGCCGCTGCCGGACGTGCCGAAGCGGCTCGCCGACATCCCCGCCGGGACCGTCTGGGTGCACTGCGGCTCCGGCTACCGGGCCACCGCCGCCGCGTCCCTGCTCGCCAACGCCGGCCGTGACGTGGTGCTGATCGACGACTCGTACGGCCGGGCCGAGGAGGCCGGCGTACGCATGGCGCCCACCGCCTGACCTCTCCCCGAGCGCCCGGCCGGCGTGTCCCTACGCCGGCCGGCGCCCGAGCCTGCCCGAAAACACCCCGTGAAGGAGACAGAGCATGACCACGACCACCCCCACCACCATCGACGCGGCGACCCTGCGCGAGCTGATCGCCGCCGGCCGTACGCCCCGGATGCTCGACGTGCGCACGCCCGGTGAGTTCGAGGCGGCGCACATCCCCGGCGCGTACAACGTGCCGCTGGACCTGCTCCGGGAGCACCGCGCGGAGCTGCGCAGCCACCTGGACGAGGACGTGGTGCTGATCTGCCGCTCCGGCGTCCGGGCCGGCCAGGCCGGTCAGGCGCTCGGCACCGTCGGCCTGCCCAACGTGAAGGTGCTCGACGGCGGCATGCTGGCCTGGCAGGTCACCAACGCGCCGGTCAACCAGGGCCGCCCGCGCTGGGACCTGGAGCGCCAGGTACGCCTCGTCGCCGGCTCGATCGTGCTCGCCGCGATCGTCGCGTCGGTGTTCGTGCCCGGCCTGAAGTGGGTCGCCGCGTTCATCGGCGCGGGCCTCACGTTCGCCGCGCTCACCAACACCTGCGCCATGGGCATGCTGCTGAGCAAGCTGCCGTACAACCGCGGCGCGAGCTGCGACCTCGACACGATCGTCGGGCAGTTGCGTGACGGGAGCCGCAAGTGACGACTCTCGTCCTGACGCTGGCCGGCGCGGTGCTGATCGGCGTGACGCTGGGCCTGCTCGGCGGCGGCGGGTCGATCCTCGCCGTGCCGCTGCTGGTCTACGTCGCCGACCTGCCCGCCAAGGAGGCGATCGCCACCTCGCTGCTGGTCGTCGGCGTGACCAGCGCCGTCGGCGTACTGCCGCACGCCTGGGCGAACCGGGTCCGCTGGCGCACCGGGCTCATCTTCGGCGTGGCCGGCATGACCGGCGCGTACGCGGGCGGCCGGCTGGCCGAGTTCGTCCCGGCCGGCGTCCTGCTCACCGGGTTCGCTCTGATGATGCTCGCCACCGCGGTCGCGATGCTGCGCGGCCGCCGGTCCGCCGAGGGCCGCCCGGTGCCGCACGAGCTGCCGATGCTGCGGGTGGTCGGGGACGGCGTGGTCGTCGGCCTGGTCACCGGCCTGGTCGGCGCGGGCGGCGGCTTCCTGGTCGTGCCGGCCCTGGCCCTGCTGGGCGGGCTGCCGATGCCGATCGCGGTCGGCACCTCGCTGGTCGTCATCGCGATGAAGTCGTTCGCCGGCCTGGCCGGCTACCTGTCCAGCGTGCAGATCCACTGGGGTCTGGCCGCCGGGGTCACCGCCGCCGCCGTCGTCGGCAGCCTGCTCGGTGGCCGGCTCGCCGGCCGGATCCCGGCCGACCTGCTGCGCCGGGGGTTCGGCTGGTTCGTCGTGGTGATGGGCGTGTTCGTGCTCGCGCAGCAGTTGCCGCCGCTGTGGGGACTCGCCGTGGGAGCGCTTGCCGTGGCCGGTACGGTCACCATGGCGGTGTGGGGCCGCCAGAGGAGGGAACACAGTGGACAGCAGCGCCTGGGACAGCCGGTACGCCGACACGCCCGGACTGGTGTGGAGCGCTGAGCCCAACCGTTTCGTGGTCGAGTCGGTCACCGGGCTGACCCCCGGGTCAGCGCTGGACATCGCCGCCGGCGAGGGCCGCAACGCGGTCTGGCTGGCCGGTCAGGGCTGGCGGGTCAACGCGGTGGACTTCTCCACGGTGGCCGTCGACCGTGGGCGGGAGCTGGCCGCCGCGCGGGGCGTGACCGTCGACTGGCGGGTCGCGGACGTGACCGCGTACCGGCCGGTGCCGAACAGCTACGACCTCGTGCTGATCAGCTACCTGCACCTGCCCGCGCCGGAGTTCGCCGGGGTGCTGGCCGCGGCGAAGTCCGCGCTGCGCCCCGGCGGCACGCTCGTCGTGGTGGGCCACGACCTGGCCAACCTCTCCGGCGGCATCGGCGGCCCGCAGGACCCGGACGTGCTGATCACGCCGGAGTCGGTGGTCGACGGGCTGGCCGGGCTGCGTGTGCAGCGGGCCGAGACGACCCGCCGGCCGGTCCCGGCCACCGACGGCGGCACAGTCGACGCGCTGGACACCGTCGTGGTGGCCACCCGCCCCGCCGACTGACCGCCGTCCGCCCCCGTTTCGCCGGGCCGGGCCGAGCCCCGGCCGGTAGCATCCGGGGACGGATCGGCGGAGAGGACACCGGGTGGGCGCGCGTTTCGAGGAACTGGCCTGGCGGGAGACGCCGATCGGCGAGATCAGCCTGCGGCGGCGCCGTGACCCGGCACTGGACTCCGACGTGTACGAGGTGAAGCTCGACGACGAGTACCTCATGTCCAGCGCCTTCCCGGTCGCGGAGATCGAACTGGCCCGGCTCGGGCTGGCTCCGCTGACCGGTGACGCGCTGGACGTGGTGGTCGGCGGGCTCGGTCTCGGCTACACAGCGCGTACCGCGCTGGAGGATCCCCGGGTGCGCTCGCTGCTGGTGGTGGAGGCGATCGAGGACGTGATCGACTGGCACCGGCGGGATCTGCTGCCGTTCGCCGCCGGGCTGGCCACCGATCCGCGTACCCGGTTCGTGCGGGCGGACTTCTTCGCCGCGGTCGCCGGCGACGGTTTCGACAGCGACGAGCCCGGGCGCCGCTTCCACGCGGTCCTGCTGGACGTGGACCACTCCCCCCGCCAGGTGCTGCACCCCAGCCACGCCGCGTTCTACACGGTCGACGGGCTGCGGCGGCTGGCCGCGCTGCTGCATCCGGAGGGCGTCTTCGCGCTGTGGTCGAACGACCCGCCGGATCCGGCGTTCCAGCGCACGCTGACCGAGGTGTTCCCGACCTCGGTGGCGCACGTCGTCCGGTTCCCGAACCCGTTGCAGGGCCGGGAGGCGGCGAACACCGTGTACGTGGCCCGGCACTGATCCACCCGGCGGCGCATGGCCGCACGAGCAGCGGGAAAGCGCACGGCCCACCGTACGACGGGAGGCTGGGACATGCGCGCGTTGCTCTGGGTGGTCGGCGTGGTCGCCGGTGTGCTCATCCTGCTCGGGCTGCTGCTGGAGGCGGTCCGCTGGCTCGTCATCATCGGCGTGATCGCGCTCGCCGCGGTGATCATCTTCGGGATCGTGAAGGGCCGGCAGGTGGTGCACCAGCATTCGACCCGCCGACGCTGACCTGCGGAGAGTGTGACCGACCCGGCAACCTACGTAAGCGTAGGTTACCGGGCGGTTAAGTTAGGCTGGGGGCGTCATCCGCGCGACGAGGAGTAACGGCGATGGACGCGACCGCCCAGCGACCCTGGACCCGTAGCTACGCACCCGGGGTGCCGGCTGACATCGCCGAGCCGGACGGCTCGCTCGTCGACCTGCTCACCGAGGCGGCCGGACGGTTCGGCCCCCGGGTCGCGCTCGACTTCTACGGCGCCACCACCACGTTCACCGAGCTGGCCGACCAGGTCGCCCGCGCCGCCGAGGCGCTGCGCCGGCTCGGCGTCGGCCCGGGCGACCGGGTGGCCCTGGTGCTGCCGAACTGCCCCCAGCACGTGGTCGCGTTCTACGCCGTGCTGCGCCTCGGCGCGGTGGTCGTCGAGCACAACCCGCTCTACACCGCCGACGAACTGGACCGGCAGCTCACCGACCACGGCGCAGGCGTCGCGATCGTGTGGGACAAGGTCGCGCCGCTCGTGGCGGGACGCGGCGCCGTGCGTACCGTGGTGGCGGTCGACCTGACCGCGGCGCTGCCGCGGCTCAAGCGGTGGGCGCTGCGGGTGCCGCTGCCGAAGGTCCGCGCCGCGCGGGCCGCGATGACCGCCCCCGCGCCCGGCGCGCTGCCCTGGTCGGAGCTGGTCGCCGCCGCCGGGCCGCTGCCCGCCGGGCATCCCGCGCCGGAGGCCGGGGACGTGGCGCTGCTCCAGTACACCGGCGGCACCACCGGCGAGCCCAAGGGCGCGGTGCTGACCCACCGCAACCTGCGCGCCAACGCCGCGCAGGGCCGGGCCTGGGTGCCGGGCCTGCGCGACGGCGCAGAGACGGTGTACGCGGTGCTGCCGCTGTTCCACGCCTACGGGCTGACGCTCTGCCTCACCTTCGCCGTCAGCATCGGGGCGACGCTGGTGCTGTTCCCCCGCTTCGACGCCGACCAGGTGCTCGACGCGGTCCGCCGCCGCCCGCCGACGTTCCTGCCCGCGGTGCCGCCGGTCTACGCGAAGCTGGCCAGCGTCGCCCGCGAGCGCGGCGTCGACCTCACCTCCATCCGGTACGCGCTGTCCGGCGCGATGTCGCTGCCACCGGCCACCGTGGAGCTGTGGGAGCAGGTGACCGGCGGCCTGCTGGTCGAGGGGTACGGGATGACCGAGACGTCCCCGATCACAGTGGGCAACCCGGTCGCGCCGACCCGAAGGCCCGGCACCGTGGGCGTGCCGTTCCCCTCCACCGACGTGCGCATCGTCGACCCGGAGGACCCGTCCCACGACCGCGCGCCGGGTGAGGCCGGCGAGCTGCTGGTCCGCGGCCCGCAGGTGTTCACCGGCTACTGGCACCGGCCCGAGGAGACCGCCAAGGTGCTGCTGCCTGGTGGCTGGATGCGGACCGGCGACATCGTCACCATGGACGCCGACGGCTTCGTGACGGTAGTGGACCGGATCAAGGAGCTGATCATCACAGGCGGCTTCAACGTCTACCCGTCCGAGGTGGAGGAGGCGCTGCGCCGCGTCCCCGGCGTACGGGAGGCCGCCGCCGTGGGAATGCCCACCGACGACGGCGAGGAGGTCGTCGCCGCGGTGGTGGTCGACCCGGCGGTGGCCGGCAGCCCGGAGGCGATCCGGACCTCGTGCCGCACCCACCTGGCCGGGTACAAGGTGCCGCGCCGGGTCGTGATCGTCGACGAGCTGCCGTACTCCCAGATCGGCAAGATCCTGCGTCGCGAGGTCCGCGAACGTCTGCTCGCCGGCCGCTGACGCGCAGGCCCCCTCGCCGGCCGGCGACGAGTGGAGCGCCATGGGTGTCATGCGCGGCCCCAGGCACCCACAGCGTTCCACCGACGGGTGGTCTCACCGCGGTTGACGCGCCGCTCTGCGCCGGCCGTGTCGGTGCCGCCGCCTACGCTGTGTCGATGGTCGACAGGCGTCAGGTGCTGAACTTCCGCGTCCGGGCTCAACAACTCGACCGAGTGCAGGGCTCGCTCGCCGACACCGCCGTGCTCGACATCGGCGTGCAGGACACCGGTCCCGACGGCGGCCGGTGGGCGCTCGCCGCGCGCGGCGTCGACGTGGCCCCGCTGACCGGCGACGACCTGGTCCTGCTCTGGACCGTACGCGGCGCCCCGCACCTCTACCGCCGTACCGACGTGGGCGCGGTGGCCGCCGCGGTCGAGCCGTTCTCCGACACCGACGCCGGCAAGCGCATCTACGACGCGGCGAAGCCGTTGAGGGCGGCCGGCATCGGCATCGTCGCCGCGCTCGACGAGGTGGCCGCGCGGATGCGGAAGATCGTCCGTGAGTCGACGGTCAAGGGCGAGGTCTCCGGGCGGCTCGCCGACGTGATGCCCGAGCCCTACCTGCGGTTCTGCCGGCCGTGCGACGCGACCCACCTCTACGAGATGCCGTTCCGGCTGGCCGCCGTGCGGGCCGGGTTGGAGCTGCGGCTCGACACGTCACCGCCGATCCTGGAACGCATCCCCGGGTTCCGTCCGGCCGCCGCGCCCGGCGACCGGTTCGAGCTCATCCGCGCCTACCTGCGGCTGCTCGGCCCGGCAACCCCGAAGCACGTGGCCGATTACCTCGACGCCCCGGTCAAGGAGGTCAAGGCCCGCTGGCCGCACGACGCGGTCGAGGTGAGCGTCGACGGCGAGACGCGCTGGCTGCTCGCGGCCGACGAGGCGGCGCTGGCGTCGGCGGACGCCACGACGACCCGCCTGCTCGGCCCGTTCGACCTGTTCCTCCAGGCGAAGGACCGGGCGACGCTGGTGCCGGACGCGGCCCGCGCGAAGGAGCTGTGGCCGGTGCTGGGCCGCCCCGGCGCCGTCCTCGTCGACGGCGACCTGGCCGGCACCTGGCGCCCGCGAAAGTCCGGCCGCTCCTTCACGGTCGCGGTTCAGCCGTGGCGCAAGCTCCCGGGCAGCGCACGCGACGCGGTCGTCGTGGAGGCCGAGCGGCTCGCCGCGTACCGGGGTGTGCCGCTGGCCGGCGTCGACTTCGCCGGCTGACCACGCCGCCCGGGCGCTCGCCACGTTCGCGTCGGTGACCGACGCCCGTCTGATCGACGCCTCCGCCCCGCCCGAGCAGTTGGCCGACGCCTCCGCCGCGCCCGCGCAGGTGGCCGACGCCGTCGCCGCGCATGTGCGCGCCGAAACTCGCTGTCGGGCCGCCGCGCGCACTGGTAGACAGCCTGAGTGACCGAGCCCCTGACGTTTACCGATCGGCTGCGGCTGATCGACGACCGGTCGGCCGCGTTCCGGGATGCGGTCGCCGCCGCGCCGGACCTCGACGCGCCGGTGCCGACCTGTCCCGAGTGGACGCTGTTCGACCTGGCCCGGCACATCGGCGAGGGACGCCGCTCGTGGGCGGCCACGGTCGCCGCCGGTCCCGGGGCGTCCGGGCGGGCCGCGCCCGGCGGTCCGGGCGCGCCCCGGGAGCGTACGGCGCTGCGGGACTGGCTGGCCGAGTCGACCGAGCAGTTGCTGGTCGCGCTGCGCGACGCCGGACCCGATCGTGGCTGCTGGACGTGGTGGGACACGTCGCAGTCGCCGCAGACCTGCGGCGCCGTCGCCCGGCACCAGCTCCAGGAGATCGCCGTGCACACCTACGACGCCCAGCTCACGGTGGGCGCGCCGCAGCCGATGCCGGTCGAGGTGGCCCTCGACGGCGTGGAGGACTTCCTGTTCACCTGCTGCGCGACCACTGTGCCGTGGCCGTACGAGCCCGCCGTCCTCGACTACCACGTCACCGAGGGCGGATCGTGGCGCACGCGGCTCTCTCCCGAGGGCGCACGGGTCACCCGTCTGCCCGCCGGAGCCGGGGCGGAGCCGGCCGACACCGCCGCCCGTTCCACCGCCGGTGACCTGGTCCTGGCCTTCTACGGCCGGATACCGCTGGACGCGCTCGCCGTCGAGGGCGACCGGCGCGTGCTCGACCGGATCGCGGCGTGGGATCCGGACGCGTAGGACGGCGGCCTGATCGTGGGAGGATGCCCGGTATGCCGGATCGTGCGTTGAGCTTCGGAGCGGCAGCGCAGGCATACGAGCGGTTCCGGCCCGGCTATCCGGAGGAACTGGCCGACCTGGTGCTGGCGTACGCGGGCCGGCCCGTCCGGACCGCTCTGGAGATCGGCGCCGGCACCGGCAAGGCGACCCGGCTGTTCGCCCGGCGCGGCGTCGCGGTCACCGCCACCGACCCGGACGCCGCGATGCTCGCCGAACTGCGGCGACACGTCCCGGCCGAGGTGCGGGTCCGGCAGGCCGCGTTCGAGCAGTTGCGCGCCGGCGAGCGCCACGACCTGGTGTACGCGGCGGCGGCGCTGCACTGGACCGACCCGGACCGGCGGTGGGAGCGGATCGCCGGGCTACTCGCGTCCGGTGGCGTGTTCGCGTCGTTCGGCGGCCCGTTGCGGCTGGCCGACCCGGCGCTGCGCGACGCGGTGGCCGCGGCCCGGTCCGAGTTCCTCGCCGACGACGAAATCCCGTCGCCGGACGGGACGCCACCGGAGGCCGGCATGCAGTGGCCCGGCACCGAGCTGCGCGCGTCCGAGTGGTTCACCGACGTGCGCCAGTCGGAGATCGCGCGGCGGATCACGATGAGCGCCGACGACTACGTCGGTCTCCTGTCGACCGTCTCGGCCTATCTCGAACTGCCGCCGCCGGTACGTGATCAGGTGTTCCGCCGCGTCCGGGATGTGCTGCCCGGCACGGTCGAGGTCACCTCGGACGTCACGGTCCACCTGGCGCGGCGGACGTCGCAGCCCTGATCACGCGGGCCAGGCGGGCCGCCAGACCGGTCCGGGCAGCGGCGGCAGGCCCGCGAAGTGACGGATCACCGGCCGCAGCCCCGGGTGCGGGCCGGTCCGGGGCAGCATGAGGTTGATCGGGTACGCGAGCACCGGACCCGTGATCGGGATGCGGCGCAGGTCGTGGCCGGCGGGCCAGAGGTAGCGGTCCCGGGCGCCGACGAGCGTCGCCACGTCCACGGAATTCGCGAGCTCGTCGAGGAGCACCTCGGTGCCGAAGTTCGGCCCGGTCGCGTCCACCCACAGGTCGAAGGCGTCGGCGAGCTGCTCGTAGAACTCGCCCCACTCGCTGCCGGGCACGATGCCCGGCACCCGCAGCCGGTGTCCGCGCAGCTCGGACGGTGTGAGCGTGGGCGCGGACGCGAGCGGGTGCCGGGGCCCGGCGAGCAGTTGCAGCGGCGAGTCGAAGGCGCGGACCATCCGTACCTCGGGCGGCAGCGCGGCCGGGTCGGTGACGGTGCGGAACGCGGCGTCGATCTCGCCGGCCCGGACCGCGGCGGCGACCTGCCGGGGGTCGTCGACCCGCAGCGTCACCACGTCGAGGTCGACGCCCGGGTGGGCGCGCCAGTAGTCGTGCAGCAGGACGGCTTGCGCGCTGCGCAGGCCGAGCACGTCGATGCGCGGCGCCCGCGCGCCGGGCCGGACCGCGGCGACCGCGCGGTCCGCGCCCGCGACGACGCCCCGGGCGTGCGGGAGGAACGCCCGGCCGTCGTGTGTCAGCTCGACCCCCCGGGGTGTACGGGTGAACAGGCGCACCCCCAGCTCCCGCTCCAGCGCGGCGATCCGCTTCGACACGGCCTGCTGGGTGACGCCCAGCTCGTCGGCGGCGTGCCGGAACTGGCCGAGTTCGGCCGCCCGCACGAACGACCGCACCGCCTCGCTGTCCACCGGCCCACAGTAGGCGGGCCCAGCCGATGGTTGTGGCGCGCCGGGCGGCGGTTGTTTGCTCCGGCGTCCGCGCGGCCGGTCTGATGCGCGGGGCATCGGTGACGGGGGCGGCGTGCGGAAGCTGGGTTCGGATTTCGGGTGGCTGTGGTCGGCGTACGCGGTGAGCACGTACGGCACATGGCTGGCGTTCGGCGCCTTCCCGCTGATCGCGGTGCGGGTGCTGGACTCGTCGGCGTTCGCGGTGTCGCTCCTGGAGGCGGCCGGGCTGGCAGTGGCGGCGATGCTGGCGGTCCCGCTCGGGCCGTGGGTGGCCTACCGGCGGAAACTGCCGGTGATGATCGCGACGGATCTGGTCCGGTTCGCGGCGCTGGCGAGCGTGCCGGCCGCGTACGCGCTCGGGGTGCTGTCGTACGGCCAGTTGCTCGTCGTCGCGGTGGTCTGCGGGACGGCCGCGATCACGTTCACCGCCGCGTCCGGGGCGTACCTGAAGAGCCTGGTCCGGGGCGATCGGCTGCTGGCGGCGAACGGACGGTTCGAGGCGGCGAGCTGGGCCGCGACGGCGGCCGGGCCGCCGCTCGGGGGCGCGCTCGTCGGGCTGCTCGGCCCGGTCGTCACCATCACCGCCGACGCCGTGAGCCACCTGCTGTCGGCGCTGGCGGTACGGCGGATCCGCAGCGGCGACACGGTGGCGCCCCGTGACCCGGCGGGCGCCTCCCGCGTCGCCGACCTGGGCGCAGGCTGGCGGTTCGTGCGCCGCGACCCGGTGCTGTGGCGATTGTTCCTGAACTCGGTGCTGGTCGGCGGCCTGATCATGGCGACCGCGCCGCTGCTCGCCGTGCTCCTGCTGGATGGGTACCGGGTGGCGGCGTGGCAGTACGGGCTGGTCTTCGGCGTGTCCGCGCTCGGCGGCGTGCTCGGCGCGCGGCTGAGCCCGCGCCTGGTGCGGCGGTACGGACGGCATCGGGTGATGACGGTGTCCGGCTGGCTGCGGTCGAGCGTCCCGCTCGGTCTCGCGTTCACCCATCCGGGGACCAGCGGACTGCTGACGGTGATCGCCGTCGAGTGGGTGCTCATCACGTGCATGGGCGTGTTCAACCCGATCTACGCGACCGAGCGCCTGCGCCGGACCCCGCAGGCGCACACCGCGCAGGTTCTGACCGCGTGGAGCGTCACCGGCCGGCTCACCCAGGCCGCGCTGATGACCGTGTGGGGCGTCCTCGCCACGGTCGTCGGCCCGCTCGCCGCGATCACCGTGTCCGGGGTGCTGCTGCTCGGCACGCCGCTGCTGCTGCCGACGCGCCGGCACACGCGCGACCCGGAGCCCGCACGCCCGGCCGTTGCGGTCTCCTAGGACCGGCGGCCGGACGGTCAGGACGCCAGGTAGGCGGTCAGCCGGTCGGCGAGCAGACCCGGGTGACTGAGCGCCACCGCATGGCCGCCGTCGATCTCGTCCGGAACCACGCCGAGCCGGTCGGCGGCCACCCGGCGTTGAAAGTCGGCGGGGAAGAACTGGTCGTCGCGGCCGATGAGCACCGCCGTCGGCACGGCCGGCCAGGTGGCCAGCGGCCACGGCTCGTCCCACTCCGCGCTGACCTGCTCCCGGCCGTGCGCCGGCGCCCGGGCGACGATCTCGGCCGGCACGCCGTTGTAGAACTGCTGCTCCTCGCTGAGCCCTTCCGGCTCGCGGTAGCCGGTGTTGCCCCACCACTCCCCCGGCCTCTCACCGGGCCGCGGGATCATCGGGGTGAGCAGGACCAGCAGCCGCACCGGCAACCGGTCGGCGACAAGCGGTGCGGTGAACGCGCCGTACGAGTGCCCGACCACCACGAGGTCGTCGCGGCCGCCGACGGCGTCGACCACCGTCCGGCGGAAGTCGGCGAACCGCGCCGACCGGTCCCCGATCGGCAGCTCCGGCACCACCGCGTCGTGGCCCCGGGCGGCCAGCTCGGGAACCACCAGATGCCAGTCCCACGCGCTGCCCCCGCCGCCGTGTATGAGTACGAACGTCGTCATGCCCGGACCCTCCCACACCGGTACGACATGCAGTGGCCGTCAGTGCGGACACGCCCGGGGCACCCGGGCGGCCCGCAGCTCGTCGCGGAACGCCTCGATGCGGGTGACGACCTGACGCCGCCCGATCGTGTTCTCGATCCGGTCGAGGTAGAGGCAGCGGGCGGCGAGCCGGGGCGGGCCGGTGCCCCGAGACCGCCCCGGTCGAGGCGCGGCCCGGGGCCGAGGGCCGCTCGCTCAGACCGGGCGGCCGAACGTGACCGCCTCCCGGACGAGCCGTGGCGCCTTCTCCGCCAGTTGCGCGTCCGGCCGCGCGCCGAGCGCGTCGTTCACTGTGGAGAAGGCCAGCCGGAACGCGATCAGCGTGGTCGCCTCGAAGATCTCCCGGTCGCTCAGGCCGGCCTCGCGCAGGCGTCGCGTGTCGGCCTCGGTGGTGGCGTTCGGGTCCGTCACGACCTGGCGGGACCAGTCCGCGAGCGCCGTCTCCCGCTCCGACAGGTCCGCCTCGTCGCCGCGCAGCACCGCGGCGGCTGTCTCCTCGTCGCTCATCCCGGCCAGCCGCGCGCCCCAGGCCAGCGAGCAGTACGAGTCGCCCCGCGCGGCGGCCGTGGCGGCGACCAGCACCGCCACCTCACGCGAGGACAGCGTGGACTCGGACAGCAGCTCGGTGCGGGTGTTCTGGAACGACATCAGCACGTCGGGTCGCCAGCACCAGACGCGGGTGAGGTTGTTGACGTAGCCGTCGGAGGCGAGGTCGTCCTCGTAGGCGGCTTTCGCCGCCGGGCTCTGCGGCGGTTCGGGAAGGAAGGCGGCATTCATGCGGGCAGTCTGCGCCACCCGGGCGCCCCCCACAGGCTGATCAACGACAGTACGATCCGCGAATGATCCGGGCGGTCTTCTTCGACGTGGGCGGGACGATCCTCGACGAGACGCGCGAGTTCGCGACCTGGGCGGACTGGCTCGGCGTGCCCCGGCACACGTTCTCCGCGGTCTTCGGCGCGGTGATCGCCCGCGGGCTGGACTACCAGGAGGTGTTCCGGGCGTTCCGGCCGGACTTCGACCTCACCGCCGAACTCGCGCGCCGGGTCGCGGCCGGCGACCCGGAGTCGTTCGGCGCCGACGACCTCTACCCGGACGCGCGGGCGTGCCTGGCCGCCCTGCGGGAGCAGGGATTGCGCGTCGGCCTGGCCGGCAACCAGCCGGAGCACGCCGAGGCGACGCTGCGGGCGCTGGACCTGGCGGTGGACGTGATCGGCACGTCGGCGGCCTGGGGCGTGGCGAAACCGGCGCCGGAGTTCTTCGACCGGGTCGTCCGCGAGGGCGGCGGCGACGCGTCGGCGATCCTGTACGTCGGCGACCGGCCGGACAACGATGCCGCCCCGGCGATGGCCGCCGGCATGACCGCGTGCCTGATCCGGCGCGGACCGTGGGGCCACATCCTCGACATGCCGGACGTCGCCGAACGGTGCCTGTTCCGCATCGACTCGCTGGACGAGCTGCCGGCTCTGGTCGCGCGGCACAACGCGGCGGGCGGCTAAGGCGTGTTTCATAAGCCCGGTCAGAGCCATTCACAGATGATGGTGATGGTCAGGACGGCCTGGAACCGGACGGCCAACTTGTCGTAGCGGGTGGCCAGGCCGCGGTGGCGCTTGAGCCGGGCGATGCCGTTCTCGACGGCATGTCGCATCCGGTAGAGGTCTCGGTCGAACTTCGGCGGGCGCCCGCCGCGGCTGCCCTTGGCCTTGCGGTGGGCGTCTTGATCGGTCTTACTCGGGATGCACGCCTTGATCCCGCGCTTGCGCAGGTAGGCGCGGTTTCCGCGGCTGGTGTACGCCTTGTCGGCCAGGACCAGGTCGGGGCAGGTGCGGGGCCGGCCCACCCCGAGGCGGGTCACCTTGATACGACGCAGGACCGGGATGAATTGCGGGCTGTCACCACGGTGCCCGGCGGTCACGACCATCGATAGGACCTTCTGTCCCTGCTCACAGGCCAGATGCGTCTTGGTGGTCAGACCGCCGCGAGATCGTCCGAGAGCGTGATCGGCGGGTTCGTCGTGCACGCCACCGGGTGGCTCTTTCTGCAGGTGGCCGTCTCTGCGGGCGCCGGCGGCGTGTTGGTGGGCGCGGCTGGTCATCGAGTCCACGCTGACCGTCCAGGTGATCCGGCCTTGCGCATCGCCGGCGGCCTGTGACGCGGCCAGGATCTTGTCCCAGGTGCCGTCGCGCTGCCAGCGACGGAACAGGCCGTAGAGCGTCTGCCAGGGTCCGTACTCGGCCGGGACGTCACGCCAGGGCGACCCGATCCGGATCCGCCACCTGATCCCATCGATGAGCTGCCGTTTCTGCCACTTCGGCGGCCGGCCCTTCGCCGACGCGGCCGGCAGTAGCGCAGCGAGCCGCTGCCACTGAGCGTCGGTGAGGTCGTGCCGCCTCGTCACCGCTAAGGTGGCCACGAGGTCTCCGGTATGAAGTTCTTGCTTGGTCGCAGAACCAGATACCGGAGACCTCTTCAGTTGTCGATCACCGCCACGCCGCGACCTTCACCGGCCACCACGACTTCTGAAACACGCCTTAGGGCCTGTCCTGTCGATCATGGAAGCCAGATGATGGCGGCGATGAGGATCAGGCTGGCTCGGTAGAGGGATGCGCGTTTGGCGTAGCGGGTGGCCAGGTCACGCCATTGCTTGAGTCGGTTGAAGCAGCGTTCCACGACGTTGCGTTTGCGGTAGGTCGCCTTGTCGAAGGCGGGTGGTCGCCCGCCGGTGCTGCCCTTGGCGGCGCGGCGGGCGATCTGGTCGCTGCGTTCGGGGATGACGTGCCGGATCCCGCGTTGGCGCAGGGCTCGACGGGTGGAGTCATGGGCGTAGCCCTTGTCCGCGATCAGCACGTCCGGACGTTTGCGGGGCCGGCCCGGTCCGGGCTGGTTGACGCGGATCGCGTCGAGCAGGGCGAGGAGCTGGGGGTTGTCGCCGGCCTGGCCCGGGGTGAGCAGGATCGACAACGGCCGGCCGCGTCCGTCGACTGCGAGGTGGATTTTCGTGCTCAGTCCTCCGCGTGATCGGCCGATGGCCTCGCCATCTTGCGCACCAGGCGTCGCCGGACTTGTCGGGGAGCCCCCTTTTTGCGGGCGCCAGCGGCATGCTGATGCGCCCGCACGATCGACGAGTCGATGCTGATCGTCCACTGCACCGGTGTGCCGTCGTCGTGCACCTGCGCCGCCGCGAGGATCCGATCCCATGTCCCGTCGGCGCTCCACCGACGCAGCCGCTCATGGCAGGTCTTCCACGGCCCGAAACGTTCGGGCAGGTCACGCCACGGCGCACCCGTGCGCAGCTTCCACAAAATCCCGTTGATGACCTGCCGGTGATCTCGCCACCGCCCACGAGCACCGCCCGGCTCCGGTAGCAGCGGCGCGATCACCGCCCACGCCTCATCGGTCAACTCACCACGACGCACCACCGACACATCGTCAACGACCAACCCCTACAAGATCGGCAGGACACGCCCTAGGCCGGTCGCGAACGTCGTGACCGCACCGGCCGGCGCCGGGCGTTGTGCCGGGCCGCCCGGTCGCCCTAGCCTCGTCGTCGAAGGCATCGACGGCGATCGGGGGACGCCATCAGCGACGACGACACCGGGCGCGGCGGCCTGCGACGGTTCGCCGCGAACGTGATGATGAACGTCCTCGCGAACCTCATCGCGGCGGCGATCATCTACGTGCTCGCCGCGGCCGCCGGGCTGCTCCCGCGCGACCCCGCGCTGATCCTCGCGGCGCTGCTCCTCGTCAGCGTCGCCGCTGCGATGGTTCTGCTCGTCCTCGTCACCACGAACGCCTTCGCCGACAAGGCGGACATCCTCGGCGGGTGGATGGCGATCGCCCTCGGTGCGCCGATCCTGACCTCGGCCGTGACGTACGCGTTCCGTGAGCGCGATCCGGCGGCGGGGATCGTGGGCGGGCTGATCGGCGCGGGGCTCGCCGGCGCAGGCGTGGCGATGCTGGTGGCCGGACGGCGGATTCGGCGGGCGGCCGACCCGTCGCCCGACGGCGGCCGCCGGGCGGCTGAGCCGCGCGCCCGGCCTTAGCGTCGTACCCCTGGCATAGCCTTCCGGCCATGGCGAGCGACGAGCTGGACGAGCTGATCGTGCCCGACGCGGACGCGCTGCGCGCGTGGCTGTCCGCCAACCACGACACGTCGCCCGGTGTCTGGCTCGCGCTGGGCCGTAAGGGCGGCACGATCACCACGCTGACCTGGCAGCAGGCGGTCGACGAGGCGCTGTGCTTCGGCTGGATCGACGGGCAGGGCCGCAAGCGCGACCACGAGAGCTCCTGGATCCGGTACACCCCGCGCCGGGCGCGCAGCTCCTGGTCGCAACGCAACGTCGCGCACGTGGCCCGGCTGGAGTCGGAGGGTCGGATGACGCCGGCGGGCCGGGCCGCGGTGGAGGCCGCGAAGGCGGACGGCCGGTGGGCGGCGGCGTACGCACCGCCGTCGGAGGCCGAGGTGCCCGCCGACCTGCTCGCCGCCGTCGCGGCCGAGCCCGCTGCCCAGGCCATGTTCGACGTTCTCACCAGTGCCAACAGGTTCACGCTCATCCACCGGCTCAACGCGGTCAAGCGCGCGGAGACCCGGGAGCGGAAGATCCGCGAGTTCGTCGCCATGCTGGCCCGCCACGAGACGATCCACCCGCAGAAGGCGAAGCCCTCCACCACGCCGTGACGTCGCGGGCGCCCCCGCCACGTCTCACGAGTTGTCGAGGACGAACGCGCGCATGAGCGCGGCGCACTCGGCCGCGTGCGTCTCCAGCAGCAGGTGGCCGCCGTCGTAGATGTGCGCGTCCATCCGGTCGAGCGCGCGGTGGTACGCGAGCACCTCGTCCACGTCGAAGTACGCGTCGTGCCGGCCCCACAGCACGAGCGCCGGTGGCTGGTGGGCGCTGTGGTACCCGGCGATCTCGCCGAACCGGGCGACGTGGGCGGCGTAGTCGGTGAACAGCGCGAACTGCGCCTCGACGTTGCCGGGCCGGGTCATCCGTTCCCAGTCCAGGTGCCACGCCTCGGGCGCCTGCAACGGGCGTACGTGCTCGGGCAGCCCGGCGAGGTACTGGTCCCGGGTGCCGTCGAAGGTCAGCCAGTCCGGCAGCGCGGCGCGCGTGGCCTCGCCCGGGTCGGCCCAGTACGCCCGCGCGGTGTCCCACTGCGCGCCGAGCCCGTCGGCGTGCGTGTTGCCGCTCTGCACGATCAGGCCACGGATCCGTCCCGGGGCGCGCGTGGCCAGGTGGTATCCGACCGGCGCGCCGAAGTCGTGCAGGTAGACGAAGAAGCGGTCCACGTCGAGCCGGCCGAGGAGGCGCTCGACCGTCCACGACAGGTTCTCGAACGTGTAGTCGTACTCGGCGACTGTGGGCGACGACGACATGCCGAAGCCGGGCAGGTCCGGCGCGAGCACGTACGCGACCTCGGCGAGTGTGGGCATGACCTCGCGGAACGTGTGCGACGAGCTGGGGAAACCGTGCAGCAGCAGCACCGCCGGGTCGCCGGGGCGGCCGGCCTCGCGGAAGAACACCTCCAGACCGTCGACGTCGGCGTGCCGGTGGCGGATCTTCTGACTGGCGTGCATCACCTCATCCTGGCCGCCCGGCCGCGCCCGTACTGCCGAATCGCCGCGGCCCGGGACAATGACCGGCGGCTGAACAGGGGTGAGCCGGGCGTACGCTCGAACGAGCCGACGGTGGGAGGTCGCCCGCGATGCCCGTCCAGTAGGAGGCCGGCTGGCCCGCGAGTTCGGCGTCGGACAGGTTCGGCGTCGTCATGGTGGTCTACCTCCGGCAGTGGTCGGGTGCCCACGACGCCAGGACCTCAACCACACTTCAGATCAAGGCGCGAGGGGCATCGCGTTCCGGCCGGTCCCGGCATGATGAGCCGATGCGGGTAGCGATGGCGACCGACGCGGGGCATCCGGGCCGGGCCAATGAGGACTTCGCCGGCGCCGTACCGTGCGGCATGGTCCTGGTCGACGGCGCGGGCGGCATCGCCGGCGCGGACGAGGTCTGCCACCACGGCATCGCCTGGTACGCGACCCGGCTCGGCGGCGCGCTGCTCGGTGCGCTGTCCCAGGATCGGAGCCTGCGCGACGTGCTGGCCGAGGGCATCGAGCACGTCACCGACGCGCACCGCGACACGTGCGACGTCGCCCATCCGATCAGCCCGTTCGCGGCGGTGGCGATGCTCCGGTTCTCCGGTGGGACCGTCGAGCACCTGGTCCTCGGCGACGCGGTCGCGCTGATCGGCCGGGCCTCTGGTGAGCCCGTCGCCGCCCATGATCCGCGTGAGGTGGTGATCGCGCGGTCCTTCGAGGAGCGGCTGAAGGACGTGCCCGAGGGCGGCGACGAGTACCGGCGGCTGCTGATGGAGCTGCGGGCCCGGCGGAACAGTCCGGGCGGGTTCTGGGTCGCCAAGGACGACCCGCGGGTGGCCGGCGAGGCCGTCACCGGCGAGTGCCCGGCCGACGACGTCCGCGCGACGGCTCTGCTCAGCAACGGCGCGAGCCGCCTCGTGGACACCTTCGGCCTGACCGGCTGGCCGGGGCTGCTGCGCCTGCTGGAGACCGACGGCCCCGCCGAGGTCGTCCGCCGGGTGCGCGAGGCCGAGGCGCGCGAGGGCGTCGCCACCGACGACGCCACGATCGTCTGCCGGTACTGACCGGCGCGGCAACCCGCGTGCGCGGGTCCGCAGTCCTCGTGTTGACTGCGGCGATGGACCGTCAACGCCTGAGCAGCATCGCGCACTCGCACCACCCGATCGCGGCCCCGATCTCCGGTCTCAACCTCAACCGGCTGCTGCGCCGGGCGGGCCGACGGCCGGCGGCCCGGATCCTCGATCTCGGCTGCGGCGAGGGCGCCTGGGCGTTGCAGGCCCTCGCGCACTACCCGGACGGGCACGCCGACGGCGTGGACCTCAGCCCGTACGCGCTCGAACGCGCCGCCGAGGCCGCCGCCGAGCGCGGCCTCGCCGACCGGCTCACGCTGCACGAGCGCGACGCCCGGTCGTACGTGCCGGACGGCGACTACGACCTGGTGCTCTGCGTCGGGTCGACGCACGCGTTCGGCGGCTTCGGTGGAGCGCTGGAGCTGGCCGGCCGGCACGTGAACCCCGACGGCATCCTGATGGTGGGTGAGGGATTCTGGCAGGTGCCGCCGACGCCGGACGCGCTGGCGGCGCTGGGCGCGAAACCGGACGACCACGCCGACCTCGCCGGTCTGGTCGACGCCGCCGGGAAGGCGGGCTGGGCCCCGGTGTACGCGCACGTCAGCGACACCGCCGAGTGGGACGACTACGAGTGGTCGTGGACCGGTTCGCTCACCGAGTGGGCGCTGGACAACCCCGGTCACCCGGACGCCGCCGGGGCGCTGACGGCCGCCCGCGAGCACCGTGACCAGTGGCTGCGCGGGTACCGGAACATGCTGGGCTTCGTGACGTTCGTGCTGCGGCGGATCTGAGAGTCGGAAGCCCCGGTACCGTGGAGCCGCACGTCGTCGCGGGGCAGCGCTCCCGCCGTCCAGAACACGAATCCGGTGGGTGGTCCTCGGTGCCGATGCAGATCCGTTTCGCCGTACCGGCCGATCCCGCCTATCCGGCCCGCGTGGCCGCCGCGCTGGCCGCCGCCCGGCTGCGCCGGTTCGGCTACATCGGCGCGGCCCTGGCCGCGATCGGGGTGATCGGGTGGGTCGCCTCGCAGGCGTCGGAGCGGGGTGGCCGCTTCGCGTCGCTGTGGACCGCGTTGATCGTGGCCGGCGTGCTGTCGATGCTGTACGCGCCGTGGGTGCGGTGGCGGGCCCGGCGCCGCTCCGGCGGCTACGCGGTCGAGGGCGGCTACGACATCGACGACCGCAACATCATGATGCGCAGCGGTTCGGAGTCCAGCGGCATCGCCTGGGACGGCGTCACGCGCGTCACCGAGACCCCTGACTTCTGGATCGTGTACGTCGGGCGGATGCCGGCCACGGTGATCCCCCGCTGGCTGATGTCCGCCGAGGACGCCGGGACGTTGCGCGCCTTCATGGCCGAGCGGCAACTACTCGGCGACCGTTGACCATGTATTGATCGGCTGTATATGTTGCCTCGGTGAGTGAGATGCGCGAGGCGACCTTCCTGATCCTGACCGCGCTGGCCGACGAGCCGCGCCACGGCTACGGGATCATCCAGGAGGTCGCCGGCCTGTCCGGCGGTCGCGTCAACCTGCTGCCGGGCACGCTCTACGCCGCCCTGGACCGGCTGGTGGCGCAGGGCCTCGTCGAACTCAGCCACGAAGAGGTGGTCGACGGCCGGCTGCGCCGCTACTACCGGCTGCGCGCCGACGGCCGGGCCGAACTGGCACGCCAGACCGAGCGGCTGCGGCAGCTCGCGTCCGCCGCCGAGACCCGGCTGCGCGCTCTGCGCCCTCGCCCCGCCTGACCCCCGCCGTCGCGGCACCGTAGGGAGAAACCCATGCACCGCTGGCTGCTGCTGGCCTACCCCCGTGACTATCGCCGCGCGCGCGGGGCCGAGATCCTGGAGACGGTACGGGACGTCGGTTCGGCCCACCGGCGTGGCCGGGTCGCGGCGAATCTCGTACGTCATGGTCTGCGTGCCCGGCTGGGACGGCCGGCGAGCCGTACCGTGGTGGCCTGGGCTGCGGTCTTCGCGGTGGTCTGCGGTTTGTTCGCCGCGTCGTTCGGCACCTGGCTCGCGTGGCTCGGCTCCCGCCCGCTCGACCACCGGGACCTCGCCGCCGTGGTCGGGCAGCTCTACCCGGACCGGCAGGTCAGCCACCTCGACCAGGACGACCCGCCCGCCGTGTTCCTCATCTACGGCCACCCGCTCGGCGAGGACCTCCTGTCCGAGCTGCTCCTCGGCGACGGCGGCGAGTACGCGCTGGCCGAGCTGACCGCGTCGTTCGACCAGGCACCGGCCGGAGGCCTCATCGACCTGCGGCAGCGCCTGGACGCCGCCGGGTGGGAGCGGAGCGCGCCCGTCCACACCGACGCGTACGGCTGCATTCCCGGCAGTCCGCAGTGCGACCCGGCGTCCATCCCCTCCGACATCACCGTGTACGCCGATCGCGGCGACCACATCCTCGCGGTGCAGATCAACGCCGAGGGCTCGATGAGCCTCGCCCTCAGCCGCGCCACCCCCGCCGCCGCCTACCCCGCCGGTCTGCTCGCCTTCGCGCTGGGCACGCTGGGCGGCTGGGTGCTGTTCGGCTGGGCCAGCCGCCGCACCGAGGGACGGCACCCGCTGGTGCAGGGCCCGGCGAAGGTCCTGTACGGCGTCGCGATGGTGTTCTGGGCCGCACCGATCCTGCTGAGCGCGCCGCTGATGCTCACGCACCACCTGAGCGAGCCGCATCCCCGCTGGCACGTGCCGTGGGAGTGGCTCGGCCAGCCCACCCTGTCGCTGCCGTTCCTGCTCGGTGCGGTCCTGCTGCTCCTCGCGCTGGGCCTGGCGGCGCTGCCGCACCGGCGCCCGGCGGGCCGTACGCTCGCCGGAGCACCAGACCCGGCGGTCTAGCGGCGTGCCGGGTCAGCTCGCCGGGCATCGCGTGCCGGGGGCGGGCACCGTCAGGTCGACGAGGTACCGGTCCACCACGGCGGTCGTGCAGTCGTTGCGCTGGTAGGTGCCGTGGCCCCAGCCCTCGTAGGTGACCAGGCGTCCGTGCCGGCCGAGTTGCCGGGCGACGTTCACCGCCCAGGCGTAGCCGGTACGGGGATCGTGCCGGGCGTTGAGCAGCAACAGCGGCGTGCGGGTGTGCACGTTCAGCTCGTGCGGCGGATTACGGACCGGGGACGGCCGGCCCAGGCAGGTCTGCACGGCCAGCAGACCGGCGCCGTACCGGACGGCCGGGGCGGCGGCCCTGGCGTCCCGGACCAGGCCGGCGTACTCGGCGTAGTCGCGTACCTCGGCGGGCCAGTCCGCGCAGAACGCCGCGACCGAGATCGAGAGATTCACCTCCGGTGGCGGCGTACCGGCGTCCATGTCCCGCACGATCGCGGCGAGTTGCGGCCAGCGCGGGCCGGCGAGCATGCCGAGCGCCACGGCGGTGACGTCGAAGGCGGTACGGGGGGCATATTCCCCACGGTCCGCGCGGGCCAGCACCCGCGCCCACACCGATCGCACGTCCCGTTCGTGGAGCACACAGTCCGCCGACCTGTCGCACCAGGACACGAACTCGTCGAACGCGTCCTGCAACGCGGCGGCCTGCGTCCGCACGAAGGACCGCACGTCGAGGCTGTGGTCGAACACGCCCTCCAGCACGACGGCCCGCACGTGGCCGGGGTACCGCTCGGCGTACTGCTGGCCCAGCAGGGTGCCGTACGAGCTGCCGTGGAAGGACAGCCGCCGCTCCCCCAGCGCACGCCGTAGCGCGTCGAGGTCGCGGGTCGTGCTGAGCGTGTCGGCGTGGTCGAACACCGGGCTGGTCGGGCGGCACCGGCTCCACAGCGCCCGGTTGTAGGCCACGGCGGCGTCGAAGTCGGCCTGGCCGGCCAGCGGGACGGGCGGCCTGCGCAACGCCGGATCCGGCGTGCAGACGGGCGCGGCGGTGCGGGCCACGGTACGCGGGTCGAAGCTGACCAGGTCGAACCGGTCCAGCAACTCGTCGCTGAACCGGTCGCCCCTGCGGATGCGTTCCACCCCCGAGTCGCCGGGCCCGCCCGGCCCGAACACCAGCGTGCCCACCCGCTGCTCCGGCAGCCGCGCGGACCGGCGTGCCACGGCGAGGTCGAACGCCGGGCCGTTCGGCCGGGCCCAGTCCACCGGCAGCCGGAGCCGGGCGCACCGCACGCGCTCATCCGGCGGGACGCCCGGCAGGTCGTCGGCGCACTCGCCCCAGACGAGCCGCTGCGACGGAAGACCGGCGCGCGCCGCGCCGGGCAGTCCCGCCAGGACGGTGAGCGCGGCCAGAGCGACGGCCATGGTACGTCGGAACACGGCACCTCCCGGTGTCTGGATGCTCATCGATTCTTCAGCGGCACTCCACCCGAGTCCCATACGGAAACGCCCCGATATACCCGTCGGGCCTTTCCCCGAGGCCGCCCCGAGTGCCGCATCGACGGAGGCGAGTCCGCATCTGCCGGCCGGGCGCTCGCGGGGGCATCGGGCCGGGTGCCGGCGGTCTAGCATCGGGCGATGACCTCGTCCTTGGACCGCCTGCCGAAGATCAGCGCACCGGCCACGCGGGCGCTGACCGCCGCCGGCTACACCACGTTGCGCCAGCTCGCCGGAGTGCCGCGCGCGGATCTGGCCCGCTTGCACGGCATGGGACCGAAGGCGCTGGGCGTCATCGAGGCCGCCCTCGACGAGCACGACCTGCGGCTGAGCTGACGCCCGGCAGCACGGCCAGGAACGGGGTGATCCCTGTGCCGCTCGGGCGGCTCCACCATCTGATCGTCGACTGCCCGGATCCGATGGCCGAGGCGCGGTTCTGGAGCGCGGTCCTCGGCGACCCGATCACGTACGCGGACGACGACTTCACCGTGGTGTCGGCGAGTACGGCGGCGTCCGGGCTGGCGTTCCAGCGCGCCCCCGGGCTGACGCCGTCGACGTGGCCGGATCCGGCCGTGCCGCACCAGATGCACCTCGACGTGATGGTCGACGACCAGGACGCGGCGGGCGAGGCGGTGCTCGCCCTGGGCGCGCGGCGGTTGCCGGGCGACCACGTGTACGCCGACCCGGCGGGCCACCCGTTCTGCCTGATCCGGCGCCCCACCTGGGCGTCGCCGGTGGGCGGGTCCGCGTGACGCACCGAGATCGGGCGTCGAGGCTCCGCGCGCTTCACGCACCCCGGCGGCCCCAGGCACAGCTGGACCGCGAGCTGGCAGGGCAAGGACCTACGGCTGCTGCGAGGAATCCTGGTAGGAGATGAACTCCAGCAGGCTTCCGTCCGGGTCGCGGAAGTAGACGCTGGTCCCGGCGCCACCGGCGCCGACCCGCCGGACCGGTCCCGTCTCCACCTCGACGTCGTGCCGCCGCAGGTGCGCCACCGCCTCCTCGATCGGCCCCGCCCAGACGAAGCAGATGTCGCTGTTGCCCGGGCGGACCGGGCCTCGGGCGACGTTGCCGCCGAGGTCGAGACCCGGCCCGTGCACGCTCAACTGGTGGGGGCCGATCCGGAAGGCGACGCGGTCGCCGCCGACGCCGATCACCTCGGCGCCGACGACGTCGCGATAGAAGTCGGTGGCGGCCCGCCAGTCGGACACGGCGATGACGACGTGGTCCAGTCCGGTCACGGGCGTCATGCGTCCACCCTATGAGCTCGGCGGCGTCCGCAGGTGCCGGCCGAAGAACCGGTTCGCGGACTCCCCCTCGAACCGCGGTACGCCCGTGTGCCCGCCCATGTTGGCGTGCAGCGTCTTCTCCGCCGAGCCGAAGGCGTCGAACAGGTCCAGCGCCATCTGCCGGTCGTTGCCCTCGTCGTCCCACTGCAACAGGACGTGCAGCGGGACGGTGACCCGCCGCGCCTCGGCGAACATCGCTCGCGGCACGAAGCTCCCGGCGAACAGGACCGCGGCCACGATGCGCGGTTCGACCACCGCCAGCCGTACGCCGATCGAGATCACCCCGCCGGAGTAGCCGACCGGACCGCCGATCTCCGGCAGTGCGAGGAGGGCGTCCAGCACGGCCCGCCACTCCGGGACCGCCTTCTCCACCAGCGGCAGGACGAGCCGGTCGACGATGTCGTCGGCGACCGGCTCGCCTGCCGCCAGTGCCCGCCGCAGGTCGGCGCGGGCCTGCTCGGCGGCGGCGGACGCGGGCCGGTCCCCGCCGCCGGGCAGTTCGAGGGTGGCCGCCGCGAAACCCTGCGCCGTGCAGTCGCGGGCCCGGGCCACCAGCCGGGGGTACATCCGGCGCAGTCCGCCCGGGTGGCCGAGCAGGATCAGCGGGGCCGACGTGGGCGCGGATGCGGGCGTCCACAGGATGCCCGGGATCTCGCCGAGGGTGAACTCACGTTCGCGGACGCCGTCGGCGAGGCGCTGGTCGGAGACGAATCGCATGGTCGTGCCTTTCGGGAGTGCGACGGCGCTCCCGGACGACCTGTCGCCCGGCCGTGACCCCCGAGGGGAGCACCCATGTCGATACTGCGGTCACGGGTACCACCTCCCTCGTTCTCCGGCACGGCCATCGGCAAGTTAACAGCGCTCGCCGGGACCGCCAACCGGTTTTCGCCGCACCCGGCCATCCGACGCGCACCGAGAGGCAGCGACTCGTTCCCGAGTTCACGCAAGCGGGCCGGGCGTCTTTCCCGGTGCGGTTCGACGACTGCCGCGACCTGGCTAACGATCACGGAGGGCATGGCTGCCGTCCGGTGCCACGCCCACCCCGTCATCGCGTCGACTTCGGACCTGTCACCGGCCCGCCGTGCGGAGCATCGCCTCCGTCTCGGGGTCGGGCATGATCTCCCGGACCTCCTGGGCGCAGCGGCACGAGACGGCGATCTTGGCAGCCCACTTCAGCGCCTCGTCGCGTGAGGCCACGTCGAGGACCACGAAACCGCCGATGACCTCCTTGGTCTCCGGGAACGGCCCGTCGGTGACCGCCCCGTCCGTACCGACGATGCTCGCCTGCTGGCGTTCGAGCCCGGTGCCGTACACGAACACGCCCGCGTTCACGGCCTCCTGGATGACCGCGTGCGCGTCCTTGCCCACCTCGGGGATCTCCTCGACGGGGATGTGGTCCATCGCGCCGTCGTTGAACGAGATCAGGTACCGCGGCATGCCATGACTCCCTTGTCCGGGCGGCCCGGTCAGGCCGCCTCTCACCCGTACTACGAACGAGCCGCCCGGTATCCGACGTCATGGACCCAGTGGGTCCAGTCGCTCTGCGACCGGCGCGGGGTGTCGGGTGAGGAGGGCGGTTCGCTGATCACCGAGAGGCGGAAACCCGCGCCGGTGAACGCCTTCGTCATCGCGTGCAACGGCCGGTGCCAGTAGGTGAGCGTGGCCCGCTGCCCGTCGAAGTGACGAAACCGCCGTAGTGGTCCGGCCTCATCGCACGTCCTCCTCAGGGATGGGCACGGCGGTGCCGGTCACCGCGATCCCGGCACCTTGTCCGGCGGGGATGCCGACGGTGAGCAGGCTCGGACGCCCCATGTCCTCGCCCTGCCGCACGGTCACGGTCGCGGGCGGCTGCACCAGGCCAAGCTCGCGCAGGTAGCCGCCGAACGCGGCGGCCGCCGCCCCGGTCGCGGCGTCCTCGACCACACCGCCGGGCGGGAACGGGTTGCGCGCGTGGAACACCAGCGGGGACTCCCGGTGCACCAGGTCGATCGTCGTCCAGTCACGGTCGGCCATCAGCGCGCTCAACGCCGCCATGTCGTAGTCCAGGTCCGCCAGGCGTTGCCGTGTCGCGGCGGCCACGATCGGATGCCAGGCCCCGGCGTACGCGACACGCGGCGGCAGCGTCGCGTCGAGATCGTCCGGCGACCAGCGCAGTGCGGCGAGCAGCACCGCGAGGTCCTCAGCGCTCATGGGCTCGGTGCGCGGCGCGACGCTGGTCAGCGTGGCGGTGGTGGTGCCGTCGGCCTGCACGCTCGTGGCGACCTCGACCAGTCCGGCGCGGGTGTCCAGGTGCAGCACGCCGGGGCCGTGCCGCTCGGCGTACGCGACCGCCGACGCGATCGTCGCGTGGCCGCAGAACGGCACCTCCGCCTTCGGGCTGAAGTAGCGCACAGTGAACCGGCCGTCCCCGCCCGCGGGCACGAGGAACGCGGTCTCGGAATAGCCGACCTGCGCCGCCACCTGCTGCATCTCGGCGTCGCCCGCACCGGTGGCGTCCAGGACGACACCGGCCGGGTTGCCACCGGCGGGGTCGGCGGTGAACGCCGCGTATCGGAGAACGTCCATGATCATGAGCCTAGCGCCGGCCGTCCGGCTCGTGTGCCCCGTGACCGGCTCACGGCGACACGGGGCCCCGGAGCGATCGATGCGGAACTAGTCTCCGGTCATGAGCGGCTTCGAGATCACTGCGATCGGCACGGTCCGCAACGACCGGACGGACATCCAGCACAGCGACAACTGGGGTGCCGTCCGCAGCACGATCGTCGTCGACGAGCGCTTCGGCGAGGCATGTCTCCAGGGCCTGGAGGAGTTCTCCCACGTGGAGGTCCTGTTCGTCTTCGACCGGTTCCCGGACGACGGCGACCACCGCGAGCCCCGCCCCTACCGGGGCCGGGCCGACCTGCCGCCGATGGGCGTGTTCGCCGGCCGTGGCCCCCGCCGGCCGAACCGGATCGGCGTGACGTGCTGCCGGATCGAGTCCGTCGACGGCCGCGAACTGACGGTGGTGGGCCTCGACGCCGTGTCAGGCACGCCCGTCATCGACCTGAAGCCGGTGCTTGAGGAGTTCGTCCCCGCGAACGTCCGGCAGCCGGAATGGGTCAGCAGCATGATGTCCGAGTACTTCCAGCCGTAGCAGGTCTCTGCCTGCCTCCCGGACCACGCTGCCGGGTCTGGTGAAGCACGCGACCCTCGTCGAGAAGGTCTGGTTCGACGAAGCCCGATCGCCGGCGTCACCCGCCGGCGGCCTCGTCGGGGTCACCGGCGAACGAGTCGGGGGCACGCATCCGCCACGCGTCGGTGACCAGCTCCGTCAGACGCTCGACGCCGACGTGCGCCAGCCGCAGCATGACCAGCGGTGACCCGTCGTACGCAGGCGTGGTGAAGAAGAGGTCGGGCTCGCCGAGGAGCAACGCCTGCTTCTCCGCCTCGTCGCCGACGTACAGCACGGCGATGTCGGTGCGAATGCGCCGCGGTCTGCCGGGCGTCCGCTCGGGATAGGACCAGACGAACCCCTTGCCCGCGACCCGGAAGTCGAAGCCGTCGCTGTCGATCTCGACCACGTGGGGCAACGACAGCGCCACCCGGCGGACGTCGTCCGCGTCAACCATGACGGTCACCAGGGGACACCGCCTCCACACCGGCACAGCCTAGCCGCCGCTCCGCCCCGCGGTGGGCAGGCCACCAGCGCCCGGTCACGACCCCGGCCGTTCCCGATGGTCAGATGGTGAATCCGCCGTCGACGTTCACAGTCGCCCCCGTGACGTAGCGCCCGTCCGGGCCGGCGAGGAACGCCACCGCGGCGGCCACGTCGGCCGGCTGCGCGTAGTGGCCGAGCGCGGTGAACCCGTTGATCGTGCCGGCGTTCGGACCGTCGGCCGGATTCAGCTCGGTGTCCGTGGCACCGGGGTTCACCAGGTTCACGGTGATCGCCCTGCCGCCGAGTTCGCGCCCGAGCGCCTTGGTCAGGCCGATCAGGGCGGTCTTGCTCATCGCGTACAGCGAGAAGCCCGGGAAGACCGTCCGCTCGGCCGTGTTGCTGCCGATGTTGACGATCCGTCCACCGGCCGACATGTGGCGCACCGCGGCCTGCGTCGCGACGAACGGCGCCCGGACGTTGACCGCGACGGTCTGTTCGAACTCGTCGAGACTCAACTGCTCCAGCGGCCCGAGCAGGAACGCGCCCGCGTTGTTGACCAGGATGTCCAGCCTGCCCAGCTCACCGACCGCCCGGTCCACCGCCGCGATCACCGCCGCCGGGTCGGCGCTGTCGGCCCGCACGGCGATCGCCCGCCGACCCGCGGCCCTGATCCGGTCCACCACGTCGTCGGCGCGTCGCTGATTCTGCTGGAACGTCAGCGCCACGTCGGCGCCGTCCTCGGCCAGGCGCAGGGCCACCGCCGCGCCGATGCCACGGCCACCGCCGGTGACGAGAGCTACCCTGCCGTCGAGTGCGTTGTTCATGCGGGAAAGCCTGGTCGACGACGGGCCGGCTGTCCGGCGGGGATCGGACGCCGCGTTCGCGACCCCTCACGGACGTCACGAGCGGCCTGGCTGAAATCCAGCTTCTCTTCCCGAACCTCTGTCTCCCGCTGCTTCCCGGAAGGGCGCGGATGGCAAGCTGCCATGATGCTGGTGGAGCCGAGCGGTGACTACTCCTGGCTTTTCGACCTGGTCGCGAGCGACCGGGGCACGCGCCACCAGGCGCTGGCCCGTCACCAGGCAGCCCTCGCCGCGGCGAGCGACGCGCTGGACGAGTGGAACGGCCTGTGGTCGGCGCACTACCGGTCGAGGTCCAGTCAGGCTCGGCTCCAGGCGGCGATGGACGAGGCGCACGCCCGCCTTTGCCGGCATCAAGGGCAGACGATCGATGCTCCTCTCGGCGCCTTCCGGGACTCCCCTGACGACGACCTCGACAGACGCGCCCGGTGGGCGCCGTACGCCGTCCTGTACCTGCAGTGGGAGACGGACCATCCCGACGAGTGGGGAGCGCGGGAGTCGTCGATGTGGTCCCGCTGGGGGACGAAGGAGGTGCTCCTGCACCGATTCCGTCGGGCCGGCGTCCCGGAGGGCGTCGAGCCACAGCTCGCCGCGTTGACCCTCGCGGCGCTGAGGCGCCCGTACCGGTGCAAGGACTGGATGTACGCGGGCCTGGTCCGTCATTTCTCCGACCCGCTGTTCTTCCACGAGGTGGAGACGCTGACGTACGCCGACGATCCACTGGTTCGGCTGCGGGCGCAGTTCGTCCTCCACGTGGCCGAGCACCCGGAGCGGAATGTCACCCGGGTGAGCTGGCGACGTTGGCTCGACGCGAACCAGCTGACCGCCTGATCCCCCTCACGCCGGGGCGCGAGGGGGGGGTGAGTCACCCGGCCCGGGCTCCTCCGTCCTCAGTTCATGGCGATGTAGAGCCGCTGACCGGCGGGCCGGTAGCCCACGCGCTCGTAGACCCGCCACGACTCCGCACCGCCGGCCTCCAGCCAGGCGACCTCCGTACCGGCGCTGAACAGCCGCCGGGTCACCTCGGCGGTGATCGCAGACGCCAGTCCCCGGCGGCGGTACGGCGCGCGAACGGCGATGCCTGCCACCTCGCTGACCGCGCCGACCGGTGCGGCCGCACCGCCGCCGCCCGCGCAGCCCTCGCCCTCGGTGACTGCCGTGACGACCACGCCCCCGGCGTCCTGCTGACGCCGCAGGCGAGCCACGTCGGCCTCGGAGGCGACCGGATCGCCGCCGAAGGCCTCGTTCTGCACGCTGATCAGCGCGGCGCGCCGGGAGTCGGTACCCGGTTCGCACAGGCTCAACTGGTCCGGCACGGGTGGCGACGCCAGCGTGCCCGGCACGCAGACCAGGTAGGTGTGCCGGGCTTCCACGGTGAAGCCGGCGGCGGTCAGCAGCGCCTCCAGATCGGGGGCACAACTGGTGACGTACTCCAGACGGGGTTTGCGGTCCGCGGCGCGGAACGCCGCGACCAGGGCGGTGACGTCGGCCGCGGTCACGGCGGCGCCGGGACGCGGCGTCGCGTAGTTGACGTACGGGCTGGTCGTCGTCGGGTCCAGCCCGATCACGAAGGGCCCTACCTCGACGGGCGCGGGCCGGCGGGACAGGTTGACGACGACGGACTGTTGGATACGGGCATCCATGCTCAACGGAAGACCTCGATGCATGAGAGAAGCTGCGACGGGCGGAGGAAACGTCGGGCCGCCCCGCCGTGTCGCAGGCACGCGACGGTCGTCAGTCGCGTGGTCGACACTCAGGCGGCCGCTCGGCCTACCCGGATCACAGGCGTCAGTCCCTCATGCAGAGTGCCCACGCGGTGCGCGTGGCCGACTGCAACCTTGCCCTTCCCGACCTGGACGTGTCAATCGCGTACGGCCGGGCGTCGAGAATCATCTCGCTTGTGGTCCGAGATCGTGGCGAGGTCTTCCGGACGAGACGCTGGCGTCGCAGGCCACCGACCTGCGACGGGTCGTTCTGCACGTCATCGAGGAGACCGCTCGGCACGCCGGTCACCTGGACGCCGTACGCGAGCTGATCGACGGGCGCACCGGGCTGGGACCACGCTGCACCGAGCCCGACGAGTGCGGTATGCAGCACGGGCGTCCGCGCAGACGGCCCGACGGGCTCGCCGAAACGGCTCTATGCTGCCGCGATGCAACCCCGCTTGATCAACCAGGTGCGGCTGCCCGGCATGCGGCATGTCACGGAGGCAACCGGCCTCGGCTGGGCGGTCACTGAGCGGGACAGCGTCACCGTCAACCTGCTCGACCACGACCTGCGTCGCGTGACGCGACTGGCGGCGCCTCTCGACGACCCGCCGATGACGGTCAGTGCCACCTGTCGACTCGTCGCGGCGGGCGACGCGCATCAGATCGTCGTGCTCGACCACGACGGCACGGTTCGGTGGCGCAGCAGCTGGGATCGGCTCGGCGGCAGCGCCGGCGCCGGCTTCCACCTCGACGGCGACAACGTCCTCTGGATCCGTCTGGGCGACACCGCGGAACTTGTCGCCGTCCACGGTGTGAGCGGCGCGGAGATCCATCGCACGCCGCTGCCCGGTCCCGAGGCCGCCTGGTTCATGCACTCACCCGAGGGCGTCTGGACCGGCTTGACGCTGCTCGATCCCTCCCGGTCACGCGCCATGCTCATCCGGCTCGACGCCGAGCGCATCGTGTCCCGGCCGCTGGCCGGTGGCGGTCTCGCAGGTTTCAGCCCGGCAGGCGGCCGCTACGTGACCCAGACGCTCGACGGGTTCCTGTCCGTCCGCGACGTCGCCTCCGGTGCCGTCCTCACAGAACGACACCTGGAAGACCTGCCGGGCACGCCGCCGAGCCTCCCGAGCTGCCGACACGTGGACCGTGCGGTGTTCCTGAGCGAGGAGCTGATCCTCGCCGCTCTGAACACCGCAGACCTGCCGAACGACGCCGAGGGTCATCTACTGCTGTCGGCGCTCAGCCTCCGGTGCCGCTCCCAGGTGCGCTACCCGCACCACCACGGATCCGGCGCGGTCCACCCCTCGTACCGGCCAGGCCGATGGCTCACCCGTCATCATGAGGACGATCAGCTCCGGCTGTGGCAGCTCGGCGCTCGCCTCGACGACGAGCCGATGCCGGGCCAACTCGCACTGCTCTGACGGCGCCGCCCTGCCGGCCGTACCCGTCCGGCGTCGGACGCGCGTCCGCTGCCGCCGGCGACCAGCGCGTGTGGTGGGTGGACGCCGGTGTCGGCAGCCGCGGATCAGAGCGGTCAACGGCGCACCCGATAGCGCAGGTGAAGCACCCGGTTGCCCTGAATCACCACGTCGGGATCCTCCAGCAGGTGCTGCGCGTCGACCGACCCGAAGTAGCGTTTGCCGGACCCGAGCACCACGGGTACGACATCCATGCGCACCTCGTCGACCAGGCCCGCGGCGAGCACCTGGCCTCCGACGTCGCCGGCGGCGACCTCGACGATGCGGTCACCGGCGAGTTCCTGCGCCTTGGTCACGGCTGCCTCGACGCCGTCGACGAAGTGGAACGGCGCCTCGGCGTCCCAGCCCTCGGGCGCCGGCCGGTGCGTCACGACGACCACGTGGTCGATCCCGCTCGGCGGCTTCCCGTCCCAGCCGTCGGTCAGGTCGAAGACGTGCCGGCCGACGACCGTCACCCCGATCTGGTCCCAGTACGGCCGGATGTAGTCGTGGGAGGTCTGCGACACCCTCAACGCACCACTGGCGTCCAACGGGACGTCACCGCTGGTCAACCAGTCGAACAGCGGTCCGGGCTGGTCGTTCTCGTCCGCGACGAAGCCGTCCACCGACACCGAGCTGTACATGACGACAGTGCCCACGGGGCTCTCCTCTGCCTTGGGTGCCCCCAAGTTAGCGGGCCGGGAGTCTACGAACACGATTCCAGCCGGACGCTCGCGCGTTCTGCTGACCGCGAAGTGGGCTTCATGAGGTCTCGTCCACCGGCCATGCTGGCTGGATGGATCCGCCCGGACGCCTTACTCCCCAGGCCCTGCTCACGAACCTCTACGCGGCCTTCAACAGGCGTGACATCCCCACTCTGCTGGCCGCCATGGCGCCGGACGTCTCGTGGCCCAACGGCTGGGAAGGAGGCGTCGTTCGCGGCCGGGACCAGGTGGGTGCCTACTGGCGCCGGCAGTGGGAACAGCTCGAGCCCGTCGTCACGCCGACCGCGTTCCGCACGGAGGCCGACGGCCGCATCGCCGTCACCGTTCATCAGGTGGTCCACGACAAGGCCGGAGCGAAGCTCGCCGACCACACCGTCACGCACGTCTACCGCCTGGGCGACGGCTTGGTGACAGAGATGGAGATCCGCGAGTGACGCCACGTCCTCATCGGCGTCCGCTGGTCATGCATCCGAATCGGCGATGAGTTTGGTTTCGGCGTCCGGTCTGTATCCCGTGCACCCGATCTCCCGGCTCTCGGGGGAGAGCGTCATGACCGCTACGTACAGGAGGCAAGCGTGAAACTTCTCCTCACATCCGCAGGCGTCCAGAACCCGAGCATCCACGATGCGCTGGTCGACCTGCTGGGCAAGCCGATCGCCGAATCCAGTGCCCTCTGCATCCCCACGGCGGCGTACCCGATGGGCGGACCGGCCTCGGCCTGGCGCTTCATCACCGGTCAGACACCGCTGCCCATGAGCGGCCTGGGCTGGAAGTCGCTGGGCGTCCTCGAACTGACAGCGCTGCCGAGCATCGGCCAGGAGCACTGGATCCCCTGGGTCCGGGAGGCCGACGTCCTGCTCGTGCACGGCGGCGACGCGACGTACCTGTGCCACTGGATACGGCAGTCCGGGCTGGCGGACCTCCTGCCGTCACTGCGGGACACCGTCTGGGTGGGGCTGAGTGCGGGAAGCATGGTGCTGACCCCCCGGATCGGTGCGGACTTCGTCGAGTGGCAGTCCGCACCCGACGACCGCACGCTCGGGCTCGTCGACTTCTCGATCTTCCCGCACCTGGGCCTCGAACCGGACAACACCATGGCCGCTGCCGAGAAGTGGGCGGCCGAGATCGCCGGTCCGGCGTACGCGATCGACGACCAGACGGCCATCAAGGTGACCGACGGCACCGTCGAGGTCGTCTCCGAGGGGCACTGGAGGCGGTTCCCCGCGTAGCGGTGGCTACCCGAGCAGCGTCGCCGCCACGGCCAGTGTGGCCAACGACAGCGTCGTGGTCACCACCACCGCCCGGTTGGCCACCGCCTCGCCGACGCCGTACTCCTGGGCGAAGATGAACGTGTTCTGCGCCGTCGGCAGGCCCGCGCACACCACCACGGCGAGCAGCTGCGGCGCGGACAGGTGCAGGGCCAGCCCGGCCGCGTACGCGATGACCGGCTGCGCGACCAGCTTCAGCGCGCTGACCGCGGCCAGCTCGGCCGCCCCGGCCGGCTCGGCCGGTTCTGCCCGCGACGGCGCCGTGCGGTGCAGCGACGCGCCGAGCGCGACCAGGGCGGCCGGAACCGCGGCACCGGCCAGCAGCGTCAGCGGCGCGGCGGCCGCCGACGGCAGGCGCAGGCCGGCAGCCGAGCACGCGACACCGAGCAGCGACGCCAGGATCACCGGGTTGCGTACGGGCAGGGAGGCGATCCGGCGCACCCTGATCCGCCCGGCCGGGTCGCTGTGCCGGTCCAGGGCGACCAGGATCACGGGCGCCACCACCAGCACTTGCAGCAGCACCACCACCGCCAGGAACGACACGTCGCCGAGAACCTGCGTCGCGATCGGGATGCCGAGGTTCGCCGAGTTCACGTACCCGGCGGCCATGCCCCAGATCGGCCGTTCGCCGGGCTCGCGACCGAACAGCCGGCTCGCGCCGGCCCACCCGAACCCGACGACCGCGACGGTGCTCACCGCGAAGGCGAGCAGCGAGCGGCCGGCGAACCCGGACAGCGGCATCCGGGACAGGGCCAGGAACAGGGCGGCCGGCATCGCAAGATGGAACACGAACCGGCCGAGCACCGACGCCGCCGCCTCGCCCAGCAGGCCCCAACGGCAGGCCGCGTAGCCGACCGCGGTGAGGATCCAGATCGGTACGAACGCCGACACCAAGCTCATACGGGAGTCACCGGAGCGCCGCGCCCCGTCAGGGGCCGGCGGACGTCCGGAGCGTACGAGCCGAGGAGCCCGGCGACGATCTCCACCTGGGCGCGGGTGTCATGGACCTGCCGCAGGGTGAGCCCCGTTCCGTGACACTCCACCGCACTCTCGCCGGTCTTCAGGTACACCGACGCGTCCACGGTGCCTACCAAGCCGACGGGCAGCCGAGGGCTGTCCACGCGTACATCGATCGGAAAGCCACGCGTTCAGCCTCGCATCGCCCTCGGGACAGGGCCAGCGCTCACGGCTCTGCGGATGAGCGGATGGCACTGGGCGCTGCTGCAAAAACCTTGTCCCGCCGGGTAGCGGCCGAATGCATGATCCACAACGCGCGAGAGATCCACTACCCTGCACCGCTGTGCGGCTCTTCAAGAAAAAGCAGAAGCTCTCGGGCGGCGAGTTCGCGTTCGGCGGCTTCCTCGACGACGAGTCAGAACTCTTGAACGAGGCGCTGCTGGATCGCGAGTGGGACGCGGCCCGCAGGATCCTCGCCGCGGCCGACAAAGAGCACTTCATGTACTACGTCGCGGTGGCTGCCGCTACCCCCGGTGTCGAGGAGTGGATCGACGGACCAATACGGGCCCAGCCGGATGATCCGCTGCCGCTACTCATCGGCGGCGCCCGCGCGATCTCCTGGGCCGGCGAAGCCCGCGGCGACGGCTGGGCCAACACCGTACCCAAGGAGGCCTGGCCCGTCTGGTTCCAGCGCCTCGAACTCGCCGAAAACCTGCTCGATCAGGCCCTGGACCGCCATCCAGCAATGGCCGACGCGTGGCGCTACAAGATCGCCCTGAGCCGCTACCGCCAGCTACCGGCCGTGGAGCGTTGGCGGCGATTCAATCGACTTATCGAGATCGATCCGTCACATCTGTTCGGGCACGAGGAAATGCTCGACTGCCTGTTGCCCAAGTGGGGCGGCAGCTGGGACGCAGCGTTCCGCTTCGCCCGGGAGCGAACCGCGGCCCGCCCCGCTACCAACGTCCCCTTAGTGATCATGAAGGTGCATCGCAACTTCCGCTGGGAGGGCGAGAACGGGGAAAACCGGTACTACCAACGGCCGGACGTTGCCTCGGAGATCTACGACGCGGCCGAGCAGTCGTTCTGGCATGACGACTACGAGACCACAACCCTGACACCGATCCTCTGGAACTATTTCGCCTTCGCGCTGACCTACGGCCGGTACTTCAAGCAGGCCTGCACCCTCTACGACGCCATCGGCAGCGACTTCGTCCGCAAGGAACCGTGGCATACCGCCGAGCACTACCGCGATATGCGCGACTGGGCCCGCAAGGAAGCCGCCGACCCCCACTACCACGACGAGTGAGCCCAACCCAGTTCGTGAACGTCGCCTGCTGATTGCCCTACCGGCATCCAGGAGTCTTGCGGGAAGGATCCCCACCCGATCTCGACCCGCCCAGCGCCTAGGATGGTCCCGGTGACCATCCCCGAACGGCGATCCGCCGACGTCCCGACCGACGAAGCCCGGGTCGACGAGGCCCTGCGGTTGCTCTCCGGCGTGCCGGTCGCGCTCGAAGTCGCCGTCAAGCGGCTCAGCCGTGGCAGCGGCGTGTACGCCTGGTGGGCTGCTCCGTCGGTCCTCCCGGACCTCCCCGGGCCGCCGAACGACAGCGACCCGTCGCGGCGGATGCTCTATCTCGGCCGGGCGACCAGCCTGCGGGGCCGGATCCTGCGCAACCACCTGCGGCGCTCGGGCAGCTCGACCCTGCGCCGCACACTGGCCGGCCTCCTCGTGTCCGAGGGCTACCGCACCACCTGGACCGACCGCGTCGTCCTGGTGCCCGAGGACGAGACGCGGCTGACCGCGTGGATGCACGAGCACCTGCGCCTGACCTGGGCGGAGGACCCCGAGCCGACGATCATCGAGGCCGAACTCGTCAGGCGTCTGCACCCGCCGCTCAACGTCCACGGCGTCGACCCCGAGCACATCCAGGCCGCAGTGGTCGCCGCCAAGAACTCGTACAACACCAGCAGCAGCCCGGCCCAGCCCTAACGAAGCCGTCGCCCGGCGCGCTGCTGGAATCACCCGATCCGCCGAATGCGTACCCTCGGGCGCTCGTTGCGCAGGTGACCCAGCTTGTGCTGGCGGACCTGCTCCTCCCACACCTCCTGGTCGTACTCCGGATCCGGCGCCGTCCACCGGTGCGACCCGTCGCTGTAGTGGAACTTCTCGTCGCCGGCCCGCAACACGCTCACCGCACCCACCCCAGGAACCGCCGGTGCAACGCCCCGGCCGGCGCCCAGCTCAGATCCGCTGTCGCCCGCACCAACTGCGCCCCCAGGTACACCGCCAGCGACACCGGCGCACCCTCGTACTCCGCAAGAAGCTCCCGCCGCCGCGTCGCGCACGGCCACGGCGCACCGCACCCGCCGCACGTCCAGACCGGCAGCACCGGCCCGTGGGTGCTCACCCGCGCACCCCCAGGAAGCGGGCGACGCTCGCGCGCGCCTGCCGGCTGGTCGCCCACGCGACCTGCCAGCAGGGGTACGGAGTCAGGCGCGCCCACCACAGCCGGCAACCCACGCACATGCCGTCCAGACCCCGTACGTGCACCGCCAGGATCGCCTGTTCCGCAGTGCTCACTGGTCCTCCTGCGACGGCCAGTGACCGCGATTGATCGGTACGCGGTGACGGTTCCGGCACGGCAGGTCCGCTCCACAGCGGCACACCCACCGCCACTTCCGCCACGACCAGGCCGGGCGATGCCGGCGTACGAGCGTCGACGCGACAGCGAGGAGGTAGCCCTCGTAGGGCAGGCGCCCCCTGCGTGACCTGGAGGGTGCGACGACGTCGGCGTCCCGGCGCGGAGCTTGTGCCGCTGCCGACTCGACGGGCGCTGTCTGCGCATGATCGGATTCGGCCAGCGCGAGGATCCGCCGCTTGGCCGCTTCCCATTCGGCCTTCTGCGCTTCCTGGCCCGTGCGGCGCCAACCGTTCCGACCGCCCATCACCACCTCCGTCCGCTCCGGCGCGACGGATCACTTCACAAGGGAGTGCGGTGTCGCGCCCGGCAGGATGAGGCGTTTCCTCACCCGAAAACGGACACTAGGGCCACATGGTGATGGAGAAATTACCGCTGGTTATGCCGCCAGGCTGATGCCCAGCCGCCCGGCCAGCAGACGCAGCTCGTTTGGCACGGCCCGCCGCTTGGCTCGCTGCGCCATCGCGACTACCGCGTCCTGGGCGAGCGGGTTGAGGGAGAACGGCACCGGCGCGGCCTGCTCCGCACGCACGAACGCCGCGATCGCCTCGGTGTCCCGGCGACCGGAATCGGCCAGCGCCCGCCCGAGGTCGAGCCAGTACGACATCTGCCGGATCGACGCCGCCAGCACCTGCGGCCGTACCGTGCGGGACAGCTCGATCACCCGGCCGGGCTCGCCGGACTCGGCCGCGATGGACATCTCCCACAGCGTCACGTTCGTCGGCCCGAATCCGCAGCCGTTGAATCCCATGCCGTCCGCCGGGTCACCGAGGGTCGCCGCTTCCCGGGCGGCCTCGGTCAGATGGTCTCGCGCGGCGTCCGGGCGCCCGCTGACTGTCGAGGCCAGAGCCGCCGACAGGTGCAACTGACCGAGCATCTGCCGGACCCGCTCGTCGGACGCGGCGGACTGCAGCTCTGCAAGGGAGCGGTCAGCCGCCCGCGCGGCGAGCGGGGCGGACTCGATCGGCAGACTCTGCGCGTACGCGAAACGGGTCGCGCCCAGCCACGCCGCCTCCTCGACGTCCTCGGCCGCCGTCACCGCCACCCGCGCCGCGTTCAACGCCAAGTGGCGGTACCCGAGGTGCCGCAGGCAGGCCGACGCCTGGTACGCCACCTGCGCGAGCGCAGGTCCACCGACTGCGGCGGCCTCCAGCAGCAGGCCGGGCAGCATCTGGGCCATTGCCGGGAAGTTCGAGCGGTGGCGGAGCTGCTCACTGCGGGCGATGCCCGCCGCCAGCGCTTCCCGGGTACGCGTCGACGGCCGTCGCTCGCCGTCCTCGATCTCGATGAGTGCGGACCAGATCGCCGGTACGCACTCGGCCGCGCGCTCACGTGCCGGGTCACCCGTCTCGGTGCCCTGCCCGAGCAGGTCCGCGACCGTGACCTGCAACGCGGCGGCGACGGCGACCAGGGTGGAGCGCCTGTCGATCGTCTTACGGCCGGACTCGACCTGGGAGATGTAGGACTGGCTGACCCCGGCGAGCCCGGCGAGAACGGCCTGGCTCATCCCGCCACGGCGCATCCGCCAGTAGCGAATCCGGGCACCGATCGTGTCGGCCTTGCTGGCCATGTCTCGCCTGCCTCCCAGGACGAGGGCTGGGACTTCGGCACCGGCCAGTGAGCCGGCATACCCGTGCGCCAGTGTACGTGGGTCGGTGCTCATGCATCGACGACGAGGCGGGTCCTACCTGCCGCTCCCCCGCGCTCTGTGATCGACTGGTTGGGCCGACCGGAGGTGTGACCGACATGCCAACGCCGCCTGCCTACCTGGCAATCGCCGCCGATCTACGCGCCGCGATCCTGTCCGGAGAACTTCCCGCTGGAGCCAAGTTGCCGTCCGAGTCCGGCCTGATGCGCAAGTACGACGTGAGCCGGACCGTCGCCAAGTGGGCCATCGCCGTCCTCAAGGGCGAGGGCATCGTGGAGGGTCGCGCCGGAACCGGCGTATACGTCCGAGACACCACCCGGCTGCTCCGTCATGCCCGAGGCCGCGACGTCCGCTCCGGCGACGGCCCGACTTCCCCGTTCGCCCGCGACGCGGCCGACGCTGGGCAGCAGGGCACGTGGGAGCACGACAGCCGACACGAGAAGGCCGATGAGCGGATCGCCGCCCGGCTCGGCGTGGAGCCGGGAGCGCCCGTGATGCGGACGTCGTATCGCTTCCTCGCCGACGGCGAACCGATACAGCTCTCCGTGTCGTACGAGCCCTTTGCCGTCACCCAGGGCACTCCGGTCGAATGGCCGGAGGAGGGTGAGATCAATGGCGTCGTGGCCCGCATGGACACCATCGGCGTACGGGTCGACGAGGTCGTGGAGCGCGTCAGCCTTCGATCAGCGACCGCCGAGGAGGTCGAGGCGCTCAACCTGCCGGCCCGCACGTTCGTGCACACCATCGAGCGGACCTACACCGCGGGCGGTACGCCGGTAGACGTCAGTGGACACTACGGCCCTGTGCGGCAACGCCCTGCCCGCACAGTGGAACCTGACGTCCGACTGATCGCGTCCGGCACGAAGCCGACGAACGAGGCTCTGTCGGTGACGAGCAGGTTCCCCTGACTACCGCTTGATGCCGGTATCACCAGGCTGGAGCGCGGCGGCGATGAGGCGGAGTTGTTCCGGCGACAGATCACCTCCGTGACGGCGGTACGTAGCCGATCCCAGGCCGACGAGGACGTCGTCCACGTCGGCCCATCGGCACGGCCCCCAGTACCTGAGGCTGGTGAGCAGTTCTTCACTGAGCTGACGAACACCGGACCGGGCGCCGAGAGTGGTCAGGGCTTCCGCTATCAGGTCGATGGCTGTGTTCGGGCGGCTGCTGTCGGCACAGGCCGGAACGAGCAGGAGCAACCGCTCGGCGCTTGTGTGATCCGGATCTGGCTGCTGCGCTGCGGCGACCACTTCCTGCCATGCGAACGCCGGTCCTCGGAAATGTCCCTCCATCGCGGCGAGGGGAATCGACACGTCGCCGGTGCCGGGATCGAGCACGTAGTCGACACCACCGTCGTCCTCGTAGTTGCGCATGACGACGTGCAGGCGACAGCCCTCGGCGAGCGGTAGCGAGAACACCGGCCATCGGTCCGCGTCGAGGAATAGGTCGACGATCTGCTCCAGGTCGGCTGGATCGACACCGAAGGCGTCCGGTGCCGACGCGGCTCCGCCGACGGTGGCGAGGAAAGCGGGCCAGTACATCGCGTACGACATCAGGTCGGATCCGTCGACCAGCGGCGACCGCAGGATCGGCGGTTCGTAGCCATCCAGGTATCCAGGGATGATCACCTCGCCATCATGGCAGCGCGGTAGCCGCCTGGTGGACCGGTGCCGTTTGTCGCACCGCCCCGGCAGGTTCGATCATCCGGACATGACGAGCGGATCGGCCTGTCAGAGCTGGCTGCCCGGGCTGAGAATCCTCGGCGGGACATAACCGTCGTGGTCCTTGGGATCGCCGGCGTGAGGCCCCGCGTACATCTGATACGGCAGGAGCAGGACATCAGTTGTACGGGCAAGGTCCGGCTCCGTGCTGGGCCCGAACCAGCCGTCCACGAGTGAGTCCTTGACGATCAACGTACACAGGATGACGACTCTGCGACCGTCGACCGCGCAGGCCTGAAGCTCGACGCGTTCCATGGCGGCCCACCGGTTCCCGCTGGTGAAGCGGTAGTGGAAGTGCACCGCAGGACCCCGCTCGGGTGCCTGTGGATGAACAGTGGTCTTCCAGGCGGTCACCTCTGCGGTCACCGGGTAGGTCCGCTCTCCTCGGACGACAGTGACCTCTCGGGCCGCCGCCCCCGGTTCCGGGATGACGGGGCGGTGGTCAGTGCCGCACGCTACGACGGCAGTCGCGACGGGGATGACGAGGATGCCGACGCGGCCGAGGCGGGACCACGAAGCCATGCGTGACATCGTAGACGGGCAGGCTGGCTGGCCCCGTCCGGTAACGGTCAGCCAGGCAGTCGGGACCGGGTGTCCAACTCCGCGGCCGACACGATCTGTTCCGCGAGACGCATCGTCTTCACCGTCTCCGGATGCTCCTTCCCGAGCACCTCGACCCGCTTCCTCACCGTCTCCCGGCAAAGGGTCAGAGCCTCAGCGGTGCGACCGGCGGCAAGCAGATCGATCACCACGTCATGGGCCGAGAGCAGCGTATGGGGATGGTCGTCGCCGAGCACCCTCCGCCGACGCACGTAGGTCTCCTGGTTGAGGGCCAGGCTCTCCTCGTGCAGTCCGAGGGCTCGAAAATCCAGAGCCAGGTATGCGCGGTTCCCAGCGTCTCTAGGTGCTCTTCGCCGAAAATCCTCTCCTTGCGCTTCAAGGTGTCCTCGTGCAGGGCACGAGCCTCTCGTGGTTGTCCGAGTTCCCGGAGGTTGGAAGCGACACGATCCGCTGCGTTGAGCGTGGACAGGTGGTCACGTCCGAAGGCTTGACCGCTCCGCTTGTACACCTCGACAGTCACGTCCTGACTCTCCACGTACCGCCCCTGCCGCCAGAGCGCTGTACCCAGGGTGTGGGCGGCGGAGAGAGTCTGCCGATCATCAGGGCCGAGGGAGACCCGCCAGTGCTCGTAGAGGGTGGCGGCGAGTTGGCGGCTGCGTTCCAGTTCGCCACGCTCGATCAGGTACCAGGCCAACGCATGAGCGGCAGATCGCAGAGCTGTTGATCGGGTCGTGACAAGGTCGCTCGCCAGCAGGTGCGGCATCAGCCGGTCCCAGAGTGCCCACGAAGACGTCTTCTTGCTGTCGGCCGGGCAGAGGTTTCCCAGGACCTCATCAGCCGTTCGGCGGATCTCCGGGCGGCGTTCCGCATCGATGCTTCCACTGATCACCAGTTGCACGAGCCTGTGCAGCAGAATCGACTTCCCGTCGACCCGCGCCAGGCCGTAGCGCGAGATCCAGCCGAGCGTCCGGCGCATTCCCAGCGTCGTCTGCAACTGCGCCGCCAGCGGCTCTTCCAGCGCGACGGCGACTTCTGGCGTGAACAACTCCACGGGGATCGGCTCGGCCGCCATCATCGAACAGATCTCGAGAAGCTGTACGGCCGCCGGGGATTCTTCCTCCATCCGCCGGAGGGCGGTCACCACCACCTGCGTCAGCGGCGTGGGGTACGTGGGCAAGCGCCCGTCCTCCAGCAAGTCCCTACCGTTGCGGTCCAACTCCTTGAGGTATTCCGCCGCGGACATACCTGTCTCGTTCATGAGGGAGCACGCCTGGGCGACCGCCAGGGGCAGGTCTTCCAGACGGCCGGCGATGTCGTTCGCCTCAGCGCTGCTCAATGTGGGCGACAGACGCCTCATGAGAGCCACCGATTCGGCCCGCGAGAACGGGTCCACCGCAACCGGTTCTCCCACCAACTCCCAGGCGGGATTTCGGGACGTGATGATGACGTGACCCGGCCCCTGGGGCACCCACTGCGCCAGTGCGGCCGGATCCTCCGCGTTGTCGAAAATGAGCAGCCATCGATCGGTGCGGGAAAACTGGAGCCTCACCTCGCGGAGAGCCGACGGGATGTCGGCCGCCGTCTTCACCCAACCGGCCGCGACGCCCAGCGATGTCAGCTGGCCACCGATCATCGACGGCGTCTCCGCGTCGATCCACCAGACGAGGCCGTAGCGCTCCAGTCGACGGTAGGCGTATTCAGTGCTCAGCGTGGTTTTTCCGACGCCTCCGATTCCATGGAGCACCTGGACGACAGTCGACGTCCGCTCCTCGATGCCGTTCTCGAAAGCGGCGAGTTGAATGTCTCGTCCCACGAAAGACGGATTGCGCGGCGGGAGGCTGTAGACGACTTCGCGACGCCCATTCGACGAGTCGGAGGCGGCCACCGCCTTCTGCTCTCCCGAATGGCCGGCCCACGCAGCCAGGGCTGCACCGATGACCGGACATACGAGCGCCGCTACGGTTGCCGAGGTCTGTACGTCCAAGTCGGCCCACACCTGACACGCCAGCCAGGTCGCTGCCACCAGCACTGCGCTGGCACCGGTGGCTACTAGCCACCGCGCGTTTCCTCTCAACCGTTACCCCGCCTTCAAGGAGCGCGCCAACGGTGGACCGTGAAGTTGGGACTTTACACCTTGTCTATGCCTGCGCCGACTCGACGCTTCGATTGAGGGCGTCCGAGAAGGTGAATTACGCAATTGCCTATAATTGTTCCTCGCGCGCCCGCACACGTCTCTGACCTGCGTCGTCGCCGCTTCTCGGGGCGCGTGACGCGGAGCGTGGCCGAGGGCCGACGTCACGACGCGAACGTCGTCCATTCCCGAGTCGGGATGTGGCCCTCGCTGACGTCCCAGCAGCCCTCGGCCCACGCTTTCGCCACCATCACCGGATGGCTCAGCACCACATCGTCGGCTCGTTGTGCCCGCAGCACCAGCCCGAGCTGCGGCGAGCACGGATCGCCACCCTGCGAGTACCTCAATTCGAGGCTGTACGCCGCGAGGTGCTCGGTGAAATCGTGCTCCAGCCGTGAGGGCCGCTGTCCCACCAACCGCAATCCGTCCAGTGTCACCTGCGGCCCGCGAAGGGCGTTGACGGCGACGCCGGCCAAGCCGTTCCACTCGTCGTAGTAGGTGGTGATCGCAGGTCCGGTCGGCTCCGCGCCCGCACTCCGCTCAAGCCAGAGATCCGCCCACCCGTCGGAGCACGCGACACCGAGGACGCCGTGCACAGCAGCCTGCACCTGCTCGTGCGTCATTCCGAATGTCAGCGGGCCGACGTGCGCGAACGGCGTGAACGTCCAGCGCAGTCGCTGTTCATCGGTCAGAACCGCCCAGACGTCGGCTGACAATCCTCAGAACCAGCTTTCCCGCATGTCCAGCGTCGTCCGGTCCAGCCCTTCCAGCAGGTCGAACTGCGCCCCCACCTTCGGCAACTCCCACCGGTAGAAGTACCGCGCCGCCTGCCTCTTCCCCGCCAGGAACTCCCCCTCGGCCCCCTCCGGCGACCCCAGCGCCTCCACCACCAGCACCTGCTCCAGCCACATCCACGCGATCACCACGTGCCCGACCGCCTCCAGGTACACCGACGCGTTCGCCAGCGCCAGCTCCGGATCACCAGGGGCCCACAACCGCCGCGTCACCACGGCGATCCGGTCCACCGCCGCGCCGAGCTGACCAGCCAGCTCCGAGGCGAACCCCTCGGCCTTCCACGCCCGGGTCACGGTGCCGCGGATCGTCTCCAGCAGCAGTTCCAGCGCTGCCCCGTCGCGCATGGTGACCTTGCGTCCGAGCAGGTCGAGCGCCTGGATGCCGTGGGTGCCCTCGTGGATGGCGTTGAGCCGGTTGTCCCGCCAGTGCTGCTCGACGTCGTAGTCGCGGGTGTAGCCGTACCCGCCGTGCACCTGGATGGCGAGGTCGTTGGCGGCCAGGCACCACTGCGCCGGCCAGCTCTTGGTGATCGGGGTGAGCAGGTCCAGCAGCAGCTGTGCCCGTTCGCGGTCGGCCTCGGCGGGTGCGGTCTTCTGCTCGTCGAGCAGCCGTCCGCAGTAGAGCACGAGCGCGAGCGCGCCCTCCACGTAGCTCTTCTGGGCCAGCAGCATCCGGCGAACGTCGCTGTGGGCCACGATCGGCACCTGCGGCGTGGTCGGGTCCTTGTCGGCGACCGGGCGGCCCTGCGGGCGCTGCCGGGCGTACGCGACGGACTTCAGGTACGCGGTGTAGCCGAGCGCTGTGGCGCCGGCGCCGATGCCGATGCGCGCCTCGTTCATCATGTGGAACATCACCGCGAGCCCCTGGTACGGCTGCCCCACCAGGTAGCCGACCGCCCCGGCCCGCCCGTACGGCCGGTGCACGCCCTCGCCGAAGTTCAGCAGCGTGTTGGTGGTGCCCCGGTAGCCGAGCTTGTGGTTGAGGCCGACCAGCACCACGTCGTTGCGCGGCCCGAGGTTGCCGTCGTCGTCGAGCAGCACCTTCGGCACGATGAACAGCGACAGGCCCTTCACGCCAGGCGGCGCGCCGGGGATACGCGCGAGGACCAGGTGCACGATGTTCTCGGCCAGTTCGTGGTCGCCGCCGGAGATCCACATCTTGGTGCCGACGATCCGGTAGGTGCCGTCGTCCTGCGGCTCGGCCCGCGTGGTGAGGTCGGCCAGGGAGCTGCCGGCCTGCGGCTCGGACAGGCACATGGTGCCGAAGAACCGCCCCTCGATCATGGGGCGTACCCAGGTGTCGATCTGCTCGGCACTGCCGTGGGCGAGCAGCAGGTTGGCGTTGCCGAGGGTGAGCATCGGGTACGCCGACGTGCCCACGTTGGCGGCCTGGAACCAGGCGAAGGCGGCGGCGGCCACCGTGTGCGGCAGTTGCAGGCCGCCGACCGACTCGTCCATGGTGGCGGCGAGCAGCCCGGTCTCGGCGAACGCCTCCAGGGCGGCCTTCACCTGCGGGATGGTCCGCACGCGCTGCCCGTCGAACGTGGGTTCGCCGGTGTCGGCGGCCCGGTTGTGCGGGGCGAACCGTTCGGCGGCGACGCGGGCGGCGAGGTCCAGCACCTCGTCGACGGTCTCCCGGGAGTGCTCGGCGTAGCGGGGCCGCTCGGTCAGCCGGGTCACGTCCAGCCAGTCGTGCAGCAGGAACGCGAGGTCACGGCGGGACAGCAGCAGATCGGACGAGGACAACGTGGACTCCTTCCGGTCAGCCGCGGCGCAACCCGGCGACGGCCTCCCGCAGGTCATCCTGACCGATCGGAGCCGGTGGCGCACCCTCCGCCGCCTCCCGGAGCGCCTTGGCGAGTTGCACCCGGCGCAGCGCCTCCCGGAGGTCCGCGCCGGTCAGCCCGGCCGTGTCGGCGGCGAGCGCGGCCGGGTCGACGTCGTCGGCGAACATCTTGAAGCCCGGCCGCTCGTGCCGGTCGATCAGCTCGCGGACCATCTTGGTGAGGATCTCGGCGCGTCCGGTCTCGTCCGGCGCCGGGATGGCGATCTTCAGGTCGAAGCGGCCGGAGCGGATCAGCGACGCGTCGACGCGCTGCGGGAAGTTGGTCGTGGCGACCACGATGACGTCCGGGTTCTCCTCGAACAGCGTGTTCATCTCCTGCTTGAAGATGCCCGCGACGGCGTTGACGGCCTGGCTGGCCGCGTCGCCGCCGGCACCGGCGTAGCTGATGATCGAGTCGAACTCGTCGAACAGCATCACGGTGGGCCGCCGGTAGCGGCGTGCCTCCCGGAAGATGCGCTTGATGTTGCGTTCCGAACCGCCGAGGTACTTGTCCAGGATCTCGGGGGTACGGATCTCCACGAAGTCCGCGCCGACCTCGTTCGCCAGCGCCCGGGCCAGCATGGTCTTGCCGGTGCCCGGCGGGCCGTACATCAGGATGCCCTGCGGCCTGCGCGCGCCCCAGCGGGCCATCGCCTGCGGGTGCCGGAACGACACCGCCACCTCGCGGAACCGCGCGACCACGTCGGGCAGGCCGCCGACCTGGTCGAGGGTCACCGCCGCGCTGCGCGGCCCGGCCACCGTGACCGGTCGCCGCCCCACGAGGTACGTCCGTCCGCGCAGCACCGCCGGCTCCTCGCTGTCGCCGGACAACTCACGTACGGCCTGGAGCAACAGGCCCAGCATCGCCCGCAGGTGCGCCGGATCCACCTCCGCGCTCGGTACGTCGGCGCGGATGCGTACCGTGCCGTTGTCCTGGTCGACGCGTGGGCGCAGCCCTGCCTCCTCGGCGGCGCGCAGCACCTCCCGTCCGGCCGGGTCGCGCGGCGGCGCGACGAGCGTGGCGACCGGTCGCGGCCAGATCCGCCGCCCGGCCTCCGCCGCGATCCGGCCCACCGCGGCGGCCGGGCCGTCGCCGCCGCGCGCGGCCAGCCGCTCGGCGAGCAGCAGGCCGACCGGCCCGGCCAGCCCGAGGGCGATCAGGCCCGCCGGTGCGGCCTCCACCCGGAGGTACGCCTCGAAGCAGTGCACCGGCGGCTCGGCGGCGGTGTCGGCGCGCACGGTGCAGCGGACCTCCCGCACCGGGGCGGGGAAGCCGCCGCCGGACAGCAGGTCCACCGGCCCGTCGGTGGCGGCGGCGAGCACCCCGGCCGCGTCGGTGATGCGCACCTCGGCGCCGAGCAGCGGCACCGTCTCCTCGTCCGGCCGTACCTCGGTCATCGGCAGCCCTCTCCTCGCGGCGGCGTCCGCTTCCCTCGCGTGGCGTCCGCCTCCGAGTCTGGCACCGGCCCGGCCGGGCGGCCACCGCTGCGCCGCCGCCGCTGACCTGGCCGCCGCCCGCCCGGCCGTCGCTCAGCTCGCCTCGGCGAGCAGGCCGTCGACCAGGTCGCGGGGCAGCCCGTGGGTGTCGTGCAGCCAGTGGTAGTCGCGTTCGGTCAGCGGCCCGCGCGCCCGTACCCGGTCCACGAGCGGCCGTCCGCGTCGCAGCAGTCCACGAAAGCGCCGTTCCTCGTCCACCAGCGTCGCGTGCAGCGAGCCGACGTCGACCGGCCGCGTGCTCGGATCGGGCACCTGGCGGAAGCGGCGCAGCGTGTCCGCGTACACCTGGGGTGGCATCTCGTCCAGGGTGCGCGCCGGGTCGTCGCGCCACAGCACTGTCAGCGCGCGGCGCAGCAGCCGCCGCAGCACGTACCCGCGGCCGGTGTTGCCGGGGCGTACCCCGTCACCGAGCACGACCACCGCGGACCGCAGGTGGTCGGAGACCACGCGCAGGTCCTCACCGCGCAGGTCCCACCGGTCGCGGACGACGTCCACCCACGGCCGCAGCCCGTCGCCGGTGAACACGGACCGGTCGCCGCGCAGCACCATCTCCAGCCGTTCCAGGCCCATGCCGGTGTCGATGCTGGAGTGCGGCAGCGGCGTGAGCCGGCCGTCGGGGTGCCTGTGGTAGCGCATCTGCACGTGGTTCCACACCTCCACCCACCGCACGTCGGTGCTCGGTGTGCCGGTGGGCGGGCCGTCGCCGGTCCACACGAAGATCTCCGAGTCCGGTCCGCAGGGGCCGGTCGGGCCGTTGGACCACCAGTTGTCCTCGCCGAGCGCCTCCACCGGGACGCCGAGCCCGGTCCAGGTGTCCCGCGCGGTGTCGTCCGGGCCGAGCCGGTCGTCGCCGCCGAACACCGTCGCGTGCAGTTTCCCCGCCGGGATGCCGAACCCGTCGGTGAGCAGCTCGAAGCCCCAGCGCAGGCTCGTCGCGATGTCGTAGTCGCCGAGCGACCACGAGCCGAGCATCTGGAACACGGTCAGGTGGGTGCTGTCGCCCACCTCGTCCAGGTCCGTGGTGCGCAGGCACCGCTGCACGTTCGCCAGTCGCCGTCCGCCCGGGTGCGGGCGCCCCAGCAGGTACGGCGTGAGCGGGTGCATGCCGGACGTGGTGAACAGCACCGGGTCGCCGGGCGGCGGAACGAGCGAACTCTCCGGCGCACGCCGATGGTCGTGCCGCTGGTAGTGGTCGAGGAACGTCCGGGTGATCTCGTCGGGTGTCATGGCGGGTGCCTTCCGGGTACGGGTGACCGGACGGCCCGCCGCGCGCGTTTGACGGCGTCGACACGACGACGCCGGCGGACCGTTTCCGGTCGCCGGCGTGGGTGTGGGGCAGGTCAGGCGGCGGCAACCGGCGAGCGGGAAGCTCGCGCGGCCGCGGCGGTAAAGGTACGCCTGCTCTGCATACTCCGACGGTAGCCCGCCCCGCACCGTCCCGCCCAACCCTTTTCCGCGCGCCCGCGTGCCCCGTGCGCCCCGTGCCCCGCGCCCCGCGCCCCGCGCCCCGCGCAAGATCAACGCAACTCCCCCGAGAAGGCGGGGTCACCGGCCCTCGGATGCCGCCATTTCGCCGAGCTGGAGTTGACCATGCCCCCTGGAGACGTGGGTGGAACGCCATGGGTGTCAAAACGGGCCGGAGACACCCATGGCGTTCCACTCGGGCAGGCGGCGGGCGTCAGCGGGTGGAGGTGAGCAGGCAGCGGTAGAGCGCGTCCAGGCGTTCGGCCTGCGCCTCCCACGTCCACCCGGGCAGCGGCGAGTCCGGCCCCTCGTACGCGGCGCGGTACCGGGCCGGATCCGCGAGCACGGCCCGTACCGCGCGGGCCAGGTCGGCGGCGTCGCGGGCGCGGAACACCTCGCCCTGCCCGGTGGCGCGGACCGTCTCGGCCATGGTCCGCACGTCGCTGACCACGATCGGCAGCCGCGCGTGCGCGTACTCGAAGAACTTGGTAATCAGCGCGATCTCGTGGTTGGGCCAGTGGTGCAGCGGGATCAGCCCGATGTCGGCGGCGGCGAGGAACGCGACGAGCTGCCGGTGCGGCACGTACGGCAGCACGTGCACCCGGTCGCCCACCTGATGCCGGGCCGCGCGGGCGACGACCTGACGGACGTAGGCCGCGTCCGGGTCGGCGACGACAAGGGCCAGGTGTACGCCGGGCAGCAGCGGCAACGCCTCGACCACCGTGTCCACGCCGCGCTGGACGGCCATCGCCCCGCTGTAGACGAGCAGCGGCGTGTCCGGGGGCAGACCGCAGCGCTCCCGCAGGTCGGGGGCGGGCAGGTCTGCGGGCTCGGGGGCGGTCGGCTCGGAGGGCGCAGTCGGCTCGGGGGTGGCGGTGACCGGGGCGTTCAGGATCACTGTGGGGCGCTCGGGCAGGGCATGGTCGCGTACCAGCAGGTCGGCGAGCGTGTCGGAGACGGTGACCACCGCGTCGGCGGCGCCGACATACTCGCGGACGTACCCGAGATGCGCGGGCAGCCAGCGGGCGTTGTCGCGGCGGGGCCGGGCGCCGGGCAGCCACTCGTGCGCGTCCCAGACCAGCTTGGTGTCACGTCCGGCGGCGCGGGCGCGGTCCACGGCGCGGGCGGCCACGCCGAGCATCCGGAAGTCGTGCGCGTGGATCAGGTCGGGCCGCAGCTCGTCGACGACCGGTCCGGCGACCCGTTCGTAGTCCCAGAGCCCCGGCTCCAGCCGCCGCCAGGCCCCGTCGCGCAGCCGGGCCCGCCAGTAGCGGACCTGGGCGTGCTCCACCGGCCGGCGTGCCAGCCGGGCCGCGCGCAACGGCAACCCGCCCCGGGCCACCAGCCGCGTCCGCAGCCCGGACACGCCGCGCGGGCCGGAGACGGCGGACGGTGGAGTGGCGCGCGCAGCGGCGAGCGGCAGGACGCGCACCTCGGCGTCGCCGAGCCGCCAGCGGCGTTCGGCGTCGACGTGGGCGCAGCCGATCAGCGTGACGTCCCAGCCCGCGTCGGCGGCCGAGCGGGCCGCCTTCTGCACCCGCGAGTCACCCTCGACCGCGTTGTCGACGAGCATGACCACGCGCCGCATCGGCGTTCCACCCTTCACCCGTACGCCCGGACGGGCGCGAGTGTACGGGGGCGCGGGACCGTCACGACGGCCGCGAAACCGGCTCTGAGCTGCGGTGACGCCGACTGTGCAGCCGACGGTCAGGTGCCGGCCGGTGGAAGTTCACCGGCCGTGCACCGAACGGGCGGGTCAGGCCGTACCGGAGGAGGCCAGCGCGGCCGGGGCGACCGGCTGCCGGCTGTCCTTGCGGTTGGGCAGCGACAGGCGGATGACCTTCCACCACGCGGAGGCGACCTGCTTGGGCAGCGGGCCGGTGGTGTAGTGCAGGCCGTACCTGTCGAACAGCGCCCGCACCTGCGGGGCGATCTCCTGGTAGCGGTTGCTGGGCAGGTCGGGGAAGAGGTGGTGCTCGATCTGGTACGACAGGTTGCCGGTCATGATGTGCAGCAGCCGGCTGCCGCTGATGTTGGCCGAGCCGAGCATCTGCCGCAGGTACCACTCGCCGCGGGTCTCGCCGTCGATGGAGGTCTTCTCGAACGTCTCCACGCCGTTGGGGAAGTGCCCGCACATGATCACGGAGTGGCTCCACACGTTGCGCAGCAGGTTCGCGGTGAACGTGGCGGCGAGCGTGGACAGGAACGACGGCCCGGACAGCAGCGGGTGCACCACGTAGTCCTTGAGCACCTGGCGGCGGATCTTGCGCCCGACGGCCCTGGCCTTGGCCCGGAACTTGGGGTCCTTGAGCTTGCGCTGCTTGAGGTGGTCGCCCAGCTCCATGTCGTACGCGGCGATGCCGTACTCGAAGAACATCGCGTTGAGCAGGTTCCACAGCGGCTGCCCGAGGTGCATCGGGTGCCACGGCTGGTCCTCGTCGACGCGCATGATGCCGTACCCGAGGTCGTTGTCCTTGCCGACGACGTTGGTGTAGCGGTGGTGCAGCTCGTTGTGCGACTGCTTCCACTGGTCGGCCGGGGAGACGTGGTCCCACTCCCAGGTGGTGGAGTGGATCTTCGGGTCGCGCATCCAGTCCCACTGGCCGTGCAGGACGTTGTGCCCGATCTCCATGTTCTCCAGGATCTTGGCGACCGTGAGGCCGGCCGTGCCGACGACCCAGGCCGGCGGGAACAGCGAGAACAGCAGCACCGCACGGCTGCTCATCTCCAGTGTCCGCTGGGTCTTGACAACCTTGCGGATGTAGCGGGCGTCCCGCTCCCCCCGGTCGGCGAGGACCCGGTCCCGGATCGCGTCCAGTTCCTTGCCGATGATCTCGATGTCCTCGGCGCTCAGGTGGGCGATCGGGTTGACGGCCTTCTTCTGGATGACGGTCACGTGGGTGGCTCCTGTCAGAGATCGATGTCGCAGGTACCGGCGGCGGCCGACACGCACGTCTGGACCAGCACGCCGTCCCCCGGTACGGCCGTGGTGACGTCGCCGTTGCGCAGGTCGCGCACGGCGCCCTGACGCAGCGGTACGACGCAGCCGAAGCAGATGCCCATCCGGCATCCGGAAGGCATCAGCACTCCGGCGTTCTCCCCCGCGTCGAGCAGGGTGGTGGCGCCGTCGGCTTCGACGGTCACCCCCGCCCCGGTGAAGGTCACCGTGCCTCCCTCACCCGGCGTGATCACCGTCGGGCGGAACCGCTCGGTGTGCAACCGGTCGAGAAGGCCGTTGGTGGACCAGTACCCCTCAACCGCGTCGAGCATGCCGATCGGTCCGCAGGCCCACGCCTCGCGGTCGAGGTGGTCGGGCACCAGCCCGGCCAGTTCGGCGACGTCGAGCAGGCCGTCGGTGTCGGTGTGCCGCTCGATCAGCCGCAGCGCGCCGCGTTCGGCGAGTGCGCGCAGCTCCGTACCGAAGATGACGTCGTCGCGGGTGGGCGCGGAGTGCACGAGCACCACGTCGGCCCGGTCGGCCAGCCCGGAGCGCAGCATCCCCATGACCGGGGTGATGCCGCTGCCGGCGGTGAGGAACAGGACGCGCTCGGGCGTCGCGGCGGGCAGCACGAACTCGCCCTGGGCCTGGTCGAGGTGCACGATCGTGCCGGGCCGGATCCGGCGTACGAGATGGTTGCTGACCTTGCCGTCGGGGATCGCCTTCACCGTGACGGAGATCAGGCCGTCGGCGGCGTCCGGCGGTGAGGTGAGCGAGTACGCGCGCCACTGGCGCACCCCGTCGACGTCCACGCCGAGGCGGATGTACTGCCCGGGCGTGTGGCCCTGCCAGGCACGACCGGGCTGGATCACCAGCGTGGCGGCGTCCCGGGTCTGCGGCCGCACGGCGACGATGCGGCCGCGCAGCGGGGCGCCGGCGCGAAGCGGCGCGATCAGGTCGAGGTAGTCGTCGGGCAGCACCGGTGTGGTGACCGCTCCGGCCAGCCGCAGCAGCCTGTCCCGGAAGGTGACCTTCTGAGGGCGGCGGGAGGCAGTTGTGGTCATATGACCAGCGTGACCGCCCGATCGCATAACATCTTGACCGGCAAAGGTGAAACAGTCGCGGGTTTTTGTTCGGAGGGAACAAACATGACGTCGGAGGCCGGCACGGGGCAGCGCGCCGCGCACCTCAACCTCGACGCCGGGGTGGCGGAGACGCTGCGCGCCCGGCTGCCGATGGTGGCCGAGCGGACGGTCTCCGCGATCACCGCCGAGGTGCCTGATTACTCGGGCGCGCTCACCGGTGCCATGCGGGCGAAGATCGAAAACGCGGTACGCATCGCGCTCGGCACGTTCCTCCAGCTCATCGAGGGTACCCAGGCGTTCGACCCGAGCACTCCCCTGGCCCCGGCGCTGGAGGCCGCGTACGCGCTCGGCAGCGGCGAGGCCCGCTCGGGGCGCAGCATGGACGCGCTGCTGGCCGCGTACCGGGTGGGCGCCCGGGTGGCCTGGCGCGAGGTGTCCACCACCACGGTCCGCAGCGGGCTGGCCGCGGAGACGGTGGCCGAGTTCGCCGAGCTGATGTTCGCCTACATCGACGAGCTGTCAGCGGCGAGCGTGGCCGGGCACGCCGACGAGCTGGCCAGCGCCGGCCGGATGCGCCGCCGCAGCCTGGAACGGCTCACCCAGCAGTTGCTGGCCGGCGAGCCGGAGGAGTCGCTGCGGCGCAGCGCCGAACGCGCCGACTGGCCGCCGCCGCAGACGCTCACAGTGGTGCTGCTGCCCCGCCGGCACCTGCGCGCGGTGCTGGCGCTGCTCAGCCCGTACACGCTGGAGAGCGGCGAGGACCTGCCCGGCATGAACCCGGTCGAGGAGCTGGCCGTACTGCTGGTGCCGGACATGCACGGCGGCCGGCGCCGCCAGCTCACCCGGCTGCTGCACGGGCACCGGGCGGTGCTCGGCCCGGCCCGGCCCTGGCACCGGGTCGCCGCGTCGTACCAGCGGGCCACCCGGGCGCTCGCGCTCGGCCTCGGCGAGGCGGACGCCGGGCCGGTCGACACCGAGCGTCACCTGGCGACGCTGCTGCTCAGCATGGATCCGGAAGCCCTGGCCGACCTGCGCGCGCAGGCGCTCGCGCCGCTGGCCGCGCTGCCCCCGGCCACCGCGCACCGGCTGGCCGAGACGCTGCGGTCGTGGCTGCTGCACCAGGGACGCCGCGACGACGTGGCGGCCGACCTGTTCGTGCACCCGCAGACCGTCCGCTACCGGATGGGCAAGCTGCGGGAGCTGTTCGGCGACCGGCTGCACGACCCGGCCACTGTGCTCGACCTGACCATCGCTCTGGCCGTACCTCCGGAGCCGGAGGAGGCCTGACGCCGCGCCGGGGCGCACGGCCCGGTGCGGCCGGGACCTCCGGCCCTGTCCGCCCGCGACGGCGGCGGGCAGGGTCGGAAGGGGACGAGCAACCAGGAGGGCCGCCATGAACAGCTCATCGACCCGCATCGAGCAGGACCCGAGGGTACGGGTGCTGGAGGCGGCCGCCCGGCAGTCCCTGCACGCCCCGTCGGTGTTCAACACCCAGCCCTGGCGCTGGCGGGTCACCGGCGACGCGCTGGAGTTGCGCGCCGACGCGGACCGGCAGCTCGCCCACACCGACCCGGACGGCCGGCTGCTCATGCTGAGCTGCGGCGCCGCCCTGCACCACGCGCGCGTGTCGCTGACGGCAGTCGGCTGGGCGGTCACCGTGGAGCGGCTGCCCGACCCGGGCGACCCGTCGCTGCTGGCCCGGGTGCGTACCACCGGCCCGGCCGACCTGGACGTCCCGGCGGGCCGCCTGGTCGACGCCATTCCGCGCCGCCGCACCGACCGCCGGGCGTACGGGGACCGGCCGGTGCCGGAGGCGGTGCTGGCCCGGCTCGGGGACGCCGTGGAGGCCGAGGGCGCGCACCTGCACGTGGTCCGGCCGGACCAGATGCCGATGCTCGCCGTCTCCACCGGTCGCGCCGCCGACGCGGAGCTGGCCGACCCCGCGTACCGGGAGGAGCTGCACCGCTGGACCCACCGCCCGGAGGGCAGCGGCGACGGGGTGCCCGCCGCCACCGCTGTGCGACCGTCCCCGCGCCGGGTGCCGCTGCGCGACTACGCCCCCGGCGGGGCGGCCGGGCTCAGCGCGGGCGCGGACTTCGACCGGGGCGCGGCGTACCTGATCCTGTTCGGCGAGTCCGACGAGCCGGCCGCCTGGCTGCGCGGCGGCGAGGCGCTGTCGGCGCTGCTGCTCACCGCCACCGCCGAGGGACTGGCCAGCGCGCCGCTCAGCGACGCCGTGGAGCTGGCCTGGCCGCGCCGGATGATGCGCGACCTGCTGGCCGGCATCGGCGACCCGTACCTGGTGGTGCGCGTCGGCTGGGGCCCGGACGCGGAGCTGCCGCCGGCGCCGCGCCGCGCGCCCGCCGACGTGATCGAGGTGGTGGACCCGCCGCGGTGACCCGGCGCGGTCCGGAGGGCCACCGCCGGCGCGGCGGTCGTCGTAGCCTCGACGCGTGTGGGATCTGGACCCGGCCGCCGCGTTCGTGGTCTTCGGCGACCAGGACTCCGGATGCGTCTCCTACGGCGTGGAGTCGGCGGGCCGGCGCTGGTTCGTCAAGCGGGCCGGGACACCCGCGGCGCGAGAGTCGCTGACCCGCGCGTTGGGCCTGCACGCCGCGGTCCGGCACCCGGCAGTGGTCCGGCCCGAGCTGGTCCGCGACGGCACCGACGGCCCGACGCTGGTGTACCCGTGGTGCGACGGCGTCGTGCTCAACCACGCCACAGCCGGCGGCGGCAGCGACCGGAGCGGGCTGGCCCGCTTCCAGCGGCTGCCGGTCGCCGAGGTACGCGCGGCGCTGGACGTCATCCTCGACGCCCACCTGGCCGTGAGCGCGGCCGGGTACGTCGCCGTCGACCTGTACGACGGATGCTTCCTCTACGACTTCGACGCCCGCCGAATGCGGCTGATCGACCTGGACGAGTACCGGCCGGCACCGTTCGTGCTCGACTCCGACCGGCTGCCCGGCTCCCGTCGCTACCTGTCGCCGGAGGAGCTGACCCGGGGCGCGACGATCGACGAGCGCACCACGGTCCATGCGCTCGGTCGTACGCTGCACCACCTGCTCGACGCTCCGTCCGGCTGGCGGGGCACGGCCGCCGAACGCGCGGTCGCCGACCGGGCCGCCCGGTCCGATCCGGCCGCGCGGTACGCCACAGTGGCCGCTCTGGTCAGCGCCTGGCGAGCCGCCTGATCGACGGGCCTTGTCAGGCCGGGTCTCGACGACGCGCGCTCGCCCCTGCGCGTAACTTTCCGTTACCGCGGCCCGATTCGACAGTGAATCACGGAGGGTGACGGCAGTCGCCGAGGCCGAATGGGTCGGATTGTCCGCAGCATCCTCCTGAACAGCGACGATGCGCGGCGAGCCGAGAGCTGGACGCACACCCCTTCGCGCCCTTTGCTCTGCAGCCACATACGCGGCAGTGGCCGTGAGTCACCGATGCGCCGATGGCTGCAGAGCAAAGGGCGCGGGGTGAGTTCTGCCGGGGAGCTGCGGAGGCTACTGTCGGTGACGGCAAGTCCCGACGGCGGCCGGACCTCGGCGCGGCCTGATCCCGCACGATCGGGCGCGGTGCAATCAGGCGCCGCACGACCAGGCCCGGTGCGATCAGGCCCGGTGTGATCAGGCCGGCTGCCATCGGGCCCGGCGCGACCAGGGGCCGCCCGACGTGCCGGGCGACCCCTGGGGCAGTGGATCGAGGCCACGGGACGGGCGCCGGGTCCGGCGGTCGGAGGCGCCGGGCCACGCCGACGGATCAGCGGGACGGCAGCGACAATTCCGCATAGTCCACTGTCGGCACGGCCCGGCGCCGAACATATTCACGTCTATCTGTTGACGAGTACGGGATCGACGACAATCATTACTCTCGCTGGATCGACGTACCATGAATGTCGGATCTGGTGGCATTTCTTACCCCTCGACGGGATCGCGCCGGGACTGCGATTCCGCCGGGCGACCATGCCCGGCGCACGCCCGGCTAATCCTACCGAGCTAATAGGAATTGTCGCCGCTCGCCCGAGGAGTCCGCCGGTGGACGGGAACAACGACGCTCCCGCACCGAGCCCGCCGAGGCCGGTGCAGAACGGCTCTGAGCTGCCCGAACAGCTCGCCCTGCACGGCGGACAGCCGGTGCGGCGCACGCCCTGGCCGACGTACGACAAGGGCGCGGTCTTCGTGCACACCGAGGACGAGGACGCGGCTATTCGCGCCGTCCGCAGTCACCTCTACTTCCGATACGACCATCGGCCGCCGAACGAAACCGAATGCGGGCGGTTCGAGGACGAACTGTGTCGCTATTTCGGCACCCGGCACGCGCTGGCCGTTTCCAGCGGGACCGCCGCACTGGCGCTCGCCCTGATGGGCGCCGGAGTGCCGCCGGGATCATTGGTGGCCTGCCCCGGATTCACTTTCGTCGCCACCCCCAGCGCCATTGTCCTGGCCGGTTGCCGGCCATTCCTGGTCGAGGTCGACGACGACCTGCGGATGGACCTCGACGACCTGCGCCGCCGCTGGCACCCCGAGATCCGCGCCGTCATGGTCGTGCACATGCGCGGCTTCGCCGCCGACGTCGAGGCGCTGTCCGCGTTCGCCGCCGAGATGGGCGTGCCGCTCATCGAGGACGCGGTGCCCGCGCTCGGCGCCGAACTCAACGGCCGCAAGCTCGGCACGTTCGGGGCCGCCGGGGCGTTCAGCACCCAGTCCGACAAGGCGCTCAACTGCGGCGAGGGCGGTTTCCTGATCACCGACGACAGCACGCTGTTCGCGCGGGCGGTGGCGCTGTCCGGGGCGTACGAGGGGCGGCTGCGGCGGCACTTCCCGGACGGCGAGCCGCCGCTGACCGGCCTGGACCTGCCGCTGCTGAGCCTGCGGATGGACGAGATCCGGGCGGCACTGCTGCGCGCCGAGCTGACCCGGCTGCCGCAGCGGCTGGCGCTGTTCCACCGCAACTACGCGCACGTCAGCGCCGCCCTGGCCGGGCTGCCCGGCATCGCGGTCCGGCGGCCGGTCGCGCCCGGGGCGTACCTCGGGGAGGCGTTCGTGTTCCGCGTACCAGGCGGCGACGCGGGCTGGTTCGCCCGCGCGCTGCGGGCCGAGGGGATCGACGCCCGCAACATCGGCGCGGACGACGACCTCAACGTGCGGGCGTTCTGGAACTGGCGGTTCCTGTACGACAGCGCCGACCCCGGCGAGATCCGCGCGACGCTGCCACGTACCGCACGGCTGCTGACCGAGACCGTCGACGTGCCGCTGTCGTCCAACCTCACGCCCGGGGACTGCGACGACCTGGTCCGCGCGGTCCGCAAGGTGGCCGCCGCCCGTGAGACAGCCCTGGTCGGGTCGTGACCGGCGCGCAGGCCCCCGCCCGGCCCCTGCCCCGGCTCGCGCTCGCCGGGCTGCTCGGCGGGCTGTTCACCGGCTACCTCGGACTGACAGCGGTGATCCCGGTGCTGCCCGGATTCCTGCGCGAACGGCACGACGCCGGCGACCTGACAGTCGGCGTGGTGGTCACGGTGACCGCGGTGACCGCGCTGCTGGTCCGGCCGGTCGCGGGCGCGCTCGCCGACCGGCACGGCCATCGGACGGTGATGCTGGCCGGGGCGCTCGTGGTGGCCGGTGGTGGCCTGCTCTACCTGGCCCCGCTGAGCGTGCCCGCGCTGGTCGCGGTCCGGCTGCTGCTCGGTGCCGGTGAGGCGGCGCTGTTCACCGCCGGTGCGGTGTGGATCGTGCAGCTCGCCCCGCACGAGCGGCGCGGCCAGCTCATCGGCCTGTACGGGGTGAGCATGTGGGGCGGCATCTCCGCCGGCACGTTCCTCGGCGCGACAGTGCAGCAGGCCGGGTACCCGGCGGTGTGGGTGCTCAGCGCGGTCGCCCCGGCGGTCGGCGCGGCGCTCGTCGCGCTGGTGCCCGCGCCGGCGCGTACCGCACCCGCGGCAAAGGGTGCCGGGCTGCTGCTGCGCCCGGCGCTGCTGCCCGGCATCGCGCTCACCTTCGGCGCCGCCGGGTACGCGGGTCTTGCCGCGTTCGTCGTGCTGCACCTGGACGCCCGGGGCATCGGTCACGGCGTGGTGGTGCTGAGCTGTTTCAGCGCCGTGTACGCCGGCACCCGCCTGGTCATCGGGCACCTGCCGGACCGGCTCGGCCCGCGCCGGGTGGCCGCCTGGTGCGGGGTCGGCGAGGCGGTCGGGCTGCTGGTCATCGCCGTCGCGCCGAACCTGCCGGTGGCGGTGGCCGGCAGCGTGGTGATGGGCGTCGGGTTCTCCCTGCTGCACCCGTCGCTGGCGCTGATGGTGATGAACCGCACCGACCCGGCGCGGCAGGGCGCGGCGATCGGGGCGTACACCTCGTTCTGGGATCTGGGCCTGGCGGTGTGGGGGCCGGCGACCGGCCTGGTCGCGGCCGGTCTCGGCTATCCGGCGGTGTTCGTCGCGGGCGCGGCCGGCGCGGCCGTCGCCGCCGCGATGGCGCTGCGCATCGGCCGGCCGGCGCCCGCGCCCGCCCAGGCGGCGGAGGTACGCGCGGCATGAGCCCACCGGTGACCGTCCTGAGCGTCAACGGCTGGTGCCGCAACGGCAGCACCATCATCGGCAACGTCCTCGGCGAGGCGCCCGGTGTGGTGCACGTCGGTGAGCTGCACTTCCTGTGGAAGAACTCGACCGGGCGCGGGGTGAACGACAGGTGCGGCTGCGGCGCCGCGCTGACCGCGTGTCCGCTGTGGTCGGCGGTGCTGCCGCTGGGCCGCCCGGCCGGGATGCCGGCGGACGCGCACGCCGCCGAGGTGATCCGCCGGCAACGCGCCCGGCTGCGGACCCGGCACACGTGGCGGGTGCTGCGCCGGGGCGCGTACGACGCGGACACCCGGGCGCACGCGGACCTGCTCGGCGCGGTCTACCGGGAGGTGGCCGCGCGCACCGGTGCCCGGGTCATCGTGGACAGCACCAAGATCCCCGGCGAGTCGGCGTTGCTGCCGCATGTGCCGGGCGTCGAGGCGTACTGGCTGCACCTGGTGCGCGACCCGCGCGCGGTGGCGCACTCGTGGCGGGAGCCGAAGGAGTACGTCTACGCGATGTCGGCGGCGCGCAGCACCGCGTACTGGCACGGGTTCAACCTCGCGTCGGCGGCGATCAACCGGCGGTACCCGGACCGGTCGGCGTTCCTGCGCTACGAGGACTTCACCGCCGACCCGGCCGGCACGATCGGCGCGCTGCTGCGGCTGGTCGGCGTGGACCCGGCGGCCAACCCGGTACGGGACCGGACCGTCGAGCTGCGCGGCAACCACACCGTCACCGGCAACCCGGACCGGTTCCGGACCGGGCCGACCGTCATCCGGGACCGCGACGACGGGTGGCGGCGCACGCTCACCGGCCGGCAGCGGCTCGCGGTGGCGGCGCTGGCCTGGCCGCTGTCCACCCGGTACGGCTACCGGTCCGGCGGGCCGGACGGCGACCCGGCGTACCCCGGCGCGGCGGCCCGCGTCGGCGAGACGGAGAGGTGAGGACGTGGATCTGGGGCTCAGGGGCCGGGTGGCGCTCGTCGCCGGCGGCACCAGCGGCATCGGGCTGGCCTGCGCGAGGGAGTTCGCCGTGGAGGGCGCGCACGTGGCGGTCTGCGGGCGTGACCCGCAGCGGCTGGCCGCCGCCGAACGGGAGCTGACGGCTGTGGCGTCCGGCCGGGTCAGCGCGACCGGCGTGGACCTCACCGACACCGGCGCCGCCGCCCGCTGGGTGGACCGGGTCGCCGAGGAGTTGGGCGGGGTGGACGTGCTGCTGGTCAGCGGCGGCAGCCCGCCCGTGGGCACCGCCACCGGGTTCGGCACGGACGACTACCGGGCGGCCGTCGACCGGGTGCTGCTGCCGGCGGTAGCGGTGTCGATGGCCGCGCTGCCGCACATGCGTGCCGCGGGCTGGGGCCGGCTGCTGCTGGTGGCCTCCGAGACCGCCTGCGTGCCGATCGGCCCGCTCGTGCTGTCCGGGGTGACCCGGGCGGCGCTGGTCCGCTTCGCCCAGGGCCTCGCCGTCGACGTGGGCCGCGACGGCATCACCGTGAACGTGCTCGCACCCGGCGGGGTGCGGACGCCGCCGATGGAACGCGCCGCGGCCCGGCTCGCCGGCGCGGACGGCGACGTCGAGGCGCGGCTGGCCGCGATGGGCCACCACAGCGCCGTCGGGCGGCTGGCCCGGCCCGAGGAGGTCGCCGCGGTGGCCGCGTTCCTGGCCGGCGAACGCGCGTCGTACGTGACCGCCGGGGTGCACCTGATCGACGGCGGCGCCGCCGCCACCGGCCCCGACCTGCCCCACCTCACCGGCGTCCGCAAGGACACCTACGCCTGACCCACCGACCGCCGCACAAGGGAGTGCCCATGTCCACGACCAGCCGGTTCACCGAGCGGGACGTCTCCGAGTTCTTCGACCAGACCACGCAGACGTACCTCAGCTTCTGGGACAGCGAGGGCGTGCTGCACACCGGCTACTTCGCCGGGGAGGACGACACCGACTACCACGCGGCGGCCGACCGGACCTCCGACATCCTGGCCGCGGACGCCGGGATCGACGCGTCGTCGAACGTGCTCGACGTGGGTTGCGGCTGCGGCAACTTCCTGCTGCGCCTGGCCGCCCGTACCGGATGCCGGGGCGAGGGGCTGGACCTGAGCATCGAGCGGGTGCGCTTCGCCGAGCAGCGGCGCGCCGAGCGGGGCGCCTCGCTTCCGGTGTCGTTCCGGCACGGCTCGGCCACCGCCCTGCCGTACGACGACGGCACGTTCACGCACGTGGTCAGTCAGGACGCGCTGTTCCTGGTGCCGGACAAGCCGCGCAGCCACGCCGAGATGTTCCGGGTGCTCGCCCCCGGCGGGGTGCTCGCGGTGTCCGACTTCCTCCAGCCCACCGAGCGGATCGGCGAGGCGGCCCGCCGGCACGTCTACGACCGGGTGCGCTGGAACGACGGCTACTCGCTCGACGGCTACCGCCGGGCGCTGACCGAGGCCGGGTTCGTGGACGTGGTCGCGCGCAGTCTCGACGCGCACATCAGGCAGACGTACCGGGTGCTGGGCCGCACCGCCCGGGAGCGCGCGGAGACGACGGCGGACGAGGCGGCGCGGACCTGGATCCTCGGCTTCGCCGACTCGTGCGACGAGATCCAGGCGGCGATCGACAGGGGCGAGTTCGGCTGGGGCATGTTCGTCGCCCGCAAGCCGGCCTGAGGGAGGGACAGCAGATGTCGCAGCGCACCGACACCGTGAAGCGGACGATCGCCGAGGTGGTCGCCGAGCGGAAGACGCAGATGTCGCCCGGCGCGACGTTCGTCGAGGCGTTCGCCAAGGACGGCTTCGACACCAGCGTCGACTACGACGTGACGATCACCGACTCGCTCACCAGTTCCCGGCGCAAGCCCCGCTACCCGTCGCGGAACATGCTCAAGGTGGTGGACCTGTCCCGGGATCCGCAGGACTACTACTGGCACGAGAGCCCGCCTCGCCCGGACGACCCGGCGGTGGACGGCGCGGACCTGCGCCGGGAGGCGGCCAACCACTTCCACCGCTCCCCCATCCCGCCGCTGCTCACCACCACCGCGTGGGTGCAGGTGCCGGACACGTTGTGGGAGGACCCGGTCAGCTTCGCGCAGTTCATCGACTACCGGCTGGTGGTGCGGCTGGCCACGGCCGAGAACCACACCATCCTGCGCGGCGAGGGCGGGCTGCTGACCATGCCGGACCTGGGCCGGCTCACCGACCCGGGACCGTTCGCGTCCACCGTCCTGGCCGCGTGCAACGAGGTCGAGCAGATGGGCAGCACCGCCGACGGGCTGATCATCAATCCGGCCGACTACTACCGCCTGCTGGGCAGCGGCTCGCTGATGCGGGACGTGGAGGACAACGGCGTGTTCATCGTGCGTACCCGGCTGGTCGACCCGGGCACCGCGATCGTCGGGGACTTCGGACACGGCGCGCTGCTGTTCGACGCCGGCCGGTCCACCATCGCGTTCGCCGAACCGCCGCCGGGCACGTTCGCCGAACCCGGTGTGGCACTGCGCGCCGAGATCTGGGAGCGGGTCGTGGTGAACCTGCCCACCTGCTTCTTCGTCGTGACGCTCTGACCGGCGGCGACTGATGACGACGCCGGGCCGTACCGACCCCGACGTGCTGGTGGTCGGCGCGGGCGTGGTGGGCCTGTGCTGCGCCTGGTTCCTGCGCCGCGCCGGGCTCAGCGTGACGGTGGTGGACCGGGGCGAGGTCGGCGACGCGGCGGCCTGCTCGGCCGGGAACACCGGTTTCGTCGGCACCCAGGGCTCGGCGCCGCTGGCCGAGCCGGGGGTGCCGGCCACCGGGATCCGCTGGCTGTTGCGCCCGGAGAGCCCGTTCGCGGTCCGGCCCCGGCTGGACGGCGCGCTGCTGGCCTGGCTCTGGCACTTCCGCCGGCACTGCACCGAACGGCACGCCCGCGCCGGGTTCGAGACGCTGCTCGCGCTCAAACAGCGCAGCCTCGCGCTGCTGCGCGAGATCTGCGCCGAGGACGAGCTGGCCGGGACGCTCACCGAACGCGGCATGATCCTCGCCTGCCACACCGAGCAGGGGTACGCGAAGGCGCGCCGGACGATCCCGGCGGCGACCGCGCGTGGCGTGCCGCTGCGCGAGCTGGACCGGGCCGAGCTGGCCCGGCTGGAACCCGGCGTCGACTTCGCGGTGGCCGGGACGCTGCTCAACGAGGAGGGCGCCGCGCTGCGCATCCCGGCGTTCCTGGTGGCGCTCGCGCGGGCGCTGCGGGCCCGGGGCGTGGACATCGTCACCGGCGCGGAGGTACGCGACTTCGAGGTGACCGGGCGGCGCGTACGCGCGGTGCGCACGGCCCGGGGCGAGCTGCGCCCGGCCGAGGTGGTGATCGCCGCCGGGGTGTGGTCGGCGGCCTGCGCCCGGATGCTCGACGTCGGGCTGACGCTGCAACCGGCGAAGGGCTACACCGTCACGCTGCCCGCCGGGCCGCGCACGCCCACCCGGCCGGTGCTGCTCAGCGAGGGCAAGGTCGCCGTGATGCCGCTGGGTGACCGGGTACGCGTCGGTGGCACGCTGGAGCTGTCCGGGCTGGACACGTCGATCTCACCGCGCCGCGTCGACGGGATCCTGCACACCGCGCGGCGGTACCTGCCGGCGCTGGACACCGGCCGCCGGCTGGACGTGTGGAGCGGCCTGCGTCCGTGCACCCCGGACAGCCTGCCGCTGATCGGGCGGGCCGACGGCTACGACAACGTCAGCGTGGCCACCGGGCACGGGCACATCGGGATGGGCCTGGCCCCGGCCGGCGGACGGCTGCTCGCCCAGCTCGTCTCCGGCGCCGAGCCGGACCTGCCGCTGGAGACGTTCGCCCTGGACCGCTTCCGGAAGGGGATCTCGTGAGCGACCGGCCGGAGATCGGCGTGCTCTGCCTCGACACCAGCTTCGACAAGATCCCCGGGCACATCCGCAACCCGGACACGTTCGACTTCCCCGTGCGCTACCGGGTGGTGGAGGGCGCCACCCCGCAGCGGCTGGTCCGCGAGGCCGACCCGACGCTGCTGCGACCGTTCGTCGACGCGGCCCGCGACCTGGAGGCGGCCGGGGTCGCCGGGATCACCGGGGCGTGCGGGTTCCTCGTCCTGTTCCAGGCCGAACTCGCCGCCGCGGTGCGCGTCCCGCTGTGGTCGTCGAGCCTGGTGCAACTGCCGATGGTGCACCGCATGGTCGGGCGCCCGGTCGGGCTGCTGGTCGCCGACGAGGCCGCCCTGACCCCGCGCCACCTGGCCGCGATCGGCGCCGCCGACGTCCCGGTGGCGGTCACCGGCATGGCCGGGCAGCCGGAGTTCCGCGAGGTGATGCTGGAGGGGCGGCGCGACGCCATCGACGTCGGGCGGCTGGCGGCCGAGGTGGACGAGCGGGTCGACGCGCTGGCCCGCGCGCACCCGGACCTGGGGGCGCTGGTCGTCGAGTGCACCGACCTGGTGCCGTTCGCCCACCGGATCCAGGCGCGGTTGGGTGTGCCGGTGTTCGACATCGTCACGCTGACCACGATGGCGTACGCGAGCCTCACCCGGCGGCCGTACCGTCCCGGTGGGTGACCGCGGGGCCGTCGCGCGGAAACCGGCTCCCGGCGCTCGTCCGGCGCTTAGCGTGGGACGAGGGGCGGCCTGCCCGGGACGCCGGTGAGCGGAGGGAGAACGCGGTGACGGAGCCGGAGGAGGAGCAGGAGAAGACCCGCAAGACCGATCGGGTGCTGTTCTCGCCCGACGGCGACCCGCACCACACGCTCGCCGAGGCGCCCCAGCCGGACGAGCACCTGCCGCCCACCGTCACCCGGGACGGCCACACCGACGTGCTCGACGACGAGCAGTGAGCGCACCGTCCCGCCCGGGCTCGTCGGCCGGGCGGGACGTGTCGCGGCCGGACCGGCGGATCGCCGTCACGCCGCCAGGACGTGCCGCGTCAGACCGGCGGGATGCCGGAGCGGCCGATGTCCGACATGTCGTCGCCGATCTCGGTCCGGGTGCCGGCCACCGGCCCGGCACCGGCCTCGGTGCGGTCCTCCACGCAGGCGTCGCCCAGCCCGTGCATCAGCTCCCCGACGACCGCGAGCGCCGAGCCCTTGTCCGGGCAGGGCGCCCCGGTGGCGAGCACCTGACCGTCGCCGCCGACGACCGTGAACCCCACACTGCCGTCGGCCTCGCTCTCGATGACGAACTTCACAGCGCTCCTCCCGCTCAGCTCACGCCGTGCGTCTGCAACCACAGCTCCAGCAGGCCCAGTTGCCACAACTTGTTGCTGCCGGCGGCGGCCTGGGCCCGGTCCGGCTCGGCCAGCAGCTCGTCGACGTACGCCCGGCGGAACAGCCCGCGCCGGCGCGCCTCGGGCGCACCCAGCGCCTCGACCACCAACTCTCGCACGGGACCGTCGACGTTGCGCAGCGCCGGCACCGGGAAGTAGCCCTTGGGCCGGTCGATGACCTCGGCCGGCAGCACCTCGCGGGCCACGTCCTTGAGCACACCCTTGCCGCCCTGCGCCAGCTTGTGCTCCGGCGGGCACGCCGCGGCGAGCGTGACCAGGTCCTGGTCGAGGAAGGGCGTACGCACCTCCAGCCCCCACGCCATGCTCATGCTGTCCACCCGCTTGACCGGGTCGTCGGGCAGCATCAGGTGGGTGTCCAGGCGCAGCACCGCGTCCACGGCGGTCTGCGCGCCCGGCGCGGCCAGGTCCGCGGCGACCAGCTCGCCGGAGGCGTCACCGTCGCAGGCGTACGCCGGTTCGACCACCTCGGTCAGCTCGGCGTGGTCGCGGTCGAAGAACGCGGCGGTGAACTCGGCCACCGCGTCCTCTCGGGGCGAGCGGGCCAGCCGGTGGTGGTAGCCGTAGCCGGCGAACACCTCGTCGGCGCCCTGGCCGGACTGCGCCACCTTCACGTGCCGGGCCACCTGCTCTCCGAGCAGGTGGAACGCCACCACGTCGTGGCTGCCCATCGGTTCGGTCATGGCCGCCACGGTGGCGCGTACGGCCGGACCGAGATCGCCGTCGGCGAGCCGGATGCGGTGGTGGTCGGTGCCGAACGTGCGGGCCACCAGGTCGGAGTAGTGGAACTCGTCGCCGGTCTCGTCGCCGCGGCTGTCGAAGCCGATGCTGAACGTCTGGAGGTGGTGCTGTCCGGCGTCGTCGAGCAACGCCACGATCATGCTGGAGTCGAGCCCGCCGGAGAGCAGCACCCCGACCGGCACGTCCGCGACCAGCCGGCGGCGTACGGCGGTGCGCAGCGCGTCCCCGACGGCGGCCCGCCAGTCGGCGGCGTCCATGCCGTCGTGGGTCGGGTCGCGCCGGTACTCGGGCCGCCAGTAGACGCGCTCCCGGCTGCGCCCGTCGGCCTCGATCACCCGGACGGTGGCCGGCGGCAGCTTGCGTATCCCGCGCAGGATCGTGCGGGGCGCCGGCACGATCGAGTGCCAGGACAGGTAGTGGTGCAGCGCGACCGGGTCGATGCCGGTGTCGACGTCACCGCCGGCCAGCAGCGCCGGCAGCGTGGAGGCGAACCGGATCCGGCCGGGCGACTCGGCGAGGTAGAGCGGCTTGATGCCGAGCCGGTCGCGGGCCAGCACGAGGCGGCGGCGCCGCCGGTCCACCAGCGCGACCGCGAACATGCCGACCAGGTGGTCGACGAACCGCTCCCCCCACTGCGCGTACGCCACCAGGATCACCTCGGTGTCGCTGGTGCTGCGGAAGGTGTGCCCGGCCGCGCGCAGCTCGTCGCGCAGCTCCGGGTAGTTGTAGACGCAGCCGTTGAAGACCAGGGCCAGGCCGAGGTCGTCGCGGACCATCGGCTGGGCGCCGGCCTCGGACAGGTCGATCACCGTCAACCGTCGGTGCCCGAGGGTGATCCAGCCATCACTCCACGTGCCCTCGCCGTCCGGGCCGCGTGAGCGCATGGCGGCGGTCATCCGGGTCACCGCGGCGGCGTCGGGGGCGGCCCCGTCGAATCTGGCCTCACCGCTGATCCCGCACATCTCAGCGTCCACCGGTCAGTCGGGGAGCACCCACCACGCCAACCTCCCGCCACGTCGTCTCCCGGGCGGTCCGCCGGGTACGGCGACTACCCGGCCTGTGGCGAAGGAAACCCGGATGGGCTGTTGGCGAGCCGGGCACGGCGCGCCGTCGTACGGTGGCGGTACGGGCCATGTCCCCGGGCGGTCCGGCCACGGGACGTGGCCAGGATCAACGACGCCTGCCAGGAGGACGTGTGTTCGCCAATTCCGAGGAACTCCTGCGATACCTCACCGACGAGGACGTGAAGTTCGTCGACGTACGTTTCTGTGACCTGCCCGGCGTGATGCAGCACTTCAACCTGCCGGTCGAGTCGTTCGACGACAGCGTGTTCACCGACGGTCTCGCCTTCGACGGCTCGTCGATCCGTGGTTTCCAGTCGATCCACGAGTCGGACATGCTGCTGCTGCCGGACGTGGCGACCGCGTTCGTGGACCCGTTCCGCACGCAGAAGACCGTCGCGTTGAACTTCTTCGTCCACGACCCGTTCACCCGCGAGGCGTACTCCCGCGACCCGCGCAACGTGGCGAAGAAGGCCGAGGCGTACCTGGCGGCGAGCGGCATCGCCGACACCGCCTACTTCGGCGCGGAGGCGGAGTTCTACATCTTCGACTCGATCCGCCACGAGACCTCGGCGCACCAGTCGTTCTACTACATCGACTCGATCGAGGGCGCCTGGAACAGCGGGCGGATCGAGGAGGGCGGCAACCGCGGTTACAAGACCGCCTACAAGGGCGGCTACTTCCCGGTGCCGCCGGTGGACCACTACGCCGACCTGCGCGACAGCATGGTCCGCCGGATGGTGGACGCCGGTTTCACCGTGGAGCGGTCGCACCACGAGGTGGGCACCGGCGGGCAGTCCGAGATCAACTACAGGTTCTCGACGCTGCTGCACTCGGCCGACGAGCTTCAGCTGTTCAAGTACCTGATCAAGAACGAGGCGTGGGCGCACGGCAAGACCGCCACGTTCATGCCGAAGCCGCTGTTCGGTGACAACGGCTCCGGCATGCACACCCACCAGAGCCTCTGGCGCGGCGGCGAACCGCTGTTCTACGACGAGACCGGCTACGCCGGCCTGTCCGACACCGCCCGCTGGTACATCGGCGGCCTGCTGCACCACGCCCCGTCGCTGCTGGCCTTCACCAACCCGACGGTGAACTCCTACCGTCGTCTGGTGCCGGGCTTCGAGGCGCCGGTCAACCTGGTCTACTCGCAGCGCAACCGCTCCGCGTGCACCCGCATCCCGGTCACCGGCAGCAACCCCAAGGCCAAGCGCGTCGAGTTCCGCGTCCCCGATCCGTCCAGCAACCCGTACCTGGCGTTCTCCGCCATGCTCATGGCCGGTCTGGACGGCATCAAGAACAAGATCGAGCCGCCGGCGCCGATCGACAAGGACCTCTACGACCTGCCGCCGGAGGAGTGGGGCGACGTCAAGCAGGTCCCGGGTTCGCTGCCCGAGGCGCTGGCGGCGCTGGAGACCGACCACGACTACCTGCTCGACGGCGGGGTCTTCACCGACGACCTGATCTCCACCTGGGTCGACTGGAAGAACGCCAACGAGGTCGACCCGGTGCGTCTGCGCCCGACCCCGCACGAGTTCGCGCTCTACTTCGACTGCTGAGCCGTACCGCCACCGCCCCCGCCACCCGCGGGGGCGGTGGTCGGCGGAAACGGCCTCGGGCCGGCCCCCGCCCTCGTACCGTCGAGACATGACTCCGCCTCACGACGACACGCCGACCGTTCCGTGCCGGTGGAGCCGTCGGTGAGGCCGCGGCCCACCACCACCGCCACCACCACCCCGCAGATCCCCACCGTCCTGACCCTCGGGGTGGAAGAGGAGTTCCTGCTGCTGGACCCGGCCACCGGCGAGAGCATGCCGGTCGCCGACCGGGTACGCGGCGCGCTGTCCGGCACCGCCCGCGAGCAGAGCCGGCAGGAGTTCCGGCACAGCATGGTCGAGATGGTGACGCCGGTCAGTCCCGATCTCGGAGAGCTGCGGGAGCACCTGGTCACGCTGCGCCGGGCGGCCGCGCAGGCGGCCGACGCGGCCGGGGCGCGGCTGGTCGCCGTCGGTGCCACCCCGGTCTGCGAGGCCCACCGCACGGTGCCCGACGAGCAGCGCTACCACGAAATGTCCCGCCGGTTCGGCCCGGTGGCCCACGACCCGGCGGTCTGCGGCTGCCACGTCCACGTCGGCGTGCCGGACCGGGAACTGGCAGTGCAGGTCTGCAACCACCTGCGCCCGTGGCTGCCGGTGGTGCAGGCGCTCACCGCGAACTCGCCGCTGCGCGACGGGCGGGACACCGGCCACGCGAGCTGGCGCTCGATGCAGCTGGAACGGTGGCCGAGCATCGGACCGACACCGCACTTCGACTCCGCCGCCGACTACGACGCCACGGTGGCGGACCTGATCACCGCCGGGATCATGCTCGACGCCGCGATGGTCTACTGGTACGCCCGCCCGTCCGCGGCGTACCCGACGGTGGAGGTCCGGGTCGGCGACGTGTGCCCCACAGTCGACGACACGGTGCTGGTCGCCGGGCTGGTCCGGGCGCTCGTGGCCACCCTGATCGACGACGTCCGCGCCGGTGTGCCCGCACCCCGCATCCGGGACTGCCTGGTCGCCGCCGCGCACTGGCGGGCCGCCCACGACGGCGTCGACGGCAAGCTCGTGGACCTGCGCTCCGGTCGGCCCCGGCCGGCCTGGGACCTCGTCGACGACCTGGTCGTCACCGTCACGCCCGCGCTGGCCCGCCACGGTGACCTGGATCTGGTCCGGCGCGAGCTGGACCGGGTGCGCCGGGACGGCACCGGCGCCACCCGGCAACGACGGATCATGGCCGGGACCGGCGGGGACGTCCGCGCCGTGCTCGATCACCTAGCCGCGCAGACCGTCTCGACGTGAGTCGATGACCTCCCCGGACCGGACCGGCGACCGGTCAGCGCAACCCGGCGAACAGGTCGTCCTCGGGTGTGGCCGCGCCGGTGGTGTCGCGAACCCGCACGAACGTCTCCATGCCCATCAGCTCGGTGAACCGCTCCTGCCCCAGGCGCAGGAAGAAGATGTTCTCCGCCTGGCTGGCGTGCGCGGCGAGCGAGGCGAACTTCTGCCCGCCGTAGCCGCTGGTGTCGACCCAGGTGGTGATCTCGTCGTCCGGCAGGCCCAGCGCCGGCATCTCGTCGGTCGCCTCCGGCTCGGGGAACTCCACCCCGATCTCCTTCATGACGGTGCCGAACTGCTGGAACGCGCTGCGCGGCACTGTGGTCCAGTAGACCTTGGCCGGAATGCCGGTCTGCTCCACAGCGGCCATGGTGATCCGGTGGGCCTGGATGTGGTCCGGATGGCCGTAGAAGCCGTTCTCGTCGTAGGTGACCACCACGTCGGGGCGGTAGCGCCGGATCAGCTCGGCCAGCCGGTCGGCCGCCTCGGCCACCGGCGTGTTCCAGAACGCGCCGGGCGCGTCGTTCGTCGCCCAGCCCATCATCCCGGAGTCGCCGTAGTCGAGCGTCTCCAGGTGGGTGACCTTGAGCGCCTCGCAACTGGCGGCCAGCTCGGCGCGGCGCATCTCGACCACGGCCTTCGGGTCGTGCCCGGGGTCGCCCGGTTTGATCCCGCCGGGACCGTCGCCGCACCCCCCGTCGGTGCACGTCACGAGCACAGTGGTGACGCCCTCGGCCGCATAGCGCGCCAGGACACCGCCGGTGCTCGTCGCCTCGTCGTCGGGGTGCGCGTGCACCGCCATCAGGGTCAGGGATCGATCGGTCACCCCGTCACCATACGAGCATCGGCCGACGAACTAGCATTGCCCGGTCCGCAGACGGCGACGGAAGCGAGGCGCGATGGGTTGGCTCCAGCGGTTGCTCGGTGGCGGACGGGTCGAACTGGACCCCGCACGTCAGCAGGAGCTCCTGCGGGACGTGCGGCGGTCCTACGGGGCGCACGCCCGCCTCCGGTTCCCGGAGCAGGCCGACGCGATCACCCGGCTGCTGTCCGATGACGACGGTCTCGTGGTGGCCGCCGGGATCGTCTGCGAGGCCGCCGACCAGTCGCACGCCGACCTCCAGGGCCAGGCGCAGGAGGTGTTCCGGCGCACCGGGCGGCGGCTGCTGGTGCACCGCCGCAACTACCGGCCCCTGTGGAAGGAGGCCGGACGGGCGCTGCGCTGGCCGCTCGGCGCGCTACCCAGCGGGCTGCACCCGTACGCGCAGGTCAGCGCCGCCGTGGCGGTGGTCGGCGGGCGAGCCGACCGGCTGGACCGGGTGACCGACCCGCAGCCGTTCGTGACGCGCCTGTTCGAGGTGCTCGACCTGACCACCGCCGGCTGGGAGTTCGGCCGGGTGCGTGTGGACACCGACAGCGCGACGCTCGTGGAGCGGCTGATGGGCACCGGCGCGCGGGTGCTCGCGACGATGGACGACCCGCCCCGGCTGCCGCCGGCGGTACGGGAGATGATGCGCCGCAATCACCGCATCGCCGTGTACGACCCGGCCGGTCCCCGCGTGGTCGGCGAGCTGAACCTGGGCGCGCGGCTGCGCGAGACGCTGCTGGCCTGACCGGCGGCACGCCCCGCCCCGGCCGGGTGGCCGAAGCGGGGTGCGTCGGTGCTCAGGTGGTCGTGCAGGTGAGGTTCGCCGGCGGGTTGTTGCTGCCGTTGACGGCACCGATGAAGCCGAACGTGGTGGAGCCGCCGGCCGGCACCGAGCCGTTGTAGTCGACGTTGCGCACCGTCACGTTCGCGCCGTTCTGGGTGTGTGTGCCGCTCCAGATCTGGTTGATCACCTGCCCGTTCGGGAACGTCCAGGAGACCGTCCAGCCGCGGATCGCGGTGGCGCCGGCGGTCACCGTGACCTCGGCCTGGAAGCCACCGGACCACGAGCCGGTGATCGCGTACGTGGCACGCGCGCCGGACGGCGCCGGGGAGCTGGTGGTGGGCGCCGGGCTCGGCGTCGTACTCGATGTGGGTGTGACGGTCGGGGTCGGCGACGGCGTCACGCCGGGCCGGGCCGCGCGGTAGGTGTGCCCGGCGCGGACGGTGAGCGCGACGACGTCGGACTCCGGCCGGGTGGTGGCGGGTGTGCTGCCGTCGGTGACGTCGGCGAGGGTGAAGCTCCCGGTGAACAGCCGGGACCGCAGTCGCAGCGTGCCGTCGCGGTCGGCGCGGACGGTGATCTCGTCGGCCTGGCCGCTGCTCCAGGTCAGCGACACCGTGTAGCCGCCCCGGCCGCGCAGGCCCGCGACCTGCCCGGCGGGCCAGGCGGGCGGCAGCGCGGGCAGCAGGTGCAGCTCGCCGGTGTGGCTGTGCAGCAGCATCTCGGCGATGCCCGAGGTAGCGCCGAAGTTGCCGTCGATCTGGAACGGCGGGTGCAGGTCGAACATGTTCGGCGCGAGCCGGTCGGTGCGTACCAGGTCGCGCAGGAGCTTGTGGGCGCGGGCGCCGTCCTCCAGCCGCGCCCAGAAATTGATCTTCCAGGCGAGGGACCAGCCGGTCCCGTCGTCGCCCCGCAGCTCCAGCGTCCTGCGGGCGGCCTCGTACAGCGCCGGGGTGCCGCGCCTGGTGATCTGGTTGCCGGGGTGCAGCCCGTACAGGTGGGAGACGTGCCGATGGGTGCGTTCGGTCTCGACCCAGTCGGCCAGCCACTCCTGCACGTTCCCCCGCGAGCCGACGCGGCTCGGCGGCAGCCGGTCCCTGGCGGTGCGCACCTGAGACCGGAAGGTGGTGTCGACGCCGAGCACCTCGCTGGCCCGGGCCGCGGCGTCGAACAGGTCGCGCAGGATCTGGTTGTCCATCGTCGGGCCGGCGCAGACGCTGGCGTTCGCGTGGTGCGCCAGCTCCGGCGAGTTCGACGGGTTCGTCACCAGGTAGCCGAGCGTCGGGTGGGCGACCAGGGTGTCGAGGAAGAACTGGGCGGCGCCCTTGAGCGCCGGGTAGTTGGCCTGCAGGAAACCGCTGTCGCCGGTGAACAGGTAGTGGTCCCAGATGAGCGTGCTCAGCCAGGCCCCGCCGGTCTGCCACATGCCCCAGAACGCGCCGTCCACGACCGACGCGCCCCGCCAGGCGTCGGTGTTGTGGTGGGTGACCCAGCCGCCGGCGCCGTACTGCGCCTGGGCGACCCGCGCGCCGGTCACGGTGAGGTCCTTGACCATGTCGAAGACCGGCAGGAAGCACTCGGACAGGTTCGTGGTGTCGGCCGGCCAGTAGTTCATCGGCAGGTTGGCGTTGACCGTGTACTTCGAGTCCCAGGACGGCGTCAGCGAGTCGTTCCAGACGCCCTGGAGGTTCGCCGGCTGGGTGCCCGGCCGCGAGGAGGAGATCAGCAGGTACCGCCCGAACTGGAACAGCAGCGCGGCGAACTGCGGGTCGTTGGTGCTCGCGTGCTGCGCGATCCGTACGTCGGTGGGCTGGTCGGCGGCGGCCGTGCGGCCCAGGTCGATCGTGACCCGGTCGAACAGCGCCTGGTAGTCGGCGCGGTGGCGGGTGCGGAGCTGGTCGACGGCGACGCTCTTGGCGGCGTTCAGCCGGTTGCGGGCGATGCCCTGGTAGTCGCCGTTGACGGTGCGGTAGTTGACGTAGCTGGACCCGATCGAGACCAGGACCGTCACGCTGGTGGCGCCGGACACCCGCAGCGTGCCGCCGGAGCTGCTGACCGTGCCGCCGGTGACGGCGGCGTTCGCCAGCGCGAGGAACCGTACCGAGCCGGTGACCCCCTCCATCGACCCGGAGACGCCGTCGAGCGCGACGGTCGCGCCGTCCGGGCTGGACACGGTGGTCCGCTGCGGGCTGTCGAACGCGGCGGAGAACGTGATCGCGTTCGCGCGGTCGGCGGTCAGCCGGAGCACCATGACCTGGTCGGGCGCGCTGGCGAACACCTCCCGCTGGTACCGGACGCCGCCCTGCACGTACGTGGTGGTGACGGTGGCGGTGGTGAGGTCGAGCGTCCGGTTGTACTGCGTCGCCCCGCTCGCCGAACCGAAGGCGAGCCGGAGGTCGCCGACGGTCTGGTACGCGAGCTGACCACCCGGGCTGCCCATCATGGTCTGGTTGATCAGGTCCTGGGCCGAGGTCCACTGGTCGGCGAAGACCCGACGCCGGATCTCGGCCAGGTTGGCCGCGCCCCTGGTGTTCGCCGAGTCGTACGGGCCGCCGGCCCAGACGGTGTCCTCGTTGAGCTGGAGCCGTTCGGTGTCGACGTTGCCGAACACCATCGCGCCGAGCCGCCCGTTGCCGATCGGCAGGGCGCGCAGCCAGTCGGTGCCGGCCGGTTCGTCGTACCAGAGTGCCAGGTCGTTCGCGGCCAGCACCTGTGGTGGCGCCGCCGAGCCGGCGCGTGCGGCGGCGCTCCAGGCGGCCGGCACCAGCGCGGCACCGGCCCCGGCCGCGCCGGCCTTGAGGATATTCCTTCGGGTCACGTCGGACATGGTCTTCTCCTCGCAGGCGGGTCGGGTGGTGGTGCGGCCGGTGCGCGGGCGGGCCGGCGTCGGCCCGCCCGCGCACCGGGTGCGGTGGCTACCTCGCGCAGGCGACGCCGTTGAGGGTGAACGCCGCCGGTGCGGCCGTGTTGCCGGTGTGGTTCGCCTGGAAGCCGAGGCTGACCGAGGCGCCGGGCGCGATGGTGGAGTTGTAGGAGACGTTGCGGGCGGTCACCTGACCGGAGCCGGGCGAGTAGGTGGCGTTCCAGCCGGAGGTGATGGCCTGCCCGCCCGGCAGGGTGAAGACCAGCGACCAGCCGTTGATCGCGCTGCCGCCGGTGTTGGTGAGGGTGAGGTCTTCGGTCAGGCCGGTGTTCCAGGCGTTCACCGTCGCGGTGACCTTGCAGGTGACGCCGGACGGCGGCGGGGTGGTCGGGCCGGGGGTGGTCGGCGCGGGCGTGGTGGGCGGCGGCGTCGTGCTCTGGAACTGGGTGAAGAACTGCCACGTCTCCCCCGGCAGCCAGGTACGCGAGCCGCTGTCACCCGGCGCGCCGTCCTGCGGGGCGGCGATGTGTCCCTCGTCGAAGGCCGCCCACACCACCGGGTACCCCGCCCGGCAGCCCGCGTACGTGGTGGTGCGGTGGCTCAGGCTGCCCTGGCCCGGCTCGGGCGGGTTCTGCGTGGCGCAGCCGTTGTTGCGGACGAACCGGTCGCGCATCGTCCGCCCGCCGGCGATGCCGAGGACGCCGTCGCGGATGCCGTGCGCGGCGAAGTACGCGGTCGGCTGGGTGCCGCCGCTGCATCCGCTGAGCTGGCCGCCGGCGTAGACGGCCACCGCCCGGAAGACGGTGGGCCGGGCGCAGGCGACCGCGTAGCTCATGGCGCCGCCGTAGCTGAACCCGAGCGCGAAGCGCTGGCTGGTGTCCACGCACAGGCCGGCGTCGACACGGCGCAGGATGTCGTCGACGAAGGTGATGTCCTCGCCGCCGGCGTTGGCCCAGCCGTTGTTGAGCCCCTGCGGCGCGACGAAGATGGTGCTGTTGTTCGCCAGCCGCTGCAACCCGTAGTACGACCACACGTCGCGTTGGACGGTCTGGCCGGTGGCGACGTCGGTGGCGGTGCCGCCGCGCCAGTGGAAGCCGACGACCAGCCGGTACTGGCGGTTGACGTCGTAGCCGTCGGGCACCCGCAGGATGAACGTGCGGTTCTTGCCGCTGCTGGTGACGGTGTGCGTCCCGCTGGCCAGCGTCGGGGCCTTCCCGCAGCCGGCCGTCGCGGCCGCCGCGCCGACGTCCGCGGCCCGGGCGCTGCCGCCCAGTGAGCCGCCGACCATGGCGGCGCCCATGCCCAGGGCCAGCAGGATCGCGGCGGTGACCGACCCGGCTCTCGTTCTGCGCTTCGACATCTGAGGTCTCCTCCGGTGATGGTGGGGTGGGCCGGTCTAGCGGAACTGCCACCAGTTGACGTTGAGCAGGTAGCCGCTGCCGCCGGCGAAGCGCAGGAACACGTCCTGGGTGCCGGTGGCGCCACTGACCGGGCAGGTGACCGTGGTCCACGTCTGCCAGCCGCCGGTGCCGCCGACGGCGCAGGTGCCGGCCACGGCGCCGGTGGGGCTGCCCAGCCGCACCTCGATCCGGCCGCCGGCCGTCGCCGAGGCCACCCGGGCGGTGAACGAGCCGGCGCCGGCGCCGAACGCGACGCCCTTGACCTTGATGTAGTCGCCGTTCTCGATCCAGCCGACGTTCCTCCCGCCCTCGCTCGACGGTTCCGTCTCGACGCCGGCGGACCAGGCGATCGTCTCCGCCTCCTGGCGCACGTACGGGTTGAGCGTGCCGACCTGCGGTGCGCCGGCGCTGGTCATGTTGATCGTCGGGATGGTGCCGTCGGAGCGGTAGCTGAACTTCTCCACCGCCACGGACCGGGTGAAGCCGCCGCCGCCCTGCAGCGCGCCGTTGTGGTAGAAGAAGTAGGAGCCGCCGTTGAAGTCGATGATCGAGGCGTGGTTGGTGAAGCTGCCGCCCTGGCGGGGCATGATCGTGCCGCGGTAGGTCCACGGACCGGTCGGGCCGGGTGCGGTGGAGTAGCCGATGAACTCCGAGCAGCACTCGGCCGCGAAGACGTTGTAGTAGGTCCCGTTGCGCTTGTAGACCCAGGGCCCTTCCTCGTACAGCGTGGGACGGCTGGTGTTCCCGCTGCGGGCGCCGAAGCCCGCTGTGGTCAGCGGGATCTGGGTCGGGCCGCCGGAGAACGACACCATGTCGGCGTTCAGCCGCACGTACCAGAGGTTCGGGTTGCCCCAGTACAGGTACGCCTGCCCGGTGTCGTCGACGAAGGCGTGCGGGTCGATCTCACCGTTCTCCACCAGCGGACGGCCGATGGCGTCCCGGAACGGGCCGGTCGGGCTGTCGGAGACACCGACGCCGATCGCCATCCGGCCGGTGGCCCGGTTCTTGACCGGGACGTACCAGTAGAAGCGGCCGTTGCGGTAGACGGTCTGGCCGGCCCACGCGTCGGCGCTGGCCCAGCTGAAGGTGGCCAGGTTCATCGGCGAGCCGTGGTCGGTCCAGTTGACCATGTCGGCCGACGAGTAGACCCGCCACTCCTTCATGGTGAAGTAGGTCGAGCCGTCCTCGTCGTGGCCGGTGTAGAGGTAGACCCGGCCGTTGTGCACCAGCGCCGCCGGGTCGGCCGTGTAGATGGTCTGGACGACGGGGTTGTCCGCGTGGGCGACAGCAGGCGTCAGCGCGACCGCGCAGAGCATGCTCGCGAACAGCGCGACACCGCGTCGCAGGAGTCTTCTGGTCATGACGGCCTCCTCGGTCAGGGCGTGATGCGGAAGGTGGCGTCCTGGCGGTCGCTCGCGCTCGACGCCGAGCCGAGTGGGTCGATCCGCAGCAGGTAGTTGGCGTGCCGCAGGTAGCGGTCCGGGAAGTTGTGCGACCGGAACGACGTCCACGAGGCGTCGGCGAGTCCCGCGGTGCGGTGGAAGGTGGCGTCCGCCCGGAACGTGGCCGACCCGTCGTTCGGGTCGAGGCGGATGGCGTAGTTGCTGTGCCGCAGGAAGCTGCCCGGCCGGTTCACCGACTCGAACGACACGGCGGCGGGGTCGGCCAGGCCGGCCACCATCCGCCACATCTGGTCCTGGTAGGGATCGAACGGGTACGCGTCGACGCGGCCGACCCCGTTGCTGTGCCGTACCACGTGGTCGGGCAGGTTCGACGACTTGAGCCGGACCCAGTTCGGGGTGCCCCACCGGGAGATCATCGCGTTGTACTCGGCGTCGCTGATCCCGACGATCGAGCCGTGCTTGGCGTTCAGCGGCGGCGTGTAGTCGCGCTGGTTGAGCGCGGTCCACGAGTTGCCGCCGATGTTCGAGGTGGACCAGATGTAGTAGTCGGCGTTGACCGGGCTGAACGAGTCGCCCCAGAGCCGCCAGCCGCTGCCGTCGTTGTTCTTGACCAGCAGTGGCGCCTCGATCGCGTTGCCCTGCCGCAGTCCACTCGTGTACGTGGTGAAGCTGTTCGGCGCGCCGGTCGAGGAGCGGGCGCCGTGCAGCAGGCCGGTGGACAGGTTCTTGTAGTAGAGGTACGTGGTGCCGCCGTCGACGACGACGTCGCCGTCGAGCACACCGAAGCCGGGGCTGAAGAACACCTGCTGCGGGCCGACTGTGACGAAATCGCTTGTGTAGTTGACCATGAGCACGTCGCCGCCGCTGTTGCAGGAGTAGACGATGCCGTACTGGCCGCGGCCGGCGTCCCAGAACGCCGTGGGCGCCCAGGTGTGCGAGCTGGGCAGCGTGTGCATCCGGATCCGGCGGTAGCCGGTGAGAGCGGTCAGGTCGGTCGAGTCCCACACGTGCAGGTACTGGCTGTTCAGGCCGAAGTTGGTGCCCTTGAGATCGGTGGCCAGGATGACGAACCTGCCGTCCCGCTTGCGGAACACGAACGGATCCCGCAGGCCCATCTGCCCCTGCGTCGGGGTGACCACCGGGTTGTTCTGGTTCAACGGCGTCCAGTTCAGACCGTCCCGGCTCACCGCCAGGTGCAGCCCGTAGTCCGCGCCCTGGAAGTTCGGCGTCTCGGTGAAGTAGGCCATCGCGTACGCGGTGTTCGCCGCCCAGGCCACGCCGGGAAGGCCGGTGACCGACGCCGCGGTGAGTGCGCCGGATGCGGCCACGGCCTTGATGAGTGCTCGTCGACTGATCGCCACGGATCGGAACCCCTCTGCCGCCACGCTCGTGCGCGTGGATGGGTGGGACGTGATGACGCGGGCCGGACCGGCGTCTGATGTCGGCAGGAAGGGCTGGTGTTAGCGCTAACAGGATGCTGCCCAGGCATCCTTTCCGTACGCGCTCCGCCACCCCACCGGCGTCGGGCTCCCGTCCGTGCGCCGCATCTGCCTATATGGACTCTCATGGATGGAGGCGTCGGCCGTCAAGATGTGACGAACAGGTTTCGCGAAAGTTCCCGCGGAAAGCCGGAGATCCACGACCCGACCCGGCGAAGTCCTCCGGGGCGCGAAATGTTATCGATAACCTTTCGCGGGCGGTCTGAGCGGCCCGTACTCGCCCTCGCGCCGCAGCCATAGACTTCCCTCGTGATCGAAGAAGGACCGCGGCCGCACCTGCGCAAGCCCCGGCGCGGTGACCTGCCCCTCGCGACGATCGCCGAACTCGCCGGAGTGTCCCCACCCACCGTCTCCAAGGTCCTCAACGGCCGGCGCGGGGTGGGCGAGCAGACCCGTCAGCGGGTGGAAGCCCTGCTCCGCGACCACGGCTACCGGCGACGGCAGACCACCGGCGCGGCCCTCTGCGTCGAGGTGGTCTTCCACCGGATGCTGTCCTCGATCGCCATGCAGATCCTGCGCGGCGTCCAGGAGGTCGCCGCCGCCCACGACCACACCGTCGGCTTCACCGACGTGCACCGGCTCGTGTCGGCCGGGCTGCCCTGGGCGGAGCAACTGCTGGTGCGGCAGCCGACCGCCGTCATCACGGCGTTCGCCCTGGTCACCGCCGAGGACGGCGAACGGTTCGAGGCCGACGGGATACCGCTGGTCGCCATCGACCCGACCGGCGACCTGTTCCCCACCCCCGCCGTCGGGTCCAACAACTGGAGCGGCGCGCTCGCCGCCACCCGGCACCTGCTCGAACTCGGCCATCGCCGGATCGGCGTGATCACCGGACCGGTCCGGGACCTGTCCGCGCGCGCCCGGCTGGACGGGTTCCACGCCGCGCTGGACTACGCCGGTGTCCCGTTCGACCAGAGCCTCGAACAGCGGGGCGTGTTCACCTTCGAGGACGGCCGCGACCTCGGCGCTCAGCTGCTCGCCCGGCCCGACCCGCCGACCGCTGTCGTCTGCGGCGACGACCTGCAGGCGATGGGCGTCTACGCGGCGGCCCGGGACGCCGGTCTGCGGATACCGGAGGATCTCAGCGTGGTGGGCTTCGACGACGTCGAGCAGGCGGCCTGGCTCGCGCCACCGCTGACCACGGTGCGGCAGCCGTTCGCCGAGATCGGCGCCACGGCCGCCCGGCTCGCCCTGACCCTGGCCGACGGCCGCGCCCCGGCCCAGGAGCGGTACGAACTCGGCACCACTCTCGTGGTACGGGCCAGCACCGCGCCGCCGTCGCGATGACCCCCGGCGGTCCTACCCCACCCGCACCGCGGCGTCCCGCATCAGCACTCCCCCACCCGTGCGCTCGACGCGGCGCGCCGAGCGGGGCGCGGGCGCGACCGGCCGGCCCACCCGGGCCACGTGCACGATCCGCTCCGGCGCCACGTCCAGCAGCGTGCCGAGCGCGTCCCGGGTGGCGGCCACGTCGACGAGCTGACTGAGCGGATGCGCGGCCAGCCCGGCCGTGTGCAGCGTCAGCCACATCCGCATGAGCACGCGTCCGAACTCGACCTGCCCGGCCGCGTCCAGACCGGGCGGCGCGACGAGCGCCAGCACCCCGCCGCCCTGCGCCAGCGGGTCACCGCCCGCGGCGGCGAGCAGCCGGGGCAGCCCCAGCGGGCGCAACGCCGGGTACGCCGCGAGCGCCGCCCGCAGTCCGGTGGCAGTGGCCCGGCCCAGCCCGAGGCACCTGTCACTGAGCCCGTCCGCCCGGTAGCGCGGGCCCGACCGGTCCAGGCGCAGCCAGCGGCGCAGCTCCGCGACCACCGCCGGGTCGGCGTACACCTGCCGGTCGGCCGTGCGCAGCAACGCGCGCAGCCGCCCGGCCGCCGGCACGGCACGGACCGCGCCACCGGCCCGCCGGGCGACCGCGTCCACGGCCGCGACCACGTCGGCGTCCGGCCCGGCGGTGAACCGGCCCCGGTGGGTACGCCGGTCCCACACGTCGGCGGTGCGGAACGGCGTCCGGTACGGCTGCCGTCCCGGCCGCAGCCGCCCCACCCGCCGGTCGGACTCGTCGTGGTCGGCGGCCCAGTCCAGCCTCAGCCCCACGTCGGCGGCGACGATCAGGCAGGTCTCCACGAACGCGCCCAGCGACAGCCGCAGGTCGCGCCCGGTCGGGTCGCCCGCGGGAAGCGCGTCGGCCGGATCCCAGCCGACGGTGATCGCCCAGCGCTCGTAGCGCAGCCGCCACGGCTGGGTGTTGTGTGCGCTCGGCGCCCGCCAGCACAGCGGCTCCAGCGCGTGGAACGCGGCGAGGTCCATGCTCACCGCTCCCTGGCGTAGAACGTGTAGCCGTGCAGCGGGCACCCGCCGAGGCGCCGGTACTGGGCCGCCGACGCCGGGTTGTCCCGCCCGACGTACGTGCTGCGCAGCGCCGTGTAGCCGCCGTCGTGCAGGTTGTGGTGCAGGTGCGCGGAGAGCAGCCGCTGGTAGCCGCGCCCCTGGAACTCCGGCACCACGCCCTTGACGATCAGCACCGCCTCCCGCCGGTACCGGCGGCGGGTGGCCAGCAGCCGCAGCTGGTTGACCGGGTTCAGGTCGCCGCGGACCGCGACCAGGAAGTCGCTGATGTCCGGCACGCAGAGCACGAACGCCACCGGCCGCCCGTCGCGGGTCAGGTAGAGCAGGAGCGACTCGTCCAGCAGGTACGCCAGGCCGTCGGTCTGCCGCCGCAGTTGCGCCGAGGAGATCGGCGTGTAGTAGCCGAGCTGGGCGAAGGAGTCGTTGAGCATCCGGCGCAGCAGGTCGAGCTGCTCGTCGAGCCGCCGCGTGTTCCCCCGGTGCAGTTCCAGCCGCGCGCCGTCGGGCTGGACCCCCAGCGCGGGCGGCGCCTCGACCGGCGGCGGGACCGGGCAGATCCACGTGTCGGAGACGAACCGGCCGGTGAACCCGTTCTCCTCGTACGCGTCCGGGTAGTACGGCGGGTTCCACGCGCTGTCCACGAAACCCCGGTCGGCGTACCCGGAGGTGATCACGCCGCCGGCCTGGTTGGGCAGCAGCGCCACCGGCCCGAACAACAGGTCCCGGCCGGGCGTCGCGTACGCGCCGATCGCGTCGAACAGCGGCCGGGCGGCCGGCGCGGTGAACTCGGTGAGCCCGAACAGCTGGCAGCGGCGCCCCATCTCGGCGTCGAAGTCCGCGTCGGTGTGCAGCGTGGTCCGCCCGGCCACGGCGCCGGTGGCGTCGCGCAGCACGTACATCGGCACACCGTCGCGCCACCAGCGGCGGATCTGCTGCCGGGGCGTCGGCACGTACCGGGGCTCGTCGGCGTACAGCCGGTCGGTGAGGGCGAGGAAGTCGCGCAGGCCGCGCCGGCCGGTCACGCGCTCGAACCGGTGGCCGGTCACCGGCGCACCGCCGGTCCGGTCGTCTCCGCGCCCAGCGGCGTGAACCGCTCGATGTGGCCCATCGCGCCGTCCTCGGCCCGCCACGCGCCGTTGGAGTAGCCGTCCGGGGAGGCGGTGTAGAGCCGGATGAACCCGGCGGTGGCGTTGCGGTCGCCGTCGGTCAGCCACATCATCAGCTTGCGGTGGTGCCGGGTCCGGGCGAAGCGCAGCAGCGCGTCCCGGTCGGTGAAGAACGCGATCGTGCCGAGCGTCAGCGGGAACTGCCAGTAGACGGTGTGCCAGCAGTAGCCGGACATCCGGCGCATGTCGCGCACCATCCGGATCCAGTCGGGGGCCAGGCGCAGCAGCACCAGCGGGTTCGCGTACCGGGTGCCGCCGATGAACATGGCGCCGGCGCGGGCCTGCGCGGGGGCGCGGGAGAAGTCACGGGTACGCATCGCTCACCTCACCAGGTAGACGTTCTTGAGCTTCTGCATGTCGGCGAACGGGCCGCCGTCCGGTTCGTGCAGCTCGACCCGCAGGTCGCCGGCGGTCGGGTCCTCCACCAGGGACTGCGCGAAGTCCCGCGACACCGAGGTCAGGTGCGCGCGTACCCCGTCGCGGCAGGCGTCGGCGAGCGCCGCGCGTGCCGCGGCGTCCAGCGGGCGGCGCAGCTCGACGTGGATCACCGGCCGGGTCTCCAGCGCCGCGTCCTCGTGCAGCGTGAGACAGAACCTGTTGATCTCGGCGGCGTACGGGTTGCCGGTGTAGAGGCCGTACTCGACGTCCTGCGGGTAGAGGTTCGCGCCCAGGTAGGACACGGTGGAGTCGCTGCGGCCGAACAACAGCAGCAGCGGCAGCGTCATCCGCTCCTCGGACACCGCGGTACGGAACTCGGCGCGGCGTACCGGGTCGGCGTTGGCCAGCTCGACGATCCGCCGGTACGGCACCAGCAGCGCCTCGTCGCCGACGTTGTAGCGCAGCCGGGGCTGGAGCACGTGCGGGCTGGCCACAGTGCAGAGCAGTTCCCGCCGCTCGTTCGTCTCCAGGTAGGTGGCGAACGGGTTGTACTGGAACACCATCGGCAGCCGCTGCTCGCCCCGGCCGAGCAGGTCCGCGCGCAGTCCCGCGTCGGTGCGCAGCCGCCGCCGCAGCCACACCGTGAACCGGGTCTCGGCGCCGATGCCGATGGTCAGGTCCGACGCCCCGTACGCCGACCGCACCCGCACGAACCGCTGCTCCAGGTAGTCGCGCAGTGCCTCGGTCATCCCCTCGCCGCCGCAACTGGCGAAGATCCGGTACCGCGACCACTGGAAGTCCTCGGCGTCGAGCCGGTCCCGCAGGTGCTTGAGGAACGGCGGGTACGCGGTCACGAGGTAGTCGTGGCCGGGACCGAACTCGCGCAGCGTGTCGACGATCTTCCCGAGGTCCGGGCCGGTGTTCTTCACAGTCGCGATCCGGGCCATCGCCGCGCCGGTGGTGGTGCCGGTCGCCCAGGCGCCCATCGAGTACGCGTTTATGACGAACGGGCGGCGCATCGGGAACGCCAGTCCGGTGTAGCCGGCGATGTCCCGGTGCACCGCCCGTAGTTCCCGCTCGCCGCGTGGCCAGTTGAACGGCCGCCCGGACGAGCCGGCCGACTCGTCGACCACCACGCCCCGATCCGGCATCCGCCCGTCCCGGCAGCGGGCGGAGGCGTCGTACGCCATGACGTACCCGTGCTTGTCGGTCTCCGGGAAGTCCCGCAGCCGGCGGCGCAGGCCGCCCGGGCGGGCCCGCAGGAACGCCTGGTAAGCAGGCACCCGCCGGGCGGCCCGCACGCAGGTCGACCGCGCGTTCGCGGCGGCGAGCCGGTCGAGGACCGGGTGGTGGCGCCGGGCCAGCCAGCGCCAGCCGGCCGGGTGGTGGGCGACGAGCCGGGCCAGCGCGGCGACCGCGCGGCCGGCGGGGGCCAGCGCGGCCTCGGCGGGCAGGGGCGTGTCGACGGTACGTGCAGCGGCGTGTCGGTGCAGCGTCTCGGCCATGACAAGCATCCTGTCGACGCCGCCGCGCCCGCACATGAGCGACGGGACGGTACTGCGCTGAGTACGCGTACCCAGTCACCGCCGGATGGCGAGCCGAGCTCGCCATCATTACCGTCAGTCACCATCGCGACACATGCCTAGCCCGCCGCCCGGAGCCGGGTGGAGACTCCGCCGCATGGAGAACGTGGAGCGTGAGCGCACGAACGAGCGCTTCGAGAAGGTGGCCGAGGAGACCTCGGAGACCGTGACCCACGCGGCCACGGTGCTGGAGGAGGAACTCGCGGCGGGGCTGGCCGGCGCCCGGCGGCTCGAGGAGAAGCTGACCGAGAGCCGGCGCGTGGACCCGGAGGCGTTCGACGAACTCGTCGCCCGGGTCCGCACCGACGGGCACGCCCTGATCGACACCGTGGTCGGGCAACTGAAGATGGCCGACGACCAGCGCGGCGAGGTGATCCGGCGGTACACCTCGGATGCCCACGACGCGCTGGACACCGTACTCAATCTGGCGCGGCTGGCCCCCGAGGTCGCAAACGGGCTCGCGGACCGGCTGGCGTCGCCGGCCCCGAAGCGGCCGACGGACCGGTAGCCGCGCGATGGCGCCGACCACCGGGGTGGCCGGCGGGCACGTGGAACGGATGCTGGAGCGCTATCGCGGGCTCGCCCTCGGCGCGCTGCTCGACGACGTGCCCGACGGCGGCCCGCGATACCTCTACGACCTGGTCGCGGAGTACCCACGGCGGTGGGGCAAGGGGCTGCGCGCCGCGCTGTGCCTGGCCACGTGCCGGGCGTTCGGCGGCGGCGACGCGGTGGGCCTCAACGCCGCGGTGACTGTGGAGCTGTTCCACAACGCCTTCCTCATCCACGACGACATCCAGGACGAAAGCGAGCAGCGGCGCGGTGGGCGGACCCTGCACGCCGAGTACGGCGTGGGCGTGGCCCTGAACGTCGGCAATATGACGAACCTGCTGGCGTTGCGGCGGCTGGCGGCGAATCGGGCGGCGCTCGGCTCCGGGATCGCCTGGCGGCTGTTCACCGAGACCGAGCTGATGATGCGCCACTCGCTGGAGGGGCAGGCCATCGAGATCGGCTGGATCCGCGACAACGTGTGCGACCTGGACGCCGACGACTACTACCGGATGTGCCTGAAGAAGACGTCCTGGTACACGTGCATCTACCCGTGCCGCACGGGGATCCTCGTGGCGACCGGCCGGGAGAACGCGGTCGACGTGCTGGACCGCTACGGCTGGTACCTGGGTGCGGCGTTCCAGATCCAGGACGACGCGCTCAACCTCACCGGCGACTACGCCCGGTACGGCAAGGAGATCGCCGGTGACCTGTGGGAGGGCAAGCGCACGCTGATCCTGATCGACTTCATGCGGCGGTGCACACCGGAGGAACGCGAACGGCTCGTCCGCCTGCTGAGCCGGACCCGTGCGGAGCGCACCGACGCCGAGGTGCGCTGGCTGCACGGGCGGCTGCTCGCGTACGACTGTGTGGAGTCGGCGCGGCGCAGCGCCCGGGATCTCGCGCTGGCCGCCCGGCGCGAGGGTGAGCGGGCGCTCGGCGACGCTGCCGACACCGACGACGGCCGTTTCCTGCTGGAGCTGACCGACTACGTGGTGGAACGCGCGCGTTAGCCGCCCAGGATGCCGCGCAGCCAGGTGAGCTGTTCGCGCTGGTGCTCGGCCTCGCCGCCCTCGTGGTCGTTGAACTCGTACACCCGCACGTCCTTGTCGCCGCCGTAGCGGTGGTAGGCGGCGAAGCAGGTCGACGGTGGGCAGACCTGGTCCCGCAGGGCGATCGAGAACAGCGCCGGCGCGGTCGCGCGCGGCGCGAGCACCGCGGCGTCCAGGTAGGACAGGGTGCGGAACACCTGGTCGGCGCGGTCGCGGTGCAGCGCGAGGTAGTCGACGACCTCGGCGTACGGGCTGTCCGGGCCGGCGACGCGCACGCCCCGGCGGATGTCGCACAGGAACGGCACGTCCGGCATGACGGCGGCGACGTCCGGGCACAGCGCGCCGGCGGCGAGAGCGAGGCCGCCGCCCTGGCTGAAGCCGGTGACCGCCACCCGCGCGGGGTCGACGGCGGGGTGCCGCCGGGCGGCCTCGGCGAAGCGCACCGCGTCGGTGATGAGCCGCCGGTAGTAGTGGTCGGCCGGGTCGGCGACGCCCCGGGTGAGGAAGCCGGGCACGGTGCCGGCCGGGTAGGGGTGCGGGTCGGGCGTGCCGCCGGTGGCGGCGCTCCAGCCCTGGCCCCGGCTGTCCATGATCAGGTGCGCGAAGCCCGCCGCCGCCCAGAACAGCTTCTCGTGCACCAGGCCGCGGCCCCGGCCGTAGCCGAGGTACTCGACCACGCAGGGCAGCGGCCCGTCGGCCCCGGCGGGCAGGTGCAGCCATCCGCGTACCGGCTCGCCGCCGAAACCGGGGATCGTGGCCGCGTACGTGCGGATCTGGGTCAGGCCGGTGTCGACCGGCTCGTAGACCGCCGCCTCCGGGTCGCCGCCGCCGCCGAGGGTGCGCGACCAGAACGCGTCCAGGTCCGCCGGCACGTCCAGCTCCGGCCGGTACGCGAGGCAGCCGGCCAGGTCGAGGTCGGTCAGCGGCACGACGCGGCCTCCCGTACGGCGGAGGCGAACCAGCCGGTGATGGTGCTCGGGTGGGTGATGGCGGTGCCGACCACCACCGTCCACGCGCCCGCCCGCAGCGCCTGCGCGGCCTGCTCCGGCGTGTGGATGCGTCCCTCGGCGACCACCGGGACGTCGACCGCGGCGGCGAGCCGGGCGACCAGGTCCAGGTCCGGCCCGTCGCCCTTGGTGGTGTACGCGGTGTAGCCGGCGAGCGTGGTGCCGACCAGGTCGGCGCCGGCGGCGGCCGCCGCGATGCCCTCGTCCAGCGTGGAGCAGTCGGCCATCACCAGCGCGCCGGTGCGCTCGTGCACGGCCGCGATCGTGTCGGCGAGGGTGCGGCCGTCGGGCCGGGGCCGGGACGTGCCGTCGAGCGCGACGACGTGCGCCCCGGCGTCGGCGACGGCGAGCGCGTGCTCCAGCGTCGGGGTGATGAAGACGTCGTCGTCGCCGTCCTTCCAGAGCCCGATCAGCGGCAGGTCCACCGCCGCGCGGATGGCGGCGATGTCAGCCAGTCCCTGGGCGCGGATGCCGGCGGCGCCGCCCCGGGCGGTGGCGAGCGCGACCCGGCGCATGGTGTCCGGGTCGCGCATGGGCTCACCCGGGTACGCCTGGCAGGAGACGACCAGGCGGTCACGGAGCTGGTCGACGAGCGCGTTCATGAGACCTTCCAGGCGAGCGAGGCGGCGCCGAGCAGCGGCGCGTCGGGGCCGAGGGTGGAGGCGAGCACGGGCACGCCGGCCAGGCCGGGCAGCGTCTCGGCGCGCACCGCGTCGCGCAGTGCCCGCCACCACGGCTCACCGAGGCCGGTGACGCCGCCGCCGATCACCACGGCGGCGGGGTCGAGCACGTTGACCAGGCCGCCGACGGCGGAACCGGCAGCCGCGCCGCCGAGCCGGACGACCTCCCGGGCCGCCTCGTCGCCGTCCGCGGCGAGCGCGGCGACGGCCCGCAGGTCGGCCACCGGCCGGCCGGTACGCCGGACGTACTCGGCTGCGAGCGCGGGACCGGCGGCGATCGCCTCCAGGTGCCCGCGCCCGCCGCACGTGCAGGCAAGCGTTCCGGCGTACGGGGACGGCTGGTGCCCGGCGTGCCCGGCGGCGCTGTGCGCACCGGCGAGCACCGAGTCGCCGAGGACGAACGACGCTCCGACGCCGGTGCCGACGGCGACGTAGAGCACTGTGTCGTACCCGGCGGCGGCGCCGTGACGCGCCTCGCCCAACGCGTGGGCGTGCACGTCGTTGATCACGGTGACCGGCACGCCCAGGCGCCGGCTCAGGTCGCCGCGCAAATCCGTGCCGGTCCACCCGGTCAGCACGTCGGTGGCGGACAGCACCAGGCCGGAGCCGCTGTCGATGACTCCGGCGCTGCCGACGCCGAGCGCCCGTACGACGCCCGGCGCGTCCGCCCGCAGCTTCTCCACCAGGCCGGCGGCGGTGTCGAGCACCGCGGCGGCGCCGGAGCGACCAGGCGTCGGCGCGGTGCGCCGGCCGACGACCTCTCCCCCGGCGGTGACCAGGGCGGCGGTGGTCTTGGTGCCGCCGATGTCGAGCGCGGCGACCAGACCGGTCGTGCTCACCTCGGGCATGGTCAGAGCAGCCCGGCCAGTTCCAGCTGGGTACGCACGCGGCCCGTCTCGGCGGCGTCCAGCGGCCGCAGCGGCAGCGACACCGCGTTGCCGGCGATGACGCCGAGCAGGGACAGCGCGGTCTTGAACGCGCCGACGCCCCGGGTGGCGCCCGCCGAGGTGGCCGGGTCGGCGGCGTCGACGATGCGGAACAGCCGGGTCAGGCGGTCCTGCTCCCGGCGGGCGGCGGCCCAGTCGCCGGCCATGCAGGCGCGGTGCAGCCGCACGTACCCGGCCGGGTCCACGTTGCCCAGTCCGGGCACCGAGCCGGAGCCGCCCGCGAGCATCATCGCGTCGACCACCACCTCGTGGCCGGTGAGCAGGCTGAAGTCGCGCTCCGGCGCGTGCTCGGCGACGGCGAGCGCCAGCTGGCGGAACGCGACGTCGTCACCGCTGGAGTCCTTGACACCGGCGAGCACGCCGTCGGCGGCGAGCCGGGTCAGCAGGTCGACGGAGAGCTTGCTGTGCACGCAGACCGGGATGTCGTACGCCAGCAGGGGAAGCTCGACCGCCGCGGCGACCGCGCGGAAGTGCCGCTCGATCTCGTGCGGGCCGACGATGGCGTAGAACGGCGCGGTCACGACCAGGCCGTCCGCGCCCAGCCGGGTGGACGCCTCGGCCCGCTCCACGACCCGGCGGGTCGTGGGTTCGATGCAGCCGGCGATGACCGGCACGGCACCGCCGGCGGTCTTCACGATGGTCTCCAGGGCCAGGTCCCGCTGCCGGTCGGTGAGGAAGACCGTCTCGCCGGAGCTGCCGAGGGCGAAGATGCCGTCGACGCCGGCGTCGAGCAGCCACTCGACCAGCCGTTCCAGCGAGTGGACGTCGACCTCGCCCTCATCGGTCAGGGGGGTCACGGCCGGCGGCACGACTCCGGCGAACCGCGGGGCTGGGGTGGTCACAGGTTCTCCTCGACAGACTCAGTTGTGGTGCGGCCGGTCGCCGAGGTGGCGAGCGCGACCAGTTCGGTGTTGGCGGTTCCGGCGGGCACCGGGTGGTGGCAGCGGAACTCGTGGCCCTCGCCCTCGGCGGGGCGCGGCGCCGGCATGTCCACGGCGCAGCCGTCGGTGGCGGCCCAGCAGCGGGTCCGGAACGGGCAGCCGCTCGGCGGCCGGGTGGCCGACGGGACCGGGCCGACGAGCGGAATGGGCTCGATCGGGGAGAGCAGGCCCGGCGTGGCCGAGAACAACGCCCGGGTGTACGGGTGCCGGCCACCCTCGGGCAGCAGGTCGGCGGGCGTCTGCTCGACGATGCGGCCCAGGTACATGGTGACGACCCGGTCGCTGACCCGCTTGACGGTCTGGATGTCGTGCGACACCAGCACCATCGCCAGGCCGAGCCGGTCCTTGAGGTCCAGCAGCAGGTTGAGGATCTGGGCCCGCACCGACACGTCGAGCGCGCTGGTCGGCTCGTCGGCGATGACCAGTCCCGGTTCCAGGGCCAGCGCGCGGGCGATTGACACCCGCTGGCGCTGGCCGCCGGAGAGCTGGCTGGGCAGCACGTCGGCGACCGAGCGGGGCAGGCCCACCAGGGCCATCAGCTCGGCCACCCGCTGCTCGCGCTGCTGCCGGGTGCCCCGGCGGTGCACATCGAGCGGGTCGCGCAGGATGTCGCGTACCGGCATGCGGCGGTTCAGCGAGGTGGCCGGGTCCTGGAAGATCATGCCGACGCCCGCGCCGATGTGCTCACGCCGCTCGGCGGCGCTCATCGACCACACGTCCTTGCCGGCGAACGACACCGTGCCGGCGGTCGGCCGTTGCAGGCCGACGAGCACCTTTGCGAGCGTCGACTTGCCGCAGCCGGACTCGCCGACGATGCCGACCGTCTCGCCGGCCCGGATGACCAGGTCGGCGCCGGTGAGCGCGTAGACCTTCTCCCGGCTGAACATGCCGCCGCCGCGCGCGGCGTGCACCACGTGCACGTCGCTCAGCTCGGCGATCGGCCGGTGCTCGGCGGTGGCGCTCATCGGGCCGGCTCCTTCTCGCTGACGGTGACGGCGGGGTGGTGGCAGGCGTACCCGTGGCCGTCCGTCCCCTCCAGGGCGGGCGCGGTGTCCCGGCAGATATCGGTCGCCATCGGACAGCGGTCGGAGAACCGGCAGCCCTTCGGGAAGTCGGCGGGTGACGGCACCACGCCGCGGATCTGGGTGAGCCGTTCCGCGCCGGTCTCCAGCGACAGGACGGAACCGAGCAGGCCGCGGGCGTAGTGGTGGGCGGGTGCCTCCATCACGTCGGCGGTCACGCCGGTCTCCACGATCTGCCCGCCGTACATCACCACGACCCGGTCGGAGACATCGCTGACCAGGGCGAGGTCGTGGCTGACCAGGATGAGGGCGAAGCCGAGCCGCTCGCGCAGGTCCAGCAGCAGCTTCATCACCTGGGCCTGCACGGTGACGTCGAGCGCGGTGGTCGGCTCGTCCGCGATGATCAGCTTCGGGTCGCGGGACAGCGCCATGGCGATCACCACGCGCTGCCGCTGCCCACCGGACAGCTCGTGCGGGTACGCGGCGAGCGTGCGCTGCGGGTCCAGTCCGACCAGCCGCATCAGTTCCTCGGCCGAGCGGGTGCCGCCGCGGCGGATCATCTGGGCGAGCTGGGCGCCGACTCGCAGCGCCGGGTTGAGCGCCGACAGCGCGTCCTGGTAGACCATGGCGATCTCGCGGCCCATCAGGGCGCGGCGGCCCCTGGCGTTCAGCTTCAGCAGGTTCGTGTCCTGGAAGCGGATCTCGCCGCGTACCCGGGCGCCCTGCGGCAGCAGGCCCATCACGGCCAGGACGCTGAGCGACTTGCCCGAGCCGGACTCCCCCACCAGGCCGACGACCTCGCCGGGGCGGACGTCGAAGGAGAGCCCGTCGACGATGTCCACGCCGCGGTGGCGGCCCTCGAAGCCGATGGACAGGTCGCTGACCTTAAGGACCGGCTTGCCCTGCGGCAGCGGGCGGGCGCGTTCGCGCAGCCGCTGCGCCGCCTCGGCGAGACCCGGCAGCTCGACCACCTCGCCGGTGCCGGGCTTCGCCTGCTCCAGCGCGTCACCGCTGGTGGTGGACGTGGCACGGCGCGCGGCCGGGGCGGCCCACGCGTCGGACATGCCCTCGGAGAGCACGTTGAGCGCCAGCACGGTGAGCAGGATCAGCAGGCCGGGGAAGAACGTGGCCCACCAGCCGCCGATCTGCACCATCTCCTTGCCGAACGCGATCACCGAGCCCCACGAGGAGGCCGCCTCCTGCGGGGCGAGACCGCCGCCGATGAAGGACAGCGACGCCTCGAAGACGATCGCGTCGGCCACCATGACGGTGACGAAGACGAGGATCGGGGCGGCGCAGTTGCGCAGGACGTGCCGCCAGAGGATGTGCGGTCGCCGGGCACCGATGATGCGCTCGGCGGCCACGTAGTCCTCGCCGTACTGGGACAGCACGTTGGCGCGGACGATGCGCGCGACCGACGGCGTGAACACGAAGCCGATCGCGATCACGAGGACCAGCAGGCTGTTCTTGCCGAACGAGATGATCAGCAGCGCGGAGAGCACGATCGTGGGGAAGGCCATGACCACGTCGAGGCAGCGCATGATGATCTCGTCGACGACTGTGCGGCTGCTGCCGGCGACGGCGCCGAGGATCGCGCCGAGCACCAGCGCGATGCCCGCCGCGCCGAACCCGACGACCAGGGAGCGCCGGGTGCCGGCGACCAGCCGGGAGAAGACGTCGCGGCCGAGCTTGTCCAGGCCGAACCAGAAGTCGCCGTTCGGGCCGATCAGCGCCGGCCCGAGCCCGGTCTGGGTGGGGTCGTGGCGCAGCAGCAGCGGGGCGAGCACGCCGACCACGACGATGAGCGCGACGAAGCCGAGCGCGAACCGGGCCGCGAGTCCGAGCCGGGCGAAGGCCATGCCGGGGCGGGACAGCCGCGTGGTGAGGGACCGGCGCATCAGTGGCCTCCGCGCAGTCGGGGGTTGGCGAAGAGGTAGAGGATGTCGACGACCAGGTTCACCAGGACGAAGCACAGCGCGATGGTCAGCACGGTGCCCTGGGCGAGCGCGGTGTCGTTCTGCTGGACGGCGCTCATGATCTGGGTGCCCATGCCTGGTAGCGAGAAGATGGCCTCGATGACGACGGTGCCGCCGATGAGGTAGCCGATCCGCAGGCCGAGCGCGGTGAGCGGGTTGACAAGCGCGTTGCGCAGCACGTTGCGGCCGATCACCACGCGCGGCGGCAGTCCGGCGCCGATCGCGGTGCGGACGTAGTCCTTGTCGAGTTCCTCGACCATCGACGTGCGGACGATGCGGGCCAGCGAGCAGCCGACCGGTACGGCCAGCGCCAGAGCGGGCATGGCCAGCGACTGCAACCACAGACCGACCGAGTCGGCGGGGTTGACGTAGCCGCCGGTCGGGAAGATCGGTCGGCGGACGGAGAACTCCTGGATGAACAGCAGGGCCAGCCAGAACGAGGGCGTGGCGATGCCGGCCATGGAGACGATCCGGATGACCTGGTCGGGCCAGCGGTCCCGGTACAGGGCGGCCGGGATGCCGAGCGCCAGCGCGATGACGAGCGCGCCGACGACGCCGAGCGCGGTGAGCTGGATGGTCAGCGGCAGCGCCATGGCGATCTTCTCGGCGACCGGGACCGACGGCGGGAACGTCATGCCGAGGTCGCCGCGGACGAGGTCGCCGAGGAAGTGCAGGTAGCGCAGCGGCAGCGGGTCGTTCAGGCCGTTGGCGGCACGGAACGCCTCGACCTGCGCCGGCGTGGCCTGGTCACCGAGGACTGACAACGCCGGGTCGATCGGGGAGAACTGCATGATCACGAAGACGAAGAGCGTGATGCCCAGCACCAGGGGGATCAGCGTCAGGAATCGTCGTGCGACCAGGTTCAGGACGGTCAGCATGGATTCTCTTTCTCGTGGCGGGGCGCCGGGACGTCCCGCCCGGCCGCACGGGTCACGTGGGCCGGGCGGGACGTCTGCGGGGCCGGAACCCCGCGCGTGGGCTCAGCCGGTCCGGCCGGTGCCCAGGAAGTACAGGCCGGTGGTGGAGGCGCCGGAGAAGCCGTCCACCTTGGCCGGGTCGTACGCGGTGACGACCTTGGTGTGCAGGATCGGGTACAGCGGCACCTGGTCCGCCGCCATGTCCAGGGCCTGCTTCCACAGCGCCTTGCGGGCCGTCTCGTCGGAGGTCTGCGCGGCCTTGTCCAGCAGGTCGCCCATGGCCTTGCGGTCGGCGTCGCTCCAGCGGTAGCGCTGGCCCGGCCAGGTCTCGCCGAAGTAGTACCAGCGCATCAGCAGGTCGGTGTCGACGCCGAAGACGCTCGGGTCACCGGTGGCCATGAGCACCCGGAAGGTGTCCTTGGGGACGATGTCGCCGTAGATGGCCGAGGACGGCACGGTGTTCAGCGTGGCGTTGACGCCGATCTTCTTCCACTGCTCGATGACCAGCGGGGCGACGTCCTTGACCACCGAGCTGTCGGTGGTGTCGAGCCGGAACGACAGGTTGGTGACGCCGGCCTCCTGGAGCAGGGCCTTGGCCTTGTCCGGGTTGTAGTCGTAGACGGTGGCGGCCTTCTGGTAGGCCTTGTTGCCCTCGTCGAGGTAGCTCGTCGCCGGGCTGCCGTAGCCGTTGAGCGCGGTCTTGATGACCGCTTCCTTGTCGATGGCGTAGTGCAGGGCCTGGCGCACCCGCTTGTCGCTGAACGGCGCGGCGGAGTTGTTGAACATGAGGAAGACCTGGTTGAAGGCCTGCTTCACGTCGATCGTGTACTTGCCCTTGAGCGAGTCGACGTTCAGGTAGGGCACGGCCTCGATGGCCTGCACCCGGCCGCCCTGCAGGTCCGACACGCGGGCCGACGCCTCGGTGGTGGTGTTCCACGTCATCGTCTCGACCTTGGCGGCGCGCGGGCCGTTGTAGTTCGCGTTCTTGCTCAGCTTGATGCCGGATTCCTTGGACGCGCTGTCCACCTTGAACGGGCCGGAGCCGATAGGGGCGGTGTCGAACGCCTTGGCCGCGGCGGCGTCGCCGGTCTTGGCCTTGGGGACGATCTTGATGACCGCGATCCGCTCGCTGAACAGGGCGAACGGGTACTTCAGCTTGAACTCGACGGTCGTCGCGTCCTTGGCGGCGACGCTGTCGAGGAACGACACGAAGCCCTGCATCAGCGGCGGTGCCTTCGGGTCCGCGGGCTTGAGCACGCGGGTGAAGGACCAGGCCACGTCCTCGGCGGTGACCGGGGTGCCGTCGGAGAACTTCGCCCCGTCACGCAGCGTCACGGTGTAGGTCCGGCCGTCGGCCCCGGGGGTCGGGTCGCTCTTGGCCAGGGCGTTGTAGGGTTCCCGCGTGATCGGGTCGAGGTCGACGAGGCCCTCGAAGACGTGCTGGTTGACCGCCGTCGCCACGGCCGAGGAGGCGTTGCTGGGATCGAAACCGCTGGAGAGCGTGAAGGCCAGCGTGGCCTCGATGGACGTGCCCCCCTTCCCGTCGCCCACGGCGTTGGTCGAGGCGGGACCGCCACTGCAGGCCGCCAGCGCGACCGCGAGGCCACCCGCGAGGGTGGCGACGGCCAGGGAGCGGACACGGCCCCGGGGGACACGCCGGCTCCTCGACGGCTTACCGGTGGTGCTCACGTAGCTGCCTCCATAGGCTCTTCATGCGCTCGCGTGACCGCTCGCGCTCGGGGATGTGAAGCATAAGGTGTATGACGTCTGACGTCTGATGCCGGTAGGGTGAGGGTGTCAGATTCGGGAACGAAGGGCAAGGGGCAGATGACGACCATTGACGCCAGTCCGCTACGCGGCGCCGAGCGGCCCAGCCCTCGCAGGCAGGAGGTCGCCACCAGGATCAAGGAGTACATCCTGCGCAACCGCCTGAAGCCGGGAAACCTCCTGCCCACCGAGGCGGAACTGTGCGAGGCCGTCGGCGCCAGCCGATCCAGCGTCCGCGAGGCCGTCAAGATCCTCTCCGCGCTCGACATCGTCGAGGTGCGCCACGGCCACGGCACGTTCGTCGGCCGCATGTCCCTCAACGCCCTGGTGGAGAGCCTGACCTTCCGCGGGCTGCTCAGCGGCGAGGACGACCACCGCGTACTGGCCCAGGTCGTCGACATCCGCCAGACGCTGGAGCAAGGGCTGGCCGCCACCGTCATCGACGCCTTGGACGAGCAGCACCGGTCGGAGCTGTCCGCGCTCGCCGACGAGATGCACAGCCGGGCGGCCCGGGGCGAGGACTTCCTCGACGTCGACCGCGCGTTCCACCTGAAGCTGATGGAACCCCTCGGCAACGACCTGCTGGTCCAGCTGACCGAGGCGTTCTGGCAGGTGCAGGCCATCGTCGCGCCCACGCTGCAGACCGAGCCGGAGGACCGGGTCATCACCGCCCAGCGGCACCAGGCGATCGTCGCCGCCCTCACCGCCGCCGACGCGGCGGCGCTGCGCTCGGCCGTCGCCGAGCACTACGCGCCCATCCGGGCGAGCATCGCCCGCGCCGCGCAGACCTGATCCGCCGTACGCCGGGGCCTGTCGTTCGAGCCTGATCGAAGGTCTCTGTCCCGGGGCTCGCCCCGTGCCGAAGCTGTCTTCTGACGGGCGCATCGGGCGCCCCGGACGGCCGAGGTGCATGTCATGGCGGTGGTGTCGCGCCGAACGCGGTCATTGTGGTACGCCGTCGCGGTCCCCGCCGCCCTCGCGGCGGCGGTGGCCGGGGCGCTGGGCGCCCGCCCGGACATCGCGCCGCCGTCCGAGGGTCACGCCTCGGCCGGGCCCCCCGCGGCGAGCGCGGCCGCCGTGCCGGTCCCGCCCGTCTCCGGTACGCCCGCCGAGGTGCGGTACGCCGCCACGCAGGCGCTGATCCGCGACTGCATGCAGCGTCGCGGATTCCGCTACTGGCCGGTGCCCCGGCAGCCGGTGCCGGAGCTGCGCGAATTCCCGTACGTCCTCGATGACGTGTCCTACGCCCGCCGGCACGGATACGGCACCGCCCTGGAACGCCGCCTCCAGGAGACGATGGCGGCCGACCCGAACGCGCGGTACGTACGGGACCTGCCCCCGGAGCGCGGCGCCGCCGCCGTACGCGCGGTGAACGGCGACCCCGGCGAGCCCGACGCCCTGCGCGCGACGCTGCCGGCCGGCGGCGTGCTGCGCCGCAGCAGTCACAGCTGCACCTCCGAGGCGGAGCGACAGCTCTATCGCGACCTGCCCGGCTGGTACCGGGTCACCAGGATCACCGACAGCCTGGCCGGGCTGCGCGTCGGCCGGGTGCTCGCCGACCCCCGCTACGCCGACGGTGTGACCGCGTGGCGGCGGTGCATGCGCGCCGCCGGGCACGACTCCGCCGACCCGGCATCGGCCCGCGCGTCGGCACCCGAGCCGACGTCCGGCTCTGTCACGCCCGGCGAGATCCGGCTCGCGGTGTCCGAGGCGACCTGCGCGACGCGGACCGGGCTCGGCCGGCTCGCCCGGCGGCTCGACGCCGAGCACCGCCGCGCCCTCGACCGGCAGTTCCACACCGAGGTCGCCGAACGGCTCCGCCTGGAGGCCGCCGCGCTGCCGCGGGCCCGCGCCGTGCTGGCCGCCGGCTGACCCACCCCAAGACTTCCGTGGCGGCCCGCCACGGCAGAACCCGACCGGAGGGAAGCACCATGAGAGCAGTACGGTCCGTGCTGGCCACAGTGGCCGCGGCGGCAGCCGCGCTGGCCTTCACCGCCACCGCCGCCCAGGCCGCGCCGCGGCCGACCCCGCACGCCGACGCGCAGCGTGCCGCCGCGGGCAGCGGCTACCTGTACGTCAGCCAGGACGCCAACTGGGCCGGCCGGTGGTGCTGGTGGTACAACGCCGACAACAACTGGGACACGATCAACACGGCGGAGAACGCCAACTGCGACAACAACAACCGGGCCAGCATGCGCAACCTGGCGTCCTCGGCGTGGAACGACTCGAACGGCGGCCGGCCGGTCGCCCTCTACATCCACCCCGACTACACCGGCGCGTACGCCTGCCTGGGCGCCGGCGACGCGTGGGACAACCTCACCGGCGTCTGGTTCAGCTGGGGCTCCAACCGGGACGGCTACATGGCGAACGCCAACGACAACATCGCCTCCCACCGGTGGCGCACGAGCTGCAGCGCGGGCTGAGCCGACACACGGCGGGGCGGCAGCCGTGCGGCTGCCGCCCCGCCCTATCCCTATTTAGTGATAGATGTCAATGTCGCAGACGAGACTGGGCGCGGCGGCACACGTCGGAACACTGTGCGTCATGGGGACGCTGCGCATCCACTTCACGGCCGGGGACCTCAGCCGCACCCGGCTGGCGGCCCGGCCCGATCCACTGTGGGAGATCATCTGCAGCCTGCACCGCCTCCAGACCCGGGCCGGTTACGCGGGTTACGCCCGGTGGCACCGGCAGATCCGCCCGGACCTGGAGCGCGCCGGTCTCGTCCCGGTCGTCCGCGAACGGCTGCTGCCCGTCGCGCCGCTCAAGCGGTACTTCCCCGACTTCCTCACCCCCGGCCCGGTCACCGATCTCGACGAGGGGATCGACCGGGTGCTCGGCACCCCGGCCCGGCGGATCCGCACCGAACTGGGGCGGATGGTGACGCCCGTCGACAGCGCCTGGCTGGTCGACCTGGCCGCCGGCCGGCCCGCCGCGCGACACGGCCTCGGCGACGCGCTGCGCGCCTACTTCCGGGTCGCGCTCGCTCCGTACTGGACGCAGATCACCGCCGCCGTCTCCGGCGACCGGGCGCTGCGCGGGGCCTGGGTCCTCGACAGCGGCGCCGGGCAGATCCTCGACGACCTGAGCCCGGAGACCTCCTGGGATCCGCCGGTGCTGTCCGTGCACGGCTACCCGGAGGACCGGGACATGCATCTCGACGGCCGGGGCATCACGCTGGTCCCGTCGTACTTCTGCTGGCACGCGCCGATCACACTGGCCGATCCCGAACTGCCGCCGACGCTCGTCTATCCGGCGCGCCGGCAGCGACCGGAACCGGCGCCGCCGGCGGGCTCGCAACGCCGGCTCGGTCCGCTGCTCGGCCACACCCGGGTGGCGGTCCTGCGCGCCGCCGCGAGCGGCGCCACCACCGGCGAGCTGGCCCGGCGCGCCCGCATCTCGCCGGCCACGACCAGCCATCACACCACCATCCTGCGCGAGGCCGGGCTGATCACCAGCCAGCGGCACGGCAACCTCATGCTGCACCGGCTCACCGCGATGGGCGAGGCGCTCCTGGGCGAGACGCCCGGGCAGGACGGCTGAAGGCTCGCGAACCGGACGGGGACGTCGACCGGAACCGATCCTTGACGGGCCGGGGTGAAGCCGCCTAGCGTGCAGACATCGGACATCTGACGTCAGATCGATGCCCGATTTCCCCTCCCCCGTCCCGGAAGGAACCACGTGTCCCCTCGCCGCGCCGTACCGCGCCGCGCAACCGTCCTCGCGACGGCCGCCCTCACCCTGCTCTCCGTGCTGCCCGCCACCGCCGCCCAGGCCGCCGCCCCCGCCGGTGTGACCGCCACCGTCGGCGCCGACTGCACCGCCGGCCGGCTGCTGCTCGACCTCGACAACCGCAGCGCCACGACGCAGACCTACACCGTCACCTGGCCGGGTCGCACCGGCTCGCCGTGGACCCGCACGGTCGCCGCCGGTGGCAGCGCCGAGCTGTACTGGACGCTGTCCCCCGGCACGCCGTACACGCTGCGCACCACGACCCCGACCGGTCTGGACGACACCACCAGCGGCATCTTCCACTGCGGCACCGGCATGTCCGCGCTGGCCGGCTTCGACTGCACGAACGGCCGCCTCCAGCTCGCCCTGGAGAACCGCACCACGACGGCCCGGGACTTCACAGTCACCTGGCCCGGACGCACCGGCTCGCCGTGGACCCGCACCGTCGCCGCCGGCGGCAACTACCTGCACTACTGGACCGTCGGCGCCGGCACCCCGTACACGCTGCGGGTCACCGCGCCGGGTTTCGACACCACGCTGCGCGGCACCACCTCCTGCGACCTCGCCGCCGGTAACCCGCAGCTCGCCACCACCACGCTGCTGACCACGCAGACGGTGATCCGCGACCTCAACGGAGCCGGTGGCCGGTACGACGGCACCGTCGCCTCGGTCCGCATCCCCGGCCTGGCCGTCACCAACAACGGCACCGTCGTCGCCGTGGCCGACGCGCGCGTGAACGGCTCGTACGACCTCGGCGGCGGCACCAACAACATCCAGATCGTGATGATCCGCAGCACCGACGGCGGCCGCACCTTCGAGCAGCCCCGCGTCATCCACGCCCCGCCCACCACCAGCGAGGGCGTCGGCGACCCCAGCCTGCTCGTGGACCGCGCCACCGGCGTCGTCTACTGCTTCTTCACCTACTCCCCCCGGCCCGGCATCAGCTTCTGGTCCGGCGGCTCCGGCCTGAACACCGCCGACGACCCGAACAGCATGCACCTGCGTTACATCACCAGCCGGGACAACGGCGCCACCTGGAGCGCGCCGGTCGAGCTGAACCCCGCGGTCAAGGACCCCACCTGGCGGCAGGTGTTCTTCTCCTCCGGCCACGGCATCCAGACCAGCACCGGACGCCTGATCCAGCCGATCGCCTACCGGGACTCCGCCGGCACCAGCCACGCCGCGAACATCTACAGCGACGACCACGGCGTGACCTGGCGCCGCGGCGGATCCGCCGGCGGGAACATCAACGAGAGCAAGGCGATCGAGCGCGGCACCGGCGCGGTGGTGCAGAACATGCGGCACAACTCGACCCGCAGCCGGTTCTACGCCACCTCCGCCGACGGGGGCGCGACGTTCGGTACGGCGACGGCGAGCGCCCTGCTGCCCGACCCGCTGTGCAACGCCGACGAGATGTCCTACCTGCGCCCCGCCGAGGTCGGCGCGAACCGGGCGCCGGTACGCACCCGCACGGCGCTGTTCAGCAACAACGCGCACCCGACCGCGCGCAACGACCTCACCGTACGGCTGTCCACCGACGACGGCGCGACCTGGCCGGCGCGGGCGCTGGTCAAGCCCGGCGGCGCCGGCTACTCGACGATGGCGGTCCTGGCCGACGGCACGGTCGGCAACCTGTACGAGGTGGGCAACACCGGCGGCATCTACTTCGCCCGGTTCAGCCTCGACTGGGTGAAGGGCGCCTGACCGCCGTGTCCCGCCCGGGCGGCGTCGTCCGGGCGGGACACGGTCAGCGCTGCCAGCGGACCACGCCACCGACCACCGTCAGTGCCACTGTCAGGTCCCGCAGCCGCGCCGGTTCGACCCGGTACGGGTCGGTGGGCAGCACGATGAAGTCGGCGAGCATGCCGGGGCGCAACCGGCCCTTCAGGTGCTCCTCGTAGGAGGCGTACGCGCCGGCCTCGGTGAAGCACCGCAGCGCCGTGTCCAGGTCGAGCCGCTCGTGCGGGTCGACGCCGCCGGGCGGGGTGCCGTCGGGCTGCTGGCGGGTCACCGCGGCGTGGATGCCGAAGAACGGGTCGGGGTCCTCCACCGGGGCGTCCGACCCGAACGCCACTGTGGCCCCGGCGTCGAGCAGGCTGCGCCAGGCGTACGAGGCCAGGCCCCGGCCGGCGAGCATCCGGGTGGTGAGCGGGATGTCGCTGGTGCAGTGGGTGGGCTGCATCGAGGCGATCACGCCGTGGCGGGCGAGCAGCGGCACGTCGTCCGGCAGCAGGTGCTGGGTGTGCTCGATCCGGTGCCGCAGCCGCGTTACCGGGCCCGGACCGGCCGACTCGCGCCAGCGCGCGTACGCCCGCAGCACCATCCGGTTCGCCGCGTCGCCGATGGCGTGCGCCGCCACCGCGATCCCGGCCCCGGCGGCTGTCGCCACCAGCCGCTCGAACTCCTCGGCCGGGGTGACGGCGATGCCGTGGTTGCCGGGCTCGCCGTCGTACGGCTCGGTCATCAGGCAGGTGTGCGAGCCGAGCGCGCCGTCGGTGAAGATCTTCACCGGGCCGGTGCTCAGCCAGCGGTCTCCGTCCCCGGTGGCCCAGCCGGCGTCGATCGCCTCGTCCAGGGCGGTGGCGGGGATCGTCTTGTGCACCCGCAGCGGCAGCTCGCCCCGGGCGTACAGCGTCTCGTAGGCGGCACGGGCGTCCTGCCCGTCGAGGTCGTGGATGCCGGTCAGGCCGGCGGCGAGCAGCCGGGGCAGGTGGGCACGCAGCTGCGCGACCAGGTCACCGGCGTGCGGGGAGCGCACCACCGCGTACGCCGCGTCGGCCGCCGCCTCGCGCAGGATGCCGGTCGGCTCGCCGTGCTCGTCCCGCGCGATCTGCCCGCCGGGCGGGTCGGGGGTGGCGGCGTCGATGCCGAGGCGGGCCAGGGCGGCGCTGTTCACCCAGATGGTGTGGCCGTCGATGCTCGGCAGCGCCGCCGGCCGGTCCGGGCAGACTCGGTCCAGGTCGGTGCGGGCCGGCTGCACCGGCCGGGTCCATCTGTTGCTGTCCCACCCGCCGCCGAGCAGCCAGGCGTCCGGCGGCAGCGTGGCGGCGTGTCCCGCGATCCGGGTCAGCGCCTCGTCGAGGCTCGCCGTGCCGCGCAGGTCCACCTGGTCCAGCCCGCGCACGTAGGACGCCGCGTGTATGTGGCTGTCGATCAGCCCGGGCAGCACGGCCATCCCGCCGAGGTCGACGCGGCGCGCGCCGCCGCCGGCCCGGTCCCGGCACTCGGCGAGGTCACCGACGGCGACGATCCGCTCGCCGCGGACCAGCATCGCCTCGGCGTACGGGCGGTCCGGGTCGAGGGTGTGGATGCGGGCGTTCTCGTAGACCGTGCCGCTCATGGGCTCCCCTGCCTCGGCGCTCGTACGGAGTGTCAGGACGTGCGGACCGGCGCCGTCTCCTCCGGCTCACCGGCCCGGTCCGCGCGGATCCGGTCGATGTGGTCGGCCAGCTCGTCGGTGATCAGCAGGTCCCGCCGGATGTCGTCGTGCGGGTACGCGGTCCGCCCGACCATGTGCGCCGCGACCGGGGCGGTGGCGAGCTGGAACAGGCCGACGAGGACCAGCGTGGTGATGTCCACCCCGGTACGCAGCCGCAGCGCGCAGCCGAGCAGCACCAGCAGCAGCCCGAGCACCTGCGGCTTGGCGGCCGCGTGCATGCGTGACAGCACGTCCGGGAAGCGGACCAGCGCGATGCCCGCGGCGAGGCAGAGCAGGGCGCCGGCGATCAGGCAGACGCTGGCGACGATGTCCAGGATCGCGTCGGCGGTCACTTCGGGCTTCTCCGGGACGCGAACCGGGCGACGCTCACCGAGCCGACGAAGCCGACGAGCGCGAGGACGACGAGGACCGGCAGCGCTGTGGCGTCCCGGCTGTAGGCCGCCTCGGTGGCGATGGCCGCGACCGCGACGGCGAGCAGCACGTCGGTGGCGACGGCCCGGTCGAGGATGGACGGCCCGCGGATGATGCGGACGAGGGTGAGTCCACCGGCCGCGACGAGCAGCGCGGTGACGATCACGGCGACGACGGTCACGTCGGTGCTCCTTCCAGTTCGACCGAACCGGCGGGTTCGGCCTCGTCGTGGCGGATCCGGTCGCGCTCCTCGGCCGAGCCGACGGCGGCGACGATGCGCGCCTCCAGCTCCAGCACGCTGCGCCGGAACCGTTCCACCTCGTCGGGGCTCCGGATGCCGATGACGTGCACGTAGAGCGTCCCGGTACTCCGGTCGGCCTCCAGGATGAGACTGCCCGGCACCAGCGACAGCGCCTCGGCGTTGAGGGTCAGGTTGAGGTCGGTGTTCACCCGCAGGCGCACCGCGATGATCGCCGAGTGCGGGTGCCCGGGCCGGACGGCCAGCCAGGCCACCTGGGCGGACGCGACCACCAGGTCGTACAGGAAGCGGACCAGGAACCGCAGCAGCGGCACCGGCCGGATCCGGCCGGCGAACGTGACAGGGGGCAGCGGGAAGACGACGAGCAGCACGGCAGCGACCACGAGTCCGCTGATCACGTTGGCCCAGCTGAAGGTGCCCCACAGCAGCACCCAGACGGTGACGAGGCCGGTCACCGCTACGGCCCGGTTGCGCCAGCGGTCACGGCGGGTCAGTGGCGCTTTCGGCTGACTGGTCACGGCGGTCCCTCCGGGAACACGGCCTCGACGTACGGGGCACGGCGCAACAGGTCGTCGGCGGCGTCGGTGCTGATGTCGAACAGCGGTCCGGCCACCACCGTCAGCGCCAGGCCGAGCACCACGAGGGCGGCGGTGGACACCGTCATCAGCCGGGGCAGCACCGCCCCGGCCGGCGCCGGGCCGTCGTGCGGCTGCTCGGCGCCGTCGGTGCGGGCCGCCTGGTCGGCGTCACCGGGCTCCGGCATGTCCGCGTGCGGGGCCCGCCAGAAGGCGAGGTTCCACACCCGGGCGATGGCATAGAGCGTGAGCAGGCTGGTGAGCAGTCCTCCGGCGACGAGCGACCAGGCCAGGAACCCGCCGTCGTCGACGCCGGCCTGCACCAGGCCGAGCTTGCCGAGGAACCCGGAGAACGGTGGTATGCCGGCCAGGTTCAGCGCGGGCACGAAGAACAGCACCGCCAGCAGTGGTGACAGCCGGGCCAGGCCGCCGAGGCGGTCCAGCGCGGTGCTGCCACCGCGTCGTTCGACCAGGCCGGCGGCGAGGAACAGAGTGGTCTGGATGGTGATGTGGTGGACCACGTAGAAGATGGCCGCGGACAGGCCGAGCGGGGTGGTCAGCCCGACCCCGAACAGCATGTACCCGATGTGGCTGACGAGCGTGAACGACAACAGCCGTTTGATGTCCGACTGCGCCACCGCGCCGAGGATGCCCACCACCATGGTCAGCGCCGCTATCACCATGAGCAGGTCGGCGGTGCGGCCGCCGGGGAACAGCAGCGTCTCGGTGCGGATGATCGCGTACACGCCGACCTTGGTGAGCAGGCCGGCGAAGACCGCCGTCACCGGGGCGGGCGCGGTCGGGTAGCTGTCCGGCAGCCACGCGGACAGCGGGAACACCGCCGCCTTGATGCCGAAGGCGAGCAGCAGCATGCCCTGGAGCACCAGGCGGATGTCGTCGGGCAGCGCGTCCAGGCGGTCGGCGAGCTGCGCCAGGTTCAGCGTGCCGGTGGCGGAGTAGACCAGGCCGATCGCCACCAGGAAGATCAGCGACGAGAGCAGGCTGACCACGACGTACGTGGTGCCGGCCCGGATCCGCGTCTCGGTGCTGCCGAGCGTCAGCAGCACGTAGCTCGCCACGAGCAGGATCTCGAAGCCGACGTAGAGGTTGAACAGGTCGCCGGAGAGGAAGGCGTTGCAGACGCCCGCGGTCAGCACCAGATAGGTCGGGTGGTAGACCGACAGCGGCGTCTCCTCGTTGCCGTCGGCCATGCCCTGCCCGATGGAGTAGACGAGCACGCACAGGGTGACCGAGGCGGACACGACGAGCATCAGCGCGGCGAGCTGGTCGGCGACGAGCACGATGCCCATCGGCGCCACCCAGCCGCCCACCTCCACCACGAGCGGGCCGTCCAGCGACGAGCGGACCAGGAGCATCGCGGCCACCGCGACGGTGGCGGTGAGCACGATGATGCTGACCCACCGCTGGGCGCGGGCCCGGCGGGCGAGCAGCAGGGTGAGGGCGGCGCCGAGCAGCGGCATCACCACCGGCAGCGGTACGAGCCAGGTCATCGGACGGCCTCCGCCTCACCGGCGGCGAGCACCCGCGCCTCGGGGCTGCCGTCGGCGGTGTCGACGCCGTCGGTGTCCGAGGTGCCCGGGCCCTCGTCCCGGTCGGCCAGCTCCATGATCCGGCGGTCCTCGACGTCGTCCTGCACCTCGTCGTGCCCGTTGAGGTGCCAGCTCCGGTAGGCCAGCGCGAGCAGGAACGCGGTCATGCCGAGCGTGATCACGATCGCGGTCAGCACCATCGCCTGCGGCAGCGGGTCGGACATGTCCTCCTCGGCGGTGGTGCCGACGATCGGCGGGCCGCCGGCCCGGCCGCCGGTGAGCAGCAGCAGGTTGGCGCCGTTGCCGAGCAGGATGACCCCCATCAGGACGCGGGTGAGGCTGCGTTCCAGCAGCAGGGTGACGCCGGTGGCGAACAGGACGCCGATGACCACGACGTAGACCAGGTTGGGGATGTTCGGGCTCACACCAGCTCCTCTTCCCGTACGCCGGCCGGTTCGGTCTCCTGTTCGTCGACCTCCTCCTGGCGGTCCATCTCGGCGCCCAGGCTGCGCAGGATGTCCAGGACGAGGCCGACCACGATGAGGTAGACGCCCACGTCGAAGAAGACCGACGTCACGAAGTGCACGTGGCCGAGCAGCGGCAGGTGGAAGTCGAGCGTCGCGCTCTGCAGGAACTCGCCGCCCAGCAGCATCGCGGCCACGCCGGTGCCGACCGCCACGAACAGGCCCGCGCCGAGCACCAGGCCGGCGTCGACCGGCGCGGCGCCGTTGAGTTCGGTACGCCCACCGGCCAGGTATCGCACGGCGAGCCCCAGCCCGGCGACCAGCCCGGCGGCGAACCCGCCACCGGGGGCGTTGTGGCCGGAGAAGAGCAGGTAGATCGAGAACAGCAGGATGGCGTGGAACAGCAGGCGGGTGACCACCTGGAGGATCACCGACTGCTGCCGGGAGGTCGCGCCGGTGGTGAGCCAGCGCGGGCGCGACGACTGCTGCCGGCCCGCGCCGGGGATGCCGCTGCGCAGGTCCAGCGCGCGGGAGCGGCGGAAGATCAGGCTGGCCACGCCGGTGGCGGCCACCACCAGCACGGCGATCTCGCCCATCGTGTCCCAGGCGCGGATGTCGACGAGCGTCACGTTGACGACGTTCTTGCCGCCGCCGTAGGAGACGGCCTCCTCCGGGAAGCCGACCGAGATCGGCGTGGCGGTCCGGCTGCCCGCCGCCACGTACGCCATCCCGGCGGTGACCACGCCGACGGCGACGCCGAGCGCGACCCGGAACCGCCGGGTGGCGCGGATCGGGCGGGCCGAGAACCGGCGCGGCAGGCGGCGCAGCACCAGCACGAACATCACGATCGTGACGGTCTCCACCAGGAACTGGGTGAGCGCGAGGTCGGGCGCGCCGTGCAGGATGAACATCAGCGCCGTGCCGTAGCCGGTCACGCCGACCAGGATCATCGCGGTCAGCCGGCGGCGGGCCCGCGCGGCCACTACCGCCGCGACCACGATGACCGCGCCGGCGACGGCCTGCAACGGGGTGTCCCAGAGCTGGAACCGGCGGGCCCACGGCGCGCCCGCGAGCACCGCGCCGCCCGGCAGCACGACCAGGACCAGCAGGATGACGCCGAGGTAGAAGGGCAGCGAGCCGCGCTGGGTGGCGCCGGTCAGCTCGACCGCCGCGCGGTCGACCGCGCCGGCCAGCCGGTCGTAGCCGGTGGCGCCGTCGAAGGGCAGCCGCGGCAGGTAGGGCCGGCGCCGGTGCAGCAGCAGGAACAGCCCGAGACCGGCGGTCACCGCCAGCGCCGACAGGCCGAGCGCCGGGGTCAGCCCGTGCCAGAGCGCCAGGTGGTAGCCGGGGTCGGCGGTCGGGAACTGATCGGCGTACGGGGCCAGCACCCGGTCCACCGCGGGGGCGAGGACGCCGACGGCGAGGCCAGCGAGGGCGAGCACCGCCGCCGGGCCGATGAACGCCGGCTCGATCCGGTGCGGCCGGGTCTCCGCGACGCCGGGCTTGGCGGCGAACGCGCCCCAGAGGAACCGCGCGGTGTACGCGACGGTCAGCGCCGAGCCGGTCACCACTCCGGCGAGCACGACCAGTTCGGTGGTGCCGCCGTGCAGGAACGCCTCGAGCGCGGCCTCCTTGGCCACGAAGCCGATCAGCGGCGGCAGGCCCGCCATCGAGGCGGCCGCGAGTCCGGCGACCGCCGCGAGCACCGGGGCGCGCCGGCCCAGGCCGCTGAGTTCGCGCAGGTCGCGGGTGCCGGTGACGTGGTCGACGACGCCGACGACGAGGAACAGTGTGGCTTTGAACAGGGCGTGCGCCAGCAGCATCGCGGCGCCGGCCAGCGCGGTGTCGCGGGTGCCCGCGCCGAGGATCACCATGAGCAGGCCGAGCTGGCTCACAGTGCCGTACGCCAGCAGCAGCTTCAGGTCGACCTGCCGCAGCGCCGTCCACCCGCCGAGGAACAGGGTGATCAGGCCGCCGGCCAGCAGGACGCCGCGCCACACGGTGGTCTGGCCCACCGCCGGACCCATCAGCGCGGCCAGGAAGACGCCCGCTTTGACCATGGCGGCGGCGTGCAGGTACGCGCTGACCGGGGTGGGCGCGGCCATCGCGCGCGGCAGCCAGAAGCTGAACGGGAAAATCGCCGACTTGCTGGTCACGCCGAGCAGGACGAGCACCAGCGCGACGGTGAGGTAGCCGCCCTCGGGCAGGTTCCCGGCGATCTCCGACCACCGGTACGAGCCGGCGTGCTGGCCGAGCATCACGAAACCGGCGAGCATCGCCAGGCCGCCCAGTGTGGTCACCAGCAGCGCCTGCATCGCCGCGCGGCGGCTGGCCCGTTTGGTCGGGTCGCTGCCGATCAGCAGGTACGAGAAGACGGTGGTGAGTTCCCAGAACACGTACAGCAGCAGCAGGTCGTCGGAGACGACCAGGCCGAGCATCGCGCCGGCGAACGCGACGAACACCGCGGCGAACCGGCCGAGGCCGGGGTCGTCGGAGCGGAAGTAGCGCGCGCTGTAGGCCAGCACGAGGGCGCCGACCCCACCGACGAGCAGCACCAGCAGCCAGGACAGCGTGCCCATGCGCAGCGCGAGTTCCAGGCCGAGCTGCGGCACCCAGGTGACGGTCTCGACGACGGGCCGGCCCGCACGGACCGGTTCGGTGCGGGTCACCGCCCAGATCAGGGCCGCCGCCGGGACGGCCGCCAGCAGGTAGAGCGCCCGCCGACCGAGGAGGCGTACCAGCACGGGGGCGGTCACGGCTGCGAACGCATGGACCGCCACCAGAACCAGCACACACACTCCTCAAGATCGACCTGCGGTACGTCAACCCTAACCGGCGATCCGGCGAGGCGGTATGTCGAGAGAATCACGCGAACGTGTCGTGTCGGCTCCGCTGCGTTTCGGGTAAGGAGTGAGGTTCACTCCGCCCGGTACACCGGTCGGCGTCCGGCGGTCGCCCCGATAGGGTGGTCGGCGTGCTGCCGATGCGAGCCGCCCTGGCGGGCACCACCGGGAACGCGATGCTGATGGGCCTCGCCGAGGTCAGCACGCCGGTCGGCTGGGTGCTGCTGCCCGGCCTGCTCGGCGTCTCGGCCCGGCCCCGGGTGGCGGCGCTGGTGTCGGCGTGGGCGGGCGTGCTGGTCGCGCTATCAGTCGTCGTACCGGTGATCCCCGGCCACCGCAGCGACCCGCAGGCGCTGCTCGCCTCGGCGGCCGGCCTGGCCGCGGTGCCGGTCCTGGCCTGGGCCCGCCGCCGGACGCGTACCGCGACCGTGGCGCGCGCCGCCGCGCCGCCGGACGTCGCCGTGTTCACCGTGCCGGCCGGGGCCGGGAGCGCCGCGCTGGCGATCTGCGGCACCGCCGGCGAGATCGGCGCCGCCGTCCCGGTCCGCGGCGGTGGACTGCGTGTCCTGCTCGGCACGGTCAGCGGCGCCGCGCTGGACACCCCCGCCGGACGCCGGGCGATCGAGCAGGCGTTCCGCCGGGCCGCCGCCGGACCGCGGCGCACAGTGCCGCACCTGGTCGACGCGCTCGACCGGGTGGTACGCGATCTCGCCCCGGCGGGTCACCTGCGTGCCACGATCGTGGACGTGGACCGCGCCGGGGCGGTCCGGGCGGTGCGGTGCGGATCGCCGGATCTCGTGGTCGCAGCCGGGAACCGCGCCGAACCCGCCCGGGTGCCGGACGGGCCGGCGATCGGGTCGACGGAACCGGCCGAACGCGCCACGCCCGGCCCGGTCACCGGCCGCCGGATCGCCGTCGTCGGCACCGGCTTCACCGACGCGCACGGAGAGCGCTGGTTGCGCGTACTCGATCAGGTGGCCGCAGGCGACGACCCGGCGCGGACGGCGCAGCTGCTGACCCGCGGCCCTCGCGGCGGGCGGCGGACCGGCCCGGCGCTGGTGATCGACCCGGAACCACAGTCGCGGGGATGACCGGCGGACCGGCCGGACCCGCCGCCTAGGGCGTGTCCTGCCGATCTTGTAGGGGTTGGTCGTTGACGATGTGTCGGTGGTGCGTCGTGGTGAGTTGACCGATGAGGCGTGGGCGGTGATCGCGCCGCTGCTACCGGAGCCGGGCGGTGCTCGTGGGCGGTGGCGAGATCACCGGCAGGTCATCAACGGGATTTTGTGGAAGCTGCGCACGGGTGCGCCGTGGCGTGACCTGCCCGAACGTTTCGGGCCGTGGAAGACCTGCCATGAGCGGCTGCGTCGGTGGAGCGCCGACGGGACATGGGATCGGATCCTCGCGGCGGCGCAGGTGCACGACGACGGCACACCGGTGCAGTGGACGATCAGCATCGACTCGTCGATCGTGCGGGCGCATCAGCATGCCGCTGGCGCCCGCAAAAAGGGGGCTCCCCGACAAGTCCGGCGACGCCTGGTGCGCAAGATGGCGAGGCCATCGGCCGATCACGCGGAGGACTGAGCACGAAAATCCACCTCGCAGTCGACGGACGCGGCCGGCCGTTGTCGATCCTGCTCACCCCGGGCCAGGCCGGCGACAACCCCCAGCTCCTCGCCCTGCTCGACGCGATCCGCGTCAACCAGCCCGGACCGGGCCGGCCCCGCAAACGTCCGGACGTGCTGATCGCGGACAAGGGCTACGCCCATGACTCCACCCGTCGAGCCCTGCGCCAACGCGGGATCCGGCACGTCATCCCCGAACGCAGCGACCAGATCGCCCGCCGCGCCGCCAAGGGCAGCACCGGCGGGCGACCACCCGCCTTCGACAAGGCGACCTACCGCAAACGCAACGTCGTGGAACGCTGCTTCAACCGACTCAAGCAATGGCGTGACCTGGCCACCCGCTACGCCAAACGCGCATCCCTCTACCGAGCCAGCCTGATCCTCATCGCCGCCATCATCTGGCTTCCATGATCGACAGGACAGGCCCTAGGCTGGTGTGGTGGGCCGGCGTCCGATGCCGGCCCCGTCCGGGGAGACCGCGATGACCGACAACGTCCGCCGGCCGGCACCGGTGGCGGGCGGCGAGGACGAGCAGTGGCTGGCCGAGGTGGCCCGCGAGGCGGGTGCCGACGCGGGCGGCGTGCCGGTGGAGCTGCTCGGCGACTACCTGCGGCTGCTGACCGACGCGGCGGTGACCGGCCGCCGTCCCCGCCGAGCCGAACTCGACGCGGTCGGCGCGCTGGGCCGGCGCGCGGCCGAGCAGGGGATCTCCGCCGGCCGCGCGGTACGCCTCTACCTGTCCGCGGCGCGGCGTGTCTGGCGGCAGCTTCCCCACCTGGACCGGTCCGACGACAGCGAGGCGGTCCGCGCCGCCGCCGACGCCGTCCTGCACGTGGTCGACACCGCCGTGGCCACGCTCGCCGAGGGGTACGCGGTGGCCCGCCGGGAACTCGTCCGGCGCGAGGAGTCGCTGCGAAGGGAACTCGTCGACGACCTGCTGCGCGGCGACTCCGACCTGGGCGGGCTGGTGGAACGGGCCGAGCCGTTCGGCCTGGACCTGGCCCGGGTGCACCAGGTCGCTCTCGCCGCGCCCGGCCGGCGGCTGCCGGACACGGAGGCGGCGATCAGCGCGCTGGAGCGGGTCATCTTCGACCGGCTCGGTGACCGGGACGTGCTGGTGGCCACGAAGGAAGGGCTGCTCGTGGTGGTCGCCCCGGCGGACCCGGTCACCGCCGACCGGGGCCGCGGCGCCGGAGCGACCGGCAACCTGGGCACGCTGATGCACGGCGAGCTGGACCGGCTGGTGCGGGGCCGGCCGTGGCAGGTGGCGGTGGGCCGCCCGCACCCGGGCGTCTACGGCATCGCCCGCTCGTACGAGGAGGCCCGGGAGGCGCTCACCACGGCGCGGCGCCTGCACAGCGAGGCATCCGTGATCGACGCGCACGACCTGCTGATCTACCGGGTGCTGCTGCGCGACCAGCCCGCCATGGTCGACCTGGTACGGGCGGTGCTGACGCCGCTGGCCCAGGCGCGCGGCGGCGCCGAGCCGCTGCTGGACACGCTGAACGAGTACTTCGCCTGCGGCGAGGTGTCGACCGAGGCCGCCCGCCGGCTGCACGTGTCGGTGCGCACGGTCACCTACCGGCTGGCCCGGATCCGGGCGTTGAGCGGCTACGACCCCGCCGACGCGCGGGACCGGTTCACGCTGCACGCCGCCGTGCTCGGCGCGCGGGCACTGGACTGGCCGCGCCGGCCGCTGCCGGCATAGCGCCGCCGCCGGTCCAGGTCCGCCGCCGGTGTGACAGGCGGCTCAGGCCGGTACGGCGACCAGCTCCGGGAAGCCGAGCAGGTTGGCCAGGGCCGACGCCTCGTCGCGGGTGAGGGTGAGCGTGACCATGCGGTCCGGGTCGTCCGGGTCGTCGTGGACGACGTCGCGCCGGCCGCCGACCTGGTAGTCGATCACGCCGATGCGGCGGCCCTCCTCCGTGGTCAGCGTGTGCCGGACCCCGATGCCGGGGAGGGTCGTACGTTCGATGATCACGGGGACCTCCTTCGGACGCGGCCGCCGTGGGGCCCGCCGGAGCCGGCCGGCGCTAGGGCGACGCGGTGGACGTTCGAGCTGAGCTCGCGTTCTCCATGTGTCAACCATAGCCACGGGGGACGGGCGGATCCGGGTTCCGGCCACCGGCAATCATTGCGCCCTTTGTTGGCCGGTGCCGTGCACTGCCGCGCGTGGTGTTCCAGGCGACGCTGGAGGTCCGAGGCGGTACCCGAGCAGCGAGGAGGTGGTGAGCGTGACCCGCACGTCGATGGCTCCGCCACCGGTGTCCGCCGGACTCCTCGCGTCCCGATCTGCGAGCGGCGACCAGAAGCGCGTCTGAGCCCCCGGCCGCCGGCGTCGTCGAGTGAATCCGACGCCCGCGGCCCCGGCCACGCCCCTTCCCCGCACCGTCCACCGCCCGGTTGGGCACCCTGATCCGAGAGAGGTCGGTATGCCGCACCTTGTCACAGCCATTCGCCCTCCGGCCCGTACCGGCATGCTGATCGGCCGCTCCCACGGCAGCCGCCCGCCGGTCACAGTCGACGCGGCGCCGATCGCCGTGGACCTCGGCAGCAGCCTGCTGCGGATCTGGCTGGGACCGGGCCGGACGCTGAGCGTCCCGCTCGGTCACGGCCTGCGCAGCCCGGTCGTCCGGCGCGGCCGGATCGTCGACGGTCCGGCCTGCGTCTCCGAGCTGCGCCGGATCCTGCGCGACCACCGCACCCCGGTCCCGGTCGGGGCGCTCGTCGTGGCCTGCCGTCCGGTGCTCGCCGCGCCGGCCGAGCAGGAGGCGACGCGCCGCGTGCTCACCGCCGTGCTCGCGCCGTCCCGGCTGCTGTTCCTCGACAGCGTCCGGGCGGGCGCCATCGGCGCCGGCGCCGCCGCCGGCACCCTGCTGGTCGCCGACATCGGCGCCCAGCTCACCGAGGTGGCGCTGCTGGAGGACGGCCGGGTGGTCGCCGCCCGCCGGGCCGAGGTCGGTACCCGGGACCTCAACCACGCGACCACCGCCGCCATGCTCGCCGACACCACCTCCCGGCTGGTACGCGAGCTGCGTCAGGACGCGACACTGCGGCCTCTGGTCCGCGACGCGCTGGCCCGTGGCCCGATCGTCATCGGTGACGGCGCCACCCGGCCCGACGTGACCGCCCGCCTGGTCGCCACGCTCGGCGCGACGGTGCACCGCGCCGCGTCACCCCGTACCGCCGCGCTGACCGGCGCCGGCATGGCCGCCATCTCGGCCCTGCGACACCCGCACGACACCCAGCGCCGCCCGGAAAGGAGCGCCTGATCATGACGCACGCCCTCGACCGCACCGACACGTTGCGCGAACTGCTGGACCGGCAGTTCGGCGAGTACACCGACCAGCTCACCGAGCTGACGCTGCACACGCGGCAGCCCGACTACGGCGGCCACGACCCGGACACGCTGCGCCGGCTGATCGAGACCGCCCGGCAGGGCGTCGCGGACACCGCCCAGGCGCTGAAGCGGATGTCCGAGGGCACGTACGGCGTCTGCGAGCGGTGCGGGCAGGACATCCCGACCGCCCGCCTGGAGATCCTGCCCTCGGCCCGCTTCTGCGTGCCGTGCCAGCAACGCCGCTGAGCACGCACGGGGCTGTCGGGGCAGGCGCCGGCCGGTAGCGTCACCGCCATGGATGTCGATGACGTCGCCGGCCGGCTCGGCGTGCCCGCCGAGGAGGTCGACCGGGTTCACCGGCTCGCCGGTGACCGGCCCTCCGCGCCGCTGCCCGACCGGGCGGACGCGCCCGCCCTGCTGGCCCGGCTCGCGGTCCGCCCCGACGACGCCGCCGAGATCCTGGCGGGCTGGCCGGAGCCCGGCTCGCCACTGTGGACCCCGGAGCTGCGCTGGCTGCTCGACCGCTCGATCGCCCTGGTCCGCGCCGACCTCGGCGGCCACGCCTGGCTACCGCCCGGCCCGGCGCTGCCCCGCGAACGGGGCCCGGCCTGGCGGCACCTCTACACGTACGCGTACCTCGCACTGGTCGACGTCGTCCGGGCCTACCACAGCGACCACGGCGTCCCCGACGACGTGTCCTGGGCGACGCTCGCCGACCTGGGCAACAACCTCGCCGTCGACAGGCGGATGAACGGCGAGGGCTGGCCGGTCATGCAGTGCTGGCTGACGCTGCACGCGCGCGGCGGCCTCTACGAGCTGGGCCGGCTCCAGCACCAGCGCGGCGACGCCGAGGCGATCGACCTGCACATCCCGGACGCCGGACCGCTGACCCCGGAGGCGGTCGACGCGTCGCTGGACCGGGCCCGCGCGTTCTTCCCGCGCCACTTCCCCGGCGAGCGCTACACCGCGTTCTCCTGCGGCTCCTGGCTGCTCGACCCGCAGTTGCGCGAGTACCTGCCGGAGGACTCCAACATCGTCCGGTTCCAGCGGCGGTTCACGCTGGAGCCCTACCAGGAGCAACCCGGGCTGGACGGCGACGTCGAGGTGCTGCGGTTCGTGTTCCGCACCCTGGACACGCCGCTGGACCGGCTGCCGCGCCGTACCGTGCTCCAGCGCGCGGTCATCGACCACCTCCGGGCCGGTCGCCACTGGCAGTGGCGCCGGGGCCGCTTCCCCATGTAGTCACGTCAGCGGCCGCAGGCCGCCCCGGTCCGGACCGGGATGCGGCGGCAGCGGCGCTCCGCGGGCCAGCCAGGCGTCGAGCGCGGCCTGGTCGCCGAACAGCAGCACCGGCGGTCCGGCCGGGTCGGCCGCCCAGGCCCGCAGGCGTCGGCGTGCCCGGCCGAACCCGGTCAGGTGCCACACCAGGATCGAGTCCCGGGACAGCACGCTGCGCAGCGTCTCCCGGTTGCCGTTGCAGATCAGCTCCCCACCGGCCAGCCGTCGCAGCGTGCGCCGCAGCAGCCGCCGGAACGAGACCCCGCGCGGAAGGTCCAGGCCGATCACCAGGTCGGCGCGGCCGAGGACCACGTCCCGCCAGCCGTGGTACGCGCCGTCGAGGATCCAGCTGTCGCGCCGGCAGATCGCCTCGATCCGGCGACGCTGCTCGGCCACCGGCACCTCGACCCAGCCGGGCTCCCACAGCAGGTCGTCGACCGGATACCAGGGCAGGCTGAACCGCTGCGCCAGATGCGCGGCGAGCGTCGACTTGCCGGAGCCGTGGATCCCCTCGACCAGGATGCGGGCCGGGGCGCTCATGGCAGCAGCGTAGGCACCGCGCGCCCCCGGCGCGATCCGGGCGGCCCGGTCAGTGCGCGACGGCGACCGCCGGCGCCGCCTCCAGTCCGGCGAGCTGGGACGGCCGCACGACCACCAGCAGCACCACCAGCGCCGCCACCATGCCGCCGGCCACCACCAGCGCCATCGCCACCGCGCCGGTGCCGAGCACGCCCACCAGCGGCGCGGCCACCGCGCCCACGCCGAACTGCACCGCACCGAGCAGCGCGGACGCGGTGCCGGCCGCCTCGCCGTGGCGGGACAGCGCCAGCGCCGGGGCGTTCGGCATGGCCAGGCCCGCCGCCGCCAGCACCAGCCACAGCGACACCAGCAGGGCGGGCAGCCCACCGAAGCCGGTCGCGGCGAACACCACCAGGGCCAGCCCGGCCACCGTGCCCGCCGCCAGCGAGGTCACCAGGATCCACTGCGACGGGTAGCGCCGCAGCAGCCGCACGTTGTACTGGGTGGCGCCGATCAGGCCGATCGCGCCCGCGCCGAACGCCAGGCCGAACTCCTGCTCGTCGAGCCCGTACCCGTCCTGCAGCACGAACGACGAGCCCGCGACGTACGCGAACAGCGCGGCCATCGCGAGCCCGGCGACCAGGACGAGGCCGACGAAGACCCGGTCCCGCAGCAGCCCGCCGTACGTCATCACGGTCGCGACGACTCCGCCGCGCCGGCGGCGCGCGGGCGGCAGCGTCTCCGGCAGCGCGAGCGTGGCCAGCGCGACGAGCAGCACCCCGAAGACGGCCAGGACCACGAAGACACCGCGCCAGTCGGTCCACCGCAGCACGCCGCCGCCCAGCGTCGGAGCGAGGACCGGCGCCGCGCCCATCACCAGCAGCAGCCGGGACAGCATCGTGGCGAACGCCGACCCGGTGAACAGGTCACGCACCACAGCCATCGCCACCACAGCGGTCGCGGCGACACCGAGGCCCTGCACGACGCGCAGGACGCCCAGGACGGCGATGTTCGGGGCGACCACGCACAGCGCCGACGCCACGATGTGCAGCAGCAGACCGGCGATCAGCGGGCGGCGCCGCCCGACCGCGTCCGACAACGGCCCGATCAGCAACTGCCCGACGGCGAGCCCGGCGAGCGTGCCGGTGAGCGTCAACTGGACCGCCGCCGACGTGGTCGCGAAGTCGGTGACGATCGCGGGCAGCGCGGGCAGGTACATGTCGATCGTCAGCGGACCCACGGCGATCAGCGAGCCGAGGACCAGCACGAGCTTCAGCCGCCGGCTCCGGCTCATCAGGTCGCCCGGGGTGGGCGTCGGGGCGGCATCGGTCGTCTGGGGCGTCCCGGCCCGGTCGTGCGACCGGGCGCGGGAGGGTGCGGCACTCACACAGTGAGTCAAATGCGCCCCCGGTGATCACATTCCCGTCCCGGCGAGAGGTAACGCAGGTCACGCGCCCCGGGCGGGCCTCCTCACCGTTGCAGCGCGTCGCCGAGCGCGGCCAGGTACGCCCCGGCCTGCGCCCCGTTGACCAGCCGGTGGTCGTAGGCCAGGCCCAGGTCCGCCACCGTGCGCTCGCGTACCCCGCCGTCGCCGTCGAGCACGACCTCACGGTGCACGTCCGGCACCGACAGGGCACAGGTGACGCCGGGCGGGATGATCGGCCGGGCCACCGTGACGCCGGGTGTGTCGTTGAGCGCGACCAGGACGTTCATGCCGGCCATGTCCTCCTCGCGGAGCCGGCCGCGCAGCGCCTTCATCCGCAGCGCGACCACGGCGTCGGCGAGGTCGCCGAGGTCCAGCCCGGCCGCGTCCCGGATCACCGGCAGGAACAGTCCGGTGCCGACGTCGACGGTGAGCCCGATCGACGGCGCTTCCGCGTCGAGGATCAGGCCGTCGTCGGTGAGCCGGGCGTAGAGAGCGGGGAACCGCTCGTGCAGCGCGGCCACGGCGGCGATGACGACCTCGGTCAGGCCGACCGCGGCGCCGGTCTCGTCGGCGGCGCGGCGGGCGTACGCGAGCGCGGCCGTCACGTCGACGCGCACGGCGGTGAAGGCCACCGGGATCTCCCGGTGCGAGGTGGCCACCACGTCGGCGATGCGGCGCTGTGCGGGTGGCAGCGGCCGTCCCGGCGGCACCGGGGCGGGCACAGCCGGCAGCGGCACCGGGGCGGGCACAGCCGGCAGCGGCACCGGGGCGGGCACGGCCGGCAGCGGCACCGGGGCGGGCAGGATCCGGCCGATGGGTGCGCCCGGCGCACAGTCGGCGCCGACGGCCACGTCCTGGCGCAGCACTCCGGCCTGTGTCGCGGCCAGCTCCTCGATCGCCTTGGACGTCTCGACCGCCGCGACCGGCTCACCGGCCTCGACCGTGGCGCCGTCCGCGACCAGCCATTCCAGCAGCACGTAGCTGTCGTCGTTGGGGTTGAGCCGGGGTACGTCCACCGGGACGCCCGACGGCGCCGCCGAGGTCGGATCCGGCGGCGGCGGACCGGCAGGCGAGGAATCGGTGCGCGGCACCGGAACCGCGGCGGGCAGGCGCATGATCCGGTCCAGGATCGCCTCCGTGCCGAGCAGCACCGTCCGTTCCAGGTGCGGCGCGGACGGGATGACCCGGTCGGCGGAGCTGACCAGCTCGACCGGGCCGCGCAACAGCGGCCAGGCCTCGGCGTGCAGGCGGGCGGCGACCTCGCTCCCCCACGTACCGCCCGCGGTGCTCTCCTCGGCGACGATCACGCCGTGCGCGCCGTCGAGCAGGTCGCGCAGGCCGTCCACGTCGACCGGGTAGAGCCGCGCCGGGACCAGTACCTCGACCGTACGTCCCCGCTCGGCGGCCCGGGTGGCGGCGGCTATCGCCCGGTCGGCGACCCCGCCCGGCGCGATGACGAGCGTGGGCGCGCCGGTGGCGTCCGGGTCGTGGACGCGGGCCCAGTTGCCGTCCGCGCCGCGCAGCTCGAAGGCGAGGCGGTCGTCGACGCGGCCGTCCACGTACCGCCGCCGGGTGTAGAGGACCTTGTCCTCGAACAGCATCGCCGGTTCGTCGCGGCGCAGCGCGGCGGCCAGCACGTCGGCCGCGTCGTGCAGCGGGGACAGCTCGTAGAGCGCAAGGTGCGGGATGCCGATGAAGTGCTTCTGCGGGCTCTGGCTGTGCGTCGCGCCGTAGCCCCGCCCGCCGCCGACCGGGCAGCGGATCACCACCCGCATCGGGGTGCACTCGCCGTACATGGCGACGGACTTGGTGATCAGGTTGAGGATCGGGTCGAAGGCGAGACCGGCGAAGTCCCCGAACATGATCTCGACGATCACCGTGTCGCCGCACAACGCCAGGCCGCCCGCGACGCCGGTGATGCCGTTCTCGCTCAGCGGCGTCGACAGCACCCGGTCCGGGTAGGCGGTGGAGAGCCCCTGTGTCACCTTGAACGCCCCACCGTACGGGTCGGCGACGTCCTCCCCCAGCAGCCAGGCCCGTTCGTCGGCGGCGAACAGAGCGTGCAGGGCCCGGTTGAGGTTGCGGCTGACCCGTTCGGCGCGCGTCACGCCGCCGCTCCGCGCGCGAGCGGCCGGGCCAGCACCTCGGCCGAGACCTCCGCGACCCGCTGCCGGGCCCGCGCGTCGGCGGCCGCGAACCGCTCCGGGTACGCCTCGGCGTACCGCTGGAGCCAGTCGAGGCGGCGCAGCCGGTCGAGTTCGCCGGGGGGCCGGGTGTCGTCGCCCTTGCTGTGCGGGCCGAGCCGGACCGTGTGCTGCACGAGCACGTGCGGCGTCCGGGTGGCGCGGACCCGCTCGACGTGCGGCGCGGCGGCGGCGCGTACCTCGGTGAGGTCGAGCGATTCGGACTCGCTGACGGTGATGCCGAACCCGGTGACCCGGCCGGCGATGGTGCCGGCGAGCTGCGCGGTGGTCGGGGTGGACTGGGCGATCCGGTTGTGCTCGACCACCACGAGCAGCGGCACCCGCCACAGCGCGGCCATGTTCAGCGCCTCGTAGACAGCGCCCTCGCCCCAGGTCCCGTCGCCGATGTACGCCACCACCATCGCGTCCTGCCCGGTGCGGTTGAGGTGCAGTCCCACGCCGACAGCGGCGGGCAGGCTCTCCCCCTGCACGCCGGTGGACAGGAACCGGTCCCGGCGCAGGTGCTGGCTGCCGCCGTACCCGTGGCACACCCCGCCCTCGCGGCCGAGCAGTTCCGCCAGCAGGCCCTCCGGGTCGCCGCAGTGCGCCAGGTAGTGCCCGTGGCCGCGGTGGTTGCTGAACACGAAGTCGCCGGTCAGCAGCGGGGCCAGCGCGACCGGGACGTACTCCTGGCCGAGGCAGGTGTGCGTGGTGCCGGCGAGGTGACCGTCGGCGTACAGGCGCAGCAGGTGCTCCTCGAAGCGGCGGATGAGCAGCCCCGTGTCGAGGTCGGCGTCGTCGAGCGGGGCGGGCGCGGCTGTCACTCCGGCACACCCCGCTGGGCGAGCAGCGCGCGCAGGTCGGCCACCGACCGCACGGTCCGGATCTCCCGGGGCGTCAGCGAGATCCGGTACGCGTCCTCGACGGCCGCGACGATCTGGAGGTGACGCAGGCTCACCCACGCGGCGCTGGTCGCGGGGCCGGTCTGCGCGTCGACCTGGTCGACGGGCAGTTCCAGCACGTCGGCGACGAGCCGCACCAGCCGGCTGGACATGCTCATACCTCGATGATCGTACAGGCCCAGTGGGTGCCCCGGCCCAACGAGATCAACGCGACCCGGTCGCCGTCGTGCAGCTCACCGGCGTCGAACAGGCGGCTCAGTCCGAACAGCTGGTCCGCCGCGCCGAGATGCCCGTACTCGGCCGCCAGCTCCCGGTTGGTCCGCTCCGGCGGCACCTTGTGGGCCTCGGCGAGCGACGTCATGGCGCGTTCGTTGTCGGCGACCAGGATCAGCCGCGCCAGGTCGGCGACTGTGACGCCGGCCCGCTCGCAGGCGCGTTCGGTGACCCGCACCATCCGCTCGTCGAGGTGGCGGGCGTACTGCGCGAACTGCTCGGGGTCGTAGTCGAAGAACTCCATCACGTGCCACACGTCGCGGGCGGCGGGCGGCTCGGCGCCGGGTGCGAACGGCGCCGCCGCGCCACCGCTGTCGAGCCGGTAGAACCCGGCGTAGCGGCCGTCGGTGGCCGCCTCGGTGACCTGCCAGCGCAGCCGGGGATGCCCGCGCCGGGCCACTGTGGCCACCGCGCCGTCGGAGAACACCATCGGCTGGGTGTCCATCCGGTTCCAGTACGCCTCGCAGGTCCGGTTCGCGGCCACCACGAGCGCGGTGGCGTACTCCGGGTGGGTGGCGAACTTGCCGGCGACGGTGTCGAGGCTGAGCACACCGGTGGTGCACGCCTGGGTGAGCAGCACCGCTTCGGCGCCGGCCGCGCCGAGCCGGTACGCCAGGTCGGCGGCGGCGTCCCAGTAGAGGTGTTCGGTGAGGTCGGTGACGGCGAGCACCAGCAGGTCCACCTGCGCGGCGGGCAGCGTGGCGGCGTCCAGGGCGCGGCGGGCGGCCCGCTCGGCGAGGTCGGTCAGGCCGACGTCCGGCGCGGCGCGGTGCACCTGCCGGTAGCCGTACCCGAGGACGCGGTTGACGTCGTCGGTGTACTGCGCCACCACGTCGGCGACGGGCGCCGGGTCGCCGAGCGCCTCACCGAAGGACACCAGCCCGAAGCTCATGCTCGACCGTCCCGCCGCAGATCCGCCGCTGCTTACCATTCCCCCATGCCCCGAGAGCATCTCACGTCCCTGCCCGGAACCCGTTGGCACGTATGGCGTTCCGCGTTGCTCCGGTCGGCCGGTTTTCCGGCCGACGGGATGAGCCGGTTCGCCGCTCCGGCGCTCGCGGAGGCGGCCGACCGGCACCTGCGCGGGGACGGCGACGCCGCGGAGTTCGCTGCGGCGTTCGACGCCGCCGCGGCCGACCTCGGGCAGGCGGTCTACGACATCGCCTGCGACGACGCCTTCCGTACGGCGCTGACCTGGCAGAACCCTGCGGTCCTGCTCGCCGTCGACGCGATCCGGCGCGACGGCCCGCACGCCCCGCGCAATCTGCGCCGGCGGCACCGGGAGGAGGTCGTCGCGAAGTACTGGCAGCGGTACTGCCTGAAGAACGACACGGTGGGCTTCTTCGGCCCGATCTGCTGGACCGAGCTGGGCGGCAGCGGTCCGGTCGCGACGGTGCGTCCCGGCGCGGCGCTGACGCGTACCCGGAAGGTGTTCCTGGAGCGGTGGGGCCTGGACGCGCTCGCGGAGGCCTTCGCCCGGGTGCCCGGCGTGCGGGACTGGCTGCCGGTGCGGCTCGCCCCGCACCTGAGCCTGCGCGACCGCGTGCTGCGGCATCCGCACCATCCACCGCAGACACTCCCGGCGGCGACCGCCGGGCTGCTCGCGCTGGTGCGGCGCGGACCGCGCGTGGCCGACCTGGTCGCCGCGCTGCTCGCGGACCCGGCGAGCGGTTTCCGCCGGGCCGCTGACGTACACGCGCAGCTCGACGACCTGGCCGGGCGCGGCGTGCTGCGGATCGGCTTCGACCTGCCGGTCGACCTCACCGCCGAGGACGCGTTGCGCGATCAGCTCGCCGCGATCGGCGACGACACGGTCCGCGAGCGGGTGCTCGGCGACCTCGCGACGGTGAGCGACCTGCGCGACGCGGTGGCCGCCGCCGACGGCCCGGACGCGCTGGCCGCGGCGATGTCCGCGTTGGACCGGCGGTTCGTGGAACTGACCGGCCGGGCCGCGCGGCAGCAGCCCGGCGAGGTGTACGCCGGGCGCACGCTGTGCCACCTGGAGACGGTCCGCGACCTGGACGTCCGCTTCGGTGACGCCCTGCTGGAACGGCTCGCGCCGCTGGAACCGCTGCTGCTGTCGGCGCGGTGGCTGACCGCGGCGATCGGGCAGGCGTACGCCGACGCGCTGGCCGCCCTGTACCGCGACCTCGCGGCGGAGTCGGCCACCGACGACGTGCCGGTGGCCGACCTGTGGTTCCTGGCGCAGGCGGTGGTGTTCGGGGCAGATCCGCCCGCCGCCGCCGTCACCGCCGGGTTCCTGGACCGGTGGGCGACGGTGCTGGGCCTGGCCGACGCCGACGCGGACGCCCGGGAGCTGCGGTTCGACGCCGCCGCGCTGACCGAGCGGGTCGCCGCCGCGTTCCCCGCCGACGTGCCCGGCTGGGCCGCCGCCCGCATCCACAGCCCGGACGTGCACGTGTGCGCCCCGGACGAGGCGGCGCTGCTGCGCAGGGACTTCACAGTCGTGCTCGGCGAGCTGCACGTGGCCCTGGCGGCGTTCGACACGCACTTCTTCGCGTACGGGCACCCGGACCCGCAGCGGCTGCGCGACGGGATGCGCGCCGACCTGCCCGGCGGCCGGGTCCGGCTGCTGCCGCCGGTGAACTGGCCCCGGCACACCGCCCGGATCGCGGAGTGGCTGCACGGGCCCGCCGACGCCCAGCTCGGGTTCGTCGACGCTCCCGGCGCCGACCCGGACCGCCTCGTGCCGATCACCACCCTGACCGTGCGGCCGGACGACGACGGCACGCTGACCGCGCACGCCGACGACGGGCGGCGGTGGCCACTGCTGGAGGTGTTCGCGCCGCTGTTCGACTACCAGGTGTTCGACACGTGGAAGCTGGCCGGCAACGCCGGGCGCACGCCGCGCGTCACAGTCGACGACCTGGTGCTGGTCCGCGAGACGTGGCGCACCACTGTGGGCGAGACCGGCCTGCACACGGTCAAGGGCGAGCGGGAACGCTACCTCGCGGTACGACGCTGGCGGCTCGCGCTCGGCCTGCCCGAGCGGATCTTCGTGCGGGTCGACACCGAACTCAAACCCAGCTACGTGGACCTGACCAGCGGCGTCTACACCCGGCTGCTGTGCACGCTGCTGCGCGGCGCGCACACCAAGGGCGGCGACGGGGTCGGACTCACAGTCACCGAGCTGCTGCCCGGCCCGGACGACGCCTGGCTGACCGACGGGTCCGGCCGGGCGTACGCCTCGGAGCTGCGGCTACAGATCGTCGACCCGGCGCAGGTGCGGTAGCCACTCGGTGGCGTCCGCCGGCGCGTCGGGGGTCTCGGTGTCGAACAGGCGCAGCCGGCGTACGCCGTAGGCGCCGAGCGCCACCACGGCCAGGGCCAGCCCGGACACCACGAACGCGAACCCGAGTCCACGGCCGGGGCCGGTTCCGATCAGCGCGCCGACGCTGCCGGCCAGCGCGCCGCCGGGGGCGAACATCGGTTCCAGCAGCGACCCGCTCAGCGGCACCAGCACGGCGAAGCCCAGCGGCAGCGTCGCCCAGGTCAGCGTCTGGATGATCGCCAGCACCCGGCCGTGGAACCGCTGCGGCACCTTCACCTGGATGATCGACAGGTAGATGCCGTTGTGCAGGCCCAGGCCCAGCCCCACGCCGAAGCTGCCGAGCGCCACCAGCAGCAGGCTCGGGCGGACGCCGCTGAGCACCAGGCTGACCGCCACGCCGAACGCGATGGCGATCAGCGCGGGCATCCGGCGCCGGGTCGGGCCGCCCCACACGGCGATGGCGAGTCCACCGAGGACGGCGCCGAGCGCCTCGGCGAACGCCACGGTGCCGACCTGGCCCATCGTGCCGAACGCGAGCACCATCGGCGGCACCAGCAGCAGGCTCGCCAGGCACAGGTTGTAGAGCGAGAAGAAGCCCAGCATGGCCCGGAAGCCCGGCTCGGCCCACGTCATCCGCGCCCCGCCGATCAGCTCGGCCAGGAACGGCTCCTTGCGGCGCCGGCCGAGCAGGTCGGGGAACCGCACCGCGGCCAGCACACCGATCGCCACCACGTAGCTGACGATGTCGATGACCAGGACGCCGGCCAGGCCGATCGCGGCGAGCAGGCCCGCCGCCAGCAGCGGCACCGCGAGCGAGCTGAGCCCGACCGCGAGCTGCGCGATGCCGTTGGCGTGCCCCAGGTAGCGCTTCGGCACCACCTGCGGGATCGCGGCCAGGTAGGTGATGCGTTGGAACACCGACGCCGCGCCGAGCACGCACACGAGCGTGTAGACGGCCGCCAGTCCCAGCCGGTCGGTCCAGAGCAGCAGCGCCAGCAGCGCCTCCGCTGTCACCGCCGTCGCGCACGCGGCCAGCAGCACGCGGCGCCTGTCGAACCGGTCCGCGACCGCGCCGGCGACCGGCAGCGCCAGCAGCGCCGGCAGGTAGGCGATCACCCCGGACAGGCCGAACCACAGCATCGACCCGGTCTCCAGGTAGACCCAGACCGGCACCGCCCACTGGGTCAGCGCCGAGCCGGTCGACGAGATGAGCTGGCTGGCGGTGATGGCCAGGAACCGGCGTACGCCCGGTTGCACGCCGGTCTCGGCGGTGACCGGATCGGTGCTGGTGGCCGCCAGTGCCCAGCCGTTACCGGCGAGCTGTCGCGGCGCGGCGGACGGCTCGGCGAGCCGGGGATGGGTACGGGTGAGCACCTCGGCGAGCGCCTCGGCCCGCTGCTTGACGAAGTAGTGCCCGGCCTCGTCCAGCACCACGAGCGCTGTGGACTCGCCGAGGAAGCTCCACTCGCGGTACCGCTCCTCGTAGTACTCGGTGAGCACGTCGTGGGTACCGACGACGGAGATCACCGGTGCGGGCACCCGGACCGGCTCGCCGTCCAGCCACTCGGTGAACCGCTCCTGCGCCTCGGCGGCCTCCCGGCGTACGTGGTGCACGAACCGGTCGACCTGCGCCTGGTCCAGGTCGGCCAGTTCCGCGCCGATCGAGCGCAGGAACGTCTCGTACCGCCGGTCCGCGCCCCGGGAGTCGGCCCAGTCGACGAGCCGGCCGAGCATGTTGTCCGGGCGGGCGGTGGGGAACACGCCACCGGCGTAGATCGCCTCGATCGGGCGTCCCCGCTCGTGCAGCCGCCGGGCGATGCCGGTCAGCAGCGCGCCGCCGACGCAGTGGCCGTACAGGACCAGCGGGCCGTCCACCCGCTCCTGGATCTCGGTCACGCACCGCTCGACCAGCTCGTCGAAGGGCAGCTCGGTGTCGCGGACGCCGACGTCGTGGCCGGGGATCGCCACGGAGAACAGCGTGTGCCCGGCCGGCAGCGCGTCCGCGAGCGGCTGGTAGATGCTGGCGAGCCCGCCGCCGTACGGCACGCACACGTACGAGCGCACCCGCTGGGCCGCCGGGACCGGCCGGGTCAGCTCGTACAGCAGCGGACGCTGCCGTTCCCGGTCCGCCGGGGCGTCGATCAGCGCGGCCAGCCCCTGCACCGTCGGGTGCGCGAACACGTCCATCACGCCGACGTCGACCTGCCCGTACGCCTCACGCAGCAGCGCCAGCATCCGGATCGCCAGCAGCGAGTGACCGCCCAGCTCGAAGAAGTCGTCGTCCAGGCCGACCTCGGGCACGCCCAGCACGTCGCGCCAGGTGGCGGCCACCGTCTGCTCGACCGGGGTCACCGGCGGACGGCGCTGCGCGGGGGCGACGCCGGACGAGGGTGCGGGCAGCGCGGCGGTGTCGAGTTTGCCGTTCGCGGACAGCGGCAGCGCGTCGAGCGTGACGAACGCCGACGGCACCATGTACTCGGGCAACCGCCGCTTCAGCGCCGCCCGCAGCTCCGCCGGGTCCGGGGCCTCCCCCGTCAGGTACGCCACGAGACGCTGCTCGGCGGGCGTGGCGCCGCGCACGACGACGGCGGCGGTGCCGACGCCCGGCTGTTCGCGCAGCACCGCGGCGATCTCCCCCAGCTCGATCCGCAGGCCCCGCAGTTTCACCTGGTCGTCGATGCGGCCGAGGAACTCCAGCGTCCCGTCGGTACGCCAGCGGGCCAGGTCGCCGGTGGCGTACAGCCGGCCGCCGGGCTCACCGAACGGGTCGGGGACGAACGAGGCGGCGGTGAGTCCGGGGCGGTTCAGGTAGCCGCGGGCCACCTGCACGCCGCCGAGGTGCAGCTGCCCGGCCACGCCGGCCGGGACCGGGCGCATCGCCTCGTCGAGCACGTACGTGCGGACGTTGCGGATCGGCCCGCCGATCGGCACCCGGGTCACGCCGGTCAGCGCTTCGGGCGTGGCCGCCCAGGCGGTGACGTCGATCGCCGCCTCGGTGGGTCCGTACAGGTTGTGCAGCGCCGCCGACGGGATCGCGGCCACGGCGCGGCGGGCCAGGTCGGCGGGCAGTTCCTCGCCGCTGCACACGATCCGCCGCAGCGACCCGCAGCGGGCCGGGTCGGCCGGGCCGGCGGTGGACAGGAACGCGTCGAGCATCGACGGCACGAAGTGGACCGTGGTGATCCGCTCCCGTTCGATCAGCTCCCGCAGGTACGCCGGGTCGCGGTGCCCGCCCGGCGCGGCCAGCACCAGCCGCGCGCCCACGAGCAGCGGCCAGAACACCTCCCACACCGACACGTCGAACCCGATCGGCGTCTTGTGCAGTACCGCGTCGTCCGGTCCGAGCGCGAAGGCGTCCTGCATCCAGTCGAGCCGGTTGACGATCGCGGCGTGCTCGTTGACCACGCCCTTCGGCCGCCCGGTGGAGCCCGACGTGTAGATCACGTACGCCGCGTTCCCCGGTCCGGCGGCAGTGCCCCCTGCGGTGCGCGGCCGGTCCGGCGCGGTCAGCGGCAGCACTGTGCCCGGGACGGTCAGCCCGTCCGGCAGCTCGTCGGCCAGCAGCACCCCGGCGCGGGCGTCGGCGAGCATGAAGGCCAGCCGCTGCGGCGGGTGGTCCGGGTCCAGCGGCAGGTACGCCGCACCGGCCCGGTGGATGCCGAGCAGCCCGGCGATCAGGCGGCGGGAGCGGGGCTCGTGGATCGCGACCACCGACTCCGGTCCCACGCCGTGCGCGACCAGCCGCGACGCCACCTGCTCGGCGGCGTCGGACAGTTGCGCGTACGTCATCCGGGTGTCGCCGTCGACCAGCGCGACCGCGTCCGGCGTACGGCGGGCCTGGGCGTCGAACAGCTCCGCCAGCGTGGTCCGGCGCACCGGGGCGGCGGTGGCGTTCCAGCCGGTCACGACCGCCGCGTGCTCGGCGTCCGGCATGACCGGCAGCGCGCTGACCCGGGTCCGGGGCGCGACCACGGCGGCGGCGAACAGCAGCAGGTAGCGGTCCGCGAACGCCTCCATCGCGGCGCGCTCGAACAGCGCGGTGCGGTACTCCAGCCGCAGCTCGTCCCCGGCGATCTCCAGCGACAGGTCGTCCATGGCGCCGCCGAACGCCTCACCCCGACCGGTAGGCAGGTGGTGGAACGTGAGCTGGTAGAGCGGCGGCACGCCCGGGTCGCGTCGTACCGCCAGCTCCTCGACGAGCTTCTGGAACGGCATGTCCTGGTGGTCCCAGGCGTCGAGCACGACCCGGCGGACCCGGCGCACGAGCGTCAGGAACGGTGGGTCGCCCGACACGTCGACGCGCAGCACCAGCATGTTCATGAACATGCCGAGCAGCGGTTCCAGCTCGGCCCGGTCGCGGCCGGCCACCGGCATGCCGACCACCACGTCGTCGCTTCCGGACAGCCGGTGCAGCAGCGCCACGTAGGCGGCCAGCTGCACCATGAACGGGGTCGCGGCGGCCTGCTGGGACAGCTCTGGCAGCGCCGCCGTCACGGGCCCGGGCAGCGTCCGGCGGACGTCGGCGCCGTCGAACGTGAGCGTCGCCGGACGCGGCCGGTCGGTGGTCAGCGCGTGCACGGCGGGCAGGCCGGTCAGCGCCTCCCGCCAGTGGTCGCGCAGCTCGTCCCACCGGGGGCCGTCGAGGCGGTCGCGTTCCCAGGCCGCGTAGTCGGCGTACTGGATCGGCAGCTCGGGCAGGTCCGGCGCGCGGCCCGCGACGGCGGCGGCGCACAGCTCGGTCAGCTCGGCGCGCAGGTGCAGCAGGGACGTGCCGTCGAGGATGACGTGGTGCCCGGCGAACAGCAGCCACCAGGTGTCCGGGTCGAGCCGCAGCAGCCGTGCCCGCCACAGCGGGGCCGCGTCCATCGGCAGGTCGAGGCGGGCGTACTCGGCGACGATCCGGGCGCGGGCGGCGTCCCGCTCCGGCCCGGGCAGCGCGGACAGGTCGGTGACCGGCAACTCCACCGGGACCGTGGGGTGGATGTCCTGGTAGAGCCGTCCGTCGTGCAGGCGCAGCGTGGTGCGCATGGCCTCGTGCCGGTCGGTGACCGTCCGCAGCGCGGCGAGCGCCTGCTCCGGCCCGGCACCCGCCGGCAGGGTGACCGCGTCGGTCATCGTGAACAGCGGTTGCCCGGGGCTGAGCTGGGCGGTGAACCAGACCCGCTCCTGGGCGTACGAGGCGGGAACGGTGTAGACGTCGTCCACCGGCGTGACGTCGTGGCGTGACTCGGTCATCCCGGCCGTCCCGGCCGGCGCAGGCGCGGGATGGGCGCCTCGGCCGGTGGGGCGGCGCGCAGCGACTCGATCCGGGCGGCCATCGCCGCGACGGTGGGCGCGTCGAACAGCACCCGCATGGACAGCCGGGCGCCCACCGCCTGCCGGATGCGCAGCACCAGCTGGGCGGCCACGAGCGAGGTGCCGCCGAGCCGGAAGAAGTCGTCGTGCGGGCCGACCTCGGTCACGCCCAGCACGTCACGCCAGATCCGGGCGACGGTGTCCTGCAGGTCACCGTCGGCGGCGGTCACCGTCGAGGCGGTGGCCGCCGTGGTCGCGGCGAGCCGCCGCTCGTGCCCGGCGACCGCCTCCACCGTGTAGGCGCCGATCGCCACCGAGCCGGTCCGTCCCTCGGCGAGGACCCGGCACGCCGCGCGCACCGCCGCGTCCGGGGCCAGCCCGTCGTGGTCGGGTACGCCCTCCTCCCGCCACGCGCCCCAGGCCACCGACAGCACCGGCGACCGCCAGCCGTGCGGGCTGCGCGCGTACGCGTCGAGGAACGCGTTGGCGGCCGTGTCGTCGGCGCGGCCCAGGCCACCGGCGAGCGCGGTCACCGAGGAGCTGAGCAGCACGAAGTCGAGCGGCATATCACCGAAGACCGCGCGCAGCGCCAGCGCGCCGGTGACCTTCGGCAGCAGTTCGGCTGTCGCCTCGGCCGGCCGCGACCCGGTGGACAGCCCGGTGTCGGGCAGCCGCGCGGCGTGCACGATGCCGTCGAGTCCGCCGAGGTCGTCCTCGATGTCGGCGCGTACCGCCCGCAGCGCGTCCACGTCCGTCACGTCGGCGCGCACGTGGCGGACCTGCGCCCCGGCCCGTTCCAGCGCCTCGACCAGGTCCGGCCGGGCGGTCCGGCCGACCAGCACCAGCCGCGCGCCCCGGCGGGCCAGTTCGGCGGCGAACGCCCCTCCCACCCGGCCCAGTCCGCCGGTGATCAGGTAGCGCCCGCCGTCGCGCACTGCCGGCCCGGTACGCCGGCGCGCCGGTGCCGCCGCGAACCCGCGCGTCCAGCGGCGCCCGCCCAGCCGCAGCGCGACCGCCTCGGCCCGCTCGGCGCCGAGCAGCTCGTCCGCCAGCGCGTCCGCGCCCGGCTCGGCCGGGTCGGCGTCCACCCAGTGGCAGCGCAGTCCCTGACGTTCCAGCGGCACCGAGCGCACCACCCCGGCGACTGTGGCGTGTTCCGGGCGCAGCAGGTCGGAGCCGGTCACGTCGGCCGTCCCGGCGGTCACCACGTCCAGCGTCACGTCAACGGCCGGCAGCGCCTCCAGCAGGGTCAGCAGCGCGAGGTACCCGTGTTCCTGGGCCGCCGCCACGGCGTCGGCGTCCGGGCCGGCCGGGTCGCCGTCGAGCGCCCACGCGTGCACGATCCGGGCGGCCCGGCCGTCGTCGGCGCACTCGTCGAGCAGGCGCTGGTGGTCGGCGACGCTGGCCGGGCGCAGCCGGTAGCCGTCCGGGCGGACCGCGAAGGCCGGTCCGGGACGTACCACTGTGACGTCCGCGCCGCGCTCGCGCAGCCGGTCCGCGAGCGCCGTGCCGCGCTCACCGGCGGCGAACAGCAGCAGCGGCCCGGGCGCCTCGACGGGCGCGAGGTCGGGCAGTTGGCGCCAGACCGGCACCTCGGCCACGCCGTCGTCGTACCGCTCGTCGATGGCCGGTTCGGCGGGCGCGGCCACCGGTTCCGGGTCGATCCAGTACCGGGCGCGCTGGTACGGGTAGCCGGGCAGCGGCACCCGGCGCGGCGTGCCGGAGGCGGGCAGCCGCACCGGCACCCCGGCCGTCCACAGGCGACCGGCCGCCTCGTACGCGGTCTGCCTGTCGGTCAGCCGCTCCCCCGGCGCGGGCAGCGTGCGCAGCGGCGCCCGGGCTCCCGCCGGCAGGCTGAGCCGGGCCAGACCGGCGAGTTGCCGGCCGGGACCGCACTCCAGCAGCAGCCAGTCGTCGGCGGCGCCGGTCGCGGCGAGCGCGGCCACTGTGGCGCCGAACCGCACCGGCCGGCAGAGCTGGTCGGCCCAGTACGCCGGGTCGGTGATCTGCTCGTCGGTGAACGGCGCGGCGGTCGCGGCCGAGAACACCGGCAGGTCCGGCGCCCGGCGCGGCACCGCCGCCACGAGCGCCGCGAACTCGTCGCGCACCGCCGCCAGCAGCGGCACGTGCATCGCGTACGGCGACCGCAGCGGCGTGCAGCCGATGCCGCGTTCGCGCAGGAGGACCTCGGCGGCGGCGACCGGTTCCGGCGCGCCGCCCAGCACGCAGGTGTGCGGGCCGTTGCTGATCGCCACCGCGACACCGTCGGGCAGCAGCGCCGCGATCTCGTCGGCGCCGCGCTGCACGGCGAGCATCCGGCCCTCCGGCGCGGCCTGCACGAGGCGGCCCCGGGCGGCGGCGAGCCGCAGCGCGTCCGGCAGGTCGAACACCCCGGCGACGGTCGCGGCGACCAGTTCGCCGACGGAGTGGCCGATCATCGCGGCGGGCGTGACACCCCAGTGCCGCCACAACGTCGCCAGCGCGTACTCGACGGCGAACAGCGCGGGCTGCGCCACCGCCGGTCCGGCCAGCCGTTCGTCCGCACCGGGTCCGGCGTCGAAGATCATCTCGTTCGCGTCCCAGCCGAGGATCGCGGCGCACTCGTCCACGGCGGCGGCGAACACCGGCTCGGTAGCGGCCAGGTGCGCGCCCATGCCGGGGTGCTGCGCGCCCTGGCCGGGCAGGAGCAGGCCCACCCGGGGCGGCGCGGCGGCGTCCCCGGTGGCGCGCCGTTTCGGGTCGGTGAGCGCCGCTGCCGCCCGGCCCCGGTCCACAGCGACGACGGCGGCCCGGTGCCGGTACTCCGGCCGGCCCTCCCGCAACGTGTACGCCACGTCGCGCAGCTCCACATCGGGCGCGCCGGTGAGCCGCTCGGCCAGCCGGGCACAGGCAGCGGCCAGCGCGTCGGGGGTCGCGGCGGACACCTGGAGCAGCTCGCCGCCGCCGTGACCCGGCTCCGGGGGTACGTGCGGCGGCGCCTCCTGGAGCACCAGGTGCGCGTTGGTGCCGCCGAGGCCGAGCGAGCTGACGCCGGCACGCAGCGGTCGCTGGTCCTCGGGCTCCCACTTGGTCAGCGTGGACACCACGTAGAACGGGCTCGCCTCGATGTCGATGTCCGGGTGCGGCCGGTCGTGGTTGACTGTGGGCGGGATGAGCCGGTGCCGCATCGACAGCACGGTCTTGATCAGGCCGATCACGCCGCCGGCCGCGCTGAGGTGACCGATGTTGGCCTTCGTGGAGCCGACCCCGCACCAGCCCCGCTCGGCGGTGCGCCGCCCGTACGCCGTGCTCAGCGCCGCCAGCTCGATCGAGTCGCCGAGGACGGTGCCGGTGCCGTGCGCCTCGACGTACCCCACCGAACGCGGGGCGACGCCGGCCACCGCGAGCGCCTGCGTGACCACCTCCACCTGACCGGTGACGCTCGGCGCGGTGAAGCTCGCCTTGGCCGAGCCGTCGTTGTTCACCGCGTTGCCGATGACCAGCGCCCTGATGTCGTCGCCGTCGGCGAGCGCGTCGGAGAGCCGCTTGAGCACGACCACGCCGACGCCGCTGCCGTAGACGGTGCCGTCGGCGTCCGCGTCGAACGGGCGGCAGTGCCCGTCGGCGGAGGTGTAGCCCTCGTCGGCGACGTACCCGACGCCGTGCGGCAGTTCCACGCACACGCCGCCGGCGAGCGCCGTGTCGCACTCGCCGCTGCGCAGCGCCTCGGCGGCCAGGTGCACCGCGACGAGCGACGACGAGCAGGCGGTCTGCACCGTCATCGCCGGCCCGCGCAGGCCGAGCCGGAACGCGACGGTGCTGGCCAGGTAGTCCGGCTTGTTGCCGAGCGACACGCGCAGCTCACCGGCGTCCGCGAGCGCCCGCGGGTTCCGCCGGACGTTCAGCCACTGGTACAGGTCGGCGTTGCCGCCCGCGTACACGCCGATCTCGCCGTCGTAGCGGGCCGGGTCGCAGCCCGCGTCGGTGAGCGCGGCGTGCGCGTGTTCCAGGAACAGCCGCTGCTGCGGGTCGGTCAGCTCCGCGTCGCGGGGGCTCATCCCGAACAGCTCCGCGTCGAACCGGTCCACGCCGTCGAGCACGGCGGCCACCGGCACGTACGCCGGATCGTCGAGCTGCTCCGCCGGGACGCCCCGGGCCAGCAGCTCCGCGTGGGTGAACCGGGTGAGCGACTCGGCGCCGACAACCAGGTTGCGCCAGAACTCCTCCGCCGACTCCGCCCCCGGCACGCGCAGGCTGAGCCCGACGATCGCGATCGGCTCCACTGTCTCGTTCACGCCATGACCTCCGGCTCGGCCGAATCGCTGATGTGCAGGCGCAGTTCGCTGACGTAGCGGCGGCCCGCGCGGTCGGGCAGCCACGCCTGCCCGAGCGCGGGCAGCAGCTCCGACACGGTCACCGCCACGTCGTCGCCGCCGGCCCGCCGGGCGGCGCGCAGCAGCAGGCAGAGCCGGTTGGCGTAGAGCGGGCTGGTCAGGTCCACGTAGGTGGGCTTGAGTTCGGTGGCCACCCGGACGAAGACCCGTTCCGGCAGGCCCAGCGTGGCCCGCCAGCGGCGTACCGCGAGGTAGCGCCGCGCCTGGTCGACGGCGTCGGCCAGGCCGGTCGCCCCGACAGTGGTGCGCCAGGTCTCCCGGGCCAGCACCAGCCGGTCGACTGTCACCCGGGGGCTGTGCGGGCGGTCGGTCATCAGCTTGAACGCGTCACCGGCGTGCACCGCGATCAGGTCGGAGAACACCTCGACCAGCGGCCAGCGCGTGCCGTCCGGGCCGGTCGCCGCCAGCACGCCGTCCACCTCGGACACGACCGCCGCGTTCGCCGGCACGAGCCGGTCGCGCGGCGCGCCGGGCGCGTCGGCGAACGCGAGCCGGTGGTCGTCCGGCCCGTGCAGGGACGCGGACAGCCGCCCGCCGACGCGGGGGAAGTCGACCGGGTAGAGCGGGCGCAGCCGTCCCGGGCCCAGGTCGGCCGCGTACGCGCGCCGCAGCCGGTCCACGTCGGGGTGACAGTGGGTGAACAGCTCGGCGTTGAACGTGGCGTACGCGGCGTGCAGCTCGCCGAGCACCGCCCCGAACTCGCCGGCGGCCAGCGCCTCGGGTGACTCGGCGAACAGTTGCAGGTCGGGGCTGTGCACCCGGCCCGCGCTCCAGCCGGGACGGGTCGCCGGGAAGCGGTCGGCCACCAGGAGCGCCAGCTCGGCCGCGGCGAACTCCACCCGGGCCGTTCCCTCGGGCAGTCCGGCCAGTCCGAGCACCCGTTCCCAGCGGGCGGCGAACTCGGCCGCGACCCGGTCCACCGGCCGGTCGCCGGGCCCGAACAGCGGCCCCTGCGCGACGAACCACAGGTCACCGAGCCGGACCGGTCCGTCGCCGCTGAGGTCGTCGTACAGGTCGCGCAGCGCGTCGCCGTACGCGGTGGCCAGTTCGGCGGTGAGCCAGCGTGCCGCCCGCAGCGGCAGGTCCAGCGCCGGGGCCAGGGAGTCGAGCAGGCCGTCGCCGACCGTGAGGTCCACGTCGCGTGCGGTCTCCTCGTGGCACAGCGCCCGCCCGGCGTAGTTCTGCCCGGCCCGGCGGCGCGGCGGCAGCCCGGTGAGCGCGGTGAACTCGGCGTCCAGCGCGGACAGCGCGCCGGTGAGCGCGGCCGGGTCACCGGCGGCGTCGGCGACCCGGGTGCGGGCGGCGGCCAGCCGGTCCAGCCCGTCCAGCGCCCGTGTGCGGCACTCCCGGTCACCGATCGCCGCGATCCGCTCCCGCAGGTGGTCCTGCGCGGCGAAGCCCTGCGGCAGGTCGAAGTCCCAGCGCAGCAGCCCTCGCTCGACGAGCTGGGTAAGCAGCAGGAACCCCTCCTCGGCGCGGCGTACGCCGGTCTGCCCGTCACGCACCAGATCGTCGACGACGTCCCGGGCCGGGCGGGTGCCGTCGCACCGGCACAGCGCGATCGACTCGCTCAGCGACACCGGTTCCGGGCGCTGGGCGGGCCGGTGCACGACCCGGCCCTCCAGGTGGACGTGCGGCGCCCGGACCGGTGCCAGCCACTGCCGGACCTGCGGGTCGGCGGCCAGCCGGTCCGCGTACGCGGCGAGCGCCCAGTGTTCGAGGTGGACGGCGCGGTGACGGAGCAGCCCGGGGCCGGGCACGGCGGTGACACCGGGCGCACCCGGTGCCACGGCGCCCCAGCACACCGGCCCGAAGAAGCCGATGGTCTCGCACTTGGCGACGTAGCGCTGCCAGTACCCGGCGACGACGTTCTCCCGGCCCCGGCGGCGGACGTTGCGGGGTGCGTCCGGGCCGTCGCGGAGCAGCCCGTCCAGCGCCACCAGCGCCTCCGGGTTCTGCCAGGCGACGGCCTCGCGGAACAGCGGGTCGGCGGCGATCCCGCACAGCGCCGCCGACGACGCCCGGACGGCGGTGGCGTACGCGGCCGTGAACGCCGTCTCATCCAGGTCACCGTTCAGGTGCCGGTCGGCGGCGTCGGCGCAGTCCGGCGCGGCGAACCGGTCCAGTCCGTCGGCGGGGAACCCGGCGCTGCGCAGCAGCACGTCCCGCCACACCGACCAGCCGGTGTCGCCGAGGGGGACCAGGTACGTCACCGCGGCTCCTCCTCCACCACCGGGCGGCGCTGGACCCGCTGGCGGCGCAGCGCGCCCCGGCGTGCCGCCCGTTCCACCGCCTCGTCCTCGGCGTCCTCGCCGGACGACGCCGCACCGAGGCTGTCCAGGTGCGCGGCGAGCGCGCGGACGGTCGGGTGGTGGAACAGGTCCACGACCCGCAGGTTCGTGCCGAGCAGCCGGTTGAGCTGCCGTTGCACGACCGCGACCGCGAGCGAGCCGCCGCCGACGTCGAAGAAGCTGTCAGTCGCGGCCACCTCCGGTACGCCGAGCACGTCGCACCAGACCGCGGCGATCCGCCGCTCGGTGGCGGTGGCCGGGCGGGCGGCGGGCACCCCGGCGCGGCCTCCGGTCCGGTTCACCCGGGCGGCCCGGGGCACGCCGTCGGCCGTTCCGGCCGGGACGGCCGTCCAGGCGGGCAGCTCGGCCACCGGCCGCTCCGGGTCGGCGGCACCGGCCCGCAGCAACCGCTCGACGTCGGCGAGCACGTCGCTGATCAGCGTCTCGCCGTAGACGTCCGGGTTGAAGACGATCTCCACGCGCAGCCGCCCGTCCCGGGTGATGCCGTAGAGCGTGAGGTCGAACGGTGAGCCGGGCGCGGGCACCGGCACCGGTTCGGCGGCCGGCCCGGCCAGGTCCAGCCGGGGCTCGTCGAACGTGTACATGTTGAACAGCACCTGCACCAGTGGGCTGCGGTCGAGCAGGCCGCCCAGCCCGAGGCCGCCGACGATGCGTTCGACAGGTGCCTCCGGGTGGGCGAGCGCGGCGAGCAGTTCCTCCCAGGCGGCGCGGACGTGCGCGGCGAACCCGGCCCCGGGCGTCTGCCGCAGCCGCAGCGGCGCGATCTCGATGAAGAAGCCGACCATCGCCTCGAAGTCGGCGGCGCGCCGGTCCACAGTGGGGGTGCCCACCACCAGGTCGGGTAGGCCGGTGCGCCGGGCCAGCACCAGCGCGAACGCGGCGAGCACGGCGGCGGCGGGGGTCGCACCGAGCCCGGCGGCGAGGTCGGTGAGCGCGGCGGTGGCGGCCCGGTCCAGCCGGGTACGCACCGTCGCGCTGGTGTACGTCTGTTCGCCCGGCCGGTCCCGTCCCCCGGGGAGTCGCAGCACCACTGGCGCCCCGGTCAGGTGGTCCAGCCACCAGTCCAGGTCGGCGGCGGCGCGGCGCCGGGCACGGTCGGCGCGCCAGGCCACGTAGTCGCCGTACGTGGCGGGCAGCGGCGGCAGCGGCGGCCCGTCCCCGAGCGCGGCCCGGTAGGCGGCGGCCAGGTCGGCGTAGAACAGCGACTGGGACCAGCCGTCGAACACGGCGTGGTGGGCGTAGACGGCCAGCACGTGCTCGTCGTCGCCGGTGCGGATCAGTTCGGCCCGCCACAGCGTGTCGGTGGCGAGCGCGAACGGCGTGGCGGCGCTCGCCGCGAGGTGGCCGGCGAGATCCGTGCCCGGGGCGAGGTCACGTACCGGCAGCGGCACCGGTGTGGACGGGTCGGCGACCGCGTACGGCACGCCGTCGCGCTCCGGGATGCGCCAGCGCAGGATCTGCTGACGGTCCGCGACGGCGGTGAGCGCCGTGGCGAGCGCCGCCACGTCGAGCGGGCCGGTGATCCGTTCGGCGAACGCGACGTTGTACGCGGACGCGGCGGCCGGGAAGTAGCGGTCGAGGAACCACAGCCGCTGCTGCGCCGGGGACAGCGCCGGTGGCCGTCCCCGGACGGCGGCGGCGTCGGCCGGGCCGGTTCCGGCGGCGGCGTCGGCGCGGGCGGCGATGCCGCGTGGCGTCCGCCCCACCAGCACGTCCTCGATGGCGAGGTCGCGGCCCAGCCGCTCGCGCAGGTCCGCGACCAGCCGCATCGCGGTGATCGAGTGCCCGCCCTGGTGGAAGAAGTCGTCGTCGCGGCCGACAGTGGGCACGTCCAGCAGCGCCGCCCACGCCTGCGCGACGAGGCGTTCGGTGTCGGTGGCGGGCGGCTCGCCGGACGGCACGGAAGCCGGTCCGGCGACGTCGAGCTCGGCCAGCCGCTCGGTGTCGATCTTGCCGTTGATCGTGATGGGCAGCGCGGGCATCGTGTGCATCCGGGCCGGTACGGCGGCGGGCGGCAGCAGCCGGGCGCAGTAGTCGCGCAGCTCGGCGGTGTCGAGGCCGGTGGCCACGTACGCGACGAGTTCCTGACCGCCGGCGCCGGCGCGGACCTGGACGCTGGCCAGGTCGACGTCCGGGTGGCGGCGCAACACGGCCTCGACCTCGCCCAGTTCGATCCGCTGCCCGCGGATCTTGACCTGCCGGTCGGCCCGGCCGAGGAACTCCAGGCTCCCGTCCGGCAGCCACCGGGCCAGGTCACCGGTGCGGTAGAGCCGCTCCCCCGGCCGGCCGGAGAACGGGTCCGGGAGGAACCGTTCCGCAGTACGGGCGGCGTCGAACAGGTATCCGCGGCCGAGCCCGGGACCACCGGCCAGCACCTCGCCGATCTCCCCCGGGCCGACCTCGCGCAGCTCGTCGTCGACCAGGTGGATGCGGTGGTTGGCGGCGGGCCGGCCGATCGGGATGGGCCGCGTCCAGTCGCCGCTGCCCTCGAACCAGGTCACCAGCACCGTCGCCTCGGTCGGGCCGTACACGCTGATGAAGCGGCGCCCACCCGCGGTCCAGCGGCCGACCTGTTCCGGGCCGGTGGCCTCGCCGCCGGTGATGACCAGCCGTACGCCGGGAAGCCGGTCCGGGTCCAGCAGCGGCAGGATCGGCGGCGGCAGCACCACCACGTCGACTGCCTGATCGGCGCAGATCCGGTAGAGCCGGGCCGGGTCGGCCCGCTCGGCGTCACCGGCGAGCACGACGGTGCCCCCGGCGGCGAGCGGGGCGAGCATGTCGACCACCGACGCGTCGAACCCGATCGAGGCGAACGCCAGGCACCGGGTCGCCGTGTCGAACCCGGAGAACTCGGCGATCGAGGTGACCTTCTCGGTCAGCGCCCGGTGCTCGATCACCGCGCCCTTGGGCTGCCCGGTCGACCCGGACGTGAACATCGCGTACGCCGTGGTGGCGAGCGTCGCCGGGGTCGGCTGCCAGGGCGCGGTGCCGGCGGGGACGTCCAGCACGGTCCGGCCGGTGAACGCCTCGCCGGCGGGGGTACCCACGACGACGCGCAGCCGGGCCTCGGCGGCCAGCTCCCGCAACCGTCCGGGCGGCAGCGCCGGGTCGAGCGGGACGTACCCGGCGCCGGCCGCCTGCACGCCGAGCAGCGCGACCACCAGGTCCGGGCGGCGGTCCACGCAGACGCCGACGAGGTCGTCCGCGCCGATGCCGTGGTCCCGCAGCGACGCGGCGAGCGCGGCGGCCCGGCCGACCAGGTCGGCGTAGCTGAGCGTCAGGTCGCCCTGCACCACGGCCGGCGCGCCGGGACGCCGCCGGGCGTGCGCCGCGACCAGGTCGGGCAGGCACACCTGCGGGTAGGGCAGCTCGGGGCCGACCTGCTGGTCGCGCTGATCGTCGCGGCCGGTCATCGTCGTGCCTCGATCCAGTGCCGGGTCCGCCGGAACGGGTAGCCGGGCAGCGGCACCCGCCGGCCGGGCGGCACGGGCAGGTCGGCACCGGCACGCCAGGCGCGGACTGCTTCGTCGCCGTCGACCGGGTCGCCGGCCGCGAGCGCGGTCAGCCCGGCCACGGCCTCCCCGGCGTCGGCGCAGGCGACCGCGTCCCGGTACGCCAGCCGCCGCCGTCCCACCGCGAGCGTGTGCGCCACGTCGGCCACCGCCAGGTCGCCGTCGGCCAGCCGGACGGCCAGCCGACGGGCCAGCTCCCGCAGCGCCGCCGGGCTGCCCGCGGACAGTCCCAGCACCACCGGGCCGGGTGCCCCGGCGTCCGGCGCGTCCGTCGCGGGCGCGGGCGCGGGTTCGACGAGTACGTGCGCGTTGGTGCCGCCGAGACCGAACGAGCTGACGCCCGCGCGCCGCTCCCCGGCCCACGGCCGGGTCTGCGCGTCCACCTCGGCGCCCGCGGCGGCCAGGTCGATGTCGTCGTGCGCGGCGGTGAAGTGCGCGGTACCCGGCACCTGCCCGGTGCGGACCGCGTACACGGCCTTGATCAGGGAGATCACGCCCGCCGCGGCGTCCAGGTTGCCGAGGTTGCCCTTCACCGAGCCGAGCAGCAGCGGTGCGCGGGCGCTCCGGCGTACCCGGGCCAGCGCGTCCACCTCGATCGCGTCGCCCACCGGCGTGCCGGTGCCGTGGCCCTCCAGGTAGCCCACGTCGGCCGCGTCCCAGCCGACCGACGCCAGCGCCTCCGCCATCACCGCCGCCTGGCCGGACACGCCCGGCACTGTGAATCCGGGCCGGTCGGCGCCGTCGTTGTTCACCGCCCACCCGGCGAGCACGGCGTACACGTGGTCGCCGTCGGCGCGGGCGTCGGCGAGCCGCTTCAGCACCACCGCCCCGGCGCCGTTGCCGAACACCTGCCCGGTGGCGGCGGCGTCGTACGGGCGGCACACCCCGTCGGCGGCCAGCAACCCGCCCGGCCGAAGCCGGTACCCGGCCTGCCGGGTGGACACCACCGCCGCGCCGCCCGCTATCGCCACGTCGCAGCGGTAGTCCAGCAGGCTCTGCCCGGCCTGGCACACCGCGACGAGCGAGGTCGAGCAGGCGGTCTGGACCGCCACGGCCGGGCCGGACAGCCCCAGCGCGAACGCGGTCCGCGTCGGCAGGTAGTCGCAGCCGGACCCGGTCAGCGCGTCGTCCCAGTCCTCGGCGAGCGTGCCCGCCGCCGGTGCCAGCGCGGGGTTGCCGAGCAGGTGGTGGTGCAGGTAGCGGTTGGGTGCGCATCCGGCGAACACGCCGATCTGGGCCGGGTCGCGGTCCGGGTCGATCCCGGCGTCCTCCAGGGCGTGCCAGGCGACCTCCAGGAACAGCCGGTGCTGCGGGTCGAGCAGCGCCGCCGCCGCGGCGGGACAGCCGAACAGGTCCGCGTCGAAACCCTCCAGGTCGTCGAGCCGGCCGAACGCCGGTACCCAGTCCGGTCCGCCCGGCACGCCCTCGCCGGCCGGGGTCCGGCGCACCGAGTCCACCCCGGACAGCAGGTTGCGCCACAGCGCCGGCGCGTCGTCCGCGCCGGGTACCCGGCAGGACAGGCCCACCACCGCGATCCGGTCGTCCTCGCTCACGCCCGTCCCTCCCCGCCGCCGGCGGCCCGCGCGGCGGCGCGGCGGGCCATCCGGCGTCCGACCGCGGTCAGCCGGCCGTCCTCCGGTACGCCCGGACCGTCCCCGGCCGTCTCCAGGTACGCGGCCAGCGCCGCCACCGTCGGGAACTCCACCAGCCGGGCCAGCGGCACCCGGCGGCCGAGGTGTTCCTCCAGGTACCCCTGCACCAGGGCGAGCTGGAGCGAGTGCCCGCCCGCCTCGAAGAAGTTCACCAGGCGGTCCACAGTGGGCAGTCCGAGCACCATGCACCAGCCCGCCGCGATGGTCTGCTCGACCGGCCCGGCCGGCGGTCCCCCGGCGGTCGGCTGCCCAGCGTCCGGCCCTCCGGCATCCGGGCGGCCGGCGTCCGGATCGGGCAGGGCGGCCTGGTCGAGCTTGCCGGTCGGGCCGATCGGCAGCTCCGGCACCGCCACCACCGCCCGGGGCACCATGAAGTCCGGCAGCACGGCGGCCAGCCGTGCCCGCAGCGCCGGCGGCTCGACGACCGTCCCGGCGGCGCCGACCACGTACGCGACGATCTCCTGCTCGCCCGCGCCGGACGCGCCCCGCCGCGCCACCACCGCCGCGTGGGCCACCCCCGGCAGCGCCGCCAGGCAGGCCTCGATCTCGCCCAGCTCCACCCGGTAGCCGCGGATCTTCACCATCCGGTCGCCGCGGCCCAGGTAGACGAGCATGCCGTCGGGCAGCCGCCGCGCGATGTCACCGGTCCGGTACGCGCGCACCCCGTCGTGCTCGGTGAACCGGGTCGCGGTCAGCTCCGGCAGGCCCAGATATCCGAGCGCGACGTGCGGGGTGCGCACGACCACCTCGCCGGTGAGGCAGGCCGGGCGTCCGGCCGGGTCGGTGAGCACCACCTCGACGCCCGGCAGCGGATGCCCGATCGCCACGACTGCGCGCCCCGGGTCGGCGTCCGGCGGCAGGTGGTGCTGCGCGGCGAAGCTGATCTCGGTGGTGCCGTACCCGTTGACGAACACCACGCCCGGCGCGAACGACCGCCGGGCCAGCGTCACGTCGTGCCGGGTGACCTCCTCGCCGCCGAGGACGACCGCGCGGACCGACGGCAGCCGCCCGTGCTCGCCGAGGCTCGCCACCACGTACCGGAAGACGGTCGGGGTGGAGTGGTAGACGGTGACGCCCCGGTCGGCGAGCGCGCCGGTGAGGTGGCCGAGTCCGTGCGTGCGGACGTCGACCGGGACGGCGGCGGCGCCGGACAGCAGCGCGCTGAACGTGTCGGTGACGGCCATGTCGTAGCCGAACGAGGTGAGCACGCTCGTGCGGTCGTCCGGCCGGACGGCGAAGTTGCGCACGTGGTTGCGGACGCCGAACAGCACGTTGCGGTGGCTCTGCACCACGCCCTTCGGCTTCCCGGTGGACCCGGAGGTGTAGAGCACGTACGCCGGGTCGTCCGGGCGCGCGGGCCCGGACGGCACCGGCACGCCGGGTTCGCCCCGGCGCAACGACACGACAGGCAGCTCCAGCCCGGCGCCGGCCGCGAGCGCGGCGGCCCGCCCTTCGTGGCCGGGGTCCACGACGATCGCCCGGACGCCTGCGTCGCGCAGCATCGCGGCCAGGCGGGCCGCCGGGTACGCCGGGTCCAGCGGCACGTACGGCGACCCCGACGCCAGCGCCGCCAGGATGCCGGTGATCGTGGCGACGCCGTGGCGGCACAGCACCGCCACCGGCGCCGTGACGTCACCCGTCCCGGCCAGCGCTTCGGCGGTCGCGGCGACTGCCGCCCCGAGTTCCTGGTAGGTCACAGTCGCGTCGTCGGCGAGCACCGCCGGCCGTTCCGGGTACGCCCGCACCGCCGCGGCGAACGCGGCCGGGATGGTGTCGCCGCGGACCCGATGGGCCTCGGTGCCGTCGCCGCCGTGCAGCCGCCAGAGGTCCGGCGCCGGACGCCGCTCGTAGCTGGCCGACGGCAGCACCCCCGCCGACGAGGCGTCCGGGTCCAGCGTGGACAGGAACTCGGCCAGGTCGGCGCGGAGGTCGTCGGCGTACGCGGCGGGCAGCCCGGACACGGTGACGCCGGCCAGGTCGGCGCTCACCTCGACGGTGGCGTCGACCGGTCGGTCCGGCGGCGCCGGGCACAGCGAGCGGCACAACTCCCGGATCGGCGCGTCGGCGGTCAGGTCGAGCGTCACCGGGTCGTCGCCGTGCCGCAGCGTCACCACAGGGGATCCGGTGTACCGGCGTACCACCAGGGCCGTGGCGGTGAGGACGACGGCGGCCGGGTCGACGCCCGCGGCCTGCGCCCGGGCGGCGAGCCGCGGCGGCGGGCCGAGCGGCTGCGGGGACGGGCTCACCGCTGGTCCAGGACGGCGGCGACCACGTCGGCGAGCGTGGACACCTCGGCGTCGGCCTCGGCGATCCGGAAGTCGTCGCAGTAGCTGCCGGTGCCGTGCACCACGATCTCGTGCCCGGCCGGCACCAGGCCGCGGTCGACGGCGTTGCAGACGCCGGTCAGCGCCATCAGGATCGACCACTCCCGCAGCCGGGCCGGGTCCTCGGGCAGCGTCAGGCCGGCGTCGGCGAGCCACTGCCGGGCGACCGGGTAGCGCCGGACGCACTCGCGCCGCGACACCACGATGCCGTCGCCGCCGTGCCGCCGCACGAGCGCGTTCATGGCCGGGGAGGTCACCGGCCGGTGGGTGTAGAACGTCGGGTCGAGCACCTCGGCCGGGTCGTCGGTGACGGCCGGGAAGCGCAGGTCGGCGTCCTGCGTCCAGACGCCCCGGCTCTCGTCGAGCGTGTACGCCGGGCAGTGGTCCCGCTCGAACGAGCCGTGGCGCAGGCTGAGCACCATGTCCGGCGTGCCGAGATGCTGCACGAGCAGGAAACCGGGGCGGTCGGCCGGGTCGGCGTCGCCGGCCGCCTCCAGCACGTCACGACCCAGGTTGTAGCCGAGCAGGCCGAACGCGCTGGACACGGCGTGCGCGTGCCAGCGGGAACCGGTGGCCGGCGACACGTCGGCCTCGAACGCGGCCCGGGCGGCGTCGGCGACCAGGTAGTTGCGCAGGTCGAGGGTGTACCAGAGGGTGACGCCGTGCTTGTCGTACGCGGTGGCGGCATACTCGTCGACGAACGCGCGGCCGAGCGCCTTCACGCCCTCCGGGTCCGCGCCGGTGTACCGCAGCAGCGGGTTGACCGCACGGGTCGCGGGATCGGCGGCGAGCGCGTCGTGGCGGAACTTGTGCCGGGTCGCCGCCGGGGCCAGCACCACGATGGACAGCTGCTCCGGGGTCACCAGCCCGGCCGCGTACGCGCGGGCCACCGAGTCGCGCAGCGCGACGCCCTTGTTGCCGGAGGTCGGGGTGACGATGCACAGCCGCTCGCCGGTACGCCGGATGTGCTCCACCGCGCGGGCGACGATCACCATCGAGGCGAACGTCTTCGTGGTCCGGGTGCCCGGGTTGGCGGTCAGGTCGAGCATCGTCAGGTCGTGCCCGCCGTAGTGGCCCAGCGGGGACCAGCTGACGGTGGCGGCGGCGTAGAACTCGCGTACCGCGGGGGTCAGCTCGGGCAGGTCGAAGCCGGGCGCGAAGCCGGGCGTGCCGGGCGCGTCGCCGGGGACCGCGCCGCACCGGCGCACCGCCGACGCGATGACGTCGTAGTACTCGGTGATCATGTTGCGGGTGGCCGGGGTGGTCACGGTCATCGGGCTTCCTCCAACACACTCCGGGCCGGCGCCGGCGGCACCGTTCGCAGATGGTCACGCAGGGCGGTGAACCGGCAGGCGATCTCGGGCAGCTCGCTCGCGTGCCAGCCGCCGGCCAGGTCGGGCCGGTACGCCGCCAGCGCCGCCCGGGCGCGCTCCGGGTAGCGGACGTGGCCGCCGCCGACCTCGACGCCGTCGCGGCGCCCGGCGGCGGTGTTCCAGGCGACCGCCTGCGCCACCGGCAGCTCGGCCGGCAGCCGCAGCTCGGTCCGGCCGCCGGTGAGCCGGACCGGATAGCCGCCCGGCAGTCCCAGCGGGCCGGGCAGGCTCGCCGTCACCTCGTCACCGGCGGCGAGCGCAACCACCAGGGCGGCCCCGGCGTGCCCGGCGAGCGCGTTCAGCTCCGGCCGGGGAAGCGCGCGGTACCCGGCGAGCAGCCCGGTGACGTCCGGGACGGGCCGGCCGTCCAGCCAGGCGCGTACCTCGGCGGTGTCCTCGTCGTCCGGGCCGGGCGCGGCGAGGTGGGCGTGGTGGCCGAGCACCGCCAGCCGGCGCTGGCCGGGACGGCCGAGCGCGGCGTCCAGGCACGCGGCGAGCGTCGCCACGTTGCCGATGCCGCAGCGCGCCGGCAGGTCCAGCGCGGCGAGCAGCGGGTTGACCGCGTCCGGGAACGCGCCGTTGACGAGCGTGGCGCCGGGCGCGCCGCCGGCCAGCGCGACGGCCAGCCGGGACACCAGTTCGGCCTGCAACGCCAGCGTCACCCCGAAGCCGGCCGCGGCGATCAGGTCCGTCCAGGCCGACGGCGCCGCCGCCCGCTCGTACGGCGACTGCGCGGACGCGGCGCAGACCAGCACGTCGGGCCGGAGCCGGGCCATCGAGGCGGCGTCGGCGGCGTACCCCTCCCCCGGGCCGGCGCCGGGTTCGGCGGTGAACGGCCGGGCGGTGACGGCGACGGGGGTTCCGGCGACTGTGGCGCGCACCCGCGCGGCGCGGGCGAGCGCGTGCGCCGCGTCCGGGTCGCGGGCCAGGACCGTCACGCGCAGCGGCGCCGGGGTGGGCGTCGCGGCCAGGGCGTGGCACAGCGAGCGGGCCAGCCGGCCGGCGCCCACCACGACGACGTGCCGCGCGTCAGCGGACCGGGCTGACATCGCGTCCCGCCTCCGTGACCCGGTCGACCCAGTCGGCGAACGACCCGGCGCGCAGACAGCTCGCCGGGGACACCTCCAGCCCGGCCATCTCCCGTACCCGCAGCGCCATCCGCAGCGCGGTCAGCGAGTGCCCGCCGAGCGCGACGAACGTGTCGTCGTCGTGCACCGCGTCGACGCCGAGCGTGGCCCGCCACGCCTCGCGCAACCGGTCGGTGAGGGCGCCGCCGCCGGGTTCCGCAGCAGGCCCGGTGGGCCGGGGCGGTGGCGGTGGCAGCTCCAGCCGTGCGACCTTGCCGTTGGGCAGGCGGGGCAGCCGGTCGACCAGGACGATCTGGTCCGGGCGCATCGCGGGCGGCAGCGCCGAGGCCAGGTAGCCCTGGAGCAGCCCGGTGGTCAGCAGGTGGTCGGCGGGCTCGTCCCGGGGCGTCGCCGCGGGTGGCGGGTCCTGCGGCCGTACGGCGTAGACGTAGCTGACGTCGGCGTCCGCGCCGACGTTCCAGTCGCCGATGTCGTGCACCTCGAACCCGGCAGCGCACAGCAGCTCGCGCACCCGCGGGGTGGTCACGCTGCTGCGCTCGACCTCCAGGCAGACCTGGCGGATGCGGGGCCAGTGCTCGGGGCGCAGCCCGCGCAGCACGCTCAGCTCGGCACCCTCGGTGTTGATCTTCAGCAGGTCGACGCGGTCCAGCCCGAAGCGGTCCAGCAGGTCCGACAGCGTCACAGTCGGCACCACGTGCGCCACCGGGGCGAGGCGGCGGCGGGCGTCCGCGAGGAGCGCTGCCTGTTCGGTCTCGTCGGCGTCGCCGCCGCCGTGGCGGTAGTGCGACCGGACCAGGTCGGAGGCGGCGCCGGCCCGGTCGGCGCCGAGGCCGGACAGGTAGCTCAGCTCGGGGAACGAGGTCAGCTCGGCGGTGCCCGCCGCGTCGGTCACGGCGGCCTCGACGACCGACGCGGACCCGGCGTAGAGGCCGAGGTTGGCGCGCAGGTACGGCAACGTGTCCGGGTTCGGTTCGACCGCCACCAGCCGCACGTCGCGCGCCTGCCGGGACGCCCAGAGCGAGAACAGGCCGATGTTGGCGCCGACGTCGAGGACCACGGCGCCGTCGCCGACGCGGACGCCGAAACGGGCGTACTCGGCCTGGTCGAAGATCTGCCGGTAGAGGAAGACCGCCTCGTCCGGCGACGCCGCCGTGACCGCCATGCCGTTCGGAAGCGGGAACCGCGGCAGCCCGCCGGCCGCCGGGGCCTGCCGGGGCTGCGGCACCACGTACCCGACCAGGCGTGGGCCGTCCTCGGCGTCGGGGACTGTCACCACCACCGCGTCGTGCACTGCCGGATGCTCGCGCAGCACGGCTGCCACCTCGCCCGGCTCCACCCGGACCCCCCGGATCTTGACCTGGTCGTCGGCCCGGCCGCGGAACTCCAGGAAGCCCTGCGGCGCGATCCGCACCAGGTCACCGGTGCGGTAGAGCCGCGCGCCCGGCCGCGCCGGGTCGGGTCGGAAGCGCTCCGCCGTCCGCTCGTCGTCGCGCAGGTAGCCGAGCCCGACCGCGACCCCGCCGATCCACAGCTCGCCGGTCCCGCCCTCGGGCACCGGGCGCAGGTCGTCGTCGAGCACGTGGGCGGTGACGCCGTCGATGATCCGGCCGATCGGGGCGATGCTGCCCGCGTACGGCTCGGCGCAGTCCCAGTAGGACACGTTGATCGACGTCTCGCTCGGGCCGTACCCGTTGAACAGCCCGCACGGCAGCAGCTCGCGCAGCCGCCGGACCAGCCGCATGTCCAGCGCCTCGCCGCCGCACAGCACCCGCCGCAGCGTGACGCAGCCGGCGAACTCCGGCTCGTCGAGCACGTGCCGCAACATCGTCGGTACGAAGTGCGCGGTGGTGACCGCCTCCCGCTGAATCAGCCGGACCAGCCCGAGGCTGTCGAACTGCAGGCCCGGCCCGGCGACGACCACGGCGCCGCCCGCGATCAGCGGCGAGAGGATCTCGTGCACCGACGCGTCGAATCCGATCGACGCCTTGTGCAGCACCCGGTCGCCGGCGGTGAAGCCGAACCACTCGTGACCCCAGGCCAGCCGGTTGACCAGACCGGCGTGGTGCAGCACGACGCCCTTCGGCCGGCCGGTGGAGCCGGAGGTGAACAGCACGAGCGCGGCGTGCTCACCCGGCGGCAGCCAGCCGGTGCGATCGGTCAGGTCGGCCGGCGACCCGGCCCGCGCGGTACGCACGTCCCGCCACCCGGTGGACGCGGGCGCGGCGACGGCGGGCGGACGGTCGGCGTACAGGACGAGCCGGGGCGCGGCCGCCGCGAGCATCTGCTCGGCCCGGCCGGAGGGCAGCTCGGGGTCGATCGGGACCGCCACCGCGCCCACCGCGAGCGTCGCCAGCAACGACGTGACGTAGTCGGCGGACCGGTGCAGGTACAGGCCCACCAGGTCACCCGGCCGCACGCGGGCGCGGCGCAGCAGCTCGGCCGTCGCGCCGACCCCCTCCCACAGCGCGGTGTAGCTCAGCTCGCCGTCCGGGCCGACGATCGCGGGCCGGTCGCCGCCGGCGCCGGCGGGCCGGTGCACCAGGTCGGTCAGGTAGCGCGGGCCGGTCACGGCGCTACCTGCGTCCTCGTCGCGACCGCGACGATCGCCATCCGGGGCACCTCGGCCACGAACTGCCCGTCGGCCCGGTAGACCAGCGGACGGGCCGGCACGTCGTCGCGGCCGATTCCGGCCAGGTAGCCGGTGTGGTCGAAGTGGCGGGTCAGGAGCTGCCACACCTCGTCGTCGGTGAGCGTCGCGAAGTAGTCGCGTACGCCGTACATGTCGCCGACGTAGTCGCGCATGCTCGCGGAGGCGGACTCGGCGCTGTCGGCGCGCACGATCAGCGGGTCGTACAGGTCGACGACGCGTACCGGCAGCCCGGCCGCGGTGAACAGGCCGGTCAGCTCGGCGCGGCTGAAGTGCCGGTAGTCGTGGCCGCCGGCGGCGTGCGGGTGCACCACCTCGCCGAAGAACCCGGCCATCGGGCTGGACTCGTCGAAGTCGTGCAGCACGATCCGGCCGCCGGGGCGGACCACCCGGGCCGCCTCCGCCACCGCCTGCGGCCGCCGGGCCGCCGGGATGTGGTGCGTGCCGTACGCCAGCAGCACCGCGTCCACGCCGGCGTCGCGCAGGAACAGGAAGTGCGCGGCCTGGCGGACGGCGGGCAGGCCGTGGGCCAGTGCCTTGTCGACCATGTGGCCGGACAGGTCCCCGGTGATGAACGCCAGTTTGGACTCAAAGCAGGCGGACTGGCTGCTCGCGGCGCGGGCCACTGTGCCGTCGCCGCCGAGCACGTCGAGGATGAGCGTGACCGGGGCGGCGGCGTCCGGGGTGGCGAGGTCCAGCAGCCGCCGCATGCCGGTCCAGCGGACGAGCGTGTCCCGCTGCGCCCGGCGGTAGGAATCGCCCCGGCCGGTGGAGTCGGTGTCGAACTCGCTGACCGTGCCGGCCAGTTCCGCCAGGGCCTCGTCGGCGCCGGGACGCCCGAAGTCGAGCAGCTCGCGCAGTTGCGGGTGAAGGGTCGCCACGGTGTGCAGGTAATCGCGCAGGACCAGGGACGGAAGGTACGGCCGGCTCATGAACACCTCGGCGCACGCGACAGTATGCCGCCTCGTCAGCGACGTCCCTTCGGCGAACGGATGGCGAACTTTAACACCGCTTCTCGGCCGTTCACCAGGTCGAATACCGGACATTGTGGAAGGTCCGGTACGGGTACGAGTCCTTACCTGTTCTTTGTCGCTTATTCCGCCACAGGGGTGTGACTGGCGACGATGTGTCGCATTAGGTCGATGATTTCCGGCAGATGGTCGGTAAGGAAGAAATGCCCGCCGGGAAACACGTGCCATCGCGGCTCGGTGACACATTCCCGGGCCCACCCCGCGGCCCGGTCCCGGTCCACGTGCTCGTCCCCGTCGCCGAGCAGCACGTGCACCGGCACCTCCAGCGGCGGCTCCGGACGGTAGGCGTACCGCTCGGACAGCGCGAAGTCGGCGCGTACCCCGGGCAGGATCAGCTCCATCAGGTCGCGGTCGGCCAGCAGCGCGGCCGGCGTGGCCCCGAAGTCGCGCAACGCCTCGATCAGACCGGCGTCGTCGAGGTCGTGCACGCGCCGCCGTACCAGCCGGGTCTGCGGCGCCTCCGCGCCGCCGACCAGCAACGCCAGCGGCGCGGGCGCGCCGCGACGGCGCAGCTCCCGCGTCACCTCGAACGCCACGAGCGCCCCCAGGCTGTGGCCGAACAGCAGGAACGGCCCGGACGCCCGCTCGACGACGGCTGTCGCCAGCGCGTCCACCAGCTCCGCGAGGTCGTCCACGGGTGGCTCGTGCAGCCGGGCGCCCCGGCCCGGCATCAGCGCGACCTGCACCGACAGCTCCGGCGCGGCCAGTTCCCGCCACTGCGCGAAGGAGGCGGCGACGCCACCGGCGTACGGGAAGACGAACACCTGGGCGTCGCCGGCCGGGGAACCGGCCGGCCCGAACCAGCGGCTCGCACTCACCTGGGACATGGCCAGGAGCATAGGGCCGGAACACTCCCGGCTCGGCGGACGGGCCTGTGTGGACAGCCGGCCGGCTGGCACACTACCGGGATGCGGCGGGGGGTCTGGTCGGTGCTGGCGATGCTCGTCGCGGCCGGGCTCGGCGCGTCGGTCGCCTGGCTGCCGAACGCCACCGACCGGCAGCTCACCCTGCTGCAGTCGGTCCTCGCCGTCCTGGCGGCCGGCGGGCCGATCCTGGGCTGGCTGTGGCGGCGCAACCACCGGGGCGCACGCCGCCACGGCCCCGAGGCGCAGCGGGCGGCCGACGAACTGGCCGCCGCCGTCCTCGCGCAGTGGAGCCGCGCGGCGACCGAGCGCGGGCTGTGGGCGCCGGTTCCGATCCGGGTCCACTGGCGGTGGTCGGACCGGCCGGTCACCGGGCCGGTGGACGCCGCCGCGACCGAGGGCGACCTGGTCCGGTTCCCGCCCCTGCCGGCCGTCCCGCCGGTGCGGGCGGCCGACCTCGCCCACGGCGACCTGCACGACCTGTTCCGGGTGTACGCGGGCCTGGGCTCCGGCCGCCTCCTGCTGCTCGGCCGGCCCGGGGCGGGCAAGTCGGCAGCGGTCGTCCTGCTGCTGATCGACGCGCTGGAGCACCGGCAGCGCCTGCCGGAGCAGGAACGCGCACGGGTACCCGTGCCGGTGCTGCTGACCGTGTCCGGCTGGGATCCGCGCCGGCAACCGGTCGCCGACTGGCTGGCCGCCCGGCTGGCCGCCGATCACGATGTCCTCGGCGGGCTCGAACCGGCCCGCCGGCTCGTCACGGGCGGGCACGTGGCGCTCTTCCTGGACGGGCTGGACGAACTGCCGCCGGACCTGCGACCGGTCGCCCTGCGCGCGCTCGACGTCCAGACCACGTTCCGGCTGGTGGTGACGACCCGCAGCCGCGAGCTGGTGGAGGCGGTGGCCGCAGCCCGGCACCTCTCCGGCGCCGCCGCCCTGGAGCTGGAGCCGCTGACCGGCGCGGACATCGCCGCGTACGTCACCCGGAGCCGGACCCAGCCGTTGCCGCCGGGGTGGCAGCGGCTGGTGGACGAGGTGCGCGACCGGCCTGAGAGTCCCGTCGCGCAGGCGCTGCGCAGCCCGCTGATGCTGAGCCTGTTCCGGGACACGGTGACCACCGACGACGATGCCGCGGAGCTGCTCGACAGCTACCACAGCCGGGAGGCGGTGGAGGACGCCCTGCTCGACCGGGTGCTTCCCGCGGCGTACGCCGTCCAGCCCGGCGTGCCGGAGCCGCGCTACACGGCTGCGCAGGCGGCGCGCTGGCTCGGTCACCTCGCCCACCTGATGAACCTGGCGGGCAGCCGCGATCTGGTGTGGTGGCACCTGGCGTCGTTCACCTCCTGGGACCTGTACGCGGTCACGACGGTGCTCGTCACCGGTCTCGGCGCCGGACTGAGCGCGGGGTTGCTCGCCGGGCCGGCGTTCGGCGTCCTGGCCGGGCTGGCGTTCGGGCTGGTGCTCACGTTCACCGCCAAGCTGTCCCGGGACGTGCTGATCGGCCGGCGTCCGCTGCGGCTCCGCCGGATCAGATGGAGCCGGGTGGTCAGCCGTCAGCGGATGGAGAGCGTGCTCGGCGCCGGGCTCACCGGTGCGTTGTTCCTGGGCTTCTTCGGGCTCCTCGTCGCCGCGTGCGCCGATGTCACAGGCATCGGGTCCGGCCGGGCCTTCCCGGTCTTCCTCGCCTTCACCGCGGCCGGTTTTCTCGGTTGCCTCTCCCTGGGCCTGTACCTGGCGATGGCCGGCTCGGCGGGCGAGGACGACCCGGTGTCGTCGCGGCTGTCCTGGCGGCGGGACCTGTGGTCCGCGGTGGGCGGCGGCCTCTGGCTCGGGTCCGTGCTCGGTGTCCTGGGTGGCCTGGTGGGGCGGCTCGCCGGGTCGGCGGAAGGTGGCATCGCCTGTGGCATCGTCGGCGGCTTCCTGCTCGGCGTGACGTCCTCGCAGACCTGGCGCGCCCTGCTCGTCATGGTCGAGCTGCGCCGTACCGGGGTGGCGCCGCTGCGGCTGCTCCGGTTCCTCGACGACGCGCACCGCCGGTCGGTGCTGCGTACGGTGGGGCCGGTCTACCAGTTCCGGCACGCCCGTCTGCAGGACCGCCTGGCGACCACCGCCGGTGCTACGGTGGACCGGAGTGATCCAGTGGCGATCAGGCAGGCAGGGAGACCAGACATGGCGGGTGACGACGACATCTCCGGGTGAGACCGGACATGTGACCGACCGCAGGCGAGCGCCGTGGTCGTTCCGTCGTACCCCGAGACCGTGTCCCCCGCCGGGCGGCTGAGGTCCGCCCGCCCTCATCTTGAGGTCGTCTTCCTGATGTCCGATTCCTTCGTCGTCTGCTCGAACCTGACCTTCTCCTGGCCGGACGACACCCCGGTCTTCCAGAACCTCTCCTTCACCCTCGGCGGCGGCCGGACCGGACTGGTCGCGCCGAACGGCGCCGGCAAGAGCACGCTGCTCAAGCTGATCGCCGGCGAGTACCGCCCGGCCGCCGGGTCGGTGACCGTCGACGGCGTGCTGGGCTACCTACCGCAGAGCCTGCCGCTGGCCGCCGACCTCACCGTGGCCGAGGTTCTGGAGATCGCCCCGCTGATCGCGGCGCTGCACGCCATCGAGGCCGGCGACGCCGACGAGAGGCACTTCACCACCATCGGCGCCGATTGGGACATCGAGGAACGCACGCGCGCGCAACTCGACCGGCTCGGCCTCGGCGACCTCGCCTTCGACAGGCGCCTGGGCACGCTCAGCGGTGGGCAGGTGGTCTCCCTCGGCCTGGCGGCGCAACTGCTCAAGCAGCCCGACGTGCTGCTGCTGGACGAGCCGACGAACAACCTCGACCTGGGCGCCCGGCACCGGCTCTACGACGTGCTGGAACAGTGGCACGGCTGCCTGCTGCTGGTCAGTCACGACCGGGCGCTGCTGGACCGGATGGACCGCATCGCCGAACTCGACCGCGGTGAGATGCGCTTCCACGGCGGCGACTTCACCTCGTACGAGGCGGCCGTGCGGGCCGCGCAGGAGGTGGCGGAGAAGAACGTCCGCAGCGCCGAACAGGACCTCAAGCGGGAGAAGCGGGAGTTGCAGGAGGCCCGCGAACGGGCGGCCCGGCGAGCCGGCAACGCCGCCCGGAACCTGAAGAACGCGGGTCTGGCGAGGATCGTCGCCGGCGGCTTGAAGCGGGACGCGCAGGTGGCGGCGGGCAAGGCGAACGAGATGCACTCCGGGCGGGTCGACGACGCCCGGGCACGGCTCGACGAGGCCGAGCGGGCGCTGCGCAACGAGAAGACGATCACGGTGGAGCTGCCCGCCACCACCGTCCCGGCCGGACGCACGCTGCTGACCGCCGAACGGGTCCGGGTCCGGCACGGTGAGCGGTCGCTGTTCGCCGCCGACGGTGTCGACCTGACGATCCGCGGTCCGGAGCGGATCGCCCTGCTCGGCGACAACGGCGCGGGCAAGTCGACGCTGCTGCGCCTGATCGACGGCGATCTGGAGCCGGAGAGCGGCCGGATCACCCGCGCGGACGGCCGGATCGCGTACCTGTCGCAGCGGCTGGACCTGCTGGACCTGGACCGTACCGTGGCGGAGAACCTGGCCGCGTTCGCGCCGCAGGCCCCTGACGCGCAGCGGATGAACCTGCTCGCCCGCTTCCTGTTCCGCGGCCCGCGCGCGCATCTTCCGGTCGGGGTGCTCTCCGGCGGGGAGCGGCTGCGCGCCACGCTCGCGTGCGTGCTGGGCGCCGAACCGGCCCCGCAGCTCCTGCTGCTCGACGAGCCGACGAACAACCTCGACCTGGTCAGCGTCGGGCAGTTGGAGAGCGCGCTGCACGCCTACCGGGGCGCGCTGCTGGTGGTCAGCCACGACGAGCGGTTCCTCGCCGCGATCGACGTGGGCCGCTGGCTGCGCCTGGCGGACGGGCGCCTGGTGGAGACCGGTCCCCCGGACGCCGGCTGAGCGGCCCGGTCAGACCGCCGGCAGGCGGACCACGAACCGGCACCCGCCGGTCACGTTGTGCGCGTGCACCCGCCCGCCGTGCGCCTCGACCAGTCCGCGCACGATCGCCAGGCCCAGCCCGCCGCCGGCCGGTGCCGCCTCGTCGGCGCCGGCCGGTGCGGGGGTACGGGCCCGGGTGCCCCGGAACGCCACGTCGAACACCCGGGGCAGGTCCGCCTCCGGAATGCCGCCGCAGGTGTCGGAGACGGCGAGCCACGCGTCGGCGTCGTCCCGTCCGGCGTCGATGCGGACAGTGCCGTCCGGTGGCGTGTACCGCACCGAGTTGACCAGCAGGTTCGTCACGACGCGGGCGAGTTCGGCCTCGGCGGCCCGGACGGTCGGCCAGCCGGTCTCCGGGGCGAGCACCCGGACCCGCCGGTCGGCGGCCAGCGGCGCGGTGGCGGCGATCGCGTCGGAGACCACGTCGCCGAGCGGCACCGGGGACAGCGCGGGCCGCAGCGCTCCGGCGGTGATCCGGGACAGCTCGAACAGATCGTCGACCAGGCGCGTCATCCGGTCCGTCTCGACCCGGATCCGGCGGTGGTACTCGGCCACCGCCGCCGGCTCGTCGACCACCCGGTCCTCCAGTGCCTCCGCCATCGCCCGCAGCCCGGCCAGCGGCGTACGCAGGTCGTGGGAGACCCACGCGACCAGCTCGCGGCGGCCGGCCTCCAGCTGCCGTTCCCGCTGCCGGGCCTGGTCGGCCCAGACCGCCGCCTGGGCGAGGCGGCGGGCGAACGCCACCCCGACGGCCAGGCTGAGCGCCGCGGACGCGGCGACCGTGACGAGGACGACCTGGAGGTCGTGCGCGGACAGGAACATGGCCTGGGCGACGGCGGTGACGCCCGCCGTCACCGAGGCGATGGTGACCGCGAGCAGCACCGCGATGTGCGCGAGGATCGACCGGTGGCGCACCAGCCGCAGCGCGCCGACGCCGATCGCGCCGACCGCAGCGCCGGCGAGCAGGGCGTAGAGCCCGATGACCATCAGTTCGTTCACCGGGACGCCGCCGACGGCTCGTACCGGTAACCGACGCCCCACACGGTGACGATGCGGCGCGGCTGCGCCGGGTGGTCCTCGATCTTCTCCCGCAGCCGCCGGACGTGGACGGTGACTGTGGACTGGTCGCCGAACCGCCAGCCCCACACGCGGTCCAGCAGCTCGGCCCGCGACCAGGCGCGTCCCGGGTTCGCCAGCAGAAACGCGAGCAGGTCGAACTCCCGTACGGTCAGCGACAGCGGCTGCCCGCCGCGCTCGGCGACGCGCCGGTCGGTGTCCGCGGTGAGGTCGCCGTCGCGCAGCACCCCTGTCGGTCCCCGGTCCTGCGGGGCCGCGCGCCGCAGCACCGACCGGATGCGCAGCACGAGTTCACGGGGCGAGAACGGCTTGGTCACGTAGTCGTCCGCGCCGACCTCCAGCCCGGCGACCCGGTCGGCCTCGTCCCCGAGCGCGGTGAGCATGACGACGGGCAGGCCGGGCAGCCGGCGCCGCAGCCGCCGGCACACCTCGATGCCGTCGAGACCCGGCATCATCAGGTCGAGGACCACCAGGTCGGGCGGCTCCTCCTCGGCCGCGGCGAGCGCGTCCGGCCCGTCGAAGGACAGCCGGACCCGGCAGCCGTCCTGTTCGAGGTAGCGCCGGACGACGTCGCTCACCGTCCGGTCGTCGTCGACGACGAGCACGTAGCGCCCCATGGGCCAGACGCTACCCATCGGCGTCCCGGTGCGGCGGCCCGCGGTCGACCCGTAAGCGGACGGAAAGATCTTTCCGCCGGCTACGCGCCTACCGTCGGAGCATGGGCAGAAGACGTGTGGTGTTGTCGGTGCTGGCCGTGGTGGCCGTCACCGGCCTCGGGGTGAGCCTGTACCTGTTCCAGCCGTGGCGGCTGGTGACCGACCGCGAGGTACGCGAGACGCTGCCCACTGTGGCGGAGCCCTCACCGGCGCCGGCCGGCACGACCGGCTCGTCGCCGACCGGTGCGGCGCCCGCCGACGTGGTGCTCGCCGCCGGTGACTTCGTCACCCACGAGCACGACACGTCCGGCCGGGCGCAGCTCGTCCGTCTCGCCGACGGCCGCCGTCAGCTGCTCCTGCGCGGACTGGACACCTCCGACGGGCCGGACCTGCGGGTGTGGCTCACCGACCGGAAGGTGCTGCCCGGCCGGGCCGGCTGGCAGGTGTTCGACGACGGCCGCTGGATCGAGCTGGGCCGGCTCAAGGGCAACATCGGCGACCAGGCGTACGACATCCCGGCGTCAGTGGACCTGGACGGTCTGCGCAGCGTGTCGATCTGGTGCAAGCGGTTCGCGGTGTCGTTCGGCGCGGCGCCGCTTGCCGCTGTGACGGGATCGGCGCCGGCCTGACGCCTGTGCCGCCGGCCTCGGACGCTGGGCTACGCTGCGGGGAGCGCTGGTTCACCCGGTCGGCGACGGCCGGGTGTCGTAAGAGGGAACCCGGTGGGAATCCGGGACTGCCCCGCAGCGGTGAGTGGGAACGACAGCCGTCAACAGCACTGGGCCACCGGCCTGGGAAGCGACGGCCAGTAGGCGACCTCGTGTCACGCCCGCGAGTCCGAAGACCCGCCCGCGTCGCGCGTACCACCGGTGCGCGCCGCCGTCGACCTCGCGGGTGGGTCGGGCGGGTGACACGTCGTACGCAGGGCCGTCGGCGTGTCCTCGACGTGCACACCCCGGCCGGTCGGCGGTCCGCTTCTGCGAGGACGGAACCGCACAGTGCCCGACACCATCACGCTCACCGGCCGACCACCGTCGGCCTCGCACCTGACCCTGTCGCAGATCATGGACCAGCACCACACCAACCTGATGGGCACGGTCCACGGCGGGCGCATCCTCAACCTGATCGACTCGGTCGCCGGTGTGGTCGCCGCCCGCCACTCCGACGGCCCGGCCGTCACCGCCGCCATCGACGAGACCGCGTTCCTTCGGGCGGTACGCGTCGGGGACGTGGTCCACGTGGACGCCCGGATCACCTGGGCCGGCCGCAGCTCGATGGAGGTGGCGGTGAAGGTCAGCGCGGACCGGTGGGACCGCGCGGTGCCGCCGGTGGACGTGGCGACCGCGCACCTGGTGATGGTGGCGGTGGACGACGACGGGCAGCCCCGGCCGGTGCCGCCGCTGCACGCCGAGACCGACGGCGACCGGCGGCGCTACCGGGAGGCGCAGATCCGGCGCGAACACCGGCTGGCGCTGCGCCGGGCGCTGCTCGACGGCGCCGGGGAGGGCTGACCGGTGCTCGGACTGTCGGCGGCCACGCTCGCGGGTTACCTGGCCGCCATCGTGGTGCTCATGCTCACCCCGGGGCCGGACATGATGTTCGTGCTCGCCAACGCCACCCGGTACGGCCCACGGGCGGGCGCGGTGGCCGCGCTCGGGGTCGCCGCCGGGGAGGCGGTGCACGTCGCCGCCGTGGTGGCCGGGCTCGCCACGCTGATCGCCGCGTCCCCGGTGCTGTTCACCGCGATCCGGTGGGCCGGTGCGGCGTACCTCATCGTGCTGGGCCTGCGGGCGCTGCGCGGCACGGGCCGGCCCGGCGCCCCGGCGGACCGGCCGGACGGCGGTGCCGGGCGGGCGTTCCGGCGCGGGCTGCTGACGAACCTGCTCAACCCGAAGATGATCCTGTTCAGTGTGGCGTTCCTGCCGCAGTTCGTCCGGCCCGAGGCGGGCCCGGTGGCGGCGCAGCTGGTGCTGCTCGGCGTGCTGTTCGTCGCGGTGCAGCTCGCCGTGGACCTGGCGCTCGGGGTGGGCGCCGGGCGGTTCGCCAGGCGGTGGGGCGACAGCCGCTGGTCACGGCGCGTCGACCGGCTCTGCGCTGTCGCCTTCGTCGCGCTCGGCGTCCGGCTGGCCGCCGGCTGAGGCGTACCGGGGCGAGTGGCGGAGCGCGGTGGGGCGTCGGCAATGCCCGGGCCGGTTGATCGACTCCATCACGCCGAAGTGGCGGCATCAGAAGTGCTCCGACCCCGCCACCTCGGCGAACTGGCGATGATCATGAGGCCGGTCCCGGTTCGGCTCCGCCGGCGTCCCGGACGCGGGCGGCCGCTCGCGGTCCAGGTGCAGGCGCAGCAGCACCCAGCCCAGCGACACGGCGCCGATGAACACGTACGCGGGCTGGGTGCCGAACGTGTCCCAGCAGGTGTGCAGCGTGACGGCGGCGGCGAAGGTGAGCAGGAACGCCGCCAGCTTCCGGCCGCCGGGCGCGGCGGCGAACGTGAACAGCGCGGCGGCGGTCAGCCCGGTCCAGGCCAGGTGCGCGGCGGGCGCGGTGAGACCGCGTACCAGCAGCGTCCGCTCGACCGCGCCGAGGTTGCCCTCCGACCCGACGAACGCGGCGAACGCGTAGCCCATGGTCTCCAGCGCGGCGAACCCGGTGCCGGAGGCCACGCCGATCACCAGGCCCTGCGCCGGGGACGGGTGCCGCCGCCACAGCAGCAGGATGCCGGCCGGCACGATCAGTTTGGCGGTCTCCTCGGCCAGGCCGACGAGCGCCATCGGCAGGACGCCGAGGCGGTGCAGGGTGCCGTACTCCAGCCAGCCGGCGGCGACCACGCCGACCACGCCGCCGAGGAGCGCGGCGACGCCGACGACGGAGCCGGGGACCGGGCGGCGGGCCGGCCGTCCCTGGGCGAAGGCCAGGAATGTGGCGGGCGCGACGCACGCGCCGAGCACGATCAGCGCCGGGACGAACGTGACGGTCCCGGTGCCGGCGAGTGTCTCCAGCACCAGCAGGTGAAGCCCGACGCCGACGAGCAGGACCGCCACCCACGCCCAGCGGCGTCCGGTATTCCCCATACCGCCGAGTATCGCGCCCGCCGGGTCGCGCCGGAATCGGGGGTAGGCACTGTGGACAGTGAGATCATTCCGACACGCCGACACGACATCTGGTGTTGCACGCAAGCCCTCACCGCCATATATGGTGGTGCCGCAGCTGGTTCGGCCGAGCCCTCCGGGGCGGGGCCGAGGCAAGAGGGAACCCGGTGGGAATCCGGGACTGCCCCGCAGCGGTGAGTGGGAACGACAGCCGTCAACAGCACTGGGCCACCGGCCTGGGAAGCGACGGCCGGTAGGCGACCGGCGACCCCGGTCGGGCCCGCGAGTCCGAAGACCTGCCAGCGCGCCGTACGCCTCCGCGTACGGCGGCCGGAGGTCGCGCGGGACGACCGACGCCAGCAGCCGGGCCGGCCGTGCGCCGCGCCCGTTGGCGTCTCCCGCCGTCTCCAGACGGTGACAGCGAGGAGAGGTCATGACTGTCGTACAGGAGAGTCCCCCGTCCGGGACCGCCGGGTCCGAGGCCCGCCGCCCGGCGATGCGGGTACGCAAGCGGGACGGCGACACCGAGCCGGTGGACGTCAACAAGATCGTCCGGGCGGTCGAGCGCTGGGTCGCCGACCTGGACGAGGTGGACCCGCTGCGGGTGGCCACCAAGACGATAAGCGGGCTCTACGACGGGGCGACCACCGCCGAGCTGGACCGGTTGTCGATCCAGACCGCGGCGGAGCTGATCGGCGAGGAGCCGCAGTACTCGAAGCTGGCGGCGCGGCTGCTCGCCGCGTACGTGGACAAGGAGGTCCGCGGACAGGGCGTGGCGAGCTTCAGCCAGTCGATCGCCTACGCGCACGGGCTGGGACTGATCGGCGACGAGACGGCCGCGTTCGTGGCCCGGCACGCCCGCAAGCTCGACGACGCCGTGGACCCGGACGGCGACCTGCGGTTCGAGTACTTCGGACTGCGCACGGTGGCCGACCGCTACCTGCTGCGGCACCCGCAGTCGCGGCTGGTGGTGGAGACGCCGCAGTACTGGCTGCTGCGGGTGGCCTGCGGGCTGTCCCGCACCCCGGGCGAGGCGGTCGGCTTCTACCGGCTGATGTCCAGCCTGGCGTACCTGCCCAGCTCCCCCACGCTGTTCAACTCCGGCACCCGGCACACCCAGATGTCGTCGTGCTTCCTGGTCGACTCGCCGCGCGACGAGCTGGACTCGATCTACGAGCGGTACCACCAGGTGGCGAAGCTGTCGAAGTTCTCCGGCGGCATCGGCATCTCCTGGTCGCGGGTACGTGGCCGGGGCGCGCTGATCCGGGGCACCAACGGGCGCTCCAACGGCATCGTGCCGTTCCTCAAGACGCTCGACGCCGGGGTGGCCGCGGTCAACCAGGGCGGCCGGCGCAAGGGCGCGGCCTGCGTCTACCTGGAGCCGTGGCACCCGGACGTGGAGGAGTTCCTGGAGCTGCGGGACAACACCGGCGAGGAGTCGCGGCGTACGCACAACCTCAACCTGGCCAACTGGATCCCGGACGAGTTCATGCGCCGGGTCGAGGCCGACGGCGAGTGGTCGCTGGTCGACCCGTCCGACGCCCCGGAGCTGCCCGACCTGTACGGCGAGGCGTTCGACGCCGCGTACCGGGCGGCGGAGAAGAACGCGGTCCGCACGGTCCGGGCCCGGGACCTGTACGGGCGGATGATGCGTACGCTCGCGCAGACCGGCAACGGCTGGATGACGTTCAAGGACGCCGCGAACCGGCTGTCCAACCAGACCGGCGAGCCGGGCAACGTGATCCACCTGTCCAACCTGTGCACCGAGATCCTGGAGGTCAACGACGACGCCGAGACGGCGGTGTGCAACCTCGGCTCGGTGAACCTCGGCGCCCACGTCACCGCCGACGGGGTGGACTGGGAGCGGCTGCGCGCCACGGTACGCACCGCCGTGGTGTTCCTCGACCGGGTCATCGACATCAACTACTACCCGGCCGAGCAGGCGGCGGCGTCGAACCCGCGCTGGCGGCCGGTCGGGCTCGGGCTGATGGGGTTGCAGGACGCGTTCTTCACGCTGCGCCTGCCGTTCGACTCGGCGCAGGCCAAGGAGCTGTCCACCCGCGTGCAGGAGGAGATCCTGCTGACCGCGCTGGAGACCTCCGCCGGGCTGGCCGAGCGGTTCGGGCCGCATCCGGCGTACCCGCAGACCCGGGCCGCGAAGGGTGACCTGCACCCGGACCTGTGGGGCGCGGAGCCGGCGCAGGCCGGACGGTGGGCGGCGCTGCGCGAGCGGATCGCCGTCCACGGGCTGCGCAACTCACTGCTGGTGGCGATCGCGCCGACCGCCACCATCGCCTCCATCGCCGGCTGCTACGAGTGCGTGGAGCCGCAGGTGTCCAACCTGTTCAAGCGCGAGACCATGTCCGGGGAGTTCCTCCAGGTCAACACGTACCTGGTGCGGGAGCTGAAGGCGCGCGGGCTGTGGACGCCGCAGGTCCGCGACCGGATCAAGCGGGCCGAGGGCTCGGTGCAGGACATCACCGAGCTGCCCGCGCCGGTGCGGGAGCTGTTCCGCACCGCCTGGGAGCTGCCGCAGCGGGCGCTGATCGACCTGGCCGCCGCGCGGGCGCCCTTCGTCGACCAGTCCCAGTCGCTGAACCTGTTCCTGAGCGCGCCGACCATCGGCAAGCTCTCCTCGATGTACCTGTACGCCTGGAAGGCCGGGCTGAAGACCACCTACTACCTGCGTTCCCGTCCCGCCACCCGCATCCAGCAGGCCACCGTCGCGCCGGTGCTCGCCCCGGTCTCCGGCGTGGTCTCCGCCGTGAGCGACGACGAGGCGCTGGCCTGTTCCCTGGAGAACCCCGAGAGCTGCGAGGCATGCCAGTGACCACCACCGCACCGACCCGGCACATGCTGCTCGACCCCGGCATGGACCTGACCCTGCGGCCGATGCGCTACCCGCGCTTCTTCGACCGGTTCAAGGACGCGATCAAGAACACCTGGACGGTCGAGGAGGTCGACCTGCACTCGGACCTCGCCGACCTGGCGAAGCTGTCCCCGGCCGAGCGGCACCTGGTGTCGCGGCTGGTGGCGTTCTTCGCCACCGGCGACACCATCGTCGCCAACAATCTGGTGCTCAACCTCTACCAGCACGTCAACTCCCCGGAGGGCCGGCTCTACCTGTCCCGGCAGCTGTTCGAGGAGGCGGTGCACGTCCAGTTCTACCTGAACCTGCTCGACACGTACGTGCCGGACGAGAAGGAACGGTTCGCCGCGTTCGACGCGGTGGAGAACATCCCGTCGATCGCCCGCAAGGCCGAGTTCTGCTTCCGGTGGATCGACTCGATCTTCGAGCTGCGTGAGCTGCGGACCCGCGCGGACCGGCGGGCGTTCCTACTCAACCTGATCTGCTTCGCCGCGTGCATCGAGGGCCTGTTCTTCTACGGCGCGTTCGCCTACGTCTACTTCCTGCGCTCCCGGGGCCTGCTCAACGGGCTGGCCTCCGGCACCAACTGGGTGTTCCGGGACGAGTCGATGCACATGGCGTTCGCCTTCGACGTGGTGGAGACCGTACGCGCCGAGGAGCCGGACCTGTTCGACGACGAGATGGAGCGGCAGGTGAAGGAGATGCTGGCCGAGGCGGTGGAGTGCGAGGTGAGCTTCGCCGAGGACCTGCTCGGGCAGGGCGTGCCCGGGATGTCACTGGCGGACATGCGCGAGTACCTCCAGCACGTGGCCGACCGGCGCCTCGCAGTGCTCGGCATCGCCCCCATGTACGGCAGCGGCAACCCGTTCGCGTTCATGGAGTTGCAGGACGTGCAGGAGCTGTCCAACTTCTTCGAGCGCCGGGTGTCGGCGTACCAGGTCGGGGTGACCGGCTCGGTCACCTTCGACGACGACTTCTGAGCGCCGCCCCCCGCCCCGGCCGTCACGGCCGGGGCGGGACCGGGCTCTCGCCGGGCAGCGCCGTCGCCCGGACCCGCCCGATCAGCGCCACCACGGCGATCGCCATCACGGCCACCACCACGAACGCGCTGCGCAGGTCCAGGGCGCCGGCGAGCAGGCCGATCACCGGCGCCGCGAGCAACGCGCCCGGCCACTGGCCCATCGCCACCACCGAGACGCCCTCACCCGAGGTGAGGCCCGGCTGCTCGCCGGCGAAGCCGAGCACCGTCGGGGTCACGCACGCCAGGCCGAAACCGAGCAGTCCGAAGCCGGCCATCACCGCGGCCGGATGGGGGTACGCCACCGGCAGCGCCACGCCGACGGTGGCGACGAGCGCGGACAGCCGCACGAAACGGATCCGCCCGAACCGGCCGGCCAGCCGGTCGCCGAACAGCCGGGCGACGGTGGCGGCCAGCGACAGGCAGGTGTACGTGGCCGCGGCGAGCACCGCGGCGGCGCCCGCGACCTCGGTCGCGTACAGCGCGCTCCACTGTGCGCCGGCCATCTCGATGAACGAGGCGAGGAACGCGATCACCGCGAGCAGCAGCAGCTGCGGGGTGAACCGGTCACGCAGCCGCCGCCGGTCCTCGCCGTCCTTCGTCTCCTGCCGGGGCGTATCAGGCAGCCAGCGGTGCGTACCGACCAGCAGCGCTCCCAGCAGGACGCTGGTGACAGCCATCTGCGCCGACGGGGACATCCCGATCGCCGCGGCGCCGGTGCCGCAGAGGCCACCGGCCAGCATGCCGATGCTGAAGCCGGCGTGGAAGGTGGACAGGATGGGCCGCCCGTAGCGCTTCTGCACCTCGACCGACTGGGCGTTCATCGGCGTGGCCAGCAGGTTCGCCGCGAAGCCCCAGACCGCCAGCCCGCCCACAAGCGCCACCACTGTGGTGGACGCGGCCAGCAGCGGCGCGTTGACCAGGATCAGCGCGGCCCCGGCCAGCGCCAGCCGGCGGGTGTTGATCCGGCTGATCAGCACCGCCACCACGACCAGGGAGACCAGCTCCCCGGCGTTCGTGGCGATGTTGGCCAGGCCCCAGCCGGTGTTGCCGACGCCTACCGCGTCCCGCACCTCCGGCACGCGGGCCGACCACCCGCCGATGGCCAGGCCCATGATGACGAAGAGCAGCGCCACCGACCAGCGGGCCCGTACGGCCGAGCGTGGCACCGGCGGCGCGGGCTGCTCCGTCGTGTGCTGGTTCGTCGAGGTGTCCGTCATGGTCGTCGTACCTCTCTCCGATCGGTCCGTCGGAACTCCTACCCGATCGCGTGGTCGAGGAAGCACGCACCGTCAGGAAGGTGTACCTCCGCCGGGGTGGTCCCGGGGTCGGTGACGAGCGCCGAGACCACCGCGACGTAGTCGTCGATGAGCCCGCGGACGAGGTCGTCGCCGAAGACACCCCGGTTGCGGATCACCACGCCGCCGGCCCGGTCGTCGTCCACCACGACGATCGGTGAGCCCCGCTTGACCCAGACGGGCAGGCATTCGGGCGGCACGTCGGCGGCGACCACCGGCGGCGGTGTGCCGGGCGCGGGCCGGGCGGTGATGTCGACCGGCTCCACCCGCAGCCCCGGGCAGTGCAGCACCGGCGACGCCGACGCGGCGGACTGGAACCAGGCGTCGAACAGGTGGCTGTCCGGCCAGGGGCGGATCGCCGCGAAGTCGGGGCGGACCGCCCGGGCCAGCCGGTGGAACGCGGTGGCGTGCGCGACGGCCTCGGCCAGCGAGGCGTGCGCGGCGTCTACCACCGCGCTCATCGGCGCGTCCGCCGCGACCGCGACGGGCAGGTAGACGTTGTTGGTGAACTGGCCGACGAGTTGCCGCGACAGCGGGCTCTCCCGGCCCAGCGTGGTGGTGCCCAGCACCACCCGGGGCCGGCCGGCCCGCCGCGACAGCAGCACCAGGTAGGCGGCGAGCAGCAGCACGTACGGGGTGGTGCGGGCCCGCCGGGCGGCCGGGCGCAGCCGCGCGGTGACCTCGGGGGGGAACGCGAAGCGGGTGGCCACCTCCGCGCTGAGCGCGACGTCCGGCGCCGGTGGCGACGCCGGGAACAACTGGTACGGCTCCACCGGCCGCAGCCGGTCCCGCCAGTACGCGGCCCGGGCGGCGGCGTCGACGCCGTTCCCGGCCTGCTCCGCCTCCTGGAGCGCGGCGAGTGCGGTGTGGTCCACGCCCAGCGGCGGCTGCGGATCGGCCGCGCCGAGCCGGGCCGCGTACGCGTGGCACAGGTCCTCCACCACGACGCGGCACGACCAGCCGTCGGAGACCATGTGGAAGAAGCAGAGCGCGAGCACGTGCTCGGTCTCGGAGAGCCGGACCAGGGCGGCCCGCCACAGCGGCGCCCGGCCGGGGTCGAACTCGTCGTTGCGGTGCGCGTACGCGATCCGCTCGACGCGGGCCTGCTGCTCAGCCGGCGGCAGGCCGGACAGGTCGACGTACTCCAGCGGCGACTCGACGTGCGGCAGGATCCGCACCTCGGGCTCCACGCCGATGCGGTCGAACCGCATCCGCAGCGCGTCGTGCCGGTCCACCACGTCCTGCATCGCCTGCCGCAGCACGTCGACCCGCAGGGTGCCCCGCAGCCGGCGGAACTCCACCACCACGAGCCGGGCGGCACCGGGACGGGCCGGGTCGAGCGCGGTCATGAACTCCCACATCATCTGCTGGCCGGGGGCCAGCGGAAACGTCGTCGGCACTGCGACTCCCCCCGTCAGGCCGCCACCGGCGGCGCGGCCACCGGCGGGACCGGTCGCCGGTCCACCTCGTCCGGCCGGCGGTCCGTCCCGTCCGGCTGGCAGTCCGCCCCGTCCGGCTGGTAATCCGCCTCGTCCGGCTGGTAGTCCGCCTCGTCCGGCGCGCGGAAGCCGGTGAAGAGCAGGTCGGGGCGGCCGAGCCGGAGCGAGGTGACGAACGCGGCCCCGTCGAACAGCGTCTCGATCGCCGCGCAGGCCATCGACTCGGCCACCGCGCGCGGTCCCCGGTCACCGCCGAGCCGGCCGGGTGTCTTCGCGGCGATCACGGCGGCCGCGACGGCCGGTACCGCGAGCAGACTGCGCCCCCCGCTGCGCCGGGCGGTGAGCAGCCCGGCCAGGGCGGTCACCGCGAGCGTGCTGGCGGTGTTGAGCACGAACCGGCGCCGGTGCGGGTGGGCGAGGCAGAGCCACTGCTCGGAGCGCCCGTACGTGGTGAACCGGTAGGCGACCGCGCGGAACGTGTCGGCGACGCCGGTGTCGTGGGTGATCACCCCGCCCGGGTCGGTGAGCAGCGCGTAGCCGGCGTCGGTGAGCAGCAGCCCGAGGTGCAGGTCCTCACCGCCCAGCGGCATCGGGGAGTCCTCCGGGAATCCGCCGACCGCCTCGAAGACGGAGCGCTTCAGGGCCATGTTCGCCCCGGCGCCCCAGGACACGCGCTCGTAGTGCAGCGGCCGGGTCAGGTCGCCGAGCAGCAGGTACGAGCGGCGCATCACGCGGAAGAACGCGCTGTCGCCGGGCTCGACGACCACCGGGCCGGTGACGCCGGCGACCTCCTCGCCGGAGGCGCGCAGCCGGGCCGCGTACCGGGTGATCAGATCGGCCGGCACCCGGCAGTCGGAGTCGGTGAACAGCAGCAGGTCGTAGCGGGCGTGCCGGACGCCCAGGTTCCGTTTGGCCCCGACGTGCCGGGGGCCGCGCACGTAGCGGGCGCCGTACTCGGCGCAGGCGGCGCGGTGCGCGGCGGCCGCGGCGGGCGCCGAGTCGTCGACGACCACCACCTCCACCGGCTCCGGGCAGTTCGGGGCGGCGTCGCGCAGGCTGCGAAGCTGGCGGCGCATCTCCGCCACCCGGTCCTTGACCGGGATGACGACGGAGACGCCACGAGCGACGGCGCGAGGTTCGGTCGGTTCGCCCACGGGCGATGCGGATCGGCTCATACCCCGAGGTTCGACCACCGGGATACAACACCGATACACGGCTCCGGCCGTCCCGGCTATCGCGTGTGTACCGCTGATGTATCGATGAGCATCAAGGTCGAAGGCATGACGACCTCCATCCCTCTCGACCGGCGGCTCGCCGTGGACGGTGGCCGGCCGGTCCGCCCGCCCGACCGTCCATGGCCACGCTGGCCGATCCCCGCTCCGGACGCCGCCGGCAACCTCTCCGCGGTGCTGACCGGCGGCCGGTGGGCGATCAGCAGCCCGTCGGTCGGCGACGCCGTCCTGTTCGAGCGCCGCTTCGCGGCCGACTTTGCCCGCTACGTCGGCACCCGCCACTGCGTACCCGTCGACCACGGGTCGAGCGCCCTGGTGGTGGCCCTGGAGTCACTCGGCCTCGGCTACGGCGAGACGGTGCTCGTACCGGCGCTGACCTGGACCGCCTCCGCGACCGCCGCGCTGCGCGCCGGCCTGGTCCCGGTGCTCGTCGACGTCGACCGTGACACCGGCTGCGTCGGGCCGGACGACCTCGACCTGTCGGTGGACCCGCGTGCAGTGGTCGCCGTGCACTGGGCCTCCAACATGGCCGACGTGCCGGCGCTCGACGCGGTCACGAGGCCGCGCGGCATCTCCGTCGTGGAGGACTGCGCGCAGGCCCACGGCGCCACCTGGCAGGGCCGTCAAGCCGGCTCGCTCGGCCGGATCGGCTGCTTCAGCTTCCAGCACGGCAAGGTACTCACCTGCGGTGAGGGCGGGGCCGTGGTCACCGACGACGACACGCTCGCGCCGGTGCTCCAGGAGCTGCGGGCCGACTCGCGCCGCTACCGCGGCGACCGGACGCCCCCGGGGGAACTGGACCTGGAGGAGAGCGCCGGTGTGCAGGGGGCCAACTTCTGCCTGGACGAGTTCTCCGCCGCGGTGGCCTGCGCGCAACTGACCACCCTGGACGAGCAGCACGAGGTACGCAACCACAACTACCGGCTGCTCGGCGAGCTGCTCGACGGCGTGGACGGCGTACGGCTGCTGCGACCCGCGGCGGGGCAGACGCGCATCTCGATCTACGAGGGCACGATCGTCTTCGACCAGTTCCCGGCCGGCATGGACAACGCCGCCGTGGCCGCCGCGCTCACCGCCGAGCTGAACCGGCGGTTCTACTGCACCGACGAGCCGCTGCACCGCAGCCGGCTGCTCCAGCCGTGGACGAAGCCGCTGCTCGCGCCGCTGGCCGAACGCTTCGCGGCGATCCACCGGGAGCGCACGTACCCCAACACCGAGTGGCTCGCCGCCCACACCGTCCAGACACACCACAGCACCTTCCTCGGCGCCGAACAGGACATGGAGGACATCGCCGCCGCCGTCACCAAGATGCTCACCCGCTGAACCGCGCCGTCCCGGCGCACCCAGAGAAGGAGTCTTCCCGTGACCGTCACCCAACGCGAGACCTCGCACGCCCCGACCCCGTCCCCCGACACGGACGCGCCCGTCGGCGTGTGGCTCAACGGCGCCCGCGGTTCGGTCGCCACCACCGCGATCACCGGTCTGCTGGCGCTGCGCGCCGGCATGGCCGACTCGACCGGCTGCGTCACCGACACCGGCATGCTGCGCGACGCGCCGCTGGCGAGCTGGAACGACCTGGTGGTCGGCGGGCACGACATCGTCGACACGCCGCTGGAGAAGAAGGCCGAGTCGCTCGTCGACTCCGGGGTCATCCCGGCACCGGTGCTGGCCGCCGTGCGCGGCAGCCTGCCCGAGGTCGAGCAGAACCTGCGCACCGGGTACGACGCGCGTACCGAGACCGCACCGCTGGCCGAGGTGGTCGACCGGCTGGCCGGCGACATCGAGGAGTTCCGCAGCCGTTACGGGCTGTCCCGGGTCGTCGTCATCAACGTGTCCTCGACCGAGCCGCCGGCCGACCACCGGCCCGAGTACGACGACCTGGACGCGCTGACCCGCGCCATGGCCGACCCGGACGACAAGGCGCTACCGGCCAGCTCGGTGGTCGCGTACGCGGCGTTCCAGGCCGGCTGCGGCTTCGTCGACTTCACCCCGTCCACCGGCGCCCGGCTGCCCGCGCTGGAGATGATGGCGCAGCGGGAGCGCGTGCCGTTCGCCGGCTCCGACGGCAAGACCGGGGAGACGCTGCTGCGTACCGCCCTGGCGCCGATGTTCACCTCCCGCGCCCTGCACGTGCTCTCCTGGGCCGGGGTGAACCTGCTCGGCGGCGGCGACGGCGCGACGCTGGAGGATCCGCGCAACGCGCGCAGCAAGCTCAGCTCGAAGTCGGGCGTGCTGCCCGCGCTGCTGGGTGAGGACGTCACGGCCCCGCTGCACATCGACAACGTGCCGGACCTGGGCGACCACAAGACCGCCTGGGACCACGTCTCGTTCGAGGGGTTCCTGGGCGTCCGGATGTCCATGCAGCTGACCTGGAGCGGGGTCGACTCCACGCTGGCCGCCCCGCTCGTGCTCGACCTGGCCCGGCTGACCGCCGCGGCGCACCGGGCCGGCCACGTCGGCCCGATCGAGGAGCTGGGGTTCTTCTTCAAGGACCCGATCGGCACCGACGAGCACGCGCTGGCCGAGCAGGCGCAGGCACTCGCCTCCTGGGCCAACGGTCTGGACGGCCGCGCCGGCAGCTGACCTTCGTACCGGCCGCCGGCGCGGCACCCTCCGCGCCGGCGGCCCCGCCCCACGTACCCGCATCGAGGAGTCCCCCATGTCCCACCACGTCCCGAACGCGCCGGACCGGCCGACCACGGATCCGGTGTGGACGCCGATCCTGACCGGCCTGCACGCGACCGCGCTGGACTGTCTCCAGACGAGCTTCGCCCTGCTGGCCGACCATGCGAACGGGTCCGGCAGCCACCTCGCCCTCGGCGCCCGGTACGGGTTCCGCACCCGGGACCAGGACGGCCTGGTCACAGTCGAGGCGACCTCGGACGACCGGGCCGCCGAGGCGGTCGACCTCCTGGGCCTGCGGGTCGAGGGCCGGTGGATGCAGCTCGACGGCCCGCAGGTGCGGCGGCTGTGCGCGCCCGGCCAGCCGCTCTACGTCACCGCCGACGCGTACGACCTGCCCTGGTGCCCCTACCACGAACACGAACACATGCGGCACAGCTTCCTCGTCACGGCCGCCGCGCCGGACGAGGTCACAGTGGTCGACGCGTACCACAACGACACCGCCTGGGGCCCCGCGCGTCCCGGCGTGTGGCGGCTGCCCGCCGCCGCGTTCGACACGGCGCTGGCCGGCGGCGCGCACACCCTGGCGGTGACGGCGCACCCGGCCCCGGAGATCGACGTGCCCGCCATGCTCGCCGGCAACGCCGCCCGGGCCGGCCGGGCCCGCCCGGAGATCGACAACTACCTGACCCGCACCGGCGCCGCCCTGGACACCGTGGCCGGGCTGCACCGCTTCGTCCTCGACGTCTGGCTGCTGGCCCGCGCCCGCGACCTGCACGAACGCTGGCTCGCCGCGGTCGCGCCGGAGGCCGTCGCCGCACTGGCCGGGCAGGCCGCGCGCTGGCAGCAACTCGCCACGCGCAGCTACGTGGCGCTGCGGCGGGCCCAGGCGGGCCGGCCGGCCGCGCCGGAACTGGCGGACGCGCTCGGCGAGCTGATCGCCGACCACCTGGCCGCGCTGGAGTCGATCGCCGGGCCGCCCGGCACGACCGGCGACGCCGCCGCGCCGCCCGCGCCGGAGCGGGCCGGTGACGACGGGGTACGCGCGGCGGTGCTCGGCGCGCTCGGCGACACCCTGGACCTGGACGGCTCGGCCCTGCGCACCACCGACGTGCTCCGGGAACTGCCCGGCTTCGACTCGTTCCGGCTGGTCGACGTCATCGACCGGGTCGAACGCCGGCTCGGCGTCGAGGTGCCGGCCACCGCGCTGTCAGCGGCCGACCTGCGCGACGTCGGCTCCCTGTGCGCCATGTTCGGCGCCGCCACCGGAGGTGCCCGATGAGTACCGAACTGCTGCACGACCTGCTGGACCGCACCGCCGGCGCGCGCCCCGACGCGCCCGCCGTCGGGGACGGGACCGTCGAGTTCACGTACCGTCAGGTGCGGGCCGACAGCCTGCGCCTGGCCGGCTGGCTGCGCGGGCAGGGCGTCCGGCGCGGCGACCGGGTGCTGGTGGCGCTGCCCGCCGACGCGGCCCTGCCGGCGCTGCTGTACGCGGTCGCCCGGGCCGGCGCGGTCTTCGTCGTCCTCCGGACGCCGGCCCCCGAGGTCGCCCTCGCCCACGTGCTCGACGACGCCGAGCCGGGCCTGGTCCTCACCGACGACCCGGTCCTGGCCGGCCTGTCCCGCGCCCGCGGCGTCCCGGTGCGCGGCGCGGTCGAGGCGCGCCGCGCCGCGTCCGGCGTGGCCATCGGCGGCGCGCCCGCCGGTCCGGCCCCGCTCGCCGTCGACCCGGTCTGCCTGATCTACACCTCCGGCAGCACCGGCATGCCGAAGGCCGTGGTGTCCACGCACGCCCAGGTCACGTTCGCGGTCCGGGCGATCCAGTCGGAGCTGCGCTACCGGCCCGACGACGTGGTGCACGTCCTGCTGCCGCCGTCGTTCGACTACGGCCTCTACCAGATCTTCCTCAGCACCGTCGCCGGCGCCCGGCTGCGCCTCGGTGATCCCGGGGACACCGGTGGCCGCCTGCTGGCGACCCTCGTCGAGTCCGGCGCCACGGTGCTGCCCTGCGTACCGTCGCTCGCGATCAACCTGCTGCGGCTGCTCGGCCGGGCCGGCGCGCCGCGCCCGCCGCTGCGCCTGCTCACCAACACCGGCGCGGCCATGCCGCCGGAGGTGCTGGCCGGCCTGCGCCGGCTGCTGCCCGGCCTGAGCGTCCAGCTGATGTTCGGCCTCACCGAGTGCAAACGCGCGGCGATCATGCCGCCGGACGCCGACCTGCGCCGGCCCGGCGCCTGCGGGCGGGCGCTACCAGGCACCGAGATCTTCACAGTCGACGCCGAGGGGCGGCGTCAGCCACCGGGCGTCCGCGGCGAGCTGGTGGTACGCGGCCCGCACGTGATGGCCGGTTACTGGCGGCGGCCCGAACTGACAGCGCAGCGCTTCCGCCGCGCCCACGGACTGTTCCCGCAGCTGCACACCGGCGACCACGGTCACGTGGACGCCGACGGGTACGTCCACTTCGCCGGCCGGCGCGACGACGTCTACAAGGAGAAGGGCACCCGGGTCAGCGCCACCGAGGTGGAGGCCGCCGCGTACCGGGTCGACGGCGTGGACGCGGCCGGGGTGCTGCCGCCGGCCGACGGCCGCGACGGCGCGACGCTGTTCGTGGTGGCCGAGCTGACCCCCGCCGACGTGCTGCGCCGGCTGCGGGAACAGCTGGAGGAGATGAAGGTGCCGGCGCGCTGCGTCGTGCTGCCCGACCTGCCGCTGACCGGCAACGGCAAGGTGGACCGGCGGGCGCTGGCCCGGCTGGCGGGTGAGCACCGTGGCTGACCTGCCCTTCGACACCCCCGCGTACCGCTACGACCTGGCCCGGGTACGTGCCAGCCACGCCACCCTGGTCGCCGCGCTGCCCGCGCCCAGCCGGCTGTTCTACTCGCTCAAGGCCAACCCGCACCCGGCGCTGGTCGCGGCGCTGCACACCGCCGGCTGCGACGCCGAGATCTGCTCGCCGGGCGAACTGGCAGCGGCGCTGCGGGCCGGCGTTCCGGGCGACCGGATGCTCTACACCGGACCCGGCAAGCGCGACGCCGAGGTGACCGAGGCGGTACGCGGCGGGGTCCGCTGGTTCTCCGTCGACTCGCCGGCCGGCCTCGACCAGGCCGACCGGATCGCCGCCGCGCACGGCGTCGAACTGCACTGCCTGCTGCGCGTGAACGACCGGGTGCCCAACCCGGGCCAGGGGCTGACCATGACCGGCGTCGCGTCGCAGTTCGGCGCCGACGTCGACTGGATCGAACAGGAACCGCAGCGGTTCCGCTCCCGCCCGTCGGCCCCGGTACGCGGATTCCACCTCTACACCGGCAGCAACGTCGACTCGGTGGACGCGCTGGTGGCCCAGTTCACCGCGGCGGCGCGTACCGCCCGGCGGCTGCGGGACCTGCTCGGCATCGACCTCACCCTGCTCGACCTCGGCGGCGGCTTCGGCGCGCCGTTCGCCCGGCCCGGCCAGAACGCGGACCTGACCGGCCTCGCCGACCGGGTCGCCACGGCGCTGGACGACCTCTTCCCCGCCTGGCGCGACGGCACCCCCGAGGTGGCCTTCGAGTCGGGGCGGTTCCTCACCGCCACCGCCGGCACGCTGCTGACCCGCGTGCTGGACGTCAAGCGGTCGCAGGGCACGCCGGTGGTGGTGCTGGAGTCAGGCATCAACCACCTCGGCGGGATGTCCGGCCTGCGCCGGCTGCCGCCGCTCGTACCCGCCCTGCACGCCGCCGACGGCCGCGACGGCGCGCCGCTGGAGGCCGCGATCGTCGCCGGGCCGCTGTGCACGCCGCTGGACACCTGGGCCCGCGCCGCGAACCTGCCCGACGTACGGCCGGGCGACGTGCTCGCCGTGCCGAACGTCGGGGCGTACGGGCTCTCGGCGAGCCTGCTGGCCTTCCTCGGCCACCCCGCGCCGGTCGAGGTCGTCTGCGACGGCGACCGCGTCGTCGAGACGTCCCGGCTGACCCTGACGCGGCACCCGGTCGACACGCCGGGCGCCACTGCCGAACCCCGAGAAGAAAGGTGACGTCATGAACGCCGAATTCACCGAACTGCTCCGCCCGTTCCTCAAGTTCGCCGGGCCGGACGAGATCACCGAGGACGCCCGCCTGCGCGACCTCGGCCTGGACTCCATGCGCGAGATCGAGCTGCTGTTCGCCATCGAGGACACGTTCGGGGTCGCCGTGCCCGACGACAAGCTGGTCGACTCCACCTTCGCCACCGCCGGTGGACTGTGGAGCGTGGTCGAGGAGCTGCGCGCCCCGGTCGGCGGTGGTTCCCGATGACCGCGACCGCCGGGTACGCCCCGGCCGTCGAGACCGTGGCCGACGTGGCGGCGGAGCACGCCCGCCAGTCCGACGAGGACGCCGCCTTCCCCACCGAGGCCCTGGCCGCCATGCGCCGTACCGGGCTGCTGGGGCTGCTGGTCCCGGCCGCCGAGGGCGGCGCCGGCGGGACACTGCCGGACCTGGTCGACGTCACACTGGCGCTGGGCCGGGTGGACATGTCGGTGGCGATGGTCTTCGCCATGCACTGCCAGCAGGTCGCGGCGATCACCGCGTACGGCGGGGAGAAGCTGCGTGCCGAGGTGCTGCCGGCGGTGGCCCGGGGCGAGCGGTATCTCGGCTCAGTCACCACCGAGGCCGGCAAGGGCGGCCACCTGCTGACCTCCGAGTCGGCGCTGGAGCACGACGGCGAGATGCTGCGGATCGACCGTCAGGCCCCGATCGTGACAGGCGGCCCGTACGCGGACGCCTTCCTCATCACCACCCGCGCGCCGGGCGCCGGCTCCGCCGCCCAGGTGGACCTGGTCTACGCCGACCGGGACCAGGTGGAGATCGAGGTGACCGGCGGGTGGCGCCCGCTGGGCATGCGGGCCACGCACAGCGTCCCGATGCGGCTGCGCGGCGCGGTGCCGCAGTGGCAGGTCATCGGCGAGCACGGCGGGTTCCGGGAGATCGCCACCCGGGTCTTCGCGCCGCTGGCGCACGTGGGCTGGTCGGCGGCCTGGATCGGGGCGGCGGCCGGGGCGTACGGCCGGGTGCTGCGGCACGCCCGCAGCGAGGCGGGACGGCGGCAGTTCGCCCCCTCCTCCGAGCTGGTGCTGCTCCGGCTGGCCGGCATCCGCGCCCGGCTGGACGCGGCGCACGCGCTGCTGCGGCACACCGTCTCGGTGGTCACCGACGCGCCGGACATGTCGGCGGCGCCGGTGCAACTGCTGCTCAACACGTTGAAGATCCGGGCGGCCGAGGAGTCCTTCGCCGCCGCCGACGAGCTGGTCGAGCTGACCGGCCTGCGCCACGGCTACCTGACCGACTCGCCGCTGACGCTGGAGCGCACCTTCCGGGATCTGCGCTCGGCCTCGCTGAACTACGCCAACGACCGGCTGCGCCTGGCCAACGGGGCGCTGTCGCTGCGCGACCCGGGGGTGCGTCTTGCCTGAGCCGACGCCCGCCGGGGACGACGCCGCCGCGGTGCGGGCGGCCCTGTCCGGGGTGGACCCCACCGATTCCGGCGCCGTGTGGCGCGCGCTGGGCGTCGCCGGGATCATCGAGGCGCTCTACCCGGACGGCGTCCAGCCGGACCCCCGGCGGCTGTCGGCGTTGCTCACCGAGCTGGACGCCCGGTGCCCGCTCGGCGTGACGCTGTCGGTCTGCGTCCAGGTCGCCACAGTGCTGCCGCTGCTGGCCGGCGCGACCGGCCCGGCGGACGCCGCGCGACGCGGGATGCTGCGCGGCGAGACGGTGGTGGCGCTGGCCGTCACCGACGCCGCCGGGTCGGGCTCGGACCTGCTCGACGCCACGACCGGGGTGAAGCCCGGCGACGACGGCGCCGTCCTGGACGGCGGCAAGGACTGGATCACCAACGCGACGAGCTGCGATGCGGCGCTGGTGCTGGCCCGGCACCGCGAGGCGCGGCACTTCACCAGCTTCTGCTGGGTGCTGGTGCCCGCCGCCGCGCCCGGCGTGACTGCCGAGTCCGCCGGCCGGGCGTTCGCCGGATCCGGCGTGGGCCACCTGCGCTTCGCCGGCGTCGCGCTCGACCCGGACGCCGTGCTGGGCCGCCCCGGCCGGGCGCTGGCCGGGTTCGCCCGGCAGGTCGGCGTCGAACGGGTCGCCGGAGCGCTGTGGGCCCGGGCGATGTGCCACCGGATGCTTGCCGGCCTGCACGACTGGCTGCGGCGGCGGCCGGCCGGGACGGGCACGCTGTGGGACCGCCCGGCGGTCCGCGAGCGGTACGCCCGGTGCCTGGTCGCCACGCACCAGCTCGACGCGCTGTGCGCGCCGCTGCTGGACGCGCCGGCGGCCGTCCCGTCCGCGGTCACCGGGATGCTGCTCAAGGTCAGCGCCGCCGAGACCGTGGACCGGGTCGCCGCCGAGGCGGTGCGCCTGCGCGGCGCGGACGCGTTCCGCGACGGCGGGGAGGCGCAGCTGCGCACCGAGGCGGCCATGTTCGGCATCGCCGGTGGCGCCACCGGCGCGATGCTCGCCGGCATCGCCGACCACGCCGACGAACTGGCGGGCGCGGTGACCTGAGCGCGGCGTCCCGCGTGCGGCGGCGCCGGAAGACCGATCGACGACAGCACAGTGAAGGGAGCAACGCCGTGAGTCTCTACTCCTGGTTCGAGCGGACCGTGGCACGCGTGCCCGAAGCGGTCGCGCTGGAGGTCGGCGGGGAGCCGGTGACCTACCGCCGGCTGCGCGACCTCGCCGACGGCCTCGCCGGGCGGATCCACGCCGAGGTGGGCCACCGTCCGCGTGCGGTCGGCCTGCTGGCCGCCCGCAGCCTGCCCGCGTACGCCGGTTATCTGGCCGCGCTGCGCGCCGGAGCGGTGGTGGTGCCGCTCAACCCGGCCTTCCCACCGGCCCGCACCGCCCGGCAGTGCCGGGACGCGGGCGTGGACGCGCTCGTGGTCGACGACGCGGGCGCGGCGACCGCGGCCCAGGTCGCGGGCGACGCGGTGACGGTACGCCTCGACGGCGCGCCCGCCGCCCCGCCGCCGGCCGCGCCGGTGGCACCGGACGACGTGGCGTACCTGCTGTTCACGTCCGGCTCGACCGGGCGGCCCAAGGGCGTGCCGGTCCGGCACCGCAACGTGGACGCGTTCCTCGCGTACTGCCGGGACCGCTACCCGGCCGACCCGGGTGACCGGCTGTCTCAGACCTTCGACCTGACCTTCGACCCGTCCGTGTTCGACATGTTCGTCGCCTGGGGCGGCGGCGCCACGCTCGTGGTGCCGCAGCCGGACGAGGTACTGACGCCGGTGCGGTTCGTCAACGAACGACGGATCACGCACTGGTTCTCGGTGCCCTCGGTGGTCTCGCTGGCCCGCCGGATGCGGATGCTCTCCCCCGGCGCCATGCCCGGCCTGCGGCACAGCCTCTTCGCCGGCGAGCCGCTGACGCTGGAGCAGGCGCGGGCGTGGGCCGACGCGGCGCCGGGCAGCGTGGTGGAGAACCTCTACGGTCCCACCGAGCTGACCGTGACGTGCACCGGTCACCGGCTGCCGGCGGATCCGGCGGCCTGGCCGGCGACCTCCAACGGCACCGTCCCGATCGGCGACGCGCACCCCGGGCTGGACGCGATCCTGCGCGCCGAGGACGGCACCGTCGGCGTGGACGACGGTGAGCTGTGCGTGCACGGGCCGCAGCGGTTCGACGGCTACCTCGACCCGGCCGACGACGAGTTCCGGTTCGTCACGTACGCGGACCGCCGGTACTACCGCACCGGTGACCGGGTCCGCCGCGAGCACGGCACGTTCGTGCACCACGGGCGCCTGGACGACCAGGTGAAGCTGCGCGGCTACCGGATCGAGCTGGGCGAGATCGAGATGGTCCTGCGCGGCCACCCGGGGGTGCAGGACGCGGTGGTGCTGGCGTTCGGCACGGGCGACGACGTCTCCCTGCGCGCGGTCTACACCGGCGCCGCCGGGATCACCGACGAGCTGACCCGCAGGTGCGCCGAGCGCCTGCCCGCCTACATGGTGCCGGCGCGGATCCACCACGTGGCCGCGCTGCCCACGAACGCCAACGGCAAGACCGACCGGCGGCGGGCCGCCGACCTGGTCGGCAGCGCGACGAGAGGAGCACGGTGATGACCGGCACAGGGAACGGACAGGACCAGGAGCGGGCGTTCCGGTCGGTGGCCGGGCGCTTCGCCACCGGGGTGGCGGTGGCGACCGCCGTCGGGCCCGACGGCCCGGTGGGGATGACCGTCAACTCGTTCACCACCGTGTCGCTGTCGCCCCGGATGCTGCTGGTCTGCCTGCGGCGGGACTGCCGGCTGCTCGGCGCGGTGCGTCGTACCGGCCGGTTCGCGGTGACTGTGCTCGGCGACGACCAGCGCGAGGAGGCGGCCTGGTTCGCCAGCCGGGGCCGCCCGGCGGGCGCCGACGGCTTCGCGGGTGTGGCCTACGACGACGAGCGGGCGACCGGCTGCCCGCGGCTGACCGACGGGGTGGCGTACTTCGGCTGCGAGGCGGTCTCCGCCGACCCGGCCGGGGACCACGCGGTACTGATGGGCGCGGTCCGCTCGGCGGGCCTGCTCCGGCCGACCCCGCCACTGCTGTTCGTGGACGGCGACTACGCAAAGGTCGCCGCGCCGCGGGAAGCGCAGGTGGCGCGATGAGCATCGGCGCCGCTCCCGGCGACCTGCGCCACCTGAGCCTGCGCGCGGCGCGGGCCGGGGCGGACGCGATCCGCGAGGCGCGGGGCCGGGGCTTCCGGACCGAACACAAGGGCGGCGCGGCCCAGGACCCGGTGACCACCGCCGACCACGCCAGCGAGCGGGCCATCCTCGGCCTGCTCGCCCGGGACCGGCCGCAGGACGCCGTCCTGGCCGAGGAGTCCGGTGCCAGCGCCGGCTGCTCCGGGCTGCGCTGGATCGTCGACCCGCTCGACGGCACGCTGAACTTCAGCCACGGTGCGAGCCGGTACGCGGTGAGCATCGCGGTGGCGACCGGCTGCGACGTGGGCGACGGCCAGGTGGTCGCGGCCACCGTCCTGCAACCGGCCACCGGCGCCTGCCTGGTGCTCGACGACGGCGGCGCGCTCGACGGCGACGCCCCGGTCGCGGTCAACCGGGAGGCCCGGCCGGGGCACGCCCTGGTGGCGTTCGCGGTGCCGAACGCGCCCGGGCCGCGACGGCGGGCGTACCAGGCGCTCGTCGGCGTCGCGCCCCGGGTCGCCGACCTGCGCAACACCGGCTCCACCGTCTGCGACCTGGCGGCCGTGGCCCGCGGCGAGCTGGACGCGTTCGTCAGCTTCGACCCCGCGCCGTGGGACATCGCGGCCGGCGCGGCGCTGGTCGAGGCCGCCGGCGGGGTGAGCCGGCGGTGGCGCCACGACGGGTTCGAGGTCTTCGGCACCGGAGCGCCGGCTGTGGTGGCCGCGTTGGCCGGCTGGCTGGGCGACGACGGTACGGACGGCCGCGACACCATCGACGGCCGCGACGGCACCGATGACACCGACACCGACGAGGAGAGGGGAACCGACGATGACGGGCAGCGATGAGTTCCGGCTGGCGCTGGTGGGGGCGGGCCGGATGGGCCACCACCACCTGCGCGCCCTGGCCGACCACCGGAGCGTCCGGATCCGGTACGTGGTCGATCCGGTTCCGGCGGCACGGGAGGCGGTCACCGCGGCCGGGCTGCCCGCGTACCCGAGCGTGGAGGACCTGCTCGCGGACGCCGCGCCGGACGGTCTCCTGGTGACCGCGCCCACCGGGCGGCACGGCGCGCTGGTCGCGGCCGCCGCCAAGGCCGGGCTGCCGGTGCTGTGCGAGAAGCCGGCCGGGCTCGACCCGGCCGGGGCGGCCGAGGCGGGGCGGGTCGCCGCCGCCGCCGGGATCCCGTTCCAGGTCGCCTACTGGCGCCGGTTCGTCCCGCAGCTGTGCCGGCTGCGGGAGCGGATCGCCGGCGGCGAACTCGGCGAGGTGCTGTTCGTGGCCGCGGCGCAGTGGGACGGCGAGCCGCCCGCGGCGGCGTTCCGCACCGGCAGCGGCGGGATCTTCGTGGACATGGGCGTGCACGAGTTCGACCAGATCCGGTGGCTGACCGGGCAGGAGATCGACCGGGTCGCGGTGCAGCCGGCCGGTCCGGTAACCGACCCGGCGGTACGCGGCCGGGACGTGGACAGCGCGCAGGCGTTGCTCGGCCTGTCCGGCGGCGGCACCGCGCTGGTCTCGCTCGGCCGGCACCACCGCGGCGGCGACATGGCGACGGTGGAGGTCTTCGGCACCCGCGACCACGAGCGGCTGGCCTTCCTCGACCCGGCCGACGGGGACGCCACCATGTACGCGGCCCTGGCCCGCCAGGCGGAGGACTTCGCCGTGCTGGTCCGGGAGGGCCGGTCGGCGGGCGCCGGGGTGACGGACGCGGTGGCGGTGCTCGACGCGGCGCGGCGGGCGACGGCGCAACTGACTCCGGGTCACGAAGTACACACCGATCAGTGATTACTTGCACCATCTGGGAGCGATGCATTCCCCGGCCGAAGGTGGGAAACCCAGCCTTACACACCACACTGTGGACGGTGCGCCAGAGCGGGGGACGACATCCATGCGGTTCAGTGTTCTCGGTCCGTTGAGCCTGTACGCGGGCGACCGCCCCGTCATGCTGACCGGCACCAAGCCCCGCCTCCTGCTCGCCGTGCTGCTGCTGAGTCCGGGGCGCACGGTCGCCACCTCCCGGCTGGTCGACGGCCTCTGGCCGGAGTCGCCGCCCGCGTCGGCGGTACGCAACCTGCGCACGTACGTGCACCGGTTGCGGCAGACGCTGGACCGCGGCGGTGACTCGGCCGGCCGGCTGGTCCACGACGGCACCGGCTACCACCTGCGGGTCGACGAGGACGAGCTGGACCTGCTGCGGTTCCGTCGGCTCGCCGACGAGGCCCGCCGGGCCGCCCGGAGCGACCGGCCGCAGGCCGCCGCCGACCTGTTCGACCGGGCGGTCGACCTGTGGGGCGGGCACCCGCTGGAGGACCTGACGGATCTGGGCACCGACCTGGGCGCGACCGTCACGGCACTACGGGAGCAGCACCGGGAGATGACGACGGAGCTGATCGACCTGCGCCTGCGGCTGGGGCAGCCGGCGCGGGTCATCCCGTCGCTGCGCCGGATGGTGGCCGAGGAGCCGCTCGACGAACGACGGCAGGCGCAGCTGGTGACCGCGCTGACGCGGGAGGGGCGCGTGGCCGAGGCGCTGGCCGCGTACCAGCAGGCCCGGCGCGGCATCATCGACGAGCTGGGCGTCGACCCCGGCCCCACGCTCCAGGGCGCCCTCCAGACCGCGCTGGACGCGGACTCCGCCGAGGTCCGCCCACCGTCCGGCCGGACCACGGCCCTCGGCGCCGGGCCCGTGTCGCCGCCCGGCCCGCCGACCAGCCCGCAGGCCCTGCCGATGAAGCCGCCGTCCCTGGTCGGCCGGGACACCACTGCGGGCCAGCTGCGCGCCATCGCCGAGGGGATCGCCGACCCGGCCGGCGCCGACGAGCACGCCGGTGTCGTGCTCGTCTCCGGCGCGCCGGGCGTCGGCAAGTCGTCGTTCTCGGTGAGCAGCGGGTACGACCTGGCCGACCTCTTTCCCGACGGTCAGCTCTTCGTCAGCTTCGACAGCGGCGACGAGCCGCCGCGCGGCAGCGGGGAGCTGATCCGGGAGCTGCTGGTCGAGCTGGGCGTACCGCTGACCGACGTGTCCGAGGACATCCGGGAGCGCTCCGCCGTGCTGCGGTGCGCGCTCGCCGGCCGGCGGCTGCTGCTCATCATCGACGACGTCGACTGCGCGCAGCAGGTGCGCCCGCTGTTGCCCGGGGCGGGCCGCAGCCTGGTCCTGATCAACAGCCGGCAGCGCCTGCTGGACCTGGACGTGGGCTGGCGGTTGACGCTCGGCGCGCTCGACCGGGCCGACGCGGTGGAGCTGCTGGCCACGATCGCGGGCGAGCGCCGGGTACGTGAGCAGCCGGAGGTGTTCGGCCGGATCGCCGCGGCCTGCGACCGGTTGCCACTGGCGCTGCGGATCGTCGGCAGCCGGCTCGTCACCCAGCCCGACGTGGCCCTGCCCGGCTTCGCCGCGCACCTGGAGGACGAGGAGAACCGGCTGTCGGAGCTGGCGGTCGGGGACATCTCGGTGCGCGGCAGCCTGTCGGTCAGCTACCAGGCGCTGGACGTCGACGCCCGCTTGGCGCTGCACGCGCTGGCCCGCGCCGACTCGTTCATCACCCCGGCCAGCGCGGTGGAGATCCTGCGCCTGCCCCGGCAGCAGGCCAACCGGATGGTGGAGCACCTCATCCAGCACAACCTGCTGGTGCCGGTCGACTCCTGCGCCCCGGCCGAGCGCTTCCATCTGCCGGAGTTGCTGCGGCTCTTCGCCCGCGAGTGCGTGGAGACGCACGGCCGGCCGCTTCCGGCCTGAACACCGATCGCGGTGTGCGGGTCGGTGAGACCCGCACACCGCGATCCGGGTGTCGTTACTTGAGGAAGCGGTCCAGCGCGGCCTCGATGGTGCCGCTGTCCGGCGACGCGTACGACTTCATCGTCACCTTGTTGTAGGAGATGAAGCTCGGGCACCGGGCGGCGGGCGCGGTCACCGTGCCGCCGTCGCCGACCTTCTCGCCGGTCTTGGCGGCGTGGAAGGTCAGGGTGTACCGCGAGGAGATGTAGTCGACGGTGACGACCTTGTCCTCGCTGTTCTTGTACTGGCACTTCTTCGGCGTGCCCTCGCTGCCCTCGACCATCTTGAGGCAGCCGATGACCGACACCGTGGCGAAGTCGGCCGACTTCGCGTAGTACGGCTTGGCCGAGCTGACCGTCTTCTGCGACCAGAACGACGGCCGGTCCGGGGAGTTGGAGAAGACGTACGCCTTCGAGCCCGCCGGCGCGGTGTACGGGGCGGCGTTGAGGATCGCTCCCCCGTCGCAGACCGCCGACATCTCGCTGGCGTACCGCGCGGTGATCGAGTTGTTGTTGGAGGGCCCGTCCGGCCCGGTCGACTCCGGGCCGTCCGCGCTGGGGGTCGCGGACGGGCTGGTGTCCGGCCCGGGGGTGGCGCTGCCCGACGCCACCGGCTTCGGGTCCTCCTCGTCGCCGTTGAAGGCGACGTAGGCGAGCCCGCCGCCGCAGCACAGCAGCGTCAGCGTGACCGCGCCCGCGGCGAGGCCGACGATGAGCCCCTTGCTCTTGCCTCCGCTCGGGGGCGGCGGGGTGGGCGCGTACGGCGCCGGCCCGGGGTAGCCCGGCTGCCCGGGGAACGGCGCCGCGGGCTGCGCGCCGTACGGCGCACCCGACCCGGGCTGGGTACCGTACGGCGCACCCGACGCGGGCTGGGCGCCGTATGGGGCGCCCGACGCCGGCTGCGAACCGTAGGGCGCACCCGACGCCGGCTGCGAACCGTAGGGCGCACCGGAGGCCGGCTGCGCGCCGTACGGGGCGTTCGGGTCGGGCTGGTTGCCCCACGCTCCGGCGTTCGGGTCCGGATAGCCTCCGTAGGGAGGGTGATTGTCACTCATCTGAGGTTCTTCCACCTGTCGTCCGTGGTTCCGGCGATCAACCACCCCGCAGCGTAATGACGCCTGCAAATTCACGATCGCCGACATTCGATACGTTCTTCACCAGCCGTGCCGGGGTCACTCCGGTGCGTACGTGCCCGGATCCGGCATCCGGCCGCCCATCAGGCGTGACGGGCCGGGGACCGTTGGGACGCAACGGATCGACCGATCGGCGACCGACCCGTACCCGACATCGGCGACGCCGAAAAGTGTGATGTACGCGACACCTCCGGCCGCTCGGCCGGACGGCGGCGGACCACATCCTGGACCGTCATTTAATGAGGTTCATCGATATTGACGCACGTCACAGGCGCGGACAGAATCCCAGCACCACCACCAGGACCCCTCCGGGAGGGCCCCATGAACCGTCCCCGCCTGCCGCTCCTGCGGACCGCCGGCCGGATGACCGCGCTCGTCGCGGCCGCCGCCGGCATGCTGCTCACCGCCGCCGCACCCGCCGTCGCCGCCGCGCCCGCCGGTCGCTACGTCGCGCTCGGCGACTCCTACACCTCCGCACCGCTCGTGCCCACCCAGGTCGACCTGAACTGCCTGCGCTCCAACCGCAACTACCCGTCCCTGGTGGCGGCGTCCGCCGGCTCCTCGTCGTTCGCCGACGTGAGCTGCTCCGGAGCCACCACCGAGGACATCCTGTACGGCGGCGACGGGGCGCTGGGCATCGCGCTGCCGCCGCAGGTCAACGCCGTCACGCCGGCCACCGCGCTGGTGACCGTCCAGATCGGCGGCAACGACATCGGCTTCTCCGGCATCATCAGCGACTGCGCCGAGGCGAGCGTGAGCAGCCCGCTCGGCTCGCCCTGCAAGAACCGGTTCACCGCGGGCGGCACCGACCAGTTGCGGGCCCGGATCGCCGCGACCGCGCCGAAGGTGACGGCGGTGCTGCGGGCGGTCCGCCAGGCCGCCCCGAACGCGCGCGTGGTGGTGCTCGGGTACCCGGCGATCCTGCCCGACAGCGGATACGGCTGCTGGCCGGTGGTGCCGATCGCCTACCAGGACGTGCCGTACCTGCGCGGCGTCCAGAAGGCGCTCAACACGATGCTGGCCGACACGGCGGCGGCAGGCGGCGCGAACTACGCCGACGTCTACACCCCGTCGATCGGCCGGGACTCGTGCAAGAGCAGCGGCACCCGCTGGGTGGAGGGGCTGGTGCCGCAGAACGCCGCCGCGCCGTTCCACCCCAACGCCCGGGGAGAGCAGGGCATGGCCACCGCCCTGCTGGCGCACCTGAGCTGACCCGGCCCGGGTGAGCCGGTCCCGCTCGGGCGGGACCGGCTCACCGGCGTGCGGCCTCACGCCCGGGTGATGCGGACCGCGTCGGCGACCACGTACCCGGTGCCGGCGCTCCAGCGGCTCACCCCGACCTTGTCGCCGGTCCCGGCGGGGAGCGTGAACACGCCGAGCGAGACCCAGCGCCCGCCGCCGGTGCGCTGGTCGACCGCCACCGACCGGTTGCCGGTCGTGGTGGCCACCAGGTACGGGGTGCGGTCGTTGTAGCCGGGGTCGGCCGGGTACCACACCGACACCTCGTAGGAGCCGGTCGCGGGCAGGCTCGCCCGGAACCAGGCCACGTCGCTGGACGCCACCGGCGCGGCGAAGCGGTAGTCGGCGCCGTAGCGCTGCCCGGAGTACGCGGAGGTGCCCCAGGCGGCGCCCGCGCTGAACCCGCCCGACGTGGCGTTGTCGACTGTGACGCTCCACGTCGCGGGCGGGGTGCCGGCCCGTACGTCCAGGTAGTTGCGGTCGATCTTCATGGTCACGCCGCCCCACGTCTCGGTGACGTCCCCGGCGTACTGGTGCAGGCGCTGCTGGTCGGCGTAGCGGTCGTCGGCGCAGTACGTGCCCCCGTCGGTGTCCGCGACGCCGTTCCACCAGGCGATCCAGATCTGGTCCAGGCGCAGGTACCGGGTGTCGTGGTAGGCGGCGCAGACGTCGGTGATGCCGGACGAGCCGCTGGAGTACATGCCGGCGAGGTAGCCGCGCGTGTGCAGGCGCTCGACCCAGCCGGAGAGGAAGGAGAGCACCGCGGCCCGGCAGCTCGCGTTCGACGGGTACTGCTCGATGTCGTTGTAGAGCGTGCTGCCCGTGCCGATGCCGAGCGCCACCGCCGCGGCGACCGCGCTGTCCGCCGCGGTCCTCCCCTGCCCGCGGGCGGTGGCCGGGTCGGCGGACATCTTCGGCATACGGGTGCCGCACGGCGCCTGGTAGCCCAGCTCGATGGGGATCAGCCGCCAGCCCTTGCGGGTCTGGTCGGCGACCCAGGTCGCGGTCAGGTTGGGTTGGGCGCACGTCCGGCTGCCGCCGCTGATGTAGACGCCGACCGCGCGGTACGGCGACGCGGTCAGCCAGGCGTCCATCGCGGCCTGCGACGGCGCGGTGCAGGTGTCGAAGCCCTTGCCGGTGAAGGTGCCGGGCTGCGGGCCGACCGCGGCGACGGTGGCCGCTGTCCCGGCGGCGGGCTGCGGCTCGGCGACAGCCGGTGTCCCGGCGCGGGCCGGGACGGCCGAAGCCTGCGCCGGTACGGCCGCGGCCGCGAGCACGGCGAGAAGTGTCAGGGCCGTGGCGATCGCTCTCATCGGCGCCCCTCCTGTGAAGGATTCCTCGCTCGACGGCGAGACTTGGGCAGGATTTCTACCACGCATCGACGGATGACGACAGATGATGATGGCGAAAGTTTTCACGACGGAAACGATCATTGAAGGGTATCGACAGAACGGCAGATGCCGGTATAGCGTGCCCGCACTCACATCCGTCGATCGGTGAAGCGCCGTCACCCGAGGAGCGCCATGCCCACGTCACGATCCCCCCGTCTGCGACGCCGAGGTCTGCTCGGCGTACCCGCCCTGGTGGCCGCCGCCCTCGCGGTGGCCGTCCGTCCCGGTACGGCGCACGCCGCGCCGAAGGCCGAGTGCCTCGCCGACCTGCTCGGGGAGCAGTGATGGCCACCATTCCCTGGCTGGTGGACGTGCTGCGTGGCGCCGGCGTACAGGTCGTGGTCGAGGGCGACTGGCTCAACCGGATGCGCTCCGGCTCGTTCGACCCGATCGGCGTGCTCTGGCACCACACCGCCGCCACGTCCAGCGCCACCAACCCGCACCCGGCGCTGAACATCTGCATCAACGGCCGGTCCGACCTGCCCGGCCCGCTCTGCCAGGCGCTGGTGGACTACCACGGCGTGTTCCACGTGATCTCCGCCGGCCGGTGCAACCACGCCGGCACCAGCGGCGGCAGCGGCCCGATCCCGGCCGGGGACGGCAACACCCTGATGATCGGGTGGGAGATCGACTACAACGGTGTCGACCAGCGGATGACCACCGCCCAGTACAACGCGAGCATCGCGGCCACCGCCGCCGTGCTCAAGCGGCTCGGCCGGGACTCCAGCTACGCCCGCGGCCACCGGGAGACCAGCACCACCGGCAAGATCGACCCGTCCTTCATCGACCTGAACACGATGCGCGCCGACGTGGCCGCCAAGATGGCCGGCGGTGGCACCGGCTGGACGTCGATCGTGGACAACGCGACGGCGGGCCGGTTCACCGCGAGCGCGAGCTGGGGCACCTCGACGTACTCCGGGCAGCGCTACGGCGCCGACTACCGCTACGCGGACCCGGTCGCCGCGAGCGACGCGGCCTGGTACAAGTTCAACGTTCCCCGCACCGGCAACTACCGGGTCGAGGCGTGGTGGCCGGCGAACGCGGGCTACAACGCGGCCACGCCGTACGTCGTCGCCACCACCACCGGCAACCGGACGGTAGTGGTCGACCAGCGGGCGACCGGCGGGCAGTGGCGCTCGCTCGGCACGTTCACGCTGCCGGCCGGGGACGCCAACCGCGTCGCGGTCAGCCGATGGAGCTCCGCCGCCGGCCTGGTCATCGCCGACGCGGTCCGGCTGACCGAGGTCTGACCCCGGGCGTACCGACGCGGCCGGGTGGGCGCCCCACCCGGCCGCGTCCGCCGTCGGTCAGCGCAGCGACCGGAAGGCGGCCCGCATCTCCTGGGCGAACAGCTCCGGCTGCTCCCAGGCGGCGAAGTGCCCGCCCCGGTCGAGCGTGTTGTAGTGGATCAGGTTCGGGTACGCCCGCTCGGCCCAGCTGCGCGGCGCGAGCAGGATCTCGTCCGGGAACTGGCTCACCGCGGCCGGGACCTGCACGCCCTTGGCGGCGAAGAACGACAGCGCGTTCTGTGCGTAGAGCCGGGCCGAGGACACACCCGTGTTCGTGAGCCAGTAGAGCGTGACGTTGTCCAGGATGTCGTCACGGCTCAGGCCGCCGGGCCGGCCGGCGAACGCGGCGCAGATCAGGTCCAGGCTCGCGGCGTCGTGGTCGAGCATGAACGTCGCCAGCCCGACCGGCGAGTCGGCGAGCGCGGTCAGGGTCTCCGGGCGGGTGGTCATGATCAGCGCGTACGCGGAGTGCTTCCAGAAGAAGTCGATCCGCTCGCAGGCGGCCCGTTCCTCGGCCGAGAGCCCGGACGGCAGGTCGGCGAGGGGGTTGTTCACGCCGGTGATGCCGGTCTGCAACAGCGCGTCGATGTCCGGCGGCACCACGCACGGCATGTTCGTGTGGATGCCGGCCAGTTCCGGCGGCGCCTGCACGCCGAGCATGTCGGTGATCAGCGCGCCCCAGTCGCCACCCTGGGCCACGAACCGGGTGTAGCCCAGCCGCCGCATCAGTTCGGTCCAGGCGCGGGCGATGTGCTGCGGATCCCAGCCGGGCCGGTCCGGCTTGCCGGAGAAGCCGTAGCCGGGCATCGACGGGATCACCAGGTGGAACGCGTCCGAGGCGTGGCCGCCGTGCGCCGTCGGGTCGGTGAGCGGACCGATGATCTTCAGCTGTTCGATCACCGACCCGGGCCAGCCGTGCGTGACGATCAGCGGCAGCGCGTCGGGGTGCGGCGAGCGTACGTGGATGAAGTGGATGTCCAGGCCGTCGATCTCGGTGACGAAGTTCGGCAGGTCGTTGAGCCGCGCCTCGACCTTGCGCCAGTCGTACCCGGTGGCCCAGTAGCGGGCGAGCGCCTGGCTGGTCTCCAGCGGGACGCCCTGCGACTGGTCGTCCACGGTCTGCCGTTCCGGCCAGCGGGTGGCCGCGATCCGGTTCCGCAGGTCCTCCAGGTCCGCCTCCGGCACGTCGACGCGGAAGTCGCGGATGCCGGCGGCGGTACGCGTCGGCGTCATGGTCTTGACGGCCACGGGTTGTCCTCCTCGGGTCGGGTCAGGGACCGAACGTGAAGACGTACGCGCGGAGACCGGACCGCTCGGCGCGCAGGGTGAGCCGGTGCTCCCCCGGCGTCGCGCCGTCCACCAGCCGGATCATCGCGGCCCGGTCGACGACGGCCGTGCCGTCCGGGTCCACGTCGGCGCCGCGCGCGTCACCGGCCGGTTTCCCGTCCAGCAGCACCCGAACCGCTGCCGGTCCCTCCGGTCCCGGGTCGGCCACCAGGTTCACCTCACCGGCGGTGAACGGCAGGACCAGTTCCGCCCCGGCACTGCCCGTCTCGACGTACTCGCCCTCGACCCGCCAGTCGCCGGTCAGCGCGTACGTGCCGGGAACACCCCGGTCGGCGCCGAGGTAGGTCTCCGGGGTGATCCCGGCGTACGTGGGCTGCGGGCTGGTCACGAACGCGGTCACCTCCGCGGTGACCGGCGGCAGCGCGGGCGTGGGCGTGGCGGCCTCGACCAGCCGCCGGATCAGCGCCTCGGTCCGGTCGTAGCCGCCCTCGCCGATCCAGCGGTCGGCCAGCCGCCCGTCGGCGTCGAAGAGGTACCTGGCCGGCCAGGCGTCGTTGCGCAGGGCCCGCCAGAACGTGTAGTCGTCGTCGATCGCGATCGGGTAGGTGAGCCCGTGGTCGCGGATCGCCCGGTCGATGTTCTCCGGAAGCCGGCCGAACGCGAACTCCGGCGCGTGCGCGCCGATCACCGTGACCCCCAGGTCGCGGTAGTCGCGGTGCCAGGCCCGCACGTACGGGGCGGTACGGATCCAGTTCACGCAGGTGTACTCCCAGACGTCCACCAGGACCACGCGTCCGCGCAGCTCCTGCGGCGTCAGCGGCGCGGAGTTCACCCACCGGTGGACGTCGATCGGCGGCAGCCGGGTCGCCACCGCGGCCCCCGTCATCCGGCCGCGCCGCGCGGTGATGGTGTGCCGGTCATGCGGGCTCCCTTCCGAGTACGTCCGGCGGCGGTTACCCGGAGGGCGCGGCTTCGAACGGGCCGCCCGCCCGGCCCGCGGGCGTTTGCCCCCGGCCCGGCCGGGTAGGACGCTGCGCCACCCGAGGGCGGGCCGTGCAGGCGGCGTGGGCGGCCGGGACGTCGCGGAGGGTCGATGACGGCTGGACCAGGGCGGGCACAGGCGCCGTCGGGCGAGGTGGTGGAGCTGCGGGTGCACGGCGTCTCCGCGGGCGGGGCCGCCGAGGTGCTGGACCGGCCGCTGGTCCGGCAGGTCGCGGGTGACCGCAGCGCCGGCTTCTACCGTCCCCGTCACGGACACGCCGACGAGCACGGGGCGGGCGGGGTGACGCTGGAGGCGTACCAGTGGAACGACCTGCCGTCCGGCACCGCGCTGCGTACCCTCTCGCTGCTGTTCCTGATGCCCTTCATGCTGCTCAACGTGGCCGTGTGGATGCGGCCGGGGGACGCCGTCGGCGGCGCGGTCGTGCGGGCGCTGTGCCGGGTGCTGGGGTTGAGCCTGACCGCGCTGTACGTGCTCGCCGGCGCCGGGGTGGCGCTGGACCTGGTGGCCTGGCAGTGCCTGTCCGTCCCGGCCTGCATCGCCGACCGGGAGTGGCTGTCCTGGATGGGCGGGCGGCCGGTGGGGCTGCGGCTCGTGGTGCTGGCGCTGGTCCCGGCCGCCGCGGTGAGCCTGGTCTGGTGGGGCGCCCGGCGGCCGGGTCGCTCGTTCACCGCGTTCCGGGCGCCGGAGCGGGCGTCCGCCGGGCCGCCGCTGAGCACGATCGGCCAGTGGGACGCCGAGCCGCTGATGGGCCGGCTGCGTTCGATCCACATCGCGGCGGCCTTCGCCACCCTCGACGGCTGTCTGCTGGCCGCCCGGGCCGCGCAGGGTGTCCCGCCCACTGTGGCGGCGCTGCTGGCGGTCACCGGCGCGGTGCTGCTCGCCTGCGTGGTACTGGTCTGCGTTCCGCCGCTCGTCGACCGGGCGCCCACCGACCCGCGACGTGACCGGGTCGCCCGTGCGCTGCGCGCCACAGCGGTCGGGCTCACCGTCGTGGTGGCCGGGTACCTGCTGTTCGCCCCGGCCCGCTGGCGTACCGGCGGGGGCCTGCCCGGCTACGGCTCGATCCTGACCTGGCTGCTGGTGACGCACGCGGTCCTGCTGGGCGCACTGGGTGCCGTGCTGCTCTGGCACCGCCTGCGGGTACGCGGCCACCGGCCGCCGAACGGGCTCGGCGCGCTCGTGGTCGCGGCGGCGGCGGGCGGGCTCGCGGTCGCGTACTCCGCCGAGCTGGTCCAGCGCACCGCCGACCTGCTGGACCGGGGCGTGTCCCCGGCGGACGACATACCGGGTCCGGCGCGCGCGTACACCTGGGCGATCTACGGTTTCTTCCGGGCGTTGCTGGTCACGCTGGCGGCCGCCGCAGTGGTGGCGCTGGTGTCCCGGCGCGGCCGGACACGGGCCGCCCAGGCGATCGTCGAGCGGGACTTCCCGGCGCCGCCGGCCGAGGCGGCGCCGCGGCTGCGGCAGGTCCGGACGATGATCGTCCGGGCCCGGTTCACCGACCTGATGGTGCCGTTGGCGGTGCTGTTCGCCGTCATGGCCGGGGCGGGCGCGGCGACCACCGCGATGGCGCTGGTCCGTCCCGAGCCGGGCGAGACGCTGGAACGCCGCACGCACGTCCCGGCCGAGCTGGTCATGTTCGGCATCGAGGTGGGCGGGGTGGCGATCTCGGCGGCGGTGCTGGCCCTCATCCTCGCAGGGGTCTTCGCCTACCGCAGCCCTGGGTTCCGGCACCACGTCGGCGTGCTCTTCGACCTGGCCACGTTCTGGCCCCGGGCGGCGCACCCGTTCGCACCGCCCTGCTACGCCGAGCGGGCCGTGCCGGAGCTGGCCCGGCGGATCACGTACCTGGTGCACAGCGGCAGCGGGGTGCTGCTCTCCGGCTACAGCCACGGATCGGTGCTCGTCGCCGCGACAGTCCTGCAACTGCCGGCGGAGATCAGCGCACGGGTCGCCCTGCTCACCTACAGCTCGCCGCTGCGTCGGCTCTACGCCCGGTTGTTCCCCGCCTACGTGGGCGACGAGATGCTGCGCGGGATCGGCGGCCGGCTGGGGTGGCGGTGGCGCAACCTGTGGCGGGACACCGACGCGCTGGGCGGATGGATCTTCTCCCCACACCGCGCGGACGAGCCGGCCCGCGTCAGCGGCCCGGAGGCGGCGGTGGATCGCCGTCTCCGGGATCCGGAGAGTTTGGTGGCGCCCGCCTGGGACAGCGTCCCGCCGCCGATCCAGGGTCACCTCCCGTCCGAGGACGACCCGGCGTACGCCGAGACGGTGCGGGACCTGGCCGGGCGGCTGCGCGCCACCGGACCGTGACGCGGACGGGTCACGCCGGAGGGTGGTCCGCCTCGAACCGGTCCCGGGTGAGGAACGCCAGCCTCGCCCGCTTGTCCGGCATGTCGATCTCGTCGCCGAGCGTGAAGCCCTCGATGCGCAGCCGGCGCAGCATCGCGTCGTTGCGCACGTCCGGCTCGACCACCACGCGGCGCGCGGCCGGGTCGCGCAGCAGGAACCGGATCAGGGCCGGGAAGACCGCGCCGGTCAGCGAACCCGGGTACGGCCGGGGCGCGTCGAGCAGCAGGTGCGTCCCCACGTCGCCGGGCTGCACGGGGTAGCGCTCGCCGACCGGGTCCGCCTCCGGCTGGTAGGTCTGGAACAGCCCGATCGGCTCGCCGTCGAGCCGGATCAGGTACGCGTGGTGGGTGTCGAGCCCGTCGACGAACGCGTAGATCTCGCGTACCTCGTCGACGGTGTGCGAGCCCATGCCCCAGAACCGGTTGCGGGGCCGGACCACCCAGCCGTGCAGCAGGTCCGCGTGCCGGTCGGGGCGTACCGGCTCCAGCGCCAGCTCGCCGAGGCCGGGGATCCGTTCCAGGTGGATCACGTCGTCTCGTCTCCCGTCAGTGGGCCGTCGGGCACCGGGATCAGCGTCCCGGCGGCCCAGTGGGTCAGTTGGTCGGCGAAGTGCGGCTCGTCCGGGCGCCCGGACGCGCCGAAGGGGACGATCCAGCGGCTGGCCGCCCGGTCGGTCAGGTCCCACACGTAGCGGGCCACCGGGCCGCGCCAGCAGGCGTCGGAGATCCCCGGCACGCTGGAGGTGGCCAGCACGCAGTCGGTGTCGCCGCCGAGCGCCACCCGCCGCCGCATCGCTGTCACCGCGTCGGTGATCGCCGGGGCGACGCCGAGGTGCACCGGGTGCAGCAGGTGCCGGCTGCCCCACTCACCGGGCGCCGGGCCGGCGGCCACCTCGGCCAGCGCCTCGGCCGCCGGTTCCGCGAGGTCCGCGCCGAGGGCGGTGGCCAGGTGGTCCAGCGCCAGGCCGATCCGGGCGGCCGGGTCGGTCCAGGGGGCGAACAGCTCGTCGAACCCGCACGGCTCGTCGAGGCCACGCAACCTCGGGTGTACGCGCAACCGCCGGGCCAGCGCCGCCCGCCAGGCCGCGTACGCGCCGGCCCCGGCCGAGCCGGCCGCCATCGCCCGGTCCCATCCGCGCAGCCGCAGCAGCAGCGCGCGGGCGGGTTCGTCGAGCCGGTCCGGGTCGAGCCGGTCGAGCAGCCGGTACAGCGGTCCGGCCGGGAGCCGGTCGTCCGTGTGCACTGTGGACGGCTCGGCGCCGTCGGCGAGCAGCGCCCGGATCCGGCGGGCCCGGTGCGGCGGGGCGAAGTCGGCACCGTGCGCTGCGACGTCGTCGCGCCGGTCGTTGGCGCACACCGCCACGCCGTCCACCGGCTCGTCGACCAGCGGCAGGTAGCCGCCCCGCCACCGGTAGGCCGGCTCCCAGGCCGGCACGGGTTCCCGGCGGCACCGCTCGTCACGTACCGGGACCAGGCCCGCGACCAGGCGGCGGACGCCTCCCCCGGTGTCGGCGGCGAGCACGCTGTTGACCGGCTCGACCCAGTGGCGCAGCGCGTCGGCGACGTCGCCCGTACGCCGGGCACGCAGCAGCGGCAGCAACGCCTCGAAGCCGAGCCGGGCCTCGACCCGGCTCGGGGTGCGCAGGGCGATCGCCTCGCCGGTGACCCGGTCGTGGTCGATCACCGGCCCGCGGGGCGTCTCGATCACCTCGACCGTCTCCGGGGCGCCGCCGCGAACCTCGATCTCCTCGACGTGGCGCGCGGCGGGCGTCCAGCCGTCGGCGTCGCGCACCAGCACGCGGTTACCGTCGCGGCGCAGCCGTTCGCGGTAGAGGTCCTGGTAGTCGGCCATCGCGTTGGTGACGGCCCAGGCCACGCGGCCGGTGTGGCCGAAGTGCGGCACGCCCGGCACGCCGGGGAAGGCCAGACCGACCACGTCGAACTCCGGGCAGGCCAGCCGGACCTGCTGGTAGACGCCGGGGAGTTCGAGCAGCCGGTGCGGGTCACCGGCGATCAGCGGGCCGCGCCCGGTGGCCGGATCGGCGGGCACCGCCCAGGCGTTGCTGCCGGACGAGGCCGGTCCCTCGACCGCGAACAGTCCGGCCGCCTCGGGGCCGAGCGTCCGGGCCACGTGCGCGTGCCAGAGCTTGTTCGGGAACGTGGAGAACAGCACGTGCTGGACGAGGAACACGCCGAGCGGTGACCAGGGGTGCCACGGTTCGGGCGCGGTGCCGGTGGCGGCGAACTCCGGCGCGGCGGCGGCGCCCTCGGCGAGTCCGGAGTTGACCCCGTCGACGTACGCCTCGACCCACCGCCGGGTGTCAGGGTCCAGCCGCTCGTAGCAGCGCCGGGCGGTGTCGTCCAGCCGTACGCGGCGGGCGAACCGGTCCCACGCCAGCTCGGCCGGGCCGACGTGGGCGGCCAGGCGACCCTCGGCGCGCCAACGTTCGACACTGATCTGCCAGGCCCGGTCGACAGCGGCGACACGCCCCTGCAGACGCGCCAGCGCGTCGGCGTCGCCGGCCCACAGCTGGGGCACGCCCCACTGATCGCGATCGACGTGTGTCATCGTCTCGCGCCGCCTCGGCGCGCCGGGCGACGGTTCCGTTCGACAGTCAACTTAGGATAACCTCCCCTAACCGAGGGCGACCTTACCGCGACGCGGGCGGGGCGCCAACCGGCAGTACATGCGGGACAAAGCACCCCGAGTCGTGCTTGCTAGTTAGGCCAGCCTAACCTAACCTGATCGCCGCGGCTGATCGCCGCGCGTCCTGTCCGTACGACCGCTGGGAAGTCGCATGAGTTCGATCGGGAGCCCGACCGGCGCCGCGCCCGCCGACACCGGCAGCGCCGCCGCCACGGCACGCGGCCACCTGTTCAACGCCGGCTCGCTCGGTCGGTACCGGGACGTGCTGGCGCGCGGCGTGGACCGGGTCGCCCGCCGGGTGGGCGAGGCGGACCGGCCGTTCACCGGCGTCACGCCCGACGAGCTGGCGCCGCTCATCGGTGCCATCGACCTGGACCGGCCGCTCGGCGATACCGACGCCGCCCTGGACGAGCTGCACGACGTGTGGCTGCGTGACGCGGTCTACTTCCACCACCCGCGCTACCTGGCCCACCTGAACTGCCCGGTGGTCATCCCGGCGCTGCTCGGCGAGGCGGTGCTCAGCGCCGTCAACTCCTCACTGGACACCTGGGACCAGAGCGCCGGTGCGACGCTGATGGAGCGGCGCCTGATCGAGTGGACCGCCGGGCGCATCGGGCTCGGCGCCACCGCCGACGGGGTCTTCACCAGCGGCGGCACCCAGTCGAACCTCCAGGCGATGCTGCTGGCGCGCGAGGAGGCGTACCGCACTGTGGTGGGCGGCGGCACGACCGGTCGGCCGGACCGGCCGCAGGTGCTGTCCAGGCTGCGCATCCTCACCTCCGCGGCCGGGCACTTCAGCGTGCAGAAGGCCGCCAAGCTGCTCGGCCTGGCCGCCGACGCGGTGCTCACCGTGCCCACCGACGCCACCCGCCGGATGCGCACCGACGAGCTGGCCCGCACGATCGACAGCTGCCACCGCGACGGTCAGGTGGTGATGGCCGTCGTCGCCACCGCCGGCACCACCGACTTCGGCACCGTCGACCCGCTGCCGGAGATCGCCGACATCTGCGCCGCCGCGGGGGTCTGGCTGCATGTCGACGCCGCGTACGGCTGCGGCCTGCTGGTCTCACCCACCCGCCGGCACCTGCTCGACGGCATCGAACGGGCCGCGTCGGTGACAGTGGACTACCACAAGTCGTTCTTCCAGCCGGTCAGCTCCAGCGCGCTGCTGGTCCGCGACGGCCGGGTGCTGCGCCACGCCACCTGGCACGCCGACTACCTCAACCCGGTCCGCGCGGTCGAGCAGGGGATCCCGAACCAGGTCGACAAGAGCATCCAGACCACCCGCCGGTTCGACGCGTGCAAGCTCTGGCTGACCCTGCGGATCATGGGACCGGACGCGATCGGCACGCTGTTCGACCAGGTCGTCGACCTCGCGGCGCAGGCGTGGCGGCGGCTGGACGCCGACCCGCGCTTCGAGGTGGCCGCGCCGTCGCAGCTGAGCACAGTGGTCTTCCGGTACCGGCCGTCCGGTCTCGCCCCCGATCTGGTCGACGAGGCCAACCTGCACGCCCGCGACGCGCTCGCCGCCTCCGGCGCGGCCCTGGTCGCCGGCACCAAGGTCGACGGCGCCCACCACCTGAAGCTCACCCTGCTCAACCCCGAGACCACAGTGGACGACGTCGCCCACGTGCTGGACCTCATCGCCGACCACGCCGCCTGGTACGCCCGGACCGCGGCCGCCGCCGAGCTGTCCTGCCCGGTCTGACCCCCCGTCGAGGAGAACGAGAATCCCCATGTCGACCCACGACTTCATCGCCGTCGGGCTGGGCCCCTACAACCTCGGCCTGGCCTGCCTCACCGCGCCGATCGACGACCTCGACGGCCTGTTCCTGGAGGCCCGCGACAGCTTCGACTGGCATCCCGGCATGCTGCTCGAATCCACCCGGCTCCAGACGCCGTTCATCGCCGACCTGGTCACGCTCGCGGACCCGACCTCGCCGTACTCGTTCCTGAGTTACCTCAAGGAGACCGGCCGGCTCTACCCGTTCTACATCCGGGAGAGCTTCTTCCCGCTGCGCGCCGAGTACAACGACTACTGCCGCTGGGCCGCCGGGAAGCTGCCGAACCTGCGCTTCCGGCACAGCGTCACCGCTGTCGAGTACGACGAGAGCGACGACCGGTACGTGGTGCACGCGGACACGCCGGACGGGCCGGTCACCCACCGGGCCCGGCACCTCGTGCTCGGCACCGGCACGCCGCCGTACCTGCCGCCCGCCTGCGCCGGCCTGGGCGGTGACATGATCCACAACTCACGCTACCTGGCGCACCGGGAGGCGCTGCGGGCCAAGGACAGCATCACGATCGTCGGCAGCGGCCAGAGCGCCGCGGAGATCTACCACGACCTGCTCGGCGACATCGACACGTACGGCTACCAGCTCACCTGGGTGACCCGCTCGCCACGGTTCTTCCCGCTGGAGTACACCAAGCTCACGCTGGAGATGACCTCGCCGGACTACGTGGACTACTTCCACGCGCTGCCCGAGCCGACCCGCTACGCGCTGGAGGCCGCGCAGAAGCCGCTGTTCAAGGGCATCAACGCCGACCTGATCAACGACATCTACGACCTGCTGTACGCCAAGAGCCTGCACGGACCGGCGCCGACGCGCCTGCTGACCAACACCGAGCTGGTCGAGGCGGCTTACGCCGACGGCCGCTACCGGCTCGGGCTGCGCCACACCGAGCAGGACCGCGCGTTCACCCTCGACACGGAAGGACTGGTGCTGGCCACCGGCTACCACTACCGGGTGCCGGAGTTCCTCGCGCCGGTACACGACCGGCTCCGCTTCGACGCGCACGGCCGCTTCGACGTGGCCCGCAACTACAGCATCGACCACACCGGCCGGGGCGTGTTCCTCCAGAACGGCGGCACCCACACGCACAGCATCACCTCGCCCGACCTGGGCATGGGTCCGTACCGCAACTCGTGGCTGATCCGGGAGATGACCGGCCGGGAGCACTACCCGGTGGAGAAGACCATCGCGTTCCAGGAGTTCGGCGCGCCGGCCGGAGCGCCGGCATGAGCGCCCGCATGACCACCTTCACCCGCGTCGACGACGCGCTGGGCGAGTTCACGCTGCGCCCGCTGGACCCGGACGCCGACGCCGCGCTGCTGCACCGCTGGGTCACCCATCCCAAGTCCGCGTTCTGGCTGATGCAGGACGCCGACGTGGACGCCGTCGCCGCCGAGTACCGGCGCATCGCCGACCATCCGCACCACGACGCGTACCTGGGTTCGTGGCGCGGCGCTCCGGCGTTCCTGGCCGAGCGGTACGACCCGGCCCGGGTGGAGCTGGTCGGCCTGTACGACCCGGAGCCCGGCGACGTGGGCATGCACTTCCTCTGCGCACCCGCCGACACGCCGGTGCACGGCTTCACCCGTGCCGTCATCACCACGGTGTTGGCCTGGCTGTTCGCCGACCCGGCGACGCGCCGGGTGGTGGTGGAGCCGGACGTGCGCAACACCGCCGTGCACGCGCTCAACGCGGCAGTCGGCTTCACAGTCGTCGGCCCGATCCGCAAGCCCGAGAAGGAGGCGCTGCTCAGCGTCTGCACGCGGGACCAGTTCCGGGCCGCCACCGGCGCGCCCGCAGGCGAGGAAGGGGCACCGGCGTGAACGCCAGCGCATCCGTGGACCACCTGACCCCCGAGGCGTGGGCGACGGCCAACCGGCTGCTGGTGCGCAAGGCGCTCGCCGAGTTCGCCCACGAGCGCCTGATCACCCCCGAGCCCGACGGCCCGGGACGGTGGCTGGTCCGCAGCGACGACGGCAGCGTCGAGTACCGGTTCGCCGCGCAGCGGCTGGCGCTGGACCACTGGGAGGTCGACGCGGACAGCATCGTGCGCCGCCGCGACGGCGCGGAGCTGCCGCCCGACGCCGTGGACCTGTGCATGGAGCTGCGCGGCGCGCTCGGCCTCACCGACGCGATCCTGCCGGTCTACCTGGAGGAGATCACCTCCACGCTGGCCGGGACCGCGTACAAGCTCGCGAAGCCCACACAGAGCGCCGCCGAGCTGGCCGCCGCCGACTTCCAGGCGATCGAGACCGGCATGACCGAGGGGCATCCCTGCTTCGTGGCCAACAACGGCCGCATCGGCTTCGGAGTGCACGAATACCACGCGTACGCCCCGGAGGCCGCCGCGCCGGTACGGCTGCTCTGGCTCGCCGCGCACCGCGACCACACCACGTTCACCTGCGCCGACGACCTGGACTACGACACGCTGGTCCGGGCCGAGCTGGGCGGGCAGACGATTGCCGGGTTCACCGCCACGCTCACCGGGCTGGGCCTGGACCCGGCCGACTACCTGTTCGTCCCGGTGCACCCGTGGCAGTGGTGGAACAAGCTCGCCGTCACGTTCGCCGGTGAGGTGGCCCGGCGCCGGCTGGTCTGCCTCGGCGAAGGGCCGGACGAGTACCTGGCGCAGCAGTCCATCCGGACCTTCTTCAACGTCACCGACCCCGCCAAGCACTACGTGAAGACCGCGCTGTCGGTGCTGAACATGGGCTTCATGCGCGGGTTGTCCGCCGCGTACATGGAGGCGACGCCCGCGATCAACGACTGGCTGGCCGGGCTGATCGAGGGCGACCCGGTGCTCAAGCGCACCGGACTGTCGATCATCCGGGAGCGGGCCGCCATCGGTTACCGGCACCGGCAGTACGAGGCGGCGACCGACAGGTACTCCCCGTACCGGAAGATGCTGGCGGCGCTCTGGCGGGAGAGCCCGGCACCAGGGCTGGAACCCGGGCGGCGGCTGGCCACCATGGCCTCGCTGCTGCACCTGGACCGGGACGGGCGGTCGCTCGCGGCCGCGCTGATCGACGAGTCGGGGCTGGCGCCGGCCGACTGGCTGCGCCGCTACCTGGACGCCTACCTGGTGCCGCTGCTGCACAGCCTGTACGCCCACGACCTGGCGTTCATGCCGCACGGCGAGAACGTCATCCTGGTGCTGCACGACGGCGTGGTCGAGCGGGTCGTCTTCAAGGACATCGCCGAGGAGATCGTGGTGATGAACCCGGAGGCGGACCTGCCGGAGCGGGTGCGGCGGATCCGGGCCGCGATCCCCGAGGACGAGAAGATCCTGTCCATCTTCACCGACGTGTTCGACTGCTTCCTGCGGCACCTGAGCGCCGCCCTGCACACCCGGGGCGTCCTCGACCAGGACGGGTTCTGGCGCACCGTCGCCGCATGCGCCGCCGGCTACGCCGCGACGGTGCCGCACCTGGCCGACCGGATGCGCCGGCACGACCTGTTCGCGCCGGAGTTCACGCTGTCCTGCCTCAACCGGCTCCAGCTGCGCAACAACCAGCAGATGGTGGACCTGTCCGACCCGTCCGCCGCGTTGCAGTTCGCCGGCACGCTGGTCAACCCGCTCGCCCCGTACGCACGGCGCGACTGACGGCATCACAGAAGCGGGCCGGCGCATCGCGCCGGCCCGCTTCCGTCGGTGGTGGGGACGATCAGTTCTCCGCGCGACCGGCCCGCCAGTAGCCCATGAACGCCACCGCGCGCCGGTCCATGCCCCGCTCGGTGACCAGGTGGCGGCGCAGGCCGCGGATCACCGCCGCCTCCCCGGCCAGCCAGGCGTAGAGCGCCGCGCCGTCGGGCCGCTCCGGCACCTCCCAGAGGATGTCCCGGTCCACGTCCACCTCGGTCAGCGGTGCGGCGGCCACCGCGACCGGTACCGGCACCAGCCGCCCGGCCAGGCTCGTCACGGCCGGGGTGAGCCGGCTGCCGTGCGGGGCGCCGTCGCGGGGCAGCCAGGTCACGGTGACGCCGGCCGGGGCCCGGCAGGGCAGCTCGTCACCGGTCTCCGGCACCTCCACCAGCGCGTGCCCGCGCGCCTCGGCGGGCAGCCGCTCCAGGATCGCGCAGATCGCCGGCGCGGCGGTCTCGTCGCCGGCCAGCAGCAGCGTCGCGCCGGCCGGCGGCTGGAACTCGACCCCGCCGTGCGGGCCGTCCCAGCCGGCGTCCGGGCCGACGACGGCGATCCGGTCGCCGAGACGCGCCCGCCGGGCCCACCGGGTGGCCGGGCCGCCGTCGCCGTGCAGCGCCATGTCCACGTCCACCTCGTACGCCTCCGGCCGGACGGCGCGGACCGTGTACGTGCGGATCGGGCTGCGCAGCGCGTCCGGCAGCTCACGCCACCGCGGGAACCAGTCCGGCCCGTCGGGCAGCTCCCCCGGCGCGCCGTCGACCGGCGGCAGGGCCAGCTTGATCCGCTGGTCGTACCCGTTGTCGGCGAACCGGTCCAGGTCCGGGCCGGTGAGCGTCACCCGCAGGAAGGACGGGCCGAGCCGGCGTAGCGCGCGGACCTCGACGGTGAAGACTCGCCAGGGCGCGACGGCCAGGGTGCTGGTCATGCGTCATTCCTCTCACGGCCGGTGGGGGCTGCGTCGGTGAACGGGCTAACGGGCGGCTGCCGCGGCGCGGGAACGCCACAGCAACCAGACGAAGTACGGGGTGCCGATCATGGCGGTGACCAGACCGGCGGGGACCTGGGCGGGAGCGATGACGCTGCGGCCGAGCGTGTCGGCGAGGCTGACCAGGGTGGCGCCGAGCAGCACCGCGACCGGCAGGACGCGGGTGTGCCGCCCGCCGACGAGCGCCCGGGCCGCGTGCGGCGCGACCAGGCCGACGAAGCCGATCACGCCGACCGCCGACACGGCGGTCGCGGTGAGCAGCGCCGCCAGGCCGAGCGCGACCAGCCGGGCACGTTCCAGCCGGACGCCGAGCACCCGGGGCGTGTCGTCGTCGAGCGCGAGCAGGTCCAGCTCGCGGCGCACGGCGGCGACCACCGGCAGCGCGATCAGCAGCGCGATCGCCACCGGCAGCACCTGCGGCGCGGTACGCCCGTAGGTGGAGCCGGACAGCCAGGTCAGCGCCTTGCCGGTGTTCCACGGGTCGGACGACACCACGATGAACGTGATGATCGCCGTACCGCCCTGCCAGACCGCGAACCCGATCAGCACCAGCCGGTCGGAGTTGAGCCCCCGCCGCCGGGCCAGGCCGTAGACCAGCGCGAACGCGACGACTGCGCCGAGACCGGCGGCGCCGGACAGGGCGAGCACGCCGGCCATCGGCGCGAACGTCAGCAGCGACACCGCGCCGATGCCGGCGCCGCCGGTGATGCCGAGGATGCCCGGTTCGGCCAGCGGGTTGCGGCACACCGCCTGCACGGTGGTGCCGGCCAGGGCCAGCGCGGCGCCGGCCAGCAGCGCCGCGGCGACCCGCGGCCAGCGGGCGTCCAGCACGAATGTGTACGCCGGTCCGGTGCGGCCCTGCACCCAGTTGACGATGTCCCCGAGCAGCACCCACGTGTCGCCGGCCAGCATGCCGAGCACCAGCGCGGCGGTGACGACCACCGCGCAGACCGCGACGACGGTGGCGACGAAGCCGCGGGAGCGGACTGCGGCGTGGCCGCCCGGCGCCTGCCGGGTCGGTCCGGCGTCGCGGTGGCGGCGGGCCAGCCAGACCAGCAGCACCGCGCCGAAGAGCGTGGTCACCACGCCGGTCGGCACGTCGACACCCGCCTGCCCGCCGAGCACGGCGCGCAGCAGCACGTCGGAGCCGAGCACGATGACCACGCCGACGATGCCGGACAGCGGCATCAGGATGCGGTGCCGGTGCACCTCGGGCACCCACCGGCCGAGCAGCCGGACGATCACCGGCGCGCCGAGGCCGACGAAGCCGATGGGGCCGGCCAGGGTGACCGCCGCGGCGGAGAGCAGCACGGCCAGCAGCACGACAGTCAGCCGGGTACGGCGCACGTTGAGCCCGAGCACGGTGGCGGTGTCGTCGCCGAGGGCCAGCAGGTCCAGCCGGTGCCCGAGGGCCACGAGCACCAGCGCGGCGACCCCGATCACGGGGGCGAGCTGGGTGAACGCGACCAGGTCGCCCTGCACGAGCGAACCGTTGCCCCAGGCGAACAGGCCGATGGTGGCCTGCTCGAACAGCAGCATGAGCAGCATGGTCAGCGAGGAGAGCGCCATCGCGGTGGCCGAGCCGGCGAGGATGAGCCGGGTGGTGGCGGCCTGACCGCCGGCCGAGAGCAGCATGACCAGGGAGGCGGCGGCGAGGCCGCCGCAGAACGCCAGCCCGCCCGCGGGCAGCGCGGGCAGCGCGATCCCGAACGCGGCGGTGGAGACGATCGCCAGGTGGGCGCCCGCGTTGACGGCGAGCGTGTCCGGCGAGGCGAGCGGGTTGCGGGTGGTCGACTGCAACGCCGCGCCGGCGAAGCCGAGCGCGACGCCGACGGCCAGGCCGGTGAGCAGCCGGGGCAGGCGGGAGGCGACGAGCACCCGGGCGGTCTCGTCGTCGCCGCCGGTGAGCAGCCGGAGCAGGTCCAGCGCCCCCACCGAGGAGGTGCCCTGGGTGAGATGCACCGCGGTGATCGCGACGAGCAGCGCGGCGGCGAGGGCGAACGCGCCGGCCACCCGGCTGCGCCGGGCGGGCGGCGGCCCGACCGGAGCCGGCCGGGTGGCCGGCCCCGGCGGGGCGGGGGCGGTCATCGCGCTCAAGCCGTGTAGACCTTGACCAGCTCGTCGATGTACTGCTTGGCGGACAGCGTGCCGCCGAAGGTCCAGATGCCGTTGGGCATCTTGTGCAGCTTGTTCTGCTGGACGAACGGCAGGGAACGCCAGATCGCGTTGCCGGCGAGGCCGTCGGCGAACACGTCGGTGCCGTCCGAGGCGTTGTAGAAGAAGTGCACGTCCTGGCCCTTGAGGACGGTCATGCCCTCGACGTCGGTCTGGCCCAGGCCCCACATCTCGTCGGTCTTGCCGGTCCAGGCGTTCTTGAGGCCGAGCTGGATGCCGAGCTGGGAGACGAGCGCGCCCTGGCCGAACATCCGGATCGAGACGGTGCTGCCCTCCTTCCAGCCGTCGGCGATGGCGAACTGCTTACCGGCCGCCCCGGCGTCGGCGATCTTCTTCTTGCCGTCGGCGATCGCGGCGTCGAAGTCGGCGAGCAGCTTGTCCGCCTGCGCGGTACGGCCGGTCGCGGTGGCGATCATCTTCAGGTCCGCGCGCATCCGGCCGATGTTGTCGGAGGCGTCGCTGCCCTTGGTGACCAGCACCGGGACGTACTTCTCCAGCTGGGTGACCACGGCGGAGCCGCGCTCGGCCTCCATCACCACGAGGTCCGGCTGGAGGGCGACGATGGAGTCGACGCTCGGCTCACCCCGGGTGCCGACGTCCTTGACGCCCGCGTCGAGCGGGGCGGCGGTCACCCAGGTGGCGTACCCCTTCGGGTCGGCCACGCCGACCGGCATCACGCCGAGGCCGACGAGCATCTCCACCTCGCCCCACTCCAGGCCGACGACCTTGGTGGCGGGGCTCTTGAGGGTGATGGTCTTGCCCCGGCTGTCGGTGACGGTGACCGGGCCGGTGGACGCGGCGTCGGAGGGGGACGGTGCGGCGGCGGGCTCCTCGGTGGTGCCGCAGCCGGCGATCAGCAGCGCGCTCGCCGCGGCGGCGGCGAGCAGGGTCAGACGGGTACGCAGCATCGGTTTCTCTTCTGTGTGCAGGAGTCGGTCAGGCGGAGACGCGGGTCGTGTGCCGGCCGACGGGACGAGTGGAGAGCAGGTTGGTGACCGGGTCGACGCTCACCTCGACGCGGATGCCGTACGCCTCGGTGAGCGCCTCCTCGGTGAACACCTCGTGCGGCGTGCCGGCGCCGCGGACCCGGCCTTCGTGCAGGAGCACCACCTGGTCGGCGACGGCGGCGGCCTGGTTGAGGTCGTGCAGCACCACACCGACGGCGACGCCGGCGGTGTCGGCGAGTTCGCGCATCAGGTCGAGGATCTCCACCTGGTAGCGCAGGTCCAGGAACGTGGTCGGCTCGTCCAGCAGCAGGATCGCGGTGTCCTGGGCCAGGCACGTGGCCAGCCAGACCCGTTGCAGCTCGCCGCCGGACAGCTCGTCGACCGGCCGGCCGGCCATGCCGTCGACGCCCGTCACCCGCATGGCCCGGTCGATCGCGGCCGGTCCGTCGAGGTCGTTCGCGCGCCACCGCTGCCGGTACGGGTGCCGGCCGTACCCGACCACGTCCCGCACCGTCACCCCGCTGGGGGTGGGGCGGCTCTGCGCGAGCAGCGTGACCCGGCGGGCGAAGTCCCGGGCGGACAGCGCCCGGGCCGGCGTGCCGTCGGCCAGCACGATCTCGCCGTGTTCCAGCGGGTGCAGGCGGGCCAGCCCGCGCAGCAGCGTCGACTTGCCGCTGCCGTTCGGGCCGACCAACGCGGTCACCGCCGCGGGCCGCAGCGTGATGGCGGCGTCGTGCACCACCGTCGTGCCGTGGTAGCCCAGCCGCAGGTCGCTGCCGCTCAAGCCGTCGGCTCGCACCGTTCTGCTCGTCACGGAGGTTAGGCTAACCTAATCAACGATCACGCTGTCAAGCCGGTCCTTCGGTCGGAATCGGCGACCCGCCGCGCATTGACACCGGTCGCGTGACGGGCGGTCACGTCGCGGTAGGCAGCGGCGACCCCGGCCAGCCCCCGGCCCAGCGCGGCGCCGCGCACCCCGGCGTACCCGATGACCAGCGCCGGTGGCCGGTCGTCGGCGCGCAGGGCGTAGAACCGGCCGCCGCGAACCAGCACGGACCGGCGCCGCGCGGCGGCCACCATGGACTCCTCAGCACACCAGCGGGGCAGCACCAGGTACGTCTGGAGGCCGCCACTGGCGTCGAGCGGCGCCACACCGGGCAGGTGGCGCGCGACGTGCTGGCGTACCGCCTGGCCGCGGCGCTGGAACTCGGCGCGCAGCCGGCGCAGGTGCCGGTCGAACGCGCCGGTGTCCACGAGCCGCGCGAAGGCGAGCTGGTCCAGCCCGGAGCAGCCGATGTCCCAGCCGGCCCGGACCCGCTCGATCGAGGCGGCCAGCCCGGTCGGCGCGGCCAGCCAGCCGAGCCGCAGCGCCGGGGCGAGGACCTTGCTGGCGCTGCCCGCGTAGACCACCCGGTCCGGGGCGACGCTCTGCAAGGCGGGCATCCGCTGCGCCGGTGCCACGAACGCGGCGTCGAAGTCGTCCTCGACGACGTACCCGTCCACTGCCCGCGCCCAGTCGAGCAGTTGCTCCCGGCGCCGCCGGCTCAGCGGAGCGCCGGTGGGGAACTGGCTGGCCGGGGTGGTGAGCACGGCGCGTACGCCGGTGGCGGCCAGCTCGTCGACGCGGATGCCCTCCCGGTCCACCGGCACGCTCACCGGCCGCAGCCCGGCGTCGGCGATGAACGCCCACTCCCCCGGGTGCCCGGGATCCTCGACGCCGATCGCCTCGTGTCCCTGGTCGCGCAGCACCCGGCAGAGCAGCGCCAGCCCCTGGGCGAAGCCGGACGTGATCATCAGGTGCTCGGGGCGGACACGGACGCCCCGGACCCGGCCGAGGTAGCCGGCGAGCGTGCGGCGGACCGGCGGCAGACCGGACGGCGGGGCGTAGCCCAGTTCCCGCGGCCCGGCCGAGCGGAGCACCGCGCCGACGCAGCGGATCCAGTCCTGGCGCGGGAACGTGGACACGTCGGTGCCGCCGGCGCGCAGGTCCCACACCTCCGGCGCGGGCGCCTCGTCGGCGGTGAGCGCGGAGGCGACACCGGCGCGCGCGGAGTCCGCCACCGAGGTGCCGGAGCCGCGCTGCGACGTCAGGTAGCCCTCGGCGCAGAGCTGTTCGTACGCCTCGACGACCACGGTCCGGGACACGCCGAGGTCAGTCGCGAGCTGCCGGGTCGACGGGACGCGCGTCCCGGGGCGCAGCGTGCCGTCGGTGATCCGGCCGCGCAGAGCGTTGCGGAGCTGCGCCGACAACGTTTCGCGCGCGTCGCCGTCAATTGACAGATTCAGATGCCACACCGATTGGTCCTCTCCCCGGTCACCGAAGTGGTATGGACAGCGGGAACCGCACTTGGTGAAAGTGTTTCCCGGGACCGCAACCCATTCCCGGCCGAACCCGGGGGGTGCCGCGCGTCCTTTTCAACGGGGGAAGTCCGATCTGTCACCGAACGCGGCCCAGCCGGTCCGCGTGGGGGCATCCGGGCTGCTCAAAGGGGGGTTCCACAGTGTCCTCATTGTCGACTGCGGTGGGTGCGGAAACCACAGACCACCGTTCGGAGACGCCGGGAGGCACGACGCCGGCCGACCGCATTCCGATTTCCGTGACCTCAATCACACTGCCGTCCATCAATCCGCTCGCGTTGTACACCGCATTGACACAAAGCCATGCCGCGCATGACGCGTACCTCTTCGAAAGCCTGGACGGGCCGGCCGCCGACCGGCAGGCCGCGGCGGTGGGCTGGGGCCGCCTCGCCGAGCTGCGGTTCCTGGCCGACAGGTGCGAGCTGACCGCCGCCGGGCCGCTGGGCGACGCGCTGCGCGCGGTGGTCACCGCCGTCCTCGGCGCGCCGGCCCGGCAGCGCGACACCACGTCCGCCTGGCACGTGCCCGGCCCGGCGCAGCTCTGGTCGGTGGTCCGCGCCGTGCAGCGGGCCTTCACCGTCGAGACGCCCGTGCCGGCCGGCCGGTTCGCCTTCGGTTTCCTCACCACCCTGGCGTACGAGGCCGCCCGCGACATGGACGAGCTGACCCTGGACCGGGCCGACGACGGCCTCCCCCGGTGCGCGCTGACACTGTTCCGGCACACCGTCTGGTGGGACCTTCGCGCCGGGACGGCGCACCAGCTGCACGCCACCGGCCCGCACCTGCCGCCGCAGCCGGCGCCGCCGGTGACGCGGCTGCTCACCGGCGTGCCCGCCGACCAGCCGCCGCCACCCGCGCCCACGCCGGAACGGGTGCGCGACACCGTCGACGAGGAGACGTTCGCCGAGCGGGTGCGGCGGTGCCTGCGGCACATCCGGGTCGGCGACAGCTACCAGGTGCAGATCGGCCACCGCATCGAGGTGGAGACCACCCTCACCCCGCTGGACGTCTACCGGCGCCTGCGGCACCGCAGCCCGTCGCCGTACATGTACCTGGCGCCCTGGGCCGGGCGCACGGTGATCGGCGCCAGCCCGGAGCTGTTCCTGCGCCTGGACGGCGACCGGCTGTCGATGCGCCCGATCGCCGGCACCGCCGCCCGCTCGGCCGACCCGCTGACCGACCGCCGCCGGGTGGCCGAGCTGCGGGCCAGCGAGAAGGAGCGCGCCGAGCACGTCATGCTCGTCGACCTGTGCCGCAACGACATCGGCCGGGTCTGCGAGCCGGGCACGCTGTCGGTGGACGCGATGCTCGACGTCGAGCCGTTCGCGTACGTGCACCACCTGGTCTCCACCGTGTCCGGCCGCCTCGACGACGGCGCGGACGTGTGGGCGGCGGTCCGCGCCGCGTTCCCGGCCGGCACCATGACCGGCGCGCCGAAGCTGCGGTCGATGGAGATCATCGACGGGCTGGAGGCGGAGCCCCGGGGCATCTACGCGGGCGCCATCGGCCTGGTCGACGTCCGCGGGTTCGCGGTGCTCGCGCTCTGCATCCGCACCGTCGTGCACGACGGGCACCGCTACCACACCCAGGCGTCCGCCGGGGTGGTCGCCGACTCCACACCGGCCGCCGAGTGGCGGGAGACGCTGGCCAAGATGAGCGCCGCCTACTGGGCCCTGACCGGCGAGGAGCTACTGCCGTGAAGGTCCTGCTCGTCGACGCGTACGACAGCTTCACCCACATCATCGACCAGTACCTGCGCACGCTCGGCGCGCGGACGGTGGTGGTCCGGTCCCGCGCGCGCAGCCCCCGGCACCTCGCCGCGCTGCGCCCCGACGCGGTGGTGCTCGGCCCCGGGCCCGGCCACCCCGGCGACTCCGGCCACGTCGAGCTGGTCCACGCGTTCGCCGGGCGGGTGCCGCTGCTCGGCGTCTGCCTCGGCCACCAGGCGATCGGCCTGGCGTACGGCGGCACGATCGCTGTGGCCCGGCACCTGATGCACGGCAAGACCAGCGAGGTCACGCACGACGGCCGCGGGGTGTACGCCGGGGCGCCGGCGCCGCTGACGGTCACCCGCTACCACTCGCTCATCGTCGCCGACCCGGTGCCGTCCCCGCTGGAGGTGACCGCCCGCTCCGGCGACGACGGCTACGTGATGGGCCTGCGCCACCGCACGCTCGCCGTCGAGGGGGTGCAGTTCCATCCGGAGAGCGTGACCACCCAGGACGGGCTGCGGTTGTTCGACAACTTCCTGCGCGGCGTACCGGCGGCGCTGCCGGTCGCCGGCTGAGCGGCGGAGACGGATCATGTCCGGGTCCGTACCCCCGCTCGCCGTGGTCACCGGCGGGGCCGGCGGCATCGGCCGGGCAGTCACCGCGGCGCTCACCCGCGCCGGTCACCGGGTGCTCAGCGTCGACCGCGAGCCGGCCGCCGACCCGTCCGCGTACGCGGCGCTCGTCGCCGACCTGGCCGTGCCGGATCAGGCGCAGCGGCTGCTGGACGACGTGCACGAGCGGCACGGCCTGCCCGCCGTGCTGGTGAACAACGCCGGCGTCTACCCGGCCCGGGACTTCCTCGACTACGACCCGCGCACGTACGCCGAGGTGCTGGACACGAACCTCGGCGCGACGTTCTTCGGCACGCTCGCGTACGCCCGGGCGCTGGTGGCCGCCGGACGTCCGGGCACCGTGGTCAACGTCGCCTCGATCAGTGGCCGGATCGGCAGCCCGGACGCCGCGTACGGCGCCTCGAAGGGCGCTGTCGTCGCGCTCACCCGCAGCCTCGGCCGGGCGCTCGCCGCGCACCGCATCCGGGTCAACGCGGTCGCCCCCGGGCTGGTCGAGACGCCGATGGCCGCCCGGATCCCGGCGGCCCGCCGGGACGACTACCGGGCCCGTATCCCGGCCGGCCGCTTCGGCGCCCCGGACGAGATCGCCGCCGCCGTCGCCTGGCTGGCCGGCCCGGACAGCAGCTACGTCACCGCCTCCGTGCTGGACGTCGACGGCGGCCTGCACTGACGCACACCGAGAGGACCCCGATCCATGTGGCTTCCCACCACCGGCCCGGCGGCCGGTTTCGCCGCCGACTACCTGCGTCTGCACCGCGCGTTCTACGACCGCACGCTCACCGCCGAGCAGCTCGGTGACTGGCGGGACCGGCAGCTGCGCCGGGTGCTCGACCAGGTCGGCACCGGCTCGCCGTTCTACGCCCGGCACCTCGCCGGGATCGACCTGTCCACGATCACCCCGGCCACGCTCGACCGGCTGCCCTTCACCACGAAGGCGCACCTGCGCGAGGAGATGCTCGACGTGCTCAGCCGCCCGCTGGCCGAGGCCGTCTTCTTCTACGAGACCACCGGCACCACCGGGCCCGCCACGCCCTGCCCCCGCGACGGCCGCGAAGTGGTGGCCAGCAACGCCCACGTCACCGAGTCCTGGGCGTCGATCTTCCGCCACCACTTCGGCGACCACGCGCCCCGCGTGGGGCTCATGGGCCCGACCGAGGTGCACTCGTTCGGCGACACGCTCGGCGACGTGGCCCGCAACACCGGCGCGATGAACGCGAAGATCTGGCCGTACTCGCCGGTGATCGGGTTCGCCAAGGCCCTCCAGCTGATGCGGGACCTGGAACTTGAGGTGATCTGCTGCACGCCGGGCGTGGCGCTGATGCTGGCCAAGGCCGCCGAGCACCACGGCTACCGGCTGCGCGAGGACTTCGCGGTCAAGCTGCTGTTCGTCACCGGCGAGATGTGCACGCCGGCGCTGGCGCACAACCTGGAGTCGGTCTGGGGCGCTGACGTCTACAACATCCTGTACGGCTCGCAGGAGGCGTTCGTGATCGCCACCGCCTGCCGCAACAAGCGGATGCACCTGTCCCAGACCAACTACCTGATCGAGGTGGTCGACCCGGAGACGGGCGCGTCGCACGGCCCGCGCGGCACCGGCGAGCTCACGGTGACCATGCTCGTCGACGGCGTGAAGCCGCTGATCCGCTACCGCACCGGCGACGCGGTGGTGGTCGGCGCGTCGGACTGCGACTGCGAGATGCCCGGCGACCTGGTGCAGATCGTCGGGCGCACGCTCGACCGCATCGACCTGGGCGGGCAGCGCCGTACCGCCGGGCAGATCGAGAGCGCGGTGCTCACCGGCGTCACCGGCTCGGCCGGCTACCAGGTGGTGATCGACCACGACCCGGCCGGCGGCGACCGGCTCACCGTCCGGCTGGAGCTGCTCAAGGACCTGGTGGACGACCCGGCCGCGGTGGCCGGCGGGGTGCGCCGGCGTGCCGCCGCCGCGCTCGGCGTGCCGGTGGAGGTCGAGCTGAGCGACGGGCTGGACCCGATCGTCAGCACCGGCGCGTTCGTGAGCTGGAAGGCCGCACGGATCGTGGACCGGCGGGTCGCCGACGACCACGAGACCCGGGTGGCCCGGCGGATGGCGGGCAGGCGTGGCTACGACACCTGACACCGCAGCCGCCGCGCCGGTGCCCGCGCTGCCCGGCCTGCTCGCCGGGGCGTACGGACGGCGGTGGCGGACGGTGGTGGACCGGTGGGCGGACCACCCCGGCACGGCGGTGGCCACGCTCGGGCCGGCCGGCACGTCCAGCCACCTGACCGCCGCGTTCCTGGCCGAGCGGCACGCGCTGCGCATCGAGCTGTGCGACACATTCGACGAGGTGCTCGGCGCGCTCGTGGAACGCCGCGTCGACCAGGCGCTGGTGCCCAGCGCGTACCAGGGCGCCACCCGCTTCCACTGGCACCGCGACCTGCGCCTGGACGCCTACTTCGCGCAGGCCACCCCGGAGTACGGCATCGCGGCGCGGGAACGGGACGCGCACCCGGGCGACGGCGAGGTCACTGTGGCCGCGCTCTGGGAGGTCCGGCGGATCTTCGCCGACCTGGCCCCGCCCGCGCTGCGCGACCGTCCGATGCGGTGGCTCGACGCCGAGTCCACCCAGCACGCCGCCGAGCTGCTCGCCGCCGGGGCCGCCGACCTCGCGGTGACGAACGCCCCGGGGGTACGCCGGCACGCGCTGCGCTGGGTGGTCCGCCGCCCCGGCGCGGAGATCGTCTGGCTGCTCTTCGGCCACCGCCGACCGCACCTTCGAGGAGAACCGGAGTGACAGCCGTGTCCCGACGAACCTTGCTGCACCGCGCCACCGTCCAGGAAGGGCTGGGGGTGGCGTCCCGGCCGCACCACAGCGTGCTGCTCGACGGGGAGCGGATCGTCGCGGTGCTGCCCGAGGCGCAGGCCCCGCTGCACGACCCGGACGTCGACGTGCTGGACCTGGACGGGCGGACCGTGATGCCCGGCATGACGCTCGGCCACACCCACATCGCCTACCTGAACGTGCTCGACGGCCGGGAGACGCTGTTCAAGCACTCGATCCCGGAGGTGACGCTGGGCGCGGCGGCGAACGCGGCGGCCATGCTCCGGCTGGGCTACACCGCGTTCGTCGGCGCCGGCTCGGTGGCCGGCATCGACATGGCGCTGCGCCGGGCGATCGACGCCGGACGGCTGCCCGGCCCGCGGATCACGCCGTGCAGCCGGGACCTGATGGTCTCCGGGCCGCCGCAGCGGCGCAACCCGGCGGTCAAGCAGCGCATCCCCACCGACCTGATGCGGCTGGCCAACACACCGGAGGAACTGGTCGAGTACGTCGACACCGAGGTCGCCCAGGGCGCGGAGATCATCAAGGTGTTCTCCACCGGCGACGACACGTTCCCCAACGGCCGCTCGCACGAGCTGCTGTTCACCGCCGAGGAACTGGTGATCGCGGCCCGCGCCGCACACGAGCGGGGGGTACGGATCCGGGCGCACTCACGCGGGCTGGGCGGCATCCGCAACGCCATCGCCGCCGGGGTGGACGTGATCGACCACGCCACGTACGCCGACGACGCGGCGCTGGAGGCGATCGCCGAACGCGGCATCTTCGTGGTGCCGAGCCTGCACCAGCCGCACCGGCTGCTCACCACAGGCACCGCGCACGGCAAGACCCCGGAGTACCTGGAGACGCTGGAGTTCCAGGCCGAGGTGGAGAACACGCTGCGGATCCTGCCGCTGATGGTGGAGATGGGCATCCCGATCGTGGCCGGGGACGACTTCGGGTTCGCCTGGACCCCGCACGGCCGGTACGCCGAGGAGCTCGAGACGTACGTGAGCATGGCCGGCATCCCCGCACCGACGGTGCTGACCTGGGCCACCGCCAACGGCGCGCGACTGGCCGGGCGTGGCGGCGAGGCCGGGACGGTGCAGCCGGGCCGGCTGGCCGACCTGGTGGTCACCGACGGCGACCCGGCGCGGGACATCACGGTGCTGGGGCGGCCCGAGGCGATCGAGATGGTGCTGCTGGGCGGGCGGGTGGTCGCCGGGGACGCCGCCGCCTACCGGGACCGCCGGCCGGCCGGGGTCGCCTGATGCGGCCGGCCGCGCGGGCCCGGATTGGCCTCACCGGATCGGCGGGGATTGGCCACAACCGGTGGCGGCCCCGCTTCGTACGGTCGGGGCGACCGTGTGAACCGAACCGACGGGGATGACGATGACCCAGCTCAGCGACGGCGCCGACCGGCTGTCCGTCCGCATCGACGACCGGGTGACGGCGAGCGTGCCGGACTACGTCCTCGGCCTGCTCGCCGTGCCGGCGATCGAGGTCGGGCCGGCCCACCCGGCCGTGGCGGAGCGGCTGACCGCCGCCGAGGACGCGCTGCACCGGGCCGGCCTGGACAAGGCCGGGGTGTCCGAGCTGCCGGGCATCGCCGGGTGGCGGGCGGCGTACCGGGCGGTGGCGGTGAACCCGAACCGGTTCCCGTGCGCCGCCGAGTCGATCGCCCGCCGGGTGGCCCGGGGCGACCGGCTGCCCCGGATCAACGCGCTCGTGGACCTCTGCAACGCCGTCTCGCTGGACTCGGCGCTGCCGGTGGCCTCCTGCGCGGTGGACGGCATCGGCGCGCTCGCCGTCCGGCCGGCCGACGGCACGGAGGCGTACCTGCCGCTGGGCGCGCCCGATGCGCCGGAGCGGCCCGAACCGGGCGAGGTCGTCTACGCCGACGACCACGGGCGGGCCCACTCCCGGCGCTGGAACTGGCGCCAGGGCCACCTGGTCCGCACCGACCTGGGCCGGCGGCGGCTGCTGCTCACAGTCGAGGCGGCCCATCCGGGCGGCCGGGCGGAGGTGGAGGCGGCGCTGGACCGCCTCGACGCCGTGCTCGGCGAGCTGACCGCCGCGCCCCGCCACCGGGCGGTGCTGGACCGGGAGGCCCGGGACGCTGCGTTCCCTGTCGAGGCCCCGCTCAGCCCCGCCGGCACCCCGGGGGTCCGCTCGTGAACCGCGCGATCCTGATCGTCTACCGGCCCGCGGCCGGCCGCTACGCCGCCCAGTTCCGCAGCGTCGTCGCCGCCGCCACCGACCTCGGCGTGGACAGCGTGGTGCTGCTGCCCACCGGCGGGCCGGCGCCGGAGACCGCCGGGCTGCCCTGCCACCGGGCCGATCTGGACGACCCGGAGGCGGTCCGGGCGGCGGTGGCGGCGATCGTCGCCGACCGTCCGATCGAGCGGATCTTCCCGCTGTTCGAGGGCGACGTGCTGACCGCCGCGCGGTGCCGGCGCGACCACGGCATCCCCGGCCTGGACCCGGAGCAGGCGCTCGCCTTCCGGGACAAGAACGTGATGCACCGCCGGGCCGTCGAGCTGGGCGTGCCGGTGGCCCGCTCCTGCCGCCCGGACACCATCGGCGCGGTCGCCGAGTTCGCCGCCGAGGTGGGCTGGCCGGTCGTGGTCAAGCCGTACGCCGGCTGGGCCTGCGGCGACACCCACCGGGTGGACTCGGCCGACGACCTGGCCCGGGTGTGGCCGCTCGTGGCCGACGCGCGCCACGACTACCGGGTCGAGGAGTACGTCCGCGGCGCGGAGTACCACGTCGACTCGCTGCTGCGCGACGGCGAGGTGGTCTTCGAGCAGCTCTCCCGCTACACGTACTCGGTGCTGGAGTTCCGCGACGAGCCGGGCGGCACGATCTCCCGCAAGCACGACCTGACCCCCGCCGAGCAGCGCATCCTGACCGCCAGCGCGGGGCTCCTGCGCGGCTTCGGCATGCATACCGGGGTCGCGCACGTGGAGTTCTTCCTGCGCGACGACGGCGAGGTGGTCTTCGGCGAGGCGGCGGCCCGGGCCGGCGGCGGATCGATCGTCCCGGCCATCGAGGCCGGGCGCGGCATCAACCTCGCGGGCGAGTGGTGCCGGCTGGAACTGGACCCCGGGCACCGGCCCGCCGCCGCGCTGGGCGCGGAGACCGGCACCGAGTACCTCTGCTCCGACCGGTACGGCCGGATCACCGCGATCACCACCGCCGACGAGCTGCGGGCGCTGGACTCGGTCCTCGACGCCGATGTGTGGAAGGGCGTCGGCGACGTGCTCGCGCCGCCGACCGCCTCGAACGACGTGCTCGGCTGGTACGTCTGCGAGGGCCGGGACTTCGACGACGTGCGGGCCCGGTTCAAGACCATCCGGGACGCCTTCCAGGTGCGTACCGAACCGGCCGGGGAGGCGTCATGTGGCTGAGCCGGTTCCGGGCGCTGCCCCGTCCGCTGCGGATGCTGGTGCTCGCCTCCTTCATCAACCGCGCGGGCATGTTCGTCTTCCCGCTGCTCGCTGTATACCTGGTGCGCAGCCGAGGGCTGAGCACCGGCGAGGCGGGTGTGCTGATCTCGGTCGGCAGCACCGGCCTGCTCGCCGGGAGCCTGCTCAGCGGCCCGGTCTGCGCCCGCGCCGGCCGGCGGGCCGCGCTGGTGTCCAGCCTGCTGCTCAACGCGGCCGGCTACCTCGGGCTGGCGGTGCTGGACGGCCCGCCGTGGACGTACGCGGCGCTGCTGTTCGTCGCGCTCGTCGGCATGGGCATGTTCGCGCCCGCCGCCAACACGCTGATCGCCGACCTCGCCGAGCCGGAGCAGCGGCCGTTCGCGTACACCGTCAGCTACATCGCCAACAACCTCGGCATGGGCGTCGGGCCGCTGCTGGGCGGCCTGGCCGCGGCGTACTCGTACGGCCTGATGTTCGCCGGGAACATCCTGCTCGGGCTGCTCGCGGCGCTCACCATCCGGCTCAGCGTGCCCGCCGACACCGGCCGCGCCGCGGCCGGGACACCGGCGAAGACCGGGCTGCGCCGGGCGGCGCTGCGGCGCGACCTGGACGTCGCGGTGCTGGTGGTGCTCTCGTTCTGCTACGTGGCGCCGCTGATCGGGCTGGAGTACACGCTGCCGCTGGCGGTCACCGGGGTGCTGAACTCGTCGGTGGCGGTGGTCGGCGCGGTCTACACCATCAACAGCATCGTCGTGGTGGGCGCCGGCATGCTGATCGAGAAACGGATCAAGGCGTACCCGACCCGCACGCTGCTCGTCGTCGCCGGCCTGCTCTGGTCGGCCGGGATGGCGGTGCTGGTGTTCGCGTTCTCACTGCCCGCGGTGCTGCTGTCCACAGTCGTCTGGACCCTCGGCGAGATCATCGCCTCGGTGGTGGTGCCCACCTACATCGCCGACCACGTCGAGCCGCGCCGGGTCAGCGCCTTCATGGCGCTCAACGGTTTCGTGCTCAGCTCCGCCCGGCTGGTGGTGCCGATGGGGCTGGGCTTCGTCTGGCAGGCGCACGGGCACCAGCCCGTGCTGCTCCTGCTGCTGCTGACCCCGCTGGCCGGCGTCGTCGCGTTCGCAGCGCTGCGGATCCGACCCGAGGCCCGGCCGGTGCCGGAGCCCGCCGCGCCGGCCCCCGCCCGTCCCTGACCCGCCCGACCCCTCACCGGAAGAGGCCCATGACCGCCACGAAGTTCGTCCTGCCCGAGAGTGACATCCCGACGACCTGGTACAACGTGGTTCCCGACCTGCCCAAGGGGCTGCCGCCGATGCTGCACCCCGGCACCCGGGAACCGATCACCCCGGCCGACCTGGCGCCGCTGTTCGCCTCCGAGCTGATCGCGCAGGAGTTCTCCACCGAACGGGACGTGGACATCCCCGGCCCGGTGCTCGACATCTACCGGCAGTGGCGGCCCAGCCCGCTGATCCGGGCCCGCCGGCTGGAACGCGACCTGGACACCCCGGCGCGGATCTACTTCAAGTACGAGGGGGTCAGCCCGGCCGGCAGCCACAAGCCGAACACCGCCGTCCCGCAGGCGTACTACAGCAAGCTCGACGGGGTGCGGCGGCTGACCACCGAGACCGGCGCCGGCCAGTGGGGCAGCTCGCTGTCGATGGCGTGCGCCTACTTCGACCTCGAGTGCGAGGTCTTCATGGTGCGGGTCAGCTACGACCAGAAGCCGTACCGGCGCGGCCTGATGGAGACGTTCGGCGCCTCGGTCACCGCCAGCCCCAGCGACCGTACCGAGGCCGGACGGGCGGTGCTCGCCACCGACCCGGACTCCCCCGGCAGCCTCGGCCTGGCCATCTCCGAGGCGGTGGAGGCCGCGCTGCACAGCGGCGGCGCCGCCCGGTACGCGCTCGGCTCGGTGCTCAACCTGGTGCTGATGCACCAGACGATCATCGGGCAGGAGGCGCTGGCGCAGATGGGGCTGGCCGGCGACTACCCCGACGTGGTGGTCGGCGCGGCCGGCGGCGGCTCCAACTTCGCGGGCCTGGCCCTGCCGTTCCTGCGCCGCCAGCTCGACGGTGGTCCGGCCGTCCGGTTCCTGGCCGCCGAGCCGGCGTCCTGCCCGTCGCTGACCCGGGGCAGCTACGACTACGACTTCGGCGACACCGCCGGGCTCACCCCGCTGGCAAAGATGCACACGCTCGGCCACGACTTCCGGCCGCCCGCGATCCACGCCGGCGGGCTGCGCTACCACGGCATGGCGCCGATCGTGAGCGCGCTGAGCGAGGTGGACCTGATCGAGGCGCGGGCGGTGCCGCAGACCGCCTGCTTCGAGGCGGGCGTGCGGTTCGCCCGCAGCGAGGGGATCGTGCCGGCGCCGGAGTCCAGCCACGCGGTGCGGGTCGCCGTGGACGAGGCGCTGCGCTGCCGGGAGACCGGCGAGGAGAAGGCGATCCTGTTCTCCCTGTCCGGGCACGGCCACTTCGACATGCAGGCGTACATCGACTATTTCGCCGGAAAGCTGACGGACTGACACCGGCCGGGACGCGGCGCGGTGCGGCGCCGCGTCCCGGCCGACGAGCCCTCGGGGGTGCGATTGCCCAGCGAAGCAGCCACCATCCTGGCCATCAACGGTTCCGAACGGGCGGGCGGCAACACCGACCTCGCGGTCGCGCACGCCGGACGCCTGATCGCCGAGCGCGGGGCCGTCCTGCGCACCATCCGGCTGCGCGAGCACCGGATCTCGCCGTGCAGCCCGTGCGGCGACTGCAACAGCCGTACGCTGCCGTGCACAGTGGACGACGACGTCCCCGCCCTGGTGGAGCAGATGGTCCGCGCCGACGGGCTGATCTACGCCGCGCCGGTGCACGGGTTCGGCCTGGCCCACCTGATGCAGATCTTCATCGAGCGGGCCGGGGTCGGCTATCTGCGCTTCACCCGCCCGCTGGCCGACAAGGTCGGCGGCATCATCGTCACCGGACGCCGCTACAGCGACTCGTCGGTGCACAACCAGATCGTCAACAACCTGCTGCTCAACCGCATGATCCTGGTGGGCAGCGGCTTCCCGGTCCTGCTGCGCAACACCACCGGCACGCCCGGCCTGACCGACCCCGAGGGTGTCGACGCGCTGGAGCGCATGGTGCACCGCATGGTCGACATGGTGCAGCTGCTCAAACGCCACCAGCGGGTCACCGGCGGCCCGGTCCTGCCCTCGCGGGACCGCAACGAACGCGTGCCGCGGCCCCGCCGCGCCGAATCCGTACCGACCAGAGGAGACAGCGAGAGTGTCCACTGAGCAGGCGACCGTTCCGGTCGGCATCGACTTCCCCGCCACCGAGTGGGAGAAGTGGGACAAGCCCGGCGCCGAGGGCCGGGTCAAGATCGCGTACGTCGGGGGGCAGCGGCTGCGCCTGCTGGAGCTGCCCGCCGGGTTCGACGAGCACCACTGGTGCCTGCGCGGGCACACCGGCTACGTGCTGCGGGGCGAGTTCACCATCCACTTCCGGGACCGCTCGGTGCCCTGCCGCCCCGGCATGGGCTTCGTCATCCCGGACGACGAGGAGCACCGCTCCCAGGGCAGCGCGGACGAGCCCACTGTCGTGTTCGTGGTCGACCGGGTCGACCAGCCGTGAGCGACGCCCCCGCCGGCGCGGCCCGCATCACCGAGCTGCGGGCCGCCGTGGACCGGCTCGACCAGCGGATCGTCGAGCTGCTGGCGGTCCGTACCCGGGTGGTCCGGGAGCTGACCGCGCACAAGTCCGACGAGGCGGCCGTGCGGTCGCCGGACCGGGTCCGGCAGGTGCTCGACCGCGTCGCCGAGCTGGCCGGCCGGCACGGCATGCCGCCGGAGGTCGCGGTGGCCACGTACCGCACGCTGATCGAGGAGCTGACCCGGATGCAGCTGGACATGCTGGCGGACCGCCGTGCCGCCGGGACGGCTCCGGCCGCCCCGGCGGCGCCGGAGCGGCGATGACCGGCGGCCGGGCACCCGTCGACCTGCGGCACGCGCTCGCCACGCTCGACCCGCTGCCCGGCGAGCTGGTCCGGGTCGCCGAGGAGCTGCCCGCCCGCTACGGCGTCTCCGCGCACTACGCCCGGTGGGCCGGCGCGCCCGCCGCGCCGCCCACCGGCCCCGGCCCCGCGGTGCTGTTCGACCGGGTACGCCCCGCGCACGGCCCCACCCGGGCCGTGCTGATGGGCCTCTACGGCACCCGGCGCCGCGCCGCCGGGCTGCTCGGTGTCACCCCGGCCGAGCTGCCGCACCGGCTGCTCGACGCGGTGGCCGCGCCCCGGCCGCCGGTGCCCGCCACCGACCCGGCGCGCTGGCCCCGGCATCGGCTGCCGCTGGATCTCACCGCGCTGCCGGTGCCGGTGCTCACCGACGAGGACGCCGGCCCGTACCTGACGCTCGGGGCGGTGCTCGCCACCGATCCGGACACCGGGGTACGCAACCTGTCCGTGCACCGGATGTGTGTCCAGGGTCCGGACACGCTGACCATCTGGATGGTCCCCGGCCGCGACCTGGAACTGGCCCACCAGGCCGCGTTGCGCCGGGGCGCGGCGCTGCCGGTGGCGATCCACCTCGGACTCGGCCCGGCAGTCCTGCTGTCGTCCTGCTGCCCCACCTCGCTGGTGCCGCCGGACCTGGACGAGCTGGCGGTGGCCGGGGCGCTCGCCGGCCGGCCGGTCGAGCTGCTGCCCTGCACCACTGTGGATGCCGAGTTCGTCGCGCACGCCGAGTACGTCATCGAGGGCGAACTGCTGGCCGAGCATGCGCCGGAGAGCCGGCACGGCGCGGTCGCCACCCCGGAGTTCCTCGGCTACCAGGGCCGCGCGCACCCGTCGCTGCCGCTGATCCGGGTCACCGCGATCACCGCTCGGGAGAGCCCGATCCTCCAGGCCGTGTCCGGGCCCGGGCACGAGCAGTCGGTGCTGCTCGGCTTCGGGATGGAGGCCGCGGTGCTGGACCTGCTGCGCCGCCGGGGCACACCGGCGCTGGCCGCGCACTGCCACACAGCCGGCGGCGGCCAGCTCATGGTGGTGCTCCAGTGGCCGGCCAAGCGCGGCCCGGCCGACGACGACGCGGTACGGGACGCGGCGGAGGCGGTGCTGGACGGCTTCCGGATGGCCAAGCTGGTGCTCTGCGTGGACGAGGACGTCGACATGGAGTCCGACCAGGACCTGTGGTGGGCCATGGTGACGCGGTTCCAGGCGGACCAGGATCTGCGTGTACTGGCCGACCGGGAGGGCTTCCCGCTCGACCCGAGCCAGCACACCGGCTACTCCCGGTCGCTGTCCGCCGACGGGCGCACCGCGAAGGCGGTGTTCGACTGCACGGTGCCGTACGCCCAGCGGGACCGGTTCCGCCGGCCCCGGTTCACCGAGCCGTCACTTCCCGTGCCGCGCCGGCCAGCAGCGCCACTCCCTCGCTGATCCGGGCGGTCGGCAGCGCCGCGTACCCGATCAGGAACGTCGGCTCCGACGGCGGGTGGGTGACGAAGTAGCCGGAGGCGGGATAGACCCGCACGCCGCGCGCGGCGGCGGCGCGCACGATCGCCGCCTCGCCGGCGCCGGGCGTGCCGCCGAGCGTGACGAGGACGTGCAGCCCGGCGGCGGCGCCGGAGACGCGCACCCCGGCGCCGAAGTGCTCGTAGAGCGCCTCCAGCAGCCGGGCCCGGCGCTGCCGGTAGAGGCGGTCCATCCGGGCGATGTGCCGGGCGTACGCGCCGGAGTCGATGAACTCGGCGAGCGCCTCCTGGGTCAGCGTCGGGGTCAGCCGGTCGGTGATCCACTTGATGCCGAGGAACGGCCGGACCAGGTGCGGGGGCAGCACCGCGTAGCCGATGCGCAGCGACGGGAACAGCGTCTTGCTGAAGCTGCCGACGTAGGCCACGTCGGCGCCCTGCGGGTCGGCGGCGAGCGACGGCAGCCGTTCGGCGGCGAACGTGAACTCGTTGTGGTAGTCGTCCTCCAGCACCGTGACGGCGTGCTCGCGTGCCCAGCGCAGCAACGCCCGCCGTCGCCGCTCGGACATGACGAACCCGGTCGGGAACTGGTGCGACGGTGTGACGTAGACCAGGCGGACCCGGGCCGGGTCCAGGCCGTGGCCGCGTACCCGGTCCTCGATCTCGCCGACCCGCAGCCCTTCCTCGTCGACCGGCACGGGCACCACGGCGGCCCGGGAGTAGCCGAAGATCTGCCGCAGCACGGTGTGGCTGGGGTCCTCGATCACCACCACGTCGTCGGGGCCGACGAGCAGCCGGACCAGGATGTCCATGGCCTGGGTGGCACCGCTGGTGACAATGGTGTGCTCGCGGGCGACGTCGAGCGCCCGGCTGCGCCGCAGCAGCGCGGCGATCTGCGCGCGCAGCGCCGGTGAGCCCTCCGCCGGGCCGTAGCCCAGCGCCACCGCGTCGGCCCGGCTCACCGCCGTGGCGAGCGACTGCCGCCAGCGCGCCACCGGAAAGCTCGCCAGCGCCGGGGTGCCGTGCCGGAAGTCGTACGCACCGTCCGGCCGGTGCATGGGTGCCGGCTCCCACGGCCGCCACAGCGGGCTGCCGGCGTCGGTGGGCAGCGGCGGTTCGGGGCGCAGCGGGGCGCGGGCCGGCGGGTCGCGGTGCGGCAGGTCGGGCAGGGCGTCGCTGACCCGGGTGCCGGAGCCGCGCCGGGAGGTGAGGACGCCGTTGGCGCGCAGCAGCTCGTACGCGCGGGTGACCACGGTGCGGGAGACGCCGAGCTGGTGGGCCAGTTCCCGGCTGGGCGGCACCGGATCGCCGGGGCGCAGTCGGCCGGCGCGGACGGATCCGCTGATCTGGTCGCAGAGCTGCTGCTGCAACGGCACCGGGCTGTCCCGGTCGAGCACCACGAGCAGCTGCGACGACCCCACCCGCGACGCTCCCCCACCTAGCCGCCCCCTCCCCGCGATCCTAGTCCCACCCCACCCCCACATCCGGTCGATCATGAAGTTGACGGCGTTCTCGATCTCCGATCCGGCCGCCAACCTCATGATCAACCGAGAGGAGAGGGTCAGAGGGAGACGGGGCGGCCGCCGAGGGTCACCGTGAGGCGGCCGTCGCCGGTGAAGGACCAGGCGAGGGCGCCGGAGTACGTGGAGCAGCGGGAGCCGTTGCTGCCGGACCAGAACTGGTTCGAGCCGTCCACGTTGCCGATTGTCTTGTCGTTGGAGCCGCTGCCGGCGAAGCGGCAGGACGTGTTGCTCCGGAACACCGAGGTGCCGGCGTCGAACGAGAAGTTGCGTTCGGTGTTGTCGATGCTCAGGTTGTTCGAGATCGTCATCGTGCCCGGGTTGCGGTTGTACGTGAACCCGTGCTTGCCGTTGCGGTACGCGATGGTGCGCCGGACGGTGTGGTTCACCGCGATGTCCTCGCCGCCGAGCTTGAAGCCGTTGCGGTCGCCGTTGCCGTTCTGCGTGCCGTTGCTCAGCGTGCCGTTGCTGTAGGCGAGCGAGTCCTCGATGGTCACCGTGCCGATCGCGCCGGTGTCGGACTTGGTGTAGAGGTCCCACCCGTCGTCGATGTTGTGGTGCGACACCGCGTACCGGAAGACGTTGCCGCCGCCGACGGTGAGCTTGGCCGCGAAGCCGTCGGCGTCCTCGCCGTCGGAGTCGGCGTTGTCGTGCGACTCCACGCTGACCATCAGGTTGTTGGCGGGCCACTGGTCGCGGGGCGTGCTGGAGGCGATCCGGGACAGTTGCAGTCCGGTGTCGCGGTTGAAGCGGGTCACCGTCCGCTCGATGATGTTGTTGCTGCCGCCGACGAAGATGCCGTTGTCACCGGCCCGCTCCACCACGAGCCCGCGCACGTGCCAGTACGAGGCGTTCAGCGCCAGTCCCCGGTTGGCCGGGTCCTCGCTCATCGCGGAGAAGTTCAGGATCGGCGTCTCGCCCGGGTAGGCGTACAGGTTCTTGCGGGCGCTCGACGTGCCGTTGTTGCCGGCGGCGACGGTGACCGTCTGGGACAGGTTGTAGGTGCCGCCGCGCAGGTAGATCGTGCCGCCCGCGCCGACGCGGGTGATCGCCGCGGCGATCGTGGTGGGGCTGGCCTGGGTGCCGGCCGCCCCGGCGGTGCCGTTCGGCGCGGCGTAGATCGCGCCGCCGGTCGGCGGCGGCGTGCTGGGCGGCGGCGTGCTCGGGGGCGGGCTGCTGGGCGGCGGCGTACTCGGCGGCGGGGCGCTGGTCGGCGGCGTGCCGGTGGTGGGGGTGACGCCGCCGGTGCAGGTGACACCGTTGACGGCGAACGAGGTCGGGACCGGGTTGCTGCTGTTGTTCCAGGTGCCGTTGAAGCCGAACGACGTGCTCGCGTTGGTGCCCAGGCTGCCGTTGTAGCTGACGTTGGCGGCCCGCACCGAGGCGCCGCTGGCGGTGATCTCGGCGCCCCAGGCCTGGGCGACGGTCTGACCGGCGGCGAACGTCCAGGTGACGGCCCATCCGTTGAGCGGGTCGCCGAGGTTCGTCAGGTTGACGTTGGCGGTGAAGCCGCCGCCCCACTGCGCGGTGACGGCGTAGTCGACGCGGCAGCCGGCGGCCGCCTGCGCGGCGGTCGCGCCGACGGCCAGGCCGGACGCGGCGAGCGCGGCCGTCGCCGCGGCGGACGTCCACAACACCGTACGGCGGTGTCGGTTGATCATGCTGGTCTCCTGCGGGTGGTGGTGCCGTGCCCGCGCCGGCACCGATGCCCTGTCGGTGTCGGGGGCGGGCCTTGATACCCGGACGTCCCACGAACGCTCACGTCTCCCGCGCAGTAAGCGCTTTCAGCGCAGCCTAACGACGGACGTCGATGTGGTCAAACCTCGGTACGCACTGAACGATCTCGACGCGCCGTCCGTATCCACTGCCGACCGGAACATCGGCCGGAACCGCGATGCCGGAGCGGGCACGAGCACGATTCCTCCAGTCGTCACTTCGCACCGTGGAGACGGGGCGGCAGCCGCCGCACCGGCCCTCCCGGTCAACCAGAGGAGAGGTGCATGGCCAGGGGTACGCGCAAGACCGCGGTCCTGAAGCTCGGCGGGGTGGGCGCCCTCGCGGCGCTGTTGTTCGCCGGCGGACTGCAACTGGCGTCGGCGGGCGAGAACAACCGCCCGGCCACCACAGCCGCCGCGCAGACCGTGAACTGCCCGACCGTACGCGACAAGCTGCCCGCCGTCCCCGCTGCGGCGTCGGCCCAGGTGGAACGGGAACTGGCCAACCTGGACCAGGAGATCGCCCGGCAGAACGAGCGGCTGGCCCGGCAGGCGGTACGCCCCGAGGGCGGACCGGCGTTCATCGACAACGCCATCCTCGGCCCGCTGCGCAGCAAGCGCGTCGCCGTGCTCGACCGCATCGAGATCGCCTTCAACCGGATCGGCGCGCAGCGACCTAACCTGGACGCGCTGGCGGCCTGCTCGCTCAACGCCCCGGGCGTGCCGAGCGCCGTCAACGGCGGCGCCGGCCAGAACGGTGCCGGCCAGAACGGCAACGGCAACGCCGGCGGGCAGAACGGCAACGGTCAGAACGGCAACGCGGGCGGCCAGAACGGTAACGCCGGCGGCGCGGCGCGGACCGTCAACTGCCCCCGCGTCGTGCTCCCCGCCGTCCCGGCGGCGGCCGCGGGCCAGGTGCAGGCCGAACTGGCCACGCTGGACAAGCAGATCGCCGAGGCCGACGCCCGGCTGGCCCGGCTCGCGGTACGCCCCGAGGGCGGACCGGCGTTCATCGACAACGCCATCCTCGGCCCGCTGCGCAGCAAGCGCGTCGCGGCGCTCGACCGCATCGAGATCGCGTTCAACCGGGTCGGCGCGCAGCGGCCGAACCTGGACGGGTTCGCCACCTGCGGCCTGAACTGACTGGGACCGGTCGCGGCCCGGCGGTGCGCATCCCGCCGGGCCGCGACAGCGGTCACAACGGCCCGAACACGTCGCCCGGGTCGGCGTCCAGCGAGAGCGTCTCCAGCACGGTGAGCAGTTGCCGTTCCTCGTACCGGAAGTGCGACTCCATGATCGCCGCCACGCCCTCCAGGTGCCGGGCCAGTTCCCCGGGCGGGGCGTCGCGAGCCACCGCCGCGCTCAGCCCGGTCAGCAGGTACCCGATCATCGAGTGGTCCTGCCGCAGCCGGTCCAGCGTGCCGCGCAGCTCCGGATGCCGCGCTGCGATCGCCGGGAAGAGGCTGTGGTCCTCGCCCTCGTGATGCGCGGTCAGCGCCGCGCAGAACCCGTGGCAGAACAACAGCAGCTCACGTGTCGCCGGGCGGGCCGGCTCGCCGTCGGCGAGCGCCCGCCGGGTCACCGCCAGCGCCTCGCGCAGCCGCTCGTGAACGGCGCGCATCTCGCGGCTCCAGGCCACCAGCCTGGTCTGTTCGCCCTCAGCCATGAGGCGAGGGCGAAGGGACGACGAGTGTCATCGTCGTACTCCCTTCGATCCGGCGCCTCCATGCCTGACACGGTCTGCCACCGGCACGCGACGCTGGGCGGAGCCTAACCGGCGGCACCGGCGCCATCAAGTAGTGCCAGCGCTACCCCGGTTCGGCAGCTGGCGGTATGGAGCGCAGGGCCTGGTTCTCCGAGGCTTGAGGCCGTACCCGTTCACCTCCGTCGAGGAGTTCCCATGACCCGCCGTACCTTCCCGGTGGCCGTCGGCGCCGCGGCCCTGCTCACCGTCACCGCGCTGGGTGTGCCCGCCGCGTCCGCCACCACCACCGACGCCCGGCGTCCGGCCGCAGACGCCGTCCAGCAGCGACTGGACGGCCTGGTCGCCGAGCACGGCTTCCCCGGGGCGCTGGCCTCCGTACGCCGCGACGGCCGGGTGCGCGACTACACCGCCGGGGTCGGTGACCTGCGCACCGGCGCCGCGATCCCCCGCGACGCCCGGGTGCGCGTCGGCAGCAACACCAAGACGTTCACCGCCGTGGTCGTCCTCCAGCTCGTCGGCGAGGGCAGCATCGACCTGGACGCCACCGTCGAGCGCTACCTGCCCGGCATGGTGCGCGGCAACGGCAACGACGGGCGGCGGATCACCGTACGCCAGTTGCTGCAGCAGACCAGCGGCCTGCCCGACTACGACGACGTGGTGTTCAGCAAGGCGCAGGACCTGGTGGACCGGCGCAGCGACTACTTCGACCCGCGCCGGCTGGTGGACGAGGCGCTCACCCAGTCGCGGCACTTCCCGCCGGGCGAGAAGTGGGAGTACAGCAACACCAACTTCGTCCTGGCCGGGCTGATCGTCGAGCGGGTCACCCAGCGCCCGGTCGGCGAGGAGATCACCCGGCGGATCATCGAGCCGCTGCGGCTGCGCGACACGTACTGGCCGCAGACCGGCGAGCAGGACCTGCCCGGCCGGCTGCCGCGCGGATACGTGGCGGTGGAGCCGGGCGCGCCGTGGGTCGACGTGACCCGGATGGACCCGTCGCTGGGCTGGGCCGCCGGCCAGCTCGTCTCGACCCCGTCGGACCTGCGGACGTTCTTCGAGGCGCTGCTGGCGGGCAGGCTGCTCGAGCCGGCCCAGCAGGCGGCCATGACGCGTACCGTGCCGGCGCCCGACTTCGAGCCCAGCGGCGTGTGGGAGTACGGCCTGGGCATCGCCCGGCACGAGCTGCCCTGCGGCGGTCACGCCTGGGGGCACGGCGGCGACATCCAGGGCTTCCAGACCCGCAACCTGTCCACCACGGACGGGCGCAGCGCGGTGGTCGCGGTGACCGGGCTGCCGACGAGCATGGAGATGCTGGAGGCGGTCACCAGCACCGTCGACGCGGCCCTGTGCGGCACCCGCCGCTGATCCGCCTCGACACCGCACGCGCGCCGCCTCCCGCGAGGCGGCGCGCGGACGCGCGTGCGTCTACCGCCGGCCGTCGAGATAGCGCAGCACGGCGGTGACCCGGCGGTCGGCGCGGTCGTCAGGCGGCAGGCTCAGCTTCGCGAAGATGCTGCGGATGTGCTTGTGCACCGCGCCGTCGGTGACGAACAGCCGTTCCGCGATCGCGCCGTTGCCCAGCCCTTCGGCCATCAGCGCCAGCACCTCGTGCTCACGCGGCGACAGCTCGGCCAGCGCGGTGTCCGGCCGCCGGTTGCGGGCGAGCAACTGCCCGACCACCTCCGGGTCGATCACGCTGCCGCCGGCCGCGACGCGGTGCAGCGCGGCGAGGAACTCCTCGACCCGGCCCACCCGCTCCTTGAGCAGGTAGCCGAGCCCGGAGGCGCCGACCGAGAACAGCTCGGTGGCGAACGCCTGCTCGACGTACGCCGACAGGACCAGCACCGCAAGGCCCGGCAGGCGGCGGCGGGCCTCGACCGCGGCGACGATCCCCTCGTCGGTGTGCGTGGGCGGCATCCGCACGTCGACGATCGCCACGTCCGGCCGGTGCTCGTCCACCGCGGCCAGAAACTCCCCCGGCGTGCCGGCGGTGGCCACCACGTCCAGGTCCTCGGCGCGCAGCAGCAGCGCCAGCCCCTCGCGCAGCAGCGCGTCGTCCTCGGCGATCACGATCCGCATGGCAGCTCCACGTGCATCCTCGTCGGTCCTCCCGGTGGACTCGTCAGCGTCATCCGCCCGTCGTACGCCTCGACCCGGCGGCGGATGCCGGTCAGCCCGGAGCCACGCGTCTCGTCGGCGTCCCCGCGCCCGTCGTCGGTGACTGTGACGAGCAGGCGGTCCCCCTCCCGGCGCACGGCGACGTCCACCGCGCTCGCGCCGCTGTGCCGGACCACGTTCGTCAACGCCTCGGCCACCACGAAGTACGCGGTGGCCTCGACCGACGCCGCGCAGCGCACGTCGACGTCCACCGACAGGCGGCACGGCACCGCGCACTCCGCGGCGAGTCCGTCGAGCGCCCCGGCCAGGCCCCGGTCGCCGAGCACCGGCGGCAGGATGCCGCGCACCACCGTACGCAGCTCACCGAGCGCCTGCTCGGCCGCGTTCTGCGCGCGTTCCAGGATCTCGTCGGCGCGGGCCGGGTCACGGCGTACCGCCCGCCGCGCGGCGCCGAGCAGCACGTTCACCGCGACCAGCCGGTTCTGCGTGCCGTCGTGCAGCGAGCGTTCGATCCGGCGCAGCTCCACCGCGTGGGCGTCGAGCGCGGCGGCCCGGGTGGCGGTGAGTTCGGCGACCCGCAGCGACAGGTCGAACCCGGGCGGCGGGGGCAGCAGCCGGCGGCCCGGCCGGGCCTGGATCCGCGCCAGGGCCGGCCCGGTCGCGACCGCGAGCACCAGCCACCCGATGCCGAGCACGCCGACAGTGAGCGCGTCGCCGAGTCCGTCGACGCGCCACCAGCCGATCCCCGGCGCACCGGCGTCCGGCGGCACCAGCCGGTACCACAGCGGGAACGTCATGTCCTGCACGGCGTAGATCGGCAGCGCGAGCGCGATCAGCCCGGCGCCGAAGCCGAGCGTTCCGTGGGTGGCCACCCAGCGCAGTTCCCGCCGGACGACCGGGTCGCGCAGCGCCGGGCGCACCCCGGCCGGCACCGGGCCGGGCGACGGGATCGGCGGCCCCCACCGGGACAGCCGGGCACGCTCGCGGTCGGCCACCGACCGCACCGCCCGCAGCATCCCGGGTACGAGCAGCAGTCCGACCCCGCCGACGCAGGCCGCCGCCACGACGACGGCCCCGAACAGCGCGCCGAGCGCCAGCACGGCGGTGCCGAGCCCGCCGACGAGGTGCTCCAGCGCGTCCACCGCGGCGCGGAACCGCCTGCGTACGTACTCCATCCCCGGCCCACCCCCGGCCGCGACGATAGGTCACCGCTGTCGCCGTCCGTCAGGTCCGGGCGCGGAAAGTACAGCCTGCTGTACCCCGGTCGTCGTGCTGGCGGGATCGTTCCCGGCCGGCCGCGCGCCTAGCGTCGAGGTGCAAGGACGTCACCCGAGGAGGCAGCCGTGAACGACCTGGACCGTACCGCCGAGAACACCGCCGCGACGACGCCCGTCACCCGGATGCGCCCGCTGCTCTGGCTGGTGCTCGTCGTCAGCGTGGCGGCGAACATGACGCTGTCGAGCGTCCTGGACAACCCGTGGGCCGGCTCGGCCTTCGGCGCGCCGGCGCTCGCATCAGGCGCGGCGCTGGCAGTGAACCACTACCGCAACCGCTGACCCGCCGCCGTGCGGGCGGCGCCGGGAAGCCGGGCGGGGCGGGCCGGGACGACGATCGGCCCGCCCTGCGGCGTTCGCCCGGCGACCACTCCCCCGGCTGGTACGACTGGTGTCGTCGCGGGAGGTCCGCGGCTGAGCGCGTTAACGTCACCACTCGATTGACAGACGACTATGTGAACGCCAGGCTAGGGGAGATTGTTAGCGCTAACGCGGACGTCATCCCCACCGCAGAGGAGGGCCCCTCGTGCCCCTGACCCGACGCGCGTTCACCCTCGGTGCCCTGTCCACCGCTGCAGCCGCCTCCGGCGCGCTCAGCCTGCCCCGCGGCGCGCTCGCCGCGCCGAACACGGCCTACGCCATGGCCTACTTCACCGAGACGCCGAACGGTCTCGGCGCCGACTACGGCCTGCACCTGGCCGTCAGCCGGGACGGCCTCACCTGGACCCCGCTGAACCAGAACAACCCGGTCGTCACCCCGACCGCCGGGCAGCTCGGCCTGCGCGACCCGTTCGTGCTGCGCAGAACCGACGGCACGTTCGTGGTGCTGGCCACCGACCTCAAGGGCACCAACTGGGGGCTGACCAGCCAGTACCTGCACGTGTGGGACTCCACCGACCTGACCGCGTTCACCGGTTACCGGCGCATCCGGATGCACACGCTGGACACCCACACGTGGGCGCCGACCGCGTTCTGGGACGCCGCCCGCGGCCAGTACGCCATCGTCTACTCCGCCAACAACGGCCGGGACGTGCTGTTCGTCAACTACACGAGCGACTTCCGCACCGTCAGCGCACCGCAGGTCTACTTCAGCCCGGGCTTCGGCGTGCTCGACGGCGACGTGGTGGTCGACGGCGGCACCACGTACCTCTACTACAAGAACCTCGACGACGGGTACCTGTACGGCGCCCGGTCCGCCACCGGCGCGCCGAACAGCTTCACCACGTACACCGGCGGGCTGCGGCAGGGCAACGCGATCGAGGCGCCGCTGCTGCTGCGCACGAACGAGGGCGGCTGGCGGCTGTGGGGCGACTCGTTCAGCCCCGTCAACAACGACTACTACGCCTGGTCCACGACCACCATCGCGGGCAACTCGTGGACGCCGCTGAACCAGCGCGACTACACCCCACCGCTGAACTCCAAGCACGGCTCGATGGTCGGCATCAGCGACGCCGAGTACGCCGGGATGGTCAACCGCTGGGGCACGCCGAACTGGGTGCGGCTCAAGTCGTCGAACCTGCCCGACCGCTACGTCCGGCACGCCGACCGGATCGCCCGCGTCGACGCGTACCCGTTCGACCCCTACCAGGACCAGATGTGGCGCATGGTCCCCGGCCTGGCCGACTCCGCCGCCGTCTCGTTCGAGTCGGTCAACTACCCCGGCAACTACCTGCGGCACTACGACTACGCGGTCCGGCTGGACCCGAACGACGGCACCGCCACGCTCCGCGCCGACGCCACCTTCCACCGCACCGCCGGCCTGGCGGACAGCACCTGGTCGTCGTTCCGCTCGCACAACTTCCCCACCCGCTACCTGCGGCACTACGACTACCGACTGCGCATCGACCCGCTCGGCGCCGGCTCCCCCGCGATCGACAGGCAGGACGCCACGTTCCGGGTCACCGCGTAACCGCCCCCACCACCACCGTCCCCCACCACCACCGTCCCCCACCACCACCGTCCCCCGCCACGGAGGCCGCCATGCCCGCTCCCCTGGTGAACCGCCGATTCCTCCTGCGCACGACCGCCGCGACAGCCGTCGCGGCCACCGCCGGCGCCGCCGCCGGGTCCGTCTCCGCAGCCGGTACGGCACACGCCGCGCTGCCACCGGCCCGCCCCGACATCGGCGTGTCCGCGTACGCGTTCGACCCCGGCCAGGTACGGCTGACCGCCGGCCGCTGGCAGGACAACCAGAACCGTACGGTCGCCTACCTGCGCTTCGTCGACGTGAACCGGCTGCTCTACAACTTCCGGGCCAACCACCGCCTGTCCACCGGCGGCGCCGCCGCCAACGGCGGCTGGGACGCGCCCAACTTCCCGTTCCGCACCCACATGCAGGGCCACTTCCTGACCGCCTGGGCACAGGCGTGGGCGGTGCTCGGCGACACCACCTGCCGGGACAAGGCACTCACCATGGTCGCCGAACTGGCCCGCTGCCAGGCCAACAACGGCGCGGCCGGGTTCAGCGCCGGGTACCTGTCCGGCTTCCCGGAGTCCGACTTCACCGCGCTGGAGGCGCGGACGCTCAGCAACGGCAACGTGCCCTACTACTGCATCCACAAGACGCTCGCCGGGCTGCTGGACGTGTGGCGGCTGATCGGCAGCACCCAGGCCCGGGACGTGCTGCTGGCGCTGGCCGGGTGGGTCGACCAGCGCACCGGCCGGCTCACCTCGGCCCAGATGCAGACCATGCTCGGCACCGAGTTCGGCGGCATGAACGCGGTCCTGACCGACCTCTACCAGCAGACCGGTGACGGGCGGTGGCTGACTGTCGCGCAGCGGTTCGACCACGCCGCCGTGTTCAACCCGCTCGCCGCCAACTCCGACCAGCTCAACGGCCTGCACGCCAACACCCAGGTGCCCAAGTGGATCGGCGCGGCCCGGGAGTACAAGGCCACCGGCGTCACCCGCTACCGGGACATCGCCGCGAACGCGTGGGCCATCACGGTCGGCGCGCACACGTACGCCATCGGCGGCAACAGCCAGGCCGAGCACTTCCGGGCACCCAACGCGATCGCCGGCTACCTGCGCAACGACACGTGCGAGGCCTGCAACACGTACAACATGCTCAAGCTGACCCGGGAACTCTGGCAGCTCGACCCGGACCGGGTCGCGTACGCCGACTTCTACGAGCGCGCGCTGCTCAACCACATGATCGGCCAGCAGAACCCGGCCGACGCGCACGGCCACGTCACGTACTTCACCCCGCTCAACCCGGGCGGGCGGCGCGGTGTCGGCCCGGCGTGGGGCGGCGGCACGTGGAGCACCGACTACAACTCGTTCTGGTGCTGCCAGGGCACCGGGCTGGAGACCAACACGACGCTGGCGGACGCGATCTACTTCCACAACGGCACCACGCTGACCGTCAACCTTTTCGTCCCCTCGGTGCTCACCTGGAGCCAGCGCGGCATCACCGTCACGCAGGCCACCTCGTACCCGGTCGGCGACACCACCACGCTCACCGTCACCGGCTCGGTGGCCGGGTCGTGGACGATGCGGATCCGGATCCCGGCGTGGACCAGCGGGGCGAGCGTCAGCGTCAACGGCGTCGCGGCGGGCATCGCCGCCACGCCGGGCAGCTACGCCGTCCTGACCCGCGCCTGGACCTCCGGCGACACGGTCACGGTCCGGCTGCCGATGCGGGTCACCACTGTGGCGGCCAACGACGACGCCGCTGTGCAGGCCGTCACGTACGGGCCGGTGGTGCTCTCCGGCAACTACGGCAACACCACGTTGAGCGGCCTGCCGACGCTGGACCCCGGCTCGGTGACCCGCACCGCCGCCGGCAGTCTCGCGTTCACCGCCCGGGCCGACGGCGCCACCGTCAACCTCGGCCCGTTCTACGACGCCCACGGGCACAACTACACGGTCTACTGGCGGGTCGGCGCGGGCGGTGGCGGCGGGGAGGCGAGCTTCCGGCTCGCCAACGCGGCGAGCGGCCTGGTGCTCGGCATCCAGAACATGTCCACAGCCGACGGCGGGCTCGCGCTCCAGTGGGGCGACACCGGCACCGCCGACCACGACTGGCAGCTGGTGGTCGACGGGTCGGCGCTGCGGCTGCGCAACGTCAACAGCGGCAAGGTGCTGGGGGTGGAGAACATGTCCACGGCTGACAACGCCCGGATCCTCCAGTGGGCGGACAACGGCACCGCCGACCACCTCTGGACCGTCGTCGACGTGGGCGACGGCAGCCACAAGCTGCGCAACGTGCACACCGGCAAGCTGCTCGGCATCTCCGGCGGTTCGACCGCCCAGGGCGCGTTCGCCGTGCAGGACCCGGACAACGGCAGCCTGGACAACCAGTGGCGGTTCCTGCCCAACGGAGCGCGGCGGATCCAGAACCTCGGCAGCGGTCTGGTGCTCGGCGTGCAGAACATGTCCACCGCCGACGGCGGGCTGGTCGTCCAGTGGGGCGACACCGGCACCGCCGACCACCTCTGGACCGCGCTCGTGGACACCGGCGGCTACCTGCGGCTGCGCAACGGCAACAGCGGCAAGGTGCTGGGCGTCGAGGGCGGCTCGACAGCGGCCGGCGCCCGGATCGTCCAGTGGGCCGACAACGGCACCGCCGACCACAGGTGGCGGCTGCGGCACGGCGGAGGCGGCTGGTTCCGCATCCAGTGCGCGAACGGCGGCCGGGTGCTCGGGCTCAGCGGCGGCTCCGGCGCCCAGGGCGCGCAGGCGGTCCTCGCCGACGACACCGGGGCCGCGCACCAGCGCTGGCGGTTCCTGTAGATCAGGCGGTGGCGGTGGGAGCGGTCCGGCCGCTCCCACCGCCGCCGGGATCGGTCAGGGCGTCAGGGCGTCCGGGGCGGGAGTCCAGGTCGACTCGTCCCGCACGTCGTCGGCGACGGTGATCCCCTCGGCGATCCGCAGCAGCTCGGCCTGGGGCAGCCGGCCGCCGACGCCCTCGGAGCTGACCTGGACGACGACAGTGCCGTCGGCGCTCCAGATGTTGCAGAACCCGCCTCCGCGGGCCGCCCCCGGGTAGCACTTCGTCGCACCGGGCTCCGGTGACTGGTTGGAGCTGGTGCTCGGCGTGACGAAGATGTGGAACCCGTCCCTGATCCCGCCCTCGACCGAGTCGAACGGCGCGGTAAGGCCCGAGGTGCGCAGGGGCGGCCTGGTGTACGTCGCGCCGCCGTAGTCACCGGCGCGGGCGGTGGCGATGCCGCTCAGGCCGGGCATGGCGTGCGTGCCCACCTGGAGCGGCACGTAACCCCGCGGCAGGTAGCCCACCGTGAACGGCAGCGGCGCCGGCGTCGGCCCGGCCGGCTTCAGGCCCGCGACCAGGCCGCTCAGGTCCGCGAAGCTCGGCGTCGCCGCGTCGCCGGAGATCGATGTGACGGCCGCCCAGGCGTTGTGGGCGTACTCCCAGGCGAACAGCTTGTTGCCCGGATCCACCGGGTTGCGCGGGTCGAGGCCGAACGGCAGCGTCGCCTGTACCGCCCTGCGCCCGGCCACCCTGACGCTCCGACCGTCCTTGACCGCGGCCGGATCGAAGGCGCCGGGCCGGTAGACGGTCAGGTACGCCCACAGAGTCGGCTTCGCCCCGGCGGCCGTCCTCTCCTGCTCGAACGCCTCGGCCTCGTCCTGGCTGACGGGCTTGTCGTTCGAGGTGTGCCGGTCGGAGTAGACGGGGGCGATCTGGTACGCGGTCGACACGACGATCGGGTCCTGCACGTGCAGCGTGCCGGCGTCGTACCCGGTGAAGGTGAAGGTGAACGGCGAGGCGTCCGGCCAGGGGCTGACGCCCGGACGCGGCGCCTCGGACAGCGCCGAGGCGGTGCGCCTCGCGTCCAGGGTCGGCACCGTGATCGCGGCGGCGACCGCCACCGCGACGAGGCCCGCCGCGCCGGCTGTCGCGAACCGGTTCCGGCGGCGCCGCTCGGCGCGCCGCCCGGCCGCGACGATGTCGTCGACGGTACGGCCCATCGGCGGCTCGTCGCCGGTCACGGCGTCCACCAGTTCACGCAACTGCATTCGTCCACTCCTCCATCGGCCTGCCGGTGAGATTGAGGTGTTCGCCGCCGAGGGACTCGCGCAGCTTCGCCAGCCCACGGGAGACCTGGCTCTTGGCCGTAGTCAAGCGTCGGAAAAAGCCAAGATGTTTCGCATGAGCCCACCCGGGCATACCCCGCGTCGCGGCGCAGGAGTCGACACGTGCCAAGAACTGGCCCGACGGAAGCTGGCCGGACACCGAAAGTCCGGGCCGATTCAGCGCCGGCCAGGCAGCGGCTGCGGTATCTCACGATCGCCAGCTCGCCTCGCCGGCACTCATACTTCCGCGACTGGTCCGCTGGAGGTACCGCCGTACGAATCACCTGGCGGCCCGCCCTGCAGGCGATCATTCCGACGGCCGTGCGCACCTCGATCTCCCTGGGCATGAGCGCGGCGCACTGGCACCTAACGGAGAAGCGACGAGGCCCAAGTTGATCAGCCGGAACGACTCCGCCTGACTGCTCACACCGAACTGGCTAATCAGCACATCGTCCAGTTTCGTCTGCACGACGATTCAGGGCTCGGGCGGGCGCACGGCTATACCAACTCGTACAGCGACCCGTGCTTGCTCGTCATGGTGGCCTCGACGGACTCGGCTAGTGCAGAATCGCGGATCAGGACGCCGAACTCGACGTTCACGTTCTCGGCGGAGTAGCTGAAGTTGGCGCTGGTCAGCAGGAGCAGTTCGTGGTCGATCACGATGAACTTGGCGTGGCTGCGCACGTGGTTGCCGTTGGGCAGTTCGGTGGAGCGGTAGACGGTGGCGCGTGGGAGCTGGGCCTTCACCCCAGCGGCGTCGGCGACGTCCCCGTCGATGTAGACGGTGACGACGACGCCGGGCTGTTCGGAGGCTTCCTTGAGCACGGACCGCATCTGCGATGAGTCCTGGAAGTTGTAGGTCGCTGCAGTGACAGATTGCCGGGCGGCTCGCGCGATGCGGTGGAACTCGCTGGTGAGGTGTCCGACGGTGGCTTCGTTGCCGGGCATCGTCCAGACGGGAGTCAGTTCTCGCAGCACGGCCTTCGCGCCCGCGATGGCGCGCAACACGCTCACGGTGCGCTCGCGGTCGGTGTGCCCGAGCGCCGCTGCCACGAGGAGGCGCTTGACGGTCTCCCTTCGCGCTGCGGCGACCTCGGTCAGCGCGGCGATCGTGTGCTGCCCGGTCTTGAACTGGACGGCGAGTCGCTGTGCTTCGGTGGCGGTGAGGAAGCTGCCCAGTTCGGCGAAGGGGTCAGATGCCATGGAAGCTACCGAAGAATCCAGGCACGGTCGGGCCGTCTGCGGTGGGGAGATCGAGCAGGAACCGCCGGTCGAGGAACCGGTTCGCCTTCTCGCAGGAGGTTTCTGAGGCGAAGCTGCAGGTGTGGCAGGCGGCGCCGTGCAGGAAGTCCTCCGGGTCCGCCGGCGTACGCATGGCGCAGGTCGGGTCGGAGGAGCAGCGTGCGGCCCGGCGCAGCGCGGTGCGCACGATTGACTGCAGGCGGGCGGGTTCGGCCAGTGCAACGAGCCCGCCGAGGGTGCCTTCGCTGTCGGAGGCGGTGGTACAGATGAGCAGCCCGGCAGCGGACTCACGCTGCGGCGCATCGTTCCAGGCGTAGATGCGCTCGGTGAGGCTCGCGGCGCCGTATCCCGAGTACATCGCCATCTCACGGATGAGAACGTGGGCGAATGTGTGGACCAGCCAGTAGCGCGGTCCGGGCAGACGGGTGTCAGCATCGTCGACCTTGGCGGTCTCGGAGAAGCGTCGGGCGAAGTTGCGCCGGTGCGCCTCCCGGTGTGCCTTCCACAGTGCACTGCCCTCAACCGTCTTTTCCCACCTGGCGGCGGCGTCGAGGTCGAGTTGAAGGAAGATTCCCTCTCCGCGGTCCTCGGTGGCGGGCACCCAGGTCGGCCTCGCGGCGCGGGTGAGGGCGACCAGGCGCGAAGCGACGTCGTTGACGCGGTCCAGCTCGTCCAAGCGGGTGAAGCCGAGGACGGCGTTGACGCGCTTCATCCGGTTGACGCCGACCACGCGGGCGACGTGCCGGTGCAGGTCAGGCCCGCGCTGCATCTCGGTGACCATGAGCCCGGTGTTGTTCTGCTGTTCGGGGAATAGTGCCGGCTTCTGCAGGTAGCGCCACTCGGGGATGAGTAGCTCGATCGGGTCCCATTTCGCCTGGCGTTCTTTGCGGGCTTCCTCGGACTCAGGCGGTGCGAGGACTTCAGCGACGGCGGCGGCGATGTCGTCGTCGGTGAGTCCGGTGACGTCGATGTTGCGTGCGGCCGCGAGGGCGCGGATGACTGGGACCTGTTCGCCGAACTGCTTGATCTGGTCGATGCCGACCTCGAAGCGCAACTGGTCGCCGAGAGCTTCCTTCTTCTCGGCGTCGGAGCGCGGCATGACGATGATGCTCTGCGTCGAGGGGAACCAGAGGTTGGATGCGCCCATCATGATCAGTGCCGGGCGGGCTTGGCATCCGGGGTAGAACGCGCCCAGGTGCGGGTGGCGACCGCGGCAGGTCTGTGGGAGTTTTTCCCGGCCCTTCGATCCCTGCGCCTCCGCCATCCCGCGGGTCGTCCCGCAGGCCTGGCAGATGATCGTCGACCCGACGCTTCTCCCGACGTTCGCATCGCGCATCTTCAGCTCGGGCGATTCCGCATTCGGGCATGTTGCCCCGCGGTGAACCCAAAGTGTGTAGGGGAACTCGTCGAGGTGGCCGTTCGTGCAGGTAAGTAGGTGCTGTGCGGCCACGGCGGGGCTGCCCGCGCGCCTGCCCCTCCCGCCGCGGCCTGGGCACGGTTTGTGGGCGAACTGCGCCAGGTCTGGCCGGAACGGATGGGTGTTGGTGTAGGTGAATCGGGTGAGCGGGCCCAGGTAGTCACACCCGGTGCACCGGAACCACTGGGGGAACACCCTTGCCGGCAGGCCGAGGTCCGAGCCCTCGTTCGACAGGGTGCCCTTCTTCGGCTGCCACGGGAACGGACGCAGGGCGTCGACCTGCGTGCCGAGGTGCAGGCGCACCACGTTGAGCAGGCGCGGTTCGAGGATCGTGGGTACAACCTCGCGGCGCTTCCAGATCGGCTCCCAGTCGTCGAGGCCGGCGGGCATGACCGAGAAGTTTGGCAGGTCCATGATCGCGCCCGGTCCATAGGTGTAGAGCAGCGACGAGGGGCGGGCGGAGCCGACCTTGGCGCGGTTCTTGGCCTGGCCCTCCTCCACGTCGCCGAGTGGGTCGAGAGCGTCGTTGTTATCGGGCAGCACCTCTGCAACGGTGTCGGTCATCAGTCGCTCTCCCCGGCGGGCAGTGTCCAGTTGTCGACGCCTGGCGGGGTTCGGGCGAACAGCCGCTCCGGTATCGGCGAGACGAGGATGTTGATCTCGGGTTGCACCTCGCGCATCGAGTTCGCGATCACGAACGGCGCTTCGGCCTTGCTGCCGACGCTGGCGCGGTGGTTCTCGGGGCTGATGATCAGGGGTAGGTACTTGTCGCCTTCGCCGGTGCGCTCGTAGACGAGGGTCTTGTGCTGTTCAGTGGCGTACCCGGCTCGGCTGGCCCACCGGTCGACGCGGTTGGTGAGCAGATCGCTGGCCCGTTTGGTCAGGTCTTCGTCCTGTGAGGCAGCCAGGATGCGGGCTTTGAGTCGGTTGATCAACACGGCCACGGCGTCGTGCTGGGAGCCAATGCGGCCCGCCTGCTGTTCGGGCGAGAGCCCGTCGGCGACGACGGCTTGGGCGACGCGGGCCGCGCTGACGAGCAGGCTGTCGAGGCCACGCTCCAGAGCGGTGGGCGAGAACGGGGTGACCGACAGCGCCTCGACCTGCTTGTAGAAGGTCTCGTGGTAGTGGCGGAACTGTTCGAAGTGCGCCAGGTCGCGGGGTCTGGCCCAGTTTCCCAACGCCACCACCAGGCCCGGGCGGGCAGCGTCCCGGCCGACGCGGGAGGACGCCTGGATGTACTCGGCGGTGTTCTTCGGCTGGCCGACGACGAGCATCAGGCCGAGGCGTTGTATGTCCACCCCTACTTGCAGCATTGAGGTGGCGAGGACCACGTCGAACGGCGCCTCGCCGTTGCGCAATGGCGGCTTCTTGTTCTCCTTTGCCGCCGCGATGCGGGCCCGGAACGCGCCGGTCGTGTCGTGGCCGGGGTCGAACTCCAGGCCGAGCCGGTCGAGGGTCTTACCGATGTCCGCCCCGGAGATGCGCGCGGTAAGTTCGGCTACGTTGAGGCTGCCGAACGCGGTGCCGTATCGGCGCGGGAAGCCCGAGTCCTGTCGTGGGTTGCCCACCCGCGTGCTCACGTCGTCATCCACATATCGGCGCATACCCGCCAACTCACGGGTGGCGTTGAAATAGCCAACCAGCGTCATGTAGGGGTCAGCCTCGATACCCGTGCGGTCGAAGAGTAGCTGGCCTGCCAGCAGCAGCACCTCGGCGACGCGGATCTCCGCGCTGGATAGGCGCACGCCCTGGGCACTGACCCCGACGTAGCGGCGGCCGGGGTTCTTGGTCGAGACCGGCACCTCGCGGGAGAAAAAAGTGTCCGCCACGTCGAGCACCTGCGGTGGGAAGATCTCGACCTTGCGCCCGTAGAGTGCCCGCACCTGCTCGCCGGCGTTGCGGACGGTCGCCGTGGACGCGACGATCAGCGGCCTGACCGGCTGGCCGTCCGGGGTCTGCCACGAGCACAACGTCTCGACAGCGACCTCGAAGAGCCCGACCGCGGTGCCGAGCGCGCCCGTGATCAGGTGCAGCTCGTCCTGGATGATCAGGTCCGGTGGCCGCAGCCGCCCGACGGGCACCACGGTCGCCGTGCGATGTCCGCCGGCGGCCTGGTGGGAGCTGACCGTGCAGCCGGTGTAGTCGGGATGCACGTAGCCGTGCCGGCCGCAACGCTTGGCGACGAACCCGAACAGCGACGCCGCCTCACCCTCGCGAGCCAGTCGGGCAAACTTGTCGACGGTAGCGATCACGAACGCCGGGGTCAGCCGGTAGATCTCCTCGTCGACCGTCAGGATCGGCAGGCCCTCGGGCACGCCACCGCCCTTGGAGAACGGGCACCGGGCGAGCTCGTCGCCGCAATGCACGAACACCCGCCGCGACGTGGGATCGCCTTTGACGTTCGCCGGGGTGATCTCGGTGCCGCACCACGGGCACCGCTGGATCTGCAGCACGGTCAGCCGGTGAGAGGCGCCGTCGTTGACCTTCTTGAGCTGCTCGTCGGCCTCCTCGAACCGCTTCGGGCTCACATCGGTGCCGACCCACAGCCCGATGCGGAACGGCTCGGTCCCCCACGTCACCTCGTCCTCGCGGCGCGCCAGTTCCGCCGCGCACACCAGCGCGGTCGCGCGCTGGAACTGCTGCGCGGTGAGCAGCCGCAGCGTGTACCGCATAAGGACCGAGACACCGTCACCGCCGTTGAGCGGCCCGTCCGCGGAGGCGACCACCCCCTGCCGCCGTCGGATCGCGAAGGTGTACGCGGTCAGACCCAGGTAGGCCTCGGTCTTGCCACCACCGGTCGGGAAGAACAGCAACTCGACCCTGGCCTGGTGCTCGGCGCTGCGCAGGGTCGCGGTCGGGTCAGTCAGCGCACGTAGCTGCATGAGGATGAACGCGAGCTGGAACGGCCGCCACGACGCCACCGGCTTGCCGTCTGCCTCAGCGAGTTCGAGGTCTTGGCGCGCCAGCGCGATCGACAGAGCCGAGTCGGACTTTCGCGCCTCGGCCACCTGCGAGGCGAGCCGCTGATCGCGCATGACCCGATTCATAAACCGGAAGCACTGCAGCGCAGCCGGGTCGGAAGCTACGAATTCCAGCCCCTCGACCAGACGCTGATGCGCCTGCCGCGCCTCCCACAGCACCAGCTCGGCCGTCTCCTGCAGATGCGCCGGCAGCGTCTTCGCCGCCGTCTCCTGCCGGTTGAGCCAGGCCCCATAGCCAGACACGAGCGGTGCCAGACCTGCCTGGACCTCGTCGGGACCGGCCACGGACAGCGCCTTCATCGACAGGGTCGCGCCCTCAACTTCGCCCGCTCTCGTCTGCGGGGTCTCCGCCACCGGCAACCACGCCGTCGACACCTCCGTCGCCCGCCGCGACCCGGTGCGCACGACCCAGCCAGCCGAACAGGTGCGCCCGATCGCGAACTCCAGCCGGTCCTTGTACTGAAGGTCGAGGCGGCGCACCTCGTCGTCGTACTCCGGCCAATCCTGCTCCAGGACATCACGCACGGGCAGGAACACCTCGGCCCCGCCGGCGTCGGCTCGCAGCTTGGTCTGGAACATCCACATGTTCGACGGGATCGGCAACGGGGTCTCGCGGTCATTGCACAGCGCGACCTCCACGAGCACGCGCTGGTACTCGGGATCGTCGTACCGGTCGATGCGCAGACATATCGCATCGCGCAGCACGATCGTCGCCGTGTGCCCCGGCTTCAAGTCGTGCAGCGCGACCGTCCGCGACTCCTCGACCGGTATGCGCTGATACTGACGCACGGGGCGCCCTGCCTTGTTGACCTTGTCGATCTCGACCGTCTCGTACGTCCCCCACGACGCCGTCACCGTGAACGACGCCAGGTCGGTTGGCACCTGGAACCGAAGCCCCATCGACGCCGGGATCATCAGCCCCTGCTTCGGCGCACGGTCCTCGACATCGTCATCCTCGGTCTCCGCACCGTCTTCGTCGGCGGACACCGTCGGCACGCCGCGCCCCTCCGTATACCCCTCGTCGAGACGGACCTCGGTCAGGTCGTTCGCCTCACGTTGATCGAGTCCCGACGCGGATGTGCTCGTGAGCTTGACCGGCGCGATTAGGCCGAGAAGGTACCGCTGGCGTGGACTGAACGGCAGCAGCTCATCGGGTCCGTTGATCGGCCCGAGTAACTCCCGCTCCAGGATGTCGACGAGGTTCTCCCGAACGGTAAACGACGTGCCATCAGCCTCATGGTTGAGCACATACCCGCCGTCTGTAGGTGCCGCCGCCCCAGTGCCGTCCGCCATGCGCCACAGTCTGCCGCACACCATCAAAAGATTGCGAGCGTCACCCGCCGTGAGCGTGACGCCACCCCGGTGGCCAGCCGCGGGACCACCCCGCGCTGCGCTGAGGTGCTCCCGTGACTGGCCGATTCGATCCCCTCCGCGCGAGCTTCGGATCTACGCCGCCACGGGAAGATCGTCCTGCCGGCTGGAATCTGAGAGCCTCCACTGGACCAGTACGCGCTCGTCGTCGAAGTAGCGCCCGACGACGCCACGACGGATCCGCAGGCTGTCCAGCTGGGTGAGGAGCACAGCTCGGCGGGCTACCTCGTCAGTGCCGGCGGCGGCCCAGCTCTGCTCGACGGTCGCGTCGCCGAGCAGCTCGCTGCCGCGCTCCGCCATCAGGCGCTGGACGAGATAGGGGTCGAGGGCTGCGCGGCCAATGGTCTGCCTGCACGTCGGGCAGTAGAGAACGGGGCGCTTCTGGTTGGTCCCGCGGCACATGTACGCGTCGCAGTCGTCGCAGCGCGCGACACGCGACAGGAACGGGCTCGTCGTCTGCCGGTCGCGTCGCTTCCGGGCCTGCGGGCTGGTGCGCGAGTCGAGCATGTGCTGCAACACCGCGAACGCCTCGCAGTTGATCACGGCCAACGACTCGTTGATGACCGGTCGGCCGTGCTCGTCACGGACCACCGCGAAAGGGTCCACGCGCTTGGCGCTCTTCGCCCTGCCCGGGTTATGGGGTGTCATCCCCGCCAAAACCGGGTTGCGAAGCAGACCATCGACAGTCTGACGGTTCCAGGTGACGGCGGCGTTCTTTTCGCTCTGCCGACGAGGAAGCGGCGCGCCGTTGTCGCTCAGCCACGTAGCGATCGCGTTGACGGTGGTGCCCTGCAGCGCCATCGCGACCGCCTCCGCGAGCCAGCGGACACGCTCGGGGTCCTTGACCAACACGCGGCCCGGGCCGGCCGGGTTCGCGATCGATCGGTAGCCGTACGGGATGCCGCCGCCTGGCCACCGGCCGTCCTTAAGCAGCTGCACTCGTGCTGCACGGACACGTGCCCGAATGGCCTCAGCCTCCATCTCACCGAACACGGCGAGCATGACCGCGAACGCACGGCCCTGCGGGCTGGTCATGTCGATCGGGTCCTCGACCGCTACAAGGCCCGCGCCACGCATCTGCAGGGTCTCATCGGCGTGGAGGAAGTCGAGGACGCGCCGTGCAAGCCGGTCCACCTTCCAGATGATCACGGCGTCGAACTCGGCGGCCCCGAGAAGCGAACGCCAACCCTTGCGGTCTTCCGGTCGGTTAGCGGTCGCGGAAACGCCGTCGTCGATGAACTCACCGACGATCTCCCATCCGCGCGCCTCCGCATACCTACGGCAGGACTGGAGCTGCCGAGCGATCGAAACGGACTCTTCCTTGGTGACACTGAGGCGGGCGTAAAGAACGCAACGGCGCGCGTGGGTCGGATTCATGTACGTCATCAGAGGCACATTCATTGGCGGAATGCAACCTCACTCTTGCAGGCGAACGGCACCCTCGGCCTGATCGCCACGAACACCGTCGCCCAGGGCGACTCCCGCGAGGTCGGCCTCGACGCCATAGTCGCCGCCGGCTTCACCATCACCCGCGCCATACAGTCCCGGTCCTGGCCGGCAGCGAGCGCCAACCTCGAATACGCCGCAGTCTGGGGCACACTCGGCTCGGTCGCCGACGCGGTCCCGCGTGTGGCCGACGATGTGCCGGTCAGCCGCATCAGCACCCTGCTCGAACCGCAAGGCCGCGCCGCGGGCAATCCGATCCGCTTGATCGAGAACGCCGGCATCGCCTTCCAGGGCTGCATCGTGCTCGGGATGGGCTTCGTGCTCGACACGGCTGAAGCGCAAGAGTGGATTGCCACCGATCCACGCAACGCCGAGGTGCTCTTCCCGTACCTCAACGGCGAAGATCTCAACTCCCGCCCCGACGCCTCAGCCTCACGCTGGGTAATCGACTTCAACGACCGCACTGAAGCGGCGGCGGCGGCGTACGCCGCGCCGTACGCACGGATAAAAGACAGCGTCAAGCCGGAGCGCATGCAGAACAACCGAAAAGTCTACCGCGACTACTGGTGGCAGTTCGCGGAGAAGCGGCCAGCCATGCGCAAGGCAATCGCGGAGTTGCCTGAGGTGTTGGTCATCGCTCGTGTCAGCAAGACTGTCATGCCTTTGCGTGTGCCGACTGGGCAGATCTTCCATGAGAAGGTGGTCGTCTTTGCGACTGATTCCTTCGGAACTCAAGCCATCCTCTCCTCAAGCATTCACCAGTTGTGGGCCATCAAGTACGGCACGACCATGCGAACTGACGCGACGTACACGCCCGACATTGTCTTTGGCTCCTTGCCGCGACCTATGTCCACCGACCGCTTGGAGGCCGCCGGGCGTTCACTCGACGAGGAGCGTCGCGAGGTCATGCTTCGTCGCGAACTCGGCCTCACGAGGCTCTACAACCTCGTGAACGATCCCGGGACTCAGCGGGACAGGGACATCGACCGGTTGCGCGACATCCACGTCGAGGTCGACGAAGCGACCATGGCCGCGTACGGGTGGGATGACATGCACCTCGACCACAGCTTCAACTCATACCGGCAAGTGGAGCGATGGACGGTCGGCCCGGCCGCGCGCGTCGAGATCCTCGACCGTCTGTTACTGGAGAACCATCGCCGCGACGGAGTCCGGCCAAGTAGCCCAACCTCGGCTAGAAATCGCTCCCCGCTCGACGAATGCACTCTCTTCGACTGACGGAACCCGAACTGGTCAGAAGAGTGTTCCGCCGTATCCGAGTTCATCGACCCCCAAGGATGCGTCGATGCTGCTCCGTGGCGGTTGTCCGGCTCGGCGGTGGTTCTCTTCGAGGAGTCGGTCGAGAATGTCGACGCGGGCTGCAGGGCTCACGCTCCAGCGCTGCATTTGCCTAAATGCATGGAAGCCGTGACCGGGAGTAACATCGGACCAACCGTATGCATCTAGGACGGCGAGGTCGAGTTCCACGTGCAGTGCTCGCATGCGCGCCACATCCTGGTCGGCGGCATCGCTCAACTCGGCGTCGTTGACTAGGTTATAGAGCTTCGTGAGACCGAGCCCGCGTCGAAGCATGACCTCCCGACGCTCCTCGTCCAGAGAACGCCCTGCAGCTTGAAGACGTTCGGAAAAGGGCGGGCGGGGGAAGGTCTCAAACACGTCCGACGGCGAGTAGTTGATGTCCGCCCGCATCGTTGACGTGTACTTGACGACCCAAAGTTGGTGAACCGTCGATGACAGCACCGCCTGGTCCGCATACGAGTCCGTAGCAAAGACACCCAGCTTGTGGCTGAAGACCTGCACGTTCGCGACCCGGATGGGCATGACGGTCTTGCTGACAAGAGCGATGACCAACACCTCAGGCAACTCCGCGATTGCCTTGCGCATGGCTGGCCGCTTCTCCGCGAACTGCCACCAGTAGTCGCGGTAGACTTTTCGGTTGTTCTGCATGCGCTCCGGCTTGACGCTGTCTTTTATCCGTGCGTACGGCGCGGCGTACGCCGCCGCCGCCGCTTCAGTGCGGTCGTTGAAGTCGATTACCCAGCGTGAGGCTGAGGCGTCGGGGCGGGAGTTGAGATCTTCGCCGTTGAGGTACGGGAAGAGCACCTCGGCGTTGCGTGGATCGGTGGCAATCCACTCTTGCGCTTCAGCCGTGTCGAGCACGAAGCCCATCCCGAGCACGATGCAGCCCTGGAAGGCGATGCCGGCGTTCTCGATCAAGCGGATCGGATTGCCCGCGGCGCGGCCTTGCGGTTCGAGCAGGGTGCTGATGCGGCTGACCGGCACATCGTCGGCCACACGCGGGACCGCGTCGGCGACCGAGCCGAGTGTGCCCCAGACTGCGGCGTATTCGAGGTTGGCGCTCGCTGCCGGCCAGGACCGGGACTGTATGGCGCGGGTGATGGTGAAGCCGGCGGCGACTATGGCGTCGAGGCCGACCTCGCGGGAGTCGCCCTGGGCGACGGTGTTCGTGGCGATCAGGCCGAGGGTGCCGTTCGCCTGCAAGAGTGAGGTGACACGTAGGAAGAAGTAGGCGACGAGGTCGGCGCTGCCTCGGCGGCCCTCGGAAAGGATGTTGACGAACCAGTCGCGGACCGGCGTGCCCATGGCGCCGGTGAGCTTCTGTCCGCCAAGGAACGGGGGGTTGCCGATGATGGCATCGAAGCCGCCGTGGTCGACCATGACGTCGGCGGCCTCGATGATCCAGTGAAGTGGTTGCCAACGCTCGTAGTCGGTCTCGACAGCGGGTGTGAGGCCCCGGTCGATGATTGTTTCAAGCCATGCGCTGTCGGAGTCACCGCCAGCCGTGCCCGGGTATGCCTTTCTGGCAGCCATCCGCAAGTCCTCATACGCGGCGTCCAGAGTCTTGCCGGGTTTGCCACCGAGAGGGAGGCCCGCGCCGATGACGCCGTTTGCGATCTTCCGCAAGTCTGCCGTCACCTCGTGCAACTGCGTGAGCAGGCGGCGCTTCGCCGCGCTGGAGCGAGCCGGGTCAGCGTCGTCGACCGGCGACGCAAGGTCCTCACGGAGGGCGACAGCCTTGGCGATGATCGAGTCAACGTCAACGTCGACGACGTACGTGAGGTCGGTGCCGGACGCCAACCTCTTGGTAACCCACTTGGTTCCCTTGCTCGGATCGATGTGCAGGTTTCGGAGTTGGTCGAGCTTCGTGAGACCGAGCAGGGAGTTGCCGAGGAAGACCTTGTCATCGACGAACGAGAACGGCAGGTTACGGTCGAGAGATACAAGCCATAGCGAGAGTTTGCACATCTCAATGGCCATGTCGTTGATGTCGGCACCGTAGAGGCATTTCGCGATGACCTGGCGGATCGCGAGGGTGTAGAGGTCTTTGCGGGCTGCGTTCGCAGGGTCCTCGGTGGTCCAGGCTTCGACGACGCGCTCGGCTAGGTAGCGGGCGGCGGCGACGAGGAATGCCCCGGAGCCGCAGGCAATGTCGGCGATTTTGAGGCCGAGGATCTCGTTGGACGACTTGAGCTTCCACGCCGCCGGATCGGCTGCCTGGTGCGGGCCGGGCGCGTAGCAGAGCGGTTGGAGGGCGTGGAGCACGACCTGTTCGGCGAGGGACTTCGGGGTGTAGTGGGCACCAGCGTTTTTCCGCGATGGGGTTTCCCTGACGAGCAGGCCGCCGTCGAGGACGACGAACGGCCGCTTGCGCAGGTCGAGGCGGATCAGCCCGAGCCATGGCTTGACGCGGTCGCGCAGGGCGAGGTCGTCGCTAACGGCTTGGGTCAACGCGCTGACGATGTTCGGGTCGACGTCGGCGTCAACGGCTTTGGCGATGGCGGCTCGCGACGGCGGCTTGGCCGAGGGCTGATCCTGCTCCACCCAGGCGCGGAGGGCGTCGGCGAACTTTTTACGGTCAGGGTTCTTTGCAGCCAGCCCCTCCAGCAGGGCGAGCGGGATCTCGGGCTCTTCGCCGAGGCCGCCCTTGATGCCGACGGTGACCTCGCGGGCGACGGCGGCGGTGTAGCCGAGCAGTCCCTCGTACATGTAGCCGATCTGCTCGACATCGATGTCGCGAAACGAGATTCGCCGCGCTTCGCCCTTGATGGCGGCAATCTGCACGGACTGCAGGACGTGAAGCATGACGCGGTCCGAAACCGTGACGGCCAGGGTTCCCTCGTCGGTCGCAGCGGTGAGGAACGGGAACCGGGACGGATCGAACAGGGAGCCGCCGTAGGCGGGCATACGGATATTCTCGAAGGACGCGCCGTGGTAGAGGGCGTTGCTGGTCGCGAGAAGCCGGTGCCAGGTCAACGAGGTGGAGTCGAGGGCTTCCTCGCTCTCCTCGGTCCTGCGCGCGATGAGCTGATCGAGCTCACGGGCGATGCCGTAGCCCTGGTCGAACAGTTCGCCAGAGGGCAGCAGACCGCGCTCCTCGGCGAACAGGAGGAAGACGACGCGCATCATCACCGTGACGGCGGCCTCGTAGCTGTCGCGCGGGCGCGCCGGCAGCGGGTCTGGAAGGCTGCGTCGTCGGGCGTCGGCTGCCGACTCGGACATGGACTGGATGATCAGCTCGACGGCTCGCCGCACCTGGGCGCCCAGAGCCTCGGTGATCTCCTCGGCTGCGGCCACCGACTCCTCGAACAACACGGGGAGCCGGTCCTTCGGGTCGCCGCCGATCAGGTATGGCCGGCCGATCAGGGTGAGGAACGCATCCCGGGTGCGCGGTTCTTCGATCCAGGTCAGCGCGTCCACGATGCCAGAGGCCACCATTGAACCCTGGCGGGCGCAGACGAGTCCCCACCAGCGGCCGTCAGTGACAATGCCGATCGGGACGCGGCCGTCGCGCAGCATCGCCTCGAGGCGGTCGATCGGGTTGGCCGCCCACAGGTCGCCGGGCGTATCGCGCAGCGATTCGACGGGGTCAACGACGTGCACTAGCGCGCCGACACCGTCGGGACCGCTGAGCGACGCTTGCGCGCGCACGGTGACAGCCCGGTTGGGTGAGCACGCCTCCACGCCTGCCACTTCGCCCCACGACAGCGATTCGGCCCAGCCCGCGACATCGCGCAGGATCGTCTCGACCCACTTGTCGCGCACGACGCGGTAGGCGTCGAGGGCCTGCTCCGAATCCGGTGTACGGTCGAGGCGCTCCCACGCGGCCTCGAAGTCCTTGCGGGCATCGACCAATGCGGCCTTGCTTGCGTCGGACAGCGTGGGCATGCCCTGCGGCCACACGCGCTTCAGTGGCGGGATGGCGAGAAACGGGCCGTCAGTGTCGACCAGCTCCAGCCAGGCGCGGTGCTGGTCGGCGACGCTGGGGGCCGAGCGTCGGGTGTTGTAGCGGCGCACCATCACTCTCGCCACCCATCTGCGTCGCCGCGGGTCAGGGCGAACACGACGGCGGCTGCGGTCGTGTGCGGCTTGACCTCGGCGTACCGGTCGTTGATGGCGGCGATCTCGCGCGCCTGCTCGTCATCGAGTTCGTCCAGGCGGCGGGACATGGCCTCAATGTCGCGCCGCCACTGCCGCTGCTGGTCCGGGTCGGTGAACAGCTGCCCGGCGGTTGCGTCTTCCTCGGCGCGGAGGCGGGTGAGCGAGTCGCGGAGATTGGCGCGGAAAGCGGCGAAGATCTCCGTCGCCCGCTGCACGTCTGCGGCCTGCCTCCGGGCGAGTTGCTCGGTGACCAGGTCGTGTCGGCGGTCGGCGCGGGTGCGCATCGACTCTTCGAGTCGCAGGCGCAGCGGGGCGTCAGGCACGTTCCACAGGTCGCACAGCTGGTCGCGGACCCGCTGATCGGCCAGGGCGAGGTTCTCCCGGTCTAGCGCCTTATCGAGTGCCTCCTCTGCCCGCTCCTCGGCCATCGCGCGCCGTCCGCGCAGCCGGACGCCAGCAAGGAAGACCTCTTCGTGCAGCCGGACACCGCCGCGGCCGACGAGAACCATGCGGGTCACGGCGGCGACGAACGATTCATCAAGGCCGTCCACGACCACCGCCGTCACACGCCGAAGAGTCGAGTCGACGCTCCACAACGACCGGCGCAGCAGTCGTTGGGCCTTCTGCACGATCGGGTGGCCAAGGTGGACGTACACCAGGTCGGCTCTCCCTTCGGCGGCGTCCGGGTCGAAGGTGATGGGCCGCAGTACACCGGGATCGAGGCGAGTATCGAGGCCCCGGAGGGTGTCTCGCCAGCCTGTGGTGAGAGTCGGCACGGTGAAGACCTCGGCGTCGGTGTCCTGGGCGAACTCATGGTTCGGGATCAGGGCTTCCTGGTGGTTGAGCCGTAGCGCGGCGTCGACCACGCGGCGTAAGTTGGCCGGGTCGAGGTGCATCTCGGTGCGCTGGTCGTCGTAGCCCTGCTCCAGCTGGGTGAGGCGGGCGTTGAGTTCCATGCCGCCGGCCAAGGCGGCGTTGATGACCTCGTTGGTGTCGATGCCCCTGGACTTCTTCGTCGTACGTGTGCGGCGGCCAAAGTGGCTCTGGATCTCGTCACCGACGACCTGGTTGGCTGAGCCGAGGTCGTACTCGACCTGTGCGATCTTGCGGGCGATGATCTGCATGAACTTCAGGTCGGCACCGTATGTGGAGGAGTCCCGCACGGGCAGGAAGTGGAACACCTGCGGCTGTTCGGTCTGGCCGTACCGGTCGATGCGGCCGATGCGCTGTTCGAGCCGGGACGGGTTGAACGGGATATCGAAGTTGACCAGTCGGTGGCAGTAGGTCTGCAGGTCGATTCCCTCACCGGCGGCGTCGGTGGCGAGCAGCACGCGCACCGGCTCCTTCGACGGGTCGGCGGTGAACTGGGAGCGGATGTACTCACGCTGGTCCGGCGGGGTTGAGCCCTGGATCACCGCGAGCCGGTTGTCGCTGTAGCCGCGCTGGCGCAGCACGCGGGTGAGCCAGTCGACGGTGTGCGCGTACTCGGTGAAGACGACGACACGCTCGTTGGTCCAGCGCTTGCCGTCGGGACGGCAGTTCGCGTCGAGGAAGCCGATAAGCCGATCGACACGGGAGTCAGCGCGGCTCTCATAGCCCAGACCCCAGTTCATCAGGGTCTCTAGTTGCCCGGGTTCAGCTCCGACGAGCGGGTCGGAGCCCTTCGACTCGCGCAACCTCTCCGCCTCGTCCTGCTCCCACAAGCCCTCTTCCTCGTCGGACTGGCCCTCGCCGAAGATGTCGTCGTACTCGTCGTCGGACAGCCCGCGGCCGGCCTTCGATGACAGGTAGTGGCTCAGGGTCATACCGAAGGCGAACGGGCTGGACAGGAACCGCTTCTTCAGCAGCATTGTCACGATGTCGCCGCCGGGCTTGGTGCCGTTCAAACGTGCGCTCTTGGTGACGATCTCGTCCAGCAGCGAGAACATCCGCTGCTCGGACTCCGACGGGTCGAACTCGATCGTCCCGACTTGGCGTTTCTTGAACCCCTTACCGGTCAGGTCCGCCTTCAGCCGCCGGACCGTCACGTCCTTGAGCGCGGTGGGGTCGAGGTTCGCGCCACGGGCGAACCGCCGGCGGTCGATCATCTCCATCAGCGCCGTGAACGACTCGGGGTGCCCGTTGTGCGGTGTCGCGCTCAGGAACAGGCGATGCTCGCACTTCTCCGCGAGCTGCCGCACGGCGACCGTGCGCTGGGTGTCCACCGCGTACCCGCGCCCGCCGGCGACCATCGAGGGACTCGCTGGCGCCACATGGTGCGCCTCGTCGACGACGAGGACGTCGAAGGCGTACCGGCTGCCGGTCTTGGGGTTCGCGGCCTGCGCGTAGATGTCGCGCATGAGGCGCTGGGCCCGGACCTGCGGCAACCAGGCCATGCTCACGATCACCCGACGGAAGATCTGGAACGGGTTGGCCTGTAGACCGTGGGTGCGACGTACCTCAGCCATCAGTTCGGAGTTGACGATGGTGAACTCCAGGCCAAACTTCTCCCGCATTTCGTCCTGCCACTTCAGCGACAGGCTCGGCGGACACACGATGATCGCGGTGCGGGCACGGTGACGCAGGAACAACTCCTGGATCACCAGCCCTGCCTCGATCGTCTTGCCTAGGCCGACGTCGTCGGCCAGCAAGAGGTTCGCGCGCGGTGCCCCAAGCGCGCGGCGGAGCGGTTCGAGCTGATACGCCTCTACGTTCACCCCAGACCAGAACGGAGCCTGATAGCGGTTGGGGTCGGCGCTCGTGACGGCTCCCCACCGCATCGCGTCGATGAAGCCAGCCAGCGTCTCCGGGTCGTCAAAGCCATCGGCTTGAATCGCGTCCGGGAGGCCCTGCGCTGGGGCAACAGTGTGGCCGACTTCGAGTTCCCATACCACGCTGAGCTGCGCGCCCAGGCTGCCTTCATCGAGGGACAGCAGGTCGACGACGTGGCTCAGTTGCGCAACCGACTCGTCGGCCGGGCTACGCGGAAGACCCTGCGCCTGGACGTTGGACACAGCCCATGTCGAGCCGCGAACCTCGACCACCTGACCGGGTTCTGGCAGCGGCGGCAGACCGCGTCGAGCGGCCCTCACACCCTCGGCAGCAAACACAGCAGTATCCACCCTCAGTCACGGCTTAGATACCATCACGCGCTCTGACATCCAACTCATCACGATGGTTCGCGCGCTCACTTTATCTTCCCCCAAGAGCACGAGACCGGCTCTCTCCCCGCCGCAGGGCCTTGATACGTTCACGGCCGCCGCGACCACGGTCGCACGCCGGTACGCAGCGTCCTGGACTTGCCGTACCGGCGCGCCCGAGGCGAGCCAGGTCGCCGACAGGTGGCATATCTGGCACAACGTGGGCGAGGCGGTCGACAAGACCCTGCGCTCCCACCACGCCTGCGTGTGGGGCGGCTGACCGCCGCAGCGCAGGCCACCGCGCCCTCGCCGCCGCCGACCATCGAACAGCCCGACAGCCTCCGCAGTGGGCCGCCGCCAGCGGACGCCGACCCCGTGCCCAAGGGGATGCGCGACGTCTGTGGCCGCAAACGGTCGCTGGCCGCCCGCACGCGAGAGCGCTTCGCCGCTCGCTGTGCCGGAGTCGCTGGCCGAGGGTGCGTCGCTGTGGGCGATCAGCCGCCAACTCGATCTGGATCGCTCGACGGTGCGCCGCTTCGCCCGCGCCAACAGCATTGACGAACTGCTGGTCAAGGCCGTCAAACGCACCAGCCTGCTCGACGGGTTCACCGCCCGCTTGGCCACCCGGTTCATCGCCGGCGTCACCGACGCCGTCGTCCTGCACGCTGAACTGCAGGCGATGGGGTTCACCGGCAGCGTGCAGACCGTGTGCCGCTGGCTGCACCCGCTACGCGCAGCCACGCCGACCACACCGCCATCAATACGACCGGCGGTCCCGAAACCCCGCCACATCAGCCGGTGGATCATGACCGGCCCGGACCACCACCGGGGATCTACCAAGCTGACGGGGAGTTGGGCCTGAACTCCCGCCGCTTCATAGTTGGCGCGCGGAGGGGGCCGGTGGGGGAGGATCGCCGGCGCTCTTCACCTCTATCGCCGTTACACGGCGCCGGGGCGGCAACGTGTGAAGCGTCTGGACAGCGCCTGGCGGACCGTGGCGGTCAGCGCGTCAAGGTGGAAGCAGTGCTCGATGACCTTGCGGTCGAGGTCGGTGAGGTTGCCGTAGGTGCTGATGAATGCTTCTTCCAGGTCTGGTCGGTTCGGCCATGTTCGGGTAGCGAGGCGGACAAGGTCGCGGGCGGCGAGGTCGAACCGGGCGTGTTCGAAGTCGATCACCGCGAGTGCCACGCCGGGTGACGTTGAGGAGGCGTCGTGGCGGTTACGGTTGACCGGCTCTTCCGCGGATGTGGTTGTTGTGCACAGCAGGTTGCGGGGGGTGAAGTCGAGGTGGCATGGGACGGCAGGGAGTGGTCCGAGCGTGGCGAGGTCGCGGAGGTGAGCTCGGATTTCAGTGCGTCGTTGTTCGCTCAGAAGATCTTTTGCGAGTGAGAGCCAGTAGTCGCCGCGTTCGGCCAGCCAGGCGGTGATGTCTGGTTCCGTGCGTGGCGGGCTGGTGTTGTGGAGCAGGCGCAGGAGTGTGCCAGCTTGTCGGTGTGCGTGGATCTCGCGCTGCGGGTCAAGATCCGTTTCTGCGAGTGGGCGCCCTGGTAGTGCGGTGACGACGACGCTTGGTGGCTCGTCGCTGACGGCGATCAGTTTGGGTGCGCTGGTGCCGAGGGCTGGGGTCCAGTGTTGATAGGCGTGGATTTCCTGGTGGTGGCGGTCGTGGCCGCGGTGGCACTTGACGATGACGTCCCCGGCGTGCGTAGCGGCCCGTAGCACGGCGGTGCCGTTGTGGCCGGCGTGCAGGGCGACGGGTCGGGCGTGGGGGTCGACGAGGCGTCGGCAGATGGCGAGCAGGGTTGCGGCTGGGTCGCTCATTGCTGCTGATCGCTGAGGTGCCGGGTGTCGTTGTGGGCGGCGAGCATCCAGACGTGCCTGTCGAAGCGGTTGACGTGCTGCTGCCAGCGGGTGATGCAGGCGTGGTCGGTGACGAATCCGAGTCCCAGGCGTGCTGCGGGTGGTAGCTGGAGGAGCAGTACGTGGGCGGCTTCGATGGTTTCGCCGTGGGCGGTGATCAGGATGCGTTGTCCGGCGTGCCGGTCGAGGATCTGTCGTAGTGTGCTGGTCGCCCGGTGGAGGTATTGGTTCCAGGTTTCGGAGTCGGTGGCGTATGGCTGGTCGGGGTTGTGCTGGGGCGGTCCGCCGAAGGTGGTCTTGATGTCGTGCCAGGGGCGGCCGTCTGCGTCGCCGTGGTCGGGGCCGCGTAGGTCCTCGACGATCGTGACGGCTACGGGGAGAGCCTCGGTGATGATGTCGATGGATTCGCGGACTCGGCGGCGTGGGGTGCCGTAGAAGGCGTTGAAGGGGCGCTGCTGGTGTTCAGCGGCGAGGCGGTGGGCGAGGCGCTGGATCTGGGTGCGGCCACGGGGGCTGAGGCCGGTGCAGCCGCGTTCCCCGCCGACGGTGCCGGTGGCGTTGTTGTTGGCTTCGCCGTGGCGGGTGAGGACGAGTTCTGTGGTGACGGTCATGGCGGGGGCTCCTTCAGGCTGAGCGGCCCAGCGGGTGCCGGCCAGGGACGCACGGCGGGCCAGGGGTGCCGGTAGCCGTTGCGGTGCAGGTAGCGGGCGGTGAGGAGGTGGTGCATCTCTGCGTAGCGGGTGAGTTGGGTGAAGGTGCAGGAGTTGATTGGTCCGCCGGTGTTCTCGACGTGGTGGGTGTAGGCGGCAACGACAACCTCGGCTTGGTGGCTGTCCAGCGTGCCGTAGGTCATGGCGGCCGAGACGATGAGTTTGGCGAGGTCGTAGCCGAACGGGGCGAGGGTCAGGTCATCGAAGTCGACCACCGCCGGCCCGGTGGCGGTGATGATGAAGTTGCGCAGGTTGGCGTCCTTGTAGAAGGCGGCGAGAAGGCCGGTGGGGTCTACGCCGACCTGGGCGAGCACGGTGTGTCGGCCGGTGTGGAAGGCCGGCAGGGTCGGCCCTGCCTGGCTGTGGAAGGGCCGGTCGAGGTGGGCGGCGTGTAGCTCGCGGGCGTAGGCGGTGCCGTGCAGCCGCCCCAGGACGGCGGCGAGGCGGGGCAGGTCGCGCGGTTGTGGTGGCGTGCCGTCAAGGTGTTCGAGGATCAGGTGGGTGGCGGTCCCGGGGTGCAGATGCGGTAGCCGTACGTCGCTGCCGAGCTGCTGGAGCCATCGCAGGTGCGCCTGGGCGGCGACGCCCCGGGCCGGGTCGGCGTAGCGTTTGACGAATACTGCCGGGCTCATGGCCGCGCGGCCACCAGGTACGTCACGGTGGAGGCGGCGGTGACCGGCTCGTCGGGGAGCCGGGCGCGCAGCACGGCGGCCAGCGCCGCCGGGTCGGCGGCCAACTCAGGTGCAAGCCGGTACTTGGGGCTGGTGACCGCATATTCGGCGAGGTGAGCGAGGTCGGTGAACCGGAACGTGTGCTGCTGGTCTAGCCGCCGGTGAAGGACGAGCCCGGCCGCAGCGAACGCCGCTTCGGCGTTGCCGGTGTGGAACGCCTCATACAGGCTCGGTCGGCTGATGGCACCCCGGTCCAGGCCGCTGGCGGCGATGACCTGGTCGATGGTCGTGTAGCTGTCGGCTGACTTGGTGGCTGCGATGACATACCCGCCCGGCGCCAAGCATGCGCCGATCTCGGCGAGGGCCTGTTCGGGCCGCCGCGAGTGGTAAAGGCAGAACGCCGCCACGGCCACGTCGACGTCGGCGAGGACGCCGCGCAGGTGGTGAAAGTCGGCGGTGACGAGGTTGATCTCGCGGGCGTGGGTGCGTAGCCGGTCGCGGACGACGGCCAGCAGGGCCGGGGACTGATCGACGGCGACGATGGCCGCTGCGGGGTATTGGCGGGCCAGTTCGACGGTGGTGGTGCCCCGCCCGCATCCGATGTCCGCGACCCGGGTGGGGTTTGGATGGGCGGCTGCCGCCAGCGCGGCGATGGTGGTGGCGGCGTCCGCACCGGTGATCTTCGCACGGTGCAGGGCGCTGGTGCGCTGCCCGATCCGGTCTGCGGTGGCGTACAGGGTGCCTCGGATGAGCGCGGGGTCGGTGAAGGGAGCGGTGGGGGTGGACAGGGTCGCCTCCGCAGGTCAGGTGCCGGTGTCGGCGTCGAGTTGACGCAGGAATCGATTGGCCTGCCGCCTGCTGGCTAGGCGCAGGTACCGGACGTGTCGGCCATGCTCGGCGACGAGTGCGTTGACCTTGGGGCGCATGCTGCGCCGGTAGCCGAGCACGTACTTGATGAAGGACCAGGTGATGCGGTCGTAGACGCCGTCGGCGTGTTGGCCGCCCCGGTAGCGCCAGCGGCGTTGCGCGATTCCCCACAGGCAGGTGCGGGCCGGCAGGTCGAGGAAGACGACGGTGTCGGCACGGGCCAGGCGGATGGGCAGGGTGGAGGCGTAGTTGCCTTCGATGATCCACCGCTCTGCCGCGACCAGTTCGCGCTGGAGGGCGGCGAACTTCTCCATCGGGGTGGGGTTCCAGCCGTCGTCGTAGTAAAGCTTGTCGAGGTTGGTGACGGGAAGTCCGAGAGTGGTGGCGAGATGGCGGGCCAGGACGGTCTTGCCGGAGCCGCCGCAGCCGATGATGGCGATCCTGTCCATGGCCGCCGACAGTAGTCTCCGGCTGGTGCCGCTGGGCGGCGGCGAGCCGGTCATCGACCGACCCCGTGGCCGGCGAGGACCTGCTCGATGGTGTCGAGCTGGCGGGATAGGCGGAACAGATCCAGCCGGTCCAGGCACAGGTCGATCAGTTCTGCGTGACGGTCGGTCCCGGCCAGGCTCACCAGCTCCGTGATCCTTCGGGCGACCTGACGCCCGTCGGCCGCGTGCAGTTCGGGTGGGGTGAACCGTGCGGCGTCGCGGATGGTCGCCGGGGTGAGCGGCAAGCAGCCGGCGAGGACTGCCTCGAACAGCCGTTGGGTCATGTGCGCCGCGCGGGCGTACCGGTCGGGCAGCAGCAGGAGCGTGGACATCGACCGGTGGTAGAGGGCGTTCACCTCCACGAACGGCACCCGGCCGTGAAAGTTGAGACCAGGCCACCGCTGCGTACTGGTCCACTTCCCTGCGACGAGATGGGGATGAACGTTGGCGGCTGGGGCGAAGAAGCGGTTGAAGGCGTCATCGCGGTCGTACTGGTTTCCGACGTACACCAGCGGCAGGTCCCGGTGCCGGGCCGCGAGGGCCATGGGATCGGCACCGTCGAGCGCGGAGTCCGCGACCGGGAACAGCAGCGAAACCGCGCCGGGCGAAGGGTGCAGCGCCGGTTCACAGACCGTCACGTTCGCCCCTTGCCGCAGCGGATCATGCTCCGGGAGCTGCCGGTCCTTGTCCCAGAGCACGGTGGGAGTGCCCCGCCCGGTGTAGTGGTCGAGCAACTGTTGCTGTCGGTGCAGGTCGCAGGTGTGACCGGGCGTGCCGCACGCTGTGGTGTTGCGGCCGGGGATCGGCCAGCGCCACTCCAGGAACAGCACGTCGGCCTCGGGTAGCCCGCGGTCCCACCGGTAGGCGTGGGTCAGGTCGAGGTCTGCCTCCTCGCGGTCTCGGTTGGCCTGGACGAAGACGATCTCGTGCCCACGTTCCCGGAGGCCGTCGATGAGCACCCGCCGGTGGCTACGCCCGCCGTCGGGGGTGTCGGTGATGCCGGGGCCGAGGAAGCCCCAGAAGCTGTAGCCGATCAGCACTTGGTCACCCACCAGCCTTCCAGCATGAGGGCGTCGAGTCCGCTGTCGGTCAGGCAGTCCATCGCCATGTCCGGGGTGCCGCAGATCGGTTTGCCCTTGACGTTGAGCGAGGTGTTGATCAGCACCGGGTGGCCGGTGATCGCGGTGAACTCCGCCAGCACCTCGGCGAGGAAGGAGTTCGCGTCCGGGGTGATGGTCTGCATCCGGGCGGTGTTGTTGACGTGCACGACGGTGGGCAGTTTGTCGCGTGTCAGGTCGGTCACGCCGGAGGCGATCGACATGAACGGGGTCGGCTGCGGCAGGGTGAAGTAGTCGCGCGCGGCCGAGGCGAGCACGACGGGCGCGAACGGGCGGAACGGCTCGCGGAACTTCACCGTGGCGTTGAGCCGGTCGACCACGTCGGGCAGCAGCGGTGAGGCCAGGATCGACCGGTTGCCCAGCGCACGAGGGCCGGCCTCCAACGCGCCGTGGAACAGGCCCACCGTGTATCCCTCGGCGAGTTTGATCGCCAGGTGCTTGGCCGGTACGGCGGGCTGGTACGCGCTGAGCCCAGGGCGGGGATGTTCGGGCAGTGTCAGCTCCGTGTAGGCCGGACCGAGGTAGCAGCGGCCGGCGACGCCGGTGGGAATCCGGCGGGTAGCGTCGAGGCTGGCCGCCAGCGCCGCACCGATCGCCGTGCCTGAGTCACCTGGTGCCGGCGGGACGTGGACCTCGTCGAAGATCCCGGCCTCTACGATCTTGCCGACCGCTACGCAGTTCGCGGTTACCCCACCGCCGAGGCACAGCAGTCGCATCCCGGTCACCGCGCGGGCGCGGCGAGCCAGGTGCAGCATGACCTCCTCGGTGCGGTCCTGGAGCGCGGCGGCGAGGTCGGCGTGGACGGGCTCCACCGGGGCGGCGGGGTCGCGGCTGGGACAGGTGGCGGCGACGAACTCGGCGCTGACCCGGGGGTAGCCGCGGGTGAGGACGCGCAGCGGAAACCAGCGCGGATTGAGTGCAAAACCGCGCTCAGTCAGCACAATCGCCTCGCGCATCAGTGGGCGGAATCGGCCTGGGTCGCCGAGCGCGGCGAGCGCCATGACCGTGCCCTCTTCGTCGCCCCGGCGCCAGCCGAGGTGCTCGGTGACTGCCCCGTAGGCGTAGCCGAGTGACGCCGGGTCGGTGATGTCCTCGGCGATGACGGTGCGGCAGTCTCCGTTCGACAGCCGTAGCCCGCTGCCGATGGTGGTGGACTGCACCTCGCCGAGGCTGTCCACCACCAGCACGGCAGCGGCGTCGTACTCGCTGGAGGCGAAGGCGTACAGGCCGTGGGCGCGGTGGTGCAGCACCGGCGCCATCCGGGCGCGCGGGAAACGGCTGCGTAGTTCAGTCATCCGGGCGGTGAACCGGTCGTGGACCTTCCGGAAGCTGTCCGCTCGGGGCTGCGCCCGCTCCTGCGTCTCGGGCATCCGCGCGAACAGTTCGGTGGCGGGCAGGGCGTCGAGGTAACGACGGCCGTCGAAGTTGTAGGCCACCACATCCACCGACGCGGGACCGATCCCGGCGGTGTCGAGCAGCCACGCGACGGCCCTGGCAGGGTAGGCGGCAGTGTGCTTGTCCCCGGTGAGCCGTTCCTCTTCGGCGAAGCCAACCAGGTCGCCGTCGACCAGGAGCCCGGCGGCCGAGTCGTGGGTGAACGCGCACAGACCCAGCACGACGTTGGTAGCGGTCATCGGGCACCCCCTCTCGCGGAGCCGGCCAGCTCCGCCGCGTCGGTGAGGCGGGCGTACCAGCTCTGCAAGGCCCGCCCCATGTCGCCGTCGATCTTCGAGGCGAGATCTCGTGCAGCCGGCCGGTCGCCCGCGCTCCATCGGCGGTAGCTGGCCAGCACGGCGGCCATCGCCACCCAGGGTGCGTCGGCGTCCGGCATGACGTCGCCCGTCACCACGGTGGTGAGGAATTCGGTGAAGCCGTCGGCAGGTGCCGACAGCGCCGGCATGGCCGGTGACGGTGCGACCACGGATTCGGCCACTGTCGCGGCGGCCTGCTCGTGCTCGGCGTAAACGTGCAGCGAGTCGACGTGATGGTGATAGGTGCCCAGGTCCACGCCGAGCCAGCCGGCCAGCAGCTCATGCAGCATGGTCGCGGTGAACAGGTCGTACGGCAGGCCGAGCCACATGTCGTTGCTGCGCATGGTGGTGTGCATCTCCAACCGGCCGCGGCGGATGAAGAACCGGTAGTTCAGCGTGCAGGGCACGTCGCGGTGTCCGCACGTATCCCGCTGCGGGTCGTAAAGCTGGATGACCGCCTGGCGGCTGTCCGGATCGCGCTGCAGCAGACGGCGAACGTGATCGAGCTGGTCCACGCCGCGCCAGTGCCGCATCCTCGGTCCGTAGGCCCCTTGCAGCCTGCCTTCGTCGGCGTACCGTTCCAGCGACCGGTTGTACGTGAAGATCCAGGGTGCGTCAGAGCCCGACAGGATCCACAGCGCCTCGGCGACCGCGAACGCGGGATTCAGCACACGCACCGGCGGCACGCTGACGAACCGGCGACGTGGATCGGTCAGCCGTAGATGCGCGCCGAGCACCTCCATGGTCGGCAGGCCGCGCGGCGTCGCACGGTGCCCTTGCACCAAGAGCTCTCGACACACCGACGCGTACAACTCGTTTGCCGATCCGGCCGTCAGGACGAGCATGCGGACACCTCCTCGATCGCCACACGCGGTGGGGTGTAGAGGCTGAGTTGATCGGGTGGGAGCCGGCGCAGCCACTCGGCGTGGCGCGCCAACCCGGTGTGCAGGTCGGTGTCGGGTCGGTACCCCAGCAAAACGCGTGCCAGGGTCAGATCGGCGGCAGTGGCCGGAACATCCCCGGCCAGCGCAGGGATGGCGGTGAGCGGGACCGGCTGCCCGGTCACCTGCCGCGCCATACCGATGACGTCGATCATCGAGACGCTCGAACCGCCACCGACGTTCACCACGGCGGCCGGGACATCCACCGTCGCCGCCGCTAGCGTGGCATCGGCCACGTCCCCGACGTAGGTGAACTCCCGCCGCTGCGTACCGTCCCCGAACAAGGTGTACTGTTCGCCGGTCAACGCCGCCGCCAGCACGCGACCGATCGCCATGTCGGGCCGCTGCCTCGGCCCATAGACGGTGAAGTACCGCAACGCAACGACCGACAACCGGCTGCCAGGACGCTTCGCATGGGCCAGGCAGAGCTGCTCGCCGGCGAGCTTGCTCACCCCGTAGGGAGAGATCGGCACCGTCGGCTCGTTCTCCCGGCTCGGGCTGCCACTGACGCCGTACACGCTGGATGACGAGGCGTAGATCAGTCTCGGTACTTCCTGGCGCACGCATGCCGCCAACACACGCTCGGTGGCCAGGATGTTCGCCGTCACGTAGCGCGGGAAGCCGGTCCACGACGACCGGACACCAGGCACCGCCGCGAGGTGAAAGACGTATCGAACATCCTCCATGAGGCTGTCCAAGTCCGCGTCCATCAGATCCGCCTCCGCCCAGGAGAACCCGGGGTGGCCTACGACCTCCTGCAAATTGAGGCGCGCGATCGGATCTGTTCGCGGGCTTCGCCGGTCGATGCCGATCACCGTGTACCCCTGGTCGAGGAGTGCCTCTACCAGGTGCGAGCCGATGAATCCGGCTGCGCCCGTCACCACGACCTTGGTTCCTCGTGCAACGACGTTGTCCATGGGCGGGGGTCTGCCTTTCCGATGGGTGGCTGCTGGCCGTGGCCCCGCCGTGCGGAATCGCGTCGAGCGGTGCGCTGTCCTGCCCCGTCGAGGGCAGAGTTCTGGCCAAAATGGGGGACGTCGAAGGAACGCGGCCTGCCCGCCGCAAGGTCGGGCTGTTCGATCGGTTTCACCTCGGGCGGAATTGCCGGGGGTTCGGCGTCCTGGTGCTGGTGGCCTTTGGCGGCGCAGTCGCGCCAGATGCGGGTCAGGTGCTGGGTCATGCGGGCGGTGGCGGGGTGCTCGCGGCGGTGGGTGGTGATGGTCTCCGCGAGGAGGGTGCGGGCGGCTTGGCAGTGACCGAGTGCATGCAGGACGAGGGCGATGGTGGCCTGGGCTGCGAGGGTTCGCGAAGCATGCGGCCCGGCGGTCGCGGCAAGGTGTTCAGCGAGCTGTCGGTAGAGGCGGTACCCGCGCTGGTGATGTCCGGCGCGCCGGTGGGCGGCGGCGAGGATGCGAAGGGCGTGAAGACTCCGCTGGTGGGTGGGCCCGTAGAGGTGGGCCGTGCTGTGGTGGGCGTAGGTGGCCCAGGTGATGGCGTCGGCGAGGTGGCGGAGGCGGAGTTGCAGTTCGGCCAGGAGTGCGGCGGCGTCGGCGTGCAGAGGGTGGGCCGACGCGGTGGCGGGGTCGACGCCGGTGAGGCTGGCGTGCAGGAGGTGCCGGGCGCGTAGCGGGTCGCTGACGGCGAGGTTGCGGGCGGTGGCGACACGCTGGGCGCGTTCGGTGTCGAGCCGGTCGGGCTCGACAACTGGGGTGGCGCGCCAGGTGAGGGTGACGTCGCTGGGAGTGGCCCCCACGGTGACGCGGGCGACAACGCGGTGGGCGTGGACGGCTGCGAGGTGTGGCGGGGTCGGCGTGCCGGTCGACGGGATGAGCCGAGGGGCGTGCGCCAGGATGGCCCGGCCGACGGTGTCGGCGACGGCAACGCCATCCAGAGGGCGGGGTCTGCAGCCCTGTTGGCACTGGTAGCCCTGACCCGAGTCGTGCGACTGGGCGTGAGCCATCGGCTGCTGGCAGAACCTGCAGTGCAGCAGCCCCGGTGATAGGTACGCCTCCCGCGACTCGGCGGCGGGTTTGCCTCGCTGGAGAGTGACGGGGGCAGTGGCCTTGTTGACCCACTTCTGGACCAGGCGCGGGTCGAGGCCCATCTGGCGGGCGACGGCGGTGACGGCGCCGTATGCCTTGACGGCGCGGGTGTCCGTGACGCGCTGGACGACGGCGTCGATGAGGTCTGGAGGGTATCTGTTTGGGAGCGGCATGGTTTGCGGTATTGGTTGGGGATCGAGATGGTCGGTCGCCGGGTCGGTCTGTTTGGTGATGAGAGCGCCAGGTTTAGACATGGAAGCCCTGCCAGCGGTTGTCGACGGGGCGGGCCGGGTTGATCGGCATGCCCCCGCCGCTGCTGCTGTCACGGTGGGCGTTACGCCGCATCGGCTGCAGGGCCGGGCCGTCGGGCAGGGTGATCGCCGGTCGAGGCGTGTAGCCGTGGCGCGCGAACAGGTGCTCCCCGCCTGCGAGGACGGCGGTCCAGGACGGTAGGTCGATGCGGTCGAGTCGGCTGCGGTGATGGGCCAGCAGCGCGGTGCCACGGCCGGCCTTCTGGGCGTCAGGACGGGCGGCGAGGAACGCGAGATGGTAGTGCGGCTCGGTCGGCTGTTTCTCGGCCAGGAGCGAGTCCAGCAGATCGAACCGGTCGGCGTGTGGTCCGGCAACCTCGGTCAGGCGGGTGCGGTAGTTGGCTGGTGGCGGGATGGGCCGGTAGCGGTGGAAGCCGACAGTGGTGGCGGTGTGGTCGTCGGTGAGGTGGATATCGCCGAAGAAGAGCGCATGCTCGACCCAGATCCCCACGACATCGGTGAGCACCTGGCGGCGCTGCGGCGGGTCAGGCACCAGCCACGCCGCCAGCGGGCTGAGGTGCAAGGTGTCGGCGATCAGTTCGGCGACCGCGTCCTTGTCCGTCCAGCGGGCAGCACGGATGCGCACAGCAGCGTTCATCGGATAGCTCTCCATGTCGCGCTCACCGGTAGGCGGCGGTGGCGAGGTCACCGACCGCGGCGTCGACGGCGGCGGTGATGTCCCACACCGACCGATGATGCTGCTCAGCGATCGCCTTCAGCCGTTCGATGAGGGTGGCGGTGTCGTCGTCGAGGTAGAGATGGGTGGCCAGGCCGAGGGTGGCGACAAGTCCGGCGAGGGCGGCGGTGTGGTTGTCGGGTTGCTCCCGACCGGCGGCGAGGTATCGCAGCCGGGCCCGGGCGACAACAGGCCATTTGGTGTCCGTCGGGAGGTAGGTGTCGGTGCGGGCGAGGCCACCGAGGCGGCGGCGAGTGACCTGCCGGAGGATGCCGGCGGCGACGAGACCGGCGCGGGTGCGCTCGTACAGGTCGTCGGCGAAGCCCCGCAGGAAGACCTTCACCGGTGGGGCGGTGCGCCCGCGGCGGATGGCGGCGAGGGCGGTGTCGGCGATCAGGTCACCGACCGGCTGATCGCTGTACAGGCGCAGCCACCGCTCGCCGGCCGGGCGGTCGTCGGTCGGGTCGAGGGCGATCCGCCCGGCGAGGAATAGTTCGATCAGGACCGCGCCGGCCAGCCCCAGCGCCAGCGCCTGGCGGTGGATGTGCGGGTGGCCGGTGTCGTCGTTGTGGCCGAGCAGGAACAACTCGTCGCGCAGCGGCAAGCGCGGGATTGCCATCAGTCCCGCCCTCTTCACCGCAGCCCGACGGCAAGCTGCCGCAACCGGGCGTGCACCCCGCCGTAGGCGGGTTCGGGCGCGGGAAGGAAAGTCTTCTCGACTGCGGCGAGGGTGGTGTAGTTGGGGTCGCAGACGTTGCCGATCGGCGCCCGTCCTGCCTGGGAGACGAGCTGGTAGGCGTCCAGCGCCTCCAGGCCGGTTAGAGACCCGACCCAGCCGACCATGTCGTGGTGGGCGATCCGGTAGGCGTCCTCCAATGGGCGGGCGCAGCCGATCGACATGATCGTCGCGTCGGTTTCCAGGCGCGGCCACACCGTCGGCACACCCTTGATCACCTCGACGGCGAGGGTTGTGGTGGTGGCGATCTCGACACCCACGCCGCAGGCCTCGCCCTCGCCCTGGCGGGCGTGGCCGTCGCCGAGCGCGAGCATCGCCCCGTGCACATTCACCCCGAGATAGAGCGTGGTCCCGGGGCGAAGTTGCGGGGTGTCGAGGTTCCCGCCGTGGGCGTCCGGGACGATCGTGGAGCGGGCCTCGAACCCGCCGGGGGCGACCCCGATCGTGCCGATCATCGGATCCAACGGAAGATCCACGGCGTGGTCGCTCTCCGTGGCCTGGAACCGCACACTGCCCGCCTGCCGGTCGATGCCGTACACCCACACCCGCTCCTCAAGCGGCGGCTGCAGCGTGGCCGTGTGCGAGGTCGACGTGAGGGCCCCGAAGTGCGGGAACGTCGAGGACACACCCCAGTCCCGGGCCGGGGTGATCGAGGCGAGGTGGATGGCGAGGGTGTCGCCGGGCTCGGCGTCCTCGACGAAGAACGGCCCCGACACGGGGTTGAGATACGGCATGCGGCACACCTGCGACGGCAGATCCGCCGGCCCGCGCACGAGCCCGCCGAAGCAGTCCTCCGTGGCCACTTCGAGGAGGTCTCCGGAGCGCAGGTGCGCTACCGGCATTCGCCCGCCGAAGGTGTAGGCCAACTCGTCCCGCGCCGGCCGGTAGGAAATCTTCTCCATGGTCCTCACACCCGCTCCACGTCACGCTGCTGCGGCTGCACAGGCGCCAGCCCGGACAGGACTGGCCGGCGACCCGACAGGTACAGGCCGGCCAGGACGATCACGCCGAGGGCGAGCCAGGCCAAGCCGAGGCGCTGGGCGGCGATGTTCGCATTCACCACCACGTAGGCGAGGATCGCGAACCCGACCGCAGGCATTACCAGATGCGCCCACCAGTTGCCGGTGCGTCGGCGGATGAGGTGGTGCACGACCACGGAGACGTGCAGGACCAGGAAGGCGACCATCGCCCCGAAGTTGATCAGCGACGACAACAGGGTGATCCCGTCCGCCCGGGTGGCCATGTACAGGCCCAGAGCAAGGGACACGGCGCCGGTGAGCAGGGTCGCGTTGATCGGCACGTTCCGGCGGATCGACACCTTCGCCAGAAACGCGGGCAGCTGCCGGTCGCGGGCCATCGCGTACAACAGCCGGGACGTGGCGACCTGGGCGACCATCGAGTTCGGCAACCCCCACGCCACCGCCGTCGCCACCGCGCACAGGGTTGCCAGCCAGCTCCCGCCGGCGGCTTGGGCGGCGTCGTAGAAGGCGGTGCCGGTCGCGTCGCCGTCGGCCAGCAGCCCGGACGGGTTGGGGACGAGCATCGCGGCCAGCCACGTCTGCGCAATGAACAACACCCCCGCCAGCATCAGGACCGCCGCCATCGCCCGGCCGATCTGCCGGGCGCCGCCCTTGGCCTCCTCGGCCAGCATGCTGATCCCGTCGAAGCCCAGGAAGCTGAGCACGGCGATCGACACCGCGCCGGCGACGACCGACCAGGTGAAGGTGTCCGGGTTGTAGAAGGCATCCCAGCTGAACCGGCCCTTCCCCGAGGTGATCGCCCAACCTGCGACGGCGATGAAGATCGCCAGGACGGTCAGCTCGCCGACCAGCATGACTCGGGTGACCACCGCGGTCATCCGGATCCCGACCGAGTTGACGACGGTGTTGACCGCGACGAAGCCCAACAGCCACAGCCACACCGGCACGGCGGGCACGGTCGCGTGCATCGCCACCGATGCCACCAGATACAGCAACCCCGGCACGAGCACGTAGTCGAGGAGGATCACCCAGCCGGCGAGGAAGCCGACGGGTGGGCTGATGCCGCGGCCGGCGTAGTTGTAGACGCTGCCGGACATGGGGAACGCTCGGACCATCTGCGCGTACGAGAACGCGGTGAATACGAGGGCCACGACACCGATGGCGTAGGCCAGGGCCACCATGCCGCCGGAGCCGGCGTAGACGCTGCCGAAGATCGCCATCGGCGCGATCGGCACCATGTACACCAGCCCGTACGCGATCAGGTCCCTGAATCGCAGCTTCCGGGCCAGCTCCTGTCGATAGCCGTAGCGGGCCAGCTCATCCTGCTCATACATCACGCAAGCCTTTCCAAAAGGGGACATAGGCCTTCGGAGGTTGTCGTCGCCCAACGGGTCGACCCGCCTCGTCATGACACGCCCGAATGCTCAGTTGCCAGCCTTCGCGTCACGGTCTGTCATCGCCCTGGTGGCATCCGTGACTTGCCGACCACGGTCGCCTACCGGCTGATGTCGAGGGAAGACGTTCGGCTGGGGAGGGATGGGGATGGTTGGGGAGGGAGGGATCCTCGTCGCATCCCTCGTCGTCCCGGTCGCAGAGGGTTACGGGCACGAACCGTTCAGATGTACGCTCGGGCCGGCGACGTCCGCGTCATTGCACAGTTCACTCAGGGCGTCGGTCGGAGGTGCTGGTGATCAGTACGTACGTCCGGCGGCTGCGGCTGGCGGCCGAGCTGGTTGCGCTACGTCAGGACCGGCGGATGTCGTCCGAGGCGCTGGCACGCGCGGCGGGCCTCCCGAGGACGACCGTCTCGCGGCTGGAGAACGGCCGCATGAGGCCCAACCCGAACGACGTGATGAAGATTCTGGAGCAGCTCAAGGTCACCGGGGAGGAATGGACAACGCTGCTGACCATCGCCCGGCAGGCCAGCGAGCGAGGATGGTGGGAGTCGGCGGCCAGTGAGATGGGAGCCCGCCAGGCGCTGTATGCGAACCTTGAGGCAGGCGCATCCGCTATCCGCGAGTACCACATGACACTGCTACCTGGACTGCTGCAGACCGGAGAGTTCACGCGGGCGCGAGCGGGCGTTGACAAGGCCGACTGGTCGGCGCATTTCGATCCCGAACGTGCGGTCGAGGCGCGTATCGGACGGCAACGAGTGCTTCATCGCCCGGACGGCCCTACCTACGAGGTTGTCATCGATGAGCTGGCGGTCCGCCGGCCTGCTGCTGCCGCTCCCGTGCTTCGCGATCAGCTGGTGCACATCGCCCATCAGGCCAATACGGCTAGCAAGATCAGTGTGCGGGTCCTGCCCGTTGACGGTCGGATCAGCGGCCACATGGTGCCGCGGTCGGGGTTCTCGATCTACACCTACCCGGACCCGCAGGACCCGGTCGTCGTCGCGGTCGACACCGTCACCGACGACCTGGTGCTGACCAACCCTGAGGCCGTGAACCACTACCTTGACCTGTACGAGCGGTTGAGCGAGGCCGCACTCCGACCCGAGCAGAGTGTGCGGCTCCTGCTGGAAACCGCCGACAAGATTACGACGTGACAGGAAGAGCAGCGTGACCGAACCGACCTTCACCAACTGGCGGAAGTCCACCAAGAGCAGCGGCGGCGGAAACTGCGTCGAGGTGGCACACGATCGGGTCACTGTTGGCGTTCGGGACACCAAGGATCGCACCGGTGGAACGCTTGTCTTCTCCGCGGCCGGGTGGCGCGCCTTCCTCGACGGCCTGCGCGAAGGCGAGCTCGGCCTTCGCTGATCTCCACTCCCGAAGCTCCTTCCTTCAGTTGGGCCGGCCTCACCAGGGCCGGCCCAACTGTCTCGTCAGGAGGGCAGAGAGAACGATCAGGATCGACTTCACACGGGGCTTGAGAAGAGTGACTGACGGTGCAATGCTGTCCCAAATACGGCAAGTGAAATGTTCAAGGGCTGCGCGGTTCAAAGCAGCCTGACGCTGACCCGGGGCCGCATCGTGACGAACCAGCTACTCCGCTCGGCGCGCGAGCGCCTGCCCTCTCCACGGCGCCCCGGAGAGCTGATGTCGCGGTCCGAGTTGGTAGCTCTGGTCAACGAGGTGCTGTATCCGGACCCGCACCGGCGCAGCCGCAGCGCCTTCAACGCCAACTATCTGGGCAAGCTCGAAGACGGACTGATCCATTGGCCCAAGGCTGAGTACCGTGCCGCGCTGCGAGCCGCCCTCGGCACCCAGAGCGACGAGGAGCTCGGCTTCTATAACCCGCGTGCTCGCAGCTCGGCTAACGTCGATAACGTGGACCGACGAGACATGCTCGGCATGCTGGGAGTGTTGGTGGGAGCCGGCGTCGTCAGCTCTCCCGCGATGACGCTGCTAGGAACCGGGCCATCACACGAACTACCGCAACGCATCGGCCGCGAACACATCAATCAGGTCGTCGAAGCGGCGGACATCTTCGAGCACTGGGACAACAGCCACGGTGGCGCCCTCGCCCGCGAAATCGCCGACGACAAGCTGCGTCGGCTCGCCCAGCTCCTCCAACGCTCGTGCCCGCCGAAGCTCCAAACCGACTTGCACACCGCCATGGCGCAACTGGCCGGCGTAGTCGCGTTCATGCTCTTCGACGCCTACGAACACGACGCCGCGCGCAGGAGGTTCGCCTTCGCGCTGCAGTGCGCGGAGATCGGCGGGAACTGGCACCAACGGGCCCTGCTGCTGTCCTACATGGCTCGCCAGGCCGTCTGGTGTGGGCAGCCCGACGACGGCCTCACCTACGTCGAGATGGGGCTCGTGCGAGCCGAACGGCTCACGGCAACAGAACGCGCCATGCTTCATACCGTCCGCGCTCGCGCGCTGGCCAAGCTCGGTCCGGCTCGCGCCCAGGAGGCCCTGGCGGCAGTAGGAGCGGCGGACGAGGCGTTCGCTCACTCGCAGCCAGCCGACGACCCGCCCTGGATGCGCTTCTACGACGAGGCCCAGCACCACGGCGACACCGCTCACGCGCTGTACGACGTTGCCATGAACACCAAGCTTCCAACCGAGGCCGGCAGCCGGTTCCAGTACTCGGTTGAGCATCACCAGCCAGAGTTCGCACGTTCCAGAGCGATCTCCCGCACCAAACTTGCATCTCTCACCATGGTCCAAGGTGATCCTCGCGAGGCCGCGCACATCGGTCAGCTCGCGCTCAATGATGCTGGCACCGTTCGCTCTCTCCGCGCCGCAGACGACCTTCGCGAGCTGCATCGCCTGGCCGGAACCCATACGGGCATCCCAGAGGTTGACGCGCTGCGCACCCAACTCCAATCGACGGTCAGGGCGGTTGCATGACCGACGTCATGGCAGTGCTCACCCGAGCCTGCCAGGAGGCCGGGCTCGACGCCACCGGCGCTGAGCTAATCCGGGCAGGGGAGAACGTCCTGTACCGCCTTGCCGGCGCTGTCGTCGCCCGCGTTACACGACCCGGACAAACAGGCGCAGCAGCCAAGGAGGTACGGGTCTCTCGTTGGCTGCAACAGGCTGGCATCCCTGTCGTCCGGGTCGTGCCCGGCGTTGCCCAGCCAGTACAGGTCGACGGCCGGGCCGTGACGTTCTGGCAGGAGTTGCCCGAACACCACGAGGGAACTATTGACCAGGTGGCCGACATCCTCCGGCAAATCCACGACCTCCAACCCCCACCAGACCTCGCCCTGCCCGCGCTGGCGCCGTTCGTGCGGCTCAAGGAACGCATCACCGAGACCACGGTGTTCAACGCCGAAGAGCGGGAGTGGCTACTAAAGCACCTTCAGCGCCTAACCGAGCAGTACGAAAACCTGCCCGCCGGCCTTCCAAAGGCAGCCGTGCACGGCGACGCCTGGGGCGGCAACATCGTCACCACCACCACCGGCCCAGTCGTGATCGATCTAGAGCGCTTCGCCTACGGACATCCCGAGTGGGATCTCGCATCCATTGCAGTTGACCACTTCACGTTCGGATCCATGACAGCGACAGAGTGGGCGCGATTCTGCACACGCTACGGTTACGACGTCACCGAATGGGAGGGCTACGCCGTCCTGCGCGATGCGCGGGAGCTGCGCAAGGTCACGTTCGCCGCGCAGATGGCCACCCAGCAACCCCGTCTGAACTCGCAAGCGCGGTACCGGCTGGCGTGCATCCGCGGCGAACAGGGGCCCCGGCCCTGGCACTGGACCCCCGTCCCCTGACATCGCCCAAACGACCGGAGACAGGGCTCGCGCACGCCAGCTCCCCCGTACCAGCGCCTACGCCCGCCCTGTCTGGGCGGGCGTACGTCACGCAGCGTGGGGTGGGGCAGCGGGCTGGTGGTGCAGGCGTAGGAGGCGGGCGAGCCTGGCGGCTTGGTCGATGTCGGGTAGGCCGGCTTCGGCGGCGAGGGCTTGGATCTCGGTCTCGGTTTCGGGGTCGGTCAGGTAGTGGGCCATCGACAGCGTTCCCGGCAAGCGTGGAGCGCTGGTGTCGGGGTGTGTGGTCGTGGCCTCGCCGTCGGCTGTCCGCGTGGGCGGGGTCGGCGGCGACGGGTGTGGTGTGTTCGCGCGTGATTGCTGGTCACGGCGTGTGGCCATGTCCCTCCCAGGACGGCTCGGGGTGTGAGGTCGTGGTGTCTGGCCATCGGCACTCCTTCTCGGTCGTGGGAACTTGCTGAAGATCGGCCGCCGGGTCGCGTCGTCTGTGGACGGGGGCGGATCGGTGACGGTCAAGGGGGGTGCGGACTGTAGCTCTGGTGGCTGCGGAAGTGAAGACGTGCGCCACTCAGTGGTAGGAACTCGCTGAAGATCGATCGCCGGACCGCGCCGTGCAGAGGCGGCGGCGCGGTCGGCGTCGGTAAAGGGCCGCGGACTGTAACTCCGGTGGCCGTGGAGGTGAAGACGTGCGCCACTCACAGCGACTCACAACGGCGCGCCGCTGGTGTGAGTGGCTGGGCGGTCGCGGGGTATGTCGCCGAACAGCGTCCGGTGACAGACGTTGACAGCTTCCGGGAACAGCCGTGCCGCTGCCGCCCGACGCGCAGCCCGGCCTGGTCGCCTCGGTGCGGGCCACAGGGCGGGCGGTGACGGCTGCCCGGGGTTGGGGCGGGCAGGGGCGGGTTCGGCGGCGTGTGGGCGAGTGGGCCGCCCGGACGCGCCGTGTGCGCCGCCCGCCCGCATCAGGCGGCCCGGTCTTCCTGGTCGGGGACGTTGTGGGTGGGGAACTCGGTGTCGTGGCGGGTGTCGGTGTAGGGCAGGTCGATGAGACGGTGACGGCCGGTACGGCCGGGCATTTGCCAGACCTGGTGTGCGGGGCTGGCGGCGAGTGCGGCGCGTAGTTCGGCGGTGGTGGTGGCGACGACGGTTTCCAGGCCGATGCCGGCGATCCGGTGGTGCAGGTTCGCCTCCCGGCGTGCGGAGGGGAGGTGGAACAGCACCGGCCATGCCCAGGTGCTCATCGTGTACAGCCGCTCGTACTTGATGACCTTGTCGATGAGGACCTGCAGGTTCTCACCGCTGGTGTCGTACTCGAGGAAGAACGGCACGGACCGTCCGTCCTCGGTCCACACCCCGGCGCCGTCCGGGCGGGGGAAGCCGGTCGCTCCCGCGATGATGATCTGCGGGTCGCCGCCTTCGCGGTACAGGGTGCCGGGTTCGTGGTAGGCCGAGGCGGGCTGCCAGCGGACCAGGTCGCCCTCGGGGTGGGTGCGGGCGTGGGCGGCGAGGTCGATGAAGACCTGGTTGCCGCCGAGCAGGTGCGGCAGGTCCGGCCGGGAGGTCAGCGACTGTTTGCGGCGGCGGGCCTGGTCCCGGCGGCCTCGTGGGAGTCCGCGTTGGGCGTGGACGTGGTCGTAGCCGAGCTGATCCAGGACGTAGTGGTAGGGGTAGGAGCCGCCGTCAGCTTTGTTGGGCCGGAACCGGTCCACCGCCCGCAGCAGGGTGAGGCGGCGCAGGCGGCGTTGGGTGAAATCCAGGGACGGGAACAGGGCGGCGGCGATCTGGTCGGTGGTGAGCACGCCGTGGTCGTAGAGCCAACCGAGGAGCCGGTCGTCGCGGGCGGTGATACTGGCCTGCAGGCGCAGCAGCGGATCCGCGGTCGGTAGGTGTTTACCCACGGGCAGCCCCTGGGGGGAGACCCGAGACTGGAGGGTCTGTCTGGAGCGGTCCCAGACTGCTGACAGCGGGGTTGACCTGGGCTGTGAGCGGCTGTGGGGGGTCAGGTTGGGGGTCAGGATCAAGACGGACGGTAGAACGGAGATCGACGCTGACTCCTACACCGCCGGGCACACCGGGTCCGGGATGAGGATGCGGTGAGAGTGCGTGTGGGTCTCGCGAGTGGCGGGACGGTCGACGTTGGTGATCGCTGTACTGCGACATCATCGTTGGTGCTCCAAGGGTGGGAGATGTGGGTTGAGTGTGCGGGGCACACCGACCGCTGCGAGGTGGCGGACGGCCGGCGGGGGTGCGCTGACAGGTCGTGTCAGGTCGCGGGCTTGCTAAGCAGGCGCGCGGTGCTCTGACAGCGGCGGCCAGGTCTGACGGGCGTACGGGTTGAGGCTCTGTCACGCGGCCTCCCGGTGTGACAGATCCGGTGCGGGCGGGGTGGTTTCGGCGCGTAGGACGCGCACGAGGGTGGAGGCGGTGGCGTTGGACAGTTGGTGTCCGTCGGCGCGGAGCTGTCGGGCGAGGGCCTTGCGGGACAGCGGGGTCCCTTCGGCGGTGAGGGTGCGGGCGGCGGTCCGGGCGGCCGGGACCAGCGCGGCGACCTCCGGACCGCCCTCGTCAGTCGACGCCTCGCGGTCCGGGTGGTCCGGGCGGTCCGGGACCGCCGGAGGTTGGTCCGTGACGGCGGGGACCGCCGTCGGCGAGTCCGGGACCGCGGTGGCGGTGACGGGTACCGGTGCTCTGGGGTCCGGGACCGACGCGTCGACAGCGGGCGGCGGTCCGGGCTTCGTCCGTTCGGCGTGAGCGGTCTGGTTGGGCGGATGGGCTTCGGTGCGGCCGAGGGCGATCTTCACCATCGCCAGGAACCCGAGGGCCGGTAGGGCGGCGGCGATCCAGCCGATCACCGACGCTTCCGCCTCCACCACCTGCGCGGCCAGCGACAGCGACACCGCCACCACCAGCACCGCAGCGGGGAAGACGACGCTCTTACCCAGGCGCCGCTTACGCCGCAACTCCAGACCGGCGGCGATCGACATCAATTCGAGGACGACCGCGTCGGCCCAGGCCAGCCAGCCCGGCTGCCCGTGCCCGGCGGCGACGTCGTGCACGTGCGTGAACGACGCCGCGCCGGCCGCCCCGCCGATCAACAACATGATCGCCACCTGGGCGCGGTCCTCCCAACGCTCCCGCCGCGCGTCCACCCGGGCAGGTGAGCGGGCGGTTCGCCGGTCAGGTGTCGCCAACGGCCCACCACCTGGCTTCAAGCCGCGCGTGCACGGCCGCGTTCAGCGTCGTCTTCCGGAGGCGGGCCGCGATGGCAGCCGCCTCCGTGTGGTTGTTGGTTGAGGTCACGTTCTGCTCCAAGGAAGTGGTTGAAAGGGTTTGACTTCAGGTGGTTAAGGTCCGTCCCGGGCCGCGCCTGCCCGGCTTCCGGTCCGTGTCCGGGCAGGCGCGACCCCGCCGGGTGACGCCCGGCTGGGCGGAACCCTCGCAGATGCAGGGGACGACAAACGTCACTATGGTCGAGTCAATAAACAGGCCAAACCCCGCGCAGGGGCAGGCAGCAGGGCAGCAGGCGTCGCCACAACCCGCACAGCGGGCTGTGATCAACACGGGCGGACACAGGGCGGACGGCCTAGCCGAGCCACAGAGGATCAAGACTCACCACCGGCAGCGCCACAGCAGCGCTCAGGTGGTGCGGCGGCTCAACTCGCCGACGAACGGTCCTTCATGCGGGGGCCTCCCATCTCTGCACGTCCCTTCGCGGTGTCGGCACGAACAACGGCAGGCACCCCATCCGTGGGGTGCCTGCCCGCTGCATGTGTGGCCGACCGCGCCGGCCGGCGCTGCGGGAACGTGTCTCCATTACGCCCCGGGAATCTGATGGAGTCAACCCCCGATTGGCAACGGATCGCCACCGAGTCTTGCCAACGGTCCGGCTAAGTGCTATCGAGTCCGCCTGCGTCCGTCGTTGTGCCGGCACGTCCACTCCACGTTGGCAAAAGATTTCCCCGAGCGGTCCACATGCTGAGACGCGAGCCTCCGAATGTGGCCTGGCTGGTGGGGTTAGCGGCGCTCGCCGGGCCTCACCTCAGCGTCTGGCCGGCTGTGGCGGCTTTGGGTTGCTAGGAGCGGGTGACGGTGAGCAGCACCGGCGTGGTGACGCCGCGCTGGGAGCTCAGGTCGGCGAGGAAGCCACCCACCAGGGCGGTGTCGCATCGCGCTCAACTGCCGCACATAACCTGCGGGTCGGCACCACACCGGCCGCGAGCTCGCCGAAGCCCTCCGGCTGATTCGCCCGCACCCACTGTCAGACTGGCCGATCTCCAAGTGCCCACCGGCGTGGCGGCTGGCCTCGGCTGGTCCCTGCTGTCATCGCCCGCTGGCCATGCTGGTGGCACAGCCTGCCAGGTACTACAACACCGAATGCCTGGCGTACATCAGCACGTGGAAGGCGATCCAGGCGACTTGCAGAGCGGTGCCAACTGCGCCGCCCGCCAGTCCCAGGACTGCCACCGCACGGCAGAGAGGGTGAGCGCTTGCGCGTATCGCGAACAGGCCGAACACGACGCCGGCGGCTCCGGGGAGGGCGCCGAAATCGAAGTGCGGGAACAGCGGCATCCAGATCACGCCTGCGGCCAGCCCCAAGAGCGACAGGACCGGACCTGTGTAGTCGACGACCGGACTGCGGCGCTCGCGCTGCGGCGGCGGCAGGTCCGCGACCAAAGCCTCCAGCTCGCCGTAGGTCTTCGCGGCATAGGCCTGCCTTGATCGATCACCGAACTCGGCGAGGGTCAATCGTCCCTCACCGGTAGCGGCGCCGAGCCGGGCCATGACGGCTTCCCGGTCACGGTCGGACACCCGCAGGTCGTTCACAAGCGGGAGCCTACTGATGACCTGGTCACGCTGGCCGGATCTCGCCAAAGATGCCCCACCGAATGTGCCGGGTCGGCGTTTGTCCGTCAACGGAGGCCGGGGCCTGTCACGCCACCGCGCGCCTCGGATCCGACCAGCGCGGCAGCGCCTCCGGACGGCTGGTGGGGCGTGTCGCCTCGATCCGTGAGCGTGAGGTGAACCAGCCGGCGAAACTGCGCTTGGATGGGTCGGCCACTGTGGCGCGGCCCCGAGGAGGTAGCGGGTGCGGCGCGGTCGCTCGCGGTGCGCGCGCCGCGGTCATCGCGCGGCGGGCGGCGCGAGCGGCGGCGCACATGCCGCGCTGCCCGTGGCACTGCAGGTTGCGGCAGTCGCCGCGCTCGTCGGGTTGGTGTGCGGCGGTGACGTCGAAGGCGAGCCGCCACAGCAGCGGATCGGTGACGTCGTCGGGCAGCACGGCCTGGGTGCTGAGTCGTTCGCGTGGCACAGCCGAACACCTTCCGTCAACGGGTCACGCCGCCCGCCCAAGGGGGCGGGCGGCGGACACCATCGACGCTCAACTCTTCCCGCAGATCAAGTCGCCCTCTGCAGCTCCTAGCTGAGCCCCGCCGAGTTCAGGCCGACTGCTGGTCCTGCGGGCCGAACTTCCACCTCCAGGCCAGGCGGTGACGGCCGAAGGTGCGGCGTTCGCCCTTGAACCCGGCGCGTAGGAGTTTGATGTCGGCGACGAGGCGGATGATCTCGCGCTTGACGGGGATGTCGTCGCCGAGGTCCTGCCACGCCTGCACCGCCTGGTCCCCGATGCGTCCGCGCAGCACGGCGGGGATCCCGGCGTCGGCGGCGCGTTGCTCGTGCTCGGCGATCTGCGCGAGCAGACCCTTTTCGGCGCGGGCGTAGGCGATCGCGGTGACCTCGCCCTCCTCACCCAACTTCCGCCAGTCCTCCAACTCGCCCCGCAGTCGTTGCGCCTCGGCGCGGGCGTGGGCGACCTCCTCGTCGGTGGCGCTGGCGGCGGTGAGGATGTCGTAGACGTCGGGGCGGGACAGCCACGCCACCACCGTGCGCTGCACGTACTCGTCGAGAAACTCGGCCTTCACCGCGGCGCACCGCTTGTGCAGGCAGGAGTACACCTGCCCGGTCCAGCCGTGCCGGTTCACCCGCTGCGACGACAACGGCCCGTCACACACCCCGCAGCGCACCAAGTACGACAGCAGATGCACCGCGCGGGCGGGCCGCGTGGTCGTGCGGGACGGATCGCCCAGCATCCGTACCACCGACCAGTACGTCTCCTCCTCAACCAGAGCCGGCCAGATCCCGTCGCCCACGATCTCCCCACGCAGCACCCGCTTGCCGATGTAGGCGGGATTCATCAACTGCTTGCGCAGAATGCCCCGCCGCCAGATCCCGCCCTGCGAGGCAGGAATGCCGAGGCGGTTGAGCTCGGCCTCACGAACGGTGAGGGGCATACCTTCGGAGACCTTGCGGAAGTTGTCCCGCACCACCTGAGCATGCGAGTACTCAGTGACGGCCCCGTCCGCAGCGACCGCAGTGCGGATCTCGGTGTCCGGCTCCTGGCGCAGCAACGCCTTCGTGCGTTGGTCGTAGATCCGCCGGTACCCGTAGGTGATCTTCCCGTGCGGGCGTCCGGCTTCGGCGGCGCCGACGATGCCGCGCAGCACGTTGTCGCGGATCGAGTCGGCCATCCACTCGGCCTGCACCGCCTGGAAGCCGAGCATCATCCGGTCGTTCTTGTCCCGCAGGTCGTACAGCACCCCGCCGACCAGCCAAAAGTTGAGACCGACCTCGTGGCACATGTCCCGGATCTTCACGAACACCGCGAGGTCACGTTCCTTGCGGGAGATCTCCCAGACCACCAGCACGTCGCCCTTGCCCGCGCGGATCTGCTCGATCAGCAACTCGAACTGCTCTCGCTCCTTGGTGGCGCGGCGGCTGGCCGAGCGGTGGTTGTCGGTGAACGACCCCGCGTCCGTCCAGGACCGCTTCGTGATCTCCGCCAGGTTGAGCACTCCCTGGTCGTGGACGCTCTTGCCCTGCTCCTTCTTGTCCTGACTGGCGCGCTGATACCGCAACGCCCGCACATCACCGCCACCGGCCAACAACGCGTCCTTGCTGTCGAACCGGCCCCGATTCCCCGACCGGGCCTTACGCCGTACCATCAGAACCGTCCCCCTAGATCGACGTTCGTGTCGGCAACATCGACCATAGCTTCTAACGATTCTTGACAGTGCCGACCGTGCAGTCGAGCACGGCGGCCGTGTCCTCCAGGCTCAGGTCCAGGTAGTGCCGCAGCACCACGGCGGCCCGCTGTCCCGCCGGGACGGCTTCGAGCGCCGCCCGCAGGCGCATCCGCTCGTCAGTCACCGCCGCCGTGTCCCGCACCGCGGCGTCCGGCATGGCGTCGCCGGCCGACCGCTCGCGCCGCCAGGGCCGGCGGGTCTCGTCGATCGCGGCCCGGTAGACCATGGTCTTGACGTAGAGATCGGGCCGCTCCAGCTTCCGCCAGCGTGGATAGAGCTTGACCAGCGCGTTTGCCACGGCGTCCTCCGCGGCGTGCCAGTCGCCGCAGGTCATGTACGCCAGCTTGCGCAGGGACGCCATCTGTGACGTCACGAACTCGCGGAACGCTTGCTCGTCTTCGGCTTTCAATCGACTGCCTCCTCGTGACGGAGGTAGAACGGCTACGCCCGCCCGGGAAGTTGCACGGACGGCGGACCAATTCCGACGCGTGTCCGGAGACCTCGTCAGTACCGTCCCGGTGGCGGCACCGGCCACGAGCGGATCATGGTCGCCAGCAGCGCCGGATGGTCGGTCGCCCCGCGCATGTCCACCGACCGGCGGCAGCAGATCGTCACGCCGCTCGACGCCAGGATCTGCTGGCGGCCGCCGTCGTCGATCCGCCGGTAGCCCACCGGCACGCACGACCGCACGTCCGGCATGCCTCCGGCCCGCAGGTTGAGGTCACCCGCGAGGACGGTCGGCGCGCCGACGGCGTCGCCCCGGACGCCCGGCACGACGGTGCCGAGCAACTGCCCGCACTGGGCCAGCGCCACCTGGCCGCTGGTGTTCGCCAGGTGCGTGGTGCACGCGTGCAGCCCGCCGGCCCGGACGCAGAGCCAGACCCGCTCCTCGGGGTCGGCGAGGTCCTGCGCCGGATAGGTCCCCCGGTGCACCGACGGCCGCACGTCGCGGGCGTCGAGGCGGGCCAGCAGCCCGATCCCGTACGGCTCGCCGTTGTTGCACCGGGTGGGACCGCCGGAGGGGCGGTCACCGGCGGCCTGGAACGCGGACACCGTCGTGCCACCGGCACGGACGGCCCGCAGCGTACGCCCCAGCGTCACCACGTCGTCGCGGCAGACCTCGTTGAGCGTGACCACGTCGGGCAGTTCCGCGGCGATGACGTCGGCGGCCTGCGAGACGGCCCGGCCGGTGTAGCAGCCGGCCCGGCCGCTGTTGCAGAGGTTCATCTGGAGCACCCGCAGCGTTCCCGCGCCGGCGGCGCCGGCGCCCGACGACCCTGCGGGCAACCCGGCAACGACGAGCAGACACACCGCGGTCAGCACCCGGCGGACACGCCGGGCGAGGTGGGTGACCGGCTGCGCTGACAGCGGGGCTCCAACGGGTACGGGCGGCGGCGGGCGCCGGTGATCCTATCGCCGCAACGCTCCCGTCGCCGCCCGGCGCGGCCTACCTCGGTACGGCCCGGAACCACGCCTCCCGGTCGTCCGGGTCCGGTCCGCGCCGGGGCAATGTCGGGGGTTCCTCGCCGGTGACCGGAGCGTAGTGGTCGAAGGTGGTGGTCAGCACCGCCTCGCCGCCGGTGAGGTCGGGCAGGGCGGCGACGACCCGCGGCACCCGGGCGGACGGCAGGGTGCCGCTCACCTCCAGGTAGCCGCCAGCGACTGCGGTGTCGTGGACGACCGCGCCGAGCCGGCCGAGCAGCGCCAGCACCGTCTCGACCGCGTGCCGGGGCAGGTTGACGTCGAACCGCTCGATCGGCTGGCACACCCGCGTACCGGCCTGCCGCAGCGCGGCGGCGACCACGACCGGGGCGAGGTTGCGGAAGTCCGCCGCCACCGTCGAGATCGACTTGTCGAACTTCTGGTGCGGCCGGCTCTGCCGGGGCCAGTACCGGGACGCCGTCATGGTGACAGTGCAGTCGGTGACGGGCCAGCCGTGCCGGCCCTGCCGCAGCGCGGCCCGCACGCCCTCCTCGGTGGCGGCGACGAAGGCCGGCGGCAGTCGGCCCGGCTCGATCCCGGGACGGAACTCGATGCCGTGCCCGGCCGGTGCGGCGTCGATGCGCAACCCCAGCCCGGCCAGGTACGGGTTGCCGCGCTCGCGCAACCGCTCCTCGGCGGCGCCGGTGCCGGCGACCCGTTCGATGCAGGCGGCGAGCGTGCCGGAGAACCGCACCCGGACGCCGTACCGGTCCTCCATCAGGGTGGCGAGGACCTCCTTCTGGACCTCGCCGTGCAGGCGGATCACCGCTTCCGCCTGCTGCTCGTCGAGGCGCAGGTCCACGAGCGGGTCCTCGTCGGCCAGCTCGGCCAGGCCGGCGAACATCGCCAGGCGCTGCGCCGGGTCGACCGGCTCGACGACCGCCTGCCGGGTCGGTGGCGGGAACCGGTAGCCGTGCCGCCGTGGCGGGTCGCCGATGTGCTGGCCGATCCGGGCCGACACCCCGCGTACCGCCGCGATCTGCCCGGCGGAGACCGACCGGCGCACCAGCACGCCGGCGGGCTCGATGACGGCGATCTCGGTGACCGGCTCCGGACGACCGCCGGCGAGCTGCACCCGGTCCCGCACCCGCAGACGCCCGGACCACAACCGCAGCCAGACGCGCCGGCCGTGCCCGTCCCGGTCGACGGCGAAGACGGTGCCCGCCGGCGGACCGTCCCGCGCCTCGCCGTACGGGAGCAGGTCGGCCAGGACGTCGCACAGCCGGCGTACCCCGGCGCCGGTGATGGCCGAGCCGCACACCGCCGGGACCAGCTCGGCGCCTCGTACCGCGCGGCGGAGCGCCCGGCGGACGTCGCGGACACGTACCGGCCGGTCGGTCAGCCAGCGTGCCGCCACCGCGTCGTCGACCTCGGCCACCTCCGCCACCACGGGTTCGGCGTCGAGGTCCACGGCATGCACCAGGGCCTCGCGGCTGCCCTGGCCGGTGACAGTGGTGAGCAGGACCGGCCGCGCCCCGAGCCGCTGCCGCACCTGGGCCGTCGCCCGGTCCACGTCGGCGCCGCCACGGTCCACCTTGTTGAAGAAGAACACAGTCGGTACGCCGATGCGGCGCAGCGCCCGCCAGATGGCGACTGTCTGCGGCTGGACGCCCTCCACGCTCGACACCACGAGCACTGCAGCGTCGAGGACGGCCAGCGACCGCTCGACCTCCGCGATGAAGTCGGGGTGGCCGGGGGTGTCCAGCAGGTTGATGCTGAGGTCGCCGATGGTGATCGAGGTGACGGCCGCCCGGATGGTGATGCCGCGGCGGCGTTCCAGCTCCATCGAGTCGGTCCGGGTCGTGCCGGCGTCGACGCTGCCCGGCTCGGCCACCGCGCCCGCCTCGTAGAGCAGGCGTTCGGTCAGGCTGGTCTTTCCGGCGTCAACATGCGCGACGATTCCGAGGTTCAACAGGGCCAAGGCGGAGCTCCACGGTAGGACGGGCAAGGGTCCGAAGCGTGGAAGCTGCTCGCATTGTCTCTCCTGGTGACAGTCGTGGTGGCGACGCTCGCCGCCGGCGTGCAGTCCTACCTTGCCCGTCCGCCGCGATCGTCACCACCGAATTCGGGCCGGCTCAGCGCACGGACACGGCCGTATTCGGCCAGGGCGTGAAAGGCGGCCTTGGGCGTCCACGAGCCGTCCGGCAGCACGCGCACGATCCCCCGTGACGCCAGGTCGTAGTCGTGCTCGGGGTCGCCGGTGGTCGGCAGGTGCCGGTTCGCGAACGTGTACACGAACGCCGCCTCCGCCCCGCCGGCCTCGTAGTCGCGCAGCAGGTCGACGAGGTAGCGTGCCTGGCCCTCCTCGTCGCGCTCCAGCTCCGCGGTGAGCTTCGCCGCACGGCCGTGCTCGTCGTAGGCCACGGGCTCCGTCGCGCCCGCGACGTCGGCCGCGCCGCGGAACGTGCAGCAGCCGAACTCGGTCGCCGCGTACGGCTTGCCCTGCCCCACGGCCGCCGCCAGGGACTGCGGGAACACCGCGGAGTTGGTCGCGTCACGGTAGCCGGCGTCGCTGGCGATGATGTCGAAGGCCGTCCAGTCGACGTCCTCGAGCGGGATCGAGGCGTACCCGACGGGGCCGCCGAAGCGCTCCCGCACCGCGGGCACCGCTTCCGCGAGGAAGTCGCGCACCGCCGCCCGCGCGGCGGGGACCGCCTCCCGCATCCGCATCGGGTCGGTGAACACCGCCATGCGCTCGGTCAGGTCACGGCCGGGCAGGAAACCGTCGGTGAACAGGGAGATCTCGGAACCGGTGAGGTAGACGACCGGGGCGCCGTCACGCCGTAGCCGCTCGGCCCGCTCGGCGCCGTCGAGCAGGAACGCCATGAGGCCGTCGCGGTCCAGGCCGTTGGTGAACGGGCAGTACCACACCTCGAACCCCGCCTCGGCCGCCAGCCGCGCGGTCAGCTCCAGCCGGTCCTGCACGCCGCCGGTGACGCGGACCGCGTCGCAGCGCAGCTCGTCGCGGATGACACGCAGGTCGCTGCGCACGATGTCGGGGTCGAACGGCTCGTGGGTGGTGGATCCGGCGCTGACGAAGCCGGTGTCGTAGTTCATGCCGAAGACGCGCATCGAGAACTCCACTCTTAGGGTACGACGCGTACCCTATAAGGTACGGCGCGTACCCTGCAAGGCATGAGCAGGAGGCGACGGGGCGAGGAACTGGAACAGGCGATCCTGCGGGCCGCGGCGGAGGAGCTACGCGAGTCCGGATACGCGGGGATGACGATGGACCGGGTGGCCGCCCGCGCCGGAACCAACAAGAACGCCATCTACCGCCGGTGGCCGCACCGGGCGGCGCTGGGCGTCGCGGCGTACCACCACCTGTCCGACGCGGCCATGCCGAATCCGGACACGGGCACGCTGCGAGGCGACGCGCTCGAGATGCTCCGGCTCGCAAACGAGACGTGGTCGTCGCCGCACGGGGCCGTCCTGCGCGGCCTGCTCGCCGCCGCGGCCGACGATCCGGAGCTGCTCACGCTCATGCGCGAACGATCCGGCGCCGACACCATGGACCGTGCGTGGACCGGGATGCTGGAACGGGCCGCGGCCCGGGGCGAGGCGCCTGCGGCGGCCGTCCGTCACCGGGTGGCGACGGTACCGATGATGCTGCTGCGCGCCGAGTACGCGATGCGCGGCGTCCCGTCCGTCCCCGACGAGGTGCTGGTCGAGATCGTGGACGAGGTGTTCCTGCCCCTGGTACGTGGTCGCGGCTGACGCCACAGTTCATCGGCGGGCCCGCGCGATGTCGAGGCGCCGGCGCAGCACCCGTGGAGCGTGGGCGAGCACACCCGGGCCGTACCGGCGGCAGCCCGACGAGCGTCTCCACCGCCTTGTCCACCACCAGCTGATCGTCGCCCCCAACGGGTTGACCGGTGGCGAACCGGAGCATCCGCCGGGTCGGCGATCCGTAGGGTTCGGATCGACAGCAGGCATCTGCGCCGACTGAGGGGCGGCCGAGGACCGGTGGCAGCGCGTACGCATCGCCCGTCGCCCGCCCTGCTGGTCAGCCTGGCCACCTCGACCGGTCTGCTGGCAGCGCTGAGCGCGGCCGTCCGGAGCCGCCGGGTGCCGCCCTGGGAACGGGACCTGTTCGCCCTCCTCAACCACCTTCCCGCCGGGCCGACTCCGGTCCTGGTCCTGGTCATGCAGCTCGGCTCCTACCCGGCGGTGTTCGTCGCCGCCACCGCGGCCGTCCTGGCCCGCCGGATCGGCACGGCGTGGAGCCTGCTGCTGGCCGGGAACCTGGCGTACTGGCTCGCGGTCGCCGCCAAGGCCGCGGTCGCCCGGCAGCGGCCGGCGGCGTTGCTCACCGATGTGGTCCTGCGGGAGACGATCACCGGGCGGTACGGATACCCCTCGGGACACGTCGCGGTCGCCACCGCCCTGGCGCTCGTCGCGGCGCGGGCCGGGGGCACCCGGTGGCGCCGGGCGGCCTGGGTGGCGATCGCCCTGGTGGCCGGGGCCCGGATCCACGTCGGGGCGCACCTGCCGGTCGACGTGGTCGGCGGGTTCCTCGTCGGCTGGCTCGCGGTCTGCGTGACGCGGCTCGTGGTCGGCGAGGTCGGGCCGCAGCGGTCGGTGCCCGCCCTGCGGGCGGCGCTGCGGCGACGCGGGATCGACGTGGCAGGGCTGACGCCGATCCACGGTGACGCCCGGGGTTCGCAGCCGTGGCGGGCGGTCACCACCGGCGGGCGGCAGTTGTTCGTCAAGGTGACCGGCGGCGAGCAACGCGACGCGGACTGGGCCTACAAGCTCTACCGCCGGGCGCGGTACCGGCACGTGGCCGACGCGCCCCCGTATCTGAGCGCCCGCCAGCAGAGCGAACACGAAACCTGCATGACCCTGCTGGCCGAGCGCGGGGGCGTGCGGATCCCGGCGGTCGTCACGACCGCCGCGATGTCCGGCGGGGACGCCGTCCTGGTGCAGGAGTTCATCGACGCCGCCCCGCTGCACGCCGTCGTCGGACCGGTCCCGCCCGCCGCCGTGCGCGACGCGTGGGACCAGGTGGGTCGCCTGCACCGGGCCGGCATCGCACACCGCGACCTGCGCGCCGCGAACGTGCTCGTCGGCCGGGACCACGTCTACCTGGTGGACCTGGGCTTCGCCGCCGACGACGCCCCGGCCGACCAGCGGGCCCGTGACGTCGTCGAGCTGATGGTCGCGCTGTCCACGCGGGTGGACCCCGCCGCTGTGGTCGCCGCCGCGGTCGACCGTCTGGGCGCCGCGGCGGTCGCGGACAGTGTGCCGTTCCTGCAACCCGCGGTGCTGTCCCGCGCCGGCCGCAGCGCCCTGCGCGGCCGTCCCGGCATGCTCGACAGCCTCCGTCAGGAGATCGTGCGGCGCTGTCCCGACCGCGACCGCCCGGCGGCGAAGGTGGTCCGGTTCAACCGCCGCACCGTCCTGGAGCTGCTGATCCTGGGGCTGATCGTGCACCTGCTGCTCCCGCAGCTCGGCGAGATACGCACCGCGGCGCGTCTGATCCTGCACGCCGATCCGCTCGCGGTCGCCGCGGCGCTGCTCGGCTCAGCTCTGACCTACCTGCTCAGCGGCGTCGTGCTCCGGCTCGCCGCGGCCAAGCGGATCCCGCTGGGCGAGGCCACCCTGGTGCAGGTGGCCGCGTCGTTCGCCAACCGGCTGGCTCCCGGCAGCCTCGGCGGCGCCGCGCTCAGCCTGCGGTACCTGCACCAGAGGGAACTCACCACCGCCGACGCGGCCACTGCCGTCGGTGTCTCCCGCGCCGCCGGTGCGGTGTCGGTCGTGCTGCTCCTGCCGGTGCTGCTGCCGTTCGCCCGCCGGCCCGCCCGCATCCTCACCCATGACGCGACCAGGGCGATACCGCTGCTGCTGGGCGCCCTGGCTGTGCTGCTCGTCCTGGCGGCCGTCCTCGCCGCGCCACGGCTCCGGCGGCGCGGACGCGACGCGGCCGGCCAGGTCGTCACCGCCCTGCGCGCCCTGACCCGTCAGCACGGCCTGTGGTGGCTCGTCGTCGCGTCCACGGCGCTCACCCTCACCTACGGCCTCTGTCTCTACCTCGCGCTTCTCGCCACCGGCCCGCTCCCCCTCGCGCACCTGCCCCCGGTGATCCTGGTCTGCCTCGTCGGCGAGGGCGTCTCGTCCGCCGCGCCCACCCCCGGCGGGCTCGGCGCCACCGAGGCCGCGCTCGTCTCCGGGCTGCTGCTCTACGGAGTGCCACTGGACGCCGCCGTCGCGGGCACCCTGATCTACCGTCTCGCGACGTTCTGGCTCCCGGTACCGCCGGGGTATCTGGCCTTCCGGCTCCTGACCCGCCGCCGGCTGCTGTGAGCGCCGGGCGGCCGCCGGTCGTCGCGGTGGCGCGGCGGCGGTACGCGGGGCGGCCTCAGCCGGGGGCACCGGCCCGGATGTCGTCGACGAGTTCCCGCACGGCCTCCCGGTACTCCGGCTCGGTGTGGTAGTGCCAGTGGCGTTCGACGGGTGGCGGCACGGTGTCCGGCGCCTCCACGACGACGCTGCGCGGATCCCGCAGCCGGACGTCGACCGCCTCGGCGGCCGGGGGCAGGTGGGCCCGCAGACCCGGGTCGGCGAAGATCGGGCCGCCGATCGGATCGGTGTCGCGCCACAGGTTGCGCCAGCGCCAGCCGATCCGGTCGCCGACGTCGCGCAGCGCCTCCTCACCGAGATAGGCGGGGTAGAGGCGGGCGTAGATGCGGTTCAGTGGACTGCCGTGGGTCAGCAACGCGACGTGGGGCAGGGCCTCCGGCGGCAGTTGCAGGACGGTGGCGGCGGCCAGGACGGAGCCGTGGCTGTGTCCGGAGATCACCACCGGTCCCTGCGCGGCGAGCGCGGAGACCCGCCGGGCCAGCTCCGGTACGGCGCGGGCGGCGTAGCACGGCGGCGCGAACGGGTGCACCGTACGCGGCCAGAACGTGCCCAGGTCCCACAGGACGCCGACGAGCCGGCGGGTCTCCGGCGACCGGTACGCCCGGTAGCCCAGGATCAGCAGCCCGATGACGAGCAGACTGATGGCCCAGATGCCGACGTCCGTCACGTACGCGGTCAGCACGGCGAGCGTGTCGTGCCGGCGGCCGAGGCGGGCGACGAGCTGGGTCGGGCCGATCCCGATCAGGTCGAGCGCGACGGTGGCGAGCCCGACCGACGAGATCACGAAGAACGCCACGAACGTCGGCCCGAGTTCGTCGGTCACGAAGGACCGGGCGATCGTCGAGCGGACCGCGTCGAGTCGTGGTGTCGCCTCGGCGGGCGCGTCGGGATAGTCGTGCTCGACCACGCGTCGCGCGTACGCCCGCCGCCGGCGCCGGGCCACCGGCAGGGTGACGGCGATCGCCGCGCTGACGACCAGCAGAGCGGCGAGCCCGGCCAGCGCCGCCCACCAGTACCCGACGGGGGGTTCCAGCGGTCCCAGGGCGGGTGGGTTGTTCCGGATCGGGTCGGGGATGCGGCCCCGGTCGAGCTGGTCCGCCGTCCGGAACACGAGCGTGGCCGTGTAGGCCGAGGCGACGGTGACCGACATGGCGGCGACCAGCGGTGTGCCGAGCCCGCGGAGCAGGGCGCGGGAACCGGCCGGCCGGGCGCGCCGGCGCACGAGCGTCACCGCGGCGATCAGGACCAGCATCAGCCCCTGCGCCGCGACCAGGCCGGCGACGGCGCCCTCGTAGCCGGGCATCTGCCCGGCCGGCACGGGAACCTCCCGCCGGGACACGGCGTACCCCAGGCTCGACACGGTGGCGACCGCGACCAGGGTCCAGACCGCGCGGCGCAACGGCCCGGCCCGCCCGGCGGGGACCGTCACTGTCAGCAGCACGGCGCAGAGGACCACGAGCCCGGCGGTGAGGCCGAGCAGCCCGACGGCGACGGCGCCCCACCGGCCGTGCGACACCGCGACGACGAGGCTGACGCCGACGGTGCCGGTGCCGAGACCCACGTGGATCTGGCGCAGCCACGAGGTCATCTGCTCGTCGTGCCAGACCCCGGGGGCGGCGAGACTCCCGGTGGACTCCAGGAACCGCCCGCGCGGCGGGGCCGATCCGAAGCCCTCGAAAGCGGCGGCCGACCGCTTCCCGACGGCCCAGAACACCCGCAGCGCCAGCAACGGGACCAGTGCCAGCACGGCCAGGCGCGGGCCGATCGGCAACGCCACCAGCCATGACAGGTACGGTCTCCCCTCCCGGCACTCGGCGTACGGGACGCACTGCCAGCCGGTCAGGTTCATGGTGACCCCGACCAGCGCCAGCGTGAACGCCACGGTCAGCGATCCGGCCAGCAGGCGGCACAGCCCGCCGAGCAGGCCGCAGCGGTCCACCGGCGTGGAACGCATCCACACCGCCAGGTTGCTCAGCATGAACGGCAGCAGCACCAGCATCGACGCCGTGCGCACCGCCACCCCGGCGGTCAGGGTTCCCCACCGGTACGCCTCCACCACCACCCCGGCAGTCGCGCCGCCGGCCGAGCCGAGCCCTTCCCGGACCCGGTAGAACCCGGCGTGCCCGTCGCCAGCCACGCGTACCACTATCGGATGGTCGACGATCGTCTCCGCCGACGCACCGGACACCCCGTGGATGCGCAGCTCGACGCCTCTGTCGCCGCCGGGTATCTCCACTATCGAAGCGTCACAAAGACGGCCCGCCCCGCGCTGCCGAACGCGGAACAGAGGGCCGCTGTCACCTCATGCCGGCCGCGGCGGCGGTAACCGGGTGCGGACCGGACCGGACGGGAAACCGCACGCCGGTGAGGTCCTCGGAGACGGCCCAGAGCCGCTGCTGGACGGCCGCCTCGTACGACTGCGGGCTGGAGGTGACCAGCCGGGGGTGACCCTTCACCTCGTACCGTCCGCCGGGGCCGTAGTACTGGCCGCCGAGCACGGCGGGGTCGGTGGCGGCGCGCAGCGTGGGCAGCGCGCCCATCGCGGGTGTCTGGGTGATCAGCGGCGCGAGCCAGGTGAGCGGAAGCCGCAGGGCCACCGGGGTGTTGCGGGCGAGTTCGGTGCTGGACATGCCGGGGTGCGCGGCCACCGCGACAGTGGTGCCGTACGGGGCGAGCCGGCGTTGCAGCTCGTACGTGAACATCAGGTTGGCCAGCTTGGACTGCCCGTACGCGACGGCCCGGCCGTACGAGCGCTCGAAGTGCAGGTCGTCGAAGTGGATCGCGGCCCGGATGCGGTGGCCGGTGCTGCTGACCGTCACCACGCGTGAGCCGGGCACCGGCAGCATCAGGTCCAGCAGCAGCCCGGTGAGCGCGAAGTGGCCGAGGTGGTTGGTGCCGAACTGGAGTTCGAAGCCGTCGCGGGTGGTCCGCTTCGGGGTGTACATCACGCCGGCGTTGTTGACCAGCAGGTCGATCCGGCCGAACCGGGACCGCAGCGCCGCCGCTGCGGTGCGGACGGAGTCGAGCGAGGTCAGGTCAAGCGCCTGCACGCTCACGTCGCCGGTCAGGCCGGCCGCGGCCCGCTCGCCCTTCCCGACGTCGCGGACGGCGAGCACGACCGAGGCGCCGCGCTCGGCCAGTGCCTTCGCTGTCTCGTACCCCAGTCCGGTGTTGGCCCCGGTCACCACCGCCACCCGCCCGCGCTGGTCCGGGATGTCCGCCGTCGTCCACGTCTCGCCCATGCCACGCCTCCACCTAAAGTACCGGAAGTATCTTGTGCCGTAAACGCTAAGGTACCTCCGGTACGTTGTCAACGTACCGGAGGTACTCAAGTTAGGCTGGCGGGCGTGACTTTCCAGCGGGCCCGGACCGAGGAGCAGCGGGAGATCCGCCGGCGGGCGATCCTCGACGTGGCGTCGGCGATGCTCGACGAGATGCCTGTCGCCGCCGTCACGCTGAACGAGCTGAGCCGCCGGGTCGGCCTGGCGAAGCCGAACGTGCTGCGCTACTTCGAGTCCCGCGAGGCGGTGCTGCTGGAGCTGCTGGACCGCTACCTGCGGGAGTGGCTGACCGAGCTGGCCGACGAGCTGGCCGACGGCGTCGACGCGAACCTGCCGATGGCCGAGCGGGCGACCGCCGTGGCCGGGGTCGTCAGCCGCTCGCTCGCCCGCCGATCGGTGATGTGCGACCTCTTCGGGGCACAGGGCAGCGTCCTGGAGCACAACGTCTCCGTCGAGGTCGTGGCCCGCTACAAGCGCGCCTCCCTGGACCGCCTGGCGACCATGACCGACCTGATGCGGAAATACCTGCCGGAGCTGGGCGGGAACGCGATGCTGTTCAGCCTCCAGACCATGGTTCTGGCGGGAGCGCTGTCGGCGTACAGCACACCACCGCCGAGCCTCGCGGCGGCCTACCGGGCCGAGCCCGAACTGGCCCGCCTGCACCTGGAGATGGCGGACTCGCTGACGATGGCCCTGACCGCGACCCTGCTGGGCGTGCTGCCCCGGGCCTGACCGGCTGCCCCGCGCGCCACCGGCGCTGCGGGGCAGCCGGACCGTCAGCACCAGGTCAGCGTCGAGTTGACCCGCGTGACGTTGCTGATCGTGTTGTTCGCCCCGCCGCACGGGCTCTGGGTGATGTTCGTGTTGGTGACCGTCAGGTTCTGGAAGCGGATACCGGAGGAGATCGGGAACTCGGTCCGCGAGGCGATCCGCACCTCACCACCGCCCGTCACCGTGCCGGACGCCCCGGCGATCGTGACGTTGTAGCAGTTCTCCACGAGGATCGAGTTGTTCCCGGTGTTCGAGATCGTCACCCGGTCGATGACCGCGCCGCCGGACTCCGACACGCAGAAGACCCCCCGGCCACCGCCGGACGCGATCACGGTGCCGACCCGGATATTCGTCGGGTACGAGCTGCCGACCCGGCCGTTGCGGTTGGCCATCCGGAACGCCGCGTACCCGGTTCCGGTGCCGGCGCCCTGCGCGTCGACGGTGCCGACTGTGGCGTTGATCGTGTCGTTGAGCAGCAGACCGGAGTAGCCGGTGTTGCGCGCGGTGACGGTGCCGATCGTCAGACCGTCCACGCCGTACGTCTCCACGCCGTGCGCGCCGGTCCCCGACACGTACACGCTGTCGATCCGCACGTTGCGCACCTTGACCGCCCGGTCGCCGCCGTGGTTGTCGATCCGCACCCCCAGGCCGCCGGACAGCCGCATGTCGATCTGGCCGAGCGTCAGGTTGTTCACGTTGCGCATGAAGATCCCGTACAGCGGCGCCCCGGTGAGGGTCAGGTTCTGCACCTCGACGTCGGTGGTCCCGCGCGAGTACACGGGCGCATAGTCACCCGACCCCGAGCCGGTCACGTTGATCGTGCCGCAGACCGCGAGCGTCGTGTACGACGGCAGCGACAACCGCGACCCCGCGCTCATCGACCCGGAGCCGCGCACCACCACCCGCTGCTTCGCGGTCCGTCCCGCCGGCAGGGAGTTCACCGCGGCCTGCATCGCGGCGAGCATGTCCCCGCCCGAGTACACGGTCGACGATCCGTTGCGGGCCGTCCAGGTGCCGCCGTTCAGCACGGCCTCGGCCTGGTAGGAGCCGCTGCCGCACCCGGTGGACGGCGGCGGTGTGGTCGGTGTGCCCGCTCCCACCCGGACCATCTGCCACTGCTGGTTGGTGCCGTTGAGATCGGTGTACTGGCTGACCCGGGCGCCGTCGGCGGTCGACCTCTCCCAGACCTCCAGTGCCTTACCGGAGTGCCTGTTTATCAACCGGATGTAGCCGCCGTCCGAGTCGCGCACCTGGAACTGCTGGTTGGCGGCGTTGAGGTCGGGCCACTGCCGGTACTCCGCGCCGTCCGCGACGTTCCACTCCCACAGGTCGACCACCTTGCCGCTGTGCCGGGCACGGAGGCGGTAGTAGCCGCTGCCGGAGGAGACGAACTGGAACTGCTGCCACTCGCCGTCGTTGCGGGACCACTGCTGGATCGCCGCGCCGTCGCTGGTCGAGGTGTCCCGGACGTCGAGGACCTTGCCGCTGTTGCGGTTGACGAGCACGTACCAGGCGCTGGTGTCGATGGTGGCCGCCTGCGCCGACGGCGCGGCCACCACTGCCACGCCGATCGCGGCGGCCAGCGCCGCCACCAGGGTCAGCGCCAGGCCGGCGCGCCGGCCCCGGCGGGCGCCGGGCGGCGACGTCACTGCGGGGTTGAGCATCGTTCGACCTCCGAGAAAGGGGTACGCCGAGTCCGGCGCAGCGGTTGTCGGGGCGCCTACTCCAGGTGGAACGTGGCCGCGGCCCGGTCCGCGCCCGTACCCACCGTTTCGAGCTGGAGCAGTCCGTCCCGGTGGCGGACGTACCGGCCGGGGTAGTTCTGCGATTCCAGGGAGAGCCCTTCGGTCGTGGCCAGGCCCGGTCGGCGCTGGAAGCTCGCGTCGCCGTCGAACAGGGCCGAGCCGTCGTCGCGTTCGACGTAGAGAGCGAAGGCCCGGTGCCGCAGGTAGTAACCGGGGAAGTTCGTCGACTCCAGCGACACCGATCCGGCGCCGGCGAGACCGGCGACGAGGCGGAACTGCGAGTCGGCGAGGTTGGTGACGTTCGGTTCGACCCGGGCCCGGTAGTCGTAGTGCCGGACGTAGGCGGCCGGGAGATCGTGCGAGCGTAACCGGACCGGTCTGGCGCCGTCGGGTACGGGGATGCCGAGGTTCGGCGTGCCGTCGGCGTTCCAGTACAGCTTCTGGATCCGGGTCCGCCGGTTCGGGTCGTTGAGCGGATCACCGCTGATGTCCCGGTAGTTGCGGTCGTGGTAGACCAGGATGTCGCTCTGCCCGTCCTCGGAGACGGTGAAGGAGTTGTGGCCGGGGCCGTACTGGCCGGCGGCGGCGTTGCTCGCGAACACCGGGGTCGGGCTCTTGCTCCAGGAGGCGGGGTCGAGCAGGTTCGCGCCGGCCGACGCGGTGAGCATGCCGAGGCAGTAGTTCGCGTCGGTGGCGCTGGCCGAGTACGTGAGGAAGACCCGGCCGTTGCGCTGGATCACAGCCGGTCCTTCGGCGACGCGGTAACCGCGGGTCTCCCAGTCGTACGCCGGCACGACCAGCCGGGCCACCGGGCCGGTGATCTGCCACGGTTCGGCGCCCGTCCGGGCGAGGTAGACGTTGGAGTTGGTGGCGATGCCCGGTTCCTGCTGGGCCCAGGTCAGGTACCGCACCCCGTTCACCACGAACGTCGAGGCGTCCAGGCTGAACGTGTCCCACGGGGTGGTGATCCGGCCGCGTTCGGTCCACGAGCCGGTCAGCGGGTTCGCGCTCGCGTTCTCCAGCACGTACATCCGGATCCGCCACACGTCGTCGGTCCGCCCGGCGGCGAAGTAGACGTACCACCTGCCGTTCATGAAGTGGATCTCCGGGGCCCAGATGTGGGCGCCCATCTCGCCGCTCGTGTGCCGGCGCCAGATCGTCGTCTCCGTGGCGGTGGCCAGCCCTTGCAGCGTGGTGGCCCGCCGGAGCACGATCCGGTCGTACTGCGGCACCGTCGCGGTCATGTAGTAGTAGCCGTCGGTGTGCCTGACGATGTGCGGGTCGGCGCGTTGGTCGACCAGCGGGTTGGCGTAGTTCACCGCGGGCGCCGCCTGCGCGGGGCCGGGCGCGGCGAGACCGGCGGACGCGGTGAGCATCGCGAGCGCCGCGGCCAGGATCGGCCGCAGACGACGGCGGGCCGGGTCGGCGGCCGTGCGGCGGGCCGGGTGGAGAAGGTGACGAGGCGACATGCGCGCCCTCCCTGGTGGCCGGTTCAGTACACGTAGGGCCAGGCAGCGGCGTCGTAGCCGATGCGGTTGACGCCGAGCAGCGACGCGCCGTTCTCGGCGTAGTAGTGGTAGAAGAGGACGTCGCCGTCGGTGTCGGCGAGGACCGCCTGGTGGCCGGGGCCGTGCACGTTGCCGTGCGAGGCCAGGATCTGGGTGCCTCCCCCGGCGAGCATGTCCCGGCCCGCGCGGTCGACGAACGGCCCGGTGGGGCTCGCCGAACGACCGACCATGATCCGGTACGTGCTGGCGGCGCCCTGGCAGCATCTGTCGAACGAGACGTACAGGTAGTACCAGGCGCCGCGCTTGACCAGGACGGGTGCCTCGATGCCGGGGCCGTAGTTCGCGAGCGCGTACAGGGCGGTGCCGAGCCGGCGTCCGGTGGCCGGGTCGATCGGGATCATCTTGATGCCGGACCAGAACGAGCCGAAGGTGAGCCACCAGCGGCCCTGGTCGTCGACGGTGAGGTTCGGGTCGATGGCGTTGAAGTCGTCGGTGGTCCGCGACTCGACGACGAGCCCCTCGTGGGTCCAGCTCCCGGAGTTCCCGGTGGTGCTGGTGGCCAGGAAGATCGCCGAGCGGTTGGAACCGAACGTCGACGCCGAGTAGTACAGGTGGTAGCGCCCGTTGCGGTACGACAGGTCCGGCGCCCACAGGTTGCGCGCTCCCCCGGTGTACGTGGTGGTCCACGGCGCGCCGCCGGGGAAGACGGCGCCCGCGTTGCGGAAGGCGATCCGGTCGGCGGAGGTCTTCAGCGCGATGCCGTCACCGGTGTGCGCGACGAGGTAGGTGCCGTCGGGTCGCTTGACCACCGTCGGGTCGTGGACGCCGATGTCCCCGGTCACCCGGCCGGGCTGCGGGTAGGCGGGCGCCGGGGTGGTCGGTGCCGGGGTCGTGGGCGCCGGTGTGGTGGGTGTGCCGCCGCCCAGCCGGATCAGTTGCCACTGCTGGTTGGCGCCGTCGAGATCGGCGTAGCCGGCCAGCCGGCCACCGTCGGCCGTCGACCACTGCCACACGTCGACGACCTTGCCCCACTGCCGGTTCACGAACCGCACGAACCCGCCCGCGGAGTCCTGCAACCGGAACTGCTGGGTGGCCGACGAGCGGTCGGTGCTCTGCACGAGCTGGGTGCCGTCGCCGCCGTTCGGCAACTCCAGCACCTTTCCGCTGTGCCGGGACCGCACCTTGTAGAACCCGCCGCCGGCGTCCACGAACTGCCACTGCTGCACCGCGAGGTCGTTGCGCGTCCACTGGTTCACCGGCGCGTTCTCCGCGGTCGACCAGTCGTACAGGTCCATCGCCTTGCCGCTGTGCCGGTTCACGACGACGTACGACGCGGACGTGTCGACTGTCGCCGCCGACGCCGGCGGCATCCCTGCCACCACCCCCGCGGCGAGGATCAGCGCCGCGGGGACCACGACCGCGGCCGTACGCGTCGTCCGAGCGGTCCCTGTCACCGAAACCTCCTGCGCTCGGCCGCCTCCGGCTCCCGGAAGCACGATCGGGGGCGAAGGATGATGGCGGCGGCGTTACGTCCGGGTTACCGGTCATGTTGTCGATAACATCGATATCTGTCAAGGTCTCGCTGATTTCCGCTGCAGCCCGGCGTCACATCACGGCGCACTCGTCTCACGGCGCGGGCGGTTAGTTAGCGCTAACAGAGCTGCTGACAGGGCTCCGGCCGCACGCCGGAGCCGCGTCGCCGGCTTAGCGCGGGTCGGCCGGACCCGGGTCGTTCGCGTCCACGATGGAGACCGGAGTGCCCAGCTCCACAGTGCGGGACACGGTGCAGAGCCGGTCGTGCGACTGCCGCAGCGAACGCGGCAGCACCTCTCGTGCCCGGTCACCGTCCGCGCCGTCCGGGAACGTCACCGCGAACGTGACGGTGAGGTTCTCCATCCGGTTCCCGGCCTCCGGGTCACGGATCTTGTCGCCGCTCACCGTGACGGCGAACCGGGTCGGTTCGGCGCGCCGGCTGGTCACGTGGTCGACGTCCACGGCGGTGCAGCCGCCGAGGGCCGCCAGCAGCAGTTCCACGGGCGTGAAGGTCGCGTCCTCCCCCGTACCCATCGACAGCTCGCCGCCGCGGGCGTTGCGCGCGACGTATCTGCCCACGCTGGTGCGCTCGATCTCCACCGACCGGAAGGTGTCGTCACTCATGCGACGAACCTACCGAAAAGCGTTCCGCGAACGTGCGGTACACCGGTGTGCCCGGCAACCCGTCACGAACGGCGAACACCACGAGGTCGAACCGGTCGACCACCCGGAGCGCGTCGGCGAACGCACCGGCCACCGTCGCCGGGTCGTTCCGGAACACCCCGCACCCCCACGCGCCCAGCACCACTGTCCGATGCCCGTGCGCGGCCGCCACCTCCAGCACCCGCCGGGCGCGCCGGCCCAGCGCCGCCGGCACGTCCGCGGCGTGCTCCGGCTGATTGCGCACCATCGCGCCCAGGTTGGGCGCCGCCGCGGTCAGGAAGGACGTCGTGTACGGCTGGTCGAGCAGGTCGCCCTTGTCGTCCCGGAACACCGGCACGCCCGGCGAGTAGACGACCCGGTCGCTGTACCGCAGATCCCGCTGCGCCCGGTGGAAGGCGTAGAAGTCGGGCGCCGCGAGCAGACACGGGTACAGCGCGGACGCGCGGGCGATGCTCTCCTCCTGCGCCTTCGCGCCGCCCAGGAACCCGCCGCCCGGGTTCTTCGCCGACGCGAACACCAGACACGCCGCGCCGGGGCCGAGCCGGCGGGCCGCCTGCAACGTCGACTCGTGCGTCACCTCCAGGTCGCCGGTGCCGGGCTTCGCGCCGTCGACGTGGAGGACCTCGTCCGGCAGGTGCTCACGGGTGCCGGCGACCGCGGCGCGTACCGCCGCTTCGATCGCGATGTCCTCGCCGGCATTGTTGCGATAGCGTCCGGCTTCGGTGATCGCGACCGTCTGCCGGGCGATCTCGCGGAGACGGCCACTCATCCGGCATACCCGTCGATGTCGTGCATGATCGGCAATCTAGGCAGTCCCTGCCGCGTCGGGCAACCGATTAGTGGCCGCCGCCGGTCGGCTCGCCGGGTCAAGTCCAGCCGGTCCCGACCGCGGACCGAGGGCTACCGCCCCGCCGGCTCCCCCAGCAGCCGGTCCAGGGCCCGGTCGGCCACCGCCGCGATCGTGAGCGCCGGATTCGGTCCCACCGGCCCGGGCATCGCCGAGCCGTCGAGCACGTAGAGCCCGGGATGACCGAACACCTGGCCGTGCCCGTCGCACACCCCGTCCCCCCGGTGGCGGCCCATCGGCGCGCCCCCGAGCGGATGGACGGTGACCACCCGGCGCAGCCACCACGCGGGGTTGTCGGTGTAGCGGCCACCCAGGACGTCGGCCACCGCTCGCATCGTGGACCGGACCGCCGCGAAATAGCCGGCGCTGGTCCGGGTCGTCCAGTCCACGTCGAGGTGGTCGCCGCGCAGCCGGAACACGCCGTCCGGCACGTCCCGTCCCATACCGAGGATCGGCAGCGAGCCGGCGGAGAGCCGGCCGTCGCCGAGCAGCCGGGCCAGTCCCCCGCCCAGACCGCTGCGGGGCGAGCCGGTGAGCCGGGCCGACAGCCAGTCCACAGCGAACCGCAGCCGGCGGGCCGGGGCGCCGGACAGCCGGGACGACTCCGCCAGCCAGTCCACGAACCCGGGATAGCCGCCGTCCTGAAGATAGAAGCCGCGGCCCGGAGAGCCGTCCCCGTCGTGCGCGTCCCCCACCCGGATGGCCGTGGTGATGACGGGCCCGCGGCTGGCCGAGAAGCGGGTGGCGTCGCCGCGACGTGGCGGCCGGATCAGCCCGAGCAGATCACCGTTGCCGCTGAACCGGGTGCCGAGTGCCGGGCCGACGGCGGGCAGCCGGTGCCGGTTCCGCAGCAGCAGGTACGTGGTGCCGTACGTGCCCGCGGCGAGCACCAGACGGTCACAGGTGATCGTCCTGCCCGGCCGGGCGCGGCCGTCGCTCCGCCGGTCCTCGTCGGCCGGGTCGTGGACGAGATACCGGACCTCGTACCCGCCGCCGCGCCGGGGGCGGATCGACCGGACCTCGGCGCGGGTCCGCAGCTCCGCGCCGTGCCACCGGGCCGCCGACAGGTAGGTGTGGTCGAGGGTGTTCTTGGCGCCGTCGTTGCAGCCGATGTCGCACTCTCCGCACAACCGGCAGGTGCGGCGCGGCGCGGCGTGCAGGTTGCCGTACGCCGGCTCGGCGATCAGCGCGGCCGGGACCGGCTCCGCGCCCGGCCCCGGAGCGAAGCTGACCGCGAGCGGCGGGTACTGGTACGCCAGTCCCAGCCGTTCGGCTGCCGTCCTCATCGCCGCCGCCTTGGGCACCGAGCGGTACGGCGGACGGTCGGCCGGGAACCGGCTGGCGCCCAGCATCCGCTCGACCCGGTCGTAGTGCGGGTCCAGGTCGGCCCGGGTCACCGGCCAGTTCTCATGGCCGGCGCCGGGCACCGGATCCTCGGTGACGAACCAGTGCTCGTCCTTGCGCAGCAGGACGTTCGCGTAGATCAGGGAGCCGCCGCCGAGACCGCTGGCCACCACCGACTCCAGTCCCCGGAAGGTCCACACGTCGAACAGGCCGTACAGCCCTTCGCTCGGATCCCAGAACGCCCGGCCCATCTCCTGCGGCGTACGTGGGAAGCTGCCCGGCGGGTACGGCCGCCCGCGCTCCAGCACCACGGTGCGGCGGCCCGCCTCCGCCAGCCGGTACGCGGCGACCGAGCCGCCGAATCCGGAGCCGACGACCACCGCGTCGACGTGCTCGTGGGTTTCCATGTTCCGGTCTCCTCTCGGAGCGCGTGGATCAGGGGCGCGTGGGTCAGGGGCGCGTGGTCAGGGAGGCCGTCTCCTGGAGTCCGCGGAGCACGTAGGGCACCGCCTCGGCCTGGAAGTCGATGTCCGGCGCCAGTTCGCGCACCGAGCCCTCGAGCACCAGCAGGGCGAGGATCGGGAAGACGAACTGCGGGTCGGCGTACAGGCCGCGAGAGCGCTGGATGGCGAAGAGCGAGGCCGCGAAGGACACCAGGTCGAAGTCCGCGGCCGCGACCGAGCTGTTGCGGGCCACCAGCGCCACCACGTCCTCCCGGAAGCCGTCCCGGTCGTACCCGCCGCCGGGCGCCCGGGCCGTCGACAGCAGGACCTCGGCGCAGCGTCGCCCGTCGTTGCGGCCGAGGTGGTAGAAGAACTCGGCGAAGGTACGGCGCGCGAAGTCGGTCAGACAGCGGACGAAGCCCGCGTCGACGATCACCGCCGTCCCGTCCGCCATCAGGTAGAGGTTTCCCGGGTGCAGGTCACAGTGGACGAAGCCGTCCCGGAAGAGCATCTGGTAGGCGGCCCGCAGCCCGTTGAGCACCGCCGTCCGGCGAGCGCCGGTCGGCTGGGCGTCGCGTACCAGCCCGTCCATCCACTCCGTCACCAGAACCGTGCGGCTGGACAGCTCGGGCACGACGGCCGGCACCCGGACATCGGGCAGGGTGTGCAGGTTCTCCCGCAACCGGGTCAGCGACCGGGCCTCGCGGACGAAGTCGAGTTGCTCGTACACGGCCGCCGAGACCTGGTCGACGATCTCCGCCAGCGGAACCCGGCGCAGCGCCGGCAGCCGGCCCACCGCGCGGGCGACGGCGCCGACCAGAGCCAGGTCGAGCCTCATGGTCCGGTCGATTCCCGGCCGCCGCACCTTGACGGCCACCTCGCGGCCGTCCCTGAGCCGTGCGCGGAAGACGCAGGCGATGCTGCCCGCCGCCGTGAGGGTCAGCCCGGACGCCGCCCCGACGACGGAGCCGGTCAACCTCGGCGGCACGGTCCGGACGACCGCGGCGATGTCGGACGGCGGTGACACCCGGTCGTGCAGCCGGGACAGGCTCCGGCAGAGCCGGGGAGGCAGCACGTCGGACCGGGTGCTGAGCACCTGTCCCAGCTTGACGTAGGCCGGGCCGAGCCCTTCGACGGCATCGGTGAGCGTGGCCGCCACCCGCTCCCGCGGGGCGACCCGGCCGGCGCCGCCCGGACCGGTCCGGCGCAACGCGTCGACCAGCAAACGGGCGCCGAGCCGGCCGGTCCAGCCGGCCAGCAGGACGGCGACCGTTCCCGCCCGGACCACGAGTGACAATCGTACGAACATTGATTCCCGCACCGCTTTCTCCCGACCTCGACGACGGGGGGAACAATAGTTCGCAACGACCCCCGACCGGGTTTCTCGAATGCAGGAGAGCAAGACTTCGCAGTTCTCCGGCATTCGCAGTTACGCGTTCTTGCTGCGCTGCGCCGGACGGTTGACGCCGCGCTGCCGCGCTGCCAACCCTGGAGGGGCACCACCGCAGGCGGGGCCATGGCATGTGGAGCAGCGGCCAGCGGAGCCGGCCGCCACCGGGCGGCTTCATGGTTCTTCGCCTGCGGCCCGAATCCTGAACCGGCAATGAGGTCGCGAATGGTTCGCACTCGGTCTGCAGCCGGTGCCCGTATTCGCCATCCGAGGCGGAACCCCCGATGACTGCTCCGCATCGGGATCCGCCGCACGCATAACACAGGCACCGCAATCACCAGAGATGAAAGGGTGATCACGAAAATGACGCTCCAATCCATCGGCCTGTCCACCGGGGGCCGGGACCGCGCGCCGCAGTGGGAGCATTACCTCAAGGGTGACCCGGCGCTGCTGAACAGCGAGTTCGGCGACATCCTGGACCGGGACGCCGTCCGGCTCGACATCCGCACCGACGACCAGGTGGCGTACGAGGCGCTGCACCACCCGGACCCGATGGTTCGCGAGCAGTCGCTGTACCAGGCGATGGACCGCCGGCTGACCGGGACGATCGACCTGATCGCCGAGAGCATCGCCAGCGACGAGAACCGCGAGGTGCGGTGGAACGCGCTGTGGGCGCTGGAGAAGATCGGCGGCCCGCGGGCCCTGCAGGTCATCGAGCGGCACATCGACGACGACGACGCGGACGTCGGCGAGTGGGCGCGGTTGTTCAGCTCCGAGCTGCGCACCGGCGTGCCGGCCTTCGACAACCGGTCGTTCACCTGGGACGGCGACCGGACCTTCGACGAGACGATCCTGCTCAACATCCACTGCGACGTCTACGTCGCCCTGGACGAGACGGGCCGCAACTGGGGCAAGATCTCCCTGTCCCCGCAGGGACTCGCCCGAAGCTACGGGCAGGCGCACGCGTGCCCGAACGTGGACACCCGCAACCAGAAGCTGATCATCAGCAAGACGCTCTCCGGCCTGCACGACGACGGCTCGCCGCACACCGAGAACTTCGTGTTCCGGGGTCTGACGAATCACGCCAACGCCGGTCGGGGCAGCTTCTACTTCGAGTCCCGCGGTCTGCGCCCGGTCTTCCTGTCCGGCCGCGCGGACGACGACAGCCTGGGCCACCGCAACGAGATGGTCGCGGCCAAGCGCAGCGGTGAGTGGACCCTCGACCCGCAGATCCAGATCAAGGGCGAGTCGGCCATCCGCTACGTCCGGGGCCGCGTGCACACCTGGGGGTACGTCAACTTCGACACCATGGCGGGCAGCTCGCTGGAGGAGGTGCTGTTCCCGGGCAACAGCATCCTCGGCACCCTGGACACCCCCACGGGGCCGCTCGCCAACGCGTTCATCGTGGGCACGTTCAAGGGCAAGCTGGTCGACTGGGACGGCGACGGCAAGATCAACGTCAACTCCCTCGACATCTACTCCACGCTCGACGGGGACGTCGACTCCGACCAGGACGGCGTAGCCGACATCCCGGGCGTGCAGTTCTGCCCGCGCACCAACTGGATGAACTGAGCTGATTGGTCTCCGGGGCGGACGGCGAATGCCGGCCGCCCCGGAGCCGTATCTGTGGATTCTTTGGCGGGCCGATGACGACAATCAGTGTCTTTGCCACAGTCAGGTCTTTCCGCCGTCGACATCACGCCATTGGTGAGGACATTAGCAAGATTGCGACTATACGCACAGCGTGACGAGCTGTTGACTGAACGCTCAGCGGCGCAGCCGGCAGAACGTCAGTTCGAGTGCCTGGAGGCGTACGAATCTCGGGCCTTTGTGCCCGGATGAGGACTGGTCGGCGGCAAGGAGAGACGCCCGCCCGGACTCCGTCGGACCACCGTCCGATGCTCAAGTAAATCCTAAGGGATGTCTCGTAACCCTGCCGTCTGTCTGTTGAGGATGGTCGGGCAGGATGCCTGGGTGCAGGTGATCACCGCGGCCGACTCTGAGTGGATCTTTCCGTTCACCGGGTTGCAGCCCGCCCAGTTCCGCAAGCTGGTCCGGTTGGTCGCCGAGCGTGGCGGTGACGGCATCGCTGACGGCCGGCCGGGCCGGCAGTGGGCCCTGGACCTGCCGGATCGGGTGCTGCTGGTGGCCACCTACTGGCGTACGAACCTGACAATGCGGCAGATCGGCCCGCTGTTCGGGGTGTCGCACTCGGCTGCCCATCGGGTCATCGACACCCTCGCGCCGCTGCTGGCCCTGGCGCCGGTGCGTAAGCGGCCAGTCGAGCAGATCGCGATCGTCGACGGGACTCTGATCCCCACCCGCGATCACCGCTTGGCCGCCCGGAGCAAGAACTACCGGTACTCGACGAACCTGCAAGTCGCCATCGACGCCAGCACCCGCCTGGTCCTCGCCGTCGGCGACCCGCAGCCGGGCAACCGCAACGACACCATCGTCTACCGCACGTCCGGCATCAAGGCGAAGCTGGACGGGCGGCCGGTGATGGCCGACGGCGGCTACCGCGGCAACCCCGAGGTGATCATGCCGTACCGCAAGCCCACCGACGGCAGCCAGCTCCCGGATTGGAAGGAAGCCCTCAACGTCCAGCACCGCACCGTCCGAGCGGGAGTCGAACACGCTCTGGCCAGGATGAAGTGCTTCAAGATCCTGCGCGACTACCGCCGCGCCGCCCACACATTGGCCGACGCCGCTTCCGGCATCGCGAACCTCCACAACATCATCCTCGCCGGCTGACCATCGGCTTGATGCCGAGCAACGCCTTCACCCAGTTACGAGACGTCCCTTAGGGGAGGCCATACGATGACCACCGCCGATCAAGCATGGCGACAGGGGGGGAACTGTATGGATTGCGCCCAATTCATGACGTGCAGCACCCTGGGCGTCTGCCTCGGCAATCCTACCGACGCGGCCCGGCTGGATTCCGTCACCCGAGCCGTCGAATACATGACTGAATATCTTTCGGAACCTCAGCGGCTGTCCGACATCGCCCAGGCCGCATTGCTCAGCCCGTTCCACTTCCACCGGGTCTTCCGACACGTCACCTCCACCACGCCCGCGCGGTTCCTGACCGCGCTACGGATGGCTCAGGCCCGGAACCTCCTTGTCAATTCGAACCTGTCGGTGACCGAGGTCTGCATGGCCGTCGGCTACTCCAGTCTCGGCACCTTCATCAGCCAGTTCACCCGGCTGACCGGGATGTCGCCGCGTCGGTTCCGGTCCGCGATGTCCGTCTTCGGCCAGGTACGACTGAGCGAGCTGACCGATCCGGCCGCCGACCGCCACTGCGCCCCGGGCCCGGTCGGCGCCGTAACCGGAGGACCGAGCGGCGGCGGGTGCGCGGTGCTGGCGCTGTACCGGTCGGAAGAGCCCGACGACGTCCCGCTGACCTACGGCGTGCTGGAGACCAACCGTCTCAGCCGCATCCGGCCGCTGGCCGACGGGGCGTACCACGCCGTGGCGCTCGGGTTCGACAAGACCTCGACGCTGTCCGACGTGCTCGGCGACAACGGCCGGCAGGTGGAGTTCGTCGGCACGGGCGGCGCACCCATCGTGGTCCGCGGCGGGCGCACCTTCCGGACCTTCCAGGTCGCGCTGCGGCGACCTCGCCCCATCGATCCTCCGCTGCAGCTCACCTCGTCGGTGCTCGCCCTCGCCCAGCGCAGGCGGCCGCAGCTGCTGGCTACCGGCAGCTGACGACGCAGGACGGCGCGTCCCCGACGAGGGGGTGCCGACACCGCGGCGCCCGACCCGTTCACCGGGTCGGGCGCCGCGACTGTCTCAGGCGGTGAAGGCCGCCAGGGCCGCCCGCAGGTCGACCGGCGGATCGACGGGAACCGGTCCGGCCGGGGTGGGGCGCAGACAGGCCACCGTCTGCCGGCCCCGGGCCACCTCCCGCCCCGCCCGGAGGAACTCGAAGTGCATGCTCAGCCGGTGGCCCTCCCGGCCGTCGGCGCTCATCCGCACCTCGATCTCCTCCAGGCCGAAGCACTCCTCGTAGTAGTCCATCGCGCACGACACTGTCACCAGCGTCAGCTCACCTCGACGGAGCTGGTCCAGGACGGCCGGTGCGTGGTCGGCGAGGAAGCGCTCCCGGCAGTGCCCCTGCCAGTGTAGGAAGTGGGCGAAGTAGACGTTGCCCACCATGTTGGTCTCGTCCAGGGTGACCACGTGCCGGTAGACGTACCAGCCGGTCATGACGCCACCGGCCGGGTCGCCACCGCCACGGCCACCCGCGTCGCCCCGTCGGCCCAGGCCGGCACTGTCACCACGGTGAGGTCCCGGCCGGTCGAGACGAGCAGGCCGTCCGGCTCCGGCTCCCCGTGCGCCAGCACCTGGTCCGGGTCGGCGCCGAGCTTGACCAGCGCCTCGCGGGCGGCCCACAGCCGGGTGGCGGCCACCGCCGGGTCGTCACCGGTCCGCCGGCCGAGCTCCTCGGCGCTCGCCCGCGCGCCGTCGTCCAGCAACCCGGCCGGCGGCCGGTCGGTCACCGGTTCCCAGTCCACCCCGACCGGACGATCGGCCAGCGCGACGAGCACCTGCCCGTCGGCGTAGCTCGCCGAGGCGTGCCGGCCCGGCACGTGGAGCGCGCCGGACGGCTGGTGGTCCACGTCCGCCTCGGGCACGGCGAGATGCCGGGCCAGCAGCCGGCGGGCGCCGTCCGCCTCGCGCCGGCCGGGCCCCACCACGAGTTCGACCGCGTCGACCGCACCGGCCTCGATCAGCCGGCGGGTCAGCCACGGGCCCACCAGCTCCGCGCCGAGCCGGCCGCCGGACCTGGCCACCGCGAACTCCCGGTTGTCGCCGACCGCCCGCAGCCGTAGACCCCGCCAACGGGCCACCGGTACGCCGGCGTGCGCGACGTCCACGTCGAAGACGTACTCGTCGGCACTGTGCCGCACCTCCCGGGCCTCGACGGTGAGCCGCCCCCGCAGCGGCCGCCAGACGACCACCTCCGCCGCGCCCACCGGCAGCACCCTGCGGTGCGGCGCGCAGGCGAGCAGCGCGTGGATCGCCGCGTCGTGCCCTCCCGGGCTGCCCAGCAGCAGCTCCTGCCCGAGGAAGGAGGCGAACCAGCGGTCCCGGTCGTCGGCGTCGACGGTGGCGCGCACCGCGAACGCCGAGACCGGTCCGGCGTGCGTCAGGCGGCGCATCCGTCCCTCGTGGAAGAGCACCGGGCCGTACCACGGATGTGGGGTGGTGGCCTCCCGCCCGCTGTCCACGGGTGACTCCGGCCGGTGCGCGGCATCGTCCGCCGTGGCGGCGGCCGGCAGTGCCGGCGGGTCGGTGACCGTCCCGGCGAACCGGTCCGTGGCGAAGCCGTCGGTGTCCGCGCGGATCGCCACCGCCACGTCCCCGCCGATCTCCGCGGCCAGTGCCGCCACCCGGATCCGCCTCGTCCGGCGCTCGGGGACGTCGATCGGCGCGGCGAAGCTCGCGTCGCGGACCGCCCAGCCGGCCCGGCTTACGGTGGTCAACGCCGCCACCTGCACCATCGCCTCCAGTCCGAGCACGGCGGGCAGCAGCGGCGCGTCGCCGACCCGGTGCTCCCGCAGGTACGGGTCCGCCCCGACGGACAACTCCGCCTCGGTCACCGTGGCGACCTGCCCGACCCGGCCGATCACCGACTCGGCGAAGCGCAGCCGGCCCGGCTCGGGGGTGCCGGGCGCGGGCGCCGGGCTCAGGGTGCCGGACTCGGGGAAGGCAGCAGTGCAGAGCACTGTCACCGGAGCGGTCGGATCGGTGAGGATCCGCCACAGCGCCGCGACGCCGTCGTCGGGCGCGATCCCGGCCACCCCCCGGCGGCGCAGCGAGTCGAGCACGTCGAGCCGCACCCCCATGCCGATCCCGGACCAGACCGACCACTCGACGAGGTGCACCCGGGTCTCCGGGTGATCGCCGGCCCACCGTTCCACGTCGTGCCGCAGCCACTCGTTACCGATGCAGTAGGCGGCCTGCCCGGCGAGCCCCTGCCGGCCGATGATGGAACCGAACGCGAGCACCAGCCGCAGGTCCGGTCCGACCGCGTCGAGCACCGACCGGAGTCCGGTCACCTTCCCGCCCAGGTGCTCGCGGAGGTCCCCGGCAGTGACGTCGGTCAGCTGGGCCGGCCGGTTGATCCCCGCCCCGTGCACCACCGCCCGGACCGGACCCAGCCGGCCGGCGCCGAGCACCTCCCGTACCGCGTCGGGATCGGTCAGGTCGACCCGCTCGTAGCGCAACCGGTCGTCGCCGAGGACCGTGCGTAGCCGGCGCAGCGCCTCCCCGGTCTCGGCGTCCTCGGCGGGACGCCGGCCGAGGACCACCAGCCGGCATCCGGTCCGCTCGGCGACGGCCGCCGCGGCGAAGGCGGTGATTCCGGTGGCGCCACCGGTGACGACGCAGACGTCGCCGGGCCCCAGCGGCACCTCCCGGGTCTCCTCGGCGGGCCGATGCACGGAGGTCACCAGCCGCTGGACGCCACCGGGCCCGGCCCGCAGTTCCGCGTACCCGGCCGGCACCGCCAGCCCGGCCAGCAGGCCCACGTCCCCGTCCGCGGACACGTCGAGCACCGTCACGGCGCAGCCGGAGATCTCCGCCGCCACCGACCGGCCCACGGCGGCGGCGGCCGGGTGGTCGTCGTGCACGATCGCCAGCCGGGCCGGCCGCTGCCCGGCGATGCGGGCCAGCAGCGCGGCCACCTGCTCCGGGCCGTCGTCCGGGCCGAGCGCGACGGCGAGACCGTGCGACGTCGCCGTCCCGTCGGGTACGGCGGGGAAGACCGTGTGCAGGGGATGTCCGGCCGGCGCCTCGACCCGCCACCGCACGGAGCCGGCGGCCGGCGGCCCGGACAGCGGTCCCCGCAGCGGAACCCAGTCGTGCCGGAACAGCCGCACCCACGGCGCGAGGCCCTGCGCCGGCGCCTCGTCGTCGCCGGCGGCGGGCAGTTGCGCGAGCACCTCGGCCGCCTCGGCGACTGTCGCGTCGGCCAGTGACAGGGGCGCGGCCGGGGGTTGCCGGCCCAGGGCCGCGGCGACCGCGGCGACGGTGCGGGCCACCTGCAGCGAGTTCAGGTGCAGGTCGCCGAGCAGCCGGCTGGCCGGGGTGATGCCCGCCACCGGCAGTTCCAGCTCGGCGGCGAGGTGGGCGCGCAACCGGCCGAGCGGGTCGTCGGGACGGGGAGCGGACCCGGCCGGGTCTACCGACCCGGCCGGGTCCGCCTCGGGCGGGGTCGGCGCCGGTCGAGCGGAGGCGGTCCTCACCACCGCTGCTGCGACACTCGACGGCTGCTCGACCCGGCCCGGAGGGGAGTCGCGCTCCGCGTCGGCGGACGCGGAGCGCGACCCCGGCAGCCCGGCGCGAGAGATGCCGGCTCCGCACGGGCTGCTGAGGAACGTCATGGCCGCCCCGGGCCGGAGCGGGCGGTAGGGCCGCCCGTCGTACCAGGCGGCGAGGTCGCCCGCGCCGGCGACCACGACCGCGGCGGTGGCGAGGGCGAGCGAGCGCGGCGGACCGCCGCAGTCCAGGCTGACCGCCGGTACCGGCAGGAACCGGGTGACCAGCCGCGACAGCACGGTCCCCGGGCCCGCCTCGACCAGCAGGTCGCACCGCTGGCCGAGGTCGCGGGCGGCGGCGGCGAAGCGCACCGGGGCGGTGAGCTGACGGGTGAGCAGTGCCGCCAGGTCGTCGACCGTCCGCACGTCCGCACCCGTCACGGTGGACGTCACGGACCGCGCCGGCGGGGCGAACTCGACAGTGTTCAGCTCGGCGGCCCACGCCGGCAGCGCGGGTTCCATCGCGGGGCTGTGGAAGGCGTGCGACACCGGCAACCGGATCGCCTCGACCTCGCTGTCGCGCAGCGCCGCCGCCAGCCGGGTGAGGTTCTCGTCGGCCCCGGCGAGCACCGTACGGTCGGGGGCGTTGAGCGCCGCGACCACGAGTCCGTGCTCGTCCGCCAGCCGGATCGCCCGCGTCTCGTCGACGGAGAGGCTCACCATCCCGGTGCCCGGCACACCACTGTGCTCCATCACCCGTCCGCGGGCGGCAGCCAGCGCGACGAGCCGGCCCGGGTCCAGCGCACCGGCCCAGGCGAGGGCGGTCAGCTCGCCGAGGCTGTGCCCGACGGCGCCGACCGGGGCGCAGCCGAGCCGGTCCAGCCAGGCGAGCCCGAGCAGCGACTGCCACACGACAGCCGGCTGTGCGGCCTCGGTGCCGGTGGCGCCGGTGGCCGTCGGCCCCTCGGGCAGGTCGCCGAGCAGCCGGGCCAGCGGGCCGGCGTCGTACCGCACCGGTGCTCCCTGGCCGGGCAGGAGCAGGCCCACCCGGGCGGGCGGTCCGCCACCCAACGCCACCCCCGCCGCCTCGTCCACCACGACGCGCCCGTCCCAGGTGGCGAGCAGGCCCGTCGCCGCGCGGGCCGCCGCCGACAGCTCGTCGGCGTCCCCGGCGACCAGGGCACAGCGGATCCCGGCCGTGCCGCCGGCACCGGCGGCGAGCGTCGCCGCCACGTCGCCGACCTCGGCGTCGCTGAGCGTCGCGCCCCAGCTGCCCAGCAGGTCGAGCCGTTCGGCCAGCTCCGCCGTGGTGGCCGCCTCGATCAGCAGGATCTCCGGTCGTACCGGACGGCGGGACCAGGACCGCACCGAGGGCGGGAGGCGACGGCGACCCACGGCGGCGGGATCGGCGTTCTCCACCACCACGTGGCTGTTGATCCCGCCGAAGCCCATCGCGGACACCCCGGCGGCCAGCCGCCCGCCCGGCCACGGTTCCGGCTCGTCGAGCACCCGCAGGGTGGCGTCCGGCGCACGCAGCAGAGGATGCGGCGTCTCGCAGCCGGTGGTCGGCGGAAGGACCCGGTGGTACGCGGCCAGGACCGTCTTGATCAGTGCGGCCGCTCCGGCGGCCGCCTTCGTGTGCCCGATGTTCGCCTTCACCGAGCCGAGCGCCGCCGCCCCGGGCGCGTGCCGCCGGATCCCGGCCAGCGTCTCCAGCTCGACCCGGTCGCCGACGGCGGTTCCGGTGCCGTGCCCCTCGATCAGGGCGATCTGCTCCGGCGCCAGTCCGGCCATCCGGTACGCGCGCCGCAGCGCCAGCGCCTGTCCCCCGGCGTCGGGGCGGGTCAGGCCCCCGGACCCGTCGGAGGACGTCGCCCATCCGGTCAGCCGCGCGTAGACGCGCAGGCCGCGCCGTTCCGCCTCATCGGCGCGCATCAGGGCGACGATCCCGCACCCCTCCCCGGGCAGGAACCCGGTGGGCCGCTCGTCGTACACCCGCATCTCGCCGTCGGCGAGCGCGCCGAGGCGGGCGAAGCCGATCATCTCCAGCGGGTCCAGAGACAGGTCGACGCCTCCGGCGAGGGCGAAGTTCAGCTCGCCGGAGAGCAGCGCGTTGGCGGCTGTGACGACGGCCAGCAGACTCGACGCGCAGGCGCCGTCCACCGTGTACCCGGTGCCGTGGAAGTCGAAGTGGTTGCAGATCCGGCCGGCGATGGTGTTGCTCAGGGCCCCGGCCAGCGATTCGTCGCCCGGCTCGGGGAACGCCGCCGCGATGCCGCGCCGGGCCTGGTCGAGCACCTGCGCGGCGACGGCGGGGTCCACTCCGGTCTGCCGCAGCGCCGCCTCGACCGAGCGGCGTACGAACGGCCAGTGCAGCCGTACCAGGCCGGCCCGGGTGAACTCGCCGGTGAGCGAGTTGCCGAGGATCACGCCGACCCGGTCGGCGTCCAGGCCGGCGCCCGAGGGGAAGCCGGCGTCGGACAGGGCGGCCGCCGCCGTCTCCAGTGCCAGCCAGTGCGTGTGGTCGGCCGCCCGCCAGCTCGACCCGGACACGCGGAAGGCTTCACGGTCGAAGTGCCAGTCGCGCAGCAGCCCGGCCCGGCGGACGTACGTGGACTCCGGCGCGTGCGGCGCGCCGAGCCGGTGCTCGGGGTCCAGGCGCGTGGCCGGGATGGCCCGGAACGCGCGGCGGCGGGCCAGCACCGACCGCCACAGCTGTGCCGGGTCGTCGGCATCCGGGTAGCGGCAGGCCAGGCCGACGACCGCGATCTGCCGTTCGCCCGGCCTCATGCCGCCTCCCGCAGCCGGACCCGCCGGGCCCGGGCCGGCCGGCGACGGCCGATCAGGAGCAGACCCGCGCGCAGGGCGCAGGTGATGACCAGGGCGAGGAACAGCCCGTACGACACGTGCGCGAGCACCAGCAGTCCGTAGACCGCCGCGGTGCACAGCCCGAACGCCCACTGGTTGGCGCGGGCACGGGGGGTCGTCCCCGGGTCGGTGATCATGTAGTTGGTGAAGAGGATGAAGGCCAGGCCGGTCATCGGCAGCAGCGCGGCGACGAAGTCGTGGTCGAAGAGGAGGGCACGCAGCAGCGCCTGCGCGACGAACCCGGTCAGCCAGCCGAGGATGAGCGGCATCTTCCCGGTGAGCTTGCCGTTGAGCAGCGTGCCGGCCATCAGGACACCGAGCGGCAGCAGCCAGTCCAGCGCACCGGAGACCCCGGCGGTGAACTGGTAGGGCGGCGCGATGCTGACCCACGGGAAGAGCACGAGGGTCAGCGCGATGCCCGCGTTGGACGGGTTGAGCACGTGCCGGGCACGGCCGTCGATCCGGATCCGCAGGACGTGGCGGGAGCCCACAGCGGCCGCGACGGCGAACAGGTACGGCCAGGGTGAGGAGTTGCCGTACAACAGCATGGCGCAGGCCAGCGCGCCGATGTGCGTGGGCAGGAGATGGTCCACCAGCCGCCGGAGGCCACCTGCGAAGGCGGGCGCGCGGCCCTCGGCCCGGGCGGCGAGCGTCTCCAGTGTCAGGTCGAGGGCGTAGCCCAGCAGGAGGGTCAGCACCGGCGTCACCGGGGCCTGCTCGAACCCGAGGAAGAGGTGACCGAGCACCGTGAGGATCGTGATGGACAGGGCGAAGCGGCGCAGGGCCGTCAGGCGGAGGTCTCTCGCGGCAGCGGACGTCACAGCGGTCACCGTTTCCGTCGGTGGATGGTCGGGTTGGAGGGCCGTCGCGCCGGCCGGCGCGCTGAGGGGAACAGCAACCGGCCGGCGCGACGGGGCTCAGATGGTGACGGACGTGCCGTCGAACCGGGTCAGGGTCAACGAGTGGTCCTCGTTGAACCAGGACTTCTGGCGCCGCAGGATCTCGATGGCCAGCGCCTCACCGAGCCGGCTGGACGCCGAGTAGTCACTGCGGTAGTGGACGCCGGCGATGTTGCGGCCGACGGCGATGTTCGCGGCGAGCTTGTTCAACTCGCCGCCGACGGTGAGCTGCCCGGCGTCCGCGCCCTCGTACGGCACCAGCGCGGTGCCGGTCGCGTCCACCTGGACCGGGTCGGCCAGCGGGGCCGTCTCGTCGAACCACGCCTTCAGCACAGTCGCGGTGGCGGCCGCCACTGTGGCGTGACCGGCCGTGTACGAGGGGTGGGTCGGTGCCCCCTCCGGGTACGCCTGCGGGAGCAGATGGCTCTGGTTGCGGTCGAAGACGCGCTGCACCGCCTCGGACTCCAGCAGTTCCCGGTCGAGGAAGTCGTACCGGTGCAGACCGGTCAGGTGGGCGTGGACCCGCCCGCCGACCGCCTCCGGCCGCAGCCTGCGGTGCACGTACCACTTCTGCCACCAGGCGGTCCGTAGCGCGCGGGCGGCGACCGAGGTGATCAGGTCGAACAGGTGCGGCATGCCGAAGGTCGCGAAGCCGTCCTGGTTCGAGGACCAGTGGTACGGCAGGTTCGCGTCCAGCGGCGCCCGCTCCCGCAGCAGGATCAGCCCGGCGTTCAGGAAGGGCTGGAACGGGCTGGCATCCGCGTCGAAGTGGACGTAGTGGCTCAGGTCGCGGGGCGTACGCAGGTACCGGGTCTCGGTCCGGTTCCGGTCGCCGGGGGCCAGTCCCCGGGACAACCCCCGCTGCACCGCGAGCCAGGTGGGGAACGTGGTGACGTAGTCCCGCCCCGGCTGCACGGTGTCCTGCCGCTGGGAGTAGTGATGGGTGCCGAACTGCACGTCGCGCAGGAGGAACTGCGAGATGTACGGCCCGATCCGGTCCTGCGGGGTGTCACCGCGGAAGAGCGTGCGGGTGGTCACCACCCCGCCTTCCTTCGGGCCGCGGAAGTCCGACATCCGGGACAGGTCGGCGGCGGCCGACGCGACCAGCGGATCGGTGTCGAACTGGTCGAACGGCACGTCCCGGGTCAGCGCCATCCAGTAGAGCTCGGCCATGTCGCCGGAGTTCTCCGGGCTGTCGAGCCGGGGCGCCGGCGGCGCGGTGAAGGAGGTGGCGTCGATGCCGTCGGCGTTCGCCGCCAGCCCGCCCTGGGGATTGGTCAGCTTGCGGGCACCGGCCGGGTCCAGCGGGATCGACTCGAAGTCCGCCGGGTCGGCGCTGTTGACCGCCCGCAGCAGCCGCCGGTACGCCTCCGGGTCCACCTCGCCCGTGTCGTCGTGCGGCAGCCCCTTGCTGTAGCAGGCGACGTATCCCGGGTAGATGTTCTCCTCTCCGTTGTTGACGTGCTCGGTCGGATCCGGGCCGGCGATGCGGCCGCCGGTCACCGGCGGCTGCCGTCGCGAACTTCCTGACGAGGTACTCACTGCACACACCTTTCTGCTGCGGCTTCGGACGAGCAGCCGCCGGCGGACACGTCAGTCCGCGACCGGGGTGCCGGTCGCCGGGGCGCCATCGAGCGGGATCCGCACGCCGTTGGCGTTGACCCGGAAGCGCGGGGCGGCGGCCGACATGTGCCAGTGCAGCCACTTCCAGCCCTCGGCCGTGCGGATGGCCACGGCCGAGGCGCGCAGCGGCTGGTGCTCGAAGGTGCCGTCGGTTCGGGCGATGACGACGTCGCCGTCCTCGCGGGTCAGACCGATGGTGGAACTGGCCAGCACCTGGCTCACCGAGACCGACTTGTTCTGCGTCTCGCCGTCGGCCGGGAACAGCGTGTCGAGGTACTCACGCATGGCGGCCTTCTCGGTGATGGTCACCGCGTGTCCCTCGGCGGAGGTGAGTTCGTAGGTGGTGAATTCCTCGGCCAGGCTGTCGACGATGGCGTCCGCGTTCTTCTCCGCGAAGGCGGTCTGGAGGTCGTTGAGAAGCTGCCGGACCTCGATCTCGGCCTGCGGGTCGGGCCGGAAGACACCGGCTCCGCCACCCGCGGCGTCGGCGAAGACACCGCCGAGGAAGTCGCCGAGCTGGCGGCCGAAGTTCTGTACCTCTGTCATTTCTGCGCCATTCCTCTCTGGATGTTCTCGGGACGGATACCGCCCGCCCGTGAACAGTGGGAAACAATCGGTCCGGTGCGACCGTTCTCGTGCGGCGATCGGTACGTCTGTTGTAGATCGCGCGGGTGGTGGGGAACTTCTTCCGCCTTGCGGTGCGCCGGGACCGGCGCCCGGGCGGGCCGGCCGGTCAGTCCCCGGCGGACGGGCCGGGACGGTGCCGGTCCCGGACGGCCTGCACCTCGGCCCGCAACTGCACGATCTGCCCGCGCAGGTCGGCGATGACCAGCTGGGCGCTCTCCCGGACGCCGGCCACCTCGTCCCGCGTCTCCTGGCGGACCCGGGCGAGCTCGGACCGGTGTTCCTGGAGCAGGCGCTGACGGTCGTCACGGGCCTCGTCGAGGGTGCGCTGCCAGCGCTCCAGCAGCTCGTTGCGCTCCATGATGATCGCGGCCTGGGCCTGTTCGTGGGCCGTGGACAGGGCCTGCTCGACGACGAGGGCCTCGTCCCGTGCCGCCTCGGCGAGACGTGCCTCCTCGCGGCTGCGTTCGACCCGGGCGATGTGCCGGGTGCCCAGGTAGGTCAGGATCGCGGTGCAGACGGCGGCGATCGGTGTCCCCACGGACTGCCAGTCCACCGGTCACCTCCCTCGCGCCACGCTCGACAGGCCCGTGGCCTCCGCGCGGGCGACGATCCGCAGGCAGTTCATCGCCAGCCAGGCGAGGGCCAGCTCGGTGAGCCAGACGGAAGACCGCCAGTCGGCGAGCATCGACTCGACCGCGGCGAACACCCACCAGGCGGCCGCCGCGGCCACGATCCGCCGCTGATGCCGGCGTAGTCGGCCGAACAGATTCATGACCTGCGCGGCGAGCAGGAGGGTGGCGAGGCCCGGGGCGAGCACACGGAACACCTCCCGCAGTCGCTGTGGCATCGCCCCGAGTTCTGCGATCACCAGCCCGGGTTCGGCCCAGAGCACGGCGGCCTGCACGGCGACGGCGACGGCCAGCACCAGGCCACCGGGCAGCCGGCGGAGGTGGTCACCACCCCGGGCGGTCCGTGGTTCGCGCTCCGGTGCGAAGCGGCGGCGGTCTCGGACGTGTGAGGTGGGCATCGGTGCCTACCACGATCCGTGGTCATCGGAACTCGACCGCCCGGACGGGCACGGCAGGGTTGCATACATGGTGGATCCCTCTCTCTGGCTGCGTTGTCACGCGTACGGCCGGATCTCCCACCTCCCGACGGACTCCGCCTCCCGGACCCCGACCACCTCTCGCGCGCTCAGGTCGACCGACGCCTGGCCGAGTCGTACCGGCCGGTCGGTCGCCGACCAGAAGAAGAACGTGTAGAGGCGGTGGCCCCGGCGCGGGTGGCCCGCGCCGATCGCCGCCCGGGAGATCCTCGGCACCACGACCCATCGGCTCGCCTCGGCGAGCGGGCCGAGCCGGCCGGCCGCACGGAGCAGGCCGAGCGCCTCGGCCCGCTCGGACCGGGTCAGTGGCGGACGGGCCCGGGCCCGTCCGGTGACCGCCGTGAGGCGGCCGGACGGCAGGTCGAGGAAGAACTCCAGCAGCAGGTCCGAGTCGTAGTCGTAGAGCCGGATCCGGGCCGTGCCGGCATGCCGCCGGGACGTCCGGAACCACGAACGGGCCGGCGCCGGCACCACCTCCACGTCGAGCAGGTGGTGCCGGACGCCGGCCAGTCTGGTCCGGGCCGCCGGGTGGGCGTACAGCAGACGCACCAGGCGGGTCTTGAGCCGGTCGGCGGCGGCGAGCAGGTCCTGTTGGTCCCGCTCACTCGTCCGTACGCCCGCGAGCAGATGCCGGGCGCAACGGCCGAGACGTGCCGAACCGGTCATGGGCTTCCTCCGTCATCGGGGGGTGGGTTCCTCCTTTCTATGCGTCGGCGTGCCGGGGCGACTTCTCGCGGATTGCCCTACCTGATCAAGGGCGGGACGCCGCCGCGAGCACCGCCACGACCAGGTCGGTGTCGTTGCCGGCGGGCACCGGGCGCAGGTCGAGCAACAGGTGTCCGTCCCGCAGCTCGCCCACCACGGCCGGGTCTCCCACGCGCAACCGGCCGGCGAGCCGCTGGTCGACCGCCACCGCGAAGCTGTGCAGCCGGGTGCTGGCGCCGCTGAGCACCGTGACGTGGGACTCGACCAGCTCGGCGGGGACTCCCCCGGCCCGCAGCGCGCCGACGAGCGACTCGCCCCGGGCCCGCAGGTCGTCGGGGGCGGCCCGGACGGCGGCGAGCGTCGGTGTGCCGCCGTGAGCGACCGTCGCACGGAGCGCGGCCAGTGCCAGTTTGTCCGCCTGCATCGCCCGGGCGAGCGGATGTCGCCGCACCTGTTCGATCACCGCCCGGTCGCCGAGCAGCAGCCCGGTCTGCGGACCACCCAGCAACTTGTCGCCGCCGGCGGTGACCAGCGTGGCGCCCTGCCGCAGGGCGGTCTCCGCGTCCGGCTCACCGGGCAGCGCGGGCTCGGGACGCAGGAGGCCGGAGCTGATGTCCGCGATCACCGGGACGTGCAGGCCGGCCAGGGCCGCCACGTCCGGCCGGTCCGCCGGGGCGTCCGTGGCGGAGCGGCCCGGCACCAGGGTGAGCACGCACCCGGTGCCGGACCACACCGCCTGCCGGTAGTCCTCCAGCACCGCACCGTCCGCCGTACCGACCGGGCAGAGCCGGGCACCGGTCGAGGTGAGCAGTTCGGGCAGGCGGAAGCCGTCCCGGATCTCGTACAGCTCCCGCCGGCTGATCACCAGTTCCCGGCCGGGCGCGAGCACCGTCGCGGCGAGCACCAGCGCGGCCGGGTTGCTGTTGACCACGTAGGCCGCCGCGGCCGTCGGCACCGCGGCGAGCAGGGCGGCGACCGTCTCCCGGCCGCGCCGCCCCCGCTGCCCGTTGTGCAGGTCGTACTCCAGGTCGGTGCAGCCGGAGGCCACCGCCACCGCGCGCCGGGCCGAACCGGAGAGGACGGCCCGGCCGAGGCCGGGGTGCACCAGGACGCTCGTCGCGTTGATGACGTGGCGGGGCGTGTCCCCCGCGGCCGGCGGCCCGCACGGCAGCGGGTCCTGGTTCCGTTCGCCGGGTGGGCGGGCGGCGGCGGTCCGCGGCGGGTCGAGGAGGGCCGGTGTCGCGACGGGCCGGCTCGTCCGGGCCCTCATCGCGTTGTCACCCGGCCGTCGTCGTGCATCACCAGTTCGTGCCGGCCCGGCGCCAGCCGCACCTCCGCCGTCCGCACCCCGCCGGCCGTACGCCAGGACAGCGTGAACGGGGCTTCCCGGTCGACGGCGAAGAAGAGTTCCGTGCTGGAGGCGCCGGCGTGACCGTTGCTGGGGTAGAGCTGAGCGCGAAGGGCCGGCCGGCCCTCGCCGGGCCGGACGACCACCGAGGCGCCGAGCGCGGGAGTGGGCTGCCGTCCGTCCGCGCCGGCGCGCAGCAGGACCAGCGTGGCCCGGCCGACCGACCGGGACCGGTTCATCAGCAGCCGGCTGTCCTGCCACTGGTTCGCCACCAGCGCGTCCGGGCGGCCGTCCGCGTCCACGTCTCCGACGGCGATGCCGCGGCTGACGTCGAGCTGACCGAGACCGCTCCGGGCGGCCACGTCGACGTACCGTCCGTCGGGCCCCCGCGTCCAGAGCACGTTCGCCTGGTGGCCCGACACGTCGTCGCCCGGGCGGAAGTGTGGCCAGGCCCACGGGTGCTGGAGCACCTGGTCGTTGGCCATCGCGAGTTCCTGGAGTTCGGGCCAGCGCCACCGGTCCCCGGCCATGAATCCGGTCGCCTGGAACAACTCGTCGGTGCCGTCGCCGTCGAAGTCGACGGCCTTGACGTCCCAGCCCCAGCCGCTGCGGGACAGGCCCAGGGGTTCACTGCGGTCCCGGTACGGCAGCCGGCCGTCGAGCAGGTCGGAGCCCTTACCGGTCGGGGTGAAGGCGAAGTTGCTCTCCTGCAGCCCCCAGGGTGTCGTGATGTTGCTGACCACGATGGTCGGCAGGTCGGCGCCGTCCGGGTAGGTGTAGGCCACGCCCATGCCCTTGAACGAGTCCCGGCCCAGCACCTTCGACTTCGGCGTCGACGCGGTCCGCTCGCCCCGGACCGGGCGCAGGTCGAGCCGCCCCGGCCGGGAGTGGTTCACCAGGAGGTGGTCCGGGCCGAAGTCGTTGGCGAGGTACACCTCGGGCCGCAGGTCCCCGGTCAGGTCCTGCATCCCGATGGCGAGCGTCCAGGAACGGGCGACCCGGTCGGGCACTCCGGTGGACGCGTCGAGCCAGGCCGGCGCCGTGTCGGGGGCACCGGGGCGGGAGAGGAAGGCCCGGTTCGTGCCGCCGTTGCCAGCGTCCGCCATGCCCGCCTGCATCCGCATCCGCCCGTCCCCGGCGGCCTCCGGATCGAGCACCCGGGCACCGTCCGGGAAGTAGTTGCCGACCAGGATGTCGGCCGCGCCGTCACCGTCCAGGTCGCCCACCGCGAGCGCGGTGGTGTTCCACACCTGCGGCGGCTGGACCAGTTCCACCGGGCGCCATCCCTCGGCGACCCGCAGGAACTGCACCGGGGAACGGCCCCAGTAGTAGACGACGAGATCGCTGTCGCCGTCCGCGTCGAGGTCCGCCGGGACGCAGCCCATCGGTGCGACGCGGTCGATCGGGCCCGGCGGCGCGACGAGCGACGCCGGCGGATAGCGCTCCCCGGTGCCTGGTGCCGGGAAGACCCGCACCGAGTCGTCCCGCGGATCGACGAGGCACACGTCGTCCTGGCGCCGGTTGCCGTCGGCGTCGAGGAGCGCGACCGCGGCGCCCACCGCGGAGATCCAGGACCGGATGCCCGACAGCTCGGGCGCGACGTCACGAACGCTCCTGGCCCCGGCAGGGGCGGTGTTCAGCGGGCGTACGTCGAAAGCGAAGCGGGCGGCCAGCACGGCGGCCTCGCGAGGGCTCGGCGACGGCCGGACGGTGAGCACGCCGAGGACGGCGACCAGCACGATCACCAGTGCTCCGGGCAGCATGCGACGCGGTGACAAGGACATGGGGTTTCTCCCTGCTCGTGGCGGCGGGCGCCGCCGGCGGGTGCGGATCGGGACCGGTGGAGCCGAGGCTCAGCCGGCCGCCGCGGTTGCCCGGCGGCGGATCTCCCGCTGCCACCACCGGTAGGAGTCGATCTCGGGGCCGAGGGCGAGGGCGGAATCTCGGGAGTCCCGTGCCCAGTTGGCGGCCGTGTCGGCCGGTACGCCGGTGAGCGCGGCCACGGCCGCCGCCGTGTGCGCAGGCACATGACCGGCGGTGCGCCGGGCCTCGGCCGCGAAGGCGGCGCCCTGGGCCAGCGCGGCGCGCTCCTTGCCGTCCAGCGTCTGGAGGTGTTCGAACTGGCGGTCCGAGCAGCCGCCCGCGTAGCAGACGGCAAGGCCGACACCGGCCCACAACTCGGGCCGCAGGCCCGGTGGGAACCCTTCTATCTGCCGGCCGATCGCCGGGACGTCACCACACTCGACGAACCACAGGCTGCGGCCCAGCCCTTGCCGGAGCACCGTCTGGACGGGATCGTCGCGGTCCGGCCGGCGGGCCAGCCGGCGGATCGCGCCCGGCCCGCCGAAGAAGCCGCGGGCGAACCCGGCGCCGTCCAGGGCGAGCCAGCGCAGCAGCGGGTCGAGCGGCAGCCGGCGGTGGACGGTCCGCCAGGGCAGCACGGCGGCCGCCCAGCCGGCCCCGACGTGGACGAGGTGGACGAAGCCCGCGCCGGGGCCGTCGAGCAGGTGCCCCAGCCGGGTCTGCCGGCCGTCCCGGCTCCCCGGTGCCGGGGCCCGGCGCGGCGTGGCGAGGTCGGCCAGGGCCGCGGCCAGCGCGGCCCCCTCGTACGCGAACCCGCGGTTGACGGGTTCGATCAGTGCCAGTTCCTCGTGGATGTCGCGGCGTCCGGCACGCCGCAGCCGGTAGCCCTCGACGAAGGCGAGCGCGCGGGTCTGCAGGAGCAGCCGGCTGGTCACCTCCCCGCGCCGGTGTCGCCGCCCGGCGAGTTCGACGAGCGCCGGCGACAGGGGCGGCACGAGCAGACGCCCCTGTCCCCTGCCGCTTGTCACCGGTAGGACCGATCGTCGTCCGGCCCTCCGCCGGCGGGGGCGAGCCGCCGGCCGTGCGCGTCCCGGGGGTCGCTCAGGGGCGTCACCAGCCGGCGGGTGATCACCCCGAAGGCGGCGGCGACAGCGGCGTTCACGGCGGCGATCTGGGCGCAGGACCACCCGATCACCCCGAACGCGGCCAGGAGGTTGAACAGGGCGAAGAGTGCCACCTGGAGGATGACGGGCTCACGCTTGAAGATCATGTCTGCTCCGTTCGTTGTCGAGGGCGGGTCAGGCCGCCTGGCGGGCGGTGGCCCGACGGGGCCGACGGGCGAGCCCGTGCCAGTACGTGAGCTGCCCGCTCCGATAGGCGTCGAGGTAGAAGTCGGTGGCCGTGCGCCACTCCGCGAGTTCCTCCGCCGTCACCACGGCGGCGAGTTCGCCGGCCCGCTCGGTGGTCGCGTCGGCGATGGTCTGGAAGCAGGCGACGGCGGTGTCGGTCGCGTCGACCAGGTGCACGTCCACCAGGCCCGCCGCGGTGAACAGGTCGTCCGACCGCGAACCGCCGGGCAGCGGGCGCAGCCCGTCGAGGTCCCAGGCGCGGCGTTGCGTCGCCGCGGTCATCTCCGGCCCCGCCAGGGTGTCCGCGAAGACCAGCCACCCGGCCGAGCACAACGCCCGGCGGGCGTTGCGCAGCGCCGCCACCGGCTCCGACAGCAGGGACAGCGAGTCGACGACCAGCGCCAGGTCGTAGAGCCGGTCCGGTTGCCACCTGGTCACGTCGCCCTCCACGAACGACACCCGGGCCATCCCCGGGCCCGCCTCGGCGCGTGCCCGGCGGGCGCAGGCGAGCTGGGCGGCGTTCAGCTCCACGCCGGTGACGGCGCACCCGGTCCGCTGGTTGAGGTACCGTGCGACCGCGCCGGTGCCGGAGCAGAGTTCGAGCACATGGGTCAGCGGGCCGACCCGGAAGGTCGCCGCGACGTCGTCGAGCAGGCGTGCCCCGGCGATGTTGGTGAACTCCCACCCGCCGTGGACCGGCTCGTAGACGGTCGTCCGCCAGAGCGGGCCGGTCACGGTGTCGTAGATGCGGTTCTTGTCGTCCTCGTCCGGCGCGGCGTTCTCCCGCGACGCCCCCGGCGGTGCTCCGGTCATCTCCTGCTCCTCCTGTCACACGTGTCGGCTGATCGCGCGGTCATCGCCCACCCGACCGGATGGGACGGCGTCACATCCGTCATCTGCGGCGGGTGTCGACGGGGCTGCGCACCGGACCGAGCGGCGGCTGCTCGATCACCCCCGCCGGCGCGGTCGCGGCGACCAGCGGGCGGCCGAGCGGCGCGAGCGGCGAGTCGGCGGCCCAGACGTTCTCCGCGAGCCAGTACTCGACTGTGGTGCGGGTACGGGTGAAGAGCACCTGCTCGCCGTCGGCGGACAGCACGGGGTAGCGGACGCCCGGCCCCGCCTCGGTCACCACCCGGCCGGTGCCGTCGGGTAGCTGCTCGTACAGTTCCTCGACCTTCGAGGCGACCATCGTCGACAGGATCCGGCCGTCCGCAGTGGACCGCGGGTTGTTCCGCTCCACGTAGTCCGGACCGGCCAGCGTCAGCAGTTCCCCGCTGTCCAGGTCGATGCGGTAGAAGCCCCAGGTCCAGTTCCCTCCCCGGGTGGACATGAAGACGACGCCGCGCCCGTCGGGGGTGAAGGCCGGCGCCTCGTCCCACCAGCTGTCCTCGGTGAGGTTGGTGATCCGGCCGCTGTCGAGGTCGAGGACGAGCAGGTTCGCCTCGAACGGCTCCGTCTCGCTGCGGAACACCAGGCGCCGCCCGTCCGGCGCGAAGGAGACGGGCGCGTGCAGTCCCCGCAGGTCGTCACGGTCGGCCGTCCAGACGCGCGGCTGCCCGCCCGCCACGTCGACCGTCGCGATCTCCCATCGCGAGGTGGGGTCGGGCCGGAGCGCGCAGGCGATCGTCCGGCCGTCCGGGGACCACGAGGGGAAGGCGGCCTCGCCGGCCGGCACCGGCTGGGACACCCCGGTCGCCAGGTCCAGGATGCGCAGCGCCGAGCGGCCGTCCGCCTCGGTGCCGTACACGATCCGGCGGCCGTCCGGCGCGAAGGACGCGTACCGGGGTTTCTCCTCGGCCGGCACGAGTTCCCGTACCGCCTTCGTCCGCCGGTCCCACACCGCGATGCCCGCGCCCTCGTCGACCAGCCGGTGGAAGAAGAGGTGGTTCCCGTCCCGGGTCCAGGTGGGCCACCGGTCGTCCGCGCCGGTGACGACGAGCGGCCGGCCCACCCCGTCGGCGAGCCGCTGCACCCAGATGACGGACCGCCCCTCGTCGCTGCGGGAGAAGGCGACCGCCGGCCGGGTCGGGCAGATGGTCGGCTTGTAGTCCCACGAGGAGCCGTCGGTGACCGGGATCGCCTCCCCGGTCCGGCTGTCCAGCAACCACACCGCTCCCGCGCCGGTGTCGTACGAGTGGCAGACCAGCCAGCGTCCGTCCGGTGCCCAGGAGCAGGCGCCGGCGCGGCCGGGCTCGGTGGTCACCCGGCGAGGCGCGCCGCCGTCGGCGGACACCACCAGGAAGTGCCGCCTGCCCCAGGGCCCGCCGACGTAGGCGACGGTCCGGCCGTCCGGTGACCAGGAGGGGTATTCCTCCTCGTGTCCGGCCGAGGTCAGCTGGCGGGTCTGGCCGTCGCTGAGCCGGTACAGCCAGATCGCCTTGTGACCACCGCGGGAGGAGGTGAAGGCCAGCTGCTCGTTGTCCGGCGACCACTGCGCCTCGATGTCGTCACCGGTGCCCCAGGTGCCCTGCTGCCATTTCCCCGTACGCAGATCGAAGAACCACAGATTGACCGATCCGTTTCGCTTGGAGGAGGCGACGAATCTGGTTCCGTCGGGCGATATCGCCCCGTCCCCGGAACCGTTCGGATCGGCGGCGAGAAGCCGGAGGCGGAATCCGTCCGTTCCCGCTCCGGCGATTCCTGCGCCCCGGGCCGCCCGCTTCACGACACCGGCCGGTCACGACGGACCGAACCATCGGATCGGCGACGGGCCGCTGAACTGAATCGCACGCCAAACCTCCCTGAATCACACGTCACTGGCTTGCGGCGGCATCCCGGCGCAGCGATCAATTCGTACCGGGGCGACGCGAGCCCGAACTTCTCGGATCTTGCTCGTATCGACGGATGACGCTTGAGCAAGATGCGAGTGGAACGCCGTTGTCCGGCGGCCTTGAATGGTGCGGAACCGCCGGGCGTCCGGCCGGCCGACCAGGGAGGGATCTCCACGCGTGAATGGACTTTCGGCCACGAACGGCGTGGTGCACCCGTTACTCACGCCCCCGGCCAGCACGCAGATCTTCGACGGTTCGGCGCTGCCCTGGACCCGGTTGGCGGGACTGCTGGAGGCCGCCCGGTGGACCGCCTCCAGCTGGAACCGGCAGCCCTGGCGCTTCGTCGTCGGGCGCAACGGCGACCGCACCTTCCAGGAGATGCACGGCGCGCTCACCCCGGCGAACCGCACGATCGCCGGCGACGCCGGGGCGCTGGTCCTGGCCCTGCGTCAGGTCCGCGGCGTCGACGGCGCTCCGCTGATCGGCACCGAGTACGAGCTGGGCCTCGCGGTCGCCCGGCTCAGCGTGCAGGCACGGGCCACCGGCTGGCACACCGTGCAGCTCGGCGGCTTCCGCCGTCGTGCCCTGGTGGCGGCGTTCGAGGTGCCTGCGGAGTTCGAGCCGTTCGTCGTACTCGCCGTGGGGCGGGCCACCGCCGACCCCTCCCGGACTCCCGTGCCCCGCTCCCGGCTGCCGCTGGCGGACATCGTCTTCACCGGCAGCTGGGGCGCGCCGTCGGACAGAGAGGGGCTCTCGTGACCGGCACGCCCGACCCGGCCGCACCGGCCACCGCCACCCCGGCCGCCTGCGCGCCGGCCTGGCCCGGCGACTGGGCCACCGACGGCCTGTGGCGGCTGATCTGGTTCGGGCCGGCCCACCAGGGCTGGGAGTTCGGCTCGTACGCCGGTCCGGCACTGCTCGACCGGGCGGTCGAGGAGCTGCCGCTGCACGCCTCGGACCGGGTCCTGCACCTCGGCTCCGACGGCGGGGAGACGTCCCGGTACCTCGCCCTGGGGGCGGGCTGTGCGGTGACCGCTGTGGAGCCGGACCCGGTCCGGCGCGGTCACGCCCGGCGCCGCGCCCGGGCGTTGCCGCCCGACGTCGCCGCGCGCGTACGGATCGCCGGATCCACGTCGGAGGGCACCTCCGGCCCGCCCTTCGACCGGGTGCTGGTGCTGCAACCGGCCCGCACCGGGGACGACCTGGCGGCAGTGCTTCGTCAGGCCGCCCTCGCGGCGCGCCCCGGGGGACGGATCCTGCTCGGCGAGCTGGTCCACCATCGTCCCGGCCGGCCCCGCGGCGCCGCCCCGAACGGGTTGGAGGTCCGCCTGCGGCAGGCCGGCTTCGCCGGACCGCGGTCGGTCGACATCACGGACGAGGCGGTGGACGCGCTGCGCACGGCGCAACTGACCCTGATCCGGCGCCACCACGAGGTGCTGCGTCACCTCCCGCCCGCCGCCGCCGACCAGTTCCTCGCACTGATCCTCACCGCGCAGGCCGACCTGCGCGAGGGCCGGTCCCGGTTCTGGGCGGTGAGCGCGACCCGGACGTCCCCGGTACCCGGCCGGGTGTGACCCGTCACCGTGCGGGCGGGCGCCGCGTCAGCCGACCGGCTCGTCCTGCCACACGCTGCGCTGCCAGTCCTGGCCGGACGCGAGCATCCGTTGCAGGTCGATGAGGAAGTTCTCCCAGCCGATCTGGTGTCGATCGGCCGGGCGGCCGCCCAGGTCGTGCTGCACCCGCACGGTGGTGCCGCGCCCGCAGGGACGCAGCGTCCATCGCACGACGCTGTCCCGGTGCCCACGTTCCCGCCAGGTGTACGCCAGCGACCGGGAGGGCTCCAGGTCGACGATGGACCGGGGACCGAGGTCGTCCCCCCAGCCGAAGTCGTACCGGCCGCCGACCCTGGGCGAGACCACCGCGGTGGCGGCGATCCACCGCTCCAGCTCCGCCGGCACCGTCAGCGCCGCGTACACCCGCCGGGCGGGGACGGCCAGTGTCGCCTCTGCCCGGGCGGTGCCGCGCCGGGGCCGCGCGAAGTCGTGCCGGACGACCGGGCGGCCCTCCAGGTGGTTGGCGAGGTTGCCGGCGGCGAGGCACCAGAAGTCCAGGGCGGAGGGGTCGTCGGGGCCGCCGCCCGGAGGCGACCACTGGACGAACCGGACGCCGGTGCGCCCGGTCGGCACCGACACCAGCTCGATCTCCACCGGCGAACCGGCGCCGGCCTCCCAGCAGAGCGCCAGCCGCCGGCCCGGTTGCGCATCGATCGTCCGCAGGGCGCCGCTGGCCCATCTCGGGGTGAAGCTTCCATCGGTACGGAAGCAGCCCGCGTCGGGCTGCGTCTCCACCCGCTCGGCGAACCAGCCGGCCAGCGCCTCGTGATCGGTCAGCGCGGCGTAGACGGCCGACCGGCGGGCGTTGACGGTCGTGGACACCATCAGACGTGCCGGTGCCATGGCAGCTCCCTCCACCGAGCGGTCCGACACGAGGTGGGAAGATCCTCCGGCAACTTCGCATCCCGCCGAGCGCCGCACTAGGACTAATAGTCATAGTGGAAGCCGCAGCCGCCCACCGCAAGGAGGACATCGTGGCAGATCCCCATCGGCCCGGGGCCCCCGGCCTGCCGGCCACCGCGTACGCGGTTCTCGGTCTGCTCTCCTTCGGGCGCGAACTGACCGGTTACGACCTGCGCAAGTGGTCCATGAACATGCGCTTCTTCTACTGGAGCCCGGCGCAGAGCCAGGTCTACAGCGAGCTGCGCCGGCTGCTGGCCCAGGGCTACATCAGCGAGCGGCAGGAGACGCAGCGCGGCTCGCAGACCAAGCGCCACTACCGGATCACCGACACCGGGGTGGCGGCCCTGCGGGCATGGCTGAGCCGGGACGAGGTGGATCCGCCGGTGATCAAGCACAGCGTGATGCTGCGCCTGTTCTTCGGTCACCAGGCGGACCCGGAGGAACTGCACCGCGCGCTGCACGGCTACCTGTCCTGGCTCCGGGAGCAGCGTGCCGACCTGGGCGAGGTCGGGCGTGGGCTGCTGCCCGACTTCCGGTACCCGCATCTGGTGGCCGTGTGGGGCCAGGCCTATTACGCCGCGGAGACCGCGGCGGTCGAAGCGGTGCTGGCCGAACTCGAACGTCTCCGGCCGCCGGCGACGCCGGCCGGGCCCTCTGCACCGCCGGGACCGCAGGACCACTGAGACCCTGGGCGCGCGACCGGGGCCCGTCCGTCCGGACGGGCCCCGGCGGGTCCGGCGTCAGTCCCGGGCGGATGCGCCACCCGGTGCCGGCCGGGAGGCCGCCGCGCCGGCGGACGAGCCGGCGGTGCCCGACGTCGGCGGCGCAGTGGCCGGGCCCCCGGCGGGCGCGGAGGACCCGCCCGCCTCGGGGCCCAGCAGCTGCGCGGCGAGCGCCGCACCGTCGTAGTAGACGCGCCACCGGAAGATCCGCCCGTCCCGGAACTCGAAGGTCTCGGCCACCTCGGCCTTCACCAGCCGGTTGGTCGGCGGGACAGTGCCGCCCGGCACCTCCAGCGGGCCGGTCTGCAGACCTCCGCCGGCGTGCTCACTGGCCACCTTCTCGCCGTCGGCGATCAGGTTGGTGATGAACAGCCGCGCCTCGGGCAGCGCGGTCTTGGAGATCGAGAACCAGCGGCGCAGTCCGTCCGGCCCGCGGTAGATCTGCCCGGCCGGCACGTCGTGCAGTTCGAAATCGTCGGTGACGCTCTCCACGATGGAGTCGAGGTCACCCTGGTTGTACCACTCGAAAATCTGGTGGATGAGTCGGCTGTTGCGCTCCGGTGCGCCGGGGTCCCCGAATCCCAGCAGCCCACTGAGCAACGTCCGGAGTTGTTCGCCGAACACGCGCAGGTCATTCACGTGGCTCTCCTATTCTGCTGTGCCGCTCCTCCATTCGTACGGCCGCTGCGGTCATCGAACTTCTCGCAGCTTGCCGCGCTTTCCGGGCCGGACGCGGACGGCCGGCGGACGGCCGCGCAGCAAGGGGGAAGAAGCCGCACGGGCGGTGCGCACCTACCAATGGATGGAGATCGGTGTGCCACGTCTCCGAACGGAGATCGGTAAACGATTCTTCAAGTCGGCTGAGGAGCGGCCCCGCCGATCTTCCTGGGGAAGCGCCCGCCCACGGCCGCACAACTGTGAGGAAGGACAGAATGCCTGCACTGCTGCATTCCCACGAAGTCAGCCAACTTCTCGAACTGGTCCAGGACCAGCCTGGTTCCACCTCCGTCTTCCTCGACCTGCTCGGCCAGATCAAGGACCGGGTGGCCGCCGCCATCGACGCCGACCCCCTGGTCGCCGAGCGTCTGGGCGGCAACCGGCACCGGCTGATCGACATCGAGTTCCGCGAGGAGGAGCAGAAGGTCGCCGACGCCCAGGTGTCGGTCCGCCTCGCCGAGGCGGTCATCTACGACTACGACCGCAGCGTCCTCATCATCGCCGTGCTGGACCTGCGGGCCGGCGTGGTGGAGGCGATCGTCGAACGGCCGGGCATCCAGCCCGCGCTGACCGCGGAGGAGCGGGAGGAGGCGTACGAGCTGGTCGTCACCGACGACCGGTACGAGGCGCTGCGTGCCCGCGGCCCGGTCGACATGGTGGCCCTGCCGGCCCGGGCGGCCCAGATCGAGGAGAACCCCCGCTTCGGCCACCGGCTCTTCCAGCTCTACTTCTGGTCCCGCGGTGACGCGCCGGCCCGGGTCGGGCAGGCGGCGGTCGACCTGAGCACCCGCGAGGTCGTCCCGACCGACGAGGCGCGGGGCACCGCGTCGGGGCCGCAGACCCAGGCTCCCCACAACTGACGAGGAGACAACCAATGCCTGGCGGTTACATCACCCACGCCAACTGGACCTTCGGATACTCGATCAACACGATGCAGGGCACCGGGCTGCGGCTCGCCCACGCCCACTTCGACGGCCGACCCGTCCTGTTCCGGGGCGAGCTGGCCTTCACCCTGGTCGACCACGGCCCGACCCACGGCGTGGCCAAGAACGGCCTCGGCGCCCGGGGCGGCGGGTCGCCCCTGGTGCCGCTGCTGCCCACGGCGCCCAACGCGGCCGGGAGCGACCTGCCCCCGACGGCGATCGCCACCAACGACAGCCAGTACGACGCGGCCGCCAATCCGACGGGCGCGGTCCACGTCGAGCGGTACGGCCCCAGCGGCATCGAGCCGGCGAAGGTCGCCTTCTGGGCGAAGTTCCAGGCCGGTGACTACCAGTACGTGCACCGCTGGGAGCTCTTCGAGGACGGCGTCATCGCCGCCTCGGTGGGTGTCGGCGGGCGGCCGGCCGCCGGCCCGGTGGCGGGCCTGCCGCACACCCATCACCACTACTACCGGCTCGACCCGGACGTGGCGACGATCGGCGGGAACACCGTCCAGCTCGGCACCCGGGGCGGGGCCGCCGCGACCCAGTGGCAGAACGTGGCGCGTGGCGCCCACACCCTGGAGCCCGGCTCCCGGCTGCGGGTGGCGAGCGAGGCGCCCAAGCCCAACGGCCTGCTCCGTTCCTACGAGCTGCTGCCGGGGTCGAACATCGGCCCGGACGGCCGCACCAGCAGCGCCGACCTCTGGGTCGCGCCCTACCGGGGCAACCTGGACGACGGCTACGAGGTCGCCACCGACGACAGCGTTCTGACCTCGAGGTACGCGGCTGAGACGGGCGCCTCGGTGGGCGAGGAGAACGACGTCAGCCTGTGGTACGCGCTGCGGCAGCACGTCGAGCCGCGGACGGCGGGCGAGGAACACCGGATCGTGCCCTACCGCTTCACGGGCTTCCGGCTGGACCCGCGCGACTTCCTCGACGACACTCCGAACCGGCTGTACCGGACCTCACCGCCCTCGCCGTGAGGCGGGCGGCCTGATCCGAGGTCGAAAACAGGGGTGGGGCCCTCGGCGGCCCCACCCCGTCGTCGCGTCCCCGGACGGTCAGCCCGTCGGCGGCTTGAGCCGGTCGGGGGCCGGCTCCCACAGCTCGATCCGGTTGCCTTCGGGGTCGATCGCCCAGCCGAACCGGCCTTCCGGATAGTCCTCGGGCTCGGGGCTGACCTCCACGCCGGCGGCCCGCAGCTGCGCGAGCATCGCCGCCATGTCCCGGACGCGGAAGTTGAGCCGTACCGCCTGCCCGGTCTCCTCCTCGACGTCGGCGCCGTACGGCGCGAAGACGGTGGGGCCCTGCTCCTGCCACCAGTCCCGGTCCTCGTCCGGAGTGGGCGGTGGCGTGAGGCCGAGGTGGTCGACGTACCACTTCGTCATCGCCGTCGGGTCCTTGACCCGGAAGAAGAGACCACCGATGCCCGTCACACGTTCCACAGGGAACCTCCGTCTGATCCGCCCCGCACCCGACGGGGCCGGGCGCTCACGTCTCGTGCACTATGACTGTCAGTCATAGTGCACGAGACGCACGATCCACGCCAGCCGGACACGGGTGGGCGGGCCGTCAATCTCCGGAGCCGCGCCCAGCCGGCACCAGACCGGCGAACCGGAGCAGTTCCACCATGCCGAAGACACCGTTCTGACCGGCCAGAGTGGGTCGCCAGGCGGGGTAGGCGGAGCAGTACGACATCGGGTCTCCCTTCAGGATTCCCAGCAACACCTCCGCCACCAGCCGCCCGCCGACCGGGCCGAGCCGGTGCCCGCCGGTGAGCACCTCCGCCTCCTTCAGGATGTAGTACCAGAGGTAGGCGGGACCGTCGAAGTCCAGCAGCTCGTCGGAGAGCGGCACCTCTCCCATGGCGCGTGCGACGTCCTGGCCCGACGGCAGCTGCTGCGCCTCGCTGCGCAGCATGTTCCGCACGGCCAGCGAGCCGAGCGACTTCGCGAGCGCGCCCTCCTTCGCTCCCGGCACCGCGCTCACCGGCAGGTTGAGCAGCGCCGACGTGAGCGAGGCGCCGAACGCCTTGGCCCGCTGGGGTACCCGGTTCGGGTCGGTCCGGAAGAACAGCGACCAGTCGATCGAGTGCTCGGGCAGGATCCGCCCGCCCCGCAGGTCCGCCCGCGGGCTCGGGGGCGCGTTCCGGTCGGCCGGGAACAACGGCGCGCTGAACTTCTCGTTGATCTGGTAGCGGGGCAGGATCGTCGAGTGCATCACCCGGAACGCGGCGACCGCGAACTCCACCGGGATGTACGGCACCGGACGGGGGTCGTAGAAGCGCAGGCCGTTCTCGAAGATGTCGTCGACGATGTGCTGCCCGACGAAGAGCGGCAGGTACTCGTGCACCACGATCCACTGGAAGTGCCAGCGGACCAACTGCTGTGCCTTGTAGGTGAGTTCGTTGTAGTAGTTGTCGAGGGAGAGCAGATCGTCGAGCCGGCCGGCCGGCGCGTCACCCGGGGCCGCCGGTCGTGACCGGACCCGGTCGCCGACCGCGTCGGTGAGGCTGCCGTCGGCCAGCCCGTCCACCACGCGGTTGTGGAACTTGATGAACGCGAGGTGGATGTGGGCGATCAGCATGTTCTCGTCGTTGCGCGGGTCCCCGATCAGCGGCACCCCCTCGGCGGTCCGCGCGAAGTCGGTACCGCCCGGCCCGAGTACCAGTTTGGTGCCGTGCGACGCCTGGTCGTAGAGGTAGGGGTCGACTGTCGGCCCGGCGCCGTAGAGCGCGTCGAGGTCGAGCCGCGGCGGCCGGAACGCCTGGATGGCCTCCGGGTCGACCTGCTGGTTCAGGACGGTGGTGGGGTCGAAGGTGATGTTGTGGTCGATGAACTGGGCGAGGTAGACGAAGCCGGTGTCGACCGGGCCGAGCTTGTCCGGGGTGATCTCCCCAGCGTCCAGCCGGCCTCCCGGAAGCCCGTACTCCTCGGCCAGCGGCAGGCCGGTCGGGCGACGGGGCGGCAGGTTGGGAAACATCCGGCCGAACCGGCCGTGCTGTGCGGTGTTCCCCGGGGGAACGTGGAGGCCGCGGTGCTGTGTGACGCCGTGACGCATGGCAGTCCCTTCATGAGGCTGACGCGAAGGGGCGCGACACCTGGTCGCGCCCCTTCGCCATTGATAGCCACCGTCGGGTGCCGGGGTCTTCTCCCGGCTTGCGGATCCGCCACGCAGCCGCGGACGCGCCCGGCCGCTCAGCCGGCGAGGAAGCCGCCGTCCACGGCGAGCACCGCGCCGGTCACGTAGCTCGCCTCGGCCGAGGCGAGGAAGACGGCCGCGCCGACCAGGTCCTCCGGCTCCGCCACCCGGCCGATCGGGATCCGCTGGGCCAGCATGGCCTGGACCTCGGGGGCCTGCAGGAGCGGCTCCATCATCGGCGTCCGGGTCGCTCCGGGGATCAGCTCGTTGACCCGTACGCCCTGCGGGGCGAACTCGGCGGCCCAGCTCACCGTCAGCATGTGCAGCGCCGCCTTCGCGGCGGCGTACACCGCACCGCCCGGAGAGCCCCGGTGGGCGCCCGCGGTGGTCACGTTGACGACCGACCCGCCGCGCTCCACGAGGGACGGCAGAGCGGCCCGGGTGACGAACAGCGGCGCCTTGAAGTTGATCGCCAGGACCTCGTCGACGTTCTCCTCGGTCACCTGGCCGGCGGTGCCCATGCTCATCACGCCGGCGTTGTTCACGACGACGTCGACCCCGCCGTGGCTGTCCAGCACCGCCCGCACCAGCCGGCCGGCCTCACCGGGCCGGGACAGGTCCGCGAGGACCGCCTCGGCCCGCCCTCCGGCGGCCGAGATCCGCTCGACCACGGCGTCGGCGCGTTCCTTGTCCCGGCCGTGCACGACCACAGTGGCGCCCTCGGCCGCGTATCCCGCGGCGATGGCCCGGCCGATGCCGGAGGTGGAGCCGGTGACCAGCGCTACTCTTCCCTCGAGACGGTTCATGACGGCACTCCGATCGACGTGTGGTCCGGGCTGTCGGTCCGGTCCGGCGACGCAGCGGGTCGCGGCGGCCGGATGACGAGGGTGAGCAACGCGGCGGCGACGAGGATCACGGCCGCGACCTGGAAGGCGAGCACCGTGCCGCCGATGGCGGCGGCGTCCTCGCCGGCGCCGTCGGAGACCATCTGCCGCGACCTCAGCCCCGCGAGACTGACCAGCAGCGCCAGGCCGACGGCACCGCCGATCTGCTGGGCGACGGTCAGCATCCCCGAGCCGAGGCCGGCGTCCTCGGCGGTGGTGGCGGACATCGCGGCGGTGGCGAGGACCGGCACGGCGAGCCCGGCGCCCAGCGCGACGAGCATCATGCCGGGCAGGATGTCCGGCAGGTAGCGTTCGGTCCCGTCGATCCAGGACAGGTAGAGCAGTCCGGCCGCGGTGAGCAGCGGTCCCACGAGCAGCACCGGCCGGGGGCCGAGGCGCCCGACCAGGCGCTGCGAGAGCGAGATGCCGATCAGCAGGCACACGGCCATTGGTACGTACGCCAGGCCGGTCTGCAGCGGCGACCAGCCCAGGCGCTCCTGGACGTGCAGGGTGAGCAGGAAGAACATCGCGAACAGGCCGGTGGTGAAGAGCATCATGGTGCCGTTCGCCGCGCTGCGCGTGCGGTTGGCGAAGAACCGCAACGGCACGAGCGGGTACGCGACCCTGCGTTCCTGGAGCACGAACGCCGCGAGCAGCACCACGGCCACCACCAGGGGAACGAGCGCGCGAGGGCTGCCCCAGCCGGCGCCGGGCGCCTCCAGCAGCGCGAACACCAGGGCGGCGAGGCCGACCGTGGCGGTGACCGCGCCCGGGATGTCGACCCGTTGGCGAGCGGCCGTCGCGGCGGGCGGAACCAGTGCCGGCACCAGCGCGAGCACGACGGCCGCCACCGGCAGGTTGATCAGGAAGACCAGCCGCCAGGAGACCAGGTCGGTGAGCAGACCGGACAGCACGTAGCCGACGATTCCGCCGAGGGCGGCGATGCCGCCCCAGAGGCCGATGGCCTTGGCCCGCTCCGCGCCCTCCGCGAAGATCAGGGTGATCAGGGCGAGCGCGGTCGGCGAGGCCAGCGCGCCGCCGACGCCCTGGAGGAACCGTGCCGCCACCAACTGCCAGGGCTCCTGCGCGACGCCGCAGGCGAGCGACGCCACGGCGAAGACGGCCACACCGGCGAGGAACACCCGACGGTGCCCGACCAGGTCCCCGGCACGTCCACCGAGCAGGATCAGGCCGCCGAAGGCCAGCAGGTAGCCGTTGACCACCCAGGCCAGGCCGGTGGCCGAGTAACCGAGGTCCTCGCGGATGGACGGCAGCGCGACGTTCACCACCGTGTCGTCCACGACCAGCATGAACTGCACGAAGCAGAGCAGTGTCAGCGCCCACCAGCGCCGGCGTACGGGTGAACGGGGCTCATCGGCCGCAACGGCCATGTCTCCTCCTGGGTTAGTGCACGACGTCTCACGTGCGGCGTGACTCGACGACCATGGGCAGGCTGTTGGGCAGGCCGCCCTTGGCGACCGACGGCTTCACGACGTGACCGGGCACGGGCCGCAGGCGCAGCCGGCGGACGAGCGTGGCGAACACGACGAGCATCTCGGTCATGGCGAACTGCTCGCCGATGCAGATGTAGCGGCCGGAACCGAACGGCAGGAACGCGTTGCGGGGCACCTCTGCCGCACGTTCCGGCAGCCACCGGTCCGGGTCGAACCGGAGCGGATCGCGGTAGATCCGGGGGTCGCGGTGGATCGCCTGCGGGCTGAACATGATGGTCGCGCCGGCCGGCAGGGCGTACCCGCCGAGTTCGACGGCCCGGGTCGTCTGGCGGGTCAGCACCCACATCGCGTACAGCCGCAGCACCTCGCTGAGGAAGCGCCGGGTGTACTCGAGCTTCGGCAGGTCGGCCGCGGTGACCGGCCGGTCGCTGAGCACGTCCGTCAGCTCCTCGTGCAGCCGGCGCTCGACGTCCTCCCGCTGGCCCAGCTCGTACGCCGCCCACACCAGGGCACCGTTCGTGGTCTCGGTCGCGGCGGTGGCGATGGTCATCACCTCGGCGTGGACCTGCAGGTCCGGCATCGGCTCGCCGGTGTCCTCGTCACGGGCCGCGAGCAGCATCGACAGCACGTCCCCGTGGTCGACACCGTCGCGCCGGTACGCCTGGATCATCCGGTCGATGATCTGGTGCAGCCGGTGCAGCGCCCGGTCGAAGCGGCGGTTGCCCGGGGTGGGAAGGGCCGCGAGGGCCGGCATCATGGTGCGGACGGCCACGCCGCTCACCGCGATCGGGATCGACGTGCGGAACTCCTCGACCGCCTCGCGCCCGATGTCGGAGGCGAACAGCGCCTTCGCCGCGACGGTGAGGGCGATCTCGCGCATCTCCTGTTCCATCACGATCCGGTCGCCGTCGCGCCAGCCGGCGATCCGCTCGCCGGCGATGGCGCGCATGACGTCGACGTAACCCGCGACGCGTTCCTTGTGGAACGCGGGCTGCATGAGGCGGCGCTGGCGGTGGTTGAAGTCGCCGGTCGAGCACGAGATGCCGTTGCCGAGCACGAGCTTCGCCTTCTCGACCAGAGGGCCCTTGCCGGCGAAGGCCGGGGCGTCGGTGACCAGCACGCGGCGCAGCAGGTCGGCGTCGTTGACCACGTAGACCGGTTTGCGGCCGAGGTAGATCCGGACCACCGGCGCGGTGTCCCGGGCGCGCTCCATCAGCCGGAGTCCCTGGCTCATCAGCAGCGGTGCGTGCCCGGCTATGGGCAACCGGCCGGGCAGCACCGGCACCTCTGGCTTCGTCGTGTCTGCGGCGACCATCGGATCCTCCCCGGCGGTTCGCGCCCCACCCGGCTGGCAGCGCCGGCCGGGATGCACCGCGGGCGAGCGGCGATCAGCCGACGGGACGGCGGCGCACGGAATCCGTCGCCGCCCGACGCCCTCTATGACTAACAGTCATAGTGGAGTATGACTATCAGTCAGTGCAACCCCGGCGCGCCGTTCACCTGCCGGGCGAGGGGTCGTCCCGCCGGCGCCGGTGGAGCAGCCGCAGTCCGACGACCAGCAGCACCAGCAGGTCGGCCCCGAGCAGCACGAGCACCCACGGCTCGGCCGACGCGCCGTGCGAGTGCCCGCCCCCCGCCGGATCGACCTGGACACGCGGATCGGGCCGGTCGCCGACGACTGCCGGCGGCGCGTCCCCACGTACGTCGAACCGGATCGTGCCGGCCAGCTCACGGCCGGCGCCGAACTCCGCGTGATAGGCCACCAGGTACGTCCCCTCGCCGGCCGGCGGCACGGCGATGCTGACCTGGCGTCCACGAACGACCGGGCGGCCGACCTGCGGCGCGATCCCGGGCGCGGCGACCGAGAGGTGCGTCCCGGAGCCGGCCGGCGGACGGTCGAAGGTGAGCGTGACCGAGGACGGCGGCCGGCCGACGACCGCCCGGTCCGCGGGCGCCGCGGAGACCATCCGGACCGGTGCCGCGGCGGACAGGATGCTCAACAGCGGTACGCCGAGCGCGAGCGCCGCCACCGCCGCACCGGCCGCCCAGCCCGTGCGGGCCGGCCGGGCGGCGGGGACGGGCACGTCAGGCCCCCGCGGGAGCGGGACGACGACAGCTGCACCGCATCAGTGCCCGCTCGTGCCACGTCGGACGCAGGTGCAAGCCGATCGCGATCACCATCGGCGCGAAGACCACGGCGTTGTAGAACAGGTGCAGCTCGACGCGCGGGAACACGACCTGGGCGAGGCTGGTCGGCACCGGGCGACCCAGCAGGTACTGACCGGTGAGCGACTGGACGAGCAGCAGCAGGTGCTCCAGGTGGTGCCACACCTGCACGCCGAGGGCGATGCCCCACCACAGCCGGGCGCGGCCGACGAAACCGTCCCGCAGCAGCCAGAAGCCGGCGAGCATCACCAGGGCGTATCCGTAGTGCAGCCACTCCGACTCGATCAGCCACGGGAAGGGCATGCCCAGCAGACCACGGGCGTCGGGCCGGCTCCAGCCCAGGATCCAGATCTGCGCGGCCTGCACGAGGTGCTCGGCCCAGTGGGCCAGCACGACGAACGTGAACACGTTGATCGCGGCGCGGTGCCAACTGGTGTTCCACGCCGTGACGAGCGACGTGGGGTTCACCGGCTGGAGCCGCCGAGGACGGTCGGACATCGGGCCTCCGGGGATCGGCGCTGACGGCGTGGCCGTAGCGGTCGGACGGCTTCGACGGTAGGAGCGGACCGGGTCCGGAACCTCTTCCCGCTTGCGGTCCGTCCCGGCCGGACGGTCCCGGCCCGTGCGGGCTGCCGGCCGGCCGCCGGAGGCGGGTCGCGCGGCCGGCGCCGGACCGGGCATAGTGGCCCGCGGCGCCATCGACCGGCGTCGCCGGCTCGGGGGAAGAGGTGGTGGGGAGTGACGACGCGCTCACGTGTCCGGCTGGCCCGGGCGGCCGCACTGGTGGCGCTGGCCGGAGGGACGCTCGCGGTGGCGGCGGCACCGGCGACGGCCGCGCCGGAGACGGTGAGCATCCTGAGCGTGTCGGCGGAGAACGTGAAACCCCGCGAGACGGTACGTGTGCAGTTCCGCGTCACCAACGACGGACGCCGCGCCGAGACGGCGATCGTGGTGGTGGGCGGCGGCCTGCGGTGCGCCACCGGCTGCCGGGCGGAGCCGAATCTCCGGCCCGGTCAGAGCCGGACCTTCGACGCGACACTCGTGGCCCCTGACGCTCGCCCGGGCGAGACCACCGGCCTCAACATCTCGGTCGGCGTGCGGCTCGCCGGGCAGAACAGCTACGCGTACAAGATGGTCTACGTCCACGGGCCGGGCGCCTCGCCCTCCGGCGAGGCCGAGCCGGCGGCGGGGGTGAGGGGGGTCTCCGGCCGGGTCGGCGACGCCGACGAAAAGGCCATCGGCGGGGCGGATCTGACCATCCGGGACAGTGCCGGCCACGAGTACCGGACGACCAGCGACCGCAGCGGCCGGTTCTCGATCACGTCCAGGGCAGGCAGGACGATCGCCGAGGGATCCATCACGGTCCGCGCGACCATGGACGGCTACCGCACCGCCCGCGCGACCGTACGGGGCCGGGCCGGCGACGTCGCGACCGTACGGTTGACCCTCTCCGCGGTGCCGGCGCCGACCACGACGTCGCCGTCGCCCACCGCGGAGGCGAGCCCTCTCGCCGAGGCGGCTGACGACGGCGCCCCCGCGGCCGCGCCGCCCACACTCACGGCCACCGGCGACGAGGGCGGCAGTACGTCGATGTTCCTGCTGGGCGGCCTGCTGGTCGCCGCGGGCCTGGGCGCGCTCGCACTGGTGATGGTGCGGCGCAGGAGCGCACCGGGCGCGGAGGCGGAGGCGGCCGCTCTCCCGGCGGCCCGGCTGCCGGCCGGCGGAGACCTGGCCGACGCGCCGACCGCGATCCTGCACATCGGGCCGGCCGGCGGAAGCCCGGCTGTCCCGGGTCCGCCGGGGCGCGCGAAGGCTCGCCCTACGCCGTCCGCTGCGGGCCGACGACGCTCCAGCAGAGGCCGGCAGGGTCGCGCAACATGACCTGGTGCGACGGGGCAGCCGGCGGCTCGAGGTGGGCGCCCGCGGCCACCGCCCGCCGCAGCACCGACTCGGGGTCCGTCCGCTCGATGGTCAACACCTCGTCACGGTCTGCGGCCACCGACGGGTCGCCCGCCTCCCACCACTCGCTCACGGTCAGGTGATGGCCGCCGACGGCCAGTTCCGCGTGCACGACATGCCCGTCGAGCAGGCACTCCCGTTGGATGGCCACGGCGTCGAAGACGTCCGTGTAGAAGGCGATCGCCTCGCTTGTGTCGCTGACCGTCAGGTGCGGTCCCGTACGCTGGTCCTGTGCCCGCATGAGACTGCTGTCCCTTCGCTACTCGGCGATCCGGGTCCGACCGGTCCAGCGGAAGACCACCGGCTCGACCGCCGCGGCGGCGTTGCCCCGCTCGAAGTGCTCGTACCCGCCGTAGTACAGGATCTTGATCTTCTTCTCGGCCGTGGAAACCCGACGGCTGCGCAGGTCGGCCGGCAGGTCGGCCGGGCCGCCCTCCAGGACGACGTCGATGACGCCGGCGGCGTCCCGGGCGACCGGATCAGCTTGCGAAACGTCCTTCATGGCACGACCTCCGTCGCATTCCGCACACCTTACGAGCCGCTACAGGGGCGACGGCGGCTCGGTCCACACAGGTCCAACGACACCCGATGCCGGGTGAACCGAACGTAGTGCAGATCACATTTCGCCGGCACCCTTAGCGCACCCCTAGATACGCCCTGGGCAGCGACGATGCCCAGACCAGCCCTGTCGGGCGGCGGGCTCACTCCCAGCGGAAGAAGCGCGTCGCCCCCAGGGAGGCGACGGCGGCCGTGACGGCCAGGGCGATCAGCTGCGGCAGTTCGGGGTCGGCGCCCGCCCACGCCGCGCCGATGGTGTCGACCGTCGCGCCGAGCGGCGAGTAGTCGGCGACGACGGCCAGGGCACTCGGCATCCGGTCGCGGGGCAACCAGGCACCGGCCAGGAAGAGCAGCGGGAAGAACAGCGCGGGGCCGATCGACTGTGCCGCCCTGGCCGACGGCGCCAGCGCCGCGATCAGCAGGCCGACGGCGAACAGACACGCGACCCCGAGGAGGAAGGCCAGCACGAACCCGGGCAGGTTGGCCGGCGCCGGCTGGTCCAGCAGGAACCGCACGGCGATCGCGGTGACCACCGCACCGAGCACGCCCATCACGAGGTTGACCACGACCTGGGCGACCAGCAGCAGCGCGGGCTGCACCGGGGTCGTCGCCAGACGGCGCAGGATCCGGCGTTCCCGGTAGATGCCCAGCGCCATCGGCAGGGTGAAGAGCGCGAGCATGCCGATGGTGAGAGCCAGCGCGAGCGACGGCAGGAACGTCTGCTCGGCGTGCTGCCCGGTGTCGGCGGCCGTACCGGCACGCTGCGGCAGGCCGAAGACGAGCATCAGGCCGATCGGCAGGGCGAAGACGAAGAACAACGACACGGGCTCCCGGAGGAACAGCTTCGTCTCGACGGCGATCAGCTTGGACAGGGCGCTCACGACGACCTCCCGTCGGTCGGGGACTGCGCGGCGGTCCGGCCGCCACGGCCGGTCAGGGCGACGAAGGCGTCGTCGAGGCTGGGCTGCTCGACCCGCAGGTCCGTGTAGGTTGTTCCGCGCCCGTTGAGCGCTGACAGGACCGACTGGAGCACGTCCTTCGTGCCGGTCACCGTCACCTCCGCGCCGTAGCGGCTGACCCCGGTCACGTCGGGCGAGGCGAGCAGCAGGGCGTCCTCGACCGGCTCCGCCGGGCGGAAGTGCACCCGGTGCTCGCTGCCGACGCGGGCGAGCAGGCCAGCGGGGCTGTCGATGGCCACCACCCGCCCCTTGTCGATGATCGCGATCCGGTCACAGAGTCGTTGCGCCTCCTCCATGAAGTGGGTGACCAGCACGACGGTGACGCCGCGGTCGCGAATCCGCTCGACGAGATCCCAGGTGTCCCGGCGGCCCTGCGGGTCGAGGCCCGTGGTCAGCTCGTCGAGGATGGCGATCTCCGGCCTGCCCACCAGCGCCAGGGCCACCGACAGTCGCTGCTTCTGCCCGCCGGAGAGCTTCTGGAAGTAGGTGTTGCGCTGCTCGGCCAGGCCGAGGTCGGTCAGCAGCTCGTCGATGTCGGCCCGGTTGCGGTAGAAGGACCGGTAAAGGTCCAGCGCCTCCCGCACCCGCACCTTGTCCGGCAGCTGGCTCTCCTGGAGCTGGGCGCCGACGCGCTGGCGCACCTCGGTGCGGTCGCGCACCGGGTCCAGCCCGAACACCCGGACGGTCCCGCCGTCGGGACGGCGCAACCCCTGCACGCACTCCACCGTGGTCGTCTTGCCGGCGCCGTTCGGGCCGAGGACGCCGAAGATCTCGCCCTGCTCGACGGTGAAGGAAACGTCGTCGACCGCGACCTTCTCGCCGTACCGCTTCTGCAGATGATCGACCTCGATGACCGGCATCTGGGGTGGTCCTCCTTCATGTGCGGTTTGCCGTCGGAAAGGGCGGACCCCTCGGCTGATCGCGGCGTCGGTTCGCGGGAACGGGCCGGACCCGGGCCGACCGACGCCCGACATCATCCGCGCAACCGATGCGCCGATCAACTGATCGGGTGACGAATCGGGGGTGTCGATGTCGGGGAACGATCCTCCACAGGGGTGCCGCCCGGCGACAGGGGTGTCGCCCGGTCACGCCAGGTGTCCGTGCGTCCGTCCGGGCGGGCGGCGGCTCCGGGCGGCTTCTCGCCCACGGATCCGGTGTGGCTCGTCACCGCCGTGCCGGGCACAGCGGCAGCAACTCGTCGAGCCGGGTCAGAACGACGTCCGGGCCGGCCGTGCGCAGCGTCTCCTCGTCGGACTCGCCCCACAGCGCGGCCACCGCCGTCACCCCGGCCGCCCGCGCGCTGGCCAGGTCGCTGGGCGCGTCGCCGACCATCAGCGCCTCCGCGGGCCGGGCCCCGAGCAGGTGCAGCGCCCGCCGTACGATGTCGGGCGCGGGCTTCGGGCGGGGCACCTCGTCCGAGCCCACCACGTGGTCGACGAGCGGCAACAGGTCGAGCCGGCCGAGCAGGTCCCGGGCGCGTACGCCGCTGCGGCCGGTGGCCACCGCGAGCCCGATCCCCCGCCGACGCAGGGTGCGCAGCAGCTCCGCCGCGCCGTCGACCGGGCTGACCCGGTGTGCAAGGCGGTTGCTCTGCCGCACGAACGGCTCGGCGAGCGCCGCTGGCAGACCCATCAGCTCCAGCACCTCCGGCAGGTACCGGCCCGGGTGGCGGCAGTACTCCTCGACCGGGGCCATGCCGTCGCCGACCACCTCGGCGTAGGCGAGGGCGAACGCCTCTCTGGCCACGGCGAGGCTGTCGACCAGCACCCCGTCGAGGTCGAACACCACCGCCCCGACACCGTCGGGTGCCGCCGTCGCCCTCGCGACCACCGATGTCACCTCCCCGCCCGCACGACTGCCACGGCCGGTAGGGGTGGCAGGCCGCGGAGACCCCCGACTACGGTCAGGACCGTTCTCCCGGCCCACCGGCGCGGCGCACTCGCCCACCCGGATCCGGCGGTACCCCACGACCCTACCGGCGTCGCGGCCCCCGGCAGGGCTCGGACCGGGCCGCTGAGAGGATCGCACCATGCCGCTGCTGGGCTGGCTGACGAAGGGCACCGACGAGCACCCGGACGCGATCCGGGTCGACGGCCGGGCGGCGTCCTGGGTGGAGCTTCGCCGCCTTGCCACGGCGGTGGCCGACGAGCTGCGCGGCGTCGACCGGGTGGCGATCGAGGCCACCGCCACCCTGGAGACCGTGGTCGGCGTGGTGGGCGCGCTGACGGCCGGGGCGGCGGTCGTGCCGATCCCGCCGGACGCCGGGCCGATGGAGCGCGATCACATCCTGCGCGACTCGGGCGCGACGGCGCTGCTGGCCCCGGCCGGCGCGGAACACACCGTCGGTGACGCCGGCCGGCCCGTCGTACCCGTCGACCTGACCCGCCGGTCGGACACCGTCCACCCCGAGCCGGATCCGGCCTGCACCGCGGTGATCCTCTACACCAGCGGCACCACCGGCGCCCCGAAGGGCGCCGTGATCTCCCGCCGCGCGATCGCCGCCTGCCTCGACGGGCTGGCCGACGCCTGGGCATGGACGCCGGACGACCTGCTGGTGCACGGCCTGCCGCTGTTCCACGTGCACGGGCTGGTGCTCGGCGTGCTCGGACCACTGCGGCTGGGCGGCCGGCTGCACCACGTGGGCCGCCCCCGCCCCGACCGGTACGCCGCCGCCAACGGCACCATGTACTTCGGGGTGCCGACGGTGTGGTCCCGAATCGCCGCCGACCCGGACGCGGCCCGGGCGCTGCGTCCGGCGCGGCTGCTGGTCTCGGGCAGCGCGGCGCTGCCGGCGGCGGTCTTCGCCGACCTCGCCACCCTCACCGGTCACCGGGTCGTCGAGCGGTACGGGATGACCGAGACCCTGATCACTGTGAGCGCCCGGACGGACGGCCCACGCCGGCCCGGCACCGTCGGGCTGGCGCTGCCCGGGGTCCGTACGCGGCTGGTCGGCGACGACGGCACCCCGCTCCCGGCCGACGGGACGACGATGGGCGAGCTTCAGGTCACCGGCCCCACGCTGTTCGACGGCTACCTCAACCGTCCGGACGCCGACGCGGCGAGCCGTACCCCGGACGGTTGGTTCCGCACCGGGGACGTCGCCACCGTCGACCCGGACGGCTGGCACCGGATCGTCGGCCGGGCGTCGACCGACCTGATCAAGAGCGGTGGCTACCGGATCGGCGCCGGCGAGGTGGAGGACGCCCTGCTGACGCACCCGGGGGTCCGTGAGGCAGCCGTGGTGGGCACCCCGCACCCCGACCTCGGTCAGCAGGTCACCGCGTACGTGGTGGGCGACGGGGTGGGCGAGGCCGAGCTGATCGACTTCGTGGCCCGGCACCTTTCGGCGCACAAGCGACCACGCGAGGTGCGCCTTGTCGACGCCCTGCCCCGCAACGCCCTGGGCAAGGTGCAGAAGACGCGGCTCAGCGCAGACGGTTAGGACGCGACCGCCGGGATGCTGACCGCGGTGACCACCAGCCCCCGCTCGACCAGGAACCTGCCCGCGAACGCCCGCACCTCGGCCCCGCCGAACACCGGACCGGGCACCAGCAGCCGGGCCTCGAACGTGCCGGCCGGGTCGAACACGATGTCCGCCTCGGAGAAGTCCAGCCACTGGCCGGTGAGCGGGAACCACGCCTTGTACACCGCCTCCTTGGCGCTGAACAACAGGCGGTCCCAGCAGACGGCGGGGCGGACCGCGCCCAGCGTGACGGTGCGCGACCGTTCGGCCGGCAGGGCGATCGCTCCAAGCACCCCGTCGGGCAGCGGGGCGTGCGGCTCGGCGTCCACCCCGAGGCTGGCGAACGCCGCCGTACGGCCGACGACCGCCGCCCGGTAGCCATCGCAGTGCGTCATACTGCCGACCACGCCGTCCGGCCAGAGCGGGGCACCGCGTGCGCCGGAGACGATCGGCGCCGGGGCGAGGCCCAGCTCGCCGAGGGCCAGCCGGGCGCAGTGCCGCACTGTGGTGAACTCCCGGCGTCGCTTCTCCACCGACCGTGCCACCAGCGCCTCCTCCTCGGGGAACAGGGTCACGCCGGCGGGATCGGTGAAGGACTCGGACACCGCCACGGTGGGGGGCAGGATCTGCTCGATCACGTTGGCCGATGGTAGGCGCTGCGGCACCCCTCGCCGCGGCGGGCCTCGGCGATAGGTGCACCATAGGGGTCGGGTACGGGTGCCGGCCTGCACGGGACAGGTGCCACTCTGGGCGCCGTCCCGGTCCTGCGGGCGGGGCACCTGGATTTGGGGCGGATGGACGCGGGAATGGCGATGCTTACTGGCAAAGTGGTGCGGTTCGACGAGGTGCGGGGCTACGGGTTCATCGCCCCGGACGACGGCAGCGACGACGTGTTCGTGCACGCGAACATGCTCGACGGCGACAAGTGGGCACTGACGCCCGGCGTCCCGGTCGAGTACGACGCGGTGGAGACCGAGCGCGGCCCCAAGGCCGTGCTGGTGCGGGTGTCCGGCGTCGCCCCGGGTGCGGATCGCGTCCCGACGGCCGGTGCCGGGCTGTCCGCCCGGGCCGGCGTCACGGTCGGCGGCGGGCGCAGCAGGGACAGCGGGCAGGCCACGGGCGGCGCGGAGGACGACGAGGGTCTGTGCGACGTCCTCTCCGAGCGGGCCTTCTCCGCGGAGACCACCGAGGCGCTGGTGACCTCCGTGTCGGACCTGACCGGAGCGCAGATCGTGGCGGTACGTGCGAGGATGCTGGAGCTGGCCCGGCGGCACGGCTGGGTGGAGGGCTGACCGTGGCGGGGGCGGGTCACCGCCGCCCGCTGTCCGGCCGGCTCAGCCGCGGGCGATCAGCAGGGACTTGCTGATCCGCCCGAAGGCGCTGCGCGGCAGCTCGTCGACGAAGTGCACCCGCCGGGGGCGCTGGCCCGCCGAGAGGTACCGACCGACGTGGTCGATGAGCACCTGCGCGGTCACCCCCTCGGCGACGACGTAGGCGGTGACCTGCTCGCCGAGCGCGTGGTGCGGCGTGCCGACGACGGCGGCGTCGCGCACGCCGGGGTGGCTCAGCAACGCCTCCTCGATCTGCCCGGCGGGCATCCGCCGGCCCCGGCTGTGCACCACGTCGAGCCCGCACCGCCCGATGATCCGGTACGTGCCGTCGGGGGCCACGCTGGCCAGGTCCCCGGTGGCGTGCCAGCGACCGGCGGCGAGGCTCCGCCCGCCGACGTACCCGCTGAACAGCGTCGGCCCGCAGACGCTCAGCTCGCCCGCCGACTGGCCGTCGGCCGGCACCGGCCGGTCCTCGCGGTCCAGCACGCGCGTCTCGACGCCGGGCAGGGGGGTGCCGACAGCGCCCGGAACCGTACGGTCGCCGGCCCGCCCGGTCAGCGCGACGAGCGTCTCGGTAGTGCCGTAGGCCTGCACCGGCCGGTGCGAGGTGAGCAGTCGGAGCCGCTCGGCCACGGCGCGGGCCAGCGGACCGTCCGCGGAAACGAGGATCCGCGCCGCGGACAGCGGCCGGGCCCGGTGGCCGTCCAGCGCTATCCTCGCCCACTGGTCGGGCGACGCCAGGTGCATGGAGCCGACCGGCCCGGCGGTGCCGGCGTCATCGAGGTGGACGAAACGGCTTCCGGCCCGCAGTGCGCCGAGCAGTCCGACGACCAGACCGTACGCCCGGAACAGCGGGGTGCCCTGGACGACCACGTCCTCCTCGCTCCAGTGCCACGCACGGGCCAGAAGGTCGAGGTCGGCGGCGATGGCGCGGCGCGAGATGCGCACCCCTCGTGGCGGCCCTGATGCGCCACCGGTGTAGAGGATGACGGCGTCGCTGCCCGGGGCGGGCTCGGGGTGCCGCGTCGAGGCGTGTTCTCGCAGGTCGACCGGGATCGTGGACAGGCCGTCGGCCCCGGACGGGGCACGGCCGAGGATCACCGTCGCTCCGGACTGCCGCAGGATGCGGCGGCGTTCGCGTTCGTCGGCGCCGGGAGGCAGCGGTACGAGCGGCGCCCCGGCGAGGAGGGCGCCGAGCATTCCGACCACCGCTTCCAGCGTCGGTGTGCCGTCGACCGCGACCGCGGTCGCGCCCCTGATCCGATCAGCGACGGCGGTGACGCAGCCCAGCAGGGCCTCGCTGGAGAGGGCTTTTCCGGCCACCGTGACCGCGTCGGCCCGATCCGCACCGAATCCACGCAGCACCGGCAGCAGTGTCATCTCCGCTATCCCCTGCGCGGGGCCGCAACGAGTCGCGGCGGCAGCTGGGACATCACGACGGCCACAGAACCCTTCAGGTCTCGGGCCTGCACGGCCCCATGTCCGGCTATCCAGACGGTGGAGACCGGGTGCCCCGAAATTAGGGCCGGGCTATCGTCGGGCACAACCCCTAGCCGCCGAGTCCGAATCCCCCTGTCCGGGCCTACTGGCCAGCTAGGACCGGATCCCGGCCGTCCGGACACAACGGCCGGCCCGAGCGCTCACTCCGGCTCGGCGAACAATACAGAGACCGCATTTGTCCTCAGCGAGCGAAAACCGATCGGAAAACGTCTTTCTCAATGCCCGGCAGCTCGCTGTCACGACTTTATCGCATTGACGCGTCCCGCATGAGATCAGCCTTCAGGCCGAATGGGACCGCAGACCTCCGCAACCAACAGACACTCGGACGCATAATTCCTTTTCATACATAATCGCAGAATCTCCCAAACGTCCGAATCGTGGCCCGCCGACGCACACCAAGCCTCGACCGCCGGCAGGATCGGACAGGCATCGATCGCAGTTCCGGCATCGATGCCTTACATCGCAACAATCGAGCGCCTCCGGCAATTGCCGGAGGCCCGACCAGACCCCGCAGCCCCACCCCGGGGGCGGACGACACCTCCACACCAGCCGCCGGCGCCAGGCCCGCCCGCGCCGGGATCGGCACGGGCGGGGTCACGAACGCCGAGTTCAACGACGATGACGCTCAGCTCGACGTCTCCGCACGCCGCAACCGCGGGCGGCTTCGAACACCTCGGCGAGAGCGACCGGCAACGCCCGGACGCCGGATTAGCACGGAAAAGCCCATTCGCCAATCAGCAGGCGGGCCGAATAAGCGGAACCATCGGCTCATGGGAGCGCTCTGTCACGGTACGGGACCAGCCGGCGACTTTCCGTCGCCACCCCCGGTCCGGGTCACCCGAGACAAGTAACCCATGTTTGCTCATCCTTTACACAACTCGGCTTGCCGCCCAATTGCCCAACTGCCATACTCCCACCATCAAGGAGGTCGATAGGAAGTGTCGACCCCGCGAGAGCTGGGGAATTATCGCCGACGCACACGGGAACACGGCTCGCAGCAGCCAACCGGTCAAGTCGGTCGATGGCGCACCGGCAAAGCTCGACACCCGTCGATACTTGCCGATAATGGAATGGGTCAAGAATTGCCGGTCTCCAATTTGGTCGAGCTGTCGGGCCGCACCGGGCACGCGGCCCTCCCCCGGAGGGGGCGGTGATGGAGCTGACCGAGCGTTCAAGCCAGCTCGGCCTGCTGGAGCGCCGACTCGCAGACCTGCTCCGCGGCGGCACCTCGCCGACCGACCGGCCGGTGACCGTGCTGACCGGCCCGGTCGGCTCCGGCAAGACCGCGCTCTCACAGACCTTCGCCCGGCGCGCCTGCGACGCCGGAGCACGGGTCATCGGCGCGAGCGCCTCCCGCGCGGAGCGCAGCGTACCGCTGGAGGTCGTCCGGCAGCTCGTCCGCGCGGTGCCGTCGTGCGCCGCGGACGCCCCCGACATCCGGGCCCGCCTCGCCCGGCTGCTGGACGCGGGCGCCCTCGCATGGAGCGACGCCGATCCGGCGGACGCGGAGAACGCCCGGCTCACCGCCGCCATCGGGCGCGCCCTGCTCGAACTGACCTCGCGGGGGCCGCTGGTCATCGTGGTGGACGACATCCACCACGCGGACGTGCCGTCGCTGCGCTGTCTCGATTACGTGGCCCGGCGGCTCTCCGGCCTGCCCGTGCTGATGGTCCTGACGGAGGCGCCACGCACCCGGCCGTGGCAGGCGGACGTGCACGCCGAGATGCTGCAACCGGCGAAGCTGCACCGCATCCGCCTGCCGCTGCTCACCGCCGAGGGGACGTTCCAGCTGCTCGCCCAGCGGCTCGACATCCCGCTCGCCCGCAGCATCGCCGAGGAGAGCCACCGGATCAGCGGCGGGAATCCGCTCCTGGTGCATGCGCTCGCCGATGACCAGGCAGCCGCGCCACGGTCCGCCGACGCCCCGGCGGTCGGCGAGTCGTTCCGGGAGGCCGTGCTGAGCTGCCTGTACCGCTGCGACCGCCTGGTGCTCAACGCCGCCCGGGTGCTCGCCGTGACCGGCGAGCCGCTGCACGGCAGCCTGCTGCCGCATCTCGTCGACGCCCGGTTGCACCCCGCGCTGGGCGCTGTCGACAAGTCGACCAGCGCGGGGCTGATCGACGAACAGGGGTTGCGCCATCCGGCGGTGACCCAGGCCGTGATCGACGGGATGACCGCCGAGGAACGCGTACGGCTGCATCTGGGAGCAGCCCGCCTGCTGCACGACGACGGCGCGCCCCCGGCCCGGATCGCGCCGCACCTGGTGGACATCGGCGAGCTGGCCGAACCCTGGATGGCGCAGACCCTGCTGGACGCCGGCGAGCAGGCGCTGCTCGACGGCGAGGTGGAGACCGCCCTGCGGTACCTGCGCCGGGCGCACCGCAGTGGCGTCGGCGAGTGTCTGCGGGCGCGGATCCGCTCCGCACTGGCGCGCGCCGAGTGGCGGCTCGACCCGCAGGCCACGATCCCCCACCTGGTCAGCGTCGCCACCGCCATCCGGGCCGGGCACCTCGGCAGCCAACAGGCCGCCGGTCCCATCCAGTACCTCCTCTGGCACGGTGAGATCGACAAGGCCGTCGACCTGGTCAGGCACCTGAGCGAGCGGTCGGATCCCGCCGATCCGCAGTCCGCGGCCGAGCTGCTCGTCATCACCGGCTGGATCTCGACGCTCTATCCCGGGGTCATGGTCGACCGGCCCGCGCCCGCCGTGGCCGCGCGGGATCCGCTCACGCTGGCCCGGGTCAAGCACGGGCTCAGCGGAGTCATCCTGCTGTCCGGCGTGCTGGCCCGGGGTGACGCGGGCGTGGTCGAGGCGGCCGAGCGGACACTGTCGACCACCGGGCCGGACGACGAACCGCACATGTGGAGGGTCATCTGCGCCCTCATCGCCATGATCTACGCCGACAAGCTCGACCTGGCCGACGACTGGTGCGACCGGCTGGACCGCCACCTCGCCACCCCACACCACCCCACCCCCTCGGCTACGCTCACCGCCCTGCGGGCCGCCGTCGCCGGCCGGCTCGGCGACCTCCCCCGCGCCGGCAAGCTGGCCGACGAGGCACTGGGGCAGCTCTCGCCGAAAGGCTGGGGGGTGGTGATCGGGATACCTCTCGCCGTCCGGATACGGGCCCTGACCTTCATGGACCAGCTCGACACGGCGGCCGCCTGCCTTCAGGTGCCGGTGCCGCCGGCGATCTTCGAGACCCCGCTCGGGCTGCACTACCTGCACGCCCGCGGGACGCACGCCCTCGCCGCGGGAAACCCCGAGGCCGCGCTGGCCGACTTCCAGCTCTGCGGGCAGCTGATGCAGCGGTGGCGGCTGGACTTCTCGGGCCTGGTGCCGTGGCGCACCGAATCGGCTCGGGCGCTGCTCCGGATGGGCCGCCGTCAGCAGGCGCGCAAGCTGGTGCGCGACGAGTTGGCCCGGCTGCGGCCCGTCCATGTCCGGTACCGGGCCGCGGCCCTGCGGGTTCTGGCCGCGACCGAGGAGGGACAGGAACGGATCCCGCACCTGCGCAGCGCCGTACGGCTGCTGCGGCAGTGCGGCGACCGGATGGAACTGGCGCACAACCTTGCCGACCTCGGTCACGCCTACGAGCAGGCCGGCGACCGGCGGCAGGCCCGCGCCGCGACCCGGTCGGCCTGGGCTCTCGCAGAGGAGTGCGGCATCCCGACGTTGTGGCCCAGCGCCCTGTCCACCAGAGACGGTGCCACCGGCGGCCGGGCGGGTGCGGCGGTCGTGGTCCAGGGCCTGACGGACACCGAATCCAGGATGGCCACCCTGGCCGCCCAGGGTCACACCAATCGTGAGATCGCCGAGAAGCTCTTCCTGACGGTCAGCGCGATCGAACAGCGAATGACGCGCATCTACCGGAAGCTGGACGTCAACTCGCGCGGCGAACTCGCCGGACGGCTGCGGTTCGACCGCCCCGGTACGACGGTGCTGGATCCGCTGACGCGGGGCACGGACCCCCCGGGCGGCCGTCCGTCCGGCCCTCGGCCGCGCTGATCCCGGTCGGGCTTCCGCACGGAACAGCCACCGGGCGTCACGCGACCGTCGCCCTCGCCGACCGTCGCGAAGAGTCTGCTCACCACCACTGTGGGTACCACCAGGCGTGCGCCGGGAGTCGCGGTGTGGCACCATCAAGCCGTACGCCCCGACACCAGCCGCTCACCGGCGTGTCGCCTCCCCCGGGCCGATCGGCTCCAACACCCCTCACCCCGAGTCGCGCAACCCCTAAATGCCTTCTGGGGCCGCAGGTTTGGGTGCGAAACGATGGGGTCTCACGCCCGTTGTCGCACCATCATGCCGGTGCCAGACTCGCCTCGACACGCGGACCGTACGGCAAGAAGACCGGTCCGACGAAGGATTTCAGGTCCACCCGGCGTGGCCGCCCGGCGCGCTCCACCCCTACCCGTCGAGACGCGGGCGGAGGGGCGGCTGTCTCCGGCAGGGGTGGCGGTGTCGGGCCGCACCGGCGTTTCCAGGCCCGCGCCGCGTACAAGGAGGGCTTACGCGCAGGTGTTGGTTCAGCAAGAGGAACAGATCACCCGTCTGCGGCGCGTGTTCCACGCGTGCGAGGAGCAGCAGCGCGGACACGTCGCGCTGGTCACCGGTGCCGTGGGCAGCGGCAAGACCAGCCTGCTGGAGTCGTTCGGCGAGTGGACGGCCGGCTCCCGCGGGCAGGTGATGAGCGCGACCGGCTCGCGGGCGGAGCGCGGTCTCCACCTGGGAGTCGTCGGGCAGCTGTTCCACAGTGCACGACTCGCCCCGGAGACCGCCGCCCACGTCGAGAAGCTGCTGCGCGACGCCACCTCCGCGGTGCCGTTGCCCGAAGTCGGCGGCGAGGCGTCCGACGGAGACCGGGCCTGGGCACCCCTGCTGCACGGCCTCTTCACCACCCTGATCGACCTGACGGCCAACGGGCCCCTGGTCCTCCTCGTCGACGACGTGCACCACGCGGACCCGGCCTCGCTGCACTGCCTGCTCTACGTGACCCGACGGCTGCGCCACGCCCGGATCATGGTCGTGTTCGCGGAGGCGTCGACGCTGCGCCCGCCGCACCCGCTGTTCCGCGCCGAGCTGCTCAGCCAGCCGCACTTCTCCCGGATCGGCCTGCCACCGCTGACCGTCGACGCCGTCGCCCGGCTGGTCGAGGGCGCCGTCGACGACGCCGACACCCGCGCGACCGCGGAACACTACGTCCGGATGACCGGAGGCAATCCGCTGCTCACCCGGGCGCTGCTCGACGAACGGGCCGGTGGCGAGGGCAGCGACCACGACGTTCCGTCCGTCGGTGACGCGTTCGACCAGGCCGTGCTCGGGTGCCTCTACCGCCACGAGCCCGGGGTACGCCGGGTGGCCCAGGCGCTCGCCGTGCTCGACCGGCCCGCGTCGACCGAACTGCTCGGCCACCTCCTCGACGTGATGCCCGCGACCACGGTCCCGGCGGTACGGGTGTTGCGTACCTCGGGCCTGATGGAGTGTGACCAGCTACGCCACTCGCGCATCCTGCGCTCGATCCTGGCTGACATGTCGGCCGACGAGCGGCGCAGCCTGCACCAGCGGGCCGCCGAGGTGCTGCACGACCGCGGCGCCGAGGCGAGCGTGGTCGCCGAGCACCTCGTTGCCGCCGGTGCGGCGGTGACCGGCTGGAGGGTGCCGGTGCTCCAGGACGCCGCCGGTCACGCGCTCTCGTCGGGCCGGCCCGACGTGGCGGCAGCCTGCCTGCGGCTGCTCGCCCGCGCGCCGGTGGACGAGCGGCAACGCACCGCCACCACCGAGATGCTGGTGAATGCCCGCTGGCAGATCAACCCGTTGACGGTGAACGGGCAGCTGACGGAGCTGGTGCAGACGGCGCGGGCCGCCGGCTGGTCCACCGATGCGAGCCTCTCCGCCGTGCCGTACCTGCTCTGGCAGGGCCGCATCGATGAGGCTGCCGAGGCCGTCAGCGGCTTCTCGGCGGACGAGGAGCAGGGCCCGGCCGCCCCGCCCGGCCGCCTGCGGATCATGCAGCTTCTGATCTCCCTCTCCCACCCGGACCACCTGGCGAGCGTGCGGCAGACCCCGGCCACCTGGAGCCGCGCGGCCGGCGCCCCGACCACCGTCAGCCCGCTCCTGCAGGCGGTCACGGTGCTCGGCGCCGCGCTGACGCCGACCGCCGACAACGACACGGTGACGACCGCCGAGCAGATCCTGCAGCGCCACCACACGGACGACGGCGCCCTCGGCCTGCTGACCGCGCCCCTGCTGGCGCTGCTCTGGGCCGGCCGGTCGGACCGGGCCGCGGTCTGGGGCGACGTGCTGCTCGACCGGCCGGTGGCTCAGCACGCGCCGGGCTGGCGGGCAGTGATCCGGGCGATCCGGGCGGAGGCGGCCCTGCGCGTCGGCGATCTGCCCGGTGCCGAGCACCACGCCCGCGCGGCCCTGGAAGACATGCCCGCCCCCGCCTGGGGTGTGGCGATCGCCGGACCGCTGTCCACCCTGATCGCGTCCGCGACGGAGTCGGGCCGGTTCGCCGAGGCCGACCGGTGGCTGGCCCACCCGACCCCGCCCGGCATGTTCCGCACCCCGTTGGGCCTGCACTACCTGGCCGCGCGCGGCCGGCACCACCTGGCCGTACGCCGGCCGCACGCCGCCACCACCGACCTGCGGCGCTGCGGCGAGCTGATGCGTACGTGGGGGATCGACGCGGCCGGACTGGTGCCGTGGCGGCTGGAGCTGGCCCGGGTGCAGCTCAGCGTCGGCAACAAGACGCAGGCGATGCAGCTCCTGCAGGAGCAGTTGCGGGTGCCGCACGGGGTCGACGACCGGACCCGGGGCCGTACGCTGCGCCTGCTCGCCACCACCGCCGCCCAGGACCACCGGCGCAAGCTGCTCTCCGAGGCGGTCAACCTGCTCCAGTCCAGCGGCGACCGGTTGGAGCTCGTCCGCGCCCTCGGCGACACCGGTCAGACACTCCAGCGCGCCGGAGACTCCGCCCGCGCCCGGCTGCTCGTCCGCCGCGCCTACCAGCTCGCGCAGGACTGCGGGGCGTCGGTGCTGGCTCAGCGGCTGATCCGCCGGGAGCCGGGCAGCGGACTGCCGGCGTACCCGGCCGCCGCCGAGCTCCAGGAACCGGACGACGGGCTGAGTGACGCCGAGCGGCGCGTCGCCGCGCTGGCCGCACAGGGCCACACCAACCGCCAGATCTCCAGCCGGCTCTTCATCACGGTGAGCACTGTCGAGCAGCACCTGACCCGGGTCTACCGCAAGCTCGACGTGAAGCGCCGGACCGACCTTCCGTCCCGGCTCGTCATGTACGCCGAGACACTGGCCGACGAGACACAGAGCGCCACGTCCTGACGGCTGTCGCAGGGGCGCGGTGGAACCGCCCCCTGCGACACCCACCGCGACCGGCGACGACGCAGCGAGGGCCCGAACCGCAGAAGCGGTTCGGGCCCTCGGCGGACGCATCCCGGGCCGGTCAGTCCATGGCGCGGCGCATGAAGCCACGCATGCCGATCGCCGAGAACGCCACGAAGACCCCGGTGAGGACACACATGCACAGCCAGAGCGGCAGCGACTCGACCCCCGGCGGGCCGACGAGCGACCGGGTCGCCTCGCTGATGTAGGTCAGCGGGTTCAGCGAACAGATCACCTGATACCAGCGCAGCGAGTCCAGGCCGAGCAGCGGGAACTGGGTGGCACCGGTGAACATGATCGGGGTCATCACCACTGTGAACATGATCTGGATGTGCTGCGTGGGCACCAGGGTGCCGAAGGCGAGACCGACCGCCGCGCCGACCAGCGCGCCGATCGCCAACACCCCGACCACCTTGAGCACCACCGCCCAGGGCCAGGTGACACCGAGCATGAGCATGCCGACCGGGATCAGCACCACGCCGGCGATCAGGCCGCGGATGCCGCCGAAGACGATCTTCTCCAGGGCCACCAGCGGAATCGCCATGGGCGACAGGAGGCGGTCCTCGATCTCCCGGGTGAAGGAGAAGTCCATCATCATCGGCAGCGCGGTGTTCTCCAGGCCGATCAGGAAGGCGTTCAGCGCGATGACGCCGGGCAGCAGCACGTTGGAGAAGTCGTCGCTGGCGTAGCCCAGGTCGCTGAGCACCTTGCCGAAGATCAGCAGCATGAACAGCGGCTGGATGAAGACCTGGAGCAGGAAGCCGACCAGCTCCCGGCCGGTGACGAACAGGTCCCGCGAGAGCACCGCCCGAAACGTGGCGAACTGGTCCAGCGCGCGCACCGGCGGCGGCGACGAGGCCGGCGACGGCGCGGACGGGGGGGCGGGGGCGGCGACGCTCACCGAAGTTCCCTTCCGGTCAGGTGGATGAAGACATCTTCCAGGCTGGGCTGGCCGATGTTCAGGTCACGGACCTCGCAGCCCAGGTCGGCGAGGATCTTCATCGCCATCGGGATGGCGTTGGCCGGCTGGCCGCTGGTGTAGACCCGGAAGGACAGGGGGGCGTCCGAGTCGGCGGGCGCGTCCGGGACCGGGGCGGGCATCGGCATCGCCGGCATGCCGGGAAACGCCGGCGCGGCGGCGGGCACCTTGGCGGTCATCTTGAAGTGTTCCACCTGCTCCACGTCGGGGATCGCATCGAGCGCGGCCCGCACCTCCTCGGCGGGGGCGCCGGGGGTCACCACGAGGGTCAGGGTGCTGCTGCCCGGCAGCGTACGGGTCAGCGCGGACGGGGTGTCCAGGGTGAGCAGCTTGCCGTGGTCGACGATGCCGACCCGGTCGCAGAGCTTCTCCGCCTCGTCCATGTCGTGCGTGGTGACCACCACGGTCACCCCGGACCGCTTCAGCTCGGCGACCCGGTCGTGCACGAAGAGCCGGGACTGCGGGTCGAGGCCCGCGGACGGCTCGTCGAGGAAGAGCACCCGGGGCGAGTGCATCAGCGCGCGGGCGATCATCGTGCGCTGGGCGAGGCCGCCGGACAGGAAGTCGGTGCGGTGGTTCGCGAAGTCCTTGAGCCCCATCTGGTCCAGCAACTCGTCCGCCCGCCGGATGCGCTGCGCCCGGGGCACCCGGTGGTAGGCCGCGTGGAACAGCAGGTTCTGCCGGACGGTCAGCGCCCGGTCCAGGTTCACCCGCTGCGGTACGACCGCCAGCAACTGCCGGGCGACGGCGGGCGAGCCGATCACGTCGGCGCCGCACACCTGGGCCCGGCCCGAGGTGGCCCGCACCCGTGTGGTCAGCACCCCGATCGTCGTCGTCTTGCCCGCACCGTTCGGCCCGAGCAGGCCGAAGACCTCACCGGCGGCGACGGAGAAACTCAGCCCGTCCACCGCCGGTGGCATGTTGGGCTGGTACCGCTTGACCAGCTCCGTGACCACCACTGCCTCGTCCACGTCGTCATGCTCCGTCCTGGAACGTCGGTCCGATAGATGTATGTGCGCCGATAGGGGGCGCTAGGGGCACGCCAGGGGCGGAACCGGTCACAGGCCCCGCGCGACCAGCCAGCGCTGGACCGTGCCGGCGAGTTCCGGACCCCGGTCGGCGACCATGCTGAAGTGGTCGCCGGCCGCGTCGACGGCCTCGTGCGGGTAGGGCCAGCGCGACCGCCAGCCGTCCGGTTCGCCGTCCCACTCCCCCAGCGGCTCGGTGGCCCGCACCAGCAGGGTCGCCGCCGCCGTCTCGGTCGGCTGCCAGTCCAGGAACAGCGGCAGGTAGCCCGCCCACGCCGTCGTCCGCCAGTCGTCCATCGGCGTGTACGCGGTGTCCCGGTCGATCATCCCGTCGAGAAGCTGCGGCACCCACCCGCCGAGCACCTCGCTGTCGGCCGGGTAGGTGTCCATGAGCACTACCGCGTCCGGCGGGCGGCCCTGGCGTTCCAGCTCCCCGGCGAGCAGGTTGGCCACCATCGCACCACCGGAGTGACCGGCCAGCACGAACGGGCCGGCGCCGACGGTACGCAGAACCGTGTCGGCGTGCACCCGCAGCAGCGCGTCGAGGTCGGCGGGAAGCTCCTCGCCCGCGCCGAACCCGGGGTTGGGCAGGGCCCACACGTCACGTACGCCCCGGAAGCCGGCGGCCAGCCGGGCGTACTCGTGCGCGCCGGACAGCAACGACATCGTGCAGCAGCACACCAACTGCGCCCGGGCGCCGCCCTCGGCCAGCCGGAGGATGCCGGCCGGGCGGGTGAGCTGCGCCGGCTCGCGGAAGCTGGGGCGGAACTGGGCGAGCTTGACCAGCAGTTCGGCATACCCGGCCGGGTCCTCACGCGCCTTCGGCTGGTTGAACAACCCGCCGAGCAGTCCGCCGCCGGCACCATTCCCGGCAGGTCCACCGGCGTCGTCCGCGCCGTCCCCGGCCGCCTCCGCGCCGAGGAGCCGGCCGATCAGGTGAACGGCCAGCGCCGTAGGCGTGGGGTGGTCGAAGAGCAGGGTCGTCGACAGCTCCGCCCCGGTCTCCTGGCGCAGCGCGTCGCGCAGCTCCAGTGCGGTCAGCGAGTCGAAGCCGAGTTCCAGGAAGTCCCGGTCGGCCTCGACCGCGTTGGGTGAGGCGTGCCCGAGGACGGTGGCCACCCGCGCCCGGACCAGGTCCAGCAGGATCCGGTGCCGGTCGCCGGCCGGGACGCCGGCCAGCCGCTCGCGCAGCGCGCGAGCGGGATCGGTCGCCGCGGCATCGCCGGCCTCCGGCTCGGCACCGGCCGTCGCCTCGGGCACGCCGCGCAGCAGCGCGCTGGGCCGTACGGCGGTGAAGGCCGGCACGAACGCGGGCCAGTCGAGGTCGGCGACGGCCAGTTGGTCGTCGCCGCGGACCAGGGCCTGCCCCAGCGCGGCCAGGGCCACGTCGGCGGGCAGCGGCCGGACCCCCCGGCGGCGCAGCTGCGCCGCATCGGTGACCTCGTCCGCCCAGGGCACCCACGCGACGACGGTGGCCGGGCGGCCAGCGGCACGCCAGCCGGCGGCCAGCGTCTCCAGCCCGGCGCCCACGGCGGCGGCGACCGCCGCTCCCCCGCTGCCCCAGACGGCGGCCGTCGAGGTGAAGACGACGAACTCGTCGATCGGTAGGCCGGCGCAGGCCCGCCCGAGCAGTTCCACCGCGGTGGTACGGGCGGCCACGGCGTCGGCCAGGTCGTGCGGATCCAGCACCGCCACCGGGTCGCCGGCCCCGTCGGAGTCGGCGATGTGCAGGACGGTACGGATCTCGCTGCCGGTGGCGGCCAGCCGGTCAAGCGCCTCGGGCAGCCCGTCCAGGTCGTCGACGGCGGTGACGGTGACGTCCGGGCCGAGCGGGTCGGCGTCCGCCACCGGCCCCACGAGGACGAGGTGCGACGCGCCCCGCTCGGCGAGCCAGCGCAGCAGGTGTGGGGTACGCACCTGCGCGGAACCGTGCACCAGGACCGCGCCGCGGGGCCGCCAGTCCGTATCGGTGGCGCCGGCCGGGATCCGGTGGAGCCGCCGGGCGTACACCCCGCCGGCGCGTACCGCCACCTGGTCCTCGTCACCGCCGGACGCGACGACCCGGGCGAGCGCGGCGAGCGCGACGTCGTCCGGCTCCGCCGGCAGGTCGACCAGCCCGCCCCACGAGCGCGGCTGCTCCAGCGCCAGCACCCGGCCCAGCCCCCAGACGTACGCCCCGGCCACGCCGGGAGCGGCGTCGTGCGCGTCGACGGCCACCGCGCCCCGGGTCACGGTCCACATCGGCGTGCCGTTCCCCGCAGCGGCGAGGGCCCGCACGAGCGCGGCTGTCCCGGCGAGCGCGCCGGTCCCCGTGCCGGCCGCCCGTTCCTCCGCCGCCAGCAGCGAGACCACGACCGACCAGGTGCCGTCGGCGAGCAAGGCCCGGGCCACGGCGTCCAGGTCGTCGCCCACGGTGACCAGCGTCGGGTCCAGGCCCTCGGCGCGCAGCACGGTGAGCACCGCGGTGGCGTCGGTGCCTGCCCCGGCCACCAGCAGGCATCGACCGGCCGGCGTGGTAGGGGCTGACAGGTCGACGCGTTCCCAGTCGGCGCGGTAGCGCAGCCCGTCCAGCTCCGATCCGCGACGCCGCCGGTCCCGGTAGGAGGCGAGGGCGGGCAGCAAGTCGGCGAGCGCGTCCTGCCGGTCGGCGGGCAGGCCGAGCGCGGCGGCCAGCTCGGCGGGTCGTCCCTGCGCCACGGCCGCCCAGAACTCCTCGTCTTCGCCGGTCGCGGCGGGCGGGACGAGATCCACGGTGGGCGGGTCCGGCCAGAAGCGCTCGCGGTGGAAGGCGTAGGTGGGCAGTTCGACGCGCGCGGCGTCGCTGCCGTCGAAGGGAGCCGCCCAGTCGACTCCGGCACCGCGCAGGTCGACCGCGGCCAGCGCGGCGAGCAGCGTGGTCGTCTCCGGCTGGTCCCGGCGGGCGAGCGGCACGAAGGCCGCCGGTTCCATGTCGGGCAGGCACTCCCGGGCCAGCACGGTCAGGGCGCCGTCGGGGCCGAGTTCCACGAAGGTTCCGACGCCGCCGGCGGCGAGGGTGGCGACGCCGGCGTGGAAGCGGACGGTGTCCCGGACGTGGTCGACCCAGTAGCCCGGGTCCGTGGCCTGGGCGGCGGTGAGCGGCTCGCCGGTGCGGTCGGAGACGATCGGAAGGTTCGGCGGGTGCCAGGCGACCTTCTCCGCGACGATCCGGAAGTCGGCCAGCATGGCGTCCATCCGGGCGGAGTGGAAGGCGTGGCTGACCCGCAGCCGACGGGACCGCCGGTCCTCGGCAGACAGCCGCCGCCCCGCCGCGAGCACGGCCTCCTCGTCGCCGGAGAGCACCACCGACCGGGGGCCGTTCACGGCGGCCAGGGACACCCGCTCGTCGAGCAGCGGGACCACCTCCGCCTCGGACGCCTGTACCGCCAGCATCGCCCCGCCGGGCGGCAACTGTTGCATGAGCCGGGCCCGGGCGGCCACCAGGGTCGCCGCGTCGGCCAGCGACAGCACCCCGGCGACGTGCGCCGCGGCCAGCTCGCCGACCGAGTGGCCGAGCAGGAACTGCGGGCGTAGCCCCCAGGCGGTGACCAGCCGGTATGCGGCGACCTCGTAGGCGAACAGCGCCGGCTGGGTGAACTCGGTACGGTCCAGCAGATCCGCGTCGGGCGAGTCGGCCCCGGCGAAGACCACCTCCCGCAGCGGCCGGCTCAAGTGCCGGTTCAGCTCCCCGGCCACCTCGTCGAAGGCGGCGGCGAAGACCGGGAACCTGCGGCACAGCTCGGCGCCCATGCCGGGGCGCTGGGCACCCTGCCCGGTGAAGAGGAACGCGACCTTGCCGGCCCGGCGGGCCACGCCGCGCACCACGCCGGGGGTGTCGCGCTCCTCGGCGACCGCGTGCAGGCCGGCCCGCAGCTCGTCGCGGTCCCCGCCGATCACCGCTGCCCGGTACGGCAGGGCCGCCCGGGTGGTGACCAGCGAGTACGCCACGTCGGCGGCGGTCAGGTCGGGGTGATCGGCCAGATGCGCCAGCAGCCGCCGCGCCTGCCCGGCCAGGGCCGGCGCGGAGCGGGCCGAGACGATCCACGGTGCCGGCGGGGCGGGCGTACCGGCCCGCCGGACGTCGTCGGTGTCCGTCGCGACGGCCTGCTCGATGACGACGTGTGCGTTGGTGCCGCTGATCCCGAACGCGGAGACCCCGGCCCGGCGTGGCTGCCCGGTCTCCGGCCAGGGCTGCGTGCCGGTCAGCAGGGACACCGCCCCGGCCGACCAGTCGACATGCGGGGTGGGCTCGTCCACGTGCAACGTGGGCGGCAGCACCCCGTGCCGCATCGCCAGCACCATCTTCATCACCCCGGCCACACCCGCCGCCGCCTGCGTGTGCCCGATGTTCGACTTGATCGAGCCGAGCCAGAGCGGCCGGTCCGCGGACCGACCCTGCCCATACGTGGCGATCAGGGCCTGCGCCTCGATCGGATCACCCAAAGTGGTACCCGTGCCATGCGCCTCGACCACGTCCACCTGGTCGGCACTCAGCCCCGCGTTCGCGAGAGCCTGCCGGATCACCCGGCGCTGCGACGGGCCGTTCGGGGCGGTCAGCCCGCTGCTCGCGCCGTCCTGGTTGACGGCACTGCCGCGCAGCACGGCGAGGACCGGATGGCCGTTGCGGCGGGCGTCGGAGAGCCGCTCGACGAGCAGCATGCCGGCCCCCTCGGACCAACCGGTGCCGTCGGCGGCGGCGGCGAACGACTTGCACCGGCCGTCGGTGGACAGGCCCCGCTGCCGGGAGAACTCCACGAAGACGGTCGGGGTGGCCATCACCGACACCCCGCCGACCAGCGCCATCGTGCATTCGCCCAGCCGCAGCGCCTGGCAGGCGAGGTGCAGCGCGACCAGCGACGAGCTGCACGCGGTGTCAACGGTGACCGCCGGCCCCTCCAGCCCGAGGGCGTACGAGATCCGGCCGCTCGCCACGGCTGCGGCGCTGCCGGTGCCGAGGTAGCCCTCGACGCCGCCGGTGACCCCGGTAAGCAGAGCCGCATAGTCACCCTGACTGCTGGTGGCCGCGTAGACGCCGGTCGGCGCGCCGCGCAGCCGGGTGGGGTCGATGCCGGCCCGCTCGAACGCCTCCCAGGCGGTCTCCAGCAGCAGCCGCTGCTGCGGGTCCATGGCGAGTGCCTCGCGGGGGCTGATGCCGAAGAACGCCGGGTCGAAGTCCCCGGCGGAGTAGAGGAACCCGCCCTCGCGCACGTACGACGTGCCCCGGCTGTCGGGGTCGGGGTCCGGGTCGTAGAGCGCGCCCAGGTTCCAGCCCCGGTCGTCCGGGAACGCCGACATCGCGTCGCTGCCGGCGGCCACCAGGTCCCAGAGCTGCTCGGGTGACCTGACACCGCCAGGGAACCGGCAGCTCATGCCGATGATCGCCACCGGTTCGCTGAGCGCGGCGGTGAGCTGCTGGTTCTGCTGCTTGAGCTTCTGGTTGTCGAGCAGGGACGCACGCAGCGCGCCGACGACCTCGTCCAGGGAAACAGTCATCGGGCGCTCCTCAGGGCCGGCCGGGTCACGAGTCGGAGCCTTCCAGGGCCATCCGGACCAGGCCGGCGACGTCGAGTTCGCGGATCTGGGTCTCGGGTGCGGGCGACGTGACCGGGACGGCGGGCGCCACGGGCGGCGTGCCGGCACTCGTACGGGCCAGCTGGAGCAGCTGGTCGAGCAGGCCCGCCTGCCGCAGCTCGTCGAGCGGGATCGCGGCGAGGGCCCGGCGCACCGACTCCTCGTCGCCGCCGTCGCCGTCGTCCCCCTCGCCGTCAGCGAAGAGCTGCTCGTACAGGTGGCCGGCCAGGCCGTCCGGGGTGGGGTAGTCGAAGACGACGGTGGTGGGCAGGTCGTGCCCGGTCGCCGCGGTGAGCAGGTTGCGCAGTTCCACGGCCGTGAGCGAGTCGAAGCCGAGGTCCAGGAAGCCCCGGTCGGTCTCGATCGCGTCGGCGGAGGGGTGGCCGAGCACCTTCGCCGCGTCGACCCGCACCATCTCCAGCAGTGCGGCCCGCCGCTCGTCGTCGGGCAGCGCCCGCAGCCCGGCGAGCAGATCCCGGGAGCCGGGCGCGACCGCGTCCGGCGCCTCGGCGGGGGTGGCGGCCAGTCCGCGTACGGCCGGCAGGTCGGCCAGCAGCGGACTGGGCCGCAGCGAGGTGAACAGCGGCTGGAAGGTGGCCCAGTCGACATCGGCGACTGTGACGCAGCTGTCGCCGGCCGCCAGGGCGTGCCGCAGCCCGGCCATCGCCACACCGGGTGGCATCACCTGCAGCCCACGGCGACGCAGCTGCTCCGCCGCACCCTCGGTGTACATGCCCGACTCGGTCCACGGTCCCCAGGCGATGGAGGTGGCCGCCAGGCCCCGGCCGCGTCGCCGCTCGGCGAGCGCGTCCAGGTAGGCGTTACCGGCCGCGTACGCGCCCTGTCCGCCACTGCCCCACACCGCCGAGATGGACGAGAAGAGCACGAACACGTCCAGTTCGGCGTCGCCGAGCAGCTCGTCGAGGTGTTCGGCGCCGCTGACCTTCGGGGCGATGACGTACGCCAGGTCCTCCAGGGTGGTGTCGGCCAGCGGCACCACCTCGCTGACCCCCGCGGCGTGCACCACCGCGCGCAGCGGCGGCCCCTCCCGCCGGAGATCGGCCAGGAGGTCGGCCACGGCGGCGCGGTCGGCGGCGTCGCAGCGGACCACCCGGCAGTCCACGCCGAGCCCGGCCAGCTCGGAGAGCAGCTCGGCGGCGCCCGGGGTGTCGGTCCCCCGCCGGCTGGTCAGCACCACCCGTTGCGCGCCCTCGGCGGCCACCCAGCGGGCCACGTGCCCACCGAGCGCGCCGGCGCCTCCGGTGATCAGCACCGTGCCCCGGGGCTGCCACGGCGTGAGCTCCCCGTCGGTGGTGGCCGGTACGAGCCGCCGCACCAGCACCCCGGACTCGCGGACTGCGACCTGGTCCTCCACGCCGCCGCCGGTGAGGATGCCGCCGAGACGCATCGCCGTCCACGGCTCCAGGTCGGTGGGCAGGTCGACCAGCCCGGCCCAGCGGGCGGGCTGCTCCAGCGCGGCCACCCGGCCCAGGCCCCACAGCATCGCCTGCCGCGCGTTGGCCGGGGCGTCGCCGTCGCCGAGGCCGACGGCGCCCTGGGTGACGCACCAGAGCCGGACCGAGGCGTCGAGGTCGACGAGCTGCTGGAGCAGGTGCACGGTCGCGGCGAGGCCGCGCGGCAGCGCCGGGTGCTCGGCGTGCGGGGCGTCGTCCAGGCCGAGGAAGGACAGGATCGACAGCGGCCCGTCGCCCGCGCCGAGCGCCTCGGTGAGCACGTCGGCGAACCCGCCGCACAGCTCCTCGGAGTCGGCGGCGGTGTCCACGGGCACGATGCTCACCTCGGCGCCCAGGGCCCAGGTGCAGGAGTGCAGGTCGGGGTCGTCCGCCCGGTCGGCGGGCAGCAGCACCAGCCACCGGCCGGGGTCCTGCTCCTGCGGGGTCTCCGCGATGGGCTCCCAGACCGCCCGGTAACGGGTGCCGTCGACCAGGGCCTGCTCCCGGCCGCGCCGGCGCCACGCCGACAGGGCGGGCAGCACGGTGCCGAACGGCTGGTCGCGGTGCACGTCGAGGTCGCGGGCCAGCGACTCGAGGTCCTCGGCCTCGACCGCGGCCCAGAAGCGGCGCTCGACCTCGGTGGCCTCGTCGGCGGCCACGAGGGCGGCCCAGGGCGGCGGCTCCGGCCAGTAGCGCTGCCGGTCGAACGCGTAGGTGGGCAGCTCGACCCGCTGGGCGCCGGTGCCGGCGTAGAGGACGGACCAGTCCGGGGAGACGCCGTGGGTGTGCAGCGCGGCGAGCGCGCGCAGCAGGGTGGTCGGCTCGGCGCGGTCCCGGCGCAGGGCGGGCACCACCAGTGGGGCCCGGCCGCCGGCCGGGGCCTCGGCCAGGACGGCCTGGGCGAGGGCGGTGAGCACCCCGTCCGGGCCGATCTCGACGTAGCCGGTGACGTTGCGCTCGCGCAGTGCCACGACGGCGTCGGCGAAGCGTACCGCCTCGCGGGCGTGGCGCACCCAGTAGTCGGGCGTGCCGATCTCCGCCGCGTCGACCGGCGCGCCGGTGACGGTGGAGACCATCGGGATGCTCGGAGCCGCGTACCGCAGCCGTCCGGCGACGGCGGCGAGGTCGTCGAGCACCGGATTCATCAGTGGACTGTGGAACGCGTGGCTGACCGTCAGGCGCCGGACCCGGACGCCCCGGCCGGCCCACTCGGAGGCCAGTTCCTCGACGGCGTCGCCGGCCCCGGACACCACGACGGCGGAGGGGCCGTTGACGGCGGCGACGGAGACCCGGTCGGCCCGCTCGCCGAGCGTGGCGGTCACCTCGGCCTCGGTGGTGGCGACGGCGAGCATCGCCCCGCCGGCCGGCAGCGCCTGCATCAGCCGGCCCCGGGCGGCGACCAGCTCGGCGGCGTCGGCCAGGGAGAGCACGCCTGCGGCGTGGGCGGCGGCGATCTCGCCGATCGAGTGCCCGGCGACGGCGTCGGGACAGACCCCCCACGCCTCGAACAGCCGGAACAGCGCCACCTCCACGGCGAACAACGCCGGCTGGGTGAATTCGGTGCGGTCCAGCGCCTCGGCCTCGGGCGTGCCGGGCTCGGCGAAGAGCAGTGGCTTGAGCGGGCGGGGCAGGTGCGCTTCGAGGGCGGCGCAGGCCTCGTCCAGGGCGGCGGCGAAGACGGGGAACGCCTCGGCCAGCTCGCGACCCATCCCGGCCCGCTGGGCGCCCTGCCCCGAGAACAGGTACGCCACCTTCGGCCGGGGCACCGCCACGCCGGTGACCACCAGCGGCGCGTCCTTGCCGGTGCCGAGGGCGCGCAGCCCGGCATCCAGCGCGATCCGGTCGGTGGCCAGCACGACGGCCCGGTGCTCCAGGGCGGCCCGGGCGACGGCCGACGACCAGCCGACGTCGACCGTACGTGGCGCCTCCAGCCCGGTGAGCTGCTCGGACCAGCGCTGCGCCTGGGCGGCCAGCGCGGACGCCGAACGGCCCGACAGCAGCACCGGCACCACCGGCAGCCGCGCCGGGTCACCCGTCGGCTGCTCGGCTTCGACCGGCTCCGGGGCCTGCTCCAGGATGGTGTGCGCGTTGGTGCCGCTGATGCCGAACGAGGAGACGGCGGCGCGGCGCGGGTGGTCGGTGACCGGCCAGGGGCGGCCCTCGCCGAGCAGCTCGACCGCGCCGACGCTCCAGTCCACCTGGTCGGTCGGCTCGTCGACGTGCAGGGTCTGCGGCAGGTAGCCGTGCCGCAGCGCCAGCACCATCTTGATGATCCCGGCGACACCGGCAGCGGCCTGGGTGTGACCGATGTTCGACTTGATCGAGCCGAGCCAGAGCGGCTGCTCGGCGGGCCGCTCCCGGCCGTACGTGGCGAGCAGGGCCTGCGCCTCGATCGGGTCGCCGAGCTTCGTGCCGGTGCCGTGCGCCTCGACGGCGTCCACGTCGGCCGGGGCGAGGCCGGCGTTGGCGAGCGCCTGCCGGATCACCCGCTGCTGCGACGGGCCGTTCGGGGCGGTGAGGCCGTTGGAAGCGCCGTCCTGGTTGACGGCGCTGCCCCGGATGACCGCGAGCACCGGGTGACCGTTGCGGCGGGCGTCGGAGAGCCGCTCGACGAGCAGCAGGCCGAGGCCCTCGCCCCAGCCGGTGCCGTCGGCGGCGGAGGCGAACGCCTTGACCCGGCTGTCCGGAGCGAGGCCCCGCTGCCGGCTGAAGCCGACGAACACCCCGGGGGTGGACATGACGGTGACGCCGCCGACCAGGGCGAGGGAGCACTCCGAGCGGCGCAGCGCCTGGCAGGCCCAGTGCAGCGCGACCAGCGACGACGAGCAGGCGGTGTCCACCGAGACGGCGGGCCCCTCCAGCCCGAGGGTGTACGACACCCGGCCCGAGAGGACGCTGCCGGCATTGCCGGTCATCAGGTGCCCCTCGGCGCCCTCGGCGCTGAACATCAGGTTGCGGTAGTCCTGGTAGTTGGTGCCGACGAAGACGCCGGTGGCGCTGCCGCGCAGCGTGTGCGGGTCGATCCCGGCCCGCTCGATCGCCTCCCAGGACGCCTCCAGCAGCAGTCGCTGCTGCGGGTCCATGGCGAGGGCCTCGCGGGGGCTGATGCCGAAGAAGCCGGCGTCGAAGTCGGTGGCGCCGGTGACGAAGCCACCCTCCCGGGCGTAGCTGGTGCCCTCCTTGTCCGGGTCGGAGTCGAAGAGCCGGTCCAGGTCCCAGCCCCGGTCGGTGGGGAACTCCCCGATGGCGTCGCCGCCGGCGGCGAGGAGCTGCCACAGCTGCTCCGGGGTGTCCGCCCCACCCGGCAGGCGGCAGCTCATCGCCACGATGGCGATCGGGTCGTCGTCCTCGGCCGCGGTGGCCGGGGCGGGGGTGGACACGTCGGGCACGATCCCGGTGAGCAGTTCGCCGAGGTGCGCGGCGAGCACCGTCGGGTTCGGATAGTCGAAGGCGAGCGTCGCGGGCAGCCGCAGGTCGGTGGCGGCGGCCAAGAAGTTGCGCATGTCGACTGCGGTCAGCGAATCCAGGCCGAGGTCGCGGAAGGGCTGGGTGGCCGGGATGTCGTCGGCGGCCCCGTAGCCGAGGGCCGTCGCCGCGCACTGCCGCACCAGCTCCAGCAGTGTCGCGGCGCGCTCCCCCGGCGCGAGCGCGGCGAGCCGCCGGGCGAGGGCCGACGGTACGTCCGTCTCCTCCTCGGCGGCCTCCTGCCCGGCCGGCTGCGTCGCCTCCTGGGCCTCGGCGAGGTCGCCGATCAGCGGGCTGGGCCGCACCAGGGTGAACGCGGGGGCGAAACGGGCCCAGTCGATGTCGGCGACGACTGTGGTGGGCTCGTCGCGGCGCAGCGCCCGGGCGAGGGCCTCGACGGCCAGTTCCGGGTCCATGCCGATCATGCCGCCCCGGCGCAGCCGCTCCTGGGCGCGTTCGTTCTCGGCGGGCAGGCCGGCCCCGCGCCAGGCACCCCAGGCCACCGAGAGGGCGGGCAGTCCCTCGGCCCGGCGCCGCTCGGCGAGGGCGTCGAGGAAGGCGTTGGCCGCCCCGTACGCGCCCTGCCCGGCGTTGCCGGTGGTGCCGGCCACCGAGGAGAAGAGCACGAAGGCGTCCAGGTCGAGGTCGCGGGTCAACTCGTCCAGGTGCAGCGCGGCGACGCACTTCGACGCGGCGACTGTGTGCAGGCGCTGCGCGGTGACGGTGTCGACGATGCCGTCGTCGAGGACGGCGGCGGTGTGCAGCACGGCGCTCAGCGGGGCGTCGGCGGGGACGGCGGCGAGCAGATCGGCCACCTGTGCCCGGTCGGCGACGTCGCAGCGGGCCACTGTGACCCGTACGCCGAGGTCGGTCAGCTCCGCCTCCAGCTCGGCGGCGCCCGGGGCGTCCGGGCCGCGCCGGCTGGCCAGCAGGACGTGCGCGGCGCCGGAGCGGCCGGCCCAGCGGGCCAGATGCCCGCCCAGTCCGCCGGTGCCACCGGTGATCAACACGGTGCCGCGCATCCGCCAGGTGTCGTCCGCGTCGCCGGAGGCGGCCGTCTCGGGTTCGGTGATCCGGGTGAGGCGGCGGACGAAGACGCCGGAGGCGCGGACGGCGAGTTGGTCCTCGCCCCGGCCGGACTGCTCCGCGCCGTCGTCGCCGAAGGCGTCTTCGCCACCGCTGGCGCCGAGCGCCGCGCAGAGCAGCGCGCCGGCCTGCGCGTCGAGCACGTCGGGCAGGTCGAGCAGGCCGCCCCAGCGGGCGGGGTGTTCCAGGGCGACGGCGCGGCCGAGCCCCCAGACGGAGGCGGCGGCGGGGCGTGGCGCCGGGTCGTCGGCGCAGGCCACGACGGCTCCCCGGGTGGCGCACCACAGCGGCGCCTCGACGCCGAGCAGCCCGAGCGCCTGCACCAGCAGGGCGGTGCCCGAGACGGCCAGCGAGGTGGCCGGGTGCTCCGGGTGCGCCCGCTCGTCCAGGCCCAGCAGCGAGAGCACGGCGACGGGTCCGCCGGGGCCGGCGAGCGCGGCGCTGAGCCGCTCGGCCAGCGCCGCCGGATCGCCGGTGGCGTCCAGCTCCACCGGGACGACGTCCGCGCCGAAGTTGCCGAGGGCCGACAGCACGTCGGTGACCAGCGGGTCGTCTTCCAGCGCCGCGGGCACCGGCACGAGCCAGGTGCCGGCGAGCCAGGTCAGCGGCAGGTCGGGCAGGGCTCGCCAGGTGACCCGGTAGCGCCAGCGGTCGATGTCCGGGGCGGCGTCGGCCGCGGCGAGGAAGAGCGGCGGCGCGGGCCAGTACCGGTGGTGGTCGAAGGCGTAGGTGGGCAGGTCGACGGTCGCCGCGGCCGGAAGCACCTTCGTCAGGTCGACGGGCAGGCCGACGGTGTACGCGGTGGCCAGGTTGGTCAGCAACCGGGTCACGTCGTCGTCACCACGACGCAGACTACCGATGGTGTGCCCACTCACACCGGCGTCGTCAAGAATCGCAGTCACCGGCATCGCCAGCACCGGATGCGGACTGATCTCGACGAACGTGGTGTACCCGGCAGCCACAGCCGTCCGCACGGCCGCGTCGAAGAGCACAGTCTGCCGCAGATTGTCGTACCAGTAGTCAGCGGTCATCACCGCCGGGTCGACCCAGTCCCCGGTGAGAGTGGACACGAGCCGGGTATGACCGGCCCGCGGGCTGACACCGGCCAGATCCGCGCGGAGCTGCTCGGCGACCTCCTGCACCGCGGGTGAATGCGACGCGTAGTCCACCGGGATCAACCGGGCACGGACACCCTCGGCCCGGCACGCCTGCACAAGGCCGGCGACACGCTCCGGCGGACCGGACACCACGACGGTGGACGGACCGTTGACCGCCGCGACCCCGACACCCGCAAACGCGGGCAGCCGCTCGGCAACCGCGTCGACCGGCAGGTCCACCGACGCCATCGTCCCCGTACCACGCAGCACGGCCAGAGCACGCGAACGCAACGCCACCGTCCTCGCCGCATCCTCCAGACTCAGAATGCCCGCCACACACGCCGCACCGATCTCACCCTGCGAATGGCCGATCACCACCTCCGGCACCACACCCGCCGCGCGCCACACAGCCGCCAGAGCGACACCGACGGCCCACAGCACCGGCTGCACGACCTCGACCCGCTCCAGCCACGACTCGTCCTCACCCGTGAGCACCGACACGAGATCCACATCGAGATACGGCGCCAGGGCCCGCCGGCACTCGGCCAAACACTCGTCGAACACCGGCACACGACCCACCAGGCCCGCCGCCATCCGCACCGACTGCGCACCCTGACCCGGAAACACGAAAACCGGACCCGCACCCGGACCCGACGCCGCCCCCGCGACCACATTCCCCGCCGGCTCACCGGCAGCGAAAGCGTCCAGCCCAGCGAGCAACCCCTCAGCAGACGACCCGACGACGACCACCCGATGATCGAACGCCGACCGGGTGGTCGCCAACGACCACCCCACCGCCACCGGATCGACCTCACCCCGCTCACGCACGTGCCCCGCGAGCCGGACAACCTGCCCAGCCAACGCAGCCCTCGACCGCGCCGACACCGGCCAGACAACCACATCCGAAGCGACCAGACCGGACCCGGACACGGACTCGACAACACCCGGCTCAACCGGCTCGGTCGGCTGCTCGATGATCACGTGGGCGTTGGTGCCGGAGATGCCGAACGAGGAGACGGCGCCCCGGCGTACCCGGCCCGTCTCGGGCCACGGGCGTGCCTCCGTGGCCAGTTCCACCGCGCCGGCCGCCCAGTCGACGTGCGGAGACGGCGCGTCGACGTGCAGCGTCGCCGGCACGAGGCCGTGCCGGATGGCGAGCACCAGCTTGATCACGCCGGCCACGCCCGCGGCGGCCTGGGCATGGCCGATGTTCGACTTCACCGAGCCGAGCAGCAGTGGCGGGGCCTCGCCACGGTCCTGCCCGTACGTGGCGATGAGCGCCTGCGCCTCGATCGGGTCGCCCAGCTTGGTGCCGGTGCCGTGCGCCTCCACGACGTCGACGTCGGCGGTGGAGAGCCGGGCGGAGGTGAGGGCCTGGCTGATGACCCGCTGCTGCGCCGGCCCGTTGGGCGCGGTCAGCCCGTTCGACGCGCCGTCCTGGTTGACGGCCGTGCCGCGTACCACCGCCAGGACACGGTGGCCGTTGCGGCGGGCGTCCGACAGCCGCTCGACCAGCAGCCAGCCGACCCCCTCGGAGAACCCGGCGCCGTCGGCGGCGGCGGCGAACGACCGGCACCGCCCGTCGGTGGAGAGTGCGCGCTGCCGGCTGGATCCGATGTAGAGGCCCGGAGTGGCCATCACCGTCACCCCGCCGGCAAGCGCCAGGTCGCACTCCCTCGCCCGCAGCGCCTGCACGGCGAGGTGCAGCGCCACCAGAGACGACGAGCAGGCCGTGTCGATGGAGACGGCCGGTCCTTCGAGCCCGAGGGCGTACGACACCCGGCCCGACGCGACGGCCGCCGCGCCCCCGGTCATCGAGTGCCCCTCGTCGCCGTCGGGCGACATCATCAGCAGGGTGCCGTAGTCCTGCCCGTTGGTGCCGACGAACACCCCGGTCCGGCTGCCGCGCAGCGAGGCGGGATCGATACCGGCGGCCTCTACCGCCTCCCAGGAGGTCTCCAGCAGCAGCCGCTGCTGGGGGTCCATGGTCAGCGCCTCGCGGGGCGAGATGCCGAAGAAGGCGGAGTCGAAGTCGCCGGCCCCGTCGACGAACCCGCCCTCCCGGGCGTACGAGGTGCCCGGGTGGTCGGGATCGGGGTGGTAGAGGCGCTCCAGATCCCAGCCCCGGTCGTCGGGGAAGGGCGCGACGGCGTCCCGGCCCTCCCGCAACAGCTCCCACAGGTCGTCGGGGTTGCGCACCCCGCCCGGCAACCGGCAGCTCATCGCCACGATCGCCACCGGCTCCAGTTCCTGGGACTGGGCCTCGCTGAGTCGGCGGCGGGTGTCGTGGAGATCAGCCATGACCCGCTTGAGGTAATCGCGGAGCTTGTCTTCATTGGCCATCGGAGTGCCGCTTCCTCGAAAGAGACGGGAGAGAGCTGGAGCTGGGGTCAGGAGATGCCGAGGTCCTTGTCCACCATCGCGAACAGTTCGTCGTCGGTGGCGTCGTCGAGATGCCGGCCGATGCCGGCGCCGCCGCTGTCCTGGCCGAGCCGGGAGAGCATCGCCTGCAGGCGTACGGTGGCCCGCACCCGGGCCGCCTCGTCCCGCGCGACCACGTCGAGGCCCTCGGCGATCCGGTCCAGATCGTCGAGGAGCGCGTTCGGGGTGACCACGTCGTCATGGGCGACCTCGGCGTAGAGGTACTCCGCCAGGGTCGTCGGGGTCGGGTAGTCGAAGACCAGGGTGACCGGGAGGGCCACGGCGGTGGCCGAGCCGAGCCGGTTACGCAGCTCGACGGCGGTGACGGAGTCGAAGCCCAGCTCCCGGAACGCCCGATGCTCGTCCACCGACTCGGCGGACGGGTAGTTGAGCACGGCGGCGACCTGGCTACGGACCAGGCCGAGCAGCACGGCGAACCGCTCGGTGGCGGGCAGCCCGGCGAGCCGGTCCCGCAACGACTCCGGGCCGTCGCCGACCTCCACACTGGCCACCGCCTCGGCGGCGGCGAGTCGCCGGACGTCCGGCAGGTCGCTGATCAGCGGACCGGGCCGGGTGGCGGTGAACGCGACGGAGAACCGTTCCCAGGCGATGTCGGCGATGGTGAGGAACGCCTCGCCGTGGTCCACGGCCTGGTGCAGCGCGGTGATCGCCGCCTCCGGGGTCATCTCGGGTACACCGTGGCGGTGCAGCAGATCGCCGAGCGGCCCGTCGGCCATACCGCCGCCGGCCCACGCCCCCCAGGCGACGGAGGTGGCGGTGAGACCGAGGCCGCGACGGTGCTGGGCGAGCGCGTCGAGGAACGCGTTGCTCGGGGCGTAGTTGCCGACGCCGGAGCTGGCCACGCTGCCGGCGAAGGACGAGAACATGACGAACGCGGACAGCTCGTGGTCGAGGGTCAGCTCGTGCAGGTTGTACGCGACGTCGACCTTGGCCTGCAGCACCCGTTCGATCTGCTCGGGCCGGATGTCGTTGATCATGGCGTCGTCGAGGACGGCGGAGGCGTGCACGACCACGGTGAGCGGGTGCTCGGCGGGGATCTGGTCGATCAGCTCGGCCAGGGCTTCGCGGTCGGAGGCGTCGCACTCGGCCACGACGGCCTGGGCGCCCAGCGCGGTGAGGTCGTCGACGAGCTGCTGCGCACCGGGTGCGGCCATGCCCCGGCGGCTGACGACGACGATGTTCTCCACACCGCTGCGGGCCAGCCAGCGGGCGGCGTGCCCACCGAGCGCGCCGGTGCCGCCGGTGACGAGCGCCGTGCCGTACGGCTGCCACGGGTTGGCGGGCTGGCTGTCGCCGAGCGGGACGCGGGTGAGCCGGCGGGCGAGCAGGCCAGTCGGCCGTACCGCGATCTGGTCCTCGTCCCCGGCGGTGGTGAGGGCCGCGACGAGCAGGTCGGCGCAGCGGTCCTCGACGGCCTCGGGCAGGTCCACGAGTCCGCCCCAGCGCTGCGGGTGCTCCAGCGCGGCGACCCGGCCGAAGCCCCAGACCAGCGACTGCACCGGGGAGCGCAGCAGGTCGGCCATACCGACGGACGCGGCGCCGGAGGTGACGCTCCACATCGGCGCGCGCAGGCCGATGTCGCCGAGGGCCTGGAAGAGCGCGACGGTGGCGGCGAAGCCGCCGGGCACGGAGGGGTGCAGCGGGTGGGCCAGTTCGTCGAAGGCGAGCAGCGAGACCACGCCGGCGACCTCGGCGGTGGCGTCGCCGCCCGGTGCGGCGGCCAGCGCCTCCCGCAGCAGCTTGCCGAACTGGTCGCGGTCGACGTCGGGCGTGGAGACGGCCACCGGGACGAGGGTCGCGCCGGCCGCCGCGAACGCCTCGACGCAGGCGTCCTGCCATGGCTCGATGATGTCGCCGGTCGGCAGGACCACGACCCAGGTGCCGTCCATGCCCCGGTTGGCGACGCCGGTCAGCGGCTTCCAGGTGTCCTGGTAGCGCCAGCTGTCGATGTCGGCCTGCCGGCGCCGCTGCCGGCGCCAGGAGGCGAGCATCGGCAGGGCCGGCAGCAGCGCGTCGAGGACCTCGTGTGCCGGGGTCTCCTCGGTGGCGATGGTCTCGGCGAGGGCCGTGACGTCCCCGCTCTCGACGGCGGCCCAGAAGCCCGCGTCGCCCGGGTCGCCGCTCATGCCCGACAGCAGGCTCTCCAGGTCGGGCCCGCCGCTGCCGTCGAGCCAGTACCGGTGGTGGTCGAAGGCGTAGGTGGGCAGGTCGACGGTCGCCGCGGCCGGAAGCACCTTCGTCAGGTCGACGGGCAGGCCGACGGTGTACGCGGTGGCCAGGTTGGTCAGCAACCGGGTCACGTCGTCGTCACCACGACGCAGACTACCGATGGTGTGCCCACTCACACCGGCGTCGTCAAGAATCGCAGTCACCGGCATCGCCAGCACCGGATGCGGACTGATCTCGACGAACGTGGTGTACCCGGCAGCCACAGCCGTCCGCACGGCCGCGTCGAAGAGCACAGTCTGCCGCAGATTGTCGTACCAGTAGTCAGCGGTCATCACCGCCGGGTCGACCCAGTCCCCGGTGAGAGTGGACACGAGCCGGGTATGACCGGCCCGCGGACTGACACCGGCCAGATCCGCGCGAAGCTGCTCGGCCACCTGCTGCACGGCCTCGGAGTGCGACGCGTAGTCCACGGGGATCAGCCGGGCGCGGACGCCCTGCGCCTGGCACGCCTGCACGAGGTCGGCCACGGGCTGCGGCGGACCGGACACCACGACGGTGGACGGACCGTTGACCGCCGCGACACCGACACCCGGGAACTCCCCCAGGCGCTCGGCAACCGCGTCGGCCGACAGGTCGATCGACGCCATCGTCCCGGTCCCCCGCAGCACCGTCAGCGCCCGCGACCGCAACGCCACTGCCCTCGCAGCGTCCTCCAGGCTCAGGATCCCGGCGACACAGGCCGCGCCGATCTCGCCCTGCGAGTGACCGATCACCGCGTCCGGGACGACGCCCGCCGCGCGCCACACGGCCGCCAGGGCGATGCCGACGGCCCACAGCACGGGCTGCACGACCTCGACCCGCTCCAGCCACGACTCGTCGTCACCGGTCAACACCGCGATGAGGTCCACGTCGAGGTACGGCGCCAGGGCCCGCTGGCACTCGGCCAGCTTCGCGTCGAACACCGGCGTACGACCGACGAGCCCGGCCGCCATCCGCGCCGACTGCGCCCCCTGACCCGGGAACACGAAGACGGGACCTGCGCCGGCGCTGGTGACCGTACCGGTGACGAGGTTCCCTGCCGGCTGGCCGGCGGCGAGGGCGTCCAGCCCGGCCAGCAGCTCGTCGGCGGTCGACCCGACGACGGCGGCACGGTGGTCGAACGTCGAGCGGGTGGTGGCCAGCGACCAGCCGACCGCCGCCGGATCGATCTCGCCGCGCCTGCGCAGGAAGTCCGCGAGCCGGGCCGCCTGCCCGCCCAGGGCGGTCCTCGACCGGGCCGACACCGGCCAGAGGGTCACGTCCGAGGCGACCAGGTCCGGCCGGCGCGCGGGCTCGACGGCGCCGGTCCCGTCCGCCTGCTCGCCGTCGACGGTCGCCGCCTCGGCGACGCGCGGGCGGTACTCCTCGAGGATGACGTGGGCGTTGGTGCCGCTGACCCCGAAGGAGGAGACGCCGCCGCGGCGGGGGCGGTCCAGCTCCGGCCACGGCTTGGACTCGGTGAGCAGGGAGACCGCCCCGGCCGTCCAGTCCACGTGCGGGGACGGCTCGTCGATGTGCAGGGTCTCCGGCATGACGCCGTTGCGCAGCGCCATCACCATCTTGACCAGACCTGCGACGCCGGCGGCGCTCTGGGTATGGCCGATGTTCGACTTCACCGAGCCCAGCCACAGCGGCCGGTCCGCCGGGCGGTCCTGCCCGTACGTGGCGATGAGCGCCTGCGCCTCGATCGGGTCGCCGAGGGTGGTGCCGGTGCCGTGCGCCTCGACCATGTCGACGTCGGCGGTGGAGAGCCGGGCGTTGGCGAGGGCCTGGCGGATGACCCGCTGCTGGGAGGGGCCGTTGGGGGCGGTGAGCCCGTTGGAGGCGCCGTCCTGGTTGAGGGCGCTGCCCCGGATCACGGCGAGGACCGGGTGGCCGTTGCGTTCGGCGTCGGCCAGCCGCTCCACGACGAGTACGCCGCCGCCCTCGCCCCAGCCGGTGCCGTCCGCGCCGGCCGCGAAGGCCCTGCACCGGCCGTCGACGGACATGCCGCGCTGCCGGGAGAAGACGACGAACACACCGGGGGTGACCATGACTGTGACGCCACCGGCGATGGCCAGGTCGCACTCGCCGCGGCGCAGCGCGTTCACGGCGAGGTGCAGGGCCACCAGCGAGGAGGAGCAGGCGGTGTCCACGGTGACGGCCGGGCCGTTGAGGCCGAGGGTGAACGAGATCCGGCCGGACGCGACGCTTGTGGTGTTGCCGGTGCCGATGTACATGTCGACGCCCTCGGGCACGTGCGGCAGACCCATGCCGTAGTTCGAGGTGCTCAGCCCGACGAAGACACCGGTGGAGCTGCCGCGCAGCGACAGCGGGTCGATGCCGGCCCGCTCGACGGCCTCCCAGGACGTCTCCAGCAACAACCGCTGCTGCGGGTCCATGGCGAGGGCCTCACGCGGGGAGATGCCGAAGAGGGACGGGTCGAAGTCGCCGGCACCGTCGAGGAACCCACCGATGCGGGTGTAGCTCTTACCCGGCTTGTTGGGATCGGGGTCGTAGAGCGCCTCCAGGTCCCACCCCCGGTCGTCGGGGAACTCGGTGAGCGCGTCCCGGCCGTCGGCGACGAGCTCCCACAGGTCCTCCGGCGACCGGACGCCACCGGGGAAGCGGCAGCTCATGGAGACGATGGCCAGCGGCTCCTGATCCCGGGCCTCGACGGTCTGCAGCTTGCGCTTGGTGTCGTGCAGGTCTGCGGTCACCCGCTTGAGGAAGTACCGCAGCTTGTCGTCGCTCATCGGGTGGCCCCTGCCTCGATCCGAAGGTTGGTCATCTCAGGAGATTCCAAACTCTTTGCTGATGAAGTCGAAGATCTCGTCGTCGCTGGCCGAGTCGAGGTCTGGCCGGTCCGGTTCGACGGAGGGCCCGGCCGCAAGGTCGGACGCCTTGGCGAGCAGGTCCTGCATCCGGGCGGTGAACCGGGCGCGGGCCGCCGGGTCGAGCGGGATGGCGGTGAGCAGGCTCTCCACCGTGTCGATGCCCTGGAAGAGCGGTTGGGTGGAGGGCGCCGCGTCGGCGGCGATCTCGCTTGTCAGCTTCTCGGCGAGCGCCGTCGGCGTCGGGTAGTCGAAGACGAGCGTCGCCGGCAGCCGCAGGCCGGACAGGTTGTTGAGCCGGTTGCGCAGGTCGACGGCGGTGAGTGAGTCGAAGCCCAGGTCGGTGAAGAGCCGGTTCGGGTCGACCGCGTCAGGGCCGGCGTGGCCGAGGACGGCGGCGATGTTCGCCCGTACCACGTCGAGCACCACCTTGAGCCGCTCCGGGGCGGCCAGTCCGGCGAGCCGCTGGCCGAGTTGGACCCCGCCGGAGCGGGCACCGGTGGCGTCCACGGAGCGCCGCAGCGGCACCCGGACCAGGGCCCGGAGGATGGGCGCGAGGGTGCCGCCCTCCGCCTGCCCGCGCAGCGTCCCGACGTCCAGGCGCATCGGCAGGACGGCCGCCGCGTCGAGCCGCCACGAGGCGTCGAAGAGATTCAGCGCCTGCTCGGTGGCCAGGCCGGTGGCGCCCTGCTCGGCCATCCGTCGCACGTCGTCGTCGCCGAGGTGACCCGTCATGCCGCTGGCCTGCTCCCACAGGCCCCAGGCGAGCGAGTTGCCGGCGAGCCCACGTGCCCGGCGGTGCGCCGCGAGGGCGTCGAGGAAGGCGTTCGATGCCGCGTAGTTGGACTGGCCGGCGCTGCCCAGCGTGGCCGCCGCCGAGGAGAACAGGACGAAGGCCGCGAGGTTCGCGTCGGCCGTGAGGCGGTGCAGGTGCCAGGCGGCGTCGATCTTCGGCACGGCGACGGCGTCCACCCGGTCGGGGGTCATCGACTCCAGCACGCCGTCGTCGAGGACGCCGGCGGCGTGCACCACGGCGGTGAGCGGGTGCGCCGCGGGCACCCCGGCCAGCAGCGCCGACAGGGCCTCGGGGTCGGCGGCGTCGCAGGCCACGACGGCCACCTCCGTACCGGTGCCGGCGAGTTCGGTGACCAGGTCGCCGATCCCCTCGGCCGCCGCGCCGCGCCGCCCGGCCAGCAGCAGGTGCCGCACGCCGTGGCTGGTGGCGAGGTGGCGGGCCAGGATGCGGCCCAGCACGCCGGTGCCGCCGGTGATCAGCACGGTGCCGGCCGGGTCGATCCCGCCGGGCAGCGGCTCGACGGCGGCCGGAACCCGGCCGAGCCGTGGCGTGCGGACCTGCCCGTCGCGCACGGCGAGCTGCGGCTCGCCGGAGGCGATGGCGGCGGCCACCGCGGCGGCGCTGTCCGGGGCGTCGTCGAGGTCGACGAGCTGGCACCGGCCCGGGTGTTCGAGCTGGGCGGTGCGCAGCAGGCCCCAGACGGGGGCCTGGCGCAGGTTCACCGGCTCCTGCTCCCCTGCCGCGACCGCGTTCCGGGTGACGAGCACCAGCCGCGAGTCGGCGAACCGGTCGTCGGCGAGCCAGGTCCGCAACGCGGCGAGCGTACGGTGCGTGGTCGCCCGCGCCTGTGCGGCGAGCTCCGGGTCCGTCGGGTCCCCGGCGTCGCCGACCGGGACGATCACCGCCTCGGGCGTCGGCTCACCCCCGGCGAGCAGGTCGCCCAGCGAGTCGAGCCCGACGTCGGTACGCACCCGGGCACCGGCCGCCTCGCAGGCGGCGCTGAGCGCCAGGTCGTCGCCGAGCGCCACCCAGCGGGTGGCCGCCGGCACGGGGCCGGTTGGCACCGGCAGCACCGGCCAGTCCACCTGGAACAGCGACTCGTGCCGGCCGGAGCGGGCCGCGCCGAGGGAGTCCCCGGAGACGCGGCGCATGATCAGCGAGTCGACGTGCAGCACCGGGGCGCCGGTGGCGTCGGCCACCTGGAAGGAGACGCCGACCTCGCCGGCCGCGGCGACGCGTACGCGCAGGGCGGTGGCCCCGGCGGCGAGCAGGGAGACCCCGGTCCAGGCGAACGGCAGACGGGGCACGCTGGCGTCGGCGCCGTCGCCCATCCGGCCGAGGAAGCCGCCGATCGACATGGCCTGCAGCGCGCCGTCCAGCAGTGCCGGGTGCACGCCGAAGCGGCCGGCCGTGGCGTGGTGGTCGGCGGGCAGCTCGACCTCGGCGAAGACCTCGTCGTCGCGGGTCCACGCGGCGCGCAGGCCACGGAACGCCGGTCCGTAGCCGAAGACGGTCGCCTCGATACCGGAGTAGAAGTCGTCGGACTCGACGCGTGTCGCGCCGGGCGGCGGCCAGACCCCTAGGTCGAAGGCGGGCGCGGCGTCGGCCGGCTGCGGGCCGAGCAGACCGGTGGCGTGGCAGGTCCAGGCGACGTCGGCGAGGATCTCGTCCGAGCCGTCCCGGTAGGGCCGGGAGTAGAGCTGGACGGTACGCCGCCCGTCGTCGTCCCGGTCGCCGACCGTCAGCTGCACCTGGAGCGCGCCGAGTTCGGGCAGGACGAGCGGGGCGAGCAGGGTCAGCTCCTCCACCGTCGGGCAGCCGGCCTGCTCACCGGCGTACGTGGCCAGCTCGACGAAGGCGGTGCCGGGCAGCAGGATGTTGTCCATCACCCGGTGCTCGCCGAGCCACGGGTGGGTACGCACCGACAGCCGCCCGGTGAAGACCATCCGCTCGCTGTCGGGGAAGGTCAGCGCGGCGCTGAGCAGCGGGTGCCCGGCGTCCTGGAGGCCGGCGGAGGCGACGTCCTGCGCCCGGTGCACCGGCGGCTCGACCCAGTACCGCTGGTGGTCGAAGGCGTACGTGGGCAGTGCGACGGTGCCGGTCTCGGCGAGTACGGCCGTCAGGTCGACGGGCAGACCGACCGTGTGCGCGGTCGCGAGATTCGTCAGCAGCCGCGTCGCGTCGTCGTCACCCCGCCGCAAACTGCCCAGCATGTGCCCGCTCACGCCGGCGTCGTCCAGGATCGCCGTCACCGGCATCGCCAGCACCGGATGCGGGGAAATCTCCACGAACGTGGTGTGCCCGGCGGCGACGGCCACCCGCACCGCCGCGTCGAACTGCACCGTCTGCCGCAGATTGTCGTACCAGTAGTCCGCCGTCATCGACGCCGGGTCCACCCAGTCCCCGGTGAGCGTCGACACGAGGCGGGTGTGGCCCGGCTGCGGCGTCACGTCGGCCAGATCGGCGCGCAACTGCTCCGCGACGTCCTGCACCGCCGCCGAATGCGACGCGTAGTCGACGGGAATCAACCGGGCCCGCGCACCGTCGGCCTGACACGCCTCCACGAGGTCGGCGACCGGCTGCGGCGGACCCGAGACCACGACGGTGGACGGGCCGTTGACCGCCGCGACACCGACGCCCGGGAACGCCGGCAGCCGCTCGGCGACCGCCTCGGCGGACAGGTCGATCGACGCCATCGTGCCGGTGCCCCGCAGGACCGTCAGCGCACGGGAGCGCAGGGCCACGGCCTTCGCCGCATCCTCGATGCTGAGGATGCCGGCCACGCACGCGGCCCCGATCTCGCCCTGCGAGTGACCGATCACCGCCGCCGGGGTGACCCCGGCGTGCTGCCACACCGCCGCCAGAGCCACACCGACGGCCCACAGCACCGGCTGCACCACCTCGACCCGCGCCAACCACGACTCGTCCTCGCCGGTCAACACCGACACGAGATCGACATCGAGGTACGGGGCCAGAGCCCGCTGGCACTCCGCCAGCTGCGCGTCGAACACGGGCGCACGACCGACGAGACCGGCCGCCATCCGCGCCGACTGCGCACCCTGACCCGGGAACACGAACACCGGGCCCGCGCCGTGGGGCGTGGTGGTGTCGGCGACGACGTTGCCGGCCGGCGTCCCGGACACCACCGCGTCCAGCCCCGCCAGCAACTCCTCCGTGCCCGACCCGACGACAGCGGCACGGTGACCGAACGCCGACCGGGTCGTAGCCAGGGACCAGCCCACCGCCGCCGCGTCGATGTCGCCGCGCTCACGCACGTACTCCGCGAGACGGGCCGCCTGGCCGGCCAGGGCGCCCTTCGACCGTCCCGACAGCGGCCACAGCACCGCGTCGGAGGCCACGAGCCCGGGGCCGGGCTCGGCCGGTGCCACGGACAGTTCGTCGGCCTGCTCGATGATGACGTGGGCGTTGGTGCCGGAGATGCCGAACGACGACACCGCCGCCCGGCGCGGCCGGTCCACCGCCGGCCAGGGCCGCGACTGCGTCGCCAGCTCCACCGCGCCGGAGGTCCAGTCGATGTGCGGGGACGGCTCGTCCACGTGCAGCGTCGCCGGGACGAGGCCGTGCCGGATGGCCTGCACCATCTTGATCACGCCGGCCACACCGGCGGCGGCCTGGGCGTGGCCGATGTTCGACTTGATCGAGCCGAGCAGCAGGGGCCGGTCGGCGGGCCGCTCCCGCCCGTACGTGGCGAGCAGGGCCTGGGCCTCGATCGGGTCGCCGAGGGTGGTGCCCGTGCCGTGCGCCTCGACCACGTCCACGTCGGCCGTGGTGAGGCGGGCCGACGCCAGCGCCTGCCGGATCACCCGCTGCTGCGAGGGGCCGTTCGGGGCGGTCAGCCCGTTGGAGGCGCCGTCGGAGTTGATCGCCGAGCCGCGCACCACCGCGTAGACGGTGCGGCCCTGCCGGCGGGCGTCGGAGAGCCGCTGCACGAGCAGCATGCCGACGCCCTCGGACCAGCCGGTGCCGTCGGCGGACGCGGCGAACGACTTGCACCGGCCGTCGGCGGCCAGGCCGCGCTGCCGGGAGAACTCGACGAAGGCGGTCGGGGTGGCCATCACCATGACACCGCCGGCGAGGGCCATGTCGCACTCGCCGCGCCGCAGCGCCTGGCCGGCCCAGTGCAGCGCCACCAGCGACGACGAGCAGGCCGTGTCCAGCGACACCGCCGGCCCCTCCAGCCCGAACGTGTAGGCGACCCGGCCGGAGATGACGCTGCTGGTCATCCCGGTCAGCATGTAGCCCTCGGCGGCCTCCGGCGAGTACGCGAGCAGCGAGCCGTAGTCCTGGCCGCTGGTGCCGACGAAGACGCCGGTGCTGCTGCCCCGTACGTCGGTGGGGTCGATGCCGGCGGACTCGAAGGACTCCCAGGTGGTCTCCAGCAGCAGTCGCTGCTGCGGGTCCATGGCCAGGGCCTCGCGGGGCGAGATGCCGAAGAAGTTGGGGTCGAACCTGTCGACGCCGCTGAGGAAGCCGCCGCCGCGGGCGTAGAAGGTGCCGGGGGCGTCGGGGTCGGGGCTGTAGAGGCTGTCGAGGTCCCAGCCACGGTCGGTGGGCAGGTCGCTGATCGCGTCCACGCCGTCGACCACCAGCCGCCACAGGTCGTCGGGCGACCACACGCCGCCGGGCAGCCGGCAGGCCATGCCGATGATCGCGAGGGGCTCGTCGTCGCCGACCGACACGGCGGTCGTCGTGGGTCGCACGGGAACCGGGGTGCCGGCGATCTCCGTACCCAGGAAGGCCGCCAGGTCGTGCGGGGTCGGGTAGTCGAAGACGAGGGTGGCCGGCAGCCGCATCCCGAAGGCGTTGTTGAGCCGGTTGCGCATCTCGACGGCGGTGAGCGAGTCGAAGCCGAACTCGCTGAACGCCCGGCGCGGCTCGATGGCCGCCGGGTCGGGGTAGCCGAGCACGGCGGCGGCCTGGCCCCGGACGATCTCGACCAGCGCGGCGGCCCGCTCGGCGTCGCCGAGCCCGGCGAGCTGCTGCACCAGCGACGCGCCGGTGCTGGCCGCGGCGGCGCGGGCGGGCGTGCGGATCAGCGCCCGGTACAGCGGCGGGATGCTTCCGCCGGCGAACTGCACCTTCATCGCGGCGAGGTCCAGCCGGGCCGGGACGAGCGCGGCGTCGGTGGTGCGGCAGGCCGCGTCGAAGAGGGCGAGCCCCTCCTCGGCCTCCATGGCGGCGACGCCGGAGCGGGAGATCCGGTTGAGGTGGACGTCGTCCAGCTCGGTGGTCATGCCGCTGCGGTCGGCCCAGAGGCCCCAGGCGAGGGTGAGGGCGGCGAGGCCGCGCGCCTTGCGGTGCTGGGCCAGCCCGTCGAGGAACGCGTTGGCGGCGGCGTAGTTGCCCTGGCCCGGGCCACCGGCGGTGGCGGCCAGCGAGGAGTACGAGACGAACGCCTTCAGGTCGAGGTCGGCGGTCAGCTCGTGCAGGTGCCAGGCGGCGTCGACCTTGGGCCGCAGCACGCCGTCCATCCGCTCGGGGGTGAGCGAGGAGATGACGCCGTCGTCGCGGACGCCGGCGGCGTGGATGACGGCGGTCAGCGGGTGCTCCGCCGGGATGCCGGCCAGCAGCTCGGCCACGGAGCCACGGTCGGCGACGTCGCAGGCGGCGACGGTGACGCTCACGCCGAGCGCCTCCAACTCGGCGCAGAGCTCCGCGACGCCCCCGGCGGCGCGGCCGCGCCGGCTGGTGAGGATCAGGTGCCGGACGTCGTACGTGCTGACCAGGTGCCGGCTCATCAGCCGGCCGAGGGTGCCGGTGGCGCCGGTGATCAGGACGGTGCCGTCGGAGTCGAACGGGGCTGCCGGCGGCTCGGTCGGGGCGGGAACCCGGGTGAGCCGGGCGCCGGCGGCGACGCCCGCGCGGATCACGACCTGCGGCTCGTCGGTCGCGACGGCCGGGACGAGCGCGGCGGCGCAGCCGGCCACGTCGTCGACGTCCACCAGCACGAACCGGTCGGGGTTCTCCGACTGGGCGGAGCGCAGCAGGCCGATCACGGCGGCGCCGGCCAGGTCCGTCAGGTCGGTGTCCCGGTCGATGGCGACCGCGCCCGAGGTCAGCACCACCAGTCGGGACACCGCGTAGCGCTCCTCGGCGAGGAACTGCTGGAGCACGGCGAGCACCCGGTGGGTCGCCTCGGCGACGGCGCGCGGCACGTCCGCCGACGCGGGCGGGTCGAGCAACGGCAGGACCAGCACGCCGGGCGCGTCCGTCCCGCCGTCCATCGCCGTGGCCAGGGCCGCCAGGTCGGGGTACGCCGCCACGGCCGTGCCGGTGGCGGCGACCGCGTCGGTGAGCGCCGCGGCGTCGCCGAGCACCGCCCAGTCGACCGGGGCCGGGCCGGCGGGAAGCGCGAGCGGGGCCCACTCGACCCGGAACAGCGACTCGGTGCCGCCGCCGGAGGCGGTGCGGAGCTGGTCGGCGGAGACCGGCCGCAGGACGAGGGAGCCGACGGAGATGACCGGCGCGCCGGTGACGTCGGTGAGCAGCAGCGAGATGCTGTCGGGGCCGGTGTGCGAGACCCGGACGCGGGCCGCCGCGGCCCCGGCGCCGTGCAGGGCGACGTCGTTCCAGGAGAACGGCAGGCGGCCGAATCCGGGGGGCATGCCCGCCCCGGAGGGCTCCCCGGCCGGCGTGGTCAGGCCGAGGGTGTGCAGCGCCGCGTCGAGCAGGGCCGGGTGCAGGCCGTACCCGGCGGCCTCGGCGGCGGGGGCCTCGGGCAGCGCCAGCTCGGCGAAGAGGTCGTCGCCGCGCCGCCAGGCGGAGCGCAGGGCGATGAACGACGGGCCGTAGTCGTAGCCCTGGGCGGCGAGGTTCAGGTAGAGGTCGTCGGTGCCGACCTCGGTCGCGCCCGGCGGCGGCCAGGTGGTCAGGTCGGACCAGCCGGCGGGACCGCTCGGCACGGCCGGGCCGCTGGCCAGCACGCCGCTGGCATTGCGGGTCCAGGCCCGCTCACCCGTGCCCTCGGTCGGCTCGCCGTCCTGCGCGGAGTGCAGCGACACGGAACGGCACCCGGTCTCGTCCGCCGGGCCGATCCAGAGCTGGATGTCCACGCCCCCGGTCTCGGGCAGGATCAGCGGCGACTCCAGGGTCAGTTCGCGGACGTGGTCCGCGCCGACGTGCGCGCCCGCCTGGAGGGCGAGTTCGACGAAACCCGTGCCGGGCAGCAGCACGGTGTCGAAGACGACGTGGTCGCAGATCCACGGGTGGGTACGCCGGGCCAGCCGACCGGTGAAGAGGAAGCCCTCGGCGTGCGCGACGCCGACGGCGGCTCCGAGCAGGGGGTGTTGCGCGGGGCGCAGGCCGACCGCGGTGACGTCGCCGGTCCACCCGGCGCCCGCCTCGGGCCAGTAGCGCTGGTGCTGGAAGGCGTACGTGGGCAGGTCCACCCGCCGGGCGCCGGTGTCGGCGAACCACTGCAGCCAGTCGACTGCAACCCCGTGCACGTGCAGCTCGGCCAACCCGGCCAACAGCCCGTGCACCTCGGGCCGGTCCTTGCGCTGCGCGGCGACGGCCAGCACGACGTCGTCGCCGGGCGGGATCTCGCCGACCATCGCGGTCAGGACGCTGCGCGGCCCGACCTCCAGGAACGTGTCCGCCCCGGCGGCGCGCAGCGCGGCGACCCCGTCGGCGAAGCGGACGGCCTCGCGGACGTGGCGCACCCAGTAGTCGGGCGTGCGGATCTCGTCGGCGTCGGCCAGCGCACCGGTCACGTTCGACACCACCGGCAGCGACGGCGCGGAGAACGTCAACCCGTCGAGGACGGCGCGGAACTCGGCGAGCATCGGCTCCATCAGCGGACTGTGGAACGCGTGGCTGACGGTCAGCCGGCGCGTACGCACGCCCCGCTCACGCCAGACCCGCTCCACCTCGTCGAGGGCGTCGACGGCACCGGAGACCACGACCGAGGTCGGCCCGTTGACGGCCGCGATCCCGACCCGGTCGGTCGAGCCGGCGATCGACTCGACCACAGCCACCTCGTCGGCGGCCACCGCGAGCATGCCGCCACCGGCCGGCAGGGCCTGCATCAGCCGGCCCCGCGCCGCCACCAGCGCACACGCGTCGGCCAGCGACAGCACCCCCGCCACGTACGCGGCCGTCACCTCACCGATCGAGTGACCGCCCACGAACTCCGGCGCGATGCCGAACGACTCGACGAGGCGGAACAGCGCCACCTCGACGGCGAACAGGCCCGCCTGCGTGAACACCGTCTGGTCCAGCAGGGCCGCCTCGGCGGAACCCTCCAGCGCGAACAGCACCTCCCGCAGCGGACGCGGCAGCAGCGCGTCCAGGTACACGCACACCTCGTCCAGCGTGGCGGCGAACACCGGGAAGCCCACGTACAGCTCCCGGCCCATGCCGGCGCGCTGCGCGCCCTGGCCGGAGAAGAGCACCGCGAGCGAGCCCCGGCCGCCGGCCTGCCCGGCGACGACCGCGCCGGACGGCTGACCGGCGGCGAGGGCGCGCAGCCCGGCCAGCAGGTCCTCGCGGCCGGTCGCGTGGACCACGGCGCGGTGGTCCAGGCTGGACCGGGACGTCACCGACGAGAAACCCAGATCGAGGGGCCGCAGGGTCTCGTCGGCGGCGATCCGGGCCGCCCAGCGGGCCGCCTGCGCGGCGAGGCCGGCAGCGTCCCGGGCCGACACCGGCACCGGTACGACCGGCCGCTCGACCACCGGCGCGGCGGCCGACGGGGCCGGCTGCGGTGCCGGGGCCTGCTCCAGGATGGTGTGCGCGTTGGTGCCGGACACCCCGAACGAGGAGACCGCCGAGCGGCGCGGCCGGTCCACCGCCGGCCACGGCGTCGCCTCGGTCACCAGCGAGACGTCGCCGGCCGACCAGTCGACCTCGGGCGTCGGCTCGTCGACGTGCAGGGTGGGCGGTACGACGCCGTGCCGCATCGCCATGACCATCTTGATGACGCCGGCCACCCCGGCGGCCGCCTGCGCGTGGCCGATGTTCGACTTGACCGAGCCGAGCAGCAGCGGCGCGGAGTCCCCCCGCTCCTGTCCGTACGTGGCCAGCAGCGCCTGCGCCTCGATCGGGTCGCCGAGACGGGTGCCGGTGCCGTGCGCCTCCACCACGTCCACGCCGCCGGCGGCGAGGCCGGCGTTGGCCAGGGCCTGCTGGATCACCCGCTGCTGCGACGGTCCGTTCGGGGCGCTCAGCCCGTTGGAGGCGCCGTCCTGGTTCACCGCGCTGCCCCGTACCACGGCGAGGATGGGGTGACCGTTGCGCTGCGCGTCCGAGAGCCGTTCCAGCACCAGGACGCCGACGCCCTCGGACCAGCCGGTCCCGTCGGCGGCGGCGGCGAACGCCTTGCACCGGCCGTCGGCGGCGAGGCCGCGCTGCCGGGAGAACTCGACGAAGGCGGCCGGGGTGCACATGGCGGTGACGCCGGCGACGATGGCCAAAGTGCACTCCTGCTGCCGCAGCGCCTGGCCTGCGAGGTGCAGGGCGACCAGGGAGGACGAGCAGGCGGTGTCGATGGTGACGGCCGGCCCCTCCAGCCCGAAGGTGTACGCGATCCGGCCGGAGACCACGCTGCCGGCGTTGCCGGTCATCAGGTGCCCCTCGAGGCCCTGCGCGGCACCCATCAGCACGGTGCCGTAGTCCTGGCCGGTGCTGCCGGCGAAGACGCCGGTGCGGCTGCCGCGCAGCGAGTGCGGGTCGATGCCGGCCCGCTCCAGGGCCTCCCACGAGGTCTCCAGCAGCCAGCGCTGCTGCGGGTCCATCGCCAGCGCCTCCCGGGGGGAGATCGCGAAGAAGCCCGGGTCGAAGTCGGCCAGGTCGTGGACGAAGCCGCCCTGCCGTGTGTACGACGTGCCAGCCTGCTCGGGGTCGCTGTCGTAGAGCGACCCGAGGTCCCAGCCGCGGTCGGTCGGGAAGTCGGAGACCACGTCCCGGCCGGACGCGACCACCTCCCACAGGTCCTCGGGCGAGCGCACCCCGCCCGGGAAGCGGCAGCTCATGGAGACGATGGCGACCGGTTCCTGTTCACCGGCTTCCACCTCGCGCAGGCGCTGGCGCACCTGGTGCAGGTCAGCGGTGACCCGCTTGAGGTAGTCGAGAAGCTTCGCCTCGTCAGCCATGGACCGCGCACTCCTTGTGTTGACCCGTCGTCGCAGCAGCGATCACGTCAGGACATCCCCAGCTCGCGGTCGATGAAGTCGAAGACCTCGTCCGGCGTCGCGTCCTGGAGCTTCTCGGCGACGGTGTCGCCGTCCGCCGGGGCGTCGGCCTCGTTGAGGGAGGCCAGCAGCGCCCGCAGCCGCTCGGTGATCCGAATTCGGGCGCTGCGGTCCGGCGCCGAGCCGGAGAGCGCCGCTTCCAACCTGTCCAGCTCGCCGAAGACCGGTGCGACCCCGACCACCCCGCCGTCGACGACGGCGGCCCGCACGTACTCGGCCAGCCCGGCGGCGGTCGGGTAGTCGAAGACGACCGTGGCGGGCAGCCGGACGCCGGTCGCCGCGGTGAGCCGGTTGCGCAGCTCCACGGCGGTCAGCGAGTCGAAGCCGAGTTCGCGGAACGCCCGGTCCGGCTCGACGGCGTCCATCGAGGCGTGGCCGAGCACCGCGGCGGCCTGCCCGCGTACCAGCTCCAGCAGGGTCTTGCGTCGTTCGGCGTCGGTCTGCCCGGCGAGCAGGGCGGCCAGGGACTCCGCGGAGACGCCGGTGTCCTCGGCCCGCTCGGCGACGGCCCGCCGCGCCTCGGCCACGCCCGCGATGAGCGGGCTGGGCCGCACGGCCACGAAGCCGGGCACGTAACGGGCCCAGTCGATGCCGGCCACCATCGTCGCCGGCTCGCCCCGCGCGACGCACTGCGCGAGCGCCGTGAGCGCGGGCGCGGTGTCGAGGCGGGCCACGCCGGTACGCCGGCGGCGCTCCTCCACGGCATGGTCGGTGGTGGCCATCCCGCCGGCCGCCCAGGGGCCCCAGGCGACCGAGGTGGCCGGCAGGCCCTGCCGGTGCCGCTGCTCGGCGAGGGCGTCGAGGTAGGCGTTGGCGGCGGCGTAGCTGCCCTGACCGGCGGCGCCGAGCTGCCCGGCCAGCGCGGAGAACAGCACGAACGCGCGCAGTTCCCGCCCGACGGTCAGCTCGTGCAGGTGCAGGGCACCGAGCACCTTGGGGCGCAGGACGGTGGCGAGGCGGTCGGCGGTGAGCCCGTCGAGCACCCCGTCCTCGAGGACGCCGGCCGCGTGCACGACGCTGGTCAGCGGCGCGTCGGCGGGTACCTCGTCGAGCAGCTTGGCCAGCGCGGCCCGGTCGGCCACGTCGCAGGCCGCGACGGTCACCCGGGTGCCCGCCCCGGTCAGCTCGCGGACGAGTTCGGCGGCGCCGGGGGCGTCCGCGCCACGGCGGCTGACGAGCATCAGGTGCTCGGCGCCCCGGGCGGCCAGCCAGCGGGCCACCTCCGCGCCGAGCGCGCCGGTGCCGCCGGTGACCAGCGTCGTGCCCGGGTAGCCGGCGTCGTCGGCGGGCGCCTCGCCGCCGGGCGAGCGCACCAGCCGGCGTACCAGGATGGTAGCGCCGTCGACCGCGAGCTGGTCCTCGCCGTCGAGTCCGGCGAGGGCGGCGCAGAGCAGGTCCCAGCCGTGGTCGTCCAGGGTGGCCGGTACGTCGACCAGGCCGCCCCACCGCTCGGGGTGTTCGAGGGCCACGACCCGGCCGAGGCCCCAGAGCAGCGACTGCTCCGGTCGGCCGGGTGCCGCGCCCCGGGTGGTGCCGGCCGCGCCCCGGGTGACGCACCACAGTGGCGCGGCGACGTCGAGGTCGCCGAGCGCCTGGATCAGCGCGAGCGACCGGGCGAGGAACGGCGGCACCGGCTGGGTGTCGTCGACCGCGCCGTCGGCGAGGGCGAGCAGGGACAGCACCCCGTCGACCGGGGCCGGCCCGCCGTCGGAGGTACGGGTGACACCGTTCAGGTGCGCGGTGAGGGCGGCGCGGTCGGTCAGGTTCTCCGGCAGCGACACCAGCCGGACATCGGCGCCCCGGCGGGACAGCTCGGCGACGGCGGCCTCGCCCTCCTCCGGGTGCCGTGCGTCGGCGATCACCCACCAGGCGCCGGGGAGGAAGCTGACGGGCGTCCCGGTGTACGGCTGCCAGACGCTGCGGTAGCGCAGGTCGTCCAGGGCGGAGCGGTTGCGCTGCTGGCGTCGCCAGGAGGCGAGCACGGGCAGGGCCGCGCCCAGCCGTTCCAGGGATTCCGTCGCGTCCTGCTCGGTGAGTTCCGCGAGCGCGGCCAGGTCCTCGCTCTCGACGGCCGCCCAGAACGCGGAGTCGACGCCGCTCGAGGTCTCCTCGGTGTCGTCCTGCCGGGTCGCCGCGGTCGGCCAGAAGCGGCTGCGGTCGAAGGCGTACGTGGGCAGTGCGACGGTGCCGGTCTCGGCGAGTACGGCCGTCAGGTCGACGGGCAGGCCGATCGTGTGGGCGGTCGCGAGATTCGTCAGCAGCCGCGTCGCGTCGTCGTCACCGCGCCGCAGGCTGCCCAGCACGTGCCCGGTCGCGCCGGCGTCGTCCAGGATCGCCGTGACCGGCATCGCCAGCACCGGATGCGGGGAGATCTCCACGAACGTCGTGTGACCCGCCTCGACGGCCACCCGGACGGCGGCCTCGAACTGGACGGTCTGCCGCAGGTTGTCGTACCAGTAGTCCGCCGTCATCGACGCCGGGTCCACCCAGTCCCCGGTGAGGGTGGAGACGAGCCGGACGTTGCCCTGTCGCGGCGTCACGTCGGCCAGGTCGGCGCGCAACTGCTCCGCGACGTCCTGCACCGCCACGGAGTGCGACGCGTAGTCCACCGGGATCAGGCGGGCCCGCACCCCGTCGGCCTGACACGCCTCCACCAGGTCGGCGACCGGCTGCGGCGGACCCGACACCACCACCGTCGACGGACCGTTCACCGCCGCAACGCCCACCCCGGGGAATTCCCCGAGCCGCTCGGCCACCGCCTCCGCCGACAGGTCCACCGACGCCATCGTGCCGGTGCCCCGCAGCACCGTCAGCGCCCGCGACCGCAACGCGACCGCCTTCGCCGCGTCCTCCAGGCTGAGGATCCCGGCCACACACGCCGCGCCGATCTCGCCCTGCGAGTGACCGACCACCGCCGCCGGGGTGACCCCGGCGTGCTGCCACACCGCCGCCAGGGCCACACCGACGGCCCACAACACCGGCTGCACGACCTCCACCCGCTCCAGCCACGACTCGTCGTCGCCGGTCAACACCGACACGAGATCGACATCCAGGTACGGCGCCAGGGCCCGCTGGCACTCCGCCAGACGCGCGTCGAACACCGGCGTACGACCGACGAGACCGGCCGCCATCCGCGCCGACTGCGCACCCTGGCCCGGGAACACGAACACCGCACCGGTTCCGGAGGCCGTACCCGTGACGAGGTTCCCCGCCGGCGCGCCGGCGGACAGGGCGTCGAGCCCCGCCAGCAACTCGGCCACGGTGGCCCCGACGACGGCGGCCCGCTGGTCGAACGTCGACCGGGTGGCGGCGAGGGACCAGCCCAACGCCGCCGCGTCGAGGTCGGCGTGCGCGCGGACGTGCTGGGCCAGGCGAGCGGCCTGACCGGCCAGCGCGCCCTTCGACCGCCCCGACACCGTCCAGACGACGACGTCGGAGGCCACGAGCCCCGGGCTGCGATCCTCGGCGGCCTCGCCGTCGGGCTCCACGCTCTCGGCGGGGAGGTCCTCGGGCAGTTCGATGATGACGTGGGCGTTGGTGCCGGAGATGCCGAACGAGGACACCGCCGACCGGCGCGCCCGGCCCACGGCCGGCCACGGCCGCGACTCGATCGCCAGCTCGACGGCCCCGGAGTTCCAGTCGATGTGCGGGGACGGCTCGTCCACGTGCAGCGTCGCGGGGACCACGCCCTCGCGCATCGCCAGCACCATCTTGATCACACCGGCGACGCCGGCGGCGGCCTGGGTGTGGCCGATGTTCGACTTCACGGAGCCGAGCAGCAGCGGCTCGTCGCGCTCCTGCCCGTACGTGGCGAGCAGGGCCTGCGCCTCGATCGGGTCACCGAGGGTGGTGCCCGTGCCGTGCGCCTCGACCACGTCCACGTCGGCCGTGGTGAGGCGGGCCGACGCCAGCGCCTGACGGATCACCCGCTGCTGCGACGGACCGTTCGGGGCCGTCAGCCCGTTCGACGCACCATCCTGATTGACCGCACTGCCCCGCACGATCGCCAGCACCTCGTGACCGTTACGCCGCGCGTCCGACAACCGCTCCACCACCAGCACGCCCACGCCCTCGCCCCAGCCCGTGCCGTCGGCACCCGCCGCGAACGCCTTGCACCGGCCGTCGGCCGCCAGGCCCCGCTGCCGGGAGAACTCCACGAACAGCCCGGGCGTCGCCATCACGGTCACGCCGCCGGCCAGGGCCAGGTCGCACTCGCCACGCCGCAGCGACTGCACCGCCAGGTGCAACGCCACAAGCGACGACGAACACGCCGTGTCCACCGACACCGCCGGCCCCTCCAACCCCAACGCGTACGCCACCCGACCCGACACCACACTCGCGGCGTTGCCCGTGCCCGCGAAGCCCTCCACCTCGTCCCCCGCCACCATCAGCAGGGCCCCATAGTCCTGACCATTCGTGCCCACGAACACCCCTGTTCGCGAACCCCGAAGAACCCCAGGCTCAACCCCTGCCCGCTCGACCGCCTCCCACGAAACCTCCAGCAACAACCGCTGCTGCGGGTCCATCGCCAAGGCCTCACGGGGGGAAATCCCGAAGAAACCGGCATCAAACTCCGCCGCCTCGTAGAGGAAGGCGCCGCTGCGGACGTATGAGGTGCCGGTGGAATAGGGGTCGGGGTCGTAGAGCTTCTCGACGTCCCAACCCCGATCGCCGGGGAGATCGGACACGGCGTCGAGGCCGGCGTGCAGCATCTGCCAGAACCGCTCGGGGTCGTTGGCCCCGCCGGGGAAGCGGCAGGACATGGCGACGATGGCCACCGGCTCGTCGTCGCCGAGCGTCACCGGGGCGGCCTCGACGGCCACGGCGGCCTCGCCGCCCAACTCCTCGTGCAGGTGCCGGGCGAGCGCGGTCGGCGACGGGTAGTCGAAGACCAGGGTCACCGGCAGCCGCAGTGAGGTGGCGGTGGCGAGCCGGTTGCGCAGCTCCACCGCCGTCACCGAGTCGAAGCCGAGGTCCCGGAACGCGTGGTGCGGGTCGACGGCCTGGCCGTCGGCGTACTTGAGGACCGCGGCCGCCTGGTCGCGGACCAGATCGAGCAGCGCCTGCTGGCGCTCGGCGGCGCTCATCCGGGTGAACGCGCCGGCGGAGCCGGCCTCGTCGGTCTCCTTCGTCTCGGCGAGGCCCTTGGTGGCCTGCAACCGCTGCGCCTCGGGGATCTCCGAGATCAGCGGACCGGGCCGGGTGGCGGTGAACGCGACGAAGAACCGGTCCCAGGCGATGTTCGAGATGGTCAGGAAGGTCTCGTCGTGCTCGACGGCCTGGTGCAGGGCCGCGACGGCGAGGCGCGGGGGCATCTCGGGCGCGCCGTGGCGGTGCAGCATCCGGCCGAACTCGCCGTCGGCCATGCCGCCGCCGCCCCAGGCGCCCCAGCCGATGGAGGTGGCGGGCAGGCCGAGGGCGCGCCGGTGCTCGGCGAGGGCGTTGAGGAACGCGTTGCCGGGGGCGTAGTTGCCCACGCCGGAGCTGCCGACGGTGCCGGCCATCGAGGAGAACAGGATGAACGCGTCGAGGTCCAGCTCGCGGGTCAGCTCGTGCAGGTTCAGCGCGGTCGTGACCTTCGCGCTGAGCGCGTAGTCGACCTGCTCCAGGGTCAGCGAGTTGATCACCGAGTCGTCGAGGACGGCGGCGGTGTGCACGACTGTGGTCAGCGGGTGCTCGGGCGGCAGGTCGGCGAGGACGGCGGCGAGCGCCGACCGGTCGGCGGCGTCGCAGGCGGCGACGGTGACCCGGGCGCCCAGTGCGACCAGCTCGGCCTCGAGGTCGGCGATGCCCTCGGCCTGCCGGCCGCGCCGGCTGACCAGCACCAGGTGCGCGGCGCCGTTGGCGGCGAGCCAGCGGGCCATGTGTCCGCCGAGCGCGCCGGTGCCGCCGGTGACCAGGGCGGTGCCCGACGGTCGCCAGGTGCGCGGGGCGGGGGCGTCGCCGAGCGGGGCGTGCAGCAGTCGCCGGCCGAAGGCGCCGGCCCACCGCAGCGCGACCTGGTCCTCGCCGTCGGCGCCGGCGAGGACACGGACCAGCCGTCGGCCGGCCGCGTCGTCGAGTTCGTCGGGCAGGTCCACGAGGCCGCCCCAGCGGTCCGGGTGCTCCAGCGCGGCGACCCGGCCGAAGCCCCAGGTGAGCTGCTGGAGCGGGTGCGGCAGCGGGTCGGCCGGGCCGGTGGCGACGGCACCCCGGGTGAGGCACCACAGCGGCGCGCGGACTCCGGCGTCGCCGAGCGCCTGCACGAGGGTGACGGTGCCGGCGAAACCGACCGGCACCGACTGGTGCGCCGGGGCGGGCGTCTCGTCGAGCGGCAGCAGCGACACGATCCCGGCGGGGCGAGGGCCGCCGTCGGCGAGGTCGCGCAGCCGAGCGGCGAGCGCCGCGCGGTCCGTGCGGTCGGCGTCCAGCGCCAGCGGTACGACGGTGCCGCCGTGCCGCCGCAACGCCTCGGTGCAGAAGTCGGCCTCGGCCGCGCCGGTGTCGTCGGGGCCGGTGAGCAGCCACCAGGTGCCGGTGGCGGCCGGCTCGCCGGAGGCGTCGGGAGCGACGGGCGTCCAGTTGTCCCGGTACCGCCAGGAGTCCACGGTGGCCTGGTCGCGGTGCCGGCGACGCCAGGCGGCGAGCACCGGCAGCACGTCGGCGAACGCCGTCTCCGAAACGGGCCGCGACTCGGCCGTGGCGGAGAGTTCGGCCGTGAGCGCGGTCAGGTCCTCCGCCTCGACGGCCGCCCAGAACCGGGCGTCGACCTCGTCGTCGGCCACGGGACCGGCGGCCGCGGGGGCGGGCGCGGTTGACGGCTGCGGCCAGTAGAGCTGCCGCTGGAACGGATACGTGGGCAGGTCGAGGCGGCGCCCGGCGAGGCCGGCGAAGGCGGGCCGCCAGTCCACGGCCGTACCCCCGGCCCAGACCTCGGCCAGGGCGCGCAGGAAGCGGCCGAGGCCGCCCTCGCCCCGGCGCAGGCTGCCGGTGACGGTGACCGCGTCCGGGTCGGCGGCGGCCAGCTCGACGCTCTCCTGCACGGCCATGGTCAGCACCGGGTGGGCGCTGACCTCGACGAAGGTCTGGTAGCCGGCGGTGACGAGGCTGCGCACCGCCTCGTCGAAGCGGACGGTCTGCCGCAGGTTGCGGTACCAGTAGTCGGCGTCGAGGGCGGCGGTGTCGAGCCAGTCGCCCTCGACTGTGGAGCGGAACCGGACCTCGCCGGTGCGGGGCCGCAGCCCGGCGAGCAGTTCCAGGAGCTGCTCGCGCAGCTGCTCGACGTGGGCGGAGTGGGAGGCGTAGTCCACGGGCACGCGGCGCACCCGCACCTCGCGGGACTCGTAGTGGGCGACGAGCTCGTCGAGGGCGGCGCCGTCGCCGGAGACCACGACGGAGGTGGGTCCGTTGACGGCGGCCAGGGCGATGCGGCCGGCCCAGCGGGCGATCGTCGCGGTGGCCTCGTCGGCGGTGGTGGCGACCGAGACCATGCCGCCGTCCCCGGCGATGCCGGCGATGATCCGGCTGCGCAGCGCGACCACGGCCGCCGCGTCGTCGAGGGTGAGGCCACCGGCGACGTACGCGGCGGCGATCTCGCCCTGGGAGTGCCCGACGACGGCTGCGGGGCGCACCCCGTACGACTCCCAGAGCGCGGCGAGCGAGACGCTGACCGCGAACAGGGTGGGCTGCACGACGTCGACGCGCTCCAGCGACGGGGCGTCGGGCGCGCCGCGCACCACGTCGGCTGGCGACCAGTCGACGTACGGGCGCAGCGCCTCGGCGCAGGCGGCGAACGTCTCCGCGAAGACGGGGGCGGTGTCGAGCAGCTCGGCGGCCATCCCGGCCCACTGCGAGCCCTGGCCCGGGAAGACGAACGCGACCTCGCCCGGCGTGCCGGGGACGCGGGTGACGGTCTGCGGGCCGGGCCGGCCGGCGGCGAGCGCGTCGAGGGACGCGGCCAGTTCGTCGCGGTCGGCGGCGAAGACGACGGCCCGGTGGTCGTGCGACGCGCGGGTGGCGGCCAGCGACCAGCCGACGTCGGCGAGCGCGTCGTCGTCCACTGTGCCGAGGTGCTCGCGCAGGTCCCGGCTGCGGGCGGTGAGGGCGTCGACGGTGCGCCCGGAGAGGACCCAGGGCAGTTCCCCGGTCGGCACGTCGGCTGCCGGTCCGGGCTCCGGCTCGTCGGCGGGGGCCTGTTCGAGGATGGTGTGCACGTTGGTGCCGCTGATCCCGAACGAGGAGACGGCGGCGCGGCGTACCCCGTCGGCGGGCTCCCACGGCCGGGCGGAGGTGAGCAGCTCGACGCTGCCGGCGGTCCAGTCGACGTGCGGGGTGGGCTCGTCCACGTGCAGGGTGGGCGGCAGCACCCCGTGCCGCATCGCCAGGACCATCTTCATCACCCCGGCCACACCCGCCGCGGCCTGGGTGTGCCCGATGTTCGACTTGATCGAGCCGAGCCAGAGCGGCCGGTCGGCGGGCCGGTCCTGCCCGTACGTGGCGATGAGGGCCTGCGCCTCGATCGGGTCGCCGAGGGTGGTGCCGGTGCCGTGCGCCTCGACGGCGTCCACCTGCTCGGCGGTGAGTCCGGCGTTGGCGAGGGCCTGCCGGATCACCCGCTGCTGGGCGGGGCCGTTGGGTGCGGTGAGACCGTTGGAGGCGCCGTCCTGGTTGACGGCGCTGCCGCGCAGCACGGCGAGGACCGGGTTGCCGTCGCGGCGGGCGTCGGAGAGCCGCTGGAGCACCAGCAGGCCGACGCCCTCGCCCCAGCCGGTGCCGTCGGCGGCTCCGGCGAACGGCTTGCACCGGCCGTCGGCGGCGAGGCCACGCTGGCGGGAGAAGCCGACGAAGATGCCGGGGGTGGCCATCACGGTGGCGCCGCCGGCCAGGGCGAGGTCACACTCGCCCGTCTGGAGGGCCTGCGCGGCCAGGTGCATCGCGACCAGCGACGACGAGCAGGCGGTGTCGACGGTGACCGCCGGGCCGTGCAGCCCGAAGGTGTACGCCAGCCGTCCGGAGATGACGCTGGCGGAGGTGCCGGTGGCGAGGTAGTTCTCGTCGACGTCCCCGGTGGCCATCAGCAGCGAGCCGTAGTCCTGGCCGTTGGTGCCGACGTACACGCCGGTGCGGCTGCCGCGCAGGGCGGTCGGGTCGATCCGGGCCCGCTCGAACGCCTCCCAGGTGGTCTCCAGCAGCAGCCGCTGCTGCGGGTCCATGGCGAGGGCCTCGCGGGGGCTGATGCCGAAGAAAGCCGGGTCGAACTCGCCGGCGCCGGCGACGAAGCCGCCCTCCCGGACGTAGCTGGTGCCGAGGTGCTCGGGGTCGGGGTGGTACAGCTCCGCGAGGTTCCAGCCGCGCTCGCCGGGCATCAGGCTCAGCGCGTCGGTGCCGGTGGCGAGGAGGTCCCAGAGCTGCTCGGGCGAGGTGACCCCGCCGGGGAAGCGGCAGCTCATGGCGACGATGGCGATCGGTTCGCGGTCGCGGCCGGTGCCGTCGGCGACCACCTCGCCGGTGGTGTGCCCGGCGGTGAGGCCGTGCAGGTGGGCGGCGAGTTCGGCGACCGTGGGGTGGTCGAAGACCAGCGTGGCGGGCAGGGTCATACCGGTCTCGGCGGTGAGCCGGTTGCGCAGCTCGACGGCGGTGAGCGAGTCGAAGCCGAGGTCGCGGAAGGTGCGCTCGGGCAGCGGCCGGCCGGCCGGGTAGCCGAGCACGACGGCGGCCTGGGTGCGTACGAGGTCGGCGAGCTGCGGCAGGGACCGGCCGACCACCACGGCGCGGGCGGGGCCGGTGGGCACGGCGGGCACCCCGGGCAGGGCGGCGATCAGTGGCGTCGGGCGGCCCCAGGAGGCGGCGAGGCGTCCCCAGTCGACGGCGGCGACGGTGACGGCCGGCTCGGCGGTGTTGACCAGCCGGCCGAGGGCGGTGACGGCCTCGGCGGCGGGGAGCGCGTCGACCCCGCCCCGGGCGAGCCGGGCGGTCAGCGCGGCGGCCATGCCGTCCTCGGCCCAGGCGCCCCAGGCGATGGCGGTGCCGGGCAGGCCCTGGTCGCGGCGCCAGGCCGCGAACGCGTCGAGATAGGCGTTGGCCGCCGCGTAGTTGCCCTGTCCGGCGCTGCCGATGATCCCGGCGAGGGAGGAGAAGAGCACGAACGCGTCGAGGTCGCGGTGGGCGGTGGTCTCGTGCAGCACCTGGGCGGCGCGGACCTTGCCGTCGAGGACGGTCTGCATCCGGCCAAGGTCGAGCCCGTCGAGGACGCCGTCGTCGATCACGCCGGCGGTGTGCACGACGGCGGTCAACTCCGGCAGGCCGGCCACGAGGGCGTCGACGGCCGCCCGATCGGTGACGTCGCACGCCACCACGCGTACCGCGCCCGACTCGTCGACCAGCTCGGCCGCGCCCGGCGCCGCCGGACCCCGCCGCGAGGCCAGCACCACCTCGGCCGCCCCGTTGGCCAGCAACCAGCGCGCCACGTGCCGGCCCAGGGCACCCGTACCGCCGGTCACCAGCACCGTCCCGGTAGGCCGCCAGCCCGCACCCGCGGGCGGCGCGGCCGGCACCAGCCGCCGGCCGAAGACGCCCTGCGGGCGGATCGCCACCTGGTCGTGGCCGGCGTCGGCGAGGACGGCGAGCAACGCGTCCGCCGCGGTGCGCTCGGCGCGGGCGGGCAGGTCGATCAGGCCGCCCCAGCGGTCGGGCTGTTCGAGCGCGACGACCCGGCCCAGGCCCCAGGCCAGGGCGGGCCAGGGGTCGGTGAGGGTCTCGCCGGCCCCGACGCGCACGGCGCCCCGGGTGAGGCACCAGAGCCGGCCGGGCAGGCCGGCGTCGGCGAGCGCCTGGGTGAGGGTGAGCAGCAGCGCGGCGCCGACGGAGACGGCCGGGGCGTCCGGCAGCGCCCGGTCGGTCGCGGGGAGCACGCAGAGCACGCCGGTCCAGCCCTGCTCGCCGTGGCCGCGCAGCAGCCCGGTCAGCTCGGCACGGTCGACGCCGGGGGCGACGGTGAGCGTGTCGACGTGGGCGCCCGCGCCGGTCAGCGTGCCGGCCGCCCCGGCGTCGTCGGCGTCGGCGGTGACGACCAGCCAGCGGCCGGTCAGCGCGGGCGCGGCGGCGGGGCGTACCGGCTCCCAGTCGATCCGGTACGTCCAGCCGTCCACCACTGCGTCGCGCTGCCGGGCCCGCCGCCACGACGACAGCACCGGTACGGCCGGGGCGAGGGCCTCGACCGCGGCGGGGTCGTCCTGCACGGCCAGGTGGGCGGCGACCCCGGTCAGGTCGCCGCGCTCCACGGCCGCCCAGAAGTCCCCCTCGGCGGCGTCGCCCGGCGCGGCCGTCACGGCGGTGCCGCCGGCCTCGGGCCAGTAGCGCTGGTGCTGGAAGGCGTACGTGGGCAGGTCCACCCGCCGCGCGCCGGTCTCGGCGAACCACTGCAGCCAGTCGACCGCAACCCCGCGCACGTGCAGCTCCGCCAGCCCGGCCAGCAGCCCGTGCGCCTCGGGCCGGTCCCCGCGCTGCGCGGCGACGGCCAGCACGGCGTCGTCGGCGGGCAGGATGTCGGCGACCATCGCGGTCAGTACGCTGCGCGGCCCGACCTCCAGGAACGTGTCCGCCCCGGCGGCGCGCAGCGCAGCGACCCCGTCGGCGAAGCGGACGGCCTCGCGGACGTGACGCACCCAGTAGTCGGCGGTGCGGATCTCGTCGGCGTCGGCCAGCGCACCGGTCACGTTCGACACCACCGGCAGCGACGGCGCGGCGAAGGTGAGCTTGTCGAGCACCGCGCGGAACCGGGCGAGCATCGGCTCCATCAGCGGGCTGTGGAACGCGTGGCTGACGGTGAGGCGGCGGGTGCGTACGCCCCGGTTCTTCCAGAGCCGCTCCACCTCGTCCAGGGCCGCCACGGCGCCCGAGACCACGACCGAGGTCGGCCCGTTGACCGCCGCGATCCCCACGTCGGCCAGGCCGTCGAGCGTGGCGAGGACGTCGGCCTCGGTGGCCGCGACGGCCAGCATCCCACCCCCGGCGGGCAGCGCCTGCATCAACCGGCCCCGCGCCGTCACCAGCGCGCAGGCGTGCTCCAGCGACAGCACCCCGGCCACGTACGCGGCCGTGACCTCGCCGATCGAATGACCGCCGACCAGGTCGGGGGCGACGCCGAAGGACTCCACCAGCCGGAACAGCGCCACCTCGACCGCGAACAGACCGGCCTGCGTGAACACCGTCTGGTCCAGCAGGCCGGCGTCGGCCGAGCCGTCGGCGGCGAAGAGCACCTCACGCAGGGGGCGCGGCAGGGCTCGATCCAGGTGCCCGCACACCTCGTCGAGGGCGGCGGCGAACACGGGGAACTCGGCGTACAACTCCCGGCCCATGCCGGCGCGCTGCGCGCCCTGACCCGAGAAGAGCACCGCGAGCTGGCCGCGCGGCGCCCCGGCACCGGTCACGACGGTACCGGCCGGTTCCCCGGCGGCAAGGGCGCGCAGCCCCGCGAGCAGGTCGTCGCGGCCGGTCGCGGACAGCACGGCCCGACGGTCCAGGGTGGAGCGGGAGGTGACCGACGAGAAGGCCACGTCGAGCGGGCGGAGGGTCTCGTCGGCGGCGAACCGGGCGGCCCAGCGGCCGGCCTGCGCGGCGAGCGCGGCGTCGGAGCGGGCGGAGAGCAGCACGGGGGCCACCGTGCGGGCCTGCGGCGTGGTCGGCTCGGCCTCGACCTCGGCGGGAGCCGGGGCCTGCTCGATGATGGTGTGCGCGTTGGTGCCGGACACGCCGAACGACGACACGGCGGCCCGGCGCGGCCGGTCCACGGCGGGCCAGGGCGTCGCGGCGGTGGCGAGGGTGACCGCCCCGGCGGTCCAGTCGATGTGTGGGGACGGCTCGTCGACATGCAGGGTGGGCGGCACGACGCCGTGCCGCATCGCCATCACCATCTTGATCACACCGGCCACGCCGGCGGCGGCCTGCGTGTGCCCGATGTTCGACTTGACCGACCCGAGCAGCAGCGGCGCGGCCTCGTCGCGGTCCTGCCCGTACGTGGCCAGCAGCGCCTGCGCCTCGATCGGGTCGCCGAGCCGGGTGCCCGTACCGTGCGCCTCCACCACGTCGACCTGCTCGGGCGTGAGGCGGGCGTTGCCCAGGGCCTGGCGGATGACGCGCACCTGGGAGGGGCCGTGCGGGGCGCTGAGCCCGTTGGACGCGCCGTCCTGGTTGACCGCGCTGCCGCGTATCACGGCGAGCACCGGGTGGCCGTGCCGCTGCGCGTCGGAGAGCCGGGTGAGCAGCAGGATGCCGATGCCCTCGGACCACGAGGTGCCGTCCGCGCCGGCGGCGAACGCCTTGCACCGGCCGTCGGCGGCGAGGCCGCGCTGCCGGCTGAAGCCGACGAAGACCGCCGGGGTGGGCATCACCGTCACGCCGCCCGCGAGGGCCAGCTCGCAGTCGCCGTTGCGCAGGGCCTGCGCGGCCAGGTGAAGGGCGACGAGCGAGGACGAGCAGGCGGTGTCGACGGTGACCGCCGGCCCCTCCAGCCCGAGCGTGTACGCGACGCGGCCGGAGATGACGCTCGTGGCGTTGCCGGTGAGCAGGTGCCCCTCGCCGTTCTCGGCCTGCGCCATCATGCCGTCGTAGCCGTGCGACGACGCCCCGACGAAGACGCCGGTGCGGCTGCCCCGGACGGCCGGCAGCGGCAGCCCGGCCCGCTCGAACGCCTCCCAGGACGTCTCCAGCAGCAGCCGCTGCTGCGGGTCCATGGCGACGGCCTCGCGGGGCGAGATGCCGAACAGGTCGGCGTCGAAGTCGGCGGCGGAGTAGACGAAGCCGCCCTCGCGCACGTAGCTGGTGCCCGGGTGGTCGGGGTCGGGGTGGAAGAGGCTCTCCAGGGACCAGCCCCGGTCGGCGGGGAACGGCCCGATCCCGTCGCCGCCGTCGTGCACGAGCTGCCACAGCGCCTCGGGGCTGTCGACCCCGCCGGGGTAACGGCAGCTCATCGCCACGATGGCGACGGGCTCGGCGTCGCGGGCCTCCAGCTCGCGCAGCCGACGCCGGGTACGCCGCAGCTCCGAGGTCGTACGCTTCAGGTACTCGACGTACTTCTCGTCCTCGTTGCTCACCGTGGACCTACCTCACTCGGCATGCCGATGTCGTTGCGGCTGGTGGTCACGACGTCTCCAGCTCGCGGTCGATCAGGTCGAAGATGTTCGCGGCGGTGGCCGACTCCAGGTCGTCGTCGCCGTCCGCGTCCGCCTGCCGCTCGGTCAGCCGGCCCAGCAGGCCGTGCAGCCGGTCGGTGATCCGGCGGAACTCGTCGTCGGCCGGGTCCAGCCCGACGAGCGCCGCCTCCAGCCGGTCGAGTTCCCGGCCCGCCCCCGACGGCTCGCCCGCCGAGGTCGCCGGGACGAACTGCCCGCCCAGGTGGGCGGCGAGCGCCTCGGGCGTCGGGTTGTCGAAGACCAGCGTCGCCGGCAGCCGCAGCCCGGTGGCCGCGCCGAGCCGGTTGCGCAGCTCGACGGCGGTGAGCGAGTCGAAGCCGAGTTCCCGGAACGCCCGGGTCGGCTCGATGCCGGCCGGGTCGCCGTGGCCGAGGACGACCGCCACGTGCGACAGCACCAGGTCGCGCAGGGCGCGTGCCCGCTTGTCGTCGGGCAGGGCGCGCAGCGTCTCGGCGTACGCCTGCCCATCGGTGGCCGCACCGGCCGCGGCCCGGCGGCCGGCGGCGCGGACCAGGTTGGTCAGCAGCGGGTGTACGGGCGACCCGGGCGCGGCCACGCCGGTGACGATCTTGGCGGGCATGAGGGTCGCCCGCTCCGAGCGCCAGACCGCGTCGAACAGGGCGAGCCCCTCGGCGTCGGAGAGGGCGGCCATGCCGCCCCGGTCGAGGCGGCGGATGTCGGCCGAGTCGAGGTGACCGGTCATGCCGCTGGCCTGCGCCCAGCGGCCCCACGCCAGCGCGACGGCCGGCAGGCCGAGGGCCCGCCGGTGCTCGGCGAGGGCGTCGAGGAACGCGTTGCCGGCGGCGTAGTTGCCCTGGCCGGGACCGCCGAACACGCCCGCGGCGGCGGAGAAGAGCACGAACGCGCTCAGCTCGTGGCCGAGGGTGGCCCGGTGCAGGTTCCACGCCACGTCGACCTTGGGCCGCAGCACCGCGGCGAGGCGGTCGGGGGTGAGCGACTCGACGGTGGCGTCGTCGAGGACGCCGGCGGCGTGCACGACGGCGCGCAGCGGGTGCCGCCGGTCCACCGTGGACAGCACGTCCGCCACGGCGTCCGGGTCGGCCAGGTCGGCGGCGACGATCGACACGTCCGCGCCGAGGGCCTTGAGGTCGGCGAGCAGGTCGTCGGCGCCCTCGGCGTCCGGGCCGCGCCGGCTGACCAGCAGCAGTTGCCGGGCGCCGTGCGCGGTGACCAGATGCCGGCAGAGCAGCGCGCCGAGGGTGCCGGTCGCCCCGGAGACCAGGACCGTGCCGTCGAGCCGGGGCGTCTGCGGGATACTCAGGGCGAGCTTGCCGACGTGCCGGGCCTGGCTGAGGAAGCGGAACGCCTCGGGGGCGCGCTGGACGTCCCAGGTGCGCCGGGGCAGGGGCCGCAGCGCACCGGCGGCGAAGAGCGCCATCAGTTCGCCCAGCATCGCGCCGATCTTCCCGGGGCCGGCCTCGATGAGGTCGAAGACCTGGTAGCTGACGCCCGGGTGGTCGGCGGCGACCTGCTGCGGGTCGCGCTTGTCGGTCTTGCCCATCTCGACGAACCGGCCGCCGTCGGCGAGCAGCCGCAGCGACGCGTCGACGTACTCGCCGCGCAGGGCGTTGAGCACCACGTCGACGCCCCGGCCACCGGTGCGGTGGGCGAACTCGTCGGCGAAGTCGAGGCTGCGGGAGGAGGCGAGGTGCGCGTCGTCGAAGCCGGTGGCGCGCAGCGCCGGCCACTTGCCGGGGCTGGCCGTGCCGTAGACCTCCGCGCCGAGGTGGCGGGCGATCTGCACGGCGGCCATGCCGACGCCGCCGGCCGCCGCGTGGACGAGCACTGACTCGCCCGCGCGCAGCCGGGCCAGCTCCACCAGCCCGTACCAGGCGGTCAGGAAGACCACGGGCACGGCGGCGGCGTCGGTGTAGGACCAGCCGTCGGGGATGCGGGTGAGCAGTCTGCGGTCGGTGACCGCCGCCGAGGAGAACGAGCCGGAGAAGATGCCCGTCACCCGGTCGCCGGGGGCGAGGTCGGTGACGCCCGGCCCCACGCCGAGCACCACGCCGGCGCCCTCGTTGCCCAGCACCTCCTGGTCGGGAACCATGCCGAGGGCCAGCACCACGTCGCGGAAGTTCAGCCCGGAGGCGCGCATCCCGACCAGGACGTGGCCCGCCGGCAGCTCCCCGGCCGTCTCGGGGCCGGGCAGCAGGGCGAGGTTCTCCAGCGTGCCCTTCTCGGTGACGTCGAGGCGCCATGGCACCTCGCCGGCGGGCAGCGGCAGCACCCCGGCGTCGCGGGCCCGGGTCAGCCGCGGCACGAGCGGCGCGCCGTCGCGGAGCGCGAGCTGCGGCTCGCCGGAGGCGACGGCCGCCGGGACGGCCGCCAGGGAGGCGGCGTCGTCGTCGGTGTCGAGCAGCGTGAACCGGCCGGGGTGCTCGGACTGCGCGGAGCGGACCAGTCCCCACAGGCTCGCCCGGGCAAGGTCGCGGGGGGCCTCGCCCGGGGCCGCGCCGACCGCGCCCCGGGTGTGCAGGACCAGCCGGGACCGCTCCAGCCGGGACTCGCCCAGCCACTGCTGCACCAGCGCGAGCGCGTCGCGGGCCGCGTCGTGCGCGGCCTCGCCGGCCCGCTGCGGGTCCGGCTCCGCGCCGGAGCGCAGGTCCAGCACCGTATCGGGTACGTCCCCGGACTCCCCGATCTCGGCGACCAGCGCCGCCAGGTCGGCGTGGGACCGCACCGGGTGCCCGGCGGCGGTGAGCGCACCGGTGAGGCCGAGGGTGTCGTCGCCGAGCAGCGCCCAGCTGACCGTCTGCCCCGCCGCCGCGTCGGCACCCGGCAGCGGCGTCCAGTCCAGGTGGAACACCGAGGTGCGGCGCAGCGCGGCCGCCTCGTCGGCCCGCCCCGCGGCGACGGGGCGGAACGTCAGCGACTCGACGGTGGCGACGGGCTGGCCGGCGGTGTCGGCGAGGGTGACCGCGACGGTGTCCGGGCCGAGGGAGCGCAGCCGCGCCCGCAGCCGGGTGGCCCCGTGGGCGTGCAGGGCGACCGAGCGGAAGGCGAACGGCATCCAGCCCGCCCCGGAGGTGTCCGCCGGATCGCCGAGCAGGGCGGTGACCCCGCTGGCCTGCAGGGCCGCGTCGAACAGGGCCGGGTGCAGCCCGAAGCGGGACGCGTCGGCGCTCGCCTCCTCGGGGAGGGCCACCTCGGCGTAGACCTCGCCGTCGCCGCGCCACACCCGGCGCAGCCCTCGGAAGGCGGGGCCGTAGCCGAGGCCACCCTCGGCCATCTGTGCGTACCAGGCGTCCAGGTCGGCGTCGATCTCGACGGCGCCGGCCGGCGGCCACTGCCCTGGTACGGCGGCCGGGTCGGGCAGTTGCGGCAGCAGGAGGCCCTCGGCGTGCCGGGTCCACTCGGCGTCGGCGTCCTCCTCGGGGCGGGAGTGCACTGTGACGCTCCGCTCGCCGGTGTCGGCGGGCGGGCCCACGCGTACCTGCACCTGCATCGCGCCGGTCGCGGGGAGCACCAGCGGGTTGATCAGCGTCAGGTCGCCCACCTGGCCGGCGTCGACCTCGTCGCCGGCCCGGACCACCATGTCGACGACGCCGGTGCCGGGGACGATCACTGCCCCGCCGACGGCGTGGTCGGCCAGCCACGGGTGGGTACGCACCGACAGCCGCCCGGTCAGCACCACCGTCCGGTCGTCGGCGACGGGTACCGCCGCGCTGAGCAGCGGGTGCCCGGTGTCCTGGAGGCCGGCGGAGCCGACGTCACGTACGCGGTGCGCGGGGGCGTCCAGCCAGTAGCGTCCGTGCTCGAAGGCGTACGTGGGCAGTGCGACGGTGTCGGTCTCGGCGAGTACGGCCGTCAGGTCGACGGGCAGGCCGATCGTGTGCGCGGTGGCGAGGTTCGTCAGCAGCCGCGTCGCGTCGTCGTCACCGCGCCGCAGACTGCCCAGCACGTGCCCGGTCGCGCCGACGTCGTCCAGGATCGCCGTCACCGGCATCGCCAGCACCGGATGCGGAGAGATCTCCACGAACGTGGTGTGCCCGGCGGCGACAGCCACCCGCACCGCCGCGTCGAACTGCACCGTCTGCCGCAGGTTCTCATACCAGTAGTCCGCCGTCATCGACGCCGGGTCCACCCAGTCCCCGGTGAGCGTCGACACCAGGCGGGTGTGGCCCGGCTGCGGCGTCACGTCGGCCAGGTCGGCGCGGAGCTGCTCCGCGACGTCCTGCACCGCCACCGAATGCGACGCATAGTCCACCGGGATCAACCGCGCCCGCACCCCGTCGGCCTGACACGCCTCCACCAGCTCGGCGACCGGCTGCGGCGGACCCGACACCACCACCGTCGACGGACCGTTGACGGCCGCAACGCCCACCCCGGGGAACTCCCCGAGCCGCTCGGCCACCGACTCCGCCGACAGGTCGACCGACGCCATCGTCCCGGTGCCTCGCAGCACCATCAGCGCCCGCGACCGCAACGCGACCGCCTTCGCCGCATCCTCCAGGGACAGGATCCCCGCCACACACGCCGCGCCGATCTCGCCCTGCGAGTGACCGACCACCGCAGCCGGGCTCACCCCGGCGTGCTGCCACACCGCCGCCAGAGCCATACCCACGGCCCACAGCACCGGCTGCACCACCTCGACCCGCGCCAACCACGACTCGTCGTCACCGGTCAACACCGACACCAGGTCCACGTCCAGGTACGGGGCCAGAGCCCGCTGGCACTCCGCCAGCCGCGCGTCGAACACCGGCGCACGACCCACCAGACCGGCCGCCATCCGCGCCGACTGCGCACCCTGACCCGGGAACACGAACACCACACCCGCACCGGTGCCGGAAACCGCACCCGTCACGAGGTTCCCCGCCGGGGTACCGGCGGACAGGGCCTCCAGCCCCGCCAGCAACTCCTCCGTGCCCGACCCGACGACAGCGGCACGGTGATCGAACGCCGACCGGGTCGTAGCCAGGGACCAGCCCACCGCCGCCACATCCACCACGGCTTCGTTGGCCCGCTGGAGGTGCCCGGCGCCGCCGGCGCCGCGCCCGCGCAGGAAGTCCGCCAGTCGGGCCGCCTGCCCCGCGAGCGCGCCCTTCGACCGCGCCGACACCGGCCACACCACGACATCGGAGGCCACCAGGCCCGGGCCGTGCCCGACCGGAGCGACGGACAGCTCGTCGGCCTGCTCGATGATCACGTGGGCGTTCGTACCGGACATGCCGAACGACGACACCGCCGCCCGACGCGGGCGCTCCACCGCCGGCCACGGCCGCGCCTGCGTCGCCAGCTCCACCGCACCGGAGGTCCAGTCGATGTGCGGCGACGGCTCGTCCACGTGCAGCGTCGCCGGGACCACGCCCTCCCGCATCGCCAGCACCATCTTGATCACACCGGCCACACCCGAGGCGGCCTGGGTGTGGCCGATGTTCGACTTGATCGAGCCGAGCAGCAGCGGCTCCTGTCCCTCGCGGCCCTGCCCGTAGGTCGCCAGCAGGGCCTGCGCCTCGATCGGGTCACCCAGCGTCGTGCCCGTACCATGCGCCTCCACCACGTCGACATCCGCGCTGCCCAGCCGGGCACCGGCGAGCGCCTGGCGGATCACCCGCTGCTGCGACGGACCGTTCGGGGCCGTCAGCCCGTTCGACGCACCATCCTGATTGACCGCACTGCCCCGCACGATCGCCAGCACCTCATGACCGTTACGCCGCGCGTCCGACAACCGCTCCACCACCAGCACGCCCACGCCCTCGCCCCAGCCCGTGCCGTCGGCACTCGCCGCGAACGCCTTGCACCGGCCGTCGGCCGCCAGGCCCCGCTGCCGGGAGAACTCGAAGAAGGTGCCGGGGGTGGCCATGACCGTGACGCCGCCGGCGAGGGCCATGTCGCACTCGCCACGCCGCAGCGACTGCACCGCCAGGTGCAACGCCACAAGCGACGACGAACACGCCGTGTCCACCGACACCGCCGGCCCCTCCAACCCCAACGCGTACGCCACCCGACCCGACACCACACTCGCGGCGTTGCCCGTGCCCGCGAAGCCCTCCACCTCGTCCCCCGCCACCATCAGCAGGGCCCCATAGTCCTGACCATTCGTGCCCACGAACACCCCTGTTCGCGAACCCCGAAGAACCCCAGGCTCAACCCCTGCCCGCTCGACCGCCTCCCACGAAACCTCCAGCAACAACCGCTGCTGCGGGTCCATCGCCGCCGCCTCGCGCGGCGAGATCCCGAAGAAGCCCGGGTCGAACTCGCCCGCCGCGTGCAGGAAGCCGCCCTTGTCGGCGTACGTGGTGCCGGGGTTGGCCGGGTCGGGGTCGTAGAGCCGGTCGAGGTCCCAGCCCCGGTCGGTCGGGAAGTCTCCGATCGCGTCGACGCCGTCGGCGACGAGGCGCCACAGCTGCTCGGGGCCGTCGGCGCCGCCCGGGTAGCGGCAGGCCATGGCGACGACTGCCACCGGCTCGTCGTCGCCCACGGCGGCCGGGGCGGCGTCCGGAACCGCCGCGGCGCCGGCGCCGAAGAGGCCGGTGAGCAGGAAGCGGGCCAGCACGGCCGGGGTCGGGTGGTCGAAGACCAGGGTGGTGGGCAGCGCCTGCCCGGTGGCGGCGACGAGCCGGTTGCGCAGCTCCACAGCGGTCAGCGAGTCGAAGCCGAGGTCGCGGAACGCGGTGGTCGCGCCGACGGCGGCGGCCCCGCCGTCGTGGCCGAGCACGTCGGCGGCGAGTTCGCGGACCATCTCGGCGACGGTCTCCTCGCGTCGGGCCGGTGCCAGCGCGGCGAGGCGCCGGCGCAGGGTCGCCGCCGGGCCGTCGTCGCCGTCGTCGGCTGCGGCGCCGCCGTCGAGGGCGGCCCGCGCCTCCGGTACGCCCTCCAGCAGTGGCCGGCGGCGGGCGGAGGCGTACGCGGGGGCGAACCGGGCCCAGTCCACGTCGGCCACCGTCACGGTGACGTCGTCGTGGTCGAGGGCCTGCTGCAACGCGGCCGTGGCGACGGCCGGGTCCATGGCGGGCAGGCCCCGACGGCGCAGGTTCCGTTCGGCGTCGGCGGCGTGCATGCCGCCGTCGGACCAGGGCCCCCAGGCGATGGCGGTGCCGGACCGGCCGTCGGCGCGCCGCCGCTGCACGAGCGCGTCCAGGTAGGCGTTGCCGGCCGCGTATCCGGCCTGCCCGCCGCTGCCCCAGGTGGCGGCGATGGACGAGTAGACGACGAAGGCGTCCAGTTCCCGGTCGCCGAGCAGGTCGGCGAGGTGGGTGGCCCCGGCGGTCTTGCCGGCGGTGACCTCGGCCAGTTCGGCGGGGGTGACCTCCGCCAGCGGGGTGGCCTGCGCGACGCCGGCGGTGTGCACGACCGTACGCACCGGCGGGCCGGCGGCCTCGACCCGGTCGAGCAGGTCGGCGACGGCGGCCCGGTCGGCGATGTCGCAGGCGGCGACGGTGACCCTGGTCCCGAGGGCGGTCAGCTCGGCCTCCAGCGCGGCCGCGCCGGGGGCGTCGGGCCCGCGCCGGCTGACCAGCACGACGTGTTCGGCTCCGGCGGCGGCGAGCCAGCGGGCGGCGCGGGCCCCGAGCCCGCCCGTGCCGCCGGTGACCACTGCGGTGCCGGTGGGCGTGAACCGGCGCGCCGGCGGGCGGTCGCCGAGGGCGGCGCGGACGAGGCGGCGGGTGAAGACCCCGGGGCCGCGTACCGCCAGCTGGTCCTCGCCGGTCGATCCGGTGAGGATCGCGGCGAGCCGGGCGACGGCCCGGTCGTCGGGGTCGGACGGCAGGTCGACCAGGCCGCCCCAGCGGTGCGGCGCCTCGACGCCGACGACCCGGCCGAGGCCCCAGATCGCTGCCTGCGCCGGGTCGACGAGCCGGTCGTACGAGGCGGCGGCGACCGCGCCCTGGGTGACCAGCCACAGCGGCGTGGCCCCGCCGGCGTCGCCGAGCGCCTGCGCGAGCGCGAGGGTGGCGGTCAGGCCGGGCAGGACCGTGCCGCCGGTGCGCGGTTCCCCGGCGAGCAGGGAGACGACGCCGGCGGGCTCGGTGCCGGCGAGGGCTGCCGCGAGGGCTGCCCGGTCGGCGTCCGGCTCGACGGTCAGGGGCCGCACGTCGGCGCCGGCGTCGGTCAGCGCAGCCCGGACGGCCCGCGCCGCCGGGTCGTCCGCGTCGGCTGCGGGCAGCGCCAGCAGCCAGGTGCCGGTCAGCCGGGCGGGGGCGGGCTCGGGGGCCACCTGCCACTCCTCCCGGTACCGCCAGCCGTCGAGGACCGAGTGTTCCTGCCGCTGCCGCCGCCAGTCGGCGAGGACGGGCAGCAGGGTACGCAGCGACTCGGCGGCGGCGGTGTCGGTGACGGCGAGGGTGTCGCGCAGCGCGTCGAGATCGGCGCGTTCGACGGCGGCCCAGAACCGCCGGTCGAGCGCGCCGGCCCCGCCCGTCGTGGTGTCGTCGGCGGGCGCCTCGGCCGGCACCCAGTAGTGCTGCCGCTCGAACGGGTAGGTGGGCAGGTCGACGAGCCGGCCGGGCAGGTCGGCGAGGACGTCCGCCCAGCGCGGCGGCGTACCGGCGACGTGGAGCTGGGCGAGGGCGGCGAGCAGGGTACGGCGGTCCGGGCGGTCCCGGCGCAGCACCGGAACCACCACGGCGGGGGCCGCGTCGGTGGTCTCGGTCTCGGTCCCGGCGAGGGTCTCCTGGACGGCGGCGGTGAGCACGGCGTCCGGTCCGACCTCCACGAAGGTACCGACGCCGTGGGCGCGCAGGGTGCGTACGCCGTCGGCGAAGCGGACCGCTTCCCGGACGTGGCGCACCCAGTAGTCCGGGTCGGTGAGCTGCGCCGGGTCGGCCAGCTCACCGGTCACGTTGGACACCACCGGCAGGGTGGGGGCGCGCAGGTCGAGCCGGGCGGCGACGGCGGCGAACTCGGCGAGCATCGGCTCCATCAGCGGGCTGTGGAAGGCGTGGCTGACCCGCAGCCGCCGCACCTGCACCCCCCGGTCGGTCCAGAGTCCCGCCAGCTCGTCGATGGCCACCGCCTCGCCGGAGACGACGACGGCGTCGGGGCCGTTGACGGCGGCGACGGCGACCCGGTCGGTCAGCGCGGCGATCGACTCGGCGACCCGGGCCTCGTCGGCGGCCACGGCGAGCATCGCGCCGCCGGTGGGCAGGGCCTGCATGAGCCGGCCCCGGGCGGCGACGAGGGCGCACGCGTCGTCGAGGCCGAGCACGCCGGCCACGTGGGCGGCGGTCAGCTCGCCGACGGAGTGCCCGGCGACCATGTCGGGGGCCAGCCCCCAGGAGCCGAGCAGCCGGTGCAGCGCCACCTCGACGGCGAACAGCGCGGCCTGGGTGAAGACGGTCTGGTCGAGCAGGTCGGCCTCGGCGGTGCCGGGCCCGGCGAACAGCAGCGGCTTCAGCGGCCGGGGCAGCCGGTGGTCGAGGTGGCCGCAGACCTCGTCGAGCGCCTCCGCGAAGACCGGGTACGCCTCGTACAGTTCCCGGCCGGCGCCGGCGCGCTGGGCGCCCTGGCCGGAGAACAGGAACGCGACCCCGCCGCGTTCGGCGGCGGCGCCGGTGACCAGCCCGGGGGCGGGCCGGTCGTCGGCGAGGGCGTGCAGGGCGGCGAGCAGGCCGTCGCGGTCGTCTGCGAGGACGACCGCCCGGTGTTCCAGGGGCGAGCGCGAGAGCACCGACGTCCGGGCGACGTCGGCCGGGCGTGCGTCCGGGTCGTCGGCGAGCCAGGCCGACCAGCGCTCGGCCTGGCGGCGCAGCGCGGTGCGGGTGCGGCCGGTGAGCAGCACCGGCGCGGGCGCGGGCGGCACCGGGTGGTCCGCCTCGACGCCGGCCGGTTCGGGCTGTTCGAGGATGAGGTGGGTGTTGGTGCCGCTCATCCCGAACGACGAGACGGCGGCCCGGCGCGGCCGGTCCACGGCCGGCCACGGCGTGGCCTCGGTGACGAGGGTGACCGCGCCGGCGGCCCAGTCCACGTGCGGGGTGGGCTCGTCGACGTGCAGGGTGGGCGGCACGATGCCGTGCCGCATCGCCTCCACCATCTTGATCACCCCGGCGATGCCGGCGGCGGCCTGGGTGTGGCCGATGTTCGACTTGATGGAGCCGAGCAGCAGCGGCGCGGCGTCGCCCCGCTCCCGGCCGTACGTGGCGAGCAGCGCCTGGGCCTCGATCGGGTCGCCGAGGGTGGTGCCGGTGCCGTGTGCCTCGACCACGTCGACCAGGTCGGGGGTGAGCTTCGCGCCGGCCAGGGCCTGCCGGATGACCCGCTGCTGGGACGGGCCGTTGGGGGCGGTGAGCCCGTTGGAGGCGCCGTCGGAGTTGACCGCCGAGCTGCGGATGACGCCGAGTACGGGGTGGCCGTTGCGGCGGGCGTCGCTGAGCCGTTCCAGCAGCAGCATGCCGATGCCCTCGGACCAGCCGGTGCCGTCGGCGGAGGCGGCGAACGACTTGCACCGGCCGTCGGCGGCGAGGCCGCGCTGCCGGGAGAACTCGACGAACGGGCCGGGGGTGGCCAGCACGGTCGCGCCGCCGGCCAGGGCGAGGCCGCACTCGCGCTGGCGCAGCGCCTGGCAGGCGAGATGGATGGCGACCGACGCCGACGAGCAGGCGGTGTCCACGGTGACCGACGGGCCTTCCAGCCCGAACGTGTACGCCAGCCGACCGGACACGACACTGGCGGCGGTGCCGGTCAGCACGTACCCCTCGACGCCGGGCGCCCGGTGCAGCACGGCGGCGTAGTCCTGCCCGGAGGTGCCCACGAAGACGCCGGAGCGGCTGCCACGCAGCGACAGCGGGGCGATGCCGGCGCGTTCGAACAGCTCCCAGGTGACCTCCAGCAGCAGCCGCTGCTGCGGGTCCATGGCGACCGCCTCGCGCGGCGAGATGCCGAACAGCGCGGCGTCGAACTCCCCCGCGTCGCGCAGGAACCCGCCGGCCGTGGTGTACGAGGTGCCGGCGTTGTCCGGATCGGCGTGGTAGAGCCGCTTCAGGTCCCAGCCGCGATCCGTGGGGAAGTCGCCGATGGCGTCCCCGCCGGACGAGACGAACTCCCACAGTTCCTCGGGCGAGCTGATGCCGCCCGGGTAGCGGCAGCTCATCGCCACGATCGCCACCGGCTCGGACTCCTCGGCGGTGACCTCGCGCAGCCGTTGGCGGGTCTGCTGCAGCTCGGCGACGACGCGCGTCAGGTATTCGCGCAGCCGCTCTTCGTCCGCCATGACATCTCGCTTTCTCGTGACACCACAGGTCCCCGTACGGCTCAGGAGAGCCCGAGGTCCTGGTCGATGAGGTCGAACAGCTCCTGGTTGCTGGCCGCCCGCAGCCGGCCGGCCACCTCGGCGGTCTCCTCCCGGCGTTCCTCCGCGACGCCGAGCCGTTCGAGCAGGCTGTGCAGGCGCATCGTGATCCGCACCCGGCCGATGTCGTCCGGGTCGCGCAGCGCGAGGGCGCTCTCCAACTGGTCCAGCTCCGCGAGGGTGGGCAGCGCCTCCACCGACGCCTCGTCGAGCAGTTCGGCCCGCAGGTGCTCGGCCAGCGCCTGCGGGGTCGGGTGGTCGAACACCACCGAGCTGGGCAGGCTCAGCCCGGTCGAGCGGGCCAGCCGGCCCCGCAGCTCCACGGCGGTGAGCGAGTCGAAGCCGAGGTCCCGGAAGGGCCGCCCGGCCTCCACCGCGTACGGGGTGTCGTGGCCGATGACCTCGCCCGCGGCGGTGCGGATGAGATCGACCAGCAGCCGTGCCTGTTCGGCCTGCGACAGCTCGCCGAGCCGCTTGCGCAGTTCGCCGGCGACCTGGTCGCCCTCCTCGGCGGTGGCACGCGCCGCCGCGGCCTGGGCGGCCACCTCGGCGATCTCGCTGATCAGCGGCCGGGGCCGGGCGGAGGCGAACACCGGCGCGAAGCGGTCCCAGTCGATGTCGGCGACGGTGAGGGCGGTGTCGTCGCCGTCGAGGCCGGCGCGCAGGGCGGCCATCGCCGGTTCCCGGTCGAGCAGGGACACCCCGCGCCGGCTCATGGCCGCGGTGTGCGCGTCGGTCACCATGCCGCCGCCGGCCCAGGGGCCCCAGTTCACCGAGAGGTGCCGGGCCCGCCCGGCAGGCCGGGACTGCGCCCAGGCGTCCAGGAAGGCGTTGCCGGCGGCGTACGCGCCGTGGTCGCCGACGCCCCAGACGGCCGCGATGGAGGAGAAGTGCACGACCAGGTCGAGCGGCTCCGGGTCGAGGAGCTCGCCGAGGTGCCGGGCGCCGGCGATCTTGCCGGAGACGACGTCGGCGAGTTCCGCCTCGGTCACGGCGGCGACCGGGTTGAGCCGGCCCACCCCGGCGGCGTGCACCACCGCGTGCACGGTCTCGCCGTCGGCGCGCAGGGAGCGCACGAGGTCCGCGACCGCGTCCCGGTCGGCCAGGTCGCAGGCCAGCACCCGGGCCTCGGCGCCGAGGGCGGCCAGTTCCGCCACCGCCTCGTCGGCCCCGGGGGCGGCCGCGCCGCGCCGGCTGACCAGCAGCAGTCGCCGCGCGCCGTGCCGGGCGAACCAGCCTGCGGCGTACCGGCCGACGGCGCCGGTGCCGCCGGTGACCAGGACGGTGTCCGGTGCCTGCCAGCCGGCCGGTGCCTCGGCGCGGGGCGCGCGCTCCAGCCGCCGCAGGTACGTCCCGGATTCGCGCACCGCGAGCTGGTCCTCGTCGCCGGCGGCGGTGAGGGCCGCCAGGACTCCCTCGGCGGCGGCGGTGTCCAGGGTGGCGGGCAGGTCCAGCAGGCCACCCCAGTGCCGGGGGTGTTCCAGCGCGGTCACCAGGCCGAGGCCCCACGTGGTGGCCTGGGCGGGGCGGGCGACGGGGTCGTCGGCGCCGGTGGCGACTGCCTGCCGGGTGAGCAGCCACAACGGTGCCGGGGGCAGGGCGTCCGTGACCGCCTGCACGAGGGCGAGGTTCGCGGTCAGGCCCAGCGGCACGGCCGGGCGCTCGGGGTGCGCCCGCTCGTCGAGGGCGAGCAGCGACACGATCCGGGCGGGCGCCGCGGCGGCGAGCTGCCCGGCGAGCGCGTTCCGGTCGATCGTCGCCGGATCGACGACGATCTGCCGCACGTCACCGCCACGGGCGGTGAGCAGTTCGGCGAGCCGGTCGGCGACCGGCTGGCCGGTGCCGCTGTGCACAAGGGTCCAGGTGCCCTCGACGGCGCCCGCCGCGAGGGGCCGCGGACGCCAGGTGATCCGGTAGCGCCAGCGGCCGGCGAGGGTGTCCTCCTGCTGCCGGCGCCGCCACCGGTCCAGGTCCGGCAGCAGCTTCCGCAGCGGCCGGTCCGCGTCGAGTCCGAGCCGGCTGGCGAGTTCGTCGCCGTCGCCCGATGCCACGGCCCGCCAGAACGCCGAGTCGACGTCGTCGGGGGTGGTGGCGGGGGTGGGCCCCGGCGCCGCGTCGAGGGTCGGCCAGAACCGCTGGTGGGCGAACGCGTACGTGGGCAGGTCCACGTGGCCGCCACCGGGAAGCAGCGCCGGGAAACGTACGGGCATGCCGTGGCAGTACAGCTCGGCCACCGCGCCGAGCAGGGTGGTCACCTCGTCCTGGCCGGGCCGCTGCACGCCGGTCACGACGATCGGGGCGTCCACCGGCAGCGCGTCGGCGGTCAGTGCGGTCAGCACGGTGTCCGGCCCGACCTCCAGGAACCGCGTCACCCCGTGGGCGTGCAGGTGGGTGACGGTGTCGGCGAAGCGGACCGCCTCCCGGACGTGGCGCACCCAGTAGCCGGGGGTGCAGAGCTGCTCGGCGTCGACGACCGCGCCGGTCAGGTTCGACACCAGCGACACCGTCGGCGGGGCGTACGACAGGGTCGCCGCGACGGCCGCGAACTCGGCGAGCATCGGCTCCATCAACGGGCTGTGGAAGGCGTGGCTGACCCGCAGCCGCTTGGTGCGTACGCCGAGGTCGGCGAAGTGGGCGGCCAACCCGGCCAGCGCCTCGTCGGCGCCGGCGACGACGACGGCGGCCGGCCCGTTCACGGCGGCGACGGCCGCCTGTCCCGGCGTGCCGTCCAGCGCCCGCAGCACGTCAACCTCGGGCGCGGCGACGGCCAGCATCCCGCCGCCGGCGGGCAGGGCCTGCATCAGCCGGCCCCGGTTGCCGACGAGCGCGCAGGCGTCGGGCAGGTCGAGCACCCCGGCGACGTGGGCCGCGCTGATCTCCCCGACGGAGTGCCCGGCCACGAAGTCGGGCCGGATCCCCCAGTGTTCGAGCAGCCGGAACAGCGCCACCTCGACGGCGAAGAGCCCGGCCTGGGTGAAGACCGTCTGGTCGAGCAGGTCGGCCTCGGCGGTGCCGGGCTCGGCGAAAAGCACCGTGCGCAGCGGCCGCGGCAGGTACGCGTCCAGGTGCTGGCACGCCTCGTCGACGGCCGCCGCGAAGACGGGGAACGTCTCGTACAGGTGGCGGCCCATGCCGGCATGCTGGGCGCCCTGGCCGGAGAAGAGCATCGCCAGCGCCCCGCCGGGCTCGGCGACGCCCCGGGTGAGCCCGGGGTGCTCCTGCCCGGCGGCGAGGGCCCGCAGGCCGCCGAGGGCGGCGTCGGCGTCCTCGGCGAGCAGCACCGCGCGGTGCCGCAGCGGGGACCGTCCGGTCGCCAGTGCCCGGGCCACGTCGGCGGCGGACGCGGCGGTCTGCGGCAGCCAGTCGGCCAGCCGGGCCGCCTGGGCCCGCAGGCTGTCGGCGGTGTCGGCCGAGACGACCCAGGGCAGCACCGGCGGCCCGGCGGCGGGGCGGGGCGTGCCGGTGTCGGCCGGCGGCGCGGCCGGCGCCTGTTCGAGGATGACGTGCACGTTGGTGCCGCTGACCCCGAACGACGACACGGCGGCCCGGCGAGGCCGCTCCACGTCCGGCCACGGCTGCGCCTCGGTCAGCAGCGCGACGGCGCCCGCCGACCAGTCCACGTGCGGCGACGGCTCGTCCACGTGCAGGGTGGGCGGCAGCAGGTCGTGCTGGAGCGCCAGCACCATCTTGATCACGCCGGAGACCCCGGCGGCGGCCTGGGTGTGGCCGATGTTCGACTTGACCGAGCCGAGCAGCAGCGGCCGGTCGGCGGGCCGGTCCCGCCCGTACGTGGCCAGGAGCGCCTGCGCCTCGATCGGGTCGCCGAGCCGGGTGCCGGTGCCGTGCCCGTCGACGGCGTCCACGTCGGCGGCGGTCAGCCGCGCGTTGGCCAGCGCCTGGTTGATCACCCGCTCCTGGGCGGGCCCGTTGGGCGCGGTCAGGCCGTTGCTGGCGCCGTCCTGGTTCATCGCCGAGCCGCGGACGACGGCAAGGATCCGCCGGCCGTCGCGCTGGGCGTCGGAGAGCCGCTGCAACATCACCAGGCCGACGCCCTCGCCCCAGCCGGTGCCGTCGGCGGCTCCGGCGAACGACTTGCACCGGCCGTCGAGGGCGAGCCCACGCTGCCGGGCGAACTCGAGGAACGGGCCGGGGGTGGCCATCACCGTCACGCCGCCGGCGACCGCGACGTCGCACTCGCCCTGCCGCAGGGACTGGCAGGCCAGGTGCAGCGCCACCAGCGACGACGAGCAGGCGGTGTCGACGCTGACGGCCGGGCCCTGCAACCCGAAGTGGTACGCCAGCCGACCGCTGATGACGGCGGCGACGTTGCCGGTGGCCTGGTAGCCCTCGGTCTCGACCCGGGCGGCCATCAGCAGCGTCGCGTAGTCCTGGCCGTTGGTGCCGACGAAGACGCCGGTGTTGGTCTCCCCCATGTCGGCCGGCGCGGTGCCGGCCCGCTCGAACAACTCCCAGGCGCTCTCCAGCAGCACCCGCTGCTGCGGGTCCATCACCATCGCCTCGCGCGGGGAGATGCCGAACAGGGCCGCGTCGAAGCCGGCGGCGTCGGTGAGGAAGCCGCCCTCCCGCACGTACGAGGTGCCGGGCCGGTCGGGGTCGGGGTCGTAGATGGCCGCCAGGTCCCAGCCCCGGTCGGCCGGGAACTCCGCGATGCCGTCGCGCCCCTCGGCGACGAGTCGCCACAGGTCCTCGGGGCCGGCGACGCCGCCGGGGTAGCGGCAGCTCATCGAGACGATGGCGATCGGCTCGTCCAGCGCGGTGGCGGCCCGGGTGGGAACCGCCGCCGGGCTGTCGTCGCCCGCGAGCCTGCCCGCCAGGTGCTCGGCGAGGGCGTCGGGCGTCGGGCGGTCGAACACCAGGGTCGCCGGCAGGTTCAGCCCCACCGCCTCGGCGAGCCGGTTGCGCATCTCGACGGCGCTGAGCGAGTCGAAGCCGATCTCCCGGAACGACCGGTCCGCAGCGAGCGCCTGCGGCGAGGCCAGCCGCAGCACCGCCGCCGCGTGGACCCGTACGAGGTCGAGCAGGACCCGGCGGCGCTCCGGCGCGGCGAGGCCGGCCAGCCGGCCGCGCAGCGGCGAGGCTGTGTCGGACGGGTCGGCGTCGCGCTGCCCGGCGGCGAGCAGTTGCGCCACCTCGGGGACGTCGGCGATCAGCGGCCGGGGGCGGGCCAGCGTGTAGGTCTGGAGGAACCGGTCCCAGGCGATGTCCGCCACGGTGAGCGTGGTGTCGCCGTCGTCGAGCGCCCCGGCCAGCACGGAGACCGCGAGGTCGGGGCGCATGGCCCGGACGCCCGAGCGGAACATCTGGTCGGCGGCGCCCTCGGCGTCGACCATGCCGCCGCCGTCCCAGGCGCCCCAGGCGATGGCGGTGGCGGCCCGGCCGCGCCGTCGCCGGTCCTCGGCGAGCGCGTCGAGGAAGGCGTTGGCGGCGGCGTAGCCGCCCTGGTGCCCGCCGCCCCAGACGCCCGCGCCGGAGGAGAAGAGCACGAACGCCGACAGGTCGTCGCCGCACGCCTCGTCCAGGTTCACCGCGCCGGCCACCTTGGCCCGCAGGGCGTCGGCGAGGTCGGCCACGTCGGTGGCCGCGACCGGCGCGGCGTGGGCCACGCCCGCGGTGTGGAACACGGCCCCGACGCGGGTGCCCTGCGCGGCCAGCCGCTCGACGAGGGCCCGTACGGCGGCGGGGTCCGCGACGTCGCAGGCGGCCACGGTGACGGTGGCGCCGGCGGCGCGCAGTTCGTCGGCCAGCGCGTCGGCGCCGGGCGTGGCGGGCCCCTGGCGGCCGGTCAGCACCAGCTCGCCGACGCCCTCGCGGGCCAGCCAGCGCGCGACCTGGGCCCCGATCGACCCGAGGCCGCCGGTGACCAGGACGGCGCCGCTGGCGGGACGCCAGTCCCCGGTCGCCGTCCGGTCGGCGCGGGCCCGGACCAGCCGCCGGGCGAACACCCCGGAGGGGCGCAGCGCCAGCTGGTCCTCGGCGTCGACGCCGGCCAGCACCGCCACGAGCCGGGCCCGGTCCCGGGGGTCCAGCTTCGTGGGCAGGTCGACGAGGCCACCCCAGCGGTCCGGGTGCTCCAGGGCGACGACCCGGCCGAGCCCCCAGAGCATCGCCTGCCGGGGGCGGTCGAGCTGGTCGGCCCGGCCGGTCGAGACCGCACCGGCGGTGGCGCACCACAGCGGCGCGGTGATTCCGGCGTCGCCGAGGGCCTGGACCAGTGCGTACGTGGCGGCGAGGCCCGCCGGGACGACCGGGTGGGCCGGGTGCGGCGCGTCGTCCAGGCCGAGCAGCGAGAGCACGCCGGCGACGGGCCCACCGGTACGCGCGAGCCGGTCGGCAAGCGCCTGCCGGTCCGGCTCCGTCGCGTCGATCCGGACGACCTCGGCCCCGCCCTCGCCCAGCACCCGGGCGACGCCGTCGACCAGGGGGTGCTCGACGCCGGCGGCCGGCACGACCAGCAGCCAGGTGCCGGCGAGGGTGGCCTCCGCGACGGTCAGCGGCTTCCAGGTCACCCGGTAGCGCCACAAGTCGACGGTGGACTCTTCACGGCGGCGCCGGCGCCACGAGGAGAGCAGCGGCAGCGCGGGGTCGAGGGAGCGGGCCGTGGCCTCGTCGATGCGCATCGCGGCGGCCAGCGCCTGCGCGTCGGCGCGTTCCACGGCCTCCCAGAATTTCCGGTCCGCCTCGTCGGCGACGGCGAGGGCGGGGGCGGTCGCCGCCGTCGGCTGCGGCCAGTAGCGCTGGCGCTGGAAGGCGTACGTGGGCAGCGCGACCGGCGGGCCGGTGGGGGCGCCCAGGATCGCCGTCCAGTCGACCGGCACGCCGTGCACGTGCAGCCCGGCGAGGACCGTCAGCATGCGCTGCCAGCCACCGGCCAGGGTGTCCTCGGCGGCCACCACGACGGCGTCGTCGGCCCGCGCGCTCTCGCGGATCCCGGCGGCGAGCACGGACGCGGGAGCGGCCTCGAGGAAGACCCGGTGGCCCTCGTCGAGCAGGACGCGTAAGGCGTCGGCGTCGGCGTCGGCGTCGGCGTCGGCGTCGGCGTCGGCGTCGGCGTCGGCGTCGGCGTCGGCGTCGGCGTCGGCGGACAGTTCCCGGTACCACCGGGCGGCGTCGAGGCCGTCGGTGTCGACCGGGCCGCCGATCGCCGAGTACAGCGGTATCTCGGCCGCCCGGAGGGTGATCCCGGCCGGCGCGTCCGGGCCGTCCTCCGCCCGGCTGGCGAGGGCCATCGTCTTCGCCGCGTCCTCCAGCGACAGCGCGCCGGCCACGCAGGCGGCCGCGAGCGCCCCCTGGGCGTGCCCGAGCACGGCGGCGGGCCGTACGCCGAGCGAGCGCCACCAGCGTCCCAGCGAGACGGCCACGGCCCACCGGACGGCCGGCGCCACCCCGGGGTCGGCCGGGGTCGGGGCGCCGTCCGCGCCGCGCAGCACGGCGGCGAGCGACCAGTCCACGTGGGGGGTGAGGGCCGCCTCGCAGGCGGCGATCACGGCGGCGAACTCCGGTGCCCGGTCCAGCAGCTCGACCGTCGCGGCGGGCCACGGGTCGCCGTGGCCGGGGAAGACGAGGATCGGGTCGCCGCCGCGCAGCGCGGTGCCGGTGACCGTGGCGGGGGTGGCCTCGCCGAGGTGGAACGACTCCAAGGCGCGCGTCAGGCCGACTGTGTCGCGGCCGAGGACGACGGCGCGGTGCGCGAACGCGGTCCGGGTGGTGACCAGGGCGTGTGCGACGTCGGCCGGCGCCAGCTCCGGGTGTGCCGCGAGGTGCGCGCCCAGCCGGGCCGCCTGGTCGCGCAGCGCCGGAGCGTCCGCGGCGGAGAGCACCAGGGGTACGAGTCCGGGGCGCGGCCGGTCGGCGGGCCGCGCGTCGATCGTCTCGGCGGGTGGCTGCTCGATGATCACATGCGCGTTCGTGCCGGAGATCCCGAACGACGACACCGCCGCCCGACGCGGACGGTCCACCCGCGGCCACGGGGTCGCCTCCGTAGCCAGGGCCACCGCCCCGGCCGACCAGTCCACATGCGGCGACGCCTCGTCCACATGCAACGTCGCCGGCACCAGACCGTGCCGCATCGCCATGACCATCTTGATCACACCAGCCACACCCGCAGCCGCCTGCGTGTGCCCGATGTTCGACTTCACCGACCCCAACAGCAACGGCCGATCCTGCGGACGCTCCTGCCCGTACGTCGCCAGCAGAGCCTGCGCCTCGATCGGGTCACCGAGGGTCGTGCCCGTGCCGTGTGCCTCCACGGCGTCCACGTCCGCCGGAGTCAGGCGCGCGTTCGCGAGGGCCTGCCGGATCACGCGCTGCTGCGACGGACCGTTCGGCGCGGTCAGGCCGTTGGACGCACCGTCCTGGTTCACAGCCGTACCCCGCAGGACGGCGTGGATGCGCCGGCCTTCCCGCTGGGCGTCGGAGAGCCGCTGCACGAGCAGGACACCCACGCCCTCGCTCCAGCCGGTGCCGTCGGCCGAGGCGGCGAACGACTTGCACCGGCCGTCCTGCGACAACCCCCGCTGCCGGGAGAACTCGATGAACGTCCCCGGCGTCGCCATCACCGTCACGCCGCCAGCCAGGGCGAGGTCACATTCACCCGACCGCAACGCCTGCGCGGCAAGGTGCAGCGCCACGAGGCTGGACGAGCAGGCCGTGTCGACGGTGACCGCCGGGCCTTCGAGGCCGAACGTGTACGCCACCCGCCCGGACAGCACGCTGCCCGAGTTGCCGGTGCCGACGTAGCCCTCCACCTCGCCGGCCAGCTCCATGAGCCGCGTCGCGTAGTCGTGGTACATGACGCCGGCGAAGACACCGGTCCGGCTGCCCCGCAACCGCTGCGGATCGAGACCGGCGGACTCGAACGACTCCCACGACGCCTCCAGCAACAACCGCTGCTGCGGATCCATCGCCAGAGCCTCACGCGGCGAGATGCCGAAGAACGCCGGGTCGAACGCACCCGCGTCATACAGGAAGCCGCCGTGCCGGGTGTACGACGTCCCGGGGTGGTCCGGATCGGGATCGAACAGGCTCTCCAGGTCCCAGCCACGGTCGGCGGGGAACTCCCCGATCCCCTCCCCGCCGGCGGCCAGCAGCGCCCACAACTGGTCGGGCGTCTCGACGCCGCCCGGGTAGCGGCAGGCCATGCCGACGATGGCGAGCGGCTCGTCGGAGCGGGTGGTGGTCCGCACGCCCGGCGCGGCGGGACCGCCGGCGGCACCGGCGAGTTCGGCGTGCACGTGGACGGCGAGCGCCTGCGGCGTCGGGTAGTCGAACACCAGCGTCGAGGGCAGCCGCAGGCCGGTGGCCGCGTTCACGCGGTTGCGCAGGTCGACGGCGGTCAGCGAGTCGAAGCCCAGCTCGCGGAACGCCCGGTCGGCAGGCACGGCTTCCGCCCCGCCGTGCCCGAGCACCTGCGCGACGAGGCCGCGTACCAGCACGTCGACCTGGGCGCGCGCCTCATCGGCGGTCAGGCCACCGATACGGGTCGCCCAGGTGGTGCCCTGTCCCGCCTGGCGCCGGATCGTGGTCGTACCGATCAGGTTGCGGAGCATCGGCGGCACCGGGCCTGCGCCGACGGCGGCCCGGAGGGCGGCCAGGTCGATCACGGCGGGCACCAGGGCGGGGCGGTCTGCGGTGAGCGCGGCGTCGAACAGGCGCAACCCGGTGTCGGCGCTCATCGCGGTGATGCCGCCCCGCGCCGATCGCGCCCGGTCGGCGTCGTCGAGGGACGCGGCCATGCCGGGGGTGTCCCACATGCCCCAGGCGAGGCTGACGGCAGGCAACCCGAGCTGCCGCCGGTAGACCGCCAGGGCGTCGAGGAACGCGTTACCCGCCGCGTACGCCGACTGACCCGGCGAACCCAGCACACCCGCCACCGACGAGAACACCACGAACAGATCCAGACCCAGACCCGCCGTCGCCTCGTGCAGGAACCAACCCGCCGACACCTTCGGCGCCAGCACCGCACGAAGCCGCTCGGCGGTCAGCCCTTCGACTACGCCGTCGTCCAGGACACCGGCGGTGTGCACGACACCCGCCAGCCGGCCCTCAGCGGAAACCTCCGCCACCAGGGCGGACGCCTGATCCCGGTCCGTCACGTCGCAGGCGACCACCCGCACCGACGCACCCAGCGCGGTCAGCCGCTCCGACAACTCACCGGCACCCGCAGCCGCCGGGCCACGCCGCGACACCAGCACCAGCGACCGCACACCATGCGCCGACACCAGATGCTCCGCGACCAACGCCCCGAGCGCACCCGTACCGCCGGTCACCAGCACCGCACCGTCACCCACGACCGGCGTCTCCAGCGACGCCGGGGCGACCGCGCGCACCAGACGCGGCACGAACACCTCACCCGAGCGCACCGCGACCTGACCACCGAACGCCACCGGCTCGTCGGCCACGGAAGTCAGCACACCCAGCAGCCCGGCGTCCACGTCACCGTCGACGTCCGCCAGGACGATGCGACCCGGATGCTCCGACTGCGCCGAGCGCAGCAGACCCCAGACCGCCGCTGCGGCCAGGTCGGTGACCCGGTCTCCGTCCCCGACCGACACCGCACCCCGGGTCACCACGACCAACCGCGACTCCGCCAGCGCGTCGGCCGCCAGCCAGGACCGCACCGTCGCCAGCACCTGCGACGTCGCCGCCCGCACCGACTCGGGGCCGTTGTCGACGGCGGCGGCGGGCATCTCACCGGGGGCCGAAGCAGGTTCCGTCCCGACGTGAAGGGCCCGGCGCAGGCCACCCGCCGGCACCAGCAACAGACGCGGCGCCACACCCGACGCCACGGCGACCGCCTCGACGTCGGCGTACACCGGCAGCTCACCGACGGCCGGCAGGTCGGCGGCGGCGGCGGGCGAGCCCAGCAGCGCCCACCCGGAGGCGTCCCCGGCTGGGGCGACCTCCTGGGCCTGCCAGGTGAGTTCGAACAGCGACCGGGCCGACGCGTCCGGGGACGACGACACCCCGCTCAGCTCGCGCAGGGCGAGGGTGTCCACCGAGACCACGGCCGCGCCCGACTCGTCGCACGCGACCAGCCGCACCGCCGAGCCCGTACGCGACAACCGCACCCGCAGCACCCGCGCACCCGAGGCATACACCTGCACACCCTCGAACGCGAACGGCACCCGAGGCCCACCCGAGCCCTCCAAGCCGGACAGCAACCCGATCGGATGCAGCGCGGCGTCCAGCAGCGCCGGGTGCACGCCGAACCCCGCGGCGTCACCGGCCACCTCGTCCGGCAACGCCACCTCGGCGTACACGTCCTCGCCGACGGTCCACACCCGGCGCAGCCCCCGGAACACCGGCCCGTACGACAGGCCGCGCTCCGCCAGCACCGGATACCAGCCCGCCACGTCCACCTCGACGCCGTCGACCGGCGGCCACTCCCCCACGCCCGGCTCGTCGGCCGACGCCGGCTCCAGCACACCCTCCGCGTGCCGGACCCACTCCGGGTCGGCGGCCTCGTCGGGCTGCGAGTGCACGGTCACCGATCGCACGCCGGTCTCGTCGGCCGCGCCGACGCGCACCTGCACCCGCACCGCACCCGCCTGCGGCAGCACCAGCGGCGCGGCCACGGTCAACTCCCGCACCCGCGACGCGCCCACCTCGTCGCCCGCCCGCACCGCCAACTCCACCAGAGCGGCACCGGGAACGACCACCACACCGGACACGACGTGGTCGGCGAGCCACGCGTGCGTCGACGTCGAGAGGCGGCCGGTCAGGACCACCATGTCCGCGCCGGCCACGGAGACGGCCGCGGCGAGCAGCGGATGCCCTGCCACGCCGAGGCCCGCCCCGGACACGTCCGTCCAGCGGCCCGCCGGCTCCAGCCAGTAGCGCTGGTGCTGGAAGGCGTACGTCGGCAGGTCCAGGTGCCGGCCGCCGGCCCGGCCGAGCAGGTCCGCCCAGCCGACGGTCACGCCGTGCACGTGCAGCGCTGCGAGGGCCTCCAGGAGGGCCTGCGGCTCGGGGCGGTCGTGGCGCGACGCGGACACCAGCAGGGGCGCCGGTTCGTCGTCCGAGCGCTCGGCGAGGCAGTTCTGCGCCATGGCGGTCAGGACGCCGTTCGGTCCGACCTCGAGGTAGGTGTCGACGTCCCCGGCGCGCAGGCAGTCGACGGCGTCGGCGAAGCGCACGGTGCCGCGTACGTGGCGCACCCAGTAGCCCGGGTCGCAGAGCTGGTCGGCGTCGGCGACGCGGCCGGTCAGGTTCGACACCACCGGGATCGTCGGCGGCCGGAACGTCAGCCCCTCGGCGACGGCCGCGAACTCGGCGAGCATCGGGTCCATCCGCGCGCTGTGGAAGGCGTGGCTGACCCGCAGCCGGCGGGTCTGCACGCCCCGCTCGGACCACACCCGCTGCACCTCGTCGAGGGCCTCGACGTCGCCCGCCACCACCACGGCGGCGGGGCCGTTCACGGCGGCCACGTCCAGCCGGCCGGTCAGCCCCGCCAGGGAGGCGGCCACCGCGGCCTCGTCGGCTGCCACGGCGAGCATGCCGCCGCCCGCCGGCAGGGCCTGCATCAGCCGACCCCGCGCCGCGACCAGCGCGCACGCGTCGGCCAGGGAGAACACGCCCGCCACATGCGCCGCCGCGATCTCACCGATGGAGTGCCCGGCCACCAGGTCCGGCACGACACCCAACGACTCGACCAGGCGGAACAACGCCACCTCGACCGCGAACAGCCCCGCCTGGGTGAACACCGTCTGGTCCAGCAGCCCCGCCTCAGGCGTACCCACCCCGGCGAACAACACCTCCCGCAGCGCACGCGGCAGCAGCGGATCCAGGTGAGCACACACCTCGTCCAAGGCGGCGGCGAACACCGGGAACGCCGCGTACAGCTCACGACCCATACCGGCGCGCTGCGCGCCCTGACCGGAGAAGAGAAAGGCCACCCGGCCGCGCGGCGCCGACGCACCGGTGGTGACGGTGCCGGCCGGCTCGCCTGCGGCGAGGGCCCGCAGCCCGGCGAGCAGGTCGTCCGCGTCGCCGGCCAGGACGACCGCGCGGTGCTCCAGTCCCGCGCGGTTGACCGAGGAGGCCGCGACGTCGACCGGGCGCGGGGAGTCGACGCGGGCGAGGTGGTCGGCCCAGCGGCCGGCCTGCCCGGCGAGCGCCTCGGGCGTACGGGCGGAGAGGAACACCGGGGCGAGCGGAAGCGTCACCGGCGCGTCGGCGGCGGGCGGGGCCTCCTCCGTGGACGGGGCGTCGTCGACGGGCGCCTCCTCCAGGATGACGTGCGCGTTCGTACCGCTGATGCCGAAGGACGACACGGCGGCCCGGCGCGGCCGGTCGGTGGCCGACCACGTGCGTGCCTCGGTCAGCAGCGAGACCTGCCCGGCGGACCAGTCGATGTGCGGGGAGGGCTCGTCGACGTGCAGGGTGGCGGGCATGGTGCGGTGCCGGATCGCCTCGATCATCTTGATCAGGCCGGCGGCACCGGCGGCAGCCTGGGTGTGGCCCAGGTTCGACTTGACCGAGCCCAGCCAGAGCGGCCCGCCGTCGCCCCGGTCCTGCCCGTACGTGGCCAGCAGTGCCTGTGCCTCGATGGGGTCGCCGAGGGTGGTGCCGGTGCCGTGCGCCTCGACCACGTCGATGTCGGCCGGCGAGAGCCGGGCGTTGGCGAGAGCCTGCCGGATGACCCGCTCCTGTGACGGTCCGTTGGGCGCGGTGAGCCCGCTGCTGGCGCCGTCCTGGTTGACGGCGCTGCCCCGCACGACGGCGAGGATCCGGCGGCCGTCGCGGCGGGCGTCGGAGAGCCGTTGCAGGAGCAGCACGCCGACGCCCTCGGACCAGCCGGTGCCATCGGCGGCGGCGGCGAAGGACTTGCAGCGGCCGTCCGAGGCCAGGCCCCGCTGGCGGGAGAAGTCGGCGAACGTGCCGGGGGTGGACATCACGGTGACGCCGCCGGCGAGGGCGAAGTCGCAGTCCCGCTGGCGCAGCGACTGCGTGGCGAGGTGCACGGCGACCAGCGACGACGAGCACGCCGTGTCCACAGTGACGGCTGGGCCCTCCAGCCCGAATGTGTACGCCACCCGCCCGGACACCACGCTGCCGGAGTTGCCGGTGCCGATGTAGCCCTCGACGCCGTCGGGCAGGTCCAGCACCCGCGACGCGTAGTCGTGGTACATGACCCCGGCGAAGACGCCGGTCCGGCTGCCGCGCAGCGCCTGCGGGTCGATGCCGGCGTGCTCGAACGCCTCCCAGGAGGTCTCCAGCAGCAGCCGCTGGTGCGGGTCCATCGCCAGGGCCTCGCGGGGGCTGATGCCGAAGAAGCCCGGGTCGAACTGCGGCGCGTCGTAGAGGAAGCCACCCTGGCTGCTGGTCGACGTGCCCGGGTTGTCCGGGTCGACGTCGAAGAGCCGCTCCAGGTCCCAGCCCCGGTCGGCCGGGAAGTCGCCCACCCCGTCGCCGCCCCGGTCGACGAGGTCCCACAGCTCCGCCGGGCTGGACACGCCGCCCGGGAACCGGCACGCCATGCCGATGACTGCCATCGGCTCGCGGTCCTTGGCCTCCACCTCGCGTACCCGCCGGCGCGCGTCGCGCAGGTCGGCAGTCGCACGCCGGAGGTAGTCGAGGAACTCTGCCTCAGTGGGCATCGGGCCACTCCGTATCGGGGTTCGAGGTGTGCGACATGCCGGATCAGGCCGAGCCGAACTCTTCGTCCAGCAGGCTGAAGATCTCCTCGGCGGAGGCCGACTCGAGGCTGGCGCCCTCGTCGGCGGCGGAGTCCGCACCGGACTCGGTGTAGGTCCACAGGGAGAGCAGTTCACGCAGCCGGGCGCCGACGGCGGCCCGGTCGGTGTCGGCAGAGGCCACCGCCCGCATGGCGTGCTCCAGCTTGTTCAGCTCGCCGAGCACCGTCAGCGCGGAGGTGCTCCGCTCCGCCAGCAGCGCGCCCCGCAGGTACTCGACCAGCGCGGCCGTGGTCGGCCGGTCGTAGATCAGCGTGGACGGCAGCCGCAGCCCGGTGGCGGCGTTGAGCCGGTTGCGGAACTCGACGGCGGTCAGCGAGTCGAAGCCCAGCTCGACGAAGCCGCGCTCGGCGTCGATCGAGCGGATCGACGCGTAGCCGAGGACCGCGGCGGCGTGGGTGCGGACCAGATCGGAGAGCACCTGGTCGCGGTCGGCCTCCGCCGTGGCGGCGAGGGTCTCCCGCAGCGCCTCGGCCGGATCGCGTTCGGCGGCCCGTACCGCGCCGGTCGTCGCCGGCCGCACCAGCGACCGCAGCACGGGCGGGACCGCCGCCGGTCCGTGCCGGCCGATCAACGCGAGGTCCAGGTTGACCGGTACGACCACCGGCTCGGCGAAGCGCAGGGCCTCGCTGAACAGGTCCATGCCCTCCTCGGCGCCGAGCGGCACGAAGCCGCCCCGGTTCATCCGGGCCTCGTCGACGTGCCCGGTCCGTCCGTCGCCGGTGTCGTTGACCCACGGGCCCCAGGCCAGCGAGAGCGCCGGGAGTCCCCGGTCGCGCCGGTGCTGGGCGAGGGCGTCGAGGAAACAGTTCGCCGCCGCATGGTTGGCCTGCCCGGGGCCGCCGAACAGGCCGGCCGCCGAGGAGAAGAGCACGAACGCGGCCAGGTCCAGCTTCTCGGTCAGCTCGTGCAGGTGCCACGCCGCGTCGACCTTGGGACGCAGCACGGCGTCGAAGCGCTCCGGGGTGAGCGCGGGCAGGACGCCGTCGTCGAGTACCCCGGCGGCGTGCACCACGCCGGTCAGCGGCTGGTCGGCGGGGAGCTCATCGACCAGCAGGGCGAGCGCATCGCGGTCGGTGACGTCGCAGGCGGCCACCCGGGCGGTGGCACCCAGCCCGGCCAGGTCGTCGACCAGCGCGGCGACGCCCGGTGCGTCCGCCCCGCTGCGGCTGACCAGCAGCAGGTGCCGTACGTCGTGGCGGGTGACGAGCCGCCGTGCCACGAGCCGCCCGAGCAGACCGGTCGCCCCGGTCACCAGGACGGTGCCGGCGGCCAGGTCGGGGCCCGGCGCGTCGGCCGGGGGCGGGCCGAGCCGGGTCAGCCGGGGCACCCGGAGCTGCCCGGCACGTACGGCGAGCTGGGGTTCGCCCGTGGCGAGAGCGGCCGGCAGCAGCGCGGCGGCCGGGGCGTCGTCGTCGACGTCGAGGAGCACGATCCGGTCGGGGTTCTCCGACTGGGCCGAGCGCAGCAGGCCCCAGGCGGTGGCGGCCGGCACGTCGGCGATCCGCTCGTCCGGGTCGACCCGGACCGCGCCGCAGGTGACCACCACCAGCCGGGCGGCGGTGAGGGACTCCTCGGCGAGCCACTGCTGGGCCAGCGCGAGCATCCGGTGGGCGACCCGGTGCGCCTGGGCGGCCGGGTGTGGCTCGCCGGCGGCGGTTCCGGCGCAGGTCACCACCACCGCGTCGGGTGCGGCGGCACCAGCGCGTACGTCGGCGACGAGCGTCGACAGGTCCGGGTGCCGGTCGGCGCCGGGCCAGTCGTCGCCGAGGGCGACGAGCCGGGACGTGCCGTCGGCGCGGCCGGTGGCGGGGGCGACCCAGTCGAGGCGGTGCAGGGACCGGCTGGCCGAGCGGCGGGCGGCGCTGAGCTGCTCGCCGGAGATGGGCCGCAGGACCAGACCGTCGACGGAGGCGACCGGGGTCGCGCCCGTGTCGGTCACGGTCAGGGCCACGGAGCCGGCGTCGGTGGCGCGCAGCCGGATCCGCAGTTCGCGGGCGCGGGTGGGTCGGATGGTCACGCCCGACCAGGTGAACGGCAGGCCCGGGCGGATGTCGGGGCCGCCCTCGGTGCCCGACGCGCCACCGGCGGGGTCGCCGGCCGTGGCGTCGGTGGCGCCGTCCGTGGCGCTGGCGCCGATGGCGTGCAGCGCCGCGTCCATCAGGGCCGGGTGCACGGAGAAGGCCGTGGTGTCGGTGGACGCGTCGGCGTCCAGGGCGACCTCGGCGAGGATGTCCCGGCCCGAGCGCCAGGCGGCGCGCAGCGCCCGGAAGGTGGGGCCGTAGTGGTAGCCCTGGGCGGCGAGCCGGGCGTAGAGCCCGTCGAGGGCGATCGGCTCGGCGTCGGCGGGCGGCCACACGGCGGCCGGCACGGGGTCCGGGTCGACGGTGTCGGCGAGCTGGCCGGAGGCGTGCCGCTGCCAGGCCCGGGAACCGTCGGGTCCGGTGTCGTCGTCGCGCCGGGTGTGGACGGCGACGGGCCGGTGCCCGGTCTCGTCCGGCGGGCCGACGCGGACCCGCAGGTCGATTCCTCCCTCGGTGGGGATCGCCAGCGGCGCCTCCAGGTTCAGCTCGGCGACGGTCGCCGCGCCGGCCTGCCGGCCGGTCCAGGACGCCAGCTCCACAAGCGCCGTCCCGGGCAGCAGCACCGTGCCCAGCACGGCGTGGTCGGCCAGCCAGGGGTGGGTGGCGAGGGTGATCCGGCCGGTGAACAGCAGGCCCTCGTCGCCGGGCAGGTCGGCCACCGCGCTGAGCAGCGGGTGGTCGACCACGTCGAGGCCCACGGCGGGCAGGACCGAGCGGTGCGCGCCGGTGCGCTCCAGCCAGAAGCGGTTCCGGTCGAAGGCGTACGTGGGCAGGTCGACGGGCTCGGCCTCGGGCAGCAGCCGGCGGTGGTCCACCGCCAGGCCGAGAGTGTGCGCGGTGGCGAGGCCGGTCAGCAGCCGGGTGGCGGCGTCGTCCGACCCGGCGAGGGTCTCCAGGACGTGGCCGGTGACGCCGGTCGCGTCGAGGACGGCGGCGACCCGGTCGGTCAGCGCCGGCTCCGGCGAGACCTCCACGAATGTCACGTGTCCGGCCGCGACGGCGGCGCGCAGGGCGGCGTCGAGCCGCTCCGGTCCCCCGGCGATATCGGCCGGGCGGTCGGCGCCGGAGGCGGTCGGCGCCGCTCCGAGGCCGGCCGGGTCGGCACCGGGGCCCGCCCGGTCGACACCAAGGCCGGTCAGGTCGGCCCAGTGGTCGACACCGAGGCGGGCCGAATCGGCCCAGTCGCCGGTGAACGTGGAGGCCAGCCGGGCGGTCCCCGGCTGCGGGGCGAGCCCCGCGAGGGCGGCACGGAGGCCGTCGGGGTCCAGGTGGCCGGCGGCGGCGCGGGCCCGCAACGCCACCGTGCGGGCGGCGTCGGGCAGGGACAGCAGGCCCGCCACGTACGCGGCCACGACCTCGCCGTCGCCGGTGCCGACGACAGCGGCGGGGGTGACGCCGGCGTGCCGCCAGACGGCGGCGAGCGCCACCCCGACGGCGAACAGCACGGGCCGGGCCAGCTCCGGCCGCTCGCCCCAGGAGGCGTCCGCGCCGGTGAGCAGGGCGGCCGGATCGACGTCGACCCAGGGCGCGAGGGCCTGCCGGCACTCGGCGAGGGTGTCGTCGAAGACCGGGCAGCGGCCCACCAGTGCGGCCACCGCCCCCGCCGGGGTGGCGCCCGGGAAGACGAACACCGGGCCCGCGCCGTGGTTGGCGACGGTGCCGGTCACGACGTTGCCGGCCGGGGTGCCGGCGGCGAGCGCGTCCAGGCCGGCCAGCAGCTCGCCGGGGGTCGCGCCGAGCACGGCGGCGCGCCGGTCGAACGCCGAGCGGGTCGCGGCGAGCGACCAGCCGACCGCCGCCGGGGCGAGGCCGGGGTGCGCGCGAAGGTGCCGGGCCAGCCGGGACGCCTGCGCGGCCAGGGCCGAGGTGGAGCGGGCCGAGACGGGCCAGGCCACCACGTCGGCGGTGAGCAGCCCGGCGGCGCGTTCCCCCTCCGCAGCGGCTGCGGGCGGCATCGGTGCGTCGACCGGCTCGGCGTCGGCGGGCGCGTCGGCGGGCGCGTCGGTGGGCAGCTCGACGACCACGTGGGCGTTCGTGCCGGAGATGCCGAACGAGGAGACCGCCGCGCGGCGGGGCCGGTCGACGGCCGGCCACGGCCGGGACCGGGTCACCAGTTCCACGTCGCCGGCCGACCAGTCGATGTGCGGCGACGGCTCGTCCACGTGCAGCGTCGCCGGTACGGTCCCCTCCCGCATCGCCAGCACCACCTTGATCACGCCGGCCACACCGGCGGCGGCCTGCGCGTGGCCCATGTTCGACTTGACCGAGCCCAGCAGCAGCGGGCCGGCGTCGCCCCGGTCCTGCCCGTACGTCGCCAGCAGCGCCTGCGCCTCGATCGGGTCACCGAGGACGGTGCCGGTGCCGTGCGCCTCGACGACGTCCACGTCGGTGACCGCCAGCCCGGCGCCGGCCAGCGCCTGCCGGATCACCCGCTGCTGGGAGGGGCCGTTGGGGGCGGTCAGGCCGTTCGACGCGCCGTCGGAGTTGACGGCGGAGCCGCGGACGACGGCGAGGACGCGGCGGCCCTGCCGCCGGGCGTCGGAGAGCCGCTGCACGAGCAGCATGCCGACGCCCTCGGACCAGCCGGTGCCGTCCGCCGTCGCGGCGAAGGACTTGCACCGCCCGTCGGAGGCGAGGCCGCCCTGGCGGGAGAACTCCTGGAACGCCGTCGGGGTGGCCATCACGGCCACGCCGCCGGCCAGCGCCAGGTCGCACTCGCCGCGCCGCAGCGCCGCCCCGGCGAGGTGCAGCGCCACCAGCGACGAGGAGCAGGCGGTGTCGACGGTGACGGCGGGGCCCTCCAGCCCGAGGGCGTACGCGACCCGGCCGGAGATGACGCTGTGCGCGGCGCCCGTCATCAGGTAGCCCTCGACGCCCTCGGGGACCTCGGTCAGGCCCGTGCCGTAGCCGGAGGTGGAAGCGCCCACGAAGACGCCCGTACGGCTGCCGCGCAGCGACGCGGGGTCCACCCCGGCCCGCTCCAGTGCCTCCCAGGACGTCTCCAGGGTGAGCCGCTGCTGCGGGTCCATGGCGAGGGCCTCGCGGGGCGAGATCTCGAAGAAGGCGGGGTCGAAGTCCGCCACGTCGTGGAGGAAGCCGCCCGCCGGCGGGTGCGTCCCCTCGGCCGGCTCGGGTATCTCCCAGCCCCGGTCGGTGGGGAACGGCGAGATGGCGTCCACGCCGTCGGCGACGAGCCGCCAGAACGCCTCCGGCCCGTCGACGCCGCCGGGGTAGCGGCAGGCCATGCCGACGATCGCGACGGGCTCGTCGGCATCGACGACGACGGTCTGCGGGGCGGCGGCCGGGGCGGCGCCGGAGACCAGCTCGCGCAGGTGCGCGGCCAGCTCGGCGGGGGTCGGGTAGTCGAAGACCAGTGTGGTGGGCAGCCGCAGGCCGGTGGCCGCGTTCAGCCGTCCCCGGAAGTCCACGGCGGTCAGGGAGTCGAAGCCGAGGTCCTTGAACGGGCGGCCGCGCAGCTCGTCAGGGGTGGCGTGGCCCAGCACCGCCGCGGTCTGCTCGTTGACCAGGCGCAGCAGCTCCCGCTCCTGCTCCGCGGCCGGGAGCGCCGCGAGGTGGCGCAGTGGCGCGGCGACCCCGTCCGCCTCCGTGGCGGCTTCCTCCTCGGCGACGAGCGCCCGCACCTGCGGCAGGTCGCCGAGGAACGGGCTGGGCCGGGCCACTGTGAACGCGGGGTGGAACCGGCTCCAGTCGACGTCGGCGACGGTCACGCAGGGCGTGGGCCGGCGCAGCGCCCGGTCGAGGGCGACGAGCGCCTTCTCCGGGTCGACGGGCGGCAGGCCCATCCGGTTGAGCTGCTCGGTGGCGACGTTCTCGGCGGCCATGCCGTGCGCGCCGCCCCAGGCCGTCCAGGACACGGCGGTGGCCGGCAGGCCCCGGTCGCGCCGGTTCACGGCCAGGGCGTCCAGCAGCGAGTTGCCGGCGCCGTACGCGCACTGCCCGGCGCTGCCCCACACGCCGGAGATGGAGGAGAACATGACGAACGCGGCGAGGTCGCGCTCGGCGAGGCAGGCGTCGAGGTGCAGGGCGCCGAGCACCTTGCCCGCGACGACGTGGGAGAACTCGTCGAGGGTGGTGTCGATGATCGGGGTGAGCTGGTCGGTGCCGGCGGCGTGCACGACCGCCGTCAGGTCGGGCAGCGAGCCGACCAGGTCCGCCACGGACCGCCGGTCGGTGACGTCGCAGGTGGCGGCGGTGACCCGCCCGTCGGCGCCGTACCGGTCGAGCAGGTCCGCCACGGCGGGGGCGGCGGCGCCCCGGCGGCTGGCCAGGACCACCCGCCCGGCGCCGCGGTCGAGCAGCCAGCGGGTGACGTGGCCGCCGAGGGCGCCGGTGCCGCCGGTGACCAGGACGGCGCCGGACCACCAGTCGCCGGCGGGGTTCTCGTCGGTCGTCGGCGGGGCCGGCGTGAGCCTCCGGGCCCAGGTTCCGCCGGGGCGCACGGCCACCTGGTCCTCGCCGCCGTGGCCGGCCAGCACGGCGGCGAGCCGCCGGGTGATGGCGGCGTCGACGGTGGCCGGCACGTCGACCAGGCCGCCCCAGCGGTGCGGTTGCTCGACGGCCGCCGCGCGGCCGAGGCCCCAGACCTCGGTCTGCAGCGGGTGCGCGACCCGGTCGCCCGGGGCCGCCGCCACCGCGCCGCTGGTGACGCACCACAGCGGCGCCACCAGGTCCAGGTCGGTCATCGCCTGGACGAGGGCGAGGGTGCCGGCGGCGGCGAGGGTCACGCCGGGGTGCTCGGGCAGCAGCCGGTCCTGGCCGGCGACGACGGCGAGCACGCCGTCGACACCGCGGTCGCCGGTCAGCATCCGGAGCCGGGCGGCGAGCGCCGCGCGGTCCAGGTCCGCGGCGCCGACGCGCAGCACCAGCGGCTCGGCGTCGCCGAAGAGCCCGGCCAGGCCGTCGGCCCACGCCGGCGCGTCCTCGGCGGGCAGCACAACCAGCCAGCGGCCCGCCGGGGCGTCGCCGTCCTCGACCGGCACGGGCTGCCAGCTCACCTGGTACGACCACCCGTCCACGAGGGAGCGTTCCCGCCGGGACCGGCGCCAGGAGGACAGCGCGGGCAGGGCCGGCAGCAGCGCCCGTACCTGCTCGTCGTCGCCCAGCTCGCCGCGCAGCGTGTCGACGTCCGCCTGCTCCAGGGCGGTCCAGAACTCGTCGTCGCCGTCGGAGGACGCGGTGCCGGGGCCGGCGGGCGGCGGCTCGGGCCAGAAGCGCCGGCGGCGGAAGGCGTACCCGGGCAGCGGCACCCGCGCGGTGTCGGCTCCCGCGTACAGCCTCGTCCAGGCGACCTCCACCCCGCCGACGTGCAGCTCGGCGAGGGCGGTGAGCGCCGACGTGGACTCGGGGCGGTCGCGGCGCAGCAGCGCCACGGCGGAGGTCTCGTCGTCGGCCAGGACGTCGCGGGTCAGCGCGGTGAGCACTCCGCTGGGGCCGACCTCCAGGAACGTACGCACGCCCAGGGCGCGTAGCTGCTCGACGCCGTCGGCGAAGCGGACCGCCTCCCGCACGTGCCGCACCCAGTACTCGGCGGTGCGGATCTCGTCGGGGTCGGCGACGGCGCCGGTCAGGTTCGACACGATCGGCAGCGCCGGCGGGTGCAGCTCCAGCCGGCGCACCACGGCGGCGAACTCGGCGAGCATCGGTTCCATCAGCGGGCTGTGGAAGGCGTGGCTGACCCGCAGCGGCCTGGTGCGTACGCCCTGGTCGGCCCAGCGGCGTTCGAGTTCCTCGACGGCGTCGGCGGCGCCGGAGACGACGACGGCGGTGGGCCCGTTGACGGCGGCCACGGCGACCCGGTCCTCGACGTCGGCCAGAGCGGACCGGACGGCGTCGGCGGGGAGCTGGACGGCCAGCATCGCGCCGCCGGCCGGCAGGGCCTGCATCAGCCGGCCCCGGGCGGCCACCAACGTGGCGGCGTCGGGCAGCGACAGCACGCCGGCCGCGTGCGCGGCGGAGAGCTCGCCGATCGAGTGGCCGAGCAGCACGTCCGGGACGACCCCCCAGCTCTCCAGGAGCCGGAACAGCGCGGCCTCGACGGCGAACAGACCGGCCTGGGTGTAGAGGGTCTGGTTGAGCAGCCCGGCCGCCTCGTCGCCCTCGGGCGCGAAGAGCACCGGGGCGAGCGGGCGGGGCAGGTGCCGGTCCAGCTCGGCGCAGACCTCGGCCAGTGCCCGGTCGAAGACGGGGAACGCGGCGGCCAGCTCGCGGCCCATGCCGCTGCGCTGCGCGCCCTGGCCGGAGAAGAGGAACGCGAGCTTGCCGCCGCGCGGACCTGCGCCGGTGACCAGGCCCGGGGCGTCGCCGCCGGTGGCCAGCGCGCGCAGGGCGGCGGCCAGGTCGGTGCGGTCGGTGGCGAGCAGCACGGCGCGGTGCTCCAGGCCGGCCCGGGTGCTCGCCGACGACCAGCCGACGTCGGTCAGCCGCAGCCCGGGGCGGTCGTCGAGCCAGTCGGCCCAGCGGGTGGCCTGCGCGGTCAGGGATCCGGCGTCGCGGGCGGAGACCAGCACCGGCACGAGGCCGGCCCCGTCGACCGGGGCGGTGCCGGGCGCCGTGACCGGGTCGGTCGCGGGGGCGGAGCCGTCCGGGGCGTCCGCCGGGGCCGGATCGGCGGCGGGTGCCTCCTCGATGATCACGTGGGCGTTGGTGCCGCTCATGCCGAAGGAGGAGATGCCGGCGCGGCGGGGCCGATCCCCGGCGGGCCACGGCCGCGGCTCGGTGGCCAGCGCGACCGCGCCGGCCGTCCAGTCCACGTTGGGGGTGGGCTCGTCGACGTGCAGGGTGGCGGGCACGGTGTCGTGCCGCAACGCCATCACCATCTTGATCACGCCGGCCACGCCGGCGGCGGCCTGGGTGTGGCCGATGTTCGACTTGACCGAGCCGAGCCAGAGCGGTTGGTCGGCCGGCCGGCCCTGCCCGTACGTCGACAGCAGCGCCTGCGCCTCGATCGGGTCGCCGAGGGTGGTGCCGGTGCCGTGCGCCTCCACGACGTCGACCTGCTCGGGCGCGAGCCGGGCGCTGGCCAGCGCCTGGAGCACTACCCGCTGCTGGGACGGGCCGTTGGGGGCGGTCAGGCCGTTGCTCGCGCCGTCGGAGTTGACGGCGCTGCCGCGTACGACCGCGAGCACGGGGTGGCCGTTGCGGCGGGCGTCGGAGAGCCGCTCGACGAGCAGCAGGCCGGCCCCCTCGCCCCAGGCGGTGCCGTCGGCGGCGGCGGCGAACGACTTGACCCGGCCGTCCAGGGCCAGGCCGCGCTGGCGGCTGAAGCCGATGAACGCGGACGGGGTGGACATGACGGTGGCGCCGCCGGCCAGCGCCAGGGTGCACTCGCCCTGCCGCAGCGCCTGGCAGGCCAGGTGCAGCGCGACCAGCGACGACGAGCAGGCGGTGTCGACGGTGACGGCGGGCCCCTCGATGCCGAGCGCGTACGAGATCCGGCCGGACACGACGCTGGCCGCGGTGCCGGTGAGGATGTAGCCCTCGGTGCCGGGTGGCGGCTGCTGAAGCAGCCCCACGTAGTCCTGGCCGGTGGTGCTGGCGAACACCCCGACCTGGTGGCCTCGCAGCGTCGAGGGGTCGATGCCGGCGTGCTCGAACGCCTCCCACGAGGTCTCCAGCAGCAGCCGCTGCTGGGGGTCCATGGCCAGCGCCTCGCGCGGCGAGATGCCGAAGAACGCGGCGTCGAACTCGGTAGCGGAGTCGACGAAGCCGCCCTCGGCGACGTACGACGTGCCGGGATGGTCGGGGTCCGGGTGGAACAGCCGCGCCAGGTCCCAGCCGCGGTCGGCGGGGAACGCGGAGTAGGCGTCGCGGCGGGACTCGACGAGTTCCCACAGCTCCTCGGGCGAGCCCACCCCGCCCGGGAATCGGCAGGCCATGCCGACGATGGCGATCGGCTCGCGGCTGGCCGCCTCAAGCTCGCCGAGCTTCCTCCGGGTCTGGTGAAGGTCCGCCGTCACCCATTTCAGGTACTCCCGGAGCGTATCTTCAGTCGCCATTGACGCCACCTCTTCGGGTCGGAGAGAAACAGCGACCCAATACCGTCCACGGACGCCACAAGCCGCGAAGATCCAAACCCATTCAGCCGACCACGAATTGCCAGACAAAATGGCGTTTCAGCCCCCCACCAGGTCTTACGCGCCGGACGAAAGGTAATTGTCGCCGGACGGCGGTCACAACCCCTAGCGTGCCCCTACGGGTGCCCCTAGGTGGCGGGGGCGCAGGCTGGGCCGACCCGCCCTGCGAGCGGTGCGGCGCACCGCCCTCGCGGGGTGCGGCCGGGCGAGTGCGCGGACCCGCCCGGCCCGGCGTGTCACGACCGCCGACAACGGTCGTACGACACCATTTCTAGATTCCTGGCAAATTGCCGCCGGGGCCACCCAGCTCGCGGTGGATGAAATCGAAGATCTCGGCGTCGGTGGCGTCGTCGAGGGTGTGCGTGGCCGATTTCTCCTCGGCGGGACCACGGTCGTCGCCCCACCGGGCGACGAACGCCTGCAGCTGCACCAGCAGCTTCTGCCGGGTCAGCCGGTCCGGCGCCTCGGCCGCGAAGGCGCCGTCGAGCCGTTCCAGCTCGGCGAGCAGCGGCGCCGCCGCGGCGGCGCCGTCCTCGGCGAGCCGGTCGCGCAGGTGCCGGGCGAGGGCCGCCGGCGTGGGGTAGTCGAACACCACGGCGGCGGGCAGGTGGACGCCGGTGGCGGCGCGGAGCCGGTTGCGCAGCTCCACGGCCGTCATCGAGTCGAAGCCGACCTCGCGGAACGCCCGGTCGGGCTCCAGCCCCGCGTCGCCGCTGTGGCCGAGCACGGTCGCCGCCAGGCCGCCCACGAGGTCGACGAGGACGCCCTCGCGGTCGGCGGGGCTCAGCGGACGCAGCCGCTCCCGCAGCGCGGTCGCCGCCTCGTCGTCAGCCGGCCGGCGCTCGTCGTCGGCGGGCATCGCCGCGCCCGCCTCCGGGACCCCGGTCAGCAGCGGGCACTGCCGCATCGACGCGAACGTCGGCACGAACCGGTCCCAGCGCACGTCGGCGACGATCAGCGCCCCCTGCGCGCGCAGCGCCTGCCCGAACGCCTCGACGGCCAGCTCCGGGGGCAGGCCCGGCAGGCCCCGCCGGCGCAGTTGCGTCTGCTCCGCCGACTCGGGATCGTCGCGCCACGGGCCCCACGCCACGGCGGTGGCCGCCAGTCCCCCGTGGCGCAGGCTCGCCGCGAGCGCGTGCAGCAGCGCGTCGCCGGCGGACTGGCCGGCCCGGCCGCCCGCGCCCCACACCCCAGTGGTCGAGGTGCACAGCACGAACGCGTCGAGCGGGCGGTGGGCCAGCTCGTCGGCGTACCTCGGGACGTCGCCGACGGTGGCGGCCAGGTCGGCGGCCAGGGCGGCGAGGGTCAGCTCGGTCAGCGGCACCGAGCCGGTCTCGGCCGGGACGTGCACGAGCGCGGTCACCGGCCGTTCCTCGGCGGCGAGCCGCTCCATCAGGTCGCCGAGCTTGCCCGTGGCCGGCTCGGCCAGCGGGAGCACCTCGGCGCCGTGGCGGCCCAGCCAGTCGGTGGTGTGCCGGGCGAGGGGGCCGGTCCCGCCGGTGAGCAGGACGGTGCCGTTCGGCCGGTAGCCGTCGCCCGCCGCCGGCAGCCCGGTGTCGCGGACCAGCCGCCGGGTGTGCACGCCGGCCTCCCGGACGGCGAGCTGGTCCTCACCGTCGACGTTGACCAGGGCCCCGGCCAGGGCCGCGTACGCCGCCTCGGCCGGGTCCGCCGGCAGGTCGACGACTCCGCCGACGTGCCGGGGGTGCTCCAGCGCGGCGACGAGGCCGAGGCCCCAGGTCGTGGCCTGCGTCGGGTGCACGACCGCTTCCCCGCCGACGGCGACCGCGCCGGTGGTGGCCAGCCACAGCGGCACGGCCGGGCCGGAGCGGCCGGTGTGCGCCTGCACGAGCAGCAGGTTCGCCGCCAGGCCGGTCGGCAGCGCGGACTGCTCCGGGTGCGGCGCCTCGTCCAGCGCCAGCAGGGACAGCAGTGCCGTCGGCTGGTGCGCGGCGGCGAGCCGGTCGAGGTCGGCGGTCAGACCGTCGCGGGTGACGGTGGCCGGGTCGACGGTCAGCAGGTGCACCGTCGCGGCTCCGGCCGTGAGGGCGGCGAGCACCCGCTCGGTGACCTGGTGCGGCGGGGCCACCACCAGCCACGTGCCGGGGTCGGCGACGGTCAGCGCCCGGCGTTCCCAGGTGACCCGGTACCGCCAGCCGACCAGGGTGCCGTCGAGCTGCCGGCGGCGCCGCCACGACTCCAGTTCCGGCAGCAGCTCGCGCATCGGCTGGTCCGGGTCGAGGCCGAGGCGGCCCAGGTCGCCGTCGGTGACGGCCCGCCAGAACGCGTCGTCGACCGGGTCGTCGGCGGCCGGTGCCGGCAACGTGTCGAGGGTCGGCCAGTAGCGCTGCGGCCGGAACGCGTACGTCGGCAGCTCGGGCAGCAGCCGGCGATCCGGGCGGGGGCCGGCCAGCGCGGCGAGCACCGCCGCCCAGTCGACGTCGCGCCCGGTGCCGTGCACGACGGCCAGCGCGGCGAGCAGGGCGGCCGGCTCGTCGGCGCCTGCGCGCAGCGCCGCCACGGCCGTGCCGTCGTCGGCGTCGGGGAGCAGGCCGGCGGTCATCGCCGTCAGCACCGCCTGCGGTCCGAGCTCCAGGAAGGTGTCCACGCCCGCGTCGCGCAGCGCGGCGATCCCGTCGGCGTACCGGACGGCCTCCCGGACGTGGCGCACCCAGTAGCCGGGCGTACGGATCTCGTCGGGCTCGGCGAGCCGCCCGGTCAGGTTCGACACGATCGGCAGCAGCGGCGCGGCGAACGTCAGTCCGTCGAGGACGGCTCGGAAATCGGTCAGCATCGGCTCCATCAGCGGGCTGTGGAACGCGTGGCTGACCCGCAGCCGGCGGGTGCGTACGCCGCGTTCCCGCCAGAGCCGTTCCAGCCCGTTGAGGGCGTCGAGGGCCCCGGCGAGGACCACGGCGGTGGGGCCGTTGACGGCGGCGACGCCGACCCGGTCGCCCAGCCCGGCCAGGGACTCGACGACGGCCGCCTCGTCGGCGGCGACGGCGAGCATCCCGCCCCCGGCGGGCAGGGCCTGCATGAGCCGGCCCCGGGCGGCCACCAGCGTGGCGGCGTCGGCGAGGGACAGCACGCCGGCGACGTGCGCGGCGGTGATCTCGCCGATGGAGTGCCCGGCAACGTGCCCGGGCACCACCCCGAACGACTCGACCAGCCGGAACAGGGCCACCTCCAGCGCGAACAGCCCCGCCTGGGTGAAGACCGTCTCGTCGAGCAGCGTCGCATCGGCGCTGCCCTCGGCCGCGAACAGCACCGGCTTCAGCGGCTGCGGCAGCTGGTGGTCCAGGGCCGCGCAGACCTCGTCGAGGGCCGCCGCGAAGACGGGGAACGTGTCGTACAGCCGGCGGCCGGCACCGGGGCGCTGGGCGCCCTGGCCGGAGAACTGGACCGCGAGGCCGCCGCCGCGTCGCCGGGCGGTGACCACCGCGGGGTGCTCCTCCCCGGCGGCCAGGGCGCGCAGCGCGGCCGTTCGGGTCGCCCGGTCGGCGGCCACCACTGTGGCCCGCCGGCCGAGGTGGGCCCGGCCGTCGGCGAGCGCCCAGGCGACCAGGTCGGCGGGGTCGTCGCCCGTCGCGGCGCGGTCGGCCAGCCGGCCGGCCTGCTCGCGCAGCGCGGGCAGGTCGGCGGCGGAGACCGGCCACGGCAGGATCGCCGCGGGACGGTCCCCGTCGGGGAAGACCGGCTCCGGACGGTCCGGGGCCTGTTCCAGGATGACGTGGGCGTTGGTGCCGCTGATGCCGAACGAGGAGACGCCCGCCCGGCGCGGCCCTTCCGTGGTGGTCCACGGTCGTGCCTCGGTGAGCAGCGCCAGCGTGCCGGAGGACCAGTCGACGTGCGGGGTCGGCGCGTCGACGTGCAGGGTCTTCGGCAGCACCTCGTGCTGCAGGGCCAGCACCATCTTGATGAGGCTGGCGGCGCCCGCCGCGGCCTGGGTGTGGCCGATGTTCGACTTCACCGACCCGAGCCACAGCGGCCGGTCGGCGGTCCGGTCCCTGCCGTACGTGGCCAGCAGGGCCTGCGCCTCGATCGGGTCGCCGAGGGTGGTGCCGGTGCCGTGCGCCTCGACGACGTCCACGTCGGCGGGGGTGAGGCCGGCGTTGTCGAGCGCGTGCCGGATGACCCGCTGCTGCGCGGGCCCGTTCGGCGCGGTGAGGCCGTTGCTCGCGCCGTCGGAGTTGACGGCGCTGCCCCGTACGACGGCGAGGATCCGGTTGCCGTCGCGCTGGGCGTCGGAGAGCCGCTGGAGCAGCAGGACGCCGACGCCCTCGCCCCAGCCGGTGCCGTCGGCGGCCTCGGCGAACGCCTTGACCCGCCCGTCGGCGGCGAGGCCGCGCTGCCGGGAGAACTCCAGGAACGCGCCCGGCGTCGACATCACCGTCACGCCGCCGGCCAGCGCGAGGTCGCATTCGCCGCTGCGCAGCGCCTGCGTGGCGAGGTGCAGGGCCACCAGCGACGACGAGCAGGCCGTGTCGACGGTGACCGCCGGGCCGTGCAGCCCGAACGAGTACGCCAGGCGGCCCGAGACCACCGACGCGCCGTTGCCGGTCGCCTGGTAGCCCTCCACCTGGGCTCGGGCGCCCAGCAGCAGCGTGGCGTAGTCCTGCCCGTTGGTGCCCATGAAGACGCCGGTGGCGGAGCCGCGTACCCGGTGCGGGTCGATGCCGGCGTGTTCGAAGGCCTCCCAGGTGGTGTGCAGCAGCAGCCGCTGCTGCGGGTCCATGGCGAGGGCCTCGCGCGGGTTGATCCCGAAGAACGCGGCGTCGAAGCCGGCGACGTCGTGCAGGAACCCGCCGCTGCGGGTGTAGCTGGTGCCGACCTGCTCCGGGTCGCTGTCGAACAGGGCGTCGAGGTCCCAGCCCCGGTCGGCAGGCATCGGCGTGACCGCGTCCACTCCGTCGGCCAGCAGCCGCCACAGCTCCTGCGGCGACGACACCCCGCCCGGGAAGCGGCAGGCCATGGAGACGATCGCGATCGGCTCGTCGGCCGCGGGCCGGGCCGCGGTCGCGCCGCCGGCAGCCGGGCCGCCGTCCGCGCCGACCACGATTTCGGTACGCAGGAAGCGGGCCAGTTCCGCCGCCGAGGGGTGGTCGAAGACCACTGTCGACGGCAGGGTCAGGCCGGTGACCCGGCCCAGCCGGTCCCGCAGCTGCACGGCGGCGAGGGAGTCGAAGCCCAGCTCGCGGAACGCCCGGCCGGCCGGCACCTGGTCGGTGGTGGGGTGGCCGAGCACGGCCGCCGCCTCCGCGCGGACGAGGTCGACCAGCAGCGCCTCCTGGCCGGTCGCCGGCAGCGTGGCGAGCCGGTTGCGCAGCCCGTCGGTCGCGGCGGTGTTCTCCGGCCGCTGCGGCTCCCCGGCGACGGCGGGGGCGACCCGGTCGAAGAGGTGGCTCGGCCGTGCGGCGGTGAACGCCGTGACGAACCGGGACCAGTCGACGTCCACGATCACCGGGGCCGCCTCGGGGGCGTTCACCCAGCGGCCGAGCGCCGCGACGGCGGCGTCGGGCGCGAGCGGGCTGAACCCGCGGCGGCGCAGGCCGTCCGCGGTCTCCCCGGCGGCCATGCCGTCCTCCGCCCACGGGCCGTACGCCAGCGCGGTGGCGGGCAGGCCCTTCGCCCGGCGGGCGGCTACGAGGGTGTCGAGCAGGGCGTTGCCGGCCGCGTAGCCGGCCTGCCCGCCGCCGCCCCAGACACCGGCGACCGAGGAGAAGACCACGAACGCGTCGAGGTCCCGACCCCGGCAGGCGGTGTCGAGGTGCAGGGCGCCGAGCACCTTGCCGGCCAGGGTCTCCGACAGCTCGCCGTCGGTCACCTCGTGCGCTGCGGCGGTGCCGCCGGACGCCCCGGCGGTGTGCACGACGGCGGTCAGCTCCGGCAGCCCGGAGACCAGAGCCTCGACCGCGGCCCGATCGGTGACGTCGCACGCCACCACCCGCACCGCGCCCAGCTCCGCCACCAGCTCCGCAGCGCCCGGAGCCGCCGGACCCCGCCGCGACGCCAGCACCACCTCGGCCGCCCCGTTCGCTAGCAACCAGCGCGCCACATGCCGACCCAAGGCGCCCGTACCACCGGTCACCAGCACCGTCCCGGCGGGCCGCCAACCCGCACCCGCGGGCGGCGCGGCCGGCACCAGCCGCCGGCCGAAGAGGCCGTTGCGGCGGACGGCCACCTGGTCCAGGGTGCCGTCGGCGAGGACCGCGACGAGCCCGGCGCGGGCGCCGCGGTCGGCGCGGTCGGGCAGGTCGACCAGGCCACCCCAGCGGTCCGGCTGTTCGAGGGCGACGACCCGGCCCAGGCCCCACGCCAGCGCCGCCCACACGTCGCCGGCCCGCTCCCCCGCCGTGACCGGCATCGCGGTACGGCTGAGCGCCCACACCCTTCCGGCCAGGCCGGTGTCGGTCAGCGCGCGGACAAGGGTGAGCAGCACCGCCGTGCCGGCGGGCACCGCCGGGGTGTCCGCCAGGGGCCGGTCCTGGCGGGGCAGCACGCAGAGCACCCCGGCCCAGCCGTCCCCGCTGATCCGGCCCAGTCGCTCGCCCAGTTCGGCGCGGGCGAGGGTGGACGACACGGTGAGCGTGTCCACCCGGGCGCCCGCCTGGGTGAGGGTCTTCGCCACGCCCGCGTCGGCACCGCTGTCGACGGTGACGACCAGCCACCGCCCGGACAGCCGGGTCGCCGGGGCCGGCCGTACCGGCTCCCACCCGATCCGGTACGACCACCCGTCGAGGGCGGTGTCGCGCGACCGGTGTTGACGCCAGCGCGCCAGGAGCGGCAGGGCCGGGCCGAGCGCGTCCAGGTCCTCGGTGTCGCCGCCGAGTTCGGCGGCGAGGGCGGCCAGGTCGCCGCGCTCGACGGCGGCCCAGAACTCGGTGTCGCCGCCCTCCGGGGCGGCCTGCCTCGTGGGCGTACCCTCAGGCCAGTAGCGCTGGTGCTGGAAGGCGTACGTGGGCAGGTCGACGCGGCGCGCGCCGGTGTCCGCGAACCACGACTGCCAGGTCACCGGCACGCCGTGCACGTGCAGCTCCGCCAGGGCGTGCAGCAGCGCGTGCGCCTCCGGACGGTCCCGGCGCTGCACCGCGACGGCCAGCACGGCGTCGTCGCCGGCCAGCACGTCGGCAGCCATCGCGGTCAGCACGCTCTGCGGCCCGACCTCCAGGAACGTGTCGATACCGGCGGCCTTCAGGGCGGTGATCCCGTCGGCGAAGCGCACGGCGTCGCGGACGTGCCGCACCCAGTAGTCGGCCGTGCGGATCTCGTCGGCGTCGGCCAGGGCCCCGGTCACGTTCGACACGACCGGCAGCAGCGGCGTGGCAAAGGTGAGGCCGTGCAGGATCGTGCGGAACTCGTCGAGCATCGGCTCCATCAGCGGGCTGTGGAACGCGTGGCTGACGGTGAGCCGGCGGGTACGCACACCTCGGTCCCGCCAGGCCCGCTCCACCTCGTCCAGGGCCTCGACGGCACCGGACACCACCACTGCGGTGGGTCCGTTGACCGCAGCGACGCCTGCCCGGTCGGCGAGCCCGGCGATCGACTCGACCACTGCGGCCTCGTCAGCGGCCACGGCCAGCATGCCGCCGCCCGTGGGCAACGCCTGCATCAACCGACCCCGCGCGGCCACGAGAGCGCACGCGTCGGCCAGGGACAACACCCCGGCCACGTACGCGGCCGTCACCTCACCGATCGAGTGACCAGCCAGCATGTCCGGCACGATCCCGAACGACTCCACCAGGCGGAACAGCGCCACCTCGACCGCGAACAACCCGGCCTGCGTGAACACCGTCTGATCCAGCAACCCCGCCTCGGCGGAACCCGACGACGCGAACAGCACCTCCCGCAACGGACGCGGCAGCAACGGATCGAGGTGTCCACACACCTCGTCCAGCGCGGTCGCGAACACCGGGAACCCGGCGTACAACTCCCGGCCCATCCCGGCCCGCTGCGCGCCCTGGCCCGAGAAGAGCAGCGCGAGCTGGCCGCGTACGGCGGTGGAGCCGGTCACGACGGTCCCGGAGGGCTCGCCCGCATCGAGGGCCCGAAGCGCGGTGAGCAGGTCGTTGCCGTCGGCCACCACGGCGACGGCACGCTGTTCCAGCGCGGGTCGGGTGGTGACGGAGGACCAGGCCACGTCCAGCGGACGCGGGGCCTCGTCGGCGGCGAGCCAGCGCGCCCACCGGCCCGCTTGGCCGGCCAGGGCCGCGTCGGAGCGCGCGGAGAGCAGCACCGGTACGACCGGCGGCAGGTCGCGGGCGACGATCTCGCCCTCGATCGTCTCAGCGGGCGGCTGCTCGATGATCACATGCGCGTTCGTGCCGGAGATCCCGAACGACGACACCGCCGCCCGACGCGGACGGTCCACCGCCGGCCACGGGGTGGGCTCGGTCGCGAGGGCCACCGCCCCGGCCGACCAGTCCACATGCGGCGACGGCTCGTCCACGTGCAGCGTCGCCGGCACGAGGCCGTGCCGCATCGCCATGACCATCTTGATCACACCAGCCACACCCGCAGCAGCCTGCGTGTGCCCGATGTTCGACTTCACCGAACCGAGCCACAACGGCTCCCGCCCCTGCCGGTCCTGCCCGTACGTGGCCAGGACGGCCTGCGCCTCGATCGGGTCACCCAGCGTCGTACCCGTGCCGTGCGCCTCGACCACGTCCACATCGGACGGCGACAGCCGCGCCGACGCCAGCGCCTGCCGGATCACCCGCTGCTGCGACGGACCGTTCGGCGCGGTCAGACCGTTCGACGCACCGTCCTGGTTCACGGCCGTGCCCCGCACCACGGCGTAGATCTTTCGGCCCTCGCGCTGGGCGTCGGAGAGCCGTTGCACCAGCAGGACACCCACGCCCTCGGACCAGCCGGTGCCGTCGGCGGACGCCGCAAACGACTTGCAGCGGCCGTCCTGCGACAGGCCCCGCTGCCGGGAGAACTCGATGAACGTCCCCGGCGTCGCCATCACCGTCACACCACCGGCCAACGCCAGATCACACTCACCCGACCGCAACGCCTGCGCGGCGAGGTGCAGCGCCACCAGCGACGACGAGCACGCCGTGTCCACTGTGACCGCCGGCCCCTCCAACCCGAAGGTGTAGGCGACCCGACCGGACAGCACGCTGCCGGAGGTGCCGGTCCCGACGTAGCCCTCCACCTCGGTCGGCAGGTCCATGAGCCGGGAGGCGTAGTCGTGGTACATGACACCGGCGAAGACACCCGTCCGGCTGCCCCGCAACCGCTGCGGGTCCAGCCCCGCCGACTCGAACGACTCCCATGACGCCTCCAGCAGCAACCGCTGCTGCGGGTCCATGGCGAGGGCTTCACGCGGCGAGATCCCGAAGAAGCCCGGGTCGAACTCCGCAGCCCCGTACAGGAAACCACCGTGGCGCGTGTACGACGTACCGCTGCGGTTCGGGTCCGGGTCGAACAGCGACTCCAGGTCCCAGCCCCGGTCCGCCGGGAACTCGGAGATCCCGTCGCCGCCGCCGGCCAGCAGCCCCCACAGTTCGTCGGGGGATTCCACCCCGCCCGGGTAGCGGCAGGCCATGCCCACGATCGCGATCGGCTCCTCGGTGCCGACGATCGGGCCGGCGACCGGGCCGGCGGTCGACTGGCGCACCCCGGCCAACTCCGACCACAGGTGGTCGGCGAGCACGGCCGGGGTCGGGTAGTCGAAGACCAGCGTCGAGGCCAGCCGCAGCCCGGTGGCCGCGTTCACGCGGTTGCGCAGGTCGACGGCGGTCAGCGAGTCGAAGCCCAACTCCCGGAACGCCCGGTCCGCCGGCACCGACTCCGCGCCACCGTGCCCCAACACCTGCGCGACCAGACCCCGTACCAGCACGTCGACCTGGGCGCGGCCCTCGTCCTCGGTCAGCCCGGCGAGCCGGTCGGCCCAGCCGCCACCGCCCTGCCCTGCCTGGCGGCGGGTGCCGGTCACGCCGATCAGGGTGCGCAGCACGGCCGGCACGGGGCCGCCGGAGGTCGCCGCCCGCAGCGCGGGCACGTCGATCACGGCCGGTACGAGGACCGCCCGGTCGGCGCCCAGCGCGGCGTCGAACAGCTCCAACCCGATCTCGGCGCTCATTGGCGTCAGACCCGCCCGCGCGGACCGCGCCCGGTCCGCCTCGTCGATCGACGCGGCCATACCGTCCGTGTCCCACATGCCCCACGCCAGGCTGACGGCAGGCAACCCGAGCTGCCGCCGGTAGACCGCCAGGGCGTCGAGGAACGCGTTACCCGCCGCGTACGCCGACTGACCCGGCGAACCCAGCACACCCGCCACCGACGAGAACACCACGAACAGATCCAGACCCAGACCCGCCGTCGCCTCATGCAGGAACCAACCCGCCGACACCTTCGGCGCCAACACCCCCGCCAATCGCTCCGCCGTCAGCCCCTCCACCACACCGTCGTCCAACACACCAGCGGTGTGCACCACACCTGCCAGCCGACCCTCGGCGGCCACCTCGGCCACCAGACCGAACACCTGGTCCCGGTCCGTCACGTCACAGGCAACGACCCGCACGGACGCACCCAGCGCCGACAACCGCTCCGACAGCTCGCCCGCACCGGCGGCCTCCGGGCCGCGCCGCGACACCAGCACGAGAGACCGCACGCCGTGCACCGACACCAGGTGCTCCGCGACCAGCGCACCGAGCGCACCCGTACCACCGGTGACCAGCACCGCACCGTCACCCACGGCCGGCGTCTCCGCCGCCGTGATGCCGGCCCGGACCAGGCGTGGCGAGTGCACCGCACCCCCGCGGATGGCCAACTGGCCGCCGGTCGCGGTCGGTTCCCGCAGGACGCCGTCCAGCAGGTCCATCAGCGCGGCATCCGGGTCGCCGTCGACGTCCGCGAGCACGATGCGGCCCGGGTGCTCCGACTGCGCCGACCGCAGCAGACCCCACACCGCCGCGCCGGCCAGGTCGGTCACCCGGTCGTCGTCTCCGACGGACACCGCGCCCCGGGTCACCACCACGAGCCGCGAGTCCGCCAGGGCATCCGCCGCGAGCCAGGACTGCACGGTCGCCAGCACGTCCGAGGTCACCGCCCGGACCGACTCCGCGGTCGTCGACCCGGGCGCGGGGAACACCGGCAGCAGCAGCGTCCGGGGGACAGACTCCTCCCCCGCGGCCGTCGCCACGTCGGGGTACGTGGGCATTCCGACGGGTGCCGGCAGCTCCCGGCCGCCGGTCACCAGCGCCCAGCCGGAGAGCTCCCCGGCGGGCGCGGCCTCCACGGCCGGCCATCGCAGCTCGAACAGCGACCGCGTGGCCACGCCCGGCGCGGCCACGCCGGTCAGCTCCCGCAGGGCGAGGGAGTCCACCGACACGACCGGCGCGCCCACCTCGTCGTACGCGGCCAGCCGCAGCCCGGAGCCGTCGCGGGTCAGGCGTACCCGCAGCGCCCCCGCTCCCGAGGCGTGCACCTGCACGCCCTCGAACGCGAACGGCACCCGTGGCCCGCCCGACTCCTCGCCGACCAGCAGCAGCCCGATCGGGTGCAGGGCGGCGTCCAGCAGCGCCGGGTGCACGCCGAACCCGGCGGCCTCCGTCGCGTCGTCCGGCAGGACCACCTCGGCGTACACCTCGTCGCCGCCGGTCCAGGCACGCCGGAGCCCCTGGAAGGCCGGCCCGTACGTCAGGCCGTGTTCCGCCAGCGTCGGGTACCAGCTCGCCAGGTCCACCTCCGCCGCGCCGGCGGGGGGCCAGGTGACCGGGTCCGGCTCGTCGGCGGTGGAAGGCTCCAGCACGCCCTCCGCGTGCCGGGTCCAGCCCGCCTCGGGGTCGTCGTCGGGGCGGGAGTAGACGGCGACGGGACGCTGCGGCGACTCCGACGTGGACACCCGCACCTGGATCCGCACGCCTCCCGTTCCGGGGAGGGCCAGCGGGGTGGCCATGGTCAGCTCCCGCAGCCGGGAGAGGCCCACCTCGTCGCCGGCCCGCACCGCCAGCTCGACCAGGGCGGTGCCCGGCACCAGCGTCAGCCCGGAGACCGTGTGGTCGGCCAGCCACGGGTGCGTGGCCAGGGAGAGCCGGCCCGTCAGCACCATCTCGTCGTCGCCGGCCAGGTCCACCGTCGCGCCGAGCAGCGGGTGCCCGGTGCGGCCGAGCCCGGCCCCGGACACGTCGCCCGTACGCGCCCGGCCGGCGGTGGGCCAGTAGCGCTGGTGCTGGAAGGCGTACGTGGGCAGGTCGACGCGGCGCGCGCCGGTGTCGGCGAACCACGGCTGCCAGGTCACCGGCACGCCGTGCACGTGCAGCTCCGCCAGGGCGTGCAGCAGCGCGTGCGCCTCCGGACGGTCCCGGCGCTGCACCGCGACGGCCAGCACGGCGTCGTCGCCGGCCAGCACGTCAGCGGCCATCGCGGTCAGCACGCTCTGCGGCCCGACCTCCAGGAACGTGTCGATACCGGCGGCCCTCAGGGCGGTGATCCCGTCGGCGAAGCGCACGGCGTCGCGGACGTGCCGCACCCAGTAGTCGGCCGTGCGGATCTCGTCGCCGGCCAGGGCCCCGGTCACGTTCGACACGACCGGCAGCAGTGGCGCGGAGAACGTCAACCCGTCCAGGACCGTGCGGAACTCGTCGAGCATCGGCTCCATCAGCGGGCTGTGGAACGCGTGGCTCACCGTCAGGCGGCGAGTGCGCACGCCCCGGTCGCGCCAGTGCCGCTCCACCTCGTCGAGGGCCTCGACGGCACCGGACACCACCACTGCGGCGGGTCCGTTGACCGCAGCGACGCCTGCCCGGTCGGCGAGCCCGGCGATCGACTCGACCACTGCGGCCTCGTCAGCGGCCACGGCCAGCATGCCGCCGCCGGTGGGCAACGCCTGCATCAACCGACCCCGCGCGGCCACGAGAGCGCACGCGTCGGCCAGGGACAACACCCCGGCCACGTACGCGGCCGTCACCTCACCGATCGAGTGACCAGCCAGCATGTCCGGCACGATCCCGAACGACTCCACCAGGCGGAACAGCGCCACCTCGACCGCGAACAACCCGGCCTGCGTGAACACCGTCTGATCCAGCAGCTCCGCCTCGGCCGTGCCCGCCGACGCGAACAGCACCTCCCGCAGCGGGCGCGGCAGCAACGGATCGAGGTGTCCGCACACCTCGTCCAGCGCGGCGGCGAAGACCGGGAACCCGGCCGACAGCTCCCGGCCCATCCCGGCACGCTGCGCACCCTGGCCCGAGAAGAGCAGGGCGAGCCGGCCGCGCTGGCCGGTGGCGCCGGAGACGACCGTACCGGTGGGGTCGCCGTCGGCGAGGGCGGTCAACGCCGCGACCAGGTCGTCCCGGTCGGCGGCGGTGACGACCGCCCGGTGCTCCAGCGCGGGTCGGGTGGTGACGGAGGACCAGGCCACGTCCAGCGGACGCGGGGCCTCGTCGGCGGTCAGCCAGCGCGCCCACCGGCCCGCCTGCGCCGACAGCGCGGCGGCGTCGCGGGCCGACAGCAGCACCGGTACGACCGGCGGCACGTCGCCGGCGACGACCTCACCCTCGATCGTCTCAGCGGGCGGCTGCTCGATGATCACATGCGCGTTCGTGCCGGAGATGCCAAACGACGACACCGCCGCCCGACGCGGACGGTCCACCCGCGGCCACGGAGTGGGCTCGGTGGCCAGGGCCACCGCCCCCGCCGACCAGTCGATGTGCGGCGACGGCTCGTCCACATGCAACGTCGCCGGCACCAGACCGTGCCGCATCGCCATGACCATCTTGATCACACCAGCCACACCCGCAGCCGCCTGCGTGTGCCCGATGTTCGACTTCACCGACCCCAACAGCAACGGCCGATCCTGCGGACGCTCCTGCCCGTACGTCGCCAGCAGAGCCTGCGCCTCGATCGGATCACCCAGCGTCGTACCCGTGCCGTGCGCCTCCACGGCATCCACGTCCGCCGGGGACAGGCGCGCGTTCGCCAGCGCCTGCCGGATCACCCGCTGCTGCGACGGGCCGTTCGGCGCGGTCAGCCCGTTCGACGCACCGTCCTGGTTCACGGCCGTGCCACGTACCACCGCCAGCACGCGGTGCCCGTTGCGCCGCGCGTCCGACAGCCGCTCCACGAGCAGCACGCCGACGCCCTCGGACCAGCCCGTGCCGTCGGCCGACGCCGCGAACGACTTGCACCGGCCGTCCTGCGACAGGCCGCGCTGACGCGAGAACTCGATGAACGTCCCCGGCGTCGCCATCACCGTCACACCACCGGCCAACGCCAGATCACACTCACCCGACCGCAACGCCTGCGCGGCAAGGTGCAGCGCAACGAGGCTGGAAGAACAAGCGGTGTCGACGGTGACCGCCGGGCCCTCCAACCCGAAGGTGTAGGCGACCCGACCGGACAGCACGCTGCCCGACGTGCCCGTGCCGACGAAGCCCTCGGCGTCCGGCGGCAGGTCCATCAGGCGGGAGGCGTAGTCGTGGTACATGACACCGGCGAAGACACCCGTCCGGCTGCCCCGCAACCGCTGCGGGTCCAGCCCCGCCGACTCGAACGACTCCCACGACGCCTCCAGCAGCAACCGCTGCTGCGGATCCATCGCCAGAGCCTCACGCGGCGAGATCCCGAAGAAGCCCGGATCGAACTCCGCCGCCCCGTACAGGAAACCACCGTGGCGCGTGTACGACGTACCGCTGTGCTCCGGGTCCGGGTCGAACAGGCTCTCCAGGTCCCAGCCGCGATCGGTGGGGAACTCCGAGATCCCGTCGCCGCCGCCGGCCAGCAACGCCCACAGCTGGTCCGGACCATCGACGCCACCGGGGTAGCGGCAGGCCATGCCCACGATCGCGATCGGCTCGTCGGTGCCGGCGGTGAGTACCGCCGTCTGGCGGGCGGTGATCTGCCCGGAGACCTGCTCGTGCAGGTGGTCGGCGAGCACGGCCGGGGTCGGGTAGTCGAAGACCAGCGTCGAGGCCAGCCGCAGCCCGGTGGCCGCGTTCAACCGGTTACGCAGGTCCACCGCCGTCAGCGAGTCGAAGCCCAACTCCCGGAACGCCCGGTCCGCCGGCACGGCTTCCGCACCACCGTGCCCCAACACCTGCGCGACCAGACCCCGTACCAGCACGTCGACCTGGGCGCGCGCCTCGTCGGGCGCCAGGCCCGCGAGCTGGTTGGCCCAGTCGCCGCTCCGCGCGGCCCGTCGCCGGGCCGCCGTCGACCCGATCAGGGTACGCAGCACGGCCGGCACCGGGCCGGCGCCGAGCGCTGCGCGCATCGCCGGTACGTCGATCACGGCCGGCACCAACGCCGGCTGCTCCGCCACCAGGGCGGCGTCGAACAGCTCCAACCCGGTCCCGGCGCTCATCGGCGTCAGACCCGCCCGCGCGGACCGCGCCCGGTCCGCCTCGTCGATCGAGGCGGCCATGCCTGCCGTGTCCCACATCCCCCACGCCAGACTCACCGCCGGCAACCCGAGCTGCCGCCGATACACCGCCAACCCGTCCAGGAACGCGTTACCCGCCGCATACCCCGACTGACCCGGCGAACCCAGCACACCCGCAACCGACGAGAACACCACGAACAAGTCGAGATCCAGACCCGCCGTCGCCTCATGCAACAACCAACCCGCCGACACCTTCGGCGCCAACACCCCCGCCAACCGCTCCGCCGTCAGCCCCTCCACCACACCGTCATCCAACACACCAGCCGTGTGCACCACACCCGCCAGCCGACCCCCGGCGGCCACCTCCGCCACCAGACCGAACACCTGGTCCCGGTCCGTCACGTCACAGGCAACGACCCGCACCGACGCACCCAACGCCGACAACCGCTCCGACAACTCACCCGCACCGGCGGCCTCCGGGCCACGCCGCGACACCAGCACCAGCGACCGCACACCATGCGCCGACACCAGGTGCTCCGCCACCAACGCCCCGAGCGCACCCGTACCACCGGTCACCAGCACCGCACCGTCACCCACGACCGGCGTCTCCACCGACGCCGGAGCGACCGCACGCACCAGACGCGGCACGAACACCGCGCCCGCACGCACCGCGACCTGACCGCCGTGCGTCGACGGCTCGTCGGCCACCGTGGTCAGCACACCCAGCAGCCCGGCATCCACGTCACCGTCCACGTCCGCCAGCACGATGCGACCCGGGTGCTCCGACTGCGCCGACCGCAGCAGACCCCACACCGCCGCACCGGCCAGGTCCGACACCCGGTCGTCCGCCGCCACCGACACCGCACCCCGCGTCACCACCACGAGCCGCGACTCCGCCAGCGCATCGGCTGCCAGCCAGGACCGGACGGTCGCCAGCACCTCCGAGGTCGCCGCGCGTACCGCATCGGGGACGGCCCTCTCCGGCCCGTCGAGCGGCAGCAGCAGCGCCCTCGGTGCGACCGTCCGGCCGGCGTCGACCGCCGCGACGAGCGCCTCGACGTCGCCGTACGCCGGCAGGTCGGCGGTTGCCGGCGAGCCGACCAGCGCCCACCCGGAGAGGTCCCCGGTGGCGGCGATCTCCTCGGCCTGCCAGGTGAGTTCGAACATCGCGCGGGCCGCCGCGCCTGCCGCGGTCACGCCGGTCAGCTCGCGCAGGGCGAGGGAGTCGACCGAGACCACGGCCGCGCCCGACTCGTCGCACGCGACCAGCCGCACCGCCGAGCCCGTACGCGACAGCCGCACCCGCAGCACCCGCGCACCCGAGGCATACACCTGCACACCCTCGAACGCGAACGGCACCCGCGGCCCGCCCGACCCCTCGGTGCCGGGCAGCAGCCCGATCGGGTGCAGGGCGGCGTCCAGCAGCGCCGGGTGCACACCGAAGCGCGCCGCCTCCGTCGCCACCTCGTCCGGCAGCGCCACCTCGGCGAACACCTCGTCGCCGCCCGTCCACACCCGGCGCAGCCCCCGGAACACCGGCCCGTACGCCAGGCCGTGCTCCGCCAGCGTCGGGTACCAGCCCGCCACGTCCACCTCGGACGCGCCGACCGGCGGCCACTCCCCCAGGCTCGGCTCGCCGGCCGACGCCGGCTCCAGCACGCCCTCCGCATGCCGCACCCAGTCGGCCTCCGGATCACCCTCGGACTGCGAGTGCACCGCCACGACCCGGACGCCGGTCTCGTCGGCCGCACCGACGCGCACCTGCACCCGCACCGCGCCGGCCTCCGGCAGCACCAGCGGCGCCGCCACGGTCAGCTCCCGCACCCGCGACGCGCCCACCTCGTCACCCGCCCGGACGGCCAACTCGACCAGGGCGGTCCCGGGCAAGACGACCGCGCCGGAGACGACGTGGTCCGCGAGCCACACGTGGGTGGTGAGGGACAGCCGGCCCGTCAACACCACCATGTCCACACCGGCCACTGACACCGCCGCACCGAGCAGCGGATGCCCGGCCACGCCGAGGCCCGCCCCGGACACGTCGGCGGCATGCGCCTGGCCCGCGCCGAGCCAGTAGCGCTGGTGCTGGAAGGCGTACGTCGGCAGGTCGACCCGGGCGGCGCCGGCGTCGGTGAACCACTGCGTCCAGGTCACCGGGACACCGTGGACGTGCAGGTCGGCGAGGGCGTGCAGGAGTGCCTGCGGGGCGGGCCGGTCCCGGCGCTGGACGGCCACCGCGAGCGCGTCCTCGGCGAGCAGGTCGGCGTTCATCGCGGTCAGGACGCTCTGCGGGCCGATCTCCAGGAAGGTGTCGACCCCGGTGGCCCGCAGGGCGGCGATGCCGTCGGCGTAGCGGACGGCCTCCCGCACGTGCCGCACCCAGTACTCGGCGCGGGTGATCTCCTGCGGGTCGGCGAGCGCGCCGGTCAGGTTCGACACCACCGGCAGCAGCGGCGCCCGGAACGTCAGCCCCGCCAGGACGGCGCGGAACTCGTCGAGCATCGGCTCCATCAGCGGACTGTGGAACGCGTGGCTCACCGTCAGGCGGCGCGTACGCACACCCCGCTCCCGCCAGACCCGCTCCACCTCGTCCAGGGCCTCGACGGCACCGGAGACGACGACGGCGGTGGGCCCGTTGACGGCCGCGATACCGAGGCGGTCGGTCATCCCGGCGAGAGACTCCGCCACCGCAGCCTCGTCAGCGGCCACGGCCAGCATGCCGCCGCCCGTGGGCAACGCCTGCATCAACCGACCCCGCGCGGCCACGAGAGCGCACGCGTCGGCCAGGGACAGCACCCCGGCCACGTACGCGGCCGTCACCTCACCGATCGAGTGACCAGCCACCACGTCGGGAACGACCCCGAACGACTCCACCAGACGGAACAACGCCACCTCGACCGCGAACAACCCGGCCTGCGTGAACACCGTCTGATCCAGCAACCCCGCCTCGGCGGAACCCGACGACGCGAACAGCACCTCCCGCAACGGACGCGGCAGCAACGGATCGAGCTGCGCGCACACCTCGTCCAGCGCGGTCGCGAACACGGGGAACAGGGCGGACAGCTCCCGGCCCATCCCGGCGCGCTGCGCGCCCTGGCCCGAGAAGAGCACGGCCAGTTGCGTACGCGTCGCGCCCGTGCCGGTGACCACGGTGGCGGCCGGCTCACCGTCGGCGAGGGCGCGCAGCCCGGCCAGCAGTTCGTCCCGGTCCGTCGCGGTGACCACCGCGCGGTGCTCCATGACGGCCCGGCTGACGGTCGACGACCAGCCGACGTCGAGGGGGCGCAGTTCCTCGTCGCCGGCGATCCAGCGGGCCCAGCGCTCCGCCTGGGCCGCGACGGCGGCCTCGGAGCGGGCCGACAGCAGCACCGGCGACGGCAGCTGCCCGGCGGTGGGCGTCGGCGCGCCCTCGCCCCGGGTCGGCTCCGCCTCGGCGGGCGGCTGCTCGATGATCACATGCGCGTTCGTGCCGCTGACGCCGAACGACGAGATCGCGGCGCGACGGGGCCGGCCCGCCGCGGGCCAGTCGCGGGCCTCGGTGAGCAGGGAGACCGCCCCGGCGCTCCACTCGATGTGCGGGGACGGCTCGTCGACGTGCAGCGTCGACGGCAGCACGCCGTGCCGCATCGCCATGATCATCTTGATGATGCCGGCTGCCCCGGCGGCGGCCTGGGTGTGGCCGATGTTCGACTTGACCGAGCCCAGCCAGAGCGGCCGGTCGGCGGGCCGGTCCTGCCCGTACGTCGCCAGCAGGGCCTGCGCCTCGATCGGGTCGCCCAGGGTCGTGCCGGTGCCGTGCGCCTCGACGGCGTCCACGTCGGCGGCGGTGAGCCGCGCGTTGGCCAGCGCCTGACGGATCACGCGCTGCTGCGACGGGCCGTTCGGGGCGGTCAGACCGTTCGACGCGCCGTCCTGGTTGACGGCAGTGCCACGCACGACCGCAAGCACGCGGTGCCCGTTGCGCCGCGCGTCCGACAGGCGCTCCACCAGGAGCACGCCCACGCCCTCGGACCAGCCCGTGCCGTCCGCCGACGCCGCGAAGGACTTGCACCGGCCGTCGGCCGACAGGCCACGCTGCCGGGAGAACTCGATGAACGTCCCCGGCGTCGCCATCACCGTCACGCCGCCGGCCAGGGCGAGGTCGCACTCGCCGCCGCGCAGCGCCTGCACCGCCAGGTGCAGCGCGACCAGCGACGACGAACACGCGGTGTCCACGGTCACCGCCGGGCCTTCGAGCCCGAACGTGTACGCCACCCGGCCGGACAGCACGCTGCCGGAGGTGCCGGTGCCGAGGTAGCCGCCCACGCCCTCGGGCAGGTCCTGCACGCCGGAGGCGTAGTCGTGGTACATCAGGCCGGCGAAGACGCCGGTCCGGCTGCCGCGCAGCCGCGAGGGGTCGAGACCGGCCGACTCGAACGTCTCCCAGGACGCCTCCAGCAGCAGCCGCTGCTGCGGGTCCATGGCGATCGCCTCGCGCGGCGAGATGCCGAAGAAGTCCGGGTCGAACTCGGCGGCCCCGTACAGGAAGCCACCGTGGCGGGTGTACGACGTCCCGGGGTTGTCCGGGTCGGGGTGGAAGAGCCGGTCGAGGTCCCAGCCCCGGTCGGTGGGGAATTCGCCGATGCCGTCGGCGCCGGCGGCGACCAGGTCCCACAGCTGCTGCGGGTTCGTCACGCCACCCGGGTAGCGGCACGCCATGCCGACGATGGCGATCGGCTCGTCGACGGTTGTCGCCCGCACGGCCTGCTGCTGCGCGGCGACCTGGCCGGACAGCTGCTCGTACAGGTGCTCCGACAGGGCGCCGGGGGTCGGGTAGTCGAAGACGAGTGTCGACGTGAGTCGCAGCCCGCTCGCGCTGTTGATCCGGTTGCGCAGCTCGACGGCGGTCAGCGAGTCGAAGCCCAGCTCCCGGAACGCCCGGTCCGCCGGCACCGCCTCGGCGCCGCCGTGGCCGAGGACCTGCGCGATCATTCCGCGCACCAGCAGCGCCACCTGCGCACGCGCCTCCTGCGGGTCGAGGCCGGCCAGCCGGTCGGCCCACGCGCCGGTGCCGGAGCGGCGGCGCTTCGCGGCCGGTCCCACCAGGCCCCGCAGCATCACCGGCACCCGGCCGGCGGCGGTCTGCGCCCGCATGGCGGGCAGGTCGACCACGGCCGGCACCAGGGCCGCGCCGCCGTGGGTCAGGGCGGCGTCCCACAGCCCGAGCCCGACGGGGGCGGTCATCGGGACCAGGCCGGCCCGGGTCACCCGGGCCCGGTCGGCGTCGTTGATCGACGCCGCCATGCCGTCGGTGTCCCACATGCCCCAGGCGAGGCTGACGGCGGGCAGCCCGCGCTGCGCCCGCAGCACGGCGAGGGCGTCCAGGAAGGCGTTGCCGGCCGCGTACGCGGCCTGGCCGGGAGAGCCGAGCACTCCGGCGACGGAGGAGAAGAGCACGAAGAGGTCGAGGTCCAGCTCGGCGGTCGCCTCGTGCAGCCACCAGCCCGCCGTGACCTTCGGGGCAAGCACGTCCGCCAGCCGGTCGGCGGTGATCCCGCTGACGATGCCGTCGTCGAGGACGCCGGCGGTGTGGACCACCCCGGCCAGGCGGTCGTCGGCGGTGATGGACCGGACCAGCTCGCCGACGCGCTCGCGGTCGGTGACGTCGGTGGCGACCACCCGGGCGGTCGCGCCCAGCGCGGCCAGCCGCCGCACCAGTTCGTCGGCGCCGGGGGCAGCCGGCCCCTGCCGGGACACCAGCACCAGCGAACGCACGCCGTACGCGGTGACGAGGTGTTCGGACACCAGGGCGCCCAGCGATCCGGTGCCGCCGGTCACCAGGACGGTTCCCCCGCCGAGGGCCGCGGGGGTGCGCGCGGCGCCCGTGGCGCGGACCAGCCGCGGCAGGTACGCCGTGCCCGACCGCACCGCGACCTGCCCGCCGAGGGCGGGGCCGTCGGCGACGGCGGCGAGCAGGGCCAGCAGGTCGGCGTCCAGGTCGGTGCCGGGTTCCAGGTCGGCCAGCACGATCCGGCCGGGGTGCTCCGACTGGGCCGAGCGCAGCAGGCCCCAGACCGCCGCCCCCGCCAGGTCGGTGACGCGGTCGTCGGCGCCGGTAGCCACCGCGCCGCGGGTCACGACGACCAGCCGCGAGTCCGCCAGCGGCCCGGCCGCCAGCCACGCCTGCACCACGCCGAGGACGTCCGCCGTGACGGAGCGCACCGCGTCGGGCACGTCCGCGCCGGAAGGCGCCGGGGTGACGGGCAGCAGCAGCGCCGCCGGGGCGGTGCCGTCCGTCGCCGCCGTGGTCAGATCGGCGACGCCGGCGTACGCCGGAAGCTGCGGGGCGCCGTCGAGCGGACGCCCACCGAGCACGACCCAGCCGTACGCGCCGTCGGGCGCGGCGATCTGCTCCGGCTGCCAGGAGACCTCGAACAGGGATCGGTACGCCTCGTCCGGCGCGGCCGCCAGGCCGGTCATCTCGCGCAGCGTCAGCGAGTCCACCGACACCACGGGCACGCCCGTCTCGTCGGTGGCTACCAGCCGCACCGAGCTGCCGGAGGCGGTGAGGCGGACCCGGAGCGTCCGGGCGCCGACGGCGTGAACCTGCACCCCCTCGAACGCGAACGGCACCCGGGGCCCGCCGCCCGCCTCGTCGGCGGGCAGCAGCCCGACAGGGTGCAGGGCGGCGTCCAGCAGCGCCGGGTGCACCCCGAAGCCCGCCGGATCACCGGCGAACTCGTCGGCGAGGGCGACCTCGGCGAACACCTCGCCGTCGGCGGTCCACGCCCGGCGCAGGCCCCGGAAGACCGGCCCGTACGCGAGCCCGTGCTCGGCGACCGTCGCGTACCAGCCGGTGACGTCCACCTCGGACGCGCCGGGCGGCGGCCACGCGCCAAGGGTGGGCTCGTCGACCGTGGGGGCGTCGACGAGGCCGTCGGCGTGCCGGGTCCACCCCGACTCGGGGTCGTCCTCGGACTGCGAGTGCACGGTCACCGACCGGCTGCCGGTGCCGTCGACGGGACCGACCCGGACCTGCACCCGTACCCCGCCGCCGGTGGCGGGCAGCACGAGCGGGGCGAGGACGGTCAGCTCACGGACACGGGAGGCACCGACCTCGTCGCCCGCCCGGACGACGAGGTCCACCAGGGCGGTGCCCGGCACGACCACGGCGCCGGAGACGACGTGGTCGGCGAGCCACGGGTGCGTCGACACCGACAGCCGGCCGGTCAGCACCACCATGTCCTCGCCGGCGACCGACACCGCCGCGCCGAGTAGCGGGTGTCGCGCCACGCCGAGGCCGGCCCCGGAGACGTCGGCCGACTGGCCGGCCGGCGGCAGCCAGTACCGCTCCCGCTGGAAGGCGTACGTGGGCAGGTCCACCCGCCGCGCGCCGGTCTCGGCGAACCACGACTGCCAGGTCACCGGCACGCCGTGCACGTGCAACTCGGCCAGGGCGTGCAGCAACGCCTGCGCCTCCGAACGGTCACGGCGCTGCACAGCCACCGCCAGCACGGCCTCGTCATCGGCGAGCAGGTCGGCGTTCATAGCGGTCAGGACGCTCTGCGGGCCGACCTCCAGGAACGTATCCACACCGGCAGCCCGCACGGCGGCGACCCCGTCGGCGTACCGCACAGCCTCGCGCACGTGCCGCACCCAATACTCCGGCGTGCAGATCTCGTCACCAACCAGGGCACCGGTCACGTTCGACACGACCGGCAACAACGGCGCCGCAAACGCCAACCCGCCCAGAACCGTACGGAACTCATCGAGCATCGGCGCCATCAACGGGCTGTGGAACGCGTGGCTGACGGTGAGCCGACGGGTACGCACCCCCCGATCCCGCCAGACCCGCTCCACCTCGGCCAGGGCCTCGACGGCACCCGACACCACCACTGCGGCAGGCCCGTTGACCGCCGCGATACCGACCCGATCGGTCAGCCCCGCGACCGACTCCGCCACGGCCGCCTCATCAGCGGCTACGGCCAGCATCCCGCCACCGGTCGGCAGCGCCTGCATCAACCGACCCCGCGCCGCCACGAGGGCGCACGCATCCGCCAGGGACAACACACCCGCGACATGCGCCGCCGTCACCTCACCGATCGAGTGACCGGCCAGCATGTCGGGAACGACCCCGAACGACTCCACGAGGCGGAACAGCGCCACCTCGACCGCGAACAGACCGGCCTGCGTGAACACGGTCTGGTCCAGCAACCCCGCCTCGGCGGAATTCAGAGAAGCGAGCAGCACCTCCCGCAGCGGGCGCGGCAGCAGCGGGTCGAGGTGTCCGCACACCTCGTCCAGCGCGGCGGCGAACACCGGGAAGACCCCGTACAACTCCCGGCCCATCCCGGCACGCTGCGCACCCTGACCGGAGAACAACAGCGCCAGCTGGCCGCGCTGGCCGCCCGGGCCGGTGAGCACGCCGGCCGAGAGCTCGCCCGCCGACACGGCTTCGAGGCCCGCCAGCAGTTCGTCCCGGCTCGCACCGGACACGACGGCCCGGTGCTCCAGTACAGAGCGCGACGCCACCGAGGACCACGCCACGTCGAGCGGGCGCGGGGCCTCGGTGCCGCCGAGCCATTGCGCCCAGCGGCCGGCCTGCGCCGACAGCCCGGCCGCGTCGCGGGCCGACAGCAGCAGCGGCAGCACCGTCGGCGGCCGGGACGGCTCGTCACCGGTGACCGGCTCGTCGCCGTCGGCCGGCTCGTCCGCGTCGGTCGGCGCGGACGGCTGCTCCAGGATCAGGTGCACGTTCGTACCGCTGATGCCGAACGACGACACGGCGGCCCGGCGCGGCCGGTCCACCGCCGGCCAGGGGCGCGCCTCGGTGAGCAGGGAGACCGCGCCGGAGGACCAGTCCACGTGGGGGGTCGGCTCGTCGAGGTGCAGGGTCCGCGGGAGCAGGCCGTACCGCATCGCCTGCACCATCTTGATCATGCCGGCGACGCCGGCCGCGGCCTGGCTGTGGCCGATGTTCGACTTGATCGAGCCGAGCAGCAGCGGCCGGTCGGCGGGGCGGCCCTGGCCGTAGGTGGCCAGCAGGGCCTGCGCCTCGATGGGGTCGCCGAGCGTCGTTCCCGTGCCGTGCGCCTCGACCGCGTCGACGTCGGCCGTGGTCAACCGGGCGTTTGCGAGGGCCTGCCGGATCACCCGCTGCTGGGCGGGGCCGTTGGGGGCGGTGAGGCCGTTGGACGCGCCGTCCTGGTTGACGGCGCTGCCGGCGAGCACGGCGAGCACCTGGCGGCCCTGCCGCCGGGCGTCGGAGAGCCGCTGGACCAGCAGCACGCCGACGCCCTCCGACCAGCCGGTGCCGTCGGCGTCGGCGGCGAAGGACTTGCAGCGCCCGTCCGGGGCGAGGCCGCCCTGGCGGGAGAACTCGACGAAGGCACCGGGGGTCACCATGACGGTGACGCCGCCGGCCAGCGCCATGTCGCACTCGCCGCCGCGCAGCGCCTGAGCGGCCAGGTGCACAGCCACGAGGGAGGACGAGCAGGCGGTGTCGACCGTCACCGCCGGGCCCTCCAGCCCGAAGGTGTACGACACGCGGCCGGAGATGACGCTGTGCGCGCCGCCGGTGAGCTGGTAGCCGGCCAGCTCGGCCGGTGTGTCGGTGGTGCCGTAGCCCGACGGGGAGGCGCCGACGAAGACGCCGGTACGGCTGCCGCGCAGCTCGTCCGGGTCGATGCCGGCCTGCTCCATGGCCTCCCAGGACGCCTCCAGCAGCAGGCGCTGCTGCGGGTCCATGGCGACGGCCTCGCGCGGCGAGATGCCGAAGAAGCCCGGGTCGAAGGTGGTGGCGCCGTCGACGAAGCCGCCCTCGCGGGTGTGCGAGACGGGTTGCCCGTCGGCGTCGACGGCCAGCAGCCGGCCCATGTCCCAGTGCCGGTCGTCGGGGAAGCCGCTGATGCCGTCGCGCCCGGTGGCGACCAGGTCCCACAGGTCGTCCGGGTTGGCCACGCCGCCCGGGTAGCGGCAGCTCATACCGACGATGACGATCGGGTCGCCGTCCACCGGCCCGGCGGGGCCCCAGGCGGTCACGGTCTCGACCTCGTGCAGGCGCAGCGTCACCGACAGGTGGTCGGCGAGGGCGGCCGGGTTCGGGTAGTCGAAGACCAGGGTGGTGGGCAGGGTGAGGCCGGTGGCGGCGCCGAGCCGGTTGCGCAGCTCGACGGCGGTCAGCGAGTCGAAGCCGAGTTCCTTGAACGCCCGGCCGGCCTTGACCAGGTCCGTGCCGGAGTGGCCGAGCACGGCGGCGGTGTGCGTGCGTACGAGGTCGGTCAGGTGGCGGTCCTGCTCGGCGCGGGGCAGCGTCAGCAGGTGCTGGCGTAGCCCGCCGCCGGCGGTGTCCTCCGGCTCGGCGTCGACCACGCGCAGGGCGTCGCGCGCCTCGGCGACGTCGTCGAGCAGGGGGCGGGCGCGGGCGGCCGCGAACGCCGGGGTGAACAGGGACCAGTCGACGTCCGCCACGGTCACCGACGGCACGGCCCGGCCGACGGCGCTGCGCAGCGCGTACACGGCCTGGGCCGGGGACATCGGGCTGAGGCCGCGGCGGGCCAGCAGTTCCTGGCCCTCGCCGCTGGCCATGCCGCCCTCGGCCCAGGGGCCCCAGGCCACGGCGGTGGCGGCCAGGCCGCGGGCGCGGCGCCGCTCGGCGAGGGCGTCGAGGAAGGCGTTGCCGGCGGCGTACGCGGCCTGTCCGCCGCTGCCCCAGATGCCGGCGATGGAGGAGAACAGCACGAACGCGTCGAGCGGCCGGTCGCCCAGCAGCTCGTCCAGGTGCACGGCACCGGCGATCTTGCCGTCGAGCACCCCGGCCAGCCCGGCGAGGTCGGTGTCGACCAGCATGGTCAGCTGGCCCACCCCGGCGGCGTGTACCACCGCGGTCAGCGGCGCCGGGTCGGCGTCGACGTCGCGCAGCAGCGCCTCGACGCGGGCGCGGTCGGCCATGTCGGCGGCGACCAGGGTCACCCGGGCGCCGAGCCCGGTCAGTTCGTCGCGCAGCTCGGCCGCCCCGGGGGCGTGCTCGCCGCGGCGGCTGGTCAGCACGAGGTGCTCGGCCCCGTTGGCCGCCGCCCAGCGGGCCACGTGCGCGCCCAGCGCGCCGGTGCCGCCGGTGACGAGGACGGTGCCGGACGGCTGCCAGCGGTCGACGGCGCCGACGGCCGCCGGCGTAGCACGCACCAGTCGCCGTACGAAGACGCCGGAGGGTCGTACGGCCACCTGGTCCTCGGGGCCACCGCCGGTGAGGACGCCCACCGCGTGGTCCCAGTCGCCGCGCCCGGGCGCGTCCGGCAGGTCGACCAGGCCGCCCCAGAGCTGCGGGTGTTCCAGCCCGGCGACCCGGGCCAGGCCCCACAGCCCGCCCTGGGCGACGCTGCGCACCGGGTCGGTGTCGCCGGTGCCGACCGCGCCCCGCGTGAGCATCCACAGTGGTGCCGTGACGTCGGCGGCGTGCAGGGCCTGCACCAGCGTCATCGTGGCGGCCGTGCCGAGCGGCACCGCCGGCCGCCCGGGGTGGGGCCGCTCCAGCAGGCCCAGCAGGGAGACGATCCCGGTGAACGGGGCGTTCCCCACGGTCTGGGCCACCCGCGACGTCACCTGGTCGCGCTCGGCGAGCGGGTCCACCGCCAGCCGGGACACCTCGCCGCCGGCGGCGCTCAGCGCCCCCGCGAGCGCCCCGGCCCACTCGGTCGTGGCGGCGTCGTCGGCGGGCTCCACGAGCAGCCAGCGGCCCGACGGGGTGACCGGTGCGGGGGCGGCGGTCCGCTTCCACACCACCCGGTACGACCAGCCGTCGACGACGGCGTCCCGCAGCCGCGCCCTGCGCCAGGACGACAGCACCGGCAGGGCCGGGGCGAGCACGTCCAGGGCCGCGCCGTCGACGCCGATCTGCGCCGCGAGCGCCGCCACGTCGGAGCGCTCGACGGCCGACCAGAACTCGACGTCCACCACGTCCGGGCTGACCGGGCCGGTGGCCGAGGCCGGCATCTGCTCGGGCCAGTAGCGCCGCCGCTGGAACGCGTATGTGGGCAGGGCGACCGGGGTCGCTCCGGTGCCGGCGTAGAGGGCCGCCCAGTCGACGGGTGTTCCGTTGACGTGCAGCTCGGACAGGGCGGCGAGCAGGGCCCGCGACTCGGGGCGGTCGGCGCGCAGGGCGGGTACGGCGACGACCGGGGTGTCGTCGTCGGCGTCCGCCGGCTCCCGCCCGCTCAGCACGTCCCGGGTCATGGCGGTCAGGACGCTGCGCGGGCCGACCTCCAGGAACGTGTCCACCCCGGCGGTGCGCAGCGCGGCGACCCCGTCGGCGAAACGCACAGCCTCCCGGACGTGCCGCACCCAGTAGTCGGGACTACGGATCTCGTCGACGTCGGCCAGCGCACCGGTCACGTTCGACACGACCGGCAACGCCGGCGCCTCGAACGTCAACCCGTCCAGGACCACCCGGAACTCATCCAGCATCGGCTCCATCAACGGACTGTGGAACGCATGACTCACCGACAACCGGCGCGTCCGCACACCCCGCCCACGCCAGACCCGCTCCACCTCGTCGAGCGCCTCCACCGCACCGGAGACCACCACCGACGTCGGCCCGTTGACCGCCGCGACCCCCACACCGGTCGAGCCGTCCAGCGTCGCCAGCACATCGGCCTCGGCCGCCGCAACGGCCAGCATCCCGCCACCGGCCGGCAACGCCTGCATCAACCGGCCCCGCGCCGCCACAAGCTCACACGCATCCGCCAGCGACAACACCCCCGCCACATGCGCCGCCGTGACCTCGCCGATCGAATGACCGCCGACCATGTCGGGGGCGACGCCGAAGGACTCGACGAGCCGGAACAGCGCCACCTCGACCGCGAACAGACCGGCCTGCGTGAACACCGTCCGGTCCAGCAGCTCCGCCTCGGCGGAACCCTCGGGTGCGAACAGCACCTCCTTGAGCGGGCGCGGCAGCAGCGCGTCGAGCTGTGCGCACACCTCGTCCAGCGCGGCGGCGAAGACCGGGAACTCCGCGTACAACTCCCGGCCCATGCCGGCGCGCTGCGCGCCCTGACCCGAGAAGAGCACCGCGAGCGGACCCCGGTCGGCGGCCTGCCCGGCGACCAGCGCGCCGGACGGCTGCCCGGCGGCCAGGGCGCGCAGCCCGGCCAGCAGCTCCTCGCGGTCGGTGGCGGTGAGCACCGCGCGGTGTTCCAGCGCGGAGCGCGACACGACCGACGACCAGCCGACGTCCACGGTGCGGAGGGCCTCGTCGTCCTCCAGCCACCGGGTCCAGCGGCCCGCCTGCGCGCCGAGCGCGGCCTCGGAGCGGGCGGAGAGCAGCACGGGCACCGCCGGCAGGGCGACTGTGGGTGCCGGTCCGGCGTCGGCGGGCTCGACGGCATCCGGCGTCGGTGGCTCCTCGATGATGGTGTGCGCGTTCGTGCCGGAGATGCCGAACGACGACACGGCCGCCCGGCGGGGACGGTCGGTCGCCGGCCACGGCGTCGCCTCCGTCACCAGCGACACCTCGCCGGCCGACCAGTCCACCTTCGACGTCGGCTCGTCGACGTGCAGGGTGGACGGCACCAGCCCGTGCCGCATCGCCATCACCATCTTGATCACACCGGCCACGCCTGCGGCGGACTGACTGTGACCGATGTTCGACTTGATCGAGCCGAGCAGCAACGGCCGGTCGGCGGGGCGGTCCCGCCCGTACGTGGCCAGCAGGGCCTGCGCCTCGATCGGATCGCCGAGGACGGTGCCGGTGCCGTGCGCCTCGACGGCGTCCACGTCGGCCGTGGTCAGCCGGGCGTTCGCGAGGGCCTGCCGGATCACCCGCTGCTGGGCGGGGCCGTTGGGGGCGGTGAGGCCGTTGGACGCGCCGTCCTGGTTGACGGCGCTGCCCCGGATCACGGCGAGGATCGGGTGTCCCTTGCGCTGCGCGTCCGACAGCCGCTCCACCAGCAGGATGCCGACGCCCTCGGACCAGCCCGTGCCGTCGGCGGCGGCGGCGAACGACTTGCAGCGGCCGTCGGGGGCGAGCCCCCGCTGCCGGGAGAAACCCACGAACGGGCCGGGGGTGGCCATGACGCACACGCCGCCGGCCAGGGCCAGGTCGAAGTCGCCCTGCCGCAGCGCCTGGCACGCCAGGTGCAGGGCGACCAGCGACGACGAGCAGGCGGTGTCGACGGTGACCGCGGGGCCCTCCAGGCCGAGGGCGTACGCGATCCGGCCGGAGACGACGCTGGTGGCCGTACCGGTCAGCAGGTAGCCCTCGTCGGCGCCCTCGGCCTCGCTCTGCGGGCCCATGCCGTAGCCGTTGGCGGCGGTGCCGACGAAGACGCCGACCTTCTGCCCCCGCATCGAGGCGGGTGCGATGCCGGCGTGCTCGAACGCCTCCCACGACGTCTCCAGCAGCAGCCGCTGCTGGGGGTCCATCGCCACGGCCTCGCGGGGCGAGATGCCGAAGAACTCGGCGTCGAAGTCGGCCGCGTCGTAGAGGAAGCCGCCCTCGCGGGTCGTGGAGCGGCCGGCGCGGTCGGCGTCCGGGTCGTACAGGTTGTCCAGGTCCCAGCCCCGGTCCGTCGGGAAGCCGCCGATCGCGTCGCTGCCGGAGGCCACCAGGTCCCAGAGCTGCTCGGGGCTGGCGACGCCGCCCGGGTAGCGGCAGGACATCGCGACGATCGCGATCGGCTCCCGGGCGGCGGCGGTCAGCTGCTGGTTGAGCTGGCGGAGGCGGCCCGTCTCCTTGAGCGACGCGCGAAGCGCCTCGACGACCTTGTCTGCGGACGTAGACATCATGAGCTCCGTACTGGGGACAACGGTCAGGAATCGGTTCCGTCAAGCGCCAGCCTGACGAGGGTGTCGGTGTCGAGGTCGTCGAGGTCCAGGGCCTCGTCGGTGGGCTCGGCCCCGGTACCGCCGTCGGCGTCGGCGAGGTTGAGCAGCAGGTCCAGCAGCCCCGCCTCGCGCAGGCGGGCCAGCGGTATCGCCGCGAGCGTCTGCCGGACGGCCGCCTCCGCCGGGTCGCCGTCGTCCGCCTGCGCCGCCTCGGGCAGCAGGCCGTCGAGCAGGTTCTCGGCGAGCACGGCCGGGGTCGGGTGGTCGAAGACGAGGGTCGCGGGCAGTGACAGGCCGGTGGCGCCGGCCAGTCGGTTGCGCAGCTCGACCGCCGTCAGCGAGTCGAATCCGAGTTCCTTGAACGCCCGCTGGGGCTTGACCCGGTCCGTGCCCGCGTGACCGAGCACGGCCGAGGCGTGGGTACGGACCAGGTCGACCAGGTGCCGGACCCGCTCGGGGCGGGGCAGGGTGAGCAGGTGCTCCCGCAGGGCATCGGCAGCGCCGGGCTGCTGCTCCCCGGCGTGGGCGTGCAGCGCCTCCCGGGCCTCGGCGATGTCGTCGAGCAGCGGCCGGGCGCGGGCCGAGGCGTACGCCGGGGCGAAGACCGCCCAGTCGACGTCCGCCACGGTCAGTGCCGCCCTGGGCAGGCCGGCGGCGTACCGCATGGCGTGCACGGCGTCGGCCGGCGCCATGGCGGTCAGGCCGCGCCGGGCCAGCATCTGCTGGGCTTCGCCGGTGGCCATGCCGCCGTCGGCCCACGGTCCCCAGGCCACGGACGTCGCCGCCAGGCCCCGGCCGCGCCGCTGCTCCGCGAGCGCGTCGAGGAAGGCGTTGCCGGCGGCGTACGCGGACTGCCCGCCGCTGCCCCACACCCCGGCGATGGAGGAGAAGAGCACGAACGCGTCCAGCGGCCGGTCGCCGAGCAGGGCGTCCAGGTGCAGCGCGCCGGCCACCTTGCCGTCGAGCACGCCCGCGAACGCGGCCAGGTCGGTTTCGGCGATCAGCCCGGACTCGCCGGCGCCCGCCGCGTGGACCACGGCCGTCAGCGGCGCGGGATCCTCGTCGAGGCGGGCCAGCAGCTCCGCCACCTGGTCGCGATCGGCGACGTCGCAGGCCACGACCGACGCCCGTACGCCCTGGGCGGTGAGCTCCCCGCACAGCTCGGCCGCCCCGGGGGCGCGCTCGCCCCGGCGGCTGGTCAGCACGACGTGCTCCGCCCCGTTGGCCGCCGCCCAGCGGGCCACGTGCGCGCCCAGCGCGCCGGTGCCGCCGGTGACCAGCACGGTGCCGGACGGCCGCCACCGCTGCGCCGCGTCGGGAACGGTGGGTGCCGAGCGGACCAGGCGACGGACGAACACCCCGGAGGGGCGCACGGCCAGCTGGTCCTCGTCGCCGGCGCCGGTCACCACCCGCACCAGCCGGTCCCAGGCCGTCGCGTCGACCTGCTCGGGCAGGTCCACCAGCCCGCCCCATAGGTGGGGGTGTTCCAGGCCCGCCACGAGCCCCAGGCCCCAGAGCCCGCTCTGGGCGACGGCGTGCACGGTGTCCCCGTCGCCGGTGCTGACCGCGCCCCGGGTCAGGCACCACAGCCGGGTCGTCGCCCCGGTGTCGTGCAGCGCCTGGAGCAGCAGCAGCGTGGCGGCCGCCCCGACCGGCACGGCCGGGTGGGCGGGGTGCGGCTGGTCGCGGAGGCCGAGCAGGGAGAGCACGCCGGTGACGGGGCCGTCGGCCAGCGCGTCGCCCAGCCGTCGGGCGAGGCCCACCCGGTCGGTGCCGACCGGGTCGACGGTGAGCCGGACCACGTCGGCGCCGACCTCGGCGAGGGCCTTGGTCACCGCCTCCGCCCGGGTGCCCTCCGCCAGGTCGTCCTGCGCCGTCACGAGCAGCCACACACCGGGCCGCGCCGGTTCGGCGGTGATGTCGGTGCGCTTCCATCCGACCCGGTACGACCACGCGTCCAGGACGGCCCGCTGCGTACGCGCCCGGTGCCAGTTCGACAGGACCGGCAGGGCCGGGGTGAGGGCGTCCAGGGCGGTGCCGTCGTCGCCGAACTGCGCGGCCAGGGCGTTCAGGTCGCCGCGTTCGACGGCGTTCCAGAAGTCGGCGTCGCCGCCGTGGGTCGCCGTCTGTCGCGGCCGGCTCGCCGGCTCGGGCCAGTACCGCTCGCGGTGGAAGGCGTACGTGGGCAGGTCGACCCGGGCGGCACCGGTGTCGGTGAACCACTGCGTCCAGGACACCGGGACGCCGTGGACGTGCAGCTCGGCCAGGGCGTGCAGCAACGCCTGCGTCTCGGACCGGTCCCGGCGCTGCACGGCCACCGCGAGCGCGTCCTCGGCGAGCACGTCGGCGTTCATCGCGGTCAGCACACTCTGCGGGCCGACCTCCAGGAACGTGTCCACACCCGCCTCACGCAACGCGGTCACCCCGTCGGCGTAGCGCACAGCCTCCCGCACATGCCGCACCCAGTACTCCGGGCTGCGGATCTCCTCGGCGTCAGCCAGCGCACCGGTCACATTCGACACCACCGGCAACAACGGCGCTGCGAAGGCCAGCCCCTCCAGCACCGCCCGGAACTCCGCCAGCATCGGCTCCATCAACGGACTGTGGAACGCATGACTCACCGCCAACCGACGCGTCCGCACACCCCGCCCACGCCAGACCCGCTCCACCTCATCCAACGCCTCCACCGCACCCGACACCACCACAGCAGCCGGACCGTTGACCGCCGCAACACCGACGTCCGCCAACCCCGCGATCGACTCCCCCACCGAAGCCTCGTCCGCCGCCACCGCCAACATCCCGCCACCCGCCGGCAACGCCTGCATCAACCGACCCCGCGCCGCCACAAGCTCACACGCATCCGCGAGCGACAACACCCCCGCCACATACGCCGCCGTCACCTCACCGATCGAGTGACCGGCCACCACGTCGGGAACGATCCCGAACGACTCCACCAGACGGAACAACGCCACCTCGACCGCGAACAACCCGGCCTGCGTGAACACCGTCCGATCCAACAACTCCGCCTCAGCAGTCCCCGCCGACGCGAACAACACCCCGCGCAACGGACACGGCAACAACGAATCCAGATGTCCGCACACCTCATCCAACGCCGCCGCGAACACCGGGAACCCGCCATACAACTCCCGGCCCATACCCACACGCTGCGCACCCTGACCCGAAAACAACAGCGCAAGCTGACCACGCTGACCCGCCGCGCCGGTCACGACAGCTCCCGACGGATCGCCGGCCGCCACGGCCGCGAGACCCGCCAACAGCTCATCCCGGCTCGCGCCGGACACAACCGCCCGGTGCTCCAGCACAGACCGCGACGCCACCGACGACCACGCCACATCCACCACACGCGGAGCCTCGCCGGCCGCCAGCCACCCCGCCCACCGACCCGCCTGCGCCGACAGCCCGGCCACGTCGCGGGCCGACAACAGCACCGGCACGACCGCCGGCACCTCGCGTGCGACGACCTCACCCTCGATCGTCCCGGCCGGCGGCTGCTCGATGATCACGTGCGCGTTCGTGCCGGAGATCCCGAACGACGACACCGCCGCCCGACGCGGCCGGTCCACCCGCGGCCACGGAGTGGGCTCGGTCGCGAGGGCCACCGCCCCCGCCGACCAGTCGATGTGCGGGGACGGCTCGTCCACGTGCAGGGTCGGCGGGACGAGGCCGTGGCGCATCGCCATGACCATCTTGATCACACCGGCGACACCGGCTGCCGCCTGTGCGTGCCCGATGTTCGACTTCACCGAGCCGAGCCACAACGGCTCCCGCCCCTGCCGGTCCTGCCCGTACGTCGCCAGGACGGCCTGCGCCTCGATCGGATCACCCAGCGTCGTACCCGTACCGTGCGCCTCGACCACGTCCACATCGGACGGCGACAGCCGCGCCGACGCCAGGGCCTGCCGGATCACCCGCTGCTGCGACGGGCCGTTCGGCGCGGTCAGCCCGTTCGACGCACCGTCCTGGTTCACGGCGCTGCCGCGTACGACCGCCAGGATCCGCCGTCCCTCACGCTGGGCGTCCGACAGGCGTTGCACCAGGAGCACGCCCACGCCCTCGGACCAGCCCGTGCCGTCGGCCGACGCGGCGAACGACCGGCACCGGCCGTCGGCCGACAGGCCCCGCTGCCGGGAGAACTCCACGAAGGTGCCGGGCGTGGCCATCACCGTCACGCCGCCGGCCAGCGCCAGGTCGCACTCGCCGCTGCGCAGCGCCTGCACCGCGAGGTGCAACGCCACCAGGCTGGACGAGCAGGCCGTGTCCACGGTCACCGCCGGGCCTTCGAGCCCGAACGTGTACGCCACCCGGCCCGACAGCACGCTGCCCGAGTTGCCGGTGCCGATGTAGCCCTCGACCTCGGGCGTCTCCATCAGGCGCGTCGAGTAGTCGTGGTAGATGACGCCCGCGAAGACACCGGTCCGGCTGCCCCGCAGGCCCGACGGGTCCAGGCCCGCCGACTCGAACGTCTCCCAGGACGCCTCCAGCAGCAGCCGGTGCTGCGGGTCCATGGCGAGGGCCTCGCGCGGCGAGATGCCGAAGAAGCCGGGGTCGAACTCCGCCGCGCCGTACAGGAAGCCGCCGTGGCGGGTGTACGAGGTGCCGGCGTGGTCGGGGTCCGGGTCGTACAGGGACTCCAGGTCCCAGCCCCGGTCGGCCGGGAACTCCCCGATGCCCTCCCCACCGGTGCTGACCAGCCTCCACAGCTCGTCGGGAGACTCCACCCCGCCGGGGTAGCGGCAGGCCATGCCGACGATCGCGATCGCCTCGTCGGCGTCGCCGGCCGTCGCCTCTTCGGCCGCGACGGCACCGGACCGGGTGCCGGCGAGTTCCGCGTACACGTGGGCCGCCAGGACCTGCGGGGACGGGTAGTCGAACACCAGGGTCGAGGTGAGGCGCAGGCCGGTCGCGCCGTTCACCCGGTTACGCAGCTCGACGGCGGTCAGCGAGTCGAAGCCCAGGTCCTTGAACGCCCGGTCCGCCGGCACCGCCTCGGCGCCGCCGTGCCCGAGGACCTGCGCGACCAGGCCCCGGATCAGCTCGTCGACCTGTGCGAGGCCCTCCTCGGCGCTGAGCCCGGTGAGGCGCTCGGCCCATCCGCCGGGGGCGCCCTGGCCGGCGCGGCGGCGGGTCGTCGCCACGTCGACCAGGTTGCGCAGCATCGGCGGTACGACCGCGCCGGCGGCTGCCGCCCGCAGCGCGGGTACGTCGATCGCGGCCGGCACCAGCACCGCCCGCTCCGCCCCCACGGCGGCGTCGAAGAGTTCCAGGCCGGTGCGGGCGTTCATCGGCCGCAGGCCGGCGCGTGCCGTACGGGCCCGGTCGTTGCCGCCGATCGACGCGGCCATGCCTGCCGTGTCCCACATCCCCCACGCCAGACTCACCGCCGGCAACCCGAGCTGCCGCCGATACACCGCCAACCCGTCCAGGAACGCGTTACCCGCCGCATACCCCGACTGACCCGGCGAACCCAGCACACCCGCAACCGACGAGAACACCACGAACAAGTCGAGATCCAGACCCGCCGTCGCCTCATGCAACAACCAACCCGCCGACACCTTCGGCGCCAACACCCCCGCCAACCGCTCCGCCGTCAGCCCCTCCACCACACCGTCATCCAACACACCAGCCGTGTGCACCACACCCGCCAGCCGACCCTCGGCGGCCACCTCCGCCACCAGACCGAACACCTGGTCCCGGTCCGTCACGTCACAGGCAACGACCCGCACCGACGCACCCAACGCCGACAACCGCTCCGACAACTCACCCGCACCGGCGGCCTCCGGGCCGCGCCGCGACACCAGCACCAGCGACCGCACGCCGTGCACCGACACCAGATGCTCCGCGACCAACGCACCCAACGCACCCGTACCGCCGGTGACCAGCACCGCACCGTCACCCACGACCGGCGTCTCCACCGACGCCGCAGCGACCGCACGCACCAGACGCGGCACGAACACCTCGCCCGAGCGGACGGCCAACTGGCCGCCGGCCGGGTCCGCGGCGAAGCGGGCCAGGACGCCCAGCGTGCCGGGGTCGATCGCGTCGTCGACGTCGGCCAGGACGATACGGCCCGGGTGCTCGGACTGCGCGGAGCGCAGCAGGCCCCACACCGCCGCCGCGGCCAGGTCGGTCACCCGGTCCCCGTCGCGGACGGCCAGCGCGCCCCGGGTCACCACCACGAGCTTCGAGTCGGCCAGCGCGTCGACGGCCAGCCACGCCTGCACCAGGCCCAGCACGTCGGCGGTGACCGTGCGGACGGTCCGCGCCGGGTCGCCGTCGTCGGCGGGCGACGCGGCCGGCGTGAAGAGCAGCAGGCGCGGCGGGGCGATGCCGGCGTCGATGGCGGCGCGCAGCTGCCGGATCGTCTCGGCGGAAGGGCCGCCGGGAACGCCCGGCAGGGCCGGCCCGCCCAGCACCGCCCAGCCCGACGCGTCGTCGACCGGGTCGGCCTCCTCGGCCTGCCAGGCCACCTCGAACAGGGAACGCGACGCCGCGCTCGGGGCGGCCACGCCGGTCAGCTCCCGCAGGACGAGGGAGTCCACAGACACCACCGGCGCGCCCGCCTCGTCGCGGGCGGTCAGCCGCACCGCGGAGCCGTTGCGGGTCAACCGCACCCGCAGCAGCCTCGCGCCGGAGGCGTGCACCTGCACGCCCTCGAACGCGAACGGTACGCGCGGCCCGCCCGACTCCTCGGTGCCGGGCAGCAGCCCGATCGGGTGCAGGGCGGCGTCCAGCAGCGCCGGGTGCACGCCGAAGCGCGCCGCCTCGGTCGCCGCGTCGTCCGGCAGGACCACCTCGGCGAAGACGTCGTCCTCGCCGGTCCACACCCGGCGCAGCCCCTGGAACGCCGGCCCGTACGACAGGCCGTGTTCGAGCAGCGCCGGATACCAGCCGGTCAGGTCCACCTCGGTGGCGCCGGCGGGCGGCCAGGCGGCCGGCTGCGGTTCGTCGGCCGTGGCCGGTTCCAGCACGCCCTCCGCGTGCCGGGTCCAGCCCGCCTCGGGATCGTCGTCGGGGCGGGAGTAGACGGCGACGGGACGCTGCGGGGACTCCGACGCGGACACCCGCACCTGGATCCGTACGGCGCCGGACTCGGGGAGCACCAGCGGCACGAGCACCGTCAGGTCCCGCAGCCGCGGCAGGTCCGCCTCGTCGCCGGCGCGGACGGCCAGCTCCACGAGGGCCGTGCCCGGGACCAGCGTCACGCCGGAGACGACGTGGTCGGCCAGCCAGGGGTGGGTGGTCGGGGAGATCCGGCCGGTCAGCACGATCTCGTCGTCGCCGGCCAGGTCCACGGCAGCGCCGAGCAGCCCGTGCTCGGCCACGCCGAGGCCGGCGCCGCTGACGTCGCCGGCGCGCAGCCGGCCCACGGCCGGCCAGAAGCGCTGCCGCTGGAACGGGTACGTCGGCAGGTCGACGGGGCGGGTTCCGGCCGGCAGGAGCGCGGTCCAGGTGACCGGCGTGCCGTGCGCGTACAGCTCCGCAAGCGCATGGACCAGCGACGCCGGCTCGGGTCGGCCGGGGCGCAGGGTCGCCACGACCGTCGCCGCGTCGTCGTCCGGCAGGCAGGCGCCCACCATGCCGGCGAGCACCGCGTCGGGGCCCAGTTCGAGGAACGTACGGACGTTGCGCTCACGCAGGCTCGCGACCCCGTCGGCGAACCGGACGGTCTCCCGTAGGTGGCGGACCCAGTAGTCGGGGGTGCCGATCTCGTCGGGGTCCGCGATCCGGCCGGTCAGGTTCGACACGATCGGCAGGACGGGCCAGTGGAACGTCAGCCCGTCGAGCACCTGCCGGAACTCGGCCAGCATCGGCTCCATGAGCGGGCTGTGGAACGCGTGGCTGACGGTCAGCCGGCGCGTACGCACACCCCGGTCCGTCCAGGCCCGCTGCACCTCGTCGAGGGCCTCGGCGGCGCCGGAGACCACCACGGCGGTGGGGCCGTTGACGGCGGCGACGCCGACCCGGTCGGCGAACGGGACGATCGACTCGGCCACCGCCGCCTCGTCGGCTGCCACGGCGAGCATGCCACCACCGGCCGGCAAAGCCTGCATCAGCCGACCCCGCGCCGCGACCAGCGCGCACGCGTCGGCCAGGGAGAACACACCCGCCACATGCGCCGCCGCGATCTCACCGATGGAGTGCCCGGCCACCAGGTCCGGCACGACACCCAACGACTCGACCAACCGGAACAACGCCACCTCGACCGCGAACAGCCCCGCCTGGGTGAACACCGTCTGGTCCAGCAGCCCCGCCTCAGGCGTACCCACCCCGGCGAACAACACCTCCCGCAGCGCACGCGGCAACAGCGGATCCAGGTGAGCACACACCTCGTCCAGGGCCGCGGCGAACACCGGGAACGCCCCGTACAGCTCACGACCCATACCGGCGCGCTGCGCGCCCTGACCGGAGAAGAGGACGGCGGTGCGGCCGCTGCGGGCGATTCCCCGCACGACGGCGGCCGAGGGCTCGTCGTCGGCCAGCGCGCCGAGGGCGGCGAGCAGTCCGGCGCGGTCGCCGGGCAGCAGCACGGCGCGGTGCTCGAAGGCGCTGCGGGCGGTGGCGAGCGCCCGGCCGACGTCGGCGACGGTCAGGTCCGGCTCGCCGTCGACGAGGGTCCGCAGCCGGCGCGCCTGCTCGTGCAGGGCGGCGGCGTCGCGGGCCGACAGGACGCAGGCGACGAGGTCGCCCGGGACGCCCGTGGCGGGTGCGGCCTGCGCCGGGGCGGGCTCGGGGGCCTGCTCGACGATGGTGTGGGCGTTGGTGCCGCTGATGCCGAACGACGACACCGCCGCGCGGCGGGGCCGGTCGACGGCCGGCCACGGCCGCGCCTCGGTGAGAAGGGCGACCGACCCGGCCGTCCAGTCGATGTGCGGGGACGGCTTCTCGGCGTGCAGGGTCGGCGGCAGGATGCCGTGCCGCATGGCCAGCACCATCTTGATCACACCGGCGACACCGGCCGCCGCCTGGGCGTGGCCGATGTTCGACTTGACCGACCCCAGCCACAGTGGATGGTCCTGCGGTCGGCCCTGCCCGTACGTGGCCAGCAGCGCCTGCGCCTCGATCGGGTCTCCGAGGGCGGTGCCGGTGCCGTGCGCCTCGACGGCGTCGACGTCGGTGGTGGCGAGCCGGGCGTTGGCGAGCGCCTGCCGGATCACCCGCTGCTGGGCGGGGCCGTTCGGCGCGGTCAGGCCGCTGCTGGCGCCGTCCTGGTTGACGGCGCTGCCCCGGACGACGGCGAGCACCCGGTGGCCGTTGCGCTGCGCGTCGGAGAGGCGCTCCAGCAGGAGCATGCCGACGCCCTCGGCGAAGCCGGTGCCGTCGGCGCCTGCGCCGAACGCCTTGCACCGCCCGTCGGGCGACAGGCCGCGCTGCCGGGAGAACTCGGTGAGCATGCCGGGGGTGGACATGACGCTCACCCCGCCGGCGAGGGCGAGGCGGCACTCGTCCTGCCGCAGCGCCTGGGTGGCCAGGTGCAGCGCCACCAGCGACGACGAGCAGGCGGTGTCGACGGTGACGGCGGGGCCCTCCAGGCCGAACAGGTACGAGATGCGGCCGGAGGCGACGCTGCCGGCGCTGCCGTTGCCGACGTGGCCGTCCAGGTCGTCGGTGCCGCCGGCGGCCTGGGAGGCGTAGTCGTGGTAGATGAGCCCGACGTAGACGCCGGTGCTGCTGCCCCGCGCCGAGTGGGGGTCGATCCCGGCCCGCTCGAATGCCTCCCAGGAGGTCTCCAGCAGCAGCCGCTGCTGCGGGTCCATCGCCAGGGCCTCGCGGGGGGAGATCCCGAAGAAGGCGGCGTCGAACTGGGCGGCGTCGTGGAGGAAGCCGCCCTGCCGCGGTACGGCGTCCGGGTCCTGGTCGCCGGCGCGCAGGTCGTCGAGGTTCCAGCCCCGGTCGGTGGGGAAGGGCGAGATGACGTCGGTGCCGGCGGTGACCACGTCCCACAGCTGCTCGGGGGTCTGCACGTCGCCGGGGAACCGGCAGGCCATGCCGATGATGGCGATCGGTTCGTCGAGGGCGGCGGCGGTGCCGGCCGCCACGGGCCGGTCCACGGTCGCCGCGCCGCCGAGCTCCCGGTCCAGGAACTCGGCGAGCACCACGGGGGTCGGGTAGTCGAACGCCACGGTCGCGGGCAGCCGCAGGCCGGTGGCGGCGGAGAGCCGGTTGCGCAGTTCCACCGAGGTGAGCGAGTCGAAGCCCAGTTCCTTGAAGGCGCGCTGGGCGTCGACGGTCTCGGCCGAGCGGTGCCCGAGCACTGCAGCCACGCTGGTGGCCACCAGGTCGAGCAGGTGGGAGCGCCGCTCCGCCGGGCCGAGCGTCGCCAGCCGGTCCCGTACGGAGGCGGTGTCCGCGAGGCCGCGCCCCACCGCGCGCCGGGCCGGTCCGCCCGCGCGGACGAGGTCCCGCAGCAGGCTGGGCACGTTCTGGCCGGTCGGCCGCGACGCCGGCGGCAGGTTCATGAGGACGAGGTGCGCCGCGTCGCGCTGTCGCGCCAGCTCGTACAGTGCCACGCCCTGCCGGTCCGTCAGCGGGGCGCTGGTGGCGCGGATCGCCTTGCGGTGCTCGCTGCCGCCCAGGTGGGCGGTCATGGCGCTGCTGGTGGCCCACATGCCCCAGGCGATGCTGGTGGCGGGCAGCCCCTGCTCGCGCCGGTGCTCGGCGAGGGCGTCGAGGAACGCGTTCGCCGCCGCGTAGTTGCCCTGCCCCGGCGAGCCGAGGGTGGCCGCCACCGACGAGAACAGCACGAACGCCGACAGGTCCAGATGCGCGGTGGCCTCGTGCAACACCCAACCCGCGTCCACCTTCGGCGCCAGCACCGTACGCAGAGCGGACTCGTCCAGCGAACCGATGGTCGCGTCCGCGATCACCCCGGCGGTGTGCACCACAGCCGTCAACGGGTGCCCCGGGTCGATCCCGGCGACCAGCTCGGCGACCTGGGCGGGGTCGCTGACGTCGACGGCCACGGCGGTGACGTCGGCGCCCGCGTCGGTCAGCTCCCGGAGCAGGGTGGCGTACGCGTCGTCCCGGCCGGGTGCGCGGCGGGAGGCCAGCAGCAGGTGCCGGGCCTGGCCGGTGGCGACGAGGTGCCGCGCGAACACGCCGGCGAGGGCGCCACCGGCGCCGGTGACGAGCACGGTGCCGTCCGGGTCGGCGGGGGCGGGCACCCGCAGGACGACCTTGCCGATGTGGCGGGCCTGACTCATGTGGCGCAGTGCCTGCCGGGCCTGGCGTACGTCCCACGCCCGCAGGGGCAGCGGGCGCAGCGCGCCCCGCGCGAACAGGTCGAGCAGCTCGGCGAGCATCTCCCCGATGCGCCGGTGCCCGGCCTCGTTGAGGTCGAACGCGCGGTAGGTGACGCCCGGGTGCCCGGCGGCGACCGCCTCCGGGTCGCGTACGTCGGCCTTGCCCATCTCCACGAACCGGCCGCCGCGCGGCAGCAGCCGCAGCGACGCGTCCACGAAGCCACCGGCGAGGGCGTCGAGCACCACGTCCATCCCGGCGCCGCCGGTGGCCGCGCCGAAGGTCTGCTCGAACTCGGTGGTCCGCGACGACGCGATCCGCTCCTCGGCCACCCCGAGTTCCCGCAGCACGCCCCACTTCCCGGGGCTCGCCGTCGCGTGGACGGTGGCGCCGAGGTGGTGGGCGAGCTGGATCGCGGCCATCCCGACGCCACCCGCGCCGTTGTGGATCAGCACCGACTCACCGGCCCGCAGGTCGGCCAGGTCCCGCAGCGCGTAGTACGCGGTCAGGAACACCACCGGCACGGAGGCGGCCTGCGCGAAGGACCAACCGGCGGGGATCCTCGCCACGAGGTCGCGGGTGGCGATCACCTCGGGGGCGAAGGCCGGCTCGAACATGCCGAGCACGCGGTCGCCGGGGACCAGGTCGGTCACGCCCGGGCCGACCTCGATCACGACGCCCGCGCCCTCGCTGCCCAGCACGGCCGCCGGATCCGGGTACATGCCCAGCCCGATCAGCACGTCACGGAAGTTCACGCCGGCCGCGCGCACCGCGATGCGCACCTGACCCGCGTCCAGGGCGACGGAGGTGGCGGGCACCATGCCGACACCGTCGAGGGTTCCGGGGCTGACCGCCCCGACCCGCCACAGTCCGTCCGGCGGGACGAGTTCGTCGGCGGCCTGGCCGGCGGGCCGGCCCAGGCGGGGCGTGCGCACCTCGTCGCCGCGTACGGCCACCTGGCCGCCGGTCGGCGAGGGGTTCTCGGCGACGGCGGCGAGCACGGCGAGGGTGGCCGGGGTGAGGTCCCCGTCGACGTCGGCGAGGACGATCCGCCCCGGGTGCTCGGACTGCGCCGAGCGCAGCAGACCCCAGACCGCCGCGCCGGGCAGGTCCCGCACCGCGTCCGCCGGGGTGGCGGCCACCGCCGCGCGGGTCAGCACCACGAGCGTGGTGTCGGCCAGCGCCTCGCTGTCCAGCCAGCGGTGCAGCACGGCCAGGACACGGGCGGTGGCCGTACGGACTTCGTCGGGCAGGTCGCCCTCCGGGGTGCCGGCGGGCACGGGGACCACGAGCGCGCGGGGCGCCTCGACCGTGCCGGCCGCGACCGCCGCGGTCAGCTCGTCGACGGTCGGGAACACCGGCGTGGCGAGGCCCGCCGGGGCGGGTCCGTCGCCGAGCAGCGCCCAGCCGGAGACGTCCCGCGCCGGGGTGACCGCCTCGACCGGCCACGTCACCTCGAACAGCGACCGCTGCGCGGCCTCCGCGCCGGTGGCGTCGGTCATCTCCCGCATGGCGAGCGACTCGACTGACACCACGGGCGCGCCGGACTCGTCGCCGGCCACCAGCCGCACGCGCGAGCCCACCCGGGTCAGCCGTACCCGCAGCGTCCTGGCGCCGGAGGCGTGCACCTGCACGCCCTCGAACGCGAACGGCACGCGCGGTCCGCCGGAGCGCTCGGCCGTCAGCAGCCCGACGGGGTGCAGGGCGGCGTCCAGCAGCGCCGGGTGCACGGCGAAGCCGGCGGCGTCGTCGGCCGCCTCGTCCGGCAGGGCGACCTCGGCGTACGCCTCGTCGCCGGCGGTCCACAGCCGCCGCAGGCCCCGGAACGCCGGCCCGTAGGCCAGGCCGCGCTCCGCGAGCGCCGGATACCAGCCGGCGAGGTCCACCTCGGTGCCCCCGGCCGGCGGCCAGGAGCCCAGCGTCGGCTCGTCGGTGGCCTGCTCCAGCAGACCGTCGGCGTGCCGCGTCCAGGAGTCCCCGGGGTCGCCGTCGGGCTGCGAGTGCACCGCCACGCTCCGGGTTCCGGAGCCGTCGGCCGCGCCGACGCGCACCTGCACGCGGACCGCGCCCGGGTTCGGCAGCACCAGCGGCGCGGCGACGGTCAGCTCCCGCACCCGGGAGGTGCCGACCTCGTCGCCGGCGCGCACCGCGAGCTCGACCAGGGCCGTGCCCGGCAGCACCACGGCGCCGCCGACCACGTGGTCGGCCAGCCACGGGTGCGTGGACGCCGACAGCCGGCCGGTCAGCACGACCTCGTCGTCGCCGGCGAGGCGCACCGCCGCGCCGAGCAGCCCGTGCCCGGCCGCGCCCAGCCCCGCGCCCGACACGTCGCCGGTGGCGGAGCGGTCCAGCGCCGGCCAGAACCGGTCCCGCTGGAAGGCGTACGTGGGCAGGTCGACAGGGGTGGCGCCGGAGCCGGCGAAGACGCGCGACCAGTCGACGGGCACACCGGCGACGTGCAGCTCGCCGAGGTTGGCCAGCAGCTGCCGCGGTCCGTGCTCGTCGCGGCGCAGCGAGCCCACCACCACGCCGCCGCCGGCCGCCCGGTCGAGCGCGTCCTGCACCGCGATCTTGAGTACGGGGTGCGGGCTGACCTCGACGAAGGTCCGGAAGCCCTGCTCGATCAGCTGCTCCACGACCGGCGCCAGCCGGACTGTTTCCCGCAGGTTGCGGTACCAGTAGTCGGCGTCGAGCCCGGCGGTGTCGATCGGCTCGCCCGTGACGGTGGAGTGGAAGGCCACGGTGCTGGTGCGGGGGTCCACAGTGCCGAACCCGGCGGTCACCTCGTCGCGGATCGGGTCGACGTGGCCGCTGTGCGCCGCGAAGTCGACGGCGACCTGACGGGCGCGGACGTCGCGCTCGGCGCAGTGCGCGAGCAGCTCGGCGACCGACGCCGAGTCGCCCGCGACCACGGTCACGGCGGCGCCGTTGAGGGCGGCGACGGAGAGGCTGCCCCGCCACGGCGCGATGAGCCGCTCGGTGTCGGCGGCCGGGAGCGGGACGGAGACCATGCCGCCGCGACCCGCGATCGCCAGCAGGCCGCGGCTGCGCGCCACGACGAGCCGCGCGGCTTCGGCGAGGGTCAACGCGCCGGCGACGCAGGCCGCGGCGAGTTCCCCCTGCGAGTGCCCGACGACGGCGGCCGGTTCCACGCCGCACGAGCGCCAGAGCTGCGCGAGGGACACCATGACGGAGAAGAGCGCGGGCTGGACCACGTCCACCCGGTCCAGGGGTGGCGCGCCGGGCGCCTGCCGCAGCACGTCCTCCAGGGACCAGTCGACCAGCCGGGACAGTTCCTCGGCGCACTCGCCCATCCGCTGCCGGAAGACCGGCGAGGTCTCCATCAGGTCCAGCGCCATCGACGTCCACTGGGAGCCCTGGCCGGGGAAGACGAAGACGACCTTCGACGCGGCGTCCGCGCCCGCCGGGGAGCTGCCGCCGTCGGCGAGGGCGGCCAGGCGGGCGAGCGCGTCGTCCCGGTCGGCGGCCACGACGACCGCCCGGTACGGGTGGTGCGCCCGCTGGGTGGCCAGGGAGAAGCCGAGGTCGCGCGGGTCGAGGCCGGCGTCGCCGGCGAGCCGTTCGCCGAGGCGGGCGGCCTGCGCCCGGAGCGCGCGGGGGCTTCTGCCGGAGACCGGCAGGGGTACGGCGGCGGGCCCGACCAGGCCGGGAACGTGCCCCGCCGGTGCGGGCGTCGCCGGGGCCGGCTCGTCGGGCGCCTGCTCGATGACGGTGTGCGCGTTGGTGCCGCTGATGCCGAACGACGACACGGCGGCCCGGCGCGGCCGGTCGACGGCGGGCCACGGCCGGGCCTCGGTGAGCAGGGCGACGGCCCCGGCGCTCCAGTCGACGTGGGGCGAGGGCTGGTCCACGTGCAGGGTCGGCGGCAGCACGCCGTGCCGAATCGCCAGCACCATCTTGATCACGCCGGCTACCCCGGCCGCCGCCTGGGAGTGGCCGATGTTCGACTTGATCGAGCCGAGCCAGAGCGGCTCGCCGTCGGCGCGGTCCTGCCCGTAGGTGGCCAGCACCGCCTGCGCCTCGATCGGGTCGCCGAGGACGGTGCCGGTGCCGTGCGCCTCGACGGCGTCCACGTCGGCCGGGTCGAGCCGCGCGTTCTCCAGGGCCTGGCGGATGACCCGCTGCTGGGACGGGCCGTTCGGGGCGGTCAGCCCGTTCGACGCGCCGTCGGAGTTGACCGCGGAGCCGCGCAGCACCGCGAGCACCCGGTGGCCGTTGCGCCGGGCGTCGGAGAGGCGCTCCACGAGCAGCATGCCGACGCCCTCGGACCAGCCGGTGCCGTCCGCGCCGGCGGCGAACGCCTTGCACCGCCCGTCGGGGGCCAGCCCGCCCTGCCGGGAGAATTCGGAGAACATGCCGGGCTGCGCCATGAGTGCCACCCCGCCGGCCAGGGCCATGTCGCACTCGCCGCCGCGCAGCGCCTGGGCGGCGAGGTGCAGCGCCACCAGGGACGAGGAGCAGGCGGTGTCGACGGTGACCGCCGGGCCTTCGAGGCCGAACATGTAGGCGACCCGTCCGGAGGCGACGCTGCCCGCCGTGCCGGTCAGCAGGTGCCCCTCGAGGCCGTCCAGGTCGTCACGTCCGCTGGTGGCGTAGCCGGAGGAGGCGGCGCCGACGAAGACACCGGTGGCGGTGCCGCTGAGGGCGGCGGGGTCGATGCGGGCGTACTCGAAGCTCTCCCAGGCGGTCTCCAGCAGCAGCCGCTGCTGCGGGTCCATGGCGAGGGCCTCGCGGGGGCTGATGTTGAAGAAGCCGGCGTCGAAGTCGGCCGCGTCGTAGAGGAAGCCGCCCTGGTGGGTGACGGTGCCGCCGGCCTGGTCGCCGTCCGTGCCGTACAGCCGGTCGAGGTCCCAGCCGCGGTCGGCCGGGAAGTCGCCGACGGCGTCGGCCCCGGAGGTGACGAGCTGCCACAGCTGCTCGGGGGTGGCGACGCCGCCGGGGTAACGGCAGGCCATGCCGATGATGGCGATCGGCTCGTCGGCGTCGGCGGTGACGACCGTACGGACGGTGGCGCCGGTGCCCGTGGCCGGGCCGAGCTGCGCGAACAGGTGCTCGGCCAGCCGGGCCGGGGTGGGGTGGTCGAAGGCCAGCGTGGCGGTCAGCCGCAGCCCGGTGGCCGCACCGAGGCGGTTGCGCAGTTCCACCGAGGTCAGCGAGTCGAAGCCCAGGTCCTTGAAGGCCCGGGCGGCGGGAACCGACTGCGCCGAGGCGTGCCCCAGCACCGTGGCGGCCTGGCCGCAGACCAGGTCGACGAGCGCCTGGCGGGCATCGGCCTCGGAGAGGCCGGCGAGTCGCTCGCGCCACGACGCGCCGGCGGTCGGCCGGTCGCCGGCGGTACGGCGTCGGCCGCCGCCGCGCAGCAGGTGCCGCATCAGCGGCGGCACACCGCTGGCCTCGCCGGTGACGTGGAGTCGGGCCGCGACGACGACCGGCCGGGCGGCCGGCAGGGCGGCGTCGAAGAGTTCGGCGCCCTCGGCCGGGGAGAGCCGGCTCATCCCGACGCGCCGCAGCCGCTGCTGGTCGTCGCCGTCGAGGTGGGCGGTCATCGTGCTGTCGGTGGCCCACATGCCCCAGGCGATGCTGGTGGCGGGCAGCCCCTGCTCGCGCCGGTACTCGGCGAGGGCGTCGAGGAACGCGTTCGCCGCCGCGTAGTTGCCCTGCCCCGGCGAGCCGAGGGTGGCCGCCACCGACGAGAACAGCACGAACGCCGACAGGTCCAGATGCGCGGTGGCCTCGTGCAACACCCAACCCGCGTCCACCTTCGGCGCCAGCACCGTACGCAGAGCGGACTCGTCCAGCGAACCGATGGTCGCGTCCGCGATCACCCCGGCGGTGTGCACCACAGCCGTCAACGGGTGCCCCGGGTCGATCCCGGCGACCAGCTCGGCGACCTGGGCGGGGTCGCTGACGTCGACGGCCACGGCGGTGACGTCGGCGCCCGCGTCGGTCAGCTCCCGGAGCAGGGTGGCGTACGCGTCGTCCCGGCCGGGTGCGCGGCGGGAGGCCAGCAGCAGGTGCCGGGCCTGGCCGGTGGCGACGAGGTGCCGCGCGAACACGCCCGCGAGAGCGCCCCCGGCGCCGGTGACCAGCACGGTGCCCTCGGGGTCCACGGGCGCGGGGATGCGCAGCACCACCTTGCCGACGTGGCGGGCCTGGCTGACGTGCCGCAGCGCCTGCCGGGCCTGACGCACGTCCCACGCCCGTACGGGCAGCGGGCGCAGCGCGCCCCGCGCGAACAGGTCGAGCAGCTCGGTGAGCATCTCCCCGATACGGGTGCTGCCCGCCTCGTTGAGGTCGAACGCGCGGTAGACCACGCCCGGATGCCCGGCGGCGACCGCCTCCGGGTCGCGTACGTCGGCCTTGCCCATCTCCACGAACCGGCCGCCGCGCGGCAGCAGCCGCAGCGACGCGTCCACGAACTCACCGGCCAACGCGTCGAGCACCACGTCGACGCCGGCACCGCCGGTGGCCGCCCCGAAGGTCTGCTCGAACTCGGTGGTCCGCGACGACGCGATCCGCTCCTCGGCCACCCCGAGTTCCCGCAGCACGCCCCACTTCCCGGGGCTCGCCGTCGCGTGGACGGTGGCGCCGAGGTGGTGGGCGAGCTGGATCGCGGCCATCCCGACGCCACCCGCGCCGTTGTGGATCAGCACCGACTCACCGGCCCGCAGCCCGGCGAGGTCCCGCAGCGCGTAGTACGCGGTCAGGAAGACCAGCGGAACCGACGCGGCCTGGGTGAAGGACCAGTCGGCGGGCATCCTGGCGATCCGCTGCCGATGTGCCACCGCCTGCGGGCTGAAGCCGAGTTCGAACATGCCGAGCACGCGGTCGCCGGGAGCCAGGTCGGTCACGCCCGGGCCGACCTCGACCACGACGCCCGCGCCCTCGCTGCCCAGCACGGCCGCCGGATCCGGGTACATGCCCAGCCCGATCAGCACGTCACGGAAGTTCACGCCGGCCGCGCGCACCGCGATGCGCACCTGGTCCTCGCCCAGCTCGGCGAGCGTGGCCGGCACCGGCGCGATCCCGTCCAGGGTGCCGCCGGTGACGGGGGCGAGGTGCCACGGGCCGGGCGGCGGCGTCAGCTCGTCGCCCGCGGGTCGCGCCAGCCTCGGCACGAGGGTCCGCTCGCCACGCACCGCAAGCTGGCCGCCGGAGACCGACGGGTCGACCGCCGCCCCGGCCAGCACGGCGAGGGTCGCGGAGGTCAGCTCGCCGTCGATGTCGGCGAGGACGATCCGCCCCGGGTGCTCGGACTGCGCCGAGCGCAGCAGGCCCCAGACGGCGGCGGCGGCCAGGTCGCCGACCCGATCGTCGTCCGCGGCGGCCACCGCGCCGCGGGTCACCACCACGAGCTTCGACTCCGCCAGCGCGTCGGCGGCGACCCAGGCGCGCAGCACGTCCAGGACGGAGCCGGTGAGCGTCCGTACGGCCTCCGGCACGGCGACGCCGGGGTCGCCGGCCGGCACCGGCAGCAGCACCTGCCGGGCCGTGGTGCCGGCCGCCGCCAGGGTCGCCACGTCCGCGAAGACCGGCAGCTCCGCCAGCGCGGCCGGGACGGCACCGCCCAGCGCCGCCCAGCCCGCGAGGTCGTCCACGCCGTCGATCTGCTCCGACTGCCAGGTCACCTCGTACAGCGAGCGGGCGGCGGCGCCCCGGGTCGCCGTCGCGGTCATCTCCCGCAGCACCAGCGAGTCCACCGACACCACCGGCGCGTTCGAGCCGTCGCAGGCGACCAGCCGCACCCCGGAGCCGTCCCGGGTCAGCCGCACCCGCAGCGTCCGGGCGCCCGAGGCGTGCACCTGCACGCCCTCGAACGCGAACGGCACGCGCGGGCCGCCCGTGGCCTCGGCCGCGAGCAGCAGCGCCACCGGGTGCAGCGCGGCGTCCAGCAGCGCCGGGTGCACCCCGAACGCGCCCGCCTCGCCGGCCGTCCCGTCCGGCAGCGCCACCTCGGCGTACGCCTCGCCGTCGGCCGCCCAGGCCCGCCGTACGCCCTGGAACACCGGCCCGTACGACAGGCCGTGCTCCGCCAGTGCCGGATACCAGCCGGTCAGGTCCACCTCGGTCGCGCCCGCCGGCGGCCACTCGCCGAGGCCCGGCTCGTCGGTCGACACCGGTTCGAGCAGGCCGTCGGCGTGCCGCACCCACTCGGTCTCGTCGTCCTCGGGCTGGGAGTACACGGACACCGTCCGCACGGCGGCTTCGTCGGCCGCGCCGACGCGCACCTGGACCCGTACCGCGCCGGACGCGGGCAGCACCAACGGCGCCGCCACGGTCAGCTCCCGTACCCGCGACGCGCCGACCTCGTCGCCGGCGCGGACCGCCAGCTCCACCAGGGCGGTGCCCGGCACCACCACGGCGCCGGCGATCACGTGGTCGGCCAGCCACGGGTGCGTCGACGTCGACAGCCGGCCGGTCAGCACCACCTCGTCGTCGCCGGCGAGCCGCACCGCCGCGCCGAGCAGCGGGTGCCCCGCGACGCCGAGGCCGGCGCCCGACACGTCGCCGACCCGCCACGGCAGCACCTCGGGCCAGAACCGCTCCCGCTGGAAGGCGTACGTGGGCAGGTCGACCCGGGCGGCGCCGGTGTCGGCGAACCACTCCCGCCAGGACACCGGCACCCCGTGCACGTGCAGCTCGGCGAGGGCGTGCAGCAGCGCCTGCGCCTCGGGCCGGTCCGGGCGCTGGGCGGCGACGGCGAGCACGTCGTCGCCGGGCAGCGCGTCGGCCGTCATCGCGGTCAGTACGCTCCGCGGCCCGACCTCCAGGAACGTGTCGACCCCGGCGTCGCGCAGCGCGGCGAGCCCGTCGGCGTAGCGGACCGCCTCGCGGACGTGGCGAACCCAGTAGTCCGGGGTGCGGATCTCGTCGGCGTCGGCGAGCGCACCTGTCACGTTCGACACCATCGGCAGCGCGGGCGCGGCGAAGGTCAGCCGCTCGACGATGCCGCGGAAGCGCTCCAGCACCGGCTCCATCAGCGGGCTGTGGAACGCGTGGCTGACGGTCAGCCGGCGGGTACGCGCGCCCCGGTCCCGCCAGACGCGCTCGACCTCGTCGAGGGCGTCGACGGCGCCGGAGACCACGACGGAGGCCGGGCCGTTGACGGCGGCGATGCCGACCCGGTCGGTCAGCCCGGCGATCGACTCCGCCACGGCCGCCTCGTCGGCGGCCACGGCGAGCATGCCCCCGCCGGACGGCAGCGCCTGCATCAGCCGGCCCCGCGCCGCCACCAGCAGGCAGGCGTCCTGGAGCGACAGCACCCCGGCCACGTGCGCGGCGGCGATCTCCCCGATCGAGTGCCCGCCCACGTAGTCCGGCGCGACGCCCATCGACTCGACCAGCCGGAACAGCGCCACCTCGACGGCGAAGAGTCCGGCCTGGGTGAACGCGGTCTGGTCCAGCAGCTCCGCCTCGGCGGAGCCCTCCGGTGCGAACAGCACCTCCTTGAGCGGGCGCGGCAGAACCCGGTCGAAGTGCCCGCACGCCTCGTCGAGGGCGGCGGCGAAGACGGGGAACTCGGCGTACAGCTCACGGCCCATGCCGGCGCGCTGCGCGCCCTGGCCGGAGAAGAGCACCGCCAGCGGACCCCGGTCCCCGGCCTGGCCGGCGACCACGATGCCCGACGGCTCGCCGGCCGCCAGGGACCGCAGGCCCGCCAGCAGACCCGTGCGGTCCCCGGCGAGCAGCACCGCGCGCCGGTCGAGCGTCGTGCGGGCCACCGCCGAGGAGAAGGCCACGTCGAGCGGGCGCTGTCGCTCGTCGCCGGTCAGCCGGCGGACCCACCGGTCGGCCTGGGCGGCGAGCGCGGCCGGCTGCGCGGCGGAGAGCAGCACGGGCACGACGGTGGGACGACGGGACCAGGTGGCGTCGTCGCCGGCCGGGTCGGGGGCCGGCGCCTGCTCCAGAATCAGGTGGGCGTTCGTGCCGCTCATGCCGAAGGACGACACGGCGGCCCTGCGGACGTGCTCGCCGCCGGCCCACGGGCGCGCCTCGTCGAGCAGGGCCACCGCGCCGGTCGACCAGTCGATGTGCGGTGAGGGCCGGTCCACGTGCAGGGTGGGCGGCAGCACGCCGTGCCGCATCGCCATCACCATCTTGATGACGCCGCCGGCGCCGGCCGCGGCCTGGGGGTGGCCGATGTTCGACTTCAGCGAGCCCAGCCACAGCGGGCGGTCGGCGGTGCGGCTCTGCCCGTACGTGGCCAGCAGCGCCTGTGCCTCGATCGGGTCGCCGAGCCGGGTGCCCGTGCCGTGCGCCTCGACGGCGTCCACGTCGGACGGGCTGAGCCGGGCGTTCTCCAGCGCCTGCCGGATGACCCGCTGCTGCGAGGGGCCGTTGGGGGCGGTCAGCCCGCTGCTGGCGCCGTCCTGGTTGACGGCGCTGCCCCGGATCACCGCCAGGACGGGGTGCCCGTTGCGCCGGGCGTCGGAGAGCTTCTCGACGAGCAGCATGGCGACGCCCTCGGACCAGCCGGTCCCGTCGGCGTCGGCGGAGAACGCCTTGCACCGCCCGTCGGAGGCGAGCCCCCGCTGGCGGGAGAACTCGACGAAGGCACCCGGCGTGGCCAGCACTGTGACGCCGCCGGCCACGGCGAGGGAGCACTCGCCGTCGCGCAGGGCCTGACCGGCGAGGTGCAGGGCGACCAGCGACGAGGAGCAGGCGGTGTCGATGGTGACGGCCGGCCCCTCCAGCCCGAAGGAGTACGCCAGCCGGCCGGACATGACGCTCGCGGCGGTGCCGGTGAGGACGTAGCCCTCCGTGCCCTCGGGCAGTTGCCGCAGCACGGACGTGTAGTCCTGCCCCGCGGTGCCGACGAACACCCCCGTACGGCTGCCCCGCACCGACGCGGCGTCGATGCCGGCCCGCTCGAAGACCTCCCAGGTCACCTCGAGCAGGAGCCGCTGCTGCGGGTCCATGGCCAGCGCCTCGCGCGGCGAGATCCCGAACAGGGTCGGGTCGAACAGGCCGGCGTCGCGCAGGAAGCCGCCCCGGTTGCTGTACGTGGTGCCGGGGCGGTCGGGGTCGGGGTCGTAGAGCCCGTCGAGGTCCCAGCCCCGGTCGTCGGGGAATGTGCCGGTGGCGTCCACCCCGCCGGCGACGAGGTCCCAGAGGTCCTCCGGTGAGGCGACGCCGCCGGGGAAACGGCAGGCCATGCCGACGATCGCGATCGGCTCGGCGTCCTCGTCCTCCAGCTCGGTCAGGCGCCGACGCGCCAGGCGGAGCTCGGAGGTCACCCACTTCAGGTGTTCGAGGAGCTTGTCTTCGTCCGCCATGACCCACCCGCCCAGAGCTTGCTATCGATCGGAATCTGCCGATTCGTTGACCACACCACCGCCGACGGCCGGCTTCGTGCACAGGTGGGCGGAGACGCGGCCGTTCGGCTCACGGACCCCACACCTGTTCCTGATTCCGGTTGTCGTGCCTGCTCAGGCGCCCGCCACGCCGGACAGGTCCGCCGACACATGCCCGCCACCGTGACTGGACGGTACTGAGCGCCAAAGGCCCGCCCAACCCCTAGAGAACCCCTGATCGACCGGCCCGCGAGCGGCGTCGCGGCAGGCCCGGCGAGCGGCGGTGACCAGCGCCGCGAGGGCCGCTCAGGCGGGCTGTCCGGCGGCCGACGGCAGGATGCGGCGCAGCCGGCCGGGAGGCGTCGAGCGGCGGCGCCACTCCCGTGGGTAGCCGACCGAGACCTCTTCGAACCGGACCCCGTCGTACCAGGTGGTGCGCGGGATGTGCAGGTGGCCGTAGACGGCGACGCGGGCGTCGAAGCGGACGTGCCAGTCGGCCGTGGCCTCGGTGCCGCACCACTGGGCGAACTCGGGGTACCGCAGGATCCGGGTGGGCTCGCGCACGAGCGGGAAGTGGTTGACCAGGACGGTGGGCAGCCCACCGCGCTCGGCGGTCAGCCGCCGCTCCGTCAGGGCCAGCCGCGCCCGGCACCAGGCGTCCCGCGTCGGGTACGGGTCAGGATGCAGCAGGATCTCGTCGGTGCAGACCACGCCGACCTCGTGGGCCCGTGCCAGGGCCTGCTCCTTCGTGTACGTCCCCGGGGGCCGGAAGGTGTAGTCGTAGAGCAGGAACAGCGGCGCGATCAGGACCGGGTCGTCGCCCTGCTGGTCCCAGACGGGGTACGGGTCCTCCGGGGTGACGACCCCGAGCCCCCGGCACAGTTGCACCAGATGCTGGTAGCGCGCGTCCCCCCGCAGCTGGATCGGGTCCTCGCGGGGAGTCCACAGCTCGTGGTTGCCGGGGGCCCAGATGACCTTGGCGAAGCGGCGGCTGAGGAGTCCCAGCGCCCACTCGATGTCGCCGACGAACTCCCCGACGTCGCCGGCGACGACGAGCCAGTCGCCGGCGCGCTCCGGCCGCAGCCGCTCGACGATGGCCTTGTTCTCCGCGTGCACCACGTGCAGGTCGCTGATGGCGAGCAGTTGAGGCAAGCCGGATCCGGCCATGCGGACCTCCCGTCCATCCGGGGCACCGCACGCACCCACATCCGTACCGCTCGGCTGCCGGTGGGCAGGGCGAGACGGCCTGGCGTGCTCCGACCCTACGGAGCCGGGCCCGCACCGGCACACCCCTAGACGGGATACGTGGACCCCTAGGCAGCCGCGCCTGCCCGACGGCGCCGGTCAGGCGTCCGGCACCGTCGGGTGTCCCTTTCCCCGGCCCGTCCCGCCCGGGGTCGGGCAGTGTCCGCTCAGGACTTGCCGAACTCCCGCTGGATGATGTCGAAGAGCTCGTCCCGGCTGGCCGACTCCAACTCCTCCGCGGCGGCCGGCGCCGGTGCGGTGGCGGCGGGTCGGCCCCGCCACCGGGTCAGCAGGTCCTCCAGCCGACCGACGACCGCGTCGTCGACCTGGTCGCCCGGCAGCCCGCCGAGGAGCTTGTCGAGGCGTTCGATCTCGGCCACGATCGGCAACGCCGGCTGCTCGGGCGCCAACTCGGCCCGCAGGTGACCGGCGAGCGCGTTCGGGGTGGGATGGTCGAAGACGAGGGTGGCGGGCAGTCCGATGCCCGTTGCGGCGGTCAGCCGGTTGCGCAGCTCGACTGCGGTGAGCGAGTCGAAGCCCAGTTCGAGGAAGCCGCGGGCGGGCCTGATCCCGCTCGGCGTGGTGTGTCCCAGCACCGCCGCGGCGGTGCCGCGGACCAGGTCGAGCAGGATGCGGTCGCGCTCCGACCCGGAGGCGGCGGCGAGCCGCTCGCGCAGCGCCGACGCCGCGCCGCGGTCCTCGCCCTTCGGCGCCTCCTCGGCCTGTGCGGGCTGTGCTTCGGGGATGTCGGTGAACAACCGCGACGGACGCAACGCCGTGAACGACGGCACAAACCGATCCCACCGCACATCCGCCACCACCACCTGCCCCTCACCACCATCCAACGCCCGCTGCAACGCCACCACCGCCAACTCCGGAGCCATCCCCGGCAAACCACGCCGACTCAACTGCTCCCCCGCCACCCCCACCGCCATACCCGCCTCAGCCCACGGCCCCCACGCCACCGACGTCCCCACCAACCCACGCCCACGCCGCGACACCACCAACCCATCCACAAACGCATTCGCCGCCGCATACCCCACCTGACCCGCAGAACCCCACACCCCCGCAATCGACGAAAACACCACAAACGCATCCAAATCCAAACCAGCAGTCAACTCATCCAACACCACCGCACCACCAACCTTCGCCCGCAACACCTCCTCCACCTCACCCACACCCACCTCACCCAACGGCGTCAACTGCGCCACACCAGCCGCATGCACCACCGCCCGCAACCGCTCACCCCGACCCACCAAATCCCCCAACAACCCCGCCACCGCACCACGATCCGCCACATCACAACCCACCACCGACACCCGCACACCCAAACCCTCCAACCGCCCCACCAACTCACCCACACCCGACGCGCCACCACCACCCCGACTCACCAACACCACATGCTCCGCACCCACACCCACCGCCCACAACGCCACCCGCGCACCCAACGCCCCCGTACCACCCGTCACCAACACCGTCCCCGACAACCGAAAACCACCACCAACACCCGCACCCACACCCGCACCCGAACCCGCACCCGCACGCACCAACCGCCGCACAAACACACCCGACGACCGCAACGCCACCTGATCCTCAACCCCCGACGACAACACCCCACACAACCGACCCCACACACCCCCACCCAACACACCCGGCAAATCCACCAAACCACCCCACCGCAACGGCACCTCCAAACCCACCACCCGACCCAAACCCCACACCGCAGAACCCGCGACATCCGCCAGCTCGTCCGAGCCGCCGACCGACACCGCCCCGCGCGTCAGCCACCACAACCGGCCCGACCCACCGACGTCGGTCAGCGCCTGCACCACGGCCAGCGCCGTCGACACCTCGGCGGCGGCCGGAACCGGGGACGCCTCCCGCGGCTCGGCCAGCGACAGCAGGGACACCACGTGGGCGTCCCGGGCGTCGGAGCTCATCGCCTCCAGCAGCAGCCGCGCCACCCGGTCGCGGTCGGCGCCGGCCGGGACCAGCACCGGGACCGCCCGGTCGGCCCGGGCAGCCAGCGCCGCGGCCACCGGGTGGTCCTCCTGCCCGGGCGCCATCAGCAGCAGCCAGGTTCCCGCCAACGTCGCGGAGTCCGGCACGGCGGCCGTACGCCACGTCGCCCGGTACCGCCAGGAGTCGACGACCGCCCGCTGCTGCGTCGCCCGCCGCCACCGGGCGAGCTTGGGCAGCAGCGCCGTGGACGGCTCGTCCGCGCCCACGGCGAGATCCTCGCCCAGCACGCCGAGGTCCCCGGACTCGACCGCCGCCCAGAACTCCTCGTCGGACGGGGCGTCGGCCCGCTCCGGAGCCGAGCCGGGCTGGGGGTCCTCCAGCCAGTAGCGCTGCCGGTCGAAGGCGTAGGTGGGCAGTTCCACCGCGCGCGGCCGGGTGCCGGTCTGGCCGAGGTACGCCGCCCAGTCGACGGCCACGCCGGCGGCCCAGAGCTGCCCGGCGGCACTGGTGAGGGTGGTGACGTCGGGCTGGCTGCGGCGCAGCGTGGCGACGTACCGCACGTCGTCGGCCGTGTCCGCCTCGGCGGCCATGGCGGTGAGGACCGCGTCCGGGCCGACCTCCAGGAAGGTGTCCACCCCCTGTGCCCGCAACGCCGCCACACCGTCGGCGAAGCGCACCGGCTGCCGCACGTGCCGCACCCAGTAGCCGGGCTCGGTGATCTCTGCGGCGTCCGCGACCGCGCCGGTCACGTTCGACACGATCGGGATCCTCGGCGACCGCCAGTCGAGCCCCGCCACCACCGACCGGAACTCCTCCAGCATCGGCTCCATCAACCGCGAGTGGAACGCGTGACTGACCGCCAGTTCCTTCGTCCGCCAACCCCGCTCGCGAGCGGTCGCCACCACCGACGCCATCTCGCCGACGGCACCCGACACCACCACCGACGCCGGACCGTTCACCGCCGCCACGTCCACCGCCGCGCCGGTCACGCCGATCAGCTCGGCGACAGCCTCCTCCGACGCGCCGACCGCCGCCATCACCCCACCAGCCGGCAACGCCTGCATCAACCGGCCCCGCGCCGCCACCAGGGTGCACGCATCCGCCAGGGACAGCATCCCGGACACGTACGCGGCCGTCACCTCACCGATCGAATGACCCGCCAAGTAGTCCGCCCGCACACCCCACGACGCGAGCAACTCCCACAACGCCACCTCGACCGCGAACAACCCCGCCTGCGCGAACACGGTCTGATCCAACAGAGCCGCAGTCTCCGAACCCGGCTCCGCGAACACCACCTCGCGCAACGCACGCGGCAGGCGCGGATCGATCTCCGCGCACACCGCGTCGAACGCCGACGCGAACACCGGAAACGCGTCGTACAGCTCCCGGCCCATGCCCACGCGCTGCGAACCCTGACCCGTGAACAACACCGCCCGACGACCCGCCGACACCACACCCGAGACCCGGCCCTCGGCCACCGCCGCGAGGCCCGCCGCCAGCTCGTCGACGTCCGAGCCCCACACCACCGCCCGATGCTCCAACGCCGCCCGCGACGTCGCCAACGACCACGACACATCCACCGGCGACAGACCACGACCACGCACGAACGACGCCAACCGCCCGGCCTGACCCGACAGACCCCGCTCCGAACGACCCGACACCACCCACGGCACCGGCACCGCGACCGGCGCGACGGGCGCGACCGGTGCCGGGGCGGCCTCGGGCTGCTCGATGATCACGTGCGCGTTCGTGCCCGAGATACCGAACGACGACACACCCGCACGCCGGGGACGCCCCACGCCCGGCCACTCACGCGAGGCCGTCACCAACTCCACCGCACCCGACGACCAATCCACATGCGACGACGGCACATCCACATGCAAAGACGCCGGCACCACCCCATGCCGCATCGCCAAGACCATCTTGATGATCCCAGCCACCCCCGCAGCCGCCTGCGTATGACCGATGTTCGACTTCACCGACCCCAGCAACAACGGCACATCCCGACCCTGCCCATACGTCGCCAACAACGCCTGCGCCTCGATCGGATCACCCAACGACGTACCCGTACCATGCGCCTCCACCACATCCACATCAGCCGCCGACAAACCCGCAAACGCCAGAGCCTGCCGGATCACCCGCTGCTGCGACGGACCATTCGGCGCCGTCAAACCATTCGACGCACCATCCTGATTCACCGCCGAACCCCGCACCACCGCCAACACCCGACGCCCGTCACGTTGCGCGTCCGACAGCCGCTGCACCACGAGCACCCCGACGCCCTCGGACCAGCCCGTGCCGTCCGCGGCGTCGGAGAACGACTTGCAGCGGCCGTCGGCGGACAGGCCGCCCTGGATCGAGAACTCGGCGAACGTGCCCGGTGAGGCCATCACGGTGACGCCGCCGGCCAGGGCGAGGTCGCACTCGCCCGACCGCAGCGCCTGCGCCGCCAGGTGCAACGCCACCAGCGACGACGAACACGCCGTGTCCACAGTCACCGCCGGACCCTCGAAACCGAACGAGTACGCCACCCGACCCGACAACACGCTTGTCGCGTTGCCGGTGAGCAGGTGGCCGCCGACCTCCTGGGCCCGACCGACCGACCCGCTGGCGTACCCCTGGAAGCTGGCCCCGGCGAAGACGCCGACCGCGCCGCCCCGCAGGGTGGTCGGGTCGATGCCCGCCGACTCGACGGCCTCCCACGAGGTCTCCAGCAGCAGCCGCTGCTGCGGGTCCATGGCGAGCGCCTCCCGCGGCGAGATGCCGAAGAACTCGGCGTCGAACTCGCCGGCGTCGTAGACGAAGCCGCCCCTGCGGGCGAAGGACGTGTCGGACAGGCCGCTGCTGAGGAAGCTGTCCCAGCCCCGGTCGAGGGGGAACTCGGAGATGCCGTCGCGTCCCGTGGCGAGCAGTTGCCACAGTTCTTCCGGGGACGCGACGCCACCCGGGAGGCGGCAGCCCATGCCGACGATCACGATCGGGTCGTCGTCGACGGTGGCGACCCTGCGGTCGGCCGGCGCGTCGCCCGATGCTCCGAGCACGGTCTCCCGGATGAAGGCGACCAGGGCGGCCGGCGTCGGGTGGTCGAAGACGAGGGTGGAGGGCAACGCGAGGCCCGTCGCGGCGGTCAGCCGGTTGCGCAGCTCGACTGCGGTGAGCGAGTCGAAGCCGAGACGCTGGAACGCCCGGTCCGGCCGCACCGCCTCCACGGTGGCGTGGCCGAGCACCGTGGCGACCTGGGAGCGTACGAAGTCCAGGAGGGACGCCTCGACCTCCGGCGACGTCAGGGCCGCGAGCCGCTCGCGCAGTGCGGAGGCCCGGTCGGTGGGGCCCGTCTCGGCTCGGGACGCCGCCTCGATCGCCGCCTGTGCTTCGGGGATGTCGGCGAACAGACGCGACGGACGCAACGCCGTGAACGACGGCACAAACCGATCCCACCGCACATCCGCCACCACCACCTGCCCCTCACCACCATCCAACGCCCGCTGCAACGCCACCACCGCCAACTCCGGAGCCATCCCCGGCAACCCACGCCGACTCAACTGCTCCCCCGCCACCCCCACCGCCATACCCGCCTCAGCCCACGGCCCCCACGCCACCGACGTCCCCACCAACCCACGCCCACGCCGCGACACCACCAACCCATCCACAAACGCATTCGCCGCCGCATACCCCACCTGACCCGCAGAACCCCACACCCCCGCAATCGACGAAAACACCACAAACGCATCCAAATCCAAACCAGCAGTCAACTCATCCAACACCACCGCACCACCAACCTTCGCCCGCAACACCTCCTCCACCTCACCCACACCCACCTCACCCAACGGCGTCAACTGCGCCACACCAGCCGCATGCACCACCGCCCGCAACCGCTCACCCCGACCCACCAAATCCCCCAACAACCCCGCCACCGCACCACGATCCGCCACATCACAACCCACCACCGACACCCGCACACCCAAACCCTCCAACCGCCCCACCAACTCACCCACACCCGACGCGCCACCACCACCCCGACTCACCAACACCACATGCTCCGCACCCACACCCACCGCCCACAACGCCACCCGCGCACCCAACGCCCCCGTACCACCCGTCACCAACACCGTCCCCGACAACCGAAAACCACCACCAACACCCGCACCCACACCCGCACCCGAACCCGCACCCGCACGCACCAACCGCCGCACAAACACACCCGACGACCGCAACGCCACCTGATCCTCAACCCCCGACGACAACACCCCACACAACCGACCCCACACACCCCCACCCAACACACCCGGCAAATCCACCAAACCACCCCACCGCAACGGCACCTCCAAACCCACCACCCGACCCAAACCCCACACCGCACCACCGTCCAGGTCGGTCAGAGGCTCGGAGTCGTCCACGGAGACGGCACCGCTGGTCAACCACCACAGCCGACCCTCGACCTCGGTGACTGCAAGCGCCTGCGCGACCGCCAGTGCCTCGACGACACCGGCGCCGGCCAGCGACATCAGCGAGATCATCCCGGCGACCGGTCCTGCGGCCGCCGAGGCGGCGGACAGCCGACGCGCGATCCCGTCCCGGTCCAGCTCGTCCAGCACCACGGGGATCATCTCGGCACCCCGCTCCGCCAGCCCGGCCAGCAACGGGTGGTCCTCCTGGCCGGGGACCATCAGCACCAGCCAGGAGCCGGTCAGGTTCTCGTTCCCGGTCACGTCCTGGCGCCGCCAGACCACGCGGTAGCGCCAGGAGTCCACAGTCGACCGCTGCTGTGCGGCCCGCCGCCACTGCGCGAGCTTCGGCAGGACCGCGCTGAACGGTTCGTCCGCACCGACGCCCAGCTCGCCGCCGACCAGGTCGGGGTCGCCGGACTCCACGGCCGCCCAGAACCGCCCGTCGAGAGCTTCGCCGTGCGCGTCCCGGCGGGCCACGGGCACCGCCTCGGGCCAGTACCAGGTGTGATCGAAGGCGTACGTGGGCAGGTCGACCACGCCCGGCCGGGCACCGGCCTGGCCGTGGTACGCAGCCCAGTCGACCGGCACACCCGCCACCCACAACTGCCCCAGCGCCGACGTCAACACGCCGACCTCCGGCTGATCCCGCCGCGACACCGCGACACACCGCACCCCGGCATCAGCGACGATCTCCGCCACCATCGCCGTCAACGTCGCATCCGGGCCGATCTCCAGGAACGTGTCCACGCCCTGCCCCCGCAGAGCAGCCACCCCGTCGGCGAACCGCACGGGCTGCCGCACATGCCGCACCCAGTACTCCGGGTCAACCAACTCCAGCGGCTCCGCGACCGCGCCGGTCACGTTCGACACGATCGGGATCCTCGGCACCCGCCAGTCCAGCCCTGCCACCACCGACGCGAACTCCTCCAGCATCGGCTCCATCAACCGCGAGTGGAACGCGTGACTGACCGCCAGTTCCTTGACCCGCCAACCCCGCTCACGCGAGGCCGCCACCACCGAAGCGACCTCGCCGGCGGCACCCGACACCACCACCGACGCCGGACCGTTCACCGCCGCGATATCCACGCCCGCACCGGTCACGCCGATCAGCTCACCAACCGACTCCTCCGACGCACCCACCGCTGCCATCACACCGCCGCTGGGCAGGGCCTGCATCAACCGGCCCCGCGCCGCCACCAGGGTGCACGCATCCGCCAGGGACAACATCCCGGACACGTACGCGGCCGTCACCTCACCGATCGAGTGACCCGCCAGGTAGTCCGCCCGCACACCCCACGACGCGAGCAACTCCCACAACGCCACCTCGATTGCGAACAGGCCCGCCTGCGCGAACACGGTCTGATCCAACAGAGCCCCATCGGCGGTGCCCGTCTCCGCGAACACCACCTCGCGCAACGCACGCGGCAGGCGCGGATCGATCTCCGCGCACACCGCGTCGAACGCCGACGCGAACACCGGGAACGCGTCGTACAGCTCCCGACCCATACCCGCACGCTGCGAACCCTGACCCGTGAACAACACCGCCCGACGACCCGCCGACACCACACCCGCCGACCGGCCCTCGGCCACCGCCGCGAGGCCCGCCGCCAGCTCGTCGACGTCCGAGCCCCACACCACCGCCCGATGCTCCAACGCCGCCCGCGACGTCACCAGCGACCACGACACATCCACCGGCGACAGACCACGACCACGCACGAACGACGCCAACCGCCCGGCCTGACCCGACAGACCCCGCTCCGAACGCCCCGACACCACCCACGGCACCGGCAGAGCCACGGAAGCGCCCCCGGCAGATGCCGGGAAAGACTCCGGCTCCGCCGCGACCTCGGGGACGGCCTCGGGCTCCGGCTGCTCGAGAATCACGTGCGCGTTCGTGCCCGAGATGCCGAACGACGACACACCCGCCCGCCGAGCCCGGCCAACACCCGGCCACTGCCGCGACTCGGTCACCAACTCCACCGCACCCGACGACCAGTCCACATGCGACGACGGCACATCCACATGCAAAGACGCCGGCACCACCCCATACCGCATCGCCAAGACCATCTTGATGACGCCCGCCACCCCCGCAGCCGCCTGCGTATGACCGATGTTCGACTTCACCGACCCCAGCAACAACGGCACATCCCGACCCTGCCCATACGTCGCCAACAACGCCTGCGCCTCGATCGGATCACCCAACGACGTACCCGTACCATGCGCCTCCACCACATCCACATCAGCCGCCGACAAACCCGCAAACGCCAGAGCCTGCCGGATCACCCGCTGCTGCGACGGACCATTCGGCGCCGTCAAACCATTCGACGCACCATCCTGATTCACCGCCGAACCCCGCACCACCGCCAACACCCGACGCCCGTCACGTTGCGCGTCCGACAGCCGCTGCACCACGAGCACCCCGACGCCTTCGCCCCACGCGGTGCCGTCCGCAGACTCGGCGAAGGCCTTGCAGCGGCCGTCCGCCGACAGCCCGCCCTGGCGGGAGAACTCGATGAAGGCGCCGGGGGTGGCCATCACGGTGACGCCGCCGGCCAGGGCGAGGTCGCACTCGCCCGACCGCAGCGCCTGCGCCGCCAGGTGCAACGCCACCAGCGACGACGAACACGCCGTGTCCACAGTCACCGCCGGACCCTCGAACCCGAACGAGTACGCCACCCGGCCCGACAACACGCTCGCGGAGGCGCCGGTCGCGCCGAATCCGGCGAGCGCCTCCCCGGCCTGGCGTACGACGGTCTCGTAGTCCTGGCCGTTGGTGCCGGCGAACACCCCGACGCGGCTGCCGCGCAGCGCGAGGGGTTCGATCCGGGCGTCTTCGAACGCCTCCCAGGAGACCTCCAGCAGCAGCCGCTGCTGCGGGTCCATGGCGAGCGCCTCCCGCGGCGAGATGCCGAAGAACTCCGCGTCGAAGCCACCCGCGTCGGCCAGGAACGCCCCGCGCGAGACGTAGGAGTCGGTGCCGGCCAGCGACTCCAGGTCCCAGTGCCGGTTGGCCGGGAAGTCCGACATCGCGTCGGCACCGGCCGTCAGCAGGTCCCAGAGCCCCTCCGGGGACTCGGCTCCGGCCGGGAATCGGCAGCCCATGCCGACGATGACGATCGGGTCGTCGCCCACGACGGGGCCGGTGGCGGCGGGGACGGGCAGCGCCTGCCCGCCGAGCAGCTCGGCGTGGATGTGGCCGGCCAGGGCGGCGGAGTTCGGGTAGTCGAAGGCGAGCGTGGTCGGCAGCGCGAGGCCGGTCGCCACGTCGAGCCGGTTGCGCAGCTCGACGGCTGCCAGCGAGGTGAAGCCGAGATCCTGGAACGCCCGGTCCGGCGCCACCCGCTCGACGGACTCGTGGCCGAGCACGGCGGCGACCTCGGCGCGTACCAGCTCACCGAGGACGCGCAACTGCTCCGTGCCGGGCATCCCCGACAGGCGGAGGCGCAGGTCGGCCGCCGGCACTGGGGCGTCGGCGGGCACCGCCGCGCCGGCCTCGGCCAGCAGGTCGCGGACCAGCGGGTGGGCGCGCCGAGGACCGGTGGCGGCCACCCGGGCCCAGTCGATGTCGGCCACCACGAGGTACGTCTCGTCGCGGTCCAGCGCCCGGCTGAAGGCGCGCACGGTTGTCTCCGGCGCCATCGCGCCGAAACCGGTGCGGCTGAGCCGCTGTTCGAAGTCGCCCGCGCTCACCCCGCCGTCGGCCCACAGGCCCCAGGCGAGCGAGGTCGCCGGCAGCCCCTCGGCGCGGCGGCGCTGCGCCAGGGCGTCGAGGAACGCGTTGCCCGGCGCATACGTGGCCTGGCCGGCGGCGCCCATGAGGCCGGCGAGGGAGGAGAAGAGGACGAAGGCGGAGAGGTCGCTGCCCCGGGTCAGCTCGTCCAGGTTGCGCGCGGCGTCGACCTTCGCCCGCAGGGCGGTGGCCAGCTGGTCGACACTCACGGCGTCGACGACGTTGTCGTCGAGGGCCGCGGCGGTGTGCACGACCGCGCTCAGCGGAAGCTCAGCGGGGATCGAGTCGAGCAGCGTCGCGAGCGCGGCCCGGTCGGCCACGTCGCAGGACGCGAGGGTGACCCGGGTGCCGAGCCCGGCGAGTTCCTCGGCGAGGGCGGTCGCGCCGGGCGCCTCGCCACCCCGCCGGCTGACCAGGAGGAGGTGTTCGGCTCCTTCGGCGGCCAGCGCGCGGGCGATGTGTCCCCCGAGTGCCCCGGTGCCGCCGGTGATCAGCACCGTGCCGCGCGGCGTCCAGGAACCGCGCGCACCGGTGTCGCCGTACGTCGCACGAACGAGCCGGCGGGCGTGGCCGCCGGTGCCGCGCAGGGCGATCTCGTCCTCCTGGCCGGTGCCGGCGATCAGCGTCCGGAGCATGCGCACGACGCCCTGGTCGGGCTGCTCGGGGAGGTCGACGAGCCCGCCCCACCGGTGCGGGTGCTCGGCGCGCAGCACGCTGCCGAAGCCCCACGCCATGGCCTGCACGGGGTCGACGTGCCGGTCGCGGGATCCGACGGAGACCGCGCCGCGGGTGGCGATCCAGAGCCGGGCGGTGATCCCGGCGTCGCCGAGCGCCTGCGCGAGCGCGACCGTGCCGGCGAGGCCCGTCGGCACGGAGGCGGCCCCGGCGTACGGCCGGGTGTCGAGGGCCAGCAGGGAGAGTACGGGCAGCACGTCCCCGTCGCGGCCGGTCGACGCCTCGGCGAGGTCATGGGCGAGGCGCTTGCGGTCGCACGTGGCGTCGACCTCGACGATCCGCCCGCCGGCGGCGCCGAGGGCGGCGGCCCAGTCCGTCACGGCCGCGTCGGCGTCGGCCGGTACGACGAGCAGGAAGTCGGTCGCCTCGGCGCGGGCGGCGTCGTCCGTGAGCGGCTGCCAGGCCACCCGGTAGCGCCAGGAGTCGAGGGCCGCCTCGGCGTCCCGGCGGCGTCGCCAGGTGGACAGCGCCGGCAGCACGTCCGCGAGCGGGGCGTCGGCGTCGACGGCCAGGCTCTCGGCGAGGGTCGTCAGGTCCTCCGCCTCGATCGCCCGCCAGAAGTCCTCGTCGGCGGCGGTACGCCGGGCGGCGGGGGGACGGTAGGACCGCGTCGCGGCATTGATCCAGTAACGTCGATGGTCGAAGGCGTACGTGGGCAGGTCGACCACGCCCGGCCGGGCGCCGGTCTGACCGTGATAGGCGGCCCAGTCGACCGGCACACCCGCCACCCACAACTGCCCCAACGCCGCCGTCACCGCAGCGAGCTCCGACTGGTCCCGCCGCGACGCCGGAACCCGCCGCACCCCCGCATCCGCGACGATCTCCGCCACCATCGCCGTCAACGTCGCATCCGGGCCCACCTCCAGGAAGGTGTCCACCCCCAGCGCCCGCAACGCCGCCACACCGTCGGCGAAGCGCACCGGCTGCCGCACGTGCCGCACCCAGTACTCCGGATCCACCAGCTCCAACGGGTCCGCCACGGAACCCGTCACGTTCGACACCACCGCGACGCGCGGCACCCGCCAGTCGAGCCCCGCCACCACCGACCGGAACTCCTCCAGCATCGGCTCCATCAGGCGGGAGTGGAACGCGTGACTGACCGAGAGTTCCTTGACCCGCCAACCCCGCTCGCGAGCGGTCGCCACCACCGACGCCACCTCGCCGACGGCACCCGACACCACCACCGACGCCGGACCGTTCACCGCCGCGACGTCGACCGCCGCTTCCGCAGCATCGATGATCTCCCGCACCGCGGACTCGGGCGCACCCACCGCCGCCATCACCCCACCAGCCGGCAGCGCCTGCATCAACCGGCCCCGCGCCGCCACCAGGGTGCACGCATCCGCCAGGGACAACATCCCGGACACGTACGCCGCCGTCACCTCACCGATCGAATGACCCGCCAGGTAGTCCGCCCGCACACCCCACGACGACAACAACTCCCACAACGCCACCTCGACCGCGAACAACCCCGCCTGCGCGAACACGGTCTGATCCAACAGAGCCCCATCGGCGGTGCCCGTCTCCGCGAACACCACCTCGCGCAACGCACGCGGCAACAAGCCGTCAAAACGGGCGCACACCTCGTCGAACGACGCCGCGAACACCGGAAACGCGTCGTACAGCTCCCGGCCCATGCCCGCACGCTGCGAACCCTGACCCGTGAACAACACCGCCCGACGACCCGCCGACACCACACCCGAGACCCGGCCCTCGGCCACCGCCGCGAGGCCCGCCGCCAGCTCGTCGACGTCCGAGCCCCACACCACCGCCCGATGCTCCAACGCCGCCCGCGACGTCGCCAACGACCACGACACGTCCGCCACCGCAAGGCCGGACCGTTCCCGCACGAACGACGCCAACCGCGCCGCCTGACCCACCAGACCCCGCTCGGAGCGCCCCGACACCACCCACGGCACCGGCAACCCGACGGGCGCGGCAGACGCCGCGGCGGGCTCCGGCTCCGGCTGCTCGATGATCACGTGGGCGTTCGTGCCGGAGATGCCGAACGACGACACGGCAGCCCTGCGTGCGCGGCCCGCACCCGGCCACTCGCGCGCCTGGGTCACCAGCTCCACCGCACCCGACGACCAGTCCACATGCGACGAGGGCTCGTCCACGTGCAGCGTCGCCGGCACGGTCCCGTACCGCATCGCCAAGACCATCTTGATGACGCCCGCCACCCCGGCGGCGGCCTGCGTGTGACCGATGTTCGACTTCACCGACCCCAGCAGCAGCGCGTCCCGGTCGTCGCGGTCCTGCCCGTACGTGGCGAGCAGCGCCTGGGCCTCGATGGGGTCGCCCAGCGTCGTGCCCGTGCCGTGCGCCTCCACGACGTCGACGTCGGCGACACCCAGCCGGGCGTTCGCGAGGGCCTGGCGGATCACCCGCTGCTGCGAGGGGCCGTTCGGCGCCGTCAACCCGTTCGACGCACCGTCCTGGTTGACGGCCGTGCCCCGCACGACCGCGAGGACCCGGCGCCCGTCGCGCCGCGCGTCCGACAGCCGCTGCACCAGCAGCACGCCGACGCCCTCGGACCAGCCCGTGCCGTCCGCCGCGTCGGAGAACGACTTGCACCGGCCGTCGGGGGCCATGCCCCGCTGGCGGGAGAAGTCGATGAACGTCTCGGGCGTCGCCATCACGGTGACGCCACCGGCCAGGGCCAGGTCGCACTCGCCCGACCGCAGCGCCTGCACCGCCAGATGCAACGCCACCAGCGACGACGAACACGCCGTGTCCACAGTCACCGCCGGACCCTCGAACCCGAACGAATACGCCACCCGACCCGACAACACGCTGCTGGCGGTGCCGACGCCGAGGTAGCCGTCGAGGGCCTCCGGAACGTCGGCCAGCCCGGCGGCGTGGTTGTGGTACATCATGCCGGCGAACACGCCGACGGGGCGGCCCCACAGCGCGAGCGGGTCGATCCGGGCGTCCTCGATGGCCTCCCACGCGGTCTCCAGCAGCAGCCGCTGCTGCGGGTCCATGGCGAGCGCCTCGTGCGGCGAGATCTTGAACAGGCTGGCGTCGAAGTCGCCGGCGTCGGCCAGGAAGCCGCCCTCGCGGGCGTAGCTGCTGCCCCGGCGCGCGCCGGACGGGTCGTACAGGTCGGCGACGTCCCAGCCCCGGTCGGCGGGGAAACCGGTGATGCCGTCCCCACCGGCCACGAGGAGGTCCCACAACTGCTCGGGGCTGCGCACGCCGCCGGGGTAGCGGCAGCTCATGCCGACGATCGCGATCGGCTCGTCGAGCGCCGCGACGGCGGCGACCGGGGTCGCCTGGGCGTCGGCCCCGGTTCCGGTCTCGGCGTCCAGGTGCTCGGCGAGGGCGAGCGGGGTCGGGTGGTCGAAGACCAGGGTCGCCGGCAGGCGCAGGCCGGTGACCGCGCCCAGGCGGTTGCGCAGTTCGACGGCGGTCAGCGAGTCGAAGCCCAGCTCGGTGAACGGGCGTCCGGCCTCGACGGCTGCGGCGTCGGCGTACCCCAGGACCGTCGCGACCTGGTCGAGGACGAGCCGCAGCAGGGCCGCGGCGCGCTCCTCGCGGTCGAGCCCGGCCAGCCGCTCGGTCAGGGCGGCGGTCTCCGCCGGGCCGGAGCGCGCGGCGCGGCGCCGGGGCGCGCGGACCAGGCCGCGCAGGACCGACGGCAGGGTGCCCGCCTCGGCCTGGGCGCGCAGCGCCGGCCCGTCCAGCACCATCGGCACCGTCGCGGGCAGGCCGGTGAGCAGCGCGGCGTCGAGCAGGGCGAGGCCGTCCGCCTCGGGAAGCGGCCGTACGCCCGCGCGGGCCAGCCGGTCGGTGTCGGCCCGGTCGAGGCCGGCTGTCATGCCGCCGCCCGACTCGGCCCACGGTCCCCAGGCCAGCGAGTGCGCGGGGAGGCCCGCGGCCCGCCGCCGGTGCGCGAGCGCGTCCAGGAAGGCGTTGGCCGCCGCGTAGTTGGCCTGGCCGGGGCTGCCGGTCACGCCCGCCGCCGAGGAGTACGTGACGAAGAGCGCGAGGCGGCTGCCGGCGGTCAGGTCGTGCAGGTGCGCGGCGGCGTCCACCTTCGGCCGGAGCACCTCGTCGAGGGACTCGGCGGTGAGCGAGGTCAGGGTGCGGTCGGCCAGCACGCCCGCGGTGTGCACCACGCCGGTGAGCGGGTGCGCGGGGTCGATCCGGTCCAGCAGCGCGGCGAGGGCGTCGGGGTCGGCGGCGTCGCACGCCTCGACCGTCGCGGTGGCGCCCAGGTCGGCGAGGTCGGCGAGCAGGTCGGCGGCGCCGGCCGCGGCGGGCCCGCGCCTGTTGGTCAGCACCAGGTGGCGGACCCCGTGCCGGGTGACGAGGTGGCGGGCGACGAGCGCGCCCAGGGCACCGGTGCCGCCGGTGACCAGCACCGTGCCGTCCGGGTCCAGCGCCGGCGCCGGCGCGTCGGGTTCCGGGGTGGCGACGAACCGGGGCACCCGGACCACGCCGTCGCGCACCGCCGCTTGCGGCTCGTCGGCCGACAGCAGGCCGGCGAGGGCGGAGGCGGAGCTCTCCTCGTCGTCGAGGTCGACGACGAGGAACCGGCCGGGGTGTTCGGCCTGGGCGGACCGGAGCAGGCCCCACACGGCGGCGCCGGCCAGGTCGGCCACGTCGGCGTCGGCGTCCACGGCGACGGCGCCGCGGGTGAGGACCACCAGCCGGGATCCGCCGGTGTGGCGCTCGGCGGCGAGCCAGCCCTGGAGCACGGCGAGGACCTCGGCGAGCAGGTCGTGGACCGGGCCGGGGCCGGTCGCGGCAGCGCCGGCCGCCTGGTACAGCACGACGTCGGGCACCCCCGCGTCGCAGAGCGCGGCGAGGTCGGCGTGCCGGTCGGCGGTCACGCCGGTCGGCAGCGGCGTGGGGCGGTCGCCGAGCACCGCCCAGGTCGTGCGGTCGGGCGCGCCCACGCCGCCGGCGTGCCGGGGCCAGTCGAGGCGGAACAGCGCGCGGCGCCACGGGGATCCGCCGGCGGTGAGCTCCCCCGCCGGCAGGGGCCGCAGCACCAGGGAGCCGATCCGGGCGACGGGCGCACCGGTCGCGTCGGCGACCAGCATGGACACCGTGTCCGCACCGGTGGGGGTCAGCCGTACCCGCAGCGTGTCCGCACCGTGGGCGGACAGGGTCACGTCGGACCAGGCGAACGGCATCCGGGCCTCGCCGGGGTCGACGATGCCGAACCCGACCGCCTGCACGGCGGCGTCGAGCAACGCCGGGTGCAGCCCGTACGCGCCGGCCTCGTCGGCCGCCGGCTCGGGCAGCGCCACCTCGGCATACACGTCGGTGCCGACGCGCCAGGCGGCGCGCAGCCCGGAGAAGGCCGGGCCGTACGCGAAACCGGCCCGCGCCGCCCGCCCGGTCAGCTCCGACACGTCCAGGGAGGTGGCGTCGCTCGGCGGCCACTGCGCCGGCGTGCCGGTGTCCTCATCCGGCTCCGGGGTGAGCAGGCCGGTGGCGTGTCGCACCCAGATGTCGTCGGTGCCGGCGCGGCGGGCGTGGACGGTGAGCTGCCACGCTCCGCCACCGGCGCGTTCGGCGGCGACCTGCACGTCGACGCCGCCAGTCTCGGGCAGCACCAGCGGCGCCTGGAGGGTCAGCTCGGCGAGCCGTTCGGCGCCGACCTCCGCGCCGGCCTGCAGCGCCAGCTCCACGAACCCGGTGCCGGGCAGGAGCACGACGTCGCGCAGGGCGTGGTCGGCCAGCCAGGGCTGGGTCTCCACGGACAACCTGCCGGTGAGCGTCACCTCGTCGCCGTCGGCCGAGCGGAACACCGCGCCGAGCAGCGGGTGGCCGGTCGGGGTCAGCCCGGCGGCGGTCACGTCGGCGGGCTGCGGCAGGGGCAGCAGCCAGTAGCGTTCGCGTTGGAACGCGTACGTGGGCAGGTCGACCGGCACGGGCGGGCCGGCGAACAGGGCCGCCCAGTTCACCGGCACGCCCCGGGTCCACAGGGTGGCCGCGGCGGCCAGGGCGCTCGTCGCCTCGTCGTGCTCGGCGCGCAGCACGGGGACGCAGACCGCCTGGTCCGCGCCGACGATCTCCTGGGTGAGCGCGCAGAGCGCCCCGCCCGGTCCCACCTCGACGTACGCGCCCACACCCAGCTCACGCAGGGCGGTCACGGCGGCGTCGAAGCGGACCGTGTCGCGGACGTTGCGCAGCCAGTACGCCGGGGAGCACACCTCTTCGGGGTCGAGCACCGCTCCGGTCACTGTGGAGACCACGGGGATGCGGGGCGCGGCGAAGGCCAGTTGCCCGAGCACGTCGCCGAACGCGTCGAGCATCGGGTCCATGCGGGCGGAGTGGAACGCGTGGCTGACCCGCAGCCGCCTGGTGCTGCGGCCGAGGGCCGCGAAGTGCGCGGCGACCGCCAGCACGGCGTCCTCGTCGCCGGAGACGACGACGGACTCCGGGCCGTTGACGGCGGCCAGCCGGGCGCCGGCCGTCCCGGCGACGGTGGCCAGGTGCGCGCGCACCTCCGCCTCGGTGGCACGGATCGACACCATGGCGCCACCGGTGGGCAGCGCCTGCATCAGGGTGCCCCGGGCGGCCACCAGGCGGGCGGCGTCGGGCAGCGACAGGACGCCGGCGATGTGCGCGGCGGCCACCTCGCCGACCGAGTGCCCGGCCACGAAGTCCGGCACGACACCCCAGGACTCGACGAGCCGGTAGGCGGCGACCTCGACGGCGAAGAGCGCCGCCTGGGCGTACCCGGTGCGGTCGAGAACGTCGGCGGGGCCGTCGAGCACGCCGCGCAGCGGCCGGTCGAGGTGCTTGTCCAGCTCTGCGCAGGCGGCGTCGAATGCCTCGGCGAAGGCCGGGAAGGCGGCGTACAACCGCTGGCCCATGCCGACGCGCTGGGCGCCCTGGCCGGTGCAGAGCACCGCGACGCGGGTGGGGCCGGCGACCCCGCGCCGCACGGACGCCGCCGGGACCCCGTCGGCCAGCGCGCCGAGCCCGGCGAGCAGCTCGTCCCGGTCGGCACCGAGCAGCACCGCCCGGTGTTCCAGGACGGACCGGCCGGTGGCCAGGGCCCGGCCCACGGCGGCCGGCGTGGCATCGGGGTGCTCGGCGAGCCAGGAGCGCAGCCGGTCGGCCTGGGCACCGAGCGCTGCGGCGCTGCGCGCGGAGACGACCCACGGCAGCGGGTCGGGGCCGGTGACGGCGTCGGTGGCCGGCTGCGGCGCGGGCGGGGCGGCCTCGACGATGACGTGGGCGTTGGTGCCACTGACGCCGAACGAGGAGACGCCGGCGCGCATGGGCCTCGTCGCGCTCGGCCACGGGCGCGGCTCGCGGAGCAGGCTCACCGCGCCGGCCGACCAGTCGACGTGCGGGGACGGCTCGTCGACGTGCAGGGTGCGCGGCAGGACGCCGTGACGCATCGCCATGACCATCTTGATGACGCCGGCGACGCCGGCGGCGGCCTGGGTGTGCCCGAGGTTCGACTTGATCGACCCGAGCCACAGGGGCTGGTCGTCGGCCCGGTCCCGGCCGTACGTGGCGAGCAGGGCCTGCGCCTCGATGGGGTCGCCGAGGCGGGTGCCGGTGCCGTGGGCCTCGACGGCGTCCACGTCAGCCGGGGCGAGCCGGGCGTTGGCGAGGGCCTGGCGGATCACGCGTTGCTGCGACGGGCCGTGCGGCGCGGTGAGGCCGTTGGAGGCGCCGTCCTGGTTGACCGCGCTGCCGCGCACCACGGCGAGCACCCGGTGGCCGTTGCGCTGGGCGTCGGAGAGCCGCTCCAGCAGCAGCAGCCCGGCACCCTCGCTCCAGCCGGTGCCGTCGGCGGTGGCCGCGAAGGACTTGCACCGCCCGTCCGGGGACAGGCCGCGCTGCCGGCTGAAGCCGATGAACGTGTCGGGGCTGGACATGACGGTGACGCCGCCGGCCAACGCGAGGGTGCACTCGCCGGAGCGCAGCGCCTGCACGGCGAGGTGCAGCGCCACCAGTGAGGACGAGCAGGCGGTGTCGACGGTGACGGCCGGGCCCTCGAACCCGAAGGTGTACGAGATCCGGCCGGAGACGACGCTGCCGTGGTTGCCCGTGCCGACGAACGCCTCCACCTCCTGCGGTACGCCGTTGAGCCGGGAGACGTAGTCGTGGTACATGACGCCCGTGAAGACGCCGGTGCGGCTGCCCTTGAGCGAGTCCACGGCGAGGCCGGCCCGCTCGACCGTCTCCCAGGCGACCTCCAGCAGGAGGCGCTGCTGCGGGTCCATGGCCAGCGCCTCGCGGGGCGAGATGCCGAAGAACCCGCCGTCGAACTCGCCGGCGTCGTGCAGGAATCCGCCCTCGCGGGTGTACGACTTGCCGTGCGCGTCCGGGTCGGGGTCGTAGAGGTTCTCCACGTCCCAGCCCCGGTCCGCCGGGAAGGGTGTGACGGCGTCGACGCCGGACTCGACCAGCCGCCACAGCGCCTCCGGAGTCCGCACCCCGCCCGGGTAGCGGCAGCCCATCCCCACGATCGCGATCGGCTCGTGGTTCTGCTCGTCGACGGCCCGCAGGCGTTCGCTGGTCTCGTGCAGGTCAGCGGTGACGCGCTTGAGGTACTCGCGGAGCTTGGCTTCGTTCGCCATCGGGTTGATCACCTGTCGCTAAGGGGCAAGCGGCGGACTCGGGCTCAGGATCGGCCGAACTTCTGATCGATGAAGTCGAACAGCTCGTCGTCCGAGGCGTCATCGAGGGCCTGGCTGACGTCGTCGGGCCGGGCGGTGGCGTCGCTCCACCGGGTGACCAGCGTCCGGAGGCGGACCGCCACGGCGGTACGCGTCTCGTCGTCGGCGGCCAGCCGCTCCAGCTCTTCCGGCGCGGTCGCGGCGAACGCGGCCTCCAGCCGGTCCAGCTCGGCGAGCAGGCCCGGTTCGGGCTTCGGCGGGACGGCGTCGACCAGCAGGAAGTCGGCGAGGGCGGCGGGCGTGGGGCAGTCGAAGATCAGGCTCGCCGGCAGCCGGATGCCGGTGAGGGCGGTCAGCCGGTTGCGCAGCTCCACGGCCGTCAGCGAGTCGAAGCCGAGGCCGGTGAACGTCTGCCCGGACGGTACGACGGTGGCCGGCGGGTAGCCGAGCACCTCGATGACCTGCGCCTTGACGAGTTCCTCCACCAGCCGGCCGCGTTCAGCCTCGGGCGTGCCGGCGAGGCGCTGCGCGAAGGACGGACCGCCGTCGCCGCCGCCCTCGACGACGCGCCGCCGGGCCCGGACCAGGCCGCGCAGCGGCGCCGGGAGCTGGCCGGCGTCGGCCTGGCGGCGCAGCGCGGCGAGGTCGAGCAGCGCCGGCACCAGGTGGGGGCGTCCACCGTGCAGGCCGGCGTCGAAGAGGCGCAGCGCCTGGCCGGTGTCGAGCGGGCTGAGGCCGTTGCGGCTCATCCGCTGCCGCTGGGCGGCGTCGAGTGCGCCCGTCATGCCGCTGTCCGCGGCCCAGAGGCCCCAGGCCAGGGACGTGGCGGCGAGGCCGGAGGCGTGCCGGTGCCCGGCGAGGCCGTCGAGGAACGCGTTCGCGGCGGCGTAGTTGCCCTGCCCGGGGCCGCCGAGGACGCCGGCGACCGACGAGAAGAGGACGAACATCGCCAGCGGCCGCGATCGGGTCAGCTCGTGCAGGTGCCAGGCGGCGTCGGCCTTGGCGGAGAGGACGGCTGACAGCCGGCCGGGGGTCAGCGCCGAGATCACCGCGTCGTCGAGGACGCCGGCGGCGTGCACCACGCCGGTGAGCGGGTGCTCGGCGGGAACGTCGTCCAGCACCGCGGCCAGGCGGTCCCGGTCCGCCACGTCGGCGGCGACCAGGCGGGCCTGCGCACCCAGCGCGGCCAGCTCGGCGAGCAGCTCCGCGGCGCCGGGGGCGTCGGTTCCGCGGCGGCTGACCAGCAGCAGATGGCGCACCTTGTGCGTACTGACCAGGTGCCGGGCCAGCAGACCGCCGAGGGCGCCGGTGGCTCCGGTGACCAGGACCGTCCCGTCGGGGTCGAGGCCGGCGGCCGGCGCCGGGTCGAGGACGGCTGGCGCGAGCCGGGGCGTCAGCACCTGCTCGTCCCGGACCGCCAGTTGGGGTTCGCCGGTGGCGACCGCACGGGCCACCAGGTCCACGGTGCAGGACTCCGGCTGCCGCGCCTCGTCGAGGTCCACGAGCACGAAGCGGTCGGGGTGCTCGGCCTGGGCCGAACGCAGCAGGCCCCAGACCGCCGCGCCGGGCAGGTCGCCCGCACGGCAGGTGTCGCCGGCGGAGACGGCCCCGCGGGTCAGCACGACCAGCCGCCGCGCCGCCAGCCGGTCGTCGGCGAGCCAGCCCTGGACGGCGGTCAGCACTGCGGTGAGCCGGCTGCGCGTCGCGGCGGGGACCGGGGCGTGCTCGTCGTCGGCGTACGCGGCGAGCAGCACCAGTTCCGGGTCGATCCGGCCGGAGTCGACCGCCTCCGCCAGCTCGGCGAGCCTGTACCTGGCGATCTCGGACAGGTCGGACGGTGCGTCGCCGAGGAGCACCACCCGGACGGTCGCCGGGGTTCCCGGCCGCACGCTCTGCCAGCTGACGGCGTACAGCGAGTCGGCGGCGGAGTCACCGGCGCGCACCTGGTCGGCGGTGACGGGGCGAGAGACCAGGGAGTCTATCCGGGCGACGGGTGCGCCGGCCGGGTCGGTCAGGGTCAGGGTCACGCCGCCGCCGCTGCGCCGGGCGCGTACCCGCAGCGCGGTCGCGCCGACCGCCGAGAGGGTGACGCCGGTCCAGGCGAAGGGCAGGCGTACGCCGGAGGCATCCTCCCCGTCGGAGTCGAGCAGACCGACGATGTGCAGCGCCGCGTCCAGCAGGGCGGGATGCAGGCCGAAGCCGGCGACCTCGGTGCCGTCGGGCACCGCCACCTCGGCGCACACCTCGTCGTCGGTGCGCCAGACGGCGCGCAGGCCACGGAAGAGCGGACCGTACTCGACGCCCAGACGGGACAGTTCGGTGTAGATGCCGTCGACCGCGACGGCGGTGGCGGCGCTGGGCGGCCACGGCGCCGGATCGGACCTGTCGGGCTGCGGTACGGCCGGGGCGAGGATGCCCGCCGCGTGACGGTCCCACTCGCCGTCCGGGTCGGCGGCGGCTCGGGAGTGGATGGTGACCGTCCGGCGACCGTCCTCGTCCACCGCGCCCAGCTTCACCTGCACCGCCCGGGTGCCGTCCTCGGCGAGCGCCAGCGGAGCCTGGAGGGTCAGCTCGTCGAGGGTGTCGCAGCCGACCTGCGCGCCCGCGTGCAGGACCATCTCGACCAGGGCGGCGCCGGGCACCACCACCGAGTCCCAGACGACATGTTCGGCGAGCCACGGGTGTGTCAGTACGGAGAGTTCGGTGCCGAAGACCCGTACGTCGTCGTCGGCCACGCGTACGGCGGCGTCGAGCAGCGTGTGGTCGACGGGGCGGACGCCGAGCCCGGGCGCCGCCTCAGCCCCCGTAGTGGTGTTGAGCCAGTAGCGCTGATGGTCGAAGGCGTACGTGGGCAGGGCGATGGTGCGGGGACGTGCCCCGGCCGCCCGCTCGGGGCCGGACCCGTCGAGGGCGGTGAGGTATCCGGTCCAGTCGACGTGGCCGCCGGTGACGTACCATTCGGCGAGGGCGGCGCGCAGCGTGTCGGCCTCGGAGTGGCCGGCACGCATCGTGGCGACGTACCGCACGTCGCCGGCCGCCTCCACACAGTCCTGCGCCATGGCGGTGAGTACGGCGTCGGGGCCGATCTCGAGGAACTGCACGACGTCCTGCTGGTGGAGCGTGCGCACCGCGTCGGCGAACCGCACGGGCTGGCGTACGTGCCGGACCCAGTAGCCCGGGTCGGTGAGTTCGTCCGCCTCCGCCACCGCGCCCGTCACGTTCGACACGACCGGCACCCGCGGCACCCGCGGCACCCGCCAATCCAACCCGGACACCACCGACGCGAACTCATCCAACATCGGATCCATCAACCGCGAGTGGAACGCGTGACTGACCGCCAGTTCCTTGACCCGCCAACCCCGCTCACGCGAGGCCGCCACCACCGAAGCGACCTCGCCGGCGGCACCCGACACCACCACCGACGCCGGACCGTTCACCGCCGCCACGTCCACCGCCGCGCCGGTCACGCCGATCAGCCCGGCGACAGCCTCCTCCGACGCACCCACCGCCGCCATCACCCCACCAGCCGGCAACGCCTGCATCAGACGACCCCGCGCCGCCACCAACGTGCACGCATCCGACAGCGACAACATCCCGGACACGTACGCCGCCGTCACCTCACCGATCGAATGACCCGCCAGGAAATCAGCCCGCACACCCCACGACGCCAACAACTCCCACAACGCCACCTCGACCGCGAACAGACCAGCCTGGGCAAAGACGGTCTGATCCACCAGGGCAGCCTCATCCGACCCCGCCTGCGCGAACACCACATCCCGCAACGCACGCGGCAACACACCATCGAAACGGGCGCACACCTCGTCGAACGCCGACGCGAACACCGGAAACGTCTCGTACAGCTCCCGGCCCATACCCGCACGCTGCGAACCCTGACCCGTGAACAACACCGCCCGACGACCCGCCGACACCACACCCGACACCGCCGAGCCGCCTTCAGCAACAGCCGACAGACCAACGGCAAGCTCGTCCACCGACGAACCCCACACCACCGCACGATGTTCCAACGCCGCCCGCGACGTCACCAGCGACCACGACACATCCAGCGGCGACACATCCGACTCACGCACGAACGACGCCAACCGCGCCGCCTGACCCACCAGACCTCGTTCCGAACGACCCGACACCACCCAAGGCACCGGCACCCCGACCGCCGCCACCCCGCCCTCGAGGTCGGCCCCGGTTTCAGCCTCCGGCTGCTCCAAAATCACGTGCGCGTTCGTCCCCGAGATACCGAACGACGACACACCCGCCCGCCGGGGACGCCCCACGCCCGGCCACTGCCGAGACTCGGTCACCAACTCCACCGCACCCGACGACCAGTCCACATGCGACGACGGCGCATCCACGTGCAAAGACGCCGGCACCACCCCATACCGCATCGCCAAGACCATCTTGATGATCCCAGCCACCCCCGCAGCCGCCTGCGTATGACCGATGTTCGACTTCACCGATCCCAGCAACAACGGCACATCCCGACCCTGCCCGTACGTCGCCAGCAACGCCTGCGCCTCGATCGGATCACCCAACGTCGTACCCGTACCGTGCGCCTCCACCACGTCGACGTCCGCCACACCCAAACCCGCGTTGGCGAGCGCCTGCCGGATCACCCGCTGCTGCGACGGACCGTTCGGCGCCGTCAACCCGTTCGACGCACCATCCTGATTCACCGCCGTGCCCCGCACCACCGCCAACACCCGACGCCCCTCACGTTGCGCGTCCGACAACCGCTGCACCAACAACATCCCGACACCCTCGGCGAGCGCTGTGCCGTCCGCCGCGTCGGCGAACGCCCGGCACCGGGCCACCGGGGACAGGTTTCCCTGCCTGGTGAAATCGATGAACACCGCAGGGGTGGGCATGACCGTGACGCCGCCGGCCAGCGCGAGATCGCACTCGCCGGACCGCAGCGCCTGCACCGCCAGGTGCAACGCCACCAGCGACGACGAACACGCCGTGTCCACGGTCACCGCCGGACCCTCGAACCCGAACGAATACGCCACCCGGCCCGAGGCGATGCTGCCCGCGTTGCCGAGGCCGAGGTAGTCCTCCACGCCCGCCGGCGGGGTCTGCGGCGGATGCGCGTACCCGCTGTGGGTCATGCCGGCGAAGACCCCGGCCCGGGCGTTCTTCAGGCTGGTGGGGTCGATTCCCGCCGACTCGACGGCCTCCCACGAGGTCTCCAGCAGCAGCCGCTGCTGCGGGTCCATGGCGAGCGCCTCACGCGGCGAGACCTCGAACAGCCGGGAGTCGAACTCGGCGGCGTCGGCCACGAATCCGCCCTCGCGGACCGAGGAGGTGCCCGGCCGGGACCGCTCCGGGTCGTAGAGCGCGTTGAGGTCCCAGCCACGGTCGGTGGGGAAGGAGGCGATCGCGTCACCGCCGGACGAGACGAGGTCCCACAGCTCCTCGGCCGTGCGCACCCCGCCGGGAAACCGGCAGCCGATACCGACGATCGCGATGGGCTGCTGCGCGTCGGCCTCGACGTCCCGGAGCCGTTGCCGGGTCCGCCGCAGGTCGGCGGTGACTCTCTTGAGGTACTCCCGGAGCTTCTCTTCGGTGTCCATCATCCCAGCCCATCGCGATTCACGGCGGAGACTCGACGTAAGCGACGGTACGAATGCGCAGAGTTCTCAGGCGACACCTGTGTCTGTCGTTCGGCTCGCTCGGCCGAGAGCCACGCAGATCCCCATCTGCCGGGAGAAGTTATTGGTTACGCGCGAGCGCGGACAACCCCTAACCAGGCAACCGACCAGCTAGGGGTGTCCGGTCCCGACCCGCCGCACTAGCGTCGCCTCGACCGGGTCCACGCCCGATCCGGTCGGCAACCGCAGCCGCCGGAAGGACCACCAGAGGATGACCACGCCAGAAACCGACAACGGCTTGTGGGTGCGACGCTTCCACCCCGCCCCGGGCGGCGCGAGGCGCCTGGTGTGCCTGCCCCACGCCGGCGGGTCGGCAAGCTTCTACTTCCCGGTGTCCCGCGGTCTCTCCCCCGCGGTGGAGGTGCTGTCGATCCAGTACCCGGGGCGGCAGGACCGGCGCCACGAGAAGTGCATCGGCGACATCCACGACCTCGCGCGCGAGGTGTTCACCGTGCTGCGGCCCTGGCGGGACGAGCCGCTGGCCATCTTCGGGCACAGCATGGGGGCCAGCCTCGGCTTCGAACTCGCCCGGCTCATCGAGCAGGACGGCGGCAGCGTCGCGCATCTGTTCGCGTCCGGGCGCCGGGCGCCGTCGAAGTCACGGCACGAGACGGTGCACCTGCTCGACGACGAGGGGCTGCTGGCCGACGTCCGGAAGCTGAGCGGCACCAACTCCGCCGTCCTCGGGGACCCGGAGATGCTGCGCGCCGCGTTGCCGGCGATCCGCAACGACTACCGGGCCGCCGAGCGGTACACCTACCGGCCGGGGCCGCCGCTGAGCTGCCCGATCACCGTCCTCACCGGGGACGACGACCCGAAGACGACTGTCGACGAGGCTCGGGCGTGGTCGGACCACACCACTGGAGCGTTCGACCTGAAGGTCTACCCGGGCGGGCACTTCTTCCTGGCCGAGCACCAGCCGGCGATCCTGCGGGCCGTCTCGGCAACCCTGAGCGCGGCACCGGCGGTCTGATCTCACGCCGACGGGGCCCGTCCACCGGTCGTCACGACCGGTGGACGGGCCCCTCGGTACGCGCTGTCACCGCTTGTGGCCGACCGCGATCACGTAGTCGAGCTGCGCCAGCTCACGCTTCATGAGGTCCTGGTTCTTCCAGTGGGCCGCCATGCTCTTGCGGACGGCCGGCTTGACGACGGCCCGGAACGCGGGGTCGTTGGTCCGCTCGGCCATGTACGCCCGCCAGCCCTCCCACGTCCGGTCCTTGATCGAGCGGACCTCCGGGTTGGCGAAGCCGGCCTCGACCAGCTCCTGCCGGTACGTGTCCCGGTCGTGCCAGTTCTCCTTGGGAATGCTGAACTTGACGAAACTCAGCGGGCCGGACTGGATGGCCGCGCGGACGACGTCGCCGCTGACCGGGATGATGTCGGCTGTGGCGAGCACGCCGCCCGGGCGCAGCACCCGCAGCGCCTCGGCGAAGAACGCGCTGCGCGGGTAGAAGTGGAAGGCGGACTCCAGGGCGACGACCCGGTCGAAGGTGTTGTCCTCGAAGGGCAGTTCGGTGGCGCTGCCGAGCCGGAAGTCGGTCCGGTCGGCGAGCCCCTCCTCCTGCGCCCGGCGCTGCGCCGCCTCGACGTGGTGCGGGGTGATGTTCAGGCCGTACACCTTGGCGACCTGGCGCTCGCGCAGCCACTTGAAGTCCTGGTCCCCGTAGCCGAAGCCGACGTCGAGCACGGTGTCGTCCGGCTTGAGCCCGGCGGCGTCGGCCAGCTTGTCGGCCAGCGCGTCGGCGGCCGTGTCGATGTCGGTGACCCCGTCGGACCAGTAGCCCACGTTCATGTAGTGGGTACGGCGGGCCGCGAACTCCACATCGGGTGACTGGATCTCGTAGAAGCGCCGGACCCGGGTGATGGGGTCGGCGGTGAAGACCGTGCGGATCGCCCGGCCGGCGATCTTCAGGTTCTCGAACATGTCGGTTCCTTCCGGTGGGTGGATGCCGATCAGCCGCGCCGGATCTGCCGGCGCAGATCCTCGACGAGCGCGGGCACAGCGGCCGGGTCGGCGGCGGTGCCGAAGACGTAGAAGTCGGGCCGGACGAGGACCGCCACCGCGTCGTACCGCTTGAGGTGGGCCAGGTACACGTCGTCGAGGTCGAAGGCGGTCGGCGCGGCGCCGGATCCGGGTGCGGGCGCACCGGCGGGAACGATCCGGACGACCCGCGCGCCGAGCGCGTCCAGGAAGGCCCGGGCGTCGGCGTCGAGCAGGTCGTCGGGGTCCTCGGCGCAGAGCAGGACGAAGCCGGTGCCGACGACCTCGTCGAAGAGCCCGGCGCGGCCGTCGACCTCGACGCGACCCTGCGGCATCGGGGCGCCGGCGGCCTCGCAGCCGCTGTGCCGGACCCCGCCGGACAGGGGCTCCAGCAGGGACCGGGTGCGCGGGCGGGCGGTACGCCGGCGCAGCTCGGCGAGCATCGCGGCGTCGCGGCCGGCCGCGGCGGCGCGGTCGGTCTCGCAGATCACAGTGCCCGAGTCGATGGACATCCGGATGGCGTGCTGCACGTGCGCGCAGCGCTCCTCCTGGTAGGTGTCCAGCAGAGCCTCGTCGGCCAGGCCGCGGTGCACCAGGTCGAGCTTCCAGGCGAGGTTGAGGGCGTCGCGGAAGCCCGAACTCATCCCCTGCCCCATGAACGGCGGCATCACGTGCGCCGCGTCGCCGGCGAGCAGGATCCGCCCGGAACGCCAGCGCTCGGCCGAGCATGCCTGGGTGGTGTAGACGCCGTACCGCTCCAGGGTGGCGTTGTCCGGGGTGATGTCGAAGAGGCCGAGCAGCCGCCACACACTCTCGGCGCTCTCGAACTCCTCCCGGCTCTCCCCCGGCACCCGCATGAACTCCCACCGCCGGTGTCCCGGGCCGGCCGACACGGCCGTGCGGGGCCGCGCCGGGTCGCAGACCTGCAGGTTGTTCGGCTTGAACTCGCGGGCCTCGTGCGGGACCACGTCGCAGACCAGCCAGTCGTACGTGAAGCCGAGGTCGGTGACGCCGCTGCCCAGGTGCTCCCGCACGAAGCTGTTGGCCCCGTCGCAGCCGATGACCCAGCGGGCCGCGCGGACCTCCTCGCCGTCCGGGCCGGCGATGGTCACCTCGACCCCGTCGGCGTGCTCGACCAGGCCCGTCACCTGGTACGGGCGCAGCACCGTGACACCCGGCAACTCCGCGCCCCGCTCGGCGAGCAGCGCCTCCAGTCCCGGCTGGTAGAAGGAGACCGAGTCGGGCCAGCCCATCGGCCCGTCGCCGGTGACCTTGACGTGCAGCAGGGTCCGGCCGAAGCCGTTCTTGAAGGTGTACTCGCCCGACGACTCCACCACCGGGCCGAGGCGGTCGGCGACGCCGGCGGCGGCCAGGACACGGCTCGCCTCCCCGTCGTACGACACCGCGCGGGGGAAGTTGTACGGGGTGGCCCACCGCTCGACCGCCGTGACGGTGAGCCCTCGCTGCGCCAGCAGGATCGTGAGCATCTCACCGACGGGGCCGTAGCCCACGATCAGGACGTCGGTCCTCAGCATCGGTATCGGTTCCTCGGGGGTCGGTCGGACACGGGGTCGGCTTGTGGCGTGCGGGGCGGCCGGACGGCCATCAGATACCGAGTTCGGAGTCGATGAGGTCGAACAGGTCGTCGTCGCTGGCCAGTTCGAGGTCGAGGTCGGGATCGCCGCCCGAGCCGGCGCGCATCGTCCGCCACTTGGCGATCAGCACCTCCAGGCGGGACCCGATCTGGTCGTGCAGCTCCGGTTCCACAGTGGCCTCGGTCAGCGAGCGCTCCAGGTTCTCCAGGTCCGCGAGGACCGGCGGGACCGCCGGTCCGGTGTCCGGCGCCAGCTCGGACACCAGGTACGTGGCCAGCTCGTTCGGGTCCGGGTAGTCGAAGATCAGCGTGGCCGGCAGGCGCAGGCCGGTGGCCGTGGTCAGCCGGTTGCGCAGCTCGACGGCGGTCAGCGAGTCGAAGCCGATCTGACTGAACGCCCGGCCCGGGGCCACCGCCGCCCGGCTGCCGTGCCCGAGCACGCTCGCCGCCTGCTCGCGTACCAGGTCGACCACCAGGGTGTGGCGCTCAGGCCCGTCGAGCGCCGCCAGCTGGTCGGCGAGCGTACGCCCGCCGCCGGTCGGGGTGGCCGCCCGCGCGGTCGGCCGCTCCCGGCGCAGCAGCCCACGCAGCAGCGCCGGTGGCCGCTCGACCCGCTCGCCGAGCGCGGCGACGTCGATCCTCGTCGGCACCAGCACCGGCTCGGCCAGCCGCAGGCCCGCGTCGAACAGGGCCATCCCCAGCTCGGACGGGATGGCGAGCTGCCCGTCGCGGGCGGTGATCCGGGGATCGGTGCGGTCCAGCTTGGCGGTCATCTCACTGGCCTGCTCCCACAGCCCCCAGGCGAACGACCGGCCCGGCAGCCCTTCGGCGCAGCGGGCCAGGGCGAGCGCGTCGAGGAAGGCGTTCGCCGCGGCGTAGTTCGCCTGACCGGGTACGCCGAAGACGCCGGCGCCGGAGGAGAAGAGCACGAACCCGGCGAGGTCGAGGTGACGGGTGAGCTCGTGCAGGTGCCACGCGGCGTCGAGCTTCGGCGCGAAGACCGTGTCGACGCGCTGCGGGGTGAGGGCGGTGACCACCCCGTCGTCGAGCACTCCGGCGAGGTGCACGACGGCAGTCAGCGGGTGCCGGTCCGGTACCGCCGCCAGCACCCCGGCGAGGTCGTCCCGGTCGGACACGTCGGCTGCCACCACCGTGGCCTCGGCACCCAGGGCCCGCAGCTCGTCGACCGCCTCAGCCGCACCGGGGGCCCGCTCGCCGCGGCGGCTGACCAGCAGCAGCCGCCGGACGCCGTGCGTCTCGACCAGCCGCCGGGCGACCAGCCGGCCCAGGGTTCCGGTACCTCCGGTCAGCAGCACCGTGCCGTCGGGATCCCACTCCCGGGGCATGGTGAGCACCACCTTGCCGACGTGCCGGGCCTGGCTGACGTGCCGGAACGCCTCCGGTGCCTGGCGGACGTCCCACACCTGGGTGGGCAGCGGGGTGAGTATCCCGCGCTCGAAGAGCTCCAGCAGCACGACGAGCATGCGCTGCACCTCGTCGGGCTCCTCCAAGGTCAGGTCGAAGGCGGTGTAGGCCACCCCCGGGTGGTCGGCGGCGACGCGGTCGGCATCGCGGATGTCGGTCTTGCCCATCTCGACGAACCGCCCGCCGCGCGGCAGCAGCCGCAGCGAGGCGTCGACGAACTCGCGGGCCAGCGAGTCCAGGACGACGTCGACGCCCCGGCCGCCGGTGGCGGCGGCGAAGCGGGTCTCGAAGTCGAGGGTCCGGGACGAGGCCAGGTGTTCGTCGTCGAGACCGAGCGCGCGCAGAGCGCCCCACTTGGCGGGACTGGCGGTGGCGTACACCTCGGCCCCGAGGTGGCGGGCGAGCTGCACGGCGGCCATGCCGACGCCACCGGCCGCCGCGTGCACCAGCACCGACTCGCCGCGGGTGAGCCCGGCCAGGTTGACCAGCCCGTGGTAGGCGGTCAGGAAGACCACCGGCACGGAGGCGGCCTCCACATACGACCAGCCGACCGGCATCGGGGCCAGCAGGCGGCGGTCGGTGACCGCGACGGGCCCGAAGCAGCCCACGAAGACCCCGAACACGTGGTCGCCGGGCCGCAGGTCGGTCACCTCGGCGCCCACCTCGACGACCTCGCCGGCACCCTCGCCGCCGAGCGGTCCCGCGTCGCCAGGGTAGAGGCCGAGTGCATTGAGCACGTCGCGGAAGTTGAGGCCGGCGGCGCGGACGCGTACCCGGACCTCGCGGGGGCCGAGCGCGGCGTCGGCGGCGTCGGTGGCGACCAGAGTGAGGTTCTCCAGGCTGCCCCGCACCGGCGCGTCCAGCCGCCACGCGGCGGCGGGTGGTGCGGACAGCTCACCGGCCGACCCGGCCCGCGCCAACCGCGGCACGTACGCCGCGCCGACCCGGATCGCGGCCTGCGGCTCGTCCGCCGCCAGCAGGGCGGCCACCTCATCGGGGCCGATCCCGTCGTGGTCGACGTCGACGACGACGATCTGGCCCGGGTTCTCCGACTGGGCGGAGCGCACCAGACCCCACGCCGCCGCGGCGGCCGGGTCGGTCACCTCGCCGGCGTGGTGCACGGCCACCGCGCCTCGGGTCACCAGCAGCAGCCGCGACGCCGCCCAGCGGGGCTCGGTGAGCCAACGCCGGACCAGGTCGAGGGCCTGTACGGCGGCATGGCGTGCCGCGCGGGCGGCGGGCTGCGCGGGGTCCGCGTCGAGCGGCACGAGCACCGCCGCGGGCAGAGCCAGGCCCGCGTCCACGGCGCCGGCGAGCCCGTCCAACCCATGGTGCAGCGGGAACCCGTCCAGGCCGGGGGCGACGGTCACGGCGTCGACCGGAGTGGCCGACTCGACGGGCGGCAGCGGCGTCCAGTCGACGCGGAACAGGGCGTCGCGGGTGGCGCGATCGTCGGCGACGGCCAGCTCGGTGGCGGAGATCGGGCGCATCGTCAGGGCGGCCACCTCGGCCACCGGGGCGCCGGTCGGATCGGCGACGGTCAGCGCGATGGCGTGCGGCCCGACCCGGTTCAGCCGTACCCGCAGGGCGGTCGCCCCGGTGGCGTGCAGGCTCACGCCGCTCCAGGCGAACGGCAGCAGGAGCTGGCCGGCCCCGGCCCCGGCGAGCCCGCCGAAGTGCGCGGCGTGCAGGGCGGCGTCGAACAGGGCGGGATGCAGGCCGTACCGGTCGGCGTCGACCCGCTGGGCCGCCGGCAGCTCCACCTCGGCGTAGACCTCATCGCCGCTGGTCCACACCGCGCGCAGGCCCTGGAACGCCGGCCCGTACTCGTACCCGTCGGCTTCCAGGCCGGCGTAGAAGCCGGTCAGGTCCACGGGCCGGGTGTCGGGCGGCGGCCAGACGGTGAGCTGCGGAGACACCGCGGGCTGATCGGCGCGGAGGGTGGCGCTGGCGTGCCGGGTCCACGGCTGTCCCGCCGGCGCGTCGGCGGGCCGGGAGTGCACGGTCACCGGGCGGCGTCCGTCGCCGGCGCCCGCGCCGACCGCCACCTGCACCTGCGTCGCTCCGCCGGCGGGCAGGGTCAGCGGCGCCTCGATGACCATCTCGTCGAGGAACGGGTAGCCGACCTCGTCGCCGGCGCGCAGGCAGAACTCCACCAGGCCGGTGCCGGGCACCAGCACGCTGCCGGTGACCCGGTGATCGGCCAGCCACGGCTGCGCGTCGGCCGACAGCCGCCCGGTGAACAGGTGGCCTCTCGTCTCGGCCAGCACGACCGACGCGCCGAGCAGCGGATGACCGGCGGTGTCCAGACCCGCGGCGCCGACGTCGCCGGGGCCGGAGATCGGCCGGGGCCAGTAGCGGCGGTGGGCGAACGCGTAGGTGGGCAGGTCGACGCGCCGGCCGCCGGCCAGTGCGGGCCGCCAGTCCACCGCGACCCCGGACACGTGGAGCTGGGCCAGGGAGAGCAGGAACCGCTCAAGGCCGCCCTGGTCGCGTTGCACCGAGCCGACCACCACGGCATCGCCGTCGTGGTCGGCGAGGGTCTCCTCGACGCCGACGGTGAGCACCGGGTGCGGGCTGCACTCGACGTACGCGTCGTGGCCCTCGGCGGCCAGCGAACGGATCGCCCGTTCCAGCTCGACGGGCCGGCGCAGGTTGCGGTACCAGTAGTCGGGCCCCATCTCCTCGCCGTCGAGCCAGCGCAGGTCGGTGGTGGAGAACAGCGGCACGGCGGCCGGACCGGGGGTGATGCCGGCCAGCACCTCGGCCAGCTCGTCGCGGATGCGTTCCACCTGGGCGGAGTGGGAGGCGTAGTCGACGGCGATCCGACGCACCCGGGTCTGCTCGCCGGCCAACTCGGCGAGCAGCTCCTCGACCGCCTCCGGCTCGCCGGACACCACGACGGCGGCCGGCCCGTTCACGGCGGCGACCGAGATCCGCTCGCCGAAACGGGCGATCCGGTCGCGGACCGTGTCGGCGGGCAGCGCGACGGAGGCCATCGCCCCGTGCCCGGCCAGAGCCCGCAGCGCGCGGCTGCGCAGCGCCACCACCCGGGCCGCGTCGGGCAGGGACAGCACCCCCGCGACGCAGGCGGCGGCGATCTCGCCCTGGGAGTGGCCGACCACGGCGGCCGGCTGCACACCGTACGAGCGCCACAGCTCGGCCAGCGACACCATCATCGCGAACAGGGCGGGCTGCACGACGTCGACCTCGTCGAGGCCGGGCGCGCCGGGCGCCTGGCGCAGCACGTCCACCAGCGACCAGTCCAGGTACGGTCGCAGCGCCGCGTCGCAGGCCGCCATGCGTTCGGCGAACACGGGGGCCTGGTCGAGCAGGTCCAACCCCATGCCGAGCCACTGTGCGCCCTGCCCGGGGAAGACGAAGACGCAGCGGCCCGCGGGGCGGGCCTCGCCGCGCGTGACCGCCGGGTCGGGCCGGCCCTCGACGAGCGCGTCGAGGGCGTCGGCGGCCCGCTGCGCCGAAGCGGCGACCAGCACCGCCCGGGAGTCGAAGGTGCCTCGGGTGGTGGCCAGCGACCAGGCCACGTCGAGGGGCCGCCGGCCGGGCCGGGCGGCGAGGTCCGCCCGCAGCCGGCGCGCCTGGCCGATGAGCGCCTGCGGGGTACGCGCCGACAGCAGCCATGGCAGCGCACGCTCCTGCGGCGGCTCGGATCCGGCGGCCTCCGGCGTCGTTTCGGCGACCGACTCGACGATCACGTGGGCGTTGGTGCCGCTGATGCCGAACGACGAGACGCCGGCGCGCACCGGCCGGTCCGCCGCCGGCCACGGGCGGGCCTCGGTGAGCAGCTCCACCGCGCCCGAGTCCCAGTCGATCCGCGAGCTGCGGCGCTCGGCGTGCAGGGTGCGCGGCAGGACGCCGTGACGCATCGCCATGACCATCTTGAGCACGCCGGCGACGCCGGCCGCGGCCTGGGTGTGCCCGAGGTTGGACTTGACCGAGCCGAGCAGCACCGGCGGTGCGCCGGGCGGACGCTGCCCGTACGTGGCGAGGATCGCCTCGGCCTCGATGGGGTCGCCGAGCGACGTGCCGGTGCCGTGGGCCTCCACCACGTCCACCTCGGCGGCGGTCAGCCCGGCGGCGGCGAGCGCGGCCTTGATGACCCGTTCCTGCGACGGCCCGTTCGGGGCGGTCAGCCCATTGGACGCGCCGTCGGAGTTGACCGCCGAGCCGCGTACGACGGCCAGGACCGGGTGGCCCCGGCGGCGGGCGTCGGAGAGCCGCTCGACCACCAGCATCCCCACGCCCTCGGACATGCCGAAGCCGTCGGCGTCCTCGGCGAACGCCTTGCACCGCCCGTCGGCGGCGAGACCCCGCTGGCGGCTGAAACCGGTCAGCCCGGCCGGGGTGGCCATCACGGACACGCCACCGGCCAGCGCCAGGTCGCAGTCGCCCTGGCGCAGCGCCTGCACGGCCAGGTGCAGCGCCACCAGGGAGGCGGAGCAGGCGGTGTCCACGGTGATGGCTGGTCCCTCCAGCCCGAGCGCGTAGGCGACCCGGCCGGAGAGGACGCTGCCGGCGGTGCCGGTGAGCAGGTGCCCCTCGTCGGCGGTGACCTCGCCGTCGTCGGAGACGACGCCGGGGGCGACCCGGCCGGCGTAGTCCTGCCCGTGGGTGCCGGCGAAGACACCGGTCCGGCTGCCCCGCAGGGTGGCCGGGTCGATGCCGCCGCGCTCCAGCGCCTCCCAGGAGGTCTCCAGCAGCAGCCGGTGCTGCGGGTCCATGGCGAGGGCCTCGCGGGGGCTGATGCCGAAGAACTCGGCGTCGAAGTCGGCGATGCCGGTGAGGAACCCGCCGGAACGCACGTACGACCGGCCGGGCGTGCCGGGCACCGGGTCGTAGAGGTCGGCCAGCGGCCAGCCCCGGTCGTCGGGCAGGTCGCCGATGACGTCGGCGCCCGCGTCGAGCAGCCGCCACAGCTCCTCCGGGGAGCCGATACCGCCAGGGAAACGGCAGGCCATCGCGACGACGGCGACCGGCTCGTCCAGGGCGACGGTGCTCGCGTCGGTGACCCCGGTGGCCGCGGTGCCGAGCAGCCGGGCGTGCAGGTGCGCGGCGAGCAGCTCGGGAGTGGGGTGGTTGAACACGGCGTGCGGGGCGAGCCGGACGCCGGTGACGGCGGTGAGCCGGTTGCTCAGCTCCACGGCCATCAGCGAGTCGAAGCCGAGGTCCTTGAACGGGCGGCGCGGCTCGACCTGCTCGGGCCCGGCGTGCCCGACCACTGTGGCGCACCGGGTACGGACGAGGTCCAGCAGCAGCTCGGCGCGCTCGGGCTCGGCGAGTTCGGCCAGCCGGTCGGCGAAGCCCTTCGCGGCGGCGGGCGCGGAGGCGGCGTTGACCGCCCGGCGGGGCGGCGGGGGCAGCAGTGCCCGCAGCAGGGCGGGCACCTCGCCGGAGGTCCGTACGGCAGCCAGGTCGAGCCCGATCGGTACGAGCGCCGGCCGGTCCACGTCCAGGGCGGCGTCGAACAGCGCCAGTCCGGCAGCCGTGTCGAGGGGGCGGGTGCCGCCGCGGGCGAGCCGGGCCAGGTCGGCCGGGCTGAGCCGGCCCGCCATCCCGTCCCGGGCGGCCCACAGCCCCCAGGCCAGGGCGCTGCCCGGCAGGCCCTGGGCACGGCGGTGCGCGGCGAGCGCGTCGAGGAACGCGTTGCCGGCGGCGTAGTTGCCCTGGCCGGGGCTGCCGAAGGTGGCGGCGGCCGAGGAGAAGAGCACGAACGCGGCCAGGTCGAGGCCGGCGGTGAGTTCGTGCAGGTGCCAGGCACCGTGCACCTTGGAGCGCAGAGCCCGTGCCCAGCGGGCGGGGTCGAGGTCGGTGATCAGGGCGTCATCGGTGGCCCCGGCTGCGTGCACGACGGCGACGAGCCGGCCGGCCAGTGGGGCGATCACCTCGGCGAGCGCCGCCCGGTCGGCGACGTCGGCCGCGACCACCCGGACTGTGACGCCGGCGTCGGTCAGTGCTGTCGTCCAGTCGCCGGACCGGCCGCTGCGGCTGACGAGCACCAGTTCGGTGACGCCGTGCGCAGTGGCGAGGTGGGTGGCGACCTGCCGGCCGATCCCGCCGGTGCCGCCGGTGACGAGTACGGTGCCACCGGCCAGGGCCGCCCGCGGCGTACCGGCCGGGGTCTGCGCCACGGGGCGGAGGCGGGGCAGCAGCGCACGCCCGTCGCGGACGGCCACCTCGGGTTCGTCCTCGGCGGCGGCCAGCGCCGAGCGGATGGCGGCGTCGTCGGTGGTGTCGAGGCTGAGCAGGAGGAAGCGGTCGGGTTGCTCGGCCTGGGCGACGCGGAGCAGCCCGGCCACCGGGGCGTGCACCGGGTCGCCGTCGCGCAGGGCGAGGGCCAGGCGGGTGGTCTCCGCGCGAGGGTCGGCCAGCCAGGTCTGGAGGACGCCCAGCACGGCGAGGCTCACGGCGTGCGCCCGGTCGGGCACCGGCCGGCCCGGCTCGCCGTCGCCGACCCGCAGCACGAGCAGCGGCGGCAACGGCCCGTCCGGGGGCGTGTCGTCGGCGATCGTCCAGGAGGGCGCCGGGGTCGCCGGGAACGCCGCGGGCAGCCAGTCGACGACATACAGTCCGGCGGGGGTGGCCGCCGTCGTCGGCGGGCCGGCGGGCGGCAGGTCCACCGCCCGCAGCACCACCCGGTCGGCATCGAGCACGGGCCTGCCCGCGTCGTCGACGGCGCTCAGCGTCACCGCGTCCGCCCCGCCGGGGGCCAGGCAGACACGCAGCGCGTGCGCTCCGACGGCGTGGCGGCGCACGCCCGCCCACTCGGTGGGCAGCAGCCGAGCGGTGGGCCCGGCGTCGGCGACGGGCGCGAAGTCGGCGAGCGGGAGCAGGCGCAGCGCCGCCTCCAGCACCAGCGGGTGCACGCCGTACCGCTCGGCGTCCGGGTCGCGGGCGTCCTCCGGCAGGCGTACGTCGACGAAGAGCCGGTCGGCGGTGACCCAGGCGCCCCGGACCAGCTCCCCGGCCAGCGCGCGGTGCTGTGGTGCGCTCAGATCCACCGGCCGGGCCCCGGTGGGCGGCCAGACGGGGGCGAAGGCGCCCCGACCGCTCCCCGGGTCGACGGGCGCGAGCACGGCCTCGGCGACCGCACGCCAGGGCAGCCCCTCGCCGGCCCGGACGTGGCAGTGCGCCACCCGGTGTCCGTGCCCGTCCGGCGCGCCGACACCGATCTGCACGTCGAGGGTCGCCTCGGTGGGCAGCGGCACCGGCTCGGGGACGTGCAGCCGCCGCACGCTCGGGGCGCCGAGCTGGTCGCCGAGGTGGGCGAACATGTCCAGCAGGGCGGAGGCGGGCAGCAGCGGGGCCGTGCCGTCGCCGGGTGCGGCCAGCCACGGTGAGGTGGCCGTTGACACCTGCCCGGTGCAGACCACCTGCGCGGTGCCGGCGACCGCCAGCAGCCCGCCGAGCAGCGGGTGCCCGACGTCGGCCAGCCCGGCGCCGCCGGGACCGCCGACACCGGTGGGAGCGGGCAGCCAGTAGTGCCGGCGCTGGAAGGCGTACGTGGGCAGGTCGACGCGGCGGTGCGGGCCGGGGCCGGCGAGGACGGCACGGTCCACGGCGACGCCCCGCACGTACAGCCGCGCCACGGCGGCGAGCAGCGCCTCGGCCTCCCCGGCGGTGTCCCGTACGGCGGGGACGAAGGCCAGTTCGTCGGCCTCGGCGACGAGGCAGTCCTGGGCCATGGCGGTGAGTACGCCGGCCGGGCCGATCTCCAGGAAGGTGGTGACGCCTTGCCCGTGCAGGGCCCGTACCCCGTCGTGGAAGCGGACGGTGCCCCGCACGTGCGCCACCCAGTGCTCGGGCGAGCAGAGCCGGGCCGGGTCGACGGGGTGACCGGTCAGGTTGGACACCACCGGCAGGTGCGGGGTGCGGTACGTGAGGCCGGCGGCCACCGCGCGGAACTCGTCGAGCATCGGGTCCATGCGCGGCGAGTGGAACGCGTGCGACACCCGCAGCCGGCTGGTGCGGCGCCCGGCCGCGCGCAGCGTGTCCGCGACGGCCAGCACCGCGTCGGTGTCGCCGGAGAGGACGACGCTGGTGGGGCCGTTGACGGCGGCCAGGCCCACCCGGTCGGTGAGGTACGCGGCGACCTCGGCCTCGTCGGCCTCGACGGCGACCATCGCGCCCCCGGCGGGCAGCTGCTGCATCAGCCGGGCACGGGCGGCGACCAGCGCCGCCGCGTCGGCGAGGGAGAACACCCCGGCGACGTGCGCGGCGGCCAGCTCGCCGACGGAGTGGCCGAGCACCGCATCGGGGCTCACACCCCAGGACTCCAGGAGGCGGTAGAGCGCCACCTCGAAGGCGAACAGCCCGGGCTGGGTGTACAGGGTCTCGTCGAGCAGGCCGGCCGGTTCGGTGCCCTCGGCGGCGAGGACGACGTCCGCGACGGGGTACGGGGCGTGGCCGGCCAGGCAGCGATCGAGTTCGGCGCAGGCGGCGTCGAAGGCGGTGGCGAAGACGGGGTACGCCGCGCACAGCTCGCGGCCCATCCCGGCGCGCTGGCCGCCCTGCCCGCCGAAGAGCAGGCCGAGTCGGCCGTCGACGACCCGGCCGGTCGACACGCTCGGCAGGTCCGGGTCCGGGCCGCTGCGGGCCAGCGCACCGAGCCCCGTCCGGGCGGACTCCGCGTCGCCGGCCAGCACCACGGCCCGGTGTTCGAGGGCCGCGCGCGTGGTGGCGAGGGCGTGCCCGACGTCGACCGGGCCGGCGTGCGCCCCCGGCCCGTCGAACCACGCCAGCAAACGGGCCGCCTGACCACGCAGCGCCTCGTCGGAGGCCGCCGAGAGCAGCCACGGCACGGGCGGCCGGACGGTGCCGGGCGACGGCGGCCCGGCGGCGTCCTCGGCGGTGGCCGGCGGGTCGGCGGGCGCCTCGACGATGACGTGCGCGTTGGTGCCGCTGATGCCGAACGACGAGATGCCGGCTCGGCGAGGCCGGCGTACGTCGGGCCACGAGCGGGCCTCGGTGAGCACCTCGACCGCGCCGGCCGACCAGTCCACCTCGGACGTCGGGGCGTCCACGTGCAGGGTGCGCGGCAGCGTCCCGTGCCGCATGGCGAGCACCATCTTGATCACCCCGGCGGCACCGGCGGCGGCCTGGGTGTGGCCGAGGTTGGACTTCAGCGACCCCAGCCGCAGCGGTTCCGCGTCGCCGCGTCCCACTCCGTACGTGGCGAGCAGCGCCTGGGCCTCGATGGGGTCGCCGAGCGACGTGCCGGTGCCGTGGGCCTCGACCACGTCCACGTCGGCGGCGGAGAGCCCGGCCGCCTCCAGCGCCCGGCGGATGACCCGCTCCTGGGCGGGCCCGTTGGGGGCGGTCAGCCCGTTGGACGCGCCGTCGGAGTTGACGGCGGAGCCCCGCAGCACGGCGAGGACGGGGTGCCCGTGCCGGCGGGCGTCGGAGAGCCGTTCCAGCAGCAGCACCGCGACGCCCTCGGACCAGCCGGTGCCGTCGGCGCCGTCGGCGAACGCCTTGCACCGGCCGTCCGGGGCGAGCCCGCGCTGCCGGCTGAACTCCACGAACGCCTGCGGGGTGCCCATCACCGCCACGCCGCCGGCCACGGCGAGGGAGCAGTCCCCGGCGCGCAGCGCCTGGGCCGCCAGGTGCAGCGCCACCAGCGACGAGGAGCACGCCGTGTCGACGGTGACCGCCGGCCCCTCCAGCCCCAGCGCGTAGGCGACCCGGCCGGAGACGACGCTGCCGGCGGTGCCGACGCCGAGGTAGCCCTCGGTGCCGGGCGGCGCCTGGCGCAGGTTCGCGGCGTAGTCGTGGTGCATGACGCCGGTGAAGACGCCCGTGGCGCTGCCACGCAGCGAGGTGGGGTCGATGCCGGCCCGCTCGAACAGCTCCCAGGCGGTCTCCAGCAGCAGCCGCTGCTGCGGGTCCATGGCGAGCGCCTCGCGCGGGCTGATCGCGAACAGGGTGGCGTCGAACTCCGCGGCGCCGGTGAGGAAGCCACCGACCCGGGCGTACGAGGTGCCGGGGCGGTCGGGGTCGTCGGAGAAGAGGTTCGCCAGGTCCCAGCCCCGGTCCGTGGGGAACTCCGTGAGTCCTTCCCGGCCCTGGTCGACCAGATCCCACAGCTCCTCGGGGGAGGCGACGCCGCCGGGGAGCCGGCAGGCCATGGCCACGACGACCACCGGGTCGTCCCCCGTGGACGGCACCGCCGCCGGGTCCGTCGTGGGAGCGGCCTGCGCGGCGGCACCCCGCAGGCGGGCGGCGAGGTGCCGGGCGAGGGCCTGCGGGCTGGGCCGGTCGAACGCGACAGTGGCGGAGAGCCGTACCCCGGTGGCCCGGGCCAGCCGGTCGCGCAGGGCGACCGCGGCGACCGAGGTGAAGCCGAGTTCCTTGAACGCGCGGCCGGGGCGGACCGCGGCCGGGCCGGGCAGCCCGGCCACCTGGGCGGTGGCGGTGCGGACCAGGTCGAGCAGGAGCCGGTCCCCCTCGGCGGTGGTGAGCCCGGCCAGCCGGCGGCGCAGCTCGGCGGCGTCCCGGTCGTCCGTGGCGTCGCCGGGCTCCGCGACGGGCCCACGCCAGGCCGGGTGGGCGGCGTCGACGTGGCCCGCCGGGCGGGCGAGCACGACCAGGTCGTTGCCGTCGTGGGCCACGTCGAACGCGGCGAGGTCGGCGCGCACGGCCGCCGGCACGGTGCCCGCTCCGGGTCCGGTCGCCGCCGGGACGCCGGGCAACGACCCGCCCTCGGCGGGCCCGGTCGTGCCGACGAGCCGGGCCGGATGACCGGCGGCCCGACGGCGGGCGACCAGGGCGTGCAGGGCCCCGACGGCCGAGGCGGCCCGCTCCCGGCCCGCGGCGCCCAGCAGCAGGGCGGACGGCACGAGGACGGTGAACGTCGCCCCCGGGTGCCGGCTCGCCGAGTCCAGCCTCGCGGCGAGCCGGAGCAGCCGGGCGGCGCCCTCGACGTCGGCCAGGTCGTCGCCGCACGGGCCGAGGAAGACCGCGCCGAACGCCTCGTCGCCCACCCGCTCGGCGGGCAGCACGACGGCTTCCGCACCGGTGGCGGTGAGTTCGGCGGCCAGGTCCGCCACGGCCGGGGCGGGCGTCGCGCCGGTGGACAGCAGCCGCAGCCGGCGGACGCGGTGCGCGGCGACGAGGTGCCGGGCCAGCGCGGCGCCGGTCGGTCCGTCGGCACCGGTGACCAGCACCGGGCGCTCCGGGTCGGCCACGGTCGCCGGCCGTGCCGGCGCGGTCGCCGGTGCGGGCACGAGGGCCGCGTGCCGGGCTGCCCCGCCCCGCAGGGCGACCTGCGCGGCACCAGCGTCCACGACGGCGGGCAGCAGGGCGAGCGAGCGGGCCGAAGCGTCGTGGTCGACCAGCACGATCCGGTCCGGGTATGCGGCCTGCAGGCTGCGCCCGACCGCCCAGACGGCACCGGCCGCCGGATCCGGCCCGGCCCACCCGGCGGCGTCGCCCGCCCCGGTGGCCGCGTCGCCGGACAGGCCGTGCGCGCCGGGCCGGGTCGCCCCGTCGCTGGCCGGGCCGGTCAAGAGCACCAGCCGGGTGCCGGCGAAGCCGTCGTCGTCGAGCCAGCCACGCAGCCGGCCGGCGAGATCCGCCGCGTCGGCGTCGGCCGGCCCGGCCAGCAGCACCGTCACGTCGGGGGCGTCGGGGGCCGCCCGCAGGGTGACCAGGTCCCGGTGGGCCCGGAACCGCTCCCCCGGCGACGCCGCGCGCAGCGGCTCCACCAGCGGCTCGCTCCCGGCGCCGACAAGCGCCCAGCGGCGGGCCGGGCCGGCGGCGTCCTGCGCGGCCGCCGGAACGGGCGCCGTCACCTGCGGTACGGCGGCCAGGTCCAGCGGTCGCCAGGCGAGCAGGCTGAGCGCCTCGTGGTGGCTGCCGTTGACCGCCCGCAGCCGCGCCGGCCCGTCGGACAGGAGCCGGCGGGTGACCTTGCCGGACGGGGTGCGGGGCACCTGCCCGATCTCGTACAGCGCTTCGGGAACCTTGTGGTAACTGAGCCTCTCCCGGCAGGCTGCGAACCCCGCGGCGGGGTCGAAGCCCTCCGGCCCCGGCACCACGAACGCCACCGGCACCTCGCCGAGCACCTCATGCGGCCGGCCGGTCACCGCCACGTCGGCGACGCCGGGCACCGCGCGCAGCACCTCCTCCACCTCGGCCGGGTGGATCTTCTCCCCGCCCCGGATGATCAGCTCCTGGTGGCGGCCGGTGACGAAGATGTTGCCGTCGGCGTCGCGGCGGGCCAGGTCGCCGGTGCGGTACCAGCCGTCGCGCAGGGCGGCGGCGGTGACCGCCGGCAGGTTGTGGTAACCGAGCATGACGCTCGGACCGCTGACCCAGACCTCCCCCTCGGCGCCGGTCGGCACGTCCAGACCCGTCTGCGGGCTGACCAGGCGCACCTCGACGCCAGGCACCGCGCGTCCACAGGAGCCCTCGACCCGGGGCTGCTCCGGCCGGGTGACGGCGATCGAGCCGCAGGTCTCCGTGCTGCCGTACGCGTCGAGCAGCGGCGCGTCGAAGACCTCGTCGAACGCCCGCCGCAGCGCGCCGGTGGTGATCGCCCCGCCGACCAGGCAGACCCGCAGGGCCGGGGCGCGGAAGCCGGTCTCCCGGGCGGCGGTGACCAGGTGGTGGTACATGGCCGGCACACCGGCGAGCACTGTGGCCTCGTCCTCGTCGACCGCGCGCAGCACGTCGTCGGCGGAGAAGCCGTCGATGAGCCGGGCCGTGGCCCCGACCGCCGTCACGCTGAGCACGCACCCGATGTGGGAGAGGCTGTGAAACAGCGGCAGTGGCCAGACCACCCGGTCGGCGGCGGTGAGCCCGGGGATCGGCACGTAGCAGGCGGCGACCGACCAGAGGCAGGTGCGCTGGGTGGAGAGCACACCCTTGGGCCGGCCGGTGGTGCCGGAGGTGTAGAGCATCCAGGCCACCTCGTCGAGGCCCAGGTCGTCGCGGGCGCCCACGGCCGGCTCGGTATCGACCAGGTCGCGCCAGGCGACGACCTCGTCCGGAACCGGGCTGTCCCCGGTGACCACGATCCGCAGGGCCGGCCGGGAGGTACGCAGCCGCAGCATCTGGTCGAGGTGGCGCGGGTCGGTGACCACCAGCACCGCACCGGAGTCGTCCAGCAGATGGGCCAGTTCCGCGTCGGTGCTGTGCGGGTTCACCGGCACGCCGACCGCGGCGGCCCGCGTGACGGCCAGCCAGGTCTCCACCGTCTCCACGCGGTTGCCGAGGCAGAAGGCCACCCGGTCGCCCCGGGCGACCCCGGCCGCCGCCAGGTGACCGGCCAGCCGACGGGTCCGCGCCGCCAGGTCGGCGTATCCGACCGCCCGGCGGTCGTCGCGGAATGCGACCTTGTTCCCCAACCTGGCGGCGTGCGCCTCGATCAGATCGGACAACGGCTGGATCAGGTCGCTCCGAAGCATGTCACCACATCCATCCGTCGGCGAGACTCCTCATCCGCGGCGTAGACCTCGCTCGCCGTAGCGGCCCAAGTCTTCCGAGCACCCTGCCGACGTCCTACCCCTGTCACCCCCTAAGTCGTCCCCAGTTCGGAGCGCCGATCGGGTGGTGGAGCGGGCCTGCGGGCCGATGATGGGGCGACCCCGCAGACCGTCGAGTCCCGTGCTCCACCCGCCCGTCAGCCGAGGTGCCGTCGTTGGAACGCTGCTGGTTGTTCGCCCGTTCGGCCGTACCGGCCGACGGCTGCCCGGGCACGCGGCTGACCGAGCTGGTCGGCACCGTCCTGACCGGTCTGGTCGCCGCCGCCCGCCGAGCCGATCCCGGCATGAACTGGTTCTTCGACCCGGAGGGCTCCCCCGCCGAGCGTCTGAGCCTCGGCTTCCATGCCGTCCCCGCCGCGCTCGACGCGGTACGGGCGGGGCTGCTCGCGTACGACCCGGGAGCGTCCCTCGCCAGCGACCGGCGCGTCGTGCGCGACCCCGCCCGGGGCGGCCCGCTCGCGTTCGCGGGCAGCGAACTGGCCCTCACCCTGCTCGGCGGGGACGTGCCCTGGCTGGCCGGCGGCGAGCTGCCGCTGGCCGTGGCGCACCTGCGACACCTGACCGGGCTGATGCCGGCGGCCGACCGCCTGGCGTTCCTCTTCCTGCACTGGCAGGAGCGCAGCCAGCGGCTCACCGGCGCACAGCGGCGGGACCTGGCCGCGCAGGCCGACGACGGGGCGGAGAAGATCGTCCTGTCGGCCGGTGACCTACCGCTGGGCGGGGATGTGGCAGTGGCGTGGCAGCGCTACCTGGACCGGGTGACCGACGTGGTGGGCCACGACCACCCGACGGCGCCGTCCGGTTTCCTGCTGGCGCACCACGCGCAGCTCACCCACGATCGGTGGGGCATCCGGCCGGAGGTCGACTCGCTGGCCGCGCTGGCGCTGCGCCTGTCGATGGTGCGGGGCCGCCCGGCCGCGACCGCGCCGGTCCGCGTTCCGCAGAGGAGGCAGCAACCACATGCACGCGCCGGTACCTGACCGTCCCGCCGCCGGCGAGCCGGCCCACGTCGAGGTGGCGCTCGGGGAACGGTCGTACCCGGTGCTGATCGGTCCCGGCGTGCGCCACCGGCTCCCGGCGGAGGTGGCGCGGACCGGCGCCCGACGGGTCGTGGTGGTCTCGGCCCGGCCACCGGAGTGGACGCCCGACCCGGGCGTGCCGCACCGGGTGGTGCCGGCCCGCGACGGCGAGCACGACAAGAACCTGACCACTGTGGAACAGCTCTGCCGAGCGTTCGCCGAGTTCGGGCTGACCCGGACGGACGCGGTGGTCTCCTGCGGCGGCGGCACCACCACGGACGTGGTCGGGCTGGCCGCCGGTCTGTACCACCGGGGCGTCCCGGTGATCCACTTGCCGACCTCGCTGCTGGCCCAGGTGGACGCCAGCGTCGGTGGGAAGACCGCCGTCAACCTTCCGGAGGGCAAGAACCTCGTGGGCGTGTACTGGCAGCCCCGGGCTGTGCTCTGCGACACCGAGCACCTGGGGACGCTGCCGCAGCGGGAGTGGCGCAACGGGTACGGGGAGATCGCCCGGGCGCACTTCATCGGTGCCGGCGATCTGCGTGACCGGCCGGTGGCGGAGCAGATCGCCGCGTCAGTGGCGTTGAAGGCCCGGGTGGTGGCCGCGGACGAGCGGGACTCCGGCCTGCGGCACATCCTCAACTACGGCCACACGCTCGGGCACGCGTTGGAGCGGGCCACCGACTTCGGCCTGCGCCACGGCGAGGCGGTCGGCGTCGGCACGGTCTTCGCGGGCCGGCTGGCCGGCGTCCTCGGCCGGGTACCGGCCGAGCGGGTGGCCGAGCACCACGACGTGGTGGCGGGCTACGGGCTCGACACCACGCTGCCCGCCGGCGTCGACCACGACGAGCTGATCGCGCTGATGCGCCGGGACAAGAAGGCCACCTCGGGCCTGTCCTTCGTCCTGGACGGACCGGGCGGAGTCGAACTGGTCGCCGACGTCCCCGAGGTCGCTGTGCGTACCGCACTCGCCGGCATGTGAGGCCGGCACCGTCCGGTGCCCGTTCGCCGGCCGGCGCCGCGGGGCGGCCGGGCCGGCGAACGGATGACGAGCCGCCGGAGCCGAGCCCCGGATCGGCGCGTCAGCTACCCAGGGCCCGCTGGATCTGCGCCACCAGCACGCCGCAGGCGTACCGGTCCGCGGCCCCGACCATGCCGACAATGGTCGCCGGCAGCGGGCCGTTGTCCGTCTCCGCCGGGTCGTGGTGCATGAACACGACGAACTGCCCCCGGTCGATGAACGGTGCGAGGATCGGTTCGGCGTCGACGCCGGGGGCCAGTGAGAAGAACGTGGTCATGGCGCATGGATGCTGGTCCAGCAGCGAACCGCGGTGCAGCAGCGAGGTGGTGGCCCCGCTGACCCGGAAGTTCGGGTCGATGACCCGCAGGGCGCCGTCGCGGCCGATCCCGGCGTCGAAGGAGCAGTAGCCCCGGTACCCGAGCTCACTGGCCTTCCGGACCCCTACGGTCAGCGCTTCGACCAGCTCCTCCGGGGGCTGGTCGTCGTCCATCACACAACCGACCCACGTCGAGGTGGGCTGCGGCAGGTGTACGGACGAACCGAAGTAGTGCACCGCTCCGCTGTCGGTCACGCCGAACTGGATACCCCAGATGGTCTGGAAGGGCACCTCCTCTTCGACGATCCACTGCTCGCTCACCTGTTCCAACTGGTTGAACAGGGAACGGTTCCGCCGGTCCCGCAACCGACGGGTGAAGATCGCAATTCCGCTGGACACCTCGACCCCGGCCGGTTTGATGACCGCCGGCCGGCGGTCGCGCGCCACGATACGGCGCACTTCGGCGGGGGTGGCGACCTGCCGGCGGGGCAGATACTCCGGCGCGACCAGAGTCTCCAGCACGGTCTTGTTGTTGAGGCGGGCGAGCAGATCTGCGGGCACCCGGGCGCGAGCGGCCCGCAGTCGCGGGTCATGCGGAGGAAACTGGAACTCCAGCATCTCGCCCCGCTCGACGGCTTCCCGCGCGTACCGCACCGCCTGCGCGCCGGAACGGAATGCCCGCAGGTCGCTGGGCGTCTTCAGACCACTCCGGCTGAGCAGACGCAGCGACTTGTCCGCGCTGGAGCCGGTGCTGCAGATCGCCGCCGACTGGTGCGGAAGGGTCAGGTGCAGACCCGTGATCATGTCCAGGCCGTTGTAGAGAGCGGCGCCCGCGCCGGCGAGATAGGGGCTGTCGGCGGTGGCCGACGGGTCGGGCGGCCGGGCCAGGACCACCCCGTCGTGTGCGAACACCTGTACCTGGATGGGCACCTGCATTTAGTCTCCTGACATGCCGGCCCGGTGCGGGCCTCGGGGTGGCGGTGAAACCGGTGCGCCACGGCCACGAACAGCGGAGAACGTGGCCGAAGGGGTGGCTCCCGGTCCTGATCCGGCCGCTCGGCCGCGAGAGCCGGGCGTGCCGCGTGCACCGACCGGACGGTCGTGAGCTGGACCGGCCGGGAAGCCGGCTGGCTTATGGCCAGCGTTGCGGCGGCGAGGTGCACACCGCCGGTCAGCGGCTGAGTTTCCAGCCACCGACCGGCGTCATGATCGAAAGATCATAGTCACTATGCATTGCCCCGGGATGGGCCAGACAGGCGAACGCGAACGGCTCTTTCGCCGCCGAAGCCGCCGATACTCCTAGCGGGGCCATCGACTCGGGCTGACCGAAAAGCTGTTCTTCAGAAGAGCTGGAGTCGCCGGACGGCGCTGTCGCAGCCCGCGCTGTCGAGTGCCCGGATCCGGACGGCCACGCCCCCCTGCCAGCTCACATCGCCGGCCCGGCCTCGACGCGGCCGGCGGGCACCGCCGACACGTCCCAGGCCTGCCCGGGGAGGAGATCTCCGGCTGATGCGCTAGGGGTCGACGTGCCGATCTCTAGGGGTGTACGCCACTCCACAGCGCTTCGTATGGTCGGGCCCCATCGGCTCGTCGTTCCCACTCTCAGCGCACCGGATCGGGTGGCCCGCGAGCGGTGCCGCCCGTCAACGCGCCTCGCGCCACCCCCGCCGTCCGGCGTGCGGCATCCCGGCTGACCGATCGTCGCGGCCCTGCGCCTTTCGGTCGTCCCCTTTCGATCGGAGGTCGAGCTGTTGTCTGTCGGGTTCGATGGCGCCCAGGCCGCGGACGGCGCGGTTGCTCTGGAGCTCGTGGGGGACCTGCGGAGGCCGGCGGTGTGGCCCGCGCGGGCGGCCTCGGTGCACCGGGTACTGCCCGCCTGGCCGTCGCGCGTGACACCGGCCGGGCACGTCGTGGTGGCGGGGCTCGTGGCGGTCCTGGCCCGCTGGACCGGCCAGGACGAGGTGGTGCTCGGGCTGGCCCCGGCCGGCGGGGTGGTGGCGCGGGTGGACGTCTCGGGCGACCCGGGATTCGGGGAGTTGGCGGCGCGGGTGGGACTGGCGTGGACGGCGCCGGTGGCGGTTCCGAACCGGCCGGACCCGGTGGCGGTGGAGTTGGCCGACGGCCCGGTGGCGGAGACGGGACCGGCCGCGGTGGACGTCGACATGGTGGTACGCGTGGCGGCGGACGGGTCCGTGCTGCGGGTGGACTACGCGGTGGAGGGATTCTCCGCGCAGTTCGTACAGGGACTCGTGGATCAGGTCGTCGTGCTCGTCTCCGCCGGGACGGCGGCGCCGCAGGTAGCCCTGTCGAGGTTGCCGTTGCTGGACGCCGCGGAACGGGAGCGGTTGCTGACGTGGGGATGCGGCCCGGTGCGGGAGATCCCGGGTGAGCCGATCCACGAGCTCGTGCTGGGCTGGGCGCAACGGTCGCCGGAGGCGGTGGCGGGTGTCGCGGGTGACGAGGTGCTGACGTACGGGGAACTGGATCGCCGGTCAGGACTGCTGGCGGCGTACCTGCGGTCGGTGGGTGTCCGTGCCGGTGACGTGGTGTCCGTGGCGCTGGAGCGCGGGTTGTGGTCGCTGGTGGCCGCGATGGGCGTGCTGCGGGCGGGTGCCGCGTACACGCCGATGGACGTGTCGTGGCCCGCGGAGCGGATGCGGGTGCTGCTGGCCGACCACGGCGCGCGGGTGGTGTTGACGGTCGGTGCGGTAGCGCCCCGGATCCCCGCCGGGGACGGGGTCACGGTGGTGGCGCTGGACGACGGCTGGCCTGCGGTACCGGCCGGTGCGGCGACGGATCTGCCTGTGGTGCCGGTGGACGCTCCGGCGTTCGTCATCTACACGTCGGGTTCGACAGGCACGCCGAAGGGCGTGGTGCTGTCGCACGAGAGGCTGACGAACTTCCTGGCGTGGATGACCGACGAGTGCGCCATCGGCCCCGGCAGCCGGATGCTGCACTCGGCGGCACCGGTCTTCGACGCCGCGTTCGGGGAGATGTTCGCCGCGCTCACCGGCGGGGGTTGCGTCGTCGTGTGCCCGCGCGACGATCTGCTCGACGCGCGCCGGCTCACCGATCTGGTCAACAGCCACGGCGTCACGCACACGTTCGGCCCGGCCACCAACATCGCCCCGCTCGACCCGGCCGCCTGTCCCGGCCTCCGCTGCATCATCTTCGGCGGCGAGGCCGTCCCGCCGCGGTTGGCCCAGCGGTGGCTGACGGCGGGCACGCGGGTGGTCAACGCGTACGGGCCGGCCGAGATCGCCGTGGCGTGCACCTGGTTCGACGCGTCGGCCGGGTGGGGTGGCGCGTACGTACCGATCGGCTGGCCGATGCCGAACCGGCAGGTCCGCGTCGTCGACGCGAACCTCGACCTCATGCCGGCCGGGGTTCCCGGGGAGATCCTGATCGCCGGCTTCGGCGTCGCCGACGGTTACCTCAACCGTCCCGAACTGACCGCCCAGCGGTTCGTCACCGACCCGTACGGCGGCGGGCTCGCCTACCGCAGCGGCGACCTGGGGAGATGGAACAGCGCGGGCGCACTGGAGATCCTCGGCCGGATGGACCACCAGGTGAAGGTCAACGGCATCCGCATCGAGCTGGGCGAGATCGAGAGCATCCTCGCCCAGCACCCGGAGGTGGAGACCGCCGTCGTCGTCCGCCGCGAGGACCGGGGCGTGGCCCGACTCGTCGCGTACGTCACCGGGCGCGACGGCCGCACCCCGGCCACCGGCGACCTGCGCGACCACGCCGCGGCCCACCTGCCCAGCTACATGGTCCCCGCCGCCGTCGTCACCCTCGACCGGTTCCCCCTCGGCGGCACCGGCAAGATCGACCGGAATGCCCTTCCCGCACCCGGCGCCCAACGCCCCGACCTCGGCGTGCCGTACGTGGAGCCGGCCACCGAGGGCGAGCGCCTCGTCGCGGAGGTGTTCGCGAGCGTGCTCGGCATCGAGCGGGTCGGCGCCCGCGACAGCTTCTTCCACCTCGGCGGCACGTCGTTGCAGTCCGCAGCCGTCGCCACAGGCATCGACGAGGCCGCCGACGTGGTCGTGCCCGTCTCGCAGATCCACCGCACCCCCACCCCGCACGAGCTGGCCCGGTGGCTCGCCACCGCCCCCCGCCGTACGGACACCGGCTCGACCGCCGGACAGACCCGGCAGCGCCCGGGACCGGTCCCGCTCGCGCAGCAGGTGGCGAAGTGCCTGATGTCGCCGCTGGAGGTCGTCGTCCCGGTCACCTGGTGGATCGAGGGTGAGCTGGACCTACGGGCCCTGATGGCCGCCCTCGGCGACCTACACCACCGCCACCAGGCCCTGCACGCCCGCTACCGGCGCACCGACCCACCAACAGCAATCATCCCCCCCAACCCCGGCATGCCCCAGCTACGGCTACTCGCCGACGCCGCCACCGAACACGACGCCCTCGACCAACTCGCCGAAGCAGTACAGCAACCACTCGACTACACCCAGGGCCGCAACTGGCGCGCCGCCCTGATCCGAAACAAAACCACCAACCGAATCCTGTTCGGCATCGGCATCCACCACATCGCCTTCGACGGCTGGTCATACGGACTACTCGTACGAGACCTCAGCCACGCCTACACCGCACGACAAGCCGGCCACACACCCACCTGGCAACACCCCGCACCCACACTGCACCAGTCCTACGACGAATACACCCGCCTACGCGACGCCGCCGACCTGCAAACCCAACGAACCTACTGGCGCGAACAACTACGCGACCTGCCCCGCCAAGGCACGGGCCCGGCCACCGCGCCCCTGGAACAGGCCCTCGCCTGGGGACCGAAGGCGGGCCACACCGTCACCGTCACCCCCGAGGTGCTCGACCGCTGGGACCGGGCCGCCCGCGACCACCGCTTCAGCCGCTCCAGCTACTTCGTGGCGGCCTTCGCCTCGGCGCTGCGCGCCATCCATCAGCAGGACGACATCGCCCTGCTGATGGTGGTGGCCAAGCGCGGCAGCCGCGTCCTCGACTCCGCGTTCACCACCCGGCTCAACCTCAACTGCGTGCGGGTGCGCTTCGACGGGCCGCAGGACGACAAGCTGGTCCTGCGGGTCGACGAGACGATCCGCGATCTCATGCGGGCCCAGGACGTTCCCTTCGCGGAGACCGCCGACGATCCCGCCGCCGGGCTCTCCGGCGAGGTGGTCGCGAGCCTGCCGACGTTCGTGTTCCAGGACAACGTGGTGGTGCCGCTGGAGCTGCCCGGCTGCCGGGCCGAGGAGGTCGTCGACCCGTACGCCCGGGAGGTGCCCAACGGGCTCACGGTCGAGGTGCTGCCCCGCGTCGACCATGCTCTCCTGCGCGTCACCATCCGCACCGACTACCTGCCGTACAGCTTCGCCGAGGAGCTGAACCATCACATGCTGCGCTTCCTCGAAGACGGGCCGGCGGGTACACCCACCGCCGGCTGACCGTCCGCCTTTGCGTACCGGACCGCTCGTCGTCGCGTGGCACGCGGCCCGTTGTCCCGAGAGTTCGTGGTTGTCCCCTCCGGCGCACCCCTCTGGGTGGCGCCGGCCCTGATCGGAGGCTGGCTCAATGTCTGTCGGAATCGTCGGTGCGCAGGCCACGGATGTCGCTGGGCCCGGCTTCGAGATCCTCGACCTGATGGGGGACCTGCGCCGGCCGGCCGCGTGGCCGGCCCGGGCGGCCTCCGCGTACCGGCCGGTCGACCTGCCCGTCCCGGCGGGGGCGCGCTCCCCCGGCGCGGTGCTGCTGGCCGGTCTGCTGGGGGTGCTGGCCCGGTACACCCGCCAGGCCGAGGTGACGGTCGGTCTGTCGTCGGGCGGCGTGCTGCGGGTCGACGTCGCGGATGAACCGGGCTTCGGCGAGCTGACGTCGCGGGTGGCCGCGGCGCTGACCGGCCCGGTCACGCGTGACACGGGCGCGGCGGGGCCGGTGGTGGTCGGGCTGGTGGACGCCCCGGTGGCCGAGGTGGGGCCGGACGTGGTGGACGTGGACATCGTGGTGACCGTCGCGGGGGACGGGTCGGCGCTCCGGGTGGACTACGCTGCCGACGGCTTCTCGGCGGACTGGGTGCGGGGTCTGGTGGACCAGACCGTGTCGTTGCTGTCGGCCGGGGTCCGCGAACCCGGAATGCCGCTGGGCGCGCTGCCGCTGCTGGACGCGACCGAGCGCGAGCGGCTGCTCGCGTGGGGCCGGGGCCCGGCCCGCCCGGTGCCGGGTGAGCCGCTGCACGAGCTGGTGCTCGAGTGGGCGCGACGCACGCCGGACGCGGTGGCCGGAGTCGCCGCCGGGGAGGTGCTGACGTACGCGGAGCTGGCCCGTCGCTCGGGGGCGCTGGCCGCGCAGCTACGGTCGATGGGCGTACGGCCCGGGGACGTGGTGTCGCTGGCGTTGGACCGCAGCATGTGGACCCTCGTCGCCACCCTGGCGGTGCTGCGCGCCGGGGCGGCGTACACGCCGATGGACGTATCCTGGCCGGCGGACCGGATGCGGATGCTGCTGGCCGACCACGGCGCTCGGGTCGTCCTCACCGTCGGCGAGGTCGCCCCGCGTGTCCCCAGACCTGACGGCGTACGGGTCGTCGCCCTCGATGTCGACTGGCCCACCCTGGCGGCGGCCGAGGCGGCCGACCTGCCGGTGGTGGCCCCGTCCCGGCCGGCGTTCGTGATCTACACGTCCGGCTCGACCGGGACACCGAAGGGTGTCGTGCTGACCCACGAGCACCTGACGAACTTCGTCACCTGGATGCGGGAGGAGTGCGCGGTCGGCCCGGACAGCCGCATGCTCCATTCCTGCTCCCCGGTCTTCGACGTGGCCCTCGGCGAGATCTACACCGCGCTGACCTCCGGCGCCCGCGTCGTCGTCAGCTCCCGCGACGACCTGCTCGACGCCCGCCGGTTGACGGAGCTGATCGCCAAGGAGCAGGCCACCCACGCGTTCTGCCCACCCACGAACCTCGCCGCCGTCGATCCCGCCGACTGCCCCAGCCTGACGTGCGTGACCCTCGCCGGGGAACCCATTCCGCCCCGCATGGCGCAACGCTGGACGGCCGCCGGTGCCCGCCTGATCAACGCGTACGGGCCCGCGGAGGCCTCCGTCGCCTGCACCTGGTTCGACGCGTCCAAGGGCTGGCCCGGCGCGTACGTGCCCATCGGCCGACCCATGCCCAACCGGCAGATCCGCGTCGTCGACGCCAATCTCGACCTCGTCCCCATGGGCGTCCCCGGCGAGATCCTCATCACCGGCGCCGGCGTCGCCGACGGTTACCTCAACCGCCCCGAACTGACCGCCCAGCGGTTCGTCACCGACCCGTACGGCGGCGGGACCGCCTACCGCACCGGCGACCTCGGCCGGTGGAACGCCGCCGGAGCGCTGGAGATCCTCGGCCGGATGGACCACCAGGTCAAGGTCAACGGCATCCGCATCGAACTCGGTGAGATCGAGGCGACTCTCGAACAACACCCGGACGTCGGCACCGCCGTCGTCACCCGTCGCGAGGACCAGGGCACCGCCCGGCTCGTCGGCTACGTCACCGGACGCGACGGACGCGTCCCCGTCACCGCCGACCTGCGGGCACACGCCGCTGCCGTGCTCCCGCCCTACATGGTTCCCGCCGTGATCATGGTCCTGGACCGGTTCCCCACCGGCGGCACCGGCAAGATCGACCGACGGGCGCTACCGGAGCCGGGCTCGCGCCGTCCCGATCTCGACGTGCCGTACACCGAACCGGCCACCGACTCCGAACGCCTCGTCGCGGGGATCTTCGCGACGGTGCTCGGGCTGGACCGGGTCGGGGCACTCGACGGGTTCTTCCACCTCGGCGGCACCTCCCTGCAGTCCGCCGCCGTCGCTGTCGCCCTCGACGAGGCCGCCGACGTCGCCGTGCCCGTCTCGCAGATCCACCGCACCCCCACCCCGCAGGGGCTGGCCCGCTGGCTCACCACCGCCCCCCGCCGCCCCGGGGCCGAGCCGGCGCCGTCCGTCACCGGCCGTCCCGGCCCGTCGAAGCCCGTCCCGCTGACCCCGTCCGTCGCGAAGTGCGTCGTGCTCCCCTTCGAACTGGTCTGCCCGACCACCTGGTGGATCGAGGGTGAACTGGACCTACGGGCCCTGATGGCCGCCCTCGGCGACCTACACCACCGCCACCAGGCCCTGCACGCCCGCTACCGGCGCACCGACCCACCAACAGCAATCATCCCACCCAACCCCGGCATGCCCCAGCTACGGCTACTCGCCGACGCCGCCACCGAACACGACGCCCTCGACCAACTCGCCGAAGCAGTACAGCAACCACTCGACTACACCCAGGGCCGCAACTGGCGCGCCGCCCTGATCCGAAACAAAACCACCAACCGAATCCTGTTCGGCATCGGCATCCACCACATCGCCTTCGACGGCTGGTCATACGGACTACTCGTACGAGACCTCAGCCACGCCTACACCGCACGACAAGCCGGCCACACACCCACCTGGCAACACCCCGCACCCACACTGCACCAGTCCTACGACGAATACACCCGCCTACGCGACGCCGCCGACCTGCAAACCCAACGAACCTACTGGCGCGAACAACTACGCGACCTGCCCCGCCAAGGCACGGGCCGGCCGCAGGAGATCCTGGAACAGACCCCGACCTGGGGCCCCAAGACCGGGCACATCGTCGCCGTCCCGCCCGAGCTGGTGCGGCGCTGGGACCGAGCCGCCGTCGAACACCGCTTCGGCCGTTCCACCTACTTCGCCGCCGCCTACGCCTCGGCGCTACGCGCCATCCACGGGCAGGACGACATCGCCCTGCTGATGATCGTCGCCCAGCGCGGCAGCCGCGTCCTCGACTCCGCCTTCACGAGCAGGATCAGCAGCAACTGTCTCCGGGTCCGGTTCGGCGGCCCGGAGAAACACCTGATGCGGGGCCTCCAGCAGGCCGCGGACGACCTGATGGCCGCACAGGACGTCTCCTTCCTGGAGATGGTCACCGACGACCCGGTCCTCGACCTGCCCCGCGAGGTGATCAACAGCCTGCCCTCGTTCGCCTACCAGGACAACCTCGTCCTCCCGCTGGACCTGCCCGGCTGCCGGACCGAGGAGGTCGTCGAACCGTACGCCCGGGAGTGGTCCGGTGCCTGCGTCGCCGAGGTGCTGCCCGGCGACGAGAGTGTCCTCCTGCGGGTCACCATCCGTACCGATCTGGTCCCGGCCCCCGTCGCCGAGATCCTGGCCACCGGCATGCTGCGCTTCCTGGAAGCCGGCCCCGAGGCGGTCAGCGACACCCGCTGACCGCCGCTTGCCGGCAGGCTCGGCGGCAGCGCGCCGTGCGGCCCGCGCGAGCAGCCCGGCGCGCTCCGGTCCGGGTCAGTGGACGAGGGCCGCCGGGCAGTGCGCCAGCAACTCCGCCGGGGCGTGCACGACCAGGTCGGGGCCGGCGGCGAGCAGCGCCGCGATGTCCCCGCCGTGCCACGTCGTGGCGACGGCCGTCGCCCCGGCGTCCCGGCCGCTGAGCAGGTCGATCACCGCGTCGCCCACCATCATGGCCTCGTGCGGCGGCACGTCGAGGTTGCCCAGTGCCTGGAGCACGATGTCCGGGGCAGGCTTGGGACGGGCCACCTCGTCGGAGCCGATCACCTGGCCGAAGAGGCCCAGCACGCCGAGTTGGTCGAGCAGGGAGCGGGCCCGCGGGCCGGCCTTGCCGGTGGCGATCCCCATTCGGATGCCACGCGAGTGCAGGGTCTCCAGGGTCTCCCGGACGCCGGGGAAGAGCGGCACGAGGTGGGCCATCCGGTAACTCTCGCGGACGAACGGCTCCTCCATCTCCAGGGGCAGCCCCATCAGGCGCATGATGTCCGGGAAGTACCGGCCCATGTGCCGGTTGTACTCCTCGAACGGTGCCGGCCCGTCGCCCACCACCTCGGCGTACGCGATGCTGAACGCCTCACGCATGACGGCCGAACTGTCGACGATGACGCCGTCGAGGTCGAACACGACCGCGCGGATCGGGCCGCGCGCCGGCGACGGCGGGGTCACCTCGACTGTGGACGATGGACGGCTCATGGCTGCTCCCGGAAGGGGTTGGGGCCGAGGGTGGTTCTCACCCGGCGCGATGGCCCACCAGTGCGTGCTGGCGCTCCGGCCGGGTGGGCCGGGCGCACTGGTAGATCCGTTCGATGATGTCGATGGTCCGGCGGGCCTCGACGACGGCCGCGCCCCGGGCGGCCGGGTCGGCGAGCAGCCCGGGCAGGGCGTCGAGCTGGTGGTCGTACTCCGCGCCGATCGGCTCCCCGGGCAGCGGCAGCCGCGCGGTCCGGCCGTCGCGGGTACGCGTCAGCACCGGCGTGGGCTCCCGGTTGGGACTGAAGCCGAACGTGCAGCGCAGCGTCGCCGACCCCGCGGCGCCGTGCACGGTGACGGTGGTGCGGTCCAGCGACTCGTGCGAGGCCCAGCAGGCGTGCAGGGCGACGGAGGCGCCGGTGTCGGTGAGCAGGAAACCCCGGGCGGTGTCCTCGACGTCGCCGGGAACGTGGCCTGCGGTGTCGGCCCCGCCGCGCCAGGCGGCGTGGGCGGCGCTGTCGTTGACGAAGTCGTCCGAGACGCTGCCGATCGCGTGAGTGACCCGGGCCGGGCCGAGCAGCGGCAGCACCGTGTCGAGCAGGTGCCAGCCGAGGTCCACCAGCGCGCCCCCGCCGGACTGGTCGCGGCGGGTGAACCAGCCGCCCGCGTCGGGCACCCCTCGGGCGCGAACCCAGGCCACATCGACGTGCCGGATCGGGCCCAGCCCGCCGGCCACGTCGGCCAGCGCCCGGATGTCGGCCCGGTAACGGGCAGCGCTGCCGGCCAGCAGCACCGCGCCGCCGTCGCGCTCCGCGTCGGCCAGGATGCCCGCCTCGGCGGAGGTCAGGCAGACCGGCTTCTCCAGGAACACCGGTACGCCCCGGCGCAGCAGCCGGACGGCGACGACCGCGTGCAGGTGGTTCGGTACGGCGACCACCGCCAGGTCGACCGTTCCGGCGGGCAGGTCCTCGACGTCGGCGTACGCGGACGCGACGGCGTGGGTGTCGCGGGCCTGATCGCGCACCACGGGCTGCGGGTCGACCACGGCGACCACCTCGAAGCCGGGGTGTGCGGCGAGCCGGGGCAGCCAGATCTCCCGCCCGGCCCAGCCGAGGCCGACCACCGCGACCCGCACCGGCCGGCCGGCCGCGGCCGGGGGCCGGGCCGTCATCCGGCGAGGACGTCGGCGAGCACGGCGGCGATCTCGTGCATCTGCTGCTCCGTGCCGAGCAGGGTGCGGTGGTGCAGCCAGACGCAGTCGGAGTGGATCTGCTCGGTGTTGGGGCAGCGGGCCGCGATCGCCTCTACCGACTCGTCGGACGCGCCGGCCATCCAGAAGCCCTCGCACCGGTAGATCGCCCGGAACGCCACGAACGCCGGGACGCCCCGGGCGATGAGCGCGTCCACCACGGCACGGCGGCGCTCGATGCCGATCCCGGGGACACGGAACATCGCCATGTAGTGCGGGTTGCGGTCGGTGCGGGGGTCGGTCGCCTGCGGGACGACGCCCGGGATCTCGGCGAGCAGGCTCGACAGCAGCGGCCAGCGCTGCTCGCGCAGCGCGATCTGCTCGTCGAGGCGGGTCAGCTGGGCGCGTAGCACAGCGGCGGTGAACTCGCTCATCCGGTAGTTCGAGCCGGTGGTGCTGTGCAGGTATTCGCGGTCGGTGCGGGGCCGGCCGCAGCTGTGCACGAGGAATGCCCGCTCGCGCAGTTCCTCGTCGGGGAAGACGACCGCTCCGCCCTCGCCGGCGGTCATGAGCTTGCCGTTCTGGAAGCTGAAGGCGGCCACCGAGCCGAGCGCGCCGGCCCGCCGGCCCCGCCACTGCGCGCCGTGGGCGTGTGCCGCGTCCTGCAGCAGAGCCACCCCGGCGTCGGCGGCGAGCTTGTCGAGCGCGTCCATGTCGGCGAACTGCCCGGCCATGTGCACCGGCATGATCACCTTGGTACGGGGGGTGATCGCGGCCTCGACGGCGGCGGGGTCGACGCAGTAGGTGTCCAGGTCGACGTCGACCGGCACGGCGACCGCGCCGAGACGCTGCGCGGCCAGCGAGGACGAGATGAACGTGAAGGCCGGGACGATCACCTCAGTACCGGGGCCGACGCCGAGCACCTCCAGCGCGACTTCCAGCGCGTGGGTGCCGTTGGTGACGGCGAGCGCGTGGGGGCTGCCGTGGTAGTCACCGAACTCCCGCTCGAAGGAGTCGACCTCACTGCCGCCCATCCGCCACCACTGACCCTGTTCGAGGGCGCGGATCAGTCCGGTTCGCTCCTCGTCGCCGTACTGCGGCCACTCGGGGAACTCGGACACCGTCGAGGGCTGACCACTCATGACTTCCCACTTCCCAACTCGGGCAGACCAGGGGCTTCGACTGACCATCGGGCGGGACGACCCGAGACCGCCGGTACGCGGTCCGGGCACAGCGGAGCACCGGATGGCCGCGCGGTACGTGACGCCTCCGTCCGGAGCCGGCGGCGTCGCTCAGCAGGGAGGACGGTAACCGACGCGGATACGCGGTCACCGCCCCTAACAGCCCCTAGCCACCCCTTAGTCCACCCGCGCCTCGGGCGCCGCCGGTTCGCCGGGAGCCGTTGGCGTAGTAAGACTGCGGTGACCAGTCATCAGGCTCTGCGGGACCAGGGCCGTGCCCCACGAGGTGAAGCGTGTCGGACGTACTGCTGCTGAACGGCCCGAACCTGGGCATTCTCGGCCGGCGGGAACCGGAGATCTACGGCACCGACACCCTGGACGACATCCAACGCGCCGTCGGCGAGGAGGTCGCCACCCGGGGCTGGGGTGTGGTCGCCGAGCAGCACGACTGCGAGGGTGCGCTGATCCGCACGATCCAGAACAGCTACGACACGGTGGGCGCGATCGTCAACCCGGGCGCCCTGATGATCGCGGGCTGGAGCCTGCGCGACGCGCTGGCCAACTACCCCCGGCCCTTCGTCGAGGTGCATCTGTCCAACGTGTGGGCGCGGGAGAGCTTCCGGCACGACTCGGTGATCGCCCCGCTGGCCAGCGGGGTGATCGTCGGGCTCGGAGCGCTGGGCTACCGGCTGGCCGCGCGCGCCCTCACCGCGACCGTCCGATGACGACCGGGCACCCCGCCGTCCAGTGCCGTGGGCGCCGGCGTGCCGGCAGCGCGGTCGTCCGCACGTCCCGACTCTTCCCGAAGGACCTCACGTGGAGATCTCCGTCCTCGTCCTGACCCTCGTCCTCGCCGCCGTGTTCGTGGGCACCGCCGTGCCGAAGCTCACCGGGCAGGCACAGATGCGCGAGCGGATGGACCACCTCGGCGTCTCGCCGGGGCTGACACGCGCGCTGGGGGTGCTCGAACTCGCCGCGGTCGCCGGGCTACTGCTCGGCCTGCTCTGGCCGCCCCTGGGCATCGCCGCGGCGATCGGTCTCGCCCTGCAGATGGCGGGCGCGGTCGTCTACCACTCCCGGGCCAAGGACCCGGCCGCGACGATCCTGACGCCGGTGATCTTTGCCGTGGCCGCCCTCGCGCTCGTCTACCTGCACGTGCGGCTGGGCTGAGGCCGGCCGTGTCCGGTCCGCAGCGCCACGGCCGCGTCCTCGGCATCGACGTCGGCGGCACCAAGGTCGCGTTGCGCGCGGAGGCGCCCAGGCAGCCGGCGTACGACCGCACCTTCCGCTGGCCCCGGACTGCCGACCCGGCCGCCGACCTGACGGTGCTGGCCGTCGAGGTGGACCGGCTGCGCGACCGGTGGGGACCGGTGGACGCGGTCGGGGTGGCCATGCCGGCGACCACTGACACCGGTGGCACCGTCACCACTTGGCCCGGGCGCCCCGGCTGGGTGGGCCTCGACCTCACCGGCGCGCTGCGCCGCCTCTTTCCCGACGCGGCAACCGCCGTCGCCGACGATGGTGATCTCGCCGCCCTTGCAGAGGCGCGCTGCGCCGGCGCGGACGACGTGGTCTACCTGGGCGTCGGCACCGGGATCGGCGGTGGCGTCGTACTGGCCGGCCGGCCGGTGCCGGGCCGGTCCTCCGCCGAGATCGGTCACGTGGTCGTCGCTCTCGATGGTGAGCGCTGCGACTGCGACCGGCATGGCTGCCTCCAGTCCATCGCGTCCGGCCCCGCCACCCTGCGCCGTGCTGCCGCCCGCCGGGGCGGCGAGGTGGGCTTCGATGACCTGCGGGCCGGACTCGACGGGCGCGAGCCCTGGGCGGTGGCGGCGGTCGAGGAGAGCTGCCGGGCGCTGGCGGCGGCGGTGGTGAGCCTCGGCGAGATCCTCGATCCGGCGCTGGCGATCGTGGGCGGCGGGTTCGCCGCCGGCCTGCCCGGCTTCGTGCCGCTCGTCGCGGAACGGGCACGCCGCGCCGGCCGGCCCGGGCGTCCGGCGCCACCGGTGCGTCCCGCCGCCCTCGGCGGGCTGTCGTCCCTGCACGGCGCGGTGGAGCTGGCTCGTGACCTGACCGGCACGCCGGCTCCCGCGCGCCCCACCCCCATCGCGTAGAGGAGAGCAGCATGGTCAGGATCGGTGTCATCGTCGGCAGCACGCGACCCGGCCGCAAGGCCGACGCCGTGGCCCGCTGGGTGCGCGACGTCGCCGCCAAGCGGGGCGACGCCACTGTCGAGCTGGTCGACATCGCCGACTACGCCCTGCCACACTTCGACGAGGTGCTGCCACCGTCGATGGCGCCGTCGCGACGCCCCGCCGTACGCCGCTGGGCGACGACCGTGGCCGGGTTCGACGGCTTCGTCTTCGTCACGCCGGAGTACAACCACTCCATCCCGGGCGCACTGAAGGATTCCCTCGACTTCCTCTACCAGGAGTGGCAGCACGCCGCCGCCGGCCTCGTCAGCTACGGCGTGCACGGCGGCACCCGGGCGGCGGAGCACCTGCGGCTGGTGCTCGGGCAGCTCGGCGTCGCCGACGTCCGCTCCCAGGTCGCGCTCTCTCTGACGACCGACTTCGTCAACTTCCGCGACTTCCGGCCGGCCGCGCACCACGAGCAGGCCCTCGGCACCATGCTCGACGAGGTGGTCGCCTGGGCCGGCACACTGCGGACGCTGCGCCGGGCCTGACGCCGCTGCGGCTGCGCGGGCCGGTGACGGGGGTCGGGCATCCAGCGTCGACCCGCCCGCTCGGCACGGCACGGCACCGGTCGCCTGGGTCCGTGGCCGGGCCCCGCCCGGTCGTGAGCCAGGGGGCGGGGCTGCCCGCTCAGGCTCCCGGTGCGACGACCAACCGCTCCGCGGCGACCTGCGCCGCGTCGGTGCGTACGACGCCGGCGAACTCGCGGGCGCGGGCGGCCACCTCCGGCCGCAGCGCGGCGCCCAGAGCCTCGGTCAGCGACTCGACGGTCGGCACGGAGCCGGGGTGTGCGGTGCCGATGCCGAGCGCGGACACCCGGCGCGCGAAGTAGTGCTGGTCGTACACCTGCGGTACGACGACCTGCGGCGTCCCGGCCCGCGCGGCCGTGGTCGTGGTGCCCGCGCCGCCATGGTGGACCACCACGGCCACCTCCCGGAACAGGTCCTGCTGGTTCACTTCGCCGACCACCAGGCAGTCGGGGGACCGGTCGACCGGCGAGAGCGGCGCCCAGCCCCGGGAGACGACCAGCCGGCAACCGACCGCGCGCACGGCCCGCACGGCCGTCTCCAGCAGACCCGGGGGTGCGGCGACGCTGCCGAATCCGACGTAGACGCACGGCCCGCCGGCGTCCAGGAAGGCCGTCAGCTCGGCGGGCAGGGCCCGCTTGTCGGGCAGGAGCCAGGCGCCCGGTTGGTAGACGGCCGGATCGGCGACGTCCGGCCAGGGTGCCAGGGTCGGGTCGGTGGCCAGCCACGGCCGGTCGGTGTGGATGTGGTCGCTGACGTCGTCGACCGTGCCCAACCCCACCGCCGACCGCAGCGCGTTGAGGGGCGCGGCGAAGGTGTCGTTGACGTGCCGCAGGTTGGCGGCCCACAGGTCGCTGTTGTCGGCCGACGCGGGCGCCGGGACCTCCCCGAACACCGGCAGCGGCAGCGGGGGGTGGTGGGGTGAGGGAAGGGCCGCAGGGCAGAGCGCCGCGAAGACGTACGGGATGCCGCGCTTCTCCGCCACGGTGCGGGCGGCGATCTGGAGGCCCGTCGACGCGACGAGGACGTCACAGTCCCGGGCTGCGGCCGACAGCACCTCGAACTGGATGCCGATGGAGGACTCGGCGAGCTTGCGTACCTGCGCGGGCGAGGGTTTCGGCACGGCGGCCCGCGACCTGGGCGCCGCCGACCTGCGCCAGGGCGGGCCGACGGGCACGAAGGGAATCCTGAAGCTGGCCACCCAGCGGGCGAAGTCGGGCGGGGCGCAGAGGCGGACCTGGTGGCCGAGGGCCGTCAACCGCGACGCGAGCGCCACCAGTGGTTGGACATCGCCGCGCGACCCGAGAGTCGACAGCAGTACGCGCATGATACTCGCCTTTCCGTCTTTTGCGCCGGATCCGGGCGCGGCTGGGCCAGGCCCGACAGCGTTGTCGGGCCTGGCCGCACCGTCGATCTGCTATCCCCGCGTCGTGGAGCGCCCCGGCACCAGGGCAGCGGGTCGCGCTCTGGCGGCGGTCTGGGCGGGTACCCGGCGCGCGGCGCCGGGCGCGGGTCGGAGGGGCCGCAGGATCAGTACGTGGCCGAGCCCCTCGACCGCGCGCAGCTCGGCCGCGCAGGCCGCGGCCTGCGCCTGGCGCAGGTAGTCCAGCGTCTGCGGGTCGGCGGCGCACATCCCCGGCGTCGAGTCGGCGGTGGCGACCAGGTGGACCTCGCCGGCCAGCAGCAGCGAGGCCGAGATGAACTGGCAGAGTTCCGGCCACAGCAGGTACCGCCAGAAGTCCACGCTGATCACCGCGTCCAGGCTGCCCGGCGGCATGGGCGGGGCGACGCCGAGCAGGTGGAAGTTGGTCCGCCCGATCGGTGCGGCGTAGTCGTAGGTCAACGCCGAGGTGGGCAACCCGGAATCGGCGCGGCCGGTGCCGATCCAGAGCGTGCGGTGCCCCCGCACCTGGCCGGCGAGGCGCGCGGCGGCGGGCCCGATGGCGCAGGCCGACCGCTCGACGCACTCGTCGATGAGCGCGCGATAGTGCAGGATGCGCCGGATCGCCTCGTACCCCATGACGGCGGTAAGGAACTCCCACTCCAGGCACGGATAGAGCCGGGCCGCCTGCTGGAAGTTGGCCTTCATCTCCATCCAGTTGCGGGTGATGTTCTTGTGGTGCGGCAGGTGGACGACCCGGGCGTCGTCGTCGTAGCCGAAGTTGACGCCGTCGGGGAGGCTGCGGTCGACGCGGTAGAACAACTCGACGTCCTCCACGCCGTAGCTCAGACCGAACGCCTCGCGGTAACCACCGACCTGGGCGAAGTGAGCGCTGGTCAGCGAGATGTTGTGCGTGTAGGCGATGACCCAGCCGGCCCGGAGCCACTCGCCCCCGTCGTCGGGAAACCCCGTGGCGAACCGCAGGTCGCCGCCGTGCGGGAAGGCGCGTGCGACCGCGTGCGACTCCCCGGCCAGCACTGCCGGCAGGTCAGCGAGGCCGATCTCGTCCCGCCGCCCGATCAGCACCGCCGCGTTGCCGGGCACGCTGTGCCAGGCGAGGTGCCGCTCCAGCAGGTCGGGCACCGCCCACGAGTCGGCGTCGAGGAAGACCAGCAGAGGTGCGCAGGCACGGCGCGCCCCCTCGTTGCGGGCGACGGAGCGGCCCTTGCGCTCGGCGAGTTCCAGCACGCGCAGGCGGAGACCGGCACCCTCGGCGAGCGCCTCGGCGTACCCGTCGGACGAGCCACCGTCCCGGACCACGATCACCTCGAAGCGTTCCGGCGGCAGCGTCTGCCGGGTCAGCGCCCTGAGGGTCAGCGCGAGGCACTGCGGATCCTGGTAGGTCGGCATCACCACGCTCAGCGCCGGAGGGTTGGTGGGCAGCGACATGGCGATCCTCTCCGTCAGACGATCTTGCCGTCGGGGGGCGGCGACATCGTCAGACGATAACTCTCCGCGACGACATCCTTACGCATCAATAGGGGTCTATAGGGGTGCACTGTCCCGACATGACAGTCGCCGCCTGACCGGAACCTAACCACGCGCAGGAGCAGCAGCCGCGACAGGAAGCAGAGGGTTAGATCAACCCGATTCGGCCGGCGAACTCACGTACGCCTGGCAGGTTGCGGCTGTCGCGGCCGAGGAGTTCGGTGGCGAGTTGCTGCGCCCATGGCCGGTAGCGGCCACGCCGTCAACAACGCTCATGGTCACTGCAACGAGTTGATGTGCCGTACGCGGCCATGAACATGTCCAGCAGTCCGTCGACCGCGTTCTCGTCGATGGGGCGGGTTGACAGCAGCCAGCGGTAGTAGAGAGTGCCGCATAGCACCTCGGCGGCGAATTCCAGGTCCGCTCCTGGGGCGAGTTCACCGGCGCGCTGAGCGCGGGTGATCCGGTCGAGGGTGCTCTGCTCGACGGTGGCCAGGAACCGTTCGTGCAGGGTCGCCCGTAGCGTGGAATCGGCCTGCGCCTCGGCGATGACTCCGCGGTAGACGGGGCCGATCGGCGGGCTGGATAGGGCCAGGCTTGAGCGTAGGAACTGTTCGCGCAAATCCGCACGGACGTCCGGGGCGTTGCGGTAGTCCAGATCGCTGGTCCACACGAGGCTGAGCGCGTCGAGCAGCAGCGCCGCGATGGACGGCCAACGCCGGTAGATCGTGTGCTTTCCGACCCCGGCCCGCCTGGCGACCGCCTCGATGCTCAGTCCCGCGTAACCGACCTCCGCGGCCAGATCGAGGGTCACTCGCAGCAGTTCTTCAGTGCGTGCAGCGCCTCGGCGCCGTGGCGTGGCAGGCGTGTCGGTCATGCCGCGATCCTATCGGCACACGGCGTGCCGTTGACAATGCAGCGGGCTGCGTGCGACATTAGGCCCCGATCGGCACGGTGCGTGCCGATGGAGGAGTGTGGTGGCATGTCGCCACCCGCGGGCCCAGGATTGCGCCTCATCAAATCCGCAAGGAGTGATCTGCCATGAGCAGCACCGAAAACAGTGAGCACGAAGGATTCGCGGCCGAGGAGCGGGCCGCGATGAGGACCACGCCCAGGAGTTGAAGAAGGCCGTGCGCCGACGGCCCGCAACCTGTCGGCGACCGCCGACCACCGGATGGCCGCAGCGGCCAAGCCCGACTTCGAGCCGGTAGGGGTGCTGCACCAGGTGAAGGCGCCCACGCTGGTCATCGAGGGCAGCCACGAGCCGGTCAAGCCGGGGCACGGCACGATCATCCCGAGCAGATCCCGGGAGCGCGGCTGATGATCGTGCCGTGCCCCGGCTTGGGCCACATGCTGCCGCCGGAGGCGCACGAGGAACTGGTCGCCGCCATCCTCGCGCACACGGCGGGATGACACGATCAAAGATCGGTCGAGATGAATCTTCATGATTTCACCCGGCAACGCGCCGCTGGGTGAGGAATCGTCAACCGAGGCCAGAATCCACGGAAATGGGGAGTAGCGAAGTGCGTGTGCTGTTGACCGCGTGCGGGTCACGCGGGGATGCGACGGAAGCGTACGAGCGGAGTCGCCAGTGATGAACGCCGACGTGGTCATTGTGGGCGCCGGTCCGACCGGGCTGATGCTAGCCGCTGAGCTGCGTCTGGCCGGTGTGCGACCGCTGCTGCTGGAGCGGCAGCCGCAGCGCCGGGACACCCCCAAGGCCGGTGGTCTCGGCGGGCAAATCCTGGAGCTGCTGCGCTACCGGGGCTTACTGGAACGCTTCGAAGCCGCCTGCCCCGGCCCCGGCCTCGCCCCCCGGTTCCCGTTCGGCGGCGTGCACCTGGACTTCACCCAGCTGCCGGATCCCCCGCTGCACGCCCTGCCGCTGCCGCAACCGCTGCTGGAGCGGCTGCTCGATGAACGCACCGGCGAACTCGGTGTCGACGTCCAACGTGGGCACGAGGTGATCGGGGTAAGCCAGGACGAGGCCGCGGTGACCGTGGAGGTGCGGGGCCCGGACGGGCCGTACCGGATCAACGCCCGCTACCTGGTGGGCTGCGACGGCGCGCGCAGCCGCATCCGCGACTGGGCTGGCATTGGCTTCCCCGGCACCACCTATCCGGAGGTCAACCGGCTGGCCCAGGTCACCCTGCCCGACACGGTGACCGTGCTCGGCAACGGCGATCTCGACGTGCCCGGCTTCGGCACCATCCGCGCCGGCTTCACCCGCACGGACCACGGCCTGCTCGGCGTCGGCTCATCGCCCGACTCCAAGGTCGTCTCGGTCTACACCATCGAAGACGAGAACACCGAATACGACGACGACGTCTCGATGACCGTCACCGAACTGCAGGACAGCGTCCGCCGCGTGCTCGGCGCGCACCTGCCGGTCGCCGAGGCGCTTCGGCTGTCGCGCTTCACCTTCAAGGCCCGCCAAGCCGAGCGCTACCGGGCCGGGCGGACCCTGCTGGCCGGGGATGCGGCGCATCTGTTCCCGGCCACCGGGGTAGCCCTCAACGCCGGCATGCTGGACGCGGTCAACCTGGCCTGGAAGCTGGCCGCCGACCTGCACGGCTGGGCGCCGCCCGGCCTGCTGGACACCTACCACGGCGAACGCAGCCAGGCCGCCGCCCGAACCATGCTGCACACCCGCGCCCAGGTGGCACTCCGGCGCGGGCACGACGCGGCCGCCGAAGCACTGCGGGAGGTCTTCTCCGAACTGCTCACCGACGAGCAGCCGCTGCGTCGCATGGGAGCGCTGGTATCCGGTACCGACATCCGTTACCCGATGCCCGGCGCCGGCCACCACCCGCTGGCCGGCACCTTCGCCCCCGACCTCACCCTGCACACCGACCAGGGTGTCACCAGCGTCGCGGAGCTCATGCCTGGTGCGCAGCCCGTCCTCCTCGACCTCGCCGACCGGCCGGACCTGCGCGAGGCCGCCCGGGACTGGCGGCATCGCGTCAACCTCCACACCGCCAAGACCGACGATCGACCGGCCGACGCGCTCCTGATCCGGCCGGACGGCCACATCGCCTGGGCCGCGACCCTCGATGAACCCGCCGACACCGCCGCGCCCGCGCTGCGCGAAGCGCTCTCCGGCTGGTTCGGCACGCCCTGAAACGACGCCAGATCGCCCACGCTCACGGATGCGGGGCCCCTGACCTTGGCGTCCAGAGGAACTCAAGGGATGTTTCGCAAGCCTCAGCGACGCGGGCGCAGCCCGTTGAGAGCGGTCTCGACGATACTGTCGGCATAGTCGGGGGTGAGCGCTCTGCTGCGCTGGAGCCATCGGTTGAGCAGGGGCCCCCAAAGCATGTCGACGGCCACGTCGAGGTCGAGGTCCTCGGCCAGCTGCCCAGCCCGCTGGGCGCTGCGCAGTCGCTGCTTCTTCAGTTCTCTCATCGGGCTGTCCAGCCGTTCGGCGTAGAGAGCGGCGAGTGTCGAATCATGGGTGATCTCTGTGTTCAGGGCGCGCATCGGCTCGTCGTAGCGCGGATCGTTGAGTTCCTCGATCGTGGCTCGAAGTACCCCCTTCAGGTCTGCCTCCAGATCACCAGTGTCGGGCAGGGCGCTCCCTCCGCCGTCTGGCTGCTCGCTGAGCATGAGGAAGGAATCGAAGAGGACCGCCCCCTTGGAGGGCCACCAGCGGTAGATCGTTTGCTTGCCAACACCCGCCCGGGCTGCGATGCCCTCGATGCTCAGCTTGGCGTATCCCACCTCCTGCACCAGCTCGAAGGCTGCGGCGAGGATGGCCCGCCGGGAGGCTTCGTTCCGGCGGGTCGCGTTGGAGGGGGACGTGCGGTGTGTCGTCATACCGCAACCCTAACAAGCTAACTAGACGAGACGGTCCGTCTTGACCCAGCGCAAGGGGAGTTGATACCGTCGCCATTATGACGAGACGGACCGTCTCGTCTAGTCAACGCAGCCGATCGGAGTCCTGCATATGCACACCCCGAATAGCGCCTCCTCCCGCACCTGGTTCATCACCGGAGCCAGCCGCGGCCTGGGCCGTGCGTTCGCTCTCGCCGCACTGGAGCGCGGCGATCAAGTGGCCGCCGCCGCCCGCACCATCGCCCGGCAGGACTTCGACGACCGGTACGGAGATCGGCTACTTGCCCTTCCCCTGGACGTGACCGACCGCGACGCGGTGTTCGCCGCCGTGAACGCCGCCGTCGAGCACTTCGGTCGGCTCGACATCGTGGTGAACAATGCTGGGACCATGTCCTCGGGCATGGTCGAGGAGTTCACCGAGGCCGAGGCGCGCGCCCAACTGGAGGTCAATCTCTTCGGGGCGATGTGGGTCTGCCAGGCCGTCCTGCCGCACCTGCGGGCCCAGTCATCCGGTCACATCGTGCAGGTCTCCAGCATCGCCGCCCTGGGCGGTTTCCCGAGCACCGGCATGTACAGCGCGAGCAAGTTCGCGCTGGAGGGCATGAGCGAGGCACTGGCGGCGGAGGCCGCGCCGTTCGGTATCAAGCTCAGCATCGTCCAGCCCGGCGGCTACTGGACCAACCTGTACACCAGCATGACGACGACGGCAGCCTTGGCGGAATACGGCCCGTTGCGCGCCGAGCTGGAAAAGCACTGGGCCGAGGGCTCGATCGACAGTGAGCCGCGTCTGGCCGCCGACGCGCTGCTGAAGCTGGTCGACAGCTGAAGACCCGCCGCTGCGGCTGCTGCTCGGCAGCATGGTCTACGACCTGGCCTTCGACATCTGCCAGCGGCGGATGGAGACCTGGGCTGCCTGGGAGCAGGTCAGTCGCGCTGCCGAGCACGCCGTGCCCGCCCCCGAAATCGCTAGTTGACCGACGGACCGGCGTCAACACCGGCCTTTCCGGCACCAGAACCGCCGCACCGCCAACTCCGGCAGCGACAGTCCACTCGACCGCGCCGACATCAGGAGGACGCTCATGCGCATCGGTCATCCCTCATCCGACACTCAACTCGCCCTGTCCGGCGTCACCAAGCGGTATGACGACAGGATCGTGCTGAACGAGGTCTCGCTCACGGTCAAGCCCGGCGAAAAGGTCGGTGTGATCGGCGACAACGGGTCCGGAAAATCCACTCTGCTGCGCCTGCTCGCCGGACGAAGCCGACCCGACAACGGCTCCGTCACCGTCGCGGCGCCCGGTGGCGTCGGCTATCTGGCCCAGACCCTGGACCTGCCCGGAACGGCCCTCGTCGGCGACGCCGTCGATCTCGCGCTGGCGGACCTGCGCGACCTGGAGCGCCGGATACGGCAGGCCGAGTTCGGCCTGGGTGAGGCCACGCCCGTCGAGCTGGCCCTCTACGGCGAACTGGTCGCCCGGTTCGAAGCCCGCGAGGGATATCAGGCCGACACCCGGGTCGAGATCATGCTGAACGCACTCGGCCTGCCCGGACTGGACCGCAACCGCCTGCTCGGCACCTTGTCGGGCGGGCAGAGGTCCCGGCTCGCGCTGGCCGTGACCCTGGCCGCAGCTCCCGAGGTGCTGCTCCTCGACGAACCCACCAATGACCTCGACGACCAGGCCGCCGCCTGGCTGGAGAGCCACCTGCGAAATCACCGGGGTACCTTGATCGCGGTCACTCACGACCGGCTTTTCCTGGAGCGGGTCACCTCCACCATCCTGGAGGTAGACCACGATCTGTCCACTGTTCACCGTTACGGCAACGGCTACACCGGATTCCTGGAGGCCAAGGCGGCGGCCAAGGCACGCTGGGCGAGAGAGCACCAGGAGTGGCGCGCCGAGTTGATCCGCCAGGAAGGGCTGGCTGATTCTCATGCGAAACGGCTGGCCGCCATCCCGCGCAAGGCCCCGGCCGCCTTCAGCGGGGCGGGCGCGTTTCGCGCCAGATCACGGGCGCACGGGGCGATGAGCAGGATCCGCGGCGCTCGTGCACGGCTGAAACGGCTCCATCTGAACCGAGTTCCGCCGCCTCCGCCGCCTTTGCGGTTCACCGCCCACGTCACCGTTGCCGACATCGGCACCGCCGGCCCTCTCGTGGAACTGACGGACGTGCGTGTCGGCGAGCGCCTGTACGTCGAGTCACTGCGGATCCAACCGGGAGCACGCCTGCTGGTGACCGGACCCAACGGAGCGGGCAAGACCACGCTCCTGCGCGTCTTGGCCGGCGAACTCGCCCCCGACACCGGCACAGTCCGCCAGGCTCCCCGCGTGGGTCACCTGCGTCAGCAGAACGGCATGGTGTACAACTCAGGCACGGTCCTGGAAGCGTTCGCGGCAGGGCGACCGGGAGATCCAGCCGAACACGCCGATGCGCTACTCGCGCTGGGACTGCTCCGCGCCACCCATCTCGCCTCGCCGGTCAAAGCTCTCTCTCCCGGACTGCGTCGCAGGCTCGAACTCGCCCGCATGGTCAGCGAACCGGCCGATCTGCTGCTCCTGGACGAACCCACCAACCACCTGTCCCCAGACCTGATGGACGACTTGCAGAATGCTCTGACCGATTACGAGGGTTCACTCGTCATCGTCACCCACGACCGGCGCATGCGGGCTGCCTTCACCGGCTCCCACCTAGAGCTCAAGGCGGGCAGGGCGACCCTGCCCCACATCGCTGTGTGACCACGACGGGGCCCGCTCGTCGTTCACAAGCACATCCTGGCTGACCCGGGCAACGACCCGCACGTCATCAACCTGAGGGGCCGGCTCCAGTGCGGAACGACATGGCTGATATCGGCGGGTAATCCCGCATAGGTGAGCCGAGTTCTGCCGTCGCCGCCGGGACGGACCGCGCCAACGCCCGGCCACTCGCTCCGCTGCCCGAACCGATCATCGCCCCGGACGCTCGCCCACCTTGCACATCCACCGACGTAACCGGTCGGTGGCATCCTCCATGAGTACGGACATGCCGCTTGACCTGCCTGGATGGAAACCTCGGCAGGCACAGGGCCAGCTTCTACACCACTCACCCGGCGTCGTGGCAGCTGCCGACACCTAGGCACTTGATTCGAGATCAAGGAAGCAACATGCCGGCCCATCCGGCATTGGCGCGGAGCCGCAGGCCAAAGCCGGTGAACGCCGAGGGGAACGACCTCAACCCGCGGCACGGTTACCGCCATCAAAGATCATTCGCTACCGGATGTTACCGCCGTTACCTGGGAAGATCTCCATCTCCCCAGGTCAACCGGTCGGGACGGCCGGATTCGAACCGACGACCCCTTGACCCCCAGTTTTACAACGATTCTGTCACGCCATACCGGAACAGGTCGAAGCATCCTAGAAGCCCGACAGACGACGGCCCGAATTGCTGTCCCATCCCGCTTGGTACCGCCTCATCCGCAGGTGGCGATCTTCTCAGTTACCGGGTTCGTTACCGCGGATCGTCAAGCGCTTCCCATGCCAGGAAGTTCGGCCGGGCTCCTGCGTCGCGCGACTGTCGGCAGCTTCTCCCATCGATCGGCAGACTCCGACCGACCCCGCATTCGGCCACCGTGGTGGCCGAATGCGGGTGCTTGTCAGGGTTTGAGGACGACCTTCTCGCAGTGGTCCTGCTTGTTCTTGAAGATCTCGAAGCCGCGTTCGGCCTCGTCGAGCGGCAGGGTGTGGGTGATGACCCGGGTCGGATCGATCTCGCCGCGCTCGATGCGCTGCAGCAACGGCTTCATGTAGCGCTGCACGTGGCATTGCCCCGTACGCAGGGTCAGCGAGCGGTTCATCCACGCGCCGACCGGGAACTTGTCGAGGAAGCCGCCGTACACGCCGATCACCGACACGATCCCACCGCTGCGGCACGACAGGATCGCCTGCCGCAGCGCGTGGGGGCGCTCGGTCTCGGAGCGGACCGCCTGCTTGACCCGGTCGTAGGCGTGGACGTGCGCGCTGCCGTGGCTGGCCTCCATGCCGACCGCGTCGATGCACTTGTCCGGTCCCCGCCCGCCGGTCAGTTCCAGCAGCCGGGACCGCACATCGACCTCGTCGAAATTGATCGTCTTGTGGCCCGCCCGTTCCGCCATCTGCAGCCGGTACGGCTCCTTGTCGATGGCGATGACCGTCGCGGCGCCGAGCACCCGGGCACTGTCCATGGCGAACTGCCCGACCGGGCCTGCGCCCCACACCGCTACCACGTCGGTGGACTGGATGTCGCACAAGTCCGCGCCCATGTAGCCGGTCGGCAGGATGTCGGAGAGGAACAGCGCCTGCTCGTCGGTCAGATCGGACTCGATCTTCAGCGGACCGACGTCGGCGAACGGCACCCGCGCATACTGTGCCTGACCTCCGGCGAAGCCGCCCGTCAGACGGGAATAGCCGAACATCCCGGCGACCGGGTGACCGAACATCTTCTCCGAGATCCCGGCGTTGGGATTGGAGTTCTCACAGCAGGAGTAGAGCTCGGCGGCGCACGCGCCGCAGGCGCCGCAGGCGATCGGGAACGGCACGACGACCCGGTCGCCGACCCGTAGCTTGTCCGCGGGCACTCCTGAGCCGACCTCGATCACCTCGCCCATGAACTCGTGGCCCATGACGTCGCCGTCCTGCATCGTGGGCACATATCCGTCCACCAGGTGCAGGTCCGAGCCGCAGATCGCGGTGGAGGTGATCTTTACGATCGCGTCGCGGTTGTTCAGGATCTTCGGGTCCGGCACGTCACGGACCTTGACCTTGTTGCGGCCCGCCCAGGTGTTCGCCCTCACGCGTGCGCTCCCTTCGCGAGCTCGGAATCCGACAGCGGTTGCGCCGGACGCTGCGGGAACTCCTTGCGAGCCCGCTTGCCCCAGGGGGCGCCGTCGGAGCGGACCACCTCGCCGGTCTCCAGCACCTGCTTGAGCCGGCGCAGGTCGTCGTCGAGCTGCTGGTGCGGTTCCTCGCCGAAGTACTTGGCGACCGCCTTGCCGACCGCACCACCCGGCATGTCGTAGGTCAGCAGGACCTGCACCTCGGTGCTCACACCATCCGGTGCGGGCACGAACCGGACCGTACCGGCGTTCGGCACATCGGCGTTCCCGGTCGACCGCCACGCGATCTTCTCGCCGGCCACCTCGTCGACGATCTCCGCGTCCCACTCGACGCTCTTACCGAACGGAGCGGCGGCGAACCAATGACTCGTACGGTCACCGGTGACGCGAACCTCCTCGAGATGAGCCATGAACGTCGGAAGGTGACCCAGATCGCGCCAGAACGCATAGACCTCCGATGGAGGCTTGCGAACGGTCGTCGCGGCCGTCAACTCCATGGATCCTCCTCTGCGTGCGCCTCGCACCGCCGGCACGGAGCCGATCTCCTTCGCCCGGGTGGCCTGCACAGCGGTCAGCAGATCCACCACAGTGATCCCGACGATGGCGCCAGTGACAGCGACGAGCCGCCGCCGGCGGCGCCCGCAACGGTGGGCGATGGCCATTCCGAGCGCGGTCAGGTCCATCGCGTCACCCACGACCCGGGTCCACACCCAGACGCTCTTGCGCCGGCTCGTCAGGAGCCCGGCCGCGTGTACCAGTTCCCGCGCCCCGACCAGCGGAGCCACCGCCCGAGACGTCGCCGAGTCGTCCACGCCGCTGATCCGGCGCACCGTCTCCGGCGCCGCCAGTTGTGCCACGCCCAGACCCAGACTCATCCAGCCGAGCCTCCGCCCCCGCTGCTGCGCCTCGTCCTGCCTTGCCCTCGCTGCCTCTCGATTCGCCAGTTGAGTCACGGGTAACCTCCGTGTCCGATCGCACCTGGCCGAGCATTCCGGTCCACGGCGAACCGGAGCCCGAACTAGCGGGGCCGGAATACCCCCCGAGTACCACCTGAACCCGCCAATCGATCGCTGCACGGAAATCGTATGGCTGGCCCGGGCCGCCCGTGCGGGCACTCATCGTGACGGTAACCAGCCTGCGGACATCGGGACTGGCTCCGACCACGCAGACCGGATGCCCCCCGTGTGGTGGGCCGCCGAGTCGCTTCCGCAGCAGCCTGCGGTCGCCGACATGCCCGCCCCGTCACGCCCCACCTGTGTGACGTCGCGACTCGGGGCATGCGCCCGCTCACCCCCGCGCGCAGTGGGTCATCCGTCCGTCTCATCCCGCCAGCCGCCGGGTTCCGGGTGGTAGCCGTAAGCGGCAGCCCGCACCGTTTCCTCGTCCTCCAGCCCGGAGCCGATCGCGCCACCGACGGTGGCCAGCGAACTGGTGATCCAGGCAAGCGTCAAGTAGTCGGTGACATCGACCGGTCGCTGCAAGGTCTGTTCCAGCACGGACGTGTCGATCAGCAGCGCCCCGACGAGCACTGTTCCCGCGAACAGCACCAGGTAGGACACCGCCGTGGCCAGCGTAAGGGTGCAGATCGTACCCAGGTTGAACATCCGGGCCAGCTCAGGCGGTGTCTCGCGGCCTGGTTTCTCCCACAGGTCGTGGGCGATGATCAGCCAGGCCACCAACGCGGTCAGCCCGAGTAGCATGATCACGGCGAGCCGGAGTCCGCCGAGCGCATCGCCCATCTGCCAGACGGTGTTCGTGGTGAGCGCGAACGCGGCCGTGCCGAACGCGCCGACCAGCAGCTTGGACAGGCCCAGCAGGGCACGCCCCGGGCGGTTGGCCTTGACCATCCCGGTCAACAGCCGCACCCGGCCGGTCAGCCGCGAGTCGACGTAGCGCAGTTCCCCGGCGTCGGTCTCGCCGACGACCTTGTGGATGGCGGTAACCCGGCTTGCCATCTCGGCCGGTGCCCAGCCGGCCGGCGTCACCCGCTGGTCGGAAGCGTCGGTGAGTAGTCGGCTCACCAGATCCGGAACGGCCGCGCGGGCCGCTCGCAACTGCCCAAGTCCCAGCGCAGGCAGCGACACCACCGCGACTCGGCGACGCGCGGAGGTCTGCGCCACCAGCGGCACCCGCTCGGCGTGCAGCGGCAGGTCGGTCAGGCAGATTGCGACGTCCCACCGGTCGTCGGTACGCCGCTGGGCAACATCGTCGAGCAGCGCCTCAACGCCGCCGTCGCGGCGCGGCGCCACCTCACCCCAGCCTTCCCGGACGGTCCACCGCACGCCGGCGTCCACCCGCTCGGAGAGCCGGCCGGTCAGCTCGGCGGTGAGCCGCGCGGCCACCCGGGCCGGGTAATCCGGCGGGGTCGCCACCAGTCCGACGACGATCTCCGGTCGGTGCCGCTCGCTGTGGATCATCCGTGCTCCTCACTTGTAGCCGGGCATGTCGCCGTCCACTTAGCGACCCGGGGTCGTCGTGACCTCTCCGACCGTTGTCATGGCGCTCCCCTCTCAGTGTCAGCACCCAGGTCTGCCCGCCACTCCGATCTGGGGGAAGTGGGCCGGAATCAGCGATGTCGTAGCTGCGCCGCAAGTCGGAGGAGCCGTTGCGGGACAGCCCGTACGAGCGGAAACAGGAGCAGGACGACCACACCGCTGGCACGTTGACCAGCCAATCAGCCACACCCGTCCCGGCGTGGGCCATGACCCCGGGCAGCGTCCGAAGCCGTTCGACGGCGAAGAACCGGGACGTGACGTGACGTGCCGTTTCGCCGTGCCGACCGGTCGGGGGTGCGTCGCTTGCTCGCGGTCACCCCCACGGTGCGGGCATCGGCGAAGGGGCCGCCCGAGGCCGCTCGAGGGCGGACAATCCGCTAGACGCCCACTGCACAGTGAGAGCCGTCGCGGAGAAGAGGTCACGCTACGAGGGGGTGTACTCCCTGTCGTGGTGGGTAACGCAGGCAACCCACTGGTACCCAGGCTCCCGGAAGGGTCGCCATGCCCCTCGCTGCCGCCGTGATCGAGCTGCCATCCGGCCAGACCATGCCCGTACTCGGCCAGGGAACCTGGTACCTGGGCGAGCGCCCCGCGAGGCGGCAGGACGAAATCGCCGCCCTACGCACCGGGCTCGACCTGGGGATGACCATGATCGACACTGCGGAGATGTACGGTGACGGCGCTTCCGAGGAACTCGTCGGCGAGGCGATCATCGGACGACGCGCCGAGGTCTTTCTGGTCGACAAGGTGCTGCCGTCCAACGCCAGCCGACGGGGAACCGTGCAGGCCTGCCGCCGCAGCCTGCAACGACTCGGCGTCGACCACATCGACCTCTACCTGCTGCACTGGCGCGGCGCGCATCCACTCGCGGAGACGATCGAGGCGTTCGCCGAACTCGTCGACGCCGGTGACATCGGGCAGTGGGGCGTAAGCAACTTCGATCTTTCCGACATGACGGATCTACTCGATGCGGGAGGGAACTCCTGCGCGACCAACCAGATCCTGTACAACCTCACCCGCCGCGGTCCCGAGCATGACCTGCTGCCGTGGCTACGCGAGCACCAGATCGCAGTGATGGCGTACTCCCCCATCGAGCAGGGCCGACTACTCGGCCATCCCCAGGTCGGGGAGGTCGCCGCCCGGCACGGGGCCACGCCGGCTCAGGTGGCGCTGGCCTGGCTGCTGCGGCAGGAGATGGTCGCGGCCATTCCCCGATCGTCCAAGCCGGAACACACACGGGAGAACGCGGAAGCGCGCGACCTGCAGCTGACTGAGGAGGACGTAGCGGCACTCGACACGGCATTCCCACCGCCGGCCGGCCCGCAACCGCTGGAGATGTTGTAGCGCCACCGACCGTTTCATCGGACGGCGCCGGTCGAGGTCGGCGCCATCCGCTCGGCGATCCGGCGGTGCAGGGCGGTGAGCGCCGGGGCTGACGGTGGCGGTCAGTGGCGGCGGGTCGGCCAGCCTGCGAGCCACCTCCGGGAGCCAGGCGAAATCGGCGTCGAGTCGGGAACGACCCCGGCGCGGGCCCGGAACCGCTCCACAGGGAAGAACGCGTCCCCGACTGTTCCTCCAGCAGGTTGGGGGTGCCGCGCCAGGTCGTGGCCAAACGCCAGCCAAGTCGCGCACAGCAACGCGACGATCAGCGGTGGAAGGCGATGGCTACACGCTGGGCCCGTTGTGGTGCTCCTGCAGCGCGTGCGACACGACGATGGCCGAAAACGGCAGCAGCGACTTGGTGAACAGCACGAACAGGTTCATCCAGTGCAGGCCGCGATCGATTTCTGAATGCGCTTGAAGGCCGCCTTGTGGGTGAGCCAGACGACGGCCACGTACGAGTAGGACTTCTCTCAGCGCAGCTGACCCGCCGTCTCCTCGGCGCACCTCTGAGCCGTTTGATGCGTCGGCACACGGGTAGACCGCGACCCGGTCCGAGGGGGTGGGCCGAGGGTCGGAGCCATACCGATGGTGGGCTCCATCCGGTCCGCATGCTAGGCGAGGCCCGAGGAGTACGGGATGGCCGAACCGGAGATTCGGGACACGGGCGCACGGGAGTCGCCCGCGCCACCGCGCGAGCAGGTCGATCGGCAGCGCGATGCCGAGGAGGGCGCGGACGTCGCCGGTCGGGGCCAGAACCTCGGTCCCGCCGGCAAACCAACGGGTGCCGAGCCCGGCAGACGCCCCGCCGCCCCGCAGCGTGGTGAGCACGACCTTCCCCAGCCGGCTGGCGGGCACAGCAGCAAGACGATGACAGACCCGGACGTCGTGCTCCAGGTCCCGCAGGTCAGGGTCGAACAGATCTACGTCGAGGTCGACAACCTGGACGCCTCCGTCTCACTGCGAGCCCGGCTGGGTAGCCTGCTCCAGCTCGACGTGGGCGTTCAAGCGCATCTCGGCACCGTGAAGATCGACATCAAGGGCATCGAGGCCGAAGCGATGCTCGAGGTTCGGCTCGAAGAGGTCCGCGGCATTCTCGACAGCGCCCTCCGCACCATCGAGCGCAACCCGCAGATCATCGAGTCGCTGGTGAAGACGGTGGACACTGCCGTGAACCAGGTCGGGCAGACAACTCAGCAGGTGCTCGGGCCGCAGGGGCCGCTAGCGCAGACGCTCGACCACGTCGGGCAGACAGCGCAGGAGGCGCTGGGGCCCAACGGGCCGCTGTCGCAGACGCTGCAGCAGGCCACCCAGCAGGTCGGTCAACAGCTCGGACAGACCACCCAGCAACTGGCTCAGAACCGCGGGGCGGCGGCCGACGGCGGTGGGGGTCTGGGTGGCGTGCTGGGCGGATCTCCGGCCCGAGTGGCGTGGCAACGGATGAAGAGGATCGTCAACAGCAGCCGGCCACTGAGGCGGGTCACGGCGCGGCTGGTAGAACCGCAGGGGCAACAGCCGCAAAGCTGATCGACGTCCACCGTGGTGCCTAGTACTCCAACGTGACCCGGCTTCGGCGTTGGGCGCGGCATGGGCATGAGGACGGCCACCGCGTTGTCATCGATGGTTTGTCAAGACGACCGAAGATCGTGCGGTGCCCGTGGGCCACAGGCTGGACCCCGCCCGGTGGCGGGTCATTCTGAACGAGGCGGAGACGCGTGTCGCACGCCGGTTCGTGCCGGCGGAGCGCCGCGGAGTTCGTGGAAAGGCTGCTGTCGGGCGTGGAACGCAAAATCTGCTGGCCCCTGGCGGAACGGGCGGGTCACGACGATCGGCAGGCCATGCAGCGGCGTAGCCGGTCGCCGGACCGTCAGCGCCCCGAGGGCGGGGGGCGATGCGCGATCCGGCGGGTGAGAGGCACCTGGTACAGACCGGCGCTGGTGACGGCGTAGAACACCGGCAGCACGACGAAAATCACCAGGCCGGCGAGTGGTGCGACCAGGTACCCAATGAGCCCTGCGGCGGCGTAGAGAATGGCCCCGACCAGTGCCCGCACCCGCTCGGCGGGGAAGTGCCGCTCGCTCACCTCCTCCCGGAGCAGGTCTTCGCGCCGAGCCAGGTAGTGGAAGAACGCCAGCCAGCTCGCGCAGAGCAGCGCGCCGATCAGCGCGTAGAAGGCGACGGCCACGCGTTGGTCCTGCTGGTCGTGCTCCTGAAGCGCGTCCGAGACCACGGCGGTCGGGAACGGCAGCAGCGCGATGGTGAACAAGACGAAGAGGTTCACCCAGTGCAGGCCCCGATCGCTCTCCTTGACCCGATTGAACGCGCCCTTGTGGTTCAGCCAGACGATGGCCACGTAGGCGTACGAGGCGAGATAGGCGAGGTAACCCGGCCACTGCTCCAGTAGCCCCGACAGCAGGCGACCGGGCGCTACGTCCGGCACCCGGAGATCCAGCACGAGCAGCGTGATGATGATGGCGAAGACGGCGTCACTGAACGCTACGGCACGGCTGGTGTCCGACCGGGTGCCGATGTCGTCGGTTGGCCTGCTCACGGCCGGGTGGCTACCCACCGACGCCCACGATAAGCGGCTCCTTCCAACCGAACCAATAGTGCGGATCATGAGGTGGAGGGCGAAGCGGATTGCAAGAATTTGACTGCCAGGCGATCTTGAGCGGTAGGGGCGGAATCTTCACGCGAGGCAGTCAATGAAGGCAGTCGTGTACGACGGGCCGCGGACGGTCAGCGTCAAGGAGGTGCCGGACGCCAGGATCGAGCGACCGACGGACGCCTTGGTACGCATCACGACGACGAACATCTGTGGTTCGGACCGACACATGTACGACGGGCGCAACGGTGACTTCGTTGAGCACGTTCCAGGCCGACAGCACCTAAGCGTTTGCCGCTCAGGGCTTCGGGAAGAAGGCGTCGCGCCGACAGTCAGGAGCAGCGGATGAACGGGCCCCTAGCCGACGAACCCGTCGGCGACCTCGAACTCGTGCACACCTTCGCCGGGCCCATGCCCACCGGGGTGAGCGTCTCGCACACCGGCCGGGTCTTCGTGAACTTCCCCAAGTGGGGCGACGACGTGCCCGCCACGGTGGTCGAGCTGCGCGACGGCCGCGAGGTGCCCTTCCCGGACCAGGACTGGAACCAGCCCGCCCGGGACGACGACGCCGGCGCATTCGTGTCGGTGCAGAGCATCGTGGTGGACCCGGCCGACCGGCTCTGGGTGGTCGACACCGGCAGCCCAATGTTCCGGCCCACGAAGCCGGGCGGGCCCAAACTGGTCCGCGTCGACCTGGACAGCAACTCGGTCGCCCAGGTCATCACCTTCCCGGCCGACGTCGCGCTGCCCTCGACGTACCTCAACGACGTGCGGTTCGACCTGCGCAGGGGTGACGCCGGGATCGCCTACCTCACCGACTCCTCGGACTCCGGGCCAAACGGTATCGTCGTGGTCGACCTGGCCAGCGGCGCGTCCTGGCGGCGGCTGCACGACCACCCGTCCACCAAGGCCGAGCCGCTGTCCACCTACCGGCCCATCGTCGAGGGACGGCCGTTCCTGGAACGCCCAGCCGACGGACCGCCGAAGCCGCTGTCGATGGGGTCGGACGGGATCGCCATCTCGGCCGACGGCTCCCGGCTGCACTACTGTCCCCTCGCCTCCCGCCGCTGGTACAGCGTCGCCACCGACGCGCTCGCCGACCGCGACCTCAGCGAGGACCTGGTCGCCGCCACGGTGGCGGACGAGGGTGACAAGGGCGGCGGCTCCGACGGCCTGGAGACCGACGACGCCGGCAGGTTCTACCTGACCTCGTACGAGAACAACGCCGTGCTGCGCCGCCGGCCGGACGGAGAGTACGAGACCGTCGTGCACGATCCCCGTCTGCTCTGGCCGGACACCATGTCCGTCGCCACGGACGGGCACCTCTACGTCACCGCCAACCAGCTGCACCGGCAGCCGAAGTACCAGCGGGGACAGGACCTGCGGCGCAAGCCGTACGCCCTGTTCCGCACCCGCATCGACGCCGGACCGGTCCTGCTGCGCTGAACCGGCCGGAAGCGACGGGGACCGAGACGCGACGGTGTCCTTCACGGCGCTGTCACGGGCCCGTCCGAGCTTCCCTGACTCGCCGGCATGGACGGGTGACACGGGCGCCGCCGACCGCTGGGGCGCCCGAATTGCCAGGGCTCGACTGCGCAACCGTCCCCCAGGAAGACCAGGACCAGGAGCAGGACCAGGGCAACCGACGACTATGTCGCGCACCGAGGGCTCGTCGAACCGCCCGACGTAACGACAGCTGGCAACGTCTGCAGCGCTTGACGCAGAATCAAGAGACCACAATGCGGCTTCATCCGGGATGCAGATGAAGCCGCAGGTCAGAGCGTTGTACAGCGCGCACGCCGACCGGCCAACCGTCCACGCGGTTACCGCCAATAAAGATCATCCGTTACCGGATGTTACCGCCGTTACCGGAGAAGATCTTCATCTCCCCAGGTCAACCGGTCGGGACGGCCGGATTCGAACCGACGACCCCTTGTAACGGAAAGTAGCCGAAATGGGCTTGTCATTACTTGCCTGAAATGGTCGCTGAGCTGCAAGGACGTCACTGAGCCCTCACCGACTCTTATCACTCTTCGCCGATATTTGGCTTGGGTTTTCGGGGGGTAAACGGGGGCCAGGTTCAACGTCCGCCACGTCTGACCGTCTATCCACCGGTCTTGCCAGCCTTATAGATCGTGCACCGACCGGACTTGCGGCAGCCCGTCCTCGGTCAACACGATCGTCACCGGGACCTCACGCGGTGGCGGTCTCTCGGTGGTATCCCGTAACCCGCGGTGCGCGGGACATTCGCACGATGGCTGCAGCGGGTCAGGACACCCGACGAGGGCAGACATCAGCCGCTGGACCCCGTCGACGTCGACCGGCCACGTCCAGTCCATGTCCCACGGCTCCTCCCACGGCGGGTGGAAGCAATCGTGATCAAAGCGCACCAGAAGTCCAGCACCACACTCCGGGCAGGCCACCACGCTGCTCCAGCGATAGTTGACCTCGTGCCCCGAGGCACCGTGCGGAACGCCCCAACGGCTGATGAGCACCACCGTGCGCTGATCCGCCCGGCACACGACGCAGATGCCCATGGCCGCACCTCCCCTGCCGTACGCCCGCAACCACACTGTAGAGATCGACGACAACCCACGGGACGGGGCGAAGGAGGCGAACGCTGCGAGGATCGAGATGAGGTGGGCTCGGTACCGTGACGAGGTGATTCCGAGTTGTCCCGACTGCCACGCCGCGGGCGTCCCTCTGCTCTTCGGACTCCCGGCGCCGGAAGCCAGAGAGGCTGCAGCCGCAGGCGAGCTTGCGCTCGGCGGATGCTTCCTCCCCGAAGAACCGGTACCGAACTGGCAGTGCCCACGGCAACACCGATGGCACGACGCCGATGAGCGGACATGGAACACGCAACTCCTAGCCGCACTACTCGCACACGGCTACACCGAGCGGGATGACGACGCTTGAGCCGGCAGCAGGCGCGGGCGCCGGCAGCTGCGGTGCTTCGGGCGTCGTCGTCGTAGCCGAAGTTGACGCCGTCGCAGAGACCGTGCTCCCCACCGATAACGGCCTCTTACTCCTACGGGACGTCGCCGCGGGCACGCCAGCACACCATCGACCCGCCTTCGAGACATCGCGCATCCCCCGCTCCGACGCGTGGCTCCCAAAGAGGGCTCGGGCTTACGGCTGCGGGGAGGCGCAGAGTGCGCAGGTGTGTCGGCCGTTGGTGTGCTCAGCGACGTAGTAGTCGATCGATCGAGCCATACCCGTGTGGTGGGCCTGCCCCGTTCTCCGGTCCACAAGGACCGGCGCGTTACCCATGACGGAGTCGAGGAAGGATCCAGTCTCGATGTACCGCACCGACTGGTAGTGGAACACCCAGAAGGCCGGGCGCTCCTCCACGTCAGCGATGGCAAGCGGCGGCACGTCCGGAAACGAGGACATCTCCTGCAGCACCGCCGCCGCGGTGCTTCTCGCCTCCTTCTCCGTAACCACCGCCACATCATGCCCTCAAAGAGGCACGCTGCCGGCAGCGACGACGCCCGGCCCGCCGGGGCATTGCGTGGAACACAGCGGCGGTGACACCCGCTGCCCGGGCGGATGACCGCAGCGGTTCCGTCGGACTGTCGTGCCATGATGCCGCTCACCTCAAGGCAAGGAGCACGGCGCGATGGCCACGGTTACGGTTCGGGACGAGACAGCGACGGGCAGGGCGATCGATCAGTGGCCGTTGGCAGGCCTGCCCGAGCGCATCTCCGCGCGGGAGCTGGTCCGGTTGCGCGTGCGCGAGGAGGTGGCGCGGTTCAACGCCGACCAGGCCGACCTCTTCCGGGGTCTGGTGCGGCCGACCAACGCGGAGGCGACGTTGAACGGCTATCGGGTCGGTCGGGGACGGCGGCTGGACTGGAAGCGTCAGGCGGACGCGGCGTGTGCCGCCTTCGCCCGCAACGGCTTCGTGCTGTTGGTGGGTGATCGCCAGGTCGAGGATCTCGACGAGGAGATCGACCTGCTTGCGGACCCCGAGGTGGCCTTCGTGCGACTCGTCCCCCTGGTAGGTGGCTGAGATGGGTGACTGGACGCGCCTGCTTCCCGCGCTGAGCGCCCCGGATCGCCGGCGGGTGGAAACCGGAATCGCCGAAGCCGACGTCCACGTTCGGCCGCTGCTCCGTCCGATGGACACCTACTTCTGGGCGACGTCGGTGACCCGCACGCCGGAATGGGCGGCCACCAAGGCGTGGCCGGGTGAACTTCGCCGCCGTGCCGCGCTCGCCGTGCACCTGCAGGCGACCACCAGCTCGATCCCGTCCGCGCTGAACGACGTCGTGCGGAGCCTCGCCGACGGCGTGCACGACTGGACCCGGGCGGATCTCCTGTGGAGTCTGGAGGTTGCCGGCCAGGGGCACGGCTACGACAACGGCGCCCACCTGGAGTTGCCGGCGATGATCGCCGTGCGTCTGGCTCCCGCGGACCTGGCGGATCTGGCGCCGGCGCTCTCGGCCCTGTTCGACGAGATCGCCGAGGACTACTTCATGGCAGCCGGGCCACGTCGGCGCGTCGCCATGCTGATCGGAGAGGCGCTCGACCGTGCCACCGGTCGCCGCGTGCCGTCCTGGTTGCTGCACCACGGCGACGAGTTCGGTCCCCTCGTACGCGCCGGCATGGGTGACGTCCTCGCCGCGCCGGGCGTGCCCGAGTTGCTGGCGCACTGCGCCTCGCTCGACAAGCCGGCGCCACCGGCGAAGTGGTTGCGCGTCCTCGACGAACGGCTCACGACCGCGGCCGACGGCGCGAAGGCGGTCCGCGGTCCTGGAGGCGTTCACCGCGCACCGTCGCCGCGTGCACGAAGACTCGGACCGCTTCCTGCGTGGCCTGGTGTGGGCGCTGTCGCGAGAGTCGGACGAAGCGGCGACGGACCTGCTGGCCCGGGTCACCGCCACCGCCTCGGCCGCGCCCCGCCAGGCGTCCGGTTTCCCCCATGCCCAGCGCACCGCGATCGCGGCCGTACAGCTGCTCGCCGGGCGCGACGGTGAGGCACCGGTGCGGACCCTGGCCCGGCTCGCGGCGACCGTGAAGAACAAGGCGGTGCGCGCCCGGGTGCAGTCCGCGCTGGCGCGCCTCGGCGCGTCGCGGGGGTGGTCGCTCAGCGAGGTGATGGAGCTCGCCGTCGACGACCACGGGCTCGACTCCACCGGCAGCCGACTGACCGAGGTCGGCCCTTACGAGGCGACGGTGCGGGTCGTGGGCGAGAAGGCCCGTCTGACCTTTGCTCGCGGCGGCGTTGGGCTGAAGGGCGTCCCGGCCGTGCTCAAGGAGACGCACGCCGACGAGCTGAAGCAGCTACGTGACATGGTGAAGGGCATCAGCGCGACGCTGACCGCCGAGCGGCAGCGGGTGGAGGCGCTGCTGTCCGAGGACCGCGTCTGGGCGTACCCGGACTGGGTGTCCCGCTTCCTCGACCACCCGATAACCGGGACGTACGGGCGGCGGCTGCTCTGGGAGACCAGCACCGACGGGCGCGACTGGTCGGCGGGCCTGCCCCACGAGGACGGCGACGGGTGGACGCTCGCCGGTCTCGACGGGCGACCGGCGCGTGGTGAGCGGGTCCGGCTGTGGCATCCCATCCACGCCTCGGTGGACGAGACCCTCGCCTGGCGGGAACGGGTGCTCGCCACCGGCCTGACGCAGCCGTTCAAGCAGGCATTCCGTGAGGTCTACCTGCTCACGCCGGCCGAGGAGCGGACCGGCTCCTACTCCAACCGGTTCGCCGCGCACATCCTGCGCTACCGCCAGGCGAACGCGCTCATGCGCGCCCGCGGCTGGCAGGCCGGCTACCTCGGCACGTGGGACGGCGGGTACGACAGCGAAGCCACCAAGCTCTTCGGCGGTGGTGCGTGGCGGGCGTCCTTCCACCACCAACTCGTCGACACCGACGACCCGCGCGACTACGACGTCCACTACTGCTCGACCGACCAGGTGCGCTTCGCCCGATCCGACGGCGCGACCTGGCAACCCGCACCGGTCGCGGACGTACCGCCGCTGGTGTTCACCGAGGCGATGCGGGACGTGGACCTGTTCGTCGGCGTCACCTCGATCGCCACCGACCCGCAGTGGGCCGACCGCGGCGAGGACCGGTTCCGGGACTACTGGCACCGCACTGCGGTCGGCGCGCTGAACCCGTCGGCGCAGGTACGTCGCGACGCCCTGGCCCGGCTGCTCCCCCGCATGGCCATCGCCGACCGGGTCACCCTCGCGGACCGATACCTGCACGTACGCGGGAACCTGCGGAGTTACCGGATCCACCTCGGCTCGGGCAACATCATGATGGAGCCCCACGACGCCTACCTGTGCATCGTCCCCGCACGCGGCGGCACCGGACGGCTACACCTGCCGTTCGAGGACGACCCGATGCTGTCGACGATCCTGTCCAAGGCGATCATGCTCGCCGCCGACGACACGATCACCGACCCCACCGTGCTGCGGCAGCTCGCCGCATGACCGACTGGGCGCGACTTGACGTCAGCTACTGCCAGTACGAGGTGACCACCGTGCCCGGCGCGACCGGCCTGGGCATCCACACCATCGGCGACACCCTCCTTCAGGTGGGCGGGCCGAGCCGGCTCACCGGCTTCTGCGGCATCCACACGGGGCCGATCGAGGCACGTCTGCGGGTGCTGCCGGAGCCCCCGACGCAGATCGACGCCGGTTGGGACGCGATCAGCGAGGCGACCCTGTGGAGCCCCAGCGGCCGGTTGTCGGTCATCGGCCTGATGGGCGGCGTCACGGAGACCATCGTCGACGTCGCCGTCCCACGCGGGCTGATCCGAATACGGGTGCACGCCCGTCACCGCCTGCATGAAACGGTACGCACCGACGACGACCCGCCCGAGCAACACGAACTGCACGTCTGGGCGGCGCGCGAGGAGACACCGTGGCGCACCGTGCTGGCCGGCCCCGAGCGTCGCGGCTGGGAGCAAAAACCGGAGAAGGCCGCCGAGTGGGCGATGCTGTCCCTTGTTCCCCGCCCGTCCACCCGGCCGGCGATCCTGCCGCCGCTGCCGCCTGACCCGTACGAGGACGACACTGGTCTCGCCCGGGTGACGGTGGTGCGCCACCGGCCCGCACCGGTCGGCCTGCCGGTGGTTGTGCTGCCCGTCGGTGACCTGCAGGTGCGCCTGGGGCGGATCGACGCAGAAAGTCTCCGGTGGTCATGGGAGACGGCCGACGCGCCGATCTTCCCCGAACCGCTGACCACCCTGCCCGACGACGAGCCCACCACGGTACGGCTGACGACCGGCACGGACGGCGTAACGCTGCGGCACGAGGGAGTGCGGGGCCGGCACGCCGCCGCCCTCGGCCTGATCTGGGACCACCTGCTCGACGGCACCGGGACGTACCCGTGGGTCGAGACTCTGCGGGAGCGGGCCGCCGAGGCGACCGCACGGACGGAGGAGCTCCGCCGGTTCCGGGCCGAACAGGAAGCCGAGCGGTGGGGAGGTCCTCCGCCGTCGAGGCGTGTCCGCGAACTGCGCGGCCAGGCCCAGCCCTTGGCGCGCCTCGACCGTCGGCTGCTCGACCGGATCGACGCGCTGCCCTCCGAGCGCCAGCGGCAGGTGGCCTGCTGGGCAGCCCGCCGCGCGATTCGGGTGGCCGGCCTGGAGCAACTCGGCTGGATCGCCGACGCTCTCGCCGCCGCCGAGGACGGCCGCCCACTGCCCCCCGCCTTCACCGAGCAGCGTGGTGCCGCCGCGTACCGGCGGCTGCTGTCCGACCCGGAGGTACCCCGCACCACCATCCCGCTGCGGCCGAGCCCGACCGCGTTCGGCTCACAGGCTGTCACCGAGATGCTCCAGCAGGCCGCCGCGTTCCCCGCCCTGACCGCGCTGGCCAACGTCGACCCGCTGGCCGCCGCGATCGACGCCGTCTACAACGCAGCGTTCGCCCACGGCGACGACCGCCACCGCTTCCTCACCGAGGCCCATGCCATCCTGCCCTGAGCCTTGATCGCCATCCGCTACCTATCGAGACTGCCATGAAACGGCGGTACACTTTCTGCGACGCTCAAATAGCACCAGCCGCTCAGAGGAACGAGGGACTCGGACCCAAGACAACCTCTTGTCGAGTCCCCTCAGGACTTGTCATTGGTTGTCAAAACTCCTTGTAACGGTAAGTAGCCAAAGCGGGCTGGTTATCACTTGCCTAACGTGGTCGCTGAGCTGCAACGACATCGCTAGCCCTTCACCGTCCCTTGTCACTCTTCGCCAACATCTGGCTCGGGTTTTCGGGGGGGGGGGGGGGGGGGGGGTAAATGGGGGCCAAGGTTGAACCTCCGCCACGTCTGACCGCCTACGGGCCGGGCCCTGCACGTCTCATAGATCGCGTACCGTGACCCTCGCACAGGCGGGCGAGTCTCGACGGTCCCGGCGTTTGCCATGCGTGGAGCTTCTTGGACTTGGCGCGAGGCTCGAAGTCCAAGCGCCCGGACAGCTTAGGCGTGTTAGGCGTGTCGTCCCTAGGGTCGCGGTCGAGCTAAACCCGAGCGACCTTCGCCGCCTCGTCGCGGTTGTCCTCAGCGGCCTCCGCTGACCACTGAGCCATTTTCATCCTGCGTGGCGGTCGGCTTCGACGCGGTGCAGGACGAGGATGGCCTGCACGATCGCGGTCGCTCGGCGTGGGCAGCAGCGCAGCTTGACCAGGATTTTCCAGGTCTTGAGGGTGGCGATCGCGCGTTCGCCGCGGGCGCGGATCTTCGCGTGCGCTCGGTTGACGGCCTTCTGCCGGCGTGACAGCTTCGGCCGGAAGCGGCGCCGCTTGAACGGGGTGCGCACGCTGCCGGGGGCGCCTTGATAGCCCTTGTCCGCGAAGGTCATCACGTCGGTGCTGGCCAGGGCGTCGATGATGCCGTGGGTGCGGGCGGCGGTCAGGTCGTGCGTCGAGGCGGGCAGCGCGGCCGAGGCCCAGACGAGACGCCCGGCCGCGTCGGCGATGACCTGCACGTTCACGCCGTGACGCTTGTGTTTTCCGGAGTAGTACGGCTTCTGGTTGGCGACCCGGTCGATCGGGATCAGGGTGCCGTCGAGGATTGCGTAGGCGAGCAGACGGATCCTGGTCATGGCCGTGGCCAGGTCGTCGGCGGTCGCGGCGAGCAGGTCGATGGCCTCGTGGACATAACGCCAGGCGGTCGTGACGCCGATGTCGAATCCGGCGGCCAGGCGGGTGTAGGTGTCGCCGTTGCGCAGGTGGGCCAGGGCGAGCAGGGCTTGCCGGCCGGGGTCGAGGCGTCGCCACCGAGACCGTTGCTGCTGGCGGCGGGTTCGGATGAGGGCGGCGAGGTGGTTCAGGCTGCGGGTGGACAACGGAATCGCGGCAGGGTAAGACAGCACAGCGAGGCTCCCGGTTGGGGCATCTGATCTTGGTCGATTGCTGTCTTACCGGGAGCCTCGTCCTACCTGGACACCGGCCTCCCACACCGCCCGTGACCTGCGCCGTCACGATGAAAATGGCTCATTGATCACGGCGCGGTTTGTGAAGCGGCACGGTATCGGTCGGACTTGTCGGATGGGCGGTGGGCGTTGATCGAGCCAGTGCCGACCGCGCGGCAGGCAGCGCGGGTGGGGTTAGGGACTAGGGCCTGTCCTGTCGATCATGGAAGCCAGATGATGGCGGCGATGAGGATCAGGCTGGCTCGGTAGAGGGATGCGCGTTTGGCGTAGCGGGTGGCCAGGTCACGCCATTGCTTGAGTCGGTTGAAGCAGCGTTCCACGACGTTGCGTTTGCGGTAGGTCGCCTTGTCGAAGGCGGGTGGTCGCCCGCCGGTGCTGCCCTTGGCGGCGCGGCGGGCGATCTGGTCGCTGCGTTCGGGGATGACGTGCCGGATCCCGCGTTGGCGCAGGGCTCGACGGGTGGAGTCATGGGCGTAGCCCTTGTCCGCGATCAGCACGTCCGGACGTTTGCGGGGCCGGCCCGGTCCGGGCTGGTTGACGCGGATCGCGTCGAGCAGGGCGAGGAGCTGGGGGTTGTCGCCGGCCTGGCCCGGGGTGAGCAGGATCGACAACGGCCGGCCGCGTCCGTCGACTGCGAGGTGGATTTTCGTGCTCAGTCCTCCGCGTGATCGGCCGATGGCCTCGCCATCTTGCGCACCAGGCGTCGCCGGACTTGTCGGGGAGCCCCCTTTTTGCGGGCGCCAGCGGCATGCTGATGCGCCCGCACGATCGACGAGTCGATGCTGATCGTCCACTGCACCGGTGTGCCGTCGTCGTGCACCTGCGCCGCCGCGAGGATCCGATCCCATGTCCCGTCGGCGCTCCACCGACGCAGCCGCTCATGGCAGGTCTTCCACGGCCCGAAACGTTCGGGCAGGTCACGCCACGGCGCACCCGTGCGCAGCTTCCACAAAATCCCGTTGATGACCTGCCGGTGATCTCGCCACCGCCCACGAGCACCGCCCGGCTCCGGTAGCAGCGGCGCGATCACCGCCCACGCCTCATCGGTCAACTCACCACGACGCACCACCGACACATCGTCAACGACCAACCCCTACAAGATCGGCAGGACACGCCCTAGGCACGACCGATTCCAGCACGTGTCCGGCTCGCTCGTGCAGCACGCGTCGCTCCGGCTCCGCAACGGCGTCGTAGATCGCCCGACCTGCCAGCACGTGGCGGAAGGACACCCGCCGGCCGTCGCGCTGGTGCAACAGGCGGTGGGCGGCGGCTTCGGCGAGGCCGGCGTTGAAGTCCGTCGGTGCGAGCGTGCTGATCGACAGCAGCAGTCGCTCGGCGATGGGGTCGGCGGCGACGGCGGCAGCACGCAGCACCGCTTGGGCGCACGCGCTGAGGCGGCTGGCATGTTCGAGCACGGTGTCCCGCACCGTCGGTGGCACCACGATCTGGTCCAGCGCCAGTCGCTTCCAGCTCTGGCCACGGCGGACAAGGTCGCCGCGGCGAGCCATCAACCGCACCAGTTCCTCCACGGCGAGCGGCACTCCCTCGGTGCGGGCGTGCAGGTGCTGAGCAAACTCGTCGGAGACGTGCTGGCCCGCCAGCATCGATGAGGCGAGCGCCGCCGTCTCAGACTGGTCGAGTGGGTCAAGCACGAGCCGGAGCCGCGCCCGGTGCGGCCGTAGCCGTCCCGACAGGCGCAGCAGCCAAGGGTCACCGACCAGATCCTCCGGGCGGTAGGCCACCACCAGGCTGGGGCCCTGACCGTCTCTGTCCGCCAAGAACAGCAGGAATTCCCGGGTCGCGTCGTCGGACCACTGCGCATCGTCGACGACGAGCAGGTTCACACCGAGTCTGTCGAGCAGTTCGGCGAGGGCCCGGAGCACCCGGTGCCGCGACACGCTCGCGTCCTCGGCGGGTTCGAGGGCCGGCGGGAGGTCCGCGGCCCACTCGGGGAACAACGGCCGCAAGGCCCCCGCCAGTCCGCTGAGGCGCAGATCCGCCAGCGTGCCGACGCCGGCACCGAGGACCGCGTCGACGATCGGCCCCAACGTGCAGGGTTCCCGGAGCGGCGGACAGACCGCCGACAGCGTGGAGTGCGCGGCACTGGCGGACGACGAGAGAAACTCGTCCAGCAGGCGCGTCTTCCCGACGCCGGCCTCACCCTCGACAAGCACCAGCGCCGGGGTGGTCGTGAGAACCCGACTCAGCCGAGCCAACTCGTCGTCACGGCCGATCAGGCTCGGGGTCGACACCTCGCCCCTGCCGGCGTCTCCACCCGCACCGCCGTGCGTGACCTCCCCGACCATCACCGCCTCCTCACCGCTGCGTCCCCGCCCTGCCGAAGCTCGACCAGCTACCCGATGCTGATCGTCGGTGGGTAAAGCGGTGACTGCCAGCTCGTCCCTGCTTCGTTGTCGTCGCCGGCACGGCAGCCCCGGCTGGGCCTGACGTCAGCATGCCGCCGAGAGCGGCGACCTGCCCGTGCATTTCCGCGAAGCGAGGCCGGAGTTGGCCGGCGGCGGCGCGTCTGCCGCCACGTCAGTTCGGTCGTCGGCCGCGACGATCGTCACCTCGCGGACTGTAGCGCAGAACGCTGTCCGCCTCGGTCGCCAACGGGTGCCGGGCCGCTGGTCAGGCCCTCTACGGGCTGAAGACGACGCTGCTCGGACATGGACTCATCCTCGTAACTCGCAGGACATGTCCACAATCCTTGGTACACCTCACACCGTCCGGAGCGACGCTCATCTGCCCCTAGACTGCCCCGATGGATGCTGAGTTTGCCGCCAACGCCGCAGCCACCACCGCGATCTTCGGAGTCTTCGGGATTGTCTGGTTCGGCTGGGCGCAGGAGGCACCGCCCAAGTCGTGGCGTCCGTGGCTCGGCATCGGCTCGGTGTTGTCCCTGGCCGCAGCGATCATCGGCGGCATCGTCACCGCACGCACCTGGGACGAGGGCAACTCCGTGGACGAGACGACGGGGCCGGTCTTCGGCGTGATCGTCCTGATCGAGGTGATCCTCTGTGCCGTCGGCGCGATCTGGCTCCAGCAGACCGGCCGCACATCCCTGGTCCCGGTCTGGATCGCCCTGGTCGTCGGCTTGCACTTCATCCCTCTAGCGCCACTTCTGGGCTATCCGGCCCTCGCGATCTGGGCCGTGATCGTTCCCCTGGTCGCGCTCGTCAGCGTAGCCGTCGCCCGACGGTACGACCTGACCCCCAGCGCCGTCGTCGGTGCCGGCACGGGCATGGCCCTCCTGGCCGGATCGGCGACCGCACTGGTGCACGCGCTCACCTAGGCGGTGTCTCGAAGTGTGTAGCCACTCGTTGATCACGGTGACGTGGATGGTGGCTTCTTAGCGGACGGCCAGCTTCTCGTATCGGGTGGCCAGCCCTCGGTGGCGTTTGAGGCGGTTGATGCCGCACTCCACGGCGTGGCGCTGCCGGTAGACCTCGAGGTCGAATGCGGGTGGCCGACCGCCGGCGGAGCCCTTGGCAGGCTCGAAACACCACGTCATCACTGACGCGGGCGGCATCCCCCTTGCCGCGAGCCTGACCGGCGGCAACCGCCACGACGTCACCCAACTGCTGCCCCTGGTCGACAAGGTCCCCCGGATCAACGGGCATCCGCGGCAGGCCCCGGCAGCGGCCCGACCGGACCTATGCAGATCGCGGCTACGACTTCAACAAGTACCGTCGCGAGCTACGGACGCGCGGCATCGCCCGTCATCGCCCGACGCGGAGTTGCCCACGGCTCCGGCCTCGGCACCCGACGCTGGGTCGTCGAGCAGACCATCGCCCTGCTGCACCGGTTCCGCCGCCTGCGCATCCGCTGGGAGATCCGCGACGACATCCACGAAGCCTTCCTCACCCTTGCCTGCGCCATCACCTGCTGGCGCCGCCTCCAATACTCAAAGAGTTAGGAGTTGTAAGACGTGCCATCGGGCATGCGCGTCGATCGCAGGGCTGTTGCAACCGTTCGCGTGACCCGGCTCAGTGATCCTGCGCACGTTCGTGCCGATGAACGGATGTCGGCCGCTGTGCTCCCGGACATCCGACTGTCCGCCGAGGCATGATGATCGGCATGCGTTACCTGCTGCCTCACCCCGACGCCGTGGCCGACCTCAGCGATCTTGACGTCGGGCTTTACGACGGCACGCAACCCCTCCCGGAGAACCTGGACGACGTCGAGTTGTACGCGGTGCCGTACGGGATCATCGATCCGCGCCTGTGTGAGCCGATCACTCAGATGCCTCGGCTCAACGTCGTGCAGACAGTGACCGCTGGTTACGACCACGTCCTGCCATTCCTGCGGCCTGGTCTGACCCTGGCCAACGGCCGGGGCGTTCACGATGCGGCTACCGCCGAACTCGCCGTGGCGCTTACGCTCGCCGCCCGGCGCGGACTGCCGCAACTCGTTCGGGCGGGCGACGAGGGCCGCTGGGACCCGTACTGGTCGCGTGGACTAGCTGACGCCCGGGTTCTCATCGTCGGCTACGGCTCGATCGGAGCCGCGATCGAACGCCGGCTCGCCGGGTTCGAGGTAGCCGTCAGCCGGGTGGCCCGGACTGCCCGCCCCGGGGTCCGGCCGATCTCGGAGATCGCGGACATGCTGCCGCACGCGGACGTCGTCATCCTTTCCGCACCGCTAACCCCGGAAACCGAAGGCATGGTGAACTCGGACTTCCTAGCCAAGATGGCCGACGGGGCCCTGCTGGTAAACGTGTCAAGGGGCCGAGTGGTGGACACCGACGCGCTGCTCACCGAACTCAGCAAAGGCCGGATGCACGCCGCCTTGGACGTTACAGAGCCCGAGCCGCTGCCCGCTGGTCACCCGCTGTGGTCCGCGCCGAATGTCCTTATCAGCCCGCACGTCGGCGGCCTGACCGCTGCGTTGTCACCCCGGGCTCGCCGCTTGTTGGTCAACCAGGTCCGGCGGCACGCCGCCGGCGAACCACTCGCGAACGTTGTCGTCGCGCCATGATCGCCCACTGCAGACGTCCGAGGTAGCGGCGACCCTCGCCCACGGGCACGTACCGCTGATGCTTCAGCCCAGGGCGGACGGGGCCGGTCGAAACAGTGGCCCAGGCTTGAAAGGTCAGACCCGGGTGTATGCATCGGCGTGCTGGGGCAGCTGGTGTTCGAAGCAAGGCTTCCTCTGGTGACGAAGCATGCGTGCAATTGACGCTGGGATCGGTCCAGGCGGCAGGCCAGATCGTGATGCTGCCGGTCGCACTACGCCGGTGCCTCGCTGAAGAACTCGTGCAGAGCGCTCGCCATCAGGTCGGGGGCCGTCGTAGTCGCGAGGTGCGACTCGCCGGGCCAGATAGCTCGGCGAGCTGTGGGCAGGGCGTCGGCGAGAGCCGTCATCGTGGTGGGCATCGGCTCCCATGTGTTTGCGCCTTACATCAACAGCGTCGGAATGGTGATCGAGGACCACTGGGACGGATCTGTACTCTCGTCGGTGAGGTGCCGTGAGGTCGTGCAGCCAGCCGATCGCCGAGCTCCGCACGCGCGGTATCACACCTGTCATCGCCCGACGCGGCATCGCGCACGGCTCTGGACTCGGCACTCGACGCTGGGTCGTCGAGCAGACCATCGCCCTGCTGCACTGGTTCCGCCGCCTCCGAATCCGCTGGGAGATCCGCGACGACATCCACGAAGCGTTCTTCACCCCCGCCTGCGCCGCCATCTGCTGGCGCCGACTCCAACGCTCAAAAAGTTAGGAGTTCTAAGAGGGCATCTGATCTCGTTTGGTGAGGTTGGTCCGATCAGGTGGTTTCGTTTCGCCAGGTTGGGGTGGGTTCTCCGGTGAGGTAGCGGCTCATCGTGTTAGCCATCGCCCAGTGGATCATCGCCCGGGTGCGTTGGGGAAGGGTCTCGTAGTCACGGACGAGTCGTCGGTGCTGCATCAGCCAACCGAAGGTCCGTTCCACGACCACCGCCGGGGCTGGACGTGGAAGCCCTTCCCGGCGTGGCGGGGTACGCGCTTGACGTCGATTCCCAGCCGTGCGCCGTGCGCTCGTACGGCGGTGTTGTAACCGCCGTCGACCCACGCCTTGACCACGTCCGGATGGTCCGTGGACACGCTGGTGAGCAGGTGCCGGCCGGCGGTGGAGTCCTGCACCGACGCGGCGGTGACGATCACGGCGAGGAGCAGGCCAAGGGTGTCGGTGGCGATGTGCCGCTTGCGTCCCTTGATCTTTTTCGCCGCGTCGATGCCCTGGCTGTCCTCGCCGACGTTGGTGAAGGTCTTCACGCTCTGCGAGTCCAGGACCACCGCTGACGGGCTCGCGCGGCGGCCCCGGGCCGTGCGAACCCGTTCCCGCAGCAGGTCGTGGATCCGCTGCGTGGTCCCGTCTGCCTCCCACTTGGCGTAGTAGGCGTACACCGTCTTCGCTGGCGGGAAGTCGTGCGGCAGGTACTCCCAGGCGATCCCTGTCCTTGGCCACGTACAGGATCGCGTTGACGTTCTCCCGGAGATCATGCACCGGCCGGCTGATGCCCGAGCCCACCCGCGCCGCCCGCCACGCGGTCAGGACCGGCTCGATCAACGCCCACCGCTCATCCGACAAGTCCGACCGATACCCACGCCGCTTCGTACCCACGCGGCGATCAACGACCCGAAGTGCCTGACGCCACGGCCGAACGTGAATCAACCGCTACACAGATCAGATGCCCTATAAGAAGGAGAAGCGGGCGACCGACGCCCAAGAAGCGGAAGGAATCAAAGTTCGGCAAGCAGTACGTCGCCAACACCGGACCGGCCAAACGCGCCCGCCGCAACGCCACGTCGGCCGAACAACTGTCGGAGTTGCCGGTCGCCGAGGCTGCCAAGCTCGTCCGCGACCTCGACAAGGCCCAACTGAAGTCGGCACTGCGCCGCGATCGCGACGGCAAGTCCCGCAAGACCCTCATCCAGCAGCTAAAGAAGGAACTCGACCGGCGCTGACGGACGCCCACACCGGGCTCGCGTACCGCCGCCGGTACGCGGGCCGCCTGGCGGAGGCAGCGAGGAAGCAGGCCGGGGCTGGGCGAAGGACCGGTCATCCAGCCACCGCCGGGTGGGGCGGCGCAGCCGTCGGCACCGGGTGGCCCGATGTGGCGGTCGGCTGCAGGTGACTCACCTTGCTTGTCGCCCCGGCATCCGACAGCCGATCGGCGATTCGGCGCCAGCCAGGGTCGTCATCAAGCCGGGCCGCAGCCATGGACCACTGTTCCCCGTCCCGAAACACAGTAAGCGACACCACGAAGCGGCCGTCTCGCACCGGTAGCCGCGGAAAGGTGTTCTCCGCCGGCTCAGTGCGCCACATCGCCACCGGCACGCCCAGAGCCCGCTGGAGGATCGGGTGCCCGGCGGTGGTCAGCCATGCTTCCAGGTCGGCGGTCGGCAGCGACCACACCTGGGCGACCACCCAGGGTCGGGTCGACCGTCGGTCCCGGTTGCCCGGTGGCCACTGACACGCCAGGGCGGTGGTCCGGCTCGGTCGGTCGCAGCAGGAGGACGTCATCGCTGTCGATCATCGTGGCGTTGGCCGCGTCGCGGTGCGCCTGCCACAAGGGCCCGGAATAGAAGGACTCCAGCGCTTCGCGGCGCTGGTCCATGGAGGCGAAGCCTCGGAACCACACGAACCTGTCCGGGTCATTCCGGTCCCGGAACTGTCCGCCCAGCCGCATCCCGGCATGCTCCTGCCCCGCGATGAACCACGGCTGGAAGACCCGCTGAAGGTCATCGAAGTGACCGGGCCGCAGCGCGTAACGCCGCATCTCCACTACGGCACAGCTGGCGAAGTCGGAAGGCTGCACATCGGCCCCTATCTGTAACAGACGTTGTTACGAGTTCTCGTGGTCGGAGGCAGAAGCGCAACCCCTGGACGGAGACCTCATGGCCGGTAACAGTCGCCTCACCGTGGCCGTCCATGCCCTGTGCTGGCTCGCCCTGGCGCAACGGCACGGCCACACCGGACTGACCAGCGACCAGATCGCCGCAAGCCTGGAGAGCAGGCCTGCCGCTGTCCGTCGCGCCCTCGGCCCACTGCGCGATGCCGGGCTGGTCACCACCGACGTCGGACCCGGCGGCGGGTGGTCGCTGCGGATGCCAGCCACCACCGTCACCCTCGCCGACGTGTATGCGGTGGTCGAGCCGGGCCCGGCGTTCGCACTGCACCCGCATCAGCCCCGACGGGACTGCCCCGTCGGGCACGGCATCGCGCCCGTCCTGGACGACATCTACGACCGCGTGGCCCAGGCCGTCACCGGCGAGCTGTCCCGGCACACGATCAGCGAGGTGCTTGACACGCTACTGACGCAGCACCCGCTGCCGATTCCGTGGGCAGGTGTGCCGCCGCGCGCAGCGCTGGAACCTCCGGCTCAGGCGGCACCTCACGAGACGGGCTCGCCGCGACGTGGCGCGAGGGCCACTGAGACCAGCACTGAGACCACAAAGGGAAAGGCCCGGTGACTCGCGAAGAGTCGCCGGGCGTCTCGCCTTTTCAGGAGCGGTGGCGGCGGGAACTGAACCCGCGGAGGGCGTAAGAGGGCATCTGATCTGTGTAGCGGTTGATTCACGTTCGGCCGTGGCGTCAGGCACTTCGGGTCGTTGATCGCCGCGTGGGTACGAAGCGGCGTGGGTATCGGTCGGACTTGTCGGATGAGCGGTGGGCGTTGATCGAGCCGGTCCTGACCGCGTGGCGGGCGGCGCGGGTGGGCTCGGGCATCAGCCCGGAACGCTGGCGCGCTCACCGCACGATATCGGCGCGGTTGGTGCTCCGACGTGTTTGTCTGGCGTACCTAGCGCTGCACTGGAAGCCGTACGCCGACAACCGGATGATCTATAGCGGCCCGCCGACAAGACACGCTGGAACTTGACAGGGAAGTGGGATGCCCGTCCCCCGACGACCGCTTCTGGGCCGACCTTAAAGCCCACAGTCCTGCCGAGTGTGCGGACGCCGTCGCCTTCGACCACGCGATCCGAGACGGCTCCGCGCGGGCCACCGCCGACGGTGGTCTTTACAAGAATTCGGGGCGGTTCAGCGTCGGTTCGACCTGAGGATCGGCTTATGCGCGATCTGTGATTGCGCGGATCTTCGTCAGTGCACAGGTTCACCGCCTTCTGCGGGCGTGACAGCTTCGGTCGGAAGCAGCCGGGGGAACCGAGCCGGCTGCGACCTGCCGGGCTGCGGTGCCCCGCTTGATCGGGGTGCCACGCTGCCGTGGGTTCCCTAGGTGGCCCCTTGCCGGTGAAAGTCATCGCGTCTGTCCTGGTCAATGCCTCGATGATGCCGTGTGTGCGGGCTGCGGTCGGGTCGTGGACCGCATCTCGGTGAAGCCGGACGAGGCGGCCGGTGGCGGCGGCCATGACCTGCACGTTCACGCCGTGTCGCTGTTTGTGAGAAGTGACTCTGTGGGGATGGGACGGCGTGGAAGTCTCCTAGAGTGGTTGTTCGTGCTTTACGGCAGGTCGGCGGAGGTCAGCGCACTCGACAAGGTGATCGCGCGGGCTCGCGACGGCGTTGGTGGTGCGGTGATGTTGCGGGGCGAGGCAGGCGTGGGCAAGACGGCCCTGCTCGACGCGGTAGCCGTGCGTGGCGGCGCGATGCGTGTGCTGCGGACCACCGGCGTCGAGGCTGAGACCGACCTCGCGTTCGCCGCGCTGCACCAGGTGCTGTGGCCGGTGACCGGCATGCTCGACGCGCTGCCCGGACCGCAGCACGACGCTGTGTGCGCGGCGCTGGGGCTCGCCGCAGGCACTGCCGGCGACCGGTACCTGCTGGGCGCTGCCGTGCTCTCGCTGCTGGTCGAAGCCGCCGCACCGGACGGGCTGATCTGTGTGGTCGACGACTTCCAGTGGATCGACCAGGCCTCGGCCGACGCACTGCTGTTCGCCGCTCGGCGGCTGGAGACCGAAAAGATCGCGATGTTGTTCGCCGTGCGCGGGGACGCTCCGGTCAAGGGTGTGCCTCTGACGGTGGAGGTGCGTGGCCTCCCCGGAGCCGCCGCAGCCGAGATGCTGGAGTCCCGCTGCGGTGTGCAGCCCTGTGTGGCGCGGGAACTCGTCACGCTGACCCGCGCGAACCCGCTCGCGCTGGGCGAGATAGCCGCCTGCCTGACACCCGCGCAACTCGCCGGCAGCGAACCGCTGCCCGACCCGCTGCCCGGTGGGACCCGACTGTTCGGCGACCGGGTGGCCGCGTTGTCCGCCTCCGCCCGGCTGCTCGCGCTGGTTGCCACCGTGGAGGCTGACCTCGACCTGGTCCTGCGCGCCACTGACCGGTTGTCCGCCGAGCGGACGGTACTGCCCGGAGAGAACATGGGGGCGTGGACCGGGCGGATGGCGCTGGCCGAGCTGGAGGAGTCCGGGCTGGCCGAGCTTTCGGGTACGCGCGTGCGCTTCTGCCATCCGCTCATCCGGTCGGCGGTGCACGAGGCGGACACCCCGGCCAGGATCCGCCGGGTGCATGCGGTACTGGCGGAACTCACCGAGGGTGAGCGTCGCGCCTGGCACCTGGCCGGAGCCGCCATGGGCCAGGACGAGCAGGCCGCCATCGAGTTGGTGACCGCCGCGGAGCTGGCGCGCGACCGCGGTGGGTACGGCACCGCTGCCGCAGCCCTGGCCCGGGCCGCCGAGCTGACCCCCGAGCCGCGCACCCGTGCTGCCCGCCTGAAGGACGCCGCCGTCGCGGCCTGGCTTGGTGGTCGCCCCGGGCAGGCGGAGTCGCTGCTGGCCGAGGCCCGTGACCAGGCTGGCGCGGATGCCGGCCTCGCAGTGGAAATCGCCCAGCTCAGGGGCAGGTTTGAGTTGAACTCCGGCAACGCCGCCGAGGCCGTGCGGATCCTGGCGGGGGGCGACAGCCTGGAGATGCTGGCCGATGCCGCGGAGGCCGCTTCGTACGTCGGCGACACGGCGGCCATCATCGAGCTCGGGCGGAGGGCGGCAGGGCACCGCGAGGGATTCTTGCGGGACACGGTTGCCGGGATCGGTCTGGCGCTGGATGGCGACGCTGCCGGACCGGGTCTGCTGCGGCGGGCGCTGGCGCGGGTCGGCGAGCTGGGGGAGGCGGCGGAGTACCTGTGGGCGGCGGCCGCGGCCAGCCATCTGGGCGAGTCGGATCTGGCGACCGAGATGGCCGAGCGGGCCGGACGGGTGGCCAGGGTGTCGGGGATGACCGGGCAGCTGCCGGTCGTGCTGGAGTTCGTGGCGACGGCCGAGCGCATCGCCGGGCGGCTGGCAAGCAGCCAGGCCATCTCCGAGGAGGGCCTGGAACTGGCCCGCGAGGCCGGCTATGAGAACACCGTGGCCGCGCACCTGGCCAACCTGGCGGTCCTGGCGGCGCTGCGAGGCGAGGAGGAGATTTGTGAACGGCAGGCCCGCGAGGCGCTGGCCATCGCCATACCGCACCGGGTAGGTCTGCGGGCAGGGGTCGCCGCGTACGCGCTGGCGCTGCTCGACCTGTGCCTGGGACGCTACGCGACGGCGCATGACCGCTTCACGGCCATCGCCGAGGCGGGACCGGGTGTCGGGCATCCCACCGTGGTGTGGCGGACGGCGCCGGATCGTGTCGAGGCCGCCATGGGCGCGGGCGACGAGGTGGGTGCACGGGCGGCGCTCGAGGCGTACGAGCGATGGTCGGCGCACGCCGCGACGCCCGAGTCGCGCGCCCTGCTGGCCCGCTGCCGGGGCTTGGCCGAGTCGTCCGAGGACGCCTTCGGCGAGGCGTTGCGGCTGCACACCAACCCGTTCGAGGCGGCCAGGACGGCTCTGCTGCTGGGTGAGCGCCTGCGCCGCGCGCAGCGGCCGGGCGACGCGCGGACGCATCTGCGGATGGCGTGGGAGACGTTCGAGCGGGCGGGCGCGAGGCCGTGGGCGAGGCGCGCACAGGGTGAACTGCGGGCGGCGGGCGAGAGCGGGCAGGCCCCGGGCTCGGCCGTGCTGGACGCGCTGACCCCGCAGGAGTTGCGCATCGCGGGCCTGGTCGCCGACGGGTTGTCGAGCAAGCAGATCGCCGCCCAGCTGTTCCTGAGCCCCCGCACGGTCGAGTACCACCTGTACAAGATCTATCCGAAGCTGGGCATCGGCTCCCGTACGGAACTGGCGCGACTAGTAGTTCTACAGAAGGCGCCTGCGGCGGAAGAAGACATGCTCTGAGACATGCATGATGTGAACATCTGGAGTGAAGAGTTCGGCGCCGTAACGGATGCGCCGATCCTATTGATCATGGGGTCGATGTCGCAGGGCGTCCTGTGGCCGGACGAGTTCGTCGGCCGCCTTGTCGCCGGAGGCCGCCGGGTAATCCGGTACGACCACCGTGACACTGGCAAGTCGGGCACGGTCGACTTCGCGGCACAGCCGTACACCTGGGACGACATCAAGAACGACGTGTACCGCGTGCTGGACGCCCACAGCCTGGAGAGCGCCCACCTGGTCGGCCACTCGGCCGGCGGGCTACTCGGCCAGTTCATCGCGGTGGAGCAGCCGGACCGGGTACGTTCACTGACCGTCATCGCCTCCTCGCCGCTCGGCGGCGGCGAAGGTCAGGTGATCCTGCGGGCCCTGATGGGGCAGCCGCAGCCCGAGGACAGCCTGCCCGAGCCGACGCCGGAGTTCCTGGCCTTCTACCGGTCGCTGATGACCGCCACACCACCAGAGGACCGGCGCACCCAGATCAACAGCATGATCGCCGAACAGCGCGTGCTGCACGGCACCGGGCTGCCGTTCGACGAGGACGCGGCGCGCCGGCTACAGGAACGAATCTACGACCGGGCCCGCGACCTGACGGCGGTGGCCAACCACCGGCTGGCCGCTGCGGCCAGCCCGGACTTCGAGCCGGTGGGCGTGCTGCACCAACTGAAGGCGCCCACGCTGGTCATCGAGGGCAGCCACGAGCCGGTGAAGCCGGGTCACGGCGCGATCATCGCCGAGCAGATCCCGGGAGCGCGGCTGATGATCACTGCGGGCATGGGACATACGCTTCCGCCGGAGGTGCACGAGGAACTGGCCGTCGCCATCCTCACGCACACCGCCGAGTGATAGCTCATCCGACTGCACAAAACGGTGAACTGGTCGTGTGGTAGCGGAGCCGAACGAACGTCGCTCTGCTGTAGCAGCGGGCGACTGCTGGCGTGCCGTCACTTAGATGGCCGCTCGGCGGTCAGCGCATTTCGTTGTGTATGCGCTGCTCCGGCAACCCGCTTCGACGTCCTGTCGCATGGACGAGATCCGCGGCCTGATCGACGAATAGTGCGGCCGAATTGACCGGTCTGCCGTTCCTTGCCGGAAAGAGACGATGCAAGTGCTCGATTCCACTGTCCCCGCCGTTGAGGTAACTGACCTCACCCAGCGTTTCGGCGCTGTACTCGCCGTCGACCGGGTCAGCTTGAGCATCCCATCGGGAATGTGCTATGGCATCGTCGGCCCGAACGGGGCCGGCAAGACCACCACGCTGACGGCCATGTGCGGGTTGCGGGAGCCGACCTCCGGCACGATCAGGATCGCCGGTCATGACCTACGAACCGATCGGCAAGCCGCGCTCGCCCAGCTCGGAATCATGATGGACGGGCTGTCGCTACCCGAACGGCTGACCGCCACCGAGGTGCTGCGCTACAGCGCCGGGCTGCGTGGGCTGGATGACAGCTGGCGGGTCCGCGCCGAGGACCTGCTGGAGATCCTTGGCCTCGACGCTACTCCACGCACGCTGATCGTGGAGTATTCCACCGGCATGCGCAAGAAGATCAATCTGGCGCTGGCGATGCTGCACCTCCCCCGGGTGCTGGTCCTCGACGAGCCGTTCGAGGCAATCGACCCGGTCTCGGCCCGCTCCATCGAACAGGTGCTCACACAGTACGTCGCCGCCGGCGGCACGGTGGTCATGTCGAGCCACATGATGGACTTCGTCGAACGCAACTGCCGCCGGGTGGCGTTGGTGGCCGGTGGCCGGGTGTTGGTCGAGGGGCCGGTAGACAAGGTGGCAGCGAACGGGACGCTCAACGAACGCTTCGTCGATCTGGTCGGCGCCGATCCGGTCCGCCCGCTGAGGTGGCTGACATGACCCGAGCCCTGTTCGTGCTGAAGCTACGCCTGCTCCGCAACGGCCCGCACAACGAGCGCGGATTCAGCCTGGTCACCGGTATGGCCCTGGCCGCGTTGGTGGTCGTCGGCGCAGCAGTGGCCAACCGCGGACTGCTCCACGAAGGCTGGATCGCCGTGGCGCTCACCGGATGGGGAGGCATGTGGCTGTTCGGCCCTCTGACCCAGCCACGCCACGATCCGTCGGTCATCTCGCGCGACTGGTTACGCGGCTATCCGCTACGGCCATGGCGCGCGGCTCGGGCTTTGTCCTGGACCGAGCTGCTGGGCGTCGGCCCGCTGGTCACGCTGACCTGTCTGTCGTCCCTGGTCGTGCTGGCCGCACCGGGCGGCCTGACGGCGGCCACGATCGGCGCGGTGGCGATGGTGGCACAGCTGTATCTGCTGGTCTGGGCGGGTAAGACGGTGGCGGTGATCGCGGCCTGGCTGTTGCAGACCCGGGCCGGGATGAGGCTGGCCGCCACCCAGACCGCCGTCATGCTCGCGCTGTCGTTCGCTGGCTGGGTGCCGATCGCGGCCTGGTTGCTGCCCCGCCTCGGTCAGAACGACACCACCCTGGTCCTCCCAACCTTCGGGCAGCTACCCGCGCCGATCATCGACGTGCTCGCCCTCCTGCCCACGGGATGGGGGTACCGCGCCGCGATCGCCGCCCGTGACAACGCCGGGACGGAAGCGGTCGTCGTGCCGCTGATGGCCCTCCTGGCCCTGGGTGCACTGCTGCACATGGGCTGGACCACCCTGACAGCGCGGGCCCTACGCCGACCACCTCGTCTCGTGACGCCGCGACGCCCTCACGCACCGGATCGTGGGCTGTCGCTTCCGTTCACGACGCCGCAGGTGTCCGCTGTCGTCTCGCGAGAGCTGGCCACCTGGTCGCGGGATCCCGCGCGCGGTGTGGAACTGCGTAGCGCCTGGCTGACCCCGCTGTTGATGGCGCTCATCATCGGGGTCACCGACTGGAGTTGGGCGCTGCCCCTCGTGGGTTCCGCGGCGGCGGTGTTCGGCGCGATGGTCGCGGTCAACACCTACGCCTTGGACGGCACGGCCCTGTGGCAGCTGCTCACCACACCGGGCGCCCTTCAGGCTGACGTACGCGGCCGGATGGCGGCATGGTTCTTGTTATTCGGCGTACCGTCGATCGTGCTGGCGGCCGTGTTGTGGGCCGTGACCCGCTCTCCGCTGGGCGTCGTCGCCGTCAGCGGCGCCATCGCCGCAGCCGCAGTGGCCTGCGCCGTGGCACCGCTGATCGCGCTCCTGATGCCGGCTGTCGGCACCGATGCCCGCGATCGCCGCTACCCTGGACAACGAGCAGGCGATCCGACCGGTGGACAAATGACGATCTTCCCCGTGGTCCTGCTGGGCGCCATTCTCCCCGGCATCATCGGCGCCACCACCGGGGGTCACTTGTGGGCGCCGGTGCTCGCGGCCATCCTGCTAGCCGCGGTCAGCCTCTCCCTGACCCCCACCCTCACCGCGCGTCTGCTGCAGCGGCGAGGCGCCAGCCTGCTCGACGTGATGGTCTCCAGCGACGCTGCCCTGTTGCACCGCCCTACAAGGGAGTGTCAAGTTAACGGCTGATCTTGGTTGTTGAGGTGGTCAGTGGTTGGCCGGGGTGAGCCGGCCCTCGAACGCGATCTGGAACGCGTTGAGTGGTGCTTTCCAGCGCATGGTCCACCGCCGGCGGCCGGCGCCGGTGGGGTCGAGGCTCATCAACGCCATGTACACGCACTTGAGCGCGGCCTGCTCGTTCGGGAAGTGACCGCGGGCGCGGACGGCCTTGCGGATGCGGGCGTTGACGCTCTCGATCGCGTTCGTGGAGCAGACGACCTTGCGGATCTCCACGTCGAAGGCGAGGAACGGCACGAACTCCGCCCAGGCGTTCTCCCACAACTTCACGATCGCCGGATACTTGCGGCCCCAGGTCTCGGCGAACTCGAGGAACCGCTCGGTCGCGGCGTCCTCGGTGGGCGCGGTGTAGACAGGCTTGAGCGCCTTTGCGATCTTGTCCCAGTCCTGCCGGGCCGCGTACCGGAACGAGTTGCGCAGCAGATGCACCACGCACGTCTGCACGATCGTGCGCGGCCACACCGTCTCCACCGCCTCCGGTAGGCCCTTCAATCCGTCGCAGACGAGCATGAGCACATCGGCCACGCCGCGGTTCTTCAGTTCCGTCAGCACGTGCAGCCAGTGCTTGGCGCCTTCACCGCCGTCACCGGCCCAGATGCCGAGGATGTCACGGTGCCCGTCGACGGTGACCGCCATGGCGAGGTAGATCGGCCGGTTCGCGACCTGACCGTCCCTGATCTTGACGTTGATAGCATCGATGAACACGACCGGATACACCGGGTCGAGGGGCCGGTTCTGCCACTCGGCCATCCCGTCCATCACCTTGTCAGTGATGGTGGAGATGGTCTGCTTCGACACTTCCGCGCCGTACACCTCAGCCAGATGGGCGGCGATCTCCCCGTGCGTCAGCCCCTTGGCCGACAACGACAACACCATGTCATCGACCCCGGTCAGGCGCCGCTGCCGCTTACGCACGATCTGCGGCTCGAACGTCCCCGCCGCGTCACGAGGGACCCGGACCTCGACCGGCCCGACATCGGTGAGCACCGTCTTGGTTCGGCTGCCGTTACGCGTGTTCCCGCTGCCCCGACCAGCAGGATCGTGCTTGTCGTAGCCGACGTGGTCGGTCATCTCACCGTCCAAGGCCGACTCCAGGACCCGCTTCGTGAGCTGCTGTAGCAGCCCACCCTCGCCGGTCAGCTTCAGCCCGTCGCCACGAGCCCGATCGACCAGCATCGCGATCAGCTGCTCATCCGTGACCGCACCCACCGACCCACCGGCCGGCTCCTGCCCCGAGGTGATCTCGGTCGTCATCTGGCGTCTCTCCCTTGATCGGTCGATCAGCCGTTATTTGAGCCTTTTTCATCCTGATCTTGCAGGTCAGCGTGGGTAGGCGGGGGCCGTAGATCGATGAGGGCGAGGCTCCAGGTAAGACAGCAAATCGACCAAAACCCGATGCCCCAACACGGGAGCCTCGCCTGTGCTGTCTTACCCGTCCACGATCTCGTTGTCCAGCCGGACCCTGAACCACCTCGCTGACCGTATCCGCCACCACCGTGACCAGCGTCGATCCAGGTGGCGGCGCCTCGACGCGGGACGGCAGGCACTGCTCGCTCTGGCTCACCTGCGCAACGGTGATACCTACACCCGGCTGGCCGCCGGGTTCGCCGTCGGCGTGAGTACCGCTTGGCGGTACGTGCAGGAAGCGATAGCCCTGCTCGCGATGGCCGCGAACGACCTGGCCACCCCCATCAACCGGATCCGCCGGCTGGCGTACGCGATCCTGGATGGCACCCTGATCCCGATCGACCGGGTCGCCGACCAGCGGCCGTACTACTCGGGGAAGCACAAGCGCCACGGCGTGAACGTGCAGGTCATCGCCGACGCGGCGGGCCGCCTCGTTTGGGCTTCGCCGGCGCTGCCCGGCTCTGTCCACGACCTGACCGCGGCCCGGACCCACGGCATCATCGAGGCGCTGACCAGCGCAGAGGTGACGACCTTCGCGGACAAGGGCTATCAGGGAGCCGGCGGGAGCGTGCGCACGCCGTTCAAGCGGCGCCGCTTCCGGCCCAAGCTGTCACGCCGACAGAAGGCCGTGAACCGGGCCCACGCGAAGATCCGCGCCCGCGGCGAACGGGCGATCGCCACCCTCAAGACCTGGAAGATCCTGGTCAAGCTGCGCTGCTGCCCACGGCGGGCGACCACGATCGTGCAGGCCATCCTCGTTCTGCACCACGTCGAAGCCAACCGCTACGCAGGATGAAAAAGGCTCACTGTCGTCCACATTCGCGACATCTAATCATAGCGGAGCTGACAGTCCCGACTTTCGCTCGTTCCTTCACACGACTCTCACAACTGCTCGCCGACCAGGGCTCGGATGAAGGCGCAGCTGAGCAGGTAGATCCCCAGAACGGCGGCGGCCATCAACGCGGCTCGCCGGTCTCGCCCGTGCCGCAGCAACCGTCGGCGCAGGCAGCGGTCGCAGTGGACCCGGACGGCGGGGCGCTGGCCGAGACGGTGTGCAGGGCGGCGTTCGGGGTGCAGCAGCTGTCGCCCTTCCACGCTTCGCGGCCTTCCTTGACAGCGACGGCCGCGATGACCAGCGCGGCGATCGGGTCGGCCCACGACCAACCGAACAGGCTGTTGACCGCCAGGCCCACCAGCAGGACCGCGGACAGGTAGGTGCACAGCAGGGTCTGCTTCGAGTCGGCCACGGCCGTGCGGGAACCGAGTTCGCGTCCGGTGCGGCGCTGCGCGTACGAAAGCCCCGGCATCACGGCGAGCGACACCGCGGCCAGGACCAGCCCGACCTTGGAATGTTCGGCCTCGGCGCCGCCGATCAGCACGCGCACCGATTCGACGCTGACGTAGGCGGCGAGGGCGAAGAACGAGATCGTGATGATGCGCAGCGCCTTCCTCTCCCGCGCTTCGGGGTCACGGCCGGCGAACTGCCACGCCACCGCCGCCGCCGACGACACCTCGATGATCGAGTCGAGGCCGAAGCCGATCAGCGCGGTCGACGACGCGATCGTCCCGGCGGTGATCGCCACGACCGCCTCGATGACGTTGTAGGTGATGGTGGCAGCGACCAGCAGCTGCACCCGCTTGGTGAGCACGGCCCGCCGGAGCGGGCTGGGGCCGGACGGTGTCAGCTGGAACAGCGGCAGGCTCATCAGCAACAGCCCTTCTCGGCCGAGGCCGGGCACGCGGCCGGGTCGACCGCGAGGACCAAGCCGAGTAGGTCACCCAGGGCGCGCGCCATCCGGGCGTCGGCCAGCTCGTAACGGGTCCGCCGGCCCTGCGCGACCGCCACGACCAGGCCGCACCCGCGCAGGCACGCCAGGTGGTTGGACAGGTTCTGCCGGGTGGTGCCCAGCACCTCTGCCAGCTCAGCCGGGTACCCGGGCTGCTCGCGCAGGGCCAGCAACAGCCGCGCCCGGGTCGGGTCCGACAGGGCATGACCGAAGCGGGCCAGGAGCTGCGCGTGCGTCAACGTCTCCACCCGACAACAGTACATTCGCTGCTGTACAGTTCGCCGGGATCGCCGTGCTGGTTGCCGTCTGCGCCGTCTCAGCTCCCGGTTTGACGATCGTGCCGTGGCTCCCCGATAGACAGGAGCCACGAAGAGGCATAATCACAGGACCACACCCAAGCTGTCCGCGTGCCGCTGCTCTCCGTTAGTCCGGGAAAACCTTGCCTATGGAATCCTGCTGCAGCCTGGAGGACACCTGGAGCCGACCGACACCTCGCTGATCGATGCGGCGATGCGGGAACTGACGGAGGAGACCGGTGTTGATCCCACCGATGTCGCCCCGACCTCACATGTGCCCGTGTACGTCGAATACGGGAAAGTGCCGGCCCGCCCCGACAAAGGCGAACCGGAACACTTTCATCTCGACTTCGGGTACTGCTTCACCACAGCCTGGGGACTGTACAATGAGCCATTTTCATCGTGACGGCGCAGGTCACGGGCGGTGTGGGAGGCCGGTGTCCAGGTAGGACGAGGCTCCCGGTAAGACAGCAATCGACCAAGATCAGATGCCCCAACCGGGAGCCTCGCTGTGCTGTCTTACCCTGCCGCGATTCCGTTGTCCACCCGCAGCCTGAACCACCTCGCCGCCCTCATCCGAACCCGCCGCCAGCAGCAACGGTCTCGGTGGCGACGCCTCGACCCCGGCCGGCAAGCCCTGCTCGCCCTGGCCCACCTGCGCAACGGCGACACCTACACCCGCCTGGCCGCCGGATTCGACATCGGCGTCACGACCGCCTGGCGTTATGTCCACGAGGCCATCGACCTGCTCGCCGCGACCGCCGACGACCTGGCCACGGCCATGACCAGGATCCGTCTGCTCGCCTACGCAATCCTCGACGGCACCCTGATCCCGATCGACCGGGTCGCCAACCAGAAGCCGTACTACTCCGGAAAACACAAGCGTCACGGCGTGAACGTGCAGGTCATCGCCGACGCGGCCGGGCGTCTCGTCTGGGCCTCGGCCGCGCTGCCCGCCTCGACGCACGACCTGACCGCCGCCCGCACCCACGGCATCATCGACGCCCTGGCCAGCACCGACGTGATGACCTTCGCGGACAAGGGCTATCAAGGCGCCCCCGGCAGCGTGCGCACCCCGTTCAAGCGGCGCCGCTTCCGGCCGAAGCTGTCACGCCGGCAGAAGGCCGTCAACCGAGCGCACGCGAAGATCCGCGCCCGCGGCGAACGCGCGATCGCCACCCTCAAGACCTGGAAAATCCTGGTCAAGCTGCGCTGCTGCCCACGCCGAGCGACCGCGATCGTGCAGGCCATCCTCGTCCTGCACCGCGTCGAAGCCGACCGCCACGCAGGATGAAAATGGCTCATAGTACGTGTGGGTGATGGCGACGGTGAGGTCCCGCATCACCTTGGCGCCGGTGAAGTTGCGGACGTCGGTGACGTACTGGATCTGTCCGTCGGGCCCGACCAGGGTCGACTCGCCTGGGATCAGGTCCGCAGCGTCGACCCAGTCGCCGGTGGTGGCGTCCCAGAAGGGATGGTGTGCGGTGGTGTGCAGAACCGATCCGGTCGGTCCGCGGGTACTGCGTTCCCCTTCACCCTCACCGGTGGACCGCGCCGGCTGGTCGGCAGGCTTTGCCGACACGGTCACGTCGGTCAGCTCGGTGTCTCGGTTGACGTGTAGCAGGGTCACCTGCTGATCGCTGTGTTCACCGGTGGTGGGGTCGGTTGTGGCTACCGTGTCACCGATGTTGACCTCAACGATCGGTCGTGCGGTGTCGTCGGCCATCAGGACCCGGGTGTTCGGGTCGAAGCTGTGCCGGTCGCATCCGGCTGCCTTCGGCTCGTTGTCCTGAACACGATCTCGGTCACGCTGGTGCTCGGGCCGGTTCTGCTTCGACGAGGTCCGTTCGGGCTTCTCCTGCCGCTTCGGCGCCTGCTTCGCCTTCGGCGGCGTGGCCGGCTTGGACGGCTTGGGCTTCGGCTTCGGCTCCGTCACTCGATAGGGTGGCTGTCCGCGATCCGAGCGGCGAACTGCTGGCTAGTCTCGCCTTTGAGCCTCGCCGCCGCTCTGGATGCCAATGCGAGCAGTTCTACGCGCTGCCTCGGTGAACCGCCCAGGATCTTGCAGAAGTCTCCACACAACCGGGGCGGTTCACTATCCGGAACGCACCGCGTCCCTCAACTCCTCGAGGATTCCCTGAAGAAATCCATTCAGGTTGGCTCCACAACTCGTAATCCCATTCTCCTCCACTTCATAGACGGATCCTACCCACGCGCCACCACTCAGCCGGCACACCTGACCAGACTCGCCGATCAGCGCGAAAAGACCTCCACCACCATCAGACCCAAATACTACAATTCTACCGTCAAGTGCACCGCGAATCTCCGAGGGCTGCAGCCCTTGAATCCCTTCCAAAACTTCTTCCGCCGAGAGGACGAAAATTCCGTTGCCCACGTCGGGGAGGCTTACTCGCTCCACGACTGCATAAAACTCCAGCAGATCGGCATGCACGGCCATTTCAGCCAGAGATCGAACTCCCGGCAACAAGCTCGCACTTTCCGCTCGCACCACGACGTTTTCGTCCGGCGGATATCCATATTTACCTTCAAATGCCGAAAGATACTGAACCAAAAGGCCGGCGACGTCATCGACCCAACGGCTTAGCCTCTCGCCAGAAATAGGCACCGTACCCCCTGTCAATCTGAGCGGCCACGCTTTCAATCTGAGTTCGCGTCGGGTTCGGATTGAGATCCTTGAACCATTTCCACTGATTAGTAATGTCTTGGTGAACGTTGGCGCCTCGAGACTTCATCCTACTACCAGGCAGACCACGCACATTGGACGGGGCGTCGAAATCGAAGCCAGCGAACTCTGGATGACTCCTATACTCCTGAGGTATCGCATGGTGAGCGTCCCAATCGAGCGGCAGGCGCATGTACCCATTCTTGGCCAGCCAAGCGTTGAACCTGCCACGATAGTTTTCGAGCTTGATTGTCGGAAATTCCGGATCGTATTCAGATTGCGCATCTGATCCAGCGACCGGTGGCGTGCAGTCGCCTTGCCAGATCCCAGCACTTCGACTGCCGTCCGCGCGGAGCAACCCTCCGGAGAAGCATGCGTCTTGGAGTTGCCCCTGCGCCGGGAGGCCGGAGTCCCCACTGAAACTTGGTGCAGATTCGCCATTCCCGTCCGATTGAACACGGGGTGCTGGAAGGTTGTTGGGGTTATTTCCGATCTGGCGGTTGCCGGCGACCATCTGCTCCGACAGCGGGCGGTTGCTGTCGGTCTTATCCGGTCTGGCATTGACGTCGAGAAGCCAGGGGGTGCGGCAGAGTTGGCCACCGGTGAGGCCTGCGGCGAGAGATTTCAGGACGCACGGTGGGATTGGCGGTGGGGTGTTGCAGTTCCTGGTGCAGGGTGCGCCGTTGCCGGGTCCGCTGCCAGCGTTCGGCGCGGTTCCTGGCGGGCTTCCTGGTGCGTAGACCCAGCTACACGAAGCGGAGTGCGGATTCCGTTCGCAGTAGTGCTGCGTAGGCAGACTGGGGGTGCCGCTTCCATAGCCAGGCGACGAGCCAGAGTGGCTTGGTGTGGGAGATGGCTGGCTTGAAGGCGCTGGGCCTGGGCGGGAAAGTGGCCCTCGAGGTGCTTGCGGGCTAGGGCTTGGGTGTGGCTTAGTTTCGCTCCAGCGCCATTGAATATCCGGAGCAGAAACCCCCGTCTTTTTTGTCTGGGTAGCAACATAAAATAGGACAGCGATTCCGACGACGACCAACGCAGCCGACGGGCTGATTGCGCAGGCTCCGCAGTGTCCAGATGGGTCACTCACGGTCGTGGGGCTGGAGTTGGCGTAGCTGTAGCGGTTCGTCTGCGTGACGGGGTCTGGGCTGAGAGTCCAGGTGTCGCGGCTGGTGAAAGCGCCAGCCGAGCTGTCGTACCAGCGGGCGTGGGCGTTGGTTTGGGTGGTGTCGGGGTCGGTCCAGCCGCCTTGGTAGCCGAGGGGCAGGGTGCCGGTGGCTGCGGTGGGCTGGCCGTAGGGCTGATAGGCGCGGGAAGCGGCGAGGTCGCCGGTGCTGGGGTTGGTGGCGGCGGTGAGGTCGTTGTGGATGCGGTCGGTTATGAGGTTGCGCGCGGCGGCGGTGCCGGCCTTGTCGGACAGCGGCTGCCCGTCGGGGCTGCGGAGTATGACGGTGTCTTGGCTCGGTGTGTCGGGCGTGCGGATGGGTTGGTTGGTCAGGTCGTTGTAGAGGAAGGGCAGGGTGTTGCGTTGGGTGAGGCGGTCGAGGGCGTCGTAGGTGTAGTTGATGGTGTAGCCGGTGCTGGTGGCTTGGGTGAGGCGTTCGAAGGCGTCGAATGTGTTGGTGTCGACGGTGGTGCCGGTGGTGTGGGTGGAGAGGGTGCCTCGGGGGGTCCAGGTCCAGGCTTCTGCGGGTTGGGCTGCGCCGTTGGCGGTGGTGGTGCGGTTGCGGGCGTCGTAGGTGGTGGTTCGGGTGCCGGTGGGGTTGGTGACGGTGGTGCGGTTGGAGGCGTTGTCGTAGCCGTAGGTGGTTTGTTGGTTGGTTGGTGATTTCCAGTTGGTGAGTCGGGCGAGGCCGTCGTAGCCGTAGGTGTTGGTGCCGGCTCCGGTGACGCCGGTGGTGGTTTTGGTGAGGAGCAGGTCGTCTTTGTCGTAGGTGTAGGTGGTGGAGGCGGTGGTGGTGCCGTTGGGTTTCTTGTAGGTGTCGGTGGCGAGGCGACCGAGGCTGTCGTAGGTGTAGGCCCGGGTCGGTCCGCCGCTGCCGTAGGTGGTCTGGCCGAGTTGGCCGTTGTTCTTGTAGACGTTGGTGGCGGTGACTCCGGTGAGGGGGTCAGCGGTGGTGGCGAGGGCGCCGGCGGTGTTGTAGGTGAAGGTTGCGGTGCCGGCAGCGTCGGTGCGGTTGGTGAGGTTGCCTTCGCCGTCGTAGGTGTAGGTGGCGTCGCCTGCCGCGCCGGTGACGCTGGTGAGCTGGTCGCGGTCGTTCCAGGTGTAGTTGGTTGCGCCGTTGGGTCCGCCGACGCTGGTGATGCGGCCGTTGAGGTCGTAGCCGAGTTGGCGGGTGGCGGTGGTGGCTTCGGCTCCGGTGCCGGTTTCTTGGGTGAGGTTGCCGAGCTTGTCGTAGGTGAGGATTCGGCTGACGTTGCCGGGGAGTCGGTAGGTGACGGGTTGCCCGGCGGCGTCGTAGGTGGTGGTCCAGGTGCGGTCAGCGGGGTTTGGGTGGGCGGTGGTGGCGGGTTCGATGACTGAGGCGGTCTGGCCCCATGGGGTGTAGGTGTAGGTGGTGGCGCTGGTGTTGCCGTCGACCATGCGGGTGCGTTGGCCGGTCAGGTCGTAGCCGAGTTCGACGGTGACGGCCGTCGTCGCGTCCGCTGGGTTGACGCGCTGAGTGATGGCGGTGAGTTGACCAGCGTTGTCGTACCCGTACTGGCTGGTTCGTCCTTCGCGGCTGGTGACGGTGAGCGGCTGGCTTGCGCCGTTGTAGGTGGCGGTTGCGGTTCGCAGGGTGGTGGCGCAGGCGCCGGTCGTGGTGGTGGTGCAGTCGGCGGTGGCGGTGAGGCGCCCGGCGAGGTCGTAGGTCTGGGTGGTGACGGGGTCGACGTAGGTGGTGTCCTTGCCCTTCACCGAGGTGAGGGGCCGGCCGGCCATGTCGTAGGTGTACTGGGTGAACCGGCCGGTCGGGTCGGTGACTTTGAGTGGCTCGGCGGCGGTGTTGTACGTGGTCGTGGTGGTGTGGTTGAGCGGTGTGGTGACGGTGGTGAGGTTGCCGGCGGGGTCGTAGGCGAGGTTGGTGGTCAGGTAGAGCGTGTTGCCGGTGGTGCGGTCGCTGACGGTGGCCGTGATTTGTTGGCCGAGGTCGTTGTAGGTGGCCGAGGTCGATCCGCCGGTGGGGTCGGCTGCGGACAGTAGGTCCCCGACTCGGTCGTAGGTGTAGGTCCAGACGGGTGTGGTTTTGGGTCCGTCGTCGTCGGGGTCGGGCAGGGTGCGGGTGAGCGGTCGCCCGTAGGGGTCGTAGGTGTGGGTGGTGATCCGGCCGAGGGGGTCGGTGGTGTGGTCGACCAGGCCTTGGTTGTTGTAGGCGGTTTGGTAGGTGCCGGTGAGGGCGACACCGCCTGGAGTGGTGTAGGTCGGCAGGGTGACGTTGGTAGGCCGGCCGGCGGGGTCGACGCTGGCGGTGGTGGTGTTGCCGTTGGCGTCGCGAATGTGGGTGGTGTCGCCGAATGTGTTGTAGCCGATGGTGGTGATGGGCGCGGCGGTGGTGCTGGCGCCGTTATTCCAGGCGGTGCGGGTGGCGCCGGTGGTGGTGACGGGGTTGCCGAGTGGGTCGTAGGTGGCGCTGGTGGTGACGCCGGCCGGGTCGGTGGTGTGGGTGACGAGGCCGCGGGCGTCGCGTTGGTAGGCGGTGGTGAGGTCGGCGGGGGTGCCGCCGGTGTTGGCGACGGTCTCGGTCAGGATCCGGCCGATGTCGTCGTAGGTGTAGCTGGTGGATTCGGCGCGGCCGGGTGAGGCAGCACCGGTGCGCGTGAGGGTGGCGATGGTGCCATCCAGGTTGCGGGTGTAGATGACCGCGCGGTCCAGGCCGGCAGGGTCGAGGTGTTCTTCCTTGATGTAGCCGGCCTTGTCGTAGATCGTCGTGGTGCGGATGTCACCCATGGCGATCTGCAGGTTGGGTTGTCCGGCGGCGTTGTAGTCGCTTTTGCTGAGCTGGGTTTCGCTGGTGATGTCGCCGCTGGTGTTGCGGCGGACCCTGCTGCTGGTGGCGGGCAGGTTGTCGCCGTAGTAGGTGTAGGCGGTTTCGCGGCCCATGGCGTCGACGACGGAGGCGAGGCGGCCGGCGGGGTCGTAGGCGCGGGAGTCCAGGACGAGGCGTGTGGCGGTGGGATTCATCGGGTCGACGCCGTCGCCGACAGCGGCGGTCTCGGTGCGACGGTGTGCCTCGTCGTAGGTGTACTCATAGATGAGGCCGCTGGGTTGGGTGACCTTGGTGAGGTCTCCCCTGCTGTCGTAGTCCTGGTCAACCGTTTTGGCGTCGGGGGTTGTGGTCAGGTCGGGGCGGCCTGCGGCGTCGTAGGTCCAGATCCAGGTGCGGTCGGGGTCGTCGCCGGTGATGTCGTCGATGACCTGGCGGGTACGTAGGCCGAGGTCGTTGTAGGTGTAGGTGCTCTTTGCCTGGTGCGTGACGCCGGTGACCGCGTTGGTGACGGGTGGGCCGGTGGTGGTGGCGACCTGCGACAGGGCGTTGTAGGTGTAGCTGGTGGTGCTGAAGGCGTTCCCGTCGGCGGGGGCAATCGTGATGGTGGTGACGCGGCCGAGTGCGTCGCGGGTGTAGGTGGTGGTCAGCCCAACAGGGTCGACGGTGCGGACCAGGTCACCGGAGGAGTTGTAGTAGTTGCGGGTGGTTTTGCCGTTGCGGGCAGTTGCGGTCAGTTGCAGCCCGGCCGGGATGGTGCCGGTGCCGGCGGGTTCGGCGGCCTCGGAGCCGGTGGAGTAGGTGTAGGACTCCGTGGGCGAGGTGGAGTAGCCGGCGGGTGCGGGGTAGCTGACGGCGGTGATGTGCCCGATGGTGTCGAGGGTGTGCGTGACGCGGTAGGTGGTGTCGGTGGCGGAGGCAGAACGGGCGTCTGCCGTCCAGGTCCGCACGTCGTTACGCGGGTCGAGCGGGTTCGTGGCGTTGAGGTAGTAGCCGGCGTAGCTGGTGTTGCATTCGGTGCTGGTTCTGCAGGTGGTGCGGCCGAGGACGTTGCCGCGGGCGTCGGTGTCGTAGGTGGTGGTGTTGTTGTTGGCGTCGGTGTACTTGGAGACGAATCCGCGGGCGTTGTAGGTCCACTTCTGTTCGCCGAAGGTGTCCTCGCGGCTGACGAGGCGGCCGCCGTGATCAATGTCGTGGCGGTAAGTGATGGGTTCGGCGTTGTCCGGTGCCAGGACAACAACGCGTTTGCCGTTGTCCGGTGTGGGGTTGCCGAGATCCCAGGTGGCGCCGTTGCGGTCGGTCAGGGTGGTCACGCGGCCGCTTGGCCCGTCGTAGGCGACGGTGAGGGCGGTATGTCCGCCGGGATCGGTGACGGTGGTGAGCCGTTGGGTCGCGGTGCGGGCGGCCCAGTGCGCGGAGACCTGGTTGGCGCCGAGGGGGTGCTTGTAGTAGGCGGCTTCGTCGATGAGGCCGGTGAAGGGAAAGTTCCCGGTCGGGGTGCCGGTCCAGCCGCTGCCGCCGCGGCCGTTTCCGATAGAGGCGTGGGCCATGTCGCGGTAGTCGATCAGCTGGCCGGTCAGCTGGCCGATCCTGACGCCGTCGAGGTACAGCTGCTGGGCGTCAACGGCGCCGGAGAGCACGACGTGGTGCCATTGCCCGTCGTCCACGCGGGCCGCGGACGTCATCTGGGTTTGGCTTTGGGTGGTCGTCCAAATCTTGGCCCGCAGCACGCCGTTGGTGTCGACGTAAAGCATGGGCAGTGTCTGGGAAGGGGTGTGGCTGAGGTCGGTGTTCTGCATGCCGAACAGAACGCCGTTCTCGCCGGTGCCGGCCTTGAACCACAGTTCCACGGCGACGCCCATGGAGGTGTTCGTCAGGTTCTTCGGCAGTTCGACGGCGGTGGCGCTTGTAGCGCCGAAGTCAGCGGCGGTGTCCGGAGATCCGGCCAGTGCCCCTGCTACGCCGAGGGTGACGTCTTGATAGGAGCCGTCACGGTCACCGGCTTTCGTGGCGACGACGTTGGTGGCGTCCTGCGTGTCTGCAGCCTCGCCGAGGGGCCAGTAGGCAGCCGGGTTGTCATCGGTGACCACCGAGCGGTAGTGCGACGACGCGGTGTAGGCGTAGGTGGTGCATGACTGTGCAGACAGCGGCGTGCAGACTTGGGTAAGGGTGTCGCCGGTGTAGGTGTAGGTCCACCTGGGCCCGGTCTCGCCACTGGCGGGGGCGTCGGTCGCGACAGAGGTGACGTGGCCGCCGGTCCAGGTCAGGTGCAGTGAACGGTTGCTGCCGTTGTCAGTGATCGTGGTCAGCTCGTTGTTGCTGTTATAGGTGTAGCTCTGGATACGGCCATCGGCGTCTGCGACGGAGGTCAGCCGGCCGTTGGCGTTGAAGATCCGCCGGGTGCCGGTGGAGTCGCGCAGGGTCCAGACGGTCGGGCTGCCAGCGGCGACCAAGGTCAGGGTTGATCCCTGTGGGGAGGCGTAGGTGCCGTCCGGGTTGCGGCCGAAGCGCAGCTGTCCGCCGGAGGCGAGCGTCACCAGAACGTTGTCGGAGCCGTCGGAGTCGGTGGTCAGCCGCTGATCGATCGGGCTGCTCCAACCCGCACCGAACGCCCCGGATGCTCGCAGGTCCTGCGAATTGTAGGTCCGGGTCATCGTCAACGCAGGTCCAGCGACCGCCACGGCAGCGTCGGTCACCGTGGTGGAGTAGTTGCCGACGTACGGGTTGAGGCCCGCCACCGCCGGGTCGTTGCCGGCCCCGGCGAGATGGCTCGACACCTCAGGCTGCGCCACTGTCGGCGTGAACACGTACGGCCCGAGTTCCGGGGTGGATGCCTGGGTGTCGGACAGGGTGACATACCAGTGTGCGGGCTGCTGCCAGGTCAGCAGCCCGGTAGGCACTGCCCAGGCCGTCGACGATCGCCATGCCGTGCTCTGACAGCCGGACGGTGCCGCCGGGGTGCCCTTGCAGATGCGGAACTTCACCTGCCGGCCGCCGGCCGGGGTGTTGTCCGGGTCGAGGTAGTCCACCCACAGGCTCGGGGTGAGGGAGTCGGTGAAGCCGTTATGCGGCGGGAACACGCCACCGTCGCCGACGGTCGGCGCGCCATTGCTCACGGTGAAGGTGCTCTGGCCGAACGGGATGCCGTAGGTGCTGTTGAACGAGGCGCCGGACGGATTCACCATGTCCAGGCGGAGGATGTAGGTCCCCAACCCGAGCGACTCGACCTGGATGGGCACGTCGGCGTACTGGTGCGGGCCGACGTTCTTCGGCATCGCGTAGAGCGGCCCGCTACGCAGAAGCGTCCCGCCGGCGCTGAGAATCTTGTACGTCAGCCGATAACCGTTCGTCGGGGTCCAGGTCGTCGAACCCCAGTTCGTCACCCGTGCCGTAATCCTCCCGGCCGACGCGGCAGTGACCGGCGGGTTGAAGCTCGGCGAGGGAAGCGAGTACTTGGCGCCCTGGTCGGAGTAGTTCAGGTCGATGTATGGGCGGGCCGTGGAGTTCGAGAAGTTCGCCGATGCGAACCGCTTCCAGGCGTAGCTGTCGGTCTCCGACGCCCGCACCGTCAGCCCGTAGAACGCCTCGGTGCCGTGCAGCCACTTCATCACCCGGTCCGGCGGCAGCGAGAAGCCGGCCCAGTTGCCGCTCGGGCAGTCGTAGTAGCCGTGAGCGAACGACCCGGTAGCGAGCCGGTTCGCCGAGTCGTACGACGGGCCTGCCCACGTCTTGGTCGTCGATCCCGACCATGACTTGGTCACCGCGTACACGTTGACGCTGCGGGCTCTGCAGGAGTAGGACCAGAAGTTCCACATCTGCAACGTCGCGCCAAGGACATAGCGGTTCGGCCTCGACGCCTTCAGATCGTTGAAGTGCAGGTACGACGCGGCCCGCTCGGTGCCACCGTTGTACGTGCCCACCAGCAGGTCACCCTCGGCGGAATTGTTGCGGTTGGCGTGGTCACGCTTCGACACGTACGTGTCGTCGGTCTCCGCGTTGTCGGTGAACGAGGGGTCGACAATGACCGGGAACACCCGCGAAGGATCCCGCAGCCAGTGGGCGTCCAGGTCGACCTGCAACAGCCACCCGGAAGCCTGACGCTGCAGCGAGTATCGGACGTTGTCCGTCCGCTCCCCCGTACCACGACGGGGGTGGATGTTCGAATCAACCATGAACCCCGGAGGGACGACACCCCGCACCGCACCACTTGCGTCGGTGAACTCGACTTCACCGGTGGCGTCGTTGAGCGCCGGAGTGACGCCCTTGACGGTCAGCGGGAAGGTCCATGTCGTCGGGGCGTCAGCGGAGTGCAGGACGATCTCTTCCTTAAGGCCCCACTCCATCGGCGTCAGCTTCACGTCTGACGCCGCACGCACACCGACGAACGTGGCCGTCGACTCCTCAACCGACGACGAAACCGCAGCAGCACCGTCAACCGCGAAGGACACCGCAGCGTCCTCGCCCAACGACAATGTCGCCACCTGCGGATCGTTGCTACGCGAGGCGATACTCACATCCGCGGCGGATGCCGGCGCGTACCGGCCATCGACCCGTCGAGACAACCGGTTATCGATCGGCTTCCACGCTCCGGCGCCGTCACGGATGAAGGCCGGACCGTCGTAGACCCGCAGCGTCTTCGTGCCATCAGGATTGACGAACTCGGTCGTGCGCTCCGTACGGGCATCCGACCGCTCGACGGAACGGCCGGCGACGACTCCACCGCTGGCGCCCCCCACCTCCGAGAGCGAAGACGCCTCTTGCCCGGCCTCACCCTGCCCAGGCACCTTCACCGCAGGGAACGTCTGCTCGGCACCGACCGCGCCCGGCACAGGCGGACGCGCTGCGCTGCTTCCGGCTGACCCGGCAAACGACGTCCGCGCGGTTGTCGCCTCATGCGACGGTAACCCCGCTACCCCTGCGCGTTGAGAAGGCTTGACCGCGGTGGCGCCCGCCGGCGCCGCAGGCGATGCCGTCACCGGCTGCGGAGGCACCGCCGACAGCAACGACGCCACCATGCTGAACGTCAACAAACCTGCGAGGGAGTACCTGCGCCGAGCCCAGCGGCCCACAGCCGCAACACTCATGGCGGATCCACGAAACGCACCGGCCACCGCAGTCTCCTCAAGGTCAGCAGGGTGCGCTGACAGTAAAGATCACTAACGGACCAGAGCAAGAGGCAGCACAAACTGCAAGGACGACTCAGCCAAGATCGATCAAATCCGACACGACGATCTACACAGCGTCACTCGCGAGCGGACGTTCAACCAGCTCGAGCTGATGCATTGCGCAGCGAAAGACATCAATCAGGCGGTTCGCGACAGGACGCACCTGGATGACCTGATACCGGTGATCAGGGGGTGTTGCGGGCGGCAAAGCAGATCTGACTCGGACAGCGGGTACCGCGCGGACGGGTAGCCTTGAGACTTATCGGAAGGCGGGCTCGGTCGGCGGGCGAATGTGATCACGGGTGGTACATGACTCGCCCTCAGCCCATGCACGCCGTCGCGAGCAGGCGCAGCCACCCGCCGTGCCTCGCTCTGGGCAGCACGAGCCCGGGCCGCCCGGCCCAACACCCGGCGCTCGGAGGAGCGAGGGTCTTGAACCCAAGACAACCTCTTGTCGAGTCCCCTCAGGACTTGTCATTGGTTGTCAAGACCCCTTGTTACGGTCCGTAGCGGTCACAGCCTTGTCGTTGATTGTCAGAGACAGGCGCTGAGCTGCAATAACACCACCAATCGATAGTCATCGTTCATCACTGATTGTCAGTCGCCAGCGGGGGTTTTCGGGGGGTAAACGGGGGACGGGACGCACGGTCCGGCGGCAGGCCCCGCCCACCGAAATGGCACGCCGGTCACTATCGGCGCTAAGCAGCAGCAGAATGGCACCGAGCGCCGCCACCGGAACCTGCTCGATATGCTCGTCGGCGGCGAGCTACATGTTCCACCGACCGACCTGAGGACCTGTCAGTGACAAGACCGTTGCGTCCCGGCGAGATCGGTTACCGCGGTACTGACGACGTGGTACTCCGCGGCGCCCTCTACGAGGTGTGGAAGAGCCGGTGCGCCTTCTGCACTCGGCCGCAGGCGTTCTACGAGACACAGATCGACCACGTGATCGCCAAAACCACCACCACGGCCGAGTTGCAAGAGCTGATCGACTTCCACGGTCTGACCGTCGACTTTCACCTACACCGGCCAGGTAATCTCGTCCTGATCTGTACGACCTGCAACACCAAGAAGGGCAAGCGCAACCTGCAGGCCAGGTCGATCTCCCTTCTGCTCGACGAGGCTCGAAGCTACACCAGCGAAGTAGACCGCCTCACCCGCGAGCACGTCACTGCCCGCAAGGTCGCCAAGGGCCTCATCACCGCAGTACGCGCCAACTTGAAGGACCCGAAAACCTGCACGGAGTTCCTCGACAACGCTCCAGCCATCGTGCAGACCCTGGCCGTGCTGGATGAGCGTAAAGCCGCCGATTACCTCGTTGACCGCAGCTTCGACCTCGATGGTGTGGACGTGTCGCTGTCGCTCAACGCCCTCGGTCGCACGGCTGAGGCCATCATCGCTTCACTCTGCAGCGGTTCTCTCAGCGAGGCGACGGCGGACGGCGTCGCGCAGGTGCTAGCCAAGCTCACAGAAACGGTAACCTCCCAGTTTCACCGGAGAGGATCGGACGACGCGGACTGGAGGCCCACGGAATCGGAACAGATGGCGATCTCCCTCGACTTCAGCAACTACGCGCGTCGGGGTGACTACCTGGAGGTGAACCTGGAGGGCGTACTATCTGCCGAGTTCGTTGCCAGCGCCGCCCAAAGCAACGACTGGGGCGACGGCCTTGTCGATCTCGCGGCTTGGGGCATCGTCGACTGCACCTTCGCCCTCGCGCTCAGGTGGGACCTGCGGTTCGAGGACGAGCCGGACGCAGATATCGAGGTAGAGATCACCGAAATCTACAGCGACCACTCCGTCACCCGGAACTGACCTACCGACCCGTAGCGTCAGATGTGGGATCGCCTTGGTCATTTGCCGCAACGGACCACCATCACCGAACAGTTCCACATCCTGCTCACGGGCCTGCGCAACCAACGCCTCCGCCTGCTGCCGACCCACCAGACGAGGCTCATCTGGAAAGACAGGGGCGGGCGGCCACCCTGCCGGTCACCGTCGCCGGCGCCCTGGCCGGGCCTGATACAAGGCTAGTTCGGCCGCCACAAGTCATCGGGTCGGATCGATAGAGAGCTGTTGGGCAACGGCCTCGACGCGGCGCTGGGCAACCAGAGCCGTGGTCGTTACCCGATAGCCCTCGCCCTTCGAACCATGGAGTACCCCCAGTAACGGACTGGCCAGCGTGTCCAGCACCGCCTGCAGTTCATCCTCCGTCGTGCCTTCCGCCACCGACTGGTCGGCAAGGATGAGGAGTAGGTCACGGGCGGACAACCGCCCGAACACCGTCGACCGCTCGCGGATGGCCTCACACATGGCAGCCGCGAGGATGATGAGTCTTCCAACCTCCCCAGCACGCTCGTCAACGGCTTCGGTGTCGAGACTGCCGCCGTGGGCGAAGAGTGACCGGTAGTCGTCGACCCCGAGCGGGGTCTTGGCGTGTTGGCGGCAGATGCCGGCGAGCTGATCGGCGGAAATGATCGACACCTTGTGCTGCTTGGCTCGGTCGAGAAGGCGCCTACCCGAGGGATTGGGGGCAACGAGCGCGATGTGGTCCGCATCGTGCTTGTTCTTGTGATCTCCGAGGGTGACCCAGTCGACCTGCTGGTCGCCCACTGTCCCGGAGGCGCTTGTCTTGCAGTCGACCACTACGCGGTAGGAGTCCGTGCGGCCGAGCGTGGCGTCGAGGAGGACGTCTGTCTTGCCAGAGCCTCCGAGCCATTCAGCCTGAAAGCCGAGGAAGGCGAATGCATCTCGCACGGCGCGCTCGAAGCGGTCGGGGTGCGAGCTATCGGTCGCGGAGCTCTTGATTGCATCGGAGATAGCGTCAACGGTGTCAGAGACAGGAGGCGAGACCTCGATCGGAGGCTCCGATCGGAGTGGCTCGACGACGGCCTCTATGGGCAGACGCGCGGCTGGGTCATGAAGTGACAGCTCGGTCAGCAGAGCATGGCCAGCATCTGTCGCCCTCACCTTGCCGTCACCTGTGTCGGCAAGCATCCCGGCAGATTGCAACCAGCCACGTCGGTTGACGACCTGAGTCTGGGTGTCCCACCCCATGCCGTACCGGTCATTGGCGACAGCCAGGAGTTGCTCATTGGTCAGCGGCTCTCGGGCAGCAGCGAGTAGCTCGCCGACAAACTGGCACCGCGCATGAAGAAGCGCAATGACCACCCTGTCGTCGTCGCTAGCTAAGGGACGTCTCGTAACTGGGTGAAGGCGTTGCTCGGCATCAAGCCGATGGTCAGCCGGCGAGGATGATGTTGTGGAGGTTCGCGATGCCGGAAGCGGCGTCGGCCAATGTGTGGGCGGCGCGGCGGTAGTCGCGCAGGATCTTGAAGCACTTCATCCTGGCCAGAGCGTGTTCGACTCCCGCTCGGACGGTGCGGTGCTGGACGTTGAGGGCTTCCTTCCAATCCGGGAGCTGGCTGCCGTCGGTGGGCTTGCGGTACGGCATGATCACCTCGGGGTTGCCGCGGTAGCCGCCGTCGGCCATCACCGGCCGCCCGTCCAGCTTCGCCTTGATGCCGGACGTGCGGTAGACGATGGTGTCGTTGCGGTTGCCCGGCTGCGGGTCGCCGACGGCGAGGACCAGGCGGGTGCTGGCGTCGATGGCGACTTGCAGGTTCGTCGAGTACCGGTAGTTCTTGCTCCGGGCGGCCAAGCGGTGATCGCGGGTGGGGATCAGAGTCCCGTCGACGATCGCGATCTGCTCGACTGGCCGCTTACGCACCGGCGCCAGGGCCAGCAGCGGCGCGAGGGTGTCGATGACCCGATGGGCAGCCGAGTGCGACACCCCGAACAGCGGGCCGATCTGCCGCATTGTCAGGTTCGTACGCCAGTAGGTGGCCACCAGCAGCACCCGATCCGGCAGGTCCAGGGCCCACTGCCGGCCCGGCCGGCCGTCAGCGATGCCGTCACCGCCACGCTCGGCGACCAACCGGACCAGCTTGCGGAACTGGGCGGGCTGCAACCCGGTGAACGGAAAGATCCACTCAGAGTCGGCCGCGGTGATCACCTGCACCCAGGCATCCTGCCCGACCATCCTCAACAGACAGACGGCAGGGTTACGAGACATCCCTTAACCAGCTTTCGGTCCACGGTCCGAGACGACAGATGCCGTCGTGCACCACTACTACGCCGACCTTGCGTAAGAAGGATTCGCGTAGCCGAGCGGCGACTGGCTTGACCTTCAGCACCGTCTCAAGGATCGCCGCCAACTCGGCAGGCGTCGGTCGCTCCTCCGCTACGACCAGGCACACCCTCTTCAAAGAAAGCAGGTAACCGTTGTAGCCGCCGGGCATCGGGAGCACACCCTTTGCGCGTTGCGGCCAGGCGAACGCAGTTGGTAGTGCACTCTTCTCGGCTGGAACGAGTCCAGGGGGAGCCGGAAGGAGGTCGCTCAGGGCCCGCCAGTCGTCCTTCTCCACGGGGAACACCGTCCCGCGCGGCGCAACCAACAGCTGGTGCTGCTGGAACTCAGCGACCGCCCGCACCCTCTCCTTGGAGACGAACGGCACGGCTTGTACTCGCAGGAGCACCCGCGTTGCGTTGTCGGCACTCTCCTCCTCGGCGAGGACGAAGGACTTCTCGGCTGGCTCCATCGGCCGCAGCTGAGGGTCGGCGACGACTCGCCCGAGCCCGACAATGCCCGCATCCTTACCGCTGCGCCAGAGCACCGCCACGTCGCCGACATGAACCTCGCCGGTGTACTGCGGAACTCGCCACCAAATTCGGTCTAGCGCAGTGAGCGCGGCGTCAATGTCGTACAGCTTGGGGTTCGATTGGAAGAACCACACTCGCGCCTGCTCCATACGATCATGTTCCCACCTGCTCTCGCTGCACTCAACGCTGTACATGCCGACGACGTCCGTGCAGGTCGCTGACGCTCTTGACCTTCAAGCTCACCTCGGGCTGATCGCGGGAATAGCTCGCACCCGGACGTCACCCTTGACGAGGCGATAATGCGGCTCGACTGGCGCACTAGGTGTTACGCCCCTTCGGGGCCCGGGCGGTGCGACCAGTCAGTCATCTCCTCGATCACCTTGTCGGTGATCCGTGAGATCGTCTCCTTGCTGACCGAAGCGCCGTAGATCTCGGCGAAGTGAGCGCTGATCTCTCCGGTCGTCAAACCTTTGGCATACATCGACAACACCACCTCGTCGACCCCGGACAGGTGCCGCTGCCGCTTACGCACGATCTGCGGCTCGAACCTGCCGGCCCGGTCCCGAGGCACGTCGATCTGTACCGGACCGGTGGCGTCGGTCAGCACCGTCTTCGACCGGGTCCCGTTGCGGACGTTGCCCGAACCGGCACCGTCGGCTTCGTGTTTGGCATAGCCGAGATGCTCGGTCATCTTCTCGTTCAACGCGGTCTCCAAGACCGTCTTGGTCAACTGCTTCAGCAGCCCATCCGGGCCCGTCAGCGACAGACCCTGCTCCTTCGCGGCCCGCACCAGCTCGGCGGCGGCTTTCGCCTCCGCCGACGGCTCAGGCCGCTTCTTACGTCCGGTCTGGTCGTTCAGTGTCGCGGTCATCACGGCACCCTCCTCACCAGGCACAACGCCCGGCAGGTCAGGCCGGAAATACCGTTAGATCCACAGACCCCACGGCCTAGCCGGTGAGGAACATGCCGGTCACGCCCACCACGGCCAGGATGACCGCGGCAGCGAGCAGGTACGACCGCGGGCGCGGCTCCCGGACGACGTAGGTGGTCAGACCGAACGCGCCGCTGAGGATCGACATGGCGTACCACGGGAAGCTCGCCGGCGTGGCCTGGCCGATGAACAGCATCCAGGGGGCGATAACGGCGACGAAGATGGTGGCGTAGGCGATCGTCTGCCGCAGGTTCCGGTTGGCGGTGTGGTGAAGCCGTCCGACGGACTCCCGGTAGTCCTCCACGGCCGCGGCCCGTTCCTCGTCGCTGATCTGCCGCCGCTTGTTGCGGCTTCCATAGCCCCGACCCCCACTCATGCCGCAGAAGATACCAACGACAGTCACCCTGCCGACGCCCTGAGTAACGAAGGCGGCCGCCTGAGCCGCGAGCAGTTGCGCACGCTGCAGTGGATGGGCGGGGCAGCGTCAGGTGCCGCGCAGGACCCGTCCGAGACAGTGGCCGCTCAGGCCGTGATGTCGTGGGGCGGTGCGGGTCGCCGATGCTCTTGTACTCTCCGGCATGCCTTGAACCATTCCTGCGCAGCAGACGGTAGATTCTTGGGCATCAATCGCCGCAAATTCTTCCCGGTGGGGGTTGGCATGGCTGGGATGCTCTACTACCCGTTCGCAAACGCGCCGGTGCGCGTTCTCCAGCAAGCGATCTTGTACTGGGACGATCTCGCCACGGTCGTAGCTCCAGGATGGGAAGACCGGCTCAGCGCACGGATGAAGGAGGTCCAAGACGCCGGCCTTTACCGGCCGCTCGAGGCGCACCGAGCGTTCGGGCCCTTCGAGCTTCACGAGATCGAAGGGGAACTCGATCATGCGCTTAAGCAAGTGCCGCTCGATGCCCTTATTCCGCCGGCCGAACCGCCACCGGGCGAGTTCAGCACCCTCCACGTGGACAAGCTCCACAAGAGTGTCGTGAAGGAACTGCTTCGGCAAAGGCTTGTCTACCGGCACCCGGACAGCGGTTCGCGGCTGGTCGCCGCGCCGGCGCTGCTGAACGTCGTCGTCAGTCTCATCGCCAGGCGTCTCGCTGCCGGCATCAACGCTCAGTCGGGCTGCACCGGCCCAGAAGGCTTACGCCCCCACACCGACATCAAAGAGGCGCATCTGCTTGGCACTGACCCGGATCTCGGCTACGACGTGACGGCGTGCTGGCAAGTGAACGTGGGTCCGCTTCTGCCAGTACCCCGAGACGACGTGCTGATCGGTGATTTGGTGCGCTTCAGGACGAGGTACAACGCCGAGCGGCAGAGACTGATGCTTGCCATCGACGACCTCCTTCACCAACTGAAGCAGGCGGACCGTCACCCACAGGACGCCTATCGCCTGGTGGAGCGAGAACTGACGGAAGCGACAGCGGAACTGGAGGCCGCGGCACGCAGCACGAGGTGGAGTTGGGTAACCCGTCCGGTCGCAGCGTTTGTCGCCCTCGCCGCCGGATTCGGGGCAGCCGCGCAACCAGATCTGAACGTACCTTTGATGGCTCTCTCCAGCGGAGCAGTCAACGTCGCTACGACACGGTCGAGACGGGATGTCAGTACCGGTGCCGCCGACTACACCTACCTGCATCGCACACAGAAACTGGTTGGAGGGGCCGCCGCCTGAGAACCACGGACAGGTGCCAGCAGGAGCCAACTGGCGGGGCGAAGCAGCCACACGCCGAACTCCCGCACGTCTCGGACCTGGCGCAGCGGCATGCCGACCAGGCGGTCACCGACCCGCACTTAGACGCCCAACCGGCCACTCGGCCGGCCCGCGCCGTCAGCGACGCCCGTCGAGGTCAGCGGGGCCAGAATCACCTGCCGCAGGCGACGCTACGCCCGCCGCAGCGGGTCAGCCGGGCGCTGCAGTTGGCGCGGCCGGGCGACCGAGGAGTCCCCGGCTGGGGACGATCAAAAGGTAACGCGCGACTCACCCGGCGTGTTCACCAGTGCATCGGCCAGTGATAATCAAGCCGTGGCGCGCCGAGGACGACAGGTGAAGACGCCCGACGAGTTGGCTCGGGCAACGGTTGAGGCTGCGCGAGTCAACAGGGCCGGGGCCGTGCGCGCAGCCATCATCAACAGGGATGGGACGCTGCGCGCCGCCAAGATGAACGTGGCCGTAGTCTTGGGCGCTGCGTTGATCGCAGGTACGTGCGCCGTTGTGGGCACCGGCGTTGATGGCTACTTCTCGGTGCAGGCGGCGCGCGTCGGGCCGACCTCGTCGCCCACCTCGTCGGTAGACGAGGGCTATTGGTACCCGATCAACTGGCCCGGTAGCTCGGGCAAGGCAGGCTGGATCCACTCGGACTACGTCTGCGTCGTGGGCGAACTACGCGGCGGCCAGTTGAGACTTCCCGACACCCCCGCCGCCTGCCAGGAGCCGGGTGCCTAGCCCGACGTTGCGAGAGTACCGTGGTAGCTGTCCAGCAGGGCCGGGTCGGCGTCGGTTTGCAGCGCCTGAGCGAGTTTCCAGCCGAGGTTCACCGCGTCTTGGATGCCGGTGTTCATGCCCTGTGCGCCGGCCGGGCTGCGGATGTGCGCGGCAACCCCGGCCAGGAACACCGGTCCGGCCTGCTAGGTGGTGGCGGCCGGTGGTACGGCCAGAAGTTCGTCGCCCATGCCGGGTCGTGCAGCCGCTCTTGTCCTGGTTGGCTGGTGTAGCAGCAAGCCAGCCAAACGATCACCACGCAGCGATGAGTCCGCTAGCTCACACGGTGGCTTGGTAGCCCCTGTCCGCGAACGTCATCACGTCGGCGCTGCTCAGCGCGCCGATGATGCCGTGACTACGGGCGGCGCTCAGGTCATGGGTGGCGCCGGGCAGCGCCGGCGATGCCCAGACCAGGCGACCTGCCGCGTCCGCGATGGCCTGCACGTTCACGCCGTGCCGTTTGTGCTTGCCCGAGTAGTAGGGCTTCTGGTCGGCGACCCGGTCGATCGGGATCAGCGTGCCGTCGAGGATCGTTTATGCCAGCTTACGGATGCGGTCCATCGCCGTAGCCAGGTCGTCGGCCACTGCGGCGAGCAGGTCAGCACCTCCCGATGCTTCCGGAAGGGGTCAGAATTCAGCCGGAACCACGGGGTCAGTTTTCAGGCGGAGCCGACAGGCTCCGGCGGTGAGCCCAGGTCGACGTCGAGTCGGGCGATGTCGAGGGCTTCATACCTCGCCAGTGTGGGGTGATCTGGGTGGTGTCGGTTGGGGGTGCCGGCTTGTTGCGCTGTCTTGCAGGTCGGCCAAGGTGGAGGCTGCCGCGTCGCGGCGTGCGGTGAACGCCCGTGGCTCGGTGGCTGCGAGCTCGTCGAAGTACTGCACACCTTCCGCAACTGCATCCAGGATCTGGTCCGACGTCTCTCCGAGAATGCGCGCTACGTATCCCACCTTCCACAGAGACGTAGCGAGCTCGGGCAAGTAGGCGTCGCGGCTGAAATTGACCAGCTCCCGGTAGAGGGTGACGGCCTCCTGGCTGACTTCCAGCGCTTCGGCCCGCCGACCTACTTCCGCCAACCGCACCGCATGGCTGCTCACCGACCTGGCGAGGTCAGGCAGGTAAGCGGCGGGGTTGGCCTCCGCCAGCCGCCGGTACACCTCGACGGCCTCCTGGCTGACTTCCAGCGCCTCAACCCGACGCCCCACCTCCGCCAACCGCACCGCATGGCTGCTCACCGACCTGGCGAGGTCAGGCAGGTAAGCGTCGCGGCTGAAATTGACCAGCTCCCGGTAGAGGGTGACGGCCTCCTGGCTGACTTCCAGCGCCTCAACCCGACGCCCCACCTCCGCCAACCGCACCGCATGGCTGCTCACCGACCTGGCGAGGTCAGGCAGGTAAGCGGCGGGGTTGGCCTCCGCCAGCCGCCGGTACACCTCGACGGCCTCGATGGTGGCGGTCAACGCCGTTTGTTCATCGCCGGCTTGGGACGGGGTCGCCTCCCACACGAGGCGGCGGATCAGATCGTCCGTCTCCCTCCGCGAAGCCGTGGCCATCGCGTTGAGGTCGATCGGATCGCTGCGGGCGGCCAGCGCCTTGGCCGCCAGCAACGCGTGGAGGAACGACGTGCCGGCGACGTCGGCGATGCGAGCAGCGATCCGGTCGACCGCTCCCGGCGGGGCGGCCCGCACCAGCTCCGATGCCTCTGCCGGGTCGGTCAGGACGCGGCGCACGACAGATCGCAGCGCGTAAGGGTCGGCGTACTGGTCGGTGTCGAGGTCCATGACGACGGGATGCAATTCGGACAACGACTCAAGAAGGACGCGGCGGGTGGCGAGTAACAGCCGCAGACGCCGGCCGGATCGGACGAGCGGCGCGATCAGGTCGTGGAGGAGCCGGCTCGGGTCGCGTGACTCGTCGATCGCGTCGATCGCGACGGCGCCCCAAGGGGTGCGCCGGTCGGCTGCCGACAGCACCGCCGAGAGGTCGGCCGTGAGGCCCCGGCCAGTGCTGTCGATCATGAGGAACGACCCCAGCCGGGCGACTACCTCCTCGGCGGTGGAGCCGGCCGCTGAAACCGTACCGATGATCGCGCCTACCGGTGGCAGGTCCGAGTGGGAAGGCAAGAAGGCACGGCGCATCCGCGGGTCGGACACCGCGGCCACGAAGTTCAACAGTGCAGTTTTGCCAGACCCTGGGTCTCCAGTGACGACCAGCGGTCGGCGGTTCGAGGGATCGGCCAGCCAGGCCGTGATGTCCGCAATCGCGCTGCGCCGCCCGACGAAATCCTCTATAGAAGGCACCTCGACCCGTCGTGGCGACCGGGGGAAGAACGGTATCGCTACAGGACTCAGGAGGATGGCCTCTGCCCGCTGGCTGCGGCCGGGGCGGAGGGACGCGGCCAAGCGGTCGTTGACGCGGGACACCAGCTCATCGAGCCGGAGCAGCGACGGGGCAAACTCCTCGGCCATCCAGTCCCGCATCGCCTTCGACAGCGCTCGAGGGAAAGCGTCCACGTGCGCCTGCGCCTGCGCACCCGTCGACGCGATCACCGCGAACGAGGGCTGGGAGTACCGCCGCGCCAGCGAGGCGAACTCCCGCGCCGCCTGGCCCGCGAATGAGCTGTCCACTATGACGAGGTGATGTTGCACGGGCGAACCCTCGAACAGCGCCTGGGCGAGCTCCGCCACCGCGACGCCCGAGCCCTGTAACCTGCGGGAGACTGAATCGGTACTGAGGAAGCGGTATTCGCCGTTGCTGAGTGTGACGCCGTGGCCGGACAGATAGAGCACCAGCAGGTCGTCGGGCCGGCGGTCGGGCGCCCGGAGGAAACGCGCCACGTCCATGAAGATCGCCTCCCGGGTGGGGGTTGGCGCCCCAATCGCGACGTGGGCGTAACCGAGCGCCGCGAACAGCTCGACGACCTCCGCCGCCGGTTCTGCGGGCAGCGGCGTCAGATTCGGATCGAGGTACTCGGTGACGTTGCACAGCAGCAGGTAGCGGCGGCCATCGCCGGAGAGCGTCCGGTCGGTGACTGTCGGGGTCGCTGGCTGCGATTCGCCGGTGGCGCGCAGGGCGGCCGAGATGGCCGCGCCAGTCACCGGTGAGGCCAGGTAACTCTCCGGCCGGTGGCTGCCTGTACCGCTGACCACATGCTGCGTGACCGGCGAGCCGAACAGTGTCCGCAGCTCAACCCCACTGGCGAAAGCGTCGACGGAATTCACCAGGTCTACCCAGGTGTCGACCGAGCCCGGCCAGCTCCCCCGGCGTGGGGCTGCGGCCGTGGGCGCGGCGGGCGCGGGGTCGAGCCGGTCGAACACCATGGCGCCGCCCAGCGGCGACTCCAGCGTGACCAGAAGCCGTACCGGCCATTCGGGATGCTGGCACAGCGCCTCGTAGGCGACGACCGCGCCGAAGGAGAACGCCACGATCACCCTCGTCTCGTCGGTCACCGCGGCCGCGACCCGGTCACGTGCTGCCTGCCTGACGTCGCCATCGGCGAAGTACTGCGACACGGCGCTCATCGGCCGCAATTCCTCCTCAGACCCGGCTCGCCCCGCCGCCGGGTACTTCGGGTTGTGATCGAAGAGGTCGGCGTAGCGGGCAAGCGAGACTCCGCCGTCGAGCAGCGCCCGGGCCCTATCGCCGTCCCCGCTCGCGCGCAAGCCATCCGCCATGGCCGAGATCCACGCGTCCGCAGTGGCCGCACGCGACCCCCGGATCACCAGATCGGGAACGCAGACAATCACCGCACCCGTCCGCCGCGGCTGCCCCGCCAGCGCAGCCGCCGGCATGCCCGACCCGTCCGGCGCCGGCGTGGCCGGGCCGTGCTGCGGGGAGTCAGCCGGCATGTCGACGTCGAGTCCCAGCCGCATGGCCATGCCGCGGCCCATGGCAGCGAACGGCACCAGGTCCCCGTCCACCGACGTGGTCCCGCGCGGGTCCGCCAGGACAGCGCGCACCGTGTCACCTGACCCGCCGTGGCGTTCGAGGTAGCCGCTGAGTACCTCGTACACATCCCACTCCTGGCTGGTCGTGGTGCCCTCGTAGAGCAGGTCGGCGACGCCGGGGCGGAACCGCAGGAGCAGACTGTCCCGGCCGGTACCGTCCGGTAGCCGCTCCATCAGTCCGCCGACCATGAGCTCCGCGACTTGCCCGGTCTCCGGATGGGGCACCAGGTGCTCGTGCAGCACCCGGATCAGCGGCAGCGACAGCACGGGCGCTCCGGCCAGGATCCGCGCCAAGCGCTGCGCGCCTTCGCTGGCGCGGGCTTGGAACACCCGTACCCGTTGCGCTGCCGACGCGGCGCGCATCGCAGGAGCGGCCGCGGTCGCCTGCCGAGGATGCGCCCGGATCGCCTCGGTCCAGGTGCTGCCGGTCACCACCGCGCGGGTCCAGCGCATGATCGCCTCAGGTCGCAGCCCGAACACCGGCACGGACACAGCGGAATGGTCCTCGTCCTCGTCGCTCCACCAGGCCGTAAGGGTCTGCATCGACGAGTTCGGCGACGCGGGGCGGGGCGACCGGACGGCCGCGGTGGGCTGGCCGATCGCCGTGTACGCCCAGTAAGGCTCGGGCAGCAGGTGCACCAGCGCGGTGGGCATCGCTTGTGCCCACCGCCGCAACACCTGCCACAGCGGGCCGCCGCGCCAGGCGTCCGCGGTGCCGTCGGTGAGTAGGAGCACCAGCCGGCGACCGGCCGGGTCGACGAGGTGATCGGCGTGGTGCACCGCCCCGGCGCTGTCCCGCACCCGCGGCCGGGCGGGCGCGGCAGCGCCCATCGACTGGTCCAGCGACCAGCGCGTGACGGAGCGGAAGGCGCCGGTGCGGCGGAGGGTGCCCTCCAGCTCCGTGATCGTTTCAGCCCACACCATCGCCCCGGGCGTGCGGTCCACGACGACGGCGACGTCGAGTCCGCGTTCGCGCTCTGAACGGGTGACGATGACCAGGCGTTTGGCGTCCGCGGTCGCGTCCACGGTGGCGTCGATGTCCAGGACCGGACGTCCGGGCCGGCGTACGCGGCGGAACAGCGACAGGGCTGTCACCGTGGTCATGCTGGGCGTCGCGATAGGAATCCGGAGTCCCACCTCGATCGCGCGCCCGGTTTCCGTTGTCGCGCCGGGCCGGCCGCCGGGCAGCGAGAGGTCCGCGACGGGCTGCGGGCTGGTGACGTCCGTGGTCGCCTGCGCGGCCCGCGTCGCCGTGGGCGTCGCCGCGTCGGCGTGTTCACGGCCGCTGGTGACGGCCGGTCCCGGGGTGGGCGCGGTGCTCCCGCGGGTGGCCACCAGCCACAGGGCGTCGGCGAGGTGCTCGCCGTCATGGTCGGGGAAGGCTTCGGCGAGGACATGGGCGAGCCGGTCGATCACTGACCGCTCAGCTCCTCCAGCAGCGTGCGCTCCAGCCGCTCGCGGGTAGTGGCGTCGGTGACGTTCTCCTTGCTCACCAGGTAGAGGTAGTTCAGCAGCTGGTCGATGGCTAGCTGCTCGCCGGCGAGCAGGCGCTGGGCGAACTCCTCGATCTTCTTGCGGTCCTTACCCTTAACATTGTCGATGTACCCGTCTACAACGCTCGTTAGGAACCCCTGCTGCGGCGTGGGCATCTCGAAGCGGACGCACCGCCGCAGGAACGGCGGCGGGAAGGTCCGCGCCCCGTTGCTGGTCATTACGATGACCGGCCAGTGGGTGCGGCGCACTACCCCTCCCTCGACCGTGTACGTTGCCCGGTCCGAACCGCGAACCTCGTGGACCACCGCCTCGCCGTCCCTGCGGCGGGCCCCGCGCGCGTCACGCACCAGGGGCGGAACGTCGAACTCGCCCTCCTCCAGGACGTTGAGCAGGTCGCCAGGCAGGTCGAAGTCGCTCTTGTCGATCTCGTCGATGAGCACCGCGCGGGGCTTGAGTCGACTGGCCAGCGCGGTACCGAGCGGCCCGAGGGTCACGTAATCCTCGACTCGCGCGGCGTCATCGCCGTCCGCGCCGGCAGCGCTCTGCGAGGCGTGTAGCCGGCCGAGGGCGTCGTACTGGAACAACCCGTCGATCAACGTGGTGCGCGAGGTAATGTGCCAGTTGAGCGGCTCGCCGAGGCCGAGCTCCGCGGCGACGAGGCTGACCAGCGTCGACTTGCCGGACCCGGGAGCACCAGTGAGCAGCAGCGGGCGACGCAGGTGCAGCGCAGCGTTCACCGCGTCGCGCAGACCGTCGGAGATGACGAACCGGGTGATCGCCACCTCGCGCCACCGCCACGGGGGCGGCTCCGGCAAAGCCTCCCACGCCCGGCCGGTCGGGTCGGACCGTCCGTCGCCGGTGAAGATGCGCCAGGTCACCTCAAGTCCTCCTTCACAATTGTTCCAGGGACATCTGCTCGGCCGCGACCGGCGGCGGCAGGTCGAACTCCGCCCGGCCCCGCGGGTCGTCCCAGACGACCACCGGCAGGTCGGTCAAGTCCGGCAGTTCGTCGGGGATGACCGCCCTGCGTGCGGCGACAGGAATCTGCGACACCCGCCTGGTGATCGACCTCCGTTGACGGGTGTCACCGCCCCGGCGGAACCAGACCAGGAACCCGTAGCCCTCCCTGAGCAGCAAGCGCAGCGGGTCCGATCCGCCGGCGGCCGGGTGACGACCGATCAGCCAGGCGTGCGCCTTGTCGTCCCTGGCCCACCGCTTGAGGCGCGTCTGATCGGCGAGCATGGCGTCGGCGAGCAGGCCAGGAACCTTGGCCCAGCTCGCCCGCGACACCCGCTCCACACACCTGCCGTGCAACGCCGGCACCTGGCGCCGCTGCGACCAGCGCAGCCGCGGCTGGTGGCGGTCGCTGAGCGACTCCCGATCGTCGCCGACGTCGAACAGTGGCCAGTGCTCGATGCCCTCGCCGAGCAGCCCAGCCGGCATGGCGAGGTCCACCAGCAGCGGCCAGGCCGGCGGCACCGTTGCGAACACGTTCTTCAGCGCCTCGACTAAGCCTTCCTTCGTTGTCACCGCAGTGAGCTCACCGGTCAATTCGCTGATCGTCGTCGCGTGACGGGTGGTGTAGGTCCACGTGATCCGGCTCGGCCACGGCGGCGTACCCGGCGACGGCGCTCCGCCCGGGCCCGGCAGGGGCTCGCCGCCGAGATCGATCAGCAACCACGCCGGCGAGCTATGGCGCTCGGTGTAGTGCTCCTCCGCGTCGGCCGGCTGGTGCCCGAGTGACTCGACCCAGCCGGCCAGCGCCGGGCACTCCGAGGGCGGTACACCGAGCGCGGCCGCGACTCCGATGACGAACCTAGCCAGCGCGGCGAGGTTGCCCACCACTGCCCGACGCCGTTCGCAGCGGTCGGCCTCGGCGGCCTCCACCAGCAGCGCGTCCACCGACGCGCCGGTCGGCCACGCGCCCACCTCGCGGCGGTAGATCGCCTGCATCCGGCCGAGCCCCAGGGTGCCGCCGCCAATATCGAGAAGGATGGGCTTGGCCTCGACAGCGTGGCGCAGCGCTGGCACGAGGTCAGACAGCCGGGAGGGCTGCGGGCCGGTTACCACCGCGCACAGCCCGGCGGCGGTCCACCGCGCCGGCGGCGTGACACCAGCCGTGTCGAACGCCGTCCGGTACCTGTCGACCACGTCACGGGAGAGCGCCACCTCGTGATGGTCCGGTGGCACCGGCAGCTCGGCTGGCACCGTCTCGGCGTTGCCGACCCTGCCGCCCGGCAACGCCGCCAGGTCGGCGACGCCGGTGACGCCCAGTCGCGCCCACCAGGCAGCGGGATGTTCCACACCGGGGCCCCACAGCGGGTGGGCGGGGTCACGTTCCACAGCGCGCACCGGTACTGCGGTGATCGTGGACTGTCCTTCCCGCGGAGCGTGCTCGATGACGACTCCGAGCAGGCAACCGTCGGCAATCACGGGGCCTCCCGACATCCCCGACCACGCCGAATCGGTCAGTGTGCGTTCCTCCGGCGGCAAGGGCCGCGGCGCCCACTGCACCAGGACGCTCAGCAGCCCTCCGACCAGCTTCGCCAGCACCGGCACGATGCCGACGGTGTCGACGAGCTCGCGCACTACCACCGGCGACTGTCTCTTGGCGAACCACGGGTAGCCGTACGCATGGCACGGCACCGACGCCTCGAACGCACCGTCGCGGTCGAGGCGGGCCAAGGGCAGTGGAGGCAGATCCACCGACGGGTCGACGATCTCGATCAGGGCGAGGTCCGGGCGGGGGCCGTCCGTGTCACCGACGAAGCGGTGGTCGATCATTGCTTTCCGAAGCCGCTTGCCGGGGGTACGGACCCGCACTGCCGCCGCACCGGCGACGACGTGCGCCGCGGTGAGCACAGTACGACCGGCGACGATGCATCCCGACCCGTACCGATAGCGCGGCGCAGCCGTCTTTCCGAAGTCGGCGATCACCTCCACCAGCCGCGCCTGCAGCGAGACGCCCAATCATCTACCCTTCGAGCTCGTCGCTCGCACTGGCGACCTTGACCGGTAGCCCCGACCGATCGACCGGGCCACCGAACACCACGGTCACCGTTTGCTCATTGCTGCGCTGGCGGCTGCCACCACCTCCCAGCTCCAGCTGCACGACCGGAACTTTGAACCCGGCCTTGCCGTCAGCCGAGCGGGTCGCCGTCACGGTCAACTCCACCGTCATCGACTCCACCGGAAGCTGGATGTCGCCACCGGCACCCGCGGCGCGAGCCTTGAGCAGATCATCACGCAACGCCGCGATTGCTTCCGCCAGCCCGATACCGTCCGACGAGTCTGCCATCCGACCATCCTCCAGCCACTACGAGTGGCAACGACCTTAGCGCCCAGCAACGCAACGGCGCATCGGCCTGACGGACGTGCAGCGCGCGAAGTGCCTCGAACGGACGCGCACGGCTTTCCGGCCCCCGCCGGTTATCGACGCCCAACGATTCTGTACGCCGGCGGTGCGCAGTCGTCGTCCATGGTCATACAGATAGACCTTGAAAGGACGGGTCCGATTACGGCGGCTTGGGGTTGATTGTTCATGCCGGGTCCGGGTGTTGGCGGTACTGCCCGGCCCCTATGGGCAGACCCTGCTAGCCTCCCCGGCAGCAACCGGGCGACGTCGATTCTCAACTCACGGAACCCATACCGACGCCACCACGACGGCCCCCAGCGCCGTGCGTCGATGCGGTATGGGGTGGCGCTGGTGCCGTTGAGTGCTGTTCACGTTGAGAACGAGGAGACTTGAACCCACAACAACCCCTTATCGAGTCCCCTCAGGACTTGTCATTGCTTGCCAAAACCCCTTGTAACGGAAAGTAGCCGAATTGGGCTTGTCATTACTTGCCTGAGGTGGTCGTTGAGCTGCAAGGACGTCACTGAGGCCTCACCGGCTCTTGTCACTCTTCGCCAACATTTGGCTTGGGTTTTCGGGGGGTTAACGGGGGGCCAGGTTGAACGTCCGCCACGTCTGACCTTCTATCCATCGGTCCTGCCAGCGTTATAGATCGTGTACCGGCCGGACCTGCGGCAGCCCGTCCTCGGTCAGCACGATCATCACCGGGACCTCACGCGGTGGCGGTCTCTCGGTGACCTCGCGCAACGTGCGGTGCGCGGCACCTTCGCAGGACGGCTGCAGCGGGTCCGGACACCCGACGAGGGCAGACGTGAGCCGCTGGACCCCGTCGGCGTCGACTGGCCACGACCAGTCCATGTCCCACGGCTCCTCGTCGCCGTCCGCGCGGAGATACGGGTCAGCCCAGGCGGTCCCGGCGGCCACGATCCGTCGGTGCGGGGTGCTGGCGTAGACCCAGATGCGGTCCCCGGCCCGGATCTGATGGAAGCAGGAGGAGAGGTGCCAGTCGTCGTATGCGCCGTCGGCTGGCAGGTTCCCAAACATCTCTGGCACGTCTTGGTCGTAGCCCCACATTTCGGTCCGGTCGTTTACCAGACAGATCCACTCGGCGTCCGGGCGCGCGCGGCCGAGCACCTCGTCGACAAGCCGGTGGCTGTGCCCGGCGCCTTGCACGGTTCCCGCGGTGAGGAGGGCGGAGGTCAGGTGCCGGACTGCGGCGGCGAAGCGCTCGTCGGCGAGCGCCGTAACCAACTGGTCGTACGGACCGCACACCCGAGCCTGGTCCGGTCCCGCGTCCCGGTAGTCCGACCGCTCCTCGGTGAGGCCCGGAAACTCCCGGGACAGGGCTCGGGCGGTCGGCCAGTGTCGGCGGAGCACGGATCGCCGGACGACGACGAACCCCTCGGTTACGTCCTGGGTTTCCGGATCGAGCGGTTGGTGCAGAGCGAAGGTCTCCATCGTTCGCATGCACACCGCGGACAGCCGACGCGGGCTGCTCTTGGTGTTCGGCAGGCAGGAAAGGGTTCAGTACTCCCGCTCCGTGCCGGCCGGGTTGGGCACCGCGACGTCCAGGTACGCCCGGTTCGCCTCGACCACGGCGGAGTAGTACCCGCTCTCGCTCAGCCGCTCGAACTGGTTCTTGCCGTTGGCCACCATATGCTTCGCCGACTCCTCGTCCGGGCCTTGAGGCCGACGACCCGAGCGCCCCCAAGTGGGCGATGAAGGAATGGTGATGCTGGCAAATACGCTGACGAGCACGCTGCCCACCGGAGAAGGCCGGGGGCCAGAACGGGAGCAACAGCCGATGTGGGACGGCCCGCCCGGGTGGCTGTCGTCACCCAAGCGCTTTTCTCGGTGGCCGCCGGGAGGTTGGCACGGCTTATTGGACGGAATCAGGCTGGGACCTGATGGAGACTCCGCCGAGTAATCAGGAAGCAGGCGCCACAGTGGTCCCAATCGAGGTCGCCGGTCGACCGGTGAACGACCCGCTTGGCGTCTTCGTCGGCTACTGCAAGCGACATGCCCGCACGGTCCGCGCCTACGACTGGCTGGCCGGCACGCACCCCGTGCTGACGCCGAAGCTCATCAAGGTAACTCGCGCACCGTACATGGGCAGCAGAATGAGTCGCGAGCAGGAACGCCACCTGCTCCGGTTGAGCGAGACCGCGCCCTGGGACGACGTCCCGCTCGACGCCCACCTCCGCGACGCCGACCCGATGCTCGACGACGGCCACTACGACCGTGCGCTCCGGCTGTACCAGCACTTCTTCCAGGATCGTCCGCGAGGGCTCGGGCACGCGAAGGTGAGCAAGGCCTTACACCTGGTGCGGCCTGGCCTGTTCCTCATCCTCGACAGCGCACTCCTGCGGCGGTACCGGCGGGCCGCCGAGATCGCGGCACGTGAACTGCAGCAGGCAGGCAGCCGGCACGCACCACCGCGGCGGGCCTACTGGGCGGCATACCGCACCGATCTGCTGCGCGCTGCCGAGGGCCTCGCGTTGTTGCGGGGCGCCGCACACGACCACGACGATCCACTGGTCGCCGAGGCGGCAGATCGCCTGTCGGACGTACGCCTGCTGGACATCCTCGCCTGGATGCCGGACCGAAGGGCTTCAACGGCCTCGTGACCGTCAACCCTGCGACGCCAGCACCAATAGGGTAGTCGTAGGGCGTCAGGACCGGGCCTCAGACCGATACGGTCGGCGATATGACGGCTCTTCGAACTTGAGCGGGGTTCGCGGGTGAGTCGACCCGAGCGTGAAGGGCTCGCAGCCCGTCAGTGATCATCTGAGTGTCTAGTTCGGATGGTCACAAGTGAAGAGCTGCGAGCATGGTCAACGATACGACCCGGCTGCTGGGCCTGGACGGCCTGGTCACTGAGCGGGTCGAGGTGGACGTCACCGGCGTCCCGGTGGTGGACCTGTCCACCGGCTGTGAGCAGGCACGATGCTGCCCGCAATGCGGGCAGCGGGCGCTGAAGGTGAAGCAGTGGACCACAACCCGGCCACGGGACCTGCCAGTCGGAGGCCGGACGGTACGGCTGCGCTGGCGCAAACGTCGCTGGTACTGCCCGACGCCAGGCTGTCCGCGTAAGTCGTTCACCGAGCAGGTCGCGCAGGTCCCGGCCCGTGCCCGGCTGACCAGCCGGCTGCGGCAGGCAGCCGGGGCGGCGGTCGCCGACGCGGGTCGCACGATCGTGCAGGCCGCCCGGGACCACGGCATCTCCTGGCCGGTCGTCGCTGCCGCGTTCACCGCCCACGCGAGCGCGGTGTTGCCAGCCGAGCCGGAGCCGGTCGCGGTGCTGGGCATCGACGAGGTGCGCCGCGGCAAGCCGCACTGGATCTGGGATGAGCAGGCCGGTTCGTGGACCGTGACGGCGGACCGCTGGCACGTCGGCTTCTGCGATCTGTCCGGTGGTCAGGGCCTGCTGGCGCAGGTCGAAGGCCGTACCACAGCGGCGGTGACCGGCTGGCTGACCGCCCGCCCTCAGGCCTGGCGTGAGCAGGTGAAGGCGGTGGCGATCGACATGTGCACCGTGTTCAAGTCCGCGATCCGGCAGGTGTTACCGCACGCGGTGCTGGTAGTCGACCACTTCCACATCGTGCAACTGGCCAACCGGGCGGTCACCGAGGTCCGTCGCCGCATGACCCTGACCCAGCGGGGGCGCCGCGGTCGCGGCAGCGACCCGGAATGGCGGATGCGTAACCGGCTGACCCGCTCGGCCGCCCGCATGCCCGGCAAGCACGTCGACCGCCTCGTCGACACCCTCGATGCCCTCCCGGCGGCGATCGGTGCTCCGATCCTGGCCGCGTGGAACGCGAAAGAAGACCTGCTCGACCTGCTCGCGGTCGCCCGCACCCAGCCGAACAGGGAACACGTCCACCGGCTGCTGCACCGCTTCTACGCCCGCTGCTCCGCCTCTGACCTGCCCGAACTCCACCGGCTCGCCACCACGATCGAGACCTGGTGGCCACAAATCCTGGCATTCCTGACGACCGGCATCACCAACGCCGGCTCGGAAGGAACCAACCGGGTTATCAAGACCATCGCCCGCGACGCCTACGGCTTCCGGAACCCCGAAAACCAACGCCTACGCACCCGCACCGCCACCACCCGACGCCACCGCGGACACCTCAACCCCGCTTAAATTCGAAGAGCCCTCAAACTCACGAGGCCCTTGACACCTTCGGCGGTCATGACTGGCGTTCGCATCACGTCCATGAAGTTGACGATCGGCGTTCCGTGGCCGAAGTACTGGCTGGCCTTGTTCAGGCCGTTCTTGAACTCCAGAAGCTGCGAAACAGGCAGCTCGGTCCAAGGCTCGCTGTAGCCCGGCAGACGGGTACGACCCGTGAGGAGATCTTGCATCATGCCTTGCTTGATGGAGCGCCGCTTCGTGATCTGGCGATGGAGCGAGTCAATGAGGTCGTCTGCATCAGCGAGCGCTCCAGCAATCCGGCGCTGCTCGTCCAAGCTTGTTGGAATTCGAAGCGGAATCGACCGAAGCTGGCTCGAATTCAACGACGGCAGCGCAGTGGTGGCCACAAGGCTGGACAGCCTGAAGCCAGTGAGAAGGTAGTGGGCGAAGCGTCCGTCCATCCGCGCAGGATTGACGACATAGGCAGCCATATTGTTGTCTATGCAACTGTCTTGCGTGAGGATTCGCTTCCGCTCAAGGAAGACCGCGGCCCCCACTTTGGCGAAGATGATGGCGCCAGCAGGTATTCGTGTCGCCCCAAGCTGCTTGCGCAAGCTCTCGGAAATGTAGTTGTTAGCGCGGCGCATGAAGATCTCGTTGCCCGCGAGGTTCATGTCAGAGACTTTGAAGAATGGCAACTCGCCCGACTTAGCGCCTTGGAACCGCGTCGGGAACCCGCTACCACCCTTAAAGTAGCCCACGTCTCCGGCAGGTCGATTGACCGCGACGGTCATCCGCGGACTCCCATCTCGGCCAGGTGCTCCCTCACCTTCGCGGTGAGCTCTTCCACCTTGGCGTCAAGGTCGCCAGCGGTGAGCTCGTACCGCTCAGCCAAAGTTCGAAGCCGAGTGACAAGCGCTTGGCCCAGTGTCGTGACCTCTGCCTCGATTCGAGCACCTACCGCCCCGCCCCACTTGTCGTCGATGACAAGCGCCTGGACGTCCTCCGTGGTGAGCTTGGCGTACTGACCCAGAGCCAACTCGTCGAGTTTCATAGTCGCCTCCTTGACCGCCTTCTTCGCAGCGGCCTCAGCGTCGTACAGCTTGACCACGTGCTCTAGGTGTAATGCCCAGCAGCGTTGTTGACGCGGCTGATGGGTGGTTTGCCGCCGAGCGAGGTGTGGTTGCGGTGGTGGTTGTAGGTGTGCAGCCAGGCGGGTAGAGCGTCAGCGCGTTGCTGGTTGTTGGTGAAGGGTTGGGCGTAGGCCCATTCGTCGCACAGGGTGCGGTTGAAGCGTTCGGCTTTGCCGTTGGTCTGTGGTCGGTAGCGGCGGGTGAAGCGGGCGGTGGCACCGAGGTCGGTCAGGGTCTGGTGCCAGGCTCGGCCGCGGCGGTAGGCCAATGCGTTGTCGGTCATGACGCGTTCGACGCGGGTGATTCCGTGGGTGGCGAAGTGCTCGGCGGCGCGGCGGAGGAAGCCGGCACAGGTGTCGGTCTTCTCGTCGGGGTGGATCTCGGCGTAGGCGAGACGGGTGTGGTCGTCGATGGCGCAGTGCACGTAGTCGAAGCCGACACGGCCGGCGGTGCGGGCACGGCGGTGTTCCAGGCTGTCGCGGCCCAAGATGCGCCAGCCGCCGCCGTCGCGAACCCGGCCGAGTTTCTTGACGTCGACGTGGATCAGCTCGCCGGGCCGGTCGCGCTCGTAGCGGCGGATGAGCTGACCGGTGGGCCGGTCGAGCCAGGCCAGGCGGTGTAGACCGTGCCGCGTCAGAACGGCGTGCACCGTCGAGGCCGGCATCCCGAGCAACGGTCCGAGCCGGCGAGCCCCGAGTTTGCGTTCCTGGCGCAGTTGGCAGACCCGCGCCTCCAACTGGGCGGGCGTCTTGTGTGGCTGGTGGTGAGCCCGGCTGGATCGATCCCGCAGACCAGCGTCGCCCTCGGCCCGCCACCGCTGCAGCCACTTGTAGCCGGTGGCCCGAGAACAGCCCAGTTCCTTCACGACGTGGGCCACCGGCCGACCCTGGTCAACGACACGCGTGATGAGCAGCCGCCGGCCGTGGATGGTCAGCCGGGCATTACGGTGGGCCATGGAGACCTCCGGTTCCGTGTGGGCGTCAGCACCTCACACCTCGCCGGAGGTCTCGCCTCGTCTCAAGCCGCCACGCCGTCAACAACCCTCATGGGCATTACATCTAGGGCCTGAAGCTCATCGGGGGCAGCACCCTCGCGCTTGGCGATGCGGAGGCGAGCGGTGGCCTGCGCCTTGGTGATCTTGTCGTCCTCGACGGCTTCCCAGAGCAGACCCTCCTCGACGGCGTGCTCGTCGGTGTAATCCTCGAGCGCCTGCGAGGCAGTCTCCTGCTCGACGATGAGGGCCTCGAGCTCCGTCTTCTTCTCGGGGAAGAAGCGAGCGACGACGTACTCGGGCGGGATAAGGTCCATGACCCAGCGCTTGGCGGTCGCACGGGCACCGGTAACGATGTGCGCGTCCTCGTACTTGCTCTTGTTGTTCTTGTCCTTCCAGGTCCGAGCCAGTCGAGGCTTCGCAGAGCCGTCCCAGCCCTCGCTCACGATGAGCGCGACATCGTCGTGCATCGACGCGTTCCAGTAGCTCATCAGCTGTTCGTACACGCCGTACTCATCAATCAGCGGGCGCGGGCGGAACGCCTCCAACAGCGCCTCAGAGACGTCGTGAATCAACTCGGTAGCGCTAGTCGATTGGGTGATGTCGACGAGCAACTTGCGCTTGTCGGCCCACCAGTCCTCGACGGTCTCCGTCGTGCCCCTCGCGAACGCCTGGTACTCGGATGAATCGGCAACCTTGCCCTGGACATCGGCCTTGTCGACCGTCAGCTGCGAGTAGCCGTCACGGAGCGGCTTGAAGAGCTCGGCCCGCAGGCTCGGGAAGGCGTCCCAGTACGGCTTGAGCAGGTCGAGGTCGCGGTTCGGGATGCCGCCCTGGAGGTGGGCATGCAGGTCCTGGACGTCCTCGGGTCCGGAGCTGTCGATGTAGCGCGGAATGTTGAGGTTGTAGTCGTTCCTGGGATCGCGGATCTCGCTCAGCGGCACCATGCGCGAGTAGCCGTCGATCTCCTTTTGATTCACGAAGGCGTCGACGATCTTGTGCATGTCGCGCGGCCGCAGACGGTTCTTCGGACCGTCTTTCTCGAAGCCCTTGCTGGCGTCGATCATGAAGATGCCGGTCCGCGCTTGGGCGTCCTTCTTGTCGAGCACGATGAGGCAGGCCGGGATGCCGGTGCCGTAGAAGAGGTTTGCGGGGAGGCCGATGATCGCCTTGAGGTACCCGCGCTTGATCAGCTCGGTGCGGATTGTGGCCTCCGCGTTGCCCCGGAAGAGCACACCGTGAGGCAGAACGACCACGCCCTTGCCGGTCGATTTGAGGGACTTGACCATGTGGAGCAAAAACGCGTAGTCGCCGTTCTTGTCCGGCGGCCAGGCATAGCCGTCGAAGCGGCCGTACTCCTTTTCAAAGCCGTTTTTCCAGGTCTTCACCGAGAACGGCGGATTGGCGACCAGGTAGTCGAAGGTCATGAGGTTGTCACCCTCACGGAACTTCGGGTTCGAGAGCGTATTGCCCTGCACGATCTCGTGGGTCTCGTTGCCGTGCAGGATCATGTTCATGCGGGCGAGCGCCCAGGTGGCGTTATCGTTCTCCTGGCCATAGATGGTCAGGCCGTTCGGGGCAGCATCTGCCACCTTGATCAGCAGAGAACCCGACCCGCAGGTCGGGGTCGTAGACGGTGGTCGACTTGGGTGTGCCCGCCGGGATCTGCAGAAGCTGAGCCATGACTCGCGAGACCTCAGCAGGCGTGTAGAACTGCCCCTTGCTCTTACCCGACTGCGTGGCGAAGTGACGCATCAGGTACTCGTAGGCGTCGCCAAGCAGATCGTCCCCCTCGGCCTTGGAGCCGGTGAAGTCCATGTCCTGGAAGATGCCGATGAGATTGGAAACCTTGTCCTGGAGGTCTTTGCCAGAGCCAAGCTTGGTGGGGTCGTCGAAGTCGGCGTTGTTGATCACGCCCTGGAGGTCGTTGGCCTCGGCGAGCCTGCGGATGGCGACGTTGACCTTGTCGCCCACGTCAGACTTGCCCTTGAGCGTGATCAGGTAGTCGAAGGAGCCGTCCTTGGGCACCTCGATGAGCGCATAGGGGTCGGCTTTGGCCTTGTCCGACACGTACTTCACGAACAGCAGCGTCAGGACATAGTCCTTGTACTGGCTGGCGTCCATGCTGCCGCGCAGCTCGTCAGCGCTACTCCACAGTGAGTAGTAGAGATCGGACTTCCTGAGAGCCACTACCACCCCACCCCCCTCTTATCAGCACCGACGCGGTGCAGCTGCCTTGGCCGCGACCCGCCCATGCCGGCCGTCCGATCTGTCCCACTTCGTCACTTCCCCGGCAGAGCGCGCGGGGACTGTCATGGAAGTTACTCTAGGAGCAGCCACCGACAGGAACCCCAGGGGCCACGCCGACCGGCCCGACGCGATGACGCGCAAACGGCTTGCGAGGGAGGGTCCGGCGGCCGGGTCCTGCAGCAGCCAACCGCAGAAGTTGTCATCCGCCGTTCGGCAATCGGATTAATTAACGGCGCAATCAACGGCCGATGTGAGCGCAGCGAATCGCGGTGCATGCCTCGAAGAGGCCCTCGCGATGGGAGGATAAGCGCAACGGAATCCGCTTGTCGCTCGGCCGGCGCGGGCAGTTGGGACAACGCTGTCGCCGAGTCGTTCTTTGCCACGATCAAGACCGAAGTGATCCACCGCCAGCCGCGGCCGACCCGCGCTGCCGCCCGGCAAGCGATATTCGAGTACGTGGAAGGCTGGTACAACACCCGCCGGCGGCACTCCAGCCTCGGCTACCTCAGCCCCCCGCCTACGAAGCCAGCGCCGTCGTCGACCCACTGCCGGCCAGCAAGGTAGCGCGAGATCAACACATCGGCCCTGTCCGTCGAAACGGGTCAAGCCCAGCTCAGGTCACCGCAGGTCAGCGGGCCCGGCGGGCAACGACTGCGTCGCGCGATCGTCGCGCTCACCGGCACGTGGCTGCGGCACCGTCGCCTGGATCGCGGCGGCCGCGAGCGCAACCACGGCCCGGCGGCGCAGCCGCAGCCGCAGCCGCCACCATCGCTGCGGTGTCTCGACGGCTGGAGACAGGTGAGCTTTCACCGCGGTCAACAGCACGTCCATCGCCTCGTACAGCTCGGCGTCGGCCTGGTCCCGAGCGGCCTTGGCCTTCCCCGGCCGCCACAGGTTGACCTGCCCGTACGCCTGGCCGGACTCGGCCGCGACCTGCCCGAGCTTCAACGCCGCCTCGCGGACCTCGCCGTCGGCCAGCACCGCCGCCCGGCCGGCGACCGCGAGCACCCGCTGCAGCGGCGCCTGCAGACCCATCGCGGCGGCCAACTCCCGCTGGTTAGCCCCAATCGCCACCTGGGCCGCCCCAAGCGCATGACCGCTGGTGGTCTTCGCCGCCATGTACTCGAGGAACGCACTGCCCAGCGTCATCAGCTTCGGCTGCCACGAGTTGTGCGCCGGCACGTACACCCGCAGCGCCAAGTGCAGGGCGCCTACCGCCTCGAACAGCTCCTGGCCCAGCTCCTCGATCTTCTTGTTCGTGCTCGCGACCTTGTCGCGGGCACGCTCGCGGGCGCGCTGACGCTCACCGAACCGGTAGGTCAGCCACGTCGCGCCCAGGGCGCACCCGCCGGTGACGATCTGGGGCAGCACATCGACGACACCGGACAGCAGGGTGGAGATCGCACTCATGGACAGCAGGATGGGCCACGGCTGCACCTACCCCAACGCGCCACACCCGACTGGCCGACCTCCCGGCGTCATAGCAGCTCTACCGCGCCAAAGCCGTCGATCGTCTCCTGGTCGAGTGGATGACATGCCCACAGGCTAGACGGCTGTCCGTGTCAACGACGGCTGAAAAGGATCGTGCGGACGAGGGTGGCGCGCGGACGTGGGTGCCTTCGCAAGCAGGTTGCGTAGTAGTGGGCGTGGCCTGGCAGCGTTGCGACAAGGCTCCGCGTAGAGCGGCGCCGATCGCGGCCACAAGGCCGGCGTGGGCGTCGGAGATGACCAGGTGGGCGCCGGTCAGCCGCAGGTGGTGGTCAGGGATCGCAGGAACGCCAGCCAAGTGGCGCCGTCCTCATCGGAGCGAGGTCCGGGCCCGACACTTCGCGTTGGCCGTCCGCGCTGACGCCGACGGCGATCAGGGCGTGGATACAATCCACTGCCCACCGCACTCCGCGGCTCCATGATCGGTTCCGCCGCCACCAGCGTCCTGGTTCTCAAAGCGATACTGAGGAGGGACCTGATGCCCGATAGCATGTGCCGTTCAGGCGACTGATGCTCGCGGTTGGGTGCGGCGTACGGAGGGACTCGTCTACAGATGGATTTGTATCGTTTGCTGGCACAGCAGCAGCATGAAGCCGAACAACCGACCAATGGCGTGCGACCCAACGCTCCGAGACCTCGGCCGAGTCCCGGTCCCATGACGAGCCTCACCGCAACAGCCGAAACCACCGACGAAGGACGCTCCGGACCGTTGTTGGGCTCCATCGCGCCGTGACTCCGCCCACGCCGGTAATCCTCGTCGGAGAGCGAGGAGACCCTCACGTCGAAGCCGTCGCTGAATTACTTCCCGCGCGAGGCACGGTGGTCATCGACGCCACAACGCTGAGCGACGGACTGAGAAGTCTCGATCCAGTCCGTACGGTGCTGGTCGACGTGGTCGGCAGCACGGTCGACGTCAGCTCCGGCAGGCACGCTCGTGGCTGGCTTCGCCGACTCGCGCCTGCGGGGTGGGACCATGGCACTGTTCTCGGTGGGCACGACGCCGCCGTTTTGTCCTCGCGACTGGTTCTGCTTGCTGCCCTGCTGCGTGACCCTTCACTGACCCTGGTGACGCCGGTTGATGAGCTGTTCGCCGCGGAGAACAAGCTGGTGCAGTATCGCGCCGCCTGTGAGACTGGCATCCGTTATCCGACCACCCTGATCAGTGGCAACGTAGTTGACCTTGCTGAACGACTCGGGGAGCCGTTTGTCCTCAAGCCGCTAGGCCCCGGCAATTTCGAGGACCACCTACGCCAGAACGTCGTCTACGTGCGCCCCGTTTTTGCCGCCGACGTCGCCGGAGCCGGTCTGCTCGATGCCCCATTCCTTGCTCAGCGGCTGATCCGCGCGAAGGCCCACCTACGGGTGGTGACCGTCCACGATCAGGCGTGGGTGACCGAACTCGACGGCACCGAACTACCAGTCGACTGGCGTGAGCATCGGCCCGCCCACCGCGCCTTCAAGGTATCCAACGGCTGGACGGAGGTGGAGAACGCCGCCGTGCAGTTGGCCGCTCACCTGGGCGTCGGCTTCAGTAGTCAGGACTGGGTCGTCGACAATGACGGCCCCGCATTCCTCGACCTGAACCCCGGCGGTCAGTGGCTGTTCCTGCCGGACTCCGTGACGACGTCTGTCGCACGTGCCCTCGCCGACTGGCTAGCAGGACGCTAGTGCATGCCATCAAGGGCCGGTTCGCTGAAGCACGCGTATACGGCTGGTATGTGCTGGCGCTGCTTCGACCGGGCGTAGAAGTGCCTACATTCGGTGAACCAGGGGCGTTCACCGCAGATGTCAAACGTTTCACTCCTGACGACCTCAAGATCATCGTCGAAGAAGGCCGCCGCCAGATTGATCGCCAACTGGCAGACCTCGAGAAGAACCGGGCACGTGCCGCCACGCTGCTCACCATCGGTCTTGCTGAACTCGCGGTACTGGCGGCCAGCGCCAACCGCATCTTTCCTCTCGGTGTTCCCGCGCGGGCCGTCTGGGCCGTTAGCGCTCTTCTAGTGGTGCTCACAATCGGCGGCGCCGCGTCTCTGCTCACCTCCCGAGCGGACTTCGGACGCTTGGAAACGCGACAGCTTGCGGTAGGGCCGATGCCAGTCTTGCGTGAGGCGGCCCTCGGCTACGCGCACGCGGTGGGGCCCGGCGAGGAAACCGTCCGTACCCGCATTACGGTACTTCGTGACGGCGTGTTGCTCGCCGTGATTGCGGCGTTGTTGTATGCGGTAATCTGGCCGTTCGTCGCAACAGCGAAAACACAACCTGATCCGGCCCCTAGCCCTTCGTTCTCCGGAGCAAACACATGTCCCGTGACCTGTACACGATCCTCGCCAGATCGGCCGAGCCCGACGACGACCGCAACCCGCAACCGCGCCCCGACAAGCGCAACCCCCACACCGTCCTCACTCATGCGGTAGAGACGATCGACAACGACCGGGCAAGTTACCTCCTGGGCAACATCACCATTTAGCTTGATCTTGAAACTGGGATCGGTGGCACCAGGCGTACGGGAATGGGATCCGTCGGCGGTGCCGCTGAGGTGTTCGGCGGCGTCGACCTTGCCCAGCTCGACACCCCGTCGAGTCAACGATGACGGCGATCTTCCGAAGCCTCTGGCCGGATCTTTCGCTTCACCGCTTCCGGCAGGCCCGGGCGCGGTCACGGCGTTTCCCGCTCCGGCGGAGGTACGGCGACCGGACCGTCGTCATGCCCACGCGAGGCGGTGTAAACGCCTTGCCCCAGGGGCGGAGCCACATGATCTCATGGTCGGATGTCCGTGAAACCACCGCTTGAACTCGGCCCGCAGCACCCTATGTTTGCCATCGCCGCGATCAAGCACATTCCCGCTACCGGTCAGGTGGAAATCACACGAACCGACGGGCGGACCGTACGAGGAAACATCGGGACGACTACGGGACACGATGCCATTCGTGAATCCGTCTTCGTTCCTCGCACGTCATCCTTGAAGATCGAATTGACCAGCGGGACCAACCTCACGATGGAGATCGGCACGCTGCTGACCTCGGTGAACCGGCCGGTGGTCTACCTCGATCAGAACCACTGGATCGACCTCGCCCGGTACTGCACCGGGTCCTCGCAGATCTCCGAGGACCGGGCACGGGTCTGCCGCCGGATCACCGAACTCGTCGAGGCCGGAAAGATCATCCTGCCGGTGTCCGGCGCCCACCTGGTCGAAATCGCCAAGAAGGCCGACCGGCAGCGCCGGGACGTCGCCCAGGTGATGGTGAAGCACTCCCAGGGGTGGCAGATGATCAGCCCCTTGCGGGTACGAGCCCACGAGCTCCATCACCTCTTCGGCTCCGAGCCTGCCGCTCTCGGCAAGTCCCAGGTTTTCACCCTCGATCCCCACGCCCTATGGGCCGACGACAAGAACCGCCAGCGGCCCGCAGACCGCCCGGCCGGCACGCTGCCCGCCGAGATCCAGGGGCTGATCGACCGGATCACCTGGGCCGAGGCGTTGCTGGAGACCTTCGTTGACCCGGAGTCGACGATCTCGGACATCGGCACGGAGATGGCGGAGAAATGGGCGAACTCCTTCCAGGAACTCGCGATCCACGTGCGGAACACCCCTCAAGCCCGGCCGCACCTGCGCGACGTGACCAGAGTGCGGGCGCTGAGCGACTTCATCCAGGACGTCGCCCGGGCAGCTCTCGTTGCCGGCTGGAGCACGGAGGAGTTCCAGCAGTGGTGGACCCTCCGCGCCGAGACCGAGATCGCGGCCATTCCCATGCTCGGGCGATTCCGGGAACTGGTGCACCTACGGCTCTCCAACGCCGACGACAAGTGGCACCGCAACGATCTCAACGACACCCTCTTCCTATGCACGGCCAGCGCCTACGCCGACGTCGTCGTCGGCGAGAAGAAGATGATTAGCTACCTGATGAGAGCGCAGGGAAAGGTGCCGGACGGTGCCCGGCTGTTCCGCCGGATTGAGGATGCGCTACCCGCCATCGAGACGGCAGCAGCCTGAGCCGCACCCAGCGGAGACGGGCATCGCACGGTGCTACCGCTCGGCGCGCGCCCGCGCCCTCGTAGCTCAGGGGGTAGAGCGTCGGTTTCCTAAACCGATGCTCCGTGTGTAGCCGCAGGCCGATGACCTACGGCTCTTCTCTTTTCAGGTGTCCTGCGCCGGTCGCACGTGCGCGCCGCTGTGATCGCCTGCGGAAGCTCAGCGGAGTGCATAAGTGCTGTTCAGCTCTACTTTTTCATCGACCGCTTTTTCGGTCTCTTTCGACGTGCTGCGCCCGACTCGGCGTCTGGTCGTCCCAGCCTGGCCCAGGCTTATTGCCAATTTTTGGCAACTACGTAATGCTGGCGGGAGTGGGCGGGTGCTCCGGCAACGCGATGATCTGAACGACCGCCGGGGTGCCCGCCCAGCTCACGTGACGACGATGGTGCGAGGAGTTGCTGGTGGCCGTCTACTCTCTGCCCGACATGCCGTACGACTACGGTGCGCTGGAGCCGGCGATGTCCGGTGAGATCCTGGAGCTGCACCACAGCAAGCACCACGCCGCGTATGTCAGGGGCAGTAACGACGCTCTGGAGCAGCTGGCCGAGGCCCGCGACAAGGGCGACTTCACGGCGTTGGTCGGGTTGGAGAAGACGTTCGCGTTCAACCTGTCCGGGCACGTGCTGCACTCGATCTTCTGGAACAACCTGTCCCCGGACGGCGGCGACCGCCCCGACGGGGAGCTGGCCGCGGCGATCGACGAGCACTTCGGCTCGTTCGACAGCTTCACCGGGCAGCTCTCGGCGGCGACCAAGAGCGTGCAGGGCTCCGGCTGGGGCGTCCTGGCGTGGGAGCCGCTGGGGCAGCGGTTGATCGTGGAGCAGGTGTACGACCACCACGGCAACGTCGGGCAGGGCTCGACGCCGCTGCTGGTGTTCGACGCGTGGGAGCACGCCTACTACCTGCAGTACCGCAACGTGCGCCCGGACTACGTCGACCGGCTGTGGAACCTCGTGGACTGGGCCGACGTGACCGCCCGCTTCGACGCCGCCCGCGCCGCCGCGCCGAAGCTCTGACCGGCGTGACCGGCCCGCATCCGGCCGCCGCCGACCTTGTGCAGCGCGCCGCCGGGGTCATCGCCGCCCGCCACCGCGGTGACCTCGCCGGCGCGGAGGCGCTGCTCGCGTCGTTCGACTCGGAGCAGACCCGCACACTCGGTTTCTATCTGCTCGCCGACCTCGTCCTCGGGCTCGTCCGCGCCCAGACCGGTCAGTCCCTGGACGACCTGGTCCGGGAACTCACCCTGCTCGTGGCGGCCACACCGCCGCCCCCGCCCGGCTGATGGCGCGCAGCGACGCCGCTGATCGCGTTCGTCCGTCGCGCAACACCGGAAACCCGGTCTGTGTCAGCCTTGGGCCGGGTCAGCGGTGACGCCGCGCAACTGCGGGTGGTGCTTGCGAAGCTGGTCCTCCAGCCCTTGGCGGAGGGTGGTGCGGGCGGCGGGGCAGCCGTGGCAGGCGCCGGCGAGTGCGACGGTGACGGTTCCGTTGCGAACGTCGACGAGCTCGATGTGGCCGCCGTGGGAGCGGGCGAGGTCGCCGACGGATCCGTCGAGCAGCTGCTGGGCGGCGTCGCGCAGCGGGGCGTCGTCCGGTTCGTCGCAGGAGTCCGCCCTTGTCCAGCCGGACGGGTCGGCGAGGGCGGCGTGAAGGGCCGTACGGACCCTGGCGCCGTCGTGTGACCACTGTCGCCCGGGATGCAGCGTGGTGAGGATCGCGGCGGGTTCGACGCGCACCTGGGCGAGGGTGCCGTCGTCGCGCAGGGCGGCGAGCGGGGCGGGCAGGGTGGCAGCGACGCCGGTGAAGGGCAGCACGCCGGCGGGAGTGATCCAGCGCAGTTGCTCGGGGTGGCCCGCGATGGGCTGAGGGTGGATAGGAATCATCAGGTCACCCGGTGAGCAGCGCGGTGATCGTCTTGGCCGTGTAGGCCATGATCCAGGCCAGCGCGGTCAGGTAGGCGAATGCGATCAGGGGCCACTTCCAGCCGCCGGTCTCCCGCCGGATGATGCCGACGGTGGCCATGCACTGCAACGCGAAGGCGAAGTAGACGAGCAGCGCCGCGATTGTCGGTGCGGTGAACAGCGGCTGCCCGGCGTGCGGTCCGTCGGTGTAGGTCATCGCCTGGAGCGCCTTGGACGGTTCGTCGGGGTTCTCCGCGGCGGCCACCTGGCCGAGGGTGGCGACGAACGTCTCCCGTGCCGATTGCGCCGACAGCACGCCGATGTTGATCCGCCAGTCGAAGCCGAGCGGGTCGAAGACCGGCGCGACGAGGTGGCCCAGGGCGGCGGCGTAGCTGTGGTCGGCAACGTAGGCCGAGACCGCGGTCTGATTGCCCGGGTCGACGCCGTGGGCGCGCAGGTCGGCGGTCGAGTGCAGGGGCAGGTTCAGCAGCAGCCAGAGGCTGACGGTGGTGACCGCGATGATGGTGGTGCACTTGCGCAGGAACGATCTGGCCGAGTCGCCGACCGCGATCAGCACCGAGCGGGCCGAGGGGATCCGGTACGGGGGCATCTCCATGTAGAACGGCAGCAGCGGGCCGCTGCGCTCGCCGAGTTTCTTGAACACCCAGGCGGCGGTCATCGCGGAGACCGCGCCGAGCAGGTACATGCCGAACATGACCAGGCCCTGCGCCCCGAACGGCCCCCACCGGGCGGTCGGGTCGACGAGCAGCCCGATCAGCAGCACGTACACCGGCAGCCGAGCCGAGCAGGTCATCAGCGGCGCCGCCATCATGGTGGCCAGGCGGTCCTTTGCCGACGGCAGGGTGCGGGTGGCCATGATGCCCGGGATCGCGCAGGCGAAGGACGACAGCAGGGCCACGAACGCGCGGCCTTCCAGGCCGGCGCGGGCCATCACCCGGTCCATCAGGAACGCGGCGCGCGACATGTAGCCGACGCCCTCGAGCAGGGAGATCAGCAGGAACAGCAGCATGATCTGGGGTACGAAGACGAGCACCGCGCCGATGCCGCCGATGATCGCGTCGCCGAGCAGTCCGGCCAGCCACGGGTTGCCGACGTGGGTGGTGACCAGCCCGGACAGCCATCCGAAGAACGTCTCCACGTAGCCCTGCAGGGGCGCGGCGAGGGTGAACACGGTCTGGAAGAAGGCCACCATGACGGCGAGGAACACGATGGTGCCCCACAGCGGGTGCAGCAGGACCGCGTCGATGCGCTGGGTGATGCGGTGGCGTTCCGGGGCCCGGTAACGGGCGAAGCTCAACACCGACTCCGCCCACGCGTCCGCTTCCGCCGGGTCGTCCGGTGGCGGCAGGGCCGGTGTCGACCACGTCGACCACCGCTCGATCTGGTCACGTAGCTGGTCGATGCCCTGCCCACGGTTGCCGAGCACCCGCACCACGGGCACGCCCAGTGCCTGCTGCAACGCCGACAGGTCCAGCTGGCCCTGCCGTACGGTCATCTCGTCGGTGAAGGTCACCACCAGGCAGGTGGGCAGGCCGTGGCGCAGCACCTGCGCGACGAACCGCAAGGATCGGCGCAGCGTGGTGGCGTCCACCACGACGAGCAGTGCGTCCGGCGGTGTCTCACCGTCGAGGCGGCCGTCGAGCACGTCGACCATGATCTGCTCGTCCGGGCTGATCGGGTCGAGGCTGTAGGTGCCGGGCAGATCCTCGATCAGGTACCGCCGGTCACCGGCCTGAAGGGTGCCGACGAAGCGGGACACCGTCACACCCGGGTAGTTGCCCGTCTTGGCGTGCAGACCGGTCAGCGCGTTGAAGATGCTCGTCTTTCCGGCGTTCGGGCTGCCCGCCAGGGCCAGCCGGGGCAATGCCGTGTCAACGGCGCCACCCCCGACGGCGGTGTGGCAGCCCGGGTCCGTCACCGTACGTCCCGGATCAGTACGTGTGCGGCCTGCGCGCGGCGCAGGCACAGGTCGTAGTCCTTGACCCGGTACACCACCGGGTCCCGCAGCGGGGCGCGACGGACGACCTGCACCGGCGTCCCGGCGGTGAACCCGAGGTCCGCGAGCCGGCGGGCCGTCGCAGGGGGTGCTCCGTCGGCCAGCCCCACGATTGTGGCGCGGCTGCCCGGCGGCAGGTCTGCCAGCCGACCCGGGTCGACGGCATACACCGCGGGTCCGGTTCGTGCGACAGCAGGACGTCTCAGCAGCACCAGCTCACCATAAGGTAAGGCTCGGCTCACCTGCGAGGGCGTGTGACGAATTCCGGCGGCGGTGACCCGTGCGCCTTCGGAGACGTACCGTGCGTGCGGGTGTCGACGTTCGGAAGAGGGTGGGCGGGTGCGGGTGCTGGTCGTCGAGGACGAGACCGCCCTGGCGCAGGTGCTGCGCGCCGGCCTGACCGACGAGGGTTTCGCCGTGGATGTGCACCACACGGGGACTGACGGGCTGTGGGCGGCCACCGAGAACCCGTACGACGTGATCGTGCTGGACATCATGCTGCCCGGTCTCAACGGGTACGAGGTGTGCCGGCGGCTGCGGTCACGGGGCGTGTGGACGCCGGTGTTGATGTTGACCGCCAAGGACGGCGAGTACGACCAGGCGGATGCGTTCGACCTCGGGGCCGACGACTACCTGGTCAAGCCGTTCTCGTTCGTGGTGCTGGTGGCCCGGCTGCGGGCTCTGGTGCGCCGGGGCGCGCCCGCCCGCCCGGTCGTGCTGACCGCCGGGGACCTGAGCGTGGATCCGGCCCGGCGGCAGGTCAGCCGGGCCGGCCAGGCCGTCCGGGTCACCGCCCGGGAGTTCGCGCTGCTGGAGTTCCTGATGCGCCACCGCGGTGACGTGGTGTCCAAACGGCAGATCATCGACAACGTCTGGGACGCCCACTTCGACGGCGACCCCAACATCGTCGAGGTGTACGTCGGCTACCTCCGCCGCAAGATCGACCAACCGTTCGGGCGCCGGGCCATCCAGACCGAGCGGGGCATGGGCTACCGCCTGGCCGCCGATGGCGGCTGAGCATGGCCATCGGGTGGATCCGCCGGCACCTGGGAGTACGGCTGCGTTCGGCGCTGGCCGCCGCCGCGGTCGTGGGGGCGGCCTTCGCCGTCGGCGCGGCGGCGTTCGTCCTCATCGCCCGCGCGGATCTCGCCGGCAACGTGGATGCCGCCGCGCGGCAACGGGCGGTCGAGGTGGTCGCGGCGGTGGCCGCCGGCGACCGGGACGCGCTCGCCCAGACGCTGAAGCCCAGCCCGGGAGAACAGACGCTGGTGCAGGTCCTCGACCCGTCCGGGCGGGTCGAGGCGGCCTCGGCCGCGCTCGGCGACGCCGCGCCGCTGTCCCCGCTACGGCCCCGGCCCGGTCAGCTGCTGCGCGAGCAGCGGCTGCTGCCGTTCGCCGACGAGGACCCCTTCCGGATTGCCGCCGAAGGGGTGGCCACCGGCTCCGGCACCCGCACGGTGCTGGTCGCGCAGTCGCTGCGGCCGGTCAACGAGAGCACCGAGGGGGTCGCGGCGATCCTGGCCGCCGGGCTGGCGCCCATGCTGCTGGTGGTCGGCGCGGCGGTGTTCTGGTTCGTCGGGCGTTCGCTGCGCCCGGTCGAGGCGATCCGCCGACGGGTCGCCGGCATCACCGCCCGTGACCTGCACGCCCGGGTGCCGGTGCCGGCCGCCCGAGACGAGGTTGCGGCGCTCGCCGAGACGATGAACCTGATGCTCGAGCGCCTGGAGACCGCCGCGGCGAGCCAGCGCCGGTTTGTCGCCGACGCCAGCCACGAACTGCGCAGCCCCCTGGCCACCCTGCGCGCTGGCCTCGACCGCCTGGCGCTGGCACCCGTACCGCAGGGGCACGGCGAGCTGGTCGAGTTGCTGCGCCGCGAGACCAGCCGGCTCGGTGATCTCGTCGCGGACCTGCTGCTGCTCGCGCGTATCGACGAGCGGGGCGCCACCGGGCGCCGCGACGACGTCGACCTCGACGATCTCGCCTACACCGAGCGGGAGCGGCTCGCCGGGCAGCACCCGGATCTCATCGTCCGGGTCGACCTCACCCCGGTGCGGGTGACCGGGGACGCCCATGACCTGGGCCGGGCGTTGCGGAATTTGGCCGACAACGCCGCCCGGCACGCCCGCACCCAGGTGACCCTGCGCGTGTCGGTATGCAACGGGTGGGGGTGCGTCGAGGTTACCGACGACGGGCCCGGTGTCCCCGACGCCGACCGGGAGCGCATCTTCGACCGGTTCGTCCGTCTCGACGACAGCCGCACCCGCCCGGAGGGCGGCACCGGCCTGGGCCTCGCCATCACCCGCGAGGTCGTGGCGGCGCACGGCGGCCAGGTGCAGGTGCTGCCCGGTCCGGGCATGACCGTCCGGATCCGGCTGCCCCACCACGTCGCTTCCGAAGATCACTGAACCCCCGACTTCGGCGATTTCAGGCTCCTCTCAGGTGGCTGGCGGCACCCTTGGCCTGATGGGCGCCTGTATGAACCGGAACCCGTCAGCCACGGGGGAGCGATGAACTATCACCTGTTCCAGATCATCAACGCCGTAGCCGGCCGCAGCGATCCCGTCGACGACGTCTTCGAATGGTCGGCGAGGTGGCTGATCTACGTCCTTGCTGCCACGGCGGCCGTACCCGTCCTGGCCCATCTGCGGCACCGGCGCGCCGCCCTGGTGCGCGTCGTCGTCTCCCTCGGGCTGGCCTTCGCCGTCGGGCAGGCCATCGCCGCGCTCAGCACCGAGGTACGGCCGTTCCAGACCCACCCCGTGCACCAGTTGATCCCGCACGCCGCCGGAGCGTCGCTGCCCAGCGACCACGCCACCGCGGCGTTCGCGGTGGCTTTCGCCGTCGGGGCGTTTCTGTCCCGCCGGTGGGGGGTAGCGCTGAGCGTGCTCGCCACCATCATCGGTTTTGCCCGTGTCTGGACCGGAGTGCACTACCCCGGCGACATCCTCGCCGGTGCGCTCGTCGCCGCCGGGGCGGTCACCGCCGTCGACCTCGGTGGACGCGCATGCGACCGCCTGTTCAGCCGCCGCCACTCCGACCCCACCGCCTGAGATCCCCCGCCCCTCGCTCCGGAGGTCCCCGCCATGTCCACGCCTCAAGCGCTGCTCGCCGCGGGCCCCAGCTTCATCGACCCGGAATGGCTGATCTCCACCTTCGGGCTGATCGGGATCCTCGCGATCATCTTCGCCGAATCCGGCGTGCTGATCGGGTTGTTCCTGCCCGGCGACTCGCTGCTGTTCACCGCCGGGCTCCTCGTCGCCGACGGCCGCTACCTGCACCAGCCGCTCTGGCTCGTCTGCCTCCTCGTGGCCGTCGCCGCCATCGCCGGTGACCAGGTCGGCTACCTGTTCGGCAAGCGGGTGGGCCCGAGCCTGTTCCGTCGGCCCAACTCCCGGCTGTTCAAGCAGGAGAACGTTCACCGGGCCAACGCCTTCTTCGCCCGCTACGGCGCCCGCTCGATCGTGCTGGCCCGCTTCGTGCCGATCGTGCGGACCTTCACCCCCGTGGTCGCCGGGGTCAGCCGCATGCACTACCGCACCTTCGTCACCTACAACGTCCTCGGCGCCCTGCTGTGGGGAACGGGCGTCACCGTGCTCGGCTACTTCCTCGGGCAGATCAGCTTCGTCAAGTCGAACATCGAGTTCATTCTGATCGCCATCGTGCTGGTCTCCGTCGTGCCGATCGGCATCCAGTTCCTGCGCGCCCGCCGCCGCTCGGCAACCCCGGTCACCGAGGCGACGGTGTCCGGAAACGCCTCCCGTAGGGACTGAACGACCGCTGAGGCGACACCGACCGGATGACCTCGACGATGCTGGTACTCGGGCCGAGACTCGCCGTCGCGCTGGTGCTGCTGACCGCCGCCGCGGCCGCCATCGCCACCGTCGGACGGCTCGGGCACGGCAGACAGATCGCCGTCGCCGCCGCCCGCGCCGCGCTGCAACTGGCCGCCGTGTCCCTGGTGATCACCGCGATCGTCGGCTCGCTGTGGGCCACCGCCGCGTTCGTCCTGCTCATGTGCGCTGTCGCCGCCAGCACCTCCGGCCGGCGGATCACCGGCGGCCCGTACGGCTGGTGGGCGGGCGTCCCGATCGCCACCGCCAACCTGACCGTCGTCACCGCGCTGCTCCTGGCCGGGCTGGTGCCCCTGCGCGGCATCGCGATCATTCCGATCGCCGGCATCCTGACCGGCGGCGCGATGACCGCGACCAGCCTCGCCGGGCGGCGCTTCAACGACGATCTGCACGCCCGGCGCGGCGAGGTCGAAGCGGCGCTCGCGCTGGGCCTGCTTCCCCGCGAGGCCCGGCTGCTCGTCTGCCGTCCCGCCGCCAGCCAGGCACTGGTCCCCGCCCTGGACCAGACCCGCACCGTCGGTCTGGTCACCCTCCCCGGCGCCTTCGTCGGCGTTCTGCTCGGCGGCGCCAGCCCGCTGACCGCGGGCATAACCCAACTGTTCGTCCTCGTCGGCCTGCTCGCTGTCGAAGCCGCCGCCACAGTTCTCACCATTGAGGTGATGGCCCGGGGGCGGCTCCGCCCGGTCAGCTGACGCCGTCGTACTGATTCAGGGTGGCCAGCAGGGTGTCCACCGCGGAGGCGCAGTCGCCCCGCACCGGGCTCGACGCACGCAGGGCCGTCAGGACCGCATCGATCTGGTCGTCGAGTTGGTGCCACCTGGCCGAATCACGGGGTTTCAGCCCCGCCTCGGCGTCGTCCCAGGCGACCTCGAGATCCTTTACCCGGGCTTTTCCGCCCGCCAGGTCGTTCTGCGCGACCTTCTCCTTGACGTCGGTGACGATCACCGCGAACTTGCTCAGGTTGCCCAGCTTCGTGGTGGGACGAGCCTGCTGCGGGAGGGCCGCGGGGGCGCCGTGCTCGGCTCCGGCCTGTGCGGTCGTCATGGGCGCAGGCTCGGCGGTGGGCGTCGTGTCCGCAGCCGGGCGCAGTCCCCACCCGGCCATCGCGACAGCTACGACGGCCCACAGGTAGTCCTGCCGGTAGCCGCCCAGCGGCCCCGCGCCCTTGACTGCCACCCCGTGCCGAGTGGCCAGGACCTGTTCACGGGTGACCAGGACCACGATCGTGCCGAAGAACAGCAGGCTGGTCACGCTCGCGCCCAGCCCCAGACCGCCGAAGTCCTTGTCCTGCGTCAGCAGGTCACCGAGCGAGGCGCCGAGCGGGCGGGTGAGCACGTAGGCGATCCAGAACGTCAGCACCTGCCCGGCGCCCAGCCGGTAGGCCACCCACGTCGCCGCGATCAGGCCCCCGAAGATCAGCACCCCGTTGCGGAAGCCCAGGTTGAGTTCCTCGGTGGCTAGGTCACCGGCGGCGGTGCCGAGCGCGAATGTGGTGAGGATCGCGCCCCAGTAGAACGCCTCGCGGCGCGGGGTGTCGATGGAGGTGATCGCGAGCGTGCGGGCCTGGTAGTGGTTAAGGGCCTCCACGGGCGTCCAGCCGTTGAGTTTGGCGAGCCGACGCAGAGCCCGCCCGACGAGCAGCGGGCGCCGCCGACGCGGGCGCGGCCGAGGTACGTGTCGCGGTTACAGTTTCGGCAGTGGATCTCGATGCCGATGAGAGTCTGGGTCGGGTGGCGTCGTCGTAGGTCCACTGCTCGTGGCAGATCGGGTGCCGACCGCCGGGCACATGCAGCCCGAAGGGCTCGCCGGCTTGGTCAAGCGCCCGGCGGCGCAGTCGCTGCCACTCCGACCGTGGCAGCACGTCTCGCAGGTTGCGGCCCCCCAGCGGCCGTGGAACAAGCTCCACCCGCAACCGAGGGCCGGCTCACCGCTGTAGGTGTGACTCACCCGCCCGCGATGCCTCATCGTCGCGCATCCCGACCAGGGCCAGCCGTCGGAGGAGTCGGTGAGCGACCGGTTGGACATCGACACCCGTGGTCGACCGGGTACGCCGCCGTGACGCCGTTGACGGGGATCGACGAGCATGATGCTGGGCGTGGAGGAGTGCCGCGTTTCCCGAGGTTAGGAGCGCGAGCCGGTTGGCGCTGCTCCCAATCTGCTCCCAATTTAAGGGGCAACAACGCGAAAGCCCGTTACCGGTTGTTCCGGTGACGGGCTCGCTACCTGCAAACATTTACGGTGGGCGATACTGGGATCGAACCAGTGACCTCTTCGGTGTGAACGTAGTCGTCTACTCGGCCGGGACCCGGACGACGAAGCGTCTCCATCGCCGAGTCATAGAGGCGCGCTTCCTTGGCTTTCGCGGCTCAGTGCCGGGTGAGTGTCGGTCGATCTCGCCGTGGAGGCTGCTGTACGCAGAGGTGAGTCCTTGCTATCGGTGGTGACAGGGGACGGCCCCTGTCACCACCTGACATCAGGTCATGCTGGTCGTGGGGTGGGCAGCTCACCCTGCGGTTTGCGGCTGCTGAGCATGCGAACGGTGGTGCTGGTCTTCACCGGTGACTCGGCTGGCCCTTTCAGGAATGGGTTGATGTAGACCGGGCGGCGAAGCGATCGGCCTGGGCCGTGGGCTTGGTTACGCCAGTGGCCGGAGACCCAGAACCGGCTGCTCTGACGGCGCCCTTGCTCCCCTGGTTCCGCGTCGGCTGCGTCGCTCGGGCTGCGGCGGCCGCGGATCCGCACGATGCGTACCTCTGGTTGGTCCCGCTTGGTGCGGGCGTAGGCCTTGGCGATGGCTTTGTCGACCCTCGCGACGTCGACCTCTGCGGCCTTCTGCGTGATCAGCAGCCATGTAGCGATCAGGGTTGCCGCGGGGTGGTCGGCATCGATCAGCTGCTGCTCGCTGAGGTGGGCGGCCGTCATGGGTACGAGCCAGCCGACTTGCTCCCGGAGCCGTTGCAGGGGTTTGCCGTCGAGCCCTGCTCCGATGGCGCGGTAGAGGACCAGCTGCCAGCCGTCGTTGGCCGCGGTCCAGGAGGCGGCGGTGATCTGGTGTGGGGTCACGGGCCGCGACCAGGTGATGAGTACGTTGGCCGGCGGGCCGATGTCGTGGCCAATGGCCAGATTGGTGAGTTGGGTGGCAGCGTGTTCGGCGAGGTCGGTGAAGTCGTCGTCGATCCAGTACAGGCGCGACTGGTCGAGTCCGTCAGCGACCTGGCCGCGTGCTCCGGTGAGTCCGAGCGCAGCGGGCAGGTCGTCGTTGCTCCGGTAGAAGTGGGTAAGCCGGTCGCGCACCTTGGGCAGATCCTTGGCTGCGATGGATGACGCTGGCCAGGGGGTCGTGGTGAGGAGCGTGCGGTCGGGGAGACGGTCGTCGAGGAACGCCAGGTGCAGCTCCTCGATGCGCCCTCGTACCTCCGGGTTGGTGCCGACGTCGAGGGCTTGGACGGCGCGGTCGACGACCAGGTCTGGGCGGTCGTCGTCGATGTGGGTTTGGCAGGTGGCGCATGCTGCCCACGTCTCGCCGAAGTTCTGCACGAGAGTGGCGGTGGAGCCGATGGCGACGGCGGTGACGTTGCCGCCGTGCAGCGTCCAGATCGGGTACGGGTCGCCGCAGAAGTCGCAGGTCCGGCGGACGGTGGCGAGGTGGCTGACCGGGACGGGTATGGGGGTGTGTCCGTCGGTGGCGAGGTGGACCGGGTGAACGTGGGTGGGTGGTGTGCCGAGGGTGTTGAGCGGGACCAGGCAGGTGCGGCAGGCCATCTCCTCGGGCGGGGCGGTCATGCTGGGGCTCCGTCGATCGGGCGTCGGCGGTCGCGTAGGCGTGGTCCGCGGCGGTGGGGCGCGGGTGGCATGGTCATGCCTGGCTGGTAGGTGGCGTGACGGTTCCGCCCGTTGCGCTTGGCGTGGTACATGGCGACGTCGGCCCGGTGGAGCGCGACGTCGGTGAGCGGATCGGTGGCTTCGGCGAGGGCCAGGCCGATGCTGGCGGTGACGAAATGCTCGTCGGTGCCGAAGGGGATGGGCTCGGCGATGATCGTCGCGAGCGCGTCGGCGATGCGGTCCGGGTCGCCAGCGTGAGTTGGAAGGAGGACGGCGTATTCGTCGCCGGCGAGCCGTGCGGCGGCGCCGCCGTGGAGGGCGGCGAGGTCGGTGATGCGGTCGCCGATGGTGATGAGGAGTTGGTCGCCGTGGTCGTGGCCGTGGGTGTCGTTGACGGTTTTGAAGTCGTCGAGGTCGATCAGGGCGACGGTGATCGGCTGGGCGGGGGTTTGTTCGGTGAGGGCGGTGTGGGCGGTGTGGAGGCCGGCGCGGTTGAGCATGCCGGTGAGCGGGTCGTGGAGCATGGAGCGGTGGGTGTCGGCGAGTTGGTGGCGTAGGCGGTGGATGGTCGGCCAGGCGGTGAGCCGGCCCAGGGTGTAGGCCACGACCGCGGTGGCGATCATGAGCAGTGGTCGGGACACTGGGGTCCTCCTTTCGGGAGAACCCGGGACGCGGTCGTTTGGTAGGCGGCGCGTCCCGGGTCCTGATACGACGACGGCCCGCCTGTGGCGGGCCGGTTTCGGTTCTTGCTGCAAGGACTCGCGGCGCTGGTGGCGAGAGCGTTCGGGCCAGGGGCAGGCCGGCGGCGCCGGACAGAGGGACGTCGCACCGCACTTCAGGTACGACAGCAGCCCGTCACCAGGTGACTGGTCCCGAGATGCTGTCAGCGGCGTACCGGGTGCTTGGCCTGGTCGGCGCGGAGTCTGGCCGGGAGGTCGGCGGGGATCTCGGCGTAGGGCTCAAGGGCCGAGAGCACTTCGGCCGGGTCGAGAATGGTCTCGACCCGGCCGAGGTGGATGACGTCGGGTTGCCGATTGGGCTCGGTTACCGGGTCCCAGGTGAAGTTGACGAGGGTGGCGACGTAGGTGCGGTGTGGGCTCCAGCCGACCTGGATCGTGTACCGGTCGAAGCCCGGCTTGGGCATGAGGGTGTAGAGGCTCATGGGTTCCTTTCGTGGGGATCTCGCGACGTTGCCGAGTCGCTGCCTCCGATGGCCTGCTGGCTGCGAAGGCTGGCGCGGAGACCGCCAGTGGCACTGGTTTTCCGGCGCCGCACTCCCCTGCTCTTGACCCCTCGGGGAAGGCTGGCGGCGCTCGGGCCTGTCAGGCGCGGTCTGCGGTAGGCGCGAGGGGAGGCTGATGTCCCTGGCGGCAGGCGTCCCTCGGGCCGGGGACTCAGGCCGGACGGTGTCGGGCGCGTTCTTCCGCCGCTTCGATGATCTTGTCGCGGCGTGCGGCGGGAAGGCTGGCGAGCAGGTCGACGTAGTGCTGTTCCTGTGGGGTGAGCGGTTCGGCGAAGGCCTGCTTGTAGGCAAGCCGAGCTGCTTCGTGCTCGACCTCGATCGGGCCGCTGTGGTCGTAGGCGGACGCGACCTCGCGCAGTTGCGCGGCTGCGGCGAGAGGGTCTCGGGACAGCGAGGTGTCGTAGAGACGGAAGTTCGCGGGCAGGTCGGCTGCGGTAATGGCGGCGATCAGGCAGTGGTCGGCTTGGACGCTGTAGGGCCACGAGTTGCCGTGGGTGGGTGTTTCGCCGCGGGCGCGCAGGGCGGCACGCTCGGCATACCAGCGCAACCGAGCTTCTTCGGCTCTGCCGGCGAGGGCCAGCAGGATGGCGCGCACCGGATCCATGATCTTTACTCCTGTTCCATCGGGTCGTCGAGCAGGGCGGACGGTTCGGAGTCGACGTCGGCAAGGGCCTCCTCGACGACGGTTGGGGGCACGCCGGCGTACAGGGCTTGAAGGACCGTCTCGGCGAACTGGCAGCTGCCGTCGATACCGAGGGCGTGTTCGGCGGCCATGGCCGCGAGGACACCGTCGCCGCAGCGCCAGGCGGTGACGGCGAGCAGGGTGGCCGGCGCCGGTACGAGCGGCTCGTCGGCGCGGCGGGTGATGTCGGCCCAGAAGTCGACGTGCCGGCTATGCGCCTCGGTGAGGCCGACGGCGAGGTCCCGGATATCCCGGTCGACCAGCAGAGTGGTCAGCCACGCCACCTCGTCGTTGGTGAGTCGTGCTCCCGCGTCGTGTCGACGTAGCGCGTCGCGAACGGCCCGCTCGCCGGCCTCATACATCGCGGTGCCGCCGGCGACGCGCAATGCCTCCAGTCGGATGCGCGCCTCGCGGCTGGCCCGTTGGATGACGCCGCGTGCGGCGCCGCTGACCGGGGTGATCTGGTCGGCGACCGATGCCCGGTCGGGTCGGACGACGACGCCCGCGATGGTCGCTCGGACGGCGACCGTTGATGCGATGGGGTCGAAGTGGGTTCCCTGGGGCGGGCAGCAGGCGGGGTTGGCGCAGATGAGGCTGAACAGGCGATCCCCGGCGATACGCAGCAGGTCGAGGACGGGCAGTCCGGCGGCGACGAAGGCGTCGCTGAGGGCGCGCAGCGCCGGGTCGATGGGGTCCGGCGTGCCGTAGCCGATGATCACCACGTGGGTGAGCGGTTGTTGCCGCTGCACGACGGGGATGAGCTGATCGGCGAAGGCGTCCAGTTGATGTGCGTGCTCTGCGCCGGTCGGTAGATCACCGCGGGCGGCGAAGACGATCCGTCGGTCGTTGCAGGCGATGACGACGGCGCTGCCGTCGCTGGGATGAAAGCCGATGAGGTAGGGCACTGCAGCGGCCAGATCGGCCGGCGAGCGGACTGTCACTTTGTTCTCGGGTAACGACACGATGACCTCCACGATGTGACTCAGGTCGAGCGGATGGGATTACCGACGGGACGCGGGCCGGGCGGGGTGCGAAGACCTGATGCCGGCTGGTGGTGCCGGCGTCGGCGTCCGGCTGGTGACGTACAGCAGCAGGCGGCCACCCGAGTGGTGGCCGCCTGACCGACGGTTGGAGCGTCCGATCGCCAAAGGCGCGAGCGGACTTGATGGATTGCGGCGTGCTGAGGCTGGCGATGGCGGCCGACCGGGGGCGGTGGGCGCGATGCCGTCGCGGACGCGTCAGACGAGCGCGAGAGGAAGAGAAAAGAAGGAGCCCTCAGGCTATTCGGGCTCCCGCAGGCAGGGCCCGACGTGTCAGACCTGGCCATCTGTCAGGGCCTGACAGCCCAACCGCCGCGATGCTGGCAGCTCGGCCGCGGCGCCCACGGAGGCGCCTATGGGCGCCGTAGGACGAGGACGTCCTCGTGTGCGATCAAGTGCATGGGAATGCCGTCGTCGCGGGCGCGGCGCACAGCCAGCAGCACGAACATGTTCGCCCGGTGGACGATCTGCCCGTCGCGGACAGCGGCGAGCATCGCCGCGCACCTCTGCACCGGGATCAGCCCGACCGACCTGGCGACGGTGAGCAGCTCGCCCGGCAGATCTATCAGGTCGTCGCGCTGGCGGCGCACCGGCCGGCAAGTGATCACGACGATCCCGCCGGGGCGCAGAAGCCGGTAGCTGGCGGCGAGGATCGCGGCGAACCCATCGAGCAGACGCGACCAACCACCGTAGGCGAGGTTGCCGCTCTGCCGGTCCCCGTAGTGGTGGTGTCGCTTGCGCACGCCGGCGCTCGTCGTCTGGACCAGGCCATGAGTGCCGCGTCCGTAGGGCGGCGAGGTGAGCACGAGCGCGACTTGGCCGACGATGGTGGCGGGTACCAGGTCGAGCAGGCCGGTGGCGTCGCCGGTGAACACCCGCGCGGTTCCGGGGGCGTTTTGCCCCGTGGCAAGAGCGATGTTGGCCCCGGCGATGGCGGTGTAGCGGGGTTCGATGTCGATGCCGAGTCCATGACGGCCGAGGTGCATGGCCTCGACCAGGGTGGTCCCGACCCCGCACATCGGGTCGAACACCAGATCCCCCGGCCGGCTGTAGGTGGCGATGGCATGAGCAGCCGCGTGGGGCAGCATCTTGGCCGGATGGCTCGACGTCGTCGGAATGTACCGGCCGCGCCGCTGGTCGCGGGCGGGTATCTGGCAGGTCAGCCACACCGAGGTGATCGGAAGCGAGTCACCCATGGCCGTCGCCGCGCTGCGTGGTGCCTCGGGTCAGGATCAGCACGTCGGTGTGGATGTCGAGGTGCGTGCGCAGGCCACGCCGGGGCGGTCGGTCAGCCGCCACGACGTGCTGCAGATACATCAGTCCGCTCCGCTTGGCGGCGACGACCACGTCGACAGGCAGGGCAACGTTGTCGTGCGGCAGCAGCACCGCGACACAGCCACCAGGCAGCAAACTCGCACGGCAGCGGGTGAAGAACTCTTCCGGTGCGGCGGCCTCGTGGGGCGGCCAGCCGGAGACGATCAGCGTCGCCGGTTCCGGGCCCCGCTCTCCAGGACCCGCCAGGGTCAGATGGGCACGGCGCTGCGTGCCGATAATCGCGCGGGCCAACTGCGGCCCCACCGTCAAGTCGATGATCAGATCGGATGGGTGGCTGAGATTGTGGACCAGCCGCACGCCCATCGCGTTGGACATGGTCTCCCCCGCCTGCGGCGCGGGGACCGGCCACACGGTGATCGGCACGGGCGGGTCGCCGGGCACCACATCCCCTACAGGATCGGGTGCGCGACGTGGATTCTTGTCGGTCATAGGCACGTGGCCCCCGGACCGGCGGACGTACTGACGATTCCCAGGGCCACGCTGACAGGCCGATCGAACCCACCCCCGGTCTGACAGGACCCATCACCCCGGCGGCAAGCGGCGCCAGGTCAGCAGGTCGACCCACTCTGACCGGTGTGGACCTGACAGGGTCGGATCGGACACGACCCGTCCGACCCTGACAACCGACTCTGGTGTCAGGCTGAGCTGTCCCAATCGAGGGCCTCGGGAACGTCGCACCAGGCGACGTCCTCCGGTCGAGGGGACCTCACCGTGGCACCAACGACGCATGCAACGCCGACCCACACGGCGTTGAGCGCCGCCGAGAAGGCGTTCGAGCTGCTGACCTGCGAACCCGCACCGCTGATGTTCGACGCACGGCCAGTGCCAGGCCTGCCGGACAGGCCACTGCCCTTGGACGAGCTACGCACGTTGCTGCTCGGCGAGCATCACAGCAGCGACACCACCGACGTGCTGTGGCGACAGCTGGCCCACCACGCCCGCGAGTGGGGGCCGGCCTGGGTCGTAGGCGCGATCGGCGTCGCGCTCCCGGCGCTGACGCACCTCGCGGCAAGGATCAGCCGCGGCAGGCCGAGGCACGCCGACGACGTGGACTCCGAAGTCCTCGCTGGCTTCCTTGACGCTCTCCGCACCGCAGACCTTGCGCCGCCGCGGTTATGGCTCCGGTTGTGCTGGGCCGCCTGGCGCGCCGCGGTCGCGGTCGTCAAGGTCGACGACGGTGAGGAACTGCCACCCGACCTCGCTACCGGCTCGCGGTCACCCAGAATGCCCTACGGGCATCCTGACCTGCTGCTCGGCCGGGCAGCAGCCGCCGGCCTGATCACCCCCGACACCGCCGAACTGATCAGCGCGACCCGTTTCGGCGACGCCCTGATCGAGCACTTGGCCAGCGAGCAAGGCGTGACCGCATCTGCACTGCGGATGCGCCGGCGTCGCGCCGAGCACCTCGTGGCCGCCGCTGTCAGCCGGGGCGACCTGTCCGGCCCAAGTCCTTCCGACTACCGCGCTCACAGGCCCTGACTATGGCTGTGGGCTAACCGAGCCCTCGGGACGGGGAGAGACCGATTGAACCGCGAGGACCCAACCCGCGCCTGCTCCGCTCGGCGCGCGGCAGATGAGGGCGTTCTTAGCTATCGGCTCCAGGGTTGGCGAGTTTAGTGACGATATGTCGAGCGCAGGTGGTCCGGCTACGGGGTGCGCGGTCGGCGGCGAAGTGTGTGTCGTAGGTGCGTCACACGCAGTCGCCAGGCCAGTCGTTCGGCGGTGACTGCCGCCCGGCCAAGCCAGGCGCCGCGCTCCCTCGGCGCTCTACCGATCGGGTTGCTGAGCAACGCGGTGATTTCGTCGCGATCCCGCCGATCGCCGGTGCGGATCTGTGTGATTGGCGCCGGTCCGGCGACAACGGCGAGGAGGGTCACCGCGCGCAGGACGAGAACGGCATAGGCGGGGGTGAGGGGTGTGGGCAGGCCGTGGGCGATGTCGTTGCGCAGGTTCGCCCCCCAAGGCCCGGCGAGCAACCACGTGAAGAAGTACGCCCATGATTCGTCCAGGGCGATGTCTTCGAGCTTGGCAAGCAGGCTGTAGAGGCCGGGATAGCCGCCAGGGCTGTTTGCGGCTTCGGCGCGGTAGATGCCTTCATCGAGTTCGATCAGCAATGCGCGGGCAGCAGCCTCGAACTTGGGGGTGGCCAGATGCAGGCACGACTCGATGTCGCGGTGCCAAAAATGCCGGAAGGCCTTGGCAAGGCTGCGGGCCAAGGCTGGATCGCGGGCACCGCGAGTGAGTAGATAGTCGACCAAGCCGTCCTCAGTGGGAATGCCGTAGCGGTCGGCGAGCCGATACATGCCGGTGGCGACAAGCCGGCCGTAGTTCTCTGCGCGGACCTCGGCGAAGAAGGCGAGCTCCTGCTTCTCGACGTCCGCCTCGGTAGCAGCGCTTGCTCGGGGCAGGCCGTCGGCGAACCGAACCGGGCGCAGAATCAGGCTCAGGAAGTTGTCGTCGCGGGTGTCCGCAGCGAGCGCGCGCAGCACGGCGATGTCGCCAGTCGGGCACCTGCTCTCGAGGAACTCGTCCATGGCCTCCTGCCAGTCGGCAGGGCGGGTGAACAAATCCAGGAATGGCTCGATTCGGTGAGCGGGTACCTCCGTGGAAGCGGCGATTGTCTGCCACGGCATGTCGATGCTCTGCATTCCCGCGACGGCTCGGCGTTCGAGATCACCGAGGCCGCGATCGCGGGCGATCTGCGCGGCCGTGGTGAGCCGGGCCATCCGTACCATAGGGCTCGGGGCTGTGTCGGCGTCACGAAAATAGGCGTTGACTTCGTCGCGGGCAATGGCCCGCAGGGTGGCGGGGTCCTGGGTACGGGTGCGGCGATAGCGTGCGACAGCGGTCGCGGTCCTGCCGTGCTGGCACACAGTCGCAGCGCGACGGAGCAGGTCATCGACATCGATCGGGTCTGAGGCCAGCGGCGCCTTTTTCGACCGCAGGGGTCCGCGGGCCAGTGCCGCCAGAATCGGTAAGAGTATCCCGGGCCGTTCGCCGGGGCCGTCGGTGATGACGTCGTCGGCGACCTGCGCGAGCAGGACGCGAGTCTGCTCCGCAAGTTCCACGCCGTTGATCTGGCGTGTCAGAGTCCAGGCACGCAGTAGGAACTCTAGGCGGCGCATGTCGATGTCGCCGGTGCCGGCGAGCTGTACGTAGGCCCGCGCGGCCCGGTCGGCATGACGCCCCGCACCAGGCACCCGCCGACACCAGAGCAGATCATTGAACTGGGCGATCGCCGCGGGTTCGCGAGCGTTGCCAGCGACGGCCTGCCATAGCTGAATCACCGGTTCGGTCAGGTCCCGGACGGCCGGTAGCAGTCCATTCCCGCCCACCTTCAGCTCGCAGCCAGGCTCCTCATCACCTCGAGCAAGGCGCAAGGAATACGTCACCGCCCGGCACAGCTCACGCTGCAGCGCGGCGACATCACCGAGTTCGTCGGGAGCCGTGGCTTCCGCGATGGCGGCAGCAGCGGTCCACGCCCTGGCATCCCCGGCCAAAGCGCGATCAACGACGCCAATCGCGAAGCTCACGTGTGCAGGCAGAAAAGTGTAGGGGACCGCCTCGGCTGGCACCTCGTCGGTGGCATTGGGCTGCGCTTCCTCGTGTTCTTCACTCATGCCCTTGCCCTTCGCCCGTTTCCGAAGACCGAGAGTTACAGCTGCACGGCATCTTGTCACCTCGATCGGCTGCGCTGAGCCAGCGCCGGCCGTCCTGAGCAAGGCCAAGGGCCGAATGTTCGCCCGCTCGCTGACCAGTCGTGTCAGGGCGTGACAGGCGACAGGCGGGTTCGATCTGTCTGACAGCGCAGTTCTGGGCGGTGCATGTCCTGCATGGCATGCCCGCCCGGCGGGGGTCGTTCGCGCGGCGGGTCTGAGGTGAGTTTGGCATGGCTGGCGCGGCGTACTGACACCGCGATCCCTGCGCTAGATCGCAAGGGAGGAGCGCCCCCACCGACTCACATCGTTCCCTCCCGAGATCCCCGCCGGGCGGCACACAGAACCGGTTTGGAGTGCCGTCATGCACCTGACGCTGTCCGTCCTGTCGGAGGTCGCCGCCGCGCCACAGCCGGTGGCGGTCAATTCCATCAATCAGGTCATCTCGAACATCACCGGCTGGATCATGGGCATCATCGCGTTGGTCGCGACGATGTTCCTGGTCATCGGCGGTCTGCGGTACATGGCCGCCGGCGGTGACCCGGCCCAGGTCGAGCAGGCCAAGGGCAACTTCAAGTCCGCGTTGGTCGGCTACGCCTTGGCCGTGTTGGCCCCGGTGATCCTGCAGGTGTTGCAGGGCATCCTCGGCGGCTGAGGATGACCACCTGGGTGATGAACGATCTGGTCCGCTGGCTCGCCGAGCGGGTGATCGATCTTCTTGGTGGCCTGCTGGCCTTCCTGACGTCCTCGATCTTCGTATCGCCGGATGTGACCGGGCTGCCGCAGGTGCAGTCGATCGCCGGGAAGAGCGCCCTCGTGGTCGACGCCTGCTTCATTCTCGCAATCATCGCCGCGGGCGCCGCGGTCATGCTGGGCGACACCGTCGAGACCCGCTACACGGTCAAGCAGCTCGTGCCGCGGCTCGTGGTCGGGTTGGTCCTGTCGACGTTCGCGGTTCCGTTGACCGGCATGCTCATCGAGGTGGCGAACGCGTTGACCACGTCGCTTGCCGGCGTGGACGCCCCGACGACCGAGGCGGTCACCTTCGTCAAGGCGCGGCTCGCTTCCACGGTGGGGGACCCGAGTTCAGGCCTGCTGATGCTGATCATCGGGCTGCTGATCGTGGTGCTGATGTTCCTGCTCGTCGGCGGCTGGCTGACCCGCATCGCGGTGCTGGTCGTGTTGGCCGGTGTCGCGCCGGTGGCCTTGGCGTGCCACGCGACCCCTTGGACCGAGGGGGTCGCGCAGTTGTGGTGGCGGTCGGTGCTGGGCTGTCTTGCCACCCCGACGCTCCAGGCGGTCACCTTCTCGGCCGGCGTCAACCTGGTGATCGATCCGCGGGGGAACCTGCCGGTCCTGCTCGGCCTGCCTGGCTCCGACACCCTGAACCTGCTGCTCGTGGTCGTCGTGCTGTGGATGACGGTCAGGATTCCGAGCCTGGTGCGGCGGTTCTCCGGTCAGCAGGGCCGCAGCGTCGGCATCGGCGGCGTCGTCCTGCGAACGGTGGCCCTGCAGGGGATGACCCGCAACCTGGGCCGACTCAGAGCCGCCCCGGTCCGGCGCACACCGCTGGCGTCGAGCAACCCCATCCGCCCGCCCTACCGCCACATGCCCGGCGTCTACCCCAGCCCGGAGTGATCAATGAACAATCTGGATGATGCGGCGCCGCGTGCGGTGGTGCCGGCCAACGTCAACGAGCCCGACCGGGTCGCGTTCGGGCTCACCTTCCGTCAGCTCGGCATCATCGGCGGCGTCGACTTGGCCGCTGCCGGTGTCTACCGCTCGTTCGGGCCTCTGCTGCCGCGGCCCGTGTGGCTCGTCGGCGGCGCTGTCGTGTTCGCTGTCGCGGTCGTGGTGGCGCTCGGCCGCCGCGACGGCCTGCCCTTGGACGTGTGGCTGCGGCACGCCTTCACGCTCTCGCACAGCCCTCGTGTGCTGACACCCGGGACGGCCCGGGCCGTCCCGGGCTTGGCCGTGGAGGGGAAGCCGGTCGTCCCGGCGCTGTTGCGGTCGCCGGTGACGGCGGTCAGCCCCGCTGGTGTGCTCACCAGCGGGGGCAGCGACAAGGTGGTGATCGCCTGCGGCACCACCAACATTCACCTGCGCACCGGCGGGGAGCAGGGCGCGTTGCTGGACGGGTTCGGCCGGTTCCTCAACGGCCTGACCGGGCCGGCGCAGATCGTCGTGGCCGCGCAGCGCCACGACCTCGGCGCACACGCGCATGCTGTCGCCGATCACGCCCGGTGCCTGCCGCACCCGGCGCTGCAGGCCGCCGCCGAGGACCACGCCCGATTCCTGCTGGAGCTCGACGGTGAGCGTGATCCGTTGCGCCGGCAGGTCCTGGCGGTCGTCACCGGCGCGCAAGCGGGCGACACCGCGGTGCGGGCGTTGTCCGGGCTCGGCGTGCACGCCGCCGTGTTGGACGGGTCTGCGGTGTGCGCCGCGCTCGCGGGCGCGGTCGACCCGTTCTCCCCACCGGTGCCCGGCCCGCGCGCGGTGCCCGGCGTCCCCATCACCTTGCGGAGCAGCACATGAACCTGGTGAAGACCCCCAAGAAGAGTGTCCGAGGCGTAGAGGGCATGCCGTCGCCGGCCGCGTTGTCGGTCACCCCGTCGCATGTGCGGGTCGGTGACGGGTACGCCGCCACCTACGTCGTGTGCGGCTACCCGGCGGAGGTCGGCCCGGCGTGGCTCGACCCGCTGCTGTCCTATCCGGGACGCGTCGACGTCGCCGTGCACCTGGAGCCGGTGGTGCCGCAGTTGGCCGCGCCGATGCTGAAGCGTCAACGCGCCCGCCTCGAATCCTCCCGCCGCCTCGACGCCGACGCCGGCCGGCTGGGCGATCCGATGGTCGAGGCCGCCGCAGCCGACGCCGCCGACCTGGCTGAGCGGGTTGCCCGTGGGGCGGCGAAGTTGTTCGAGGTCGCCATCTACGTCACCCTCCATGCCCGCACCCTCGACGACCTGGCCACCCTCACCGCGGGCGTGAAGTCCGCTGCGGCGAGCGTGCTGTTGGACCTGCAGCCGGCGACGTTCCGCCACCAGCAGGGCTGGCTCTCGACGCTGCCGGTCGGGGTGGATCCGCTGCGGATGCGCCGCGTGCTGGACACCACCGCTCTCGCGGCGGCGTTTCCCCTCGCCTCCCCGGACCTTCCCGCCCCCACCCCCGGCGACATAGCCCCGGCGGAGGGGGTGTTGTACGGGGTGAACACGACCTCGAACGGGGTGTTGGTGTGGAACCGGTGGGCGCAGGACAACCACAACTCGGTCGTCCTCGCCCGCTCCGGGGCGGGCAAGAGTTACTTCGTCAAGCTCGACGTTCTGCGCAACCTGTATCAGGGCACGACCGTCAGCGTCATCGACCCGGAGGACGAGTACACCCCTTTGGCCGACCACGTCGGCGGCACGGTCGTGCAGCTGGGCGTGCCGGGGGTGCGCATCAACCCGCTTGACCTGCCCGACGACCGGCGGCCGGATACGCTCACCCGACGGGGCCTGTACCTGCACACGTTGATCGCGGTCATGCTGGGCGCGGCCCCGCCGCCGGCCGAACGCGCCGCCTTGGACCGGGCCATCACCGCCACCTACGCCCGTGCCGGCATCAACGCCGACCCGGGCACCTGGACGAAGCCCGCTCCCCTGCTGCGTGACTTGGCCGAGGTGCTCGCCGGGGACGGGGATCCGGCCGCCGGGCAGCTGGCCGCTCGGCTCGCTCCCTGGACGGTGGGGAACTTCGCCGGCCTGTTCGACGGACCCACCACCACGGTCCCGCACGGGCACCTGGTGGTCTGGTCGCTGCGACACCTGCCCGACGAGCTGCGGACTATCGGCACGCTGTTGGCGCTCGACTCGATCTGGTCGGGCATCGACACCACGCCCGCCGGCGCTGGCCGGGGCCGGCATCTGGTGGTGGTGGATGAGGCGTGGCTGCTGATGCGCGACGGCGAGGGCGCGCGGTTTCTGTTCCGGATGGCGAAGGCGGCTCGCAAGCGGTCGGCGGGGCTGTGCGTCGTCACGCAGGACGCGGCGGATGTGCTGTCGACCGACCTCGGGCTCGCCGTGGTGTCCAACGCCGCGACGCAGGTGCTGATGCGCCAGAGCACCCAGTCCATTGACGCCGTCGTGGAGGCGTTCAACCTCACCGCGGGTGAGGCGCGGCTGCTGCTGGCCGCGCCCCGGGGCGAGGGGCTGCTCGTCGCGGGCCGGTCACGGATCCCGTTCCGTGCCGTCGGTTCGGCCGCGGAGCACACGATCGCTGTCACCGGCATCGGGGTGACCGAGTGACCGCCACCCCGGGCTGGCCCGCCGAGATGGGGCATTGGGTGCTCGCCCGGCCGTGGCTGGCCTTCGTCGCCGCCGCGATCGTTGTCGCGGCGGTGTTCGGGCTTGACCAGGTGCTCGCTTGGCGGCACCGGCGGTTCACCGCCGGCGCGCGATGGCTGACCATCGCCGCCCCACCGCAGGTCACCGCCGAGGCCGCCGCAGCGTTCTGGACCACCCTCACCGGCGTCCTCACACCGTCGGTGTGGCGCCGGCGGGTGTTCGGCTACCCGCATGTTGGCTGGGAGTACACGTGGACCGGCCGCGCGCTGACCATTCGGGTCTGGGTGCCGGGCACGGTGCCGCCCGGCGCGGTCGAGGCCGCCGTCCGCGCGGCCTGGCCCGCCGCCACCATCACCACCACAGATGCCGACGCGCCGATCCCGCCGCAGGTCGGTGAGGGGGTGGGTGGGGCGCACTGGCCGCAGCACCCCGATGGGCTGCCGCTGCGCAGCGACCACGACACCGATCCGCTGCGGGCGCTGCTCGCCGCCGGCGCCGAGGTCGGCCCCCACGAGCACGCCTGCGTGCAGATCCTCGCCCGGCCGGCGCCAGCCCGCCGCGTCCGAGCCGCCCGCCGGGCCGCGGCAACCGCCGCCACCCACCCACGCGGGCAGCCGGACCTGGCCGCGCGGGCGGTGTCGGGTACGGCGAGACTGGCCGTCGAGCCGCTGCTGTGGCTGCTCGACGTGTTTACGCCCAGCCCGTCCAGGCCGCCGCGCGCCTCGGCGGGTCGGGTGGCCGAGCGGGATCCGGTGGCTGCCGCTGAGGCCCGCACGGTGGTGGAGAAGGCGGTGCGGGTGCCGCACTTCGAGATCGCGGTCCGGTTCGCCGTCGCCCGCGACCCGGACACCAAACCACCGGATGCGGGGCGGGCCAGGCAGACCCGTCAGCGGCTGATCGGGCTGGGGCACACCATCGCCTCGGCCGCCGCCACGTACACGGGCCCGAACCGGCTGCGGCGGATGAAGATGCCCCACCCGGTCGCCACCCTCGCCGGGCGCCGGCTGCGGCGGGGGTTCCTGGCCACCGTGGCGGAACTCGCGGCCCTCGCCGCGCTGCCGCAAGACCTCGCCGTGCCCGGCCTGGACCGCGCCCGAGCCAAGGCCGTGCCGGCGCCCGTGCAGGTCCCCGGCGGTGGGCGTGGCGTCAAGATGCTCGGCCGCGCGCAGATGGGCCGGCACAAGGTCGGGTTGACCGTCACCGACGCCCGCCAGCACGTGCACGTGGTCGGCAAGACCGGCGTCGGGAAGTCCACGCTGCTGCTGAACATGATCCTCGGTGACATCAAAGCCGGTCGGGGCACGGTGGTCATCGACCCGCGCGGAGACCTGATCACCGACATCCTCGACCGGCTCCCCGCCACCTCCGCGGACAAGATCGTGATCATCGACCCGGACCAGGAGAACCCCGGCTGCTTCAACCCGCTCGATGACCGGGGGGACCCGCACCTGGCGGTGGACAACCTGGTGGGGATCTTCGCGAAGATCTTCCAAGGGCAGTGGGGGCCGCGGATGGACGACACGATGCGGGTGGCGTGCCTGACGCTGATGCGCCACGCCAAACCGACGCTGAGCCTGGTGCCGTCGCTGTTGCAGGACAAGGACTTCCGGGCCCGGTTCACCCACGGCCTGGACGACCCGGACGGTCTCGGCGGGTTCTGGGTCTGGTACGACGGCATCAACGAGCAGTTCCGCGGGCAGGTCATTGCCCCGGTCCTGGCCCGGCTGCGGGCGTTTCTGTTGCGCGACTTCGTCAAGTCGGTCATCGGCAACGCGCACAGCTCGTTCGACATGGGTCGGGTGCTCGACGGCGGGGTGCTGCTGTGCCGGCTGCCCAAGGGGGTGCTCGGGGAGGAGACGACGCGGATCCTGGGCTCGCTGATTGTCGCTCGCGTCTGGCAGGCCGCCATCGCCCGCGCCAGCATCCCGGAGGACCAGCGCCGCGACGCCGTGCTGTACGTCGACGAGTGTCAGAACTTCCTGACCCTGCCCGGCTCGGTCGGGGACATGCTGGCCGAGGCGCGAGGGTTCCGGCTGGGTCTGGTGCTGGCGCACCAGGACCTGGCGCAGCTACCGAAGGATGTCGCCGCGGCGGTGTCCGCCAACGCCCGGTCGAAGCTGTTCTTCAACGTCGACCCGGCCGACGCCCGGGAGCTGTCGCGCCACACCAGACCGGAGCTCGACGAGCACGACCTCGCCCACCTCGACGTCTACACCGCCGCCGCGCGGCTGCTGGTCGGCAACCGGGAGCTGCCTGCGTTCACGTTCACCACCAATCCGCCGGCGGAGGTGGTGGGTGAGGCGACCGCGATCCGTCAGGAGTGCGCCGCCGCGCACCGCCGCGTCGACGGTGAGCCGCCGATGCAGCAGGTCGCCCGCTCGGCGATGAAACGGCGGATGTCCAGCCGAGAGCGCTAAGCAACGGCCTGCTCGTTTCGGGCCTCGTCCGGGTGCTGCAGTGAGGGCTCGCCTGGGGGTGTCGGCGAGACGAGACCTGACCCGAGCCCTCCTCTACCGGCCTGTCAGATGCCTGACCTGCCCGTACCCGGCCTGCCGTCGGCCTGCCCGCGAGATCAACTCGTCCAGACTCCCTACCGGGACTCTCTCCCAGGGGTGCCCATGCCGCAATCACTATCTTCTGACCTGCTGGCCATCTACCCGCACATCACCAACCGGGACCGGCAGCTACTCCAACTCCTCGACGACCATCAGGTCCTGACCACCGATCAGATCCACCAGCTGTTCTTCCTGGCCCGACGTACCTGCCAGATCCGCCTCAGCGAGCTGTACGGGCTGGGCCTGCTGGACCGGTTCCGGTTCGCGCGCACCGGCGGCGGCAGCCAGCCGTGGCACTGGACCCTCGGCCACAACGGACACCGGTTCCAGGCCGCCGCCCACGAACGACCCGAGCCGACCGCCCGGGCGAGCCGGCAAGCCGTGCAACGGGTGTCGGCCAGCCCGACCCTGACCCACCTGCTCACCGTCAACGAGTTCTTCGTCCGGCTCCAGACCCACACCCGGCGCCATCCCGAGGCGCGTCTGGACCGGTGGTGGTCGGAGCGGACCACCACCCGGCAGTTCCGCACCATCACCGCCGACGGCCACGGCATCTGGACCGCCGCCGGCGCCAGCGTCGGGTTCTGGCTGGAAGTCGACACCGGCACCGAGCCGCTAGGCCGGCTGATCGGCAAACTCGACCGCTACGCCACCCTGACCCGACGCGTCGGCATCCGGTACCCGGTGCTGTTCTGGCTCGGCAGCGCCGCCCGGGAGGAACACCTGCACCGGCTCCTACGCGGCCGACGCGGCGACGTCCTCGTCGCCACCGCCACCCACGAGACGGACCCAGCCGAAGCGGTGTGGCTGCCGGTCGGCGCCACCGGCCGAGTCGGACTCGCGCAGCTACCCACCGACCACGGTCAGCCGGTGGCGGACAACCCCAACTTCGACGACGGAGTCTTCGTCCTCTGACACGACCTGTCAGCCGACCCGCCGGAATCTGTCAACGCAGGTGAAGCACATGATCACGATTACTGGTCGAGGGCGTGCTGTCAGGTCACGACGCTACGGTGCAGCTTCTTCTCTTCTGTTCGCACCGCAGCCCGTCTGTTCTCCCCGGATCTGCCCGCGCCAGCGGGTCACCCTCAGCCCACCATCCGGTCGGCCCCGTGACCCCGCCCCGCGCCATTCCCGGCAGCACTCCGCCACAGACGCCGCATCCCGGTGGCACCACCACACCCGCAGTCGAACCGCGCCTTCGCGAAGGGAGCACCCCGTCATGCCCGCACCCACCAACACGTCCCTCACCGACCAGGTCATCACCGTCTGCTTCGCCCCCGGCCAGGACGCCGACTGGTTCGCCGCCTCCGAAAAGGTCCACGACCTTCTGCAGGCCAACGGCACGCCGTCGCGCCGCTACCGCGTCCGACACCGCCGCCTCATCGGCTGGCTGACCCGCTTCATCGGCTACTACCTGCTCGACGCCGCCCGCCGCTTCGGCGCGATCACCATCGCCGCCGGCGGCCGCAAGAGCCGCCTCGACCTGACCGGCACCGCCGCCACCGCCGCACACGACGCCGCCCTGCGCTGGCGTGCCTGGCACACCCACGTCGCCGCGACCACTCCCCCGGCCCGGCCGTTTGAGGACTACCTCGCCCAGCACCACACCGATCCCGCCAAGGTCAGCGCCCACGAGGCCCGCCGACGCTTCGAGCAGCAACCCCGCGTCCTGGCGATGCTCGCCCACCACCTCGACCCATACGAACTGCCCGCCTACCAAGCCGGCGAAGCCACCTACACCGGCCTGCACTGGCGTATCGCCCTAGTCGGCGACGCGCTGATCACCACCGACGGTCGCCTCCTCACCCCCGCAGGCGGCGCCGTCGCCGACCGATTCCGCTTCCTCAACGACGCCTGCGCCTACCTGCGCAGCCTCGACCCACGCGCGCGGCTGTGCGCCGTCACCATCGCCTGACACCCCCCGACCCGAAACACCACGGCCGGTCGCAGCCCTGCTGCGACCGGCCTTCGCCATGTCCCACCGTTGGAAGGAGACCCCTGATGTTCCTGACCGATCCGGTGCTGCGGCGTATCGCCGCCGACACCAACGACGTCCTGCCCGAGCAGCAGTGGCGCCACGACACCGCCACCGACGAACCGATCGGCGACCTCGCCCGCCTCCTGCACAAGGCCGCGCTTGACTTCACCGACAGCACCACCAACTTCGACCAGGCCCTCACCAGGCTGGGTGCACTCGCCGAAACAGGCCGACGAGGACTGGCTGCGCACGCCGGCCTCTACGTCCCCGGTCACCACCAGGTCGTCACCGATGCGCTCGCCGCCCGCGAGCGGCACACCGTCCTCGGCGTCACGCTCACCGCCTGCTACCGCGCATGGCGCAACCACCGGCCGATGAACGAAGGCGACGAGCGGCACCTGCTTCTGCGGCGTTGCGACCCGTCACGTGGCGTGGCGACCCTGCAGCGCAAGGATCCGGACACGTGGCTGGTGATACCCGACGCCGAAGCCGCCGCCGTCTTCGACATCCCCTACCCGCAGCGCATCGTCGGCGAGGTCACCCACACCGAACGGGGATGGGTCCCGACTGCCTACGTCGCCCGTGCGCATCAGGTCCCGCTCGCCACGGTGTATTCCCTGCCGATCCGGGGTGAGCTCACCTCGGCCTGCCGGACGCTGCTGCGCTGGTGGAACCTGCGCCACTCCGACGCCTGGCACAACCGCACTCCCGCACAGCTCACCCCCGCCGAACTCGCCCACCTCACCGACTGACGCGGGGCAGCGTGATGCCGCACCTCAACCTGGTCGAGCGGTGGATCACCGCGGCGACCGGCCGCACCCTCGACCAACACGCCGTCGACCCCATCCCCGCCGCCGCACACCTACCCGAGGCCGCCGACGATCTCCGGCACCTACGCGACGAGCTGCTGCTCGCCGTCGACCACCTGCGCACCAGACTCCTCAACGAAGACGACCTACACGCATCCGCCGCCGCCATCACGGGATCGGCGAAGACGATCCAGACCCTGGCCGGCGAGTACGGCAACACCCGCGCTCGGATCGACGCCCTCATCGGCGACGAGACGCGGACCGCCTACGCGCTGACCCACCCTGGGCAGCAGGTACGTCGGCGCTACCTCGACCCCGGCGACACCGTGCTGGTCGTTCTGCCGCACACCGACTCCTGCCGCGCGCTCAACCTCGCCGGACACACCTCCCACATCAGGGTGGGCAGCTCCGACGCCCGGTGTCGGCCGCCCGGCAGCGTCAGCTCGGTACGGCTGTCCCACAGCGACGCCGGCATCTACCGGGACCGCACCGAGGACCGCCTCTACACGCTGCAGCCCGCAGCAGGCACACCCACCACCTCAGGCCGGTAATCGACCGGTCTCATCCCGGCGCCCTTCACCGGGCGACGAATGGCACACCTCGCACGGCACTGCGCTCCCGACGCGCGCCTGCCACCCCGGTTATCACCCGCGACCCGGCTCACCATCCGGGCGGCCTCACTCACGCCGCTATCCGAACTACGTCCCCAAGGAAGGAACACCATGAAAGACCTGTCCCTGACGCCTGCAGCGCAGGCTGTCCTCGACGCCCTAACCGATCTCGGTCAGGGCGATGTCCACGAGCTGGCCGACCGCGCCGGAAAGGCGCGCTCGACCACCGACAAGGCACTCAAGATCCTGGCCGATGCCGGCTTGATCGTTCCGGTGGACACCGACGCCGATGCGGCCGACGGCGCGTCCACCCGGTGGGCCCTGCCCGCCCCGGACGGCGCCGCCGCTGCGAAACCGGACGCTGCCGTCGATCTCGGCGACCAGCAGACCGCCGCCGCGGACGAGAACGAGCAGCTCACCGGATCGCACCTCGACACCTCGGCGAGCGAACCTGCCAACGGCGGCGCAGCTGATCCATCCCGCGACGGCCACGCGGACAAAGCGCCGGATGAGGCGGGAGACGAAACCGACCAGGACCACAGCCGCGAACGCGACGACGACAGCAGCGAGGCCGGTGAGAGCTCCGCCGTCGCTGCGGTGCAGCCGGCGCGGCCCGGTGACCGCAAGGTCATGGCCATCAAGGGAGTCCTGGCCGACTACGGCGACGCCGGTGCCACCATCGACCTCATCGTGGCCGAAAGCGGCATCGGACACGCCACCGCGTCCCGGCTGCTGACCGCGATGGAACAGGCCGACGCCGCCCGTCGACTGCCCGGCCTACCCGAGCGGTGGATCGCCGGCCCGACCAGAGCCAGCGAGGTGGACCCGAACCCGGAGCCGCCCCGCTGCCCGCTGTGCTCCCAGGTCATCCGCGGCCAAGCAAGCATGCCGATCGCCGCAGCGGCGGTGCTGCCCCTGATCCGACCGGACGGCACGCTGCACGTCGTCAACGCAGAAGGCGAAACCCACGTCGTCGCCCTGCCGCTGCGCGCACCCGCCCGCACGCCGCGCGTCGCCCGCAGCACCGGCCCGCGCGGTGACGGGACCGTCAACGCCGACGGCAGCCCACCGTTCGGCCGAGGCGAACTGGAAAGACTCACCCTCGACGTCCTGGCCGCCAACCCCGGCCAGCAGATGACCCCGCAGGACATCGCCACCGTGCTCGCCGGCCAACTCGGCCGCGCTATCAGCTCCGGGGCCGTGCGGAACAACTGCACCAAGGCCGCCGCCAGCGGCCGGATCGTCCTGGTCTCCGACGCGCCGCTGACCTTCGTCCACCCGGCGCAACCCGACAGCGACAACCCCGTCGCAACCGGCGCGGGCAGCACCGACCGGTCCTGACCAGCGCCACTTCCCTGGGGCCGAGCCGCGTGCTCGGCCCCGCCAGCACATTGAGAGGAGCATCCCGTGCCGCACGAACTCGAGACCTACACCGACGGAACGACTGCCTTTGCCAGCGCACGCCTGTCGGCCTGGCACCAGCTCGGCACCGTCACCCAGGAAACGATGAAGGCCGAAGAGATCATGGCCGCCGCCCGCCTTGGCGACTGGGGCGTCCGCACCATCCGCACCGTCGGCATCGACATCATCAACGGCGCCGAGGTACAAATCCCCGCCGACGACAAGCGAATGACCGTACGCCGCAACCCGGTCACCGGCCAGACCGAATACCTGGGCATCGTCGGTACCGACTACACGGTCGTCCAGAACGAGCAGTGCGCCGAGATGCTCGACCGGCTCGTCGATCAGGTCGGCGGCGCCCACTTCGAAACCGCCGGCAGCCTGCGCCGCGGCAAGAGCGTGTTCGTCACGATGAAGCTGCCCGACGCGATGGAGATCGCCGGGGTGGACCGCCTCGACCTGTACCTCATCGGCACCACCTCCCACGACGGCAGCGCCGCCCTGCGGGTAGACGCCAGCCCGATCCGGGTGGTCTGCGCCAACACCCAACGCGCCGCCTTCCAGCACGCCGTCGGCCACTACACCTTCCGGCACACCTCCAACGTCAACTCCCAGATCAGCCAGGCCCGCGAAGCCCTGGGCCTGATGTGGACCTACATGGAGACCTTCGAGAAAGCCGCCGAACGGATGCTCAACGCGGAGCTGACCATCCGCGAGTTCGAAAACGTCGTCGCGCAGGTATGGCCGATCAAGGACACCGCGTCCGAGCAGGCCAAAAACAACGCCAAGCAACGCCTCGGCACCCTCAAGTACCTGATCCGCGAGGCCGACACCCAGAAAGCCATCACCGGCAGCCGGTGGGCCGGATACCAGGCCATCACCGAATACCTCGACCACTACCAGCCCGCCAAGAACGACCTCGTCCGCGCTAACCGGGTGCTGACCGGCAACACCGGCGACCTGAAAGTCGCCGCCTTCGACCTACTGAAGATCTGACCGCACGACCACACCTCCGGGGCAGCGGTCACCTTGCGCCGCTGCCCCGGCGCCGAAGAAACGGGCACCTCACGTAACGCGGCCCAGCACGCGAAGGCTCGATGCATACCAAAGGACCCGCCGATGACCGGCCACCTCCGCCACCCCCGCGACAGTCGGCATGTGGCCTGCCTGCCACCGACATGCAGCGGTGGGAAGCCGACAACCCGCCGCGCTTCGACGGCACCCGCGAGGACTGCTACACCCTGCTGCCCGAGGCCGCCCGACCCGACGACACCAACCACCCGACGGGCGACGCCACGCAATGCACCGCGCCTGCCGCGCCGCCGATGAGCCTGCTCACGACGGCTCCTGTCCGATCCGCCGTCCAGCGATATTGAGAGGCCGCCGCCATGACCAGAGCCATCACCGGCATTGTCAGCCTCGTCGTCGTTGCCTGCCTCGGCCTGCCCATGCTCCTGCTGACAGCCGTCATGGGCGGCGGCTCCAGGGGGTGCGGCACCGCCGCCACACCCAACATGCATCCCTCCGGGCAACCGCCTACCGTCGGCGCCTGGGATGCCGAGCAACTTGACGTAGCCGCGACCATCATCGACACCGGCGTCACCAAGGGCGTCCCTCAATGGGGCTGGGTCATCGCCATCGCCACCGCCATGCAGGAATCCAGCCTCCGCAATCTGCCCCATATGGGCGCCCGCAACGACCACGACTCCATCGGCGTTTTCCAACAGCGCCCAAGCCAGGGATGGGGCACCGTCGCGCAACTTTCTGACCCCGCTTATCAAGCGGGCAAGTTCTTCGACAAGCTGCTCACGATCTCCGGCTGGGAGTCGATGCCGCTCACCCAGGCCGCCCAGGCGGTCCAAGCATCGGCCTACCCCAACGCGTACGCCACATGGACCAACGATGCCCTCCGCCTCGTGGAGCAGCTCACCGACACCCTCGCCGACTGCACCCCCGATGCACTGGCCGCCCTACCGGCCGGATTCACGCTGCCCTCCGACACCCCGCCAGCCGTGACAACCGCGGTGTTCTGGGCCGTTGCCCAGCTCGGCACGCCCTACCACTTCGGCGGCACGTGCACCGACCCGCACTCCAACGACCTCCACAAACAGTGCGACTGCTCATCCCTGATGCAAGCGGCCTACCGAGCAGCCGGCATCTTTATCCCCCGTACCACCACCAAGCAGGCAGACGCCGGCACACCAGTAGCCAGCCCGACGCGCCTGCTACCCGGCGACCTCATTCTGATCCCCGGCAGCAACGGCACCCCGGCCCACCCACGCCACGTCGGCATGTACCTCGGCGAAGGACTCATCATCCAAGCCCCGCAGACCGGCGACGTCGTCAAGATCACTCAGCTGAGCAGCTGGAACGACCAGATCGCCAAGATCCGACGGATCGTCCAGGAGCCTGCTTGAGAAGGGCACGTTCCTGGGTTCGGGACAGTCAGTGCCGCCGGATGCCGCTTGCCGACCGCCGTGGCCCTCGCATCTGCTCAACCATCGACTGAAGCGCGACTCGACGATCCAGGTGCGGTGGCTCCGGATGACCGTGCCCATGATCGAGCAAGAGAGGGTGGCAGCCCGTTCGAGCCGGGCCGAGTCCGGAGGACGCCTCGCCGTTGGAGGGGCGTCCTCGAGCCCTCTTGGAGCGCGGGACAGCGGCACGAGAGGACGTCAGACAACGTCTTCGACGGAATCTCCTCCGCGACACCAACACATCCACCGCCCGTCCGGTGAAGCCGCTAACCGGGCAATCTCTGGTCCGGCCGATCAGCGATCACCGGTCCGGCCCCGCCCACGCCTAAATGAACAACGTTGGTGCTGGCGCACCAACAGCCGCGCTCATCTCAGCTCGCCTCAGGAGCACGGTCATGTCGCGCGTCCGCCGGAGTACGGACCCGCAGCCTCCCGCCGAGGACGGCTCCGCTCCATTCGCGTGATTGGTTGCGGGTAAACGCTAAGATCATCCAGTGCCACGCAGCTACAAGGATCGAACGCTGAAGCTCCTCTTTGGCACGGCGGCTCACTGCGCGTACCCCGGGTGCGCGAGCCCGATCATCTTCAAGGACCGAGGACTGCTGACCCCGACGGCGCAGATCGCGCACATCCGGTCCGAGTCGCCCGAAGGGCCGCGCCACGACTCGGCGTATACGGGCGACATCAATGGCTTCGAGAACTTGCTTCTCCTCTGCGGCGTGCATCACCCTGCGGTTGACCAGCATGATTCGGCGTACACGACCGAGGAGCTGCTGGAGTGGAAAGAGCAGCAGAAACGCCAGGGTGACCGCTTTGTGCGCGACGCGGACCTCGCGGCGATCGCGCGGCGCGTTAACGGCGTTCCGCCAGTCACGCCGGACGCGGTGCTTCGCGGTCCGATCGCCCATCTGGGTGAGGCGGAGCGGCTTCAGCAGGCAGAAGAGCGAGTGGCGGAGTCTCCTCTGGAGGCGGCGTCGCTGTTCGCCGAGGTGGCGTCGAGACTCGAGGCCTCGCCGTTCGCCCGGCATGCGATCCTGCTCCGGGCCCGCCAGTGCGAGGCGCTCGAATCCGGCGGGGACTTCGAATCTGCCGCCTCCCTGCGCCTCAACCTGGGATGGGCTCTCCACACCTACGGAAACTCGTTCGCCGTGGCGGAGCACATACGCAAGCTAGACAGCAATCGCCAACACCTGTCCGAGTCGATCCTCCGATCAAGCAGCGCGCTTTCCTACGTCGCTGCATTCGGTTATAACCACGCCGTCTGCATCGATGACGTAGCTACTGCTTTCGATGCACTCCAGAGCACTGACATGAAATATACCGAAAGTGCATTGATGCTCGCGGAACAGTGCATCGTGTGGCGCCGTGTCGATCTCTTGAGCACGCGGATGGACCGCCTGCGGGATGCCGCTTTGGCGACCCCTCTCGACGATGATCACCTGACGATCCGGGCGCGCATTCTGATGTGCCTCGCCGAAGTAGCCGACGACTGGAGTCGACTTGACGGCGCTAAAGGACACTATCCGCCGAATGCCGTCGCATGGATCGCCGCTCGTCATGCGCGGCATCTGGCGATCAAGGGGCGGACGGGCGAAGCGCTCCGGCGATGGCAAGACGCCATCGACGTGGCGGTCCAGGCCGGACTCAACGACTCCGCCGCGTCCTGGCTCTATGCCACGGTCTGGGTCGCGAGGCAGAATTTCGGCCCGCAGATGAAAGCGGCGGACACTCACCTGGTCGCACAGGCGCTCAAGGTCGGCGGCAGCGGCTCAGTGCTGCCGGAGCCACAGCCGTACGCCTCACGGGCGAAGTCCAACATCCTCGACAAGCGGTGGCCCGACGCGCGACACAACCTGCACCAGCACCTCTCCTATGCGGTACTGAGCGCCGACTGGCAGGAAGAGTTCCTGGCACACCAGCGGTTCGGGGACCTGTACACGGAAACCGGACAGTGGACCGACGCGATCAGGCACTACGTTTACGGCAGCTACTCGCAGAAGTTGAAGGCCCTGGTCGGCCGGTTGCCCGACGAGCCGCTCGACTTCCATCCACCGTCAGACGATCAGCCGGCATGGGAACGCGTGGCGTCCTTCCGCTTTGTGTCGGTGGCCGCCGAGCTCATCCCCGAGGAGACGGCCCGGGAGTGGGCAAGTGCGTCATATCGCGAGCTCACCACGAAGGAGTTCTCACGCTCACCCATTGACACGTGGGGGCCTGCCTTTGGGGCGTTCGCCGGAACCTGCGGCGCCGCATCGCTGGAAGAGGCAGAAGGATTTCTAAACCTGACGCAGGACCACCTATCCGAGTCGACGCCCGACTCGTTCTTCGCGTTCTATGAGGAATACATCACGGCAGCGGTTGCCATTGCCGAAAGTCATCCTTCGCTGAGCGCCCGGGTGATCGACGCTTTGTGCGACGCCGTATTGCTGAACAATCATATTGCCGACCACGCGTCCGGCAAAGGAGAGCTTCTCTTCCGTTCGAATCCACCACACGTTTCGGAGCGCCTAGCGTCAGCGGCCTCAGAGGGAAATCGGTATGCCGCACTCACGCTCGTGCTCGCCGGTAGCGACGTCGAGCCGGTATTGGCGGCTGCTCGCTCTAGCTTCGAGCGCGACTCGCAGCCCTTCGTGTTCAACCCTGGCGTTACCACCTTCGGCACGACACTGAAGGAAACCGCCCTGCTGGTGCGGACTCTTGACGACAGAGACCGGACTACCTTCACCCATGCAATGCTGGACAGGGTGGCCGAGGTGCGCGACGCCGCCGAAAATCGTTCCGATGCCCTCATAGCGATTCTGTACCTCGCTCCCACGTTGCCGGCGGCGACGCGGTCCGCGACGTTTGACGCGCTGATGGGCTTCGTCCGGGAACCGACGGAGAGCTTGGTCGCGTTTGGGACCGAAAACGGCCCATTCGCCCGCTTCAAGTTCACCGCTGGCACGCCGCCGCTCGCTGCTCTCGCCTTGCGCGTCGCGGCCGCCCTCGCGACCACCCAGGAGCAGTTCACGCAGGTGCAGGAACTGGCGATCTCCCTGATGTATGGCGCACGGGACACCGACTGGCTCCACATCGCGCACGCACTGATCGCCCTCCCAGTGGAGGCCCTCCAGATCGACCTCCCGGTCTTCGCCGCGCATCCCAATAAGGCCCCCCGGGCCTTCGCCGCGCGCGTGTGGGTGCGCGCACCCAGCCAGTGGCCCAATCTAGGCGTCAAGCTGGCGAAGGACCCAGAGCCAGCTGTCAGATATGCGCTGGCCAGCTCCCTGAACGACAGCCCTGAGCACGACGAGGTCCGGCACCTGCTCCAAGCCGACCACCGAAGGCAAATCGCCCGAACCGCAAGAGCCCAAGCTGGGCGCCCCAGAACCTGACGCCGGGGATGAAGCTAACGGTTAATGCCGGACGACCTACCTCGCGCGCCGGTCCCTCGCCGAGCACCTCTCGAAACTACCTAAAGCGCTCCGGGTTGCCGGGGCTCCAGCCGTCGAGCTACAGCGCACGGAGTGCGACGAAGCCGCCGACGGACGATGTGCGGTCGGCGGCAGATGCGAGCGCCGAAATTCGCCAGTCGGCGGGTCCGCGGCATCTGGATCTGCGTTGGGCGTCAGTACCGCGTCTTGCCTCACGTCCAGCGAAATCGTGCAGCTGCACCGGCGGCGGACTCAGTGCTGAAGCAGGCCACCGACCGGGACGGGGACGACGTGGCCGGTCGGGGGAAGGTTCTGCGCGAGTTCCAGCCCGACGTCGACCAGCGACGATCGGCGCAGGCGGGCGACATCCGGTATTGAGGTCCAGACCGACTCGGCGATTTCGCCGTTCGGCTCGGGGCGCAGTGTGCCACCAGTAACGCGGACTCGGTAGAAGACGCCGATGTTCTGGTGCTCGATTCCCAGCCGCGCCTCGGTGGCGGGAATCACCCTCGAGTCCACGCCCAGCAAGCGTTCAACCAGCGCGTCGCAGCCGGTCTCTTCGGCGACCTCGCGGATCACCGCATCGAACGGATCCTCCGCGTGCTCCACCTTGCCCCCCGGAAGGGTCCAGTTGGTGTCGCCGGTCGGTGATACATAGCGGGTGAGCAGTACCCGCCCATCCTCGATGCACACGGCATAAGCCGCCAGCCGGAAACTCATCGGCACCTCCGGCCGGACCCTACGCCACCGTTGGGATCGTATCTGGTCCATGCGCCGGCGATCAGGTGCACGCTCATCGGCAGGACCGCGCGTCGAGCGCCGCCATGCCCGTCACTTAACGTGAAGCGGGCTGACGTGGTCAGGATGTGTGAGCGTTGGCGACTCGGCTGGCAAGTTCGGCGACGTCAAATGGCGCCGAGGAGGTCCCACCGGTTGCCGGCAATGTCGAGGAAGACCGCGACCCGCCCATAGGGCTCGGTCCGCGGTTCCGGGACGAACTCTGCCTGCATGAGGGGCCTCCTTCGTCGTTAGACGTGAGCACCCCGAGCATCCCGCCCGGGACCCACGAGGAGCGAGGCCCCGCTCCTTCATGCCATCAAGGCGTTGGGAGCAGAGAGGTCTCCGTGTCTTTGATCATGGTGGGGTAGACGACGTCGGCCAGGCGCCGCTTCAGGCAGCGCATGGCTTCTTTGTGGGTCTTTCCTGCGGCTCGTTTGGGCTGGTAGTAGTCCCGGCCCGGGGTCGCTCGTTTGATCTGGGCCATTGCCATCACGTGCAGGGCGTAGTTCAGCTGCCGGTCGCCAGCGCGCGAGAGGCGGTGGCGTCGGATGTCACCGGATGACAATTCTATCGGCGCGACACCGCAGTACGAGGCAACCGCGGACTCCGACCGGAACCTGTTGACGGCTCCGGAGCGGGCCAGGATCTTCGCGGCGGTGACGTCGCCGATGCCATGCAGATCGGTCAGGATGGTGCCGGACGCTGCGACCGCGGCGGACAGCGTCGCTGTTGCCTCGGCTATGCGCCGATCGAGGCGGCGTACCTCGCCGAGTAGTTCCACGGCGACGTGGCGCATGGTGCGGGCCAACACGGCCCGTGGGCGGATGCTGCGTAGCGCAGCGGCTGCGCTGTCGGCGGTCAGTCCGCGGGTAGGCCGGCGGGAATGAGCTGTGCCAGCAGCGCATGCAGACGGTTGACGATCTGGGTGCGGCTGCGAACGAGGTCATCGCGGTGTTCGGTGAGGCATCGCAGGGCGGCGATGGCCTCATCCACCACGGCGGTGTTGAGTCGAGCAGCGGTGTGCGCGGCGATTCCGACCGAGAGGGCGTCGGCCTGGTCGGTCTTGCGGCCGTGCCCGGTCGAGAGCATCCGGACGCGGCGGGCGAGCTTCGCGGGCACATCAACCACGTTGATGTGGTCGGCGGTCAGTTTGGCGGTCAGCGTGGCGCCGAGGCCGGTGGCGCCCTCGACCGCCCAGACGGCGTGTGACCAGCGGCCGGCGAATCGGCGCAGTCGCCGGTAACCGTCGCGAGCAGGTACGCCACCGGCTCTCCCGTGCCGGGAACCGGCAGATCAACCGGGTGCTGCACATCATGGCCACCGTCCAGCTGCGCAGCCCCACCGAAGGACGCGCCTATTTCGACTGGAAGAAGGCCTCCGGCAAGACGTCATGGAGGCGATGCGCGCGCTGAAACGACGCCTGTCCGACATCATCTACCGGCGCATGATCAGCAACGCGGTGGCCGAGGCGGCGGGCCCGGGAGGACACCGGGGAACGACTACTGACTCCAGCGTGACCGACTCTCATCCCCCAGCCGGCTCTTCGGAGCAGTCACTTCCCGGACCCGCCGAGACCCAGGATAAAACTCTCCTCCCGGCGGTGTCTTGATGACACAGAGGGGAGCCAGATCAGGATGCCCACTCGACTCAGTAACCAGCACCAACCGTGGCCGCTCCTGAGCGGTCAGCCGGCGCGTCGCTCGTCAAACTCATGGATTGGCCACCGGCGGCGGCCGTCACCGGGTTGGGCGAACTTCTTGCAGTTGTCTCATCCGGAGCCACCTACATGGCCATCAACTACGCCTTCGACCTGGGCGTTGGCACCCGGCGCGCCAACTGACCGGTCTCAGATGAAACAGGAGGTCGGCCCGGCTTGCGACGCCCACCGCGGCACGGCGTAGATCGCCACGCCGGGCCCGCGATGGGCGTCGAAGCGGACGCTGACCACGGTCAGGTGGGCAGCGTCGGCGCCGATCGCCGCTGCCCATCGGGCATATTCGGCGGTCCGCAGCCGAGGCAGGCGGGCTGGCAGGGCGGTCGGCGTGAGGCCCGTGGCGGCGGCGAGCAGTTCGACGCTGCGCATCGTGCCGCCGGTGGTGACCATGACGGAGCCGGCGGGCAGCACCGTGCGTCCACCGGCGACGCTGTGCAGGGCCTTCCGCATGCCGGGCACTCCGGGCAGGTCGCCGGGCCTAACGTCCTCGGTGACGGCCAGGTAGGAGCGGCGTGTCGGCACACCGTCCCGGACGCCGATGCCGGTGAAGACCGGGCGCAGGCCGTGCCCGGCGAGCGCGACGTCCTCGACGTACGCCTCGACGCCGGTGAGGCCCGCAGGGCCGGCGGTGATCCCGAAGAAGGCGCCGAAGCGCCGCGCGCGGCCGTCCTTCGCGATCACCTGCCGGCCGGTCAGCCGGTGCATCAGCTCCGCCGTGCGCCGGCGCCGGTCCGGAGCCGGGCGGTTGAGGAACAGTTGGGCGGTCACCCGCAGTTCATCCGGGTGCCAGGTCGAGAATGAATACTCCAATGGCGGGAACCCGGGGGTCAGCGAGTTGCGTGCCGGGTCGGTGCCGGCCCAGCCCAGCGAAGCGCGCAGCAGGGCGGTCACCTCCGACGGCAGGCGAGCGCGCAGAGAGGCGGCATGCCGTTCCAGGGCCGCAATGGCGCGTTCCTCGGTGGTCATGCGGTTACGGCGGCGAGCAGGCGGTTCTCCACGCCGGCGTCGCCACTGAGCACCGCGAGCAGCGCGAGCAGGTCGGCGTAGTCGATGTTGACAAGGCTCCGGTCCATCAGGATTTCTTCAAAGGCACGGCGGGCGGCGGCATCCCCGCGCAGCGCGGCGACGACGAGGATCTCGGCCACCGAGCCGAGGGCGCTGCCGCGGACACGGGTCAGCTCCGGCCGCAGTTCGGCGAGCTCTGCATACCAGCCGCAGCGTGCGGCAATCTCGGCCAGCTCCACGAATGCGTTCAACCGGGAAGCCGAAGTCTGCACGTTGCCCGCGGCGTTCCGGGCGCTGCCGTACCAGTGCTGTGCCCGCTTCCCGTCACCCGCGTGGTGGTAGGCCTCCGCTACATGAGCGCACACCTGACAGAGTCGGCGGCTTTCCTTATCGGAGTCTCGGGTGTATTCGTCGGCACGGGGGAAGTGGCCGCGGAAGGCGTCCCAGCTCATGTTCGACATCTCCGCCTCGTGCGCCCAGGTCCGCATCAGCCGCAGGGCCGTGTCCACGCTTTCGTGATCGCCGAGGTCGGCGGCGAGGTGGGCGAGACGGGCGGCGCCGGCCTCGTCCGAGAAGCTGTCTGCATACTGGCCCCGTTCCATCCTGATCTCCGCGACCATCTGGTCGAGGGCGTCTTCAAGGCTCGCCTGCGCGGCTGGCAGCTCTCGGTTTAACAGGCCAGGTTGGCCGGCAGCGCGCAGATACCGGATTCGCGCCGCCTGCGACTCGACCGGATCGCGGCCCTCCGCCGTCCCCGGCTCGGGCGGCTGGCCCAGTGCGCTGCGCAGGGCCCGCAACTGCTCGACTTCCGCCGACCGGATCAGGCTGTTCGGCACGTCGGGCGGGAGGAGCACGATGCGCGAACCCCACGTCGTCGTCGCCAGCTTGACGGCTCTCCGCGCCTCCTTTGGCAGACCCGCCCGCAAGAGGTTGCGAACGAGCCGGGCCTGGTCGCCCGGGAGCCGCGCGTCCTCCGCGCGGGCGGAGAACTCGGCCACTGCCCGCCGCCCGAGCTTCTCGGCCCGCTTCCGGTCGCCGCGCCGATGAGCCGCCCAGGCTAGAAGCGACAAGGTGGTGGCGCTGGCCCGGTGCGTACCGTCACCCGCACGCACCAGCTGCGCCGAGACGGCCGCCAGCAACCGGTCGAAGTCGTTGTCGAGCAGCACGAGCATCGTCTGCGCCGTCAGCCCGCCTTTCTGGTCGTCGGCCGCCTGCCTGGCCGACGCAAGCACGGCCGCGGCCGCTGCCTCGTCGGGCTCGGCGTCGTGCACGTAGGAGAGCGCGCGAATGTATTCGGTCGGGTTGGCAGACCGCATGTTCTCCGCCTCGCGGGCGGCCTCAACCGTCCGGCCGTCCGCGCAGAGCGCCCGCACCAGCGCGAGTCGCAGCCCTACGTCGCAACCGCCGTGGAAGGCGTCGAGGTGACCCGCGTACATCTCCCACACGTAGTCTTGGTCGCCCGTTTTGGACAGTTCGACGATCCGGTCGAGCAATTCCGGCACCCGCGGATCGTTCACGGTTTGGAGGTAGCGGACATAATGCATGAGGCACCAGGGATACCCGGGCGTGCGCGCTATCTCGCCCTCGCCCGCCTCGCGGAGCCGATCGACTGCGGCACCGCTGTTCACCGTCGCATCGACGACGTGGCCGAGCAGGACGTCATCCGCACCCGTGCGGTAACGGTAGATGCCGTCCTTGTCGGTCAGATCCCGGCGCGTTTCCTCGAAGCGGCCCCGAGCCGCCTCAGCAACCAAGACCGCAGCCGGCACGTCCGGCGTCAGCAGGTAGGACTTCAACGGGGAGGCGTCGCCGTCACGGCCTAATGCGCGGTCGTACCGCCGCTGGCGGGTCTCGAAGTCATCCATGATGAGCCCGCCCAGGTCGGACATGAAGCTGGCAGGAGCGCCGGCCAGGGCGAACTGGGTGACGATCTCGGTGAAGGCCCGCGCCCGGGGCAGCGCCTCGTCGATACACAGCACCGGCACGACGGCGAAATCCGGCTTGATCCACTCCAGCAGGAAATAGCCCAGATAGCCGAGCATGAAGTCATCCGAGACCGCCAGCACCGCTTGCGCCTGCTCGACACCCAGGGCCGGCAGGAAAGGGGCGAGTAGCATCGCTAGGGCGGCCTGCCAGCCGTCGCCGACCGTGCCGAAGCCGGAACGCCCGATCACCGTCGCCACCGGCCCGGCGTCATCAGGGTTGCGCATCCCCATCGCCGCCAAGATCAGCAGGTGCCAGAGCAGGGAGCTCTCCTCCGGGTACGACCGGGCCTTGGCCACCCCCGCATCGAGCCCCCACGTCAGCGCCGCCTGCACCGGTGTCACCGCGTCGGTGTCGGCCTGCGCGCCGACCAGGGCGATCACCAGTACCGCGACCCGGTCGGCCTCCCCCGCGCCGAGCGACGACTCCAGCGCCAGCGTGATCGTGGCCAGGTGCGGCTCGCGATCCGGGTCGGCGCCCCGCTGCGCGGCCAGAAACGGTTCCGAGGTCGCCAGCGCGTAGAGCCGGTCGCGCAGCGCCCGCAGCCGCGACCTGGTCCAGCCGGTGCCCTCCAACGCCGACATCAGGTGGTGCGGCAGATGCCGGACGTAGTAGAGGTCGTCGCATCCCGCCCAGTCGTCCGTCCACTCCGCGAACGCGAAGTCGGCGATCCGGTGGTGCCCCTCGGCCGCTTCCAGCAGCGCGTCGGGCCCCTTCACCAGGAACTCGGCGAACGACCGGTGGTAGAGCATCCACGGACCACCGGGCGGGCCCTGCAGATATTGGCGGAGCACCCGGATGACGTCGAGCACCGACTGCTCCGAGGTGTCGAGCAGCCCGGCGAGCTGACCGGCGGAGAAGCCCTCCCCCTGCACGGCCACGAGCAGCGACAACATCGGCCGGAAGTCGCGGCGCCAGCGCTCCTCGGCGTCCAGGTTGCCGAGCGGCCGGATCTCCCGGCGCAGGAACTGACCGTAGAGGTCCTCCAAGCCGCCGGGCAGCGTACGCACGTCGTCGAGATCGGCGAGCGCCCGCCGGCCCGCGATCAGCTCGGCGGTCAGATGGTGCACGTACAGGAAGCTGCCGGCGCCGAGCCGGGAAAGCCGGCGTGCGTGGCGCTCTCGTTCCGCGCCGTCGGTGACCAGGTCGCGAAGCCGGTGGGCGGCGTATTCCGCCAGGTCGCCCTCGGCGTCCGGCGCGTCCGCGACGAGATCCAGCGACGCGGCACCGGCGATCCGCGCCTGCGCTGCGGTGACCCGCTCGTCGTGCCGGGAGGTAACGACGAAGCGCGCCGGCAGCCCGTCGATGCCGTCGAGCACGAGCTCGGCGATCGTGCGGTGAGCCCGATAGGTGAGCGCCTCGTCCAGCGCGTCGACGACCACGACGGGCAGCGGCTCTGGAGCCAGCCGGGCGAGCGGCCGCGCGACGAGCCGCTCGAACGCTTCATCCGCGGAAACGTTGGCGATGGTGATCCGCACGCCGATGACCGTCCCGTTCGGATGAACCGTCCCGGCTGACGCGGAGCCCTCGATGTGGACGTCGCCGGTCCGGCCGGAAAGCTCGGTGCTCACCCGCATTAGCGCATCGGTGAAGCCCGGCAGGGTCTGGCTGAGCTGCTCGGCCACCGACTCGGCAAAGCGCACCGGGTCACAGCTGCGGCGATCGGTCGCGCGGCACCGGTGCACGGCCACCCCGACGGTGCCGGTGACCGGCTCCTCGCCCCAGAGATGATCGACGGCGGCGGACTTGCCGGCACCGGGATGCCCGGTGATGAACAGGTAGCGCGCATCCGACCCGGCCCAGCTCCGGACTGCCTCGGCCAGCCACGCCCGCCCGATGAAAGGCTCGTCCACACCCGCCATGAACCGATATTAGTGTCCACTGGCGTCCGGTTCCGGCGCCCGCCTTGACGGTCCGCCGCCCGCGGTCGATGCTCCGCCCATGGTAGAACCGCTGAGCTGGGCCGTGCTCGGTGCGCTGGTCGCGACCGAGGGCATCAAATTTCTCTACGGTCAGGCGACAGAGGTGCTGAAACGCCGGCGCGAACGCAAGGCCGGCAAGGAGGCGGAGGCCGCGGAGCCCATCGCCGTTCCGGCCGACGCGCCGCTGCAGGGGAGGCTGGAGCCGCCACAGGTCGACTTCGACGTCGCCGACCGGCTGCAGGACGAGATCAAGGCGCTGCGGTCCGCCCTAGCCGACTACGCCGACGGCCTGGCCGACCCCGAACCCGGTGACCAGGAACTGGCCGCAGCCGCGAACGGCCTGCGGGAGGCGCTCGAGGTGGTCTACGGGCAGCGCATCACCTTCCAGGGTGAAGACCGCGAGCCGTCCGGGCCGGTGGTCATCAACAGGGTCGAGGCGGAAAATGTCGCGGGTAAGGTCGCCGGTGTCCGGGCACGGCTGGTCCGCAGCGGCCGCGTCGAGGCGACCGTCAAGGTCAAAGAGGTCCAGCAGGGCGGCGAGGTCATCGGCGGAGACTTCGACACAATAGAGTGACACCAGCGGCACCCTGTGCTCGCAACCGGGACCGCTGGGACTCCACCCAGTTCACCTGCACGGCTCGCAGGCATGGGCGGAGTTCGTGGCCCTGAACGCCTTCGACATCGCCTTCGAAGGACGCCTGTCCGCAGGCCGCAAGTAGCCGTCAACAACCCGAGTTACACCGTTCGTTTGGCCCTGTCTCACTTTCGGTGGTGACGGAGGGTGCTGTTATCCGAGGAGGATGCGGTGGCGGAGCAGGGTGAAGCCTGCTCGTCCGTGCATTTGACGGTACAGTCGATGCCGCCGGATGCCGCTTGCCGGGCGCCGTGGCCCCTCACATCTGCTCAACCATCGGCTCAAGTGCGACTCGACGATCCAGGTCCGACACTCACGACGAATGATCGGTAGACGCGGACTGACACCCGGATCGCGGCATGTGCGTGCACACGACTCGTGCGCCTGTGAGGGTGCATCCTGCGGTGGGTGCCGCTATCAGGGCGATTGGTTCCCGATTGCTGGGGGCGGCGGTTACTCGCGTCCCACGGCGTTAACCCGTGCCCGGTCGCCGTTGAAGTCCGGGTTGAGGCGGTCGGCCAGGCAGGACCGGTGCGCGGCGAACGACGCACATCCCGCTTTCTCGCTGCTGCGCACATCGACAGTGACGCCGTCGCCGCCGGGGCTGAGGATCGTGAGCTGGCCGCAGCATCCGCACGGCCAGCTGAACTCGCGCAGGTCCGCGGCACGCATCGTCAGGCGTATCCAGACGGGCGGGTGGTACCGGCTGATCTCTTGGACGACCGCGTCGACCTGCTCGCCTACCGGCGGGTACTCCTCGGGTAGTGCCCGAGGAGCGCCGGACGGGCTGTCGATGAAGCCGGCGTCTACCGACGCGCCCACCGTTTCATGTCCGAGGACCTCGGCCATGACCCCCCAACGCTCATGGCTCATGACCCTCGCCCGGACAGCGGTGCCCACCACCAGGTCACCGCCAACGCTGTCGAAACGCTGCATCGGCTGATCGTCGCGCACCACCTCGTCAGCGGCACAGCGGGCGGGCATGCCCACTCCAGTCGGTGGGCAGCCCCATCGACGGCCCAGATACGACTTGCAGCACGTCCGCTCGCTCGGCGGCAGATCCGGATATGGAGCGTCCGACTCGCGGGAACCGGATCCACAGCCGACATGCTCGTAGGAAGGAGTTCCGTCTACCGATGCGACAAGTCAAGCAGCCGCTGGATGGTGTCACGCACCGACCGGTCGTCCTCCACGCGTAGATGGTCGGCGAGAATACGCCGTAGCTTGGGGCTTAGGGCGTGTCCTGCCGATCTTGTAGGGGTTGGTCGTTGACGATGTGTCGGTGGTGCGTCGTGGTGAGTTGACCGATGAGGCGTGGGCGGTGATCGCGCCGCTGCTACCGGAGCCGGGCGGTGCTCGTGGGCGGTGGCGAGATCACCGGCAGGTCATCAACGGGATTTTGTGGAAGCTGCGCACGGGTGCGCCGTGGCGTGACCTGCCCGAACGTTTCGGGCCGTGGAAGACCTGCCATGAGCGGCTGCGTCGGTGGAGCGCCGACGGGACATGGGATCGGATCCTCGCGGCGGCGCAGGTGCACGACGACGGCACACCGGTGCAGTGGACGATCAGCATCGACTCGTCGATCGTGCGGGCGCATCAGCATGCCGCTGGCGCCCGCAAAAAGGGGGCTCCCCGACAAGTCCGGCGACGCCTGGTGCGCAAGATGGCGAGGCCATCGGCCGATCACGCGGAGGACTGAGCACGAAAATCCACCTCGCAGTCGACGGACGCGGCCGGCCGTTGTCGATCCTGCTCACCCCGGGCCAGGCCGGCGACAACCCCCAGCTCCTCGCCCTGCTCGACGCGATCCGCGTCAACCAGCCCGGACCGGGCCGGCCCCGCAAACGTCCGGACGTGCTGATCGCGGACAAGGGCTACGCCCATGACTCCACCCGTCGAGCCCTGCGCCAACGCGGGATCCGGCACGTCATCCCCGAACGCAGCGACCAGATCGCCCGCCGCGCCGCCAAGGGCAGCACCGGCGGGCGACCACCCGCCTTCGACAAGGCGACCTACCGCAAACGCAACGTCGTGGAACGCTGCTTCAACCGACTCAAGCAATGGCGTGACCTGGCCACCCGCTACGCCAAACGCGCATCCCTCTACCGAGCCAGCCTGATCCTCATCGCCGCCATCATCTGGCTTCCATGATCGACAGGACAGGCCCTAGCCGCATGCCTTGCCGGGTGTTGGTGGTCATGAGGATCGCCGCGAGGCGTCGAACGTCGGGTACTGGATCTGTCAGCGCTGCGGGCAGGAGATCACGGCCCTGCTCACCCTGCGCCTGCAGCGCAGGCAAGATCGTTTTTCGTACGATCGGGTGTGGTTCCGCCGACAGCGCCTGCGCCAGGACGTCGAGAAGCGATGGGCTTGGCCGGGGATAGGTGATGAACGTGTACGCGGCAGCGTTGCGTCGCGTTGCGAATGAGCCGTTGATAAGCGTGTCCACGAGCTCTTGCTCGTCGCCGGCCATCTGGTGTGAGAACCAGGTCAGATCACGATGCCCGGCCAGGGTGAAGTCCAGCCAACGCTCGTACCAGGCCAGGAAGTCCGCATCGGTGTGGAAGTGAGGCACGACGTCGCTGCCAGCGACGACCTCGACCAGACGGCCGCGGCCGGACCCGGTGACGACAAGCAGGGTGTATTGGGTGCATCCTCCCCAGACAACCGCCATCGTACCGGGGAAAGGAAGCGTCGGCCCACCCTCACCGCCGGACCAGGGCGAGACGTACGAGTCAGGCACGAGGGGGAATGGCTCGGCGAGATGACTGTGGACTCCCGTGCGCGGGGGTACCCACCTGTCCATGGGCAGCAGCCCGTAGGTCGGGCCATATCCGCCATGTCCGATGCGGGTTACGAACTGTCTAAATTCTCGGGCAGTCGGATGCTGTGCAGGTCCTCGAAGCTCGAGACCTGCTGCTCGGCGAGTGCGGGGTTGAGAACGGGCTTCTCGGCCGAGGGCAGGGCTGCAAGTTTGGCCTGAATCCGGGCGATCCTGTCGTCCATCAGTGCTTCTTCACGCATCAGGGGGTGAGGTTGCGTCCACGGGAGTGGTGTACGACTTGCCCGTGATGGGCGTGTTGCGTAGATGAGAGACGGCCATCGCGTCGATCCTTCAAGACGACCAAGTCAGAGAAGGAGAAGAGGACGCGATGGCCGCTTCAGAGAGTGTGAACCCTGTTGACCTGCTGCGCGAGCAGATCGAGGGCGCGTCGTCGGACGTGTTGCAAGCGATGATCAAGACGTTCGTGCAGGCGGTGATGTCCGCCGAGGCCGACGCGATCTGCGGCGCCGGGTACGGGCAGCGCAGCGATGAGCGGGTCAACTCGCGCAACGGTTACCGGCCTCGGGAATGGGACACCCGCGCCGGCACGATCGACCTGGCGATCCCGAAGCTGCGACACGGCAGCTACTTCCCGGAGTGGTTGCTGACCCACCGGCGTCGGGCCGAGCAGGCCCTGGTCTCGGTCGTGGCCACGAGCTATCTGCTGGGGGTGTCGACTCGGCGGGTGGAGAAGCTGGTCGAGCAGCTCGGGATCCGGCAGCTGTCCAAGTCGCAGGTCTCGGAGATGGCCGCGCATCTGGACGCGCAGGTGGAGGCGTTCCGCAACCGACCCTTGGACGCCGCCCACTACACGTTTGTGTGGATGGACGCCCTGACGATGAAGGTCCGCGAGCACGGCCGGACCGTCAACGTCCACGCCCTGATCGCGGTTGGGGTCAACGCCGACGGCGGCCGTGAAGTGCTGGGCCTGGACGTGGCCTCCGACGAGGACGGCGCCGGCTGGTTGGCGTTCCTGCGCAGCCTGACCGCCCGAGGCCTGTCCGGTGTCCGCCTGGTCATCTCCGACGCCCACGCCGGCCTCGTGGCCGCGATCGGGGCGGCTTTGCCGGGAGCTTCGTGGCAGCGGTGCAGGACCCACTATCTGCGCAACCTGCTGACGAAGGTGCCCAAGTCGGCGCAGCCGTGGATCGCCACCCTGGTCCGCACGATCTTCGACCAGCCCGACGCCGACGCTGTCCGCGCCCAGTTCGACCGGGTCGTGACCACGATCGAAGCGAAGTTCCCGGCCGCGGCCGAGCACCTCGACGCCGCCCGCGACGACCTCCTGGCGTTCACCGGCTTCCCCCGCGAGATCTGGCGCCAGATCTGGTCGAACAACCCACAGGAGCGGCTCAACAAGGAAATCCGCCGTCGCACCGACGTCGTCGGGATCTTCCCGAACCGGGCGGCGATCATCCGCCTCGTCGGCGCCGTCCTGGCCGAGCAGACCGACGAGTGGACCGAAGGACGCCGCTACATGGGCCTCGAACTACTCGCTAAAGCCCGCCTGATCACCATCGACACAGACCAACACGCCACCGACCAGACCGACCCGACCTCGATCGCCGCATAACATCAGACCGGATCACGCGATGGCCGTCTCTTACACCACCAGCGCGGACGCGACCGGGGGTGAATCGGGGCAGAAGCATAGCCCGTGGGCTGGCTGCACGACTGGCATCGACCAGCCGGGAGGCATTGCCCCCAGCGAGGGCTTCGGTCGTGCAATTCAGATGCACGGTTCTCGGCAGATCCGGACGCCACCTGAGTGCCATGAACCGCCGAGGCCGAGGCTCGAGTCGTTAGGGTGGGTGGCGAGTCCGCATCGTCCGGCTCCCCGACCCGTCATGTCCCTGGACACCGGATCGTGGCGTTGTGGCGCGTTTAGGTCAGGTCGTCCACCTCCGCCCCGAGGCGGGCGGCTAGGGCGATCGTGTCTTCGCTCGGTTGAGCGTCGAGGTCGGCGAGCACTCTCGTCAGGGCGCGCAGAAGAGTACGAATGCCGTCCGCATCGCCGAGGGCGTACCGGGCCTGCATAGCCTTGGTGTAGAGGGCTTCGTTGTACCGGTCCAGGACGATGGCTTTGTTCAGCAGGTCAGATGCGGCCTGCGGGTCTGGCTTGAGCAGGTCTTCGGCGAGGAGTAGGTGGGCTTCGGTGCCCCAGCGGCGTACCGTCTCGCGGTGGGGCTGGAGCCACTCGTAGTCCTGCCCCTCGGCCAGTGGCGCGTCGTAGAGTTCGCAGGCGGCGGTCAAGAGTTCGTGGCGTCGTGGTCCGGTGGCGAAGGTGGCGCGGCGCATGAGGTCTCGGAGAGTCCACACGTCGATGTCGACTGTCGTCGGGTCGAGTCGATACCGGCCGGCGGTTTTGATGACGTAGGCGTTTTTCGTCTCGGCGGTGCCGGCGCGGCCGAGGACGTGTCGCAGGTTTGAGGCGTTGGTGTGTACGCGTTGGTCGGCTTGGCTGAGGCGGGCGTCGGGTTCGAGGTATTCGCCGATGTCGCGGGTGGTGACGCCGTCGGGGTGGCAGGCCAGGAAGACGGCGAGTTCGAGGGCTTTGGCCCGCAGCGGTCGGCCCGGTTTGGTGATGTCCTCGATCCGCGGCGTTCCGAGCACTCGAAGTCGGGCCTTCCCGGCGACGGTGTCGGAGGGGGTTGGGGTCGGCGCGGGCTGGTCCTGAGGTGCGGTGGCGTTGCGGCTGGCCTGCAGGGCAATGACCGTGGCCGGTCTCGCTGGCGAGGTTGTCGCTGGAGGTTCTCCGGTTTGTGCTTCTCGCAGCGTGGTCAGGGTCTGGATCGCTGTGGTGGGTTCGAGCACGGGCAGGCGCGGCGGTAGCGGTTCGGTTGGCTGACCGGATATGAGGGTGGTCTGTCCGCCTGGGGCTACGTCAATGGTGACGCCGGGGTGCCACTCACCGAGCAGTACCCCGAACACCTGCCTGCTGGCGCCCGCGGCCAGAGCCGCTTTGACGCGGGCTGCGGCTGCTGCGGCTGGTGTCTCTGTGATGAGGACGACCGGAGACAGAACTCTACTTCCGGAGCCTTAGGTTGTTGCTGCTCATCGGGGTCGGTCAACGTCTGTTCGTCGAGAAGGCGGCTGCGGTGCAGCAGCAGGGTCTCGATCGTGGTGAGGGCGTCGTCGAGGGTGTCGGTGATGTGCAGGCGCGGCCATGGGCTGACGGTCGTCATTTCGGTGCCGAGCAGCGTGGTGAGGGTGGCGGCGTCGATGACGACTTCGCCGCGCGCGTTGGGGTGTTGCGGGTCGCCGGAAGCCAGCACTGCTACGAGGGTCGCGCGTGCGGCGGGAGCTGCGCCGTCGCCGACGAGGCCGACGCCACCGGACGGCAGCGGGACAAGGGCGGCCACTGGTGGCCCGTCGTCGGGTGCGGGAGTTCGGGGTTTCGGGCCACGGCACGGCGTAGCTCGGCCACCGAGGGCGGCAGGTGAGTGGGTGGGTCGTCGTGGAGGTCACCGGTGTAGCGGCGCCGGCGCTGTCGCCACACCAGGGCAGCTGCCGCGCTGATGGCGGCGGCGAGGGACCAGGGCAGCCACTCCGCGGAGGTCAGCTGCAGACCCGCTGGTGGTCGGCGTCCTGCGGGCGTTGCGCGCCGTCGGCTTCCGGCGAGGACGAAGGCCGCGTGGGAGCGTCGGTGGGTGACCCGGAATCCGGTGCGGTGGGTGTGGTCGGCGAAGAGCTCCTGGGCGTGGCGGCCGTCTCGTGGATGTCCGGTGTGGGTGGATCGGTGGGCTGCGGGGCTTCCGGCGGGTTGCTCCGCGGTGGGGAGGGTGCGACGGTGCCAGGTCGCGGTGAGCGCGGGCGGCGGCCCGGGATGGCGGTCTGTGGGGGTTGGCATCGGCGGGTAGCCGCAGTTCCCAGCCCGGGTAGATCAAGTCGCAGTCACGCAGTGTGCCGCCGACCTGGGGGGAAGTGGCGATGCTTGTTCATGCGGCAGATTTCCGGCCAGCGGCCGGCGTCACCGAGCCACTGCTTGGCGATCTTCGACAGGGTGTCGTGTCGCTCGACGGTATACAGGTAGCGGGTGTTGCCGACCTGAATCAGTGCCGGCCCCTGCGCGAGAGCTTGCTGAGGAACAGCCGCTGCCTCGGCCGCGTCGACGGCCGCCGGTGGTCGAACGCCGCCGGTGTTCAGTTGGCCGACGGAGGTGACGGCGATCGCCGCGGTGCCGGCCAGGCCAAACACGAGCCGGTGCAGTGAAGCGGGAAGCCGTAACACCGGGATCCGCCATCGGGTTACCAGCGCGATCAGCTCGGGCGATCAGCAGCAGCGCGAGGCATGGCCCACAACAGCCACACCGCCCAGACAGCCGCGCCGGCCATGACGGTCGAGGTGAACCGTTCGTTCGGCTGATCAAACCATGCCACCACCTGCGTCCACGACGGCCACCTCCGCAGCGGGTTCCCGTCAAGGGACACCAGCAACGCCGGTACCCGGCCAGGAACACGGCTGTGGACACGGTGGCCCGGACTGGTCGGATCACGGAGGACATACGCCCCGCTGTGTGGCGCGGCGGTGTCGACACGGGCGGGACATACACCGTGGGACGCGCGTATTCGGCTAGGGCGTGTCCTGCCGATCTTGTAGGGGTTGGTCGTTGACGATGTGTCGGTGGTGCGTCGTGGTGAGTTGACCGATGAGGCGTGGGCGGTGATCGCGCCGCTGCTACGGAGCCGGGCGGTGCTCGTGGGCGGTGGCGAGATCACCGGCAGGTCATCAACGGGATTTTGTGGAAGCTGCGCACGGGTGCGCCGTGGCGTGACCTGCCCGAACGTTTCGGGCCGTGGAAGACCTGCCATGAGCGGCTGCGTCGGTGGAGCGCCGACGGGACATGGGATCGGATCCTCGCGGCGGCGCAGGTGCACGACGACGGCACACCGGTGCAGTGGGACGATCAGCATCGACTCGTCGATCGTGCGGGCGCATCAGCATGCCGCTGGCGCCCGCAAAAAGGGGGCTCCCCGACAAGTCCGGCGACGCCTGGTGCGCAAGATGGCGAGGCCATCGGCCGATCACGCGGAGGACTGAGCACGAAAATCCACCTCGCAGTCGACGGACGCGGCCGGCCGTTGTCGATCCTGCTCACCCCGGGCCAGGCCGGCGACAACCCCCAGCTCCTCGCCCTGCTCGACGCGATCCGCGTCAACCAGCCCGGACCGGTCCGGCCCCGCAAACGTCCGGACGTGCTGATCGCGGACAAGGGCTACGCCCATGACTCCACCCGTCGAGCCCTGCGCCAACGCGGGATCCGGCACGTCATCCCCGAACGCAGCGACCAGATCGCCCGCCGCGCCGCCAAGGGCAGCACCGGCGGCGACCACCCGCCTTCGACAAGGCGACCTACCGCAAACGCAACGTCGTGGAACGCTGCTTCAACCGACTCAAGCAATGGCGTGACCTGGCCACCCGCTACGCCAAACGCGCATCCCTCTACCGAGCCAGCCTGATCCTCATCGCCGCCATCATCTGGCTTCCATGATCGACAGGACAGGCCCTAGCCGCATGCCTTGCCGGGTGTTGGTGGTCATGAGGATCGCCGCGAGGCGTCGACGTCGGGTACTGGATCTGTCAGCGCTGCGGGCAGGAGATCACGGCCCTGCTCACCCTGCGCCTGCAGCGCAGGCAAGATCGTTTTTCGTACGATCGGGTGTGGTTCCGCCGACAGCGCCTGCGCCAGGACGTCGAGAAGCGATGGGCTTGGCCGGGGATAGGTGATGAACGTGTACGCGGCAGCGTTGCGTCGCGTTGCGAATGAGCCGTTGATAAGCGTGTCCACGAGCTCTTGCTCGTCGCCGGCCATCTGGTGTGAGAACCAGGTCAGATCACGATGCCCGGCCAGGGTGAAGTCCAGCCAACGCTCGTACCAGGCCAGGAAGTCCGCATCGGTGTGGAAGTGAGGCACGACGTCGCTGCCAGCGACGACCTCGACCAGACGGCCGCGGCCGGACCCGGTGACGACAAGCAGGGTGTATTGGGTGCATCCTCCCCAGACAACCGCCATCGTACCGGGGAAAGGAAGCGTCGGCCCACCCTCACCGCCGGACCAGGGCGAGACGTACGAGTCAGGCACGAGGGGGAATGGCTCGGCGAGATGACTGTGGACTCCCGTGCGCGGGGGTACCCACCTGTCCATGGGCAGCAGCCCGTAGGTCGGGCCATATCCGCCATGTCCGATGCGGGTTACGAACTGTCTAAATTCTCGGGCAGTCGATGCTGTGCAGGTCCTCGAAGCTCGAGACCTGCTGCTCGGCGAGTGCGGGGTTGAGAACGGGCCTTCTCGGCCGAGGGCAGGGCTGCAAGTTTGGCCTGAATCCGGGCGATCCTGTCGTCCATCAGTGCTTCTTCACGCATCAGGGGGTGAGGTTGCGTCCACGGGAGTGGTGTACGACTTGCCCGTGATGGGCGTGTTGCGTAGATGAGAGACGGCCATCGCGTCGATCCTTCAAGACGACCAAGTCAGAGAAGGAGAAGAGGACGCGATGGCCGCTTCAGAGAGTGTGAACCTGTTGACCTGCTGCGCGAGCAGATCGAGGGCGCGTCGTCGGACGTGTTGCAAGCGATGATCAAGACGTTCGTGCAGGCGGTGATGTCCGCCGAGGCCGACGCGATCTGCGGCGCCGGGTACGGCAGCGCAGCGATGAGCGGGTCAACTCGCGCAACGGTTACCGGCCTCGGGAATGGACACCCGCGCCGGCACGATCGACCTGGCGATCCCGAAGCTGCGACACGGCAGCTACTTCCCGGAGTGGTTGCTGACCCACCGGCGTCGGGCCGAGCAGGCCCTGGTCTCGGTCGTGGCCACGAGCTATCTGCTGGGGGTGTCGACTCGGCGGGTGGAGAGCTGGTCGAGCAGCTCGGGATCCGGCAGCTGTCCAAGTCGCAGGTCTCGGAGATGGCCGCGCATCTGGACGCGCAGGTGGAGGCGTTCCGCAACCGACCCTTGGACGCCGCCCACTACACGTTTGTGTGGATGGACGCCCTGACGATGAAGGTCCGCGAGCACGGCCGGACCGTCAACGTCCACGCCCTGATCGCGGTTGGGGTCAACGCCGACGGCGGCCGTGAAGTGCTGGGCCTGGACGTGGCCTCCGACGAGGACGGCGCCGGCTGGTTGGCGTTCCTGCGCAGCCTGACCGCCCGAGGCCTGTCCGGTGTCCGCCTGGTCATCTCCGACGCCCACGCCGGCCTCGTGGCCGCGATCGGGGCGGCTTTGCCGGGAGCTTCGTGGCAGCGGTGCAGGACCCACTATCTGCGCAACCTGCTGACGAAGGTGCCCAAGTCGGCGCAGCCGTGGATCGCCACCCTGGTCCGCACGATCTTCGACCAGCCCGACGCCGACGCTGTCCGCGCCCAGTTCGACCGGGTCGTGACCACGATCGAAGCGAAGTTCCCGGCCGCGGCCGAGCACCTCGACGCCGCCCGCGACGACCTCCTGGCGTTCACCGGCTTCCCCCGCGAGATCTGGCGCCAGATCTGGTCGAACAACCCACAGGAGCGGCTCAACAAGGAAATCCGCCGTCGCACCGACGTCGTCGGGATCTTCCCGAACCGGGCGGCGATCATCCGCCTCGTCGGCGCCGTCCTGGCCGAGCAGACCGACGAGTGGACCGAAGGACGCCGCTACATGGGCCTCGAACTACTCGCTAAAGCCCGCCTGATCACCATCGACACAGACCAACACGCCACCGACCAGACCGACCCGACCTCGATCGCCGCATAACATCAGACCGGATCACGCGATGGCCGTCTCTTACACCACCAGCGCGGACGCGACCGGGGGTGAATCGGGGCAGAAGCATAGCCCGTGGGCTGGCTGCACGACTGGCATCGACCAGCCGGGAGGCATTGCCCCCAGCGAGGGCTTCGGTCGTGCAATTCAGATGCACGGTTCTCGGCAGATCCGGACGCCACCTGAGTGCCATGAACCGCCGAGGCCGAGGCTCGAGTCGTTAGGGTGGGTGGCGAGTCCGCATCGTCCGGCTCCCCGACCCGTCATGTCCCTGGACACCGGATCGTGGCGTTGTGGCGCGTTTAGGTCAGGTCGTCCACCTCCGCCCCGAGGCGGGCGGCTAGGGCGATCGTGTCTTCGCTCGGTTGAGCGTCGAGGTCGGCGAGCACTCTCGTCAGGGCGCGCAGAAGAGTACGAATGCCGTCCGCATCGCCGAGGGCGTACCGGGCCTGCATAGCCTTGGTGTAGAGGGCTTCGTTGTACCGGTCCAGGACGATGGCTTTGTTCAGCAGGTCAGATGCGGCCTGCGGGTCTGGCTTGAGCAGGTCTTCGGCGAGGAGTAGGTGGGCTTCGGTGCCCCAGCGGCGTACCGTCTCGCGGTGGGGCTGGAGCCACTCGTAGTCCTGCCCCTCGGCCAGTGGCGCGTCGTAGAGTTCGCAGGCGGCGGTCAAGAGTTCGTGGCGTCGTGGTCCGGTGGCGAAGGTGGCGCGGCGCATGAGGTCTCGGAGAGTCCACACGTCGATGTCGACTGTCGTCGGGTCGAGTCGATACCGGCCGGCGGTTTTGATGACGTAGGCGTTTTTCGTCTCGGCGGTGCCGGCGCGGCCGAGGACGTGTCGCAGGTTTGAGGCGTTGGTGTGTACGCGTTGGTCGGCTTGGCTGAGGCGGGCGTCGGGTTCGAGGTATTCGCCGATGTCGCGGGTGGTGACGCCGTCGGGGTGGCAGGCCAGGAAGACGGCGAGTTCGAGGGCTTTGGCCCGCAGCGGTCGGCCCGGTTTGGTGATGTCCTCGATCCGCGGCGTTCCGAGCACTCGAAGTCGGGCCTTCCCGGCGACGGTGTCGGAGGGGGTTGGGGTCGGCGCGGGCTGGTCCTGAGGTGCGGTGGCGTTGCGGCTGGCCTGCAGGGCAATGACCGTGGCCGGTCTCGCTGGCGAGGTTGTCGCTGGAGGTTCTCCGGTTTGTGCTTCTCGCAGCGTGGTCAGGGTCTGGATCGCTGTGGTGGGTTCGAGCACGGGCAGGCGCGGCGGTAGCGGTTCGGTTGGCTGACCGGATATGAGGGTGGTCTGTCCGCCTGGGGCTACGTCAATGGTGACGCCGGGGTGCCACTCACCGAGCAGTACCCCGAACACCTGCCTGCTGGCGCCCGCGGCCAGAGCCGCTTTGACGCGGGCTGCGGCTGCTGCGGCTGGTGTCTCTGTGATGAGGACGACCGGAGACAGAACCTCTACTTCCGGAGCCTTAGGTTGTTGCTGCTCATCGGGGTCGGTCAACGTCTGTTCGTCGAGAAGGCGGCTGCGGTGCAGCAGCAGGGTCTCGATCGTGGTGAGGGCGTCGTCGAGGGTGTCGGTGATGTGCAGGCGCGGCCATGGGCTGACGGTCGTCATTTCGGTGCCGAGCAGCGTGGTGAGGGTGGCGGCGTCGATGACGACTTCGCCGCGCGCGTTGGGGTGTTGCGGGTCGCCGGAAGCCAGCACTGCTACGAGGGTCGCGCGTGCGGCGGGAGCTGCGCCGTCGCCGACGAGGCCGACGCCACCGGACGGCAGCGGGACAAGGGCGGCCACTGGTGGCCCGTCGTCGGGTGCGGGAGTTCGGGGTTTCGGGCCACGGCACGGCGTAGCTCGGCCACCGAGGGCGGCAGGTGAGTGGGTGGGTCGTCGTGGAGGTCACCGGTGTAGCGGCGCCGGCGCTGTCGCCACACCAGGGCAGCTGCCGCGCTGATGGCGGCGGCGAGGGACCAGGGCAGCCACTCCGCGGAGGTCAGCTGCAGACCCCGCTGGTGGTCGGCGTCCTGCGGGCGTTGCGCGCCGTCGGCTTCCGGCGAGGACGAAGGCCGCGTGGGAGCGTCGGTGGGTGACCCGGAATCCGGTGCGGTGGGTGTGGTCGGCGAAGAGCTCCTGGGCGTGGCGGCCGTCTCGTGGATGTCCGGTGTGGGTGGATCGGTGGGCTGCGGGGCTTCCGGCGGGTTGCTCCGCGGTGGGGAGGGTGCGACGGTGCCAGGTCGCGGTGAGCGCGGGCGGCGGCCCGGGATGGCGGTCTGTGGGGGTTGGGCATCGGCGGGTAGCCGCAGTTCCCAGCCCGGGTAGATCAAGTCGCAGTCACGCAGTGTGCCGCCGACCTGGGGGAAGTGGCGATGCTTGTTCATGCGGCAGATTTCCGGCCAGCGGCCGGCGTCACCGAGCCACTGCTTGGCGATCTTCGACAGGGTGTCGTGTCGCTCGACGGTATACAGGTAGCGGGTGTTGCCGACCTGAATCAGTGCCGGCCCCTGCGCGAGAGCTTGCTGAGGAACAGCCGCTGCCTCGGCCGCGTCGACGGCCGCCGGTGGTCGAACGCCGCCGGTGTTCAGTTGGCCGACGGAGGTGACGGCGATCGCCGCGGTGCCGGCCAGGCCAAACACGAGCCGGTGCAGTGAAGCGGGAAGCCGTAACACCGGGATCCGCCATCGGGTTACCAGCGCGATCAGCTCGGCGATCAGCAGCAGCGCGAGCATGGCCCACAACAGCCACACCGCCCAGACAGCCGCGCCGGCCAGGACGGTCGAGGTGAACCGTTCGTTCGGCTGATCAAACCATGCCACCACCTGCGTCCACGACGGCCACCTCCGCAGCGGGTTCCCGTCAAGGGACACCAGCAACGCCGGTACCCCGGCCAGGAACACGGCTGTGGACACGGTGGCCCGGACTGGTCGGATCACGGAGGACATACGCCCCGCTGTGTGGCGCGGCGGTGTCGACACGGGCGGGACATACACCGTGGGACGCGCGTATTCGGCTAGGGCGTGTCCTGCCGATCTTGTAGGGGTTGGTCGTTGACGATGTGTCGGTGGTGCGTCGTGGTGAGTTGACCGATGAGGCGTGGGCGGTGATCGCGCCGCTGCTACCGGAGCCGGGCGGTGCTCGTGGGCGGTGGCGAGATCACCGGCAGGTCATCAACGGGATTTTGTGGAAGCTGCGCACGGGTGCGCCGTGGCGTGACCTGCCCGAACGTTTCGGGCCGTGGAAGACCTGCCATGAGCGGCTGCGTCGGTGGAGCGCCGACGGGACATGGGATCGGATCCTCGCGGCGGCGCAGGTGCACGACGACGGCACACCGGTGCAGTGGACGATCAGCATCGACTCGTCGATCGTGCGGGCGCATCAGCATGCCGCTGGCGCCCGCAAAAAGGGGGCTCCCCGACAAGTCCGGCGACGCCTGGTGCGCAAGATGGCGAGGCCATCGGCCGATCACGCGGAGGACTGAGCACGAAAATCCACCTCGCAGTCGACGGACGCGGCCGGCCGTTGTCGATCCTGCTCACCCCGGGCCAGGCCGGCGACAACCCCCAGCTCCTCGCCCTGCTCGACGCGATCCGCGTCAACCAGCCCGGACCGGGCCGGCCCCGCAAACGTCCGGACGTGCTGATCGCGGACAAGGGCTACGCCCATGACTCCACCCGTCGAGCCCTGCGCCAACGCGGGATCCGGCACGTCATCCCCGAACGCAGCGACCAGATCGCCCGCCGCGCCGCCAAGGGCAGCACCGGCGGGCGACCACCCGCCTTCGACAAGGCGACCTACCGCAAACGCAACGTCGTGGAACGCTGCTTCAACCGACTCAAGCAATGGCGTGACCTGGCCACCCGCTACGCCAAACGCGCATCCCTCTACCGAGCCAGCCTGATCCTCATCGCCGCCATCATCTGGCTTCCATGATCGACAGGACAGGCCCTAGCCGGTTGCCGCTGTCCGGGGATTGCTGCGACATCCTGTCCGTCCCCCCGCTTGGTAGATCCCTTTCCTCTCGCATACACGGCGATACCCATCGAGGGCCATCTCCTCAGGAAGGATTCTCACCATGCGCGCACAATCGATCACGGGACGGGAACGTGGTTGACGATCTACGCCCCGGTCGGGAGAGACTGCCTCGCATGCCAAGCGGGGGCACGCGACTATCGATCGATCTCACGTCGTCGGCAATCGCCGCCACCGTCGACCGCGATGGCACCCGGATCCCCGTCCTGCTCAACGGCCGCATCGTCATGCCGCACGGCATCGTGATCGACCCCGCCGGTCAACTACACCCCGGCGTCAGCGGGCTGCCGGAGCCCTCGGTAGGTCACCAGTTCATCCGCGACCCGGTGGGCCTCCTGCACGCGGCTGACGCCGAGCCGCCGGTGGACGCCGTACAGCTGCTCGCCGGGCAGCTGTGGTACGTCGCTGACCAGGCAGTCCGCCAAGTCGCCGTACCGGTCGCCGCTCTGACCGTGACCATCCCGTCGGCCTGGGGACCGCGCCGACGGGGGCATCTCACCGACGCGGCAGCCCGGGCGGGCCTCCCCGCACCGGCCATGGTCACCGCGCCAGCAGCACTCGCCGCTTACGCGACCGCCGGCCACGTCCCGGATGGCTCATGTCTGCTGATCTGCGACGCCGATCGGCGTCCAATCACGTTGACCGTCCTGCAAGTCAGCCCCGACGGGTACGAGGAACTCGCCACCCGCCAGGTGAGCCCGAGCCGCGACCTGGACCGAGACCTCGCGCAGCACCTCTTGACCCGTAGCATCGCAGACGACCCCCCACAACGAACCGAAAGAGGGGCCATACCCGAGCCAGCCGACGCGGCACTGCTGGAGTCCATCCGCCAGGCCAGGACCGCCCTCTCCACTCAGGAACGCGCACCCGTTCTCCTGCCCTCGCCCCGCCCACCGGCCGTTCTGACCCGCGACGATGTCACCGCCGCAGCGCAGCCCCTCCTCGACGATGCCGCCAATGCGGTCCAAGGCATCCTCGACGCCGCCGACATCGGCCAGCAGCACCTCAGCCACGTGATCCACCGGGAAGCCAGAGCAATCCCGGGCCTGCAGGAACGCCTCGTGGCCGTCACCGGGCACACTCCGATCGCCCTCGACGGTCACTCCCACGCCCTCGCTGACGGCGCCCTCGCGCTCACCGCAGCCCATCACCAGACAGCAAGCACCGCCAACGACACCGCGCTGCCACGTGTTCGGCTCCGCGTCCGTGACCTGACCAGCGCCATCATCCTGGGCGTCTGCTCGCTCACCGTGCTCCTACAGACTATCCTCACCGCGGACATCGTCACGACCTACTCCGTCCAGGTCGTCGGCGTCCGCCTCTCCCTGCCTCAACTGGGCGTCGCCGGTGCCCTCACCATGCTCACCGCATTCGCCGTGGCGCACCTCGCCCCCACCACCTGGCTCGCCGGCACCACCGACGCAGCCACCTCCGAACCCACCACCGGCCACCTCATCCGACGCGGATACCTCGCCGCCGCCGTCGGCGGATCAACCGCCGCCGCCCTCTACGGCCTCGCCACCGGCACCGCCGTCCAGTTCGGCTATGAGCCATACCTGAAATGGACGCTCGGCTCCGCACTCCCCCTCGCCGCCTGCGCGGCGATCATCGCCGCCACCGCTCCCCGCATCGCGGCTCCGCACCTGTCCGACTGGCTCGCGCGCACCCGTCCGGCGGCCCTGCCCGCCGCCATCGCCGCCACCGGTATCTGTCTCATGCGCGCGGCGATCACCCTCACCCCACCGGTCGACCTGACTGGCATGCCCGGCCTCATCGGCAGCGCCGGAGCGGCACTGCTCGGCATCGCCACCGCCCTGACCACCAGCCGAAGCCGCACCACCCGCACCATCACGGTCCCCGGCCTCGCCATCGGCTACGCCATCGTCTTCACCAGCGATACCAGCAGCGCTCTGCTGGTCGGTTACCTCGTCGCCCTCACCTGGTGGGCCGTTCAACTCGCCGCTTACACATTGCGGCTCGCCTACCCCGGTGCCGGGCAGGCATTGCGCCGGCTCGCGGGCAGCAGCCACACAGCCTGACGAGTCGTCAGAGCAAACACCGGCGCTAACCCTCGGGACTCACCCCTGTCCGGCAAATGACGGCGCCACCGGGGTGAGCACCAGGCAGCGCTCCAACAGATGACGGCCCGCCGAGATCGGCGGGCCGTCCATTCAAACTAGCCAGCCTGCCGAGCCTCTCTGCTCGGCGGGCCATCCGCGCATGCCCTCTGGAGCAAGGAGGTCACCGGTTCCACGCGCCCGGATATCGCAGACCACGACCAGCACCAACCCACACATCAGCCTGACCGAAAGGCAATTGACGATGAGAACACTCCAGAGCTTCCCAATCTGCATCGAGATGACCGGGTGCGCGAGCACCGCGACCCGGATCGCGCGTTTCCACACCCAGCTCGGTACGGGGACGCACCGCGTCTCGCAACCGGCGAGCGAGGGCTCGACTGACGCCCTCTGCCCGCCATCCAGCGGTCCGCAGGACCAGGGGGACGCCGTCCGTCCGCGATCGACACCGAGCCTGCCATGCCTCTTCGAGGACGAGCCCAGCCCTTGGCTTGACCCATGGGGGACACAACGGCTGGATAGACGGCCACAGCTGTCAGATGCCGCACCCGCGGGTCATAGCGACGGCCCCGTTCACCCCCGGCCCCAGCAGCGCCGGGCCAACAAAAGGAAGCATGATCCATGCCCGCCCCGACCCCGAACCGGCCCGGAATTCAGACCAGGTGCCGACGAACGCCGGCCGACTGCCAACCGCACGACGCGGCGCTGGCAGCCCGGTTCGACCGACGTCCTGGACGGGCGATGAACGGCCCCGCCGCCTCCGAATGGCGGCCAGACCCGCTCCTGACCATCGACGACCTCGCGGCCTGGTTGGGCAAGCCCAAGAACACCCTCTACGCATGGCACAGCCGAGGCAAGGGCCCTCGCGCCATCCGCGTCGGCAACACCCTGCGCTACCGGCGCAGCGAGGTCGAGCGCTGGCTCGAAGACCACACCGACGCGGAGCGGTGAACCATGGCCCGACCTGAACTGGCCATCGGCACCTCCGGAAAAATCCGGATCGAGAAACTCGGTCCGAAGAGATTCCGGGCACGCGCCCGGTTCCGCGACTACGACGGCATCACCCGCGACATCGAGGCCACCGACACCACCGGGCCGGCCGCCGAACGGGCCTTGAAGGTCAAACTCCGCGACCGTGCCACCCCCACCGACGACGAGATCACCCGCGAAACGCGCATCAGTGCCCTCGCCGAACTGTGGGTCGAAGAGATCACCGCCGAGGAGCGCATCGCGCCACAGACCATCCACCGATACGCGACCAGCGTCCGCACCTCGATCTTGCCCGCCCTCGGCAACCTCCGAGTCCGGGAAGCCAGCGTCGGACGCCTCGACCGGTTCCTGCGCGACATCGCCAAGGACCGCCCTTCAGCCGCCAAAGGCGTGAAGGTGGTACTCAGTCAGATGTTCGCTCTGGCCGTACGCCACGGCGCCATCCCCACCAACCCGGTCCGCGACACCGGCCGGCTCCGCAAACCCCGCCGCACCGTCGTCGTCCTGTCCGCCGAGCAACTCCAAGCCGTCCGTACGGCGATCCGCGAATGGCAGCGACCGATCCCTGGTAAGCCCGGGCCTCGGCACAGCGGCGACCTGGCCGACGTCGTCGACCTCATGCTCGCCACCGGCGCCCGTATCGGCGAGATCCTCGCCCTCCGCTGGGAGGACCTGGACCTCGCCGCCGAACGACCAACCCTGACGATCTGCGGAACGCTGGTCTTCATCAAGAGCCAGGGCTTCTTCCGACAGCCCTGGACCAAGAGCGACGCCGGCTACCGGAGGGTCGTCCTCCCCCGGTTCGCGGTCGGCATGCTCATGGCCCGCAAACTCACCGCCGCGAACAACCCCCACGACGCGATCTTCGCTTCCCGACGAGGCACCTGGCTCTCCCCCAACAACGTCCGCCGTCAGTGGCGCCAGGCCCGCGCCGAAGCCGACCTCGACTGGGTCACCCCGCACACCTTCCGAAAGACCGTCGCCACCCTCATCAAGGAGGAGATCGATACCAAGAGCGCGGCAGCGCAACTCGGGCACTCCAGCGAGGAGGTCACCGACACCTACTACATCGCCAAGCCGGTACAAGCCCCAGACGTGTCCGGCATCCTCGAACGGCTCGGCAGCCACCCGAGCACCCAAGGATCGTCGCCAGGAGACAACGATGCACACCGATGATGAACTTGGTTGCCGCACCGCGTAAACGGGGGGTTTTCGGGGGGCGGTTCAAATCTCCATCGAAGAAAGTCAAAGCCCTGACCAGTGTTCCCGCTGGTCAGGGCTTTTTCTTTGGTCGGGACGGCCGGATTCGAACCGACGACCCCTTGACCCCCAGTCAAGTGCGCTACCAAGCTGCGCCACGTCCCGATGCCCCCGCCAGGTCTCCCCCGCGGCAGCCGGTACAGCTTAGCGCAGGATCTTCGCACCGTGCGCAGAGGCCCCTCCCGCGCCGCGCGCCACACCCCCTAGAGCGTCCTAGGAGGGTGGCGTGCGGCAACAAGCGGCGACCAGAGGGTCAGCCGTGGGCCTTGCCTCGGCCACCGGGGCCGAGCTTCTTGCGCGGGCGTACCGAGATCTCGATCGGGCTGCCCTCGTAGCCGAACTCCTCGCGGAGCTTGCGCTCGACGAAGCGCTGGTAGCCGGCGTCCAGCGGCCCGGTGGTGAACAGCACGAACCGCGGCGGCGCCGCCCCGGCCTGGGTGGCGAACAGGATGCGTGGCGCGCGTCCGCCGCGTACCGGGTGCGGGGTGGCCTGGACCAGCGCGGTGAGCCACTGGTTGAGCTGCGCGGTCGGGATGCGCGTCTCCCAGCTGGCCAGGGCCTTGCGCAGCGCGGGCGCGAGCTTGTCGACGGCGCGGCCGGTCTTCGCGGACAGGTTCAGCCGGATCGCCCAGGGGATGCGTCGCAGCTCCCGGTCGATCTCCTTGTCCAGGTAGTAGCGGCGGTCGCCGTCGACCAGGTCCCACTTGTTGAACGCGATGACCAGCGCCCGGCCGGACTCGACCACCATGGTGAGGATCCGCTGGTCCTGCTCGCTGATCACCTCGCTGGAGTCGATCAGCACCACGGCGACCTCGGCCGCCTCGATCGCCGAGGCGGTGCGCAGGCTGGCGTAGTACTCGGTGCCGCTGGCCTTGCCGACCCGCTTGCGCAGACCGGCGGTGTCGACCAGCTGCCACGTCTCGCCGCCGATCTCGACCAGGCTGTCGACCGGGTCGACTGTGGTGCCCGCGACCGAGTCGACGACCGCCCGCTCCTCGCCGGAGAAACGGTTGAGCAGGCTGGACTTGCCGACGTTGGGGCGGCCGACCAGGGCTACCCGGCGCGGGCCGCGCGGCCGGTTCTCCACGATCTTCGGCGCCTCTGGTAGCGCGTCCAGGATGGCGTCGAGCAGGTCGCCGGAGCCGCGGCCGTGCAGCGCCGACACCGGGAACGGCTCACCGAGGCCGAGCGACCACAGCGAGGTCGCCTCCATCTCGATGGTGGTGTTGTCGGCCTTGTTCGCGACCAGGATCACCGGCTTGGCGCTGCGGCGCAGCATCTTCACCGCGGCCTCGTCCACGTCGGTCGAGCCGACCATGGCGTCCACCACGAACAGCACCACGTCGGCGGTGACCACCGCGATCTCGGCCTGGGCGGCGATGGCCGCGGCCCGGTCCTTGGCGTCGGGTTCCCAGCCGCCGGTGTCCACGACTGTGAACGCCCGGCCGTTCCACTGCGCGTCGTAGGGCACCCGGTCCCGGGTCACGCCGGGGATGTCCTCCACGACCGCCTGCCGACGGCCGATGATGCGGTTGACGAGCGTGGACTTGCCGACGTTGGGGCGGCCGACCACTGCCACCACGGGCTGCGGGCCGGTCGGCTCACCGGAGTCGGCCTCCGGCTCGCGCAACTCCACCCAGCCTTCGAAGTCCTCGCTCACGCGGCACCCCGCTCGGTGAGCATGTCCCGCAGACGCGCCACGACCTCGTCGATGCCCAGCTCGGTGGTGTCCAGCACCACCGCGTCGGGGGCCTGCTGCAGCGGGTTGACCTTGCGGGTCGAGTCGAGCCGGTCCCGGCGGGCCAGGTCGGCGGCGGTCGCCGCGACGTCGGCGGCGTCCTCGGCGCTGCGCCGCTTCGCGCGCGCCGCCTCGGAGGCGGTCAGGTACACCTTCAGGTCCGCGTCCGGCGCGACCACCGAGCCGATGTCCCGGCCTTCGACCACGATCCGGCCCGCGTCGGCGATCACCCGCCGCTGCCGGTCCACGAGCAGCTCGCGTACGGCGGCGACGGCGGCCACCGCGGAGACGGCTCCGGTCACCTCGGCGCCGCGGATGGCGGTGGACACGTCGGTGCCGTCGACTGTCACGGCGTACCCCTGGGGGTCGGTGCCGATGCGGAGGTCGGCCTCGGCGGCGACCTTTGCCACCGACTCGGCGTCGGTGAGTTCCACGCCGGAGCGCAGGACCGCCCAGGTCAGCGCCCGGTACATGGCGCCGGTGTCGAGGTAGCGGGCGCCGAGGCCCGTGGCCAGTCGCCGCGACACGGTGGACTTACCCGAACCGGACGGCCCGTCCACAGCGACCACGCATCGCCCGGCCGGTACGTTTTCCTCCACCGTTGTCCTCCTCAGCCCGTACCTCGCGGGTCGCCCGGTTTGCCGGGCGCCGTTGAGCGGATGTTCCGTCTTGAATCATGCCCGCGCCGCGCGGGCGTCCCACCGGGCCGGCGTGTGCCGGCCCGCGGACCGCGTCGAAGCCTACCGGGAGCCGTACCCCGATCGTCGGGGTCAGTCACCCACGGCCTTGAACAGGGCGGCGACCTCCGCGTTGGTCAGCCGCCGCATCCGCCCGGTGCGCAGGTCGCCGAGCTTGATCGGACCGATCGAGGTACGGATCAGACGGCTCACCGGGTGTCCCACCTCGGCCATCAGGCGCCGGACGATGTGCTTGCGCCCCTCGTGCAGGGTCAGCTCCACCTGGGCGGTTTTGCCAAGCGTGTCGACCAGCTTGAACCCGTCGACCTTCACCGGCCCGTCCTCCAGCTCGACGCCGGCGGTCAGCCGCTTGCTCAGGTTGCGCGGGATCGGCCCGGCCACCTCGGCGAGGTAGGTCTTGAGTACCTCGTACGACGGGTGCATGAGCTTGTGGGCGAGGGTGCCGTCGTTGGTGAGCAGGAGCAGGCCCTCGCTGTCGGCGTCCAGTCGCCCGACGTGGTAGACCCGCTGCTCCAGTCGCGCGCCGATGAAGTCGGCGAGCTCGGTGCGGCCCTTCTCGTCGGCCATGGTGGTGACCACCCCGCGCGGCTTGTTCATCGCCACGTAGACCAGGCGGACGTCGGCCTGGAGCCGCTCTCCGTCGACGACGATCACGTCGCGGGCCGGGTCGGCCTTGTCGCCGAGCTGCGCCACCCGCCCGTTGACTGTGACCCGGCGCCGGAAGATCAGGTCTTCACAGGCGCGCCGGGAACCCACCCCCGCGGCGGCGAGCACCTTCTGGAGGCGCTCGGCGCCCTCGTACACGGGGGCGTCGGGCTTCGGGGCACGGTCATCGCGTCGCATCGGCAAGCTCTTCTACGTCGTCGGGAAGGAACGGGGCGAGCGGCGGCAGGTCGTCCACCGAGTTCAGCCCCAGCTTCTCCAGGAACATGGTGGTGGTCCGGTAGAGGTAGGCGCCGCTGTCCGCTTCGGTGCCGCACTCCTCGACCAGGCCGCGACCCACCAGGGTACGGAGCACCCCGTCGCAGTTGACACCCCGGATGGCCGAGATGCGCGAACGGGTCACCGGCTGCCGGTAGGCAACCACGGCGAGGGTCTCCAGCGCGGCCTGGGTCAGCCGCACGGACTGCCCGTCCAGTACGAACCGTTCCACGTACGTCGCGTATTCCGGCCGGGTGTAGAGACGCCAGCCACCCGCGGCCCGGCGCAGGTCGAACCCGTGCCCGGCCGCTGTGTATCCGGCGGCGATCTCGTCGAGCATCGCGCCGACCCGTTCCGGCGCCTGTTCGAGGATCTCGGCCAGGACCAGCTCGCTGACCGGCTGGTCCACCACGAGCAGGATCGCCTCCAGGGCGCCGCGCAGCTCCGCGTCGTCCAGGACGGGCGCGGGCGCCGGTTCCGGCACGGCCCGCCGCCGTCCCCGCTTAGGGGGTACGCCGTCAGCCCCCGCTCCCCCGCCCGCCCGCTGCTCCGCGTCCCGCGCGGGCATGCCGACGTCGTCCCCCACCTCTCCCGAGATCTTGGTACGGTCCCGCCCTTCAAAGGGCGCTCCCGTACCAAGATCCGGCGTGGCTGGGCCGGTTGTGGCGATCTTGGAAGGAATGGGCCCCTCTGGGGGCCCTTCGCTTCCAAGATCCGCCGAGGAATCCGGTGTCGCGTCGAGATCTGCTTCCCGGTAACCGGCGGTGTCCGCGATCTCGAGGTCCGGGTGCTCGGCGGGCGGGTCGGAGTCGTCCGGCGCCGGCTTGGGCGGGGCGGGGCGCTCCCACGGGGGCACCCAGGCGGCGGCCTGGTCGGCCAGGGAGTCGCGCCGTTCCTCGTCGCTCATCCGTTCACTCCTGCGTCGGTGCGGGTTCGTCCGCCGTCTCGGTGGGCACGGCGGCGTCGGATGCGGCGGCTGCGGCGACGTCGCCCGGCACGGCGCCAGCGGATTCGGCGGCATCGCCGGCCACCGCGGCAGCGTCCTCGGCCGGAGCAGCCGAGTCGTCGGCCGGCGCAGCGGGGACGGACGTGGTCGTGGGTTCGGGGCTGCCGGCGTACTCGTCGACCGTCAGCTCGGCATCGCCGTCGGCCGGGCCGGTCCAGCGGACAGTGAGTTCCTCCAGCGCCTGCTCCTGCACGAACGCCACAAGCCCCTGCCGGTACAGCTCCAGCAGCGCCAGGAACCGGGCCACCACCTCGAGCGTCATCTCGCAGTCGGCGCAGAGCAGCGAGAACGTGGCGACCCCGGCGCGGCGCAGCCGGTCGGCGATGATGCCGGCGTGTTCCCGGACACTGACCCGGACCATGTGCACGTGGGCGATCGAGACCTCGGGCACCGGTTTCGGGCTCATCGCCTTGACCGCGAGCGTGCGCAGCCGCTCCGGACCGATGCCGAGCACCAGGTCGGGCAGCGCCTCGGCGTACCGCGGTTCGAGTGTGACCGCCCGCGGGTAGCGCCGGCCGCCGACCGCCTCCAGCTCGGCGATGTGCGCGGCGGCCTCCTTGTACGCCTTGTACTGCAGCAGCCGGGCGAACAGCAGGTCCCGCGCCTCCAGCAGCGCCAGGTCCTCCTCGTCCTCGACCTCGGCCGAGGGCAGCAGCCGGGCCGCCTTCAGGTCCAGCAGTGTCGCGGCGACGAGCAGGAACTCGCTCGTCTCGTCCAGGTCCCACTGGTCGCCCATGGCGCGCAGGTACGCGATGAACTCGTCGGTGACCTTGTGCAGCGCGACCTCGGTGACGTCCAGCTTGTGCTTGCTGATCAGCTGGAGCAGCAGGTCGAACGGGCCGGTGAAGTTGTCGAGCCGGACCGTGAAGCCACTCGTCTGTTCGCCGGTGCCCGGCTCGGCGGGCACCACACCGTCGACCTCGGCGGCCAGCTCCGCGGCGACGGCGGGGTCGCCGGGGCCGTGCGGCGGGTCGAGGGGCGGTGCGGTCACCGGGAAACCGTAGACGACGCGGCGGGCGGCCGGCGTGCGCCCTACCGGTCCGCCTGGGCGGCGATGACCTCCCGGGCGAGCTGCCGGTAGTTGCGCGCGCCGGAGGAGGCCGGGTCGAGGGTGGTGATCGGTGCACCGGCCACCGTGGACTCGGGGAACTTCACCGTCTTGGTGATGACGGTCTGGTAGACCTTGTCGCCGAACGCCTCGACCACCCGCTGGAGCACCTGGCGGCAGTGGGTGGTGCGGCTGTCGTACATGGTGGCGAGGATGCCTTCGAGTTCCAGGTCGAAGTTGAGCCGCTCGCGCACCTTGTCGATGGTGTCGAGCAGCAGCGCCACACCGCGCAGACTGAAGAACTCGCACTCCAGCGGGATGAGCACGCCGTGCGCGACGGTCAGCGCGTTGATCGCCAGCAGGCCCAGCGAGGGCTGGCAGTCGATCAGGATGAAGTCGTACTCCTTGCGGATGGTCCGCAGCACCCGCGCCAGGGCCATCTCCCGGGCGACCTCGTTGACCAGCTGGATCTCGGCGGCGGAGAGGTCGATGTTGGCGGGCAGCAGGTGCAGCCCGGCCACGTCGGTCTTGATGAGGACGTCCTCGGCGGTGACGTCGTCCTGCATCAGCAGGTTGTAGACCGACAGGTCCAGGTTGTGCGGGTTGACGCCCAGCCCGACGGAGAGGGCGCCCTGCGGGTCGAAGTCGACGAGCAGCACCTTGCGGCCGTACTCGGCCAGGGCCGCGCCCAGGTTGATGGTCGTCGTGGTCTTGCCGACGCCGCCCTTCTGGTTGGCCATCGCGATGATCCGCGCCGGGCCGTGCCGGTCGGTCGGCATGGGTTCGGGGATCGGCTTGCGCATGGTGTACGCGGCCGGGTCGGCGGGGCCGAGATCGGCACCGAGCGTCGCCTGCTGCTCACGGAGCTCCGACGTCCAGGTCTCGGCACGGTCACCGTTTCCTGCCATGTCCTCGTTGCCCCCTCCCGACGACCACCCGGCGTCGGAGCCGTCCGACGTCCCTCGCGGCGCCGCTGCGCACCCCCGGTCCGTCGTACCTGGAGGCCCGCGCCGATGCCGACTGTACGCCACCGGCCAGCAGCGCGTTCGGTAGCGGGTCGGCGTGTCGGCCGCCCGTCAGCCAGGTCCGGCCACGTCGGCACTCAGCGGGCGCGGGGGTGGGCTGTCGCGTACACCTCGCGCAGCCGCTCCACAGTCACCAGCGTGTAGACCTGGGTGGTGGTCACCGAGGCGTGGCCGAGCAGTTCCTGCACCACCCGCACGTCCGCGCCGCCGTCGAGCAGGTGGGTGGCGTACGAGTGGCGCAGCGTGTGCGGGGAGACCGCGTCGGGCCCGTCGACCGGCAGGCCGGCACGTGCGGCGGCGGTGCGCAGCACGGCCCAGGCGCCCTGCCGGGTGAGCGGGCCGCCACGCGCGTTGACGAAGACCGCGTGGGTGCCGCGCCCGGCGGCGAGCAGTGCCGGGCGGCCCCGGACCAGCCAGGCGCGCAGCGCGTCGGCCGCGTACCCGCCGACCGGGACCAGCCGGGTCCGGCCGCCCTTGCCGCGCAGCAGCACCGTGCCGGCGTCCAGGTCGAGGTCGTCGACGGACGCGCCGACCGCCTCGGAGATGCGCGCGCCGGTGCCGTACAGGAATTCCAGCAGCGCCCGGTCGCGCAGCGCGCGGGCGGCGGCGTCGCCGCTGGCGCCGGGTGTGCCGGCGGCCTCCAGCAGCCGCAGGACCGCGTCGACGGGCAGCGCGCGGGGCAGCCGTCGCGGCGGCGCGGGCGGGCGGACGTCGCGGCTGGGATCGGCGCCGGCGAGTCCCTCGCGCAGCGCGAAGCGGTGCAGGCCGCGGACCGCGCTGGCCGCGCGGGCGGCGGAGGAGACGGCGAGCGGCGGGTGGTCGTCGTCGCCGGCGCGCAGCCGGGCCAGGTGGGCCTCGACCTGCGCGGGCCCGGCGGCGGCCAGGTCGTCCACCCCGGCTGCGGCCAATGTGGCGAGGTAGCGGTCCAGGTCCCGGCGGTACGAGGCGAGCGTGTTCGCGGACAGCCCGCGTTCGACGGTGAGGTGGTCCAGATAGGTCCGGACCGCACGGCGCAGGGCCGGCGCGGGTTCCGCGCCGGCCCTGCGCACAGCGGCGTCGGTCAGCTCAGCACCTCGTCCAGCGGCAGCACGTCCATGCCGTGCGCCTCGGCGACCGGGCCGTAGACAACCTTGCCGGCGTGGGTGTTCAGACCGAGGGCCAGCGCCGGGTCGTTGCGCAGCGCCTGCTGCCAGCCCTGGTTCGCCAGTTCGAGGGCGTACGGCAGGGTGACGTTCGTCAGCGCGTAGGTGCTGGTGTTCGGCACCGCCCCGGGCATGTTCGCCACGCAGTAGAAGATCGAGTCGTGGACCTTGTAGACCGGGTCGGCGTGCGTGGTCGGGCGCGAGTCCTCGAAGCAGCCACCCTGGTCGATGGCGATGTCGACGAGCACGCTGCCCGGCTTCATCCGGGAGACCAGCTCGTTGGAGATGAGCTTCGGGGCCTTCGCGCCGGGCACCAGCACCGCGCCGATGACCAGGTCCGCGTCGAGCACGGCCCGCTCGATCTCGTACGCGTTGGAGGCGACGGTCTGCAGGTGGCCCCGGTAGATGGCGTCGGCCTGGCGCAGCCGGGCCACGTTCTTGTCCAGCAGCAGCACCTCGGACTGCAGGCCCAGCGCGATGGCGGCGGCGTTCAGGCCGGACACGCCCGCGCCGATGACCACGGTCTTGGCCGCGTACACGCCGGAGACGCCGCCGGGCAGCACGCCCCGCCCGCCGCCGGTACGCATCATGTAGAAGGCGCCCACCTGCGGGGCGAGGCGGCCGGCCACCTCGGACATCGGGGCGAGCAGCGGCAGCGAGCGGTCGGGCAGCTCGACCGTCTCGTACGCGATGCCGGTGACCTTCCGGTCGACCAGCGCGTCGGTGCACTCGCGGGACGCGGCCAGGTGCAGGTAGGTGAACAGCACCTGCCCCTCGCGCATCCGGTGGTACTCCTCGGCGATCGGCTCCTTGACCTTGAGCACCAGATCGGCGGTGTCCCACACCTCGTCGGCGGTGGCCAGGATCTTCGCGCCGGCGGCGGCGAACTCGTCGTCGGTGATGCTGGAACCGACTCCGGCGCCTGCCTCCACGAAGACCTCGTGGCCGTGGCGGGTGAACTCGTTGACGCCGGCGGGCGTGATCGCCACCCGGTACTCGTGGTTCTTGACCTCGCGGGGGATTCCGACCTTCACGATGCAGACACCTTCCTCCGGGGCGGCTCACCCCCGACTGCGCGGCCGCGCCGGCTCCGTTGCCGGCGCGGTCCGCCTGTCCCGCCGGCGGCAGTCTAGGCCCGTGGGAAGCCCACGGGCGGCGACACTGTGACATCCGGTGCCCGCTGGTCCTGACGGTGTGTCAGGCATGCCTCGGACTGCCCGGTGGAGACGCCATCCGCCGAGAGGACAAAGTTCGATGACATCTTCCCATCGGCTGAGCGGCGAGGCCGACAGGACGTGAAGCGATCACTATTGTGTCCGCTCATGACCACTCCTTATCAGCAGTACCCGCAGGGCGTCTCCGACAAGAGCAAGGTCGTCGCGGGTGTGCTTCAGATCCTGCTCGGCGGCTTCGGCATCGGCCGGTTCTACATGGGCGACACCAAGACCGGTGTCATCCAGCTCATCGTCACGCTCGTGACGTGCGGCTTCGGCGCGATCTGGGGCCTCGTCGACGGCATCCTGATCCTCGTCAACGGCGGTGTCGACGGGCAGGGACGCCCTCTGCGCGACTGACCACAGGCGCACGGAAGGGGCCGCCCGGCGCAGTGCGCCGGGCGGCCCCTCGTCGTTTGCGGATCAGCGCGGCAGCGGCGCCTCCGGGCGGCGCAGCTCGGTGAAGCCGGTGTCGCGGGCGCGGGCGGCGGCGAGCAGCCCGGCCACGCAGGACGCGTTGGTGATCTCGCCGGCCAGCACCATCCGCACCGCCTCGTCCAGGTCCACGCGGACCACCTGGAGGTCGGCCTCCTCGTCGTGCCGGTCGTGCCGCTGATCGGCCGGCACGTCGGCGAGGTCGCGGGCCAGGAACACCCGCACCACCTCGTCGGCGAAACCGGGCGAGCTGTGCAGGTCGACGAGCACGTCGACGCGCCCGGCGGTCAGGTCCGCCTCCTCGGCCAGCTCCCGCAGCGCGGCGGCGGCCAGGTCCTCGCCGCCGACGTCCATCAGCCCGGCGGGCAGCTCCCACAGGTGCCGGCCGACCGGGTGCCGGTACTGGCGGATCAGCACCACCTGACCGGCGTCGTCGAGCGCCACCACGGCGACCGCGCCGACGTGCCGCACGTAGTCGCGGGTCGCGCTGCCGCCGCCGGGCATGGTGACGTCGTCGCTGACCACGGAGAAGATCCGGCCGGACCAGATCTCCCGGCGGCCGGTCACCTCGTACCGGTGCTCGACGCCACTCACGCCGCCTCCCCGCGCGCCCGCGCGGACCGGCCGCTCACTTCGCGGACGCCTTCGCGCCACCGCCGCGGCCGGCCTTCTTCGACGCGCCGTCCAGGTCCACCGGCAGCTGGTCGGCCTGCGAGTACGCCACGGCGGCGCCGACGAACGCGGCGAACAGCGGGTGCGGCCGGGTGGGGCGGCTCTTGAGCTCCGGGTGCGCCTGGGTGGCCACGAAGAAGGGGTGCAGGTTGCGGTCCAGCTCGACGAACTCGACCAGCCGCCCGTCCGGCGACGTGCCGGAGATGGTCAGACCGGCCTTGGTGAGCTGGTCGCGGTAGGCGTTGTTCACCTCGTACCGGTGCCGGTGCCGCTCGCTGACCTCGGTGCTGCCGTACGCCTCGGCGACGATCGAGCCCTCGGCCAGCTTCGCCGGGTACGCCCCGAGCCGCATGGTGCCGCCCAGGTCGCCACGCCCGGCGACGATGTCCTCCTGGTCGGCCATGGTGGCGATGACCGGGTGCACGGCCTCCTCGTCGAACTCCAGCGAGTTCGCCCCGTCGAGGTTGGCCAGGTGCCGGGCCACCTCGATGGTCATGCACTGGAGGCCGAGGCAGAGGCCCAGCAGCGGGATGCCGTTCTCCCGCGCGTACCGGGCGGTGCCGACCTTGCCCTCGATGCCGCGGACGCCGAAGCCGCCGGGGATCACGATGCCGTCGACGCCGGACAGCGCGGCGGCGGCGCCCGCCGGGGTCACGCAGTCGTCGCTGGGCACCCACTTGAGCTGCACCCGGGCGCGGTGGCCGAACCCGGCCGCCCGGATCGCCTCGCTGACCGACAGGTACGCGTCGGGCAGGTCGACGTACTTGCCGACCAGCGCGACGGTGATCGTGTGCCGGGGCTGGTGCACCCGCTCCAGCAGGTCGTCCCAGCGGGTCCAGTCCACGTCGCGGAACGACAGGCCGAGCCGGCGCACCACGTACGCGTCGAGGCCCTCGCGGTGCAGCACCTTCGGGATGTCGTAGATGCTCGGCGCGTCCGGCGCGGCGGTGACCGCCTCCCGGTCGACGTCGCAGTACAGCGACAGCTTCTCCTTGACCTTCTCCGGGATCTCCCGGTCGCAGCGCAGCACCAGCGCGTCGGGCTGGATGCCGATGCTGCGCAGCTGCGCCACCGAGTGCTGGGTCGGCTTGGTCTTCAGCTCGCCCGACGGCGCCAGGTACGGCACCAGCGACACGTGCAGGTAGAAGCAGTTGTCCCGGCCCAGGTCGTGGCGGATCTGCCGGATCGACTCCAGGAACGGCAGCGACTCGATGTCGCCGACAGTGCCGCCGACCTCGGTGATCACCACGTCGGGCACCTGGCCGTCGGCGTCCGGGTCCGCCATGCCGCGGATGCGGGCCTTGATCTCGTTGGTGATGTGCGGGATGACCTGCACCGTGTCGCCGAGGTACTCCCCGCGCCGCTCCTTGGCGATCACCGCCGAGTAGATCTGGCCGGTGGTGACGTTCGCCTTGCCGGAGAGGTCCCGGTCGAGGAACCGCTCGTAGTGCCCGACGTCGAGGTCGGTCTCGGCGCCGTCCTCGGTGACGAAGACCTCGCCGTGCTGGAACGGGTTCATCGTCCCGGGGTCGACGTTCAGGTACGGGTCGAGCTTCTGCATCACCACGCGCAGTCCGCGCGCGGTCAGCAGACTGCCGAGGCTGGAGGCGGTGAGGCCCTTACCCAGCGAGGAGGCGACGCCCCCGGTGACGAAAATGTGCCTGGTCGTCCGTGCTGTTGGGGCCAAGGCCTGCTCCCGTGTCGTCCGTAGCGGTCGTGCGAACCGCCGTGCCGATCAGCAGAGTGATCACGCGATCCACGGGATTCCACGGTAACACCATCCGGACCGTGAGCCGGCGTCGCACCCGCTGTCGGCGCACGTGAGGCCGGTGCCGGCCCTCCCCCGGCGCTCCCCTGGCCCTCTCCCGGCCCTCCTCCGGCCCTCCGTCCGGCCCGGGTCCGGCCCGGGTCCGGCCCGGGTCCGGCCCGGGTCCGGGCCCTTGATCGACACCAGCTCGCCGATGTGGTGCCTTCCACCGGGCCTCGACCCCGCCACCTCCCCGAACCGGCGGGCGGCAGACCTGGCGGGCCACGCGGGCGGGGTCAGCGGGCAGGGATGTCCGAGGACGCCGGGGTCGGCTGTGCGGGCACCTGCGCCCCGCGGGCCGTGCCCGCGGCGCGCGGCCCGTCCGGCGCCTCCGTGCCAGCGGAGCGCGTTCCGTCCGGGCCAGCGGGGCGCGGCCCGTCCGGCGCCTCCGTGCCTGCGGAGTCCTGCCCGTCCGGTCCGGCCGGCTCCCCGGCCTCCCCCGGGTCGCCGGCACCGTCGCCGGCCGCACCGTCGGCGGCCACACCATCACCGGCCGCACCGTCGGCGGCCGAGCCGTCACCGGCCGAGCCGTCGCCCGCCGACCGACCACCACCCGCACCGTCGCCGGCCGGGCCGCCGGCCGCGCCGCCCCTGGAGGAGTCGTCCGGTCCGCCCGGTGGGACCGCGCCCGTCTCGCCGCCGCCACGCCCGCTGTCGGGCACCGTACGGTCGGTGGAGTGGTCGAGCACCCGCAGCGCCGCCAGGGCCGCCATGGGCACCACGAGGGCCGCCGCCGCGCCGGCCACGTCCAGCGCCGACCCGCCGAGGAGGCCGCCCAGCCCGACGGCCACGCCGGTGCCGGCCATCGCCGCCCGGATCGCCGGGTAGATGCCGAACAGCCGCATCAGCCCGCCCCAGGGCTGGAGCAGCGCGAGCCAGACCAGCGCGGCCCCGGCCAGGGCCAGCACGGTGAGCGGGCTGTTCACCAGTGTCTGGATGTTGGAGCTGCTGGACCGGTGCACGGTGAGCCCGCCGGTGCCGTCGCCCACAGCGGCCAGGAACCGGCCCAGGCTGCCCCGCTCGTCCGCGGGACGGCCCAGGTCGACCAGGGCGAAGCCGACGGTGACCGCCAGCGCGGCCATGGTCGCCCAGGCCAGCCGGCTCACTGTCAGCCAGCCGCCGCTGCAGATCGCGGCCGCGACGCTGACCCCGGCGGTGAGCGCGATCGCGCCGATCGAGTCGGCCCCCAGGTACGGGCTGCCCACTATCACCACGGCGAGCCCGCCGACCGTCACCATCACCATCGGCCGCCAGCCCTTGCGGAACCGCTGGGCGAGCCAGCCGCCGCACAGCAGCGCCCCGGCGATGAACACGCCCAGCCCGACGGTGCCGAGCCCGGCGTACCGGCCACCCTCCAGCGCCGAGTAGCCGACCACGCCGTTGAGCTGCAACCGGGAGCCGGTGAGCACGTCCACTCCGACGACGAGCGTGGCCAGCCCGGCGACCGCCCCGAGCGGACCGAGCGTGCGCTCGTGTCCGGGACTGAACCGGACCGCGGCGGTGCCACCGACGATGAGCAGCGCGGTCACCGAGGCGTACCAGAGGCCCGCGTGGTCGCCGCGCCACCAGGGCACGGCGTCGGCGAGCAACGCTGCGGGCACTGCCAGCGCGGCGGCGATCAGCAGCAGCTCCACCACCGCCACGATCCGCGGGGACACCGGTTCCGGCCCGTGCGGTCCGGCGAGCCGGCGGGCGCGGCGCAGCAGCGGCAGCACCGCCACCGCGAGGGCGAGCTGGGCGGCGGCGAGCAGCGTGAAGAACCAGCCGGCGACGCGGCGCTGGGCGGCTGCCTCCCGGTCCGCGTCGGCCGGCGCCTCGATCGCGGCCCGCAGGTCGTCCGGCCGGTCGTCGACAGTCACCGCGGGCCGGCCGAGGAACGCCCGTTCCGGCATCGGCTTGTCGAGCACGGCGAGCACGGTCGGGGCCAGGTCGATCAGTTGCAGGTAGCCGGACCGGGCGGTGCTGGGCGAGGTCAGCCAGCCGCCTTCCCAGCCGGGTCCGTCGGCGATCGCGACGTGCAGCCGCGCCGGGGAGTCGGTGTCGGACACGCCCGCGACGAGCACCAGCGAGCGCGGCGGCCGGGCGGCGAGCACCCGGGCCAGCCGGGCGTCGGCCTGCCGCGCCTGGGCGGCCCGTACCTCCGGGTCGTCGTCGTCGACGGTGCCGACGTCGACGACGCTCAGCACGCAGGAGCCGAGCAGTTCCGCCGGCTTCTCCGGGAGCGCGGGCGCGTACCTGTCGACCCGGCCGAACGGGCGGGCGGCGGCCACGGCGGCGCCCGGACCGACGGCCACCGAGCAGCGCACCGACTCGGCCAGCGCGCCGGGTGTGGCGCCCCAGGAGAGCTGCTCCTGGTTGTGCGCCACCGCGCTGGGCTGGTCGGGCAGGTTCGCGCCGATGCCGTCGGGCCGCTCGACTGTCACACCGGTGGCCGGGCAGCCACCGCCCGGGCGGGCGCCGGGCCAGGCGGCGAAGTTCCCCGCGCCGAGCGTGAGCCAGCCGTCGACCGGGCAGGTGGGGCGGTGCGCGGAGCGTACCGAGAGCGACCCGATCGCGCCCTGCTCGGCCATCCGCCACAGCGTCGGCGTGTTCTCCGGGTCGACGTCGTCCCACCGCAGGCCCGCCGCGCCGACGAGCACCACGAAGTCGGCGCCGGGCCGGGCCGCACCCTCGTCCGGGCGGGCGGAGAGCGCGGTGATGCCCAGCGCCACCACGACCAGCGTCAGCAGCACCGGGGTCAGTCTGCGCAGCATCAGCGGTTCCCGGTGGAGAGCTGGGGTGTCAGCTCGGCGTAGAGGCCGGCGAGCGCGGCCACGGTGTCCGCCTCGGTGGGCCAGGTCGCGGCCCGCGCCAGGCCGCGACGGCCCAGATCGGCCCGGCGTACGGGGTCGTCGAGCAGGTCGCGCACGGCCGCGTCGACGGCGTCCACGTCGCCCGGCGGCACCAGCACCGCCGCGTCGCCGACCAGGTCCGGCAGCCCGCCGACGGCGGTCGCGACGAGCGGTACGCCCGCCCGCAGCGCCTCCTGCGCGAACAGCTGGCGAGCCTCCCAGTCGCTCGTCACCACCGCCAGGTCGGCGGCGCCCAGCAGGTCCGCCACGTCGGTACGGTGCCCGAGCAGCGTCACCGGCGCGCGGGCGGCCGAGATCCGGGCGGCCAGCGGCAGGTACGCCGGACCGCTGCCGGCGATCACCACGAGCGGGGCGGGAGTACGGGTCCGCCAGCGGGCGGCGGCGTCGATCAGCACGTCGTACCGCTTCTGCGGGTGCAGCCGGCCCACCGAGAGGATCAGCTGCTGGTCGGCGGCGACGGCGAACTCGGCGCGTACCGCCGTGCGGCGGCGCCGCGGCGCGGGCAGCGCCGGCGCCGCGACCGGGGCCAGGCGGGCGTCGGCGGCGCCGAGGGAAGCGGCGCGGTCGACAAGGTCGGCGGAGGCGCCCAGCGCGACCCGCACGGACCGGGCGACGACCCGCTCGACCAGCCGGGACACCGCGCCGCGCAGGCCACCGGCGAGGACCGCGTTGTGCCAGGTGACGACCAGCGGCGCGGCGGGACGGGCGAGCGCGGCCACCAGGCCGGCGCGCAGCCCGTGCGCGTGCACCACGTCGACGGGTGTGTCAGCGAGCGCCCGGCGCAGCGCGGTGACCGCGCGCGCGTCGCCCGGCGTGGGGCTGGCCGGGATCTCCACCGGCGTGAACCGGGCCCCGGCGCCGGTGAAGTCGAACTGTTCCTCGGTGGCGGCCGGGCCGCAGACCAGCACGGACGCGCCGGCCTCGGTCAGCCCACGGGTGATCGAGCGCACGTGCTGCCCGACCCCGCCGGTGCTGGAGGCGAGCACCAGGGCCACCGACCCGGGCCAGCGCGGTGCCGGCGAGGCGTCCGTCATGAGGAAACGGTCTCCCTTCCGTCACCCCGCTCGCCGGGGTGCTGCTGCGCCGGCGGGCCGTCGTCCCCGCCGGCCGGGCGTCGCCGGCGCAGCCGGCGGGTCACGGTCGCGAGCAGCGGCCGCAGGTCGCGGGCGTCGGTCAGCCAGGCGACGGCGAGGAACAGGACACCGACCACGACCCCGGACAGCATGCCCTGCGCGAGGGCCCACGGTGTCGTCGGGGTGCCGTCACCGAGCCCGGCGAGTCCCGCCGAGACGGCCGCTCCGCCGGCTCCGGCGACGACGGCCGCGAGCAGCCCGGCGGCGCCGGCCCGGCCGACACCGGCCAGCGCCTGGCCACCGGCGGCCCGCCGGACCGCGGCGATCAGCAGCACGCCGAGCAGCAGCATGCCGGCCGAGGTCGCCAGCGTCACCGCGAGCACCCGGTCGGCCAGCGGCGCCACCTGCGCGGACACCACGGCGAGCGCGGGCACGCTGAGCCAGCCGAGCGCTGTGGCCACTGTGGCCGCGCGGGTCTCTCCCCGCGCGTACAGCGCGCGGGTGAGCACCGCGAACAGGCCGTAGCCGACCAGGCCGGGCGCGAAACCGGCGATCCCGGCCGCCGCGGTACGCGCGTCGAGCGCATCGGAGAAGAAGAAGTGCCCGACCGGGATCGCGGTGCCGACGAGCGCGGCGGCGCCGAGCAGGCTGAGCAGCACGACCCCGCGTACCGCCGGGGCCAGGGTCTCCCGGTAGGCGCGCTCGTCGCCGGTGGCCCGGGCCGCGACGAGCGTCGGGTACGCGGCCACCGCGAGCGGCACGGCCAGCACCGCCCAGGGCAGGAAGTAGACGGTCTGGGCGAGGTTGTAGACGCTGACGTCGGCGGTCCGGCCGTAGGTGACCTGATTGAGCGCGACGACCAGGGCGATCTGCTGGGCGGCCACGGTGACCGCCCCGGCGACCACCAGACCGCCGACCCGGGCGCGGGCGTCGGCAGGGAAGCGGTAGCCCGGCCGGATCCGCAGCCGCAGGCGGCGCACCGGGATCAGCAGCGACAGTGAGAGCACCACCACGCCGAGCGTGGTGCCGGCGGACAGCAGCAGCTCGCCGCCGCGCCCGGCCTCCCCGATCGTGGCCAGCCGCCCCTGCTGCGCGGTGAAGCCCAGGTAGACGGCGATGACCGTGACGCTCGACAGCAGCGGCGCGATCACCGGCCAGGCGAAGCGGCGGTGCGCCTGGAGCACACCGGTCAGCACGATCCCCACGCCGTACAGCGGCAGCTGCGGCGCGAAGACCCGCAGCATCCGCGCCCCGGACGCCTGCTGGGCCTCGCTGAGACCGTTCCCGATCAGGCCCGGCAGCGGGTCGGCGAACAGCGCCAGCAGCACCGCCAGCGGGACCAGCAGGCTCAGCGTCCAGGTCAGCAGCGCGCCGGTGGTGGCGGCCACCGCGCGCCGGTCACCCGCCTCGACGGCGCCGGCCAGCAGCGGTACGACGAGACTGGCGAGCGCCCCACCGGCGACGATCTCGAAGATGAAGTTCGGGACGTAGTTGGCCACCAGGTAGGCGCTGCCGAGATCGGTGGGGCCCAGCATCCAGGTGAACACGGCGGTACGGCCGAAGCCGGCGAGCCGGCTGAGGACGGTGAGGACGGCGATGAGGGCGGCCGCCCCGGCGACCCGGCCGGCGGCGGCGAGAGGAGCCGGTTTCGTCACGTCAGTCCGGGAGCCGGCCCAGCTCGTCGAGGTGCCGCAGTCCCGGGGTCCGCGCGATGACCTGGGTGAAGCTGACCTTCTCGCTGGCCGCGGTGAGCGCGGCGAGCACGGCCAGCACGCCGGCCCGGCCCAGCGGCCCCGTACGCGCGGCGAGGCTCACGCCGAGCAGCGCGCCGAGCGCGTTGGCGCCGCTGTCGCCCACCATGACGCGCTCGCCGAGGTCGTCGCCGACCAGCGCGGCCGACGCGCCCACAGCGCCCGCGGCGAGGCCGCCGTACGGGCCGGCGGTCAGCGGCGCGCCGAGCAGCATGCCGGACTTCAACGCCCGGCCGGGCCGCAGGTCGAGCAGGTTGACCAGGTTGGCGGTGCCGGCCACCACGCCGGCGCCGAGCAGCACGTCGAGCCCGCGGCCGAACGCACCGGCCTGCTGGCGGCGCGGGTGCGCGGCGACCCGCCGGTCGGCGGCGAGCAGCGCGGCGGCGCCCAGCCCGGCCACGCCCACCCCGGCGACCTTGACCATCCCGGCGGTGACCTGACCCTCGCGCAGCGCGGCGAGATGCCCGGCGAACCCCTTCGCGGCCTTCTGTTCGGGGCGGGCGCCGACCACGTCGTCGTAGAGGCCGACAGCGCCCGCGCCGAGCCCGGCGACGAGCGCGGCGGCGCCGGCCGGGGCGCTACCGGCGCCCAGCGCGGCCCCGGTGGCCGCGCCGACGGCCAAAGCCGGACCGGCGGCCAGGGTCACCGTGCGGCCCCGGTAGTTGGTGCGCTCCAACGCCGGCCCGCCCGGCGACGTACGCGTCTGACGCAGCACGTAGCGGGCGGCCAGCGCTCCCGCGCCCACGGCCAGCAGCCGACCCAGTCTCACGGGACCTCCTCGATCCGGACTTCGAACGCGACGCGGGCACGGACCGGGCGGCCCGGAGCGGTCACCGGGGCAGTGTAGGCACCCGGGCGGCGGCGTTGTCGCCCACGCCGTACTGGCCGGTCTTCTTCTCGGTGAGCTGCTGCGCCAGGGCGAGGCTGGTGACCAGCTGGCCCTGCACGGTGTTGGCGTTGTCGACGGTGGAGATGGTCTGCGACAGCACCGGGTCGCCGCGGACCACGGAGACCAGGTTCCCGCCGGTCGAGCCCATGCCGGCGACCACGAGCGCGCCGGCCCGGTCGAACTGCTCGGCGATCTTCACCACCGACTCGTCCTTCTTCGCCGAGTCCTTGTCCACGTACGGCTGGCCGGTGACCATCACCACCGCCTCGGCGGCGGTGGAGATCCGGTCCGCCGGGGTGAGGTAGCCGGCGGTGGCGTACTGCTCCAGCACGGCGCGCCGGTCGGCGTCGCTGACCGGCGGGCTCCCGGCCGGGCGGTCCACCAGCACGTTGGCCAGCAGCGCGCTGGAGGTCTCCACGCCGTGCCCGTTACCGGGCAGGTTGCCGGTGGGGGCGCTGTTCGGGCGGGCGGCGGTGACCGCCAGCTCCAGCAGGTTGTTGTTGCTGTCCGGGTTGACGAACTTGTCCTGCACGTCGATGCGGCCGGTGACGTCGGCGCCGGCGGTCTGGAGCATCTTCACCACGCCCTCGGCCTGGTCCCGGCCGCTGGGCAGGGTGAGCACCAGCACCCGGCGGCCGGTCAGCTTGCCGGGCAGGACGAGCTGGGCCATCTCGGCGGCGAAGTCCTCCTCGGTCTCCAGCTGCTTCTGCATGCTGTTGACCGACTGGCGCATCAGCGAGTTGTCCTTGCGCAGGCCGTTGACGTTCTCCCGGAGCGAGTCGGCGACCGGCCCGTTGAGGGCGGCTGTGCCGACCACCAGGCCGATCGCCAGCGCCAGGAACACCGCGGTCAGGGACACCACGTGGTAGCGAAAGTTGATCACGCTTGCAGCCTCTTGATCGTCGGGGAGCTAGAAGAGCTGGCCGAGCTGGAACACGAAATTGTCCCACCATTCGGAGACCACGCCCAGATACGCCTTCCCGACGGTGGAGACCGCCACCGCGGAGGCCATCGCGGCCACCGCCGACAGGACCAGCAGCAGCAGCGACGACCCGGAGATGCTCTGCCGGTAGAGCCGGCTGACGCCCTTGGCGTCGACCAGCTTGCCACCGACCTTCAGCCGGGTCAGGAACGTCGACGCCATGCCGCCGCGCCCCTTGTCGAGGAACTCCACCAGGGTGGCGTGCGTGCCGACCGCCACCAGCAGCGACGCGCCCTTCTCGTCGGCCAGCAGCATGGCCAGGTCCTCGCTGGTGGCCGCCGCCGGGAAGGTGATCGCCGGTACGCCGAGCCCGTTGACCCGGGCCAGGCCCGGCGCCCGCCCGTCCGGGTAGGCGTGCACGATCACCTCGGCGCCGCAGCGCAGCACGTCGTCGGTGACCGAGTCCATGTCCCCGATGATCATGTCTGGGGTGTAGCCCGCCTCGACCAGCGCGTCGGCGCCGCCGTCCACGCCGATGAGCACCGGCTTGAACTCCCGGATGTACGGGCGCAGCACGTCCAGGTCGGCCTTGTAGTCGTAGCCGCGCACCACGATCAGGCAGTGCCGGCCCTGGATCTGGGTCTGGATCTCCGGCACGCCGACGCCGTCGAGCAGCAGGTCGCGTTCCTGGCGCAGGTAGTCCATCGTGTTGGCGGCGAACGCCTCCAACTGCACCGACAGGCCCTCCCGGGCGTCGGCCATCGACTTGGCCACTGTTTCGGCGTCCTGCAACGAGCCGTGCGCGACCGGATCGTCGCCGACGAAGACGGTGTTGCCCTCGATGCGGACCCGGTCGCCCTCGCGGACCTGCTCGAAGACGCTCTCGCCGAGGTCGTCCAGCAGCGGGATGCCGGCCGAGACCAGCACCTCCGGGCCGAGGTTGGGATAGCGGCCGGAGACCGACGGCTTGGCGTTGAGGACCGCCGCCACACCCACCGCGACGAGCGAGTCGGCCGCCACCCGGTCCAGGTCGACGTGGTCGATGACCGCGATGTCGCCGGGTCGCAGCCGCCCGACCAGCCGTTTCGTCCGGCGGTCGAGGCGCGCGGTGCCGACGATGGAGCCCGGCTCCGGGTTCCGGCTCCGGCGCAGTGTGGGTAGACGCATCGTGACCATCCTGGCATGTGAGGCAGGTTTTGCTGTCGCGACATGCCTGAGCAGGGCCGCCTACCCAGGGAAGCACACCGGAACCCGCGCCGGTGTGCTTGCGCTCACAATCGGGGTATCACGGACGCCTTTCCTTGGCCGCCACGGCCAGGAGCTCCTCGGCATGGGCGATACCCAGATCCGAGTCCGGCAAACCGGCGAGCATCCGGGCCAGTTCCCGGGCGCGCTCGGTGTCCTCCACCACGCGCACCCCGCTCGTGGTGACCGCTCCCCCGGTGTCCTTGGCCACCACCAGATGCCGGTCGGCGAACGCGGCGACCTGCGGCAGGTGCGTGACCACGAGCACCTGGTGACTGCGGGCCAGCCGGGCCAGCCGACGGCCGATCTCCACCGCGGCCTGGCCGCCGACACCGGCGTCGACCTCGTCGAACACCAGCGTGGGCGGGCCGCCGGAGCCGGCGAAGACCACCTCGATGGCGAGCATCACCCGGGACAGCTCACCGCCGGACGCGCCCTTCTGCAACGGCAGCGCCGGCGCGCCCGGGTGCGCCAGCAGCCGCAGCTCCACCTCGTCGGCGCCGTCCGCGCCGACGCCGGTCTCGACGCCGTTGACAGGCAGGCTCGGCTCGGACCGGCCCGCCGGTCGCGGCAGCACCGCCACCTCGATGCGGGCGTGCGGCATCGCCAGCCCGGCCAGCTCGACTGTCACCTCCTCGGCGAAGCGGACCGCCGCCTCCCGCCGGGACGCCGACACCCGGCCGGCCAGGTCGGCCACCTCACCGGCGAGCCGGGTCGCCTCGCGGTCCAGCTCGTCCAGCAGCTCGTCGGAGGTGTCCAGATCGGACAGCCGCGTGCGGGCCCGCTCGGCCCACGCCACCACGCCGTCGACGTCGTCGGCGTACTTGCGGGTGAGCGCGCGCAGCGCGGCCCGCCGCTCGTAGACGGTCTGCAGGCGGGCCGGGTCGGCGTCCAGCGCGGCCAGGTAGGCCGACAGCTCCGCGGCCACGTCGGTGACGAGCGTGGCCGCCTCCTCCAGCCGGGCCGCCAGCTCACCCAGCGCCGGGTCGGTGCCGGCCTGCGCCTCCAGCGTGCGCCGCGCGGTGCCGAGCAGCACCGTCGCGTCCGGCGTCTCGTCGGTCGCCTCGACGCCGCCGGCCACGCACTGCTGCGCCACCTGCGCGGCGGTACGCAACCCCTCGGCGTGCTCCAGCCGCTGCGCCTCGGCCTTCAGCTCGTCGTCCTCCCCCGGCTGCGGGTCGACCCGGGTGATCTCGTCCAGGCCCAGCCGCAGCAGGTCGGCCTCCTGGTTGCGCTCGCGGGCGTTGCGCCGCCGGTCGGCCAGGTCGTCGACGACGGTGCGCCACCGGGCGTACGTCTCGCGCAGCGCGTCGAGCAGCTTCTCGTGCTCGGGCCCGGCGAACCGGTCGAGCGAGGCGCGCTGCTCGGCCGGGCGCAGCAGCCGCAGCTGGTCGGACTGGCCGTGCACTGCGAGCACCTGCTCGCCGACCTCGCCGAGCGTGGACACCGGCATGGCGCGCCCGCCCAGGTGCGCCCGGGAGCGGCCCTCGATGGTCACGGTGCGGCTGAGCAGCAGCGAGCCGTCCTCGTCGGGCTCGCCGCCGGCGTCGAGGATGCGGGCGTGCACCGCCTCGGCCACCCGGCCGCTCAGGCGCAGCCGGCCCTCCACCGCCGCGCGGCCCGGCTGGGCGCGCACCCGGCCGGCGTCGGCGCGGCCGCCGAAGAGCAGGCCGAGGCCGGTCACCACCATGGTCTTGCCGGCGCCGGTCTCGCCGGTGATGACGTTCATCCCCGCGGCCAGCGGCAGCGTGGTGTCCTCGATGACGCCCAGTCCGGTGATGCGCAGCTCTTCCAGCACAGCACCCGACAGTAGCCCCGCCGTGTGACAGTTGACCAGCCGGCAGGGCGAGCCGCAGGCACCCGTACAGTTCAGCCCCGTGCTGGAGGAGATCGGCCTGACCCCGGACGAGGAGGAGCTCTACCGCAGCCTGGTACGGGCGAACACGGCCCGGGCCGGTGAGCTCGCACAGCGGCTGGGACGGCCCCGCGCGGAGGTCGCCGCCCGGCTGGACGCCTTGCGGGACAAGGGTCTCGTGCTGCCGACCGGGCCGGAACCGGACGCGCCGCTGCGGCCGCTCGCGCCGGACGTGCCGTTGGGCGAGGCGCTGCTGCGCCGCCAGTCCGCGCTGGAGGAGGCCCGCGCCGCTGTCAGCCGGCTCGCCGAGGACTACCGGGCCGGGATGCGCCGCCACGACGCCGCGCACCTGGTCGAGGTGGTCACCGGCGCGCGGGGGCTGCGGGAACGGCTGCGCGAGCTGCAGAACGGCGCGCGCGAGGAGGTGCTCTGGTTCTGCCGGGCGAACCCGCTGGCGATGCCCGGACCGGAGAACGTCGAGGAGTTCGACGCGCTCGCCCGCGGCGTGCGCTACCGGGCCATCTACGAACGGGCCATGCTGCTGGAGCCGGGCGCGCTCGCGGACGTGGAGCGGGGCGTACGCGCCGGGGAGCAGGCCCGGGTGCTGGACCGGCTGCCGGTGCGACTGGCCGTGGTGGACGGTCGTACCGCGGTGTGCCCGTTGGTGCCCGACCGCGACGGCGGGGAGCCGACAGCCGCGGTGATCGGCCGCAGCCAGTTGCTGGACGCCCTGCTGGCGCTCTTCGAGAGCCACTGGCTGATGGCGACGCCGCTCGGCACGCCCGCCGACCGGGCCGCCACCGGCTACCAGCCCGACGGCGACGAGGCGCGGCTGCTGTCGCTGTTCGTCGCCGGGGTGCCGGACAAGTCGATCGCGTCACAGCTCGGGGTGAGCCGGCGTACCGTGCAGCGGCGGCTGGCCGACCTGATGGCCGCCGCCGGTGTGGACACCCGGCCCGGGCTGGCGTTCCAGGCCGCCCGGCGCGGCTGGATCTGACCGGGGCCGGGGCGGGACGGCCCCAGGACCGCCCCGCCCCGGCGTCTCATCGCAGCCCGTACGCGTCGATCACGGTCTGCGTCACGGTGCTGCCGGACCGGTCCCGCGCCGAGACGCGCAGCGACACCGTGCCGCGCCCGGCCGGCACCTCGGCGGTGAACCGGGTGCCGGAGCCGCGTACCGGCGCCGTACGCCAGGTGCGTCCGCCGTCGAACGACACCTCGGCGCGTACCGTCGTGCCGGCCGGCGCGGGCAGGCCGGCCGGGTGGCGCAGCGTCAGCCCGACTGTGTGCTTCCGCCTGCCGGGCACCTCGCCGCGCAGGTCGGCCGGCACCCGGTAGTCGACCTGGAGCAGCGGCAGCGGCCGGGCCGCGTCACCGGACGGGCGGGCCGAGGTGAACTCCCACGCCGTCTCGGTACGGGTCGCCCACCGCCATTCCGCCGACGACCGTGCCGTCGTCACGTCGAGGCGGTAGCGGGCCGGACCGGCGGTGGCAGGCACCGGCGCCCAGCCGGCGGACAGGTCGGCGATCGGCTGCCCGTCGCGGCTGACCCGGCGGGTCACCGTGTCCTGCTCCTCCGACCGGTTGTCCACGCCGGCGTGACCGTCGGCGTCGACGAACTCGGCCACCCTCAGGTCGAGCGTGTCAGCGGTCCGGCTCGGCGCGGCCGCACCGGCCGGCACGGCGGGACGCACCAGCGGCGTGTGCCACGACTCGGTGGTCCGGTCGGTGGCCGCGTAGCGCCGGGGCCGGTCGGACAGGCCGCCGGTCAGCGTCCCCATGGTGGAGAACATCAGCCGGTGCAGCACCCGGTGCTGCCACCACGAGTCACCGGAGCTGACGTACTCCCGCCGGGTCGTCCCGGTACGCACCATCCGCTGGTCGTCGTTCCAGGAGAACTCCTGCCAGGGCCGCCACCCGAACCGCTGCTCGGTGGCCCAGTCCAGGCCGCCGGTGTCGCCGTAGCGCGCGGTCACCTCGGCCGTGTTCGCGGCGGTGACCCGGTGGAGGATCCGCTCCGGCACCCGGCCCTTCGACACCTGGAACACGTCGTAGAGGTACGGGCTGTCAACGGTGAGCGTCAGGTCCATCCGGGCCCGGCCGGTACGCGCCGCCGCGAGCATCCGCTGCCCGTCGTCGTACGCCACCGCGAGCGCCGGTGCCGGCAGCCGGTCCCCGGTCGGACGCCACACCGTCCACGCGCTCTGGTCCGCCGGCCGGACGATCAGCACCGCCTTCGCGCCGGCCGCCGCCGCGGCGGCCACCTGTTCCTCCTCGGACCGGTCGGCGGACGCGGTGAGCAGCGCCGCCGCGCCCCGCACGCCGGCCAGCTCACCGGGTGCGCCGGTGCCGGCGGCGACCAGGCGTAGCCGCTGCCGCCCGGCCGGGGCCGGTGACTGGCCCATCAGGTTGACGTCCAGCGCGCCGGACACGCCGCTGACGTCGATGTCGACCATCGGTGCGACGAGTTGCCAGCGCGAGGAGAACTCGAACTCGCCGTGGCGCACCTGCCGGGTCGGGGTGACGTTGAGCTGCTGCACGGTGCTGAACGTCATCACGCCGTGGTCGACCTGCCGGCCGTTGCCGAACACCCGGTGCTGGTAGAAGCTCAGGACGGCCCGCTGCTCGGACGGTTTCGGCGTCTCGATCCGTACCGGCGTGCCGCGCCGCGGGTCGAGCACCACCGTGAGGTCCCGGTCCACTGTCAGCTCCGGGTCGGTGACCAGGGTGAGCTGCTCGTCCAGCGGCGCGCCGTGCTCGATCAGCGCGTGCAGCAGGTACGGCCCCTCCTCCACCTGGATCCGCCACTCGTCGCCGACGCCGAGCCAGCCCATCGCGTCCGACTCCGGGTGCTCGCCGAACAGCGTCACCACCGGCGACGATCCGGGCCGCCCGGCCGGGTCCAGCGCGCGCAGCGTCACCGTGTGCTGCGGGCCGCTGAGCGTGAGCCCGACCGCGGTACGCACCGTCACGCCGTCCGTGCCGGTGGCGACCAGCCAGCCGCCGTGCGGGCCCCGGTCCAGCCGGGCCGGGTCGGCGCGCAGCGGCACGTCCACACCGCCGCCGGCCGGCACCGTCACCGTGCCGGCGTCGAGTGTCAGGCCGTCGGTCTCGGCCGCGCCGCTGTCCAGGTTGCGCAGCTCCAGCGCCAGACGCAGCGTCTGCGCGGCTTCGGTGCCGTTGACGTAGCGCACCGTCCGGGTCGCCGCCGGCCCGCCGGTGGTCAGCCGGCCGAAGTCGGCGGTGGCCGTGCCGTACACCCGCTGGCGCAGCGCCCGGGCCACGTCGACCCGCCCGGCGCCCTGCTCGAACACCGTCGCGCCGGTGCTCGGGCGGGTGGTGCTGACCAGCGCGTCCTTCAGTTGCGCGGCGCTCCACCCGGGGTGCTCCTGGGCGAGTACGGCGGCCGCGCCCGCGACGTGCGGCGTGGCCATCGAGGTGCCCGAGGCGCGGGTGTAGGCGTCGTCCACAGGCGTACCCATGGTGGTGCCGGCGGCGCGGGCGGCGACGATGCCGACGCCCGGTGCGGTGATCTCCGGCTTCAGGCCGTTGTCGCCCAGGCGCGGGCCGCGGCTGGAGAAGTCGGCGAGCACGTCGTCGCGGTCGACGGCGCCGACGGTGAGCGCGGCGGTGGCCGCGCCGGGCGAGCCGACGCTGCGCGGCTCACCGTCGTTGCCGGCGGCGATCACGAACAGCGCGCCGGTTTCGGCGGTGAGGTCGTTCACGGCCTGGCTCATCGGGTCGGTGCCGTCGGTGGGCGCGCCGCCGAGGCTCATGCTGACCACCTTGGCGCCGGAGCGCGCGGCCCACTCCATGCCGGCGATGATGCCGGAGTCGTAGCCGGAGCCGGAGTCGTCGAGCACCTTGCCGACCAGCAGCCGCGCGCCGGGCGCGACGCCCTTGCGCAGCCCTGCGGAGGCCGCGCCGCTGCCGGCGACGGTGGCCGCCACGTGGGTGCCGTGGCCGTGGCCGTCCCGGGCGCTGCCGCCGCCGGTGAAGTCGCGCGCCTCGGCGACGCGGCCGGCCAGGTCGGGGTGGTCGGCGTCCACGCCGGTGTCGAGCACCGCGACCCGCACGCCGGCGCCGTCGCGCCCGGCCGCCCACGCGGCGGGCGCACCGATCTGCGGGACGCTGTGCTCCAGCGCCACCCGGGCCCGCCCGTCCAGCCACACGCGCTCCACGCCCGCGCCGAGCCGGACCGGTCCGGCACCCGCGGTGCGGGCCTGCGGCGTCTCCCGCAGCGACGTCCACAGCGCGCCCAGGTCGTCCTTGTCGACACGCAGCGCGGCGCCGTTGATGCTGGACAGCGGACGGGACTCGGCGGCGACGGCGAGGGGGCGCACCCGCCCGGCGGCCGGTTCCCGGTAGCGCACGATCAGCGGCAGCGCCGTGAGGCCCGCGTCGCCGTAGCCCTGCTCGGCCAGTTCCTGCACGTCGAACAGGTCCGGGTCGAGCACGCCCGCCGACACGTACGGCACGACGTCGGCGGGGAGCACCCGCAGCCCGCCGTCGGCCTGCGTGGTCTGGAAGACGATCCGGTCCCGGCCCGGCCCGGGGTGGACAGTGGCGGCGATCCGGCCCGGCGCGGCCTGGACCAGCTCGACCTGGTCGCCGGTGATCAGCGTGACGCGGGCGGGCGGCGCGCCCGGGGCGGATGTGCCCGGGGGCGGGCCGGCGGGCCGGGCGGGCGGTACGGCGGACGCCGGTACGGCGAGCCCGACCACCAACGCCCCGGCCGCGCCGGCGGCGAGCCAGCGGGGGAACCGGTGCATGTGACGCTCCTCTACTCCGAGGCCGGCCTCGTGAGACCGGCGATCGGAGTCTGCGACGGCGTCCGCCACCTGGTCACCGGGTACGGGCCGCCGCACCGGCGACATGTCGCCAGGTGGACACGAGCACGACGGAGTGGAGGCCGGGACGCCGGAGACCGTGTCGCCCAGCTCGCGTGCCGCCGCTTCCTCCGGCGGCGGCCCTGCGACCTGTCGGCCCGGCCGGGGTCGACACCCGACCGGACACGGCGTGCCGGTCCGCCCGCCGCGGCCGGCTACGACGCTCCGGCGTCCCGACCGTCGCGGCCCCGACCACCCCCTGGCCGAGCCCGCGACAGGTGGGCCGCATCCGGGAAGCGGCGGGCCTCACCGCCGCGCCCGGACTCACCTCTTCGCGGCCCGTACGCCCACCGTAACGCGCGCGAGCGCCGGGACCGGTGGGCCGAACGGAGATTTCCGCTGAGCCGCTGGTCAGCGACGGTTGCCCCGCCAGCCCTGGACGGGAAGGTCGAACTTGGCCACCAGCCGGTCGGTGAACGGACGGGCCCGCAGCCGCACGATGCGCACCGGCAGCGTGCCCCGGCGCACAGTCACCCGGGCGCCCGGCGGCAGGTCGTAGACGCGCCGCCCGTCGCAGCAGAGCACGGCCAGTGTGGTGAACGGGTCGACGGTGATGACGAACGTCGACGTGGGCGCGGTCACCAGCGGGCGGCTGAACAACGCGTGCGCGCTGATCGGCACCAGCAGCAGCGCCTCCACCTCGGGCCAGACCACCGGCCCGCCGCCGGAGAACGCGTACGCGGTCGAGCCGGTGGGGGTCGCGCAGATCACGCCGTCGCAGCCGTACCGGGACAGCGGCCGGCCGTCCACGTCGACGAGCAGCTCCAGCATCTGGGCGCGTTCGCCCTTCTCCACGCTGATCTCGTTGAGCGCCCACGACTCGATGGTCGGCCCGCCCTCGAACTCGGCTGTGACGTCCAGGGTGAGCCGTTCGTCCACCGTGTAGTTGCGGTCGACCACGTCACGGACGGCGGTGTCCAGGTCGTCGATCTCCGCCTCGGCGAGGAAGCCGACCTTGCCCAGGTTGATGCCGAGCAGCGGCACCTTGGCCGGGCGGGCCAGCTCGGCGGCGCGCAGGAACGTGCCGTCCCCGCCGAGCGCGAACACGATCTCGGCGCCCTCGGCGGCCTCCGGGCCGGTCACCGGCACCACGCCCGGCAGGTCCAGGTCGTCGGCCTCCTCGGCCACCACACGCACCTCGAACCCGGCGGCGATCAGGTCGGCTGCCACCGCGCGGGCGTGCTCGGTGCTGCGTCGACGGCCGGTGTGCGTGACCAGCAGCGCGGTACGGCTCACCCGGACACCTCCTCGGTCGTGGCCGCCGTCGCGGCGGCGCCCTGCGGGCCGGCGGCCACCACCGCGCGGACCCGCTCCGGATCCGCGGCGGGCGCGTCCCCGCGCAACCATACGAAGAACTCGACGTTGCCGCTCGGCCCGGGCAGCGGGCTGGCCGCGACACCGGCCAGGCCGAGGCCCAGCCCGGCGGCGGCAGCGGCCACGTCCAGCACCGCCTCGGCGCGCAGCGCCGGATCGCGGACCACACCGCCGGCGCCGACGCGCTCCTTGCCGACCTCGAACTGCGGCTTCACCATCAGCGCCAGGTCACCGCCGGGCCCGGTGCACGCCGCAAGCGCCGGCAGCACCAGCCGCAGCGAGATGAACGACAGGTCGGCCACCGTCAGGTCGACCGGGCCGCCGATCGCCTCCGGCGTGAGGGTACGCACGTTCGTGCGCTCGAACACCCGCACCCGCTCGTCGGTCCGCAGCGACCAGGCGAGCTGCCCGTAGCCGACGTCCACGGCGACCACCTCGGCGGCGCCGCCGCGCAGCAGCACGTCGGTGAAACCGCCTGTCGACGCGCCCGCGTCCAGGCAGCGCCGGCCGGTGACGGTCAGCCCGCCGGGGGCGAACGCGGCGAGCGCGCCGGCCAGCTTGTGGCCGCCCCGGGAGACGTACTCCTGTGCCGGGTCCTCGCCGGTGACCAGCAGCGGGTCGGCCGGGTCGACCATCGCCGCGGGCTTGCGCGCCTGCACTCCGCGCAGCTGGACGCGACCGGCCTCCACGAGCGCGGCGGCCTGTTCCCGGGAGCGGGCCAGCCCGCGCCGGACCAGTTCGGCGTCCAGCCGGGTACGACGAGCCATCAGGTGTGTCTCCGCCTCTGCTCAGGCCTGGTCGATGGTGGCGAGGGTCTCGCGCAGCGTCTCGTACGCCGCCTCGTACTGGGCGATCTGGTCGGCCGGGGCGAGCGCCTCGGCGTTGGCCATGCCGAGTACGGCCGCGTCCACCGCCGGGTGCCGCGCCTCGCCGATCTCCTCGGCCGGCGCGGGGCGTACCCCCGGGGGCGGTCCGGGCCGCGGACCCTGCGGCGGGCCGGGCCGGGGCGCGGTCACGAGCCGGCCGCCCGGCGCCCGGTGGCCTTCTTCGCCGGCCGGGCGGGCGCGGCGGGCGAGCCGTCGGCGGGGGTACGGGCCACGGTGGCCGGCGGCTTCTTCGCGATCGCCTTCTTGGCCACCGCCTTCTTCGCCACCGCCTTCGTCGGCGTCGTCGCGGGGGCCTTGGCCGGGGTCGTCGCCGGGGAGGACTCGGCGGCGGGCGAACCGGTCTTCGGCGGCTCGGCTGCCCCGGACGGCGTGTCGCCCGGCCCGAGGTGGCCGCGCGCCTCGCGCAGCTGCCGCTCCAGGTCGTGCACCCGGCGGGTCAGCTCGGCGACCTCGTCGGCGGTGGCCAGCCCGACCGCGCCCAGCGCCCGGTCCACCTCGAAGCGGACCAGCTTGGTCAGCGACTCCCGGTTCGCCAGGCCGGTCGCGACCAGTTCCTCGGCGAGCGTCTGGAGCTGGGCGGCGGTCGCGCCGCCCTGGCCGACGACGCGCATGACCGCGTCCTGTGCCTTCTTCCGGGGCGCCTCCGTCAGGCCCATGGCCAGCTCGAGGTAGGCGCGCCACGCGTCCTGCATGCCTGAGTCCTTCCGCGGGGCGAGGTGTGCAGGTGCCACGCTACCGGGCACCCCGGACACCCCATTGCGGTACGGTGCCGGGAACGGCGTGGTTCGTGGTGAGGAGACGATGTGGCCAGCGTGGACGAGTGCCGGCAGGCGTTGCACGACCTGGCCGCGCGGCTGGACCGCAACGCCGAGGCACAGGGACGCATCGACCTCGACCGCACCCTGGCCTGCCGGATCACCGACCTCGGCACCGCGTTCCACGGGCGGCTGGAGGGTGGCCGGCTGGTCGACCTGTCCGACGGCGACGACCCGAAGGCCAAGATCGCGCTGAGCACCGGCAGCGACGACCTCGTCGCGCTGGTGCACGGCCGGCTCGACGTCATGTCGGCGGTGGCCTCCCGGCGGGTGTCGATCAAGGCGAACCCGTTCGACCTGATGAAGCTCCGCAAGCTGCTCTGAGCGGCCCGGCGCCTCAGTCGTCCAGACCGAACGCGGCGAGGGCCTCCTCCGCCGCCGTGGACTGCGCCCGGACGCGCGGCCCGGCCCCGGTCGACCAGGCCACCGCGCAGAGCGCCGCGAGGGCCTCCAGCGGCGGTCCCGCGCCGTCGAGCACGAGGTCCGCGCCGGCCTCCGTCACCGACCAGCCGTCGTCTGCGGCCCGGCCCGGCACCGCCACCACTGCGGCCGGGTCGAACAGGCCCGCCAGGTCGAACGAGACGTACGCGGGGCGGCGCTCCTCGGGTGCGGCCAGCAGCTCGGCGGCGTCGCTGACCCCGGTGAGCACCAGCAGGCTGTCCAGCCCGGCCCGGCGGGCGCCCTCGATGTCGGTGTCCAGCCGGTCGCCCACCACGAGCGTGCGCCCGGTCCCGGCCCGCCGCGCGGCGGTGGTGAACAGCGCCGGCTCCGGCTTGCCCACCACCACGTCCGGGTCGCGGCCGAGCGCGGTCCGCAGCACCGCGACGAGCGAGCCGTTGCCCGGCAGCGGGCCACGCGGGCTGGGCAGCGTGCGGTCGGTGTTGGTGGCGTACCAGGGCGCGCCCGCCCGTACCGCCAGGGACGCCTCGGCCAGGTCGGACCAGCCGACCTGCGGGCCGTAGCCCTGGGCCACCGCGGCGGGCTCCTCATCAGCAGTGGCGACCGGCCGCAGGCCCACCGCGCGCAGCTCGGCGCGCAGCGCCTCCGCGCCGACCACGAGCACGGGTGCGCCCTCGGGCAGCCGGTCGCGGAGCAGTTCGGCGGTGGCCGCCGCGGAGGTGAGCACCTCCGCCGGCCGGGCCGCGACGCCCATGCCGGTGAGCAGGTCGGCCACCTCGCTGGAGCGGCGGGAGGCGTTGTTGGTCGCGTACGCGACCGCGCGCCCCTCGGCGTGCAGCCGGCCGACCGCCTCGACCGCGCCGGGAATGGGCCGGTCGATCAGGTAGATGACGCCGTCCAGGTCGAAGACGACGAGCGAGTACGCGTCGACCAGCCGACCGCCCGCCCCGGCGCGGTCGGGTTCGCCCCGATCCGCGCCGGAGGCGGTGTCACCGGCGTACCCGGTCATCGGCGGTCCGCCGCCTCGCCCTCGCCGTCCGCGGCGTCATCGGGCGCGGGCCGGTCGGCCTTGCCGTCCGGGGTGACGTCGGCGGCCGGCGCCTGGGCGTCGGCGGCCGGTGCGGTGGCCGGATCCTCGGTCGTGGCGGTGGTGGTCGGCGTGTCGGCGGCGAGCGAGCCGGCCTCGGTGTCGGTCAGCTCGTCGTCGGCCAGATCGCCGGCGTCCCGGTCCCGGTAGCCGGCCCGTGCCGCGTCCCCGTCGACGCCCGAGGTGTCGTCGTCGCCGCTCAGCGGCGCGTCGTCATCCCGGTCGTCGTCGTCCTCGTCCTCGTCGTCCTCGTCCTCGTCGTCGTCGAGGTCGTCGTCGTCGCGGACGTCCTCGGCCGACGCCTCGGACGCGTCGGTGTCGCCCTCCGGCTCGTCGTCGCCCTCGATGACCACGCCGTCCAGCTCCAGCAGCCGCTCGGCGGCGTCGGTCTCCCCCTCGGAGTCGACGTCGGCGGCCCGGGAGAACCACTCCCGCGCCTCCTCGCGCCGGTCCACCGCCAGCAGGGCGTCCGCGTACGCGTAGCGCAGCCGCGCCGCCCACGGGTCGGTCGAGTCGCCGGTCAGCTCGCGCACCTGGAGCATCGCCACCGCGGCGTCCTTCTGCCCGAGGTCGCCGCGCGCCCCGGCGGCCACGATCAGCAGCTCGATCGCGACGGCCTGGTCGAGCTTGTCCCGGTCCGCGCCGCGGAACAGGTCGATGGCCCGCTCGGGCCGGCCCAGCGCCCGCTCGCAGTCCGCCAGCACCGCCAGGTGGCTCTGCAGGCCGCTCATCCGGTGGTACGTCCGCAGCTCGGCGATGGCGGTCTGCCACTCACCCGCGTGGTACGCGGCCAGCCCGACGGCCTCCCGCACGGCGGCGATCCGCGACGCGAGCCTGCGGGCCGCCATGGCGTGCGCCAGCGCCAGCACCGGGTCCTCGTCGATCAGCAGACCGGTCGCGACCAGGTGCCGGGCGACAGTCTCCGCCACCGGCTTGGCCAGGGAGAGAAGCTCCGCCCGGACGGCCGAGTCGAGGTCGCTCGCGACGACGTCGTCCGGCAGCTCCGGCGCCTCACCGGTACGCCCCTCGCCACGCTCGTCCTGGCGCTCCCGCTGCGGGCCGTAGTTGCCGGTCCGGCGGTCGTCGCCGCCCGGCCGGTCGCCGTAGCCACGGCGCTCACCGTCCCGCTCACCCCGGTAGCCGCCCGGCCGCCGGTCATCGCGACGGTCGTCGCGCCGGAAGCCACGGTCACGGTCGCCGCCGCGGAAGCCGCCGTCGCGGCGCTCGCCGCCGGCGTAGCTCTCCCGGCGGTTGTCGCCACCCTGGTAGCCGCCCTCGCGACGGTCGCCGCCCCGGAAACCGCCCTCGCGGGCGCCGCCTTCACGACGATCCCCACCACGGAAGCCACCCTCACGGTCGCCACCGCGGAAACCGCCTTCACGACGGTCACCGCCCCGGAAACCACCTTCACGGGCGCCGCCCTCACGACGATCCCCACCACGGAAGCCACCCTCACGGTCGCCACCACGGAACCCGCCTTCACGACGGTCACCGCCCCGGAAACCACCGTCGCGGTCGCCACCGCGGAAACCGCCCTCACGACGGTCACCGCCACGGAAGCCACCCTCACGGTCGCCACCGCGGAAACCGCCCTCGCGGGCACCGCCTTCACGACGGTCCCCACCGCGGAAGCCACCCTCGCGGCGGTCACCGCCCCGGAAGCCACCCTCACGGCGGTCGCCACCGGCGAAGCCGCCCTCACGGCGGTCGCTACCGCGGAAACCGCCCTCACGGTCACCGCCACGGAAGCCACCCTCACGGGCGCCGCCCTCACGACGGTCACCACCGCGGAAGCCACCCTCACGGCGGTCCCCACCGCGGAAACCGCCCTCACGGTCACCGCCACGGAAACCGCCCTCGCGCCGGTCGCCACCGCGGAAGCCGCCCTCACGGTCACCACCGCGGAAGCCACCTTCACGACGGTCGCCGCCCCGGAAGCCACCGTCACGGGCGCCGCCCTCACGACGGTCCCCACCACGGAAACCGCCCTCGCGCCGGTCGCCACCGCCGAAGCCGCCCTCACGGCGGTCACCGCCGCGGAAGTTGCCGTCGCGGGTGCCGCCTTCGCGGCGGTCGCCGCCACGGAAGCCACCCTCGCGACGCTCACCGCCGCGGAAACCGCCGTCACGGTCGCCGCCCCGGAAGCCGCCTTCGCGACGGTCGCCGCCCGGACGGCTTCCACTCCGGAAGCCACCCTCACGGTCGCCGCCACGGAAGCCGCCCTCACGCCGGTCACCGCCGCCGGAGCCGCCTTCACGGCGGTCACCGCCACGGAAGCCACCCTCGCGACGCTCACCGCCGCGGAAACCGCCGTCACGGTCGCCAACGCGGAAACCGCCCTCGCGGCGATCGCCACCGCGGAAACCGCCTTCACGACGGTCACCGCCACGGGCGCCACTGTCACGGTCGCCACCACGGAAGCCACCCGGGCGGTCGTCGCGGCCGCCCCGGTACGAGGGACGGTCATCGCGACGGCCGTCGCGGCCGGCGTCACCACGCCCCTGGCCGCGGTCGGCGCGATCCTCGTAACGACGGGGGCGGTCCCCGCCCTGGGGTCCTGAGCTCACAGGTACATCCTTCCTGATGGCGTTTCCGCCGAGAACGCTAACGCAGTCGAGGGCCGCCCCTGCTGGGGCGGCCCTCGACTGGAAGATTGTCCGGCGGTGTCCTACTCTCCCACACCCTCCCGAGTGCAGTACCATCGGCGCTGGAGGGCTTAGCTTCCGGGTTCGGAATGTGACCGGGCGTTTCCCCTCCGCCATGACCGCCGTAACTCTATGAACATGTCAACCAACCCTGATGGGTGGTGGTTTGTTCAGAGTTGCACAGTGGACGCGTAGCAGCTTAGTAGTCAAGTCCTCGGCCTATTAGTACCGGTCAACTGAACCCGTTACCGGGCTTACATTTCCGGCCTATCAACCCAGTCGTCTAGCTGGGGGCCTTACCCCACAAATGTGGGTGGGATACCTCATCTTGAAGCGAGCTTCCCGCTTAGATGCTTTCAGCGGTTATCCCTTCCGAACGTAGCTAACCAGCCGTGCCCCTGGCGGGACAACTGGCACACCAGAGGTTCGTCCGTCCCGGTCCTCTCGTACTAGGGACAGCCCTTCTCAAGTATCCTACGCGCACGGCGGATAGGGACCGAACTGTCTCACGACGTTCTAAACCCAGCTCGCGTACCGCTTTAATGGGCGAACAGCCCAACCCTTGGGACCTGCTACAGCCCCAGGATGCGACGAGCCGACATCGAGGTGCCAAACCATCCCGTCGATATGGACTCTTGGGGAAGATCAGCCTGTTATCCCCGGGGTACCTTTTATCCGTTGAGCGACACCGCTTCCACATGCCAGTGCCGGATCACTAGTCCCGACTTTCGTCCCTGCTCGACCTGTCAGTCTCACAGTCAAGCTCCCTTGTGCACTTGCACTCAACACCTGATTGCCAACCAGGCTGAGGGAACCTTTGGGCGCCTCCGTTACCCTTTAGGAGGCAACCGCCCCAGTTAAACTACCCACCAGACACTGTCCCTGAACCGGATAACGGTCCGAAGTTAGATACCCAAATCAACCAGAGTGGTATTTCAAGATTGCCTCCACCCATACTGGCGTATGGACTTCACCGGCTCCCACCTATCCTACACAAGCTAATTCAGATACCAATGTCAAGCTATAGTAAAGGTCCCGGGGTCTTTCCGTCCTGCCGCGCGTAACGAGCATCTTTACTCGTAATGCAATTTCGCCGGGCCTGTGGTTGAGACAGTGGGGAAGTCGTTACGCCATTCGTGCAGGTCGGAACTTACCCGACAAGGAATTTCGCTACCTTAGGATGGTTATAGTTACCACCGCCGTTTACTGGCGCTTAAGTTCTCCGCTTCGCTCGTGAGAGCTAACAGGTCCCCTTAACGTTCCAGCACCGGGCAGGCGTCAGTCCATATACATCGAATTACTTCTTCGCATGGACCTGTGTTTTTAGTAAACAGTCGCTTCCCCCTGCTCTCTGCGGCCATACAACGCTCCACCCGCGCGGGGCTTCACGTCTCCGGCCCCCCTTCTCCCTAAGTTACGGGGGCAATTTGCCGAGTTCCTTAACCACAGTTCGCCCGATCGCCTCGGTATTCTCTACCTGACCACCTGTGTCGGTTTGGGGTACGGGCCGCTAAGAACTCGCTAGAGGCTTTTCTCGGCAGCATAGGATCACTGACTTCACCTGAATCGGCTCGGCATCACGTCTCAGCCTATGTGGCGTGCGGATTTGCCTACACGCCGGCCTACACGCTTACCCCGGCACAACCACCGGCCGGGCTCAGCTACCTTCCTGCGTCACCCCATCGCTTGACTACTACCCGCCAGGTTCCCACGCTCCCCACCATTGGTCCGAAGACCGCCGGCAGTTCGGGTGGTTAGCACAACGAGGTTCGTCAGGGTCGCTCTTTCGCGGGTACGGGAATATCAACCCGTTGTCCATCGACTACGCCTCTCGGCCTCGCCTTAGGTCCCGACTCACCCAGGGCGGATTAGCCTGGCCCTGGAACCCTTGGTCATCCGGCGGAAGGGTTTCTCACCCTTCTTTCGCTACTCATGCCTGCATTCTCACTCGTGCCGCGTCCACAACTGGGTCACCCCGCTGCTTCACCCCCGGCACGACGCTCCCCTACCCATCCACACACCTGCATACCCCATCAAGGAGGCACGAAGTTAAAATGTGAATGCCACAGCTTCGGCGGTGTGCTTGAGCCCCGCTACATTGTCGGCGCGGAACCACTTGACCAGTGAGCTATTACGCACTCTTTAAAGGGTGGCTGCTTCTAAGCCAACCTCCTGGTTGTCTATGCGACCCCACATCCTTTTCCACTTAGCACACGCTTAGGGGCCTTAGCTGGTGATCTGGGCTGTTTCCCTCTCGACTACGAAGCTTATCCCCCGCAGTCTCACTGCCGCGCTCTCACTTACCGGCATTCGGAGTTTGGCTGATTTCGGTAAGCTTGTGGGCCCCCTAGACCATCCAGTGCTCTACCTCCGGCAAGAAACACGCGACGCTGCACCTAAATGCATTTCGGGGAGAACCAGCTATCACGGAGTTTGATTGGCCTTTCACCCCTAACCACAGGTCATCCCCCAACTTTTCAACGTTGGTGGGTTCGGCCCTCCACGCGGTCTTACCCGCGCTTCAGCCTGCCCATGGCTAGATCACTCCGCTTCGGGTCTAGAGCATGCGACTAAAAACGCCCTATTCAGACTCGCTTTCGCTACGGCTCCCCCACACGGGTTAACCTCGCCACATGCCACTAACTCGCAGGCTCATTCTTCAAAAGGCACGCCGTCACCCCGCAAGGCTCCGACGGATTGTAGGCGAACGGTTTCAGGTACTATTTCACTCCCCTCCCGGGGTACTTTTCACCATTCCCTCACGGTACTCGTCCGCTATCGGTCACCAGGAAGTATTTAGGCTTACCAGGTGGTCCTGGCAGATTCACGGCAGATTTCAGGAGTCCGCCGCTACTCGGGAACACCCACAGAAGACCAGCAGCTTTCACCTACCGGACTATCACCGTCTACGGTCAGCCATTCCAGACTGTTCGACTAGCCACTGGCTTTGTAACTTCTCCAACAGATGTCAGTCTGTTGAGCAGGGTCCCACAACCCCGACCACGCAACCCCTGACAGGTATCACACGCCGCCGGTTTAGCCTCAATCCGCTTTCGCTCGCCACTACTCACGGAATCACTATTTGTTTTCTCTTCCTACGGGTACTGAGATGTTTCACTTCCCCGCGTTCCCCCCACACACCCTATGTGTTCAGGTGCGGGTGACATCACATGACTGATGCCGGGTTTCCCCATTCGGACACCCTGGGATCACAGCTTGGTTGACAGCTCCCCCAGGCCTATCGCGGCCTCCCACGTCCTTCATCGGCTCCTGGTGCCAAGGCATCCACCGTTCGCCCTTGACAACTTGACCACAAAGATGCTCGCGTCCACTGTGCAATTCTCAACAAACAACCAACCCACAACCCACAGCCCCACACCTGAAACCACCACATGGTCACGGTTTGCGAGACCAGGCCATGCCTGGCGCCTGACAGACCCTTCGGTCCGTCTCAAGGCTCTGAAAGACAACCACTCGGGTTGTTCCTTCAGGACCCAACAGGGTGCTTACATCCTTCACCAGCCGCACCACAGTCTCGTTCCCACCACCCCGAAGAGCAGCTGTACTAGAGGAACCACGGCCGTTGCCGGCGCCGAACTTGCCAGTGTCTCCGCCATCTGAGCACCCCGACCCGACATTCGCGGGCCGCGGGCTCCATGCCACCTTTCGGTGGATGGTGCTCCTTAGAAAGGAGGTGATCCAGCCGCACCTTCCGGTACGGCTACCTTGTTACGACTTCGTCCCAATCGCCAGCCCCACCTTCGACGGCTCCCTCCACAAGGGTTGGGCCACCGGCTTCGGGTGTTGCCGACTTTCGTGACGTGACGGGCGGTGTGTACAAGGCCCGGGAACGTATTCACCGCAGCGTTGCTGATCTGCGATTACTAGCGACTCCGACTTCACGGGGTCGAGTTGCAGACCCCGATCCGAACTGAGACCGGCTTTTTGGGATTCGCTCCACCTCACGGTATCGCAGCCCATTGTACCGGCCATTGTAGCATGCGTGAAGCCCTGGACATAAGGGGCATGATGACTTGACGTCATCCCCACCTTCCTCCGAGTTGACCCCGGCAGTCTTCGATGAGTCCCCGCCATAACGCGCTGGCAACATCGAACGAGGGTTGCGCTCGTTGCGGGACTTAACCCAACATCTCACGACACGAGCTGACGACAGCCATGCACCACCTGTGACCGCCCCCGAAGGACCTGCCATCTCTGACAGTTTTGCGGCCATGTCAAACCCAGGTAAGGTTCTTCGCGTTGCATCGAATTAATCCGCATGCTCCGCCGCTTGTGCGGGCCCCCGTCAATTCCTTTGAGTTTTAGCCTTGCGGCCGTACTCCCCAGGCGGGGCGCTTAATGCGTTAGCTGCGGCACAGGGAACCGGAGAGGCCCCCCACACCTAGCGCCCAACGTTTACAGCGTGGACTACCAGGGTATCTAATCCTGTTCGCTCCCCACGCTTTCGCTCCTCAGCGTCAGTATCGGCCCAGAGACCCGCCTTCGCCACCGGTGTTCCTCCTGATATCTGCGCATTTCACCGCTACACCAGGAATTCCAGTCTCCCCTACCGAACTCTAGCCTGCCCGTATCGACCGCAGGCTTGGGGTTGAGCCCCAAGTTTTCACGGTCGACGCGACAAGCCGCCTACGAGCTCTTTACGCCCAATAAATCCGGACAACGCTCGCGCCCTACGTCTTACCGCGGCTGCTGGCACGTAGTTGGCCGGCGCTTCTTCTGCAGGTACCGTCACTTACGCTTCGTCCCTGCTGAAAGAGGTTTACAACCCGAAGGCCGTCATCCCTCACGCGGCGTCGCTGCATCAGGCTTCCGCCCATTGTGCAATATTCCCCACTGCTGCCTCCCGTAGGAGTCTGGGCCGTGTCTCAGTCCCAGTGTGGCCGGTCGCCCTCTCAGGCCGGCTACCCGTCGTCGCCTTGGTAGGCCATCACCCCACCAACAAGCTGATAGGCCGCGAGCCCATCCCAAGCCGAAAAACTTTCCACCACCAACCATGCGGTCAGAGGTCATATTCGGTATTAGCCCCGGTTTCCCGGGGTTATCCCAAAGCCTGGGGCAGGTTGCTCACGTGTTACTCACCCGTTCGCCGCTCGAGTACCCCGAAGGGCCTTTCCGCTCGACTTGCATGTGTTAAGCACGCCGCCAGCGTTCGTCCTGAGCCAGGATCAAACTCTCCAACAAAAACTTGTCGAACAGCATCCTGGCAACAAAAGTGTTGCCAAAGGAATCCCAACCAGCCAAACCAAAACGCCTGACCAGTACGGGGTATAAAACAATTGGCACTGGCTTTACAAGCACCCTGTTGAGTTCTCAAAGAACAACCACACACCAACCACCAGGCCCCACAACCGCGGAACCCCCAGCCGGGGCATTTCGTTCAACCACCCGCCGCTCTCGCGCCGGGCACTTTTACTACGTTACCCGGTGGTTTCTGCCGTGTCAAACCGGTGTCAACCAGTTTGTCGTGCGTCACCTTTTACCGGGCACCCCGATTCAACCGACTTCCGTCGGTCGTTCCGAGGAATTCGGTAGGCCGGCCGCCCGCGGTTTTCCCGCTGGCCCGTCCGTTTCCCTACCGGCCGAGAACCTTACCCGGTCGGTTCCGCCTCGCCAAATCCGCCTCCCGGCGAATCCGGGGCACCACCCGGTTCTCAGGTCCTGCGCTCCGGCCTTCCAGGTCTTTCGCCCTGTTTCGTCCGTTCCGCGCTGGCAGAGAGAAAGTTACGCGCCCAGCGGAGTGATCGTCAAATCCGCTGGGCGCGTCCCGCGTCACACAGTCGACAGGCGGCTATCCGCGCAGCTCGACGCCCGCGAACGAGCGCTTGCCCCGGCGCAGTACGAGGTAGCGGCCGTGCAGCAGGTCGTCCGCCGACACGGTGGCGTCCACCTCGGAGATACGCGTGTTGTTGACGTACGCGCCGCCCTCGGCGATGACCCGCCGTGCCTCCTTCATGCTCGGCACCAGGCCCGACTCCTTGAGCAGGCCGGCCACGTCCGGCAGCTCGTCGAGGTGCACCAGGCCGGCCTCGGTCAGCGCGGCGCGCAGCGTCTCCGGGGCCAGCTCGTCGAGCGAGCCGCGCCCGAACAGCGCCTGGCTCGCGGCGACCGCCTGGGCCATCTCCCGCTCGCCGTGCACGAGCGTGGTCAGCTCCTCGGCGAGCGCCCGCTGGGCCAGGCGCGCCTGCGGGCGTTCCGCTGTGGCCTTCTCAAGTTCCTCCAGCTCCTCACGGGAGCGGAAGCTGAAGTACCGCAGGTAGCGGCTGACGTCCCGGTCGTCGGCGTTGACCCAGAACTGGTAGAACGCGTACGGGCTGGTCATCTGCGGGTCGAGCCAGATCGTGCCGGTCTCGCTCTTGCCGAACTTGGTGCCGTCGGCCTTGGTGACCAGCGGCGTGGTGAACGCCTCCACCGGCCCGGCGCCGCGCCGCCGGATGTAGTCCACCCCGGCGGTGATGTTGCCCCACTGGTCGGAGCCGCCGTACTGGAGCCGGCAGCCGTGCCGGCGGTGCAGCTCGAAGTAGTCGTTGGCCTGGAGGAGCTGGTAGCTGAACTCGGTGTAGCTGATGCCCGTCTCCAGCCGCGCCTTGACCACCTCGCGGGCGAGCATCTTGTTCACCGGGAAGTGCTTGCCGACGTCCCGGAGGAACTCCACCACCGACATCTCGCCGGTCCAGTCCAGGTTGTTGACCAGTTGCGCCGCGTTCTCCCCGGAGTACGTGACGAACGGCGAGAGCTGCTCGCGGATGCGCTCCACCCAGCCGGCGATCACCTCGGGCGGGTTCAGCGTCCGCTCCGCGCTCTCCTTCGGGTCGCCGATCTGCCCGGTGGCGCCACCGACGAGCAGCAGCGGACGGTGCCCGGCCTGCTGGAGCCGGCGGGCCATGACGACCTGCATCAGGTTGCCGATGTGCAGGCTCGGCGCGGTGGGGTCGAAGCCCACGTAGAAGGTGGTGCTCCCGCCGTCGAGCAGCTCGCGCAGTTCGTCGAGGCCGGTCGAGTCCTGGATCAGGCCCCGCCACAGCAGGTCGTCGGTCAGGGAGTCCCGCCCCTGCGGGAGGTTGCTGTCGGTCACGGTCACCGATTCTCCCCCATCACCGGGCCCGGCCCGTACCGGGTTTGCCGAGGTGCGGCCGACTAGGCTGGCGGCGCCGTCGAACGCGAGGAGGAACCGCGGTGGACATGCCGAACATGACCGGTGGCTTCGTGGCCCTGCTGGGCCTGACGTTCGACGAGGTCAGCGGGGACCGGGTGGTGATCCGCTGGAAGGTGCGCCCGGAGCTGCACCAGCCGTACGGGATCCAGCACGGCGGCGTCTACTGCTCGGTGGTGGAGACGGCGGCGAGCATCGGCGGCGCGCTCTGGCTGGGCGACAAGGGCAACGTGGTCGGGGTGTCGAACCAGACCGACTTCCTGCGCGCGGTGCGGGACGGCGAGCTGACGGCTGTCGGCACGCCGGTGCACCGGGGCCGCAGCCAGCAGCTATGGCTCGTGGAGATCACCGACGCCGACAGCCGGCTGGTGGCGCGCGGTCAGGTACGGCTGCAGAACCTCACCGCCGCCTGACATCCGCGGGCTCGCCGATTCAGCCCGAAAAGGGGCACTGACGCCGATATCGTCGCCTCGGTGAGGACATCCGCTCCCGATCCGACGTGAGGAAGCTGTTCGCCGCCACGCTCGGCGTGCTGTCGGCGGTCGGCGGCTTCGTCGACATCGGTGACCTGGTGGCGGCCACTCAGGCCGGCGCGCTGTTCGGCATGGCCCACACCTGGGTGCTGCTGGTCGGGGTGGTCGGCATCTGCGCGTACGCGGAGATGGCCGGCCGGATCGCGGCGGTGAGCGGACGGGCGGTGTTCGACCTGGTCCGGGAGCGTCTCGGGCCGCGCGTGGCGCTGCTCAACCTGGTCGCGTCGTGGCTGGTCACTGTGGTCACACTCGCCGCGGAGCTGGGTGGGGTGGCGCTCGCGCTGCAACTGGCGACCCGGCTGAGCCACCTGTTCTGGGTGCCGCTCGCGGCGCTGGCCGTCTGGCTGGTGCTGTGGCGGCTGCGGTTCGAGCTGATGGAGCGGATCTTCGGCCTGGCCGGGCTGACCCTGCTGGTGTTCGCTGTCGCGCTGGTGGCGCTGCCGACCGACTGGCCGGCACTCGGGCAGGGCGTGTGGCAGGTCAGCGCGTCCGGGCACGGCTGGCCGCTGTACTGGTTCGTGGCTGTGGCGTTGTTCGCCTCGACTGTGAGCCCGTACGAGGTGTTCTTCTTCTCCTCCGGCGGCGTCGAGGAGCGGTGGGGCGCGGCGGACCTGGCACGGGCCCGCTCGAACGTGCTGATCGGTTTCCCGGTGGGCGGGTTCCTGGCGTTGTCGCTGGTCGCCGTGGCGACGGTGGCCTACCACCCGTCCGAGGCGTCGTTGGGCACGCTCGACGAGGTGGCGCGGCCGGTGGCGACGGCGCTCGGCGGCGCCGGCCTGGCCACCGCGGTGCTGGCGTTCTTCGCGGTGACGTTCGGCGCGGCGCTGGAGACCGGGCTGTCGGCGGCGTACGCGGCGGCGCAGTACTTCGGGTGGCAGTGGGGCAAGCGGGTCCGCCCCCGGGAGGCGGCCCGGTTCCACAGCGTGCTGCTCGTCGGTCTGCTGCTCGGTGTGGTGATGCTGATGACGACTGTGGACCCGGTGCGGCTGACCGAGTACATGCTGGTGCTGAGCGCGGTGGTGCTGCCGCTGACGTACCTGCCGATCCTGGTCGTGGCCAACGACCGCGGGTATCTCGGCGACCGGGTCAACGGGCGGTGGCTGAACCTGCTCGGCGCGGTGTTCCTGCTGCTCATCGTCGCGGCCTCGGTGGCGGCGATCCCACTGGCGATCATGACGGGGATGGGGCCATGAGGGTTCAGCTCGCCAGGCGGCTGCTCGACCGGCAGATCGTCGACGTGGACGGGTTGCTGGTCGGGCGCGTCGACGACATCGCGTTCGCCGTCGACGACGAGGGCTACCCGTACGTGGACAGCCTGCTCACCGGGCAGGGCGCGCTCGGCGAGCGGATCGGCGGGCGGGTCGGGCGGCTGCTGGTGGCGGTGGCGGACCGGTTCACCGACGACCCGCCGGTGCCGCCGTTGCGCGTACCGCTGTCCCAGGTCGCCCGGGTGGACAGTGCGGTGCGGCTGCGCTGCCCGGCGACGGACCTGCCGCCGTCACCGGTGGAGGCGTGGCTGCGCCGGCACCTGATCGAGCGCATTCCGGGGTCCGGTCGTGCGAGCGGGTGAGCTGCTCGGCCGCACCGCGTACGACCTGCACGGGCGGCGGCTGGGCCGGGTGGTGGACGTGGTGGTGCGCGGCGGGTGGCCGCCGGACCGGCTGCGGATCACCGACGTGATCGTCGCCGGGCACTGGTGGACCCGGGTGATCAGCCGGCTGATCGGCCCCGAGCTGCACCCGTCCGGGCCGTGGCTGCTGCGGGTGATCGCCCGGTTGGTCGGGCGGAGCACCCGCCAGCTGCCCGCCGACGCGGTGCAGCTGCTTCCGCCGGTGCCCGGCTTCCCGTTCGGCCCGCCGGCCGGGCACCGCTGAGCCGGGCGCCGGGGGCCCGGCCGGGGCCGGTCAGCGGCGTGCCTCGTCGAGTTCGGGGGCGTCGGCCGGGCCGGCGGCGCCGTCGGTGGTGTCGCCGTCCGGGGAGCCGTCGTGGCGGCCGCGGCGGCGGACGTGCACCTCGGTGATGGCCCGCTGGTCGACGCCGGCCACCGACAGCTCCCAGCCGTCCACGGTCACCCGCTCCCCCGCCACCGTCGGGATGTGCCCGAGGCAGATCAGCACCAGCCCGGCGACAGTGGTGTAGTCGCCCGCCGGCCGGTTCGGCAGCTCCACGCCGAGGTCGGTCAGGTCGTGCACCGGGAACGTGCCGGGCAGCACCAGCGTGCCGTCGGCCTCGGTGCGCACGGCGCGCAGGTCCCGGTCGGTCTCGTCGTAAATTTCGCCGACGATCTCCTCCAGGATGTCCTCCAGCGTCACGATCCCGTCGACCGCGCCGCGCTCGTCGACCACGAGCGCGATGTGCTGGCGCTCGGCCTTGAACTGGCGCAGCGCGTCGACCACCGGCAGCGAGTCGGGCAGCAGCATCGGCGGTCGGGCGATCTCGTCGACCGGCCGGTCGTCGGAGACGCCGACCAGGTCCCGCAGGTGGATCACGCCCACCGCCTCGTCCAGGCCGCCGTGGCGGACCACCGGCGCCCGGGAGTGGCCGGTCGCCGCCAGGACGAGCCGCGCGGCCTCCGCGGTGGTGCCGCTGTCGAGCGTGAAGACCTGCAACCGGGGTACGAGCACCGCCCGCAACTGCCGGTCGGCGATCTCCACCGCGCCGGCGATGATCGTGCGCTGTTCCTTGGTGAAGCCGTGGTTGCCGGCCACGATGTCGCGCAGCTCGTCCGGGCCGATCTCGTCCGGCTCGGCCTTCGGGTCCAGGCCGAACAGGCGTACCACCAGGTCGGTGGTCGCGCCCAGCAGCCAGACGGCGGGCCGGGTGATGCTGGACAGCACGTCCAGCGGCCGGGCCACCAGCAGCGCCCACCGCTCGGCCGACTGCATGGCGATCCGCTTCGGGGCCAGCTCACCGAAGACGAGCGTGACGAACGTGAGCACCAGCGTGACCGCGACGATGGCGACGGTCTCGGCGGCGTTGCCGAAGACGCCCAGCAGCGGGACGAGCGGCCGGGCCAGGGACACCGCGGCGGCGGCGGAGGCCAGGAACCCGGCGAGTGTGATGCCGATCTGGATCGTGGCCAGGAACCGGTTCGGGTCCTTCGCGAGACGGGCGAGGGTCCGTCCGCCGCGGCTGCTGCGCTCCAGCCGCTGCACCTGGCTGTCGCGCAGGGAGACCAGGGCCATCTCGCTGCCGGCGAACACCGCGTTGAGGATCACCAGCACACCGACCAGGGCAAGCTGGCTCCAGTAGCTCTGCACGACCGGTTATCTCCCTCGGCCCGATCCGGGTCGGCCGATGGCCGACTCGCCGGCCGGTAGATCCGGTCGGCGTGGCCCTCTGTTGCCCCGCGGGCCCGCGCCTGAATCCTGTGTGATCACTGAACGTCGGGCGGCGGGTGCCGAGTTCACCCGCTCGTGGCGGGGGCCGGCAGGTCGAGCACGTACGCGCCGCCCTCGGGGCGGAACCCGAGCCGGTGGTAGTAGGGGGCGATCATGCCGGGCGGGCTGACCACCCGGCGGAAGCCCCGGTCGGTGAACAGCCGGCTGCGCCGGTAGACGAACTCCCCCGGCGTGAAGTCGCGGAACGGCGGTGTCACGTAGTCCAGGTCGATCTGGGCCACCCCGCCCGGTTCGGCGTGCGAGAGCATCACGCCGACCACCTCGTCGGCGCGTACCACGAGGAACGCCGAGCGGTCGGCGGCGGCCGGATCCCAGCGGAAGCCCGGGTTGAACCGGGCGATGTCGGCGGCGTGCACCCGCAGCGTGTGCGCCAGGAACGCGTCGCCGGTGCCCACCTCGACCACCTGGTAGGTCTGCTCGTCGTGCCGGGTCGCCAGCAGCTTGCGCAGGTACCAGACGTTGATCACGGCGAGCACCACGTTCAGCCCGACCATCGGCCAGACCTGCACGGCGGTGTTGTAGCCGATCAGGATGAGGCAGCCGACCAGGTTGAGCGCGCGCAGCCGCAGGATCCGGGTCTGCAGCAGGGACCAGACCAGCAGCGCGGAGCCGGCCCAGCCGACGAGTTCCAGCCAGTTCACCCGGGGAGACTAGCGGTCTGCCTGGTCAGCCCCCTCGGCGGGCAGCTCCAGGACGTACTCCTCGACCTCGGTGCCGCGGCCCGCGGCGTACCCGGAGTCCTCGCCGATCACGACGAAGCCGCACTTGCGCAGCACCGCGAGCGAGGCGGCGTTGTCCTTGGCGGCGCGGGCGTGCAGCGGCCGGTGCGGCACCTCGCGCAGCAGCGCGCGCAGCGCGGCGGTGGCGTGGCCCCGCCCCCAGTGCGCCGCGTCGATCCAGTAGCTGACCTCGGTCTGCTCGCCGACCGGGAACGCGGCCACCCGCCCGACCAGCCGGCCGCCGACGACGACGGCGCGGTTCACGATCCGCTCGTCGGCGCGGATGCGCGCCCAGTGCGCGTCGAACGCGGCCCGGTCGGACGGGTCCTTCGGGCCGAACGCGGCCATCCAGTTCGCCTGCGGGTCCTGCTCGTGGGCGAAGAAGGCGGGCAGGTCGTCGTCGCGCACCGGGCGGAGCAGCACCTCGTTGGTCACGGCCGGAACGATACGGGCACCCCCCGACACTCTCGGGACCTCCGGCCCGGTGTGTGTCCCGTCCGGCCCTGCCGCGCCGCCGCCCGGCCCGGCTACCAAGGAGGTGGAACGACTCAGCCGAGGAGGCCGGACCATGTCGAAGTACGTCTACGACTTCATCGAGGGTGACCGCAGCCGGGCCGACCTGCTCGGCGGCAAGGGCGCGAACCTCGCCGAGATGACCCGGCTCGGGTTGCCGGTGCCGCCCGGGTTCACAGTCACCACCGACGCGTGCCGGGCGTACCTGGCCACCGGCGCGCCGCCGGACGGCCTGTACGAGGAGATCAACGCGCATCTGCGGGAGGTCGAGGCGCGGCTGGACCGGTGGCTGGGCGACCCACGTGACCCGCTGCTGCTGGCGGTGCGCTCCGGCGGGCGGTACTCGATGCCGGGGATGATGGAGACGATCCTCGACATCGGGCTCAACGACGCCACCGTGGCCGGGCTGGCCGCCCGCACCGGTGACGAGCGGTTCGCCTGGGACTCGTACCGGCGGCTGATCCAGATGTTCGGCCGGACCGTGCACGGCATCCCGGCCGAGGAGTTCGAGCACGAGCTGGCCGCGCTGCGGGCCACCGCCGGGCCGGGCGGGCCGGGCGCCGGGCAGTTGCGCGACCTGGTCGAGACGTACAAGAAGATCTTCACCCGGCACGTCGGGCACGACTTCCCGCAGGCCCCGCACGAGCAGCTGTTCCTGGCCGTACGCGCGGTGTTCGAGTCCTGGCACTCGGAGCGGGCCCGGATCTACCGGCGGCAGGAGCGCATCCCGGACGACCTGGGCACCGCCGTCAACGTGATGGCGATGGTGTTCGGCAACCTCGGCCCGGACTCCGGCACCGGTGTGGCCTTCACCCGCGACCCGGCCACCGGCGCCCCCGGCGTGTACGGCGACTACCTGACCGACGCGCAGGGCGAGGACGTGGTGGCGGGCATCCGCAACACGGTGCCGCTGACCGAGCTGGAGCGGCTGGACCCGGCGAGTTTCCACCGGCTGCGGGAGATCATGGCGACGCTGGAGCGGCACTACCGCGACCTGTGCGACGTCGAGTTCACCATCGAGCGCGGCCGGCTGTGGATGCTCCAGACCCGGGTCGGCAAGCGCACCGCGGCGGCGGCGTTCGTGATCGCCGCGCAACTGGCCGAGGAGGGCCTGATCACGGCCGACGAGGCGCTGACCCGGGTCAGCGGGGCGCAGCTCGCCCAGCTGATGTTCCCGGCCTTCGACGCCGCCGGCGCGCCCGAGCCGCTCGCGGTCGGCGTCGGCGCCTCGCCCGGCGCCGCGGTCGGCCGGGTGGTCTTCGACTCCGCCGCCGCGGCGGCGGCCGACGGACCGGTGATCCTGGTCCGGCCGGAGACCAACCCGGACGACCTGCCCGGCATGATCGCCGCGGCCGGGGTGCTCACCTCGCGCGGCGGGAAGACCTCGCACGCCGCGGTGGTGGCGCGGGGCATGGGCCGGACCTGCGTGTGCGGCGCGGAGGCGCTGCGCATCGACGTCGAGCGCGGCGAGTTCACCGTGGGCGAGCAGGTGGTGCGCGCCGGCGACCTGATCTCGATCGACGGGACCAGCGGGCGGATCTGGCTCGGCGAGGTGCCGGTGCAGCCGTCCCCGGTGGCCCGGTACCTGACCGGTGAGCTGCGGCCGGAGGCCGACCCGCTGATCGCCGCCGTGCACCGGCTGCTCGGCCACGCCGACGCGGTCCGCACGCTCGGCGTCCGCGCCAACGCCGACACCCCGGACGACGCCCGCCGGGCCCGCGAGCTGGGCGCCGCCGGGATCGGGCTGTGCCGCACCGAGCACATGTTCCTCGGCGAGCGCCGGGAACTGGTCGAGCGGCTGATCCTGGCCGACGGCCCGGCCGAGGTCGGCGCCGCGCTGGACGAGCTGCTGCCGTTGCAGCGGGCCGACTTCGTCGGACTGCTCACCGCGATGGACGGGCTGCCGGTGACCGTCCGGCTGCTCGACCCGCCGCTGCACGAGTTCCTGCCTCCGCTCGCCGAGCTGACCGCCCGGGTGGCGGGCGCGCAGGCGCGCGGCGAGGAACCGGGCCACGACGGCGTGCTGCTGACGGCGGTGCGGCGCATGCACGAGACGAACCCGATGCTGGGGCTGCGGGGCGTACGGCTCGGGCTGGTGGTGCCGGGCCTGTTCGCGATGCAGGTGCGGGCGCTGGCCGAGGCGGCCGCGCAGCGGGTCCGGGCCGGCGGTGACCCGCGCCCGGAGATCATGGTGCCGCTCGTCGGTGACGTGCGGGAACTCGCCGCGGTGGCGGACGAGGCACGGCGGGTGCTGGCCGAGGTGCCTGACGCACCGGACATCCCGGTCGGCACCATGATCGAGACGCCCCGGGCGGCGCTGACCGCCGGGGACATCGCCGCCGAGGCGCACTTCTTCTCCTTCGGCACCAACGACCTGACGCAGATGACCTGGGCGTTCTCCCGGGACGACGTGGAGGGCGCGTTCTTCTCCACGTACCTGGAGCGGGGGATCTTCCCGGTGTCGCCGTTCGAGAGCATCGACGCCACCGGCGTGGGCCGGCTGGTCCGCCTCGCCGTCGCCGAGGGGCGGGCGGCCCGGCCGGACCTGACCGTCGGCGTCTGCGGTGAGCACGGCGGCGACCCGGAATCGATCGGGTTCTTCGCCGACGCCGGGCTCGACTACGTCTCCTGCTCGCCGTACCGGGTGCCGGTGGCACGGCTGGCCGCCGGCCGGGCCGCTGTCGAGGCCCGCACCGAGAAGTCCGACTCCCGCTAGGAGGGCAGCACCATGACCGCCATCTTCAACCCGACCGGACCGGCTGTCACGCCGCTCCCCCGGCCCGCGCCGCCGCCGGCCGCGACTCCCGCCCCCGCCCCGGCCGGGCCGGTCGGCCCGGTGCTGGAACTGCCCGGGGACGCCGCGCTGGTGCCGGTGAACCGTGACGGCCGCCCGGTCGGCGTCTTCGTCGCGGCCGGCGGCCGGGTCCGCTACCGGCGCGTGGTCGAACCCGACCAGTTGGTCGCCGCCGCCACCGGCGCGTTCGCGGTGGCCGCGCTCACCGCCGCCGTGGCGGTGTGGTCGCGGCGCCGCCCGCCGTCGGTCGGCACCGTCACCATGGGTCCGGGCGGATGGGTCAGCCTGCGCGGCGTGCCGGCGCCGCGGCTGCGCCCGGACCACAGGCCCTGGTGGGCGCGCCTGCTGCGGGCCCGCCGCCTGGTCGTCGACCGCTGACCACCCCAGGGGTACGGCCGCCGGTACGTCACCGGCGGCCGTACCGCCGTTCCCCCGCGCGCCCGCGAGGAGGGCCGTTGGTCCCGGGTCACCGCGGTCCTGCGCCCCTGCCCGGACGCTCCCGGGTGGACGACGCTGAGGGGGAGAACGAGAGAGGGAGGCCCCCGATGCGCGCCAGTGTCGTCACCGCGTTCGACCGTCCGATGGAGATCACCGAGCGGCCCGTGCCGGAGGTCGGCCCGGGCGAGATCCTGGTCCGCATCGAAGCCAGCGGACTCTGCCACACCGACATCCACGCCGCCCGCGGCGAATGGCCGGTGAAGCCCACCCCGCCGTTCGTCCCCGGACACGAGGGCGTCGGCCTGGTCGAGAAGGTCGGCCCCGGCGTCACCGAGCACGCCGTCGGCGACCGCGTCGCGCTGCCCTGGCTCGGCTGGGCCTGCGGCACCTGCAAGTACTGCGTGACCGGCTGGGAGACGCTGTGCGAGTCGCAGCGCAACACCGGCTACAGCATCGACGGCGCGCACGCCGAGTACGCGGTCGCCGCCGCCCGGTACGCGGTGCGCGTGCCCGACGGCGTGGACCCGTTCGAGGCCGCGCCGCTGACCTGCGCGGGCGTCACCACGTACAAGGCCGTCAAGGTCGCCGGGGTGCGGCCGGGCGAGCGGGTCGCGATCTTCGGCATCGGCGGCCTGGGTCACCTCGCCCAGCAGTACGCCCAGATCTTCGGCGCCGAGACGATCGCGGTGGACGTGACCGCCGAGAAGCTGGAGCTGGCCACCTCGCTCGGCGCCGCGCACACCGTCGACGCCGCCACCACCGACCCGGTCGAGCGGATCACCGCGCTGGGCGGCGTGGACGTGGCGATCGTGCTGGCTGCGAGCCCTCGCGTGATCGAGCAGGCGCACCGCTCGCTGCGCCGCGGCGGCCGGCTGGTGCTGGTGTCGCTGCCCGCCGACAACGCGATCACCCTGCCCGTCTTCGAGACGGTGCTCAAGGGCATCACGGTGCTCGGCTCGATCGTCGGCACCCGCGCCGACCTGGCCGAGGTCTTCGCGCTGCACGCCGCCGGCCGTACCCGGGTCGTCTACGAGACCCGCAAGCTGGACGACATCAACGACGCGGTGGACGACGTCCTCGCCGGCCGGGTCGCCGCCCGGCTCGTGCTCCAGCCCTGACCCCCGTCCCCGGTCCCCGCACCCGGCGGGGACCGGGCCACCGCCGACGCCCGGAGAGGGACCGACATGACCGCCACCGAACCCCTGGCCCCCTGGCGCGGATTCCACGCCGGAGCGTGGCAGGAGACAGTCGACGTGGCCGACTTCGTCCGCCACAACCACGAGCCGTACACCGGGGACGCGTCGTTCCTCACCGGGCCGACGCCGCGCACGCTCGCGGTGTGGGACCGGCTGCGGGAGATGTTCGGCGAGGAGCGGCGGCGCGGCGTGTACGACGTCGACGCGGCCACCCCGTCGACCATCACCTCGCACGCACCGGGCTACATCGACCGGGAGCGGGAGCTGATCGTCGGGTTGCAGACCGACGCGCCGCTGCGGCGGGCGATCATGCCGGCCGGCGGGCTGCGGATGGTGGAGACGGCGCTGCGGGCGTACGGACGCGAACCGGACCCGCGGGTGCACGAGATCTTCACCCGGTACCGCCGCACGCACAACGACGCGGTCTTCGACGCGTACCCGCAGGACGTGCTGGCCGCGCGGCGCTCGCACGTCATCACCGGGCTGCCCGACGCGTACGGGCGCGGGCGGATCATCGGCGACTACCGCCGGGTGGCGCTGTACGGCGTGGACCGGCTGGTCGAGGAGCGCCGCGCACTCAAGGCGGCGCTGGACGACCGGCGCAGCACCGACGACGTGATCCGCGACCGGGAGGAACTGGCCGAGCAGATCCGCGCGCTCGGTGAGCTGAAGGAGATGGCCGCCTCGTACGGCTTCGACATCTCCCGCCCGGCCGCCACCGGCGCGCAGGCGATCCAGTGGCTCTACTTCGCCTACCTGGCCGCCACGAAGGAGCAGAACGGGGCCGCGATGTCGCTCGGCCGCACCGCCGGTTTCGTCGACGCGTACCTGCGGCGGGACATCGCCGAGGGGCGGCTCGACGAGAGCGGCGCGCAGGAGCTGATCGACGACTTCGTGATCAAGCTGCGGATCATCCGCTTCCTGCGCACCCCCGAGTACGACCAGCTGTTCTCCGGCGACCCGACCTGGGTCACCGAGTCGCTCGGCGGGATGGGCGCGGACGGCCGGCCGCTGGTCACCCGCACCGCGTTCCGCTATCTCCAGACGCTCTACAACCTCGGCCCGGCGCCCGAGCCGAACCTGACTGTGCTCTGGTCGCCGCGGCTGCCCGAGGGGTTCAAGCGGTTCTGCGCCCAGGTGTCGCTGGACACCAGCGCCATCCAGTACGAGAACGACGAGCTGATCCGCCCGGCGTACGACGACGACACCGCGATCGCCTGCTGCGTGTCGGCCATGCGGGTCGGCCGGGACATGCAGTTCTTCGGCGCCCGGGCGAACCTGGCGAAGGCGCTGCTGTACGCGATCAACGGCGGCCGGGACGAGCTGACCGGCACGCAGGTGGCCCCGCCGGCCGCGCCGGTCGGCGGCGAGACGCTCGACTACGACGAGGTGCTGGCCGCGTACGACCGGACACTGGACTGGCTGGCGCAGACGTACGTGGACGCGCTGAACGTGATCCACCACCAGCACGACAGGTACGCGTACGAGCGGCTGGAGATGGCGCTGCACGACCACCCGGTGCGCCGGTTCATGGCCACCGGCATCGCCGGCCTGTCGGTCGCCGTGGACAGCCTGTCGGCCATCCGGTACGGCCGGGTGAAGGTGCTGCGCGACGCCACCGGCCTGGCCGTCGACTTCGCCGTCGAGGGCGAGTTCCCGACGTACGGCAACGACGACGACCGGGCCGACGAGATCGCGGTGTGGCTGGTCGAGACGTTCGCGGAGAAGCTGCGCCGGCAGCGCACGTACCGCGACGCGGAGCTGACCATGTCGGTGCTCACCATCACCTCGAACGTGGTGTACGGCAAGCACACCGGCAACACGCCGGACGGCCGGCGCGCCGGTGAGCCGTTCGCGCCGGGGGCGAACCCGATGAACGGGCGGGACACGCACGGCCTGGTCGCGTCGGCGCTGTCGGTGGCGAAGCTGCCGTACGACGCGGCCCGCGACGGCATCTCGCTGACCGGCACCGTGACGCCGGACGGCCTGGGTCACACCCGCGACGAGCGGATCGCGAACCTGGCCGGTGTGCTCGACGGCTACGCCGACGCCGGCGGGTTCCACCTCAACGTCAACGTGCTGGACCGGGCCACGCTGCTGGACGCGATGGCGCACCCGGAGCGGTACCCGCAGCTCACCGTCCGGGTGTCCGGGTACGCGGTGAACTTCGTCCGGCTCACGCCGGAGCAGCAGCGCGACGTGGTGTCGCGGACCTTCCACGGGTCGCTGTGAACGGCCGCCTGCCCGCGCCGCCGGAGGTGACTCCGGCGGCGCCGGGTGCCGTCTCCGGCGCGGTGCACTCGTGGGACACCTCGGTCGGGGTGGACGGGCCGGGCACCCGGTTCGTGGTGTTCCTGGCCGGCTGCCCGCTGCGCTGCCGCTACTGCCACAGCCCGGACACCTGGTACGGCCGCAGCGGCCGCCGCCGCACCGTGGACGAGATGGTCACGCTCGCCACCCGGTACCGCCGGTTCATCCAGGTGGCGGGCGGTGGCGTCACTGTCAGCGGCGGGGAGCCGCTGCTGCAACCGGCGTTCACCCGGGAACTGCTACGCCGCTGCCACGACGACCTCGGCCTGCACACCGCGCTGGACACGTCCGGCTTCCTCGGCGTCCGCGCCGACGACGCGCTGCTGGACGCCACCGACCTGGTGCTGCTCGACGTGAAGGCGGGCAACCCGCAGACGTACCGCCGGGTCACCGGCACCGGCCGGCTCGCGCCGACGCTGCGGTTCGCGCAACGGCTCGCCGACCGGGGTACGCCCATCTGGATCCGGTACGTGCTGGTGCCCGGGCTGACCGACGCGGTCGACGAGGTGGAGCGGGTGGCCGACGTGGCCGCCGGGCTGGCGACGGTGCAGCGCGTCGAGGTGCTGCCGTTCCACCGGCTCGGCGCCCACAAGTACGCCGAGCTGGGCCTGACGTTCCCGCTGGCGGACACCGAGCCGCCGGATGCCGGCCTGCTGACCCGGGTACGCGGCCAGTTCGCCGCCCGCGGTCTCACCGTCACCTGACGGCGCGCCGGTTCAGCTGGCCGCCGCCGTCGGGTAGCCGTACAGGTCGAGCAGCCGGACCCGGGACGCCTGGAGGCGGTCCACCACCACGCTCATGAACCGGGTGGTGAGCTGACGGCCGAGCGTGTCGTCGGACTCCATCAGCCGGCGTACCCCGTCGGCGTCGAGTTCGACGGCGGTGCTGCGCTGGGTGGCGACCGCGCCGAACTGCCAGCGGTACGGCGGGAACAGCCAGGACCAGCCGAGCACGCCGCCCGGCCCGATCGTCTCGATGCCCACGTCACCGCGGCCCGGCACCGGGAAGTCGAGCGCCACCTGGCCGCCGCGGACCAGCCAGAACCGGTCGGCCGGCTGGCCGGCGCGGAACAGCCGGTGCCCGGGATGCCAGACCACCGGGCGGGCGTAACCGGTGAGCCGGGGCAGCCACTCGTCGGGCAGCCCGGCCAGGAAGGGGTGGACGCGGAGCATCTCCAGCGGGGTCATCGCGCCTCCAGGGTCGACAGGAGGGGAGCACTGGTCCCATTCCACCCCGCCGCCGCCCCGGCCGGTAGGGGCCGATGGTCCCGGACGTGCCGGGCGGATCGACTCTGCCCAGGTGGGGGCCGTCGGCGCAGGCTGAGGGGGAACCGAAGGAGGACGTGATGACCGACAGAACCGGTGCCCCCGTCGTGGTGGGCGTGGACGGCTCCCCGTCCGCGCTGGACGCGGTACGGCTGGCCGCACGCGAGGCGGTGCTGCGGCACCGGCCGCTGCGGGTGGTGAACGCCTTCCTGTGGCCCCTGGTCGGCACGCCGCTGGGCATGGTCGCCCCGGTGCTGCCCGACATCGAGCTGCGCCAGGAGGCCGAGAAGCTGGTCGAGGAGGCGGTGGACGAGGCCCGCAAGGTCGACGCGGAGCTGGCGGTGACCGGCGCGGTCGTCGACGGCGGGCCGGTGGCGGTGCTGCTGCGGGAGAGCCGCGACGCCGCGCTGCTCGTGCTGGGTCACCGGGGACTGGGCGGCTTCGCCGAGCTGCTCGTCGGCTCCGCCGCGGTGCAGCTCTCCGCCCGCGCGGACTGCCCGGTGCTCGTGGCCCGGGGTGAGGCCCGCGCCGACGGCCCGGTGGTGGTCGGCGTGGACGGCTCCGCGCTGTCGAACGAGGCGGTCGGGTTCGCGTTCGCCGAGGCCGCGGCGCGCGGCGCCGAGCTGGTCGTGGTGCACACCTGGCTGTACCCGCAGCCGGTGACCTACCGGGAGGCGTTCGGCGACGTCGTGCCGCTGGCGTACGACCCGCAGGAGCTGCGCGCCGACGAGCAGCGGGTGCTGGCCGAGGCGATCGCCGGCTGGGCCGAGCGGTACCCGGAGGTCACGGTACGGCCGAAGCTGGTCGCCGCCGCCACCCCGTCCCGGGTGCTCGTCGAGGAGTCCGTCGGCGCGCAGCTGACGGTGGTCGGCGCGCACGGGCGCGGTAGCCTCGGTGCGCTGCTGCTCGGCTCGGTCAGCCACGCCGTGCTGCACCACTGCCACAGCCCGCTCGCCGTCGTCCGGCACCGGGGCGACCGGACCCACTGAGCCGGTTCCCCGGCCCGGGCGGGGCCGGCAGCGCCACAATGGCCTGAGCCGACCGGAGGGAAAGCACCAGATGAACCGACCCGTCGTGGCGGGAGTGGACGGATCGCCGTCCAGCCTGGCCGCCGCCGACCTGGCCGCCGCGACCGCCGTCGCCCGTTCCCGGCCGCTGCTGCTCGTGCACGGCTACCTGCACCCGATGGGGTACGGCGTGCCGCTCAACCCGTACGACCTGGGGGTGCCGGCGCCCACCGCGGAGTCGGAGAAGATGCTGGAGTCGGTCGCCGCCGACCTGGCCGAGCGGCACCCGGGCCTGCGGGTGCAGGTGCGCCAGGTCGCCGGCGGCCCCGGCGCCACGATGGTCGAGGAGTCCCGCCGCGCCGAACTGGTCGTGGTGGGCAGCCGGGGCGTGGGCGGCTTCGCCGGCCTGCTGCTCGGCTCGGTCAGCGGGCAGCTCGCGCAGCACGGGCACTGCCCGGTGCTGATCGTCCGCCCGGAGGAGCAGCCGATCCCGGTGGACGGTCCGGTGCTGGTCGGCGTGGACGGCTCCGACTCGGCCGCGTACGCGATCGAGCTGGCGGCGGACGAGGCCGACCGGCGCGACGCGGAGCTGGTGCTGATGCACGTCCGGTCGCCCGAACGCGGCGCAGTCGCGCCGGAGGTCGCGGCGGAGGCGTCCACCGCGGCGCGGGCCGAGGCGGCCGGGCTGCTGGCCGAGGCCGCGGCCCGGGTCCGGGCGGCGCACCCGGACCTGCGCGTGGCGGAACGGGCCGTGACCGCCGCCTCGCCGGAGACCGCGCTCCGGGAGGCCAGCGGTGAGGCGTCGCTCGTGGTGGTCGGTTCCCGGGGCCGGGGCGGCTTCGCCGGGCTGCTGCTCGGCTCGGTCAGCCAGGCGCTGGTGCAACACTCCCACTGCCCGGTGCTCGTCGCCCACCGGCCGGAGCCGGCCGAGGACTGACGCGCCGCGCGGCTGGCCGGCCCGCTCCGGTCCGGTCCGCCCGGCCAGAGAGATGTCCTGCAAGCGTTATGACTGAGAGGCATATTCATGCCTCTCAGTCATAACGATCTCTCCGCGTGGTTCGCCGGCGACGGCCACGGCCGGTAGCTGTCGGGTCCGCGCCGACCCGCCCAGGCGTCAGGACGGATCGCGGCCGGCGAGCAGGTCGGCGAAGTCGGTGGTGAGCGCGAACGGGTCAGCCGGGCCGGTCGCGGGCGGGCGGCGGTCCACCTGCTCGGCCAGCTCGGCTCCGGCCCGGCGGATCCGGGACCGCAGCGCGCTGTCGCCGTCGTCGCCGGCCCAGTCCTCCGGTGCGGCGAAGACCGCCGTGGGCAGTGTCGCGGCCCGCAGGTACGTGAACATCGGCCGGACCGCGTGCTCCAGGGCCAGCGAGTGCCGGGCGGTGCCGCCGGTCGCCCCGAGCAGCACCGGCTTGCCGGCCAGCGCGTCCCGGTCGACCACGTCGAAGAACGACTTGAACAGCCCGTTGTACGACGCGTTGAAGATCGGCGTCACCGCGATCAGCCCGTCGGCGGCCGCCACCTCGTCGAGCGTCCGCCGCAGCGCGGCCGGGGCGAAGCCGGTGAGCAGGTGGTTCACCACGTCGTGGGCGTGCTCGCGCAGCTCGACCACGCGCAGTTCCACAGTGGCGCCGCGGCCGGCCAGCTCGTCGCGGGCGGCCGCGGCGAGCTGGTCGGCGAGCAGGCGGGTCGACGACGGCTGGCCGAGACCGGCCGAGACGACCGCGAGGGTACGGCTGGTCATCGCTGCTCCCCGGCCGGGGCGGCGTCGCGGGCGGCCAGCAGACTCGCGTGGGTGGGCGCCTCGGGCACGTGCGCGGGACGCAGCGAGTCGAACTCCTTGCGCAGCACCGGCACCACCTCCTCGCCCAGCAGGTCGAGCTGCTCCAGCACCGTCTTCAGCGGCAGCCCGGCGTGGTCGATCAGGAACAGCTGCCGCTGGTAGTCGCCGACGTACTCGCGGAAGCCCAGCGTGCGGTCGATGACCTGCTGCGGGCTGCCCACGGTCAGCGGCGTCTCGCGGGTGAACTCCTCCAGCGACGGCCCGTGCCCGTAGACCGGGGCGTTGTCGAAGTAGGGGCGGAACTCGCGTACCGCGTCCTGGGAGTTGCGGCGCATGAACACCTGCCCGCCGAGGCCGACGACGGCCTGGTCCGGCGAGCCGTGGCCGTAGTGCGCGTACCGCTCCCGGTAGAGGCCGACCATCCGCTGGGTGTGCTCCTTGGGCCAGAAGATGTGGTTGGCGAAGAAGCCGTCGCCGTAGTACGCGGCCTGCTCGGCGATCTCCGGGCTGCGGATGGAGCCGTGCCAGACGAACGGCGGTACGCCGTCGAGCGGGCGCGGGGTCGAGGTGAACGACTGCAGCGGCGTACGGAACCGGCCCTTCCAGTCGACCACGTCCTCGCGCCACAGCCGGTGCAGCAGGTCGTAGTTCTCGATGGCCAGCGGGATGCCGTTGCGGATGTCCTGCCCGAACCACGGGTAGACCGGGCCGGTGTTGCCGCGGCCCATCATCAGGTCCACCCGGCCGTCGGCAAGGTGCTGGAGCATCGCATAGTCCTCGGCGATCTTCACCGGGTCGTTCGTGGTGATCAGCGTGGTCGAGGTGGACAGCAGCAGCCGTTCGGTGCGCGCGGCGATCCAGCCGAGCATGGTGGTCGGCGACGACGGCACGAACGGCGGGTTGTGGTGCTCGCCGGTGGCGAAGACGTCGAGGCCGACCTCTTCGGCCTTGAGCGCGATGGCGGTCATGGCCTTGATCCGCTCACGCTCGGACGGCATCCGCCCGTTCGTGGGGTCGACGGTGACGTCACCGACGGTGAAGACTCCGAACTGCATGACCAGCTCCTCGCGTGGGGTCCGGACCGGTCGGCCCGGGATCGCTCCTCACAACATATTTGACGAGTCAACTATTCCGGTGGCCGCCCACCCCCGCGTGGCCCGGATCACGCGCCGCCCACCGACTACCCTTGCCGCGATGACGTACCCCTGGCTCGACGCACCCGCCGCGCAGGTCGCCGACACCGCGCGGACGCTGCTCGGCTGGACCGTGTCGTCCGGCGGCGTCACCGTCCGGCTCACCGAGGTCGAGGCGTACGCGGGCACCGGCGAGGACCCGGCGTCGCACGCCCACCGCGGGCCGACGCCGCGCAACAGGGTCATGTTCGGGCCCGCCGGGCACGTCTACGTGTACTTCGTGTTCGGCATGCACTGGTGCGCGAACATCGTCTGCGGTCGCGACGGCGAGGCGGCGGCGGTGCTGTTGCGCGCGGGCGAGGTGGTCGACGGCATCGAGACCGCTCGCGAGCGCCGGCCGCGCGCCGCCGACCGGGAGCTGGCCCGCGGGCCGGCCCGGCTGGTCACCGCGCTCGGGCTCGGGCGGGAGGCGAACGGCACCTCGGCGATCGACGGCAGCGGCCCGCTGCTGCTGACGCCACCGGCGAGCCCCGTCGACCCGGCGCGGATCGTCTCCGGGCCACGCGTCGGGGTCGCCGCCGCGCACGACCTGCCGTGGCGGTTCTGGCTGGCGGACGAGCCCAGCGTCAGCGTCTACCGGCGGCACACGCCGCGCCGCCGGCCCGCTCCGGCCGCCCCGGTGCGGAACTCACCGGCCTGAATCGGCCGTTCCGGGCAACCCGGAACACCCCGCGGCGCGTCTGTCGTGCATGACGCGCCGTCTTCTCACCACGCCCCGGAGGCACGGCGTTGTGCACGAATGACTTTCAACAGGGTGTTGACAACAGGTCATTCTTGGGTGTGGGATGGACGGCATGGTCACCGTGGACAACGACCCGTTCACCGCTCCGGATGCTGCCCAGGCCCGGGCGCACCGCAACTACGCGGCGCTGCTGCGGATCGCCGAGCGGCACGCCGGCACCAACTCCCGCCGCCGGCGCTACGCCCACCCGGACGTGCCCGACGCCTACGAGGCGGCCACGCTGGTGATGGCGCTGGCCGGGGGCGCCGAGCTGGACGAGGGTGAGGAGCCCGTCGACCAGGCCGACCTGATGGCCGCGCTGACGCTGATCCCGCACGTGCGGGCCGAGGTGGACGCGCTGGAGGCCGGCCTGTTGCAGGTGGCCCGCGGGCGGGGCATGACCTGGCAGGCGATCGCCTTCGGGCTGGGGCTGGGCAGCGCCCAGGCGGCCCGGCAGCGCTACGAGCGGCTCACCGTCCGCACCGGCACCGGCGACTGACCGGCCGCCCGGCAGCGCGGGCTGTCACAGCGGCGGGCGAGACTGTGCCGGACGACGGCACGGGAGGACGCGATGACGCGCGAGGAGATGCTGGCCTACTGCCTGGCCAAGCCGGGAGCCTGGCTCGACCGGCCGTGGGAGGGCGACGAGGTGGTGAAGGTGGGCAGCCGCATCTTCGCGTTCCTCGGCTCCCCCGACGGTGAGGCCCGTCTCGGGGTGAAGTGCGGGGCGTCCCGGGAGGTGGCCGACGAGTGGCTGCACCGGTTCCCGGCCGACGCACGCCCCTCCCCCTACATCGGCCGGTCGGGCTGGAACACGCTGCGGCTCTCCGGCGGCATCCCGGACGACGAGCTGATCGAGGCGGCCGACGGTTCGTACGACGCGGTGGTGGCCAAGCTCCCGAAACGCGAGCGCCCCACCGGCTGACCGGAGAACCGGACGGAGCACCGAACAGCGCTGGATCGGACGGTGCACCGAGCGGCGGAGTCCGAAGTCCGAGACCGCAGCCCGAGGTCCCGCAAGGCAGGATCCGCATTCCACAAGGCAGGACCGCTGTAGATCTTGGAAGCTTAGCGCCCCTATGGGGGCCATTTCGTACCAAGATCTCGGCGCGGGGCGCGCGGGGCGCCGCGTCGGGCGCCCGGCGTGGGGCGTGCGGCTGGTCCGGGACGGGGCGAGCCCTGCCCCGGACCAGCCGCGCAGGTCAGCGGGGTACGACCCGCTCGGCGGCCCACTCCCGCCAGCCGGTCAGCTTGTCCGCCGCGGCGGCGAGCTGGTCGGCGACCGGGCCGGGGCCGGTGGAGCCGGGCGTGATGCGGGCGGCGAGCGCCGAGCGCACCGAGAGCACGTCGCGCACCGAGGGGTCCAGGTGCTCGCTCACCGCGGCCAGGTCGGCGTCGGACACCTCGTCCAGCGCGCAGTCGCGGGCCGCGCACAGCGCCACCAGCTTGCCGGTGATCTCGTGCGCGTCGCGGAACGGCACGTTGCGCCGCACCAGCCAGTCGGCGACCTCGGTGGCCAGCGAGAAGCCCGACGGCGCGCTCGCGACCAGCCGGTCCACCCGGACCGTCATCGTGGAGATCATCCCGGCCAGCGCGGGCAGCAGCAGCTCCAGCGTGTCGACCGCGTCGAACGCCGGCTCCTTGTCCTCCTGCATGTCCCGGTCGTACGTCATGGGCAGGCCCTTGAGCATGGTGAGCACGCTCATCAGGCCGCCGACCAGGCGGCCGGACTTGCCCCGGGCCAGCTCGGCGATGTCCGCGTTCTTCTTCTGCGGCATGATCGACGAGCCGGTGGCGAAGGCGTCGTCCAGCTCGACCCAGCCGAACTCCTGCGAGGTCCAGAGCACCACCTCCTCGCCGAGGCGGGACAGGTGCACGCCGATCATCGCGGTGACGAACAGGAACTCGGCCACGAAGTCGCGGTCGGCGACCGCGTCCATCGAGTTGGCGAACGAGGTGCGGAAACCCAGCTCCTTCGCGACCGCCACCGGGTCCAGCGGCAGTCCCGAGCCGGCCAGCGCGCCCGCGCCGAGCGGGCTGATCGCGGTCCGCTCGTCCCAGTCGCGCATCCGTTCCAGGTCGCGCAGCAGCGGCTGCACGTGGGCCAGCAGCCAGTGCCCGAACGTCACCGGCTGGGCGTGCTGCAGGTGCGTCATGCCCGGCGCGGCGGTGTCCACGTGCCGTTCCGCCTGCTCGACGAGGGCCTCGGCCAGCTCGACCAGCCGGGCCGCCACGCCGCGGGCGTGGTCGCGCAGGTAGAGCCGCAGGTCGGTGGCGACCTGGTCGTTGCGGGACCGGCCGGCGCGCAGCTTGCCGCCGAGGCTGCCGAGCCGTTCCAGCAGGCCGCGTTCCAGCGCGGTGTGCACGTCCTCGTCGTCGACGGTCGGGCGGAACGCGCCGGAGGCGCAGGCCGCCTCCAGGTCGTCCAGCGCCGCCAGCATCCGGCCCAGTTCGTCCGGGTCGAGCAGGCCGGCGCCGGCGAGGACCCGGGCGTGCGCGCGGGAACCGGCGATGTCGTACGGGGCGAGGCGCCAGTCGAACTGGACGCTCACCGACAGCCGCGCGAGCGCCTCGGCGGGCCCGCCGGCGAACCGGCCGCCCCAGAGGCTCGTCCGGTTGGCGGGGGCGCTGTTCTCGGTCAGGCTCTTGTCGTCCACCCCACCCATTGTGGTGCCCCCCATCAGGCCCCTCCCATCCGGGCGTCCCGTTGCGCGGCCATCGTGCTGGGCAGTCCCCACAGTCGTACGAATCCCTTCGCCAGCGACTGGTCGAACGTGTCGCCGGTGTCGTAGGTGGCAAGGCCGAAGTCGTAGAGGCTCGCCTCGGAGCGCCGGCCGGTGACGACCGCCCGGCCGCCGTGCAGCCGCAGCCGTACCTCGCCGGTGACGTGCCGCTGCGCGTCGTGGATGAACGCGTCCAGCGACCGCTTCAGCGGCGAGAACCAGAGCCCGTCGTAGACCAGCTCACCCCAGCGCTGGTCGACGCCGCGCTTGAACCGGGCCAGGTCCCGCTCGACTGTGACCGCCTCCAGCTCCTGGTGGGCGGTGATCAGGGCGAGCGCGCCGGGCGCCTCGTACACCTCGCGGCTCTTGATGCCGACCAGCCGGTCCTCGACCATGTCGAGCCGGCCCACGCCGTGCGCCCCGGCCCGCCGGTTCAGCTCCCGGATCGCCTGGTACGGGGTGACCGTCTCGCCGTCGATCGCGACCGGGACGCCGTCGTCGAACGTGATCACCACGTCGTCCGGGTCGCGTTCCGACGCCGGGTCCTCGGTGTACGCGTAGAGGTCCTCGACCGGTGCGTTCCAGATGTCCTCCAGGAAGCCGGTCTCCACGGCCCGGCCCCACAGGTTCTGGTCGATCGAGTACGGCGACTTCGCCGACACGTCGATCGGCAGCCCCTTCTCCTCGGCGTACGCGATCGCCTTGTCCCGGGTCCAGGCGAAGTCCCGGGCCGGCGCGACGACCTTCAGGTCGGGCGCGAGGGCGGCCAGGCCGACCTCGAACCGGACCTGGTCGTTGCCCTTGCCGGTGCAGCCGTGCGACACGATCGTGCCGCCGTGGGCGCGCGCCGCCGCGACCAGGTGCTTGACGATCAGCGGCCGGGACAGCGCGGACACCAGCGGGTAGCGGTCCATGTAAAGGGCGTTGGCCCGGATCGCCGGCAGGCAGTAGTCGGCGGCGAACTCGTCGCGGGCGTCGACCACCTCGGACTCGACGGCGCCGCAGTCGAGCGCGCGCTGCCGGATCACTGTCATGTCCTCGCCGCCCTGGCCGACGTCGACAGCGACCGCGATCACCTCCGCGCCGGTCCGCTCGGCCAGGTACGGGATGGCGACCGAGGTGTCCAGGCCCCCGGAGTACGCGAGGACGACCCGCTCGGTCACGAGGTGCCCCCTTCGACTGGGTCGTCGCGGCGGGCCCACGCGGCGAGCCGCTCACCCAGCGCGGCGCCGCCGTCGGCCTCGCGGGCCACGACGAGGATGGTGTCGTCGCCGGCGATGGTGCCGACGATCTCGGACAGGCCGGCCCGGTCCAGTGCGCTGGCGAGGTACTGCGCCGCGCCCGGCGGGGTACGCAGCACCGCGATGTTGCCGCTGGAGTCGACGCCGTTGAGCAGCTCCCGCAGCAGCCGGACCAGCCGGGCCGGCGCGCCCTCGGCGTCGCGCAGCGGCCGGTGCCCGTCCTCCGGGATCAGGTAGACGCCCCGCCCGTCACCGCCGCGCGCGGTCACCGCCCCCAGCTCCTTCAGGTCGCGCGACAGGGTGGCCTGGGTGACCTGGATGCCGTCCCCGGCGAGCAGGTCGGCCAGCTCGGTCTGCGAGTGGATGGGGGTGTCGCGGATCAGCTCGACGATGCGGGCGTGCCGCGCGGCGCGGGTCAGCGGAGCGGTCATGCGGATTCCTCCAGGAGAAACGTCAGCAGCGCCTTCTGGGCGTGCAGCCGATTCTCCGCCTGGTCGAACACCGCGCTGTGCGGGCCGTCGAGCGCCTCGTCGGTGATCTCCTCGCCCCGGTGGGCGGGCAGGCAGTGCAACACGATCACGTCGGCGTCGGCGTGGCCGAGCAGCGCGGCGTTGACCTGGTACGGCAGGAACGGCGTGGTCCGGTCCAGTCCGTCCTCCTCCTGCCCCATCGACGTCCAGGTGTCGGTGGCGACGACGTGCGCGCCGCGTACCGCCTCGGCCGGGTCGGTGAGCACCTGGACCGAACCGCCCGTGGTGGCGGCGATCTTCTCGGCGCGGGCCACGATCTCCGGGTCGGGCTGGAACCCGGCCGGGCCGGCGATCCGCACGTGCATCCCGGCGGTCGCGCCGGCCAGCAGGTACGAGTGCGCCATGTTGTTCGCCGCGTCGCCCACGTACGTGAGGATCCGCCCGGCGGTCCCGCCGAACCGTTCCCGCACGGTGAGCAGATCGGCCAGCAGCTGGCAGGGGTGGTACGTGTCGGTCAGCGCGTTGACCACCGGCACCGTCGCGTGCGCGGCGACCTCGGCGATCCGGTCGTCGCCGTGGGTGCGCAGCACGATCGCGGCGACGTAGCGGGACAGCACCCGGCCCGCGTCGGCGAGCGTCTCGCCCCTGCCGAAGTGGGTGACCTGGGTGTCCACCACGAGCGGGTGCCCGCCCAGCTCGGCGATGCCCACGTCGAAGGAGATCCGGGTGCGCAGGCTCTGCTTGTCGAACAGCACCGCCACCGACTTCGGCCCGGTCAGGGGCTGGTGCGCGTACCGGTCGGCCTTCATGCGGGCGGCGAGGTCGAGCACGGCGGCCTGCTCGGCGGGCGTGAGGTCGTCGTCGCGCAGGAAGTGGCGGATCATGCGGGAGCCTCCGTCGGGGTCGTGGCGTCGGGCGCGGCGGCGGACAGCGCGGCCGGCAGCGCGGCGAGGAACGCGTCGGCCTGGGCCGCGGTGAGGATCAGCGGCGGGGCGAGCCGGACCACGTCCGGCTGCACCGGGTTGACCAGGAAGCCCGCCTCGCGCAGCGCTGCCGCGGCGGCGGCGGAGACCGGCTGGTCGAGCACGATGCCGAGCAGCAGGCCGGAGCCGCGTACCTCACGGACCAGCGGGTGCCCGAGCGCCTCGACGCCCCGGCGCAGCCGCTCGCCGATCCGCTTGACGTGGTCGAGCAGGCCCTCGTGCGCGATCGTGGAGACGACAGCGAGCGCGGCGGCGCAGCTGATCGGGTTGCCGCCGAACGTGGTGCCGTGCGAGCCGGGGGTGAGCAGGTCGGCGGCCCGGCCGAAGGCCAGGCAGGCGCCCAGCGGCAGCCCGCCGCCGAGGCCCTTGGCGAGCGTGACGACGTCCGGCTCGACGCCCTCGGCCTGGTGGGCGAACCAGTGGCCGGTCCGGCCGACGCCGGTCTGCACCTCGTCGAGCACCAGCAGCGCGCCGTGCGCGGCGGTGATCCGCCGGGCCGCGGCGAGGTAGCCGGGCGGCGGGACGATCACGCCGTTCTCGCCCTGGATCGGCTCGATGATCAGCATGGCGGTGTCGTCGGTGACCGCCTCGGCCAGCGCGTCGGCGTCGCCGAACGGCACGTGGGTCACGTCGCCGGGCAGCGGGCGGAACGGGTCGGCCTTCGCGGGCTGCCCTGTGAGCGCCAGCGCGCCCATGGTCCGGCCGTGGAACCCACCGTGGGTGGCGACCATGTGCCGGCGGCCGGTGAGCCGGGACAGCTTGAACGCGGCCTCGTTGGCCTCCGCGCCGGAGTTGGCGAAGAACACCCGGCCCGGGCGGCCGGCCAGCGCGAGCAGCAGTTCGGCCAGCGCCACCGGCGGCTCGGCGACGAACAGGTTCGACACGTGCCCGAGCGTCGCGACCTGCTTGCTGACGGCGGCGACCACCGCCGGGTGGGCGTGGCCGAGCGCGTTGACGGCGATGCCGCCGAGCAGGTCGACGTACTCCCGGCCGGTCTCGTCGACCACGACGGCGCCGGAGCCGGAGACGAGCGCCAGCGGCGGCGTGCCGTAGTTGTCCATCATGGTGGCGTTCCACCGCTGCACCAGCGTGCTCATGACTCGATCACCATCGTTCCGAAGCCCTCCGACGTGAACACTTCCAGCAGCGTGGAGTGGGCGACCCGGCCGTCGACGACGTGCGCGGCGGGTACTCCCCCGCGCACCGCCCGCAGGCAGGCCTCCATCTTCGGGACCATGCCCGACTCCAGGGACGGCAGCAGCTTCGCCAGGTCGTCCGCGGTGATCTCGCTGATCAGGCTGGACGTGTCGGGCCAATCGGCGTACAGGCCGGGCACGTCGGTCAGCACGACCAGCTTGCGGGCGTCCAGCGCCACCGCCAGCGCGGCGGCGGCGGTGTCCGCGTTGAGGTTGTGCAGCACCCCGTCGGCGTCCGGCGCGACTGTCGAGATGACCGGGATCCGGCCGGCCTCGATCAGGTCGGTGACCGCCGAGACGTTCACCGACTCCACGTCGCCGACCTGGCCCACGTCGACCGCTTCGCCGTCCACGTACGCGGGGCGGCGCACCGCCGTGAACAGCCCGGCGTCCTCACCGGAGAGGCCGACCGCGTACGGGCCGTGCGCGTTGATCAGCCCGACCAGTTCCCGGCCGACCTGACCGACCAGGACCATCCGGACCACGTCCATCGCCTCCGGGGTGGTGACCCGCAGGCCGCCCCGGAACTCGCTGGCGATGCCGAGGCGGCCGAGCATGGCGGAGATCTGCGGGCCGCCGCCGTGCACCACGACCGGCTTCAGGCCGGCGTAGCGCAGGAACACCATGTCGGCGGCGAACGCCCGCTGGAGTTCGGGGTCGACCATGGCGTTGCCGCCGTACTTGACCACGACCGTGGCGCCGGAGAAACGGGCCAGCCAGGGCAGCGCCTCGATCAGCGTGGCGGCCTTGGCCTGGGCCCGGGTGAGGTCAGCGGAGAGGTTCATGTGGAGTAGGCCGAGTTCTCGTGGACGTACGCGTGGGAAAGATCGTTGGTCCAGATGGTGGCGGCGTCGGCGCCGGCGTGCAGGTCGATCCGGACCGTGACGCCGCGGCCGGTGAGGTCCACCTTGGCGCGGTCCTCGGCGGCGGCGCCGCCCCGGCACACCCAGATGCCGTTGACCGCGACGTCCACGCCGTCCGGCTCGAACACGGCGGCCGTGGTGCCGACCGCGGCGAGGATCCGTCCCCAGTTCGGGTCGTTGCCGAACAGCGCGGTCTTCACCAGGTTGTTGCGGGCCACCGTGCGGCCCACCTCGACCGCGTCGTCCTCGCTCGCCGCGCCGACCACCTCGATCGCGACCTCCTTCGTCGCGCCCTCCGCGTCGGCCAGGAGCTGCTGGGCCAGGTCGTGGCAGGCCGCGGTGACCGCGGCCGTCAGCTCGGCCTCGGTCGGCTCGATGCCGGAGGCGCCGCTGGCCAGCAGCAGCACCGTGTCGTTGGTGGACATGCAGCCGTCGGAATCGATCCGGTCGAACGTGATCCGGGTGGCGGCGCGCAGCGCGGCGTCCAGGGCGTCCGGCCCGGCCACCGCGTCGGTGGTGAGCACGCAGAGCATGGTGGCCATGGCCGGGGCGAGCATGCCCGCGCCCTTCGCCATGCCGCCGACGGTCCAGCCCGTACCCTGCGCCACAGTCGTCTTGGGCCGGGTGTCGGTGGTCATGATCGCCTCGGCGGCCGCCGGGCCGCCGTCGCGGGACAGGCCGCGCACCGCCTCGCGTACGCCGGGAAGCAGTTTGTCCATCGGCAGCCGCTCGCCGATCAGGCCGGTCGAGCAGACCGCGACCTCGCCCGCGCCGACGATCAGCCGCGCGTTCGCCGCGGTGATCGCGGCGGCGGTGTGCTCGGCGGTGGCGTGGGTGTCCTGGAAGCCGGCCGGGCCGGTGCAGGCGTTCGCGCCGCCGGAGTTGAGCACCACGGCGCGCACGACGCCGCCGTGCACGACCTGCTGGCTCCACAGCACCGGCGCGGCCTTGACCCGGTTGGCGGTGAACACACCGGCCACACCGGCGTCCGGGCCGTCGTTGATCACGAGGGCGACGTCGGCGGCGCCGGAGGACTTCAGTCCGGCCGCGACACCTGCGGCGCGGAACCCACGGGGGACGGTGACGCTCACGGGGCCACTCCAAACACGGACAGACCGGTGGTCTCGGGGAGACCCACCATCAGATTGGCGTTCTGCACGGCCTGACCGGCCGCGCCCTTGCCCAGGTTGTCGATAGCGCTGACCACGATCACCCGGCCCGAGTCGACGTCCACAGTCGCCTGGAGGTGGCAGGAGTTCGAGCCGGCGGTGGCCGCGGTGTGCGGCCACGATCCCTCGGGCAGCACGTGCACGAACGGCGCGTCGGCGTAGGCGGCGGCCAGCACCGCGCGCGGGTCGGCGTCGCCGGTGGGCACCGCGGTGACGGTGGACAGGATGCCCCGGGGCATCGGCGCCAGCACCGGGGTGAAGGACAGGCCGGTCGCGCCGGTGGCCTGCTTGATCTCCGGCACGTGCTGGTGCGCGCCCACCTTGTAGGGGGTCAGATCGCCCATCACCTCGCTGCCGAGCAGGTGCGCCTTGGCGGCCCGGCCCGCGCCGGAGGTGCCGGAGGCGGCGACCACCACCACGTCGTCGGGGCGTACCGCGCCGGCGGCGACCAGCGGTGCCAGCGCCAGCGTGGTCGCCACCGCGTAGCAGCCGGTGCTGGCGACCCGCGTCGCGGCGGCGATCTCGGCCCGCTGTCCGGGCAGCTCGGGCAGCCCGTAGGTCCAGGCCCCGGCGTGCTCGCCGCCGTAGTAGCGGAACCAGGCGCCGGCGTCGCGCAGCCGGTGGTCCGCGCCCAGGTCGACCACCGTGACCGAGTCGGGCAGCGCCGCAGCGAGCGCTGCGGACTGCCCGTGCGGCAGGGCCAGGAAGACCAGGTCCGCGTCGGCGAGGGTCGCCGGTTCGGTGGCGGCGAACACGAGGTCGAGGCCCGCGAGATGCGGGTGTACGGCTGTGACGGGCTGGCCGGCCTGGCTGTGCGCGGTGGCGGCGATCAGCTCGAACTCGGGGTGACCGGCGAGCAGGCGCAGCAGTTCGCCCCCGGCGTATCCACTCGCCCCGGCCACGGCAACCCGAATGCCCATACCCACCTCCGCATGACTATGCAGAGAAGAGTACCGGGCGGGGCAGCGCCACCGCAAGGTCATACGGCGCGTTGCATAGCCATGAGATGACGTTCACCAGCGGCTCGCGTGAGCCGGCGTGTTAAAAGGGGCCCCCTCCTCTACCGGAGGCGTTAAGAGGGGGCCCCTCCTTTCATGCGCCGCGCAGGGTGGCGCCGAAGCGCTCGGCGGCTACCGCTACCGCCGCGTCGCGCGCGGCCACCGCCTCCTCGCCCGCGAGGGTCCGGTCCGGGGCGCGGAACGTCAGCTTGTACGCCAGCGACTTGCGTCCCTCGCCGAGCTGCTCGGAGGTGTAGACGTCGAACAGGCGGACGTCCTCCAGCAGCGCGCCCGCGCCCTCGACCAGTGCCGCCCGCACGTCGGCCGCCGGCACCGCGTCGTCCACCACCAGCGCCACGTCGATCAGGGCCGGCGGGAACGTGGAGATGGTCGGCCCGGCCGCCAGCGGGGCGGCGGGCAGCGCGTCCAGGTCCAGTTCCATGGCGCTGGTACGCCGGGGCAGCTCCAGCGCGGCCAGCACGGCCGGGTGCAGCTCACCGGCGTGGCCGACGACCACGTCGTCCACCACCAGTTCGGCGCAGCGGCCCGGGTGCCAGGGCGCCCGCTCGCCGGCCCGTACCGTCACCCGGTCGGCGGGGATCCCGGCGGCGTCGAGCACCGCCCGGCCCGCCTCGACGGCGTCCGCCCAGCCGGCCGTGCGGCCCGCGCCCCACCAGCCGGCCGGTTCGATCTCGCCGGTGAGCGCCACCGCGACGTGCCGGGGCTGGGCGGGAACGACCGCGTCGGCGGCGGCGAACTCCTCGTCGGTGGGCCGCCGGTCCACGCCCATCGCGGGCGGGGTGCCGGCACCGGGACGCGGGTGGAAGACCGTGCCGATCTCGTAGATCGCCACGTCCCGCTGGCCCCGGCCGACGTTGCGCTTGACGATGCCGAGCAGCGGGCCGAGCAGCGTGGTGCGCAGCAGCGGCTCCTCCTCCGACAGCGGGTTCGCCAGCCGTACCGCGGGGCGGCGCGGGTCGTCGGCGGGCAGGCCGAGCTGGTCGACCAGTTCCGGCGCGACGAACGGCTGCGCCAGCACCTCGACGTAGCCGCGCTCGGCGAGCGAGCGGGCGACGGCCCGGCGGCGCTGCTGCTGCCAGGTCAGGCCCCGGCCGGGCGGCGCGGTGGGCAGCACCGACGGCACGCGGTCGTAGCCGTCGAGGCGTACCACCTCCTCCACCAGGTCGGCCGGGTCGGTCAGGTCGGGCCGCCAGCTCGGCGGCGTGACGGTCAGCACCTCACCGGCACCGGCGCCCGGGCCGACCCCGGCCGTGCCGACGGCGCCCGGGTCCTCGGCGAGCCGGTCGGTGCCGCGGGTGACGGTGCAGCCGACCTGCTCCAGCAGCTCCACCACCCGGTCCGGCGAATAGGTCACGCCGACGCGCCGCGACGGCAGGTCCACCGGCAGCGTGACAGGCGTACGCGGCGCGACGTGGTCGATGTCGAGCACCTCTTCGCCAGCCGTACCACCGGCGAGGTCGGTGAGCAGCCGGACCGCCTTCTCCAGCGCGACCAGTGGCAGCGCCGGGTCCACGCCCCGCTCCCAGCGCTTCGCGGCCTCGCTGAACAGCTTGTGCCGCCGCGCGGTACGGCCGACGGTGGCCGGATCCCAGTGCGCCGCCTCGAACAGCACGTTCGTGGTGGAGGCGAGCACCTCGCTGGTCTCGCCGCCCATCACCGCGGCGAGCGAGATCGGACCGCTCTCGTCGCAGATGACCAGGTCCTCGGCGGACAGCGTGCGGTTCACCCCGTCCAGCGTGGTCAGCTTCTCCCCCGCCTCGGCGCGGCGCACCACGAGCGTCCCGGCGATCCGGTCCGCGTCGAAGGCGTGCATCGGCTGGCCGAGTTCGAGCATCAGGTAGTTGGTGATGTCGACGGCGAGCGAGATGCTGCGCACCCCGGCCACCGTGAGCCGCTGCCGCATCCAGCCGGGCGTCTCGACCGTCGGGTCGACGCCGCGCACCATCCGCGCCGCGAACCGGTCGCAGCCGACCGGGTCACGGACCTCGACCGGGTACGCCGGCTCGGCGGTCGCGCCGGGCGCGGGCGCGTCGGCCGGGTCGCGGAACGGCACGCCGAGCGCGTGCGACAGCTCCCGGGCGATGCCGCGCACGCTCAGCGCGTACCCGCGGTCCGGGGTGATCTCCATCTCGACCACGACGTCGTCCAGGCCGACGACGGGCCGGGCGTCGTCGCCGGACTGGGCCTTGACGTCCTCGGGCAGCACGACGATGCCCGAGTGGTCGTCGCCGAGCCCCAGCTCCTGCGCCGAGCAGATCATGCCGTGGGAGTTGCGCCCGTACGTCTTGCGCGCGCCGATCGCGAACCCGCCGGGCAGCACGCCGCCGGGGAGGATCACCACGACCTTGTCGCCCACGGCGAAGTTGCGCGCCCCGCAGACGATCTCCTGCGGCTCACCGGTGCCGTTCGCGGCGCCGACGTCGACCCGGCAGAAGCGGATCGGCTTCTTGAAGCCGGTCAGCTCCTCGATCTCCAGGACCTCGCCGACGACCAGCGGGCCGGTGACCGACTCGCGCAGGTCCACCACGGACTCGACCTCGATGCCGAGGTCGACCAGCGCCTGCTCCAGGTCGCCGGTGGGCAGGTCGGCCGGCAGGTCCACGTACTCCCGCAGCCAACTGACAGAGACTCGCATGACTGTTAAACCACCGTTCCCGTAGCTCAGGCGCCGAACGCGCGGGTGAACCGCACGTCGCCCTCGGCCATGTCCCGCATGTCACTGACGCCGTGCCGGACCATCACGGTCCGGTCGATGCCCATGCCGAACGCGAATCCGGAGTAGACCTCCGGGTCGATGCCGCAGGCACGCAGCACCCGCGGGTTGACCATGCCGCAGCCGCCCCACTCGACCCACTGCGGACCGTCCCGGTGCTCCGGGAACCAGACGTCGAACTCCGCCGACGGCTCGGTGAACGGGAAGTAGTGCGGCCGCCAGCGTGTCTTCGCACCCTCGCCGAACATGGCCCGGGCGAAGTGGTCGAGCGTGCCGCGCAGGTGCGCCATGGTGATGCCCTTGTCCACCACGAGGCCTTCGACCTGGTGGAACACCGGCGCGTGGGTGGCGTCCAGCTCGTCGGTGCGGTAGACGCGGCCGGGCACGACCACGTAGATCGGCGGCTTGCGGCTGAGCATGGTGCGCGCCTGCACCGGCGACGTGTGGGTGCGGAGAACAAGGCCCGAGCCTTCGGGTGCGATGTGGAACGTGTCCATCAGGCCGCGCGCCGGGTGGTCGGCCGGGATGTTCAGCGCGTCGAAGTTGGTCCACTCCAGCTCGACCTCGGGGCCCTCGGCCACCTCGTACCCCATGCCGATGAACAGGTCGCTGATCTGCTCCATCAGCACGCTCAGCGGGTGGCGGGCTCCGCGCGGCCGGCGGTCGTACGGCAGGGTCACGTCGACCCGCTCCTCGACCAGTACCCGCGCGGCCCGTTCCCGGTCCAGGATCTCCTGCCGGGCGGCGTACGCGGACTCGATGGCCCGGCGGGCCTCGTTGACCCGCTTGCCGGCGTCGGCCTTCGCGGCCGGCGGCAGCGCGCCGATCTCCCGGCGGGCCAGCGACACCGGGGACCGGTCACCGAGGTGCGCGGGGCGCAGCGCGGTGAGCGCGTCCGGGTCGGCGGCCTCGGCGAACGCCTTCTCGGCGTCTGCCACGGCCCCGGCCAGGGCGTCCGGGTCGAGCAGGGCGACCTGCTTCGGGTCGTACGGATCGTTGCGGTAGCTCATGGTGAACGGGCACTCCCTCACGGCGGCGCCGACCCTCGCGGGTGGCTAGGCGAGTCTACGGACGCGCGGCTTCGCCGCAGCCCGCCGGTGGGGAGTCGTGCAGGGGGAAGGGTCAGGCCCGCCGCCCGCCGACACCGGCGGGCTGGCTAAACGAACGCCGTGGCGCGTTCATGACGAGGCGGACTCCCCTGCTGTCTCTCGCGTGCCCCGGGGGACACGCAGTGCTCTGGCGGAAGAATACAGGCAGACGGCCGCCGCCGCAGCCAGGTTCAGGCTCTCCGCGCGCCCGTGCAGCGGCACCCGGACCCGGGCGTCGGCGGCGCCGGTCAGCTCGTCGGGCAGGCCGTGCGCCTCCGAGCCGAACAGCCACGCGGTGGGGGCGGCCAGCCGGCCCGCGTCGGCGAGGTCGTCCAGGTCGCTGTCGCCGTACCCGGTGGTGGCCAGGATCTCCAGGCCGGCGGCCCGCAGCGCCTCGACGGCGGCGAGCGGGTCGGCGGCGCGCACCACGTCGACGTGGAAGAGGCTGCCGGCGGAGGCCCGCACGCACTTGCCGTTGTAGGGGTCGACCGCCTCGCCGGCGAAGATCACAGCGCCCGCGCCCGCCGCGTCGGCGGTACGCAGCACGGTGCCGGCGTTGCCCGGGTCACGGATCCCGGCGAGCACCGCGACCAGGCGCGGCCCGCGCGCCACTGCCTGCTCCAGGGGTACGTCGAGGTGCCGGCACACCGCCACCAGGCCCTGCGGCGCGACGGTCTCGGTGAGCGCCGCGAGCGCGTCGTCGGTCACCTCGGAGACGGGCACGTCGGCGCGGGCGGCGGCGGCCGCGAGGTCGGCGTACCGGTCGAGCGCCGCCGGGGTGCCGAACAGCTCGACCACGGTGCCGGTGCGGGCGAGCGCCTCCCGGACCGCCTGCGGCCCCTCGGCCAGGAACCGGCCGGCCTGGTCGCGGTCGCGCCGGCGCTGCAACCGGCGGGCGGCAACGACCCTCGGGGTACGCGGGGTGAACGGTCCGGGAACGGCGTCGAGGCGCCTCCCCTGCGACTGTGACTGCATGGGAGACGCCTCGATCTGCCGTACGGGGTGGGTCAGGCGGCCTGAGCCGCGGCGCCACCGGTGCCCTCGGCCGCCACGGCGGCGCGGGCCAGCTCGACGATCGCCGCGAACGCGGCGGCGTCGTTGACGGCCATGTCGGCCAGGATCTTCCGGTCGACCTCGATGCCGGCCAGGCGCAGGCCCTGGATCAGGCGGTTGTAGGTCAGGCCGTTGGCCCGGGCGCCGGCGTTGATCCGCTGGATCCAGAGCTGCCGGAAGTCGCCCTTGCGGTCGCGACGGTCCCGGTAGGAGTACTGCATCGAGTGCAGCACCTGCTCCTTGGCCTTGCGGTACAGCCGGGAGCGCTGACCGCGGTAACCGCTCGCGGTCTCCAGCAGGGTACGACGCTTCTTCTGGGCGTTCACAGCCCGCTTGACGCGTGCCATCTCAACTCCTTCTTCGGTTCAGGTGGCTCGCGTCAGCGGCCGAGCAGCTTCTTGATGCGCTTGGTGTCGGCCTTGGCCAGCTCGACGGTGCCGGTCAGCCGACGGGTCTGGGTGCTGGGCTTCTTCTCCAGGTTGTGGCGAAGGCCGGCCTGCTGGGCAACGATCTTGCCCTTGCCGGTCACCTTGACCCGCTTGCCCATACCCGTGTGGCTCTTCATCTTCGGCATTGGAACGTCTTCTCCCCCTGTTACTGGCCGCTGGTCTCAGCGGTCGTGCCGGTCTCACCGGCTGCTGCGGTCTCGCCGGCCGCCGGGGTCTCGCCGGCCGGAGCGGCCGGTTCCTCCGCTGCCCGGTCGCGCGGTCCACCGCGGGACGCCGTGGCGGCGACCGCGGAGGCCTTGACGGCCCGGTGCGGAGCGAGAACCATGATCATGTTTCGGCCGTCCTGCTTCGGCGCGGCCTCGACGTATCCAAGGTCCGTGATCTCGGACTCGAGCCGGCGCAGGAGCCGGTAGCCCAGCTCCGGGCGGCTCTGCTCCCGACCGCGGAACATGATCGTCACCTTGACCTTGTCGCCGGCCTTGAGGAACCGCACCACGTGACCCTTCTTGGTCTCGTAGTCGTGCGGGTCGATCTTCGGCCGGAGCTTCATCTCCTTGATGACGGTCTGCTGCTGGTTACGCCGCGCTTCGCGCGCCTTCAGTGCGCTCTCGTACTTGAACTTGCCGAAGTCCATGAGCTTGCACACCGGCGGGCGCGCCATCGGCGCAACCTCGACCAGGTCCAGGTCGACGTCCGCGGCCAGCTGCAGGGCGCGCTCAAGCGGGACGATGCCCACCTGCTCACCCTCAGGGCCGACCAGTCGGACCTCACGTGCCCGGATCTGCTCGTTCACGCGTGGTTCGACGCTGATGGGGCCTCCTCGAGTCGAGTCTCCTACGGTGCCGACTCCGTGGGCTCCCGGGTGGGAGCCGACCCGGAAAGCAGAAGGCCCCGGCGTATGCCAGGGCCCACTCGACCGGTCGGCACGATCACAGGATCGCGCATCCGGCGTCGGGACGTGCCCGAAACCGGGGACCGGACCCGGCCACCGTGGCGGCGACTCGGGTGGGAGCGGGCGCTCCGCTTCTCGACCGCCCGCGCGTCAGGGACGGGGGCAGTCTGGTCGACTCCGCAACACTACACCCTCGGCCCAGGCCCGCCCAAACCGGGCTCGCTGGTCAGCGGGGTGCCGACTGGCCGGCGGACAGCGCCGCCAGGTGCGCCTGGTGCAGGCGGCGCAACGCGCGGACCGCCTCGACCGCGCTCTCCTTGTCGGCGGCCTGCAAGGCGACCATCGGCAGCAGGTCGTCGTCGTGCAGCTCCAGGCTGGCCCACGGGGCGCCCCTGTCGAACCGGACACCGCGGACGACCTCCCACGGCAGCTCGTACGAGCTGAACACGTTGCGCACCCGGACGCCCCTGGCGTCGGCGATCACGCGAGGGCGGGTGAACAGCAGGAAGCCGAGCGCGCCGAAGACACCCAGGCCGATCATGGCGAACTGGTCGCCGCGCTGGAACGTGCCGTATCCGTTGCCGGTGGCGCCGGTCAGCGACGTCGCGACGAGGCTGAACACCACGATCAGCGTGACGGCCGACACCCAGCAGACGACCCGGACGCGGCGGGGTCGCACGGTCACCACGGAATCGCTCACCCGACCAGTCTGCCATCCGGTTCGGGCGCGCCTTCGGCCGCCACACGGTCCGGGCCACGCCGGCGCAGGCTGGTGACCACCACGGCGAGCAGCGTGAGCAGGGCGCCGGCCAGCACCGGCAGCCGGACACCGGGGCCGCCGGGCAGCACCAGGTCCAGCAGCAGCGCGCCGCCGAGCTGCCCGGCCACCAGCGCCAGGCCGGTACGCAGCACCCCGGCGGCGCGTACCCCGACCAGCAGCGAGAGCACGATGCCGACGCCGAGCAGGCCGCCGACGTAGAGCCACCACTGGGCAGGCCAGCGGGGCTGGCTCGCGAGCGCTCCGGTCAGCGCCGCGACCGCGCCGATCAGCACTGTGCTGACCGCGAAGTTGACAGCGAGGCCGGCGGCCGGGCCGACCGAGGCGGCGACCCGGCCGTTGAGCGCGGACTGCCCCGCCACCGCCAGCCCGCCCAGGACGCAGAGCAGCACCAGCCCGACCGCGAGGTCACCGACCGGGCGGCCGAGCTGGGCGAGGGCCACCGCGCCGACGCCGAGCACCGCGCCGCCGACCCGGGGCACTGTGAGCGGCATCCGTCCGGTCGCGGCCAGCCCGGCCCGGTCCACCGCGAGACCGCCGAGGCTGCCGCCTGCCACCTGGGCGATCGTGAACACCGCCACCCCCAGCACCGGCACCACCACCGGGGCGACCAGCACGATCACCGCGCCGCCCACCCCGCCGAGGTACGCCCACCACGGCAGCCCGGAGCGGCGCAGCCCGGCCAGCCCGGCGCGCATCGACGGCAGCGCCACGATCCCGGCCAGCACCAGCAGGCAGCCGCCGAGGTTGTTGACGACCGCGCCGAGGACCGGGGCACCGGTCCGCTCCCCCATCTCGGCGTTGACCGCGCCCTGGGCGGCCGAGGCCACGCCGCCGGCCACGACCACCGCGAGCGCGGCCGGGAGCGGCAGCGGTCTCACAGCCGGCAGGCGTGGATGTTGGTGACGAGGATCGCGCGGGCGCCCAGCTCGTACAGCTCGTCCATGATCCGGTGCACGTCGTCGCGGAGCACCATCGCCTGCACCGCGACCCAGCCCTCCCGGTGCAGCGGCGAGACGGTGGGCGACTCGATGCCGGGGGTCAGCGAGCTGGCCCGGTCGAGCAGGCCGGCCGGCACGTCGTAGGCGAGCATCACGTACCGGCGGGCGACGAGCACGCCGTGCAGCCGGCGCTGCAACTGCTCCTGCTGCGCGCCGCCGGGAGCACCGGCGCGGCGGACCAGCACCGCCGAGGAGCGCAGCAGCGGCTCACCGAATACCACCAGGCCGGCCTGGCGCAGCGTCGCGCCGGTCTCCACCACGTCGGCGACCACGTCGGCCACGCCGAGGCGGATGGCGTTCTCCACCGCGCCGTCCAGACGGATCACGTCGGCCTTGACGCCCAGCTCGGCCAGGTGCCGCTCGACCAGACCCGGGTACGCGGTGGCGATGCGGTGCCCGCCGAGCTGCTGGACGGAGGCGACGTCGTCGGGACGGGCGGCGAACCGGAACGTGGCCCGCCCGAAGTTGAGGTCGACGATCTCCTCGGCCGGCGCGCCGGAGTCGATCAGCAGGTCGCGGCCGGTGATGCCGACGTCCAGGTCACCGGAGCCGACGTAGGTGGCGATGTCCTTGGGGCGCAGGTAGAAGAACTCGATGTCGTTGGCCTCGTCCCGGCAGACGAGGTCCTTCGGGTCGGTGCGCTGGCGGTAGCCCGCCTCGCGCAGCATCCCGGCGGCCGACTCGGCCAGGGCGCCCTTGTTGGGTACTGCGACACGCAGCATGGGAGTGCTCCTTCGTTCGATCGGATGATCAGCGGACGGGCACTCAGAGATGTCGGTAGACGTCCTTCAGTTCCAGGCCGGTAGCGAGCATCAGCACCTGCGCCTGGTAGAGCAGCTGGGAGATCTCCTCGGCGGCCCGCTCCGGGCCCTCGTGCTCGGCGGCCATCCACGACTCGGCCGCCTCCTCGACGACCTTCTTGCCGATGAAGTGCACGCCCTTGGCGAGCGCCTCGACGGTGCCCGAGCCCGGGGTGCCGGCGGCGGCCTTGGCCTGCAGCTCGGCGAACAACTCCTCGAACGTCTTCACGGAAGGCGATTCTTCCAGCCGCTCCTGGTGACGGGCCGGGTGGGTCAGGCGAAGCCGACCCGCTGGGCGGACTGGGCGTCGAGGGCGCGGACGGCCAGGGCGGCGTCCAGCGCGGCCACGGTCGCCGACCAGCCCTTGTCCTCGGCCGAGCCGGGCAGCCCGGCCCGGTCGCGGGCCTGCTCGACGGTGTCCACCGTGAGGACCCCGTGCGCCACCGGCTTGCCCTCGTCCAGCGCCACCCGGGTCAGCCCCTCGGTGACCGACTTGCAGACGTAGTCGAAGTGCGCCGTCGCGCCGCGTACCACCACGCCGAGCGCGACGACCACGTCGAAGCGGCGGGCCATCGCCTGGGCCACCACCGGCAGCTCCACCGAGCCGGCCACCCGGGCCACCACGGCGCGCGCCCCGCACGCCTGCGCGGCGGCCACCGCACGCTCGGTCATGTGGTCGGTCAGGTCGCCGTGCCACCGGGCGGCCACCACGCCCACAGTCATCCCGGCGGCGTCCACCGCGGTCACGCCCGGCTCACCGAAACCCGCCATCGCCCTACGCTCCGATCTCGTCACCGGCGACCGGGCGGCCCATCGGCGCCTCGGTCACCTCGTCCAGTCCGTCCAGCAGGTGGCCCATCCGGTCCCGCTTCGTGCGCAGGTAGCGCACATTCTCCGGGTTGGAGCGCACCGGCAGCCCCTCCCGGCCGGTCACGGTGAGGCCGTACCCCTCCAGCCCGGCCCGCTTGGCCGGGTTGTTGGTCAGCAGCCGCATCGACCGGACGCCCAGGTCGTAGAGGATCTGCGCACCGGTGCCGTAGTCGCGGGCGTCGGCCGGCAGGCCCAGGTCGAGGTTCGCGTCCACGGTGTCGCGGCCCTGGTCCTGGAGCTGGTACGCCTGGAGCTTGTGCAGCAGGCCGATGCCCCGGCCCTCGTGCCCGCGCACGTAGAGGACCACGCCGCGGCCCTCCTGCGCGACCCGGGCCAGCGCGGCCTGCAACTGCGGCCCGCAGTCGCAGCGCAGCGAGCCGAACACGTCGCCGGTGAGGCACTCGGAGTGCACCCGCACCAGCACGTCCCGCCCGTCGCCGAGGTCGCCCATGACCAGCGCGACGTGCTCGGCCGGGTCGTGCTCGGCGCGGTAGCCGAGCGCCTTGAACACGCCGTACAGGGTGGGCATCCGGGCCTCGGCGGCCAGCTCGACCTGCTTCTCGGTACGCCGCCGGTGTGCGATCAGGTCCGCGATGGTGACGAGCGTCAGCCCGTGCTCGGCGCAGAACTTCTCCAGGTCCGGCAGGCGCATCATGGTGCCGTCGTCGTTCACCAGCTCGCAGAGCACCCCGGCCGGGCGCAGCCCGGCCATCCGGGTCAGGTCCACCGCCGCCTCGGTGTGCCCGGGACGGCGCAGCACCCCGCCGGCGCGGGCGCGCAGCGGCACCACGTGGCCGGGCCGGGCCAGGTCGGTCGGGCCGGTGGCGGCGTCGGCGAGCAGCCGGATGGTGTGCGACCGGTCGGCGGCCGAGATGCCGGTGCTGACGCCCTCCCGGGCGTCCACAGTCACCGTGTACGCGGTGCCGCGCCGGTCCTGGTTGGTGTGGTGCATCGGCGGCAGGTCGAGCCGGTCGCACTCGTCCTCGGTCAGCGGCACGCAGATGTAGCCGGAGGTGTACCGGACCATGAACGCGACCAGCTCCGGGGTGGCCAGCTCGGCCGCGAAGATCAGGTCGCCCTCGTTCTCGCGGTCCTCGTCGTCGACCACGACCACCGGACGCCCGGCGGCGATGTCCGCCACCGCCTGCTCGATCGAACCGAACGTGCTCATGCCACGGCCTCCGAGTACGTCGCCGGGATCGGGGCGGGCGCGGTCGCGACGGCCCGGGAGGTGCGCCACCAGCTGTACAGGCCTGCGGCGCAGAACGCGCCGTAGACCAGGTACATGGCGGCCGACGGGTAGAAGCCACCGCGCAGCAGCAGCGGTACGCCGACCGCGTCGACGGCGATCCAGATCAGCCAGAACTCGACCCAGCCGCGGGCCATGCCGTACGTGGCGAGCAGGCTGCCGACCAGGATCCAGGCGTCCGGCAGCGGCCCCCACGAGCCGAGCGCGGCGAGCACCGGGTACGCGGCGGCGGTGCCGACGGCGGCGGCCACGAGCAGGCCGAGCCGCTCCGGCCAGGTGGCCCAGCGCGGCACCACGGCCGGCTCCTCCCCGCCACCGGCACGCCGGTTGCGCGACCAGCGCCACCAGCCGTACACGCTGACGGCGAAGAAGAAGACCTGCCGGCCGGCCTGGCCGTAGAGGTCGTGCGCCTGCGGGGTGACGAAGACACCGCCGAGGAACACGGTGAACAGCAGCGCGTTGCCGATCATGCCGACCGGCCAGGCCCAGACCACGCGGCGCAGCCCGAGCAGCGCCGAGCCGAGCCCGAAGACGTTGCCGACGATCTCCCGGACCAGCACCGGCGAGCCGGCCACGTGCACCTGGGCGTCGAGCAGCCAGCCGAGCGGGCCCATCACCGGGCACCCCCCGCGCCGCGGTCGCCGAGCAGCCGCTCGACGTACTTGGCCAGCACGTCGACCTCCAGGTTGACCGGGTCGCCGATCCGCTTCGTGCCGAGCACGGTGAGTTTCAGCGTGGTGGGGATCAGCCCGACCGAGAACCAGTCGTCGCCCGCCTCGGCGACGGTGAGCGACACGCCGTCGACGGTGATCGAGCCCTTCTCCACCACGTACCGGGCGAGCCCGGCGGGCAGCCGGAACCGCACGGTCTCCCACTGCGCGGCGGGCTCCCGGGCGACGATCTCGCCGACGCCGTCGACGTGGCCCTGCACCAGGTGCCCGCCGAGACGGCTGTTCAGCGCGGCGGCTCGTTCCAGGTTGACCGGGTCGCCGGGGCGCAGCGCGCCGAGCGCGGTACGGCGCAGCGTCTCTCCCATCACGTCGGCGGTGAACACGCCGCCGTCGACGTCGACCACTGTGAGGCAGACGCCGTTGACGGCGATCGAGTCGCCGTGCCGGGCGTCCGAGGTGACGAGCGGGCCGCGGATGGCGACCAGCGCGGAGTCGTCGCCGGTCTCGGTGCTCCGGACGATCTCGCCCAGTTCCTCGACGATGCCGGTGAACATGTCAGCTCTCCCTCTTCCGGGGCAGCGCGGTGATCCGCAGGTCGGGACCGACCCGCGTAACGTCGGTGATCTCCAGATCGATGGCGTCGGCGATGGTGCTCACGCCCGCGTCGAGCAGCGCGGTCGGGCCGGCGCCGAGCAGCTTCGGCGCGACGTACCCGACGATCCTGTCGACCAGGCCGGCGGCGAGGAACGCGCCGGCCAGCGTCGGCCCGCCCTCCAGCAGCGCGGCCCGCACGCCCCGGTGGTGCAGCTCCGCGAGCAGCGCCGGCAGGTCGACCCGGCCGTCCGGCCCGGCGCCGACCTCCGCGGCGGTGGCGATCCACGTGCGGGCGGCGCCGTCGCGGACCCGGGCGTCGGCCGGGGTACGCCCCGAGCTGTCCACCACCACCCGCAGCGGCTGCCGGATGGCCATGGTGCCGTCGCGCAGGTTGCGGGCGGTCAGCCGGGGGTCGTCGGTGAGCACGGTGCCCACCCCGGCGAGCACCGCGTCGACGGTGCCGCGCAGCGCGTGCACGTCGATCCGGGCCGCCTCGGAGGTGATCCACATGCTGGTGCCGTCGGACGCGGCGGAACGCCCGTCGAGCGTGGCCGCGTACTTCCAGATCACGTACGGCCAGCCGCGGCGCATCGAGGTGAGCCAGGCGACGTTGCCGGCCTCGGCCTCCTGCGCGCGTACCCCCAAAGCGACCTGGACCCCGGCGGCGCGCAGCGTGGCGGCGCCGCCGGAGGCGACCGGGTTGGGGTCGGGCACGGCGATCACCACGCGCGACACCCCGGCGGCGATGAGCGCGTGGCTGCACGGGCCGGTGCGGCCGGTGTGGTCGCAGGGTTCCAGGGTGACCACCGCGGTGCCGCCGCGGGCCCGCGTGCCGGCCTGGGCCAGCGCGACGATCTCCGCGTGCGGGCCGCCGGCGTACGCGTGGAAGCCCTCGCCGACGACCTCGCCGTCGGTGTCGAGCAGCACGCAGCCGACCACCGGGTTGGGGCTCGTGGCGCCGAGGCCCCGCGCGGCCAGTTCGATGGCACGACGCATCGCCTCGTCGACGGAGACGCTCGCCATGGCCGCCTGTCCTCCCGCTCGCCGGTCGCGCGCGGGCGGGGTTCGGGAGGAACGGCCACGAAAGCCGCGGACACGCGGCGGCGGAGAACCCGGGGACGGCGACGCCGACCCCGGGGAGCCCACGCGGCGGCTGAGGGTGCTCAGCGGCCGGCAGAGGCCTCCCCCGTTCCGCGCGCTGTCTCCCATCCGGACTTTCTGGGGGCGGACGAGCCGCACCCCAACCGTCGGCCCCGGATTCTCACCAGGTCCACCGTCCGGCCGAAGCCGTCCGGGTCGCGGGCTTACCACGGTCGGACCGTGGATCACCGCCGGTTCGGAATTTCACCGAGCCCCGCCAGCGCGTGGTGGGTATAGGGGAAGTCTTACACGTTCCGCCCGGGCGCGCGCCACAGAGGCGAGCTACCTCACAGGACCGGTCAGGTGACGCCGCGCCGGCGGTCCACCGCCACGTACGAGCCGGGCTGGCTCTTGGCCACCGTCTTCATCTCCGAGGCCACCGCGATCGCCTCCAGCGGGTCGGTGAACCGCTTGCCGGAATCGGACAGCGACACGCCGATGGAGAGCGTGACGAGCGCGGCGCGGCGGATGTTGCCGCGCCGGTCCTTCAGCTCGACGAAGCCGCGTTCCCGGTCGGTGGCGTCGTAGAGCGCGTCGGCGGCCTTCTCGAAGTCGACGACGGCCCGGCTGGTCAGCGGCCGGACCTGGCTGGGCGCGCAGACGATGACGAAGTCGTCGCCGCCGACGTGGCCGAGGAACGCCGGCGGCAGCCCGATCGACACCACCGCCCGGTGCAGGCTGCGGGCCAGCGCCGAGATGAACTCGTCGCCGCGCACGAAGCCGTACCGGTCGTTGACGCTCTTGAACCGGTCGATGTCGATGTAGCCGACGGCGTAGTCGACGCCGTTGCGTACCCGGTCGCTGATCTCCCGCCGGATCCGGCTGTTGCCGGGCAGCCCGGTCAGCGGCGAGACCTCCCGGAACTCCTTGTTGCGCCGCAGCGTGGAGTTGACCCGGGCCACCAGTTCCAGCGTGTCGAACGGCTTGACCAGGTAGTCGTCCGCGCCGACGCTGAGCCCGTTGACCTTGTCCTGGGTCATCCCCTTGGCGGTCAGCATGATCACCGGCAGGGCCGAGGTCATCGGGTCGGCGCGCAGCCGCCGGGTCAGCTCCAGCCCGTCGATGCGCGGCATCATCAGGTCGACGACTGCGAGGTCGGGCCGCTGCCGTTCGATGACCTCCAGCGCCTCCTGGCCGTCGGCGGCGTGCAGCACCTCGAAGCCGTGCAGGCGCAGGTTGAACTCGACGAAGCGGGCGATGTCCTCGTCGTCGTCGACGACGAGGATCACGTCGGGTCGCTCGCCGGCCGGGTCCATCTCAGGCCCCGGTCATCGCGCGTTCCGCCAGGCCCCGCAGGCGGCGTACCGCCTCCGCGGGATCGTCGGCGCCGTAGACGGCGGTGCCCGCGACGAACGCGTCGGCGCCAGCCGCGGCGGCCTGCTCGATGGTGTCCGCGGCGATGCCGCCGTCGACCTCGATGCGCAGCTCCAGGTGCCCGCTGTCGACGTGCCGGCGGGCCGCGCGCACCTTGTCCAGCAGTTGCGGCAGGAAACGCTGACCGCCGAAGCCGGCCTTGATCGTCATGATCAGCAGCGTGTCGAAGCTCGGCAGCAGTTCGAGGTACGGCTCGATCGGGGTGTCCCGGTCGATCGCCAGCCCGGCCTTCGCCCCGGCCGAGCGCAGGTCCTTGGCCAGCGCCACCGGGTCGTCGCACGCCTCGGCGTGGAACGTGACGTTGTACGCCCCGGCGTCGGCGTACCCGGGCGCCCAGCGGCGCGGGTCGGTGATCATCAGGTGCACGTCGAACGGGATCCCGGTGACGGCGCGCAGGCTCTGCACCACCGGCAGCCCGATGGTCAGGTTGGGTACGAAGTGGTTGTCCATGACGTCGACGTGCAGCCAGTCGGCGGCGGGCTCCACGGCACGGACCTCGTCGGCGAGGCGGGCGAAATCGGCGGCCAGGATGCTGGGCGCGACGATCGGCGGCGGTACGGTCACGGGGCCAGTGTACGAACGCGGTGATCCGGAGGTAGCGGCACGGCTCCCGGAGCGACCAGCGGTGATCCTTCCGTCACCCGTGGTGCACCATCCGGCCGTCCGGAGAAAAAATCGGCACGAATAGTCGCCGGTGACTGGCCGATCGATTGAAAGATGACGAAACTCCTACAGGGACGGTCACGTATGCTGCACGCCCGGGCGCGGGGGACGCCGGTCGGGCCTATGACGACCGGCTGTCATCTCTCCCGGAAGGGGCGGACGATGCGACGGTGGCTCCACGTGCTCGCGCTGGCCGGCGCCGCGACTGCGGTGCTCGCGGGTTGCGCTCAGGTGCATCGGGCCGACGGCGACCTGATCGACGACTGGGCGGCGCTGCCGGTGCCGCAGCTGTTCGTCCCGGCGACCGAGGCGTGCCTGCCCCGGCTGAGCACAGTGGTGGCGGCCGCCACGTACGAGACGGTGAACTGCGCGGGCAGCCACCTGGCCGAGACCGTGCACGTCGGCCGGTTCAGCGGGCCGGCGGCGCAGGGCGTACGCCCCGAACCGGGCTCACCGGCGCTGCGGACCGCGCGCGCCGAGTGCGACCAGCGGGCCCGGGAGATGATCGGCGGGGACTGGCGCGCCGCCCGGCTCACGTTGAACATCGCGCTGCCCACCGTCACCGCCTGGACGTCCGGCGCCCGCTGGTTCCGCTGCGACCTGGCCGAGACCGACAGCATCGACAACACCCGCCCGGTCAACCGGGTCGGCAGCCTGCGGGGCGCGCTGGTCGGCGACAACCCGCTGGTGCACAGGTGCTTCGACCCGAAGCTGATCGGCCAGAACCTCAACTACATGGCCCCGGTGCTGTGCACCGAACCGCACCGGGCGGAGTTCGTCGGCGTGTACGAGGAACGCGACATGAGCTGGGCGGAGTTCACCCGGGGCGCGCCCGCCACGCACCGGCGGTGCATGACGCTCATCGCCGCGTTCGCCGAGGTGCCGGACAACGCCGAGCTGCCGTACCGGGCCGGGTCCATCTTCTACCCGCCGTCGCAGCGGGAGTGGGAGGAGGGCGACCGGGGCGTGCGCTGTTTCCTGTGGAGTGACGACCGCAAGCTGAACCGCTCGGTGCGCGGCGCCGGACCCGAGGGACTCCCGGTCACCTGAGCGGCTGCCGTATGCTGCACCGCCGAGGCGTACCGGTCGACCGGGCGGCGCCGGATGCGCGGGGGAGGTCGGTCGGGATGCGGCGATGGCGGGTGGCGGTCACAGTGGGCGCGGCGCTGGCGCTGGCGCTCGGCGGCTGTGCCGCGCCGGCCGGAGTGGACCGGGACCTGGTCGACGACTGGCCCGCGTTCGCCGCGCCGGTCGGTTTCGTGCCGCAGAGCGGGGCCTGTCATCCCACTGTCGCCGACGTCGGCTACCTCAGCGGCTACCAGCCGGTCGACTGCGCCACCCCGCACCGCACCGAGACGCTGCACGTGGGCACGATGACCGGCGCGGAGGCGGAGCGTTCCGCACCGCCGCGGACCGGCTCGGCCGGCGTGCGCGCCGCGCACGCCGACTGCGCCCGGCAGGTCACCCGGGCCGTCGGCGGGGACTGGCGCGGCGGGCGGCTACGCCTGGCGGTGGTCTTCCCCTCGGCGCTCGCGTGGTCCGGCGGGGCCCGCTGGTACCGCTGCGACGTCGCCGAGATCACCGATCTGGACGAGGGTGCCGTGGCCCAGCGCACCGGCAGTCTGCGGGGTGCGTTGAAGCCCGGCTCGAAGCTCGCGCTCGGCTGCTTCAACCCGAAGCTGAGCAAGGACGAGGTGCAGTCGATGCGGCCGGTGGCCTGCACCAGCAAGCACCACGCCGAGTTCGTCGGCGTCTACCAGGCGCCGGACATCAGCTACGCCGAGTTCGAACGCACGCCGCTGCGCACGCACAAGGCCTGCCGCGGCCTGATCGCCAAGTACGCCGGGCTGCCGAACGACGGCAACATGCAGTACCGGGCCGGCACCATCATCTACCACCCGTTCGAGGAGCAGTGGCGCGACGGTGACCGGGGCGTGCAGTGCTTCCTGTGGGTCTCCGAACGTTCGCTGACCCGGTCGGTCAAGGGCGCGGGCGCGAAGGCGCTGCCGATCACGTGAGACCCGGGCGGGGCGGGCCGGCGCCCACCCCGCCCGGGACCGCTCAGCCGACCTGCAGCGTCACGTCGTCCACGACGAAGCTGGTCTGCAACGAGGAGTCCTCGACCCCGGTCCACTTCAGCGTGACCGTCTGACCGGCGTACGCGGCCAGGTTGAAGGTGCGCTGGGTGTAGCCGGTGGCCTTGTTCAGGTTCGAGTACGTGGCCAGCGTCGTCGAACCGACCTGCACTGTGAGCTTGTCGTACGCGGTCGAGGTGGTCGTCTCGGCCGAGTCGATGTGCAGCCAGAACGAGAACGTGTAGCTGCTGCACCCGGACGGCAGCGTGACCGACTGGGACAGCGTGTCGGTACGCGAGGAGCCGTACCCGTTCATCCACGCCTTGTACGACCCGGTGCGGGCCGCCTGGCTGGAGCTGTTGGTGATCACGCCGGAGCTGGCCGTCCACGGCGTGGTGCCGGACTCGAAGCTGCTGTTGCCGATGAGCTGGCCGCCGGTGCAGCCGCCGCTGCCGCCGGTCACGGTGATCGTGTAGCTGGCGGTGCGGGTGGCCGAGCCGGTGCCGGTCACGGTGAGCGTGAACGTGCCGGTGGTGGCCGTCGACGAGGCGGTGACGGTCATGGTGGCCGAGCCGCCCGAGGTGACCGAGGACGGGCTGAAGCTCACCGAGACGCCGCTCGGAGCGCCGCTGGCGGACAGCGCCACGGTCTGCGCGCTGCCGGCGGTGGTGGCGGTGCTGACCGTGGCGGTGGTGGAGCCGCCCCGGGCGACGCTGCCGGAGGTGGGGCTCACCGAGACGGAGAAGTCGTTGGACGGCGTGCCGCCGCCGACGGCGAGCTGCCAGATCGCGTACGCCACACCGTCAGCGGCCCGGTTGAGGATGGTCGTGTTGATGTTGCTGGTGTTGTCGCAGGAGCGGTGGTAGCACCCGTCGTACGCCGCACCGGCGGTGCCGCCCCACTTGCTGGCCTGCGCCGAGCTCTTGGTGTAGCTGGCGCCCGCCGCGTAGCCGGAGGTCTGGATGCCGGCGTTGGCGAACGAGTAGTCGTCCGAGCGGCCCTGGCCCTCGGTGTTCTCCTCCGGCGAGATGCCGAACGAGTCCCAGTACGCCTTCAGCGGCGCGGCGGTGGCCGAGGTGATCCGGTTGATGAAGTAGCCGCCGTTGGGCGAGCCCACCATGTCGAAGTTGTAGTAGCCCTTGATGTAGCCCCGCTGGGTGGAGCTGAGCTGGTTGACGTAGTGCTTGGAGCCCTGGAGGCCCTGCTCCTCGCCGTTCCACCAGGCGAACCGGACCCGCTTGGTCATGGTCGGGTTCTGCGCGGCCAGCACCAGCGCGTTCTCCAGCAGCACCGACGAGCCGGAGGCGTTGTCGTTGATGCCGGGGCCCGCGGAGACGCCGTCCAGGTGGGCGCCGAACATGACGACCTGGTCGGAGGGGCCCTGCGGCCACTCGGCGATCAGGTTGTTGCCGGGGTAGGTGCAGGTGGAGCAGTTCTGCTCGGTGACCGTGTAGCCGGCGGCCTGCAGCTTGCCCTTGACGTAGTTGACCGACGCCGTGTAACCGGCCGAGCCGGAGCGCCGGTTGCCGCCGTTGCTGGTGGCGATGGAGTTGAACTGGGTGAGGTGGGCCTGGATGTTGCTCAGGGAGACGTCCGGCGCGGCGAGGGCGGCGACGGCCGGGGCGGGGGCGGCGGCCGGAGCGGGCGCGGCGGAGGCGGTGCCGGCCAGGCTCGCCGTCGTCAGGGTGGCGACGAGGGCGAGCGCGAGGCTCGTGGTCGGCGTTCTGCGTCTCATGGAGACTCCTCGTGGGGGTTCGGCGGGCGGGGGTGCCGGGACCGGTGGTCGAAACAGTTACATGCATCGATCAAACAGTCAACGGGCTGTCACATCCCACCGGCCCCCTCTCCCCACCGGGATGCCGCACACGCTCCATCCCTCCCCATTTCTCCGCATGACGATCAAGGAGTTCGTGTCCGGGCACGGCGGCCCAGGCGACACGAACTCCTTGATCGACTGCGAGGAGAGGTGGGTCAGACCCGGCGGAGGACCGCCAGGAACATGGCGTCGGTGCCGTGGCGGTGCGGCCAGAGCTGCACAGTGGGGCCGTCACCCAGGCCCGGCATGCCGGCCGGCAGCAACGGCCGCGCGTCGACGAAGTCGACGTCGAAGCCGCACCGCCGGGCCGCCTCGGTCACCGTCACGTGCGTCTCCACCACGTGCGGCGAACACGTCACGTACGCGACCAGGCCGCCCGGCCGGGCCGCCCGCAGCCCGGCGGTGAGCAGTTCCCGCTGCAACCGGGTCAGCGGCGGCAGGTCCGACGGCTGGCGGCGCCACCGCGACTCCGGGCGACGGCGCAGCGCGCCCAGCCCGGTGCACGGCGCGTCCACGAGCACCCGGTCGAAGTGCTCCTCCGGCAGCTTCGGGTCGCTGCCCACTGTGCGCCCGTCCGTGTGCACCACAGTCACCGGCAGCCCGCGGGTGGCCTGGGCGACCAGCCGGGCCCGGTGCTCGGCCACCTCGACAGCTGTCAGCCGGGCACCACGGGTCGCGGCGAGCGCGCCGAGCAGGCCCGACTTGCCGCCCGGACCGGCGCACAGGTCCAGCCACCGGCCGTCCGGGCCGTCCAGCGGTGCCGCCACCAGCGCGTCCGCCACCAACTGGGAACCCTCGTCCTGCACGTGCGCGCGGCCGTCGGTCACCGCCGGCAGGTCACCCGGCGCGCCGCCGGGCAGGTAGACCGCGTACGGCGAGAACGCGCCGGGCGCGCCGCCCACCTCGTCGGCGAGCGCCACCGGATCGGCCAGACCCGGCCGGGCGCACAGGTGCACCGGCGGGCGCTCGTTGTCCTCGATGAGCAGCCGGGTCGTCTCGCCCATGTCGCCGCCGAGTGCCTCGGCGAACGACCGCACGATCCACTGCGGATGGCTGTACGCGAGCGCGAGGTGCCCGATCGGGTCGGTCTCCGGCGCCGGGGCGAGCTTCGCCACCCAGGCGTCGGCGTCCCGGCTGGTGATCTCCCGCAGCACCGCGTTGGCGAACCCGGTGGCGCCCGGCCCCACCGACCGGACCAGGTCCACGGTGGAGGACACCGCGGCGTGCGCGGGCACCCGGGTGTGCAGGATCTGGTACGCCCCGAGCCGCAGCGCGTCGCGCACCGGCGGGTCGATGCGCTGCACGTCCCGCCCGGCCGCGTCGGTGACGATCGCGTCGAGCGTGCCGGTGTGCCGCAGCGTGCCGTAGGTCAGCTCGGTGGCGAACGCGGCGTCCCGGCCGGTCAGCCCGGCCTCGCGCAGCATCGCCGGGAGCACCAGGTTGGCGTACGCGTCGTCGCGGTGCACCGCCGCGATCGCCTCGTACGCGATCTGCCGGGGCAGGTCGACTGCCGGACGGGCCGGACGCCCGCCCCGCCGGTCCCCACCGACCCGGTCCCCGCCTCGCCGGTCGCCGCGCTCACGGTCACCGCCGAACCGGTCGCCGGCACGCCGGTCCGCGGCGGGCCGGTCGGAGCGCTGCCGGGCGCCACGCTCACGGTCGCCGAAACGGTCGTCACCCCGGCGCTCGAAGGCGGGCCGGTCGCCGTGCTCACGCGCGTACCCCCCGGGACGCTCGCCCTCGACGGGCCGGTCCGGGCGCTGCGGCCCCGTCACGCGAACACCTCGCCGGCGGTGACCCGGGCGCCGCGCGCCCAGTCTCCGGCGGGCATGGCCTTCTTGCCTGCGGCGCGCACCTCGCCGAGGCGCACCGGCGTGGTGGCGGTGCCGACGAGCACGCCGGACTTCTCCACGTGCAGCTCCCCCGGCTTCAGCTCCGGGCCGTCGGGCAGCGGGGTGACCGGGCCGAGCTTGACCCGGTCGTCGCGGAACGTGGTCCACGGGCCGGGCGCGGGCGTGCAGGCGCGGATGCGCCGGTCCACCGCGAACGCGGGGTCGCCCCAGCGGACGCGGGCGTCCTCCACTGTGAGCTTCGGGGCGAGTGAGACCCCGTCGGCCGGCTGCGGCACGGCCCGGGCGGTGCCGGCGCCGATCGCGTCGAGGACCGCGACCAGCAGCCCGGCGCCGGAGTGCGCGAGCCGTTCCAGCAGGTCACCGGAGGTGTCGGCGGGACGGATCTCGTCGGTGACGGTGCCGTACACCGGGCCGGTGTCCAGCCCTTCCTCCAGCTCGAAGACGCTGGCCCCGGTCAGCTCGTCGCCGTGCAGCACGGCGTGCTGCACCGGCGCGGCGCCGCGCCAGGCGGGCAGCAGGGAGAAGTGCAGGTTGATCCAGCCGTGCCGGGGGATCTCCAGCGCCACCGGCGGCACCAGCGCGCCGTAGGCGACCACCGGTACGCAGTCCGGCGCCAGCTCGCGCAGCCGGTCGAGGAACTCCGGCTCACGCGGACGGGCCGGGGTGAGCACCTCGACGCCGTGCGCGTCGGCCCACGCGCCGACCGGCGAGCGGACCAGTCCCCGGCCCCGCCCGGCCGGGGCGTCGGGGCGGGTGACCACGGCGAGCAGCTCGTGCCCGGAGGCGGCGATCGCGTCCAGGGCCGGTACGGCGACAGCCGGCGTGCCGGCGAAGACCAGGCGCATCCGGGTCACCGCCCCAGGCCGAACGGGTTGCCGGCGGCGTGCGGGCTGAGCTTGACCGTCGGCGGCGCGGCCTGGTCGTACCACTCGGCCTGGCGGATCGCCTTCATGGCCTCCTTGCGGCCGGCCGCGTCGAGCCGGTCGACGAAGAGCACCCCGTCGAGGTGGTCGGTCTCGTGCTGCACGCAGCGGGCCATCAGGCCGGTGCCGACGATCTGCAACGGGTCGCCGTAGCCGTTGAAGCCCTTGGCGATCACGTTCTGCCGGCGTTTGGTGTCGAAGTAGAGCCCGGGGATGGACAGGCAGCCCTCCGGGCCGTCCTGTTCCTCGGAGTCGGGGAACTCCAGCACCGGGTTGACCAGGTGGCCGAGGACGTCGTCGACGTCGAAGGTGAACACCCGCAGGCCCACCCCGAGCTGCGGCGCGGCCAGGCCGGCGCCGCTCTGCTCGCGCATCGTGTCGGTCAGATCGGCGATCAGCTTGCGCAGCTCGGCGTCGAAGTCGACGACCGGGTCGGCCGGCGTGCGCAGCACCGGATCGCCGAACAGACGGATGGGCTGGACGGTCACTCGGCGTGGCTCCTTGTCTGGGTCGAACGATGCGCGTCCAGTCTACGGAGTCGGCCCGGCCGCCCCGGGTGGCGTACCGGGAACGGTGACCGGGGCCGCCTTCCGCCCCACGCTCACCGGCAGCGTGGCGTGACCACGCAGGGTGAGCCGGACCCGCCGCTCGGGCCGGCCCGCCACTGCCAGCCCGGGCAGCCGGCGCAGCAGCAGCGGGAACGCCACCTGCGCCTCCAGCCGGGCCAGCGCCGCGCCGAGGCAGTAGTGCGGCCCGGCGCCGAATGAGAGCGGCGCGATCTGCGCCCGCCACGGGTCGAAGCGGGCCGGATCGGGATAGCGGCGGGGATCACGGTTGGCCGCGCCGAGCAGCACGATGACCCAGCTCTCCGGCGGCAGGTCGACGTCGCCGTACCGGGACGGCGCGGTGCTCATCCGCGAGGTGAGCTGCACCGGTGAGTCGTAGCGCAGCAGCTCGTCGACGTACGCGGGCGCGAGGTCGGGCCGCTCGCGCAGCGCCGCCGCGGCGCGCGGATGGTCCAGCAGCGCCACCAGGCCGTTGCCGAGCAGGTTGGTGGTGGTCTCGAAGCCGGCCACCAGCAGCACGATCAGGTTGGCCAGCAGCTCGTCGCCGGAGAGCCGGTCGCCACCGTCGTGCGCCTGGACCAGCGCGGTGGTGAGGTCGTCGGCCGGGGCCCGGCGGCGGGCCGCCACCAGCTCGGTGAAGTAGTCCCGCAGCTCGGTCGCGCCCCGGTCGGCCACCGCCAGCTCGTCGGCTGTGATCTCCGGTTCGAGCACGCCGGTCAGGTCGGTGGCCCAGCGCCGGAACAGCGGCCGGTCCGCCGCCGGCACGCCGAGCAGCGCGCAGATCACGCCGACCGGCAGGGGGTACGCGAACGCGGCCATGAAGTCGACCGGCTCGTCGGCGGCGAGCATCGCGTCGACCAGCTCGTCGGCCTGCGCCCGCACCACGTCGCGCATCGCGGCGATCCGGCGCGGGGTGAACGCGCCGGCGGCCAGCCGCCGCATCCGGCTGTGGTCGGGCGGGTTGGTGCGCAGCATCGACCGGGAGATCGACAGCACGGCCGGGCTCTCCCGCCAGCCGGGCATGAACTGGTCGCGCAGCGCGTCGTCCATCACCCCGAACCGGGCGTCGCGCAGGATCGCGTCGGCCTCGGCGTAGCCGGTGACCACGTAGAAGACCGGCCCGGCCTGGACCACCGGGCCGTGCGCGCGCAGCCGCTCGTACGTCGGATAGGGGTCGAGACGACCCTCGGGGGACATCAGCAGCGCGAGCGCGTCGGTCGGATCCACGATTCCGCCTCCCCAGGCATCGGAGGCCTTCATCATGCTCCGGCCCGCCGGATCGGGTGAACCCGTGACGGCGAGGTGGCGGTGTCCCCGGCGGTCAGGCGCCGGCACCCGGCTCCCCGGCGAGCACCGGGCCGCCGCCGAGCAGCGCGTGCTCCGGCAGCGGCAGCGTGATGCCGTGCGCGTCCTCCCAGTCGTGGATGAGCCCCGGGCGGGCCTGCGCGGTGAAGAAGTCGACGGCGCTGATCCCGCCGACCACCGGCTCGTCCACCTCGGCGACCAGCCGGGCCGGGACCATCGGCAGGCCGGCGCGCACCGCCGCGCTGAGCCGCCGGTGGCCGTCGACGACGAAGAAGTACTCGCCGGTGTAGCCGATGCTCAGCGGCTCCGGCTCCTCGTCGCGTCCGGCCGCCTCGGCGGCGGCGTCGGAGTCCCAGAGGCCGCGCAGCGTCGACACGTCCTCGGTGGGGTACACCCGGTTCGGGTCGAGCAGCAGCAGCGGCCGGCCGGCGCGCAGCACGTCCGCGCCGAGTCGGCCCTCGTAGACGTCGATGACGTGCTGGATGACCTGCTCCGGGTTGGCCCGGGTGGTGTCGCAGACCAGGTCGTAGTTGCGCAGGCGGGCCTTGTCGACGCCGTACCGGACGATGAACCGGCCGCGCTCGCTCTCGCTGCGCTCGCGCAGCTTGGCCCGCGCCTCCTCCAGCGAGGTGTAGCTCTCGGCCGGGCCGGACGGGCGGGCCAGCACCCGCCGGGCCGCCTCGGTCGGCTCGGTGATCATGTGCACCTTGAGCGCGTCGGTGAAGAAGTGCCAGGCCAGGCGGGAGTCCATGACCAGGGACTCGCCGGAGGCGGCGATGTCGCGCTGGAGCTGGTCGACGTACCCGTCGACGGCCTGGTCCAGCTCGGCGTGCAGGTTGAGCTGGAGGGCGGTCATCTGCCGCTCCTGGGCCATCTGGCGGTAGAGGTCGCCGACGCTGACCCGGCGCAGCCCGAGCCGCTTGGCGATCTCGACCGAGACGGTGCTCTTGCCACTGCCGAGGTCACCGTTGAAGACGATCGACTGACGAACGGTCACGACTGGTCCACCCCTGCTCACCGGCTGACTGACGACATCGAATCCGTGTCGGCCCGACGTGCTCTGGCACCCGCCGCGCCGCGTCCCGCGCGGGAAAACCGCACGGCTGGGCATGACGGGCGATGCTATCACCGCCCGCTACTCGATTGCCGGACCAGGTGTGCGGCAAACCCCAGGTCACGACCGTGCGCGAGGGTCCGCGTGCGCACTGTCACGCGATCGCGTCCGATCAGAACAGGGTGAGCGGATCGACCTGGAGCCGTACCGGGTCGGCCGCCTTGCGGGCGCTGCGCTGCCCGGCGGCGGCGTGCAGCGCCTCGGCCATCGCTGCGGCCCGGGACCGGGGCACGCGTACCAGCATCCGCTCCCGGCCCTCGTCGGCCGGCACCGGGCCGAGCACCTCGGCGTCGCCCGGCAGCCGGGCGCCGGCGAGCAGGTCGGCCACCGCCTCGGCCGCGCCGGTGACGCTCGCCATCCGGACCGCCGGCGGGAAGCCCAGCTCGCGCCGCTCGGCCAGTTCCCGGGCCGCGAACCAGGCGGAGTCCCAGCGCAGCAGCGCCTGCACCGGGGCCAGCGCGCCGTCCGCGACCACCACCACCCGGCCACCTGCCGTACCGGGCCGGGCCAGCGCGGCGGCGGCCATCCAGCGCCGCAGCGCCTCCTCGCCGGCCCGCAGGTCGGCCCGGGTCAGCAGCGCCCACGAGTCCAGCAGCAGCACCGCGCCGTACCCGCCCTCCGCGACCGGCTCCGCGCCCGGGGTGGCGATCACCAGCCCGGCGCCGCCCGGCACCGTCGCCAGCACCTCCTCCCGCCCCGAGGTCCGCACCGGCACGCCGGGGAACGCCCGGCCCAGCTCCTCGGCGGTCCGCCGGGCACCGGTCACCGAGGCGCGCAGCCGCCGCCCGCCGCACTCCGGGCAGGCGTACGCGGCGGCCACCCGCCCGCACCAGCGGCAGGCGGGCGTGCCCTGCGCCGACGGCAGCGCGAGCGGCCCGGCGCAGTGCGGGCAGCGGGCCGGGGCGCGGCAGTCGGCACAGGCCACCGACGGCACGTAACCCCGGCGCGGCACCTGCACCAGCACCGGCAGGTCCGCGCGCAGCGCGTCCCGGGCGGTGGTCCAGGCCAGGCTCGGCAGCCGTGCCGAGGCCGCGCCGGGATCGCGGGCCAGTTGCGGGTCGTCGCCGGTGGGCGCCATGGCCGGGGTACGCGCGCGCACCACCGCCCGGTCGGCCACCACCTCGCGCGCCCAGCCGGTCTCCACCAGCAACTGCGCCTCGGCGGTACGGGCGTAGCCGCCGACCACCGCGGCGATGTCGCCGAGCTGCGCCCGGGTGAGCAGCACGTCCCGGGCGTGCGGGTAGGGCGCCCGCGGTTCGGCGTGCAGGTCGTCGCCGTCGTCCCAGATCGCCACCAGGCCGAGCCGCCGCACCGGGGCGAACATCGCCGCCCGGGTGCCGATCACCACGTCCACCCCGCCCGTCCGGGCGGTGAGGAAGGCCCGGTAGCGGCGGGCCGGACCGTCGGCGGCGGCGAGCCGGACGTGGCGTCCCGCGCCGAGCACCGCGGTCAGAGCGGCGTCGAGCCGGTCCAGGTCACGGGCGTCGGCCACCACGACCACGGCACCACGGCCACCGGCCACCGTGGCGGCGACCGCGTCGGCGTACCGGTCGGCCCAGTCCTCCCCCGGCAACGCCGACCAGACCGCGCGGGCGGGCCGGCCGTCGGTGAGCGCGCGCAGCAGCGCCGGCCCGGCCGGGTAGTCCCGCCAGCCGCGCGGATCCACCTCCGCCCGGCCACCCGGCCGGGCCCCCGCGTCGGCGGCCTCGGACGGTACGCCCCCGGGCGCGGTGCCGTCGGCGGTGGCGGTGCCGTCGGCAGGGCTGCGGTCAGGTTCGGTGCCGTCGGCGGGGCTGCCGTCAGGTTCGGTGCCGCCGGGCGCGGGCTCGTCGGTGGGTGGCGTGTACGTCGTGACGGCCTTCTCGGCGCGGGCGTGCCGGGGCGGCACCGCCAGCCGGAGCACGTCGGCGAGGCTGCCGGCGTACCTGTCGGCGACCGCGCGGGCCAGCCGGGCCACCTCCGGGGACAGCACCGGCACCGGGGAGACGACCTTCTCCAGGTACGCGAGCTTCGGGTGCTCGGACGACTCGGCGCGCTCCAGCAGCCAGCCGTCGACGAGCTGCCCGGCGAACCGCACCTTCACCCGCACCCCGGGCCGGGCGTCGGCGTCGAGCGCCTCCGGCACCAGGTAGTCGAACGGGCGGTCGAGGTGGGGCAGCGGCACGTCCACGCAGACGCGCGCGACCGGCGACCCCTGCGCGGGTCGCCGGTCGCGGCGCGTGGTGGCGGTCAGGCTCCCGCGGCCGACTTGAGGTCGGCGGCCCGGTCGGTGCCCTCCCAGGTCAGCTCCGGCAGCTCCCGGCCGAAGTGGCCGTACGCGGCGGTCTGCTGGTAGATCGGGCGCAGCAGGTGCAGGTCCCGGATGATGGCGGCCGGACGCAGGTCGAACACCTCGGCCACGGCCTTCTCGATCGAGGCGACCGGCACGGTCTCGGTGCCGAACGTCTCGATGAACAGGCTCACCGGGTGCGCCTTGCCGATCGCGTACGCGACCTGCGCCTCGCACCGCTCGGCCAGCCCGGCGGCCACAACGTTCTTGGCCACCCAGCGCATCGCGTACGCGGCCGACCGGTCGACCTTCGACGGGTCCTTGCCGGAGAACGCGCCGCCGCCGTGCCGGGCGTACCCGCCGTACGTGTCCACGATGATCTTCCGGCCGGTCAGGCCGGCGTCACCCATCGGGCCGCCGATCTCGAACCGCCCGGTCGGGTTGACCAGCAGCCGGTAGCCCTCGGTCTCCAGGCCGAGGCCCTCCAGCTCCGGGGCGATGACGTGGTCCCGGATGTCCGGGGTGAGCAGCGACTCCAGCGAGATGTCCGCCGCGTGCTGGCTGGACACGACGACGGTGTCGAGCCGGACCGGGCGCAGCCCGTCGTACTCGATGGTGACCTGCGTCTTGCCGTCCGGCCGCAGGTACGGGATCGTGCCGTCCTTGCGGACCGCGGCGAGCCGCCGGGCCAGCCGGTGCGCCAGCGCGATCGGCAGCGGCATCAGCTCGGGCGTCTCGGAGCAGGCGAAGCCGAACATCATGCCCTGGTCGCCGGCACCCTGCGCGTCCAGCGCGCTCTCCGACCCACCGGTACGCAGCTCGAAGGCGTTGTCGACGCCCTGGGCGATGTCCGGCGACTGGGCGCCGATGGACACGCTGACGCCGCAGGAAGCGCCGTCGAAGCCCTTCTTCGACGAGTCGTAGCCGATGCCGAGGATGGTCTCGCGGACGATGGTGGGGATGTCGGCGTACGCCTTGGTGGTCACCTCGCCGGCCACGTGCACCTGACCGGTGGTGATCAACGTCTCCACCGCGACCCGGCTGTGCGGGTCCTGGGCGAGCAGCGCGTCGAGAATGCCGTCACTGATCTGGTCGGCGATCTTGTCCGGGTGGCCCTCCGTGACCGATTCGGACGTGAAGAGACGTGTCACGGCACTCCTAAGCATGTGAAGACTTTTAAAGGTCGCTCGGCGGCAGTTTAGTCATCATCGTTCCGCCGCGACGCGATGAACGCGGGTCGACCAACCGTCAGGAACGCGACGGCAGCCGCTGACAGACGAGGTCCCAGACGGCGTCGGCCAGGGCCTCCTTGGGCTGCTCGGGCAGCCGGTGCACGGCGCCGTCGGCGCCGATCACGGTGGCCGCGTTGGTGTCGGCGCCGAAGACCTTGTCCACGCCGACCTCGTTGACCACGATCATGTCGGCCCCCTTGCGGGCCAGCTTGGCCCGGCCGTTGGCCTCCGCGTCGTCGGTCTCCGCGGCGAAGATCACCAGCACCTGCCCGGGCCGGCGACGCCGCCCCAGCTCGACGGCGATGTCCGGGTTGGTGACCAGCTCGATGGTCGGCGCGACACCGTCGTCGGACTTCTTGATCTTCCCGGTGGCGTAGCTGGCCGGCCGGAAGTCAGCGGGCGCGGCGGCCATCACCACGGCGTCCGCGTCGGCGGCCGCCGCCAGCGTGGCGTCGCGCAGCTCCTCGGTGGTGCCCACCCGGACCAGGTCCGCCCCGGCCGGGTCGGGCAGCGCCACGTTGGCCGCGACGAGCGTGACCCGGGCGCCCCGGGCCACGGCGGCGCGGGCGAACGCGTACCCCTGCTTGCCGGACGACCGGTTGCCCAGGAACCGGACCGGGTCCAGCGGCTCGCGGGTGCCCCCGGCGGTGACCACCACGTGCCGGCCGGCCAGATCGGCCTCGGCCTCGACGCCGCGGGCCAGGGCCCGGCGGGCCACCGCGAAGATCTCCGCCGGGTCGGGCAGGCGGCCCTTGCCGGTGTCCCGCCCGGTGAGCCGGCCCACGGCCGGCTCGATCACGCGGACGCCCCGCGAGCGCAGCGTGGCCACGTTCGCGACGGTCGCCGGGTGCTCCCACATCTCGGTGTGCATGGCCGGGGCCAGCAGCACCGGGCAGCGGGCGGTCAGCAGCGTGTTGGTGAGCAGGTCGTCGGCGAGCCCGTGGGCGGCCTTGGCGAGCAGGTCGGCAGTGGCCGGTGCGACCACGACCAGGTCGGCGTGCTGCCCGAGCCGCACGTGCGGCACCTCGTGCACGTCGGACCAGACGTCGTCGGCGACCGGCCGGCCGGACAGGGCCGCCCAGGTCGGCGCCCCGACGAAGCGGAGCGCCGAGGCGGTCGGCACCACCCGGACCCGGTGACCCGACTCGGTGAAGAGCCGGAGCAGCTCACACGCCTTGTAGGCGGCGATGCCGCCGCCGACCCCGAGGACGATCTCGGCGGGCATCGGCGCTGGCGGGGTTACGGCTGGTCGGTCGGCTCGGCGGTGAGCAGGCCCGCGTTGATCTCGCGCATGGCGATGGAGAGCGGCTTCTCCTGCGGGGTGGTCTCCACCAGCGGGCCGACGTACTCCAGGAGGCCCTCACCGAGCTGGCTGTAGTAGGCGTTGACCTGACGGGCGCGCTTGGCGGCGAAGATGACCAGCGCGTACTTCGAGGTGGTCTTCTCGAGCAGCTCGTCGATCGGCGGGTTGGTGATGCCCTCGGGGTTGGTGGCGATGGATCCCACGAATTAAACCTCTGCGTCTCGTGCGCCGCCCGCGGGCGGTCGGGCCGGAGCCAGGAAGGACGAACCGAGCAATCCTACCAGCTCCGCCGCGGCGCGCTCGGTGTGGTCGTGTGCCACGGCATGGGCGAAGAGGGCCGCGACGTCCGGGTCGGCCCGGTACGCCGGGGGCGCGAGCAGCACCAGCCGGGCGCCGGGCGCCGCCGCCCGTACCGCCAGCGCGCCGGCCAGGTCCAGCGGCAGCAGCACCGGCCGTCCCTCCGCGAGCCGCGCCCGCACCTCGGCCCGGGGCACCCCCCGGCGGTACGGCCCGATCCGGCACCACTCCAGCAGCTCCCCGGCGGCGATCAGCCGGTCGAAGCCGGGCGCGTCGAGGAAGACGCGGTCGACGCCGTCACGCTCGTCCGGACGGGGTGGGCGGGTGGTGGCGACCACCGGCACGCAGACAGACGCAAGGCGCGCCCGGACCGCCTCGACGACACTGCTCCGGCCGGCCCCGGAGGGACCGGACAGGACAGTGAGCCGAGCCGCCGAGCGCGCCTCGTCATCCGTGCTCACCGCTTGTTTCTACACGGCGGGCCGTTCAGTTGGCGGCGAACTCTCCGAGCAGAGCCTTGCGCTGCTGCTCGCCGAGGCCGCGCAGGCGACGGCTGTCCGCGATCTTGAGCTTCTCCATGATCTGGGTGGCCCGGATCTTGCCGATGCCCGGCATCGCCTGGAGCACGGCCGAAACCTTCAGCTTGCCCACGACGTCGTCGGACTCGGCCCGCTCGAGGACGGTGGCGAGGGTGGTCTTGCCCTGCTTGAGCTGCTCCTTCAGCTCAGCGCGGGCCTTGCGGATCTCCGCGGCCTTCTCCAGCGCGGCAGCGCGCTGCTCGGGGGTCAGTGACGGGAGCGGCACCAGTTCTCCTCAGGTCCCTAGTACGGCGGGCTGAGCGCCCCACCGCATCTGTGAAACGTGGTGTCGCTGGCAACCAAAGGGGTCCGTGGTTCCCAGCGCGGGGAAAACTAGCGGTCAACGGAGATTTCGGCAACGTGGACGCGCGATGATCAACCCAAAGTGACCGAGCCGTCAGTCAGTCCGCCGTGCCCAGGGCGGCCCGGCAGTCGGCCAGCACCCGCTCGGTGGCGGCCCGCAGGCCGGTCGGGTCGGGGCCCGCGCCGAGCACCTCCCGGGAGTACGACGGCAGCACCCACGGCAGCGCGGCGCCGAACACGGTACGCAACCCGGCGGGCGTTCCGCCCTGCGCGCCCAGCCCCGGCGCGAGCAGCGGACCGTTGACCGAGTCCAGATCGTGACCCGTCTCACCGACTGTCGCGCCGACCACCAGACCGAAGCTGCCGAGTGGCTCCGCACCGCGGTTGAGCTGGGAAATCTCGTCGATCACGGTCTGCGCGACGGTGCGCCCGTCGGCGCCCACGGCGCGCTGCACGGAGGCACCCTCCGGGTTGGAGGTGAGCGCCAGGACGAAGACCCCGCCACCGTGCTCGGCGGCGGTGGAGAACATCGGGGCGAGCGAACCTACTCCCAGGTAGGGGCTCGCGGTGACCGCGTCGACATACAGAGGGCTGGATGGATCGAGGTACGCCGAGGCGTACGCGGCGACGGTAGAGCCGATGTCACCTCGCTTGACGTCGAGCAGAGTGAGCGCTCCCAAATCTCGCAACTGTCGGATAGTTGACTCAAGCACGCCGACGCCCCGGGCGCCGAAGCGCTCGAAGAACGCCGACTGCGGCTTGACCACGGCGACCCGGTCACCGATCGCCTCCACCACGGTGGCGCAGAACCGCTCCAGGCCCGCCACGTCGTCGGACAGGCCCCACGCGGTCAGCAACCCGGGGTGCGGGTCGATCCCCACGCAGAGCGGCCCTCGTTCCGCCACGGCCCGGTGCAGACGGGCGCCGAACGTCTCCATGCGTCTCTCCCTCTCCCGGCGGCTCCGGGCCGCCTGGCGTGTCCGGCGACGGGCCTCCCGTCGCGCCCTGTCGAACCGGCCGGGCTCAGCCGGCCTTGACCGCCGCGGCCACTCCGGCCGCGATCCGCGCCACGTCCGCGGCGTCGCAGACGTACGGCGGCATCGTGTAGACGAGATCCCGGAACGGGCGCAGCCACACCCCCTCGGCCACCGCGGCGGCGGTCGCCCGGGGCAGGTCCACCTCGTGGTCGAGCTGCACCACCCCGATCGCGCCGAGCACGCGTACGTCGGCCACACCGGGCGCGTCCCGCAACGGCGCCAGGCCGGCCCGCAGGCCCTCGGCGATGCCCGTCACCCGTCCCGCCCAGTCCCCGGCCCGCAGGAGGTCCAGGGAGGCGTTGGCGACGGCGCAGGCGAGCGGGTTGCCCATGAACGTCGGCCCGTGCGCCAGCACCCCGCCGGCGGAGATGGCCCGCGCCACCTCGGGCGTGCACAGCGCCGCGGCGAGCGTCAGGTACCCGCCGGTGAGCGCCTTGCCGACGCAGAGCACGTCCGGGGTGACGCCGGCGTGCTCGGCGGCGAACATCCGGCCGGTCCGGCCGAAGCCGGTGGCGATCTCGTCGAACACCAGCAGGATGCCGTGCCGCCGGGTCACCTCGCGCAGCACGCGCAGATAGTGCGGGTGGTGGAACCGCATCCCCCCGGCGCCCTGGACGACCGGCTCGACGATCACCGCGGCCAGCTCGTCGGCGTGCCGCTCCACCGCCTCCACCAGCGCCGCCTCGTACGCCGGGTCCGGCGCCGCGTCGAAGCCGGGCGGCGGCACCGGCGCGAACACCTGCCGGGGCAGCACGTCGCCCCAGAGGTGGTGCATGCCACCCTCCGGGTCGCAGACGCTCATCGGGTGGAACGTGTCGCCGTGGTAGCCGCCCCGCCAGGTGCCCAGCCGGCGTCGCTGCGGGCGTCCCAGCGCCCGCTGGTACTGCAGGCACATCTTCACCGCCACCTCGACGCTCACCGAGCCGGAGTCGGCCAGGAAGACGTGTTCCAGGCCGTCCGGGGTCAGCTCGACGAGCGTGCGCGCCAGCCGTACGGCGGGCTCGTGGGTGAGCCCGCCGAACATGACGTGGCTCATCCGCCCGAGCTGGTCGGTCACCGCGGCGTCGAGCACCGGGTGCCGGTAGCCGTGGATCGCCGCCCACCACGACGACATCCCGTCGACCAGCTCCCGCCCGTCCGCGAGCCGCAGCCGCACCCCCGCGGCGCTGTCGACCACGTAGGGCGCGCCGGCGCCGGGCATCGGGGCGTACGGGTGCCACACGTGCCGCCGGTCGGCTTCCAGGATCTCCTCGGGCGTCACGTCTCCTCCTTCGACCCTCTCCCCCGCGATCTTGCAGTTGCCGCCCCGGCAGCGCCCGGAATGGGGCGGTGCGCCGGGGCCGGAACTGCAAGATCGCGCGGGTCAGGTTCGGGTTGTGATGGCTCGGGTGAGGGCGGGGCCCCGGTAGATGAAGCCGGTGTAGAGCTGGAGCAGGGAGGCGCCGGCGTCGAACATGCGTGTGGCGTCGTCGGGGTGCAGGATGCCGCCCACGCCGATCACCGGCAGCCGGCCGCCGGTCTCCCGGTGCACGAAGGCGACCATCTCCCGGGCCCGGGCGGTCAGCGGCCGGCCGGACAGCCCGCCGGCCTCGGCGGCGCGCTCCCGGTCGGCCGGGGCGAGCCCGTCTCGGGCGAGTGTGGTGTTGGTGGCGATGACCCCGGCCGCGCCCCGGTCGAGGCACACCTCCAGCAGCTCGGCCACGGCCGGCTCGGTCAGGTCCGGGGCGATCTTCACCAGCACCGGCTTCTCCCCCACCAGCGCGGCGAGCAACGCGTCCAGATGGGACCGGTCCTGAAGCGACCGCAGCCCGGGGGTGTTCGGTGAGGACACGTTCACCGCGAAGTAGTCGCCGTGATCCTTGAGCGCCCGGTACGAGGCGAGGTAGTCCTCGACCGCCTCGTCCAGCGGGGTCACCTTGGACTTGCCGAGCGAGATGCCCAGCGGCACGCCGAGCGGGCGCGGCAACGCGGCCAGCCGGTCCGCCAGCGCCTCGGCACCGGCGTTGTTGAAGCCCATCCGGTTGATCACGGCTTCGCTGTCGCGCAGCCGGAACAGCCGGGGCCGGGGGTTGCCCGGCTGGGCGTGCGCGGTCACGGTGCCGACCTCGACGAAGCCGAAGCCCAGCGCCGGCCAGGCCGGCAGCGCGAGTCCGTTCTTGTCCATCCCGGCCGCCAGCCCGACCGGGTTGGGGAAGCGCACCCCGAACACGGTGCGCGGCGCCGACCGGAAGTACGCCGCCCGCAGCGCGGCGAGGACCGCCGGCTGCCGGGACACCGCGGCCAGCCGCGCCAGCGTCCACTCGTGCGCCCCCTCCGCGTCCCCGCCCGCGAGCGAGAACAGCCGGGGCCGCACCACCTTCTCGAAGATCACGCCCCGGCCCCCCGCCCGGCTCCCCCGGCCCGCCCGGCCCGCCCGGTTTCCCGGTCGATCATGAGGTTGACGGCGATGTGGATCTCCAAATCCGCCGCCAACCTCATGATCGGCGCGTCGAGGCGCGGGGTCACTCGCCCGCCCGGAGGGCGGCGTGGAGATCCTGCAGCGGGCGGACCTTCAGGTCGCCCCGGATGCGGGCCTCGATGCCCATGACGGCGGCTGCGGCGCCGGGAACGGTGGTGACGCACGGGATGTCCACGCTCACCGCCGCGCTGCGGATCTCGTACCCGTCGGAACGGGCGCTCGCCCCGGAACCCTGTGGCGTGTTCACCACCAGCGCCACGTCCCCGCCGAGGATCAGCGAGACCGCGTCCGCGCCCTCACCCGACTCGTAGTGCTTGCGGATCTGCTCGCAGGCGATGCCGTGCCGGCGCAGCACCTCGGCCGTGCCGGTGGTGGCCACGATCTCGAAGCCCAGGTCGGCCAGGCGCTTGATCGGGAAGATCATGCCGCGCTTGTCCCGGTTGGCGACCGAGACGAAGATCTTCCCGGCGGTCGGCAGCGACCCGTACGCGGCGGCCTGCGACTTGGCGAACGCCTGGCCGAAGCCGGTGTCGATGCCCATCACCTCGCCGGTGGACTTCATCTCCGGGCCGAGCAGCACGTCGATGCCCTTGCCGGACGGGGTGCGGAACCGCTTGAACGGCAGCACCGCCTCCTTGACCGCGATCGGCGCGTCGGCCGGCATGGTGCCGCCGTCGCCGGTGGGCGGCAGCATCCCCTCGGCGCGCAGCTGCGCGACGGTGGCGCCGAGCGCGATCCGGGCCGCCGCCTTCGCCAGCGGCACCGCCGTGGCCTTCGAGACGAACGGTACGGTCCGGGAGGCGCGCGGATTGGCCTCCAGCACGTAGAGCATGTCGCCCTGCAGCGCGTACTGGACGTTGAGCAGGCCGCGCACCCCGACGCCGCGGGCGATCTGCTCGGTGTAGTGCCGCACCTGGGCCAGGTGCGAGCCGGCCAGGGTGATCGGCGGCAGCGCGCAGGACGAGTCGCCGGAGTGGATGCCGGCCTCCTCGATGTGCTCCATCACGCCGCCCAGGTAGACGTCGCCGTCGGCGTCCACGAGCGCGTCCACGTCGATCTCGATGGCGTCGTCCAGGAACCGGTCCACCAGCACCGGCCGGTCCGGCGAGATGGCGGTGGCCCGGCCGATGTAGTCGCGCAGCGTGGCGTCGTCGTACACGATCTCCATGCCGCGCCCGCCGAGCACGTACGAGGGGCGGACCAGCACCGGGTACCCGATCTCGTCGGCGATCGCCTTCGCCTCGTCGTACGAGGTGGCCATGCCGTGCGCGGGCGCGCGCAGCCCGGCCCGGGCCAGCACCGCGCCGAACGCGCCACGCTCCTCGGCCAGGTGGATCGACTCCGGGGAGGTGCCGACGATCGGCACCCCGGCGTTCTTGAGCCGCTGCGCCAGGCCCAGCGGGGTCTGCCCGCCGAGCTGCACGATCACCCCGATGACGCCGGGGCCGCCCGCCTCCTTGCCGGAGGAGTCCTCGGCGTGCCAGACCTCCAGCACGTCCTCGAACGTCAGCGGCTCGAAGTAGAGCCGGTCGGCGGTGTCGTAGTCGGTGGAGACGGTCTCCGGGTTGCAGTTGACCATGACGGTCTCGTAGTCCACGGCCCGGAGGGCCTGGACGGCGTGCACACACGAGTAGTCGAACTCGATGCCCTGCCCGATCCGGTTCGGCCCGGAGCCCAGGATGAGCACCTTCGGCCGGGCCGAGGGCGCCACCTCGGTCTCCGAGTCGTACGTCGAGTAGTGGTACGGCGTGGTCGCCTCGAACTCGGCCGCGCAGGTGTCCACCGTCTTGTAGACCGGCCGGACGCCGAGCCGGTGCCGCAGAGTGCGGACGCCGTCCTCGGCGGCCAGCTCGGGACGCAGCGCGGCGAGCTGCCGGTCGGACAGGCCGGCCCGCTTGGCCCGGCGCAGCAGATCGGCGTCGAGCACCGGCGCGTCCACGATCTCGGCGCGCAGCTCGACCAGCGAGGCGATCTGGTCCAGGAACCACGGGTCCATGCCGCCGGACGCCTCGGACACCTCGGCGATCGACGCGCCGAGGCGCAGCGCCCGCTCGACCGTGTAGAGCCGGCCGTCGTGCGGCGTGCGCAGCGCCGCGAGGGTGTTCTCCTTCGTCGCGCCCTCCGGGTCCGGAGTGGTCCAGAAACCGGATGATTTGGTCTCCATCGAGCGCATCGCCTTGTTCAGCGCCTCGGTGAAGTTGCGGCCCAGGCTCATCGCCTCGCCCACCGACTTCATCGTGGTGGTCAGCTCCGGGTCGGCGCCGGGGAACTTCTCGAACGCGAACCGGGGGATCTTCACCACCACGTAGTCGAGCGTCGGCTCGAACGCCGCGGGCGTCTTCAGCGTGATGTCGTTCGGGATCTCGTCGAGCGTGTAGCCGATGGCGAGCTTCGCGGCGATCTTCGCGATCGGGAAGCCGGTGGCCTTCGACGCCAGCGCCGAGGAACGCGACACCCGCGGGTTCATCTCGATCACGACGATCCGGCCGTCGGCCGGGTTCACCGCGAACTGGATGTTGCAGCCGCCGGTGTCCACACCGACCTCGCGCAGCACCGCGATGCCGAGGTCACGCAGCCGCTGGTACTCCCGGTCGGTGAGCGTCATCGACGGCGCGACGGTGACGCTGTCGCCGGTGTGCACACCCATCGGGTCGACGTTCTCGATCGAGCAGACCACCACCACGTTGTCGTGGCGGTCGCGCATCAGTTCGAGCTCGTACTCCTTCCAGCCGAGCACGCTCTCCTCGATGAGCACCTCGTGCACCGGGCTGGCCGCCAGGCCGGAACCGGCGATGCGCTCCAGGTCCTCGTCGGTGTGCGCCATGCCGGAACCGAGGCCGCCCATGGTGAACGACGGCCGGATGACCACCGGCAGGCCCAGGTCGGCGACCGTCTCGCGGACCTCGTCCATCGAGTGGCAGACCCGCGAGCGCGGCACCAGCGCGGACGGATCGTCCAGGCCCAGCCGTACGCCGGCCTTCGCGACGATCTCCTTGAACAGCTGCCGGTCCTCGCCCCGGTTGATCGCCTCGATGTTCGCGCCGATCAGCTCGACGCCGTACTTCTCCAGCACGCCCGCCTCGTGCAGCGCGACAGCGGTGTTCAGCGCGGTCTGCCCGCCGAGCGTCGGCAGCAGCGCGTCCGGGCGCTCCTTGGCGATGACCAGCTCGACGAACTCCGGGGTGATCGGCTCGACGTACGTGGCGTCGGCGAACTCCGGATCCGTCATGATCGTCGCCGGGTTGGAGTTGACCAGGCTGACCCGGATCCCCTCGCTGCGCAGCACGCGGCAGGCCTGGGTGCCGGAGTAGTCGAACTCGCAGGCCTGTCCGATCACGATCGGCCCGGAGCCGATCACCAGGACGTGCTTGAGGTCGGTCCGCTTAGGCATTCTTTCCGCCTTCACTGTGGTTCCGGTCGAAGCCACGGCCTTCGATCAACTCGGCGAAACGGTCGAAGAGGTAGTCCGCGTCGTGCGGGCCGGCCGCCGCCTCCGGGTGGTACTGGACGGTGAAGGCGGGCACGTCCACGGCCCGCAGCCCCTCGACCACGTTGTCATTGAGGCAGACGTGTGACACCTGGACACCGCCGAACTCGGTCTGGATCACCTGATCCGGCACCACGGCGCCGTCCCCGGCGCCCGGCACCTGCACCGCGAAGCCGTGGTTGTGGCTGGTCACCTCGACCTTGCCGGTGGCCCGGTCGAGCACCGGCTGGTTGATGCCGCGGTGGCCGTACCCGAGCTTGTAGGTGCCGAAGCCGAGCGCCCGGCCGAGGATCTGGCTGCCGAAGCAGATCCCGAACAGCGGGATCCGCCGGGTCAGCACCTCCCGGGCCAGCGCCACCGGGCCGTCGGCGGTCGCCGGGTCGCCCGGGCCGGGTGAGAAGAAGACCGCGTCCGCGCCGGTGGCTAGCAGGTCCTCGATGGTCGACCCGGCGGGCAGGACGTGGGTGGTGACGCCGCGGGCGGCGAGCCGGCGCGGCACGTTGCGCTTGATGCCCAGGTCCACAGCCGCCACCGTGAACCGGTGCTCGCCCTGTGCCTCGACGACGTACGGCTTGGCGGTGGTCACCTCGTCGGACAGGTTCGCGCCGACCATCTGCGGCGAGCGGCGGACCCGCTCCAGCAGGGCGGCCGGGTCGTCCTCGACGCTGGAGATGCCGACCCGCATCGCGCCGCGCTCGCGCAGGTGCCGGGTCAGCGCCCGGGTGTCCACGCCGCTGATGCCGACGACGCCCTCGGCGGCGAGCCGGTCCTCCAGGCCGCCGCCGGCCCGCCAGTTGGAGCTGATCCGGGCCGGGTCGCGCACCACGTACCCGGCCACCCAGATCCGGTCGGACTCGTCGTCCTCGCTGTTGACGCCGGTGTTGCCGATGTGCGGCGCGGTCTGCACCACCACCTGCCGGTGGTAGGAGGGGTCGGTGAGCGTCTCCTGGTAGCCGGTCATGCCGGTGTTGAAGACGGCCTCGCCGAAGGTCTCCCCGACGCTGCCGTACGCCTCGCCGTGGAACGTGCGCCCGTCCTCCAGGACGAGGATCGCCGATCTACGCTTCACCATTACCGGGCCCGCCTTTCGTTCGCGACTGCGGGACTCCGCTCCGCTGCGTTCCTCGCGCTCACTTGACAGCCTTTCCGTCCAGGACCGTCGGCTCGCCGCGCAGGAAGGTCGCCACGATGCGACCCGGCAGCGTCATGCGGGCGTACGGGGTGTTGCGACTGCGACTGGCCAGCTCCGCCGGTTCGACGACGCGCCGGGCGGCCGGGTCGACCAGGGTCAGGTTGGCCGGTACGCCGGGCGCCGGGTCGAGGCCGTGCCCGGCCAGCCCGGCGATCCGGGCCGGCGTGCGGGACATCCGCTCGGCGATCAGGTCCCAGCGGGGGCCGAACACGTCGAGCGCGATTGGCAGCGCCGTCTCCAGGCCGAGCATGCCCGGCCGGGCGTACGCCCACTCGCACTCCTTGTCCTCCACGGCGTGCGGCGCGTGGTCGGTGGCGATGATGTCGATCACGCCCTCAGCCAGCGCCTCCCGCAGCGCGGCGATGTCGGTGGCGGTGCGCAGCGGCGGGTTGACCTTGAAGACCGGGTCGTAGCTCTCCGCTTTCTCGTCGGTCAGCAGCAGGTGATGCGGCGTCACCTCGGCGGTGACCCGTACCCCGCGCGCCTTGGCCTGACGCAGCACCTCGACGCTGCCGGCGGTGGAGACGTGGCAGACGTGCAGCCGGCTGCCGACGTGCTCGGCCAGCAGCACGTCCCGGGCGATGATCGCCTCCTCGGCGACGGCCGGCCAGCCGGTCAGGCCGAGGCGGGTGGACACCTCGCCCTCGTGCATCTGCGCGCCCTCGGTCAGCCGGGGCTCCTCGGCGTGCTGGGCGATCACGCCGTCGAACGCCTTGACGTACTCCAGCGCCCGGCGCATCAGCCTCGGGTCGGACACGCAGTGCCCGTCGTCGGAGAAGATCCGCACCCCGGCGGCCGAGTCGGCCATCGCGCCCAGCTCGGCCAGGCGCTCGCCGGCCAGCCCGACGGTGACCGCGCCGATCGGCTGCACGTCGACCAGGCCGGCCTCCCGGCCGAGCCGCCAGACCTGCTCCACCACGCCCGCGGTGTCGGCCACCGGGGAGGTGTTCGCCATCGCGCACACCGCCGTGTAGCCGCCGAGTGCCGCCGCCCGGGAACCGGACTCGACCGTCTCGGCGTCCTCCCGGCCGGGCTCGCGCAGGTGGGTGTGCAGGTCGACCAGGCCGGGCAGCGCGACCAGGCCGGTCGCGTCGATGACTGTGGCGTCGTCCGCGGCGAGCCCGCGGCCCGTCCCGGCCACCACGCCGTCGCGGATGAGCAGGTCGGTCGGCTCGCCGCCGACGATGCTGACGCCTGTGATGAGGTACGCGGTCACCGGTTGTTCCCTCCGAGCAGCAGGTAGAGCACGGCCATCCGCACGGAGACCCCGTTGGCGACCTGTTCGACGATGGTGGAGCGGGGCGAGTCGGCCACCTCGGGCGTGATCTCCATGCCCCGGTTCATCGGGCCGGGGTGCATGACGATCGCGTGCTCGGGCAGCCGGCGCATGCGCGGCCCGTCGAGCCCGTAGCGTCGGGCGTACTCGCGGGCCGACGGGAAGTAGGAGTCACCCATCCGCTCGCGCTGCACCCGCAGCATCATCACCACGTCCACATCTGGGAGAACGGCGTCGAGGTCGTAACAGACGTCGGTGCCGGTGGCCAGGGCGGCGGCGATGTCGACCGGGATGAGGGTGGGCGGGCCGACCAGTGTCACCTTCGCGCCGAGGGTGGACAGCAGCAGCACGTTGGAGCGGGCCACCCGGGAGTGCAGCACGTCGCCGACGATCGCCACGTGCAGGCCGTCGAGGCGGCCCAGCCGGGACCGCATCGTGTACGCGTCGAGCAGCGCCTGGGTGGGGTGCTCGTGGGTGCCGTCACCGGCGTTGACCACCGATCCGTCCACCCACTCGGCGAGCCGGTGCGGCGCGCCGGAGGCGGGGTGCCGGACGACGACCGCGTCCGCGCCCATCGCCTGGAGCGTGAGCGCGGTGTCCTTCAGGCTCTCCCCCTTGGCCACGCTGGAGCCCTTGGCGGAGAAGTTGATCACGTCGGCGCTGAGCCGCTTGGCGGCCGCCTCGAACGAGATCCGGGTGCGGGTGGAGTCCTCGTAGAAGAGGTTGACCACGGTGCGCCCGCGCAGCGCGGGCAGCTTCTTGACCTCGCGGCCGGCCACCGTCGCCATCTCCGCGGCGGTGTCCAGGACCAGGGTGGCGGTGCCGGCGTCCAGATCGGCGCCGGAGAGCAGGTGCCGGATCATGCGTGTCGCCGCCTTTCGTTCGCGACTGCGGGGCTCCGCTTCGCTGCGCTCCTCGCGCTCACAGTGAGCCTCCGTACAGCCGTACCTCGTCACTGCCGTCGGTCTCGGCGAGGGTGACCTTGACGTTCTCGGCCAGCGCGGTGGGGATGTTCTTGCCGACGTAGTCGGCGCGGATCGGCAGCTGGCGGTGGCCGCGGTCGACAAGGACCGCGAGCTGCACGGACGCCGGCCGGCCGACGTCGCTGAGCGCGTCCAGCGCGGCCCGCACGGTGCGGCCGGAGAACAGCACGTCGTCGACGAGGATCACCCGCTTGCCGTCGATCCCGCCGGGCGGCAGGTCGGTCGGGCCGACCGCGCGGGTGGCGTGCCGGCGCAGGTCGTCGCGGTAGAGCGTGATGTCGAGCACGCCGACCGGGACTGTGACGTCCTCGAAGGTGCTGATCCGGGCCGCGAGGCGGTGGGCGAGCGGCACGCCCCGGGTGGGGATGCCGAGCAGCACGGTGTCGGCGGCGCCCTGGGTCTTCTCCAGGATCTGGTGGGCGATGCGGTCGACCACCCGCGACACGTCCGCTGCGGCGAGGATCACCTTCACCGAGGGTTGTCGCGGCGGCGACGAGTGGGCAGCCGGTGGGTAGGCCACGGCGGACCTCCTTCCCCGCCTCACGGGACGGGTCGTTAAAGGACGTCTGGTCTGCTCCGGCAGGCCCGCGCGGGGCCCGGACCGGGGCTTCACGCCACGTTACCAGCGGTCACCGGGCTGCCCGCCGCCGGTCCTGACCTGCTGGTCAGCCCGGAGAAATGGGGACAAGCCACACGTGGGTGCCGGACCCGGTGGACGGCAACACTTGACCACATGTCGCAATCCCCGTACCGTCACGCTCCGTAGCGATAGCTCGGGGAACCCGAACAGCACTGGGAGTGTCCGAATGCCCTCTGAATACGCCAAGTCGCTGGGCGCCCGCCTGCGCTCCATCCGCCAGCAGCAGGGCCTGTCCCTGCAGGGGGTGGAGGAGAAGTCGAACGGGCGGTGGAAGGCCGTGGTGGTCGGCTCGTACGAGCGCGGCGACCGCGCCGTCACCGTGTCCCGCCTGGCGGAGCTGGCCGACTTCTACCGCGTTCCCGTCTCGGAGCTGCTGCCCGACGGCAGCGGGGTGCGTCACGAGCCCACCAGCAAGATCGTCCTGGACCTGGAGCGGCTCTACGACGAGGCCTCCGAGGACCTCGCGTACGTGGCCCGCTACGCGCGCGCCATCCAGCAGCAGCGCGGCGACTACAACGGCCGGGTGCTCTCGATCCGCGCCGACGACCTGCGCGCCCTCGCGATCGTCTACGACGCCTCGCCGTCGGGCCTGATCGAGCGGCTGACCGAGCACGGCGTGCTGGTCGCCGACCCGCGGGCGTTCTTCGCGTCCTGACATCCCCCGTACGACGAAAGGGCCCGTGCCGGTCGGCACGGGCCCTTCGTCGTTGCGGCGCGTCAGCGCGTGGCGTACTCGGCGATCCGGCCGAGGATGCCGTTGAGGAAGCGGGGCGAGTCGTCGGTCGACATCTGCCGGGCCAGCTCCACGGCCTCGCTGATCGCCACCGCGTCGTCGATCTCGTCGACGTAGAGCAGCTCGTACACGGCGATCCGGGCCAGGTTGCGGTCGACCACCGGCATGCGCTCCAGCGTCCACCCCTCGGCGTAGCTGGCGATCGTCTCGTCGATCCGGTCGAGGTGCGCCGCCACGCCCTCGACCAGCCCGACCGCGTAGCCGAGGTGGTCGGGGCGCGGCTGCTCGATCCGTTCCAGGTAACCGGCGAGCACCTCGACCGGCGGGCGGTCCCGCAGGTCGGCCTCGAAGAGCACGTCCAGCGCCCGCTTGCGCGCCTTGCGGCGCGCCGGCATCTGCTGCTTGGGGCCCTCGGCCATCAGGCTCGGCCGAGGTAACGGCCGTCGCGGGTGTCGACCTTGATCTTCTCACCGGTGGTGATGAACAGCGGCACCTGCACGGTCGCGCCGGTCTCGACGGTGGCCGGCTTGTTGCCGCCGGTCGAGCGGTCGCCCTGCAGGCCCGGCTCGGTGTAGGTGACCTCGAGCACGACCGAGGTCGGCAGCTCGATGTACAGCGGCACGCTCTCGTGGGTGGCGACGGTCGCCTCGGCCTCGGGGAGGAGGTAGTTGGCGGCCTCGCCGACGGTGCCGCCGGGGACGGTGATCTGGTCGAACGTCTCCAGATCCATGAAGACGTAGTCCTCGCCGTCGGCGTACAGGTACTGCATGGTGCGCTTGTCCACGGTCGCGGTCTCGACCTTGGTGCCCGCGTTGAAGGTCTTGTCGACCACCTTGCCGGACAGCACGTTCTTCAGCGTGGTGCGCACGAAGGCACCACCCTTACCGGGCTTGACGTGCTGGAACTCGACGACGGCCCACAGCTCGCCGTCCAGGTTGAGTACCAGGCCGTTCTTCAGGTCGTTGGTGGTGGCCATTTCCTGCCTTGATCATCAATTGGCGGACAGACCGGCCAAGTCTACTCGCTCTGTCGAATCGGACTCGCGCCACGGAACGGTCCGGCTCAGGCTCCTGCGGCGAGCCGGGCGGCCAGGTGGTGCAGCGCCAGCCGGTAGCCGTCCACGCCCAGGCCGCAGATCACGCCGGTGGCCACCGCGGAGACCACCGAGTGGTGCCGGAACTCCTCCCGGGCGTGGATGTTGGAGATGTGCACCTCGACCAGGGGGCCGCGCAGCATGGCGCAGGCGTCCCGGACCGCGATCGAGTAGTGCGACCAGGCCGCGGGGTTCAGCACCACCGCCGCCGCCTCGTCGGCCGCCTCGTGCAGCCAGGCGAGCATCTCGTGCTCGGCGTCGGTCTGCCGGACCACCACGTCCAGGCCCAGCTCCCGGCCGTGCCGTTCACAGTCGGCCACGAGCTGGGCGTAGCTGGTCACCCCGTACACGTCGACCTGGCGGGTGCCGAGCCGGCCCAGGTTCGGCCCGTTGAGCACGTACACCCTCACGAGCTGATCTCCGCGTACGCGGCGGCGAGCAGGTCGTCCGGCAGCGCCTCCATGATCGCCGGGCGGGCGAGCCCGTCGAGCACCACGAACCGCAGCCGGCTGCCCCGGGCCTTCTTGTCCACCCGCATCGCGGCGAGCAGCTCCGGCCAGGCGTCGGCCCGGTAGCCGGTGGGCAGGTCGAGCGCGGCCAGCACCCGGCGGTGCCGCTCGGCGTCGGCCGCGTCGAGCCGGCCGGCGAGCCGGGCCAGCGTGGCGGCGTACACCAGGCCGACCGCCACCGCGTGACCGTGCCGCCAGCGGTAGCCCTCAACCTTCTCGATCGCGTGCGCCAGCGTGTGCCCGTAGTTGAGCACCTCGCGTACCCCGGATTCGCGCAGGTCCCCGGCGACCACGCCGGCCTTCACGCGGACCGCGCGTTCGACCAGTTCCCGCAGCACCGGCCCGGCCGGGTCCAGCGCGGCGGCCGGGTCGTCCTCGACCAGGTCGAGGATGACCGGGTCGGCGATCAAACCGCACTTGACCACCTCGGCCATCCCGGCGGCCAGGTCGGCCGGGGGCAGGCTGTCCAGAGTCGCCAGGTCGGCCAGCACGCCGGCCGGCGGGTGGAACGCGCCGACCAGGTTCTTGCCGGCGGCGGTGTTGATGCCGGTCTTGCCGCCCACTGCGGCGTCGACCATGCCGAGCAGCGACGTGGCGACCGGCACCCAGCGCACGCCGCGCAGCCAGGTGGCAGCGACGAACCCGGCCAGGTCGGTGACCGCGCCGCCGCCCACCCCGACCACCGCGTCGGTACGGGTGAACCCGGCGTCGCCGAGCCGGTCCCAGCAGGCCGCCGCCACGTCGACGTGCTTGCCCGCCTCCGCGTCCGGCACCTCGATCAGCAGCGGCGTCACGCCGCCCTCGCGGACACCGTCGGCGAGCCTGTCGGCGAGTGCCTTGAGCGGCGGCGCGTGCAGGAAGGCCACCCGCTCGGCGCCCGGCAGCAGCCGGGGCGGCGGGTTCAGCAGGTCACGTCCCACGAGCACGTCGTACGGCCGCTCGCCGCCGACCGGGATCCGGGTCACCTCGTCCATCGCGGGCAGCCTAGTCCAGCGCGCCGCCCCCGCGCGGCGACTGTCCACTCCCTGGGTGTTTGCCCGGCCGCACCGCGGGTAGGGCGGCCGGAATGAGCGAGACGAGGGCACACGCGACCCGGCCGGAGTCCGCGACGAGCATCCGGCTGCCCGCCACGATCCTCGGCGTCGGGCTGGGCGGCTTCGTCGACGGCATCGTCCTGCACCAGGTCCTCCAGTGGCACCACATGCTCAGCAGCACCGGCAGCGACCGGATCGGCGTGCGTGAGTACCCGGTGGACACCGTGCCCGGGTTGCAGATGAACACGCTCTGGGACGGCCTGTTCCACGTGGTCACCTGGGTGGCGGTGCTGACCGGTCTGGCCCTCCTCTACTCCCGGGTCACCCACTCGCGGGGCCGGCTGTGGCGCTCGCCGATGCTGTGGGGCTGGGCGCTGATCGGCTGGGGCCTGTTCAACCTGGTCGAGGGCATCGTCGACCACCACCTGCTCGGCATCCACCACGTCCGCGGCGGGCCGAACCAGCTCTGGTGGGACCTCGGGTTCCTCGCCCTCGGCGTGGTGCTGATCGCTGTGGGCTGGGCGATCCAGCGCCGGGCCCGCGCGGTGGACCTCTGCCTGCCGGAGCGCCGGTGACAGTGGCCCACGCCGGGCACGTCGACGGTGGCTTCCCGGTGACCGCGCTGATCCCGGTGGCGCTGTTCTGGGCGTACCTGGCCGCCGCGCTGCGGCTGCGCGACCCGGGCCGGCCGGGCTGGCCGCACGCCCGCACCGCGAGCTTCGGTCTGGGCGCGCTGCTGCTGGTGACCGGGCTGCTGTGGCCGGCCGGCGACTTCGTCGGGCACATGTGGCAGCACCTGCTGATCGGCATGCTCGCGCCGCTGGCGCTGGTGCTCGGCGCACCGGTCACGCTGCTGCTGCGCACGCTGGACCGGCGTACCGGCCGGGCCCTGGTCCACCTGCTGCGGCATCCGGTCGCGCGGGTGCTCGGCCACCCGGTGACCGGCCTGCTGCTCACCGCGGGCGGGCTCTGGCTGCTCTACCTCACCCCGCTGTACCGGGCCACCCTGGACAGCCCGGCCCTGCACACGCTGGTGAACCTGCACTTCCTGCTGAGCGGCTGCCTGTTCGCCTGGTCGATCGCCGGGCCGGACCCGGGACCGCACCGCCCGCGCGTACCGGTGCGGCTGGTGGTGATCGGCGTCGGGGTGGCCGCGCACGCCACCATCGCCCAGTTGCTCTACGCCGGGCTGTTCGTGGACGTGCCGGCCACCGCCGCCGAGCTGCGGGCCGGGGCCACGCTCATGTACTACCTGGGCGACCTGGCCGAGATCGCGCTGGCGCTGGCGTTGCTCGCCACCTGGCGGCCCGAACCGGCCCGGCGCCGCCGCGCCGCCCGGTCCGCGCCGACGCGGGCGGCGCAGGTCAGGGTTTGAGCAGGGCGGCGATCTCCTCGGCCAGCTCCTGCGGGGTACGGCCGTCGGTGACCACAGTCGCGGTCGCCACCTCGGCGTAGAGCGGGCGGCGCTGGTCCATCAGGTGCTTGAGCGTGGCGCGCGGGTTCAGCGCGAGCAGCGGCCGCCCGGCGCCCAGACCGACCCGCTTGACCGCGTCGGGCAGCTCCACCGACAGGTGCACCACCGTGTGGCCGATCAGCGCGGCCCGGTTCTCCTCGGCCAGGACCGCGCCGCCGCCGACCGCGAGCACGCCCGCGTGCGACGCGAGCGCCGCCGCCACGGCGGCCCGTTCGAGGGTACGGAAGTGCTCCTCGCCCTCGTCCACGAAGATCTCCGGGATGGGCTTGCCGGCGAGGTTCTCGATGTCGGCGTCGGTGTCCCGGAAGTCGACGCCGAGCGCCTCGGCGAGCGCCGTGCCGACAGTGGTCTTGCCGGAGCCGGGCGCCCCGACCAGCACGCAGACCGGCCGGGTGCTCATTTGATCACCAGGCTGTCGAGGTAACCGTTGAGGTTGCGGCGCATTTCGGCAATCGAGTCGCCGCCGAACTTCTCCACCGCCGCCTCGGCCAGCACCAGCGCGACCATCGCCTCGGCCACCACCGCAGCGGCCGGGACCGCGCACACGTCGGAGCGCTGGTTGATCGCGGTGGCCGGCTCGCCGGTGGTCACGTCGATGGTGGCGAGCGCCCGGTTCAGCGACGAGATCGGCTTCATGGCCGCCTTCACCCGCAGCGGCTCACCCGTGGTGATGCCGCCCTCCAGGCCACCGGCCCGGTCGGTGATCCGCCGCACCCCGGTGGCGGTGGGCACGATCTCGTCGTGCGCCTCCGATCCGCGCGAGCGGGCCTGCTGCCAGCCGTCGCCGATCTCCACGCCCTTGATCGCCTGGATCGACATGAGCGCGGTCGCGAGGCGGGCGTCGAGCTTGCGGTCCCACTGCACGTGGCTGCCCAGGCCCGGCGGCACCCCGTACGCGAGCACCTCGACCACGCCGCCGAGCGTGTCGGCGGCCTTCTTCGCGGCGTCGACCTCGGCGACCATCCGGGCGCTTGCCTCGGCGTCGAGGCAGCGCAGCGGGTCGGCGTCGATGCGCGCGGCGTCCTCCGGCGTGGGGCGCAGCCCCGGCTTGACCGCCACCGGGCCCAGCTCGACCACGTGGGAGACGATCTCGACGCCGAGCGCCTGGCGTACGAGCGCCTTGGCGACGGTGCCCACCGCGACCCGGGCGGCGGTCTCCCGGGCGCTGGCGCGCTCCAAGATCGGCCGGGCGTCGGTGTGCCCGTACTTCTGCATGCCGGCCAGGTCGGCGTGACCCGGGCGGGGACGGGTCAGCGGCGCGTTGCGGGCCTGGCTCGCCAGCTCCTCCGGGTCGACCGGGTCGGCGGCCATCACTGTGCGCCACTTGGGCCACTCGGAGTTGCCGACCCGGATCGCCACCGGGCTGCCGAGCGTCACCCCGTGCCGGAGCCCGCCGATGATCTCGACCTCGTCCTGCTCGAACGACATCCGGGCGCCCCGGCCGTAGCCGAGCCGGCGCCGGGCCAGTTCGCCGGAGATCTCCCCGGTGGTCACCTCGATGCCGGCGGGTACGCCCTCCAGCATCGCGACGAGGGCGGGTCCGTGCGATTCACCTGCAGTCAGCCAGCGCAACACGACGGTCAGTCTGTCACGCCCGGTGGTCACCGGCGTACGCCGCCCGCCGCGTCCCGCCAACCGGACAGGCCACCTCCGTACGCTGGTCCGCCGCCGGACGGGTGAGGTGTTAACAGGGGACCCTTCCTCTACCGGAGGCGTTAAGAAGGGGCCCTTCCTTACACCGGCAGCGCGGCGCGCATCGCGGCGCGTGGGGCGGTGACGCCGGTGAAGTGCTCGAACTGGCCGAACGCCTGGGCCAGCAGCAGGTCCAGCCCGGAGACCACCCGGCATCCGGCGGCGAGCGCCGCCGCCGCGAGCGGCGTGGGCCACGGGTCGTAGACCACGTCGAAGAAGACCGACTCCGGCCGCCAGTCGAAGTTGTCAGCCAGGGGGTCGGCGACGCCCTTGGGCACTGTGGAGATCACCAGGTCGGCGCGGGCGTGGGAGGGTGCGCCGTCCCACTCGGCGCCTGCGAGCGGCACCCCGGCCGCCGCCGCGACCGGGCGCAGCTCGTCGACCGCCTCCGGGCGGCGGGCCACCACAGTCACCTCGGCCGCCCCGATCCGAGCCGCCGCCGCGATGGCCGCCCGGGCGGTGCCACCCGCACCGAGCACGGTGACCACCGCCCCGGCCGTGCAGCCGGCGCCGGTGAGCACCTCGACCATGCCGGTGACGTCGGTGTTGTCCGCGTACCATGTGCCGTCTTGTCGGCGTACCAGCGTGTTGGCGGCGCCGACCGCGGCGGCGACCGGCGAGACCTCGTCGGCCAGGGCGAGTGCCGCTTCCTTGCCCGGCATGGTCACGGACAGGCCGGCCCACTCCGGGCCGAGGCCCGCGACCAGGCCGGGCAGCTCGTCGGCGCCGGCTTCGATCCGGGTGTACGACCAGCCGGTCAGTCCGGCCGCCGCGTACCCGGCGGCGTGGATCACCGGGGAGATCGAGTGGGCGATCGGCTTGCCGACCACCGCAGCGCGGCGAGGATCGGCCATCAGATGATCCCGGCCTCCCTGGCCTTCTGCTCGTTGCGCTTCTGCTCGGCGTAGGTCTCGGCGAACGCGGACCGGCCGTCCCTGCTGATCGCCACGAAGTAGAGCCACTTGCCGTCCGGCGGGCTCAGCGCGCCTTCCAGCGCCTCCTTGCCGGGGTTGTTGATCGGCGAGGGGACCAACCCGCGCAGCTTGCGGTTGTACGGGTTCTTCGGGTTGTCCAGCTCGGCGGCGGTCATGTCCTTGGACGCCTTGGTCTTCTGCCCGGTCAGCTCCAGGTAGTAGTTGACCGTGACGTCCATCTCCAGGCAGTTGCAGGGGAACTCGCCGTAGACCCGGTTGTAGGCCACCCGGGCGACCTTGCCCAGGTCGGCCTTGTTGCCGGCCTCGGCCTGCGCGAGCGAGGCGACGATCAGCGCCTCGTACGGGGTGATGCCCCCGCGATCTTTCTGCACCTTCTCCGCGTACTGCATGCCGGAGGTGACGGTGAGGAAGTTGTCCACCATCAGCTTGAGCACCGTCTCGGCGGTGGCCTTCGGTGGGATCTCGTAGGTGTCCGGGAACAGGAAGCCCTCGATCGACGGGTTGACCTTCTTGCCGTCGGAACGCTTGAACCACCAGTCCGGTACGCCGAGCGCCTCCGGATCCTTCGCCGCGGCCTCGAAGTCCTTGACCGGGATGTCGGTCTTCTCGGAGAGCCGCTTGTAGACCGTCTTGGCGGTGAGGCCCTCGGGAATGGTGATCCCGTTGACGATCTTGTTCTTGAGGTCCAGCAGGGCCACGACCGCCGCGTCACCGCTCATCTGCTTGCGCATCTTGTACGTGCCGGGCTGGATGTTCTTGCTGCGCGAGTTCTCCTCGGCGGCCTCGATGAACGCCTTGGTGCTCTTCACCACGTCGGCCGCGACGAGCGCGTCGGCCATGTCGGCGATCAGCGCGCCCTGCTTGATCTCGACGGTCACCTCGCCGGTGCCGGAGCCGTCGTAGTCGGGTGTGACGAAGTAGTTCTGGACCCGGTCGAAGCCGTAGAACGCGCCGCCGCCGATGCCGCCCAGCAGGACCAGCGCGAGAGCGAGTGCGAGAAGGGTCTTGCCCCGGCCGCCGCCGGACTTGCCCTGGCGACGGCGCACCGCGCCGCGCCGGTGCCGGCCCTTCTCCCCCCTGTCCGGCTCGTCGAACCCCAGATCAAGATCGTCGATCATTGCGTCCGCCTCCGCTGTGCGTCCAGCCAGCTCTGCAGAATCTCCACCGCGGCGGCCTGGTCGACCACCGCTCGTTGGCGCTTTCCCCGGACGCCCCGTTCGGCCAGCCTACGACTCGCGACGACGGTAGACATCCTCTCGTCCGTCAGCGTCACCGGAATCGGCCTCATTACATCAGCCAATCGGCTGGCATATGCTGATACGTTCAGCGCCGCGGGGCCGTGCTTCCCGGCGAGATTGACCGGCAGCCCGACCACGATCCCCACCGCCTCGTGCTCGGCGGCGAGCCGGACCAGCTCGGCCATGTCGGCGGGCACCGCGTCCGGTTCCGCGGTCAGATCACGGGCCAGCGTCACCAGGGGCGTGGCGAGGATGCCGTGCGGATCACAGCGCGCCACCCCCACCCGGACCTGGCCGACGTCGACACCCAGCCGGACGCCACGGGACAGCTCACTCACGGGCGGACACCTCCCCGCCGGTACGGGCCAGGGCGGACCGGGTGGTCCGCCCTGGCGTACATCCGTGCACTCATGCCGTGCCGGCCGGGCATGCCCTCACGGCCCTCGCTCCGCTCGGTGCGTTCGCTCATGCCGTGCCGGCTGGGCATGCGCTCACGGCCCTCGCTCCGCTCGGTGCGTTCGCTCATGCCGTGCCGGCGACCGCCCGCTCGACGGTGACCAGCAGGTTCGGCGCCTCCGTCGCGGGCAGGCCGCCGCCCTGGGCCAGGTCGTCGCTACCGCCGCCCCGGCCGGAGAACGCCGCCTTGACCAGGTCCTTCGCGCTCAGGTTCCGCCCCCGGGCGGCCTGGTTGACGGCCACCACGAGCGACGCCTTGCCGTTGGCCCGGGCGGCCACCGCGACCACAGCCGGGCGGGCCGCGTCGATCCGGCCCCGGATCTCCTGAGCGAGGGTCCGCACGTCGTTCGCCGCCGCGCCCTCCGGCGCCTCGGTGCCGACGTACGCGACGCCGCGCACGTCCTTCGCCTGCGCCGCCAGGGCGCCGGCCCCGCCGAGCACGAGCTGGGCGCGCAGCTTCTCCAGCTCCTTCTCCGCGTCGCGCAGCTGGGTGACCGTCTGCTCCACCCGGTCGGCGACCTGCTCCCCCGGCACCCGGAACAGCTCGGCCAGCCGGGACACCAGCAGGTGCTCACGGGCCAGGAAGCCGAACGCGTCCATGCCGACGAGCGCCTCGATCCGGCGTACCCCGGAACCCACCGACGCCTCGGAGAGGATCTTCACCAGGCCGAGCTGGGCGGAGCGGGCCACGTGCGTGCCGCCGCACAGCTCGCGGGCGTAGTCACCGACCTCGACGACCCGGACCCGCTCGCCGTACTTCTCGCCGAACAGGGCCATCGCCCCGATCCGCCGGGCCTCCTCCTGGCTGGTGACGAACGCGTGCACCTCCAGGTCGGCCAGCAGCACCTCGTTGACCTGCTGCTCGACGTCGTGCAGCACGCTCGGCGCCACACCCGTCGGGGTGTTGAAGTCGAACCGCAGCCGGCCCGGCGCGTTCAGCGAACCCGCCTGGGTCGCCGACTCACCGAGGAAGTTGCGCATCGTCTGGTGCACCAGGTGCGTGGCAGTGTGCGAGCGGGAGATCGCCCGGCGGCGGGACACGTCGATCTCGGCGTACCCGGTCTCCCCGGAACGCACCTCGCCGCGCACCACCTTGGCCCGGTGCACGATCAGGCCGGGCACCGGCTGCTGCACGTCGAAGACCTCGACCTGGCCGCCGCCCACAGTGATGAGCCCCTGGTCGGGCTGCTGGCCACCACCCTCGGCGTAGAACGGGGTGGTGTCGAGCACCAGCTCGATCGTGTCACCCTCGACCGCCGCCGAGACCGCGGCGCCGCCGGACAGCAGCGCGCGTACCCGGGACTCCCGGCTCAGCTCGGTGTAGCCGGTGAACTCCACCGGACCGCCGCCGTCGAGCACCGACCGGTACGCCGACACGTCGGTGTGCCCGGTCTTGCGCGCCTGCGCGTCGGCCTTGGCCCGGCTGCGCTGGTCGGCCATCAGCCGGCGGAAGCCCTCCGCGTCGACCTGCAACCCCTGCTCGGCGGCGATCTCCAGGGTCAGGTCGATCGGGAAGCCGTACGTGTCGTGCAGCTGGAACGCCTTGTCACCGGAGAGCGCCGCCTTGCCGGCCGACTTGGTCTCGGCGATGGCGGTGTCCAGGATCGTGGTGCCGGCGCGCAGCGTGGCCAGGAACGCGTCCTCCTCGGCGTACGCGTACTGGGAGATCCGGCCGAAGTCCTCGGCCAGCTCCGGGTACGACGGCGCCATGCAGTCGCGGGCCACCGGCAGCAGCTCCGGCAGCGCCCGGTCCTGGTAGCCCAGCAGCCGCACCGCCCGGATCGCCCGGCGCATGATCCGCCGCAGCACGTAGCCCCGGCCCTCGTTCGACGGGGTCACCCCGTCGCCGATGAGCATCAGCGAGGTACGCACGTGGTCGGCGATCACCCGCAGCCGTACGTCGTCCGGGTGCGACTCGTTGGCCGCGTGACCGGAGTGCACGCCGTAGCGCTTGCCGGTCAGCTCGGCGGCCCTGTCGAGGATCGGCTTGACCTCGTCGATCTCGTAGAGGTTGTCCACGCCCTGCAGCAGCGAGGCCATCCGCTCCAGGCCCATGCCGGTGTCGATGTTCTTCGCCGGCAGGTCACCGAGGATCGGGAAGTCCTCCTTGCCGACGCCCGGACCGCGCTCGAACTGCATGAAGACGAGGTTCCAGAACTCCAGGTAGCGGTCCTCGTCGACCTCCGGGCCGCCCTCGCGGCCGTAGGCCGGGCCGCGGTCGTAGTACAGCTCGGAGCACGGGCCGCACGGGCCGGGGATGCCCATCGACCAGAAGTTGTCGGCCTTGCCGCGGCGCACGATCCGCTCGGCCGGCACGCCGGTGGCCCGCCAGATGTCGTACGCCTCGTCGTCGTCCAGGTAGACGGTGGCCCAGATCCGCTCCGGGTCCAGCCCGAAGCCGCCCGCCTCGACCGGCTTCGTGGCCAGGTCCCAGGCGAGCGGGATCGCCCCGGACTTGAAGTAGTCACCGAAGGAGAAGTTGCCGTTCATCTGGAAGAACGTGCCGTGCCGGCTGGTCTTGCCGACCTCGTCGATGTCCGGCGTCCGGATGCACTTCTGCACGCTCGTCGCCCGCGCGTACGGCGGGGTCTGCTGGCCCAGGAAGTAGGGCACGAACTGCACCATGCCCGCGTTGATGAACAGCAGGTTCGGGTCGCTGATGGCGGGCAGCGGAGCGGACGGAACCACGGTGTGCCCGTTCGCCTCGAAGTGGGCGAGGAACCGCCGCTTGATCTCCGCCGTCTTCATCGCTGGTGGTCCTCCGGGAAAATCTCTCGGTCACCGATACGCGGGTCCTCCCGCAGCTCGGCGAACTGGTCGTCGTACACCTCGCCGCGGGCGAAGGCCTCGTGGATCTCCTGCTCACGCTCGGCCATGCCGACCCGGACGTCGTCCACGAACGCCCGGAGCGACTCGACCAGACCACCGGCGGACTCGGACAGCCCGCTGGCGATGCCGGCCGGGGTGTACGCCTGCGCCGTCCGGGTGGCCTTGCGCACCACCAGGACGCCCACGGCCAGCCCGATGCCCAGCCAGAACAACCGCCTCATGTTCTCATCCTTCCCGCGTACGCCGGCCGGGGTCAGCGGTTGCCGCGCTTGGCGGCGCGACGCTGCTGCTTGATCGTGTCGCGCACCTCGCGCTCGGTCTCGGCGTGCCGGCGGGCGGAGGCGGCCCGGCGCACGCCGTACCCGAACGCGGCCACCTTGACCAGCGGGTTCGCGGCGGCGGCGGAGACCACGGTGGCCAGGTTCGCCACGTTCGCGGTGACGTTCTGCGCGTGGCTGGTCATGGTGTCCACCTTGGCGAGCTGGAGGTTCACCCCGTCCAGCGAGGTCTGCACCTGCTCCAGCGCCACGTTGACGTTCTTCACAGTGGTGTTCACGTCGCCCAGCAGCGGCGCGGTGCGCTCGTTCACGTCGGTGATCATGCGGGTCGTCGCGTCCACGGTGTGCCGCAGCCGCAGGATCGGCACCGCCAGCACGAGCACCAGCATCAGGAACGCGCCGGCCGCGATCAGCGCAGCGATCTCTCCACCACTCACGCGAAAGTCCTCCTCAAGCAGTGTCCCGGAACCCGACGCCCCGGAACGCGCGACCGTACCTACCCACTTCGCGCCACGCCGACCCGGTCACCGGGCACGGACGGGCGTGCCAGCCCCAGACCCTACCGTCCGTGATGAAAGTCGGCTCACGACGGTGAGGGGGTCGCCTCGCCCAGCGGGTCGTCGGTCAGGGTCGGGTACGGATCCTCACCGGTGAGTGACGGATCGGTGGTCGGCGTCGGTCCGGTGCGCTCGTCGTCGATCGCGTTGCGCACCTTCACCGACACCAACGAGCCGGTGCACTCCGCCGCTGCGGGCGCGGGCGGCGCGGTCGGCGCGGGCGCCCCGTCCACCGGCGGGGGCGTGCAGGTGCGGTCGCGCACCCACAGGTCGAGCGTGAGTTCGTCCCGGCGCCAGCAGGTGTAGCTACCAGGGACCTTCTCGTCCGGGCAACGGTCGACCTTCCAGCGCCGCCAACCGTCCCCGGCCAGCGCCTCCTCGTAGACCGCGACGGTCTCCTTCCACCCCTGCTCCGACTCGACGGAGCGTTCACGCAGGCGGCAGTCCTGGAGGCACCAGCGGCTGCCGCTGACGTTGTCGACCGTGTTGCTCTGTGCCCAGGCGGGCACGGCGAGCGCGTCGAGGGTGTCGAAGACCGGGTCGCGGCTGAGCGTACGCATCCCGAAGTAGAGCGGCACCGCACCGAGCAGCACGAGGCTGACCAGGGCGAGGATGCCCAGCCGCAGCCGGCTGCGTTCGCGCATCTGCCGGCGCAGCTCCGACCGGGCGCCGCGTAGACCACCGGCCTCCGCGCCGCTGTCGTCCGGTCCGGGACCGCCGGGCCGCGGCGCGCCGCCCGCAGCGGGCCGTGGTCCCGCGGGCTCCCCCGGGGGTACGACCACAGCCGCCCGGGCCGCCGCCGGTGTCGCCGCGTTGCCCGGTCCGGTCCGGTCCGGCTCCGCTCCGCGTGGCGTCGCCCGTCCGGTGGTCCGCTCGTCCGGCGCGACCGGGCGGGCCACGCCGGCTGCCGCGCGGGCGGTCACCGGGGCACCGGGCGGCACCGGGCCGTCGCCTGCCGGCCCTCTGGCACCTGGGGCCACCGGCGGACGAGGCCCGGCACCGGGCCGGGTGTCGTCGGGGCGTGCCACCCCGCGTCCGTCGCCACCGGGTCCAGCCGGACCGGCTCCGGGACGGCCGACACCGGCCGGAATCCCCCCCGTGCGATCGACGTCACCACGCGGACCGGGACCGGCCGGACCCGCGGGGGCACCACCGGGACGGCCACCGCCAGCCGGAATCCCGCCCGTGCGCTCGACGTCGCCGCGCGGGCCGGGAGTGGGCGCGACACCGGGGCGGGCCGCGCCGCGGGCCGGGCCGGGCCTACCGGGCGACGGGTCGGACGGCTGAGGCCGGGCCGGGGGCACGACCGGGCCGGGCTGGTCGGGGCGGACCGCCGGTTCGGTGCGCGCCGGCACATCGGGGCCGGGCTGTCCGGGCCGCCGGGACGGCGTACCCGGCTCGGGACGCACCGGCGGGACGGCGACGCCGGCCCGGCCGGCGGGCGCTTCGGAACGGCCGGACGGCTGGTCGGCCGGAGGGCCGGCCGGGCGGCGGGTGACCGGCATGGCGGGGTCGGTGTGTGGCGTGCGACCCGCCTGCCGCAGCCAGTCGGCGGGCCGGTCGGGCCGTTGCGGCCGCGGCTCACCGGCGTCGTCACGGGCGGCCCGGCGACCGGGTGTCTCGGCGCCGACGCCGGTACCGCCCGGCTCGTCGGGCGCGGTCCGGCGGCCGTCGGGCGCGGCACCGCGGCCGGCGGGCGCGCCGCGGCGGCCGGCGGGCGGGGTCGGGCCGGTCGCCGGGCTGCCGGAGACGGGCGCGCCCGGCAGGTCCGGCGCGTTTCCGCTGCGCGGTACGACCGGGGAGCGGTCCGGGGCGGCCCGCCGGCCGGTGCCCGGAGTGGGCACGGCTGCGGTTCCGCCGCCAGGGGCGGGCACGTGGTGGCCGCCGGTGGGCTCGTCGTGCCGGGCGCGTCGCCCGCCACCGGAGACCGGGGCGGCGTCCGGAACGGCTCGTCCGGCCGGCCCGCCGGGTACGACGCCTTCCGGCGCGGCGCGACGGCCCGCACCGGAGACCGGCCGGGTACCGGGCGGAACGTCGTCGGCACGGGCCCGGCGGCCTGCACCGGAGACCGGCCGGGTACCGGGCGGAACGTCGTCGGCACGGGCCCGGCGGCCCGCCCCCGAGACCGGCTGGGTGCCGGGCGCCACGTCATCGGGGCGCGCTCGGCGTCCCCCCTGAACGGGCTGGACGGCGTCGGTGTCCTCGGCGCGCGCCCGGCGGGCACCACCGGAGACCGGCTGGATGCCGGCGGTGTCGTCCGGCCGGGCCCGGCGGCCGCCGGACGGCGGCGGGATCGTCGGATCGGCCTGGTGCGGGACCTCGGGCCCGGCTCCGTGCCGGCCGCGGGGCGTCGGCGGTACGCGGCTGTCGCCGTCGGCGGGCGGGCGGCCCGGGGCGGCGGGTGCCCGGCCGGGCGGCGGCGCAGCGGGCGGGACGCGGGTGCCGGCGACGGGCGGCTGCTGGCCGGTGGGTCCGTCCACGCGGCGGCGGTACGGCGCGTCGGCCGGACGGGGCGCCTCGGGCACGCCGGGCCACGGACCGTCGACGGGGCGGCGCGGGGCGCCGGCTTCGGGGCCGCCCGGCCAGGGGCCGTCACCGGGCCGGCGCGGGGCACCGGTCTCGGGACCGCCGGGGCGCACCGGCGGCGCGGCCGGACCGGGCGTGTCGGGGCGGCGCATGACCGGCGGACGCGGACCGGGCCGGCCACCACCGGGCGGCGTCTCCGGGCCGGGACGGCCACCGCCGGAGGGCGCGTCCACGACCGGTGGGCGGGCCCCCGGCGGCGTGTCCGCGGCCGGACGACCGGGGGCCGGGGGCATGTCCACGCCGGGCCGGCCGGACGGCGGGGCGGTGTCCACGCCGGACCGTCCCGGCGGCGGAGGCGTGTCCATGCCCGGTCGACCGGGGGCCGGGGGCAGGTCGGTACCGGGTCGTCCGGTGACCGGTCCCCCGGGACGGCCGGCGGCCGGGGGCGCAGCCGGGCCCGGACGGCCGGCGGCCGGGGGCGCAGCCGGACCCGGACGGCCGGTCACGGGCGGCAGCGTCGGGTCGGTTCGGCCGACCGGAGCGGGCCCGCCCGGATGGGGCCGGCCGGGCGTGTGCGGCGCGGCGGGCGGCGGAACGGCCCGGCCGGGAGTCTGGGGCGCGCCGGCCGGCGGAGTACCGGGCCGGCCGGCGGGCGAGGGTGGCGGAACCGGCTGACCGGTCGAGGGCGGCGGGGAGCCCGGTGCCGGGGGCCGCGGAGCCTGTCGGCCGCCGGGTGGCATGCCGGGGCCCGGCCCCGGTGCGGCGGCCGGGCGGGGTGGCCGGGGCGGCTCGCCGTCCGGCCAGGACGGATCGGCGTCGGGCCGCGGCGCGGGCACGCCCCCGTCCGGTCCGAGTTCGCCGCCCTGCTGCTTGGCGGTGCGCAGGTCGTCGATCCAGCCGAGTTCCTCGCCGACGACAGTCGGGTCCAGCTCGGGCTCGGCCCGGCCGCGTCCCCACCGGCGGCCCTTGCCGCGCGGGTCGCGCCGCTCGTCGGGGCCGTCCGCCGGCCGCTCCGGACCACGCGCCATCACTACTGACCCCCCTCGGCGGCGTCGCTGCCGCCCTCACTCGCCCCGCTGGACTGCTCGCCGCCCCCCACCCGGGCCCCGTTCGCGGCGGCCGGGGCGCCGGCCTCCGCCCGGGTCGCCGGAGCCGGCAGCCCGCGCACGATCCGGCGCAGCAGCGGCAGCCGGGTGGCCACCGCCCGCTCCGCGCCGTGCCCGCTGGGCTGGTAGTAGTCGGTTCCGACGAGGTCGTCCGGAGCGTACTGCTGGGTGACCACCCCCCGGTGGTCGTCGTGCGGGTAGCGGTAGCCGGCGCCGTGGCCGAGGCCCCGCGCGCCGGAGTAGTGGGCGTCGCGCAGCCCGCGCGGCACCGCGCCGCCACGACCCGCGCGTACGTCGGCGACGGCGGCGCCGATCGCTGTCGTGGCCGAGTTCGACTTCGGCGCGGTGGCCAGGTGGATGACCGCCTGGGCCAGGTTGAGCTGTGCCTCCGGCAGGCCCACGTACTCGACCGCGTGGGCGGCGGCGGTGGCAATGGTCAGCGCGGTGGGATCGGCCATGCCGACGTCCTCACTCGCGAAGATCACCAGCCGGCGGGCGATGAACCGGGCGTCCTCCCCGGCCACCACCATCCGGGCCAGCCAGTGCAGTGCCGCGTCCACGTCCGAGCCGCGCATGCTCTTGATGAACGCGCTCGTCACGTCGTAGTGGGCGTCGCCGTCGCGGTCGTATCGCACCGCCGCCACGTCGACCGCCTGTTCGGCCACTGCGAGGTCGATCCGGCCGGTGCCGAGCGCGGTCGCGGTGGCAGCCGCCGCCTCCAGCGCGGTGAGCGCCTTGCGCACGTCGCCCCCGGCGAGCCGGACCAGGTGGTCCTCCGCCTCCTCGGCCAGGACCAGCGCGCCGCCGAGCCCGCGTTCGTCGGCCACCGCGCGGCGCAGCAGGCCGCGTACGTCGTCGTCGTCGAGGGCCTGGAGGGTGAGCAGCACGCAGCGCGACAGCAGGGGCGAGATGACCGAGAAGTACGGGTTCTCGGTGGTCGCCGCGAGCAGCGTGACAGTGCGGTCCTCGACCGCGGCGAGAAGCGAATCCTGCTGGGTCTTGCTGAACCGGTGCACCTCGTCGATGAACAGCACCGTCGGCGGGCCGCCGGACCGGCGCTGCCGGCGGGCGGTCTCGATCACGGCGCGGACGTCCTTGACGCCCGCGGTGAGCGCGGACATCGCCACGAACCGCCGGTCGGTGGCCCGGGCCACGAGGTGCGCGATGGTGGTCTTGCCGCTGCCCGGCGGCCCCCAGAGGATCACCGACATCGGCGCCGCGCCCTCGACCAGCTGGCGCAGCGGCGCCCCCGGCGCGAGCAGGTGCTCCTGCCCGACCAGCTCGTCGATGCCGGCCGGCCGCATCCGCACCGGCAGGGGCGAGTCCGCCCGGGTGTCGGTGAAGCCGTCGGCGCCGCCCGCGCCCGCGGGTGCGCCGGCCGGCTCGCCGAGGGTGAAGAGGGCGTCCGATTCCATCACGAAGACAGTACCGGGCCGGGCCGACGACGCCGGAATCGCGCCGCCGCCCCGACCCGGGTGGTCTTTTCCGGTCAGCCGCGACCGGGCCGCCGGCCCCGGTACCACCGGCCGCCACCGCCGCCGCGCGGGCCGGAGCCGACCCCGGCGAGGTAGAGCGAGAGCAGCAGGAAGCCGATGAGCATGAGCGTCGTGGTGCTGAACAGATCGGGCGCGCCGAGGTCGGTGTTCATGAAGTCGAGCAGCAGCGCGAAGCCGAACACGATGGCCGCGAGAATGGCGAGCATGTCGTTCCTCCGGTGGGGGTTCCCAGCAGGTCGGCGACGGATGTACCCAATCGGTCTGTTCGTCAATCTCCACCGTGGAACAGGCGGTGCCTCGGCCCTCGGTACCAGCGGGGATGGTCGTACGCTGGCGGAATGATCACGGTCGACGAGTCGCTGACCGAACGGGAGGGGCTGCTCGCCGCGGCCGGCCACCACCCGTACGCCCGGCACGCGCTCCGGCGCGGCGTGGCCGTACGGGGATGGCGGCACGACGGCGCGGTCGGATGGCTGCTGCCACCGGGTGGCTGGTCGGCCGGCGGGGCGGTCGGCGCCCCCGGCCCGGCGCTCGACGTGTTCGCCGCCCAGCGGGCGGACGGGACGCTGCGGGCCGGCCAGTCGGTCAACCTGTCCCACGCCGATCCGGACGAGGTGGCCGCGCGGCTGCCGGTGGCCCGGCTGACCGAGTGGGACCTCCTCTGGGCCACCGGCCCGCCGCCGCACCGGCCGGAGCAGGAGCGGGTGGTACGCCTCACCGAGGCCGACCACCCCGCCCTGGCCGCGCTGATCGAGGAGGCGTTCCCGGCCACCACGTCGCGGCCGGGCGAGCCGGGCATCGTCGACTGGTACGGCATCCGCGACGGTGACCGCCTGCTCGCCTGCGGCGCCGACCGCAGCCGCGGCGACATCGGCTTCCTGGCCGGGCTGACTGTCGCACCGGGGCATCGCGGCCGAGGGCTGGGTGCGGCGCTGACCGCCGGGATGACGTGTGCCCTGTTCGGCAGGTACGACGCCGTGGCGCTGGGCGTCTACCCGGACAACGTCGGCGCGATCCGGCTGTACCGCCGGCTCGGCTTCACCGCCGCCGAACGCCGCACCTCCGTCAAGCTCGCCTGACCCGCGACGCCCCGACGGCGTGGGTGGAACGCCATGGGTGTCGAACGACGTCCGAGACACCCATGGCGTTCCACCCGGCCGGTCGGCTCAGTCGCGGCCGGCGGGAGCGGTCGCGGCCACCGCGGGGGCCGCGTCGAGGGGCGGGCCGGCGTGGCCGGGGCCGCCTACCGTCGACTCCGGTTCGACGGTGACGTCCTGCGTGTTGCGGCGGGCGGCGCGCCAGGCCGGCAGGTAGAGCGGCGCGGCCACGGCGAGCATCACCGCGCCGACGACCATGGCGATGCTGACGCTCGTGGCGTCGGCCAGCGCGGTCAGCGTCACCGCGCCGAGCGCGCCGGCCGGCTGGGCGGCCATCGAGTTCAGCGAGAGCACGCTGGTCCGGTACGGGCCGTCGACCTGCCGGTGCAGCAGTCCCATGTGCAGCGGGTTCGACGCGCCGTGCACGGCGTAGCAGGCCAGGTACGCGATGAGCACGCCGACCGGGCCGGCCAGCAGACCCATGCCGACCACAGTCACGCCCTGCAGGATGCGCATCAGCGCGGCGGCCGGGGCGGCGCCGAGGCGGCGCAGCAGGAACGGGGTGAGCGCGGCACCGGCGGCGTTCGCGAGCCAGGCCGCCGTGCCGGCGGGGCCGAGCAGCGCCGCCGCGCGGTCCGGGTCACCGAGCACGTCGGCGAGGCGTACCGGGAGCAGCGACTCGAAGGTGACCATGCCGAAGCCCCAGAACAGCTCGACGGCGACCAGGGCCGCCAGCACCCGGTTGCGGCGCAGCAGCCCGACGGCCTGCCCGACCATCCGGGGCGCGTCGACCACCGAGGCGCGCAGCGCGGCCGGGCCGGACGCGGGCCGCCGCTCCGCCATCAGCGCCAGCAGCGCCACGATGGAGACGGCCTGGAGCACGGCGGCGACGATCACCGGCAGGGCCAGCGCGCTGACCGGGCCGAACGGGCCGAGCGCGACCAGGCCGCCGCTGAGCAGCGCGCCCGCGCCGATCGCGACACCGATCACGGTGCCGGCCCAGCCGAGGCCGCGCTCGTATTCGGCCTTCGGGTCGACGGCGAGCGTGGCGTCGACGTACCAGGATTCCATCGGGCCGCTGTCGAGCGCCCGGTAGACGCCCTGCAACGCCCAGACCAGGAAGAACATCCAGAACGAGTCGGCGACCGCCATCAGCGCCAGCGAGCCGAGGCCGAGCACCCAGGCGACGACCAGCACCGGCTTGCGGCCGAGCGCGTCGGCGAAGCCGCCGGTGGGCAGCTCCAGCGCCAGCACGACGAGGCCCTGCGCGGTGGCGACCAGGCCGATCTGCGACAGCGTGAGCCCGCGTTCCTGCATCAGCAGGATCATCACCGGCATGAGCAGGCCGCTGGGCAGCCAGCGCAGGCCGTACAGCGTGAGGTAGCGGAACCGGATCTGGCGTACGGACAGCGCGGTCACGGCTTCTCCTCGGTGGACGGCGGGGCGGGCCGCGGGAACGCCGCGTCCATCGGGAGGGCGGCGAGGTAGAGCTGGACCGTCTCGGCGTCGGGATCGTCGGGGTCGGTCTCGTCGCGGTGCCGCTCGAAGAGCGCGAAGACCTCCTCCTTGATCGCTTCGAGCCGGGAGACCGGGATCCGCATGAAGAAGTCGCCCATGCCGAACGCGTCGCGCCAGGCCGGTCCCCACTGGTGCCGCTGGGAGAACCAGCGTTCGGCGTGCCCGGCGAAGAAGCGGACGTAGTCGGCCTCGAGCCACTCGATCGCGGCCCGCGAGTCGGGGTCGTCGTCGAAGTCGCTCGACTCCCAGTTGGTGACGTCGTGCGCGGCCCGCCAGTAGCGCTGCCGGCCGGTGCCGAGGTTGGGGTCCTCGACCACGAGACCGACCTCGGCGAGCTGGCGCAGGTGGTAGCTGGTCGCGCCGCTGTTGGTGCCGAGCATCTCGGCCAGGGCGGTGGCGGTGGACGGGCCTGCCACGCGCAGCGCCCCGATCAGCCGCATGCGCAGCGGCTGGGCCAGCGCGCGAACCTGACGGTGGTCGATGCGTACGGCGCGTTCCTCGGGCCGCTTCTTCTCCTCCATGAGATGCACAATATCTGTGCACACTTTCCGTGCACAAGATGCTTGCAAAGAATCTGTGTAACTAGCCGTACAGCTCGGTGATCCCGCGCAGCCGGGTCCGCAGCAGCCCCGCGGCACGGCTGGAGTCCAGCACCACCTCGCCCGGGCGGTGCAGTCCGGCGGCGGCGATCGTGGTCGTCCGCAGCCCGTCCGCGTCCACCCCGTCGTGCCGGGCCACCAGCAGGCCCAGCTCAGCGCGGCTCACCGCGTCCGGCCCGGCCACGTTCAGCAGCCCCGCGTAGCCGCCCGGCACCAGCTCCAGCACCGCGGCGGCGAGGTCGGCGACGTGCACCGGGCAGCGCAGCTCGTCGGTGAACAACGTGGCCCGGCCGGCCAGCGCGTCCCGGCAGAGCTGGATCTGCTTGCTGCCCTCCCCCACGATCAGCGACGTCCGCACCAGCACCGCGCCCGGATCCACCGCCCGCACCGCCGTCTCCGCCGCCGCCTTCGCCGCCCCGTACGGGTGCAGCGGCGTGGGCACGTCCTCGTCCGCGTACGGCTTCGGGCGCCCGGCGTGCAGCGCGTCGCTGGACAGGTGCACCAGCCGGGCGTCCACCTCGGCGGCGGCGACCGCGATGTGGGCCGCCCCGTCCGCCGTGACCGCCCAGTCGTCGTACCGGTAGGGGGTGGCGACGACCGCGTCGGGGCGTACCCGGGTCAGCAGCTCGCGCACGGCGGCGCGGTCGGTCACGTCGAGCCGGTGCGGCGCGACGCCGGGCACCGCCACGGCGGTGGAGTGGTACGTGCCGGCCACCCGGTGCCCGGCGGCGACCGCCTGCCGGCACACCTCGGCGCCGAGGAAGCCGCTGGCTCCCACCACGAGCAGACGCATCAGTCCCCCTGAAGATCGAAAAGGCCCGCGTCATCATGACGCGGGCCCTTCGACGAGGCGAGGATCAGGTGGGGTCGGCCACCGGGGCGGCCGGGCCGGCGGTGCCGGCGTGCGGGCCGGCCGGCGCCTTCGGCTTGGCGTCGATGCCGGCCTCGGCGCGCTGCTGCCCGGTGATCGGGGTGGGCGCGCCGGTCAGCGGGTCGAAGCCGCCCCGGGTCTTCGGGAACGCGATGACCTCGCGGATCGAGTCCGCGCCGGCCAGCAGCATGCAGACCCGGTCCCAGCCGAACGCGATGCCGCCGTGCGGCGGGGCGCCGTACTTGAACGCCTCCAGCAGGAAGCCGAACTTGTCCTGCGCCTCGTCGGCGGTGATGCCGAGCAGGTCGAACACCCGCTGCTGCACGTCGCCGCGGTGGATACGGATCGAGCCGCCGCCGATCTCGTTGCCGTTGCAGACGATGTCGTACGCGTATGCCAGCGCCCGGTCCGGTGCCTCCTCGAACCGGTCCACCCACTCGGCGTTCGGCGAGGTGAACGGGTGGTGCACGGCGGTCCAGCCGCCCTCGTCAGTGCGCTCGAACATCGGCGCGTCCACGACCCAGCAGAACGCCCAGGCGCTCTCGTCGATCAGGTTCGCCCGCTTGGCGATCTCGATCCGGGCCGCGCCGAGCAGCTCCTGCGCCTCGCGGGTGTTCGTGCTCGCGGCGAAGAAGACCGCGTCGCCGGGCTTCGCGCCGACCGCGTCGGCCAGGCCGGACAGGTGCGCCTCGGACAGGTTCTTCGCCACCGGGCCGCGCGCCTCGCCGGTCTCGGCGTCCAGCACCACGTACGCCAGGCCGCGCGCGCCGCGCGCCTTGGCCCAGTCCTGCCAGCCGTCCAGTTCCTTGCGGGTCTGCGAGGCGCCGCCGGGCATGACCACCGCGCCGACGTAGCCGCCCGCGTCGATCGCGCCGGCGAACACCCGGAACTCGGTGCCGCGCAGGTAGCCGGTCAGCTCGGTCAGCTCCACGCCGTAGCGCAGGTCCGGCTTGTCCGAGCCGTAGCGGGACATGGCGTCGTGCCAGGTGATGCGCGGGATCGGCCGGGCGATCTCGTAGCCGGCGAGGTCCTTCCACAGCGCCGAGACGATCGCCTCGCCGAGGTCGATCACGTCGTCCTCGGTGACGAACGACATCTCGATGTCGAGCTGGGTGAACTCCGGCTGCCGGTCGGCGCGGAAGTCCTCGTCGCGGTAGCAGCGGGCGATCTGGTAGTACCGCTCCATGCCGCCGACCATCAGCAGCTGCTTGAACAGCTGCGGCGACTGCGGCAGCGCGTACCAGCTGCCCGGCTGCAGCCGCACCGGCACCAGGAAGTCGCGGGCGCCCTCCGGGGTGGAGCGGGTCAGCGTCGGCGTCTCGATCTCCAGGAAGTCCCGCTCGTGCAGCACGCCGCGGGCGATCTGGTTGGCCCGCGAGCGCAGCCGCATGGCCTTGGCCGGGCCGCCCCGGCGCAGGTCCAGGTAGCGGTACTTGAGCCGGATGTCGTCGCCGGCCTCGATCTGGTCGTCCACCGGCAGCGGCAGCGGCGCGGCCTCGGAGAGCACCTCCAGCTCGGACGCGGTCACCTCGACCTCGCCGGTGGGCAGGTCCGGGTTCTCGTTGCCCTCCGGGCGGCGGGTCACCTCACCGGTGACCTTGACGCAGAACTCGTTGCGCAGCGCGTGCGCGTCCTCCTCGCGGAACACCACCTGCACGACGCCGGAGGCGTCGCGCAGGTCGACGAAGATGACACCGCCGTGGTCGCGCCGGCGGGCCACCCACCCGGCGAGCGTCACCGTCGAGCCGGCGTCCGCGGCGCGCAGGCTTCCGGCATTGTGGGTACGGATCACGGCTGGCGTCTCCTCAATCTGGTCCACTCACTGCTCCCCCGCATTCTGTCAGGGCGGGCGGGCCCGCTCCCGGGCACCCGTCGAGCCGGTCCGCCCCGACGGTGGCGAAAGCGCCGTGCGGGCCGGGTCCGGCGGTCTACCGTGGCCGGGTGCGTGCCGTACCGAGCTGGGCCGTGGTCACCGCGGCCGCCGCGCCCGCGCTGCTGGTGGCGGGCTGGACGGTGGCGGGCGCCCGCCAGGGGCCGGGGTACGACCCGGTGCGGGACACGATCAGCGAGCTGGCCGGTGAGGGCGCCACCGATCCGTGGCTGATGGGCGGCGCGCTGGTGCTGCTCGGCTGCTGCTACTGCGCCACCGCCGCCGCGCTGCACGCCGCCGGGCTGCCCAGCCGCTTCCTGCTGGCGGTCGGCGGGGTGTCCACCGTCGCGCTCATCGCGTTCCCCCGGCCGCAGGTGGGTGGCTCACCGGCACACGGGGTGGTGGCCACCGTGGCGGTGCTCGCGCTGGCGCTCTGGCCGGCCGGGTCGGCGCTGCGGCTGCCCCGCAGGGTGCCGCGCGAGGTGGCCGCCTCCCCGGCGGGCCGGCCGCCGTGGGCGTTCCGACGGCCGGTGGCGCTGGCCGTGACGGCCGTGCTGCTGGCGTTGTTCGGCTGGTCGGTGGCGGAGGTGACGGGCGGCTCCCGGACCGGGCTGGCCGAGCGGGTGGCGGCGCTCGCGGTGACGCTCTGGCCGCTGGCGGCGGTGCTGTCGGCGCGGCGGGCCCACCGGCACTGGACGGTCCGGCCCTCGGACCCGCCCCGCCCGGACGGCCCGCCCGTCGGTCCGGGCCGCCTCGGGGCAGGCACGTGAGACGGGTACGCGGAACGGGCCGCCGGTCACCCGGCGGCCCGTTCACAGCGGTGCGTGGATCAGAAGACGCTCACGCCGTAGCGGCTGAGGGCCTCGGTGACCGGCTGGAAGTAGGTGGTGCCACCGGTGCGGCAGTTGCCGCTACCACCGGAGGTGAGGCCGAGCGCGACGGTGCCGGCGAACAGCGAGCCGCCGCTGTCGCCCGGCTCGGCGCAGACGTTGGTGCGGATGAGGCCGGAGACGCTGCCCTCGGCGTAGTTCACGGTCGCGTTGAGGGCGGTGACGCTGCCGCTGCGCAGGCCGGTGGTGCTGCCGGAACGGCGGACGGACTGGCCGACGTACGCGTTGCCGGCCGAGGTGATGTCCTGGAAGCTGCCGTTGTAGAGCGACACGTTGCCGGCCGCGTTGGCCGAGTTGTTGTGCCGGACGATGCCGTAGTCGTTGCCCGGGAAGCTGGTGCCGGTCCGGGTGCCGAGCAGGCTGGTCTGCGCGGAGTTGCTGTACCAGCTCGACGAGATGTTGGTGCAGTGACCCGCGGTGAGGAAGTAGTAGGTCGAGCCGCTGCGGACGTTGAACCCGAGCGAGCAACGGCCCCCGCCGCCGGCGTAGATGGCCTGGCCGCCGGAGATCCGGGTGCTGAGCGTGCCGGCCTCGGCCTCGATGCGGATCGCGCCGTTGTGACGGGCGGCGGCGGCCTTGACCCGCTCCAGCTTGGCGCCGGTGACGGTGCTGTCGACGGAGACGACGACCTGGTTCGTGGCCGGGTCGGTCCACCAGGCGGTGCCGGGGATCTTGGCGGAGCGCTCCAGCTCGCTGGTGGCGGCGTTGAGCTTGTCCGCGCCGCGGGCCACGATCTTCGGGATGGCACCGGCGGCGCGCACCTGGCGGGCGGTCGCGGTGTCGGTCACCGTCACGACCATCTTGCCGCTGGCGTCGGCGTACGTGCCGGCCGCGCGGGCACCGAGCTTCTCGACGAGGGTGGCGGCGGCGTCCGGCGAGAGGGCCGTGGGGGCGGCCTGCGCGGGTGCGCCGAGCAGCGAGCCGGTGACCAGGGTGCCGGCGACGGCGACTGCGGCGGCGCGGCGGAGCGTGGACCTCGTGGGTCGCATGTAACAACCTCCGAATGGGGGTGAACGGGCGCTGTCATGGGGGCGCGCCCGAGGACAACCCGGGCGACCTGGGGAAACCGCCCGGGTGCCCAAAGTATTCACATATTTAAGATCGTAAGCAAGCCATGACTTTGCCCGGATTCGCACCCGCGCCCGATGTAACGCCGGAGCAACAACATCGACATCATCTGTCAGAGCCGGTTCAGGGCGTACGGCGACGGGCGCCCGGACCCGGACGGGGCAGCACGTCCCGCGCCTCGGTGATCTCGTGCCCCTCGCCGCAGCGCAAGGCGACCCGGACCTCGGCGCCGCAGTCACGGTGCGCCACGCTCAGCGGCGAGCCCTCCGGGTCGGCCAGGTAGCGGTCACCCCATCCGAGCACCGCGACGAGCACCGGCCACAGGTCCAGCCCCATCTCGGTGAGCCGGTACTCGTGGCGCGGCCGACTGCCCGGCTCGCGGTACGGCTCCCGGCGCAGCACACCGCGCTCGACGAGCATGGCGAGCCGGTTCGTCAGCACCTGGCGCGGAATGCCGGTCCGCACCCGCATGTCGTCGAACCGGCGTACGCCGTTGAAGACCTCGCGGAGCACGACGAGGGTCCACCGCTCGCCGAGGATCTCCATGGCGCGTGCGATGGTGCAGTTCTCCACCGACCAGTCCAGTGCCGCGGGTCTCATGCCGACCAGGCTAGGTCTGATTGACAGACTCAGCAACGCGCTGCGAGGCTGAGTCCATGACGCAGACGCAGGAGCGCACCCGCACGTTCACCTGGTCCGACCCGGCGGCCGGCGCCGCGCACCTGGGCCGGCGCAGCGGCCTGGAGCTGATGCAGGCGATGATCGCCGGCGAGCTGGACGCGCCGCCGATCATGCACCTCGTCGACATGTCCCGGATGGAGGCCGAGGAGGGGCGCGTCGCGGTCGAGCTGCTGCCGCAGGAGTTCCACTACAACCCGCTCGGCACCGTGCACGGCGGCGTCATCTCCACGCTGCTGGACACCGCCGCGGCGTGCGCCGTGCACACCACGCTGCCGGCCGGCGTCGGCTACACGTCGCTGGACCTCAACGTGAAGTTCCTGCGCCCGGTAACCGTCGACACCGGCACGCTGCGCTGCGAGGGCACGGTGCTCCAGCGAGGCCGCCGTACCGCCCTGGCCGAGGCCCGCCTGACGGACCCGGCCGGCCGCCTGGTAGCCCACGCCACCTCGACCTGCCTCATCTTCCCCCTCCCCTGACCGCCCCGCTCGTTCTCGGCGATCTTGCAGTTGCGGCCCCCGCTGCGCCGGTTTCGCGGCAAATGCGGGGGCCGTAAGTGCAAGATCGCGCGGGAGAGGAGGGAGAGGAGGGGTCAGGCCTGGGTCGTCGCGGATACGCGGGCGGCTCGGGCGGCTCGGCGGTCCTCGAAGCGGGACGCCTGGGTCTCAAGGGTCTCCAGGTGGGCGGCGATCTGGTCACGGGCGGCCTCGCCGTCGGCGTTCAGGCCGGTCACGTCGAACAGGTTCCACTGGCGCAGCACCGGCATCACCACCTCGTCGCGGTGCTGGCGCAGGTCGTAGATCCCGGCCAGCGCGATCGCCACCGACTTGCGGGCGAAGCCGTCGATGCCGACACCCGGCATCTGGAAGTTGGCGAGCACGTCGGCGACGGCGCGCATCGCCTGCGACGGCGCCAGCTCGAACGCCGCGCCGAGCAGGTTGCGGTAGAAGACCATGTGCAGGTTCTCGTCCGCGGCCACCCGGGCCAGCAGCGCCTCGCACATCGGGTCGCCGGTGGCCCGGCCGGTGTTGCGGTGCGAGATGCGGGTCGCCAGCTCCTGGAACGACACGTACGCCAGCGAGTGCAGCATCTCCTGGTCGTGGACGTTCTGGTAGCCCGCCGACATGTGCACCATGCGGGCCCGCTCCAGCGCCACCGGGTCCACCGCCCGGGTCACCGTGAGGTAGTCGCGGATCGCCGTGCCGTGCCGCCCCTCCTCGGCGGTCCACCGGTGCACCCAGGTGCCCCACGCGCCGTCGCGCCCGAACAGGGTGGCGATCTCGTGGTGGTACGACGGCAGGTTGTCCTCGGTGAGCAGGTTGACGATCAGCGCGGTACGCGCCACCTCGGGCAGCGTCGAGTCCTCCGGCGACCAGGCCTCGCCGCCCAGCGGACCGTCGAAGGTGCGGCCCTCGCTCCACGGCACGTACTCGTGCGGGAACCACTCCTTGGCCAGCGACAGGTGGCGGTCGAGGTTCTTCTCGACCACCGGCTCGAGTTCGGTGAGCAGAGCGGTCTGGCTGAGCACGGTCACGACGTTCTCCCTACGGTGGCGTAACTTACGCCACCGTAGGTCGAAACGTCGTCAGGCGCCAGTGCCGGCCGGGCCGACCAGCGGTTTCAGGTCCGCCCGGGGCGGCGTCCACTCCCCCGCCGAGGCGGGCACCTGCTCGCCGGAACGGATGTCCTTGACCTCGTCGCCGTCCGCACCGGGGAACCAGACGTACGGGATGCCACGCCGCTCGGCGTACCGGATCTGCTTGCCGAACTTGGCCGCCGACGGGGACACCTCGGTGGGCACACCGCGCGACCGCAGCGCCGCCGCGACCGCGTCGCTGGCCGCCCGGTCCTCCTCGGCGGTGACCGCCACCAGCACGCAGGTCGGCACCGAGCGGGACACCGACAGCGCCTCGGCGCCGAACAGCAGACCGAGCAGCCGGGTCACCCCGATCGAGATGCCCACCCCCGGGAACCGGACGTTGCCCGAGCTGGCCAGGTTGTCGTACCGGCCGCCGGAGCAGATCGAGCCGAACCGCTCGTAGCCGATCATCTGCGTCTCGTAGACCGTACCCGTGTAGTAGTCCAGGCCCCGCGCGATGCGCAGGTCGGCCACGCAGAGGCCGGGCGCGTGCGCAGCGGCGGTCTCCACCACGGCCGTCAGCTCCGCGACGCCCTCGTCCAGCAGCGGGTCGCTCACCCCGAGGCCGCGCACCGCGTCGGCGAAGGAGGCGTCCGGCGCGGAGATCTCGGCCAGCGACAGCACGGCCTTGGCCTGCGCCTCACTCGCCCCGGCGGTGCTCGCCAGCAGCTCCGTCACCCCGGCCGGGCCGATCTTGTCGAGCTTGTCGACGGCGCGCAGCGCCGCCTCCGCGTCGGTCAGCCCGATGCCCCGGTAGAACCCCTCGCAGATCTTGCGGTTGTTGACCTGGATGCGCACCGGCGGGATCGGCAGCGACCGCAGCGCGTCGCCGATGACCAGCGGCATCTCCGCCTCGTAGTGGGCCGGCAGGGTGTCCCGGTCGACGATGTCGATGTCGGCCTGGAGGAACTCCCGGTACCGGCCCTCCTGCGGACGCTCACCGCGCCACACCTTCTGGATCTGGTAGCGGCGGAACGGGAACTGCAGCTTGCCGGCGTTCTCCAGCACGTAGCGGGCGAACGGCACGGTCAGGTCGAAGTGCAGGCCGAGCGCGTCGTCACCGGCCGGGCCGTCGGCGTCGGCCTGCAACCGGCGCAGCAGGTAGACCTCCTTTGCGGTATCCCCCTTCCGCAGTAACTGATCCAGCGGCTCCACCGAGCGGGTCTCCAGCGGCGCGAAGCCGTACAGCTCGAACGTGGCGCGGATGCGATCGAGAACGAACTGCTCGATCATCCGCTGGGCGGTGGTCCACTCCGGGAAGCCGGAAATGGGCGTGGGCTTGCTCATCACGAACTCCTTGAGAACCCGCGCGGGCGCGGGTGAGGGTCTAGAGGCCTCGGGTGGGCGCGGCCGGGCGCGCGCCGCCGGTGCCCGCCACCTCGACGAGGTACGGGTTGGTCGCGCGCTCGCGGCCGATCGTGGTCGCGGGGCCGTGGCCGGGCAGGACGACTGTGTCGTCGGCCAGCGGGAGCACCTTGTCCCGCAGGCTGGACAGCATCCGGGGCATGCTGCCGCCCGGCAGGTCGGTGCGGCCGATCGAGCCGGCGAACAGCACGTCACCGGAGAGGCAGATCTGCTCCGCCTCCCAGCGCGAGCCGGCGCCGGGCAACCGGAACAGCACCGACCCGCCGGTATGGCCGGGGGCGTGGTCGACGGTGATCTCCAACCCGGCCAGCGACAGCGTCGCGCCGTCGGTCAGCTCGGCCACGTCGTCCGGCTCGGCGTACGGCAGCCGGCCGCCGAACAGCTGGGTCAGGTCCATCGACAGCGCCTTGCTCGGGTCGGCCAGCAGCTCCCGGTCGTCCGGGTGGACGTAGGCGGGGATGCCCCGCGCGCCGCAGACCGGGGCGACGGAGAACGTGTGGTCGAGATGGCCGTGGGTGAGCAGCACGGCGGCCGGGTGCAGGCGGTGCTCGGCGAGCACGGCGTCGAGCCGGTCGAGCACCCCGATGCCGGGATCGACCACCACGCACTGCTCCCCCGGCCCGGTCGCCACCACGTAGCAGTTGGTGCCGAAGGCGTCCGCGGGAAAGCCGGCCACGAGCACGTCGCTCCCCTTTCCGTCCGGTCGTCGTCTGCCTGCAGCCTAGTCGTAGCGGCCGGCGAGTTCCGTCCGCCACCGGCCCGGTCCGCCCCGGCCGGGCTGAGACGGCGGGACCTCGTACACCACATTCACAGTCGCTACCCGTACACTCTGGCGGGCGTGTGGCGTGGCGCACCCCGATCGGAACGGCGGACGGCGCCCGGCGCCGGCGGCGATCAGGCAGAGGAAGGGGAGCGCGCGTGGCTTCCAGCAGGGACCGGCAGCGCAAACTGGCGCGCGCCAAGCTCGACCGGCAACTCGCCCGGCGGGCGGCGGTCGCGAAGCGCCGCCGGCAGATCCGGGCCGGCGTGGGCGCCGCGGTGGTGCTCGTGCTGATCGTGGCCGGCTCCGCCTGGGCGCTCGGCGCGTTCGACTCCGAGCCGGAGAAGAAGGCCGCCGAGGACGTCTGCCTCTGGAGCACGGAGGACGGCGCCGTCAACACCAACCTCAAGGACGTCGGCCAGCCGCCCACCACGGGCCTGCCCACCTCCGGCACCCGCCCGATGACGATCACCACCAACCAGGGTGGGCCGATCACCGTCGAGCTGGACCAGACCGACGCGCCGTGCGGCGCGGCGAGCCTGAGCTACCTGGCCGGCCGGTCGTTCTTCGACAACACCACCTGCCACGAGATCACCGCCGAGGGCGCGCTGCGCTGCGGTGACCCGACCGGCACCGGGCTCGGCGGCCCGACCTACTCGTTCTACGACGAGAACGTACCGGCCGCGCCTGAGCCGAGCCCGTCGGCCTCGCCGGCGCCCGGGCAGCCGGCGACGTACCCGAAGGGCACCGTCGCCATGATCGGCAACCCGCCCGGCAGCAACGGCAGCCAGTTCCTGATCTTCTTCAAGGACGCCAGCCCGGCCAAGCCGGCCTACTCGGTGGTCGGCAAGGTCACCGGTGGGCTCGACGTGGTGGAGAAGATCGGCGCCATGCCGACGGTGGACAATGGCAACGGCGCCAAGGTCAAGCCGAAGACGCAGGTGCTGGTCCAGAGCGTCACAGTCGGCGAGCCCGGCGCGGCGCCGGCCGGCAGTCCCGCGCCGTCGCCCAGCGCCAGCGCGGGCTGACCCGACAACCCGATCCGGCGGCCCCGCCGCCGGTGACCCACACGTGACCGGCGGCGCGCGCGCCGACCCCATACGCAGCAGGTGAGGAGTGACCGTGACGTCCACCAGAGACCGCCAGCGCGCGGCGGCGCGGGCCAAGCTCGAGCGGGAGATGGCGGAACGGGCCGGCCGGGCCCGCAAGCGCCGGCAGACCCAGGCGATCGTCGGGGCCGCGGCGGTGCTGGTGCTCGTCGTGGCCGGCACGGTCTGGCTCGTCGCCGCGCTCGGCGACGACGACGACAAGCAGGGCGGCACCACCGCCGATGCCGGGGCCGTCCAGTGCGCGTACACGGAGGTGCCCAAGGAGGGCCGTCCGCCGCAGATCAAGGACGTCGGCCTCCCGCCGACCCAGCAGTCCGGCAAGGGCACCCAGACGATGACCATCGACACCAACCTGGGCCCGATCACCGCCAAGATCGACCGTGCCGCCGTGCCCTGTACCGCCGGTAGCTTCACGCACCTGGCGGAGAAGGGCTTCTTCGACAACACCAAGTGCCACCGGCTGGTCACCGAGGGCATCAAGGTGCTCCAGTGCGGCGACCCGAGCGCCACCGGCAAGGGCTGGCGGGACACCGACGGCACCGGCGGCCCGTCCTACAACCTGGCCGAGGAGAACCTCCCGACCAACAAGCGCCCGCCGTACCCGGAGGGTGTCATCGCGATGGCCAACTCCGGCCAGCCGGGCAGCACGGGCAGCCAGTTCTTCATCGTGTACGGCGACTCGCCGCTCGACCCGAACTACACGGTGCTGGGCACCATCACCGGCGGCATGGACGTGGTGAAGCAGGTCGCCGCGGCCGGTGACGACGGCGCGTTCGCCAAGCAGGCCGGCGGTGGTCACCCGAAGAAGGAGATCACCATGACCAAGGTGACGATGAGCCCGGTCCAGGGCGGCTGACCGCACCCGTACGACGACGAAGCGCCCGCCGGCTGATCGCAGCCGGCGGGCGCTTTCGCGTGCGTGGTGGCTCAGGCCCCCGAGGTGACCCGGTACGCGTCGAACACGCCGTCGACCTTTCGGACGGCGGCCAGCAGGTGCCCGAGGTGCTTCGGGTCGGCCATCTCGAAGCTGAACCGGCTGACCGCCACCCGGTCGCGGGTGGTGGTGACGGTCGCGGAGAGGATGTTCACCCGCTCCTCGGACAGCACCCTCGTCACGTCGGCGAGCAGCTTGTGCCGGTCCAGCGCCTCGACCTGGATGGCGACCAGGAACGTGGAGGCGGAGGTGAGCTTCCAGCTCACCTCGACCACCCGCTCGGGCTGAGCGCGCAGGTCCTCGGCGTTGGCGCAGTCGTCCCGGTGCACGCTGACCCCGCCGGAGCGGGTGACGAACCCGAACACCGAGTCCGGCGGCACCGGCGTGCAGCAGCGGGCCAGCTTGATCCAGACGTCGCTGACACCGCGGACCACGACACCCGGGTCGGCGCTGCTCTGCCGGCTGCGCGGCGGCCGGGTGGCGACGGCGGTCTCGGCGATGTCCTCCGCCGCGCCCTCCTCGCCGCCGTAGGAGGCCATCAGCTTCTGCACGACCGACTGCGCGGAGACCTGGCTGTCGCCGACCGCCGCGTACAGCGAGGCCACGTCGGCCAGATGCAGGTCCCGGGCGATCGCCATCAGCGCGTCCGAGGTGAGCATCCGCTGCAACGGCATGCCCTGCTTGCGCATCGCCTTGACGATCGCGTCCTTGCCGGCCTCGATCGCCTCCTCGCGCCGCTCCTTGTTGAAGTACTGGCGGATCTTGGTACGCGCCCGCGGGCTCTTGACGAAGCCCAGCCAGTCCTGCGTCGGCCCGGCCGTGTCGGACTTCGACGTGAAGATCTCGATCACGTCGCCGTTGGACAGCGTCGACTCCAGCGGCACCAGCTTGCCGTTGACCCGCGCGCCGATGCACTTGTGCCCGACCTCGGTGTGCACCGCGTACGCGAAGTCCACAGGCGTCGACCCGGTCGGCAGCGGGATGACGTCACCCTTCGGGGTGAAGACGTACACCTCCTGGCTGGACAGGTCGAACCGCAGCGCGTCCAGGAACTCGCTCGGGTCCGCCGCCTCACGCTGCCAGTCCAGCAGCTGCCGCAGCCACGTCATCTCGTCGATGTGCGCCGGCGGGCCCACCACCGGGGTGCCCTTGTGCTCCTTGTACTTCCAGTGCGCGGCGATGCCGAACTCGGCGGTGCGGTGCATCGCGTACGTGCGGATCTGCATCTCCACCGGCTTGCCGGTGGGCCCGATGACAGTCGTGTGCAACGACTGGTACATGTTGAACTTGGGCATGGCGATGTAGTCCTTGAACCGGCCCGGCACCGGCTGCCAGTTGGCGTGGATGACCCCCAGCGCCGCATAGCAGTCCCGCACCGTGTCGACCAGGATCCGCACACCGACCAGGTCGTAGATGTCGTTGAAGTCGCGCCCCCGCACGATCATCTTCTGGTAGATCGAGTAGAGGTGCTTCGGCCGGCCGGTGGTCTCCGCCTTGATCTTGGCGGCCTTCAGGTCGGTGGACACCTTCTGCGTCACCTGACGCAGCAGCGCCTCGCGCTGCGGCTGGTGCTCCCCGATCAGCCGGTTGATCTCCTCGAACCGCTTCGGGAACAGCGTGCCGAAGGCCAGATCCTCCAGCTCCCACTTGATCGTGTTCATACCGAGGCGGTGCGCCAGCGGGGCCAGGATCTCCAGCGTCTCCTTGGCCTTCTGTTCCTGCTTGGGGCGGGGCAGGAAGGTGAGCGTCCGCATGTTGTGCAGCCGGTCGGCCAGCTTGATCACCAGGACCCGCGGGTCCTTCGCCATCGCGACGACCATCTTGCGGATGGTCTCCGCCTTGGCCGCGTCGCCGAGCTTGACCTTGTCGAGCTTGGTGACGCCGTCGACGAGCAGCGCGACCTCACCGCCGAAGTCGGCGCGCATCTGGTCGAGCGTGTACTCGGTGTCCTCGATGGTGTCGTGCAGCAGCGCCGCGACCAGCGTGGTGGTGTCCATGCCCAGGTTCGCCAGGATGGTCGCCACGGCGAGCGGGTGCGTGATGTAGGGGTCGCCGGACTTGCGGTACTGACCCGAGTGCCACCGCGCGGCCGTGTCGAAGGCGCGCTGGAGCAGCCGCGCGTCGGCCTTGGGGTGGTTCTCCCGGTGCGTCGCGATCAGCGGCTCCAGCACCTCGCTGACCTGCGAGGTCTGCCAGGGCGCGTTGAACCGGGCCAGCCGGGCGCGTACCCGCCGGCCGGTGGGCGCGTTGGAGAGGGCGAAACCGCTGCCGGGCGTGGACTCGGTGGAACCCTCGGTCGGGAACGGCACCACGACCGCCCCGCCGTCGGCCGTCGCGTCGGACGCGCCGCCGGTGGCGCCGGTCGCCCGGGCCGGCGGGTTGCCGCTGCGCTCGGTCACCGAGCCGTCCGCGTCGCCTGTCGGGTGCACCGTGCCCTCCACCGGAGGGACGACATCGTGGGACACCGGCCTCCTCACCGCTCGCCGGGATGCGCCGGCCGTCCGGCCGACGTCTGGTTCAACCGGCCCGGAGGCCGGTCTTGTTCCACGCGGTCGCCGGGGCCGGGCCCCGGCGCCTTCGCCGCCCCGGACAGCTCGGCCGGGTCGGGCAAAGGGCAATGCTACCCGTACGCAGGGTACGCCACCGCTCCCCCGGACGGTCGGCGCCGACCGGCCCGACGGGCCGGCCTGGTCAAACGGTCAACAGGGCATGGACCGGGCGCTGCGCCAGCCGCTTACGGCCCTCGAGGAAGCCCAGTTCCAGCAGCACGGTGAACCCGGCCACCGTGCCGCCGGCGCGTTCCACCAGGTCGAGCGTCGCCTCGGCGGTCCCGCCGGTGGCGAGCACGTCGTCGAGCACCAGCACCCGGTGGCCCGCGGTGAAGGCGTCCTGGTGCACCTCCAGCGTCGCCTCGCCGTACTCCAGCGCGTAGGAGGCGGAGTGCGTGGCCCGGGGCAGCTTGCCGGCCTTGCGCACCGGCACCACGCCGACGCCGGTGGCGTACGCGACCGCCGCCGCCAGCACGAACCCGCGTGCCTCGATGCCGGCGACGGTGTCGAACGACTCCGGCTCGTGGTACGCGATGATGCCGTCGATCACCGCCCGGAACGCCTCACCGTCGGCGAACAGCGGCATCAGGTCCTTGAACACGACACCCGGCTTGGGGAAGTCCGGCACGTCCAGCAACCGGCTGGCGACGAGCTGGGCGACCTCCGGGCCGCTGTCTCCCCGTACCCCTGTGGTGTGGGTCTCCGTCACTGTGCGTCCCATGTCCTCTCGAAACGACGACGGCGTCCGTCATGCCGTGACATCAGCATGACGGACGCCGTCGGACCGATTCCGTCCGGCCCTGCGGTCAGCGGCGCTTGCCGCCGGGCCGGTTGCCGCCGCCCCCGGCGGGACGGCCGCCGCGGGCACCGCTGGGACGCTTGCCGGCCGGCCGGGCGCCCACCTTGGGTGCGGCGCCGGCCAGCGCCGCCGCCTCCGGGTCGATCGGCGCGTCGGCGGCGGGCGTGGTGGCACGCGGGCCCTTCGGCGTGATCTCGCCCCGGGCGAGCGCGGCCCGGCGGGACAGCACCCGCTTGTTGTGGGCGCTGATCCGCGGGTCCATGTTCTTCAGCAGCACCAGCAGCGGCGTGGCGAGCAGGATCGAGGTCAGGAACGCCACCGCCATACCGACGAACAGCACCAGGCCGAGGTCCTTCAGCGTGCCCGCGCCGAGCAGGCCGGCGCCGATGAACAGCAGACCGCCGACCGGCAGCAGCGCCACGACCGAGGTGTTCAGCGACCGCATGAGGCTCTGGTTGAGCGCCAGGTTGGACGCCTCGCCGTAGGTGACGTTGTTGTTCGCGGTGATGCCGCGTGTGTTCTCCTGCACCTTGTCGAAGACCACCACCACGTCGTAGAGCGCGAAGCCCAGGATCGTGAGGAAGCCGATGATCGTCGACGGGGTGACCTCGAAGCCGACGAGCGAGTAGATGCCCGCGGTGAGGACCAGGTTGGTCAGCAGCGAGACGATGGCGGCGGCCGCCATCCGCCACTCGAAGCGCAGCACCAGGTAGATCGACACCACCGCGATGAAGATCACCAGACCGAGGAAGGCGCGCGAGGTGACCTGGCTGCCCCAGGCCTCGGAGACCTGGCTGCCACTGATCTGGTCGGCCTGGATGCCGAACTCCTGCGCCATCGCGGTCTTGGCGGCGTTCGCCTGCTCCGCGGAGAGCTGCCCGGTACGCATCTCGTAGAACTCGCCGCTGGTGCCGCCGACCTTCTGCGCGCTGACCACCTCGACGCCGGGCGCCTCGTCGGCCAGCACCTCGTCGACGACCTGCTCGGCGCGGTCCAGGGTGCCGACGCTGGCCGGCACCTGGAACGAGTTGCCGCCCGCGAACTCGATGCCCAGCTTGAAGCCGCTGATCGCGAAGCTCAGCACGGCGATCAGCATGAGCACGCCGGCGACGCCGAACCACAGCTTGCGCCGCCCGACGATGTTGAGATCCGCCTCGCCCCGGTAGAGCCGGGCGGCCAGACCGCTCTTAGCCATCTCAGGCCTCCTTCACACGCGGGTTGCGGGCGGTGCCCGGCTCGGCCGACCGGGCCGGCAGCGCCCGGCCCAGACCGCTGACCCGCGGCGACAGGAACGCCCGGGTCCGGGCGAACATCGTCATGATCGGGTGGCGGAAGAGGAACACGACGACCAGGTCGAGCACGGTCGCCAGGCCGAGCGCGAAGGCGAAGCCCTTCACCGCGCCGACCGACACGATGTAGAGCACCACTGCCGACATCAGCGTGATCGCGTTCGCCGAGATGATCGTCCGACGGGCGCGGATCCAGGCGCGCGGCACCGCGCTCCGTGGACTGCGGCCCTCCCGGATCTCGTCCTTCAATCGTTCGAAGTAGATGACGAACGAGTCCGCCGCGACGCCCAGCGAGACGATCATGCCGGCGATGCCGGCGAGCGTGAGCGTGAAGCCGATCGACCGGCCGAGCACCACGAGCGCGCCGAACACCAGCAGCGCGGAGAGCACCAGGCTCAGGAAGATGACCGAGCCGAGCAGCCGGTAGTAGAAGAACGAGTAGATGATGACCAGCAGCATGCCGATGCCCGCGGCCAGCAGACCCGCCTTGAGGTGGCTGTCGCCGAGCGTCGCGGTGACGTTCTGCTGCTCCTGCGGCTCGAACGTCACCGGCAGCGCGCCGTAGCGCAGCTGGCTGGCGAGCGCGTTCGCGGCCTTGTTGTCGAAGCTGCCGGTGATCTGCGAGTCACCGGTCAGCACGCCCTGGATCTCCGGGGACGAGACGATCTCGTTGTCCAGCACCACGGCGACGCGGCACTTGCCGTCCTGGCCGAGCGCGGTCTGGTCGCAGGCCTGGCCCTCGTTGGTGAACGCCTCGCGGGTCAGCGCGGTCCACTTCTCCTGGCCGCTGCCGGTGAAGTTCAGGCTGACCACCCAGGAGCTGGTCTGGTCGAGCTGGGCGGAGGCGTTCTTGACGTCGGTGCCGAGCACCTTCGCGACGTCCAGCAGGTACTTCGCGCCGGACTCGCAGGCGACCGCCTTCTGCTTCTCGTCCTTGATCGAGGCGGCGGGCCGCGAGTCGAGCTGGGCGCAGGTGATGGTCGGGACGTTGAACTGCATCTCCACCGGCAGGACGGCGATCTCCTGCGGGGTGAGCGTGCCGAACGGCTTGAGCTTGTCGGCCAGCGACGGGTCGGTGGTCAGGTCCGCCGGGGCCTGCAGGCCCGAGGCGGCGGCCCAGGCGGCCGCGCCGACCTTCTGCTCGACGGCCTTGCGCTGCTGCTCGATGCTCTGCGGCACCGGCTCGGCGCTGGCGCTCGGGCTCGGCGCGGCGGCGCTCGGCGAGGCCGACGGCGTGGCCGAGGCGCTGGCGCTCGGCGTCGGGGCCATACCGCCCTGCCCGCCGGCGCTCGGCGACCCGCTCACCTTGGGGCTCGTGCTCGCCTTCGGCGACGCGCTGCCCGACGGCGTCGGGCTGGCCGCACCGGACGGGGTCGCGCTCGGGACCGGCGCGGGCGCGGCGGCGGCGCCGCTGCCGTCGGTGGCCTTGAGCACCTTGCGGAAGCGCAGCTCGGCGGCCTCACCGACGTCGGTCAGGTCGCGGTTCTGGCCGGGCAGGGAGATGACGATGTTACGGTTGCCCTCGGTGACCACCTCGGCCTCGGCCACGCCGTAGGCGTTGACCCGGCTCTCGATGATCTGGCGGGCCTCCTCGAGGTTGTCGGCGGTCGGGGGCTTGCCGTCCACCGTGTTGGTGGCCTCGAGCGTCAGCCGGGTGCCGCCGACGAGGTCCAGGCCGAGCCGGGGCTCCAGCCGGTCCTTCCAGCCACCGCTGGCGCCGCCCGAGAAGAACACCAATAGATAGAGGACGACGAAGATGAACCCGAGCACGGCGAGCTGCCGTCCGGGCCGCATCTGTCCCTGAGGTGGTGCCACGGCTGTCCTGTCTCCCTGTACGGTCGCGCCGCTTCCACGGCGGCGACAACTGTCGGGCCGGGGGTGTCCGCCCGACTGCTCCGGCGGGTCGGCACCGGAGGACGGCACGCCGGCTGGTGCGCGGCGCGGGGGCGCCGCACGGGCCGGCCGGATGCCGGCGCCGCGCGCCGACCCCAACTATCCACTTGTACGGATGAATCCGCTGCCCCGTCCGGGACGGGTGGTCACTCCTTGACCGGCTCGGCTTCCTCGGTGATCGTCTCGGCCGCCGGCGCCTCGGCGCGCTTGATCACCCGCGCGACGGCGGGGCGGGCGTACCGGGTCTGCACGCCCGGAGCGACCTCGAGCAGGACCGTCTCGTCCTCGACCGCGGTGACCGTGCCGTGCAGGCCGCCGATGGTGACCACCTCGTCGCCCGGGGCGAGAGCGGACTGCATCTGCTCTGCCTCGCGGCGGCGCTTCTGCTGCGGACGGATCATCATGAAGTACATGACGACGAAAAGCAGAGCGATCATGAGGATCGGCGTCAGACTGCCGGCTCCCCCGCCACTCGCTGCTGCGTAAAGCACGGTGTAGACCTTCCGGTTGGCCTCCACCCCGGCGCCGGAGGGCGCCGCAGCGGAAGCGGATTCTCACGTCCTGTACAAACCGCGGCGAAGTCTAGTCCCTGCTCCTGAGAAGACCGAATGCGGCACAGATCACGAACGGATCACGGCTGGTCGGTCTGCACCGAGAACAGATCGGGCCCCGGAGGGGCATCCGCACCAAATGTACCATTCGGGGGCGTACGGCCCAGATGGCGCCAGGCAGCCTCGGTCGCCACCCGCCCGCGCGGGGTCCGGGCCAGCAGCCCGGCCCGGACCAGGAACGGCTCGCAGACCTCCTCGACCGTGTCCGGCTGCTCGCCCACCGCCACAGCGAGAGTGGACAGGCCCACCGGGCCGCCCCGGAACGAGTCGACGAGCGCGGTCAGCACCGCCCGGTCGAGCCGGTCCAGGCCGAGCGCGTCCACGTCGTAGACGGTCAGCGCGGCCCGTGCGGTCTCCAGCGTGACCACGCCGTCGGCGCGGACCTCGGCGTAGTCGCGGACCCGTCGCAGCAGCCGGTTGGCGATGCGCGGGGTGCCCCGGGACCGGCCCGCGACCTCCGCCGCGCCGTCGGCGGTGATCGGCACGCCGAGGATCCGCGCCGACCGGTGCAGCAGCGTCTCCAGGTCGGCCGGCGCGTAGAAGTCGAGGTGCGCGACGAAGCCGAACCGGTCGCGCATCGGGCCGGTCAGCAGGCCGGAGCGGGTGGTGGCGCCGACGAGCGTGAACGGCTCCACGTCGAGCGGGATGGCGGTGGCACCCGGGCCCTTGCCGACCACCACGTCGACGCGGAAGTCCTCCATGGCGCTGTAGAGCAGTTCCTCGGCCGGCTTGGCGATCCGGTGGATCTCGTCGATGAACAGCACGTCGCCCTCGGCGAGGCCGGTCAGGATCGCGGCCAGGTCGCCGGAGCGCTCGATGGCCGGGCCGCTGGTCACCCGGATCCCGGTGCCCAGCTCGGCGGCGACGATGTTGGCCAGGGTCGTCTTACCGAGGCCAGGCGGTCCCGAGAGGAGGATGTGGTCGGGCGGGGAGCCGCGCCGCATCGCTCCCTGCAACAGCAGGTCGAGCTGGTCGCGGACCCGGTGCTGGGCGATGAACTCGTCCAGCCGCTTCGGGCGGACGCTGGCCTCCGCGTCCAGCTCGGCGTCGTTCACGTACGCCGAGACCAGATTCTCCCCGCTCATCGGTTCCGGCCCAGGAGGCGGATCGCCTGCTTGAGCAGCACCGGCACCGGCGGGGTCTCGCCGTCGACGGTCTCCGCCACCGCGGCCACCGCCTGCTCCGCCTGCCCGGCCGTCCAGCCGAGCCCGACGAGGGCCTGGCGGACCTGCTCCGGCCAGGCGCCCGCGGTCACCCCGGCCGCGCCGTCGGCGCCCACCGGCACCGGGCCGACCCGGTCGCGCAGCTCCAGCACCAGCCGCTCGGCACCCTTCTTGCCGATGCCCGGCACCCGGGTCAGCGCGGCGGTGTCGGCGTTGGCGATGGCCTTGCGGACCGCGTCCGGCGTGTGCACGGCGAGCACCGCCTGGGCCAGCCGGGGACCGACCCCGCTGGCGGTCTGGAGCAGCTCGAACAGCTGCTTGGCGTCGTCGTCGGCGAAGCCGTAGAGGGTGAGCGAGTCCTCCCGGACCACAAGGCTGGTGGCGAGCCGGGCGGGCTGGCCCACGCGCAGGTCGGCGAGCGTGCCGGGGGCGCACTGCACGGCCAGGCCGATGCCGCCCACCTCCACCACCGCGTGATCCGGGCCGGTGGCGGTCACCGTGCCGCGTACGCTCGCGATCATCGCGTCCCTCCTCGTCGGGCCCGTTGCGCGGCCGCGGCCAGCTTGGACCGGGTGCCCCCGCGCCACACGTGACAGATGGCCAGCGCCAGCGCGTCGGCGGCGTCGGCCGGTTTCGGCGGCTCGGGCAGCCGCAGCAGCCGGGTGACCATGGTGGTCATCTGCTTCTTGTCCGCCTGCCCCGAGCCGGTCACCGCCGCCTTGACCTCGCTCGGCGTGTACGTCGTCACGGGCAGCCCGGCCCGGGCCCCGGCGAGCACCGCGACGCCGCTGGCCTGCGCGGTGCCCATCACGGTGCGGACGTTGTGCTGGCTGAACACGCGCTCCACCGCGACCGCGTCCGGCCGGTGCTCGGCGACCAGGTCGGTGAGCGAGCGGTCCAGGTGCAGCAGGCGCAGCGCCAGGTCGTCCTCCGGGTCGGTGTAGACCACGTAGTAGGCCACGAGCGTGCAGGGACGGCCCGGCACGCCCTCGACAACGCCGACCCCGCACCGGGTCAGCCCCGGGTCGACGCCCAGCACGCGCACGCCGCCTCCTCCCCGAGCCGCCAGCAGTACGTGTGTTCGACACACCCTAATGGTGCCCGCCGACGCCGGGACGGCCGGACACGCCGGGCACGGGCGGTGACGCGGCGCACCACACACGCAGACGGTGGAGTATGTGTCGCCGCCCCATGTGCCAGGGGGCACCCGGCTCGTACGTTCATGCGCCATGACGGCAGAACCCGTGGCGGTCCCCCACGTCGTACACGTCGACCTGACCGGTCGCACCGCGCTGGTGACAGGTGGTGGCGGCGGCATCGGACGGGCCTGCGCGCTGCGCCTGGCGGCGGCCGGCGCGACGGTGGTGGTGCTGGACCGCGACGTGGCGGCGGCCGAGGCGGTGGCCGCCGAGGCCGGCGGCCGGGCGGTGGGGATCGACCTGGCCGACCCGGCGGCTGTGGACCGGCTCGACGTCGACGCCGACATCGTGGTCAACAACGCCGGGCTGCAGCACGTCGCGCCGGTGCAGGACTTCCCGGTCGAGCGCTTCGAGTACATCCAGCGGGTGATGGTGGAGGCGCCGTTCCTGCTGATCCGCCGCGCGCTGCCCCTGATGTACGCGAACGGCTGGGGCCGGGTCGTGAACATCTCCTCGGTGCACGGGCTGCGCGCCTCGCCGTTCAAGGCCGCGTACGTCTCGGCCAAGCACGCGCTGGAGGGCCTGTCCAAGGTGGTGGCGCTGGAGGGCGCCGCGCACGGCGTCACGGCCAACTGCATCAACCCGGCGTACGTGCGCACCGCGCTGGTGGAGAGCCAGATCGCCGACCAGGCGGCCACCCACGGCATCGGCGAGGACGAGGTGGTCGAGAAGATCATGCTGGCCCGGGCGGCGATCAAGCGGCTGATCGAGCCGGCGGAGGTGGCCGAACTGGTGGCGTACCTGTGCTCCCCGCCGGCCGCGTTCCTCACCGGCACCTCGATCGCCCTCGACGGGGGCTGGACGGCGAACTAGTGGGCCCGCGCACAATGTCGGTCATGTCGTCGCCGGTGGAGTTCCTGGAGCTGCTGGCGCGCGAGGCCGCCGCGGTCGAGTTCGAGGGCCCGCTGGTGGCCGCGCGCGCCGCCGGCCTGCCCGCCGAACGGCTGGCCGAGCTGGAGCAGGCGAAGGTGGTGGCGCTGCGGGTACGGGCGCTGCTGGCCCGCAGGCGCCGCCGGGAGACCGAGCTGTCCGGCCTGTACGACACCGCGAGCGACCTGGCCGGACTGCGCGACCTCGACGACGTGCTGCGCGCGATCGTGCACCGGGCGCGGATCCTGCTCGGCACCGACGTGGCGTACATGACGCTCAACGACGACGAGCGCGGCGACACGTACATGCGGGTCACCGACGGCTCGATCTCGGCCCGGTTCCAGCGGCTGCGGCTGGAGCTGGGCGACGGGCTCGGCGGGCTGGTCGCGCAGACCGGCACCCCGTACGTCACCTCGAACTACCAGGAGGACGAGCGGTTCCGGCACACCGGGGAGATCGACGGCGGCGTGGGCGAGGAGGGCCTGGTGGCCATCCTCGGCGTGCCGCTGCGGCTCGGGTCCAGCGTGATCGGCGTGCTGTACGCGGCGAACCGCTCGGCCCGCCCGTTCGCCCGCGAGGAGGTGTCGCTGCTGGTGTCGCTCGCGGCGCACGCGGCGGTGGCGATCGACACCGCGCGGCTGCTCGCCGAGACCCGGGCGGCGCTGGCGGAGCTGTCCGCGGCGAACAGCACCATCCGGGCGCACAGCAGCTCGGTGGAGCGCGCCGCCGCTGCGCACGACCGGATGACCGCGCTCGTGGTGCGCGGCGGCGGCATGGAGGACGTGGCGGCGGCGGTCACCGAGGTGCTCGGTGGCGCGCTGCTGGCGCTGGACGCCGAGGGCCGGCGGCTGGCCCGGGTCGGTGAGATCGAGGAGCCGGACCGGGCGGACATCGTGGAGGCGGTCGCCGCGTCCCGTACCGAGGGGCGCAGCGTGCGCCGGGGCCCGCTCTGGTACGCCGCGGTGGTGGCCGGCGCGGAGAACCTGGGCGCGCTGGTGCTGCGCCCGGACGACGAGCTGGTCGACGCCGACCAGCGCATCCTGGAGCGGGCCGCGCTGGTGACCGCGTTGCTGTTGCTGTTCCGCCGGACCGTGGCCGAGGCGGAGGGGCGGGTCCGCGGTGAGCTGCTGGACGACCTGATCGCCCGGCCGCTGCGCGACGCCGACGCGCTGCGCGCGCGGGCCCGCCGGATCGGGGTGGACCTGGACGCCCCGCACGTGCTGGTGGCGGTCGGTGACGACGCGTTCGCCGAGACCGGCTCGGCCCGGCAGCGGGTGCTGTCCTGGGCCACCACGTACGCCTCGACCCGGGGTGGCCTTGCCGCGGCGCGCGCCGGACGGGTGGTGCTGATGCTGCCCGGCCACGACGCCGGCGGTGCGGCCCGCGCGGTGGCCCGGGACCTGTCCCGGGTGACCGGCCGCCCGGTGACCGCCGGGGCGAGCGGGCCGTCGACCGGTCCGGCGTCGCTGGCCGTCACGTTCGCCGAGGCGGAGCGCTGCCTGTCCGCGCTCGGTGCGCTGGGCCGGGCCGGGCAGGGGGCGAGCACCACCGAGCTGGGTTTCGTCGGGCTGCTGCTGGGCGCGGTCGGTGACGCCGGGGACCGGGACGTGGCCCGGTTCCTCGCCACGACTGTGGGGCCGGTGCTGGACTACGACGCCCGGCGGGGCACGGCGCTGGTGAAGACGCTGGAGGCGTACTTCGGGGTGGGCGGCAGCCTGGCTCGCGCCGCCGAGCAGCTGCACGTGCACGTGAACACGGTCACCCAGCGGCTGGAGCGGGTCGGGCACCTGCTCGGCGCGGACTGGCAGCGGCCGGAGCGGGCGCTGGAGGTGCAGCTCGCGCTGCGCCTGCACCGGCTGCGCACGCCCGCCCGCTGAGCGGCCGGACCGCGCCGGGCGGACCGGCCGGCCCGGGTCAGCGGACGCGCAGGCCGTCCAGGACCGTGTCCACGATCCGCTCGGGAAGCATCCGCTCGTCGCGCTCGGGGTGCCAGCGCAGCATCCGCTGGGTGAGCATCGGCGCGGTGAGCAGCGACATGGTCACCTCGATGTCGAGGTCGGCGCGCAGTTCGCCCCGGTCGATCGCGCGGCGCAGCACCTCGCGCATCGCCGCGCGCCGGGGCTCGACGATCGCCTCGTACGCCTGCCGGTGGGCCGAGCTGCGGTTCACCTCGGGCACCAGGCAGGGCATGATCTTGCGGACCCGGGGGTCGGCGTGCTGGCCGACGGCGCCGACGAGCAGCACCAGGTCGTCGCGGACGGAGCGCCCGGCGGTGCGGGGCGCGGGCCCCTTGAGCGTGCGCAACGCGTCCAGCAGCAACGCGTCCTTGCCCGGCCAGCGGCGGTAGATGGTGGCCTTGCCGACTCCGGCGCGGGCCGCGATCGCCTCGATGGACAGCGACTCTATGGTGCTGCCCTCGGCCAGCAGGTCGAGGGTGGCGTCGACGATCGCCTCGTCCGCACGGGTGCTCCGCGGTCGACCGGGCGACCGCGGAGCATCCGCCGTGGAAGTCATGTCAGACATTGTCCACGAACCTACGCGGTACCGGCCAACTCCCTGTCGGTGACCGGCGCCGCGTCGGGGGCGACGACCGGCCGGCCCGGCATCCAGCGCAGCACGATCACGATGCCGAGCGCGGCCACCACCGCTGAGGCGCCCGCCGCCCAGTGCATGGCCGAGACGAACGAGTCGTTGGCCGCGTCGATCAGTCGCGGCCCGTCCTGGCCGAGCCGGCCCGCGACCGCGTACGCCCCGGACACCGACTCGCGGGCCGCGTCGCGCACCGGGGCGGGCAGGGCGGCCACCGCCGGGCCGACCTGGTCGCGGTAGACGGCGGAGAGCACCGAGCCGAGCACCGCCACGCCGAGCGCGCCGGCCACCTGGCGCACGGTGTTGCTGACCGCGGAACCGACACCGGCCTTCTCCCTGGGCAGCGAGGACATGATCGACTCGGTGGCCGGCGGCATGATGTTCGCCATCCCGGCGCCCTGGAGGAAGCCCAGCGCCGAGAAGATCCAGATCGGGGTGTCCGCGTCGATGAAGACGAACGCTGCGAGCGCCACAGTGGTGAGCAGCAGCCCGACGGCCGCGACCGCCCGGCCGCCGTAGCGGCGGACCATCGCCGCGCTGCGCGGCGCGAAGATGAGCTGGGCCGCGGCGAACGGCAGGAACAGCAGGCCGCTCTCCAGCGGGCTGTAGCCGCGCACGAGCTGGAGGTAGAACGCGCCGAAGAACATCACGCCCATGGCAGCGAAGAAGACCAGCCCGACCAGGGCCACCGGCGCGGCGAAGCGGGGCACCCGGAACAGCCGTACGTCCAGCGACGGGTGGTCGCTGCGCAGTTCGTGGGCGACGAACCAGCCGAGCACCGCGAGGCCGCCGAGCACCGCGACCCAGACCTGCGGGCGGCCGAAGCCGTGCTCGCCGCCGTCGATGATGCCGTAGGTGAGGGCGACCAGGCCGACCACCGAGAGCAGCACGCCGAGCAGGTCGACCCGGCCGGGCTTGGGGTCGCGGGACTCGGGGACCAGGGCCGCGACGAGCACCACGCCGAGCGCCACCACCGGCACGTTGATCAGGAAGACCGAGCCCCACCAGAAGTGCTCCAGCAGCGCGCCGCCGAGCACCGGGCCGATCGCCACCGCGAGGCCGACCGCGCCGGCCCAGACGCCGATCGCCTTGGCGCGCTCGCGCGGGTCGAAGACGTTGGAGATGATCGAGAGCGTCACCGGCATGATGGCCGCGCCGCCGACACCCATCAGCGCGCGGGCCGCGATGAGCTGGGCCGGGTCCTGCGCGTACGCGGACAGCAGCGAGGACAGGCCGAAGAGCGCCAGCCCGAGGATCAGGAAGCGGCGGCGGCCGAGCCGGTCACCGAGCACGCCGAAGGTGAACAGCAGCCCGGCGAAGACGAGCGTGTAGGAGTTGATCGCCCACTCCAGCTCGCCCTGGGTGGCGCCGAGGCCGTGCACCGGGTCGGCCAGCGTGCGCAGCGCGACGTTGAGGATGGTGTTGTCGAGGACGACCACGAGGAGGCTGATCACCAGCACCCCGAGGATCGCCCACCTCCTCGGGTGTCCGGTGTTCTCGTGTGGTTCCACGTCCGTGCTCCCCCCGGTTTCCCCGCGTCGGAATACGATACGGGTCAGACTCGTAACGGAGCCGAGCGTAGGTGAGCGGGTTTCGATACGGAACGGGTTCGTATCGAATGTGTCTCAGGTCACGCGGGCGGTCCGGCCGCCAGCGCCAGTCGCAGCAGCGCGTCCCGCACCGGCAGCAGCCGCCGCACGCCGGACAGCCGCCCCGCCCACCGCGCCCCGGCCGCGATCCGCTGCGTCGGACGCCGGCGCCTCCTGTCGTACGCGCGCAGCGCGGCCGGCACGTCCCCGGCGTCGCGCAGGCAGTCGGCGAGCGCCACCGCGTCGATCAGCGCCTGGCAGGCGCCCTGCCCGAGGTCCGGGGTCATCGCGTGCGCGGCGTCGCCGAGCAGTGCCGTCCGGCCGGCCACGTACGACGGCAGCGGCGTGAGGTCGTGGATCTCGTGCCGCAGGATGCCGTCCGGCGTGAGCGCGTCGAGCACCCGCGGCACCGGCGGGTGCCAGTCACCGAAGAGGCGGCGCAGCTCGGCGCGGTCGTCGGGCGGCGCCGGGTGCCCCTCGGGCAGGCGCACCGCGGCGTACCAGTTGGTGCGGCCCGGCCCGGCCGGGGTCAGCCCGAACTTGCGCCCCCGCCCCCAGGTCTCGCCGCCCTCGGCCAGATCCAGGTCGACCACGCCGCGCCAGGCCACCGCGCCCGCGTACCGCAGCGGATACCGCTGCCCGTACATCTGCGCGCGCACCACGCTGTTGATCCCGTCCGCGCCCACCACCAGGTCGTACGCGTCGCGCAGTGACCCCGGGCCGGTCACCGGGGCGCCGAGGCGCAGCGCCGGTCCGGGCAGCGCGCCGGCCAGGACGGCGAGCAGCACCGGCCGGGTGACCAGGTGCACCGGCTCGCCGTGCCGGCGCTCCAGCCGCTCGACGTCGACGGTGGCGATCCGGCTGCCGTCCGGGCGCCGGATCGACCCGCCGGCCTGACGGCTGCCCCGGCGGCGCACCTCGTCGCCGACGCCGAGGGCGTCCAGGGCGCGCATCGCGCCGGGCCAGATGCCCAGCCCGGTGCCGGTGTGCGGCAACGCGGCCGACCGCTCCCGGACCGTCACCTCCCAGCCCGCCGCCCGCAGGCCGATGCCCGCCGCGAGCCCGCCGATCCCGCCCCCGACCACGACCGCGCGTCCGCCCATGCCGTCACCGTACTACAGATGTAGTCGGCTGCACTACGCCTGTAGTCTGTCCGGGTGACCGATCGCCGGCAGCTCCTGCTCGACGCCGCCATCCGGGTGCTCGGCACCGGCGGGCCGCGCCAGCTCACCCACCGGGCCGTGGACGCGGAGGCGGGCCTGCCCGAAGGCTCCGCGTCCAACCGGTTCCGCACCCGGGAGGCGCTGATCACCGGCGTCTTCGACCGGCTGGTCGAGGTGGAGACGGCGGCCTGGCAACGGCTCGCCACGGACCTGCCGCCAGGCGACGTCACCGCGTTCGCCGCGGTGGTCGGCCGGCTGATCCGGGAGTTCACCGACCGGCAGCGGGTGGTCACGCTCGCCCGGTACGCGCTGTTCGTCGAGGCGGCGGTGCGGCCCGATCTGCGCCCGGCCATCGAGGCCGCCCGGGCACGGCTGGCCGGCTGGGGGGAGCCGCTGCTCGCCACGCTCGGCTCGGCCGATCCGCCGGCTCACTTCCGGATGCTGCTGGCACTCGTCGACGGGCTGCTGAGCAACCAGCTCGCCTCCCCCGATGACGGCTTCGACCCGGAGTCGGCCGTCGCCACGCTGGTGCGCGGATTCCGCCCCGGCTGATCCTGGTCACGCCGGTCTGCTCGCGCCTGGCGTCAGTCCGCCGTGTCAGGAGCCGGTGTCAGGTGGCGCCTCCTGCGGCCAGGCAGGCCAGCGTCGCCTCGCCGAGCGTGGTGAGGCGCTGCGGAGCGGCCGAGGAGGGCGGGAACGGCTCGATCCACCCCGGACCGGCGGCGAGCACGCGTACCCCGGGAAGGTCCCGCCGCAGACGGACCAGGCGGTACGCGCGGCCGGTCAGCGGCGTCTGCGACCAGACCACCACCACCCGCGGACGGACCCGGACCACGGCACTGGTCAGCGCGGACCACGGCAGCGCCGGGCCGAGGTGCAGCGCGCCCCGGCCGCGTTCGCGCAGCGCCGCGGCGAGCGCGTGCAGCCCGAGGCAGTGCGTCTCGTGCTCGGCGCCTGCGAGCAGCACGCCCTGGGCGGGAAGCGGCCGGGACGGCTCACGGCCGAACACGTCCAGTCCGACGCGTACCCCCTCGGAGAGGGCGTGCTCGACGGCGATCTCGGCGGCGCTGTCGCCGCGCAGCGTGCCGAGCAGCGGCAGGCAGACCTGTTCCCAGGCGGGCACCACCCCGGCCTCGGCGGCCAGGTCGAGCACCAGCCCGGCGACCCGGTTGTCGTCCAGGTCCTCGGCGGCGGCGGTCAGCCGTTTGCGGGCCGTCTCGACGGCCCCGGCCGGCATGTTCTCGGTCAGCAACGGACGTACCCCCGGGTAGCTCTCCTACCCTGGGGTTCGTCCGCACGGCCCGATCCGGATGCGCCGGCGGCGAATCCGGCCGGAGCCCGGTCAGTCCGGGAACGTGACGACCCAGCGGGCTCCCTCGCCGCGAGCCAGCCGCTCCAGCGCCACGGGCGCCTCGGTCAGCGGCACCGTGCCGCTCACCAGCGGCCCCAGGTCCAGGTCACCGGCGGCGAGCGCGGCAGCCAGCTCCGGGACCTCCCGGTCCGGGTCGGTCGAGCCGTACACCGAGGAGCGCAGCGTGCGCGCGGAGTGGAAGATGTCCAGCGCGGAGAGGCTGAGCATGTCGTCCTTGCCGCCCATGCCGACCACGGTGACCGCTCCCCCGCGCCGCGTCGCCCGCCAGGCGGCGCGGATGGTGACGGACCGGCCGACGCACTCGAACGCGTGGTCCACGCCGCGCCCGTCGGTGCGGGCCCGGATCTCCTTGCCCAGCCGGTCGTCGGAGCGCAGGAAGTCGGTCGCCCCGGCGGCGAGCGCGAGGTCCCGCTTGGCCTCCACCACGTCCACGGCGAGGATCGGCGCCGCGCCGGCCCGCCGCGCGGCGGTCAGCACGGCCAGGCCCACTCCGCCGAGCCCGATCACCGCCACCGACTCGCCGGGGGCGACCCGTGCGGTGTTGCGGACCGCGCCGACGCCGGTGAGCACCGCGCAGCCGAGCACCGCGGCCTGCTCCGGCGGCAGTCCGGCAGGCACCGGTACGGCGGCGTGCTGCGGCACCACCACCTCCTCGGCGAGCGCGCCGAGCCCGAGCGTGACCTGAAGGGGCTCACCGGCGGCCGTCTCGCCGCGAGGTGTCGACGGGTTGGGGTTGGCGGCGCAGAGCCACGGTTCGCCGTGCCGGCAGTGCCAGCAGTCGCGGCAGGCCGGCGCCCAGTTGAGCACCACGGGCGTGCCGGCCGCGAGCGTCGTACCGGGTCCGGCCTCGGCCACCACACCCGTCGCCTCGTGCCCCAGCACCAGCGGGTACGCGGGCGCCAGCGTGCCGTCCACCATGGCCAGATCGGAGTGGCAGATGCCGGCGGCGCGGATGCGTACCCGCAGCTCGCCCGGGCCGGGCGCGGGCAGGCGTACCTCCTCGACCGCCGGTGTGGCGCCCCGGCCGCGTACCACGAGCGCCCTCACCGCTGGATCGCCTTCAGCTCGGTGAACTCCTCCACGCCGTACGCGCCCAGCTCACGGCCGAGGCCGGACTGCTTGTAGCCGCCGAACGGGGCGAGCGGGTTGAACGCGCCGCCGTTGACGTCGACCTGGCCGGTACGCATCCGCCGGGCCACTGCCAGCGCCGCGTCGGAGTCGGCGGACCAGACCGCGCCGGCCAGCCCGTACCGGGAGTTGTTGGCGACGGCGACCGCCTCGTCGGTGTCGGCGAACGGGATCACCGCGAGCACCGGCCCGAACACCTCCTCCTGGGCGAGCGCGCTGTCCGGGTGCACGTCGGCGAAGACGGTGGGCGCGACGAAGTGACCCTGCGGCGGCAGTGGCGCGTCCGGGCCACCGGCGACGAGCCGGGCGCCGTCGGCGAGCGCCCGGTCGACGTGGTCGCGTACCCGCCGGGCCTGCGCGGCGGAGGCGAGCGGGCCGAGCCGGGTGGCCGGGTCGAACGGGTCGCCGAGCCGGTAGCCGGCCACCGCCGCCGCGACCAGGTCCAGGGCCTCGGCGTAGCGGTCGCGGTGTACGAGCATCCGGGTCCAGGCGGTGCAGGTCTGCCCGGAGTTGAGCAGCGCGTTGCCGACGCCGACCTTGACCGCGGTGGGCACGTCGGCGTCGGCCAGGATGACGTTCGCCGACTTGCCGCCGAGTTCCAGCGACACCCGGGCGATCCGCTCGGCGGCCAGGTGGGCGATGCGCCGGCCGGTGGCGGTGGAGCCGGTGAACGAGACCAGGTCGACGTCGGGGTGCGCGGCGAGCGCCTCGCCGACCACCGGGCCGGTGCCGGGCACCAGGTTCACCACGCCGGGCGGCAGCCCGGCGTCGGTGATCGCGTCGAACAGCAGGTACGCGGTCAGCGGCGTCAGCTCGCTGGGCTTGAGCACCACTGTGCAGCCGGCGGCGAGCGCGGGCGCGACCTTGGCGACCACCTGGTGCAGCGGGTAGTTCCACGGGGTGATCGCGCCGACCACGCCGACCGGCTCCCGGACGACGAGCGAGTTGCCGACCGTGTGCTCGGCCGCCGGGCGGGCGGCCAGGTCGACGATGCTCCGCAGCACCGTCAGCGGCAGGCCGGCCTGGACCCGGGTGGCGAACTTGAGCGGGGTGCCCAGCTCGGTCGCCACGGTGCGGGCGATCTCGTCGGCGCGGGCGGCGAGCGCGGTGTGCAGCCGGTCCAGGTGCGCGGCCCGCTGCTCGGGGGCGGTGGCGGCCCAGCCGGGGAACGCGGCACGGGCGGCGGCGACCGCGCGGTCCACGTCGGCCGGTGTGCCGGCGGGCACCTCACCGACGATGCTCCCGGTGGCCGGGTTCTCCACCGGGATGGTGTCGCCCGACGACGGGTCGACCCAGTCACCGTCGACGTGCAGGTGGCGGCGCGTCAGCAGGGCGGGAGGGGCGGCGGCGAGATCCATGGCGTCCTTCGGGGGCGGCGGAAACTAGCGGTGGGAGTTTCGACGCTACTCCGGACCGCCGACCCGTTCCAGCGGGGCGACGGTGGCGGCGTACTCGGCGGCGAGCCCGTGCAGCAGCGCGTCCAGGCCGAGCGTGAACGCGCCCTCGTCCACGCTGCGCTGGTGTCCGGCGAGCCGGTGCGCCTGGTTGAGGTGCGGGTGCGCGGCGTAGAGCGAGGGGTCCTCGACGAAGCCGCGGGCGAACGAGCCGAGCGCTGACCCGGCCACGAAGTAGCGCATCGCGGCGCCGATGTGGGTGGCCCGCGCGGGCGGCCAGCCGGCCCGGACCAACGCGCCGTAGACCGCGTCGGCCATGGCGAGCGCGGCCGGACGGCGGCCCGGCCCCTGCGCCAGGTACGGCACGATGTTCGGGTGGGCGGCCAGCGCGGCCCGGTACGAGCGCGCCCAGCGGCGAAGCGCGTCGAGCCACTCGCACTCGTCGAAGACGCCGATGTCGACTGTCGCCGCGACGCCGTCGGCCACCGCGTCGAGGATCTCCTCCTTGGTGGCGAAGTGGTTGTAGAGCGAGGGGCCGCGGACACCGAGCGCGGCGGCGAGCCGCCGGGTCGAGAGCGCGTCCAGCCCGTCGGCGTCGATCAGCGCCAGCGCGGTCTCGACGATCCGGTCGCGGGTGAGCAGGGCCTGTCGGGGTCGGGGCACCTGGTCATCATCCTCCCTTCGACATCGGGTCTGGACGCGGTAAAACTTCCAGCGCTAGTTTAGAGCCAGTCGACCTGAGGGGGCACCGTGGACTTCGCACTGTCCGACGAGGAACGCGCGATCCGGGACACCGTTCGCACGTTCGTCACCCGCGAGGTGATGCCGCTGGAGGCGGAGGTGCTGCGCCGCGAGCGCGCCCACCAGCCCGGCCTGGACCGCTCCGAGCTGCGCGAACTCCAGCTCAAGGCGAAGAAGTTCGGCTTCTGGGGGCTGGCCACGCCGGAGGAGTACGGCGGGATGGACCTGCCGGCGGTCATGCAGTCGCTGATCTGGACCGAACTGGGCCGCAGCTTCGTGCCGTTCCGCTTCGGCGGCGAGGCCGACAACATCCTGTTCCACGCCACCGAGGAGCAGAAGCGCGAGTTCCTGATCCCCACCATCGAGGGCGAACGGATCTCCTGCTTCGCCATCACCGAGCCCGGCGCGGGCTCCGACGCGGCGAACATCAAGCTGCGCGCCCGCCGCGACGGCGACGACTGGATCCTCGACGGCGAGAAGACGTTCATCACCAACGGCAACGACGCCGACTTCGCCATCGTGGTCGCGGTGACCGACCCGGAGAAGGGCGCCCGCCGCGGCGGCGCCACCGCGTTCCTGGTGGACCGCGCGATGGGCTGGCGCTCCGAGTTCATCCAGACCATGGGCGAGGGCGGCCCGGCCTCACTGATCTTCGACGGCGTACGGGTGCCGCACCGCAACATCCTCGGCGAGATCGGGCAGGGCTTCACGCTCGGCATGGAGTGGATCGGCAAGGGCCGCTACACCATCCCGTCACACGCCATCGGCATCGCCGAGCGCGCCCTGCAGATGGCCATCGACCACGCCAACACGCGGGAGACGTTCGGCGCGCCGATCGCCACCAACCAGGCCATCCAGTGGATGATCGCCGACTCGGAGACCGAGCTGGAGGCGGCCCGCTGGCTGATCCTGCGCTCGGCCTGGACCGTCGACCAGGGCCTCGACCCGCGGCACGCCTCCTCCATGGGCAAGCTCTACGGCGCCGGCATGGTCAACCGGGTGGTGGACCGGGTGCTCCAGATCCACGGCGGCATGGGCTACACCCGTGAGCTGCCGATCGAACGCTGGTACCGGCAGGTCCGGCTGTACCGGATCTTCGAGGGCACCGACGAGATGCAGCGGCTGATCATCTCCCGCGACCTGCTGCGCGGCTACACGAAGATCGGCGGTCACCTGGCCTGAGCAGTCAGCCGGTCAGCGCCTCGACCGCCCGGTCCACGTCCGCCTCGGTCGTGTAGAGGTGGAACGAGGCGCGCACCCGGCCCGCCCGTACCGCCGCGCGCACCCCGGCGCGGGCCAGCCGCTCCTGCGCGTCCGGCACGTCCACGCTGACGATCGCGCTGTCGCCCGGCGGCCGGCCCAGCCCGGTCAGGAACCGGTTGGCCAGCCCCACGTCGTACGCGCGCACCGCCTCCGGGTCGAGGTCGGCGAGCAGTTCCAGCGCCGGGGCGGTGCCCGCGTAGCTGAGCCACGGCGGCGCGACGTCGAACCGGCGCGCGTCGTCGGCCAGGCGCAGCGGCAGCCCGTAGTAGGAGGCGTGCGGCTCGCGGCCCGCGTACCACCCGGCCGCGTCCGGGCGCATCCGCTCGCGCAGCGCCGGGGCCAGGTAGGCGAAGGCCGATCCACGCGGCGACATCAACCACTTGTACGCCCCGACCACCACCGCGTCCGCCCGGTCCGCCGCGAACGGCAGCCACCCGCACGCCTGCGTCGCATCGGCCACCACGAACGCGCCGTGCGCCCGGGCCGCCGCGACGATCTCGTCGTACGGGAGCACTGTGCCGTCGGCGGACTGCACCACGCTGAACGCCACCAGATCGGTGTCGGCGTCGATCGCGTCGACCAGGCCGGCCAGCGGCACGGTGCGTATCCGCACGCCGCGGTCCTGCTGCACCAGCCACGGGAACAGGATCGAGGTGAACTCGGTCTCGGGGACCACCACCGTCGCGCCCGCCGGCAGCCCGGCCGCGATCGGCGCGACGAGTTGTGACGCGCTGGCGCCGATGCTCACGTCGGCGACGTCCACACCGGTCAGCCGGGCGAACGCGGCCCGGGACCGGTCCACCGACTCCTCCCACACCTCGAACGACACCCGCCCGGTCCGCCAGTCGGCGAGCACCCGCTGCACGGCGTCCCACACCGGCTCCGGCGGCAGTCCGTAGGTGGCCGTGTTCAACCAGCCCGGCTCCGGCTGCCACAACTTCTGCGCCTGCTCCAGCTCCATGCCACCGACGCTAACCACCCCCGCCCCCACCCCGGCACCGCCAATCCCACCCCCGTGGCCCCACCCCGCCCGAGCCCGCCCGAGCCCGCCCCACCCCGCCCGCGATCTTGCACTTTCGGCCCCGGCAAATCGTGGCAAACCAGCGATCCGCAGGGCCGAAACTGCAAGATCGCGCGGCACGAGCAGGGGCGCGGGGGCAGAACATGCAGGATCGCGAGGGCGGGCGGGGACGCGACGCACCAGCACACCCCCGCCCGGGCGATCATGAAGTTGGCGGTGTCGGCTGTCCGAATTGTCGCCGCCAACCTCATGATCGTCGCGGTGGGAGGGGCAGTGGGAGGGGGTCAGGTCGGTGGAGGGAGGTCGGCCAGTGCGGCGGCGATCTCTGCGCGGACGCGGGGCAGGGGCCACCCGGCCAGGTCCCGCAGGGAGTGGTGGCGGCGCAGGTGTCGTACCGCGGTCACGCCGACCAGGTAGCCGCAACGCTTCGGCAGGCCGCCGGCCAGCGGCGAGTCACGCATCAGGAAGTACGGGGCGTGGTGGTCGGCGTCGGTGGCGTCGAGGTCGGCGCGTACCCGGCGCAGGATCTCCGGCCACCGGCGGCGGCACTCGTCGAGCCACCGCCGGTGACCGGGGCGGCCGAACCAGAGGTACTCCTCGTCCGGCCGGCCGGCGTCCAGTTCCGCCGTGACCTGCGTGGCGAGCCCTTCGGTGAACAACGCGTTCGCCACCCCGCACTCGGGCCAGTCGCGGATCGCGGCGCCGCGGTCGTGCACCACGTGCGCGGCCTCGTGCCGCACCAGCAGGTCGAGATCCTCCGGCGGCCCGAGCTGTTCCACGGCGAGGAAGAGCGCGTACCTGCCGTTCAGCTCTCCGGCCCAGCCGTTGGCCTGGTTCAGCCCGACCAGCACCACGCACTCGACCGGCCCGCCGTCGCCGGACCAGCCCAGCGCACCGGCCACCGCCGTGACGCCGTCGGGCAGCAGCGCGCGTACCCTCTCGGCTCTTGCCGCCAGGTCGGCGGCGCGGCCGCGGAGCCCGTCCAGGACGGATGCCACGCCGGCGGCGTCGGACCAGTCGCCGTCGCGGCGCAGCACCCGGACCACGTCCGGATGCGCGGCCAGGTAGTGCGCGCTCCACGGCTCCGGCGACGCGGACCGGCGCCCCTCGGCGCAGGCGAGGAAGTCGGGCACCAGGTCGCGGACGCGCAGCAGGTCGGAGGGCGGCATCCGCCCGATGCTGCCCGGCCGTGGCCCGCCGGGCAACACCGCGACGGTACGGGGGCAGCTCACGCCCACCGGGCCGAGGAGTGATCGCCGAGCGCGGTGGACACCGCCTGCGGAACGGGCCGGGGCGCGGCGGCGGGCGGCCCGCGGCGGGCGGCGCGACTGCCGGAGATGCCGCACGCCTGAAGGAAGTCTTCAGCAAAGGGTCCGTTGATGCAAGGTATCGACATAGACGAACGTCACGCTATAGGGTGCGGCGAACCGGCGACGTGAGCCAGTCGCCCCCTGTAGTGGACGAGGAGTGCCTGTGACGATTCGGAGACCCTCGCGTCGGGTGAGCCACCTGCTCGGCGGCGCCATGATCCTCATGATCGGCCTGACCGGCCAGCCGGCCCAGGCCGCGCCACAGCACGGCGCGCAGCCGCTCGCCGCCGCCTTCGACCGGGCCGCCACCGCCTCCGACGTGCCGCGCGACCTGCTCGCCGCGCTCGGGTACGCCGAGACCCGCCTGGACGGCCACGGCGGCGAGCCCAGCGTCTCCGGCGGATACGGCGTGATGCACCTGACCAGCAACCCGAAGGTGCGGACCCTCGACGAGGCCGCGCGCCGGACCCGGCTGGACCGCGCCGAACTGCGTACCCGGGACGCGGCGAACGTGGCCGGCGCGGCGGCGGTGCTGCGCTCCTACGCCGACGAGGCCGGGCTCACCGCGGCGCAGCGCGACGACGTCAACCAGTGGTACGGCCCGATCGCCCGCTACGGCGGCTCGACGGACGCGGCCACCGCCCGGCTGTACGCGGACTCCGTGTTCGACCTGCTCGCCAGGGGCTTCATCGCGACCACCGCCGGCGGCGAGGTCAGCGTGGACGGCCGTCCGGTCGCACCCCAGCGGGGCCGGTACGCCGACGTCGCGCCGCTGGGCACCGGCGACTTCGGCACCCTGAGCACCGACTACGGCCCGGCGGCCTGGATGCCGGCCAACTCGTCCAACTACACGGTCTCCAGCCGCGAGTCGGCGTACCCGATCAACTACATCGTCATCCACACCATGCAGGGCAGCTACGCCGGCTCGATCAGCTGGTTCCAGAACGCCGCCGCCGGCACCAGCGCGCACTACCTGCTCCGCTCCTCCGACGGCGCGGTGACCCAGATGGTGCGGGACAAGGACATCGCCTGGCACGCCGGCAACTGGACCTACAACACCCAGTCGATCGGCATCGAGCACGAGGGGTACGTCGACAACGCCTCCTGGTACACCGACGCGATGTACCGGTCGTCGGCGGCGCTGACCCGGTTCCTGTGCGACAAGTACGGCATCCCGAAGACCCGCAACAACATCATCGGGCACAACCAGGTGCCGGGCGCCACGCACACCGACCCCGGTCCGAACTGGAACTGGACCTACTACATGCAGCTCGTCACCGGCGGCACCACGCCCCCGCCGACCACTTGGTCGACGGTCGTGGACAACACCACCGCCGGCCGGTTCACCGCGAGCGCCAACTGGAGCACCTCGACGTACTCGGCGCAGCGCTACGGCGCCGACTACCGGTACGCCAACCCCGTCGCGGCCAGCGACGCCGCCTGGTACAAGGTGAACATCCCGGCGACCGCCACCTACCGGGTGGAGGTCTGGTATCCGGCCGTCGCCGGCTACAACACCAGCACGCCGTACATCGTCGCGACCACCAGCGGCAACCAGACGGTCTCGGTGAACCAGACAGCCAACGGCGGTACGTGGCGTTCGCTGGGCACCTTCACCCTGGCCGCCGGGGACGCCAACAAGGTGGGTGTCAGCAGGTGGTCCGGCAGCACCGGGTACGTGATCGCCGACGCCGTCCGCATCACCCGCGTCTAGCGGCACGTCCCGGCGTCGCGCCGGAGGCGCTCGGCCCGGTCAGCTCACGTTGGCCGGGCCGAGCACGCTCTTCAGGTCACCCATCAGCGCTGTCGTCGGCGCGACCCGGAACGGGCCGAGGCGCAGCGTGGTGACCTTGCCGCCGTTGAGCAGCTTGACGTGCACCTCGGTGTCGCCGGGGTGCAGCACCAGCGTCTCCTTGAGCCGTTCCACGAGCGGCGGCGTGCAGCGGTGCACCGGGATGGTGAGCGTGATCGGCTTGCTCCCCGGGGTGCTGCTGACGTCCGGCATGGACATGTCCATCGCCATGATGCGCGGGGTGTCGTCGCGCCGGTCCACCCGGCCCTTCACCACCACGATCGCGTCCTCGGCGATGTACTGCCCGATCACCTCGTACGTGTTCGGGAAGAACAGCGTCTCCACGCCACCGGCGAGGTCTTCGAGGGTGGCCGACGCCCAGGCCCGGCCCTGCTTGGTGACCCGGCGCTGCACGCCGGAGAGGATGCCGGCCAGCGTGACCACCGCGCCGTCGGGCACAGTGCCCTCCTCCGACAGCGCGGCGATCGTGGTGTCCGCGGCGGCACCGAGCACGTGCTCCAGACCGAAGAGCGGGTGGTCGGAGACGTACAGACCGAGCATCTCGCGCTCGAACGCGAGCTTGTCGCGCTTGTCCCACTCCCCCTCGCCGATGACCGGCATGACAGTGGTGCTGCCACCGGTGTCCGCCTCGCCGAATCCGGCGCCGAACAGGTCGTACTGGCCGACCGCCTCCTTGCGCTTGACGTCGGCGTACGCGTCGATGGCGTCGGCGTGCACGGCCAGCAGGCCCTTGCGCGGATGCTGGAGCGAGTCGAACGCCCCGGCCTTGATCAGCGATTCGATGGTCTTCTTGTTGCAGACGACGGCGTCGACCTTGGACAGGAAGTCGTAGAAGTCGGTGTAGTCGCCCTTCTCCTCGCGGCACCGCATGATCGAGGCGACCACGTTCGCACCGACGTTGCGTACCGCGCCGAGACCGAAGCGGATCTCCTTGCCGACCGGGGTGAACGGCCCGGCCGAGGTGTTCACGTCCGGCGGGAGCACCTGGATGCGCATCCGGCGGCACTCGGACAGGTACAGGGCCATCTTGTCCTTGTCGTCACCGACGGAGGTGAGCAGCGCGGCCATGTACTCGGCCGGGTAGTGCGCCTTGAGGTACGCGGTCCAGTAGGAGACCAGGCCGTACGCGGCGGAGTGGGCCTTGTTGAACGCGTAACCGGCGAACGGGACCAGCACGTCCCACACGGCCTGGATGGCCTCGTCGGAGTAGCCGCGCTCGCGGCAGCCGTCCCGGAACGGGATGAACTCCTTGTCGAGGATCTCCTTCTTCTTCTTGCCCATCGCCCGGCGCAGCAGGTCGGCCTGGCCGAGCGTGTAGCCGGCGAGGATCTGCGCGGCGCGCTGCACCTGCTCCTGGTAGACGATCAGGCCGTACGTGGGCGCGAGGATCTCGCGCAGCGGCTCCTCCAGCTCCGGGTGGATCGGGGTGATCTCCTGGAGCCCGTTCTTGCGCAGCGCGTAGTTGGTGTGCGAGTCCACGCCCATCGGGCCGGGCCGGTAGAGCGCCAGGACGGCGGAGATGTCCTCGAAGTTGTCCGGCTTCATCAGCCGCAGCAGCGAGCGCATCGGCCCGCCGTCGAGCTGGAACACGCCGAGCGTGTCACCGCGGGCCAGCAGCTCGTACGCCTGCCTGTCGTCGAGCGGCAGGCCGAGCAGGTCCAGCTCCCGGCCGTGGTTGAGCTGGATGTTCTTCACCGCGTCGTCGATGATCGTCAGGTTCCGCAGGCCGAGGAAGTCCATCTTCAGCAGCCCGAGCGACTCGCAGGTCGGGTAGTCGAACTGCGTGATGATGACGCCGTCGGAGTCGCGCCGCATCAGCGGGATGTGCTCGATGATCGGTTCGGCGGACATGATGACGCCGGCGGCGTGCACACCGGTCTGCCGGATCAGGCCCTCGATGCCCTTGGCGGTCTCGATGACCTTCTTGACGTCCGGGTCGGACTCGTAGAGGCCCCGGATCTCGCCCGCCTCGGCGTAGCGCGGGTGCTTCGGGTCGAAGATGCCGGACAGCGGGATGTCCTTGCCCATCACCGCCGGGGGCATGGCCTTGGTGATCCGGTCGCCGACCGCGTACGGGAAGCCGAGCACGCGGGCCGAGTCCTTGATCGCGGCCTTCGCCTTGATCGTGCCGAACGTGGCGATCTGCGCGACCTTGTCCTCGCCCCACTTGTCGGTCACGTACTTGATGACCTCACCGCGCCGGCGCTCGTCGAAGTCGATGTCGACATCGGGCATGGAGACGCGTTCGGGGTTGAGGAACCGCTCGAAGATCAGGCCGTGCGGGATCGGGTCGAGGTCGGTGATGCCCAGCGCGTACGCCACGAGCGAGCCGGCCGCCGAGCCACGCCCCGGGCCGACCGCGATGCCCTGGCTCTTGGCCCACTGGATGAAGTCGGCGACCACGAGGAAGTACGACGGGAAGCCCATCTGGATGATGACGCCCAGCTCGTACTCGGCCTGGACGACGTGGCCCTCGGGGATCCCGTTGGGGAAGCGGCGCGCCAGGCCGGCGAAGGTCTCCTTGCGGAACCAGGATTCCTCGGTCTCGCCCTCGGGGATCGGGAACCGCGGCATCAGGTTGTGGAACGTGAACATGCCGGCCGGGTCGACCTTCTCGGCGACCAGCAGCGTGTTGCGGCAGCCCTGCTGCCACAGCTCGGAGGAGTCGACGGCGCGCATCTGGTCGGCGGACTTGACGAAGTAGCCGCCGCCCTCGAACCGGAACCGGTTCGGGTCGGCCACGTTGCTGCCGGTCTGGACGCAGAGCAGCACGTCGTGCGCCTCGGCCTGCGCCTCGTGCGTGTAGTGCGAGTCGTTGGTGACCACCGGCGGGATGTCGAGCTTGCGGGCGATCTCGGTGAGCCCGTCGCGGACCCGGCGCTCGATGTCGAGGCCGTGGTCCATGATCTCCAGGAAGTAGTTCTCCTTGCCGAAGATGTCCTGGTACGCGGCGGCGACCTTGAGCGCCTCGTCGAACTGGCCCAGCCGCAGCCGGGTCTGCACCGCGCCGGACGGGCAGCCGGTGGTGGCCATGATGCCCTCGGCGTGCTCGGCGATCAGCTCCATGTCCATCCGGGGCCACTTCACGTAGTGGCCCTCCATGGAGGCGCGCGAGTTGAGCTTGAACAGGTTGTGCAGGCCGTCGCGGTTCTTCGCCCACATGGTCATGTGGGTGATCGCGCCGTTACCGGAGACGTCGTCGCTCTTCTGCTCGGGGCGCCCCCACTTGACCCGGGCCTTGTGGAAGCGCGACTCCGGCGCGACGTACGCCTCGACGCCGAGGATGGGCTTGACCCCGGCGTCCATGGCCTGCTTGTAGAAGTCGTTCGCGCCGTGCATGTTGCCGTGGTCGGTGATCGCCACCGCCGGCATGCCGAGCCGCGCCGCCTCGGCGAAGAGGTCCTTGAGCCGGGCCGCCCCGTCGAGCATCGAGTACTCGGTGTGTACGTGCAGATGCGCGAACGAATCGCCCATGCGTGGCGCCCCCCGGGTTGTGGATCAAGCTGCGTCGGAGTCGACCGACCCACCCTACCGAGGTGATCGTGCGGGCTCCACCGTCCGCGCCGAGGGTGGCCCGGGTCTCTCCGACCGGCCGGTGTGCGGCACGCGATGTTGCCCTCTATTGCAATGGTGTGTGGCACACAGTATCGTGTTGCACATGGTCAGCGACGAGGTCCTCCGGACCCACCTCCAGGAGCTACGGCGCGGCACGGTCGTGGTGGCCAGCCTGGTCGCCCTGCGCCGCCCCGACTACGGATACGCCCTGCTGCAACGGCTGGCCGCGCACGGCTTCGCGGTCGACGCCAACACGCTCTACCCGCTGCTGCGCCGGCTCGAGGACCAGGGCCTGCTGACCAGCGAGTGGAACACCGAGGAGAGCCGGCCGCGCAAGTTCTACCGGACCAGCGACGACGGCGAGGCCGTCCTGAACCGCCTGCTCGACGACATGACCGCGGTGCGGACGTCCGTCACCGACCTGATCGAAGGAGCGGAACGATGAGTTCCCTGACCGACCGTTACGTCGCCGCCACCATGCGGACCGTGCCCGCGCAGCGCCGCCTGGAACTGGCCGAGGAACTGCGCGGCTCCATCGCCGACATGATCGACGACCGGACCTCGGGCGGGCAGGACCACGCCTCCGCCGAGCGCGAGGTGCTCACCGAGCTGGGCCACCCGGAGAAGCTCGCGGCCCGCTACAGCGACCGCACCCTGCAACTGATCGGCCCGCGGTACTACCTGACCTGGTGGCGGCTGCTGCGGCTGCTGCTCACGTACATCCCGGCGATCGTGGGCGTGCTCGCCGGCCTCGCCAAGGCGCTCATCGACGGCGAGCCGGGCGCGGCGATCGGCGCGGCGATCGTGGCCGCGATGCAGACCGCGGTCCAGATCGCGTTCTGGGTCACGCTGGTGTTCGCCGTGCTGGAGCGCACCCGCACGCCGCTCGGCCTGCCCGAGTGGACCGTCGACCAGCTCCCCGAGGAGAGCCGGGAACGGCAGATCAGCCACTCCGACAGCATCGCCTCGGTGGTGTTCCTGCTCGTCACCGTCGGCTTCCTGATCGGTCAGCACTTCCAGCGCTGGACCACCGACGACGGTTCCCGGATGGCGGTGCTCGACCCGGCGCTCTGGGGCTTCTGGCTGCCGGCCCTGATCGTGGTGCTGCTGGCCACCGTCGGCCTGGAGATCGCCAAGTACCGGGCCGGGCGGTGGACCTGGCCGCTGGTCGTGGTCAACGCGGTGCTCAACGCGGCATTCGCCGCCCCGGTGCTCTGGCTGCTCGCCACCGACCGGCTGCTCAACCCGGAACTGGTCGAGCGGTTCGCCTGGCTGCGCGACGGCGGGACCGTCGAGTTCGCCCGGGTGGCGGGCGCGGTGGTCGTGCTCGTCGCGATCTGGGACGTGATCGACAGCGCGATCAAGGCCGCCCGCGCCGCGCGCTGACGCCCGCCACCGCGCTCCCCGTCCCGCCCCGGTGCCGTCGGCACCGGGGCGGGACGCCGTCGGCTGCCCGACTCAGCCGGGGCGGCACGGCCTCCCGGGGCATAGCCTGGGGTCCGGACCACCGGCGAGCACTGGGACGCCCCTGATGCCCCTCCCCGACGGCACGGACGAGCTGGCCCGGTCGGCGGCACGCGGCGACCGCGAGGCCCTCGACGCCCTGCTGGCCACCGTACGGCCGGAGGTGCTGCGGCAGTGCGCCCGGCTGCTGCCCCACCGGCAGGACGCCGAGGAGGCCTGCCAGGACGCTCTGCTCGCGCTCGCCCACGGGATCACCGGGTTCGAGGGCCGCTCGTCGTTCGACACCTGGCTGTACCGGATCACCGCCAACCGGGCCCGCTCCACCTACCGGACGTTGCGGCGACGGTGGCAGCGGGAGGCCGGCGGCGTCCCGCTACCGGACCGGCCCGACCCGCGCCGGACCAGCGTGGTCGCCGGCACCCGGCTCGACCTGCTCGACGCCCTCGACGCGGTCCCGCCGGACCTCGCCGAGGCGGTGACCCTGCGCGATGTGCTTGGACTGAGCTACCGGGAGATCGCCGGCCTGCTCGACGTGCCGGAGGGGACCGTGAAGTCCCGCATCCACGAGGCCCGCCGGCAGCTCCGGGCGCGGCTGTCCGATGCGTGACCCGGCCCGCCGTCGGCGCGGTGTCGCGGTCGTCGCACTCGTCGCCCTCGCCGGGACGCCCGCCTGCGCCGACCGCCCGGTCTCGCCGCTGCCGGTACAGCCGGCGGTGACCAGCGCCGTCGCCGCCGCGCCGCCCACCGCCGCGACCTCACCCGGCCCCACCCCGGCACCGCTGGGCACGGGCACGCCGGTCCCGGAGCCGTCGGGGGCCACGCCGACGAGCACGCGTACGCGGTCACGGCCGCCGGTCACGCCCCGGACCACCCGGCCCACCCCGTCGGTACGCACCACGGCGCCGGCCGCGTGCTTCGGGCCGGTCCGCTACGACCTGGTGCTCGCCGAGACCGAGCTGGCACTGCTGAAGTCCCTCTGCTTCGCCGCCGGCGGGATCCTGCGCATCCGGGGGATCGGGCCGGGTGAGGTCACCGTGGACCGGGAGGACCTGGTCTCGCGCAGCTACGAGGCCGGTGTGGTGGACATCCGGTTCGTGCGCACCGGCACGGTGGTGGTCACCATCCCGCAGGACGGCCGCACGTACCCGATCACTGTGGTGGTGGTCTGAGCCCGTCACCTACCCGGTCCGAACTCCGGCGAGCACGCGGTCGGCGAAGTCCGCGCCCGCGTCCGGCGGCGGCACGAGCTGGACGTAGAGCAGACCGGCGCGGCCGGTGGCCGGCCCGGCCGCCTCGACGATCATCGGGCGGCCGGTGGGGCAGGTGTACGTGACCACCGTCCACTCGACGCCACCCTGCCGGCTGCGGCGCGGCGGGGCCGCGGCACAGTCCGCGTGGGCCCGTCCGGCGAGGAAGGCCGCCGGGCCGGCACGACGCGCCTCGCCGGTGGCGAGGCCGACGAAGGCGCCGGGCAGCGTGGGGTCGGCCGCCCAGTTCCCGGGGTCCGGGGAGATCACCAGCGCCGGTTCGAGGTCACCGTCGTCGCCGTACCGTCCCGCCCAGCCGGTCCCCTCGGCCCGCCAGCCGACCGGCAGGACCACTGTCAGCGGCCCGCTGCGGCCCACCGCACCCGCCGGGGCGGGGTGGACCGCGTCCGCCGCGCACGTGCCGGCGACGGCGAGCGCCACCGCGACCCCGGCGACGAGCCGGCCCGGGTGCGGTGCCCACCCCGCCCGCACGGCAGCGGGCCCACCCGTCACCGCGCGCCGCAGCGCCTGCCGGAACGCGTCCGCGTCCGGGTAGCGGTCGGCCGGGCGCACGGCGGTCGCGGTGCGCAGCACCGTGTCCACGGCGGCGGGCACCCCGGCCCGCAGCCGCGAGCCGGCCGCCCGGCCGTCGGCCGCACCGCCCGGTGGCCGATCCCGGCCGAGCAGCCGCAGTCCGAGGCGGCCCAGCCCGAACACGTCGGCGCGGGTGTCGACCACGGCGAGTGGATCGTCCTGCTCCGGCGCCATGTAGCCGGGCGTGCCGGCCCGGGCGGTCAGCCCGGAGGCGGAGGCGAGCGCCTTGGCCAGCCCGAGATCGGCGATCAGCACCCGGTCGCCGCCGGGCGCCGAGTGGAACAGGACGTTGCTCGGCGTCAGGTCACGGTGCACCACCCGGTGCCGGTGCAGCACCGCAACGCCGGCCGCGATCTCGTCGAGGACCGTCAGGGCCCGCCCCACCGGCAGCGGGCCGCGGGCCAGGCGGTCCCGCAGGCTGCCGCCGTCCGCCCAGGCCAGCACGGCGTACGGGCGGCCGTCGGGCAACTCCCCCACGGCGTGCACCCGGACCAGGCGGTGGTGGTCCAGCTTCCGCAGCAACCGCGCCTCGTCGAGGAACCGTTCCCGCACCCGCAGGTCGTGGCTCCAGTTCTCGGCCAGAACCTTGACCGCCACCCGGTCCGCGAGCGCCGGGTCGTACGCGAGCCAGACCGTGGCGAAGGACCCCGTCCCGAGCAGACGCTCCACCCGGTACGCCCCGATCCGCGCCGGTGTGATCATCGCACCACCTCCGGGACCGCCACCCGGACCATCACGTCGACGGTAGGCGATGGACCGAACCGAACCGGTCCGGGCGGAGACCAACAGGACAGGAGAACCCGACCGAAGGAGATCCGCCATGAACCGTCTCCCGTCCACCATCCTCGCCGGCTTGCTGGCGCTGACCGGGATCGCGCCGGTCGCCGTCGGCGCACCGGCCGCCTCCGCCGCTCCCGCGCACTCGGCGACCGCCGCCCGCGGCGACGGCACGCCGGCCCGCGTCCGGCCGACCGTCGCGGAGAACGAGGTGCTCAGCGTCCGTGGCGCCGGCCCGTACCGCATCGGAGCCCGGCTGGACCGGCTCGTCGCGGCCGGACTGATCGACTGGACGGCGCCCGGCTGCCCCGGAGTGGTGCACGCCGGTGCCACCGGCTCCTGGGCCGGGACGATCCTGCTGGCCTTCCGGGACGGCCGGCTCGTGTCAGTGGGCACGGCCACCGCCCCGCCGCGCTCCCCGGCCGGCGGGTCGGTCGGGATGTCCTTCGCCGAGTTGGAGCGCATCTACGGACCGCGCGGCGGCATGATCCGCAACGACGCGGGTGACGCCGAGGCGTACCTGGTCCGGTTCGGGTCGCGGGTCGAGCTGTTCAGCGACCACCCGATCCGGCCCGGTGCCGGCTTCTACGAGGCCGGTGTGGCGTCGTACGTCGAGCGGTCGTTCCGGCAGGGCTGCTGCTGAGCGACGCCGGGGCCCGCCGGACGCGGGCCCGGCCGGCGCGCCGGGCCCGCGCTCAGTCCGCCGCCCGCCACTGGCGGGCCAGCAGCGCGTAGACCACCTCGTCGGTCCACTCCCCCTTGACGAACTCGTTCTCCCGCAGGTGCGCCTCCCGGCGCATGCCCAGCCGCTCCAGCACCCGGGCCGAGGCGGTGTTGCGGGCGTCCAGCCGGCCCACGATCCGGTGCAGCCCCAGCCCGTCGAAGCCGATCCGCAGCAGCTCCCGGGCCGCCTCGGTGGTGTACCCCCGGCCGGTGTGCGCGGGGTGCGCCACGTACCCGATCTCGCCCTGCCGGTGCTCCCCGCTCGTCCAGCTCAGCAGCACGTCGCCGAGGAACTCGCCGGTGTCCGCCAGCGTCACCGCCAGGTTGAGCACGTCGCCGGGGGCGCGCAGCGCGGTCCGCCGGACCAGCCGGCCGATCGCGGCCCGGGCGGCGGCGTCGTCGTACGGCTGGTGGTAGAGGTAGCGGGTCACCTCCGGGCGGCCCCGGTAGTCCCGGACCACGGCGAGGTCGTCGGTGGTGAAGGCGCGCAGCAGCAGGCGCTCGGTGCGTATCGGCAGATCGGGCACGAACACCCCGGCAGGCTACGTCGCGGCTGTCGTCCGGCCCACCCGATCACGCCCCGGGCACCGTACCGGGCGCGGCGGTGGCATGGTCGTACGGTGAGCACCGCACCCACCACCGCCTGGCGCCGGCCGGCTCCCACGGCCGCGCAGTTGCGCGCCGACCTCTGGGTCGGACTCGCGGTCACCGTGCTGGCCCTGTTCGAGCTGACCCTGGCGCGCAGCACCGGGGCCTTCCTGCTCGGCCCTCCGCCGAGCCTCGCCGAGCAGGTCTGGTGGACCGTGGCGGTGACCGCCCCGCTGGCCGTACGGCGGCGGTGGCCCGCCGCCGTCGCGGTGGTCGTCTCGATCGCGTTCATCGCCGGGCAGGCGCGGGCGGTCCCGCTCGCCCAGCTCCCGTCGGGCGCGCTGTTCGCGGCCCTCTTCACGCTCGGCGCGTGGGGTGCCGACCGGCGGCTGGCCGGGCGGCTGCGGGCCGGCGTCATCGTGGCGATGTTCGGCTGGCTCGCGCTGTCCCTCGCGCTGCGGGCCGACCAGATCTCGGCGGCCTCCTTCGCCGACGCCGCCGGTCCGGTGCCGCCGGTGCTCGCCGCCGTGGTGAACGGCGTCTTCTACAACGTGCTGTTCTTCGGGTTCGCCTACTACTCCGGGCAGACCGCCTGGGTGGCCGCGCGTCGCCGGCACGAACTGCGGGAGCAGGCCGAGCAACTGCGCCGCTCACAGGTCGAGGCGCGCGAGCGCGCGGTGATGGGCGAGCGGGTCCGCATCGCCCGCGAGCTGCACGACGTGGTCGCCCACCACGTGTCGGTGATGGGCGTGCAGGCCGCCGCGTGCCGGCGCGTGTTCGACCGTGACCGCGACAAGGCGCGGACCGCCCTGGCCGCGATCGAGGAGACGGCCCGCACCTCGGTCGACGAGCTGCGCCGGATGCTCGGCGTGCTGCGCGACCCGGACGCCGCGGCCGGCGCGACCACGCCGGAGGACACCGCCGGCATCGACCAGGTCGCCGCGCTCGTCGACCGGGCCCGGGACACCGGGCTGCGGGCCGAACTCGGTGTGTACGGGGAACCGGCGCCGCTGCCCCGCTCGGTGTCGCAGGCGGCGTACCGGATCGTGCAGGAGGCGGTGACGAACGTGGTCAAGCACGCTCACGCCACCACGCTGGACGTGCGCATCCGCTATCTGGCGAGGGAGCTGGAGATCGACGTGAGCGACGACGGACACGGGGGCGTACCCGAGGCCGGGGCCGGGCTGGGCCTGATCGGCATGCGGGAGCGGGTCGCCGCGCACGGCGGTGAGGTGGAGGCCGGGCCGCGTCCCGGCGGCGGGTTCCGGGTCCGGGCCCGCATGCCGCTGCCGGTCGAGGCCGCCAGGCGGGCGGCGTGAGCGCCCCGGTGCGGGTGCTGCTCGTCGACGACCAGCACCTGGTCCGGACCGGATTCCGGGTGATCCTGGAGGTCGAGGACGACATCGAGGTGGTCGGCGAGGCCGCCGACGGGCAGCGCGCCGTCTCGATGGCGACCGCGCTTCGGCCGGACGTGGTGCTGATGGATGTGGAGATGCCGGTGCTCGACGGGCTGGAGGCCACCCGCCGGATCACCGCCGACGCGACGCCGGGCGGGCCGGCGGTGCTCATCCTCACCACGTTCGACAGGGACGACTACCTCTTCGCCGCGTTGCGCGCCGGGGCGAGCGGTTTCCTGCTCAAGAACGGCACCCCGGAGGACCTGATCGAGGCGGTCCGGGTGGTGGCGCGCGGCGAGGGACTGATCGCACCGGCGCTCACCCGGCGGGTGATCTCCACCTTCGCCCGGCCCGGGGCGGCGCCACCGGACCCCCGGCACGACGCGGCCACCGCGGACCTGACCCCGCGCGAGCGGGAGGTGCTGGAACTGGTGGCGCGCGGGGCCAGCAACGCCGAGATCGCGGACGTCCTGCGCGTCGGCGAGGCGACTGTGAAGACCCACGTCAGCCGCGTCCTGGCCAAACTCGGGCTGCGCGACCGGGTGCAGGCGGTGGTGTTCGCGTACGAGCACGGGGTGGTGCGGCCCGGCGGGTGAGGCCCGTCCGCCGCGCGACGGACCCCGTGATCGCCCCGTGGTGGGACGACGGGAGCGGGGGCCGGCCGTAGCGTCGGGATCATGACAAGCGTGCTCCGCCTCGACGGCGTCGACCGCAGCTTCGGCGGCCGTCAGGTGCTCAAGGACGTCTCCTTCGACGTGACCGCAGGGCGCATGACCGGATTCGTCGGCGGCAACGGCGCCGGCAAGACCACCACCATGCGGATCATCCTCGGCGTGCTCGCCCCGGACGCCGGGCAGGTGACGTGGCGGGGGCGGCCGCTCGCGCGCGAGGCCCGGGCCCGGTTCGGCTACATGCCGGAGGAACGCGGCCTCTACCCGAAGATGACCCCCCGCGAGCAGGTGGTTCACCTCGGCCGCCTGTACGGGCTGGACGCCGCCGGGGCGCGCCGGCGTACCGACGCGCTGCTGGAGCGGGTCGGTCTCGGCGAGCGGGCCGACGACCTGCTGGAGACGCTGTCGCTGGGTAACCAGCAGCGGGCGCAGATCGCCGCCGCGCTGGTGCACGACCCGGAGGTGCTGATCCTGGACGAGCCGTTCTCCGGGCTCGACCCGCTCGCCGTCGACATGGTGGTGGCGGTGCTGCGGGAACGCGCCGCCGCCGGAGCGCCGGTGCTGTTCTCCAGCCACCAGCTCGACGTGGTGGAACGGCTCTGCGACGACCTGGTGCTCATCGCGGGCGGGACGATCCGGGCCGCCGGCGCCCGCGAGGAGTTGCGCGCCGCGTACACGCTGCCCCGGTTCTCGCTCGTGGTGGACGGCGACGCCGGCTGGCTGCGCGACCAGCCCGGCGTGCGACTGGTCGACCTCGACGGCGCCCGCGCCGTGTTCGAGGTGGACCCGCCCGCCGACGACCAGGCGGTGCTGCGCGCGGCCCTGGCCCGCGGCCCGGTGCGCGCGTTCGGCCCGGTCACCCCGTCCCTCGCCGAGATCTTCCGAGAGGTCAACCAGTGAACACGTTCCAGGCCACCCGGCTGGTCGCGGCCCGCGAGATCAAGGTCAAGGTCCGCGACAAGACGTTCCTCTACAGCACGCTGATCTTCCTGCTGCTCGCCGTCGTCGCCACAGTGGTGCCGGCGATGATGAGCAGCGGTCCGTCCACTGTGGCGGTGACCGCTGCCGGCGCCGAACCGCTGCGCGCGGCGGGGCTGGACGTCCTCGTGGTCGCCGACGACGGCGCCGCCGAGCAGGCGGTACGCGACGGCGACGCGGACGCCGCGGTGGTGGCCGGTCCGCTCGTGGTCGCCGACGAGCGGGCCCCGGACGACGTGGTCTCCGCGCTCAGCGCGGCCCCGCAGGTGAAGCTGCTGGACCCGGACGCGGTGGATCCGCTCGTCGCGTACCTGGTGCCGTTCGCCTTCGCGTTCGTCTTCTTCTTCATGTCCCAGACGTTCGGGTTGCAGATCGCGCAGAGCGTCACCGAGGAGAAGCAGACCCGGATCGTGGAGATCCTGGTGGCCGCCGTGCCGGCCCGGGCGCTGCTGGCCGGCAAGATCCTGGCCGCGGGCGCGCTGGCGCTGGGACAGATCACCCTGATCGCGGCAGTCGCGCTGATCGGCATGCGCCTGACCGACGGCGGCGACCTGCTGGGCCTGATCGCGCCCGCGATCGGCTGGTTCGTGCCGTTCTTCCTGTGCGGCTTCCTGCTGCTCGCGGCGATGTGGGCGGCCGCCGGTGCGCTGGTGAACCGGCAGGAGGACATCGCCGGGGCGTCCACGCCGGTGCAGCTCGCGGTGATGGCGCCGTTCTTCGCGGTGATCTTCCTGAACGACAACGCCGCCGCGATGCGGATCCTGTCGTACCTGCCGATCTCCTCGCCGACCGCGATGCCGGTGCGGCTGTTCACCGGCGACGCGGCGCCGTGGGAGCCGATCGTGTCGCTGGCGCTGCTGCTGCTCGCGGCCGCCGGGTTCCTGCTCGCCGGGGCGCGGATCTACGAGGGTTCGCTGCTGCGCACCAACGGGCGGACCTCGGTGCGGGCGGCGTGGCGGCAGCGGGAGCCGATCGGCTGACCGTGCGAGACGCCGAGCGCCGGCCACCCGGGGATCCGAGGGCCGGCGCTCGGCACGTCGGGCGGGATCAGCCGACTGCGGCCATGACCTCGTCGGAGACGTCGAAGTTGGCGTAGACGTTCTGCACGTCGTCGCAGTCCTCCAGCACGTCGATCAGCTTGAAGATCTTGCGCGCGCCCTCCTCGTCCAGCGGCACGTTCACGCTGGGGATGAGGGAGGACTCGGCCGACTCGTACTCGATGCCGGCGTCCTGCAGCGCGGTGCGGACCGCGACCAGGTCACCCGGCTCGGAGACCACCTCGTACGCCTCGCCGAGGTCGTTGACCTCCTCCGCGCCCGCGTCGAGCACGGCCATCATCACGTCGTCCTCGCTGGTGCCGGCCTTGGGGACGATCACCACGCCCTTGCGGGAGAACATGTACGACACCGAGCCGGCGTCGGCCAGCGAGCCGCCGTTGCGGGTAAGGGCGGTGCGCACCTCGGTCGCGGCGCGGTTGCGGTTGTCGGTGAGGCACTCGATCAGCATCGCCACGCCGTTCGGCCCGTAGCCCTCGTACATGATCGTCTGCCAGTCGGCGCCGCCGGCTTCCAGGCCGGAGCCGCGCTTGACCGCGCGATCGATGTTGTCGTTCGGGACCGAGTTCTTCTTCGCCTTCTGGATGGCGTCGTAGAGAGTCGGGTTGCCGGCCGGGTCACCACCGCCGGTACGGGCCGCCACCTCGACGTTCTTGATCAGCTTGGCGAACATCTTGCCGCGCTTGGCGTCGATGACCGCCTTCTTGTGCTTGGTCGTCGCCCACTTTGAGTGGCCGGACATCTGTTACCTCCGTTGCTACCCGCCGTCTGCATCGACCGCACCGCACACGCCCCGCTCCCCCGCCGGCGCACGTCGAGGTGCCGTGATCTTCGCTGGGAGCCGCGGCGGGCTGATGGCCCTGCCGAATCTCGGCAATCCTACCGGCGAGGGCCGGGTGACTGTCACGCGCCGCACGGCACCGGCCCGCCCGAGGCCGCCCGAACCGGCACAACCAGGGACGGACCGGATGCTCAGGAGGCGGCCCGGACGAGTTCCACGAAGGACCGGTGCAGGCGCAGGTCGCCGGTCAGCTCGGGGTGGAACGACGTGGCCAGCAGGTTGCCCTGCCGTACCGCGACGATCCGGCCCGCCGCCGGCCCCTCGGTCACCCGGCCGAGCACCTCGACGTCCGGGCCGACGCGCTCCACCCAGGGCGCCCTGATGAACACCGCGTGGAACGGCCCGCCGTCGACGCCGGTGAGCGCCACCGGCGCCTCGAACGAGTCGACCTGGCGGCCGAACGCGTTGCGCCGCACCGTCATGTCGACGCCGGCGAATCCGCGCTGGTCGGGGCGGCCGTCCAGCACCTCCGCCGCCAGCATGATCATGCCGGCGCAGGAGCCGTAGACCGGCATGCCGGCGGCGATCCGCTTGTCGATCGGCTCGCGCATCTCGAAGATGTCCACCAGCTTGCTGATCGTGGTCGACTCGCCGCCGGGCACCACCAGGCCGTCGACCGCGTCCAGCTCGCCCGGCCGCCGCACCGGCCGGGCGTCCGCGCCCACCCCGGCCAGCGCGGCGACGTGCTCGCGTACGTCGCCCTGAAGCGCGAGCACGCCGATCACGGGTACGGCCACGATGCTCCCTCCGGGGTGTTAAAAGGGGGCCCCGCCTCTACCGCAGGCGTTAACAGGGGGCCCTTCCTTGCACTCACCAGCCGCGCTCGGCCAGGCGGTGCGGCTGGGGGATCTCGTCGACGTTGATGCCGACCATCGCCTCGCCCAGCCCCCGGGAGACCTTCGCGAGCACGTCCGGGTCGTCGTGGAACGTCGTCGCCTTGACGATCGCGGCGGCCCGCTGAGCCGGGTTGCCGGACTTGAAGATGCCCGAGCCGACGAAGACGCCCTCGGCGCCGAGCTGCATCATCATGGCCGCGTCCGCGGGGGTGGCGATGCCGCCGGCGGTGAACAGCACGACCGGCAGCCTGCCCTGCTCGGCGACCTCCTTGACCAGCTCGTACGGGGCCTGGAGCTCCTTGGCCGCGACGTACAGCTCGTCGGAGGGCAGCGACTGGAGTCGGCGGATCTCCTGCCGGATCTTGCGCATGTGGGTGGTGGCGTTGGAGACGTCACCGGTGCCCGCCTCGCCCTTCGAGCGGATCATCGCGGCGCCCTCGGTGATCCGGCGCAGCGCTTCGCCCAGGTTCGTCGCACCGCACACGAACGGGACGGTGAACGCCCACTTGTCGATGTGGTTGGCGTAGTCGGCCGGGGTCAGCACCTCGGACTCGTCGACGTAGTCGACGCCGAGGGCCTGGAGGACCTGCGCCTCGACGAAGTGGCCGATGCGGGCCTTGGCCATCACCGGGATCGAGACGGCCTGGATGATGCCGTCGATCATGTCCGGGTCGCTCATCCGGGACACGCCGCCCTGCGCGCGGATGTCGGCCGGCACGCGTTCCAGGGCCATCACGGCGACCGCGCCGGCGTCCTCGGCGATCTTCGCCTGCTCGGGGGTGACCACATCCATGATCACACCGCCCTTGAGCATCTCGGCCATGCCGCGCTTGACGCGGGCGGTGCCGACGGCGGTGGCGGTGGTCGGGGCTGCGGATTCAGACACGGGACATCGCTCCTCGGCGTGCTCGGGAGGTGACTGCGCAGGAATGCTACGACCGGCACGGCGCCGATCCGAGCGCCAATCGAACCCCCGGTGGCCTGCCGTGTGGCCCCCGTCACGGCCGGTGCGTCAGCCAGTGGTCACATCCGCGTGCGAGGCCAGCGTGGGGTCGTCGATGTCGAAGTAGCGCGGCCACTCCCGCCCGCGTCCCATCCGGAACAGCCGCACCACCGGACGCCCCCGCGCCGAGCGGGCGTCCCGGACCAGGTCGGTGTGCACCTGCCGGGCCAGCCCCAGCCGCCTGCTGGCCGCGATCACCGCCGCGCAGGCCGGGTCGTCCGGGTCCAGCCGCACCGCGCGCAACTGCCGGGTCAGGTCGTTCTCGGCCGCCTCGCGCTCCTCCGGGGCGGCGTCCAGCGCGATCCGGGCGGCGGCGTACAGCTCCACGCCGTACCGCTGCTCGGCCAGGACCGCGGCGGCGGCCGCGCGGCGCAGCAGGTGCGCGTCCAGCGCGCGGGCCGCCGAGTCCGCGCGGACCTGGAGCCGCTGCACCCGGCCGGAGGTCCAGATCAGGTACGCCGAGAGCAGCCCGAGCACCGCGACCGCGCCCACCACCCACCACATGCCCGGCATCGTAGTGCTGCTCCTCATCCCGGCCGGCCGGCGCGGTGCACCGGTCGACGCGCTCGTCACAGCGGCCGCAGCGGCCACAGCGGTCAGCCCAGACCCGCCCACTCCTGGTCCATGACCCGGCCGTCGGTGGCCTCGATCGCGGCTGCGTATACCTCCAGAACGCGGCGGGCAACCACGGGCCAGTCGAAATTCGCCACCACCTGGTCGCCGCAGGCGGTCAGCCCGGCCCGGCGGCCGTCGTCGTCGAGCAGCTCGGACAGCGCGGCGCCCAGCGCGGCCGCGTCGCCGGTCGGGAACAGCCGGCCGGCCCGCCCGCCGTCGAGCACCCGGCGGAACGCGTCCAGGTCGCTGGCGACCACCGTGGTGCCGGCGGCGAGCGCCTCGGTGAGGATCATCCCGAAGGACTCCCCTCCGGTGTTCGGTGCGACGTAGAGGTGCACGCTGCGCAGCATGCGTGCCTTGTCCGCCTCGGAGACCAGGCCGAGGAACGTGACCCGGTCGCGCAGCCCGGCCGGGAACCGCCCGTACAGCTGGTCGGCGTCACCCGGGCCGGCGACCAGCAGGCGCAGGCCGGGGCGGTGCGGAGCCAGCGCGACGAACGCGTCCCGCAGGATCGGGAAGCCCTTGCGCGGCTCGGTGAAGCGGCCCAGGAACCCCAGCGTGCCGCCGGTGCCCGGGGCACACTCCCCCGGCCAGCCCGGCAGCGGCGGCACCCCGGCGAACTTCGCCACCGCCACCCCGTTGGGGATCTCCACCGCGCCGCCGTCCATGTGCTCGACCTGCACCTTGCGGGCCAGCGCACTGACCGCGATCCGGGCGGTGATCCGCTCCAGCACGATCTGGAGCACGCCCTGCGCGGCCGACATCACCCGGGAGCGGGTCATCGCGGTGTGGAAGGTGGCCACCACCGGGCCGCGGGCGCAGAGCACCGCCAGCATCGACAGGCTCGGCGTGAGCGGCTCGTGCACGTGCAGCACGTCGAACTCGCCACGGGTGATCCAGCGGCGCACCCGGGCGGTGGAGACCGGGCCGAACGCGATCCGGGCCACCGACCCGTTGTACGGCAACGGCACCGCCCGGCCGGCCGACACCACGTACGGCGGCAGCGCCGAATCCTCGTCGGCGGGTGCCAGGACGCTCACCTCGTGACCGAGCCCGAGCAGCGCCTCGGCCAGGTCCATGACGTGGTTCTGCACGCCGCCCGGCACGTCGAACGAGTACGGGCACACGATGCCGATACGCACTGCGCCCCCCTAGACCGTCCCGGTGGTGGCCGGTGGCTGCGCCGACGTGGGCGTACCGTCCCGGCCCTGGTCCAGCCACATCCGCTGCAACATGTGCCAGTCTTGCGGATGCCGGACGATGCCCGCCGCCAGACCGTCGGCAATCCGCTGTGTCACCGTGCGGACCCGCTCGTCGAGCGGCGCGCTGTCCGGGTCCGGCAGCGGCAGCGGGCCCTCGATCGAGGCGCACGCCGCGTCCGGTTCGTACCACATCGAGGCCACGTAGAGCGGGGCGCCGGTGCGGATGGCCAGCAGCGCCGGCCCGGCCGGCATGCGGGTCCGGCCGCCGAAGAAGTCGACCTCCACGCCCCGGGCGGACAGGTCCCGGTCGGCGAGCAGGGGCACCACGTAGCCGGTGCGCAGGCGGTCCACCAGCACGTCGAACGCGGGACGCGGGCCGCCGTGGTTGGGCAGGATCTCCATCCCCAGCCCTTCCCGGAACCCGACGAACCGCTCGTAGACGCCGTCCGGAAGCCGCTCGGCCACCGTGGTCATCGGCCAGCCGGTGGCAGCCACCCAGGCGCCCGCGGCATCCCAGTTGCCGGCATGCGGCAGCGCCACCACGGCGCCCCGCCCGGCGGCCACGTCGGCGGCGAGCAGTTCCTGCCCGTCGAGGCGGAACCCGGCGAGGATCTCGGTGCGGCTCAGGCCGGGCAGCCGGAACGCCTCCATCCAGTACCGGGCGTACGAGCGCAGCCCCGCACGCACCAGCACGTCCAGCTCCGCGTCGGGCATCTCCGGTCCGACCACCCGGCGCAGGTTGGCGCGCAGTCGACGCGTACCCCCGCCGTCCTTGCGGTGGGCGCGGTCGGCGCCCACCCGGAAGGCCGCCGCCGCGACGGGCCGGGGCAGCGCCCGGACCAGGCGCCAGCCCGCGACGAAGCCCGCCTCGGTGAGGTTCACTCGGCGCCGACCCGCTGGGCCTGGCGGTACACGTGGGCCATCCGCTGGCCCACCGTGAAGATCGAGACGGCGGCGAGCAGCCAGAGCGCGATCTCCAGCGCCGGACGGACCCCGACGCCGGTGAGCAGGCCGCCGACGCCGACGATGAGCAGCCGCTCGGTGCGCTCGGCGATGCCCACGTTGCAGGTCATCCCGAGGCCCTCGGCGCGCGCCTTGACGTAGGAGACCAGACCGCCCGCGGCCAGGCAGATCAGCGCCGCCGCCACGCCCGAGTAGTCGTGCTCGGTGGCCAGCCAGTACGCGACCGCGCCGAACACCGCGCTGTCGGCGACCCGGTCCATGCTCGAGTCGAGGAACGCCCCGAACCGGGTCGACCCGCCGCTCATCCGCGCCATCGTGCCGTCGAGCAGATCGGTGAGGGCGAAGACCGTGACGATCAGCGCGCCGGCGACCAGATGGCCGCGCGCGCCGAAGCCGAGCGCGCCCACGAGCACGCCGACGGTGCCGGTCACGGTGACCGCATTGGGGGACACGCCCGCACGCAGCAGCGCGCGGGCGACCGGCTCCACGACGCGGGTCATGCCCGCGCGGGCCGTCACTTGGAAGATCTTCGCCATGGCGGTCCCACGATAACGGCCCGCAACCGCCAGGGACACAGCCGGGCGTACGACCCGCCCGGCGGCCCTTGTGCGGGCACCCCTGCGGGTGTGAGATCGAGCCAGGAGGTGAGCCAGTTCACCGGATCACCGGTCCGCGTTCCCGTCCAGCAGGAGATCACCGGAAGATATCGCCGCGGCGCCCGTCCCGGGTCCGCTCCCCCGTCGCCCGCGGCGGTCGCCACCACCACCGGTTGAGGGAGGTGCGCCGCGATGGCGCAGAAGAACGAGAAGGGTGTCACCGGCGGCGCGCCGGTGGTGACCGAGCCCGGCAGGGTTCGCAACGTGGTGCTCGTCGGGCACTCCGGTGCCGGCAAGACGACGCTCGTCGAGGCGCTGCTGGCCGCCAGTGGCACGATCGGCCGGGCCGGCGCCGTCACCGAGGGCACCACCGTCTGCGACCACGACCCCGCCGCCGTACGCCAGCAGCGTTCGGTGAGCCTGGCGTGCGCCCCGCTGGTGCACCGCGACGTCAAGGTCAACCTGCTGGACACCCCGGGATACGGCGACTTCGTCGGCGAGCTGCGCGCCGGGCTGCGCGCCGCCGACGCGGCCCTGTTCGTGGTCTCCGCCGTCGACGGCATGGACGCCGCCACCGCCGCCCTCTGGGAGGAGTGCGCCGCCGTCGACATGCCCCGGGCGGTGGCCGTCTCCCGGCTGGACCACCCGCGCGCCGACTTCGACGAGGCCGTGGCGCTGTGCCAGCGGGTCTTCGGCGACAACGTGCTGCCGCTCTACCTGCCCATGCTCGGCGACGACGGCGAGTCGGTGGCCGGGCTGATGGGGCTGATCACCCGCCGGGTGTTCGACTACTCCGGCGGGCTGCCCGCGGCGGTACGCGAGCCGGACCCGCAGCACCTGCCGGCCATCCAGGAGTCCCGCGACGAGCTGATCGAGGGGATCATCGCGGAGAGCGAGGACGAGACCCTGATGGACCGCTACCTCGGCGGTGAGGAGATCGACCCCGAGGTGCTGATCACCGACCTGGAGACGGCTGTCGCCCGCGGCCACTTCTACCCGGTGGTGCCGGTCTGCGCGGAGACCGGCGTCGGCCTGGACGCGCTGCTCGACGGCCTGGTCGCGGCGTTCCCGTCGCCGCTGGAGCACGACCTGCCCGCCGTCACCGGCGTGGACGGCTCGCCCCGCCCGCCGCTGACCTGCGACCCGGACGGCCCGCTCGTCGCCGAGGTGGTCAAGACGACTGTCGACCGGCACGTCGGACGGGTCTCGCTGGTGCGCGTCTTCTCCGGCACGCTCCGCCCCGACCAGGTGATCCACGTGTCGGGCCACGGCATGGCCGAGCGCGGCCACCCGGACCACGACGCCGACGAGCGGGTCGGCCACGTCTACAGCCCGCTGGGTGCGACGCTGCGCGAGGTGCCCGCCTGCGTCGCCGGTGATCTGTGCGCGATCACCAAGTCGGGCAGCGCGGAGACCGGCGACACCATCTCGGCCAAGGACGACCCGCTGCTGATCGCGCCCTGGGAGATGCCGGAGCCGCTGCTGCCGGTGGCGATCGTGGCGCGCAGCCGGGCCGACGAGGACGCGCTGGCCCGCAACCTGTCCCGGCTGGTAGCCGGCGACCCGACGCTACGGCTCGAACGCAACCCGGAGACCCACCAGCTTGTGCTCTGGTGCATGGGCGAGGCGCACGCCGACGTGGTGCTCGACCGGCTGCGCGGCGGCGGCGTCGAGCTGGACACCGAACCGGTCCGGGTGCCGCTGCGCGAGACGTTCACCGCCGCCGCGCGCGGGCACGGCCGGCACGTCAAGCAGTCCGGCGGCCACGGCCAGTACGCGGTCTGCGACATCGAGGTGGAGCCGCTGCCCCGGGGCTCAGGCTTCGAGTTCGTCGACCGGGTGGTCGGCGGCGCGGTCCCGCACAACTACATCCCCTCGGTGGAGAAGGGGGTACGGGCGCAGATGGAACGCGGCCTCATCGCCGGCTACCCGGTGGTGGACCTGCGGGTGACGCTGGTCGACGGCAAGGCGCACAGCGTCGACTCCTCCGACGCGGCGTTCCAGACCGCGGGCGCGCTGGCGCTGCGCGACGCCGCCGAGAAGGGCCAGCCGGCGCTGCTGGAGCCGGTCGACGAGATCACCGTACGGGTGCCCGACTCGTCGGTCGGCGCGGTGATGGGCGACCTGTCCGGGCGGCGTGGCCGGGTGCTCGGCACCGAGCCGGACCCGGATGCCGAGGGCCGCACGCTCGTCCGCGCCGAGGTGCCCGCGACCGAACTGCTGCGGTACGCGGTCGAGCTGCGCTCGATGACGGCCGGCACCGGCACGTTCCGCCGTGAGTTCGCCCGCCACGACCCCATGCCCGCCCACCTCGCCGACCAGGCCCGCAAGGAGTCCACCACCCGCTGACCCCGCCCGCGCCCGCCCTCCCTCGCCCGCCCCCGCCCTCCCTCGCGATCTTGCACTTGCGGCCCCCGCAAAGGGGGCATTCCCGACAACATGCGGGCCGCAACTGCAAGATCGCCGCCGACGAGGGCGGGGTGGCGGAGCGGGTGGCGCGGGAGGCTTGGTCAGGGGCGGACGGCGGGGACCGGGGGCATCGGCCAGTGGGGGCGGTCGGCGTCCCGGAGCGCGGCCGAGCGTACCGCCGCCAGTTGCCGCTCCACCTCGGCGAAGTGGCCCGGGGCGAGCGGGCCCCGGGCCAGCGCGGCCGCGTTCTCCTCGACCTGCGCGACGGTACGGGCACCGGGGATCGGCACGGCCCGGTCGCTGCGCGCCCAGATCCACCCGATCGCCCCCTGCGCCAGGGTGCGTCCGTCGGCGGTCAGCGCATCGCGCACGGCGGCGACCCGGCGCAGCCACTCCGGGGCGGGCCGGCCGCTGCGGAACCATTCCAGCCAGGTCGGCCCGAGTCCGCGTACGTCGTCGCGAGGCAGCGTGGACTCCGGCGTGTACTTGCCGGTGAGCAGACCCATACCGAGCGGCCCCCGGGCGAGGCCGGCGAGGTCGTGCTTGTCGCAGACGTCGAGCATGGCCGGGGCGTCCCGGAGCACCGACAGCGCGTGCTGCACGGCGGCGGCGCCGCGGGCGACCTGCGCGAAGGCGGCGGCCCGGTCGGCCCGGTCGGTGCTCCACCCGTACGCCCGGATCAGGCCGGCGTCGACCAGGTCGTCGAGCGTGCCGATGAGCGCCTCGGCCCGGGGCAGCGGCAGGTCGCCCAGGTGCAGTTGGTAGAGGTCGATGCGGTCGGTGCCCAGCCGGCGCAGCGAGCCGGTGACCGCCCGGCGCAGGTAGTGCGGCGAGGCGTTCTCGCCGGTGGCCTGCCGGGTCCGCTCGTCGAACGTGTAACCGAACTTCGTGGCGATGACCGCCTCGTCACGCCGGCCGGCGAGCGCCCGGCCGAGCACCCGCTCGCCGTGCCCGGCGCCGTACGTGTCGGCGGTGTCGAACAGGGTGACGCCGAGGTCGAGCGCGCGGCGGACGGCGCGTACCGACTCGTCGTCGTCGACCCGGCCCCAGCCCAGCGGCCGGGCACCCTCGGCCCACGGGCCGCCGATCGCCCAGCACCCCATGCCGAGGGCGCTCACCTCGATGCCGCTGCGCCCCAACTGTCGCGTGTCGACTGCCACCGCCGCATCCTGTCACCTTCCCGGCGTACACGGGCCGATTCCTGACCCCTGAGCAAGGTCGCGGTCACGCCGCGTGACGCCCGGCGGTGAACGGTCGTGGTGAACGCGATATGCCTCAGAGTCATGAATATGCCTCTGAGGCATATCGGTCCGCTGTCGTCCCTTCGATCCGGCTCCGATGAGGACCGCCGCCCGGCGAGCCGTCAGCGCGCGTACGCCAGCAGCACCGGCTCGTCCTGACCCGGCCAGGCGCCGGCGAGGCCGCCCGCCTCCGGCACGTCGGCCGGTACGGGCCGCCGGACCACCGCCAGCTCGACGTCCCCCACCCGGACCACCGTCACGCCGCCGTCACCCTGACCTGTCGAAACCGGACCCGTCGGCACCGGACGGCCGGTACGGCTGCCGGTCAGCGTCATGCTCACAGGGCGCACCTCACGCTTCCCGTCGACCTCGAAGTACTCCTCCGCCTGACCGGCGTCGGCGAGCACGGCGGCGGCCAGCAGCGGCGCGTACACCGGGTCGCCGCAGGCGTCGTACGCCCAGCGGCGGCCGAGGACCGAGTGCTCGATGACGCCCACCAGGTGCTCGTCCGCCCCGGCCAGCGGCGCGCCCCGGTAGGTCAGCGGCACCTGGAGCACCGGGCCGTCACCGGCGCGCACGAGCAGCGTCTCGATGCCGACCGCGCCGGCCGGGTCGTCGAACCGGTACGCCGCGACGCGGGTGACCGGCGCGCCGGCCTCGCCGGCGAACCACTGCCGGCCGGGCAGCCAGCCGGCGAGCAGCTCCAGTTTCGAGGGGCGCAGTTCCGCGCGGTGCAGGAGAGCCATGCGCGAGATCGTACTGTCGGGGCGGGCCCCCGTCAGGCCGCCGCCCACGCCTTGGCGAGCAGCTCCCGGGTGTCGGCGAGCAGTTGCGGCAGCACCTTCGTCCGGCCGATCACCGGCATGAAGTTGGCGTCGCCGCCCCAGCGCGGCACCACGTGCTGGTGCAGGTGCGCGGCGATGCCCGCGCCCGCCACGCCACCCTGGTTCATGCCCAGGTTGAAGCCGTGCGCGCTGGAGACGTGCCGGACCACCCGCATGGCGGCCTTGGTGAACGCGGCCAGCTCGACCGTCTCCGGCTCGTCCAGCTCGGTGTAGTCGGCCACGTGCCGGTAGGGGCAGACCAGCAGGTGCCCCGGGTTGTACGGGTAGAGGTTGAGCACAGCGAAGACGTGCTCGCCCCGGGCGACCACCAGGCTCTCCTCGGCCGGCAGGCCGGGCGCGAGGCAGAACGGGCAGCCGGCCGGCTTCTCGTAGCCGCCCTCGGGACGGTCCTCGCCGGAGATGTAGGTCATCCGGTGCGGCGTCCAGAGCCGGTCCAGCCCGTCCGCCAGACCGTCGTCGCCGCCGTACCCGGTGTGCCGCTCCGCCCCTGTCACACAGACGATCCTACGATCCGGGCCGGGCCGCCGCCGAACCGCGCCGCCGCCCGGCGGCGCGGTCGGCGGAGCGTCTACTCGGCGGCGGTGGCGGTGGGGCCGGCGTTGGTGCGCGACTCCACCACCTCGCGGACGTGCGCCACCGCCTCGTCGACCGGTACGCCGTTGCGCTGCGAGCCGTCCCGGTAGCGGAACGAGACGGTGCCGGCGGCCACGTCGTCGTCACCGGCGATCACCATGAACGGGATCTTCTGCTGCTGCGCGTTGCGGATCTTCTTCTGCATCCGGTCGTCGCCCAGGTCGACCTCGGCCCGGATGCCGTGCCGGCGCAGCGTCGCGGCGAAGTCGACCAGGTAGTCGCCGTGCTCGTCGCGGATCGGGATGCCGACCACCTGCACCGGCGCCAGCCAGGCCGGGAACGCGCCCGCGTAGTGCTCGGTGAGCACGCCGATGAACCGCTCGATCGACCCGAACTTGGCGCAGTGGATCATCACCGGCTGCTGCCGGGTGCCGTCGGCGGCCTGGTATTCCAGCCCGAAGCCCTTGGGCTGGTTGAAGTCGTACTGGATGGTCGACATCTGCCAGGTCCGGCCGATCGCGTCCTTGGCCTGCACGGAGATCTTCGGGCCGTAGAACGCCGCGCCGCCCGGGTCCGGCACCAGTTCCAGGCCGGTCTCCAGCGCGCACTGCTCCAGTACGGCGGTCGCGGTCGCCCAGTCCTCGTCGGAGCCGACGAACTTGTCCGGCTTCGACTCGTCGCGGGTCGACAGCTCCAGGTAGAAGTCGTCGATGCCGAAGTCGCGCAGCAGGCTGAGCACGAAGCCGAGCAGGTGCTTGATCTCGGACGGCGCCTGCTCGCGGGTGCAGTAGGAGTGTGAGTCGTCCTGGGTGAAGCCGCGTACCCGGGTCAGGCCGTGGATCACGCCCGACTTCTCGTACCGGTAGACCGTCCCGAACTCGAACAGGCGGATCGGCAGTTGCCGGTAGGACCGCCCGCGCGACCGGTAGATCAGGTTGTGCATCGGGCAGTTCATGGCCTTGAGGTAGTAGTCGCTGCCCTCCATCTCCATGGGCGGGAACATCGTGTCCTTGTAGTAGGGCAGGTGTCCCGAGGTGTGGAAGAGACCTTCCTTGGAGATGTGCGGCGTGCCGACGTAGTCGAAGCCCTCCTCGACGTGCCGCGCCCGGACGTAGTCCTCCATCACCCGCTTGAGCACGCCGCCCTTGGGGTGGAAGACCGGCAGGCCGGACCCGATCTCGTCGGGGAAGCTGAACAGGTCGAGGTCCGCGCCGAGCTTGCGGTGGTCGCGGCGGGCGGCCTCCTCCAGAAGCTTCAGGTACGCCTTGAGCTCGTCCCGGGTCGGCCACGCGGTGCCGTACACGCGCTGGAGCTGCGGGTTCTTCTCCGACCCGCGCCAGTACGCGGCGGCCGAGCGCATCAGCTTGAACGCGCCGATCAGCCGGGTGTTGGGCAGGTGCGGGCCCCGGCACAGGTCCGACCAGCAGACCTTGTCCTCGTTCGCGGCGAGGTTGTCGTAGATGGTCAGCTCGCCGCCGCCCACCTCCATCACCTCGGAGGAGTCCAGCCCCTCCCCCTTGACCTCGATCAGCTCCAGCTTGTACGGCTCGGCGGCCAGCTCGGACCGCGCCTCGTCCAGGTCGGCGAACCGGCGGCGGCGGAACCGCTGGCCGGACTTGACGATCTCCTGCATGCGCTTCTCGAGCTTGGTCAGGTCGTCCGGCTGGAACGGCTTGTCGACGCCGAAGTCGTAGTAGAAGCCGTTCTCGATCGGCGGGCCGATGCCGAGCTTCGCGTCCGGGAAGACGTCCTGCACGGCCTGGGCCAGCACGTGGGCGGTGGAGTGGCGCAGCACGTTCAGCCCGTCCGGGCTGTCCAGCGTGACCGGCTCGACCGCGACGTCCTCGGCCGGGCGCCAGTCCAGGTCACGCAGCTGGCCCTGCGGATCGCGGACCACCACGATCGCCTTCGGCCCGCTCATCGGCAGGCCGGCCGCGGCCACCGCGTCGGCCGCCGTGGTCCCGGCGGCGACGACGACGGGGTCGGCCACGACGGGGGTACGGGGTGCGGACACGGTGACTCCTGTCGTCGACGGTACTGGTGGGCCGGTGACCGGCCCCTGCGATGCTATCGGTCGCCCGGACCCGGACCGCCGCCGACGCCGGTGCCCGTCCTCGGCGAGTTCCGTGCCGTGTTGAACCTTTTCGCCCCGCCGCCCGAACTACCAGGTGGGGCCGGAGCCGGTGCCGACCCCAGCCGAGAAGGATGGGGACGACCATGAGGATGATCCGTCAGGGCCGGTGGGCGGCTGCGCTGCTGGCGGCCGTACTTGCCGGGACGGTGGGCTGGCCGGGCGCGGCGAACGCGGCCGGGGTGACCGTCACGACCTCGCCCGCCCAGGTACGCCAGGGCGACGCGATCGAACTGTCGGTGCTGGTCCCGGCGGACAAGCCCGGCACCCGGACCACCCGGATCGAGCTGACCATGCCCGCGGACGCCCCGATCGGCGAGGTGTACCCGCTGTCGGTGCCGGACTGGGCGCCGACCATCACGACCCGCACGCTCGACCAGCCGGTCCCCGGCATGCACGCGGCCGAACTGAACCAGGTGACCCACTCGGTGAACTGGCTGCGGATGCCCGGCACCGGCACCGGGGCGGCCCGGCTGCCGCTGGGCATGGGACCGATGCCCGCCACCGACCGGCTCACGTTCACCGTGACGCAGACGTACGACGACGGCACTGTGGTCCGGTGGGCGGACCCGGCGGGTGGCGCGCACCCCGCGCCGACGCTCGACCTGCTGCCGCCGCTGCCGGGCACCGTGACGCACGACGGCGGCGCCGGTACGAACGGCGGCGCGCACGGCGGTCACGGCGCCGCGGGCGATGCCGGTGGGGCGCAGGGCGGCGCACCGGGCGGCACGGCACCGGTGGCCGGTGCGGCGGACAACGGGCCGAGCGCGGACCTGCTGCTCGGCGGCGGCCTGCTCGCCGGGCTGGCCGGTGGCGCGGCGATCGGCTGGCTGCTCAGCCGCCGCCGGCGCGACACCATGACCCTCCCGCCCGACGACAGCCCTTCCCCCGACGAGCCCGCCGCCACCGGACGCCCGGACACGGACCCCCGCTCCGGCTCCCCCGAGCCGGCCCCCGCCCCCGCCGCCGACGTCCCCGCGACCGTCGAGCCCGTCCCCGCTGGTGGTGCGCGCCGGAACGCATGATCGACCCCACCTCGCCGAGGTGGCTGCATCCCTCCGCCGCCGACCCGGCCACTTCCCCGAACCGGCGCGCGCACCCACGACCACCACGGCCGGCGAGGGAGGGCGGGCGGTCAGGCGGGAGTGGGGAGCCAGGTGGGGAGCGGCTCGCGGGCGGTCAGCCAGCCCTCCGGCACGCCGCCCGGCGCGCCCACCCCGGTGTACGCGGCAACGATCCCGCCCACGATCGCGGCTGTGGTGTCCACGTCGCCGCCCGCCTCGACGCAGGCGCGGATCGCGGCGGGGTAGTCGTGCAGCAGCGTGGCGGCGACCCACAGCGTGAACGGCACGGTGTCCTGCGCGGTGACCCGGGAGCCGTTGCCGAGCGCGTCGGCCGCCTCGGCGGCGGAGTGACCGAGCAGCGCGGCGGCCCGGCGTACCCCGCGGTGCACCTCACCGGCCGGGTCGAGCGCCCCGGCGACGGCGGTGAGCAGCCGGGCCGGGTCGGGGCGGCCGCCGTCGAGGCGGGCGCGGGCGGCGAGCGAGGCGGCGACCGCGACCGCCACCGCACCGGCGACGCCCTCCGGGTGGGCGTGTGTCACCTCGGCGGAGGCGCGGGCCTGCTCGGCGGCGCGGCGGGTGGAATCGGCGTGCCAGGCGCCGAGCGGCGCGACACGCATGGCGGCGCCGTTGCCGCAGGAGCCCTGCCCGTCGAACGCGGACGCGGCGGCCACCGGCCAGGGCGTGCCGGTGCGGATCAGCCGCAGCACCGTCACCGCGCCCGGCCCGTACCCGCGGTACGGCTCGCAGCGCTGCGCGAACGCCAGCGCCAGCCGGTCCCGGTCGATGCGGCCGTCGGCGGCCAGCTCGGCCACCACCGAGCACGCCATCTCGGTGTCGTCGGTCCACTCCCACGGCGGCGCGGGCAGCCGCCCGGCGGCGAGGTCGTCCGGGTGCCGGCCGGGGACGAAGAACTGGGAGCCGAGGGCGTCGCCCACCGACAGGCCGGCCAGCGCGTCGCGGGCGAGCGTGAGGCGGGTGTCGGGGAAGAGCGTGAACGTCATCGCCGTCCCAGCTTGCCCGGTTGGCCGGACCGCCGCAACGCGACCGGCTTGCCACGCCGAGTACGGTGCTGACGTGGCAACCGTCCTGCTGGTCGAAGACGACCACGTCGTGCGCGGCGCCATGCTGCGGTCGCTGACCGACCGCGGGCACGCGGTGCACGCGGTCGGCACCGCGCTGGACGCACTGCGCCGGGTCGCCGCGGAGACGCCGGACCTGGTGGTGCTCGACCTCGGCCTGCCCGACCTGGACGGCTCGGACGCGCTGCGCATGCTGCGCGGCATCACCGATGTGCCGATCATCATCGCCACCGCCCGCGACGACGAGCAGTCGGTGGTACGGCTCCTGCGCGCCGGGGCGGACGACTACATGGTCAAGCCGTTCACCGGGGCGCACCTGGACGCCCGGATCACCACTGTGCTGCGGCGGGCCGGCCGGGCCAGCCGTACCGTCGCGCCGGCCGTGCACACGGTCGGCGGCCTGCGGGTGGACGTGGGCGAGCGCAGCGCGGTGCTGGACGGGGAGGCGCTGGCCCTGACCCGTAAGGAATTCGACCTGCTGGCGTATCTCGCCGCGCGTCCCGGCCGGGTAGTGTCCCGGCGGGAACTCTTGGAGGAGGTATGGCGGCAGCCATCGGTCGGCGAGGACCAGACCATCGACGTTCACCTGTACTGGCTCCGCCGCAAAATGGGCGAGTCCGCGGCGAAGCCGCGCTACCTGCGCACCGTGCGGGGGGTCGGCTTCCGGCTGGTGGCGCCGGACTGAGGTTCAGCCTCGCCGGGCTCACCGCGGGGCTGTGCGGCCTGATCGCGCTCGCCTTCCTCGTCCCGCTCGGGTTCACCCTCGCCGACCGCACCCGCGAGGCGGAGCTGGCCGACGCCGCCCGCCGGGCCGCGCTGGTGACCGGCGCGCTGGCGGTCAGCACGGACACCGCGACGATCGAACGGGCGGTGGCCGCCGCGGCCGGCGACGATCCGGCCATGCGGCCGGTCGTGCACGGCATCGGCGCTGACGAGTCGGCCGGCCGCGCGAACCCGCAGGTGCTCGCCGACGCCGCCGCGCAGCGGCGGTCGGTGGTGACCGAGGTGGACGGCGGGGTGCTGCGGCTGGACCCGGTGGTGCTGGGTGACCGGGTCGCCGTGGTGGAGGTCTTCGTCCCCGACGAGGTGCTCGACTCCGGCGGCGGCGGGCGGTGGCTGCTGCTGCTCGCGATCGGCCTGGCGCTGGTCGGCGCGGCGGTCGCCGTGGTCGACCGGGTGGCGGCCCGGGCCGTGGACGCCACCGGCGACCTGGTCAAGGCGGCGCTCGCGGTGGGTGACGGCGAGCTGGGGGTACGGGTCGAGCCGACCGGCCCGCGTGAGCTGGCCGAGGCCGGGCACGCGTTCAACCGGATGACGGAACGACTGGTGGCGCTGCGTGCCGACGAGCACGAACTGGTCGCCGACCTGTCGCACCGGCTGCGTACGCCGCTGACCGCGCTGCGGCTGGACGCCGAGGCGCTGGAGTCCGACGACACGAGCATCGGCACGTTCAGCGAGGCGGAGCTGGACCGGCGGCGCGGCATCCGGCGTATCCGGCAGGCGATCGTCACGCTGGAGGGCGAGGTCGACCAGCTCATCAAGACGACCCGCAAGGCGGTCGCCCAGGAGTCGGCGCCGGCGTCGTGCGACGTGAGCGAGGTGGTCCGGGACCGGATGGTCTTCTGGTCGGCGCTGGCGGGTGACCAGAACCGGCCGCACCGGGTGGTCGGTGCGCAGTTGCGGATCCCGGCGCCGGTGCCCCGCGCCGAGCTGGCCGCCGCGCTGGACGCGGTGATCGGCAACGTGTTCCGGTACACGCCGCAGGGCACCGCGTTCGAGGTGGCGGTGAGCCGCCGGGACGGCTGGGTGGCGATCCGCATCGACGACGCCGGGGCGGGCATCGCCGACCCGGACCGGGCGTTGCGCCGGGGCGAGAGCGACAAGGGCTCCACCGGGCTCGGGCTGGACATCGCCAAGCGGGTCGCGTTGCAGGCGAACGGTTCGGTGAGCATCGACCGGGCCCGGCTCGGCGGCGCGAGTGTGGTGATGCTGCTGGCCGACCCGGACGCGGCGCCCCGGCCGGTGAACCGGTTCGGGCTGGTCGGGCGGATGGCCCGGGAGGCACGCGAGCCGCGTCCGGGGCGGCGCTGGCCGCGCCCGCGCTGACCGCTGACTGTGTACGGGCGCAAGTTCTCCTTAAAGGTGGTTTAACGACGGCCGGAAAACCGGCGTGAACTGCCAGGATCGCTGACAGAACCCATCAGTTCCGTCGGCCGGGACGCCCCGTAAGACCTTCCGGCCGACGGATCATGCGCGCGGCGGGAGTCCGGTCCCCCCACACCTCGCTCCCGTCGCGCGCGCTCTCCCGTCGATCCCGGGCGCGAGGTGACCGTCATGCCACCGGCCGTCAGTCGTCTGCTCCGCTGGGCCGCCGTCATCGGCCTGGGCATCGCACTCACGCTCGCGGTCTGGCAGGACCCGGTGCTCGCGCACGGTCCCGTCCGGCCCGTGCCCGTCGCTCCCGGTCCCACTGCCGCGCTCGCCGCGCTGGCGCTGTCCGGGCTGATGCTGACCGCGCGGCGCCGGCCGCCCCGGGGATCGCGACGACCGGCACCGGTACGGCCGCTCAGCGTGCCGCGCTCGCCAGGTACGCGTCGATCTCGGCGGTGATCCGGGCCTGCTCGGCCGGCGTCAGGAACGCCGCGGCCACCGCCTCCCGGGCCAGCGCGGCCACCCCGTCCGGGCCGAGCCGCAGCAGCCGGGCGGCCACCGCGTACTCGTCGTTGAGCGTGGTGCCGAACATCGGCGGGTCGTCGGAGTTGATGCTGACCGGCACGCCGGCCTCGACCAGCCGCGGCAGCGGGTGCGCGTCCAGGCTGGGCACGGCGCGGGTGCGCACGTTGGACGTCGGCGAGATCTCCAGCGGGATCCGCCGCTCGGCGAGGTGGGTCAGCAGCGCCGGGTCCTGCGCGGCGGAGATGCCGTGGCCGATCCGCTCGGCGCCCAGTTCGCGCAGCGCGTCCCAGATCGTCTCCGGGCCGGTGGTCTCACCGGCGTGCGGCACCGAACGCAGCCCGGCCGCCCGCGCCTGGTCGAACCACGGCTTGAACTGCGGCCGGGGCACCCCGATCTCGGGGCCGCCGAGGCCGAAGCTGATCAGCCCGTCCGGTCGTTCGTCGAGTGCGATCCGCAGCGTCTGCTCGGCGGCGGGCAGGCCGGCCTCGCCGGGGATGTCGAAGCACCAGCGCAGCGCGATGCCGAAGTCGGCCTCGGCGCGCTTGCGGGCGTCCTCGATCGCCTCGCAGAACGCCGGCGCCGGGATGCCGCGGTTGACGTGCGAGTACGGCGTCACGGTCAGCTCCGCGTAGCGGACCTGCTGGCGGGCCAGTTCCCGGGCGACCTCGTGGGTGAGCAGCCAGACGTCGTCGGCGTCGCGGATCAGGTCCACGACGCTGAGGTAGACCTCGATGAAGTGGGCGAAGTCGCGGAACGCGAAGTAGTCGGCGAGCGCCTCCGGGTCGGCCGGGACCGGGCTGCGCCCCTCGTGCCGGGCGGCCAGCTCGGCGACGATCCGGGGCGAGGCCGAGCCGACGTGGTGCACGTGCAGCTCCACCTTGGGCAGTCCGGCGATGAAGGTGGGCAGGTCGGTCACGAGTTCTCCTCTGCGCGGGCGCCGGTGCGGGCCACCATGAAAATCCGGCGGAACGGGAAGTACACCTGACCCTGCCGCACCGGGTACGCCTGCGCGAGCCGTACCCCCAGCTCGGCGCGGAAGGCGGCCCAGCCGGCGGCGTCCAGCGCGGCGCGGACCGGGCGCAGCGCGGTGCCCTCCATCCAGGCCAGCACCGGGTGGTCGGCGCCGGTGGCGGGCAGCAGATGCACGTACGTAGTCTCCCAGGCGTCGACCGCGCAGCCCGCGCCGGTCAGCAGCGTGGCGTAGCCGACGGGCTCGTCGACGGGGGCCTCGCGCAGCTTCCCGGCGAGCGCGTCCCGCCACCGGTCCCGGGCGGCGACGGAGCGCAGCAGCCGGTGCGACGGCGCGTCGAAGTTGCCGGGGACCTGGAACGCCATCCAGGCGCCGGCCGGCAGCGCGGCCGCCCAGCGGCGGAGCAGGTCGCGGTGTTCCGGCACCCACTGGAGCACGGCGTTGCCGACCAGCACGTCCACGTCGGGCTCCGGCCGCCAGTCGCGGACGTCGGCGACGGCGTACGTGACCGGTCCGCCCTCGGCCGTCGCGCGCTCGATCATCTCCGGGGAGGAGTCCAGGCCGGTGACCCGGCTGCCGGGCCAGCGGGCGGCGAGCGTGGCGGTGAGGGTGCCGGGGCCGCAGCCGAGGTCGACCACGGCGCGCGGGTGCTCGGCGCCGACGCGGGCCAGCAGGTCGTGGAACGGCCGGGAGCGCTCGTCGCCGTAGCGCAGGTAGGCGCGCGGATCCCACATGACAGCCTCCAAACCGTACGTACGTCTTGTTAGACCGTACGGCCCGGCGCGCGCCACGGCAAGCCGCTCACTAGGCTCGACCGGGTGGAACAGCGCAGCTTCGACCGGCTCGGCCGGCACGTCGGCATCATCGGACTCGGCGCGTGGCAGCTCGGCGCGGACTGGGGCGAGGTCAGCGAGGACGCGGCGCTCGCCGTACTGGCCGCCGCCGTCGACGCGGGCGTCACCTTCCTGGACACCGCCGACGTGTACGGCGACGGCCGCAGCGAGGCCCTGATCGGCCGGTTCCTGCGCTCCCGCCCCGGACACGGGCTCACCGTGGCCACCAAGATGGGCCGCCGGGTCGAGCAGACGCCGGAGGCGTACACCCTCGACAACTTCCGGGCCTGGACCGACAGGTCCCGGGCCAACCTCGGCGTCGACACGCTCGACCTGGTGCAGCTGCACTGCCCGCCCACCGCCGTCTTCGCCGACGACCGGGTCTTCGACGCGCTCGACACACTCGTCGCCGAGGGACGCGTGGCCGGGTACGGCGTCAGCGTGGAGACCTGCGACCAGGCGCTCACCGCCATCGCCCGGCCCGGTGTGGCGAGCGTGCAGATCATCCTCAACGCGGTCCGGCACAAGCCGCTGGAGCGGGTGCTGCCCGCCGCCGCTGCCGCCGGGGTCGGGATCATCGCCCGGGTGCCGCTGGCGAGCGGCCTGCTCTCCGGCCGGTACGACGAGAACACCACGTTCCCGGCGAACGACCACCGCACGTTCAACCGGCACGGCGAGTCGTTCGACGTGGGCGAGACGTTCTCCGGCGTGGACTACGACAGCGGCCTGGCGGCGGTACGCCGGCTCGCGCCGCTGGTCGGCGACGACCGCACGATGGCGCAGTTCGCGCTGCGGTGGGTTCTCGACCAGCCCGGCGTCACTGTGGTGATCCCCGGCGCCCGCTCCCCCGAGCAGGCGCGGCGCAACGCCGAGGCGGCCGGGCAGCCGGCACTGACCGAGGTGGAGCTGGCCGCGGTGCGGGCCACCTACGACGAGCTGATCCGCCCGCAGGTGCACGACCGGTGGTGAGCCGGCCGTCCGGCGCGGCGTCGCCGGGCACCCGCGGCGGCGGGCATGCTGGAGCGGGACTGTCGTCGTCGGAGGGGGAACGATGAGGGGTTGGTTCCGGCTCACCCTGGGGCTGCTCGCCGTGGTGCTCGGTGCGCTGTGGACGGTGCTGGGCCTCGGGTACGTCGAGGGCAGCATCATGAGCGACCAGCGGATCTGGGCGCTGGTCGGCCCGGTGCTGGTCCTGTTCGGACTGGCCGGGCTCTGGTGGGGCATGCGGGCGCGACGCCGCTGAGGCACCGGGTAAGGCGAAGCCCCGCCTCCCGTGCGGGATGCGGGGCTTCCGGCACCGGCCGGCGCGGCCGGTGCGGTCAGCTCAGATGGGGCGGACCTGCTCGGCCTGCGGACCCTTCTGACCCTGGGCGATCTCGAACTCCACCCGCTGGTTCTCCTCCAGCGTGCGGTAGCCGCTGGTCTGGATGGCCGAGAAGTGGACGAACACGTCAGCACCCCCGCCGTCGACGGTGATGAAGCCGAAGCCCTTGTCAGCGTTGAACCACTTCACGGTTCCCTGCGCCATGTGTATCTCCTTCTAAAACTGGCGGCCGAGCACGCCGTGCGGCCGATTGGCCGTTTTCGAGCAGCGGCGCCTGAGGCGGCCCCCAATGCAGGAGACTTCTCTCAACCCACGCGTCTCTCAACAGCGTGAGACAGCAAACCACGTACGCAAAAACTTCGCACAGCCTAGCGGACGAAATTCTCCGACATGTGACCTGAAGGTCGCGCGGACGGCGCTGCGCGGCCCGCCGGAGCCATGCGAAAGGCCCCTTTCCCGCGCTCGGGAAAGGGGCCTTTCCGGCCTTTTCGTCAGTCCGGCCAGCGACCGGTCAGACGGCGTACGCCCACCGCCCCGCCCCTGTCGACGGCGGCCCGCACCACCGAGAAGATGGCCCCCTGCAGGGCCGCGGCGGCCAGCACCTCGCCCCAGCGGCGGTCCTCGTCGGTGGCGCTCGGCGCCTCGCCGTCGCCCGCCGTCACCTTCCAGACCTGACGGAAGATCGCCCCGGCGACGGCACCGGCGGCCAGGCCGAGCAGCACCCCCACCGGCTTGTACGCCGCCTTGCCGACCCTGCCACTCACCTGCGCCTCCCTCGGACGATCACCAGCACCACCGCGGTCACCAGCGCGCCGGCCGCGATGGCCGCCCACGGCAACGGGTTGCGCCCGACCGCCTCACCCTTCTCGTACGCCTGCGCCCGGACCAGCCGGGCCCGCTCCGCCGCCCGCCCGCGCACCCGGGCCGCGGTCAGCGACGCCTGCTCCCGCATCCGCGCCTTCGCCGCCTCGGCGGAGTGCCGCACCAGCGCCTTCGGATCGGCCCTGGCCGCGAGCAGCTCCATCGTCTCACCGAGCTCCACCCGGGTCCGGCGGATCTCCTCCCGGAGCGCCGCCACGTCCCCGGTCCCGTTACCGGTCATGCCCGCCTCCCGTCCTTCACCGCGGCGGTGACCGTGTCGACGTCCGCCCGAACGCTGCGGACCGCCGCCTCAGGCACCGGCGGGACGGCACGGCTGACCTGCTTCTTGCCCACCAGCGCCAGGATCCCGGCGAGCAGGAACAGCGCCACCGCCACGATCAGGGCGGCCAGCCACGCCGGCATGACAAGCGCCAGCAGCAGGATCACGGTGGCGACCAGGGCGCCGGCGCCGTAGAGCGCCATCACCCCGCCGCCGCCGAACAGACCGATCCCGATCCCGGCGTGCTTGCCCTTCTGGGTCAGCTCCGCACGGGCCAGGGCCAGCTCGTCCCGCACCAGGCGGGTGACCTGCTCGGTGGCGCGCTGTACCAGTTCGGCGGTGGACGGCTCGCTCCCGGTCCGCGACGTGCTGCGACTCGCGACGTCAGCCATGCTGTCCTCCTTTCGTCATCACCGCGCTGTATGCCCGGAGTCGCCGCCCGTCAATCCTGCGCGGAGCAGCCGGTCCGCCCGGCCGCGCGCCGCCGGAACCCGGTGCCGGGCACCGGATCCGGGGCGTGCGCACCACGTCCCCCGCAACGGCCCGGCCAAACCCGCCCGGCCGGAAAGCCGCTCGTACGCGCCGAACCCCCGGCGCCGTGGGCGGCCGGGGGCTCCGATCGGGGGTACGGGGTCAGCGACGCGCCTCGGCGTGCTCCTCCCGGCCCACGAACACCTCGCTGCGGGCCTCGCCGTCGTCGCTGCCGCCGAAGACACGCGCGTCGTCGGGCGCCTCGGTGCCGGTCGGGCGGCGTACCGGGCGGCGCGGCTGCACCGCCTGCCAGGGCAGCGGGCCGGTGGCCTCGCCGACCTCGGCGCGCAGCCGGGGCAGGGCGGTCGGGCGCTGGTCGCGTACCCAGGTCACCAGGTGCTCGCGGACCAGGCACCGCAGGTCCCACAGGCTGCCCGCGTCGGCGGCGCTGACCAGCGCGCGGACCTTGACCATGCCGCCGGTCGCGTCGGTCACCTGGAGCACGCAGACCCGGCCGTCCCACAGCTCCGTGCCCTCGCACAGGCGGCGCAACTCCTCCCGCATCGCCTGCACCGGAATCGACCAGTCCAGCTCGAACTCTGCGGTGCCGAGCACCGCCGCCTCGGTCCGGGTCCAGTTCTGGAACGGCCGGCTGGTGAAGTACGAGGTGGGCAGGATCAGCCGGCGGTCGTCCCAGATCTGCACCACCACGTAGCTGAGCGTCAGCTCCTCGATCCGGCCCCACTCCCCCTCGACCACCACCACGTCGTCCAGGCGTACCGCGTCGCTGAACGCGAGTTGGAGACCGGCGAAGACGTTGGCGAGCAGGCTCTGTGCGGCCAGCGCGGCGACCGCGGCGATCACACCGGCGGAGGTCAGCACACCGGCGCCGACCCCGCGTACGGCCGGGAACGTCATCAGCATCACGCCGACCGTGAGGATCACGATCACCGCGATGGTGAGCCGGCGCAGCAGCACCACCTGCGTGCGCACCCGGCGGGCGTGCCTGTTGTTCGGCACGTCGACCCGGAACCGGGCCAGCGCGGTGTCCTCCGCCACCACCAGCAGCGAGGCCACCAGCCATGCGGTGGCGGCGATCGTCGCCAGCACCAGCGTGTGCAGGACGAACTGCCGCCACGGGCTGCCGACCGCGTACGCGGTGGTGAACCGGACCGCGAACTGCACCGCCGCCACGGTGAGGGCGAGCTGGAACGCGCGGTGCGCGTGCTCGGTCAGCTCGGTCATCAGCAGCGAGCGGCGGCCGAGGCGGCGGATGACGCGGTGCACCACCTGGGCCAGCACCAACGCGATCGCCGCCGCGGCGAGCGCGGCGGCGACTGTCACGACGTAACTCTGCACGAACTCTCTCTCCCTCCGACCGGGCGGGAATCGGGCAAAGGCCCAATGGTGCCCGGCGGCCCGGGTATCGACCAGGATCAGACCTTGCGGTACCGGGACTGGAAGAAGCAGTAGACACCGAACGCGGCGATGCCGAGCGCCATGAGCGCCAGCAGCCACGGCCCGTACGACTGGTCGCGCAGCGTCCGCAGCGCGGCGTCGAGGCCACGCGCCTTCTCCGGGTCGTAGTTCACAGCGGCGACCACGATCAGCAGGCCGGCGATGGCGAACACGGCGCCCCGGGAGGCGTACCCGGCCATGCCGAGCCGACGGGTGAGCTGGCGGGTCTTCGGGCTCATCTCGCCGGTCTTGAGGTTGCGCTCGAACTTCTTCTTCAGGCCGTAGACGACCATGCCGATGCCGAGCGCGGCGAGCGCGAGCCCGGCCAGGCCGACCAGCCACCGGCCGCCGTCGGAGGCCATCAGCTTCTCGGAGAGCTGCTGCTGCTGGTCGGAGGCGTTGGAGCTGGCGTCCTGGAAGACCTTGATCGCGGTCCAGCCCAGCCAGACGAACACGACGACCCGGACCACCGAGGCGATCCGTTCGAACAGTCGTTCCTTGCCCGTCCTGGACACGTGGCCGGAGATCGCCTCGAAGGCCTGCCAGATCGCCATGGCGAACAGGCCGACCGCCATCGCGATCAGGAGGAACTTCCCGAGCGGCTGTTCACCGAGAGTGCGCAGCGCGCCGTTCTGGTTTCCCTCCTCGCCCGAGTTCCCGAAGGCGATCTGCAGCGCCAGCCAGGCGAGGAGCAGGTGCACGATTCCGTATCCGATGAAGCCGGCACGGGTCAACAGTTCGAGCCACCAGCTGTTTCGAGCCTGGGCGGCGGTGGCTCCGGCGTTCCGGGTGAGAGACATGAGCCCTCAATCTCCCGGCGGGCGATTTTCCAAACGTCGCCGCCCGCCGGGACGGCCGAAACGGATCAGGCGCTGAGGTCGCCGGCGACCCGCACCACCACCTGCTGATCGTTGACGCTGTCCAGGCTGACCTGGAAGCCGGCGACCTCGGTGGCCTGCTGGCCCACTGTGAGCGAGAGCTGTTCCCCGGCGACCTCGACCGTGACCTGGTCGCCTTCGGCGCCGATCAGCTTCGCCTCGACGCCGAGGATCCGGGCGCTGGCCTCCACGCCGCGGTCGAAGGTGATCGTGCAGGCGTCCAGACCGCAGTCGGTCTCGGCGCCTTCGGAGCTGCATCCGGCGAGCAGTGCGGCGCCGAGGGCGAGACCGGCGAGCAGACCGGCGGCGCGACGGGCGGGGGCGGAGGTGGCGCGTCGGATCGTCACCCGTCCAAGGATAGGCGGCGAACGCCACAGCGGCCTCGCGGGCGAGCGCGGGACGGCCACGCCGGGCAGGGCGTCCGGGGTGCGCGCTAGGGTGCCGGAATGGCTTTCGACGTCGCCCGGGTCCGGGCCGCCTACCCTGCCCTGGGCGAGGGATTCGTCCACTTCGACGGTGCCGGGGGCACCCAGACCGCAGCCGCCGTCGTCGAGGCGGTGGCCGGGGCGATGCGCGCCGCGACGGGCAACCGCAGCACCGCCTTCTTGCCCGGCCGCCGGGCGCTGGATCTGGTCGCCGGGGCGCGAGCCGCGGTCGCCGACCTGCTCGGCGCGCAGCCGTCGGGCGTGGTGCTCGGGCCGAGCGCGACAGCGCTGACGTACACGCTGGCCCGGACGCTCGGCGCCGGCTGGCGTCCGGGCGACGAGGTGGTCGTCTCCCGGCTGGACCACGACGCGAACGTCCGCCCGTGGGTGCAGGCCGCGCAGTCGTCCGGCGCCACGGTGCGCTGGGCCGAGTTCGACCCGGCGACCGGTGAGCTGCCCGCCGGTCAGTACGCCGACCTGGTCACCGAGCGCACCCGGCTGGTCGCGGTGACCGCCGGCAGCAACGCGATCGGCACCGTGCCGGACGTGGCGGCGATCGCCAAGACCGCGCACGCCGCCGGCGCGCTGGTGTGCGTGGACGGCGTGCACTCGGTGCCGCACGGCCCGACCGACCTGGCCTCGCTCGGCGCGGACTTCCTGGTGACCAGCGCCTACAAGTGGTCCGGGCCGCACCTGGCGGCGATGGTCGCCGACCCGGCGCGCTGGGAGGCGCTGCGCCCGGCGAAGCTCGTGCCCTCCGCCGACGCGGTGCCGGACCGGTTCGAGTACGGCACGCCGAGCTTCCCGCTGCTGGCCGGGGTGACGGCCGCGGTGGACCACCTGGCCGGCCTGGACCCGGAGGCGACCGGCGACCGGCGGGAGCGGGTACGCGCCGGTCTGGCAGCCGCGCAGGCGCACGAGGAGGCGGTCTTCGACCGGCTGCTCGCCGGGCTGGCCGACCGCCCGTTCGTGACCGTGTACGGCGCACCGGCGCGGCGCTGCCCGACCGTGTCGTTCCGGGTGGCCGGCCTGGCCCCGGCGCAGACGGCGGCGGCGCTGGGCGAGGCGGGCCTGTGCCTGTCGCACGGCGACTACTACGCCTACGAGTACTTCGAGGGCATGGGCCTGCGGGGCAGCGGCGGGGCCGTGCGGGCCAGCGTCTACCACTACAACACCGCCGACGAGGTGGACCGGCTGCTGGCCGAACTGGACCGGCTGGCCGGGCCCGAGGGGAGAATGATCCGGTGAGCTTTCTGGTCGAGGAGAACACCGCCAAGCGCCGCTTCGAGATCCTGGTGGACGACGCGCTGGCCGGGTTCACCGCGTACACGCTCCGGGGCGAGACGCTCGTGTTCACGCACACCGAGGTCGACGACCGGTTCCAGGGTCAGGGCGTCGGGGCAGCGCTGGTCCGGGGCGCTCTGGACCAGGTCCGCGCCCGGGGCGGCCGGGTGGTGCCGCAGTGCCCGTTCGTGGCCTCGTTCATCGAGCGCCACCCGGAGTACACCGACCTGGTGGCAGACAAGCCGTGAGGCCCGGCCCGGCCGGGGGACCTCCCCACCCGGCCGGACCGGGAGTCAGCGCGCCCCGGTCAGCACCTCGGCGGCGGCCCGTGCCGCCGCGGCGGTGGCGCCGTGGGTGGCCAGGTGCACCGCACCGGTGACCAGCTCGGGCACGCCCAGCTCGACCACCACCGCGTCCGGGCGGGCGGCGAGCGCGCGGCGTACCGCGTCCCGCATCCAGTCGTGCCGATGCAGGTCGCGCACCACGAGCACCAGCGGCCGGCCGGCGGGCGCCGCGCCCGGGTCGGCCGGTACGGCGTCGGCGGCGTAGCGGGCGGTGGTGGTGCCGGGCGCCAGGTGGGCCAGCGGTGCGGCGATGCCCCACGGCGTCTCCTCGCCGATGGCGATGTTGCGCGGGGGCGCGAACTCCACGACGTGGGCCGGACCGGTCAGCGGCAGCAGCCCGGCGTCGCCGGTGACCCGGACCGCGCGGCGGGCGGCGGCGAGCCCGATCGGTGAGCCGTCGGCGGGCGGCGTGCCGGTGGCCCGGCGGGCGCGGGCGGCGACGCTCCACGCGGCGAGCTGACCGACGCGCTTGGCCGCCTCGGCGAGCCGCTCCTCGGGCAGCTCCCCGCTGATCACCGCCGCGACGATCGCGTCGCGCAGCTCGCGGGCGTCGGCCTCGGTGGCCCGTTCCCCGCCGACGCAGATCGCGTCCGCGCCGGCCACGAGCGCGCGCACGGCGGCGCCGGTGAAGCCGTACCGGTCGGCCACCGCGCGCATCTCCACCGCGTCGGTGACCACCACGCCGCCGAAGCCCATCTCCTCGCGCAGCAGGCCGCCGAGCACGCGCGGGCTGAGCGTGGCGGGCAGCTCCGGGTCCAGCGCCGGCACCAGCAGGTGGCCGGTCATCACCGCCTGCACCCCGGCGGCCACGGCGGCGCGGAACGGGGCCAACTCGACCGCGTCGAGACGGGCCCGGTCGCCGCCGATGCGGGGCAGGTCGTGGTGCGAGTCGACACGGGTGTCGCCGTGCCCGGGGAAGTGCTTGGCGCAGGCGGCGACGCCGCCGGCCTGGAGGCCGCGTACCCAGGCGGCGGTGTGCCGGGCGACCAGGTCCGGGTCGGCGCCGAAGGAGCGCACCCCGATGACCGGGTTGGCCGGGTTGGAGTTGACGTCGGCGTCCGGGGCGTAGTCCAGCGTGACGCCGACGGCCGCGAGTTCGGCGCCCAGGTCGCGGGCGACCTCCTCGGTCAGGGCCGGGTCGTCGACAGCGCCGAGCGCGTAGTTGCCGGGACGGGAACTGCCCCGGGCGGACTCGATCCGGGTGACGTCGCCGGCCTCCTCGTCGATCGCCACGATGACGTCGGGCCGCTCGGCGCGCAGGTTCGCGGTGAGCGTGGCGACCTGCTCGTGGTCGACGACGTTGCGGGCGAACAGGACCACCGAGCCGAGGCCCTCGCCGAGCCAGCGGCACACCCACGGCGGCGGTGTGGTGCCGACGAACCCCGGTTGCAGGACGGCGGCGGCGAGCGCCGCCAGGTCTCCGGTCGATCCCTCGGTCCGCTCGCTCATGTGCTGTCGTACCCCCGTCTCCCCCACGGACCCGCCGGGGCCGGCGGGTGCTGACATGGTCACACCGCGCAGCTAAATAGTCAACAATCCTTACTGTTAGCCGCTGGCGCCCCCGGACCTCGCGTGGGAGAGTTCCCACATGTCCGCTCTGCCGCTCGCCGACGCCACCAGCGCCGCCGACATCCCCGGCGTACGCCTGCTCGGCCTGGTGGTCGGCGGCCTGTTCCTGCTGATCGCGATCCGGGCCATGTTCCGCCGCTGATCCGCGCCGGGCGGTGAGCGGCGGTGCCGGTTTCGCGCGGGATCGCCGGGGGTAGCTGAGGCGCTTGATGAAACTGACCACGCACTCCTCCAGCCTGCGCCGGGCGGCGCGGAACCTGTTCGGCTGGACCGCGCTGCGGCCCAACCAGCTCGCCGCCATGCGCGCCGTGATGAAGCGCCGTGACGCCCTGGTGGTGCTGCCCACCGGCGCCGGCAAGTCGGCGATCTACCAGATCCCGGCCAGCCTGATCCCCGGGCCGACTGTGGTGATCTCCCCCCTGCTGGCGTTGCAGCAGGACCAGATCGCCGCGCTCAACGAACGGCAGCGCCCGGAGCTGCGCGCGGTGCGGATCAGCTCGGACGAGAGCGCCGCCCAGCAGGCCGAGGCGATCGAGGACATCCGCGCCGGGCGCGCGGAGTTCCTGTTCATCACGCCGGAGGCGCTGAGCAACCCGGACCGGCTCGCCGAGGTCCGCGAGCTGAAGCCGGCGCTGGTGGCGATCGACGAGGCGCACTGCATCTCCGCGTGGGGCCACGACTTCCGGCCGGACTACCTGGCGCTCGGTCACCTGATCGACGGCCTGGGCCGCCCGCCGGTGGTGGCGCTCACCGCGACCGCCTCCCCGCCGGTACGCGACGACATCATCGCCCGGCTGCGGCTGCGCGAGCCGGAGGTGGTGGTCTCCGGGCTGGACCGGCCCAACCTCTTCCTGGAGGTGGCCCACTGCCCGACCGACGACTACCGGTGGCGGCGGCTGATCGCGCTGCTGCGCGACGACGAGCGGCCCGGAATCATCTACGTGCCGACCCGGCGGGCGGCCGAGGAACTGGCCGAGCGGCTCACCGGCGCCGGTTTCCCGGCCGAGTTCTACCACGGCGGCATGCCCACTGCGGCCCGGCACGAGCTGCACGAGGCGTTCCTCGCCGACCGGGTGCCGATCATGGTGGCCACGTCGGCGTTCGGCATGGGCATCGACAAGCCGAACATCGCCTGGGTGGTGCACATGGCGCTGCCCGACTCGCCGGACAGCTACTTCCAGGAGATCGGCCGGGCCGGGCGCGACGGCTCGCCGGCCCGGGTGCTGCTGCTGTGGCGCGCCGAGGACGTCGGCCTCCAGCGTTACTTCAGCGGCGGTCTGCCGGACGAGAAGGAACTGACCGAACTCGCCGCGGTGCTGCGCGGCAAGGCCCGCAACCGCAAGGAGCTGCGCGAGCTGACCGGCCTCGGTCCGCGCAAGCTGGGGCAGTACCTCTCCCTGCTGGAGCAGGTCGGCGCCGCCGAGCCACGGGCCAAGCAGCGCATCGGCGCACCCCGGTACGCGCCGGCGGCCGCCGACTCCGGCCGCGCCGCGCTGGCCGAGGCGGAACGGCAGCAGACAGTGACCCGGTCGCGTACCGACATGATGCGCGCCTTCGCCGAGACCACCGGCTGCCGGGGGCAGGCCCTGCTGGCGTACTTCGGTGAGCAGATGCACGAGGTCTGCGGGCACTGCGACAACTGCCACGCGGGCACCAGTGTGGCGGGTGACGGCGCGGTCGGGCCGTTCCCGGTGCACAGCCAGGTACGCCACCCGGAGTGGGGCGCCGGTCTGGTGCTCAGCTACGAGGAGGACCGGATGACGGTGCTCTTCGACGAGGTGGGCTACAAGACGCTGTCCGTGCGCGTGGTGTCCGAACAGGGCCTGCTGGAGCTGGACTAGCCTGACCCGGGCGCCGCGGGGGCGCCCGTCGACAACGACGACCACGGCGAAAGGGGCCTGATCGTGATCGAGCAGCCGGCGTACACCCGGTTCGGCGTCTCCGACGAGGAGTGGGGACTGCTTGTGGGGCTGCCGCAGTCGGTGCTCACCGCGGCGGCCGCCGCCGAGTCCGACGGCACCCGTCGCACCATGGCCGAGAACGCCGCCGGGCTGGAGACCATCGCCGCCGGCCGGGAGTCGGCCAGCCCGCTGGTCGCCGCGGTGGCCGGTGAGGTCGTCGACCGGGTGGGCGACCCGGAGACCGGCGCGGAGCTGCCGGTGATCACGCCGCAGGACCCGAAGGCGATGATCGAGGACGTGCTGGCCCGGGCCGGGCAGGCGTCCGCGCTGCTCGCCGCGCGGGTGGACGAGGGGCAGGCCGGGGCGTACCGGCACTGGCTGGTGGACATCGCCGAACAGGTGGTGGGCGCGGCCTCCACCGGCGGCATCCTGGGCCTCGGCGGCGACGCGGTGACCGACTCCGAGCGCCGTTTCCGCGACCGGCTGTCCCAGGTGCTGAACGACTGAACGGACTCCTAACAGAGGTTTCCCCGGTCCGTCAATGACGGACGTCACGGCCCCACGGGTGTCGCTTTTCGGCCCCGTGGGGCGTCCTGTTTGTGCAGGGCGTGACGAACACGGGGAGTCGTTCTATGGACGGGAAGCTGCACCGGCAGGTCCTCGACACGCAGGCGCTGCCGCCGCGGGAGCGGTTCGGCATGTGGCTGGACATGATGGCGAGCACCCCGACGCCGCTGCGGGTGCGCACCGCGCACGCCGACGACTTCGTCGCCCGGGCCGAGTTCGTCGACCTGGGCCGGATGCAGCTCATCCGCTACCGCTACCCGTCGGTGGACTGCGTGCGCACCTCGAAACTGATCCAGCGCTCCGACCCCGACTACTACCTGCTCGCGCTGACGCTCAGCGGCACCAGCCAGGCCGACCAGGAGGGGCAGCGCGCCCGGTGCCGCCCCGGCGACCTCACCTTCTACGACTGCTCCCGCCCGCACGAGGTCAGTCACCACGCCGACCCCGCGGGGTCCGCGTACGCCCATTCGATCGTGGCCCTGATGCCGTACGACGCGCTGCCGTTGCCGCCCCGCCGGCTCGCTCCCCTGTTCGCCGGCCGGATGTCCGGCTCCGAGGGCGTCGGCGGGCTGGTCGCCGACTTCCTCATCCGGATCACCGCGAACCCCGAGCAGTACCACGCGGCCGACGCGGAGCGGCTCGGCGCCGTCGGTCTCGACCTGGTCGCCACGCTGCTCGGCCGCAACCTCGTCTCCGAGGACGAGATGCCCACCGAGGTCCGGCGCCGGGCCCTCCAGGCCCAGGTACGCGCGTACGTGCGCCAGCACCTCGGCGACGCCACGCTCGACCCGGGCGCGATCGCCGACGCGCACCACATCTCGGTGCGCTCCCTGCACCGGCTCTTCGAGGACGAGGAGACCACAGTTGCCGCGTACATCAGGGACGAGCGGCTGGCCCGGTGCCGCCGCGACCTCGCCGACCCGGCGCTGAGCGACCGCTCGATCCAGGTCATCGCCGCCCGCTGGGGCTTCCGGGACAAGGCGCACTTCAGCCGGGTCTTCCGGACCACGCAGGGCGAGACGCCGCAGGAGTACCGGGCCCGTCACCTGGAATCGGCACGGATCGTCAACAGCACGGCATCCGCCGTCAACCTGTCCCGTACATACTGAAACCCGGGCCTGTACCGCTCGCGGTGGGCCCGCGGATATCGGGGGGCCGGGCGCGGCGTCCGCGGCGGTCCCGGCCGCGGGCGGCCCCGCCCGGTGATGTTTCCCGGGACCGCACCGGCGGCCGAGATTTCCGGCCCCGTCGCGCTTCCCCCCAGGACCGACGGGGCCGGTCGGCGGTCAGCCGGCCTCCTCCTCCAGCAACGCCAGCACCGACTTCTCCACCGCCTCGCGCGGCATCTCCGGCTGCACCGGCGCCAGCACCCCGTCGTGGTAGAGGTCGACCACGCGCGGGTCCACGTACGAGGTCCGGGCCACAGTCGGGGTGTTGCCGAGCAGTTCGGCCACCGAACGCATCACCCCCGCCACGGCGCGCCTGCGGGCGGTGGCGGAGCGCTGCGGACCCACAGTGGCCAGTTCGGCTGCGGCGAGCACCGTCGCGTGCCAGGTACGGAAGTCCTTCGCCGTCATCTCGCCGCCGCTGGCGTCGCGCAGGTAGTCGTTCACCTCGTCGCTGCGCACGTCGCGCCAGGAGCGGCCGTCCCAGTAGCCGAACAGCCGTTCCTGGGCGCGCCGGCGACGGCGCAGGTTGAGCAGCACCCGGCACAGTTCGGCGTCCTCGATCCGGCGGACCTGGTCGATGCCGCCCTTGGCCGGGAACTCGAACACCACGCAGCCGCCCCGGGAGCGGGCGTGCTCGGGGCGCAGCGTGGACACGCCGAACGTGGGGTCGTCGCCGGTGGCGTACTGGTCGCTGCCGACCCGGAACGCGCCCATGTCGAGCAGCCGGGCGACGGTGGCCAGCACCCGTTCGCGGCGCAGGCCGCGCAGCGCCAGGTCGTGCGTGACCCGGTCGCGCAGCGCGGGCAGCCGGTGCGCCACCTCCAGCACGTGGTCGAACTTGGCCTCGTCGCGCTTGCGCCGCCAGCCCGGGTGGTAGAGGTACTGCTTGCGGCCCGCCGCGTCGATGCCGGTGGCCTGGATGTGGCCGTTCGGGTACGGCGAGATCCACACGTCCCGCCAGGCGGGCGGGATCACCAGCTCGCGCAGCCGGGTCAGCTCCCCGGCGTCGCGCACCGGCTCGCCGGCCGGGTCGAGGAAGAGCCAGCCCTTGCCGCGCCGCCGGCGCGCGTATCCCGGCCGGCCCGGATCGCTACGCCGCAACCGCACCGGAGACCCGTTCCACGTCTGCCACCGCAGCCACCACCTCGTCGATCCCGATGGCATCCAATGTCGGGTGGGTTCCTACCCCGCCCGACCCGGTCGAATCCGGGTTGACGGGCGTGGGCTCGATCGCACCCAGCGCCCGGTGCCGGGGCCGGTCCGGCGGTGGGCCCCAGTGCGCCGCCGGCACCGGCCCGAACAGCACCACCGACGCGGTGCCGTAGCCGGTGGCGAGGTGCGCCACGCCGGTGTCCCCGCTGACCACCAGCCGCGCGCCCGCGACGAGCGCGGCCATCTCGGCCAGTCCGGTCCGGCCGGCCAGCACCGCCTCCGGCGGCAGCCCGGCGTCGCGGGCGACCCTCTCGGCCAGCGCCCGCTCGTCCGGCGATCCGGTGACCGCCACCCGGTGCCCGCGCGCGGCCAGCTCCCGGGCCAGCCCGGCGAACCGGTCCGCCGGCCAGCGCTTCGCCGGGATCTTGCCGCCCGGGTGCAGCAGCGTCACCCCGGCCGGTACGCCGGTCAACGCCGGACGCCGCAGCGCCAGGTCCCCCGGGTCGGCCGGCAGCCCGTACGCGTGCAGCAGGCGGCACCAGCGGCGGACCTCGTGCTCGTCGTCGTCCCAGGCCGGGCCGTCCGGGTGCCCGGCGCCCGGGTTGCTGTGGGCGAACAGCCGGCCGGGGCGTACGGCGGCCAGCGCCCGGTGCGACTGCGGCCCGCGGCCGTGCAGGTTGACCGCCACCTCGGGGGGCGGGCCGGTCCACGCGATCCGGTCCGGCCCGGCGGTGGGCAGCACCCGGTCGACCGCCCCGGTCAGCTCCGCCAGCGGCGCCAGCCAGCCCGGCGCGGCGAGCACCAACTCCCGGCCCGGCAGGCCGGCGCGCAGGCCACGCAGCGCCGGCACGGCGGTGGCCAGGTCGCCGACCCCGAGCGCCCGCAGCACCAGGATCACGGGTACGAGGACTCCTGCGCGGCGCAGACCACCATCTCGCGTACCGCGCAGCCGGCCGGCTGGGACAGCGCGAACATGACGGCGGCGGCGGTGTCGGCCGGCTCGTTGAGCACCGCGTCCGGGCCGGGGCGGTACTGCGCGTCCCGCTCGTCGAAGAACGCGGTCCGCATCCCGCCCGGGATCAGCAGCGTCACGCCGACAGCGCCGGCGAGTTCCGCGGCGAGCGCCCGGGTGAAGCCCACCACCCCGAACTTCGCCGCGCAGTACGCTGTCGCGTCGCTGACCGCCTTCACCCCGAGCGTGGAGGCCACAGTGACGATGCTGCCCCGGGACGCCTCCAGCCAGGGCAGCGCGGCCCGGATCACCGCGGCGGTGGCGAGCAGATCCACTGTGACGATCCGCTCCCAGGTCTCGGCCGGGATGTCGGCCAGCTTCCCGGGCACGTCCATCCCGGCGGCGGTGACCACGGCGTCCAGCCCGCCGGAGCGTTCCGCGAGGTCGCGGGTGGCGGCCTCGGCGGCGCGGGTGTCGGCCAGGTCGCACTCGACCCAGGGCACCCCGTCGGCGGGGCGCTGCCGGTCCAGCACCAGCGGGCGCCCGCCGGCGCGGGCCACCGCGGCGACCACCGCCGCGCCGAGCCCGCTGGAGCCGCCGGTGACCAGGACGGTCGGCCCGGCTCCGGGCGCGCCGGCGCTCACGCCGCCACCGTCGGACCGGCGGGCGCGACCGCGCCGGGTCGGATGCGTCGCTCGTTCATCGTGCTCCCTTCGCCGTGGACCGGACCTGCGCGACGGCCTCGGCCGGGTCGCCCGACGCGGCCGGCCAGCCGCCGCTGCCCCGCCCGGCCCGCGCCGCCGCGATCATGTCGGTGGTCGAGCGCCCGTCGAGGTACGGCACGACCACCGTGTGACCGCCCCAGCGGGCCAGGATCTCCGTCTCGGGCAGCGTCTCCGGGCCGCCGCCGCTGGCGTAGTCGCCGCCCTTGACCCAGATGTCCGGGCGCAGCCAGGACAGCGCCGCCTCCGGTGTCGGCTCGTCGAAGATCAGCACCGCGTCGACGCAGCCGAGCGCGGCGAGCAGCCGCCCCCTGTCGCCCTGCGGCACGACCGGGCGCTCCGGACCCTTGAGCCCCGCCACGCTGGCGTCGGAGTTGAGGCAGACCACCAGGCAGTCGCCGAGCTGCCGGGCCGCCTGGAGCGTCGCCACGTGCCCGGCGTGCAGCAGGTCGAAGCAGCCGCCGGTGGCGACCACCGTTCCGCCGGCCGCACGTACCCGCGCCACCACCTCGCCGGCCGCCCCGGCGCCGATCCGGTCCCCGCCGCCGGTGACCACCGCCGGGGCGACCGCCCGCACCGGCGCGGGCAGCGCGGCGGCGACACCGCCGCCGGCCACGTACGCCGACGCCTCGGTGACCGCCTCCTGCACCGCCTCGGACACGAGCGCGCCCCGGGCCAGGGCCAGCGTCGCGGTGGACGCGAACCGGTCGCCGGCCCCGCAGGTGTCCCCCTCGGCGGGCGGCGCCGGCACCACCAGGGGCGTGGACCCGGCGTGGCTGAGCAGCGCGCCGTCGCCGCCGAGCGTCACCGCCACCGCGCGCGCCTGCCAGCGGCGGCGCAAGGCGTGCGCGCTACGCGACGCGACGGCCAGGCGGGAGCCGCCCGGCGGCGTCTTGGCCAGCTCGCGGGCCTCCGGCTCGTTCGGGGTGGCCAGGTGCACCCCGGGTACGGCGGCCGGCCCGCGCGGATGCGGATCCCAGACCACAGGCGCCCGGGTTGCGGCCAGCGCCGCGCGCAGCGCCGGATGCCCGGCCACGCCCCGGCCGTAGTCGCTCACCAGCACGGCGGACGCGTCGGCGATCAGCCGCAGCACGGCGTCGCTGGGCTGACCGGGCGCACCGGCGCTCCCGCCCCGGTCGTGGCGCAGCAGCACCCGTCCGCGCGCCCGCAGCCGGATCTTCTCCGGGGTGGCGCCGGCCAGCGGAAGCGCGTACAACCGGACCCCGGCGGCGGCGAGCAACGTGCCCAGCCGGGCCCCGCCCGCGTCGTCGGCGACGGCGGTGACCAGCGCGACCTCGGCGCCCTGCGCGGCGGCGAAGACGGCGGCCAGCCCGGCGCCACCGGGCCGGTCGACGGATACGGTCTCGTCCAGCACCGGCACCGGGGAGTCCGGGCAGAGCCGGTTCACCAGACCTTCGACGTCGCGGTCCAGCAGCGTGTCACCGAGCACTACCACCGGTCCCCTCATGCCGGGCCTCCCCGGCCGGCCGGCGCCGTCGGGTCCGGCTCGCCGACGACGACCTCGACACCCGCGCGTACCGGCCCGGCCGCCGGCTGGGCGGCGAGCGCGGCGGGCAGCGCCAGCTCGACGTACTCGCAGAGCACGTGCGAGGCCACCAGGTGCAGTTCCTGCACCACCTGCCCGTCCGGCGAGTCGATCGCCAGATGCTCGTGGCAGAGGTCGGCGAGGGGGTTGGGTGCGGGTCCGGTGAAGGCCCAGCAGCGCAGGCCGGCCTGGTGTGCGGCGTGGGCGGCGGTGAGGAGGTTGGTGCTGGTGCCGCTGGTGGTCATGAGCAGGAGGTGGTCGTGGGACCGGCCGTGGGCGCGGACCTGCCGGGCGAAGGTTTCGTCGTATCCGTAGTCGTTGGCGATGGCGGTGACGGCGCTGGTCTCGGCGTGCAGGGCGATGGCGGAGAGGGGTTGGCGGTCGTGGCGGAGTTTGCCGACGAGTTCGGCGGTGAGGTGCTGGGCTTCGGCGGCGCTGCCGCCGTTGCCCGCCACCAGCAACCGGCCACCGGCGGCGAGCCGCTGCGCCAGCTCCTCGCCCCAGCGGGCCAGCATCTGCTCCGCCTCCCGCAGCGGCAGCAACGCGGCGGCCAGCAGGCTCAGATGGTCCTCCAGCACCGTCGCGCCGGTGGCCGGCGTCCCGGCCGTCATCAGGCGACCACCCGGGTCGGGCGGCGCACGGTGGCCACCTCGCCGTACAGCTCGGTGAGGCGGTCCGCGGTGGTGGCCCAGGAGTAGCGGGTGCGTGCCCGCTCCAGCGCGGCGGTGGCGTAGGCGAAGCGGCGGATCCGGTCGCCGAGCAGACCCCGGATCGCCGCGCCGAGCGCCGCCGGCTCCCGGGGTGGCACCAGGTCGCCGGTGCGTCCGGCCACCACCGTGTCGATCAGCCCGCCGACAGCCGTCGCGACCACCGGTACGCCGCAGGCCATCGCCTCCAGCGGGGTGAGCCCGAACGGCTCGTACCAGGGGGCGGCCACGAGCACGTCGGCCGACCGGTACCAGCGGCCCATCTCCTCCCGGGGGACCGCGCCGACCAGCCGTACCCGGTCGGCGACGCCGAGCGAGTGGGCCAGCGCGCGCAGGCGCAACGCGTACGGGTCGGTCTCCAGCAGCCCGGCCGGCGGCCCGCCGACGACGACGCACTCGGCATCCGGCACCTCGGCGACGGCCCGGATGACGTCCTGGAAGCCCTTGCGTTCGACCAGCCGGCCGACGGTGAGGACGCGGGCCCGGCCGCCGTCACGGTCGGCGACCGGGCCGAGCGGGGAGAACGTCGTGAGGTTCACCCCCGACGGCACGACAGTCATCCGGGACCGGGGCACGCCCATCCGGACCAGTTCGGCGACCTCGTCCTGGCACTGGGCGACCACCCGGTCCACCGAGCGGCCCAGCTTCCGCTCGTGCTCGACCCGGCCCGGCGGGCTGGTGTCCTGCACGCCCTGGTGGCGGCGCTTGACGGTGCCGAGCGCGTGGTACGTCTGCACCATCGGCACGCCCGCGCGGCGGGCCGCGGCGAGACCCGCCAGCCCGCTCATCCAGAAGTGCGCGTGCACCACCTCGGGCTGCCAGTCGCCGGTGCGCCACCGGTCGGCCAGCCACTGCCCGAACGACGGCATGTACGGCAGCAGGTCGTCCTTGGCCACCGGTTCGGCCGGCCCGGCCGGTACGTGGACCACCTCGTACCCGTCCGGGGTGCGGACGCTCACCGGCAGGTCCACCGCGTCGAGGCGGGTGTAGACGCGCACGTCGTGACCGGCGGCCGCGAGCGCGGCGGAGAGCTCCGCGACATGCGTGTTCTGGCCACCGGCGTCCTCCCCGCCGAGGACGGCGAGCGGGCTGGCATGCTCCGAGATCATCGCGATGCGCATACTTCCTCCTCCAGCAGCCGGTCCCAGTCGGCGAGGAATCGATCCAGGCCGTAGCGGTCCCGGGCGGCGGCCCGGGCCACGGCGCCCGCCCGGCGGGCGGACTCCGGGTCGTCCAGCAGGCCACGGGCGGCGTCGACGAGCGTGTCGACGCGGGTGGACAGCGCGCCCGCGGCAGGCGGCACCGCCTCCACCGCCTCGGTCGTGGCCAGTGCCACCACGGGCATGCCCATGGTCATGGCCTCGACGAGGCTGAGGCCGAGTGAGGTCCAGCGGCACAGGTGCAGGTACGCGCGCCGTTTGGCGAGTTCGGCGTGCATGGCGTGCTGGGGTACGTCGTCGTGGCTGGTCAGCCGGTCCTCGGGCAGGCCGAGGTGGGCGGCGAGACCGTCCACCTTCATGCCGTAGACGTCCAGCGGCGCCAGCGCGGCGAACCGGGCGAGCAGGTCGGTGCCGGTGACCCGCCAGCGGCGTACCGGCTCGTTGATGACCACGGCGAGGCGGTCGAGTTCCCCGGTCCACTCGACGTTCGGCGGTACGACGCCGTGGTCGACGACTGTGGTCCTGGTCGTGCCGTTGTCCCAGAACAGCTCGTTGAACGCGGTGACGTGCGTGAGCAGCAGGTCGTCGCGGTCGGCCATCGGGTGCCGGGTGTTCGGCACGTCGCCTTTCGGGGTGTTGTGCTCGACGTAGATGGCCGGCACGTCCCGGCCCGGCCGGCGGCCGAGCCACTCCGCCGCCAGGTCGAGTTCCTCCGGGCGTTGCAGGATCACCAGGTCCACGTCGGTGTCGCGCAGGTCTTCGGGAGTGACTTCGACGGCGCTGTCCGGCCACGGGTAGGTGCGCGCCCGGCCCAGCCCGTACGGACCCCGGTCCGGCGTGACCGGCACCAGGTAGCGGTGCTTGCCGTGCACGAAGGAGGTCGTCCACGACCCGTGGACGTGCCACAGCAGGATGTTCATCCGGCCACCCCGCCCGCCACCGGCGCCGGCACGCCGAGCAGCCGCAACGCCTCCAGGACCCGTCCCGGCTCGACAGCCGACAGGCACGGGTGGCCGGGGACCGGGCAGACGGTGGCGCGGGTGTCCCGGCACGCCGCCCCCGCGTCGCCCAGCCGCACCGTCGGCACCCGGTAGGGCCCCCACTGCCCGAACGGCACCGTCGGCGCGAACAGGCTCACCACCGGCACGCTGAGCGCGGCGGCCAGGTGCGCCGGGCCGGTGTTGCCCACCACCAGCGCCCCGGCGCCGGCGATGACCGCCGCCAGGTCGTCCAGCCCGGTCCGCCCGCCCAGGTCGACGCCGCCCGCCGCGGCGACGCGCGCGGTCAGCTCCCGCTCGTCCGGTCCGCCGGTGACCACGACCCGGTAGCCTGCGGCGCCGAGCACGCGGACCACGCGGGTGGCCAGTTCCTCCGGGCAGGCGCGGGTCTCCACCGACGATCCGGGGTGCAGGACCACGTAGCCGGGCTCGCCGGCGTCGGCCGCGCGCGGCGGAAGCCGGTCGGTGCGGATGCGCAGCGCCGGTTCGTCGTGGCCGGGCAGCGCGAAGCCGGCTGCGGCGGCGAGGGACAGGGCGCGTTCGGGTTCGGGTACGCCTGCCGGGACGCGGTGGCGGACGTCGAGCAGGCTGCCGGGGTAGTCGTCGCTGATGGCGCTGATCCGGGGTACCCCGGCCAGGCGCAGAAGCAGGGCCAGGGGCAGGGCGGACTGGTGGAAGGAGGTGAACACGACAGCCTCGTCGGCGCGTACCTCCGACAGCCGGTCGGTCAGCGCGCGCACGGCGCCGGGGTCGACGGGTGGGGCGGGCGCGTCGATCCACGGCAGCGGCGCCTCGATGATCTCGTCAACGCCTGGGAGCAGTTCGGCGGCGGCCCGGCCGCGTGGCCCGCACAGCAGCACCACCCGCTGCGCGCCGGCCGCGACCGCCCGGATGCCCGGCCCGGTCACCAGCACGTCGCCCGCCGCGTCGCTGCGCACCACCAGCACCGTGTCCCGGCGTGACCGGCGCGCGGGCTGCGGCGCGGCCGTCAGGCGCATCCGGGCCAGCACGATGCCCACCGCGTCCGGCAGGTCGGCCGCGACAGTGGGCGCGGCAGCCACCTCGGCGGCCCGGGTGGCGGGCGTGGGCACCATGATCGCCGCGGCGCCGGCCGCCGCGGCGGCTGCCGTGTCCGCGCCGATGTCCCCGATCACCACGCAGCGGGTCGGCGTGGTCCCGACCGCGGCCGCGGCCTCGTGCACGAGGCCGGGCGCGGGCTTGCGGCAGACGCACCCGTCGGCCTCGGCGTGCGGGCAGATCGCCCAGTGGTCGAACGGCCCGAGCAGTTCCTCCACCCGGGCGTTGACCAGGCGCAGGTCGTGCGCCGTGAAGCAGCCCCGGGCCAGGCCGGACTGGTTGGTGACCACCGCCAGCCGCAACCCGGCCGCCCGCAACCGGTCCAGCGCCTCCCGGGCGCCCGGCACCGGCCGGACCTTCTCCGGGTCGCCGTTGTACGGCACGTCCTCCACCAGCGTGCCGTCCCGGTCCAGCAGGACCGCGTCGTACAGGCCGGACGGGAACCGGTCAGCACCCGGGTCAACCCGGGCTGACCTGCACTGATCCCGCTCGTGGTCCCGTCGCACGGGCGGCGGGTTCCCGAGGCCCCGAGGAGTAAACGTCGACGTCGGCGCCAGGCCGCCCCGCCGGTGCCGCACAGCCGGGTGCACGCCTGCCACGACCGGCCCGGTCCGGCGATACCCGCCGCCCCGGAGAAGCTAACCCGCATCGCCGTTAGTGACGGCCCGCGCCGGGGTACCGCTCGGTGATGGCGGTTGTGGAGAAGGTGATCGACGCGCCCCCGGAGCAGGTCTTCGAGGTGCTCGCGGACGGGTGGACGTACAGCGACTGGGTGGTGGGCACCGCGCACGTGCGGGACGTGGACGACACGTGGCCGCGCGTCGGCAGCCGGCTGCACCACCGGGCCGGGCCGTGGCCGTTCTCGCTCCAGGACAAGTCGACGGTGCTGGAGTGCCAGTCGCCGCACCGGCTGGTGCTGCGCGCCGGGCTGTGGCCGGCCGGGGAGGCGATCGTGGCGTTCGCCCTGGAGCCGCTGGACGACGGCAGGACCCGGGTGACGATCGGCGAGGACTTCGCCGCCGGACCGCTGCGGTGGGTCCGGACCAAGCTCAACGACCTGGTGCTGCATCTTCGCAACCGGGAGACGCTGGCCCGGCTGTCCGACATCGCGACGAGGCAGAAGCCGGAGCGGTGATCGATCGGTGGCGGGGCGTCTGTGCGGCTGCCGCGCGAGGGACTGGCTACCCTCTCAGGTGAACCTGTCGGCTGACCGAGGATGTCCGTGATGATCGAACCCGTGCAGTTACCCTCCCCGTGGGGGGATGCGCGCCTGACCGTCGTCGTTCCGACCTACAACGAGGCGGGCAACCTCCCGGTGCTGGTCGAGCGCCTCCTCGCGCTGCCGCTGCCGGGGCTGAAGGTGCTGGTCGCCGACGACAACTCCCCGGACGGTACCGGCGAGGTCGCCGACAAGCTGGCCATCGAGCACCCGGACCGGGTGACGGTGCTGCACCGCCCGGGCAAGGAGGGTCTCGGCCGGGCGTACGTGGACGGCATCGGCCGGGCGCTCGACGACGGCGCGGACTTCGTCGCGCAGATGGACGCCGACCTGTCGCACCCGCCGGAGGCGCTGCCCGGCATGCTCGGCGCGCTGCTGTCCACCCAGGCTTCGGTGGTCATCGGCTCGCGCTACGTGCCCGGCGGTGAGCTGGACGAGAACTGGCCGCTGTACCGGCGCGCGCTCAGCGGCTGGGCGAACCTGTACGTGCACACGCTGCTGCGGGTACGCATCCGCGACCTGACCGCCGGCTTCAAGATCTGGCGGGCGGATGCGCTGCGCGCGATCGGGCTGGACCGGGTGCAGTCCAACGGCTACAGCTTCCAGGTGGAGATGCACTACCTCGCCACCAAGCTGGGCCACACGATCCTGGAGGTGCCGATCCGCTTCGAGGAGCGCCGCGACGGCGACTCGAAGATGACCACCGCCACGAAGATCGAGAGCGCGCTGATGCCGTTCAAGCTGCGCAGCCGGCACCGCAACCTGGATTCCTGACCCGCTCTCCCGCACGTCCACCGCGCCCTCACGCTGCGTCATTGTCACCGCGCGTGAGGGCGCGGTCGTCCCGCCACTTTCCTCGTCGGCCCCTTTGCTCTGCAGCCATCGGCGCAGCACCACCCTGAGCAGGGACGCTGTCCGGGACACCGTTTCACCGGGCGCCCGCCGCGGACACGGTGCGTGACCGATGCGTATGCGGGTGCAGAGCAAAGGCGGCGGTGCGTTGATACCGCCGGGGCAGCGCCGAATACTCGGCGTGACACACCGTGAACGGCCGTCAGCCGTCGATTGCGCGGCGGCGATCAGCAGTCGGCGCAGTTGGCGGTCAGCCGACACCGCTTTGAGCGCCTCGTCGCGAACAGCTCGCAGATCTTGGTAGGAAACGGCCCCCACAGGGGCACTTCCGTACCAAGATCTATGGCTGCATCCGGGTGGAGGCGCGGTCGGGTCAGCGGTAGACGGTGCGGTGGGCGGCGGCGATCGTCCGGGCGTACACCGCGCCGGTGACGGCCCGGTCGCGGGCCAGCGCGGCCCGCGCCGCGTTCGCCCCCGGCGCGCCGTGGACACCGCCGCCCGGGTGGGCGGAGGCGCTGGCCAGGTAGAGCCGGTCGACCGGGGTGTCGGCCCGGCCCAGCCCGGGGATCGGCCGCAGGAACAACTGCTGGTACGCCGCGGCAGTGCCGCCGCCCAGCGCTCCCCCGACCAGGCTCGGCTCGGCGGCCTCCAGGTCGGCCGGGCCGGCCACGTGGCGCCCGACGATCGACGCCCGGAAACCCGGCGCCGCTGCCTCCAGCACCTCCTCCATCCGCTCCACGTGCCCCGCCACCTCCTCGGCCCGCCAGTTCCGGCGGAACGGCAGGTGGGTGTAGGACCAGAGCGACTCGGTGCCGGGCGGTGAGTGACTCGGGTCGGCCACCGACATCTGTCCCACCAGCAGGAACGGATCCCGTGGCAGCTCGCCGCGGGCCAGCTCGGCCGCGTACGTGGTGAGGCCGTCGAGGTCGGCGCCCAGGTGCACGGTGCCGGCGCCGGCCAGGTCGCGGTTCTTCCACGGCACCGGCGCGGACAGCGCCCAGTCGACCTTGAGGGTGGAGCCGTCCCACTTGAAGTGCGCCAGGTCCTCGACCATCCGGGGCGGCAGCGCCGCCGCGCCGACCAGGTCGAGGAAGAGCGCAGGCGCTGGTACGTCGGCGAGCACAGCGCGCCGGGCCCGCCAGTCGGTGCCGCCGGCGGTGCGTACGCCCATCGCCCGGCCCCGGGCGGTGAGCACCCGCTCGACCCGGGCGCCGTACGTGATCCGCCCGCCCCGCTCGACCAGCCGCGCCACCAGCGCGTCGGTGATCTTCTGGGCGCCGCCCACCGGCACCGGCCAGCCCACCTGCTGGCCGAGCATGGCGAGCAGCCAGCCGTACACGCCGGAGCCGGCCTCCTCCGGGGACAGGTCGGTGTGCAGGGCGCATCCGGCCAGCAGCACAGTGCCGCCCTCGCCCTCGAACAGCTCCGCGCCGAGCTTGCGGACCGGGAGCACGAGGCGGCGGGCGAGCCGGAGCGCGCCGCCGACCCGGAGCTGCCGCAGCAGGCCCAGCCCGCCGCGTACCGGCGGGAACGGGGTGGTGATCGTCTGCAACATCGGCTCGGAGACCTGGCACCAGTCGGCGTACGCGTGCCGCCAGCGCTCCCCGTCGCCGGGCGCGAACGCCTCCAGCGAGGCGGCGGTGGCGTCCAGATCGCGGTTGACCACTGCGGCCCGGCCGTCCGGTAGCAGGTGCGCCAGCACGTCCGGCGCGTGCGTCCAGGACAGGCCGTGCCGTTCCAGGCCCAGCCCGTCGAGCACCGGGGAGGCGTAGCCGAGCGGGTAGAAGGAGCTGTAGAGGTCGCTGAGGTAACCGGGCGCGGTCACGTACGCGGAGCGGACGGCCCCGCCGGGCGCCTCGGTGGCCTCCAGGACCTCGACGTCCCAGCCGGCGTCCACCAGCAGGTTCGCGGCCACCAGCCCGTTGTGCCCGGCCCCGATGACGACGGCGTCTGCGGTGGAGGTCATCCGATCCGCCTACCCGGCCGGTCACCGGGCGAAACGCGTTTGCCCAGCCCATGCCGGGGCAAGCACGGCCGCATGTACACGGTTGCGCAGCTCATTGGTGGAGTGTGGGGCGCCGGCGGCGAGGGCGGCGAGCTGGTCGTCCACGATCCGGCGGACGGGTCGCCGGTGACGCGGACGCCGGTCGCGACGGCCGACGAGGTGGCCAAGGCGGTGGAGGCGGCCCGGGGCGTGGCGGCGGAGTGGGCCGCGACCGCGCCCGCGGACCGGGCCGCGGCGCTGCACCGGGCGGCGGACGCCGTCGAGGCGGCGGCCGACGAGTTGGCCGAGGCGACCACGGCGGAGATGGGCAAGCCGCTCGACGACGCGCGGGGCGGGGTGGCGGCGGGCGTCGGCACGCTGCGACAGTACGCCGAGCTGGCCCCGCTACGGGGCGGCCGGACGCTGCACGGCGCGCACGGCGCGCTGGACTTCATGGCTCCCGAGCCGCGCGGCGTGGTCGCCGCGATCACCCCGTGGAACGACCCGGTGGCGGTGTCCTGCGGCCTGCTCGGCGCAGCGCTGGTCACCGGCAACGTGGTGGTCTACAAGCCGAGCGAGCGGACCCCTGCCACCGGCTGGCTGCTCGCCCGCGCGCTGGACTCGGCGTTGCCGGCCGGGGTGCTGTCGCTGATCACCGGCGGCGGCGAGGTGGGCGCCGCGCTGGCCGGGCAGGAGCTGGACGTCATCGCGCACGTCGGTTCCACTGCGACCGGCCGGGTGATCGCCGCCGCGGGCGCGCGTACCGGGGCGAAGGTGCTGCTGGAGAACGGCGGCAGCGATCCGCTCGTGGTGGACGCGGACGTCGACCCGATCTGGGCGGCCGAACAGGCGGCGCTCGGCTGCTTCGCCAACGCCGGTCAGATCTGCGTGGCGGTGGAGCGGATCTACGTGCACCGCGACGTCGCCGAGGGCTTCCTGGACGCGCTCGTGGCGCGCGCCGAGGCGCTCACAGTGGGCCCCGGCCGTGACCCGGGCACACAGCTCGCGCCGCTCGTGGACCGGCGGCACCGGGACCACGTGCACGGGCAGGTGACCGCCGCGCTCGCCGACGGTGCCCGGGTACGCGCCGGCGGCGTGCTGCCGGACGGACCGGGCGCGTTCTACCCGGCCACCGTGGTCGAGGGCTGCCGCCACGACATGGCGCTGGTCCGGGAGGAGACGTTCGGGCCGGTAGCCCCGGTGGTGGTGGTCGACTCGTTCAGCGAGGGGCTGCGGTGCGCGGCCGACTCCCCGTACGGGCTGGCCGCCACAGTGCTGACCGGCTCGATGAGCCACGCCCAGCGCGCCTGGCGGGAACTGCCGGTCGGCACCGTGAAGATCAATTCGGTGTTCGGCGGGGCGCCGGGTGGCGCGGCCCAGCCGCGCCGGGGCAGTGGCCAGGGCTTCGGGTACGGCCCGGAGCTGCTGGACGAGTTCAGCACCGTCAAGGCGGTGCACCTGGAGGCGCCGGGCGGCGGCCACTGGTGAGACGGCACAGAGCGAGCCCGGGACCGCCTCGGTCCCGGGCTCGACGCGTACCCCCAGGGGTCAGCGACCCCCGCGGGCCTTGCGGGTCGCGTTGTTGTTGGCCTTCTCGATCGCCGTGACCAGTTCCGGCTTGGTCATCCGGGACCGGCCACGCACGTCCAGTTTCTTCGCCACCTCCATGAGGTGGTCCTTGGTGGCGTTGGCGTCCACCCCGCCGGCCGTCGGCGCGCGCCGGGCCGGGCCGCCGCCTTCGGCCTGCTTGTCGCTGGGCCCCTTGCGGCCCTTGGGCTCCCAGTGGTCGCCCACCTTCTCGAACTCGTGCTTGACCGCGGCGAAGGCGGTGCGGTGCGCCCGCTCCCCCTCGCCGTACGTCTCGACCGCCGAGTCGTGTGTCTTCTCCCAGGTCCGCTGCGCCTTCGCCGGGGAGCGCCGCAGCGTGCTGGGCAGTACCTCGCGCCCGGGCATCTCGTCCTCCTTCTGGAGTCTCGATCGGGTGTCTGGTGTGGTTCCCTCCCGCCCGGCGGGCAAACCGGCACCCGGTTTGTCGATTTCCCCCCGGGGGTACCGCCCGGCCACGCCCGGTGGCGGGGCCTGGAGGAGGCGGACATGACCGTGACGACACCACAGACGGTCGACGGCCGGACGCGGTCCCGTCTCCCCCGCCGGATCCGCCAGCTCAACTGGCGCACCTGGCGCGGCGTGCTGGTACGCAGCGGCAAGGGCTTCGTCACTGACAACTGCGCGGACTGGGCCGCGGCGCTCACCTACTACGGCGTGCTGGCCCTGTTCCCGTCCACGATCGTGGTGGTCGCGCTGGTCGGCCTGGTCTCCGACGGCCCGCGCACCGTCGACACCGTGATCGACCTGGCCCGGGAGATCGGCGCCGGCTCGGTGGTCGGCAACGACGCGTTCGTGGGCGTGGTGCGCAACGTGGTCGAGCAGCAGGGCTCGGCGAAGGTGCTGCTCAGCTTCGGTCTGCTCGGCGCCCTCTGGTCCGCGTCCGGGTTCATCGGTGCGTTCACCCGCGCCTCCAACGCGATCTACGGGGTACGGGAGGGACGGCCGTTCTACCGGCTGCGCCCGTTGCAGATCGGCATGGCCGCGGTGACGATCGTGCTGCTGGCGGTGGTGGCCACCGGGCTGATCGTCAGCGGCCCGGTCACCGACGCGGTGGGTGACCTGCTGCACGCCGGGGCGGTGGCCCGCACCACGTGGTCGGTGGCGAAGTGGCCGCTGCTCGCCGTGGTCGCGATGACGCTGCTGTCGCTGCTGTTCTGGATCGCGCCGAACGTCCGCCAGCCGCGGTTCCGCTGGCTCACCCCGGGCGGCGCGCTGGCGCTCGTGGCCTGGGTGCTCGCCTCCTTCGGCTTCGGCCTGTACGTGGCGAACTTCGGCTCGTACGACGTCACGTACGGCAGTCTCGGCGCGGTCATCGCGTTCCTGGTGTGGCTCTACCTGTCCAACTGCGCGCTGATGCTCGGCGTGCAGGTGAACGCCGAGCTGCAACGCGGGCGGGCGATGCAGGCGGGGGTCGAGGAGCCGGACGACCCGGTGCTGCCGCCGCGCTCCCCGGCCGACGACGAGAAGGCGGACGGGGAGAAGACGGCCGACCGGTTGCCGCCCGGATGACCGGCTCTCCCGGCCCGCGCCGGTTTACCGGCGATCCCCCGGGGCATCTCCCAAGGCATGGAACGTGGCAGCAGCAAGCACTCGCCCAGGGTCGACGACCAGATGAGCAGCGAGGTCAGCGGTCTCGTCCAGAGCACCGGGACCGGCGGTTCGCGGGCCGAGGAGTTCCGGATCCCCGAGCCGGCCGGCGAGGACCAGCCGGAGGCCACCACGGCGCCGGCCGGGGAGCTGCGCAGCGGCACGCCGCAGGGCATGAGCTCCGAGGACGTCGAGGCGCGCAGCCGGCTGGGACGGTTCATCACCATGACCGCCCTGCCCGGTGACCGGGAGGCGCTGCTGGCAAACGCGCGGGAGAACGAGGCGCCGACGGACATCGTCGCCGCCCTGGAGACCCTGCCTGCGGGCGCCCACTACCAGACGATCTCCGAGGTATGGGCCGCACTCGGGCACAGGAACGAGACGACGCGCTGGTGAGCGGGCCGGCCCACGGCCCGTACGAGACACACACCGGCGGAAGAGGAGGAACCCCGACATGAGTGGCGTTACCGAGCACGTGGACGTGGACGTCCCGATCCGGACCGCGTACGACCAGTGGACCCAGTTCGAGGAGTTCCCGCACTTCATGGACGGCGTGCAGGAGGTGCGGCAGCTCTCCGACACGATGACCCACTGGACCGTCGAGATCGCGGGCGTGAAGCGCGAGTTCGACGCCGAGATCACCGAGCAGCTGCCGGACGAGCGGGTGGCCTGGCGCTCCACCGGGGGCACCCAGCAGGCGGGCGTGGTGACCTTCCACCGCCTCGACGAGGGGCACACCCGGGTCACGCTCCAGATGGAGTTCGAGCCGCACGGCGTGGTCGAGCAGGCCGGCGACAAGCTGGGCGTGGTCGACCGGCGCGCCAAGGGCGACCTGGAGCGGTTCAAGCAGTTCATCGAGCGGCGCGGTCAGGAGACCGGCGCCTGGCGCGGCGCTGTCGACCGCCCCACCCCCTGAGCCACCTCCCCCGTACCCGAGTTTCGATGGCCGCCGGCGGTGCCGGCGGCCATCGCCGTGTCCGGCCGTTTGCGATCATCCGGTCCGGGTACCGCAGGGGAATGACCGACAACGACCGCCACGTGTGGCGCGACGAGGACCGCACTCCCCTGCACGAGCTGGACCAGGCCATCGCCCGGTCGGCCACGGACGGCCAGGGCGACGACGTCACCGCCAACGACGCCGGCGAGGAGGCCGCGTTCGGGCACGGCCCGGAGGCGGTGGACCGGGGCGCCGGCCCGGAGGCCGAGCGGCGTGAGATGACCGATGCGGACCGGGCCTACCGGCCGTCGACGATCGGGCGGACCGGCCCCGACAGCATGTGATCCGCCGGCGGCTGCGGCACCCGTGCCGATGCCCGCAGCCGCCGGATTCATGCTCGGCCGAAACGACAAAAAGTGCGGTACGGACGGCCGGGAAAACGGACAGCCCATCTAGAATCGGCCGAACGGCTGACGGCACTCCCCCTGATGCGCGCAAGACTTTCGGGATGCAACAGGGCTCCGGTTTCCTCTCCAACCGTCAGCGCAAGCTCGCGTGGCTGGGCTTCCTGCTCGCCGCGCTCCAGGCTCCGGTCTCCGCCCGGTTCACCGAGGACAGCTCCTGGCTGTTCAGCCTGGTGGTGGCGCTGATGGTCGCGACCGTGATCATCGCCGACGACGGCGCCCGCCGCCGCCCGGCCGACGCCCGCTCCTCCGACTGAGTCAGCGCGTGCCGGGGCGCGCCTCGTGCCCCGGCATCCCGCGGCTGCGGCGGCGCTCCTTCATCTCCGCTTCGTAGAGGTGCCGCCGGCCCTCGACCAGCTCGTCGCGGGCCTGCCGGTCCAGCTCCCGGAAGAGCGCGTAGTACCCGTCGTCGAAGTCCTCGACGATCTGGAACGTCCACCGCCCGGCGATGACGTTGCGGCCGAGCAGTTCCCTGTCGATCCGCTCGGCGAGCGCCGGGTGACCGGCGGCGCGGAACATCTCCACCGCGTCGTCGAGCATCAGGTCGGCGTGGCCGATGAGCTGGTGCATCTCGTACAGGTGGCCGCGGGCCCGCTCGACGCACTCCAGGGCCTCGCTGAGCTTGCCCAGCGCCTCGACCGTGGCGTCACTCACTCCCTCCGGGCGCCGGTGTGCCCGGTCCGGTCCGTCGGCCCGCTGTCCCATCGTGTCCCTCCGTGACCCCGGTCGCGTGGTCTGCGTACCGGACTTCTGCCCCCGCACGGGCGACTCAATCCCGCCGGACGACGAGACGGCTCCCCCGGACGACCCGGGCATCCCCCGCTCGGCCGAGGCCGGCCCGCGGCGGGCGGCGTTAGCCTCGGACACCATGCGCGTGCCGAACAACCGGGTCGCGACCCGCCGCTCCGCGGCCGTGGCCGCGCGGACGACCCTCACCTCGCTGACCGCCACCGTCGGCACCGCCGGCCTCGCCGCGGCCCACGCGAACCCCGGGCTGCTCGCCGAGGTCGACCAGCACGCCGCCGGGGTACGCGACAGCCTCGACGGCGACCGCCGGCCACTGACGGTGGCGGCGCTCGCCGGGTACGTCGAAGGGCTGCGCGACGCGGCGGCCGAGTACGGCTGGACGCCGCCGGCCGAGCCGGTGGACTGGTCCGAGCCGGACTGGACGCTCACCCGCCTGCTCGCGGTGTGCCTGCTGGCCCGCGGGCTGGACCCGCGCCACCTGGCCTGACCCGGACACGGCTACGGGGCGCCCGCGATCGCCCCGCGGACACCCCGTCACCCGTTGCCGTCAGCCGTTCGGCCGGCGGAACTGCTGTGTCTCGTCCCCTGCCTCGCCGGAGCGGTACGTGCCCGCGCCCGACATGGACGACTGCTGCGCCGCCGGTGCCGGTTGCCCGCCCCGGTCGGCCATCCGCCGCTCGTAGTCGCCGCGGCCGGCCTGCTGCGCCTGCCGCTGCTGCCGGATCGCCCGGGACTCCTCGGCGGCCCGGTGCAGCCAGCCGTCCCAGCGGTCCTGCATCGGCTTGACCAGACCACCACCGACACCGACGATCAGGATGCCGGCCACGGTGGCGAGGAACGCCACGAGCACCGGTGTGGTCACCGTGGTGGCGATGCCCACCTGGTTCAGCGCGGCGATGATGCCGAGCGCCAGGATGAAGATCGCCGTCACGTCGGCCAGCACCCGGCCGTACGAGAGCCCACCCAGCGCGCCGGAGACCAGGTCCCGGACGGCGTTGGCGATGGCGGCGGCGATCACCACGATCACGATCGCCACGAAGGCCCGCGGCAGCCAGGACACCACCCCGCGGATCAGGTCGCTGATCGCGTTCGGTCCCCACACCCCGAAGGCGAACTGCAGGGTGAACAGCAGGACCGCGTAGTAGGCCAGTTTGGCCAGGATGTCGCTGGCGTCGTACTTGGTGCGTTCCAGGGCCCGTTTGACGCCGCCGCGTTCGACGGCGCGGTCGAATCCCACCCGTTCCAGTGCCGCGTCCACGATTTTGAGGACGGCTCGGGCGATGAGCCAACCCACGACGAGGATCGCGATGAACGCGATCGCCCGCGGTACGAAGAGCAGCACCGACCTCCAGAAGTCGGTCCAGGCCGCACTGATGTCGACCTGTCCGACCGCGAGGGTTTTCGGCATGATGTCCCTCCTGTCGCGTGAACTGCGCCGCCCGCATACCCGGTGACCTGGGCAGCACGCCGAGCCGGACCGGGGCAATTTCCCGACATGCCCTGCCGAACCGGTCTGACCTGCCCGAACATCCGCGCCGCCCGGCACCCGCACCCGCCACGGACGCATGATCGGAACCACCCGGCCACGCTCCGGTTAGGCTGCGGTCATGCCAGGCACCGTCGGTCGGGTTCCCACACCGTCCGCCCCCGCACCGGGAGCGCCCACCGATCCCGTCGTCGGCGGGCAGGCGGCCGGGACCGCCCACCCGTGGGCCGGCACGTCGCTGGGCGCTCCGCACACCTGGGATCCCGCGGTACGCGCCGTGACGGACGTGGTGCTCGCCTCCCCCGTACCGATGGCCCTGCTCCTCGGTGACGACCTGGTGGTCTTCTACAACGACGGGTACGCCGAGCTGATCGGCGACCGGCACCCGGACGCGCTGGGCCGGCCGGCGGCCGAGGCGTTCGCCGAGGTGTGGCGCGACCCGAGCGCCGGCGAGGCGCTGGAACGGGTCTACCGGCACGGCGAGCCGTTCCTGCAACGGGAGGCGGTGCTACCGGCCGACCGGCAGGGCCCGGCCGAGCCGGCCGTGTTCACCAGGGGCCACTGCCCGGTACGCGACTCCACCGGCCGCATCGTCGGCGTGCTGACCGTCTCGGCGCAGACCACCCAGCTGACCCAGCAGTTGCAGAGCCTGAGCGACTTCGCGGCGGCACTGGCCGGCACGCTCACGCTCGACGACGTGGCCCGGGTGACGCTGCGCTACTGCCTGCACTCCTTCGACGCCGACCGGGTGTCGTTCGCGGTGGACGAGGGCAGCGCGTGGCGGCTGGTCCGCCGCATCCGCGGCGAACTGCTCGACGAGGCCGACGAGCGGCTGCCCCCGCTGTGGCGCCGGATGTCCGCCGAGTCACCGCTGCCCGCGGTGGTGACCGCGCGCAGCGGCGTGGCCTCGTTCACCGCCGACGGGCAGCCGCTGCGCGGCGTCGCGGCGGACCGGCACGACGAGAAGATCCGCGCGCTGGCGGCGCTGCCGCTGCGTACCACGGTGGTCCGGGGCTCGCTGACAGTGGGCTACCGGACGCCGCGCCCCTGGTCCCCCGCCGAACGGGCGCTGCTGACCGCCTCCTCGGAGCTGGTCGGCCAGGCCGCCGAGCGGGCCCGCCGCTTCGAGACCCAGCACGGCACCGCCCAGATGCTGCAACGCAGCATGCTGCCGGAACGGCTCCCGGACCTGCCCCGGCTGCGCATCGCCGCCCGCTACGACCCGGGCGTGGACGGCAACGCGGCCGGCGGCGACTTCTACGACGCGTTCCTGCTGCCGACCGGCGCGCTGGGCGTGGTGCTGGGCGACGTGGCCGGGCACGACGTGCAGGCCGCCGCCCGGATGGGCCAGGTACGCGCCGCGCTGCGCGCGCTCGCCCTGGTCGACTCCCGGCCGGACGCGGTGCTCGACGGGCTGGACCGGCTGGTCGCCAGCCTCGGCGTCGAGGGCGGCACCCAGGAGCTGTTCGTGACAGTGGTCTTCGGCGTGGTCGAGGCGGACCGGGAGCTGGTCACGCTCGCCAGCGCCGGTCATCCCGCGCCGCTGATCCGGCGCGCCGGACCCGGCGCGGCGGTGGCCGAGTTCGTCGACGTGCCGCCCGCTCCTCCGCTGGGCCTGGGAGGGCGGGCGCGTACCGCCACCGTGCCGTTCCGCCCCGGCGACACCCTGCTGCTCTACAGCGACGGCGTGGTGGAGCGGCGCTGGCAGGACCTGGCCGCCGGGATGGCCGGGCTGGGCGCGGCGGTGACCGGGGCGGCCGGCGGCGACCCGCGCGCGCTGTGCGCGGTGGCGACCGCGTCGGTGCCGGGCGCCACCGAGGACGACGTGGCGGTGCTCGCCGTCGAGTACGCAGTGCGCCCCAGCCGGTCGGCGAGCATGGAGGTGCCGGCCGAGCCGACCGCGCCGAGCCGGGTCCGGCACTGGATGACCGCGCAGCTCGGCGAGTGGCGGGTGCCGGAGGCGGTGATCGGCGCGGCGGTGCTGTGCACGAGCGAGCTGACCACCAACGCGCTGCTGCACGCCGGCACCGCCGCCCGGGTCGAGGTCGACCTGTCCGCCGAGCGGCTGCTGGTGTCGGTTGCCGACTCGGGCACCCGGGGTCAGGTCACCCGGGCGCAGACCGACACGCTCAGCAGCCGCGGCCGCGGGCTCGGCCTGATCGAGGAGCTGAGCGACGCCTGGGGCACCGACCCGACGGTACGCGGCTCGACGGTCTGGTTCGAGATCCTCATTCCGGCGGGTGAGCCGCGCGTCGGCGACGCCCCGGCCGGGTAGGAGCCGGACATGGCCGACGACAAGCGACGCGGTGTCCTGTTCGACGTGGACGGCACCCTGGTCGACACGACGTACCTGCACACGGTGAGCTGGTGGGAGGCGCTGCGCCAGGCCGACCACCGGGTGCCGATGGCGCGGATCCACAGGTCCATCGGCATGGGCTCGGACAAGCTGCTCGACCACCTGCTCGGCGCCGAGCGGGACCGGGACGCCGACGGCCGGCTGCGCGACGCGCACGACGCGCTGTACGCGGAGTACTGGGAGCGGCTGGCGCCGCTGCCCGGTGCCCGGGAACTGCTGCGCGCCTGCGCCGAGCGCGGGCTGCGGGTGGTGCTGGCGACCTCGGCCGCCGAGCACGAGGTGACAGCGCTGCGGGCCGCGCTGGACGCGGACGACGTGATCGACTCGGTCACCTCGTCGGCCGACGCGCAGGAGAGCAAGCCGGCGCCGGACATCCTGGTCGCCGCGCTGGACCAGTCGGGGCTGACCGCCGAGCGGGTGGTGTTCGTCGGCGACTCGGTCTGGGACGTGGCAGCCGCCGGCAAGCTGGACATCCCGTGCATCGGCCTGACCTGCGGCGGCACCGGCCGGGCGGAGCTGGCCGGCGCGGGCGCGGTGGCGGTCTACGACGACCCGGCGGCGCTGCTGCACGCCCTGCCGGACAGCGCCATCGGCACGCTCGGCTGACCGGCGGTCGACCGGCGGGCACGCGCACGCTTAACCGGACCCGCTTCGGGGCACTGCTGGACTCCACCGCCCGGCCGCCGGGCGCCGGAAGGGTGGTGTCGTGGAACCGGTCGATGTCGCGTTCGCTCTGCTGGGCGTCGGTGCGCTGCTGGCCGGGGTGCTGCCCCGGGTCCTGGAGCGGCGGCCGCTGTCGATGCCGATCGCGTTCCTCGGGCTCGGCATGCTCGTGTTCGTGCTGCCCACCGGTCTGCCCACACCGGACCCGCTGCGCTGGCCGGAACTGACCACCCACCTCACCGAGGTCGGGGTGATCGTCGCGCTGATGGGCGCCGGCCTGAAGATCGACCGTCCGCTGAGCTGGGCCCGCTGGTCGTCGACGTGGCGGCTGCTCGCGATCGCCATGCCGCTGTGCATCGCCGCGGTGGCGCTGCTCGGCTGGTGGTGGGCCGGTCTGGTGCCGGCCGCGGCGCTGCTGCTCGGCGCGGCGCTCGCGCCCACCGACCCGGTGCTCGCCTCCGACGTGCAGGTGGGCGAACCGACCGATGTGGAGGACTCGGAGGACGAGGTGCGCTTCGCGCTCACCTCGGAGGCGGGCCTGAACGACGGGCTCGCGTTCCCGTTCGTGTACGCGGCCATCGCGATCGCCACCACCGGGCTCGCGCCGTCCGGCTGGCTCGCCGAGTGGTTCGCGGTGGACGTGTTCTACAAGCTCGCCGCCGGGGTGGGTGGCGGGCTGCTCGTCGGCTGGCTGCTCGGCAAGCTGTTCTTCCGTGCCCCGAGCAAGCTGCGGCTGGCCCGGCACTCCGAGGGCTTCCTCGCGCTGGCCGCGACGTTCCTCGCGTACGGGCTGGTCGAGGTGATCGGCGGGTACGGCTTCCTGGCCGTGTTCGTGGCCGCCCGCGCGATCCGGGCCGCCGAGCGTACGCACGAGTTCCATTCAGTGCTGCACGACTTCGCCGAGCAGGTGGAGCGGCTGCTCACGGTGCTGTTGCTGCTGCTGTTCGGCGGCGCGGTGATCGGCGGGCTGCTCGCGCCGCTGACCTGGCCGGCGGCACTGGCCGGGCTGGCGCTGGTGCTGGTGATCCGGCCGCTGGCCGCGTGGCTGTCGCTGCGCGGGGCGCCGGGCAGACCGGCCGAGCACTGGGTGATCTCGCTGTTCGGCATCCGCGGCGTCGGCTCGTTCTACTACCTGGCGTACGCCACCAGCAAGACCGACTTCCCGCAGGCGGATCTGGTCTGGGCCACAGTCGGTCTCGTGGTGGTGGTGTCGGTGGTGGCGCACGGGATCGCCGCGACACCGGTCATGCAGTTGCTGGACCGGGAGGGCGAACGCACCGGCGAGGACACGCGGGCCGGGTCGGCGGCGCAACCGGTGGGCGCCACCGGCTGACCGGCCCGGGCCGAGGGCTGTCAGCCCAGCCGGGCGGCGAGCGCGCGGCCCAGGTCCCGGCCGGAACGCCAGGCGGTCTGCACGCGCGGGCGGCCGAACGCGTCACCGGCCAGGCCGATGCCGTCGTCGTCCAGGTGGAACGTGGCGCTCCCGGCGTGCGCGGCCGGGGACGCGTACGTCCAGCGGTGCACGTGGGCCGACACCGCCGGCTCGGGCAGTCCGAGCAGGTCGCGGACCGCCTGCTCGATCGCCGGGCGGGCGGCTGTGGGCTGGAGCAGGTGCCCGGCGGCGAACTCGGCTGTGGTGTGCGCGACGAGCACCGGCGCGCCGTCACCACGGCGGTCGCCGTCGTCGCAGACCAGGCTGAGTACGGGGTGGCCGTTGACGAACGCCCCGCGGAAGTCCGTCCAGCGGCGGGCCGGGAAGTGCAGCACCCCGCTCAGCGCCGGCGACCAGCGTTGCGCGGCCACCGCCCGGGTCGCCTCGGCCAGCGCCGGGTCCAGCAGCAGCGCCGCCTGCGGGCCGGGCATGGCGAGCACGACCGCCTCGGCCTCGGCGCCGTCCACCCGGAGGCCGGGCTCGACGCTCATCACCAGCCGGTCGTGCGTCACCGGCAGGTCGCCTGCGAGCTGCTCGACGAGTGAGCGCAGCCCGCGCGGGGCGGCCCAGCGCATCGGGCCGGTGACCTGCTCGCGCCCGCCCGGCCCGTACGCGACGAGCGTGTCGGTCCACTCCCGCGCCAGCCCGGCGGCCCGCCACCGGTCCACCACGGCGGCGAAGTCCGGGTCGTCCACCGTGAAGTACGCGGCGCCCAGGTCGGCCGGGCGGCCGTCGAAGCGCTTGCTGGCCATCCGCCCGCCGGTGACCCGGGCCCGTTCGCGTACCCGTACCGGGACACCGGCCCGCGCCAGCTCGGTCGCACACGCCACCCCGGCGACGCCCGCACCGACCACCACCACGCCCGCCCGCTCCGCCGTCACCAGCTGATCGTAGGCGGCGGGCGGCATGAACCAGCCGGGCCGGGGGTAGTGGTACACCTGTTCGAGGAGAGGTGATCAGCATGGCCGACCGCGCCAACACCAACGGCAGGAACGTGAACCCGGACGCCGCCGTCAAGGACCCGGACGACTGGGTCACCGGCGACGAGCCGCCCACCGCCGCCCAGGAGTCGTACCTGCACACCCTGGCCCAGGAGGCGGGCGAGCCAGTGCCGGAGGGCCTGACCAAGGCCGAGGCGTCCCGGCGGATCGACGAGCTCCAGGCGGAGACCGGCCGGGGCCGCTGAGGTCAGCGCGGGGGCAGGCGGTGCAGTTCGACCCGGTCGAGCCGCCCCGCCGCCACCCGGGCGGTCAGGTAGGTGGCGTACGGCTGCGCCCGCCGGTCGGTGGGTGAGCCGGGGTTGAGCAGGCGCAGACCACCCGGGGCGACGGTGTCCCAGGGGATGTGCGAGTGCCCGAAGACGAGCAGGTCGCAGTCGCCGTACGCGGCGGCGCAGCGCTCCTCGCGGCGGGTCTTCGGGCCGGTCTCGTGCACCACGGCGACCCGCAGGCCGTCCAGCTCGACCCGGGCCACCTCGGGCAGCCGGGCGCGCAGCTCCGGCCCGTCGTTGTTGCCGTACACGCCGACCAGGCGGCGCGACCGCTCCTCCAGCGCGTCCAGCAGCGCCACGTCCACCCAGTCCCCCGCGTGCACCACCAGGTCCGCGGCCTCGACGGCCGCCCACAGCGCCGCCGGAAGATCCCGCGCCCGCTTGGGCACATGCGTGTCCGCCATGATCACGAGTTCCACCCCCTCATCCTCCCCCACCCCCCGTTCCCGGGGTCGATCATGAAGTTGGCGGCACTCAGGGAGATCGACTTCGGCGTCAACCTCATGATCGACGCGAAGCGGGCGCGGGGTTGCGGTGGGAGGTGGGGGCCGGGGCGCGGGCGGCGGCGTCGGTGATGCGGCCGGCGGCGATGATCAGGCCGATGTGTGAGTACGCCTGCGGAAAGTTGCCGACCTGCTCGCCGGTGTCCGGGTCGATCTGCTCGGCGTACAGGCCGAGGTCGTTCGTGCGGGCGGCGAGCCGTTCGAACAGCCGCCGGGCCCGGTCCAGCTCCCCCGCCTCGGCCAGGCAGGCGGCCAGCCAGAACGAGCAGATCACGAACCCGGCCGGGTCGCCGTCCCAGCGGCGCAGCAGCCCGTCGCGGGACAACCGCCGCTCCAGCACGTCCATCGTGGCGCGCATCCGCGGATCGTGCGCCGGCAGGAAACCGACGAGCGGCATGACCAGCACCGAGGCGTCCAGGTCGTCGGACCCGAACGCCCCGGTGTACGCGCCGACCCGCTCGTTCCAGCCGTGGGTGAGCACGGCCGCCCGTATCTCGTCGCGCGCGGCGACCCAGCGTGCCACGTCGGCGGGCTCGCCGATGCGGGAGCCGAACCGGACCGCCCGGTCCAGCGCGGTCCAGCACTCCACCTTCGACGACACGTAGTGCCGCTCCGGGCCGCGCCCCTCCCACATCCCCGCGTCGGGCCGGTGCCAGCCGCGCTCGGCCTGGTCGGCGAGCGTACGCAGCAGGTCGCGGACCTCGGGTGACATCGGGTCGAGGTAGTACCGCATCAGCCAGGCGGCGTCGAGCACCTCGCCCAGCACGTCGTTCTGCCGCTGCCGCCAGGCGTCGTTGCCGACGAGCACCGGCCGGCTGTGCTCGTACCCGGCCAGGTGGTCGAGGTCGTGCTCGGTCAGGTCCCGCTCCCCCTCGACGCCGTACATGATCGGCACCGGCTCGTCGCCGATCCGGCCCATCGCCCGCGCCACCCAGGTGAACTGCCGGTCCGCCTCGTCCGGGCAGGCCGCCCGCCAGAGCGCCTGGAGGGTGAGGCTGAAGTCGCGCAGCCAGACGTAGCGGTAGTCGTAGTTGCGGTCGCCGCCGAGCCGCTCCGGCACCGAGGTGGTGGCCGCCGCGACGACCGCGCCGCTGGGCGCGTACGTCATGCCCTGCACCGCGAGCGCGCTGCGCCGCACCTCGTCGCGGTACTCGCCCCGGTAGTCGTGCAGCGCCGACCAGGACCGCCAGCCGGCGACCGTCCCGGCCACCACCTCGGCGGCGTCGGGCAGCGCGGGCGCGGCGCCGGCGTACGTCGGGGCGTACCCGAGGGTGAAGCGGTGGGTGCTGCCGGCGCGGGCGGTGAACCGCCCGGCGGCGGCCCCCTCGGCGACTGTCAGCGGAACGTCGGCGCGCAGCTCCAGCCGGCAGGCTCCGGCGGTGGCGGCCACCACCCCGTCGCGTTCGGTCAGGTAGGCGCCGACCCGGCCGTACTCGAACCGCGGCGCGTACTCGACGCACATCGGCACCTCGCCGGTGAGCCCCTCGACCAGCCGGGCGAGCACCCGGGGCGAGCGCATCCCGATGTCGTGACCGCGCGCGCCGGGCTCCAGCGCCAGCGCGTCGGTGACGGCGACCGTGCCGGTCGCCGTGGTGAAGACGGTACGCAGCACCAGCGTGTCGTCCAGGTAGGACCGCGTGCTGGTGGCCGCGCCCTCGGGGCGGATGCTCCAGTGCCCGGCGTCGGAGTCGAGCAGCCGCCCGAACACCGACGGGGCGTCGAACCGGGGTGGGCACCACCAGTTGACCGAGCCGTCGCGGTCGACCAGCGCCGCGCTGCGCCCGTCGGCGAGGAAGCCGTGCTCGCTGATGTGTCGGGTCGGCACGGGTGTGGCTACCCGGCCCGGGGCACCGGCATGCCTCGCCACATCGGTCCGGCCCGGCGCGTTACCGCTGCCCGGCGCCGGGAACGCGGCGGGTTGACGAAGGAGGATGCTCATGACCAGACCCTCGACTCCGACCGCGGCCTGGCAACCCGGAATGCCGGGCAGCGACAACCTCCCGTCCGGACCGGGCGGTCGCCCGACGCCGCCGAGCGGGGACGGGCACGGCCCGCATGCCGGGGCGCCGACCGTCACGATCGGCTCGTACCCGGACTATCCGTCCGCCCAGCGCGTGGTGGACTATCTGGCCGACAACCGGTTCCCGGTGGAACGTACCTCGATCGTCGGTACGGACCTCACGCTCGTGGAGACCGTGATGGGACGGCTCACCACGGGCCGGGCGGCCCTGCTCGGGGCCGGCACCGGCGCCTGGTTCGGTTTGTTCATCGGCTTGTTGTTCGGCATCTTCACCGCCGGGAACTGGCTGGCGGTGATCCTGGTCGGGCTGGTGATCGGCGCGATCTGGGGTGCGGTGTTCGGCGCTGTCGCGCACGCCATGAGCGGTGGGCAGCGTGACTTCACGTCGGCCAGTTCACTGCGCGCCGCCCAGTACGCGGTGACTGTGGACGCGGAGATGGCCGGCCAGGCCCAGCAGCTGCTGAGCCGGATGCACCTGACACCGACCGGCGCCACCGCCCGCTGACCGGCGGTACGCGACATCGAGGGAGGGCCCCGCCGGGGTCCTCCCTCGCCGCGTCAGTGGTACGCCCGCTCTCCTGCACGCAGCGGCACGTCCACCCGGTTCTCCGGCGGCGCCAGCGGGCAGGCCCACCTGTCGTCGTAGGCGCAACTCGGGTTGTAGAGGTAATTGGCGTCCAGGCGGACCCGGTCACCGGGGAGCACTGTCAGGCCCCGCCCGAAGGTGCCCTTGACCGTGTCGGTGAGGTACCGGCCCCCGCCGTACGAGCCGTCGCCGCAGGTGCCGTCGCGCAGCGGCAGGAACAGCCCGCCCCCGTACGCCTCGATCCACCACAGCGTGAGCGGTCCCCACGGCGTCCCGGCGACCGCGACCCGCCGGTACGCGACCACTCCGTCCGGGCCGCCGGTGTCGATGCGCAGCTCACCGGAGGCGGGGCGCAGCGGCGCCTCGACCACCGCCGACGGGTCGGGCGGGTACCAGCGCAGGCCGGTGAAGCCGGGCCGGTCGGCGGGCGGCACCGGGCTGCTGGGGTGGGTGCGGAACAGCTCGTCGCGCGCGGCCCGGAACCCGGTCAGGTCGAGGTCGGACAGGTAGAGCCGGGCCACCCGCTCCCGCCAGTCGAGCAGGTCGAGATCGTCCATCCCCCGACCCTAGCCGGGGTCACCCGTTCAGGTTTCAAAGACTCACCCGCGCCTGGCCAACCGAGCACGACAGAGGGACTTGTTTAAATTTTAAATAGTGCTAGTCTCGCAGGATGACGGAGAGCCTGGACGCGGAGCGGATGGCCTGCTGGCGCGCGTACATCGAGTCGAGCCAGCGGCTGTTCACCCGGCTCGAGGACGACCTGCGCGCCGACAGCGACCTGAGCTTCGCCGACTACCACGTGCTGGTGCTGCTCTCCGAGGCGTCCGGCCAGCGGCTGCGCATGGGTGAGCTGGCCGACCGGCTGGTGTTCTCACCGAGCCGGCTGACCTACCAGATCACCACGATGCGCAAGCGCGGCCTGGTCGCGAAGGAGGCGTGTCCGGCGGACCGGCGCGGCAGCGAGGCAGTGCTCACCGCGGCCGGCCTGCTCGCCCTGCGCGAGGCCGCGCCGCACCACCTGCGCTCCGTACGCGCCCACCTGATCGACGACCTCGACGACGCCGAGGTCGCCTGCCTCACCCGGGTCTTCGAGCGGCTCGGCCGGCGCCTGCGCGCCGACCGCACCGCGTCGTCCACCCCGGCCGACAAGTAAGGAGTCCCGCGATGCCCGCGATCACCGTCGACGACGTCCTCGTCCTGCCCCGCCTGCCCGAACTCGGCGAGGCCACCGAATACCGCCAGGTCCGCCGGGTCACCACCGCCCCCAGCGGGTACGAGGGCGAAGGCTTCCCGGTCCGCCGGGCCTTCGCCGGCGTGCCGATGACCGAGCTGGACCCGTTCATCCACCTCGACCAGATGGGCGAGGTCGACTACGCGCCGGGCGAGCCGAAGGGCACCTCCTGGCACCCGCACCGCGGCTTCGAGACGGTGACCTACATGATCGACGGGATCATGGACCACCAGGACTCGACGGGTGGCGGCGGCACCATCACCGACGGCGACACCCAGTGGATGACTGCAGGCAGTGGCCTGCTTCACATCGAGGCGCCGCCGGAGCACCTGGTGATGAGCGGCGGGCTGTTCCACGGCCTCCAGCTCTGGGTCAACCTGCCCCGGGTCGCCAAGATGAGCGCGCCGCGCTACCAGGACATCCGCGGCCGGGAGTCGGCGCTGCTGACCACGCCCGACGGCGGCGGCCTGATCCGGGTCATCGCGGGCGAGGTCGCCGGGCACCGGGGTCCGGGCTCGACGCACACGCCGATCACCATCGCGCACGTCACGTTGCAGCCCGGCGCCGAGCTGAGCCTGCCCTGGCGGTCCGACTTCAACGCGCTGGTGTACGTGCTGGCCGGCCGCGGCACGGTCGGCACCGACCGGCGGCCGATCCACCTCGGCCAGCTCGCCGTGCACGGTCCCGGCGAGGCGTTGCGGATCACCGCCGACCGGACGCAGGACTCCAACGCCCCGGCGCTGGAGCTCTACCTGATGGGCGGCCAGCCGATCCGCGAGCCGGTGGCGCACTACGGCCCGTTCGTGATGAACACCCGCGCCGAGCTGATCCAGGCGGTCGAGGACTTCCAGGCCGGCCGGCTCGGGGTGATCCCGACCGGGCGGGTGCCGCACAGCGACGGCCAGGGCGACCGGCCCTGACCTGCTACGGGCGCCCCGGTTCGCCGGGGCGCCCGGCCGGTCTCAGGAGACGGCGAAGATCCCGGCCACCCCGAGGATCACCATCAACAGGACCGCCACCAGCGCACCCCGCTCCCCCTCCACCGCCTGGTCGCGGTCGGTCACGGTGTTCGTCGTCTCGGCGGGCATCTCGGTGCCTCCTCGGTATCGCGATCCAGGGGTCCGGCGCACCCCTGACGCGCGGCACCCACGCCGACCTGCTGCTCGACGTGCGGGGCCCTGCCGGGGGTCCTACCGTGTGAGGACGTCGTCGACCTCGGGGGTGGAACGTGACTCTGCGGGACTGGTTCCTCACCGCACAGGAACGCGCCAACCCGAGGTCAGAGTTACCCGTCTGGACCGATGGAAACCTCGCCGAGCCCCTCATTCACGGTGCCGCGTACTTCGACCGCCTGGTCAGCGAGGTGGAGTCGCTCACAGCGGGCGACCACCTGTTCTTCACCGACTGGCGCGGCGACCCGGACGAGCGGATGCGCCCGGACGGCCCGACGGTGGCGCAGTTGTTCGCCCAGGCCGCCCAGCGCGGGGTCATCGTCAAGGGCCTGATCTGGCGCTCCCACCTCGACACGCTCTCCTACAGCGAGGAGGAGAACCGCGACCTCAGCGAGGCGATTCGCGCGGCCGGCGGCGAGGTGCTGCTCGACCAGCGGGTCCGGCGCGGCGGCTCGCACCACCAGAAGCTCGTGGTGCTGCGCCGCCCCGGCGAACCGCGCCGCGACATCGCCTTCGCCGGCGGCATCGACCTGTGCCACAGCCGCCGCGACGACGCCGGCCACGCCGGCGACCCGCAGCCGATCGGCATGTCCCCCCGGTACGGCCCCACGCCGCCCTGGCACGACGTGCAGCTGGCGGTGCGCGGGCCGGTGGTCGGCGCGCTGGACACCACGTTCCGGGAGCGGTGGACCGACCCGATGCCGCTGGACTCGGAGAACCCGATGGCGTACCTGCGGGACCGGCTGCGCGGCTCCGACCTGCGCCCGGACCCGCTGCCCGAGCAGCCCGCCGACCCGCCGCCCTGCGGGCCGCACCACGTGCAGGTGTTGCGCACCTACCCGGCGGTGCGGCCCCGCTACTCCTTCGCCCCCGACGGCGAGCGCACGGTGGCCCGCGGCTACACCAAGGCGGTACGCCGGGCCCGGCGGCTGATCTACCTGGAGGACCAGTACCTCTGGTCGACCGAGGTGGCCGAACTGTTCGCGCAGGCGCTGCACGAGCACCCGGACCTGCACCTGGTGGCGGTCGTGCCCCGGCACCCGGACGTGGACGGCCGGCTCGCGCTGCCGCCCAACATGGTCGGCCGGGAGCAGGCGCTGTCGCTGTGCCACCGGGCCGCGCCGGAACGGGTGCACGTGTTCGACGTGGAGAATCACGACGGGACGCCGGTGTACGTGCACGCCAAGGTCTGCGTGGTGGACGACGTCTGGGCCAGCGTGGGCAGCGACAACTTCAACCGCCGGTCCTGGACGCACGACAGCGAGCTGTCCTGCGCGGTGCTCGACGACACCCGCGACGAGCGGACGCCGGCCGACCCTGCCGGACTGGGCGACGGCGCCCGGGTGTTCGCCCGCGACCTGCGGCTGAGGCTGTGGCGCGAGCACCTGGACCGTGATCCCGGCGGCGCGCAGGACGACGACCTGCTGGACCCGGCGGACGCGGTCGCGGCGATCACCGCGGCGGCGGATGAGCTGGATCGATGGCACGCCGGGGGCCGGGCCGGTCCCCGTCCGCCGGGCCGGTTGCGGCCCCACCGCCCGGAGCGGTTGCCCTGGCGTACGCGGCTCTGGGCGCTGCCCGCGTACCGGCTGGTCTACGACCCGGACGGCAGGCCGCTGCGGGCCCGGCGGGCGGGCACCTGGTGAAGGTCCGCCACCTCGTCCGGCACGTTCGGGCGGGCCGGGTACGCGAACGACACGCGCGGCGAGTAGAAGCCCCAGCAGACGTGCAGCGGGTTGGTCGGCCGCAGCGCGTGGACCGGGTGCTCCGGCGCCGGGAACTCCACCGACTCGACCTCGAACGGTGACACCGGCTCGGCCACGTACGGGTAGTCGGTGACGATCAGCTCGCCGTCGCGGCGGGTGAGGTAGCGGTGGTGGCCGTTGTGCGCCTCGGTGCCGGTGTGCCCGATCCGGGCGGTGACCCGGATCAGCAGCGTGCCGTCGGCGGCCCGGGTCTCGGCGGTGAGCTGATCGCCGCGCAGGTCGAGGCGGGTCTCCCCGGCGGCGGCGGGAGCGCCCCGCGCGGCCGCGTACCGCCGGACCCGCTCGCTGGAGGCGAGGTAGTGCGTCCACAAGCCGCCGGGCGTCTCGCCGTCGGGCGGGTCCATGTCCGCCAGTGAGACACCCAGGTAGGTGAGCGAGTACGCCCCGAAGCCGGAGGTCTGCGTCTCGTCGTCGACGACGTACTGGCAGACGAACACCTGCCGCTGCGGGTGCGGGCGCAGACCGGCCGGAACCAGCGTCTCGACCGCGCCGGGATCCGCCGGGAGCCAGCTGAACAGCAGCGTCCGGGCGTTGATGACGAGTTGCGGCGCGGCGGGATCCAGCACGGTGCCTCCGTTGACGTGTCGCTACGGACGCTACGGGCGGTCCCGTCGGCGGGACAACGACAGAAAGGCGACACTTCGCCCACCTGTCGGATTCCACGTTGACCGGTCGGGGTACGACCGGGACCGACCGGTCAGCGCCACCCCACCACCCTGCCGAGCGCGATATCGACCGACTCACGTCTTTCGTGGCTGCTTACACCTTAAGTACATCGTACTTTCGGCTAGATTTCCGCAGCACGATCGGGCTATGGTGGCTTCCGAACGTACGACCGAAACCTAAACCTAAGCGTCACGTCTTTTTTCTTCCGTGGACGAGGTGCAGGGAGGACCACCCATGACCGCTCCCACGATCAGCGCCCGGGCGACCACGCCGGCCGCCTCCGCGAAGCTCGACCCCCGCTCGCTCACCGACAGCGCCGCCGACCTGCTCGCCGCGATGGCCGCGCTGCCCGCCGACCACCCGTCGCGGCCGGCGCTGCGCGACCGCGCCATCGAGGCGTGGCTGCCGCTGGCGAACCACCTGGCCCACCGCTACAGCGGCCGGGGCGAGCCCAACGACGACCTGGCGCAGACCGCAGCGATCGGCCTGATCAAGGCGATCGACAAGTTCGACCCGTCGCGCGGCGTCGACTTCGCCGGCTACGCCATCCCCACCATCATCGGCGAGCTGAAGCGCCACTTCCGCGACCGCACCTGGGACATCCGGGTGCCGCGCCGGCTCCAGGAGCTGCGCCTGGCGATCTCCGACGCCAACAGCACGCTGCTCCAGACGCTCGGCCGCTCGCCGACGGTCGCCGACATCGCCGCCCACCTCAAGCTCACCGAGGAAGAGGTGCTGGAGGGCCTGGAGGGCGCCCGCGCGTACAACGCGGTGTCGCTGTCCACCCCGACCGGCGACGGCGAGCGGGCCACCGAGCTGGGCGATCTGCTCGGCGGCGAGGACGGCGAGTTCGAGCTGGCCGAGATGCGTGTCGCCCTCGGCCCGGCGCTCGCCACGCTCGACCAGCGCGAGCAGAAGATCCTCACGCTGCGCTTCTACGGCAACCTGACCCAGTCGCAGATCGCCGAGCAGATCGGCGTCTCGCAGATGCACGTGTCCCGGCTGCTGGCCCGGGCGCTCACCAAGCTGCGCGGTCAGCTCGACGGAACGTACTAGCAAGGGGCGCGGCGGCCGGGTCGGCGGACCCGGCGCGGCGGCCCACCCGGCCCGGTCGGCGGTGCGCCGGCCGGGCCGTTCCGCGTTCCGGGGGCAGCGCGGACCGTCCGGCGGCGCGGTGCGAGAGTGGGGCCGTGCTCGCCGACATCCCGCTCGACCTGCCGGTCCGCCCGGTCCTGCCGGCGCTCGTCGGCGCGCTGCGCGAGCGCGGCGCCGCCGTCCTGGTGGCGCCGCCCGGCACCGGCAAGACCACCACCGCGCCGCTCGCGGTCGCCGACGCGGTCACCGGCCGCGTGGTGATCGCCCAGCCCCGGCGGGTGGCCGCCCGCGCCGCCGCGCACCGGATGGCCGCCCTGCTCGGCGAGCGGGTCGGCGACCGGATCGGGTACGCGGTGCGCGGCGAGCGCCGGACCGGGCCGCGTACCCGGGTCGAGGTGGTGACCACCGGCCTGCTGGTCCGCCGCCTGCACCACGACCCGGAGCTGCCGGGCGTGGACGCGGTGGTGCTCGACGAGTGCCACGAACGGCACCTCGACGCCGACCTGGCGCTGGCGTTCAGCGTCGAGGCCCGCGCCACACTACGCCCGGACCTCTGGCTGCTGGCGATGTCGGCCACCCCGCAGACGGACCGGTTCGCCGCGCTGCTCGGCGCCGGCGACCCCGCTCCCGTGGTACGCGCCGAGGCCGCGCTGCACCCGGTCGAGCGGGTGTGGGCGCCGCCGCCGCGCCCGGTGACGCCGCCCGGTGCCGGCCGGGTCGACCCGGCGCTGCTCGACCACGTGGCAGCCACGGTCCGCCGGGCGCTGCGCGAACGCGACGGTGACGTGCTCGTCTTCCTGCCCGGCGCGGGTGAGATCGGCGCCGTCGCGCGCCGCCTGGCCGCCCTCCGCGACATCGCGGTGCTGCCGTTGCACGGACGGCTGCCCGGGCCCGCCCAGGACGCGGCGCTCACCCCTGCTGCCGGACGGCGCGTGGTGCTCGCGACGGCGGTGGCGGAGAGCAGCCTGACCGTCCCCGGCGTCCGGGTGGTGGTGGACGCCGGACTGAGCCGGGTGCCCCGCACCGACCTGGCCCGAGGGCTGGGCGCGCTGGTGACCGTGCCGGTGTCGCGGGCCGGGGCCACCCAGCGCGCCGGCCGGGCCGGACGGGAGGCGCCCGGGGCGGTCTACCGCTGCTGGTCGGAGGCGACGCACGAGCGGCTCGCCCCGCAGCCCGAACCGGAGATCGCCACCGCCGACCTGACCGGGTTCGCGCTGGAGCTGGCGGCCTGGGGCACACCGGACGGCACCGGGCTGGCGCTGCCCGACCCACCGCCGCCGGCCGCGCTCACTGTGGCGCGGGAGACGCTGACCACGCTCGGCGCGGTGGACCACGACGGCCGGATCACCGCGCGGGGACGGGCGGTCGCGGCGGCGGGCACGCATCCCCGGCTGGCGCGGGCGCTGCTGGACGGCGCGCCCCGGGTGGGTGCCGACCGGGCCGCCCAGGTGGTGGCGATCCTCGGCGAGGACACGCTGGGCGGGACGGGAGACGACCTGCCCGCCCGCTGGCGCCGGCTGCGCGACGGCGCCGACCCGGCCGCCACCGCGCGCTGGCGCACCGAGGTACGCCGCCTGCGCGCCGCCCTGCCCGCCGACCGGCACCCCGCCGACACGCGCGCCGACTCGACGCCGCACCGCAGCGGGAGCGGTGGACGGTCGGCGGGGAACGAGCGGGAGCGCCTGCCGGACGATCTGGCCGCGGGGCTGCTCGCCGGACTGGCGTACCCGGAACGGCTGGCCCGCTCACGGCGGCCGGGCGGGTCGGCGTACCTGATGGCCGGCGGGACCGCCGCGGAGCTGGCGCCCGGGTCGGGGCTGACCGGAGCGGCGTGGCTCGCCGTCGCGGTGGCCGACCGCTCCCCCGGCGCGCCCGCCGCCCGGGTGCGGCTCGCCGCGCCGATCGACGAGGCGACCGCCCGGGAGGCCGGGGCGGCGCTGCTGGACACCGGACGGGAGGTGGCCTGGTCCGGCGGGGACGTGGTGGCCCGCGAGGTGGTCCGGCTCGGCGCCGTCGAACTGGTCGACCGGCCGCTCACCGCGCCGGACCCGGAGCTGGTCGCGGCGGCGCTGCTGGACGGGCTGCGACAGGAGGGGCCGGGCCTGCTGCGGTGGACGCCCGAGGCGACCGCGCTGCGCCACCGGCTGGCGTTCTGCCGCCAGGCGCTCGGCGACGGCTGGCCGGACGTCTCCGACGCCGCGCTGATCGCCGGCGCGCCCGTCTGGCTGGGCCCGGAGCTGGCCCGCGCCCGGCGCCGGGCCGACCTCGGCCGGGTGGACGTGGCGGCGGCGCTGCGGCGGCTGCTGGACTGGCGGCAGGCCGCGCGGCTGGACGAGCTGGCTCCGGAGCGCCTGGAGGTGCCGAGCGGCTCGCGGATCCGGATCGACTACGCGGACCCGGCCGCGCCGGTGCTGGCGGTCAAGCTCCAGGAGACGTTCGGCTGGCGGGACGTGCCGCGCATCGCCGACGGGCGGGTGCCGGTGCTGCTGCACCTGCTCTCCCCCGCCGGGCGGCCGGTGGCGGTCACCGCGGACCTGGCCTCGTTCTGGCGCACCGGATACCCGCAGGTACGGGCGGAGCTGCGCGGACGCTACCCGCGCCATCCGTGGCCGGAGGACCCGACCACAGCCGAGCCGACCCGCCGTGCCGCTCCGCGACGGCGGTGAGGGCTACTCCTCGACGACGTCGGCGATCACGACGGTGATGTTGTCCGGGCCGCCGGCCCGCAGCGCCAGGTCGATCAGCCGGGCCGCGCAGGCGTCGCGTTCCGGCTGCTCGCTGAGCACCTCGGTGAGCGTGTCCGCGCGGACCACGTTGGAGAGGCCGTCGCTGCACAGCAGCCAGCGGTCACCGGCCCGGGGCACCATCGTGGCGTACGACGGGGAGACCTCGTCGCCCTGCAACGCCTGGGTCACCACCGCGCGGCGGGGGTGGCTGCTGGCCTGCTCGGCGGTGATGACGCCCTGATCGACGAGCATCTGCACGAACGTGTCGTCCCGGGTGACCTGCTTGAGCACGCCCTCGCGGTACAGGTAGGCCCGGGAGTCCCCGACGTGCGCCAGCGCGAGGCAGCTGCCGGTGCGGGCGAACAGCAGCGCGGTGAGCGTGGTGCCCATGCCCTGGCGTTCCGGGTCCTCCTCGACGGCCTGCCGGATCTGCGCGGTGGCCAGCTCGATCCCGCCCTGGAGCGCGGCGACGAGCGCGTCCTCCGGCGTCTCCACGTCCAGCGGGGCGATCGCGTCGATGGCGATGCGGCTGGCCAGGTCGCCGGCCGCCATGCCGCCCATGCCGTCGGCGACCGCGACCAGCCAGGCACCCGCGTGCTGCGCGTCCTGGTTACCGCTGCGGATCAGCCCACGGTCGCTCGCTCCGACGGAACGAAGCTTCAGGGTCATGGGTCGCAGCCTGCCAGGTCGAGGGCTCGGATGTCTCTAGGAGATCACTGACATCGTACGTGGCGCGCCGAATCGCACCGCGCCCGGGCGCGCGCGCCTCATCGGGCCGGATCGATTGACAGCGGCGGAACGCGATGGAAACATCGGGCTGATATTGGGAGCGCTCCCAGCTCCTGGCCTCCCCCACCACCCCCGAGCACGGAAGGAACCTCCGTGACCCGATTCCGTCGTCGGCTCGCCGCACTCGCGGCCACCACGCTGGCGCTCACCGGCCTCACCGCCGGCCCGGCGAGCGCCGAGGTGCCGCCGGACGCCCCCGAACAACTCCGCAACGGCGACTTCAGCGCCGGTGTCTCACCCTGGTTCTCGTACGGCACCGGCGACCTCGCGGTCGTCGACGGCCGTCTCTGCACCTCCGTCGCGGCGGGCACCGCCAACCCGTGGGACGCCGGCATCGGCCAGGACGCGGTGCCGCTGACCCAGGGCGCCGAGTACGAGCTGTCCTTCGACGTCTCCGCGACCCCCGGCGCGGCCGTCAAGGCGGTGCTCCAGCTCGGCAGCGCCCCCTACACCACGTACGCGAGCGTCGACGCGACCGCAACCGGCACCGCGAAGCGCGTCACCACCACGTTCACCTCGCCGGCCGACAACCCCACCGCCCAGCTGATCTTCCAGGTCGGCGGCAGCGCCCAGGCGCAGACGTTCTGCCTGGACAACGTGTCGCTGCGCGGCGGGGAGCCGGCGCCGCCGTACGAGCCGGACACCGGCCCCCGGGTCCGGGTCAACCAGGTCGGCTACCTGCCCGGCGGGCCGAAGCACGCGACTGTGGTCACCGAGGCCACCGAGGCGCTGCCCTGGCAGCTCAAGTCCGCCGGCGGCGCGGTGGTCGCCAGCGGGCAGACCACGCCGCGCGGCACCGACGCGGCCTCCGCACAGAACGTGCAGACGGCCGACTTCTCCGCGTACCGCACGCCGGGCACCGGCTACACGTTGACCGTCGACGGCGAGACCAGCCACCCGTTCGACATCTCCGGCGCGCTCTACGACCGGCTGCGCGCCGACTCGCTCCAGTTCTTCTACGCCCAGCGCAGCGGCATCGAGATCGACGGCGACCTGATCGGCGAGGAGTACGCCCGCCCGGCCGGCCACCTCGGCGTCGCGCCCAACCAGGGCGACACCGACGTGCCGTGCCAGGCCGGCGTCTGCGACTACTCGCTGGACGTGCGCGGCGGCTGGTACGACGCGGGTGACCACGGCAAGTACGTCGTCAACGGCGGCATCGCCGCCTACCAGCTCCTGAGCACGTTCGAGCGGACCAAGACGGCCGAGACCGCCGGCGGCGGCGCCGCACTGGGCGACTCCACGCTGCGGCTGCCCGAGCGCGGCAACGACGTGCCGGACGTGCTCGACGAGGCCCGCTGGGAGCTGGAGTTCCTGCTGCGCATGCAGGTGCCCGCGGGCGAGCAGCTGGCCGGGATGGTCCACCACAAGATCCACGACCGGAACTGGACCGGCCTGCCGCTGCAGCCCCAGGACGACCCGCAGCCGCGCGAGCTGCACGCGCCGTCCACAGCCGCCACGCTGAACCTGGCCGCCGTCGCGGCGCAGTGCCAGCGGCTGTACGCCCCGTACGACGCCGCGTTCGCCGCGCGCTGCGGCACCGCCGCGAAGACCGCGTACGCGGCGGCCAAGGCGCACCCGGCGATCTACGCCTCGGCCAGCGACGGCACCGGCGGCGGCGCGTACGACGACACCAACGTCACCGACGAGTTCTACTGGGCCGCCGTCGAGCTGTGGCTGACCACCGGCGACAAGGCGTACCTGGCCGACGTCACCGGCTCGCCGCTGCACACCGCCGACGTGTTCGCCCCGAACGGCGCGTTCGGCTGGCAGAGCGTCGCCGCGCTGGGCCGCCTCGACCTGGCCACCGTGCCGAACACGCTGCCCGCCGCGGAGAAGACCCGCATCCGCGAGTCGATCACCGCCGCCGCCGACAGCTACCTGGCCACGATCGCCGGCCAGGCGTACGGGCTGCCGTTCCCGGGCAGCGCCGACGCGTACGTCTGGGGCAGCAACAGCAACCTGGTGAACAACGCCATCGTGCTCGCCACCGCGTTCGACCTGAGCCGGGACGCGAAGTACCGGGACGGCGCGGTGCAGGCCGCGGACTACCTGTTCGGCCGCAACGCGCTGAACATGTCGTACGTGACCGGGTGGGGTGAGCAGCACGCCCGCAACCAGCACAGCCGGATCTTCGGCCACCAGCTGAACCCGGACCTGCCGCGCCCGCCGGCCGGTTCGCTCGCCGGTGGTCCGAACGCCGCGCTCCAGGACCCGTTCGCGGCGAACCTGCTCGCCGGGTGCGCGCCGATGTTCTGCTACGTCGACGACATCAACTCGTACGCGACGAACGAGGTGGCGATCAACTGGAACTCGGCGCTGGCGTGGCTCGCGTCGTTCCTGGCCGACCAGGGTGACGCGGGCGCGGTGCCGGCGTCGTCCTGCGCGGTCACGTACACCACGCACGGGAGCTGGCCGTCCGGCTTCACCACCCAGGTGACGGTGCGCAACACCGGCACGACGGCGGTGAACGGGTGGAGCCTGCGCTGGGCCTTCCTCGGCGACCAGAAGGTGGGCCACGCGTGGTCGGCGCAGCTCGGCCAGAGCGGCGCCACTGTCACCGCGAAGAACCTGTCCTGGAACGCGAAGCTGGCACCGGGCGCGTCCACCACGTTCGGCTTCAACGGGATCGCCTCCCGGTTCCCCAACCCGGATCCGGGGCTTGTCACGCTGAACGGAAAGGCCTGCACGGTCTCCTGACCGGGATTCGAGCTCCACTCAGGCGCCATCGCAGGACCGGGTACGGTCCTGCGATGGCGTACCTGTTCCTGCTCGGCGCGATCACCGCCGAGGTGATCGGCACCAGCCTGCTCAAGGCCACCGACGGCTTCACCCGGCTCTGGCCCACTGTCGGCCTCGCCGTGGCGTACCTGTCCGCGTTCGGCCTGCTCTCGCTCGCAGTGAAGGACATCCCGGTCGGCGTCGCGTACGCGGTCTGGTCCGGCCTCGGCACCGCCGCCATCATGGCGATCGGCGCCGCGTTCCTCGGTGAGCCGCTGAGCGTGACGAAGGTGGTCGGGGCGGGACTCGTCATCGCCGGGGTGGTGGTGCTCAACCTCGGCGGCGCGCACTGAGCGCGGCCCGGCTCAGGCCGCCCGCCCCGCCGCCCGCCCTGCCGCCCGCATAAGCCGGAGTTGCCCGATCTCGGCCACGTTCTTCATCAGCTCGGCGTTCACCCACGCGGCCAGGTCCGCGACGGTGAGCCCGGCGTCGGCGGGCCAGGGGTACGCGGACGGCCGGTCCAGGCCGGCCTCGGTCAGCCCGTCCAGCGTGTCCGTCCACTCCGACCGCAGCTCCCGCAGCCACGCCACAGTCTCCGCGCCCGGTCCGGGCCAGCGGATGTCGTCGCGCTCCCGCGCCGGCCGCTGCCGCACGTGGTCGGCCGCGACCGACCACCACCAGCCGATGTGCCAGGTCAGCCACGCGATCGTGGGCACCGGGACCGGGTCCGGCTCGGTGTCGGCCCAGTCGGCACGCCACCCGCCGGCCGGGTCCTGGCGCATGGTCCAGCACAGCGCGGCCGGTTCCCAGAGGAAATCACCCGGCTCCAGCCGGTCGAGGTGGTACTCGGCAAGCGCCCAGGTCAGGTCGAACTGCCGGCGCAGCAGGGCGGTCACGGAGGCGGGCACCGCGCGATCGTGGCACGGTCCGCGCCCCCGGTCGACCGGTTAACACGCCCGCCCGGAAGCGGCGTGTCGCCCCGGAACAGAAGGGTTGTCCCTCCGGCGTCATGCCTCTCGGTCATATTTATGACTGAGAGGCATAACGCTCGGAAGCTCATCCTTCCCGCGGGGAGCTGCCGGCCGCGATTGTCACAGCCACGCCGGGCCGAGCGCCGTTTCGGTGCCGCCACGTCACCGGCCGGCCGAGAATCGGGTGTGGGCGGCAGCCAGCCGGTAGCCGCGACGCGCTCGCCGACACGGTCCGTCCGATGCTCGGCGACGGCGGTTTCACCGACTGGACCGCACGGCTGCTCGGCGACGCAACATGCCTCCCGAGCCCTCGGGTGTGACAGGGGTCGCCGGTTCCGGGACGCCGCGACAGCTGGCCCACGCCTAGCGTCGATCGCATGGCCCTCGCCGGACGCCGCTGATGGGACGCCTCTCGCCGCTCCCGCCGCCCGGGCCGCTGCGCACGCTCGCGTACGCCACGCTGGTGAACACCGTCGGCGCGGGGCTGTGGCTGGCGGGCGGTGCGCTCTACCTGACCCGGGACGTGGGCCTCTCCGCCACCTCGGTGGGCGCCGGGCTCACAGTCGCCGGGCTGGTCGGGCTCAGCGCCAGCGTGCCGCTGGGCGCGCTGGCCGACAGGTGGGATCCGCGTACGCTCCGGGCCGTCCTCCAGGTGGGTCAGGCGGTCGCCGCGCTGGCGTACCTGCTGGTCGGTTCGTTTCCGGCGTTCCTGGCGGTGGCGGTGCCGGAGGCGCTGCTCGCGGCCGGCAACCTGGCGGTACGGGCGGCGCTCGTCGCGGCGGTGGGCGGCCCGGACGGCCGGGTGCACGCGTTCGCGACGCTAAGGGCGGTGGCGAACCTGGGCATCACCGTCGGTACCGCGCTGGCCGGGATCGCGCTCGCCGTGGACACGCACCGGGCGTACCAGGTGCTGATCGTCGGCAACGCGGCCACGTACCTGCTCTCGGCGGCGCTGCTGCTGCGCCTGCCGCCGCAGCCCGTCGCCGCCGCGTGGCCGGCCGGCGCGGCGCACAGGTCAGCCGGCCCACACGGGCCAACCGGTACGCGACGGGGACCGCTGCGGGACGGGCGGTTCCTCGCGGTCAGCGGCGTCTCGGCGGTGCTCAGCACGCACGTGACGGTGCTCGTGCTCGTCGTGCCGCTGTGGACTGTGGACCGGGCCGGCGCGCCGCCACCCGTGGTGTCGGCGGTGCTGCTCGCGAACACGGTCCTCACCGTGCTGCTCGCGGTCCGGCTGAGCCGGGGCGCCGAGCGGGCCGCGCCGGCCGCCCGGAAGCTGCGCCGGGCCGGGCTGGTGCTCGCGGCGGCCACACCGTTGTACGCGGCGACGGCCGTCCTGCCGGTGCTCCCCGCGGTCGTCCTGCTGCTCGTCGCCACTGCGGTGTGGACGGTCGGCGACCTGTGGCACGGCGCGGCCGGCGCGGGCCTCGCCTACGACCTGGCCCCGCCCGGCGCGATCGGCGCCTACCAGGGCGCGGACGGCCTGCTCGCCGGGCTGGCCCAGGCGCTCGGCCGGGGCCTGCTCACGCTGCTGGTGCTCGGTGGCGGGCCGGTCGGCTGGCTGGTGCTCGGCGGGATCCTCGCCGCCGCCGGGCTGGCCGCCCCGGCTCTGGCCCGCCGGGCGATCGCGAACCGGCCGGCGCCGGAGGCACGGGCCGCCGGTGTGCCCGGGTGAGCCGCGTGTAGCAGCATGGCGGGATGACCGACCAGCAGAGCATCACCATCCGTCCGGGTGGGCCCGGCGACGCGCCCACGCTGCTGCGGCTGCTCGACAGCGCCACCGCATGGCTGACCGAACTCGGGCGTACCGACCAGTGGGGCACCGAGCCGGCGTCGATCGACCCGCGCCGCATCGCCCAGGCCGAGGCGTGGGCCACCGGCGACGGCCTGTACCTCGCCGAGATCGACGCGACGGTGGCGGGCGCGCTGGTGGTGGGCGCGGCGACCGAGTACGTGCCGCCCGCCACCGAGCCGGAGCTGTACGTGAACCTGCTGGTCACCGACCGGGCGTACGCCGGGCGCGGGGTCGGGGCGCGGTTGCTGGCGTACGCGGCGGAGCTGGCCCGCGAACGTGGCGTCGGCCTGCTGCGGGTGGACTGCTTCCGCAGCCCCGACCGGGCGCTCGTGCGGTTCTACGAGAGCTGCGGGTTCACCGCCACCGAGCCGTTCACGGTGGAGCGGCCGGGCCGCCCGACGTGGACCGGGCAGATGCTGGAGCGCCGGGTCGGCTGAGTCAGCCGATCTCCTCGTCCACGAAGCACCAGCGCCACGACTCCCCCGGCTGGACCGACCGCATCACCGGGTGGCCGCTCGCCTCGAAGTGCTTCGTGGCGTGCTGGTACGGCGACGAGTCGCAACAGCCCACGTGCCCGCAGGTCAGGCAGGCGCGCAGATGCACCCAGTCCGGGTTGCCGATCGCCACGCAGTCCGGGCACTCGGTGGTGGTGTCGGGTTCGGCCGTGCCCGCCTCAGCCAGGTGCCGGCAGCTCATTCGACGACCTCCTGTCGCAGCATGGACTCCTCCAGATCCAGATCACGATAGGCGCGGGTGAGCACCTCCTCCGGGATCTGGCCGGAGTCGCGGGCGGCCCGGAACACCTCCCGCTCCGCGTCGATCATCTCCTGCCGCAGGCGCGCGTACGCCTGGGAGGGGGTTTCCCGTTCGGTGCCGCCGAGCCGTTCCCAGGCCAGGTTGGCCCGGGAGGTGGTCAGCCCGCGAAGGCGTTCCACCACCGCCTCCGGCGCGCCGGCGGCCAGTTCGTCGAGCCGTTCCCGGGCCGCCCGGCTGGCCCGCTGCTGCACCCCGGCGGCGGACAGCGCGTCCTGCACCGGGTCGTCCGGGGGCAGCCGCAGCCGCCGGGCCACCCAGGGCAGCGTGGCGCCCTGCCCGACCAGCGTCGCGACGATCACCGCGAAGGCCAGCCAGATGAGCAGCGCACGCGGGTACGGCGCGTCGTCGGCCAGTGTGAGCGGCAGGCCCAGCGCGGCGGCGAGCGTCACCACGCCCCGCATGCCGGCCCAGCCGATGACGACGGGGAACTGCACCGGCGGCGCCGGGTCGCGCTGCCGGATCCGGGGCACCAGCCGGGCCAGGTAGGTGGCCGGGAACACCCAGACGAACCGGGACAGGAAGACGGCGGCCAGCACCGCGGCGGTGATCGCGGCCAGCGAGCCGAACGGTTCGTCGAGGTCGCGGACCACCTCCGGCAGTTGCAGGCCGACCAGCAGGAACACCAGTCCTTCGAGGAGGAACCGGATCAGCCGCCAGAACGCGGTCACCTGGAGCCGGGAGGCGGCCGACAGCAGCGTGGGCAGCTTGTGCCCGATGCCGAGGCCGGTCACCACCACCGCGACGACGCCGGAGGCGTGGATCTCCTCGGCGGCGAAGACCACGGCGAACGGCACGATCAGCGACAGCGCGTTGTCCAGCACCGGGTCGGTGATGCGCTTGTGCAGGTACCCGAAGACCACCACGCCCAGCAGGCCGACCAGGATGCCGCCGCCGGCCGCGACGACCACCTCGCGGGCCACGTCGCCGACGCCGACGCCGCCGGTGGTGGCGGTCGCGGCGACGATCGCCACCCGCAGCAGCACCAGCGCGGTGGCGTCGTTGACCAGGCTCTCGCCCTCCAGGATGGTGACGACCCGCCGGGGCAGGCCGACCCGCCGGGCCACCGCGGTGGCGGCGACCGCGTCCGGCGGCGCCACCACCGCGCCGAGCGCCAGGCAGATCGCGTACGGCAGCTCGGGCAGGAACCAGTGCACGACGGTGCCCACCACGAACGCGGTGAAGACGACCAGCCCGACGGCGAGCAGCAGGATCGGCCGCAGGTTGAGCCGGAACGCCGGCACCGACGTCTCCAGCGCCGCCACGTAGAGCAGCGGCGGCAGGATGCCCACCAGCACCAGGTCCGGGTCCAGCCGCACGTGCGGGAAGAACGGCAGGAAGGACAACGCGAGGCCGAGCACGACCAGCAGGATCGGCGCGAGCAGGCCGAGCCGGCGGGCCAGCGCCGCACCGAAGGTCGCGATGGCCAGGAAGACCACGACCTCGAACAGAGCATCCACGAACGACGAGCCTAAGCGCCGACGGGGTGATGTGTGATCAGGCGGCGGAGCGCAGCTTCGGCAGCACCTCGGCGCCGAACGTGTCGATGAACGCGCGCTGCTCCTGCCCGACGTGGTGCAGCGCGATCTGGTCGAAGCCCAGCGCCACGTACTCCTCCAGCCAGCCGATGTGCCGGCCCAGGTCGGCGGAGACGTTCACGGTCTCGGCGACCTTGGACATCGGCACATCGGCGCTCGCCACGTCGAAGTGCTCGGGGGTCTCCAGGTCCCAGCAGACCGGCGGCGCGAACACGTTGCTGCGCCACTGCTCGTACGCGATCGCCTCGGCCTGCTCCTGCTCGGGCGCCCAGCTCACGTGCACCTGGAGGTGCAGCGGGCCACGTCCGCCCGCGTCCCGGTAGGCGTCGATCATCTGCCGCAGGTGCTCGACCGGCGCGTTGACGGTGATCAGCCCGTCGGCCCACTCGGCGCACCAGCGCGCGGTGGCGATGCTCACGGCGGCGCCGACCAGTGCGGGCGGCTCCTCCGGCCGGGTCCACAGCTTCGCCCGGTCCACCGTGACGAGGCCGTCGTGGCTGACCTCCTCGCCTGCGAGCAGCGCCCGGATCACGTCGACGCACTCGCGCAGCCGGGCGCTGCGGATGTCCTTGCGCGGCCAGACCTCGCCGGTGATGTGCTCGTTCGCCGCCTCGCCGGTGCCCAGCGCGGCCCAGAACCGGCCCGGGTACATGGCGCCGAGCGTGCCGATGGCCTGCGCGATGATCGCCGGGTGGTAGCGCTGGCCGGGGGCGTTCACCACGCCGAAGGACAGGTTCGTGGCCTGGAGCGCGGCGCCGAGCCAGGACCAGGCGAACCCGGACTGGCCCTGTCGCTCGCTCCACGGCGAGAAGTGGTCGGAGCACATGGCCGCGTCGAAGCCGGCGCGTTCGGCGTGGATCACCGCCTCCAGCAGCCGGGCCGGGTGGATCTGCTCGTGGGATGCGTGGAAGCCGAACGCCGTCATGGTCGCCACTCCTACCCGTGACGGCGTCCGGCCAATCGCGTCTACTCGGAGTGCGCCCCGGCGCCCGCGCCGGCCTCGCCCTCGCCGATCCACACGGTCTTGGTGTTGCAGAACTCGCGCATGCCGGCGGCGGACAGCTCGCGGCCGTACCCGGAGTTCTTCACACCACCGAACGGCAGCTCCGGATAGGACGTGGTCATGCCGTTGACGAACACGTTGCCGGCGTCCAGGTCGACGGCGAAGCGCTCCTGCTCGGCCGGGTCGTTCGTCCAGGCGTTGGAGCCGAGGCCGAAGCTGGTGCCGTTGGCGACCTCGATCGCCTCGTCGTACGAGCCGACCCGGTAGAGCCCGGCGACCGGCCCGAACACCTCCTCGGACCACATGCGCATCTCCGGGCGCAGGTCGGTGACCACGGTCGGCGGGTAGTACCAGCCGTCCCCGGCCGGCTTCTCGCCGCCGCAGAGCACAGTCGCGCCCTGGTCCACCGCGTCGGTGACCTGCGCGTGCACCTCGTCGCGACCGCGCTCGCTGGCCAGCGGGCCGACGTCGGTCCCGTCGTCCATCGGGTCGCCGACGCGCAGCGCCGCCATCCGGGCGGCGAACTTCTCGGCGAACGCGTCGAACACGTCGGTGTGCACGATGAACCGCTTCGCGGCGATGCAGGACTGCCCGTTGTTCTGGCAGCGGGCGGTGGTGGCGACCTCGGCTGCGGTGTCCAGGTCGGCCGAGGGCATCACCACGAACGGGTCGCTGCCGCCCAGCTCCAGCACCGTCTTCTTGATCTCCCGGCCGGCGATCTGGGCGATGGACCGCCCGGCCGGCTCGCTGCCGGTGAGCGTGGCAGCGCGCACGCGGGGGTCGCTGAGGATCCGGTCGACCGCGTCGGAGCCGACCAGCAGCGTGGTGAACGCGCCCTCGGGGAAACCGGCCCGGCGGAACAGGTCCTCCAGGTAGAGCGCGGTCTGCGGCACGTTCGAGGCGTGCTTGAGCAGGCCGGTGTTGCCCGCCATCAGGGCCGGGGCGGCGAACCGCATCACCTGCCACAGCGGGAAGTTCCACGGCATCACCGCGAGCACCGGACCGATCGGCTGGTAACGCACGTACGCCCGCTTCGCCTTGACCGCGGCGGCGTCGGCCGGCTCGTCCGCGAGCATCCGGGGCGCGTTCCCGGCGTAGAAGCGGCAGGCGGTGGCGCACTTGGTGACCTCCGCCTTCGCGGCGGCGTACGTCTTGCCCATCTCGGTGGTCATCAGCCGGGCCGTCTCGTCGCGCTCGGCGTCGAGCAGGTCGGCGGCGGCGAGGAGCCACCGGGCCCGCTGCGCGATCGTGGTGTCGCGCAACTGCCGGAAGGCGAGGTCGGCCCGCTCGATCGCGGCGTCGATCTGCTCGTCCGACATCGCCTCGTACGTCTTGAGCACCTGTCCGGTGGCGGGATTGGTGGTGGCGATGGGCATGTCGTACTCCTGTCACTCGAACAGCGAGTGCCGCACGCCCGGCTCCTCCCGGCGGCGCGCGGCGCGGCGGCGCTGGATCACGACCAGGTCGACCACCGCCACCACGGCGAGCAGCGCGCAGACGACACCCAGCCAGGCGATGTCCGCGGCGAACGCGAGCACCGCGAAGACGGTCATCACGACCAGACCGAACGTGGCGAGCGCGAGCCGCAGGTTCAGGGCGCTGTTCGCGTGGCCGACCGTGCCACGGGCGCGGCGGGGCTGTGATCGGGTCATTCCTGGGGCCTACCCCGGCACGGGCGGGGATAACCGGCCGGCGCGGGAACGCCGGTGATCCGGGACACCCGGCGGGCGGTCGCCGGATGCGCCCGGCGGGCGGGTGCGTTACTTCGGGGTGCCGGTTTCCGGCGGAGATCCCGCGGAACGGTGGAGAGGATGGCATGACCACGACTCAGGCCGTACCCGTGACCGTCGCCGTGTCCCGGCGCGCCGACCCGGCGCGTACCGACGAGGTGGTGGCGTGGATGCGGGCCGGGACGGCGCTGGCGGAGAGCTTCCCGGGCTTCCTCGGCGCCGGTTTCGTCCGCAGCGCCCCCGGGTCCGGCGAGTGGCACGTGATGTACCGCTTCGCCGACGCGGACACCCTGCGCGACTGGGAGGACTCGCCGCAGCGGCGCTGGTGGCTCAGCTCGGCGCAGGGCATCGTCGAGCACACCCGGGTGGAGCGGCGCACCGGCATCGAGGGCTGGTTCGCCCCGCCGGTGGACCACGTGGTCGAGACGTTCGGCGAGCCGGAACCGGCCGCGCCGCCGCGCTGGAAGCAGGCGGTCACGATCTGGCTGGCGTTCTTCCCGCTCAGCCTGGCCGCCACGCTGCTGACCACCCGGTTCCTCGCCGGCGTGCCACTGGCCGGGCGGACGCTGCTGATGACGCTCGTGCTCACCCCGCTGATGACCTACCTGGTGCTGCCCCGGATCACCCGGGCGCTGCACCGGTGGCTGCACGGCCGGCCTGCGCCGACACGACAGATGTGAACGACAGTGGTCGATGCCTGATAGCCGACAGAACCGCCACCGGCTCTCCGCCGGGGCATAGGGTCGACGCGCCCGTTGCCGCCGCCGGACGGGGGACCGATGAGACGCTGGATCGCCGCGCTGGCCTGCCTGGCGGCGCTCGTCGCGCTCGCCTGTGACGGCTCCGGCGAGGCGTCACCCCGGCCTTCCGGCACACCCGCCCCCGGCGAGCCCCGGGTGCTGGTCGCGCTCGGCGACTCGGTCAGCACCGGCTACGGCTCCTGCCTGGTGCTGGTGAGCTGCGAACGCAACTCCTGGTCGACCGGGGACGGCCTGCGGGTGGAGAGCCTCTACCGGCGGCTGCGCGCCGACGCGCCGGGGCTGCGGGCGTACAACCGGGCCGTGCCCGGGGCCCGCGCGGCCGCGCTGACCGGCCAGGCCCGGTCGGCGGTACGCGACAGGGCCGACCTGGTCACCGTGCTGATCGGCGCGAACGACGCCTGCCGGGGCGACGTCGACGACATGACGCCGGTCGCCACCTTCCGCGACCAGGTCGACGCGGCGCTGGGCGTGCTGCGCGAGGGCCGGCCGAAGGCCCGGGTGCTGGTGGTCAGCATCCCGGACCTGTACCGGCTCTGGCAGATCGGGCACACCGAGCCCCGCGCCGTGCGGGCCTGGTCGCGGGGCGTATGCCCGTCGCTGCTGGCCGACGCCACGTCGACAGCGCCCGCCGCTGCCGCCCGCCGGGCCCGCGTCAGGGACCGGATCGAGGCGTACGACGGGCAACTGCGCGCCGCCTGCCGGGCGTACGGGTCACGCTGCCGGTGGGACGGCGGCGCGGTGCACCGCCATCGCTTCGACCTGGACCAGGTCAACGCGCTCGACTGGTTCCACCCGAACGCGACCGGGCAGGGCCGGCTGGCCGAGGTGGCCTGGAACGCCTCCGGCTGGTCAGGGCTGACGCGGGCCCGGTAGCTGCCGGGGGCCGGCGGCGCGGTAGAGGGCGCGCGTGCGGTCGGCCAGTTCCTTGGTGGCCGACGAGTTGGCCCAGGTGCCGAGCACGATCGCCGCGCCCGGCACGACCTTGGCGAACATCCGCTTGGCGGCACGCACCCCGGCCATCCGGGCCAGCCGGACCCCGAGCTGGAGCATCACCCGGCCCAGCGCCCGGTCACCGGCGGAGCCGAACAGCGCACCGGCCCGCTCCCGGCCGGCGGCCACGCCCAGCGCGAGACGGGCCGTCTCGGCGACCTTGTGCACCCGCTGGAGCACCAGCAGGTCGGTGGCCCGGTCCGGGTGCGCCGGGTCGACGCCGTAGGCGGCCGCGACGTGCAGCACCAGCCGGGCCTGGGTCCAGGCCAGCACGCCCACGTCGATCACCGCGCCGGGCAGCCCGGCCGCGCCGGACACCGCACCGGAGAGCCGGGCGTGGTTGACGAACTTGCGTACCGCCTGGTCGGCCAAGTGCTCCGGCGGGGCGGCCGGTCGCAGCGCCCGCTCCCGGGCGGCCCACTGGGCGGCCTCCGGGCCGAGCCGGCGTACCGCCTCCAGGGCCAGGTGCTCCGGCGCGTACTGCGGGTCGTCCCGCATCCGGTCCCACAGCTTGGCCGGTGGTGCCTCGGGCGCCCCCACCGGCGGGACGGGGGCGGCGGGGACGGCGTTGGGCTCCCCGTCGACGGGGGCGGGGTCGGTCACGAAGGGCTCCGGAGGCTCGTGCGGCGGGGGTGACGCGGGTCAGCGCCGGCGCGACTGCAGCCGGTTCGCGATCTGCCGCAGCCGGGCCTGGTTCTCCGGCTTCGACATCTCACGCCGGCCGCGGTCGACCAGCTGCTGGCCCCGCGGCGACCGCAGGAAGGCGGTGATCCGTTGCATCAGCGACATGAGGGTCCTCCCGTCCTGCGGTCCCCTTCATGTGTACCTGGGACCGGCAAGCCCTTGATACCCGAATCGGCCCTTCGGCAACCACCCGTCCGGGTCAGCCCAGGATCTCGGCCACCACTTCGCCGGCCCGCCACTCGTGCTGGGCGTACGCGTCCGGGAACGCCGAGATCTGCACGGCCTGGGCGGCCACGGAGAGCGGCAGGCTCTGCCAGCCGGGGATCTCCGCCAGCGCGGACAGGAACGCCTTCGTGGCGTACTCCGGGTCCATCAGCTGCTCGACGGTGCCCCAGCCGCTGCTCGGGCGCTGCTGGAACAGCCCGACCGAGTCGTGGTCCCAGCCGATCGCCTGGTGCGGGTAGTTCTGCGACTCGGGCAGCACGCCGCTGGCGTAGTTGAGCAGGGTGCTCTCCTGCATGGCGGTCGCCACCGCGATGACGAGGGCGCGGCGCGGCATGCCCATCTCCTTGCCGGCCTGCACGATCTTCTTCGCGTTGTTCATCTGGGTGCGGTCCAGGCCGGCGACCGGGACGATCTGCCGGACGGTCTTCTTCGGCTTGGGCTTGGCGGTCGCCTTCGGGCTCGCCGTCGCGGACGGGCTGGCGCTGGCGCTGGGGGCGGCGGGGGCGGTGCTCGGCCGGGCCATGGCCCGGGACGCCGGGTCGACCGCGGCACGCTCGGCGACCTCCGCCGAGGGCGCCGGGTCGGCGGCGCGGTCCGGGGCACCGAAGCCGGCCTGGCTGACGCCGACCAGGCCCAGGCAGCAGGCCGCGCCGGTGGCGACCGCCAGCTTCGTCCGGCCGGGCCGGGGGTTCGTGGGTGCCCAGAAGCGGGTACGCCGGACCAGTCCCCGGAGTGTGGCCAACCGATTGGTGGAGGGGGTATCGTCCGAACGGTCAGCCGGGCGGCCGGAGCCGAACGGGTCGTCGAGGTTGCCGTCGTTACGCATCCGACGAGGCTAGGCAGGGCAAACCGGGATCACCCAGGCCCAAAGGGTGGCCCTCGCCACACTTTGGCCGTTCCGAAGCGGACGGCCCATCCCAGTGCGACCCGGCGGACCACGGACCTCGGGAACCGGACCAATCACCCGGCCTGCAACCCGCGCAGCGGCCCGGGCAGGAACGCCGCAGACCTCCCGGTCCCGCCCGATGATCGACTAACTCGTCCGTTCGGACGATCCGGATATGGGTCGCCGGACCGGGGCGTAGCCGAATCGTGATCATCATCCGGGCATCGGACGTGGCCGTAACGGAATGGACCACCCGCCCCGGTACGTTGGCCGAACCGGGGACGCCGCACGCTCGGCGCTCCCCCGTACGCGTCGACAGGGAGGACCCCACCGGTGCTCGATCCACACGAGCTCTACGAACTCACCGACGAGCTGCCCGAGCTCGGCCAGCCGGTGCTGATCCAGGCGCTCACCGGCTTCGTCGACGCCGGCAACGCCACCCGGCTGGCCCGGGAACAGCTGCTCACCTCGCTCGACGCCCGGGTCATCGCCCGCTTCGACGTGGACCAGATCTTCGACTACCGCTCCCGCCGCCCGGTGATGACCTTCGTCGAGGACCACTGGGAGTCCTACGACGCCCCGGCGCTGGAGCTGCACCTGCTGCACGACGACGACGAGACCCCGTTCCTGCTGCTCACCGGCCCCGAGCCGGATCTTCAGTGGGAGCGTTTCGTGGCCGCCGTCGCCGGGCTCAGCGCCCGCCTCGACGTCCGGCTCACAGTCGGGCTCAACTCGATCCCGATGGCGGTGCCGCACACCCGGCCCAGCGGCGTCACCGCGCACGCCACCCGCAAGGAACTGATCGCCGGGCACGAGCCGTGGCTGCAGAAGGTGCAGGTGCCGGCCGGCGTCGGTCACCTGCTGGAGTACCGCCTCGGCGAGCAGGGGCGCGACGCCCTCGGCTTCGCCGCGCACGTGCCGCACTACGTGGCCCAGGCCGAGTACCCGGCCGCCGCCGAGGCACTGCTGTCCGCCGTGTCCCGCAGCACCGGCCTGCTGCTGCCCGTCGAGGCGCTGCGGACCGCCGCCGAGGCGGTCCGGGTGGAGATCGACCGCCAGGTCACCCAGACCGAGGAGGCGGCGACGCTGGTCCAGGCGCTGGAGGAGCAGTACGACACGTTCGCCCGCGGCCGGGGCGAGAAGAGCCTGCTCGCCGGCGAGACCGGGCCGCTGCCCACCGCCGACGAACTCGGCGCCGAGCTGGAACGCTTCCTCGCCGAGCAGACCCGACCCGGCGACACCCCGGAGCGCTGACCGGGCGGGGCGGGCGGGGATGCGGCAGGCTGGGGGCATGCGCCTGGCGACCTGGAACGTCAACTCGGTGAAGGCCCGCCTGCCCCGGCTGCTCGACTGGCTGGCCACCACGAAGCCCGACGTCGTGTGCCTGCAGGAGACCAAGTGCCCCGACGGGGCGTTCCCGGTCGCCGAGGTGGGCGAGCTGGGCTACGAGGTGGCCAGCCACAGCGACGGGCGGTGGAACGGCGTCGCCGTGCTGTCCCGGGTCGGGCTGGCCGACGTGACTGTCGGCTTCCCGGGCGAGCCCGGGTTCCCCGAGCCCGAGGCCCGCGCCATCTCGGCCACCTGCGACGAGCTGCGGGTCTGGTCGGTGTACGTGCCGAACGGCCGCGCGCCGGACGACCCGCACTACGCGTACAAGCTGGCCTGGTTCGCGGGGCTGCGCGACGCCCTCGAATCGGAGGTGGCCGGCGCGCTGCCGGTGGCCGTCTGCGGTGACTTCAACGTGGCGCCCACCGACGCCGACGTCTGGGATCCCGCGCTGTTCGTCACCTCCACCCACGTCACCCCGGCCGAGCGGGCCGCGCTGGCCGCGTTGCGTGACCTGGGACTGGAGGACGTGGTGCCGACGCCGATGAAGGGGCCGCACCCGTTCACGTACTGGGACTACCGGGCCGGGATGTTCCACCAGAACAAGGGCATGCGGATCGACCTGGTGTACGCGAGCGCGTCGTTCGCCCGCGCGGTCCGCTCCGCGTACGTGGACCGGGAGGCCCGCAAGGGCAAGGGCCCCTCCGACCACGCCCCGATCGTGGTCGACGCGGACCTGACACCGGCCGTCGAGACGTTCTGAGGGCAGCGCTCGTTAGGGTGGACACATGGCTGTCGTGAAGATCAACGCGATCGACGTCCCGTCCGGCGCCGGCGAGGAGCTGGAGAAGCGGTTCGCGGCCCGGGCCGGCGCGGTGGAGAACTCCCCCGGTTTCCTCGGCTTCGAGCTGCTGCGCCCGGTCGCCGGGGACACCCGCTACTTCGTGTACACGCGCTGGGAGACCGAGGAGGCGTACCAGGCGTGGGCGCAGGGCCCGTCCCGGGCCGCGCACGCCGAGGGCGGCGAACCCCGCAAGCCCGTCGCCACCGGCGCCACCCTGCTGGAGTTCGAGGTCGTCCAGCAGGTCCCCGCCAAACCCTGACCCGCCCTCCCCCGTCCCGGCCCTCGGGCCCTCCCGGCCCCCGGCCTTCCCCGTCGATCATGAAGTTGACGGCGTTCGCGGTCCGAATTGTCGCCGCCAACCTCATGATCGTCGGAGTGAGGGCGGGAGCGAGAGCGTCGGGTAGCGGTCAGCTCGCCAGGGACGCGAAGACGATCACGTTGTCCTGGTAGCCGGTACGGCCGCCGACCCACTCGCCGCCGCAGGTGATCAGGCGCAGCTCGGCCGGACCCGAGTCGCCGTAGACCCGGGCGGCGGGCAGGTTCGCCTTGTCGAAGTACTCGACGCTGTCCACCTTGAAGGTCACCACGCTGCGGTCGGCGCGGGTCACCTGGATCCGGGCGCCGGGCTTGAGCGAGCGCAGCCGGTAGAAGACGGCCGGGCCGCTCTTGGTGTCGACGTGACCCACGATGATCGCCCGGCCCGGGTCGCCGGGCACCGCTCCCCTGTCGTACCAGCCGGTCTGGTCGTGCTCGGTCAGCGGCGGCACGTCCACCGAGCCGTCCTTCGCCTGCCCGACCGGGGTGACCGGCGCGTTGACCTTGATGGCCGGCACGGCCAGGCGTACCGGCCGGCTCGCCGGCTTCCGGACCGGGGCGGCGGCACTCGCCGGGGCCACCGCGCCCGACCCGTTCGACCGGCTCGACCCGGTGGACGCGTCGGCGAAGTCGAACGGCCCGGCCGTGCGCCCGAGCCCGGCCCCGGTGGCGAACACGCCGACCAGCACCAGGACCACTGCCAGCGGCTTCGACCAGGAGCCCCGGCCCCGGTCCCGCCCGCCCGGCGACGCCGGTGGCGGTTCGACGGGCGGCGGCCCGGCGGGCCGGGGACGCAGGGCCGGCGGATCGGCCGACGGCGGGTACCACGGTCGCGACGCGGCGGGCGGCGGCATCCACGGCCGCGACCCGGAGACCGGCACGGCCGACGACCCGGTCCCGGCGGCCGGACTCTCCCCCGAGCGCGGGCCGGTCCGGGGCGCGGCGGCCGGGTCAGCCCTGGAGAACCGGGCGACCTCGGCAGGCGGGCCGGCCCGGGACGGGCGGGCGGCATCGGGCGGTGGTGCGGCGGGCGGGGGCAGTGCCAGGAACGGCCGGCCGGAGCGCCGTGCTCCGGCGGGCGGCGGAACGAAGTGCTCGGCCATGACCGGCCTCAGCGTCCGGCGGCGCCGCGGGCGTGCCGGCGGGACGCGGCCACGCCGAGCCCGGCGCCGACCACTGTCACCGCCAGCCCGACGGGCACCAGCAGGCCGCCGAGCCCGGGGCCGGCGGTGCCGCCGAATCCGGTCGCCGGGCCACGGCTGGGCAGGTGACTGGGCGGGTGGGTCGGCTGCCGGGTGGGCTGCCCCTGCTTGACCACCTGGAGCATGGTGGAGGCGGTCTCCCCACCCGGGCACTCCAGCTTCACGCGGTAGTTGCCGGGCCGGGTGCGCTCGTGGACCATCGGCGAGGCGGTGAGCAGGCCGCGCTGCGGCTGCACCTGGATCCTGCCGAAGGCGTCCGAGGTCACGATCGCCGGCACGGTGTTGTTCCGGCAGCTGGCCCGGATGCCGACGAGGTAGCCGGGCGAGACGGTGCCCGGGGTGACCTCCACGAAGATCACGTCGGCCGGGGGCTGTTCCGGCACCGGCTCGGCGGCGCGCGGCGCGGCCTGGGCGGGCAGCGCGCCGACCAGCGGGGCGGCGCACGCGGCGACCGCGACCAGCAGCGCCTCACGTACCCTGAACGACCCCATGACCCCTCCCGGCGTACGGGATGAATCCTCTCACCCCCGGCCGCACATCACATCCGATCCGGGTCGCGTAGGCTCGGGTCGCTGTGACCCTCCCCGACATCGCCGCCGGCCGCATCCGTACCTTCCATCCGCGTCGCGGACGGATGAGCGAGCGGCAGCGCGACGCGCTCACCCGGCTCTGGCCCGCGTACGGCCTCGAGATCGCCGCCCTCGACGGGCCGTGCGATCCGACGGCGCTGTTCGGACGACGGGCGCCGCTGGTGCTGGAGATCGGCTCCGGCATGGGCGACGCCACCGCCGCGATGGCGGCGGCCGACCGGGACCGACACTATCTGGCGGTCGAGGTCCATACGCCGGGAATCGCCAACCTGCTCGACCTGGTGGAACGCCACGGTCTGGACAACGTGCGGGTGGCCGAGGGCGACGCGCTGGACCTGGTCCGCGCCATGCCGGAGGGCTGCCTGGACGCGGTGCACGTCTTCTTCCCGGACCCGTGGCCGAAGACGCGCCACCACAAGCGGCGGATCATCGCGCCGGCGCACGTGGCGCTGCTGCGGTCCCGGCTGGCTCCGGGCGGCACGCTGCACTGCGCGACCGACTGGGCCGAGTACGCCGAGTCGATGCGCGAGACGCTCACCGCCGACCCGGAGCTGGTCGACGTGTACGGCGGTTACGCGCCCCGTCCGGCGCACCGGCCGGTGACGAAGTTCGAGCGGCGCGCGCTGACCGCGGGCCGGGAGGTCTTCGACCTGATCCACCGGCGGCGCTGAACCCGGTGCGCTGAACCCGGTTGGCGCGGCGTGGTGTGATCCAGGCACGATGGGAGCCGCCATGACTCTCACCGCCGCGCTGCCGAAGACCGCCGATCCCGACACCCTCTACGACGCGTTCGCCTCCTGGGCGTCCGAGCGCGGCCTGGACCTCTATCCCCATCAGGAGGAGGCGGTCATCGAGATCGTCTCCGGCGCGAACGTGATCATGAATACGCCGACCGGCTCGGGTAAGAGCCTGGTGGCGATCGCGGCGCACTTCGCGGCGCTGGCCGACGACCGGACGACCTTCTACACCGCGCCGATCAAGGCGCTGGTCTCGGAGAAGTTCTTCGCGCTCTGCGAGGTCTTCGGCGCGGAGAACGTCGGCATGCTCACCGGCGACGCCAGCGTCAACGCGGACGCGCCGATCATCTGCTGCACCGCGGAGATCCTGGCCAACCTGGCGCTGCGCGAGGGCCGCCGCGCCGACGTCGGCCAGGTGATCATGGACGAGTTCCACTTCTACGCCGAGCCGGACCGCGGCTGGGCCTGGCAGGTGCCGCTGATCGAGCTGCCGCAGGCCCAGTTCGTGCTGATGTCGGCCACGCTCGGCGACACCACCCGCTTCGTCGACGACCTGACCCGGCGCACCGGGCGGCCGACCGCCGTCGTCCGCTCGGCCGAGCGGCCGGTCCCGCTCCTCTTCTCGTACGCGACCACGCCGCTGCACGAGACGCTGGAGGAACTGCTGGAGACCAAGCAGGCCCCGGTGTACGTCGTGCACTTCACCCAGGCCGCCGCGCTGGAACGCGCCCAGGCGCTGATGAGCGTGAACGTCTGCACCCGCGCCGAGAAGGACATGATCGCGAGCGCGATCGGCAACTTCCGGTTCACCTCCGGCTTCGGCAAGACGCTGTCCCGGCTGGTCCGCCACGGCATCGGCGTGCACCACGCCGGCATGCTCCCGAAGTACCGCCGCCTGGTCGAGACGCTCGCCCAGGCCGGCCTGCTCAAGGTCATCTGCGGTACGGACACGCTCGGCGTCGGCATCAACGTGCCGATCCGTACCGTGCTGTTCACCGGCCTGAGCAAGTACGACGGCACCCGCACCCGGCTGCTCAAGGCCCGCGAGTTCCACCAGATCGCCGGCCGGGCCGGGCGGGCCGGGTTCGACACGCTGGGCCGGGTCGTGGTGCAGGCCCCCGAGCACGTGATCGAGAACGAGAAGGCACTCGCGAAGGCCGGTGACGACCCGAAGAAGCGCCGCAAGGTGGTGAAGAAGAAGCCGCCGGAGGGCTCGATCGGCTGGGGCGAGCCGACGTTCCAGCGGCTGGTCGAGGCCGAGCCGGAACCGCTCACCTCCAGCTTCCAGGTCAGCCACTCGATGCTGCTCAACGTGATCGGCCGCCCCGGCGACGCGTTCGCCTCGATGCGGCACCTGCTCACCGACAACCACGAGGACCCGGCCGCGCAGCGCCGGCACATCCGCCGGGCCATCGCCATCTACCGGGCGCTGCGCGCGGGCGGCGTGGTCGAGGAGCTGCCCGAGCCGGACGAGACCGGCCGCCGGGTACGCCTCACCGTCGACCTCCAGCTCGACTTCGCGCTGAACCAGCCGCTGTCACCGCTGGCGCTGGCCACGGTCGAGCTGCTCGACCGGGAGTCGCCGTCGTACGCGCTCGACGTGCTCAGCGTGATCGAGTCGATCCTGGACGACCCCCGCCAGGTGCTGTCCGCGCAGCAGTTCAAGGCCCGCGGCGAGGCGGTCGCCGCGATGAAGGCCGAAGGCATCGAGTACGAGGCACGCCTGGAACTGCTCGACGAGGTGACCTGGCCCAAGCCGCTGGCGGAGCTGCTGGACTCCGCGTACGAGATGTACCGGCAGGGCCACCCCTGGGTGGCCGACCACCAGCTCTCCCCCAAGTCCGTGGTCCGGGACATGTACGAGCGGGCCATGACGTTCCCCGAGTACGTCCAGTTCTACGGGCTGTCCCGCTCCGAGGGGCTGGTGCTGCGGTACCTCGCCGACGCGTACAAGACGCTGCGGCAGACCGTCCCCGAGGACGCGAAGACCGAGGAGCTGGTCGACCTCATCGAGTGGCTGGGCGAGCTGGTCCGCCAGGTCGACTCCAGCCTGATCGACGAGTGGGAGCGGCTGCGCAACCCGTCGGACGTGGCCGAGGTGGCCGCCTCGCTGGACGACCGGCCGCCGGCGGTGACCCGCAACGCGCGGGCGTTCCGGGTGCTGGTGCGCAACGCGATGTTCCGTCGCGTCGAGCTGGCCGCGCTGCGCCGCTGGGACCTGCTCGGCGAGCTGGACGCGGGCGACGGCTGGAACGCCGACGCCTGGGCCGACGCGCTGGAGCCGTACTTCGAGGCGTACGACTCGATCGGTGTGGGGCCGGACGCGCGCGGGCCGGCGCTGCTGATGATCGAGCAGGGCCGCGAGCGGTGGACCGTCCGGCAGATCCTGGACGACCCGGACGGCGACCACGACTGGGGCATCAGCGCCGAGATCGACCTGGCCGCCTCGGACGAGACAGGCGCGGCGGTGGTCCGCGTCACCGACGTCGGCCAGTTGTAGCGGCGTCGGCTGACGTACGCCGCGGGGGCGGAACCGGTCCGGTTCCGCCCCCGCGATCGTGTCCGATCAGTCGCGCGGGGCCTGGAACGCCACGCGACGACGACGGAACACGACGAACAGCACCGCGCCGGCCGCGAGCACGGCGGCGCCGACACCGGCGAGCGTGGCCGCCGGCGCACCGGTGATCGGCAGGCCGCCGCCGGTGCCACCGTTGCCGTCTCCGGAGCCACCGGTGCCCGGGCCGCCGTTGCCGACGGCGACGACGATGCGAGCGGTGTTGTTCGCCGGCTTCGACTCGGTCGAGGACGTGGCGCCGTCGACCACGATCGTGCCGTCGGTACCCGGCGTCGACTTGATCTTCAGCTGCACGGTGGGCTTGATCCGGCCGTAGCCGGAGGCCATGCTCGGGAACTCGCTCTCGAAGTTGCACCGCAGCTTCGCCGACTCGGGCAACGTCGTGCCCGGCTGGCCGTCGGTGTAGCACCACTCGCTGGGCAGCAGGACGGTGCCGCTCGGTGCGGTGATGAGGACACCGGGGCCGCCGCCGTCGGACGGGCCGTGGTTGACGACCTCGTAGGTGAGGTCGACGGTCTGGCCGACCGCCCCCTTCACCGGCGCGGCGGTGACGGCGACGTCGAGGCTGTTCTTCTTGCTCCAGAACCGGAAGTCGGCGTAGTTGTCCGACTCGTCGAGCTCGCGCTCCACGACGGCCTTGCGGGCCTGACCCGCCTTGACCGCCTTGGCGTGCAGCTTCTCGGCGGCGGTGGCGAACGACGGGCCGTTGCCCTTGGTCGCCGCGGCCTTCTTCGCCGTCTCCGCCTCACCGGCCAGCGCGGTGCTGAACAGGGCGTAGTTCTCGTCCGGGCCCGGCAGGTTGCGGCCGAACGTGATGTTGAACAGCGACTCGCCCGTCTCGTCGTCGAACAGCAGCAGCCCCTCGCCGGGCTTGAGCGTCAGCGGCACCGTGCAGGTGACCTGGCTCGGCCCGTAGACGTACGGCGGACCGCTGGCCTTCGGGTAGTAGCCGACGTAGGTGCAGTCGCTGTACCGCTCGACGAAGGTGGCGCCGGTGGGCAGGTCGACCCGGACGGTGAAGTCGGTCGCCGGGCTGTCGCCCTCGTTGAGCACACCGCTGTAGAGCGGGACCCGGTCGCCCTCACCGACCGGCTTGGACCTGTCGTTCAGGTCGTCGGCGGCGGCGACCAGATCGGGGCCCGAGGCGCGGATCGTGACCGGGAAGCTGATCGTGTTGTCGCCGGGGTTGGCGTCGTCCTGTGCGCCGGCGATGGTCACGCCGACCGAACCGGCGTCACCGGGGGTCGCACCGGTGCGGCTGGCCAGCGAGAGCGGATAGATGAGATCGGTCTGGCCGGCCACCAGGCCACCGACGGTGCAGGTGACCTTCCCCGCCGCGAGCTTGCAGGAGTCGTTCCAGTCCGGCACCGAGGCGACCACGTCGGACGACAGCTTGCCCAGGTCGAGCGTGACGGTCACCGCCGTCGCGTCGGCCTGGCCGTAGTTGTAGACGTACATCCCGACCGTGGTGCCACTGTTGTCGATCTCCGCGACGGGGTCGCTGCTGAAGGACACGAACAGGTCGGGCAGTTCGTCGGCGGCGTGCGCCGGGGTCGACGGGGCGAAGAGCGCGGTCGTGGCCAGCAGCGCCGCGGCGGCGGCGAGGCGGGGCCATCGGGCCGTGAGGGATCGCATGGGTACTCCGGGAGAGAGGTGTGGAAGAACCGCACTCTAGGGGACGGATCGATCGCGCGGTGTCCCGTCCGGATCGGCGGGCCGTCGGCGAACGGATCGACAATGCCCCTTTCGCACCCTGGGCGATGTCAGACCCGTCGATTAGAATGTATGTACTAATCGAGCTGCTGACCTGGGAGGATGCTCGTGACTGCGCCCACCTCCGCGACCCCTGTCACCCCCTACGCCACCCTCCTCGGATTCACCCGGTACGTCGACCGCACCGGCCCCACCAAGGCCACCTTCGTCGGCGGGCTGCGCCGGCAGCGGGCCAGCCGGCACGGCTTCAACCCGCACGGCCAGTTCGTCAAGGCGCTCAAGGCCGACGTCGCGTTCCACACCGGCGGTACGCACCTCGCGCAGGTCGCCGACCTGGTCAAGCCGCGCTGGCGACCGCTCTACGAGGCGCTCGTGCCGGGCGCGACCCGCTGGCTGCACTCGCTCGGCGAGCCGGCCGGCGTCGACCTGGCCCAGACGCGCGACGCGCTGGCCATGCTGGGCGACCTGCCCGTGAAGATCAACCCGCAGTTCGGCGTCCGGTACGCCGACGGCCGGGCCGAGGCGATCCGGCTGCACTTCGACGAGGCGCCGCCGAGCGAGGAGACGACGCTGGCCACACTGCACCTGATGGCCCGGCACATGGACGCGGTGCTGCCGCACGCCGAGCCGGTCCTGGTCGACGTGCGGCGCGGCGAGGCGCACCGGATGCCCGCCGACGTCAAGCCCGAGCAGATCGAGCAGTGGCTGGCCGGTGAGGCGGCCGCGTTCCGGGCCATCTGGTCCACCGCCGCCTGACCGACCGCCGCGGCACGCCATCCGGCGCACCGCGACCACGCCGCCGGACCGCGTACCCGGCGGCGACCGCCGCGCCGCCCACCTACCGAACGGCCGCCCCGCCACCCGGGGCGGCCGTTCGTCGTCCCGGGCGGTGCGCCGCACGGCGCCCAGCCGGTGGTCGTACAGCGGACGGCATCGTCCCGTGTCTGCTTTCCTCCTCCGGGCTCAGGTTGGTGGCATATATGGGCATCCGTCGGGAACACCCCCGCGTGGCCGCCCTCCCTGACACCCCCCGCCGTTCGCCGTTCGCCATCAGTCGTCCGTCGTTCGCCGTCGTCGAGGAGCAACAGTGGTAACAAACGACTCGTCCGTCGTACCCCCGCTACGGACCGCCCGCGCCCCACGCCCGGTACGTGGCCGGCTCATCCTGCTCGGGCCCGCGTTCGTGGCAGCGGTCGCCTACGTCGACCCCGGCAACTTCGCCACCAACTCCACCGCCGGTGCCCGGTACGGCTACCTGCTGGTCTGGGTGGTCGTGGCGGCGAACCTGGCCGCCATGCTGGTGCAGACGCTCACCGCCAAGCTCGGCCTGGCCACCGGGCGCAGCCTGCCGGAACTGTGCCGGGAACATCTGCCCCGGCCGCTCAACCGGGTCATGTGGGCGCAGGCCGAACTGGTCGCCATGGCCACCGACCTGGCCGAGGTGATCGGCGGGGCGGTCGCGCTGTACCTGCTGTTCGGCGTCCCGCTGCTGCCCGGCGGCCTGATCATCGGCGCCGCCTCGTTCGCCATCCTGGCGCTGCGCGCCAGGGGTTTCCGGACGTTCGAGATCGCCATCGCGGTGCTGCTCGGCGTGATCGTGCTGGCGTTCGCTGTCAACCTGGTCAGCGCGCAACCGGACGTGTCCGACGCTGCGGCCGGGCTGCTGCCCCGGATGCAGGGCACCGACAGCATGCTGCTCGCCGCCGGCATCCTGGGCGCGACGGTGATGCCGCACGTCATCTACGTGCACTCGGCGCTGACCCCGAACCGGCTGCCGGCGGAGGGCGAGACGCAGCGGCGCGTCGTCGCCAAGGGCCTGCGGGTCGACGTGCTGATCGCGCTGGGCATCGCCGGCGCGGTCAACCTGGCCATGCTGCTGGTCGCCGCTAGCAGCTTCCACGGCACGTCGATCCCCGGCACCGACACCCTCGAAGGCGTGCACGCCGGGCTCGCCACCACGCTCGGCACGGCGGCGGCGGTCGGCTTCGCGGTCGCCCTGCTCCTGTCCGGCCTCGCCTCCACGAGCGTCGGCACGTACGCCGGCGAGATCATCATGCAGGGCTTCCTGCGCCGCCGGATCCCGCTGCTGGTACGCCGGATGATCACCCTGCTGCCCGCGCTCGCGGTGCTCGCGATCGGCGTCGACCCGACCCGCGCGCTGGTGCTGTCCCAGGTGGTGCTGAGCTTCGGCATCCCGTTCGCGCTGATCCCGGTGGTGATGTTCACGCGCCGCCGGGACCTGATGGGCAGCCTGGTCAATCGCCGGGCCACCACCGCCGCCGCGGTCGCGATCACGGCGTTCGTGGTGGCGCTCAACGCGTTCCTGCTCTGGCAACTGGCGGCCTGAACACACCCGCGCCCGTCCGGCCCGGTGGGGCTGGACGGGCGCGGGTGATTCGGGGCTCAGGCGGCCAGGTACTTCTCCAGGTCGTCCAGGATCTTGTTGGCGGCGCCCACGCCGATGCCGGTCATCCAGATCTCGTCGGAGACCACGTGCGCCTTGCCGGCCTTGACCGCGGACAGGCCCTTCCACAGCGTGCCGCCGGTGACCTTGGCCTGCTCGGCGGCGGCCTTCTCGCCGTACGCGGTCACGAACACCACGTCGCCGTCGGCCTCGGCGATGCGCTCCGGGCTGACCCGGTCCATCCGCTTGTCCTCCTTGCCGGCGAGCATCTGCCGCTCGGGGCGGCCCAGGCCGGTGTCGCCGACGACGATGCCGGAGAACGAGTCCGGCCCGTACAGGCGGATCTCGGTCGGCATGAAGCGCACGATGGAGACCTTGCGGGACGAGGCGTCGCCGAGCTTCGCGCCGAAGTCCTTCGCCCGCTTCTCGTACTCGGCCAGCAGGTCCTTGGCCTGCTGCTCCTTGCCCAGCGCCGCGCCGTCGAGGAGGAAGTTCTCCTTCCAGGTGACACCCACCTTCTCGGTGAACACGGTCGGGGCGATCTTGGACAGCTCGTCGTAGAACTTCTCCTGGCGGAACTTGCTGCCCAGGATCAGGTCCGGGTTGAGCGCGTTGATCGCCTCCAGGTCCGGCTCGGTGAGCACGCCGACCTCGGTGATCCCGGCGAGCTTGTCCGCGCCGAAGTAGGTGGGCCAGCTCTTCGCCTCACCGGCGGTCGCCGCGCCGACCGGGGTGACGCCCAGCGACAGCGCGGTGTCGATCTTGTCGGTGTCGAGCACGACCACGCGCTTCGGCTCGGCGGGCACCTTCGTGGTGCCCATGGAGTGGGTGATCTCCCGGGTCTCCCCGGTGCCGGTGCCGGCGACGGGGTCGCTCTCCCCGCAGGCGGTGAGGCCGACGCCGAGTGCGAGGGCGGCGGTGAGTGCGACGGCGAGACGACGCATCAGGTTCCTTTCGGTGGTGCGGGTCGGCGCGCTCAGGCGTCGCCGACGGGGGCGCCGGCCGTGGCCGGCGTGACGGCCGGAACGGCCGAGGTCTGGGCGGATCCGGTCTGGGCGGATCCGGTCTGGGTGAGGGCGGGCACCACGAGCGGGGCGCCGCTGACCGGGCAGGGCACGACCACGCAGTCCAGCCCGAACACGTCGCGAACCAGGCCCGCGGTGAGGATCTCGCGCGGCTTGCCGGCGGCCACCACCGCGCCGTCGCGCATGGCGATCAGGTGGTCGGCGTACCGGGCCGCCTGGTTGAGGTCGTGCAGCACGGCCACCACTGTCCGGCCGCGTTCGGCGCGCAGCCGGTGCAGCAGGTCCAGCACCTCGACCTGGTGGGCCAGGTCGAGGAACGTGGTCGGCTCGTCCAGCAGCAGCGCGTCGGTGTCCTGGGCCAGCGTCATGGCGATCCACACCCGCTGGCGCTGCCCGCCGGAGAGCGTGTCCACCGGGCGGTCGGCGAGCGCGCTGACGTCGGCCAGCCGCATGGCCTCCTCGACCGCCCGTCCGTCCTCGGCCGACCACTGCCGCCACCAGCGCTGGTACGGCTGCCGGCCGCGCCCGACCAGGTCGGCCACGGTGATCCCCTCGGGCACCAGCGGGCTCTGCGGCAGGACGCCGAGCCGCCGGGCCACGTCCCGGGTCGGCAGGTCTCGGATCGCCGCGCCGTCGAGCAGCACCGCGCCGCGCCGGGGCGTGAGCAGCCGGGCCATCGTGCGCAGCAGCGTCGACTTGCCGCAGGCGTTCGGGCCGACGATCACGGTGAACGTGTCGGCCGGCAGGTCGAGGTCGAGTCCGTCCAGCACGGTGCGGCCCTCGTAGCCGACGACCAGGTCGCGGGTGGACAGCAGCGCGGTCACGACCGCCTCCCTCGGGTGCGGAGCAGCACGAAGATCAGGTACGGCCCGCCGATCGCCGCGGTGAGCACGCCGGCCGGCAGTTGGGTCGGCGCCAGCAGCCGGCGGGCACCGAGGTCGGCGAGGACCAGCAGCAACGCGCCGAGCAGCGCGGCGCACAGCAGCGGCGGGCGCTCGGCGCGGACCAGCCGGCGGGCCACCTGCGGGGCCACCAGCGCCACGAAGTCGACGGCGCCGACCTGGGCGGTGACCATGGCGGCGGCCAGCACACCGGTGCCGGCCAGCCCCATGCGCCGGGCCACCGGCCGCAGGCCGATCCCCCGCGCGGTGTCGTCGTCGAGCGCGCTGCTGCGCAGCGCCCACCCGGCCCAGAGCAGCACCGGCAGCAGGACCGCGAGCGTGCCGGCGATCCAGGCCGCCTCGCTCCATCCCTTGCCGGCGAGCGTGCCGATGAGCCAGATCTGGGCGCGCAGCCCGTCGATCGGGTCGGCGGTGAGCATGACCACCTCGATCAGCGCCCGGAACGCGAACGCCACCGCCACACCTGCGAGCACGAACCGCTGGGCCGCCAGGCCGTGCCGGGCGCCGAGCGCGAACACCACCACCGCGGCGGCCAGGCCGCCGAGCAGCGCCGCCGGCGCCACCAGCACCGCCGCCGCGCCGCTGGTCAGCGCGATCGTCGCGGCCAGCCCGGCGCCCTGCGTGACACCGATGACGTCGGGGCTGGCGAGCGGGTTGCGGGCCACGCTCTGGATCAGCGTGCCGGCCACGCCGAAGGCCGCCCCTGCCACCGCCGCGAGGACCGCGCGAGGCAGTCGCAGGTCGCGCACCACGAGGTCGTACGGGGTGCCCGCACCGGAGAGCGACCGCACCACGTCCACCGGGGCGACGTACGGCGTACCCAGCGACAGACTGACCACCACCGCGACGCACAGCAGCACGAACAGCACCGCCGCCACCACAAGGGGCCGCCACCGGAACGGCACCACCACCGCCCCGACCCGCAGCACTCCACGCCCCCGCGGCCGTCGCACCCCACCCCGTTGATCTTGCACTTCGGGCCCCTCGGGTGCCCGGAATGCCCCCTTCGTCGGGGCGGCAAGTGCAAGATCGCGGGAGCCGGGGGTGGGGGCGGGGGCGGGCGTGGGGGTGGTCATGTCGTCACCGTCTTGGCTCGGTGGACCAGGAAGGCCAGGAGCGGGGCACCGAGCAGGGCGGTGATGATGCCGGCCGGGATCTCGCCGGGCGGGGCGACGAGGCGGCCGGCCACGTCGGCGGCGAGCAGCAGCGCGGGGCCGAGCAGCGCGGCGACCAGGAGCGTCCACCGCTGGTCCGCGCCCACCAGCACCCGGGCCAGGTGCGGCACGGCCAGCCCGACGAAGGCGATCGGCCCGGCGGCGGCCACCGCAGCACCGGTGAGCAGCACGCCACCGGCCCCGGCGGCGAGCCGGACCAGTGCGACCCGGTGCCCGAGTCCCCGGGCCACGTCGTCGCCGAGGGCGAGCGCGTCCAGACCGCGGGCGGCGAGCGCGGCCAGCACCACCCCGGCCACCACGAACGGCAGCACCTGCCCGGCCACGCCGACGCCCCGGCCGGTCAGCCCGCCGACCACCCAGAAGCGGTACTCCTCGAACGTGCGGGCGTCGATGCTGAGCAGCGCGTACACGATGGCGCCGAGACCGGCGTCGAGGGCCGCGCCGACGAGCGCGAGGGTGACCGGGCTGGCGCCCTCGCGGGTGCGGTTGGCGATGGCGAACACGAGCAGCCCGGCGAGCAGTGCGCCGGCGATGCCGAACCAGACGTACCCGGCGAGCGTGCCCACCCCGAACACGGCGATGGCCAGCACCACACCGAACGACGCCCCGGCGCTGATGCCGAGGATGCGCGGCTCGGCCAGCGGGTTGCGGGTCACCGCCTGGAACAGCACCCCGGCCAGCGCCAGCGCCAGGCCGACGACGAGCCCGAGGGCGGTACGCGGCAGCCGCAGTTCCCGGACCACTGTGGTGGCGTCTCCGCCGTCCGGGGACACGAGCGCGTGCCACACCTGGTCGACGGGGAGGTGCCGGCTGCCGAGCGCGAGGCTGGCCAGCAGCGCCAGCAGGAGCAGGAGCGCCGCCGCCACGGTGACCGCGACGCGGCGGACGGTGCCGCGGCGGACGGGAGTCCCGGCCCGCGCGGGCCGGACGGCGACGGTGGTCACGAGGGGGCTTCGCCTTCCGATTAGGTGCGCCTTACCTTAGCTGACCTGGTAAGGCGTACCTAAGCGGGCACTGTCGATGGGGTTGCGCCTCCACCGGGGGGAGGCGCGATGGTGGGCGCATGGACGGTGCGGAGCGCTACTCGATCGGTGACCTGGCCCGGCGGACCGGGCTGCCGGTGAAGACCATCCGGTTCTGGTCCGACCGCGGCATCGTGCCGCCCACCGACCGGGGACCGGCCGGCCACCGCCGCTACGACGCGGCGGCGGTGGCCCGGCTCGACCTGGTACGGACGTTGCGCGAGCTGGGCGTGGACCTGCCCACCGTGCGCCGGGTGGTGGCGCGGGAGGTCAGCCTGGCCGAGGTCGCCTCGGCGCACGCGGACGCGTTGACCGCGCAGATCCGCCTGCTGCGGTCACGCCGCGCGGTGCTGACAGTGATCGCCCGGCGCGGGGCCTCCCCGTCCGAGGCCGACCTGCTGCACCGGCTGGCCGGCCTGGCCGCGCGGGAGCGGCGGCGGCTGGTCGACGAGTTCCTCGACGCGGCGTTCGGCGGCCTGACCGATCCGGGGTTCGCGGGGATCAGGCGGTCGCTCACGCCGGAGCTGCCCGACGATCCGGACGACGATCAGATCGAGGCGTGGGTGGAGCTGGCCGAGCTGGCCCTGGACCCGGGATTCCGGGCCGGGCTGCGCCGGCTGGCCGAGCAGCACGCGGCGGACCGGGAAGGCGCCGAGGGCGTACGCCGGGACGTGGTCGCCGTGGTCCGGGAGGAGGTGGCCCCGGCGCTCGCCGACGGCATCGAGCCGGCCGCGCCGGAGGCCGATCCGATCCTGGCCCGGGCGGCGGGCCGGTACGCGCGGCTCTGCGGCCGCTCGGACGACGGCGACCTGCGCCGGCGGATGCTGGACCGGTTGCGGACCGCGAGCGACCCTCGCCGGGAGCGGTACCTGGAGCTGCTCTCCGTGGTCAACGGCTGGCCGCCGGCCGAGAGCCTGGCGCCGGTGCTGGACTGGTCGATCCGGGCACTGCGCGCCCGGCAGCACCTAGCCTGAGGACATGCGATTCGACAGGCACACGGTGGTGCTCCTGGTCCGCCCGGACGACGCGCCGGACCTGCCGCAGGACGCCCTCGACCGGATCCAGGACGCCCACCTGGCGCACCAGGCCGGGCTGGTGGAGCAGGGCGCGGTGCTGGCGGCGGGGCCGTTCCTGGACGGCGACGACGGGCGTGTCCGCGGTTTCGTGGTGCTGTCGGTGGACCCGCAGATGGCCCGTGAGCTGTACGCGAACGACCCGGCGGTCCGCGCGGGACGACTCGTCGCGCAGGTCAGCAGCTGGATGGTGCCGGAGGGTCAGGTCCGCTTCGAGCAGGTGCCGGTCCCCCGCTCGATGCTGGAGGCAGCGGCCGGCGACTGAGTGTCGCGGCCGGCAGCGCCCGGAGCGGGGCGCGGTCAGTCCTCCGGGGCCTGCCGGCTGCCCGGCACCACAGGCGTCGGCCACACCCCGGCGCGGGCGGCCACCGGCACCTCGACCTGCTGGTCGGCCCAGACGTACGTCTCGGGCAGCAGGTCGGTGATCGGGATCGCGCGCAGCCCGTCGGCCGGGCCGACGATCACCTTGATCGACGGGAAGTAGTCGAGCAGCACCTGACGGCAGCGTCCGCACGGCGGCAGGACGCCCCGGCCGCGGTCCCCCACCGCGACGATCGCCTCCAGCTCGCCCGCGCCCTGGGTCGCGGCGGCACCGAGTGCGACCACCTCGGCGCACGGGCCGCCGGTGAAGTGGTAGACGTTCACGCCGCTGAACACCCGGCCGTCGGTGCTGCGTACGGCGGCGGCGACTGTGTGGTTGTCGCTGCGGCAGCGCAGCTTCGCGACGGCGGTGGCGGCCTGCACGAGCGCCCGGTCGGTGTCCCGCATGATCATCCCCGCCCCTCGTCGGCCTCGTCCGTCGGCCTCGTCGGCGGCAACTTTATCCGGCGGGGACGGCCGCACCAGGGAGGGCACGCCCAGCGCCGGTAACCCGGGGGCGGTCCGCCGCGCGGCTGCCTATCCTTGGCGACGACATGCAGAATCCAGCCGTACCCGCCGCCCCTGAGACCGCCCGCGACCTGCACCGCCGCCTCGCCCCCCTGATGTTCCGCGATCAGCGCCGGATCCAGCGGCGGCTCGACGGCGTGCGCCGGCTGCGCGACCCGCAGCGGCGGGAGGCGGCGCTGGCCGAGATCGCGGCCGAGGTGACCCGGGCCGAGGCGCGGCTGGAGTCGCGCCGCGCGGCCGTCCCGGCGATCGCCTACCCGCCGCAGTTGCCGGTCAGCGAGCGCAAGGACGACATCGCCGCCGCGATCCGCGACCACCAGGTGGTGATCGTGGCCGGTGAGACCGGCTCCGGGAAGACGACCCAGCTACCCAAGATCTGTCTGGAGCTGGGGCGCGGGATCACCGGCCTGATCGGGCACACCCAGCCCCGCCGGCTGGCGGCCCGCACGGTCGCCGACCGGATCGCCGACGAACTCGGCACCGAGCTGGGCGACGTGGTCGGCTACAAGGTGCGTTTCACCGATCAGGTGGGCGACAACAGCCTGGTCAAGCTGATGACCGACGGCATCCTGCTGGCCGAGTTGCAGACCGACCGGATGCTGCGGCAGTACGACACGCTGATCATCGACGAGGCGCACGAGCGCAGCCTCAACATCGACTTCATCCTCGGCTATCTCAGGCAGCTCCTGCCCCGACGGCCCGACCTCAAGGTCGTCATCACCTCGGCCACCATCGAGACCGACCGGTTCGCGAAACACTTCGCCGACGCCGAGGGCAACCCGGCGCCGGTGGTCGAGGTGTCCGGGCGCACGTACCCGGTGGAGGTCCGCTACCGGCCGCTGGTCGAGGTCACCGAGGCCGAGGAGGAGGACGAGGCCGACGAGGAGAACGTCCGGGACCAGATCCAGGCCATCGGCGACGCGGTCGAGGAGCTGGCCGCCGAGGGGCCGGGCGACATCCTGGTGTTCCTCAGCGGGGAGCGGGAGATCCGGGACACCGCCGACGCGCTGGGCAAGCTGGTGCAGTCCAAGCGGTCGCTGCTCGGCACCGAGATCCTGCCGCTGTACGCCCGGCTGTCCACCGCCGAGCAGCACCGGGTCTTCGCCGCGCACTCCAACCGCCGGGTGGTGCTGGCCACGAACGTCGCGGAGACCTCGCTGACGGTGCCCGGCATCAAGTACGTGGTGGACCCGGGCACCGCCCGGATCTCCCGCTACTCCAGCCGGCTCAAGGTGCAGCGGCTGCCGATCGAGCCGGTCTCGCAGGCCAGCGCCAACCAGCGCAAGGGCCGCTGCGGGCGTACCTCGGACGGCATCTGCATCCGCCTCTACGACGAGCAGGACTTCGACTCCCGCCCCGAGTTCACCGACCCGGAGATCCTGCGGACCAACCTGGCCTCGGTCATCCTCCAGATGACCTCGATCGGGCTCGGCGACGTCGCGGCGTTCCCGTTCATCGACCCGCCGGACCGGCGCAACGTCACCGACGGCGTGAACCTGCTGCACGAGCTGGGTGCGCTCGACCCGGCCGAGACCGACCCGGCGAAGCGGCTCACCGCGCTGGGCCGGCGGCTGGCCCAGCTCCCGGTCGACCCCCGGCTGGCCCGGATGGTCCTCGAGGGCGAGCGCAACGGCTGCGCCACCGAGGTCGTGGTGATCGCCGCCGCGCTGTCCATCCAGGATCCCCGGGAACGCCCGGCCGACAAGCAGGCCCAGGCCGACCAGGCGCACGCCCGGTTCGCCGACAAGGAGTCCGATTTCGTCGCGTACCTGAACCTGTGGCGCTACCTGCGGGAGAAGCAGCGGGAGCTGTCGTCCAGCGCGTTCCGCCGGATGTGCAAGGCCGAATACCTCAACTACCTCCGGGTACGCGAGTGGCAGGACATCGTCAGCCAGTTGCGCCAGGTGCTGCGTACCTCCGACAAGGGTGAGGGCCGGCGCGGCGCCGGCGCCGACCTGCCCGAGGAGATCGACACCCCGAAGGTGCACCAGTCGCTGCTGCCCGGCCTGCTGTCGCACCTCGGCCTCAAGGACGCGCAGAAGCACGAATACCTGGGCGCTCGGGGCGCGAAGTTCGCGATCTTCCCCGGGTCGGCGCTGTTCAGGAAGCCGCCGCGCTGGGTTATGGCGGCCGAGCTGGTGGAGACGTCCCGGCTGTGGGGGCGGGTGGCCGGGCGGGTCGAGCCGGAGTGGGTCGAGCCGCTGGCCCAGCACCTGGTGAAGCGCAGCTACAGCGAGCCGCACTGGGAGAAGAAGCAGGCCGCGGTGATGGCCTACGAGAAGGTCACGCTGTACGGCATCCCGATCGTCACCTCCCGCAAGGTGAACTTCGGGCGGATCGACGCAGGTCTGAGCCGAGAGCTGTTCATCAGGCACGCCCTGGTCGAGGGCGACTGGCAGACCCACCACCAGTTCTGGCGGGACAACCAGAAGCTGCTGACCGAGATCGAGGAGCTGGAGAACCGGGCCCGGCGCCGCGACATCCTGGTCGACGACGAGACCATCTTCGCCTTCTACGACCAGCGGATCCCCGCCGACGTGGTCTCCGGCCGGCACTTCGACTCGTGGTGGAAGAAGACCCGCCGGGAGCAGCCCGACCTGCTCACGTTCACCCGCGAGCTGCTCGTCAACGACGGCCGGGGCGGGGTGGACGAGGAGGACTTCCCGGACCAGTGGCGGGCCGACGGGGTGACGCTGCCGCTGACGTACACGTTCGACCCGACCGCGCCCACCGACGGCGTCACAGTGGACATCCCGCTGCCGCTGCTCAACCAGGTGCCGGCGGAGAGCTTCGACTGGCAGGTGCCGGGGCTGCGCGAGGAACTGGTGATCGCGCTGATCCGGTCGCTGCCCAAGCCGGTACGGCGCAACTTCGTCCCGGTGCCCGACTACGCGCGCGCCGCGCTCGCCGCGATCACACCGGGCGAGGAGCCGCTGCTGGCCGCGCTGACCCGGCAGCTGCGCCGGATGACCGGGGTGACGGTCCCGGCCGACGCGTGGGACCTCGGCAGGCTGCCGCCGCACCTGCGGGTCACGTTCCGGGTGCTCGGCGACGACGACAAGCCGGTCGCCGAGGGCAAGGACCTGCCGGCGCTGCAACGCGAGCTGCGCCAGGAGGTACGCCAGGTCGTGGCCGCCGCCGCGCCCGACGTCGCCCGGACCGGGCTGACCGAGTGGTCGATCGGCGCGCTGCCGCGCACCATCGAGCAGGTACGCGCCGGCTTCGCGGTGACCGCGTACCCGGCGCTGGTGGACGAGGGCGCGACGGTCGGGGTGAAGGTGTTCGACTCCGCCGCCGAGCAGGAGGCCGCGCACTGGGCGGGCACCCGGCGGCTGCTGCGGCTGACGATGCCGTCACCGGCGAAGTTCCTCCAGGGGCGGCTGAGCAACGAGGCGAAGCTGGCGCTGTCCCGCAACCCGCACGGCAGCGTGCCGGAGCTGATCGAGGACGCGGCCGGCGCGGCGATCGACAAGCTGATCGGCGACGCGGGCGGCCCGGCCTGGGACGCCGAGGGCTTCGCCGCGCTGCGCGACAGGGTCCGCGCCGACCTGGTGGACACCGTGGTCGAGGTGATGGAGCGGGTACGCCGGGTGCTCGCTTCCGCGTACGCGGTGGAGCAGCGGCTCGGCGCCACCCGCAACCTCGCCGTGGTGGCCGCGCTGGCCGACATCCGCAACCAGCTCACCGGCCTGGTGCACAAGGGTTTCATCACCGAGACGGGGTACGCGCGCCTGCCCGACCTGCTGCGCTACCTGACCGCGATCGAGCGGCGGCTGGACCGGTTGCCGGGCAACCCGCAGCGGGACAAGCAGCAGCAGGACCGCGTCGCCGTGGTGCAGAAGGAGTACCAGGACATGCTGGCCGCGCTGCCCCCGCCGCGACGTGCCTCGGCGGCGGTCCGCCAGATCCGCTGGATGATCGAGGAGCTGCGGGTGAACGTCTTCGCCCAGGCCCTGGGAACCCCCTACCCCGTCTCGGAGCAGCGAATCTACCGAGCCATGGACGACGCCGAGTCCCGCTGACCCACACCCCCGCCCGCCGCCCCCGCCTCGTCGATCTTGCACTTGGTGCCCCCGCGCAGTGGCATTCGCACCTTTCGCCGGGGCCGAAAGTGCAAGATCGCGCGGGAGAGAGGCGGCGGGAGAGGGGCGGTCAGAGGGGCTCTACGCCTGGGGGGAGTTCGGCGGTGGCGGTGGCGTCGTGGACGTACTCCAGGAGGATGCGGCGCAGCTCGCGCCCGGCGTGGGTGGGCACCACGTCGCGGCGGCGGGCCACCGCGATGGTCCGGCGGACGCCGGGCGGGACGAGCCGGGTGACCCGGATGCCGGCGCGGCGGGCCACCACGATGCCAGGCACCAGCGCGACGCCGAGCCCGGCCTCGACGAAGCTGAGCACGGCGTCCATCTCCCCGCCGTCGACGGACAGGGTCGGCTCGAACCCGGCCGCCCGGCACGCCTGGAGCGTGGCGTCGCGCAGGTCGTAGCCCTCGCGGAACATGACGAGCGGCTGGTCGCGCAGGTCGGTGATGCGCAGTTCCCCGGCTCCCGAGGCGCCCGGCAGCGGGTCGACCGAGGCGACCACCAGGCTCTCCCGCAGGATCGGGTCGGCGCGCAGCCCCGGGTCGGTGCCGGCCGACGGCATGATGATCAGGGCGAGGTCGAGGTCGCCGCGGAGCAGGTCCCGGACGAGGTCCTGCGAGCCGCCCTCCTCCACGCGCAGGTCGATCGTGGGGTGCGCGTCGCGGAACCGGCGCAGCACCGGCGGGGCGAGCGAGGTGGCGAGGCTGGGGGTGGCGCCGAGCCGGACCCGGCCCCGGCGCAGCCCCACCAGCTCCTGCACCTCGCGGGTGGCGGTCTCCACGTCGGCGAGGATCCGCTTGGCCAGCGGCAGCAGCACCTCACCTGCCGCGGTCAGTGTGATGTTGCCCCTTACCCGCTCGAACAGCGGTGCCCCCAGGTCGGTCTCCAGCGCGTGAATTTGCTTACTCAACGAGGGCTGGGTTATGCCGACAAGATCGGCCGCCTGGGTGAAATGTCGTACTTCGGCGACCGCCACGAAGTACCGAAGCTGATGGAGCTGCATCTACATAGCCTACGGCTATCAACGCTGCGATTTCGATGCATTGGACGCCTGATCGAAGTGCTCCTAGCGTCGACCGCGTGGTAATCACGAAAACTCGGTCGCCCATCCGCTCGAACGTCGGCCTCAAGGCCGTCATGGCGGTGACGGGCATCATCCTCGTGCTGTTCCTGATCGCGCACATGCTCGGCAACCTGAAGATCTTCACGGGTGAGACGTCGTTCGACCACTACGCGCACTGGCTGCGGGACATCGGCACGCCGCTGCTGCCGACGACGTGGTTCCTGTGGATCCAGCGCACCGTGCTCACCGTCGCCGTCCTCGGGCACATCGGCGCGGCCACCGTGCTCGCGATGCGGTCCCGGGCCGCCCGCCCGGTCCGGTACGCGCACCGCCGCAAGATCCACGTGAACTACGCGGCCCGCACGATGCGCTGGGGTGGTGTGATCATCCTGCTCTTCGTGATCTACCACATCCTCGACCTGACCACGGGTCACCTGAACCCGCAGGGCGACCCGGCCAACCCGTACGGCAACGTGGTCGCCGGCTTCGCGCCCGAGCGCTGGTACGTCACGCTCTTCTACACCCTCGCGCTGGTGACCCTCGGCTTCCACCTGCGCCACGGCGCCTTCAGCGCGTTCCGCAGCCTCGGCCAGCAGACGCCGAAGGGCGAGCGCCGGGCCCGGATCGCCGCGCTCGTCTTCGCCGTCGCGCTCGTCGGCGGCTACCTGCTGGTTCCGTTCGCCGTGATCACCGGATTGGTGTCCTGACATGGATCTCTACACCGAGGGCGACCCGATCGCCGACACCCGGGCCCCGGACGGCCCGATCGAGACGCGGTGGGACCGCCACCGCTTCGAGATGAAGCTGGTCAACCCGGCCAACCGCCGGAAGATGACGGTGATCGTGGTCGGCACCGGCCTGGCCGGCGGCTCCGCCGCCGCCACCCTGGCCGAGCAGGGCTACCAGGTGCGGTCCTACTGCTACCAGGACAGCCCGCGCCGGGCCCACTCGATCGCCGCGCAGGGCGGTATCAACGCCGCCAAGAACTACCGCAACGACGGCGACTCGGTGCACCGCCTGTTCTACGACACGGTCAAGGGCGGCGACTTCCGCTCCCGCGAGTCGAACGTGCACCGGCTGGCCGAGATGTCGGTGAACATCATCGACCAGTGCGTGGCCCAGGGCGTGCCGTTCGCCCGCGAGTACGGCGGCCTGCTGGACACCCGCTCCTTCGGCGGCGCGCAGGTGCAGCGCACCTTCTACGCCCGGGGCCAGACGGGTCAGCAGCTGCTGCTCGGCGCGTACCAGGCGCTGGAGCGGCAGATCGGCCTGGGCAACGTGGAGATGAACGCCCGCCACGAGATGCTCGAACTGGTCCTCGTCGACGGCCGCGCGCGCGGCATCGTGGTCCGCGACATGGTCACCGGCGAGATCAGCACCGAGATGGCCGACGCGGTCGTGCTCGCCTCCGGCGGCTACGGCAACGTCTTCTACCTCTCCACCAACGCCAAGGGCTGCAACGTCACCGCCTCCTGGCGGGCGCACCGCAAGGGCGCGTACTTCGCCAACCCCTGCTACACGCAGATCCACCCGACCTGCATCCCGGTCTCCGGCGACCACCAGTCGAAGCTGACCCTGATGAGCGAGTCGCTGCGCAACGACGGCCGGGTCTGGGTGCCCAAGGCCAAGGGCGACCAGCGCAGCCCGCGGGACATCCCCGAGGACGAGCGGGACTACTACCTGGAGCGGATCTACCCGTCCTTCGGCAACCTGGTCCCCCGCGACATCGCCTCCCGCGCCGCGAAGAACGTGTGCGACGAGGGACGCGGCGTCGGCCCGACCGGCCTCGGCGTCTACCTGGACTTCGCCGACGCGATCAACCGGCTCGGCCGTAAGGCCATCGAGGCCAAGTACGGCAACCTCTTCGAGATGTACGAGCGGATCACCGGCGAGGACCCGTACGAGGTGCCGATGCGGATCTACCCCGCCGTGCACTACACGATGGGTGGCCTCTGGGTCGACTACGACCTCCAGTCGACGATCCCCGGCCTGTTCGTGATCGGTGAGGCCAACTTCTCCGACCACGGCGCGAACCGGCTCGGCGCCTCGGCGCTGATGCAGGGCCTGGCCGACGGCTACTTCGTGCTGCCGAACACGCTCGCCAACTACCTGGCCTCCAACTCGCTGGACAAGGTCGACGCCAGCCACCCCGAGGCGGTCGCGGCGCGCACCGAGGTCGAGGACCGGATCAAGCGGCTGCTGGCGATCAACGGCGACCGTACGGTGGACTCGTTCCACCGCGAGCTGGGCCAGATCATGTGGGAGCACTGCGGCATGGAGCGCTCCGAGGCCGGGCTGCGCAAGGCGATCGACGAGATCCGCGCGCTGCGTGAGCAGTTCTGGCAGCGGGTGCGCGTGCCGGGTGACGGCGAGGGCCTCAACCAGTCGCTGGAGAAGGCCGGCCGGGTGGCCGACTTCTTCGAGCTGGCCGAGCTGATGTGCATCGACGCCCTGCACCGCGAGGAGTCCTGCGGCGGCCACTTCCGGGCCGAGCACCAGACGCCCGACGGCGAGGCGCAGCGCGACGACGACCGGTTCGCCTACGTGGCGGCCTGGGAGTTCACCGGCACCGGTGAGCCCGTGCTGCACAAGGAAGACCTGACCTTCGAATACGTCCACCCCACGCAGCGGAGCTACAAGTGAACCTGACCCTGCGCATCTGGCGCCAGACCGGCCCCGAGGACAAGGGTCGGATGGTGACCTACCCGGTGCAGGACGTGTCCCCGGACATGTCCTTCCTGGAGATGCTCGACGTGCTCAACGAGCGGCTCATCCTCGACGGCGAGGAGCCGGTGGCGTTCGACCACGACTGCCGCGAGGGCATCTGCGGCATGTGCAGCCTCATGATCAACGGTGAGGCGCACGGCCCGCAGCGCGGCACCACCGCCTGCCAGCTGCACATGCGGCAGTTCTCCGACGGCGACACGATCGACATCGAGCCCTGGCGGGCCCGCGCGTTCCCGGTCGTCAAGGACCTGGTGGTCAACCGCAACGCGTTCGACCAGATCATCGCCGCCGGCGGCTACGTCACCGCGCCGACCGGCAGCGCCCCGGAGGCGCACTCGGTGCCGGTGCCGAAGGCCGACGCGGACGCCGCGTTCGAGTCGGCTGCCTGCATCGGCTGCGGCGCCTGCGTGGCGGCCTGCCCGAACGGCTCCGGCATGCTGTTCACCGCCGCGAAGATCACCCAGCTCTCGCTGCTGCCCCAGGGCCAGCCGGAGCGCTACACCCGGGTGATCGGCATGGTGGACGCGCACGACGAGGCCGGCTTCGGCGGCTGCACCAACATCGGCGAGTGCGCGGCGGCCTGCCCGAAGGGCATCCCGCTGAACACCATCGGCCGCCTCAACCGGGACTACCTGAAGGCGACCGCCAAGCGCTCCGGCTCCTGACCGGACACCGCACCACCCCACGCGACCGCCGCGCCCGACTTCCGGGGCGCGGCGGTCGCGCTTGTCCGGGGGTACGCCCCGACGATTGGTACGGTGAAGCGCCAACCGCGTCACCGTCTCCCCCGGGAGGGCACCCATGGCCCGGACCGCTCCCGCGCAGGCGTCCTCCCCCGAGGCGGGTCACGACGAACCGGCCGGCCGGCCCGAGTCGCTGCTGGAACGCGCCTTCACCGAGGCGTTGCACAGCGCCGACGACAGCGACGAGGTGGCGACCCGGATCCTCGACGCGGCCTACGAGCAGTTCTGCCGGATGGGCATCCGCCGCTCCACGATGGAGGACGTGGCCCGGCGGGCGGGCGTCTCCCGGATCACCGCGTACCGCCGGTTCGCCACCAAGGACCGGCTGGTCGAGCAGGTGGTCCGCCGCGAGTTCCGGCGCTACTTCGACCGGTTCCTGGTCGACATCCAGCAGGCGGCCACCGTCGGCGACCGGGTGGTGCTGGGCTTCGTCAGCGCGCTGGACGCGATCCGCCGCAACCCGCTGATCGGCGGGCTGATGAGCGTCGAACCGGACGTGCTCATCCCCTCGATGATCAGCGACGGCGGGCGGACCCTGGCCACCGTGCAGCGGTTCGTCGCCGGGCAGCTGCGCCGCGAGCAGCGCGCCGGCACCATCGCCGCCACAGTCGACGTGGAGGTGGTCGCCGAGCTGATGACCCGGCTGTCCTGTTCCTTCCTGCTCACCCCGAGCCACGTCATCGACCTGGACGACGCCGACGAGCTGCGGACCATGGCCCGCCGGTTCCTCGTACCCATGCTGGAGCCCGGCTCACAGGCCGAGTGACCGGCCGATCACCTCCTTCATGATCTCGGTGGTGCCGCCGTAGATGGTCTGGACGCGGGCGTCCAGGTAGGCGCGGGCCACCGGGTACTCGCGCATGTAGCCGTAGCCGCCGTGCAGTTGGAGGCACCGGTCCACGACGCGCTGCTGCAACTCGGTGCACCACCACTTCGCCATCGCCGCCGTCTCCGCGGTGAGGTCCGGCGCGACCAGGCAGTTGTCGACGAAGACCCGGCCCAGGCGCAGCTCGGTGGCGAGTTCGGCGAGTACGAACCGGTTGTGCTGGAAACTCCCGATGGGACGGCCGAACGCCTGGCGCTGCTTGCAGTAGTCGAGCGTCTGCGCGAACACCGTCTCGGCCCCGGCGAGAGCCGCGACGGCTATCGACAGCCGCTCCAGCGGCAGGTTGCGCATCAGGTAGGCGAAGCCCTCGCCCTCCGCGCCGAGCAGGTTCGCCGCTGGTACGCGGACGTCGGAGAAGAACAGCTCGGCGGTGTCCTGCGCCTTCTGCCCGAGCTTGTCGAGGTTGCGGCCGCGCTCGAACCCCGGCATGCCGCGCTCGACCACGAGCAGGCTGATCCCCCGCCGCCCGGCGCCGGGATCGGTACGGGCCACCACGACGACCAGGTCGGCCAGGATGCCGTTGCTGATGAACGTCTTCTGCCCGTTGAGGACCCAGTCGTCGCCGTCGCGTACCGCTGTGGTGGTGATGCCCGCCAGGTCGCTGCCCGCGCCCGGCTCGGACATGGCGATGGCGGTGACGATCTCGCCGGAGCAGAAGCCCGGCAGCCAGCGCTGCTTCTGCTCCTCGGTGGTCAGGTCGGTCAGGTACGGGCCGATGATGTCGTTGTGCAGGCCGAACGCGGGCCCGCTCGCACCGGCCCGGGCGAGTTCCTCGGTCAGGACGGCGTGGAAGCGCCGGTCGGTGACCCCGGCGCCGCCGTACCGTTCGTCGACGAAGAAGCCGAGCAGTCCGGCGGCGCCGGCGGCCCGCCACACGCCGCGGTCGACGATGCCGTCGGCCTCCCAGCGCTCGTGGTGCGGGGTGATCTCCTTGTCGATGAAGGCGCGCACCAGTTCGGCGAACGCGAGGTGGTCGGCGGTGAAGATCGCGCGGTCCATGTGTGTCGGCTCCTCCCCTGCGCTACCGGACCATGTCCGCGACCGCGGCGACGAGGCGCCGCGTTTCCTCGCCCAGCGGCGCGACGTTGAGAATCGTCACGCCCGCGTCGCGGTACTCCTGGACCCGGTCACGCACGTAGCTCTCCGGTCCGATCAGGCTGGTGCGTTCCAGCAGTTCCGCCGGCACCGCGGCGGCGGCCTCGGCCTTGCGGCCGTCCAGGTAGAGCTCCTGGATGCGGTCCGCCTCGGCTTCGTAGCCGTAGCGGCACAGCAGGTCGTGGTAGAAGTTGCGGCCCTTGGCGCCCATCCCGCCCACGTACAGGGCGATCAGCGGCCGGGCGAGGTCGCGCAGCCCGGTCACGTCCGGGCCGATCGCCAGCGGCCCACCGGCCACCACCTCCAGCGGCCCGAGGTCAGCCGGCCGTTTCGCCCGGCCGGCCGCCAGCGCGGCACCCCAGACGTCGCCCGCGCGCTGCGGATCGTAGAGGAACGGCAGCCACCCGTCGGCGATCTCGGCGGTCATCCGGACGTTCCGGTCCCCGAGGCTCGCCACGTGGATCGGGATCCGGTCGCGGACCGGGTGGGTGAGGATCTTCAGCGGCTTGCCCAGCCCGGTGCCCTCGCCGGGCGGCAACGGCAGCCGGTAGAGGCCGTCGTTCGTCAGCGTCTCGCGCCGCCACACCCGCCGGCAGATGTCGATCACCTCGCGGGTGCGGGCCAGCGGCCTGTCGTACGCGACGCCGTGCCACCCCTCGATCACCTGCGGTCCGGACGCGCCGAGCCCGAGGATGGCTCGGCCACCGGACATCGCGTCCAGGCCCGCGGCGGTCTGCGCCAGCAGAGCCGGGGTACGCGAGAAGATCGGCAGGATCGCGGAGCCGATGTGGACCCGGCTCGTCCGGGCGGCGAGGTAACCCATCACGGTGGGCGCGTCGAAGCCGTACGCCTCGGACACCCAGACCACGTCCAGGCCGTCCTGTTCCCAGGCGGCCACGTCGTCGGCGCCGCTTCTGGGGTCGGCGGCGTACGCCAGTGTCGTCCCGATACGCATCAGTGCGCTGCTCCCTGCTTCCGGCCGACGACGCCGTCGTCCAGCCACCGCGGTAGGTGTGCGCCCAGTCCCCAGTCGGTGAGGACGGGCTCGGTGTCCGCGCCCGGCGCGGGCGGCGGGCCGCCGACCCGGCCGGGTGTCCCGGACAGGCGGGGCGCCACGGCCGGCTGCCGGACGCCGAAGTGCTCCTCGTACGTGCCGCGCGCGGCCAGGTGCGGGTGGCCCGGCGCCTCGGTGAGCGACAGCACCGGCGCGACGCAGGCGTCGGTGCCGTCGAACACCGCCGTCCACTCGTCGCGGGTACGGCCGGCGAACACCTCGGCGAAGCGGGCGCGCAGCACCGGCCATCCGGCCACGTCGTGCTGTGCCGGCAGGTCCGCGCCTGCGAGCCCGAGCAGCCGCAGCAGTTCGGCGTAGAACTGGGGTTCCAGCGCGCCCACAGCCATGTGCCCGCCGTCGGCGGTGGCGTACACGTCGTAGAACGGTGCGCCGCCGTCGAGCAGGTTGCGGCCCCGCTCGGGTCGCCAGGTGCCCTGCGCGAGCATCCCGGCGAACGGGGTGGTGAGGTGGGCCGCGCCGTCCACGATGGCGGCGTCGACGACCTGCCCACGGCCGGTGGCACCCGCCACGTGCAGCGCGGCCAGGATGCCGACGACCAGGTAGAGCGAGCCGCCGCCGAAGTCGCCGACCAGGTTGAGCGGGATCTGCGGCGGCCCGCCGGCGCGTCCGATCGGGTGCAGCGCCCCGGCTACGGCGATGTAGCCGATGTCGTGGCCGGCGGCGCGGGCCAGCGGCCCGTCCTGTCCCCAGCCGGTCATCCGCCCGTACACCAGGCCCGGGTTGCGGGCCAGCGCGGCCTCCGGGCCGACGCCGAGCCGTTCGGCCACGCCGGGGCGCCAGCCCTCGATCAGGATCGCGGCCCGGCCGGCCAGCGCGAGGACCACCTCGGCGCCGTCGGGGTGCTTCAGGTCCACCACGATCGAGCGTTTGCCCCGGTTGAGCAGGTTCCGCCCGGGGTCACCGGCCGGGAGCGCGCCGGGCTCCGGCCGGTCGACCCGGACCACGTCGGCGCCGAGGTCGGCCAGCAGCATGGCGGCGAACGGGCCGGGTCCGATCCCGGCCAGTTCCACGACCCGGACGCCGGCGAGCGGGCCGCTCACGCGCCGCCCCGTGGGGCGAAGCGGGGTGCGCGGCCCTGGGCCCGGCTGAGCAGGGCCTCGCCGAAGTCGGCGCCGGCCAGGGACTCGACCATGAGCCGGATCGCGTCGGCGGCGGCCTCGGCGGCGCCGGTCTCCGAGCCCGACCACACCTGCCGCCGGATCACCGCCATGGACGCCGGTGAGCAGTGCTCGGCCAGGGCCGCGGCATAGGCTTGTGCCTCGGCCAGTACCTCGTCGCGCGGGAGCACGCGTTGCACAAGTCCGATCCGGAACGCCTCGACCGCGTCGACCTTGCGGCCGGACAGCAGCAGGTCCAGCGCGGCGCCGACGCCGATCAGCCGGGGCAGCAGCCAGGCGCTGCCGTACTCGGCGACGAGGCCGAGCCGGCTGAACGAGGTGGACAGGCGCGCCTGCGCCGCCATGAACCGCACGTCGGCGTAGAGCGCGTGGACCAGGCCGAGGCCGGCCGCGCCGCCGTTCATCGCGGCGACGATCGGCGTGCCGAGCGTCAGCGGCAGGTGCGGTGGGTAGCCGAACTCGCCGGCGAGCAGGTCGCGGTTGCGTTCGTCGAGCAGCGCGGCGAGCGCCTCCGGGTCGGCACCGGAGCAGAACCAGTCACCGGAGCCGGTGACCACGACCGCCCGGACCTCCGGGTCGGCGTCCGCCGCCACCAGGGCCGCGTAGTAGTCGCGGAACATCTCCAGCGACATCGCGTTGCGCCGGTCGGGCCGGTCGAACCAGATGGTGCGGACGCCGTCGCTGGTGGCGGCCCGCAGTCCGGCGCCGGCCGGTTCGGACTCCGGCACGGTCGAGCTCATCGGCGCTCCTGTTCTGACATTTGACATTTGATACTCTGGGCTGGTGGCGGACCGCGGCAGGATCCAGAACGTCTCTCAGCCCCAGCTCTCCGAGACCGTGGCGAGCCTGCTGCGCGACCGGATCATGTCCGGCCAGCTGCGCCCCGGCGAACGCATCCGGCTCGAAGAGGTCGCCCAGGAGACCGGGCTGAGCATCACACCGGTACGCGAGGCGCTGCTGATGCTGCGCGCGGAGGACATGGTCGAGCTGCAACCGCGTCGCGGGCACGTGGTGGCGCCGCTGTCGCGGCAGGACATCATCGACGTGTTCAGCCTCCAGGGCCACATCGCCGGTGAGCTGGCCGCCCGGGTCGCCGTCAGCATCACCCCGGAGCAGCTCGACGACCTGCGGCAGCAGCACGAGCGGCTGCGCCGTGCCGCCCAGGCCCGGCAGGTCAGCCGGGTCGAGCAGCTCGAATACGAGTTCCACCGCCGGATCAACCGGCTCGCCGACGCACGCAAGCTGTCCTGGCTGCTGCGCACCGTGACCCGCTACACGCCGTCGCGGTTCTACGCCGCGGACGCGGAGTGGCGGGCCGGCATGGTCGCCGATCACGAGGCGCTGCTCGACGCGCTCGCGGCGGGCGACCCGGAGGCGGTCCGGCCGGTCATGGCCCGGCACTTCACCGACGGCGCGGAGCGGCTGGTCAAGCACCTGGACGGCCTGGGCGTGTGGAACGAGTGAGTCACCGGCGGCCATGACGCCACGCGAACATCGCCAGCGAGCGCTTCATCGCGGCGGCGGACGGCTGAAGCGTCATCACCTCGATCAGCGGCCGGAACCGCTGCCACGTCACCGATCGCGCCCGGGCGAACTCGCGCAGGCCGTCCGCGCCGTGGACCCGCCCGAACCCCGAGTCGCCCACGCCGCCGAAGGGCAGTGACGGCACGCCCGCGTACCCCAGCACCGAGTTGACCGACACCGCGCCGGCCCGCAGCCGCCCGGCGAGCGCCAGGCCACGACGGCGGTCGCGGGTGAAGATCGAGCCGGAGAGCCCGTAGCTGGTCGCGTTCGTGCGGCGGACCGCCTCGTCCGCGTCGGCCACCGGGTTGACCACGAGCACCGGGCCGAACGTCTCCTCGGTGACGGCGGTGCTGTCCTCGGGCACGTCGGTCAGCACGACCGGCTCCACGAACGGGGGCCGCACCGAAGCCGCGTCACCGACCACCGCCCGGCCGCCCCGGTCGAGCGCGTCGGTGACGTGGCGCCGCACGACCTCGGGCTGGGTGGGCGTGGTCATCGGCCCGTACGGCGCGTCCGGCTCGGCACCCGGCCGGACCTGCCGCGCCAGCTCGGTGAGCGTGGCCAGGAACGGCTCGTAGACGGACCGTTCGACGTAGACGCGCTCGACGCCGGCACACGTCTGCCCGGCGTTGCCGAGTCCCCCGAAGACCGCCGCCTGCGCTGCCGCGTCGAGGTCGGCGTCGGCGGTGACGATCAGCGCGTCCTTGCCGCCGCCCTCGATCACCACCGGTGTCAGGCTCTCGGCGCAGGCGGCCATGACGGCGCGCCCGGTCGCTGCCGACCCGGTGAACGCGATCTTGTCGACCGAGGCGCGGCACAGCGCGGCGCCGGTCGTGCCGTCGCCGGTGACCACCTGGAGGACCGGGTGGTCGGGAAGCAGCTCGTGCCAGCGCTCGGCCAGCCACACCCCGACGCCCGGGGTGAACTCGCTGGGCTTGAACACCACCGCGTTGCCGGCGGCGAGCGCGTGCGACACCGCACCCATCGGCGTGTAGACGGGGTAGTTCCACGGCCCGATCACGCCGACCACGCCGTACGGCACGTACTCGACCGAGGCGGCCTGGTTGAACGCGAGCATGCCGGAGGAGACCGACCGCCGCCTGAGCACCCGTGCGGCGTGCCGGGCCGCCCAGTCCAGGTGCTCGACGGCGAGCATCACCTCGAGTTGAGCCCCGGCGAGGCTCTTGCCGGTCTCGCTCCGGACGATGCCGGCCAGCTCCTCGATGCCGCCCGCGACCGCCGCCTTGTACGCCAGCAGGTGCCGGCGGCGCTGCCTGGCGTCCAGCCCGGCCCACCAGCCGGCCGCCTCGCGGGCCCGCGTCACGGCGGCGCGCACGGCGGCGTCGTCGGCGATGTCGTAGTCGGCGCGGTGCTCACCTGTCACCGGGTCGACGACGCGCAGCCGGCGGGGGTGCTCAACGAGGGACGTCATCGGCGGCCTCCTGACATTTGATATTCGATAGTCTAGCCTTGCTGTCAATCCCTCACGATGCGCTGGAGGTACCGCGGTGGAGTGGAGCGACGAGCAACTGTCACTTGTCGAGGCGGTGCGGGACTTCTGCCGCCGCGAGGTCGGCACCCGCGAGCAACGGCACCGTCTCACCGACGGCGGGCGGGAACCGCACAGCCCGGAGCTGTACCGGAAGATGGCCGAACTCGGCTGGCTCGGCCTGTCGCTGCCGGAGGAGTACGACGGCGGCGGCGCCGGCATGACCGAGCTGTGCCTGTTCCTGGAGGAGACCAGCCGGGCGATGGCGCCCATCGGCGGGTTCACCACCTCGATCATCGTCGCCGCCACGTACCAGCGGTTCGGCACGCCGGAGCAGAAGAAGCTGATCCTCAGCGGCGTGGCCCGCGGCGTGGTCGAGGCGGTCGCGATGTCCGAGCCCGAGGCCGGCTCCGACGTGGCGAACCTGAGCTGCCGCGCCGAGCGGCGCGGCGACGGGTGGGTGGTCAACGGGCAGAAGACGTGGTGCTCCAACGCCCACCTGGCCGAGCACATCCTGCTCGTCGCGCGCACCTCGGGCCGGGCCGGCGACCACCAGGGCCTGACCATGTTCCTGGTCCCGGCCGGCGCGCCCGGCCTGACCGTCTCCGGCATCGACACCATGGGCGGCCGCGAGGTCAACGACCTCTACTTCACCGACTGCGTGCTGCCCGCCGACGCGGTGGTCGGCCGGGTCGACCACGGCTGGCGGCAGCTGATGGCCGGGCTCAACATGGAACGCCTGATCCTCGCCAGCGTGGTGCTCGGCATCGCCCGGCGCGCGTTCGACGACGTGGTGGCGTACGTGAAGGACCGCCGCCAGTTCCGCCGGCCGATCGGATCGTTCCAGGTGATCCGGCACCGCCTGGCCGACCTGGCCACCGAGATCGAGTGCGCCCGGCTGCTGGTCTACGACACCGCCGCGAAGGTCGACAAGGCGCCGGACACGGTGCTGCCCCGGGAGAGTTCGATGGCGAAGCTCAAGGCCACCGAGACGGCCCGGCGCGTCGCGCTGGACGCGATGCAGATGATGGGCGGCTACGGCTACACCACCGAGTTCGACATGGAGCGCCTGGTCCGCTCGGCGATCGTGTCCACCGTGTACGGCGGCGCCAGCGAGATCCAGCGCGAGATCATCGCCAAGACGTACGGCCTGTCCGAGCAGATGTCCTGACCCACCCGGCCCTTCGGTCGATCGGAGGCACCGTGCACCTGTCCGACCGCCAGCGCGCCGCCCTGGCGAGCATCTGCGACACGTTCGCGCCGGGTGACGGCGCCGGGATCCCGTCGGCCAGCCGGCTCGGCGCGACCGAGGTGATGGCCGCACTCGTCCTGCACAATCCGCGCGCCGCCGAGGTCCGGCAGTTCCTGCGGCTGCTGGACCGGTGGGACTCCCCCGCCACCCAGTTCGTCCTCGGCGGTTCCGCGCGGCCGTTCTCCCGGCAGTCGCAGGAGCGCCGGGAGAAGACGCTGCTCGCGCTGGCCCACTCGCGGATCACCGCCAAACGGGCGCTGTTCCAGGCGCTCAAGGGCGCCGCCACCCTCTCCTACTACCTGACGCCGGGGCCGGCCGGGCACTCGCCCGTGTGGGACGCCATCGGCTACCCCGGACCGCTCGGGGTCCGGCCCGACGCGCCCGCGCCGCCGCTGACCCCGGTCCACCCGTCCGCGCCGACCACGCTGGACTGCGACGTCGTCGTCGTCGGATCCGGCGCCGGCGGCGGCACTGCCGCCGCGGTCCTCGCCGGGCACGGCCTGGACGTGGTCGTCGTCGAGAAGGGCGGCTACTACGACGACCGGGACTTCGACGGCGGGGAGCTGTCCGGACTGTCCCGGCTCTACGCCCCGGGCCCCGCCGCCACCGCCGAGGGCCAGCTCAGCCTCCTCCAGGGGCAGTGCCTCGGCGGGGGCACAGTGGTGAACTACACCACGTCGTTCCCCACCCCGGCCCGGGTACGCGAGGAGTGGGCCGCGCTCGGCGTGCCGCAGTTCGCCACCGACGAGTACGACAGCTGCCTCGACGCGGTGTGGTCGAGGCTCGGCGTCAACCGCGAGCACGGCCGGATCTCCTCCCGGGACGCGCTGATGGAGCGCGGACTGAACCGCCTGGGCTGGCACGTCGACGAGATGCCCCGCAACGTCGACGGCTGCGACACCGGTGTCGAGTGCGGGCGCTGCGGCCTGGGCTGCCGGATCGGCGCCAAACGGTCCGCGACGAAGACCTGGCTGGCCGACGCGGAGCGCGCCGGTACGCGGCTCGTCGTCGGCGTCGACGTGCGGACCGTCACCGTCGAAGCGGGCCGGGCGACGGGCGTGACCGGCCATACCGCGAACGGCCACCCGGTCGCCGTACGCGCCCGCGCCGTGGTGGTCGCGGCCGGCAGCGTGCAGACACCCGCCCTGCTCCGCCGCTCCGGGCTCACCAACCCGAACATCGGCCGGCACCTGCACCTGCATCCCGCGACCGGCGTGTGGGGCGTGTTCGCCGAGGAGGTGCGGCCGTGGGAGGGCGGGATGCAGACCCGGTACTCCACCGAACACGCCGATCTCGACGGCCGCGGCTACGGCGTCATCTACGAGACCGCCGCCACCAACCCGGCCACCGCTGTGTCGTTCATGAGCTGGACGGGCGGACGGGCACATCTGGACCGGATGCGCGCGCTGCCGCACCTCGGCGGGGTCGGCGTGATCACCCGCGACCGCGACAGCGGTGAGGTCCGGGTCGGCCGCGACGGCGAGCCGGTGGTGCACTACCGCCTTTCCCCCTACGACGCGGTCCATCTGCGAGCAGGGATCGCCGGCGCGGCCCGGATCGTCGAGGCGGCCGGAGCGCTGCGGCTCTGGTCCGGACACCAGCGCGGCCCGGTCTGGGAACGCGGCACGGGTTCCATCGACGAGTTCGTCCGGCACGTCGAGACGCTGGGGACCGCGCCCGGGCAGGTCGCCATGGCCGCCCTGCACATCATGGGCGCGGCCCGGATGGGCGGCAGCGCGGCGACGTCGGTGGCCCGGCCGGACGGCGCGACGTGGGAGGTCCCCAACCTGGTCCTCGCCGACGCGTCGACCTTCCCGGGGTCGCTGGGCGTCAACCCGATGATCTCCGTGGAGGCCATCGCGTACATGAGCGCCCAGCGACTCGCCGCCGCGCTCTGACCGCCGCTACTCGAACCGTTCGCCCCGCTCGGCCATGGCCGTCAGCAGCGGCGGCGGGTCGAACCGCTCGCCGTAGCGCTCTGCGAGCACCCGGGCACGGGCCACGAAGCCCGGCAGCCCGCCGTCGTACTGGTTGACGTACTGCAGGACGCCACCGGTCCAGCTCGGGTAGCCGATGCCCAGGATCGAGCCGACGTTGGCGTCGGCCACCGAGGTCAGCACGCCCTCCTCCAGGCACCGCACCGACTCGATCGCCTCGATGAAGAGCATCCGCTCCTTGAGGTCCTCGAAGGGCGTGTCCAGGTTCGTGCCGCCGAACTGCTCCCGCAGCCCCGGCCAGAGCCCGGCCCGCTTCCCGTCGCGGTAGTCGTAGAAGCCGGCACCGCCGGAGCGTCCGGTCCGGCCGCACTCGTCGATCATCCGGTCGATCACCGCGTCGGCGGCGTGCGGCTGCCAGGTGCCCCCGGCGGCCACTGTCGCGGCGGCCGTCTCCTGGCGGATCTTCCGGGGCAGGGTGAGGGTCAGCTCGTCCATCAGCGCGAGGACCGGCGCGGGATAGCCGGCCTGGCTGCTGGCCTGCTCGATGGTCGCCGCCGGAATGCCCTCGGCCAGCATCGCCACGCCCTCGTTGGTGAACGTGCCGATGACCCGGCTGGTGAAGAAGCCCCGGCTGTCGTTGACCACGATCGGCGTCTTGCGCAACTGGCGGACGACGCCCAGCGCGCGGCCCAGCGTGGCCTCGTCGGTCCGCTCCCCGCGGATCACCTCGACCAGCGGCATCTTGTCCACCGGGGAGAAGAAGTGCAGCCCGACGAACTCCTCCGGCCGGCTGACGCCCTCGGCCAGCAGCGTGATGGGCAGCGTGGAGGTGTTGGAGGCGATGAGCGCGTCCGGCGCGACCTGCTCGATCTCGGCGTACACCTTGTGCTTGAGCGCCGGGTCCTCGAAGACCGCCTCGATGGCGAGGTCGACGCCGGCCAGGTCGGCGAGGTCGCCGGTGGCGTGGATGCGGCCCAGGATCTCGTCCCGCTTCTCCGGCGTGGACCGGCCCCGCGCGACCGCCTTGTCGAGCAGGCCCGCCGAGTACGCCTTGCCCCGCGCCGCGCCCTCGGCGGTGACGTCCTTGAGCACCACCCGCATCCCGGCGCGGGCGCAGACGTACGCGATGGCGGCGCCCATCATGCCCGCGCCGGCGACGGCGACGATGCGTACCGGCTCGTGGTCGCCACCGGCGGTGCGGGACCGGGCGGTCTGGAGGTCGAAGAAGAGCGCCTTGATCATGTTCTTGGCGACCTGGCCGGTCGCCAGCTCGGTGAAGTACCGCCCCTCGATGACGAACGCGGTGTCCAGGTCCACCTGAGCGCCCTCGACGGCGGCGGCGAGGATGTTGCGGGGCGCCGGGTAGGGCGCGCCCTTGAGCTGCTTGCGCAGCAGCGCGGGCATGGCCGGCAACTGCACCGCGAGGCCGGGGCTGGACGGGGTGCCGCCGGGCATCCGGTAGTCCTTGCGGTCGTACGGCTGGGTCGCGTCCGGGTGGGCGGCGATCCACTCACGGGCGGCGGCCATCAGGGCGTCCCGGTCGGCGGCCAACTCGTCGACCAGCCCGTGCGCGAGCGCGTCCTGCGGCCGGCGGCGCTGGCCGCGCAGCAGCCAGTCGGTCAGCGCGGCGGTGACGCCGAGCAGCCGGACGGTACGCACCACGCCGCCGCAGCCGGGCAGCAGACCGAGCGTGACCTCGGGAAAGCCGATCTCGATGGCCGGGTCGTCGAGCACGACGCGGTGGTGGCAGCCCAGGGCCAGTTCCAGTCCGCCGCCGAGGGCCGATCCGTTGACGGCGGCGACGACCGGGCGGCCGAGCGTCTCCAGCCGGCGTACGGCCTGCTTGAGCGCGGCCGCGTCGGCCGCCGACGCCTCGGCGTCGGCGGGCGTGAGCCGCACCAGGGTCTCCAGGTCGCCGCCGGCGAAGAACGTCTTCTTGGCCGAGGTGACGATCACGCCGGTGATCCGGTCACGCTCGGCTTCGAGCCGGTCCACGGTGGCCGCCAGGCTCTCGCCGAACTCCGCGTTCATCACGTTCGCCGAGCGGCCGGGGTGGTCGAGGGTGAGCAGCACGATGCCGTCGTCGCCGTGCTCCCACCGGATGGTGTTTGCCATTCGTGCTCCTCAGATTCGTTCGATCACGGTCGCGATGCCCATGCCGCCGCCCGCGCAGAGCGTGGCCAGGCCGTAGCGGCCGCCGCGTCGTTCCAGTTCGTCGACGAGCGTGCCGAGGATCATGGCGCCGGTCGCGCCGAGCGGGTGGCCCATCGCGATCGCCCCGCCGTTGGCGTTGACGATGTCCGGGTTCAGGCCGAGGTCGGCGACGAACCGCAGGACCACCGCGGCGAACGCCTCGTTGATCTCCACCAGGTCGAGGTCGTCGACGCCGAGACCGGCCTTCGCGAGCGCCTTGCGGGCGGCCGGGGCCGGGCCGGTGAGCATGATGGTGGGGTCGGCGCCGCTGAGCGCTGTGGCCACGACGCGGGCGCGCGGGGTGAGACCGGCGGCGGCGCCTGCCGCCTCGCTGCCGATCGCGACGAGCGCAGCGCCGTCCACGATGCCGGAGGAGTTGCCCGCCGTGTGGACGTGCTCGATGCGCTCGACCCAGTGGTACTTCTGCAACGCGACCGCGTCGAAGCCCGCCTTCTCACCGATCTCGGCGAACGAGGGGCGCAGCGCGCCGAGGCTCTCCGCCGTCGAGTCGGCCCGGATGTGCTCATCCCGGTCCAGCACGGTCAGCCCGTTACGGTCGCGTACCGGCACCACGGACCGGGCGAAGTAGCCGTTGGCCCACGCCTTCGCGGCCCGCGCCTGCGACTGGAGCGCGTACGCGTCGACCGTCTCCCGATCGAAGCCGGCGATGGTGGCGATGAGGTCGGCGCTGATGCCCTGCGGCACGAACCCGGTGGTGAAGTTGACCTCCGGGTCGAGCGCCCAGGCCCCGCCGTCGGAGCCCATCGGCACCCGGGACATCGACTCGACGCCACCGGCGAGGACGAGGTCCTCCCAGCCGGAGCGCACCTTCTGCGCGGCGATGTTCACCGCCTCCAGCCCGGAGGCGCAGAAGCGGTTGAGCTGGACCCCGGCCACCGTGTCGGGCAGGCCGGCGGCGACGGCGGCGGTCCGGGCGATGTCGGCGCCCTGGTCGCCGAGCGGGGACACCACCCCGAGCACGATGTCGTCGATCAGCGCCGGATCGAGGCCGGGCATCCGCCGCAGGGTCTCCTCGATCAGGCCGGTGATCAGCGAAACCGGCTTCACCCCGTACAGCGATCCGGTCGGCTTGCCCCGCCCGCGCGGCGTGCGCAACGCGTCGTAGATGAACGCATCGGTCGTCATGCCAAGCTCCTCATTGCTCACCCGCATGCGAATTTCGCCTAACTTTTCTTGAGCCTGCCGCCGCTTGTCAAGACGCGTTCCGCGCTGTCCGGCTCCGACCCCGCCGGGGAAACGGCCGAGGGGCGTCACCGGATGTACGCGAGGGGGCGCTAACGTGTAGCTGTGCGACAAGCAGCCAGCGACACCGCCCCGGCACCGGTCAGACGGCCCAAGGACCGCAAGGCCCGAATCGCGCTCGCCGGGGCCGAGTTGTTCTGCGAGCGGGGCTACCACGGCGTCTCGGTGGACGAGATCGCCGCCGCCGTCGGCATCAGCGGGCCGGCCGTCTACCGGCACTTCCCGAACAAGTACGCGATCCTGGTGCACGCCACCCGGGAGGTCGTCGGCGCCCTGCTCGCCGCGACCGGACAGCCGGCGGCGAGTAACGCCGACGGGCTGCTCGACGAGCTGCTGCGCGCGCTCGCCGAGGTCGCGGTGAGCAGGCGGCGGGTGGCCGGGCTGTACCAGTGGGAGGGCCGCTACCTGACGCCCGAGCACCGGCAGGAGTTCGCCGCCTCGATGGCCACGCTCGTCGGCCGCGTCGCCGCGCCGCTGCGCGAGTTGCGTCCCGAGCTGACCACCGCGCAGGCCGACCTGCTGGTGAACGCGGCGCTGAGCGCGTTCGGCAGCGTGACCACGTACCGGGCCGCGGCCACCGGCGCCGACACCGAGCACCTGCTCACCCGGGTCGCCTGGACGCTGCTGCGGACCGACGCGCCGACGGTGCCGCTCCGGCGGCGTACCGCGCCGCAGGACATGCCCGCCACCGGGCCGGTGCGTCCGGCGTCGCGGCGCGAACTGCTGCTCATCGAGGCGATGCGCCTGTTCCACAGGCACGGCTACCACGCAGTCGCGGTCGAGGACATCGGCCGCGCCGCGGGCATGCAGGCGTCCAGCGTGTACCGCTACTTCCCCGGCAAGGCCGACCTGCTCGCGGCCGCCTACTACCGGGCCACCGACCGGCTCACCGGGGCCACCACCGCGGCGATCGCCGAGGCGAGCGACCCGGCCGACGCGCTGCACCGGGTGGTGCGCGCCTACGTCGACTTCGCGTTCGGCCAGAGCGACCTGGTCGCGGTGTACCTGGCGGAGAACAACAACCTGCCGGACCGGGACCGCCACCAGTTGCGCGGCGCGCAGCGGCTGCACGTCGAGGAGTGGGTGGGCCTGGTCCGGGCGGTACGACCGGACCTGCCGGCCGCCGACGCCCGTGTGCTCGTGCACGCCGCGCTGAACGTGGTCACCGACGTCGGGCGGCTCGGCCGCTTCGACCGCACCGCCGGCTACGACGACCAGACCGCCCGGCTCGCGCTCGCCGTCCTGCACGCCTGACCGGCGTCACCGCGAGCGCGCGGGCGGCGTGAGGCGCTGTGGTTGACTGACACCCATGGTCCCGTGCCCGTCCGCGTCCGCCCGGACGATCCGGTGACCACCGGGCCGGCCGCGGCCACCCGGCCCCGCAACCGCAGACAGGTCATCGTCGAGTCGGCCGGGCAGGTGTTCAGCGAGCGCGGCTACCACGGCGCGTCCATGGAGGAGATCGCCGCGGCGGTCGGGATCAGCGCGCCCGCGCTGTACCGCCACTTCCCGAACAAGTACGCGTTGTTCGCCGAGTGCGCCAACGTGATGGTGGACAACCTGGTCGGGGTCATCGACGAGTGGCCGCCGGACGCGGCGCTGGCCGACGTGCTGCTGGCCCTCACCCGGGTCACCGTCGCGCACCGCGCCTCCGGCGGCATCTACCGGTGGGAGGCCCGCTACCTCGGCCGCGCGGACCGCCACCTGCTCCGCGCGAAGTTCGGCCACGTCGTGGGCCGGGTGACCGAGATGGTACGGCGGGACTACCCGCTGCCCGACGAGCGGCTGCGGGCGGTGGCCGCGCTCGGGGTGATCGGCTCGGTGACCATGCACCGCACCTCGATCGCCCAGCGCCGGATCGAGGATCTGGTGCTGCGGTCCGCGATGCGGGTGGTGGCCACCGATCCGGCCACCGCTGCCGGGACGGCGCGGCTGGTCGAGCTGCCCGCCCAGCCGGTGCCCCGGACGCGGCGTGCGGAGATCCTGGCCGCGGCCGTACCGCTGTTCGCCCGGGACGGGTTCGCCACAGTCACCAACGCGCAGATCGCCCAGGCGGTGGGGCTCGCACCGTCCGCGATCTACCGCCACTATCCCGGCAAGGTGGACATCCTCGTGGCCGCCTGCCTCCAGGCGGCGGAACTGCTCGCCCAGGCGGTGGACCGCAGCCTCCAGCGGGCGGCCGACCCACGGCAGGCGGTGGTCGCGCTGGCGGCGGCGTACGTGGCCTACTGCTTCGAGCACAACACCCTCAACAGCGTGGCCGAGGCGGAGGTGGCCGGCCTGCCGGACGACGTACGGCGTCCGCTCATCCTCGCCCAGCGGGAGCACATCGCGGTCTGGGAGCAGCAGTTGCGGGCGGTCCGGCCGGACCTGGACCGGCGGCAGGCCCGGCTGCTCGTGCACGCCGGGTTCGGCGTGGCGGTGGAGGCCGGGCGCGCCCTGCGCTGGCAGGACTCGCCCGGCCACCGGGACGCGGTCACCGCGCTGGTCACCGGCGCCCTGACGCTCTGAGCCGGCACGGACTCAGGTGCCCGGCCGGTTCATGACCGGGATCGTGATCGGGGTGTGCGACGCGGACGAGCCGTTGTTGAGGAACAGCATCGCCAGCCCGCGGATGAACCTGTCGAACAGGCCGAACGTCTCCGGCATGAGCGGCGAGAGCCCTTCGCGGAACATCACGTACGTCGGCCAGCCGGCCTCGATCACGCCCCGGGAGATGTAGTCGCGGGGCAGCCGCAGCCAGTCGCCGATCCGGTCGGTGAGCACGTAGCGCGCGAACTCGCGCTGGAATCCCCGGGTGACGCCCAGGTCCACCGAGGACGTCAGGTTCAGCAGGATGTCGGCCAGGTCGATGCCCTCGGGCGTCGGCGCGAGCAGCGGGGACAGCGCGTACCGGGACTGCTCCTCGGCGGCGGCCCAGCTGTTCGGGATGAACTCGTCGCGCACGCCGAGCAGGTGCAGCGCGACCTGCCACATGTGCAGGTAGGCCTCCTCCTCCGCGGCCGACATCCGCAGTCCCCAGCGACGCCAGTCGAGCAGCTTGCGGTGCACGTACGTGCCGAGGCTGTGGAAGGTGATGAGGATGTCGCCGTTGCTGATCGGGATCGGGTGGTCGGTGACGCCGCGCCACGGCGCGGACTGCGGCAGCAGGTGCCGCACGGCCGCGTGGGTGAGCCGCGTCTTGTGCGAGGTGACCACGAAGCTGCCGGTGGCCTTGAACGCGTCGGGGGCGCTCAGGTCGTACCCGTAGGTGAAGGTCTTCGCGGCGCGCGACTTCATGTCCGCGCCGCCCTCGGACCAGTAGACGTTGCGGGCCTCGCGCGGGATCACCGTGCTCATGATCCCGCTGCCCAGGCCGTAGAGCAGGAACAGGTACATGCTCATGCGCTTGTTGAACTGGGCGGCGCGGTCCAGCTTGGCCTGGTCGGCCCAGGACGGCAGCGTGTTGACCCGCCGCAGGTAGGTGGTGAGCGCCGGGGGCAGGCCGGCGGGCAGCGCGTCGCCGTTGCGGATCCAGGACGCGAACGCGGTGTTCACCGCCGGGATCTGACCGGCGTCCAGCATCGAGGCGACGAGCGGGTCGGTGTCGTCGTCCCAGACGTCCCACGGGTCGGTGACCGTGTCGGTCCCGGCGATCGAGCCGGACGACGACCACGCCCACGCCTTCGGGGCGTCCGCCACCGCTACCAGTCCCAGCGCGGCGCCGAGCGTCAGGACGCTTCGTCTACTGAGATTCTCCATTAGCACCACTTCCCGGTTCGACCGGACATCGCCCTGAACACCGGCCCGTGAGGTGCGCCCAAGCAGGTTTCGAGTTATCCGGGGATGTGATTTTCTATTAACATAGAGGAGCTTGACTGCATCGGCAAGGGTGGACGGTGGGGGTGGTGGCGATGGCTCGTGACGGGCGGTACCGCTGGTTGCGCCGGATCGAGACGCTCGATCCGGTCCGCGACCACCACGAGATCTACCGGCTCTCCGCCGGATACGAGTTCCCCTTCGACTACCAGCGGGCGCTGGAGCTGGCGCTGCTGCGCACGTTCTGCGTGCCGAGCATCTCCGCGCTGCTCGACGCGACTGGCGAGTTCCGGCTGCGGGCGCAGCAGCGCTACGACGACACCGCGCTGCTGATGGCCGAGCTGCTGGAGCACGGGTACGACTCGCCGCGCGGCCGGGAGGCGCTGCGGGTGGTCAACCGGGCGCACGGCCGGTACGCGATCTCGAACGACGACATGCGGTACGTGCTGTCGACGTTCGTCTACGAGCCGATCGACTGGCTGGACCGGTACGGCTGGCGCCCGCTGCACGAGCACGAGCGGCTGGCCGCGTTCCACTACTACCGCGCGGTCGGCGCGCGCATGGGCATCCGCGACGTCCCGGCGGACTTCGACGCGTTCCGGGCGTTCAAGGACGCGTACGAGCGGGACACGTTCCGCCGTACGCCGAGCAACGAGCGGGTCGCGGCGTACACGCTGGACCTGTTCGCGTCCTGGTACCCGGCGCCGCTGCGCCCGGCCGCGCGGCTCGCGGTGCGCGCGCTGCTGCCGCCCGAGATGCGGGCCGCCTTCGGGCTGCCGGCCGCGCCGCGACCGCTGACCGCGCTGGTCGGCGGCGCGCTGCGCGCCCGGGCCGCCGTGGTGCGGCTGCTGCCCGCGCGGACCGTGAGCCGGCTGACCCGCGCGCCGCGCAACCGCACCTATCCCGGCTACCCGCGGGGGTACCGGCCCGCCGACCTCGGCGCGCCGCCACCCCCGCCCGGCATCGACCCGGCGCTACTCCGTGACGGGCTCCGCCACCGCGTCGCCCGGCCGGTAGAGGGCGTCGATCCGGTCGCCGTACCTGTCGACGATGACCCGGCGCCGTAGCTTCAGCGTCGGGGTCAGCTCGCCCGACTCCGGCGTCCACGCCGACGGCAGCACCTGGAACGTCTTGACCTGCTCCGGCCGGGCGAGGCGCGCGTTCGCCGCGTCCACCGCGGCCTGGATCTCGGCCAGCAGCACCGGGTCCGAGGCCAGCGTGGGCAGCTGCGGGTCGCTGACGCCGTGCGTGCGCGCCCACTGCGGCGCGACCTCCTCGTCCAGCACGATCAGCGCCGTGACGTACGGCCGCCGGTCGCCGATCGCGACCGCCTGACCGATGAGCGGGTGCGCCCGCAGCAGGTTCTCGATCTGCGCCGGCGAGATGTTCTTCCCGCTGGACGTGATGATGAGTTCCTTCTTGCGGTCGGTGATGGTGAGGAAGCCGTCGTCGTCGAGCGTCCCGACGTCGCCGGTGGCCAGCCAGCCGTCCGCGTCGACGACCGGCTCGACGCCACCGTCCTCGCGCAGGTAGCCGGAGCACACCAGCGGACCCCGGACGAGGATCTCACCGTCGCCGGCGAGGCGTACCTCCATGCCCACGTTCGGGCGGCCGACCGTCCCGGTGCGGAAGCGGTCGGGGGTGTTGAGGGTGGCGGTGCCGGTGGTCTCGGTCAGACCCCACACCTCCAGCACGTCGACGCCGAGCCCGGCGAGGAACCGCAGCACGTCCACCGGGATCGGGGCGGCGCCGCTGCCGGGCCAGGTCATGTTCTGCAGGCCGAGGGTGGCCTGCAACGGCCGCAGCACGGTGTCCCGGGCCTGCGCCACCCGGGCGGCCAGCTCGTCCGGCACCGGCTCTCCGGCCGCGCGCAGCTCGTACGCCTCCAGTGTCACAGCGCTCGCGGCGGCGACGGCGGCGCGGACCGCGGGCTCGGCGGTGGCCAGGTGGGCCTGGACGCCGGCGGCCATCTTCTCCCAGACCCGCGGCACCCCGAAGAACGAGGCGGGGCCGACGGTGCGCAGCGCCGCGACGAGCTGCGTGGCGTCGGGGCAGATCGTCACGTGCCCGGCGCGGTAGATCGGGTTGTAGATGCCGAGGAACCGTTCGGCGATGTGCGCGAGCGGCAGGTAGGCCACCGTCGGCGCGTGGTCGGGGACGGACACCATCGCGTCCAGCGCCACCGCCTGGTAGATCACGTTGTGGTGGCTGAGCACGACGCCCTTCGAGTTACCAGTCGTGCCGGACGTGTAGAGCAGCGTCACCGGATGCTCGGGCCGGATCGTGCGCCAGCGCCGCTCGAAGGCGTCCGGGTCCGCCTCGCGTGCGGCCCGGCCGAGGGTACGCACGCGCGACAGCGGCACCGCGTCGGCGACCGGTTCGGCGGGCTCGTCCACCAGCACCACCCGCAGCAGGTCGGGCAGATCGGCCAGGATCGGCCGCCAGCGCTCCAGCTCGGCCGGCCCCTCCAGCACGAGCACCTGGGCGGCGCTGTGCCGGGCCAGGTAGCGCATCTGCTCGGCGCTGAGCGTCGGGTAGATCGTGGACGGCACCGCGCCCAGGTGGACCGCCGCGAGGTCGACGAGCCAGTGCTCGGTGCGGCTGGACATCATGATCAGCATGTGCCGCCCGGCCTCCAGGCCGATCTCGGCCAGGCCGGCGGACAGCTCGGCGACCTCGTCGCGCAGCGCGGCCCAGGTGCGGGTGTCGTCCCGGCCGAGCGTGGTCAGCGCGGGCCGGTCGGCGTACTCGGTGGCGTTGCGGTGCAGCAGCGCCGGGACGGTCAGGTCGGCGGCTTTCTTGGCGCAGTCCTCGGCGAGGACGTGGGCGGGGTCCATGGGCTACTCCTTCACACGCAACCGGGCCTGGTGGTGGCAGGGCTGGCCGCACCCCTCGCCGTGGTGCCCGCGCGGGTTCCGCAGCCGATGGCAGCACTGTAAACGAGGGTTAACTTCCTGGGAAGGAGTGGCCGTGATCTGGCGCGGTATCGCGTCGTGACGGCAACCTGGCGACGAACGCGGACTAACCAAACGGCCCGCCGGTCACTGCGCGGTCCAGCCACCGTCCACGTGCAACACGCTGCCGGTGACGTAGCTCGCGGCGTCCGAGGCCAGGAACAGCACCGCGCCGACCACCTCCTCGGGACGGCCGAACCGGCCCATCGGGATACGGTCGCGCAGCCGCTTCGACCACTGCTCGTGGCCGCGCAACCCTTCGGTCATCGGGGTCTCCAGGTAGCCGGGCGCCACCGCGTTGACGCGTACGCCGACCGCCGCCCACTCCAGCGCCAGCGTGCGGGCGAGCTGCTCGACGCCGCCCTTGCTGGCGCTGTACGCGGCCAGGCGCGGGAAGCCGACCTGACCGTGCACGGAGGACATGTTGACGATGCTGCCCGCGCCCTGCTCGACCATGAGCGCGCCGGCCGCGCGGGCGCAGACGAACACCCCGGACAGGTTGGTGTCGATCACCTGCTGCCAGTCACCGAGGCTGAGCCGCTCGCTGCGGTGCAGCGCCGGGCTGATGCCGGCGTTGTTGACCAGGACGTCGAGCCGCCCCCACCGCCGCCGCGCCAGGGCCACCACGGCGTTCGCGGCCGACTCGTCGGCGACGTCACCGGCGACCACCTCCGCCGTGCCGCCGCCGGCCGCGATCCGGTCCCGCACCTCGTCCAGCGCGTCCGGCCGCCGGGACTGGAGGATCACCGACGCGCCGGCCCGGGCCAGCCCCTCGGCGACCGCCGCGCCGACGCCCTGACTGGCGCCCGTCACCCACGCCACCTTGCCCGACAGCATCCCCTCGACCAGCGCCACCGTGGACTCCCCTCATCGCAAACCATCGACAGTTGTCGTCATGAGCCTTGTGGACACCGTTACCACGTGCTCTCATGTGATACACGGGCGCAACATTCGTTTCACCGTATCAGCGGCCTCGACCCCGAGGAGTGAACGTGGAACCGGTAAGCAGGCGCAAGATGTTGAAGGCCGGTGGGGCACTCGGCGCGCTCGGCGCGCTCAGCGTCGCCGCTCCGGCACAGGCCCGGTCGGCGTGGACCTGGTCTCCGAAGGGATCGGTGGCCGGCGCCGGCGCGGGCGTGGACCCCCGCTGGGTGTGGGACGAGGAGGCCGACCCGCTCGTCGCCTCCCTCCTGGACCGGGGCGAGGCGCCACTGGTCAACCAACTGCTGCGGACGTGGACGAGGAACGGCCAGCCGCTGCCCTCCGGCCTCCCGGCGGACGTCCGCGCGTTCATCGAACGCGCACGCGTGCTGCCGTCCTGGGTGGACCAGGGCAAGCTGGCCACCGCCGTGCGCTTCAACGAGAAGCGCGGGCTCTACCTCGGCGTGCTCTACGGCCTGGCCAGCGGCATGATGAGCACAGTCATCCCGAAGGAGGCGCGCGCCGTCTACTACTCCAAGGGCGGCGCGGACATGAAGGACCGCATCTCCAAGACCGCCAAGCTCGGGTACGACATCGGCACCGCCAACGCGTACCAGCCCGACGGCTCGATGATCGTGACCGCCGTCAAGACCCGGCTCGCGCACGCCGGTGTGCGTCACCTCCTGCCGCAGTCGCCCGAGTGGGCCGACGTCGCGCCCGAGGACATCCCGATCAGCCAGCGGGACATGATGGTCACCTGGCACAGCCTGCCGACCACGGTCATGCGGAAACTGACCGACTGGCGGGTGCCGATCCCCGCCGCCGAGTCGACGGCCTTCCTGCACCTGTGGCAGGTGGCCGCGCACATGCTCGGCATCAGGGACGAGTACATCCCGGCCACCTGGAGCGAGGCGAACTCCCAGGCCGGCGAGGTCCTCGACCCGATCCTCGCGCCCACCCGCGAGGGCAACGCGCTCGCCGACATCCTGCTCGGCCTCGGCAAGGAGATCGACGCCGGGCTGCTCAGCAAGCCCATCCTCGGCTCGTTCACCCGGTTCATGCTCGGCAACCAGATCGCCAACTGGCTGGAGATCCCGCGCGACCTGCTCTGGGACACGCTGCTGCGGACGAGCTGGGGCCCGTTCATCGCGGTCCGGGAGGCGCTGCTGCCGTTCCCGCTCGCACCGGAGTGCTACTGGCTGTTCGACGAGTTCCTGCGCAAGCTCGCCCTGCTGTTCCTGTCCGAGGGGCAGTCCATCAACATCGAGATCCCGCTCGGCAACCGCGAGTTCTGACCACCGCGTCGCAGCCGGGCACCTCCCGTCCCCGGCTGCGACGACGAGCGCCCGGGTGAGCACCATGACCGTGTCCCTCCCTCCGTTCCTGGGGTACGTGCTGGCCGCGCCGGTCCTCGTGGCCGCTGCCGAACTCACCGCCGCGTACCCGGCCGCCGCCCGGACGCCGTCGCCGGACGTGGCCGGGCTGCTCGGACTCGGCGAGATCATGACGGCCACGGCCCTGCCCGGGGCGGCCCTGATCTCCGTCGAGGTCGCCCCGGACGGGACCGTGTCGTTCACGCTGCCGCCGGACCGGTACGACGGCGACACCTCGGCCGCCGAACTGATCGCCGACGGGCTCTCGGTGCCGCGCCGGCGCGTCCGTGTGCCACCGCCACGACCGGCAGCCGGCCGGACACGTGGCGCGCCCCATCCGGCCGTCGGAACCCGTACCCCGCTCCGGGTCGCCGTGGCGGTGGCCCGGCGGCGGCTGCTGGAGGCCGCGTCGGCGACGCTCGGCACGCCCGTCGCCGGCCTGCGGCTCGCGGCCGGCGCCGTCACCGACCGCGCCGGCCGCCGCCTCGACATCGGCGCCCTCGCCGCCACCGCCGCCAGCACCAGCACGATCGCCGTGGCTGTCGACCTCACGCCACGGTGACCGGCGCCGCCGATTCAACGGCCCTCTGCCGGGTAGCAGTCCGAGGGACGCCACCGGAGAGGGGACAGACAGGCATGAAGGCACTGACCTGGCACGGCAAGCGGGACGTCCGCGTGGAGGACGTCCCGGACCCCCGGATCGAGGAGCCGACCGACGCGATCGTCCGGATCACCTCGACCGCCATCTGCGGCTCCGACCTGCACCTGTACGAGGTGCTCGGGCCGTACCTGAAGCCCGGCGACATCCTCGGGCACGAGCCGATGGGCGTCGTCGAGGAGGTCGGGCCCGGCGTGACCCGGCTCAAGAAGGGCGACCGGGTGGTCGTCCCGTTCAACATCTCCTGCGGCTCGTGCTGGATGTGCGAGCGGCAGCTCTACGCACAGTGCGAGACCACGCAGGTGACCAGCCAGGGCAAGGGCGCGTCCCTGTTCGGCTACACCTCGCTGTACGGCTCGATCCCCGGCGGCCAGGCCGAGTACCTGCGCGTGCCGCAGGCCCAGTTCGGCCCGATCACCATCCCGGACAGCGGCCCGGACGAGCGCTGGCTCTACCTCTCCGACATCCTGCCCACCGCCTGGCAGGCGGTGAAGTACGCGGACACCCCGCCCGGCGGCACGCTCGCCGTGTTCGGGCTCGGCCCGGTCGGACAGTTCAGCGCCCGGATCGGCCGCCACCTCGGCGCCGGCCGGGTGATCGGGCTGGACCTGGTCCCCGAGCGGCTGGAGATGGCCCGCCGCCACGGCATCGAGGTGCTCGACGTCAGCCAGCTCGACGACGTACCCGGCGCGCTCATCGACCTGGTCGACGGACGCGGCCCGGACGCCGTGATCGACGCGGTCGGCATGGAGGCGCACGGCGCGCCGCTGGGCAAGATGGCCCAGACCGCCGCCGGGCTGCTGCCGGACAAGCTGGCCCAGGCGATGACCGACAAGGCCGGCGTGGACCGGCTGGTGGTGCTGCACGCCGCGCTCAAGGCCGTACGGCGTGGCGGCACCGTGTCGATCTCCGGCGTGTACGGCGGCGAGCAGGACCCGATGCCGCTGATGGAGATGTTCGACAGGGGCATCCAGCTGCGCATGGGCCAGTGCCACGTGCGGCGCTGGGTCGACGAGATCATCCCGCTGCTGGAGCGCGACGACGACCCGCTGGGCGTCGAGGACCTGCGGACCCACCGGCTGCCGCTGACCGACGCGCCGCGCGCGTACGAGATGTTCCAGAAGAAGGAGGACGGCTGCGTGAAGGTCGTGCTCGCACCGTGACCCGGACGGTGGTCGTCACCGGCGCGACCAGCGGGATCGGCCGGGCGACCGCCAGGGAGCTGGCGGGCCGCGGGGACCGGCTGGTTCTCGCGGCCCGCTCCCCCGCCACGCTCGACGAGGTACGCGACGAGTGCCGGGCGGCGGGCGCGCGGGCGATCGCCGTACCGATGGACGTGACCGAGCCCGGCGCGGTGGCCGCGCTCGCCGACGCGGCGCGGGCCGAGTTCGGCCGCGTCGACGCCTGGGTGCACACCGCCGCGGTGATGTCCTACGGCCGCTTCGACGAGACCCCGGCCGAGGTGTTCGAGCAGGTGGTCCGCACCGACCTGCTGGCCGCCGCGGCGGTGGCCCGGGAGGCGCTGCGCCGTTTCCGGACCACCGGCGGCGGCACGCTCGTGCTCACCGGCTCGGTGCTCGGGCACATCACCGCGCCCTACATGAGCGGCTACGTCGCTGCAAAGTGGGGTCTGCAAGGGCTGGCCCGCACGCTCCAGCAGGAGGCGCGGGAGACACCCGGCGTCGCGATCTGCCTGGTCAACCCGGGCAGCGTCGACACGCCCGTCTACCGGCAGGCGGCCAACTACCTGGGCCGCGTCGGCCGGCCGCCGCCCCCGATCGCCTCGCCCGAACGGGTGGCGCGGGCCATCGTCGGATGCCTCGACCGGCCCCGCCGGGAGGTGTCGGTGGGCCGGCTCAACGTGGTCATGCGCTTCGGCTTCACAGTCCTGCCCGGCGTGTACGACGTGCTGGTCGGGCCGCTGATGCGCCGGGCCGGACTGACCCGGACGCCGGTCGCCGCGCACCAGGGCATCGTGTTCACGCCCAACCCGGCCGGTGAGGCGGTCCGGGGCGGATGGCTGCCCGACGTGTCCCAGGTGGTCCGGGCCGTGGGCGGACGCGCGGCGACCGTGGCGTCCGCGGTACGCCGCCGGCTGCCCTGACGTCCTGTGGGTGGCTGTCGTGCGGGCGGGCCGTCGCGCGGGCGGGCCGTCGCGCGGGCGGGCCGTCGCGCGGGCGGACCGGGACGAGGGTCGTTACCGTGTACGACGGGACACGGCGGAGGGACGAGCATGCGGGAACCAACGGGGCGGGAACCGGACCGGACGCGCGGCGGGCGGGTGTGGAAGCTCGCCGGGCTGGCCGCCGTCGCCGGGATGGCCTGGGCGGCGCGGGACGTACCGGCCCAGCTCGGCGGCCGGCTCACCGGCGCCCGGGCGGAACGGGCGGCCCGGTCACCGCGCTTCCGCGACGGCACGTTCCACAACCCGGCCGGCGCCAGCGCCACGATGGTCGCCGACCCGGGCCGCAACCTGCTCCGGGAGCTGGTCTTCGGCAAGCAGAAGCGGCGGCCGGGCAGCCCGGTGCCGCTGCTGCACCCCGGCGCCGCGCCGGCCGGCGACCAGGCCCGCGAGCTGAACGTCGTCTGGTACGGCCACGCCTCCACGCTCGTCGAGATCGAGGGGCACCGGGTGCTGCTCGATCCGGTGTGGAGCGACAGGTGCTCCCCGTCCGGGCTGGTCGGCCCGCGACGCATCCACGAGCCGCCGGTCCGCCTGACCGACCTGCCCCCGCTCGACGCGGTGCTGATCTCGCACGACCACTACGACCACCTCGACATGGAGACCGTCCGCACGCTGGCCGACCTCCAGTCCGCGCCGTTCGTGGTGCCGCTCGGCGTCGGCGCGCACCTGGCCCGCTGGGGCGTACCCGAGCACCGCATCGTCGAGCTGGACTGGTCGGAGAGCCACCGGGCCGGCGGACTGACACTCACCGCGACCGCCGCGCAGCACTTCTCCGGGCGCGGCCTGCGCCGCGACGGCACGCTCTGGAGTTCCTGGACGATCACCGGTACGCACCGGAAGGTCTTCTACACCGGCGACTCCGGCTACTTCGACGGGTACGCCGCGATCGGCGCCGACCACGGCCCGTTCGACGTGACGCTCATGCAGATCGGCGCGTACGACAGGGCGTGGCCGCACATCCACATGTTCCCGGAGGAGGCGGTCGCCGCCCACCTCGACGTGCGCGGCGGACTGCTGGTGCCGGTGCACTGGGGCACGTTCAACCTGGCCCTGCACGACTGGTCCGAGCCGGTGGACCGGCTCTGGGCCGAGGCGAAGGCGCGCGACGTACGGCTGGCCGTGCCGCGTCCCGGCGAGCGGGTCGTGGTGGACGAGCCGCCGGCGGTGGACGGGTGGTGGCAGTCGGTCGCCTGACGCGGCGCGGTCCCTGGGTGGCGCTGTCGCCTTCGTGCTCCGCGCCGGCTCAGAGCACGAAGGCGTCCGTCCACAGCGCGCCCGAGCGGCCCGACAACGCGTCGAGCATCGCCACCGCCTGACCGTCGGTGAGCTGCGCGACGAAGTCGATGATCGCCCGGCCCCGGGCCCGGCCGATCCGGTCCGGGGTACGCGGGTGCAGCTCCGCCTCGGCCAGCTCCACCAGGTCGTGCAGGCGGCGCGGCAGCCGGGACTCCTCGTCCGGGTCCAGCAGCCACTCCCACAGCGCCTCCACCAGCGTGCCCAGCAACCGGGCCTGGCCACGCTGGTGCAGGGCCAGGTCCGGGCGGGCCAGCACGAACCGGTGGTGCACGAACTTGAGCACCTGCACCTCGTGCCACTGCGCCTTCGCCAGCAGCACGTACCCGGAACGGACCCCCGGGTCCGGCGTCACAGTGATGGCGTCCACGAAGCGGGTCGACCAGCGGGCGGAGAACCGGGCCACGTACTGCTCCGCCTCGATCGAGCCGTCGAACGGCAGCGCCAGCAGCCCTTCCACCAGTTCCTCGCGGACGTGCTCGACAGCGGCGGCGAACGCCTCGTCGTCGGCGATCCAGCCGTCCTTGCGGTGCAGTTGCCGGCGCAGCCGCTCGATCGCGGCTCCCGGCCGCCGGCCCGCCCCCTCCAGCGCCGACGCCGTGATCGACCGCAGGTGCCCGCACTCGCGCTGCCAGGCCATCAGCTCGGCCGCCACGGCGCCCTGCTGGAGCACCCCGACGCGGTAGAAGTCCTCCACGTCGTGGATCGCGTACGCGATGTCGTCGGCCGTGTCCATCACCGACGCCTCGGGCGTCTGCTGCCAGTCCGGGATCCGCCCGGCGAACGGCTCCCGTGCCTGCCGCAGGTCGTCCAGCTCGGTGCGGTACGCGCCGAACTTCACCGAACCGCTCTCCGGATCCTCCGGCGGCGCAGCCGCGCCCCGGGGCGCCGGGTCCAGGTGGCGCGGGTGCGGATCGGGGTGGTCCAGCCGGGTCCACGGGTACTTCAGCATGGCCGCCCGGACCGCGGCGGTCAGGTCCAGCCCGGTGGTCGCCGCGCCGCGGATCTCGGTGCTGGTGACGATCCGGTACGACTGGGCGTTGCCCTCGAAGCCGTCGGGCAGCCCGAGGCGCTGCCGGGCCAGCCGGTCGAGCACCCGCTCCCCCAGATGCCCGAACGGCGGGTGCCCGAGGTCGTGCGCGAGCGCGGCGGCCTCCACCACCTCCGGGTCGCAGCCGCCGAGCTTCTCCAGCAGGTCCCGGTGCGCCGGGTCGGCCGTCAGCCGCTCCGCGATCGCCCGGGCCACCTGGGCCACCTTCAGGCTGTGGGTGAGCCGGTTGTGCACCAGCAGCCCGGAACCACCCGGGCTGATCACCTGGGTGACGCCGTTCAGCCGGGCGAAGAACGGCGAGCCGACGATCCGGTCCCGGTCGGCCCGGAACGGGCCGGCGGCCAGGTCGCCGAGCGCCCGGGCGCTGCCGCCGAACAGCCGCCGGGCCCGCGGATCCGCAGGTGCCTCCATGATCGCCACGCTAGCGCAGCCGGCGGCGGGCCGGGCAGGGTGTGCCTAGAGGCGCTCGACCACCGGCCCGGAGCACCGGTTGCGGGCGTCGAACACGTAGCGGGCGCGGCGGGAGACCATCTCGTAGTCGAAGACGTCGTGGTCGGTCGTGACGACCACCGCATCGGCCGCGTTGACCTCCTGCTCGGTCAGCGGCACGACGAGCACCCCACCCGGGATCTGGTGCGCCTCGGCGTACGGCTCGACGGCGCGGACGTCCGCGCCGAGGTCGCACAGCCGCCGGGCGACGTCCACCGCCGGCGAGTCCCGCATGTCCCCGGTGTTCTTCTTGTACGCCAGGCCGAGCATCAGCAGGCGCGCGCCGTTGACGGCACGGCCGGTGCGGTTCAGGCCGGTCATCACCCGCTGCGCCACGTGCTCGGGCATCTCGTGGTTGACGTCGTTGGCCAGCTCGATGAACCGGAACTGACGGCCGAGACGCCGCTTGACCTGCCAGGACAGGTAGCAGGGGTCGATCGGCAGGCAGTGTCCGCCGACACCGGGTCCGGGCCGGAACGGCATGAACCCGAACGGCTTCGTCTCCGCGGCGTCGATCGCCTGCCAGACGTCGATGCCCAGGTGGTGGGAGAGCACCGTGAGCTCGTTGATCAGGCCCAGGTTCACCTGACGGAAGGTGTTCTCGATCAGCTTGGTCAGCTCCGCGACCCGGGTGGAGGACACCGGAACGGTCCGCTCCACGATGCGGCGGTAGAAGCCGTCCACCCGTTCCAGCGCGGGCGCGTCAACGCCGGAGACCACCTTGGGCGTGTTCTCCAACCGCCAGGTCGGGTTGCCGGGGTCGATGCGTTCCGGGCTGTACCCGAGGTGGAAGTCGCCAGGCGCGTGGAGCCCGCTGGCCGTTTCGAGCAGCGGACGCAGCAGTTCCTCGGTGGTGCCCGGATACGTGGTCGACTCCAGCACCACTGTGCTGCCCGGCCGCACGTGCGGGCCGATACCCCGGCCGGCCTGCTCGACGTAGCTCAGGTCCGGCGTGCCGTCGCGCAGCGGGGTCGGCACCGTGATGACGCAGACGTCGAAGCCCTCGGCGTCGGCGTACTCGGTGCTCGGCAGGTAGCGGCCGCTGCCGAGCGCCCGCCCCAGCCGGTCGGCGGGGATGTCCTCCACGAAGGATTCACCGGAGGCGAGCCGCTTGACCCGGTCGGCGTCGACGTCCAGCCCGACCACGTCGAAGCCGGCCTCGACGGCCCGCATGGCCAGCGGGAGACCGACGTACCCCTGACCGATGACGACCACTTTCTCAGCGCTCACCCGGGCTCCAGACAACCGTAGGAAATCACCTGATTGGAGGCTAGAGGGGTTTCTGGGGCCGGAAGTCCGTTTTCGGGATATCGGCCCGGACCCGCCGTCCGGCCGGTGCGGCACGTGCCGCAGCAACGGGCAGAATGCACGACGGAACCCACCCGAGAAGGCGGATCAGATCGTGACCCAGTCTGTGCACCAGCGGATCGCCGAGGAACTCGGCGTCGCCGAACGGCAGGTAAGGGCGGCAGTCGAGCTGCTCGACGGCGGCGCCACAGTGCCGTTCATCGCCCGCTACCGCAAGGAGGCCACCGGCCTGCTCGACGACGCGCAGCTGCGCACGCTGGAGGAGCGGCTGCGCTACCTGCGCGAGCTGGACGAGCGGCGCGCGGCCGTGCTGGAGTCGATCCGGAGCCAGGGCAAGCTCGACGAGGCGCTGGAGGCGCAGATCCTCGCCGCCGACTCCAAGTCCCGCCTGGAGGACATCTACCTGCCCTACAAGCCGAAGCGGCGCACCCGCGCGCAGATCGCCCGCGAGGCCGGGCTGGAGCCGCTCGCCGACACGCTCCTTGCCGATCCGGCCCAGGACCCGAAGACGGTCGCCGCCGGGTTCGCCGACCCGGACAAGGGCGTCGCGGACGCCGCTGCCGCCCTGGACGGGGCGCGGGCCATCCTGATCGAGCGCTTCGCCGAGGACGCCGACCTGATCGGCACGCTGCGCGAGCAGATGTGGTCGCGGGGCCGGCTGGTCTCCCGGGTACGCGAGGGCCAGGAGACCGCCGGCGCGAAGTTCGCCGACTACTTCGACTTCGCCGAGCCGTACCCGAAGCTGCCCTCGCACCGCATCCTCGCCGTGTTCCGGGGCGAGAAGGAGGGCGTGCTGGACCTGACCATGGACCCGGAGGCCGAGGGCGACGCCGACGCGGCCACCGGGCCGAGCCGCTACGAGGCCGCCGTGGCCGGACGCTTCGGCATCAGCGACCAGGGGCGGCCCGCCGACCGGTGGCTGGCCGACACGGTGCGCTGGGCCTGGCGTACCCGGATCCTGATCCACCTGGGCGCGGACCTGCGGATGCGGCTGTGGCAGGCGGCGGAGGAGGAGGCCGTGCGGGTCTTCGCCACCAACCTGCGTGATCTGCTGCTGGCCGCGCCGGCCGGGGCACGGGTGACGATGGGCCTCGACCCGGGCCTGCGTACCGGCGTGAAGGTGGCGGTGGTCGACGCCACCGGCAAGGTGGTCGCCACCGACACCATCTACCCGCACGAGCCGCGCCGGCAGTGGGACGCGTCGCTGCACACGCTCGCCACGCTGGCCGCCGCGCACGGCGTCGAGCTGGTCGCGATCGGCAACGGCACCGCCAGCCGGGAGACCGACAAGCTGGCCGGCGACCTGATCAAGCAGCACCCGGAGCTGAAGCTCACCAAGGTGGTGGTCTCCGAGGCCGGCGCGTCGGTCTACTCCGCGTCCGCGTACGCCTCGCAGGAGCTGCCCGGTCTGGACGTCTCGCTGCGCGGCGCGGTGTCGATCGCCCGCCGTCTCCAGGACCCGCTGGCCGAGCTGGTGAAGATCGACCCGCGGTCGATCGGCGTCGGGCAGTACCAGCACGACCTGTCCGAGGTGAAGCTGTCCCGTTCGCTCGACGCGGTGGTCGAGGACTGCGTCAACGCCGTCGGCGTGGACGTCAACACCGCCTCCGCGCCGCTGCTCACCCGGGTGTCCGGCATCGGCGCCGGGCTGGCCGAGAACATCGTGCTGCACCGTGACGCCAACGGGCCGTTCCGCACCCGCGCGGAGCTGAAGAAGGTGCCCCGGCTCGGGCCGAAGGCGTTCGAGCAGTGCGCCGGCTTCCTGCGCATCCCCGGCGGCGACGACCCGCTGGACTCCTCCAGCGTGCACCCGGAGTCGTACCCGGTGGTGCGCCGCATCCTCTCCTCCACCGGGCAGGACCTGCGGGCGCTGATCGGCAGGTCGGCCATCCTGCGCGGCCTGCGCGCGACCGACTTCGTCGACGACACGTTCGGTCTGCCCACCGTCACCGACATCCTGGCCGAGTTGGAGAAGCCCGGCCGCGACCCGCGTCCGGAGTTCCGGACCGCGACGTTCGTCGAGGGCGTGGAGAAGATCAGCGACCTGCAGCCCGGGATGATCCTGGAGGGCGTGGTCACCAACGTGGCCGCGTTCGGCGCGTTCGTCGACGTGGGCGTGCACCAGGACGGACTGGTGCACGTCTCGGCCATGTCGCACACCTTCGTCAAGGACCCGCGCGACGTGGTGAAGTCCGGCGACGTGGTCAAGGTCCGGGTGCTCGACGTGGACGTACCGCGCAAGCGGATCTCGCTGACGCTGCGGCTGGACGACGAGGCGCCGGCCGGTGGCCGTCCCGCGGCCGGGGGGCCGGGCGGCGAGGAGCGCGGCGGCCGGCGCGGTGGCGGGCAGCGCGGCGACGGTAGCGGGCAGCGCGGCGACCGTGGCGGGCAGCGCGGCGACGCCGGCGCCCGGCGTGGCGGCCAGGGCGAACGGGGCGGCTCGCGCGGTGGTCAGTCGCCGCGGCAGGGACGAGGTGGCGGAGCGGCGGCGCCGGTGAACGACGCCATGGCGGAGGCCCTGCGCCGCGCCGGTCTGGCCTGACGGTCTGCGGCCGCCGGTCGGGCTGACGTCACGAACGAGTCAGCTCGACCGGTGCCCGCCCGACGACGGATCGGTCCGGGCGGACGCGGGGTCACGGTCGGCCCGCTGCCGGGGCACCGGCTGCCGGGACCGCCGCGCCACACGCCGCCACCAGGAGCGCTGGACCAGCAGCGTGAGCAGACCCGCCAGCACGATGGCGGCCAGGTTGACGACCAGCTGGAGCGCGGAACCGGCCGCCTCGTGCCAGACGCCGTACGCGGCGGCGACCGCCACGTTCGCGGCCGCCGGCACGGTGGTCACCGAGATCAGGACGCCGACCAGGGAGCCGGACTTCTTCGAGGTCAGCGACAGCATCCCGGCGATGCCGGCGAGCAGGCCGACCACCCACGACAGGGCGTCCGGGCGCCAGATGAAGTCCGTCAACGGCCGCTCGGCCAGCAGCATCTCCCGGCTCACCAGACCGGCCGCGTCCAGCGCCCAGGTGCTGACCACGGTGGCGAGCATCGCCGCCACGAAGCCGACGACGAGCGCCTGCACCGACCGGACGACGACACCCCCCTTGCCGCGCAGCAGCGCCACGCAGAGCGCCGCGAGCGGGCCGAACTCCGGGCCGACGACCATCGCACCGACGATGAGGATGGGCTGGTCGAGCAGCACGCCGATGCCGGCGATCATGGTGGCGACGACGATCAGCGCCAGGAAGATGCCGGTGAGCACCGTCTGCTCACCCGTCTTCGCGGCGACCTCGTCCCAGATAAGCGCGTCGTCACCGTGGCCCGGAGCGGCCTCGGCGGCCCGGTCCGCGGCGGCCGAGAGGGTCAGCTCCACGTCGTCGGCGGCGATCGCCCCGCGCGCCTCGACCCCCATCTCCCGCAGCCGGCGCAGGACACCGTCGGCGCTCTCCCGGACCACGTCGCAGGTGATGTAGTCGCCGGCCGGCTGACGCGCCGCGCCCGGCAACACCACCAGGTGGGTCACACCGGGGTCCGCGGCAAGCATGTCGGCGATGTCGGACGAGCGGTCCGCTGGTGCGATCACCCGGATGTGCAGCACGAACCAGGCTCCTCGATGGGCGCGACGGACGTCAGCACTCTAGACGATCCACGCGGCGGCGGGTGGTCGCGCGACGACCGGGCACGCCTTCTCCGCCCGGCCCGGGAGCGGCCGGGTCGGGCGGGCGCGGCGGTGGGCGTACCCTCGCGGTCGTGGGTGCCGACGACGACGAGCGGTGGCGGGAGCGGCGACGCCACGCGGTGCGGGCGCACGCCGAGGCCGACGCCCGGCAGCGCGCCGCGGAGCAGGCCGAGGCCACGGAGCTGGTCGCCCGGTTCGCGGCCGAGGCCGCCGGGCGCGGCCTGCGCACCGAGCGGCTCGTGGCCACGCCCTACAGCGGACGCGGCCGCTACCGCACCCCGCTGGTCGGGTGGTACGTGGACCGGGCCCGGAGCCGGGCGGTGGACACCGAGGGCCGCTACTACCTGCTGACCGTGCCGGCCGGGCTGCGCGCCCGGCTGCTCGGCGCCCGGCCGGAGCCGTCCACGCCCTCACTCGTCATCGGCCGCGGCGGGCGCGACGGGGAGTCCCTTCCGCTGACTGCGCTGCTCGGCGCGCGCCTCGAAGCGGGCGACGACTGGCCCTGACCCGGCCCGGCCACCTGTCGACACCGTCCCGGCCGATCCTCGTTACCCAGAACGGACGACACGTGGCCGGCCGCCATCGGGGCGGCCGTGGCCAGGCGACGGGGAGCGCAGATGCGACTGGAGATCCTGGACGCCCGCAAGCCGGCGGACGACGAGCGCTGGCGCGCTCTGCACCGGGACTGGGACCGGCGTGAGGTCTTCGCCCACCCGGCCTACCTCCGGCTGTTCGCCGGGCCGCAGGACGAGCCGCTGGCCGCGTACGCCCGGACCGAGCACGGTTTCGTGCTGTATCCGTTCCTGCTCCGCCCGGTCGACGCGCCGCACCTCGCCGAGCCCGGGCGACGGTACCGGGACGTCGTCAACGCGTACGGCTACGGAGGCGCCTTCGCCGAGGGCGCGACCGAACTCGACGCGAAGGAGTTCTGGGGGGCGTTCGACGCCTGGTGCGGGTCGCGTCAGGTGGTCTCCGAGGTCACCCGGCTCACGCTCTTCGACGAGGACCGGCTGCCCCCGCCGGGACCGGTCCGGCAGAAGCTGGTGAACGTGGTCCGCGACCTGCGCACCGGCGAAGAGGAGATGTGGCGCGAGTTCGACCACAAGGTCCGCAAGAACGTCAACAAGGCCCGCCGCAACGGCGTCATCGTCGTGGTCGATCTCGACGGGGGGCGGCTCGACGACTTCCTGGGCATCTACGAGCGCACGATGGACCGGCGCGCCGCGGCGAGCGGCTACTACTTCCCCCGCGAGTTCTTCGAGCGGATCGTCGACGAACTGCCCGGCCAATTCGCCTTCTTCCACGCCGTGCACGAGGGACGCGTCGTCTCGACCGAACTGGTGCTGGTCTCCGCGCTCAACCTCTACTCGTACCTCGGCGGCACCGACGAGGCGGCGTTCGACCTGCGGCCCAACGATCTCCTCAAGTTCGAGATCTGCCGATGGGGACGCGCTCAGGGGCGGATCCGGTTCGTCCTGGGCGGCGGGTACGCACCCGACGACGGCATCTTCCGGTACAAGCGCGCCTTCGCACCGAACGGTCTGGTCCCGTTCCACCTGGGCACGCGGGTGCTCGACGAGCCGGCGTACCGGCGGCTGTCGACGGCGCACCGGCGGGAGGGATCCCGGCGGGATCCGGCCTGGTCCGCGTCCTCGGACTACTTCCCCGAATACCGGTGCCCGCTGCCCGAGCCCGCCGGGCCGTGAGGCGTCGGCCGCAGTCGGCCGGCACACCGTAACGGCCGCCACGGTCGGCGCGTTGAACCAGTCGGTCCCGACTCGACGGGCCAGGTCGCAGCGGCGCGACGATCAGGTCCGCGCGTACGTCCCGTTTCCCTGCGCGTCGCCGGGTGACACCCACACTTCCATCGGAGACCAGCACCGTGGCACAGGACTACTCACTGATGGCTCGACCCGCCCATCAGCAGGACGGCACGAGTGTCAGCAGACGGATCTATCTCTCTCCGCCGGACGTCGGTCCGGCCGAGGAGGCGTCCATCCTGGCGGCGGTCCGTTCGGGCTGGGTCGCGCCGGACGGGCCCGACCTGGCTGCGTTCGAACGCGAGCTGGCGGACCGGGTGGGCAGCGGCCACGCCGTCGGCGTGAGCTCCGGGACCGCCGCCCTGCACCTGGCGCTGACGGTGATCGGAGCCGGGCCCGGCTCCGTCGTGGTGGTGCCCACCATGACGTTCGTGGCGACCGCCAACGTGGTGCGGTACACCGGGGCCGAGCCGGTCTTCGTGGACTGTGACGCCGCAACCGGGCACCTCGACCCCGAGCTGCTGCCGCCGCTGCTGCGCCGGCTGCGGGAGCAGGGCCGCCGCGTGGCAGCCGTGATGACGGTCGACCTGAACGGCGGCTGCGCGGACTACGACCGCATCCTGCCCGCCTGCGCGGACTTCGACGTCCCGCTGGTCGAGGACTCCGCACAGGCGCTCGGCGCGTCCTGGCGCGGCCGCAACGCCGGCACGTTCGGCCGGCTGGGTGTCTTCTCGTTCAACGGCAACAAGGTCATGACGACCTCGAGCGGCGGGATGCTCGTCTCCGACGACGGCGACCTGATCGACCGGGCACGCCACCTGGCGACCCAGGCCAGGGAACCGGTCGCGCACTACGAACACCGGCAGGTCGGCTACAACTACCGGCTGAGCAATCTGCTCGCCGCGCTCGGGCGGGCACAGCTACGGCGGCTGAACGGCATGATCGAGCGTCGCCGGGCGATACGGGAGCGGTACGCCAAGTTCTTCGCCGCGGTTCCCGGCACCCGGATCCTCGGCGACGGCGACCCCGGGTCGAACTGCTGGCTCACCACCCTCGTCGTCGACCCCGCCCGGGCCGGGTGGCGGGCCGACGAGCTGGCCGCGCACCTGGCCCGGCACGACATCGAGACGCGTCCGATGTTCAAGCCCATGCACCAGCAACCCGCTCATCGCGGGCACGAGGCGGTCCTGAGCGGCGCGGCGGATCGTCTCTTCGCCACCGGCGTCTCCCTGCCCAGCGGGTCGACCCTGCTCGGGGCCGACGCGGACCGGCTATTCGGCGCGCTCGACGAATTCCTCGCCGCACGCTGACCAGCCGGAGAATCGCATCCGAAAGTGATTCGAATGCGTCGAGGAACGAGTGACGGGCGAACGGGTTACGGCACCGTCCAAGTCAATGCGATAAACGCAATCGCCGCCTATGGGAGACCTTTCCTGCTAGACATTTGAATGCAGCCGGCACGCATGTGGAGCGGAATCCGCTCTCGCCCCCCGGCCGCTCCCGGTCCGGAGTGTCCGTACACCGATTTGGAGTCTCCGTGGAGCTGAGCACCACCACCGCGATATGGCTGACCCTCGCGGTCAGTCTGGCGATGCTGCTGGCCCTGTTCCTCCGGTCCGGTCGCACCGATCTCCTGCCCTACGTCTTCGCCTACCTCGCCTTCTTCGGCCTGGGACCGGCGATCAACTACGCCCTCGGCAACGAGATCTACATCGGCATCGTCACCGACAAGATCCCGGCCGCCTGCCTCGTGCTGGCGCTGGCGCTCGGCGGTGTGACGCTGGTCGGCCTGCTCATGCCGGTCCGGGACCGGCTGCCGGACCTGACCGCACTCGGCCGGACACCGCGCGAGAATCCGGTCCTTCCGGTGGTGCTCTACGGACTGGCCGCCTACACCCTCGCCATCCTGGTCACCCGTGGCCCGGCGATGCTGGCCGCCGACAAGCTCGGACGGATCGAACTGGCTGGTCCCCTGCACACCCGCTATCTGGTCGTCGAGATGTGCGCCTGCTCGATCTACTTCCTGGCCCGGGCGGTGCGCCCGGCCCGGATCGCCTACTGGGTGAACCTCGGCCTCTACGTGCTCTACTGCCTGGCCACCAGCGAACGGGACTTCCTCTTCGTCCTCTTCGCCGTCGTGCTGCACGTCCTGTTGCTGCAACGGCGACGGATCTCGCCGAAGTTCGGCATCGCCGGCGTCGCGTTCGTCCTGGCCGCCACCTATCTCAGCGCCGTTCGCAGCGGGGACGCGCTGAACCTCAGCAAGGTTCTCAACGAGGGCTCGACCCTCTTCGTGGACACCTTCGTCCTGACCAACGCGGCCGACAGCCTGCGACTGTGGCCCGGCGAGAGCTACCTCAACGGTTTCCTCACCGCGATGCCGTCGGCGCTGGTCCCGGAACGGCCGATGCTCATGTCCTGGCTGGTCGACGCCTGGCTGCCGGGCTCGTCGTCGGGTTTCGGCTTCTCGCTGACCGCGGAGGCGTACGCCAACTTCGGGTACCTCGGCGTACCCGTCGTCTTCGCCGCGCTGACCCTCGGGCACCGGCTGCTCTTCTTCCGCGCCGCGCAGGGCCACGTCTACGCCTACGCGAGCATCCTCTACACGATCAGCTGGATGTACGGGTTCCGCGGGGAGAGCGCCAGCCTGCTCGCCACTCTCCTGCACGGCGTCGCCTTCTACACCGTCATCTGGCTCGGCTCGTTGAAGGGCCGCTCCGTCCAGCCGACCGCGCGCCCCGAGGCGCGCGTCCCGCACGGCAACCTGGTTCCCGTAAACCGATAGGACATCTCGCGTGAGGCTCACCATCACCGAGGAGTGCCGGTACCTCCGCACTCCGGACAACCGATTCTGGGTGGACTTCGGCACCGGCTACGCGCTCTGGGCGCGATACCTGGCGGCCTTCGACGAGGTACGGGTGGTGGCCCGGGCGCGGGACGTACCGGAGATCCCGCCGAACGCGGTCCGGGTCGACGGCGACGGGGTGACCGTGGCACCCATCCCCCACTACCTCGGACCGCAGGAGTACCTGCGACGCCTGCCCCGCATCGACCGGGCCGTCCGCCGGATCGCCGCGGACGCGGAGGCGGTGCTGCTCCGGGCGCCGTCGTCGATCGCCACGCTGATGCACCGGCACATCACCCGTCGCGGTCTCGCCTACGCCATGGAGGTCATCGGCGACCCGTACGCGGTCTTCGCCCCCGGGGTGATCGAGCACCCGCTGCGGCCCTTCTTGCGTGTGTGGAGCACCCGCAACCTCCGGCGTCAGTGCCGTTCCGCCGTCGCGGTGTCGTACGAGACGAAGCGCTCGCTCCAGGAGCGGTATCCCACCCGCCCGGGGGCGCTCTCCATCGGTCTCAGCTCGGTGAACCTGCCGCCGGCGGCGTTCGTGCGGGAGCCCCGCCCGCCCCGGCTGCCGGCCGGGCCGGTGACCCTCGTGTCGGTCGGTTCCCTGGAACAGCTCTACAAGGGCATCGACACGCTCATCGAGGCGATCTCGTTGCTGCGGTCCTCGGCCCCGCCGGTACGGCACGTGCACATCGGCCCCGGGCGCTGCCAGCCGGTGCTGGAGGATCTGGCCACCCGCCTCGGGGTCCGCGACCGGATCACGTTCGCCGGCCTGATCACCGATGTCGAGGCGCTGCGCCGGCACCTCGACGCCGCCGACCTGTTCGTCATGCCGTCCCGGACCGAGGGCCTGCCCCGGGCCCTGATCGAGGCGATGGCCCGCGGGCTGCCGGCCATCGGCTCGCGTGTCGGTGGCATACCCGAACTGCTGCCACCGGAGATGCTGGTTGCGCCGGACGACCCCGACAGCCTGGCCAACGCCATCCGCCGTACCCTCGCGGACCCCGACGCCATGGCTGCCGCCTCGCGTCGCAACCTCGCGGTCGCCCACGAGTTCGCCGCGGACCAGCTGACGCCGCGGCGCAGCGAGTTCTACCGGGCGGCCCGGGACCTGATGGCGAACCGCCGTCCGCTGCCGCAGTCCGCCGCCCCCGCCGTGGAGTCCGTCGAGCAGGAGAACCGACCGGTATGAGGACCGGCCGGCCCGACACGGGAGAGACGATGTCCAGCGCGAGCCACAGCGACCCGGCGACGACGAGCGTGTCCGGTCCGCCGGTTCCCCGGCCTCCGGAGATCCGCGTGGTACGGGTTCTCGGCGCGTTCGACATCGGCGGCGCCGAGCAGCGCACCATAGAACTGCTGCCCCGGCTCGCGGCGTCCGGGGTGCGGACGTCCTTCGTCACGCTCAGCGGCGTCAAGGGCGCGCGCGGCGACGAGGTGGAGCAGTTGGGCTCACGGATCCACCCGATCCGGCTGGACCGTCGGTTCCCGGTCCGCTTCTACCGTCTGCTTCGGCAGGTCCGTCCGCACGCCGTGCACTCGGACGTCGCGACGTTCTCCGGTTTCGTGCTGTTCCTCGCCGCACTGGCGCGGGTGCCGATCCGGATCGCGCACTTCCGGTCCGACCGCGACGGACATCCGGACAGCCTGCGCCGCCGGTTGCAGCGGGGCGTGATGGTGCGCCTCATCCACTTCTGCGCGACGGACGTGCTCGGCGTCGCCCCCGGCGCTCTCACCTCGTGCTACCGGCCGTCGTGGGAGAACGACCCGCGGTGCCGGGTGCTGCCCAACGGTCTCGACCTGGGCCGCCTGCACCGCCGGTCGACGCTGCGGCTCCGCGACGAGATCGGCGCCGCCCCGGACGACCTCGTCTGCGTGGTGATCGGCCGCCCGCACCCGCTCAAGCGGCGGTCGATGGTGCCGTCGATCGTCGCCGCGTTGCGCGAACGCGGGATCGGCTGCCGGGCCGTGTTCGTGGGTCCGCACGACGACCGGGACGACGACGCCGTCCGGCAGTCCGCCACCCGGCACGACGTACTCGACCGGATGCACCTGGTGGGTCCGCGGGCTGACGTCGGGGAGTTCCTGGCCCAGGCCGACCTCCTGCTGCAACCCTCCGCGCTCGAAGGTCTGCCCGGCACGGTCCTGGAGGCCCGCGCCGTCGGCACCCCTGTGGTCGCGTCCGACCTGCCCGGCGCACGGTTCATCGACGACCAGCTCGCCGGTGTCGCCCTGGTCCCGGTCGACGCCGACGCCGAGAGCTGGGCTGACGCCGTGCACCGCCTGGGCCTCGTGCCGGGACGGCCGAGAAGCGGCCGGCGGGCGCTGGCGGCCTTCCAGGACAGCGTCTTCACGATGGAGCGGTCGGTCGAGCAGCACCTGGCCATCTACGGCCGGAACACCGTGGCGCCGCGCGGCGGAGCGGACCGGCCGGCGGTGCCCACCGGATGAGCCGCCGCCATCTGGGCACTATCGTCCTGCTGACCGGCGCCAACGGCATCGCCGCCCTGAGCAGCAGCGGCGTCGCCGTCCTCGCCACCCTGGCGCTGGGGCCGGCCGACCGGGGCGTCATGGTGTTGGTCCTCACGGTCGCCGGCGTGGTGATGCTGGTCGGCCGCCTGGGCTGCGGCACCGCCATGCGCGCGCAGTTGCCGCAGGCCGCCTCCCGGCACCGCCGCGACGAACTGCTCTCCGCGTACTGCTGGATGACAGTGGTGGCCGCGGTCTGCACCGGGGCGGCCGCGGCCGCCGCGGTCCGTCTCTCCGCGCCGCTGCTCGGCCCCGCGCTGACCGATGTACGGCTGCTCGCCGCGGTCGCGCTCGGCGGCGCCGCCAACATCGCGCTCGACCAGCTCACCGATCTCCGGTTCGCGGACGGGGACTTTCGCCGGGGCGCGGTGTGGAACATCGCCGCCACCACCGCCGGCCTGATCGGGATCGCCATCGCGGTCGTCGTCTCGGCGCAGGTGTGGCTCCTCCTGATGTGCCAGGCCACCGCGCTGCTCGCGGTGGCGGTGACGCAGTGGACGCTGGTACGCGGCCAAGGGCTGGCGCGGTTCGCACGGGCGCGACGGCGGGACGTCACCGGGCTGATCCGGATGGGCGCCCCGTCTCTGGGGTTCTCCCTCGGGACGAGCTTCCTCCAGCGGGCCGACCGCTACCTGCTCGGTGTCCTCGTCGGTCCCGGCGCGGTGGGCATCTACGCCCTGGCCGCGACGCTGAGCAGTGTGGTCGGCCTCCTTCCGGCCGCCATCGGACAGTTGTCGCAGCGGCAGGCCGCGCAGCGCGACGGCGATCCCTGGCCCGTCCGTGCGATCGGCTACACGCTGCTGGCAACGCTCGTCAGCGGCGCCGTCGTCGCGGCCGGCGGCTGGCTGTTGGTGGTGCCGGTCTTCGGCGCGGAGTTCGGGTCCGCCCGCCCGTTGATCGTGCCGCTCCTGCTCGCCGAGTTGTGCCTGGCGCCCTTCGGCATCGCAAGCCGAGCCCTGCTCGGCACCGGGGGCACGAAACAGGCCGCCGGGGTCGGTCTGCTCGCCGCCGTGGCGTCGGTCGCCTGCTACGGCCTCGCCATCTCCCGCTGGGGAACGATGGGCGCGGCGACCGCCTCGATCGCGCTGTATGCGCTGCTCTCCGTCGTCGTTCTGGTCGTCCTGCGCGTACGGCTCAACCGGCGGGCCCGCGTGGCGGCACCTCTCACCGCACCGGCGCCGACGGCGGAACTGGTGCCGGACGCGCGCTGACCGTCACGTCGTGGCGGGTGCCGGAGCCGGCCGTGACGTGGGAGCGGGCTGCCCACAGCGCGGCCAGGGACTCGCTCAGCGGGTATCTCGGCGCCCAGCCGAGAGCGTCGGTGATCCGGCTGATGTCGGCGCACATCCACGGCACCGCCGCGGACCGGTCCGCAGTCGGCGAGCGGAGCCCGTCGACGAAGCGTCCGGTGAACCCGGCATGGCGGGCCAGCATCTCGACTGCCTCCCGGGTGGCGACCGCCTGTCCGCTGCCCACGTTGTAGATCGACTCCGGCAGCCGTCGGGCGTTGAGCGCCGCCAGCACCGCCTCGGCCACGTCCCGGACGTCGACGAAGTCGCGGTAGGAGTCGTTGAGCCCCAGTTCGATCCGCCGGTCCCCCCGGGCCAACGCCGCCTGGAGCAGCTCGGCTGCCCGTCCCAGCACGTTGCCACTGGTCGAGCCGGGCCCGACGGGGTTGAAGACCCGCAGCACCACCGCGTCGACCCGGCCACTGGCGGCGGCCAGCCGCACGAGGTCGGTCGCGGCCAGCTGGCTGATCCCGTAGTCGCTCACCGGCCGGGCCGGGTCGGTCTCGGTCGCGACGGCGCCGTGCGGGACGACCCCGTACTCGGCCGCCGAGCCGATCCGGACCAGCCGCACGCCGGGCGAGACCTCGGCCACGCAGTCGATCAGCTTGGCGGTGATCAGAGTGTGCGACTCGACGAACTGCGCGCTCGTCCCGGCGATCCGGCCGGCGCAGTTGACCACCCCGTCGGGTCGTGCCCGGCGCAGGAACGCGGCGAGCCGCGACCGGTCCGCGGCGACGAGATCGCATTCCCGGCGACTGGGCGCGACGACGGTGAAGTGCTCCGCGAGGACCGCTTCGACCGCCCGGCCGAGGAAGCCGGACGCGCCGAACAGCAGGATCCTGGCCATGAGGCTCCGATCGGGTCGGGATCAGCCGGACGTGCCGGACCCGACGGGCTCGTCGACCCGAAGCGACCGGAACCACTCGACCGTAGCCCGCAGCCCTTCGGCGAAGGGCGTCGGCGACGCGGCCGGGAACAGCTCGCGCAGTCGCGTGTGGTCGGCCTGGGACTCGCGGACGTCACCGGGCCGCGCCGGCACGTGCACGACGTCCAGCGGCCGCCCCAGCACGGTCTCCAGTTCGGCGATGAGGTCGAGCAGGGAGATGCGCGCGCCGAACGCGAGGTTCACCACGTCCGGGGCCGCCACCTGCCGCAGCACGGCGTCCACGATCACCGAGGTCACGCTGCCCACGTAGGTGAAGTCCCGGGACTGCCGCCCGTCGCCGTGCACCTGCAACGGCCGGTTCTCCAGGGCGGCGGTGACGAACCGCGGGACCACCGCGGCGTACACGTGGTTCGCCGCCTGCCTCGGTCCGAAGACGTTGAAGAAGCGGAACGGCAGGACCGCCATGCCGTAGCAGTTGGCGAACGCGATCCCGTACGCCTCGGTGGCCAGCTTCGACACCGCGTACGGGCTGACCGGCATGGGCCGCAGGCCCTCCTGGCGTGGCAGTACCGGGTTGGCGCCGTACACCGAGGACGAGGAGGCCAGCACGCACTGCGGGACGCCGTTGCGGTGGGCGGCGTCGAGGACGGTCAGGGTGCCGGTGGCGTTCGCGTGGTGGCTGCGCAGCGGGTCGTCGATGGAGCGGGGCACCGAGCCGAGGGCTCCGAGGTGGACCACGCTGGAGGCGCCGACCATCGCGCGGTCGAGCAGCGCGGGGTCCAGGACGGTCCCGATCAGCAACTCCACCGGAAGCCCGCGCAGGTTCTCCACCGACCCGGTGGAGAGGTCGTCGACGACGACGATCTCGGCGACCCGGCCCGTTTCCGACAGGGCCCGCACCAGGTTGGAACCGATGAAACCGGCGCCCCCCGTGACGACGACTCTCACGTGCGCTCCTACCGCTCGCCGGTGCTCTCCGCAGGGCCAACGAGAGAATCCGACGTTGGTTACTAAACACCACAAAGCTCGTTGCCCTGGGTGGAGCGGCGAACGACGTCGCGCCGACTGTTGGAGGCGAACACGTGAGGCACGATCCCCGGTCCGGCGTCGCCGGCGACCCGCCCGGGCGCCGGTCATTGCGCGTCGCCGTCATCGTCAAGACGAACTACGGCGGGCTCTGGACCATCCCGCAGGCGTGCGCCCTGCGGGATCGCGGCCACGAGGTGGTGGTGATCTGCCCACCCGGCGGGCGCCTGAACGACCGCCTGGCCGAGGCCGGGATCCGGACGGTGGCGTCGCCGTTCTCGTTCCGCTTTCGGCCCAGCCTGAGCACGCTGTCCGAGCTGTGGCGGCTGCGCCGCCTCGTCCGCCGCCTACGCCCCCAGGTGCTCTACCACCACCTGTACGCGGCCACGCTGGGCGCGCGGCTCGCGACCGTCGGCCTGCCCCTGGCCCGGGTGCAGTTCGTCGCCGGCCCCGCCTTCCTGGAGTCACGGGCGGTCCGGATGGTCGAGCGGCTGCTCTGGCGCCTGGACCGCACGATCATCTGCGGCACCCGCTACACCTCCCGCCTCTACGGCGAGCTGGGCGTACCGGCGTCGCGTCGCCCGGCTGTCACCAGCGGACTCAACCTGGCCTGGGCGACCGCGGACCTGCCGGACGACACGGCGGCGACGCGGGCGGAGGCCCGGGCGAAGTGCCGCGCGGATCTCGGGCTGAGCCCGGACCAGTTCGTCGTGATCATGGTGGCGTACGTCTATCCCCCACGAAAGCTCGCCGCCCACCGGGACCGCGCGTTCAAGGGCCACGACGTCCTGCTCGCCGCGTGGCAGGAGATCCGGTCCCGGCACCCCGAGGCGGTGCTGATGCTCGTCGGTGGCGGCTCGGACCAGGCCGGCGAGGACCACCGGCAGGAGCTGATCCGCCGGTTCGGGGTCGCCGACGACCACTCCGTCCGCTGGATCGACACCGCCGACGACGTGCGGCCCTACTACCGGGCGGCGGACCTCAGCGTCAGCCCGTCACTGAGCGAGGGCCACGGCGCGCCGCCCGAGGCGGCGCTGCTGGACGTTCCCAGCATCGTCAGCGACGCCGGCGGGCTGCCGGAGACGGTGGACGAGAGCTGCGGGTGGGTGGTCCCCCGGGACGATCCGGCCGCCCTGGCGCAGGCCATCGAGCACGCGTACGCCGAGTTCCGGTCCGGGCGTCTCGCCGAGCGCGGCGTACGCGCCCGCGAACGGTCGCACCGGCACTTCGACAACCGGATCTCCGCGGTGCGGATGGCCGAGGTCATCGAGCACGCCGCGGGCGTCGGCGGACCACCCGGGGAGTACGCGCCGCCGGCCGCCGGGAAGGCGCACTCCCGGTGAGCCCCGCCCGGCGGACGATCGAGCTGCGGCTCAAGCGGCTCGTCGACATCACAGTGGCGCTCGTCGTGCTCGTGGTGACCGCGCCGGTGGTGGCCGTCGCGGCGCTGCTGGTCCTGGCCCAGTTCGGCAGCCCGGTCTTCTTCCGGCAGGAACGCACCGGCCGGTACGAGCGCCGCATCCGGGTCCTCAAGCTCAGGACGATGTCCGACGACCGCGACGCGGAGGGCCGGCTGCTGCCCGACGGGGTCCGCTGCCGGGGCGTCGGCCGGACGCTGCGGCGGCTGAGCATCGACGAGCTGCCGCAGATGGTCAACGTGCTCCGGGGCGACCTCAGCCTGGTCGGTCCCCGGCCGCTGCTGCTGCGCTACGACCCCTGGTACACCGACCGGGAGCGCAAGCGTTTCGAGGTCCGGCCGGGCATCACCGGGCTCGCGCAGGTCAACGGCCGCAACGACCTGGCCTGGACCGAGCGCCTGGAACTCGACGTCCGCTACGTTCTCGACTGGTCCCTCTGGCTCGACCTGCGCATCCTCGCGCGGACGGCGGGCAAGGTCCTGCGCGCCTCGGGCGTGGCGGTCGACCCGTCGGCGCAGATGCTCGACCTCGACCAGGAACGGCGCCTCACCGGCGTCCGCTGAGCCCGTCGGTGCCCCGCCCGCGCCGGGCGGGGCACCGACCGTATTCAGGCCGAGCCGGTGGGCACGCCGGACGGTCGCGGCGCCGAGGCGCCGCTCTGGGCCGGTGCCGCCGGACGTCCGGCAGGCGCGAGCGCGCCGCGCTCGGGGAGTGTGCCCAGCGCCCGCTGGAAGCTCGCGACCAGCGCCGGGTAGTCGGCCGGCGCGACGTCCTGGTGTACGGGGAAGTTGATGATCTGCCGGGACAGCCGTGCCATCGACGGATGGTCCCGCAACTGCGCGATGAGCGTGTGGTAGAGGCTGACCATGCCGAAGCCCTCGCGGTTCATCTCGGCATAGACATGGTCGCGGTTCTCCCGGCCGGTCCCGAGGATCCGCACCGGCAGCGTCTGCGGGGCGTCGTCCGGTGCCAGCTCGGGCCACATCAGCTCGAACGCGACGCCGAGTTCGGGCAGGTCGCGCAGCAGCGCGGTGAGGGCGCGGAAGTTCTCCTGCCGCCGCGCGGCGATGCCCAGCGTGTCGTGGTCGAGCACGTGCCGGGACAGGTCCGGCTCGGTCTCCCGCTGCCCGGTGAGCCGGCCCGGGTCGCGGTAGGTGATCATCCCGCCGCGTGCGCCGGGCATCGGCAGCATCTTGTGCAGGGAGTAGAGCGAGACCTCCCCGGTGCGGCCGGCCGGCCCGCCGAGCGCGTGGGTGAACCACGCGTGTGCGAGGTCTTCGAGCAGCAGCGCGCCGTGCCTGTCGGTCAGCTCCCGGATCCGGCCGATCGCCCGTTCGGTACGGCCGAAGTAGTGGATGACCACCACGACGTCGTAGGGACGCTCCGCGAGCCGTGCCTCCAGCGAGGACACGTCCACCGCGAGGTCCTCGGTCAGGTCGTAGAAGCCGGGGTCGAGCCCGAGTTCGGTCACCGGGTCGAAGACGCCGCTGCCCTCGTTGGCGGACCAGCCGATGAACGACGGCAGCAGGATGTCGCGCCGGTCGCCGCGCCAGACCTCGGGCTGGGCGAGCAGGTCGCGCATGCCCTCCCGGGCCGCCCGGTAGAACAGGCTCGGCGTGCGGAAGGCACCCGGGTCGGTGGCGGTCTTGGGGATCGTCTGCGTCACGGAAGCTCCAGTCTGGCGCGGATCTCGGTGGTGGACATCCTGAGCGAGCGGTTGACGGCCCGCAGCGGGCCGACCGCGCTGGGCGGCGCGTCCTCGCCGGGTGTCATGACCAGGACGCGGTCGATGCCGGGGAAGGCCCGGACCACGGCGGCGACCACCGCCGGCCGTCGCAGCGTCGCCGGGTCGAAGCACCGCAGCACCCCCGGGCTCGGCCGCCCCAGCACGTGGGTGGCGTCTCCGGCGACGACGGTGAGCTCACCGAAGCCGTACGTGTCGAGCCAGGCCCGGGCGGCGTGCAGCCCGTCGAAGCGGACGTCGGCGGCGGGCGCGACCCCACCGAGCGCGAGGTCGGCGACCCACCACGTGGTCGTGGAGTCGCCGGCGAACCCGAGCCGGTCGTAGAGCGCACGGGCCGGGGCGTTGTCGGCGAACACGTCCAGCCGCATCGACCGGAGGTCGGGGTGGGCGCGAGCGTAGGCGCGCAGCAGCTCCCGGGCGACGCCGCGGCCGCGGGCGGCCTCCACCACGCAGATGTAGGACAGGTGCGCCAGGCCCGGCTCGACCCGGGTCAGGTCGGCGAAGCCCAGCCGCCGGCCGTCCTGGTCATCGGCCACCAGGAAACACCGGCCGGGGAACGACTCCGGGTGTGCGAGCACGACCTCCCAGAACCGGCCGACGCCGGGCTGGGCCGAGGTCAGGTAGTCGTGCAGATGCCGCGCGAACGACGCCCGGCTGACCTCGGCCAGCCATTCCGCGTCCGCGACGGTGGCCGGGCGCACCCGGAGACCCGGCGCGTCCGCACGGGACGGCCCTCCCACGTCGGCGGCGGGGACGATCGACTGGACACCATACGGGACCGGCATGTTCACACCATAGTGGCCACTACCACCCCAAAGGGGGATTTCGGATCACGGCAGCCGGATCCCGGCGTGGTCCGGTTCCGGTAACCGCTGCCGTGCGCCGCCGGTGTGATGAGCTGTAGCGGTGGCGGGTGACGTGCTGGGTCTGGTGCTGCACCCCACCCGGGACGTCTCCGAGGTGGTGGGGATCGTCGCGGACTGGTCCGCCCGGCACCGGATCACCCTCGCAGTACGCGCCGAGGACCGCGCCCGCGTACCGGCAGCGGTGGAGGCGATCGCGGCGGACGAGCTGGCCGACCGCTGCGCCGCGCTGATCAGCATCGGTGGTGACGGCACCATGCTCGGCGCACTGCGGATGGCCGTCCGCGACCCGAAGCCGGTGCTCGGCGTGCACCTGGGCCGGGTCGGCTTCCTGGTCGAGGTGGAGCCGCCGGACCTGCCCCGGGCGCTGGAGCGGCTGGTGGAGCACGACTTCACCGTCGAGTCGCACGCCTGCCTGGCCTGCGACGTCTGCGGCGACGACGTGGTGGCGTTCAACGACATCGCCCTGGTCCGGCAGCCCGGCGCCGGCTTCGTCACGGCCACCCTCGCGGTGGACGGCCAGCGGTACGGCTACTACCGATGCGACGCGCTCGTGGTGAGCACGCCGACCGGCTCGACCGCGTACAGCTACGCCGCCGGCGGGCCGCTGATCTCACCGGCCACGGAGGCGATGGTGGTGACGCCGTCCGCGCCGATGGCCGGGATCTCCCGCTCGGTGCTGCTCTCCGCGCACGAGACGGTGCACCTGGAGCTGCGTGCGGACTCGGCGCCGGTCGCGGTGGAGATGGACGGCCTGCTGATCCGGCAGGCGGCGACCGAGGGTTCGGTGCACATCCGGTACGTCAAGGACGCCGGCCGGGTGGTCCGTCTCGACCCGCGCCGCTACCAGGAGCGCAACCAGCTCAAACTGAGCCTGCTGGACCTGCCGCTGCTGCCCGACCAGTTGCGGGAGCTGTTGCCGGACGGGTTGCGGGAGCAGCTCAGCCGCCGGGAGCTGCCCCCGCCCCGCTGAGCCGGTTCACGCGGTGGCGAGCACGCCGTCGACCAGCGCCTTGGCCTCCTCCTGGATCCGGGCCAGATGCTCCGGGCCCTGGAACGACTCGGCGTAGATCTTGTAGACGTCCTCGGTGCCGGACGGGCGGGCGGCGAACCAGCCCGACCCGGTGGTCACCTTGAGGCCGCCGATCGCGGCGCCGTTGCCGGGTGCGGTGGTGAGGATCGCGGCGATCGGCTCGCCGGCCAGCTCGGTGGCGGTGACCTGCTCCGGCGACAGCTTCGCCAGGACGGCCTTCTGCGTCCGGTCGGCCGGGGCGTCGATCCGGGCGTACGCGGGCGCGCCGAAGCGGTCGGCCAGCTCGGCCCAGTGCTCACTCGGCGTACGGCCGGTGGTGGCGATGATCTCGGCGGCGAGCAGGCAGAGCAGGATGCCGTCCTTGTCGGTGGTCCAGGTGCCGCCGTCGCGGCGCAGGAAGGACGCGCCGGCGCTCTCCTCGCCGCCGAAGCCGACGGTGCCGTCGAGCAGGCCGGGCACGAACCACTTGAACCCGACCGGCACCTCCAGCAGCGGACGGCCGAGGTCGGCCGCGACCCGGTCGATCATCGAGGAGGAGACGAGCGTCTTGCCCACCGCCGCGGCCGGGCCCCACTGCTCCCGGGTACGGAACAGGTGGCCGATCGCCACGGCCAGGTAGTGGTTGGGGTTCATCAGGCCGCCGTCGGGCGTGACGATGCCGTGCCGGTCGGCGTCGGCGTCGTTGCCGGTGGAGACCGCGTAGTCGTCCCGGGCGGCGATCAGTGAGGCCATCGCATTCGGCGAGGAGCAGTCCATCCGGATCTTGCCGTCGCCGTCGAGCGTCATGAACCGCCAGGTCGGGTCCACGAGCGGGTTGATCACGGTCAGGTCGAGGCGGAGTCGTTCGGCGATCTCGCCCCAGTACGCCACGCTCGCCCCGCCCATCGGGTCCGCGCCGATGCGCACCCCGGCGTCGCGGATCGCGTCGATGTCCAGCGCGGCGGGCAGGTCGTCCACGTACCGGGCGAGGAAGTCGTACTCCCCGGTGGTGGCGGCGGCGCGCGCCCGCGCGTACGGGATGCGTTTCACCTCCTTGAGCCCGGCGGCGAGGATGGCGTTCGCGCGGTCCTGGATCCACTTCGTGGCGTCGGTGTCGGCGGGCCCGCCGTGGGTGGGGTTGTACTTGAACCCGCCGTCGGACGGCGGATTGTGCGACGGGGTGATCACGATGCCGTCGGCGAGGCCGCTGGTGCGCCCCCGGTTGTGGGTGAGGATGGCGTGCGAGACGGCGGGGGTCGGGGTGTAGCCGTCGCGGCTGTCGCGCAGCACCGTCACGTCGTTGGCGGCGAGCACCTCCAGCGCGTCGGCCTCGGCGGGCGCGGAGAGCGCGTGGGTGTCCCGGCCGAGGAACAGCGGCCCGGAAAGGCCCTGCTCGCGCCGGTAGTCGCAGAGCGCCTGGGTGACGGCGAGGATGTGGTCGGAGTTGAACGCGTGGCGCAGGCTGGATCCGCGGTGCCCGGAGGTGCCGAAGGAGACCTGCTGCGCCGGGTCGTCCGGGTCCGGGTGCTCGGCGTAGTAGGCGGTGACCAGCCGGGGCACGTCGACCAGGTCGTCGGGCTGTGCGGGCTGGCCGGCACGGGGGTGGGCCACTGCGGGATCCTCCTCGGGGATGCGGCGGGAATGCTCAGGGCTCGACGCGCTGGCCCTTGCCGATGACGACGATGCCGTTGTCGGACACGGTGTAGCGCTGGCGGTCCTTCTCCAGGTCGACGCCGATCTCGGCGCCCTCCGGGACGTGGACGTTCTTGTCCAGGATCGCGCGCCGGACGACCGCGTGGCGGCCGATCTGGACACCCTCCATCAGCACGGCGCCGTCGACGTGCGCCCACGAGTGGACCTTCACCTTCGGCGCCACGATCGAGTTCTCCACCAGCGAGCCGGAGATCACCGAGCCGGGCGACACCATCGAGCTGACCGCGCGGCCCACGCGCTCGCCCCAGGCGTGCACGAACTTGGCCGGCGGGTACGGCGGCTGCTCGGTGTAGATGGGCCAGTCGAAGTTGTAGAGGTTGAACACCGGGTGCACGTTGATCAGGTCCATGTGCGCGTCGTAGAACGAGTCGAGCGTCCCCACGTCCCGCCAGTAGCCGCGGTCGCGGTCGGTGCTGCCGGGTACCTCGTTGTCCTTGAAGTCGTAGACGTTGGCCTCGCCGCGCTCGACGAGCATCGGGATGATGCTGCCGCCCATGTCGTGCTTGCTGGTCTTGTCCGCCGCGTCGCGCTCGACCGCCTCGCACAGCGCCTTGGTGGTGAACACGTAGTTGCCCATCGAGGCGTAGATCTCGTCCGGCGCGTCGGGCAGCCCTACCGCGTCGGTGGGCTTCTCCCGGAACGCGCGGATGCGCTTGCCGTCCTCGCCGACCTCGATCACGCCGAACTGGTCGGCCGTCGACAGCGGCTGCCGGATTCCGGCCACCGTGACCCCGGCGCCGGAGGCGATGTGGTCGTCGACCATCTGCCGGGGGTCCATCCGGTAGATGTGGTCCGCGCCGAAGACGATCACGTAGTCGGGCTGCTCGTCGTTGATCAGGTTGAAGCTCTGGTAGATCGCGTCGGCCGAGCCGGCGAACCACCACGGGCCGCGGCGCTGCTGCGCGGGCACCGGCGTGACGTAGTTGCCCAGCAGCGTCGACATCCGCCAGGTCTTGGTGATGTGGCGGTCCAGCGAGTGGGACTTGTACTGGGTCAGCACGACGATCTTGAGGAAGCCGGCGTTCGCCAGGTTGGACAGGACGAAGTCGACCATGCGGTACATCCCGCCGAAGGGGACGGCGGGCTTCGCCCGGTCGGTGGTCAGGGGCATCAGGCGCTTGCCCTCCCCGCCGGCCAGGACGATCGCGAGCACCTTGGCAGCCATGCTCAGACGCTAACGACCCGGAACCGACTTCACCACTCGGACGCCCACACTTGCGCACCGCGTGGGACACCCGGCTCTGCACTAGGGTGCGGGCATGGCACCGATGCGCGTCGACCTGCTCACCCGCGAGTACCCGCCGGAGGTCTACGGCGGCGCCGGGGTGCACGTGGAATACCTCGCCCGTGAGCTGCGCCGGCTCGCCGACGTGCGGGTGCACTGCTTCGGCGCGCCCCGCGACGAGCAGGGTGTCATCGCGTACGCCGAACCGGCCGCGCTCGCCGGCGCGAACGCCGCGCTGCGCGTCATGGGCGTCGACCTGGAGATGGCCGCCGGGACGGCCGGCACCGACGTGGTGCACAGCCACACCTGGTACGCCAACCTGGCCGGGCACACCGCGAAGCTGCTGCACGGGGTGCCGCACGTGGTCACCGCGCACAGCCTGGAGCCGCTGCGCCCGTGGAAGGCCGAGCAGCTCGGCGGCGGGTACGCGCTCTCCTCCTGGTGCGAGCGGACCGCGTTCGAGGCGGCCGACGCGATCATCGCGGTGAGCGCGGGCATGCGGCGCGACGTGCTCACCGCGTACCCGGCGGTGAACCCCGACCGGGTACGCGTGGTCTACAACGGCATCGACACCGCGCAGTACGCCCCGGACCCGGGCACCGACGTGCTCGACCGGCTCGGCATCGACCCGGCCCGGCCCAGCGTGGTCTACGTCGGGCGGATCACCCGGCAGAAGGGCCTGCCGTACCTGCTGCGGGCGGCCCGGGAACTGCCCGCCGACACCCAGCTGGTGCTGCTCGCCGGCGCGCCGGACACCCCGGAGATCGCCGCCGAGGTGGAGGGTCTCGTGGCGGAGCTGCGGGCCACCCGGTCCGGGGTGATCTGGGTGGCGGCGATGCTGCCCAAGCACGAGGTGATCCAGGTGCTCACCCACGCCACGGTCTTCGCCTGCCCGTCCGTCTACGAGCCGATGGGCATCGTCAACCTGGAGGCGATGGCCTGCGAGACCGCCGTGGTGGCGACCGCCACCGGCGGCATCCCCGAGGTGGTGGCCGACGGCGAGACCGGGCTGCTGGTGCCGATCGAGCAGGCCGGCGACGGCTCCGGCACCCCGCTGGACCCGGAGCGCTTCGTGGCCGACCTGGCCGCGCGCATGAACGAGCTGCTGGGAGACCCGGAGCGGATCGCGGCGTTCGGGGCGGCGGGGCGGCGGCGGGCGGTGGAGCACTTCTCCTGGGACGCGATCGCCCGCCAGACGATCGAGGTGTACCGCTCGGTGGGCGTGTAAGGAAGGGCACCTTCTTAACGCCTCCGGTAGAGGAAGGGCCCCTTCTTAACAGCCCGCCCGGTCGCGGTCGGCGGCGGATACAGTCCCCGGATGCCGGATGCGATCTTCGCCCATCCTCGGCTCGCGCCGGTCTACGACGCATTCGACGGCGACCGGGACGACCTGGACGCGTACCTCGCGATCGCCGACGAGCTGGACGCGCGCGTGGTGCTCGACCTCGGCTGCGGCACCGGGAACCTGGCCCTGCTGCTCGCCCCGCACGGCCGTACCGTCGTGGGGGTCGACCCGGCCGGGGCGTCCCTCGCCGTCGCCCGGTCGAAGGACCGCGAAGGCCGCGTGCGCTGGGTGCACGGCGACGCCACGACGCTGCCACCGCTGCGCGCCGACCTGGCCGTGATGACCGGCAACGTGGCTCAGGTCTTCCGCACCGACGACGACTGGGCGCGAACGCTGCGGGGCGTGCACGGCGCGCTGCGGCCGGGCGGGCACCTCGTGTTCGAGACGCGGCGTCCCGAGCGCCGCGCGTGGGAGGAGTGGGCGGCGGACACCGCGCCGGTGACCCGGGACGTGCCGGGCGTCGGGCCGGTGGAACGACGTCTCGAGGTCACCGCTGTGGACCTGCCGTTCGTGACCTTCCGGTTCACGTACCGGTTCCCGGCCGACGGCGCCGTCCTCACGTCGGACTCGACGCTGCGGTTCCGCGACCGGGACGAGGTCGAGGCGAGCCTGGCGGCTGCCGGCTACCGGGTGCTCGACGTGCGGGACGCGCCCGACCGCCCCGGCCGGGAGTTCGTCTTCGTCGCACGCCGCGCCGACGAGCCGCGCGGAGAGGGTGCATCCGGGTCGCAGCCGAGCGCGAGAGGATCTCGCGCAGTAGGTTGAGCGGGTGACTGGACGGTTCCCGATCGAAGACGTCTCCCCCGTCGTCTCCTGCGGTCGCTACCCGGCCAAGGCAGTGGTCGGCGAGGTCGTACCGGTGTCGGCGCGGGCCTACCGCGAGGGCCACGACGCGCTCGGGTGCAACGTGGTCTGGCTCGGCCCGGACGGCGCGGCCCGCCCGTTCACCCGGATGCGCCCGGGTGAACCCGGCCAGGACCGATGGCACGCCACCATCCGCCCGGACGCGGTGGGCCTGTGGCGCTTCGCCGTGGAGGCGTTCGGAGACCCGTACCTCACGTGGCAGAACGCGGTCACCAAGAAGCTCGCCGCCGGCCAGGGCGCGGCCGAGCTGGCGAACGATCTGGCCGAGGGCGTACGGGTGCTCACCGCCGCGCTCGACCTGGTGCCGAGGGCCGACCGTGATCGCGTACGCGAAGCCGTGCGGGCGCTGGCCGACGACGACCTGGACCTGCCGCGGCGGGTGAGCGCGGCGCTGGACCTGGCCGACCTGCTGTGGGAGCACCCGGTGCGCGAGCTGGTCACCACCGGCGAGGAGCGCACGCTGTGGGTGGACCGGCCGCGGGCGCTCTTCTCCGCCTGGTACGAGTTCTTCCCCCGCTCCGAGGGCGCGGTCCCGGCCACTGTCGACGCGCCCGCGCGTTCGGGCACGTTCGCCACCGCGATGGAACGGCTGCCTGGTGTCGCGGCGATGGGTTTCGACGTGCTCTACCTGCCGCCGATCCACCCGATCGGCCGGGTCAACCGCAAGGGCCGCAACAACGCGCTCACCGCCGGGCCGGACGACGTGGGCTCGCCGTGGGCGATCGGCGCGGCCGAGGGCGGCCACGACGCCATCCACCCCGATCTGGGTACGCCTGAGGACTTCCGCGACTTCGTCGCGGCCGCCGCCGAGCAGGGACTGGAGGTGGCGATGGACCTGGCGTTGCAGTGCGCGCCGGATCACCCGTGGGTCACCGAGCACCCGGAGTGGTTCACCACCCGGGCCGACGGCAGCATCGCGTACGCGGAGAACCCGCCGAAGAAGTACCAGGACATCTATCCGCTGAACTTCGACAACGACCCGGAGGGCATCCGGGCCGAGGTGCTGCGGGTGGTGCTGCACTGGGTCGGCGAGGGCATCCGGATCTTCCGTGTCGACAACCCGCACACCAAGCCGTTCGACTTCTGGCACTGGCTGATCGCCGAGGTCAAGAAGGTCGACCCGGACGTGCTGTTCCTGGCCGAGGCGTTCACCCGGCCGGCGATCATGCACGGGCTCGGCAAGATCGGCTTCACCCAGTCGTACACCTATTTCACCTGGCGCACGACGGCGGCCGAGATGCGGGAGTACTGCGAGGAGCTGGTCGCCTCGGTCGACTGGATGCGGCCGAACTTCTGGCCGAACACGCCTGACATCCTGCACTCGTCGTTGCAGCACGGCGGCCCGCCGATGTTCAAGATCCGGGCGGTGCTGGCGGCGCTGCTGTCCCCCTCGTGGGGCATGTACGCGGGATTCGAGCTGTTCGAGCACGTCGCGCGGCCGGGCGCCGAGGAGTACCTGGACAACGAGAAGTACGAGCTGCGGCCCCGGGACTGGGACGCCGCGCTGGCGCAGGGCCGGTCGCTGGCGCCGTTCGTCACCACCCTGAACCGGGTACGCCGGGACAACCCCGCCCTGCACCGGCTGCGCAACCTGCGGTTCCACGACATCGACAACCCGGCGCTGCTGTGCTGGTCGAAGCACGACCCGGAGACCGGCAACACGGTGATCGTGGTCTGCTCGTTCGACTCACGCGAGGTGCAGTGGGGCAACACCACGCTCGACATGCCGGCGCTCGGCCTGGACTGGCACGAGCGGTTCACCGTGCGCGACGAGCTGACCGGCGCCGAGTACGACTGGGGGCAGCGCAACGCGGTACGCCTCGACCCGTACCTGCAACCGGCGCACGTGCTCACCGTGCGCCGCCCGGCCGCACCCGAGCCCCCGCAGCCGGCCGCGCCGACCGCTGCCGAGCCGGAGCAGCCGGCCGCGCCCGACCTGACAGTGGAAGACGTGCCCGCCGACCTCTCCGGCGGCACCGCCCCGACCGCACCGGCCGACAAGGACGACGCCCGATGGACCAGCTGATCGCCGGCGAGGTACACGACCCGCACGCCGTGCTCGGCGCGCACCCGGCCGACGGGAGCACCACGATCCGGACGCTGCGCCGGGGCGCGGGCGAGGTGGCGGTGCTCGCCGACGGCGAACGGCACCCGATGAAGCGGGTCCACGACGCCGGTGTCTTCGAGGCTGTCCTCCCCGGTGAGGTGCTCGACTACCGGGTCGAGGTGGACGGCACGACGCACGACGACCCGTACCGTTATCCGCCCACGCTCGGCGACCTCGACCTGCACCTGATCGGCGAGGGGCGGCACGAGCGGCTCTGGGCGGCGCTCGGCGCCCGGGTGTTCGACGAGGGCGTCGCGTTCACCGTCTGGGCGCCGAACGCACGGGCCGTGCGGCTGATCGGCGACGTCACCGGCTGGGCGCCGGACGACGGGTGGCCGATGCGCTCGCTCGGCTCCAGCGGCGTGTGGGAGATCTTCGTGCCGGGCATGCCGGTGGGCAGCCGCTACAAGTACCGCGTCCTCGGCGCGGACGGCCGGTGGCGGGACAAGGCCGACCCGATGGCCGCGCGCACCGAGGTGCCGCCGGCCACCGCGTCGGTGGTGCACGAGTCACGGTACGAGTGGGGCGACGCGGACTGGCTCGCGCGCCGGTCCCGGCAGGCGCCGCACCAGGAGCCGATGAGCGTGTACGAGGTGCACCTGGGCTCCTGGCGACCCGGCCTCGGCTACCGGGAGCTGGCCGAGCAGCTCACCGCGTACGTGCTGGAGATGGGCTTCACCCACGTGGAGTTCCTGCCGGTGATGGAGCACCCGTTCGGCGGCTCGTGGGGCTACCAGGTCACCGGCTACTACGCGCCGACGGCCCGGTTCGGCGACCCGGACGACTTCCGCCACCTGGTGGACCGGCTGCACGCCGCCGGCATCGGCGTGCTCCTGGACTGGGTGCCGGCGCACTTCCCGAAGGACGAGTGGGCCCTCGCCCGTTTCGACGGCACCCCGCTGTACGAGCACCCCGACCCGCGTCGCGGCGAGCACCCCGACTGGGGCACGTACGTCTTCGACTTCGGCCGCAACGAGGTGCGCAACTTCCTGGTCGCCAACGCGCTGTACTGGCTCGACGAGTTCCACATCGACGGGCTGCGGGTGGACGCGGTCGCCTCGATGCTCTACCTGGACTATTCCCGGCAGGACGGGCAGTGGGCGCCGAACGTGCACGGCGGCCGGGAGAACCTGGAGGCCATCGCGTTCCTCCAGGAGGTCAACGCCACCGTCTACCGGCACCACCCGGGCGTACTGATGATCGCCGAGGAGTCCACCGCCTGGCCCGGCGTCACCCGGCCCACCTCGGAGGGCGGGCTCGGGTTCGGGTTCAAGTGGAACATGGGCTGGATGCACGACACCCTGCTCTACACCTCGAAGGACCCGATCTACCGGCAGCACCACCACCATCAGCTCACGTTCTCGCTGGCGTACGCGTGGAGCGAGAACTACGTGCTGCCGATCAGCCACGACGAGGTGGTGCACGGCAAGGGCTCGCTCGCCGGCAAGATGCCCGGCGACACCTGGCAGCGGCTGGCCACCGTGCGGGCGCTGCTGGCGTACATGTGGGCGCACCCGGGCAAGCAGTTGCTCTTCATGGGCTGCGAGCTGGCCGACGACAGGGAGTGGAGCGAGGAGCGCGGCCTCGACTGGTACCTGACCCACGATCCGGCCCGCGCGGGCGTGCAGCGGCTGGTCGCCGACCTGAACCGGGTCTACCGGGAGAGCCCGGCCCTCTGGGCGCAGGACACCGACCCGGCCGGCTTCCGCTGGATCGCCGGGGACGACGTGGCCAACAACGCGGTGTCGTTCATCCGGATCGCCCCGGACGGGCAGACGCTCGTGTGCGTGGCGAACTTCTCCGCGCTGCCGCTGGAGGACTACCGGATCGGCCTGCCGGCCGGCGGGACGTGGACCGAGGCGCTGAACACCGACGCCCACCACTACGGCGGGTCGGGGGTGGGCAACCTGGGCGAGGTGCACGCCGAGAACGTGCCGTGGCACGGCCTGCCCGCGTCGGTCGCCCTGCGCGTGCCGCCGCTGGGCGTCCTCTGGCTCCGCCCGGCCTGACGGCACAGCCCAGCCGGCCGGGCGGCCCACGGCGGCGGCAGGCCACCCCGGACGGCGGCCAACCCCCGGACGGCGGCCAACCCCCGGACGGCGGGCCAAGGGGACGCACGGGTCACGGGGAAGGCGGCCAACCGGGCCGAGCGGCCGTCTGAAGGTTTCGTCTTGAGCCCGTTATGACTCAGAGGCATATTTATGCCTCTGAGTCATATCCGTATCAGAGAGTCGCTTCCCGGTCAGCACTACGTTCTGTGATATCTCGGCGTCGGAATGACCGCGATCTGGCGGTCGCTCTCCACACCCAGGCTGTCGGCGCGTGACCGCCCGTCGCCGGGCGGCCGCAGGAGTCAGACCAGGTCGGCTTCGCGGAGGAGCTTCCAGAGGCCGGCGCCGTCGGGGGCGCTCAGCCACTTCTGGCCGATCGGGCCCGACGACGACCGCCCTGCGGGCGCGGGGAGGCTACCGGCCAGCACCGACTGGGTCGGGGACAGTCGCCGGATCGCCACCCCCGCGACGTTGTCCGGGTGCGCGGCGGCGAACTCCCGGTAGATCTCCGGGTCGTGCTGCCCGTCGTCGCCGATCAGCAGCCACCGCACCTCGGGGAACTCCCGGGACAGCCGGGCCAGCGTGGCCCGCTTGTGCTCCCGGCCGCTGCGGAACCACCTGTCGGCGGTCGGTCCCCAGTCGGTGAGCAGCAGCGGCCCGGCCGGGTAGAGGTGCCGGGACAGGAACCGGGTGAGCGTCGGCGCGACGTTCCACGCGCCGGTGGACAGGTAGAAGACCGGCGCGCCCGGGTGGGCGGTGGCCAGCCGCTCGTACAGCACGGCCATGCCCGGCACGGCGGTGCGGGCGTGCTCGTCGAGCACGAACGTGTTCCACGCGGCCAGCAGCGGCCGGGGCAGCGCGGTCACCATGACGGTGTCGTCGATGTCGGAGAGGATGCCGAAGCGGACGGCCGGGTCGAGGATGCGTACCAGCGCCTCCACCGGTTCGGCGTCGGCGACGCTGAGGCGTACGCAGCCCCAGCCGGGGGTGAAGTCGGCCTCGATCACGGTGTCGACGAAGCCGCTGCGGTCGGCGGTCACCTCCTGGCGCACGCCGTCGGCCTCGATGGTCACCGTGATGTGCTTGGCGGGCAGCGTGGCGAAGCTGCGCCAGCCCCGCACCTTGTCCAGCCGGCCCCGCCGCCGCGTGTCCGGGCGGCCCAGCAGCACCCGGCAGAGCACGCGCGCCCAGCCCGGGGCGCCGTAGCCCGCGTACGCGATGATGTTGGGCTGCCACCCGGTGCGCCGCAACCGGCGCTCCACCAGGCCGTGCACGGCGTCCTCGAAGCGCGCGGCGCGGTGCAGTTGCGGGACGGCCAGCTGGTCCGGTGGTGTGGGCGGCACACGGCAACAGTGCCACAACCGGACCGGCCGGGCCACGCGAGTGATCCACGCCGATCCGCCCCGGCGCCGGGCGCCGCCGTGACAGACTGCGGTCGGGACGACGACGGGGGCGTTGGTCGTGTCGACGACGAAGCGGAACCCGGTACGACCGCGTCCGGACGCGCCGGCGCTGGTGGCGCTGCTGCTCGGCGCCGCGGGGGTCGGCTACCGGCTGGTGCTGACGCTGCTCACGGTGCCCGCGTCGAACAGCGACGAGGCCACGTTCGGCCTGGCCGCGCTGCACATCGCCGCCGGTGGTGAGCGGCCGGTCTTCCTCTACGGCCAGCGCTACATGGGCGTGCTGGAGTCGTACCTGGCCGCGCCGCTCGTCGGCTGGGCCGGGCCGAGCTGGCCGGTGCTGCGGCTGCCGCTGCTCGCGCTCTTCGCGATCTTCCTGTGGCTGGCGTACCGGCTGACCCGTCGCCTGTTCTCCCCCTGGCTCGCGGTCGCCGTGGTGGGCCTGCTGGCGCTCGGCTCGGAGCGCGTGGTCCGCGACCAGCTCACAGTGGTCGGCGGCCGCCCGGAGGTGAAGCCGGCGGTGCTGGCGATGCTGCTGATCGCGGTGGCCCTCGGCGGCCGGCGGATCCGGCACCACTGGCTGGCCACCGGCGCGTTCGGGCTGCTCGCCGGGCTGGCGCTGTGGTCGGACTGGCTGATCGCGCCGTATCTGCTGGTCGCGGCGGTGGTGCTCGCGGTGGCGGTGCCCCGGGATCTGATCGGCTGGCCGGGCGTGCTGCTGGTCGCGGGCTTCCTGGCCGGGATCGCCCCGGTGGTCAAGGACAACCTCGTCGCGCCGCCCGGGCAGGACTCGCTGTCGGTGTTCCGCGAGATCAGCACCAAGGAGGGCGTCGCGCCGTCGCTGGCCGAACGCCTGCGCGGCGGACTGCTGGAGGGGGTGCCGCTGGCATCCGGCCTGTGCCCGATGGACGGCTGCGCGCGCTGGGCGCAGTGGTTCGGCGTGCTCTACCCGGTGCTGCTGGTGGCCGCCGCCGCGCTCGGGCTACGCGCGTACCGCCGGGCCGCCGACCACGCCGCGCGGGTCGGGGCCGTGGCGATCCTCGCCCTGGTCGCGGGCGCGGTGCTGACACTTCTGGCGTACGTGCGCAGCCCGCTCGCCGCGACCGACCCGCTCGGCAACGCCCGCTACCTGTCGGTGCTCCAGATCTCGCTGCCGGCCGTGCTGTGGCCGCTCTGGCTGGCCGCCGCGCACGCCCTGCGGGCCACCACCGGGTGGACGGCCCGGCTCGGCGGCACCGCGGCGGCGGTGGTACTGGCCGGGCTGACCGCCGCCACCGTTGCCGGGACCGTGGCGTTCCTGGCCGGCGTGCCGGGTGTACGGGACGAGGAACGCACCGCCCGCCGCCTCGCCGACACGGTGCGGGACGCCGGGTTGCACGAGGTGTACGGGGACTACTGGACCTGCAACCGGCTGATCTTCAACACCGGAGAGACCGTTGCCTGCGGCGTGCTCGACGGGGCGCTGACGCCCGGGCAGAACCGCTATCCGGCGTACTGGCAGCGGGTGGCGCGCGCGGAACGGCCCGGGTACGTGGTGGCGGTCGGCTCCCCGGCCGAGCGCACACTGCGGCGGCTGCTGGGTGACCGCGCCGACGCGGCGATGGTGGCCGAGGTGGGCGGCAGTCGCGTGTACCACCCCGACCGTGCCGTACGGCCGTGGCGCTGACCCCGGCCCGTACGCTGTGCCGGTGCTCATCCTGCTGCCCCCGTCGGAGGGAAAGGCCGAGGCCGGCACCGGCCGCCGGCTGGACCTGTCCCGGCTGTCCCTGACCGAGCTGAACCCGGCCCGGGAGGCGGTCCTGACCGCGCTCGTCGACCTGTGTGCCGGGCCGGACGAGACGGCGGCCCGGACCGCGCTGGGCCTCACCGAGGGGCAGCTCGGCGAGCTGCGGCGCAACGCCCGGCTGCGGGAGGCGGCGACCGCCCCGGCCGGACGCCTCTACACCGGCGTGCTCTACGAGGCGCTCGGCCTGGACACGCTGCCCCCCGACGCGCAGCGGGCGGCCCGCCGCCAGGTGCTGATCAGCTCCGGCCTGTGGGGCGCGGTACGCCTCGCCGACCGGATCCCGCCGTACCGCTGCCCGATCGGAGCGCGGCTGCCGGGGCTCGGCGCGCTGACGACGTACTGGCGGGCGGCGCTCGGCCCGGTACTGGAACCCGCCGCCGGGCGCGGCCCGGTGCTGGACCTGCGCTCCGGCGCGTACGCGGCCACCTGGACACCGCGCGGCGCGCTCGCCGAACGCACGGTGACGGTACGGGTGCTGCACGAACGGATCGTGGACGGCACGCCGGCCCGGTCGGTGGTGAGCCACTTCAACAAGGCCACGAAGGGCCGGCTGGTGCGGGATCTGCTGCTCGCCGACGCCCGGCCGCGTACCGCCGACGCGCTGGTGGGGGCGCTGCGGGAGCTGAAGTACACGGTCGAGGAGGCGCCCCGGGCGGCCGGGCGGCCCCGGCAGGTCGACCTGGTGGTCACCGAGCTCTGAGCCGCGGGCTTCCCGCAAATTTTGCTCAAGGCTCGGGCGCAGCGGTTCCCGGTCCGGCGCTCGGCAGCGACGGTAGAGGTACCCCGACGACCGAGGAGCCGCGCCGATGCTCACCACGCTGCTCGACCGCCCGCGCCCGTCGCCGCCGCTGGACTGGCTGACCCTGACCGACGCCTTCGAGGTCGCCTGCATGGTGCGCTGCACGCCGCCGCCGGCCGCCGACGTACGCCGCCTCGACAGCGGACCCCACCGCGGCGGCATCGCCGAGTTCAACCGCGAGGACGCGGCGCAACGGATGCGGCAGCTGCTGGGACGCCTCGACGTGCCGGTCGAGCACGAGCTGACCACCGGTGGCCTGCGCCGCCGCTACGAGCTGCACCGGCTGTCGGTGCCGCCGCAGCACCGGGCGGCGTACGCGAATCTGCTGACCACGGGCTGGCGGCAGGGCCGCCGGGAGCTGCTCGGCGGGCCGTTCCCGGGCGCCTCGGCGCCGCGGCGGCTGTGGCGGCCCCGGCTGGCCGCGGCGGCCTGGCGGGCGGCGCTGCTCGCGGGCGGCCGGCACGTCCGCCGGCACTGCCTCGGCATCCGGCTCGCCGACCGGGACCTGGCGGCGGTGCTGGTACGCGGCGCGGCGCTGCTGGACGTGCCGGCGGCGCTGCGGCCCGGCTCGGGCTGTTTCCTCGTGGTGGTACCCAACGGCGAGCACCGGGAGCGGATCACCGAGAGCGCGGAGCTGGCCCCGGCGAGCTGACCGGCCCGGCCCGAGACTGCCGCACGCCGGGCCTGCGGTGGTGCGTGCGCCGCGTGGGCTTGCGCCACGGCGGGTGCACGGCGCAGAGTGCAGCCCGTGAGCCGACACTGGCCTGTGCGCGCCGCCGCCCCGCTCGCGCTGGTGCTCCTGCTCGTCGCCGGGCTCACCGGGTGCCGGGACGAGCCGTCCGAGCCGACCCGCATCCGCATCGCCACCGGCAGCCCGACCGCCGTCTACCACGCCTTCGGCCAGTCGCTCGCGGCGCTGCTCAACCGGGAGCTGCCCGGCGTACGGGCCGAGGTGGTGGTCACCGCCGCCTCGGCGCAGAACGTCCGGCTGGTCGGCGCCGGGGAGGCCGAGCTGGGCTTCACCCAGGCCGACGTGCTGCCGCCGCGCGAGCCCGAGCATCCGTCGGTGCTCGCGGTGGCCCGGGTCTACGACGACCTGCTGCACCTGGTGACCCGCGCCGGCGGGCCGATCCGCACGCTCGGCGACCTGCGCGGCCGGCGGGTGTCGGTGGGCGCCGACGGCTCCGGCACGGAGATCACCGCCACCCGTCTGCTGGCGGTGGCCCAGCTCGGTGGCGACCGGGTACGCCAGGAACACCTGGGGCTGGACGACTCGGTGGCGGCCCTGCGCGAGGGGCGGATCGACGCGTTCTTCTTCTCCGGCGGGCTACCCGTGCGCGGCGTCGCCGACCTGGCCCAGCGGACCTCGCTGCGGATCGTGGACCTGGGCGACTGGACCGAGCCGCTGCGCCGGGCGTACGGGCAGGTCTACGTGACCCGGGACGTGCCGCGCTCGGTGTACCGGGCCGCCCCGGTCAGCACGGTGGCGAACCCGAACTACCTGATCGTCCGCGCCGACCTGCCCGCCGCGCTGGTGCGGGAGGTGACCCGGCTGCTGATGGACCGCCGGGAGGAACTGGCCGCCGCGCACCCGGCGGCGGGACGGATGAGTCCCCGGTCGGCGATCGTCACCACCCCGCTGCCGCTGCATCCGGGCGCGGCGCAGTGGTATCGCGCCGCGAAGCCCTGACGCGGGTCAGCACCGAACCGGCGCGTCGGCGGGCGCCGGGAACCACAGCTCGGCGACCAGGCCCCGGGGCTCGCCCTGGCGCATGGTGAGCCGGCCGTCGGAGGCGTCCACGAGCACCGCCGCGATGGTCAGCCCGAGGCCCACGCCGTCCACGTTCTGCGCGTCCGGCGCCCGCCAGAACCGCTCGGTGGCCTGGTCGAGCTGACTGGTGGTCATGCCCGGGCCGGTGTCGCCGACGGTCAGCACCGTCCCGCCGTCGGCGGCCCGTACGGTCACTGTCACCTCTCCCCCGGCGCCGCTGAACTTCACCGCGTTGTCGATCAGGGCGTCCAGCGCCTGGTCGATGGCGGTCGGCACGGTCCGGGCGTACGCCGGCGCGTCCTCGGCGTCGAGGCGGAGCGTGACCTCGCGGTGCCGGGCCAGCGGCAGCCAGGCGGCCACCCGGGAGGCGGCGGTGGCGGTGGCGTCCACAGTCACCCGCTCGTTCTCCTCCCGCTCGGCGCGGGCCAGCGTGAGCAGCGCGTCGAGCACCGTCGCGAGCCGGTCGGTCTCCTCCAGCGCCAGCCGGTGCTCGGCGCGCCCGTCCGGGTCGGTGAGGCTGGGGCCCAGTTCCTCCACCCGCAGCCGCAGCGCGGTGAGCGGGTTGCGGAGCTGGTGGCTGGCGTGCGCGACGAAGGCGCGTTGCCGGTCCATCACGTCGGAGACCGCGTCGGCCATGTCGTTGAAGCTGGTCGCCAACCGGCGCAGTTCGGGCGGCCCGAGTCCGGCGCGGACCCGCGCGGCGCGGCGGCCCTCGGCGATCTCGTGGGTCACCGCGTCCAGCTCGGTGACCGGGCGCAGCACCCAGCCGGCCAGCCCGAACGCGGTCGAGACGCAGGCCAGCACCGCCAGCAGGCCGATGCCCGCGAGCAGCAGCCACCACACGGTGACGGTGCGGCGCACGCCGTCCGCCGGGCTGGTCGTGACCACGGCGCCGAGCACCTCGCCGCCGTCGTTGATCGGCACGGCCGTCACCACCGGCCCGCCGACCCACGGCCAGACCGACTCCGGGCCGCTGAACTGCTGCCCGGACAGGGCGGTGTCGAGCGCCGCGCGGGTGCCCGCGCCCGGCTCCCACCCGGACGAGGCCACCACGGTACGGCGGTCCCGGTCCACCACGGCCGCGCCGATGCCGTAGAGCGCGTCGTAGGCGGCCAGTTCTCCGTCCAGCGGGCCGGGGCTGCCGCCCCGCAACGCCGGCCCGGCCAGCGAGGCGAAACGGGTGGCGTCGGCGAGGCGGTCGGCGCGGACCCGGTCGGTCTCCCGGGTCGCGAGCGTGGCCGCCAGCGGCGTCTCCAGGGCGATCAGGACCAGCACCATCAGCAGCAGGTAGCTGATCACCAGCCGGCGGCGCACGAACCGGCCCTCACGCCTCGCGGAGCCGGTAGCCGACCCCGCGTACGGTCTCCACCAGCGTCGGGTCGCCGAGCTTGCCGCGCAGCGACCCGACGTGCACCTCCACGGTGTGCCGGTCGGCCCAGGTGGTGCCCCACACATCGAGCAGGATCCGCTCGCGCGGCACCGCCACCCCGGGCTGGCGGGCCAGGGACAGCAGGATGTCGAACTCCTTGCGGGTGAGCGAGACGTCCCGGCCGGCCACCGTCACCGTCCGGCCGCCCACGTCGATGCGGACCGTACCGGCCTCGATCAGGTTGCGCTGCGGCGCGGTGTGCGCGGCCCGGCGCAGCACCGCCTCGATCCGCGCCTGCAGCTCCACCATCGAGAACGGCTTCACCACGTAGTCGTCGGCGCCCAGCCGCAGCCCCAGCACCCGGTCGCGTTCCTCACCGCGCGCGGTCACCGCGATGATGCCGAGCCGGCTGCTGCGCCGCCGCAGCTCGCGGCACAGGTCGGTGCCGTCGCCGTCGGGCAGCCCCAGGTCGAGCAGCACCAGGTCGCAGGGGGCGGCGGAGAGCGCGGCGGCCACCGTCGCGGCGTGTTCCACCTGGTAGCCGCGCCGGGTCAGCGCGGACGACAACGCCGCGGCGACCCGGCGGTCGTCCTCGACCAGGAGGATCCGCACCCGTTCCTCCCTCGACTCGACGTGTTGCCCTGCGAATGGTGGCAGACGCGCCGCCGGGACGCGAGGCCGCTCTAGGCTGCTGCCGTGATCTACAAGATTCTCACCGACGACGAGTGGACGCGGGCGCGGGCGGACGGGCGGTTCGCCGGCACCGCGATGGACCGGCAGGACGGCTACGTCCACCTGTCCGCCGCCGACCAGGTGGTGGAGACCGCGCGGAGGTACTTCGCCGGGGTCACCGGCCTGACCGTGCTCGCGGTGGACGAGGCCCGGCTCGGCGACGCGCTGCGCTGGGAGGAGTCCCGCGGCGGCGCGCTGTTCCCGCACCTGTACGGGGCGTTGCCGGTGGACGCGGTGGTCGCCGCGCACCCCCTGCCGGCCGACCGGCCCGCCGCCGACGCGGTGGCCGAACTGCTCGGGTGAGCGCTCGTTATGCTGCGTCGAGCCCGCCCGACGGCGCGACGCGCCCTGGCATGTGATGCGAGTTGAGATGACTGACAGCAACGACCGGTCCGCCTCCGTCTTCGTCCACCCGACGGCCGACGTGGAGTCCGGCGCCCAGGTCGGCGACGGCACCAAGGTCTGGCACCTGGCGCACATCCGGTCCAGCGCCCAGGTCGGCGCCGGCTGCGTGATCGGCCGCAACGTCTACGTCGATGCGGGCGTCACCGTCGGCGACCTGGTGAAGATCCAGAACAACGTCTCGGTCTACCAGGGCGTGACCATCGAGGACGAGGTGTTCGTGGGCCCGTGCGCGGTGTTCACCAACGACTTCCGCCCGCGCGCCCAGAATCCGGACTGGACGATCACCCCGACGCTCGTCCGCCGGGGCGCGTCGATCGGCGCGAACGCCACGCTCGTGTGCGGCATCGAGGTGGGCGAGTACGCGATGATCGCCGCCGGCTCGGTGGTGACCCGCGACGTCAAGCCGTACCAGCTGGTGGCCGGCAACCCGGCCCGCCCGAAGGGCTGGGTCGACGCCAAGGGCGAGGTCATCTCCCGCGACGTCGACAACCCGCCGCACCAGGGCTGACCGGACGAGACAGGGGCGACGACCGGCGCGGTCGTCGCCCCTGCTCCGTCGGTACGCCTCAGCCGCAGAGCCGGCCGATCTCGTCCCGGAACCGGTCCATCGGGTTCGACCCGGCCGGGCCGAGCAGGTACTCCTTCAGCTCCCGCCGCGTCCCGGTCATCGGGTCGTCCCCGGCCCGGGTCACGTCGAGGATCTTCGTCAGCTCGCCGCAGTCCGCCGAGAGCAGGTACGCCGCCCGAGCGGTCGGGAACTGCCGCCGGAACTCGTCCTCGGGCAGGCCGGCCGGATTCGCCACCACGTACGGGCGCTCGCTCTGCACGAAGTCGGAGACCACGCTGGACACGTCGCTGACCAGCAGGTCGGTGACGTTGAAGCAGTCGAACAGCCCCGGCGTCCGGCCGGTGACCACCAGGTGCGCGGTGCCGTCCAGCGAGGACGGATCGGTCTCGCCGCCGGCGGCCTTGATCCGGGACACGATCCGCTCGTGCACGGCGCGGGCCTTCGGCGAGCGCGTGCCGGTCAGCGGGTGCGGCTTGTAGATCACCCGCACGTCCCCGGCTGCGAGCAGGCCGGACACGATCCGCTCACCCATCAGCACGAGCGACGTGTGGTACGGGTCGTCGTCGAGCCAGCCCTCCCAGGTCGGCGCGTACAGCACCGTGAAGCGGTGGTCGGCGGCGCCCGAGCCGAACGTGTGCACCCCGGCGAGCTGCGGGCGGCCGACCTCCACGATGTCGCGGTCCAGCACGCCGACGTCGGCCCGGGCGTACCGTTCCCGCCCGGCCGGCCCGGCCACCCAGACCTCGTCGTACACCTTGCTGTACGGGTTGACGCTCGCCTGCTTGTCGCTGTCGCCGTGGCCGACGAAGACGTGCTTCACGCCCGGCTCCCGCAGCAGGTGGATGTTGGCACCGACGTTCGCGGCGTACAGCGCCACGCGCAGCGACCCCAGGTCCAGGTTCATGAAGTCGACGCCGGCCGGCACGCAGATCACCGGCAGCCGGGTGTCGGCGAGCTGCTCGAACGCGTCCGCGGCGCGCAGCAGCACGACGGCGCGACGGCCGGTCGCCTCCACCGGCGCGAGCCACATGTTGGCCTGGTAGACGTCCTTGGCCGGGCCGGCGAAGTAGAGCGCCACCTCGGGCCGTTCCCGGGCCATCCAGTCGTGCACGGCGGGCAGCACGCCAGGGGCCTTGCCCCGGCCGCGCAGCGCGGTGAGCGCCAGCACCGCGGCGGTGACCAGGCCGGCGGCGAGCGTGACCAGGGCGGTGAGCACCACCGGGGCGACCCGGTCGAGTGCGGCGGCCACCACTGCCGCGGGCACCAGCAGCACGTTCAGCAGCGGCATGCGCAGCCCGGCCAGCAGCCGCGCCCAGGCCGGCGGCACCGGAACCCGCCGCAGCGCGCCGAGGTCGATGTTGCGGGTGTACGCCGGTGGGTCGACCCGGCCGTCGATCACCTTGGTCACCGCGTTGGTGGCGACGGCCACGGTCCACAGCGCGGCGGGCAGCAGCAGGACGGCGACGGTGCCGGCCACGCCGGGACGCACCGCGGCGACCACGAGCAGGACCACCGACAGGTCCCGCACCAGCCGCCGGAATGTCTCGCCCAGACCGGCCTTGTCGAGCAGCGTGGCGGTCTCGGTGTGCCGCCCGGCCAGGGCCAGCTCACCGGCGACGGCGACCACCGCGGCCACCGCGTACGGGACCACCAGGCCGAGGACTCCGGCGAGGACCATGACCGCGTAGCCGAGGAGCGTCGCGCCGACCGCGGCGAGACCCTGCTGGCTGCGTACTCTGCTGAACAACGACACGCTCCCTGTCTGCCCCACCGATGTCGGTGCGGGTCGATTTCCGACGGCTGCGACCCTAAACGGATCACATGACACAAGTATTGCCGGGGTGTCCGGCAGGTGAACTCCACACGGCGTGATCCCGGCTCATCCCGGCGGCGGCACGCGACGGGCCCCGGCCGTTCGAGACGGCCGGGGCCCGCGGAGTCGGTGGGGTCAGCCCCCGATGACCACCCGGCGCACGCCGGTCCAGCGCGCCGGGTCGGTGACCCGGCGGCCGTCGACCAGCACCGTCACGCCCGGCAGGTCGGCCGGGGCGAGGGTGCGGTACTCGGCGTGGTCGGCCTGGATCACCGCGGCGCCGACCGGCTCGCCGTCGTACCCGGGCAGGCCGTGCGCGACCAGCTCCTCGTTCGTGTACATCGGGTCCGAGACGTACGGCACCGCACCCCGCCGGCGCAGCGCGTCCACGGTCGGGAAGACACCGGAGAACGCGGTCTCCTTGACGCCACCCCGGTAGGCGGCGCCCAGCACCAGCACGCCCACGCCGGTCAGATCGCCGTACGCGGCGGCGAGCAGGTCGACCGCGTACTCCGGCATGGCCGCGTTGGCCTCGCGGGCCGAGCGGACCACGGTGGCGGCCGGGTCGTTCCACAGGTACATCCGCGGGTAGATCGGGATGCAGTGGCCGCCGACCGCGATGCCCGGCGAGTGGATGTGGCTGTACGGCTGCGTGTTGCACGCCTCGATGACCTTGGTGACGTCCACGCCGACGGTGTCGGCGAAGCGGGCGAACTGGTTCGCCAGGCCGATGTTCACGTCCCGGTAGGTCGTCTCGGCGAGCTTGGCCAGCTCGGACGCCTCGGCGGAGCCGAGGTCCCAGACGCCGTTCGGCCGGTCCAGGTCGGGGCGCTCGTCGAAGTCGAGCACCGCCTCGTAGAACCGCACGCCGTGCGCGGCCGACGCCTCGTCGATGCCGCCGACCAGCTTCGGGTAGCGGCGCAGGTCGGCGAAGACCCGCCCGGTGAGCACCCGCTCGGGGCTGAACACCAGGTGGAAGTCGGTGCCGGCGGTCAGGCCGGAGCCCTCGGCGAGCATCGACGCCCACCGGTTACGGGTGGTGCCGACCGGCAGCGTGGTCTCGTAGCTGACCAGCGTGCCCGGCTTCAACCCACGGGCGATGGCCCGGGTGGCGTCGTCCATCCAGCCGAAGTCCGGCACGCCCTCGGCGTCCACGAACAGCGGCACGACCACGACGACCGCCTCCGACTCGGCGACCGCGGCGGCGGTGTCGGTGGTGGCCGACAGCAGGCCGGCGGCCACCGTCTCCTTGAGCTTGACGTCCAGGTCGGCCTCACCCGGGAAGGGCACGGCACCGTCGTTGACCAGCTGGACGACCCGCTCGGAGACGTCGGCGCCGATCACCCGGTGCCCCTTGGACGCGAACTGCACGGCCAGCGGCAGACCGATCTTGCCGAGCGCGACGACGCAGATGTTCATGAACTACTTTCCTCCAGAGGGCCAGATTCGGCGCAGGCGGGCAAGGAACCGACCGGGGGTCACCGGCGTGATCGCGACGATCACCTGGCCCTTGTGGTTCGTGGTGGGTGTGACGAGGTGCCAGCGGACACCGCGCCGGGCCACCAGCCGGGGTGCGGCGACGGGGCGGTCGGTGCGCAACGGCGCCGAGCCCGTCCCGCCCAGGGCGGAGACCTCGGCGCGTACGATACGACGCTCGCCTGTCCCCGCGACGACCGCCAGCAACCGGTCCACCGCGAAGTCCGTTCGTACGACGGTACCGCTGCCGGAGGACTCGGCCGACGTGACACCCGTCAGATCGCCCACACTGACCCGCAGCGCCTCCGCGCTCAGCTCGGCCAGCTCGGCCCGGCGGCTGCGGGCGGTGACCACCAGGGCCCGCGCCCCGGCGGCGTCGCGTCCCCAGGCCAGCCCGGTCGCGGTCAGCTTGGCCAGTATCGCGGCGGCCCGCTCGGTGACGTCGTACCAGTCGTCCGGGTAGCCGAACGCCGGGTCGCGGAAGCCGACGTGGTCGGCGTACCAGCGGTCGCCGTCGACGACCACCTCGGGCAGTGACCGGTCGGACTGCTGGCCGATGAGCGTGCACAGCGCGTCCAGGTCGCCGTCGCGCGCCACCGCCACCCGCAGCCGCTCCTCGGGCGCCATCCGGGCGGTCACCCCGTCGGTCAGGTACGCCTCGGCGAGCTTGCGGATCCGGTCGTGGACGTGCCGCTGCACGTCCGGGGCGAGGGCGAGGAACTCCGCGCGGAGCAGCTTCGCCACCTCCCAGGTGAAGTGGCGCACCAGCACTGCGTCCCGCCGCGGGCCGGGCTCGATCAGGCCGGCGACGAACCCGACGAGTTCCTCGGCGCAGCGCAGCCGCTCCTCGAACCGGCTGGCGTACGTGATGTTCTGGGCGTTGTCCCGCTTGACCGCGTAGTAGAACTCGTAGTCGCCGAGGACCGACACCTTCTTCGCCCGGACGCACGCCTCCAGCGTGAACGGCTGGTCGCTGCCCATCCGCATGTCCGTACGGAACCGCAGGCCGTGCCGCTCGATCAGGTCCCGGCGGAACAGCTTGGTGTTCGACAACGACCAGGGCAGGTCGCTGTCGAACAGGTCGAGCCGCTCCCGGGTGGTGGCGTAGACGGCCTGGTGCACGTAGCGCTTGTTGGTGCCGACCATCCGGCCGAGCACCACGTCGGAGTCCCACCGGTCGGCGGCGTCGACGAGGCGCTCCAGCGCCTCCGGGCCGAGGTGGTCGTCCGAGCCGATGAAGAAGACGTACCGGCCGCGGGCGTGGTCGAGCGCCAGGTTGCTCGGCGCCGCCGGGCCGCCGGAGTTGGCCTGGTGCAGCACCCGGACCGTGCCCGGGTACCGCTCGGCGTAGCGGTCCAGTTCCGCGCCGCTGCCGTCGGTGGAGCCGTCGTCGACGGCGACGACCTCCAGCCGGTCCCGGCCGATGCTCTGCCCGACGAGCGAGTCGAGGCAGGCGGTCAGGTACGGCATGGTGTTGTAGACGGCGACCACCACCGTCACGTCCGGCCCGTTCACGCGCCCACCTCCACCTGTGCCGGCTCCACCGGGGCGTGCGCCGGCGGCGTCGGCCGGGGCGGCGCGTCGGGCAGCAGCCGGGAGTAGACCTCGTCGAGAACCCGCGCCTGCGCCTCCCAGGTCCAGCCGGCCAGCAGGCCCGGCCGGTCGTACGCGGCGCGGTACCGCTGCGGGTCGGCGAGCACCGCGGTGACCGCGCGGACGAAGTCGGCCACGTCCTCGGCGCGGAACACCTCGCCCTGACCGGTCTCCCGGACAGTCTCGGCCATGGTGCGCACGTCGGAGACGACCAGTGGCAGACGGGCGTGTGAATACTCGAAGAACTTGGTGATCAGCGCGATCTCGTGGTTCGGCCAGTGCTGGATCGGGATGACGCCGACCTGCGCGCCGCCGAGATACCGGACCACCTGGTGGTGCGGCACGTACGGCAGCACGTGCACCCGGTCCGCCACGTCCAGCTCACCGGCCCGGGTGACCAGGCCCCTGACGTACGCCGAGTCGGGCTTGTTGACCACGAACGCGACGTGCGCGCCGGGCAGCCGGGGCAGCGCCTCGACCATCACGCCGAGGCCGCGCTTGGCGGCGGCCACCCCGCTGTAGACCAGCAGCGGCTCGTCCGGCCCGAGCCCGCAGCGGGCGCGGATGTCCGGCGCCGGCCCGGCCGGATCCGCGGGCAACTCGTCCACCGCGGGTGCGTTGAGCACGACCGCCGGCCGTTCGGCCAGCCCGTGCTCGGTGCGCAGCAGGTCGGCCAGACCACCGGAGACGGTCATGGTGGCGTCGGCGTACGGCACGTACTCCCGCTCGTGCGCCACGTTGCCGGGCAGCCAGCGGGCGTTGTCGCGCCACGGCTGCACGCCGGGAAGATATTCGTGGGCGTCCCAGAGCAGCGCGATCCGGCGGCCCTTCGCGGCGGCCCGGACCTTCGCGCGGGCGCCGACGCCGAGCATCCGGAAGTCGTTGGCGTGGATCAGGTCCGGCGCCAGCTCGTCGACCACCGGGCCGTAGGCCAGCTCGTAGTCCCACAGGCCCGGTTCCAGGCGCCGCCACGCGCCGTCGCCGCGCAGCTTGCGCCAGAACAGCGTGTACGCGCGGTCCCAGGGGCCGTCCAGCTTGCGGCCCTTGCGGGCCCGGGTGAGCTGACGGTTGCGGAAACCGACCCACTTGCGGGTCAGGCCGGACAGCTTCTCCTCGGCGCGCAGCGCGGCCCAGGGCAGCCCGCCCGGCCGGCCCGCGCCGGACTCGCGGGCAGCGACGGTGAGCGCCGCCCGGCGGACCGCCAGGTCCGCGCGCCATGCCTTCACCGCCTGGGTACGCTGCGCCGCGATGCCGCTGGGCGGATAGGCGAGCGGGTGCCGCAGCCAGGCCCGGCGGAACTCGTGCCGGCGGCGGGCCAGCGGCTCGGGCATCGGCACGAGGCGTACCTCGGCGGCGCCGAGGCGCCAGCTCTGCGGGCTGCCGACCGGCGCCCGGCCGAGCAGCACGACGTCCCAGCCGGCATCGGCGGCGGAGCGGGCCGCCTTCTGCACCCGGGAGTCACCGATGACCCCGTTGTCCACCAGCATCACGACCCGTCCCCGGGTGCCCGCCGCTGCGGTCGTGCCGTCAGATCCCATTCCTGCCCGTTTCGTCGTCGCCAGCACCGCGCCCGCGGACCCGAGCGAGTCTACGACAGCGGATCGGGCTCGAACGCCCGCCGCCGCCGGTGCCCCACGACCTGGTGTGACGGTTGCTACCCTCCATCCTGTTCAACGACCGGCGCCCGCTCCGGGTCGTTCGCCGGGTCGCCGGCCGCGCCACGCGGGGCCTCCGGACAATCGCAGCTCAGCGCGAACGGGACCGCACAATGGACGTGGTGACCACCGAGGAACCCAGCCGGCCCGCACCAGCCCCGCCGACCGGCCCGGCCACAGCCGACCGCGTCCGGCCCGGCTACGTCCGGCGGCTGCGCGACGCCGCCCGGGACGCGGCGCCCGCGCTGGCGTTGTACGCGGTGATCCGGCTGATCGGCGTGCTCGTCGTCTACCTGTGGGCCCGCAACATCGACGTCTCCCCGGTCAAGCGGCTCACCCGGGCCGACGGCAACTGGTACCTCGGGATCGTCCAGCACGGCTACGACGGGTACGAGAAGACCCAGAGCAACATGGCGTTCTTCCCGCTCTACCCGGGCCTGACCGCGGCCCTGGAGCGGCTCTCCCCGTTCAGCCCGCGCGAGTCGGCGCTGGTCGTGGCGTGGCTGGCCGCGCTGGCCGCCGCCTGGGGCCTGTACGCCATCGGCAAGCACCTGCACGACAGGCGTACCGGCATCCTGCTCGCCGCGCTCTGGGGCGCCGTGCCGCACGCCGTCGTGGAGTCGATGGGCTACAGCGAGAGCTTGTTCACCGCGCTGGCCGCCTGGACGCTGTACGCGTTGCTGCGCCGGCACTGGGTGACCGCCGGTGTGGTGTGCCTGTTCGCCGGCCTGACCCGGCCCACCGCCTCGTCGCTGATCCCGGTGGTGGGGCTGGCCGCGCTGCTGGCGGTCGTCAGGCGGCGCGACGGCTGGCGGCCCTGGGCGGCGCTGCTGCTCGCCCCGGCCGGGTGGCTGGGCTACCTGGCCTGGGTCGGCACCCGGACCGGCCGGCCGGACGGCTGGTTCCACATCCAGTCCGCCGGGTGGGGCACCACCTTCGACTTCGGCGTCTACACCGTCGACCGGGGCCAGCAGGCGCTGGTGCAGGTGGCCGCATTGCCGCTGCTGGTGGTCACCGTGGTGGCGCTGCTGTCGATCATGTTCTTCGCGTTGAGCGCGATCGACCGGCAGCCGTGGCAGTTGCTGCTCTACAGCGGCCTGATGCTCGTCACCACGCTCGGCGCGGCCGGTTACTACCACTCCAAGGCGCGGTTCCTGCTGCCGGCGTTCCCGCTGCTGCTGCCGGCCGCCGTGGGCCTGGCCCGGGCCGGATGGGCCCGGGCCGGCACGGTGCTGGTCACGCTCGTGGCGCTCTCCGCCTACTTCGGCGGCTATCTGCTGCTGATCTGGACGAAGTCGCCGTGACCGGTCAGCGGGTGAACGGCCGGACGTCCCACACCCAGACGTCCTCGACCCGCTCCCCCGGGCCGTAGAGCGCGTCCAGCACGGTCTTCAGGTCGTCGTGGCGGCGGGCGCCGCGGTCGGGCAGCACCACGGCGTCGGCCTTCCAGTAGCGGACGTCGGCGCGCGCCTGGTCGACGTCGGCCTGGCCGACCGTGGTGTCCCGCTCGCCGAGCGAGACGGCGGTGAGCAGCTTCGCCGTGGGCTGCGGGTCGACGCCCCAGCGGCCGGTGTTGTCGGTGGCGGAGACCGGCGCGAGGAAGTAGCCCTCGGGGACGGCGAAGCCGGCCACCGCGGCAGAACTCCAGTACAGCGACGTCATGCCGTTCACCGGGACCGGGACGAGCGTGCGGCCGGGCGCCACGTGGTCGCGCCAGGTGCCGGCGGTGACGAAGTCCGGCACCGGGGTGCGGCCCTTCGCGTCCAGCGGCATCGGCAGGATCGGCAGTAGCGCGGCGGCCACCGCCACGGCCCCGACGCGGGCGGCCAGCCGGCCGGCCGGTTCGGTGCGGCGGGCGGCGAGCCGGTCCCCGGCGACCGCCAGCAGCACACCGAGCGCCACCGTGGTGATCAGCGCGAACCGGGACACCACCACGGAGTCGAACACGGGCAGGTTCTGCACCAGGGCGAACGGCGCGGGGACGTCGGTGCGACGGGTGCCGACCGTCCAGGTGGTGCCGATGGAGAACAGCGCCGAGACAAGGCCGACAGCCCCGAGGACCCGGACCGCGGTCTCCCGGCGCAGCCACCAGAGCACCCCGGCCGCGAGCACCACCAGGGACCAGCCGTAGAAGCTGGCCTGCTCAGTGGTGTTCGGCGCCCAGCCGATCGCGCTGGTCGGGCCACCGGCGATCGACTTGGTGGCGAACTCGACGAACGAGCCGAGCTTGAGGGCGTAGATGTCCGGGGTGCCGGGGTGGCCGACCCGGTGCTGCGGGCCGGCGAACTGCATCCACAACGGGTACGCCGCCGCCGCGGACACGAGCACGGCGGTGATCGCCAGACCGGACAGCAGCGGACGCAGCCGGCGTACCGCGTCGCGGGGCCGGAAGACGAGGTAGGCCAGGACCAGCATCAGGCAGCCGAGCGCGGTCAGGAAGAGGATCTCCAGGCTGATGAAGAACTGGGCCACCACCAGCCCGCCCAGGATCAGGCCGTCGCGGATCACCCGCTCGCCGCGGGACAGCGCGATCACCCGCCAGACGATGAACGGCACCAGCCACTGCGCGGTGATGTGCGGGTGGCCGTTGCTGTGCGAGATCAGCGCCGGCGCGAAGGCGCAGAACAGTCCGCCGACGAACGCGGCCGCACGGGAGTCGACCACGTGCCGGGACAGCACGTGGTACCAGGCGTACCCGGTACCGGCCAGGTTCAGCGTGATGAACAGCAGATAGGAGAAGGACGCGCCGAAGAGCAGCGTGACCGGGGTGAGCACCAGGCCGGGCAGCTGCATCCCGACGTTCGTCATCAGGTTCACGCCGGCCGGGGCGTTCTGGAGCGTGGTGAAGAACGGGTTCTCCAGGTTGGTGACCGCGTGCGCCGCGTACGCCAGCATCCACTCGTTGAAGCCCTGGTCGTTCGGGCGGCTGCCGAGCAGCCGGCCGTCGTAGTCGCGCCAGCCGCGGGCGGTGACCCAGAACGCTCCGGCGAGGTAGACCAGGGCCACCAGCGCGTCGACCCGCCGCCACCGGCCGCCGCGCCGCTTTTCGGCCGCGGTGTCCGGCTCCGGCTGCTCCGGCTGCTCCGGCTGTTCCGGGGCCGCGGTCGTCGTCGGGCGCGGGGTGGACGACCCCGGATCGGACGAGTCGTCGGCCGCGGACCCGTCGCCGCCGGTGGGGGCGGGCTCACGGTCGCGGGTGTCGGGCGCAGGCGCGGTCATGGCGTAGGAGTCTACGAAAGCGGAGGCCGCGGTCGAGGACCGGCCGAGACGGCGTGTCCGGCCGGCCGGGACCGCCGGTGACGGGACCGCGGTGATCCGGGGCACGGCGCACCCGCCGGCCGCCGGGCGGCGGCAGGTCCGGCGCGCGAAACGGCGTTATTGTAGTGTCCGCACGCGCTCCGGCGGTCGTTACGCGGCCACCGGCACAGCAGGTACCGCGTCCGGCCGAGCCGTCCAGGCCGCGACACGGCATCTCCCCACCTCCCCAGGATCGGAATCGATGAACAACGGGCGAACTCTCTGGGACTCGTTGAAACTCCCCCGGCCGCGACGGTCCGGGTCCCGGCCGCACATGGTCTACCTCGCGATCGGCTTCCCACCGGCGGCCAAGAGCTGCGCCTACCGCATGCGGGAGACCGCGAACCAGTTCGCCGCCGCGGGCTGGGACGTGACCGCTGTCACCATCGCGGACGAGGCCTGGGAACGGGAGTACGGGCTCGACCACACCCTCTCCCAGGGTGTGGATCCCAGCGTGCGCGTGGTGAAGCTGCCGCTGTTCCGGGACGACCTCGAGACCGACATCCGCACGTTCACCGAGCAGCGTGCCCTGGCGCACAAGGACTACCTGGCCGACCTGCGCAAGCAGAACCTCAAGGTCTTTCCCGAGCCGGTCTTCGGCGGCTGGCGTCCGGCGCTGGAGAAGGCCCTGCTCCGGATCCACCGGGAGCGGCACGTCGACCTGCTGGTGACCACCTGCGCGCCGTACGTCAACCTGTCCGCGACCTGGAAGCTGTGGGAGACGCACCGGGTGCCGTACGTGGTGGACTTCCGCGACGGCTGGTCGGTCGACGTGATCAACAACGGTGAGGCGTTCACCCGGGAGTCGGTCTCCGGCCAGTGGGAGATCAAGCTGCTCACCAACGCCGTCGCCATCTGGAACGTCAACGAGCCGATCTCCCGCTGGTACCGCGAGCGCTATCCGGAACTGGCGCACAAGATGCGGGTCGTGCGCAACGGCTACGACGCGGCGAGCATCCCGGCCCAGGTCCGCCCCGCCCCGCCGGACCGGCCGCTGACCTTCGGCTACCTCGGCGCGCTGAACCTTCCCGTCCCGCTGCTGAGCGCCGTGCTCGAGGGCTGGCGCACGGCACGCGCCGAGGACCCGGCGCTGGCCGACGCCCGCTTCGAGGTGCGGGGCCACATCGGCGCCGCCTGGGCGCGCGGCGACAACGCGCACGCGGAGCTGCTCAGGGCCGCCGCCGTCGACGGCGTGCTGGTCGGCGGCTCGGTGCCCAAGGCCGAGGTGGTCGACCTCTACTCCCGCTGGGACGCGGTGGTGCTGATGGTGACCGGCGGCCGGTACATGACCTCCGGCAAGGTGTACGAGTACATGGCGACCGGCCTGCCGGTGGTCTCCGCCCACGAGGCCGACCACGACGCCTCCACGGTGCTGTCCACCTATCCACTCTGGACCGGCGCGGTCGGGCTGGACCCGGCCGAGCTGACCGGCGCCTTCCGGCGGGCCGCCGCGATGGCCCGTACCGCCGACGCGGCCGAGCGGGAGAAGGCCCGCGCCGAGGCGCGGCAGTACGCCCGCGAGGAGCAGCTCATCCCCGCCGTCCGGGAGGTGACCGAGCTGGTGCTGGGCACCGGCGGTCCGGCCGGCACCCCACAGCCCTCCCCCGCCGGCGCGCGCGTCCTGGCCCGAGAAGGTAGGTCATGATCGAGGTCCTGATGGTTATGGGCACCGTCCCCGGACGGGTGGCGGTCCTGACCGACGCGCTTCAGCAGTTCCGTGACAGGGGCGTCACCGTACGGGTGGCCACCACCTTCGACCCGGTGGAGAAGATCCCGGCGGCGACCGAGCTGGCCGAGGTGCACCTGCTGCCCACCGCCACCGAGCTGGGCCCCCGCTTCGGCCGGGCGGTCAAGCGGGCGGCCCCGGCCCGGCGCCCGTGGCTGCGCGCCCAGCGCGACCCGTGGGTACGCCGGCACGCCAAGCGGGCCGACGTCCTGGTCGCGCTCGACGCGCAGGCCCTGCACACCGTCTGGCAGCTCGCGCAGCGCTACCGGCGGGCCGACGCCGTCTACGGCATCGCCCCGGCGCTGCGGGCGGTGGAGAAGCGGTCCGCCGACCCGGCGCGCTACCGCCGTCCCCGGCTGAACACCGTCGGCCCGGCCCCGACCGTGCTGGCGAGCGCCACCCGCAACCAGACCGTCGACCTGGCGAAGCGGGTGTTCGAGATGAGCACCGGCAAGCGGGCCATGAAGCTCAGCCCGGTGCGCTGGTTCTGGCAGGGCGCCGTCACGGCGCCCGGCCTGCCGGAGCGGCACCGCGGCAAGATCGCCCGGCGGGTCACCGGCAACATGCTCAAGACCGGGCACGGCGCCAGCGCGAAGCGGCTGGCGCTGGCGGCGCAGGGCCGGCTGAAGAGCCCGGCGACCAAGGGGCAGCTCCTCGGCCCGATCGTGGACGCGGAACTGAGCCAGGGCAAGGTGCCCGAGCACCTGATGACAGTGGTGCGAGGTCAGCTCAAGCTCGCCGACGGCTTCCTCAAGAAGCGCAACCCGGGCAAGGCCGCGCCGCACGTGCTGCGCGCGTTCAACCTGATGTTTCACCGGATCGTGCAGTTCGACGGCACCACCTCGCCGCTGGCCGAGGACCCGGAGAAGTTCCTCGCGCCGCTGCACGACAGCGAGGCCGGCCGGGCGATGGCGACGCCGCGCGGGCGGCAGAGCCCGGCGGCGTTCCCGCCCGCCGGCCGGCCGCACCGGATGCTCTTCTTCACCGGGCTGAACGACAACTTCCTCGGGCCGATCCTGGAGCGCTACGAGGCGATGCCCGGGGTGGAGGTCCGCCGGCTGAACCTGATGGAGGAGTCGATCCTCCCGGTGCTCAGCAACGGCCGCACCAACGTGACGCTCCACATGCTCGCCGGCGCCTCCAAGCGGGCCGGGGAGGTCCAGGAGGCGTGGGGCCCCCACCTGGAGTGGGCGGACACGGTCTTCGTGGACTGGTGCAACCTCGGCGCCGCGATGCTGACGATGATCGACCCGGGCACCACCCGGGTGATCGTCCGCCTGCACAGCTTCGAGGCGTTCAGCTGGTGGCCGCACCTGACCGACTGGTCGCGTGTGGACGACGTGGTCTTCGTCTCCGAGCACCTGCGCGACCTGGCGCTGGCCGCGGTGCCGCGGCTGCGCGCGCCGCAGGGCCCGCGGACCCACATGATCAGCAACGCGATGGACCTGCACCGGTACGTGGCGCCGAAGGTCTCCGCCGACAGCCGGTTCACGCTCGGGCTGGTCGGGTTGAGTTCCCTGGCGAAGGACCCGCGCTGGGCCCTGGCGGTGCTGCGGGAGCTGCGCCGGCACGACGAGCGGTACCGTCTCAAGCTGGTCGGCGACGACCTCAACCCGGAGCTCAGCCCGGCGATCACGGCCTACGTCCGGGAACTCGACGCCGAGCTGGCCGAGCTGGAGCCGTCCGGCGCGGTGGTGCGGACCGGCCGTACCGAGGACGTCCCCGGTGCGCTCACCGACGTCGGGGTCATCCTCAGCACCTCGCTGCGGGAGAGCTTCCACTGTGCGCTCGTCGAGGGCGCGGCCAGCGGCGCGGTGCCCGTGGTGCGCGACTGGCCGTTCTTCGCCGGCCGCCCGCACAGCGCCCGGAGCCTGTTCCCGAGCGACTGGGTGGTGGGTACGCCGCAGGAGGCCGCCGAGCGGATCCTGGCCCTCACCGCCACCGAGGAGACCTGGCGTGAGGCGGGCCGGGCCGCGGCGTCGCACGTGCTGAGCACCTGGGACTGGTCGGTGACGCAGAAGGACTTCGACCGGCTGCTGCTGGAGCCGCCGGCCACGTCCGGCTGACCGGCGTACACGTGATTCGGCCGGCTCCCCGTGACGGGGAGCCGGCCGAATCGTTCTGTGCCGGGGGTCAGCGCGAGGTGGCCGCGTACTCCCGCTCGTCGCCGGGACGCCGGGACGCCGGAGGACGCGCCCCGCTCGCGGCGGGCGTGCCCAGCAGCGAGCCGTACACCTCGTCGAGGATCCGGGCCTGGGCCTCCCAGGTCCAGCCCTCCAGCAGGCCGGGCTTGTCGTAGGCGGCCCGGTAGCGCTCCGGGTCGGCGAGCACGGCCCGGACGGCCCGGACGTAGTCGGCCCGGTCCTCGGCGGTGAACACCTCACCCTGCCCGGTGGCCCGCGCGGTCTGCGCCATGGTCTTCACGTCGCTGACCACGATCGGCAGCCGGGCGTGCGAGTACTCCAGGAACTTCGTGATCAGCGCCAGCTCGTGGTTGGGCTTGTGGTGGATCGGGATGACCCCGGCGTCCGCGCCGGACAGGAACGGCACCACCTGCCAGTGCGCCACGTACGGCAGCAGGTGGACACGGTCCGCGACGCCGAGTTCGGCGGCCCGCTCCCGCAGCGCCTCGGAGAACTGGTTGTCGCCGTTCGGGTTCATGGTCACGAACGCGACGTGCACGTCGGGCAGCTCCGGCAGCGCCTCCACCATGATCTGGCAGCCCCGGCTCGGGTTCACCGCGCCGGAGTAGACGAGCACCGGCGTACGGCTGTCCACGCCGCACAGCGCCCGCAGGTCCGGCACGTCGCCGTCGGCCTCGGCCGGCGGCGCCATCGGCGCGTTGAGCACCACGGCCGGCCGGTCGGGCAGGTTGTGGGTCTCCTGGAGCAGGTCGGCGAGCGTGTCGGAGACGGTCACCACCGCGTCCGGATAGGCGGCGTACTCAGCCGTGTAGGCGATCTGGGCCGGCAGCCAGCGCGGGTTGTCGGCCCGGCCGGTGATGCCGCCGACGAACTCGTGGGCGTCCCAGACCAGCTTGGTCCGCCGGCCGGCGGCCCGGGCCCGCAGCGTCGCCCGCGCGCCGATGCCGAGCATCCGGAAGTCGTTGGCGTGGATGATGTCCGGCTTGAGTTCGTCGAGCGTCTTGCGGAAGGCCAGTTCGAAGTCCCACAGGCCCGGGTCCAGCCGGCGCCAGGCGCGGTCGCCCAGCAGCCCCTGCCAGAACCGCACGGGCAGGCGGCTGAACAGCGCCTCCGGGTCGGTCTGCGCCTTGCGCAGCCGACGGGTCTCGCCGCTGCGGAACCGTACCCAGCGGGCGAACGCGGTGGCGGCGGCGCGGGACGGCAGCTGGGCCGCCCGTCCCACGGCGGCCGGAAGCCCGCCGCCCAGCGCCTGGGCGCGGACGCGGCGCTCGTACAGATCGGCCTGCCAGGCCTTGATCTCCTGGACCCGGTACGCGGCCTTGGTGGTGGACGCGTACGCCAGCGGCCGGCGCAGCGACCGGCTGTACTCCCGGGGCAGCCGGTGCAGCGGCTTGGGTACCCGCAGCAGCCGCACCTCGGCGCCGCCGATGCGCCAGGTGTCCACGTCGGAGCGGGCGTTGCGGATGCCGAGGAGGAAGACCTCCCAGCCGGCGTCGGCGGCCGAGCGCGCTGCCTTCTGCACCCGGGAGTCGCCGTGGACGCCGTTGTCGACCAGCATCACCACCCGGCCCCGGGTCGGTCGGGCATCGCTGTTAGCGCCAGCTTGCATCGGGTGCTTCTCCTCGTTGACGGTGCGGGCGTGGGTGGTGGTCGGGCGGGTCACCGGAGGAAGGCGTCGAAGACCTCGGCGGTGCGCCGCCCGTCGTGGTGGTCACGGACGTAACGGGTGCCCTCCGCGGCCAGGGCGACCGCGGCGGGCCGGTCGTCGAGCAGCGACTCGATGGTCTTGACGAGGGTGCCGGGGGTGGCGTTGGCGATCGGCGGCTGGACCCCGGCGGCCCGGTGCAGCCCCTCGCTGAGGTACGCCACCACGACCCGGCCGGCGGCCATCCCCTCGCAGGAGAAGGTGCCGTAGCTGCCCATCACCAACTGGTCGACCACGATGTCGCACTCCTGCACCTGGCGCCGCATCTCGTGGTGCGGCAGCCCTTCCACCAGGCGCAGTTCGATGATCCGTCGATCGTGCAGCTCCTGCAACCGGGGCAGTAGCCGGTCGGTGCCCTTGGTCCACCGCTTCGACGGCGCGTGCAGCACCACCGGCCGGGCGCGTTCCAGCACCGGGCGGTCGCAGGCCCAGGCGTCCACGTCGACGATCAGCGGCGCCCACGTGGCGGACGGCACGTCGTCCAGCAGGTCGGGGGTGGTCACGAAGAACGGCAGGCCGCTCTCCTCGGCGGTGCGCCGGTTCCGCTCGGCGACTGTGGTGAGCTGCCCGATCAGGTCCTCCGGGGCGTCCCGGAACGCGGACTCGGCGTGCCGCTCCAGGTGCGCGCCCGGATGGCGGATCTCGCTGCCGTGCGCCAGCAGCGCGACCTTGAGCCGGGCCCGGCGCAACGCGGGCAGGTCCGCGGCGATGTCGTCGCCGTTGGCCCGGCCGAGCACCGGACGGAACGCGTCCACGATCAGGTGGGTGTACCAGCCGAGCACCCGCTCGGCCCGCGCGATCTGCACGTCGAGCCGGTGCTCGCCGGGGTAGTTCAGGTAGCGGTCGGCCGGGTAGCGGTAGGTGGCCGGTGGCTTGGCCATCACCAGTTCCACGCCGACGTCGGCGCGGGCGGTGGTGATCGCCACCGCCAGGGCGGAGAGCTGCCCGGCGTAGTTCGCCGTGCCCAGCCCCAGCCGGATCGGCCCGGCGCCGAGCGGACGCCACGGGCCGGGCGTGCCGGCCTCGATCGGCGCGACCGGCGGCTCCTGCGCGGGAGATGCCTCGTCGCCGCCGCGCTGCCGGGCCCGTTCCACCGCCTTGGTGAACGAGGGCAGCGAGCCGGGCGCGAAGAATTCGCCGCCGCCGTGCCGGGCCAGGTGCTCGCGCGTCACCCGGCTGTCGGCGGCGACCACCCGCAGCCCGGCGGCGAGGAAGGTGTCCAGCAGGTCGAGACCGGCGTCCGGGTCGAACCCGAACACCGCCACGTCCGCCGGGGCGAGGAACGCGGCCGTCACCGTACGCGGGCGCGGCACCACGTGGACCCGGCGGCGCGCCTTGCCGGCGCGGCGGGTCAGGTCCTGGGCCGGCGCCCGCTCCGCCTCGTCGCAGACCAGCGCCAGGTGGAACTCGGGCAGCCGGACGAGCGCGCGCAGCACGCCGTCCAGCGCCCGGTCGCCGGTGATCCCGCCGGCGTGCACCAGCAGCGGCGTGCCGGCGGGGAGTTCACACAGTTCGCGTACCGAAGGGGTCTGCCAGGGCCGCGCGCCGGCGGCGGCCCGGCGGAGCGCGATGCGCCACCGCCGGGGAATCCGCCGCCGTACCGCGGAGACCGTCCGCCGCACCGGCGCCGGGCTCATCGCAGTGCCGGCTCCGCGTCGCTGCCGCTGGCCGCGACGGACACGACCTTGCCGTCGGCGGACGACTCCAGCAGGGCGGCCGCGACCTGCACGGTACGCAGACCCTGCCGCAGCGTGACGATGTCGCTCTGCTTGCCCTCGACCGCGTCCCGGAAGCGCTCGTGCTCGACCAGCAGCGGCTCCCGCTTCGGGATCGCGTAGCGGACCATGTCGCCCTCGGCCACGCCGCGGAACGCGCGCAGCGCCTCCCACTCGGTGTCGATGGCGGCGTTGGCGTAGAAGGTCAGGTCGGCGGTGAGCGTGTCGGCCACGAAGCAGCCCTTGTCACCGGTGACCACAGTCGACCGCTCCTTGAGCGGGCTGAGCCAGTTCACCAGGTGGTTGACCATCGTGCCGTCGGCGAGCTGGCCGACCACGGCGACCATGTCCTCGTGCAGCCGGCCGCTGCGCGAGACGGTGCGGGCGGCGACCGAGCTGTACTGCTGGCCGGTCACCCAGGCGGTCAGGTCGATGTCGTGGGTGGCCAGGTCCATCACCACGCCGACGTCGGCGATCCGGTGCGGGAACGGGCCCTGGCGCCGGGTCACGACCTGGAACACCTCGCCCAGCTCGCCCGCCTCCAGGCGGGTGCGCAGGCTCTGCAGTGCCGGGTTGTAGCGCTCGATGTGCCCGACGCCGGCGACCAGGCCGGCGTTCTCGAACGCCTCGACCAGCCGAGTGGCGGCGTCGACGGACTGGGCGAGCGGCTTCTCGATGAGCGCGCAGACGCCGTTGGCGGCCAGCTCCATGCCGATCGGCTCGTGCAGCGCCGTCGGGCAGGCCACCACCGCGTAGTCGACGCCGAGGGCGAGCAGGTCGCTCAGCTCGGGTACGACGGGCGCGCGCAGCGTGCCGGTCACGTCGCCGGCCGGGTCGACCACGCCGACCAGCTCGACGCCGTCCAGGTTGGACAGCACGCGGGCGTGGTTGCGGCCCATCGCGCCGAGGCCGATCAGGCCGGCCCGCAGCTTCCGTCCGCTCATCGGGCACCCCCGGCCAGGTTCGCGCCCTCGGCGATCCGCTCCAGGTCGGCAGGGCTCAGCGACGGGTGCACAGGCAGCGAGACCACCTCGGCGGCGGCCCGCTCGGTCTCCGGCAGGTCCCACGCGCCCGGCTTGCCGTCGGCGTCGAGGTACGGCTTGAGCCGGTGGATCGGGGTCGGGTAGTAGACCGCGTTGCCGATGCCCAGCTCGGTGAGGCGGGCCTGGGCGGCGTCCCGGTCGGCCCGCACCCGCACGGTGTACTGGTGGTAGACGTGCTTGGCGCCGTCGGCGACGGGCGGGGTGACCATGCCGGTGATCGCCGAGTCGAGGAACTTGGCGTTGGCGCGGCGCTGCTCGGTCCACTCGGCGAGCTGGGTGAGCTGCACCCGGCCGATGGCGGCGGCCACGTCGGTCATCCGCATGTTGGCGCCGACGATCTCGTTGGCGTACCGCTGCTCCATGCCCTGGTTGCGCAGCAGCCGCAGGGTCCGGGCGAGGTCCGCGTCGGCGGTGGTGATCATGCCGCCCTCGAGGGAGTGCATGTTCTTCGTCGGGTAGAAGCTGAAGCAGCCGGCGGTGCCGAACGCGCCGACCGGGGTGCCGTTCAGCTCGGCGCCGTGCGCCTGCGCGGCGTCCTCGACCACTGCGAGGCCGTGCTGCTGCGCGATCGCCATGATCCGGTCCATCGCGGCCGGGTGGCCGTAGAGGTGCACCGGCATGATCGCGACCGTCTTCGGCGTGATCGCCGCGGCGACCGCCTCCGGGTCGACGCAGAAGCTGCCCGGCTCGATGTCCACGAAGACCGGCTCGGCGCCGACCAGCCGGACCGCGTTGCCGCTGGCGGCGAAGGAGAAGGACGGGACGATGATCTCGTCACCCGGGCCGAAGCCGAGCGCCATCAGCGTCAGCTGGAGCGCGGAGGTGCCGGAGTTGACGGCGACGCAGTGCCGGCCGCCGACCAGGTCGCCGAACTCCTCCTCGAACGCGGCGACCTCGGGGCCCTGCACGACCCGGCCGCTCCGCAGCACCCGGACGGCCGCCTCGATCTCGGCTTCGCCGATGATCGGCCGTGCGGGGGGAATGAACTCTGGATGCGGCCCGACCATGGGGCTTCCTCCTGTCGACGCGTGGTTCATGAGAGACATTTCGGGGGATGGTACCGGTCTGTCGGGAAAACCAACGGGTTGCACTGATTGTCCGACCGGATGTGACCTTCTGTTCATGATCGACGACGGCCCTCCGGGGGCGGCCCGGGGTTCAGACTTCCACCTCGTCGCGTACAGGCCCCACGCATGCTACCCGCAGAGCGGCGACGATCGCGGCCGCCATCCGGGGCACCTCGGTGAGCTCCAGCGGGGCCCGGGAGATCGCCATCCGCCAGTAGACCGGGCCGACGATGAGATCGACGGCGGCGCGCCGGTCGGTGTCCGCGGACAGCTCACCGCGCTCGACCGCCCGGCCGATCAGGATCCGGCCGATGGCCTGCTGGTAGTCGTCCAGGGCGGCCTGCAGCTTCTCCGCGATCTGCGGGTTGCGGGCCGCCTCGGCCAGCAGGTCCGGGATGATCTGCGCGGCCAGCCGGTGACGCAACGCACGCGCCATCACGTGCAGCAGGATCTCCAGGTCACCGAGGAGGCTGCCGGTGTCCAGCAGCGGGATGTTCCGCCCCGCCACCGCCGAGACCATGTCCAGCACCAGGTCGAGCTTGGAACGCCAGCGGCGGTAGATGGCGGTCTTGCTCACACCGGCCCGGCGGGCCACCGCCTCGATGGAGAGGCGACCGTAGCCCACCTCGGCCAACTCCTGCATCACGGCGGCGCGGATGGCACTGGTGATCTCCCCGCGCAGCACCGCCGCGCCGGCCGGGGCACGCCTCTTCTCGGTCGTCACGTGGAACAATGTAGCGCAACGACGGTACGGTTGCGTCCCGACGTTCGGTGGACTACCTTCCATGCAGCAGCGAGGCGGCTCCTCCCCGCCCGGCCACGCTGGATCTCATTCACCGCACTGCTCCCCATCAGCACGAAAGATCGGAGCGCCTGAACATGGCCAACACCGCGGTGGCCGACCCCGAATCCGGACTGACCCGGGCCCAGCTGGCCCAGCGGTACGGGCTACGGGTGGCCGGGGAACGACCCGCCCTGGGCGAGTACGCCCGCAGGTTGTGGGCGTACCGGCACTTCATGACCGCGTACTCGCGGGCGAAGGTCGCCTCCTCGCTGAGCAACACCCAGCTCGGTCAGCTCTGGCAGGTGCTGACACCGCTCACCAACGCGGCGGTCTACTTCCTGATCTTCGGCGTGATCCTGGCCCAGCACCGGAACGTGCCGAACTTCATCGCGTACCTGTGCACCGGCATCTTCATCTTCATCTTCACCCAGACCGCGGCGTCCAACGGCACCAGCGCGATCACCGGAAACCTGGGCCTGATCCGGGCGCTCCAGTTCCCGCGGGCCGCGCTGCCGATCACCGTGACGCTGGTCCAGCTCCAGCAGCTGCTCATGTCGATGGTGGTGCTGGCCGCGATCGTGCTGCTGACCGGCGAGCCGATCACCTTCCGCTGGGTGCTGATCGTCCCCATGCTGCTGCTCCAGACGATCTTCAACGTCGGGCTGAGCATGGTGATGGCCCGACTCGGCTCCAAGGCCACCGACCTCAAGCAGGTCATGCCGTTCGTGATGCGCACCTGGCTGTACGCCTCGGGCGTGCTCTACCCGGTGGCGCTCATCCGCGAGCACCTGCCGAACTGGGCGGCGAACATCCTGGAGTGGAACCCGCCGCTGGTCTTCATCGAGCTGGCCCGCTACGCGCTGCTCGACTCGCACCAGCCGAACCTGATCAGCTCCCCGCTGAAGCTGTGGGCGATGGGCCTGTTCTGGGCGGTCGTGATGGGCATCGGCGGGTTCGTCTACTTCTGGCGCGGAGAGAAGGAGTACGGCCGTGGCTGAGCAGACCCTGCCGCTGAACGCCGGCCCGGTGACCGACTCGGGTCGCGTCCCCACGGTGGTGGTGGACGACGTGCACGTGATCTACCGGATCCACAAGGGCGCGAGCGGCGGCACCACCCCGGTCTCCGCGCTCAAGCGGATCGTCTCCCGCACCAAGGCGCCGAACATCCGCGAGGTGCACGCGGTCAAGGGCGTGAGCTTCACCGCGTACGAGGGTGAGGCGATCGGCCTGATCGGCAGCAACGGCTCCGGCAAGTCCACGCTGCTGCGCGCCATCGCCGGGCTGCTCCCGCCGGCCCGCGGCGCCGTCTACACCAAGGGCCAGCCGTCGCTGCTCGGCGTGAACGCCGCGCTGCTGAACGACCTGTCCGGCGAGCGCAACGTGGTGCTCGGCTGCCTGGCCATGGGCATGCCGCCGGAGGAGGTCAAGCGGATCGCCCCGGAGATCATCGAGTTCTCCGGGATCAACGAGCGCGGCGACTTCGCCTCGCTGCCGATGCGCACCTACTCCTCCGGCATGGGCGCGCGGCTGCGCTTCGCGATCTCCTCGGCGAAGAAGCACGACGTGCTGCTCATCGACGAGGCACTAGCCACCGGCGACCGCAAGTTCCGGGTCCGCAGCGAGCAGCGGGTCCGCGAGCTGCGCGACAGCGCCGGCACCGTCTTCCTGGTCAGCCACTCGATCGGCTCGATCCGGGACACCTGCGAGCGGACCATCTGGCTGGAGAGCGGCGTCCTGAAGATGGACGGCCCCACCAAGGAGGTCTGCGACGCGTACGAGAACCAGAAGTAGCGCCCTGGAGCGCACCGCATCGGGTTCCGCCCGGAGCGGTGCGCTCCGGCGTACGCGTTAAGGTTTTCGGATCCATCCCCTTTCACCCAGAGTGAGGTACGGCAATGACGCAGGACCACACCACCGCACCGGACGCCGCGCCGGCGAGCCCGGCACCCTGGCGCCCCGCGCGTACGGTGGCCGTGATCCTGGCCGGGGGGACCGGCACGCGCCTCGGGCTGGGCATCCCGAAGCAGCTCCTCAAGATCGCCGGTAAGCCGATCATCGAGCACACCCTCGCCGTCTTCGAGGCCGCGCCGGAGATCGACGAGATCATCGTGCTGATGGCCACCGGTCACGTCGACGACGCGCGGCGCATCGTCGCCGACGCCGGCTTCCGCAAGGTCACCAAGGTGATCGAGGGCGGCGAGACCCGCAACGACACCACCCGGATCGCGCTCGACGCGGTCGGCGAGGGCGACGTCAACATCCTCTTCCACGACGCGGTCCGCCCGCTGGTCAGCGCCCGGATCGTGCGCGAGTGCGTCAACGCGCTCTGGACGTACTCGGCCGTCGACGTGGCCATCCCGTCCGCCGACACGATCATCCAGGTCGACGCGGACGACTGCATCACCGACATCCCGGTGCGCTCCCGGCTGCGCCGCGGCCAGACCCCGCAGGCGTTCCGCTCCGGCACCATCCGCGAGGCGTACCGCCGCGCCGAGGGCGACCCCGACTTCGCCGCCACCGACGACTGCGGCGTGGTGCTGCGCTACCTGCCCGGCACGCCGATCAAGGTGATCGACGGCTCGGACGAGAACATCAAGGTCACCCACCCGGTCGACGTGCACCTGGCCGACAAGCTGTTCCAGCTCGCCGCCGCGCAGGCGCCCCGGCTGACCGACCACCGCAGCTACGCCGAGGAGCTGACCGGCCGGACCATCGTGGTCTTCGGCGGCAGCTACGGCATCGGCCACGACCTGGCCGAACTGGCCCGCGGCTACGGCGCCCAGGTCTTCCCGTTCAGCCGCTCCACCACCGGCACGCACGTCGAGCGCGCCGAGGACGTGGCCGCCGCGCTGAAGACCGCGTTCGAGGCCACCGGCCGGATCGACCACGTGGTGGTCACCGCCGGCATCCTGGAGAAGGGCGCGCTGGCCGAGATGGACTCCGAGACGATGGACCGTCTCCTGCACGTCAACTTCGTCGGGCCGGTCACCATCGCGCGCCAGTCCCTGCCGTACCTCCAGCAGACAAAGGGCCAGTTGCTGCTCTACACGTCCAGCTCCTACACCCGGGGCCGGGCCCGCTACGCGCTCTACTCGGCCACCAAGGCCGCGCTGGTCAACCTGACCCAGGCGCTCGCCGACGAGTGGGCCGAGTTCGGCGTACGGGTCAACTGCGTCAACCCGGAACGCACCGCCACCCCGATGCGGACGCGGGCGTTCGGCGAGGAGCCGGAGCACACGCTGCTCTCCTCCGAGGCGGTCGCGCAGGCGTCCCTGGACGTGCTGATCTCCGACCTGACCGGCCAGGTGGTCGACGTGCGCCGGTCCCCCGGCGAGCAGGTGGCCGCCGTACCGGCGCAGCCGGGCCCGCACCGGTCCGAACTGTCCGCCGACGCCTGAACCCGACGGGACGTACCAGATGCGTGGTGACCTGGTCCGCAAGCTGCTCGCCCGGGGGCTGACCACCGGGCTGGCGGTGCTGGCCTTCCTCGTCGTGGCGCTCACCGGCGCCACCGGCTGGGGCCTGGCCCTGGCGGTCGCGGCGCTGGCCGCCACCGCCTGGGAGCGCCGGGTCCGGCCGTCCGCCGACGGTCTCGCCGAGACGGTGCTCGTCGCCGCCGGCATCCTGGTCGGCTACGCCCGGCGCCTCGACGACGGCTTCGACCCGGCGCTCGCCGCCACCGCGCTGGTCCTGCTCGGCCTGGTGCTGCTGGTCGGCCCGCTGCGGCAGGCCGGCGCACTGGAGATCCGGGCGGCGAACCTCCCGGTCCGCACGTGGACACCCGTGGTCGCCGCCCGGCTCGGCGACGCGCTGCTGGTGCTGCTCGCCGTGGTGGCGCTCGCCGCCGCCCTGACGCTGCCCGCCTGGACGGCGCTGGTCGCCGCGCTGCTCGTCGGCGCCGGATGCGGGGCGGTCGCGCTGGACCTCGCCCGGCGCCGGTTCCGGCCGCCCGCCGGAGGCGGCCCGGTCGGCCGGGCACTGCGCCGCCACCAGCCCGAGTTCGTGCTGCACTTCTCCGCGCCACCCGGCTCGGAGTACCAGGTCACCATGTGGCTGCCGTACCTGGAACGGATCGGCCGCCCGTTCGTGGTGGTGCTGCGCGAGCCGGAGCTCCTGCCCGCGGTGGACGCCGCCACCCGCGCGCCGGTGGTCCTCTGCCCAACCCTGAAGGCGCTCGACGAGGCGCTGGTGCCCAGCCTGCGGGTCGCGTTCTACGTCAACCACGGCGCGAAGAACGCCCACCTGATCCGGTTCAACCAGCTCACCCACGTGCAGCTGCACCACGGCGACAGCGACAAGGCCCCCAGCGCCAACCCGGTCTCGGCCATCTTCGACAAGATCTTCGTGGCCGGGCAGGCCGCGATCGACAGGTACGCCCGCGCCGGCGTGGAGATCCCCGCCGACAAGTTCGTCGTGGTCGGCCGGCCCCAGGTCGAGGCGATCGAGGTACGCCGGGAGCCGGTCACCTCGGCGGCGCACCCCACGGTCCTCTACACCCCGACCTGGACCGGGCACCACGCCGACGCGAACTACTGCTCGCTGCCGGTGGCCGAGACGCTGATCCGCCGGTTGATCGACAGGGGCGCCGCGGTGATCCTGCGCGCCCACCCGTACACCGGCAAGAACCCGGCCTCGGCCCGCCAGTTCGCCCGGCTCACCGAACTGCTCGCCGCGGACCGGGCGAAGACCGGCCGGCCGCACCTGTGGGGCGCCGCCGCGGCCCGCGAGCTGACGCTCACCGAGTGCGTCAACCGCGCCGACGCGCTGGTCTCCGACGTGTCAGGGGTCATCTCCGACTGGCTCTACTCCGGCAAGCCGTACGCGGTCACCGACACCGGCGCCGACGGCGAGCACTTCGTCGAGCGGTTCCCGCTCGCGGCGTCCGGCTACGTGCTGCGGCGTGACATGTCCAACGTGGACGAGGTGCTCACCGACCTGCTCGACGCCGACCCGAAGGCGGCACAGCGCTGGACGGCGCGGACCCGCTACCTGGGCGACTTCCCCGCCGACGCCTACGCCGAGGCGTTCCTGTCCGCCGCCCGCCGGGAGCTGGAACCCGACTGGGCGGTCCCGGGGCCGCGCGCGGCCGGCTAGAAACGCGAGCCGGCCCGTCGCGGGCCGGCTCGCCCCCGCTCAGAGGTACGGGTCGAGCAGGGCGAGCACCGCCGCCGGGTCCTCGACGTGCGCGTTGTGGCCCAGCCCGGGCAGCGTGGCCACCGGCACGCCCAGTTCCTTGAGCTGCGCGTCGGTCACCATCGGGTCCAGCTCGCCCCGGGCCAGCAGCACCGGCACATCGGTGGCGGCCAGCAGCACCGGCAGCCGGGGCTCCCCGACCGCGAACGCCGCCGGGTCCATGGCGAGCCGCCAGCGGCCGTCCTCCCGCCGCAGCCCCGCCTCCACCACCGGATGGTCCGGGGCGAACAGCCCGGCGAGCCCGGACACGCGCAGGTAGCGGCGGGCCGCCTCGTCACGGGTGGCGAACCAGGTGACCGGCCGGGCGGCCAGTTCCGCCGACTTCGCCAGCTCGGCCGGGGACCAGACCGCCTTGATGCCGAGCCCCACCACCGCGTCGACCGGAAGCCCTCGCTGCCGGGCCGCGAGCGCCAGCGCCACCACCCCGCCGAGCGAGTGCCCGAGCAGCACCAGCCGGTCCTCGGGGCCGAGCCGGACCGGGCCGAGCCCGTCGACCACGCGCTGGGCCAGGGCCTCGAACGAGTAGCCGTCGAGCGGCGGCGACCAGCCGTGACCCGCCAGGTCGGGGGCGAGCCAGCGGCCGGGCCAGCGGCGTTCCAGCAGCGGCGCCCAGGGCAGCCACACCTCGCCTGTGGCACCCATGCCGTGCAGGAGAATCAGGTGCCGCTTCCCCGTCGCATCGCCCATTGGCGCAGTCTGCCACCGCCCGCCCCGGACACGCGAGACCGAACCCGCCGACCCGCCCCACCCTCGCCCCGGCTCGCCCACACCCCGCCCCCGGTCCGCCCTCGCCCCCGCGCGCGGCCCTCGCCCCGCGCCGTCCTCGCCCCTGGCGCCCCCTCGCCCCGGCTCCGGCCGCCCACACTCCCCCCACCGTCGATCTTGGAGTTGTGGCACCTTCCATAGCGGGCGAGCCAGACAAACTGGGCGCCACAAGTCCAAGATCGGCGCGCCAAGGCGGCGTGAGGGCCGCGCCAGGGCCGGGCGGGGCGGGGACGGGGGCGAGGGAGGGCGGGACAGGGAAGGCCGGCACCCCGGGGTGGGGTGCCGGCCTTCGGGTGTGCGGGACGGTCAGGCGGAGTAGCCGCGGCTGGCGATCCAGTGCGCCAGGTCGATCGTGGTGATCCAGTACGAGGGCAGCGACGGGTCGGCCGAGTCGGCGATCCGTACGGTCCGGCCGTCGTCCTTGTAGCCGACCACCGCGACGTAGTGGCCACCAGGGAACGAGTGCCAGCCGCCGTTGGTGTCGGTGGCCGTACCGGCGACGTTCGCGACGACCCCGCGGCCGTTGCTGATCGCCTCGACCACGTCGGCCTGGAGGCGGTCCATCTGGGCCGGGGTGGCCGAGCCGGGAATCATGCGGGTCCGGTACGGGTTGCCCTTGACCTGCTGGTTGAGCACACGGGTGGTGTCCTCGGCCGAGTTGGTGCCCATCTCGGTGGTGCCGAGGGGGCCGGCGAGCGCGTCCTGGCTGCGCTCGATGCCGGCGGCGCTGAGCGCGTTGCGCACGGCGGCCGGGCCGCAGTAGAAGTAGTTGATCTGCGCCTGGTAGTCGTAGTCGAGCGACTTGCTCGACGGCGGCTTCGGCTTGGCCTTGGGCGTGGTGTCCGGGTCGGCAGCGGCCTTCGCGGACGGGGAGGCGCTCGGCGACGCGCTGGGCGTGGCGGAGGCGCTGGGCGATGCCTGCGGTACGGCGATGCGGGCCTCGCTGCGGCTGGCGGGCTGCTCGCCGAGGCGGGCGGCGCCGAGGTCGGCGACCGCGGCGGTGTTCTCCTGGACCGGGGCGTCGTCACCGGCGGTGGCGACGGTGCCGGCGCCGGCGGCCAGCACGAGCGCGGCGGCCGATCCGGCGATGATCTGGTACGGGCGTTCGGTGACGATCCGTCGCAGCTGACGCTTCAGGTGGTGCTTCACGAAATCCTCCACGGGGCGTGAGCGGCACACGCCGGCCCGGCACGCGGAGGAACTCACACGTGCTGGCGGGGCCGGATGGCCGGGGGATCGGGAACGCCCGTGATGCCGGGCGCCCAGAGGGCGGTTGCCGGTCGCGCGTCAGGCGCGCGCGGGCACCGCTTCGCCGTGGAGGCGGGGGGACGATCGAGGGGTGGGCACGCGGGGTACTCCTTCCGTGGCCGCCGACCGGGTTAGCTGACGGATTCGGGCGGGAAGTACGCCCTACCGCGGGCCGTGGGCTCGCGGATTCACCCCGATGGTGCTCATGGGTCCCCGGTTCGTGGAACACGATTAGGCGGGTCGGTGCGGCGTCGCCGTCGGCGATCGATTACCGCATCGGACGCGCCGACACTACCGGTGGGTATGCCCCCTGCCAAGCGCTCCCACCTGCGTAAACGTGATCCGTGGTAACGGATTTCGGAACACCCGGTTACTGACTTCACTCAATGGGACAAGCAGTTTCGACGGCGCCCGGTGGCGGAAAGCGGACAGACGGCGACCACCCGGCCGGCAATCGCGATACTCGATGACCCGTTCTGCGCCCGGCGCCCGTTTCGGTGAACCGGGTGACCGGGCTCACCACGTTCCGGGTAACGATTCGGTCGAGACGGCCGTCTCAGCCGACCCGGGCCGGGCGCCAGCGGGCGTTACGGACCGTCGCGGGCACCGGCTGGGCGCTCGCCATCGCGCTCCGGTACGCCGGGGCGGGCCGCAGCGCCACGGTGGCCGCGTACGCCTCGGCGGCGAGTGTCCGGGCGGCCTCGGCGGCCAGTTCCGCGTCCCGCCAGGCCGCCCGCTCCCGCGCGGCGGCGCTCTCCCATCCGGCCCGGCGCCCGTCCCTGACGGTGCGGGCCAGCACGATCTCCTGCTCGGCCGGGTGCCGGCGCGGATCCCACCCGTTGCGGCGCGCCAGCACGTCGGCGAGCTGACGGGCGGTCAGGTCGCCCCGCCAGTGCGCCGTCATGGCGGCGTGGCGCAGCCAGCGCTCACGGGCCGCGTACTCCGCAGGGGTTCGTGGCGTGCGGGGCGCGGCCAGCGCGGCGGCGCCGGCGAGGCGGCGGGCGGCGGCGTCCGCCTCGTCGTACGCGGTCCAGGCCCGGTCCGCCTCGTCCTGCGCGGCCAGCCACTGCTCCCGGCGGCGACGGGCCGTCTGGGCAGCCCCGGCGGCGGCAACCGCCACCTCCTCGGCGTACCGGATCAGGTCGTCGCGGCGGGCGGCGTCGGCGTCGGGCGGCTCGGGTGCGGTCTCCGGCGCGGGGTTGCGTTCGGGCCGGGCGACGAGCGCGGCGAGCAGGCCCAAGGCGAGCAGCAGGAGGAAGGACCAGATGGCGGCGGCCTCGGGCACGGAGGTGAGGAAGTGGTACAGAGCGGTCTGCGACATGGTCGGCACCTCACGGGAAGGACCTGGCGGGAGGACCCGCACGACCTCGCCGGGGCGGGCCGGTGAAGAGCCGCCGGGGCGGGTGCGGGGATGACGTGCGGTGGGTGCGGAGAACGGGCGCGGCCCGTGAGCGGGTCAGCGGGCGGGCGGTGCCCGCGGGCCGGCCGGTGCGACGGCCCGTCCGGCCGGGACCGGCTCCACGACGGCCGGGGCGGCCGCCCGGGGCGCGGGCGCCGGAACCCCGGCGGGAGCGGCCTGCCGCTCGGCCACGCGGTCGGCCTCCGGCCGCGTCGCGGTCGAGGCGCCGGTGACCGTGTACGTCGAGGCGGCGACCGCCGGAGCCGGGGCGGCAGCGGCGACACCGGCCGGCAGCGTGGCGGCGCCGAACGAACAGGCGACGACCACGGCGAGACTGGCGAGCATCCGGGCGGTCCAGCGCGCCACCCACCACACGGGGCAGGTGAGCGCGATCGGAAGCACGGGTACAAATTACCGCCGATCCCCCACGAACGCACCGCCGCACGGCGTGTCGCGGATCGACCGGCGGACGTGTGCGCGTGTCAGTCCGGGCGACGCCGCCCGGCGTACTCGATGTCCTCGGCCGGACCGGTGACGGGCCTCACGCCGCCGTCGGCGGCGGCCGGGCTGGTGGCGGCCTCGGCGGGCTCGCGCGGAGCCGGCACGGCCGGTGCGCGCGACGCCGCGCGGGCCCGGCGGGACGGGCCGAGCAGGCGCATCATCGGTGTCTCCACCCAACGGTGCAGCGCGGCGGCCAGCGCGAGCGTGACCACCAGGAAGCCGAGCACCGCGACCGGGCCGCGCCAGCCGGGCAGCCCGGTCCCCCAGTGCCCGGTCAGCCGCAGCACTGTGACCATGACGAGCACGTGCACCAGGTAGAAGGCGAACGAGACCTCACCGAGCCAGACCATCGCCCGGGACCGCCAGGGGGTGGGGCGGCCGCGCACGTCGGCGTCCGCCGCGGCGGCGATGACCAGGAGGTACGCGACAGCGAGCAGCGCCGCCCAGAACTCGGCCGGGATCCACAGCGCGGCGACCACCCAGGTGGCGACGAAGATCCCGGTGGCGGCGGCGAGGTTCGGTCCGCGCCAGCGGTGCCGGCGCATCAGCTCGGCAGCGGCCACGCCCATCCAGAACTCCAGCGACCGGGTCACCGGGAAGATCTGGGTGAACCACCACCGCTGCTCCTCCGGCACGAGCTGCTGGCCGGGCCACAGCGCCAGGATGAGCAGTGGTGCCGCGACCAGCACGGTCCGCAGCACGCCGGTACGGGCCCGGCGCAGCCACGGCACCACGAGCGGCAGGCACAGGTAGAAGGCCAGCTCGCAGGAGAGCGACCAGCTCACGTTGTTGACGCTGTAGAAGTAGCCGCCCAGCGGGATCCACGCCTGGACCAGGAAGAAGTTGGCGATCGCGGCCCACGGCACGACCGGGTCGGCGAACCAGGCCGCTACGGCCAGCGCCGCGACGAACGTCACCACGTGGTTCGGGTAGATCTTGGCGAACCGGCGGCGCAGGAACGTCCACGCGCGCTCCCCGTCCCGGTACGACCAGACCAGCACGAACCCGCTGAGGATGAAGAAGAACTCGACGCCGGACAGGCCCAGGCTGAACGCCTTGTCGACCAGGGGCTTCAGGTGCGGCTCGGCGATGATCCCCATGGTCCCGGCGTGGAAGCCGAAGACCAGCAGCGCGGCCATCCACCGCAATCCGGTCAGCGACGGCAGTCGCGGGGCACGGGTGACGGTCGGCGCGCTGGTCATTCCGGGCACCCTACCCCGGGGAACCGGGACGTTCCCGGCGAGCCGACGTCCGCTCGGCTCCGCTCGGGCGGCGGATAGGATTTCCGTTCTGCACGCGCGGGCACCCACCCGGCTCCCGCCCGCACGCCGTGCCGTACGGAAGGTGAGCGAACCGGATGCACCAGCGGATCCTGCTCCGCGCCCGCAAGGGCCCGTTCGACGTCCTCACGCCCGAGGAGACGTTCGCCGGCAACTGGATCGGGGACAACAGCGGCAACCTGGTCTTCAGCCACGCCGCGCACAAGCTGCTCGCCACCTCCACGGCCGAGATCACACCGACACGCACCCCGGCCGACCCGCGTCTCGCCGACGAGATCAACGAGCGGCACGACGTGTTCGTCGTACCGCTGGCGAACGCGTTCCGGCGCAGCTTCGTGCACCGCCTGACGCCGCTGACCCGGCTGATCGAACGGCTGAAGATCCCGGTGGTGGTGCTCGGCGTCGGCGTGCAGACGAACGTCGACGGCGACCGCGAGTACCTGCGGCCGATCGACGAGCCGGTCCGCGCGTTCTGCAAGGCCGTGCTGGACCGGTCGCACAGCATCGGCGTACGCGGCGAGGTGACCGAGAGCTACCTCAACGCGCTGGGCTTCTCCGACGTGGAGCAGATCGGCTGCCCGTCGATGTTCCTGCACGGCGACACGTTCCAGCTGGAGAAGAGCCGCCCGGAGCTGACCGCCGACTCGAAGGTCGCACTGACCATCTCCCCGTACGTCCGCTCGATGGCCGCGGTGGTCCGCCACCACCAGGAGCGCTACCCGAACCTCTGCTACGTGCCGCAGGACCTGCGCACGCTCGGCACCCTGCTCTACGGCGACGCGCCCGAGCACCGGGGCCAGAGCAGCGACATCCCGCTGCACACCTCGCACCCGCTGTTCGCCGAGGACAAGGTGCGCATGTTCGTCGACCCGTGGACCTGGATGTCGCACCTGTCCGGGTACGACTTCGCGTTCGGCACCCGCATCCACGGCACCATCACCGCGCTCGTGGCGGGCACGCCCGGCTACCTGTTCGCGCACGACTCGCGCACCCTGGAACTGGCCCGCTACTTCGGCATCCCGCACCGGATCATGCGGGACGTGCCGGCCGACGTCGACGCCGCCGACCTCTACGCGGAGGCCGACTACACAGCGCTCAACGACGGCCACAAGGCCCGCTTCGAGACCATCACCGCGTTCCTGCGCAAGCACGACCTCGGCACCTCGTTCGCCGACGGCGACAGCGCCGCGCGCTTCGACAGGCAGGTCGGCGAGACGGTGTTCCCGCCGGCCGTCCGGCCCGCCGCCGCCACCACGCCGGCCGAACTGCTGACCCGCATCGAACGGCTGCGCGACGAGAACGCCACGCTCACCGCCACCATCGACGCGCTGCGCTCGCAGCAGCTCCGGGAGCGGATCAAGCAGGCCGTCCCGGGCAAGGTCCGCCGGATGCTGCGGCGCTGATCGTCGTACGCCTGTTCGAGAGCGGGGTACGATCGGCTGCGTGTCCGACGCGTACCAGCCCTCGATGCTCGACCTGGCCGAGCAGGGCCCGACCCTGGGCCCGCTCGCCGGGGCGCTGCGCCGGCACGAACTGAGCCGGGGCGCCTGGGTCGATCACCTGCCCGGCTGGGTGCGCGGCTCCGACGAGGTGCTCGACACGCTGCGCCACGACGTGCCGTGGCGGGCCGAACGCCGGACCATGTACGACACCGAGGTCGACGTGCCCCGGCTGCTCTGCTGGTACGCCGCCGGCCGGCCGCTGCCGCACCCGGTGCTCACCGCGGCCCGGGACGCGCTCACCCGGCACTACGCGCCCGAACTGGGCGAGCCGTTCGTCACCGCCGGCATGTGCCTCTACCGCGACGGGCGCGACAGCGTGGCCTGGCACGGCGACACCCTGGGCCGCTCCGCGCACACCGACACCATGGTGGCGATCGTCTCGTTCGGCTCCCCGCGCGCGCTGCTGCTGCGCCCGCGCGGCGGAGGCGGCGGCAGCCTGCGGTTCCCGCTCGGCCACGGCGACCTCGTGGTCATGGGCGGCTCCTGCCAGCGCACCTGGGAACACGCGGTGCCGAAGACCACCCGGCCGGTCGGCCCCCGGGTCAGCGTCCAGTTCCGTCCCACAGGCGTCGCCTGAGCCGGGGCGGGACCACGTCCCGCCAGGGCACGTGCTAGAAACAACTCCCAGGGTCGATCACGCCCCCGTCACCCGATGACGCGAAGGGCGACCGATGACCCAGTCCCCCACCTCCCGCTGGTCCCCGTGGACCCTGCACGGCGACGGCCGCCAGGTACGCCCCGGCGACGTGGTCGCACCCGACGAACGGCTCTCCTGGCCGCGCACCATCGGCGTGGGCGTGCAGCACGTGGTCGCCATGTTCGGCGCCACCTTCACCGTCCCGCTGATCACCGGCTTCCCGCCCGCCACCACGCTGCTGTTCTCCGGGCTCGGCACGCTGCTGTTCCTGCTGATCACCGGCAACCGGCTGCCCTCGTATCTCGGCTCGTCGTTCGCGTTCATCGCGCCGGTCCTGGCGGCGAAGACCGACGGCGGCATCGGCGCGGCCCTCGGCGGCATCGTGGTCGCGGGCGTGGCGCTGGCGATCGTCGGCGTGGTGGTGCAGGTGGCCGGCTCCCGCTGGATCGACGCGCTGATGCCGCCTGTGGTCACCGGCGCGATCGTCATGCTGATCGGCCTCAACCTCGCGCCGGTCGCGTGGGACGGCGACGGCTCCGGCACCGGCGTGAAGGCGCAGCCGCTGATCGCCGTGGTCACGCTCGTCGCGATCCTGCTCACCACTGTGCTGTTCCGCGGCTTCGTGGCGCGGCTGTCGATCCTCGTCGGCGTGGTGGTCGGCTGGGTGCTCGCCGCGCTCACCGGCAACCTCGACCAGCAGGCCGTCAGCAGCCTGCGCCAGGCGGCCTGGGTCGGTCTCCCCGAGTTCCACACGCCGAGCTTCGACGCGCGTGCCGTCGTGCTGGTCATCCCGGTGATCCTGGTGCTGATCGCGGAGAACGCCGGGCACGTCAAGGCGGTAGCCGCGATGACCGGCCGCAACCTGGACCGCGACATGGGCCGGGCGCTGCTCGGCGACGGTGTCGCCACTGTGCTGGCCGGGTCCGGCGGCGGTTCCGGCACCACCACGTACGCGGAGAACATCGGCGTGATGGCGGCGACCCGTGTCTACTCCACCGCTGCGTACTGGATCGCCGGCGCCACGGCGATCCTGCTCGGGCTCTGCCCGAAGTTCGGCGCGCTGATCCTCACCGTCCCGGCCGGGGTGCTGGGTGGCGCCACCACCGCCCTGTACGGCCTGATCGCCATCCTGGGCGCCCGGATCTGGATCGAGAGCCGGGTCGACTTCCACGACCCGATCAACCTGTTCACCGCCGCGGTGGCGGTGATCATCGGCGCCGCCAACTACACGCTGACGGCCGGCGACCTGTCGTTCAACGGCATCGCGCTGGGCACTGCTGCCGCCCTGGTCATCTACCACGGCATGCGCCTGATCGCCCGCCTGCGCGGCACGACCCCCGAGTCCCGCCAGTCCCCCGAACCCGAACTCTGACCCGCCCCACCGCCGCCCCACCCTCGCCCCGTCGATCATGAAGTTAGCGGCACAGTTTGCCCGATTCACGCCCGCCAACTTCATGGTCAACAGGCGGTGGGGGGCGATCAGGTCACCCGGAGGGCCCGACCGCGTCGATCATGAGGTTAGCGGCACTCGGTGTCCGTTTTGTCGCCGCTAACCTCATGATCGACCGTGCAGAGTGGGGGCGAGTGCCCAGACGCCCGGAACTCGCCAGCCGCCCAGGGCGCCCAGTGCGGCAGGAGCGCCCGCTGCGGTGATCAAGGAGTTTGTGGTCGGCGCGGGGCGTGAAAAGGCCGCTAACTCCTTGATCAACCGGGTTGGGTGGGGCCGGGAGGGGCGCAGCGGGGAGGACGGGTCGGGTGGCCGGAGAGCTGGGGCGGCCAGGGCCACGCCGCCGGGCCGGGTGCGGGCGGAGGCAGGGGACGAGCGGCGGCGACTGAGCGGTTGGGGCGGGTGGGCCGGGCCGCCCGCCCCAACCCCGTCAGTCGCGGTCGATGTGGTGGCCCACCACGGTCGGGCCGAGCATCACGGCGAAACCGGAGCCGTCTCGGCGCGGGTCCGCAGGCGGCAGGTCCACCGGGTCGCCGGTGGCCGTCGCGCCCACCGGCCGCGGGCCGATCCAGGCCACCGACAGCTCCAGCTCGCCCTTGAGGAACCGCTGCGCGCGTACGCCGCCGGTCGCCCTTCCCTTCGCCGGGTACGCCTTGAACGGCGTCACCTTCACCGTGGCTCCGGTCGACGTGACCACCATCGGCTCACCGTGCTTCGAGTCGTCGGTGCGGATCGCGCCGAAGAAGACCGCCCGCGCGCCGGCCGGCAGGTTGATGCCGGCCATGCCGCCGCCCTTGAGCCCCTGCGGGCGTACGACGGATGCGGCGAAGCGCAGCAGCGACGCCTCGGACGAGACGAACGCCAGCGTCTCGGCGCCGTCGGTCAGCCAGGTCGCGCCGATGACCTCGTCGCCGTCACGCAGCGAGATCACCTCGAACTCGTCGGAGCGGACCGGCCAGTCCGGGGCGCACACCTTCACCACGCCCGCCCGGGTGCCGAGCGCCAGGCCGGGCGACCCCTGCGCGGACGGGCCCAGCGGCGCGAGCCCGACCACCGTCTCGCCCGGCTCCAGCGGCACCAGTTCCGCCGCCGACATGCCGCCGCGCAGCGACACCGTGCCGGACTGCTCCGGCAGCACCGGCAACGGCAACACGTCGATCTTGAACGCGCGGCCGGCGCTGGTCACCAGCAGCACCCGCCCGCGGGCGGTGGAGTGCACGATCGCGCGTACCGCGTCGTGCTTGACCCGGCCGCTGCGCCGGCGCGCCTCGGCGGCCTCCTCCGACTCGGCCGCGGTCCGCGCCACCAGCCCGGTGGCGGAGAGGATCACCTGGCACGGGTCGTCGGCGACCTCCAGCGGACCGGCGGGCACCGAGGCGGCCAGCACCTCCTTGAGGTCGCCGTCGACGAGCGTGGTGCGTCGCGGCGCGCCGAACTGCTTGACCACGGCGGCCAGTTCGTCGGAGACCACCTTCCGAAGCACCTTCTCGTCGTCCAGGATCTTCGACAGCTCGGCGATCTCGTCGCGCAGCTTCTCCTGCTCGGCCTCCAGTTCCAGCCGGTCGTACTTGGTCAGCCGGCGCAGCGGAGTGTCCAGGATGTAGGTCGCCTGGATCTCGGAGAGCTTGAACCGCTGCATCAGGCCGTCCTTGGCGGCCTGGGCGTCCTCGCTGGCACGGATCAGCTTGACCACCCGGTCGATGTCGAGCAGGGCGATCAGCAGGCCGTCGACCAGGTGCAGGCGCTCCTCCCGCTTGCGCTTGCGGTACGAGCTGCGCCGGGTCACCACCTCGTAGCGGTGGGCCAGGAACACGTCGAGCAGTTCCTTGAGCCCGAGCGTGCGCGGCTGGCCGTCGACGAGCACCAGGTTGTTCACGCCGAAGGACTGCTCCAGCGGGGTGAGCCGGTAGAGGTCGGCCAGCAGCGCCTGCGGGTTGACGCCGACCTTGCACTCCACCACCAGGCGGGTGCCGTTCTCCCGGTCGGTGAGGTCCTTGACGTCGGCGATCCCGGTCAGCCGCTTGGTCTTGTTCACCTCGTTGGTGATGGCCGCGATGACCTTCTCGGCGCCCACGCCGTACGGCAGTTCGGTCACGGTGATGGCCTGCCGGCCGCGGCTGCCCTCCAGCGGGCCGATCTCCACCCGGCCGCGCATGCGCACCACGCCGCGCCCGGTCTCGTACGCGCGGCGTACCTCGTCCAGGCCGAGCAGCAGCCCGCCGGTCGGCAGGTCGGGGCCGGGCACGAACTCCATGAGCTTGTCGAGTGTGGCGTCCGGGTGGTTGATCAGCCACCGGGCGGCCTGGACCACCTCGCCGAGGTTGTGCGGGATCATGTTCGTCGCCATGCCGACCGCGATGCCGGACGCGCCGTTGACCAGCAGGTTCGGGAACGCCGCCGGCAGCACCGTGGGCTGGGTCAGCGAGCCGTCGTAGTTCGGCTCGACGTCGACTGTGTCCTCACCCAGCTCGCCGGTGAGCAGCATCGCCTCCCGGGACATCCGGGCCTCGGTGTAGCGGGCCGCGGCCGGGCCGTCGTCCGGGCTGCCGAAGTTGCCGTGCCCGTCGATGAGCGGGACGTTGAGGGAGAAGTCCTGCGCCAGCCGCACCATCGCGTCGTAGATCGCGGTGTCGCCGTGCGGGTGGTATTTACCCATCACGTCGCCGACGATCCGGGCGCTCTTGACGTGGCCGCGGTCCGGCCGGTGGCCCTGCTCGTGCATCGACCAGAGGATGCGCCGGTGCACCGGCTTGAGCCCGTCGCGCGCGTCGGGCAGGGCGCGGGAGTGGATGACCGAGAACGCGTACTCCAGGTAGGAGTCCGAGACCTCGGTGACCAGCGGGTTGTCGAAGACGCGGGCGCCGGCCTGGTCGAAGGCGGCCAGGTCCGCCTTCGCGCGGTCGTCCTTGCGGCGTGCCATGGTGCGGTTTCCTTCCGAGACGAACCCGTTGGTCAGGCGTCGATGGCGTCGCGGTCGACCCGGTCGGCGGAGTCGATCAGCCAGTTGCGGCGGGGCTCGACCTTCTCCCCCATGAGCAGTTCGAGGATCCGCTCGGCGGCCTCGACGTCGTCGAGCGTGATCCGGCGGACCGCCCGGGTGGCCGGGTTCATGGTTGTCTCCCACAGCTCGTCGGCGTCCATCTCACCGAGGCCCTTGAAGCGCGGGATGGGCGTGACGATCTGCTTGCCGGCCTTCTCCAGCTTGCGGACCGTCGCCTCCATCTCGGCCTGGGTGTAGGTGTAGACGGTCTGCGGGTTGCGCCCCTTCGTGGTGATCTTGTGCAGGGGCGGCATCGCCGCGTAGAGCCGACCGGCCTCGATCAGCGGCCGCATGTAGCGGGCGAACAGCGTGATCAGCAGGGTACGGATGTGCGCGCCGTCGACGTCCGCGTCGGCCATGATGAGCACCCGGCCGTACCGCAGGGCGGACAGGTCGAACGTGCGGCCGGAGCCGGCGCCGAGCACCTGCACGATCGCGGCGCACTCGGCGTTGTCCAGCACCTGCTGGAGGTTGGCCTTCTGCACGTTGAGGATCTTGCCGCGGATCGGCAGCAGCGCCTGGTATTCGGAGGAGCGGGCCATGCGGCTCGTCCCGAGCGCGCTGTCGCCCTCCACGATGAACAGCTCGCTGCGCTCCACGCCGGTGGCGCGGCAGTCGACGAGCTTGGCCGGCATGGCCGCGCCCTCCAGCGCGGTCTTGCGGCGGGCGGCGTCCTTCTGCTGCTTCTGGGTGAGCCGGACGCGGGCCGCGTCGACGATCTTCTGAAGCACCGTACGGGCCTCGGCCTTGGTCCGGCGGTCCTCCAGCCAGCTCTTGAGGTGCGCCTCGACCAGACCCTGGAGCACCTTGGTGATGCCGGCGGTGGACAGCTCGTCCTTGGTCTGCGAGGTGAACTGCGGTTCGGGGATGCGCACGTGCACCACGGCGGTCATGCCCTCCAGGACGTCGTCCAGGGTGGGCGCGTCCTCCTTGGGCTTGAGCAGGCCGCGGGCGTTGCGGGCGGCGTCGGCGAGGGTACGGGCCAGCGCCCGCTCGAAGCCCTTGCGGTGGGTGCCGCCGTGGGCGTTGCGAATGGTGTTGGTGAAGCACTCGACGGTGCGCTCGTAGCCGGTGCCCCAGCGGAACGCCACCTCGACCTCGGCGCGGCGCTGCACGTTGGACTGCATGACGCCGTTGGCGTCGGCGGCGTTCTCCCGGTAGGTGCCCTCGCCGGTGACCAGCAGCGTGCCGGAGACCGGCCGGTCGCCGGCCGGGGCGAGGAACTCCACCATGTCGGTGAGGCCGTCGGGGAAGTGGAAGCTCTCCTCGACGCTCTGCTCGCCGGTCTCGTCGCGCAGCCGGTAGGCCACGCCGGGGACGAGGAACGCGGTGTTGCGCAGCTTGAGCCGGACCGCCTCGGTGTCGAGCGCGGCACCGGTCTCGAAGTAGCGCGGGTCGTGCCACCAGCGGATCGAGGTGCCGGTGCGCTGGCCGCGCTTCATCGCGCCGACGATCTGGAGGCCGGGGCCGGGGGTGAACGGCGCGTCCGGCCCGTCGCCGTCGAAGACGCCCGGCACGCCGTGGCGGAACGACATGGCGTGGACCTTGCCGCCGCGCCGGACGGTGACGTCGAAGCGCCGGGACAGCGCGTTGACCGCTGACGCGCCGACGCCGTGCAGGCCGCCGGAGGTCTTGTAGCCGGAGCCGCCGAACTTGCCGCCCGCGTGCAGGCGGGTCAGCACCAGCTCGACGCCGGAGATGCCGGACTTGGCGTGCACGTCGGTGGGGATGCCCCGGCCGTCGTCGTCGACCTGGACCGAGCCGTCGGCGTGCAGGATCACGTCGACCTTGGTGGCGTGACCGGCGACACCCTCGTCGGTCGAGTTGTCGAGGATCTCGTTGACGAGGTGACCCACGCCACGGCTGTCGGTCGAGCCGATGTACATGCCCGGGCGCTTGCGGACGGCGTCGAGGCCCTCCAGATGCGTCAGGTCGTCGGCCCCGTAGAGGGTCTCAGGCTGTGCGGTCAACTGGTCGTACTCCCAGGTCTCGGCGGTGTGGTGCCGTTCACCGTGTGATCCCCCCACGATGATCGCCGGGCGCGGCGCGCCGGAGCGAGCCTAGCCGGGTGCCCTGACAGGTCGGCGGCACCGGGGCGGTGCGTTGCGCGATCGGCCTGCCGGCCGGGTCCGCGCCGGGGCCGCGTACGGCGGCCGGCGGGACGGGCCGGGGCTCCAGGCGGCACAACGACCCGGGCACCGGATGTCTTCCCCGATGCGGGGCCACTGATGTCGAACCATTGACGTCCGTCACACGTGCGTGATCTGATCGCCCCCCTGAAGAATCTTTCACATTTCGATGTCTTGGGAGGTCGGGCATGTCCGTGTTCCGTCGTTCCGTGCTCGCGGCGGCGTTGGCGCTCGCCACGGTGGCGTTACCCGCCGCCGCGGCGCCCGCCCGGCCCGCAGCCGCCGCACTGCCCACCGCCGCGGTGGCGCTGGGAGACAGCTTCATCAGCGGTGAGGGCGCCGGGGCGTACGCGCCGGTCGTGGACGTCAACGGGGTGGCCCAGGGCTTCCCCGGCTGGTCCGCCGCCAACGCCAACGCCTACTTCTGCCACCGCTCCCCGAACGCCTCGCTGTTCCAGGCCGACCTGCCCGGCATCTCCGCGCGGTTCAACCTGGCCTGCTCGGGCGGCCAGCCGTACGACATCGCCAGCGCCTCGGCCACCCGGACCAAGGGGCGGCAGGTGGCCGCCCAGCTCGACCAGCTCCGGTCGGTGGCGCGGACCCACGACATCGACCTGGTGCTCGTCGGCCTCGGCTCGAACAACAGCTCGTTCACCTTCGGCAGCGTGGCGGAGAAGTGCGCCAACCGGTTCATCGCCGACGCGTGGACCGGCTGGTGGGAGTTCTGGGCATACCTGGGCGGGCCGGTGGAGCAGAAGCCGTGCACCGACGCCGACCTGGGCACGGCCGCGCAGTTCGCCGCCGCCACCGCGGAGACCACCACGGCGCTGCGGCAACTGCTCACCACGCTGGACCAGATCGACGCCGACGGGCAGCACCGGGTGGTGTTCCAGGACTACACCAACCCGCTGCCGTTCGAGCTGAACCAGACCTACTGGACCGAGGACAGCCGCGACGACACCCGGGACAAGTTCCGCGCGCTGGGCGCCGAGCGGTACGCGGCCGGCTGCCCGATCCACCGGGCCAGCCTGGCGCCCGGCCACCGCTTCTCGCAGGGGCTCGGCACGCTCGTCAGCTCGGTACGCGGCACGCTCGCCGGCGAGTTCCCGCAGGACGACCTGGTCTACCTGAACGTGCAGCGCGCGTTCGACGGCGCCCGGCTCTGCGAGTCGACCGGCAGCCCGGGCAATGCCCTGGCCACGCCGATCCGGCTGATGGACGGCCCGAGCGGCACGTTCGTCACCAGCCTCTCCGGATACGACAAGCTCGACATCCAGCGGATCGCCAACGCCTGCGGCACGTACTTCCAGACCTGCCAGGAGTCGTGGCACCCGAACGCCGCCGGACACAAGGTGCTCGGCCGGTGCCTGGCCGGGGCGGCGGCGACCGGCGTCCGTACCGTCTCCTGCGTCCGCGCCCCGGACGGCACGGTGAGCGTGAGCTGAGCGCGCCGGACCGGGCCGGAAGAACCGGCCCGGTCCGGCGTCAGGCCCGGATCGCGGTGCCGAGGACGTGCGGCGAGGCCGGGGCCGGCAGCCCGGTCGGCGGGAAGCGGAAGCGGTCCAGCGCGGTCACCTCGAACCCGGCGGCCCGGATCGCGGCCACCGTGTCCCGGGCGGTGTGGCAGCCGGCGCAGAACAGCGGCCAGAGCGTGGCGTCGGCCAGGCGCTGGGCCCGGCGCAGGCCGGGCGTCTGCGCCACCACGTGTTCGTAGAAGCGCAGTTCGCCGCCGGGCCGCAGCACCCGGCGTGCCTCGCCCAGCGCGACCGCCTGGTCCGGCACCGAGCAGAGCACGAGCGACAGCACCACCGCGTCGGCGGCGCCGTCGGCGACCGGCAGCGTCTCGGCGAGACCGGCGACGACCGTCACAGGTATCCGGGCTCCGGGTGCGGCGGCGCGGGCCAGGGCACGCAGGCGTGGCTCCGGCTCGACGGCGACCACGCCGGTCACCCCCGGTGGGTAGTGCGCGAGGTTGCGCCCGTTGCCCGCGCCGACCTCGACCACCCGGCCGCGCAGCCCGGCGACCAGGCGGGCGCGGTGCTCGGCCATCCCGGCCTGGTCCATCGCGACGCTGGCGCGGGCGAAGAGCCGGGAGAAGATCGGATGGGAGACGGCCATCAGCGGCCTGCCGGTGGCGCGCCGAGGCTGAGCAGGAGCGGGCCGGCGGATCCGTCGACCAGGTCGCCGAGGCGTACCCCGTCGAGCACGGCGAGGAAGGCGGCCTGCGCGCGGCGCAGCTCACCGCGCAGCCGGCACTCCGCGACCAGCGGGCAGACCGGTTGCGCGCAGTCGACCACCTCGCCGTCGCCCTCGAAGGCGCGGACCACCCGCCCGACGGTGATGTCCCCGGCGTGTTCGGCGAAGGCCACGCCGCCGGAGCGGCCCCGGATGGTCACCAGGACGCCGATGCGTTGCAGCCGCTGCACCACCTTGGCGACGTGGCTGCGGGGCAGTTCGAGCCGGGTGGCGAGTTCGTCGACTGTGGCCCGGACCGGGGACGCGGCGGTCAGCATGGCGATCCGCAACGCCATGTCGGTCGACCGGTTCAGCCTCACGCACCGACCCTAGCCACTCGGCGCCGTCCGGGACACCAGCAGATTCACGGTGACCCTTGCCACCCCGGCACCGGGACCTTCGGCCCTGAAAGAGGAATCGTTGATTCCTGTTTCGTGGAGATCGACCTGTTCGAGCCCCGGAAGGAGATTCGGTCGTGCTCTCGGAATCCTCAGCTGCGGTCGTGACCGCCACCCTGCCCGTCGTGCAGGCGCACGGCGAGGCCATCACCGGCCGCTTCTACCAGCGGATGTTCGACGCCCACCCGGACCTGCTGGACCTGTTCAACCGGGGCAACCAGGCCACCGGAGCGCAGAAGGCCGCGCTCGCCTCGGCGGTGGTCGCGTACGCGGCGCACCTGACCGGCGACACCGGCATGCCGTGGGGACCGGTCCTGGATCGGATCGCGCACAAGCACGCCTCGCTCGGCATCACCGCCACCCAGTACCCGATCGTCGGCCGGCACCTGCTCGCCGCGGTCGGCGAGGTGCTCGGCGACGCGGTCACGCCGGAGGTGGCCGCCGCCTGGGACGAGGTCTACTGGCTGCTGGCCTGCGAGTTGATCGCCCGCGAGGCGCGGCTGTACGCCGGCGCCGGCGTGCCCGAGGGCGGTCCGGTGTGGCAGGACTGGCGGGTGACCGGCCGGGCCCGGGAGAGCGCCGACGTCGTCTCGCTCACCCTCGCGCCGGCCGGCGGCGGCGCCGCGCCCGGCTTCACCCCCGGCCGGTACGTCTCGGTCGCCGTCGACCTGGACGGCGGCCGGGGACAGCAGATCCGCCAGTACAGCCTCTCCGGCCGCCCGGGCGCCGACACGTGGCGGATCACGGTGAAGCGCGTACGTGGCGAGGGCGGCGCGCCCGACGGCATGGTCTCCGGCCACCTGCACGACCGGGTCGCGGTCGGCGACACGCTACGGCTGAGCCCCGCGTTCGGCGAGGTCGACGCCACCGGCGGCGACGGGCCGCTGCTGCTGATCAGCGCCGGCATCGGCCTCACCCCGGCGATGGCGGCGCTGGCCCACCTGGCCGACCGGAACCCCGGACGCCAGGTGACGCTGGCGCACGCCGACCGGGACGCCGAGGCACACGCGCTGCGCGCGGAACTCCCCGTGCTCCAGCAGCGGCTGCCGAACCTGGCCGTCCACCTCTGGTATCTCGACGCCGCCGGGGCCGACCTGCCCGGCCTGAAGGCTGAGGTGTCCGCCGGGCTGATCGACCCGGACCGGCTCCCGCTGCCCGCCGGGGCGGCCGCGCACCTGTGCGGTCCGATCGCGTTCATGAACCTGGTCCGGGGCAACCTGCTGCGCCGGGGTGTGCCGGCCGAGCGGATCGCCTACGAGGTGTTCGGTCCCGGGATGCTGCCGGGCTGACGCCCCGCCGCGAGACAGGACCTCCGCGGACCCGATTCTCCGGCACGAGGGCGCCCGTCCAGCGCCCGGAGCCTCCACGGCGGAGGCGACGGGCCCGCGGAGAAGTCGGCGATCTCCTGGGTGGGGGCGGAACCCGAGGGCAGGGGCGCGGGGCGAACGGGTCCGGCCACCCCTTGCTACCCACCGGTAGGTTCGGGCCGTACCCTGATCCGGGTGAGCGGGGACTACACCCAGGAGTTCGTGGACGTCGACGGCGCGCGCATCGGCGTGCAGGTCTACCCGGAGCCGGCCGGTCCGCCCGGCGCGCCGGTGGTGCTGATCTGGCCGGCCATGGGCGTACGCGCCCGCTACTACCGGCCGTTCGCCGCTGCGCTGCGCGACGCCGGGCTCGCGGTGATCGTGGCCGACCTGCGCGGCACCGGCGAGAGCACCCCTGCGCCGTCGCGCGCCTGCCGCTACGGCTACCAGGAGATGGCCACCGACGTCGGCGCCGTGCTCGACGCGCTCAAGCCCCGGCTGGACGGCCGTACCCGGCTGCTGCTCGGGCACTCCCTCGGCGGTCAGGTGGCGGTGCTGCACCAGGCGCTGCACGACGACGACCGGGTGGACGGGCTGGCCCTGGTGGCGGTGGGGCTGCCGTGGTGGCGGCGGTACCCGGGCCTGCGCGGGTGGGGCGTGCTGCCGTACACCCAGGCGATCGCGGCCACGGCCCGGCTGCTCGGCGTCTGGCCGGGCTGGGGCTTCGGCGGCCGGCAGGCCGCCGGCGTCATCCGGGACTGGGCGCACACGGCCCGCACCGGCCGCTTCCCCGCACTGGACGGGGTGGACACGGAGGCCGCCGTGCGGCGGATCCGCACACCTGTGCTGGCGGTGAGCGTCGACGACGACCAGTACACGCCGCACGAGACGCTCGACCACCTCTGCGAGAAGCTGACCGCGGCGCCGGTGACGCGGCACCGCTACACGGTCGCCGAGGCGGGCGCGCCGCTCGACCACTTCACCTGGGTACGCGCGGCGGCGCCCCTGGCCGACCGGATCGCCGCGTTCGCCGGCACGCTCCCCCGCCGCTGAGCCCTCCTCCCCGCCACGCCGGGCGTGAGTCGCCCGATCGTGGGTATGCCGCACCGCCCGAACACGGCGGAGGGGGATCTGATGTCAGAACGGCACACCACGCTGCGCTCGATGCACGACCTGGGCCTGGCGGCCTGGTTCGGCGGTTCCCTGATGGGGGCGCTCGGCGTCAACGGCGCGGCGGCACGGATCAACGACACGACCGAGCGGCTGCCGGTGGCCTCGGCCGGGTGGGCGCGGTGGACACCGGTCAACGCGGCGGCGATCGGCGCGCACCTGGCCGGCGCGGTCGGTGAACTGGTCACCGAGAGCCCGCGGATGGCCCGCCAGGCGGGCGTGGGGAAGATGAGCGCGGTGAAGACCGCGCTGACAGTCGGCGCGCTGGCGGTGACCGGCTACAGCCGGCTGGTCGGCATGCGGCTGGAGAAGGCCGGCGGCCCGCCGGTCGAGGGGACCACCGAACCCAACCACCACACCCCGGCGAACGTCGCGGCCAGCCAGCGGCAGATGAAGCTGCTCCAGTGGGCGGTCCCGGCGCTGACCGGCGCGCTCGTCGTGGTGTCGGCGTACATGGGCGAGCAGCAGAAACCGGGCCAGGTGTTCCGGGGCATGCTCGACCGCGCGGGCGGGCTGATGTCCGCGCCGAAGAACATCGGCAAGGTGGCCGCCGTGGGCGCGGCCGGACGTCATCTGGTCGGGGCGGCCCGTTGACCACCGCGCGGCCGGCGACCCACATCGGGGTGGGTCACCGGCCGCGCGGTGCCCCGGGACCAGACCGTCCGTCGACGGGCGGCACGGACATCAGCAGCCAGGCGAGGTGACCATGACCAGCAGGGACCGGCCGGGTACGGGTGACGGGCGCGGACCGGAGTCGGCCGCGCCGTGGGGCACCACCGACGGCTTCGACGCCGACCCGCCGTGGGGCGCCGGTGACAGCGACCCGATGGACGAGGGCAGCGAGGAGACCGCCGTACCCGAGGGGCGGCTCGGCGAGCGCCGGGCGGCCGGCGCCGGGCCGGGCGGACCGGAGGCGGGCCGGCACGGGTTCGGATCCGTCGAGCCGACCCGGACGCCCGAGGCCGGGCCGGGCGCGCCGCCGGATCCGGCGCCGTCGGGACGGACGTTCCCGGACGACAGGGCGGACGGCGACCTCGGCGACAACGCGCTGGAGGAGGCGACCGGGATGCGCCCGGAGACGCGTCCCTAGGCCGTCAGGAGCCGGTGCCGTCCTCGCCCGGACCACCCGGCGCCGACGGCTCGTTGTCCGGCACCGGTGACTCGGCCACCGGGTGCCCGGTGTCGTCGACCAGGCCCGGCGCCATGCTGCCGCCGTGCGCCTCCTCTGCCTCCCGGGTCGCTCGCGGGTCTCGCTCGTCCTCGCCGCGCCGCTTCTCCACCGATCCCCCTTCGCTGTCGTCCATGCCCCCGGCGGTACCCGGACGACGGCTGAGGAAACGTCAGGCGCGCGCGGCGGCGGGCGCGACGCCGAGCAGGCCGGCCAGGCGGGCGGCGTCGCGCTGGGCCTGGTCGCCGCAGCAGTTGTTCATCAGCACGTGCAGTTCGGCGCACTGGTCGGCCAGTTCGCGCAGCAGCACCGACCAGTGCCGCAGCTCCCGCTCGCCGTAGGCGTAGCGGAACCGCTCCTGCTTGTCGCCGCTCTCCCAGGCGGTGCTGTGCCCGTGGAACCTGATCACGGCCAGGTCGGTGGTGGCGACCAGGATCGGCGGCACCGAGGAGACGTGCCCCTGCGGCATGTCCACACAGGCGTACCCGAGGTCGTGTTCACGCAGGAACGTGACGGTGTCGGCCATCGCGTCCCCGTCGAACCAGGACGAGTGCCGCAGCTCGACGGTGACCGGCCAGGGGCGGCAGCGCCGCGCGGCGTCCAGGATCCGCCGCCGGGCCGCCTCGCCGCGGGCCAGCCACGGCGGGAACTGCAACAGCACGGCACCGAGCCGGTCGGCCGCCGCGAGCGGCGCCAGCGCCGCGTGGAACCGGTCCCACAACTCGTCGTACGCCCCGGCGGGCAGGTCACGCCAGCGGATCCGGTTCGGGCCGCCGGCCGGACGCAGGTCGCGGGGCAGCGCGTCGACCGGCGTGTGGTGGCCGGTGAACAGCCGGAACGCCTTGACGTCGAAGGTGAAACCGTCCGGGGTGGCGGCCGCCCAGCCCGCCGTCGTCTCCGGCGCCGGCACGGCGTAGTACGACGTGTCCACCTCGACCAGTCCGAACCGCTCGGCGTACCAGCCGAGCCGGCCGGCGGGGGTGTTGACCCCGCGCGGATACCAGCCGGAGCGGACCAGCATCTGGTCGGCCCAGGAGGACGTGCCCACCTTGATGACACCCATGTAATTCAGTTCACCGCGAGTGCGGGACATCGGCAACCGGAGATGCCCCGGGGCCGTGACCGGCGCCGGGTGACCGACCTCACCGGCTCCTCGGCGCGCCGGAGTGTGACGCCCGGCCGGGTGGCGGCGCTGAGGGTGACGAGATGGACGCATCCGGCCTGGACCAGGAAACCGTCGAGCGGCTGCTCGTCGGCCGCTCCGGCGACAAGCCGACCGCTCCGCCGGGACTGGCCGCCGTGCTGGACGCGGTCCGCGCCGCGCCCGGCACGGGCGAGCTCGACGGCGAGGCGGCAGCGGTAGCGGCGTTCCGGGCCGCCCGGTGGATGCGCCGTCGCCGCAGTGCCCGGTTCGGCGTACGGGTGGCAGTGGCCGCACTGGCCGCGTCCCTGACCGGCGGCGTCGCGCTCGCCGCGACCGGGAACCTGCCGCGCGCCGCACGTCCGGCAGCGCCGCCGGTCGTCACCGCGCCCCCTGCGCCGTCGGCCCGGCCGAGCCCGCCGGCCGGCTCACCGGCGCCCCGGACACCACACCCGTCCTCGCCGCCCGGCCTGTGCGTCGCGTACCGGGCCGTCGCCGAGCCGGAGCGGGGACGGGCCCTGGCCACACCCGCCTTCAGCGGCCTCGTCGCCGCCGCCGGGGGTCACGACCGCGTGCCGGACTACTGCGCCGGGCTGCTGGGCGACGATCCGCCGGGAAAGGCCGGCGGGCGAGGCGGCGGCAGGTCCGCGCACCCGGTCCACCCGTCCGGCGGGCCGCCGGGCGTGGACGACCTCCCGCCCGGGCACGTCGGCCGGCCGTCCGGCACCCCGCCCGGGCGGCGTCCCGGCTGACGACCGGCTGGTAACTTGCCCCCCGTGACCCCCCGGCGTCGCCTACCGGCGATCCTCCTCCGCCTCGCAGTGGTGCTCGCCGTGCTGGCCGGCATCGTCCTCACCGCGCTCGGCCCGGCCACGGTGACCGGCCTGCTGCCGTACTTCACCATCCAGAGCAACGTGGCGGTCGGCGTCCTCGCCGGGTACGCCGCCTGGTGCGCGCTGCGCGACCGGCCGGAGCCACCGAGCGTCCTCAAGGGGGCTGTGACCCTCTACATCACCATCACCGGCACGGTCTACCACCTGGTGCTGGCCAACCCGGCCAGCCCGTTCGCGATGGCCCAGCCGGACCGGCAACCGGGCGAGTGGTGGGGCAACCAGTTCCTGCACACTGTGGTGCCGCTGCTGGCGGTCGCCGACTGGGCGCTGTTCGACAGGCGCGGCCGGCTGCGCCCCCGGTACGCCGCCTGGTGGCTGGTGTTCCCGCTCGGATACCTCGGGTTCGCGCTGGTACGCGGCCTGATCGTGGACAGGTACCCGTACCCGTTCATCGACGCGGACGAGCTGGGCTACGACGGGGTGGCGGTCAGCGCGGTCGGGTTCGCCGCGGTGTTCTGGCTGCTGGGCCTGCTGTTCGTGGGCGTGGACCGGCTGCTCGCCCGGGCCGGGCGTGCCGATGCGGCGGAGGAGCCACCCGCGGCCGGGCCGGTGGAGCCGACGACGGCAGCCGAGCCGGGCGCCTCGACGGCAGCCCAGCGGGAGACCACCGGCTCGGCCTGAGCGGCGGCCGGTCAGGCGGCCGGTCAGGCGGCCCGGTCAGGCGGCCCGGTGGGCCGGCCGGCCCGCGCGCATCCGCCGGCCCGAGCCGCGTTCCCGGCCGTACGAGTCGGCTCTTCCCCACCGGCCCGGCACGTCGAGCAGCTCGATCCGCCCGAACCCGCTCGGGACGGCCGGGTTCACCAGCAGGTTCTCCCCGCACGGACGCAACCCCAGCATCGTCGCCAGCAGCATCAGCAGCCCACCGGAGGCCCACGACTGCGGTCGCCCGGCCTCCGGCAACTGGACCGGGTACTTGGTCAGCGCGCGGGGGTAGCCGGCGATCGCCTCCGGGACCGATCCGCCGAGCGTCTCCGCCATCGCGAACACGCCCGCGGCGATGTCGGCCGCCTCCTCGTCGAAGCCGTACCGCCGCAGGCCCGCCGCGACGATCGCGTTGTCCCAGGGCCAGACCGCGCCGAGGTGCGGGCCGACCGGGTTGTACGGCATCTGCCCCTGCGCGTAGGTGCGCACGCCCCAGCCGGAGAACAGGTCCGGCCCGCGCAGGTGCCCGGCCAGCGCGTCGGCCCGGTCCGGCTCCACGATGCCGCTCCACAGCAGGTGCCCCAGGTGCGAGGTGAGCGCGTCGACCGGCTCGCCGTCCGGGGTGAGCGCCAGCGCGTAGTAGCCCCGCTGCGGCAGCCAGAAGTCATTGTTGAACCGCTCCCGCAGACGCGCCGCGTCGGCCTCCAGGCGCTCGGCGTAGCCCGGGTCGTCCCAGAACTCCCGGGCCAGGCGGGCGCCCCGGATCCGCGCGTCGTACGCGTACCCCTGGAGCTCGCACGTGGCGCGCGGGTACGGCGGCTCCACCCCGTCCCGGTCGACGATCGCCGCAGGTGTGTTCCGCCAGGTCTGGTTGGCCACCCCGTTCACCGTGTTGCGTGGCCGGTAGCGCAGGTAGCCGTCGCCGCACTGGTCGCCGTACCGGGTCAGCCAGTCCAGCGCCATCCGGGCCGGGTGCCGCAACTCGTTGACCAGGTCGGTGTCACCGGTCCAGCGCTCGTACTCGTCGAGCAGGATCACGAACAGCGGCGTGGTGTCTGCCGCCCCGTAGTAGATCGCGGTGGGGTGCTCCTCGAACGCGGCCGCCTCGCCGTATCGCAACTCAGCGACGATCTTGCCGGGCTCCTCGTCGTGGTAGTCGTCGAGCCGGCCGCCCTGCACCATCGCCAGCATGTGCAGCGTGCCCGGGGTCAGCTCGGGCGTGAACGGCAGCGTCTGGAGGCAGGTCATCAGCGCGTCCCGCCCGTACAGCGCCATCGCCCAGGGCATCCCGCCGACCGGCACCCGGTCGGTGTAGGCCAGCGGCATGTACCGCAGGGCGGCCAGGTCGGTCAGGGCCTGCCGGTACACGGCGGTCAGCGCGGACCGGTCGGAGACCAGTTGCGGCGCCCGGTCGAACCACCGTTCGAGGCCGTCCCGCATGTCCTGGCGGACGTGCTGCCTGTGGGACTCGATGTCGGCCCGCAGGTCCCGCCCGCCCGCGCCTTGGATGATCATGGCGACGTGCAGGTCGACGTGCCACTCGCCCTGCGGCTCGACACGGATCCGGAAGGTCATCCCGCGCGCGTCCACCTCGCCCGGGACGGTGCTGGAGACGCACGTCTCCCGGGCGAACCGCCCGCGCTCGTACCGGATCCGCAGCCGCTGCTGCTCCGGTTCGGGGATGACCGTCGGGTGACGCGGGCCGGGACGCAGGATCTCGGAGGTGTCGGCGAAGTCGCCGGCCATCTCCATCCGCACCGTGTACTCGGCGGGTTCGGCCGAGTGGTTCAGCACCGTGAGGCTCTCGTGGTATGCCTCGTCGATCGAGCGGTGCCGGATCACCGAGACGTCGGCGTCCACGTAGTGGCTGGCCGCGCCCGGCACCAGCACGAAACGGGTCTCGAAGTAGGTCAGGTCGTCGCGGGACAGCGCGTGCAGCCGCTCGCCGTCGATCGTGAGCACCCAGTGGGACAGGAACCGGGTGTCGAAGGAGAACAGGCCGATCGGGGCGCACGGGTCGCGTTCCATGTCCCCCTGCGCGTCGCTCAACGCGAACGCGTTGCCCGCGAGGACGTGGACCAGTTCCTCCCTCATCGGGCCGCCGCCCGCTCACCGGCCACGTCGCGGGGATCCCGGGCGTCCGGCGGGCCGGGGAAGATCCGGCGCAGCGTCATCAGCAGCTTCAGCTCGCCGCGCGCGGCGAGGTCGTTGCGCAGCAGCGCGGCGGCCGGGTGCAGGCGCCCCGCCGCCATCCGGTCGAACACCTCCCGGTTCGCGCCGACCACCAGGTCCGCCTCCTCGGCCAGGCGGTCCACCCGGACGTCCTGCCGGTCGATGGTCAGGTACCAGTGCTCGGTGCAGCCCTCGACGCGCAGATCCAGACGGATGGTGCCAGAGGTGGTCTCGGGCAGCTCCGGGTGCCGGCCGGCGGTCCCCCGGGTCAGATGTTCCACGGCCGAGACGCTCATCGGGCCTCCTCGTCGGTGGTCGCGGGCGCCCGCCTGCCGGCGCCGCTCGTCCCGCAGCGTCCCCGCGTCGCGGGTGAGGCGAACTCACCCGGTCCGGGTGAGGCGCGGCGGAGCGGCGGGTATCCCTGGGCCCATGCCGACAACCGGGGACGCCACCGCCGACCGGGTACTGCTCGCGCTGCTGACCATGCAGCGTGAGTCCTGGGAGCAGGGGATCCTCGGTCAGGCACTGCTCGACCTGGGCCTGGACGAGGCCGCGGTGCTGGTCGCCGACGCCGCGGTGACCCGGCAGCGGCCAGACGGGCGGCTCGGAGAGCCGGCCGGCTCGGTGGGCGCGGTGAACGGCGCCGCGTGCGGTGAGGTGGTCCGGCACGCCTCGCGCCGCACCGGCGACCGGCGGTACGGCGTGGCGCTGGACGCCCAGCTCGACTGGCTGACCCGCCGGGCACCGAGGGCCGCCGACGGCACGCTGTTCCACCTGCTCGACGGCCGCCAGGTCTGGGCGGACACGATCTACATGGTGGTACCGCTGCTGGCGCTCACCGGCCGGACCGAGGCGGCCGCCGCCCAGGTCGCGGGGCACCGGCGACGGCTGTACGACGCGCGCACCGGCCTGTACGCCGCCCGCTGGGACGAGGACCGGGGCGAACCGGACCGGCCCGGCCCCTGGGGCACCGGCAACGGCTGGGTGGTCGCCGGAATCGCCCGCGCGCTGCGGCTCGCGCCGGACTGGCCGGGTGACCTCCGCGCCGAGCTGGCCGGGCACGCCGAGGAGGTGCTGACCGCCTGCCTCGCGTACCGCGGCGCGGACGGCCTCTTCCCCGACGTGCTGGACGAGCCGGACGCGTTCCGCGAGGCCAACACCGCCCAGCTGCTCGGGTACGCGGCCCTCACCGGAGTGGCCGACGGGTGGCTGGCCCGGTCGTGGTTCGAGGCGGGCGCGGACCTGCTCGCGGCCGCCGCCCGGCGGATCGACGCGTACGGCCGGGTGACGGGCGTCAGCGGGGCGCCGGACTTCGAGCGCCCCGGCACCTCACCCGAGGCGCAGGCGTGTCACCTGCTCGGGCACGCCGCGCTGCGCCGAGCCGGTGCGTCGCTCAGCGCAGGATGAGCCCCCGCACGTACGCGGCCTGACCGGCGTGCTGGAAGTCGTCGTCGAGCACGCTCACCAGCCGCACCCCGAGCGTCACAGGCGGATCCCAGTTCTCGTCCACCACCCGGTCCAGGTCGGCCGCGCTCAGCCCGCGCAGGTACGCCAGGCTCCGGTCCACCACCGCCCGGTGGTAGTCCAGCAGCACGCCGCCGTTCTCGGGGCGTACCGCGGCGATCTGCTCCGGGCCGTGCCCGAAGCCGGTGTCGGCGGGGTCCGGCGGCAGGCCGCACCGCCCCGCCCAGTCGCCGGTGGCCCAGAGCTGCGGCTCCCCCATCACGTCGGCGACATGGTCGTCCTGGATCCGCGTCAGGTGCCAGACCAGCCAGCCGACCGGGTTCGCCCCGTCGGCCGGCGCCTGCCGCAGCTGGGCCGCGTCGAGCCCGTCGAGCGCCCCGGCGACCAGATCCGGCAACCGCCCGTACGCCTCGGTCAGCACGTCCGTCACGTCCACGCGCGCCTCACTCCCCTGTCCTGTCGTGCGTACCCTCGGGCAGTACCGCCCAGCGTGCCCGGCAAACCTCGGCGCGGGCCCCGCCTCTAGGGTGATCGTGTGGTCGCGGCGCTGGAGCTGTATCTGGACACCGACGCCACCCGGCGGCTCCGGGTGCTGTGGGACCTGCTGGAGTCCGACGGGGTGCCGAGCATGCGTTCCCTGCTGGCGCAGCGGCACCGCCCGCACGTCTCGCTGGCTGTCGCGCCCCGCCTGGACCCGCAGCGCGTCGCCGAGGCGCTCGCCGGAACCGTGGTGGCCGCGCCGCTGCGGCTGGAGTTCCAGCACGCCGGGCAGTTCCTCGGGCGGGTGCTCTGGCTCGGGCCGGCGCCGACGCCCGAGCTGCTGGCGCACCACGCCGCGGTGCACGAACGGCTGGCGCGGGCCGGCGTCGAGGTGGTCGAGCACTACCGGCCGGGCCGCTGGGTGCCGCACTGCGCGCTGTCCATGCGGGTGCCGAACCCGCTGATGGGCGCGGCGGTGCGCCGCTGCCTGGAGGTGCTGCCGCTGACCGCGACGGTGGTCGGCGCGGCGGTGGCCGACCACGCCCGCGACATCTCCCACCCCCTGCCCTAGGTCCTCCCCCACCAAGATCCACCCCACCTCGGGGAGGTGGCCGCATCAGACCCCCTCCGATAGCCCCACCTCGCCGAACCGGTGTCGATCCATCCACAGCCGTGATCCACACCACCTCCCCGAAGTGGTGCCATCCCGCTCCATGATCAACACCAGGTCGGGGAAGTGGTGGCATCAGACCATCGCCGATGCAGCCACCTCCCCGACCTGGTGTCGATCATGGTCGGGCGGTGAGCTGGCGCCAAGGGAAGGGGGGTCACTGCCGAGGGGCGAGGTCGAGGAGGAAGGTCGGGTAGTCCGGCTGCGGGCACCTGTCGCCCCGGTGGCCGAGCCGCTCGTAGAACGGCGCCGCCCGCTCGTGGTGGGCCTGCCACTCCAGGTGCCGCGCCCGCCCGGCGGCCCACCGGCGGACCGCGTCGAACAACGACCTGCCCACCCCGTCGCGGCGGCGGTCCGCCCGGACGTACAGGTCGTGCAGGCGTACGGTGCGGTGCGCGTCACCGGAACGCAGGTGCGGCCCGTGGTCCTGGGCGGCGGCGTACCCGGCCAGCCCGCCCGCGTCGGTGGCGCCGAGCAGCGCCCAGCAGGGGTCGGCCAGCAGCGCGGCGAACCGCAGCCGGTGGGCCTCCGGCGGGTCGTCGCCCACGCCCATGTCCCGCAGCATCGGCCACAGGTGCGGCCAGTCCGGCACGCGCAGGTCCCGCACGATGATCGGCATCGGTCCAGGATGCGGGCGGGACAGCGCGGCGGCGACCGGGTTTCGCGCCATCTGCGGCCACCCTGACGATCGGGGCCGAACCGACGCAAGCTGGTAAAAGCGCAGGTCAGAGCCATTCTGGCCACCCGAAGACGTGCGGCCGGAGCGGCAGCGAAGCACGTCGAAGGAGAGCCTCATGGCCGCACCCGTCGTCCGTTCCGTCACCGCCGACCAGACCGTCCTGCTGCCCGGGCAGTCGACCACCGTCCGGGTCGACGCCTATCACCCCGACTCGCGCCTGCTGACGCTCGCCGGCCGGGTCAGCGACCCCACCGGCGTCACCTGGGACAGCCCGGTCCGGGTGGACCTGAGCGTCCCGCTGACCATCCAGCTCGCCGGCGCCTCGCCGGGGGTGACCGTCACACCGAGCGGCGCCGAACCGGGCCGCTTCACAGTCACCGTGCTGGCCGGCCGGGGCACGGTGACGCTGACCGCGACGGCGCGTGACGGCGCCGGCCGCACCGGCACGGGCACCACCACGCTGACCGTGCCGCTGCTGGTCGGGATGAGCGCCGAGAAGGGCGCCCGGACGCAGCGCGCGGTGGCCGACTATCCGGGCATCCGCTACATGCGCGACTTCGGCACGGACGGCCCGGACGCGGACGCGCTGCCGGAACTGCCCCCGCTGAACGCCGGCAAGTTCGCCGACGCGCCCTCGGCCGTCATGCACGTCAGCTGGAAGGACGACGTCGAGCAGCTGGCCGGCTGGCTCGACGGCGTGAACCGCCCGATCTATCTGACCTGGTACCACGAGCCGATGGGCGACGTGGCCCCGGCCACGTATCGGGCGACGGCGAGCCGGGTGACGCAGATCCTGGCGGCGCACCGCAACCGGCGGTGGGTGCTCGGGCACGGCCCGATCGTGACCCGCTACTGGCTGGACGAGGGGCGTGGCAACCCGGCCGACTGGGGTTACCCGGGCATGACCCACTACGGCGTGGACTGCTACTCCCGGGACACCGCCGCGTACTGGCCCGCCTCCCGGATGTTCGGCGTGGCCTTCGGCAAGGTACGCGCCGCGTACCCGGGCATCCGGCTGCTGGTGCCCGAGTACGGGCTGAGCCGTACCGCCGCGGACACCACCGGCGCGGGCCGGGCACGGACGATCCGCGAGCACGTCACGTGGCTGCGGCAGCAGACCGACGTCGACGCGATCGCGTACTGGAACAACTGGGCCGAGTTCGAGCTGGGCGACCCGCCGCCCGAGGCCACGGCCTGGCGCGATCTCCAGGTGGGCGGGGCATAGACTGGGTCCATGAGGCGGAGTCGGTGACCAGCGGGGGCGTGACGTACCCGGGCTACACCCATGGCTGCCTCGCCTACGACGACCCGGCCACGCTGCGCGCGCTGGCGGTCGAGCAGGTAAGCGCCGGTCTCGCCGCCGGTGAGCAGGTATGGGTGGTCTGTCCGGAGGATCGCGCCACAGTCACCGGCTGGCTGGCCTCGGTCCCCGGGGTCGACGCCGCGCGCCGGCGGGACGCGCTACGGCTGGTTCCCGTCGGCGAGGCGTACCGGCACGACGAGATCGTCGACCCCGACCGGCAGGTCCGGGCGTACGTGCGGGCCACCACCGAGGCGCTGACCGCCGGGCACACCGGCCTGCGGGTGCTGGCCGAGGCGACGGGCCTGGTCCGCACTCCCGCCCAGCGGGACGCGTTCGCCCGCTACGAGCACCGGATCGACCACTGGATGCGGCACCGTCCGATGTCGGCGGTCTGTGCCTACGACCGCCGGCAGCTGGACGACGCGGCGATCGCCGAGCTGGCCTGCCTGCACTCGGTGACGAACGCGGACGTGCTGTTCCGGCTGCACGCCGGCGACGGCGACTCGGTGGTGGCGCTGGCCGGCGAGCTGGACCCGTCCAACCACCGGGACTTCGCCGCCGCGCTGGAGCGGGCCGACCCGCGGCCGGTGGCGGGCCGGGTCGTGTTCGACGCCGCCGAGCTGCGTTTCGTCGACCACCGCAGCCTGCTGCACCTGCGCGACCACGCCCGCCGGCACGACGCCGTCGCGGTGCTGCGCACCCCGAGCCGCGCCCCGGCCCGGCTCGTCGACCTGCTCGGCCTGTCGGAGGTACGGGTGGAGGTCGTCCGATGAGGAGCGGCGCGGCCTTCGGCCATGTGGGCTACTTCCACGAGGCGTTCGTCTACGACTCCGAGGAAGAGCTGCTGGCGGTGGCGCTGCCGTTCCTGCTGGACGGGATCGCGGCCGGCGAGCCGACGGCGGTGAACCTGGACGAGCGCAACGCCGAGCTGGTGCGCCGGGCGCTGCCCACCGGCGCCGAGGTCACGTTCCTGCCAGTCGGTGACGTCTACGCCCGTCCCAGCGTCGCGCTGCGTTCCTACCGGGAGCTGCTCGCGTCGTACGTGGCGGCGGGGGCGGCGCAGATCCGGATGGTCGGCGAGCTGCCGCCGGTGCTGCTCGGCGCGACCTGGGACTGGTGGGCGCGCTACGAGTCGGCGATCAACCACGCCTACGACGACTTCCCGCTGTGGGGCATCTGCGCCTACGACCGGCGGGGCACGCCCGCGCACGTGCTCGCCGACGTGGCGCGTACCCACCCGCTGGTGGCACGGACGGACGGCGGGCACGAGACGGCCGGTCTCTACACCGAGCCGACGAGTTACCTGACCGAGTTCCGTCCGGCACCGGCGGACCCGGTGCAGCGGACCGCGCCGCTGGTCGAGCTGGTCGACCCGACGCCGGCCCGCGCCCGCGCGGAGGTGCGCGCCGCCGACCGTGGCCTGCTGCCGCCCGACGGCCTGGACGGCCTGGTGATCGCGGTCAGCGAGGTGGTGAGCAATGCGCTGCGCCACGGTGAGCCGCCGGTGTGCCTGCGGTTGTGGCGCGCGCCGGACCGGATCGTGGTGACCGTCCACGATCGGGGGACCGGCCCGAAGGACCCGTTCGCCGGGCTGCTGCCGGCGGGCGACGGTTCCGACGGTGGTCTGGGCCTGTGGATCAGCCACCAGAGTTGCGACCACGTGACGTACCACAGGGACGCGACCGGCTTCACCATCCGCCTGACGGCGGGGAACCCGCACTTCCCGGTCTGACCGTGCCGCCGGTCGGCGGGCAGGAGGGCGGGGCGGGGCGAGCCTCGCGCGCGGACGCGGTACCGTAGCGCCTCATCGTGCCCTGCGGGGCGGTCATCCGCCGGCCTGGCGCTGGCGAACCGACGGAGGATGGCGAATGTCCAACGGTGCCGAGCCGTTCGCACCCCACGACGACCTGTCCGGGCGGCCCCGGTTCGATCCCGCGTTGCGCGGCTACGACAAACGTCAGGTGGACCGGTACGTCGAGCAGATCGACGCCGAGGTGAGCGCGCTGACCGCCGCGCGGGACCGGGCGTACGCGCAGGTGCGCGACCTGACCGCGCAGGTGCAGCGGGTGCAGGCCGAGGCGGTGGAGCTGCGCGACCGTCCGACGGCTGTGGACCGGGCGTCCTTCCGCGACCTCGGCCCGATGGTCGACCAGATCCTGGACCTGGCCGAGAAGCAGGCCGGCCAGATCACCGACGTGGCCACCCGGCGCGCGGAGGAGGTCCAGGGGCAGGCGGAGAAGCTGCTCGCCGCCGCGCAGGAGCAGGCCGCCCGGGAGCGGCGGGAGCTGGACGAGGAGCTGTCCGCCCGCCGGGCCGAGCAGGAGCGGGTGGACGAGGAGCGGCGGGCCGCCGCGCAGGCGGAGCTGACCGCGGTGCGGGAGCTGGCGGAGAAGCTGCGCGTCGAGGGTCAGGCCGCGCACGACCGGGCCCAGCAGGAGGCGAAGCGGATCACCGAGCAGAGCGTGCAGCAGGTCGAGCAGGCGCGCTCGGCGTCCGAGGCGCTGGTGAAGGCCGCGCGGACGCAGATCCAGCAGGAGGTCCAGGCCAACCGCAGCAAGGCCCAGCAGGATCTGGCCCAGTGGCAGGCCACGATGGCCAAGGAACTGGACGAGCGGCGGGCCGCCGCCGAGCAGGAGCTGGCCGACCGGGCCGCCGCCGCGGAGAAGGACATCGCCTCGCTGGTCGCCGAGGCGCAGCAGTACGCCACCGAGGTCCGCGAGCGGGCCGACGAGGAGACGGCGGCGCACCAGGAGCAGCTCGCCGGCGTGCAGCGGGAGATCCAGCAGCGGCAGGAGACGCTGACCGGGCTCAAGGCGGAGCTGGAGAGCGTCTCCCGGCAGCTGGAGGACACCCGCCGGGAGATCGCCACCATCGAGCGGACCGGCGCGGAGGTGGAGGAGCGGCTGGTCGGCGTACGCCGGGAGCTGGCCGCGGAGACCAAGCGGCTGGACGAGGCGCGGCGCGCCGCGGACCTGGCCGAGCAGCACGCCAAGGAGACCCGGGCCCGGGTGCAGCGGGAGGCCAAGCGGGTCGCCGATCTGGCCGCGGCGGCGGTCATGGCGGCCGCCGCGGGCGGCGGGGAGACAGCTGAGTACCCGCAGGTGGCGGCGCGCCCGCCGATCACCGTGCCGGCCGAGGTGACGCCCCGGGCGGTGGACGGGCGGACCGAGCCGGACGCGATCGAGCCGGACCGGTCGGAGCCGCCGGTCGTGGAGCCGTTCGTCGAGCGGCTGGACGGGCCGAGCTTCGACGCGTTCGCGGTCCGCACGCCGGCTCCGCGGGGTGTGCCCGAGGCGGAGACCACGGGTACGGACAACGGCGTACCGGCCACCGCCTGAGCGTTCGGCGCCGCCGGTCCGGGCCGGGCCGGCGGCGCCGCATCTTGCCCATCGACCTTGCTATATGCAAATATTTGGATCGATCTGCTGGTGCATCTCGATCTTTATTCGGGGGTTGACGGGTATGCGGAAGATTTCCTCCATCGGTGCCGCCGTCGTCCTGACCGTCGCCTCGGCGGGCGCCGTGGTGGCCGGTACGGCCGGACCGGCGAGCGCCGGGTGCAGCCACTCGCACTCCAACGTGGACGGCAAGTTCGGCCAGCTGTTCAACGCCACGAACGTCAACATCCGCACCGGCCCGCACACCACCTGCGCCTCCCTGGGCTACGGGCAGCTCAGTCACACGGTCGACTTCCACTGCTTCGCCAGCGGTGACCGGGTCACCGCGAACGGCAAGACCACCTACACGTGGACGTACCTGCGGGACGTCACCACAGGCGTCTCCGGCTGGGTCGCCGACGCGCTGCTGGACAACCTCGGCGGCAACGTCGCCTGCTGAGCGGGACCACCCGGCACGCCCACGCCGGGCAGAATGACAGGGCATGACCGGCCTGCACCCGCCCGTCGAGCCGTACGCCACCCACCGGATCCCGGTCGGTGACGGCCACGTCCTCCACGTGGAGGAGGTCGGGCGGCCGGACGGCGTACCCGTGGTGTTCCTGCACGGTGGGCCCGGCGGCGGCCTGGTGCCGGTGGCCCGCCGGTTCTTCGACCCCGACCGTCACCGGGCCGTGCTGTTCGACCAGCGCGGCGCCGGTCGCAGCACCCCGCACGGCGAGGTGCGCGCCAACACCACCTGGCATCTGGTGGCCGATCTGGAGACCATCCGGCAGCGGCTGGGCATCGACTCGTGGCTGGTGTTCGGCGGGTCGTGGGGCACCACGCTCGGCCTGGCGTACGCGCAGGCGCACCCGGATCGGGTGACCGGGCTGGTCCTGCGCGGCGTGCTGCTGCTGCGGCGCAGCGAGCGGGACTGGTTCTACCAGGGCGGGCTGCGCCACCTCCAGCCCGAGGAGTGGGAGCGGTTCGTGGCGCCGATCCCGCCCGGCGAACGCGACGACGTGCTGGCCGCGTACCACAGGCGGTTGCACGGCCCGGACGAGGCGCGGGCCCGGGAGTACGCGCGGGCCTGGGGGCGGTGGGAGGCGGTCAACTCGTCGCTGCGGCCCGACCCGGAGCTGCTCGCCCACTTCACCGCCGACGACCAGGCGCTGCCCGTGGCCCGGATCCTGTCGCACTACGCGGTGCACGGCGGCTTCCTCTCCGAGGGCCAGTTGCTCGACGGCGTGGACCGGATCCGGCACCTGCCCGCCGTGATCGTCAACGGCCGCTACGACCTGTGCTGCCCGCCGGTGTCCGCGTACGACCTGGCCCGCCGGTGGCCGGAGGCGACGCTGCGGATCGTGCCGGACGCCGGGCACTCCGCCGCCGAGCCGGGTGTGACCCGGGAGGTGCTGCGCGCGCTCGACGAGGTGACCGCGAGGGTCGGCTGACCGGGCCGGTCGGACCCCCGACAGCCCGGCGGGCGAGCCTGGTCATCCGGGGGCGCCGCTGGCAAGATCGGCCGGGTGACGGGTGCGCTGTACGCGGTCAGTGACCTCCACGTGTCGTACGCGGAGAACCGCGCCGTGGTGGACGGCCTGCGGCCGGAGACGGCGGACGACTGGCTGATCGTGGCCGGTGACGTCGGCGAGGTCTTCGCCGACGTGGAGCGGACGCTGCGGCTGCTGCGCGACCGGTTCGCGCGGGTGGTGTGGGCGCCCGGCAACCACGAGCTGTGGACCCACCCCAACGACCCGGTGACGCTGCGCGGGGTGGCCCGTTACGACGCGCTGGTCGCGATGTGCCGCGAGCTGGGCGTACTGACCCCGGAGGACGACTACCCGGTGTGGCGGGGCGAAGGCGGGCCGGTCACCGTGGCGCCGCTGTTCCTGCTCTACGACTACTCGTTCCGCGCGCCCGGCACCAGCACCAAGGAGGAGTCGCTGCGCGCGGCGTACGACGCCGGTGTGGTGTGCACCGACGAGATGATGCTGCACCCCGACCCGTACCCGGACCGGGAGTCCTGGTGCGCGGCGCGGCTGGAGGTGACGCGTCGGCGGCTGGAGGCCACCGACCCGGCGCTGCCGACAGTGCTGGTCACCCACTGGCCGCTGGTGCGGCAGCCCACCGAGGTGCTCTGGTTCCCGGAGTTCGCCCAGTGGTGCGGCACCGACCGGACGGCCGACTGGCACGTGCGCCACCGCGCCGCCGTCGCGGTCTACGGCCACCTGCACATCCCCCGCACCACGCACTACGACGGGGTGCGCTTCGAGGAGGTGTCGCTGGGCTACCCGCGCGAGTGGCGGCGCCGCGGCGGCGAGCCGGCGCCCATGAAACGGATCCTCGGATGATCGGAACGCTGCTGCCGGCCGGGGCGCTGGCCGTCGAGGCGTTCGCCGACGTGCCGGACGAGACGCCGTACCCGGGCGAGGAGGACCTGGTGGCGCGCGCGGTGGCCGCGCGCCGCCAGGAGTTCGTCACCGCCCGCCGCTGCGCGCGGGAGGCGCTGGCCCGCCTCGGGTACGCCCCGGCGCCGATCCGTCCCGGCCCCCGCCGGGAGCCGGTCTGGCCGGACGGCGTGGTGGGCAGCATCACGCACTGCACCGGCTACCGGGCGGCGGCGGTGGCCCCGGCCGGGGCGCTGGCCGGGCTCGGCATCGACGCGGAGCCGCACGAGCCGCTGCCCGACGGCGTGGCGGGGATCGTCCTCACCGCGGGTGAGCCGGAGCGGCTGGCCGCGCTGCGTGACGCCGACCCGGCGACGCACTGGGACCGGCTGCTGTTCAGCGCCAAGGAGTCGGTCTACAAGGCGTGGTACCCGCTGACCGGGCGCTGGCTCGGGTTCGAGGAGGCGGAACTGACGTTCGACCGGGCCGGCCGGTTCACCGCCCGGATCCTGGTCGACGGCACCCGCATCGACGGCGGCCCGCCGCTGGACGTCCTGGACGGCCGCTGGCTGGTCGGCGGCGGGCTGCTGCTCACCGCCGTGGCCGTGCCGCGCCGGTCCTGACCGGCGTTACCGCGATTGTTCCGGTTTGCCCGCCCTGACCTGGGGTACGGCCGAAGGGGCCTGGACATTTCGCTGTAGGAGGACAGGTCCTGATGGAATCCAGCAAGCCCACCCAGATCGTCAAGGGTGTCGTCGAAGCCGCCGTCGAGAAGGTCGGCGACGCGCTGACTCCGGACGTGCCGGGCGCTCCCGGCAGCGCGCCGCCACCGCTGGAGGAGCCGACCACGCCGCACGGGCCGCTGCCGCCCAAGGACGAGCAGGGCGCGCCGGACACCCGGACCCCGACCGGCGCCGAGACCGGCGTGCCGAAGATCGCCAAGGGGCAGCAGGGCGCGTACCTCACCACCGCCAACGGCGCCCGGCTGCGCGACACCGACCACTCGCTGAAGGCCGGTCCGCGCGGCCCGGTCCTGCTCCAGGACCACCACCTGCGGGAGAAGATCACCCACTTCGACCACGAGCGGATCCCGGAGCGGGTGGTGCACGCCCGGGGCGCGGGCGCGCACGGCACGTTCGTCGCGTACGGCACCGCCGAGGAGGTGACCCGGGCCGGGTTCCTGAAGAAGGGTCGCGAGACGCCGGTCTTCGTCCGCTTCTCCACGGTGCTGGGCTCGCGCGGGTCGGCCGACACGGTCCGCGACACCCGCGGTTTCGCCACCAAGTTCTACACCGACGAGGGCACGTTCGACCTGGTCGCCAACAACATCCCGGTGTTCTTCATCCAGGACGCGATCAAGTTCCCGGACGTCATCCACGCCGGCAAGCCGCACCCGGACCGGGAGATCCCGCAGGCGCAGAGCGCACACGACACGTTCTGGGACTTCGTCTCGCTGCACACCGAGGCGCAGCACCACACCATCTGGAACATGTCCGACCGGGGCATCCCGCGGTCCTACCGGACCATGGAGGGCTTCGGCGTGCACACGTTCCGCATGGTCGACGAGGCCGGTGCGACGGTGCTGGTCAAGTTCCACTGGAAGCCGAAGCTGGGCGTGCACTCGCTGACCTGGGAGGAGGCGCAGCTCATCGGCGGTATCGACCCGGACTACCACCGCCGCGACCTGTACGACGCGATCGAGGCCGGCGCGTACCCGGAGTGGGAGCTGGGCATCCAGGTCTTCCCGGACACGCCGGAGGAGACGTTCGCCGGGATCGACCTGCTCGACCCGACGAAGATCGTGCCGGAGGAGCTGGCGCCGGTGCAGCCGATCGGCAAGCTCACCCTCAACAAGACGCCGCGCAACTTCTTCGCCGAGACCGAGCAGGTGGCGTTCCACGTCGGGCACCTGCCGCCCGGCATCGACGTGACGAACGACCCGCTGTTGCAGGGCCGCCTCTTCTCGTACGTGGACACGCAGCTCACCCGCCTCGGCGGGCCGAACTTCACCCAGATCCCGATCAACCGGCCGCACGCCGACGTCAACGACATGCTGCGTGACGGCTTCCACCAGCACGCGGTGCACGCGGGCGTGGCGCCGTACCGGCCGAACTCGCTCGACGGCGGCAACCCGTTCCCGGCCGGCGACCGCGAGCACGCGTTCGTGGACACGCCGGTGACTGTGGCCGAGGCGCCGAAGGTGCGGGCCGCGCCCGCCTCCTTCGACGACCACTACAGCCAGGTGCGCCTGTTCTGGCAGAGCATGTCGCCGGTGGAGAAGGAGCACATCATCCGGGCGTACACGTTCGAGCTGGGCAAGTGCTACCACCAGGCGATCAAGGAGCGGCAGCTCCAGTGCCTGGCGAACGTCGACCCGGTGCTGTGCGAGCAGGTGGCGATCGGTCTGGGCCTGCCCGTGCCGCAGCCCACGGTGCCGCCGGCGGAGGTGCAGCCCAGCCCGGCGCTGTCCCAGGTGGGCCGGGAGTGGCCGGCCGACGGCCGGATGGTCGGCATCGTGGTCGACGCCCAGGCCGACCTGGGCGACGTGCACGAGGTACGCCGGGAGGTGTTCGCCGCCGGCATGGTGCCGCTGCTGATCGCCGCGCACGGCGGCACCGTCGACGGGCTGCCGGTGCAGCGCACGTTCGCCACCGGCCGCTCGGTCGAGTTCGACGCGGTGCTGCTGGCCGGCGCCCCGGCCCCGGCGCCGGACGCGCTGCCGGCCCGCGACGCCAAGGCCGGCGCGCCGGGCTCCCCGACCGTCGACCCGCGGGTGCTGCTGCTGGTCGAGGAGGCGTGGCGGCACGCCAAGGTGATCGGCGCCTGGGGCGCGGGCGCCGAGGTGCTGCACCAGGCCGGTGTCACAGGCACGCCGGGCGTGGTGACCGGTGGTTCCGGCACCGAGGTGCTCGGCGAGGTGCAGCGGCTGATGGCGGCGCACCGGGTCTGGGAGAGGTTCCCGGCCTCGGTCGCCTGATCCCGAGTCGCGCGTGGGGCGGTCCCGGACGGGGCCGCCCCACGCTGTGCGTACGCCACCGCTCACCGGCCGTCACTCATCGACGGTCGTCGTTGACGCCTTAGTTAATACTCTTTAATATTTGGGCCACCTCGAGGAAGACCCCCATCCGCCCCCGTCCCCCGGGAAGGCCCTCGATGCCCAGACCTCACCTCCGGCGGCGCCTCGCCGCCGGTGCGCTCGCGCTGGCCACCACCACCGCGACGCTCACCCTCGCCCCGACCGCCGCCGAGGCGGTGGTCCTCCCGAACAACTTCAAGAGCGTCGGCTACATGCCGTCCTGGAGCGGCAACGTCAACACCGTCCAGTACGGCAAGCTCACCCACATCAACTACGCGTTCGTGCTCCCCAACGGCGACGGCAGCCTGCGCCCGGTGGAGAACCCGGGCAAGCTGTCCTCACTCGTGTCGCTCGGGCACGCCAGCAACGTCAAGGTCTCCATCGCCGTCGGCGGCTGGAACGACGGCGACGACTCCGCGTTCGAGGCGCTCGCCGCCAACTCCGGCACGCGCACCGCGTTCGTCAACAACCTGATCGCCTTCGTCAACCAGTACAACCTCGACGGCGTCGACATGGACTGGGAGTACCCCGACCCGGGCGCCTCGGCGAACAACTACACGCTGCTCATGCAGCAGCTCGGCAGCGCCCTGCACAGCCGGGGCAAGCTGCTCACCGCCGCCGTGGTCTCCGAGGGCTACTACGTCGACGGGGTGCCCACAGCCGTCTTCGGCTCGGTGGACTGGCTGAACATCATGGCGTACGACGGCGGCAGCCCGCACGCCGGCTACGACTGGTCGATCGCCAGCGTCAACAGGTGGAAGTCGCGCGGCCTGCCCGCCGCCAAGGCGGTGCTCGGCGTGCCCTTCTACAGCCGGCCCGGCTACTACACCTACTCGGCGCTGGTCGGCATGGACCCGGCCAACGCCAACCGGGACTGCACCACAGCCGGCGGCGCCCAGCAGTGCTACAACGGCGTACCGACAGTGAAGCGCAAGACGCAGTGGGCCCTGGCGAACGCGGGCGGGATGATGAACTGGGAGCTGTCGCAGGACACCACCGGTTCGACCTCGCTGGTCAGCGCGATCTACGACACCGTCACCGGCGGTGGCACGCCGCCGCCGTCCGGGCGTACCGGGCCGATCACCGGCATCGGCGGCGCCTGCGTGGACGTGGCGGCCGCGAGCACCGCGAACGGCACCGCGATCCAGCTGTACGGCTGCAACGGCACCGCCGCGCAGAGCTGGACCGTCGCCGGTGACGGCACGCTGCGGGCGCTGGGCAAGTGCCTGGACGTGACGAGCGCCGGCACCGCGAACGGCACCAGGATCCAGCTCTGGGACTGCAACGGCACCGGCGCTCAGACCTGGCAGGCCCAGAGCAACGGCACGCTGCGCAACCCGGCGTCGGGCCGGTGCCTGGACGCCACCGGCAACAGCTCCGCCAACGGCACCCGGCTGCAGATCTGGGACTGCTTCGGCGGCGCCAACCAGGTCTGGCGGCTGCCGGCCTGATCGGGCTTCCCCGCCGGGCGGCCCGGCCCGGCGGGGACCGGCCTCACCAGCGGTTACGGGCCTCCTCGGCCCAGCCGACCAGGCCGTCCAGATCCACGCGCCCGCCGTCGTCGGTCGCCGCCCAGCCGGTGAAGTTCCCGAAGCACTGGTGCGTCTCCCCGGCCAGCACGAGCAGGTTGGTCCGCGCCACCCGCTCGTGGAACGGGTGGAACGTGACGTCCACCCGGTCGCCGGTGATCCGCCACGGCCGCAGCCAGTCGGTGCGGTCGTACGCCCAGGTCAGGTCGGCGCCGATCTTGTGCAGCCGCCCGTCGACGAAGACCGCGTTCTCGGTCGAGCCGGTGCCGTCGGTCCACTTGCCGCCGAGCTGGATCGCCCGGCCCGGTCCGCTGCCGGCCGCCCAGTTCCACCGCACCGCGTACCGCCACTTGCCGCGGCCGTGGTCGAGCGCCGCGTACGACCCCTCCCCCACCGGGTACGCCGTGCCGTCCACTGTGATCGTGCCGTGCACCGGCCGGCCGATGTCCTTGACCGTGTACTGGAACCGGCGGGTGCTCCACGGCACCACCACGCCGAGAGACTCGTGGCCGGGCGGCAGCGGCACGGTCAGGTCCACCTCGACACCTGGCGCGCTCGCCCGCACCGTACTGCCGTCCGGGCCCTGCTCCACAGCGATGGTCAGCTTCCCGCCCCGGGCGCGGACCGGTCCGGTGCCGCTCACCGGCGGCAGCACCGTGCCCCGGGCGAACGGCACCACAGCCTCCGCCGTCGTCTCCCGCCCGGTACGCCGGTCGAGCAGGTAGAGGCTCTGCACCCCGGCGTAGTCGAGCGACGACGCGACCAGGCCGAGGATGTGCGTCGGCGTGACCACGCCCCAGTGCTCCCACCGTTTGGCCCGGCCCCAGCCGCGCAGGTTCGCCCGGTGCAGCGGCCGGCGGCTCCAGCCGACCGCGTCCGGGTTCAGCCGCCCGTCCGGCCGGCACAGGTCGACCGGCTCGGTGATCTCCCGCTCATGCGTCATCGCCGCAGGCTACCGACGGCGGCACGGGCCCGGCGGGCGGCCTGGACGGCCGTCCCGCCGGGCCGTCGCGTCAGCGGCCCTGCTTGGCGCGGCAGATCTCCACCGGCACCGCCGGGGCGCCGTCGACCGGAGCCGGGTCCTCGGGGGTGGGCGCGATGCCGCCGGCCGAGATCCGGTCCAGCGTGGCCAGCCCGGCCGCGTCGACCTGGCCGAACACGGTGTAGTTGGGACGCAGCGCCGAGTCGGCCTGCACCAGGAAGAACTGGCTGCCGTTGGTGTCCGGGCCGGCGTTGGCCATGGCGAGCGTGCCGCGCGCGTACAGGCGGCGTACGCCCGTCGGGTCGGTCGGCGCGGGCGGCAGGTCGGTGGGCAGCTCGTCGCGGTAGCGGTAGCCCGGGCCGCCCTCGCCCGTCCCGGACGGGTCGCCGCACTGGAGGACCGTGAGCGTCGGGTACGCGGTGAGCCGGTGGCAGGGCGTCCGGTCGTAGAAGCGCTTCCGGACCAGGTGCAGGAAGCTCTGCACGGTGCACGGCGCCTGCTCGCGGTCCAGCGTCAGCCCGATCGGCCCCTGGTTGGTGCGCAGCGTGACCCGCACGGTGCCCCGGTCCGGCGTACGGCGCGGGTCCGGCGGCAGCGGCACCGGACGGGCGGCCGGCTCGTCCGGCGTGGGCGTGTACGCGCACGGCCCCTTCGTGGGCGCCGGGTCGGCGGCGGGTGCCGCGGTCGCGGCGACACCTGCGGCGGCGACGATCGTCGCGGCGGCCACGCTCACCCCGGCGAGGCGGGCCAGCAGGGGTAATGCGGCGTGCGTTCGGGTTTCGCTCGACACGGTGGTCCTCCCTGGACTCGTGGTACCAGAACGACCGGAGTCTATGGACCGGGTCACCCGATGTCGACGCGGGCGCTCCGGCGGGTCGAAAGTCGGTTGCCGCCCCGGGGCCGCCTCCGCGAGGCTGAGCGGCATGACGTTCTGACGGATCGCATCCCCGCCCGCAGGCCCTCCGCGCCGCCTGCCGTCCGCCGTCCTCCGCGTTCTCCTCCAGAAACGAGCGTCTGTGTCCGCGTACCCCTCCGGGCGGGCCGTCGTGCCCGCCACCGTCTCCGTCTTCTCCTCCCCCGGCAGCTGGATCGAGTCCGCCGCGCTCGACCAGTGCCGTCAGGTCGCCGCCCTGGACGGCATGGCGCACGTCGCCGCCATGCCCGACCTGCACCCCGGCAAGGGCGCGCCGATCGGCGCCGCGATGTCCTCGACCGTGCTCTACCCGTTCCTCGTCGGCTCCGACATCGGGTGCGGCATCGCGGTCTTCCCGATCGCGCTGCGCCGGGTCGTACCCGAGCGGCTCGCGGCCCGGTTCCCCGACCTGGACCGGGCGCTCGACCCCGACCGGGACGCCGACGACCCGGCCTGGTCGGTGCTGGACGGCGACGTGCCGGCCGGTCACCTCGACGGCCTCGGCACCGTCGGACGAGGCAACCACTTCGTCGAACTGGCCCGCGTCGGGCCGATCCTCGCGGCGGAGCACGCCGCGCGGCTCGGACTGGACGCCGGTGACCTGGTGCTCGTGGTGCACTCCGGGTCGCGCGGGCTGGGCGAACGGATCCTGCGCGAGCACACCGAGACGCACGGCGCCGGTCCCGCGCCCGACCCGGACGCCTACCTGGCCCGGCACGACGCGGCAGTGCGGTGGGGGTCGCTCAACCGGCGGCTGCTGGCCGCGCGGGTCGCGTACGCGCTCGGCGCCGAACCCACCGAGCCGGTCGTCGACCAGTGCCACAACCTGGTCGAGATCCGCGACGGACGCTACCTGCACCGCAAGGGCGCGGCGCCGGGCGACGGCCGGGACGTGCTGATCGCCGGCACCCGCGGCACGCCTTCCTATCTCGTGGCGGCGCACGCCGGGCCGGACGCCGGCTACTCGGTGGCGCACGGCGCCGGGCGCAAGATGTCCCGCGCCGACGCGCTGCGCCGGGGCCGGGCCAAGCACACCGTCGAGGAGCTGCGCCGTACGCCGGTCGGCTCGATCGTGGTGTGCGGCGACCGGCAACTGCTGTTCGAGGAGGCGCCCACCGCGTACAAGCGCATCGAGCAGGTCATCGGCGACCTGGTGGCGCACGACCTCGCCACACCGGTCACCACCACGGTTCCGCTGGTCACCTACAAGACGCCGGACGTGGGCCGCCGCGACGAGCGCCGGAAGGGCCGCCGGTGACCGAGCTGCTGCTGTCCGCCGGACGCGGACCGGCCGAGTGCGCGTGGGCGCTGGCCCGGCTGCTGTCCCGCCTGGAGGGCGAGGCGGTCCGGCGGGGCCTGCGTACCGAACGGGTCGAGACGGTGCCCGGCGACCGGGCCGGCACCTACCGGTCGGTGCTGGTCCGGATCACCGGCGCCGGGGCGGAGGCGTTCGCGGCCGGGTGGACCGGCACGCTCTGCTGGCAGGCGCCCAGCCCGTACCGGACGGGCCACGGCCGGAAGAACTGGTACGTCACCGCGCGGACGTGCCGGACCGACGTGGTGGTCACGCCGTTCCACGAGGCCGACGTCGAGTTCGTGCCGTGCCGCACCGGCGGGCCGGGCGGCCAGCACCGCAACAAGGCGAGCACCGCCGTCCGGGCCACGCACCGCCCGTCCGGCCGGACCGTGGTGGTGGACACCGAACGGCACCTGCACCTCAACCGCCGGATCGCGGTCGAGCTGCTGCGGCAGCGGATCGCCGCCGACGACGAGGCGGCCCGGCGCGCGGGCGTCGACGCCCGCTGGCGGGTCCACGACGAGCTCGTGCGCGGTGATCCGGTACGGGTGGAACGCCCCTGACACGGCCCGGTCCGCCGCGCGTAAGGGCCCCGGCTACCGTGGGCGCGGCGGACGGGCAGCCCGGCCCGCCGGCGTACGGCGCGAGGAGGACTGATGCGGCGGAGAAGGAGCGGCCAGTACAGCGCGTACTCCGCCGACTCCAGGCAGGTCACCGACGGCGCCTGCGACATGGACCGCGTCCGGTGAACCCGCTCGTGCAGCGCTTCCGCGCCGTGGTCGCGATGTGGATCCTCGTCGGCTGGGGCGGGTTCCTGCTGGCCGGTTTCCTCGGCCTGGCTCTGCTGACCCAGACGGGTCCGTTCGCGGCCGCGGCGCTGCGCGGCGCCTCGACGAGCTGGCCCTACCGGTGACCGGGATGCGCCTGCACGTGGGCTGTGCCATGTGGACGCACAAGTCCTGGTCCGGCCGCTTCCTGCCGCACCCGCTGCCCGCACACGAGCGGCTGCGCGCGTACGCCGGGTGGTGCGACGCCGTGGAGGGCAACACCACGTTCTACGCCACCCCGGCCCGGGAGACGGTGGCGTCCTGGGCCGACCAGACCGCGCCGGGCTTCCGCTTCCTGCCGAAGCTGCCGAAGGTGGTCACCCACGAGCGCCGGCTCACCGGCGGCGAGGCCGAACTGCGGGCGTTCCTGCACGCGATGGAGCCGCTCGGCCCCCGGGCCGACGCGCTCTGGATCCAGCTGCCCGGCTCGTTCGGCCCCGGTGACGTGCCCGACCTCGACCGGTTCCTGCGCACGCTGCCCACCACCCACAGGTACGCCGTCGAGGTCCGCCACCCCGCCTTCTTCACCGAGCCCGGTGCGGTACGTGCGCTGGAGGCGACGCTGCACCGGGCCGGCGCGGAGTGGATCCCGTTCGACACCACAGCGTTCTTCCGGACGCCGCCGACGAGCGACGCCGAGCGGGAGGCGTGGACGCGCAAGCCGCGCCTGCCGCTGCGTACCCGGGCGCTGACCGACCGGCCGATCGTGCGCTACCTGGGCCGCGACGACCCGGCCCGCACGGTCGAGGGCTGGCAGCCGTGGCTGGACGTGGTCACCGGCTGGCTGCGGGAGGGCCGCTCGCCGACCGTGTTCGTGCACACGCCGGACAACGCCGACGCGCCCGAGCTGGCCCGCCGCTTCCACGACCAGGTCCGCGAGCGGGTGCCCGGGCTCGCGCCGCTGCCCGAGCCGGAGCCGGTCGGCCCGGCCACGCTGTTCTGAGCGCCGGGTGGGATCGCCGCCAGCCCGCTCAGCCTGCCCGGCCGCCCTCGGGCGGGGGCAGGCGGTCGTCGTACGCGCCGGACCGTCCCGCGTACCGCTCCCCGCGCAGGAACGGCAGCGGGTTCGGGGTGCAGCCGTGCAGGCCGAGCGTCTGCTGCTGCATCACCGGCGCCGGACGTCCCCGCCCCGGGCAGCGCTCGTGCCCGTGACCCAGACGGTGGCCGACCTCGTGGTTGACCACGTACCGGCGGTACGCCGCGAGGTCGCTGCCGTAGGCGGGCGCGCCGCGCACCCAGCGGGCCACGTTGACCACCACCCGGTCCCCGTTACGGCAGGACGTGTACCGGTCCGGCCCGTCCCCGCACAGGTCGTCGCGCGTACCGGGAGTGGCGAGGTAGACGGTGAAGTCGGCGGGCCCGCGGGCACCGACGCGGCGCAGGGCGATCCGTCCGTCGGTCGTCCAGCCACCCGGGCCGGTGAGGATGCCGGTGACCTGCGCCGCGAAATCGGCCGGTGGCAGACCGGTGATGTCGCGCTCCACCGCCACCCGGTAGCGCAGCAGCCGGCCCGTACCCGCGTGGGTGGCCGGCTCGGCGGCGGCGAACCACCACTCGTCGCCGCCGTCGGCGGGATAGCCGATCCCCGCCGGACGGGACCGGACGGGCGCCGCCGCCGACGCGGACGGCACGGCGGCGGACGGCCCGGCCGGTCCGGACGGCGCGACTGCGGGCTGATCGGCCACGGCCGGTGTGCAGCCGGCCAGCGAGACCGCCAGCGCGATCACGGCGGCGCCGCCGCGTGTCCGGTCCACGGTCCTGGTCATCTCGTCTCCCCTCGGCGCCCGGTCGTGGGCACGGGGATGAGGACGGGTGACCTGTCGCGGAAGTTGGTCCGGCGGGGACTCAACCTTTTCCGCGTCCCGCACGTCCCTACCGGGGTGAGAGGTGCAGAGGACCGGCATGGCCCGGGGTGACGCGGAGTTCGTCGAGTTCGCGCGGGCGTCCTCGGCGCGGCTGACGCATGCCGCGTTCCTCATGACCGGCAACCACCACCACCACGCCGAGGACGCCGCCCAGACCGCGCTGGTGCGCACGTACGCGTCCTGGTCCCGGATCCGCAACGGCGACCCGTACGGCTACGCCCGGTCGGTGCTGGTGAACCACCTCGTCGACACCTGGCGGCGGCCGATCCGCGAGTACCCGAGCGACGACCTGCCGGAACGGCGCGGCGGCGACATGGCCGAGGAGGTGGCGACCCGGCGGTGGCTGGTCACCGCGCTCGGCACGCTCACCGCCCGTGAACGCGCCGTCGTCGTCCTGCGCCACTACTTCGACCTGCCGGAGGCCCAGGTGGCCCGCGAACTCGACGTGTCCGTCGGCACCGTCAAGAGCACCTCGTCGCGGGCGCTGGAGAAGCTGCGTACCGCCGGTCTGTCCGCGCCGCGACCGCAGGAGACGTGCCGGTGACCGAGATGGACGAGCTGCGCCGGGTGATGCGGGCGACCGAGCGGGCCGACGGCCTGGACATCGCGGACATCATGCGCCGGGGACGCCGGCTGCGCCGCCGCCGGCGGATCGGCGCGGGGGTCGCGGCGGCGGTGGCGACGGTCGCGGTGGCCGTCGGGGTCGGCGCCGTGGCGACGCGGCCCGGCCCGCCGGACCTCCCGGCCGGGGAGCCGGTCGCCACCGCGTCCGCCGACACTCCCCCGCCCACGCCGACCGCCGCGCCGGCCCCGACCGAGGCGCCACCGCGACCGCTCGGGACGGTCGTGGACAGCGGCATCCGGTACGGCGCCGACGAGCGCGTGTTCTTCATGGTCCCGGTCGACGTGCCGCAACTGCCGCGCGTGACGATCGGCCTGGTCGCCGGCCGCCGCGCGCCGGACGGCCGCCTGACGTCGGACTTCCTGGTGAACGACGTGTCCGGCAGCGACCGCCGGCCGGGGTTCCACGAGATCGGGTACGACCAGCAGCGGGTGCCCGCCGACGCGTCGATCCCCACGTTCGGCTACTTCGTCGGCCCGGCGGCCCGCATCGTCGGGACCGTCGACGGCCGGCAGGTCGAGGCGAGGCTGGTCCGCTGGAGCGAGGACCCGGAGGTGGTGATCTTCTGGTTCGACCCGACGACCCTCACCCCGGGAACCCCCCTGGACGGCATCACCGCCCACACCGCCCAGGGCCGCCGCCTGTAGCCCGGCCCCTCTCCCCTTCTCCCGTCTCTCCCCCGGATGATCAAGGAGTTTGCGGCCCGAAACCGCCCCGGCGAGGACACAAACTCCTTGATCACCGGCGCCAGGAGGCCGAGCCACGTAGATCTTGGGTGTGGGGAGGCCTGACGCGTCGGAGAGGAGCGGGTGGGGCGGGGACCGGTTGTCGGCGGTGATCATGCGCTTTCTGCCCGGTCAGACGGGGCATTTCCGACATCCGCAAGGCCGCAAGGCCGCAAGATCGCGGGGAGCGGGTGGGGGCGGGAGGGCGGGAGGGCGGGGGCGGGGCGGGAGGTGGGACGGGTGGGTGTGAGGATCGGGGCATGCGTGCGGTGGTGTTCGAGCAGTTCGGGGTACGGCCGGAGGTCCGGGAGGTGGACGACCCGGCGCCGGCGCCGGACGGGGTGGTCGTCCGGGTCGGCGCGACCGGCCTGTGCCGCAGCGACTGGCACGGCTGGCAGGGCCACGACCCGGACATCCGCCTGCCGCACGTGCCGGGGCACGAGTTCGCCGGTGTCGTCGTGGCCGCAGGCGCGGACGTACGCGGCTGGCGGCCCGGCGACCGGGTGACAGCGCCGTTCGTCTGCGCGTGCGGGCGGTGCCCGTCCTGCCTGGCCGGCGACCAGCAGGTCTGCGAGCGGCAGACCCAGCCGGGCTTCACCGGGTGGGGCTCGTTCGCCGACCTGGTCGCGGTACGGCACGCCGACGTCAACCTGGTCCGGCTGCCGGACGAGCTGGACGAGGCGGCCGCCGCCGCGCTCGGCTGCCGGTTCGCCACCGCGTTCCGGGCCGTCGTCGCGCAGGGCCGGGTCGCGGCGGGCGAGTGGGTGGCCGTGCACGGCTGCGGCGGCGTCGGCCTGTCCGCGGTCATGGTGGCGGCGGCGAGCGGGGCGCGGGTGGTGGCGGTGGACGTGTCGTCCGGCGCGCTGGAGCTGGCCCGGCGCAGCGGCGCAGCGGTCTGCGTGGACGCGAGCGCGCTCGGCGGTTCCGCCGAGGTGGCCGCCGCGATCCGGGAGGCCACCGGCGGGGGCGCCCACCTGTCGCTGGACGCGCTCGGCAGTCACGCCACCTGCGTGGCGTCGATCGAGGGCCTGCGCCGGCGCGGCCGGCACGTGCAGGTCGGGCTGCTGCCCGCCGCGCAGGGCCGGCCCGCGCTGCCGATGGACCTGGTGATCGCGTACGAGCTGGAGCTGCGCGGCAGCCACGGCATGCCGGCGCACGCGTACCCGGAGATGCTGCGGCTGGTCACCGCCGGGGTGCTGCGCCCGGCCGAGCTGGTCACCCGCACCATCGACCTCGACGCCGCGCCTGACGCGCTGGCCACGATGGACCGGCCGGCCACCGCCGGGATGTGCCTGATCCGGCCCTGAGACGGGCACGGGCCGGCCCGGCGCCGGGAGACCCGGCGCGGACCGGCCCGCGAGGCCGTCCGGTCAGTCGGTGACGGTCACCGTGACGGTACGGGGCGGCTGCTGGTACTGCCCCCGGTTGTCCATGCCGCGGATCGTCACCGTGTACGTGCCGGCCGGGATCACCGGCGACGTGTACGCGAAGTTCGACCCCGGCGAGCCCGGGCTGGTGAGGAACGTGCCGATCCACGGCCAGCTGGTCGGCGCGCCCGCCCGGCCGAACGTGCCGGCCGAGTTCATGCCCTGACCGGCGCTGTTGCCGATCTGCACCTCGACCTTCTGCATCCCGCCGTCGTCGACGGCCCGGCCGGTGATGACGATCCGGCCACCGGTGTACGCCTGACCCTCGACCGGCGTGATGCTCGGCTCCAGCGTCGGGTCGGTGTCACCGGGGTAGACCAGGTAGCGGGCGGTGGCGCCGCTGGTCGAGTTGTCCTGCTGACCGGCGGTGTCCACGGCCCACGCCTCCACGCTGTACGTGCCGCGCGTGGGCAGGTCGATCGAGAGCGTGAACACGGTGCTGGTCGCGCCGGACGCGGCGAGCGTCGCGTCGACTGTGGCGAACGCGGCGGCCATGGTGCCGTTGGGCTGCACGTACCGGCCGGTGTCCAGGTCGCGCAGCGCGATCCGGACCGCCCGCACGCCCTTGTCGTCGGTCGCCGTGCCGGTCAGGTCCAGGTGCAGCTGGTCGACGTCCTGGTTGGTGCCGGTGAAGCTGAGCAGCCCGTTCGGGAAGGCGTCGCCGGGCACCTGGGCGGTGACTGCGAGCCGGCCCATGTTGGTGCTGGACGTGGTCAGGCCGAGCTTGTCGGTCGCCCGTACCCGGAAGTCGTAGACGCCCGGGGTGAGCGGCACCGTGGTGAACGACCAGTCGAACGTCGCGGCGTCGAGGTTGGTCGGGGAGATCCGGTGGTAGCCGGCGACCGAGTCGGCGCCCCACGTGCCGTCGCTGGCGAGCGCCTCGCGGGTGGTGTTGTTGCGCAGGTAGATCTCGACCGACTTCAGGGCGTCGTCGTCGCTCGCCGTACCGGCGAACGTGACAGCGCCACCGGGCGCGACGGTGAACGGCGCCGGGTTGCCCGGCGGGGTCATCGCCACCGGCGAGGTGATCGCCACTGTCGGCGGTACGCCGTTGGCCGAGACGGTCCAGTCGCGGGTGTCGCCGCGCAGGTCGCTCTGCCCGGTCGTGTCGACGGCGGTGGCGGTCATCTTCCACTGTCCCTCGACCGGCAGCGTGACCTCGTACTGCCAGGTGGTGGACGTCGCGCCGATCACGTCCGGCTCGCCGCGGAAGGTGTTGTAGACGGCGGCGACGGTGCCGTCGTCCTGGAGGTACCGGTTGTCGGGCGTGCGGAACGAGTAGATGAGCGAGTTGACGCCCTTGTCGTCGGTGGCGGTGCCGGAGGCCACGAAGGTCTGCGTGGCGAGCAGGCCGGCCGACGGCGAGCTGATCCGGGTCGACGGCGGCAGGTCGTCGAAGCGGAACGTCTCGATCTTCTTGACCGCCTTGGTGGTGTCGCCGGCCCCCTTGCGGTCGAACGTCTTCGCCTGCAACTGGTAGACGCCGGCCGGCAGCGTCACCGGCAGGCTCCACGTGGTGGAGGTGGCGTTCGGCGCGGCGACAGTCGTGTTGATCGCCTTGAACGCGCCCCAGGTGGTCAGGTCGGCCTGGAGGTACTTGCCGCTGTTGCGGTCCTGGATCTCCAGCTGGACCCGCGCCACGCCGGCCGGGGCGAGCGCCTGGCCGCTGATCGTGAACGACTCGCCGGCCGGCTTCACCGCGCCCTCGATCGGCGTCGTGACGGTGGTGTCCAGCGCCGCGGGCGCGGGCTGCTTGGAGAGGTCGAAGAAGGCGACCCGGCCGGTGGTCTTGCCGCCCTTGACGTTGCCGTCACCGCCGACGAGCAGGCCGCGCGAGGTGGCGAGCATCGCCTTCTCGCCCTCGTACGAGTTGGAGCCGGGGTTCCACTCCAGCGCGGTGCCGGTGAGCGGGTCCAGCGCGCCGAGGTGGTCGCGGCGGACCACCTGGTCGCCGAGGCCGTAGCCGCTGAGCCCCTGGCCGGTGCCGTATCCGACGTTGTCCAGGCCGGGCCACGGCACGTTCGACGTGGGCGACTCCTGCCAGCTGAAGTGGCCGCCGACGTAGACGGCGGTGTCGGTGATCGCGACCGAGTAGATGCTGTCGAAGTGCCGGGAGATCCAGAGCGGCTCGACGTTGTCGTTTCCGGTCAGCGGGTACGCGATGGCGGTGTCGTTGATCGGCGGCCGGTCGCCGCCGGAGCCGCTGGTGACCACGAAGTACGAGTCGTCCGGCGCGATGTCACCGGCGAAGACGCGCTGGATGCCGCCGACGAAGGAGAGGTTGTCCTCCCACAGCCGGGTGCGCCACGGCAGCAGCGCCTTGGTGGCCGTACCGATGAGCGCCACGCCGTAGCGGTCCTGGCCGGCGATCTGGCGGCCGGTGTGCACGACCAGCAGCTTGCTGCGGTCGTGGGTGAGCTTGAGCTGCTGCACGGTGAGCATGCCGCCGACGCCGATGCCGCCGGTGACCGGCAGGTTGAAGCCGGTGTCGACGGCGCCGGTGGTGGGGTTGAGCGCGGCCAGGCCGCTGCGGCTGACGCCGTTGACGGTGGCGAACTGGCCGCCGACGTAGACGGCGTTGGCGCTGACGGCCAGCGCGGTGGCCCGCGCGTTCGCGGTGGCGGTGAACGCGGCGACCGGTGCGCCGGTGGTCGGGTTCAGCCGGGCGATCTTGCGCTTGGTGACGCCGTTGACGGTGTTGAACGCGCCGGCGATGTAGAGCGACTTGCCGTCCGGCGACGCCTCCACCGCGGCGACCGCGCCGTCGATGACCGGCTTGAACCCGGTGTCCACCTTGCCGGTGTCCAGGTTGTACGACGCCAGGGACCGCTGCGTGATCGCGGACCCGCCGACGTTCGCGATCGAGGTGAACGTGCCGGCGATGAAGACGCGGTTGCCGATCACTTCGATGTCGACGATCTCGCCGTTGGTGATCCGCGGCGTGTCGGTGCGGGGGGTGGTCGGCATCAGCCGGGTGTCCCCGGGGGTGACCAGCGCACGGGTCGCCGTGGTGCGCGCGGCGCCGAGTGCGGCGCTGCTTCCCGTCGCCTGTGCGCCGGTGTGGCCGGCCACGCCGGCGTCCCGCACGGTGACGGTGGCGGCGAGCGCCGGCACTCCCGCCACCACGACCGCGCCGGCGACGACGACCGTCACCGCGCGAAGCCAAACTCGCATCGAGACAACTCTCCCTGTCCGCCGGGACGGCCCCCTCGGGTGATTCCCGAGTCCCCTCCGTCCGCGTGCCGGACGCCACCGTAGGAGGCAAAGACTTCTCGCGATACGTGCCGCACCGGTAATCGACCGGTCGCCATCAATTCCGGCCACACCGGCAGGGCGCCTCCACCGATCGGGTCACCGGCTGTCACCGTCCGGCCGTGCGCGCCGTCCGGTCCGCAACGTGCGGCCTTGCACAGCGGACCCAGGGGTGGGTCAGTCGCCCCGTACCCGGGGGTGGCGGTGGTCGGTCAGCCGCAGGCCGACGCCGCGTACCGCCGCGATGGTGACGCCGGTGCCCAGTTCGTCGAGCTTACGGCGCAACCGCTTGACCAGGGACTGCACGTCGGCCCGGCCGTGCGTCGGCGCGTCGTGCCAGACCGCGTGGTGCAGCTCGGCGTAGCTCCACACCCGTACCGGCTCGACGGTCAGGCAGGTCAGCAGGTCGCGTTCCAGCCGGGTCAGGGCGGTCTCCCGGTTGCCCCACCGGGCGGTCGACCGGGCCGCGTCGATCACCAGCGCGCCGTCCGGCGCGGGCTTGTCCCGGGGTACGGGCGCAGCCGGCGCGACGGCCGGGGCAGGTGCGTGCGCCGAGGCCGGCGCATCCGTGATCAACTCGCGCAGCTCGTCCAGATCGGCGACCATCAGAAGGGGCGCGACGCCGTCCAGCAGCTCGGTCAGCCGCAGCCGTTCGGCCGGGGACGACGTCACCCCGATGACGAGCGAGAAGGGGCGCTCCGACGGGTCGGTGCCGGAGTTCGCCGCGTTCGTGCCGTCAGTCGTCACCGCGCCCCACCGTGACAAAAACTGTCAACAGGCCGCCCGATCCGGGAGCCTGTTGGTGACATGTTGCTCACGTACGGTCATTGATCGTTCCTTACTGTCGATCATAGTGTCCACTCAGGCGTCCGGCGCAGACCCGCACGGCGCCTAGGGGGCCTGGGGGGTTCTTTTCACACCGGTGTAGCAGTCGGGAGAGCACGTCTCCTGGCCCTTCTGCCATGGCTCGATCATCAGCGGGTCATCGGAGGAGGAGGCAGCACCGATGCTGAGACGTCCACACAGATGGGGCCCGGCCCGGCGGCTGGTGAGCGCGGGCGCCGCCCTGGTGCTCGCCGCCACCGCGCTGGCCGCGACCGGCACTGCGGCACAGGCCGAGACGGGCGCGGGCGCGGCGGCCGGCGACAAGATCCGTCCCGAGCTCACCCGCCAGCTCCAGGGCAAGAGCGAGGGCGACTTCTGGATCCACTTCGGCGCCAAGGCGGACCTGAGCAAGGCCGCCTCGATCAAGGACTGGAACGAGCGCGGCGCCGCCGTCGCGGCGGCGCTGAAGAAGACAGCCGCCGACAGCCAGTCGAAGATCCGCGCCGAGCTGGACCGCTCGGGCACGAAGTACCAGACCTTCTGGGCGACGAACGCCATCAAGGTCACCGACGGCTCGCTGACCATGGCGCAGAACTTCGCCGCCCACTCCGAGGTGGACGGCCTGTACGCGCCGGTGGAGTACAAGCTGCCGGAGACCACCCCCGGCACCGACGAGAAGTCGGCGAACGCCCTGGAGTGGGGCATCGCCAACATCAACGCCGACGACGTCTGGTCCCAGTACGGCGTCAAGGGCGCCGGGATCACGGTGGCGAGCATCGACAGCGGCGTCCAGTTCAACCACCCGGCGCTGGTGAACGCCTACCGGGGCAACAACGGTGACGGCACCTTCGACCACGACTACAACTGGTTCGACGCCGCAGGCGAGTGCGCCACCGCGCCGTGCGACTCCGACGGCCACGGCACGCACACCATGGGCACCATGGCCGGCGCCGACGGGGCCAACCAGATCGGTGTCGCCCCCGAGGTCAAGTGGATCGCCGCGAACGGGTGCTGCCCGTCCGACGCCGCGCTGATCTCCTCCGGCCAGTGGATGCTGGAGCCCACCGACCTCAACGGGCAGAACCCGGACGCCAGCAAGCGGCCGAACATCATCAACAACTCGTGGGGCACCACGGCGCCGTCGAACGAGCCGTTCATGGAGGACGTCACGAACGCGTGGACCGCCTCCGGCATCTTCGGCGTCTGGTCCAACGGCAACAACGGCCCGTCCTGCCAGACCAGCGGCTCACCGGGCAGCCTGGCGAGCAACTACTCGGCCGGCGCGTACGACGTCAACAACAACATCGCCAGCTTCTCGTCCCGGGGTACCGGGCAGAACGGCGAGATCAAGCCGAACATCTCGGCGCCTGGTGTGAACGTGCGCTCCAGCGTGCCGACCAACTCGTACGCCAGCATCAGCGGCACCTCGATGGCGGCGCCGCACCTGGCCGGCGCGATCGCGCTGCTCTGGTCGGCGGCGCCCACGCTGGTCGGCGACATCACGGCGACCCGCGCGCTGCTCAACGACACGGCGATCGACAAGGGCGACTCGCAGTGCGGCGGCACCACCGACGACAACAACGTCTACGGTGAGGGCCGCCTGGACGCGCTCGCGCTGCTCGCCGCCGCCCCCATCGGCGACAACGGCACGCTGGCCGGCAAGGTCACCGACGCCGCCACCGGGGCCGGGATCGCCGGCGCGACTGTCACCCTGTCCGGGGCGGCCGATCGCACGCTGACCACCGGCGCGGACGGGACGTACTCCTCGCTCCTGCCGGCCGGCGACTACCAGGTGGTCGTCTCGGCGTTCGGGTACGCGACCCGCACCCTGCCGGCGACGATCACCGCGAACACGACGACCACGCTCGACGTGGCGCTCACCGCGGTCGCGAGCGTCACGGTCAGCGGGCAGGTCACCGACGGGTCCGGACACGGCTGGCCGCTGTACGCGAAGGTGAGCGTCGAGGGCACGCCGATCTCCGACTACACGACGCCGACGACCGGCCGCTTCAGCCTGTCGCTGCCGTCCGGGGCGACGTACCGGCTCAAGGTCGAGCCGCAGTACGCCGGCTACCTGACCACCACCAAGGAGGTCACCGTCGGCACGGGCAACGTGACCGCCAACATCGCGGTGCAGGCGAACCCGGAGGCGTGCACCACCGCCCCCGGCTACACCGTCAGCTCCGACGGCGAGTACGAGACGTTCGACGGCACCGGTGTCCCGGACGGCTGGACCGTGGTGGACAACGCCGGCACCGGCCAGGTCTGGGAGTTCACCGACGCCGGTGAGCGCGGCAACCTGACCGGCGGCAGCGGCAACTTCGCCATCATCGACAGCGACAACTACGGCAGCGGCGGGCGGCAGGACACGTCGCTGGTCAGCCCGGTGGTCGACCTGACCGGCGTGACCGCGCCGGTGATCCGGTTCAACCAGGACTACAACTGGCTCAACAGCGACCGCGCGGACGTGGACCTGAGCCTCGACGGCGGCACCACGTGGAGCAACGTGCTCCGGCAGGCGGCCGACGTCCGCGGCCCGCGGGTGACCGAGGTGCCGATCCCGCAGGCGGCCGGCCAGTCGCAGGTGCAGGTGCGCTTCCACTACTACGAGGCGAGCTGGGAATGGTGGTGGCAGGTCGACAACGTCCTCATCGGCAGCAAGCTCGTCTGCAAGCCGGTCAAGGGCGGCCTGGTGCTCGGCCACGTCCGCGACAAGAACGACAACAGCTACGTCAACGGCGCCACGGTGACCAGCAAGGACCGCCCGGCGGAGAAGGCCACCACAGTCGCCACGCCTGATGACACCGAGCTGCCCGACGGCTTCTACTGGATGTTCTCGTCGCTGACCGGGACGCACCCGTTCACCGCCGGTGCCGGCAACTACGTGAGCCAGACCAAGCAGGTGGCGGTCGAGGAGGACTGGGCCACAGCGGCCAACTTCCAGCTCGCCGCCGGCCGGCTGTCGGTGAAGCCGACCTCGATCACCGGCACGGTCCGGATGCCCAGCGGGAAGGTCAGCAAGACGTTCACCGTCACGAACACCGGCGGGGCCCCGGTCACCGCCGAGTTCAGTGAGCGCGACGGCGGGTTCGTGCTGCAACGGGCCGACGGCACCCGGCTGTCCGAGCAGGCGCTGCTCGGCTCCACCGGCGCACCGGTCCAGCGGCTGACCGCCGCCACGTCGTTCGCGGCCCGCTCGTCGGGCAAGTCGTCGAACGCGATCGCCGCCGCCGCACCGCAGGCGGACCCCTGGACCACCATCCCGGGCTACCCGGCGAACGTGATGGACAACCGGGTCGTCAACGTCGACGGCACCGTCTACTCCATCGCCGGTGGCGACGGCACCGCGTCGAGCGCCAAGAACTACCGGTACGACCCGATCACCCAGGCGTGGACCGGCATCGCCGACCTGCCCGGGGCACGTAACGCCATGACGGTCGGCGTGCTCGACGGCAAGATCATCGCCACCGGTGGCTGGGGCGCCGCCGGACCGGACGCCGCCACCTTCTCGTACGACCCGGCGGCGAACACCTGGACCCGCAAGGCCGACAACCCGGCGCCGCGCGCGGCGGCCGGCCAGGCGGTCGCGGGCGGCAAGCTGTACGCGATCGGCGGCTGCACCACAGCGAGCTGCACGCCGATGGCCAACTCGGTGGTCCGGTACGACCCGGGCGCCGACGCCTGGGAGACGCTGCCGGCGTACCCGAAGTCGGTGGCGTTCCTGTCCTGCGGCGGGATCGACGGCACCGTCTACTGCACCGGTGGCAACGACGGCACCACGTCGCAGAAGGTCGGCTACGCCTTCGACCCGGCCGCGGGCGCCTGGACCGCCATCCCGGACGCGCCGGCCGACAGCTGGGCCTCCTCGTACGCGGTGGCGAACGGCAAGCTGCTGGTCGTCGGCGGGTCGCAGGGCGGCGCCATCACCAACGCCGGCTTCGCGTTCGACCCGGCGACCAACTCGTGGGCCAACCTGCCCAACGCCAACGCCCCCCGCTACCGGGGTGGCGCGGCCTGCGGGTTCTACAAGATCGGCGGTTCGTCGGGCGGCTTCACGGCCACCAAGGACAGCGAGGTCCTGCCCGGCTTCGGCGAGTGCGCCGAGGGCGCGGCCGACGTGAGCTGGCTGACCGTCGACAAGTCGAAGGTCACGCTGGCACCGGGTGAGAAGGTCACCGTCACGGTCGGCATGGCCGCGAACGTCGACCAGCCCGGCACGTACTCGGCCTCCGTGGTGATCAAGGAGAACACCCCGTACACGGTGGAGCCGGTGGCGGTGACGATGATCGCGCAGCCGCCGACCACCTGGGGCAAGCTGTCCGGCACGGTCTCCGGCAAGAGCTGCCAGGGCGCCACCGCGCCGCTGGCGGGCGTGACCGTGCAGGTCGACTCCTGGGCGAACTCGTACACCTTCACCACCGACGCCCAGGGCCGGTACGCCTACTGGATGGACCGGCGCAACAACCCGCTGACGCTGATCGTCGCGAAGGACGGCTGGAAGCCCCAGACGCGCCAGACGAGGATCAACAGCAGCACGCCCACGGTTGAGGACTTCACCCTCTCCCCCACCCGCTGCTGACCCCAGCGGCTGACGAGGACGGCCCGCCCGGCACACCCGCCGGGCGGGCCGCCCCCTTTCCCCGGCGATCTTGCACTCGCGGCCCCGGCAAGGCAGACAAAAGCCCCACCCGAGGGGCCGTAACTGCAAGATCGACGGCGAAACCGGGCGGGGTCAAGGGTTACGGGGTGAGGCGGAAGCCTACGCCTCGGACGGCGTGGATCATGGCGGGGGCGTCCAGGCGGCCCAGCTTGCGGCGGAGGCGGCGTACCACGGAGTGCATGTCCGACCCCCGCCCGAGGTGGTCGTTGCCCCAGACGGCGCGGTGCAGCCGCGCGTACGTCCACACCTGGCCGGGCGTACCGGTGAGGCAGACGAGCAGGTCGTGCTCCAGTGGCGTCAACCCGATCTCCCGCTCCCGCCAGCGCAGCACCCGCCGGTCGGAGTCGACGGCCAGTTCCCGCCCGGGTGGCTCGGCCGGCGCCTCGTCACTCGCGGGCGGGTGCGGCGCCGGGGCCAGCGCGGGCCGGCGTACCAGGTCGAGGAAGCGGCGGGCCTGATGGGCGCTGGACACGATCAGGAACGACTCGGTGCCGCCGAGCAGTTGGGCGAGCTGCCGGCGCTCGGCCGACGAGGACGCGATGCCGATGACCAAGGACGGGAGCCCTGTCATCCGTTCCCACCTTTCCGGCAGGCCGAACCACAACGCCGGGCGGTCGCCAGGCACGACGATGCGGAGGCACCTGGCTTGCGGAGTTCGACCCGAGGGGTGCGGGAGCTGCGGTTTCGTGAGGCTTCGGGGTGAACTACCGGGATCATATAGCCGAGCACCGATGATTGGTATAGCAGTTAACGTCGATGTAACTGCCAGCAACAAGGTGTTCGAGGCAAGTTGCGCCGGCGCACGCGTACCGATGAGAGCCGGGGCGTACGGCGGTCCAATGCGTGTGATCACCCACATGCTCTGCCTGGCCGACGGGACGCCGACCCGCGCGGACATCGCGGCCCGCTGCGCCGAACTGGCCGAGGCGCTGCGTGGCCGCGACCGGGGCGTGGTGGTGTGCGACGTGTCCGCGGTGACCGCGCCCGACCTGGTCACGGTCGAGGTGCTGGCACGGATCCGCCTGACCGCGCGGCGGTTCGGCTGGCGGCTGGAGGTACGCGGCGCGGGCGACGACCTACGCGAGCTCGCGGGCCTGCTCGGGCTGGCCGGTGCCCTCCTCGAGCCGGTCCGGCAGCCCGAACAGCGGGAACAGGCGCTCGACGTCGAGGAAGTTGTTGAGCGACGTGATCCGGCCGCCGGAGACGCCGATCACGATCAGCGCCCAGGGCACGTGGCCTGAGCCGTCGGGGTCGCGCCGGTAGTGCCCGAACGCCGGCATCCCGTTGGCGGCGGTCGGCACCAGGCGGGAGCCGCGGCAGCCGCTGCCGGTGCCGGCCATCCACGCCGCGATGTGCTCGGGACCGCGCAGCCACAGCGGCAGCGGCGGCATCGACAGCGTCGCGTCCTCGTGCAGCAGCGCGGTGAGCGCCGCCAGGTCGTACGCCTCGAAGGCCCGCACGTAACGGGCGAGCAGCGCCTGCTGCTCGCTGTCGAGCGGCCGGCGCACCTCGGCCTCGGTGTCGGCCGAGGCGAGCGTGGCGCGCGCCCGTTGCAGCGCGCTGTTGACGCTCGCCACCGACGTGTCGAGCAGGTCGGCGACCTCCTGGGCCGACCAGGCCAGCACCTCGCGCAGGATCAGCACGGCCCGCTGCTTCGGCGGCAGGTGCTGCAACGCCGCGACGAACGCCAGCCGGACCGACTCCCGGCCGGCGACCACCTCGGCCGGATCGGCGACCTCGGGCAGCACCCGGTCGTCGGGCGCCGGGCCGAGCCAGATCTGCTCCGGGCGCGGCTCGCCGGGGTGGGTGGCGGTGCCGACGCCGGCCGGACCGAGGTCCATCGGCCGGATCCGGCGCTGCGCGCTGGTGGACATGGTGAGGCAGACGTTCGTCGCGATCCGGTAGAGCCAGGTCCGCAGCGCGGACCGCCCCTCGAACTTGTCGAAATTACGCCAGGCCCGGACGAACGTGTCCTGCACCGCGTCCTCGGCCTCGAAGGCCGAACCCAGCATCCGGTAGCAGTAGCCGGTCAGCTCCGACCGGTACGCCTCGAGTTGCGCCTCGACGGGGACGCTCGCCACCTCGCTCACCCCGCCGAAACTAGCCCACATGCTGCGTCAATGCGAGCACGTTCGAGCCCGCACCGATGAGTCGGTGCCGCCCGGCCGGTCTGACAGCCGTCAGGTCACCACGTCCGAGGAGCACCGATGACCACAGCGCAGCGCGACGAGACCCACGCCCCGGGGCGGTACGCCGACGTCAACGGCGTCCACCTCTACCACGAGACGCACGGCGAGGGCCGGCCGATGATCCTGCTGCACGGCGGCCTCTGCTCGGGCGAGATGTTCGCCCCGATCCTGCCCGCGCTCACCGCGAGGCACCGGGTGATCCTGGTGGACCTCCAGGGGCACGGCCGCACCGCCGACGTGGACCGGCCGCTCGACATGGCGCTGATGGCCGACGACGTGGCCGCGCTGATCGACCACCTCGGGCTGGACCGGCCGGACGTGGTCGGCTTCTCCCTCGGCGGCGGTGTCGCCCTGCACACCGGTTTCCGGCACCCGGAGAAGGTCGGCCGCCTGGTCGCCGCGTCCGCGCACATCCGCCGCGACGCCGTCTACCCGGAGCTGCTGGCGCAGCAGGGCCAGGTCGGCGCCGCGGCGGCCGAGTACATGAAGGACACCCCGATGTACGAGCTGTACCAGCGGGTCGCGCCCCGTCCGGAGGACTTCCCCCGGCTGCTCGACAAGATCGGTGAGGCGATGCGGAAGGACTTCGACCTCACCGAGCAGGTCCGTGCCCTGCGGGTGCCGACGCTCGTGGTGGCCGCCGACGCCGACATGGCCCCGCCGAGCCACTTCGTCGAGGTGTTCGGGCTGCTCGACGGCGGCCGGCGCGACGGCGGCTGGACGGGCGAGGGCCGCCCGGCGGGCGGGCACGCGCTGGCGATCCTGCCCGGCCTGACCCACTACGACATCGACCAGTCGCCGCTGTTCGCCGCGGTCACCCTGGACTTCCTCGACCGGGGCCGCTGACCCGCGCGCGTGTGCCGCGTCCCGTACCGGGGTACCGCTTGCACAGGAGCACCGGTGAGGAGGACGAGATGACCGACCCCAGGTACGCACCGATCGGGCTGGCCGCCGCCGGACGGCTGGTCCCCGACGACGGACAGGCCGACGGCGGTGAGGTCGTCGGCGCCGACGACGCGGCTGCCGACGCCGCCCGGGCCGGCGCCGACGTGGACCTGTCCCGGGCCGACCGGGACAGCGACGGCACCCCGGTGGGTGCCGCCGACGCCGAGGCCGACCGCCGCCGCGCGGCCGGCGAGTGACGCTCTCCGCCCCGCCACCCGTGCGACGGTGGCGGGGCGGAGCCGTCCTCAGCCGTCGACCGGCAGCTCCACGTCGGGCAGGTGTCCGAGCGCCCGGATCGCGGTGACCGCCGCGTACCCGTCGGCCAGCCAGGCGATGTCGGTGCCGGGGACCGCGCGGACCGCGTTCGCCTCCACAGCCGTACGCACGAACCCCTCACCGCGCTCGGCGACGGACACCTGCACCTGACCGAACGGGGCGAGTGTCGCCTGGCGCAGCCCGGCCACCTGATCGGCCGGCCGGTCCGGCACGTTGAGGTTGAGCACGGTGCCCGGATCCGCCCCGGCCAGCCACGGCAGCAGCGTCGCGGCCAGGTCGGCGGCTGTCGACCAGTGGCGGGACTCGTCGTCCACGCTGTCCAGCACCGCGATCGCCGCGCCACCGCTGCCGGCGCTCGCCGCCGCCGGAGTGAGCACGTCGAGCGACACGGCGAGCGCGCGGATGCCGTTGTTGCCGGCGGTCAGCGCCGCGCCGACGGTGCCGGAGTGCAGGACCGCGTGGCCCGCGTTGGCGCCCCGGTTGATGCCGGACAGCAGCAGATCCGGCACCGGCCCGAACACACCCAGGCCGGCCAGCACCGCGATGTACGCCGGGGAGGCCGCCACCGCGTACGCGGGCACACCCGGCAGCCCGTCCAGCTCGGTCTCGCGGAACACCAGCCGCCCGTCGTCGGTCACCGCCGACAGCGCCGCGCTCATCCCGCTCGCCTCGGCCTCCGGCGCCGCGACCACCACGTCCATCCCGCGTTCGTACGCCGACCGGGCCAGCGCGCGGATGCCGGGGGCGTGCACACCGTCGTCGTTGGTCACCAGCACCCGTGGCGGCCGGTCAGTCGTCATCGTCGCCGCCGTCCAGCGGGGTCAGCCGCACCCGGCCGGCCAGTTCGCGGACCGCCTCGGCCCGGCCCGTGCCCAGCCCGTGCCGGGTCACGTTCAGCGCGCCCGCGGCGGCGCCGATGTGCAGCGCCTCCCGCATGTCCCCGCCCCGGGCCAGCACCGCGGCGACCCCGGCGGTCATCGAGTCACCGGCGCCCCGGTGGTCGGCCAGCTCCAGCGGCGGGGCGTGCACCAGCAGCGGCTCGCCGTCCTCCGGCAGCGCCAGCGCGGGCTCCCCCGCGCGGCTGATCAGCACCGTCCGCGCGCCCCGCTCCTGGCACCGGCGGCCGGCGTCGCGCAGCGCCTCGACGCTGTCGTCCTTGGCCAGGCCGTCGTCGAGCAGCTCCTCGTGGCTGACCTTCAGCACGCTCACGCCGCCGTCGAGCACCGCCTCCAGGTACGGCCCGGACAGGTCGGCCACCACCTTGCCGCCGTTGGCGCCCAGGTCGGCGGCGAGCCGGCGGTAGATGTCCGGGTCCACCACCTGCGGGTCGGCCGGCCCGCTGAGCACGCTGACCGGCGCGCGCAGCCCTTCGGTGAGCGTCACCGTGTACAGCTCGTCGATGTCGTGCCGCACCATCGGCGCCCCCGGGTGCTCGGCGATCTCGGTCCGCTCGCCGTCGCGCCGGTCGTGCACGTACCAGCCGGTGCCGGACTCCCGCCGCACCGTCCGGACCGTGACGTCCTCGTCGTCGAGCAGCTTGCGGACCGCGTCGCCCACCTCGCCGCCGAGACCCACGCACATGGTCACCGGTACGCCGAGCGCCGCGATCATCCGGGTCTGCCACACCCCCTGCCCGCCGGGGTGCAGGTGCAGCTCGGGTACGTCGCCCTGCTGCTCGATCGTCACCGTCAACAGCGGGGCCGGGGCGAACACCATCACCTTCTGCTCCATCCGCCAGTGTTGCCCGCTGACCGGCCCCGGTAATCCCCCAGGTCAGCGCGTACGCGCGGCGGTGCGCCGACGCCGCAGGTACGGCAGCGCGAACAGGTAGAGGCCGCTGATCAGGAGCAGGGCGAGCGGGAGCAGCGGCACGTAGGAGACCCACACGATCGGGTCCTTCTGGGCCAGCGCCACGAAGGTGATCACGACGGTCACGGTGAAGGCGACGGAGAACCAGCGGTGCAGCTGACGGATGCGCGTGTCCATGGACGGTGACCTCTCGCCGGTGGCCTCCCCGGCGGGGAGGCCCGTGCCGGAAACGCTAGGTCCGGGCGCCCGCCCGAGGCTTCTCGATTCCTGACCGGTCCGCGGGACGGTTTGCCGGGCAGCCCTACCCTGCCGACAACAGCAGCCGATGCCACGGGGGCAGGCATGCAGATCATCGAACACAGCGTCCTCGGCACCCGGTCCGCCGTGCTCCGTCTACGCCGTCCCGGCAGCCGGTTGGAGTTCCTGGTGTTCCCGATGCTCCACGTGGCGAGCCCGGCGTTCTACGCGGCGGTCACGAAGCGGCTCCGGGAATGCGACCTGCTCGTCGTCGAGGGCGTCAGCGGCCGGTCCGCGGTCGGCTCGGCGTTGACACTCACCTACCGGGCCATGCCGGCCAACCGGCGCTCCGGCCTGGTGACAGACCCCATCCCGTACGCGTCTCTCGGCGTCGAGGTGCTCAACCCGGACGTGTCGGCGGCGGAGTTCGCCCAGGGCTGGCGGGCGATGCCGCTGCGGTACCGCCTCCAGATGTGGCTGGTGATCCCGTTCGTGATGGTGATGCAGTTCTTCGGCGGCACCCGGCGGCTGCTCTCGCCCGAGATCGAGATGAGCGACCTGCCGTCGGCCACCGACGAGCGGTACGCCGACCACGAGTTCACCGAGCACGCCGAGCGCGCGTTCGGCGGCGAACGCGACGAGCGGCTGCTCGCCGCGTTGTCCGAGCTGATCGGTACCCGGTCGGCGGAACGCATCGACGTGGCTGTCGTGTACGGCGCCGGGCACGTGCCGGCGATCGTGCGCGGGCTCTTCGAGCTGCACGGATACCGTCCCCGCGCCGCGGAATGGCTGACCGTCCTGGAGCGGTGAACAGAGCGCTCAGGCGGTGTCGGAGCGCCGGACGAACCCGGCAACAGCGAGCGCGCTGATCGTGGTCGCCACGGCCGCGGCGAGCACCAGAAGGGTGGTCTCCACCTGCACCGTACGCATGTATTCGCCGCCCTCGGCGGTGGCCGACGCGTAGCGCACGGCCGCCAGCGGGTTGAGCAGCACCGCGGCGATACCGGCGGTCCACGCCCTCGCCGGAAGCCGCTCGTCGTCGGGGCGGACGGTCCGCCGGACGGCCCACCGGCCGAGAGCCGCGAACGTGACGAGCAGCGTGACCGGCAGCAGCCAGAGCACGGCGGGCAGCAGGTCACGCAGGGGCACCACGGCGTCGAGCAGCTCCACCAGGAAACCGGAGCCGTCGTGGGTCACCAGGCCGATCCGGTGGCTGTAGGCCGCGAGCGCGACAAGCGTGCAGCCGATGTGGACGGCGATCAGGGCGACGAGGGCGAACAGTGGGGCGCGGCGGGCGGACACCGGGCCGAGGTTACCGCCCGCCGAGCCCCGACTGTGGACCGTCGCGCGCCGGGGCGGTCAGACGCCCAGGGCCAGGTCGGCCACCTCGGCGGCGCAGCCCCAGGACAGCGTCACCCCGGCGCCGCCGTGCCCGTACGCGTGCACCAGCCGCCCGTCCGCCGGGTCCACCTCCACCCGGGGGCCGCCGTGCCGGGCCGGCCGCAGCCCGATCCGCTCCCCCAGCACCGGCGCGTCCGCGAGCTGCGGCACCAGCGCCACGCACCGGCGCCGGATCGCCGCCGCCTCCTCCGGGTCGGGGCGGGTGTGTCCCACCCCGGCCTCGTAGGTGCCGCCGAGCACCACGTCGTGGCGGCGCGGATGCACGTACGTGACTCCTGCCGGGTCGTCCTCGTCGCGTACCGAGACGGTCAGGCCCGGGTTCGCCACCAGCAGGACGTGCCCGCGCGCCGGGTACACGGCCGGGTCGGCGGCGAGCCCGCCGGCGGCCAGGCCGGTCGCGTTCACCACGACCGGGGCGACCTCGTACGCCTCGGCGAGCGTGCCCAGCGCGCGGCGGACGACCCGGCCGCCGCCCGCCTCCAGGCGCTGCCGGAGCCAGGCGAGGTACGGGGTCATCTCCACCGACGGGGCGGTGAACCGCAGCAGCGCCGTGTACGGCGGCTCCGCCGGCTCGGCCGTCAGGTCGCCGCAGGCGTCGGCCCACCAGGGCGGCCCGGTGTAGCGGTGGCGCAGCCACATCCGGGTGGGCCGGTCGACCACCCCCGGCACCCCGTCGGCGGCCTGGCGGCGCAGCTCGGCGTGGGTGTCCCGGGCCCAGCGCAGCACCCGGGGATCCTCCTCGGTGTGGCTCGGGTACCAGACCGCGGCGGCCACCGTCGACACCGTGTCGGCCGGGTCGTGGGCGGTCAGGACGGTGACGTGTGCGCCCCGCCGCTGGAGCGTGAGCGCCGTCGTCATCCCGATCACCCCGCCGCCGACCACCACCACGTCCGCCTTCGTCATGACGCCCATGATGGCGCAGGCCCCGGACGGACGACCGGAGCGGGCGGGCCGCCCAGGGAGGCGACCCGCCCGGTGGGCGTCAGCCCTTCTGGCCGACCCGGTCCACGACGGCGACGGACAGCACCGCGGACGTGCCCGCCTCCCCGCCCACGCCGAGGAACGCGTACGTCCGCGGGTCGAACACCAGCACCATCAGAGCTGGACTGCGCCCCGGGGAGGGCCAGCTGACGCCCACACCGGAGCGGCCCGCGCCGTCAGTGGCCTTCTCCACCACCTCCAGGCCCGGTGTCGCGGCGGCGGCCTCGAAGAGCGCGGCCCGCGAGCGCGGCCTCAGGTACGAGTCGCCGAGCAGGGACAGCACGTCCTTGGCGGCGGCGTTGACGTCACCGGGCTCGCCGCTGCGGTGCTTGTCCAGGTAGGCGCGCATCGCTGTGGCGTCGGTGGGCACGGCCGGGTCGTAGGCCGGGCTCGGCACGCACGGTTCGGTGCCCGGCAGGAGCTGCCCGCCCTTGTACATCTTCGCGCGGCCGTCCCGGCAGCCGGGGAGCACGAACTCCTGGCGGCCGCCCGCCGGGTGCTCGACGACCAGGCCGTCCCTCGTCCCGTCCACCGACGCCCAGCTCTCCCGCAGCTGCGGACCGTCCTGCATCCGGGTGTAGACGAACTGGTCGGGCCGGGGCTCGACGTCCGGCAGCCGCAACGCCGCCGCCGCCGCGTCGCGCAGCACCTGCCGGGCGTCGGCCCGGGCGGCCGGCGCGCTGCCGCCGATCCGGTCCGGCGCCAGCACCAGCACCGCGGCCAGCGACGCCGCCACCGACGCCGTCGCGACGCCGGTGAGGACCAGCCGCCAGGCCGGCCGTCGTGCCCGCCGAACCGGCGCGGCCTCCGTCGTGGTCATCGCGCCGACCAGCCGGGTACGCGCCGCACCGAGCCGTTCGTCCGCCGGCAGCTCGGTCTCGTCGCCGAGCCGCTGGAGCAGTCTCATCTCATCCATTACTCAGTACCTCCTCGATGGTGTCGGCCGGTTCGCCACCGAGCCGTTCCCGCAGCAGCCGGCGCGCCCGGTTCAGCCGCGACCGAACGGTGCCGACCGGGATCGCCAGCGCGGCGGCGACCTCCTCGTACGTCAGGTCCTCCCAGGCGACGAGCAGCAGCACGTCGCGGTCGCCGTCGGCGAGCCCGGCCAGCGCGTCCAGCAGGTGCCGGCGCAGCGACCGCGCGGTCACCTCGGCGGCTACCCGGTCGGCGGGGGACGCCTCGGACGTCGCCGGGTGGTACGCCTGCCGCAGCCGGTACTCCCGTTCCTCGGTGCGCCGCTGCTGGGCGACGAGGTTGGTGGCGATCCCGTACAGCCAGGGGCGGGCGTTCGGGCAGCCGGTGTCGAACCGGTCCCGGCGCCGGAACGCGGCGAGGAACGTCTCCGCGACCAGGTCGTCGGCTGCCGCGGAGCCGAGGCGGCGCGCCAGGTAGCGGTGGATGTGCGGCGCGTGCCGGTCGAAGATCGCGGCGAAGGTCTCCGGTTCCCGTACGGACCGGGCGACGACCTCGGCGTCGGTGAGCGCGCCGACGTCGGCATCCGTCGCCCGTCTCAGTCTTCTCATGCGCGGCCTCTCGGCGAGTGGGGACGTGTCACCTGTTGTCCGCTGCTCGCGTCCGGACGGTTCACGCCCGTGACGGTAGGCCGGTCGGACGGTCCGTCGTGGACCGCGCGGTCGTACGGGGCGGAATCGCTTTGTCCCTCTCGGTTACGCTCGTGGCGTTTGGCCTTGGGGAGGGCTCATGAGTGCGGATTCTTCGATGAGCGGCGACTTCACCCGCATGCTCGACGCGACGATGGCGGCACTTCGGACGGTGGGTCCGCCACCGGAGGGTGAGGCGGAGACGCCCGCGGTCGGCGAGGCCGCCGACGGGCAGGTACGCGCCGAGATGGGCCGCGACGGCCGGCTCCACTCGCTGCACGTCGAGCCGCGGCTGATGCGGCTCGGCTCCGAGGAGCTGACCGCGCACATCGTCACCGCCGTCAACGCGGCGATCGACGGGCTGCGGACCGGCCCGGCTCCGCAGGTCGCGGACATGTCGCAGTTGCGGGAGCAGTTGCAGGAGGTACGGGACACGGCCGTACCCCGGCTCGGGTCGTTCCTCGACGCGCTCACCGAGGCGCAGGAGCGGCTGGCGCGCGGCGGGCAGCGATGAGCGGCGGCGGCTTCGAGGTGCACCCGCCGCTGATCCGGGCCGCCGGGCGCGGCGTCACCGACGTGGCCAAGCGGTTCACCGGCGAGCTGGAGGCGTTCGAGGCGCGGATGCAGGGCTACGGCGAGCCGTGGGGCGCCGACGACATCGGGTCGCTCATCGGCATCGCGTACACCGAGGTGGCGAACTACATCTTCGACTGCCTCGGCATGGCCGCCGACGAGTTCACCTCGGCGGGCGCCGACATCGCGGGGATGGCCGACTCGTACGAGCGGGTCGACGAGGACGGCGCGGGCACCATGCGCTCGCTGGCCGGCGGGCTGGGGTGAACCGTGGGACTGCAACTACCCGGTGAGCTGGTCACCGCGCTCGGCTGGATCGGCTACACCTGGCCGGCCGCCGACGAGGAGAAGCTCTTCGAGATGGGCCAGGCGTGGCTGGAGTTCGGCGGCCGGCTCGGGGCGGCGGCCGGCGAGGCGGACGCGGCCGCCGCGCAGGTGTGGACGCAGAACGTCGGCCCGGCGATCGCGGCGTTCCAGAAGTGGTGGGGCGGCGAGCAGAACGGGCCGCTCGTGCTGCACGACAGCATGCCCGCGGCGATGCTGCTGGGCGCCGGGCTGATCATCTGCGCGGCGATCGTGCTGGCGCTGAAGATCGCGGTGATCGTGCAGCTCGCCATCCTCGCGTTCCAGGTCGCCCAGGCGATCGCCACCGCCGTGGTCACGTTCGGCGCCTCGCTGGCCGAGATCCCGATCTTCCAGATCATCACCCGGGAGATCGTCGGCGCGCTCATCGACCAGGTCATCGGGAGACTGCTCGATGCCTAGCCCGAGGCGCGGCCGGGGCGCCGCCGCGAAACCGGCCGCCGGCAAGATCGTCCGCAAGGCGGTCGAGAAGCTGGAGAAGCCGATCGTCCGGGTCACCGGACCGAACCGGAGCCTGCCCACGAAGGTGGTCCGGGTGGAGCGCCGCGACTTCCACGCCACCGCCCAGTTCCGGCGCAAGATGGCCGCGCTGAAGAAGCTCAGCGACGAGGGCAAGCTCTACAAGGCCACCAACCCGGTGCAGCGCGACAAGAGCATCACCGACGGCTACAAGGACCGGATCCGGCAGAAGATCTGGGACAAGTACTGGCCGCACGACAAGGACCTCGCCAACCGGCTCAGTCAACGGCTCAGCGACTACCATCCCGACCACGTGTGGGAACTGCAGCTCGGCGGGCCGGACACCGTCGACAACCTCAAGCTGCTGCATGGTAGAACCAACACGGACATCGGCTCCCAGATCTGGGGGCAGATCCAGAATCTGCCGGACGGAACCCCGATCCGAATAGAGGTAGTGGATTGACTTCCGATCTCGCGCAGCTTCTCGACGAACTCCGCGCCGACCTGGCCGCGGACGAGCCGGCGAGTCTCGCGTACGCGCAGATCGGCGCGCCCGCCGACGCCGGTGACGTGCCGGCGGAGCTGCCGGCCGGCCTGCGTGATCTGCTGCTCGCCGCCGACGGCCTGCGGGCCGGGGCGTTCGAGCTGGCCTCGGCCGGCCGGCTCGCCGGGGTGCAGTACTTCCTCGACTACGCGCCCGACTTCTCCCCCATCCCGCAGGACAAGACCGGCTGGCTGGTCGTCGGCACGCGCAGCGACGAGCCGATCTTCCTGGAGCGGGCGACCGGCGGGGTGTGGTACTTCCCGCCGACCGGCACCGAGTGGTTCATGGGCGACGCGTTCGAGGAGCTGGCGCCCGACCTCGACTCGTTCGTGCACTACTACGTGCTCGGCCCCGGCTACGCCGAGCTGGTCACCGACGACGACGCGTGGTACGCGTTCCTCGACCGGCAGGGCCTGCTCGACGACGCGGACGAGGTCGACGAGGACGAGGCGCAGCCGTGACCGTGACCCGGGAGCAGCTCACCGCGCTGTGGGGTGAGCGGGGCGTCATCTACTTCCCCGACCAGCGTTTCGACGCGGTCCTCGGGCCGCTCGGGCCGGAGGTGTTCCCGCCCGACGGTGTGCTGCCGGTCGAGGTGCCGATCCTGTTCACGGTCGACGTCTCGGTCCCCGACGTCGAGCTGTTCTCCACGCTGTCGATCGAGCTGGGCGACCAGGGCCCCCGCCCGTACGTCGTGCTCGGCGCCTCGCCGGAGGACCCGGCGCTGCTGTTCTGCCTGGACGCGGGCACCGGCGCGGTGATCCTGCTCGACCTGGAGACGCCGAACCTGGAGACGGTGAACAGCACGTTCGCCGCGTTCGTGGAGTTCCTCTACCGGCTCGGGCAGCTCATCGCCACCGACCCGGGCGGGCGGGAACGGGCCGCACGGGCGGCGGCGATCCGCGACGACCTGCGCCCGGTCGACCCGGTGGCGTTCGCGGAGCCGGAGTCGTGGTGGAACATGGCCTTCGACGAGCTGGAGTCGACCGCCTGACGTCAACCGGCCGCCGGCGCGGGCACCGCCGGTGCCGCGCGGTCCGCGCCGGTCAGCCCGGCGACGAGCAGCAGGTACGCGGCCAGCTCCACCACCGCCGTGAGGGCCGTCATCGGTTGCGGCATCGCGATCGTGGGTGTGATGGCGTACCAGGCGAACAGGGCGGTGCCGTCGGCCGAGACCGGCAGGCGCACGGCCTCGATGGCCGCGTCGAGCAGCGGCAACGCGAGCACCGCCAGCAGTGCCGCGCCGGTGGCGGCGAGCCGCCGGCCCCGTCCGGCCAGCAGCGCGGCGAGCGCCAGCGCGGCGAGTGCGAGCGCCAGCGGCGGCAGCACCGCGAGGACGAGCGCGGGCACGACATCGGCCTGGTCGTACCCCGGGCTGTCCACCCTGATCAGCGTGTTCCGGCTGCGGGTCTCCACGACCCGGGTACCGGCGGCGACGCCGATGTCGGCGACCCGGACGGCCGCGTACCCGACGACGGGCGCGGCGGCGACCGCCGCGGCGATCAGGTGCCGCCGCCGTCCACGACCCCGGTACGCGAGCAGCAGCACCGCCACCGCGACCAGCGCCGCCCAGCTCCCGGCGAGCGCCGCGTCGAAGCCGGCCGTCCGGTCGACGGCGCTGTCGCCGCTGCCGTACACCGTCCAGCCGACGTCCCCGGCGCCCGGCTCGGCCGGCATGGTGCGGACCGCGTCCACGATCAGCGGTACGAGCGCCGCCGGCACCGCCCAGCGCGGCGCCGGCAGTCCGGCGGCGACGGCGTAGCCGAGCAGCAGCGCCAGGCTCAGCACCTCCGCGCCGCGCCAAAGCGGTGCGGCCGTCAGGACGCCGACGACGTGGGCGACGGCGGACACGGCCGCGAGGATCAGCAGCAGCGGGGCGCGACGCACGCGGCGGATCCTTTCACGGCATGCCGCCTGCCGCCGCCCCGTGATCGTCAGCTGCCGGCCGGCACCTGGTCCTTGACGTCGTCGTAGCCGACAGCGCCCGGCGCCGGGGCCGGGGTGTAGATCACCCGGATCACGCCGGTCGGGTACGCCTCGGTCGCGGCCACCCGCAGGTGGTACGGCGCGTCGCCCTCGTCGAACAGCCGGCGGCCCTTGCGGGCGGCGACCGGGTGCACCAGCAGCCGCAGCTCGTCCACCAGGCCCGCGGCGAGCAGTTGCTGCACCACCGAGATCGAGCCGGGGATGAGGACGCCCTTGATGCCGGCGTCGGCCTTGAGCGCGCGCACGGCGTCCACCAGGTCGCCCTGGATCAGCTCCGAGTTGCGCCAGGAGAACTCCAGCGGCTGGCGGGACACGACGACCTTGCGCATGTCGCCGAGCTGCTTGGCGAACGGCGCGTCCTCGCCGCCGGCTGCCTCCCGGTCCGGCCAGGCGCCGGCGAAGCTGTCGTACGTCTCCCGGCCGATCAGCAGCACGTCGGAGGTGTCGTAGTCCTCGGTGACGGCGCGGCCCATGTTCTCGTCGAAGTACGGGAAGTGCCAGTCGGGGTCGATCTCGGCGACACCGTCGGCCGAGATGAACAGCGTGGAGATGACAGTGGCCATCGCGGTGCTCCTTCGCAGTGGGTTCGACGGGTTGACCGCCGCACCGTGTCAAACTCATCGGCCCGCGACGACGTCACCCGGGATCAGAACGGGAAATCCGGTGGCGCGCCCTCGCCCACGCGCCCGTCGACCGCCTCGCGGAGGAGGTCCGCGTGACCGGTGTGCCGGGCGTACTCCTCGATCATGTCGAGGAGCATCCTGCGGACGGTGGGGGTCCGGCCGTCCGGCCAGGTGAACGACGACGGCCCGGCCAGTCCACGTTCGGCGACGACGGCGTCGACCAGCCCGCGCGACCGCTGCACCGCTGCCCGCCACAGGGCGTACACGTCGTCCGGTGCGGCCTGCGCACCGAAGCGCCAGTCCCAGTCGGGTTCGGCATCGAAGTCGACGCCGTCCCACGGCGATCCGTATGCCTGACCGGCCACCTTCACGGCCAGCCAGTCCGCCTCGACCAGGGCCATGTGCGCGATCAGGCCGCCGAGCGTCATGGTGCTGGCGGCGGTGACCGCGCGCAGGCCCGTCTCGTCGAGCCCGTCGGTCTTCCAGGCGAACGTCCGCCGGTTGCGCTCCAGGACGGCCAGCAGCGCCTCGGCCTCGCTCTCGGTGGTCGCATCGTCCATCGCCGAAGCATAGGCAGCCGGCGAAATCCATGGGGGGCGGCGACGGTCCGCCGGTACGGTTCGCGGGACGAGACGCGAGAGGGGTACGCGATGACGGAGACGACGACGCTGTGGCGCCCGACCGGCCCGCGGGAGCTCGACCTCGTCCGCGCCTCCGGCTGGCGGGCCTGGCCGCCGCGGCTGCCGGACCAGCCGGTCTGACCGGCGCCGGGCGGGTGGTCGCGCCCGCCCGGCACCGCCGGTGGGTCAGGCCGGGGTGAGGACGCAGAACTCGTTGCCCTCCGGGTCGACCAGCACCCGCCACGGGATGTCGGCCCCGCCCAGGTCCGCGTCGGTGGCGCCGAGGGACCGCAGGCGGGCGGTCTCGGCGTCCAGGTCGTCCGACGCGTACGGGCGGACGTCGAGGTGGACACGGTTCCATCCGGTCTTCGCGTCGGTGCTGCGAGCGAACCGCAGGTACGGCCCGACGCCCTTGGCGGAGCGCAGCACGGCCTGCTGGTCGGTCACCTCGTGCACGGTCCAGTCGGTGGCCCGGCTCCAGAAGCCAGCCATGGCCCGGGGATCGGCGCAGTCGACCACCACCTCGGCGATCGGCCCGGTGTCCGCGTGCCGCGGGTTCGGCTCCCGTACGCAGAACTCGTTGCCCTCCGGGTCCGCCAGGACCGTCCACGGCGCGTCGCCCTGGCCCACGTCGGCGGGGGTGGCGCCGAGCGCGGTCACGCGCGCGACCAGCTCCGCGTGGTGCGCGGCCGAGGTGGTCGCGAGGTCGACGTGGACGCGGTTCTTCGCCGTCTTCGGTTCGGCGGAGACGACGAGGTCGACGTAGAGGAAGCGGGGGTCCGGGTAGGTGAAGCCCTCGGGTTCGAGGTTCGTCACGCCGGGGGCCTCGCTGGAGATCTCCCAGCCGAGCACCTTCGCCCAGAAGCCGCCGAGCGCCACCTCGTCGTGGGCCTTCATGTTGATCTGCACGAGCCGCGTTGCCATGGCCGCGATGCTAGGGCCTGGGCCGTGCCGGCGTGGTCCCGGCAGGTGATCAGGAATCGAGAAGCGCACCGTGACCGCCGCGCCATAGCGTTGTCCTCGGGCGGTCGGCACCACGCGGACCGCGAGCCACGAGGGGGAATCGAGATGTCCGACGGGTTCAGCGCCGAGGAACGCGCCGCGATGAAGGAGCGCGCGGCCGAGCTGCGCGCCGAGGGCAAGAAGGGCGCCAAGAAGGCCGACGACCTCCAGGCCGTGCTCGACCGGATCGCGCAGATGGCGCCGGAGGACCGCGAGCTGGCCGAGCGCGTGCACTTGACGATCACCTCCGCCGCGCCGGAGCTGTCGCCGAAGACCTGGTACGGCATGCCCGCGTACGCCAACGCGGCCGGCAAGATCGTCGTGTTCTTCCAGGATGCGGGGAAGTTCAAGTACCGCTACTCGACGCTGGGCTTCCAGGAGGCGGCGAACCTCGACGACGGCGACATGTGGCCGGCGTCGTTCGCGCTGGTGAAGTGGAGCCCGGAGGTGGAGAAGAAGATCACCGAGCTGGTGCGGGCCGCCGTGTCCTGACGGGGCCGCCGGACCGGCGGCCCCGTCAGGCGGCGGGCGCCGGGCCGAGGGCGAGCGCCGCGGCGTCGCGGGCGCAGCCCCAGGACAGCATCACGCCGTTGCCCGCGTGGCCGTAGTTGTGCACGACGAGCGCGTCGCCACGCCGCTCGGCCTCCACGCGCGGCGCCGCCCGGCCGGGACGCAGCCCGACGCGGTGTTCGAGGACCTCGGCGGCGGCCAGGGCGGGTTCGATCGCGACGCACCGGGCGAGGACGTCGGCCTCCTCGGCCGGATCGGGGGTGGTGTCGTCGCTGCGCCGCTGGCCGCCGCCGAGCACCACGTGGTCGCCGTGCGGGAAGATCGACGCCCATGTCGGCGCCATCGGCGCCTCCATGAAGAACCGGTCCAGGCCGGGGTTGCGCACCACGATCCGAGGGCCGCGCACCGGGTGCAGGCCGGTGTCGCCGGTCAGCGTCCGCGCCGCCAGCCCGGCGCAGTTGACCACCACGGGGGCCGACGTCGCCGCCTCGTCGAGGGAGGCCACCGGCGCAACCCGCACCTCGCCGCCGGCGTCCCGGAAACGTTCCAGGAGGTACGCGAGGTAGACCGGCATGTCGACCAGCGGCAGCCGGACGGTGAACGCGGTGCCGAAGCCGGCGGGGCGCTCGTCGTCGCCCAGCGACCGGAAGCCCGGCGTCTGGTCGGCGAACGAGGGCGTCGCCCCTTCCGGCCGGGCGGCGAGCGTGCCGTCGCGCCACGCCACGCCCGGCAGGGGCTCGGCGCCGAGCACCCGCAGCGTCTCGTCGGTCCAGGCGCGCTGCGGGTCGCCGGGCGGGGACAGATTCGGGCCGACCATCGCCCCGGCCAGCGCCGACGTCGTGTGCGCGGGCGGCGCCGCGGTGCGGACGAGCACCCGGGCGCCGCTCTCGACCAGCCGGATGCCGGTGCTGAGCCCGCTCACCCCCGCTCCGAGGACGACGACGTCCGGACGTGCGGCCATGGCGGCTCCATCCACTCGACGGTCGCGGCGGTCCGTCCATTCTGCACCCCCGGGTGGCGCGCCGCCGTCGCTAGCGCTGCCAGGAGTCGAGGCCGCGGACCGCGGACCGGGCGACGTCGTCGGCCAGGCCGGGGTCGTTGCTGGTGCCCTCCCAGCCCTGGTCGTGCACGACAGTGACCGCGTCGGCGACCCGGATCACGAGGATCTGGCTGGTGGTCCGGCCCTCGGCCGGGCTGCCGTCCAGGCCGGTCGCCGGCCGACTCACGGTGACCAGCAGGGCCTCGTCCCCGGTCCCGGCCATCGGCTGGGACCGGACGGTGACGGTGCCGCCCGAGGCCTGGAACGACCGGCAGTCCGCGACCGCGCCGCGGACCCGGCGCAGGTAGTCGGCCGCGCCGGTGCTCTCGAAGGCGAAGACGGTCTGGTGCAGCGTGCCGTAGGGGACGTTCTCCGGCGGGTCCTTCGGCTGCTTGTAGGCGCTCATCATGGCGGCGCTCGCGGTGACCGACCGTCCGCCGCTGCGGAACTCCTGGTCGCACAACCCGGGCAGCGCGTCGGTGACCTCCATCGGTTGCGCGTCGGACTTGCGCAGTTCCGGCGGCAGGTCGGCGAAGGCGGACGTCGGGATCGTCACGCGCCCGCCGGACGACTGCGACGCCGACGGCGTGAGGGCCGTGGGCGCCGGGGCCGCCGAGGTCGCGCCCGGCCCCGCGTCGCCGCCGCCGTCGTTCTCTCCGCCGTCGCCACACGCGCCGGCCAGCAGCGCGGTGACGAGCAGGGGTACGCCAAGCATCCGCCTACGGCGGCCCGGTGTCCTCACGTCGACCTCCGTCTCGTGCCCGTCCTGACGACGTTCCCTATGCCACACCGCCCGAAACGGCCGTTCCCGTCCCCTGCTTCCCCAACGCCCACACCCCCTGCCACGTTCCGGCGCGGAGGCCACCCGCCTGACCAGCAATATGCAAAGACTTGTTTGCGCAAACGTATGTTTGCGATAGCCTGCGGGGCATGCCCTCAGATCCCGACCTCGACCTCGCCTTCGCCGCCCTCGGCGACCCGGTCCGCCGCGCCCTGGTGACCCGCCTCGCCCGTGGTGAGGCCACAGTCGGCGAGCTGGGTGAGCCGTTCGACCTGACGCCGCAGGCAATCTCCCACCACGTCGGCGTCCTGCGCCGGTGCGGCCTGGTCGAGCAGCGACGCGAGGGCACACGGCGACCGTGCCGGCTGCGCGTCGACCGGCTCACCCGGCTGAGCACGTGGATCGACGAGCAGCGCCGCGCCTGGGACGACCGCCTCGACGCGCTGGAGACGCACCTCTCCGCTCCGGAGGCGACCCGGTGAGGGCGGCTACCGAACGACACGGCGACGAACTGATCGCCCGCCGCCATCTGCCCGCCCTGCCCGACCGGGTGTGGCATGCCTTCACCTCACCGACCGGGATCGCCGCGTTCTGGGGCGGCTCGCACGCCACCGTGCCGCAGGCGTCGGTGACTGTCGACCTGCGACCCGGCGGGGAGTTCGCGCTCGACACCCGTGCCCCGGACGGCCGGACCGGGCGGCTGCGGTTCGTCTACGTACGCGTCGAACCGCCGAGCGAGCTGGTGTTCGACGAGCCGGTCACCGGCCTGCGCACCACAGTCACGCTGCGGCCCGCCGGACACGGCACCGACCTCACCGTGCACCAGCGCAAGCTTCCGCCCGAGCTGCGCACCGACCAGGCGGCCGACGGGCTCGCCTCGATCCTCGACGCCCTCGCCGCCCACCTCCGACACCACGACGATGGAGACAGCAGTGACCCGAGCAACCCAGCGTGACCTGGTCGCCGAATACTTCGACGGCTTCCGGGCGAGCGACCACGAGCGCATCCTCGCCACGCTCACCGACGACGTCGAGTGGGTCATCCACGGCCACCGCACCACCCGGGGCCGGACGGAGTTCGACGGCGAGATCGAGAATCCGGCCTTCACCGGCAGCCCGCAGCTCGACGTCGAGCGCGTGCACGAGGACGGGCCGGTCGTCGTGGTGACCGGCGAGGGCCGGGGCGTCAGCGTCGAGCACGGGCCGTTCCGCTTCGCCTTCAACGACCTGTTCACGTTCCGGGACGGGCTCATCGCCCGCGTCGACTCCTACGTCGTACCGCTGGGGTCTGCCGGGTCGTGAGCGTGGCGGCCGCCGGGCCGGGTGAAGGCCCGGCGGTACGCCGACGGCGAGGTCCGCATCGCGGCGGTGAAGTGGTGCCGGAACGTCACCGCCGTCTCGAACCCGACCGTCGTGGCGACCTCCTCGATCGGCGCGGTGGTGGTCTCCAGCAGCGGGAGGCTGGCCTGGACGCGCCGGTCGATCAGCCACCGGATCGGGGTGGTGCCGGTGGCCCGCGCGAAGTGCCGCAGGTAGGTACGGGCCGACATGTGCGCCCGCCGTGCCAGCCGGTCGACGGTGATCGGGGCGCTGAGGTTCGCCAGCGCCCAGGACATGCTGGCGGCGAGCCGGTCGTCCTCGGGGTCGCCGGGCACCGGCGCCTCGATGAACTGCGCCTGACCGCCTTCGCGGTGCGGCGGTACGACCAGCCGGCGGGCGACCGCGTTGGCGATCGTCGGACCGTGGTCGCGGCGTACCAGGTGGACGCAGAGGTCGAGACCGGCAGCGCTGCCGGCGCTGGTGAGGATGTCGCCGTCGTCGACGTAGAGCACGTCCGGGTCGACGCGTACCGCCGGGTGGCGCCGGGCGAGCAGGTCGGCGTACCGCCAGTGGGTGGTGGCGCGGCGGCCGTCGAGCAGGCCCGCGCCGGCCAGGGCGAACGCGCCCGAGCAGATCGACACGATCCGCGCGCCGCGCCGGTGGGCCGCGCGGAGCGCGTCGGTGAGCGCTGGTGACGGGTCGGCGTGCACATCGGCGACGCCAGGCACGATCAGCGTGCCGGCGGCGGCGAACGCGTCGAGGCCGTGGCCGGTGTGCAGCGTCGCGCCGCCGACCAGCCGCACCGCGCCGGGTGTCTCCGCGCAGACGGTCAGCTCGTACCAGCCGACGTCGAACTCCGGGCGGGGCAGGCCGAAGACCTCCGTGACGATTCCGGTCTCGAACGCCGACATGCCCTCGTACGCCAGCACCGACACGGTGGCACGGGTCATGGCGGGATCTTAGCGAACAGCGTCGCTCGCGCCACTGGAGCGACCGGACGGCGGCCACCACGATGGGTGCCATGTCGAACGTTCTGCGCATCCCCGCTGCCCGTCCCGCCGACGCCCTCGCCCACTTCGCGGCCCGGCTCACCTTCGAGGCCGACGTCAGCGACGTGCACGCCGACCTGGAGGCGGGCGTGACCGGCCTGGTCGTGATCGACTCGCGCTCCCTTCCGGCGTGGCGGCAGGGGCACATCCCCGGCGCCGTGCACCTGCCCACCGCGGAGATCGCCGGCCGGGCGGGCGAGCTGGTACCGGCGGACGCCACTGTGGTCACGTACTGCTGGGGGCCGGGCTGCAACGGCGCCACCCGCGCGGCGCGGGAGTTCGCCCGGCTCGGCCGGCCGGTCAAGGAGATGATCGGCGGGTACGAGTACTGGGTGCGGGAGGGCTTCCCGGTACGCACCGAGGCCGGGCTGGTCCGGCGGCCCGCCGACGACCTCACCGCCCCGGCCGGCGCGACGTGCGGCTGCTGAGGCGTGTCGGTTCCGTACAAGACGGCAGGTGGTGGCCGTTCCTAGCATGGCCGCATGCGTGATCTTGTCTACACCGGATTCATGTCGCTCGACGGCGTGGTGGACTCCCCCGGCGGCGGTCCGGGCGAGGAGCACCGCAGCGGCGGCTGGGTCTTCAAGGACGTCGAGTTCCTGCCGGAGGCGTTCTCGCTCAAGGGTGAGGAGTTGGAACAGACCACGGCGCTGATGTTCGGACGGCGCAGCTACGAGGCGTTCGCGCCGACCTGGCGCGACTCCGAGGACCACGCCGCCTACCGGGACCTGCCGAAGTACGTAGTGTCGTCAAGCCTGCCCGAGGACGCGCTGATCGACGGCTGGGGACCGCTGACCGTCCTGCGGAGCACCGCCGACGTCGCCGCGCTCAAGCAGGGCGACGGCGGCGACATCTTCATCCACGGCAGCGCCGAACTCGCCCGCCGTCTCGCCGAGGCGGACCTGATCGACAGGTACCACCTGCTCGTCTTCCCGGTGCTGCTCGGCGCCGGCAAGGGCCTGTTCAGCCAGGCGGACCGGGACCGGCAGACACTGCGTCTGCGCGACTCCGCCGCCTACCCCAACGGCGTCGTCAAGCTGATCTACGACGTGACCCGCTGAGCCGGGTCCAGCGCTATCGCACCACCGGCGCCCGCGCGCAGCTCACCGGCCGTCCGTCCGACGTACCGGCGCAGCGCGCGGGCCAGGTGCGGTTCGTCCACGTACCCGAAGGTGGTGACCGCGTCGGCGGGCGGGCCGCCGGCGGCCAGCAGCACGGCGGCGCGGCGCGCGCGGTCGATCTGCCGCACCGCGCCCCGGGTCAGCCCGGTCGCCGCGCGGAACCGGCGTTCGAGGGTACGCGGTGACGCCGGTGGACGGCCGCCGCGCAGCGTCTCGATGACGAGCGGGTCGCGGACCACCGCACCGGCACGGACCAGCCGGTCCACCAGGGCCTCGGCGTCGTCCGGGCCGGGTGTGGGCCACCGGCCGCCGTCGAGCCGGAACGTCCGGCGGCTCACGTCGGGCAGCTCGGCGCCGCTGTCCACCAGCTCGGGCGTGGGTACGAGCCGCAGCGAGGTGCCCACCGCGAACTCGATGCCGACGAATGTGGCGCCCTCGGGCACCGGCGCGGTGCCGGTCGCGGTCTCGGGGCCGGAGACGGCCGCGTGGGAGCGCCCGTCGCGCTGCCAGAACACGAGCCCCCAGCAGGGGGTCGCCACCGAGGTCATCTCGTCGACCCGATCGCTGGTGCAGGTCCACACGGTGTCGATCCAGGCCGAGTCGGACGCCCGGGTGGTGAACCGCAGCTCCACGGCAGGAGCATACGGCGACCGTCAGCGGGCGGCGGTCTCGTCCCGGGCGGGGTAGCCGAGGATCTCCGCGAGGTCACCGGCCGCCTTCGTGTACGCGGCGTAGATGTCGTCGTCGAAGTGGTTGCGCCAGTCGCCGGACGCACCCTTGCGGTAGTGGGAGATCCGCCCGGGGGTCTCCTTGGACTTCTTCATCCTGGTGAAGCTGTAGCGCGCCAGCAGGGCCTCCAGCTCGGCCGGGGGCAGCGTGATGCCGCAGTGCCGCAGGAGCTGGTCGACCTCTTCGGCCTGCCGCTCGCCGGTGAGGTCCTCGTAGCGGAACAGCCGGAACGTCTCGGCGCTCGGTGCGACCGCCCAGGACCGCATCTGCCCGAACTGCTTCTTGTCGCGCAGGCGGTCGATGACGTAGAGCATGCCCTCCTTCTTCGGCAGTTCCTGGAGGGCCTTGCGTGCCTGCGGGATGTCGCCCATCGGGGCGTGCGAGTTGCGCAGCGAGAAGTAGCTGGAGACGACAACGTCGCGCGGGTCGCGGATCACGAAGAACGCGCGGTAGCTGCCGGCCTTGGGCACTGCCTCGAACCGCTTGTGGGAGAGGAAGATCGCCAGGCCGATGCGGCCGACCGGCACCGGCGCGGTCGCCCCGCCGGAGTAGAAGCGCGGGTCGTAGGGCAGCATCCCGCAGTGGCGGTAGACGGCCGGGTCGCTGAACAGCGCCTTGATCCACTGGCTGCCGGTCTTGCGGACGGTGCAGTGGAAGATGTTGTCGAACTCGCTACGGGCCACCACCGGAACGGTGAGTCGCATGCGGGCGTTGCGCGCTTCCATCTGCGCCCGCCGGGCCTTGACGCGCAGAGAATTCGGCGAATTGTGCTTGGCGAATTCGACGGCCCGATTAATCATTTCCCAACCTCATCCGGACCCCGCGGAGCAGGGGCAGCACGAACACCTTTCCGCACGTCACGCAGGTGAAGTCCGCAGACCTCGCCTGCTCCGCCCCGCGCCCCGACGCGCCGCTAGGAATATCCCCGACGGTCCGATTGATGTCAATCCCGGACAGCTGGGAGTAAGCTGAAAATCTACAATTTCCATAGGAGTTGCGGAATAAGCGCGAGGGGCACCCGCGCGGAACCGCGCACCGGCACAATGAGCGCCGTGCTCACCGCCACCCGCGACCTGCTGACCGCCCTCGACCCGCTGTCCCACCGCGACCGGACGCGGCGTCTCGTGGCATGGGCACGCACCGCGCCCGACCGTGCGCAGGTCTGCGCCGACCTGCGCCGGCACGGGCCCTACGAGCGGCGTCTCGCGCTGCTCGCCGCGCTGGCCAGCCGGGACACCGCGGCCGTCCTGGCCGCGACGTTCGACCCGGAACCCTCGATCGCCGCCACCGCGCTGACCGCCGCCGTGCGGGCCGGCGTGACGCCCGCCGACCTGACCGACCGGCCGGCGAACGCACGGCGGCGCGTCTACCGGACGCTGCGCCGCCGGCCGTCGCCCGCCGTCGCCGACGCGCTGATCATCGGGGTACGCGAGCGGTTCGGCGACCACGAGGCCGCCGCGCTGCTGCCGGCCTGCGGCCCCGAGACGGTACGGGCCTGGCTGCCCGACCTGGAACACGCGCTGAACCCGGAACGGCTGATGCGGACGCACAGCGACATCGTTCTGGCGCGCACCGGTGAGCGGCTCGCCGCGGCCCCGCCCGAGTCGCGCGGGCGGATCTGGGCGGAGGCCGCCGGCGCGGTGCTGCGCGGTGAGCCCGCGCGGGCCCTGGACCTGCTCGACGCGTACGCGCCCGAGGAGTCGCTGCCCGGCCCGATCGTCGCGTACGGGCGGCTCGCCGCACACGACGCGCGCCGGGTCGTACGCCTGCTCACGTCGCCCGGCCGCGCGGCCTGGCTGGCCCGGACCGTGCTGCCCCGGGCGCTGCTGCTCCGCCTCACCACGCTGCCCACTGGTGAACTGGTCCCGCTGGCCGCCCGGCTGCGGGAGCACGACCGGGCGCTCGCCGCGTTGCTGCGCGCCGTGCCGCCGAACCGCCGCGCCGAGCTGTACGACGGAGCGCTGGCCGACACCGACACCACGGCGCTGCTACCCGGCGCCGCGGTGATGGAGGTGCTGCCGGCGGCGGTACGGGCACGCGAGGCGGCCCGCGTGCTGACCCTCCCGTCCGTCCGGGAGCGGGAGGAGCAGGTGCGGTTCTGGAGCGCGTACCTGCCGTGGCCGGAGGCGTCCGCGTCGGCGAGCGCGGCGCTGCGCTCCGGCGACGCGGACGAACGGGCGGACGGGTGGCGGCTGCTGGTGGCGGCCGCGCGCCGCTCCCGTGATCCGCGGACGGTGGCCCAGGTGGTGGTCCGGCTGGGCCGGCTGCGCAACGAGCAGGACCCGGTACGCGCCGCCGCGCTCACCGCGCTGGCCACTGTGGCGCCGCTGCTCACCGATACGAGCGCGGGCGGGCTGACCGGGCTCACCACCGACGCGGTCGACGCGCGGGACACCTCGGCGACCACCACCACGGCGTTGAGCCGGCTCGCCGTCGACGTCCTCACGCTTCACGTGGACGTGCCGGAGCTGACCGAGTGGGCACTGCGCACGATCGACGCGGTGAGCAGCGACGCGAACGTGCCGGTGCTGCGCCGGCTCGACATGGTGCTGCGCCACGGCCAGGAGAGGGTGGTGTTCGACCGGCTGCGCGGCCGGATCGAGGCCGGCATGGCGCGCGGCCGGTACGGACTGCTGTTCGCGCTCACCCCCGCGCTCGGCCGGCGCGCCTGGCGTCTGCCGGAGCTTCAAGACCTGCTGCGCCGGACGATCGGGCCGGACACCCTGCCCGCTGTGGCCCGTACGGCCGTCGGGCTGTGGCTCGCCGATCCGCGTACCCGCTCGCGGCGCGTCGCCGAGGTGCTCGACGTCGACGCGTCGGCGGTGGCGATCCACGAGGTGTGGGCGATCGTCTGCACGTCCCGCACCGACCTGCTCGACCGCGTGCTGGACCGGCCGCCGCGCGGCCGGTTCGTGGAGAACGGGAAGCGGTGGGTGCCCGGCCCGGCGCCGCGGGCACAGCGGTGGCTCCCCCGCCACCAGGAACGCTTCGTGGCGCTTCAGGCGCGCGTCGTCGCCGACTCCGGTCACCGGGTGTGGCAGCGGGCGGCGGCGATCCGGGCCGCCGCCGGGGCCGGCCCGGCCGGACGCGAGATGGTGCTGCGCCACGTCGACGCGTCCGAGGTGCCGGTCGCCGAGGCGGCGCTGGGCGCGCTGGTCTGGACCGACCGGCCGGACGAGGCGTTCCCGCTGCTGCTGCGGTACGCCGACGGCGACCGGGCGCGCGTCGCGCTGTACGCCGCCGGACGGGCCGCCCGCCACGTCCCGCCGGTCCGGCTGGCCGAGTTGCTGGGCGGGGTGCTCACCGGCGCCGCGAAGGTCACCGGCCGCAAGGAGGCCGCGCGGCTCCTGGCCCGCTACGCGCAGGTGGACGTGATGGTGGTGCTCGGGAAGGCGTACGCCGATCGGGGCACGCACCGCGACGTGCGCGCGGCGATCGTCTCCGCCGCCCGGCAGCGGCTGGGGACCGAGGCGGGCTGGACGGTGCTGCGCGCGGCGGTGCACGCCGGCCGGGAGGAGCGGCGGGCGGTGCTCGGCGCGTACCCGTCGGGGATCTCGGAGCGCCACCGCCGCGCCTACGCCGCGCTGGTGGTGCAGGCGTGCCGGGCCGACGACCGGGAGGTCCGGCGCGCCGCGTTCGACGCGCTCGGCGAGTGGTCGCCGTGGCTGACCGGCGTCACCGACCTGGTCGTGGACCGGCTCACCGACCCGGACGAGACGACGCCGGCCATCGGGGTGGCGAACCTGCTGCGGGCCGGTGGCGACACGGCGTTCCGGGCCGCGCTGGCCCGGCTGGTGGAGCGGGACGCGGCCGACGACGACCCGGGTGGCCCGGCCGCCGACCGGCCCGCCCGGCGGCGCGTCGAACTGCTCACGGAGGGCGCGGCCCTCTGGTCCGACAGCCGCCCCGCCGGCGCCGACCGGGCCGGGCTGGTCGAGGCGGCGCGGTGGCTCGCCGGCCAGGACGGCTTCCTGGGTACGGCCACCGGGCTGCTCGTCGAACTCGGCCGGCTCGACGAGCTGGACGAGGTCGCCGCACTCTGCGCCGGCCGGCCCGTGGTAGCGGTCCGCACCGCGCAACGCGTCGGCGATCGCCTGCTCACCATGCGGCGGCGGCCCGATCCGGCGGCCCTCGCCGAGACGGTGGACCACCTCGCCGGGCGCGGAGACCTGGCCGGTGGCCTGTTCGCGGTGGCGCTGGTCGCGCACGGGTCGGAGTTCGGCTGGAAGACGCCGTGGCGGGACCTGCTCGTCGGATTGCGCCGTCATCCGGACGCCGACGTACGGGAGGCCGCGTACACGCTCGACATGAGCTGACCACGCCGGGCGTCGCCCTATGCTCGGAGCGTGACGCTTCAGCGGATGGATCACGTCAGCGTCGTGGTGGACGACCTGCCGGCCGCGATCGCCTTCTTCACCGAACTCGGGATGGAGGTGGAGGGCGAGATGCCGGTCGAGGGGCAGTGGGTGGACCGGGTCAACGGCATCGACGGCGTGCGGGTCGACATCGCGATGATGCGGACGCCGGACGGCCACGGCAAGCTCGAACTGACGCGGTTCCGGGCGCCGGCACTCGTCGCCGCCGAACCGCCGGACGCGCCGCCGAACACGCTGGGCCTGCGGTCGGTCATGTTCGCCGTGGACGACGTCGACGACACGGTGGCCCGGCTGCGGGCCCACGGCGGTGAGCTGATCGGTGAAGTGGCGGAGTACGGGGACGTCTACCGGCTCTGCTACCTGCGCGGCCCGGCGGGCGTCATCGTGGCGCTGGCCGAGCAGCTCGGCTGACGCCTACCCGGCGTCGACGGCGGCCAGCACCGTCATCGCCTCGCGTTCGCGGACGGCCAGGTCGGCGAGGACCGCAGACGCGCGGGTCAGGTGGGCGGCGTCCCCGGTCCGCCCGGCGGTGGCGATGTGGTCGGCGACGGCGGTCCACAGCGGCGCGATGTCGGCGTACATCAGTTGTGCCCGGCGCAGGTGGGCGTCACCGGTGACGGTGGCGGCCTCGGCGAGGAAGTCCCGGTACATGGTGCGGAACAGCGCGCCGCCGGTGCCGCCGCGTTCCATCAGCGTCGCGGCGAGCGGAAGGTCGCGTGCCGGATCGGCGGCGCGGTCCAGCCAGCGGGTCACCCGGGCGGCGGCGGTGGCGATCCCCCGGTGGCCGAGGTTGGCGATCGGCGGGTCGAGGAACGCCCTGGCGTTGGCGCGTACCGCCGCGCGGACGGCGACGTCCAGGTCCGGCGGGCCGCCGGGCGCGGTGAGCGTGTACGACAGGTGGCGCGCGGTCATCGGCCCGCGCGCGGCGCGGGCCCGGGTCAGGCTGTCCAGCGTGGTGGTCACCGCGCCACCCTGCTGGGCGGTGTCGACCAGATGGGCGTGTGAGTCGTCGTAGCCGTACACGGCGACTGTGTGCCCGCCGAAGTGGACCCGGGTGGTGAAGTAGTCCAGGTGGTACGAGTCCAGTTGCAGGCCGACCGGATGCCCGGCGTCCAGCGCCTCGGTGACGTTCCGCCACGCCCTGGCCGCCGACGTCGTCTCCCGGACGCGCAGGTCCAACCCGAGGCGGCCGGCTGCGGCGCGGGTCACGCACAGCGGCTTGGTGCGCCCGCCGAGGAACGGCACGTCCATGCCCTTGGCGTCCCAGTAGACGAAGCCGAGCCCCTCGCCGAGACCGAACAGCATCGGCTCGGACAGGTCCAGGCCCGCGTGCCGGGTCAGCACGCCGAGCGTGGTGGTCTCGCAGTGCACCCCGCCGGTCGGCGTCACGTCGTCGAGAATCACGTCGCCTCCTGTTCCGCCGTCACGGCGCTCGGATCGTGCGTCGCGGCGACGGCGCCCGGATCGTGCGCTCCAGCGGCGGTGCCCGGGGCGTCCCCGGAGGGCGGGGCCAGCAGCGGGCGCAGCGGTCCGTCGCCGGGGATGCCGGGCATCCGGCGGGCCACCCCGGCCAGCAGGTCGGCGGCCTGGACGCGCGGGTCGTCGCGCGAATCGGTCATCACCAGCCCGGCCAGCGGTGACGGACCGGCCGGGTCGACCGCGGCCAGTGCCGCCTGGAGGCGGCGCAGCCGGTCCTGGGTGAGCGCGCTCTGCTCGTCGTGGATCACCAGCACCGGCCGCCGGCCGCCGCTCCAGTGCAGGACGGTCTCGGCCAGCGCCGGCAGCAGCGGCTCCAGCGGTGGCGGGATCGTCCGGTCGCCCGCGTACAACCTGGCCTGCACCTCAGCCACCCGGGCCGGATCGAGCGCGTCGAGGACCGCGCCGGCCGCCTCGTCGCCGACGTGACGCCGTAACGCGTCCCGCGCGGCGAAGAACCGTTGCATGCTCCGGTCGTCCGCCCGATCCCGACGCTTGGTGCGCAGCATCTCGACGACGGCGGCGAGGAAGACCGCCCAGCCGGGTCCGGCCGCCCGCCCGGCCCGGTGCAGCGCCGCCGCGGCCTGACGCCGGTCACCGGCGAGGCGGGTGCCCGCCGCGTACGACGGCTCGGCCAGCAGCAGGTCGACGACCCGGGTGGCGAGGAAGAACTCCTTGTCGACCAGGTGCACGTGCGCCCGGCCGCGCAGCGCGGACAGGAACCACTCCACCGCCTCGGCGGCCTCGCGGCGGCGCAGGAACTGCCGGGACTTGACCTCGTCGGGCGAGAACCGGAACCCGGACCGCAGCGTACGGATCAACGCAGCGGCCTCGTCACGGCTCAGGTCGACGCTGGCGTGGACGATCACCGGGGTGGCCGGATCGAGCAGGTTGGTCCCGGAGAAACCGGACTCGTCGCAGGCGATCTCCAGCACCGCGCCGGTCAGCGCCTCGCCGGGTGGCAGCCCACCCTGCAGCGGCAGCCTCGCACCCGTCGACCCGGCCATGCCGACCATGCTCGCCCACCCGGCCCGCGGCGGACCAGCGGTTAACCCGGATCGGGCCGGAGGCGGGTCGCGCCGGCTCATTCCAGCGGCCGGTAGATCGCGGTCAGGCGCGGCAGGCGGGCGCGCATCTGCTCGTCGTCGTCGAAGTCGAAGTCCTCACCGGCCGGGTCGGCCGGCGCCCGGTCGTCTGCAGCCCGGTCGGCGGCGTCGAGCGCCTCCCAGAACGCGTCGGTGCCGGCGCCGGTCGCCTCGGCGTAGGCGTCGCCCGCCGCGCTCAGCACCGCCTCGCACTCGACCGCGTCGTCTTCCGGGTCGACGCCGGCCCCGGCGAGCGAGTCGGGATCGGCGACGGCCCGCTCCCAGACCGCCCGCCCCTGCGCGACCAGCCAGCCGCGGAAGTAGTCGAACCCGTCGTCCGAGCAGCCGCCGCGCATGAGATAGGCGGCCGCCCACAGGTCCCAGCGCCACGCCTCCAGATTCACGTCGTCGTACGCCTGCTCGAAGCCCACGATCGCTGCCGGGCTCAGCGTCGACAGCTCCGCGACGAGGTGCCGGGCCACCGCGTCGGCCCCCTCGGCGGTGACCGTCTCGCGGCCCGCGGCGCCACGCGCCCGCTCCACGATGTCCCAGAACGTCTCCCGATCCACGGCGGGACCGTACGCCGGCCCACCGACAAGCTGTCAGCGGCCGTGTCAGCGCCGTGTCAGGGCGGTGGCGGTACGGCCGCCCATGGTGGTCGCATGACGAGTTCAGCGATAACGGTCTCCGGGCTGCGCAAGGCGTACAAGGACAAGGTGGTGCTCGACGGCATCGATCTGGACGTCCCCGCCGGGACGATCTTCTCCCTGCTCGGCCCGAACGGAGCCGGCAAGACGACAGCGATCAACATCCTGACCACCCTGATCCGCGCCGACGCCGGGTCGGTGCGGGTGGCCGGGCACGACGTCGTCACCGAGGCCAAGGCGGTCCGCGCGGCGATCGGCGTGACCGGGCAGTTCGCGGCGGTGGACGAACTGCTGACCGGGCGGGAGAACCTGCAACTGATGGTCGACCTCGGCCCGCGCAACCGCGTGCCCGGCAAGCGGGTCGTCGCGGAGTTGCTGGAACGGTTCGACCTGGTCGAGGCCGCCGACAAGCCGGTGTCGACGTACTCCGGGGGCATGCGCCGCAAGCTGGACCTGGCGATGACGCTGGTCGGCGAGCCGCGGATCATCTTCCTGGACGAGCCGACGACCGGGCTGGACCCGCGCAGCCGCCGCACCATGTGGTCGATCATCAGGGATCTGGTGGCAGGCGGCGTGACGGTCTTCCTCACCACCCAGTACCTCGACGAGGCCGACCGTCTCGCCGACCGGATCGCGGTGCTCGACCAGGGCCGGCTGGTCGCCCAGGGCACGCCGGAGGAGCTGAAGCGCCGGATCCCCGGCACGCACGTGCGGTTGCGGTTCGGCACCGTCGCCGAACTCGACGCGGCGGCGCTGGTGCTGCCCGAGGCGGTACGCGACGAGGAGGCGCTGGCGCTGCGGGTGCCCGCCGACGGCGGAACCGCGGCGCTGCGCGCCCTGCTCGACCGGCTCGACGCGCACGCGATCAACGCCGACGACCTGTCCGTGCAGACCCCCGACCTCGACGACGTGTTCCTGGCCCTGACGGGCCGTACCCCGGAGGTGGCCGCCAGATGAGCAGAAACCACTCGGTCGTCATGCTGCGCCGCAACCTGACGCACCTGCGCCGCAACCCGACCTCGGTGTTCAACGCGGTGCTGATGCCGATCATCGTCATGCTGATGTTCGTGTACATGCTCGGCGACGCGTTCTCCGTCGGCGTCGACTACGTCGACTACGCGACGCCGGGCCTGATGCTGCTGGCGGTCTGCTACGGCCTCGGCGGCACCGCGACGTCGGTGAACTCCGACATGACCAAGGGCATCATCAACCGTTTCAAGGTCATGCACGTCTCCCGGGGCGCGGTGCTGACCGGCCACGTCGTCGCCACCGTGCTGACGAACGTCCTCGCGGTCGCGGCCCTGGTCGGGGTGGCGTTCCTGCTCGGCTTCCGCCCGGCCGCCGATCCCCTGCACTGGCTCGGCGTGGCCGGCGTGGTGGTGCTGCTCAGCGTCGCCGTCAGCTGGTTCACAGTCGCGCTGGGCCTGTTCGCGAAGTCGCCGGAGTCGGCGGGCATGGCCTCCGTGCCGCTGGTCCTGCTGCCGTTCTTCAGCAGCGCGATCGTGCCCGCGGACAAGATGGGGCCGGGACTGCGGCAGTTCGCCGAGTACCAGCCGTTCACGCCGATCATCGAGACCCTGCGCGGCCTGCTCGACGGCGCGCCGTCGGCCGGCGACGTGATCCCCGCGGTCGTCTGGTGCGCCGGCATCGCGGTGGTCGGCTACCTGTGGGCGCGGTCCACGTTCACGAAGCGAGCGTGATCTCGACCAGCCGCTCCCAGCCGATCTCCCGGCCCTGTGCGACCGCCCCGGCGAACTCCGCGTCGCCGAGGCGGTCGCGCGCCGCCGCCTCGATCCGCGGCACGTCGGGGTGGGCGCGGTCGGGCAGCCCGCGTACCGCGGTGGCGGCGCCGAGCAGCCGCGCCGCGTGGTCCGGCCGGTCCAGCCGCAACGCCAGGTCCGCGACACCGACGAGCACCTGCGCGGTCAGCGGCGCGTAGCCACCCTCGCGCGCCGCGCGGCACGCCGCCGCCCGGTGGGTACGAGCCTGCTCGACGTCCTCGGCCAGGTAACCCAGCAGATCGTGGGTGCCCGCCCGGACACTCGCCAGGTCCGCCTCGTCGCCGAGCAGCGCCGACACCGACCGCAGCTGCGCGTACGCCTCGTCCGCGTCACCGTCGTGGCGGGCCAGGTACGCCCGGACCAGCGCCAGTTCGGCCAGCGCGCCCGGCCAGGCGACCCCCGCGGCGAGCCGGTGCGCCTCGGCCAGCGCGGCGGCGCTCGCCGTCTCGTCGCCGCCCAGCCGGTACAGCCAGGCCAGCCGCGCCCGCATCCGGATCACGTCCTCGACGGCGCCGACCTCGGTGACCGCCGTGACCGCCTGCTCGTAGTAGTCGCAGGCGGCGGCGACGTCACCGCGTACGGCGATCAGCTCGGCCAGCTCGCTGAGCGCGAACGAGATCCCGAAGCGTTCACCGACCGCCCGGAACTCGGCGAGCGCCTGCCGCAGGCACGCCTCCGCCTCCGCCGCCTCGACGCCGAGGATGACCCGCAGCTTGCCCAGGTGCAGCCGGGCCAGCGCGCGTACCCACGGGTCCTCGTGGTCGAGCAGCGACTCCCAGGCGGGCAGCAGCGCGTCCGGCTCCCGCAGCATGCGCTCCATCGGCACGACCAGGGCCAGCTCCGGGTGACCACCGTGGCCTTCGCCGCTCAACCGGTACGCCTTGTGGATCCACTCGGCCGCGTGCTGCGCGTCGCCCGGCCCGGAGCTGAGGAACAGCACCACGAGTCCGTACACCACGGCTCGGATGTCGTCGGGCACGTCGCCGGGCGCCTCGGTGGCCGCGATGATCAGTTCCATGCCCTCGGTCCGGTGGCCGCCGAGCCACCAGTACCAGCCGGCGCCGGCCGCGAGCCGCATCGCCTCGCGCCCCTCACCCGCGGCGAGCGCCCCCCGCACGGCTGCGGTGATGTTGTCGTGCTCGGCTTCCAGCCGGGCGAGCCAGGTGAGCTGGTCGGCGCGGCGCAGCCGCGGCTCGGCGGTCTCGGCCAGCTCGGTGAAGTACGCCAGGTGCGCGCGACGGGCGAGGTCCGCCTCCCCCGCCTCGGCGAGCCGCTGCGCGGCGTACTCCTTGATCGTGCCGAGCATGCGGTAGTGCGGCGCGACGTCACCGGCGGCGACCAGCAGCGACTTGGCGGTCAGCGCGGTGAGCAGGTCGAGCACGTCGCCCGGCTCGACGGCGCCGCCGGCGCAGACCCGCTCGGCCGCGTCCAGGCTCGCCCCGCCGGAGAACACCGACAGCCGGCGCAGCACCGCGCGTTCGGCGTCGCTGAGCAGTTCCCAGCTCCAGTCGACCATCGCGCGCAGCGTCCGGTGCCGGGGCAGGGCGGTCCGGCTGCCGCCGGTGAGCAGCCGGAACCGGTCGTCGAGCCGGGTGGCGAGCTGATCGACGGACATGGTGCGCAGCCGCGCCGCGGCCAGTTCGATCGCCAGCGGCATGCCGTCGAGCGCCCGGCAGATCCGCGCCATCGTCGTCGCGGTACGGGCGTCGAAGGCGAGGTCCCGGCGTACCGCCGCGGCCCGGTCCCGCAGCAGGCGCACGGCGGGCGACGACTCGACCTCGGCGATCGGGGCGTCGCCGTCCGGCAGGCCCAGCGGCGCGACCGGCCACAGCGCCTCCCCGGTGATGCCGAGCGGTTCCCGGCTCGTGGCCAGGATCCGCAGCCGCCGGCACTCGCCGAGCAGCCGGTGCGCCAGCGCCGCCGCCTGGTCGACGACGTGTTCGCAGTTGTCCAGGATCAGCAGCATCTCCCGGTCCCGGATCGCCGCGACGAGCCGGTCGGCCGGTTCCGCGCTGCCCGCGTCGCCGAGCAGCGCGTCGCGCAGGCCGAGCCCGGAGATCGTCGCCTGCACCACGTCCCCGCCGGCACTGACGGCGGCGAACTCCACCAGCCACACGCCGTCCGGCAGGTCGCCCGTCATCCGGCGCCCGGTCTCCGTGGCCAGCCTGGTCTTCCCGGAGCCGCCCGGGCCGGTGAGCGTGGTGAGCCGGTGCTCGGCCACCAGCGTGCCGACCGCGGTGAGGTCGGCGTCCCGGCCGACGAAGCTGGTCAGCTCGGCGCGCAGGTTGGTGCGGCGGGTGTCCTCCCGGCGGACCGTCTCGCCGCGCAGCAGGGCGACGTGCAGCGCCGACAGCTCCGGCGACGGGTCGGCGCCCAGCGCGTCGGCGAGCGCGTCGGCGGTGCGCTGGTAGACCAGCAGCGCCTCGGTGTCGCGGCCGGCCGCGACGAGCGCGCGCATCAGCGCCGTGGCGAGCCGCTCGCGCACGGGATGGGCGGCCACCAGGTCGGTCAGCTCCGGGATCAGGTCGGCCTCCCGGCCGAGCCCGATCTCGGCGTCGTACCGGTCCTCCGTCGCGGTCAGGCGCAGCCGTTCCAGCCGGGTGGCCGCCGCGTCGAGCGCCGGACTGTCGGGCAGGCCGATGTCGCGCAGCGCGTCGCCGCGCCACAGGCCCAGCGCCTCGCGCAGCAGCCGTACCCGCTGCGGCCCGTCGCCGTCGCGGGCCCGGCGGACGAGACGCTCGAACCGTACGGCGTCGACGGCGTCGGGCTCGACGGCGAGCCGGTAGCCGTCGGGCAGCCCGTCGACGGCGCCCGCCGGCAGCGCCTTGCGCAGCCGGGAGACCAGCCGTTGCAGCGCGTTCGCGGCGTCGGCGGGCGGCTGCTCGCCCCAGATCCAGTCGACGAGCGTCGCCTTCGGGACCACGCGGCCGGGCTGGAGCGCGAGGGCGGCCAGCAGCCCGCGCAGCCGCGCGCCCGGCACGTCGGCCGGTACGCCACCGTCCGTAGTGACCTGGAACGGCCCGAGCAACCCGATCTGCACCCGCCGATCCTGCCACGCCCGGCGACCGGGTCCGGTCCGCCGCCCCCGCCGGTCAGGTGGCCAGGCGCAGGTGGCGGCGCTGCCGCAGCCGCACCGCGGCGGCCGCCACGACCAGCAGCGTGAGCGCGACAGCGAAGGCCAGCCCGTGGGTCAGGCCGCGGTTGAGGTAGCCGCCGTCGGTGTGGTCGACGGCGTACGTGGCGAGCTCGCGGCTGAACCAGAACGGCAACGCGCGGGTGGCGCTGCCCGCCGGGTCCATCACCATCTGGAGACCGACCACTGTGAGCAGCACCAGCGTGCCCTCCAGCTCGCGCGGCAGCACGGCGCTCAGCAGCAGGCCGAACGGCACCGACACGAACACGGTCAGCGCCATGATCAGGGCGATCGCGCCGTACCGGACGTCGCGCTGGTCGGCCAGGACGAGCAGGAAGTACGGAGTGGAGAGGAGCACGCCGACGGTCCACAGCGCGAGCAGCCGGCCGAGCACCAGGTGCCGGCTGCCGTAGCCGGAGAGCCGCAGGCGGGGTTCGATGCCGCGCGCCGCGCTGCCCGCGAACAGCGCGGCGGTGCTGAGCGCCCAGCCCAGGCCGAGGCAGACGAAGCGGATCGACTGTCCGAGGTGGTCGCCGCGGCGGCTCAGATAGAACGCCAGCGGCATCAGCAGCAGGATGACCAGCACGGTACGGCGGCGCAGCAGCTCGCGCAGGGCGGCCTCGGCCACCACCAGGGTCCGGCTCACGCGTCACGCTCCCCGGCCAGGTCGAGCACGACGTCGACGCGGTCGAGCTGGTTGAGCAGGTGGGTGACGACCACGACGGCCTTGCCGGCGTCGCGCCAGCGCCACACCTCGTGCCAGAAGTCGAGGTAGGTGCCCCTGTCGAACCCCTGGTAGGGCTCGTCGAGGAGCAGCACGTCCGGCTCGCCGAGCCGGGCCAGCACCAGGTTGAGCTTCTGCCGCGTGCCGCCGGAGAGGTGCCGGGCCTGGATGCGTCGCGGCGGTGTCCACTCCAGCCCGGCCGCCTCCGCGCGACCGGCCCGACGGGCCGCCGTCCGGCCCAGCCCCCGGCCGGCGCCGATCAGCACGAAGTGCTCGTCCGGGCTGAGGAACTCGGCGGTGCCGCCGTCCTGCGGGCAGTAGCCGAGCGTGCCGTGCACCTCGACGGTGCCCGCCTCCGGGCTCAGCAGGCCGGCGCAGATCCGCAGGAAGGTGCTCTTGCCGGCGCCGTTGGCGCCGACCACCGCCGCGATCTGGCCCGCCCGGACGGTGAGGTCGACCCGGTCCAGGACGGTCCGCCCCCGGTAGCGCTTGGTGATGCCGCGCGCGGCGAGCCGCACCGGTCCGGGCTGGCGGCGCGGCGGTCGCACGTCGGGGCCGCCGAGGCTGTCGACCACCGCCCGGGCGTACGTCTCCGGCGCGCCGAAGACCCGCAGCGGCGACTCCCCGCTGTCGAGCAGGTGGGTGGCCGCCTCGGCGACGACGTGGCCGGTCAGGTCGGGCCCCACCCCGTGCCGGCGCAGCTCGCCGGTCAGGGCGGCGAGCCAGGGTTCGTGGTTCACCGCTTCGGCTCCTCGCGCAGTATCGTGCCCACGCTCGACGCGAAGGCGCTCCAGTCGATCGCGGCGGCCCGCAACGCCGCGCTGCCGGCCGGGCTGATCCGGTAGTACTTCCTCGCGGGCCCGGTCCCGCCCTCCCGCCAGTGCGCGGTGAGCAGGCCGGAGCGCTGCAACCGCAGCAGCACCGGGTAGAGGGTGCCGCCCTGCACGGCGCCCAGCCCGTGGGCCCGCAACGCCTGGGACAGCTCGTAGCCGTAGGACTCGCCCCGGCTCAGCAGCGCGAGCACGCAGAGGTCGAGCACCCCGCGCAGCCACTGCGCCCGCCGTTCCTGGTTCATCCCGCTCCGCACTGTCCCGATCGGACGACATCCGGCGATGACGGTAGCGCCGCTACCTAGGTAGCGCAACCATCTAGTGGGGCCTCCTCCGGCCCGGCGAGGCTGATAGGTTGCGCCCTCCGCACGGGTTCGACGGGGGAATGCGCATGTCCGACACGGGGGCCGGATCCGAGCAGGGACCGGCGGGGGACGCGGAACAGCGGGGAGAGACCGCCTGGATGCGGCCGGCCGGCGAGCCGCCCGGCGTTCCCGGGCCGCCACCACCGCCCGCCACCGGGCCGGATCACGGGTCGCCCGTTCCGGGTTACGGGCCGCCCATCGCTGGTCCGCCGTACGGTCCGGCCACGCCGGCTGCGCCGTTCGGGCCGTACCCGCCACCCGGCCCGCAGTCGTCCGGCCGCAGCCGCGGTCTGGTCGTCGCCGTCGCGGTGCTGAGCGTGCTGCTGCTGGTGGCGTGCTCGGGCCTGATCGGCGGCGCGTTCCTGCTGGGTTCCTCGCCCCGCGAGACGGCCGGGCGGGAGCCCGCCGCGCCGCCGGTGGCGCCCTGGCGGTCGTCCGGCGCGACGCCCACGCCGGGTGCGACGGCGAGCGCGGAGCCGTCGGCGCGCGGGCCGCAGCCGAGCGACTTCCCGGCGGCGCAGATCTCCGATCTCAACGACGTGTGCGACGGGGTTCTCTACTTCCCGCAGTCGCCGAGGCGCACCGGAGCGGCGCCGCACCCGGTGGCACTGCTCGTCGGCACCGACCTGGGCACGGGCAGCCGCCGCCACGACCAGGTCTACTACTACGACGAGGGCCTGTCGAAGCGGGTGGAGCGGACCTGGGCGTCGGAGGACCCGAAGACCGTGCAGATGGTCGCCTGCCTGGATCGCACGAGCACCGGCGCGACGATCCGCAAGTGCCGCTACGACGACCCGAAGCCGGACACGCTGACGCTGCTGAAGGCCACCTACCGCCTGCGGGTGTACGAGGTGGCGACCGGCCGCAGGCTGCTGGACAAGACCATGGGCGGGGACGACCAGCAGTGCCCGTACGTGGTCCTGTACGGCTCGGACAAGAAGATCTACGCCGAGGTAAGCCACCGATCGCTGCTCGGGGCGCTGCGCAACCTGGTGAAGCGGTAGGCGGGCGACGCCGGCCGCGGTCCACCCGGGACGATGTGGGGGAACCGGCCGCACGGCCCCTCGCGGACCGGCCGGGATGTTCGATACCATCGAACATCCCGGCGGACGTTCCGCCACCTCGACAGGAGGTCCTCGTGCGGCCCATGAACAGTCAGCCGCCGTCGGAGCAGGCCGGCTCCGGTGGCGCCGCGGACGAGAACACGCCCGCGGGCGTCGTCGGCGGCCGGATCCGGCGCTACCGCAAGGAGCGCGGGCTGACGCTGCGCGGCCTCGCCTCCCGCTCCGGGCTGTCCATCGGCTTCCTGTCCCAGGTCGAGCGGGGCATCTCCTCCATCGGGCTGACCGCGCTCGGCAGCGTCGCCAAGGCGCTCGACCGGTCGGTGGCCGACTTCTTCGACGCCGGCACCGCCGCACCGGACAGCACCGTCTCCTCGCTTCCCCGGCACTTCACGCTGACCAGGGCGGAGACGGCCGCCACGCAGTACGTGTCCGGGCAGCAGACCTACCGCATGCTCTCCGACCGCGGGCCGGACCTGGTGCTCGAACCGATGCTCGTGCACATCGCGCCGGGCGGGCGCCGGGAGAACGCGTACGGCCACCGGGGCGAGGAGTTCGCGTACGTCATCTCCGGTGAGCTGCTCTACGAGGTCGAGGGCGTCGAGCACCGGCTGTTCCCGGGCGACAGCGTGCACCTGCGCTCGTCGGTGCCGCACCAGCTCTACAACGACACCGACGCGGTGACGACTGTGGTCTCGGTGGTCACGCCCCGCCTGTTCTGACCCGCGCCTCGGGCACCACGAATCGCCCTCCGTGTTCACGTAGGTGAACCTGGAGGGCGATTCAGCGTCCGGCGTCAGCGGCCGAGGCGTGCGTCCACGGCTGTCATCGTGTCCTGCCAGACGGCCGAGGCCGGGTCGATGACGGCGAAGTGGTCCCCCGGCTGTTCGAGGTGGCGGATCTCGTCCCCGGCGGCTGCCGCCGCGGCGGCGTAGCGCCGGTTGGCGTCGACGAGGTCGAGGCTGTCCTCCGTTCCCTGCACGAGCAGTGTGGGCACCCCTGTCGGCAGGCGGAGCATCGGGTCGCTCTCGGCGTACCGGCGTGGTGCCGTCACCGGTGAGCCGCCCAGCGCCGCGGCGACCGCGCCGTCGCCGAGGTAGCGCCGCTCGCCCTCGGTGAGGTCGAGCACCCCGGCCAGCGACACCGCGAGCGCGACACGCGGCCCGCTCGTACGCGCGGCGAGGTCCGCCGCGGCGCGCAACGCGAGCTGCCCGCCCGCCGAGTGTCCCAGCACGACGATCCGGTCCAGGTCGACCAACCGGTCGCGGGCCGGTTCCCGCAACGCGAGGAGGCCCGCCTGCACGTCCTGTGTGGTCGCGTCCCAGCCGTGCCGGTCCGGACGCCGGTACTCCAGGTTCCAGCTCGCGTACCCGCGCCGGGCCAGGTCGACGGCGAGCGCGTCCATCAGGTCCGCGCCCCAGATGGACCGCCAGAACCCGCCGTGCAGCAGCACCGCGACCGGCGCCGGCCCGGCGTCCGGGGTGGACGGCAGCCGCAGGTCGCCCCACTGGTCCGGGTCCGGGCCGTAGGCGATCCGGGTGGCCGGCGCGCGGAGGCGGTGCACGGCGTGCCGGATCGCCCAGGTCAGGCCCCACAGTCCCCGCCCGGCCAGGTGGACCGCGCCGGGCACCGGCGGCTCGACTGTGAGGTCGTACCAGACCGCGCCGGACGGCTGCGCGCCGATCAGGGCACGGGCCGCAGCCGTGGGGCCGGGGAGCACCACCACCGGCTGGTCGGTCGCGGCGAGCAGCGCGCGCATCTCGTCGGCCGAGGCGGCTGTGACGACCCCGCCTGCGACGTCGAGTTCGGCGCAGGTGGCGGCGGTCGACGACGCCAGCAGGGCCGCGTCGGCCGCCAGGCCGGGGCCGACCAGGACGGTGAGCCGCACCTGACTCACCTGCGCAGCAACGGCAGGACGGCCGAGCCGAGCAGGTCGACGCCGCGCTCGTCGGTGAGGCCGTGCGGCGTGCCGAACTCGACCCGGCGCACGCCCGCGTCGATGAGCGCCTGGGCCTGCGCGGCGACCTGCTCCGGGGTGCCGGAGAAGGCGAACCGGTCGAGCACGTCGTCCGGGATCAGCCGGCCCGCCGCCTCGTCCTCGCCCGCGTCGACCAGCTCGCCGACGCGCTTGACCAGGTCGTCGGGCATCTCGACGGTCGGGTCCAGCTCGGCCACCACCGCCAGGTACATGGCCACCTCGGTACGGGCCTTGGCGCGAGCCGCCTCGCCGTCGGTGTCGACGACTGTGACAGCGCCGAGCACGATGCCGACGTCCGCGACGTCGCGTCCGGCCTTCTCCGCGCCCGTTCGCAGCCGTTCGCGGATCACCGGGACCATGTCCGGGTTGGCGCTGCCGCCCACCTTGATCTCGTCGGCGATCCGCCCGGCCAGCGCCGCGCCCTGCGGGCCCCACGCGCCGAGCAGCAGCGGCGGGTCGGGCCGCTGCACGTCGTAGCGCAGGGCGGTGCCGGGGGCGAGCGAGAAGACCTTTCCGGTGAAGCCGCCGCGATCGCCGCGCAGCAGTCGGTAGACGACCTGGACGGCCTCCTCGATCGTGGTCAGCGGCCGCGGCTGCGGCAGGCCGACAGCGCCCAGCCAGGTCCCCCGGGCCAGGCCCAGGTAGGCCCGCCCGTGCGAGGCCAGGTCCAGGGCGGCGATCTGACCGGCGATCTCGTACGGCGCCATCGAGTACGGGTTCAGGCAGGCCGCGCCGAGGCGTACCCGTTCGGTCGCCTGTGCCATCTCCAGCAGCGGGAAGATCGGCGGCTGGTACATCAGGTCGCCGAAGACGGTGAGCACGTCGAAGCCGTGCGCCTCGGCGGCGCGGGCCAGCCGGGCGTAGGCGCCGGCCGGCTTGTCGCTCTGGAGGCCGAGTCCGATCTCGACGGTCATGTCAGGTCCGCCGAGTTCATCGTGCGCCGGCAGGTCCGTTCCACCTTCATGACGAGCCGCTCCTCCGGGTCGGGGCAGATGAAGTGGGAGTCCTGGGCCAGCCAGTCCCCCGGCGCCAGGTCACGCTGCTTGGCGGCGAGGAAGGGCAGCACCGAGGCGAGCGCGTACACGCAGAAGTGCTTTCCCTCGGGCAGCCGCAGGTGCGCGCTGTTCGTCAGTTCGAAGTGGTCGCCCACGGCCATGCCGCACACCGACCGGCCCTCGATCCGGTCGACTGTCACCTTCAGGTCGTAGATCTCCATGTCGCCGTCGGCGCTGTCGCTCACGGCCCCTCCCCCTCGTCGATCCGTACGATGATCTTGCCGGTGGTCCGGCGTTCGGCCAGTTCGGTGAGCGCCGCGGGCGCCTCGTCCAGCGAGACGACGCGGCTGACCGGCGGCCGGACCGCGCCGGAGGCGCACATGTCGAACAGTTCCTGGTACGCGGCCTCGACGGCACTGGCCCGCCGCCACGGGTACTGCGAGCCCCAGGACAGGCCGACGAGCGTCGCGTTCGCCGCCATCAGCCGCAGCGGGTCGACAGGCGGCGGTGCGCCACCGGCGGCGCCCACCGCCACCAGGCGTCCCTCGAACGCGAGGCACTCCCAGGAGCGGGCGAACACGTCGCCGCCCACCGGGTCCACCACGACGTCCACGCCCCGCCCGCCGGTAGCCGCGAGCACGGCGGGCACGAAGTCGTCCGCCGTGTAGTCGATCGCCACCTGGGCGCCGTGGTCGCGGCAGATCGCGGTCTTGGCCGGACCGCCGGCGGTGGCCAGGACCCGCGCGCCGCGGGCGACGGCCAGCTGGATCGCGGCGATGCCCACCCCGCCGGCGCCCGCGTGCACCAGCACCGTCTGCCCGGCCGTGAGACCGGATCGTTCCAGCGCGAACCACGCGGTCTGGTAGGTGACCGGCAGCGCCGCCGCGGTGACCGGGTCGACGGTGGACGGTCGCGGCACCACCACCGCGGCGTCCACGGTCACCGTGCTGCCGAGCGCACCGCGCGGCAGCGCCGGGCAGGCGAGCACCTCCTGACCCAGCAGGTGCTCGGCCCCGGCGCCGGCGGCGACGACCCGGCCGGCCGTCTCCACGCCGGGTGTCATCGGCGGGTCCGGCCGCACCGGGTACTCGCCCCGGCAGAGCATGACGTCCAGGAAGTTCAGCCCGACCGTACGCACGGCGAGCTGCACCTCACCGGGCCCGGGCGGCGGGTCGTCGGGCAGGTCGGCGACCGACAGCACGTCCGCCGGCTCACCGGTCCGCCCGGCGACCAGCCGCCGGATCACGCCGCGCCCACCGGTTCCCGGACCAGCTCGGCGTGGTGGTGCACGATCACCCAGCGGCCGTCGATCCGGCGCACCACGTCGGTGACCCGGGTGATCTCCGGCTCGTCGTCCGGGCCGAGCTGCGCGACCAGCTCGTACCGGGCCACGCCGAAGTCGTCCCACACGTCGATGCGCTTGTCCCGCGGGGCGAGCACCGCCAGCCGGGGCCGCTGCCCGGCGGCGTCGCGCCGGGCGCGGTACTCGTCCAGTTCGGCCCGGGTCCGCAGCGGCCCGGGCAGGTGCGTCTCCCAGGTGGTCACGTCGGGGTCCAGGTGCGTGTCGAACCGCTGCTGGTCCCCGGCGAGGAACGCGTCGTACATGTCGTCGATGCCGGCGGCGATCTCCGCCGCGCCTGCCTGCGCGAACGTCATCGCGTCTCCTCCTGGTTACGGTCGTCGCGGGCGATCTGCCCGCCCTTCATCACCCACCGCACGTCCCGGAAGGCCGAGGTGTCGGCCAGCGGGTCGGCGTCCGTCGCGATCAGGTCGGCCAGCTTGCCGGCCTCGACAGTGCCGAGATCGGATTCCGCGCCGAGCCACCGGATCGGGCCGAGCGTGCCGGCGTGGATGGCCCGCGCGGCGCCGATCCGCTCGGACATGTACTCCAGCTCCCGGATCGAGGCGGTGGTGCCCTCGAACTCCCAGAACGGGGGGACGTCGCTGCCGAGCAGCACCTCCACGCCCGCGGCGATGGCCATGTCGAAGCTCTCCAGGTGCCGGGGGCCGGCGCCGAGCGACCGGCACTGCATCCACTCCGGCACGCCCAGCTCGTCGAAGAACTCCTTGCAGCGCGTCACCAGCAGCGTCGGCACGAGCGCCGTGCCACGCTCGGCCATCCGCGCCGCGACCTGCGGGGTGAGCTGGTAGCCGTGCTCCACGCAGTCCAGCCCCAGCTCCACGGCCGCGGCGATCACATCGGCGGGCCCGGCGTGCGCGGTCACCCGGCGGCCCCACGCGTGGGCGGTCTCGATCGCCGCCGTCATCTCGTCGGCGAAGAGCTGCGGCGTGTGGATGCTCTCGTGCTCACCGGCGATGCCGCCCGAGATCATCACCTTGATCAGGTCCGCGCCGGCCTTGATCTGGCTGCGCACGCCCTGTCGGAAGCCGACCGGGCCGTCGCACTCGAGCGTGTCGTTGCCCTCGTGGCCGTGCCCGCCGGTGCACACCAGCGCCCGTCCGGCGGTGTAGATGCGCGGACCCGGGACACGCCCGGCGTTGATCGCCCGCCGCAGCGCGAAGTCGGCGTGGTCCTTCTCCGCCACGCAGCGCACTGTGGTCACGCCGGTGTGCAGCGTGCGCCGTGCCCCGTCGGCCATGTAGTGGGCGAGGTCGTACGCGCCCATCCCCTTGACGTCGTCGCCGGCGGAGCCGGGCAGCGACAGCGAGAAGTGGGTGTGCATGTTGACCAGGCCGGGCGTCACGTACGCGCCGTCGAGGTCCACCTCGGTCAGCCGGCCGGCGGCCCGCGCCTGCTCGGCCACCTCGGCGTACGGCCCGACGGCGGCGATCCGGTCACCCCGGACCCACACCCCGGCGCCGGTCACGGGCGCCATGCCGTCCACCACGCGGGCGTCCAGCACTGTGCAGTTGCCGAGCAGCACGCTCGGCTGTTCGGGCGAATAGGCGGCACTCACGCGATCACTCCATAAACGTCTCGGGCGGCCCGCGCGGAGACGTAGCCCTCGGCCACGTCCCGTCGCACCGCCTCCGGATCCCGACTCCTCGGGTCACCGTGCCCGCCGCCACCGGCGGTCAGCAACGTCACCCGATCCCCCACCGCCACCGCGGTACGCCGTGTGCTCACCCGGTGCTCCCGGTCCGTGCCCGGGAAGACGACCACCTGGTTCGGCTCCGGCTGCTCGCCGCCGGCCAGCGCCCACGGCGCGCTCTTCGTCTTCTTGATCACCGACAGGAACTCACCCGGCGTCACGAACCGGATGTCCCGCCGCAGGCCGCAGCCGCCCCGGAACCGGCCGGCGCCACCGGAGTCGGTACGGATCTCCAGGCGCTCGAAGAACATCCCGGTCTTCGACTCCAGCACCTCAACCGGCGTGTTGCGCGCCTGGGTCTGGCACAGGTGGTTCGCCGGTCCGATGCCGTCGTGCTGGGGCGTGCCGCCCCAGCCGACCGGGTCGTTGTTGCTGACCGCGAACATGTCGCCGGTGTCCGGGTGCCGGCCGACCATCATGAACCCGGGCACGTCGCCCCCGGAGGAGGCGGCCAGCCGGTCCGGCATGCCCTGCGCCAGCGCCTTGAGGATCAGCTCCAGCGCGACGGTGCCGGTCCACTGGGTGAACGTGGCGGCCGGATACTGCGCGTGGAACAACGTACCGGGCTCGGCGCGTACCCGCAGGGGCGCGAAGTGCCCGGCGTTGGTCTGCTCGTGCGGCGTGGTGACGCCCTTGAACGCGACCCGGCAGGTGGCGATGGTCGCGCCCAGCGGCAGGTTCACCGGCCCGGGCACCGCCGGGGACGACCCGGCGAAGTCCACTGTGAACTCGCCGTCGGCGACAGTGACGGTGACCCGCATCCGGATCGGATCGTCGCTGACGCCGTCGTCGTCGAGCCAGTCCTCGGCGGTCCAGCTGCCCTGCGGCAGCGCGGCCACCGCCTCCCCGGCGCGCCGCGCGGCGGCGTCGATCACCCGGTCGACGACCGCGTCGGCCACCGCCGGACCGTAGTCGCGGTACAGCTCGGTCACCCGCCGCTCACCGGTACGCAGCGCGGCGATCTGCGCGTTGAGGTCGCCGAGGACGAGTTCCGGCATCCGTGAGTTGAACCGGATCAGCTCGTGGATCTCCGGCACCGGCTCGCCCCGGGAGTACACCTTCGTGCCGGGGAAGATGATCCCCTCCTGGTGCATGTCCGTGGAGTCGAGCACGTAACCGGGATCCTTGGCGCCCAGGTCCATCCAGTGCGCCCGGATACACAGGAAACCGATCAGCTCCTCGCTGTCCGGCAGCACCACCGGCGCGAACATCGTCGCGTCGTACGTGTGCGCCGCGTTCCAGTACGGGTAGTTGAGCAGCACCACGTCGCCGCGGTGCAGGTTCTCCACGCCGACGTACTCGACGCCCTTGCGCAGCGAGTAGTCGTTGGCGCCGAGGAAGCGGGACAACCCCGTGGACTCCGCGACCAGCCGCAGCCGCCGGTCGTAGACGGAGATGCCGAAGTCGTACACCTCGTAGATCACCGGGTTGAAGGCGGTGCGCACCAGCGCGGCCCGCATCTCCTCGGCGGCCGAGACGAGATGGCTGCGGACGACCTCGACGGTCGCCCCGTCGACCGTCGGCTCACCCATCGACGTCCACTCCGTAGACGTCCCGGGCCGCCTCCGGGGAGACGTAGCCCTCGGCCACGTCCCGCCGCACCGCCTCGGGGTCGCGCCCGCGCGGGTCGCCGTGCCCGCCGCCACCGGCGGTCAGCAGGGTGACCCGGTCGCCCGCCGCCACCACGGTGCGCTTGGTGCTCACCCGGTGCTCGCGGTCGGTGCCCGGGAACACCACGATCTGGTTCGGCTCCGGCTGCTCGCCGCCGTCGAGCGCCCACGGCGCGCTCTTCGTCTTCTTGATGACGGTGAGGAACTCGCCCGGGGTCAGGAACCGGATGTCCCGCCGCAGGCCGCAGCCGCCCCGGAACCGGCCCGCGCCACCGGAGTCCGCGCGGATCTCCCAGCGCTCGAAGAACATCCCGGTCTTGGCCTCCATGACCTCGATCGGGGTGCCCCGGCCGGTGCTGCCGGAGACGTGCGTGGCGGCGTCCATGCCGTCGTGCTGCGCGGTGCCGCCCCAGCCCACCAGGTCGTTGTTGCTGACCGCGAACATCTTCCCGGTGTCCGGGTGCAGGCCGACCATCATGAAGCCGGGCACGTCGCCGCCGGAGGAGGCGGGCAGCAGGTCCGGCATGCCCTGGGCCAGCGCCTTGAGGATCAGCTCCACCGCGACGATGCCGGTCCAGAGCGTGAACGTCGGCTGCGGGTAGACGGCGTGGAACAGCGTGCCCGGCTCGGCCCGCACCTCCAGCGGCGCCACGGTGCCGGCGTTCGACGGCTCGTCCCGGGAGGTGAGCGACTTCAGCACGACCTTGCAGATCGCCTCGGTCGCGCCGAACGGCATGTTGATCGGGCCGCGGGTGGCGGGCGCCGAACCGGCGAAGTCGACGACGAAGCGCCCGTCGGCGATGGTGACGGTGACGCGCATCTTCACCGGGTCGTCGCTGATGCCGTCGTCGTCCACCCAGTCCTCGGCGGTCCAGGTGCCCTGCGGCAGCGTGGCCAGCGCCGCGCGGGCGCGGGCCTCACCGTCGGCGATGATCCGGTCGATCGCCTGGTTCACGGTGTCCCGGCCGAACTTCTCGATGATCTCCAGCATCCGCCGCTCGCCGGTGCGCAGCGCGGCGATCTGCGCGTGCAGGTCACCCAGCACCGCGTCCGGCATCCGCGAGTTGAACCGGATCAGCTCGTGGATCTCGCGCACCGGCTCGCCCCGGGACACGACCTTGGTGCCCGGGAAGATCAGCCCCTCCTGGTGCATGTCGGTCGAGTCGAGCACGTAGCCCGGGTCCTTGGCGCCCAGGTCCATCCAGTGCGCGCGGACGCAGAGGAAGCCGACCAGGTCGCCGTCCGCGTCCGGGTCCGCCTCGTCCGGCCGGAACACCGGCGCGAACAGCGTCGCGTCGAACGCGTGCGCCGCGTTCCAGTACGGGTAGTTGAGCAGCACCACGTCACCGCGGTGCAGGTTCTCCCGGCCCACGTACTCCACGCCCTTGCGCAGCGAGAAGTCGTTCGCGCCGAGGAAGAACGTCAGCCCGGTGGCCTCGGCGACCAGCCGCAGGTCGGCGTCGTACATCGACAGGCCGAAGTCGTGCACCTCGTAGATGACCGGGTTGAAGGACGTACGGATGAGGGTGGCCCGCATCTCCTCCGCGGCCGACAGCAGATAGCTGCGGACGACCTCGACCTGGGCTCCGTCCAGCGTGGTCATGCGGCTTCCTCCAGGGTGACGAGCAGGTATCCGTGGTCGTCGACGGTGACCCGCTGGCCGCTGGGCACCACCGTGGTGGAGGTGCCCTCGTCGATCAGCGCCGGTCCGTCGAAGGTGTCGCCCGGCTCCAGGCGGGCCCGGTCGTAGACCGCGAACGGCACCACCGCCTGCTGCCCGAAGTCGTACGCGTCGCGGTGCGCCAGCAACGCCTGCGACGGGTCGCCGTCGCCGCGCGGCAGGGTCTCCAGCTCCGGCCGGTCGGTGCGCCCGATGCCGCGTACCCGCAGGTTGAGGATCTGGAGCGGGTTGCCCATGGTGTGGCCGTACCGGGTGCGGTGCGTCTCGTCGAACGCGGCGCGGATCGCGTCGCGGTCCAGCTCACGCCCGACGGTGACCATCAGGCTGTGCTCCTGGCCGAGGTAGCGCAGCTCGAACTGCCGCTCCAGCACCGCCTCGCCGGCCGGCACGCCCTGCGCCACCAGCGACGCGACCGCCTCGGCCTCGACGGCCTTGAACAGCTGCTCCAGCTCCGACAGGTCGGCGTCGTCGAGCGTGGCCATCACGGTACGGCTGAAGTCGTTGACGATGTCGGCCGAGAGCATGCCCCAGGCGGAGAAGCCGGACGGCGCGAACGGCACGACCACCTCGCCGATGCCCATCTCCCGGGCCAGCAGCGGTGCCAGCAGCGGGCCGGCGCCACCGAACGCGAGCAGCGCGAACTGCCGGGGGTCGTGCCCCCGCTCGACGGTGATCTGCCGGACCGCGCCCACGGTGCGGGCCAGCAGCACGTCGAACACTCCCGCCGCCGCGTTCTCCACGCTCAGGCCGAGCGGATCGGCGAGCTGCTCGGTGATCGCGGCGCGCGCCTCGGCGTCGCGCAGCCCCATGGTGCCGGCGAGGAACCGGTCCGGGTCCATGTAGCCGAGCACCACCGCCGCGTCGGTGACAGTCGGCTTGGTGCCGCCACGGCCGTAGCACACCGGGCCGGGGTCGGCGCCGGCGCTCTGCGGGCCGACCTTGAGCAGGCCGTGGTCGAGCCAGGCGATCGAGCCGCCGCCGGCGCCGATGGTACGGATGTCGTACGTCGGGATGAGCAGCGGGAAGTGCTCCAGCTGGGCCTCGTACGCGGCGACCGGGTTGCCGCGCTCGATCACGCAGGCGTCCAGCGAGGTGCCGCCGATGTCGAACGTGAGCACGTTGTCGCGGCCCAGCTCGGAGGCGACGTAGGCGGCGCCGACGATGCCGCCGGCCGGGCCGGACAGCACCGTGTGCGTGGGGGCGGTCTTGGCGACCGCGCTGGTCATCGAGCCGCCGCCGGAGCGCATGATCAGGAAGCGCCCGGAGAAGCCGCGCTCGGCCAGACCGGCCTCCAGCTCGTCCACGTACCGCTCGAAGATCGGCCGGATGTACGCCTCCAGCACCGTGGTGCTGGTGCGCTCGTACTCCCGGTACTCGCGCACGATGTCGGTCGACAGCGACAGGCTGACCTCGGGGAACTCCTCGTGGATCAGGCGCGCGGCCTCCCGCTCGTGGCTCGGGTCGAGGAACGAGTGCAGGAAGCAGATGGCGATCGAGGTGACCTGCTGGTCCACCACGAGCGTGCGGGCGGCCTCCCGGACGCTGTCCGGGTCCAGCGGCTCCACCACGCGGCCCCGGTAGTCCAGCCGGCCCCGCACACCGGCGGTGAAGCGACGCTGCACCAGGCTCTCCGGCCGCTGGTACTGGAAGTCGTACATGTGGTCGGACGGCACGTTGCCGCGGCCGATGAGGAAGACGTCCCGGAAGCCCTCGTTGGTGATGATGCCGGTACGGCCACCACGGCGTTCCAGCACCGCGTTGAGGCCGAGGGTGGTGCCGTGGATGAACAGCTCCACCTCGGACAGGTCGGTGCTGAGCGCGGTGATCGCGTTGAGGACACCGTCCGCAGGCCGGGCCGGGGTCGTGGCCGCCTTGCGGAACCGGACCCGGTTGGTGCGAGTGTCCAGTTCCATGGCGTCCACGAAGGTCCCGCCGATGTCGACGGCGAGCCGGATGGGGCGACGGGTCATGGCGTGACAGCCTGCCTTCCGATGAGGGCGGGAAGCTCGGGAACGCGCCAGCAGGCGGCCCGGCTCTCGCCGTACGACTGAAGCTCCTGCTGCTCCGCTCGGCACCGGTCGGTGACGAACGGGCACCGGGCGGCCAGTGGGCACCCGGTCGCGGCGTCGGCTTCCTCCAGGTCCTTGACCAGCTCGACGGCCTCGCCGTCGGACCCGGTCGTCCCGCCGAGGCGGGGGGCGCTGCCCAGCAGCGCGCGGGTGTACGGGTGCCGGGGCGTGTCGAAGACGACGTCCACCGGTCCCTCCTCGACGACCCGGCCGAGGTAGAGCACCACGACGCGGTCGGCGAACCCGCGCACCGTGGCCAGGTCGTGGGAGATGAACACCGAGGCGCGTTCCGCGTCGGCGGCCACGTCGGCGATCACGTCGAGGATCTGCGCCTGGACGGTGACGTCCAGCGCCGAGGTCGGCTCGTCGAAGACGATCAGGTCCGGCTCGCCGACCAGCGCGCGGGCGATGCCGATGCGTTGCGCCTGACCGCCGGACAGCTCGTGCGGGTAGCGCTGGAGGATCGACCGGTCCAGCTCCATCCGGTCCAGCACGGCGGTGACGCGCTCCTCCCGCTGCGCCGGGGACAGACCGGCGGCGCGCAGCGGCTCGGCGATGGAGTCGCCGACGGGACGGCGCGGGCTGAGCGAGCCGATCGGGTCCTGGAACACGAGCTGGGCCCGGGTCCGTGCCCGGCGCAGTGCCCGGCCCCGCGGACGGGGGCGGCCCGGCTGCTTGACCAGTGCCTGCCCGGCGACCGTGACGGTGCCGGACGTGGGCGCGACCAGGCCCATCACGAGCTTCGCGAGGGTGCTCTTGCCGCAGCCGCTCTCGCCCACCACGCCCAGCGTCTCGCCCGGCCCGAGCCGCAGCGTGACGCCGCGCAGCGCGTGGTGCCCGCCGGAACCGAACCGGCTGCGGTAGACGACGTGCGCGTCCTCGATCTCCAGCACGGCGGGCTTCGCGTCCGCGCCGGCCGAGACCGCGCCGGACGCTGCCGGCGTGTGCGACGCCTGCGGCACGTCGGCGTCCAGCGGCCGGGTCTGCGGGTGGAAGCAGGCGAGCGACCACTCGCCGCCACCGGGTACCGGCACTGTGGCCGGGCGCCGGGACGAGCAGGTGCCGTCGGCGTGCGCGCACCGGGCGACGAACGGGCAGTTGTGCGGCTCCTGCGTCAGCAGCGGCATGGCGCCGGGGGTGGCGACGACCGGCCGGCCGCCGACGTCCGGCACCGAACGCAGCAGCGCCCGGGTGTACGGGTGCGCGGGCTCCCGCAGCACCTGCGCGGCCGGTCCGCTCTCCACCACGGTGCCGGCGTAGAGCACCACCACCCGGTCGCAGACCTCCGCGATGGACGCCAGGTCGTGCGAGATCAGCAGGACGCCCCGGCCGTCGGTGTCGGCGGCGTGCCGGAACTGACGCAGGATCTCCCGGGTCAGGGTCACGTCCAGGCCGGTGGTCGGCTCGTCGGCGATCAGCAGCTCCGGCGCGCAGCCGGTGGCCAGCGAGATCATCACCCGCTGGGCCATGCCGCCGGACAGCTCGTGGGCGTACGCGTCGAGCCGCCGCTGCGGACTGCGGATGCCGACCGCCTCGAACAGCTCGCGCGCCGCCTCCCGGGCCCGGTCGCCGGACATCTCCTGGTGGGTGGCGAGCCGGTCGACGAGCTGCTTGCCGATGGTGCGGGTGGGGCTGAGCGCGCCGCGCGGGTTCTGGAAGCAGATCGCCACCCCGCGTCCGCGGTGGGCGGCGAGCGCGGCGTCGTCCATCCGCAGCACGTCCGAGTCGCCGAACAGCACCCGGCCGGTGGCGTGCGAGCCGCCGGGCAGCAGCCCGACGATGGCGCGGGCCACCATGCTCTTGCCGCCGCCGCTCTCGCCGACCAGGCCGACGACCTCGCCGGGCCGGACGGCGAAACTGACGCCGCTGAGCGCGGCGACCTGCCGGCCGGGCCGGCGGATCGTCACGGAGAGGTTCTCGATCGACAGCATGGTCACCGCCGCTTCGCGTTCGCGCGGTCCTGCAGGCCTTCGCCGAGCAGGCTGAACCCCAGGACGCAGACGAACAGGGCCAGGCCGGGCGGGACCGAGGTCCACGACCGGCCGCCGACCACGTCCGCGGCACCCAGGCTGATCATGGCGCCCCACTCCGCCTCGGGGATGCTCACGCCCAGGCCGAGGAAGGAGAGCCCGGCCAAAGTGAGCATGGCCCAGCCGCAGTTCAGCGGCGCGATCACCCGGACCGGGGTGAGGCTGTTGGGGAGCAGGTGCCGCCAGAGCACGCCGATCGGTGACGCCCCGGAGGTGATGGCGGCGTCCACGAACGGCAGTTCCCGCAGCGACCGCACCTCGGCGCGGACCAGCCGGGCGTACGCCGGCGCGTTCACCGCCGCGATCGTGATGATCAGGTTGATCGTGCCGTTGCCGAGCAGCGCGGCCACCGCGAGCGCCAGGATGAACGTGGGGAACGACTGGAAGATGTCGACCACCCGCATCAGCACGTCGTCGAGCCAGCCGCCGAAGTAGCCGGCGACCAGGCCGAGCAGCGTGCCGACGACTACCGCGAGCGCCACGGCGGCCAGCGCGATGCCCAGGTCGAGCCGGGCGGCGTAGAGCACCCGGCTCCAGATGTCCATGCCGTTGCCGTCGGTGCCGAGCAGGTGGCTGCCACCCGGCGCGACGAGCGTGTTCGCCGCGTCGATCTCGGTCTCGCCCCACTGGCTCAGCAACGGCGCGAACACCGCCAGCAGCGCGACCACCGACAGGATGCTCGCCCCGGCGATGATCATGCGGCGGGCGAATCGGCTGTCCCGGTCGCCGCCGGGCACGACCACCGGCGCGGCGGCGGGACCGTCGGGGACGGTTCGCAGCTCGGCCATCAGAGCCTCACTCTCGGGTCGAGGATCGCGTGGACCACGTCGGCGATGAGGAACACCAGCACGTAGCACAGCGCGATGACCAGCACCGACGCCTGCACCACCGGGTAGTCCCGGTAGAGCAGGCCGCGCAGGGCCCACTGGCCGAAGCCCTGCCACGAGTACACGTACTCAACGAGCACGGTGGAGCCGATCGCCGTACCGAAGACCAGCGCGGCGAGCGACGGCAGCCGGACCAGCGTCGCCCGCAGCAGGTAGCCGTAGTGCAGCGTGCGGTCGCGCAGCCCGTGCGCCTTCGCCGCGGCGTACGACTCCGAGTGCAGCACCTCCAGCGCGGAGGCCCGGACGCTGCGCAGCAGCGGGGCGACCACGCCGACCACGAGGGTCAGCACCGGCAGCACCAGGTACGCCGCGGCCGAGGCGATCGCCGGCCCGTTGGCGGTGAGGACGGCGTCGACGAGGTCGGCGCCGGTGAGCGGGGTCAGGCCGGTGTCCGGGTCGACCCGGCCGTTGGGGGCCGGGAACCAGCCGAGGATGCTGTAGCCGACGAGCACCAGCACCAGGCCGAGCCAGAACTCCGGTACGGAGTTGCCGACCAGCGCGAAGATCCGGACGCTGTGGTCGCCGGCCCGGTTGGCCCGCTTGGCCGACCAGATGCCCAGCACCGTCGCCACCACGAGCGCGATGCTCACCGAGATGACGACGAGTTCCAGGGTCGGACCCACCCGCAGCGCCATCTCCGAGCCCACTGAGCTGCCGCTCTGGATCGACGTCCCGAAGTCACCGGTGAGCAGCCCGCCGAGGTAGTCGAGGAACTGCTGCCACAGGGACTGGTCCAGCCCGAAGCGGGCCCGGGCCGCGGCGGCGTCCTCCTCTGTGGCGTTCTGCCCGAGGATGCTGCGGACCGGGTCGCCCGGCAGCACTCGGACCAGGAGGAAGGCCAGGACGACCACTCCGAGCAGAACGGGGATCAGCTGGAGTAGTCGCCTGACGACGAACCGGAAGATACGCATGGGTGGGTGAGGTCCCTAGGCCGAAGCGCTCAGGTAGCGCAGGCGGGCGAGGCCGTCCATCGGCTGCACCCAGCCGGCGACGGACTCCCGGACGGGCAGGTTGAAGTTGGGCTGGCAGATGACCACCCACGGCACGTCGGCGGCGAGGATCTCCTGGACCCGCTTCCACAGCGCGTTGCGGGCGGCCGTGTCGACAGTGGTGTGCGACTTCTCGTAGATCTGCTCGATCTCCGGGTTGCTGTAGTTCGAGTAGTTGAGGTTGGCGCCCTTGACGAAGCTCGTCGCCAGCATGTACTCGACGTCGTCCACCCAGAGCTGCCCGGAGGTGATCTGGAGCGGGATGTTCTTCTTCGTCCGCCGCTCGCCCAGGGTGGCCGGGTCCAGCGGGGTCAGCTTGAGCCGGATGCCCGCCTTCGCCGCCTCGCCCTGCACCTGGACGGCGATCTTCTGCTGCTCCTCGTTGTCGGCCTCGAAGACCAGCTCGGAGTCGAGCGACGCCCGGCCGGCGGCGGCCATGGCGGCCTTCGCCTTCTCCAGGTCGTAGGTGAACGGGTAGCCGCTCTCGTCGTAGCCGGGCATGTCCAGCGGGACCGGGCTCTTGGCCGCGCGGGCGTCGCCGCCGTACACGTTGTTGATGATCTGCTCGTAGGGCACCGCGTACGCGAGCGCCTTGCGGATGTTCACGTCGTTGAACGGCGCGGCGGTCACCGACATCTGGATGGCGACCTGGCGGTTGCTGGCCGCCGAGATGACCTTGATGCCGGCCGCCTTCTTGAGGTCCTGGATGTCGCGCTGGCTGATGCCCAGGGCGATGTCGATGTCACCGGCCTGGAGCTGGAGCCGCTGGTTGGAGGCGGCCGGCACCACGGAGATCCGGATGGTCGGCGTCTTGGCCGGGTCCGGGCCCGGGTAGCCGGTGTTCGCGCTGAGCTCGATCTCCTGGCCTTGGGTGGCCTTGGCGACGTTGAAGTAGCCGCCGGTCGGCGGGTTCTTCGCGAACCACTCCTTGGCCCAGGGGTCGCTGCCGCTGGCGTGCTTCTTGGCCTCGACGGAGTCGAAGACGTACAGCGAGATCGCCTGGATCTGCCGGGTCAGCGCGCTCGGGAACGCCTGGTGGAACTCCACCGTGTAGTCGTCGACGACCTTGACCTGGTCCGCGCTGGTCAGGCCGATGGTGCGGTAGACGCCGGCCACGTTGGCCTGGGCGGCGAACGCGCGGTCCTTCGACCACTTCACGTCGGCGGCCTTCATCTCGTTGCCGCTGGCGAACTTGACGCCGCGACGCAGCTTGAGCGTCCACACCTTCTGCTCGGCGTCCGGCTCGAACGACTCGGCGAACGTCGGGGTGATGTTCTGGGTGTCGAGGATCTGGCTGCCGCCGGCGTTGGTGACCCCGTAGTCGATCAGGTACGGGAAGACGTTCTTGTAGAGCATCAGCGCGGTCAGGTCGAAACCGACGAAGTCCTGGTCCCAGCTCGACAGGTAGCTGGAGACGGCGATGCGCAGCGTCTTGGCGGAGGCGCCGCCGGACTTGCCGTCCGTGGACTTGCTGCCGCTGTCCGCGGCGCAGGCGCCGGTGGCGAACAGGAGCGCGACGCTGCCACCCAACTGCAGGACGCCGCGGCGGGAGAGCGCGGGCGAGGAGGCGCCCGGACGGGGTGAACGAGCCATGAGAAGCCCTCCTAGAAGCACGAGGCGAATGGCCCGAGCTGCGGACCTACCTGGTGTTCTACCGGATTAGGCACGAGTGAACAATAGGGTGAACGGTGTTCACTGAACACGCCCGCGCTGTGAAACTAGAGCGCTCCCGAAGTGCGGGATGACCCCGGTGTCAGCGTTCACATGGGTTCACCGAAACGTTACGTACGACGGATCGAACGGGGCCGGAAAACGCCGATGACCCCGGGAGGGACACCCGGGGTCATCGTGCGCGCGGCGGTCCGCGCGGATCAGGGGCGGCCGGTCTCCTCGGACGCGCCGGTGATCATCGAGACGATCTCGTTGCGACTGGTCCCGGTGATGTCGCGGACGCCGACCTGGCGTCCCCGGCGCAGCACCGCCACCCGGTCGGCGATACGGAACACCTGGTCCAGGTTGTGGCTGACGACGAGCACGGCGGCGCCCCGCTCGCGCAGCTTCAGGATCAGCTGCTCCACCTTGGCGGTCTCGGCCACGCCCAGCGCCGCTGTCGGTTCGTCCATCAGCACCAGGCCGCTGGCCCAGTGGGTGGCGCGGCAGATCGCCACCGCCTGCCGCTGCCCGCCGGACAGGTCCCGGATCGTCGCCTTCGCACTGGGGATGCGCACGTCCAGCGCGTCCACCAGCTCCTGCGTCTCCCGGGCCATCCGGCGCCGGTCGAGCAGGCGCAGCGGACCGCGGGTCAGCTCCCGGCCCAGGAACATGTTCATGTAGACCGGCTGCGAGTCGGCCAGGGCCAGGTCCTGGTAGACCACCTCGACGCCCTGCCGCCGGGCGTCGGAGGCGTCCCGGAACGTCACCGGGCGCCCGTGCATCTCCAGCTCACCCTCGGTGGGCTGGTACACCCCCGAAATGATCTTCACGAGGGTGGACTTGCCGGCGCCGTTGTCGCCGACCAGCGCGGTGATCTGCCCGGCGGCCAGTTCCAGGTCGAAGCGCTCGATCGCGACCACGCCGCCGAACTGCTTGCGGATGCCGCTCAGCCGCAGCGGCGGGGCGCCCGCCCGGGTCGCGTCGTCCTTGTGGATGACAGTGCTCATCATGCCCTCCCTGCGCTGCGAGCCGCCTGGTTACCAGTACCGGGGCCGTCGCCCGCGTCGATGTCGTCCAGCCCGATCGGCGCCGAACCGTCGGCGGCGTACACACCGGCCACGGCCGGGGCGCCCGACCGCACACCGGTGACGCCGGCGGTCAGCGCCCGGGTGACGAACGCCTGCGGCCGGAACCCGAACAGGACCGTGTCTCCGGGTGCGACGCCCGGCGCGGCCGTCACGTCGGCCGTCGCGTAGTAGTCGATCGCCTCGGGCGCGGGCATCTCGACGTCGACCAGGTACGCGTCGTCGAGACCACCGCCCCGGGGCACGATCAGCGCCCGGGTGCCGCCCAGGCCGAGCACCGGATCGACGTAGAGGCCGCCGCCGAAGACGTACGCCCGCCCGTCCCACAGGTGGGACACCTCGCTGACGTAGAGCACGGCGGGCTCCTCGACCAGGTCGGTGACCGCGTGCCAGGGCGTCGCGCCGGTGAGCCCGTGGCCGGGTTCGACCTGCGTCACGCCCGCCTCGGCCAGCATGGCCAGGATCGCCGCCGACGTCGTACCCGGGGCGTTGATCTCGACGTGCGACCACCCGGCGGCGCGCAACGCCACGGCGGCGGCCCGCAGGGTGCCGAGGTTCGGGGTCGGCACGACCCGCCCGGCGGCCGGATCGAACAACTGGGTCGGAAAGCTCGTGACACCGGCGAACCGGGCGCCGTCGAGGGCGTCGAGCCGGTGGGCGACAGCGACGATCTCCTCGGCCGCCCAGCCGCCCTCGTGGCCCCGGTAGAACCGGTCGCCGGGCGCCGCGATCCGGGCGAGCAGCGCCTGCTCCCGCCCGGCCGCCGCGCTCGCGGCGGCGGCCTCCGCGGCCTTGGCGTCGTTGAAGACCGTCCAGTACGCGGGCGCGAGCGCGGCGGCGACCGCGGCCTCGTGCCGGGGGATCTGCACCAGGTGGCCGAGGTGACCGATGCCGAGCCCGCCGCGCCGGTCGGCGAGCGCGCACTGGAGGTCGACGCCGACCGCCTCGGTGATGCCCGCGTCGCGGACCGTCCGGCAGAAGTCGGGGTTGCGCCCGACCTGCTTGGTCATGGCGTAGACCGACAGCCCGTGCCGGTCGGCCTCGGCCCGGATGGCGGCGGCGTTCGCCGCTACCGTGTCGAGGTCCAGCGCGTAGCAGTTGGCGGGCAGGTCACCGCTGTCGTGCAGGTTCGCGGCGGCGGCGAGCAGGCCCGGGTTGCGGCGTCGCAGCAGGTCCAGAAACATGCGGTTGTTTCCTTCCGGGTCAGCTTCGCCGCTCGCGCAGCGAGAGGGAGACGGCCACCAGGATGATCGCGCCACGCGCCATCATCTGCTGGGACACGGACAGGCCGGCCAGGATCAGGCCGTTGTTGAGCATGCCCATCAGCAGGCTGCCCAGCACCGCGCCGACGATCGAGCCCTTGCCGCCGAAGAGGCTGGTGCCACCGACGATGACGGCGGCGATGACGGACATCAGGTCGGCCTCGCCGAGGGTGTACCGGGCGCCCTGGAGGCGGCCGGCGTAGAGCAGGCCGGCGAGCGCCGCGCACATCGCGCTGCCCATCAACACCATGATCTTGACGCGGATCACCTTGATGCCGCTGACCCGGGCCGCCGCCACGTTGTCGCCGATGGCGAGCGTGTGCGCGCCGTACCGGGTCTGCCGCAGCACGAGGTAGCCGACCACCGCGGCCGCCACCGACCAGAGCACCAGGCCGGGGATGCCGAGGATCTCGCCCTGGCCGAAGAAGGACAGGAACGCGTCGTTGCTGACCGGCACCGACTGGAGGCCGGTGACCTCGCGGGCCAGACCGGCCACCGCGCCCATGGTGGCGAGCGTGACCAGGAAGCTGGGCAGCCGGACGAGCGTCACGAAGACGCCGTTGACCAGGCCGACCGCCGCGCCCGCGGCGAGGCCCGCCGCCACGCCGAGCAGCATACTGTCGGTCTCCCGCATCGTCACCGCGCCGACGAGCGCGGAGAGCGCGACGACCGAGCCGATGGACAGGTCGATCTCACCCGCGGCCAGGACGAAGACCAGCCCGACCGCCATGATCGTGATCGGCGCGGTCTGGATGACGATGTTGGTGAGGTTGCTCGTGGTCAGGAAGCCGTTGCCGCCCTGGGTGATGGCGAAGAACAGGAACACGACCGCGAAGCCGATGTAGACCACGTAGTCGCGCCAGTTGATCCGGCGCCAGGCCGGGACGGCGCTGGTCTTCACCGCCGCATCGGTGTGGGTCATCTATCGTCCCTCCGCTGTCTGGAAAGAGGTGTTCCGGTGGGCCGGTGCGTCGTCGCGGACGCCGGCCTCCCGGCGGGCGACCGCGACGGCGCCGAGCAGGCCGGCCCGGTCGCCGAGCCGGCTGGTCTTGATCAAGGGGGCGTCCGCGCTGAGCGCGGCGACCCAGCGCCGGACCGGTTCGACGAGTTCGGCCCGGGAGCCGATGCCGCCGCCCAGGACGACCGCCTCCGGGTCCAGGACGGCGGTGACCGCGACGACCGCCAGGGCGATCAGGCGGGCCTCCTCGTCGATGGCCGCGAGGGCCCTCGGGTCACCGGCCGCGGCCCGGTCGAAGACGTCGGGCACACTCGCCTGTTCGCCGGACACCGCGCGGTAGCGGGCGGCGAGGGCCGCGCCCGCGACCGCCTCCTCCAGCGCGCCCTTCACCTGGTTGTCCTTGTCGAACGGGTCGGTGCCCAGAGGCAGGTAGGAGATCTCCCCGGCCGCGCCGCGCGCGCCGCGGACCAGTTCGCCGTCGAGCACGATGCCCATACCGACGCCGGTGCCGACCGCCACGAACACGAAGTGCCGGTGGGTGCGACCGCTGCCCAGCCACCGCTCCCCGGCGGCGGCCATGTTGACGTCGTTGTCCAGCACGACCGGGTGGCCCAGCCGGCGGGTCAGCTCGGCCCGCACGTCGAGGGCCTCCAGGTCGGAGACGTTGGGCGACAGCTCGATGGCGCCGGTGGCCGGGTCGGGGACGCCGGGCAGGCCGATCGCGCTGGCCCGCACGTCGGACCAGTCGACGTCGGCCCGCACCGCCAGCTCGCGCAGCAGCGCGTCGATCTGCGCGGCGACCGCCGTACCGCCCCGGGGGTCGGTCGGCTGCACCTGCTCGGCCAGGACGAGGCCGTCGAGGTCGGCGAGCGCGGCCCGCAACTTGGTGCCGCCGAGGTCGACGCCGGCGACGTAGCCGCACGGGCGCGGATGCGCGGCCATCAGCCGACCGTCAGGAGCCGGGCCGGGTTGGCCGTCAGCATCTGGTCGATCGCCTCCGGCGGCACACCGAGCCGGGCGAGACCCGGCACGATCTCCCGGCCCAGGTACGAGTACCCGAGGCGGCCGTGCGTGCCCGGGTTCAGGTACGCCTCGGCGCCGGTCAGGTCCATCGAGAGCAGGATCCGGTCGGCGTACCCGTCCCGGACCAGCCCGGCGAGCATGTCCAGCCGGGCCCGGTCGGGCCGGTGGTACGCGCGCTTGGCGAACTCGCCCTCCGGCGGGTCGGCCGGCAGCGGGGCGAGTACGAAGTCCCAGAACTGCTTGCCGAGCGTGTCGAAGGCGATGTTGACGCCGGTGGCCAGTACGGCCCGCAGGTAGTCCGGGTCGGGGTTGATGTCCAGGTGGCCGATGACGACGCGGGAGAGGTCGGCCTTCTCCTCGCGCAGGATCTCGACCTGCTCCAGCGCCATCGTGCCGTGGGTGGTGTGGGTGTTCACCGCCAGGCCGGTGGCGACGTGGGCGCGGGCGGCGGCCCGCAGGCACTTCTCCTCGTGCGGGGTGATCTCGTTCAGGCCGGTGGCCTGCTCGCCGAAGATGCCGACCTTGATCCCGGTGTCCCCGACGCCGATCGTGGCGTCGGCGACGAAGCGCTCCCGCATCTCGTCCACGCTCGCGGACAGCGCCCAGCCCGGGGAGTACGGCTCCAGGTAGATCGCCGACCCGGCGACCACGTGCAGGCCGGTACGCAGTGCCACCTCACGCAGCAGCGTCACGTCGTGACCGACCACCTCGTACGGGGACAGGTCCACGACCGTGCCGAAGCCCAGCTCCGGCAGGCCGCTCACCGCGCCGGCGGCGAGGTCGGCGCGGTCGTCCCCGGCGCCACCGGACAGCCACGGCCCGGGCACCAGCGCGCCGAGGTGCTCGTGGCTCAGCACCCGGCCGAGCGACTCGGGAGGCACCGGCCCGAGGACTGTCTGGACGTACCCCATGTGCTTCTTCCTCTCGTCTCGCGGTGGTCGCGGTCCCGGCGGTGGGCCGGGCCGCGTCCGGCGAGGTCCGGGGCCCGTTCGGGGAGGCCCCGGACCTCGCGGCCCGGCGTCAGTTGCCGAGCACCTCGGCCGGGGGCTCCTGGCCGTAGTCGTCGCGCCAGGCGTCGGCGATGTTGTCCTTGGTGGCGGCCATCGGCGATCCGACGACCAGCTCCGGGGCCTTCTTGCCGAGCAGGCCGTACGCGGCCACGATGCCCAGGTTCTCGCCGAGGCGGGTCGAGCCGTTGGCGACGACACCGGCGACGTTGCCGCCCTTGACCATGTCGGCGGCGAGGTTCGCCTCCAGGTCGTTCGTGACGATCTTGACGTCGGTACGGCCCTGCTGCCGGGTCGCGGCGAGCACGCCCTCGGCGGCGGTGGCCCAGGCGACGTAGACGCCCTTGAGGTCGGCGTGGCGGGTCAGCATCGCGGTGGCGATGTCCTCGGTGCGCGCCGGGTCGGAGAACCCGGCCTCCTCGACGATCTCGATGTCCGGGTAGAGGTAGCCCAGCCAGTCCTTGAACGCCTTGTCCCGCTGGTTGGTGAACCAGAAGTCGGCGTCGTGGTAGACGTAGCCGACCTTGCCCTTGCCGCCGAGCGCCTTGCCGAGCATCTCCGCGTTGGCCTTGCCGAACGCGGTCAGGTCGGCGGTGACGATGCCGACGATCTGCTCGCCGGACTTGTAGCCCTTCGGCGGGGTGGTCATCACGACGAGCTTGACGCCGGCGTCCACAGCGGGCTTGAAGGCCGCCGCCGCCGCGGTCGGGTCGACGGCGATGGTGACGATCAGGTCGGGCTTGAGCGCCAGCACTGTCTGCACGTTGTTGGCCTGCCGTGCCGCGTCGAACTCGGCGCTGGTGCTGGCCAGCACCTTGATGCCGAGCTGGTCGAACTCCTTGCGGACGCCGGACTCCACGGCCTTGGTCAGCGCGGAGCCCTCGTGCCAGACGAAGGCGGCGGAGTACTCGCCGTCCTTGACCTTCTGCCGCTCCTCGGGGGTGAGCGAGAGCTGGTCGGCGGCGGTCGGCGTCTCGCCGCCGGGGCCGACGAACGACAGGCTGGGTTCGGTACGCGGGCCGCTCGACGCGCCGCCGCTCCCGGAGGTCTCGTTCGAGCAGGCGCCGACCATGAGCGCCAGGGCGCAGAGCGCGCCGAGGGCGGCACCACGTCTACGGCTGAGAATCATTGCTCTTCCCTTCACAGCAACGGGGTCTGGAACCGGTGATTCCGGACTGACACGGGGGTCCGATGCGACCGGCACGGCGCGTGCGGGGGCACCCGCCGCCGTCCCTGGGGGCCGGCGACCTCTATTTCCGTTCAGGGTGAAAGTATTATCGCGTTCATCACAGGGAGTCAAGAGTGCTGGTCAGAGATTCGACCCACTCCGTCCGGCGCTCCTCCACCGCGCTTCACCTCGGGTTTCGCGCTTGGGCCAGGCGGGAGCCGGAGACGGACCGCGCCGGGGAAGTCCGCCGGGACGACATGGCCCGGGTGGTTGCTCATCCACCGGCGCAGCTTTAGCATTCGGTCGGAAATAAAATCGGCGGAGGTGGGCGTGGAATCTCGGGCACCCCGGGCGGCGAACCGGTCCACGGTGCTGGCCCACGTGCTGACCCATGGTCCGGTGAGCCGTACGGCCATCGGCCAGGAGACCGACCTCTCCCCCGCCACCGTGTCGCGGATCGTGGAACAACTGCTCGACGAAGGGCTGCTGACCGAGACCGACGGCGCCCCGACCACCACCCGGGGCCGGCGGGCGACCCGGGTGGCGATCGCCGCCGGACGCGGCGTGGTCTGCGGGGTCGACGTCGGAGGCTCCAACGTCCGGCTGGTCGTCGCCGACCTCGCCGCCCGGCCGCTGACCGGCCGGACCGTGCCCACGCCCGCCGACTACGACGCGCCCCGGCTGGCCCAGTGGCTGGCCGACCTGATCGTCGCGACAGTCGGCGCCGACCGGGAACGGCTCGACTGCGTCGCGGTGGGCCTGCCCGGCGCCGTCCGGCAGGGCGACCGGGCGGTCTCCAACGCCCCGAACCTGCCCCAGGTGGAGGACCCGCTGTTCCTGCGGCTGCTGGAGAAGCACCTGGGCACCGCGGTCGAGGTGGACAACGACTCCAACTACGCGCTGCTCGGGGAGCTGCGCTTCGGCGCCGCCCGGGACGCGCAGACCGCGGTGATGCTCACCATCGGGGCGGGGCTCGGCGCCGGCGTCGCCATCGACCGCCGGCTGTTCCGGGGCCGCAGCGGCCTGGTCGGCGAGTTCGGCCACCTGCCCGCCGGTCCGCTCGGCGCACCGCTCGAACGGATCATCAGCGGCTCCGGCATCCTCGCCCGGGCCCGCGAGCTCGGCCTGTCGTTCGACAACGCGGCCGACGTGTTCCGCTCGGCCGACCCCCGCCTGGCGCCGGTCCGGCAGTACGTCGAGCAGGCGCTGCTGGTCATCCTCACCGCGGCGGTGGTCGCCTACGAACCGGAGGTGATCGTCCTCGGCGGCGGCATCTCCCACGCGCTCACACCCGACCTGGTCCGGCTGCGCGGCCGGCTGCACGAGATCGTGCCCGCCGCCGAGGCGACAGTGCACGGCGCGGAACTCGGCGACCTCTCCGGCGCGCTGGGCGCCGTGGTCGCGGCGCTGCACACCGCGTACCGGCGACTCGGGCTCGCGGAGGCCGACCTGGCCCGCGTACCCCAGCCGGACGCCCTAGCCGGCTGCGACCTGCCGGCCCTGGCCGACCACGCCTGAGCAGGCGGCGGCGCCGACGCCGTACGCTCCTGTGAGCGCTCACCCGGCGGCCCACCCGGCACTCCTCCGGGCCCGGCCGGTTGAACATGTTATCGATAACCTGCTATGTTCCGGCACGGGAGCGAAGGGCACGCTCCCCGTCACCCCCGCAATCGGCAAGGCGACCCGAGGCACCTTCCTCGCCGCCCCGCCGGTCGGTGACCGGTCCGGGCCGCTCCGCCGATGCACGCCGACGCAGGCGGCCACGGACGACTTCGGCCCCGGCCGCACGCGCGGCTCCGCGCCCTCTTCGCAGGCGACGTCGGCATCGACGGACGGTCCGGCCTGCACCGCCACCCAGGGCAAGGAGTCAAGCAATGGCGAAACGAACACCGCTTCTCTCATCCATCGCCGCCGCGGCCGTGCTCCTCGCGGCGGTCGCCGGCGGCGCGCTCAACGGCGGCCTCGGCGAGACGGCACAGGCGTCGACGAACGGCACACTCGCCGCGACCGCCGGCTGCGGCAAGGCACCCACGCTGTCCAGCGGGACGCGCACCATCTCCAGCGGCGGACAGAACCGCAGCTACATCCTGCGCATCCCGGACGGGTACGACCGCAACCGCCCGTACCGGCTGATCTTCGGGTTCCACTGGCTCAACGGCTCGGCGAACAACGTCGCCTCGGCCGGCTACTACGGCCTGCTGCCGCTGTCGAACAACAGCACGATCTTCGTCGCGCCGCAGGGCATCGACAACGGCTGGGCCAACACCAACGGCCGCGACCTGACGCTGTTCGACGACATCTCCCGGCAGGTCGAGAACGACCTCTGCGTCGACACCAGCCAGCGGTTCGCGCTCGGCTGGAGCTACGGCGGGGCGATGAGCTACGCGGTGGCCTGCGCCCGGCCCACTGTCGTCCGCGCGGTCACCGTCATCTCCGGCGCCAACCTCAGCGGCTGCAACGGCGGCACCCAGCCGGTCGCCTACTTCGGCATCCACGGCATCTACGACAGCGTGCTGAACATCTCCGCGGGCCGGTCGCTGCGGGACACGTTCGTCCGCAACAACGGCTGCACCGCGCAGAGCCCGCGCGAGCCGAGCCGGGGCAGCCTCACCCACATCACCACCACGTACTCCGGCTGCCGCGAGGGCTACCCGGTGCAGTGGGCCGCGTTCGACGGCGACCACACCCCCAGCCCGGTGGACGGGTCGTCCAGCCCGAACGACTCCCGGACCTGGACGTCGGGGGAGATCTGGCGGTTCTTCAGCCAGTTCGCGTCCACCACGCCGCCGCCCACCACCGCGCCGCCGACCACCGCCCCGCCCACCACGCCTCCGCCCACCACGCCCCCGCCGACCGGTGAGCCGGGCGCCTGCACCGCCACCTACCGGACCGTGAACACCTGGCCCGGCGGCTACCAGGCCGAGGTCACGGTGGCCAACAACGGCGCCGCCACACTCAACGGCTGGACCGTACGCCTGACCCTGGCCTCCGGCCAGGCGATCAGCAGCCTCTGGAACGGCGTCAACACCGGCACCTCCGGCTCGGTGTCGGTCCGCAACGCGGCGTACAACGGCACGCTGGGCGCGAACGCCTCGACGACGTTCGGGTTCACCGCCACCGGGAACGGCGCCACGGCGCCCAGCGGCGTCAGCTGCACCAGCCCCTGACCGGGCCGGCCCGCCGATCCCCGCACGGGGAGCCGGGCCGTGGGGTGGCACCGCGCCGCCCCCGGCCCGGCACCGGCGAGAGGACCGACGCCCCGCCGGACGCCGGGATGTGCTCTAATTAACTCTGGTCGATGTTTGCGCTAACATTGACGACCCCGCAGGCCACCACCACCGGCACCCCTGGGGCCACCGCACCGCCGCTGTTAGCGTTTACACCGACGGCCATCCACAACTCGCGAGGCACCGTCCCGGACGGTCGGGCGCCCGCGCGTACCCGAGGAGCCGTCATGGTGATCCCCCGTCCCCGGCCCGTCCGATCCGGGCCATCGCGTCTCGCCGCACCCGCCCTCGCTCTCGCCCTGGCCGCCACCGGCGGCGGCCTGACGCTCGCCGCGACCCCCGCGCAGGCGGCCACCTCGATCACCGTCAACGGCGCCTCCGGCGGCCAGACGTTCGACGGGGTCGGCGCGGTCAGCGGCGGCGGCGGCAACAGTCGGCTGCTGATCGACTATCCCGAGCCGCAACGCGGGCAGATCCTGGACTACCTGTTCAAGCCCGGCCACGGCGCCGCGTTGCAGATCCTCAAGGTGGAGATGGGCGGCGACACCAACTCCACCAGCGGCTCCGAGCCGAGCCACGAGCACGTCCGGGGCGATCTCAACTGCAACCGCGGCTACCAGTGGTGGATCATGGAGCAGGCCAAGGCCCGCAACCCCGCCATCAAGCTGGCGGCACTGCCCTGGGGCGCTCCCGGGTGGATCGGCAACGGCAACTTCATGTCCCAGGACATGATCAACTACTTCGTGGACTGGCTGGGCTGCGCGCGGCAGCACAACCTCACCATGGACTACATCACCGCCGCCCAGAACGAGAAGCGGACCGACGCGAACTGGACCATCAGCCTGCGTCAGGCGCTGAACGCCAACGGCTACAGCGGCGTGAAGATCATCTACGGGGACGACTACCCGGGCAGCTGGGGCCCGGCGAACGCCGTCGCCGGCAACACCACGCTACGCAACAGCATCGACGTGCTCAGCGGCCACTACCCGTGCGGCTACCTCAGCGCGCAGACCACCTGCACCGTCTCGTCCACCGCCACCAGCACCGGCAAGACGCTGTGGAACAGCGAGGGCGGCTCGCAGGACTACAACGACGGCGCCAAGCCGCTGGCCCGCGGCATCAACCGCGGCTACATCGACGGCCGGATGGTCGCCTACCTCAACTGGGACCTGATCGCCGCGATCACACCGAACCTGCCCTGGTCCACGGTCGGGCTGATCCTGGCCAACCAGCCCTGGTCCGGCTGGTACTCGGTCGGCAAGAACACCTGGGCGCTGGCGCACACCACCCAGTTCACCGCGCCCGGCTGGCGCTACCTCGACTCGTCCTCGGGCTACCTGGGCGGCAACCGCAACAACGGCAGCTACGTGTCGCTGCGCTCCCCCACCGGCGGCGACTACAGCACCGTCATCGAGACCATGGACGCCACAGCGGCGCAGCAGCTCACCGTGAACGTCACCGGCGGGCTCTCCACCGGCCAGGTGCACGTCTGGTCCACGAACCTGAACTCGACGAACCCGAACGACTTCTTCGTCCGCGGCGCGGACATCACCCCGTCGGGCGGATCGTTCTCGCTCACCGTCCAGCCCGGACACCTCTACACCGTCACCACGACCACCGGGCAGGGCAAGGGCACCGCCACCAGCCCGGCCCAGGGCTCGCTCGGCCTGCCGTACCGCGACGACTTCGACGGCTACGCGGCCGGGCGGATACCGAAGTACCTCCAGGACATGCAGGGCGCGTTCGAGACCGTCGGCTGCGGCGGCGGCCGGGCCGGCATGTGCCTGCGGCAGATGTCCGCGCAGGCCCCGATCACCTGGAAGACGCTCGCCGACCCGGCCACCTACGGCGGGAACCTGAGCTGGGGCAACTACACCGTCTCCGCCGACGTCCTGCTCGAACAGTCCGGCTACGCCCAGATCCAGGGCCGCGTCGGCACCACGAACCTCGACCCGATCGGCCGGTACAACGGCTACTTCCTGCGGGTCACCGACTCCGGCTCGTGGTCGATCCTGCGCAACAACACCGCCGGGCAGCTCGCCACGCTGCGCAGCGGGAACGTCGCCGCGCTCGGCACCGACCGCTGGCACAGCCTCGCGCTGGGCTTCGCCGGCTCCACCATCACCGCCACCATCGACGGCACGACTGTCGGCACGGTCACCGACTCCACGTTCGGCACCGGCCAGGTCGGCTTCGGCACCAGCCAGGGCGAGACCGCCCAGTTCGACGACCTGTCGGTGGTCGCCGGCCCGGGCGGCAACCCCGGGGGTACGAGCGGCGCCCTGCTCAACCCCAACTCCAGCCGCTGCCTGGACGTGCCGAACCAGTCCCAGACCAACGGCACGCAGGTGACGTTGTGGGAGTGCAACGGCGGCGCCAACCAGCAGTGGACGGCGACCTCCGGCCGGCAGCTCCAGGTGTACGGCAGCAAGTGCCTCGACGCCGAGGGCCAGAGCACCTCGTCCGGCACCCGGGTCATCATCTGGGACTGCAACGGCGGCGCCAACCAGCAGTGGAACGTCAACACCGACGGCACGATCACCGGCGTCCAGTCCGGACTGTGCCTGAGCCCGAACGGCGGCGGTACCGGCAACGGCACCCCGATCGTCCTGTCCGCCTGCACCGGCGGCAGCAGCCAGAAGTGGAGCCGGGCGTGACGGCCCGACCTTCGCCGACCGTACCCATCCGCCGCGGCGCGGCCTACCGGGGAGACGACCTGTGACCTCAACGCTATGGAGACCCGACCGCCGGACCAGACGATGGCTCGCGCTGGCCGTGACCATGCTCGCCCTGCTGGGGCTGGCCCCGGTCATCGCCGGAGGGCTGACCCCGACCGTCGCCCGGGCGGACAACCCGATCGTGCAGACGATCTACACGGCCGACCCGGCCCCGCTGGTCCACGACGGCCGCGTCTACCTCTACACCGGCCACGACGAGGACAACTCGACCTGGTTCACCATGAAGGAGTGGCGGGTCTTCTCGTCCGACGACATGGTGAACTGGACCGACCACGGGTCGCCGCTCAGCCTCGCCACGTTCAGCTGGGCCAAGCAGGACGCGTGGGCCGGCCAGGCGGTCCAGCGCAACGGCAAGTTCTACTGGTACGTGCCGATGGTCGTCCGGGCGACCGGCCAGATGGGCATCGGGGTGGCGGTGGCGGACAGCCCCACCGGGCCGTTCCGTGACGCCATCGGGCGTCCGCTGGTGAGCAACGGCGAGATCGACCCGACGGTGTTCATCGACGACGACGGCCAGGCGTACCTGTACTGGGGCAACCCGCGACTGTGGTACGTGAAGCTGAACGCGGACATGACCTCGTACTCCGGCAGCCCCACCCAGATCCCGCTGACCACCGCGGGCTTCGGGGCGCGGACCGGTGACGCGAACCGGCCGACCCTCTACGAGGAGGGGCCGTGGGTGTACAAGCGCAACGGCCTCTACTACATGGCGTTCGCGGCCAAGTGCTGCTCGGAGTTCGTCGCCTACTCGACCGCTCCCGGGCCGCTGGGCCCGTGGACGTACCGCGGGACGATCATGCCGACCCAGGGCAGCAGCTTCACCAACCACCCCGGGATCATCGACTTCAAGGGCAACTCGTACTTCTTCTACCACAACGGCGCGTTGCCCGGCGGCGGCGGTTTCACCAGGTCGGTGGCGGTGGAGAAGTTCTCCTACGGCGCTGACGGCTCGATCCCCACGATCAACATGACCACCACCGGCGCCCCCCAGGTCGGCACCGTGAACCCGTACTCCCGGCAGGAGGCCGAGACGATGGCCTGGGGGCAGGGGGTCGAGACCGAGGCGTCCTCCCTGGGCGGGAGGAACGTCGGTTACATCGACAACGGGGACTACATCAAGGTCAAGGGCGTGGCCTTCGGCGCCGGCGCGACCAAGTTCACCGCCATGGTGGCCTCGGCCGGCAGCGGGGGGTCCATCGAGCTGCGCCTGGACAGCGTGACCGGCCCGCTGGTGGGCACCTGCCAGGTGACCCCCACCGGCGACTGGCAGACCTGGACCAACCCGAGCTGCCCGGTCAGCGGCGCCACCGGCACCCACGACCTCTACCTGCGGTTCACCGGCGGCAGCGGCTCGCTGTTCAACATCGACCACTGGTGGTTCACCTCCGGCCTCAGCGGCACCCCGCCGCCGGTCCCCCCGTCGACCCCGCCACCCTCCTCTCCCCCGCCGCCCAGCACGCCGCCGCCGACCGGCGACGCCTGCACCGCGACCTACCGCACCACCAACTCCTGGTCCGGCGGTTTCCAGGCCGAGGTGACGGTCACCGCGGGCGCCGCGGCGCTCAACGGCTGGTCGGTGCGGTGGAACCTCGCCGGTGGTCAGAGCATCAGCCAGGTCTGGAGCGGCACGCTGAGCACCAGCGGATCCACGGCGACCGTCCGCAACGCGGCGTACAACGGCTCCGTGCCCGCGTCCGGCTCGACCACGTTCGGCTTCATCGCCGACGGCTCACCGTCCACCCCGTCCCTGACCTGCACCAGCCCGTGAGAGGAGCGTTCATGCGTACCGGAGCGAGGAGATGGCTCACCGCGGGCGCCGCGCTGGCGCTGCTGGCCGCCGGCGTGCTGACGCCCGCCGGCCCGGCGGGCGCGGAGTCCAACGGCGGCACCCGGGTGATGCCGCTCGGTGACTCCATCACCGAGGGCACCCAGGTGCCGGGCGGTTACCGGATCGGCCTGTGGCAGCGGCTGGCCGGCGGCGGCTACCGGGTCGACCTGGTCGGCTCGCAGTTCAACGGGCCGGGCAACCTCGGCGACCACGACCACGAGGGCCACCCCGGCTGGCGCATCGACCAGATCGACGCCAACATCACCGGCTGGCTGAACGCCTACCAGCCGCGCACCGTGCTGCTGCACATCGGCACCAACGACATCCTGCAGAACTACAACGTCTCGACCGCGCCGAACCGGCTCTCCTCGCTCATCGACCGCATCACCACCACGGCGCCGAACGCGGACGTGTTCGTCGCGCAGATCATCCCGCTCGCCAACTCCGGCCAGGCGGCGGCGGTGCGCACGTTCAACGCCGCGCTGCCCGGCATCGTGCAGTCGAAGGTGAACGCCGGCAAGCGGGTCCACCTGGTCGACCAGCACTCGGCGCTGACCACCGCCGACCTGATCGACGGCATCCACCCGACCGCCACCGGCTACGACAAGATGGCAGCGGTCTGGTATCGCGCGTTGCAGTCGGTGTCCGGCAGCATCGGCACCCCCGGCAGCGGCGGCGGCACGTACCAGAACGTGCAGCTCGTCGGCGCCGGCTCGGGCCGGTGCCTGGACGTGCCGAACGGCAGCACCACGAACGGCACCGCGGTGCAGCTGTACGACTGCTGGGGCGGCACCATGCAGCGCTGGACCTACACCTCGGCCAAGCAGTTGCAGGTGCTTGGCAACAAGTGCCTCGACGCGAGTGGGCGGGGCACCGCGAACGGCACCAGCGTGATCATCTGGGACTGCAACGGCCAGCCCAACCAGCAGTGGAACCTCAACGCCAACGGCACGATCAGCGGCGTCCAGTCCGGGCGCTGCCTGGACGCGGCCGGCTACGGCACCGCCAACGGGACCAGGATCAACCTCTGGGACTGCCACGGCGGCACCAACCAGCAGTGGAGCGCACGCGCCTGACCGGCGTGCGACGGGCTCCCCGGCGGGCGCCGCCGGGGAGCCCGTCCGGGCGGCGCCGTCCGCATGACCAGCGGCGAACCCGGCCGGTACGTAGAGTGAGAGCCATGTCGAAGCCGCCGCTGCCCGAGCCCGCCGTCGCCATGCTGCGCAAGCCGAATCCGGCCGTCATCGCCACGCTGCGCGACGGCCAGCCGGTGTCCGCGGCCACCTGGTACCTGTGGGAGGACGGCCGCGTCCTGGTGAACATGGACGAGGGCCGCCGCCGGCTGGCGCACCTGCGCAGCGATCCCCGGGTCTCCCTGACCGTGCTGGACGAGGAGAACTGGTACACCCACGTCAGCCTCATCGGGCGCGTCGCCGAGTTGCGCGACGACGACGGCCTGGCGGACATCGACCGGATCTCGCAGCACTACACCGGGCGGCCGTACCCCCGGCGGGACCGCAACCGGGTCAGCGCCTGGATCGAGATCGAGCGCTGGCACGGGTGGGGCGCGCACAAGGACAACAGCCAGACCGGCTGACGGCGCCCCCACGATGTCCGACCCATGCGGAAGAGTGTCGGGCATGAGTGAGCCGTACGACCCGAAGGCAACGCTGCACCACTACCTGCGCGCGATCCGGGAGAATCTGATCTGGAAGCTCGACGGGCTGAGCGAACGTGAGGCCCGGCTTCCCCGCACCGCGACCGGCAACAACTTCCTGGGCCTGCTCAAGCACTGCCTGAACGTCGAAGCCGGCTACTTCGGGCCCACGTTCGGCCGCAAGTTCCCCACCCCCGGGGAACTGGTTCCGGACGACGCGTTCGACGGCGACCCGCAGGCGGACTGGTACGCCCGGGCCGACGAGACAAAGGACGGGCTGATCGACCTGTACCGCCGCGTCGGGGCGTTCGCGGACGAGACGATCGAGACGCTGCCGCTGGACGCGCCGGGGCGGGTGCCGTGGTGGCAGCCGGGCCGGCAGGACGTGACACTGCACCATGTCATCGTGCACGTCTGCGTCGACCTGGCCCGGCACGCCGGGCACGCCGACGTCATGCGCGAGCAGCACGACGCGGCGATCGGGCTGGGGCGGGACAACCGGAACGTTCCCGAGGGCTACGACTGGCCGGCGTACGTCAGTAAGCTGTCGGCGCTCGCCGACCGGTTCGAGTAGCCGGCCTTCCGGTATGCCGGCCGGAAGTTTCAACCACATTTCGGACAGCGGATCGACAGGACCAGCAGCATCGTGAAGCATCTATCCCATGAAAATCCGGCCCGCCGTCGCCCCGCCGGCCGCTGAGGACACCGGTCCCGCGCGGCCTCCCGCCGAGCCGCCCTCGGACGACCGCCCCTCCGACGGGCGTTCCCCGGACGGCAGACGCCGGTGGCGGCCGAACCCGGAGTGGACGCTGGCGATCCTGGGCAGCCTGCTGCTGGCGGTGGTGCTGACCTGGCCGACGATGCGGCACCCGGCGACCACGATCCCCGGCGACCTCGGCGACCCGACGTTGCAGGCGTGGCAGGTCGCCTGGTCGGGGCACGCCCTGCTCAGCGACCCGGCCAACCTCTGGAACTCGAACACGTTCTACCCGGAGCGCTACACCTACGCCTACAGCGACACGCTGCTCGGGTACGCCCCGTTCGGGATGCTCGGCTCCGGCTTCGAGGCCGCTGTGATCCGCTACAACGTGCTCTACGTGCTGCTGCACGCGCTGGCGTTCCTCGGGGCGTACGCGCTGGCCCGGCAGCTCGGCGCCAACCGCTGGGGCGGTGCGGTCGCCGGGATCGCGTGGGCGTACGCGCCCTGGCGGCTGGCGCACTCCGGCCACCTGAACATCCTGTCCAGCGGCGGGATCGCGCTGGCGCTGGCGATGCTGGCGCGCGGCCACGGCTGGTCGCTGCGTCACGGATACCGGCCGGAGCGCCGCCGGCCCGGCTGGGCGGTGGCCGGGTGGCTCGTCGCGGCCTGGCAGGTGACGCTCGGCTTCGGCATCGGGCTGCCGCTCGTCTACTTCCTGCTGGCCGCCGTGCTGGTGGCGGCCGGCTGCTACGGCTGGTCCTGGTGGCGCAAGCGGGAGCGCCCCCCGTTCGGCCGGCGGCTGCTCGTCGCGGACCTGGCCGGCGGCGCCGTGTTCGGCACCGTGACGCTGCTGCTCGGTCTGGTCTACCTGCGCGTGGTCGACCTCAACCCGCAGGCCGTCCGCTCGCTGGACTGGACCAAGATGTTCTCCCCGCCGCTGATCGGGTTCGTCACCGCGCCGGGCGACTCGTGGCTGTGGGGGGAACGGCACGCCGCCGCCCGCGAGCAGCTGTCCTGGCCGCCGGAGATGGCGCTGCTACCCGGCATGACGCTGATCGGGCTGGCCGCGGCGGGGCTGTTCGTCTCGGCGTTCCCGGTGCGGCACCGGATCGCGCTGGGGCTCGGCGTGGCTGGCACCGTGCTGCTGGGCCTGGGCGCCACGCTCGGCGGGGACGGCGACCCCGGCTACCTGACGTTGTCCAACCTCCTGCCGGGCTGGGACGCGTTGCGTACCCCGGGCCGGATGATGCACTGGACCAGCCTGCTGCTCGCCGTGCTGGCGGCCGGGCTGGTGACGGCGCTGGCCGAGTCGTGGCGCCGGCCCGCGGCCGCACGCGTGTCCCGGGCCGCGGCGGCGCTGGTCCTGCTGGTGCCGCTCGCCCTGGTCACGCTGGAGGGCGTCAACCGCACGCCGCACCCGACCGTGCCGACGCCACCGGCCGCGATACGGACCGCGCCGGAACCGATGCTGGTGCTGCCGGCCGGCGGGGTGGGCGATCTGAACTACATGCTGTGGTCCACCGACGGGTTCCCCCGGATCACCAACGGGCTCGGCGGCTTCGAGCCGGTCACCCAGGCCCAGACGCGGGTCGCCGTGGCGACGTTCCCCGACGCGGGCAGCGTGGCCTACCTGCGCGGGATCGGCGTGCGGTCGGTCGTCGCGGTGCCGAGCCGCGCGGCGGGAACGCCGTGGGACGGCATCGAGAACCGGCCGGTCGACGGGCTGGGCATCACCCGGGAGGATGTCGATGGCACGCTTGTCTACCGCCTCTGACGGCGTGGGCGCCGGATGCGTGTGTCCGGGCCGGGCGGGGTGAGCACCGTGCGGTTGTCGGTGGTGGTGCCCTGCTTCAACGAGGAAGCGTCGGTGGAGCGGCTGCACGAGATGCTCAGCGCCGCGCTCGCCGAGCTGACCGACGTGGACGTCGAGGTGGTGTACGTCGACGACGGCAGCGAGGACGGCACGCTGGCGGCGCTGCGCCGGCTCGCCGCGGCCGACCCGGCCGTCTGCTACACGTCGCTGAGCCGCAACTTCGGTAAGGAGGCGGCCATGCTCGCCGGCCTGCGCCGGGCCACCGGCGACGCGGTCGTCATCATGGACGCCGACCTGCAACACCCGCCGCGGCTGCTGCCCGAGATGGTGATGCTCTACCGCCAGGGGTTCGACCAGGTGATCGCCCGCCGGGACCGCCGCGGTGACCGGTTCATCCGGATGGTCGCCTCGCGATCCTTCTACCGGCTGGTCAACTGGTGGATAGACGTCCGCCTGCTCGACGGCGCCGGTGACTTCCGGCTGCTGTCCCGGCTCGCGGTGAACGCGATCCTGGCGATGCCGGAGTACAACCGCTTCTCCAAGGGCCTGTTCTCCTGGATCGGCTTCCGCACCGCCGTGGTGGCGCACCGCAACGAGACCCGGCAGGCCGGGCAGAGCCGCTGGACGTTCGGCAAGCTGTTCAACTACGCGTTCGACGGCCTGCTGTCGTTCAACAACCGGCCGCTGCGCCTGGCCATCTACGGCGGACTGTTCCTCACGCTCATCGCGGTGGGCTACATGGCCTGGGTGGTCGCCGACGCCGTGGAGAAGGGCATCGACGTGCCCGGCTACACCACCATCATCGTCAGCGTGATCGGGCTCGGCGGCATCCAGATGATGATTCTCGGGGTGATTGGCGAGTACATCGGCCGGATCTACTACGAGACGAAGCGCCGTCCGCACTATCTGGTGCAGGAGACCGAACGCGTCGTCGACACCCCCGGCCGGGCGTCCCGGATTCCGGAGCAGCGTACGGCCACCGGCGAATCGATGGCCGGCGAAACCGGCTGAGCAACCCCGATCGGTGGGCGCCGATAGGCGCAGAATCGTTCTCTTTTCGCAGGTGGCGGGCGGTTGCTATGGTCGCCCGCGACGCCGGAGACCGGCGCCGAGGAAAGGGTTGCGATGGGGCTGATGGACAAGCTCCGGGGCGAACTCATCGACATCATCGAGTGGCTGGACGACAGCCGCGACACGATGGTCTGGCGATTCCCCCGGTATCAGAACGAGATCAAGATGGGCGCCAAACTGGTCGTCCGGGAGTCCCAGACGGCGGTGTTCGTCAACGAGGGGAAGATCGCCGACGTCTTCGAACCCGGGACGTACACGCTGGAGACCCGCAACCTGCCGATCCTGTCCACGCTGAAGGGCTGGAAGTACGGCTTCAACTCGCCGTTCAAGGCCGAGGTGTACTTCGTCAACACCCGGCAGTTCACCGACATGAAGTGGGGCACCCAGAACCCGGTCATCCTGCGCGACGCCGAGTTCGGCGTCGTCCGGGTAAGGGCGTTCGGCGCCTTCGCGGCCCGCGTGGTGGACGCGTCGCGGCTGCTGCGGGAACTGGCCGGCACCGATCCGCAGTTCCGCACCGAGGAGGTGCAGGAATACCTGCGGCAGCTCATGGTGGGACGCCTGGGCGGCGCGCTCGCCACGGCCGGCGTGCCGCTGCTGGACCTCGCCGCGCACCAGGACGCGATCGGCCGGCGGCTGGCCGCCGTGCTGACCGAGGAACTGGCCGAGGTCGGAATCGCGATCCCCAAGTTCGTCATCGAGAACGTGTCGGTGCCGCCGGAGGTCGAGCAGGCGCTGGACAAGCGGACCAGCATGGGCGCGGTCGGCGACCTGGACCGGTACACCCGTTTCCAGGCCGCGAACGCGATGGAGGCCGCGGCGAACAACCCGGGTGGCGAGGCGGGCGCGGGCATCGGCCTGGGCCTGGGCATGGCGATGGGCCAGCAGATGGCTCGGTCGATGGGCGGTGGCGCGGCCACGCACCCGGCCCAGCCCGCCGCCACGCAGCCGGCCGCCGCCGAGCCGCCGCCGCTGCCGGGCCAGGCCCAGTGGTACGTCGGCGTCGGCGGCCAGCGGCAGGGCCCGTACGACCTCGGCGCGCTGGCCGAGCAGGCGAACGCGGGCGCGCTCGGCGCGGACACGCTCGTCTGGCGTACCGGGATGGCGCAGTGGCAGCCCGCCGGGCAGGTGCCCGAGCTGGCGTCGGTGCTCGCCAGCGTCCCGCCGCCGCTGCCGCCGCAATGAGCGACACGGCTGTCTCGCCGCCCTCCTACCAGTGCGGGGGGTGCGGCGCCCGGGTCGAGTTCGCGCCCGGCACGACCGCGCTGAGCTGCCCGTACTGCGGGCACCGGCAGGAGATCGCCGGCGCCGGCCGGGAGGTACGTGAGCACGCGTACGCGGAACTGGCGTCGCTGCCCCGCAAGCCGGTGGCGAGCGTCGGGGCGCACACGTTCGTCTGCCCGGGCTGCGGCGCCCGGACGGAGAGCGACGCGCTGGCGCAGCGCTGCCAGTTCTGCGCGGCTCCCCTGGTGGCCGACGCCGGGGCGGGTGAGCTGATCGCGCCGGAGGCGGTGCTGCCGTTCGCCGTCGACCGCAACGGTGTGCGGACGGCCCTGGGCCAGTGGTGCCGCAGCCGCTGGTTCGCGCCCGGGAGCCTGAAGAAGATCAGCGAGGCGGAGACGCTCAAGGGCACGTACCTGCCGCACTGGACGTTCGACGCGCGGACCGTGTCGGACTACCAGGGTCAGCGGGGCGAGCACTACTACGTCACCGAGACGTACACGGTGACAGTCGACGGCAGGCAGGAGACGCGGACCCGGCAGGTGCGGCACACCCGGTGGCATCCGGCCGCCGGCACCGTACGCCGGGACTTCGACGACGTGCTGGTGCCGGCCACCACCCACCTGCCCACCGAGCAGTTGGACAAGCTGGCGCCGTGGCCGCTGACCGAGGCGGCCGCGTACCACGGCGACTACCTGGCCGGATATCAGGCGCTGCGGTACGACACCGAGCCCGAGGCGGGCCTGACCGAGGCGAAGGCGCGGATGGCGCCGGTCATCGAGGGGGACTGCCGGTCGGACATCGGCGGTGACGAGCAGCGGGTGTCCGCCGTGGACACCACGTACTCCGACGTGTCGTACAAGCTGGTCCTGCTGCCGGTGTGGATCGCCGCGTACCTGCACGCGGGCCGGTCGTACCAGGTTCTGGTGAACGCGCGGACCGGTGAGGTCATCGGCGAGCGTCCCTACAGCACGGCGAAGATCGTGGCGGCGGTGCTGGCCGCGCTGGCGCTCGTCGCGCTCGTGGTGGCGTACGCGATGAGCCGCTGACGCGCACGGGCCACCGGTGTGCCGCACCGGTGGCCCGTGCGCATCGCGCGAGGTGACTGCCCGAGCGGCCGATGTGCCGCCGCGCGGGTCCACAGCAGAGTGAGGGCATCACCACCATCGGCCGGGCGGCGACGGAGGGAAGCCCCGATGGACTCACTGCGGAAGACCTCGCTGGTCGCGGGCGGCGCCTATCTGCTCACCTTCGTCTCGATCCCCACCGTGGCCCTGTACGCCCCGGTCCGCGAGTCGGACTACGTCCTCGGCACCACCTCGCAGGCTCCGGTCGTCCTCGGCGGCGTCCTGGAGATGATCGTCGCGCTCGCCTGCATCGGCACCTCCGTCGCGCTGTACCCGGTGCTCACGCGCCAGGGTCCGGCCCGGGCGCTGGGCTTCGTCGGCGCCCGGGTGCTCGAAGCCGCGGGCATCCTCGTCGGCGTCGCGAGCATCCTGACGCTCGTCGCGCTGCGGGAGTCCGACGCCGGACCGGACGCGCTCGTCACCGGACGCGCGCTCGTCGCGTTCTACGACTCGGTCTTCCTGCTCAGCCAGGGCTTCCTGCCCGCCGTGAACGCGCTGCTGCTGGGCACCCTGCTCTACCAGTCCCGCCTCGTGCCGCGCGTGCTGCCGGTGCTCGGGCTCGTCGGCGCGCCACTGCTCGTCGCCTCCGACCTGGGCACCCTGTTCGGCGCGTGGGACCGGCTGTCAGCGGTGGCGGCGGTCGCCGCGCTCCCCATCGCGGTGTGGGAGTTCTCGCTCGGCGTCTACCTGGTCGTCAAGGGCTTCCGGCCCTCCCCCGTGACGGACGGCGCGGTCGAGCCCCGTCCGGTCCAGGACGCCACCGTCTGAGCCGGGTCAGGCCCGCGCGCCGCCGTCGACCCGCAGCACCGTACCGGTGACGAAGGAGGCGCGGTCGCTGAGCAGCCAGGCGGCGGCCTGGGCGATCTCGTCCGGTTCGGCGGCCCGGCGCAACGGGCTGGCGGCCGCGAGCCGGTCGATGATGCCGGGCGACTCCGCGTCCCAGGAGCGCATCATCTCGGTGAGCGTGCTGCCCGGGGCGATCGCGTTGACGCGGATGCCCTCCGGCCCGTAGGTGATCGCCGCGGACTCGGTGAGGCTGTTCACCGCGCGCTTCATCGCCCCGTACGCGGGCAGTGCGGGGTTGCCCATCAGGCTGCCGACGCTGGAGTTGTTGACGATCGCGCCGGTGCCCGCCGTGGCCCGGATCGCGGCGACCTCGGCGACCATGGCGAGCCACGGTCCCTTGAGGTTGACGGTGTAGACGTGGTCGAAGTCGTCTTCGCGTACCCGGTCCATCGGTCCGGGCGGCACGATCGTCGCGCCGTTGTTGAAGGCGACGTCGAGGCGGCCGTACACCTCGACCGTGCGGTCGACGGCGGCGCGCACGCTGGCCGCGTCGGCCAGGTCGCAGACCACGTACTCGGCGGTGCCGCCGGCGGCCCGGACCTGCTCGGTGACCGCCTTCAACTGCTCCTCGGTCCGGGCGGCGAGCAGCACCCGGGCACCCTCGGCGGCGAACAGCCGGGCCGCCGCGGCGCCGATGCCGCGCCCGGCGCCGGTGATGAAGGCGACCTTGCCGGCCAGCAGGCCGACGGTCGGGTGGACGATCGTGTCGGTTCGTGTGGTGTCCATGCCGGCAAGCCTGCGTCCGGTCGCGGAGCCCATCCAGGTACCGCCGGTACCTGGATACGCGCCGCCGCACGAGGGCACACTGGGGTCGTGGACCGACGTGAGCTGGCAGTGTTCCTGCGCAGCAGGCGGGAGCGGATCACCCCGGCCGACGTGGGCCTGCCGGCCGGACGGCGTCGCCGCACCCCGGGACTGCGCCGCGAGGAGGCGGCGCGGCTGGCGTTCATCTCCACCGAGTACTACACCCGGCTGGAGCAGGGCCGGGGTCCGCGTCCGTCGCGGGAGGTGCTGGCCGGGCTGGCCCGCGCGCTGCGGCTGTCCGACGCCGAATGCGACCACCTCCACCACCTGGCCGGGGCGCCGCCCGCGCCGCCGTCCGGGCCACCCCGGGAGGTACGGCAGAGCGTACTGGACCTGCTGCACCGGCTGCCGCAGGCGGCGGCGTTCGTGACCTCGGCGGCGTTCGAGGTGATCGCCTGGAACGACCTCGCGGCGGCGCTCATGGAGGACTTCTCCGCAGTGCCCCGGCGGGACCGCAACCTGGTCCGCCGGGCGTTCCTCGGCCCGCACCTGCACGGCGCGGGGCTGTACGACGTGTCGGACGTGGGCGAGTTCGCCCGCCACTCGGTCGGGCGGTTTCGTGCCGCGGCGGCCCGCTATCCGGACGACCCGGAGATGGCCGCGCTGATCGCGGAGCTGCTCGCCGGGAGCGAGGAGTTCGCCCGCCTGTGGGCCTCCCACGAGGTGGGCGGCGCGCGGACGCTGTGCAAGACGTTCCGGCACCCGCTGGTCGGGCCGGTGACTGTCAACTGCGACGTCCTCGACATCACCGACCGCGACCAGCAGGTGGTCATCTACACCGCCACGCCCGGCTCACCGTCGGAGGAGGCGCTGCGGCTGCTCTCCGTGATCGGCACCCAGCGGATGACTGTCGAGCACTGAGCCGCCCGCCCTCGGTGGAACGCCATGGGTGTCCGCGCTCCCGTTCGACACCCATGACGTTCCACTCGCGGTGGGTCAGCAGCCGATCCGGGTGGAGCCCATCGCCACGTCGTCGTACCAGAGGGTGTCGGCGCCGCCGCCGTAGCTCTCCCAGCCCAGCTTCAGGTCGGTGAGCTGCGGTCGCCAGGTGCGGTTGTACCACTGGCCGTCGATGTCGTGCGTCGGCACGCCGTCGGCGGTCAGCCCGGTCACGGCGACACCGTCCAGCCACGTACGCAACTGGCCGGCGGAGCCGTCCACGATGAACTCCAGGCAGGCCCAGCGGTTGGTGGGCAGCGGCACGCTCTGCGCCACCCCGGCCGGGCTCTGCTCGGGCAGCGTGGCGTCGTCGGAGGCACGGTTCCACTGGAGCGCGCCGTTCTGGCCGCCCAGCCGCAGGTCCCGGTTGCCGTCGGCGGCGTCGGACATGGTGATCATCGTGGTGTGGTCGGTGGGCTGGGCGGTGGTGTGCCGGACCCAGATCCGGGCGTACCTGACGCTGCCCAGGCCGCTGAGGTTCTTCGTGGTCCGGACGAACACGTGGTTGCAGTACCCGGCGGCACCGTTGATCCGGACCGCGCGGCTGCCGCTGTGCGTGGTGGTCGTGTCGATGGAGGCCGTGCCGGCGCCGGAACAGTCCGGGCTCACCACGCTCCAGTCACCCGACGGCGTCGAGCCGGTCTGGTTCTCGAAGCCGTCGCACAGCACCGCCCCCGCACACCCGCTCGGCGGCGGCGTGGTCGGCGGCGGCGTCGTGGGAGGTGGCGTCGTGGGCGGCGGGGTGGTCGGTGGAGCAGTCGTGGGTGGGGCGGTGGTCGGCACCGCCGTGGTGGGCGGCGGCGTGGTCGGGCCGGTGCCGTTGCACGGTATGCCGTTCAGGCTGAACCCGGTCGGCGCGCCGCCGGCGGTGCCGTACGTGCCCTGCACGCCGAACTCGGTCGAGCCGCCAGCCGGGATGCTGCCGTTGTACGACATGTTGCGGGCGGTCACCGTCGACCCGGACTGGCTCACAGTGGCGTTCCAGCCGTTCGTGACGCGCTCGTCCCCGGCGTACGTCCAGGTGACCGTCCAACTGGAGACGGCGGTGTCACCCGGTGACACCTTGATGTTCGCGGTGAACCCGCCGGGCCACTGGTTGGGTGTGTAGTCGACCCGGCAGCCCTGTGCGGCTGCGGCCGGGCCGGTGAGCAGGGCCGTACCGGCCGCGGTGACGGCGGCCAGCGCGGCGACGGCCGCCACGAGCGGGGCGGGGCGGGCACGGAGAATCGTCATGGGAAGTCCTTCGGCGTCGGACAGGGCGCAGCGGCGCGCGTCGTCGTCGGACGCGGCGGTGCGCGAGGATGCGGCGCGGCGGTGCGCCACGGTGAGTGGTCGATGCGTACGACCGATGTGCCCGGCTCGAAAGGCGGCCCGGTCAGCCGCCGAGGTCCGGTCTGCGGACCTCGGCGGCGCCCGAGCCCAATCTATTTACCGTCGCCTATCCAATCAAGGTCTCCGCCCGCGCGGATGCCCGTCATCCCGGATCGGCGCCCACGCCGCTCAGCAGCGGTTGCCAGCCGTCGCGGTAGCGCACACCGCCGGGTCGCAGCCGGACCCGGTCGTGCGGCGTACCGGGGACCGGCTCGATCCGGATCACCTGTGGCCGGTCCACCACGACGCAGACCTCCTCCCCCGGCCACCACCAGCCGCAGGAGCGGGCCAGGTCGGCCCAGGTGTCCAGGTGTCCGGCCTCGTCCGGCCCGTACCGGGCGAGGCCGAGCCGGCGCAGCACGTCGTAGTAGGCGATCCAGGACGCGTCCTGCTGCCCGTACCAGCACACGGGCACCGGGCCGTCGCCCGCGAGCGCCGCACGCACCGGCAGGTAGAACCCGTGCGCGAGGCTGCGGTGCAGCGCCGCGCGTACCCCCTGGTGCAGGACGACGGCGAGCGGTACGCCGCCGTCGAACGCCCGCTGCGGCGCCAGCTCGGGCCACGGCTCCTTGGCCTTACCCCTGCGTGCGGGTGACAGCTCGGGATCGGTGTGCACGACGCCCGCGCTGAGCGCGCCCCGGAGCTGGGACACGACCATGGCGATGTCGCTCGCCAGCATCGGTGTCCGGGGCGGCCGTACCGCCCGGATGCGCTCGTGGAGCCGGTCGAGTGTGGGCCAGCCGCTGACCAGAGGCAGTGCCTTCGCCGGCGAGTCGACCCATTCGAAGCGGGGTCGCGGCCGCGACGCCCTCGCGTAGACGGCGGTCAGGCAGCGCTCGGCGGTGGGCTTGTCGGCCGGCTGTGTGGACAGGGCGTGGTCGAGCCATTCCTGGCGGATCCGGACCGCCTGCTGCCACAGGTCGTGCGGGGTCTTCGCGGCGTCGTCGCGCCGCGTGGGGGCGCTCATCGCGCCGGGGCGTCGCCGCCCTTCCGGTAGGAGATCATGGAACGACTCTGACCCATGTCGCGGCACCGCTCAAGCGAATTCCGTACCGTGGCCGAATCCGCAGTGCCCGGCCAGGAGAGAAGGGAACACCGCTGCCCGTGGACAGTGACCGCTTGACCCGACCCCCTGTCATCACCGCGCAGATGCTCATCCGCCGGCCCGCCGCCGAGGTCTTCGAGGCGTTCGCCGACCCGGCGGTGACCACGAGGTTCTGGTTCACCAGGAGCAGCGGCCGGCTGGAACCCGGCGCCGTCGTCACCTGGGATTGGGAGATGTACGGCGTCTCCACCGTCGTCACCGTCAAGGACGTGGAGGAGAACCGCCGCATCCTGGCCGAGTGGGATCCGGAGTCCCCCACCCAGGTCGAGTGGCGGTTCCTGCCGGGTGAGGACGACACCACGCTGGTCCGGATCACCGAGACGGGCTTCGCCGGCACCGCCGACCAGGCCGTGAGCAGGGCGATCGACTCGATGGGCGGGTTCACCATGGTCCTCTGCGCCTGCAAGGCGCTGCTGGAGCAGGGTGTGCTGCTGAACGCCGTCGGCGACGCCCACCCGGCCGGATTCGAGGACTGACCGCGGCTGCGGTGGGTGGGCCGGGGCCCACCCACCGCAGGCCGGTCTAGCTGCCGAGCGTGGCCTTCGCCGCGTCGATGGCGTCGAGCAGCCGTTCCTGGTGCTCGAAGCCGTCGTCGTCGATCACAGGGCTCGCCCCGCATTCACGCTGCCGCGCGTGCAGCAGCGTCTCGTCCACCGGAGTCACCGGGAAGGCCAGCGGGTCGAGGCCGGGTGCCCCGTCCGCGTCCTCGACGACGAGCCACTTGTTCGCCTCGTCGTAGCGGACCACACCGGCGGCGATTCCCCTGGTCCACTGGTCGAAGAGGACGGCCAGGCTGGGGGCGGCACGGACCGACTCCCAGGCGTCCTCCCCGACCGGGTAGCGCCAGATCTCCCCCTTGTGCTCGCCCGCGAGGACGAACGTGTAGAGCAGGAAGTCGAAGTGGAACAGGGGTAGTTGCTGCCGCCAGGGGAACGGCGTGCCGATCGACAGCCCCAGGTAGTCGAGCGCGTCCCCACCGTCCGGCCACGGCATCCGCCATCCGCCGTTCGGGAGCAACCGCGCGTCCGGCCAGCGCTGCGACTGCAACCAGGCCAGCTGATCCGCGACGTGGTCCACGTCGAAGATCCGGCGCACCCGGTCCGGCGGCGGCCCGGCCGGCGACTCGCCCGAATCGGGCCAGTCGAGGCCGGCAGCAGTCGCCGCGACGCGGTACTCCCGCACCGCTTCGCGCAGTACGCGCATGTCGTCGAGCATCAGGAGGCTCCTCGGCTCACGGTGCCACGGGCGTCATGCACAGGCTAGCCCCGCCGCCGCTGAGCTTGAAGGCGAAGCTCGGGCCGCCGGCCTCGACCCACGGCTTCACCGGCAGCACGACGAACTTGGTCTTGTCGCTCACCTTGCACTTGCCGTAGAACGCGTTGATGTCGTTGGCCTGCGGAAGCGACTCGGCTGTCGACACCAGCTTCAGGCTGGCGACCTGGCCGGTCAGGTCGACCGCCTGGTCGGTCGACCAGAACGGGAACTCGTCGCAGGTCTGCCCGGAAACCCGTACGTCGCACGCGTTCGGTTTGAACGCCGCGGTGCCGAACCAGCCGCGGCTGTGGCCCTTGGCGCGCGCCGCCTGCCCGCCGGCGCTTCGCGCCGGGTAGAACCACACCGCCCGGGTCGGCGGCTGCGGATATCCGCCGTCGCCCATCGCCGCCACGATGTGCTTGCCGGTCTCGGTCATGTCGGCGCCCTTGTAGTTCTTGGCCCCGGGTACGTAGACGATGATGTCGTCGTCGCATCCGGCCTTGCCCTGGGTGCCGCGCTGCGCCGTACATGCCTGGTCGATGATCCGCTTGAGGCGCGCGTCCTCCGTGGAGTCCCAGGCGAAGGGCAGGTTGCGCTGGTTCGCCACCAGCTTCGTCGTCTTGATGACCTCGGCGTAGACCTTCAGGCTGTTGTACCACTCGCCCTCGTCCAGGCCCCAGTTGTCGAACTGCTCGAAGTCGACGTCGTGCGAGATCGGGTACTCGATGAGCCCGTTGACGCCGATGGTGCCGGGGAAGAGGATGGCGAGCAGCGTGCCCAGCGCGGCCCCGAGGCCGAGGCCGCCGAGGCCGACGACCCACCACGAGATGCTGGCGGCGGCTACCGGGGCGACCGCGGCCGCCGCGGCCGTCTCCGCGACGGGAGCGATGAGCGTCGCGCAGGCGCCGCTGCTCAGACACCAGGCGATCGGCACCACAGCCGCCTGCAACAGCAGCGGCCGGGGCTGCGTGTCGTCGATCGACGAGATGACCGGACCGCGGCCGGAGGGAGCGATGGCGAACAGCGTGCGGGTGAGGTCGTCCGCACAGTCGACGAGCTTCTCGCCGGACGGTGGCAGGACGGCGTCGAGGCAGCTGGTGTCGGCTGCGCGGTAACAGCCGAGGAAGATCTGCGTGGCGCCGGAGGGCACCGGCACACTCGCACGCGAGCTGGCCGCGATGTAGATGTCACCACCGGCGCCCGCGCATTGCGACGCTTCACTGGCGGTGGCCTGCGTGACCGCCGGCGACAACTCGTCCACGTGGATCATCGTGGTGAAGTCGCCGGCGAGTTCCCGCACCACAGTGCCGTCGGCGCTCAGCGCCTCCACCCGGAAGGCGTACGGCGTGTACTCCTCGAGCGGCTCGATCGGGAGCTTGATGACGCTGTCCGCCGTACACGGGCTGGCCACGTTGCCGTTGCCGTCCTCGCAGAGCTGGTCTCGCTCGAAGTGGTCGTAGATCTCGCCGTCGAGGTAGGCGCGGTAGCTCGCCTCGGTGGCCGGGTTCGGGTGCCAGCTGGCCATGGCGCCGCCCTCGTCCGGGTCCAGGGTCAGGCCGGCGTCCACGTCGGGCGGCGGCGGCAGGGCGTCGGTCGTGAAGGACGTCGTGGCGGGCGTCTTCGACCGGTTGCCGGCCAGGTCGACGGCGACCACGGAGACCGTGTGGTTGCTGGACGGCTGGAGTCCGGTGATCGAGTACGAGCGGGTGCCGACCGTGGTCCGGTGCGGGGTGCCCCCGTCGACGGTGACCTCGTATCCGGCGAGACCGTAGTTGTCGGTCGCGGCACCCCAGGTCACCTTGGCGCCGGTGGCCGTGATCGTGCCGACCGCCAGGTTCGGAACGTTGCTCGGCGGGATCAGGTCCAGCACGGTGATGTCGCGCAGGATCCGTGCGTAGCGGCCGGGTTCGCGCTGGGCACGGGTGCAGACCTTCACCGGACCCAGTCGCGGTGGGCGCATGCTGGCGGTCCAGGAGGCCGACCAGTCCGTGACGCCCTCCGGCGGCGGGCCGTAGGTGAAGCTGGTCGAGGTGGTCTTCTCGACCGAGACGTCCACCATCGTGGCCTGCTTGTGCACGTAGCCGCTGACGGCGATCCTGCCGTTCGCGTCGACCGCGACCTCCGACCCGGCTGCCGGTCCTTCGAGGCGGATGGACGCGTGGTTGACGTCGTCCGGCACGGACGGGTCGGCGCATGCCGGCAGTTGCGCCTCGGTGACGACCTGGGCGGATGCCGGCTGGCTGATCATGCTGAGCGGGAGGAGGATCGCGACGGCGAATGCCGTCATGCGTATGGACCGACTGAAATAGCGATGACGTCTGTAGCCTGACATGCCGCCCCGTCTCACTGAGATTGGTCGATGACGAGCGGAGCCTGTCACGGCGATCTATATTCGAGATACTTTGTCGTCTACGCTCGCCGGACGACCCGAGCGGTCGGCAGAATCGATCACCCGGACCGGGACGACAACGTGAGGAACGGGTTCCCCCGAACGAGCCGCGACGCCGGCCCGGACGGCACTGTCGACAATTCGGCGGCGTAATCCCTGACCAGCGCCGGCAGCCGGTAGCGGGCTGCACCGTCCCGGGCGACCAGGTGCGCATCGACCAGGCCTTCCATGGCCCGCCTGATCCGTTCGGTGGACTCGCCGAGTTCCGCCGCGGCACGGTCCACCGCCGCCGGAGCCTCCGGGCAGGCGGCGAGAAGCTCGAACAGCCGGCCGGCCACCTCGTCCTCCGAGGCAACACCCGCGACGGCGGCGGCCAGGCTCGCTCGTACGGACAGGTCGTCGTAACTCAGCAGATCCAGCGTGCTCCCTCCCGCTGTGAGTTCGCCGACCAGCGCGGCCACCGGCATCCCCGGCCACGTCGCCAGTCTCGAGCCGGCGACCCGCAGCGCCAGCACCGATCCGGCACACAGGCCGATCAGCTCGGCTGTCGCGCCCGGATCCGCGGCCAGCCGTTCCGGACCGGCGAGCGCGGCCAGCAGTTCCCGGGCGCCGGGTTCGGCCAACGGCGACAGGGCGACCCGCCGTACACCGTCGAGGTTGCCCAGAGCGCGCCGGGCCACGGCGATCAGGGCAGGACCGGGACTGGCGGGCAGTAGGGGCCGCACCTGGGCCGCGCCGGTGACGCCGTCGAGGACCAGCAGCAGCCGGCGTCCGGCGGTGAGCGAGCGCAGGCGCCCGGCGCGCTCGTCGGCGCTGTCGGGCATGTCGCCCGCCGCGACGCCGAGCGCGCGCAGCACCCGGGCCAGCAACTCCGCCGGGGTGACCGAGGCCCGGTACGCGACGTCGACGAAGATCTGCCCGTCGGTGAACTCACCGGCCACCGCGTGGGCCGCGTGTACGGCGAGCCCGGTCTTGCCGCTTCCCGGCGGGCCCGTGACGACCACGACAGCGGGTGCGCGGCCCGTCGCTCCCGTGCTGACCTCCCCCGCTTCCCTGGTGCGCCCGACGAAGGTGACCAGATCCGGTGGCAGCTCCCGGGGCACCGTCCGGCCGGTCTCGGCGGCGGGAGCCGGATCGGCGGCCGACGGTGCCGCGATCACCGGCGGCGGCCGGGTGTACGAGACGTCCGGCGCCCGTTCCAGGATCGCCCGGTGCAGGGCGGCCAGTTCCTCGCCCGGCTCGATGCCGAGGTGCTGGTCCAGCCGGGCGCGCGCGTCCCGGTAGGCGGCCAGTGCGGCCGGCACCTCACCGCAGCGGTACAGCGCGAGCATCAGCTGCCCCCACGCCCGTTCCCGCAACGGGTACGCGGCCAGATGCTCACGCAGCCCGGGTAGCAGCTCGGCATGCCGGCCGACCGCCAGGCGGGCATCGGTCAGCACCTCGAACACCTGAAGCCGCTGCTCCTCCAGGCTCGCCCAGCGGTTGTCGAGCGTGGTGCCGGTCGGCAGCCCTTCGCCCGCCGCGCCGCGCCACAACGCGAGCGCGGCGCCGAGCGCGGGAACGGCGTCGAGCGCATACCCCCTGACCAGTGCCGTGCGGCCGTTCTCCGCCAGCCGGTGGAACTCCGTGACATCCAGCTCGTCGGGCTGCATCCGCAGCTCGTACGCGTTCGGACGCGTCACCAGCCGGTCGCCCACCATCCGGCGCAGCGCCGCCGCGTGCGAACGCAGGTTGGCCGTCGCCGAAGGCGGGGGGACGTCGGACCAGACCATGGCGGCCAGCCGGTCCAGGGACACCGACCGGTTCGCCGCCAGCGCGAGCCCGGCGAGCACGGCCCGCCGCTTTCCCGGTCCCGGCGCGACGCGCCGGCCGCCGACCCGCAGCTCGACAGGACCCAGAAGCCGAATGTCCAATTGCATCCCGTCGCTCCCCCGTCGAACTCCGAGGCCGCCCACAGTAGGCGGCCCCGCAGATCAGGACAAGGCATTTCGATAAGGACCAAATGTGACGGGAATCAATGCAAGTAGCGGTGTGTCGACGTAACGGAAACACCGCAGAAAACGCCCGACTAGATCATGACGGCGACGAGCCACCGGCTCGTCGAGCGGTCAGGCGCCGGCCATCGGTGCCGGCGCGAACATGGGCGGCGCCGGATCGGCTGCCCGGATCGCGGCCACGAGCTGTGCCAGTTGCGGGTAGCCCCCGGCCGCGCGGAGAAGGTGATCCGCCTCGGCGGGGTTCCCGAGATACGACTCGGCGGCCGCACGCAGAAGAAGCGCGACGGCGCAGAGGTCGCGCGACTCGGCGCCGGGACGGACGTCGAGAAGCAGCGATCGCGCATCCTCGGGCCGCTGGTTGAGCAGGTGAGCCAGGCTCATCACGATCCGGGCGGACAACGCTCGCGGCTGCGTCCGGACGGCGATCCGGGCGAGTTCCGAGATCTCCCGCACCTCCCGGCGTTCCACCGGCGCGCCGGTCACCACCGCGGCGTACAGGTACCACATTCCGAACTGGAGGCTCAGCATCTGGCCGATCGCCGCGGCGGCCGCGGGATCGGTGCCGCCCGCGCGAGCCAGCGCCGCGAGCCGCTCGGCCTCCTCGACCAGATCCGCCGACTGCGTGTGTCCCGCGCTCAATCTCTGCTGGTAGGCAGCGAGGGCCAGGAGCGGATCGCTGCCGTCGCGGGCCTGAATCCCGACCCGGTGGACGTCACCACCCGCTCGGGCGACCGCCCGCAGCGCCCTGACCACCTCCTCCTGGTAGTAGCCGGCCCGCAGCCCTTCACGGGCGGCTGCCGGAGACCGGAGCCAGCGGAGCAGGTTGTGGCCGTCGCTGTGGGTCGAACGCCCCGGAACGAGGTTGGTCAGGCCGAGCAGCGCCCCGACGAACGCGGCGCCGAGCAGCGTCAACCGCGTCAACGCCGTACCGGTGGACGCCGACGCGACGACGAGTGCCGTCGCGGCGCACAGGTTGGCCAGCGGGCCACCGAGATAGAACAGCACCATCCGCAGCGGTAACGCCGTCATCGACGGCGAAGGGCGGACCGACACCTCGTTGCGCCAGCCGTTGAAGGGCGCGACACGGACCGCGATGACCGGCAGGCGCAGCAGCTTCGCCACGACGAGGTGACCGCACTCGTGCAGGACGAGGTGCAGCCACAACGACACGCAGGTGAGGCCGGCGGCGACGATCGCATCCATCACCGACTCGGTGACGAGCAGCGCGAACGCCGTCGCCTCCACCGCCAGGAGGAGTGACACGGCGACCAGCCGACGGCGGACCTTCACCAGGAGATGGTACGGCCGGACAGGCGGCGGCAGTGGGACACGCGCGCTCACGCCCGGCACAACCACGACCCGACGGTACGGCCGTAGAGCCGCGGCCCGGGCTGGACGGCGTGTCGTAGGCTTCGCCGGTGCTTGAGGTGTCGGGGGACTTCGAAATCCATGTGACGGCCCAGCCGCACGACGCGGAGAGGCTGTCCGCCCTCGCCGCGCGGCGCGGGCTGAAGTTCGTCCACATCGTCCTCGACCAGGGTGCCTACACCTCCCAGCCGATGCTCACGCTGACCGGGCGGGGCACGCACGCCGAGCAGCAGGCCGCGGCAGAGCGCCTGCAGGGCGAGGTGGAGGCGTCCGGGATCCACGTGTGCCGCACGAAGATCGAAGTGGCGCCGTGGGCTGCCGGTGTGCCGAAGTCGGACGAGGAGGCCGCGGCGGAGCCGGCCGCCCGCTACTTCGAGCATCACGTCAAACTGCTGCTGGCCGGGCCGACGGTGGCGCGGACACTGGCGCTCACCAGCCTGGTCGAGCCGCACGGGGCACGGCTGTCCCGCAACGCACGCCGGGTACGCGCCGACGGTGTGCAGGAGCGGTTCGTCACCCAGCGCTGCTACCGTGTCGGGCTCGCCACGGCCGGGCAGCGCCTGGAGGCCCTCGTCGCGGCCGTGTCCGCCGCCGGCTTCGAGATCGCCGCGGTGGAGCAGGAGTACGTGGTGTTCGACAGCGGACCGGTCCGCGACCTCGGCTGGCTGGACCCGCCCGGGAGCCCGGAGAAGACGCGGCCCAGCGACTGGGTGACGGAGCGCGAGAACACCATGCGGTCCGCGCCTGCCCGGTCCCGGGGCTTCCCGCCGACCTACCAGCCGCTGCCCGCCGACGCTCCCGTCCGCCAGCGCGCCGCGTTCGATCCCGCCCTCAAGCAGTACCCGAACGCGTACCGCGCCGGTGAGCCGGACTTCCTCGTGCCCGAGACCGGCCGGCGGTGGAGCGCCGCCCGGCGTACCGCGCTCACCGGCGTGCTTGCGGCGATCGCGGCGGCCCCCGTGGGCCGCCACCTGGTGCTGCGGGGTAGTGCGCTGATGCCGGTCCAGGTCGGCGCCGCCGCACGCGAGCCCGGCGATCTGGACTTCGTCGTCGTCCCGCACACGGTCACCAGCGGCAGCGACGAGGCCCGTACGCTGCTCGACGCCGTCAAGGCCGCCCTCCGGAGCGTGCCGGACGCCGGCCTGCGACCGGACCGGATCAGCGAGGCGGCCATCTGGACGTACGAGCGGGCCGACGGCCGCCGCCTCGTCGTCCCGTTCGGCATCGCCGGAGCGCCGGACGGCCACGTACAGATCGATATCGTCTTCGGCGAGGAGCTGCCGCTCCCGCCGGAGACGGTGATGCTCCCCGGTGTCGCCGTTGCGGTGCTCGCCGCGCCCGCGGCGCTGGCGCTCGCCTGGAAGCTGCTGTGGCTGGCCACCGACGCGTACGCGCAGGGCAAGGACCTGTACGACGCGGTCCTGCTGGCTGAGACCACGAGCGTGGACCGGGATCTCGTCCGCCGCCTGATGCGGCCGGAGCTGGGCGCCGAGGCGGACGGCTTCAGCGCCGAGGACGTGCTGACGTGGAGCATCGACTGGGACAACTTCGTCGACGAGTACCCCGGGATCGAGGGAACCGAAGAGCAGTGGACGAGGCGGCTGGCTTTGGCCCTCGAACGCGCCTGGGGATAGCCGTACCGCGTAGCGGCGCGGACAACCGTCGGCCTGAATTCGAAGAAGGAGGCCCGGCTCGACCAGTTGCCGCCGAATGACACTCTTGCGCCGATGGACGCGTTCATCTCACAGTTACCGGCGTTGCTCGGCGTCGTTGTCGGTGCCATGGGCACAGGCCTGGTGGCCTTCCTGTCCGCCAGAAGCCAGTGGAGGCGCGGCCAGGCCGTGCGGTGGGACGAACGACGACTGGAGGCATACAGCGAGTTCGCCCAGGTACTGAAGGAGATTCAGGCGATATCGCTGAAGGTGCTGGCTACCGCGGCCGGGGACAAGTACCGCTCGGGACTGAACGAAGCAGAGGCTTTTCCTCGGCTCGCCGAGGCCGACATCAGGCACACCCTCGTCTGGGAGAGCCTCTTGCTGCTCGGGGACGCTTCCACCGTCGTCGCCGCACAGGACTGGCGAGAGGCAGTCTGGCGACTCGAACACCGAGCCCGTGGCGTCGACGAGAACTCCGAGCCGTTACTGGAGCTGGTCCAGCAGGCGAACGCGAGTCGGGATCGCTTCTATCATGCCGCTCGGCGCGGCCTCGGCGTAGGCGGCGGATCGGTCGCTCAATCCGACCGCCTACAGCGACGCCTCGCCTCCGAAAACCACGAGCCTCCGTCCCCAATCAGCTGAGCCGGCCAGACCTCGCGATGAGTTCAGTCGCCTCCGCCGGTCTGACCTGGTGTATCCGATCGGATGCGGGAAACCGGCAGACCGCCAGGAGGGACGAGAACCATGACCGTCGTCGACACCACTCACCCGCCCGTCGCGCGCGGGTTGCACCGGACGCTGTGGGCGCTGCAAATCGTCCTCGGGGTCTTCCTCATCGTCGCCTCCGCCGGCCCCAAGCTGTTCGGCGAGACGAACGCGGTCCAGACCTTCGAGGACATGGGAGCCGCACCCTGGTTCCGTTATCTCGTCGGTCTGCTGGAACTGGCCGGTGGCATCGGGCTGCTCGTGCCTCGGCTGGCCGGCCTGGCCGCCGTCGGGCTCGCGCTGCTCATGGTCGGCGCCGCCGTCACCCAGGCGTTCATCCTGCACGGCGGCGCGCTGGTGCTCACGCCCGTGGTGCTGTTCGCGCTGTTCGTGTTCATCGCGTGGGGCCGCCGCCACTCGATCCGCTCGCTCCTCGGGCGCTGATCAGGGGTGCGCCGGCCGGCCCGTCAGGGCGTCCAGCGCACCCCCGGGTTCACCCGCCCGGACCAGTCGAAGACGGCCATGTTGTCCCACTGGTTCCCGGTGCCGTTGATGTTCGCCGGATCCCAGCCGTTGCCGCTGACGGCGTACCAGGTCGGTTCCCAGTAGAAGACACCGACGGCGCCGGCGTTGCGGGCGGTGTTCTGGACCCAGTCGAACTCCTGGGCCTGCCCGGCCCAGGTCGCGCCAATGCCGTCGCAGGTCGCGTCGCCGATGGCGTTCGGCTCGCTGTCCGCGTTGTCCCGGGTGAAGGGGTACGCGGTCTCCACGATCACCACCGGCTTCCCGTAGCGGTTCCGCAGGTCGACGATGTTGTTGTAGAGGTTCGCCAGGCTGCCGTGCCACATGCAGTAGTACGACAGGGCGGTCATGTCCCACTGCACGCCCTGGGCGCGGATGCCGTCGTAGAACCACCGGGCGTTGGCGTTGCTGTCGGCGTTCGCGGTGTGGATCATCACGGGGATGCCGCCGCCGCAGGCCTTCACCGCGTTGTAGCCCTGCTTCAGCAGGCCGGCCAGCGGGGCGAAGTCGTTGTTGACGACCTTCCCCTCGTTCCACAGCATCCCGACGTTGATCTCGTTGCCGATCTGCACGCTGTCCGGCAGGGTGCCCTGCCCGCGGAGGGCGGCGCAGACGTCGTAGGTGAACGCGTACACGTCGTTGCGCAACTGGCTCAGGCTGTGCCCGGCCCAGGCCGCGGGCTTGTACTGCTTGCCCGGGTCGGCCCAGGTGTCGGAGTAGTGGAAGTCGATCAGCACCTTGAGGCCCTTGGCCTTCGCCACGCGCGCCTGGGCCAGCACCCTGCTCTTGTTGTTGTAGCCGCTGGCCGGGTTGTTCCACACGCGCAGCCGGACGTAGTTGAGGCCGACGGACCTGAGGATGTCCAGCGGGTCACGCGCCACCCCGCCTGCGTCGTAGTACTTCGCGCCCAGATCCAGGCTGCGCTGCAACGAGGAGACGTCGGCGCCCCGCATGCTGAGCGTGTTCGCGGCGGCGACGGGCGCGGGCGTACCCCCGAATGTGGTGGTGACGGCGAGGGCGACGGCCGTGACGGCCCCGGCGAGGGCGCGGCGGCGGTGGGGTGTGCTCACGAGACTTCCTCTCAGCCGACAGTGCAGGGGGCGCCGTTGAGCGAGAAACCGGTCGGCGGCGCGTCGCTCGCACTCCACCGCCCCTGGAAGCCGAAGGTCGCGGAGCCGTTCGGCGCGATGACGCGGTTCCAGTCGGCGTTGCGGGCGGTCACGGCGGCGCCGGTCTGGCCGACTGTGGCGTTCCACGCGGTGGTGACGTGCTGGTCCCCCGGGAAGCTGAAGGTGACGATCCAGCCGTCGACCGACGTCGTCCCGGTGTTCTGGACCGTCACCGCGGCCACGAAACCGCCGGGCCACTCGGACTGGTTCCGGTAGGTCACCCGGCAGGTCGAAGGCGGCGGGGGCGGCGGCGTGGACGTCGTCGGCAGTGTGACCGTGTTGGACGCGATCGACACGTTGCCGGCCGCGTCCCGGGCCCGCACGTAGTACAGGTTGCGCAGCGGCGTCGACGGGGGCAGCAGCGCCGTGTACGTGGTCCCCGGCACGGTGGCGACTCGGGTCGAGGTGAACCAGCCGTCGAACCGGTAGACGTCGTACCCGAGCACGCCGGCGTCGTCGGTCGACGGCGACCAGGACAGCGTGGCGGTCGAGGCGGTCACCTCGCCGACTGTGAGGTTCTGCGGCGCGCTCGGCGGGGTGGTGTCCGGGCCGGTGTCGGTCACCGGGGTGACCACCGTCAGCGCGTCGGTGGACGGCGATCGGCGCCCGGACCCGTCCCGGGCCGACACCCGGAACGAGTACTGCCGGCCCGGCTGGATGTAGCCGGTGATCGTGGTGGTGGTGACGTCGCCGAGGCTGATGCCGTAGACCACGTCGTCGAACGCCTGGTAGTAGGTGACGTCGTACCCGGCGACGGGGCAACAGCCGGGCCTGGCGGCCGTCCAGGTGAGGGTGACCGACGTGGTCCGTACCTGGGTGGCGGTCAGGTTCGTGGGCGCGCTCGGCGGGAACGGCGTGGTGCTGGGCGTGCTGGGCGTCGAGGTGGGCGGCGCCGCCGTCCCGGTCGGCTCCGCGGCGGGCACCGCTGCGCCGCCGGGCGCCGGGGCGACAGCGGGGTACGCGGTGCCGGCGTCCGCCGACGGCGCGACGGTCAGAGCGGCACCGAGCACTGCCGTGGACAGCACGACCGCGGCCGTCAGACCCGGCCGCAGACGGCGGAACAGCAAGGACGAGAAGACGGCAGCCATAGGTCGACAATGCCCGCCATACATCGATGATCGCCAACGTGTCCCACACCTCGGCCGGTGCCACGGCCCCGCAGGCCGCCGCGAGGCGCGACCTCCGCTTCATTCGTCGTTTTGCGCCGCTTATGTCAGCAATCGGTCACAATCGGATAGACAGGGTGAGCCGCTGCGGAACGGCCACCGCACGCACGAAAGGCTGGACGGGAAGCGGCGATGGCCACCTTCGAGTACCGCTGCCCGCAGGACGGCAGCTTCGACGTCGTGATGCCGGTCGGCACCGCGGGCCCGTCGACGAACTGCCCCCGGTGCGGGTTCCCGGCGACACGGGTGTTCTCCGCGCCACGGTTCACCCGCATACCGGCGGCGCTGCGCGAGGCCGTGGACCGGACCGAGCGCAGCGCGGAACAGCCGGAGGTGGTCGGGCGGGTGCCCGGCCGTCGCCCGGCGCGTCACTCGACGAACCCGGCCCACGCCCGCCTGCCCCGATGGTGACCACGAGAAGGGCTCAACGCCGTGCCTGAACTGCTGTTCCCCCTCGACTCCACGAAGAGGTTCACCGACCAGGAGAAGGTCGGGCACAACCGCTGGCATCCCGACATCCCGCCCGTGGCGACGGTACGGCCCGGACAGTCGTTCCGTGTCCACTGCCGCGAGTGGTTCGACGGCGCGATCCACAACGACGACTCCGCCGAGGACATCCGGGACGCTCCGCTGACCCGGGTCCACGCTCTCAGCGGCCCGTTCGCAGTCGAGGGCGCCGAGCCGGGCGACCTGCTCATGGTCGACATCCTCGACATGGGCCCCATCCCGCAGGAGTCCGGTCCGCTGGCCGGCCAGGGCTGGGGTTACACGGGCATCTTCCCCACCGGCAACGGCGGCGGCTTCCTGACCGAGCAATTCCCCGACGCCTACAAGGCGGTCTGGGACTTCACCGGCCACAAGGCCACCTCACGGCACATCCCCGGGGTCTCGTTCACCGGGATCTCCCACCCGGGGCTGATGGGCACCGCCCCGTCCGCGTCGCTGCTGGCGACCTGGAACCAGCGGGAGGGGGCGCTGATCGCCACCGCGCCCGACCGGGTGCCGCCCCTGGCCCTGCCCCCCGAGCCGCAGGACGCGATCCTCGGCAGCCTCACCGGCGCCGACTTCGACCGGGTCGCTGCGGAGGCGGCGCGGACCGCTCCGCCCCGGGAGAACGGCGGGAACCAGGACATCAAGAACTTCACCGTCGGCAGCCGGGTCTTCTACCCGGTGTACGTGACGGGAGCCAACCTGTCCCTCGGCGACCTGCACTTCTCGCAGGGCGACGGGGAGATCACCTTCTGCGGCGCCATCGAGATGGGCGGCTTCGTCGACCTGCACGTAGACCTGATCAAGAACGGCATGCAGACGTACGGCGTCGCCGAGAACACGATCTTCATTCCGGGCGACACCCCGCCCCAGTTCTCCCAGTGGCTGGCCTTCTCCGGGCTCTCGGTCACCCTCGACGGCGAACAGCGGTACCTCGACTCGCAGCTCGCCTACCAGCGCGCCTGCCTGCACGCCATCGACTACCTGACCCGCTTCGGCTACCAGCCGGAACAGGCATACCTGCTGCTCGGTGCCGCACCCATCGAGGGCCGGCTCTCCGGCGTGGTGGACATCCCCAACTCCTGCGCGACCGTCTACCTGCCCACCGAGATCTTCGACTTCGACATCCGCCCCTCGGCTTCCGGTCCGACCCGGATCGATCCGGGCAAGGGCGCCCCGAAGGCCACCATGCCGTAGGCAGGTGCCCCTGAGGGCCGGCGGTTCGGCGACGGGCGGCCGCGCTACGGTTCCCGGACGAGGATCGCGCCCGGCGCGACGAGGAGAGGGGACACCTCATGCAGAAGTCATCCCTGACCGCACTGGCCCGCGAGCAGCTGAAGCTCGCGCACGGCTCCTCCAGCGGCCGCAGCAGCTCCACCGTCTACGGCGGTCACGAGCACAGGCTCCGACAGACGCTGATCGCGCTGACCGCCGGGCAGATGCTCAGCGAGCACGAGAATCCCGGCGAGGCCACCGTCCACGTCCTGCACGGCCGGGTCCGGCTCGGCGCCGGCGAGACGTCCTGGGACGGCGCACCCGGCGATCTGCTGATCGTGCCGGACCGCCGGCACACGCTGGAGGCGCTCGTAGACTCAGCGGTGCTGCTCACCGTCGCCAAGCGCTGACGACCGCACGCGTCCTCATCGGGCTTCGATGACGGAGGTGGCCCCCGCCGGGCGGTCCGGCCGGGGCCGGGCCGCCCGTCCGCCGGTCAGGCGCGGGTGCGCTGCCGCAACCGGGTCGAGACGATCGCGCCGACCGCCATGAGGACCGCGACGGCCAGGGACGGCAGGGCGTCCGGCCGGCGCAGCAGTTCTTCCGTCAACCCGGCGTTGTCCAGCTGGTGGACCGTGCCCAGCAGGAGGGTCGGGACGACCGCGATCAGCAGTCGCTGGTCGGCGGTCGCCACCCACAGGAAGGCGGCCACCCCGGCGATCACCATGGCGGCGGCGACGATCCGCGGGACCGCGTCGACCATGCGGAGGCCACCCGCGGGGATCAGATGCAGGGCGAGGATTCCGGCGGTGACCAGGACGGCGTTGGCGCGAGGTGCCGGCGGCACGTCCGCCGGCCGCCGCAGGCCCAGCACGATCAGCGGCGTGGCGACAACCGGCGCCCACCACTGCGGCAGGCCGTTGAGGAACAGGTACGGGGAGATCAGGCTCGGCACCACCGCCCCGGCAACAGCCAGGACGGCGGCGGTGCGGGCACGGCCGGCGACGAGCGCCACCAGCGCCGCGATCAGCACGACCTCGTGGACGCCCTGATTGCGCAGGATGGTCACCGGGTCCGAGAGTCCGCCGTACCGGAACGCCTCGACGATGTCGTCCAAGCCGATGAGGACGCCCAGCGCCAGCACCGCCAGGGCGCCGAGGTGGATGCCCTGCCAGAACAGCACGGCAGTGGGACGGGCCGCGGCGCTGCCGCCGTACACCCGCAGGCCGCCCCGGAGGAGCGAGACCGCCTCCCGGGCGCTGGGCCAGCGACGGGTGGTGGGTTCGTCCCCGATCAACGTGTCGATCAGTTCGTCGGCGCGTTCCCGGCGGTAGCCGGCCGGGTAGGCCCGCAGCAGCATGCGGTAACGCCTCTCCAGGACATCGGAACTCATGCTGGTCTGATCCTCACGGTAGAAGGTTGACGGGCACTTGCCTGCGATGCGACCCGGCGCGGCAGGCGGTCCATGACCACCCGGGCGGCCTGGGCGAGCCGGTCGGCCTCCTCGGTGAGTACGCGGCAGCCCTCGTCGGTGAGCCGGTAGTAGCGACGGGCACGCCCGTTGACGATCTCCTCACCGTCGGCGGCGACGAGTTCCTCGCCGAGCAGCCGGTCGATCACCGAGTACAGCGATCCGGCAGCGAGGGTCACCCGCCCGTCGGACAGCTCGGTCACCCTCTTGATCACGGCGTAACCGTGGAGCGGCCCACTGAGCAGGGCAGCGAGGACGAAGTACGACGGTTCCCGTAGCGCGGGACGCGAAGCAGATCCCATGAGCCGAATATACAACCAACTTGAGTATCAGTCCAAGATGACTGTTCACAGTGGCCATTGCCCAAATCATCTTAATGATTAAGGTAATCGGATGAGCACATCGACCGACTTCTCAGTGGCGATCGCCGGCGCCGGCCTCTCCGGCCTCTGCCTGGCCCAGTACCTGACGCGCGCCGGCATCGACGTGCACGTCTACGAGCGGGATCCCGGCCCCTTCGTCCGGCGGCAGGGCTACCGGATCATCCTCGACCGGTACGGGCTGGCGGCGCTGCGCGAGAGCCTGCCCCGCCCGCTGTACCGCCTGGCGCTGGCCACCGGCGACGAGCCCGGCGGGCACCTGCGCTTCACCGACAGACGGCTGCGGGACGCCTTCACGATCACCTTCAAGGACGACCCGCACGAGACCCGCCAGGTGGACCGGCTGACCCTGCGGTCGATCCTGCAGTCCGGGCTGGACGGGCGCATCCACTACGGCAGGGCCGCCGTCGCGGTGGACAACGGCGGTCCGGCCGGGCTGCGGCTGCGGTTCTCCGACGGCAGCGCCGCCGCGGCGACAGTCGTGGTGGGCGCGGAGGGCGTCGGCTCGGCGCTGCGCGCGCAGCTCATGCCGGACGCCGACCCGGCGGACACTCCGATGGCGGGCATCTACGGCCGGTCGCCGTTGTGGCGCGACGGCGCAAGCGTCATCCCGGACGCGCTGCGTACCAGCGGAGTCCTGTCCATCGCCGACCGGCCCGGCAGCGCCTTCTTCTTCACCTCAATGCGGTTCGGCGAGAGCCCGCGGGAGGCGTTCTCGCGCCTGGCTCCGGGCAGCTACGCCCCCACCGGCGACGACTACGTCATGTGGGCACTGCTGCTCGGGCGGGACGAGCTGCCTCAAGGCGTCCGCGGGGACCTGCGGGCGCTGTGGCACGTGGCGGCCCGGATGAGCATCGACTTCCACCCGCTCGTCCGGCGGCTGGTCGACACGGCGGAACTGGACGCAACTGTGCTCAACCTGTTCGCCACCGGCCGGCGCCCGCACCGGTGGGCGGTGCCCCGGGCGACGATGATGGGCGATGCCGTACACGTCATGCCGCCGTTCGGCGCTCATGGCGGCAACACCGCGCTGCGCGACGCCGCACTGCTCGGCCACCGGCTGGTCGAGGCCCGGCGGAACGGCACATCCGTGGAGGAGGCGATCGCCGGATACCAGGACGAGATGGTGCCGTACGCCTTCCACGCCGTCGACAACGCCGCGAGGCTGATGCACCGCCTCACCGGTGGCGCCGCCGCACCGCACTGGGTGCTCACCCGCGTGCTACCTCGGCTGCACCGGGTCACAGTGCCGGAGGCATGATTGCCCGCGTGTCCCACGATTCGGCCCGCGCCTCCGCGATCGCCGACCTCATGCGCGCCGGGCGGGAGACGTCGCGGCTGTCCATGGTGTTCCGGTACGCCATCGCGGAGCGGCTGGGCCTCGCCGTGAGCGACCTGGAGTGCCTCGACTACCTGGCGGACATCGGCTCCGCCACCGCGGGGCAGATCGCCGAGCGGACCAACCTCACCACCGGTGCGGTCACCAGCATGCTCCGCCGGCTCCAGCAGGCCGGCTACGTGACGACCGAGCGCGACCCGGCAGACCGGCGGCGGGTCGTCGTCACCATACGGCCGGAGCGGATCGCCGACCTGGAGCGGCCGTACGAGCGTTTCGCCGAGCGGGCGGAACGGCTCGTCGAGGGCTACAGCGCCGAGGAGGTCAGGCTGCTGGTCCGGCACCACGACCGCCTCCAGGCGATGTACCTCGCCGAGTTGGACCACCTCCGCGACGGCGACACCGCCCAGCGGTCCACCTGAACCGGCGTCTCCTGTCGCTATCCCACGGTCGCCAGGAAGTCCGAGTAGAACAGGCCCAGGCCGGCCGCGACGCAGACACCGGCCACGATCCAGAAGCGGACCACGATGGTGGACTCGCTCCAGCCGGCCAGCTCGAAGTGGTGGTGCAACGGCACCATCCGGAAGACCCGCTTGCCGGTGGTCCGGAACGAGACGATCTGGATCACCCAGGTCGTGGTGATGATGACGAAGAGCCCACCGATCAGGATCGAGAGCAGCGTCGTACGGGTCACCACCGCGAGCCCGCCGATCAGGCCGCCCAGCCCGAGCGCGCCCACGTCACCCATGAAGATCCGGGCCGGGGACGTGTTCCACCACAGGAAGCCCACACAGGCACCGGCCGCGGCTGCCGCGATCATGGCGATCTCCAGCGGATCGCGGACCTGGTAGCAGTACTCGTTCACGCGGGCGTACCCGTCGTCGGCGCACCAGTGCCGGTACTGCCAGAAGCCGATCAGCGAGTACGCGCCGAGCACCAGGATCGACGCGCCGGTGGCCAGGCCGTCGAGGCCGTCGGTGAGGTTCACACCGTTGGACATCGCCGTGATCACGAAGATGAAGACCATGACCGCGCCGACCTTGCCGACGTCCAGCCAGCTGATGTCGCGGATGAGCGAGATGTGCTCGCTGGCCACGGTCTGGCCGTTGGTGCTGGGCACGTACAGCGCGGCCACGCCGAACCCGCCGCCGACGAGCGCCTGGCCGAGCAGCTTGCCCTTGGCGGACAGCCCGTCGGAGTTGCGCCGGCGCACCTTGAGGAAGTCGTCGAAGAATCCGACCGCGCCGCAGAAGACGAACAACCCGAGCAGCACCAGGGCCGTCATGGTGGGCCCCTCCTGCGCGATCTGCCGTTCGGGCAGGGTGGTCAGGGCGAGATGCCCGGCGACGTACGCGAGGACCGTCGCCACGATGAAGACGACGCCGCCCATCGTGGGCGTACCCTTCTTTCCCTCGTTGCTGGCGAGCCCGATCGACCGGATCGGCTGACCGGCCTTCAGCGCGCTGAAGACGCGAATCGCCACCGGCGTGCCGAACAGGGAGATCACGAACGCGACAGCGGCCGCGACGATGACCGCCCTCACGGACGGCCCACAAAGTCATCGATCACGACACGTGAGCTTGCCATCCGGAGGCGGACGGAGCAGCCCCTGAGCTTCACCACGCCGAAGCTGGCCCGCACGCCGTAGCGTCGACGGCATGAGAACGATTGTGGTGTCGCTCGCGGTGGCCGCGGTGGTGTTGCTCGCGCTCGTCGTCTTCGTCGCCCGGCGCGACCGGTCGAGGCGCCCGTCGGACGAGGACTCGGCTGCGGTCCGCCGGGCCGCCGCCGACCAGCACCGGCACGACGCGCAGCGGCAGGCCACATCGGGTCTCGCGGAGCGGCACCGCAACCCGCCGAGCACGTAGGCGCGACCGGCGCATGCGGTTGCGCGTACAGCCGCTGCTTCTGCCCGCCGGAGAGCCGCCGGCGCTGCGCGCCGAGCAGCTCCCGCAGCTTCCCGTTGTCGTGTTGCGGTTCGATGCCGACCATCTCGCCCTGCTCGACGGCGAAGCTGACGCCGTCCACAGCGGTGTGCTCGCGTAGCGCTTGAGGAGGCTGTCCACCTCGATGACTGCCATGGCAGAAGCGTGCCGTCCGAGGTGGTTGATGCCGGGGTCAGCCGAGCCTCGGCGTACTGCCGGCGTGGGCGGGTCGACTTACTCGATGGCGGCCAGGCGGGCCGCGGCGCAGGATCACCTGGTGGTCCCACCTGACATGGTTCTCTCCGATCTCCGCGAGGCGTGGCGCCGGGCGCTGGCCGGCAGGCTCCTGGGCCTGTACCTGCACGGCTCGCTGGTGGCAGGCGACTTCGCCGTGAACCGCAGCGACCTCGACCTGCTCGCGGTGCTCACCGACGATCCGGACGAGAAGCTCCTCGACGTACTCGCCGAACTGCATTCCGACCTCGACCGGCGGCACCCGCAGTGGGCCGGCCGGATCGAGGTGGAGTACGTGTCACTGGACGCGGTGCGCGCCGATCCCGGCCGGGATCACGTGATCGCCCGGATCAGTCCCGGCGAGTCGTTGCACCTGTTGCCCGCCACCACCCACCGCGTCGTGACCTGGTCCGCCGTGCACGACCACGGCCGTACGCTGCTGGGACCGCCGGCCGGTGAGCTGCTGCCCGCCGCCGACCCCGGCCTCGTCCGCGCGGCCCTGCTGGACCACGTCCGCGACTGGCCGGCCTGGGTGCTCGAGATGACCCCACCTGGAGCCCAGTCGTACGCGGTGCTCACGCTCTGCCGGGCCTTCCAGCGCCTGCGCCATGGCCGGCAACTGTCCAAGCGGCAGGCCGCCGAGCAGACCATCACCGCCTGCCCTCGATGGGCGGACCTCATCGCCTGGGCGCGCGACTGGTGGTACGACTCCGGCCAGGACACCGATCCCGGCCGGTTCGACGAGGTCCGGGCATTCGTGACCGAACTCAGCGCCGCCATCCTGGCCCCGACCGATGGTGGGCAGTGGCGCGAGCTGGACTGCGACGCGGCGACGAAGCAGGCGAGCTAGACGGCCTCCACGGCGATCAGGGCCATCCCGGCCAGGAACGCCGACCTAACCGCTGCCGGCAAAGGGTGAGACCTTCCGTCGAGGGTCGTGGACTCGTGGCAGGGCGCCGCTAGTCGAGCCGGGCCAGTTCCTCGGGGGACAGGCGCAGCGCCCCGGCGGCCAGGTTCTCGACCAGATGGTCGGGGTCGCCCGTACCGGGGATGGCCAGCATGTGCGGCCCGCGGCTGAGGGTCCACGCGATGCGCACCTGCGCCGGCGTCGCCCCGTGCGCCCGGGCGACGGCCGCCACCGCCTCGTTGCCGGCCACGCCACCTGCCTCACGTCCGTCGCCGGCGATCGCGAAGAACGGCACGAAGGCGACGCCCTGCTCCCCGCAGGTGCGCACGAGCTGGTCGTGCACACGTCGGGTGTCGACGCCGTACGGGTTCTGCACGCAGACCACCGGGGCGATCGCCTGTGCCTGCGCGAGGTGCTGCGGACGGATGTTCGACAGGCCGAGATGCCGGATGAGCCCGGCGTCCCGCAGGTCGGCCAGCGCGCCGAAGTGCTCCGCGACCGACTCCAGCCCGTTCTGGCGCAGGTTGACGACGTCCAGGTGGTCACGGCCCAGCTGGCGCAGGTTCTCCTCGACCTGTCCGCGCAGCTGGTCGGGCCGGGCCAGCGGCAGCCACTCGCCGGAGGGGTCGCGGCCCGGCCCGACCTTCGTGGTGATGACCAGTTCGCCGGCGTACGGCGAGAGCGCCGTGTTGATCAGCTCGTTGGCCGACCGCAGTGGCGAGAAGTAGAACGCCGCCGTGTCGATGTGGTTGACGCCGAGCTCGACCGCCCGGCGCAGCACGCCGATGACGCGTTCGCGGTCGCTCGCCACACCGCGGTTGCCGGTCAGGCGCATCGCGCCGAATCCGATCCGGGTGACGGTCAGGTCGCCGAGCGTCCAGGTGCCTGCGGACGCCGCAGTAATCATGTTGGGCACCGGGCGAACCTAGCCATCCCCGCTGACCTGCACAGGCGGTCATCCGCCCGATACCGGTTCCCGGAGATCGCTGTTAGGTTATCTACAGTGAACGACGATGATTTTCCCACGGGGAACGGCGGCGCGGATCTCGCCGGGGTCGAGGGCTTACGCGCCGCTGAACGGCGTCTTCAACGTGCCCAGCTGTCCTCCGACGTCGCGGAGTTGGATCGGCTGATCGACGACCGCCTCGTGTTCACCGGGCCTGACGGCCGTCTCTACTCCAAGCAGGACGACCTGCACGCGCACCGATCCGGCCAGCAGACGATGACCCGGGTCGACGAGGAGGACCTGGCCGTGCTCGCCGTCGGCGGCACCGGGGTGACGTGGTTCCTCGGCACGCTGGAAGGCACCCTTGCCGGCGAGCCGTTCGTCGCCCGGGTCCGCTACACGCGCACATGGATCCTCGACGAGGACGAGGGGTGGCGCCTGCTCGCGGCACACGTCGGTCCGGCCGACTGAGACACCCTCGCGCACGGTCCCGTGGTGCCGGGCTGCCGTCAGATCGCGGCGAGCGCCTTGGTGATGTTCCACTCGGCCAGGTCCAGCATCCACTTCCGATCCGGAAAGTCGGTGTCCGCGATCCGCAGTGGCCCTTCGATCAAGGACAACGTCTGCGCGTATCGGTAGAGCGCCAGCCGGTGGGGGTCTAGAGCGACCGGGCGCAGCGCCGGGTATGTCTCGCCGAAACGCATTTGCAGCCAGGCGTGGTCCCATTCGACGTCGAAGTACGTCAGCCCCTCAAAATCGATCATGACGGCCTCACCGGCCGGTGTGACGAGCACGTGATCCGGGCCGAGTTCGCCGTGCACCAGCCCGTACTCCTCGCGTGGGGTGACCGCGCTCCTGAGGTGGCGTACGTGGGCGGCTACCCGGTGGTGGGCATCGGCCAGCCGGGCGTCGCGGGCCGCTGCCGCGTCGAGGTGGCCGAGCGCGCGGTCGACGATCACGTCCTCGGTGCGTCGCGTCTGTGATGCCTCGCCTCGGGCGATGGCCGCGACCTTTCCGTAGTGCGGCCCGAAGGCCGTGTGCATGCGGCGCAGGGCGTCACCGAGCGCGGACAGCGGCGTGACGGCAGCGGCCGGATCGTGTTCCACCAACGCCTCCAGCCGCAGCGCGCCCGCGTCCTCGACAAGCGCGATGTCGGCGTCGAGGTGACTGCCGTCCCGGTCGATCATCAACAGATGCGGGACACGCACTCCTGCCCCGGTGAGCGCCGCGTGGGCGGCGGCGAAGAGATCCGCACCCGACGCATCAGTGAACGGGTCGTCCGGGACCGCCGGCGACGGCGGCCAGTAGTTCTCGCCCGCGGCCCACACGTACAGCATCACGGTTGTCCGGTCGTCCAGCCGAAGCCGGTAGACGCCCTTCTTGGTGCCGCCCGTCAGCCGGTCCAGGGCAGCGAGCCGCCGGTCCGAGCCGAACTGGTCCGACACCAGGTCGTGCAGGTCATCCGGTTGCAGGAATGTCCGCGTCATGGCCGCCTCTCGTCGGACCGAAGCGGCCAGGCTGCCAGGCCGGGCACCGGCGCACAACCGGGTTGACGCACTGGACCCGCCCCGCCGCCGGTCCTACTCCTTCAGGCCGATGTTGTCGATCGGCGGAGCGCTGAGCAGCCGCCGGACGGGCCACACCGTGCTCACCGACGCCAGCAGTGCCGTACCGCCGAGCACCGCCGCCCACCCGAGCGGCGGCACGTACGGGATCGGGCTGCCGGTCAGTCCGTTGACGATCGCGCTCAGCGTCAGCATCGCGATCGTCGCGCCGATCAGCACCGCCGTGCCGAGCAACCCGGCCTGTTCGGCCTGGACCATCCCGCGGATCTGACGGCGGGTGACCCCGACCAGTTGCAGCAGCGCCAGCTCGCGGCGGCGGGCCAGCGCCGCCATCACCATCGTGGTGGCCGCCGCCAGCGCCGCGTACCCGACCATCACGCCGATCAGCAGCCGGTTCAGCCAGGCGCCGAGCGCCAGATCGGTGCCGAGCAGGCGCGTACGGGTGGCGGCGTCGAGAACCTCGGCGCCGGGCCGCGCCGCCGCCCACGCAGCCAACGCGGTGCCGGCGTCCGGGCCGCCGCGGACCAGGACCTCGTCGACGGTGTTCCCCGCCGTGTGCCCGGCGACCGTCCCGGCAGCCAGGGTGACGTCGCCGAAGCCGAGGCCACGGTCGTAGATCGCGACGACGTCCAACGTGACAGGGGTGCCGTCGCCCAGCCAGAGTTCCGCCTTGTTGCCGACGTCCCAGCCGGACGACGACGCCTGCGTCGTGGACAGGGCGACGGTGCCGGCGCGCAGGTCGGCCAGGGTGCCCTTGCGCACGGCGAGGTCCATCGTCGACGTGACGCCCGCCGGGTCGACGGACTGCGCGCCGACCGGCTCGATGCCGCCGAGCGCCCGCACCACGACCTGGGTGCGGCGTACCCCGGTGGCCGCCTGCACCCCGTCCAGCTCGCGGATCTCCCCCGCCGCGTCCGCGGGCAGTCCACCCGGAGCGACGAGCACCCGCTCGGCGAGTGTTCCCGCGCTGCTCTGCGTGGTGGTCTGCCGTTCCAGGTTGTTCTGCAGGAACCAGACCGAACCGCCGAACCCGACGGACAGCACGAGGGCGGTCAGGACCGTCGCCATGCCCTGCGCGTTGGCCCGCAGGTTGGCCGCAGCCAGGTATCCGCCGGCCCGCCAGATCCGCGGCAGCACCGGGGTGAGCAGGCGTGCCGCGTACGCGTTGATCATCGGTGCGAGCAGCGCCACCGCGATGACGAACAGGTAGAGCATGCCGACCGCGCCGGCCAGCGCCCCGGCCGACCCGGCGGCGCCGAGCGTGAACGCCCCGGAGCTGCCGGCCGCCATCAGCGTCAGCACGCCGGCGATCAGCCGTACCGGGCCGCTGCGCCGGGGTTCGACAGCGATCTCGCCGAGCGCCTCGATCGGTTTGATGGCGGTGACCCGGCGTGCGGCGATCAGCGCGGCGACCACCGCCACGAGGACCGCCGTACCGATGGCGGCGGGCACCGCGAACAGACCGCCCACCATCGGGAAGCCGGCCGGCACGAACCCCCGCCCGACCAGTTCGCCGTGCACCCAGCGGGCCGCCAGCAGGCCGGCCGGGCCGCCGATCGCGGAGCCGGCCAGGGCGAGCAGCGTGGCCTCGGCGACCAGCATGCGGCGCACCTGCCCCGGCGTGGCGGCGACCGCGCGCAGCAACGCCAGGTCACGCCGACGGTGCCGGACGGACAGCCCGATGGTGCCGGCCACCACGAACACGATCAGCAGGACGACGTACCCCCCGAAGGCCGACCCGGCCTCGACCAGCAACCTCTGTGCGGCCTGGTTCTCCGGCTGCTCGGCCTTCCCGCGGTCCTTTCCGGCGTACGCCGTGGCACCGGCCGCCGACGCGATCTCCCGCACCGCGCCGAGGTCGGCGCCGGGCGCCGTCCGTACGCCGATCGCGTCCACCCGGCCCGGGTGCGCGGACAAGCGGGCGGCCTGCGCGTCGGTGAAGAACACCGCCGCCGAACCGGTCTCGGCGGTTCCGCTCACCCGGTACGACCGGCTGATCCCGCCGACGACCAGCTCGATGCGGTCGCCGGGCGTCACGCCGAGCCGGGTGTCGGCCACCACCTCGTCGTCGTTGCGGGGCGCGGCACCGGCGGCGAGGGAACGGCCGGTGAAGGCGTAGGTGTCCCAGCCGTGGCCCACGGCCGCGGGTGAGCCGATCAGCACCGCGTGGTCGCCGGTGACTGCCGTGACGCCCGGCACCCGGCTGATCCGGTCCACGAGGTCGGCGTCCACGGTGCCGCCCTCGGGCAGCGTCACGGTGCTCGTGGTGGTGTCACCGTCGAACTCGCGGAACGTGTGGCTGATCGTGCGGTTGGCGACGACCACGTCGGCGCTCGCCCAGAGCCGCGGCTCCGGGCGGAACCGCAGCCCTGACTCGACGAGCGTGCCCATCGCCACCAGGATCAGCACGCCGGCGATCAGGGCCAGCAGGGTCGCGGCGGCGGGGCCGGTGCGGTGCCGCAGCAGGCGGGCGGCGAGGCCGGTCATCGGAGGACCCGCCCGTCCAGCGAGGCCAGGTGCTCGGCGATACGGACGGCTCCGAGCTGCGGGAGGTCGGCGACCATCGCACCGTCGGCCAGCACGAGCACCCGATCCGCGTACGACGCGGCGATCGGGTCGTGGGTCACCATCACCACCGTCTGCCCGTGCTCGTCCACGACCGCGCGCAACAGCGTCAGCACCTCCGCCGCGGTCCGCGAGTCGAGGGCGCCGGTGGGCTCGTCCGAGAAGATCACCTCGGGGCGGGTGGCCAGCGCACGGGCGATCGCCACCCGCTGCTGCTGGCCGCCGGACAGCGCCGCCGGCCGGTGGTGCAGCCGGTCGGCGAGGCCGACCCGCTCGACCACGTGGGTCAGCCAGGCCCGGTCCGGGCGGACGCCGGCCAGACGCAGGGGCAGCACGATGTTCTCCTCGACGGTGAGCGCGCCGATCAGGTTGAACGCCTGGAAGACGAACCCGATCCGGGTACGACGCAGCTCGGTCAGGCGCGTCTCGGACAGCCCGGACAGGTCGGTGCCGCCGAGGATCACCCGACCGCTCGTGGGGCGGTCGAGCCCGGCCGCGATCTGCAACAGCGTGCTCTTGCCGGAGCCCGAGGGGCCCATCACCGCGGTGAAGGTCCCCCGGCCGAAGCCGACATCGACGCCCGCGAGCGCGGTCACCTGGTTGCGGCCGGCGCCGTACACGCGGGTGAGTTGTTCGACACGTACCGCCGGTTCGATGGTGCGTCCCGGATGGTCCGGCATTCTGGTGGCCTCTCTCCGTGTCATCGGCAGGAACTGCGCGCACCAGAAACGCTATTGACCTGGAGGAACGGCGACCATCCAGCGGGCTGCCCGATCCGGGTACAGCAGGCGCTACCACCGGCCCGGGCGCTCGCCTGCCGGCACGTCGTCCGTTCCACCTGCCGCCCGCCACCCGAGCGATTGAGCAGGTCACAGCCGGGGTAGTGGGCCTCCTCGCGGAAGATCGATCGGCGGCCGGTCCCGGCCTGCCCGGCGAGAGGGGTACCACCGGTGCGGACCTGGGTACGCGACGCCGTCGCGCGGTTGCGCGGTGACGGGATGACAGTGGTCGAGCTGACCGCCGCCGCTGTGGTCGCGTGGATCGTGGCGGCGGTGGTGATCCGGCACCCGGACCCGTTCTTCGCGCCGACCGCCGCGCTCGTCGTGCTCGGCGAGTCCCGCGGGCGACGGCTGCGGCAGACCGTCGAGATCCTGTTCGCCGTGGCGGCCGCCGTGCTCGTCGCGGAGCTGCTGGTGTACGCGCTGGGCCCGGGCACCGAGACGGTCCTGCTGGTGCTGCTGCTGACCACCACGACGCTCGTGGTGATCGGGGCCCGCCGGGCCCTGGTCGTGCAGGCCACCGTCTCGGCCATGTACCTGGTCGTGGTCTCCGCGCCGAACGGGACGCTGATGCCGTTCCGCTTCGTCGACGCGCTCATCGGCGGCGCCGTGGCGCTTGCCGCCAGCCAGCTGATGGCCGCCCGTGACCCGCTGGCACCACTGGTGGCCCAGGCCCGGCGCAGCTACACCGACCTGGCCGACCTGCTCGACCAGGTCAACGCGGCGCTGCGGGGCTGCGACGAGGACGCCGCCGGCGCCGCGCTGGACCGGGCGCGGCAGGTGGACGACTGCGTCGCCGAGATGCAGGCCGCGGTGCTCGCCACCGGTGAGACGCTGCGGCTGGGACTGCGCCGCCGGCACCTGGGCAAGCTCGTCGAGGTGGAGGCCACGCTGCGGCAGCTCGACTACGCCGCCCGCAACATCCGGGTGCTGGCCCGGGCCGGTGTGACCCTGACCCGCCGGCACACCGCCACGCCGCCGGAGCTGGCCGCCGCGATCGGCGCGCTGACCTCCGCCGTACGGTCGGCTGGTGAGGCCATGGCTCACGACCTCACCGGCGCCGACGCCGACCGGCACGCGCAGCGGGCCGACGCGGCGGCGCTGGAGGCGGTCCGGATCGCCGCGGGCCTGCTGCGGACCGATCCGCCGCTGCCGGTCACCATGATCGTCGGGCAGATCCGGGCGACAGCGATCGACCTGCTGCGCGGTGTCGGCCACGACGACGTGGCGGTGCTGGACCGGGTGGACGAGGCGCTCGGCCTGAGCCGGGGGTGACACGTCCGCCGCTGGTCCGCTCAGCGGTGGTGGATCGGGGTGTCGAGGTCCGTCAGCCGCCGGCCGGACCCTCCCGCGGCCAGGGCGACGAACTCGGCGGCGATCGCCACGGCTGTCTCCTCCGGCGTACGCGCCCCCAGGTCGAGTCCGATCGGTGAGGAGAGCCGGGCGAGGGCGGCCTCGTCCACACCCGTCTCGCGCAGGCGGCGCAGCCGGTCGGCGTGGGTGCGGCGGCTGCCCATCGCGCCGATGTAGCGGGCCGGGGTGCGCAGGGCGACCTCGAGCAGCGGGACGTCGAACTTCGGGTCGTGGGTGAGGACGCAGAGCACCGTCCGCTCATCGACTGCCGTCGACTCCAGGTACGTGTGCGGCCACTGGACGACGAGGTCGTCGGCATCGGGGAAGCGCTTGCGGGTGGCGAACACCGGACGGGCGTCGCACACCGTGACGTGATAGCCGAGGAAGCGGCCGATCCGGGCCACCGCGACGGCGAAGTCGATCGCGCCGAAGACGATCATCCGTGGTGGCGGCAGGTACGACTGGACGAAGACGGACACCTCGTCGTGCCGCTGCTGCCCGCGCGTACCGAGTCGAACGGTTCCGGTGGTGCCGAGGGCGAGCATGCCCTCGGCCTGCCGCGCCACCGCACGGTCCAGGTCGGCGTCGCCGAGGGTGCCGGCCACCCGGTCGGGCCAGACCACCATCTGGGCCGTCCCGGCCGACGCCGTCGCCACCGGCGCACCCGCGCGGATCGCGGCGAGCACCGCGTCCGGCTCGGTCAGGACGACGTCCGGCTGGACCAGGACCTCGATGGTGCCGCCGCAGGTCAGGCCCACCTCGAAGGCGTCGTCGTCGCCGACACCGTACGTCTCGGTGCGTGCCTGGCCGGTGCGTATGGCCTCCTGGCAGAGTTCGTACACCGCGCCCTCGACGCAACCTCCCGAGATGCTGCCGACGACCTCACCGTCGGCGCAGACCGCCATGGCCGCGCCCGGCGGTCTGGGCGCCGACTTCCAGGTCCGCACGACTGTCGCGACGGCGAACCGGACGCCTGCGGCACGCCACGCGGTCAACCCGTCGACGATGTCTCGCATTGCCGCACGATCCGTGAGCAGCAGCGGCACCGTCAACGCCGACCTAAGGACTTGCTTAGGTCGGCGTTGACTTCCGCGGGCACCGGCACCACATTGACGACTTCCGGAGGTGCGACATGCAGGTGCCGGCCCCGTTCGAGTACGAACGAGCAACCAGTGTGGACCATGCCATCAGCCTGATGGAACGGCTGGGCAGCACGTCCCGGCTGATCGCCGGCGGGCACAGCCTGCTGCCGATGATGAAGCTGCGGCTGGCCAGTTTCGACTATCTCATCGACATCAACGATCTCCACGACGAGCTCGGCTACATCGAGGCGGGCCCGGACGAGCTGCGTATCGGTGCGCTGACCCGGCATCGGGAACTGCTCGAGTCCGCCACCCTGACGGCGGCCTTCCCGATCTTCGCCGACGCCGAACGGGTGATCGCCGATCCGGTGGTGCGCAACCGGGGCACACTGGGCGGCTCCCTGTGCCAGGCGGACCCGTCGGAGGATCTGTCCGCGGTCTGCACCGCCCTGGACGCGAGCTGCGTGATCCGTGGGCCGGGCGGCGCCGAGCGGGTGGTGTCCATGGAGGAGTTCCACGTCGGGCCGTACGAGACGGCCGTCGGCGACGGGGAGATCCTGGTCGAGATCCGGCTGCCGGTGCGGCCCGGCTGCGGCAGCGCCTACGAGAAGGTGGAGCGCCGGGCCGGCGACTGGGCGGTGGTCTCGGCGGGCGCCGCGGTCTGGCTCGACGGCGGCGTGATCTCCGACGCCCGGGTCGGACTGGCCGCTGTGGGTCCGAACACCACCGGCATCCCGGAGATCTCCTCGGCGCTGCGCGGGCAGGAGCCCGGCGAGAGCCTCTTCGCGCAGGCCGGCGCGATCGCCGCGCGCAGCTGCGATCCGGCCACCGACCAGCGGGGCAGCGCGGACTACAAGCGGCACCTGGCCGACGAGCTGACCAGACGGACCCTGCGCCGGGCCGTGGAACGGGCGAGGAGCTGAGCATGCAGGTCACCATGACCGTCAACGACGTCGAGGTCACCCGGGAGATCGAGGGCCGCCTGCTGCTTGTGCACTTCCTGCGCGACGTGCTGGGCCTGACCGGAACGCACGCGGGGTGCGACACCAGCAACTGCGGCACCTGCGTCGTCTGGCTCGACGGCGAGCCGGTGAAGTCGTGCACCGTGCTGGCCGCGATGGCCGGCGGACACCAGGTGCGTACCGTCGAGGGCCTGGCGAAGGGCGCGGAGCTCGACCCGGTCCAGCAGGGCTTCATCCAGTGCCACGGCCTGCAGTGCGGCTTCTGCACGCCCGGCATGATGATGACGGCTCGCGCGCTGCTGAACCGCAACCCGGACCCGACCGAGGCGGAGATCCGTGAAGCGATCTCCGGTCAGATCTGCCGCTGTACGGGCTACGCCACCATCGTGCGCTCGGTGCGCTGGGCCGCCGTGCACGAGGCGAACGCGGCCGCCGCGGTCACCGAGACCACCGAATCACGCGAAGCCGGCGAGATCGACAACGCCGGCCGGCCCGCCGGGAGCGTCGTATGACGACTGTGCACGAGCGCGTGGACACCTTCCACGACAACGACCAGAAGCCGGTGGGCTACGGCCGCATGCTGCGGAAGGAGGATCCGCGGTTCGTACGCGGCCGGGGCCGGTTCGTCGACGACGTCCGGCTGCCCGGCATGCTGCACCTGGCCATCCTCCGCTCGCCGGTGGCCCACGCGCGGATCCTGAGCATCGACACGAGCGCCGCCGAGGCCTCACCCGGCGTCAAGGCTGTCGTGACCGGGGCGATGCTGGCCGAGCAGGGCCTGGCCTGGATGCCGACGCTCTCCAACGACGTGCAGGCCGTGCTCGCCACCGACAAGGTGCGCTTCCAGGGCCAGGAGGTGGCGTTCGTCGTCGCCGAGGACAAGTACGCGGCGCGGGACGCGCTGGAGCTGATCGACGTCGAGTACGACGTCCTCGATCCGGTCGTCGACGCCCGCCGCGCGCTCGAACCGGGCGCCCCGGTGATCCGCGACGATCTCGACGGCAAGACCGACAACCACTGCTTCGACTGGGAGACCGGTGACGAGGCGGCCACCGCGGCCGTGTTCGCCCGCGCGGACGTCGTGGTGAGCCAGGACCTGGTCTATCCGCGGGTGCACCCCGCGCCGATGGAGACCTGCGGGGCGCTCGCCGACTTCGACCCCGTCGACGGCAAGCTGCGCCTCTGGTCCACCACGCAGGCGCCACACGCGCATCGCACCCTCTACGCCTTGGTGGCGGGTATCCCCGAGCACAAGATCCAGGTGATCTCGCCGGACATCGGCGGCGGCTTCGGCAACAAGGTGCCGATCTATCCGGGATACGTCTGCGCGATCGTCGCGTCGATCGTCACCGGGAAGCCGGTGAAGTGGATGGAGGACCGCTTCGAGAACCTGATCAGCACCGGCTTCGCCCGCGACTACATCATGCGTGGTGAGATCGCAGCGACACGTGACGGCCGGATCCTGGCCATCCGCACCAACGTCCTCGCCGACCACGGCGCCTTCAACGGCACCGCCGCGCCGGTGAAGTACCCGGCCGGCTTCTTCGGGGTGTTCACCGGCAGCTACGACATCGAGGCCGCGTACTGCAAGATGACGGCGGTCTTCACGAACAAGGCGCCGGGCGGTGTGGCGTACGCCTGTTCGTTCCGCATCACCGAGGCCGTCTACCTCGTCGAGCGGATCGTCGACTGCCTCGCCGACGAGCTGGGCATGGACCCGGCCGAGTTGCGGCTGAAGAACTTCATCCGCCCGGAGCAGTTCCCCTACACGACGAAGACCGGCTGGGTGTACGACTCCGGCGACTACGAGCCGACCATGCGGCTGGCGATGGAGATGGCCGGCTACGCCGACCTGCGGCGCGAGCAGCAGGAGAAGCGGGCCCGGGGCGAGTTGATGGGCATCGGCGTCGCGTTCTTCACCGAGGCCGTCGGCGCCGGCCCGCGCAAGAACATGGACATCCTCGGCCTGGGCATGGCCGACGGCTGTGAGCTGCGCGTGCACCCGACCGGCAAGGCAGTGGTCCGGCTCAGCGTGCAGTCCCAGGGCCAGGGACACGAGACGACGTTCGCGCAGATCGTCGCCGAGGAGATCGGCATCCCGCCGGACGACATCGACGTGGTGCACGGCGACACCGACAACACGCCGTTCGGTCTCGGCACGTACGGCAGCCGGTCCACACCCGTCTCCGGTGCCGCGGCGGCCCTGGTCGCCCGCAAGGTCCGCGACAAGGCCAAGATCATCGCCTCCGGCATGCTGGAGGTCTCGGTGGCCGACCTGGAGTGGGACAAGGGTTCCTTCCGGGTCAAGGGCGACCCGGGCAGGAGCGTGACCATCCAGGACATCGCGATGCGGGCGCACGGCGCCGGCGACCTGCCCGAGGGCGTCGAGGGCGGGTTGGAGGCGCAGATCTGCTACAACCCGTCGAACCTGACGTATCCGCACGGGGCGTACATCTGCGTGGTGGACATCGACCCCGGCACCGCGCAGGTCAAGGTGCGGCGGTTCATCGCCGTCGACGACTGCGGCACCCGGATCAACCCGATGATCATCGAGGGGCAGGTGCACGGCGGTCTGGCCGACGGAGTCGGCATGGCCCTGATGGAGATGATCGCGTTCGACGAGGACGGCAACTGCCTCGGCGCGTCGCTCATGGACTACCTGATCCCCACCGCGCTGGAGGTGCCCGACTGGGAGACCGGCTTCACCGTCACCCCGTCCCCGCACCACCCGATCGGCGCGAAGGGCGTGGGCGAGTCGGCCACCGTCGGCTCTCCGCCGGCGATCGTCAACGCGGTCGTCGACGCCCTCGAACCCTTCGGCGTACGGCATGCCGACATGCCGTTGACGCCGTCGCGCGTCTGGGACGCGATGCGCGGCAACGCCCGCCCGCCGATCTAGGGGAGGTGGCCCCGTGACGACTATCGCCCGCCGTATGCATGATCTGACCGTCTCGCGCGCGCCGTTCGTGCACGCCACAGTGGTCCGGGCGCAGGACCCGACGTCGGCCCGGCCCGGCGACGACGCGGTGATCCTGCCGGACGGCACCATCGAGGGTTTCGTCGGCGGGATGTGCGCCGAGAGTTCGGTGCGGGCGGCCGCCCTGGACGCCCTCCGGGACGGCACGGCGCTGCTGCTGCGGGTCCTGCCGGACGGCGCGCCCGCCTTCCCCGATACGCCGGGGGCACGGGTCGTGGTCAACCCGTGCCACTCGGGCGGGGCGCTTGAGATCTTCCTGCGCCCGGTGCTGCCCGTACCCGTGCTGGGTCTGGTGGGCGACACGCCGATCAGCGCGGCGGTGGCCACCCTGGCGGCCTTCCTCGACTTCGAGGTGGCCACGTCCGGTGACCACTCGGGCGCGACGGCGGTCGTGGTGGCCGGCCTGGGCAAGGGCGAACAGGACGCCGTCCGCGCCGCGCTGGACGCCGGAGTGGGGCACATCGCGCTGGTCGCCAGCCGGACCCGCGGCGCGGCGGTGCTCGACGAACTGGCGCTGTCCGACGCGGAGCGCGCCCGGGTCCGGACCCCGGCCGGACTGGAGATCGGGGCGCGCTCACCGCAGGAGATCGCGCTGTCGATCATGGCCGAGGTGGTGCGGGCGCTCCGGGTGGACGGCCTCGCCTCCTCCCCCGCACCACCCGCGGCGCTCCCCCAGCAGGCAGTCGACCCGGTGTGCGGGATGACAGTCCTGGTCGGGCCGGACACCCCGCACGTGCGGATCGACGGCATCGACCACTGGTTCTGCTGCCCCGGCTGCCGCGACCGGCACGTGGCGGCGTAGCCGTGTTCGTGACCGGCCTGGTTCTGGCCGCCGGGGCCTCGGTGCGCCTCGGCGAGGCCAAACAACTGCTGCCGTACCGCGGGCGGACGCTGCTCGACGCCACCCTCGACCTGGCCCGCTCGTGTGCCTTCGACCAGGTGCTGGTGACCCTCGGCGGCGCCGCCGACCTGGTCCGCGAGCGGGTGGACCTGACCGGGGTCCAGGTCGTCGAGAACGCCGAGTTCAGCACGGGCTGCGGATCGTCGGTCCGCGCCGCGACGCAGGTGGTGGACCCGCGCGCCGACGGGCTCGTGCTCCTGCTCGGCGACCAGCCCGGCGTACGGGCCGCCGACGTACGCCGGGTCGCGGCGGCGACCACCCCGCTCGCGGTGTGCCGGTACGCCGACGGCCTGGGGCACCCGTTCTGGTTCGCTCGTGACGTCCTGCCGGAGCTGCGTGTCCTGCACGGTGACAAGGCGGTGTGGAAGCTGCTGCACTCCGGCCGGCACCCGGTCACGGAGGTACCTGTGGACGGGCCGGTGCCGATCGACGTGGACACCCGCGCGGACTACCGGCGGCTGCTCTCGGGCGAGGCGCGGTGAAGGATCCGCAGGCCGTGCGGCGCCGGCTCGACGCCGTCGACTACCTGGCCGACGACGGCATGGCGATGGCCGTCTTCCTCGCGCTGGAGCTGGGCAAGCCGCTGCTGCTCGAGGGTGAGCCCGGCGTCGGCAAGACCGCGGCGGCGAAGGCGCTGGCGCGGGCGATGGACACGACACTGATCCGGTTGCAGTGCTACGAGGGCCTGACCCCCGGCGAGGCGCTGTACGAATGGAACTACCAGCGGCAGTTGCTCGCCATCCGGCTGGCCGAGGCCCGGCACGCCTCGCTCACCGACGCCGACCTGTTCGCCGCGGAGTTCCTCCAGGAACGGCCGATCCTGCGGGCGGTACGCCACCCGGGGCCGGTCCCGCCGGTGCTGCTGATCGACGAGATCGACCGGGCCGACGACGAGTTCGAGGCGCTGCTGTTCGAGTTCCTCGGCGAGTCCGGGATCACCATCCCCGAGCTGGGTACGTTCACCGCGACCACGCCGCCGGTCGTGGTGCTCACCTCCAACCGCAGCCGCGACCTGCACGACGCACTGCGCCGCCGCTGCCTGTACCACTGGATCGACTTCCCGCAGATGGACCGCGCCACCGAGATCGTCCGGCGGGCCGTGCCGGGCGCCACCGAAGGGCTGATCCGCACGGCGACCGCCTTCGTCGGCGACGTACGCGCCCTCGGCCTGGACAAGGCACCCGGCATGGCCGAGGCCATCGACTGGGTCGCCGCGCTGTCAGTGCTCGGCGCCGCCGACCTCTCCGCCGACGACGTCGTCCGGACCATCGGCACCATCGCCAAGACCCCCGACGACCGCGCCGCCGTCGCCGCCGCGCTCGGCGCACACCAGGAGAGGCCGGCATGAAGATCACCAACGAGTTCACAGTCGACGTCCCGATCGCGCGGGCGTGGGCGATCCTCACCGACCTGGAGGGCATCGCACCGTGCCTGCCGGGCGCCCGGCTGACCGGCGTCGACGGCGACGTCCACCAGGGCACGGTGAAGGTCAAGGTCGGTCCGGTCGTCTCCGAGTTCGCCGGCACCGCACGTTTCGTCGAGAAGGACGACAGTCGCTATCGGGGGGTGATCGACGCGAAGGGCCGCGACCGGCGGTCGGCGGCCAACGCGTCCGCGCTGGTCACCGCCGAACTGCGGCCGGACGATCAGCGCACCGTCGTCAGCGTGGACACCGATCTGAAGATCTCCGGGCGGTTGGCCCAGTTCGGCAGCGGCATGATCAAAGAGGTGTCGGGCAAGCTGCTCGCCCAGTTCGTCGCCAACCTCGAGGCGAGGCTGGCGGCCGAGAGGACCGGCGACAGCACGGCCGGCGACCCGCACGAGGCCACCGCGCCTGACGCACCCGAGCCCGCACCCGCAGTCGCCGCCGCGACCGGCCCCGACGCCTCCGCGGCTCGCACCCTCGCGGCCGAGGCGGCAGCGCCCGACACCGCCTCGCCCTCGTCCGCCACGCCGCCCGGGTCCGCCGTGGCCGGCACCCCCGTGGCCGCCTCGGCGTCCACCGGTCGACCGGATGCCGGCAGCAGCGCCGAACCGGAGACGCTGGACCTGCTCGGCGTCGCCGGTGGTGCCGTCGTCAAGCGCCTCGTGCCGGTGCTCGTCGGGATCGTCGTCGTCGGTGCGGTGATCGCCTGGTGGGTCGCACGCCGGTGAGGCACGGTCTGCTGCGCGGCGTCGACCGCGCGGCCTTCGCGACGGCGTTCGCCGACCGGTTGCGGCGGGCCGGCGTACCCGCCGGGCTCACCGAGGCCGGTGACTTCGTCCGGGCGCTCGGCGTGTGCACACCCGGGGAGACGACCGCGCTCTACTGGGCCGCCCGGATCAGCTTCGTGCGGCGGCACGCCGACCTCGCCGCCTTCGACAGCGTCTTCGCCGCTGTGTTCGCCGACGCGCCGCCGCTGCCGCTCACCCGGTCGGCGGCCCCGCCGGGCGCTCGCGACGACGTACACCTGCCGGTGCCCGCCGACACCGACGCCACCGGCGACGGCGGTGGGCTGCCGTGGGCGACGTTGCCGGCGCCCGTCGCCGAGGCGGAGCCCTCCGATGCCGGAGTGCGGCTGCCCGAGCGACGGCCCAGCGCCCTCGCCGGACTCGCCGACCGGCCGTTCGAGGACCTCGACGACGCCCAGCTCGCACTGCTCGGCGAGGCCCTGCGCGAGGCGGTCGCGCGCTGGCCGTCCCGGCGCACCAGGCGGCACGCCGTAGGCCCGGCCGGGCGGCGGGTTGCGCTGCGTCCGACGATCGCCCGCGCCCGACGCACCGCGTGGGAGCCCGTCGAGGTCGTCCGCGAGCGGCCGCTACGCCGGCCGCGCCGGGTCGTGCTGCTGTGCGACGTCAGCGAGTCGATGCGGGCCCAGGCCCACGCGTACCTGCACCTGCTGCGGGCCTTCGCGATGACCACCGACGCGGAGGTGTTCGCCTTCGCCACGACGCTCACCCGGCTCACCGTCGCGCTGCGGCACACGTCGGCGTCCGCGGCGATCGCGCACGCGGGCGCCGCCGTGACCGACCGTTTCGGGGGTACGCGCATCGCGACGAACCTGCGGGGCCTGCTCGCGTCCCCGCACGGCGACGCGGTTCGCGGGGCGGTGGTGCTGATCGGCTCGGACGGCTGGGACAGCGACCCGCCGGCCGAGCTCGCCGCCGTGATGGCACGGCTGAGCCGCCGCGCCCACCGGATCGTCTGGCTGAACCCGCGGGCCGGCGCCCCCGGCTTCGCTCCCCTGGTGGCGGGCATGGCCGCGGCCCTGCCCTACTGTGACCGGCTCCTGCCGGCCGCGACGTTCCGGGACCTGCTGGACGCCGCCGGTCAACTCCAGAGCGTCACGTGCACCGAGGGCCGGAAATGGTTCACCGCGACGCCCACGCCGCGCATCATCGCCTGAATCGCCCGGGGCGTCGACGCGAAGCGGCACAGCTCGGCTGCCACGGACGGAGTGCCGGGGGTGACGAGTACCAGCGAATGCCACACCGCCTCGGCCGTGGCGTGCGGCCCGGACAACGCCACGAGCTGGCCGCCGCGGACGTCCGGCGCGACGGTGAACGACAGCGCGGGCGCGATCCCCCGGCCGCGCTGGGCCTCACCCAACGCTGCCGCGTGGCTCTGGAAGATCTGCTGCCGCTCCTCGGGTACGCCGAGCCGGCGCAGCATCGCCGGGACAGCGCCCAGGGTGTTGGTGGCCGAAGGCCCGAGCAGCCAGGTCTGGTCGCGCAACTGCCCCGGTGACGCCGGCACACCGGCCAGCGGATGATCCGGGCCGACGACGGTCACGAGCCGGTAGTTCATCATGGGCCGGCAGGAGATCGCCGGTTCGGCCACCGGCGGCAGCGGCCCCATCGCGATGTCCGCGGCCCGGGTCAGCAGCAGCGACTCGAAGGAGCCGGGGTCGCAGACGCTCAGCTCGATGTCGAGGTCGGCGGCGCGTCTGGCGAACAGCTCGATCAGTCTCGGCGCGGCGAACTCGGCGAACTCGCTGGACGCGGCGACCCGCAGCATCCGGCGGCCGTGTGCCGCCGAACTGACCTCCAGGACCGTACGGTCCTGCAGGCCCAGCATCTCGGCCGCGCGGCTGGCGAGCCGCAGCCCGCCGGGGGTGAAGGCCAGCCCTGCCGCCGTCCGGGTGAACAACTGGTCTCCGAACTCCCGCCGTAGCTGGCCGATGAGCAGCGAGACCGCCGACTCGGAGACCTCCAGCTGCGCGGCGGCCTGCTTGACGGACCCCAGGCGGACGACAGCGACGTAGGCCCGTAGCTGCGTCGGAGTCATCGGCGTCGACCCGCCCTTCTGCGGCGCCGTGGACTGCTGCGGGCAGCCCGCGGTGTACCCCGATCATTCCCCGCCGACTGCCCCGCCGCCAGGGACAGCGCACCTCGGGGCGATCCGGCCGGTACGCGGGGTGAGGGCCCGCGACTCAGAAGCGGCTGACAGTACGCTACGTCGCGAAGTAGGCGGCACTCTCCGCGTCGGCCGGGTAGTAGGACTCGATCGCGATTTCGTCGATCGTGATGTCCATCGGGGTGCCGAATGTGGTGATGGTCGAGAACAGCCGCAGCTCTCGTCCGCCGACGCGAAGGATCATCGGTATCACGACGTCCGCTTCGATCCGTTGACTCGACGTGTTCTCCGGCTCGGGCGCCAACAGTTCTTCGTAGAGTGCGGTGAGTTCAGGGTCGGGAGCATTTGCGAGCTGGCGTGAGATCCGGGTGCGGAACACCGCGCGCACGTCGGCCAGGTTGACGACCATGCGCGCGAGACCGCGCGGATCCAGTCCCAGCCGTACCAGGTTGACCGGCGGTCGCAGCAGGTCAGGAGCCACCTGTGCGAAGAACGGGTCGACAGCGCGGTTGGTCGTCACGATGTTCCACCGGCGATCGAAGACCACCGCCGGGTAGGGCTCGTGGGCGCGGAGCACCCTCCGGACAGCGTCGTGGACGGCTGACAGTGCGTTGTGGTCGAGCGGACTCTCGGCGTACCGAGGTGCGAAACCCCCGGCGAGCAGCAGCCGGTTGCGATCACGCAGCGGCACGTGGAGCTGATCCGCGAGTCGAAGGATCATGTCGGAGCTCGGCTTGGACTTACCGGTCTCGACCAGACTGACGTGACGAGCCGAGACGTCCGCAGCGATCGCGAGATCCAGTTGGCTGAGTCCCCGATGCTGCCGCCACTGCCGCAAGAGTTCCCCGACCGTGTGCACGATCATGGAGCGTACTCATCGTCGAGTCGGACGCCATGAAATCCGAGTTCATCGACAATCGAAGCGGTCACGCAAACACTGCATCCATGACCACGGAGAACCAGAGCATCGTCCGACGGGCGCTGGCAGGACTGATCGAGACGGGTGACGTCGATGCGCTCGCCCCGTTCCTGAGTGATGACTTCGTCCACCACAGGCCGGGTACGACCACGTCGACCAAAGTGGAATGGCTCGCCGCCGTCCGCGCCGCGCTGGTACCGCTTGCCGACATGCAGGTCGAGATCCATCAGGTGCTGGCCGACGGCGATCACGTCGTGATGTACTCGCGGCGCTGGCTTCCCGGCGCAGGACCGGAGATCGCGGTCGTCGACATCTGGCGGATCGACGACGGGCTGATCGCCGAGGCGTGGGAGATCATCGAGCCGGTGGCCCACGTGACCGCCAACCTCGCGTGGTGGAAACCTGCTCAGCACCTGCCACGCGCATGAGCTCCGCCTGCGACCAGGCCCTCGTAGGCCGCGGTGGTGTCATCCGTCCAGAGGACGACCGCGACGCGCTGGCCTTCGGCGACCGGGTCCAAGCCGTGGTCCTCGCGGGTATCGTCGCTGAAGAGAACCAGCTGGGGACTGCGGAAGGTCCGCATGCCGCGAGCCTATCGGCGACGCGCCGGGCGTATCGAGGACCAGCTGGGTCAAGCCCGCCGAGGAAAGCACATCCCTGATGCCGTCGCTCGGCCGCGATGTCACACTGCGGCAGTGGAGCGCTTTCGGTGTGCGAGCTGCGGGAAGAAGCTGAGCGTCCCGGTCCGGTTGGTGGAACTGCCGGCGCCGCCGCACTGGTCGGTCCTGGACTGCCACCACGTGAACCCGCCGCTCCTCGACCCGGGCGCCTACGCGATCGACGAGGCCGCCTACGGCCGTGATCAGCTCACCGGCACCTTCGTCCTCTCACCCGGCGACGTACGCGGGACACGCTTCGTCCATGACCGTGTCCGCACGGGCTGCTGGTCGATGGTGGGATGGATCCCCTGCGTCGCCTGTCGAGGCTGCGGGGCCGTGGTCGCCTCGCGGGCCGACGACTGCGGGATGGCGCAGGAACTGCGCTTCCATCCGGCGATGGTTGTCCGGGAGCGGTGTGAGGATGAGCCGGGCCGCGTGACCGATCCTTTCGCGCTGATCGCCGATTGGGACCGTCCTGCGCCCGACACCAGACCGCACCGAGGGGTGCCCGAGCCGACCCGTCCTCGACCCGAACTCGTCGCCACCCGCTGGGGAGGCCGAGGCTTGAGGGAAGCTCTCTTCCGAGACGATCCGCCGGCCTGACCCAGCCGCGCGCCAACCGCACTTGGGCCGAGGCGGCTCTGACTACCACTACCGAGCCTCAAGCGTCGGCGTCGGTGAGCAGTCGGGCGGCCAGGGCGCGTACCTCGTCCTTGAGTTCGTCCGGTCGGTCGATCGTGAACGACCAGCCGAGCCCGGCGAGCATCTGTGCCGCACCGTCGAGCCGTTCGGCTCGGGCGGTGAGGCGTACTCCGCCGGGAACCTCGGTGGGCGACTGCCACCACCCCGGTGCGGCTCACCGGGGCGTGGGAGAAGCTGCCCCGCCTCGGCGTGCTGTCGAGCTTCACCGCCGAGCAGGCACGCGAGATGGCCGCCACCATGCCGCTGTGCCGGCACATGGCCGGCGATTCGTGGCGGTACGAGGAACTGCCGACATGGCACTGGCCGATGCTCAGCCGGCCGGCCGAGCTGGCCCGGATCCTGCACGAAGCCAGGCCGACGGCATAGCCCGCGGTGCCCGGGCGACCGTACCCAGGTCACCCGGGCACCGGCACGGGGGAACCATCCCGTCTTCGGGTTCTCTCCCGGCCAGGCGGTCAGACGTCGAAGCGGAACCTAGACGGCAGGGCCCGGTCGGCGAAGCAGTCCGTTGGCGACCAGCTCGACGGTCACCGCGACGGCGATCGCCTCGACGGCCAGGAGCGCGACCAGGACCAGTAGTTGGGCTGCCCCGGCCTGGACGGGTGTGCCGCCGCCGAGCAGCACGCCGACGAAGGCGCCGGGGAGTGTGACCAGGCCGACGGTGCGTGTCTGGTCCAGCGCGGGCACCAGTGCCTGCCCCGCGCTGGGCCGGCAGATCTCCAGCGCCGCATCCCGCGGCACGAGGCCCAGCGCCAGGGCCGCCTCGTACTCGCCATGGCGGTCGCGAAGCTCGTCCAGTGCGCGGCGGCCCGCCAGGGATGTAGCGGTCATCGCCCCGCCGATGAGGATCCCGGCGATCGGAACGACCGCGACCTCGGTCATCGGCACCGTGCCGGAGGCCACGACGAGGGCGCAGGCCGGCAGCGCGCCGACCGCGATCGGCGCCAGCACCGGCCAGCCGAGGCGAAGCGAGCTGACCCGGCGCGCGGAGGTCGCCGCCGCGACCAGGATCATCAGCGTGATGAACCCGGCGCTGGCCCACCACGACCGCAGGACGGCAGTGATGAGCAGCGCCACGGCGCACAACTGCACCACCGCGCGCAGCGCCGCCGTGGCGATGCCACGGGCGTGGCCGAGCCGGCCGGCCCGCACCGTTGCCACGGCGACGAGCACGAGAACGACGAGTACGGCGGCGAGCGCCGGACCCACCGCGACTGCACCTTGATCCATGGGAGCATTCGACCAGCCGGCGCTTGCTCAGATGTTGGAGCCGTCCGGCGGCAGGCCGGGCGGTGGCTGCGGGGATCCGCCCCGGCCGGCAGCCGGTGGACAGGACATGCCCAGGGTGTAGGCCGTCATGGACAACGAGCCGTAGGCGTAGCCGTCGACGAGGACCTCGGTGTCGGGGGTGTCCGTGGCGGCGGCCAGACCGGCGAGATACAACGCGGGGATGAAGTGATCCGGGGTCGGTACCGCACGGCGGAAGTCCCCGTGCGCGTCGAGGGTCGCGTACTCGCCCGGGTCGGTCAACATCCGGGCCTTGGCGTCCTCGTCGAAGCGTCGCGCCCAGTCGAAGCCGTCGTCGGCCAGCGCCCAGTCCATGCCGCGCAGGTTGTGCACGACGTTGCCGCTCGCCACGATCAGCACGCCGCGCCGGCGCAGAGGAGCGAGCCGGGCGCCGAGTTGAAGGTGGTAGTCCATCGGCTTGTCGGCGTTGATGCTGAGCTGGACGACGGGAATCGTCGCGTCCGGAAAGGCATGCATCAGCACCGACCAGGTGCCGTGGTCGATGCCCCAGCTGTCGACGTCCGCCCCGACCCAGGTCGGGTGGACGACGTCACTGACCTCCTCAGCCAGTTCGGGCAGCCCGGGCGCCGGGTACTGCACCTCGAACAGCTCCTGCGGAAACCCGTAGAAGTCGTGGATGGTCCTCGGCCGGGGCATCGCGGTGACGGCCGTGGCGTTGATGTACCAATGGGCGCTGACCACCAGGATCGCGCGGGGACGCGGCACCGCTGCGCCGAAGGCTCTCCACGCGGAGGTGTACCGGTTGACCTCGAGGGCGTTCATGGGGTTGCCGTGGCCCAGGAACGCCGCGGGCATCAACACATCCAGGGCCGGATGTACGTCTGAAGGCACGTGGACACGATAGTGCCGCCTCGCAGCGGTTCCGGCCTGAATCACGCTCCCCGGCGGATCGGCGATCGAGTCTCCCGGATCGTGGCTGCCGATCGCCGTGCGGCAGCCTGCCCGTTCGGGCGGCTGCCGAGTGACTCCTGGCGATGGGACCATGATCGGGTGACGCCCTTCCGCATCGATGTGCCCGAAGCCGTCCTGGACGACCTGCGCGCTCGGCTTTCGCGGACGAGGCTCGCGCCGGCCGCCCCGGGAGAGCCGTGGGCCGCCGGCACCGACCCCGGGTACCTGGCAGATCTGGTGCGGTACTGGCTCGACGGATTCGACTGGCGTGCGGTCGAGCGTGCCCTCAATCGATACCCCCAGTTCGTCACCACGGTCCGAGGCACGCCGATCCACTTCGTTCATGTCCGCTCGGCATCGCCCGACGCCACGGCGCTGATCCTGACCCACGGCTGGCCCAGCACGTACACGGAGATGCTGCCCCTGGTGTCCCGGCTCGCAGACTTCGACCTCGTCATACCGAGCCTGCCGGGCTTCGTCTTCTCCGGACCACTCGCCGAGGGCCCGACGACCGAGGCGGCCGTCGCGGACGTGTGGGCCGAGCTGATGACCCGTCTGGGCTACGACCGCTTCGGCGCCTACGGTGGCGATGTCGGATCCGGCGTGTCGACGTGGCTCGGCGCCCGCCACGCAGATCGGGTCATCGGGGTCTTCTCGCAGCACATCAAGTTCCCGCCGGCGGACCGCAGGGGTGACCTCAGCCCGGCCGAGGAGGCGTTCATCGCCAAGCTCGACGCGAAGGCCCAAGACGACTGGGGCTACGGAATCATCCAGGAGACACGGCCCGACACCCTTGCGGCCGCGCTGAGCGACTCGCCGTCCGGCCTGGCCGCATGGGTCATCGAGAAGTACCAGCGCTGGAGCGACTGTGGCGGCGACATCTCCCGCCGCTTCGGCTTCGACGAGCTGCTGACCACCGTGATGCTGTACTGGGTCACCAACTGCATCGGCACGTCCTTCCGCCCCTACCGTGACGACCACCTGGCCCCACACCTGCCGATGGTCACCGTGCCCGCCGGTATCACTGTCAGCGTCGAGGACGCCGGTCTGCCCCGGTCGTTCGCCGAACGGACCTACGCCAACCTCACCCACTGGCGCGAGCCCAGCGTCGGCGGCCACTTCCTCGCCCAGGAAGAGCCCGACCTGCTCGCTGCCGACCTGCGCGCCTTCTTCAACGCGCTGCGATGATCCAGGAACTCAACCTCGTGTGCGGCTGGTCAACGGTCGGCTTCGTAGCGGTAGGTGGAGCCTGTCGGTGTGAGGGTGAAGGTGTCCGCGAAGGTGCCGTCGCCGTGGCGGATCGCCAGCAGCACCGGCGGGGATTCCGGCTGTGGCTGTGTGGTGTTCCAGTCGCACGTGCCGGCGAAGTGCAGGCAGATCAGCCCAGTGGCGCGGTCGGCGGCGTAGGCCAGGGTCTTGGGATAGCAGGGATTGCCACCGCCGAACAGCACGGCGGGTGCCCCGAGTTCGACCAGGGCCTCATCGAGGTAGCGGTCTTGGGCACACCAGCGGGTGGCTTCGTCACGTAGCCGCTGGAAGTCATCGGCGGAGAGCGTCCGATCAACCTTGAGCCAGCCATGCCGCCAGGCGATGTCGGCGTAGACCGAGGCCACCGCTCCGTCGTCGCGGTATCCGGGCAGGATCTCGGAGAAGGCTCCGCGCACACCGAGCGAATTGACGGCTCCCCGCGCACGGAGCTGCTCACACTCTGCCTGCCAGACCTCGTCGAGCCCGTCGACGAAGGCCACCGCGTCCATCAACAGTCGCAAGGCGGTCTCGCCGCCCCACATGCCCGGCCGTCGCAAGGCGTGGTTGAGTCGCGTCACCTGGTATTCGCGTACCTCGTCCAGGCTGCGTCGGCCTGTGGCATCAGCCTTCACGTCCGGATCATTTCAGCCATGGCAGGAGTGGTCCAGATCCTCTCGAACAGTGCGCCAAGCAGGCCACGACGCCGAGGCGGCCGACGTTGAACTGCGCGTCGGGGCCCTCAAGCGGTCGGGTGCGAGAGCGTCACGGCAACCACTGGTCCGATCGCGACGCTGAGCAGGTAGGCGAGGTTGAACAGACCCAGGGCTTCGGCCCGGTGGGAGGCGGACACGACGCCGGCCGCGTGCAGGGCGAGTACGCCTTGGCCGGTCGCGGCGGCCAAGGAGCCGAGCGTCATCGCCGCAAGCAGCAGCGGTACGGCGGTGGTGACCGCCGCCAGCAGCGGCGCGGTGGCGCCGGTGACGAGCAACGCGGCGGCCGCGACGCGGCGTGACACTCGCACGGATGCCGCGACCAGGAACCCGGAGCAGATGCCGCCGATCAGGTACGGCGCCAGCAGCACGGTCCCGCTCAGGGTGCCTGCCCATCCCGCGTGCTGTCGCAGCAGGTCCGGCGCGGCGTAGAGCAGGGCGAAGTTCCCCACTCCCAGCGCGAAGGCCAGCGCGCACGCCGCGAGGAACCGGCCGTTCCGTGCCACCGCAGCAGGCAGGAAGCCGTCCGGACGGACCTTCATCCAGAACACCAGCAGAGGCAGCAGTACGACGGTGGCCGGGCCGGCCACCAGCGGTCGGTGCGGAATGAGGACGGCAGCGGTGACCAGCATGGCCAGGATGGTCATCCCGAAGAAATCGAATGGCGCCGGCACCGCGTCCGCTGCGGTGGTGCCGCGGCGAGCCGCGGGCACGGCGAGCACCGCCAGCAGCGGCAACGCCAGCGCCACCTGCCACGACGAGAGGTCGGCGATCAGTGCCCCGGTCAGCGGACCGGTGGCCCCGACGACCGCCAGCGACGCGGCGACCACGCCCATCTGCCCGGCCGAGTCGGCCAGTTTCATCGCCGTCACGGTGAGTCCGGCAGACCCCAGTCCCTGCACCGCCGCACCGGCCACCATCGCCGGCACGCTCGGGATCAGCACGAGGAGGAGCGTCCCCGCGGCCACCAGCGCGGACGCGACGGTCAGGACCGCTCCTACGCCGCGACGGGCGAGCAGCGCCGCCAGCAGCGGCGTCCCCAACGCGATCCCCCAGCCGAAGGCGGTTACGCCGGCGGCCGCGGCCTGTTCCCCGCTACCCGTTGCGCGCGCCAGGTCGTCGAGCAGCAGTGCCGGTGCGGCAATCCCGAACGACAGCGGACCGGCCAGCAGGGCGAGCCAGGGTGTGGCCACCCGCCCTGGTGCGAGCTGCCTGGGACGGTGAGCGGCTCGGCGCCGCTGTAGCTGATCCATGTCGTTCCTCCGGTGTCGGCTCGGTTCAGCCTGCCCGGGGCTCCTTACCGTCGACTGATGACCGGCTGACGTACGCGTCGGTGACCCCGCACCGCTTCTGGTGAGCAGACCCGCGGTCGGCGGACGTTCGCGGGGCGGGACAGCCGGCTGGCTAGTGTGAAGCGATGAGGTTCGGAGTGCTGGGCGACGTCGCGGTGTGGACGTCGGACGGCACTCCTGTCGCCGTGCCCGGCCTCAAAGTGCGTGGTCTGCTGGCTGACCTGCTGATTCATGAGGGACGCCCGGTGACCGCCGACCGGCTGATCGAAGATCTCTGGGGTGACGAGGCGCCCGGCAACGCGCTCGGGGCGCTCCAGACCAAGGTGTCGCAGTTGCGCCGCGCACTGGGGGCGGGCGAGGCGGGTGGCCGTGCGCTGGTCGAGTCCGGTGAAGCCGGCTACCGGCTACGGACGCCGTCGGAATCGGTCGACGCCGGTCGCTTCGCCGCTCTGTTGCTACGTTCGGGCGCACAGCGGGAGCCGGCCGTGCGGGCGGCGACGCTGACGGAGGCCCTGTCGCTCTGGCGCGGTTCCCCGTACGCCGACTTCAGTGACGAGCGATTCGTCCGCCAGGCGGTCGAGCGGCTCAACGACCAGCGCCTGACCGCGCTGGAGGAACTGGCCGAAGCCCGGCTCGATCTTGGTGAGCACCACCTGCTGGCCGGGGAACTGAGCGACCTGGTCGCGCGCCACCCGTGGCGTGAGCGACTACGGGCCGCGCACCTGCGCGCGCTGTACGGCTCGGGACGCCAGCATGAGGCGCTGTTCGCCTACGAGCAGTTCCGTCGGCAGGCGCGCGACGAACTCGGCATCGATCCCGGCAGAGAGTTGGTCGAGCTGCACGGGGCGATCCTGCGCCAGGATCCCGCCCTCCAGCCGCCGGCACCGGCGTCGGCTCCGGCCCGAACCAACCTGCCGGCGCCCCTGTCGCCTGGTCCGTACGGTGGGCTGATCGGGCGCGACACGGCCGTCGAGGCGGTACGGGAGCGGCTGACGAACGAGCGGCTGGTGACCCTGACCGGTCTCGGTGGGGTGGGAAAGAGCAGGCTGGCGATCGAGGCCGCCCGTGCGCTGGGTGAAACGTTCCCCGCTGGAGTGTGGCTCGTCGAGCTGGCCGGCCAGCAGTACAGCGGCGACCACGCGACCTGCACCGAGATCGTCGACATGGTGGCGGCGACGCTCGAGATCCGGGACGACGGTCCGCCCGGCCTGCCCGGGGACCGACCACCGCGCGAGCCGATGGACCGGCTGGTCACCGCGCTGCGGGGTCGGCGAATGCTGTTGCTGCTCGACAACTGCGAACACGTGGTGGCGCCGGTCGCTCGACTGACCGAGAAACTCCTCGGCGCCGCGGCCGACCTGCGCATCCTGGCGACGAGCCGCGAGCCGCTCGGGATCCCCGGCGAAGTCGTCTTTCCGGTGCCGCCGCTTGGCCTGCCGGAGCCCGGAGCCGGCGCGCGACAGATCGCCGAGGCTCCGGCGGTTCGGATCTTCGTAGCCCGCGCCCGCGCCACCGAGCCGGGGTTCACCGTCGATCAGCGGAACGCGGACGCGGTCGCCGTCATCTGCCGGCGTCTCGACGGCGTACCGCTGGCGCTGGAACTGGCCGCGTCCCGCCTGGCCGTTCTCGACCCGGGCGAGCTGGCGGCACGGCTCGACGGTCGCTTCCGGCTGCTGTCATCCGGCCGGCGCACCGCGCCCCCGCGTCAGCAGGGGCTTCGCGCCGTGATCGACTGGAGTTGGGAGTTGCTGTCACCTCCCGAACGCGCGGTGCTGCGCCGGCTCGCGGTCTTCGCCGACGGCGCCACCCTGGGCGCCGCCGAGCAGGTGTGCGGGGGCGGGCAGGTGGCATCTGACGAGGTGCTCGACGTGCTGGCACGCCTGATCGACCGATCGCTGGTCATGGTGCGGCACGGCGAGACTCCGCGACGCTTTCGGCTGCCGGAGACGGTGGCTGCCTACGGTCTGGAACAGCTCGACAGCGCCGCCGAACTGTCCGCGACTCGTCGCCGTTACGCCACGTGTTTCGCCCGTCTCGCCGAGCAGGCCGCCGGACGGCTACGTGGTCACGATCAGAGTCGTGCGCTACGTGAGCTCGACGCCGAGAGCGCCAACCTCCGGGCGGCACTCGACGTCGCCGCCACCGACGGTCAGGCTCGCGTCGGCTTGGCGCTCGCCACCTCGTTGTCCTGGTACCGCCTGCTCCGGGGTCGATTCGGAGAGGTGAGCCGGTCACTGCGGACGGCGTTGGACATCGTCCCGAGGAGTGAGGACGACGTCGCGCCGGACGGCCTGCGGCGACATGCGGAGATGTGGCTGACCGCTCTCGCCACCCGGGACGGCGATCCGACCGCTCCCCGGCAGCGGATCCTGGAGAGCTACCAGGACACCGAGGGGCCGGAGAAGGCGTTCGCGCAGTGGTTGTTCGCCTTCATGATGCTCGGCTCCGGAGATCCGGGCGAGGCCGCCGTCCTGGTCGACGCGGCGCTGGCGGCGTTCCGCGCCGGCGGGGACCGGTGGGGCATCGCTGCCGCCTGTGCCATCCGAGCGGACCTCGCGCTCGTACTCCGCAGCGACCTGCCCGCCGCGCAGCGTGACTGCGAGACCAGCCGGTCGCTGTTCGAGCAGGTGGGCGACCGCTGGGGACAGGTGCATCCGACGAGCCTGCTGGGAACCCTGGCCGAGATCCACGGCGACTACGATCGCGCCGCCACGCGCTACCGGGAGGCGCTGCGCATCGCCGAACACCTGCGACTGTGGACGTCGGTGTCCCGGCAGTTGGCATGCATCGGCCGGCTCGCCATCTTGAGGGGCGACCTCGACGAGGCCGCCGTCAGTCACGACCGCGCGCTACAGGTGGCGCAGGAACAGTCGAGCCGCTCAGCCGCCGCCTTCGCCGGCACGGGCCTGGCGATGATCGCGCGACGGCGGGGCGACCTCGACGCCGCCGAGACCCAGCAGCGAAACCTCCTCGACTGGAACCGCCGCGCCGGCTTCCTGCCGGGCTGCGCGCTCGCGCTGGCCGAGTTGGGATTCATCGCGGAGCACCGCGGTGATGCTGTCCTCGCCGAGCGCCACCACCGTGAGTCGCTCGACGCGGCGCGCGCCACCGGGGATCAACGGGCGGTCGCCCTGGCTCTCGAGGGCCTGGCCGGGGCCATCAGTCTCGACGGTGACAGTCGCACCGCCGCGCGGCTGCTCGCCGCGGCGCGGACGCTGCGCGAGGCCGCCGGAGCGCCGCTTCCTTCCGGGGAGCAACATGACGTCCAGCGCATCACCGTCCGCCTCCGGGAGGCGCTCGGCAGCGACGAACTCGCCGCCGAAATGAGCCGCGGCGCGCAGCTCGACCTCGACGAACAGCCGTTCAGCGGCGTCGGTAAGGGGATGGTCAGCGAACGGTAAGCCTGATCGGCACGGTTGACCGAGAACCGAGCCGACCCCAGGAGGCACCATGCACACCGATGCCAGGATCGCCGTCATCTACTACTCCGCCACCGGCACTGTGCACCGGCTCGCGCAGGCATTTGTCGACGGAGCCGCCGACGCCGGCGCGGAGGTCCGCCTGCGCCGGGTGGCAGAGTTGGCACCGGAGCACGTCATCGATGCCAAGCCGCAGTGGCGAGCCCACCTCGACGCCACTGCCGACATCCCGGTCGCCACCCTGGACGACCTTCGGTGGGCCAACGGGTACGCCTTCGGCACGCCGACCCGTTTCGGGAACATCTGCTCCCAGCTGCGCCAGTTTCTCGACACCACGACCGTCCCGTGGCAGGCGGAGGAACTGGCCGACAAGCCGGCGACCGGCTTCACGGCCACCTATGAGGAACACGGCGGCCAGGAGGCAACCCTGCTCAGCCTCTACCAGACCTTCCACCACTGGGGGTCGATCATCCTCCCCACGGGCTACCTGAACTACGACACCGCTCACGCCGCCGGCGGAAACCCGTACGGCGTCAGCCTGGTGGAGAGCCGCGCCAGCCGGGATCCCGAGTACGTCAAAGCTGTCCTCGAGACGGCCTGCTTCCAGGGCGCACGCCTGACCCGGATGGCAGCCGCTGTCGCCGCCGCCCGCGCGGACAGCCGACTCGGGTGAGGCCCGGCGGCGGGAGCAGTACGATCTACTACTCGCCGGTTGGGCCGCCTGCCAGTTCTGCCACGATGTCCAGGTGCCCGAGGTGGCGGGCGTACTCCTGCACGAGGTGGAACAGCACCCGCTCCAGCGACGCCGGGTCGGCGCCGTTCCAACGCTCACCGGGCGCGCCGATCGCGTCGAGGTCGCTGCCCTCCACCACCGCCCGCGTGTGCCGGCCCTGCGCGCAGCGCGGCCAGCAGGTCGGCCCGGGTCTCCTCCGGCCCGACGAACCACCGCTCGTCTCGCCGGTCACCCCACGGGTCGCCGACCTCGCGCCCCTGGAATCCCCACTCGATCCAGCGCAGCTCCACGTACCGCAGGTGCTTGACCAGTTCCAGCGGCGTCCACCCGGACGGCAGCGCGCTGCGGCGCACGTCGTCCTCGGACAGCGCGAGCACCTTCGCCACCACCGTGTCCCGGAAGTAGTCGAGGTAGCGCAGGAACACCTCCGTACGACCGGCGGCCGGAACGGTGGGTGCGGGAAACTCGATGGTCATCCGACCAGTATCCGCAGGCCCAAGTGGGCCGCGCACCATACGAGCCAGTGTCGCGGGTGGCTGCGGCGGACGTAAGACGGCCTCTTCGCCAACGGTTCCTACACTCGGCTGGTGCCGGAACCGCGCTTCGAGATGGTGATCGCCCACGTCTTCGACGTCACGGGCCGCCCACTGATCGTGTCCGGGTCTTGTAGTCTGACCGACCTGCGCCAAGGCGACATGGTAGAGGTTCTGTGTCGCGGCTACGTCGTGGCCGCAACCCGCGCCTACGTTGAGCTGCACTCGCGTCCCGGTACCGCGTCTCTCGTACTGCCTGACGTGGCAGCGTCTGACGTAGAGCCAGGCTATGTCCTTCGAGCTCTCGGGCAGCACTGAGGCCGACAGCGGAAGTCGCGCCGACCGCTTCGGTGTGCACTCTCAGCGAGCCGATCGGATCAGGCTTGATATGAGATCAGACGGGCTGATCACGCGCTGCCCGGCTCGGTTCGGCTGGCCCGGTTGCTGTACATCGCTGCTGTACTGCTGGCATGGGCTGGTCGGCCGCCCTGGTCCAGCCGAGGAAGCGACAGTGCAGCACCCCCGCCGGCGTCCAGGGCATGTCCTCGGTGGCCTGGACGAGGTAGGCACCGAGGTAGAGGGCCAGCGACACCGGAGCATCCTCGTACTCCGCGCGCAGCTCCCGCTTGCGGGTCGGGCACGGCCATGGCAGGTCGCAGCCACCGCAGCTCCAGACCGGCATGACCGGGCCGTGGGTGGTCACCGCACCCCCTCCAGGAACCGCGCGGTGGTCGCCCGCGCCTGCCGGCTCGTCGCCCACTCCACCTGCCAGCACGGGTACGGCGTGAGCCGCGCCCACCACGCCCGGCACCCGGCACACATGCCGTCGAGCCCTGGTACGTGAACCGCGACGATCGCCTGTTCCTGCTCGCTGGTCACTGCTCACCCTCCGACGGCCAGTGGCCCCGATTGATCGGTATCCGATGCCGGACGCGGCACGGGAGGTCGTCTCCGCAGCGGCAGATGCGCCGCCAGAGCCGCCACGACCACACCGGCCGGTGCCTGCGAGCAAGAGTCAGCGCGGTGGCAGAAAGGTAGTCGTCATACGAGACGCGCCGCTCTCGCGACATCGATGTGTCCCCGGCGCCCGCCGGGGCCTGTTGCCCGCCTCGCGCCTGGTCCAGCAACCGCCGCCGGGCGATGTCCTGCTCCATCATCTGGATGCGCTGCCCGACGCCGTACGCCGTCGGAATCGACGGGAGGTGCCGGCCTACGAGTCGCCGCAGGAGCCCGATAGGCACCGTCATCTTCTGGCCCTCCGTGATGAGAGCACGAAGGGGCACCTACTGATGTGCCTCGATCCGCGCCCGGTTCAGTGAGGTCCAGCGTCGCGCCGCGCGCGTCTACGATCCAGAAGGTGACTGTCCGCTAACCAGGTGTGCTGTCCGCTGTTGATCGTCGGCTCGGCGCATACTCGACGCACAGTTCACGGAACATCGCGGCCTCGGGCACTCCGAGATCCTCGACCTTTGCCAGCAGTTCCGCGGCTCGCCACCAGTTCGACGGCACCACTCGCCCGGATGCCACGGCCTGCGTCCCGAGCGCAACCGCTTCGTCCGGCTGACCGGCGGCGACAAGGGCAAGTCCGAGGTCGAGACGCGCCGATGCCGACCGGCGTGGCCGCGCTCCCCCATCGCCGTGCGGATCCAGATCGGCCAGTACGGCCCGAGCCACCTGCTCGGCGCCCGGGTCACCGGCCCACGCCAAAGTCGTGGCCGTGTAGGCGGCGGCCTTGGCAGGGTCGTAGCGATAGTGATGCTCGGCTCGCTCGGGAACGGGAAGATTCGCCGCCAATCGCTCTACCCGGTCCAGCGTTCGTCGGGTGGCAGCAACGTCTCCGATGCGAGCCCACGCACGGGCCTCCTGAGCAGTCGCCTGAATCCTGGCAGAGCTGCCCTGAGGTGCAACCCGTTGAGCTTGCTGGGAAAGATCGAGTGCTGAACGGTAGTCACCTTGTGTCAACACGTCCCAAGCCCGCGTCTCCAGACACCACGCCTGAATTTCGGGATGCTCAGCATGTTCAGCAAGGTCACGAGCAGCTCGCAGGTGAGCAGCCGCAGCATTCCGCTGCCGCAGGTCGATGTGAACCGTGGCCCGCAGCACCGCCAACCAACCGCCGGCAACCAACAGCCGACGCTGTTGAGCAAGCGTTACCCGTCCGTCGAGCAGCCGCACCACATAGGAGAGGTGCCGCCGCACCAACGGCAACAGATCCGCCGGTGCCATCGTCGGATAGGAGCTGGCGAGGTCGTCAACGCCCTGCTCGATCCGTTCGAGCATGTCGTTGCTGACATCACTGGCGGCGACTCTCGCTCGCAACTCGCCGGCCTCGGCCGCATGGTCGATCGGCGCATCGACCAGCCGAGCAAGCACTCCCCCGGCGTCGAGAATCCGGTCCAGGTGGCGCGCTGTGTCGACCGTCGGAGCCTTGAGCCCTGCCTCCAACTCGTGCAGATGGCTCTTACTCCGATGAGCGAGTTGCCCGAGAGACCGAAGCGACAGACCACGCCGCTCCCGAAACTCACGCAGAGCTACCCCAAAGCGCGGATCGACGGACGAGGCCATAGCGCCGCTCCCAGCTCAAGAGGCCCGGCTAATCAGCCGGCCGCCACCCCATCGACGGTACCCCGACTCTTCGCACGTGGATGCCCGCGCTGCTCACTTCTCGGGGAAGGGGCCTTGGACCCACGGCACCCGTGGGGTCAAACAGTGATCTCTTCGGTGTGAACTGTCGGCGAGCCGGTCGGACCGGGTGTCATGCGAGGTCATCCGGCGTGTTGGGGCCGTTCGTGGGCGGGTTCGGTGGGTGGGGTTGCTGTACTTCGTTGCTGTACCGCCCGTCGACGAGGAACCGCCCGAAGTGGGCACGCATCCGTAGCCAGTGTTGGCGGTCGTCGCAGGGATGGAGTCGACCACAGCGGCACAGGCTCAGGGCCGATTCGGAGTGCTTGGTCAACAGGATGTCCGCGTGGGCCACCTGCGCCCTGGCGTACTCACGGAAGGCTGTCGAGGTGTAGATGACTCCCATCGGTCACCGCCCCGGCCTGCGGGTGTGGCGGTGGTGCCAGAGGGCTTCGGCGACGGCATCCACGGGGTCGATGTCCCCGGCCGCCAGGCGTTCTCGGGTGACGACGATCCAGGGCGGCGAGGCCGGGGTGGCTTCGCCGCAGGCGGTTCGCATCCCCTCCTGGGCGAGTTGGGCCAGCCGACAGGGGTCGCGTTGGTTGGTGTGCCAGCAGCCGGTGGCCACGCAGAAGCCGGCGCTGTCGGGTCGGTGGGCCTCCCACAGTGCGCGGGCCAGTCGCCACAGCAGACGGTGCTGACACCCGGCAGGCGGCTCCACGGGCGGGTTCTCGACATCGAAGGACATGCGCCGACGATCGCGTCCGACCGGGGGCCCGTTCCATGGCCAGCGGTCATGTCACGGTGACATGGGACGGCTCGACCAGCGGGAACGAGTCGCCATAGGCTGTCGGCCGGAACACCTTGAGTAGTCGGAACGCGACGCTGGGAGCTGCCGTGCTGCTCGATCCGCTGCGGATACCGGAGGATGCGTGGTCGCATGGCGAGGTGCTGACCGTCCTGGCAGCCCGCGACATCGGCAGGCTGTTCCGCTGGATCACCCGTCTCACCGGGGCGAGTCAGAGCCGGATCGGGGCCGCCGTGGGGCTGGAACAGGGCTACGTCAGCCGGATCATGGCCGGACGCAAGGTCACCTCGATCGATGTGCTGGAGCGGATCGCCGACGGCTGCCGGATGCCCGACCAGGCGCGGATCACGATGGGCCTGGCACCCCGGCAGGCCGCGCCGCCGGCCGCTCCTGAACAACGCATCCCCTGCGAGCCGCCGGCCAAGCGGACCTGGCAAGACGACGTACGCAGTGCCGCAGAGCTTTGGCGAGGTGACGTGAACCGTCGAGACGTATTCCGGCAGATGGCTTTCAGCTCCGCCGGCTATACTCTGCCGGCGCTGCGCTGGCTCACCGCCCCCGATCCGGCCCCGGTCACCCAACGCGGACGCAACACCGTGGGTCAACCCGAGATTGACACCATCCGCGCCATGACCGCGACCTACCGCCAGTTGGACAACCAGTACGGCGGCGGGCACGCCCGCGACACCGTCGCCCGCTACCTCCACCAGGAGGTGACCCCGCTGCTCACCGACGGCCGGTACAACCACCCCACCGGTCAACGGCTGCTCAGCGCCGCCGCCGAACTGGCCCAGCTCGCCGGATGGCAGGCATACGACACCGCCGAACACGGCATCGCCCAGCGGTACCTCACCCTCGCCCTGGACTTCGCCCACGCCGCCGGAGACGATGGCCTCGGCGCGGAGATCCTCGCGGCGATGAGCCACCAGGCCACCTACCTCGGCCATACCGCCACCGGCCTCGACCTCGCCCGCGCCGCCGGCCGAACCGCCCGCCGCGCCGGAATCCCCGTCCTGACCGCCGAAGCCCACGTCATGGAAGCCCACGCCCTGGCCAAAGCTAACGACGAACGAGCCTGCGCCACCGCCCTGCATCAGGCCGAACAAGCCCTCGACCGCGCCGACCGCAGCACCGACCCGCAATGGCTCAGCTACTTCGACGAGGCGTACCTGTCAGCCAAGTTCGGACACTGCTTCCACGCCCTCGGCCACACCACCCACGCCGAACGCTTCGCCGCCCGATCCCTGCGCATGGACAACCGCTACGTACGCGGCCGAGCCTTCAACCTCGCCCTACTCGCCAGCGTCCACGCCCACCAGGGACAACCCGACCGGGCCTGCGCCATCGGCGCAGAAGCCCTGACCCTGACCAGCCAGCTACGGTCCGCCAGAGCCGTCCGCTACCTGCGCGACCTGCAATCCCAACTCGCTCCACACCGGCGACTACCCGCCGTCCGGCACTTCAGCGGCCGCATCGACGCCACCCTCGGCCCCCGACGCTGACCCCTACAGCTCCCCGCGGGCCTTGCGCGCGACCAGCTCCAGCACTGCAATCACCGTGCCGGCACCAACGATCTCACCCCGGGACACCAGCCCGTACGCCTCGTCGAGCGGAATCCAGGCGACCTGCTCAGCCTCGTTGACGTCCACGGGTGTGCCGATGTGCTCGGCCTGCCGGGCGAGGAAGAGCAGATTCTCGGCGTCGGCAGTGCCGACCCACGGTTGGAAGGACAGCAACGGCTCCACCGCCTGGGGCCGCCAGCCGGTCTCCTCCTCGACCTCCCGCACCGCGCACTGCGCCGGGTGCTCCTCGTCATCGACATAGCCGCCGGGCAACTCCCACACCCACCGGTCGAACACGAAGCGGTGCCGCCGCATCAACAGCAAGCGCTCCCGGTCGTCCAGTACGGCGACCATGGCCGACCGGGGAGCCCGGATCACGTACTGCTCGAAACGCACCCCGTCCGGCAACTCCACCTCGGCGATACTCAGCCGCGCCCGCCGGGTGTCGTCCACGACCCGCTCGCCGTGGATGGTCCACCGGGTCAACTCCGTCGCCTGCTTCTCCACCACCTCGCCAGTATCCGCGCCGACCCCATCACCTGCGCGACAGTCGGCATCTGCTGGTCGCACCACCCCGGCGTTCGACCCCTCGCTTGTAGTTCCGGGCGCGTCATCCGGCGGCGTCCCGGACCGTCGCCTCGATCGACCGTCCGTGTTACACCGACCCCGGCCGGGTCCATCCAGGCCCGTTGCTGTCACGGCTGCTGTCGACGCCGCCATGCCTCGAACAGCTCGATGGCCGGCCAATGTCCATTAGCTCGGGCGTAGTCCAAGGGCGTGCGGCCTTCCCGATCGACGACGTCGAGCCTCGCACCTCGGATCAGCAGCAGGACGGTCACCTCCACGTGGAGAGGCCCACCTCTCTGGAGGGCACCATCACCCTCTACATCCACGGCATGATGCAGCAGAGTTATGCCGTGCTCGTCCGGGTCCTCGACGTCGGCTCCATCGTCCAGGAGCTGCGCAGCCGGGGCAGGTCTTCCATCTCAACGGCGTGATGAGTCGGGGTCACCCGCAAATCCTAGGCACCCGCGCTGCGCTGGTGCTCAGACGTTGAAGCGGAACATAGACGGGCGCTCGCATGACCGGCGGCGACCCAGTCGGCAGGCTTGTCACGCCACATCTTGGGCTTACGCTGTTAGTGGCTGGTTGCCGACGTTTCACGCTGTCTTGTGCCCCCTGTGTGCCCCCGAAGGCTCTTTGGCCGCCAAGCGGCCGAGCCATCGATGCGCATTCTCCAGGCCCACTTCGTTGTCGGCTGCGCTCGTGATTCCGGTCAGATCGTCGGTAACGACGCGACGGGCGAAGTAGTCAGCCTGCACCGCCCACCGAAACCGGAGCATGGCCAGCAAGCCGTGTTCCACCTCGGCGCGCGTCATCGTCTTGCTCTCTAGGTATGCCTCCACCAGGTAGTCCGCGTTATCGATGCCTCCGACATACATCACTGCCGACGCGAGGTCGTACAGCAGCGGACCGCTCATCGCGATACTCCAGTCGATCAGTCCGCACTCTCCCGTCTTGCGGTCGAGCCGGAATGCCTCTGGAGCCGGATCGGTGTGTAGCAGGCCCCACGACAAAGACCCGACATCAAGCGCCTCGTACCCCGCAAGGGCGGCCGCCACTGAGGGTCGAACCCAAGGACGAACTGCCAAATGTGGTGCCCGCGCATCGACCCAGTCAAACCGATCGGCATCCTTGATCGTCACGCTTCTAAGCGCTGCGTGCACTCGCGCCAGGGTTGCCCCGATCAGCCGTTGCTCGTCCGGGCTCCTGCCAAGCAGCCCGTTGCCTGCGACCCAGTTCAACAACCCGAGTGGCACTCCGTCGACATCGGCGACGACGCTTCCGTGCCTCGTCACTACCGGGGTGCCCGCCGGAACGCCTGCCGCCTCGACGTGAGCCGCGACCTCAAGGCCGCCCATGAAGGAACGGCGCGATCCCGGCGCAACCGCCTTGGCTACCCACCGTTCACCGCCCTCGGAGACGAACCACGTCGCCGAGTTCATTCCGCCGTTGTGCACCTGAACCGCCGCGTCCGCCAGTCCCCAATAGGCCGCGAGACACGCACACAGCTTCCCATTATCGATCACCAGCACGAGTCAAACACCATTCACCGCAACTGGCTACGAACTTCTGACCTCACCGCGTGCCCACCTCGCCATCCCGTCGGCCATCGACCCGCCCTCCGGGGAGCGGGCCACCGCCCGGCCCGCCACGTCAAGCGGACCTTGACGCCCGATGGACGCTGGCGGGTCGGGCGGTGGTCTGCTCGGCTCGCCCGGGTCGATGGCAGGCGGGATGGCCCACTGCAACCACCCACGGACCGTGACCCGCCGACGGGGCCCCGGCCATCCTGGAGCCGGAGCGCCCCCGCCGGAGGCGCAGTAACCGCAACCCCGCAGCCGCCACAGCTCGCCCACGCGGCCGGCGTGCGCTCCCCTACGCCGCGCGGGCTCGTGGCCGCGCGGCCCGGCCGGCTGCCGGCCCAACCTCTCACCCGGTCAACGTTGCTGTCGTCATGCGACGGCCCCTCCGGGCTTCCCGCTATCCGCGCCAGCCGCCGGGCGTGTTGCGTGGCCGGAGTCGGAGCGCCAGCGGAGCGACGGACGCGCGCCCAGGCGGCGGCGCGTGCGGCCCGTTGCGGGCCGCCTTGATAGACGTACAGAAAGTCCTCCCACACAAGCCGGCAGTCAGCCCGGCCACGCACGAAAACGGGGTCCGGGTCGCATAGGACACCCCACCGTTTCGCCGCCGCCCTGCAAAGATGACGGCATGGAACGCTTCGAGGGCCGGTGCTGGCTGGACTGGTGGGCGAACTCATCCACCGTCCTCGGCAGCGTCAAGGTGGCCATCGTGATTGCCGCCGTCACCGGCGGCTGGGAGGCCGACGGCCGCCTCGTCAGCGCAAGCGACGAGGACCGCGAGGCGTTTGCGTTCCTCTGCGAACTCGATCCGGTCTTCACGCTGCGATTCGAAGACGGAAGCGCTCTCGCCGTCACCGTGCAACCCACGGATGGGCATCGCCGCTTCACCCTCACTGAGTACACCGGTCCGGTTCAGCAAGCGGTCGTCAACCGCATCGCTCTGCAGGCAAACCGAACCTGATTGCTCGACGTCAGTTTCGCGTTACGTTGACGTGTCGGTACCCGGTGCTACTCTGGCGCTCGTCGAGGACGCTGGCGCGGCCTTCCCGCCGGATCGCTGGACTCGATGACGGAGATGCCGAGCGGCCTTACTGCCGCCGATGCGGGCCACGCCCCCGCCGGCTCTCGATCGCACCGGCGCTATGCCGGCTTTCCGAATCCGCTGAGCGGCCCGGCACGGTCCTCCTGCCGTCCACGATGGCCCGGATTCGCGCACCTCCACGGGTGGGGGCAGCCTGCGGCAACCCGCCGGATGCCGATATCCCAGGCTCCCTACCCGTGCCGGCACTTGATCACCGAGTCCTCGAGCGTGGAAGGACATGACCCATCGGCGGGAAGTGGCATCGCCACGATTCCGCCCTCCGGCGTCAGCCGCCCTCTCGGCGGTGCCAGGAGACACGACGAACACCACCAGCGGACAGGCGTCCACGGCTGGTGGTGCTTCGTCTCCCGTCCCTGCCACCCCTAAAGAGGAGACAGCCATATTCACCACCTACCGCCCCGGCCTCGCCGCCGGTCGTGACGCCCAGGCCCTGCACCGCGCCGCTACGCCGGAGTTCTCCGGCTGGCTGGAGCACACCCGCCCCGCCGGCGGCTGTGCTCGCCCGGTCCGCCTCAGCGGCACGATCGCCGCCGTCGACCGGAACACCGGCCGAGTCCTGAGCGAGCAGCACACCGACGAGCTGCCCGACCGGACGCTGTACAAGGCGTGCGGCAACCGCCGCGAATCGGCGTGCCCCGACTGCGCCTGGGTCTACCAGGGCGACGCCTACCAAGTCGTCTGTCGCGGCCTGACCGGCGGCAAGGGCATCCCCGCCTCGGTCGGCCGACACCCGGTCGTCTTCGCCACCTTCACCGCCCCGTCCTTCAGCCCGGTCCACCACCGCCACGTTCCCCGTCATACCTGCCGCCACCGGCAGCGCTGCGACTGCCGACCCGCCCCCTGCCGCGCCCGCAGCAACGCCGGAACCTGCCCGCACGGGCAGCCCATAGCGTGCTTCGCCCGCCACGACGCCGACGATCCGCGGCTCGGCCAGCCGTTGTGCCTCGACTGCAACGACCACGCCCACCAGGTCGTCTGGAACCACTTCTCCGGCGAGCTGTGGCGACGCACCAAACAGGCCGCCGAACGCCACGTCGGCGCAACGTGCCGTCGACGCGGCATTCCGAAGCTCGGCATCGTCACCGCCTCCGGCAAGGTCCGCTGGGTGCCGCCCGTGCGGGTGTCCCACGGCAAGGTCGCCGAAATGCAACGCCGGGGAGCGGTGCACTTCCACGTCCTGTTGCGCCTGGACGGCGTTGACCCCGACGACCCGGACGCCCTCGTACCGCCACCGGCCGGCATCACCGTCGACGACCTGGAAGACGCGATCCACGCCGCCGCCCGGCAGATCACCGTCACCACACCCCCGCACCCCGACCAGCCGCAAGGCTGGCTGGTCACCTGGGGCGAGCAGGTCGACGTCCGACGCATCAACACCGTTGGCGGCGAGCTGACTGACGGCAAGGTGGCCGCCTACCTCGCCAAGTACGCCACCAAGGCCACCGAAGCCACCGGCCACTCCTCCACCCGACTCACCACGGCCACGATCGACGACTACGCCGACCCCGGAGGCGACCACGTCGCCCGCCTCATCGACGCCTGCTGGCACCTCGGCCGCCCCACCCACACCGATGTGACCGGCGGCGCCGCAACCGGCGACCACCGTCAAGCCAGCCTTGACACCAAACCGAACCCTTACACCGGACTGCGGCGCTGGGCGCACATGCTCGGATTCGGCGGCCACTTCCTCACCAAAGCCCGCCGCTACTCCGTCACCTTTGGCCAGCTCCGCGCCACCCGCACCACCTACCGCCGCGAAGAGGACGACGAACCGGCCGACACGATCAGCGTCGGCACCCTCACCTACCTCGGCTCCGGCTGGCTCACCGAAGGTGACGCCCTGCTCGCCAACACCGCCGCGCGGCAGCGACGCGAGAGCAGACGCATCGGCCGGGAAGAACTCGCCCACGAAACTTGGGTGGCCGCATGAGCCGAGACCTCACCCCGCGCTGGTACTCCCCCGCTGAGGTCGCCGTGCTGCTCGGCTTCGGCATCTCCAAGATCAAGATGAAGATCGCCACCGGCGAGCTGCGCTCCATCAAGGACGGCAAGTACCGCCGCGTCCTCCCCGAATGGGTCGACGACTACATCCGCGAACAGGTCGAACGCCAGGAGGCCGCCTGATGCCCGGACGCGCCCGAGCCAACGGCGAAGGCTCGATCTTCCCGTACCGCTACGGCTTCGCCGCGTACGTCTGGGTCACCAAGGCCGACGGCCGGCGCACCCGCAAGTACGTCTACGGCAAGACCCGCGAAGCCGTCCACGACAAGTGGATCAAACTGCACCAGCAGGCGAAGCAGGGACCAGTAGCAACGAGCGTGCCGACGGTCGGCACCTTCCTCACCTACTGGCTGACCGAGATCATCCAGCCGAACCGGGCACCCCTGACCTACGCCACCTACGAAACCTTCGTCCGCCTCTACATCTCCCCCGGCCTCGGAGCGAAGCGGCTCGACCGACTCCAGTCCCGCGACGTGCAGACCTGGATCAACCAGGTCGCCCGCACCTGCCAGTGCTGCGCACAAGGCAAGGACGCCGCCCGCCCGAAGCACAAGCGCCGCTGCTGCGCGGTCGGCCGCTGCTGCCAAGCAGTCCCGTCGACGCGGACGGTCAGCGACATCCGGGCCGCGCTGCGGGCCGCCCTCACCCACGCCCAGGCCGAAGACCTGATCACCAAGAATCCCGCCGTGCCGGTCACCCTGGCCACGGTCCGCCGTCGGCGGGGTAGGTCCTGGTCGAGCGACGAGGCACGGAAGTTCCTGGAGTCCGCGAAAGCCGACGACGACCCGCTCTACGCCGCCTACGCCCTGGTCCTCGTCACCGGTCTCCGCAAGGGCGAAGCGCTCGGACTCACCTGGAAGGACGTCGACCTCGACGCCGGGGAACTGACCATCGGCCGCCAGCTCCAACGCGTACGCGGACAGCTCCTGCACCGCGACACCAAGACCCAGGCATCCGACGCCACCCTCCCCCTGCCCGACATCTGCCTCACGGCCCTGAAACTGCGGAGCGAGCAACGCGACGAGGCGAGAGCAGCCGCCGGCAAGGCGTGGCACGAAAGCGGACTCGTCTTCACCACCCGCTACGGCACACCGATCGAGCCGCGCAACTTCCAACGCTCCTGGCAGACGAGGTGCGAGAAAGCAGGCGTCAAGCCGATCACGGTCCACGACGCCAGACGTACCTGCGCCACACTGCTGGCCGACCTCGACGTCCACCCCAGAGTCGCCATGCAGGTGCTCAGGCACGCCCGCTTCTCGGTAACGATGGAGATCTACACGCAGGTCACATCGACAAAGACGAGAGACGCACTCAAGCGCCTCGGCGAATCCCTGAGCCGCTGACGAGAACTGCTGTACAAAGCTGCTGTACGCAAGCAGAAAGGCCACCTCCCGAAGCCGGGAAGTGGCCTTTGACCTGCGTGGGCGATACTGGGATCGAACCAGTGACCTCTTCGGTGTGAACGAAGCGCTCTCCCGCTGAGCTAATCGCCCTCAGCGCGCATGACTCTACCCGATCACCCGCCCGGACCAAAAACCGGCCCTCAGTGCGTCGCGAGGTAGTGCAGCGCCTCCGCCACCACGTCGATGCCGAAGCTGTACTTGAGCGACAGCCATACCACCACCGACACGAACGCGAGCCCGACCGCCCCCAGCACGAAGCGCACGCCCAGCGACCGCATCTTCACCCAGCGCGTCCAGGAGTTGACGTGCCGGCGGGTGAAAGCGAGCAGCCGTCGCGCCCAGTGGAACTCGACCGCCCAGACGCCGAGGCCGGCGATGACCAGGAGCCAGCCGGGCCCGGGCAGCGGGATCAGCGCGACACCGACTGTGACGACGATGGCGCCGAGGATGCCGATGAAGATCTTCAGGGCGACGCGGCCGGTGGGGTTGGCGCGGATGAGGTCGAGCGTGGTGTGCAGGCGTCCCCGCCAGCCCCGTCGCCGCCGGCGCTGCTCCATGAGAGCGCCTTGCGACCGCCCTTCCACCGGCACCTCGTACCCCCGACTTTCGGCTGCTCGGACCGCACCTTTCGGCGATTCGGCCGTGGTCCGCGACGTCACCGAGGAGCCCCTCGTGACCATTTCCACCCCCAGTGTCGCGCGGGACCGTCACCCCTGCTCACGACTGGACGTTACCGGAGTAAGTCGACGACTGAACCACCCGTTGCCGGGCGGAACGACGGAGTGGGCGGAACCGGAAATTCTACGCGGGGCCACGCGGTCCCGGGGGCTTTCGGAACCCCTTCCCACCACTGGGTGAAGTCAGCGTATGGCGGAGCGTAGCCAGGAGCAGCACCTGAGTATGGGAAAAGCGGGACACGCGCGTTCCGCAGCGGTGCCGGGGGGAGAACGTCCATGAGTGTCATCCGACCGACGACCGTAGAGGTCGAGACGTCGCTAAGGCTCGTCGCGCCTGACGCCACCGCCTTGCCGGTGCGTGCCAGTCTGCGTTACGACCCTGCTGACCCGTATGCGGTCCATGTCCTGTTCCATGCCGAGTCCGCCGGCGGCGAGGCGGTGAGCTGGTCGTTCGCTCGCGAACTGCTGGTCACCGGGCTCGACGAGCCGGCCGGCATCGGTGATGTGCGGGTCTGGCCGTGGGCCACCCCGCGCGGCGACTTCGTCGCGCTGGCGCTGTCGTCGCCGGACGGCAACGCCCTGTTCGAGGTTCCGCGCAGCGTGCTGGTGCGCTTCCTGCGCCGGACCTACGTCGTCGTCCCACGCGGCCGCGAGGCCGAGCACCTGGACGTCGACACCGCGGTGAACCGGCTGCTGGCCGGTCGCTGACACGGCGACACCCGGGGCCGCGCGGATCTGCCGAGTCCGCGCGGCCCCGGCCCGTCTCCAACCCGGGGGTACGCGTCAGCCGCGCGTGGTGATCCCGCCGTCGACCGGGATGACCGCTCCGGTCAGGTACGCGCCCGCCCGCGACGCCAGGTAGATCGCGGTGCCCGCCATGTCCTCGGGGCGGCCGATCCGGCCCAGCGGCACCTGCTGCTCGATGGCCGCGCGCGAGTCCGGGTCGTCCAGCGCGAACGCCATCATCTTGCTCTCGAACGGTCCGGGCGCGATCGCGTTGACGGTGATCTGCTCGCCGGCGAGCTGGTGGGCGAGGCCGCGGGTGAGCATGTGCACGGCCGCCTTGGTGGCGGAGTACGCGTACACCTCCATCCACGGCACCCGGATGCCGTCGATCGACCCGATGTTGATCACGCGGGCCGGGTCGTCGGCGCCTGCTGCGGCGCGCAGTTGCGGCAGCAGCGCGGTGGTGAGCCGGAAGACGGCCTTGACGTTCACCGCCCAGAGCTTGTCGAAGGCGCCCTCCGGGTACTCCTCCAGCGGCGCACCCCAGGTGGCGCCCGCGTTGTTGACCAGCACGTGGAGCCGGTCGTGGCGCTCCCGCACGGCCTCGGCGAGCGCCAGCGCGCCGGCGTCGCTGCCCAGGTCGGCGGGGATCGCCTCGCAGTGGCCCTCGGCGGACAGTTCCCTGGCGACCGACTCGCACACCTCCGCCTTGCGCGAGGAGATGATCACCCGGGCGCCGGCCCGGACGAAGCCCCGCGCGATCATCAGCCCGATCCCGCGTGAGCCGCCGGTGACCAGGACCGTCTTGCCGTCGACCGAGAACAGATCCGTCATGCCCATCCCATCGCCGTCTTCCGGCCGCGGGCCGGTCGGCCGGGGCCGCGTGGCCGGGTGCGGAGCGCACGCCGGCCCGGGTCTTACCGATCGGTAACCTAACCGTCCGGCTCGGCTGCCGACAAGAGCGGCCCGAGCGGGTGAAACCGTCGAGATGCAACGTGCGCGCGGGCCGGTTACCGTCGGGATGATGGTCACTACCGGTCAGCCCTCCCCGGCCACCCGCACCGGCCTGCCGGAGTTCCGCCCCGGCACCGACGAGATCGTCACCGGTGTGCTCGGCGACCTCGCCGCCGAGCCCGGCTGGCCCCGCCCGGTCCTGCTCGACCGCGATCTGCTGATCCTGGTCACTCACGGCCACGGCACCGCCGAGCTGGACTTCCGGCCCGTCCCCTGCCGTCCGGGCACGCTGCTGCGCGCGCATCCCGGCCAGGCGCTGCGGTTCGTCGGCGCCCAGCTCGACGCGACTGTGGTGAGCTGGCGGCCGGACGCGCTGCGCGGCCTCGACGTCGACCCGGACGCGGTGCCCGCCCACCGTCAGCTCGCCGGCGAGGACGAGGACGCGGTGATCAGCGAGGTGAGCCAGCTCGCCGTGGACGCCGACCGGCACGCGCTGGTACCGGCCGCCGCGGCGCTGCTGCGCCACCAGCTCGCCGTGCTGCTGCTGCGGCTGAGCCTGCTGCCGCACCCGGGCGACGGCGCGACGCCCCGGGCTGAGACGGAGACGTTCCGGCGGCTGTGCCGCGAGGTGGAACGCGGCTACCGGCACACCCGCCGGGTGGAGGACTACGCCGCCCAGATCGGCTGCTCGGTGCGTACCCTGACCCGGGCCTGCCTGGCGGTGACCGGCCGCAGCGCCAAACAGGTGATCGACGAGCGGGTGGCGTTGCAGGCGTGCCGGCTGCTCGCCGCCACCGACGAGTCGATCGCCGCGATCGGCCGGGAGCTGGGTTTTCCCGAGCCGACGAACTTCGGCCGCTTCTTCACCCGGGAGGTCGGGGTGAGCCCGGGGACGTTCCGGGCCGAGCGCGAGCGCCCGCTGGCCGTCCGTCTGGTGCGACCCCGGCCGCCCGCCGACTCCCCCGTGCCGGGCGGCCAGGCATGATGGCACTGTGCAGATCTCCGCGCGCGGCGACTACGCGGTCCGGGCAGCCCTGAGCCTGGCCACCGCGTACCCCACCCTGCTGTCCACCCAGGCCATCGCGGCGGAGCAGGACATGCCGCGCAAGTTCCTCGAGGCGGTGCTGGCCGACCTGCGCCGGGCCGGGGTCGTCCGGGCCCAGCGCGGCGCCGAGGGCGGCTACACGCTGGCCCGGCCGCCGCGGGAGATCACCATCGGGCACGTGTTGCGCGCCGTCGACGGTCCGCTCGCCGGGGTACGCGGGCTGCGCCCCGAGGAGACCCGGTACGAGGGGGCGGCGGAGAATCTGCCCCGCCTCTGGGTGGCGGTACGCGCGTCGGTGCGCCGGGTGGTCGACGAGGTGAGCCTGGACGAGCTGGTCAGCGGCCGGCTGCCGGCTCACGTGCGCAAGCTGACCGCGCAGCCGGACGCGTGGGAGCCGCGCTGATTCACAGCGTGCCGACGACCTCCTCGTAGGGCAGGCGCGGCAGCCGTTCCCGCCAGGCGTCCGGCGCCGGGCGGCCGATGTTCATCAGCAGCAGCACCCGGTGCCGCCCGCCGGGGAAGAACTCGCGTTCCACGCCTGCGGCGTCGAATCCGGCCATCGGTCCGGCGGCCAGCCCGGCGGCGCGAACACCGACCAGCAGGTAGCCGATCTGGAGCGCGGCGTTGAACCGGGCCTGCGCCTCCCGGCCGGCCGGGTCGCCGGTGAACCAGTCGCGGGCGCCGGGGCGGTGCGGGAACAGTTCGGGCAGCCGGTCGTGCCAGTCCACGTCGGCGGCGAGCACAGCGGTCAGCGGCGCGGTCGCCGTCTTGTCCCGGTTGCCGGCGCTGACGTACGGCAGCAGCCGCGCCCGGGCCTCGGCGGAGCGCAGCAGCAGCACCCGCAGCGGCTGGCCGTTCATCGCTGTCGGGCCGTACCGGATCAGGTCGTGGACGGCGCGGACCTGCTCGTCGGCGACCGGCTCGTCGGTGAACGCGTTGGCGGTGCGGGCGGCCCGGAACAGCAGGTCCTGGGCGGCCCGGTCGAGCGCGATCAGGTCGTCGGCGGCGGCGGTCACCACGCCTCGGGCCAGTCGCCGAGCGTGGTGGTGTAGCCGCCCCGGTGGTGCAGCAGCGGGTCGCCGTCCTCACCCGCGCCGAGCGCGAGCGGCTCGCCGAGCAGGATGGTGTGGTCGCCCGCCTCGATCCGGCGCACGACCCGGCACAGCAGCACTGCGAGCGCGTCGCCGATCAGCGGCACGCCGAACGGCCCGATGGTCCAGCCCGGGTGGGCGGTGAACCGGTCGATGCCGCTGGTGGCGAAGATCTGCGCGATCTCCTGCTGGCCGGAGGCGAGCAGGTGCACCGCGACGTGTTCGGCCTGCTCGACTGTGGGCCAGCTCGACGACGCGCGGCTCAGACAGACCGAGACCAGCGGCGGGTCGAGCGACACCGACGTGAACGAGGTGGCGGTGAAGCCGGCCGGCGGCAGGTCCGGCCGCATCCGGTTGCCGCGCAGGCCCGGTGTGGTGACGACGGTGACCGTGGACGCCTGGCGGCGCAGCAGGCCGCGGAACGAGTCGACGTCGACCGGGCGCAGCTCGACGGTGGCGGCGCCGGGCCGGTCCACGGTGGTCACGACGCCACCAGCTGTCGGCGCGACGGTGAGTGCAACCGGTCCACGAGAGCCTCCAGTCCAGGGGTAGCAGCGGCGGCACGGTGTTCTCTCCCGATACCCCCGGATGAGGGATGCGATGCGGGGCGACCAGCACTCATGCTGCCGACCGCTCTCCGCGCCGGTCAACGTCCTTCCAAAGAGTGAGACTTTCGTCGCTGGCATTGTTACTACCCGCCACCACCAGCATTTACGACTCCTTAACACCTACCCGTTGGATAGAGATTTTGCCGGGTGGCGGTCCCACCGTCCAGAGCGGACCGGGCATGGTTTCGCGAATCGTCGAACCGGGCATGTTCCAGACCGCAGAGGCAGGGAGACGAAGGAGGCACCCCCGATGGGCGTCCAGTTCCGCAAGCGCAAGAAGTACGGACCGCTGATCCTCCACTTCACCCAGAACGGCTTCTCGTCGTGGAGTATCAAGATCGGCCGCTGGTCCTGGAACTCGAACACCCGCGCCCACCGCGTGGACCTTCCGGGGCCGCTGTCCTGGAAGCAGGACAAGACCCGGGCCTGACCACCCGGACGACGATCGGGGCGCCGGCGTTGTCGCCGGCGCCCCGATCGTCGTACCGGCCGGGTTCGCGGTTCCGCCGACCACGGCGTCCCGGTGACCGGAGAATCGCCGCATGGCGGACGTGTCCCTGCGGCGGTTGCGACGGCGGGCCGTCGCGGCCTGCGCCCTCATGCTGGTCGGCTACTTCCTGGTGCCGGTCGAGGCCGATCCGAACGGCCTGCGGCTGGCCCTGCGCTCGATCGGCACAGCGGTCCTGGTGGGGGTGATCGCGTTCCTGGTCACCGGCCAGGTCCGCCGCCAGCTCGTCCGGGACCAGCCGACCGGCCGGGACGAGGACCGGGCGCTGACCCGGCTCGCGGTCGCGCTGATCGCCGGGCTGCTGGTCTTCGCGCTCGGCGACTACGTGGTCGCGAACACCCGGCCCGGGGAGTTCGTCGGCCTGCGGACCCGCGTCGACGCGCTCTACTTCGCACTCGCGACGCTCACCACAGTCGGCTACGGCGACGTGCACGCCCAGGGTCAGATCGCCCGGGTGGCGGTGTGCGCGCAGATGGTGTTCAGCATCGGTGTGGTCGCCACCGGGGCGTCGATAGTGGTCAAGCAGATGACCCAGCGGTCGGGACGGCGCTGATCGTCACGTCCCCGCCGAGCCGGCCGTGCTCCGGGTCGCGGGTCACCGCGCCCGAGGCGAGCAGCGAGGTCAGCGCCCGGTTGACGTCGGCGGCCCGGTAGACGGTCGAGGTGGTGGCGAAGCGGCGCAGCTCGGTGACCGTACGCGGGCCGGAGCGGGCCAGCTCGGCCAGCAGTTCCCGGCGCAGCGGACCGGGCTCGGGGTCGAGCGAGATGTCGAGCAGCCGGCCCTGCGGGTCGGCCGGGTCGCGGTAGCGCACACCGGCGTACTCGTCGACCGCCCAGAGCGCCTCCTTGACCGCCTCCAGCCCGTGGTCGGAGCCGGTGCCGTAGCCGAGCAGCCGCGCCGGGCCGTCCCCGTCGGGCACCAGCTCGACCTCGGTGACGAGCGGGAACCCGGCGTCGGTGAGCGCCGGGCGCAGCGAACGGCCGGGCGCGGTGACGAGCAGCAGTTCGGCCGGGCGCCCGGACGCGGCGGCGGCGAGCAGGGCCGGGTCCGGGTCGGCGCCGTCGGCCACTGTGAGCAGCGGCGCACCTGCCGCGCCGGCCGCCTTGAGCGCCACCGGCAGCCGGTCCGGGCCGCCCGGCACCAGGTGCACGGCGACGTCGGCGGGCAGGGCGGCCTCGGCGGCGCCGAGGCGTACCGGCAGGTCGGTGCCGTCGTCGGCCACCACCAGCACGGTCAGCCGCCGCCCGCGCAGCCGGTCGGCGAACTCGGCCACCACCCGCAACGCCTCCTCCGCGCCGGCGGCGTCACCTCCGGCGTACGCGAGCGCGAGCGTGGCCCGCCGCGCCCGGTGCAGCGCGGCGGGGAGCCAGTGGTCGAGCCGGCGGACGAGCAGCTCGCGCAGAACGGCGTCGGTGGACATGGTGCCGTTTCTACCGCACGGCGCGGCGGGCCCGGCCGTGAACCCCGCTCAGACCGGGACGGAGATGCCCACGCCGCCGCGCGTCTGCCCGCCGTAGCGCTGCCGCTCGCGGTCGAGGTCGAGCCGCCCGATGCGGGTACGCGCGGCGAGCGCGGCGTCGTCCAGCAGGTCGGCCGGGACGATCCAGACGATCTCGAACTCCAGGCCGTCCGGGTCGCGGCCGTAGAGACTCTTGGTGGTGCCGTGGTCGGACGCGCCGACCAGCGCTCCGGCGGCGGAGAGCCGCTCGGCGGTGGCGCCCAGCTCGTCGAGCGTGTCCAGCTCCCAGGCCAGGTGGTAGAGCCCGACGGTGGCCCGGCCGGCCTGGGACGCCCCGGCCGCCGCACCGATCTCGAACAGCCCGAGGTCGTGGTCGTTGGTGGAGTCGGGCGCCTGGAGGAAGGCGGCGCCGCGGAAGCCCTCGGGCGTCATCGGAACCCGGCGGAAGCCCAGCACGTCGCTGTAGAAGGCGACGCTGCGCTCCAGGTCACTGACGTAGAGGACGGCGTGGTTGAGTCGGTGGATGCCCATGCCACCGACCGTACCCCCATTTTGTTGAGCGCTCAACTATCTGCGCTATGATGGGCGTCATGACCCGGTGGCTGGACCCCGACGAGCAGCGGACCTGGCGGGCCTTCCTGACCGCCTCCCGGGCGCTGATGGAGACACTCGACCGCGAGCTGCAACGCGACGCGGGCATGCCGCACGCGTACTACGAGATCCTTGTCCGCCTCTCCGAGGCCCCCGGCCGGCGGCTGCGGATGAGCGAGCTGGCCGAGCTGACCGGCTCCTCGCGCAGCCGGCTGTCGCACGCCGCCGCCCGGCTGGAGGCGTCCGGCTGGATCCGCCGGGAGGACTGCCCCACCGACCGGCGCGGGCAGGTCGCCGTACTCACCGACGAGGGCTTCGCCACCCTGGCCGCCGCCGCGCCCGGCCACGTCGAGGGGGTACGCCGGCACCTGTTCGACGCGCTCAGCCCGGCCCAGGTCGACCAGCTCCGCCGGATCAGCGAGACGCTCGCCGACCACCTGACGGATTCGGGACCAAACTGATCCACTGCGGGTCTTGTACATACCGTCGCCGGACGAGCACGATGGGGCGTGTCCTCCGGCTTCGCTGACCTGACCGTCCAGGCGCACCAACTGGTGTCCGAAGGCGACCTCGACGGCGCGCAACGGCTGCTCGCCGACGCGCTCAGCGACGCGGATCCCCGACCCGGCAACGCCTCCGCCGAGCTGGCCGAGGCAGCCGGCCTCCAGGCCCGGGTGCTGGTCGCGCTCGGCGAGCCGCACTCCGCCCGTGGCTGGGCCGCGTTCGCGTACGCGGCAGCCACCCGGCTGTTCGGCCGCTCCGACGAGCGCACCGTCACCGCCGCCGCGACGCTCGCCGCGGTGCTGCACCGGGTCGGCAGCGACGCCCGGGCGGCCCGGCTCTACTCCGACGTCATCATCGAGCTGACCGCCCGCGACGGCCCGGAGTCGCAGCGGGTGCTCGCCGCGCACGCCGACCTGGCCACCGTGGAGTACGCGCGCGGCCAGTGCGAGGTGGCCCGCGACCGGTTGCAGGACGCCTGGGAGCTGCACCGGGAGGTCTACGGCGACGGTCACCCCAGCGGCATCAAGATGCTGGCGAAGCTCGGCGCGATGGAACGCGACTGCGGCCGGTACGCCGACTCGCACGAGCACCTGACGCTCGCCGAGGAGCTGTGCCGGCTGCACCTGGACTCCGACGACCCGCTCGCCGCGCAGGTGGCCGGCCTGGCCCGCGCCGCCGCCGACCCGGACCACGTCTGCCCCGCGCCCGCCCCGGCTCCCGAGCCGCCGCCCGCCCGGACCACGCCTGTGGTGCCCGCCGCCCGGGTGCCCCCGCCCGCCGAAGGGCCGCACGACCTGCCGCCGTACTCGCCGCCCGCGCTCGACGAACCGGTCGAGACGCCGCTCTACCACCCGCCCGGACGGGCCGCCGAGACCGCGCACGTGCCGACGCCGCGTACCGCGCCGGAGGCCGACGGGTTCGACGACTACCCGTGGCCGCCCGACGACCCGGCCGAGCAGCCGTGGCGCCCGGACGCCGACCCGCTGCCGCCCACGGTGGTCGGTCTCGCCGACGACCAGGCCGGGGTACGCCGCGTGCCGCCGCCTCCACCCGAGCCGCCGTCGCGCTACCTGCCGGTGCACGTGCCCCGGCCACCCGTCGCGGAGCGGCGCGCCCGGCCCTGGCTGCCGCTCGTGGTGCTCGGCGTCGCGGTGGCGCTGCTGCTCGGCACCGTCGCGGTGATCGCCGGGGTGTCCCGGGTGGACGACGGCCGCGACGCCCCGCCACCGGCCACCAGCGCTCCGCCGCCCACCTCCGCCGGTCCCGTGCCGTCCACTCCCGCAGCCGCCAAGCCTGGCACGCCGCCCGGAAGGTTCACCCTCACCGACCGGCGCGACAGCATCGTGCTGAGCTGGACGTACCCGGCCGGCGCGGAAGGGCCGGTGGTGGTCGCCGGGGGCCGGTCCGGGCAGCCGCAGGGCACGTTCGCGACGCTGCCCGCCGGGTCGGCCGACTACATCGCCTACGGGCTCGACCGCACCACCGACTACTGCTTCACTGTGGCACTCGTCTGGTCCACCGACACGGTCGCGCGCACCGGCCCGGTCTGCACCAAGCGCCGCCGCTGACCGCTCACTCCGCGTCCGGCTCGGCCAGCGCGCGCAGCCGTACCGTCGCGCGCAGCCCCGGCGCGGCGGTGCCGGGCGTCGCGTCGGCCAGCTCCACCGTGCCGCCGGCCCGCCGTACCAGCTCACGCACGATGGCCAGGCCCAGGCCCGCGCCGCCCGCGTCGCGGGCCCGCGCGTCGTCGAGCCGGGTGAACCGGGCGAACACCCGCTCCCGGTCCGCCGCCGGGATACCCGGCCCGTCGTCGGTCACCGTGATCAGGTGGTACGCCCCGTCCGGCCCGCTCACGGTCAGTTCCACGGCGGAGTACGCGTGCCGCAGCGCGTTGTCCACCAGGTTCACCAGCACCCGGCGCAGCTCCCCCGCGTCCCCCTCCACCCATCGGGGCGCGTCCGGCGGCGTCAGCCGGACCGGCGGCGACGGGTAGCGGGCGGCCACACCGCGCAGCAGCTCCCCCAGCTCCACCGGGCCGACCGGGGACGGCCGGGCGTCCTGCTCGTCGAGGCGGGCCAGCAGCAGCAGGTCGTCCACCAGGCGGCTCAGCCGCTCCGTGTCGGCGAGCAGGTCGTCGGCGACCGCCGGCCAGTCGGTGTCGTCGCCGAGACGCCGGGCCACCTCCAGCTCGGTACGCATGTTCGTCAGCGGGCTGCGCAGCTCGTGCGCGGCGTCGGCGACGAACGCGCGCTGGCGGTCCCGGGACGCGGCCAGCCGGTCCAGCATGTCGTTGAGCGTGACCGCGAGCCGGTGGATCTCGTCCTGCCCGGCCGGTACGGGCAGCCGCTCCGCCCCGGCCCGCCCGGTGATCTCGGCGGCGCCGCTGCGCAACTGCTCGACCGGGCGCAACGTCGCGCCCACCACCCGCCAGGCCACCACGCCGAGCCCCGCCACCAGCAGCGGGAAGCCCACGAGCAGCAGGTTGCGGACCACGTGCAGGCTGTGCCGCACGTCGGTGAGCGACTTGGCGACCAGCACCGTACGCGGCTCCTGCGCCGTGCCGGCCGGCACCGTGACCACCCGGACCGGGCCGGGCATGCCGGCGCGCCGCCCGTCCACCACCAGCCGCTGCCGCTGCCCGGGACGCAGCTCGTCCGGGCCGAGCATCGGCACGAGGCGGTCCGCGTCGATCGAGGCGGCCCGGATCCGGCCCTGCGCGTCGACCACCTGCACCCGCAGCTGCCCGCCCGCGACAGGCAGCGGGTCCGGCAGCGCGTCCTCGGCGGCCAGCAGCGCGACCGCGTCGGCGGTACGCAGCGCCTCCTCGTCGACCGACCGTTGCAGCGTCCAGCCCAGCGCGCCCAGCAGCAGCGTCCCGCCGAACGCGAACCCGACCGCCAGCCCCAGCACGCCCAGCGCGAGCAGCCGCGCCCGCAGGCCCAGCCGCGGCAGCGGGCCGCGTATCCACCGGCTCATGTGGCCAGCCGGTAACCGGCGCCGCGGACCGTCTCCAGCCGCTCCCGGCCGATCTTGCGGCGCAGGTAGCCGACGTAGACCTCCACCGCGTTCGGCGCGGTGTCGACCGAGGCGTCCCAGACGTGGTCCAGCAGCTCGGTCTTGGAGACCACCTCGCCGGGGCGGCGCATCAGGTAGTCCAGCAGCGCGTACTCGCGGCTGGTCAGCACCACCTCGGTGTCGGCCCGGGTGACCCGGCGGCGGGCCGGGTCCAGGCGCAGGTCGCCGACGGTGAGCACGGTCGGCCGCCGGGGCGCGCCGCGGCGCAGCAACGCCCGCAGGCGGGCCAGCAGCACCACGTACGAGAAGGGCTTGGTCAGGTAGTCGTCGGCGCCGCAGTCCAGGCCGTCGGCCTGGTCGTACTCGCCGTCCTTGGCCGACAGCATCAGCACCGGCAGCCAGCGCTGCTCGGCGCGCAGCCGGCGCACCACCTCGTACCCGGACAAACCGGGCAGCATCACGTCGAGGATCATCGCGTCGTACTCGCCGTGCCGGGCCGCGTCCAGCCCGTCCGGGCCGGTAGCCGCCACGTCGACCACGAAACCCTCCGCCGACAGGCCCCGGCGCAGCGCCGCCGCGAGCCGCGTCTCGTCCTCCACCACCAGCAACCGCACCGGTCAAGGGTGCCACCATGGGGTCACCCGTAGGGGATCTCCTCAGCGTGGTCACAGCGACGGTCGCGCAGCATGGAGCGCAGGAGGTGCACACTATGTCAGTGATGAAGAACCGCGCCGTGCTGCGCTGGCTGGTCCCGGTGACCGCGGGGGTCGCCGTGATCGGCGGTGGCGCCGCCGTCGGCACGTTCGCCGCCGGCGCCGACCCGGCACTGCCGCCGCGCAGCGCCGCCCAGCTCCTGGAAGACCTGCGCACGTCCCGCCTGGACGGGCTCTCCGGCACCGTGGTGCAGCGCGCCGACCTCGGCCTGCCGCCGATCGCCGCGCTCGCCGGCCAGGCCACCGGCAACGACCTGGCCGGCCTGGTCTCCGGTACGCACACGCTGCGCGTCTGGTACGGCGGCGAGGACCGGCAGCGGCTCGCGCTGGTCGACACGCTCGGCGAGCAGGACATCCTGCGCAACGGGCGGGACGTCTGGACCTGGAACAGCCGGGAGAACACCGCGACGCACCGGAAGCTGCCGGCCGACGCGCCGGAGCGGGCCACCGTGCCGGCCACCCCGGCCGACGCCGCGGACCGGGCGCTGGAGGCGATCGACCCGACCACCGCGGTCACCGTCGGCCGCACCGCAACGGTCGCCGGGCGGGACGCGTACGAGCTGGTGCTCACGCCGCGTGACAAGGCGTCACTGGTCCACCAGGTCCGGATCGCGCTCGACGCGAAGGAGCACGTGCCGCTGCGCCTGCAGGTGCTCGCCGACGGGCAGGACGAGCCGGCGTTCCAGGTGGCGTTCACCCAGGTCGACTTCCGCACGCCGGAGGCCGACCAGTTCCGGTTCAACCCGCCGCCCGGCGTGAAGGTCACCGAGGCGACCGAGGGCGAGCGACCCGGACCGGCCGGTAAGCGGTTCGACAAGAAGGACGCCGAGAAGCCGGACGTCCGTACCGTCGGCACCGGCTGGACCACGGTGGTGGTCGCCAAGATCGGCGACGCGGCGACCGGCGGCGGCGCGAAGCCCGGCGCGGACGCGCCGGATGCCCAGATGCTGGGGCAGGTGCTCGGTGACCTGCCGAAGGTCAGCGGCGACTGGGGCAGCGGCCGGCTGCTCAGCGGCAAGCTGTTCAGCGTGCTGCTGACCGACGACGGCCGGGTGATCGCCGGTCTGGTCACGCCGGAGCGGCTCTACGAGGCCGCAAAGGGCTGAGAATCGCCGTGCCCGGGGCTCGGTCGGCTGACGCCGGCCGGGCCCCGAGTCGTGTCCGGGCTTGGTCTGGTGGCTGCCGACGCGCTATCTTTCTCAGTTCAGGCACAAAAAAAGGATGGCTTCTGAATGCCATTCCTGCGGCAATTTTAGTCAATGAGGAGCCGGATTGTCAACGCACTCCGACGTGTCGGCTGACCTGCGCCAGGACGACGAGATCGGCCGGGAACAGGAATACGTCTCGATGCTGTACGACCGGCTGGACGGCATGCGGGAACAGGCCGCCCGGCGGCTCGACGAGGAGTTGCGCCACACCGGTGGCACGCAGCAGGCCCGCTCGCAGCGCGACTCGACCGTCGCGATGTACGCCGACCAGGTCGAACAGTTCTCCGCTGTGGAGAGCGGCCTGTGCTTCGGCCGCCTCGACGGCGACGACGGCGCGGTCCGCTACATCGGCCGGATCGGGATCTTCGACTCGTCCGGCGACTACGACCCGCTGCTGATGGACTGGCGCGCCCCCGCCGCCCGGCCGTTCTACCTGGCCACCGCCGCCAACCCGCAGGGCGTACGCCGCCGGCGCCACCTGCGCACCCGCGACCGGAAGGTGACCGGGCTCAACGACGAGGTGCTCGACATCGCCGCCGCCTCCCCCACCGCGCACGAGGAGGTGACCGGCGAGGCGTCGCTGCTCGCCGCGCTCAACGCCGGGCGCACCGGCCGGATGCGCGACATCGTCGAGACGATCCAGGCCGAGCAGGACCGGATCATCCGCGCCGACCTGCCCGGCGTGATGGTGGTCCAGGGCGGGCCCGGCACCGGCAAGACGGCCGTGGCGCTGCACCGGGCCGCGTACCTGCTCTACACCCACCGCCAGCAGCTCTCCACCCGCGGCGTGCTGCTGGTCGGCCCGAACGCCACGTTCCTGCGCTACATCTCCCAGGTGCTGCCCACGCTGGCCGAGACCGGCGTGCTGCTGCGTACCCAGGCCGACCTGTTCCCCGGCGTGCACGCCCGCCGCGCGGAGCCGGCCACCACCGCGGCGCTGAAGGGCCGCGCGGTGCTGACCGAGGTGCTGGCCGCCGCGGTCCGCGACCGGCAGTGGGTGCCCGACGAGCCGGTAACCATCGAACTGCCGCAGCGGGAGATGCTGACGCTCGACCCGGAGACCGTGCGGCAGGCCCGGGACCGGGTACGCCGCACCGGCCGCCCGCACAACCTGGCCCGCGCGCTGTTCGACGTGGAGATCGTGCACGCGCTCGCCGACCAGGTGGCCGAGCGGATCGGCGCCGACCCGCTGGGCGGGGAGAACCTGCTCTCCGAGGCCGACCGCGCGGAGATCCGCCGCGAGCTGCGCGAGGAGCCGGAGATCCGGGCCGCGCTGGACGAGCTGTGGCCGGTGCTGACCCCGCAACGCCTGCTCGCCGACCTGTACGCGTCGCCGGAGCGGATCGCCACTGCCGCGCCGATGCTCACCGACGACGAGCGGGCCGCGCTGCACCGCGAGCCGGGCGGCTGGACGCCCGCCGACGTGCCGCTGCTGGACGAGGCCGCCGAACTGCTCGGCGAGGACGAACGCGCCGCCGTGGCCCGCCGGGAGCGGATCCGGGCGCTGGAACGCGAGTACGCCGAGGGCGTGCTGGAGATCTGGCGCGGCTCCCGCTCCATCGACGTGGAGGACGAGGCCGACGGCGGTGAGATCCTCGGCGTCACCGACCTGATCGACGCGGACCGGCTCTCCGAGCGGCAGGAGGAGTCCGACCGGCTCACCACCGCCCAGCGCGCCGCCGCCGACCGGAACTGGGCGTTCGGGCACGTCATCGTCGACGAGGCGCAGGAGCTGTCACCGATGGCCTGGCGGCTGCTGATGCGCCGCTGCCCGAGCCGGTCCATGACGATCGTCGGCGACGTGGCGCAGACCGGTGCGCTCGCGGGCACGCCGTCGTGGGGCGAGGCGCTGGCGCCGTACGTGGCGGACCGGTGGCGGCTGGAGGAGCTGACTGTCAGCTACCGCACCCCGGCCGAGATCATGGCGGTCGCCGCCGACGTGCTGGCCGAGATCGACCCGGCGCTGCGGCCACCCCGCTCGGTACGCGCCACCGGCGTACCGCCGTGGGACCGGACCGTACCGGCGGACCGGCTCGTGACGGAGCTGGTCGAGGCGACGGCCCGGGAGGCGGCGTCGCTCGGTGACGGGCGGCTCGGCGTGCTGGTGCCGACCGGGCGGGTGGCCGAGCTGGGCGGCGCGGTGGTGGCGGCGCTGCCGGAGGCGACGGTGGGTGAGCAGCCGGAGCTGGCGAACCGGATCGTGGTGCTGACCACCGAGCAGGCGAAGGGCCTGGAGTTCGACTCGGTACTGGTGGTGGACCCGGCCCGGATCGTCTCCGAGTCCCCCAGGGGCCACAGCGACCTCTACGTGGCCCTGACAAGAGCCACCCAGCGCCTAGGCATCCTCCGCACCCCCTGACTCCCCCTCCCTCCCGCCCGCCCTCCACCCGCCCTCCGCCCCCTCCGCCCGCCCTCTGCCCCGTCGATCATGAAGTTGACGGCGATGTGGATCTCCATTTCGGCCGTCAACTTCATGATCGACCGGCCCGGGCACGTGCTGCCCGACGTCCCGCCGGGCGCACCCTCCCGCGCTCCTCGCGCCCCCGCCCCTGCTCCGCGATCATGGAGTTGCAGCCCCGGAATGATCGACAAAGCGGACATCTTTCGGGCCGAGAGTGCAAGATCGGCGAGTGAGGGCGGGGTGTGTGCCGGGTTAGGCACGTGTCCCGTCGGCCTGTTCCCGCCAGATCGGGGAACTGGCGGGCGCCTGCGCCAGATCGGGGACGTTGCTATGTCACGCCCGCTCTGACCACACCACCTCCCCGAAGTGGCGCGACGCGTGCACCAGATCGGGAAGTGGCGGCACCCTGCGCCTCGACCACACCACCTCCCCGAAGTGTCGACGCGTGCACCACCTCGGGGAAACGGCTACATCCCATCCACCCCGACCGCACCACTTCCCCGACGTGGCGGGACGCCGTCAGCGCGAGCCGGGAGAAAGCCCCACGGCCGGGTAGGGCGGGAGCGGGTCGGGCGAACAAGCCACTTCGCCGAAGTGGCGACGCGCGCGCCAGATCGGGGACGTTGCTATGTCACGCCCGCTCTGACCACACCACTTCCCCGAGGTGGCGGCGGCAGCGTCCGCACGAAGTGGACGTCACACCGGGAACGGAGCTGGGAAGGGGAAGCGCAGACACGGGACGGCGGGGCGGCCGGAGGCCGTCCCGCCGTCCCCGCCGTGACTCGGTCAGCCTGGGTTGGGGCGGTTGTTGGTGAAGTTGCCCACCTGGGCACCCGTGGCCGAGTTGTCGCTCGTGGAGCCGCCGGCCGGGGTACTCAAACCACCCGTGCTCGCGTCACCGGTCGTCGTCGGCGCCACCTTGCCCGGGTGCTTCTCGGGCTGGCGGGCCAGCCGGCGCACACTCGCCGGGCCGGCGGTGCCACCTGTCGTGGTCACCGCTCCCTGACCCCGGGTCGGTCCGCCGTCGCGCAGCACCGTCGGGTCGACGGGTACGTCCGCCGGGTCGTCCGGGTCGAGTTCCTGCCGCATCCGCTCGACGTCGGTCTGGGGCACCGTGACCTCGTCCAGCGCGCCCTCGCCGTACACGCCTCCGGCGACCCGCTGCTCAGCCTGCCGGGCGGCGTCCTGCCGCATGTCGTCCTCACGCACGTCAACCACCTCGCAGCTCTCTCGGGGTATCGGTGGTGCGTGCCCGAGGGTGGGTGGCTGAAACCGGAACCGGCGGCGGGAGGACCGATGTGCGTCCCGGTGTCCGGTTCCGGCCGCGAGCCGAGCGCGACGGCCATTCGTCGGTGACCGGCGGTTACCTTGTCTCCGGCCCCGGGTAGACCCAGGGTGCCCCCGCCGCAGAGCGCGAACCGCGCCGTGGCCGACCTGCGGTAGCGGGGCGAGGGTGTGCAGGTTAACGACTCATCAAATCCTGAGGAGGACCAGATGAGCACGCAGGCTGCATCCACCAGGCCGATGAACCGGCCGATGTCCGACGTCCAGAACCGGTCGAGCATGCAGGACACGGCGACCCGGCAGATGCCGTCGATGCACGACGGTCACCGGGAGAACATGCCGTCCCCGGGTACGGAGACGAAGCAGGCGTTCCTGACCACCGAGTTCTGGGTGTACGCCGCAGCGGTCGCGGTCGTCGTGATCGCCGCGTTCTGGCGAGGCGCCGCCACCAACGGCCTGAACATCAACAACCCGAACCAGGCCTGGTGGTACCTGACCGCGCTGACCGGCGCGTACCTGGTCAGCCGTGGCCTGTCGAAGGCGGGCAGCGCGCGTCGCTCCGGCAAGGAGCGCCGGGGGCGTTGACCCCCCGCCGCGCTAACGGCGACGCCCCCGGGATCCGTCCCGGGGGCGTCGTCGCATGTGCTCACTCCCCGCCGAAGTCCCCGAAGTCGTCGCCGCCGTCGAACGCGTCATCGAGCATCTCACCGGCGATCATGCCGCCGGCGACACCGAGCGCGGCGCCCGCGACCACGCCGCCCATACCCGGGCCGCGCCGCCCGTGGCCATGGTGACCCGGGTAGCCGTGGCCGCCGCCGTGCGGCATCCCGAAGCCCTGGGCCCGCAGGCTGCCGTAGCGGCCGGTGGTCTCCCGCAGCCAGCCGTCGACGACCTGCACCCAGTCGGTACGGGCGGCGTCGCTGTGCGGAATCGAGTACCTGCCGATGACGTCGTGCCCGGGGCTGAGGAAGCCGCCGCGCTTGTCGCACTCCAGGATCACCTCGACGCCCTGCTGGCTGGTCACGAACGTCAGCTCGACCTCGGTGACGGTCTGCGCGTACTGCGGCGCGGCGAAGAACTCGATCTCCTGGTAGAACGGCAGCGTCTGCGGCACGCCGTAGATGTGACCCCGCTCCAGGTCGGCGTGCTTGAACCGGAAGCCGAGCGCCTGGAACGCCTCCAGGATCCGCTCGTGGATCGGCAGCGGGTGCACCGACACCTGGTCCAGGTCCGACTTGTCGACCGCGCGTGCCACCGCCAGCTCGGTGCGCAGGCCCATGGTCATGCCGCGCAGGCGCTGGCCGTACACGTCGGTGATCGGGGTCTCCCACGGCACCGGCATCTGGAACGGGATGGAGAGCTGCTGCTTCGGGGCCAGCTCGAAGGCGCCGCTGACCGGCATCCGGTGGAACTCCATCACGCCCGCGAACTCGTGGTCGCCGCTCTCGATCTCGACCCGGGTCACCAGACCGATGTTGATCTGCTCGATGCGGGCCGGGGCGTCGCCGCCGACCAGGTTCACGTGCCCGTCCAGGGCCAGGCCCGGCCGGGTGTTCGGGTTGCTGAGCACCGTGTCGACGCTCGGACCGCCCACGCCGAACGCGCTCAACATCTTCTTGAAGACCATCGGTCACTCCCGTGCAACTGCGCTCCGACATGGACCGTCGGGCACTTCGTCAGGGCACCCTAGACGGCGGGGCTGAGAAGTGCCTGTGAGGCACGCCGTGGTGTCAGTCCGCGCGTACCACCACCAGCTCGCCGACCTGCTCACCGAGCTGCCGGCGGGCCTCCGGCGGCAGGCCGCCGTCGGTGATCAGCACGTCGGCCTCCTCCAGCGGCGCGATGGTGGCGATGCCGATGGTCTCCCACTTGGTGTGGTCGGCCAGCACCACGAGCCGCCGGGCGGCGCCGATCAGCCGCCGGTTCACCGCCGCCTCCAGCAGATTGGGCGTGGTGAAGCCGGTACGCGGGCTCATCCCGTGCACGCCGAGGAAGAGCAGGTCGACGTTGAGCGCGGCGATGGCCGCCTCGGCGACCGGGCCGGTGAGCGCGTCCGACGGGGTACGGATGCCGCCGGTCAGCACCACCGTCTGGTCGGCGCGGGGGTTCTGGTAGAGCGCGTCGGCCACCGGGATCGAGTTGGTGACCACTGTCAGTCCGCGTACCTCGGCCAGCCGGGCGGCCAGCGCGGCGGTGGTGGTGCCCGCGGACAGCGCCACCGCCATCCCCGGCTCGACCAGCTCGGCGGCCCGCTCCACGATGGCTCGCTTCTCGGCCTGCTGGCGTACCGACTTGGCGGCGAAGCCGGGCTCCTCGGTGGAGCCGGGTCCGGCGAGCGTCGCTCCGCCGTGCACCTTGTCGATCAGGCCGCGGTCGGCCAGCACCTCCAGGTCGCGGCGGATCGTCATGTCGGACACCCCGAAGCGGCTGACCAGGTGACTGACCCGGACGCCGCCGCTCTGGCGGATCAACTCCAGGATGGCGCTCTGCCGTTGCTGGGCGAGCATGGGGACCTCCTCGGCGCGAACGGCAGGGTACCGGTCAGGCGGTCGCGGGCACCGGCGCGGGCTCCTCGCGGACCACCGCCACCTCACCCGCCGGCACCTCCAGCTCGCCGTCGCAACGGGCACCGCCGAGCAGCTCGGCGCCGCTGACCGCCAGCCGGGCCGGTTCGGTTCTGTGGTTGACCACGAACAGCCAGCTCCGGTCCGCCGAGCGGCGGCGGACCACCTCCACCCCGGCCGGCGCGCTCACCGGCGGACGTACGCCGGTCTCGGCGAGGAGCCGGGCCACCAGCCGGTCGGTGGCCTCGTCGTCGAGCCGGGTGCCGACGTACCAGGCGGCGCCCGCGCCGACCGTGTGCCGGGTCAGCGCCGGCACGCCCGGCAGGGGCCCGTCGGTGTACGCGGCCAGCACCTCGGCGCCCTCGGCGTGCAGCCACTCGGTCCACACGTCGGCGCGGGCGCCGTCGTCGAGGCGTACCGTCTCGCCTTCCCGCAGCGGGAAGAACTCCTCGACGCGTACGCCGAGCAGGTCGCGGAACGCGCCGGGGTAGCCGCCGAGCCGGATGTGGTCGTGCTCGTCGACGATGCCGCTGAAGTAGGTGACCACAGCGGTGCCGCCGGCCTCCACGAACCGGCGCAGCGCGTCGGCGTCGGCGTCGCGGACGAGGTAGAGCGTGGGCACCACGACGAGCCGGTAGCGGGACAGGTCGGCCGACGGGTGCACCACGTCGGCGGTGACCCCGGCCCGCCACAGCGCGGCGTGCAGCGCCGACAGCCGGTCGGTGTAGGTGACGTCGACGCTCGGGTGGGAGTCGAGTTCGGCACCCCACCAGGCCTCGTAGTCGAACAGGATCGCCACGTCGGCGTCGACGCGGCTGCCGCGTACCTCGGCGAGCGCGCGCAGGTCGGCGCCGAGCCGGCAGACCTCGCGGAACACCTTGGTGTCCGGCCCGGCGTGCGGCACCAGCGCGGAGTGGAACTTCTCCGCGCCGGCCCGGGAGGCCCGCCACTGGAAGAACAGCACGCCGTCGGCGCCGCGCGCGACGTGGGCGAGGCTGTTGCGGCGCATCTGGCCGGGCGTCTTGGCCACGTTGCGGGGCTGCCAGTTGACGGCGCTGGTGGAGTGCTCCATCAGCAGCCACGGCGCACCACCGGCGACGCCCCGGGTGTGGTCGGCGGCCAGCGCGAGGTTGACCTGCGGCTGCGGGTCGGCGGCGGTGAGGTAGTGGTCGTTGGAGACGACGTCCACGTCGGAGGCCCAGGAGTGGTAGTCCAGGTACTTGATGCCGGTGCCGATCATGAAGTTCGTGGTGACGGGCTGCGGGACGAGCCGGTTCAGCAGTTCCCGCTCGGCGCGCAGCTGGGCGCGCTGCTCGTCGGAGGAGAACCGCAGGAAGTCCAGTTGCTGCGTCGGGTTCGCGAACGTCGGCGCGGTACGCGGCGGGTTGATCTCGGCCCAGTCGTGGTAGCGCTGGCTCCAGAAGGCGGTGCCCCAGGCCGCGTTGAGCGAGTCCAGGTCGCCGTAGCGCTCGCGCAGCCAGCCGCGGAACGCCTCGGCGCTGACGTCGCAGTAGCAGTGCACGTTGTGGCAGCCGAGTTCGTTGGAGACGTGCCAGAGCACCACGGCGGGGTGGCGCGCGTACCGGCGGGCGACGGCCTCGACCAGGGCGAGCGAGTGGTCCCGGAACACCGGTGAGCTGGGGCAGTACGCCTGCCGGCCACCGGGCCAGAGCACCGTGCCGTCGGCGCGGCGGGGCAGCGTCTCCGGGTGCCGGTGCGCCAGCCACGGTGGCGGGCTGGCGGTGGCGGTGGCCAGGTCGACGCTGATGCCGCCGTCGTGCAGCAGGTCGATCGCCCGGTCCAGCCAGTCGAAGACGTACCGGCCGGGGGCGGGCTCCAGCAGTGCCCAGGAGAAGATGCCGACCGAGACCAGGTTGACCCCGGCCCGTCGCATGAGTTCGACGTCCTCGGCCCACGTCTGCTCGGGCCACTGCTCCGGGTTGTAGTCCGCGCCGTACCAGATGCCGTCGCCGTGCCAGTTCCGCATGACAGCAGAGGGTGCCCCCGAACAGCACCCAAGTCAACACTTTCCAACATCGACTGAAGTTCCAACGTTTACCGACTCTTTGCCCTGCCTCACCGCCGACAGCGTCGTCTTTTTGCCCTCTTGACAGCGCCGCGCCAAGGGGTAGCTTCAAGCGCCACCGGCTGTTTGTGTTCGGACGTGTGGATTCTCGGTGGATCTGCCGCGGCCGACACGAACACCGCTCACCGCCAACGATCACGGTCCATGAGCGCAGCGCACCTCTTCCACGCAGGAGGCACCATGTCCCGTCCCCGCTCGCAAGCCGAATACCTCGCCCGGCTCGTACCCCCGTCAGTCGCCGGCCTGAACCGGCGCTCGCTGCTCGCCGGCGCGGCCGGCGCGGGGGCGCTGCTCGGCACCGGTCTGCTCGCCGGCTGCGGCGACTCCGACTCCGGGTCCGGCGGCGACGCCAAGAGCGTCTCCCTCGGCTCGAACCAGTCGGACCCGAAGCCCAAGGACGTCGTCGCCAAGGTGATGGACGGCTTCAAGACGTCCTCCGGCGTGACGGTCAACATCAACACGGTCGACCACAACACGTTCCAGGAGAACATCAACAACTACCTGCAGGGCAAGCCGGACGACGTGTTCACCTGGTTCGCCGGCTACCGGATGCGCTTCTTCGCCGCCAAGGGCCTGGCCGGTGACCTCAGCGACGTGTGGGGCAAGCTCGACGGCTACTCCGACGCGTTCAAGAAGGCGTCCACAGGCGACGACGGCAAGCAGTACTTCGTGCCGGCGTCGTACTACCCGTGGGCCGTCTTCTACCGCAAGTCGGTGTGGCAGCAGCGCGGCTACGAGGTGCCGAAGACGCTGGACGACCTGAACACGCTCGGCGCGCAGATGAAGAAGGACGGCCTGAACCCGATCGCGTTCGCCGACAAGGACGGCTGGCCGGCGATGGGCACGTTCGACATCCTCAACCTGCGGATCAACGGCTACCAGTTCCACATCGACCTGATGGCCGGCAAGGAGGCGTGGACCTCCGACAAGGTGAAGAAGGTCTTCGACACCTGGGCCGGGCTGCTCCCCCTGCACCAGCCGGACTCGCTCGGCCGCACCTGGCAGGAGGCCGCGCAGTCGCTGCAGCAGAAGAAGAGCGGCATGTACCTGCTCGGCCTGTTCGTCGGCCAGCAGTTCAGCGGCGCCGACCTGGAGGACCTGGACTTCTTCACGTTCCCCGAGGTCGACTCCACGATCGGCGCGAAGGCGCTGGACGCCCCGATCGACGGCTACATGATGGCCCGCAAGCCGAAGTCCAAGGACGCGGCGCAGAAGCTGCTGACGTACCTCGGCTCGAAGGAGGCGGCGGACATCACCGTCAAGAACGACCCGAGCACGCTTGTCGCCAACAGCGGCGCGGAGACCGGTGCCTACACCGCGCTGCAGAAGAAGGCCGCCGAGCTGGTCGGCTCCGCCACCGAGATCGCCCAGTTCCTCGACCGGGACACCCGGCCGGACTTCGCCTCCACCGTGATGATCCCGGCGTTGCAGCAGTTCATCAAGGACCCGAAGGACATCAGCGGGCTGCTCACCAGCATCGAGAACCAGAAGAAGTCGATCTTCACCAGCTGACGGCGGAAGGGGGAAGGACATCATGTCCGACCTGCCCCTGATCCAAGCGGATCGCGCCGTGCCGCCGCCGGCCGCGACCACCACGAACGGTGGTCGCGGTCGCCGGCTACGGCTCCTGTCCCGCACCGACCGCGTGGTCATCACGCTGATGGTGCTGGTACCCCTGTTGCTCGTCACCGGGCTGGTCTGGCTGCCCGCGGTGGCGACGGTGCTGCTCTCCGGCACGAACTGGGACGGCATCGGCCCGATCTCCGAGATCGAGTGGGTCGGGGCCAAGAACTACGACGACGTGGTGAACATCTACCCGCCGTTCGTCCCCGCCGTGCAGAACAACCTGCTCTGGCTGGCCGCGCTGTTCGTGGTGGCCACCCCGTTCGGCATGTTCCTCGCCGTGCTGCTCGACAAGGAGATTCGCGGCAGCCGCTTCTACCAGACCGCGCTCTACCTGCCGGTGGTGCTGTCGCTGGCGCTCATCGGCTTCGTCTGGCAGCTCATCTACAGCCGCGACCAGGGGCTGCTCAACGGCGTGTTCGGCGGCGAGACCGACTGGTACGGCGACCCGGACGTCAACATCTGGGCCGTACTGGTGGCGGCCGGCTGGCGGCACGTCGGCTACATCATGCTGCTCTACCTGGCCGGCCTCAAGGGCGTCGACCCGTCGCTGCGAGAGGCCGCCGCGGTGGACGGCTCCTCGGAGACCAGCACGTTCTTCCGGGTCGTCTTCCCGGTGCTGCGCCCCATCAACATCATCGTGCTGGTGGTGACGGTGATCGAGTCGCTGCGCGCGTTCGACCTGGTCTGGGTCATCAACAAGGGCCGCAACGGGCTGGAACTGATCTCCGCGCTGGTCACTCAGAACGTGGTGGGCGAGGCCAGCCGGATCGGCTTCGGCTCCGCGCTGGCGACCATCATGCTGGCCGTCTCGCTGGTCTTCATCACCATCTACCTCTGGACCGTGATGCGGGAGGACAAGCGATGACCGCCGTCTCCGCCGGCCGCCGCCGCCCCGTGCGGCCCGCCCGGGTCGTCCTGCACCTGTTCCTGGGTACGGTCGCCGTGGGCTGGCTGTTCCCCATCCTCTGGGCGGTGCTCACCTCGTTCCGCTCCTACGAGTACACAGCCGCCAACGGCTACGTGTCGCTCGGCGGCTGGACTGTCGACAACTACGTCACCGCCTGGCGTACCGCCGAGTTCGGCAAGCACTTCCTCAACTCGGCGTACATCACCGTCCCGGCGGTGCTGCTCACGCTGTTCCTCGCCTCCTGCGTGGCGTTCGTGATCGCCCGGTTCAGCTGGAAGCTCAACATCGCGCTGCTCGGCCTGTTCACCGCGGCGAACCTGCTGCCGCAGCAGGCGCTGCTCATCCCGCTGTTCCGGATGTTCACCGAGATCCCGCTGCCGGCCTGGATGAGCGACTCGGAGCTGCTGTACGACAGCTACTGGGGGCTGATCCTGGTCAACGTCGCGTTCCAGTGCGGCTTCTGCGTGTTCGTGCTCAGCAACTACATGAAGGCGCTGCCGCACGAGCTGTACGAGGCCGCGATGGTCGACGGGGCGAACGTGTGGCGGCAGTACTGGCAGGTCACGATGCCGCTGTGCCGCCCGGCGCTCGCCGCCCTCGCGACGCTCGAAGTCACCTGGATCTACAACGAGTTCTTCTGGGCCACTGTGCTCATGCGTACCGGCGACAAGTTCCCGGTCACCAGTTCGCTGAACAACCTTCGCGGCGAGTTCTTCACCGACAACAACCTGGTCTCGGCCGGCTCGGTGCTGGTCGCGATCCCCACCCTGGTGATCTTCTTCCTGCTGCAGAAGCAGTTCGTCCGGGGTCTGACGCTGGGAGCCTCCAAGGGATGACGATCGTCCACCTGCGCCGCGCGCGGACCAGCCTGGTGCTCGACGCACGCGGCCCGGGGCTGCCCCGGGTCGTGCACTGGGGCGCCGACCTCGGCCCGCTGCCCGACGAGGACCTGCCCGCGGTCGTCGACGCCACGGTGCCGCCGGTGGTGCCGAGCAGCTTCGACAGGCCCACTGTGCTGTCGCTGCTGCCCGAGGCGAGCGCCGGGTGGAGCGGACGTCCCGGTCTCGCCGGTCACCGCGACGGCCGGGACTGGTCGACGGCGTTCCGCCTCACCGGCCTCGACGTGTACGACGAGCCCGCGGCACCGTCGCCCGCCCTGTTAGGAGGGGCCCCTTTACATGCACCAGGCGTTAACAAGGGGCCCTTCCTTTCCTCCGGTCGGGTGGAGGTGCGGGCGGCGGATCCGGGCGCGGGGCTGAGCCTGACCGTCGAGATCACGCTGGACGCGGCGGGCGTGCTGACGCTGCGGCACCGGCTGCGCAACGACGGCGACGGCCGGTACGAGGTGCGGGAGCTGACACCGGTGCTGCCGGTGCCGGCGGTCGCCACCGAACTGCTCGACCTGACCGGCCGCTGGTGCCGGGAGCGCGCGCCGCAGCGGCACCCGTGGCCGATGGGCGCCTGGGTACGCGAGGGGCGGCACGGCCGTACCGGCCACGACGCCACGTTGTTGCTGGTCGCGGGCACCGCCGGGTTCGGTTTCCGGCACGGCGAGGTGTGGGCGGTGCACACCGGGTGGAGCGGCGACCACGTCACCGCCGCCGAGCGCCGCCCCACAGGTGAGTCCACGCTCGGCGGCGGTGAGCTGCTCGCACCCGGCGAGATCGTGCTCGGGCCGGGCGAGGAGTACGCCACTCCCCTGCTCTACGCGGCGCACTCGGCCGACGGGCTGGACGGGCTCAGCGACGCGCTGCACACCCACCTGCGGGCCCGCCCGTCGCACCCCCGCACGCCGCGACCGGTGACGCTGAACGTGTGGGAGGCGGTCTACTTCGACCACGACCTGGACCGGCTGCGGGCGCTGGCCGACGCGGCCGCCGAGGTCGGTGTGGAACGCTTCGTGCTGGACGACGGCTGGTTCCGTGGCCGACGACACGACCAGGCCGGGCTCGGCGACTGGTGGGTCGACGGCGAGGTCTGGCCGGACGGGTTGCAGCCGCTGATCGACCACGTACGCGGGCACGGCATGCAGTTCGGGCTCTGGGTGGAACCGGAGATGGTCAACCCCGACTCCGACCTGTTCCGCGCCCACCCCGACTGGGTGCTCCAGGCGCCGGGCCGGCTGCCGCCGCCGTGGCGGCACCAGCAGGTGCTCGACCTGGCCCACCCGGACGCGTACGCGTACCTGCTCGAACGGCTCGACGCGGTGCTGAGCGAGCACGACGGGCTCGCGTACCTGAAGTGGGACCACAACCGCGACCTCACCGAGGCCGGGCACGCCGGGCGGCCCGGGGTGCACGCGCAGACCCTCGCGGTCTACCGGTTGCTGGACGAGCTGCGCGCCCGGCACCCGGACGTCGAGATCGAGAGCTGCTCCTCCGGCGGCGCGCGCGTCGACCTGGAGATCCTGCGCCGCACCGACCGGATCTGGGCCAGCGACTGCAACGACGCGCTGGAACGGCTGTCCATCCAGCGCTGGACCGGCCTGCTGCTGCCGCCGGAACTGATCGGCACGCACATCGGCCCGGAGCGCTCGCACACCACGCACCGCGTACACGACCTGAGCTTCCGCGCGGTCACCGCGCTGTTCGGCCACCACGGCATCGAGTGGGACATCACCGCGATCGACGCCGGCGAACGGGCCGAACTCGCCGCCTGGGTGGCGCTGCACAAGCGGCTGCGCCCGCTGCTGCACACCGGCCGTGTGGTCCGGGTCGACCACCCGGACCCGGCCGTGCAGGCCCACGGCGTGGTCGCCCACGACCGCAACCATGCGGTGTACGCGGTCAGCCGGGTCGCCACCTCGGCGGCGCAGGTGCCGGGCGCGGTGCGGCTGCCGGGGCTGGACCCGCAGCGGCGCTACCGGATCTGCCCGCCCGCCGGAGTACCGGAACCGGCCCTGCTGGAGTTGTCCCCGCCGGGCTGGCTGGCCTGGCCGGGCGACGGCATCACGGTGAGCGGTTCGGTGCTGGGCACGGTCGGCGTTCAGCTCCCCGCCCTGCACCCCGAACAGGCCCTCCTCCTGGAGGTCACCGTCGTTGGCTGAGAGACGCCGGCAGCGGTGACCGGCCCGTTCAACCGCGGGAGCCTACGCGGTCGTGCCAGGCGCGAGACAAATTATTCACTTCCATCAGCGCGGTGGCCGAGCCGATGCCGTTGTTGATGCGGCTCTGTTTCGCCACCTCCCGCGTCTGCACGGCGGAGAAGCACAACGACACCGCGACCAGCATCAGACTGACGAAGCCCAGAATCGTTTCCCACATGTCCCCGCCCTTCAAGGAGTACGACCCTCCTCACGCTAAGCGGAGAGCGCAACACCCTGAGTCACCAATTTCCGGCCGCGTTCCTCCCGACGGCGATCAGCGGTCCGGCCGTCCTCAGGCGGCGGCGCGACGGACGGTGTCCCGCAGGGCCAGGGCCACTGCGGCGAACAGGGCCGCGCCGCATCCCACACCGGAGATCAGGCCGACGGTGCCGGCGCCCGCGCCGAGCGCGTGGGCGAGGAACCCGGCCAGGCCGAGCGCTGTCATCACGGCGCCCAGCCAGTGGTAGAGCGGCATCCGCCAGACGTGGGCGAGGCCGAAGAAGTGCACGCCGACGACCACCGCCACCCAGGCGACGGCCACGGCGGGGCGGTCCAGCACGTTGTTGATCACGGACAGGCCACCGAGGAGCGCGACCGCCTCCAGAGCCACCACCAGCCAGTAGCGGCGGTCCATGAACCCGGCGGCCTCCCGCTGCGGGGCGGGCGTCTCCCGGCCGGCCACCCGGAACAGCGTGACCAGGAGCAGCGCGGCCACCAGCAGGCCGGCGACGCGCAGCACCAGCGGCCAGGGCGCGTCCAGACCACCGCTGTTGACCAGCACGAACACGGTGCCGAACGAGATGGCCACGAGCGAGCCGATCACCAGCCCCGACGGTCGTCCCCTGGTCCCCGTGCTCATGGCGTCCCCTCCGGTCCCTCGCGCTCGCGCCTCGACCCGCGATCAAGGGCGTGGCGTCTGTACCCGCGCCCGGACGCGGCACAAACCCCTTGATCACTATGTCGGAGAGCGGTGGCCGGGCCCGCGCGGGCCCGGCCACCGGTGATCAGCTCGCGGTGCAGGTTACGGCGGGGGTGGAGTTCGTGCCCTGCCAGCTGCCGATGAAGCCGAAGCTGGTGCTCGCGCCGGCGCCCAGGCGGCCGTTGTAGTCGACGTTGCGGGCGGTGTACGCCGACCCGCTGTTGCTGACGCTGGCGTTCCACGCCTGGGTGACGGACTGGCCGTTGGCGAACGTCCAGCGGACCGTCCAGCCGGTGATCGCCGCGGCTCCGGCGGTCACCTTGACCTCGCCCTGGAAGCCGCCCTGCCACGAGTTCGCGACGGTGTAGGTGGCGGTGCAGCCACCGGACGGCGGGGGCGTGGTGGTCGGCGGCGGGGTCGGGCTGGGGCTGCTCGTCGGCGTCGGGCTGGTGGTCGGGCTGCCGGTGGGGCTGGCGGTCGGGGTGCTGCCGGCGTACACCGACGCCTCGCGGGACGTGGCGGCGATGCCGTTGGCACCGTTGAAGATCCGCTGACCCCAGCTGGTGAGCTGGGCCGGGTTGAACGCGGTGGTCATGTCCAGGTACTCCACGCCGCCGCCGTTGCCGCTCCACGACCAGCCGAGGTAGCCGATGCCGTTGGCCTGGGCGTACGCCATGATGGCGTCCTCGTCCGGGTTGCCGTCGGAGTGGTTGAAGCCGAACTCGCCGACCACGATCGGCAGCCCGGCGGTACGGAACCGGCCCAGGTAATCGCTGATCTCGGCGGCGGTGTCGAACACGCCGTACATGTGGATGGAGAAGACGGTGTTGCGCTGCGGGTCGGCGGCGAACACGGTGCCGGCGTTGTCGCGCATGGTGAACGTCCAGTCCTGACCCCAGTTCGGCGCGTCCACCATGATCGTGTGGGTCAGGCCGGCGGCGCGCAGCCGCTTGATCGCGTTCGACGTGTCGGTGGTCCAGGCGCTGTAGCCCTGGTTGCCGAACGGCTCGTTGCCGATGTTGACGATGACGTACTTCTCCTGGCCCTTGAGCACGTCGGCGATGCTCAGCCAGTAGTCGGTGGCCTTCGCCAGCGTGGTGGCGGCGCCGTCCTCGCCGTACCCGGTGGTGTCGTGCACCTCCAGCACGCAGATCATCCGGTTGGCCTTGCACAGCGAGATCACGTTCGCCACGTCGGCGGCGCTGTTCTTCGTCCAGCGGTCGCCGCTGGACAGGACGACCCGGACGGTGTTCGCGCCGAGCGCCTTGATGTTGGCGAAGGAGCTGGTCTGCTGCGGGTACCAGGTGTGCGCGTGGTTGACCCCGCGCATCACGAACTCGACGCCGTTGGCGTCGTAGAGCCGCCCGTTGGAGACGGAGAACCCGGTGGCGGCGTGGGCCGGCTGCCCGAGGGCGAAGACGGCGGCGAGGGCCGTCAGCAGGGCGGCGCCCGCGACGGAGAGCAGTTTCTTCATGGCTGTCCTCAGGGGAAGGTCTCCCCCGTGCCCGAGCGGGGGTGCGGTGACGGTGACGAGGTGGTGGCGACTGAGCCCGGTAGTCGCCGCCCGGTTCCCGAACGGACGCAGGCATCAGCGTAGGGCGATGGAAGGCATTAGGCAACCGGTTAAGCGGGGCAAGCCGGGAGGCGGCGAGGTGCGACCGCGGCAATTCGACTGAACCGGTTAAGAAGCCGGGGCACGTCAACCGGGGAAGCGGACAGCAGGGTTGACCCGCGCCGGGCGGGGTATCCGGGGACGATCCGCCCCGGGAAGGAGACGTGCCATGGTCAACGTCGGTTACACCCTCATGTGCGAGCAGGCCGGCCCGAAACAACTGGTCGACCACGCCGTACGCGCCGAGGCCGCCGGCTTCGACCATCTGGTCATGTCCGACCACTACTACCCCTGGCTGGAGTCCCAGGGCCACTCCCCGTACGCCTGGTCGGTGCTCGGCGCGGTCGCCCACGCCACCAGCCGGGCCGAGCTGATGTCGTTCGTGACCTGCCCGATCCGGCGGTACCACCCGGCGGTGGTGGCGCAGAAGGCCAGCACCATCGGGGTGCTCTCGGACGGACGGTTCACGCTCGGTCTCGGCGCCGGGGAGAACCTCAACGAGCACGTGGTGGGCGGGTGGCCGCACGTGCAGCAGCGGCACGAGATGTTCGAGGAGGCGCTGCAGATCATCCGGCCGCTGCTCAACGGCGAGACGCTGACGTTCTCCGGCAACCACTTCGACGTGCCCGACGCGTACGTCTGGGACCGGCCGGAGCGGCCGGTGCCGATGGCGGTGGCCGCGTCCGGGCGGCAGTCGGCCACGCTGGCCGCCGAGTACGCCGACGCCATGATCGCCACCGACCCGCTGTCCCACCTGATCGACATGTACGAGGAGGCGGGCGGCGCGGGCCGCCCCCGCTACGGGCAGGTCGCCATCTGCTACGGCCCGGACGAGGACGAGTGCCGCAAGATCGTGCACGACCAGTTCCGCTGGTTCGGTCTGGGCTGGAAGGTCAACGCCGACCTGCCCGGCCCGGAGTCGTTCGAGGCGGCCACCCGGTTCGTCCGGGAGGAGGACGTGGCCGAGGGCATCTCCTGCGGCCCGGACACCGACCGGCACGTCGAGGCGTTCAAGAAGTTCGTCGACGCCGGCTTCACCCACGTCGCGCTGGTCCAGGTGGGCGGCGACACCCAGCCGATGTTCCTCGACTGGGCCCAGGAGGAACTGCTGCCCCGGCTGCGCGAGCTGTGACCGCCGCACCGCTACCTCCCCCGCTGAGGAGTTGACGCCATGCGTATCGGGAACACCGAGATCCGGCCCGCCGGGGGCGGGCTCGGCTGCCTGCTGATGATCCTCTTCTCGATCGTCGCCTCGGTGGTGCTCACAGTGCTGCTCAACCTGGTCCTGTAGAACCCGGCCCGGCGCGCGCGGCGGCGACACCAGAATGGGGCATGCCCCTGCTGACCGCGCTGCCGCTGGCGCTGGAGATGGTCGCCGGGTCGAAGCTCGTCAGCGCCGTCGTCCTCGCCTCCGGCCGCCACCCGCGGCGCAGCTCGGCGGCCTTCCTGGGCGGTGTGGCGGTCGGCGTCCTCGGGCCGCTGACGCTCTGGTACGCGGCGTTCCGGGTGGTGCGGCACACCGCCGTGCACGGCATCGGGGCAGGCGGCAGCCGGCGGCTCATCGACTGGATCGTGCTGGGTCTGCTGGCGGTCCTCATGGTGGTCACGTTCCGCAGGCGGCGGCGCGACCGGCCGTCCGAGTGGCTGCGCCGGTTGCAGGACCCCCGGCCCGCGTACGCCTTCGGTCTGGGGCTGGTGCTCGCCGTCGCCGTACCGAGCGACGAGCTGGTCATGGCGTCGGTCGCGGGAAGCATGGCCGGGCACGGCCGCCCGTGGTGGCATCTGCTGCCGTTCGTCGCGCTCACCGTGCTGCTGCTGGCCCTGCCGCTGCTCACGCTGCTGCTGTCCGGCGAGCGCGCGGAGCGTCTGCTGCCCGCCTTCCGCTCCTGGACCGACAGGCACTCCTGGCTGGTCAGCGAGACGGTCATCCTCATCTTCGCGGCCTTCGTGGTGGCCGACCTGGCGGGGTCGTTCAGCCGGCCGTGAGGTCCACCTCGGCCAGCACCGGATAGTGGTCCGAGGCCGAGTCGGCGTCACCGTCGCGGACCACCCGCACCGCTCGTACCCGGTCGGCCAGCGCCGGAGTGGCGAGCAGGTAGTCCAGCCGCATCCCGGCGAACTCGGCGCCGCCGTGCCGGGTCGGCACGGTCAGGCCGCCGGGTTCGTCGCCGCCGGACCGCGGCCACAGATCGACCAGACCGGCGTCGAGCAGCCGGGCCACCGCGCGGGTGTCCACGGTACGGCCGTCGCGGCGCAGGTGCCGCCGCCGGTACGGCGTGGCCAGCCCGGCCAGCCGGGCGGTGTGGTCGGCTGTGGGCTCCAGCGTGTTCAGGTCACCGGCGAGCAGGGCCAGCGCTCCCCCGGTGCGCCGGAGCGCGGCGGCCAGCCAGTCCGCCTCCATCCGCCGCCGCCCGCCCGAGTAGGGGTTCAGGTGCGTGCTGAACACGGTGAGCGGTCCCGCGCCGGTGGCGACCTGCACCCGGGCGGCGGCGTGGTGGAACGGGCGGCGGACCCGGCCGGCGCGCAGCACCCGCAGCGGCGGGCGGACCAGCACCGCCACCGGCTGACCGAAACAGGACCGGGCCAGGTACGGCGTCATCCCGAGCCGCCCGGCCAGGCCGCCCAGCGTGGCGTCCATGCCGCGCAGTTCCTGCAGGGCCAGCACGTCGGGGCGCTGGGCGGTGACGACCGAGACGATCCGGTCCCGGCGGTCGGTGCCGTCGCCGTCCCGCCCGCCGGTCCGGATGTTCCAGGTCATCACCCGCAGCATCGGCTCAGTCCGGCCGCGCGGCCTTGGCCAGCTCGTCGTCCAGCTCGTCGACCTGTTCGGACTCGATCGCCGGCCGGTTGCCCTCGTACACGTCGGCGTTGGGCCGGATCACCCAGTACAGCAACGACAGCCAGAGCGCGCCGAGCAGGATCGCGCCCATGAAGTCGGTCGGGTGGTGCATGCCCCGGTACATCCGGGAGGTGGCCACGCCGACCGGCATCAGCACCGCCAGGCCCACGAACAGCCACCGCCACCACCTGTCGGTACGCGGGAACACGATGACCGCCATGGCCACCCAGAGGCAGATGGTCGCCGCGATGTGCCCGGAGGGGAACGACGAGGTGGGCATCTGCCCGTCCAGGTTCTCCACCGGCGGACGGGGGCGGTCCACCACCCGGGCGCTGGCCAGGAACAGGCTCAGCTCGCCGAACATCGCCAGCACCACGTACAGCACCGGCCGCCACCGCCGCCACACGGCCAGCACGATCGGGCAGAACACCAGCGACACCAGCAGGATCGCGTGGGTGTCGCCGAACTTGCTCCACCACCAGCTCAGCTCCGTGAGCGCGTCGGTGTGCCGCTCGGCGAACCAGCGCGGCACCTCGGTGTCGAGCGAGTCGAAGAACGTGCCCTCGGCGTGGTAGCTGACGAACATGCCGAACGCGTAGAGCACCCCGAAGACGAGCACCCAGCCGACCAGCAGCTCGGCGATCGCCGAGCGCGGGTGCTCCAGCACCTTCTCCTCGTCCGGCGCGAGCGCCAGGTCCTCGCCCGCCTCCGGCTCCAGGCCCTCGCGCAGCGGCGGCACCGGCCGGCCGCGCTCGCGCCGCCACAGCCGGAAGGCGTACGCGGTGACGCCCAGCCAGGCCGCGCCGAGCAGCCAGCCGCCGATCACGTCCGACACGAAGTGCACGCCCAGCGCGATCCGGGTCAGTCCGACCAGGAAGATCAGCAGGGCGGCGATGCCGATGGCGGGCTTGCGCCAGCGCGGCGACATGGCCGGCAGGAACACCAGCAGCAGCGCCCCGTACGCGACGAACGAGCCGAGCGCGTGACCACTGGGGAAGCTGTTGCCCGGTGCGCTGGCGATCGGCACGTCCACCACCGGGCGCAGCCGCCCGACCAGCGCCTTGAGCGACGGGTCGAGGATCAGCCCGCCGGCGCCGGTGACGATCAGGTAGACCGCCAGCCGGGACTGGCGGCGGATCAGCAGGCCCACCACCGCGATGGTGACCAGCCAGATCAGCACCGGCCGCCCGCCCAGGTCGGTGATCGCCTGGAGCACTGTGACCAGCGGGCCGTGCGGGGCCACGAGGTTGTTGAACCACTCGGCCGTCTCGTGGTCGGCGTGGTAGAGCGGGCTCCACCGGAACCGGACCAGCATGAGCAGCACGCCGAACCCGACTCCCGCGCCGGCCACGGCGAGCAGGCCCGCGAGGCTCCGCTCCGCGAAATGGCTGAGCGGCCGGCTCCCGGCTTCCTTGACCGCGGTCACACCGCACCTCCCTCGTTCTTCTGCGAGGCGCGCTGTACCCGATCGGCGTGTTCCGTACACGCCGGACCGGCGTGGCGTCAGAGCGAGGTCATCTCACCGGTGTCGAACAGCTCCGCCCGCTGCGCCTCCGGCTCCCACAGGTCCGGCTGGGCGGGCTCCTCCACCCCGATGCGCATCGCTTCGAGCTGCGCGGCGAACGCCAGCCCGCCGAACAGCGCGATCCCGGTGAGGTTGGCCCAGAGCAACAGGGCCATCATGCCGGTCAGCGCGCCGTAGGTCTGGCCGAATCCGCCGCTGTACTTCACGTACGCGGCGAGCAGCAGGCTGGCCAGCCACCAGATCGCGATGGCGATGGACGCGCCGAAGAAGAGCCAGGACAGGCCGGGCTGGCGGCGTCGCGGGGCGTGCCGGAACAGCACCGCGACGGCCAGCACGGTGAGGCCGAGGCTCAGCGGCCAGCGGATCACGTCCCACCCGGCCATGGCGACGTCGCCCCACTCGTAGTGCCGCCGTACCGACTCGCCCATCGCCCGGCCGCCGACCAGGATCAGGAAGCCCGCAAGCGCCGGTACGCCGGCGACCACCGCGAGGACCGCGGCGCGCAGGTACTTCGCCAGCGCCGGGCGGTCCCGCTCGACGCCGTAGATCCGGTTGGCGCCCCGCTCGATCTGCGCCATCGTGGTGGTCAGCGCGACCAGCCCGGTGAGCAGACCGAGGGTCAGTGCCAGCTCGCCGGCGTCCTCGGTGCGCTCGCTGTCGGTGAGCAGGTCCTGCACCATGGCTTCGCTCTGGCCGGGCGTGATGGCCAGCACCGTGTCGGCGACGACCTTGCCGCCCTCGTCCACGCCCAGGTCGGTGATCAGGCCGGTGAGCGCGATCAGGAACGGCACCACGGCCAGGCAGAGCTGCAACGCCAGCGCCCGCGAGTGGCTGAACCCGTCGCCGTAGCGGAACCGGATGAACGCGTCCCGCAGCAGGCACCAGCCGCCGTGCCGGCGCAGTGTGTGCCAGGCGTCATCGGCGGACAGTTGGTCCTCGGTCATCAGCCGGGTCTCGGGGACCAGCTTCGTGCTACTCACGGCGGGCCTCCTCGACCAGGTGCTCACCGCGCTCGCCGACCGCGTCGGCGTCCACCGCCAGGTCGGGATGCTCCTGCGGGCGCGGTACGCAGAGCCAGAGCGACTCGGGGCGGATGGTGGCCTTCAGCGACCGGCCCGGCTCGATCAGGTCGCCGTCCAGCTGCCGGGGCTGCGCCCGGGTGCTGGTGATCTCGACCGAGCGGGCCCGGAACACCTCCATCCCCGGCACCCTGTCGCGGCGGCGCAGCACCGCCCAGCCCATGGCGAGCCAGTGGCGCAGCGTACGCGGCGTCAGCACCGCCACGTCGAGCCAGCCGTCGTCCGGTTCGGCCTCGGTGAGCAGGCGTACCCCGCCCTGGAGACGCCCGACGTTGGCGACCAGGACCGAGCGGGCCCGGCGGCGCAGCGGCGGCTTGCCGTCGATGCGCACCGAGACCCGCATCGGCCGGTCGCGCAGGTGGCGGGCGGCGCCCACCACGTACGCGGGCCAGCCGATCCGCTTCTTCGTGGTCTCCGAGGTGGAGTCGAGCATCTGGGCGTCGAAGCCCATTCCGGCCATCACCGCGAAGCACTTGTCGCCGACCACGCCGACGTCGAGGCGGCGCATCCCGCGCTCGACGGCGACCTCCAGCCCGGCGGCCAGGTCGTTCGAGAGGCCGAGGTTGGCGGCCAGCAGGTTGCCGGTGCCCTGGGGCAGTACGGCCAGCGCCACGTCGGTGCCGGCCAGCGCGGTCACGCAGGCCATCACCGTGCCGTCGCCGCCGCAGGCGAAGACGACCTCCGCGCCCGCCTTCACGGCCTGTTCCGCCTGCCCGCGGCCCGGGTCCTCGACCGTCGTCTCGTACCAGGTCGGGGCCGGCCACCCGGCGGCGGCGAGGGCGCCGTCCACGGTGCGGCGGAACTCGTCCAGGTCGGCCACCTTCACCGGGTTGACCACCACTGCCGAGCGCGGGGTGCGGTTCTCCGCGTTCACCGGGCGCTTGTCGTCTGCACCGTCCACGGCGTCAGTGTGCAGGACACGGGGCGTGACGGCGACCCGGCGGGGCGGGACGTTGCGAGAACCGCAAACAGGTTTGAAAGCCGGGTGGCCTCAGGCCGCCTCGCGCAGCGCCGCGTCGACGCGCCGCCGCAGGTCGTCGATGTCCACCCCGGCCTCGGTGAGCACCACGGCGGCCGGGCCGCCGCCCTCGCGCAGCAGGCCGAGCAGGATGTGTTCGGTGCCGATGTGCCGGTGGCGCAGCCGCAGCGCCTCGCGCAGCGACAGCTCCAGCACCTTCTTGGCGCGGGGCGAGAACGTGCCGTGGTGCGACCCGCGACGCCACCACCGGCGCGGGCGCGGGGTCGCCTCGCGCAGCGCGTCGGGGCCGAAGGACTCCTCGATCCGGGACACTATCGCGGCGAGGTCGATGCCGATCTCGCGCAGCGCCGCGGCGTCCGCGGCGCCGAGACCGTCCACGCCCTGGGCGGTGTGGCGGGCCACCGCGGCGCGCAGAACCTCGGCGTCGACGCCGCCGGCCGCGAGCAGCCGCACCGCCAGGCTGTCGCGGTCGGCGAGCACGCCCAGCAGCAGGTGCTCGGTGCCGACCGGCCGCCGCCCCTCGGCGCGGGCCTCGTCGAGCGCGTGGTGCACCACGGCACGGGCCCGGTCGGTGAATCGTTCGAACATCACGCCTCCCAGCTCTCGCGCACCGCCGGCCGCCCGGCGTGCTTCTTGTGGACCGCCTGCCGGCTGACCTCGAGGGCGTCGGCGATCTCCTGCCACGACCAGCCCTGCCGCCGGGCGTTGTCGACCTGGATCACCTCGAGCCGTTCGAGCAGCCGGCGCAGGGCGAGCACCGCGCGCAGGCCGACCTTGGGGTCGGTGCTGCCGGCCGCCGCCGCGAGTTCCGTCGCTTGACTCATGCTGTCAATGTAGGTTGACAACACCCTCGCGTCAACCCTGGTTGACAGGTGACCCGGCCTGCCACTGTCCGGCCCGTCCCGGTGTTACGGTCCGCTGGTGTTCCGCCGCCGCCCGCTGGACCGGCCGGTCGAGTCCGCGCGCCGGCTCACCGCCGGCCGCCTCACCCTGGAGATCGCCGGCGGCAGCGTGGTCGGGCACCGCTACCCGGAGAACTACGACGTGCTGCACGTCGACCCCGAGCTGCCGCTCGCGGTGATCTGCGACGGGATGGGCGACGGCGAGGGCAGCCGGGTGGCGGGCACGACAGCGGCCCGGACGTTCACCGCGCGGGTCCGCGCCGGCTGGCCCGCCGTCGGCGCCGCCGCGCTGCGGGCCGCCGTGGCCGAGACCCAACGGCGGGTACGCCAGGCCGGCGCCGCGCAGTCCGGCCTGACCGGGTGCACGCTCACCGCGCTCGTGGTCGAGCCGGACGGCGAGCAGGGCTGGCTGGTGCAACTCGGCGACTCGCGGGCGTACCGGCTGCGCGACGGTCTGCTGGAGCTGGTCACCGTCGACCACACCATGGCCTGGCTCGGCCTGCTGCACGGCTGGTGGCCAGCCGACTCGCCGGAGGCGGCGCGGGCGCGCTACCAGCTGCTGCGCTACGTCGGCCACCCGGACCGGCCCGAGCCGGACCTGCTCGCCGTGCCGCTGCGCCGGGGCGACACCTGGCTGCTGTGCACCGACGGGATCAGCGACCAGCTCGGCTACCACCGGCTGCGCGACCTGCTCTCCGCGCGGCGCGACCCGGCGCGCACCGCCGAGGCCCTGCTCGCCGCCAGCCTGGACGAGGGCGGCGAGGACAACGCCACAGCCGTCGTGCTGCGCGTCCACCCGGCGCTGCCCGCCCCGCGCTGACCGCCAGTTCCGCCGACCCGCTCCGGCGCACCCGGTCCCACGACTACGGTGGGTGAAAAGCAGGGGTCGGGAGGTGAGCCGGGGTGGCCGCACCCAGCCACGGCGCGGTGGTGGTCGGAGTCAGCCGGTCCGAGGCCGATCTGACGGTGGTCCGCACGGCCGCCGCCGAGGCCGCCGCCCACGACCGGCCGCTGCACCTGCTGCACGCGTTCAACTGGGCCGCGACGCCCGGCCCGGCCCCGGCCGGCGGCACCCGCACGGACGCGGAGAACGTGCTGGAGCACGCCGGACAGGTCGTCGCCGAGTGCGCGCCGGAGGTGCCCGTCAGCGGCCGGATCGTCGAGGGCTCGCCGGTCGAGGCGCTGCTGCGGGTCGCCGACACCGCATTCATGATCGCGCTCGGTGACGGGGGCATGTCCGCCCACCCGGACCGCGTGCCGGCCGACACGCCGGCAGTGGACGTGGCCGCCCGGGCGGGTTGCCCGGTGCTGGTCGGGCGCACCCAGCCGGCGCCGCCCGGGCCGCTGCTCGTCGGCTTCGACGGATCGCCCAGCTCGCAGGCCGCCCTCGCGTACGCCTTCGACTGCGCGCAGCACCGCGGCGCCCGTCTGCTCGCCGTCCGGGTGATCGAGCCGGACTCCGGCGACCGCGCCGACGGGCGGCTGGAGGAGGCGGTCACCCGGCAGGCCCGGCGGTATCCCCGGGTCACCGCCGACTGCGAGACCGTCCACGGTGAGCCGAGGTCCGTCCTGCTCGACCGGTCCCGCGCCGCGCAGCTCGCGGTGGTGGCCGCCTGGGGAGACGGGCCGGTAGGGTCCACTCTGGGCGCGGTCAGCCAGTCCCTGCTCTACCACTCGCCGGCCCCGCTGATCGTCGTACGGGGCATCCCCGCGGACGCCGGGGACGGGTCATGACGCCCGCGCGAGGCGGGACCTACGGCCCTGACCGGCGACCCCCGATGGGACGAGGCTGGACGCGCCGGGGAAGAAAATGTGGTCCCCGAGTGGCAGCCGACCCCGAGCCACGAGAGGCTAAGGCAGCATGGACACCGCGGTGAACCTGCACAGCCCCCTGACCGAAGACGAGTTGCGCCGGCTGGACGCCTACTGGCGCGCGGCGAACTACCTGACCGTCGGCCAGATCTATCTGCTCGACAATCCGCTGCTGCGCGAACCGCTCAAGCCCGAGCACGTCAAGCCGCGCCTGCTGGGCCACTGGGGCACCAGCCCCGGGCTCAACCTGCTCTACACGCACCTCAACCGGGTCATCGTGAACCGGGACCTGTCCGCCATCTTCGTCACCGGCCCCGGCCACGGCGGCCCGGCGCTGGTGGCGAACACCTGGCTGGAGGGCACCTACAGCGAGCTGTACCACCACATCCCCCGGGACGAGACCGGCATGCAGCGGCTGTTCCGGCAGTTCTCCTTCCCGGGCGGCATCCCGAGCCACGTGGCGCCGGAGGTGCCGGGTTCGATCCACGAGGGCGGCGAGCTGGGGTACGCGCTGAGCCACGCGTACGGCGCCGCGTTCGACAACCCGGACCTGCTGGTGGCCTGCGTGATCGGCGACGGCGAGGCGGAGACCGGCCCGCTGGCCGGAAGCTGGCTGTCGAACGTGTTCCTCAACCCGGCCCGCGACGGCGCGGTGCTGCCGATCCTGCACCTCAACGGCTACAAGATCGCCAACCCGACGGTGCTGGACCGGATCCCCCGCGAGGACCTGCGGGACATGATGCGCGGCTTCGGCTACGAGCCGTACGTGGTCGAGGGCGACGACCCGGCGACGGTGCACCAGCTGCTGGCCGCCACGCTCGACCGGGCGGTCGACGAGATCACCGCGATCCAGCGCCGGGCCCGCTCCGGCGAGCACGTCGAGCGTCCCCGCTGGCCGATGATCGTCCTGCGGACGCCGAAGGGCTGGACCGGGCCGTCCCGGGTCGACGGCAAGCAGGTCGAGGGCACGTTCCGCGCCCACCAGGTACCGATCTCCGAGGTGCGGGACAACCCGGCGCACCTGGCCGAGCTGGAGCGCTGGCTGCGCAGCTACCGGCCGGAGGAGCTGTTCGACGCCACCGGCGGCCCGGTCGCCGAGGTGGCCGACCTGCCGCCCACAGGTGACCACCGGATGAGCGCCAACCCGGTCGCCAACGGCGGCAGGCTGCTGCGCAACCTGGAGCTGCCGGACTTCCGCGACTACGCGGTCGACGTACCGACGCCGGGTGAGCCGATGGCCGGCGCGACGGGTGTGCTCGGGCCCTGGGTCCGGGACGTGATCGCCCGCAACCCGGAGACGTTCCGCCTGTTCGGCCCGGACGAGGTCGCCTCGAACCGGCTCGGCGCGGCGTTCGAGGTGACCGACCGCGCGTTCGTGGGCACCGAGGTGCCCGGCGACGACCACCTCTCCCCCGACGGCCGGGTGATGGAGGTGCTCTCCGAGCACCTGTGCCAGGGGTGGCTGGAGGGCTACCTGCTGACCGGCCGGCACGGCATCTTCACCAGCTACGAGGCGTTCATCCACATCGTCGACTCGATGGTCAACCAGCACGCCAAGTGGCTGAAGGTGACCCGGAACATCCCCTGGCGGGAGCCGGTGGCGTCGCTGAACTACCTGCTGTCCAGCCACGTGTGGCGCCAGGACCACAACGGCTTCTCGCACCAGGATCCGGGCTTCATCGACCACGTGGTGAACAAGAAGGCCGAGGTGGTCCGGGTCTACCTGCCGCCGGACGGCAACACGCTGCTGTCCACGATGGATCACTGCCTGCGCAGCCGGCAGTACATCAACGTGGTGGTGGCCGGCAAGCAGCCCGCGCCGAACTGGCTGACCATGGACGAGGCGATCCAGCACTGCCGCCGCGGCCTGGGCATCTGGGACTGGGCCAGCAGCGACGACGGCACCGAGCCGGACGTGGTGCTCGCCTGCGCCGGTGACGTGCCGACGCTGGAGACGCTCGCCGCCGTCGACCTGCTGCGCCGGCACCTGCCGGACCTGAAGGTGCGGGTCGTCAACGTGGTCGACCTGATGCGCCTGCAACCGCCGTCGGAGCACCCGCACGGCCTGCCGGACAACGAGTTCGACACCATCTTCACCCGCGACAAGCCGGTGATCTTCGCGTACCACGGCTACCCGTGGCTGATCCACCGGCTCACCTACCGCCGGACCAACCACGAGAACCTGCACGTGCGCGGCTACAAGGAGGAGGGCACCACCACGACGCCGTTCGACATGGTGATGCTCAACGACCTGGACCGCTTCCACCTGGTCATCGACGTGATCGACCGGGTGCCGGGGCTGCGGTCGCGCGCCGCGCACCTGCGCCAGGACATGGTGGACGCCCGCCAGGCCTGCCGCGACTACACCCGCCGCTACGGCGAGGACGACCCCCGGGTCGCCGAGTGGCGCTGGATCCGCGAGAACGACCCGGCCGTGAGGAGTGGGGAATGAGCGGCGAGGAGATCCTGGTCGGCTACGACGGGTCCGCCGACGCGGCGGTCGCCCTGAACTGGGCGCTGGACGAGGCGGGCCGGTCGGGTCGGCCGGTACGCCTGGCGTACGTCTTCGAGTGGCTGACAGTGACCGGCTGGATCGGTCCCGGCGTGGCGCCGGGGGTGTGGCCGGACGAGGCCGCCCGGCAGCAGGTCGACGAACTGGTCCGCAAGGCGGCGGCGGACGCCGCCGCCGAGCGGCCGGGCCTGACCGTGCACGGCGAGGTGTTCGACGGCCCGCCCGCGCTGGTGCTCCAGGAGCGGTCCGCCGACGCCGGGATGCTGGTGCTCGGCAGCCGGGGCCACGGCGGCTTCGGCGGGCTGCTCGCCGGTTCCACGGCGGTCTCGGTCGCCGCGCACGCCCACTGCCCGGTGGTGGTGGTCCGCGACGGCCAGGCCGCCACGTCCGGACCGGTGGTGGTCGGCTCGGACGGCTCGGAGTCGGCGCTGCGGGCGCTCGGCTTCGCCGTCGAGCGGGCCGCGCAGCGGGACGTGCCGCTGCGGGTGCTGCGGGCCTGGGAGCCGCCGGGCGACCGGTGGGTGCCGCCGGACTTCGACCCGGAGCAGGTCGCCGCGAGCGAACGGGCCGCCGCCGAGGCGGAGCTGGCGCCGTGGCGGGAGAGCTTCCCCGACGTGCCGGTCGAGATCGAGGCGGTCCCCGGCAGCGCGTCCGCGCTGCTGGTGGAGGCGAGCCGGTCGGCGCAACTCGTGGTGGTCGGCAGCCGGGGCCGGGGCGGCCTGCGCGGCATGCTGCTCGGCTCGGTCAGCCAGCAACTCATCCAGCACTCGCACTGCCCCGTCGCTGTGGTACGCGAGCGCTGACTCAGCGGCCGGGCGCGGTGGAGCCCTCCTCCGGGTTGAGCGAGAAGTAGTCCTCCTCCTCCTGGGCCAGATGCAGGCGCAGCACCGCGTCCAGGCCGTAGAGCGCGGCCAGCAGATCGGGCACCTCGTCACGGCGCAGCCGGCCGTCCGGCTGCGCCGTGAGGTGCCCGCCGATCCGCTCCACCAGCCGCACGATCTCCACGTGCGCCCGGCTCATCGTGGAGGTCGCCTCGTCGCTGCCGAGCGGCCCGGCCAGCGCCGGGTAGAGCTGCCGGTCCTCGGCCGCCTCGTGCGGCAGCACCTCGTCGACCAGGCGCCGGTGCACCTCGCGCAGCGCCGGCAGGCACGCCGGATCGTCCGGGCGGGTCGCCACCATGTCGGCGGTGTCCCGCAGCCGGGCCAGCACGTCGCGGACGCCGCCGTGCTCGCCCGCGTACCGGTCGAGCAGCTCGCGGGTGTGCGCCGGCAGGTCCCGCCGCCGCAGGCCGCCGCCGAGCGCGCGCAACGCGTTGAGGATCACCAGGACGTCGATGCCCTCCTGGAGGAACGCGCCGGCCACCGGGGGCAGCCGGCCCGCCGCGGCCACCAGCATCGCCAGCACCGCCAGCCCCATCCCGACGGTGGCGCTCTGCACCGCGATGCGGCGGGCGTACCGGGCGATCTCGACGGCGTCGGCGAGCCGGTCCAGCCGGTCCACGGTGAGCACCGCGTCGGCCACGTCCGCCGAGGCGGTCGCCCCGGTCGCGCCCATCGCCACGCCCACGTGCGCCTCGGCCAGCGCGGGCGCGTCGTTCACACCGTCGCCGACCATCACAGTCACCGCGCGCGCCGACTCCTGGCGTACCCGATCGGCCTTCTCCTGCGGCGAGCACCGCGCGATCACGTCGTCCACGCCCACGATCTGCGCCACCTGCCGGGCCGTGCCCGGACGGTCGCCGGTCACCATGACCAGGCGCTCCAGGCCCGCCTCGCGCAGCCGCCGCACGGTCCGCCGGGCGTCCGGGCGGACCGGGTCCTCCAGCAGGATCGCACCGAGCGGCCCGTGGTCGTCGCTGACCCAGACCGCGGAACGCCCGGCCCGTTCGGCGCGTTCACCGAGCCGGCCCGCCCACTCCGGCGGTTCCCCGGCGAGCTGACCGACGTGCACCATCCGCCCGTCGACGCGGCCGCTCACCCCGTGCCCCGGTTCCTCGGTGACCTGTGTCGGCTCGGCCAGCGGCAGCCCCCGCTCGCGGGCCTGCCGCACCAGCGCGGCGGCCAGCACGTGCGGGGAGAGCTGCTCGACCGAGGCGGCCAGCCGCAGCACCTCGTCGCGGTCGCCGCCCGGCGCCACCACCACCTCGGCCGCCCGGGGCCGCCCGGCGGTGAGCGTGCCGGTCTTGTCGAGCAGGAGGGTACGGGCGCGGCCGAGCTGTTCCAGCGACCCGCCGTCGCGGACCAGGACGCCGCGCCGGGCCACCCGGGACAGCCCGGAGACCACGGCGATCGGGGTCGCCAGCAGCAGCGGGCACGGGGTGGCCACCACGAGCACCGCCACCGCCCTGGTGAACTCGCCGGACAGCAGCCACGCCAGCCCGGCCAGCACCAGCGTGAACGGCACGAACGCGGCGGCGTACCGGTCGGCCAGCCGTACCATCGGGGCCTTGCGGGCGGTGGCCTCGCCGGCCAGGCGGACGATGCCGGCGTAGGTGCTCTCCGCCGCGTTGCGGCGGGCCCGCAGCCCGAAGCCGGCGCCCGCGTTGACGACGCCGCTGGCCACCTCCTCCCCGGCCGCGCGGGTGACCAGCTGCGACTCGCCTGTGACCACCGACTCGTCCAGCGTCGCCGACTCCTCGACCACGCCGTCCACAGGCACCACGTCGCCCGGTCCGACCACCAGCCGGTCCCCCACCGCGACGCGGTCCAGCGGCACCACCTCGATCCCGCCGTCCGGGGTACGCCGGCGCGCCTGCCGGGGCGCGCGTTCCAGCAGCGCCCGAAGGTCACGGGTGGCGCGGCGCTGGGCGTACTCCTCCAGCGCCCGCCCGGTCGCGACCATCACCGCGATCACGGCACCGGCCAGGAACTCCCGCACCAGCAGCGCGCCGAGCAGCGCCAGCACCGCGATGACGTCCACCCCGAACTGCCGCAGCCACAGCTGGCGCAGCGTCGTCCAGGCCGCCGGCACCAGGGCCACCACCGTGACCGCCGCCCAGACCAGCCGGGCGGCGTCGTGCGCGCCGGCGAACCACAGCGCCGCGCCGGCCAGCACGGCCACTGTGAGCAGCACCAGCGGCGCCCACTCGGCCCAGGCCCACCGCCGGGCGCGGGCCGGCTGCTCGGGTACGCACTCGCGTGGTTCGGTTCCCACGTGTGGATCGTCTCAGCCCGGACGTGGGGCGGGCGGGGCGACCCGGGTAATCCGGGGGCGAAGGACCCCTGCGGGGGCGGCCGGGCATGCCCGAGGATGGAGCGGCATCCCCACCCGGGCGTCCCGGGCGTGGGGCACGATGGGGAAAACAGGAAAGGTCGTGACGATGAGCCACGAGACGCCGGCCGGCGATCGCCCGTTGACCACCGCGCTCGCGGAGGCCGCCGGAATGGCCGGCCACGCCCCCTCGGTGCACAACACGCAGCCGTGGCACTGGACGGTCCTGCCCGACGCGCTGGAGCTGCGGGTGGTCCGCGAACGGCACCTCAGCGCCATGGACCCGGAAGGGCACCTGCTGGTGGTGAGCTGCGGCGCCGCGCTGCACCACGCCCGGGTGGCGCTGGCCGCCGAGGGCTGGACCCCGGTGGTGGAACGGCTGCCCGACCCGAAGGAACCCGACCTGCTGGCCCGGCTCACCAGCCTCGAGCACACCGGCGCCGACCCCGACGCCATGCGCGTCGTGCAGTGCATGCAGGTGCGGCACACCGACCGGCGGCCGGTCAGCGACGAGCCGATCCCCACCGCCGCGCTGAACGACATCGACCGGGCCGCCACGCTGGAGGGGGTGAACCTGCAACTGCTCGACGACACCCAGAAGATCCAGCTCGCCAGCGCCGCCCAGCAGGCCGCCGCCGTCGAGGCCGACAGCCCGGACCTGCGCGAGGAACTGGCGTACTGGATCAGCCGGGCCGGCACCGGCACCGGGCTGCCGCCGGAGGTGCTGCCCGACCAGGCCCCGCAGACGACCGTTCCGGCCCGCGACTTCGGCCGCGCCGGCTCGCTGCCGATCGGACCCGGCCACGACAAGGCCGCCGTCTACGGGATCCTGTGGGGCTCCGACGACGAGACGATGAGCTGGCTGCGCGCCGGCGAGGCGCTCTCCGCCGCCTGGCTCACCGCCACCCGGCACGGGGTGTCGCTGGTGCCGCTGTCCGGTGTGGTGGAGGTCGAGAGCACCCGCGAGGTGCTGCGGCAGATGCTCTCCGGCCTGGGGTTCCCGTACATCAGCATGCGGCTCGGCCTGGCCGACCCGACGCACGCCGGCCCCCCGCACACGCCCCGGCTGGACGTCGCGCAGACAGTCGACACCTCGGCGGTCCGCGACCGTCTCGCCTGACCGGTCTCGATCACGGCGGCCACCGGGCGATACCATCGCCGGGTGGCCGCCGCACCCCAGTCCCGGCACGAGCACCTCACACCGTCGCTCGGGCTGACCCCGCTGTCCCGCGTCCGCCTGGACGAACTGCTCCAGGAGATGCTCGACCGCGTCGGCGAGGTGGTGACCAGCCGCGAGCGGCTCCGGGCACTGCTGGACGCGGTCGTCGGCATCGGGTCCGACCTCGACCTGCGCAGCACGCTGCAACGGATCGTGCAGTCGGCGTGCGAGCTGGCCGGTGCCCGCTACGGCGCGCTCGGCGTGATCGGGCCCGACCGGATGCTGCACGACTTCATCGTCCACGGCATCAGCCCCGAGCTGCACGCGAAGATCGGCGAGCTGCCGCACGGGCGGGGCGTGCTCGGCCTGCTCATCGACGACCCGAAGCCGGTCCGCATGCCGGACATCACCAAGCACCCCAACTCGTACGGCTTCCCGCCGAACCACCCGCCGATGCACAGCTTCCTCGGCGTTCCGGTGCGCATCCGCGACCACGTCTGGGGCAACCTCTACCTGGCCGAGAAGCAGGGCGCGGCCGAGTTCACCGAGGACGACGAGGAGATCGTGGTGGCGCTGGCCGCCGCGGCCGGCGTGGCGATCGAGAACGCCCGCCTCTACGCGCTGGCGCACCGGCGGGAACGCTGGCTGGCGGCCGCCGCGGAGATCACCTCGGTGCTGCTCGGTGAGGTACGCCGTACCGACGCGCTGACGCTCGTGGCGCGCCGCGCCCGTGAGGTCGCCGAAGCCGAACTGGCGCTGGTGCTGCTCTACGACGAGGACGAGGCGCAGTTCACCGTCGAGGTCGTCGACGGCGCCGACCCGGTCACCCGGGAACTGGTCGGCGCGGTGCTGCCGGCCGCCGAGACCAGCTTCGCCGCGTCCGTCACGCAGAGCCGCCACGACCAGGTCGAGGACCTCGCCGCCGCGGCGCCCTGGCCCCGGCCGGTGGTCGCCGGGCCGGCCGTGGTGTCCCCGCTCGCCGCCGCGGACACGCTGCACGGTGTCCTGGTGATCGGCTACCGGCCCGACCACGGGCCCGCCGCCGACGACGACCTCGCGCTGCTCGCCAGCTTCGCCGGGCAAGCCGCGCTCGCCATGGAACGCGCCCGCGGCCAGGAGGAGCGGGAACTGCTGGTGGTCCTGGAGGACCGCGAACGCATCGCCCGTGACCTGCACGACGTGGTGATCCAGCGGCTGTTCGCCACCGGCCTGCAACTGCAGAGCGGCGCGATGAACGCCCGCCCCGAGGCCGCCAAGCGGATCAACCAGGCCGTCGACGACCTCGACGCCACCATCCGCGACATCCGCCGCACCATCTTCGAGCTGCGCACCCCGATGAGCGCGGCGCTGCGCACCGAGATCCGCGAGGCGATCGAGGTGGCCGCCGAGTCGCTCGGCTACCGCCCCGAGCTGGAACTGATCGGCCCGATCGACAGCGCCGTCCCGGACGACCTGCGCCCCGAACTCACCGCCGTGCTGCGCGAGGCGCTCTCCAACGCGGTACGCCACGCGCAGGCCGACCGGGTGTCGGTGCGCGTACGCGTCGACTCCGGCCGCGTCGAGATCACCGTCACCGACGACGGCGTCGGCTGCGACCCGGAGGCGGCCCGCAGCGGCCTGGTCAACCTGCGGGAACGGGCCGAGCGGCTGGGCGGCGAGTTCTCACTGCGCCGGGCCGAGCCGCGCGGCACCGAGGTGCGCTGGAGCGTCCCGCTCGACTGACCGGCGTCAGGTGTTCTTGCCGAGCAGGCGGGTGGCCAGCACCGCCGCCTGCGTACGCCGCTCCAGGCCGAGCTTGGCGAGCACGCTGGAGACGTAGTTCTTCACCGTCTTCTCGGCGAGGAACATCTTCCCGGCGATCTCCCGGTTGGTGAGCCCCTCCGCCACGTACTCCAGGATCCGCCGCTCCTGCTCGGTGAGCGACTTCAGCTCCCGCGGCTGCTCCACGCCGCTGCGGATACGCTCCAGCACGCGGGTGGTGATCGCCGGGTCGAGCAGCGACTGCCCGGCCGCCACCCGGCGGACCGCGTCCACCAGGTCGGTGCCGCGGATCTGCTTGAGCACGTACCCGGCGGCGCCCGCCATGATCGCCGCGAACAGCGCCTCGTCGTCCTCGTACGAGGTGAGGATCAGCCCCTTGATCGAGGAGTCCACCGCGCGGACGTCCCGGCACACGTCGATGCCGTTGCCGTCGGGCAGCCGGGCGTCGAGGATCGCCACGTCGGGGCGCAGCGCCGGGATGCGGCGCGCCGCCTCCTGGGCCAGGCCGGACTCGCCGACCACCTCGATGTCGCCGCTGCTCTGGAGCAGGTCGGCAAGGCCACGACGGACGACCTCGTGGTCGTCGAGCAGGAACACCCGGATCATCAGTCCTTTCTACCCGCTTTCCCGCCCCGGTAGCACGGGTCGAAAGTCCCGTCCTGCCCGCGCCGGCCGGGACCGACGGCCGGGCCCAGGTGGGGACCTCCGGCCCTGCTCACCGCGCCGCCCGCTGACGCACCGTAGTGGTGTACCCGGCCGGGGAAGCCGGCGCCGCACGAGAGGGAGCACCACCATGACGACCGAATACACCGGCGAGCAGCTGCGGGCCGCGGTCGCCGACGCGGTCCGGGCGCCGTCGCTGCACAACACCCAGCCGTGGCGGTTCCGGCTCGTCGACGGCGGCATCGAGGTGTCCGTCGACCCGCTGCGCGGCCTGCCCGCCACCGACCCGACCGGCTGGGGCGCGCGCATCGCCGCCGGTGCGGCCCTGTTCAACCTGCGCCTGGCGCTCGCCGTCGCGGGCACCCCGGCCACTGTGCGGCTGCGCCCGTACCCCGCCGACCCGGACGTCGTGGCCCGGCTGGTGCCGGACGTGCCGCGTCGTCCCACCCCGGTCGAGCAGAGCCTGTACGGGGCGATCGGCCACCGGTTCAGCAACCGCGCGCCGTTCTGGCCGGACCCGGTGCCGGCCGAGGCCCGCTGGCGGCTCGGCGAGGCGGCGCGCGCCGAACAGTGCTGGCTGGAACTCGTGATCGGCACCAGCGCCGTCAACGCGGTCGCCGAGGTCGCCCGCAGCGCCCACCGCGTGCTGGAACGCGACCCCGCGTACGTGGCCGAACGGGCCGAGTGGATCCGCTCCGAGCCGGCCCCCGACGGCGTGCCCTCCGGCGCCGGCGGACCGCAGAGCGAACCGCAGGACCTGCTGCCCCAGCGCGGCTTCGGCGGACGCAACCGCGCCCCCGGCCGCGACTTCGAGCCGGAGCCGCTGGTCGCGGTGCTCGGCTCGGCCGGCAACACCTCGGCCGACCAGATCCTGGCCGGGCAGGCGCTGCAACGCGTACTGCTCACCGCCACCGACGCCGGGCTGAGCGTGTCGATGCTGTCCCAGCCGATCGAGGTGCCCGCCGCACGCGAGGCGCTGCGGATGTCGCTGGGCCGGTTCGGCACCCCGCAGATGGTGATGCGGATCGGGTACGGCCAGCCGGGCCGCGCCACCCCGCGTCGCCCGGTCGAGGAGGTGCTCGACCTGCCGGTCGTGCCGGCCTGACCCCGTACCCTCCGCAGGTCAGGCCGGGAGCGCGGCCAGCAGGGCGGCCTCCCGCTCCGGCGCCAGGCCGACCGGTGCGCGCGCCGGCCGCCCCGCCCGGTCCGGCACGCGCCCCACCTCGCGCAGCCACCGCCAGGTGTCGGCGACCGTCTCGGTCACCGGCCGGCAGACCAGCCCCGCCGCGTACGCGCGTTCCACGTCCCGCTCCTGCAACCACCGGTACTCGTGCCCGCGCGGAATCCACACCGGCAGGTCGTTCCACGGCTCCACCCCGGCCGCCAGGATCGGCTCCGGCGCCGTCCACCGCAGCCTCGCGTCCGACCCGGTCACCGCCACCGCCGCGTCGAGCAGGTCACCCATCGTCGCGTGCCCGGTGCGACCCACCACGTTGTACGCCCCGCCGACGCCCTCGACGCCCCGGTCCAGCACCCAGGTCGCCAGGTCCCGGACGTCCACGTACTGGATGGGCAGGTCACGCGGCCCCGGCGCCAGCACGTCCCCGCCCCGGGCGACCCGGTTCAGCCACCACGGCAGCCGCCCGATGTCCTCCCCCGGCCCCAGGATCAGCCCGGCGCGTGCCAGCAGCGCCCGGTCGCCGAACACCCGCGTCGCGGCGAGTTCCCCGCCGGCCTTGTTCGCCGGGTAGTCACCGTCGTCTCCGTCCGCGTCGGCCGGCACTGTGGGCGCCTCCTCGCCGCTGCCGGGCGCGACGGGTGGCGCGTACACCGATCCGCTGGACACGTAGACGTAGTGCGGCACCGCGTCGGCGAGCGCCAGCGCCGCGTCCCGTACCGCGCGGGGCGCGCCGTCCCAGGTGTCCACCACCAGGTCCCACTCGCCGCCGGTCAGCGCGGCCAGCCCGTCCGGCGCGGTCCGGTCGCCCCGCAACCGGTGTACGCCGTCCGGCACCCGCCCGTGCACACCCCGGTTGAACACGGTCACCTGCCAGTCGCGGCGTACCGCCTCGGCCACGACCGCACCGCCGACAAAGCCCGTACCGCCAAGCATCAGGAGTCGCATAGGTCCCAGCCTGCCGCCCAGCACCGCCCGGCAGGCACCAAGTTCACAGTCAGCAGATCTGCCAACGGCAGAACCCGACCTCCGTCCCTCCCCGGGCCTGCGGCCCTCATCCGCACCGGGACATGACCCGCCGATCTTGGAGTTGTGGCACCTCGCGAACCGCGCTTACCGGGCATTAGAGGCGCCACAACTCCAAGATCGACGGTGATGGGCGAGGGCGCGGGAAACTCCGGACAGCACCGGGCACGACCCCCTCCCGAGCAGCCCGCGATCTTGCACTTTCGTACCCCGCAAACCGCGCGAATGGGGCACCTGAAGGGCTCGAACTGCAAGATCGCGCGGGTGATCACCGACGCTTCGCTCCCGACCCCCGGCCAGCCCGGCCCGGACGCGTCGATCATGAGGTTGACGGCATTCCGTGTCCGGTTTGTCGCCGCTAACTTCATGATCGACGGGGCAGAGGGCTGCATCGCGGGTGCGGGGCACGGGAGTGTTGTGACCGTGTGGGCGGGGGTGTCCGGTTCGGGGGTGGTGGGTGGCACTCTGGGGGTGGAATCGCTGGCGGGTGGGTGGCGTTGTATCCGGTGAACGACCGAGCAAGGCTCGCCCCGCGAGCGGGGTGGTGTCCGCAAGCCTGGGAATCATCCTGGCTGGCTGGTCGTTGAACACGGTTCCGACGACGTGAACCCGCGCGCCTGTTCTCCGGTGGCGTGTTGAGCCTCCGGGAATGGTGGCGGGTGGCGGGTCGTTGAACATGCTTCCGGCGCCGCGACGAGGCACCCCCCCTGCCCTCGCGAGCAGCCGGATCCCCCCAGTCTTTTTGAGCGCCTGACGGTGCCCACGCACCCCCGTTCCCCCGCGGGGTGTGTCGACCCCCGAATGGAGCCCCCCATGAACACGATTCTGCGTAAGAGCATTCTGGGTGTTGCTGGTCTGGCTTTCACCGGTGGCGTGTTCGCCGGTCCGGTGGCCGCTCACGCGGCGGAGACCACGCACGTGGCGAAGCCGGTCAGTGTGAGCGTGCAGGGTGACAAGCTGATCCCGCACGGTGTGCAGGGTGAGCAGTCGCGTATCGACCTGAACGACGAGCAGACCAAGAACGTGAAGGCGATCATCGCGGCGACGAAGAAGGCCGGTATGGACGAGCGTGCCGCGGTCGTGTCGATCGCGACGGCGTTGCAGGAGTCGAAGCTGGAGAACCTCGGCCACCTCGGTGACCGTAACGATCATGACTCGCAGGGCCTGTTCCAGCAGCGCCCGTCCAGTGGTTGGGGCACGGTGGAGCAGATCACCGACCCGGAGTACTCCACGACGGCGTTCCTGAAGGGTCTGAAGCAGGTCGACGGCTGGCAGGACATGCCGCTGACCAAGGCCGCCCAGACCGTCCAGGTGTCGGCCTACCCGGACCACTACGCCCAGTGGGAGCAGCAGGCCGCCGACCTCGTCGCCCAGCACTGGAACAGCTGAGACAACAAGTACGACCAAGCTGAAGGCCGGCACCCCGAACCAACGGGGTGCCGGCCTTCACGCGTACCCGATGGGTCAGGCCGGGGGCAGCACGAACGTCCACGTGGTGGTGGTCGTGCTGGCCGCGGCGCCCGTGGCGGTGAGTCCGCCGTAGCTGCCGGTCGGCACGCTGCTCCCCGAGTCGGCGAGCAGGCCGGTCACCCGGCCGCCGCCGGTCTGCGAGGTGTTGCTGCGCACCGCCACGCCGGACGGCGGGGTGAGCGCGGTGGAGGTGCTGTCGCCGTGCAGCCAGTACGACACGGCCCAGCTCTGCGCGGCGGTCACCGGCGCGTAGGGGGTGATCCGGGTGGCGGTGCTCGCCGGGTCGGTGGCCCTGGCGAAGACCGGCCCTCCCGGTGCCACCCCCCGGTACGCGGCCAGCACCAGGTTGCCCTTCGCCTGGCTGTCCAGTGTCACCCGGACCGCAGTGCCGGCGTCACCCGCGCTCGCGGTCTTCCACCAGGCGGTGGTGGTGGCGAAGCCACCGTCGAGGCGGTCGAGCCTGGCCCAGCCGGTCGCCCCGGTCGGCTCACCGGTGCCGGTGTGCGTGTTCTGGCTGAGCACGAGCAGCAGCGTGTCACCGGCCTGCACACCGGCCGGGACGGTGACCGTGTGGCTGGTCCAGTTGGCGTTCGCGGTGGCCTGGCCGACGAACGAGATCCGCTCCGGTACGGGCGCCACCGTCACGTCGACTGTCGCGGTGCCGGTGGTGCCCCGGTCGTCGGTGACGGTGAGCGTGACCGGGTAGGTGCCGGCAGCCGCGTACGTGTGCGACGTCGTCGGTACGGAGGCGGTGCCCGTGGTGTCACCGTCGCCGAAGGCCCAGCTGTGGTCCTGGATCGCGCCGTCGGCGTCGGTGGATGCCGCGCCGGAGAACGTGCACACCAGCCCGGAGCAGGTGGGTGTCAGCGCTGCCACCGGCGCCTGGTTGGCCGGGCCGCCCGATCCCTTCAGGATCTTCACGTAGTCGATGTCGCCGGCGAAGTAGTCGCAGGTGACCTTCGTACCGTCGCACTGGCTCTTGCCACCCACGGACAGCGGCCAGGTGTTGGCGATGGTGCCGGTCGGCCCGTTGAGTCGGCTGGTCCGCACGCCGTCGACGTACATCTCCACGTACGCGGAGGTGCGGTTGCAGGTGACCGTGTGCCACTGGCCGTCGGAGATCGGCACGTCCGTGTAGCCGGTACGGGAGGCGCCGTCCGCGCCCCGGAACAGGCACTTCGGCTTACCGTTCGGGGCCTCGAACTTCCAGTAGCCGCCGGCCGTGTTGCCCTGTCCCTTCTGGAGGATGTTCCCGAAGGAGTACGTGGTCCGGTAGCGGATGGTCACCGAGAAGTCCCCGGCGTCCGGGTTGAAGTCGGTGCTGTGCGGCACCAGGTCGACGTGGCCCGGGACGTACTCCTTGTCGGTGGGCAGGTGGGTGGCGAAGCGGTGGCCGGTCGCCCCGGCGTAGAGCGCGCCGGTGACCACCTCGCCGCCGATCGTGCCGTGGCGGCCGTTGCCGCTGTAGTCGGTCAGCACCGTCGACGATGTCGGCTCGTCCATGCTGAAGAACGCCACCGTCCGTGTCGCGGTGGCCTGCGCGGGCGCGGCCGAGACCGTCACCCCGGCAGCCGCGACGACAGTCGCCACCCCTAACCGGGCGGCCGTCCGCCGCCACCGTCCCCGCTCGATCATGTGCATGTGACCGCCTCCCTGCGTATCGGGCATCACAGTGACACGCGTGGTGGCAACGGCTGAATAACCCGCACGGTGGAGCCGGATGACCGATGTGGCCGGTACGAACCGTCCGAGGGGATACGTCCGCCGATCGACCGGCGGCACCGGCGGGCGGGGAGGGTGACTCTCGGTGGGCGATACTGGGTTTGAACCAGTGACCTCTTCCGTGTCAAGGAAGCGCGCTCCCACTGCGCCAATCGCCCGGGCAATCGCGAGCGGACGACGGGATTCGAACCCGCGACCCTCACCTTGGCAAGGTGATGCGCTACCAGCTGCGCTACGTCCGCGTGCCGCCGGTTCGCGCCGGCGACGGGGTGAACTCTACCCGATGCCAAGATCGCCGTGCGGCAGACCCCCGCCGCGCCCGGCGGCCGTGTGGTTGCGCTGCTCGCCGCCGGGGTACTGAGGCCGGTGACAGCACAACCATCCCCCCGAAGGAGGCTGTCGTGGGTATCGGTACGAGCATTTTCCTGATCGCGGTCGGCGCGATCCTCACGTTCGCGCTCAACGCCAGCGTCGGCGGGGTCGACCTCGACGTCGTCGGCTGGATCCTGATGGCGGCCGGCGTCCTCGGCCTCATCATGACCACGCTGGTCTGGGGCCGCCGTCGCCAGGTGGTCACGACCACCGCCGAGCAGCCGGTGGAGTACCGCCGGGTCGAGGAGCGCCGGGACGTCGCCCCGCCGATGTGACAGTGACCGGGGCCGACGGAGCTGATCGGTCCCGGATCGGGCCGGCCGGATCACTCGATCCGGCCGGCCCGCTCTGCCAGGGCCGCCCGCGGTCGGTGGCGGCGCGCGGAGTGCCGTCCGGGTCAGCTCCGCATCAGCTCGTTCAACGCGTCGAAGTCGAGCCCGCCGGCGAGCGCGTCGTACGTCCCGGCGCCGAGCACCTCCGCCGCCGCCCGCTGGGCCACCGCGTACGCGGCCTCGGCCACCGCCGGTCCGATGCTCACCCGGGCCACGCCGAGCCGCGCCAGTTCGGCGACCGGCGGCGCGCCCGGCCCGGCCAGCACGTTCAGCGGCGCCGGGATCGCCGCCGCCAGCGCGGCCACCGTCTCCGGTTCCACGGTTCCGGGTACGAAGATCCCGTCCGCGCCGGCCGCCAGGTACGCCTCGGCGCGCGCGACAGTCTCGGGTACGCCACCGGCCCGGCGCAGACAGGTGTCCACCCGCGCGTTGACGTACAGCGGGATGCCGGCGCGGTCGGCGGCGGCCCGGATCGCGGCGAGCCGGGCGACCTGCTCGTCGACCGGGCGCAGCGGGCCTCCGCCGTCGTGCCGGGAGTCCTCCACGTTGACACCGACGGCCCCGGCGGCGAGCACCGCGGTGACCGTCTCGGCGACCTCGGCGGGACTGTCGCCGTACCCGGATTCGATGTCGGCGGTGACCGGCACGCGGACCGCGTCTGCCACCCGGCGGATCACGTCGACGGCGGTGTCCCGGGCGAGCGCGTCGCCGTCCGGGGCGCCGCGGCTCCACGCGACCCCGGCGCTCGTGGTCGCGACCGCGCGGGCGCCGGCTGCGGCGACGATCCGGGCGCTCAGCGCGTCCCAGGCGTTGACCAGGATCAGTGGCTCACCGGGCAGGTGCAGGGCACGGAACTGCCGGGCTCGGGTCTGCTGATCGTCCACCGGGCCAGTCTGGGCGGGGCGATCCGGCCGCGGCAATGGCCAGCGGCGCGGCACTGGACTGATCGATGACAACGAGAAAGGCCGTGCCGAGTGATCGGCACGGCCTTTCCGCTGGTGGGCGATACTGGGTTTGAACCAGTGACCTCTTCCGTGTCAAGGAAGCGCGCTCCCACTGCGCCAATCGCCCTCGTCTACTGCGAGGTGGAGACGGGATTTGAACCCGTGTACACGGCTTTGCAGGCCGTTGCCTCGCCTCTCGGCCACTCCACCGAGGTTGCCCCCGAACTGCGTGGCGGCATCTCCGAGCGGACGACGGGATTCGAACCCGCGACCCTCACCTTGGCAAGGTGATGCGCTACCAGCTGCGCTACGTCCGCACGCCCCCGGTGTTATCCGGTGACGGATGAGAACTTTAGCCGAGCCCGGGAACGGTTGCCAACTCGGGGGCCCTTCCGGCGCGTCCGGATGTTGCCGGCGCCTCGTGGCGCGGGCTTCCTAGGAGCCTGGGTGGCTGCCGTCGAAGGCCCGTGGGCAGGGCCGCGACCTGCGGAATCCGCTCGGCGAGTCGAGTGTCCGGCATCCGACTGTCCCGCCGCCGACCGGCCGCTTCGGTAACTCCCTGTGGTCAGACGGATGGGTTACCGTAACGCCGTGACGAGACGAGCCGCCGAGATCCGCCTGGACGCGCTGCTGCGTACGGCCTGCGAGGTGATCGCGGAACGAGGGCTCGCCAACACCCGCACCGCGGACGTGGCCGAGGCCGCCGGGGTCAGCCAGGCGCTCGTCTTCTACCACTTCGCGACCAAGGACCGGCTGCTCGCGCAGGCCTTCGCGTACGCGGTCGAGCAGGACCTGGCCCGTCTCGACGCGGTGCTGCGCTCCTCCGCCCCGCCGCTGGCGAAACTGCGCCGGATGCTGCGCCTCTACGCGCCGACCGGCCGGGCCACCTCCTGGTCCATGTGGATCGACGGCTGGGCGGAGTCGCTGCGTACGCCGGAGCTGGAGAAGCTCTCCCGCCGCCTCGATCTGCGGTGGCGGCAGGACCTGGCCGCGGTGATCAGCGACGGGGTCGCCGAAGGCACGTTCGACTGCCCCGACCCGGCCGGCGCGGCCTGGCGGATCAGCGCGGTGATGGACGGGCTGGCGGTCCAGCTCGCGGTGCACGAGCGGGTGATCACCCGCCGGCAGATCGCCGAGTGGATCCGCCTGGTGGCCGCCCGGGAGCTGGGCCTGGAGCCCAGCCATCTCGACTGACCCCACCCGCCGGCGGGTCAGTGCCAGCGGGGGCGGGGGCGTTCGAAGGGGGGCGGGAGCGTCTCCGGTTCGGCCTGCGCGGACGGGCGCAGCAGGCGGCGCATCCGCAGCAGCAGCCCGGCGCCGAGGAACAGCAGCAACCCGCCGAGCAGGAACGCGGCCTGCACCAGGCCGAATCCGCCGCTGTCCGCCACCGGCCGCCCGGCCACGCCACCGGGCGCCGGCGGTTCCACCACCGCGGCGTCGGTCGGCTCGTCAGTCGGCTCCTCGTCGGGCGCCTCGGAAGAAGGCTCGTCGCTCGGTGTGGGCTCCGCGCTGGTCGGCGAGGGCGTCGGCTCGGCCGCCTCCTCCCCCACCACCTCACGGGAGGCGGTCCGCCGGGCCAGCAGCCGCAACTGCGGGTCGTACGCCTCGGCGGCGAAACTCACCCGGCCACGCCCCACGTCCTCGGCGAACGCCACCCGGTAGCGGGCGGTCACGGTACGGCCGGGACAGAGCACACCCGGGTCCAGCTGCCGGTCGGTGAGCCGGGCGGTGTCTCCCTCGGTGCGGATCTCCAGCGGGAACGATCCGCTGTCCTCCACCCGGTCCACCTTGAGCTGGTCCAGCCGAAGGCCCTGCACCCGCACCAGCATCGACCAGCGCACCTTGACACAGCCGCCCCCGTCGGAGCGGGACACCACGGCGGACAACGTCTCCACCCGGTTCCCGGCGGTGAACTCGTCCGGCAGGCCGCTCAACTCCGTGGAGAAGGCCGCCGCCGCCCGCGCCGGCAGGGCTCCGCCGTACCCGGTCCCGGCCACGAAGGTCAGTACCAGTCCGATCCGCAGCGCGTGCCGCCAGCCGCTCACCACGCCTCCTCACCCTCGGTCGTGTCCACAGGCAACGCTAGGAGCGCGCCGGGCACGCCGGTAGACGGGCGTGTTCGCATCCAACGCCACAACACGGGGGTCATTTCACCGAGCGTGGTGAACCGGTCACGACCTCGCCGCGACACGCCCGGGATCGGTTCCGGAACCCGGGTGGGACACAATTCTCCGATGTCCGAGCTGTCCGCCGCGTTCGTCCGGCTGCACGCCCGCCTCGCCCCCGTGGCGTTCGTACCCGAGGTGCTGCTGCACCAGGCCGACGAGCCGATCGGCCTGTGGGAGCTGACCGAGGGCGAGTTCCGCAGCTCCCAGCCGCCGCCGTTCTGGGCGTTCGCCTGGGCCGGCGGGCAGGGCCTGGCCCGTTACGTCACCGACCACCCCGACGTGGTCGCCGGCCGCCGGGTGCTCGACCTGGCCTCCGGCTCCGGCCTGGTCGCCGTCGCCGCCGCCCGCGCCGGCGCCGCCGCCGTCCGGGCGGTCGAGGTGGACGAGCGGGCCGTGGCCGCCGTCGCGCTCAACGCCGAGGCCAACGGGGTACGCGTCGACGCCGAACTCGGCGACATCCTCGACTCCGACGCGGGCGACGCCGAGGTGGTGCTGGCCGGGGACGTCTTCTACAGCGAGGCGATGGCCCGCCGGATGCTGCGCTTCCTGCTCCGGGCCGCCCGTTCCGGCGCCCGGGTGCTGGTGGGCGATCCGGGCCGGGCGTTCCTGCCCCGCGAGCGCTTCCACGAGCTGGCCGCGTACGACGTGCCGGTGTCGGAGGCGCTGGAGAGCGTACGGGTGAAGCACACCACCGTCTGGGAGCTGGACCCGAACCCGCCCGGCGCCCGCCGCTAGCGTTACCGCGTGCTGTTCCGGGGCTGGGGGGAGTCCGTCGACGGGCCGTGGCCCGACGCGGCCACCGTTGTCGACCACGTCGGCGTGCCGCACCTGGTGGTGACCCGGCACGCGCTCGTACGCAGGCTGCTCACCGACCCGGTGACGTTCCGGCCGGACAACGCGCTCGACGCGGTCACCCCGATCCCGGTGGCCGCGCTGCGGGTGCTCGCCGGGCACCGGTTCCGGCTGCCGCCGACGCTGGCGAACAACGGCGGCGCGAGCCACCCGGAGATCCGCGGCATCGTGGCCGACGCGCTGCACCCGCACCGGGTGGATGCCCAGCGCCGGTGGCTGACCGGGCTGGTCCGGGAGCGGGTGGCGGGCCTGGCGGCGGCGCTGGACGCGGGCCGCCCGGTCGACCTGTACGCGGGTCTCGCCGCCGACCTGCCGCTGCTGGTGCTGGCCCGGCTGGTCGAGCTGCCGGACGCCCCGGTCGGCGCGGTCAAGGACTTCGCCCGGGCCGCGCTGGAGCTGTTCTGGGCGCCGCTGGACTCCGCCCGGCAGCTCGCGCTCGTCGCCGAGGTGGGCCGGTTCCACACCGTGCTGCGGGAGTTCGCCGCCACCGGGGGCGGGCTCGCCGCGCGGCTGCGCGAGGCGGGGCACTCCCCCGACGTGGTCGTCGGGGCGCTGTTCTTCCTGCTGGTCGCCGGCCAGGAGACCACCTCGCAGTTCCTCACCCTGCTGCTGCACCGGCTGTCCGGCGAACCCGCGGTACGGGCCGGGCTGCGCGCCGGTGAGATCGGCGTGGACGACGTGGTCGAGGAGGGGCTGCGGCTGGAGCCGCCGATCGTCACCTGGCGGCGGGTGGCGGCAGTCGACACCACGCTCGGCGAGGTGCCCGTACCGGCGGGCACCAGCGTGGTGGCGTGGCTGGCCCGCGCCGGCCGCGACCCGGCCGTGGTGGACGCACCGGGCGAGTTCCGCCCCGGGCAGCCCGGCTCGCGGCGGCACCTGGCGTTCGGCGCCGGGCCGCACCGCTGCGCCGGCGCGCAGCTGGCCCGGATGGAGGCCGCGGTGGTGGTCGCCGAGGCCACCGCGCTGCTCGACGACGTGACGGTCGTCCGTCCACCGTGGTGCCCGGACAACCTCACCTTCCGGATGCCGGACGCGTTCGTGGTCCGCCGCGCCTGAGCCCTGCGGGTGTTAACAGGGGGCCCTTCCTCTACCGGAGGCGTTAAGAAGGGGCCCTTCCTTACTCCTCGGCCCAGGCCCGCCAGTCGTCGAGCACGCCGTACAGGGCGGGGGTGAGCCAGCCGGGCGCGGACCGGCGGAACACGCCCGGGTCCATCCCGCCCGCGCCGGCCGGTACCGCGCCGAGCAGGTTCGGCAGCAGCTCGGACAGGTTGAGCCAGTGCACCAGTTCCGGTTCGGTCGGCCAGGCCCCGATCACCACGCCGGCCGGGACGGCCCGCCGCTCCAGCGCCTCCAGCGTCAGCGCGGTGTGGTTGAGCGTGCCGAGCCCGGCCCGCGCCACCACCACCGCGGGCGCGCCGAGCGACACCGCCAGGTCGGCCACCGTCCACGGCTCGCCGGACGGGCGCAACCCCATCGGTACGAGCAGCCCGCCCGCGCCCTCGACGAGCACCAGATCGTGCTTGTCCGCCTCCTCGCGGATCGCGTCGACCGCGTTGTACAGCTCCAGCGGCGGCAGCTCCGCCACCCGGGCCGCGGCCAGCGGGGCCAGCGGATCGGGGTAGCTCGCCAGCGTCCGGCCGGTCAGCGGGGCGGCCAGCCGGGTCACCGAGTCGACGTCGCCGGGCTCGCCTGTCGCCGTACCGGTCTGGCCGGGCTTGACCACGGCGACCCGCAGGCCGGCCGCCTGCGCGGCGGCGGCGACGGCGGCGGTCACCACTGTCTTGCCGACCTCGGTGTCGGTGCCGGTCACCAGCACCGGCCCGGTCCAGGCGTCGCCGAGGCTCATGGCGCACACTCCACGATCACGTCCAGGGCCCGGTCGAAGCCGGCCCGGTCCACCCCGGCGCTGACGGTGAGCCGCAGCCGGGAGCGGCTGTCCGGCGTGGACGGGGGACGGAAGCAGCCGACCGCCACGCCGTGTTCCCGGCAGGCGGCGGCCCAGGCGGTCGCCTCCTGCGGGCCGGGCGCGGTCACCGAGATCACGGCGCCGTCCGGGGCGGACACGGACAGCCCGGCCGCGCCGAGCCGGCGCACCGCCGCGGCGACCCGGTCGGCCAGCTCGGCGCGCAGCGCGTCGCCGTCGCGGGCCAGGCGCACCGCGGCGCGGACCCCGGCCACCACCGCGGGCGGCGGCGCGGTGTCGAAGATGAACGTGCGGCCGGTCTCCACCAGGTGGCGGACGAACTCGGCCGGCCCGGCGACCACGCCGCCGGCCCCGCCGAGCGCCTTGGACAGCGTCGCGGTGACCACCACGTCGGGCGCGCCGGCGAGCCCGGCGGCGGCGACCCCGCCGGCTCCGGCCGGGCCGGTGACGCCGAGCGCGTGCGCGTCGTCGACGAGCAGCAGCGCGCCGTGGCGGCGGGCCACCGCGTGCAGCTCCGCGAGCGGGGCCAGGTCGCCGTCGACGGAGAAGACCGACTCGGTCACCACCACGGCCGGGCGGCCCGGCGCGGCGGCGAGCGCCGCGGCCACCGCTGCGACGTCGGCGTGCGGCGTCACGAGCGTCTCGGCGCCGGAGATCCGGCAGCCGTCGATCAGCGAGGCGTGGTTGTGGGCGTCGGAGACGAGCAGCGTCCGCGGCTGGGTCAGTCCCCGGACGGCGGCGAGGTTGGCCAGGTATCCGGAGGAGAACACCAGCGCCCGGTCGACGCCGAGCCAGCCGGCCAGGTCGTCCTCCAGCGCGTGGTGCGCGTCGGTGGACCCGCGCACCAGACGCGACCCGGTGGCGCCCAGCCCGTACGCGGACAGGGCCTCTGCTGCGGCGGCGGTGACCTCCGGGTGGGTGGCCAGGCCGAGGTAGTCGTTTCCGGCCAGGTCGACCACGGCGTCGTCGGCGGCGCGGGGGCGCAGCGTGCGGGTCAGCCCCGCCCGGGCCCGCAGCTCGGCGCGGCGGTCCAGGGCCGCCAGCCAGTCCGCCACCGTGCCGTCCCCTCCCGCCGACTTCACGCCCCCCGCCGGGCGCTTCCGCGGGGCGAAGTTACCACCCGCCCCGGCGGCCCCGGCGTGGCGCGGTCCCGGCTCGCCGGAGGGCCGGCGGCGGTGGTTTCCCGCGCTCACGGTGGCCTGTTAGGTTACGAGCCATGCCAGAGATCCTCGACCAGGCCCGGGAGCGGGTGCTGGGCAACGGCGTCGGCCTCGACGAGGCCGGTGTCCTCGCGGTGCTGAACCTTCCCGACGAGCACCTGCCCGCCGCGCTCCAGCTCGCCCACGAGGTCCGGATGCGCTGGTGCGGTCCGGAGGTCGAGGTCGAGGGCATCGTCTCGCTGAAGACCGGCGGCTGCCCGGAGGACTGCCACTTCTGCTCGCAGTCCGGTCTGTTCACCTCGCCGGTGCGCTCGGTCTGGCTGGACATCCCGGCGCTGGTCGAGGCCGCGAAGCAGACCGCCGCGACCGGGGCGACCGAGTTCTGCATCGTGGCCGCCGTGCGCGGCCCGGACGCCCGGCTAATGAAGCAGATGCGCGAGGGCGTCGCCGCCATCCGCGCCGCTGTCGACATCCAGGTCGCCGCCTCGCTCGGCATGCTCACCAAGGAGCAGGTCGACGAGCTGGTCGAGATGGGCGTGCACCGCTACAACCACAACCTGGAGACCTGCCGCTCCTACTTCCCGAACGTGGTCACCACGCACTCGTGGGAGGAGCGCTGGGAGACGCTGCGGATGGTCCGCGAGTCCGGCATGGAGGTCTGCTGCGGCGGCATCCTCGGCCTCGGCGAGACGGTCGAGCAGCGGGCCGAGTTCGCCGCGCAGCTCGCCGAGCTGGACCCGCACGAGGTGCCGCTGAACTTCCTCAACCCGCGCCCCGGCACGCCGCTGGGTGACCGCCCGGTGGTGGAAGGCAAGGACGCGCTGCGCGCCATCGCCGCGTTCCGGCTGGCCATGCCGCGCACCATCCTGCGGTACGCGGGCGGCCGCGAGCTGACCCTCGGTGACCTCGGCACCCGCGACGGTCTGCTGGGCGGCATCAACGCGGTGATCGTCGGCAACTACCTGACCACGCTGGGGCGGCCCGCCACGGCCGACCTGAAGCTGCTGGAAGACCTGAAGATGCCGGTGAAGGCGCTCTCGGCGACCCTGTGAGGCAGCGGTGACCGAATCCTCCCCCGCCACGGCGGCTCCTGCCGCGCTCTGGTGCGACAGGTGCGGCGAGTCGGTGGCGGCCGGGCCGCACCCGGCGTGCGAGGCGGCCCGCGCGTGGGAGCCGCCGCGCTGGTGCGCGTCCTGCCGGCGGCGGATGAAGGTGCAGGTCGTGCCGTCCGGCTGGTCGGCGGTCTGCGTCGAGCACGGCGAGCGGCGGGGCTGAGGCGTGCTGCGCGGGCGGGCGGTGACGCTGCGGCCGGTGACCGACGCCGACGTGCCCGCCCTGGCCGCGATCCGGGCCACCCCCGAGGTGCGCCGCTGGTGGCGCGGCGGTGACGACCTGGCCGCGTCGGTCCGGGCGGACCTGGCCGACGACTCGGTGACGATCTACGCCGTCGAACACGACGGCAAGCTGGTCGGCGCGATCCAGTGGTACGCCGAGACCGACCCGGACTACCGCCACGCCAGCCTGGACGTCTTCCTCGACCCGGCGGTACGCGGCTCGGGGCTGGGCGGCGACGCGATCCGCACGCTGGTCCGGCACCTGATCGACGAGTACGGCCACCACCGGTTCACCATCGACCCGGCGGCGGCGAACACGGCGGCGATCCGGGCGTACGCGAAGGTGGGGTTCCGTCCGGTGGGCATCATGCGCCGCTACGAGCGCGGCGCGGACGGGCGCTGGCACGACGCGCTGCTGATGGACCTGCTCGCCGAGGACCTGGCCGGCTGAGTCAGCCGGCCCAGAGCAGGTGCCCGTCGGGCAGCCGGCGGGCGCCCTCGGCGGGCCGGTGCGGGCTGAGCCGGCCGTCCGGCATGAGGTGCGACACCGGCACTCCGCGGCCGAGCACGGCGACGTCGGCGATCAGCCGCCGGTGGCAGCGCCACCAGACGCTCTCGCTGCACATCACGGCTGTGGTCTCCCGGGCGGCGTCGGCCAGCACCTCGTCGAGTGCCGCGTCGAAGTCGGGCGTGCGGGTGTACGCGGCGTACGCCCGGAAGGCCGCGACCGTCCACCAGGTGTCCGGTTCCGGCTCGCCGGCGCGGACGTGCCGGCGGCCGCCGAGGCGCGGTTTCCAGCGGTAGCCGATGTCCCGTTCGGGCAGCCAGTGCTCCAGGGCCTCGCGGCGGACGTCCGGGTTGGTCCGGCTGGCCGGGTAGCGGCGCACGTCCACGACCAGGGCGACAGCCGCGCCGGCCAGCAGGTCCCCGAGCTGATCCCGGTGGGCGGCCCCGTGCCCGACGGTCAGCAGCATGCGCTCCACCGACTCAGCTTGCCCCGGGTCGGCGCCGTCCGCCCGCCGGCCGGGCCGGCCCACCGGAAAGGGCGTGCCCGGCACCGCACGGGTGCCGGGCACGCCTTCCTCGTACGGTGTGGCGCCTAGCGCTGGAGGGTCAGCACACCCGGCCGCCACGGCAGCAGGTTGTAGTCGCCTCCCGCACTGGGATTCTTGCCCTGGTACAGGAACTGGAGGTTGCAGGCGTCGACGGTCTTGGTCTGGTCGGGGTTGGTGCGGACCAGGTCACCGTGGCTGATGTCGTTCGTCCACGTCGCGCCGCTGTTGGCCTTGCCGGCGAAGGGGTTGCTCTCGCTGGCGGCCTGCGGGGTCCACGAGCCGCTCAGGCTGTTGGACGTGAACGACCGGAAGTAGCGTCCCTGGCTCCCGATCGCCTCGACGATCATGAGGTACTGGTTCTGGCCCGCCACCTTGTAGACCTCGACGCCCTCGAACAGGTTGTTCGTCGAGTCGGTCATGATCGTCGTGTAGTTCGAGCCGAAGCTGCCCGGGAAGTTCCCCAGCGGCATGCTCGACCGGTAGATCTTGCCGTTGTCACCGGCGAAGAACAGGTACATGTTCTGGTCGTCGCCGATGAGCGTCTGGTCGATCACGCCGTACGGGGCGTCGGGCAGGGTGGCGGTGGAGAGCGTCTGCGCCGAGGACCAGCCGTTGGCGTTCGTCGGGTCGCTCGACGTCTTGTAGCTGAACGAGGTCGGTCCCCACTGGTACGCCAGCACCCAGATGTTCTTCGGGGCGAAGTACAGCAGGGTGGGCGCCACGGTGCCCTGGCTCATTCCGTTCTGGCCGGCCGAGGCCATGTCGGACCAGTTCGTGAACGGGGTGAAGTTCATCGAGCCGTACTGGCCGCTGCTGTTGACGTACGACCCGTAGACCAGGTGCTTGCCGTTGTAGACGACGTTCGTGAAGTCCTTGAGCGAGACCCAGCCGTTCTGCGGGTTGGCCAGCGCGCCGGTCGACGACCACCGGTAGGTCGACGGGAGCGCGCAGCCGCCCGGCGGCGGCGTCGTGGTCGGGGGCGGCGTGCTCGGGGGCGGCGTGGTCCCGCCACCGAAGTCGGTCCGCCACTGCTGGTTGGTCTGCCCGTGGCAGTCGTACAGCTGGATCTGCTGGCCGTTGCCGGTGCCCCAGACGTCCAGGCAGCGGCCCGACTGCACGCCGCTGATGGTGCCGTTGGAGTTGATGTTCCACTGCTGGTTCGACTGGCCGTTGCAGTCCCAGATGATGATTCCGGTGCCGTTGCCGGTGGCCGCCCCGTTCGCGTCGAGGCACTTGGTGCCGTAGACCATCAGCTGCTTGTTCGAGGTGTACGTCCACTGCTGGTTCGACTGACCGTTGCAGTCCCAGAGCTGGACCCGGGTGCCGTTGGTCTGGGTGGCGTTCGGTACGTCGACGCACCGGCCCGACTGCGCTCCGACGATCCGGCCGGCGCCACCGCTGGGCGGCGGTGCCGTGGTCGGGGTCGTGGTCGGCCCGGAGGTCGGGGCGGCCGCGTTGAGGGCGTTGAGGACCGAGGTGTACGCAGCCTTCTTGTTGCCTCCGCCGTCGAACAGCAGCGGGTTCTCGCCTGAGCGCCACGAGTCGCTGTCGCGGACGCCCCACACGGTGATGCCGATGCAGCGCGGCACGTTCATGCATGCCTGGGTCAGCCCGGCGTACTGGCTGGTCGAGGCGTTCGTGACGTCCGCTTCGGTCAGCGCCACGTCGACGCCGAGGGCGGCGAAGCTCGACAGCGTGGTCTGGAAGTTGCCCGGCAGCGAGCTGCCACCGGTGAAGTGCGTCTGCAACCCCACGCAGTCGATCGGCACACCACGGGACTTGAAGTCCCGGATCATGTTGTAGACGCCCTGCGTCTTGCCGTACGACCAGTTCTCGATGTTGTAGTCGTTGTAGCAGAGCTTCACCGACGGATCCGCCGCCCGAGCGGTACGGAACGCCACCTCGATCCAGTCGTTACCGGTGCCCTGAAGGTTCGACTGACGGCGGCTGCCGTCCTCGTTGAACGCCTCGTTCACCACGTCCCACGCGGCGAGCTTGCCCCGGTAGTGGCCCATCACGCCGTTGATGTGGTCGATCATCGCCTGACGCAGGTTGCTGCCGCTCAGGCTCTGCATCCAGCCCGGCTGCTGCGCGTGCCACGCCAGGGTGTGGCCACGGACCTTCAAGCCGCGCTGGGTCGCCCAGTTGTAGATCTGGTCACCGGAGTTGAAGTTGAACTGGCCCCGCTGGGGCTGGGTCGCGTCCGGCTTCATCTCGTTCTCGGCGGTGATCATGTTGAATTCGCGCCCGGCGATCGTGCTGTACGTCGAGTCGCCGAGCCGGCTCGCCGCGATGGCGGTGCCGAAGTACCGGCCCGACTGCGCGGCGGCGGCGCCCAGCGTGGACGCGGCGGCGTTCGCCGACGGCATCATCACCGCGACGGCTGCCACCGTCACGGCGCTGACCGCGCCGGCGAGCAGCGCCCGGACGGCCGGTGATCGCCGTCGCCGACTCCTGCCGCGATGAACGGATGGGCTCATTGCCATCTTGGCCTCCTTACTGGCCAACACCCAGGCCGTCGGGGCGGAACGACTGGACGTCTCGATTGGGGTATCCATCTCCGTCGATGCTTCCATCGCGCATCGGCGGGGACAATGGTGTTTCGGAAAAGTTTCGGAACGTTTTTGGTCGCGCGTGGCGTGGCGTGGCGTGGCCGGTCACCGGGGGTGCGGTACCGGCCACGCCACGCCGCCTCGGCGGTCAGGAGACGGTGCAGGCGGAGCCGTTCAGCGTGAACGCGGTGGGCCTCGGGTTGGCGCCGGTGTGGGTGCCGTTGAAGCCGAAGCTCGTCGACGCGCCCGGCGCCAGCGTCCCGTTGTAGGACAGGTTCGACGCGGTCACCGCCGTGCCGGTCTGCGTCACGTTCGCCGACCAGGCCTGCCCGACCTTCTGGCCGCTGTTGCCGAACGTGAACGCCAGCGTCCAGCCGTTGATCGCCGTGGTGCCGGTGTTGGCGACGGTGATGTTCGCGGTGAACCCGGTGTCCCAGGTGTTCGCCGTCCAGGTCACCGCGCAGGAGCCGCCGGCGGGTGGGGCCGTGGTGGTCACCGTGACGCCGGGCGACGCGGGCGAGACGTTGCCGGCCGCGTCCACCGCCACCACTGTGAACGTGTACGTGGTGGAGGCGGTCAGCCCGGTCACCGCCAGCGTGGTGCCGGTGGCGGAGCCGACCAGGACGTTCCCGCCGCGGTAGACGCGGTACCCGGTGACGCCCACCGCGTCGGTGGACGGGCCCCAGGTCAGCGTCAGGCCGGTCGGGCCGACCGCGGAGGCGGTGGGCGCGCCGGGCGCGGTCGGCGGTGTGGTGTCCGGCGCCGGGCCGGCCGGCGTGGTGACGCTGACGGCAGCCGACGACGCGGACCGGTTGCCGGCGCCGTCGAGCGCCCGCACTGTGAACTGGTACGTCCGCTCCGGCAGCAGCCCGGTCACCGCGAGCGTGTTTGTGGTGGCGGTGCGCAGCACCAGCGCGTCGCTGCCGGTCTGCGACTGGGTGATCTCGTACCCGGCCAGGCCGCTGCCGCCGGTGTCGGTGGACGCGGCCCAGGTCAGCGTGAGCCCGCTCGACGTGACGGCGGACGCGACGGGCGTGCCGGGCACTGTGGGCGCGGTGGTGTCAGGGGTGACCGGGCCGGGCTCCTCGCCCCAGACGCGGACGCCGCCGGAGTAGAGCGGCACCTTCCGGTTCGGCCCCGCGGTGGCCTGGTAGGACGGGTCGTTCGCCGGATCCCAGGTGCCGCCCTCCGGCACCCCGATCTTGAACTGGACCTCCATCCGGTGCTGCGACTGCCCGGCCGGCGCGATGGTGTACCCGGTGCAGTCGACCTCGACGTACCAGATGTCGCCGGAGAACTGCTTCGCCGTCGACGGCGACGGGCAGCCCTGGGTGTAGCCGGGCGTGACGGTGACCGGTCCGGTGCCGTCGGGCCGGAAGAAGTACCGGAACTTTCCGGTCGTCAGCGCCCGGGCCGGGAACGCCGACTTGTTGTAGATGATCGCCTTGAGCCCGGTGGCGCGCGGCTCGGCCTGCATCACAGTGGTCTCCACTGTCAGCTCGTCCAGGTCGGGCGTCTCGGCGGACGGGAAACCGGCGCGCGGGCTGCCGCCGTACTCGTTCGTGAGCCGGGCCAGCGCGGAGGTGAAGCCGGCGTTGTAGTCGGTGGCGACCTCGTTCATCACGTAGTCCGACCGGCTGTCGGTGTACGCGTCGTTGGCCGAGGACGGGCCGCCGACCAGCGCGCCGTAGAGCACGTGCCGGGTCTCGGTGGGCACGGTCTGGCTGTCCCACCAGGAGCCGTGCGCGGTGCGGTGGTGCGGGTTGCGCGGCGAGTTGGTGCCGAAGCCGATCTGGTAGCTGGAGTTGCGCGGGTTGTCGCCGAGCGCGTAGTTGATCTGCCGGACCGCGAAGTCGTGGTAGCGCGCCTTACGGGTGGTGTCCGTGGTCCTGTCGCTGTAGACGAGCGCGGCGAACGCGGTGTTGGAGGCGTACCGCAGCGCGCCCCACGAGTCGAGCACCGCCATCCCGCCGGGCGAGTACGGCACCCGCTGCCCGTTGACGCCCACCGTCCAGTAGTCGAGCCACCGGTTGGCGTCGTCGACGTACTTCTGCTTGCCGGTGAGGTTCGCCAGCAGCACGTACGCGCCGAACTGCTTGTTGTCCCAGGCGATGGTCCACTTGTAGGAGCGGGTGGTGGACTGCGGCTCGGTGCCGAGCTTGTCGTACTCGCTCTCGGCCTTGGCCAGGTAGGTGGCGTCGCCGGTGGCCCGGTACAGCCAGATCGCGCCCCACACCAGTTCGTCCTGGTAGCCGCTCCACGACTTGTAGAAGCTGGTCGCGTCGGTGATGCACTCGTGGTAGTTCTTCCGCACGGTGTCGGCGAACGTGTAGAGCTGCTTGGCGTGGCCGAGCAGCTTGTCCGCGTAGGCCGCGTCGGTGGACCGGAACACCATGGACGAGGCGGCCATCGCGGCCGCCGTCTCCCCCGCCAGGTCCGCGCCGCCACAGCTCGCGTCGATCTTGTACGCGGGCCGCGCCATCGGCATCACCTCGGCCGGACCCCACCACTTGTGGTCGTCGTCGCCCTTGCCGACCTGTCCGTAGAGGACGTTCGCGGCGGGGTGCGCCTTGACGAAGTAGTCGTTGACGAAGCGCAGGTTGTTCAGCAGGTGGGTGAGCTGGCCGGAGGCGACGTACCCGTCGCGGTACTCGACCGCGCCCCACGCCAGCATGGTGGCGCTGAACGCCATCGGGAAGCCGAACTTCACGTGGTCGCCGGCGTCGTACCAGCCGCCGGTGAGGTCGACGCCGACGTCGGCGCCGTCGGTGAGCGCCGAGTCGCCGCGCCAGGAGACCCGGTTCCAGGAGGGCTTGCGGCCCGACTGCTGCGCCTCGTAGAAGAACAGCGACTTCTGCAACGCCTCGGCGTAGTTGAACGCGGGCGCGGCCTGTGCGGCGGAGGCGGACGCGGGTGGCGGGGCGGCGACGGCCGTGGCCAGGCCGACGGCCAGCGCGGCGCCGGCGGCGAACAGCCGGCGGAGCCGGGACCGGCCTCCCGGCGGCGGAATCGGACGGGGCATGGCGAGCTCCTGTGGCTGGCGCCGGGCGGCAGCCGGAGCGGGGACGGTATCGCAGGGCTCCGGCTGCCGCGTGGTGGTGGTGGTGGGGTGTCCTCGAGAGGTTCGGGAGCGCTCCCATGGACAATCGACAATGTAATGCGCCGTTCATCACAGGGGAAGAGCGTGCTGATCCGGGCCGCCCGGGCGTACTCACGGGTAACCATCGGGAGCTGGATCACACCATCGATATTTGTCGATATAGAGCGTGTTCGGTCCCAGCTCAGCGGCATCGTCACGGTGGTGAATGCAGCCGCCGGGGCGTCGTCGGCGGCGCGGCCGTCCTGGCATACGAGCGTACGGTTGCCCGGCCGCTCCGGCCCGCGGGACAGTACGCCTCACCTGCGGTGCCATCGACGCCGCCGCTCCCCGGACGACACTGAGGAGATCGCGATGGCTCTACGACTCGCCGAGGGCACCTCCTGGTCCGACACCCTCGCCCGGGCGGTGGCCGCCACGCCCGAGGCGTTCGGCACCGGCCCCGACGGCACCACGACGCTGCACAACCTCGTCCAGGGCGACTGGCGCGCGCTCGGCACGCCCACCGCCGTACGGACCCCGGTGGACAACACGGTGCTGGTGAACCTCGCCCGGCTCGACGCCGAGACGGCCCGCGCCGCCGTCGCCCACGCCGCCGACGCGCACCGGGAGTGGGCACAGACCCCGCTGGCCGAGCGCGTCGCCCGGGTCACCGACGCCCTCGACGCGCTCACCGCACACCGCGACCTGCTCGCCCTCCTGCTGGTCTGGGAGATCGGCAAGCCGTGGCGCCTGGCCTGCGCCGACGTGGACCGCGCGCTGGACGGCGTGCGCTGGTACGCGCAGGAGATCGAGCGGATGCTCGCCGACGGGCGGGAGCCGCTGCCCGGCCCGGTCAGCAACATCGCCTCCTGGAACTACCCGATGAGCGTGCTCGTGCACGCCGAGCTGGTACAGCTGCTCGCCGGCAACGCGGTGATCGCCAAGACCCCGTCGCAGGGCGGCGCGGTCTGCCTCACCGTCGCGCACGCGCTGATGCGCCGCGCCGGGCTGCCCGCCACGCTGCTGTCCGGCAGCGGCGAGGAACTGTCCGAGGTGCTCGTCCGCGCACCGGAGATCGGCGCGGTGGCGTTCGTCGGCGGGCGCTCCAACGGCGGCAAGGTCGCCGCCGCGCTGCTCGACTGCGACAAGCGGCACTTCATCGAGCAGGAGGGCCTCAACGCCTGGGGCATCTGGGACTTCTCCCAGTGGGACTCGCTCGCCGCCCACCTGCGCAAGGGCTTCGAGTACGGCAAGCAGCGCTGCACCGCGTACCCCCGGTTCGTGGTCCAGCGCGACCTGGTCGACGAGTTCCTCGACATGTACCTGCCTGTGGTCCGCTCGATCCGGTTCGGGCACCCGCTCGCCGTCGGCGACGACTGGTCGGCCGGCGACCCGCTGCCCGAGCTGGACTTCGGGCCGCTGATCAGCGGGGCGAAGGCCGACGAGCTGCGGCGCAAGGTCGACGAGGCGGTACGCGGCGGCGCCGTGCCGCTGCACCGCGGCAAGCTCGACGGCGCACCGTTCCTGGACGGGCAGGACACGTCCGCGTACGTCGCACCGGCCGTGCTGCTGGCCCCGCCCGGCCGGTCCCGCCTCATGCACGCCGAGCCGTTCGGCCCGGTCGACACCATCGTCGTGGTGGACACCACCGACGAGCTGCTGGCCCAGATGAACGCCTCCAACGGCGCGCTCGTCGCGTCGCTCGCCTGCGACGACGAGGAGCTCGCCGGCAAGCTGGCGGTGGACCTCCAGGCGTTCAAGGTGGGCATCAACAAGCCGCGGTCCCGGGGCGACCGGGACGAGCCGTTCGGCGGCCGGGGCGCCTCCTGGAAGGGCGCGTTCGTCGGCGGTGACCTGCTCGTGCAGGCGGTCACAGTCGGTGGTGACGGCCGGCTCTACGGCAACTTCCCCGACTACAACAGCTACCCGGCCACCTGATCGCACACAGACGGGCGGGGCCCCCGCATCGGGAGCCCCGCCGTGTCACCGTCCCCCGTATCGGAGGTCGGCCCGGGTGGCGCGTGACCGCGCCGGTTCCGGCCGTCGGGCCGTACCCCTCGGGTGTGCCGCGCCGTTGCGGCGCACCTCCGGGGTCCGGCCGGCGGCCGTCAGTTCAACTCGACCGCTGTGCCGGCACCGTCACCCCGGCCCGCGCGGCCGGCTCGGCCGGCGGCCGTGCGGCCAGCGGCAGCGTCGCGGTCAGCACGCCGCCGTCGCGTTCCATCGCCACCGGCCGGTCCAGCCGGCGCAGCGTCCGCAGCATCGGCGTGTTCTCGGACTGCACGTGCAGCAGCACGGCGGCGTATCCGGCCCGGTCGGCGTGGCCCACCAGGCGGCGCAGCAGCGCCGAGCCGAGGCCCCGGCGCTGCCAGTCGTCGCGGACCAGCAGCGCCGCCTCGGCCTCGTCGCCCTCGCCGAGCAGGTTCGCCATCGCCACGACCGGCTCCGCCGCCCCGCCGGAGCCCGCCGTGGCGAGCAGTGTCACGCCCCGCGCCGGTTCCAGCAGCCGGCGCAGCCGGGCCGGCGACGGGTCCGCCGCCCCGCTCAGGTAGCGCCGCTGCCGGCTGCGGGCCGAGCAGGCGGCGTGCAGGTCGCGTACGCCGGGGACGTCCTCGGCGGTCGCGGCCCGCACCGACACCTCGCCGCCGTCCGGCAGCACCAGCGTGATCCGGTCGGCGTCCCGCCGGGCCAGCGTCGCCGCCAGCTCGACCAGGGCCTGCGCGCGGGCGTACTCGGCCGGGGTGAAGCTGGGCTCCCGGCGGTGCAGTTCGTGGGCGCCGCCGGCCGGGTCGGCGAGCACCATCGTGGTGCCGCCCACCCCGCCCGGCGCGGTGGCAGGCGTCGGACGCCAGGTCACCGAGTCGGCGCCGAGCAGCGTGCGCAGCACCTCGCCGGTCGCCTCCGGGTCTCGCACCAGCCGCCCGGCAAGCCCGAGCAGCCGGGTCGGCTCGTCGGCCAGCCCGCGCGCCCCGCTACGCGCGATCCAGCAGTCCCGGCCCCGGCCCCGCTCCACGGCGGCCCGCAGCTCCGCCTCGGTCACCTGCTCGGGCGCGTCGACCAGGAAGTCGTCGACCGCGCCGGCCTCGGTGGTGTGCACCTGCACGCTGAGGATGTTGACCCCGCGCAACGCGAGGCTCGCCGTGAGCACCGACAGGTAACCCGGCCGGTCGTCCACCGTGGCTCGGATCCGCCAGAGCGCCATGGTTGTCTCCCTTCCTCGGCACCGACCATGCCGTGCGCCTGTTGCGGGCCCGTTGCCCCCGGGTGACGCAGGCCGTCCGGTCAGGTGACGGTGGTCACGGGCGGCGTGCCGACCAGGTCCAGCCGGTCGCCGAGGATCACCGCGCCGGCGCGGACGAGCTGGGCGAGCCGGTCCACCTCGGTGGAGTGGAACCCGGCGGCGGCGAGCGGTTCGCTGTGGTCGCGGGCGACCACGAGCACCAGCCCGGCCCGGCCGAACGGCGCCACCGCGTAGTGGTGCCCGTCCGGGCTCGTCATGGCGCGCGCCCGCAGCGGGGTCACCTCCGGCAGCCGCGGCGGCACCGGCGCCCGCCAGCTCGCGTGCCCGATCGCGGCGACGCCGGCCTCGCCGCTGCGCGAGGCCCAGTCCAGGGGTACGACGGCGACCACCGCCCAGTCCGCGGCGAGCAGCCCCGGCACCGCGTCGACGAGCGTGGCCACCCCGTCGACCGGGTTCGCCGCCACCTGGGCGAGCAGTTCGGCGTCCTGCCCGGTGGTGGTGGGCGCGCCGATCGCCCGCCACACGCCGTCCACCCGGACGCCGGGGATCGCTGCGAGCCCGGCGAGCATCCGCTCCACCCGCGCCGCACCCGGCCAGACCACCGTGAAATCGTCCACCGCCCGGCCGCCGAGCCGTTCCAGCACCACCACCTGCACGATGTCCGCGCCGGAGACGCCGAGTGTCCGGGCCACCTGGCCGAGCGTGCCCGGACGGTCCGGCAGGGTCACCCGAACTCTCAGCAGCATGTCTGATCCCCTCCGCTCGGCGGGCCGGCCGAGCGGCCGGCAGGCTGGGGCCCAGCCTGCCGGTTGACCATTTCGCCCCTGTTGCAAGGGCATGTCCCGCCGGGAAAACCCGACCTTGACAACAAAGCTGAGCTGCCATCAACTAATCGGATGACCGATCCGGCCGCCGATGTCGCCGCGCCCTCGACCGGTCCGGCCCCGCGCGGGCTCGACCTCGACCGGCTCGCCGCCCACCTGGCCGTCCACCGGCCGGACCTGAGCGGGCCGCTGTCGGCGCGGCTGATCGCCGGCGGCAAGTCCAACCTCACCTACCTGCTGCGCGCCGGCGACCGCGAGGTGGTGCTGCGCCGGCCGCCCCTCGGGCACGTGCTGGCCACCGCGCACGACATGGCCCGGGAGCACCGGGTGATCTCGGCGCTCGCGCCGACCGGCGTACCGGTGCCGGAGGCGCTGCTGCTGTGCGCCGACGAGAGCGTCATCGGCGCGCCGTTCTACCTGATGGCGAAGGTCGACGGCGAGGTCTACCGGCGGCGCGAGCAGACCGACGCGCTCACCGCCGCCCAGCGGCGCGACCTCGCCATGGCGATGATGGACACGCTCGCCACGCTGCACCGGGTCGAGCCGGCCGAGGTGGGGCTGGCCGACTTCGGCCGCCCGGAGGGCTACCTGGCCCGGCAGGTGCGCCGCTGGGCCGGCCAGCTCGACCGGTCCCGCAGCCGGCCGCTCCCCGGCATCGACGAGCTTCGCGACGCGCTGGCCGCCAGCGTGCCCGAGGGCGCGAACGCGGACCGGATCGTGCACGGCGACTACCGGCTGGACAACCTGCTCGCCACCGTCGACCCGGTGGCGGTGCGGGCGGTGCTCGACTGGGAGATGGCCACGCTCGGCGACCCGCTGGCCGACCTCGGGCTGCTGCTGACGTACTGGGACGTGCTCGGCGACAGCGACCACGGCGAGGGCAACCCGGTGGCCGACGGCATCGGGCCGCGCGCCGGCTTCCCCACCGGCGCCGAGCTGATCGAGCGGTACGCCGGGCGCAGCGACGTCGACGTCGGCCCGCTGCACTGGCACGTGGCACTCGGCTGTTTCAAGCTCGCGGTGATCTGCGAGGGCATCCACTACCGGCACACGCTCGGGCAGACGCTGGGCGAGGGCTTCGACCGGATCGGCGACATGGTGGCGCCGCTCGTGGCACACGGACTGCACGAGGTGAGGGAGAGCTAGATGGAGTTCGCGTACGACGACCGGACGGTCGAGCTGCGGCAGCGGCTGGAGGCGTTCCTCACCGAGTGCGTGTACCCGGCCGAGCCGGTGCACCACGAGCAGGTGGCCGCGGCCGGCGACCCGTGGGCCCGCCCGCCGGTGATGGAGGAACTCAAAGCCGAGGCGCGGGCGCGCGGGCTGTGGAACCTGTTCCTGCCCGACGCCCGCTACGGCGCCGGGCTGACCAACCTCCAGTACGCGCCGCTGGCCGAGCTGACCGGCCGCAGCCCGCACCTGGCCCCGGAGGCGCTCAACTGCGCCGCGCCGGACACCGGCAACATGGAACTGCTCGCCGAGTTCGGCTCCGAGGAGCAGCGCAAGCAGTGGCTCATGCCGCTGCTCGCCGGTGAGATCCGGTCCGCGTTCTGCATGACCGAGCCGGAGGTGGCGTCCTCCGACGCGACGAACATCGCCACCCGGATCACCCGCGACGGCGACCACTACGTGATCAACGGCCGCAAGTGGTGGTCGTCCGGGGCGATGGACCCGCGCTGCGAGATCTTCATCGTGATGGGCAAGACCGACCCGGACGCCGACCGGCACCGCCAGCAGAGCATGATCCTGGTCCCCCGTGACACCCCCGGCGTGACCGTTCGGCGCGGGATGCGGGTCTTCGGCTACAGCGATGCCCCGCACGGCGGGCACGCCGAGATCGACTTCACCGACGTCCGGGTGCCGGTGGACAACCTGGTCGGCGAGGAGGGCACCGGGTTCGCCATCGCCCAGGCCCGGCTCGGCCCCGGCCGGATCCACCACTGCATGCGCCTGATCGGCATGGCCGAGCGGGCCCTGGAGCTGCTCTGCCGGCGCGTGCTCGACCGGATCGCGTTCGGCCGCCCGCTCGCCGAGCAGGGCGTGGTCCGCGAGTGGATCGCCGAGTCGCGGGTCCGGATCGAGCAGGCCCGCCTGCTGGTGCTCAAGACCGCGTGGCTGATGGACACCGTCGGCAACAAGGGCGCGCACAGCGAGATCCAGGCCATCAAGATCGCCACGCCGCTGATGGCCGAGTGGGTGATCGACAAGGCCATCCAGGCGTACGGCGGGGCCGGGGTCAGCCAGGACACCCCGCTGGCCGAGCTGTGGGCGCAGGCCCGCACGTTGCGCCTGGCCGACGGCCCGGACGAGGTCCACCGCGCGTCGCTGGCCCGCCGCGAACTGCGCCGCTGGTCCTGACCGCTCCCCCGTCGCCGGGGGTGGGTCAGCCGGAGGCCCGGTGGATCAGCTCGGTGTCCAGCAGCACGTGCGGGGAGGGGACCTCCTCGCCCCGGATGCGGGACACCAGCAGCCGGGCCATCTGCCGGCCCATCTCCTCCACCGGCTGGAACACGGTGGTCAGCGGCGGCTCGGCCTGACGCGCGATCGGGGCGTCGTCGAAGCCGATCACCGCCACGTCCTCGGGCACCCGGCGGCCGGCCTCGCGCAACGCGCGCAGCGCGCCGAACGCCATCAGGTCGGAGGCCACGAACACGGCGTCCAGCTCCGGGCAGACGTCGAGCAGCCGGCGCATGGCCGCGGTGCCGCTGCCCTCACTGAAGTCCCCGTACGCGATCAGGCCCGGGTCGACCCGGCCGCCGGCCGCGCGCACGGCCTCCTGGTAGCCGGAGAGCCGGGCCAGGCCGGCGCCCATGTCCTGCGGGCCCGCGATGGTCGCGACCCGCCGGCGGCCCTGGCGGAACAGGTGCTCCACCGCCTGCCGCGCGCCGCCGACGTTGTCCATGTCGACGAACCACGCCGGCTGCGCGTTCGGGTGCAGCATCCGCGCCGGACGGCCGCCGAGCACCGTCGGCAGGCCGCGCTCCTCCAGCAGCGTGGGCAGCGGGTCGGCGTCGTGCAGCGACAGCAGGAGTACGCCGTCCACGTGCTGGTTGGTCAGGTGGTGCTCGACCCGTTCCCGCTCGATCGGCGACTGCACCATGGCCAGCCAGAGCTGCATCGGCGTCTCCACCAGCCCGGAGCTGACGCCCCGGACGATGGCCGCGAAGAACGGCTCGGTGAAGACCCGCTCCCCCGACTCGGACACGACCAGTGCGACCGAGTCGGTCCGCTGGGTGACCAGCGCACGGGCGGCACGGTTCGGCACGTACCCCAGTTCGGCGATGGCCTGCTGGACGGCGGCCCGGGCCTCCGGACTGACCTGCGGCGAGCCGTTGACCACGCGGGAGACCGTGCCGCGCCCGACGCCGGCGCGGGCCGCGACCGCGTCGAGGGTCGGACGCCCGAGCGAGCGGGTGCGCTGCGTTGTCATCGTTGTGCTCCTCCGACGGTCGGGCGGACCCGGCACCGATTGAGGCGTCGGCGCCGGGCCGCCCGTTACTGGCTGGCCCAGCTTATTGTGCGGGCAGTCCGTTGCGTCGGATCACGTCGGCGTACCACCTGGCGCTGGACTTCGCGATCCGGGCCTGGCTGTCGTAGTCGACATAGACCATGCCGAACCGCTTCGTGTAACCCCAGGCCCACTCGAAGTTGTCCAGGAGCGACCAGGCGAAGTAGCCCTTGAGCGGCACGCCGGCCTCGATCGCGGCGTGCGCCGCGCGCAGGTGAGCGGCGAAGTAGGCCAGCCGGTCCGGGTCGTCCACCCGGCCGTCGACCAGCTCGTCGACGAACGCCGAGCCGTTCTCGGTGACGTAGAGCGGCAGGTCGGTGTACTCCCGGTGGACCCGCTCCAGCGTCTCCACCAGGCCCGGGGCGTCGATCTCCCAGTCCATGTCCGTCACCGGGACACCCCGGGTGACGAACCGGACGTCCTCGCTGCCCGGCCAGCAGGACGGCGCCCGCCAGTAGGGCTCCGGCTCCGCGCCCTCGACCGGCGCGGCCACCACGTGCCGGCTGTAGTAGTTGACCCCGACCATGTCCAGCGGCGTGGAGATGGTCGCCAGGTCACCGTCGCGCACGTGCCCCATGTCGGTGACCTGACGCAGGTCCGCGACGAGGTCCGCCGGGTACGACCCGCGCAGCACCGGGTCCAGGAAGAACCGGTTCGCCAGCGCGTCGATCCGGCGGGCCGCGTCGGCGTCCGCCGCCGAGCCGCTCGCCGGGGTCACCGGGTACAGGTTGACGGTGATGCCGAGCTGCGCGTCCGGGCGGACCGCGCGTACCGCCTGCACGGCCAGGCCGTGACCGAGCATCAGGTGGTGCCCGGCCCGGACCGCGTCCGCGCCGTCCCTGCGGCCCGGCGCGTGCACGCCGGAGCCGTAGCCGAGGAACGCCGAGCACCACGGCTCGTTCAGCGTGGTGAAGTACTTCACCCGGTCACCGAGCGCCTCGGCGACCAGGTGGGCGTACTCGGCGAAGCGGGCCGCGGTGTCCCGGGCCGGCCAGCCGCCCGCGTCCTCCAGCGGCTGCGGCATGTCCCAGTGGTAGAGCGTCAGCCACGGCTCGATGCCGTGGCCGAGCAGCTCGTCGACCAGCCGGCGGTAGAAGTCCATGCCCTCCTGGTTGACCCCGCCGGTGCCGCCCGGCTGCACCCGCGGCCAGCTCACCGAGAAGCGGTACGACCGCAGGCCCAGGTCGGCCATCAGCCGCACGTCGTCAGGCATCCGGTGGTAGTGGTCGCACGCCACGTCGCCGGTGTGCCCGGCCACCGTCCGGCCCTCGGTGTGGCTGAAGGTGTCCCAGATCGACGGGGCACGGCCGCCCTCCGTCGCCCCGCCCTCGATCTGGTACGCGGCGGTGGCCGCGCCCCAGAGGAAGTCGGACGGGAAGGTGAGGGCCGGACCGGCGTCGAGGACGCCGACGGCGGGCGGGCTTGCTGGGTTGCTCACGACTTGACGGCGCCTTCCATGATGCCGCCGATGATCTGGCGGCCGAACAGAACGAACACGACGAACAGGGGCAGGGTCGCGATCAACGTACCGGCGAAGATCTGCGAGTTGTCGGCGAAGTAGGCGGTGTTGAGGCTGCGCAGCGAGATCTGGACGGTCGGATTGGACGGGTCCGCCAGCACCACGAACGGCCAGAAGAACTGGTTCCACTGCTCCATGAAGGTCAGCAGGCCCAGCACCGCGGCGGCCGGACGCAGCGCGGGTGCCACCACGTGCCAGTACACCCGCCAGGTCGAGCAGCCGTCCACCCGGGCGGCCTCGATCAACTCGTTCGGTACCGCCTGCTCGGCGTACTGGCGCATCATGAAGATGCCGAAGCCGCCGATCAGGAACGGGACGGTCACCGACGGCATGGTGTTCAGCCAGTCGAGCTTGGCCATCAGGATGTAGAGCGGCAGCACGCCGAGCTGGATCGGCACCATCATCGAGGTGAGGATGATCAGCAGCAGCGCGTTCTTGCCCCGGAAGCGGAGCTTGGCGAAAGCGAAGCCGGCCAGCGAGCCGAAGAACACGGTCGCGACGGTGATCGTCCCGGAGACCAGGAACGAGTTCATCAGGCCCTTGACGATGTTGGCGTCGCTGTTGGCGAGCACCCGCTCGATGTTCTCGCCGAGCTTGCCGCCGGGCAGGAACGGCGGCGGCCAGGAGTTGGCCGCGTCGTTCGTCCGGCTGGCGATCACGATCATCCAGTAGAACGGGAACAGGGACAGCAGCACGCCGAAGATCAGGCCGATCATGGTGAGCGGGCTGGCCTTCCAGAGCCGCTCGGCCCGGTGGGCGGTCTTGACCGGCGGACTCTGCCGGGTGGGCGGGCGGACGGCGGTGGTCGTCATCTCGTCACCTCACTTGTCGGAGCTGATGCGGCGGGCGAGCAGGTAGTTGATCGCCGACATCAACGCGATGAGCACGAAGAGCACGAGCGCGACCGCCCCGGCGTAACCCCACCGGAAGCGCTGGTTCATCACGTCGAGCAGGTACATCGTGATGGTCTGGAACTGGCCCTCCGAACCACCGGAGAGACCGCCCGAGCCGCTGGTGAACAGCAGGGGCTCGGTGAACAGCTGGAGGCCGCCGATGGTGGAGATGATCAGCGTGAAGATGATCGTGGGGCGCAGCTGCGGGACCGTGATGGACCAGAACTGACGCCGCCGGGAGGCGCCGTCCAGCGCCGCGGCCTCGTACATGTCCTTGCTGATCGACTGCATGGCGGCCAGGTAGATCAGCGCGTTGTAGCCGACCCAGCGCCAGTCGACCATGGTGGAGATGGCGAACCAGGAGGCGAAGCGGTTCGCCCGCCAGTCGATCGGGTCCAGGCCGACGCTGTCGAGCAGCCAGTTGACCAGACCGAAGTCCTTGGCGTAGATCATCGAGAAGATCAGCGCGACCACAGCGGTCGAGGTGATGATCGGCATCGCGATGGCCATCCGGAAGAACGTCTGCGCGCGCAGCTTCCGGTTCAGCGCGTTGGCGAGCATCAGTGCCAGCAGCAGTTGGGGCACTGTGGAGAGCAGGAACATGCCGAACGTGTTGACCACCGCGTTCCAGAACTGCGGATCCTCGGTGATCAGTTCGACGAAGTTGTCCATCCCGACGAAGGAGATCGTCGAGTTCAGCGGCGACCGGTCGGTCAGCGCGATCCAGACCGTGTACGCGATCGGGTACACGCCGAACACGGCGAAGATCACGAAGAACGGCAGGACGTACAGGTACGGCGAGTACTTCAGGTCCAGCCGGGTCATCGAGGCGGCGCGGCGGCGTGTGTGCCGTGCGGCGCGGGGCGCGCCGGGCTCGGGCGGCGCCGCGGCGTGCAGGTCGAGGCTCATGGGGAGTCCTTCTCCTCGGCCGACGTCACCCGCCACACGGGCGACGCCGGACTCTGCGGGCACCGCGGGTGGCGCCGGCAGCCAGGGCTGCCGACGCCACCCGCGGGCGGCTCAACCGGTCACTTACCGGCGGCCGCACCGTTCTTCAGGGCCGCCTGCCACTGCTCGTCGGCCGACTTGCCCTGCTCCACGGCGCGCAGCGTGTTCTCCACGGCGGTGCGGACCGCGTTGTTCTTCGGGCCGAGGTAGACCGGCTTCAGGTCGGTGGCGCCGGCGGCGAAGATCTTGCCGACCGGGGCCTTGCTGAAGTAGTCGTTGGTCGAGTCGGCCACGGCCGGGTCGGTGAGCGCCTGCGGGTTCGAGGGCAGGTTGCCGACCGCCTTGTACGCGCCGATCTGACCCTTGGCGCTGGTCAGGAACTTGGCCAGCTCCGCGGCCTCCTTCTGGTGCTTGCTCGACTTCGGCACGCCGAGGAAGGAGCCGCCCCAGTTGCCACCGGCGCCCGGCGCCTTGGCGATGTCCCACTTGCCGGCCGCCGCGTCACCGGCCTGGCCCTTGATGACACCGGTCATCCAGGCGGGGCAGGCGATGGTGGCGAAGGTGCCGTTCTTGAAGCCGGCGTTCCACTCGTTGGAGAACGACTGGAGGTTGTTGGACAGCCCGGCGGCGATCATCTTGGTGGTGAGCTGGTACGCGGCCTGCACGTCCGGGTTCTGGTCGATGACCAGCTTGTTGCTCTTGTCGTAGTAGGTGTAGCCGGTGCCCTGGCCCGCGATCTGCATCAGCACGACGTTGTAGAAGTTGGTCGCCGAGTCGACGAACTTGTGCTTCTTGTCGGCGGCGGCGAACTTCTGGCCGGTGGCGATGAACTCGTCCCACGTCGGCCAGAGCGCGCCGACCTGCTCGCGGTCGGTGGGCAGCCCGGCGGCCTTGAACAGGTCGCTGCGGTAGCACAGCGCCATCGAGCCGACGTCGGTGCCGAGGCCCAGCACCTTGCCGTCGGGGGTGGTGCCCTGCTCCCACTTCCACGGCAGGAAGTTGCCCTTGAGGTCGTTCGCGCCGTGGTCGGCGAGGTTCACGAACTTGTCGGCCTGGGCGTAGAACTGGACGATGGTGCCCTCTTCCAGGGCCACCACGTCGCCGGCGCCCGAGCCCGCGGTGATCTGCTGGGTCAGACGGGTGTTGTAGTCACCGAGGCCGAGGCCCTTGCCCCGCTCCTGGATCTTGACGTTCGGGTGCTCCGCTTCGTACTGCTTGTACAGCTCTTCGTAGCCGAAGCCCTGGTCGCCGAAGACGTCGACGACCAGGGTGACCGGGCCGCCGCCGCTGCCGCTGTCGCCGCTGTCCGAGTCGTCGCCGCAGGCGGCGGTGGTGCCGAGCACGACGACGGACGCGAGCGCGATGGCCGCGAACCGCCGACGACGGATTGGGACGCTCATCCGAGACCCCTCTTTCGGTGGTGAGGCGATATCTGCTGTGTGGTGGGGGGTGCGTTTCGCGCGGGCCGGAGCGGGCAGGAGGGAGATCCGCACCACTCTCGGGAGCGCTCCCATGAGGTTGCCGGGAGGTGACAGGGGTGTCAATAGACCGTTGGGAGCGTTCCCATTTCGTTACCGCGTCGGCGCGCGGCCCCTGCGCGGGGACCGCGCGGTCAGCGGTGCGGGGTGGCGCCGCGGGTCGCGCGGTCGGTGACGCGTCGGTGGCGCCGCGGGTCGCGCGACCGGTGACGCGGCGGGTGCGCGGTCGGTGGCCCGGCTGGTCGCGCGGTTCGGCGGTGCAATGGCCGCGCGGTCGGCGGTGCAGTGGTCGCGCGATCGGCGGTGCAGTTGGTCGCGCGGTCGGCGGCGCGAGGGATCGGGTCAGCAGCAGCGGCGCAGCAGGACGGTGGCGCGGTCCGGGTCGAACGCGCCCGGATCGAACGCTGGGCCGGCCCACTCCCGCATGGTCGGATGCTCCGGATGCGCGGGATCGGCGAGCGCGGCCAGCAGGACCGCGTACCCGCCCGGACCGCCCACGTCCTCCGGCGGGCAGGCCCGCTCCCCGTCCAGGCACAGCGGGTAGCGCTCGTCCGGGTCGGCGGCGCAGCAGTCCTCCACCACCAGGTCGTGCTCCCACCAGTCACCGAAGTCGTACGTGTAGCGGAACCGGTCGCCCTTGCCCACGAGCGCGTCCAGCCGGACGTCCAGCTCGTCGCGCAGCGCCAGCTCGCCGTCCGGGTCGGGCTCGCCGTACTGCCGGCCGTCCACGTCGAACGAGTGCAGGTGGCAGTCGCGCCAGCCCATCGCGTGCTGGATCACCCGGTGCAGCCGGTCCAGCGTGTAGCCGCCGGGCACCAGCACCCGCCGCCACACCGGCGGCCGGACGCCGGCCAGCGACACCATGAGCTGGAAGATCTGACGCGACACGACGTCCCATCCTTCCTGGGCATAGGCTGCCTGCATGATCTGCCGAGCCTGCCGGGAACGGCGGCACGACGACTGTCCTGGCCGGAAGTGGTGCGACTGCCAGCACCGTACCCCCGAACCCACCCCTCCGGTCACCGGTCCGGCCGGCGAATGACCGTCGGAACCCCGATCGAACGGATCTGGCCCGCACCCGTCACCGGTGCGCTCACCGATCCGCAGCTCACCGCGCTCTACGGCCGGACGGCCGGCCCGCACCTGCGGGTCAACTTCGTCGCCAGCGCCGACGGCGCGGTCACTCTGGACGGATACTCGGCCGGGCTCTCCGGCGAGCCGGACAAGCGGGTCTTCGGCCTGCTGCGGATGCTCTGCGACGGTCTCGTGGTGGCCGCCGGCACACTGCGGCACGAGGGCTACCGGGCGGTCCGGCTGAGCCCGGAACGCCGGGCCTGGCGCCGCGAGCAGGGGCTGGCCGAGTTCCCCACGCTGGTGGTCGTCTCCGGTTCGCTCGACCTCGACCCGGCGCAGGCCGCCTTCGCCGACGCCCCGGTCCGGCCGATCGTGCTCACCCACGCCGACGCCGTACCGCCGCCCGGGCTGGCCGACGTCGCCGACGTGATCCGCTGCGGCACCGACCAGGCCGACGCGCCCGGGCGGGTCGATCTCGTCGCCGGACTGGCCGAGTTGCGTCGGCGCGGGCTCGGCCAACTGCTCTGCGAGGGCGGCCCGCACCTGTTCGGCGCGCTCACTGCCGCCGACCTGGTCGACGAACTGTGCCTGACCGTGGCGCCGCTGCTCGCCGGCGCCGGGCCGGGCCGGATCACCGCCGGGGACGCCAGCGTCCCGCGTCACCTGCCGCTGCGGCACGTGCTGGCCGCCGCCGACGGCGTGCTGATGCTGCGCTACGTCCGCGACCCCGCCGAGACCCCGCCCGCCGGTTCCGCCCCCGCCGCCTGACCCGCTCGCGGCACGCGGCACGCGGCACGCGGCACGCGGCACGCGGCACGCGGCACGCGGCACGCGGCACGCGGCACGCGGCACGCGGCACGCGGCACGCGGCACGCGGCACGCGGCACGCGGCACGCGGCACGCGAGATCTTGGTATCAAACGGCCCCTAGAGGGGCCCTTTCGTACCAAGATCTCCGCGTCGTCCTGACACGCGGGACACGACTCCCGCGGCTCGGGACGCGCAGACCGGAAACGGCGAGTTCGGGGTGGGCAGGCGACGGGTGGAACGCCATGGGTGTCATCGGCCTGCGGAGGCACCCGTGGTGTTCCACCGAGCGGCCGGACCGGACCGGACCGGGCCGGGCCGCGCCGGGCCGCGCCGGGCCGCGCCGCATCTCGGTCACCCGACGGCATCACTGGCGGTCATCGGGCGGGCCGCCCGGGAGCCGGCAGCGTTGGCGCGGCAGACGGCCCCGCAGCGGCGGGCGGCGCGGCGGGCGGGGCGGCGCGGCGCGGCGGGCGGCGGAGGGGTGAACGTGGAGGAAAGGCACGCATCGTGATCGGGCGGATTCGGGTGGCTACCGTTCGGCGCACGGGTGACGTGGCGTCCGCCGCGTCGCGTGGCAACCTGTCGCATCCCTCGGGCAGGATGCACGACGTGCACCGCCAACGGTACGACCAGCCGACCGGAGACCGCCGATGACCGACGATCAGCTCGACGGGCCCGGCGAGGGTGTCGGCCGGGTGCTCGGCACCGCCGACGCCACCCCGCTCACCTTCTGGACCGCCGTCGCGCCGGGCAGCTACCTGCAACTCGACGACGTGGTGGTGACCCGTCGCGACCTGCCCGACCGTGAGCCGGTGACGATCGCCGGGGTGGTGACCCAGGTGCGCGCCCGGCACGAGGGGGCGCAGTTCGACTCCGACGTCTTCGCCATCGCCGACGGCACGCTGCCGGCGCAGGTGCAGGAGGCGGCCGAGGTGACCACCACGCGGGTCGACCCGGAGTTCTACGTGCCGCCCACGCCGGGCGCGGTGGTGCACCGGGCCGAGGGTGACGCGCGGGCGCGGGCGCTGCACTTCGACCGGATGGAGCGGCGGATCCCGATGGGGATGGGCCGCGACGGCGTGCCGGTCTACCTCAACGCCGACTTCCTCGACGGCACCCGGGGCGCGCACGTGTCGATCTCCGGCATCTCCGGTGTCGCCACCAAGACCAGCTTCGCCACGTTCCTGCTCTACTCGGTGTTCCGCTCCGGCGTGCTGGGCGGCGACGCGGTGAACGCGAAGGCGCTGATCTTCAACGTCAAGGGCGAGGACCTGCTCTTCCTCGACCACCCGAACAGCCGGCTCGACGACCCGACCCGGGCGGCGTACGCGAAGCTGGGCCTGGACGCCGGCGCGTTCCCGGACGTGCGGGTGTACGCCCCGCCGCGGGTCGGCGACTCCTCCGGCACGCCGGATGTGAGCAGCCGGCTCACCGGGGTGGACAGCTTCTACTGGACGCTGACCGAGTTCTGCGCCGACCGGCTCCTGCCGTACGTGTTCGCCGACGCGGACGACGAGCGCCAGCAGTACACGATGGTGGTCCACTCGGTCGCCGCGCACCTGGCCCGCTACGCCCAGCCAGCCGACGGCGGGGTGAGCATCGACGGGGTGCGGCTCGGCTCGTACGCCGATCTGGTCGACCACGTGGTCGAGCAGCTCAACGACGACGAGACACGCGGCGAGTGGGCGGGCAGCGCGGTCGGTCTGGGCACCGTCAACGCGTTCGCCCGGCGGCTCATCGGCAGCAAGAAGGACCTGGGCCGGCTGATCCGGGGCGACCTGGCGACCCGTCGCCCGCACTCGATCAACACGGCGGAGAGCGCCCAGGTCACAGTGGTCGACCTGCACAACCTGCCGGATCGCGCGCAGCGGTTCGTGGTCGGCGTGACGCTCAAGAGCGAGTTCGAGCGCAAGGAGAAGGCCGGCACCGCCAAGCCGCTGCTGTTCGTCGTGCTCGACGAGCTGAACAAGTACGCGCCACGGGAGGGCTCGTCGCCGATCAAGGAGGTGCTGCTCGACATCGCCGAGCGGGGCCGCTCACTGGGCGTGATCCTGGTCGGCGCGCAGCAGACCGCCAGCGAGGTGGAACGGCGGATCGTCACCAACTCGGCGATCCGGGTGGTGGGCCGGCTCGACCCGGCCGAGGCGTCCCGCCCGGAGTACGGCTTCCTGCCGCCCGCCCAGCGGCAGCGGGCGCTGCTGGCCAAGCCGGGCACGATGTTCGTCAACCAGCCGGACATCCCGGTGCCGCTCTGCCTGGAGTTCCCGTTCCCGGCGTGGGCCACCCGGGTCTCGGAGGCGGGCCGCGCGCCCTCGGAGACGCTACGGTCGATCACCCAGGCCGCCGATCCGTTCGCGGTGGTCGGCTCCGGCTCCTCCGACGACGACATCCCGTTCTAGGCGGCACCCACATGAAGATCCTGCACACCTCCGACTGGCACGTCGGCAAGGTCCTCAAGGGGCAGTCCCGGGCCGAGGAGCACAAGCAGGTCCTCGCCCAGGTCATCGAGATCGCCCAGCGCGAACGGCCAGACCTGGTGATCGTCGCCGGTGACCTGTACGACACCGCCGCGCCGACCCCGGAGGCGACCCGGCTGGTCACCCGGGCGCTGACCGCGCTGCGGCGAACCGGGGCCGACGTGGTGGCGATCGGCGGCAACCACGACAACGGCGCGGCGCTGGACGCGCTGCGGCCGTGGGCCGAGGCCGCCGGGATCACGCTGCGCGGCAGCGTCCGGGAGAACCCGGACGAGCACGTCGTCGACGGGGTCACCGCCGGCGGGGAGCGCTGGCGGCTCGCCGCGCTGCCGTTCCTGTCCCAGCGGTACGCGGTGCGCGCGGTGGAGATGTACACGCTCACCCCGGCCGAGGCCAACCAGACGTACGCCGACCACCTGGGGCGGGTGCTGGACCGCCTCGCCGAGGGGTTCACCGAGCCGGACCGCGTGCACCTGGTGACGGCGCACCTGACTGTGGTCGGGGCGAGCACCGGCGGCGGTGAGCGGGACGCGCACACGGTGCTCGGGTACGCGGTTCCGGCGACAGTCTTCCCCGGCAACGCGCACTACGTGGCGCTGGGTCACCTGCACCGCTCGCAGCGGGTCATCGGCCCGTGCCCGATCCGCTACAGCGGCAGTCCGCTCGCCGTCGACTTCGGCGAGCAGGAGAACGTCGGCTCGGTGACGATCGTGGAGGTGACAGCCACCACCGCCGCCCGTATCCGCGAGGTGCCGGTGCCGGGTGCGGTGCCGCTGCGCACGGTACGCGGCACGCTCGCGCAGCTCGCCGAGATCGAGGCGCCGGAGGGCTGGCTGCGCGTCTACGTCCGGGAGCAGCCCCGGGCCGGGCTGCGCGAGAAGGTGCAGGAGCTGCTGCCCCGGGCGCTGGAGATCCGGATCGATCCGGAGCTGGTGCCCGCTCCGGGCAGCGGGACACGGACGGCTCAGCGGGCCGGCCGGTCGCCGGGCGAGTTGTTCGGCGACTACCTGGACAGCCGCGGGCACGCCGACGAGGGTGTCCGGGAACTCTTCGACGAGCTGCTCGAGGAGGTGGAGCACTGATGCGGCCGATGCGGCTGGACATGGCCGGGTTCACGGTGTTCCGCGACGAGACGACAGTCGACTTCACCGACGCGGACTTCTTCGCGCTGGTCGGGCCGACCGGTTCGGGCAAGTCGACGGTGCTCGACGCGATCTGTTTCGCGCTCTACGGGACGGTGCCGCGCTGGGGCGGCGCCCGGGGGCTGGCGAACGCGCTGGCGCCGTCGGCGACCGAGGCGCGGGTCCGGCTGGTCTTCGAGTCCGCCGGGGACCGCTACGTGGCGACCCGGGTGGTGCGGCGCGACGGCCGGGGCACTGTGAAGACGGCGAACGCCGGTCTCCAGCTCATGCCGCCGGGGTTCGACGTCACCAAGCTCGACACCGGGCTCAGCCCGGACGATCTGGGCGAGGTGGTGGCGGGCACCCCGGCGGAGATGGAACAGGCGGTGCTGGACGCGGTGGGGCTGCCGTACGAGCAGTTCACCTCCTGCGTGGTGCTGCCGCAGGGACAGTTCGCCGACTTCCTGCACGCCAAGCCGGCCACCCGTCAGCAGATCCTGGTGAACCTGCTCGGGCTGGGCGTCTACGAGTCGGTGCAGAAGAAGGCGGTCGAGCGGGCCGGGCAGGCCGAGGCGAAGCTGGAGACTGTCGACAAGATGCTCGGCGGGCTCGCCGACGTCGACGACGAGAGTCTGGCCGCCGCCCGGGAGCGGGTGGACGCGATGCGGGAACTGGCCGCAGCGGTCGCTGCCGCCGTACCCGAATGGGAGCGGGCCCGGGCGACGGCGGGTGAGCGGGCCGCGGCGCTTGCCGCCCTCGACGCCGAGCTGGGTGTGCTGGCCGGGGTGCGGCCGCCGGACGGCACGGCCGAGCTGGCGCGGGCGGTGGCGCAGGCCCGGGTCGCGGCCGACGAGGCGGCGGCCGCGGTCGGGCTGGCCGAGGAGCGCGAGGAGAAGCTGCGCGGGGAGCTGGCCGCCGCCGGTGACGAGAGCGCGCTGCGGCTGCACCTGAAGGCGTACGCGGACCGGGAGCGGCTGACCGCGGAGGCGGCGACGGTCCGCGCGGCGGTGGACGCGGCGCGGACCGAGCACGAGGCGGCGGTGGAGGCGCTGGCGGCGGCGCGGGCGGACGCGCAGCGGGCCGAGACGGAGCTGGAGTCGGCGTTCCGCGCGCACGAGGACGCGAAGGCCGCCGACCAGGCGGTGGCGCTGCGGGCGCACCTGGTCGGCGGCGCGCCGTGCCCGGTGTGCGAGCAGACCGTCACCACGGTGCCGGCGGTGCCGAAGGGTTCGGCGGTGAGCCGGGCGATCGAGGCGGGCAAGGCCGCGCGCGCGGCGAGCGAGGCGGCCAAGCGGGTCGTGCAGGAACGCGACACCGCGGCCCGTGACTCCGACCGGGTGCTGCTGCGCGCCCGGACCCAGCACGACCAGCTCGGCGCGCGCCTGGCCGAGCTGGACGAGCAGCTCACGGACGCGCCCGCGCCGGAGCGGCTGCGCGAGTCGCTGGCCGAGCACGCACGGCTGCGGACGGCGCTGGAGGAGGCGGCCGGCGCGGTGCGGGCCGGCCGGGAGGCGGCCCGGCGGGCGCGGGGCGCGCTCGACGCCGCGCAGGAGCGGCTGCGCCGGGCCTGGCGTGACTTCGACGCGGTACGCGACGGGCTGGCCCGGTTCGGGCCGCCGGCCGCCGACCGGGACGACGTGGCGGCGGCGTGGGCGGCGCTGGCCGGCTGGGCGGGCGAGCAGGCGCGGGCGCGACGCGCGGAACGGGACGGGCTGGCCGACTCGGTGGAGGCGGCGCAGCGGGCCGCGGCCGAGGTGGCCGACGGGATCGCCGCGTTGTTCACCGCGGTGGGGCTGGACGCACCGCAGGACGCGCCGCGCGACGTGGCGGTGGCGGTGGAACGGGCCGAGGCGGAGTTACGCCGGCTCGACGAGCGCCGCGAGCAGGCCGCCGAGCTGCGGGAACAGCGGTCCGGGCACGAGCACGAGGCCCGGGTGGCGCGGGCGCTCGCCTCGCACCTGCGGGCCAACAACTTCGAGCGCTGGCTGCTCACCGAGGCGCTGGACCTGCTGGTCGACGGCGCGTCGGGGATCCTGCGGGAGCTGTCCGGCGGGCAGTACGACCTGGTCCACGACAAGGGTGAGTTCTTCGTGGTCGACCACCACGACGCGGGGCTGCGGCGCGGGGTGCGCACGCTGTCCGGCGGGGAGACGTTCCAGGCGTCGCTGGCGTTGGCGCTGGCGCTGTCCGAGCAGCTCGCCGGCATGTCCACCACCGCCGCGAGCCTGGAGTCGATCGTCCTGGACGAGGGTTTCGGCACGCTCGACGCGGCGACGCTGGACACGGTCGCGGCGACGCTGGAGAACCTGGCCGCCCGGGGCGACCGGATGGTCGGCGTGGTCACCCACGTGCCGGGGCTGGCCGAGCGCATCCCGGTCCGGTTCGAGGTCCGCAAGGACGCGCGGACGGCCCGGGTGGAACGGACCGGCCTGTGACCGGCACGGGCCGGCGGAGCGCCGCGTGACCGGGCCGTCGCCGGCGTTCTTCGTCGACGCCTGGGATCCGTCGTACGGCGCGTCGTTCGAGGCGGCGGGCGGCTCCGGGCCGGCCGCGCCGAGCAGCGCGCAGGTCGACGCCGACGTCGAGCTGCCGGCCACCGACTGGCGGGCGATCGGCCCGCGCGCTGGCGTGCGGGCGCCGGACGTGGTGCTGCTCGTCGACGGGGTACGCCGGATCGACGCCAGCGTCTGGACGGCCGAGGAGGACGGCGGTTCGTTCCCCGGCATCGCCGCCTCGTACGCGGCCGGTGTGGTCCGCTGCGACCTCGACCGGGGCGCCGCCGAGATGGCCGGTTCCCGGGTGGGCCGTGGCCTGTTCACGGCGAGCCCGTCGGCGCAGGACGTGGTCGCCGGGACGGTCCGCTACCCGGTGCACCGGGTCAGCGGCACCGGTGAGCTGAGCAAGCTGCCCGCGGCGGTGCAGGCGCCGCTGACCGCGCTGGAGGTGGCCGTCTCCGACGCGGTACGCACCGACGGCGACCTGCTGGTGGTGGACGGCCCGCTGCGCAGCCGGCGGAACCTGCCGCGCACGCTCGGGTACATCAAGACGCAGCACAGCCAGTACCTGGACGCCCGGCTCACCGCTGTGGTGACCGGGCTGGCGCCGGGCGAGCGCTGCCCGGTGTTCCGGCTGGGCACGGCGTGGGGCGGCTGGTCGTGGTATCTGCGGCTGCCGGTGCGCGCGGGCGCGCCCTGGGCGGGCATCGTGCGGGTGGAGTGCTCGGCCGACCTGACCGTGCCGGAGGCGATCGCGCTGGCCGACCTGTCGCTGGTGACGCTGCCCCGGTTCGCCTCCACCCCGTACAAGGATCCGCGCGCCCCGCAGAACCTGGTGCCGATCGCCGGGCTGGAACGCCGGCTGCGGGGCATGCTCGGCGACGCGCGGCTGCTGCACCGGGTGCTCACCGCCGCGGCGCGCGGGATGCGGCGCTGATGGGCCGGCGACGCGACTCCGACCGGGTGACGGCCGACGTCGACACCGGCCGGGCCGAGCTGGTGCCGGACGCCGACCGTCCGGGCTCCTGGACGCTGCTGCTCGACGGCGCGCCGCAGTCGCATGTGGACCTCGACGATCCTTCGCACCTGGAGTTCGAGTACGTCCGGCGGCTCGCCGCCGCGCTGGACCTGGTGGCGCCGGCGGGGACGCCGCTGCGGGTGCTGCACCTGGGTGGCGGCGCGCTGACCCTGCCCCGCTACGTGCAGGCCACCCGGCCCGGTTCGACGCAGCGGGTGTCCGAGGTGGACGGCGCGCTCGTCGAGCTGGTCCGCCGCGAGCTGCCCTGGCCGTCGGATCCGCGCCTGAAGGTCCGGGTGGCCGACGCGCGGGCGACGCTGACGTCGAGCCGGGACGGCGCGTACGACGTGATCGTGGCCGACGTGTTCGCCGGCGCCCGTACCCCCGCGCATCTGACCTCGGTGGAGTACGCCGCCGAGGTGGCCCGGGTGCTCGCGCCCGGCGGCAGCTACCTGGCGAACGTGGCCGACGGCCCGCCGCTGCGGCACGCCCGCGCCCAGGTCGCGACGGTGCGTACCGTGCTGCCCCGGGCCTGCCTGGTCGGCGACGCGGCGGTGCTGCGCGGCCGGCGCTACGGCAACCTGGTGCTGGTGGCGTCCCGGGTGGAGCCGCCGGTGCCGGAGCTGACCCGGCGGGCGGCGGGTGACTGGTTCCCCGGCCGGGTGCTGGCCGGTGCCGAGCTGGACCGGTTCACCGGCGGCGCGGCGGTGGTCCACGACGCGGACGCCGTCGACTCCACTCCCCCACCGCCGGGAATTTTTTCGGTCAAACGTTGATCCGATCGGCTGATCGCTGCGTATCCCCGGGCGGCCATGCCCGTGGGGGGCCGGCTGATGTCATTGGACAGCGGAGGTCTGCATGCATGCGGTGGCGGCCGGCTGGCACGGCGAGGTGGCGCGGCCCGAGTGGATGTTCGCCCGGGCACAACCACACTCGCGCGCCTCGCGATCGGGCCGGGGGGTCGACGCCCGGTCTGCCGATCGCCAGAATGACCCGGTGCCGCCGCGACCCGCTCCCGGACGCCACCAGGCGACCTCCGCCGAGGCCAGCCACTCCGACCAGTTGATCCGCCTGCTGTACGCCGAGCACGCCGGCCCGCTGCTGATGTTCGTGATGCGGCTGACCGGCGGGGACCGGCAGCGCGCCGAGGACATCGTGCAGGAGACGCTGCTGCGGGCCTGGCGCAACGCGCACCGGCTCGGCGTGCAGGGCCAGGGCTCGCTGCGCCCCTGGCTCGTCACCGTGGCCCGGCGGATCGCCATCGACGAGCACCGCAGTGAGCAGGCCCGCCCACCCGAGACGTACGACCGGGATCTGACCATGTTCGCCGAGTCGGACAGCACCGACCGGGTGCTGCGCACGATGACCGTAGCGGACGCGCTGCGTACGCTGAGCCAGTCGCACCGGGAGATCCTGGTGGCGACCTACTTCCGGGGGCGCACCGTGCCGGAGGCGGCCGAGGAGCTGGGGCTCCCGCTCGGTACCGCCAAGTCACGGGTCTACTACGCGCTGCGCGCGTTGCGCACGGCTCTGCAGGAGAGGGGGGTGACCGAATGAGCCGGGCCGATCACATGGACGTCGCCGCGTACGCGCTCGGCGTACTGGACGCGCAGGACGCGGAGCGGTTCGAGGAGCACCTGGCCACCTGCTGGGCCTGCGCGGCGGAACTGGAGACGATGGTCCCGGTGGTGGGACTGCTCTCCGGCATCGACGGCGAGGCGATGGCCGCGCTGGAGCAGACGCACACCGATCCGGCGCTGCTGGACCGGACACTGATGGCGGTACGGCGGGACCGCCGTCGTACCCGGGTGCGGCAGTTGCTGGCGACGGCGGCGGCCGTGGTGGTGTTCGGCGGCGCGAGCGCGGCGGCGGCCGGGATGCTCGGCGACGATCCGGCGCCGCCGCAGGCCGGGCCGACGCAGGCCGCGCCGAGCGTGGCGCCGAGCGGCGAGCCGGGCAACCCGAACGACCCGGGCGTCGGCGGGAAAGAGGACATCGAGGGCGACCAGCACAACGCGACCGACCCGGGGACCGGCGTGCAGACCACGATGTGGCTGGCCCGCAAGGAGTACGGCACGCAGATCGCGGTGCAGCTCAGCCGTCTGCCGGGGCCGCGCACGTGCCGGCTGGTGGTGGTCCGCAAGAACGCCACGAGCGAGGTGATCTCCACCTGGTCGGTGCCGGTCGGCGGCTACGGGACGAACCAGAACCAGCTTCCGCTGGAGCTGAGCGCGTCCACCTCGGCCCCGGTGCGCGACATCGACAAGCTCCAGGTGCAGTCGGTCGACGCGAACGGCGTGGCGAGTCCGCTGGTGACGGTGGACGACATCTGATCTGGTGTGCCGACGGCGCCGGGTGGCTGAGCCACCCGGCGCCGTCGCGTCGTGCCCGGGCCGGCGGACCCCCTCGTGCTGACGCACGCATGCCGGCTTCCATCGGTTCAATCGGTCCACTGTGAAATGTGCCACCCTTGCGGGTTCAACCTTGACAGCACCGCGCCCGTACTACTCGGCGAACTGCCAAGAACGAGGAGGGCACGTGGCACACCACAAGCGGACGACCGTCATCGTCGCGAGCGCGATGGTCGCACTTACGGCCTGCGCCCCAGCGGGCTACAACGGGGCGAACTCGGGCGCGGCCGAGCCGGTCGCCGTCGCCGCGGCCGAACCCACCGCGGCGGCCGAACCGGAGGCGTCGGCGGCTCCCGAGGAGGAGCCGGTCGCGGACAAGGCGCCCCCGGCCAACGTGAAGATCACCGACGAGCTGGTCGGCAAGAAGCTGCCCCGGATGGGCCGCGTCGTCACCGACCAGGACGGCTGGGTGCTGTACCGGTTCGACAAGGACTCCGACGACCCGCCGCAGTCCAACTGCGTGGACAAGTGCGCCGAGGTGTGGCCGCCGTCGCTCACCGACGGCAACCCGCAGCTGCGCGGCGTCTCCGACGACAAGGTCGGCACCATCACCCGTCAGGACGGCACCCGGCAGCTCACCATCGGCGGCTGGCCGGTCTACCGCTACATCGGCGACAAGAAGCCGGGCCAGTGGAAGGGCCAGGGCGTCGGCGGCACCTGGTTCGTGGTCGACCCGAACGGCAAGAAGAACCTGACCTGCCTGCCGACCGGCACGCCCAAGGCGGTCGCGCCGCCCGCGGCGGGCAGCTCGGACAGCTCCGGCGGCGGCTCGGACTACTCGTACTGACACCGCAGGACACGGTGACCGGTCGCCGCCGGGGAGGGCGCGGCCGGTCACCGTCGCGAACCCCGGGAGGCGGGCCGCACCGGCATCGGCCCGCCTCCCGGCCAGGCGTGCCCGGCGTCACGGCCGGGCCGCGTGGCAGAGTGGCCTGGTGACCTCGCCCGACGCCCGCCGTACGCTGCGCCCGCCGGCCGGCTACCGGCTGGCCGCCTCGGTGCGGGCGCTCACGTTCAGCCCGTACGACCCGTGCGCGCGGATCGCCGCCGGCACGTTCTGGTGGGCCACCCGCACCCCGGACGGCCCGGCCACGCTGGCGCTGCGCCCGTCCGCCGGCGACCTGCTGGCCGAGGGGTACGGCCCCGGCGCGGCCTGGGTGGTCGACCGGGCCGACCGGATCGCCGGGCTCTGCGACGACCTGACCGGGTTCGCCGCGCTCGCCGGTACGCACCCGCTGGTGGCCCGCCTGGCCCACACGCACCACGGGCTGCGGATGCCCGCCACCGGCCAGATCTTCCCCCGGCTGCTGCGGGCGGTCTTCGAGCAGAAGGTCACCGGCAAGGAGGCGTACCGGGCGTACGCCGCCACAGTGCGGCACTTCCGGGAACCGGCGCCCGGCCCGCTGCAACCACTGCTGCTGCCGCCGGAGCCCGCCGCGGTGGCGGCCACGCCGTACTGGGTGTTCCACCCGTTCGGGGTCGAGCAGCGGCGCGCCGACACGCTGCGCCGCGCGGCGGCCGTCGCGGACCGGCTGGAACGCTGCGCCGACTCGGCGGAGGCCACCCGGCGGCTCACCGCCATCCCGGGCATCGGGCCGTGGACCGCCGCCGAGGTGGTGCGGATCGCGTACGGCGACGCGGACGCGGTGAGCGTCGGCGACTACCACGTGCCGAACACCGTGGCGTGGGCACTGGCCGGGGAGCCGCGCGGCGACGACGCCCGGATGCTGGCGCTGCTGGAGCCGTTCCGGGGGCACCGCGGCCGGGTGTGCGTGCTGCTGGAGGCGGCAGGCGTCCAGGCCCCGAAGTACGGCCCGCGCGCCCCGATCCGCTCCTTCGCCCGCTACTGACCGGTCAGCGCCGCCGGCACAGCCGCCGCAGCGTCCGCCCCAGCCACCAGGCGTACGCCCGCTGGAAACCCGGCACGACCGGCCCGCCGGCCCGCACGTACCAGTGCGCCGGGCGGCTGAACGCGGTCACCTCGAACCAGACGCCGTCGGCGCCCCGGGTCACCAGGAACGCCTCCTCACCGACCTCCGGATGCCCGGGCAGCGTGCCGTAGCCGAACCCGGCCCGGTCCGGTTCCTCCACCGTCCAGACCACCTCGGTCGGGCCCCACAGCCGCACCGGGCCGACGCCCAGCCCCGGCGTGACCCGTACCCCGGGTGCCGCGCGCGGCGCGTCCGCGCGCATCACCACGCCGGCCGCGCGGTGCAGCCGCCAGCCCAGCACCGCGTCCGCCGCCAGCGGGAAACCGCCGTCCGGCAGCCGGACCCGGTGGCGCAGGTGGTGGTAACCGGCCGGCAGGGCGCCGCCGCGGGTCGCGCCCACCTCCGGGTACGTCAGCTCCGGCACGCCGGTCACCTCCACGCTCATGGGAACACCCCAGCCAGCGTACGGCCGCCCGGGAACGCTGTGGTGAGCTGAGCCGGTGACCGACGTGACCATCGCCCCCGCCGGCCCCGCCGACGCCGGGGAGATCCTCACCGTGCAGCGTGCCGCGTACCTGGTGGAGGCGCAGCGCTACCGCGACGTGTTCCTGCCGCCGCTGACCGAGACGCTGGACGAGGTACGGGCGGCGCTGACCGGGCCAGACGTGGTGCTCGCCGCCCGGCGCGGCACCCGCCTGGTCGGCTCGGTCCGCGCCCGCCTCGACGGCGACACCGCCCACGTGGGCCGTCTCTCGGTCGCCCCCGACCAGCAGGGCCGGGGCGTCGGCGGACGGCTGCTGGACGCCGTCGAGCAAGCCTGCGCCGGCCGGGTGACCCGGTTCGCGCTGTTCACCGGCGCGGACAGCGCGGCGAACCTGTCCCTGTACGCGGGCCGCGGCTACCGGGTGGTGGCGCACCGGCCGGACGAGAACGGCAACCGCCTGGCCGTGCTGGAAAAGACGGTCCCTGAACCTCCGGACGGCGCCTGAGCGGGCGCTCCGGCCCCGGTCAGCGGGCCTCGCAGCGGTGCCCGAGGCCGTCCGCCTCGGTCAGTTCCGCGCACAACGGCGCCTGAGCCCGTCCGCCTCCTGCCGCAGGTAGCGGCGCATGGTGGAGCCGCCGAGCAACCCGACCAGCCAGGCCAGCGGACCGGTCTGCACCAGGATCAGCTCGGCCCGGGTCCGCCCGTCCTCCAGCGGGATCAGCCGGTGCTCACCCCGGGTGCGCACGCCGGGGCTCGCCGACTCCCAGGCGAACGAGTACGGCGGACAGATCTCCACGACCCGCCACACGGCCGGGCGCAGCCGGGGCTGCTCCAGCCGGGCCGTCGAGCCGAGGAGCAGCGGACCGGGCTCCAGCCGACGGGCGGCGGTGACCGACGGCGTCCACTCGGGCCAGCGCTCGACGTCGCTCTGCACCTCCCAGACCCGGTCGACGTCGGCGGCGATGTCGACGGACTCGGCGAACCGCATGGGCTTCTTCCCTCCCCCGTGGACGGTCCACTCAGCCTATGCCCGAGCCCCGCCCCGCCGCCGCCCCGCGCCCGCGCCTCGCTCGGCTGGTTGCCACGTGAAGCGCCCCCCGTCCTGCGGGATTGATGTTCCGCGCAGTGGGAGCAGTGGAGATCTTGGTAGGAAGGGGCCCCTATGGGGGCCGCTTGGTACCAAGATCTCGCCGGGAGCCGGAGCCGGGAATCGGGAGCGGCCGGCGGACGAGGGACGGCCGTTCGGTTACGGCGGTCAGGCGGCCTCGTGGAGATCGGCCAGGGAGACCGGGGCGTACCGCTTCAGCAGGTGTTCCAGCTCGGCGACCGAGCCGACCTCGCCGAGGACGTTCGCGCCGCCGCCGTGCTCCGGCGGGTAGCGGTGCGACAGCCGGTAGCGGTAGCGGCCGCGGACCAGCTCGACGCTGACCCGCCAGCGCCCGCAGCATTCGCAACTCCACTCCGGCACGCCGCGACGGTAGCTCTGACCTGCGGTTCCACCATTCGGGCGGCGGTGACGAACGCGGCCGGGACGGGACACGCCACCCGGCCACCGGCGGTGATCTGCCTCACCACTGTCGGTGGGGTCTGGTTGACTGGTCGCCGTGGACCTGCCGATCAACCCTCCGGTCGAGCCGATGCTCGCCAAGAGCGTCGCCGAGCTGCCCACCGACGCCGGTCTGACCTACGAGCCGAAGTGGGACGGCTTCCGCTGCATCGTGTTCCGCGACGGCGACGAGGTCGAGCTGGCCAGCCGGGGCGGCAAGTCGATGACGCGCTACTTCCCCGAGGTGGTCGAGCAGGCCCGCCGGCAGCTCCCGGCCCGGTGCGCGGTCGACGGCGAGCTGATCGTGATCCGCCGGGACGGCCCGGGTGGGCAGCCTCGGCTCGACTTCGAGCTGCTGGCCCAGCGGATCCATCCGGCCGCCTCCCGTGTGAAGCTGCTGGCCGAGACCACCCCGGCCGACTTCGTCGCGTTCGACCTGCTGGCGATCGACGACGAGCTGCTCATCGACCAGCCCTATCCCCGGCGGCGGGAGCGGCTGGAGCAGGCGCTGTCCGGGGTGCGCCCGCCGGTGCACGTGACGCAGGTGACCACCGACCCGGAGACGGCCCGCCGCTGGTTCGACGTGTTCGAGGGCGCCGGGCTGGACGGGCTGATCGTCAAGCCGGCCGACCTGCCGTACGAGCCGGGCAAGCGGCTCATGTTCAAGGTCAAGCACGCCCGCACGATGGACGCGGTGGTGGCCGGTTTCCGTTGGCACAAGTCCGGTCCGGTGGTCGGCTCGCTGCTGCTCGGCCTCTACGACGACGGCGGCGTGCTGCACCACATCGGCGTCAGCTCCTCGTTCACCATGGCCCGCCGCAAGGAGCTGCTCGACGAGCTGGAGCCCTACCGCGACGTCGGCGGCGAGCACCCGTGGGTGCACGGCGACCACGAGCGGGGCCAGCGCATCCCGGGCGGGGTGAGCCGGTGGACCGGCGGCAAGAACCTGGAGTGGGAGCCGCTGCGTCCGGCACTGGTGGTCGAGGTGGCGTACGACGCGATGGAGGGCGACCGGCTACGGCACACCGCCCGGTTCCTGCGCTGGCGACCCGACCGTGATCCCCGCTCCTGCGACTACGGTCAGCTCGACCGCCCGATCCGCTACGACGTCGACGAGGTGCTGCGCGGCGATCCGGCGGCGACGGTCGGTGACACCCGCGGCCGGGCGTAGCCTGACGGTCGACACGATCATGGAGGGCGCCCACGTGACCCGCTTCCCCGAACGGACCCGCCGGTTCCGGCCCGTCCTGGCCGCGTTCGTCGCGGCGGTGGTGCTCACCGCCGGCTGCACGCTGCCGGCGTTCGCCCCGCGCGCCGAGAGCGAGGGCGAGGCCGCCCCGCCGGGTACCGCGCCGGAGTGGCGGGCCTGCCCGGAGGTGCCCGACGAGCTGGTCGGCCGGGGCGCGGCGGACATGCGCTACGACTGCGCCCGGATCGCCGTGCCGCGCAACTGGGGCACCGGGGCCACCACCGGCGCGACCGCCGGGCCGGGCGCCGGTGAGACGTTCGAGATCGCGCTGATCCGGGCCCGCTCGACCAAGCAGCGCGACCGGATCGGCTCGCTTGTCATCAACCCGGGCGGTCCCGGCGCGTCCGGCGTCGACACCGCCGTCTACCTGTCATTCGGCCCGGCGTTCGGCGGCCTGCCGACGGCGATCACCGACCGGTTCGACATCGTCGGCTTCGACCCACGCGGGGTGGCCCGGTCCAGCCCGGTCAAGTGCATCTCCGACGCCGACCTGGACGCCAGCTTCGGCTACGACCCCGACCCGGAGAGCCAGTCGTCGTTCGACGGCTTCGTCGGCCTCAACCGGCGGGTCGGCGAGCGCTGCGGCGCGAAGTACGGCGACCAGCTCCCGCTCTACGGCACCGAGCAGGCCGCGCGGGACATGGACGCGGTCCGCGCGGCGGTCGGCGACGACAAGCTCACCTACCTCGGCTACTCCTACGGCACGCTGCTCGGCGCCACCTACGCGCAGCTCTATCCGCAGCGCGTGCGCGCCCTGGTGCTCGACGGCGCGGTCGACCCGCAGCAGAAGCTGATCGCCGGGTCGGAGAGCCAGGCGAAGGGCTTCGAGCGGGCGTTCGACAACTTCACCAGGTGGTGCGCGGCGAACGCGGGCCGCTGCCCGATCGCCCCGGACGCCCGCGGTGCGGTCACCGACGCGATCGCCAAGGCGAAGACCTCCCCGGTACGCGCGCAGGACGGCCGCAAGGCCACCGCCGGCTGGGTCTTCTACGCGGTGATCTCGTCGCTCTACACCGAGCAGGGCTGGCAGGAGCTGGCCCGGGCGATCGACGACCTCCAGGGCGGCGACCCGGACGGCGTGTTCAAGCTGGCCGACGCGTACGCGGGCCGCGAGCCCGACGGGCACTACTCGAACCTGTTCGACGCCAACCTGGCTGTCAACTGCGCCGACGAGACCGAGAAGCCGTCGCGCGAGCAGGTCCGCTCGCTCCAGTCGCAGTGGCGGCAGAAGTATCCGCTGTTCGGTCCCGCCCTGGCGGTGGGGATGCTGGGCTGCGTGGAGTGGCCGGGCGAGCGGGATCCGTATCCGACCGGCCGGGCGAACGGCGCCCCGCCGATCCTGGTGGTCGGCACCACCGGTGACCCGGCCACGCCGTACGAGCAGACGCCCGCGCTCGCGTCGATGCTCGGCGTGGGACGGGTGCTGACCTGGGAGGGCGAGGGGCACACCGCCTACCCGCAGACCTCGTGCGTGACGTCTGCGGTCGACGCGTACCTGATCTCGCTCACCGTCCCCCGGGAGGGGCTGCGCTGCCCCGCCCGGTGACGGCGTGACCGGCGGCCGGGGTGCGGACGCCGGCCGGGCCGGCGGTCAGCCGGCGGCCGGGGGCGTCCAGCCCTCCGGGATGTGTCCGATACGGACGCGCTGGGGGTGGTCGCCGACCGGGACGCTCGCGACCTTCTGCCCGGTGGCGAAGTTGATCGCGGTGACCTGGTCCGCGCCGGATTCGGAGATCACGCAGTCCCGGCCGTCCCCGCTGACGGTGGCCCAGTACGGCTTGCTCGCGGGCACCAGCGGTCCCTCGCGCAGCGTGGCCCGGTCCAGCACCGTGGCGTAGTCGTCCATGGTGCCGGCGACGCAGATCCGGGTGCCGTCGGGGCTCATCGACAGGCCGTGGTGCCGGGAGTCGTTGACCCAGGTGGTGCGGTCCTCGCTGGTGGCCGGGTTCTTCGGCAGCGTGGCGACGCGGGTGACCCGGTCGGTGGCCACGTCGTACTCGACGACGCCGTTGAAGAAGGACACCTGGAAGTAGAGCCGGCTGCCGTCCGGGGTGAAGACGGCGGGGCGGACCGCGTCGGAGAGGTCCCGGCGGCCGGCGGCGTCCAGCCGGTCCCGCATGTCGATCACTTTGACCACCTGGTACGTGCTGGTGTCGGCGACTGTGATCCGGCGGTCGCCCTTGGTCCAGTCGAGCCACGGCGCGTCCAGGTCGGTGTTGACCTCGCCGATGGACATGTTCCACAGCCGGGTGCCGCCGTCGGTGTAGATGTTCTCGTGCGGCTTGTCGCCGGCGCCGAACGAGCCGAGCTGCGCGCCGGTGCGGATGTCCAGCACGTGCACGGTGTTGGAGGTGGAGGCGGAGACCGCGACGCGGGTGCCGTCGGGCGAGACGGCCATGTGGTCGGCGCGGTAGCCGGAGACCGGGAACCGCCAGCGCAGGGCGCCGGTGGCCAGGTCGATCGAGACGACGTCGGCGAAGCTGGGCCGGGACACCACGAGCGCGGTGCCGTCCGGCGTGGTGTACATGTCGTCGATGAGCTGGTCGTGGCCCTCCCCGGGGCCCTGCCGGATGCCGAGGAAGAACGCCAGCTTGATCGGGTTGAGGTAGATCTCGCGCAGCCGCGCGGCGCGGTCCGGGATCACGTTGATCCGGCCGAGCCTGGCGTAGTCGCCGCGGGACCGGATCACGTCGGCGGTGCCGTCCCAGTTGTTGCCGACGAACATCACCTCCTGGAGCGCTGCCGCGGCGGCGGCCGGCGCGGGCGCGGTCACCAGCGGCGCCGGCGCGACCAGGGCGAGCGCGGCCAGCACGGCCAGGCCGGCGCGGCGGCGGGTACGGGACGGGTGCTGTGGCACGGGTGTCATGGACGCCTCCTGGCAGCCGGTACGACATCGACGTTTCTCAGTGGCGCGAGCGGTGTTACCTTGCGGTAACAACCAGGAGAGCAACCGGCCGCCCGCCCGGGCTAGGGACCTGACGCCAACGCCCGCGCGGCCCGGTTGTGCCGCGTCGACAACCGGAGGGCGGCGGACGCCGATGACCCGGATCGGACAGGCCCCGACGTTCGGCGCGCTGCTGCGCGACCTGTCCGCCGATCCGGCCGCCGTCGACGAGGTGGCGCGGGCGGCCCGCGCGGACTCCCCCGAGGTGGCCCGGCTTCCGGCCGACGAGGTACGCCGCCAGGTCGTGCTGCTGCTGACCAGTGGCCTGGGTGCGCTGGAACGCCGCGAGGACCCGGCCGGACGCGACTTCGCCGAGGCCCGGCGGCTGGGCGCGGACCGGGCGGCGCAGGGCGTCTCGGTGGCCGGTCTGCTGCGCGGGGTGCAGGCCGGGCGGGACCGGGCGGTGGAGCTGGTGGTCCGGCACGGGCGGGCCGCCGGCATCCCGGACGAGGTGCTGCTGGAAGGGCTGCTCACCATCGGCCGGTACGCCGCGGCGGTGGAGCGGGCGGTGGTCGACGGGCACCGCGGCGCCGAGCGGGAACTGGCACGTACCGGCGCGGCGGCCCGGGCGCACCTGCTGCGGCGGCTGCTGCGCGACGGTCCGGCGGGCCTGCAACCGGCCGAGCTGACCCGGTTCGGGCTGCGGCCGGACGGGCGCTACCACTGCCTGGTCGCCGCGCCGCCCGACCCGGTCCGGGCGTACGCGCTGCACCGGCAGCTCACCGCGCGGGGCGGCCTGCTCGGCACGGTCGGGGACCGGCTGGCCGGGCTGCTGCCGCGACCGCCCGACGCCGCGCCGGCCGACATGCTGACGCTGGTGGCGCCGGCGCAGCCGCTGGCACGGGCCCCGGACATGTACGCGCTCTGCCTGGCGGCGCTGGCCACGGCCGCCAATCGGCGGCTGCGCGGGCTGCGTCAGGTCACCGACCTGGCCGGGGAGACCGCGCTCGCCGCCCAGCCGCTGCTGGCTGAACTGCTGCGGGGCACGCTGCTCGGCGCGCTCGACCCGGCCGACGAGTTCCACCGGGAGCTGGCGGGCACCGCTCTCGCCTGGCTGCACCACGGCCAGCGCCTGGACCAGACGGCCGCCGAGCTGCACGTCCACCCGAACACGGTGCGCTACCGGCTGCGGCGGCTGCGGGAGCTGACCGGCGGGCCGCCGGTCGAGGAGGGCGCCCGGTGCACGGTGCCGGAGACCGTGCACTGGTGGTGGGCGCTGCGCAGCTGGCTGGACGACGGCTGACGCCGCCCGGGCCACACCGGCGCGCGGCGCTGTGCCAGGCTGGCCCGGTGACCGAGGTGATCTTCCGGGAGGCGGTCCGCGCCGACCTGCCCGCCGTGCTCGCGCTGCTCGCCGACGACGTGCTGGGCCGCACCCGCGACCTGCCCGAGGTGGACGAGGCGTACGAGCGGGCCTTCGCCGACCTCGACGCCGACCCGCGCAACCATCTGATCGTCGCCGACGACGGCGGGGAGCTGGTGGGCTGCTTCCAGCTCACGTACATCCCGGGGCTGGGCCGGCACGGCGCCGAACGCTGCCTGATCGAGTCGGTGCGGGTCCGCTCCGACCGGCGCGGCCGCGGGCTGGGCCGGACGATGATGCGCTGGGCGATCGACAGGGCCCGGGAGCACGGCTGCGCGCTGGTGCAGCTCACCACCGACAAGCAGCGTGCCGACGCGCACCGGTTCTACCGCGACCTGGGCTTCGTGGCCAGCCACGAGGGCATGAAGCTGGCGCTCTGACCCGGCACCGGGCCGCCGCACGGAGGCGCGCGGCCCGGCACCCGGATCAGTCCTCCGACACCAGCCGGCCGTCGCGCAGTGTGAGCGTACGGTCGGCCAGCTCGATGAGCGCCGGGTCGTGCGTGGCGACGAGCGCTGTCATGCCCCGGGCGTGCACCACCGCACGCAGCAGATCCATGATCGACCGCCCGGTCTCGGAGTCGAGCTGACCGGTCGGCTCGTCGGCGATCAGCAGGTCCGGTTCGTTCGCCAGCGCCCGGGCCACCGCCACCCGCTGCTGCTGCCCGCCGGACAGCTCGTACGGGCGCTGCGCCGCGTGCCCGCCCAGCCCGACCAGCTCCAGCAGCACCGCGACCCGCTGCTCCCGCTCGGCCGCCGGCACCTTGGCCAGCCGCAGCGGCACCCCGACGTTCTCCGCCGCGGACAGGATCGGCACCAGGCCGAACGTCTGGAACACGAACCCGATGGTGCCCCGGCGCAACGACAGCAGTTCCCGTTCGCCTGCGGCGGTGACGTCGTGCCCGGCCACCCGGATCCGCCCGGCGTCCGGCCGGTCCAGGCCGCCGACCAGGTTCAGCAGCGTGGTCTTGCCGGCGCCGGAGCGGCCCCGGACGGCGACCAGCTCGCCGCGTCCCGCAGTGAACGAGACGTCCCGTACGGCGTGCACCGCGTGCTCCCCCTTGCCGAAGGTGCGGCTCACCCCCTCGACCCGGACCACGTCGTCGACGGCCGTCCCCGGCACCGCCGGCAGCACCACTGTCTGGTCGGTCATCACTCACTCTCCTCGGCGTGCGCCCGGTCGCCGGGGCGCACCTCGACGTGGTCGGGTTCCAGGTTGAGCCGGACCCGGTCGCGCAGGGACAGCGCCTCCACGAACTGCGCCGGCAGTTGCATCCGGCCGGTGCGGTCGAGCACCGCGTACTCCTCGCTGACCATCTCGGTGCCGCCGTCGGCGGTGACGCGCGCGGTCCGGCGTACCTCGGAGGCGGTCCGGCCGTCGCGGATCGCGACGGTACGGCGGACCTGGCCGGCCACGGCGTGGTCGTGGGTGACCACCACGATGGTGACCCCCAGTTCGGCGTTGATGGTGCGCAGCGCGGCGAAGACCTCGGCGCCGGTGGCCTCGTCCAGCTCACCGGTCGGCTCGTCGGCGAAGAGGATCTCCGGGTCGTTCGCCACCGCCACGGCGACGGCGCAGCGCTGCTGCTCGCCGCCGCTCATCTGGCCCGGCCGGCGGTCGGCGCAGTAGCCGACGCCCACCATGTCCAGCAGCTCACGGGCGCGTTCCCGCCGCTTGCGCCCTCCGCCGGCCCGGCCGGCCAGCTTCATCGGCAGTTCCACGTTCTCCAGCGCGGTCAGGTACGGCAGCAGGTTGCGGCCGGTCTGCTGCCAGATGAAGCCGACCACGTCCCGCCGGTACGCCAGCCGCCGCTTGTTCGACAGCGACAGCAGGTCGTAGTCGGCGACCCGGGCGATGCCCGCGGTCGGGGTGTCCAGCCCGGACAGGATGTTCAGCAGCGTCGACTTGCCGGAGCCGGACGCGCCGACGATCGCGACCAGTTCACCCCGGTCGATGACCAGGTCGAGGCCCTGGAGCGCGACGACCTCGACGCCCTCGGTCTTGAAGATGCGCACCAGGCCGTCGCAGACGATGTGCCCGCGCAGCCGGTCGCGCCCGCCGGCCCGTTCGGCGGCCCGCTGGGCGGCGCGCTGTTGCAGCGACGCCAGGTCCGGTACGGCCGACGACGGTTCGTCACGCGGCGTGAGACGCGCCGGGCCCGGGTGGCCGGAAGCGGTCGCGGTCATGTCAGCTCTCCTCTCCGAGCCGCAGCACCTCGCCGAGGCGCAACCGGCGGTTGTTCACGGCTTCCACGGTGATCGCGAAGCCGAGGGCCAGCATGGCCAGGACCGACACCCCGGCCACCAGGCCGGGTTCGAAACTCGGGCGCACGTCCACGCCCCCGGTGAAGGCGGGCAGCCCGAGCACCGGTGTGAGCAGCAGCGGCAGCAACGCGCCGACCACCGCTCCGGTGAGCACCGACACCAGCACCAGCGGCGTCAGCTCCACCATCAGCAGTCCGCGCCACTGGCGGCGGGACAGGCCCATCGTGCGCAGCCGGGACAGCACCTGACCGCGCGAGCGGGCCCCGGCGAGCACCGCGAGCGCGAGCCCGAGCAGCCCCAGCGCGGCGCCGCCCCCGGCGCCGAGCACGAACCCGAACACCAGCAGGCCGTTCACGCCGCTGCCGCCCAGGTCGGCGCGCACTGCCGAACGGGTCGTCACCTCCGGCGCGCGGGCCTTGTCCCCGGCGTCGACCTCGCCGATGCGCAGGTAGCGCCGCTGCCCGTCGCTCGCGACCCGGTCCACCTCGGCCGCGTCCACACCGGACCCGGCGAGCACGAAACCGGTCGGCGCGAGCTGGTGCGGGGCGTCGGCCGGCAACGCCGGCCAGGGCAGCACCACGAACCGGCGTATGCCCTCGCCCACGAGCGCGAACTCGTCGACTGTGGCGGCGGTCCGCACCGGCAGCCGGTTGCCCTGCACGTCCAGCCAGGCGGGCCGCTCGCCCCGGGCGTCGGCGAGCCCGGCGTCGGCCAGTTCCCCGGCCACCGCCGGAGACACCAGCGCCGGCAGCGGCGTGCTCCCGTCGGTGCGGGCCCGCACCGGGTCGGGCACGTCCACCGGTACGCCGGCCTCCCGCGCCACGTCGGCGAACCGCTCCCCGTCCACGAGCACCACGCGCAGCTCGGTGACCGGGGCGGGGCGTCCGGCGAGGTCGGCGTACGGACGTTCGGCCGGCACTGTGAGCAGCGGCGCGACAGCGCGTACCCCGGGCAGCGCAGCCAGCTTCTCCGCGGTGTCCGGCGTGAAGCGCTCCCCTCGTACCAGCAGGTCACCGGGCACGGCCTGGGCGGCGGCGGTGTCCCGGCCGGTCTCGATGCCGGTCGCCACCACGCCGCAGAACGCGGCGGTGGCGACGGCCAGCACCACCACGACCAGCGGCCCGGTGCTCGCGGCCCGGCCCGCCCGGGCGGTGCCGAGGAACGCGACGCTGCCGCGCGCCCGGGCGGCGACGCGGCTGACCAGCCGCAACGGCCAGGGGTACGCGCGCAGCGCCAGCAGCGCCGCCGCGATCGCCAGCAGCACCGGCACGGAGACCAGCAGCGGGTCCACCGAACCGGCGGTGAGCCCGCGGCGGCGCAGCAGGAACGCGCCGAGCACGGCGAGCCCGAGCACTACCACCTCGACGGTGAGCCGGACGGCGGGTGACCGGCCGCCCAGGTCGGCACGTCCACCGGCCCGGCGGCCGACGGCGAGCGCGGCGAGCGGCGGCAGCAGCGTGGCCAGGAGCCCGGCGATCACCACCCAGCGCCACGACGCCCCGGTGCCGGGCAGCAGCCCGCCGAGCAGCCAGCCGATCCCGGCCGCGGCCGGCAGCACCAGCAGCGACTCGGCCAGGCCGCGGCGCAGCACCGAGCCGGTCGAGCCGCCGCGTGCCCGGATCAGGTGGAACTCGGCGCGGCGGCGGCGCGCGGCCAGCCGGGCGGCCAGCAGCGTCAGCCCGGCCAGCGTGGCGAGCAGCCCGGCCGCGATGACCGCGAGCAGGGTACGCGCGGCGGCCAGCGCGTCGGCGAAGCGCCGCAGCGGGATGTCCACGCCCTGGGTGAGGGTCATCTCGATCTGGGCGGGCCGGGCCCGGTCCAGCCCGTCGACGCCGGCGATCAGCGCGTCGAGGCGGCCCGGTTCGAGCCGGTCCGGGGCGATCCGGTACCGCCAGCCGAAGCTGACCGGCCAGCCGGTCGCGACGGCCTCGTCGACGCCGCCGTCGGCGGTGTAGGCGACGCCCACGAACGGGTCGCCGTCGCCCTCGGGCGGGGAGAGCTTGAGCATCGACGGCAGCGTGTCCCAGACACCGTCGGCCGGGTCGTTCGGCCGCCACACACCGACCAGGTGGACCGGGAGGGACTTGAGCACGTTGTCGTCCGGGTCGAGCATCAGGAGCAGGAACCGGTCGCCGGTCTTCACGCCGAGCGTGCCGGCGATCGTCTCGGCGAGCGTCACCTCGACCGTGCGGGCCGGGGCGACGGGACGTTCCGGCCACCGCCCGTCGACCAGTGTGGCCGCCTCCTTGATGCCGGTACCGGCGCGCAGGTGGACGTCGATCAGGCCCTTCTCGGGGGCGAGTGTCGGGCCGCGCAGCCGTCCGGGCACGGTCTGGGCGACGTACCAGCGCTGGCCGACGGTGTCCCGGACCACGCCGGGCATCGCCCCCTCGATCCCCGCCAGCTCGGCCGCGTGACCGGTCACGGCGGTCCGGGTCGACGGCGGGAACGCGGTCGGCGCGGTGCTGTACGTGAGGTCGCGGCGGGCCACCGGCTGCCCTGCGACGTACTCGGTGAGCCCCTGCCCGGTCAGCCGGTCGGCGACCCGGGGCACGCCGGTGATCAGCAGGGCGGTCACCAGGGTCAGGACGGCGAGCAGCAGGAACTGCCCTCCGTATGCGCGTACCCGGCGCGCGGCACCAGGAAGGCTCATCGTTCTCCTCCGATCCGGAGCTGCGCGGCGGCGACCCGCTGGCGGATGCCTGTGGTGATGAGGGCGGCGAAGGCGAGCGCGGCGAGCAGCAGCCCGGCGGCTGTCGTCCCGATCGGCAGCCAGGGCACTGTGAAGGCCGCCTCGGGCACCGGCCGGCCGGCGGCCGGGGTGAGGATCACCAGCGGCACCATGGTGGCCGCGACGAGGGCGCCGACGAGCATCCCGACGCCGACGCCGATCGCGGCCAGGAACGTCTGTTCCGCGAGGTACGCGCGGGCGAGCAGCCGGGTGTTCGCGCCGAGCGTGTTGAACACGGCGAACTCGGTGAGCCGGCGCCGGGTGGTGGCCCAGACGTCGACCGCCAGACCGACCAGGGCGAGCAGCACCGAGCCGAGCGCGGCGGCCAGCAGCCCGGTGCGCGCGCCCTGCCAGTACGGATCCTCGGCGGCCTCCGCGGCCACCGCCCGCCGGTCGAGCAGCACCGTGCCGCCGGTCGAGGCGAGCGCGTCAGCGGCGGCGGTGTGCCCGCCGGGCGTGGTGCCCAGCCACCACTCGGCCACCGGCCGGACGCCGCCGCTGCGTTCGAGGAGTTGTGTGGTGGCGGTGGGCAGGTCCAGCAGCACCCCGTCGCCCCCGGTGCCGGGCACCGCGGCGACCTGGCCGACCACTGTGACCTCGACCGTCACCTCGGCGACCGACAGCTTGACGGTGTCGCCGGTCTTGAGGCTCATCGCGGCGGCCACGCCGGGGGTGACGAGCACCGGCACCGGACGGTCCGGCGCCTGCGGCACCAGCGCGAACCGGGACGAGGGCACCCGGGCGAACTGCAACAGCCCGGCCGGCACGTCGAAGCCCTGCGTCCCGTCGATCCGGGTCGGGCTCGCCTCGGCGGTGTCGCGCGGCCCGGCGCCCGGGTCGATCACCCGCCAGGACCCCTCCACCGGCAGCTTCAGGGCCGCCCCGGCGGCGTCGGTGAGCCGCAGCTCGTCCAGGAGCAGCCGGTACGAGCTGCCGGTGGCGTCACCGCCGTCGGCCTCGAAACCGGCCAGGCGCAGCGGGACGCCGCCGCTGTCCGGCAGCGGCACCGAGAAGCGCACCGGCTTACCGTCGCCGTCCCCCTCGGCGAGCCGGACCCGCCAGGTGGCCCCGGCGTCGGTGGCGAACAACGCGGTGACAGCCACCCGGGGCCGCTCGTACATGCTCTCGACCGGGGTGCGCACGGTGCCGGACAGCGTCTTCGCCCCCTCGGGCAGGACGCCGCCGGCCGGCGCGGTCCGGCCGTTCGCGAGCCGGTCCAGCAGGGCGCCGGTGGACGCGTCACCACCGGCGTCGTCGAGCCGGATCATCCCCTTCGCGGCGGCGGCGTCGAACGCCACCACTGTGGCCGGCCGGGCCTCACGGCCCAGGCGTACGTCGTCGCGCCAGGCCGGCAGCACCCGGTCCACGCCGGGCACGGCGGCCAGCTGGGCGGCCCGGTCCGCGGGGGCGGTGCCGTCCCGTTCGGTCAGCCGCAGGTCCGCGCCGACCGTGTGCTGTGCCTGGTCCCGCTGCGAGCGTTCCCAGGAGGCCACCAGCGACCAGGCGAGCGTGCTGCCGCCGACGGCGAGCGCGAGCAGCAGCACCGGCCCGGCGTGCGGGCGCCGGCCCGCCTGCCACATGCCGAACATGGTGGCGTTCCACGTCCGCCGGTCCACGAAGCGTTCCGCGAGCCGGGTGGTCGGCGGCAGCAGCCGCAGCGCGATCACCGCGCCGGCCAGCACGCCGATGGTGGGCGCGGCGGCCAGCAGCGGGTCGATGCCGAGGCTGCCGTTCGCGCCGGCGAGCGGCGAGGAGTACTGCCGCAGCTGCGTCCAGGCGAGCACGGCGAGGGCCACCAGCGCGATGTCCACGCTCGCCCGCTGCACGGCCGCTCCCCGGGAGGGCCGCGACCGGGACGCCATGTCCGCGACGTACGTGCCCGCCCGGCGCATCGCCGGCAGCACCATGGCGAGCAGGCAGCCCACCGCCGCGCCGACCGCCACCACCCACACCCGGGCCAGGTCACCGTCGGCCAGCCCCAGGTCCGCGCCCAGGTAGTGGATCGCCTGCCCGGTCAGCGCCGGGGCCAGCAGCAGCGCCGGCGCCACCACGAGCGTCGCCTCGCGTACGGCCAGCCCGGCGATCTGCCCCCGGGCGGCGCCCCGGGCCCGCAGCAGTGCGGTCTGCGCCCGCCGGTCCTCGTTGAGCAGCGCCGCCACCAGCACCAGCGCGTACCCGCCGAGCACCACGATCAGCAGCAGCGGGGTGAGCAGCGCGGACCGGCCCACCAGGTCGGCCCGGCTGAGCCGGTCGACGAGCCGGTCCAGGTGGCTGACCTGCTGTGTCGAGGAGCCCAGGCCGGTGGCCTCGGGCAGCTTCCCGGTGATCTCGTCGAGCGCTGTGGTCACGGCGGGCAGCCGGGCTGGCTCGACCGCCACCAGGTCGGGGTCGACCACCCAGGCCGCCGAGGTGGAGCCCGGGAAGGTACGGGCGAAGTCGGCCGGGTCGAGCGCGAACGGCCCGTACGACGTGATCTCCGCGTCGCCCTGGCTCTCCCCCACCCCGGGGGCGAGACGCCAGTACGCCTCGGACGCGTCCCGCGGCCGCCACGTGCCGACGACCACCACGGTGCCGGCGCGCTCCGCGCCCCGGTCGTACAGCGGCACCCGCTCCCCGACCTCCAGGCTCAGTTGCGCGGCCACCTTCTCCGGCAACGTCACCTGCAACGGGTTGCTGCCGGGCACCGGCCACGCCCCGGCGGCCAGCTCGGCGTGCGCGGGCAGGTCGTCGAGCGTGGCCAGGTTGGCGAACATCGGATCGTCGTCGGTACGGGCGGCGCCCACGTCTCCGGTCAGCTCCCGCCCGGTCCCGGAGCGGCTCGCGGCCACTGTGACCGGAGCACCGCCGAGGCCGTCGGCGAACTGTTCCCGTACCGCCCGGTCCCGCTCGGCGAACGCGGCGGCGTCGGCGCCACCGGAGCCGCTGATCAGCAGGCTGCGTTCCTCGGCCGGGGCGGCGTCGAGCACCGCCCGGGCGCCCGCCTCGACGGCCCGGCGGTTGTAGTCGGAGAGCCCGGTGACCAACGCGACCGCGACGAGTGCCGCGACAGCGGCGGCGAGCAGCAGCCCACGGGCCTCTATCGCCCGCCTCCACACCAGCTTCATCCGACGTCCTCTCCTGGCCCCGGCGGGCCGATGCCGAGAGAGAGCAGTGACGCCCACCAAAAGGTTCGCGCCCGTTACATGATCGTTATCGGCCTTCCCGCGCGGATATCCGGGGGAGGCAGCCGGCGGATGTGCCCACGACCGCCGGGAGCGTCCGCCCGACCGCGGTACCCGTCCGTTCGCCTGGATTGGACCGGGCTCGACGGGCTCCCCAGGAGGACAAGCTGACGACGCCCCGAGGGTTCATGACCGCCGCCCGTGACGACGTAGCACTCACGTTGGTACCGCCGGATATGCGGCACGAACTCCCGTGGGATCGCAGAGCATTGACGAGAAATCCTCAGCCTGAATGTCCCTAAGAAATCACAGACAGGGCTTTCAACAACTCGACCAACGGCCCGGCTGTCTGCCCCGTAAGGACCGCAAGGTCCTTTACCTTCTCACCGTACTTCTTAACTCTTTCTAGGAACTTGGGGCCGGATTCCTGGCTGTTAGCGAGCTCTCGCGCCTCTGCGGCAAGAGCGGCGATCGTCGCCGGATCCGCATCCGAGTGCGGGAGGTCGTCCGAAACCCCTCTGAGTGCCGCACGCAGGTTCGCTTCGATGTGCGTGGTGAGCTCGACGTGCTGCTGGACCGAGCTCACCATCTCGGTTGCATTGTTCACGACAACGCCACTTGATCCGAGGGCCCTGCGAACCGACGCGTAGAGCTCCTTTACTTCCGCCTCCAGGGACTGGATACGTTTACAGTTCGCCCTTTCTCTTTCCAGCCGACGTCGCAACTGGACACCCACAGCAAACCCAGCATTTAGGTACTTCTCCTGCAGACTCTTCGCCATGGGGAGATCGCTACGGAGAACTGCAGCGCTTGCTGATTCATAGAACCGCTGGGTAGAGCGTATAAGATCCTCGCACTCAGGCCAGTCCTCTCGCTCCAACGCCACCTCCACCAGCGCTTGATCACGGCGACTGCGCATCTCCAGCGCGTTTGAGCGAAAGACTGGAGCCCAAAGATTTGAGGATATATACTCAGCCAACGATGCAGACTCCTCGAACTGTAGAGCACGCCTCCTCGGCAACCCTGGCCGCAGCCTTGAAGTCGCTGGTCGACACCAATTGATTATACTGTGCCACAAGTCCCTGCGCCTTCAGGCTGTGCCACTGGAAGCGGAAGCCTCTGAGGGCGTTAATCCCGTGCTGGTCAGCACTGAACTCCTCTTCGTACTCCTCAATCAACATCTGCATTGCGAAGGAGGCCCGGTCGAATCCGGCACGAGCGCCGGAAAAGTCGTGAACGGCGAGCCGGATGGCTGCCGCCATACCTTCCGCCTGCACCTGCGTTGCAGCGTTGGTGAAAGATATCAACGCGGCGGGAGTTTCCGAATTCCGCTGATGCTGGTTCAGCAAATAGACAGCTTCCTCCCCGCGACCGTCTCGAAGAAGAGTCAGAGCTTGGCCAATCAACTCAAGCCACTCAATCATCGACTTCTGCGCCACCGCGTATTTACGCAGGCTCCGCAGCCGAGGCGCCATGGGATGTTCTGCCAGATTTTCGACCTGCCCCAGCAGATTCAGGTAGGCAAGGCGAACCTTCTTTGCGTCCCGCAGTTGAGTAAGAGCGTCCGCGACGCGCAATTCTTGAAGCGCAAGAACGGCGATCTCCACAAGGCGGTCCTCGACGGCGTCGACCGACTGGTCGTATGCTTCGGTGAAGTCGAAGGTCGATGATGTTCTCGCCACTATCGAAAGCGCATGCGAAAAGGGATCCTCAAGTGTCGCGACTTCTTCACTCTCGACGCCGCCAGCAGCAAGCCCTTCTCCTGGTTCCGCTTCAGGCCCGGAACGCAAAGGTTCGCTCCCTTGCTTCCCGCCGCCCTCCTGGTGGGGCTTCGAAGTTTGCGTCATCCCACGATGATGACAGAAAGTCAATGCATGGTCACGAGGCGATTCGCGCGGGTTGACAACGCGGAGCGTAAGCGCTCATCACTGCAGGTCTTGTCGAGCCGAACAGTGCGATACCAGGACAGAATGGCATGGAGCCTCACTGTCGTGCGCGGGCAGCGGGGTGGGTGGTGCCGGTAGGCCGGCACCACCCACGGCGACAGATCAGCCCTGGTCGTTTAAGCAGTCCGCGCGAACCGCCCCGACGAATCGGGTCCACGCCGTCCGATCGAAGCTCAGCGCTGGCCCCTGCCGGTCCTTGGTGTCCCGCACCCCGACCGCGTCGGCGAAACCGGCCACCTCGACGCAATCACCTTCGCCGCCGGACCGGGACGACTTGCGCCACACTCCATCACGTCCCATCGGTCATCTCCTCAGCTATCGTCATCATCAGCTTGCGGGACTCACCAGCATCGAGCGCCCGCTCACCGAGCGAGCGCCAGCCGTCCTCGTAGGTCTGGATCTCGTGAACCTTGTCAAGGTATGCCGCGCCACATGGACCGTCCATGTAGATGGTGGTCGGCTCCGGTTCCCGCACGTCGGTCGGGAAGTCGAGCATCGTGAACGTTCCAGCCGACGCCCAGCGGTAGAGACCAGCGCTGAGTGGGAGCACCCGGATACGGATGTTGTGCTGTTGGCTCGCCACCACCAGGGCATCGATTTGCCTACCCATCGCCGACAGATCGCGCAGCGGTCGACGTAGCACCGCCTCATTTAGGATCACGTCTAGGTAGGGAGCTCGCGGCACTGCACGGGCCAGCAGCCGTTGCCGCCGTAGCCGGACGTCCACCTTCGCTTGCCGCTCCGCGTCACTCAACTGCGGGTTGTCGGTAGCAATCACCTCGGTCATGTACTCGACGGTCTGCAGCAAGCCCGGTACCAAATTTGCCTCGTACTTGCGAATCTTCGTTGCGGCGGCTTCCAGGCCCACGTACAACTTGAACCAGTCTTTAATTGCCTCCCCGTAGCTGTGCCACCAACCGTGCGCCTTGGTTTCCCGGGCCAGAGAGCGCATGGTTTCGATGGTTTCTCGCGACGTGCCGTAAACGCGGCACATGGCTTCCACGTCATTCGGGTGCATCGGCACCTGACCCGTTTCGTAACGCCAGATCCGGGGCGCCGACCATTCGAGTTCCTTGGCCGCCGCGGTCACCGTGACGTGCGCGCCTTCGCGAAGTTCTCTCAGATATCTGCCGAGCTGCCTACGCGGGACGGTGCTTCCCGAGTCGTCCACGTCATCTCCTTTGGCGTTGTCGCGTAAGGCACCTCATCCCTTGGTCTGCATTCTGCCGCGAAAGATTGCCTCGGGCCAGAGGTGAATTGACCATTGTGGTGCCCGCCGGGGACGCGGCGGGTTCGCGGGGACGGATGCCTTTCCCCGAAACCTCATCCCGGCATCCGTCCCCGCACCTGGCGCCGATCCACAAAGGAGAGTCATGGACTCGATCGATCGCATCCTCGGCGACATTCCGCTTCCGCCCTACGTCACCGCCGAGGATGTCACCTTCGCGGTCCGGGCGATCACCGTGCACGCCCCCGAGCAGTGGCCCGAGGGACCGCGCTGCCGCAACGACCGGGCACCCCACCCGTGCCGGCTGCACCGCTGGGGCCGCCGGGTGCTCGACTTGCGCGGGCTCACCGACAGGCAGATCCATACGCTCGTCGCCGAGCAGACGGCACCCGTGCGGTGATCTACGTGACCGGGGAACGCCTGCTCCCGCACCACGTCCGCGCTGCCTTCTTCGACCGGCGCTGGCGCGGTCTCGACCCGGCCCAGGTACGTGACCACCTCGACCGGGTGGCCGACGAACTCGAACGTCTGAGCCGTGATCTGGTCACCACGCGGACCGAGGCCGAGCGCGTCCGCCAGGCGCTGCGGCAGTGGCAGTCTCAGCATCGCGCCTGCCGTCTCCGTGACCCGGACGCCCCGCCGGGCGGGTGGCCACGATGATCGAGCAACGCTGGATCATTCACCTGCCCACCACGCTGACCAGCGCCGACGAGGCAGCCGCCCTCGCGGTGACGCTGCGCGAGTCGCTCGGCCACGTCACGGTCATCGACTTCGGCGAGACCACGCTGAGCGAGGAGGACAGCCAGTTCGTGCGTACCCGGGTCTGGTGCGACGCCCGGCTCGACGGCGCCGGCCGGTGCGGCCACCGCAACGACCACGACGGTTCGTGCGGCGCGTGACCCGGCGCCCGCGCGCTGGGTCCGGCGGGACGAGGGCCGCCGGTAGCATGCCGGGATGGGCAGGTTCCTTGCACTCTTCAACGGCGCCGCTGACGAGGCCGGCAAGGCCGACCTCACCGAACAGCAGCAGACCGACTTCATGAACGCCTGGGCGGCATGGGCGCAGGCCAACGAGAGCGCCCTCGTCGACCCCGGCGCTCCGCTGTATGGGAAGAAGCTGGTCACGACGCGGGGCGTCGAGGACATCACGGACAACCTGATCGCCTACGCGATCGTGGAGGCGTACTCGCACGACGAGGCGGTCCGGATCTTCTCCGGGCACCCGCACCTGGGGCTGTTCGCCGGGAACTCGATCGCCGTGCTGGAGTGTCCGCCTCCGCCCGTCTGACCGCTGCTGGGGGGCGTCAGGGGCGGGGGCGGTCGCGGTCCTTGGAGGGCTGGACCCGCTTCGGCTCGCCGGGCATCTTCGGGTATTCCGGCGGGTAGGGCATGTCGCCCAGCCCGTCGGCGGCATCCCGCTCGGCCCACTCCAGCAGCGGCGTGATGTCCCACGGGGCGTCGTCGATGCCGGCGTGCGGGTCGCCGCGCTCGGCGAACCGGGCCGGCACCGTGCCCAGGTGGAAGTCGTCCGGGTCGACCTCGGGCAGCTCGTCCCAGTCGACGGGGGTGGAGACGGTGGCGCGGGCGTTGGCGCGCAGCGAGTACGCGCAGGCGATGGTGCGGTCCCGCGCCATCTGGTTGAAGTCGACGAAGACGCGCTCGCCGCGCTCCTCCTTCCACCAGGCGGTGGTGACCAGCTCGGGGCGACGGCGTTCCAGCTCCCGGGCCAGCGCGATGGTGGCGCGGCGTACCTCCACGAACGTCCAGCGCGGCTGGATGCGCAGGTAGACGTGCACGCCCCGGCCGCCGGAGGTCTTCGGCCAGCCGGGCACGCCCAGCTCGTCGAGCAGACCGCGCAGCTCACCGGCGGCGGTCACCGCGTCGGCGAAGTCGGTGCCGGGCTGCGGGTCGAGGTCGACGCGCAGCTCGTCGGGGCGGTCGGTGTCGGCGGCGCGCACCGGCCACGGGTGGAACACCACCGTGCCCATCTGCGCCGCCCAGGCCACGTGCGCCAGGTCGGCCGGGCACAGCTCGTCGGCCGGGCGGCCGCTGGGGAAGGCGATCCGCGCGGTGCTGACCCACGGGGGCACGCCCCGCTGCGGCACCCGCTTCTGGAAGAACATCTCCCCCTCGATGCCGTCGGGGAAGCGCTGGAGCGTGGTCGGCCGGTCGCGCAGGGCGCGCATGATCCCGTCGCCGACGGCCAGGTAGTAGCGGAAGACGTCGGCCTTGGTGAAGCCGCGCTGCGGGAAGATCACCCGATCGGGGCTGCTCAGCCGCACCGTGTGCCCGGCTACCTCGATCTCCTCGACCGCACCCTTGCCCGCCATCACGCGACCATATGCGATGCCACCGACACCCGACGTACCGTGGAACGGTGAGTCTTTCCGACAACGAACTGCCCCGTACCGAGGACGAATGGCGCGTGCGGCTGAGCCCCGAGGAGTTCCGGGTGCTCCGCGAGGCCGGCACCGAGGCGCCCTGGACCGGTGAGTACGTCGACACCAAGACCCCCGGCGTCTACCACTGCCGGGCCTGCGGGCTCGAACTGTTCCGCAGCCAGGACAAGTTCGACTCGCACTGCGGCTGGCCGAGCTTCGACGACGCCATCCCGGGCGCGGTCAAGGAGATTCCGGACAACACGCTCGGCATGCGGCGCGTGGAGATCCGCTGCGCGCGCTGCGACAGCCACCTCGGGCACGTCTTCGAGGGTGAGGGCTTCACCCCGAAGGACACCCGGCACTGCGTCAACTCGATCTCGGTGCGGCTGGAGCCCAGCGCCGGCTGACGGCGGCGTCAGAGTCGCAGCAGGCCGCCGGCCTCGTCCACCTGGTCGGCGGCCTCGTCGTCCAGCCACACCCCGCCGGTGGCGAGGTAGCGGAAGCGGTACTCCCCCGGCTTCAGCCGGACCGTCACGGTACGCGTGCCGTCGCGGCGCGGCACCAGCTCGTGCCGGCCGGGCTCCCACCCGTTGAAGCAGCCGACCACGCTCACAGTGCCGGCCGGGGTGTCCCTGGGCAGCGAGAACGTCACCCGGGTCTGGTTGCCGAAGAGCTTGTTGCGCTTGATCACGAATCCTCCGGGGATTTTCGGCGGTCACAGCAGTCAACGCGCGACACGCCGGGAGCGACTCGCCGTGGGGCCGGATCAGGTTCGCCGGTTCCGGTTGCTCGAAGGTGTCGTCTGCGCGACTCTCGGATGACAGGTCCGTTTTCGGGGGGTTTCGCATGGCTGCCTGCGAGGTTTGCGGCAACGACTACTGGATGGCGTTCGAGGTGCGCACCGTCGACGGGTCGCGGCACACGTTCGACTGTTTCGAGTGCGCGGTGCACAAGATGGCGCCGATCTGCGAGCACTGCCAGATCAAGATCGTCGGGCACGGCGTCGAGGTCTCCGGCCGCTTCTTCTGCTGCGCCCACTGCGCCCGCGCCGTGGAGGGCGAGCAGGGCGCCGAGGTACGCGACGCGGTCGGCGCCCGCCCCGCCTGACGCGGGCGCTCCCGGGGCGGCACCGGCGTCGATCTCCGTCTAGCATCCCTCCGGTGTCCCGACGGTTGATCATCGCGGTGGCCCTGGTCGCCGTCCTCGCCGGCTGCGGTTCCACCACCGAGCCCGCCACCGCCCCCGCGCCGGCCCTGGCCGCGCCCTCGCCCACCGACGGCGGGGCCGCCGCGGCGCTGCGCGACCGTTACGCCGCGACCGGCAGCCTGGCCGGCCTGGCCGAAGAACCCGAGCACGCCAGTGAGCGGCTCGACTCCGACGGTGTCGTCTGCGGTCGCCCGCTGCCCCTGCTCGACCGGCGGCTCGTCGCGTCCACCCGGGTCTTCGTCACGCCGGAGGGCACCCCGGCCGGCGAGTTCGTCGAGATCGCCCAGGAGACCGTGGTCTACCCGGACGAGGCGGCCGCCGCGGACGCGGTACGGCAGGTCTTCGGCCTGCTGGAGGCGTGCGAGCGCGACGAGGAGGAGGGCCAGGTGACCACCGGGCACACCGCGGGGGACCTGCCCGCCGGGCTGGGCGTGCCGGGCCGGGTGGTGTCGGCGACCATGACCGTGTCCGACGGCACGCGCTTCCCGCACCGCTACGGCTGCCTGCACCACGGCCGGGTGACCCAGTGCGTCGCGGTCTGGACCCGCTCGGCGGCCGACACCGGCACCTGGTTCGAGCGCGCCGTCACCGCCACCGCCACCGGGCTGCGCACGTCGAAGGGCTGAGCAGCGCCGGCCCGGCCACGCCGAACCGCCGCGCGTTGAGCCGGCACACCGGGACCGCGCCGGCCCGGCGCGCCGAGCCGGCGTGCCGCGCCAGGGGGAGCACGACCGGGCGGAGACGCGCCGCCTACCCTGGGCCGATGCCCGTCGAGTCCCACCTGGCAAGCTTCGCCGACCTGGACACCAGCACCTTCCACGACCTGCTCCGGCTGCGCATCGACGTGTTCGTGGTCGAGCAGTCCTGCCCGTACCCGGAACTGGACGGCCGGGACGTCGAACCCGGCACCCGCCACCTGTGGCTGAGCCGCGACGACGCCGTGGTCGCGTACCTGCGGATCCTGGCCGACCCCGGCGGCGTGGCACGGATCGGGCGGGTGGTGGTGGCGCCGGTGGCCCGCGGCGCGGGCCTGGCCGGCGCGCTGATGACCGAGGCGCTCGCCGTGGTGGGTGACCGGCCGTGCGTGCTCGACGCGCAGACGCATCTGGTCGGCTTCTACGAAGGGCTCGGCTTCGAGGTCAGCGGCCCCGGCTACGTCGAGGACGGCATCCCACACACTCCGATGCGCCGCGACCCAACTCATTGACGTTTGTCGCTTTCTGTGGCAGCGTGCGGGCGGAGCCGCCACGCGGGAGAGGGCAACTCCCGAGTCCGGGCGTCGTGCACCGACACCCCATCCCGGAGGCTTTCCATGTCCACTCCGTACCGCCGCCCGCTACCGCTCGCGGCGGCGATCCTCGGCGTCTGCGCGGTCGTCGCGGCGCTGCTCACCACCGCGTTCTCCGGCCCGGCCTCGGCGCACGGGTCGGTGGTCGACCCGGCGTCGCGCAGCTACAGCTGCTGGCAGCGTTGGGGCGGTGACTTCCAGAACCCGGCCATGGCCACCCAGGATCCGATGTGCTGGCAGGCGTGGCAGGCCGACCCGAACGCCATGTGGAACTGGAACGGCCTGTTCCGCGAGGGCGTGGCCGGCAACCACCAGGGCGCCATCCCCGACGGGCAGCTCTGCAGCGGCGGCCGCACCCAGAGCGGCCGGTACAACGCGCTCGACACCGTCGGCGCCTGGAAGACCGTGCCGGTCACCAACAACTTCCGGGTCAAGTTCTTCGACCAGGCCAGCCACGGCGCCGACTACATCCGGGTGTACGTGACCAAGCAGGGCTACAACGCGCTCACCTCGCCGCTGCGCTGGAGCGACCTGGAACTGGTCGGCCAGATCGGCAACACACCGGCCAGCCAGTGGACGCGTGAGGTGGACGGCGTGTCGATCCAGATCCCGGCGAACGCGCCGGGCCGCACCGGCCGGCACGTCGTCTACACGATCTGGCAGGCCAGCCACCTGGACCAGTCCTACTACCTGTGCAGCGACGTGGACTTCGGCGGGTCCGGCCCGACCACCCCGCCGACCAGCACGCCGCCCACCAGCACCCCGCCGACGAGCACGCCGCCCACCAGCCCGCCGCCGACCACGCCGAACCCGGCCGGTGGCTGCACCGCGACGTACGCGATCACCGGTTCGTGGGGTGGCGGTTTCCAGGCCGACGTGAAGGTGACGAACGGCAGCGGTTCGCCGATCCGCGGCTGGTCGGTGAGCTGGAACTACCAGAACGGCCAGCAGGTCAACTCGGCGTGGAACGCCTCTGTGACAACGAGCGGAACGCTCGTGACGGCACGCAACGTGGCCTACAACGGCTCGCTCGCGCCGGGTGCGAGCACCTCGTTCGGCTTCACCGGCTCGGCCAGTGCGACGAACCCGGTGCCCAGCATCGTGTCCTGCACGACGACCTCCTGACGACCGCCGTCCCGGTCGGGGCCCTGCTCGACACCGTCGCGGTGTTAAGCCGGGCCCCTTCCTCTACCGCAGGCGTTAAGAAGGTGCCCTTCCTTTCACACCAGGCAGTTGACGATGTCGGCGACCGAGCGGCGGCGGCCGGTGTAGAACGGGATCTCCTCCCGTACGTGCCGGCGGGCGCCGGAGGCCCGCAGGTCACGCATCAGGTCCACGATCCGGTGCAGCTCGTCGGCCTCGAATGCCAGCATCCACTCGTAGTCGCCGAGCGCGAACGAGGCGACCGTGTTGGCCCGCACGTCCGGGTAGCCCCGGGCCATCTTGCCGTGCTCGGCCAGCAGCTCGCGCCGCTCGGCGTCGGGCAGCAGGTACCACTCGTACGAGCGCACGAACGGGTAGACGCACAGGTAGGCGCGGGGCTCCTCGTCGTTCAGGAAAGCCGGGATGTGGCTCTTGTTGAACTCGGCCGGGCGGTGCAGCGCCATCTGCGACCAGACCGGGGTGAGGGCCCGGCCCAGCGTGGTCCGGCGGAACCGCAGGTACGCGTCCTGCAGCGCGTCGCTGGACGACGAGTGCCACCAGATCATCAGGTCGGCGTCGGCGCGCAGCCCGGCCACGTCGTACGTGCCCCGGATCGTGACGTCCTTGCCGGCCAGCTCGGTGAAGAGCGACTCGACCTCGTCGACGACGTTCTCCCGCAGCGACGGCAGCGGGCTGGTGGCCCGGTACACCGACCACATCGTGTAGCGGATGGTCTCGTTGAGCTCGCGCAGCCGCGCCGCGTTGGTCTGCTCGGTCATGCTGCCGATCCTTCCAGTGCCGTGATGATCTCTTCGGCCGCCGTCTCGCCGGAGCGGACGCACACCGGGATACCGACGCCGTCGTAACCGGCCCCGGCCACTGCAAGCGTCGGGTGGGCGGCGCGCAGCGCCGTCCGGACCGCCGCCACCCGGGCGGTGTGCCCGGGCGTGTACTGGGGCAGCGCGCCACCCCACCGCTGCACGTGCCGGGCCACCGGCACCGGCAGCGGCGCGCCCAGCACCGCCGACAGCTCCCGGTGCACCGTGTCGGCCAGGTCGTCGTCGGTGAGCTGCAGCGACGTCTCGTCGCCGTACCGGCCCACCGAGGCGCGCACCAGCGCCAGCCCGTCCGGCCGCCGCAGGTGCCCCCACTTGGTGGTGAAGAACGTGGACGCCTTGATCGTCAGCCCTTCGCCGGCCGGCACCAGGAAGCCGGACAGCTCCGGCAGGGCCGGCCCCGGCAGCGCGAGGGTGATCAGGGCGACGCTCGCGTAGTCGAGCGCGCCCACCGTGCCGGCCGCCTCGGGCGCGGCGGCGGCGAGCAGCCGGGCGGCCGGGCGGGCCGGCACCGCGAGCAGCACCGCGTCCGCCTCGACGTGCTCGGCGTCGCGGGTCGGCCCGACTGTGAGCCGCCAGCCGTCCGGGGTGCGGCGCAGCTCGCGTACCGCGGCGCCCCGGCGGATCGTCGCCCCGCTCGCCGTCGCCGCCGCCTCGACCAGCGTGCTCAGCCCACCGGCGAGCGTGCCGAAGACCGGTGCGCCGGGCGCGCGCGGCGCGGCGGCCTGCGCGGCGCGTACCGCACCGACCAGCGTGTGCTCGGCGCGGGCCGCGCGGGCCAGCGCCGGCATCGTGGTGACAAGCGACAGGTCGTCGGCCCGCCCGGCGTACACGCCGCCGAGCATCGGGTCGACCAGCCGCTCCACCACCGCGTCTCCGAGACGCTTGCGGACCAGCTCACCGACCGAGGTGTCCTCACCCTCGGCCAGCAGCGGGTGGCCCGCGTCGCGGTCGGCGTCCGCGGCCGGCGGCGCGACCGCCGCCACCTTGTCCAGATCCCCGGGTACGCCGACGAGCGTGCCGCCCGGGACCTGGCGCAACGTGCCGTCGACGAGCAGGGCCGCCTGCCCGACGGTCGGGTGCACGATCGACGCGTCCAGTCCGAGGCGGCGGGCCAGCGTCACCGCCGCCGACTCGCCACCGGCCGGGTCGCGCATCAGGAACGACTCCGCGCCGAACTCGACCGGGCCGCCGGCCAGCTCACCGGTGTGCAGCTTGCCGCCGAGGCGGCCGGACTGCTCGTACACGGTGATCTCGGTGCCCTCGGGGGCCCGGTCGCGCAACCGGACGGCGGCGGCCAGCCCGGTGATCCCGCCACCGACGATCGCCACCCGCCACGGTCGCACCACTGTCTCCTCCTAGCGCTCCGGTCGCGCGGTCAGCTCGTGCACCAGCGCGACCACCCGGGTCAGCACCTCGGGGTCGGTCTCCGGCAGGACGCCGTGACCGAGGTTGAACACGTGGCCGGGAGCGGCCCGGCCCTGCTCGACGATGCGCCGCACCTCGGCCTCCACCACCGGCCATCCGGCGAGCAGCACCGTCGGGTCGAGGTTGCCCTGCACCGCCTTGTCCGGCCCGATCCGGCCGGTGGCGACGTCGAGCGGCGTCCGCCAGTCCACGCCCACCACGTCGGCGCCGGCCTCGCCCATCGCGCCGAGCAGCTCGCCGGTGCCCACCCCGAAGTGGATCCGCGGCACACCGGCGTCGGCGAGCCCGCCCAGCACGTACGTCGAGTGCGGCAGCACGAAGCGGCGGTAGTCCGCCTCGGAGAGCGCGCCGGCCCACGAGTCGAACAGCTGCACCGCGGAGACCCCGGCGTCGATCTGCACCTGGAGGAACGCCAGCGTCACCTCGGCCAGCCGCGCGCACAGCGCGTGCCACAGCTCCGGGTCGCCGTACATCAGCGCCTTGGTCTTGGCGTGCGTACGCGACGGGCCGCCCTCGACCAGGTAGCTGGCGAGCGTGAACGGGGCGCCGGCGAAGCCGATCAGCGGGGTGTCGCCCAGCTCGACGACGAGCCGGCGGACCGCCTCGTCCACGTACGACACGTCGTCGCGGCCGATCGGGGTGATCCGCTCGACGTCGGCGGCGGTACGGACCGGCTCGGCCACCACCGGGCCGGTGCCGGGCACGATGTCCAGGTCGATGCCGGCCGCGGCGACCGGCACCACGATGTCGCTGAACAGGATCGCCGCGTCCACGCCGTGCCGGCGCACCGGCTGGAGCGTGATCTCGGTGACCAGGTCGGGCCGGCGGCAGGACTCCAGCATCGGCACGTTGGCCCGGATCTCCCGGTACTCCGGCAGCGACCGGCCGGCCTGGCGCATGAACCAGACCGGGGTGTGCGGGCCCGGCTCGCGCCGGCAGGCGCGGACGAAGGGCGAGTCGGCCGGCCCGCCGCGGCGGGGTTCTCCGTCTCGGGCGGCAGTGCCCGTGGTGTCGGTGGTCATCGCGGCAATCGTGCCACGCCCCCGGTGCGCGCCCGCGTTCACCGTCCGCATTTGTGACGTAGAAGGAAGGGCCCCCGCTTAACGCCTCCGGTAGCGGAAGGGCCCCTTCTTAACCGTCGATCACCCGGCGCGCCGTCGCGCGCCGCGCGGTGAGCGCGGCATAGGCTGCCCGCATGGCCCCCCCGATCGCGCTCCCGGAAACGTTCGCCCGCGCGGTCGCGGGGCTGCGATCGGCCACACCCCGACCGGAGATCATCCTGGAGGAGGTCGGCGCGCCGCAGCGGCTGGCCCCGTACGCGTTCGCGCTCTCCGCCGCCGTGATGCGCGACGACGACGAGGTGGCCACCGGCCGGCTGATCCTGCTGCACGACCCGGCCGGGCACGAGGCGTGGCAGGGCACGCTGCGGCTGGTCACATACGTCACCGCCGAACTGGAGGTCGACCTGGCCAGCGATCCGCTGCTGCCCGGTGTCGGCTGGACCTGGCTGACCGACGCGCTCGACGCGCAGGGCGCCGGGCACCGGGCGATCGGCGGCACAGTCACCCAGACGCTCTCCACCCGCTTCGGCGAGCTGGCCGGGCCGCCCGCCGCCGGTGACATCGAGATCCGCGCCTCCTGGACGCCGCTGCGCGCCGACCTGGGCCCGCACCTGCTCGGCTGGTGCACGCTGCTGGCCTCCACAGCCGGCCTGCCGCCGCCCGGCGTCACCGCGCTGCCCACCCGCCGCTCCGCCGGCGCCGCCTGACCGCACCCCGCCCGGGGACACACGAAAGGCCGCCCCGGACGAACCGGGACGGCCTTCGGTGGACGCCGGTCAGAGGTAGTTCTCGGCCTCGTCGCAGATCTTGTCCAGGCCCTTGCTGGCCGCCTCGAAGGCGGCCCGGTCGCCGCGCGACGCCGCCGCCATGGCCGTGGTCAGCTTGTCCAGGCAGTTCGCGATGACCTTCTTCTGCCGGGCCTGCTCGTCCCGGTCGTTCTTGGTGCCGGTCAGGTCCTGCTGGGTGTCCGACAGCCGCTCCTGGACCGCCTTCAGCTCACCCTTGAGCTTCTCCATCTCCTGCTGGTTCGCCGAGATCGTGCCGTCCCGCTGGCTGACCGTCTGCCGGGACTTGTCCAGCTCGCCGTTCGCGGAGACGTACAGGAACGTCATCACGCCGCCGAAGACGAACAGCAGCGCGGCGACGAGGCCGAGCACCAGCGCCGCCCACTTCCTGCCGCCGCCGGTGGCCGGCGGGGCACCCACCGGGCCGTACGGGCCGGGCGGCCCGGACATCGGCGGCGGCCCGAAGCCGGGGCCGGACACCGGCGGAGCCGACGCGGGCGGGACCGACATCGGCTGCGCGTAGCCGGGGGCGGAGACCGGCGGGACGGAGACCGGCGGCGCCGACATCGGCTGCGCCGGCGGGGGCACCGGGGCGGCGCCGGGCGCGTATCCCGGCTGTCCCGGCGTGGCGGGCTGGTATCCGCCGTACCCGGGGGCGCCGTCGGACACGGTGGGCTGGTGCAGCGTCGGCGCTGGCTGGTTCGGGTCGTACTGCTGGGGCGCGGGCCGGCTGCCGTACGGGTTGCCGTAGACCGTGCCCCCCGGCGCCGGGGGCGGGTTGTCGCCCCCGGCCGGTGGGTAGGACATGTCGTTCCTCCAGATGTGCTGGTCCCCCGCGGGGTGGCCCGATGGGCCGGGGTCGATGCGGTGCGGCCGGGCCGGTGCGGCCACCGGTCAGCAGAGCCGGAACCGGTCGCAGGCGGTCTTGATCGGCACCGCGAGCCCGATGCCCTCGGCGTTGCGGGCCTTGGCCGTGGCGATGCCGACGACCTCCTTCGAGCCGTTGATCACCGGGCCGCCGGAGTTGCCCGGGTTGATCGGCGCGTCGAACTGGATCACCGGGCCGCCGCCGCGCTCGTCCTCGCGGAACGCGCTGACCACGCCCGTGGTGACGCTGTCCTGCAACCCGAGCGGCGCGCCGACCACGATGATCTGCTGACCCGACCGCACCGGGTCGCGGGCCGCGACCAGCCCGGTGAACTTGGCGGTGGTCTGCAGCTGCGCCAGGTCCTTGTCCTTGTCGGTGGCGATGATGGTCGCCTCGAACCGCTGGTCCTTGCGCTCCAGGAACACCTTGCGCTCACCCGCGGTGAAGACCGACTCGACCACGTGGAAGTTCGTCAGCAGCGTGGTGCCGCCGCCGGACGGGGCCTTGCCGACGGCGAACGCCGTACCGGTGAACTGCCCGGCCCGCACCCGGAACACGCTCGGCAGCACCGCGCTGGCCACCGCCTCCGGGTTGAAGGCCGCGCCGGCCTTCTTCTCCAGGCTGCCGGCGCGCTGCTCCAGGCCGTCGAGCCGGCTGGCGTCCGTGCCCTGCCCCTCGGCCATCCGCTTGTCGGCGGCGGCGAGCCGGTCGTCGAGCCGGTAGATCTGGTACGCCTGCACGCCGGTGACCACCGTCAGCACGGCGGCAAGGGCCAGCGCCACCACCGCCACCCGGCTGCGCCGCGCCGGCTGCGCACCGAAGCCGGCCGGGCCGCCGACGAGGGCCGCCTGACCGGGGTACGCGGAACCGGGCTGGGACGGCGCCGACACCGGCTGCCCCGGGTAGGCGGGCGCGGACACCGGCTGGCCGGGGTACGACGGGCCGCTGCCGGACAGGCCCGGATACGACGGTGCGGCGGGCGCCCGGTCCGGGTACGACGACGAGCCCGGCCCGCCCGGATAGGACGGTGACGCGGCCGGCTGGCCCGGATAGGACGGTGACGCGGAGACCGGCTGGCCCGGATACGACGGTGACGCGGCCGGCTGGCCCGGGTACGCCGGGGCGGCGGACCGGGAGGTCTGCGCCGGTACGGCGCCGAAGGACGACGGCTGGGCCGGTGCGGAGCCGTAGGACGGCTGGCCCGGCGCGGAGCCGTAGGACGACCGGCCCGGCTCGGACGGCGTGGTGCCGTAGGACGGCTGGCCCGGCTGGGCCGTGGCGGGCGGGGTCGCGACGCCGGACGGGGCCGCGTAGGGCGTCGGCTGCGGCGTGCCGGCCGGGTCCGGGAGACCCGGGTAGCCGGCGGGCGGCTGGACGGCGGCCCGCGCCGGGTAGCCGGGGGTGCCGGCCCACTCGGATCCACCGGGGAACGATCCCGGCACCGGGGCCGAACCGGCGGGCGGGGTGAAGCGCGGCGGCAGCGGCCCCGGCCGGTCGGCTGCCGTGTCGCCGCCGCCGTGCCCCGGCACGTCGTCGCCGGTTCCGTACCCGCCTGTCATGCTCGACCGTCCTCCCCGTCGGCTTCGCCGACGCCCCCCGACTCGCTGCGGCACCCGTACGCCGTTCGCGGCTCGATGGACCGTACCGGCGGGAACGGGCTTTGTCTTCCCCCTTGTCCGACCCTCTCACGGCCCCGCAACCCGCACCTTTCCGGTCACCTGACGGCCATCGCGCCGACACACGCCGGACCGGCTGCGCACACCGGATCGTCCGGCCTACTAGGGTTGTCAGGTGACCGACGAACCACCCCTGCGCCGTCGGGCCGCCGAAAGCCGTACCGGGGAGGCGTCCGCCCAGCCGACGTCGGCCCTGCCGGAGCCGGCGGACGCGGGGTCCGAGACCGAACCGGGCGCGGCCGTCCCCCTGACCGCGCCGCGCGACGGCACGCCCGCCCCGGTGGCCACACCTGCCGAGTTGGACGAGGTCGTGGCCCGCTTCGCGGCCGGCACCGGCCCGGTGGCCCTCGATGCCGAACGCGCCTCCGGCTACCGCTACAGCCAGCGCGCCTACCTGGTGCAGCTGCGCCGCGGCGGCGCCGGCACCGCACTCATCGACCCCCTGCCGTTGCCCGACCTGTCCGCCCTGGACGCGGTGATCGCCGAGACCGAGTGGGTGCTGCACGCGGCCAGCCAGGATCTCGCCTGCCTGGCCGAGGTGGGGCTGCGCCCGCGCCGGTTGTTCGACACCGAACTGGCCGCCCGGCTGGCCGGTTTCGAGCGGGTCGGCCTGGCCGCGCTGACCGAACAGCTGCTCGGGTTCAGCCTGGAGAAGCACCACTCCGCCGCCGACTGGTCGAGCCGGCCGCTGCCGGAGTCCTGGCTGACGTACGCGGCGCTCGACGTCGAACTGCTCGTCGACCTGCGCGACTCGCTGGACGAGGAGTTGCAGCGGCAGGGCAAGTCGGGCTGGGCGGCGGAGGAGTTCGACGCGCTGGTGCGCAACGGCGCCTCGCCGCGCGTCCGCGCCGAGCCGTGGCGGCGCACGTCCGGCATCCACCGGGTACGCGGCGCGCGGGCCCAGGCCCGGGTGCGTTCCCTCTGGTACGCGCGGGACCAGATCGCCTCCCGCCGGGACGCCGCGCCGGGCCGGGTGCTGCCCGACTCGGCCATCGTGGCCGCCGCCGAACTGGACCCGAAGGACGAGAAGACGCTGCTCACGCTCCCCGGGTTCGGTGGGCGGTCGGTGCGCCGGCTGGCGCGTACCTGGCTGGCGGCGCTGGACGACGCGCGCCAGTTGCCGGACGACGCGCTGCCGGTGAGCCCGGCGGTGGAGGGTCCGCCTCCGCCGCACCGGTGGGCCGAACGCGACCCGGTGGCGGCCGGGCGGCTGGCCCGGGCCCGGGAGGTGGTGGTCGGCACCGCCGGGGCGCACCGGCTGCCGGCGGAGAACCTGATCGCGCCGGACTCGATCCGCCGGCTGGCGTGGCAGCCGCCCGCGGAGATCACCGACGAGACGGTCGCGGAGACGCTGCGCGGGTTCGGTGCCCGGGAGTGGCAGATCGGGCTGCTCCTGCCCGCGCTGACGGAGGCGTTGCACACCCCGCAGCAGTGACTCCCGCGGCCGGGGTGTGAGGTGGGCCACGCGGGGGGTGGTGCCACGTCTGGTTACTGGCGAGTAGCATCCGGGGAAATGCCCGTGCCGAGGGAGGCTCCAAGTGCCCCGTGAAGTCCGGGATGTCGTCTTCGTCGACGGCGTCCGTACCCCGTTCGGCAAGGCGGGTGGGATGTACGCCAACACCCGCGCCGACGATCTGGTGATCCGCTGCATCCGCGAGCTGATGCGCCGCAACCCGCAACTTCCGCCGGAGAAGGTGGAGGAGGTGGCCATCGCCGCCACCACCCAGATCGGTGACCAGGGCCTGACCATCGGCCGCACCGCCGCCCTGCTGGCCGGCCTGCCCAAGACCGTGCCCGGCTTCGCCATCGACCGGATGTGCGCCGGCGCGATGACCGCCGTCACCACCGTGGCCAGCGGCATCGCCGTGGGCGCGTACGACGTGGCCATCGCCGGCGGCGTCGAGCACATGGGCCGCCACCCGATGGGCGAGGGCGTCGACCCCAACCCGCGCATCGTCGCGGAGAAGCTCGTCGACCCGTCCGCCCTGGTGATGGGCTCCACCGCGGAGAACCTGCACGACCGCGTCCCGCACATCACCAAGGAGCGCACCGACGCGTTCGCGCTGGCCTCGCAGCAGAAGACCGCGAAGGCGTACGCCAACGGCAAGCTCCAGGGCGACCTGGTGCCGGTGGCGGTCCGCGACCCGGAGGCGGGCTGGGGCCTGGCCACAGTGGACGAGGCGCCCCGCGACACCTCGATGGAGAAGCTGGCCAGCCTGAAGACCCCGTTCCGGCCGCACGGCAAGGTCACCGCCGGTAACGCGGCCGGCCTGAACGACGGCGCCACCGCCGCGCTGCTGGTGGCCGAGGACACCGCCCGAGAGCTGGGCCTGCCGGTCGGCATGCGCCTGGTGTCGTTCGGCTTCGTCGGCGTCGAGCCCGAGGTGATGGGCGTCGGCCCGATCCCGTCGACCGAGAAGGCGCTGCGCATCGCCGGCCTGAGCATCGACGACATCGGCCTGTTCGAGCTGAACGAGGCGTTCGCGGTGCAGGTGCTCGCCTTCCTCGACCACTTCGGCATCGCCGACGACGACCCGCGGGTCAACCCGTGGGGCGGCGCGATCGCCATCGGTCACCCGCTCGCGTCCTCCGGCGTCCGGCTGATGACCCAGCTCGCCCGCCAGTTCGCCGAGCACCCCGAGGTCCGCTACGGCCTCACCGCCATGTGCATCGGCATCGGCATGGGCGGCACCGTGATCTGGGAGAACCCGCACTGGGAGGGTGGAGACAAGTGAGCCTCGCCGCACCGAACGAGGTCGTCACCAAGGCGCTGCTGCGCCAGGTGGCCGTACCTGGGCTGGACCGGCCCGCCGCCCTCATCACCCTGGACAACGGCTTCGACCACACCAAGCCGAACACCTTCGGCCCGGCCGGCCTGACCAGCCTGGACGAGGCGATCACCGCCGCGCTGTCGGCGGAGCCGGCGTTCATCGCGGTCACCGGCAAGCCGTACATCTTCTGCGTGGGCGCGGACATCACCAGCCTCCCGGCCCTGGAGAACCGCGAGCAGGCGCTGGAGATCGGCCGGCTGGGCCACCGGGTCTTCGCCCGGCTCAAGGACAGCGGCGTCCCCACCTTCGCGTTCGTCAACGGCGCGGCGATGGGCGGCGGCCTGGAGCTGGCGCTGCACTGCCACTACCGGACGCTGTCGGCGGGCGCGGCGGCCCTGGCGCTGCCCGAGGTCTCGCTCGGCCTCATCCCCGGCTGGGGCGGTACGCAGCTGCTGCCGAACCTGATCGGCATTCCGGCCGCGACGCAGGTGATCATCCAGAACCCGCTGATGCAGAACAAGATGCTCAAGCCGAAGCAGGCTGCCGAGATGGGCATCGCGGACGTGCTGCTGGAGCCGGCCGACTTCCTGGAGCGGTCGCTGGAGTGGGCCGCCGGCGTGGTCCGGGGCGAGGTCACCGTGACCCGTCCCGAGGTCGACAAGGACATGTGGGCGGGCGTGCTCTACTTCGCCCGGCAGACCCTCGACCAGCGGCTGCACGGCGCGGTCCCGTCCGCGTACAAGGCGCTGGACCTGCTGGAGACGGCGAAGGACGCCGACTTCGCCACCGGCACCGCGGCGGAGGACGAGGCCCTCGCGGACCTGGTCTTCTCCGAGGAACTGCGCAGCGGCCTGTACGCCTTCGACCTGGTGCAGCGGCGGGCCAAGCGCCCGGCCGGCGCGCCGGACAAGGGCCTGGCCCGTCCGGTCACCAAGGTGGGCATCGTCGGCGCCGGCCTGATGGCCAGCCAGCTCGCGCTGCTGTTCGCCCGGCGTCTTCAGGTGCCGGTCGTGATGACCGACCTGGATCAGTCCCGCGTGGACAAGGGCGTCGGCTACGTGCACACCCAGATCGAGAAGGCCGTCAGCAAGGGCCGGATGGACAAGGGCACCGCGGCCAAGCTGTACGGCCTGGTCAGCGGCTCGGTCGACAAGTCCGTCTTCGCCGACGCCGACTTCGTCATCGAGGCCGTGTTCGAGGACCTGGGCGTCAAGAAGCAGGTCTGGGCCGAGCTGGAGAAGATCGTCAAGCCGGAGGCGGTGCTCGCCACCAACACCAGCTCGCTGTCCATCACCGAGATGGCCGCCGAACTGGAGCACCCGGAGCGGGTGGTCGGCTTCCACTTCTTCAACCCGGTCGCGGTGCTGCCGCTGCTGGAGATCGTCCGCGGCGAGCGGACCGACGACGCCACGCTGGCCACCGCGTTCGCGGTCGGCAAGCAGCTCAGGAAGTCGTCGGTGCTGGTGAAGGACGCTCCGGCGTTCGTGGTGAACCGGCTGCTGACCCGCTTCCTCGGCACCGTGTTCGCCGCCGTCGACCAGGGCACCCCGCTGGACGTGGCGAACAGCGCGCTGGACCCGCTGGGTCTGCCGATGCGTCCGCTGGCGCTGCTCCAGCTCGTCGGGCCGGCCGTGGCGTACCACGTCGGCGGCACCCTGCACGAGGCGTTCCCGGACCGGTTCGGCGTCAGCGAGAACCTCAAGCGGATCGCCGACTCGGGCCAGCCGATCGTGGTCGACGACCAGATCAACGACGAGGTGGCGAAGCTGCTCGTGGTCGGCGACGAGCCGCTCACCGCCGAGCAGGTCCGGCAGAACGCGCTGGACGCGCTGGCGCAGGAGATCCGGCTCATGCTCGACGAGGGCGTCGTCGCCGAGGCGCAGGACATCGACCTGTGCATGATCCTCGGCGCCGGCTGGCCGTTCCACCTGGGCGGCGTCACGCCGTACCTGGACCGGACCGGCACCTCCGAGCGGGTGACCGGCAAGCGGTTCCTGCCGCACGGCGTGGCAAGCCTGCGCTGAGGCGACCGCAACGCATCGATCGCGGTGGTCGGGCTGTCCGTTCCGGACGGCCCGGCCACCGCGATCGGCGTCTGCGGCCCAGGTCACGGGTAGGTCGCGGTTTGGCGTCGCCGCCCTTGTGCGGACAGCGGGCTGTCGGTGGTGCTGGCTACCATCACGCGTCCAGTTTTCTCACAGGAGCTGCCTACATGTCCCAGCCGCCGTCCAGTCCCTACTCCGGCAACTACCCCTCCCCCCAGCAACAGCCCGGTGGCTACCAGCCGCCGCAGCAGCCGCAGTACGGCGGTGACTACCCGCAGGCTCCCCAGCAGCAGTACGGCGGCGACTACCCGCCGCAGCAGCCGCAGTACGGTGGCCAGCTCGGTGCGCCGGTCCCGCCGAAGAAGTCCGGCGTCGGCAAGGTCCTGCTGATCGTCCTCGCGGTGGTCCTGGTGCTCTGCGTCGGCGGCGGTGTCGCCGCCTACTTCGCCACGAAGGACACCGTCAACGAGGTGGTCACCGCCACCAAGACGCGGGTGGTCGAGCCGCAGACGCTCGGCGGCCGGGCCAAGGTCACCGACCCGCAGCTGCAGACCGCCGCGGCGCAGATGAAGTCCGAGCTCAGCAAGGACGTGCCGGACGCGACCAGCACCGTCGGCGCCTTCTACGGCGACCCGGCCAAGAAGGACCTGGTCATGATCGTCGCGGTGTCCGGCGTGATGGCGGACCCGAAGAAGGAGCTGGCCGACGCCACCGCGGCGGTCACCCCGGACCTGGCCACCAAGGACTTCAAGACTGTCGACGCGGGCCCGCTGGGCGGCGACGCCAAGTGCTCCGACGGCAAGGCGTCGGACGTGCCGGTGGCCGTCTGCATCTGGGCCGACCGGGGCAGCCTCGGCATGGTGGTCGTCTACTTCAAGTCCGCGGCCGAACTCCAGTCGGAGTTCGTGACGATGCGCGGCGAGATCGAGAAGCAGGACTGACACCCGTCACGCACCGGGCCCCCGCCGTGACGGCGGGGGCCCGGTGTCGTTTCCGGATCAGGCGGACGCGGCCCGCTCGGCAGGGCTCCGGCAGACGCAGAACTCGTTGCCCTCGGGGTCGGCGAGCACCACCCAGCCGGTCCCGTCCGGGCGGCGCCGGTCGGCCACCAGCGCGGCGCCGAGCTCGCGCAGCCGCGCCACCTCCTCGTCCCGGGTGCCCTCGGCCGGGTGCAGGTCGAGGTGGAACGCGCCCTTGCCGTGCCGCTCGTCCACCCGAACGAACAGCAGGTCGGGGCCGTGCCCGTCGGGTGCGGCGAGGACCGCCTCCGGGTCGCCCGGGTGGTCGTCGTCGGCGAGCCGGCGGTCGAGCACGCGTGCCCACCAGCCGGCCAGGGCGTACGGGTCGTCGGTTTCGACTGTCACGCAGTGGATCTGTGCACTCACTGTGCTTCCTCCTGTGGGGAGCGCGCCCCGGCGGAGTGGGAACGTCAGCGGGGAACGCGGGGCGCGGGACGGTTCACAACGAACATCGACCACACCCCCTTCCACCTCTCGGGCTGACCGGTTGATCATTCCACCGCCCGCGCCGCGCACACAACCCCGCTCGTGCAAGGAAGGGCCCCTTGTTAACAGCGAGGTGTTAACAAGGGCCCTTCCTCTACCGCAGGCGTTAAGAAGGGGCCCTTCCTTACGGGCCGACGAAGACCGCCTTCGCGCGCCAGTCGACGCCGTCGACCGCCGGGCCGCTGCGCACCGTGAACGTCCCCGACGGAGCGCCGTTCACCCAGTCGACGGCGGACAGGTCACCGGTGCTCCGGTTCACCTTGTAGAGCGTGGAGCCGGCCACGAAGACGGCGCCCGCGTCGGAGAACCCGCTCGCCCCGGCCACGGAGAACCGGTCGGCGCCGACCACGCCGCTGTCCGGCGTGAACCAGCGCCAGAACAGGCCGTTCTGCCCGGTCAGCGTGTAGTAGAGCCGACCACCGGTGTAGAACATGCCGGTCACGTTCGGGATCTCGGCGTAGAAGCCGGTGGTCGCGCCGACGTACGTCTGCCCCTCCGGACCCGAGTTGGTCACCACGGTGTCCCAGTACGGGTCGTGGTACGGGTCCACCAGCTCGGGCGTGCCGAACGTAGTGCCGTCGAACGTACGCCGCCACAGCGCGCCGCCGGTGCCGTAGAACAGCGTCCCGCCGACCCAGAACGCGTTGCGTGTGGCGGACCACGCGGTCTCGTCCGGGTTCGCCACCGGAGCGGGCGCGCCGACGCCGGTCAGCCCGTCGTACGAGCGGACCTGCACCTCCTCACCGGTGCCGGCCGGCGGAGGCCCGGTCTTGACGATCTCGACGGCGTCGACGAGCGGGTTCTCCTTGCCGTGACGGAACTCGATGTCGACGGTGCCGTCGCTGGTCACCGTGAACTCCCGCATGGTGCCCACGTTGTGCCCGACGCTGGCGGACAGGTCCAGGTCGTCGAGGACGACCGCGCCGTCCAGCGCCACGTCGAAGACGCGCGTGTTGGGCGCGGAGGTGCCGTCGTACCGGTTGGCCAGGTAGAGCCGCACGTGCACCTCGGTGCCGGCGGGCACCGGGAACTGCCAGAGCATCTCCGCGCCGCCGGCCGGGTCGTACCGCTCGTCGCTGTAGAGCGCGGCCGGGGTGCCGGCCGGCACCGTCGCGTCCAGGCTGCCGACCGTGTTGAAGCTGGAGGTCGAGCTGCCGGTGTTGTGGTACGGGCTGGGGCTGGAGCCGGTGTCGGCCGCCCAGTCCGGTCCGCCGTCGGCGGCGGCGACCACCGGGCCGCCGGCGTTCACCCGGTACAGCACGTTGGTCGGCTTCGGCAGGCCGGCCTGGTACACGTTGCCGGGCAGCGTCGCCGTGGTGGTCGGGTGCGGTGCCTTGCCACCGGCGAGCGGGAAGAACGCGATCCGCTCCCGGCGGTACTGGAAGTTGCCGATCCAGAGTGTGTCGCCGCCGACCCAGAGGCCGCTCGGGGTCACGAGCATCTCGGAGGCGCCGATGCCGCGCGGGTGCCGGCCCGGGTTCCAGGACAGCGGCAGGCCGTTGGCGGGGTCGAGCGCGGCGATGCTGGCCCGGCCGACCGCGCCGGCCCGGGCGTTGTCGGTTCCCGTGCTGTTGTTGAGCCAGCGGAGGTGGCCGCCGACGTAGACCGCCTGCTCGCTGATGCCGACGGACAGGAACGTGTCGCCGCCGCTGTAGTCGACCCAGGTCGGCTGGAGGCTGCTGCCGGTCGCGCCGGCCTCCCAGCGGGCCGCGGTGTCGCAGAGCGTCCCGCCGTACGGGGCGCCGGTGGTGACCACCACGAAGTAGCTGTTGTCCGGGGAGAACGCGACGTCGCGGACGTACGAGTCGAACGACTGCCACTTGCAGCGCGGCGTGTAGCGGGCCGTGTTCCAGTCCGCGACGGTGGCGGCGGTGGCACCCAGGTCGATCTTGACGATCTGGTCGTGCAGGACCCCGTCGGCCTTCTTGAAGTTGCCGATGACGACGAGCTGCGTGCCGTCCGGGGAGACGGCGAGCTTCTCCGCGCCCACGCCGGCCTTGGCGCCGCTGACGCCGTCCCAGTTGTGGTTCTCGGTCAGCGCCGTGGTGAGGTAGCTGTCGACCGCGCCGGTGGTGGCGTTGAGCGACGCGAGCCCGCCGCGCGGGTTGGGGTTGCCGGCCGTGGTGAAGATGCCGCCGACCAGCAGCCGGTCGCCGACGAGCGCGATGTCCTTGATCAGACCGTTGAACGCCGGCGGCGTGAAGCTGGTGACGACGGCACCGGTGGCGACGTCGAGCAGGGCCACCTTGCGCCGGGTCACGCCGTTGACGGTGTTGAACTTGCCGGCGACGAAGACCGTGCCCGCTGTGGGACCGGCGACGACCGCCGTCACCTCGTTGTCGAGCGTGGGCGCGAACGCGGTGTCCACCTGCCCGGTGGCCTTGTCGAAGGCGAGCAGGTAGTCGCGGGGGATGTCGACGTCGGAGTTGCGGTTCTGCACCCGGGTGAAGGAGCCGCCCGCGATGATCTTCGTACCGGCGTCGTGGATCGCGTCGACCGAGCCGTCCTGGACGTCGGGCGAGGCGGTGGAGGGGACGGTGTGGACCACTTTGTCGTGGCCGGGCGCGGCGACGGCTGCCGCGGGCGTGGCCGGCGAGAGGCCGGCGACGGTGAGGGCGCCGGCGGTGAGGACCGCGAGAAGACGGCGGCGGCGCGGGGCCGAGGGGTGGGTCACGGGCAGCTCCGGTGGGTGAGCAGGGTGAGGCGTCGCTGCGCTTACTCTCCGTTGATCCCCGGCTCCGCGTCCAGCGGGAGCGGCGCATTCTGCCCGACCACCGTGCCGCCGGGGGCCGACCACCGTCGGGTCCGGCCGGGACAGCCGAGGCCGGCCGCACGAAAAGGTGAGGCCGCCTCACCGGCCGGACGGGCCAGGTCGGCGGTCAGGTGGCCGCCGCCGGGTCGGCCGACGGAAGCGTGACTGTCACCTCGAGGCCGCCGCCGGGCTGGGCGACCGCCTTCACCGTGCCGCCGTGCGCGTCGCTGACGGCCCGCACGATCGACAGGCCGAGACCGGAGCCGCGCGCGCCGGTGCGTTCCTGGCCGCCGCGCCGGAACGGCTCGAACAGCCCGGGTACGTCGGCCGGGGCGACCTCGAAGCCGGTGTTCCCCACGACCAGCCAGGACCGTTCCCCGTCGGTGCCGGTGCGTATCCAGATCCGGCCGTGCAGGTGGTTGTAGCGGACCGCGTTCTCCACCAGGTTGCCGGCGAGCCGGTCGAGCAGGCCGGGGTCGCCGACCACCGGCGCCGGGCGCAGCGAGGTGTGCACCTTCAGGCCGATGCGCTCCACCTCCCGGGAGACTGCTGACAGCGCGTTGGCGGTGCCGATGGCGAGGTCCGACTCGGCGCGCCGGGCGAGCCGCCGGCCGGTCTGCGCCTCGCTGCGCGCCAGCACCAGCAGCGCGTCGACCAGGCCGTTGGCGCGTTCGGAGGCGTCGCGCACCACGCCGGCCATGCGGCGGTACTCGGCGAGGTCGGCGTCGTCGTCGCTGAGCGTCACGTCGATTTCGGTACGCATCACCGCCAGCGGCGTCCGCAGCTCGTGCGAGGCGTTCGCGACGAACCGTTTCTGCGCCTCGAAGGCACCGCTGATCCGGTCGAGCATGGCGTCGAACGTCTCGGCCAGCTCGGCCACCTCGTCGTCGGCGCCGGACCAGCCGATCCGCTCGTCGAGCGTGGCCTCACCGAGGCGGCGGGCGGTGGCGGTGACCTGGTGCAGCGGGCGCAGCGCCCGGCCGGCCACCAGGTACGCCCCGGCCACACCGACCACGCTGATCGCCACCAGCGCGAGCAGACCCTTGACCAGCAGTTCCTGGGACGCGGCGTCCACCAGTTGCCGCTGCCACTGCCCGGCGTCGAGCGTGCGCCCGTCGGTGAGCACCACAGTGGTGCCCGGTAGCAGCTCGTCGGTGGGGCGCAGCGCGTCGCGGACCAGCAGCCAGGCCAGCAGCACCAGGATCGCCCCCGCGCCGACCAGCAGCACGCCGTTGAGCAGGGTCAGCCGAAGCCGCAGCGTCGGCCGCACCCGGCGGGCGCTCCGCGCGCTCACTGCCGTACCCCGCCGATGCGGTAGCCCGCGCCCACGACGGTGTCGATGAGGGGCGGGTCGCCGAGCTTCTTGCGCAGTGTCATCACGGTGACGCGGACGATCGTGGTGAACGGGTCGGTGTTGGCGTCCCAGACCCGCTCCAGCAGCTCCTCGCTGGACACCACCGCGCCGCGCGCCTTGAGCAGCTCGGCGAGCACGCCGAACTCCTTGTTGGTGAGGTCGAGCGGCACGCCGCCCCGGCTCACCACCCGGCGGGCCGGGTCGAGCACCAGATCGGCCACCTCCAGCACCGGCGGCGCGGCCGGGGTGGCGCGGCGGCCGAGCGCCTGCACCCGGGCCACCAGCTCGTCGAACGCGAACGGCTTGGCCAGGTAGTCGTCGGCGCCGAGCTGCAACCCCTCGACCCGGTCGGCGACGGTGACGCTGGCGGTCAGCATCAGCACCCGGGTCAGCGCGCCGGAGGCGGCCAGGTCGGCGCAGATCCGGTCGCCGTGCACGCCGGGCAGGTCGCGGTCCAGGATCACCACGTCGTAGCGGGTGACGAACGCCGCCTCGTGCCCGGCGTCGCCGTCGTAGGCGACGTCGACAGCCATCCCGCGCTTGCGCAGCCCGCGCGCGATCGCGTCGGCGAGGTTGCGCTCGTCCTCGACCACCAGTACCCGCATCCCGGCCTCCCACCTCGTGACCCCTGACAACCTAGTGCGGCAGGCAAAACCCGCCGCCGGAGGAGCCGACCCCCGAGACGCCCGCCGACGAGCGCACCGCCGGGGAGCGCGGGTGGTGCGCTCGGGCCACCTCGCCCCGCCTGGAGCCCCGAGTGGTGACTCTTCGTAACGCTGACACCTTTTCACCGGTGCGTCACGCACCGTGATGGCCGCTCACCCGGCCAAACCGGACAGCCGGCGAGCCGAATCTCCTTGACCAGGCGAAACGGCGAAGCGGTCCCCGGCGGCGAAGATACCCCTCCGCGCCCTTTGCTCTGCAGCCTCATGCGTAGCGGTAGCCGTACGTCACGGATGCGTCGGTGGCTGCAGAGCAAAGGGCACGCGGGGGACCATGCCGCTGATGCGCTGCGGCTACGGTCGGTGACAGCACGGCGGGAGGGCCGGCCGCGTGCGGCGGCACGGGCCGCCGTTGCAGAAAACCTTCGGGTACGCGATGCTCGGCGGCGATGATCGACAAGCGCAGCAGGCACAGGTCACGGCCGCGCCGGGCGGGTTCCCGATGAGCGGCCGCGACATCGCGTACCGCCGGTTCCGCTTCCCGGCGGACCGGGACCGGGGTCGTGCGGACGGGCTGCGCGCCGGGCCGGACGGCCTGACGCTCGACGGCTCGGCCGGCCGGGTCACGCACACCGATCCGCACTCCGGGACCACGGCCGGGTACGCCGCCGGCACCTGGACCTCCCCCGTGACGGCCGTCGGCTTCACCGTCACCGAACTGGTGCCCTCGTGGACCGCCGACACCCCGCCCGGCTGCTGGCTGCGGGTCGAAATGCGCGGCTGGGCCGACGGCACGGCCGCCACCGGCTGGTACGAGCTGGGCCACTGGGCCGCCGACGACAGCGCCGTGCACCGCGCCTCAGTACCCGGGCAGGAGGACGACCGGGCGCGGGTCGCCGCCGACACGCTGCGGGTGACCGGCGCGACGGTGACCGGCTGGCAGGTCCGGGTGACCCTGCTCCGACGGCTCGACGCGGCCGCCGGCCCGGTGCTGCGCACCGTGGGCGTGGTCGCCTCGACCGACCCGCCCGGCGGCGCGGAGGCCGCCCCCGCGGAGGCCGCCCGCGCTGAGGCCGCCCCCGCGGAGGCCGGCAGCGCGGAGGCCGGCGACGCGTGGGGGCGCGTGCTGGACGTGCCGCGCTACGCGCAGCGGCTGCACGCCGCCGGGGAGACCCGCTGGGGTGGCGGCGGCGACTCCTGGTGCAGCCCCACCTGCGTGTCGATGGTGCTCGACTTCTGGGGCACCGGACCCACAGCGGACCGGTACGCCTGGGTGGCGCCGCCCGGCCCGCGTCCGCAGGTGGTGCACGCCGCCCGGCACTGCTACGACCACGCCTTCGGCGGGCCGGGCAACTGGCCGTTCAACACGGCGTACGCGGCGACGCACGGGGTGGACGCCTTCGTCACCCGGCTGCGCTCGCTGGCCGAGGCGGAACGGTTCGTGGCCGCCGGCATCCCGCTGATCGTCTCGGCCGCGTTCACCGCCGGTCAGGTGCCCGGACTGGACTACGACACCCGGGGACACCTCATGGTGCTGGCCGGCTTCACCGCCGAGGGCGACCCGGTGCTCAACGACCCGTACGCCCCGGACGACGAGCGGGTCCGCCGCACCGTGCCGCGCGGGCCGTTCGAGAGCGCCTGGCAGGCGGGCAGCGGCGGGATCGCGTACGTGCTGCGGCCCGAGTCGACGCCGCTGCCGCCGCCTCCGGCGCAGGCCAACTGGTGATCAGCGACCGACCGGCCAGATCGCCATGCCGCCGGTCGGTCGCAGGCACACCAGTTCCGTACCCGTGTCCGCGCACTCGGACCAGGCGCCGGGCAGGATCCCCCGGATCCGTACCTGCCCGGCCGCCACGTCGAGCGCGCCGACGAGCGTCCGGTCCTCGGTGAGCGTGCGCAGCCCTAGTAGCGGCCCGGACGGGAGGTCGTTGCCGGAGACGCGCCAGCGCCCCAGCCGGGCCAGCACGCGGCCGGTCGGCGGGTCGAGCGCCGACAGTTCCAGTTCCTCCCCGACCCCGCGCTCGGCGGCGATCAGCCGGTCGCCTACCGGGCCCATCCCCAGCCAGCGCTCGTCCGACCAGGCCGGACGGCCGGTGGCCGGGTCGAGGGCCTGCGCACCGCCCACCTGGTCGCGCAGGCACACCATCCCGGCACAGTCGGCGAACCAGAGCCCGGCGCGGGAGCCGACCGGCAGGCTCCATCGCTCGTCGAGCCGGTCCAGCCCGTACCCGGTGACCGTGCCCCGGGCGTCCTCGACCAGCAGGAGGTCGGCCACCACCTGCGCGTACCGGTAGGCGGCGCGATCGGCCGCGGGCGCCACCCGCCCGGTGTGCGCGACCGCGCCGGAGTCCGCGTCGTACACGGTCACCCGGCCCTGCGCGGTGACCAGGACGAGCTGCGTCACCCCGTGGTCGTCGCGGCGGTATCCCACCTCCTGGCCCGGCACGGGCAGCGTCCACCGCACCTCGCCGGAGGCCGGGTCCACGGCCCGCACGGTGCCCGCACCTGGTGGGCGGGGGTTCTCCAGCAGCAGCCCGCCCGATGCGGTCCGGACCGGGTAGCCGGGATGCCGCCAGCGCAGCGTACCGGTGGCCGGGTCGAGCATGGCCGACACGGAGTCGCCGTCCCCGGCCGGGCTGCTCGTCACCAGCAGTCCCCCGGCCACGGCGGTGAGGCCGAGCACGTGGTCGCCGTCGGTGAGCGCGAACCGCCACACCGGTTCCCCACCGGGCAGCCGGTAGGCGGCGACCACCCGGCCACCCCGGCCGATCGCGCCCGGGCCGTCGGCCACCACCACCCGATCCGCCAGGACCACGAACGCCGCGCCCTGCGGGGCGGGCACCCGGATCGGCTCGGGCCGTCGCGACGGCCCGGCGGCGGCTGTGACCACGAGCAGCACCAGGCACCCGAGCACTGCCACCCGCGCCGTGCGGCCCGGCGGCCGGCGGGGCGGTGCGTCGGCCGGGTCGTCGGCGGACTCGCCGTGCCGCATCTCCCCCAGCTCGATCACCGGGCTCACGTCAGCCGCCGCACCATGTAGTCGCCGCCGGGCCGGCGGCAGACCAGAAGCGTCATGCCGGTGGTGCAGTCGGTGCCGGTGAGCGTGCCCCGGATCGTGGGCGGATCGCCGGACAGGCCCACCTCGGCCAGGAGCCGGCTGCCGCCGCCCAGCGGCCGTGTCGCCAGCAGCGGGCCGCCCGACTCGTGCTGCGGAACCAGGGTCCAGCCGCGCAGGTCGGCGATCAGCCGCCCGTCGTCCTGGTCGAGCACCGCCAGGCCGCCGTCGGCGTCGGTGTCGGGGGTACCGACGAGGAACCGGCCGCCGCGCGCCGCCGCCACGCTCGCCCACCGGTCCACGCTCCAGCGCACGGCGCCGGTCGCCGGGTCGAGCGCGGTCATCCCGCCGGTTGGCCCGACGGCGCAGAGCAGGGCGCCGCAGCTTTCGACGTGGCCGATGAGTTTCCGCGCGACGGTCCAGCGCGGCCGGAGCGTGTCCAGGTCGTACGCCTCGATGGCCCCGTCGCCGTCGCGGAACTCCAGCAGCAGTCCGCGGGCGAGCTGCAACCGGCGCGGGCCGGGCCGTCGTACCGGGTCCAGATCACGGGCCACCAGCCGCGCGCCGGTGCGCGCGTCCACGACCACCGTCTGCCCGGTCGCCGGGGACAACACCATGCGTACCGGCCCGGTCGGTTCGACGTCGAAACCCAGCGCGCCCGTCATCGGCGCCGTCCACACCGTACGGCCGTCGGCCGGGTCCACCTCCATGATCGACGTACTGGTGTCGGATGTGGCCGACTGCATCAGCAGCACCCGGCCCACAGCGAACGCGATTCCGGGCCGGCGCCAGACGTCCGCGCCGGTGGCCGCGTCGTACGTCACCGTCTGCCAGTCCGTGTTGTCGACGCTCCGGCCGGCCACGATCACCCGGCCGTCCTGCTCCCACACCGACACGGCGGTGCCCACGCCGGGCAGCGGGCTGCGCCACCGCTCCCGGTCGCCCCGGTACGCGAGGAGTTCCCGCCCGCTGACGGCTCCTGCGCGGTCCGGCCGCACCACGTACACCACGTCGCCGGAGACGAACACGGCCGATCCCAGCCCGCCGGGCAGCGTCCACTCGACCGGGCCTCGCGGCGGCGTCGCGGCGGTGAGCGTGAGCAGCGCCACCAGCAGCACCACGAGAAGGCGGAACGGCCGTCCGACGGCACGCGGAGGGCGGGGCGCCGGGCCTGGCGGGGCGTCGTCGCGCAGCTCCCCCAGATCGATGACGGTCACGACCATCCTCTCCCGCGCGCCGAGCCGCCGCCCGACCGTGACCGGCCGTGTGACGAACCGCCTGTACGATGGCGCGTCGTGGCCGTGCCCGTGGTGGACCCCTCGTTGAACCCCTCGTCCGTCGAGGCGGACGCCGTCGTGGCCGACCCGCCACGCCGCGCCCGTCGCCGGCCGGCCCGCGCCGACGTGCTGGCCATCGGAGCCTATGTGCTCCTCGGCGTTCTCGTCTGCCTCAACTACTGGGGCGACGTCGAGCACCGGGTCTCCTCGCACCTGCCCACCGACCACAGCTGGTTCGAGTGGCTGTTCGCCCATGGCGCGTACTCGGTGCAGCACCTGGAGAACCCGCTGTTCACCACCCGGCAGAACGCGCCGGACGGGGTGAACATGATGGCGAACACCTCGCTGCTCGGGGTGACGCTGCCGCTGGCGCCGCTGACCCTGCTGCTCGGCCCGCAGGTGATGTACGCGCTCTACCTGGGCGCCGCGCTGTCCGCGACCGCCGCCACGTCGTACTGGGTGCTGTCCCGGCACCTGGTCCGTTCCCGGGCCGCGGCGTTCGTCGGCGGCGCGTTCCTCGGTTTCGCGCCGGGCATCGTGCACCACGCCAACGGCCAGCCCAACTTCGTGTCGAACTTCCTGCTGCCGCTGATCGTGGCCCGGGTGCTGCGGCTGGGCGAGCCGGGCCGCTGGCGGCGCAACGGGCTGGCGCTCGGGCTGCTGGTGGCGTACCAGATCTTCATCAACGAGGAGATGCTGCTGCTCACCGCGCTGGCCTGCCTGGTCGTCGTGGTGGCGTACGCGGTGCAGCGGCCCCGCGCGACCCGCGAGCGGGCCGGGTCGTTCGTGGCCGCGCTCGGCCTCGGCGGCGGCCTGGCGCTGCTGCTGACGGCGTACCCGATCTGGTTCCAGTTCAACGGCCCGCAGTCCTACCGGGGCTTGCAGGGCGGCGTCTTCCACAACTGGGGTGAGGACCTGGTCGCCTTCGTCACGTTCGCCAGGGACACGATCGCCGGTGACGAGGCGGTGGAGAAGACCATCGGGCTGACCGAGCAGAACACCTGGTTCGGCTGGCCGCTGGTGCTGGTGGCGGTGGCCGCGCTGGTGCTGCTGGTCCGCCGGTCGGTGCCGGCCCGGATCCTGGCCGTGCTGGTGGTGGTCTTCACGATCGCCTCGATCGGTCCGGTCGTGCGGTTCAACGGCGTGGAGACCGACATCGACGGGCCGTGGGCGTACGTGCCGGACGATCTGCCGCTCGTCGAGATGATGATGCCGACCCGGTTGAGCCTGGTCGTGGTGGCCGCCGTGGGCGTGCTGCTCGCCCTGGCGTGGGACACGCTGGCCGGTGCCGGCCGCCCGCCGGTGCCCGCCCCCCGCTCCGGCGCCGACGACGGCGGGGACGACGACGGCGGGACGACCGCGCGCGACACGCGCCGCCGGGTGCTGCGCCTGGCCGGGTTCGTCGCCATCGCCGCCGCCGTGGTGCCGCTGATCCCGCGTCCGCTGCCGGCCGAGCGGATCGACCCGCCGCCGCACTTCATCACCGCGGGCGGCTGGCGGCCGTACGTGCCGGAGGGCCGCACGCTCGTGCCGGTGCCGATCCCCAGCAACGTGCACGGGCTGCACACGCTGCGCTGGAGCGCGCTGACCGGCCAGGAGTTCCCGGTCCCGGGCGGCTACTTCATCGGCCCGAACGAGCGCGGCGAGGGCGTGTTCGGCGCCCCGAACCGCCCCACCAGCACGCTCATCTACTCCACCATGGACGCCAACGAGGTGCCGGAGATCACCGAGGAGAACCGCCGCCAGGCCGTGGACGACCTGCGCTTCTGGCGGGCGTCGGTGGTGGTGCTCGGGGCCGGCCCGCGCGAGGCGGTGCTGCGCGACCTGATGGCCGAGTTGCTCGGCCCGCCGCAGCGGGTCGACGACGTGTGGATCTGGGACGTCCGCGACCGGGTGTGACCCCCGGTACCGGTCAGCCGACGAGCGGGCGGACGTCCCACAGGTACCCGCCGGGCACGTCCCGGCCGGGGCCGACCAGCGCGTCCACTGTGGCGCGGACCGGGTCGCCCGGTGACGAGTCGGCCTGCACGAGTGCTGCCGCCCGCCAGTGCCGCAGGTCGTCGACCGCCTGCCGGCGTTCCGTCTCGCCGACCGGCGGCACCCGGCCGGTCTCGGCGGCCCGGCGCAGCAGCAGCGACGTGGGCCGGTCCGGCGCGCCCCAGCGGGCCGCCGGGTCGGTGGCCGAGCGCGGGCCGATGAAGTAGCCGCCCGGCGCGTCGAACGCCAGCGCGGTGCGCGCCGACCAGAACATGGCGGGGCTGACCGCCGCCCCGGTCACCGGCGGCACCGGCACCAGCGTCCGGCCCGGTGGCACGTACTCCCGCCAGCCGCCGCCGGACACCACGGCCGGGACCGGCGGGACCGGCACCGCGCGGATCGGCGTCGGTGCCAGCGGCAGCAGCGCGGCGGCGACCGCGCCGGCCCACGGCGCCCAGGTGCGCACGCCGCCGCGCCGGACCCGGTCCAGCGCCAACGCGAGCAGCACCCCGAGCACCGGTACGCAGACCAGCGCGAACCGCGCCGGCACCACCAGGTCCAGCAGCGGCACGCCGGCGAGCAGGCGGTACGGGCCGGGCAGCCCGGTGTCGTGCCGGTTCACCACCACCGGGGAACCGAGCGACAGCAGCGCGAACAGCAGGCCGCACGCGGCGAGCGCGCGCACCAGCGGCCGCCGCCACAGCCGCACCACCACGAGTACGGCCAGCAGCGGCAGGAACGGCCCGAGGAACGAGTTCTGCTCGGTCGGGTTCGGTGACAGCAGTCCGGCCCGGCGGGCGTCCCCGGCGACGCTCTGCCGGGCGGTGGTGACGAAGGAGACCACGTCCAGCCGGTAGCCCTCGGTGTGGAACGGCATCCCCCGGTAGTGGCCCGGCCCGGCGAACTGGAACCACAGCGGGTACGCCAGCAGCACACCCGCCACCAGCGCGCCGACGCCCAGCCGCCGGGCCACCACGGGCGCCAGCCGGCGCGCGGCGGCCCGGTCGGCGAGCGCGTACGCCCCGGCGAACACCCCGGCGGCCAGCGCCAGGAAGACCAGCACCTCCTCGCCGAGGAACACCTGGTACGCGACTGCGAGCCCGAGCAGCACGCCGTCGCGCCGGACCCGGTCGGTGGCCGGGCGGAACACCAGCGCGAGGATCACCGGCACCAGGAACTGGGCGGCCATGTGCAGGTGCGCACCGGCCTGCGCCACCATGCCCGGGGCGAAGCCGCAGAACAGGCCGCCCACCGCGGCGGCGGCCCGGGAGCGGACCAGCCGGCGGGCGAGCAGCGCGTACCAGGCGGTGGCGGTCCCGGCGAGGCTGAGCGTCACGGCGACGAGGAAGGCCGCCTGGGAGCCGAAGACGACTGTGACCGGGGTGAGCGGCACGCCCAGCCCGAGCACCGACGTGTTCGCCATCAGGTTCACCCCGTCCGGGGCGTTCAGCGCGCCGCTCCACAGCGGGTTCTCGCCGCCGGTGACAGCGCGGGCGGCCCGGGCCAGCATCCACTCGAACAGCATCTGGTCGCCGGCCTGGTGGAACAGCCGTTCCGGCCGGCGCCACTGGCCGGTGGTGAGCAGCACGGCGAGACCGAGGTAGCCGGCCACCACCAGCACGTCGGCCGGGCGGGGCCGACGGCGGCGGGGCACGGGGGCGGGGACCGCCGGTTCGGTCAGGCGGACCGGCTGGTCAGTTTCCGCACGTCCCACAGCCACACGTCCAGCTCCTGCCGTCCGGGGCCGACCAGCTGCTCCACGGTGCGGCGCAGCGGCTCGGCGTTCTGCTCGTCGCGCGGCAGCACCACCACCGCCGCGTTCCAGTGCCGCAGCTCGTCCAGGTAGCGGCGCCGCTGGCGGTCGTCCAGCTTCGGCGTACGGCCGGTGGACGATACCTCCCGCAGCATCTCGCCGATGCCGCTGGGGCGGCCGCCGAAGCGCCCGGGGTCGCCTGTGACGCCGTTGCGCGGCGCGAGGAAGTAGCCGCCGGGGATCTTGAAGTCGAGGTTGGTGCTGGCCGCCCAGCGCATCGGGTCGGTGTTGCCCATCGCGGGCACCGGCACTGACACGAGCGTCTGGTCCGGCCCGACGTACTTGCGCCACCTGTCGGCGGTGATGAACTCCGGCACCGGCTCCCGGGTGGTGACCTGCAACGGCATCGGCGCGATCGGCAGCAGCGCGAGGACCAGGCCCGCGGCGGTGAGCTTGCGGGCGGTACGCCGGTCCACGCCGCGCAGCGCCCAGGCGCGACGGACCGCGTACGCGAGCAGGATCGCCACCGTCACGCCGGTGATCAGGCCGAAGCGGGTCGGCACCACGGCGTCGAGCAGCGGCAGCCGTACCAGCAGTTCCCACGGGCCGGTGGCGATCTCCCGGTCCCACCAGGAGATCCGCTCGCCGAGGGAGAGCACGGCGAAGAACAGCCCGGTGGCGGCGAGCGCGCGGACGATCACGTCCCGCCGCAGCCACACCACGATTCCCACGACCAGCAGCGACAGGCTCCAGCCGAAGAACGCGTTCTCCTCCGAGTAGTTCGGCGCGAGGTTGACGTTGGCGCGTTCGTTGCCGCCGAACGTGGGCGAGCCGGGCGCGAAGAACGCGGCGATGTCGTTGCCGTAGTCGCGCACCGCGTCGCTGAGCCCGTGGTACGCCATCGGCCCGGCGAACTGCACCCACAGCGGGTACGCCAGCAGCGCCCCGGCCAGCGCCGCGCAGACCGCCAGCCCGGCGCCGAGCGGCCGCCACGCGGCCGTCCACCGCTCGCGCTGCTGCACCACCACGGCGATCAGGAACACGCCCAGGGCCAGCGCGGTGAAGAGGAGGATCTCCTCGTTGATGAACGCCTGCGCGGTGACCAGCAGCGCCAGCAGCACGCCGTCGCGTACCGGCCGGGCCGACCGGGTCAGCACCAGCACCCGCCACACGATGAACGGCAGCAGGAACTGGCTGATGATGTTCGGGTGCCAGTTGGCGTGCGACAGCATGGCCGGTGAGAACCCGCAGAACCAGGCCGCCACGGCGGCGGCCGGGCGGTGCCGGATCAGGTGCCGGGACAGCACCCGGTACCAGGCGGCGGCGGTGCCGGCCAGGCCGAGCGTGACCAGCGTGACGAAGGAGACCGCCGGTCCGAACAGGAGGGTCACCGGCACCATCGGGATGCCGAGCGCCAGGATGGCGGTGTTCGCCATCAGGTTGACGCCGTCGGGGTAGTTGAACTGCTCGGTGAAGAACGGGAACTCGCCGTGCAGCACCACCCGCACCGAGTGGGCGAGGAAGAACTGCACCTGCGCCGGGTCGCTGCTGTAGAGCGCGGCGACCCGTCCGGCCGGGTCGACCCAGATGCCGCTGGTGACCCAGATCGCGGCGAGCAGGAATCCGCCGTACACGGTGAGGTCGATCCGGCGGCGCGTCCACCGCCATCGGCGCGCGCGCCGCGCGCCCGGCGTGGCCGGTGCCTCGGGCGTGGTCGGCGTGGTGGTCGCCGGCTCCGGCTCGGCGGTGATGGTGACCGATGGTGGGTCCAGGGTGACGGCGCGGTGGCCCGTCGGGGCGGCGGCGTCCGGCGTCGAGGCGCCGCGGGTCTCGGCAGGCGTCACAGTCGGCGGAGTCTACCGGAGCCGGATATTGGTACCCGAATCGCCCGTCACGTTCCGCAGTGGCCGATCGGCCGAAAGGGTGAGCCGGGCGCGGCCGGGTGACCGGTCGTCTCGTACCATGTGGGCTTCCGACCGACGACCGGCGAGGGGATCAGGGTGCTTTCAGCCCGCCGAGGCGCTACGACGGGCATCGCGCTGGCAGCTCTGCTGCTGGTCACGGCCGGTTGCGGTCCGGTCGCCGAACGGCAGCCGGCGGACCTGCGGGTCGGCTACGACAGCCTGGACGGCACCCTCGCGGTGTGGCCGCCGCGCGGCAGCCTGGCCCGCGACGCCGCGGCCACCGCCGCGATCACCACTGCGGTACGCGACTGGCGCTCCCCGGTGGACGACCGGGTGCACGTGCCCACGTCCGGCATCCTCTTCTCCGGTCAGGTCGCCGGGTCGGCGCTCGCGCTCGTCGCCGCCGACGTGCCCGGCGAGTCCGCCTCCTGGCTGCTGCAACTCGACCGGGACGGGCAGCGCTGGCGGGTCGTCCACGCCACCGAGTACACCGATCCCGGCTACCTGGTCTACTCCGACGTGCTGCCGGTGCGGGAGCCGTCCGGCCGCCGCTACCTCACCTCGGCCCGCGTCGAGCGCCTGACCGGGCCCGACGGCAAGGTGCTCGGCACCACCGACGGCGTCACCGACCCGGTCGCCGTACCGGACTGCCGGGCCGTCGAACTGACCGCGACGCTGCGGGCCACGCCGTCGCTGCCGCGCGGCCGGGCCGCGGACCGCGTCCTCGACCTGGGTACGGCCACCGAAGCGCCCCGCTACCCCCTGGTACGCGACGAGACGGGCGCCGGCAAGCGCGCGCTGACCGGATTGGACACCTGCGTGCTCGCCGGTGAGCGGGGCCCGTTCGGCAGCGTGCCGCGCCGCATCGGCGACCGCGAGGCACCCCGCTCCGCGCCCGAGTCCTGGCCGATGGCGAAGATCGCGACGCGTTCGCTCGGCTCGGTGGCTCTCGGCGAGGGCGAGCCGGGCGAGTTGGAGCAGCTCAGCTGGGAGACGCCGGCCGGGACGATGACGGCCGTGGTCTACCGGCCCGCCGACGGTGGCACTCCGGTGGTCTCCCCCGCCGACCGGTCCACCACGCTCCAGGCGTACCACCTGCCGATGCCGGGCCGGCCGCTGGCGGTGCTGTCGTGGCGTACCCGGGACGCCTCGTTCTCCGCCCCGCCCGGCACGACCCGCCTGGTCGACCGTCCCGGCCTGGTGGTCGTCGAGCACACCGACCAGAGGCAGACGTTCAGCCTGGCCGGCACCGAGAAGACCTGGTACCGCTCCCTCCCCACCCCCTGACCCTCTCGTCCTCTCCCCTCCCTCACCGCACCCCGCCCCGCCTCGCGCGTTGGCCCGGCCCCGTCGATCATGAAGTTGACGGCGACAAACCGGACACCCCGCACGGCCAACCTCATGATCATCCACCGCTCCCACACCTCCAGCACGCCCAGCGCCAGTCCATCGTCCTCGAGGTGCCCTACGAACAGCGCGTGCAGCGCACCACCCACGCCTCGTCCCCACATCTCCGGGTCGACGTGGATGGAGCTGCGCGGTCGTCCGCGGATCCAGGTCGGAGGAGTGCGGCGGCCCCAGGGCCAGCACGCCGGCCAGGGCACCGTCCACGATGGCGCAGCGCACCCGCTTGTGCGCCGAGGTGATCGCCGCCGCCCAGCCCCGCCTCGCGTACCTCCACGACCCCTCCCTCGACCCCAGACATCCGGCGATCTTGCGATTGCGGCCCTCCCTGATCGGGCGAAGCCGACATCAGGAGGGCCGCAAGTGCAAGATCGACGCGGAAACCCGGCGCGGAGGCCACGGGTGGGGCAGGTCGGGTCAGCTCTGGGCTCGGGCTCCGTTTGTGGCCGGGTCGACCGGGGCGGCGTCCAGGCCGGAGATCCAGCCGGTGACGTCACGCGCCACATCCTGGGCGGTCAGCCGCAGGTCGGCCAGGATCTGCGCGCGGCTGCCGTGCGGGTGCCAGTCGGCCGCTACGCCGAGGTCCTTGACCGGTACGCGGACGTCGGCGTCGCGCATCGCCTGGGCCAGCGCCGAGCCGACGCCGCCGATGCGTACGCCGTCCTCCACGGTGACCACGAGCCGGTGCGCGGACGCCAGCTCGACCAGTTCGGCCGGCACCGGGCGCACCCAGCGCGGGTCGACCACTGTCACGCCGTAGCCCTGCTCGGCGACCCGGGCGGCGACCTCCACGCCGAGGCCGGCGAACGAGCCGACCGCTACCAGCAGCACGTCGGTACGCGCCGACTCGGCCAGCACGTCGACCGGGCCGACCCGGCGTACCGCCGGCAGGTCGGCGACGACGGTGCCGGTCGGGAAGCGCAGGATGGTCGGGCCGTCGTCCACGGCGACCGCCTCGCGCAGCTCCTCGCGCAGCGTCGCCGAGTCGCGGGGCGCGGCGATCCGCAGGCCGGGCACCACGCCGAAGACCGACATGTCCCAGATGCCGTAGTGGCTGGGCCCGTCCGGGCCGGTGATGCCGGCCCGGTCCAGCACGAACGTGACCGGCAGCTTGTGCATCGCCACGTCCAGCAGGACCTGGTCGAAAGCCCGGTTGAGGAACGTGGCGTAGACCGCGACCACCGGGTGCAGCCCGCCCATGGCGAGGCCGGCGGCGGAGGTGGCCGCGTGCTGCTCGGCGATGCCCACGTCGTACACCCGCTCCGGGTACTTGCGGGCGAGCGTGGCGATGCCGGTGGGCTCGGCCATGGCGGCGGTGATGCCGACCACGTCGGGGCGCTCGTCGGCGATCGCGACCAGCTCGTCGGCGAAGACGTTCGTCCACTTCACCGACGGCACGGCGAGCAGCTTGCCGGTCTCGGCGTCGAACGCGCCGGGGCCGTGCAGGCAGTCGGCCTCGTCGTCCTCGGCGGGACGGTAGCCGTAGCCCTTGCGGGTGACCGCGTGCACGATCACCGGGCCGCCGAAGTTCTTCGCGGCGCGCAGCGCCGCCTCGACCGCCGGTACGTCGTGACCGTCGACCGGGCCGACGTACTTGATGCCGAGGTCCTCGAACATGGCCTGCGGGGCGACCGCGTCCTTGATGCCCTTCTTGACCGCGTGCAGCACCTCGTACATCGGCTTGCCGACGAACGGGGTGTTGCCGAGCGCGTCCTTGACCGTGTCGAGCACCTTCTCGTAGCCGGGGTTGAGCCGCAGCGACGACAGGTGGTCGGCGAGGCCACCGATGGTCGGCGAGTAGGACCGGCCGTTGTCGTTGACCACGATCACCAGCGGGTTGCCGGCGGTGGCGATGTTGTTCAGCGCCTCCCAGCACATGCCGCCGGTGAGCGCGCCGTCGCCGACCACGGCGACAACTGAGCGCTTCTCGCCGCGCAGCGCGTACGCCTTGGCCAGACCGTCGGCGTACGACAGGGCGGTGGAGGCGTGCGAGTTCTCGATCAGGTCGTGCTCGCTCTCCGCCTGGCTGGGGTAGCCGGAGAGGCCACCGCGCTGGCGGAGCTTGTCGAAGCCCTCCTGCCGGCCGGTGAGGATCTTGTGCACGTACGCCTGATGGCCGGTGTCGAAGAGGAGCCGGTCACGCGGGGAGTCGAAGACCCGGTGCATCGCCAGGGTCAGCTCGACCACACCGAGGTTGGGGCCGACGTGGCCGCCGGTGCGGGAGACCTTGGCGATCAGGAAGTCACGGATCTCGGCGGCGAGGATGTCCAGCTGCTCGGCGGTCATCCGCTTCACGTCCTGCGGGCCGCGGACGGTGCCCAGCAGCCGACCGTGGTTGGCCGTGCCCTCTTCAACACTCATGACCGGAGAGTCTATCGGCCGCGGAACAGTCCGCAGCCTGGCCGTGCATCGACCCAGGTCAGGCGTCCACCACGAGCCGCCGGGGCGCGGGTGGGCGCGGCGCGGCGACGGACGGGCCCGCAGGGGTCCAGGAGCCGAGCACGGCGGCCCGGGACGCCCCGGTCACCGACGGCACCGCGCCTGGCAGCCCGTGCCAGGACAGCCAGCCCAGCAGCGCGAACGCGTACGCCTCCTTGGCCTGGGCCGGTACGCCCAGCTCGTCGGTGGTGCGCAGCCGCCAGCGTCCCGCGCCCAGGGCCGCCAGCCGCGCCCGGAGTGTGGGATTGCGCACTCCCCCGCCGGCGGCCACCACCTCGGTGACCCGGTGCCGGTCGCAGGCGCCGGCCACCGTGCGGGCGGTCAGCTCGGTGAGCGTGGCCAGCACGTCGTCGGCCGCCACCGGCTCACCCAGCCCGCTCAGCGCGGCGTCCAGGTAGCCGCCGTGGAACAGCTCCTTACCAGTCGACTTGGGCGGCGGCGCGGCGTAGTACGGCTCGGCGAGCAGCCGGGCCAGCAGCGCCGCGTGCACCCGGCCGGCCGCGGCGCGGGCGCCGTCGACGTCGCAGGGCCGGTCCAGGAAGCGCCGGGCGGCGGCGTCCAGCAGCGCGTTGGCCGGGCCCACGTCGTACCCGAGGACCGGCGCCCCGGGCGCGACCACCGTGAGGTTCGCGATCCCGCCGAGATTCAACGCGGCCCTGGCACCGGCCTCCGGGTCGAGCAGCAGCGCGTCGAACGCCGGGACCAGCGGCGCGCCCTGGCCGCCGGCCGCGACGTCCGCCGAGCGCAGGTCGTGCAGCACCGGTACGCCCACCCGGGCGGCCACCCGGGCCGGCGCGCCGAGCTGGAGCGTGCCGCGTACCCGGCCGTCCTCGACCCAGTGGAAGACCGTCTGCCCAGGCGACACCACCGCGTCGGCGGTGCCCCCGGCCAGTTCGACGCCGGCCGCCGCCGCCTCCGCGAACACCTCGCCGAGCCGGTTGTCCAGCCGGCAGACCGCCTCGATCGTGGTGGCCGCCGGGGGCAGCAGCGCGCCGATCTCGGCCCGCAGGTCGTCCGGGTACGCCAGCTCCCGGTGCCCGAGCGGCCGCAGCCGCAGCGTGTCGCCGTCGGCGGTGAACTCGGCCGCCACCACGTCCACGCCGTCGTAGGACGTGCCCGACATCAGCCCGACGATGCGCAAGGAAGGGCCCCTTCTTAACGGATCCGGTAGTGGAAGGGCCCCTTATTAACGCGATCAACGCGACCAACGCGATCAACGCGCGGAGCCGGGACAAGATCAATCCTGCGGGGGCAGGAACAGGCCGACCAGCTCCACGTGCTGGGTCATCGGGAACAGGTCGAAGCCGCGCAGCGCGGCCAGCCGCCACCCCGCCTCGGCGAACGTGCGCACGTCCCGGGCGAAGGCCGCCGGGTCGCAGGCCACGTAGGCGACAGCGCGCGGCCCGGCGGCCACCACACCCCGGACCACCGCCGCGCCCGCGCCCGAGCGCGGCGGGTCGAGCACCACCAGGTCGACCGGCCCGGTGATCCGGCGCCGGGACAGCGCCGCCTCCACCCGCGCGGCGACCACCTCGACGGCGCGCAGGTCGGCCAGGTTCTGCCGGGCCGCGGCCACCCCGTCCGGCGCCGACTCGACGAGCGTCACCCGTGCCCCGTCGACCCGTTCCGCGAGCGCGGCGGCGAACAGGCCGGCCCCGCCGTACAGGTCCCAGGCCGTCTCCCCCGGCCGCGGGTCGAGCAGGTCGAGGACCGCGCCGGTCAGCGCGTCCGCCGCGGCCGGGTGCACCTGCCAGAACCCGGAGGCGGGCAGCGTGAAGGACCGCCCGGCCGCCGTCTCCCGGACCCGCTCCGGCCCGCTCACGGCCGTCGGAACCCCATCGGTGTACGCGACCACGGCGACGTCCCCGCCGGTGCTGGCGACCGTCTCCACCGCGTCGGCGTCGGGCCAGCGGGCACCGGTCGGCGGGAGCACCGGCAGATCCTGGATCGCCGGGTGCGCGATCAGGCACCTGTCGATCGGCACCACCTCGTGCGAACGGTGCTTGAGCAGCCCGGCCCGGCCGGCCGCGTCGACCGCGTAGCGGACCCGGGAACGCCAGCCCAGCGGTCCGCCGGGCAGCGCCTCGACGCGTACGCCGAGCGCGTCCACCTGCTCCGCGGTGAGGCCGCCCAGCCGGGTGAGCTGCTCGTGCACCACGGAGAGCTTCCAGTCGAGCTGGGCGGCCGGGGCGACGTGCTGGAGGTCGCAGCCGCCGCACCGGCCCGGACGGGCGTACGGGCACGGCGGGGTGACCCGGTCCGGCGAGGCGGTGAGGATCTCCACGGCATCGGCGCGGGCGAAGCCCCGGTGCAGTTCGGTCACCTCGGCCACCACCCGCTCACCGGGCAGCGCGTGCCGGACGAAGACCACCTGCCCGCCGACCCGGGCCACGCAGTGCCCGCCCGGCGCGACCGCGTCGACTGTCAGCTCGACCCGCTGGGCCTCCTCCAGCCCCGGCCGGTCCACCGACGCAGGACCGGAGGGCGCAGCCGTCGGCGCGGAACCGGACCGCCCGGCCGCAGGACCGGAATGCTCGTCGCCGCTCACGGCCGCTCCTCGCGCTCGGTGCCGGGTGTGGACGCCACCGGCGGCGGCAGGGTGCTCTGCGGCGCCACCCGGGGGCCGCGCGCCGGGCCCCGGCTCAGCGTGGCGTCCAGCCGGTCCAGGTTCTTGCCGGCGGTGGACGCGAGCTGCCAGGGCACGCTGGTCACCATCACGCCCGGCTCGAACAGCAGCCGCCCCTTGAGCCGCAGCGCGCTCTGGTTGTGCAGCAGGTTCTCCCACCAGCGCCCCACCACGTACTCGGGGATGAAGACGGTGACCACGTCGCGCGGCGACTCACGGCGCACCGACGCGACGAAGTTGAGGATCGGGCGGGTGATCTCCCGGTACGGGGAGTCGATCACGGTGAGCGGCACCGGCAGCTCGCGGCGCTCCCAGTCGGCCTGGAGGTCGCGGGTGTCCTGCTCGTCCACGTTCACGGTGACCGCGGTGAGCGTGTCCGGCCGGGTGGCCCGGGCGTACGCGACGGCCCGCAGCGTCGGCTTGTGCAGCTTGCTCACCAGCACGATGGCGTGGTTGCGGGCGGGCAGCACGCCCCGCTGCTCGGTCGGCTCCAGTTCCTCGGCGATCCGGTCGTAGTGCCGGCGGATGCCGAGCATCACCACGTACATCACCGCCATCGCGACGATCGCGATCCAGGCGCCGAGCAGGAACTTGGTGGCCAGCACGATGATCAGCACCACGCCGGTCATGACCATGCCGAACGTGTTGATCGCCCGGGAACGGAGCATGCGGCGGCGCGCCTCCGGGTCGCGCTCGCGGCGCAGGTGCCGGTTCCAGTGCCGGATCATGCCGGCCTGGGAGAGCGTGAACGAGACGAACACCCCGACGATGTAGAGCTGGATGAGCTTGGTGACCTCGGCCTGAAAACCGATGATCAGCACGATCGCGAAGACGGCCAGGAAGAGGATGCCGTTGGAGAACGCGAGCCGGTCGCCGCGGGTGTGCAGCTGGCGGGGCAGGTAGCGGTCCTGCGCGAGGATCGAGCCGAGCACCGGGAAGCCGTTGAAGGCGGTGTTGGCGGCCAGGAACAGGATCAGCGCGGTCATCCCGGCGACCACGTAGAGCAGCACCGAGCCACCGCCGAACACGGTCTCGCCGAGCTGGGTGGTGACAGTCTTCTGCACGTACCCGTCCGGGCCGGAGATGATCTGCGTGCGCGGGTCCTCGACGAACTGGAGGCCGGTGAGGCGGGCCAGCCAGATGATGCCGACGAGCATGGCCACCGCGATGCCGCCGAGCAACAGCAGCGTGGTCGCCGCGTTCTTCGACTTCGGGCTCTTGAACGCCGGTACGCCGTTGGAGATCGCCTCCACGCCGGTGAGCGCGGCGCAGCCCGAGGAGAACGTCCTTAGCAGCAGGAACACCAGCGCGAACCCGGTGACGCTGTGCTCGGCCTGGATCTCCAGGCCGGCGCTCGGCGCGCGCAGGTCGTCGCCGAGCACGAAGACGCGGATCAGCCCGGTCAGCAGCATGCCGCCGATCACGATCACGAAGCCGTACGTGGGGATGGCGAAGGCGGTGCCCGACTCGCGCAGGCCGCGCAGGTTGATCGCGGTGAGCAGCACCACCGCGCTGACCGCGATGAGCACCTTGTGGGTGGCCACGAACGGCACCACCGAGCCGAGGTTCGCCACGCCGGAGGAGACCGAGACGGCGACCGTGAGCACGTAGTCGACGAGCAGCGCGCTCGCCACCGCGAGGCCGGCCTTGGGCCCGAGGTTGACAGTCGCCACCTCGTAGTCGCCACCGCCGGAGGGATAGGCGTGCACGTTCTGCCGGTAGCTCGCCACCACCGTCAGCATGACCACGACGACCGCGAGCGCGACCCACGGCGAGAAGATGAACGCCGAGGCGCCGGCGATGGACAGCGTCAGGAGGATCTCGTCCGGGGCGTACGCCACGCTGGAGAGCGCGTCCGAGGCGAAGACCGGCAGCGCGATGCGCTTCGGCAGCAGGGTGTGCTGGAGGCGGTCGGACCGGAACGGTCGACCGAGGAGGAGTCGCTTCAGCAGCGAGGTGGGTCGGGCCACAACCGCCAAGCGTACGACCACCGGGTCCGGGGCGCTGGGGTGGTCGATCTCCCCCGCGTGCGGCCGCGCGGTACGGTTCGGTCCCCCGTCCGGCAGGGGGACGTGGCAGGCTCGCAGACGACGGGTCGGCGGGCGGCGCCGTGGGAGGAGCGGACACCGTGCATGTGGTGATCATGGGCTGCGGGCGGGTCGGGTCGACCCTGGCGCACAGCCTGGAGTCGCGTGGACACTCGGTGGCGGTGATCGACCAGGACGCGGACGCGTTCCGCCGTCTCGGGCCCGACTTCGCCGGCATCACCGTCACCGGTGCGGGCTTCGACGGCGAGGTGCTGCGTCAGGCCGGCATCGAACGGGCCGACGCGTTCGCGGCGGTGTCCAGCGGCGACAACTCCAACATCATCTCGGCCCGGCTGGCCCGGGAGACGTTCGGCGTGTCCCGGGTCGCGGCCCGCATCTACGACCAGCGCCGCGCCCAGGTCTACGAGCGGCTCGGCATCCCCACCGTGGCGACCGTCCGGTGGACCGCCGACCGGATGCTGCGCCACCTCGTCCCCGAGGGCAACGTGGAGATCTTCCGCGACCCGACAAGCACCGTCTCGATCATCGAGGTGCCGGTGCACAAGGACTGGATCGGCCGTCCGCTGCGGCAGCTGGAGCAGGCCGTCGGCGCCCGGGTGGCCTACCTGAACCGGTTCGGGATCGGCACGCTGCCCACCGCCTCCACGGTGATCCAGGAGGGCGACCAGGTCTACATGCTGGTGACCGACGACATCAACGGCCCGGTCACGTCGGTGGCGGCGGCGCCGCCGGAAGGGGGGCACTGAGCCATGCGGATCGCCATCGCCGGCGCCGGCAACGTGGGCCGCTCGATCGCCCAGGAGCTGATCGACAACGGCCACCAGGTGATGCTGATCGAGCGGCAGCCGAAGATGCTGCGGCCCGACCGGGTGCCGGCCGCGGACTGGGTGCTCGCCGACGCGTGCGAGCTGGCCAGCCTGGAGGAGGCCGACGTGGCCGGGTGCGACGTGGTGGTGGCCGCCACCGGCGACGACAAGGTCAACCTGGTGGTGTCGCTGCTGGCCAAGACCGAGTTCGCGGTGCCCCGCGTGGTGGCCCGGGTCAACCGGGCGGAGAACGAGTGGCTGTTCACCGAGCAGTGGGGCGTGGACGTCGCGGTGAGCAAGCCGCGGGTGATGGCGGCGCTGGTCGAGGAGGCGGTCACCGTCGGCGACCTGGTCCGGCTGATGACGTTCCGGCAGGGCGAGGCGAACCTGGTCGAGATCACGCTGCCGCCGACCGCGCCCTACGTGGGGCAGGCGATCCACGCGGTGCCGATCCCCCGGGACGCGGCGCTGGTGGCGATCGTGCGCGGCAAGCGGGTGCTGGTGCCGACCCCGGACGACCCGATCGAGGCCGGCGACGAGCTGGTGTTCGTCTGCACTGCGGCGGTGGAGGACGACGTGCGCGCGGTGATCCTCGGCCCGCCCAGCGCGGACCGGCACCGCGACCGTGCCTGAGGCGGCGGCGTCAGGAGCCTGGTAGCGGGGTGGGTGCGGTCTCCCGGGTGACCCGGCGCACCACCCACACCGTGATCAGCAGTAGCAGCGCGTACGGCGGGTAGCCCAGGGCGAGCCGGGCCACGCCGAGCGCGGTGTCCTGGTGGGCCAGGTAGAGCCCGGCCTGTACGCCGACCTTGGCCAGCCACACCACGCCCCACAGCACGGTGAGCTGGGTGAAGGTGCGTACCAGCTTGGGGTCGTCGCGCCACTCGGAGCGGCCCTTGGCGACCAGCACCGACCAGATCCAGCCGACCAGCGGCTGCCGGATCGCGGCCGACAGCAGCAGCGCCAGGCCGTACCCGATGCCGTAGAGGATGCCCGGCAGGTAGAAGTCGCGCTCGTCGCCGGTGCGCAGCGCCAGCAGCGCGCCGACGCCGACGCCGAACAGCCCGTTGACCGCGTGCCGCACCGGCTTGCGCTGGGCCAGCCGCAGCCCGGCGATCAGCAGCGCCACCGCCACCGAGGCGTACACGGCGGGGCGCAGCTCGCCGATCACGTTGGCGATCACGAAGACCACCACCGGGATGCTCGACTCGACCAGCCCGCGCCATCCGCCGAGCTGGTCGGCCATCTGCTCGGCGAGGCTGGGCAGCCGCTCCTCGTCCTGCGGGCCGAGACCCGACGGGGTGTGCTGCTGTCCGGTCGTCACTTCGGCGACTCCAGCTCGTAGTACGGGTTGTAGATCACCTTGCGGTCGTCGCGCACCGCCACCCGGCCGCGCGCGGTCAGGTGCCGGCCCGGCTCGATCCCGGAGATGTGCCGGCGGCCCAGCCAGACCAACGTCACCACGTCGTTGCCGTCGTAGAGGTCGGCTTCCAGCGTGGGCAGGTTCGTGCGGGGCGTGTAGACGACGGTACGCAGCCGCCCGGCCACCGACACCACCTGACCCCTGTTGCACTGGTGGGCGGGCGTGCCGCCGGACTCGGCGCTCTCCCGGCGCAGCTCCTGCGCCTCGATCTCGGCCTCGCTCGCGGTGAGCCGGTGCAGGAGCCGCCGCAGCGACCCCCGGCTCTCGTCGGTCGTCATGACCTCCGCGTCACCCTCTCCACAGCGGGGCCCCGCGGGCGGCGGAACCGTCCCGCCAGCGTACGCGCAGTGGCCGCCCGGCGGGAGCGGCGTGGCGCGTACCGCCGGCCGGGACCGGACACGCCGCGGGCCCGGCGCCGGTACGACGCCGGGCCCGGGCACGTGTGGATCAGACCTCCTGCGAGTCGGCGGCCTGCTGCTCGGCGACCTCGCGGGGCAGCCGCAGCGGCAGCGGCTCGCGCACCGGCTTGGCCTCCTGGCCGCGGTCGACGACCAGGCCGTCCAGGCAGGCCGCGAGCGGGCCGGCGGCGGCCGGGTCGGTGGCGGCCGCGCCCTGGAAGACGCCGCGCACCATCCAGCGCGGGCCGTCGATGCCGACGAACCGCAGGTCGGTCGGCCCGTCCGGGGTACCCACCCGGGCGCGCAGCTCGGGCCCGTGCTCCCCCTCGACCTCCTGGGCGGTCGCGCCGTCGCTGACGAGCGACTGGCGGATCTCCTCGCGCACCTCGTCCCAGATGCCCTCGGAGCGGGGCGCGGCGAAGACGCCGAGCTGGAGCGCGTTCTGGCCGTGAACCAGCACGACCTGCTGGATCACGCCCTGCGGGTCGGCCTGGACCCGCACCTCGACGTCCGGCACCGCCGGGATCCGCAGGCTGCCCAGGTCGAGGCGAGGCGCCTCCGGGGCCTCGCTGACGTCGTACGGGCCGCGGTCCGGCGCCGACGGGGTCTCCTCGGCGTCGAGGACCCCATTGTCACGCGCCTCGTCGGCCCGCTTCCGGGAGAAGATCACTGCGCCCACCCTCCGCTGTTCACACTCACCCTGCCACCTCTTCGCTCTGCCCGCCGGACGGCGCCGGGACCAGCCCGGCGTGCCCGCCGGTGGACCCGTGCCCGCCCGTGCCACGCCGGGACTCGGGCAGCTCGGCCACCGGCCGGAACTCGGCCCGGGCGACCCGCTGGACCACGAGCTGCGCGATGCGGTCACCCCGGCTGATCTTGGCCGGCGTGTCCCGATCGTGGTTGATCAGGTTGACCAGGATCTCACCCCGGTAGCCGGCGTCGACCGTACCGGGCGCGTTGAGCACCGTCACGCCGAGTCTGGCCGCGAGTCCGGATCGGGGGTGCACCAGCCCGACGTAGCCGTCCGGCAGCGCCACCGCCACGCCCGTGGGCACCAGGGCGCGGCCGCCGGGGGGCAGCTCGACGTCCGCGGCGGCCACCAGGTCCGCACCGGCGTCGCCGGGATGGGCGTACGCCGGCAGTGGCAGCTCCGGGTCGAGCAGCCGTACGGGCACGGGTACGACGTCTGTCACGGTCATCCTCTTCCGTCCGGTCCTGCGGGGTGCCCCTGCCATCCTGCCGGTTGCCGGGCCGCTCGCGCGCCGTACCCTCGTCTGTGTGCGTCAGTCGTCATCTCCGGCCGCCCCGACGGCCACCGCCGCGCCGTACGCGGAGCGTCTCGGGCTGCCCTGGTGGGCCTGGCCGGCCGGGCTGGCCGCGGCCGGTCTGCTCGCGGTCGAGCTCTGGATGGGCGCGACCGGGGTGCGCGCCTGGCTGCCGTTCGTGCTGCTGATCCCCGCTGCGGTGGCCGCACTGTGGTGGCTGGGCCGGATCCGGGTCGAGGTGCGTGACGGCGAGCTGCGGGTCGACGACGCCCACCTGCCGGTGCGGTACGTCGCGGACGTGGTGCCGCTGGACGCGGCCGGCCGGCGCGAGGTGCTCGGCGTCGGCTCCGACCCGCTCGCCTTCGTGGTGCAGCGGCCGTGGATCGGTGGCGCGGTGCAGGTGGTGCTGGACGACCCGGCCGACCCGACGCCGTTCTGGGTGGTCAGCACGCGGCACCCGGTCCAGCTGGCGACCGCCCTGCTGGCCGCCCGCGACGCGGCCTGACCGTCCACCGCGGCTCGGCCCGCCCGGCCCGGCCCGGGACCGGTCAGGACGGCGCCTCCGGCAGGGCACGCGCGGTGCGCCGCAGGTCCTTGCGCAGTTGCTCGCCGAGCGCGCGGGTGGCCCGGCGGTTGAGGTACCCGGCCACGGCGGCGCCGGTCAGGAACGGCCCGAGCGTGGTGAGGTTGCGCCCGAAGCGGCGCATCAGGCTGTCCCGCAGTTCGCGGCGGGCGGCGGTGCCGAGCACCGCGCTCACCCCGACGCCCGGCATCATCGGGTTGACCCCCCGCTGGGTGGCCCAGGACTGCACGAGCGCCACGGCACGGCCGGCGCCACCGGCCGGCAGCGGCACCCGGTGGACCTCGTGCAGCTCGCCGATCAGCTTCAGCTCGATCGCCACCACGGCCACCGTCTCGGCGGCCAGCAGCACGGGCGCGGAGAGCAGCGTGGGCGTGACCGCCCACTCGACCGCGGCCACCCCGCCGCCCGCGGCGCCGACCCCGGCGGTGGCGCGGGACGCGTTACGGACCAGCCGGTCGGCGAGCGCGTCGTCGTCCAGGCCGGGGAAGTGCCGCCGCAGCGTGGCGAGGTCGCGGATCGGCACGTGCGGGGCGACCTCGGCGACCGTGTCGGTCATCCAGCGCACCGCGGCACGGGGCTTGAACAGGTCGGTGATCCCCCGGGCCCGGGCCTGCCCGACCAGCCGGGTCAGCAGTTGGCGCCGGCGGGCCGGCGCGATGTCGTCGGCGGTCAGGGCGGCGACGGTGGCACCCAGCTCCGCGGTGTCCGGGCTGTCCGGGCCCGGTACGTCCGGGCCGGGCTTGTCCGGGCCGCTTTCTTCGCTGCGCTCGCTCACCCGTCCGCCCTCCTGCTCCGCGCGGCGTGGCAGCCGCCCGTACGAGTCAAGCAGCTCCCGGCCGAGCGCGCACGGCGGCGGCTCGAACAGCGGCGGCCCCGTCGAGGAGGCCGCCGCTGGTGTCCCCGGTCGGGATCAGACGCACTCGCGGCAGATCAGGTCGCCGTTGCGCTCGACCGCCAGCTGGCTGCGGTGGTGGACCAGGAAGCAGCGGGCGCACCGGAACTCGTCCTGCTGCATCGGGAGGACCTTGACCGTGAGCTCCTCGTCGGCCAGATCGGCGCCGGGCAGCTCGAAGCTCTCGGCCACCTCGGCCTCGTCGACGTCCACGGCACCCGACTGTGAGTCGACCCGCCGGGCCTTGAGCTCTTCCAGGCTGTCCTCGCCGAGGTCGACCTCGTCGCGACGCGGGGCGTCGTAGTCGGTGGCCATCGGTTTCACTCTCCAATATCGATATTGTCGCTGCCGGTTGTAACGCCGGACGACGCCGTTTCGGTTCCCCTGACCGGCCACCATCTCTGTCGGGCACCCGACCCGAAGAGCGGTGGGCCGGGCTCGCCGGTGCGAAATGCCCCCGGTGAGCGCGGAACCTTACCCCCCTGTGGGCGAGGCATGTATACCGCCCTCGCGGGAGAGATGTACGCCTCTGCGCCCGAAGTTGTTCCCAATGTGACTCAGGCGACACGAAGATAGGGGTAGTCCTACCGGTTCACCGCGTGGCGCGCCGGTATGTCGGACTGTTTCCACGCCTGAGCCGGACAAGCGTTAACCTCAGCGGCGTACTGGACGGCCGACAGGTCGCGGCCCGACCGCGTCGCCCGCCACCACCCAATCACTGTCCGGGGAGCGCCCAGGATGAGTTTTGCGCGAGTGCGGGCACTCGTTGTCGTCGGACTGCTGGCGGTCGTCGCCCTGGTCTTCGTGGTCGTCGCCGTGCTGAAGGACAGTCAGGGCACAGCCGGTACGGCGGCCGCCTGCCCCGATGGCTGGCCGCTGGTCGACCTGCGCCTGCGGGAACAGAAGGACGTCAAGATCAACGTCTACAACGCCACCGACGAGGCCGGCCGGGCCGGCAGCGTCGCGGACGACTTCCGCAACCGCAAGTTCCAGGTCAAGAAGGTCGGCAACGAGACCAAGGCGTTCGACGGCGTGGCCGAGCTGCGGTTCGGGCCCAAGGCCGTGGGCTCGGCGCACCTGCTGCGCGCGTACTTCCTCAACGAGGCCAACCAGAAGTTCGACCCCAAGCGCAAGGACGACGTCGTCGACGTGGTGCTGGGCAACCAGTTCCAGCAGCTCGCCACCACCACCGAGGTCAACCAGTCGCTCGGCGACCTGGGCGCACCGCAGGCGCCGACCGGCACCTGCCCGATGCCGATCGAGAAGTAGGCGACGGGCGCACCGACGGCACAGGGCGGTCTCCCCCGGGGAGGCCGCCCTGTCGCGTGTCCGGCGCCGTCACGGCCCGCCCGAGGCGTCCAGGTCGGCCAGCCGGTCGTGCAGCGGCCCGTGCAGCGCCGGCGGCGCGGCGAGCACCAGGTCCGGGCCGGCCGGGAGGCCGGACAGGCCGGTCACCAGCAGCCCGGCCTCCCGGGCGACCAGCCCGCCCGCGGCCAGGTCCCAGTCGGCCAGACCCTTCTCGTAGTACGCGTCCACCCGCCCCTCGGCGGCCAGGCAGAGGTCGAGCGCGGCGGCGCCCATCCGGCGGATGTCCCGGATGTGCGGGATCAGCTCGGTCACCACCCGCGCCTGGTGGGCCCGGCGGTCGGCGTCGTAGCCGAACCCGGTGGCGACGAGCGCCTGCCCGAGGTCGGTGGCGGCGGAGCCGTGCAGCCGCTGCCCGTCGCGCCAGGCGCCGCCGCCGAGCGTCGCGGTCCACTCCTCGCCGGTGACGATGTTGCGGACCACACCGGCGACCACCTCACCGGCCACCTCGGCGGCCAGCGAGACGGCGCAGTACGGCAGCCCGTACAGGTAGTTCACGGTTCCGTCGATCGGGTCGAGGATCCAGCGCACGCCGTCGGGGCCGGCCGGGCCGGTCTCGCCCGCGCCGTACTCCTCGCCCAGCACGGCGTCGCCGGGCCGGCGCTGCCGCAGCGCGGCGACCACCTGCCGCTCCACCGCCCGGTCGGCGGCGGTGACCACGTCGGTCACCGTGCTCTTGGTCGCGGCCACCGAGACGCCCTCGACCCGCATCCGGTACGCGGTGGTGGCGGCCTCCCGGGCCACATCGACAGCGATCGTGAGCAACTCCCGCGCCGTGGGCGTCGAGGTGATCATGTCTCTCCCCTTCCGGCACGATCGGGACCGGCCGTCTCGTGCGCGGGTATCATCCTTACAAAGTCCACATCTGCGCCGAATCTGCGGTCCCGGACCGCAGGTCCGCCGTGCGGCGCGGGATGATCGCGGCAGACGGCGTTACAATTCACCCTGCCCACGCGCCACGGACCGCCAGCGACCGGACGGCCCGGGACACGGGGGTCCTCAACGACTCGCCCGGCGCGGCCGTCCCATGCTGCGCCGGACGACCCGGCCGTGCTCGCTCTTTCGCCTCCGGAAGGTCTTCGTGACAGATCCCCGCCAGACCGGCGCCGACGTTCGCTCGCTCACCGACACCCTGATCGCCCACGCGCAGAGCGCCGGCGGCCAGCTCACGTCGGCCCAGCTCGCGCGCACCGTCGAGTCCGCTGAGGTGACCCCGGCCCAGGCCAAGAAGATCCTCCGCGCACTCTCCGAGGCGGGCGTGACGGTGGTGGTGGACGGCTCGGCGAGCACCCGCCGCCGCGTCGCCGCCGCCCGGTCCGCCACCCCGGCCTCCCGCGCGACCACGGCCAAGACCACCAAGAAGGCCGCCGCGCCCGCCCCCAAGCAGGCGCCCGCCGCCGAGGAGTCGCCCGCCCCGGCCCCCCGGAAGGCGACCGCGCGCAAGGCCACCACCGCCGACGTGGCCAAGGCCGCGGCCCCGGCGAAGGCCACCAAGACGACCCGCGCCACCAAGGCCACCGTGGCGGCGAAGACCGCAGCGGCCAAGCCGGCCAAGGCCGGCGGCAAGGGCGAGGGCCCCGACGGCGAGATCGATCCGGAGGAGCTGGCCGCCGAGATCGAGGACGTGGTGGTCGAGGAGCCGGCCGAGCTGACCCAGGCCGCCGAGGCCGACGCGGCCAGCTCCGCCACCGACAACGACTTCGAGTGGGACGACGAGGAGTCCGAGGCGCTGAAGCAGGCGCGCCGGGACGCCGAGCTGACCGCCTCCGCCGACTCCGTGCGGGCGTACCTGAAGCAGATCGGCAAGGTGCCGCTGCTCAACGCCGAGCAGGAGGTCGAGCTGGCCAAGCGGATCGAGGCCGGCCTCTACGCCGCCGAGCGGCTGCGCGCCGCCGACGAGGGCGAGGAGAAGCTGGTCCGCGACCTCCAGCGCGACCTGATGTGGATCTCGCGGGACGGCGAGCGCGCCAAGAACCACCTGCTGGAGGCGAACCTGCGGCTCGTGGTCTCGCTGGCCAAGCGCTACACCGGCCGTGGCATGGCCTTCCTCGACCTCATCCAGGAGGGCAACCTCGGCCTCATCCGCGCGGTCGAGAAGTTCGACTACACCAAGGGCTACAAGTTCTCCACCTACGCCACCTGGTGGATCCGCCAGGCCATCACCCGCGCCATGGCCGACCAGGCCCGCACCATCCGCATCCCGGTGCACATGGTCGAGGTGATCAACAAGCTCGGCCGCATCCAGCGCGAGCTGCTCCAGGACCTGGGCCGTGAGCCCACCCCGGAGGAGCTGGCCAAGGAGATGGACATCACACCGGAGAAGGTGCTGGAGATCCAGCAGTACGCCCGGGAGCCCATCTCGCTCGACCAGACCATCGGCGACGAGGGTGACAGCCAGCTCGGCGACTTCATCGAGGACTCCGAGGCGGTCGTCGCGGTCGACGCGGTGTCGTTCTCGCTGCTGCAGGACCAGCTCCAGCAGGTCCTGCAGACGTTGTCCGAGCGTGAGGCGGGCGTGGTGCGCCTGCGTTTCGGCCTCACCGACGGCCAGCCGCGCACTCTGGACGAGATCGGCCAGGTGTACGGCGTGACCCGGGAACGCATCCGGCAGATCGAATCCAAGACCATGTCCAAGTTGCGGCACCCCTCGCGTTCGCAGGTGCTCCGCGACTACCTGGACTGACCGCGTACGTCAACAAATCGTGCCGGTTTGATCACCAGCCGTAGAACACTCTTTGGTGATCGTTCGGTTGCCTGTTTGTGATCGTTGACGTGGCACCCTTGGTGCACGGCACACTGTCCTCCACGCCAGGTGTGACCTCGGTCCCCCGCGGGCACACAGGGAAGGCAGGGCCCGAGATGGGTGTTGCACGATAGGTGAGCAACCGAAGAGAGTGTTCATCGGTGACGACCAGAGGAGGAAGGCGATGACCCCGACCCTCACGCCGCCGCCCGAGACGGTGAGCCCCCCGGCCGCCGATGAACGGTGCGACCGCTGCAATGCTGCCGGCAAGCTCCGCATCACTCTGGCGGGTGGGAGTGAGCTGGTGTTCTGTGGGCACCACGCGAACAAGTACGCGGAGGATCTCGTGAAGATCACCGTGCGGTACGCGTCGGACCCGGAGTTCAGCTGGCGAGGCGCCGATCTCATGGCGAACTGAGGTCCGACAAGAAGTCCACAACCCGACATGACCGGCCGGAGGCACCCGCAAGGGAGCCTCCGGCCGGTTTTTCGTGCCGGGTGCCAACGGTGCGCGACGGTGTTAAGAAGGGGCCCCTGCTCTACCGGAGGCGTTAACAGGGGGCCCTTCCTTACAGGGTCTGCACGGTGGCGATGCGCTCCTCGAGTTGCTCGATCGTCGCCTGCGCGCTGGGCGGGCCGCCGCAGATCCGGCGCAGCTCGGCATGGATCTTGCCGTGCGGCTGGCCGGTGTGGTGGTGCCGGGCGGCCACCAGAGCGTTCAGCTGCCGCCGTAGCGCCACCCGGCGCTGGGCGGCACTCATCGGTGGGGGCGCCGCCGCCGGGGCCGCAGCGGCCGGCTCAGCGGTCCGCTGGGCGGCCCGGCGCTTCTGCGCGGCGAGCTGCTCGGCCTGCCGCTTGGTCAGCAGCAGCGAGACCTGGTCGGCGGTGAGCAGACCGGGCAGACCGAGGTATTCCTCCTCCTCGGGCGTGCCGGCCTGGGCGGCGGTGCCGAACGAGGCACCGTCGAAGATCACCTGGTCCAGTTCGGCGGTCGCGGAGAGCGCCGCGAAGCGCTTCTCCAGCTCCCCGCTGGCGCCGTCGTCGCGCTGGGCGCGCTCCAGCAGGTCGTCGTCGAAGCCCTCGCGGTCCTTCGGCTTGCCGAGCACGTGGTCCCGCTCGGCCTCCATCTCGCTGGCGAGCCCGAGCAGGTGCGGCACGCTGGGCAGGAACACCGACGCGGTCTCGCCGGAGCGGCGGGCCCGGACGAACCGGCCGATCGCCTGCGCGAAGTACAGCGGGGTGCTGGCACTCGTCGCGTACACGCCGACGGCCAGGCGGGGGATGTCGACGCCCTCGGACACCATCCGCACCGCGACCAGCCACCGCTGCTGGGAGGCGGCGAACGTCGCGATCCGCGCGGACGCGCCCTGGTCGTCGGAGAGCACCACTGCGGCCTTCTCACCGGTCACCTGCTCCAGCAGCTTCGCGTACGAGCGGGCCACCTGCTGGTCGCTGGCGATGACCAGGCCGCCCGCGTCGGGCATGCCGTTGGCGCGCAGCACGGTCAGGCGGGCGTCGGCGGCGCGCAGCACCTGCGGCATCCAGTCGCCGGCCGGGTCCAGCGCGGTACGCCACGCCTGGGCGATCAGGTCCTGCGTCATCGGCTCACCGAGGCGGGCGGCCAGCTCCTCGCCGGCGTTCGTGCGCCAGCGGGTCTCCCCCGAGTACGCCAGGAACAGCACCGGCCGGACCACGCCCTCGCGCAGCGCGTCGGAGTAGCCGTAGACCGAGTCGGCGCGGGAGCGCAGTAGCCCGTCGCCGCCGCGCTCGTAGCTGACGAACGGGATCGGGTTGTCGTCGGAGCGGAACGGCGTACCGGTGAGCATCAGCCGGCGTACCGCGGGCTCGAACGCCGCCTTCACGCCGTCACCCCAGGTACGCGAGTCGCCGGCGTGGTGGATCTCGTCGAGGATGACGAGCGTGCGCCGGGTCATGGTGCGCCGCCGGTGCACCTGCGGCGCCATGCCCACCTGGGCGTAGGTGACCACGGCGCCGTGGAAGTCGGCGGCGGAGTGCAGGTCGGCGTTGCGGAACGCGGCGTCGAGCTGGATGCCGACCCGTGCGGCGGCCTGCGCCCACTGGGTCTTCAGGTGCTCGGTCGGCGCGACCACGGTGACCGCCTCGACGGTGCCGTCGGCGAGCAGCTCGGCGGCGATCCGCAGCGCGAACGTGGTCTTACCGGCGCCCGGCGTGGCGACCGCTGTGAAGTCCTCGGTCCGGCGGCGCAGGTACTCCACCAGCGCCTTGCGTTGCCAGGCGCGCAGGGGCGGGAACGTGTCGAGCGCCGGCATCCGCGGTGGCACGCGTAGCTCCTCTCCGCCGCGGACGGCGGCGGGCCCGACCGGGGCCACGGGAGCCGCCGCCCATGAAAACGCCCTCGCGCATCCGTGCCGCGAAGGCCGGTTCAGCATAACCAGCGCGGGCCGTACGCCCCACTCGACGCCACGCCTGTCACATCCGCCCACCCCGGCGCGGATCGGGTCAGGGCAGTGGTCCCCGGGTGCCGGTGCGCGGCGGCCGCAGCGTCGCCACCGGGGCGGACCAGCGGCGGCGCAGCGCGATCAGGCGCAGCCCGAACACGAGCAGCGCGGCGCCGGTGAGCGGCACGGCGGTGGCCTGTCCGCACGCCGACAGCAGCGCCACCGCGATCGAGCCGGCGAGCGCCGCGAGCGCGTAGATCTCCCGGCGCAGCACCACCGGGATCTCGCCGGTGAGCAGGTCCCGGCCGAGCCCGCCGCCGATCGCGGTGAGCATGCCGATCATGCAGGCGCCGACCGCCGGCACGGCGGCGTCGAGGGCCTTGAGCGTGCCGGTGACTGTGAACAGGCCGAGACCCGCCGCGTCCAGCACCAGCACTGTGGTGCGCAGCCGGGCGAGCTGGGGGTGCAGCCAGAACACGGCCGCGGCGACGACTGCGGCGGTGGCGGCGTAGCGCCAGTCGGCGAACGCCAGCGGGGGCACCTCGTCGATGGCCAGGTCGCGGAAGATACCGCCGCCGAGCGCGGCGACCACGCCGACGAAGACCACCCCGAACAGGTCGAGCCGTTTCGCCACCGCCGCGGAGGCGCCGGAGGCGGCGAAGACCGCCACGCCGGTGAGGTCGGCGAGCAGGAGCGCGGTGGAGGTGGTCACCGCCGCAGGTTACGTCGAGGGGCGGCGGAGCCGCCCGCTGTCACTCGGCGTACGAGTCGTAGATCTCCTTGCACTTCGGGCACACCGGCGAGCCCGGCTTGGCCGCCTTGGTGACCGGGAACGTCTCGCCGCAGAGCGCGACCACGTAGGTGCCCATGACGGCACTCTCGGCGATCTTCTCCTTGCGGACGTAGTGGAACATCTCCGGACCAGTGTCCGCGTCCTTCAGCTCGGGACGCTCGAGAACCTCTGTGCTCACGACTACACCTCCGGCGTTCCAGTTTTGCAGGTCGGTCCGCCCCGGTCCACCTGGGCCCCGGCCGGAAGCGGCCCGTACGGTAACCGACGTGACCAACTTTCACATCAGTCTCGGTAGTGAGGTGGCCGACGCCCTGCGGGACGGCCGCCCGGTCGTGGCGTTGGAGAGCACGATCGTCTCGCACGGGCTGCCCCGCCCGGACAACCTGCGGGTGGCGCGCGAGATCGAGCAGGCGGTACGGGACGCGGGGGCGGTGCCGGCCACCATCGGCATGGTCGCCGGCGAGCTGCGGGTGGGGCTGGACGACGCCCAGCTCACCCGGCTCGCCACCGTCGACGGCGTGAGCAAGCTCTCGGTCCGCGACCTGGCCCCGGCGGCGGCGACAGGCGCGGACGGCGCGACCACCGTCGCGGCCACCAGCGCGGTCGCGGCGGCGGCCGGGATCGGCGTGTTCGCCACCGGCGGGCTCGGCGGCGTGCACCGGGAGGCGGCGCAGACGTTCGACGAGTCGGCCGACCTGGTCACGCTGGCCCGGACGCCGATCGCCGTGGTCTGTGCCGGGGTGAAGTCGATCCTCGACGTGGGTGCCACGCTGGAGCGCCTGGAGACGCTCGGGGTGGGCGTGGTCGGCTACCGCACCCGCCGCTTCCCCGGCTTCTACCTCACCGACGCGGGCTTCGACCTGGACTGGTCGGTCGATTCGCCGGAGCAGGTGGCGGACGTGCTGGCCGCCCGCGCGGCGCACGGCGTGCACCACGGCGGCCTGGTGGTGGCCAACCCGCTGCCCGCCGACGAGCAGCTCGACCCGGCGCTGCACGACCGCACGCTCGCCGAGGGCCTGGCCGCGCTGGCCCGCGAGGGGATCACCGGCAAGGCGGTGACCCCGTTCCTGCTGTCGCACTTCCACTCCGCCACCGAGGGCGCCAGCCTGGCGGTGAACGTCCGGATCATCCTGCGCAACGCCGACCTCGCGGCCCGGATCGCGGTCGCCGCGGCGGCCCGCCCCACCGGTACGGCATGAACGCCAGGCCGCGCATCGTCGTCGTCGGCGACGTGATCACCGACGTGCTCGCGGTGCTGTCCGGGCCGCTCGCGACCGGCTCGGACACCGCGGCCGGCATCCGGTTCAGCGGCGGCGGGCAGGCGGCGAACACAGCGGCCTGGCTCGCCGGGCAGGGCGCCGCGGTGACGCTGGTCGCCGCCGTCGGCGACGACGAGACCGGCCGGGAGCGGGTGGCCGAGCTGACCCGGATCGGTGTCGACTGCGCGGTGGAGCGGCACGAGGGCTACCCGACCGGCACCGTCATCGTGCTCACCCACGACGGGGAGCGCACGATGGTCAGCCAGCGCGGCGCGAACCTGCGGCTGACCGCCGGGCACGTGGACGCGGCCCTGGCCGCCGCGCCCGACGCCGGGCATCTGCACCTGTCCGCGTACACCCTCTTGGACGTCGGGTCGCGCGGCGCCGGCCTGCGCGCGCTGGCCACCGCTCGCGAGCGCGGGCTGACAGTCAGCGTCGACGCGGCGTCCGCGGCGCCGCTGCGGCGCGTCGGCGGGGCGTTCCTGACCTGGGTACGCGACGTCGACCTGCTGCTCGTCAACACGGACGAGGCGACGGTGCTGGCCGGCGGGCTGGACCCGGCGGCGCAGGCGCGGGCGCTCACCGCGGTGGCGCACCGGGTGGTGGTCAAGCGCGGCGCGGCGGGCGCGGTGTGGGTGGAGCGCGGCGGTGTGGTGGAGTTCGCCCCCGCGCCCGGCGTGGACGTGGTGGACGTGACCGGCGCCGGGGACGCGTTCGCGGCCGGGCTGCTCACCGCGTGGCTGGCCGGGGCCGACCCGCGTGCGGCGCTGGGCCGCGCCGGTGACCTGGGCGCGCTCGCCGTGACGACGGTGGGCGCCCGCCCGGCTCCCTGACGCCTGCGGCCGGTCCGGGCGGTGCTCCGCCCGGGCCGGTCAGGGCTCGGCGTCGATGATCTTGTGCGGGTTCTCCTCGGCGGTCAGAGCCGTGGGCGCGGGCTCCTCGCGGCGCCGGTTCTGGAACCGGTTCGCCAGGCGGTGCTCCTCCTTCGGCGGCCGGTCGTTCGCCAGCAGCACCGCCAGCCAGGGCACGAGCACCATGCCGAGCGCGCACAGCGGCAGCCAGAGCCAGAGCAGCGGGGCCTTCGCGCCGACCAGGATCGCGCCGGCCACCAGACACGCGACCCGGATGGCCATCATCAGCACGTATCGCTTCTGCCGGCTGTTGAGCTGGTCGTCCTGGCTGCGCGGGGCGTCGGTGATCAGTATCGGCTGGTACGCCTGACGCTTCACCACGGACCTCCTACGAGGGGATAGGGCCCATCCTGTCACTCCGGACGGATGATCGGCGAAATTCGTGACAGCCGGGTGCGTGTTACGTGCGTGGTACGCTTCGCGCGTGGCCAACCGGTTCAGCTTCACCGACGAGGCGCTGGCGAACCTGCGGGTCTACGACGTCACACCCGGGGAAGTCTGGGAGGCCCTGCACAGCAAGCGCCGGGTCATCCGCCACCTCGGGGACGACGTCATGGTGGTCTACGCCACCGACCACCGCGGCCGGCGGCTCGCCGTGCTGCTGGCCGAGGCCGACGGCACCGACAACGACTGGGACATCCTCTCCGCCCGCGAGCTGAGCGACGTCGAGGCCAAGCGCTACGACGAGGCGGTGCGGAACTCACGCCGACGAGGAGGCGGTCACTATGCACCGTGACGAGGCGACCAAGCGGTTCCACTCCGGAGGCGACGCGTTCGCCGACCTGATCGACGACACGTCACCGGCGCAGCTGCCCACCCCCGACACCGACGTGCCGATGGTCAGCCGGTCGGTCCGGCTCCCGCTGGAGACGTACGAGCGGGTCCGCGCCGCCGCCGACGCGCGCGGCATCGGGGTGACCACACTGATGCGGCAGTGGATCGAGGCCGGCCTGGCCGACCTGGACGACTCGGCCACCGTCTCGCTGGCCGACGTACGCCGCGCGCTGGCGTCGCTGTCCCGCCCGACCGCCGCCTGACGGCTCACGCCTCCGGGCCGGCCTCGTCGAGCATCTCCCGCCCGATCGGTGAGGCGGAGGGCTCCGGCGGCCGGTGCCAGGCCCGGCGGGCGTCGGCGAACGCGACCAGCGCCAGCACGAGAGCCACCGCGCCGAGCGCGAACATCGCCGGCACGGCCGCCAACGCGGGCAGGAGCAGCACCAGGGCGAGCAGCCCGACCAGCCGGGGGCGGGACACCCGGCCGAAGATCTCGTACTCGAACCGGGACCGGGCGGCCAGGAACAGCGCCGGGCCGCCCGCCACGAAGACCAGCCAGTTCGGCTGAACCGTGTCGTACGGGTGGGCGATGACCAGCTCGTAGCCGACAGCGGCGCCGATGACGCCGAGTACCATGAACAGGTGGGTCTGCGCGGCCGACTCGGCCAGCCGCCCCGGCGTGCCGGCCATCCGCAACGCCTCCGCCAGCAGGTGACCGGCCCGGTAGAAGTAGATGCGCCAGAGCAGCGCCGTGATCACGAACGAGATCGCGAACGCCACCGCAGCCTCACCGGAGAACTCCTTCCCGCTGTACGTCACGCCGATCACCAGGATCGACTCCCCCAGCGCGATGAGGAAGATCTGCTGGTAGCGCTCGGCGAGGTGTTCCCCGGCGACGAGCCACTGCCGGATACGCGACGCCCCGATCCACGGCAGCGGCCAGCCCAGGAACGTGCCGAGGTGGTCCACCGCCAGCGCGACGACCCACAGCGCCAGGCGGGGACCGGGCATCAGCGCGCCGGCGATCCACAGCGGGGCGCTGCCCCCCGCCCAGGCGGCCAGCCGTAGCGGGACCAGACGCCGCGGGTGGCCGCGCAACGCCACCGCGATCAGCAGCGGCCGGCCGACCATCACCACCACGTACGCGAGCGCGAACGGCAGCGCCCGCTCCTCCAGGGCGCGGGGCAGCGTCACGCCCAGCACCAGGCTGCCGAACATGGTGCCGACCACCACGACCTGGATGACGACGCGCTCCGGCTCGTACCGGCTGGTCACCCAGGTGGTGATCGTCCAGACCTGCCACAGCACCATGAACAGCAGCAGGGTCTTGCCCACTTCGGCGGCCACCGCGCCGGCGGAGCCGTCGAGGCCGTTGATCAGCCGCTGGGAGACCCGGGTCAGCGCGAACACGAAGACCAGGTCGAAGAAGAGCTCCAGGAACGTGGCCCGCCCGGGACTGGACGCGGTACGCAGCAGCGCCCCGCCCCGCTGCTCGGTCATCGTCCGCTCCCGTCCCCCGTCCTGGCGACCAACGACAGCGGCGACGGGCCGGTTGCGGCGGCGGGCGGCGGATCAGCCCTTCGCGGCCTTCGCCTCCGCCTTCATCCGCTGCTTGAACTCGCGTACCCGGCGCAGCGACTCCGGATCGGTCACGTCCGCGACCGACCGGTGGGCGTCCGCGTCGCCGTAGTCACCGGCCGCCTCGCGCCAGCCGTCCGGGGTGATCCCGAACCGCTTGCCGAGCAGCGCGACGAAGATCTGCGCCTTCTGCCGGCCGAACCCGGGCAGCTCACCCACCCGGCGCAGCAGTTCCCGGCCGTCGGTCACGTCGGACCAGAGCCGGGCCGGGTCGCCGTCGTAACGCTCCACGAGCGCCCGGCACACCTCCTGCACACGGGCCGCCATCGCCTTGGGGAAGCGGTGCAGCGCGGGCGGCCGGGCGAAGATCTCCACCAGCGCCTCCGGGTCGTACCCGGCCAGTTCCGCGGCGTCGGGCTCGTGGCCGAGCCGCTGCGCCAGCACGTACGGGGAGGAGAACGCCTTCTCCATCGGCACCTGCTGGTCCAGCACCATGCCGAGGAGCAGGGCCAGCGGGCTGCGCGCCAGCAGTTCGTTGGCCTGCGGGTCGATGGGCAGTGACAGCGTCATGGGGACCATCCTGCCGCCCCGCCCGCCGGTCGCGGGCGCCGACTCCCCGACGACGTGACGCGGCCCGGCGGACCCCTGCGAGGTCCACCGGGCCGCGGCCCACGGTGTGGTCAGGTCACCCGTGTCGTCAGTTGACGACGAAGAGCAGCCGGTTCGGCGAGCCCGAGCCCGGGCTGGTCACCTTGCCGGTGGTGGCGTTGCTGGTCAGGTAGCTGGCCACCTGAGCCGGGGTGTAGGAGGTGTTCGCGGACAGCACGAGCGCCGCCGCGCCGGCCACGTGCGGGGACGCCATCGAGGTGCCGCTGATCGAGTTGGTGGCGGTGTCGCTGGTCCGCCACGCCGAGGTGATCGACGAGCCCGGGGCGAAGATGTCCACGCAGGAGCCGTAGTTCGAGTAGGAGGCACGGGCGTCGGTGCTGGTGGTGGCGCCCACCGTGATCGCCGAGGCGACCCGGGCCGGCGACGAGTTGCACGCGTTGGCGCTGGAGTTGCCGGCCGCGAGCGCGTACGTGATGCCGGAGTTGATCGAGTTGGCCACCGCGTTGTCCAGCGTGGTGCTGGCGCCGCCGCCGAGGCTCATGTTGGCCACGGCCGGCTTCACCGCGTTCGAGGTGACCCAGTTGACGCCGCTGATCACGCCGGCGGTGGTGCCGCTGCCGGAGCAGTTGAGCACCTTGACGGCCACCAGGCGCACGCTCTTGGCCACGCCGTACTTGGTGCCGCCGACGGTGCCGGCGACGTGCGTGCCGTGGCCGTTGCAGTCGGTGTTGTTGGTGTCGACCGTGTTGGTGCCCCAGGTGGCCCGGCCGCCGAAGTCGCTGTGCGTGGTGCGGATGCCCGTGTCGATGATGTAGGCGCGCACGTTGCTGGCGGTGTTCGGGTAGGTGTAGGTGCTGTTCAGCGGCAGGTTGCGCTGGTCGATCCGGTCCAGGCCCCAGGTGGCGCCGGTCTGGGTGCCCTGGGTGGTCATGACGCGGTCCTGCTCGACGTACGCGACGGCCGGGTCGGCGGCGAGCCGGCGGGCCTGGGCGGGCGTCATCTTCGCGCTGTAGCCGGTGAGAGCGGAGCTCCACACCGTGCCGACGTTGCCGCCGTAGCGCTTGGCCAGGCCGGCGGCCCGGTCCGGCACGGCGGTACGGGCGGCGAGGGTGTTCGCGGTGCCGACCGCGTCGCCCTTGAGCACGACCACGTAGCTGCCGCTGACGGCGTCCGCGGCGCCGGCGTACCGGATCTCCCCGGTGGGCGCGGCGAGAGCGGGCGTGGAGGCGGCGGCGGCGAAGGCCGCGGCGGCGGCCGTGACGGCGAGCGCACGCAGCGCGCGCCGCCGGGGAAGGGACACGTCGGGCATCGTCTGGCTCCCTACCGGGCGGCCCGGTTCGTGGCCGGATCGCCCATCGACGGATGTTGGCAGGAATGCTAGCCAGAGATCGATAAACATGAAAGAGATAGCCGCCGATAGATGCGGTCGACGTTATGGATTCGGCGGGTGCCGCGCCGCGCCGGACGGCGCCCGGGGCAGGATGAGCACGTGGACCGTCACGACATGCTGCTCTCCCCCGCCGGGGTCGACGCGCTGCGCACCGCGCTGACGCTCGCCCGCTTCACCGCCAACGGGATCGCCGACCGCCTGGGCCCGCAGGCCACCGGCGCGGTGGCCCGCAACGACTACCGGGCCGCGCTGCGCGCCACCGAGGACCGGGACCGGCTGGCCACGATGATCCGGGTGTTCATCTGCGACCAGACCGAGCCGGAGGCGGCGGTGGCCGCCGCGCTGGCCCCGCTCGCGCTGGACGAGGCACTGGCCGGGGGCATCGTGGAGCGGCACGGCGACGGCCTGCGTGCCGGGGTCGACCTGGAGCCGTACGGGGACGAGTGGTGGGTGCTCGCCGACGTGCCGGCCGCCGCGCGCCCCGGGCGTCCGCTGCACGCCGAGCACGTGCTGGGCATCGGCGGCGCCACCCAGACGCTGATCTCGGCCGCGGTGCGCCCGACCGTGGACACCGCGCTCGACCTCGGCACCGGCTCCGGCGTCCAGGCGTTGCACCTGGGCACCCACGCCCGCCGGGTCACCGCCACCGACGTGTCCGAGCGGGCGCTGCGGTTCGCCGCGACCACCGCCGCGCTCAACGGGCAGGACTGGGAGCTGCTGCGCGGTGACATGGTCGCCCCGGTGGCCGGGCGCCGCTTCGACCTGGTGGTCAGCAATCCCCCGTTCGTGGTCGGCCCGGGCACCACCACGCACGTCTACCGGGACTCCGGCCGGGTCGGCGACGCGATCGGCGCGGAGCTGGCCGCCGCCGCGCCGGACCTGCTCACCGAGGGCGGCACCATGCAGTACCTGGCGAACTGGGTGCACGTCACCGGCGAGGACTGGGCCGAGCGGGTCACGGGCTGGTTCGCCGGCACCGGCCTGGACGCGTGGGTGATCCAGCGCGAGGTGGCCGACCCGATGGCGTACGTGAACCTGTGGCTCACCGACGTCGGCGAGAGCGCCGACCCGCAGCGGATGGCGGCCTGGCTGGACTGGTTCGACGCGCACAAGGTGGAGGCGATCGGCTTCGGCATCGTCTCGCTGCGCCGCTCCGGCCACGACCAGCCGGTCGTCCGGGTGGAGGACCTGCGCCAGCGGGTCGAGCCGCCGCTGGGCGACCGGATCGGCGAGTGGTTCGCCCGGCAGGACTGGCTGCGCGCCCGGAACACCGAGGGTCTGCTCGCCGCCCGCTACCGCGCCGCCGAGGGCCTCCAGCTGCGGCAGGAGGCCACCATGGGCGACGACGGCTGGGCTGTCGACCGGCAGGTCCTGGCCATGCCGCGCGGGCTGCGCTGGTCGGAGGAGATCGACCCGCTGGTGCTCGCCCTGGTCGGCGGCGCCGACGGCCGGCTGCCGCTGCGCGACCAGCTCGCCCTGCTGGCCGCCGCGCACGACGTGGCACCGGACGAGCTGGCCGAGGCGGCCGGGCCGATCGTGGCGCACCTGGTCGAGCGCGGCATCGTCGAGCCGGTGACCGACTGATGCGGGCGGTGGTGCAGACCGTCGGCCGGGCCCGGGTGACAGTCGACGACGAGGTGACCGGTGAGATCGCCGACGGGCTGCTGGTGCTGCTCGGCGTCACCCACACCGACACCCCGCAGGTGGCCGCCACGATGGCCCGCAAGCTGCACGAGCTGCGGATCCTCGACGACGAGCGCAGCGCCGCCGACGTCGGGGCGCCGCTGCTCGTGGTCAGCCAGTTCACGCTCTACGGCGACGCCCGCAAGGGCCGGCGGCCGAGCTGGACCGCCGCCGCGCCGGCCGAGGTGGCCGAGCCCCTGGTGGACGCCGTGGTCGAACAGCTGCGCGCCCGGGGCGCGAAGGTGGAGACCGGCCGTTTCCGCGCCCACATGCTGGTGGAGAGCGTCAACGTCGGTCCCCGGACCCTCGTGCTCGACCTCTGAGGAGGATCAGAAGAACAGCCCGCGGCGGGAGAGCGACTGACGCAGCCAGCCGTCGAGCTGGGCGGCCCAGTCCGTACGGTCCGCCGTCGCGTGGTCCACTGTGAACCGGCCGAACGCGTCGCGGCCCTCGGTGAACAGGCCACCCCGCTTGTCCAGCTCCAGCACCACGTGGACCTGCCGCGGATCGGTCACGAAGGTGACCTCCAGCTGGTTCATCGCGCCCGCGTACTGCGGCGCCGGGTAGAACTCGATCTCCTGGTAGAAGGGCAACTGCTGGTGCAGGCCGTAGATGTGTCCACGCTCGACGTCGGCGCGCGCGAAGCGGAAGCCCAGCCGTAGCAGCGCCTCCAGCAGCCGCTCGTGGGCGGGCAGCGGGTGCACCGCGACCGGGTCCAGGTCACCCTTGTCCATCGCCCGCGCCACCTCCAGCTCGGTACGCAGACCCATCGTCATGCCGTGCAGGTGCTGGCCGTACAGGTCGGTGAGCGGCGTCTCCCACGGCACCTGGAAGCGGAACGGCACGTCGTGACGCTGCCCCGGCTCCAGCCGGAACGGGCCGGTCATCTGGGCCCGGCCGAACTCCTGGTTGACGTCGTACTCCGAATCGGAGCTCTCCACCTCGACCCGCGTGACCAGACCGAGTGCGACGTAGCTCACGTCCACCGGGTGGTCGCCACCGACCACCTGGATCCGGCCCTCCAGAACGCCGCCCGGGCGGCAGTTCGGGTTGGCCAGCACCGTCTCCACCGACGGTCCGCCCACACCCATCGCCTGCATGAGCCGCTTGAAGACCACCACGTTCTCCGATCATCAGTGCCGGGCCGGCTCCGACGGCCGGTCGGTGGCACGGTAACCGCGCCGGGCAAGCGGATGCCGGATTCCCGCGAGGATTCCTGTCGGTTCCCCGATCGCCTCACTCCCGTCTCACGCCCCGACCGCCAAGCTGTTTGTCATCGGCCACCACCGCGTGGGCGGCACGGGACCGGTAGGCACGTCGGACACGGGGAGAACAGAGATGACCCAGCAGATGATCGAGCACCAGGACATGGACGTCACCCTCACGGACCTCGACGCCACCGACGAGCGCGGCGTCTCCACCGACCTGGTCCGGGCGTACCTGAACGGCATCGGCCGCACCAAGCTGCTCACCGCGGCGCAGGAGGTCGAGCTGAGCAAGCGGATCGAGGCCGGCCTCTTCGCCGAGGAGAAGCTGGCCACCTGCACCCCCGTCTCCGCCGAGCTGCGCGCGGACCTGGCGCTGATCGCGGCCGAGGGCCGCGCCGCCAAGGACCACCTGCTGGAGGCGAACCTGCGGCTGGTGGTGAGCATCGCCAAGCGCTACACCGGTCGCGGCATGGCCTTCCTCGACCTCATCCAGGAAGGCAACCTCGGCCTCATCCGCGCCGTCGAGAAGTTCGACTACACCAAGGGCTACAAGTTCTCCACCTACGCCACCTGGTGGATCCGCCAGGCCATCACCCGCGCCATGGCCGACCAGGCCCGCACCATCCGCATCCCCGTGCACATGGTCGAGCAGGTCAACCGCATGGTCCGGGTGCGCCGCGAGCTGTCGGTGACGCTGGGCCGCGAGCCCACCGTGAGCGAGGTGGCCGTGGCGCTGGAGATCCCGGAGTTCCAGGTGATCGAGCTGATCTCCTACGACCGGGAGCCGGTCAGCCTGGACCAGGCCGTCGGCGAGGACGGCGAGAGCGCGCTCGGCGACTTCGTCGCCGCCGTGGATCCGCGCGCCGAGCCGGGCGACGCCGCCACGAACGGCGAGCTGCGCAACGAGGTCCGGATCGTGCTGGCCACGCTGTCCCAGCGGGAGCAGGCGGTGATCCGGCTGCGCTTCGGCCTGGACGACGGCCGGCAGCGCACGCTGGACGAGGTGGGCCGCGAGTTCGGCCTGTCCCGGGAGCGGATCCGGCAGATCGAGAAGGTCACGCTGCTGAAGCTGCGCGACCCGGAGCGGGCGAACCGCCTGGAGGCGTACGCCTGCTGATCCACCACTGCCCCGACAGGCCCCGGCGGTTCGCCGGGGCCTGTCGCGCTTGACCCGGGCGCTCCCGCAGTATAGAACCGACTGGTTACACAACCAGGAGGTTATGAACGTGTCCGCGGATCTGCTCGACGCCACATTCGCCGCGCTCGCCGACCCCACCCGGCGCGCCATCCTCACCCGGTTGGCCGCCGGTGAGGCCACAGTCACCGAGCTGGCCGAGCCGTTCGCGATGAGCCAGCCCGCCGTCTCCAAGCACCTCAAGGTGCTCGAACGCGCCGGCCTGGTCACCCGGGGTCGGGACGCCCAGCGCCGCCCCTGCCGGCTCGACGCCCGGCCGCTGCGGGAGGCCGTCGCGTGGCTGGCGGACTACCGCGACTACTGGGCGGAGAGCTACGCGCGGCTGGACGAGGTGCTCGCCGAGCTGACCGCCGGGGAGCAGCGGTGACCGGCCTGACCGTCACGCTGCACGGCGACCGGGAGATCCGGCTCAGCCGCGACTTCGCCGCCCCGCGCCACCTGGTGTTCGCCGCCTTCACCCGGCCCGAGCTGCTGGTCCGCTGGTGGGGCGCCCGCGGCTGGCACCTGGTCGAGTGCGAGGTGGATCTGCGGGTCGGCGGGCGCTGGCGGTTCGTCTCCCGAGGGCCGGACGGCGACCTGATGGCCCAGGGCGGCACGTACCGGGAGGTCGACCCGCCCGCGCGGCTGGTCTGCACCGAACTCTTCGACGGACAGTCCTATCCGGGCGAGACGCTGGTGCGTCACGACTTCACCGGTCCGGCGGACCGGACCACTGTCGTCACCCACCTGCGGTACGCCACCGCGCAGGGCCGCGACACCGTCCTGCGCTATCCGATGACCCGCGGCCTGAGCGAGGCGTTCGACCGCCTCGCGGCAGCGCTGCACAACGATTCGACGACAGGAGCGACAACGTGAACTGGACGCTGGAAGTGGTGGTCGTACCGGTCTCCGACCTGGACCGGGCCAAGGAGTTCTACGCGCGGCGGCTCGGCTTCGTCCTCGACCACGACACCGATCTGGGCGGCGCGGGGCGGATCGTCCAACTCACTCCTCCGGGCTCCGGGTGCTCGATCGTGCTCGGCCGGGGCGTCGTACCGGAGATGCCGCCGGGCTCCCTCAAGGGCCTGCAACTCGTCGTGCCCGACCTGGAGCGGGCGCACGCCGAGCTGGTCGAGCGGGGCGTCGAGGTGAGCGAGATCCAGGTGATGGGTCAGAACCCGCGCCCGGTGCCGCACCCGCTGGACAACGTCGGCTTCGTGTTCTTCCGCGACCCGGACGGCAACGAGTGGTCGGTGCAGCAGATCTCCGAGCGTGGGTGAGCGGTGTTAAAAGGGGGCCCCTTCTCTACCGGAGGCGTTAAGAAGGGGCCCTTCCTTACAAGCGGCGCGGGCCGGTGTCCGGGCGGGCGGCCTCCGCGCCGGTGCGCACGGTGGCGTGCAGCACCGAGATGCCGTCCGGCCGGGCCAGCACCGGGTTGAGCGTGAGCGACCGCACTCGCGGCTGCTCGTCGGCCAGGCGGCCGACCCGCACCAGCAGGTCGACAAGGGCCGCCCGGTCCACCGGCGCGGCGCCCCGGTGCCCGCGCAGCAGCGGCGCCGCGCGGGGCTCGTCGACCAGCTCGGCGGCGTCCCGGTCGGTGAGCGGGACCGCCCGCCAGGCCCGGTCGCCGAGCAGCTCGGTCGCCACGCCACCGAGCCCGAACCCGACCACCGGCCCGAACGCCGGATCCTCCACCAGCTCCACCACGCACGCCACACCCGGCGCGACCATCGGCTGGACCAGCACCTCCGCGCCGAACACCGGGGCCATCTCGGCGTACGCGCGGCGCAGCGCGGGGGCATCCGCCAGGTCGAGGCGTACCGCGCCCAGGTCGAGGCGGTGCCGCAACCCGGGGGCGGCGGCCTTGAGCGCCACCGGCCGGCCGAGCCGTTCGGCAGCCGCCAGCACCTCCTCGGCGCTGCCGGCCGGCACCGACTCCACCACGTCGATCCCGTACGCGCGCAGCAACGCCGCCGCGTCGGCGCCGTCGGGCCGCAGCGCGGCGTGCCCGGCCGCCCGGTCCACGTCGGCCAGTTCCGGCAGCACACCGGCGGGCCGGCGCAGCCAGTCCGCGTACGCGGTCACCCGGCCCAGCGCGCGTACCGCCTCCTCCACGCTCGGGTACGCCGGCACCCCGGCCGGCACCAGCCCGGCCAGGAACGTCGCCACCACCGGCTTGCCGGTGACCCGCGCGTCGGGCAGCGCCGCCGCGAAGTCGGCCACCGGGTCGGCGAGCTGGCCCGGCAGCGGCGGCGCGAACACCGCCACCACGGCGTCCACCCGCTCGTCGGCCACCGCGTCGCCGAGCGCGGCGGCGTACGCGGCGGCGCCCGCGCTCGGCCCGACGTCCTGCGGGTAGCCGTCGGCGACTGTCAGTCCCTGGGCCGCGCAGGCGGTCGCGGCCAGCCCGGTCAGCGCCGACGAGTTGCCCACCACCGCCACCCGCCGCCCGGCCGGCAGCGGCTGGTGGGCCAGCAGCACGCCCACGTCGAGCAGTTCGGACACGGTGTCCACCCGGATCACCCCGGACTGGGCGAACAGCGCGCTCACCGCAGCCGCGTCCAGCGCGGGCGCGTCCCCCACGCCCGGCGGCCGGGCCAGCGAGGCGAGCGCCACCACCGGCTTGCGGCGGCCGATGCGCCGGGCCAGCCGGGCGAACTTGCGCGGGTTGCCGAACGTCTCCAGGTAGAGCGTGATGACGTCGGTGGCCGGGTCGTCCTGCCAGTACTGGAGCAGGTCGTTGCCGGACACGTCGGCCCGGTTGCCGGCCGAGACGAAGCTGGACAGGCCGAGCCCGCGCCGGGACGCCTCGGCCAGCAGCGCCACCCCGAACGCGCCGGACTGGCTGAACACGCCGACCCGGCCCGCCGCGGGCAGCACCGGGGCGAGCGTGGCGTTGAGGCGTACCGCCGGGTCGGTGTTGGCGACGCCGAGGCAGTTCGGGCCGACCACCCGCATGCCGGCCAGGTGCGCGGCGCGGACCAGCGCGCGCTGCGCCGCCGCGCCGGCCGGGCCGGACTCGGCGAACCCGGCGGAGATCACCACCAGGCCGTGCGCGCCGGCGCGGGCCGCGTCGTGCACCACGTCGGTCACCGCGTCCGGCGGGACAGCCACCACGGCGAGGTCGACGTCCTGGCCGGCGTCGGCCGCCGACGGGTACGCGGGCAGCCCCGCCACCGTCGACGCGCTCGGGTGCACCGGCACGATCGCCCCGGCGAAGCCACCGTCGCGCAGGTGCCCGAGCAGCGCCGCGCCGACGCCCTGGCCGGTGGTGCTGGCGCCGTAGACGGCGATGCCGCGCGGCGCGAGCAGCCGGGCGATCGACCGGGCCTCGGTGCGGTGCTCCCGGCCGCGCTGCACCTCCAGGGTCGCCTCGGTGGGCGCGATCGGGAAGCTCAGGTGCACCACGCCGTCGGCGTACTGGCGCTGGACCTGGTAGCCGAAGTCGGCGAAGACCCGCAGCATCGCCCCGTTGGCCGGGAGCACCTCGGCGACGAAGTGCACGATGCCGTTGCGTCCGGCCGCGTCGGCCAGGTGCTCCAGCAGCACCGACCCGATGCCCCGGCCCTGGTAGGCGTCCTCGACCACGAACGCCACCTCGGCCTCGGGCGAGGCGGGGCCGAGCCGCTCGTAGCGGCCGACGGCGACGATCCGCTCGCCGGCCAGCACCACGAACGCCTCCCGGTCGCGGTGGTCGACGTTGACGAAGCGCTTCAGGTCGCGTTCCGGGATACGCGGGTACGGCGAGAAGTACCGCAGGTATCGGGTGCGCTCCGAGAAACGGCCGTGCATGGCCACGATCTCGGGCGCGTCCTCCGGGCGGATCGGTCGCAGCTGGACGGTCGTGCCGTCACTGAGCAGCACGTCCAGCGGTTGCTCGACGGTGGTCACCGGTCGGTCCTCCCCTGCCGCCGGCTCAGTCGCGCGGGTCGTGCGGATCGAGCCCGAGCAGCGGGAAGACCGCCTTGCGGGTGGCCGCGACGGCCCGGTCCACCGCGTTCGGCTCGCCGCTGGGCTGCCACGGCTGGTACGACGGGTCCACGTCGTCGGTCATCCGCAGCGGCACCTCGTGCCCGGGTCGCCGCCGCGCGGCCAGGTCCCGCCAGCCCGGCGGGGTGAGCGTGGCCGGGTCGACCGGCTCGCCGGTGGCGATCGCCAGCAGGTGCGTCCACGCCCGGGGCACCACCTCGACGAGCGCGTACCCGCCGCCGCCGGTGGCGACCCAGCGGCCGTCGCACAGCTCGTCGGCGAGCGCCCGCAGCGCGCGGTAGGTGGCCCGCTGCCCGTCCACCGACAGGTGCAGGTCGGCCAGCGGATCCTTGCGGTGCCCGTCGGCGCCGCATTGGGTGACCAGCACCTGCGGCCGGAACGCGCGCAGCACCGACGGCACGATCGCGTGGAACGCCCGCTGCCAGCCCGCGTCACCCACACCCGGGGGCAGCGGCACGTTGACGGCGGTGCCCTCCGCGCCCGGGCCGCCGGTCTCGTCCGGGAACCCGGTGCCGGGGAACAGCGCGAGCGGCGTCTCGTGCAGGCTGATCGTGAGCACCCGCGGGTCGCGGTAGAAGATCTCCTGCACGCCGTCGCCGTGGTGCACGTCCACGTCCACGTACGCGATCCGCTCCGCGCCGAGGTCGAGCAGCCGCGCGATGGCCACGGCCGGGTCGTTGTAGACGCAGAACCCGGCGGCGCGGGCGGGCATCGCGTGGTGCAGCCCGCCGGCCACGCTCACCGCGCGCCGGGCGTCGCCGCGCCACACCGCCTCGGCGGCGGCCGTCGTGGCGCCGGCGATCAGCGCGCTCGCCTCGTGCATCCCGTCGAAGACCGGATTGTCCGACGTGCCCAGACCGAAGCCGGCGAACAGCGGGTCGCGCGGCGCGGACCGGACCGCGTCCAGGTAGGCCGGATCGTGTACGCGGGTGAGCAGCGCGTCGTCGGCCGGCTCGGGCTTGACCAGCCGCACGCCGGGCCGGTCCAGCACACCCAGCTCGCGGGCGAGCGCCATGGTCAGCTCGACCCGGACCGGGTCGAGGGGATGGTCGCCCATGTCGTAGGCGAGGAGACCCTCGTCCCACACCACCACCGTGTCGTCGGCCATGCGGCCATCGTCGCACGTGGCCCGGGGCGCGCCCACCAGTCGTACGCTCACCGGCCGGACGTGCCACCGGTCGCGACCGGACGGTCCGGGTCGGCCACCCACTCGCTCCACGAGCCGACGTACAACGCGGCGTCCGGGCGACCGGCCAGGTGCAGCGCGAGCACGGCCTGCGCGGCGGTCACCCCGGAGCCGCAGTACGCACCGACCGGCGCGTCCGCGTCCACCCCGGCGGCGGCGAACCGCTCCCGGAGCGCCTCGGCGGCGGGGAACCGGCCCTGCGTGACGTACTCCGGTGCGGGCAGGTTCACAGCGCCCGGCACGTGCCCGGCGACCGGGTCGACCGGCTCGTGCTCGCCCCGGTAACGCGGCGCGGCCCGTACGTCGATCAGCACGCCGGGCCCGGCGGCGGCGAGCCGGGCGGCAGCGGCGGCGTCGAGCACCGGCAACGCGCCGGGCGCCACCGTCACGTCGCCCGGGACCGGGGCGGGCACGCTCGTGTCGACCGGCAGGCCGGCTGCCGTCCAGGCCGGGAAGCCGCCGTGCAGCACCCGCACCTGCCGGTGCCCGGCCCAGCGCAGCGTCCACCAGGCGCGGGCGGCGGACATGCCGTCGCCGCCGTCGTACACCACCACGGGACGACCGGCGCGGACGCCCGCGGCCCGCAGCGCGGCCTGCAACGCCGCCGGGTCCGGAAGCGGGTGTCGCCCGGCGGCGCCGGGCGGCCCGCACAGCTCGGTGTCCAGGTCGACGAAGACGGCGCCGGGCAGGTGGCCGGCGGTGTGATCGTCGCGCCCGGGCGGGCCGGTCAGCCGCCAGCGGACGTCGAGCAGGGTCGGCGGGTCGGCATGATCGAGTTCGGCGGCGAGCCGGTCGGGCTCGACCAGCAGGTCTGTGGTGGCGGCCATGCGGCCCAGTCAACACCATTCGGCCCGCCACCTCCGGCTTCGCCTGCGTCGACGGTCGGTGGGAGCGGGTACCATCGGAGCCCAGGAGGCCGCAGACGTGAAGCACGACCTTGTTGACACCACCGAGATGTACCTGCGCACCATCCTCGAACTCGAGGAGGAGGGGGTGCCGCCGCTTCGTGCCCGCATCGCCGAGCGGCTGAAGCAGAGTGGTCCGACCGTCAGCCAGACCGTCGCCCGCATGGAGCGCGACGGCCTGCTCACAGTCGAGGGCGACCGGCACCTGACTCTCACGCCGCAGGGGCGCAACACCGCCGTGTCGGTGATGCGCAAGCACCGGCTGGCCGAGTTGCTGCTGGTGAACGTGATCGGGATGCCCTACGAGGAGGCCCACGAAGAGGCCTGCCGGTGGGAGCACGTGATGAGCGACGCGGTGGAGAAGCGGGTCTTCGACCTGCTCAACCGCCCGACCCGCTCGCCGTACGGCAACCCGATCCCGGGCCTGGCGGAGCTGGGCGACCCCGGCCAGACGCATGCCGACGCCGTCGAGGGCGAGCGCAACCTGGCTTTCCCCGGCCTGTCCGGCCCGGTCGTGGTGCGGCGGATCTGCGAGAGCGTGCAGACCGACTCGGACGTGCTCCGGCAGTTGCACGCCGCCGGCGTCGACCCGGGCGCGACAGTGACTGTGGCGCAGGAACGCGACGCCGTCTCCATCGACCGCTCCGGTGACCGGGTCCGGCTGCCCCGCGAGGTGGCGTCCCGGGTGTTCGTCGCGGCCCGCTGAGGCCGGCTTCCGGTCAGAGCTGCCTTGGTGCGACCCGCGATCAGAGCTGCCTGGTGTCGATCACCTTGGCCAGCGTGACCAGCTTGCCGGCCGTCTTGTCCGCCTCCGCCTTCGCGGTGCCGGCCGGGGCGGTCCAGCGCAGGGTGGCCAGCCGTCCCTCGGTGGCCAGCCAGCCGACCTCGGCGGCCGGGCCGGACTTCGCGGTCTTGGGCAGCGTCCGCCGGTAGGCGGCCTTGCCCAGCTTGCTGATCTTCGCCGCGCCGCCCGGCTGCACGTCCAGGGCGAACGTGGCCGCGTCGATCGACGTCTCGGTCACCGACAGCGTCAGCTCCGGCAGCACCGCCCCGGCCGCCCGGACCACGCACGTGTGGGTGTCGCCCCGCTCGGTGGCCGCCGCCACGTCGAACGTGCCGCCGGTGTGCTCGGCGATCACCGCGAAGTCGAGGAGCCGGCACGCCCCGCCGGAGGACGCCGCCGCGACCGGAACCGGCGGGGGCGGGGCGGGCGGCCCGGCGTCGGTCGGCGCCTCCTCGGCGCAGCCGGCGGCGAGCAGGACGGCCGGGACGGCCAGCCAGATACGGGCACGCACGGGAGACCTCCGCGGTCGGCGGCGGGTCCGACCCGCCGGAGTTCCGTCGGACACCGTACGGCGTGCCCGCGCGGGGACGGAAGCCCCTAATCGGTTACGTACGGACAGTGCCGACATCCTCGCCCGCAGCACGTCCCTCGCCGGGCCAGGAAGCCCGCGCTGAGCACGAACAGTCCGGTTTCCGGGTCCAGGTAGCCGGCCTCCCCGGCGGCCAAAGCTGCGGCGTGCGCGGCCAGGATCCGGTCCCGCCCCGGGTGATCCGGCGACAGCCGCGACGGGTGCGGTTCGGTAAGCGGCCGGTCCGCCAGCTCGTCACGCACCGCTGGAGTCTACGGAGTGGCCTCCTCACCCTCGCGCGACGCCCTGGGTGCCCGCGCCGGTGCCTCCCGTCGCGTCGGCCGTCCGGGAGGGACACTACGACCGGATGCGGTTCCGCCGTGAACCGGTCCGCGCCGACCGGGCATGAACGGGTGTGACGAACAAGATGCGCCGGGCCGAGGCCCACGAACGGGGACATTCCGGGGCCGGGCCGCCCGACGAGCCGTCGGACGACGACGTGATCCGCGCGTCCGTCGCCGAGCCGGAGCGGTTCGCGCCGTTGTTCGACCGGCATGCCGTCCCCGTGCACCGCTATCTGGCTCGCCGCATCGGTCCGCCGGCGGACGACCTACTGGCCGAGACCTTCCTGGTCGCCTTCCGGCGGAGGGCGTCGTACACCTCGGACGTCGGCGTACGGCCGTGGCTCTTCGGGATCGCCACCAACCTCGTGCGCCGGCACGTGCGGACCGAGGAACGCCGCTACCGCGCGCTGGCCCGGCTCGCCGCCGGCGAGGTGGCACCGCCGGTGATCGAGGACGCGATCGACCGGCTGGACGCCGGCGCCCTGCGCCGGGACCTGGCCCTGGCGCTGGCCTCGCTGCACCGGCGGGACCGGGACGTGTTGCTGCTCACCGCGTGGGCGGACCTGTCGTACGAGCAGATCGCCGCCGTGCTCGACATCCCGCTCGGCACCGTCCGCTCCCGCCTGCACCGTGCCCGCCGACTCACCCGACTCGCGCTCGCCCCCGAGGAGCCGACATGAACGAGATCAACCTGCTGCGTACGCACGGGCCGGATGCCCCGGAGGCGTCCGCCGAGACGCTCCGCCTCGCGCGGGACCGCCTCGCCGGCGAGTTCGCCGCCGCATCCGTACGCCGGACCGTTCCGCCGCTGCGGCGGCGGACGCTCCTGGTGGCAGCCGGGGCCACGGTGGTGGCCGGGGCGGGCATTGGCCTCGCGGTACGTTCGCTCGACCGATCGGCGGAGCCGTTGACCCTGGTGGCTGCGACGATCCCGGAGTTTCCGCTGACCCTGCGGTCGCGGCCGGCGACGCTGGACCCACCTCGCTACAGCTACGCTCCGGGCCAGTTCCTCGCCGTGTACCTGTCCCGCACCGCCACCGACGACGTCTACCTCTTCGTCTGGGACAGCCGACCGGCACGGATCGCGACGACGTCGCGTCCGGTGACCGTCGCAGGCCGCCCGGCCGAGATCTACGAGGAGTCGGACCCCGGCGGACCGCGCCGGCTCGACATGTCGTGGGAACGCAGGCCCGGTCAGTGGGTGTCGCTGACCGGCCACGGCAGGTTCGCCGACGACGCGGCGCTGCTCCGGCTGGCCGAGCACCTCGTCGACGAGCCGCAGCAGGTGCCGCTGCGGGTCCGGCTGGCGCCACGCGGTTGGCGGCTCGCCCTCTTCAAGAACGACACCATCCTGACCCTGCAGGGCGACTCCTCCGACGAGACGCTCACCGTGCAGGTCGTTGCACGCCGTGACCCGGACCTGCTGCGCAACGTGATGGGAGCCCGGCACGAGCGAAGGGTCACGGTGGGCGGCCGGGAAGCCCATCTGATCCGCGCCGACGAGATCTGGTTCCTGCAGGCCGAGGTGCCCGGCGGGGCGGTGGTCAACCTGCAGGCGCCGCTGCGGCTCTCGGTCGACCAGGTCGTCGCGATCGCCGAGCAGATCTCGGTCACTCCGCACCGGCCCTGACCGTCCCGCTGCCGACCCGTTGCGGCGAGGTCGGCGGCGCGCTTCGCGCAGCGTCCGGTTCAATCGGCCGGACGCTGCGCGAGCAGGAACGCCTGGGGCTGCCGCTCGCCGTCGGCCGGCGCGCGGACCGTCGTCGCCGTCACCGCGAACCCGGCCGCTGCGAGCTGCGCGGCCAGCCGCTGCGGCGACAGCCAGTAGACGTCGTACCCGACGGGCTGGCCGTATGCCTGCTCCCGGCGGTCGAGCCGGTCGCCGGCCTTCACCGCCAGCAGCAGGTGGCCACCCGGGACGAGCACCCGGTGGAAGCCGACGAACACCTCGGGCAGCAGTTCCGGCGGGAGGTGGATCAGCGAGTACCAGGAGACCAGCCCGGCCAGCGACCTGTCCGGCGCGCTCAGCTCGGTCAGCGAGCCGACCTCGAAGCGCAGATCCGGGTACGTCCGCCGGGCCACCGCCACCATGCCGGGCGAGAGGTCGACGCCGCCGATGTCGAGGCCGAGCCGGTGCAGGTGGGCGGTGACGCGACCGGTGCCGCAGCCCACCTCCAGCACCGCCCGTCCGGGCTCGACCATCTCGGCGTACGCGGCCAGCAGCGCCCGATCCAGCGGCGGCTCCACCACATCGGGCAGCAGCCGCGCGTAGTCCTCGGCGACGGCGTCGTAGGCGGCACGCGTCTCGACCAGCCAGGCAGGTTCGGTCACGCCCGCCGACCCTAGTTCAACGCCCGCCCGCCCGCCGCCCGCCGCGGAACCAGGTGAGGGACTGGCCGTGGCCTGTCGTCCAGGCCACGGGACGGCCGTCGAGGGCCAGGACGTTGTGGAAGCCGTCGGTGGGCGGATCCGGCAGGTCGGCGTGGGGCAGCACCGACGGGTCCTCGTTGGCTATCCAGTGGCCGGGCAGGGTCCGGACCAGCGCGGTGAACGCGTCCCGCCGTGGCTGCGGCACCTGGTAGAGCACCGAACTGTGGAACACCACGAGCGTCGCCCCGGGCGGGGCCTGCGCCGCCAGCGCGGGCAGGTCGTCGACCAGGTCCCCGCGTACCAGCAGTGGCGGATCGGCCGCCGCGACCGCCGCCGCGGCGCGCAGCCGGTCCCGGCGGTGCCGGTGCTCCGGCCAGATCAGCGCCTCCAGCCAGGCCACGTCGGCCGGGTCGGTGACGTCGAGCGGGTTCAGGTCCAGCCCGGCCCGCCACACCACCTCCGGACGCCGCTCCGGCGGCTCGGCGCCGGTCAGGTCACAGTCGAGCAACGGCTCGCCGTCGCCGATCCGCCGATCGCCGTAGCGGTAGGCGTACCGGTCCGGGTAGAGGCACAGCCCGGCGGACGCGCCGACCTCCAGCAACGCCAGCGGCTGCGGCAACGCGGCGAGCACCGGCAGCAGAGCCGCGCAGCGTCCCGCCTCGTTCGTCTGCGTCGCCCGCACCCGCATCTGCGCCGCCACGTCCGGCCAGTGCCCCATCACGTACGCGCGGAACGCCGCCGGGTCGTCCACCGGCCCGCCGCGCAGCCGCACCACCCCGAACAGCAGGTTCGGCTGACGCTTGGCCGGCGGAAGCGTGTCGAGCAGGGCGAGCAGCTCCGGGTCACCGGCGACCACCCGCGACAACCGCTCGTACGCCGGGGACACGCCACGCGTCTCACGCTCGGCGAAGACCCGATAGATGTCTGTCGTGCTCATCCCCCGAGCATTCCAGCTCGCGTACGCGATGGGCTGTGACAGTGGGCACCTACGGAAGTTTGGGCCGACGGGGACGAAGCCCTCGGGAGATCTCCTCCAGGTGCCGCTGTTGGTGCTCGCGCACCATGGCCTCCCAGACCTCCTGGTCGAAGTCCGGATCGAGCGGCACCCACCGGTGCGAGCCGTCGCAGTAGTGGAACCGTTCGTCGCCCGGCCGAATGACACTCATCGCACCCACCCGAGGAAGCGCTGATGCAACACCCCGGCCGGTACCCAGGTCAGATCCTCCGCCGCCCACACCAGATAGGACCCCATGTACAAGCTCAACGACACCGGCGCTCCGGCGAACTCGGCCCGCAGCTCGCGACGCCGCGTCGGGCAGGGCCAAGGAGCGCCACACCCACCGCAGCTCCACACCGGAAGAACCGGCCCGTGGGTGGTCACCGGAGGCCGTCCAGGAAGCGCCGGGTGGCGGTCCGCGCCTGCCTGCGGGCCGCCCATTCGACCTGCTGACAGGGGTACGGGCACAGACGCGCCCACCATGCCCGGCACCCCGTGCAGAAGCCGTCGACGCCGGGTACGTGTACCGACAGGATCTGCCGGACCTGCGGCTCCGTCACGTCTGCTCCTCACCCGGCCAGTGGCCGCGACGGATCGGGATGCGATGGCGTGCGCGGCACGGCAGTTCCGCACCGCAGCGGCAGATCCACCGCCAGCGTCGCCAGGACCACACCGGACGGTGCCGCCGGGCGAGGGTCAGCGCGACCGCCAACACGTACTCCTCGTACGACACACGAGCACGCATGCCGCCTCCTACTTTGTTCATGCGCGGGTAATTTTGCGCGCGCATTTTCAGTCAGTCAACGATGTGCGCGCATGTCGTGCGGGCGTGTCGCGTGTCCACCGCACGCCGGCCGGCGGCACAATCACCGGCATGGAGAGTCCGACCTTCGTTCGCTTCCAGCTCGGGGCGCAGTTACGCAAAGCGCGAGAGCAGGCCGATGTCACCGCCGAGGAAGCAGCGGCGGCAATCGAGGTGACCGCGAGCACCCTGCGCCGCATCGAGGCCGGTCGGGTCGGTATCAAAGGCCCTGCGCTCAACGCGCTGCTTGATCGCTACGGCGTCACCGATGCCGAACTGCGCGACACGCTGCTGTCGATGGCGCGCACCGGGAAGCAGCGCGGCTGGTGGGCGAAGTACGGGGATCTGCCCTCGTCGTATCGGCAGTACATCGGATTGGAATCCGCAGCCGAGGAGGTGCAGACCTTCGAGACGCTTGTCGTGCCGGGCCTGCTCCAGACACCGGCATACTCGCGGGCGATGATGGCGGAGGATGCCTTCGAACCTTCACCCGAGGCGGTCGAGAGGCGAGTCGCCGTCCGGACGCACCGCCAGGAGCTGATCTCGTCGGGCAAGCTCCGCCTGGTGGCTGTACTGGACGAAGCAGTCCTGCACCGCCAGATCGGTGGTGCAGCCGTCATGGCCGACCAGCTCACCGCCTTGCTCGACGCCGGCAGCCGATGGAACGTCACGGTCCAGGTGATCCCGTTCCGGGAAGGTGCCTACGCTTCCATGCTGTCGAGCTTCCACATCCTCAACTTCGCTGACGGCCCCAGCGTGGTGTACATCGAGGGTTTGACGGGCGATCTCTACGCGGAGGGCGAGGATGTGCGCCGCTGTACGGTGGTGTTCAACAGCCTGCGCGCCGCGGCCCTGTCGCCAACCGACTCGGCGGCAATGATCAAAGCAATCCGAGGCGCGCTGCCCGTGGAGTAGGAGGCGGACGTGGACTCGCAGTGGCGCAAGAGCACCCGGAGCGGCACCAACGGAGCCTGCGTCGAAGCGAGATACGCCGACCAGGCAGTAGAAGTCCGCGACAGCAAGGATGCCGGCGGCCCGGTTCTACGCTTCGACCGACAGCCGTGGCGGGTGTTCCTCCGTACCCTGCGCTGAGCGCCAACCTCAGCAGTGCTCGCGCCAGACGCTGGTAGGAAACGGAGGTGGCATGACGGACCCGATCGGCACCAAGTGGCGCAAGTCGAGTCGCAGCGACAACAACGGCGGAGCGTGCGTAGAGATTGCCGCAGTCAACGGGAGCATCCTGATCCGCGACAGCAAGGATGCGTCCGGCCCGGTTCTGCGCTTTGGGCGTCAGCCGTGGCAGGTGTTCCTCCGTACCCTGCGCTGAGCCCGACTCGCCAAAGCACGCGCGAGCGCGGCAGGGAGGTCCCTGCCGCGCTCGCGTCTTCGGTCGGTCGTCAGCTGCAGCCGCTGGTGGAGCCGCAGCCCTCGCAGACGTAGCAGCTACCGGCGGGCCGCATCTTCGTACCGCAGGTGAAGCAGAGCGGCGCGTCGGCGGCCTTGCCGATCACGGCCTCCAGCAGTTCGGTGCTGGAACCCACCGACGGCGCGGGCTTGACGGCCGCGGCGTCGGCCATCTCCTGCGCCGGCTGCGCGATCGGGCCGGTCTTCGGCTCGGGCGCCTCGACCGGGGCGGAGGCGGCCATCGCGGTGAGGTCCGCACCGCTCGCCTCCGCCTCCGCCTCGGCCCGGAGCTGGGCGGCCCGCTCCTTGGCGGTGAAGATGCCCAGCTCGGCGCGGCGGTCGTACGGCAGGAAGTCCAGCGCCAGGCGACGGAAGATGTAGTCCATCACCGAGGCGGCCATCCGCACGTCCGGGTCGTCGGTCATGCCGGCCGGCTCGAAGCGCATGTTGGTGAACTTGCTGACGTACGTCTCCAGCGGGACGCCGTACTGGAGACCGATGGAGATGGCCACCGAGAAGGCGTCCATCACACCGGCCAGGGTCGAGCCCTGCTTCGACATCTTGAGGAAGACCTCGCCGAGGCCGTCGTCAGGGTAGGACGAGGCGGTGAGGTAGCCCTCCGCGCCGCCGACCGAGAAGGAGACCGTCTGCGACGGGCGCTTCTTCGGCAGCCGCTTGCGCACCGGGCGGTACTCGACGACCTTCTCCACGACCTTCTCGACCTCGGCGGCCGGGGCCTGCGTCTCGGCGGTGGCCTTGTTCGGCTTGGCGGCCGACAGCGGCTGGCCGACCTTGCAGTTGTCCCGGTAGATCGCCAGCGCCTTGAGGCCGAGCTTCCAGCCCTCGAAGTAGATCTTCTCGACGTCCTCGACGGTGGCCTGCTCCGGCATGTTCACCGTCTTGGAGATGGCGCCGGAGATGAACGGCTGGACGGCCGCCATCATCCGCACGTGACCCATCGGCGCGATCGAGCGCTCGCCCATGGCGCAGTCGAAGACCGGGTAGTGCTCCGGCTTCAGGCCCGGGGCGTCCACCACGTGGCCGTGGTCGGCGATGTGCTCGACGATCGCCTCGACCTGCTCCTCGGGGTAGCCGAGGCTGCGCAGGGCGCGCGGCACGGTCTGGTTGACGATCTGCATCGAGCCGCCGCCGACCAGCTTCTTGAACTTCACCAGTGCCAGGTCCGGCTCGACACCGGTGGTGTCGCAGTCCATCATCAGGCCGATGGTGCCGGTCGGGGCGAGCACGCTGGCCTGCGAGTTGCGCCAACCGAACTTGTCACCGAGCTTGTTGCCGAGCGTCCACTGCTTGGTGGCCTCGCGCTGCACGGCGGTGGCCACGGTGCCGGTCGCCTTGATCGCGTCGTTGGCGGCGGCGTGCTTGCGCATGACCCGCTTGTGCGGCTCGGCGTTGCGCGCGTAGCCGTCGTACGGGCCGACGATGCCGGCCAGCTCGGCGGAACGGCGGTAGGCGGTGCCGGTCATCAGCGAGGTGATCGCGGCGGACACCTCCCGGCCCTGCTCCGAGTCGTACGGCAGGCCGGAGGCCATCAGCAGCGCGCCCAGGTTGGCGTACCCGATGCCGAGCTGCCGGTAGGCGCGGGTGGTCTCACCGATCTTCTCGGTCGGGAAGTCGGCGAAGCAGATCGAGATGTCCATCGCGGTGATGACGAACTCGACCGACTTGACGAACTTCTCCACCTCGAAGCCGCCGTCGGCGCGGAGGAACTTCATCAGGTTCAGCGACGCCAGGTTGCACGAGGAGTTGTCCAGGTGCAGGTACTCCGAGCACGGGTTCGACGCGGTGATCCGCCCGGTCTCCGGGCAGGTGTGCCAGTCGTTGATGGTGTCGTCGTACTGCAGGCCCGGGTCGGCGCACTCCCACGCGGCCTGGGAGATGGTGCGGAACAGCTTCTTCGCGTCGATCGTCTCGATGGTCTGCCCGTCGAGCCGGCCGCGCAGGTCGAAGCCGCCGCCGTTCTCCACGGCGGTCATGAACTCGTCCGAGACGCGGACCGAGTTGTTGGCGTTCTGGTATTGCACGCTGACGATGTCGGCGCCGCCCAGGTCCATGTCGAACCCGGCGTCGCGCAGCGCGCGGATCTTGTCCTCCTCGCGCGCCTTGGTCGCCACGAACTCCTCGATGTCCGGGTGGTCCACGTCGAGGATGACCATCTTGGCCGCACGCCGGGTGGCGCCACCGGACTTGATGGTGCCGGCGGAGGCGTCCGCGCCGCGCATGAAGCTGACCGGGCCGGAGGCGGTGCCGCCGGAGGAGAGCAGCTCCTTCGAGGAACGGATGCGGGACAGGTTGACCCCCGCGCCCGAGCCGCCCTGGAAGATCCGGCCCTCCTCCTTGTACCAGTCGAGGATGGAGTCCATCGAGTCGTCGACCGACAGGATGAAGCAGGCGCTGACCTGCTGCGGCGACGGCGTGCCGACGTTGAACCAGACCGGCGAGTTGAAGCTGAACACCTGGTGCAGCAGCATCCAGGTCAGTTCGTGCGCGAACACCTCGGCGTCGGCCGGGGTGGCGAAGTAGCCGTACTCCTCACCGGCGGTGCGGTAGGTCTCGACCACCCGGTCGATCAGCTGCCGCAGCGACCACTCCCGCTCCGGGGTCCCCACCGCGCCCCGGAAGTACTTGGTGGTCACGATGTTCGCCGCGTTCACCGACCAGGACTCGGGGAACTCCACCCCGCGCTGCTCGAAGTTGATCGAGCCGTCCCGCCAGTTCGTCATGACGACGTCGCGGCGCTCCCAGGCGACCTCGTCGTAGGGATGCACCCCCTCGGTCGTCCAGACGCGCTCGATCTTCAGCCCCGCCCCGGCCTTGTTCCGTGACTTGCTGGTCGTCACGCCCTCGCCCCCCTCGTCGGCACGGTCACCCACCGCGCCTCGTGTACCTGTCAGAAACCCGAAAATGTCAGCTGATCGCGCCGGCGGCGTCCGCCGCACCGGCACCGGCGCCCTCCCGGGCGCGCGCGGCGGCCCGCAGCGTCTCGATCTCGCGCTCGAAGTCGGCGAGCGAGTCGAAGGACCGGTAGACGCTGGCGAACCGCATGTAGGCCACCTCGTCGAGGTCACGCAACGGGCCGAGGATGGCCAGGCCCACCTCGTGGCTGGGGATCTCGGCCGCCCCCTTGGCCCGTACGGTCTCCTCGACCTTCTGTGCCAGCAGCGCGATCGAGTCGTCGTCGACCGGCCGCCCCTGGCACGCCTTGCGCACCCCACCGATGATCTTCGTGCGGCTGAACGGCTCGGTCACCCCGCTGCGCTTGACCACCGCGAGCACCGCCTCCTCGACGGTGGTGAACCGCTTGCCGCACTCCGGGCACGACCGTCGCCGCCGGATGAGCTGGCCGTCGTCGGCCTCCCGCGAGTCGACCACCCGGGAGTCGGCGTGCCGGCAGTACGGACACCGCATTCGCCCGACCTCCTCCGTCGATCGCGGGCACACCTACCGGCTCCCGGGCACGCGTCGACACGGCGGAGTCATCGTCCGATGACCGTCGCCGAATGCGCGGTGCGGGAGTGCGTTCGGTAGTTGAACCCAACCTGTAGGCAACTTACGCCCGTGTGACTACTACATCTAGGGGTCGACCGTATGCCGAACCCCAAGCGAGGTCAAGTTGACGGGCGTGTCCGGCGAGTCGTCAGGATCACGCCCGGCGCGACGCCGCCGTGGAGCCCAACGGACAGCCTCCCGTGCTAGTCACGGGCGGCCGGGATAGAACACCCGTTCGAGCGGCGTACTCTTCTATCAGAACACCAGTTCGGAAATCCAGGAATTCGGCGCGACACGCCGACAGCAGGTCGTACAGATGTTTGAAAATGGCCGATCTCACCTATACGGTCAGACCACACGCACCACGAGCCGACGAGGCACCCCAGCGCCGACCAGGGAGGGACGGACGTGACCGAGGACCGGGCCAGCCGGCAGAAGAACCCGCAGCCGAACGACGGGGCGGGTCCTCCGGCGACCCGTCGCCCCCGTACCGCCCGCAGCCGCACCGCCCCCGCGGCGGTGCGTCCGGTCACCCCGGTGGTGAGCAGCTTCCCCGACCCGGCGACGGTCGACCTGACCGCGCGGCAGCGGCGGATCCTGGAGTTCATCCGCACCTGGGTCGAGCGCCACGGCTACCCGCCGAGCGTGCGCGAGATCGGCGAGGCGGTCGGGCTGGTGTCCCCGTCCAGCGTCGCCTACCAGCTCAAGGAGCTGGAGAAGAAGGGCTTCCTGCGCCGCGACCCGAACCGTCCGCGCGCCGTCGACGTCCGCGCGCCGGGCGAGGCGGACGACGAGGCGGCCCGCGCGCAGCGGCCCGCCCCGGCGTACGTGCCGATGCTGGGCCGCATCGCCGCCGGTGGGCCGATCCTGGCCGAGCAGGCGGTGGAGGACATCTTCCCCCTCCCCCGCGAGCTGGTCGGCGAGGGCGAGGTCTTCATGCTCCAGGTCAAGGGCGACTCGATGCTCGACGCGGCGATCTGCGACGGCGACTGGGTGGTCGTCCGGCAGCAGCCGAACGCCGAGGTCGGTGACATCGTGGCCGCCATGCTCGACGGCGAGGCGACGGTGAAGACCTACCGGCGGCGCGACGGGCACGTCTGGCTGATGCCGCAGAACCCGGCCTTCGACCCGATCCCCGGCGACGACGCCACCATCATGGGCCGTGTGGTGGCGGTGCTGCGCCGCATCTGAGCGACAGCGACGACGAAGGGGTGACCGGTGGCCGGTCACCCCTTCGTCGTGTCGTCTCAGTAGCGGTCGCCGCGGTACTCCCGGCCACCGCCGGACACCGGGCCGTACTGGCCCCGGCCGTCGTAGCCGTCGTCGCGGCGCCCGCCCCGCGGCTCCTGGCCGCGGCGCGGCGGCTCGGCCCGGCCGCCGTCCCCCCGCGGTCCGCCGCCGTTCGGCTGCCCACGGTGTCCGGCCCCGCCCGGGCCGCCGCCATAGCCGCCACCAGGGCCGCCGCGGCCCTGGCCGCCGCCACCCGGGCCGCCACGACCGGGGCCACCCTGGCCCGCGCCGCCGCCCGGTCCACCCTGACCTCCGCCGCCGTAGACGCCGCCGCGCCCTCCGCCGCCGGCCGGGGCACCACCGCCGCCGTAGACGCCGCCGCCACCCGGCGGACGGGCTCCGCCCGGGGGACGGCCACCGCCCTGACCACGGCCACCCTCCTGCGGGCCGCCGCCGTACACGCCGCCGCCCGGCCGGCCACCACCGTAGACACCGCCGGACGCCGGGCGGTCGCCGTTGGCCGCGCCGCCGTACACGCCGCCCTGACCGCCGCCGTAGACACCGCCGCGCGGCGCGGCCGGCCGCTCGCCCGACGGGAAGCCGTTGTTCACCGGGAACTCGCCGCTGCGCTCGGGCTCGTCGGCCGGCGCCCGCGGCGCCGGCTTGCGCCGCGCCCGCAGGATGCCGAACATACCCGCGCCGACCAGGAGCGCGCCGAGCACCCCGACGGCCGCGATCAGGTACGTGATCTCGTCGAGCGAGAGCCCTTCGAGCCACGACTTCTGGGCGGCCGGTTTGGTGTCGGCCTTGCCGCCGTTCGGCAGCGCCTCGGCGCCGGTGGTCGACGGGGTGTAGGTGAGGATGTCGATCGGGTCCGACTCGTCGAGCGTGCCGCCGTCGGAGACGGTGACGAACAGCTTGCCGTCCGGCGTGTAGGAGATCGCCTCGCCGAACGGGTCGGCGAGCGGCGTGACCCGGGGCTTGCCGGTGATGAGCGCCTTGACGATGTCGCCGCCGGCCACGTCGAACTCGAACGCGTCGGCGTACGTGCGCAGCACGACCTTGCTGCCGTCGGGCGAGCGGGCCGCGCCGGTGACGAGCGCCCGCCCGGGCGAGCCGAGCTTGTTCTCGGTGCTGGTCTTCGGGAGCGTGACCTCGCCGACCTTCTTCATCGGGATCGCCTCGGTGTCGCCGCTCGTCTTCAGCTTCACCGTCGGGGTGTAGATCTCCGACTTGCCGGAGAGCTCCTTCGTGATCACCAGCGGCATGTTGTCGTCGCCGACGAGCAGGGCCTCCGCGTCGTGCGGCTCCTTGCCCGGGTAGCTGAGCCGGTGCAGCACCGGCTGTTTCGAGCCGCTCAGCGGCATCGTCCAGACCGCGACCCGCTCCCGGCGGGTCTTCTTCTCCACGTTGTCGCCGGTGTCGGCGATCCAGAGCGTCTTGCGGTCCGGGCTGAGAGCCAGGTCCTCGGTGTCGAGCGGCCCGTCACCGGAGTAACGGACCTCCCTGTCGACCTTGCACTTGGTGTCCAGATAGAAGACCCGCTTGCGGCTGGGGTCGTCCGAGCCGTCGTTGATCACGACGTACCCGTTGCTGGTGGCCACCAGGCCGGACAGCTCGCGGAGCCGGTCGTCCTCGACCGTGCACTTCTTCTTGGGAGCCGCGGCCAGCACGGGGGCCGCGGCGGGAGCCGCCGGGGCCGGCCCGGCCGGCGCCACGACCGCGCCGACCAGGCCGAGCGCGAGCGTGACCGAGGAGACAACGTGCCGCATGACGCTCAGTGTCGCACGGCACGGGTTTCCGGCGGGTGACGCCGGACGGCTCACCGCCCGGCGCCCACCCGCTCGTCGCTGGTCAGCCGGTCACCCGCCCGGTACGGCGCGAGCTCCGCGGCCAGCCCCTCGTTGACCCGCACGTGCACCAGCGTGCCCTCGGGCAGGTGCGCGGTGCTGAGCACCTCACCCTGCCGGTGCACCCGGGCGACCAGGTCACCCCGGTCGTACGGGAGCACCGCGCGCACCTCGACGGCCGGCCGGGGCAGCCGCCGCTCGACGGCCTCGCGCATCTCGTCGATCCCGCGCCCGCTGTGGGCGGAGACGAAGACCGCGTCCGGCCAGAGCCGCTTGAGCCGCAGCATCGTCTCCTCGTCGGTGGCGTCGGTCTTGTTCACCACCAGTAGTTCCGGCAGCCGGTCGGCGCCCACCTCGGCGAGCACCTCGCGTACCGCCCGGACCTGCTCCTCCGGATCCGGGTGCGTGCCGTCGACCACGTGCACGACCAGGTCGGCGTCGGCGACCTCCTCCAGCGTCGAGCGGAACGCCTCGACGATCTGGTGCGGCAGGTGCCGAACGAACCCGACCGTGTCGGACAGCGTGTAGAGCCGGCCGTCGGACGTGGTGGCCCGGCGGGTGGTCGGGTCCAGCGTGGCGAACAGCGCGTTCTCCACCAGCACACCCGCCCCGGTCAGGCGGTTGAGCAGGCTGGACTTGCCGGCGTTCGTGTAGCCGGCGATGGCCACCGCGGGAACCGCGTTACGGGTACGCCGGGCGCGCTTGGTCTGGCGTACCGTCGCCATGCTCTTGATCTCGCGGCGCAGCCGCGCGATGCGGTGGCGGATGCGCCGCCGGTCGGTCTCCAGCTTGGTCTCACCGGGACCACGCAGACCCACGCCGCCGCCGGCGCCACCGCCGCGGCCGCTACCACCGGTCTGCCGGGACAGCGTCTCGCCCCAGCCGCGCAGGCGCGGCAGCAGGTATTCGAGCTGGGCCAGCTCGACCTGCGCCTTGCCCTCCTTGCTCTTGGCGTGCTGGGCGAAGATGTCGAGGATCAGGGCGGTGCGGTCGACCACCTTGACCTTGGTGCGCTGCTCCAGGTTGCGCAGCTGCGACGGCGACAGCTCACCGTCGCAGATGATCGTGTCGGCACCGGTGGACAGCACTACCGCGCCCAGGTCGTCGACCTTGCCCCGGCCGATGTACGTGGCCGGGTCGGGCCGGTGACGACGCTGGATCAGCCCTTCGAGCACCTGCGAACCGGCCGTCTCGGCCAGCGCCGCCAGCTCGGTGAGGCTGTTGTCGGCGTCGGACTGGGTGCCCTCGGTCCAGACCCCCACGAGGACGACCCGCTCCAGCCGGAGCTGACGGTATTCGACCTCGCTGATGTCGGTGAGTTCGGTGGAGAGGCCGGGGACCCGCCGCAGCGCCTGCCGCTCCGACAGCTCGTACTCGCCGGTGGTGGCGTCGAACTCGTCGTCGGTGTAGGGATGGAAGGTCTCCTGCTCGCGCAAATGCGTCTCCTGTCCGTTTTGGGCAACGCCGAGAATTTTCGGCGCGTGACAGCAATCCTGACATGTGACAACGCCGGACGCACCTGTGTTATGCCCGTGACGCTACCGACGGGTAGCGGGGGCGGATGCCGGGCGACCTGGGCGGGCGAGTAGAAATGCCAGTCGAGCCGCTCAGCGCCGACGGAGGAGTTTCTCGTGGCCAACACCCGACTGCCGAGTGCCGGATTCTCCATCACCATCCGGATCGCGGTACCCGCCGACGCCTCCTCCATCGGCCGGCTCACCACCGCCGCCGGTGAGGCCGGGGCCATCGTCACCGCGCTGGACGTGGTCGACTCCGACCCCGCGCACGTGATCGTCGACCTCACCTGCGACACCGCCGACGCCGGCCACGCCGACCAGGTCGTCGACGCGCTCACCGCGCTCGACGGGGTGGACGTCCGCAAGGTCTCCGACCGCACCTTCCTGCTGCACCTCGGCGGCAAGATCGAGGTCACCCCGAAGGTCGCGCTGCGCACCCGCGACGAGCTGTCCCGCGCGTACACCCCGGGTGTGGCCCGGGTCTGCATGGCCATCGCGGAGAACCCGGCCGACGCCCGCCGGCTCACCATCAAGCGCAACACCGTCGCCGTGGTCAGCGACGGCACCGCGGTGCTCGGCCTGGGCAACCTCGGCCCGGCCGCGTCGCTGCCGGTGATGGAGGGCAAGGCGGCGCTGTTCAAGCGCTTCGGCGGGGTGGACGCCTGGCCGGTCGTGCTGGACACCCAGGACACCGACGAGATCGTGGCGATCGTCAAGGCGATCGCGCCCGCGTACGGGGGCATCAACCTGGAGGACATCGCCGCGCCGCGCTGCTTCGAGATCGAGGCCCGGCTGCGCGAGGCCCTGGACATCCCGGTCTTCCACGACGACCAGCACGGCACCGCGATCTGCGTGCTGGCCGCGCTGACGAACGCGTTGCGCGTCGTGGGCAAGCAGCTCGCGGACGTCCGGGTCGTGGTCTCCGGCGCCGGCGCGGCCGGCACCGCGATCATGAAGCTGCTGCTGCGCCAGGGCGTGGGCGACATCATCGCGTACGACCGCCAGGGCGCCCTGCACCGCGGACTGCCGGACCTCAACCCGGCCTGGCAGTGGCTGGCCGAGAACACCAACAAGGAGAACTACTCCGGCGACCTGGCCGGGGCGGTACGCGGCGCGGACGTGTTCATCGGCGTGAGCGCGCCGAACCTGCTCACCGGCGAGGACGTCGCCGCGATGGCGAAGGACTCGATCGTCTTCGCGCTCGCCAACCCCGACCCGGAGGTGGACCCGCGGGAGGCGCGCAAGTACGCCGCGGTGGTCGCCACCGGCCGCTCGGACCAGCCGAACCAGATCAACAACGTGCTCGCCTTCCCCGGCGTGTTCCGCGGCATGCTCGACGCGCACGCCGAGGAGTTCACCGAGGAGATGGCGCTCGCCGCTGCGCGGGCCATCGCGGACGTGGTCGGCGAAGACAAGATCAACCCGACGGTGATCGTGCCGAGCGTCTTCGACTCCCGGGTCGCCCCGGCCGTGGCCGCCGCGGTACGGGCCGCCGCGCAGAACCCGGCCGCGACGCCGGCCCCGGCGGCCGACCCGGGCCCGGCCGACCTCCCCGAGATCGCCGCCAACGCCAGCGCGACCCCCTGACGCACCGCAGCTTGATCGACTCCACTTCCCCGAAGTGGCGGCATCATCACCCTTGATCAACACCAGTTCCCCGAAGTGGCGGCATCAGAGGCTCCGCGATATGACCACTTCGCCGAGCTGGTGTTGATCACGCTGGGCGGCCGTGCGCCGGCGGAAGCGGGGGCCACGGCTGCCAGGGCCGCCGACACCACTCACCATGCGCGTGTTGACCAAGGAGTTCGCGTCACCGAAGCACCGGGAATCCGCCACAAACTCCTTGATCACGGGGGCGGGAGGGCGGGCGGCACCGGGCGGGGGCGGGGCGGGGCAGGGCGGGGCAGGGGCGGGGCGGGGCAGGGCGCGGGCTACGGGTGCAGGGCGGCGGGGGTCAGGGTGCCTGTCGCCACCAGGACGGCGGGGCCGGAGAGCCAGCACGAATCGGCTGTCACAGTGACCGTCAGACGCCCGCCTGGCACGTCCACAGTCATCGTGCCGGTGTCCAGGCCGGCGTCACGCAACGCCACCGCCGCCACCGCGCACGCGCCGGTGCCGCAGGACAGCGTCTCGGCCGAGCCGCGCTCGTACACCCGCATCAGCACGTGCCCGTCGGTGCCGTCGACCGGCTCGCCCGGCGTGGTGAACTCGACGTTCACCCCGGACGGGAACGTCGAGGCGTCCACCTCGGGCGCGCGGGTCAGGTCGAGGGCCGTCAGCTCCAGCGCGGCGGGCAGCGCGCACACCAGGTGCGGGTTGCCGACGTCCACGGCGGTGCCGGGCAGCGTCAGCCCGCCGAGCGTGGCGGTGGCCGTGTCGTACAGCCGGGGGCGGCGCATCTCGACCGCCACGTCCTCGCCCTCGACGCGGGCCCGCACCAGGCCGGCGCGGGTCGCGATCGGCAGCGTCCCGCCCGACGGGGCTGTGAGCGAACGGTCCAGCAGGTAGCGGACGAACACGCGGGCCCCGTTGCCGCACATCTCGGCGAACGAGCCGTCGGAGTTCCAGTAGTCCATGAACCACTCGGCCTCGCCGGCGAGCGCGACGCCCTCGGGGTGCTTGGCGGCGCGTACGACACGCAGCACGCCGTCGCCGCCGAGCCCGCGCCGCCTGTCGCAGAGCGCGGCGACCAGGCCGGGTGTCAGGTCGAGGGTGCCGTCCGGGTCGGGCAGGATGACGAAGTCGTTGCCGGTGCCGTGACCCTTGGTGAACTCCACTCCCCCATCATGGCCGATGCTCGGCGACCACCCGCAGGGCAGTGTCGAGAAACGCGGGCGACGCCGAGTCCAGCCAGTGGACGCGCGGGTCACGCCGGAACCAGGAGCGCTGCCTCCGGACGAACCGGCGGGTCGCGCGGATCGTCTCCTCGTGCGCCTGCGCCTCGGTCAGCTCTCCGGCGAGGAACCGCAGCACCTGCTGGTAGCCGAGCGCCCGGCTCGCCGTCCGCCCGTCGGGCAGCCCTTCGCCGACCAGCGCCCGCACCTCGTCGACCAGGCCGTCGGCCCACATCCGGTCCACCCGCAGCGCGATCCGCTCGTCCAGCGCAGCGGTGTCCAGGTCCACGCCGAGCTGCACCGACGGGTAGTACGGCGTGGGCGACGGCAGCGACGCGGTGAACGGCGCGCCGGTCAGCTCGATCACCTCCAGCGCCCGCACGATCCGCCGCCCGTTGGTGGGCAGGATGCTCGCCGCCGCGCCCGGGTCGGCCTCGGTCAACCGCGCGTGCAGCGGCAGGGGGCCCACCGCGGCGAGTTCCGCCTCCAGCCGCTCCCGCAGCGCCGGGTCGGTGCCGGGGAACTCGAACTGTTCCAGCACCGCCCGCACGTACAGCCCGGAGCCGCCCACCAGCAGCGGCACCCGTCCCCGGGCCAGGATGTCGTCGACGGCCGCGCGGGCCAGCGCCTGGTATTCGGCGACGCTGGCCGGCTCGGTCACCGGCCAGATGTCCAGCAGGTGGTGCGGCACGCCCTCGCGCTCGGCCGGCGTCAGCTTCGCGGTGCCGATGTCCATGCCCCGGTAGAGCTGCATCGAGTCGGCGTTCACCACCTCGCCGTCGAGCGCGTGCGCCAGTGCGATGCTCAGCGCCGACTTCCCGGCCGCGGTCGGCCCGACCACCGCCACGACCGTCACGACCGCTCCCAGTTCGCCACGAAGTAGGCGACGCCGTAGGGGGCGCGGTGGTAGCTCAGCTCGCCGCGCCAGTCGCCGCCCGCCGCCCTGGCCGCACCGGCCAGCACCTGCCACGGCGCCCGCCCGGCGGCCCTCAGCTCCGCCGACAGCCCCGGGTCCAGGCCGAGCAACGCATCGGCGTCCGCGCCGGCCAGGGCCGCGGCGACCCCCTCGTCGTACTCCTCGGCGCGCGGATCGTCGTACCCCGGCGCCTTGACGCCCCGGCAGGCGGACCCGTCGCCGAGCACGAGCAGCGCGACCCGCGGATCGTCGTCGTCGATCAGGCTCGCGCCGAACTCCGCGCACTCGGCCGGTGTGGCGTCGTGCGCCACCGACCGGGCCAGGCGGGGCAGCTCGGTGCCGGAGCGGTTGAGCAGCCAGGCGCCGACGGTCAGGCTCAGCGGCAGGCGCTCCCCGCCGGAGCAGGAGATCTTCCACAGCCGCACCGGCCGGTCGAGCCCGAAGCCGCGCAGGGAGCCCCAGTCGGCGGAGTTGAACCGGACGGTCTCCGGCCCGCCGCCGACGAGCAGGATCGCCTCGGGGCCGGCGGCGAGCAGCCGGGCCACAGCGGCGTCGGCGGCGGCGCGCAGGTCGTCCAGCTCGGGCGCGGCGGCGCCGGCCAGCTCGGGCACGATCAACGGTGGGTGGGGGCACACGGCGGCGGCGACCAGGGACACGCCCCCAAACCTATCGGGATCCCCCGGTGCGTCCCCGCGCCGATCCGGTCATCGGGGGCGTACAACACCGTATGGTCACGGTCGGCGACAGGCGCTCGACACGGACGGGGGCGGACCTGTGACAATGCCGGGAGAAAGTTTGCTGCGCCGTGGCGGCGAACGAGGGGGCTGTCCCCTCGACGCCGGGAGAACGAGGATGGGCACATGAGCGACTGGACTGCCTTCGGACGGGTCGACGAGGACGGCACGGTCTACGTCAAGACCGCCGAGGGCGAGCGGGTGGTCGGATCCTGGCAGGCAGGGGCACCGGAGGAAGGGCTCGCCCACTTCGCCCGGCGCTACGCCGACCTGGTGACCGAGGTCGATCTGACCGAGGCGCGGCTCAACTCGGGCGCGGCTGATGCCGGCCACTCCCTGACCACGATCCGCCGCATCCGTGGGTCGCTGGCCGAGGCGCACGTCGTCGGTGACATCGACGCCCTTGCCGCCCGCCTGGACAAGCTGGCCACCGTCGCCGAGGAGAAGGCCGGCGAGGCCAAGGCCGCCCGCGAGGCCGCCCGGGGCGAGGCGCTGGCGCGCAAGACCGCCCTGGTCGAGGAGGCCGAGAAGCTGGCCGCCGAGTCGACCGGCTGGAAGACCGCCGGTGACCGGCTCAAGGAGATCCTCGACGAGTGGAAGACCATCCGCGGCGTCGACAAGAAAGCCGACGGTGAGCTGTGGAAGCGGTTCGCCGCCGCACGGGACGGCTTCACCCGCCGCCGGGGCGCCCACTTCGCCTCCCTCGACCAGCAGCGCAAGCAGGCGCAGACGGTCAAGGAGGAGCTGGTCGCCGAGGCGGAGAAGCTCAAGGACTCCAGCGACTGGGGCGTCACCGCCGGTCAGCTCAAGGACCTGATGGCCCAGTGGAAGGCCGCGCCGCGCGCCGCCAAGGAGGCCGAGCAGAAGCTCTGGGAACGGTTCCGCGCCGCGCAGGACGAGTTCTTCACCCGCCGCAGCGAGGTCTTCTCCGCCCGCGACAACGAGCAGCGGGCCAACCTGGAGCGTAAGCAGGCGCTGCTGGCCGAGGCCGAGGCGCTGGACGTCGACGGCGACCCGAAGGGCGCCCAGGCGAAGCTGCGGGAGATCCAGGCGCAGTGGCACGAGGCCGGCCGGGTGCCGCGCGAGGCCGCCGCCGGGCTGGAGCGCCGGCTGCGGGCCGTGGACGACAAGGTCCGCGACGTGATGGACTCGGCGTGGCGGCGTACCTCCAAGGAGGACAACCCGCTGCTGGCGCAGATGCGCGCCCAGGTCGCCGAGGCCGAGGACCGGCTGGCCCGGGCCCAGGCCGCCGGTGACGCCCGCCGGATCAAGGAGGCCGAGCAGGCGCTCGCCTCGAAGCGGCAGTTCCTCCAGCTCGCCGAGCAGGCCGGCTGACGCGAGCACCCCGGCCGGGCAGGCCGGCGGACAGACACATCGGGTGAGCCCCCGGCCGGGTCGGCCGGGGGCTCACCTGCGTCCGGGCCGGGTTGACGCATCGAGGCAGGCTGATCAGAATGAGCGGCGGAGCCAGGTTCCGGCACCGGCACGAGGGCATCGACGGCTGATCTGCGCCGTCGACGATCGCCGGTGCGACATCTCGCGGGTGGCCGTCCACACGACACGGCCCGGCGCGCGCTGCGCGCGTACTCGATGACGAGCGGGACGTGCCTCCTGGTCCTGCCGCCCGCGGCGCCTGCGCGGCGCGGGCATCCGAAGTGGAGCTTCCATGCACCGACGCACCGCCCTCGGCGGCGCCCTGACGGCGCTCGCCACCGCGGCAGCCGGCGTTCTCGTCGCCGCCGCCGTCTCCACCGCACCGGCCGCTGCGGCGGCCGGTGGCACCGGCACCGGTTACCTGCACACCAGCGGCAGCAAGATCGTCGACAGTACGGGCGCGACGGTCCGCCTGACCGGCATCAACTGGTTCGGGATGGAGACCGACAACAAGACGTTCCACGGCCTGTGGTCGAGCAACCCGTGGCGCTCGCAGCTCGACACCATGGCCCGGCTGGGCTACAACACGCTGCGGATCCCGTACTCGAACGACGCGCTCAAGGCCGGCGCGACAGCCACCGGCATCAACGACTTCGTCAACCCGGACCTGATCGGGCTCTCCCCGCTGCAGATCCTCGACAAGGTCATCGACTACGCGGGCAGCAAGGGGATGCGGGTCATCCTGGACCGGCACCGGCCCACGTCGGCCGGGCAGTCGCCGCTCTGGTACACCTCGACGGTCTCCGAGGCGACCTGGATCAACGACTGGAAGATGCTGGCCCAGCGGTACGCCGGCAACACCACTGTGATCGGCGCGGACCTGCACAACGAGCCGCACGCCGAGGGCACCAACCCGGCCGCCACCGGCGCCTGCTGGGGCTGCGGCGACACCGCCCGGGACTGGCGGCTGGCCGCCGAGCGGGCCGGAAACGCGATCCTCGGCGTGCAGCCGAACTGGCTGATCTTCGTGGAGGGGGTGAGCTGCCCGAGCGGCGGCCTGTCGAACGTCTGGGACAACGACCCCAGCAACGACGAGGACTGCGGCTGGTGGGGCGGCAACCTGTCCAAGGCCGGGCAGTTCCCGGTCCGGCTGAGCGTGGCGAACCGGCTGGTCTACTCGCCGCACGAGTACGCCACGTCGGTGTACCGCCAGGCCTGGTTCGACGACCCGACCTACCCGGCGAACATGCCGGCCATCTGGGACAAGTACTGGGGCTACCTCTACAAGCAGAACATCGCGCCGATCATGATGGGCGAGTTCGGCACCACGCTCCAGGACCCCAAGGACAAGATCTGGCTCCAGAACCTGATGGCGTACACCGGCACCGGCGTGAACGGCATGTCGTTCACGTACTGGTCGTGGAACCCGAACTCGGGTGACACCGGCGGCATCGCCAACGACGACTGGACCACGATCAACCAGCCGAAGCAGGACATCCTGACGCCGTACCTGATCCCGCCGACCGGCGGTGGCGGCACCACCAGCCCGTCCCCCACCGGCACGCCGAACACGTCGCCGGCGCCGACCACCCCGCCGCCTCCGGTGACCGGTGGCTGCACCGCCACCTACAAGCAGATCAACTCCTGGGCGGGCGGCTTCCAGGGCGAGCTGACCGTCAAGAACACCGGCACCGCCGCGGTGAACCCGTGGTCGGCCACCTGGACCTGGCCGTCCGGGGTGACGCTCGCCAGCGGCTGGAACGCCACTGTCACGCAGTCCGGCACCACGGTGACGGCGGCCGCGCCGGCCTGGGCGTCGTCGCTGGCGCCGGGCGCGTCGGTCACCGTCGGCTTCACCGCCAACGGCACCGCCGCGACGCCGGGCAGCGTGAAGCTCAACGGCACCGCCTGCTGATGTAAGGAAGGGCCCCTTCTTAACGCCTCCGGTAGAGGAAGGGCCCCCTTTTAACACCGAGTGTTAAAAGGGGGCCCTTCCTTACATGCGGTCAGGGGGCGGCGCAGCCGCCTACCGGGGCGGGTGGGGCGGCCGGGGCGCCGATCGTCGGCAGGCCGAGCAGCACCCCGGGGGTACGCGGAACCTGTCCCGCCTCGGCCGCGTCCCCGGCCCGGGTACGCCGGTGCGCCAGCGGCGCGCCGTCGGCGTTGAGGTGGTGCGGGGCGGCGTACGTGACAGTGGTGTGCACGATGTCGCCGGGACGGATCCGCCCGGCCAGGTCACCGGTGGCGAAGTGCACCAGCCGGCCGTCGCGGGCCCGGCCGGACATCCGGCCGGTGCGCTCGTCCTTGCGGCCCTCGCCGACGGCCACGAGCACCTCGACCGTCTCGCCGACGAGCTTCTTGTTCTCCGCCCAGGTGATCTCCTCGACGCAGGCGATCAGCCGCTCGTAGCGTTCCTGCACGACCCGCTTGGGCAGCTGCCCGTCCATCGTGGCGGCCGGGGTGCCGGGGCGCTTGGAGTACTGGAACGTGAACGCCGAGGAGAACCGCGCCTCCCGCACCACGTCGAGCGTGCGGGCGAAGTCGGCCTCGGTCTCGCCGGGGAAGCCGACGATGATGTCGGTGGTGATCGCCGCGTCCGGCATCGCCGCCCGGACCTTCTCGATGATCCCCAGGTAACGCTCCGACCGGTACGAGCGGCGCATCGCCCGCAGCACGTCGTCCGAGCCGGACTGCAACGGCATGTGCAGCGAGTGGCAGACGTTAGGCGTCTCGGCCATCGCGGCGATCACGTCGTCGGTGAAGTCCTTCGGGTGCGGGCTGGTGAACCGCACCCGCTCCAGCCCGTCGATGTCGCCGCAGGCGCGCAGCAGCTTGCCGAACGCGTACCGGTCGCCGAACTCGACGCCGTACGAGTTGACGTTCTGCCCGAGCAGCGTCACCTCCAGCACACCGGAGTCGGCCAGCGCGCGGACCTCGGAGAGGATGTCGCCGGGGCGGCGGTCCTTCTCCTTGCCGCGCAGGGAGGGCACGATGCAGAACGTGCACGTGTTGTTGCAGCCGACGGAGATCGAGACCCACCCGGCGTACGTCGACTCGCGCCGGGTCGGCAGCGTGGAGGGGAAGACCTCCAGCGACTCCAGGATCTCGACCTCGGCCGCGGCGTTGTGCCGCGCCCGGTCCAGCAGCGCCGGCAGCGAGCCGATGTTGTGCGTGCCGAAGACGACGTCTACCCAGGGCGCCTTGCGGACGATGTCGCCGCGGTCCTTCTGGGCCAGGCAGCCGCCGACGGCGATCTGCATCCCGGGGTGCTTCGCCTTCACGGGGCGCAGATGACCCAGGTTGCCGTAGAGCCGGTTGTCGGCGTTCTCCCGGACCGCGCAGGTGTTGAACACCACCACGTCGGGCTGCTCGTCGGCCTCCGCGGCGCGCACGTACCCGGCGTCCTCGAGGAGGCCGGAGATGCGCTCGGAGTCGTGCACGTTCATCTGGCAGCCGTACGTACGCACCTGATAGGTGCGCGGGCTGCCCGCGGCTGCGGTAGTCATGACCCGGACAGCGTATCCGGGTGGAGCCGATCGGATCGAACGAGGAGGAGTCGTGTGCCGGAGCATCAAGACCCTGCGTGAGCCGTACGTCCCGGTGGTGACCGAGGAGGACATCCGCGCCGCCGCGTTGCAGTACGTCCGGAAGATCTCCGGATTCCGTACCCCTGCGGCGCACAACGCGGCCGCGTTCGACGCCGCGGTGGACGCCGTGGCCGCCGTCACGGCGACGCTGCTCGACCAGCTCGTGGTGCGGGGGCAGCAGCCGGCGGCCCGGGGCTGAGCCCGGGGCCGCCACCGCTCGCCGCCGGAGGGGACACGGCGGCGAGCACCTGTCACGGGTGCCGGCCGGCGTCCGCGATCAAGCGGCGGCGAGCGCCGGGGCGACCGTGTCGGGGGCCCAGCGGGAGCGGTGGCACTGCGACCAGCCCCGGCAGCGCGCGTCGGCGACGGTGCAGAGCCGGTGGTGGCTGAGCACCTCGCCGTCGTCGGTGTCGGCCACGTCGAAGTGCACCGGCCGGATGGTGCCGTCCGGCGCGACCAGCAGGTGCCGGCCGGCGTCGAGCGTGTCGTCGCGCATCAGGCAGTTGCGGCCCAGCAGCCGGGCCAGCGCCGCGATCGCGGGCAGCTCGGACAGGCTCTCGGGCACCCCGTAACAGTCGACCACGGTGCCGTACAGCCCGGGCGCCTCCCACACGTCGCAGACCACCGCGTACGCGGGGAGCCGCATCGGGTCGGCGACGGCCATGGGCATCACCACCCGGCCGAGCGCCTCGGCCAGTGCCGGGTAGACCTCCACCGGCTCGCCGCCGTCGATTCTCCAGTTCCACAGCTCGGTCATGCCGCCTCCTCGCTGCGCTCGTTCCACCGGCCTCCGGATCGGGCCTTAATGTCGATGGTGGGGTGCATTTGACCTCAGCCGGGCGCAAGTTACCGGTCTGTGACCATTCCGGGCAAAATTCCCTCGGGCGACGTTGCCCGGAGTAGCTGGAAGATGACAGTTTATCGGGTACGGTGCCGCGGCGACGGCCCAGCCGCGCCGTGGATCCGGCGGCTCAGCGCACCCGGATCAGGTGCTCCGACGCGGGCAGCAACTCGCCGATCACAGTGCCGCCCGGCACCTCACCGGCGACCAGCAGGCCACCGGAGGTCTGCGCGTCGGCCAGCAGCAGCTGCTCCCCCTCGTCCGCGCCGCCGAAGTCGGTCCACGGGGTGACCCATTCCAGGTTGCGCCGGGTGCCGCCGCTGACGTACCCGTCGCGCAGCGCCTCCCGCGCGCCCGTCAGATACGGCACCGCCGCCGCGTCGATCGCCACCGTCAGGCGGCTCGCGCGGGCCAGCTTCGAGGCGTGCCCGAGCAGGCCGAAGCCGGTCACGTCGGTGCCGCAGCGGATGCCCGCGGCGATCGCCGCGCGGGCGGCGTCCCGGTTGAGCCGGGCCATCGACTCGACCGCCTCCGGGAAGCGCTGCCCGGTCTGCTTGTGCCGGGTGTTGAGCACGCCCACGCCGAGCGGCTTGGTCAGCGACAGCGGCAGCCCGGCCCGCCCGGCGTCGAGCGTGATCAGCTCCTCCGGCCGGACCACGCCGGTGACCGCCAGGCCGTACTTCGGGCCGTCGTCGTCCACGCTGTGCCCGCCGGCCAGGTGGCAGTTCGCCTCCCGGGCCACGTCCAGACCGCCGCGCAGCACCTCGCGGGCCATCTCCGGCGGCAGCACGCCGCGCGGCCAGCAGAGCAGGTTGAGCGCGACGAGCGGGGTGCCGCCCATCGCGTACACGTCGGAGAGCGCGTTGGCGGCGGCGATCCGCCCCCAGTCGTAGGCGTCGTCGACCACCGGGGTGAAGAAGTCGGCGGTGCTGACCAGGCCCGTACGCTCGTCCAGCCGGACCACCGCGGCGTCGTCGCCGTTCTCCAGGCCGACCAGCAGGTCGGCCGAGCCGCCGGTGGCGCCGAGACCGGCGACCATCGCCTCCAGCTCGCCGGGTGGGATCTTGCAGGCGCAACCGCCACCACGTGCGTAGTCGGTCAGCCGGATCGCGTCGGTCACCGCCTTATGATCTCCGGCCTGCCCCGGCGGCGCCACCCGGCCCCACCGGCGGGTGACGAAATTCGGACGGGCCGGTACGCCGGTGACCGGTGTTACCGCTCCGTGACCATCTGAGTTGCGATCTGCCACATCACCCCGCCTACAGTTGCCCAACCGGGGGTCGACCGACCCCCGAATTCCGCCATGGACGACAGGGACGGTGGACGACGTGACGACGGGCGACCCGCTGATCGTGCTCGACGGGGTGAACAAGTGGTTCGGGCCGCTGCACGTGCTCGACGACGTGTCCCTGTCCGTCGGCCGGGGCGAGGTGGTCGTGGTCATCGGCCCGTCCGGCTCCGGCAAGTCGACGCTCTGCCGCACCATCAACCGGCTGGAGCCGATCGACAACGGCACCATCACGTTCGACGGGCAGGCGCTGCCGGCCGAGGGCAAGCCCCTGGCCAAGCTGCGCAGCGAGGTCGGCATGGTGTTCCAGTCGTTCAACCTCTTCGCGCACAAGACCATCCTGGAGAACGTCACGCTGGGGCCGGTCAAGGTCCGCAAGGAGAAGCCGGCCGCGGCCCGTGAGCGGGGCCTGGCCCTGCTGGACCGCGTCGGCATCGCCAACCAGGCGGACAAGTACCCGGCGCAGCTCTCCGGCGGTCAGCAGCAACGGGCGGCGATCGCCCGCGCGCTGGCCATGCAGCCCAAGGCGATGCTGTTCGACGAGCCGACGAGCGCGCTGGACCCGGAGATGGTCGGCGAGGTGCTGGACGTGATGACGTCGCTGGCGAGCGAGGGCATGACCATGGTCGTGGTGACCCACGAGATGGGCTTCGCCCGGCACGCGGCCAACCGGGTCATCTTCATGGCCGACGGCAAGCTGGTCGAGGACGCGCCGCCGGCCGAGTTCTTCGCGAACCCGCGCAGCGAGCGGGCCAAGGACTTCCTCTCCAAGATCCTCACCCACTGAGCGTCCGTAGTGGAGTCGTCCCGTCGACTCCGTCGAAGAAGGAGATGAGTATGCGTTACAAGCGCGTGGCGGCGGTGGCCATGATGGCCTCGCTCGCCCTGTCCGCGGCCGCCTGCGGCAAGGAGGGGAACCCCGCTCCCAGCGGCGGCGGCAACGCCAGCGGTGGTGCGCAGGGCGACAACTGCAGCAGCTCGGGCGTCACCTTCACCCCCAAGACGGACGCCAACGTCGCCGGCAGCCCGGCCTTCGAGAAGATCAAGTCGGCCGGCAAGGTCGTCATCGGCGTCAAGTTCGACCAGCCGAACCTCGGCTACAAGGACGCCCAGGGCAAGCGCTGCGGCTTCGACATCGAGATCGCCCAGTACGTCGCCAGCACGCTCGGCGTCGACCCGGCGAAGATCGAGTACAAGGAGATCGCGTCCGCCAACCGGGAGACCGCGATCAAGGGCGGCGAGATCGACTACTACGTCGGCACCTACTCGATCACCGACAAGCGCAAGAACGACGTCTCCTTCGCCGGGCCGTACTTCGTCGCCGGCCAGGACCTGCTGGTCCGCAAGGACGAGTCGTCGATCACCGGCAAGGACACGCTCAAGGGCAAGAAGATCTGCTCGGCCACCGGCTCCACGCCGATCCAGAAGATCCGCGACGAGGGCCTGACCGAGGGCGAGAACATCGTCGAGTTCAAGACCTACTCCGAGTGCGTCTCGCAGCTGCTCGACAAGAAGGTCGACGCGGTCACCACCGACGACGCCATCCTCAAGGGCTACGCCGCGCAGAACCCGGACGAGCTCAAGGTCGTCGGCCAGCCGTTCAGCACCGAGAAGTACGGCATCGGCCTGCCCAAGGACGACAAGGCGCTGCGTGACTACGTGAACGACCAGATCGAGGCGGCGTTCACCGACGGCACCTGGAAGAAGATCTACGACGGCACGCTCGGCAAGTCCGGCTCGCCGGCCACCCCGCCGCAGCTCGAGCGGTACTGACGGTCCGCACCGACGTCGGACCGGGCGGGGAGGTCCTCCTCCCCGCCCGGTCCCGTCTGGAGAGAGTGAGAGCGAGGTATGGGCGAGTTCTTCCGCGTCCTGACGGACAACGCGAGCCTGTTCCGCGAGGGGTTCTACAACACCGTCAAGCTGTTCCTGATCGCCGGCGTCGGCAGTCTCGTCCTCGGCATGCTGCTCGGCGCGATGCGGGTGTCACCGGTCCCCGCGTTGCGGGCGTTCGGCGCCACCTACGTCAACCTGGTCCGCAACACTCCCCTGACGCTGGTGTTCGCGTTCCTCGTCTTCGCGGTGCCGAAGCTGGACGTCAACATCGACTACTTCAACAGCGCCTGCATCGCGCTGATCGCCTACACCTCGGCGTTCATCTGCGAGGTGGTCCGCTCCGGCGTGAACACGGTCGCCACCGGCCAGGCCGAGGCGGCCCGCGCGCTGGGCATGACGTTCGCCCAGGTGCTGACGCTGATCGTGCTGCCACAGGCGCTGCGGGCCATGGTCCCGCCCATGATGAGCGTGCTCATCGCCATGCTGAAGAACACCACGATCGCCGCCGGCTTCTCCGTGCTGGAAGCGGGCGCCATCCCGGCGTACATGTCGGAACGGGGTGAGCCGCAGTTCATCGTGCTCACCTGGATCGTGATCGGCTTCCTGATCCTGATCATCCCGCTGGTGGTGCTCCAGCGGATCCTCGAGCGCAAGTGGGCGGTGGCCCGGTGAGCAGCAGCAGCGTCCTCTACGACATCCCCGGCCCGAAGGCCCGCAGGCGCAACCGGATCCTCGGCATCGTCTCGATCGCGGCGATCGTCGCGCTGATCGCGTTCGTGGTCTACAAGTTCAACCAGACCGGCCAGTTCGAGGCCCGCAAGTGGGAGCAGTTCCAGTACGCGGCCGTGCAGCGGGAGCTGCTGAACGGCCTCTGGGCCACGCTGAAGGTCGCCGCCGTCGCCACCGTGCTGGCGCTGCTGTTCGGCGCGTTCTTCGCCAGTGCCCGGCTCAGCGACAAGGTGTTGTTCCGCGCTCCCGCCACGTTCGTGGTGGAGCTGTTCCGGGCCATCCCGCTGCTGATCCTGATCTTCTTCGGCTACTACGTGCCGCTCCAGTACGGCTGGCCGATCGACAAGTTCTGGGCGCTGGTCATCGGGTTGACGCTCTACAACGGCTCGGTGCTGGCGGAGATCTTCCGCGCCGGCATCAACGCCGTGCCGTACGGGCAGTCCGAGGGCGCGTACGCGATCGGCATGCGCAAGAACCAGGTGCTGCGGCTGATCCTGCTGCCGCAGGCGTTCCGGTCGATGCTCCCGGCGATCGTGAGCCAACTCGTCGTCCTGCTCAAGGACACCGCGCTCGGCTTCATCATCACGTACCCGGAGTTGCTCTTCGTGGGCAAGCAGATCGGCGGCCGGCTGGCGTTCGGCCTGCCGTACGTGCCGACGTACCTGATCGTCGCGGCCATCTACATCAGCATCTGCGGCCTGCTGTCGGTGCTGGCCTGGTGGCTGCAGAAGCGGCTGACCCGGCTGCCGCGCACCGCGGCCAAGCCGGTGGCGGCCACGCAGACCGACGGTGGCACCGGCGCTACGCCGCTGTGAGCTGACGTCGTCCGACGGACACGGAACGGGCGGGTGGGGTTCTCCCCCACCCGCCCGTTCTCGGTCTTGCCGGTCTAGCGGGCGATCTCGGTGACCCGGGACTCGCGCACCACTGTCACCCGGATCTGACCCGGATAGGTCAGCTCCTCCTCGATCTGCTTGGCCACGTCCCGGGCCAGCACCGCCGCGCCGATGTCGTCCACGTCGTCCGGCTTGACCATCACCCGGATCTCCCGGCCCGCCTGCATGGCGAAGACCTTCTCCACGCCCAGCTTCCCGGCTGCGATCTCCTCGATCCGCTCCAGCCGCTTGACGTACGCCTCCAGGCTCTCCCGCCGCGCGCCCGGCCGCCCGCCCGAGCAGGCGTCCGACGCCTGGGTCAGCACCGCCTCGATGGTCTGCGGCGGCACCTCGTTGTGGTGCGCCTCGATGGCGTGCACCACGTCCTCGCTCTCGCCGTACTTGCGGGCCACGTCCGCGCCGATGATCGCGTGGCTGCCCTCCACCTCGTGGGTGAGCGCCTTGCCGATGTCGTGCAGGAACGCGCACCGCTTGATCGTCGGCACGTCCAGCCGCAGCTCCGCGGCCATCACCCCGGCGATGTGCGCGGTCTCCACCAGGTGCTTGAGCACGTTCTGCCCGTACGACGTGCGGTAGCGCAACCGGCCCAGCAGCGTGACCAGCTCCGGGTGGATCTCGGTGATGCCGACCTCGACCAGCGCGTCCTCGGCGGCCCGGAGGCACAGCTCCTCCACCTCCTGCCGGGCCACGTCGTAGACCTCCTCGATCCGGTGCGGGTGGATCCGGCCGTCCAGGACCAGCTTCTCCAGCGTGACCCGGCCGACCTCCCGGCGTACCGGGTCGAAGCACGACAGCAGCACCGCCTCGGGCGTGTCGTCGATGATCAGGTTGACGCCGGTGACCGACTCGAAGGCGCGGATGTTGCGCCCCTCCCGGCCGATGATGCGCCCCTTCATCTCGTCGCCGGGCAGGTGCAGCACGCTGACCACGCTCTCCGCGGTCTGCTCGCTGGCGACCCGCTGGATGGCGTCCACCACGATGTTGCGGGCGCGCTGCTCGGCGCTGCCCCGGGCGTCCGCCTCGATCTCCCGGACCAGCAGCGCGGCCTCCCGCTTCGCCTGCCCCTCGATCGACTCGACCAGCTCGGCGCGGGCCGCGTCGGCGGTCAGGCCGGCCACCCGCTCCAGCTCCCGGCGGCGCTGCTCCTCCACCTCGGTCAGCGTCCGCTCGCGCTCGGCCAGGGCGGCCTCCCGGGCGGCGAGCGCCGCGGTGGCGGCGGTGAGCTGCCGCTCCCGCTCGGCCAGCCGCTCCACCTCCTCGGTGTGCAGCCGCTCCCGCTCGTCCATCCGGGCGGCCCGGCGTTCCACCTCGGCCGCCTGCTCCCGGGTGGTGGCGGCCAGCACCGCCACCTCCCGCTCGCCGCTGCGCCGGGCGGTGGCGCGTAACTGCTCGGCGTCCGCCTCGGCCTGCTTGTGCGCCCGCTCCAGCACCGTGTCCGCCTCGGCGCGGGCGTCGTCGAGCACCCGCCGCGCCTCGGCCCGGGCCGCTTTCGCCTCCGCCTTGGCGGCGGCCGCCTCGGCACGCGCCGCCGCGGCCGCGGACTTCGCCACGTCGATGGTGCTGTTCACCTCGTCGGCGGCCGTCCGCAACGCCGCGAGGGACTGCTCCTGCCGGTCCTTCTCCGCGATGAAGGCCGGGTCCTCCGGCGCGGGCGCCAGGCTGAGCCGTTTGAGGGTACGCACGCCGAACAGCACGGCGCCGACCACCACCACGACCAGCAGCAGCACGACCAGGAGGAGGACGACGTCGAAGGCGCTCATCGAGCCGCTCCGCACCGGTACGCGGGCACACTCGCCCGCCGCACTCCGGCGACCCGGCCGGCGTCGCCGGCCCGTCGGGGCTCGGTGGCCGGGCTGTCGCCCGCCGATGCGGGGTCGGGGCCGTGTGGCAGACCGCCGGTGAACCTGTGCCGCCCTGCCATGGCCGCCTCCCCCTGAAACGTCGGCGCCGCAGGACACGCGCGAAGGACACGCGCCTGCGGCTCTGGACGCCCGACCGGAGCGGCTGGCTGTGGGCAGCTTTCCGTCGGCGGTGTCCCTCATGGGGCACCGCTGGCGGCCGGTTGCAGTTGTCGGAGGCTCCGAAAGGTTCCGGAGCTTCCGTCAAGGGCCGGTGTAGCTGGCCAAAGTGATGCTGTTCTGTTACGAGATCTATGTTGTGCGCTTAGCCTGCGCTGGTCGGGCAAAGTGAGCCTGTATGGCGAGGCTAGGTCGCGAGGGGCCGTTCGGTCAAGGAGTCATGATCAAACCACCCGGACGGAGAGAAGTTACGACGTCACTCAGTGGTGATCAGATGCCGGACAGGCCAGGACAAACCCCGCCCCGTAGCGCCGCGACTCGGCCGCTCCGACCTGCTCAGGCCCCTCTCGCGCCCCCATGATCAGCTCCGCCGTCACCCTCCCACCCCCGTGATCGAGGACTTGACGTCCACCCGGACGACACAAACTCCTTGATCACCGTCCGGCCGCGCGGCCGCGCCGCCGGGGGTGGCAGGGCCGGCCGGTCCGGCCGGGCGCGCGCGATCATGAGGTTGGCCTGGACAAAGCGGACGGGAAGTGCCGCCAAGTTCATGATCGACCTGGCCGGGCGAGGGTCGCGCGAAGGCTGCGCCGAGCCTGCGTCGGGCGGGTCAGCGTGCGGCGGCGGTGAGGGCTGCGGTCACCAGGGTGGCGTTGTCGGGGGCGGGGGTGCCGTCGGGCAGCAGCAGCGTGTCCTCCAGGCCGATCCGGGTGTGCAGGCCACGCCGGACCGCCTCCGCGTACACCGGCCAGGTGGCCGGGCCTTCCCCGTGCAGCAGAACCGGCGGGTGCCCGCCGGGCAGCGCGGCGAGGATCGCCGCCGCGTCGGCGAGTGCCGTCTCGACCTGCTCGGCCATGCACTCGACGAGGACCCGCCCGGTGGGCGTAGACCAGCGGCGCCAGGCGTCGACCGCCGCCGGCGTCCACAGACCGGCCTCGACCATCACGCCGCGCTCGTGCAGGGCGGCGGCGACCTCGGCCGCTCCGGGTTCGTGGGCGTTCACCGAGGCGAAGTCGGGCAGCACCGTCCAGGCGCGGACGGCGGCGGCCCGCTCGGCCGGGTCGGGGACGATCCAGGCGCCGGTGCTCACGCCGACCGGCAGGCCGGGACGGGCGTCGCGGATGGCGGTGACCGCCGCCGCGATCACTGCCGGATCGAGCGACTCGGTGCCGCCGTCGTCGCGCGGGTGCACATGCACCGCCGCCACCCCGGCGGTCGCGCAGCGCACCGCGTCGGCGGCCAGTTCGGCCGGGGTGAGCGGCACGGCGGGGTGCTCGTCCAGCCGTCGGGTGCCGTTGAGACACGCCTTCAGCACGGGTGTGCGCCTCCCTCGGGGCGGCGGCCGCGACACCGGCGGCCGGTCGGTCAGTCGAGCCGGCGGGAGTCGAGGTCGTGCTCGGCGTCGGCCATCGCGTCGGCGTCGATGTGCTCGGCGAACTCGGCCGCCTCGGCGCTCTGCGCGGCGAGCGCGTCCTTCACCGCCCGGATCGCCACCCCGGCCGGGTAGCCCTTGCGCGCCAGCATGCCGACCAGACGCCGGAACACCGCGTCCGGCTCGCCTCTGGCGCTGCGCAGCTTGCGGTCCACCAGGGCGCGGGCGGTCTCCGCCTCGGTCTCCTCGTCCAGCCCGTCCAGTGCCGCGCCGGCCACCTCGCCGTCGACACCGCGCTGACGCAGCTCGTTGGCGAGTGCCCGGCGGGCCAGCCCGCGGCCGTTGTGCCGGCTGCTCACCCAGGCGCGGGCGAAGGCGGCGTCGTCGACGATGCCGACCTCGTCGTACCGGTCGAGGACCTGCTCGGCGACCTCCTCGGAGATGCCCCGGCGGGCCAGCGCACCTGCCAGCTCGGCCCGGGTCCGCGGGCGGACCGCGAGCTGCCGCAGGCAGATCTCCCGGGCCAGCTCGGCCTCGTCGCGCGGCGGAGCCGGAGCCTCCCCTGCATCGGGCTCCGCCGCGCGATCACGGCGCCCCCGGCGAGGCCGGGGCGTACCTGTGGCGTCGCCCGTACGGGGTGGACCGGCATCCCAGCCCCGGCCCGTACGGGCGCGTCGTCCTGCCACGGGTCAGCGGATCAGAAGTCGACCGGCGGCAGTTCCGGGCCACCGGCGGCGTCGCCCGCACCACCGGTGCCGACGCCGAGCTTCTCCAGGATCTTCTTCTCGATCTCGGCCGCCACGTCCGGGTTCTCGCGGAGGAACTCGCGGGCCTTCTCCTTGCCCTGGCCGAGCTGGTCGCCGTCGTAGGTGTACCAGGCGCCGGACTTGCGGATGATCGCCTGCTCCACGCCGACGTCGATCAGCGAGCCCTCGCGGGAGATGCCCTTGCCGTACATGATGTCGAACTCGGCCTGCTTGAACGGCGCGGCGACCTTGTTCTTCACGACCTTGACCCGGGTGCGGTTACCGACCACGTCGGTGCCGTCCTTGAGGCTCTCGATGCGGCGCACGTCGAGCCGGACCGAGGCGTAGAACTTCAGCGCCCGCCCACCGGTGGTGGTCTCCGGGCTGCCGAACATCACGCCGATCTTCTCGCGGAGCTGGTTGATGAAGATCGCGGTGGTGCCGGTGTTGTTGAGCACGCCGGTGATCTTCCGCAGCGCCTGGCTCATCAGCCGGGCCTGGAGACCGACGTGGCTGTCGCCCATCTCGCCCTCGATCTCGGCGCGCGGCACCAGGGCCGCCACCGAGTCGATCACGATGATGTCGATCGCGCCGGAGCGGACCAGCATGTCCGCGATCTCCAGCGCCTGCTCGCCGGTGTCCGGCTGGGAGACCAGCAGGGCGTCGGTGTCGACGCCGAGGGCCCGCGCGTACTCCGGGTCGAGCGCGTGCTCCGCGTCGATGAACGCGGCGATGCCGCCGGCGCGCTGGGCGTTGGCCACCGCGTGCAGCGCGACGGTGGTCTTACCGCTGGACTCCGGACCGTAGATCTCGACCACCCGGCCGCGGGGCAGACCGCCCACGCCGAGCGCCACGTCGAGCGCGATGGAGCCGGTCGGGATGACAGCCGTCTGCACGACGGGCCGCTCCCCCAGCCGCATCACCGAACCCTTGCCGAACTGCTTGTCGATCTGAGCGAGAGCAAGGTCGAGCGCCTTCTCCCGGTCAGGCCCTGCTGCCATCGTTGCCACCCCTGCCTTCGCCGGCGTCTTTCCTGAGCTTCGCGTCACGCGGGACACGCTAGGCGCTGGGTCCGACAGAAAACCAGCCGACGGGCCGTGAGCTGTGGACGAGCACCCCGCTGTGGACAATAGCCGAACAGGTGTACGACTGGGCAAGCGACACGCGGGATCGACGAAAAGGCTGCTCAGCGTAGTCGGGCGGGCACCCGGTCCGGATACGCGGCGACCACGGCGCGCCACACCACGTGCGTTTGCTCACCGGCCGCGAGCGCCTGCTCGATGGTCCGCCCGCCGAGCTGGGACAGCACCTGGTCCCTGGCGATGCTGGTCGCGTACCCGGGCCCGAACGCCTCCTCCAGCCGCGTCCAGAAGTCGGTCAGCCGCACGTGTTCAGTCCTCCTCGTCGAGTGGTTGCGTGCCGGTACGGCGCAGCGCCAGCGCCACCAGCGGCACCACAGCGATCGCCGCCAGCAGGGTGAGCGTCGGGTACCCCACGGCCCGCATGACGAACCCGCTCGCCGCCGCCGCGCCCGCCCCGGCCAACCCCATGAGCAGGTCGGACAGGCCCTGAACGCCGGGCCGGTCGGCGGTGGGCACCGACTCCGACAGCAACGTCGAACCCGCCACCATCGTGCCCGACCAGCCCAGCCCGAGCAGCGTCAGCCCCACCGACAGCAGCGCCGTGTGGTGCCCGGCGGTGCCGGAGACCGCGCACGCGGCCAGCAGCAGCGCCACCCCGCCGAGGATCACCGGCCGGCGGCCGACCCGGTCGGTGAGCCACCCCACCACCGGCGACAGCGCATACATGCCGGCGATGTGCAGGCTCAGCACCAGGCCGACCACGGGCAGCACGTCCTCGTCGGAGTGCCACTCGCCGAGGTGCACCGGCGTCATCGACATGACAGCGACCATCACCAGATGCCCCACCGCCACCGCGGCGATGCCGAGGCGTGCGGCCGGCCGCCCGCGTACCGTGCGCCATGCGGCGACCATGCCACCGCGGCGGGTGACAGCCGGCGCGGCGCCGGGTGCCGGCTCGGCCGCCGCCAGCCGGCGCGCGGTGAGCAGCGGGTCCGGCCGGAGCAGGACCAGGAGTACGACGGCGGTGAGCGTGAACGCGACGGCGCTGAAGGCGAACGGGCCGGCCAGCGCCGGCAGGCCCCAGCCCCGGGTGGTGTCGTCGGCGAGCGCGGCGAAGTTCGGCGCGGCCACCGCGCCGATGGTGGTGGCCCACACCACCAGCGAGAGCTGCCGTCCCCGGCGTTGTGGCTCGGCCAGGTCCACCGCCGTGTAGCGGGCCTGGAGGTTGGCCGCCGTGCCGCCGCCGAACAGCAGCATGCCGACGAAGAGCAGCGGTACCAGGCGCGTCACGGTGGCGACCACCACCAGCACGCCGCCGACCGCGCCGACCGCGTACGCGAGGACCAGCCCCGGCCGCCGACCCCGCGCGGTCATGAGCCGGGTGACCGGGATGGCGAGCAGCGCGGCGCCGACCACACCGGCGCTCTGCGCCAGCCCGGCCAGGGCGGTGCCGGCGACCCGGGCGGCGAGCAGCGCGCCGACCGAGATGCCGATGGTGACGCCGATGCCGCCGATGATCTGGGTGAGGAAGAGCAGCCGGACGGTACGCCGCTGGATGCCGGCGACGTCGGGCCGGGGCGGGGCCGGCGCGGTCAGGTCGGTGGACATGCGGCGCTCCTGGTGGGGACGGGTGCCCCATCCTCCCGCACCGGCCCGCCCGGCCGGCACCCGGTTTCGCTACAGGCCGAGGCCCCGGCCGATGATCTCCTTCATGATCTCGGTGGTGCCGCCGTAGATGGTCTGCACCCGGCTGTCCAGCCACGCCTTCGCCACCGGGTACTCCGCCATGAAGCCGTAGCCGCCGTGCAACTGCACGCACCGGTCGGCGACCTTGGTCTGCAACTCGGTGGTCCACCACTTGGCCTTCGCCGCGTCGGTCACCGAGAGGCGGCCCGCGTTGAACTCGGCGACGCAGTGGTTGACGAACGTCCGCGCGATGGTGACCTCGGTGTCCAGCTCGGCCAGCAGGAACCGGTTGTGCTGGAACCGGCCGATCGGCCGGCCGAACGCCTCCCGGGAGCGGGCGTACTCGATCGTCAGCGCGAGCAGCTTCTCGCAGGCCGCCACCGCGGCGACGGCGATGCTCAGCCGTTCCCGGGGAAGGTTGGCCATCAGGTGGTAGAAGCCATGGTTCTCGGTGCCGATCAGGTTCTCCGCCGGCACCCGGCAGTCGTCGAAGAACAGCTCGGCTGTGTCGTTGGCCTTCAGGCCCACCTTCGCCAGGCGGCGGCCCCGGCTGAAGCCCGGCGTGCCGCTCTCCACCACGACCAGGCTCACCCCGTGCGCGCCCTGGTCCGGCGCGGTCTTGGCCACCACGACCACGAGGTCGGCCATCTCACCGTTGGTGATGAACGTCTTCTGCCCGTTGAGGACCAGGCTGTCGCCGTCGCGGACCGCGCTGGTGCGGATGCCGGCCAGGTCGCTGCCCGCGCCCGGCTCGCTCATCGCGATGGCGGTGACCAGGTCGCCGGAGCAGAAGCCCGGCAACCACCGCTTGCGCTGGTCGCCGGTGGTCAGCTCGGTCAGGTACGGCGCGACCACGTCGTTGTGCAGCCCGAACCCCAGACCGGTGCACCCGGCCGCGACGATCTCCTCGTCGAGCACCGCGTTGAACCGGAAGTCGCGCTGCCCGCCGCCGCCGTACTCGGGGTCCACGTCCGGGCCGAGCAGCCCCGCCGCGCCGGCGGCCCGCCAGACCTCCCGGTCGACGATCCCGTCGGCCTCCCAGCGCTCGTGGTGCGGCACCGCCTCCCGGGTCAGGAACCGGCGGCACAGGTCACGGAACTCGTCGTGGACGGGCTCGTAGAGATGCTGCTCCATGCCGGCAAGTCTGGCACCGCTCACCCGCGCCGGACAGGGGCGAACCGGACGGGGTGGCCCGCCGCCGCGCGGTGGACCAGGATGACCGGATGAGCACACTCACGGGGAAGCAGGTGGCCGAGGCCGGGCTGGACGGGTGGACGTACCTGCTGGGGGCGTTGCAGACGCGCATCCGTACCCCCGATTTCGCGGCCGGACTGGCGCTGGTGGCCGCGGTCGGCGCGGAGGCCGAGCGGGTCGACCATCATCCGGATCTGGACCTGCGCTACACCCACGTGGACGTGCGGCTCTGGTCGCACGACGCGGGTGGGGTGACGCAGCGTGACCTGCGGCTGGCCCGGTTCATCTCGGGGCTGGCCGCGGATTCCGGGCTGACCCTGTCGGCCGCCGGGCTGGCCCGCCTGGAACTCGCGCTGGACACCCCGGAGCACGCCGCGGTGCTGCCGTTCTGGCGGGCGGTCCTGGCCTGGCAGTCGCCGGACGGCCGCGGACCGGACGACGACGAGGTACGCGACCCGGACGGCGTGCTGCCGACCGTCTGGTTCCAGCGCTCCGGCCGGGACGAGCCGCGGCAGCGGTGGCACCCGGACGTGTGGGTCGACCCGGCCGAGGTGGACGCGCGCATCGCCGCCGCGCTGGCAGCGGGCGGCGCGTTGGTCAGCGACGCGGAGGCGCCGAGCTTCTGGGTGCTCGCCGACCCGGACGGCAACCGGGTCTGCCTCTGCACCTGGCAGCAGCGCTCCTGAGGAACCGGGGCAGCGGCGGGCGCGGTCCGGCGCTAGCGTGCCCGATGTGGACGCTAGCGCGCTGATCGAGGAGTTCAACGCGGCCTGGCTGCGGGGCGACCTGGCCGCGGTGTCGGCCTGCCTGGCCGAAGACGTCGCCTACTGCCCGAACGCCTGGGACGGGCCGGCCGGCACGGTACGGGGGCGGGCGGCGGTGGCCGAGGTCTTCGCCGGGCAGCTCGGGCCGGGCGACGGTCCGGCGCTCGGCGCGGTCTGGGCCACCGGTGACCGGGCGGTCTGCGAGTGGGCCTGGCCGCCGGCCGAGGACGGCACCGTGCTTCGCGGGCTGGACGTCTACCGGGTCCGGGACGGGCGGATCGTCGCCAAGGATGTGTTCGGCAAGATCACTTCTTGAGCGCCTTCGCGGCCACCTTCAGGTCGGCGACCAGGCCCTCGTAGGCCACGTCCTGGTTGTCGGCGCGCAGCACCGCGGACGGGTGGATGGTGGCGAGCAGCCGGGCCGCCGGGGCGTCGGCCACAGTGCCCGTCCGGTCGACCGGCACGCGCTCGAAGTCCTCCGGGTGCTGGGCGGCGGCGGGCCAGGGCAGCAGCTCACCACGCTGCTTGGTCACCCGGAACGACGGTCCGAGCAGCGCCTTGGCGGCGGTGGCGCCGAGCACCACCACGATCTCCGGGCGCAGCCGGGCGAACTCGGCGACCAGCCAGGGCCGGCAGGCGGTGACGTGCACCCGGTCCGGGGTCTGGTGGATGCGCCGCCGGCCGCGCAGCTCGAACCGGAAGTGCTTGACGGCGTTGGTCAGGTAGATCTGGGCGGGGTCGAGCGCCGCGTCGTCGACGGCCTTGCGCAACAGCCGCCCGGCCGGCCCGACGAACGGCAGCCCTTTCTGATCCTCGATGTCGCCCGGCTGCTCGCCGACGAAGACCACGCGCGCGTGCTCGTCGCCGCGGCCGAACACGGTCTGGGTGGCGTCCCGGTACAGCTCGCAGCCCCGGCAATCCCCCGCCGCGGCGCGCAGCTCGTCGATGGTGTCCGCCGACGGCGGGATGAAGTCCTGTGCGCCGGGTGCGCTCTCGGTCTCGGCCATGCCGATCGTTCTACCCCGTCGGGCGGCGCGCACGCGAGCGGCCCGCCGCGCTGTCCGGAGGTGTTAAGAAGGGGCCCTTCCTATACCGAATGCGTTAAGAGGGGGCCCTTCCTTCCCGCGGCGAGGGCGTCGGCGAGCGCGGGGACGTCCGCCTCGTCCAGCGCGCTCACCGAGACGCGCACGGCGGGGGCGGCGGCGATCCGGTACAGGCCGCCGGGTGCGAGCGACCACCCGGCGTCGCGCAGCGTCGTGATCGCCACCGTCTCGTCGGGCACCGGCACCCAGACGTTGATCCCGGTACGCCCGTGCGCTGTCACCCCGCGCGCGGCGAGCGCGGCAACCAGCCCGTCGCGCCGCCTGTCGTAGCTGTCCGCCGCGCGCCGTACCAGCCCGGCGGTGGCCGGGTCGCGCCAGAGCGACACGACCAGCCGTTGCAGCACAGTGGAGACCCAGCCGGCGCCGACCCGCGCCCGCCCGGCCACCCGGGCCACTGTGGCCTCGTCGCCGGTCAGCACCGCGAGCCGCAGGTCGGGCCCGTAGGGCTTGCTCACCGACCGGACGAAGGCCCACGCCGGGGTCGCCCCGGCGAGCGGATGCAGGGGTACGCGGGCCAGCTCGGCGGCGTGGTCGTCCTCGATCAGCAGCAGGTCGGCCCGTCCGGCGAGCAGCGTCCGCAGCGCGTCGGCCCGGTCGGCGGAGACGGCGGCGCCGGTCGGGTTCTGCGCCCGGCTGGTCACCACGAGCGCCCGGACGCCGGCGGTGAGCGCCGCCCGGACGCCGCCGACTGTGGGGCCCTCGTCGTCCACCGGCACCCCGACGGTACGCAGCCCGAGCGCGGCGATCAGGTCGAGCAGGTTGGCCCAGCCCGGGTCCTCCACCGCCACCGCGTCGCCGGGGCGCAGGTGGGCGGCGAGGAGCCGTTCGATGCCGTCGAGCGCGCCGCCGGTGACTGTGAGCTCACCGGCGGGCACCCCGTCCGCGGCGAGCCGCTCCCGGGCCAGCGCGGCCAGGTCGGGCAGCACGGCGTCGGTCGCGTACCCGCCGGGGGGTCCGATCTCGGCGGCGAGCGCTGCCAGGTGCGGGCCGAGCGGGGGCAGCAGCCGGGGGTCGGGCTGGCCGGTGGAGAGGTCACGGCCGCCGGGCAGCGGCGGGGGCAAAAGCGCGGCGCGGCGACCGGCGACCGGCGGGCGGGGGCGGACCCGGGTGCCGTGCCGGCCGGCGGTCGCGACCAGGCCACGTTGCCGCAGTTCCTGGTACGCCTTCGCGACTGTGGCCGGGCTGACGTCCAGCTCGGCGGCGAGCGCGCGGACGGCGGGCAGGGCGTCGCCGGGGGCGAGACCGCCGGTGCGGATGCCGGATTCGACGCTTGCCGAAATCGCGGCGGAGGTGGAACCGGCGATCTGATAATGTGCTGCCACAGTTCGGAGATTGTACTAGAACAAAGGTGGGATGTCACGTGTACGCCCCGACCGAACGCACCACCGCCACCCGCACCCGCGACCGGATGCACTACGACCGGGCCACCGCGCACGCGCTGCTCGACGAGGCGTACCACTGCGCACTGTCGTTCACCGTGGACGGCGAGCCGCGCATCCTGCCGACCCTGCACGTGCGCATCGGAGACACGCTCTACCTGCACGGGTCCACCGGCAGCCGGCCGCTGCTCGCCGCCCGGGGCGAGGCCGGGCTGAGGGTCTGCGTCGCCGTCACCCACCTCGACGGGCTGATCTACGCCCGCTCCCAGTTCCACCACAGCGCCAACTACCGGTCGGTGGTGGCGCACGGCACCGCCCGACTGGTCGACGACGCCCGCGAGAAGGCCGCGGTGATGACCGCGCTGGTGGAGAAGGTCGCCGCCGGCCGGTCCGCCGACAGCCGCCCGCCGAACCGGCGCGAACTGGCCGAGACCGCCGTGCTGGCGCTGCCGCTGCGCGAGGTGTCGGTACGGATGCGCACCGGCGGCGTCAACGACGAGCCGGCCGACGAGGCGCTGCCGTACTGGGCCGGTGTGGTTCCGCTGCGGCTCACGCCGGGCCGCCCCGAACCCGCGCCCGGGGTGGTCGCGCCGGTGCCGGCGTACCTGCGTGCGGCCCGCTCGCCGTGGCACGAGCCGGCGGTGCTGCGCGGCGAGCACGTCGTGCTGGAGCCGCTCGACCTCGCCCACGCCGACGAGCTGTACGCCGCCACCGCCGACCCGGAGGTGTGGCGGCACCTGGGCGGCACGCAGCCCGCCGACGCCGCCGGGATGCGCCAGGTGGTCGCCGCCTACCTGGACGCGCAGGAACGCGGCGAGCAGGTGTGCTGGACCCAGCGCTGCGCCGTCACCGGTGCGGTGATCGGCACGACCTCCTACTACGAGATCGACCCGGTCCGCCGGTCGGTGGCGATCGGTTACACCTGGCTGGGCCGCCCCTGGTGGCGTACCGGCGTCAACACTGAGGCGAAGCTCCTGCTGCTGGGCCGGGCCTTCGACGACCTGGACGCGGTCCGGGTGGTCTGGCACACCGACATCCGCAACGAACGCTCGCAGCGGGCCATCGAACGGCTCGGCGCGAGCCGGGAGGGCGTGCTGCGCCGGCACAAGCAGCGCGCCGACGGCTCCTGGCGAGACACCGTCCAGTACTCGATGCTCGCGCAGGAGTGGCCGACGGCACAGGTCAGCCTGCGGGAAAGGCTTCGCCCGACGGCACCCGCGGCGTCATGATGTCCGGCGTGCTGGGGATCACCGACATCTGGACGTACGTGCTGGGCACCGTGGCGATCGTGCTGCTGCCCGGCCCGAACTCGCTCTTCGTGCTGGCCACCGCCGCCCGCCGGGGCGTCGCCACCGGTTACCGGGCCGCCGCCGGGGTGTTCGTCGGCGACGCGGTGCTGATGGTGCTCTCCGCCGCCGGGGTGGCCTCGCTGCTCCAGGCGTATCCGCCGCTCTACCTGGTGATCAAGTACGCCGGCGCGGCGTACCTCGGATATCTGGGGCTGGCCATGCTGCGCGGCGCGTGGCGGCGCTGGCGCGACCGCAACGACCCGGCCACGCCGCGCCTGATCGACGAGGTGGAGCCGGCGGAGCAGCGGGAGCCGTTCCGCCGGGCGCTGGTGATCAGTCTGCTCAACCCGAAGGCGATCCTGTTCTTCGTCTCGTTCTTCATCCAGTTCGTCGACCCCGGGTACGCGTGGCCGGCGCTGTCGTTCCTGCTTCTCGGGCTGATCGCACAGGTCGCGAGCGCGCTCTACCTGACCGTGCTGATCTTCACCGGCACATATCTGGCGGCCCAGTTCCGGCAGCGCCGGCGGCTCGCCGCGAGCGGCACGACTGCCGTCGCGGTGCTGTTCCTCGGCTTCAGCCTCAAGCTCGCCGCCGGCTGAGGTGTAAGGAAGGGCCCCTTCTTAACGCCTCCGGTAGAGGAAGGGCCCCTTCTTAACAACGCACACGCACGCACACGCACGCGCACACACGCGCACACGCACGTGCACGCTGACGCGCTCACGTGCCGTCGCCGCCTCCGCCACCACCGCCGATGCCGGCGCCGCCGGCCGTACCCCCGAGGCCGTAACCCGGCGCGACCGGACGGTCCGGCGGGCGGCTGACGTGCGCCGACTCGCGGATCGTGGCCGACCAGTCGGCGTGCGCGGCGGCGGCCGCGTGCCTGTCGATGGCGTGCCGCAGCCAGCCGTCCACAGTGGCCACCCAGTCACGCTCATCGGCACCGGCGTGCCAGACCCGGAACCGGCTGATGCTCTGGTGGGTGATCCCGGCCAGGGAGAGCCGCCGGTCCAGCCAGAGCAGCACCTCCATGCCGGCCGAGTCGGTCAGCATGATCATTTCGAGTTCGGTCATCGGGCCGGCGTAGAGTGGGGCGGCCCAGAAGCCGTACCACTGCTGGAACGGCAGCGTCTGCTCCACCCCCGGCAGCCGTCCCTCGCGCAGCCCGGCCTGGCGGATCGCGAAGCCGAGCATGTCCAGCGCGGCGAGCACGTGCTCCTGGGAGGGCAGCGGGTGGATCAGCACCGGGACCATCGCGCCCTGGTCCACCTCAGGGTCCACCGACACCTCGGTACGCAGCCCGGTACGCAGGCTCAGCAGCGGCACCCCGCCGTACGTGGTCACCGGCGACTCCCACGGCAGCGGCACGGCGAACTCGACGGCCCGCCGCCGTCCGGCCGGCACCACGAACCGGCCCGCGATCGTCCACGTCTGGAACTGCACCAGGCGGCGCGGCGCCTCCGGGTCCTCCGGTTCGACCTGGGTGACCAGGCCGAGCCGGATGTGCCGGACCGGCACGTCCGAACCGCCGGCGGCGAGCGTCACCCGGCCCGGCAGGCGCAGGCCCGGCCGGGTGCTCGGGTTGGGCAGCGTGGTGCTCACCGAGAGCCCGGTCCAGGCGGAGTCCCGCGACACGCCGGTCAACCGCATGCCCGGGCTTTCCCGCTGCCCGCCCGGCCATGCCCGGCCGGAACGGACGCCGGCCGCCGGCAACGGACGCGGGCCGGCGAAGCCGACGCCGGGAAGCGGAAAGACGCCGGCCCGGCGAAGTGGTTGTCCCACCTCGCCGGGCCGGTACGGATCACGACGGTCAGCGCATCCGGCGGCCTCGCGGCACCGGGTCGGTCTCGTCGTCGAACTCGCCGATGACCTCCTCCAGGAGGTCCTCCAGCGCGACGAACCCGATCGGCCGGGTCGGCCCGCCACCGTTGCTCACCAGCGCGAGCTGCGCCTGCCGCGCCCGCATGGCGGCCACCGCCTCGGTCACCGACGCCTCGGCCGGCAGCGTGAAGGCGCTGGTCATCAGCTCCTCCGCGGTCGCCGGGCGGCCGGTGGTGACGGCGCGCACCGCCTCGCGTACGTGCACCAGGCCGCACACCTCACCACCGGTGTCGACCACGGCGAGCCGGGACCGGCCGCTGTCGCGGGAGACGTGCTCGATCCGCTCGGCGGTCTCGCTCCGGCCAACCGTGACGATCTGGTCGAACGGCTCCATGACCTGGGCGACTGTGGTGCCCTGAAGTTCCAGCATGCTGGTCAGCAGCTGGTGCTGCTCGGCGCCGAGCAGCCCGTGTTCCCGGGACTGCTCCAGCAGGATGCGCAGCTCGTCCGGGCCGTGCACCTGGGCGAGCTGGTCCTGCTGCTGCACCCCGAACAGGCGCAGCATCGCGTTCGCGAGCCCGTTGAGCAGGGACAGCACCGGCCGGGCGATCCGGGCGAACGCCCGGAACGGCAACGCCAGCAGCATTGCGGAACGCTCCGCGTCGGTGATCGCCCACGACTTCGGGGCCATCTCGCCGACCACCAGGTGCAGGAACGTCACGAGCGACAGCGCGAACACCAGCGCCACCACGTGGCTGACCGCCTCGGGCAGGCCGACCGCGTGCAGCAGCGGGCTGAGCAGGTGCTCGATGGCCGGTTCGGCCAGCGCGCCCAGACCCAGCGTGCACAGCGTGATGCCGAGCTGCGCGCCGGCCAGCATCAGACTCAGCTCGCGGACGCCGTCCAGCGCCGCGCGGGCCGCCCGGCCGCCACCGGCCGCCGCCTGCTCCAGCCGGTACCGCTTGGACGCGACGAGCGCGAACTCGGCGGCCACGAAGAAGCCGTTGAGCGCCAGCAGCACCACGGAGGAGAACAACGCGAATCCGGGGCTCATGCGGAACCCTCCCCGGACACGGCGGCGGCGGGCCGCAGCCGCACCGAGTCGGCCACGTGCCGGTCCACCGCCAGCACCTCGACGAGCACCCGCGGGCCGCCGGCCGGCTCGTCGCCGTCAGTGGCGACCGGGATCTCCAGCCGGTCACCGACCTCGGGCACCCGGCCCAGCTCCCGCATCACCAGACCGGAGAGCGTGTCGTACTCGGGCGCCTCGGGCAGTTCGATGCCGGTGCTGTCGGCGACCTCGTCGATGCGCCAGCGCGCCGGGACCACCCAGGAGCCGTCCTCCTGCCGGGCCGCGGCCCGGTCCGGCGGGTCGTCCTCGTCGCGGATCGGCCCGACCAGTTCCTCGGCCAGGTCCTCCAGCGTGATCACGCCGGCGAAGCCGCCGTACTCGTCGACCACGCAGGCGAGCTGCCGGTGCCCGGACCGCAGGCGGTCCAGCACCGTCGGCAGCGGCAGCGTCTCGGGCACCAGCAACGGGGGTACGGCCACCGCGTCGACCCGGGTGGTCGCGCGCTGCGCCGGGGGCACCCCGAGCACGTCAGCGATACCGACCACGCCGACCAGGTCGTCGACGCCCTCGGCGCCGCTCACCGGGAACCGGGAGTGGCCGGTGTCGAGCAGCTCGACGATCCGGCTGACCGGCTCGTCGGCCCGGATGGTGTGCACGTCGACGCGCGGCACCATCGCCTCCCCGGCGGTCAGCTCCCGGAAGTCCAGACCCCGGTCCAGCAGGTCGGACATCTCGGCGTCGAGGTGTCCCTCCTCCCGGGACTCGGCGATGATCTGTTCCAGGTCCTGCGGGGTGGCGCCGCTGGGCAGCTCCTCGATCGGCTCGATGCCGATGCTGCGGAGCAGCCGTACGGCGGCCCGGTCGAACAGCGTGATCAGCGGACCGGCGATCTTCAGGTAGATCAGGGTGGACCGGGACAGCGCCCGGGCGAGCGGTTCGGCCCGCGCGATGGCCAGGTTCTTCGGGGCCAGCTCGCCGAGGACCATCTGCACCACTGTGGCGATGATCAGGGCGAGGGCCACCGACAGCGGCAGCGACACCGAGCTGGACAGCCCGGCCACGCCGAGCAGGTCGGCCAGCCCGGCACCCAGGTACGGCTCGGCGACGTAACCAACGAGCAGGGCGGTCACTGTGATGCCGAGCTGCGCGCCGGACAGCATGAAGGAGAGCCGCCCGGTCACCTCCAGGGCCCGGGCCGCGGCACGGTCGCCACCGTCGGCGAGCTGCTTGAGCTTGCCCCGGTCCACGGCGACGTAACCGAACTCCTGGGCCACGAAGTAACCGGTGGCGGCGGTGAGGACGGTGATGAGAAGGAGACCGACGAGGATCAACACGGGAGGTTCAGTGCTCCCGGGGTCGTCGGGGAGGGAATTCGCCGGGTATTACCCGGCCGGCTACTGCTGCCCTCCGGGGCAGGAGAGTCGATCATGCGGCCCATTTTATCGGTACCCGCTGGACGTTCGCTGAGGGTGCCGGGAAGCCTCCCGCACGTCCGGTTCAGCGTCCGGCCAGCTCGTCGGCGTCCAGCAGCGTCCGGTCGACCCGCCCGGAACGGTACGCGGCCCGGCCGATCATCTGCGCGGCCACCGGCGCGGTGGAGAGCTGGAAGATCGCCACCAGGACGAGCATGCCCAGATCCGAGGGGGTACGCAGACGCAGCGCCAGCCCGGCCAGCAGCAGCAGGACGCCCAGCACCTGCGGCTTGGTGGCCGCGTGCATCCGGTCCAGCACGTCCGGGAAGCGCACCAGCCCGATGCCGGCGACCAGGGCCAGCACCGCCCCGACCAGCAGCAGCACCCCACCGACCCAGTCCGCGACGGCGCTCATGCCGAGCCTCCTTCCGTTCGCGACTGCGGGGCTCGCAGAACCGGCTCACTCCTCGCGCTCACGCTTCAGCCCGGACCGCGAAGCGCACCAGCGACACCGACCCGATGAAGCCGAGCAGCGAGAGCACCACCAGCACGGGCAGCGTGGTGGCGTGCCGGTTCACGGCGGCCTCCGCCCCCACCGCGGCGAGCATCGCCGACAGCAGCAGGTCGGCGCCGACGACCCGGTCGAGCAGGGACGGGCCCCGGTAGATCCGGGCCAGGGCGAGCAGCGCGGTGGCCGAGAGCAGCACGGTCAACGCGACGGCGAGCAGGACTGTCACTGATGGTTCCTCCGTTCGGCGGGTTCGAGGTCGAGCCGGCGTACCTCGTCGGGAGATCCGATGGCGCGGACGATGCGCCGTTCGACGGCGAGCACGCGCTGGCGGCTCTCGGCCAGGTCGTCGGGTCCGCGTACGTCGAGCACGTGCACGTAGAGCACGCCTGCGGCCCGGTCGACGTCGAGGATCAGCGTGCCCGGCACCAGCGAGATCACCTCGGCGGTGAGCGCCAGGTTGAGATCGGTACGTACGCGCAGCGGCACCGCGATGATCGCGCCGCGCGGGCGGTAGCCGAAGCGCAGCGCCACGGCTGCCACGTGCACGCTGGCGCTGACCAGCTCCGCGACGAACGTCGCCGCGAACACCAGCAGCGCGCGGGGGCGTACCCGGCCACCGAACGTGACCGGCGGCAGCGGGAAGAACAGCAGCACCGCCACACCGATCACCAGGCCGGCGACCAGGTTGCCCCAGGACACGTCGCCCCACAGCAGCATCCAGGCGACGACCAGCCAGCCGAGCGCGACCGCCTGGTCCCGCCGCCGCCCGCCCCGCCCGACGGTCGGCACCGGCGCGTCCGGGGCGGGCGCCGCACGGGGCACGCCGGCGGGATCACCGGTCGCGCCCCCGCCCGGGGGCAGGTCGTCGGTCACGGCACGTCCCGGGGCAGGACCGCCCGCACGTACGGGGTGCGCTCGCGCAGGTCGGTGGCCGCGTCCGCAGTGACCTGGAACAGCGGCCCGGCCGCCAGCGTGAACAGCACGCCCAGCGCCACCAGGGCGGTGGTGGCCCCGACCATCATTCCGGGCAGCCGGGCCGGCGGGGTGGTGGTGGCCAGCCGGGGCGCCCGCCAGAACGCGATGTTCCACACCCGGGAGGCCGCGTAGAGCGTGAGCAGGCTGGTCAGCGTGCCGGCCGCGACCAGCACGGCGGGCAGCGTCCCGCCTGCGGCCACGCCGGCCTGGAGCAGGCCGAGCTTGCCGAGGAAGCCGGAGAACGGCGGGATGCCGGCGAGGTTCATCGCGGGGACGAAGAAGAGCACGCCGAGCATCGGGGCGATCCGCGCCAGGCCGCCGATCCGGCGCAGGTCGGTGCTGCCGGCGCGTTCCTCGACCAGGCCGGCGACCAGGAACAGCGTGGTCTGGATGGTGATGTGGTGCACCACGTAGAAGATCGCCCCGGACAGGCCGGCGACGCTGCTCAGCGCCACCCCGAAGATCATGTAGCCGATGTGGCTGACGAGCGTGAAGGACAGCAGCCGCTTCAGGTCCGACTGGGCCACCGCGCCGAGGATGCCGACCACCATGGTCAGCCCGGCCACCACCATCAGCAGCGTGGCGACCTGGCCGCCGGGGAACAGCAGCGTCTCGGTGCGGATGATCGCGTACACGCCGACCTTGGTGAGCAGGCCGGCGAAGACCGCCGTGACCGGGGCGGGCGCGGTCGGGTAGCTGTCCGGCAGCCACGCCGACAGCGGGAACACGGCCGCCTTGATCCCGAACGCGAGCAGCAGCGTCAGTTGCAGGGTCAGGCGTACGCCGGACGGCAGCGCGTCCAGCCGGCCGGCGAGCTGCGCCATGTTCAGCGTGCCGGTGGCCGCGTACACCAGCCCCACGGCGGACAGGAACAGCAGCGACGACAGGATGCTGACCACCACGTACGTCGACCCGGTCCGCAACCGCACCTCGGTGCCGCCCAGCGTGATCAGCACGAAGCTCGCGGCCAGCAGGATCTCGAAGCCGACGAACAGGTTGAACAGGTCCCCGGCCAGGAAGGCGTTCGTCACGCCCGCGGTCAGCACCAGATACGTGGGGTGGAAGATGCTCACCGGCGCGGTCTCCCCGGTCTCCCCCCGGCCCTGGCCGATCGAGTAGAGCAGCACGCACAGCGTCACCGCCGAGGAGACGAGCACCATCAGCGCCGCCAGCTGGTCCGCCACCAGCACGATGCCCACCGGCGCCGGCCAGCCGCCCACCTGCACCACCACCGGCCCGAACCGGTACGCCTGCACCAGCAGCACCGCCGCCACCACCAGGACGCTGGACAGGCAGAGCACGCTTATCGACCGCTGCAGGCGGGGCCGGCCGGACAGCAGGAGGGTGAGCGCCGCGCCGAGCAGCGGCACCACCACCGGCAGCGGGACGAGGGCGCTCATGGTTTCTCACCGTCCCGGTGCAGCCGGCGGCGCGCCGGCTCCGGGTCGACCTGTTCCGGGTCCTCGTCCGGGCCCTCGCCGCCGAGGTCGGCCGTGGACACCTCGTTGCTCTCGGCGAGCCGGACGATCTGCCGGTCCTCCAGGTCGTCCTGCACCTCGTCGTCGCCGCTGGTGTACCAGCTCCGGTAGGCGACAGCCAGCAGGAACGCGGTCAGCCCGAACGTGATCACCACGGCGGTGAGCACCATGGCCTGCGGCAGCGCGTCGCTCATCTCGCCCTGCGAGGTGGAACCGACGAGCGGGGCGGCGCCGGACCGCCCGCCGAGCAGGATGAGCAGGTTCACGCCGTTGCCGAGCAGGATGATGCCGAGCAGGATCCGGGTCAGGCTGCGTTCCAGCAGCAGCGTGACACCGGCGGCGACGAGCACCCCGACCGCCAGCACCAGCACCAGCGTCGGCCCGGCCGCCCCGCGCGTCACTGCGCCACCTCTGTTCGCGACTGCGGGGCTCGCAAACCCGGCTCACTCCTCGCGCTCACGGAACCACCTCTGTTCGCGACTGCGGGGCTCGCAAACCCGGCTCACTCCTCGCGCTCATGAGGGGCCCTCGCGCTGGACGACCAACCCGCGCCCCGCCTCGCCCGCGGCCTCCACGTGCCGGTCCACCTCGGCGCCCAGGCTCCGCAGGATGTCCAGCACCAGCCCGACCACCACCAGGTACACGCCGATGTCGAAGAACAGCGACGTGACCAGGTAGAAGTCACCGACCACCGGCAGCCACAGGTTGACCTTCACGCTCTGGAGCACCTCGCCGGTGAGCGCCAGGCCGAGCACGCCGCTGCCGACCGAGATGCCCAGGCCCGCGCCGAGCACCGTGCCGGCCCCGACCGGCGCCGCCTCGGCCAGCTCGTACCGGCCGCCGGCCAGGTAGCGCAGGGCCAGCGCGAGGCCGGCGACGAGCCCGCCGGAGAAGCCGCCGCCGGGGGCGTTGTGCCCGGAGAAGAGCAGGAACAGCGAGAAGATCAGTACGGTGTGGAAGATCAGCCGGGTGACCACCTCGAACACGATCGAGCGCCGCCGTTCCGGCAGCGTCTGCCCGCCGCGCAGCCACACCGTGCGCCGGTCCCCGGCGCGCAACGCGGCCGGTGGGGGACGGCGGGGACGCGGCCCGGTGCGGGACCGCTCGTAGATCAGGCTGGCCACGCCGGTCGCGGTGACCACGAGCACCGAGATCTCCCCCATCGTGTCCCAGGCCCGGATGTCGACGAGCGTCACGTTCACGACGTTGCGGCCGTACCCCTCGATCAAGGCCAGGTCCGGGAAGTCGGCGGAGATCGACGGCGCCCGCCGCGCTCCGGCCGCGGCCAGCGCCAGACCGGCCATCACCACACCGGCGGCGATCCCGATGCCGCGGCGGACCCAGCGGCTGCGGCGCAGCGGACGGGCCGAGAAGCGCTCCGGCAGCCGCCGCAGCACCAGCACGAACACGGCGATCGTCGCGGTCTCCACGAGGAACTGGGTCAGTGCCACGTCCGGCGCGCCGTAGAGGACGAACATCATCGCGGTGCCGTAGCCGGTCACGCCGACGAGCAGCATCGCGGTGAGCCGGCGGCGCGCGCCGACAGCGAGCAGCGCGGCGACCGCGATCACCACGCAGACCACGAGCTGGGCCGGGTTGTCCCAGGGCGCCAGGTCGACCCGCCACGGCGTGGTGGCGATCATCGCCCCGCCCGGCACGAACACCAGCACGAGCAGCACCGTGCCGAGGTACTGCGGCAGCGAGCCGCGCTGGGTGGCGCCGGTCACCTCGATGGCGAGCCGGTCGAAGGCGTGCGTCACCCACTCGTACCCCTGGTTGCCGCCCACCGGCGAGCGCAGCCGGGCCAGCGCGGGCGCCAGCGGGCCGCGGACCAGGTGCAGCACCACACCGCCGGCGAGCACGAGGGCGGACAGGCCGAGCGCCGCCGTGGGTCCGTGCCAGAGCGCCAGGTGCTCCTCGACCGGCCCGAACAGCTCGGCGTACGGCTCGAACAGGCCGCTCAGCCACCCGGCCGCCGGACCGGCGGCGAGCCCGGCCACGGCGAGCAGCGCCGGGGGTACGAGCATCGCGGCGGGTGGGCGGGCCAGCTCGGTGTCCGGCGTGCCGGGCCGGGTGCCGAACGCGCCCCAGAGGAACCGGATGCTGTACGCGACGGTGAGCGCGCTGCCCACCACCAGCACGGTCAGCACCAGCGGATCACCGGTGAACGCGGCGAGCGCCGCCTCCTTCCCGACGAACCCGAGCAGCGGCGGCACCCCGGCCATCGAGGCGGCGGCCAGCGTGGCGACGACGGCCAGCACCGGCGCGGTCCGCCTGACCCCGGACAGCTCCCGCAGGTCACGGGTGCCGGCCTCGTGGTCGAGGATGCCGACGACCAGGAACAGTGCCGCCTTGAACAGGGCGTGTGCCGCCAGCATCGCCACCCCGGCCAGCGCCGCCTTCGGGGTGCCCGCGCCGAACACCACTGTGAGCAGGCCGAGCTGGCTGACCGTCCCGTACGCAAGCAGCAGCTTCAGGTCGGTCTGCCGCAGCGCCGCCCAGCCGCCGATGACGAGCGTGACCAGTCCGGCAGCCACGGTGACCGGCCGCCACCCGTCGACCGGGGCGAGCACCGGGCCGAGCAGTCCGATGAGGAAGATGCCGGCCTTCACCATCGCCGCCGCGTGCAGATACGCGCTCACCGGAGTCGGGGCGGCCATCGCCACCGGCAGCCAGGCGTTGAACGGGAACACCGCGGACTTCGCCAGCGCCCCGGCGAGGATCAGCAGCACGGCGACGACCAGGTACCCGCCGCCGGGCAGCGGCGCTGCCGCCACCGCCGACCACCGGTAGCCCCCGGCGTGGTGGCCGAGCAGCAGGAACCCGACGAGCATTGCCAGCCCGCCCAGCGTCGTCACTGTCAGCGCCTGCGCGGCGGCCCACCGGCTGGACCGGCGCTCGGTGCTGTGCCCGATGAGCAGGTACGAGAAGACGGTGGTCAGTTCCCAGAACACGTAGAGCAGCAGCAGGTCGTCGGAGACGACGAGACCGAGCATCGCCCCGGCGAAGGCGACCATGACGGCGGCGAAGCGGGCCAGCCCGGTGGACCCGGGCGGGAAGTAGCGGGCGGAGTAGACCAGCACCAGCGCTCCGACGCCGCCGACGAGCAGCAGCATCAGCCAGGACAGCGTCGTGACGCGCAGCGCCACGTCGAGCTGGAGCTGCGAGATCCAGGGGTACGTCTCGACCACCGCGCCGCCGTCGCGTACCGCCCCTGTGTGCGCCGCCGCCCAGACCGCTGTGGCGGCCGGGGCGAGCGCCAGCATCAGGCAGGCGCGCGGACCCCACCGGCGGACCAGCAGCGGGGCGAGCAGCGCCGCCACCAGGTGCACGATCAGCAGGACGAGCACGCGTACTCCCGGTCGAGGTGACAGCGCGCGAACACGCTGGTGTCACAACCGATCACACGCCACAGAGGCACCGAACCGGGCGGTTTTCCCCAAAACCCACCCTTACCTCACCGGCCCACCCGACGTGCGCCCGCCCCGTCGCCTGGTGATCAAGGAGTTCGTGTCCGGAACCGCGCCGGAACCCACCGCAAACTCCTTGATCACCGGAGTGGTGGGGGTGAGGAGGGGCGGTGGGAGGGGTGGGGTCAGGGGGTGGGGTTGGGGGTGGCCAGCTGGCGGGCGGCGCGGTCTACCGCGCGCTGGGCGGCAACCAGGGAGCGCAGCGGCAGCCGGGCGTCCCGGCTCTCCCGGCGCTGGACGAAGTAGTGCACAGCGGCCCGGACCCGGGCGCGGTCGGCGGCACTCGACCGGGCGGTCGCGAGGATCATCTCGCGCAGCCGCGCGGCCAGCTCCTCGGCCAGCTCCAGATCGGGACCGTGCAGCGCGGCGCGGAGCGCGGCCAGTCGACTGTCGACCTTGCGGATGAGCACGTCGGTTCCGGAGCCCAGGCCTCGTTCCTCGACGGTCATCCACGCCTCCACCCCACGCCGCATCGCGAGTGAAGTTACTTTATGTTGCAGCCCACAAGCAAGCAGTTAAGTAAGACTTAACGGAATAATCGCCCATTCCATTCTTGGGCTGCTGCGGGCGGGACGGAACGGTCCGGCGGCGGGCCGGATGTCACACCCGCGCGGCAGGATGGGAGCGTGGCGGACGAGGTGACCCCGTCAGGCGGGTCGGGCAGGTCAGGCGGGTCAGGCAGGTCGGGCGGGTCAGGCGGGGTGCTGGCGGAGTTCGGCGCGGCGACCCGGGAGTGGTTCACCGCGGCCTTCGCCGCGCCCACCCCGGCCCAGGAGGGCGCCTGGCGCTCGGTGGCCGCCGCCCGCAACGCGCTCGTCGTCGCGCCGACCGGCTCCGGCAAGACGCTCGCGGCGTTCCTCTGGTCGCTCGACCGGCTCGCCAAGGAGCCGCCGCCGGCCGATCCCCGGCGCCGCTGCCGGGTGCTCTACGTCAGCCCGCTCAAGGCACTCGCCGTCGATGTGGAACGCAACCTGCGCGCCCCGCTCACCGGCATCCGCCAGGCCGCCTCCCGGCTCGGCCTGGTCCCGCCGGACGTCACCGTCGGCATGCGGACCGGCGACACCCCGGCCGACGAGCGCCGCGCCTTCGCCCGCACCCCGCCGGACATCCTCATCACCACACCCGAGTCGCTGTTCCTGCTGCTCACCTCCGCCGCCCGCGACTCACTGCGCGGCGTCGACACGGTGATCGTGGACGAGGTGCACGCGGTGGCCGGCACCAAGCGCGGCGCGCACCTGGCGCTGTCCCTGGAACGGCTCGACGCGCTGCTGGAGCGGCCCGCGCAACGGATCGGACTGTCCGCCACCGTCCGGCCGATCGACGTGTGCGCCCGCTTCCTCGGCGGCGCACGCCCGGTCGACGTGGTGCAGCCGCCGTCGAACAAGACCATCGAGGTCAGCGTCCAGGTTCCGGTGGAGGACATGACGCGCCTCGACGAGCAGGAGCCACCCGAGGACGATCTCGGCGGCCTCGCGCCCCGCCGCCCCTCGATCTGGCCGGCGGTCGAGGAACGCGTGTTCGCGCTGATCCGCGCGCACCGGTCCACGATCGTGTTCACCAACTCCCGGCGCAGCGCCGAACGCCTCTGCGCCCGCCTCAACGAGCTGGCCGCCGAGGAGGTCGAGGCGGCGTCCGCCCCGGAGGGCAGCCGCGTGGCCCGGGGCGGGGAGCCGGTGCGCGTATCCGATCTGCTGCCCGGCGAGGGCCCGCCGGCCGGCGACGGCGCCGGGCCGGTGCGTGCGCCTCGGCAGCCGGCGGAGGTGATGGCGCAGTCCGGCGCGGCGGCCGGGGCGCCGGCGGTGATCGCGCGGGCGCACCACGGCAGCGTGTCCCGGGAGGAGCGCAAGCAGATCGAGGAGGCGCTCAAGTCCGGCCGGCTGCCCGCCGTGGTCGCCACGTCCAGCCTGGAGCTGGGCATCGACATGGGCGCTGTCGACCTGGTGGTGCAGATCGAGGCGCCGCCGAGCGTGGCGGCCGGGCTGCAACGGGTCGGCCGGGCCGGGCACCAGGTCGGCGCGGTCTCGCGCGGCGTCGTCTTCCCCAAGCACCGGGGCGACCTGCTCTCCTGCACTGTGGTGGCCGAGCGGATGGGCGCCGGGGCGATCGAGGAGCTGCACTACCCGCGCAACCCGCTGGACGTGCTGGCCCAGCAGATCGTGGCGATGGTGGCGCTGGAGCCGTGGCGGCTCGGCGACCTCGCGGTGCTGGTCCGGCGGGCGGCGCCGTTCGCGGAGCTGCCCGACTCGGCGCTGCACGCGGTGCTCGACATGCTCTCCGGGCGCTACCCGTCCACCGCGTTCGCCGAGCTGCGGCCGCGCCTGGTCTGGGACCGCGCCACCGACGTCCTGACCGGCCGGCCCGGCGCCCAGCGGCTCGCCGTGACCAGCGGCGGCACCATCCCCGACCGGGGCCTGTTCGGCGTGTTCCTTGCCGGCGCCGAGCGGGCCGCACGGGTCGGTGAGCTGGACGAGGAGATGGTCTACGAGTCCCGGGTGGGTGACGTGTTCCTGCTCGGCTCGTCGTCCTGGCGGATCGAGGAGATCACCCCCGACCGGGTGCTCGTCTCCCCCGCACCGGGGCAGGCGGCCCGGATGCCGTTCTGGAAGGGCGACCAGCTCGGCCGCCCGGTCGAGCTGGGGCGGGCGATCGGCGCCCGGGTCCGGGCTCTGCTGCGGCAGTCCGACACCGACGCGGTGGCGGCGCTGCGGGCCGGCGGGCTCGACGACTGGGCCGCCGGCAACCTGATGAACTACCTGCGCGAGCAGAAGGCGGCCACCCGGTCGCTGCCGGACGACCGGACGGTGGTGGTCGAACGGTTCCGCGACGAGCTGGGTGACTGGCGGCTCGCCGTGCACTCGGTGCTCGGCGCGCGGGTCAACGGGCCGTGGGCGCTGGCGATCGGTCGCCGGCTGGCCGAGCGGTACGGCGTGGACGCCCAGGTCATGCCCTCCGACGACGGCATCGTGGTGCGCCTGCCGGACACCGCCGAGACGCCGCCCGGCGCCGACGTTGTCGTGTTCGAGCCGGACGAGATCGCCCAGCTCGTCGAGGAGTCGGTGGGCACGTCGGCGCTGTTTGCGTCCCGGTTCCGCGAGTGCGCGGCCCGGTCGCTGCTGCTGCCCCGGCGTGACCCCCGGCGGCGGCAGCCGCTGTGGCAGCAACGCCAGCGCGCCGCGCAACTGCTCGACGTGGCCCGCGAGTACGCCGACTTCCCGGTCACGCTGGAAGCCGCCCGCGAGTGCCTCCAGGACGTCTTCGACCAGCCCGCCCTCGGCGAGCTGATGCGCGACCTGGCCGCCCGCAAGGTACGCCTGGTCGAGGTGGAGTCCGAACGCCCGTCGCCGTTCGCCAGGTCGCTGCTGTTCGGGTACGTCGGCGCGTTCCTCTACGAGGGCGACGCCCCGCTGGCCGAGCGGCGGGCCGCCGCGCTGGCGCTCGACTCCGGCCTGCTCGGCGAGCTGCTCGGCCGGGTCGACCTGCGGGAGCTGCTCGACCCGGAGGTGCTCACCGAGACGGCACGCCAACTGCGCTGGCTCACCGAGCAGCGACGTCCCCGCGACCCGGAGGACGTGGTCGAGCTGCTGCGCGTGGTCGGTGACCTGAGCAGCGCCGAGCTGGCCGAGCGGGGAGTGCCGGAGTCGTGGACCGACGAGCTGGCGGCGGCCCGGCGGGTGCTGCGGGTCCGCATCGCCGGCGAGGACCGCTGGGTGGTCGTCGAGGACGCCGCCCGGCTGCGTGACGCGCTCGGGGTGGCGCTGCCCGTCGGGGTCGCCGAGGCGTACCTCGCGCCGGTGGCCGATCCGCTCGCCGACCTGGTCGCCCGGTACGCCCGCACGCACGGCCCGTTCGCGGCCGCCACCTGCGCGGCCCGGTTCGGGCTCGGCGTGTTCGTGGTGGAGCAGGCGCTGCGGCGGCTCGCCTCGGGCGGCCGGGTGGTCTCCGGCGAGTTCGCTCCGGACAGTGTCGGCACCCAGTGGTGCGACGCGGAGGTGCTGCGCATGCTGCGCCGTCGCTCGCTCGCGGCCCTGCGCCGGGAGATCGAGCCGGTGCCGCCGCGCGCGCTCGCCGCGTTCCTGCCCCGCTGGCAGCAGGTCGGCTCGTCGGCGCGGGGCGTCGAGGCGGTCGCCGCCACCGTCGAGCAGTTGCAGGGCGTGAGCGTGCCCGCGTCCGCGCTGGAACGCCTGGTGCTCCCGGCCCGGGTCGCCGACTACTCCCCCGCCCAGCTCGACGAGCTGTGCGCCGGCGGCGAGGTGGTGTGGGCCGGCGCGGGCGCGATCTCCGGCGGCGACGGGTGGGTGACGCTCGCGTACGCCGACGTGGCGCCGCTGCTGCTCCCGCCGCCGGAGGAGGCACTGACGCTGACCCCGCTGCACGAGTCGGTGCTCGACGCGCTCGCCGACGGGCAGGCGCTGTTCTTCCGCTCGCTGTCCGACCGGGTCGGTGCCACAGACGACGCCGCGCTGTCGGGCGCGGTGTGGGATCTGGTGTGGGCCGGTCACCTCACCAACGACACGCTCGCGCCGTTGCGCGCCGCGCTCGGCGCGGGCGGGGCACACCGGTCCCGGCCGTCGGCGCCGCGCACCCGCTACCGCCGTCCGGGCCGGGTGGCGCTGCCCAGCCGGGGCGGTCCGCCCACCATGGCCGGTCGCTGGTCCCGGCTGCCCGACCGCGACCTCGACCCCACCCGCCGCGCCGCCGCCCTCGCCGACCTGCTGCTGGAGCGGCACGGCGTGGTGACCCGGGGCGCGGTCGTGGCCGAGCAGGTCACCGGCGGCTTCGCCGGGGTCTACCCGGTGCTGTCCGCGATGGAGGAACGCGGGGCGGCCCGGCGCGGCTACTTCGTCGAAGGGCTCGGCGCGGCGCAGTTCGCGGTGCCCGGCGCGGTGGACCGCATCCGCGCGCTCGCCGACGGCACCCAGGGCCGGGGCGGTCCGACAGTCGTGCTCGCGGCCACCGACCCGGCGAACCCGTACGGCGCGGCGCTGCCCTGGCCGGAGCGCGTGGTCGACTCCGGCGACGGCGCGGCACCGGCCACCGGCCACCGGGCCGGGCGCAAGGCGGGAGCGCTTGTCGTGCTCGTCGGCGGCGACCTGGTGCTCTACGTGGAGCGGGGCGGCCGGACGATCCTGTCGTTCACCGACGACACCGACACGCTCGCCGCGGCCGGCAAGGCGCTCGCCGACGCGGTGCACTCCGGTGCGCTCGGCGCGATCTCGGTGGAACGCGCCGACGGCGAGGCCGTGCACGCGTCCCCGCTGCGCGACGCGCTGACCGCCGCCGGTTTCCGCGCCACCCCGCGCGGCCTGCGCCTGCGCGGCTGACCGCCCGGCGTTACGGGGAGCGGGCACGTAGGGTGGGCCGGTGGCCTCGATCCGGGTACGCCAGGCGCGCGACGAGGACCGTGCCGCGCTGACGGCGCTGCACGAGCGGGAGTGGGGCGGACCGATCGTGGTGGTCCACGAGCTGCGCCTGGCGCGGCACCTCAGCGGGGCGGGCAACACGTGAACGGCACCCCGCGGTGTGTCTCGCTGACCACCGACTACGGGCTGTCCGACGGGTTCGTGGCGGCGTGCCACGGCGTGCTGGCCCGGCTCGCCCCGGCCGTACGGGTGATCGACGTGACGCACCTGGTGCCACCGGCCGACGTACGCCGGGGCGCGGCGGTGCTCGCGCAGACGGTGCCGTACCTGCCGTGGGGCGTGCACGTCGCGGTGGTCGACCCGGGCGTCGGCACGACGCGGCGCGGGATCGCGCTCGCCGCGCCCGGCGGGCTGCTGGTCGGGCCGGACAACGGGCTGCTGGTCCCGGCCGCGGAGGCGCTCGGCGGAGTGACCGAGGCTGTGGAGCTGACCAACCCGGACTGGCTCGGCCCGGTCGTCTCCCGCACGTTCCACGGGCGGGACGTGTTCGCGCCGGTGGCCGCCCGGCTGGCGCTCGGCGCGCCGCCGGCCGAGGCCGGGCCGGCAGTCGACCCGGGCACGCTGGTCCGGCTGCCGGAACCGGTGGTACGCGCCGAGCCCGGCGGCTTCAGCGCCGAGGTGCTGACCGTCGACCACTTCGGCAACGTCCAGCTCGCCGCGCCGGGCACGCTGCTCGACGGCCTGCCGTCCCGGGTGCTGGTGAACGGCCACGAGGCGGTCCACGGCCGTACCTTCGGCGACGCGGAACCCGGCACCCTGGTGGTCTACGTCGACTCCGCCGCCCAGGTCGCGATAGCGGTGAACACCGGCCGAGCCGCCGACACCCTCCAAACCACCCCAGGCGCCCTGGTCACCATCACCCGTCTCCCCCGCGATCTTGCAGTTGGTGCCCCGGCATAACGGGCGAATGCCCCCGGGACAGGGCCGAAACTGCAAGATCGCGGAGGAGAGCGGGGACGGACGGGACGGGGGCGTCAGCAGCGGGGGACTGTGCCGCCGTAGATCGAGGACAGGTACGCGTGGCTGACGTAGTTGCCGCCCACCAGGCGGTACCCCCTCGTCGTCGTGCGGTACGTGCCGGCGATCCGCTGCCCTGTCACGTAGCACTGCACCGGCACGTGCGCGTACGTGGCGGCCAGGCCCCGGCTCGCGTACGAGGTGCTCGCCCCGGCGCGCAGGTTCAGCGGCCCGGAACCGACCACCGCCCGCGCCCCGCCGCCGGTCCACAGCAGCGTCACGTCCACCCAGGCGTTGTCGGTGAGCCGCAGCCCGTCCCAGAACGTCCCGTCGGCCAGGTCCAGCCCGGCCGGGTTGCGGACGGTACGGCCGAACTGGTCGCGCCCGCCGTTGTAGCCGTTCTGGTACGCCGCCTGCGCCTCGGGCAGCCCGCGCGGCAGGTCCTTCCAGTTCTCCCTGATCGACGCCGGGTTCCACCAGTCGTCGCGGGTGTTCCACGGGCCGACGTCCCACACCGGGGCGTACTCGCAGCGGCTGCCGTTCGTCGTGCAGACCTTGACGGTGTAGTCGCCGGTGTTGCGCGGGGACAGGCCGCGCCGGGTGGGCAGCGCGGCGAAGTGGTCCCGGGTACGCACCGTGTGCCCGTTGGCGGTGATGCCGCCGACCAGGCCGATCCGGGTCGCGTACACCCGGTACTTGAGCGCGGCGGCCGGCTGGACCGCCGTGGTGGCGACCTTGTCGGCGGCCAAGGTCAGGCCGGTGACGGTGGCCTCCGACGCGCTGCCGCTGGTGGTCAGCACGACGCGCGCCTGCACCCGGCTGACCGGTGCGTCGAACACCGCCTCGGTGGCGTCGCGCCACTCGGTCCAGCCTCGGCCACGCCAGCCGCGTACCTGTGCCACCGCCGTACCCCCGTCGCCGGTGCGGGCGGCGAACTGCGCGCGTACCCGGGTCGCGGGCCGGTCCAGGGTGCGCGGCGCGGACAGCAGGATGCCCTCGGCGACCGGTCCGCCGACGGCGGCCGGGCGGGTGCGGGCGTTGGGCCGGGGGTCGGCGAGCCGCAGGCGGCCGGACCGCCAGGCGACGTTGACGTCGTCGCCGCCGGCGACGGCGAGGTCGACGGACCAGCGTTCGGGGCCGGGCGCGGCGGCGCGGGCCGGTACGGCGGTGGGCGGGGGCGCGGCCGACGCGGGCGTGCCGGGCAGTCCGGCGGCCACGGTGAGCAGGGCGGTCAGGGCGACGACGGTACGACGTCGTGTATGTGCCATGGGCATCTCCTCAGAACCCCCTGATCGTGGCGTTTCCGCAGATCAAGTGGAACCTCAGTACAAATAGCGACACATGCGAATTCTGCTCGGCCGGGGGACAATGGCCGGGTGCCCGAAGGCGACACCGTCTGGAACACCGCACGCGTCCTGCAACGCGCGCTCGCCGGGGCCCGGCTCACCGGGTCCGACTTCCGCGTGCCGCAACTCGCCACCACCGACCTCACCGGCTGGACCGTGCGCGAGTCGGCCAGCCGGGGCAAACACCTGCTGCTGCGCCTCACCCGCACCGACGCCGAGCCGTGGACGCTGCACTCGCACCTGCGGATGGACGGCGCCTGGCGGGCGTACGCCCCGGGTGAGCGCTGGAGCGGACGGCCCGCGCACCTGATCCGGGTGGTGCTGCGCTCCCCCGCCGCTGTCGCCGTCGGCTACCACCTGCACGAGCTGGCGCTGGTGCCGACCGCCGAGGAGGAGTCGCTCGTCGGCCACCTCGGCCCGGACCTGCTCGGCCCGGACTGGGACGTCGACGAGGCGGTCCGCCGGCTCGCGGCCGACCCGGACCGCACCATCGGTGAGGCGCTGCTCGACCAGCGCAACCTGGCCGGGGTGGGCAACCTCTACAAGTGCGAGGTGCTGTTCCTGCGCGGCGTGTCGCCGTGGACACCGGTGGGCGCGGTGCCGGACCTGCCGGGCACCGTCGCGCTGGCCCAGCGGCTGCTCGCGGCCAACCGGGGCCGCTGGACGCAGAGCACCACAGGAGTGCTGCACCGGGGCGGCACCAGCTACGTCTACGGCAGGCGGGCGCAGCCGTGCCGCCGCTGCGGGACGGCCATCCGCAAGGAGGAACTGGGCGAACGGGTCACCTACTGGTGTCCGGCCTGCCAACCCGCCGTGGAACTTCCACGAAACGCCCAAGATCGGCCGAGATAGGGACGATTGGGTACTTCCGCCTCACCCCTGTGACGTCGCATGCTGCGGTGGACCGCTCACGGATCGTCAGCAGCGCGTACGCCCGCCACGCCGGGGTGTCGGCCGGCGCGCCCCGACCCCGGGGAGAGCCATGGTGCTGTTCCGCCGCAGCCGGCCCGGACGCCCGGACCGCGCCGCCGTCGTCGCCATCGCCGAGGAGACCGCGCCCACCGGTGACCCGACGCCGGCCGGTTCCGTCGCGCCCGCCGTTCCGGCCGCTCGCGGCAGTGACGAGGAACCCGGCGGCGGCCCGGCGCCTGCGAGCCTGGACCCGGCCGCCGTCCCGCGCCTGTTCGGCCCGGTGCCGAACACCGCCGCCAGCCCGCTGCCCACGCTCGACCCGGACGGCCGCCCGGTACCCGGCACCGGCATCCGCAAGTTCGTCGACCCGCTGCCGCTGCCCGGGCAGCCGGCCACCGCCGGGCTCGGCGCCCGCCTGCCCGTCGCCGTCCCGGACACCATCACCTGGCCGGGCTGCGACTACTACGAGATCGGCCTCCAGGAGTACGCGCAGCGCCTGCACCGCGACCTGCCCGCCACCCGGCTGCGCGGCTACCGCCAGCTCAACCTGGGCACCGACGCCTCCGGGCACAACACTGTCGGCCCACCCGACCGCCCCTGGCACCTCGGCCCGATGATCGTGGCCCGGCGGGGCCGCCCGGTGCGGATCAAGTTCATCAACCAGCTCCCCACCGGACGGGCCGGGGAGCTGTTCCTGCCCGTGGACGAGACGGTCGACGGCGCGGGAGCCGGGCCGCTCGACGGTCCCGCCCCGTACCCGCAGAACCGCGCCGTACCGCACCTGTCCGGCGCGCAGACCGGCTGGATCAGCGCCGGTAACCCGTGGCAGTGGGTGACCCCGGCCGGCGAGATCACCCCGTACCCGACGGGTGTGGGTGTGACGCCGGTGCCGGACATGCCGCCGCCCGGCGCGGGCGCCACCACGCTGTACTTCCCGAACGACCAGAGCGGCCGGCTCATGTGGCTGCACGACAACACGCTCGGCCTGTCCCGGCTCACCGTCTACTCCGGGCAGATCGCGCTCTACCTGCTCACCGACCCGGCCGAGGAACGGCTCGTCGACGACGGCGTGCTGCCCGCCGACCAGCTCCCGCTGGTGATCGAGGACAAGACGTTCGTACCCGACGACGCGCAGCTCGCCGCCCAGGACCCCACCTGGGACCGGGACCGCTGGGGCGCCAAGGGCAGCCTGTGGCACCCGCACGTCTACCAGCCGCGGCAGAACCCGTACCGGCTCACCGGCACCAACCCGACCGGGCGCTGGGACTACGGGCCGTGGACCCACGACCCGGACGGCGGCGCCAGCCCGTGGGTCGCCCCGGTGCCGAACCCGCACCACGACCCCGACACCGACCCGGACGAGCCGCCGCTGGTACCGGGCGTGCCGCACCCGTCGGCGGTCCCCGACGCGTACGGCGACACTCCGCTCGTCAACGGCGTCGCATACCCGTACCTGGAGGTCGCGCCGCGGGCGTACCGGTTCCGGATCCTCAACGCCTGCGCGGACCGCGCGCTCAACCTCCAGCTCTACCGGGCCGCCTCCGACGCGCCGATGTGGGCCGAGGACGGCAGCCCTGCCGACCCGGACGCCGGTGAGGTGCCGATGGTCGAGGCGGTACGCGCCCCCGGGCGGCCCGCGTACTGGCCCGCGGACGGGCGCGACGGCGGCGTGCCCGACCCGGCCGCCGCCGGACCCGAGATGATCCAGATCGGCAACGAGGGCGGCCTGCTCCCCGCCCCCGTGGTGCTGACCAACCGGCCGGTGGACTACCGGTACGACAGGCAGGACCCGACAGTGCTCAACGTGGACGGGCACGCGCTGCTGCTCGCGCCCGGCGAACGGGCCGACGTGGTGGTGGACTTCTCCACAGTGCCGCCGGGCAGCACGCTCATCCTCTACAACGACTGCCCCGCGCCGCTGCCCCGGTTCGACACCCGCTACGACCACCACACCGGCGCGCCCGACCGGACCGCCGCCGGTGGTCTGCCGCCGACCCGCCCCGGGTACGGCCCGAACACCCGTACGCTGCTCCAGATCCGGGTCACCGGCACCCCCGCGCAGCCGTACGACACCCGGCGGCTCGCCGAGCGGCTACCCGGGGCGTACGCCCGCAGCCAGCCGCCGCCGATCGTGCCGCAACCCGCGTACGACGCCGCGATCGGCACCTCCACCCCGCGCCCGACGCTGGTTCCCGCGCGGGCCACCTCGGTCACGTTCACCCCGGCGGGCGCGACCGCCCCGGTCACGTTGCCGCTGGCCGTGAAGTCGGTCGGGCAGGTGTTCGAGGCCCGGCACGGCCGCGCCGTGGGGCGCCTCGGCGTCGGCCACCCGGTCGCCGGACCACTCGCCCCGGCCACGCTGCCGCTGGGACCGGCCGACCCGGCCACCGAGGTCCTGCACGCCACCGACCCGGCGGTGGCGGTCGGCGCGCCCGGCGACGGCACGCAGCTCTGGCGGATCGTCGGGGACGCCCCGCGCACCCATCCGGTGCACATCGAGGGCTGCGACGTCCAGCTCGTCAACCGGGTCGGCTGGGACGGCACGGTCCGCGCGCCCGACCCGGGCGAGCTGGGCTGGAAGGACACCGTCCGGGTCAACCCCCGGGAGGACGTCGTGGTGGCGCTGCGTCCCGTCCCACCAGCCCTGCCGTTCAAGATCGGCGACAGCGTACGGCTGCTCGACCCGACCCGCCCGGCCGGCGCACGGCTGGACGCCGGTCCGGTCAGCCCGGTCGACGGCCGCCCCGCGGTCGTGGTCAACCAGCTGGTCAACCTCGGCTGGGAGTACCGCTGGCAGACCCGCTCGGCCGGACTCCGCGACCAGGGCATGAGCCGGCCGCTGGTGGTGCGCGTGGCACCCAAGGCGCCGACCGGCCTCACCGCCACCCCGGCACCCGGCAGCGCCACCGCGCTCCCCGCCATCGCGCTGACCTGGACCGGCAACGGCAGCCGGCCCGTACCCACCAGCCACCGGCTGCAACGCGCCACCGACAGCACCTTCACCACCGGACTGACCGAGATCACGGTGGCCGCCACCGCCACCCGGTACACCGACGCCACAGTCACGCCCGGCGTCACCTACCACTACCGGATCCGCGCCGAGAACGCGGTGAGCTGCTCGTCCTGGTCCAACGCCGTACCGGCGGCGGTGCACCTGTCCGCGCCGACCCGGGTGACAGCGGTGCTGCCGCCGACCGGGCCGCTGCGGGTGGCGCTGCGCTGGGCCAACCACTCCTTCGCCACAGGCGTGGACGTGCAGCGGGCCACGAACCCGACGTTCACCAGCGGTCCGGGCACCACGGCCATCGCCGTGGGCGAGTCCCACGTGGACCCGGCCGTCGCGCCGGACACCACGTACTACTACCGGGTACGCACGACGTACCTGGGCGCCGCCTCGCCCTGGTCGACTGTGGCCACCGTGACCACGCCGGCCCGGCCGGTCGCGCCCACCGGCGTGAGCGTCACCGCGAGCGTGTCCGGGCCGGACACGGCCAGTGTGACGGTGACCTGGTCGGCGCCGACGCCGGCCGGACCGGGCGCCGGTTTCGTCGTGCAGCGCGCCACCGACGCCGCCTTCACCCGTGAACCGGCGACGTTCCACGTGACCGGCCGAGGCTTCACCAACACCGGCCTGGCCCGAGGCATGACCTACCACTACCGGGTACGCGCGACAAACGTCGTAGGCACGTCCCCCTGGACCCCCCCAGCCCGAACAACAACCCCCACCTGACCCCGCCCCCTCTCCCCGCGCGCCCTTCCCTCCCCGTTGATCATGAACTTAGCGGCAGTTTCAGAGATCAACACCACCGCCAACTTCATGATCGAGCCTGTGGGTCGCCCGCCCGCCGCCCCCTCCCTCCCCCGTGATCAAGGAGTTTGTGTCCGGATCAGGCGCGCATCAGGACACAAACTCCTTGATCACCGGAGTGAGCGGCGCGGGTGGGGTGGGTGGGGTGGGTGGGGTGGGTGGCGGGAGGGCCGGCAAGCCCGGGGCGCGAGAGGGCAGGGGCACCGGGCGGAACGCCGCCCCGGCGTGCGGGAGGCCGATCGATCATGAAGTTGACGGCCGAAATGGAGATCGAAACTGCCGTCAACCTCATGATCGATCGCGCTGATCGGGGGCGCTTGGACGGTGATCAAGGGGTTTGTGTCGGGATCCGGCTGTGGGGAGGACACAAACTCCTTGATCAACGGGGAGACCGGGGCGGGGCGGGGAGGGGCGGGGAGGGGAACTGTCAGGGGGCGCGGAGAGGGGTGCGGAGTTCGGCCAGGGCGGAGGCTACGCCGTGCAGCAGGTCGGTGGCCTCGGTCAGGCGCGCGGCGGCCGGGTGCTCGGTGTTCGGACGGGCGTCCTCGGCCACGTAACCGGCGGCGGCCACCACCAGCCGCTCGTACGCGGCCACCCCGTCCTCCAACTGGGCCACCAGCGTGGCGTGCACCTCGTTCAGCGTGCTCTGCGGGGTCAGCTTCGCCGCGCGTTCCACGCTCGCCACCCGGGTCGCCAGCTCACGCAGGGACCGGTCGGCCTCGGCCGCCTCCCGGACCGCCGGCTCGGCCAGCCCGGTCAAGCGCCCGGTCAGCCCGGCCAGGGTGAGCGCGGCCCGGTCCAGCCGGGCCCACGGCTCGGCCGCGGCGGTGCCGCGCAGCGCGAGGCGGGAGCGGACCCGGCGTACCTCGGCCACGACGCCCGGGCCGACGGGCAGCCGCTCGACGGCGGCGACCAGCCGGGCGCGGGAGCGGGCGGCGGCCTCCGCCGGGTCGAGGGCGGGCGGTGGCGGCACGGCGGCCAGCGCCCGGTGGTCGACCCAGCGCCAGGCGGCCACCGCGATCGCGCTGCCCGCGGCGCCGGCCCAGGCCGCGTCCGCCAGACCCAGTCCGGCGTACGGGGTCAGCACCGCGGCGGCGCCGCCGAGCCCTCCGGCCAGCACGCTCCACCGCCGCGCCGAGTTGCGTAGCCTGCGCAGCCTGCGGAAGTGCCGGGCCCGTTCGTCCGCCATCGTGTCCGCCCCTCCGTCAGCCGGTCGTGGTCTCCCCGGTGCCGCGTTCCCGGCTCATGCTGGCCCGGATCTCGTCGAGACGGGCTGCGGCTGCCGGATCGGCCGGCTGCCCCACGGCGGGGGTCTCGGACCGGCTGCCGAGCTGCTCGCCGGCCATGCTCGACCGGATCTGCTCCAGTCTCGCCGATCCGGCCGAGTCGAGCGTGGCCTTCTGGATCTCCAGCATCCGGCCCTCGACCGAGTTGCCGGCCAGCTCGGCCCGGCCCATCGCGGTGGCGTAGCGGCGTTCGATCCGGTCACGGACCTCGTCCAGCGAGGGGGTGTTGGCGGGCGCGGTGAGCGACGACATCGACTCCAGCGAGCGGGCCACGCTCTCCTGCATCTTGGCCTGCTCCAGCTGGCTGAGCAGCTTGGTGCGCTCGGCCAGCTTCTGCTGGAGGATCATCGAGTTGTTCTCGACCGCCTTGCGGGCCTGTGCGGCCGCGCCGAGCGCCTGGTCGTGCAGCGTCTTGAGGTCTTCCAGCGCCTGCTCTGCGGAGACCAGCTGGGTGGCCAGCATCTGGGCGGTCTGCTCGTAGCGCCCGGCCTCGGCCTCGTCGCCCCGGCCCCGCGCCTGGTCGGCCACCGCCAGCGCCTGCCGCGCGTTGCCCTGGAGCTGTTCCACCTCGGTCATCTGCCGGGACAGCTTCATCTCCAGCTGGCGCTGGTTGCCGATCACCGCTGCCGCCTGCTGCACCAGCGCCTGGTGCTGGCGCTGTGCCTCCTCGACGGCCTGCTGGATCTGCACCTTCGGATCGGCGTGCTCGTCGATCTTCGCGCCGAAGAGCGCCATCAGGTACTTCCAACCCTTGACGAACGGGTTCGCCATCTCCGCCTCGTCCCCTCAGTAGCGTCGCGCCTACATCGTCCCAGCCGGACGCCACTCCGGCACCCGTACGCTCCTGATCAACAGTACGACGCGAACGCCAGCACTGCCCACGACGCGGCGGCCGGGGTCAGGCGGCGCAGACCACATCCCGCTCGGCGGGGCGTACGCGGGTGCTGCGCAGCGTGGCCTTGAGCGGCGAGTCCTGCCGGACCTGGACGGCGACCCCGCCGTCGGAGGTGACCTGCCGGACACCGCGGTTGGTGGCCTTGCGCACGGCGGACGGGCCCACCGGGGCCGGCTCGACCCGCTCGTCGGTCACCGGCACCAGCACGCCGGGCATCTGCTCGGCCAGGGCGACCGTGTCGCTCACCTCGCGCAGCAGCTCGGACAGGCGGGCGCCGAGCGCGTCGCAGATCGCGGCCAGCAGCTCGCTGGAGGGTTCCTTCTGGCCGCGTTCGATCTCGGAGAGGTAGCCGAGGCTGACGTTGGCGGCGGAGGAGACCTCGCGGAGGGTGCGGTGCTGCCCTTGCCTGCGTGCTCGCAGCGCGTCACCGATCACCCGGCGTAGCAGGACCATCGCACCTCCCCCTGAACGGGACCACCATCTCCGGCCGGAACACGTCGCGCCGGACGCGGCGGACCGCTCCGGCGCCGACGGCGACCGCCGGAGCCTTCCCGCAACCGTACCCGTTGGTCGCCACGACGACATCCCACCCCGCCTTTCGAAAATCCGGGCGGATCGACAGGTCCGGCGATCCCGCCGCCGGGCGTGTCGGCGCCGCGCGGGCTCACCGGCGGCCCGCCCCCGCCGCCTCGGCGGAGTCGGCGTCGGCGGGGAGTTCGATGCGGTCGGCGAGCAGCCGCAGCGCCTCGATCACGGCAGCCGAGCGGATGTGGTCGCGGCCGCCCTTGAGGTCGAGCCGGCGCACCTCGGTGCCGTCCGGTCCGGCGACCGCCACGTAGACCAGGCCGACGGGCTTGTCGTCCTGCGGCTCCGGACCGGCCACCCCGGTGGTGGCCAGGCCCCAGTCGGCGCCGCACCGCTGCCGTCCGCCCTCGGCCAGCGCGGCCGCCACGTCCGGGTCGACCGGGCCGCGCTCGGCCAGCAGGTCCTCCGGTACGCCGGCGAGCGTCGCCTTGAGTTCGGTGGCGTAGACCACCATGCCGCCCCGGTAGATCGAGCTGACCCCGGCGATCTCCACGATCGCGGCGGCGAGCAGGCCGCCGGTCAGCGACTCGACGGTGGCCAGCGTCTCGCCGCACTCGTGCAGGCGGTGCACCACGGCGGCCGCCGGGCTGCCGGCGGGCCGCTGGTTACTCGCGTCGGTGTCCATGCCCGCCCCCATTTCCCGCCCCACGCCGGCTTACTCGTCCGCCGTCCGGGCCGACGGACCCTTGCCCCGGACCGACTGACCCGCCGCCCGGACCGACTGACCCGCCGACCGGCTCAACGGGCCGGGCGGCGCAGTCGCAACGCCTGGGCGATGTAGTCGAACCCGGTGACCACGGTGACCACGACGGCCGCCCCCATGATCCACGGCCCGATCGCGGCGAGCGCCTCCGGCATCGGCCAGAGATACCAGGTGATGGCCAGGATCTGCAGCGCGGTCTTGACCTTGCCACCACGGCTGGCGGCGATCACGCCGTGCCGGATCACCCAGAAGCGCAGCCCGGTGATGCCCAGCTCGCGGACCAGGATCACCACGGTCACCCACCAGGGCAGCCGGTCGTAGAAGGAGAGCAGCACCAGGGCGGCGCCGGTGAGCGCCTTGTCGGCGATCGGGTCGGCCACCTTGCCGAGTGAGGTGACCAGTTCGTACCGGCGGGCGATCCAGCCGTCGACCAGGTCGGTCGCGGAGGCCACCACGAAGATCACGCAGGCGGCCGTCCGCCAGCCCGCGTTGCTCATGCCGGAGGCGATCACGGTGGCCACGAAGACCGGCACCAGCACCAGGCGCGCGCCGGTGAGCAGGTTCGCCGCGTTGAGCAGCGGTACGGGGGCAGCCGCCGTCGACTCCGCTCCCGTCATGTCCCGCATCGCCCCACGTGGCTTCCCCGCTCCATCAGGGCCCGCCGTCACCGTACCGCGCCGGGCGCCGCCGAGATCATCTCATCCGGTACGGCGACCAGGTCCACGCCCTCGGTCGCCGTCACCGTGGCCCGGACCAGGTCACCGGGGCGCAGCGCGGCCAGATCGACGCCGCCGCCGACGGGCGCGACGAGTGTGGTCGAGCCGTCGACCTCGGGCGCCTGGTGGGCGGCCCGCCCCTCCACCACCCCGTCGGCGGTCGAGTCCACGAGCACCTCCACCGTCGCGCCGAGGCGCGCCTCGGCGCGCTGCGAGCAGAGTTCGTCGGCCAGCGCGCTGAGCTTGTCGTACCGCCGCTTGATCGTGGCGGCGGAGACCTTGCCGGTCAGGCCGGCGGCCTCGGTGCCGTCCTCGTCGCTGTAGTCGAACATGCCGATCGCGTCCAGCCGCGCCTCGGTCAGGAACCGGACCAGCTCGGCCACGTCCTGCTTCGTCTCGCCGGGGAAGCCGACGATGAAGTTGCTGCGCGCGCCCGCGTCCGGCGCCAGCGCGCGGGCGGAGGCGAGCAGTTCCAGGAACCGGTCGGTGGAGCCGAAGCGCCGCATCCGGCGCAGCACCGGCTCACTGGAGTGCTGGAACGACAGGTCGAAGTACGCGGCCACGCCCGGCGTGGTGGCGATCACCTCGACCAGGCCGGGCCGGGTCTCGGCGGGCTGGAGGTAGCTGGCGCGGACCCGCACGATCCCGTCGATCGCGGCGAGCTGCGGCAGCAGCTTCTCCAGCGCGCGGGGGTCGCCCAGGTCCTTGCCGTACGAGGTGGAGTTCTCGCTGACCAGCACCAGCTCGCGGACGCCGGTCTTGGCCAGCCACTCGGCCTCGGCAAGCAGCTCGTCCGGGGTACGCGAGACGAAAGCGCCGCGGAAGGCAGGGATGGCGCAGAACGCGCACCGCCGGTCGCAGCCGCTGGCGAGCTTCAGCGAGGCCACCGGGCCGGTGTCGAGCCGGTGCCGCAGCACCTGCCGCAGGTGGGCCGGGGTGTGCGCGTCGGCCTCCGGTGCGACCCGGGCCGGGGTGCCGTGCCCTGGTAGCGACACCGCCGCGTCGCGGCGCTTCACCGGGGTCAGCGGCAGCAGTTCCCGCCGGTCGCGGGGGGTGTGGGCGCCGATCGCCTCGCCGGCGAGCACCGAGTCGAGGCGGGCGGCGATGTCCGGGTAGTCGTCGAAGCTGAGCACGGCCTGCGCCTCGGGGAGACTGTCGGCCAGCTCACGGCCGTACCGCTCGGCCATGCACCCGGCGGCGACGACCTTCGCGCCGGTGTCGGCGGCGGCCAGCAGCGTCTGGATCGAGTCCTGCTTGGCCTTCTCGACGAACCCGCACGTGTTCACCACCACCACGTCGGCGCCCTCGCCGTCGGTGGTGACCTGCCATCCGTCGGCGTGCAGCCGGGCGGCCAGCTCCTCCGAGTCGACCTCGTTGCGGGCGCAGCCGAGGGTCAGCAGGGCGACGCGGCGCCCGTCGGATCGCGGGGTGGAGGAGGAGGCAGACACCATCCGAGGGTACCGGGCCGGTTCCGGTGCGCCGCGCACCCGTCCGGCCAGGGTCAGCGCGCGGACACGGCCACCCGGGCCAGCCGATCGAGGAGGAACACCTCCGTGCCGGCCAGGCCGGTGGAGCAGAAGACCGAGATCTGGTCCGCGGTGGTGCGGCCGGGAGCCGCGCCGGCCAGCACCGCGCCCAGGTCGCGCAGCCGCCCGGCGTACGGCTCGACGGCGGCGAGCATCGGCGGGACGTACGCGGCGGCCTGCCCGGGTGAGTCGGTGACCAGCAGGTCGGCGGCGTCGAGCAGGTCGGGGCCGAACTCGTGCCTGTCGACCTGCTTGAAGCCGACGGTGTTGACGTGGGTGCCGGGGGCCAGGTCGGCGGCGTCGAGCACCGGGACGGTGCTGGTGGTGGCGAGCACCACGACGTCGCGGTCGCGTACCGCGGCGGCGGCCGAGCCGACGGCGCGGGCCGGCACGCCCAGCTCGGCGCGGACCCGCGCGGCGAACGCGTCCCGCCGGGCCGCCGAGCGGCTGAACACCGTCACCTCGCGCAGCGGCCGGACCGCTGCCGCGGCCCAGACCTGGGTCCACGCCTGCCGGCCGGACCCCACCACGCCGACCGTGGCGGCGTCCGCGCGGGCCAGGGCGTCCACCGCCACGCCACCGAGTCCTCCGGTACGCCGGGAGCCGAGTTCCTCGCCGACGGCGATGGCGCGTACCGCACCGGTGGCCGCGTCGTGCAGCACGACGAGCTGACCGCTCTCCGGGTGGCCGAACGTGTCGTACGAGCGGAAGCCGTACCACTGCCCGGTGAGGTGACCGGCGGTGAGCACCATCCGGCCCCCGCCCAGCGGCGCGGACGCCCGGGGCGGGGCGATGAGCCGCCCGGCGTGCGCGGCCAGCAGCGCGTCGCGCATGGCCGCGACGGTGAGCGGGGCGTCCACGGCGGCCGCGACGTCGTCGTCGGAGAAGAGCACGGTCATGCGTTCCATCGTGCAACCTGAAGTTGACGTCAACTCCACTCATGGTGGGCTTTCTCACCCCGCCGCCGACCCGGCCCGCCCGGTGCTACCGTCGGCCACGACGGCCCGCGGGCCGTCCCGGACGAGTGGTGGGCGTACCCGGTCAGGCCAAGACGCCCCGCGTGACCTAACCGTCGCCCGGCCCGCTCCGCGCCGGGCCCGCCCGTCAGAGGTGATGTCCCATGGCCTGGATCGTACTGGTGATCTCCGGACTCCTGGAGACCGCGTGGGCGATCGCGCTGGACCGCAGTGCCGGCTTCACCCGTCCGCTCCCCTCCGCCGTCTTCGCCGTCACCCTGGTCGGCAGCATGGCCGGCCTGGCGTACGCGCTGCGCGACATCCCGGTCGGCACCGGCTACGCGGTGTGGGTCGGCATCGGCGCCGTGGGTACCGCGCTGGTCGGCATGCTCGCGCTCGGCGAGCCGGTCAACCTGCCGCGCGTGGCCTGCCTGCTGCTGGTGGTGGCCGGTGTGATCGGACTGAAGCTGTTCGCCTGATCGATGCCGCCTCCGGTTTGGACGGTACGGCGGCCGGGGTACCCGATCTCCCGTCGACACGTAGCGAGATCACCCACGGAGGAAACCATGGCCGACATCCACGCCACCGCCCGTCCGCGCAGCAGCGCCGCCCGGATCTGCACGATCATCGCGTTCGTCTTCGCGGCCATCGCGATCTTCATCCTGCCGCCGCTGTTCGGCCTGGTCGGCCTCGTGCTCGGCATCGTCGGCGCGGTCCTCGGTGACAAGCCGCTGGGCTGGTACGCCGCCGCCGCGAGCGTCGCCGGCGCCGTGATCGGCATGATCATCAGCTACGTGGTCCTCACCAACTGAGACCGCCGAACCGCGAACGGGCCCGCCGGGACGACCGGCGGGCCCGTTCGCGTGTACGGGTCAGTCCTCGCCGCCACGCAGGCCGGCCAGGACCTCCTCCAGTTCGTCCGGCTTGACCAGCACGTCGCGGGCCTTGGAGCCCTCGGACGGGCCGACCACGCCCCGGGTCTCCATCAGGTCCATCAGCCGGCCCGCCTTGGCGAAGCCGACCCGCAGCTTGCGCTGGAGCATCGAGGTCGACCCGAACTGCGAGGTGACCACCAGCTCGACGGCCTGCACGAGCAGGTCCAGGTCGTCGCCGATGTCCTCGTCGATCTTCTTCTTGCTGTCCTGCGCCGGGGCGAGCACGTCCGGGCGGAACTCCGGCTCGCGCTGGTCCTTGCAGAACTTGACCACGTCGGCGATCTCGCGCTCGGTGACCCAGGCGCCCTGGATGCGCTGCGGCTTCGACGCGCCCATCGGCAGGAACAGGCCGTCGCCGCGGCCGAGCAGCTTCTCCGCGCCCGGCTGGTCCAGGATGACCCGGGAGTCGGCCAGCGAGGAGGTGGCGAACGCGAGCCGGGACGGCACGTTCGCCTTGATCAGGCCGGTGACCACGTCGACCGAGGGCCGCTGGGTCGCGAGCACCAGGTGGATGCCGGCGGCCCGGGCGAGCTGGGTGATCCGGACGATGGAGTCCTCCACGTCGCGCGGCGCGACCATCATCAGGTCGGCCAGCTCGTCCACGATCACCAGCAGGTACGGGTACGGCCGCATCTCCCGCTCGCTGCCCGGCGGCGCCTTGATCTCGCCGTTGCGCACCTTGCGGTTGAAGTCGTCGATGTGCCGGACCCCGTTGGCGGCGAGGTCGTCGTAGCGCATGTCCATCTCGCGGACGACCCACTCCAGCGAGTCGGCCGCCTTCTTCGGGTTGGTCACGATCGGCGTGACCAGGTGCGGGATGCCCTCGTAGCCGGTCATCTCGACCCGCTTCGGGTCGATCAGCAGCAGCCGCACCTCGTCCGGCGTGGCCCGGGTCAGGACGGACACCAGCAGCGAGTTGAGGCAGGACGACTTGCCCGCGCCGGTGGCTCCCGCAATGAGAATGTGCGGCATCTTCGCGAGGTTGGCCACCACGTAGCCGCCCTCGATGTCCTTGCCGAGCGCCACCACCATCGGGTGGTGGTCGCTCGTCGCCTCGCGGGAGCGCAGCACGTCGCCGAGCGACACGTTCTCCGGGTCGGTGTTCGGGATCTCCACACCGACCGCGCTCTTGCCCGGGATCGGGCTGAGGATGCGCACGTCCGGCGACTTCACCGCGTACGCGATGTTGCGGGACAGCTGGGTGATCCGCTCGACCTTGACGCCTGGGCCCAGCTCCACCTCGTACCGGGTGACTGTCGGGCCGCGGGTGAAGCCGGTGACGGCGGCGTCCACGTCGAACTGCTCGAAGACGCCTGTGAGCGCCGCGATCACCTCGTCGTTGGCCTTGCTGCGGCTCTTCGGCTTGGCGCCGCTGCCGAGCAGGTTCGCCGGCGGCAGCGTGTAGTCGCCGGCGAGCCCGGTCAGCGCGAGCTGCTCGGCCCGGGTGGGCAGCGGCGAGTGCTCCGGCGGCTCGACCGGCTTGCGGTTCGCCGGCACCTTCGGCGGCTTGCGCGGCAGCACCAGCGTCTCCTGGAGGTCGACGCCTGCCAGCTCGTCGTCCGGATCCAGCGGCTCCAGCGGCGGCGGCATCCGCTTCGCGGGCCGCTTGCGGGCGGGCTTCGCCGGCGCCTCGTCCTCGGCCGACTCCTCGTCGGCGTCCGCCCCGGCCGGGTCGGCACGCAGGCCGAGCCGCTCCGGGATCTTGTTGATCGGCGTCGCGGTGACCACGAGCAGGCCGAACACCAGCAGCAGGAGCAGCAGCGGCATGGCCACCCAGGCGGTCACCGCGGACTTCAGCAGGTCGCCCACGCCCGCGCCGATCAGACCGCCGGCGAAGTCGCGCTGGACCTCGTCGACCGGGTTCTGCCCGATGTGCAGCATCGCGGCGGTCGCCAGCATCATCGAGCCCCAGCCGACCAGGCCGCGACCGCGGTGCTCGGGGTCGGCGGGGGTCCGCATCAGCCGCCACGCGCCGACCATGAACAGCACCGGAAGGATTATCGAGATGGCGCCGATGAACAGCCGTACGGTGTCGGCCAGGTGCCGGCCCACCGGCCCGGCGCCGCCGCCCCAGATGCCCACCGCGCTGAGGATGGCCAGGCCGAACAGCAGCAGCCCGGCGCCGTCGCGGCGGTGCTCCGGATCCAGCTCCCGGGTGGACGCGGCCTGCCGCCCGGCCACCCGGAACGTCCAGCCGACCGTGTGCGCAAGTCCCATCCAGACGGCGCCGACCGCCCGGCCGACGAACGCGGCCGGGCTCGGCCCGGGAGCCGGTCGCCGCCGCGCCGGCTTCCGCGCCGCCGCCTTCTTCGCCGGTTGCCGGGCGCGGTTGTTCGTGGTGCCACGCGGCGACGCGCCGCGCCGCCGGCTCGCCTGAGAGGTACGGCCCGCCATAGAGTCACGGTAACGGCGGCACCCGGTGGATCGCCGCTTTTCCGGGTCGTGTCCGCGCGTCGCAGCACGGGTCGGACCGTCGTTTGTGTTATTCGCCTCAGAAGGGATGCCCGATGGCGTCGCCGGAGATCGAGGACGGTCCGGACGGTCCGCTGGCCGGACACCCGCAGGAACTGCGCCCGCTGACCGGCGAGCTGATCGCCGCCGTGCTCGGCCACCGGGGGTACGCGGTGGTCGAGGAACCCGACGGCGCGCTGGTGGGCCGCTGGGAACGGAACCTGATCTGGTTCCACCGCCGGGGCGTGGCCGGTGAGCTGCTCCAGGTACGCACAGTCGTCGCGGACCACTTCGGCATCGAGCGCGTGCCCGAGCTGCACGCCTTCTGCAACACGTGGAACCACGACCGGCTCTGGCCGAAGGCGTACGTGCACGTCGCCGACGACGGGTCGGCCCAGGTGTGCGGCGAGGTCACCACCGACCTGGAACGCGGGGTGACGCCGCACCAGCTCGACCGGCTCGTCGACTGTGGCGTGACCACCGGGTGCCAGCTCGCCGCCGCCGTCGACGAGCTGGCCGGCGGGACGCTCCGGTGACCACGGCACGCGACCGGGGGCTGGCCGCCGCGCTCGCCGACGCCCGGGACCGGCCCGACGGCGCGGAGCGCTGCGCCGAGCTGGAGCGGATCGCGTCGCGGGCGGACGCCACCGGCGACCCGCGTACCGCCCTGTCGGCACGGTTCGCGCTGGTCGAGGCGTACCTGCACCGGGGCGAGCGGTGGCGGGCGGTGGAGCCGGTCCGGCGGATGCGGACCACGCTGGACGGGCAACCCGGGCTGCTGGACGCCCGCCCGGACGAGCTGACCCGGTTGCGCCGGCATCAGCGGCAGGCGGTGGAGGCGTCGTTCGGCACGCCCCGGGTGGGTCTGGACCAGGCCCGCTCCCTGTTGGACGCGCTCGCCGGGGAACTGGGCGAGGACGCCGCGCCGGTGGCGGAGCTGCGCTGCCGGCTCGCCGACCACCTCGGCGACGAGCCGGCGGCCCGGCGGGCGTACGAGCGCTGGTCGGCGGCGGACGCGAACGACCCGGTGGGTGGCTGTGCGGGGTGCGCCCCGGCGCGGCGGGCCGACCTGCTGGCCGGCTGGGGCGAGCCGGAGGCGGCTCTGGCGGCGTTGGCCCCGGCGCTGGCCGGCTGGGTCGAGCCGCAGTCGGTACCGACCCGGCGCGGCGAGCGGCAGGCGGCAGCCGCCGGCGCGACGGCCTGCACCGACCAGCCGGAACGGGCGCTCGCCGTGGGGCTGCTGCCGTGGCTGCGTACCGGCGCGGTGACGCAGGCGGCCCGGGCGCACGTGCGCGCGTACCGCCGGCACCGCAGCGAGCGGACGGCGTTCCCGCTGCTCGCCGCACATCTGCGCTTCTGCGCGCTGGGCGGCTACCTGCATCGTGGGCTGGAGATCCTCACCGAGCAGCTGCCCGAGCTGGACCGCCCGGCCGACGACCTGGCCGCGATGGAGTTCGCCGCGGCGGGCGCGCTGCTGTGCGGACTGGCCGCCGAGGCCGGGCTGGGCGGGCGGCGCATCCACCGCCCGGGGCACGGTTCCCGGCCGGCGGCCGAGGTGGACGTGGCGACGCTCGGTACGCAGTTGCAGGCGCTGGCGACGGCGCTCGCCGGCAGCTTCGACGCCCGCAACGGCACCGGGCACCAGTCCGGCCGGATCGCCTCCTGGCTGGCCGAACGGCCGCTCGCCGCGCCGGTGTCGCTGGCTGCCGAGAGCGAGTTCGACGAGGAGCCGGACGCCGATGATCCGGCCGAACCCCTGCTGCCCGGGCCGGAGGAACCGGCCCCGCTGGACGCGGCGCTGCTCGCCGCCGCGCTCGACGCCCGGGGCGAGCCGTACACGCCTGAGCCGGACGGCACGCTCGCCGGACGGTGGGGCGAGGCCACGATCCAGTTCCGCCTGCTCGGCCGAGACGGCGACGTGCTGCACGCCCGGGTGGTGGCGGAGCGGCGGCTGCCGGCCGCTCGGCGCGCCGAGGCGTACGCGTTCTGCAACGCCTGGAACCACGACCGGCTGCTGCCCGCCGCGTACGTGCACGAGCCCGGCGACGGGACGCTGGTGCTGGCCGCGGGCGTCTCCACCGACCTGTCCTGCGGGGTGGCCCCGGCGCAGCTCGCGGTGCTGGTGGCCGCCGCGGTCCGCACCGGCACCGCGTACGCCGAAGCGGTCGCCGCGCTGCCCTGACACGCGGCGCGGCCCCCGACCACCGGGCGGTGGTGATCGGGGGCCGCGGTCTGGGTGCGGCGGTCAGCGGGCGGAGAACGCCAGCGTGTACTCGCCGGAGCCGGACAACCCGACGACGCGGTACCGGTACGCACCGGCCTGGGTCTCGGCGGTCAGGCGGGCCGTGCCGTCGGCGGTGGCCGCGCGGGCCACGGTGCGGAACGCGCCGCCGGTGAAGCGTTGCAGCTCCAGCACCACCCGGGCGCCGTCCGGCGCGGACAGGCACGCCTCCTGGGTGCCGTCGGGCACCCGGTAGAAGCGCCCGTCCGGCTGGACCTGGGTCCGTCCGGCGGCGATCCGGCCGGTCCGGCTCACCTGCCCGGAGCACTCGGTGTCGTCCGCCGGCGGGGTGGGCTCCGCGGTCACGGGCGGGGTGGTCTCGCCGCCGCCCGCAGGCGGCTGCGTGGGCGCGGGCTGGTCGCCGGCGGTGACGAGCGTCAGGTTGTTGCGCTGGAGGATCTCGTTGACCGGCTGGAAGAACGTGGTGCCGCCCCGCGTGCAGTCGCCGGATCCGCCGGACGTGACGCCCTGCGCCTGGTCGCCGGAGAGCCACGCGCCGCCGGAGTCACCCGGCTCGGCGCAGACGTTCGTCCGGGTCAGCCCGGTGACGGTGCCCTCCGGGTAGTTGACTGTGGCGTTCTTCGCCTGGATCAGGCCGCAGCGGGTGCCGGTGGTGGAGCCCGACCGGCAGATCGACGCGCCCACCGGCGCCTCGGTGGAGCCGTTCACCGCCACCGTGCCGCCGTCGTTGAAGTCGGTCACCACGCCCTGCGGCGTCCAGTCGGCGTTCACCCGCACGAACGCCCAGTCGTCACCCGGGAACGAGGACGCGGCGAACGTGCCCTGGGCGACCCGGTTGGATCCGGTGGTGCGGTCCCCCGGCCGGCCGCAGTGCCCGGCGGTGACGAACCCGCCGACCACTGAGAAGCCGACCGAGCAGCGGCCCGCGTTGTTGATCAGGTAGGCGTCGCCGCCCCGCACGTCGAACAGCGGGCGCGGGGCCTCGTCGGCGGTCCGCACCCGGACCATCGCGGCCTTCGACCCGGCGGCGGCGGCGAGCCGTCGGCCGTCGGCCTCCGCGCCCGGCCGGGCGATCACGACCACCGCGTTGTCTGCCACGTCGACGTACCAGCCGGCCACGTCCGGGCTGGCGTCGGCGCCCGCCGCGTCCAGCCGGCTCTTCACCGCGTCCAGCTCGGCGACGCCGCGGGCCACCCGCTTCGGGACCGCGCCCGCGGCCCGTACCCGCGCCTCGCCGGCCGGGTCGGCCACCGCCACGGTGAGCGTGGCGCCGTCCGCGCTGAGCCAGCTTCCGCCGTAACCGGCGCCGAGTTCGCCGCGCAGCCGGGTGACGGTGCCGGCCGCCCACCGCTCGGTCCGCAGCCGCTTCACCGCCTGGTCGCGGGTCAGCGCGAGGTCGCGGCCCATCGCGTCCAGGACCTCCGGGGCGACGCCGTCGGCCGCCGGCGCGGCCCGCCGGGGTTCCTCACCGGCGAACGACGGTACGGTCACCGCCGCCGTCAACCCGGCCGCCGCCACCAGTACGCCGATGGCTGTCATCCGTCTGCGGTCCATCCGCCACGCTCCTCCCGACCGGCGCAGGGGCACGCCGGCCATCGGGAGGTACGGAGACGGACGCCGATCGGATGAGTGCGGTCACCACGTTTCGACACCGCGTGTCGGGACGTACCCGGAAAGTGACGGCGCCGGCCCACCGCGGACGGTGGACCGGCGCGCGGCGCGGTCGGGTCAGACCTCGACGACGGTCGGGACGATCATGGGCCGACGGCGGTACGCGTCGTTGACCCAGCGGCCCACCGTGCGGCGGACGATCTGCTGGAGCTGGTGCGGGTCGGTGATGCCGTCCGCGGCGGCCCGGTTCAGCGCCTCGGTGACCAGCGGGACCACCGCGTTGAACGCCTCCGGGTCCTCGGAGAAGCCCTTCGCCGAGACGGTCGGGCCGGCGACCACCTTGCCGGTGACCGAGTCGACCACGACTGTCGCGGCGATGAACCCGCCGTCGCCCAGGATCCGGCGTTCGGTGAGCAGCGACTCGCTGACGTCGCCGACGGCGAGACCGTCGACGTAGACGTACCGGCTCTTGACCCGCCCGACCAGGCTGGCGCGGCCCTCGACCAGGTCGACGACGTCGCCGTCCTCGCAGAGCACGACCCGGTCCGGCGCGACGCCGGACTCGATGCCGAGCCGGGCGTGCGCCCGCAGGTGCCGCCACTCGCCGTGCACCGGCATCAGGTTGCTCGGGCGTACCACGTTGAGCAGGTAGAGCAGCTCACCGGCCGGGGCGTGGCCGGAGACGTGCACCTTCGCGACGTCCTTGTGCACCACCACGGCGCCGGCCCGGGCCAGCCGGTTGATCACCCGGTAGACCGAGGTCTCGTTGCCGGGCACCAGCGAGGACGCCAGCACCACCGTGTCGCCAGGGGCGATGGTGATGTGCCGGTGGTCGCCGCTGGCCATCCGGCCCAGCGCGCTCATCGGCTCGCCCTGCGAACCGGTGGACATCAGCACGATCTGCTCGGGCGGCAGGTTCGTGGCCTCCTCGATCCCGACCACCAGGCCGGGCGGGATGTTGAGCAGGCCCAGGTCGCGGGCGATGCCCATGTTGCGGACCATGGACCGGCCGATCAGCGCCACCTTGCGGCCGTGCTCGACGGCCGAGTCGAAGACCTGCTGCACCCGGTGCACGTGCGAGGCGAACGAGGCGACGATGATCCGCCCCTTGGCCTTCGCGAAGATCGAGTCGAGAACCGGGCCGATCTCCCGCTCCGGCGTGACGAACCCGGGGATCTCCGCGTTCGTCGAGTCGGACAGCAGCAGGTCGACGCCCTCGGCGCCGAGCCGGGCGAACCCGGCCAGGTCGGTGATCCGCCCGTCGAGCGGAAGCTGGTCCATCTTGAAGTCGCCGGTGTGCAGCACCAGGCCGGCCGGCGTACGGATGGCCACCGCCAGCGCGTCCGGGATCGAGTGGTTCACCGCGAAGAACTCGCACTCGAACGGGCCCAGCCGTTCCCGGCCGCCCTCCCGCACGGTCAGCGTGTACGGCTGGATCCGCCGCTCGGCCAGCTTCGCCTCGACGAGCGCGAGCGTGAACTGCGAGCCCACCAGCGGGATGTCCGGCTTGTGCGCGAGCAGGTACGGCACCGCGCCGATGTGGTCCTCGTGGCCGTGCGTGAGCACGATCGCCTGCACGTCGGCCAGCCGGTCCAGGATCGGGCCGAAGTCGGGCAGGATCAGGTCCACGCCCGGCTGCTCGACGTCGGGGAACAGCACCCCGCAGTCGACGATCAGCAGCTTGCCGTCGTACTCGAAGACGGTCATGTTCCGGCCGATGGCGCCGAGTCCGCCGAGCGGGATGATCCGCAGGCCGCCCTCGGGCAGCGGCGGGGGCAGTTCACCCTCGATGTGCGCCTCGGTCACGCGTCACCTCATTCTGCGACGCCGTCGCGCGGCGTCCGTCGTGTCGTTGATTCATTCGGGCAGGGGCAGGCCCGCCGCGGCGCAGTCGGCGCGCAGCTGGGCCAGTTCGTCACCGGTGGCGTCGACGAGCGGCGGCCGCACCGGGCCGGCCGGGCGACCCTGCGCCCCCAGGCCGGCCTTGACCAGGATCGTGCCCTGGGTGCGGAAGATGCCGGTGTAGAGCGGCAGCAACCGCCGGTGCAGGGCGAGCGCACCGGCGTTGTCGCCCGCCTCGAACGCCTCGATCATCTGCTTGGTCAGCGCGCCGGTGAAGTGGGTGGAGGTGCCGACCACGCCGACCGCGCCGATCGACAGCATCGGCAGGGTGAGCGCGTCCTCGCCGCTGTAGTAGGCCAGGTCGGTGCGGCTGAGCACCTCCGACGTGGCGAACAGGTCGCCCTTGGCGTCCTTCACCGCGACGATCCGGCCGTGCTCGGCCAGCTTGACGAGCGTCTCGGTGGCGATCGCCACGCCCGCGCGGTGCGGGATGTCGTAGAGCATGACCGGCAGGCCGGTGGCGTCCGCGACTGTGGTGAAGTGTCGCAGCAGCCCGGCCTGCGGCGGCTTGTTGTAGTACGGCGTGACCACCAGCAGGCCGTGCGCACCGGCCTTCTCGGCCTGCGTGGCCAGCTCGACTGTGTGCCGGGTGTCGTTGGTGCCCACACCGGCGACGATGCGGGCCCGGTCGCCGACCGCCTCGACCACGGTGCGGATCAGCGACTCCTTCTCCGCCTCCGTGGTGGTCGGGGACTCGCCGGTGGTGCCGTTGAGCACCAGCGCGTCGTTGCCCTGCTCGTCGACGAGATATTCGGCCAGCCGGGCGGCGCCGTCGAGATCCAGGCCGCCGTCCGGCGTGAACGGGGTCACCATGGCCGTCATCACTCGCCCGAACGGGCGCGACGCGCCCCGGCTCGGGGCGGCGGAGTGGTCGTGCGTCATGCTCACAACCTAGCGGACGGCCGCCGGTGGCCCGGCGGCGAAGGGCGACGAGTCACTCCGCGTGCGGCGACGCAGCCACCTCGGAGCCGTCGGGCAGGGTGGAGATCACGAAGTCGGCGAAGACGTTCGGCGCGACACCCTTGAGCTGGCGCAGGCACTCCACCGCCAGCTCGCGGATCTCCACGTCGGCGTGCTCGGTGGCGCGCATCTTCACGAAGTGCCGCCAGGCCCGGTAGTTGCCGGTCACCACGATCCGGGTCTCGGTGGCGTTCGGCAGCACCGCCCGGGCCGCCTGGCGGGCCTGCTTGCGGCGCAGCGTCGGGTTGGGCTCGTCGGTGAAGCGGGCCTCCAGCCCTTCCAGCAACTCGGTGTACGCCCGCACCGCCGCGTCGGTGGCCTCGACGAACTTCTTGTGCAGCTCCGGGTCGTCGGCGATCACCGACGGCTCGACCATCGCCGCGTCCCGCTCGGGCACGTAGCGCTGGGAGAGCTGGGAGTAGGAGAAGTGCCGGTGCCGGATCAGCTCGTGGGTGAACGAGCGGGAGACGCCGCTGAAGTAGAAGCTCACCGAGCCGTGCTCCAGCACGCTCAGGTGGCCGACCTCCAGGATGTGCGCCAGGTAACCGGCGTTGGTGGCGGTGGCCGGGTTCGGCTTCTTCCAGCTCTGGTAGCAGGCCCGGCCGGCGAACTCGGCGAGCGCCTGCCCACCGTCGGCGTCGGTGGACCAGGGCACCTCTTCGGGCGCCTGGAACTGGGTCCACGCGATCAACTTGACCTGGGGCTGAACCATCTCCGGCATTCCTGCGACTGTAGTTGGCCCGCGCCCGGCGTGGAAATCGGGCACGCGGCCGGCCAGCGGGCGCTCCGCCCAGGTGTCTCGGCCTGAGTCGTCCGATATCGCCGCTCCGGCTCTCAAGATCTTGGTAGGAAATGGCCCCCATAGGGGCGCTGCGCTTCCAAGATCTTCTCCGATCCCGCTTTGCGGAACATCGAACCCGGATAGCGGGAGCGCTCCGGCGGAGAGGGCGGAGAGGGCTAGACGTAGAGCGAGGTGAAGGGTGCCCAGGGCAGGTTGCGGACGACCGAGAAGACCCCCCACGCGGCCAGGAACACGCCGATGACCTTGGGGCTGAACTGGATCTCGGGCAGCTTCCAGCCGAACGCCCGGTTGCCGGCCCAGGCCACGAAGAGCCAGGCCAGGAACGGCAGCGCGAAGATGAACAGGAAGTGGTGCCGGGCGGCGGCGGGCAGGTCGCCGTGCAGCACGTACCAGAGCGCGCGGGTGCCGCCGCAACCCGGGCAGTCCAGCCCCGTGGTCAGCTTGAGCAAGCAGGTCGGTGCGGCGTCCGGGTCGCTGCGGGTCGGGTCGCTGATCAGGGCGTACGCGATGCCGAGGCCGACGCAGCCGAGCGCGGCCAGCGGCACCGCCCAGCGCGGGGCGCGGGCGTGCAGGCGCAGCACCATCCGGGTGAACCGGTCGGCCTCGACCGGCTGGTACGCCACCGGGTAACCCGGCCACGGCGCTCCGGGCGCTCCCGGCGCTCCGGCAGGGGTGTGCGCTCCGGCGTGCGCGAACGCGGGTGCCAGGGCGTGATCGTGCGCGTCGGCGGCCGACGACAGCCCGCCGGGTGCCGGGGCGTACGCGTCCGGAGACGGGCCGGCGAGCGCGTGCGACGGTGATCCGGACTCCGGCTGCACGTGCCCGTGCGGCTCGGTGTGCGGGTCGGGCGCGGTGGCAGGCCGGTCAACGCTCGTCACGCGCTCACCGTACACCGGCCACGCCCACCAGCGCGGCGGCCAGCGGCCCCGCGAGGTCGCCCGCGGCGGGCGGGGCGACCGCGTCCAGGCCGAGCCAGCCGGCCAGCCGGTAGAGCTCGGCGGCGAGCGCCACTGCCGTCTCCCCCGGGTCGGCGCCCGGCTCGATCCAGGCGGCCGGCACCAGCAGCGTCCCGGCCTTCCGGTCGGCCTTCAGGTCGACGCGGGCGGTGAAGCGCTCGCCCTGGCGGAACGGCAGCACGTAGTAGCCGTAGACCCGCTGGGGCGCCGGCACGTAGATCTCGATCCGGTAGGTGAAGCCGAACAGCCGCTCGGTGCGCGCCCGCTCCCAGACCAGCGGGTCGAACGGGCTGACCAGCGTGTTGCCGCGTACCCAGCGGGGCAGCCGCGCGTCGGCGTGCAGGTAGGCCGGCTGCCGCCAGCCCTGCACCGTGACCGGGGTCAGTTCGCCCGCCTCGACCAGCTCGGCCACCGCCCGCCGCGCCCCGGCGACCGGCAGCCGGAAGTAGTCGCGCAGGTCCGTCTCGGCGGCGACGCCGAGCGAGCGGGCGGCGATCGACACGAGCGACCGGTGCGCCTCGGCGTCGCCCGGGGTGGGCGCGTCCAGCACGGCGGCCGGGAGCACCCGCTCGGGCAGGTCGTAGCGGCGGGCGAACGAGTTGGTGCGGTCGGCGGCGGTGACCTCGCCGGCCCAGAACAGGAACTCCAGCGCCCGCTTCACGGCCGACCAGTTCCAGCCCCAGTTGCCGGTCTCCCGCGGGGCGTCGTGCTCGATCTCGGCCGCGGTCAGCGGCCCTCGGGCGGCCACCTCGTCGCGGACCCAGGCGACCAGCTCGGGCTGCTCCTCGGCGATCCGGCGCATGCCGCCCCACGCCTCGTCGCGGGCCTTGGCCATCCGCCAGCGCAACGCCGGGTGCAGCCCCACCGGGACCAGCGACGCCTCGTGCGCCCAGTATTCGAACAGCTCACGCGAGCGGCGGTAGGCGGCGGTGTCCAGCAGGGCGGTCGGGTACGGCCCGAGCCGGCTGTAGAGCGGCAGGTAGTGCGCGCGCTGGAGCACGTTCACCGAGTCCATCTGGATCAGCCCGACCCGGTCGAGCACCCGGCGCAGGTGGCGGCGGGTGGGCACGCCTGAAGGCGCCGGGTCGGCGAAGCCCTGGGCGGCCAGGGCGATCCGGCGGGCCTGGGCGAGGGAGAGCGATTCCGGTACGGCCATCGTCGGCGACCCTAATCCAGCGGTACGACATCGGGAGCGGCGGCTGGACCGATCGCCCGTCGGGGCATAGAACGGACAGGTGCTCACCATTCGCCGGGAGGAACCGGACGACGCCGAGGCCATCGCCCGGGTGCACGTCCACGGCTGGCAGGCCGGGTACGCCGGGATCATGCCCGAGGAGGTGCTGAGCCGGCTGAACCCGCGCGCCTGGGCGCAGCGCCGCCGCGACCTCGGCACCGCCGACCCGGAGCACCCGTTCACCACGCTCGTCGCCGTGGACGGCGGCACGATCGTCGGGTTCACCACGTTCGGGCCGTACCGGAACAACCAGGACCGCGGCGACCTCGACCCGGCGCACGGCGAGCTGCTGGCGATCTACCTGGAACCGGCGCACTGGGGTTCGGGCGCCGGCCGGACGCTGCTCGCGGCGGCCCGGGACGGCCTGGCCGAACGGGGCTGGACCGGGTACCGGCTCTGGGTGCTCGCCGACAACGCCCGGGCCCGCCGCTTCTACGAGCGGGCCGGGCACTCACCGGACGGTGAGGAGTCCGCCTACCCGGTGCCGCTGTCCGGTGGCCGCACCCCGATCCTGCTCCGCGAGCTGCGGTACACCACCGGAGGCTGACCCGGCCGGGACGCCGTCGCCGGGACGCCCGCCGCCGGCCGGCGTGAGCCAGCGCCGGACCGGCAGCCCGAGCAGCAGCGCCAGGCTGATCCACACGTACGTGTTGCTGCCGAGGAAGCCGTCCACGCCGGTGAAGTCCTTCTCCCAGGACCAGACGATCCGGCTGCACAGCAGCGCGTACCCGATCAACGCGGCGGCCAGCAGCAGACGGCGCCGGCGGCTGCGCGCGGGCGCCGCCATGCCGTTGTCGACGAGCAGGATCAGGCCGGGCAGCAGCCAGACCAGGTGGTGCACCCAGGTGACCGGGCTGACCAGGCACATCACGGCACCGGTGAGGGCCAGGCCGGTGGCCTCGTCGCCGGCGGCCACCGCCGCCCGCGAACGCCACGCCCACACCACGAGCGTCAGGAGTACGAGCACCAGCCAGGCGATCGTGCTCGGGTGCTGCGGGTCGAGCCGAGCCACCACCCCGCGCAGCGACTGGTTGGAGACGAACGCCAGTTCACCGACCCGGTCGGTGTTCCACAGCGCCTCGGTCCAGAACTCCCGGGACGCGTCGGGGAAGAGACCGGCGGCCACGAGCGTGGCGACGGCGGCCGTGCCGACTGTGGTCAGCGCGGCCCGCCAGCGGCCGGTGACCAGCAGGTAGACGATGAAGATGCCGGGCGTCAGCTTGATCGCGGTGGCCAGGCCGATGCCCACGCCCGCCCAGCGGCTGCGCGCCGGCAGCAGCCACAGCAGGTCCACCGCCACCAGGAACAGCAGCAGCATGTTGACCTGGCCGAAGTTGACCGTCTCGCGCATCGGCTCGTACGCGGCGGCCAGGCAGAGCGCCACAGCGAGCGCGAACCAGCGGGTCCAGCCGGACCGGCGGGCCACCGGGTCCAGCAGCCGCCAGATCACCACGGCGCTCGCCAGCACCGTCGCGGTCACGCTCACCACGATCGCCGCGCCCCACGGCAGGTACGCCATCGGCAGCATCACCAGTGCGGCGAACGGCGGATAGGTGAAGCCGTACTGCGTGCCGGGGCGCAGGAAGTCGTAGATCTCCCCGCCGTCACGCGCCCAGTACGTCAGCGCGCCGTAGTAGACCTGGAGGTCGAAGAAGCCGTGCCGCACGGCCGCCACGGAGAGGAACACGGTGACCGCCGCGGCGAGCGCCACCACGGCGACGACCTGCGTGATCGTCCGCCCGGCACCCTGCGCCACCGTCACCCTCCTCGCCCTGCGTAGGCTCACGTGCCATGGCTGCAGGCTACGTCCGGCCCGCGCGTCCCGAGGACGCCGGCGAGATCGCACGCATCCAGCTCGCGACCTGGCGGGTCGCGTACCGCCGGATCCTGCCACGGCACGTGCTCGACAACCTCGACGAGGCGTACCTCGCGCGGCGGTGGAGTGCGGCGGTGCAGGAGCCGCCCTCGGGCGCGCACCGGGTGCTGGTCGCCGTCGAACAGGCGGCGCAATCCTATCTGGTGGGGTTCGTCGCCTCCGGTCCGGCCGACGCCGACGCGCTCGCCCCCGACGAGCCGGCCGAGGCGCTCGGCTCGGACGTCGCCGCGGTCACGGATCTGCTGGTCGAGCCCCGGTGGGGGCGGCGCGGGCACGGCAGCCGGCTGCTCGCCGCGGCCGTCGACCACTGGCGCGCCGACGGTCTGACCCGGGCGGTGGCGTGGGCGTTCGACGCCGACGCCGCGACCCGGAAGTTCCTCGGCTCGACCGGCTGGGAGCCGGACGGAGCGGCCCGCGCGCTGGACGTGGACGACATGCTGGTCCCCCAGATCCGCCTGCACGTGGCAGTCCCGGAGGAAAATCTTCCGCCGCAGCGATGAGTTCCGCTCGTCTCGCCGGTCCACCCTCGCGTGGGTGGGCCGGCGGTCCCGGCACGGGGCAGGACCGCCACCCCACCCGCCGCACCCACCCGCCGCACCCCGCCCCGATCCAGTCGATCATGAAGTTGGCGGCCTTTTCGATCTCCCCAACTGCCGCCAACCTCATGATCGGCCAAGTACAGGCCCGGGGGGTGAGGGTGAGGGTGAGGGGGAGGGTGGGGGTCAGGCTGGGGGGAGTTCGGCTACCAGTTCTTCGTCCTCCATCGCGCCTGTGGGGTGGAAGCCCAGGGACGTGTAGAGGGCGGCGGCGGGCTTGTTGTCGGGGTGGTAGCTCAGGCGGATCGGCCGGCCCGCCCCGGCGAGCCAGTCGGCGAGCGTCCGCACTGTGGCGCGGCCCAGGCCCCGGCCCTGCTCGGCGGCGTCGATCACCATGCCGCCGATCCAGCGCGACTCGTCGTCGTCCACGCCCCACATGACGTGGCCGACGACCGTCTCGTCGGCGTAGACGGCCAGCGAGTTCCAGACGTCCGAGCGCTCGGTGAGAAGCAGGTAGCGGGCGGCCAGCGCGGCCACGAAGGCGCGCTGGTCGTCGTGCGGCGCGACGTCCGCCACGGCCCGCCAGTTGTCGTCGTCCACCGGGCGCAGCGTCACCCGGCGGCCGGTGCGGTCGGAGTGGCCGGAATCGATCATGAAAACAGCCTAGGTCCACGCCGCCGACCAGGCAAAACGGTTTCCCGCAGCAGGCCGGAGCACGCCGCGCGACGGATCAGTCGAGCAGGGCGTCCAGGCCGACTGTGAGACCGGGCCGGCGACCCACCTCCCGGACCGCGAGCAGCACGCCGGGCATGAACGACACCCGGTCGTACGAGTCGTGCCGGATGGTGAGCGTCTCGCCGGTGGTGCCGAACAGCACCTCCTGGTGGGCGACCAGGCCGGTGGCGCGTACCGCGTGCACGCGTACCCCGTCGATGTCGGCACCGCGGGCGCCGGCCACCTCGTCGCGGGTCGCGTCCGGCGCGGGCCCCAGGCCGGCGTCGGCGCGGGCCGCGGCGATCAGCCGGGCCGTGTGGGTGGCGGTGCCGCTCGGCGCGTCCAGCTTGCGCGGGTGGTGCTGCTCGACGATCTCGACCGACTCGAAGTAGCGGGCGGCGCGCGCCGCGAACTGCATCATCAGCACCGCGCCGATGCCGAAGTTGGGAGCGATCACCATGCCCACGCCGGGCCGGCCGGCGAGCCAGCCCCGCACCTCGGCGAGCCGCTGCCCGGTGAAGCCGGTGGTGCCGACCACCGCGTGCACGCCGTGCTCGACGCACCAGCGCAGGTTGTCCATGACCGCGTCGGGGGTGGTGAAGTCGACGACCACTTCGGCACCCGCCTGCGCCACCGCGTCCAGGTCGTCGCCCTGGTCGACGGCCGCGACCAGCTCCAGGTCGGCGGCGGAGTCGACCGCCTTGCAGACCTCCATGCCCATCCGGCCCCGGGCACCGAGCACACCGACCCGGGCCGCCGTCTTCTGCTGCTCAGTCACGGGCCACAACCTATCCCAGCGCCCGGCACGGGATCCGGCGGACCGGCGCGGCGCTCAGGACCGGTGGGGCGCTCAGCTCGTGGCCGTGAAGCTGCCGGAGTCGAACGGACCCACCACGGCAAGCGACATGGGCCGGCCGAGCAGGTCGGCGGCGAGCGTGTTCACGTCGTCGAGCGTCACCGCGTCCACCCGGGCCAGCAGGTCGTCCACCGGCATCAGGTTGCCGTAGAGCAGCTCCCCCTTGGCGAGCCGGCTCATCCGCGAGCCGGTGTCCTCCAGCCCGAGCACGAACGAGCCCTTGCTCATCCCCTTGCCCCGGGCCAGTTCCGCCTCGGTGATCCCCTCGGCGGCCACCCGCGCCAGCTCCGCGCGGGTCAGGTCCAGCACCTCGTCCACCCTGCCCGGCGCGCACCCGGCGTAGACGGCGAACACGCCGCTGTCGGCGTACTGGCTGGCGTAGGAGTAGACCGAGTACGCCAGGCCACGCTGCTCCCGGATCTCCTGGAACAGCCGGCTGGACATGCCGCCGCCGAGCACGTTGTTGAGCACGCCGAGCGCGAACCGCCTGTCGTCGGTGCGGTCGATCCCCGGGCAGCCGAGGATGACGTGCGCCTGCTCGGTCTCCTTCGGCTCGACGAGCGTGGTGGCCGGCTTGGTGCGTACCGTCGGGGTGGCCGCGCGGTGCGGCGCCGGCGACGCCGGGTCGGTGTCCAGCGGGGTGCCGCGCAGCGCCTGCCGGACCAGCTTGACCACTGCGGCGTGGTCGAGGTTGCCGGCGGCGGCGATCACGATCTGCGGCGCGGTGTAGCGGCGGCGGTAGAAGCCCTGGATCTGCCGCCGGGTCATCGGCGTGACCGTCTCCTCGGTGCCGGAGATGAGCCGGCCCAGCGGGTGGTCGCCGTAGACGGCGCGGGCGAACAGGTCGTGCACCTCGTCGCCGGGCTCGTCGTCGTGCATGGCGATCTCTTCGAGGATGACGCCGCGTTCGGTCTCCACGTCGGCGGCGGTCAGCACCGAGTCGGCGACCAGGTCGCACATGACGTCGATGGCCAGCGGCAGGTCCTCGTCCAGCACCCGCGCGTAGTAGCAGGTGTATTCCTTCGTGGTGAAGGCGTTCGTCTCGCCGCCCACGGCCTCGATCTGCGACGAGATCTCCAGCGCGCTGCGCTTGTTGGTGCCCTTGAACAGCAGGTGCTCCAGGAAGTGCGCGGCGCCGGCCTGCGAGCCGGTCTCGTCGCGCGAGCCGACCGCCACCCAGATGCCGAACGACACGCTGCGCATCGCCGGGATCGCCTCGGTGAGCACCCGCAGCCCGCTGGGCAGCACGGTACGGCGGACGGTGCCGCCGAGCGGGTCGTCGCTGAGCGTCCGGGTGACCGCGCGGGCCGCCGAACCGGTCGACGCCACCCCCCGTCCCGTCGAGGCGACTGACGAACTCACGAGAACCTGCTCTCCGGATGACGAGGAACGGCGGGACGTACGACGGCTCCAGCTCGCGCAGGCGACCTGGAGCCGTGGGCCGGCCCGGGCGACGCGGACGTCACCCGGGCCGGTCGGTGGATCAGCTGTGCCGGGTCCGGCGACGCGGACGGGACTCGCCGCCGCCCTCGCCGCCCTCGGAGCGGCGCTCGCCACCCTCGGAGCGGCGCTCGCCACCCCGGTCACCGCGGTCACGCGGGCCACGGTCGCCGCCGCGGTCCCGGCCCGACGGACGGTCGCCACCGGCCGCCTCACCGGCGGCCGGCGCCTCGGCGCCCTCCGGACGGATCTTGTCCAGGTAGATCTTGCCGCGGGCGTCGATGTCCGCGATCTCCACCTCGACCTTGTCGCCGACGTTGAGGAAGTCCTCGACCTTCTCGACCCGCTTGCCGTCGCCCACCTTGGAGATGTGCAGCAGGCCGTCACGGCCCGGCAGGAGCGAGATGAAGGCACCGAACGCGGCGGTCTTCACCACCGTGCCGAGGAACCGCTCGCCCACCTTCGGCAGGGTCGGGTTCGCGATGCCGTTGATCCGGTCCACCGCGGCCTGGGCCGACGGGCCGTTGGTCGCGCCGACGTAGATGGTGCCGTCGTCCTCGATGGAGATCTCGGCGCCGGTCTCGTCCTGGATCGCGTTGATGGTCTGGCCCTTCGGGCCGATCACCATGCCGATCTTGTCGACCGGGATCTTCACGGTGGTCACCCGCGGCGCGTAGTCCGACATCTCGGCCGGCGCCTCGATGGCCCGCTGCATCACGTCGAGGATGGTCTGCCGGGCCTCGTGCGCCTGCTGGAGCGCGGCGGCCAGCACGTCCGACGGGATGCCGTCCAGCTTGGTGTCCAGCTGGAGCGCGGTGACGAAGTCACGGGTGCCGGCGACCTTGAAGTCCATGTCGCCGAACGCGTCCTCGGCGCCGAGGATGTCGGTCAGCGTCACGTACTGGGTCTTGCCGTCGACCTCGTCGGAGATGAGGCCCATGGCGATGCCGGCGACCGGCGCCTTCAGCGGCACACCGGCCGAGAGCAGGCCCAGCGTCGAGGCGCAGACCGAACCCATCGAGGTGGAGCCGTTGGAGCCGAGCGCCTCGGAGACCTGCCGGATGGCGTACGGGAACTCCTCGCGCGACGGCAGCACCGGGATCAGCGCGCGCTCGGCCAGCGCGCCGTGACCGATCTCGCGACGCTTCGGCGAGCCGACCCGGCCGGTCTCACCGGTCGAGTACGGCGGGAAGTTGTAGTTGTGCATGTAGCGCTTGCGGTTCTCCGGGGACAGCGTGTCCACCATCTGCTCCATGCGCAGCATGTTCAGCGTGGTGACGCCCAGGATCTGGGTCTCGCCGCGCTCGAACAGCGCCGAGCCGTGCACCCGCGGCAGCACGCCGACCTCGGCGCTCAGCGGACGGATGTCACGCGGGCCGCGGCCGTCGATGCGGACCTGCTCACGCAGCACCCGGTTGCGGACCTCGGACTTGGTCAGCGAGCGGAACGCGGCGGACAGCTCCTTCTCGCGGCCCTCGAACCGGCCGGTCAGCTCCTCGGCGACCTTGGCCTTGATCCGGTCCAGGGCCTCCTCGCGGTCGGCCTTGCCGGCGATCTTCAGGGCCTCGGTGACGTCGGCGCGGGCCACGTCGGCCACCGCGTCGTAGACGTCGTCCTGGTAGTCCAGGAAGACCGGGAACTCGCTGACCGGCTTGGCGGCCACCTCGGCCAGCTCGCTCTGCGCCCGGCACAGCTCACGGATGGCCGGCTTCGCGGCCTCCAGGCCGCTGGCCACGATCTCCTCGGTCGGCGCGGTGGCGCCGTCGGAGATCAGGGCCACCGCGTTCGGGGTGGCCTCGGCCTCGACCATCATGATCGCGACCTCGCCGTCGGCGAGGGTGCGGCCGGCCACGACCATGTCGAAGGTGGCCCGGGCCAGCTCCTCCAGGGTCGGGAAGGCGACCCACTGGCCGTCCACGTGCGCGACCCGGGTCGCGCCGATCGGGCCGGAGAACGGCAGGCCGGAGAGCTTGGTCGACATCGAGGCGGCGTTGATGGCCACCACGTCGTACGGGTGCTGCGGGTCGAGCGCCAGCACGGTCTCGACGACCTGGACCTCGTTGCGCAGGCCCTTGACGAACGACGGGCGCAGCGGCCGGTCGATCAGCCGGCAGGTGAGGATGGCGTCCTCGCTGGGCCGGCCCTCGCGGCGGAAGAACGAGCCGGGGATGCGGCCCGCGGCGTACATCCGCTCCTCGACGTCCACCGTCAGCGGGAAGAAGTCGAACGACTCGCGCGGCTGCTTGCCGGCGGTGGTCGCGGAGAGGACGACCGTCTCGCCGAGCTGGGCGACGACGGAGCCGGCGGCCTGACGGGCCAGGCGGCCGGTGGAGAAGGTGATCTCACGGGTGCCGAAGGACCCGTTGTCGATCACCGCGGTGCGGGATTCGGTGCCGAGGTTGGTCTCGGTCATGTGCTGTGGTGCTCCTTCGCGTCGTCGGCCGACGACACGGGAACTGCTCAGGCGGCCGGTCTTCGATCGAAGCGCCCGGGGTGGCCGGCGTCGTGCCGGGATTCCCGGGGGCCACTACCGGAGACCGGTGCTGACCGGCTCCCTCTTCGGGTGTCGCGCGGCCGGGTTCTTCGGTGGTACTGCAACGGGGGAGCGGCCAGGCGGCCACTCCCCCGTCAGGTCATCGGCGCAGGCCGAGCCGCTCGATGAGCGACCGGTAGCGGTTGATGTCCTTCTTCTGGACGTAGTTCAGCAGCCGGCGGCGCCGGCCGACCAGCAGCAGCAGCCCACGGCGGCTGTGGTGGTCGTGCTTGTGCACCTTCAGGTGCTCGGTGAGCTCCGCGATCCGCTTGGTCAGGACCGCGACCTGCACCTCGGGCGAGCCGGTGTCGCCCTCGGCGGTCGCGTACTCCTGGCGGATCTTGGCCTTGGCTTCCTGGTCGAGCGCCATGTTCTCCCTGTTTCGTGGGTCATTCGATGAGGTCCGGAGCGGTCGTGGTGACCGGTGCAACGGACCGGTTCCTCGCACCCGCGGCGTCGTGCAGGCACGCGAGGCCCCCGTCGGTCAGCCGACGTCTCCGTCAGCCTACCAGCCCTCGGGACGGACGGCCGGTCAAGGTGGCCCCGCGCCGGTCAGAGCACCGCCCGGCGGGTGCGTTCCACGTCCTCGGCGATCTGGGCCACCAGCGGTTCGATCGCGTCGTATGTCCGCTGCTCACGCAGGTGCGCCACGAAGTCCAGGGCCAGCCGCTCGCCGTACAGGTCGCCGCTGAAGTCCAGCGCGTACGCCTCCACCCGCCGCTCCCGGCCGGAGAACGTCGGGTTGGTGCCGATCGACACGGCCGCCGCCAGCGGTTCGCCGTCGCGGCGCACCAGGCGGGCCGCGTACACCCCGTCGGCGGGCACCGCCGCGTACCTGTGGGTCAGCAGGTTGGCGGTGGGGTAACCCAGCTCACGTCCGCGCTGGTCGCCGCGGACCACCACGCCCTCGACGCGGTGCGGGCGGCCGAGCGCCGCCGCCGCCGCGCCCACGTCCCCCGCGTCGACGCAGGACCGGATGTACGTGGAGGAGAAGACCGTCCCCGCCTCGGCGACCAGCGGCGCCCCCTCGACGGCGAACCCGAAGGTACGGCCCAGCCGCTCCAGCAGCGGCACGTCACCGGCGGCCCGGTGCCCGAACCGGAAGTTGTCGCCGACCACCACCAGCGCGGCGTGCAGGTACGCGACCAGGACGTCGTGCACGAACGCCTCGGGTGGCAGCCGGGAGAACTCGACGGTGAACGGCACCACACAGAGCACGTCCACGCCGAGCGCCTCGATCAGCTCGGCCTTGCGGGCCGGCTCGGTCAGCACCGCCGGGTGCGAGCCGGGGCGTACCACCTCGGCCGGGTGCGGGTCGAACGTCACCACCACCGACTTGACGCCCAGCTCCCGGGCGCGCGCCACGGCGTGACCGATGGTGGCCTGGTGCCCCCGGTGCACGCCGTCGAAGACGCCGATGGTGACCACCGAGCGTCCCCAGCCGCCGGGCGCCGCCTCGTACCCCCGCCACCGCTGCATGCCGTTCCTCCCCCTGTCCGCCCGCACGCCGTTCAGGCCGGGGCCAGCACGATCTCCGCGCGGGCCCGACCGTCCCGCTCGCTGACGATAGCGATCAGCCCGCCCGCCGGGTCGAAGACGGCGTACGGCCCGGTGATCCCGGCGGGCGCCAGCGGCCCGCCGTGGGACAGCACCCGGGTCTCGTCGGCGGTGGCGTCCCGGCGCGGGAAGAACCGCGCGGCGGCGGCGTCCAGCGGCAGGTTCACCACGTCCGGCGCGCGCTCCTCGAGCTGGTCGAGCGTGGCCGCCTCGGCGAGCGTGAACCCGCCCACAGCGGTCCGGCGCAGCGCGGTGAGGTGACCGCCGACGCCGAGCGCCGCGCCCGCGTCGCGGGCCAGCGCCCTGATGTACGTCCCGGACGAGCAGGTCACGTCCACGTCCACGTCCACCACGTCCGGGACGTCCCGGCGGATCGCCAGCACGTCCAGCCGCGACACGGTGACCCGGCGGGCGGGCAGCTCGACCGCCTCCCCGTCGCGGACCCGCTTGTACGCCCGCTGCCCGTCGATCTTGATGGCGCTCACCGCGCTCGGCACCTGGTCGATCTCGCCGGTGAGGGCGGCCAGCGCGGCGCGTACCCCGTCGTCGGTGACCGCTCCGGCCGGGGTGGTCGCGACCACCTCGCCCTCGGCGTCGTCGGTGACCGTGGCCTGTCCCAGCCGGATCGTCGCGGCGTAGCTCTTGCCGGCGCCGATCACGTACGTGAGCAGCCGGGTCGCCCGGCCCACCCCGATCACCAGGACGCCGGTGGCCATCGGGTCGAGCGTGCCGCCGTGACCGACGCGGCGGGTACGCGCCAGCCGCCGGATGCGGGCCACGACGTCGTGCGACGTCATGCCGCCGGGCTTGTCGACCACGATCAGACCGTCTGTGCTCACGACCGCCAAGCCTGCCAGACGTCGGTGATCGGCCCTGCGGGGGATACCGCCCAGCTTCGGCGGGGTGTCAAGATCGTGCGCCAGCGCCCCGTCTGCCCGGGAAGTCCGATGACCGATCACCGCTCCGCCCCCGACCCCTACTTCTCCGCCGGCACGCCGGAGGACGAGCTGGGACGGGTGCCCGAGTGGCTGCGCCGGCCCGAGCCCGAGGTGCCGCCCGGCCGCGCGGACCGCCTGCGGATCGCGCTCGGCGGGCACTCCGGCAAGCTGCTCGGCGGCGTACTCGCGCTGGTGCTGCTCGCGTTCTTCGGGCTCGTCGGGGGCCTCGGCTACCAGGGCTTCCAGCGCTGGCGGGAACCGGCCGCCGAACACCCCACGGTCAGCCTGCCGGTCGGTGAGCAGGCGTCCTCGTCGGCGTCCCCGCCGCCGGCCGCCGGCCCGTTCGACGGCACCCCGGCGGCCGGCTTCCCGGAGGGCGCGGCGGGGATCGCGCTGCCCCGCGCCAAGCGCACCGGCGCGTTCACCGAGAAGCAGGTGGCCGACACGCTGGCCAAGGTACGCAAGGCGCTGGTCACCGCCCGGCTGGACCGCACCTTCTTCACCGCGAAGGACCCGGAGCGGCTGGTGCGCCAGTTCGCCCCGGACGCGCGGGCCGACGTGCGCGACGACTTCCCCACCGGCGAGGCGAGCACCTACGCGACCCGGCTCGCCCCCGGCGCCCGGCTCACCGCCGACCAGCCCCGGGTCAAGGGCCGGATCAGCTACCGGGCGACGAAGGACCGGGACGGCATCCGCATCCTGGAGGTGACCACGAACTTCGTCTGGGCGTACGCGTTCCCCACCACCAGCCCCACGCCGGGCGACGGCGTCGTGGTGGTTCACGACACGGTGAAGTGGAGCATCCCGCACCCGGCCGACGTGACCACCGCCTCCGCCGGGCTGTGGATCGAGCGGGCCGACTCGTACGCCTCCAACATCGACTGCGCCGCGCTGGACAAAGGGCTGCTCGCGCTGGGCAAGCAGTCGTTCGGCGGGCCGGCCGACCCGGACCCGGACGCGGTCTTCGACCCGGACAAGACGGTCGATCTGCCGGACACCTGCTGACCCGCCCGCCTCGTGGACGGAGACCCATCCGATGAGCGACGTACCGCCCCCGGCGCCACCCCACCGCGCGCGGGTCGACCTGCCCGACTGGATGCGCCATCCGGAGCCGCCGCGCCGTACCCCCGGGCGCCGCCTGTCCGACCTCGTCGACCGCGTACCGGCGCTGGCGGCGGCACGCCGCCGGATGTGGGCCCGGCAGGGCCGGACGCGGTTCGGCGACCGGCACCCGGCGCTGGCCGCGATCGGCTCGTTCGTGTTCGTCGCGGTGACGGCGACGCTGCTCGTCGTCGGCATGCTCCACCTCGCCTGGGCGATCCGTCAGCATCGCATCTGACCAGCGGGGGAAACGGGACAGCGGGGATCGGCGTCCGGGTGCAATGATCATGCGCCCCCTGCTCCCTGCACCCCTCTGGAACGCCGCATGAGCACCGAACCCGGCACCACCCCACCCGAGCCGGATCCCTACGCCGTCGCCTCCCGGGGCGAGGAGATCCAGCTGCCGAGCTGGATGACCGGCGCGGACGCGGACGTCCCGCTGACCCGCGCCGAGCGCTTCCGGATGGTCTGGTCCCGGCAGCGCGGCAAGCGTCACGTCGCGCTCGTGGTGGTGCTCGCGCTGGTGCTGATCGGCGGCACTGCCGTGCTCGGCCGGGTCACAGTCGACCGGGTACGGTCCGGCACCGCCGCCGCGGCCTCGGCCGAGGCCAGCCCGTCGCCGGTTCCACTCAGCCGGGTCGGCGAGCCGCGCGACCTGTTCGTGGGCACCGCCGGAGCGGACTTCGCGGTCGGCGAGGCCGGGATCGTCCTGCCGCGGGCCACGGCGCAGCCGCCGTTCACCGCCCGCGAGGTGGCCGCGGCGCTGACCCAGGTCCGGGCCGCGCTGGCTCAGGCCCGGCTCGGGCTCCCCATGCGCGTCGGTGACGCGGAGCCGTTCCTGGCGTTGCTGGCGCCGGAGTCCCGCGCCCAGTTGCGCCGGCACTTCGAGGACCAGTCGTTCGTGCACTACGCCACCCGGATCGGCTCCCAGGCCGAGGTGGACGAGATCCGGGTCCGGGGCGAGATGAGCTATGAGGTGTTCACCGCCGAGGACGGCGAGCCGAGCCTGCGGATCACCACCGAGTACGTCTGGATGTACGCGTTCGACATCCCGCGGACGACGCCGGGCCCGGCGGGGATCGCCAGCATCCGCGACCAGGTGGTCTGGGAGATCTTCCAGCCCGGGGATCTGCCGGCGACGCAACGCGGCCTCTGGCTGATCTCCGCGAAGTCGAGCACGAACAACGTCGACTGCTCCCGGCTGAAGGAGGGCTTCTTCACGGTCGAGCCGTGGACGGGCGGTCCCGGCTCGTTCAAGCCCTGCTGACCGGCGTCAGCGCACCGCGCCGACCACCGCCCACGCACCCGAGCGCATCCGCAGCAGCAGGCCGGCCAGCCGCAGCACCACGAACAGCGTCAGTCCGGCCCAGATCCCGCCCAGCCCGAGGTCGAACCCGTAGGCCAGCCAGATTGCCGGCAGGAACCCGCCGAACGCACACACGATGGTGAGGTTGCGCAGGTAGCGCACGTCGCCCGCGCCGATCAGCACCCCGTCGAGCGCGAACACCACGCCGCCGATCGGCTGGAGCGCCACGAACCACGGCCAGGCCGTCATGGCCTGCTCGCGTACCTGCGGATCGGAGCTGAACCACGACGGCACGACGCCGGCGCCGGCGGCGATGAGCACCGCGAAGGCCACGCCGCACAGCCCGCCGAGCAGCGCGATGCGGCGGGCCAGGAACCGCGCGGCCGCCGCGTCGCCGCCGCCGAGCGCGGCGCCGACCAGCGACTGCGCGGCGATGGCCAGCGCGTCGAGCACCAGCGCGGTGAAGAACCACAGCTGTACGGCGATCTGGTGCGCGCCGACCGCTGCGGCCCCGAAGCGGGCCGCGACAGCTGTGGCGGACAGGAAGCTGGCCTGGAACGCGACGCCCCGCACGAGCAGGTCCCGGCTGAGCACGAGCTGCTGACCGATCACCCGCGGCCGGGGGCGCAGCGAGACCCGCTCCCGCACCAGCGCCGCCGCGAACAGCACCCCGGACAGCGTCTGCGCGATCGCGTTCGCCACCGCCGAGCCGACCAGGCCGAGCCCGGCCGGGTAGACGAGCAGCGGGCAGAGCACCGCGGAGAGCAGGTTCGGGCCGAGCACGAACAGCAGCGGGCGGCGGGTGTCCTGGATGCCGCGCAGCCAGCCGTTGCCGGCGGCGGCGAGCAGCAGGCCGGGCGCGCCGAGCGCTGCGATCCGCAGCCACCCGGCGGCGGCGTCGGCCACCTCGCCGGGGCCGCCGACGAGGGTACGCGCCAGCGCGCCCCCACCGATGCCGATGGCGACCGCCACCAGCACTCCGGTGACGAGCGCGAGCCAGGACGCCTGGACGCCCTCGGCCACCGCGGCGGCCCGGTCCCCCGCCCCGAAGCGGCGGGCCGAGCGGCCCGTTGTGCCGTACGCGACGACGGTCCCGACCCAGGCGGTGAGCGTCATGACCGTGCCGCCGACGGCGAGCGCGGCCAGCGGCACCCGGCCGAGGTGACCGACCACCGCGGTGTCGACCAGGACGTAGAGCGGCTCGGCGGCCAGCACCACGAGGGCGGGCAGCGCGAGCGCGGCGATCCGCCGCGGCGAGGCGGTGACGGGGGTGGCGGTGGTGCTCATCGCCGCCGATCCTGGCACGCTCCCAGTAAGGTCCGCAAGGCGCAGTACTACTTACCCACGTCGGCCAGAAACCGGGCCGCGTCACGGCGCCCCCGCAGGCGGCGCACCGGCAGCCCGGGGGCGTGCTCGGACAGCGCGGCCAGCACCCGGGGCCGGGAGTCGCGGGGATAACGCCAGACGTAGGGCAGGAAGTCGAGATCGAGCCGCTCCGGGCAGCCCTCTGGCCGGTCGGGGCGGGCCGCGGCGCGATGTGCCCACCGGCGGCGGACGATCCGGACCAGGCAGCGCAGCCGGGAGGTGTCGCAGAGCACCAGCAGGTCGGCGCGGGGCAGCCGCAGGTCGAGCGTGCTCGCGTAGTTGCCGTCCATCACCCAGGCCGGGCGGGCGGCGAGCGCGGCCACCTCGGCGCGGAAGTCGGCCGGGGCGGAGGCGGTCCAGCCGGGGCGCCAGTAGTGCCGGTCGAGGTGGATCAGGGGAAGGTCGAGTCGCCGGGCCAGTTCACCGGCGAGCGTGCTCTTGCCGGCGCCGGAGCTGCCGACCACGAGGATGCGTCTCACCGGGCGACGGTAGCGGCGCGCGGGGCGGCGATGCGCCCCGAGCGGCGGTGACGTCGGCGTCGGGCCGGGGTGTGGTCCTCGGGCCCGGCCGGCGTCACCGCCGGACGGCGTATGTCACTGACGGGTGTCCATCGAGGTCTGCAGCGCGCGGCGCATCTGCTCGCGCGCCTCGTCGGTGGTGGTCTCGGTCTGCGGCTTGCGCTTGCTCGGCATCTGAAGGTCCTTCCAGGGTGCGGACCGCCGGGACGTGGCGGCCCTACGGGCGCCCGGCGCTCCGGATCGGCGCGACAGCGAATCGCGCCGCGACCGGAAGTCGTCGGCGGCTGAGCGCCCGGCAGCGGTCCGGGATCACCGGAGCGGCTCGCCTGGCAGCGGGAGCCCGGGTCGGTCTGACCCTGGAGGGAGGCGAAGCCGGGTGCGGCACCACCGCCCGTGACCAGCGCCGCGAAGCGCCGGTCCCGCACCCAAATTAACGTTCACTTTCCAGATGCTGCCCGCTGTTCCCGAAATGCGGAAAGATCAACGTCGTCGTCCGGTCCGGCGAGGGCGGTCAGCGGGCCAGGAAGTGCCAGCCCAGCCACCACCAGAAGCCGAACAGCCCGATCCGGCCGACCGGCACCGGGCCCACCTCGTACCGCATCACGAACGCGCAGACGTCGGCCAGCGACGGGATCCGCGACCCCTCGCGGCGCGCGGCCCACTCGACCACGGCGAACAGCACGATCGAGACCAGAAACCCGCCGATCGCCAGTGCCCGCATCATCGGCGCACCAGTCCCCAGAACGCGGACAGCCACGCGAACCAGGCCGCCGAGCGGGCCAGGTTGTCCTCCAGCAGCGGATCGGCCAGCCGGGAGAAGGTGGGGAAGTCGTCACCCACCGCCATCACGAACGTCGCCCCCTCGAAGACCCCGAAGACGGTCACCGGGACCAGCCACCAGAGCGCGACCGACGGCAACCGGCGCGGCGCCGGACGCCGGGGCACCCGGTTGCTCAGGCCGACCCAGATCAACCCCCCGCCGGTGGTGAGGATGTAGAGGTTCGCCGCGGTCGAGAAGGACGGCATCTGGCCGCCGACCAGAGAGAGGCAGATCAGCACCGGCACGGAGACGACCGGCCGGTCCCAGGCCCGGGGCGCCTCGACGGTGAGCTCACGGGGATGATCCATCACCCGATTGTCCCCAGCGTGACGCACTGCGGAAAGCCCGGCACGCGTCGTGATCCCCCGAAAACGCGCCGATCAGCTCACACTTCCGATCGCCGCCGCACCGGATCGACCGGACCAGAAGGACATATCGCTCCAGCCGGGCGCCTCACGCCACGGGGGTCACCGCGCCGGTGGCCAGCTCGGCGCGGATCCGTCCGACCACCTCGTCGAGCGCTCCCCGGCCGGTGAAACCGGCGGCGAACCGGTGCCCGCCGCCGCCGAGCGCCACCGCCACCCGGCTCACGTCCACCGCGCCCTTGCTGCGCAGCGACACCGCCCACTCCGCCTCGCCCGACTGCTTCACCACGCAGCTCACGTCCGCCTCGGCGGTGCAGCGCACCGAGTCGATCAGCGCCTCCAGCACGTACGCGGGCTGGTCGTGGCGGACCAGGTCGTCGCGGGTGGCGTACGTCCAGACGAGGCCGTGCCCGGCGGCGGCCGCCGGTTCCAGCGTGGCCCGGCCCAGCACCTCGCCGAAGAGGCGGACGGCGCCGAACGGGCGGGTGTCGAAGATCCGCCGGGAGATGTCACCGGGCCGGATGCCGGTGGCGATCAGGCGGGCGGCCGTCTCGTGCACGGCCGGTGTGGTCGCCTCGAAGCGGAACGAGCCGGTGTCGGTGGTCAGCGCGACGTACAGCCCGGTCGCGATATCCGCGTCCAGCGTCACGCCGAGCCGGTCCAGCAGCTCCAGCGCGACCACGGAGGTGGCGGCGGCGTGCGGGTCGACCAGGCTGATCCGGCCGAACCCGCTGTTCGAGGCGTGGTGGTCGAGCACGAGCGACGTGCCGGCCGTGTCCAGCCGGTCGGCCAGGTCGCCCAGCCGGGACTCGCTCGCCGCGTCGAAGCAGATCACCAGGTCCGGAGCCGGGTACGCGTCGTCCTGGGGCACCAGCAGGTCCACGCCGGGCATCCACCGGAACGGCTCCGGCACCTCCGGCGGGCCGGGGAAGGTGGCCTGTAGATCGCGTACGCCGAGCCGGCGCAGACCCAGCCCGAAGCCGAGCATGCTGCCCAGCGCGTCCCCGTCCGGGTTCACGTGGCAGATCAGCAGCACCCGCGCGTCGGCGGGGAGATCGCGTACCGCCGCGACGGCGGCCGCCCATGCGGTCTCGGTGGGCCCGGCCGGCGCGCCACCCGCGGCGGCCTCGGTCACCGGCGGTCGCCGGCGCGCGGCTCGTCGTCGCCCTCGTCCTCGGCCGGGGCGTCCTCGCCGTCCTCGTCCTCCTCCTCGACCCGGTACGGCTGGGCGTCACCCGCGTACGAGGCCTGGGCGGCGAGGCGCTGCACCTCGGCGTCGGCGGTACGCGCGGCGGCCAGCAGGTCGTCGATGTGCTTGACCTGGTCCTGCACGTCGTCGAGGACGAACGTCAGCGTCGGCGAGTGCCGCAGCCCGAGCGCCTTGCCGACGGTGCTGCGCAGCATGCCCTTGGCGCTCTCCAGCGCGGCGGCGGTGCTCGCCTGCGCCGCCGCGTCGCCGAGCACCGTGTAGAAGACGGTGGCGTCGCGCAGGTCGGCGGTGATCCGGGCGTCGGTGATCGTGATCATGCCGAGCCGGGGGTCCTTGATCTGGCTGCGCACCACCGACGCGACGAGTTCCCGGATGCGCTCCGCGTGCCGGCGAACCTTTGCCTGATCCGTCATGTCCCCCACCTCCGGGATCACCTGTACCAATGACGGCGCCGGATCACCAGGCGATCCGGGCCGTCGGCCGGAGACGGCGGGCGCGTGGGCACCGCCGGATCCGACCGCTCAACGCTGAAGAACACTACCCGCGCCCGGCCGGGCGTCGCGCGGCACGGCCGGAGTGCGGCGCGACGCGCCGTCAGTCGTCCGCGCCGTGCAGACGACGGCGCACCGACAGCAGCTCGGTCTCCGGGCGGGCGGCGACCAGCCGCTCACAGGAGTCGAGCACCTCGCGGACGTGAGCCGGCTCGGCGGCCACCACCGCCACCCCGATCTCGGCCCGGCCGTGCAGGTCCAGCGCGCCCACCTCGGCGGCGGAGACCTCGAACTTGCGCAGCGCGGCGACGATCGGCCGGACGTAGGACCGCTTGGCCTTCAGGGACCGGGAGTCACCCGGGAGCAACAGGTCGAACAGTGCGGTTCCGGTATACACGGCGAGCAACGGTACGCCGGGCGGCGCACCCCGGCACGCGATTAAGGCGCGACAGCCACCAGCACGTCCCGCTCGATCGCCTGGTCGACCCGGTGGGCGAAGTCACCGAAGCCCGGGCCGTCGAGCACGCGCAGCCCGGCGTCGGCCAGCACCGCCTCCGCCTGCGCCCGCGGGGCCACGTGCGTGTTCCAGGACAGGCCGAGCGCCCCGCCCGGGCGCAGCAGCTCCCGCCACACGGGCACGGCGGCGGTGAGCAGCTCCAGCGGACTGCGGGACAACCCGTGGTCGGTACGGCTGCCGTGCGCCACGCCGTACGGCGCGTCGGTGACGATCACGTCGGCGCAGCGGGGACGCAGCGCCTCGCGGGCCCGGGTGGTGTCGGTGTGCAGCACTGTGACCCGCTGGGTGGCCCCGGCCCGGTGCTCGTCCCGCGACGGCGCGAGCACCGCCTCGAACCGGCGGGCCACCAGCTTGCGGTCCCGGCGCACCGACGTCGAGTCGGTGGTGTGCTTGAGTCGCTTGCGGCGCAGCCAGGTACGCAGGAACGCGGCGTACGCGTCCACGTCCTTGCCGTCGCGCTCGATGCCGATGCCGTCGTAGCCGTACATCAGCGCCTGGTTGAGCGTCGTGCCCCGGCCGCAGAGCGGATCCAGCACCACCACCGGCCCGTCCAGCATCCGCGGCGCGGCGGCGGAGGCGAGCACTGTGACGTTGAGCAGCAGCCGGGTGAACTGCTCGTTGGTCTTTCCGGCGTACTTGGGGATGGTGATCAGGTCGGAGTCGTACCGGGCCAGCGGGCGCAGCGGCACCGGCCGCAGCAGGTCGTCGCCGACCCGCTCGAACAGCGCGTACGCCGCCGAAAGGTTCGCCAGGTGGGCCAGGTCCCGCTCGCCCAGCCCCGGTTCGGCGGTGGTGAACGTCAGGTACTCCACCCCGCCGATCCGCGTCACCTCCGCGGCGGCCGGCACGACGTCGAGCACGCCGGAACCGGCGAACACGGCCAGCTCGGCGCGGGCCAGCCGGGCCGCCGCGTCGGCGTAGACGCGGTTGGCGGAGGGGGCGAGGAGCAACGCGTACCGGATCACGCCGCAGATTGTCGCAGCCTGCACAGACGGCGACGGCCGGGGCCCGAAGGCCCCGGCCGCCGGCCGGTCGTACGCGTGGTCGTCAGGCGCGCGGCTTCTCGCGCATCTCGAACGTCTCGATGACGTCGCCGACCTGGACGTTGTTGTAGCCGCCCAGCGTCAGACCACACTCGAAGCCCTCGCGGACCTCGGTCGCGTCGTCCTTGAACCGCTTCAAGGAGCTGATCGTGAGGTTGTCCGCCACGACCGCCCCGTCCCGCAGCAGCCGCGCCTTGGCGTTGCGGCGGATGAGGCCGGACCGGACGATACAGCCGGAGATGTTGCCGATCTTGGACGAGCGGAAGACGTCGCGGATCTCCGCGGTGCCCAGCTCGACCTCCTCGTACTCCGGCTTGAGCAGACCCTTGAGCGCGGCGTCGATCTCCTCGATGGCCTGGTAGATGACGGTGTAGTACCGGATCTCCACGCCCTCGCGGTCGGCCATCTCGCGGACCTTGTTCGAGGCCCGCACGTTGAAGCCGATGATCGTGACCGCCTCGGACGAGGCACTCGCGAGCATGACGTCGCTCTCGGTGATCGCGCCCACGCCCCGGTGGATGATCCGAAGCTGGACCTCCTCCGGGATGTCGAGGTTGAACAGCGCGTCCTCGAGCGCCTCCACGGAACCGGAGACGTCGCCCTTGAGCACCAGGTTGAGCGAGGTCTTCTCGCCCTCCTTGAGCTGCTCCATGAGCGTCTCGAGAGTGGCCCGGCCACGGGAGTTGGCGAACGACGCCGCCCGCCGCCGTGCCTGACGCTGCTCGGCGATCTGCCGCACGGTGCGGTCGTCCTCGGCGGCCAGGAAGGTGTCACCCGCACCCGGCACCGTGGTCAGACCCAGCACCATGACCGGACGGGCCGGACCAGCCGAATCGACCGGCTTGCCGTTCTCGTCGAGCATGGCCCGGACCCGGCCGTGCGCCCCACCGGCGACGATCGAGTCACCGGCACGCAGGGTGCCCTTCTGCACCAGCACGGTCGCCACCGCGCCACGGCCCTTGTCCAGGTGCGCCTCGATCGCGACACCCTGCGCCGGCCCGTCGATCGGAGCGGTCAGCTCCAGCGACGCGTCGGCGGTCAGCAGCACGGCCTCGAGCAGTTCCTCGATGCCGATACCGGGCTTGGCCGCCACGTTGACGAACATGGTGTCGCCGCCGTACTCCTCGGCGACCAGGCCGTACTCGGTCAGCTGCTGGCGGACCTTGTCCGGGTTCGCCTCGGGCTTGTCGACCTTGTTGACCGCGACCACGATCGGGACGTCCGCCGCCTTGGCGTGGTTGAGCGCCTCGATGGTCTGCGGCATGACGCCGTCGTCGGCCGCGACCACCAGGATCACGATGTCCGTGACCTGGGCACCACGGGCACGCATGGCGGTGAACGCCTCGTGACCCGGGGTGTCGATGAACGTCACCGCGCGGTCCTCGCCCTCGTGCGGGACGTGGACCTGGTAGGCACCGATGTGCTGGGTGATGCCACCCGCCTCGCCGGCCACCACGTTCGCCTTGCGGATCGCGTCGAGCAGCTTGGTCTTACCGTGGTCGACGTGACCCATGACGGTCACCACCGGCGCACGGCTGACCAGGCGGTCCGCCGCGACCTCGGCGTCGAGGTCGATGTTGAACTGCGCGAGCAGCTCGCGGTCCTCGTCCTCCGGGCTGACGATCTGCACGTCGAAGCCGAGGTGCTCACCCAGCAGCTGCAGGGTCTCGTCGGAGCACGACTGGGTCGCCGTCACCATCTCGCCCAGGTTGAACATCTCCTGGACCAGCGAACCCGGGTTGGCGTTGATCTTGTCGGCGAAGTCCGACAGCGAGGCGCCACGGGACAACCGGACGACCTGACCCTGACCGCGGGGCGCACCCGAGGACATGGTCGGGGCCGACAGGTTGTCGAACTCCTGTCTGCGCTGCTTCTTGGACTTGCGACCGCGGGTCGGCCGGCCGCCGGGACGCCCGAAGGCACCCGCCGCGCCACCGCCACGGCCACGGCCACCGCCGCCGGGACGGCCACCGCCGCCGACCGGGCCACCCGGACGGAAACCACCGCCGGGAGCACCGCCACCGCCGCCGGGACCGCCGCGGTAGCCACCGCCACCGCCGCCGCCACCGGGACCGCCGCGGTAGCCACCGCCACCGCCGCCGCCACCGGGTCCACCACGGTAGCCACCGCCACCGCCGCCGGGACCGCCCGGACGACCGGCGCCTCCACCGGGTCCGCCACGACCGCCACCGGGGCCGCCGGGGCGGCCGGTGGTCGGGCGCTGGCTCGGCATCGAGGCCGGGCTCGGCCGCGGCGGCATCGACGCCGGGCTGGGCCGCGGCGGCATGCCGGCCGGGCTGGGACGGGGACCGCCCGCACCGGCGGCCGGGGGCCGCTGCTGCTGGCCGCCCTGGATGCCGAACGGGTTGTTACCGGCGCCACGCGCCGGCGGACGACCGCCGGGCCGGGCACCGGGGCCCTGACCCTGACCCGGACCGCCGGGACGACCGGCGGCCGGGGAACCCGGACGCGGCGGCATGGCGTTCGGGCCGGGACGCGGACCCGGGCGAGCACCGCCCTCGGCCGGGGGCTCCCGGCGTACGGTCTCGCGCTGCTGCTGACGGGCGGCCTGGGCGGCCTTGACCGCGGCCTCCTGCTCAGCCTTGAGCGCGGCGGCACGCGCCTCGGCGGCCGCCACTTCGATGTCGTGCGCGCTCGCCGGCTTGGCGACCGGAGTCGCCGGCTGCGGCGGGCCGGGGACCGGGCCCTTGGGCTTCGGTCCAGGGGTCGGCGCGGCCGGACGCCGGGGCGGCATCGGCTTGGCCGAGACCCGGGGGGCACCCGGGGTCGGGGTGGGCGTCGGGGTCGGTGCCGGGCCACTGGGCGCGGCAGCCGGCGGGCCGGCAGGCGCCGACGAACCGGCTACGAACGCGCTACGCAGCCGCCGGGCGACAGGCGCCTCGACGGTGCTGGACGCGGACTTCACGAACTCGCCCATTTCCTTGAGCTTGGCGAGAACGGTCTTGCTTTCGACCCCGAGCTCCTTGGCAAGCTCGTGTACGCGGGCCTTTCCTGCCACTGCACTCCTCACTCCGAGGTCGTGCGGGCAGCACCCGCAGCGACCTCACTCCTGCACTTGAAGCCTGGTCATTTCAGGGACTTCATCGTGTGCTCATGTCGGTCGTCCTACCTTGCTAGCGACCCTCGACCGGTCGGGCTTGACCGGTCGTCGGGGGTTGCGCGTCGACGTGCTCCGCAAGCGCACCGTGGTCGGGGACCCCGGTGAGGCGCAGTGCCCGCCCGAAGGCGCGGCGTCGCACCGCCTGCGCGAAGCAGGCCGGATCAGGGTGCATGTTCGCTCCCCGACCCGGCAGTCTGCGGGCCGGATCGGGCCGGAGACTGGTGTGACCAGCCTCGTCACCGATCGCGACGACCCGCAACAACTCGCTGGCCGGCGCTCGTTTCCGGCAGCCCACACAGGTGCGCTCCGGAATCGCGCGTCGTGCCACTGAGTAAGTCTACCCCTAGCCGCCGGAGATCGCGCTGCCCGGCTCCGGGACGTGATCAGCTCCGCCCCGGCTCTGCGGGGCTGCGGTCTCCGCGTCGGACCGGATGTCGATGCGCCAACCGGTCAGACGGGCCGCGAGGCGGGCGTTCTGCCCTTCCCGGCCGATCGCGAGCGAGAGCTGGAAGTCCGGCACGGTCACCCGGGCGGTACGGGAGGCCAGGTCGACCACCTCGACCCGCAGCGCCTTGGCCGGCGACAACGCGTTGCCGACGAAGGTGGCCGGGTCGTCCGACCAGTCGATGATGTCGATCTTCTCGCCGTGCAGCTCGCTCATCACGGCCCGGACCCGCTGGCCCATCGGGCCGATGCAGGCGCCCTTGGCGTTGACGCCGGACGTGGTCGAGCGCACAGCGATCTTCGTACGGTGACCTGCCTCACGCGCGATCGCGCCGATCTCCACGGTGCCGTCGGCGATCTCCGGCACCTCCAGCGCGAACAGCTTCTTCACCAGCGCGGGATGCGACCGGGACAGCGTGATCTGCGGGCCGCGCATTCCCTTGGCGACGTGCACGACCACGCAGCGGATCCGCTCGCCGTGCTCGTACCGCTCGCCGGGGACCTGCTCGGACTGCGGCAGGACGCCCTCCAGCTTGCCCAGGTCGACGCTGACGATGCCCTTCTCCCGGCGGGTCTCGTGCGCCTGCACCACGCCGGTGACCAGGTCACCGTCGCGGCCGACGTACTCGCCGAAGTGCACCTCGTCGGTGGCCTCCCGCAGCCGCTGGAGGATCACCTGCTTGGCGGTCATGGCGGCGATCCGCCCGAAGTCGTGCGGAGTGTCGTCCCACTCCCGGGTCACAGTGCCGTCGGCGTCCAGTTCCTGCGCGTAGACCGAGGCGGCCCCGCTCTTACGGTCGATCTCCACCCGGGCGTGCGGCTCGGCGCCGTCGGTGTGCCGGTAGGCGGTCAGCAGCGCGGTCTCGATCGCCGCGAGGATCGTGTCGAACGGGATCTCCCGCTCGCGCTCCAGGGCGCGCAGCGCCGCGAGGTCGATGTTCACCTCTCCTCGTCCTCCAGATCTTCGTCGTCGTCGGTGTCGTCACCGAAGTCCTCGTCGGCCAGGTCGTCCAGGCGGTTGAACTCCACCTGGACCCGGCCGGGCCCGAGTTCGGCGTACGGGTGTTCGGCGGGGCCGGCGTCGGTCTCCAGCACCACGCGTTCGTCGTCGGCGGCCGTGATCCGGCCGGTGAGCTGGCGGTCCCCCGCGTCGCCGCGGACGGTGACCTTGACCAGCCGCCCGGCGTTGCGCCGCCAGTGCCGGGGCAGGGTGAGCGGGCGGTCCACGCCGGGCGAGCTGACCTCCAGCTGGTACTCGCCGGCCACGATGTCGCCGCCGGCCTCCTCGGCCGCGTCCAGCGCCGCCGAGACCGCGCGGGAGACGTCCGCCACGCCGTCCAGGTTGATCCCGCCGTCGGCGTCCACGATCACCCGGACCACGTGCCGCCGGCCGGCGCGGGAGACGGAGAGGTCCTCCAGGTCGTAACCGGCCGCCGTGACGACCGGTTCGATCACCTCGCGCAGCCGGTTGCGGCGGGCGGCGAGATCGCCGCGGGGTGCGCCGCTCCGGTCCGTGCCGCGGGGGCCGTCGGAGCGGCGGGGCCGCCCGGAGGGCCCCGTCGACCGGGTGGCACGGCCACGCTGCGTCATTGCGCGCACCTCTCCTGCTGTTGCCACGACCCGCGGGCCGTGTTGTCCCTGGCCGGTGCGGGCGATCGGCCCGCCATACCGGCGCGCCACCGGGGCGTCCGCGCCCGGTGGTTGCGCAGAGCGTAACGCTAACGACCGCCGACGGACCCGGCGGCGCACCGAGACCCTGACCCACGAGACGGCGCGAATGGTGTTGACTCTGTCAGGTGGGGATCGGCAGAACACCATCCGACCAGGTCAGAGCGGGGCATTCCCGGCGCTGGCTGCTGCGCGCCGGCGGGCTCGTGGCGCTCGGCGGCGCGACCGCGCCGCTGACCGGTTGTGATCTTTTCGACCGCGACGAGGAGCCACCGGAGCCGGACGCGCTGGAGCCGCTCGTCGCCGAGGCGCTCGCGCTGGAGGCCCGCTACCGGGCCGCCGCCACCGCCGACCCGGCGCTGGCCGGGCGGCTCACCCCGATCGCCGACGCGCACCGGGCGCACGCCGAGGAGCTACGCCGCGTGATCGGCCGGCCGGCGCCCTCCGGCACACCGGCCGCCGGCTCGGCGAGCGCGCCCGCGCCCGACGCCGTGCTCACCGAGCTGCGCCGGGCCGAGCAGGAGGGCCGGACGAACGCGGCCAAGGCGTGCGCGGCAGCGCCGGCCGAGCGGGCCGCGCTGCTCGGCTCGATCGCCGCGGCGCGGGCCACACACGTGGAGGCGCTCAAGTGAACAGCCCGACGACCGGCCCGGCCTCGGCGCTCGCCGACGCGCTCGCCGCCGAGTACGCGGCGATCTGGGCGTACGGGGTGATCGGTGTGCACCTGACCGAGGCGGCGCGTACGGCGGCCCGTGCCGCCGAGGCGGCCCACCGGTCCCGCCGCGACGCGCTGCTGCTCCAGCTCGCCGAGGGCTCCGGGCAGGTGCCCGCCGACCGGGCCGGGTACGCGCTGCCCTACCCGGTGACGGACCGGGCGAGCGCGCTGCGCCTGGCGGTGGAGATCGAGGAACGGACGGCCGGGCACTGGCGGGCCGCGCTGCCGCACACCACCGGCGCGGACCGGAACACCGCGCTCGCCGCGCTCACCGACTGCGCGTTGCGCGCCACCCGCTGGCGGCGTACGGCAGGCGTGACGCCGGTCACCGTTCCGTTCCCGGGCCGCCCGGCCTGAGCGCGACGCCGGTCACCCGGCGGAACCCTCCGGTTGCGTAGCGCATACCAGGTATGCATACTCGCGGTCATGTCCATCCGTCACGGCCTGCTCGCCCTGCTCGAACGCGGCCAGATGTACGGCTACCAGCTCCGTGCCGCGTTCGAGGAGTCCACCGGGTCGACCTGGCCGCTGAACATCGGACAGGTCTACACCACGCTGGCGCGGCTGGAACGTGACGGCCTGGTCCGCCCGCTGCCGGAGAACGAGAGCGGGCAGCGGCCGTACGAGATCACCGACGCCGGACGGGCGGACCTGGCGCTGTGGTTCGCCACGCCGATCAGCCGCGCCGACCGGCCGCGCGACGAGCTGTCCATCAAACTGGCGCTGGCGCTGACCACCCCCGGCGTCGACGTGCGGTCGGTGGTGCAGACCCAGCGCACCGCCACCATGCGCGCGCTCCAGGAGTTCACCCGGTTGAAGTACACGAGCGACAAGCCGGAGGATCTACCCTGGCGGCTGGTGCTGGACGCGATGATCTTCCAGACCGAGGCCGAGGTGCGGTGGCTCGACCACTGCGAGACGAGCCTGGTCCGGCACCGCCCGGCGCCGATCCGGGCGGTCGACCACCCCGAGGCGGTGGACCGGGCCGGCGACGAAGCCCGCCGGTGACCCGGCACGGGAGGCGCTGATGGACCCGATCGACGGGGTGCTGGAACTGCGTGACGTACGCCGGACCCACGGCGCCGGTGAGGCCGCCGTGCACGCGCTGCGCGGCGTGAGCCTGACCGTGCGGGCCGGTGAGCTGGTGGCGGTGATGGGCCCCTCCGGGTCCGGCAAGTCCACGCTGCTGGCGCTCGCCGGCGGCCTGGACCGGCCCACCGGCGGCGAGGTGGTGGTCGAGGGCGAGACCCTGGTCGGGCTGTCCGCCCGCGAGCTGGCCCGGCTGCGGCGCCGCCGGATCGGGTACGTCTTCCAGGACCTGAACCTGCTCGGCAGCCTGACCGCCGTGGAGAACGTGGCGCTGCCACTGGAACTGGACGGCACCGGCGTACGGGCGGCCCGCCAGCTGGCGCTGGCCGCGCTGCGCGAGGTCGACCTGGAGGATCTGGCCGACCGCTTCCCGGACCAGATGTCGGGTGGCCAGCAGCAGCGGGTGGCGATCGCGCGGGCCCTCGTCGGCGAACGCCGCCTGGTCCTCGCCGACGAGCCGACCGGCGCGCTGGACTCCCAGACCGGCGAGGCGGTGCTGCACCTGCTGCGCCGCCGGGTGGACGCCGGAGCGGCCGGGGTGCTGGTCACCCACGAGGCCCGGCACGCCGGCTGGGCGGACCGGGTGGTCTTCCTCCGCGACGGGGTGATGGTCGACTCGACCGCCCCGCTGATCGGCGTCGACCACCTGCTCAGCGGCAGCAGCCGGTGACCGGCGGCCGCCTCGCCGCCGTACGCGGGTCGTGGCGGACCGCGCTGCGGATCGCCCGCCGGGAGGCCCGGCGGTCCCGGCGGCGCACGCTGCTGGTGCTGGTGATGATCGCGCTGCCGGTGTTCGGCCTCAGCTTCGCCGCGGTCAGCTACGACATGGGGGATCTGACCCGCGCCGAGCGCATCGAGCGCCAGCTCGGCGGCGGCGACGTCGCCCTGCGCTGGGACAGCCTCGCGCCGGTGACGCAGGACGCCTGGGGCGAGTCGGCCTGGCCGGTCCAGGGCGAATGGGTGTCCCGGACCCGCCCGGCGACCGCCGAGGAGGTGCGCGCGCTGCTGCCCGAGGGCAGCCGGCTGGCTCGCACCCGCTGGTGGATGACGTTCTCGACACGGGTGGACCGGCACGTCGAGTCGCTCGAGGCGCGCGCCGTCGACCTGACCGACCCGCTCACCCGGCCGCTGGCCCGGGTACGCGCCGGCCGGCCACCGGTACGCCCCGACGAGATCGCGGTCAGCCCGACGGCGCTGCGCCGGCTGGAGACCCGCATCGGCGACCCGGTACGCACGATCGACGGCGCCACGTACCGGGTGGTCGGGGTGGTGGAGTATCCGGACAACCTCCGGGACGTGATCACGCTGCCCGCTGTGACCTCGGAGGGCATGGCCGGCAGCGACACCTGGCTGGTGGACCTGCCCGGCCCGCTGGAACCGGGGCTCGTGGACCGGCTGAACGCGCAGGGCATCCAGGTCGTCGCGCGCAGCCCGCTGCCGGGACGGCAGGAGTTCACCCGCGGCATGTCCGTACCGGACGCCGACGAGGCGGGCGTCGTCGGAGTCGTCGGCGGGCTGGGCCTGCTGGAGGTGGTGCTGCTGGTCGGCCCGGCCTTCGCGGTGAGCGTCCGGCGCCGGCGGCGGGACCTCGCACTCGTCGCGGTGGCCGGTGGCGACGCCTCCCACCTGCGCCGGATCGTGCTCGCCGACGGGGTGGTGCTCGGCGCCGGCGGAGCCGCCCTGGGCATGCTGCTCGGGATCGGGGCGGCGTTCGCCGGCCGGCCGATCGTCGAGCAGTACCTGCTCGGGGAGCGCCTCGGGGCGTACCGGATCTTCCCGGCCGCGCTGGTGGCGATCGCCGCGACGGCGGTGCTGGCCGGGGTGCTCGCGGCAATGGCGCCGGCCTGGGCGGCGGCCCGGCAGGACGTGGCGACCGGCCTGGCAGGCCGGCGCGACGCGACCCGGCCACGCCGCCGCTGGCTGCTGGTCGGGGTGGCGCTCACCGTCGCCGGGACCGCGATCGCCGCGTTCGCCGCCGGCCGCACCTCGCAGACCGGAGTGCTGGCCGGTGTCGCGCTGGGCGAGCTGGGGCTGGTGTTCTGCACCCCGTCGCTCGTCGGCGTGCTGGGCCGGGCCGGCCGGCTGCTGCCGCTGACCCCCCGGCTCGCGTTGCGCGACGCCAGCCGCAACCGGTCCTCGGCCGCGCCCGCCATCTCGGCGGTGATGGCGGCGGTGGCCGGAAGCGTCGCGCTCGGCGTCTACGTGGCGAGCGACGAGACCCGCTCACGGGCGCTCTGGCAACCCGGCCTGCCGCCGGGGAACGTGCTGCTCACCCACTCCGGTGAGACCCCGGCGGACCCACCGTCGGCCGAGGTAGTGGCCGGCCGGGCCCGCGCGGTCCTGTCCGACGCCACAGTGGTGTCGGTCGCGATCCCCGGCTGCGCCGGCGACGTCCGGGAGAAGGACGACTGCAGCCCCTACGCGCTCATGCCGCAGGCGCAGCAGTGCCCGTACAGCTCCTCCGACCCGGTCATCCCCGATTCGGCCCGGCGGGATCCGCGCTGCGTGAGCCCCTTCCAGGAGCCCGTCGACGTCTACCTGCCGGCGCTCGTGGACGACGGCGCCGCGCTGCCCGCGCTCACCGGCGCGCCGGACGACGAGCTGGCCGCCGCGCGCCGGACGCTCGCCGCCGGGGGCGTGGTGGTCACCGACGCCCGGCGGGTGGTGGACGGGCAGGTCCGCGTGGAGGTCAACTACAACTCCGGCGGCCCGCCCACCGGGCGTCTCCTGCCCGCGTACGCGCTGCGCGGCGGTCTCACAGTCGACCGGCTGGTGCTCTCCCCCGCCGCCGCGGACGCGCTCGGCCTGTCCGCCGTGCCGATGGGTTACCTGCTGGACACCGCCGGCTCGCCCACCGACCGGCAGGTCGAGATGCTGACCGACGAGCTGTTCGACATCGGGCCCATGTCCGCGCAGGTGGCGACCGCCGAGCCGCCGTCGGACCAGCGCTCGATGCTGCTCCTGCTGGCGGTGGCCTCCGGGGTGATCACGCTGGGCGCCGCCGCTGTCGCCACCGGCCTCGCCGCGGCCGAGGGCCGCCGGGACCTGTCCACGCTCGCGGCGGTGGGCGCCGATCCCCGGGTACGCCGCCTGCTGTCGCTCTGCCAGGCCGGAGTCATCGCGGTGCTCGGCTCCGCGCTGGGCATCGTCGCCGGGCTCGGCTCCGCCGTGGTCGTCCTGTCCGCGCTCAACCAGCGGTACGCGGAGTCCTGGCCGGTGCAGCCGCCGTACCCGGTGACAGTGCCCGGCGTGACGCTCGCCGCGCTGGTCGTGGTGCCGCTCGTGGCGATGGGCGGCGCAGCGCTGTTCACCCGGTCCCGCCTGCCGATCGAACGCCGGCTCGACTGACCGTCCCGCCATGATCGACACCACTTCCGGCCATGATCGACACCATTCCGCCGGAGTGGCGGTATCGCGGTGGGGTGGATGCCACCACTTCGGCGAGATGGAGTCGACCTTGGGCGGACTGACCGTCCGAGGGATGACGGGGCACCCCGCGGACGGCACACTTGTCGGATGTCAGCCCTGGGAACCCTCACCCGCCGTCTCGGTCACCAGCGTTGGTTCGGCGCCACCATGCGCCTGCTCGTCCCGGCCGACCGGCTGGTCGGCCGGATGACGAAGGGCCGCGTGGTCGCCTTCGGGCTCGTGCCCACGCTGGTGCTCACCTCCACCGGCCGCCGCTCCGGCAAGCCCCGCAGCAACCCCCTGGTGTACGTCCCGGACGGCGACGCCTACGTGGTGATCGGCTCGAACTGGGGGCAGCAGCACCAGCCGTCCTGGACGTTCAACCTGATGGCCGACCCGGCCGCCGAGGTGGACGTCAAGGGACGCCGGATCCCGGTCACCGCCGAGCAGGTCACCGGCGAGGAACGGGAACGGCTGTTCCAGCGGCTGGTGCAGGAGTGGCCCGCGTACCGCACGTACGTCGAGCGGGCCGGTGGCCGCGAGATCCGCGTGTTCCGGCTGGTCCCGAACGCCTGAGCGCCCTCGCCGCAGACGCGCACAATCCGACATCCGCGCCACCGGGGCGGCCCGGCCCGATCTGGCTAGGGTTGCCGCAGGCGACCTGTCGGAGGTGGACCGTGGCGCTCGACGTGAACGCCGAGCGGCGTCTGGGCGACCCGCGATGGCAGGTGGCCGAGCGCGTCGGTGACGCCGTCCTGCGGCGGTTCCCGGCCGATGTGCTGGCGGTCGCCGTACACGGTCCGCTCGCGCACGGCGACGACGACGGCGGCGGGGACCGCGAGGTCGGACTGCTGGTCGTCACCTACCGGCCCGGCGCCGGACCGCCACCCGCCACCCGGCGGGTGGACGGGGTGCTCGTCGACCTGACAGTGGCCGGGGCGGACGACTACCTGCGCCGGGCGACGACGATCACGTCCCGCTGGCCGCTGGTCGCGGACCGGTACGTCACCACCCGCGCCCTGCACGATCCGACCGGCTGGCTGCGAAAACTGCGCGACGAGCACCTGGCGTGCCTGGCACGCGCCCGGCCGGCGGAGTTCACCGGCGCCGCGCGGCAGGCGTGGTACCGGGGCAGCGCGGCGCACGCCCGCGCGTTGCGGCTGGCCGAGTGGTACGAGACGGACCAGGCGCTGCTCATGCTCGGCGAGGCGCGGCTGGCCGCAGCGACAGTGCAGGGACTGTTCAGCCGCACCTACTTCCGCGACCCCGGTGACGCGGTGCGGCGTACCGGGCTGGCCGGGGCGGACATGACCGAGGTGGGTGCGGCGCTGACCCGCCAGGCCGAGGAACTGGCCGCCCGGGGGCGGCCGGTCGACGGCACCGTCGACGACCTGCTGGACGGCTGACGGCCCGCCGACGGCCGACCGTCAGCCGATGCCGCCGCCGACGCCGATCAGCGCGCCGATCAGGTAGGTGGCGCCGGCCGCCAGCGCGCCGAGCAGCAACTGCCGCAGACCGGCACGCCACCAGGCGCGGTTGGTGAACCGGGCCACGATCGCACCGGCGACGAAGAGGCCGACGCCGCCGACGCCGAGCGCCAGCCAGAGGCTGGTGAAGCCGAGCAGGTACGGCAGCAGCGGCACCAGCGCGCCGATCGAGAAACAGATGAACGACGAGATCGCGGCGGCCCACGGGCTGGGCTGGTCGTCGGGGTCGACGCCCAGCTCCTCCCGTACGTGCACCCGCAGCGCCTCCTCCGGGTTGGCGCGTACCGCCTCGGCGACCTGCGTCGCCAGCTCGCGGGGCAGTCCACGGGCGACCCAGGCGTCGGCCAGTTCCCGGGCCTCGGCCTCCGGGTGGCGTTCCAGCTCGCGCCGCTCCTTGGCCACCTCGGCGGCGACCTGCTCGTTCGCGGACCGGACACTCGTGTACTCGCCGAGGCCCATCGAGATGGCGCCGGCCACCAGGCCGGCCGTGCCGGTCAGCACCACGCTGCGCGGCGACACCCCGCCGCCGCCCACGCCGGCGATCAGCGCGATGTTGGTGACCAGCCCGTCCATCGCGCCGAAGACGGCCGGACGCAGCCAGCCGCCGGAGACGTCCGCGTGGTGCGCCTCGCGCAGTGCCGCAGGGGTGTCGGTCACGGCAGCGTCAGGATCTCGTAGCCGTCGTCGGTCACGACGATGGTGTGCTCGAACTGGGCCGTCCACCGGCGGTCCTTGGTGACCACCGTCCAGCCGTCGTCCCACATGTCGTACTGGTAGGTGCCGAGCGTGATCATCGGCTCGACGGTGAACGTCATGCCGGGCTCCATCACGTCGGTGGGGCGCGGGCTGTCGTAGTGCGGCACGTAGAGGCCACTGTGGAACGCCTCGCCGATGCCGTGCCCGGTGAAGTCGCGGACCACGCCGTAGCCGAAGCGCTTCGCGTACGACTCGATCACCCGGCCGATGACGTTGATCTGCCGCCCCGGCGCGATGGCCTTGATGCCGCGCATCATCGCCGTGTGGGTCCGCTCGACCAGCAGGCGGGCCTCCTCGCTCACCTCGCCCACGCAGAACGTGGCGTCGGTGTCGCCGTGCACGCCGTTCAGGTACGCGGTGACGTCGACGTTGATGATGTCGCCGTCCTGGAGCACCGTGGTGTCCGGGATGCCGTGGCAGATCACCTCGTTGAGGCTGGTGCAGCACGACTTGGGGAAGCCCCGGTAGCCGAGCGTCGACGGGTAGGCGCCGTGGTCGCAGAGGAACTCGTGCACCACCTTGTCGATCTCGTCGGTGGTCACCCCGGGCTTGCAGTGCTCACCGGCGAGCTGGGTGGCCTGGGCGGCGAGACGCCCCGCGACGCGCATCTTCTCGATGGTCTCCGGCGTCTGCACGTGCGATCCGCGCCACTCCTGGGGGCGCTTCTTACCCACGTACTCCGGGCGTGGGATGTGGGCGGGGACCGCTCGCCACGGGGAGAGCGTGCCGGGGGTCAGCGGCGCACGGACGGTCATGACGCAAGCCTATCGCCGGGACCGGTGTGCCCCTCGCCACAGGCCCGCCGGGCAGGTTGTTGCCGTGCCGCAAACGCTGTGCCATTGTTGCTCCGTGGATCAAGGGGGCGCGGCGCCCGTCTTCTCCGTGACGGCGCAGGCCGACGGCGACCAACTGCGCGTCCAGGTGACCGGCGAGGTCGACATGGCGACCGCCGACACCATGTTCCAGACCGCGCTCCGCGAGCCCGCCAAGCGGCTCACGCTCGACCTGCGGGCGGTCACCTTCTTCGACTCGGCCGCCATCCACGCGGTGGTCCGGCTCGCCCAGCGGTTCCCGGACGCGTTGACCGTGCTGCCGTCGCCGCAGGTCCGGCGCGTGCTGGACATCTCCGGCCTCGGCGACCAGGACTGGCTCGCCGGCTAGATCGAGGGCTGCTCCCCGCGTGAACGCCGTCGACGCGGGACAGCGGGCGGCCCGGCCCGTCACTACGGTGCGGAGGATGGACAGCTCCCATCCGTCGATGGCCGGTGTCGTGCACGAGGCGCCCGGCTCGACCGTACGACTGCGCCCGGTGGCCGAGGACGATCTCGCGATGCTGCGCCGGTTCGCTGTCGAACCCGGGCTGATCGGCCTCGACTGGGCCGGCTTCCAGGACGCCGCCGCGCCGGCCCGCCGCTTCGCCGAGGACGGCTATCTCGGCGACCGGAGCGGTGGCCTGATCGTCCAGGTCGAGCCCCCGGACGCGCCGGTCGGTTACCTCAGCTACCTGCAGCGCGAGAGCGGGCGGGCGCCGTACTGGGAGATCGGGATCGTGCTGCTGCCCGAGTGGCGCGGCCGGGGTCTCGGCTGGCGAGCGCAGGCGCTGCTCTGCGACTACCTGTTCAGCCACACCCCGGCGCAGCGCATCCAGGCCGGCACCCATCCGGAGAACGCGGCCGAGCAGCGGTCGCTGGAGAAGGCCGGCTTCCAACTGGAGGGAGTTCTGCGGTCCTGCGAGTTCCGGGCCGGCGCCTGGCGCGACGGGTGGCTCTACAGCCGGCTGCGCGACGACCCGTCGCCGCTGTGACCGGCCGCCTCAGCGGCCCGAGGGCGGCGCCTGGTCGGCCAGCCGGCGGCGCAGCGTCAGCTCGGTGCCGTTCGCGGAACGGGTCACGTTCATCTCCCCCAGCGCCTGGATCAGCGCCAGCCCGCGCCCCCGGAAGGTCGACCCGCTCGACTCCCGCCAGCGTCCGCTGTCCCGGATGGTCGCGGTGACCGTACGGTCGGCGATCGTCACCTCGACCTCGATCGTCGGGTCCACCGGGTCGACCGGGTGCTCGATCGCGTTCGCCGCCGCCTCGGAGACCGCCACGGTCAGGTCGAACAGGTCGGTCTCGCCGACCTGGTGGGCGACGAGGAAGTCCTCCAGCCGCTTGCGGAGCACGCTGAGCCGGGTCGGGTCGGCGGGCAGGCGCAGCGCGAACCGGTTCAGTTCGGCCGCCTCCAGCGCGAGCACCGCCACGTCGTCGTGCCGGGACCGCTCGGCCACCCGGGCCATGACGGCGTCGACCAGGTCCGCCACGTGCCCGGCGCGCGCCGTCGCGTCGGCCCGCAACTGGCCCAGCCCGGCGTCGATGCCCGCGGACCGGTCCTCGATCAGGCCGTCGGTGTAGAGCAGGAGCCGGTTGCCCGGCGCGAGTTCGCCCTCGGCGGCCGGGTAGACGGCGCCGGGGATCGCCCCGATCGGCGGTCCGAGAGCCCGATCGTGCAGGAACGCCACGTCGTCTCCTCGGATCAGCAGGGGTGACGGATGACCCGCGCTCGCGTACCGGATCCTGCCCGTGCGCGGGGAGAAGCCGAGGCAGACCACAGTGGCGAAGGAGCTGCTGCCGGCGGAGTGGACCAGCCGGTTGAGCCGGGTCAGCGCCTCGCCCGGGTCGTAGCCCTCCAGGACGTACGCCCGCAGCGCGTTGCGGAGCTGGCCCATCGCCGCGGCGGCCCGCACGCCCTTGCCCACCACGTCGCCGATGACCAGCACCAGGTCGTCGTCGGCGGTGGCCATCACGTCGTACCAGTCGCCGCCGACCTCCACGTCGGCGCTGCCTGGTAGGTAGCGGCTGGCCACCACCGCGCCGGGCAACTGCGGCAGCGTACGCGGCAGCAGGCTGTGCTGGAGCGTGGTCGCGATGTGGTGCTCGGCCTCGTAGAGCTGGGCGTTCTCCAGCCGCACGCCGATCAGCCGGGCCAGTTCGGTGAGCGCCGCCTCCTCGGTGCCGCCGCCCTCGCGGCGCCACACCCGCAGCTCGCCGAGCTGCTCGCCGGCGGTGCCGGTGAGCGGCAGCACCACTGTCGGCTCGGCGGGCAGGTCGCCGCCGGCGTCCTCCTCGTGGCGGGCTCCGGTGGCGGTTACCCGGACCCGTCCGGCCTCGGCCAGGCGCAGCGCGTGCCGGGCGGCCACCCGGACCACCTCGGCGGTGGACCGGGCGGTGTTGATCTCCACTGCGGCGTCGGCGAGTGCCCGCAGCCGGCGGATGATCTGCCCGCGCAACTGGCCCAGCTCGACGTTGGCCCGGACCCGGGCCACCAGCTCCTGGCTGGAGAAGGGCTTGGTCAGGTAGTCGTCGGCGCCGGTGGACAGACCCGCGACCTCCTCGGCGGCGCCGGCCCGTGCGGAGAGCAGCACGATCGGCACGTGCCGGGTGGCCGGCTCGGCCCGCAGCGCGGCGACCAGCCCGAAGCCGTCCAGCCGGGGCATCATCACGTCGGTCAGCACCAGGTCGAACGGGGTCTCGACGGCCAGCCGCAGCGCCTCCACGCCGTCCGGCACGGCCACCACCTCGTACGCCGGGGACAGCAGCCGGACGACGTGCTCGCGCAGGTCGGAGTTGTCGTCGGCGAACAGGATGCGACCGGACCCACCCGGCGCGCCGGACGCCTCCGGCAGCCCGGTGGGGCGGGCCACCTCGTCGGTCCAGAGCGCCGTCTCGGCGACGTACAGGCGGGCCTGCTCCGGTTCGGTCAGCGGGACCGGCGACAGGGCGGCCACCCGGTCGGCGGGCAGGTGCGCGTACCCGAAGGGCATGGTCACGGTGAACGTGGTGCCCCGGTCCACGACGCTGTGCGCGGTCACCGTGCCGCCTTGCATCTCGACCAGCTCGCGGACCAGGGCGAGCCCGATGCCGGTGCCCTCGTGGGTACGCGAGCGGGCGCCGGCCACCCGGTGGAACCGCTCGAAGACCTGCGGCAGTTCCTCCGGCGCGATGCCGACGCCGGTGTCGGTCACCTCCAGGACGGCGGCGCCGTCGTCCGCGCGGACCCGGACCCGGATCTCGCCGTCGAACGTGAACTTGACCGCGTTCGACAGCAGGTTGAGGACGATCTTCTCCCACATGTCCCGGTCGACGTAGACCGGCGCGGGCAGCGGCGGGCAGTCCACCACCAGGCGCAGCCCGGCCCGCTCGGTGGCCGAGCGGAACGTGCTGGCCAGCCGGGAGGTGTAGTCGGACAGGTCGGTGGGCTGGTAGCGGGCGGCCAGCCGGCCGGACTCCAGCCGGGAGAAGTCGAGCACCGTGTTGACCAGCTTGAGCAGGCGCAGCCCGTTGCGGTGCATGACGGTGAGCCGGTCCAGGTACCGCTCGGGCAGCTCCCGGTCGGCGAGCATCTCCTCCATCGGCCCGAGGACCAGCGTGAGCGGGGTCCGGAACTCGTGGCTGACGTTGGCGAAGAAGTTGGTCTTGGCGCGGTCCAGCGCGGCCAGCTCGGCGGCGCGGGCACGTTCCTGCTCGTACGCCCGCTGCTTGCCCACGGCCCGGGACACCTGTGCGGCGACCAGGTCGACGAAGTCGCGGTAGTCGTCGGTGAACGGCAGCCGGCGCGACACCCCGAGCAGCAGCGCGCCGGCCGGCTCGTTCGTGGCGGTCAGCGGCAGCAGGAGCGCCTGGCCGGCGGCGTCCGGCGGCACCGCGCTCGGCAGGTCGGCGGTGGCGATCCAGCGCGGCTCGGTGAACGGCTCGCCCTCGGGCAGGCCAGGCGGCGGATCGGCGACGGTGGCCGGATCCACGCCGGAGCAGCCGCCCGGCACGAGTGTGCCGCGCTCGTCGGCGAACCACAGCGCGCTGAACGGCACGTCGGCGCGGTGGGCGTCGAGCACCCGGGTGACGGCCTGGCCCAGTTCGAGCATGCCGGGTACATCGCCCAGCTCGTTGCCCAGCTCGGCGAGGGCGCGCAGCCGGCGCTCGCCGAGCACCCGGCCGGTGGTCTCGTTGACGAAGCAGAACAGACCGCCGACGGTGCCGTCGGCGCTGCGGATCGGGTCGTACGAGACGTCGAAGTAGACGTCCTCCAGGAAGCCGTGGCGGTCGAGCACGAAGGGGTGGTTCTCGCCCCGGTACGGCACGCCGGTGCGGCGCACGCCGTCCAGCAGCGGGCCGAGCACGTCCCAGGTCTCCGCCCAGTGCAGCCGGGCGGGCTGCCCGATCACGGCCGGGTGCTTGTCGCCGATGGTCGGCCGGTAGGCGTCGTTGTAGAAGGCCAGGTGCTCCTCGCCCCAGAAGACGACCATCTGGGCGCGGGACGACAGCATCGTGCTCACGGCGTGGCACAGCGCCGCGGGCCAGCGGTCCGGGCTGCCGAGAGCGGTGGTGGACCAGTCGAAGCCGCGCAGTCGGCCGCCCATCTCACCGCCGGCGGCGAACGCCGCGGCGAGCAGTGGCGGTAGGGACGCCTCGCCGGCCGCCGGGGACGAACGACCGTCCTCCCCGCCCCCGTGGGCCGAGCTCATGCAGCCTCCCGCTCCGGCCATGATCATGACGGCAGGCGATTCTCCGCCGACCGTCCCCGCCTACTACCCCGACGGACGAGCAACGTAACGCACCCGCACCGTTCGACGCTGCTTACCTCCGCCTCATCCTGGCGTAACCGACGCTCCGGGGCGACTCGGGCGGTCCTCGCCTGGTCGGCGGGCCGCCGATTCGGCTGTCCGCACCTACGAAACGCGGGTGTGTGATCTAGCCGACATCGCGGCCCGGACCAGCGCGGCCACCGGCCGCGGCTCGGCCTCGTTCTCCGGATGCCACTGCACCCCGAGCACGAACCGCCGCGCCGGGTCCTCCACCGCCTCGATCACCCCGTCGTCGGCCCAGCCGGTCACCGCCAGGCCGCCGGGGTCGGCCACCGCCTGATGGTGGTACGAGTTGACCCGGTCCACCCCGGCCATCACCTCGGCGGCCCGGCTGCCGGCGGCGAAGCGCACCGGATGCGACCCGTAGACGCCCGGCGCGGGACGGTGCCCGTCGTGCCCCACCACGTCCGGCAGGTGCTGGTGCAGCAGGCCGCCGTACGCCACCGCCAGCAGTTGCATGCCCCGGCACACACCCAGCACCGGCAGGTCCGCGGCGAGCGCGGCGGTCAGCAGCGTCGTCTCCCCCGCGTCGCGCTCCGGCCGGCTCTCGGTACGCGGGTCCGGCGGCTCGCCGTACCGCTCCGGGCCGACGTCCGCGCCGCCGGCCAGCAGCAGCCCGTCCAGCAGCCCCAGCACGTCCGCGTCGGCGTCGTCCGGGGGCAGCACCACGGCCCGGCCGCCCGCCGCGGTGACCGAGCGGACGTACGCGTGCGGCACGAGCGTCGCCGGCACGTCCCGCCACACCGCCCAGCCGGCCGGCTCGACGTACGCGGTGATGCCGATGACCGGCCTCATAGTGCCGGCCTGGGTTCGCGACTGCGGGGCTCGCAAGACCGGCTCACTCCTCGCACTCACAGGGGGGTGACGTACGCGCCGGTGATACCGCCGTCGACGACGAACTGCGCGGCGGTCATGAACGAGGCGTCGTCGCTGGCGAGGAACGCCACAGCGGCGGCGATCTCGGCAGGGTCGCCGAACCGGCCCATCGGCACGTGCACCAGCCGCCGGGCGGCCCGCTCCGGGTCCTTGGCGAACAACTCCAGCAGCAGCGGCGTCGCCACCGGCCCCGGGCACAGCGCGTTGACCCGGATGCCCTCGCGGGCGAACTGCACGCCCAGCTCCCGGGTCATCGCCAGCACCCCGCCCTTGCTCGCCGTGTACGCGATCTGCGACGTGGCAGCGCCCATCAGCGCCACGAACGAGGCGGTGTTGATGATCGAGCCCTTGCCCTGGCGGCGCATGTGCGGGATGACGTACTTGCAGCACAGGTACACGCTCGTGGTGTTCACCCGCAGCACCCGTTCCCAGGCGTCCAGGCCGGTCTCCAGGATCGAGTCGTCCTCAGGCGGCGAGATGCCCGCGTTGTGGAACGACACGTCCACCCGGCCGTGCCGCTGCACCACCCCGTCGAACAGGTCGCGCACCGCCGTCTCGTCGGCCACGTCGGCGGCGACGAACTCGCCACCCACCTCCTGTGCGGCCCGGGTGCCGGCGTCGGCGTCGATGTCCACGCAGACCACCCGGGCGCCCTCGGCGGCGAAACGCCGTACGGTGGCGAGCCCGATGCCGCTGCCCGCGCCGGTCACCACTGCCACCCGGTCGGAAAGCCGTCCCTGCACTGTGATCACTCCTCGGTGCCGATGAACACGTTCTTGACGTCGGTGAAGGCGTGCAGCGCGTCCGGACCCAGCTCCCGGCCCAGGCCGGAACGCTTCATCCCGCCGAACGGGGTCCAGTAGCGCACCGAGGAGTGCGAGTTGACGCTGAGGTTGCCCGACTCGACGGCGCGGGCCACCCGCACCGCGCGCCCGACGTCCCGGGTCCAGATCGAGCCGGAGAGCCCGTACTCGGTGTCGTTGGCGAGCCGGATCGCGTCCGCCTCGTCGTCGAACGGGAGCACCGAGACGACCGGGCCGAAGACCTCCTCCCGCCAGTGCCGGTCCGCCGGGGAGCCGGCGAGCAGCACAGTGGGGGCGTACCAGAAGCCGGGGCCGTCGGGGCACGAGCCGGTGAATGCGACGTCCGCGCCGTCGACGTACCCGGCGACCCGGTCCCGGTGCGCGGCGGAGATCAGCGGGCCCATCTCGGCCGTCTCCTGGGCCGGGTCCTCCACCCGCACCGCCCGTACGGCCGGTTCGAGCAGTTCCAGGAACCTGTCGTACACCTGGCGCTGGACCAGGATCCGGGAGCGGGCGCAGCAGTCCTGGCCCGCGTTGTCGAAGACCGCGTACGGCGCGGTCGCAGCCGCCTTCTCCAGGTCCGCGTCGGCGAAGACGATGTTCGCCGACTTGCCGCCCAGCTCCAGCGTCACCCGCTTCACCTGGACCGCGCAGCCGGCCATGATCCGGGTGCCGACCTCGGTCGAGCCGGTGAAGCAGATCTTGCGGACCGCCGGGTGGGTGACGAACCGCTCGCCGACCACGCTGCCCCGGCCGGGCAGCACTGTGAACACGCCCTCGGGCAGGCCGGCGTCGCGGGCCAGTTCGGCCAGGCGCAGCGCGGTCAACGGGGTCAGCTCGGCCGGCTTCAGCACCACCGTGTTGCCGGCCGCGAGCGCAGGGGCGAACCCCCAGCCGGCGATCGGCATCGGGAAGTTCCACGGCACGATCACGCCGACCACGCCCAGCGGCTCGTGGAACGTGACGTCGAGCCCGCCGGGCACCGGGATCTGGTGGCCGGTCAGCCGTTCCGGCGCGCCCGCGTAGTAGTCGAGCACGTCCCGGACGTTGCCCGCCTCCCAGCGGGCGTTGCCGATGGTGTGCCCGGCGTTGCGCACCTCCAGGAGAGCCAGCTCCTCGAGATGCGCGTCGACCTGGGCGGCGAACCGCCGCAGCAGCCGCCCCCGATCCCCCGGCGCCACATGACGCCACGTCTCGAACGCCGCAGCCGCCCGCGAGACAGCAGCATCCACGTCCTCCACGGAGCACCCCGGAACGACCCCGATCCCCGCCCCGTCAACAGGCGAGATCACCTCACCCACGCGGTCCCCTCCCCTCACCTCGGCGATCTTGCAGTTGCTGCCCCGGCGAAAGCCGCACAACACCCGCGCCAAGGGCCGCAAGTGCAAGATCGCGGGAGCGAGAGGGCGCGGACGCGGGCGCGGGCGAGAGCGCGGACGCGTACACGTCAGAGGCGTTCGAAGCCACGGGTCAGCTCCCAGTCCGTCACCGCGGCGTCGAAGGCGGTCAGCTCGACCTTCGCCTGGTTGGCGTAGTGGGCGGCCACCTCGTCGCCGAACGCCTCCCGGGCCACCTCCGAGCGCTGCCACAGGTCCAACGCGTCACGCAGCGTGGTGGGCACCCGCTCGGCGTCCGGGTCGTCGTACGCGTTGCCGGTGCACTCGTCCGCCAGCTCCAGCTCGTTCTCGATGCCGTGCACCGCGCCTGCCACCAGCGCGGCGATCGCCAGGTACGGGTTGACGTCGGCCCCCGGCACCCGGTTCTCCACCCGCATCCCCTGCCCGTGCCCGACCAGCCGCAGCGCGCAGGTGCGGTTGTCGGTGCCCCAGCGCAGCGCGGTCGGCGCGAACGAGCCGGGCTGGTAGCGCTTGTAGGAGTTGATGTTGGGTGCGAAGAACAGGCTGAACTCGCGCATGGTGGCGAGCAGCCCGGCCAGCACCCGCTGCCCGGTGACGCTCAGGTGCGCGGGCCCGTCCCCCAGCATCGCCGAGGAGCCGGAGGCGTCGCGCAGCGAGAAGTGGATGTGGCAGGAGTTGCCCTCCCGCTCGTTCGGCTTCGCCATGAACGTGATCGCCATGCCCTCCTGGGCGGCGATCTCCTTGGCGCCGTTCTTGTAGATGACGTGGTGGTCGGCGCAGCGCACCGCCTCGTCGTACCGGAAGGCGATCTCGTGCTGGCCGAGGTTGCACTCGCCCTTCGCGCTCTCCGGGGTGAGCCCGGCGCCGGCCATCTCGGTGCGGATGCGGCGCAGCAGCGGCTCGACCCGGGCGGTGCCGAGCAGCGAGTAGTCCACGTTGTACTGGTTGGCAGGCGTCAGGTCGCGGTAGCCGCGCTGCCACGCCTCCTCGTACGAGTCGCGGTAGAGCACGAACTCCAGTTCGGTGCCGGCGTACGCGGTCAGCCCGTGCGCGGCCAGCCGGTCGAGCTGCTTGCGCAGGATCTGCCGGGGCGAGGCGACCACCGGGCCGGAGCCGTCCAGCCACTCCAGGTCGGCCAGCAGCAGCGCGGACCCGGGCTGCCAGGGCATCCGGCGCAGCGTGTCCAGGTCGGGGCGCATGGCGAAGTCGCCGTAGCCGCGTTCCCAGCTCGACATCGCGTACCCGTCGACGGTGTTCATGTCGACGTCCACGGCGAGCAGGTAGTTGCAGCCCTCGCTGCCGTGCGTGACCACCTGGTCGAGGAAGTAGGGCGCGTGGAACCGCTTGCCCTGCAGGCGGCCCTGCATGTCGGTGAGCGCGAGCACCACCGTGTCGATCTCACCCTCGGTGACGGCGACCCGCAACTGTTCCAGCGAGAGCGGCGTTGGTTTCATCAGGGGCCTCCATCACCAAGGTCTACTGGCAAACCGGATCACCGTCAATGCCCCGGCGAGGCCGGGTGCGAAACCGGGGAGTGCACATGCGCCGTCGTACCGTCGCGGTCGTCGCCGCCGTCCTCGCGATCGTGCTAGCAGCGACCGACGCGCACGCCGACCGCAGACCCGCCGAGGGGCGACCCGCCGCCGGGCCGGACCGGCCGGCGACCGCCGACGCGCGACCGGTCACGCTCGACCTGCGCGGCTTCGACGGACGCTCCGGCTGGTCCGGCTACGACCTGAGCCGCCCCCACGTCGTCGCCACCGGCCTGGAGGCGCCGTGGGGCCTGGACTTCCTGCCCGACGGCAGCGCCCTGGTCGCGCAGCGGGACCAGGGCACGATCCTGCGCGTACGCCCGGGTCGCCCGGCCCGGCAGGTGGCCCGGATCGCCGACGTGGCCGCGGGCGGCGAGGCGGGCCTGCTCGGGCTCGCGGTCTCCCCCCGGTACCGCCGCGACAGGTGGGTCTACGCCGCCTACACCACCGCTGCCGACATCCGGATCGTCCGGTTCCGCCTCGGCGCGTCCCAGCCGCCGCAGGTGCTGGTGAGCGGCATCGCCCGCAGCGCGGTCCACGACGGCGGCCGGATCGCGTTCGGCCCCGACGGCATGCTCTACGCCGGGATCGGCGACGCCGGGGTTGCCGCCCGCGCGCAGGACCTGACCAGCCGCAACGGCAAGATCCTGCGGATCCGCCCGGACGGCGGCGTGCCGGCCGGCAACCCGTTCCCCGGCTCGCTGGTCTACAGCTACGGCCACCGCAACGTGCAGGGCCTCGCCTGGGACCGGCAGGGGCGGCTGTTCGCCACCGAGTTCGGGCAGAGCACATGGGACGAGGTGAACCGGATCGTGCCCGGCGGCAACTACGGCTGGCCGCTCGTCGAGGGCGTCGCCGGTGATCCCCGGTTCCGCGACCCGGTCGTCGTCTGGCCGCCCGCGCAGGCGTCCCCGAGCGGTGCCGCGTTCACCAGGGGCACGCTCTACGTCGCCGCGCTGCGCGGCGCCCGGCTCTGGGCGGTGCCCGTCGACGCCGCCGGCCGCGTCGGCGTACCGGTGGCGGAGCTGGCCGGCACGTACGGCCGCCTGCGTACCGTCGAGGTGGCCCCCGACGGTGCGCTCTGGGTCGCGACCAGCAACCGCGACGGCCGCGGCACCCCGGCGGCCGGCGACGACCGCATCCTCCGCTTCCCGCTCACCCACCGCCGCCCCACGATCTGACCCCTTGGGTACGCGGACAGCCCACCCCGCGTCAGCCACGAACCCGCGCCCAGGCCAGGAATCGGCCGTGCAGATCCGGCGCGTGGTCGGGATTCAGCTTGGCGAGTTGTTCCCGCGCCTCGGTCATCAGCCCGCCGAGATAGAGCAGCAGCGCGGTGCGGTCCTCCCGGTACTCGACGAGCAGCGACAGCCGGGCCGGCTGACAGGGCCACTCCGCCCCGCAGTTGCGGCACCGCCACAGCGGGCGCATGGGCAGGTGCGGAACCACGCGCCGGCCCATCACCGCAGCCTTCGGGCGATCGCACGCGCCTCGTCGTCGCTGAGCGGAAGGAACCAAAAGAACCGCCGGACGATCTCGGGCGGTTCCGGCCCCTCGACTCGGCCACGCAGATCCCGGATCGCGCCGCGCACGAGGAACGCCATCATCCGGATGAGCGCTGCCGGATCGAGCTGATCACGCGGAATGCGACGCAGGGTGGGACACGGCCACGGTTCCTGACAGCGCTCGCATGTCCAGTCCGGCTCGTACCCGATGTGACCGATCGCGCTGAGCACACCGACCAGAGCCGTCACCAACGGCCCCCGTTCGCCCGCCACTCCTGCGCCGGCGTCAGACGCCCCGGGCTGCCCGGGCGAATTGTGGGGAACGGTCGGGTCGGTTCACGCATCCAGGCCGGTAGATTGCCGCCGGGTTCGCGCTTCGGCAGGGTGGGCAGCTCACGGGTACGGCACCGGAACCATCGGACACGCACATCGGCCTCCTCGTTGATGGAGGGGACCGCCCGGCATCGTCGGGACCGGGCGGCCCCGGGCTGGAATCCGCCCGTGCTCGCCTGCGACGAGCGGATCCGCATGCGTGACAGTCTGGTGAGGACACCGCTACGGTCGGAAGGCATCGAGCCTGGTCACGGCGCACGAGTGAAGTACGGGCTCAACCGGCAGACACCGAATGAAATTCACGCACGGACTGTGGAGGAACTGTGGAGGAACTGTGGAGGAACCGACAGCAGAGTTGATCCGTGCGCAGCTCCGCCGACTACGGAACGTTGCCGGTCTCAATCAGGAGGAATTCGGCCGGTTGGTCCACTACTCGCCGTCAATGGTGTCCGCCGTCGAAACCGGCAGCCGTCCGTACGACCGGCTCTTCTTGGCTCGTGCCGACGAGGTGCTGAACTCCGGCGGCCTGCTGGTGTCCCTGCTCAAGATGGCCGAACGCGAGGGCTTGCCGTCCTGGCTCCGCCCATGGCTCGATGCCGAACGCAACGCTCGACAGCTCCGGTGCTTCCACCCGACTCTCATTCCAGCCCTGCTTCAGACGGAGAACTACGCCCGAGCGGTGATTCGCTGTGACGACCTACTCAGCGATGCCGACGTGGAGAGCCGCGTGGCAGCCCGCATGGATCGCCAGGAAGTCCTGCGGCAGCCATCTCCGCCCCAGCTCATCGCTGTACTCGACGAGGGAATGCTGCACCGCCGCGAAGAGAGCTTCCGCGGCCTGATGGCTCAGCAGATCGAGCACCTGGTCGTCTGCGCCGAGCGCCCGCACATCAGTATCCACGTGCTTCCACTACAGGTCGGGTTGCACATCGGCTTGTCCGGTCCGTTCACTCTGGCGAGAGGCGCGGAGGGCGGTTGGGTCGCCAGCATGGAATGCCAGCTCACCACGAGCGTGATCGACGGCGACGCCGACGTGGCTACGCTTCAGTCGAGATGGGAGATGATCCGGAGTGAAGCTTTGCCCCGCCGGCAGTCTCTCGAGCTTCTGAAAGAGGTGGAGACGTCATGGATCTGAGCGGCGCGACCTGGCGAAAGGCGACCCGGAGCGGCAACACCGACTGCGTCGAGGTGGCTGACAACCTGACGGAAGTGGTGCTGGTACGCGACTCCAAGGACCGGGACGGCGGCACGCTCCACGTCACCCCGACGTCGTGGCGGTCGTTCGTCGGGCTGGCCAAGCAGATCGGATCCGCAGCCTAACCGACAAAACGATCGCCAAGATCTCCGGACAGCCCGGCGCTCACATCGGCTGGACCCAGGCGGATCGCCACTGCGGGGACGGGTCCTGGCCGAGGCTGGTCCAGTACTCCCGGCCCTCGGTGATCCGCCCGCCCCGCACGGTCCAGAACGACGCGACCCGGTGCACGCCCATTCCCTCGTGCGGCACCTCCACCTCGGACACCACCGTGTCGCCCGCCGCCACCACCCGCAGCACCCGGATCGACCAGCCCTCCGGGTACTCGGCGTTGACCTTCACGTAGTTGTCGCGGCCGACGATCCGCTCGGCGCTGGCCGGCCACTCCACCACCACGTCGTCGGCCAGCAGGTCGCCGACGCCGGCCCAGTCCCGGGCCTGCATGCGGTCCCACAGCGCGCGTACCACCGTTTCCGTTTCCATCGCCGGATCATGGCAGCACCCACCGACATGTCACGACGGCTCGGCGGGCTCCGGCTCCGGTTCGGCCTGTTCGACGGTGCGGCGCGGGCCGGTGAACCACTTGCGGGCCGAGGCGTACCACCAGATCGCGACGCCGAGCAGCACGCCACCGATGGCGATCGGCGCGTAGTTCACAGCCGTCCAGCTGAAGTCGGGGTTGCCGGGCACACCCGCCGGGACGATCGGCAGCACGAAGTAGACCGAGATGACTGCGATCTCGACCACCGCGATCCAGCCGAGCAGCTTGTAGCGGCGGCCGAGCGTCCACGGGCCCGGGGTGAACCGGTCGCCCATCCGCAGCCGCAGGAAGATCGGGATGATGAAGGACAGGTACAGCCCGATCACCGCGACCGACACCACCGCGTAGAACGCGACCGGGATGCCGCCGCGCTGGTAGAGCGCGGGCAGTGTGAGCACCAGCCCGGCCAGCGTCGCGCCGATGATGGCGTTGACGGGCGTACCGTTGCGGTTCACCTTCGACCAGAGTTTCCAGCCCGGCACCGCGCGGTCCCGGCTGAACGCGTACGCCATCCGCGACATCGACGTCACGCAGCTCATGCCGCAGAAGAACTGCCCGATGGTGGAGATGATGATGACGGCCTTGAAGAAGAACGGCGTCAGCGCGCTCTCGAAGATCGCCCCGGAGAAGCCGCCCGCCTCGTTGATCGCGTCCACGTCGGTGGCCGCGAACAGGAACGCCAGCAGCAGGATCCAGCCGCCCACCGCCGAGTAGAAGATCGACCGCCACAGCCCCTGCGCGGCGGCCTTGGACGCGCCCCGGGTCTCCTCGGAGACGTGCGCGCAGGCGTCGAAGCCGGTGATCGTGTACTGCGTGAGCAGGAAGCCCAGCGGCAGCACGTAGAACCAGAACGCCAGCCCGCCGGTCTCGCCGTCACCGAAGCCGGAGTTGTTGAACCGCTCGGTGAACACGAACTGGAAGCTCTGGTGGTTGTCCGGGACCAGGACCAGGATCAGCACCACGGCGGCCGCGCCGGCGACGTGCCACCAGACCGAGACGTTCTGGAGTACGTCGATGATCCGGTGCCCGTAGATGTTGATCAGCCCGTGCAGCGCGAGGATCACCACGAACAGCCCGAACGTCTGGTGCCCGGTGCCGGCCCAGCCGTCGAACAGCGCCGACAGCGTCAGGTTGAGGAACGTGGCGCAGCCGTAGTCGACCGACGCGGTCACCGCGACCAACCCGATCAGGTTGAGCCAGCCGGTGAACCAGCCGTGCACCGGCCGGCCCATCGTCGCCGCCCACCAGTAGATCCCGCCCGCTGTCGGGTACGCCGACACCAACTCGGCCAGGCAGAAGCCGATGATCAGGATGAACAGCGAGATCAGCGGCCAGCCCCAGGAGATCGCCACCGGGCCGCCGTTGTTCCACGCCTGGCCGAACGTGGTGAAGCAGCCGGCCAGGATCGAAATGATGGAGAACGAGATCGCGAAGTTGGAGAAGCCGCTCCACTTGCGGCGCAACTCCTGTTTGTAGCCGAGTTCGGCGAGTCGTCGGGCGTCGTCGTCCATCGGCTGCTCGGCGGTCGGCGCGGGCGTCGTGGCCACTGCACACCTCCTCGAGGCGATGCTCGTGCGAGTGCTCGCAGTGTGCTCCCGGCCGATCAAGGCGGTCAATACGTACCCCGGTAATTGCGTTGTCGCCCGATCCCACCCGGGGCATCATTGTGGGCGTGACCAGGCCCGACCCGACGGGCCGGCACCGGGCGCTCGGCAACGCCCGGTCCGCGGCGGCGCGCGGCGTCCACCTCTCTCTCACTGAAGTACGGCGATCGGCCGTACCCTCCGGACGCCCCGCGCCGCCGCTCCCTACCGGCCGACTGTCACCGTCAGCCCGGGCGCAGCCACCTCCACCGGGCTGGCGAACCCGCGCCGTACGGCGGCCAGCGCCTCGCGCGGCTCCGTCCCCGGCCACAGATGGGTGAGCAGCAGGCGCCGCACCCCGGCCTCGGCGGCGTACCGGCCGACCTCGACGGCGCTGGACAGGTTCCCCTCGTGCCGCTGCGGGAGTTCGTCCGGATAGGTCGCCTCCGCGATCAGCAGGTCCGCGTCGCGGGCCAGCTCCACCCGCGCCGGGCTGGGTCCGGTGTCCCCGGTGTAGGCGAGCACCAGGCCCGCCGCCGAGAACCGGGCCCCGGCGTTCGGCACCCAGTGCGGCAACGCGAACGTCCGCACCTCGTACGGCCCCAGACGCAGCGTCTCCCCCGGGGTGAACCCGGTCAGCCGGTACCCGGGTTCGAGCAGGCCCGGCTCATCGATCGCGAGCAGCCCGGCGAGGCTGCCCGTGGGGGCGTACACCGGCAGGGGCGGCCCGGACCGGTTCGCGAGCACCCGGGCGCGGATCAGCGGTTGCAGGTCCGCGCAGTGGTCGGGGTGGCCGTGGCTGACGTAGACGGCGTCGACGTGCTCCGCCCTCGTGAGCGCCAGCAACGGTTGCAGCGTCGCGTAGCCGGGGTCGATCAGCAGCCGGAAGCCGTCGTGTTCGACGAGGAAGCCGGCGCAGGCCTGGTGGGCGGTTGGGTAGGCGCCGAGGCCGCCCAGGACGGTTGTCCGCATCCGGTCGACCGTACCGGTGGAGTGCTCGCCGGGTGGGCCGGCGACGGTCAGACGAACAGCAGCCCCGCGACCCACAGCGCGGCGATCATCAGGCCGGCGGTGAACTCCAGGACCATCGACAGCCCGGCCGCCTTGAGTGCCTGCACCGTGGCCGGCCAGGCCAGCCGGGTGTCGCCGAGCCGCAGCCGTTCGGCGCCGAAGATGCCGCCGACGAAGCCGATCGGCAGCCCGATCACCGGGATCACGAAGAACCCGACCACGCCGAGCAGCCCGCCCGCAAGCAGCGAGGTGGTGGGCACGCCGGTCCGCTTCAGGTTGCGCCCCGGCCAGAGGTACTTGAGCACGGTGCCACCGGCGGCGATCACCGTGGCGGCGGCGAGCACCGCCCAGCGGCCCGGTCCGGCGTCGCCGAACAGCGTCCACACCAGTACGCCGCCCCAGCACAGCGGCAGCGCCGGTAACCCGGGCACCACCACCCCGGCCAGGCCGGCGACGATCGCCAGCGCGGCGACCACCGACACCACGGCCTGCGAATCGGTGAGGCTCACCGGTTCTCCCTTCCTCGCCTGCCGCGTTCGCGGGAGGTGTTAAGCGGGGCCCCCTGCTCTACCGGAGGCGTTAAGAGGGGGCCCTTCCTTACCCGCCCAGGCGGGCGCGGATGCCGTCGGCGGGCATCGGGGCGCCGAACAGCCGGCCCTGCCCGGTGTCGCAGCGCAGCGCCCGCAGCCGTTCGGCCTGCACCTCGGTCTCCACCGCCTCGGCCGTCACCGACAGTTCCAGCGCGTGCGCCAGCCGGACCAGCGCGTCCACGATCCGCTCGTCCCGATGGTCGGCGACCGCGTCCCCGCCGTCACCCCGGATCCCCTCGACGAACGGGCCGGCCAGCTTCACGCAGTGGATCGGCAGCCGCCGCAGGTACGCGAGGTTCGAGTAGCCGGTGCCGAAGTCGTCGATGGCCAGCCGCAGCCCGAGGCCGGCGAGCTGGTGCAGCGTCCGCAGCGGCTCGCCGGCGCTGCCCATGACGGCGCTCTCGGTCAGCTCCAGCTGCAACAGCTCGGCCGGCAGGCCGGTGTGCTGCAACGCCTCCGCCACCGTCTCCACGATGGCCGGGTCGTCGGCCTGCCGGGCGGCCAGGTTGACGCTCACCACCGGCGTGGTGTCCGGGTACGCGCGCCGCCACGACTCGGCGTCGCGGCACGCCTGACGCAGCACCCAGGCGCCGAGCCGGACGATCAGGCCGGTCTCCTCGGCCAGCCCGATGAACCGGTCCGGCCCGATCAGCCCCAGCTCCGGGTGCTGCCAGCGCACCAGCGCCTCGACCGCCACCATCGTGCCGTCCAGCAGCGACACGATCGGCTGGTAGTGCAGCACGAACTCGCCCCGGTCCAGCGCGGCGGGCAGGTTCGCCGCCAGCGCGGAGCGGGCGATGTCGGCGGCGCTGCGCTCCGGGTCGTACACCGCCCAGCGGCCTCGGCCCTCCGCCTTGGCCCAGTAGAGCGTGGTGTCGGCGGCCTTCATCAGGTCGCCGACGCTCGTCTCCGCCGCCGGGCACTCCACGATGCCGATGCTCGCCGACACGGCGAGCTGCTGGTCACCGACGTGCACCGGCGCGGACACCGCGGCCAGGGCCAGCTCGGCGACCTCCACCGCGTCGTCGATGCCGCCGTCGGAGTCGACCAGGATGACGAACTCGTCGCCGCCCATCCGGGCCACCAGGTGGCCGCGCCCGGCCACGCAGTCGCTGAGCCGGCGGGCGATCACCTTGAGCAGCCGGTCGCCCAGGTCGTGGCCGAGGCTGTCGTTCACCGCCTTGAAGCCGTCCAGGTCGATGAAGCACAGCCCGACGCGCTGGTCCGGACCGGCGCCGTCAAAGACGTCGCCGAGCGTCTCGAAGAACAGCGTCCGGTTGGGCAGGCCGGTCAGCGGGTCGTGCAGCGCCTGGAAACGCAGCCGCTGCTGCAACTCGTACCGCTGGGTGATGTCCTCCACCATCGCCACGGTGAACCGGGGCCGGCCGTCGTCGTGCCGGATGAGCGAGACCGCGAGGTCGGTCCAGACCACGCTGCCGTCCTTGCGGTAGTAGCGCTTCTCCACCCGCGCGCTGTCCCGCTTGCCCTCGATCAGCTCCTGGTACAGCTCCCACATCCCGGCCGCGTCGTCGGGGTGGAACAACGCCGAGACGTTCATCCGCCGCATCTCCGCGACGGCGTAGCCGAGCATGTCCGCGAAGGACTGGTTGACCTCGATGATCTGCCCGTCCACCCCGGCGATGCCGATGCCGATGGCGGCGCCGGTGAAGACCGCCCGGAACCGGGCCTCGCTGTCCCGCAGCGCCTGCTCGACGGTGTCCCGGGCCTGCCACGCGGACCGGGCGATCCGCTCCTGCTGGCTGAAGACCCGGTCGCGCAGCGCGCGGGCGAACCCGGCGGCGAACGCGCCCTGGAGCAGCGCGACCCGCTCACGCAGCTCCGGCGACTCGGTGCGCGACGGCAGCACCCAGGGCAGGAACCGGTCGCCGAGCGCCTGCACCGACCAGTCGAGCACGCCGGGCTCGGTGAGGTGCGCCTGGACCAGGGCACGCCCCACCTCCTCCGCCGGGCGGGCGGAGAAGGTGGGGGCGAGCAGGGCCTCGCCGAGTCGCTCGGTGAGCGGCACCAGCAGGCGCTCGGTCTCGGCCGCGCTCAGCGGCACGAACCCGATACGGCGCACCGCGCGAGCCCACTCGGCGGCGTACGCGGCGGCGCCGGGCCGGCTGACGTCTCCCCCGTCGCTGTCCGGGGCGCGCATGGGGCTCAGCCGGCGGCGCGGTCGTGCCGGGCGACGCCGCCGAAGGCCCCGAACCGCTCCGGGTGCTCGTCCACGTCCGACGGGGAGTCGGGCCGCCACAGCGGCATGTGCACGACGCCCGGTTCGAGGATCGTCCAGTCGCCGAAGAAGCCGGTGATCTCGGCCCGCGAGCGCAGCGTGATCTCGGTGGCGGTACGCGCCGACAGCCGCTGCGCGTCCAGCATCTCCTGCGGCTGGTCCTCGAACGTGGAGTGGGAGATGACCAGGTAGCTGCCGGGTGCGGCGGCGGCGCGCAGCGTGGCCAGGATGTCGGCCGGGCGGTCGGCGTCGGGCACGAAGTGCACCACGCCGGCGAGCAGGATGCCCAGCGGCCGGTCGAAGTCGATCAGGCCGCTGGCGCGGGCGTGGTCCAGGATCAGCTTCGGCTCGCGCAGGTCGGCCAGGATCGCCGTGGCCCGGTCGTTGCCGGCGAGCAGTTCGTGGCTGTGCGCCACGGCGACCGGGTCGATGTCCACGTACACGATGCGGGCGTCCGGGTCGGCGGTCTGGGCGACCTCGTGCACGTTGCCGACGGTGGGGATGCCGGAGCCGACGTCGAGGAACTGGTCGATGCCGGCGTCGAGCAGCACCCGTACGGCCCGGCGCAGGAACTCCCGCCCGGAGCGCATGGTGGCGGCCAGGTTCGGCGTCATCGCCGCGATCTGTTCGGCGAGCTGCCGGTCGATCTCGAAGTTGTGCGCCCCACCGAGGAAGTAGTCGTAGACCCGGGCGGCGCTCGGCCGGGTCAGGTCGATCTCGGTGGGCAGGCTCTCCGACGTCTGCATCGCTCGGTCCCCCAGGTCGTCGTCCGCCGTCGATGGCGGATCATGTGGTCCAGACCACTCTAGGCCGGTACGGCCGGGTTCGGGAGATCCACTGGAGGCGATGCCGGCGGCCCGGTTCAGGCGGCCGACTCCAGCAGCAGCGAGATGCCCTGGCCGACACCGATGCACATGGTGGCGAGCGCCCGCCGGCCGCCCCTTCGGCGCAGTTCCAGCGCGGCGGTCAACGCCAGCCGGGCACCGCTGGCGCCGAGCGGGTGACCCAGCGCGATGGCCCCGCCGCCGGGGTTGACGTGCTCGGCGTCCTCCGGCAGGCCCAGCTCGCGCAGCACCGCCACCGACTGCGCGGCGAACGCCTCGTTCAGCTCGATCACGTCCACGTCGGCGAGCGACAGGCCCGTGCGGTCGAGCAGCTTGCGGGTCGCCGGAACCGGACCGATGCCCATGATCCGCGGCGGTACGCCTGCCGACGCGGCACCGCGTACCCGGGCCAGCGGGGTAAGGCCGTAGCGCTCGACGGCGGCTGCGGAGGCGACCAGCAGCGCGACGGCGCCGTCGTTGACGCCGGAGGAGTTGCCGGCGGTCACAGTGCCGCCCTCGCGGAACGGGGTGGGCAGCGCGGCGAGCTTCTCCAGCGACGTCTCGCGCGGATGCTCGTCGGCCTCGACCAGCTTCGTCTCGCGCTTGCCCGCGGGCACCGTCACCGGGACGATCTCCTCGGCCAGCCGGCCGTCGGCCTGCGCCTTGGCGGCCCGCTGCTGCGACCGGTACGCGAAGGCGTCCTGCGCGGCCCGGTCCACGCCGAACTCCGCTGCCACGTTCTCCGCCGTCTCCGGCATCGAGTCGATGCCCCACCCCTTGCGCATCAGCGGGTTGACCAGCCGCCAGCCGATCGTGGTGTCGTACACCTCGGCGGTGCGGGCGAACGGCGTGGCCGCCTTCGGCATGACGAACGGCGCGCGGCTCATGCTCTCCACGCCGCCGGCCACCACCAGGTCGGCCTCCCCGGCGACGATCGCGCGGGCGGCGGAGGCGAGCGCGTCCAGGCCGGAGCCGCAGAGCCGGTTGACGGTGCTGCCCGGCACCTCCTCCGGCAGGCCGCCGAGCAGCGCGGCCATCCGGGCCACGTTGCGGTTGTCCTCGCCGGCCTGGTTGGCGCAGCCCAGGATCACGTCGTCGGTGCGGGCCCAGTCGACCGAGGGGTGGCGGGCCACCAGCTCGCGGACGACGTGCGCGGCCAGGTCGTCGGGGCGGACCCCGGCCAGCGCGCCGGCGTACCGGCCGATCGGGGTGCGGACTCCGGCAACGAGATAGGCCACTGTCATCGCGCGTACGTCCTTCGGGGGTGGGAAGGGGTCGGTCGGCGGGTCGCGGGGGTACCCGGCGCCAGGATATCCGTGACCGGAGCGGATAGGTTTGCCGCATGTCCGGGGCCCAGTTCAGCGCAGAGACCAGCGGTGGCGGCGCGTTCGTCCGCCAGCCCAACCGGTTCACCGGCCGGGTCACCCCGCACTCCACGTCACCCGAGGGGGGCGGGCCGGACGAGCAGGGACGCTGGCCGCTGGAGGCGGGCCGCTACCGGCTGATCTGGTGCCGGGCCTGCCCGTGGGCGCACCGGGCCCGGATCGTGCGCGGCCTGCTCGGGCTGGACGAGGTGATCTCGCTGGGCACCGTCGATCCGATCCGGGACGAGCGGGGCTGGCGGTTCGCGCTCGACCCGGACGGCTTCGACCCGGTGCTCGGCATCGGCTACCTGTCCGAGGCGTATCTGTCCACCGACAGGGACTACACCGGCCGGGTGACGGTGCCGGCGCTCGTGGACACGCTCACCGGACGGGTCGTGACGAACGACTATCCGCAGCTCACGCTGGACTTCTCGACCGAGTGGCGGCGGTTCCACGCGCCGGACGCGCCGGATCTCTACCCGGTCGAGCTGCGCCCGGAGATGGACGCGCTGATGGCGGAGATCCACCGGGACGTCAACAACGGCGTCTACCGGTGCGGCTTCGCCACCTCCCAGGAGGCGTACGACGAGGCGTTCACCGCGCTGTTCGCCCGCCTCGACGCGCTGAGCGAGCGGCTGGCCGGGCGGCGCTACCTGATGGGCGACGCGATCACCGAGGCGGACGTGCGCCTGTTCACCACGCTGGTGCGCTTCGACGTGGCGTACCACGGCCACTTCAAGTGCAACGAGCGCAAGCTCACCGAGATGCCGGTGCTGTGGGCGTACGCGCGGGACCTGTTCCAGACGCCGGGGTTCGCCGAGACGGTGGACTTCGACCACATCAAGCGGCACTACTACGCCACCCACGACATGATCAACCCGACCCGGATCGTGCCGCTGGGGCCGGACCTGTCCGGCTGGACCACCCCGCACGGACGTGGCTGAGGACACGGCCCGCCGGATCGCCGCCGCGTTCGCCGCCGTCTGCCTGGCCGCCGGCGTGGCAGCGGTGACCGTCGCGGTGATCGCCGGTCCCGGCCCGGGCCCCATCGCGTACGTGAGTGAGGCGGGCATCACCGACAGCGGGTACGCCGGGGCGTACCGGATCGGGATCTTCTCGGTGGCCGCGTCGCTGCTGCTGCTCGCCGGGGCGCTGCCGCCGGGGTTGCGGGCGGCGGCCGGGCTGCTCGGCGCCGGCGCGGTCGCCACGGTGCTCTCCGGCGCCGTCACGTGCAGCGAGGGCTGCCCGCTGCCGCCGTTCGAGGCGACAACGGTGGCCGACCTGGTGCACGGCGGGGCCAGCATCGCGGCGACCGCCGCTGTGGTGCTCGCCATGCTGGTGCTGCTGTTCTCCCCGGCGGCGGACCGGGGGCTGCGGCGGATCGCCGCGATCGGCGCGGCGCTGGCGCTGCCGGTGGCCGCCGTAGTAGCGGCGGCGCTGCTGCTGGTCGGGCGCAGCGCGCTGCTCGGGGTGTCGGAGCGGGTGCTGCTGGTCGTGGTGGCGGCCTGGGGACTGGCCACCTCCGGCTACCTGGCTGTAAGGAGCCTCACCGGCGACGGTCCTTCCGTTCGGACGCCGGACGGGAGTAACGTGTCGCGACGATGACCAATGTCTGGTGCCTCACCGAGCGCCTGTACGTCGATCTGCGACGGCAGGCCAGCGGCGTCTGTCCGGCGTAGCTCCACGCCCCCGACGCCCGCCTTCCCTCTCCAGACCTTGGATCCGTCCTCATGACTTCCGCCCTGCGCAGAATCCCCTTCTCCGTCCAGATCCTGCTCGGCCTCGTGCTCGGCGTGGCGCTCGGTTTCCTCGCCCGCGCCGCCGACCTCGCCTGGCTGACCAGCACGCTCGACACCGTCGGCGGCCTCTTCGTCCAGCTCCTCAAGCTCGCCGTGCCGCCGCTGGTCTTCACCGCCATCGTGGTCAGCGTGGTGAGCCTGCGCGGCGTCGCCAACGCCGCCCGGCTGGCAGTCAAGACGCTGCTTTGGTTCGGCGTCACCGCGCTCATCGCGGTGAGCATCGGCATCGGCATCGGCCTGCTCACCGACCCCGGCCGGGGCGTCAACCTGGACCCGGCCGGCGCCACCGCGCCGAAGACCACCGGCTCCTGGATCGACTTCCTCACCGGCATCGTCCCGACCAACCCGGTCGGCGCGTTCGTCGAGGGCAACGTCCTGCAGATCGTCTTCCTCGCCCTGGTGGTGGGCGCCGCCGCGCTGCTGGTCGGCGACGCCGCCGAGCCGTTCGTGGCGCTCAACCGCTCGCTGCTGTCGATCGTGCAGAAGGCGCTCTGGTGGGTCATCCGGCTCGCCCCGATCGGCACGCTCGGCCTGATCGGCAACGCCGTCGCCTCGTACGGCTGGGACCTGCTCGCCCCGCTCGCGAAGTTCACCACGGCCGTCTACGTCGGCTGCGCGCTGGTGCTGTTCGTGGTCTACCCGGTGCTGCTCGCGGTGGCCGGCAAGCTCAACCCGCTGCGCTTCTTCGCCGGCGCCTGGCCCGCCATCGAGCTGGCCTTCGTCTCCCGCTCCTCGGTGGGCACCATGCCGGTGACCCAGCGTTCGGTCGAGCGCCTCGGCGTCCCCCGCGAGTACGCCTCCTTCGCGGTGCCGTTCGGCGCCACCACGAAGATGGACGGCTGCGCCGCCATCTACCCGGCGCTCGCCGCGATCTTCGTGGCGCAGGTGTTCGGCGTGAACCTGGGCGTGACCGACTACCTGCTGATCGCGTTCGTCTCGGTGGTGGGCTCGGCTGCGACCGCCGGCCTGACCGGCGCGATCGTCATGCTGACGCTGACCCTGAGCACGCTGGGCCTGCCGCTGGCCGGGGCCGGCCTGCTGCTGGCCATCGACCCGATCCTGGACATGATCCGTACCGCCACGAACGTGGCCGGGCAGGCCGTGGTGCCGACCATCGTGGCCGCCCGGGAGGGCACGCTCGACCGGGCCGCGTACGACTCGGCCGGCAAGCGCGACCTGATCGAGCCCGCCGAGACCGAACGGCTCGACCCCGTACCCGCCTGATCCACACTCCTTCGGGTGCGTCTCCTGAGAAGGAGGCGCACCCGTTGCCACGACCGGAGGATCCGAGAATGAGCGCCCTGCTCACCCCGCTCGCCCTGCGCGGCGTCACGCTGCCCAACCGGATCGCGCTGGCGCCCATGTGCCAGTACAGCGCCGGACCGGACGGCCTGCCCGCCGACTGGCACCGCGTCCACCTCGGCTCCCGCGCGGTCGGCGGGGCCGGGCTCGTCATCACCGAGGCGACGGCTGTGGTGCCCGAGGGCCGGATCAGCCCGCAGGACACCGGCCTCTGGTCCGGCGCGCACGTCGACGCGTGGCGGCCGATCACCGCGTTCGTCGCCGCCCACGGCGCGGTCCCGGCCGTGCAGCTCGCGCACGCCGGGTTCAAGGCGTCCACGTACCGGCCGTGGGCACCGACGCGCGGCGGCGTGCCGGACGCCGAGGGCGGCTGGACCCCTGTCGGCCCCGGCGACCAGCCGTTCGTGCCGGAATACCGCACGCCGACCGCGCTGGACGAGGCGGGCATCGCCGCAGTGGTGGACGCCTTCGCCACCGCCGCCGGGCGGGCGCTGGACGCCGGGTTCGCCGCCGTGGAGATCCACGCCGCGCACGGCTACCTGCTGCACGAGTTCCTGTCCCCGCTGACCAACCGGCGCACCGACGGCTGGGGCGGCGACCGGGCCGCCCGGATGCGGCTCACCCTGGAGGTGGCCCGCGCGGTACGCGCCGCCGTCGGCGAGTCCGTGCCGGTGCTGACCCGGATCTCCGCCACCGACTGGACCGACGACGGCTGGACCGTCGACGACAGTGTGGTGCTCGCCGGGGAACTGGCCGCCGCCGGAGTCGACCTGATCGACACGTCCTCGGGCGGCGCGGCCGTCCAGTCGTCCATCCCGGTCGGCCCCGGCTACCAGGTACCGCTGGCCGCCCGGATCCGCCGCGACGCCGGGGTGCCGACCGGCGCTGTGGGCCTGATCGTCGAGCCCGAGCAGGCCGAGCAGATCGTGGCCGGCGGCGAGGCGGACCTGGTGCTGCTGGGCCGGGAACTGCTGCGCGACCCGTACTGGCCGCGCCGCGCCGCCGCCAAGCTCGGCGCCACCCCGGCCTGGCCCGACCAGTACACCCGAGCCTTCTGACCCACCCCGCCCCCGCCCGGTGGGGTGGGGGCGGTCAGCCGGCCAGGTGGTTCCAGCGGGGTTCCAGGTCGGTCCAGGTGCCCTGGTCGGCCACAGTGCCGTCGATCAGCACCACCACGTGGTCGGCCCGGACCAGGGCGGCCCGCTTCGCGGTCGAGCCGACCACAGTCACCCCGTGCTCGCGCAGCGCCGCCCACAGCGCCAGCTCCGTGCTGACGTCCAGCGCCGACGACACGTCGTCGGCCACCAGCAGCTCGGTACGCGGCGCGAGCGCCCGGGCCAGCGCCAGCCGCTGGAGCTGACCACCGGACAGGCGGGTTCCCTTGTGCCCGATCAGCAGCCCGAGCCCGCCCCCGGCCGCGGCCAGGTCATGTTCGAGCTGGGCGGTCGAGACCGCTCCGGCGGCGTCCACCTGGTGGCCGAGCGCGATGTTGTCGGCCACCGTGCCGGAGAGCACCCGGGGTAGCTGGCCCACGTACCCGACCTGGTTGGGGCGCAGGAACATCTCCGGCTCGGTGACCGGGTCACCGTTCCAGCGCAGTTCGCCGACGTGGTGCACGATCCCGGCGAGCGCGCGCAGCAGCGACGACTTGCCGGACCCGACCGGGCCGACGACCAGCACCAGTTGCCCGCGCTCGACCACCAGGTCGACGTCGCGGACGGCGAGCGTGCCGTCGGAGTGCAGCGCGCCGAAGCCGGACAGCTCCAGGCGGCGCAGCGGGTGCCGGGGCGGCGGCTCGGGCGCGGGTGCGGTGCCCGCGACCAGGTCCAGCCCGGGCACCGGCGCCGCGTACACGGCCTCGCCGGTCATCGCCACCGTCCGCTTGGTCCACACCCGCGCCGACGGGTACTGCGACACCAGCGACGCGGTGGTCCACGCGAACCAGCGGGCCGCGCCCAGGGTGGACACGGCCACCAGCGTGGCACCCGCCGACAGCTCACCGGCCAGGTAGAGCGCCCACGCGCCGATCGGCAGCAGGCCGCTGGCGACCGACGGGGTGGACCGGGCCCACACCTGCATGGCGATCTCGCGTCGCTGCCGCTCGCTGCGTACCTCGTCCAGCCGGGCGAGGTGGCGCAGCACCGGGCGGGTGGCGCCGGCCAGCTTGACCGTACGGGCAGCGGACAACGCGGACACCAGCGCGGTGGCGAACGCGGCGCGCGCCTTCACCGTCCCTGCCGCGGTGCGTTCCAGCCGCGGCCCGAACAGCGTCGCCGCCAGCCCGGACACCACCATCGTGCCGACGAAGAACATCGCCGGTACGAGACTGCCCGTCACCAGCGTCATGGCGACCACGATGACCAGCGAGATGAACTGGTCCATCAGGTTGTCGGCCAGGTGCACCACCCGGTCGGTGTCGCCGCCCTGGGCCACCACCTCGGCCGGGGTGTGCCCGCTGACCCGGCGCGCGCCGGTCTGCCCGTGCACCAGCCGGGCGCTGATCCGCAGCATCTGCCGGATCCACCACTGCGGGAACCACAGGTTCGTCAGGTACGGCAGCGGCAGCACCACGAGCAGCGCGGCCACGATGCCCAGCGCCGGCAGCCACGGGTCGCCGCCGCCGACCAGGTCGGCCCAGAGCCAGGGCAGCACCGCGCCGTCCAGACCGAGCACCGTCATCACGACGAACAGGCCGACCGAGAGCAGGCCGTACCGCGGATCGTTGGTGCCCAGCCGGAAGATCTCCCGCATGGTCCGCGCGGGCGGCGAGGGCGGCGCCGGTGGCGGGTCGGTGCGCGGCACGGCGGCCGGCCGCGTCGAGGGCGCGGCCGGTGTGGCGGGCGCGTCGTCCCAGGCGGGCGCGTCGAGCAGTTCCACACCGCCGCGCCGGCCGCCCACCCCGGCGTACGCCCCGGCGTGGCTGGTGGCGAGCAGCTCGGCGAAGCGGGCCGACTCGCGCAGCGGGCCGGCCTCCAGCACCGCGCCGTCGGCCATCACGACCACCTCGTCGCAGCGGCGCACCGAGGAGAGCCGGTGCGCGATGACGATGCCGATCCGGTCGGTGAGCAGCCGTTCGGTGGCCTCGCGTACGCGGTTCTCGGTGACCGGGTCGAGCCGCGCGGTGGCCTCGTCGAGGATCACCACGTGCGGGTCGCGGACCAGGATGCGGGCGAACGCGACGAGTTGTTCCTGCCCGGCGGAGAGCACGTAGCCGCCGTCGCCGAGCCGGGTGTGCACGCCGTCGGGCAGTTCGGCGATCCAGCCGGCCAGGCCCAGTTCGGCCAGCGCCCGCTCGGCCGCGTCCAGCAGCTCCGGATCGAACAGCGCCACGTTCTCGGCGAGCGTGCCGGCGAGGATCTCGGTGCGCTGCGGCACCACGGCGATCCACCGGCGCAGTTCCTCCACGTCCAGGTCGACCAGGTCGGTGCCGCCGAGGAACACCGTGCCGCGCGGTACCTCCACCGCCCGGGTCAGCACCTTGGCCAGCGTCGACTTGCCCGAGCCGGTCCGCCCGACGAGCGCGTACGAGCGCCCGCGGACGAAGTCGAGGTGGACGTCGCGCAGCGCCGGACCGCGGTCGTCCCCGCCGGACGGGTAGCGGTAGGTGAGCCCGCGCACGGTCAGGTCGCCGTCGACCGGGGTGTCGCCGCCGCCCGGCTCCTGCGGCGATCCGGCGAGCAGTTGCACCCGGCCCCAGGCGCCGAACGCCTGTTGCAGGTGCGGCACCCAGCGGGCGATCTGCTCGACGGTCGCGCCGAACGCGACGGCCAGCAGCCAGATCGCGGTGAGCCGCGCGGCGTCCACCCGGCCGGTGGACAGCGCCCACGCGCCGCCCAGCACCACGCCCGCGACGCCGAGCCCGACCGCACCGGCGGCGACCGCGGTGACCCGCGCGGAGAGCCGGAACACCCGGCCGCACCGGGCGATCACCTCGGCCGCGCGGCGGGCGTAGAGACGCAGCACGTACGGCCGGGCGAGGCTGGTGCGCACGTCGTCCTGCCCGTGCACCGCCTCCTCCATCACTGCGGCGAGGTCGGACCACGCCTCCTCCTCGGCCATCCGGGCCGGGGCGATCCGGGCGGTCGGGCGGCGCAGCGTCACCGCGAGCAGGGAGGTGAGCACGATCATGCCGACACCGGCGGGCCACCAGACGATCAGCGCGCTCACCGTCGCGAGGACACAGACCGCGAGGCCCTGCGCCAGCCGTACGCCGGTGTTCCGCATCTCGGCGGCGACCTGGTAGACGTCGTTGTCGATCCGGTCGAGCAGCTCGCCGACCGGCGTGGTCTCCAGGGTGGGCAGGTCCTGGCCGAGCGCGACCCGGCAGAGCCGCCGCCGCACGTCGGCCGACCAGTCGGCGGTGAGCCGGGCCATGATCAGGCCGATCAGCAGGTCGGTGACGACAGCGGCGACGAGCGCCACCGCGAGCGCGACGAACCACCCGGACGAGCGGTGCACCAGCACCGGCCCGGCCAGCGCGGAGGCGGCCGCCTGGCCGGCGGCGCCGAGCACGATCAGCAGCAGGACCGCCGTCATCCGCCGGGGCGCCGTGGCCCAGAGATCTCGGAGCAGGCGCATGGAAGGTCCTCCGGACTCGGATCGGTGGGGGCGGTGCCCTCACCCTCACCCTTCCGGCGGCCCGGAATCAACCGAATTACCGACCGCTGGTCAGGTCCGGGCGACCCGCCGGACGATGCCGAGCAGCGACTCCTGCACCTCGTCGATCGGCCGCTCCGGCGAGAAGACCAGCCAGTCCACTGCTACCACCAGCCCGACGCCGAACAGCGCCGAACTGGCGGTACGCACGTCCAGGTCGGCGGGCAGGTCGCCGCTGTCCACGCCGGCCTTCACCGTGTCGGCGATCACCGCGACGGCCTCGCCGCGCAGCAGCCGCAGCGTCTGCTGCCACTCCCTGTTGGTCCGCCACATCTCCGAGAGCAGGAGCTGGGCGAAGGCGCGATAGCGGCGGATGTACTCCAGCTGGGCGCGGACCAGCGCGCCGAGCGCCTCCAGCGGCGGCAGCCCGTCGACGGCGGCCCGGAACTCGGCGGTGAGCAGGCCGATGCCGTGCCGCAGCAACTCCTCGAACAGGACGGTCTTGGACTCGAAGTTGTAGTAGACGGTCCCCTTCGCCACACCCGCGCGGGCCGCGATGTCGTCCACAGTGGTGGCCGAGAAGCCCTGCTCGGCGATGAGGTCCACCGCCGCCACGAAGAGGCGCTGGCGGGTGTCCTCGCGCCGGCGTGTCCGTCCGTCCGTCACCGGCTCATCCTCACATGGTCAGTTCGGGGTGCAGCTTCGACGGGGTCAGCCGGCGGGACCGGCGGGCCGCGCCGACGGTGAGCGCCATGGCGCCCAGCCCGAACGCGAGCAGCACCAGCGCGGCGGTGACCACCGGGGCGGTCGTACCGCCGTTGATGGTGTGCCGCAGGCCGTCCACCACGTACGTCATCGGCAGCCAGGGGTGGATCGCCTGGAAGAAGCCGGGCGAGGTCTGCACCGGGTAGGTGCCGCCGGACGAGGTGAGCTGGAGCATCAGCAGCGCCAGCGCGGCCAGCCGCCCGGCCGGGCCGAGCGCCACGCCGAGCAGTTGCATGATCGCGGTGAACGCCAGCGAGGTGAGGGCGAGCAGACCGAACGTGGCCGGTCCGTGCCGCGGGTCGAGCCCGAGCCCGAGCGTCACCACCGTGTAGAGCACAGTGACCTGGGCCAGGCCGATGCCCGCGGCCGGGAGCCACCCGGCGAGCACGACCCGCCAGCCGGGGGCGCCGGACATCACGTGCCGCCGGTTGACCGGCCGCAACAGCATGTACGTGATCATCGCGCCGACCCAGAGCGCCAGCGACAGGAAGTACGGGGCGAAGCCCACGCCGTACGAGCCGGCCGGGTTCTGCGAGTCGCGGATCAGGCCGACCGGGTCGCCGAGCACGCCGGCGCGGGTGGCCGCGTCGTCGTACCCGGGTAGTTTCCGCTCCCCGGCGGCGAGCCCGTCGGCGAGGTCGCCGGCGCCGCCCTCCAGCCGGGTCAGCCCGTCGACCAGGCGGTTGCTGCCGCTGCCGAGCTGGGCCAGGCCGCCGTCGAGCTGGCGGGCGCCGGTGGCGAGCCGGTAGAGGCCGCCGCGCAACTGGTCGGCGCCGGTCGACGCGTCGCCCAGCCCGTCGCGGAGCTTGGCGCTGCCCTGCGCCAGCGTGGTGAGCCCACCGGCCAGCTCGTTGACCTTCGCGCGGGCGGAGGCGACGTCGTCGGCGAGGTGCGGCGCGGCGGCGGCCACCTCGCGGGCGGTCTTCGCCACGTCGGTCATCTGCTTGCGCAACGTGGCCATGTCGGTCTTGTCCAGCGCGGCCACCACTGAGCGGGCCTGCGTGGCGGCCCGGTCGGCGGCCTTGCGGGCGGCGGCGAAGTCCGGGTCGTCGGCCAGTTCGGGGTGTTCCTTCGCGACCGCGTCGAGCCGGTCGCTGACCTCCTCGGCGGTCGCGACCACCTCGGCGGCCTTGCCGGGTAGCGCGTCCAGCCCGGCGGCGAGCTGCTGCGCGCCGTCGGCGACGAGCGTGGCCGCCTTCTCGATCTTGTCGGCGTTGCGGCGCAGCACCGGCTCGTACTTGTCGGCGGCGGCGTTCACGGTCGCGGCCGCGGCCTTGGTCTCGGTGGCGGCGCGCCCGGCGCCGTCGGCGAGCTGGGCGGCGCCGGTCCGCAGCTGGTCGAGGCCCTTGGCGAGCTTGTCCGCGCCCTGGACCGACTGGTTGAGTCCACCGGCGAGCTGACCGGCGCCGTCCTCGGCGTCACCGAGCCCGTCGGCGATCTTTCCCGCGCCCTGCTGGGAGCTGCCGAGCCCGTCGGCGATCTTCCCGGCGCCGTCGGCGGCGCGGCCGGTCTCGGCCTTGGCGTCGGTGAAGCCGATCAGCATCTTGTCGAAGTACGTGGCAGCGGTGCTCTGCGCGGCGGCCGCCCGGATCTCGCTGAACGCCGACCGGGCGAGCAGCCCGGAGAGGTAGTTGGTGGCGTCGTCGTTGACGACCTTCAGCTCGCCCTGCCGGGCCGGGCGGTCCGGTTCCGGGCCGGCGGCGAGGGTGGCGGAGAAGTCCTCCGGGATGGAGAAGACCAGGTGGTAGCGCCCGTCGCGCAGCCCCTTGGTGGCGTCGGCCTGGTCGGTCACGGTCCAGCCGAAGACCTTGCGGTCGAGCAGCTTCTCGGTGAGGTCGCGGCCGGCGTGCACCTCGCTGCCGTCGCCGGCGGTGGCCGGGCGGTCGGCGTTGACAAGCGCGACCGGGATCCGGTCCATCTTCCCGTAGGGATCCCAGAACGCGTACAGGTAGAGGGCGCCGTAGAGCAGCGGGACGATGGTGAGCACTGCCAGCGCGGCGCGCGGCAGCCGGCCCCGGGTCATCCGGCGCAGCTCGAACAGGGCCAGTCGCAGGACGCTCATGCGGACACCTCGGTGGGCACGGTCAGGGCGGGGACGGGCAGGACCGGGTCGCCGATGCGGTGCACGGTGACGGTCACCCCGGGTTCGACGGCGCGGGCGCTGGCGACCACCGCGTACCCCTGGTCGGCGAGGCGTTCCAGCGCGCCCCACATCCACTCCCGCTCGGGGCGGTCGGCGCCGGCGTCCACGTCGTCGGCGACGATCAGGCTGGGGCCACCGAGGCTGGCGAGCACGAGCCCGAGCACCTGCCGTTCGACCGGGGTGAGGTCGCGGCCGTACCGGTCGGGGTCCAGGGGCGCGTCGGTGAGTCCGGCGCCGGCGATGGCTGCGGCGTAGGCGTCGCGGCGGTAGGCCCGGCGGGCCCGGACCGCTGCCACCGGCACGAGGCGGCGACGGCGGCGGGGCACCGGGCCGAGCAGCAGCAGGCGTTCGGTGATGTGCTCGGCGACGGTGAGCGTCGGGTCGGGTTCGTGCACGCCGGCCACCTGGCCGAGCGCGGCCGGGCCGCGGCGGCGCAGTTCGCCGTGGTTGTGCGGGAAGCGTCCGGCCAGCGCGAGCAGCAGCGAGGTGCGTCCGCTGCCGGGCGGGCCGGTGACGGCGTGCAGCTCACCGCTCGCGGCGGTGAGGTCGACGTCCCGGTAGACCCAGCCCCGGCGGGTGCGCAGACCCAGGCCGACGGCCTCGACGATGTTCATCAGGACCCCGAATTCCGAACTGACTAGTCAGTATAAAAACATGCCCAGCATAGCGCCGGGTGTCCGGTTCGGGACGTCTGGCGGGAGTGATCCTCAGAACAGCACTGTGGCGAGCGTGCCGACCGGGCGGAAGCCGCAGCGCTCGTAGACCCGGCGGGCGGGCAGGTTGAAGTCGTTGACGTACAGGCTCACTGTGGGCGCGACCCGTTCCAGCGCGTCGCGGACCACTGCTGCCATCGCGGCGGCGGCGATGCCCCGGCCACGCCACTCGGGCGCCACCCAGACGCCCTGCACCTGCGCGGTCCGGCGGGTCACCACTGCCAGCTCCGCCTTGAAGACCACCCGCCCGTCGACGAAACGGGCGTAGGCGCGGCCGGCGCGCACCAGCTCGGTCACCCGCCGCCGGTAGCCGCGCCCGCCGTCCTCGGCCAGCGGCGACACCCCGACCTCCTCGGTGTACATCGCCACCGCCGCAGGGAACAGCAGGTCGACCTCGCTGCCGCGCACCCGCCGCACGTGCGGGTCGGGCGCCACGGCGGGCAGCGCGTCCGTCGCCAGCAGCGGCTGGTTCGGGCGTACGTCCCGAGCCGGCCCCCAGTGCGCGGAGAGGCGGTCCCAGAGCCCGAGCACCGCGTCGGCGCGGCCGACGATCGAGGAACAGAGCCGCTCCTCGGCGCTCAACTGGTCGGCGAACGCGGTCACCGCCGACTCGGACGCGAGCACCGGGGTCAGGTTGCCGCCCAGCCAGCAGATCGACTCCAGGTGCCGGCGGGAGCCGTACCCGAGGATCCGCGCCTCGGCCCGCCACCAGGCCAGCCCGCGCGCCGCCACCCGCTCGGCGACCTGCGCACCGGCGTACGGGTCGAGGTCGAGCAGCCGCTCGACCGCGCGGCGCTCCGACTCCCCCAGTTGGCGTACCGGCATGGTGAGCACGGCTACCAGCCTGCCAGATCCACCCCGGCGTGCGCGGGCCGACCGGGCACCTGCCGCACGGCGCTCAGCCGGCCGGCACCGGCACCGGTTCGGGTGCGGGCGGCCGGGTCCGGGCGGCCCATCGCACCACAGGCGGCACCATTGCGCCGAGCAGCAGGAACACCACGCCGAGCACCAGCCAGCCGGGCACGCCCCAGCCGATCGCGAGCGTGGTCACGACCACCGGGGCGACCATCGAGCCGAGTTGCATGCCCATCCCGTACGCGCCCTGGTACTGCCCGTGCGCGTGCGCCGGGGCCAGGCCGAAGGAGATGCCCCAGCCGGCCGCCGCGTGCCACAGCTCCCCCACGACGTGCACCAGCGCTCCGGCCAGCAGCAACGGCACCGCCACCGCCACCGGCACGCCGCCCCCTGCGGCGAACAGCGCGCAGGCGACAGCGAGCAGGACACCGGCCCGGCGGGCGGCCCGGCCCGCGCCGGTCAGGTCCTCGGTGCCCCGCGAGGCGCGGACCTGGAACAGGATCACCACCACGGTGTTGACGAGCAGGCAGACGGAGATCAGCCAGTTCGGCGCTGTGGTGTGCCCGGCGATCCACAGCGGCAGCGCGATGTTGATCAGCGAGAAGTGCATGGACATGAGCCCGTCCAGGACGGTGAAGGCGAGGAACGGGCGGTCCCGCAGCGCGATCAGCCGCGGCCCGTGCGCCGGGGCGGGCATCGGCGGCACCGGCGGGAGCCGCAGCAGCACCGCCGCCGCCAGCACGTACGTGGCGGCGTCGAGCAGGATCAGCGTGACGTACGCGCCGCGGGTGTCGGCGGCGAGCGCGAACCCGGCCAGCACCGTGCCCACCGAGATCCCGACGTTGGTGACAGCGCGCAGGTAGGCGCGGGTACGGACCCGCTGGTCGGGCGGGACGGCGCCGGCGATCAGCGCACCGCGGGCGCCCCGGGTGCCCGCGTCGGCGACCGCCATCAGCACGCCGACGACCAGGAAGCCGGTGAACGAACGCACGGAGACCAGCGCGGCCGTGCACCCGGCCGAGGCGAGCAACGCGGCCATCTGGAGCCCGCGCGGGCCGAGGCGGTCGGCGAGGTAGCCCATCGGCGTGCTCGCCACCAGGCTGACCAGCGCGGTGAGCGTGAGCGCCACACCGACCTGGGTCACCGAGAGCCCGACCGACCGGGTGAGGAACAGCGCGCTGGCGGTGAGCCAGGTGCCCCGCCCGACGGTGTTGACGAGCGTGGAGAGGGCGAGGGTCCGGGACGGGCCCGGTTCGGGAAGCAGGCGCACACCGGCACCCTAACAGTACGTACGTACGGTTTGCAGCCCGGCTTACGTGACGTCTTGTCGGCGATGCATTGCCGATATATCGTTGATGCATCAGTGATACGACGACAGAAGGAGAGCCCTGATGGGTTTCCATCGACGCATGCACGCCATGCACGACGAGATGCGCCGCCGTGGCGGCTTCGGCTTCCCGCCCGTACCCCCGGGTCCGCCGCCCTTCTCCCCCGGACCCCACGGCCACGGCCACGGGCGGGGCCGGGGCGGGCGCGGACGCGGCCGGCGGCCGAACGTGCGCGGGGCCGTGCTGGCCCTGCTCACCGAACGGCCGATGCACGGCTACGAGATGATCCAGGAGATCGACTCCCGCACCGGCGGGGCCTGGCGGCCCAGCCCCGGCTCGATCTACCCGACGCTGCAACTGCTGGAGGACGAGGGGCTCATCGCGACCGCCCCCGACTCCGAGGGCGGGCGCAAGCGGTTCGCGCTGACCGAGGCGGGCCAGGCCGAGGCGGCCGGCGCGGCGCAGGCCCCGCCCTGGGCGGAGTTCGCCGAGCAGACCGTCAACAGCTGGCACGACATCCGCGACGCCGGCGCGCAGGCCATGCAGGCGCTGCGGCAGGTGATGACCACCGGCACCGACGACCAGCGCGCCCGTGCCGCCCAGGTGCTCGACGAGACCCGGCGCAAGCTCTACGCCATCCTCGCCGAGTCCGAGTGAGCACCGCCGCCGGAACGGCACGCCGGCCGGACGACGACCGGCGTGCCGTCAGGCGCGGCGCGCGGTGACGAGCAGGTACTCCCAGCGCATCACGCCGCCGTCCAGGTGCCGGGCGGCCAGGTCGGTCAGCGCGCGGTCGAGCCCGGCCGTACGCTCCGGGTCGCCGGCGTTCGCCCGGTAGACCGCCACAGTGGGCCCGTAACGGGTCGCAAAGAAGTCCCGGAACTCCCCCGGCGTGGCGAACCGGTCCACCACCACGGCGTCACGCGCCGACGTGAGCGCGTCGACCCGGTCGCCGAACAACTCCCGGACGTGCTCCTCGTCGCCCCAGAGCGGGGGCGGTTGCGCGCCCGGCGGCGGTGGCGGCGCGTACGGCCGCATGGCCGCGAACAACTGGCCCACGAAGCCCTCCGGAGTCCAGTTGACCAGGCCGATCGTCCCGCCCGGCCGGCACACCCGCAGCACCTCGTCGGCGGCGGCCCGGTGCCGGGGCGCGAACATCACGCCCACACACGACAGCACCGCGTCGAACGCGCCGTCCGCGTACGGCAGCGCCTCCGCGTCCGCCTCCTCCCAGGTCAGCGTCAAGCCCTCCCGCTCGGCCTCCGCCCGCCCGATCGCCAGCAACTCCGGGGTCAGGTCGCCGGCCACCACCTCCGCACCGGCCCGGGCCGCCGGCAGAGCCGCGTTGCCGGTCCCGGCCGCCACGTCCAGCACCCGCATGCCCGGCGCCACCCCGGCGGCGCGGACCAGCGTCGCCCCCAGCTCCGGGATCACCTGCGCGGCCACGGCGGCGTAGTCCCCCATCGCCCACATCGCGCGGTGCCGGGCCTTCACCGCGGCGTCCTGTTCCCGTTCCTCGATCATCGGTCGCTCCTCACCTGTCGTCCCTGCACAGGACGCTAGGCAGCGGACGACCCGGCCCCCAGTACGAGATCTGTACCGCTCCCGACAGGGCGCTGGCCGGGGTGGCGGGCCGGGCGTAGCGTGCCCGCCATGGGGGCCTCCTACCACCAGTTCTGCCCCGTGGCGAAGGCCATGGAACTGCTCGACGAGCGGTGGACGCTGCTCGTGGTCCGGGAGCTGGTCAGCGGCTCGGAACGCTTCAACGAGCTGCGCCGGGGCCTGCCCCGGATGTCGCCCACGCTGCTGTCCCGCCGGCTGCACCAGCTCGTTCGCGCCGGGGTGGTGGAGCGGCGGGTCGACGGCGCCGACGTGCGCTACGTCCCGACCGCCGCCGGACGCGAACTGCGGCCCGTGGTGGAGGCGCTCGGCGCCTGGGGCGTGCGCTGGATCGGCGAGATGGGCGACGCCGACCTGGACCCGAAGCTGCTGCTGTGGGACATGCACCGGCACGTCGACCACGACGCTGTCCCGCCGGGGCGTACCGTCGTGCGGTTCCGCTTCCGGGACGTGCCCACGACGCAGCGCGACTGGTGGATGGTGATCGCCGCGGGCGAGGCCGACGTCTGCGACAGCGACCCCGGGCACGACGTGACGGTGACCGTCACGGCGGACCTGCGCGCCCTGGTCCAGGTCTGGATGGGCGACCTGGAGTGGGCCGCGGCGCTGCGCGGCGGCGCGGTGGAGGTGACCGGGCCGGAGGCGTTGCGGCGCGCCGCGCCCGGCTGGTTCACCCTCTCCCCCTTCGCCGCCGTCCCCCGGCCCTGAGACGACGCGTGCGGCCGCCCCCTGTCGGGGACGGCCGCACGGCGACGCGGGAATGCGGATCAGTGCACTGTGACTGTGGCGCCGCCCGGCACCAGGTCACGCAGCTCCTCGGGGATCTCGGCGCCCATCTCGTCGGCGATCCGCAGCGCCTCCTCGATCAGCGTCTCCACGATCTGCGCCTCGGGCACGGTCTTGACGACCTTGCCCTTGACGAAGATCTGGCCCTTGCCGTTGCCCGAGGCCACACCCAGGTCGGCCTCGCGGGCCTCGCCCGGACCGTTCACCACGCAGCCCATGACCGCGACGCGCAGCGGCACCGGCAGGCCCTCCAGCCCGGCGGTGACCTCCTCGGCCAGCTTGTAGACGTCGACCTGCGCCCGGCCGCAGGACGGGCAGGAGACGATCTCCAGGCCGCGCTCGCGCAGGCCCAGCGACTCCAGGATCGCGTTGCCGACCTTGATCTCCTCGACCGGCGGGGCGGACAGCGAGACCCGGATGGTGTCGCCGATCCCCTCGGCCAGCAGCGCGCCGAACGCCACCGCCGACTTGATCGTGCCCTGGAACGCCGGGCCGGCCTCGGTGACGCCGAGGTGCAGCGGGTAGTCGCACTTCTCGGCCAGCAGCCGGTAGGCGCGGATCATCACCACCGGATCGTTGTGCTTCACCGAGATCTTGATGTCCCGGAAGCCGTGCTCCTCGAACAGCGAGCACTCCCACAGCGCCGACTCCACCAGCGCCTCGGCGGTGGCCTTGCCGTACTTGGCCAGCAGGCGCTTGTCCAGCGAGCCCGCGTTGACGCCGATCCGGATCGGCACGCCCGCGTCGCCGGCGGCCCGCGCGATCTCCTTGACCTTGTCGTCGAACTGCCGGATGTTGCCCGGGTTCACCCGGACCGCGGCGCAGCCGGCGTCGATCGCCGCGAAGACGTACTTCGGCTGGAAGTGGATGTCGGCGATCACCGGGATCTGCGACTTCTTGGCGATCGCCGGCAGCGCCTCCACGTCGTCCTGTGACGGCACGGCGACCCGGACGATCTGGCAGCCGGACGCGGTCAGCTCGGCGATCTGCTGGAGCGTGGCGTTGACGTCGGCGGTGAGGGTGGTGGTCATGGACTGCACCGAGACCGGCGCGCCACCACCGACCGGCACCGAACCGACCATGATCTGGCGGCTGGCCCGGCGCGGGGCCAGCGGCGGCGGCGGTACGGGGGGCATACCGAGACTGACAGCGGTCACTTCAGGCACTCACCTTGAGAAGAGCGTGATGGGGTTGATGACATCAGCGGTGACTGTGAGCAGCGTGAACGCGCCGCCGATCAGGATCACCGCGTACGTGAACGGCATGAGTTTGAGGTAGTCGACGCGGCCCGGATCGGCGCGGCCGATGCGTGCGTAGAGCCAGGACCGCGCCCGTTCGAACCAGGCGATGGCGATGTGGCCGCCGTCCAGCGGGAGCAGCGGCAGCAGGTTGAACACGCCGATGAAGAAGTTCAGCGACACGAACAGCATGAAGAACACCAGCCAGGCGTTGTTCTCCACGGCCTCGCCGCCGAGCCGGCTGGCGCCGACCACGCTGATCGGGGTGTCCACGTCGCGCTCGCCGCCGGTGATCGCGTTCCACAAAGCGGGCACCTTCTGCGGGATGCGCTGCATGGCGTGCGCGGTCTGCACGGCCATGGTGCCGGTGAAGTCGGCGGTGGCGCCGAACGCGGCGACCGGGCCGTACTCGACCCGGGTCGGGGTGCTGGGCGAGAGCGCCACACCGAGCGCGGAGACCGCCGAGGCGGCGCCCTTCGGGTCGCCCAGCGGCGGACGCTGCACCGAGGCCAGGTCGACCCGCGCCTCGGCCGGCTTGCCGTCACGCACGTAGGCGACGGTGGCCGTGCCGGGCGGGGTGGCCCGGACCACGTCGAGCATGTCGCCCCAGGTCGAGACCGGCTTGCCGTTCACCGCGGTGATCCGGTCGCCGTCCTTGAGCTGGGCCTTCTCGGCCGGGCTGGCCGGGTCGCCGGACTCGCAGGCGCGGGCCGCGTTCTCCACCACCACGCACGGCGCGATGGCGATCACCGCCGGCTCGGCCCGGAAGCCGGCCTCGGTGCTGGGGAACTTCGGGTTCGGCAGCCCCACCGACACCGCGATGATCCAGAGCGCGATCAGGGCCAGGGCGAAGTGGGTGATCGAGCCCGCGGACATCACGATCGTCCGCTTCCACACCGGGTAGCGCCACATGGCGCGCTTCTCGTCCCCCGGCTCGACGTCGTCGTCCTGCGGTGTCATGCCGACGATCTTGCAGAAGCCGCCGAGCGGGATGCCCTTGATGCCGTACTCGGTCTCGCCCCGCTTGAACGACCAGAGCGTCGGGCCGAAGCCGACGAAGTAGCGGGTGACCTTCATCCCGAACGCCTTGGCGGTGAGCATGTGCCCCGCCTCGTGCAGGCTCACCGAGATGAGGATCGCCAGGGCGAACAGCACCACCCCGAGCAGATAGCTCATCGAGCTCCTTCCACCGACCCGACGATGATCTCCTGGGCGTGCGCCCGTGCCCACGACTCGGCGGCGAGCACGTCCTCGACGGTACCTGGTTCGTCGAAATCGGGAGCGTCCTCCAGCACCCGCTGGAGGGTGTCGACGATGCCGAGGAACGGCAGCCGGCCCGCGACGAACGCGGCCACGCACTCCTCGTTCGCCGCGTTGTAGATCGCCGGGCGGCAGCGCCCGGCCTCCCCCGCCGCCTTGGCCAGCGCGACAGCCGGGAACGCCGCGTCGTCGAGCGGGAAGAACTCCCACGTGTGGGCAGTGGTCCAGTCGACAGCCGCGGCGGCGCCGGGTACGCGGTCCGGCCAGCCGATGCCGAGCGCGATGGGCAGTCGCATGTCCGGCGGGCTGGCCTGGGCGAGCGTGGACCCATCGGTGAACTCGACCATCGAGTGGATCACCGACTGCGGGTGGACCATCACCTCGATGTCGGCGTACGGCACGTCGAACAACTCGTGCGCCTCGATCACCTCCAGCGCCTTGTTGACCATCGTGGCGGAGTTGATCGTGACGACCGGGCCCATGTTCCAGGTCGGGTGTGCCAGCGCCTGCTCCGGCGTGACGGCGGTCAGCTCGTCACGCCGCCGCCCCCGGAACGGGCCGCCGCTGGCGGTGACCACCAGCCGCCGCACCTCGCCCCGGGCGCCGCCGCGCAGGCACTGCGCCAGCGCCGAGTGTTCGGAGTCCACCGGAACGATCTGCCCCGGGTGCGTCACCGCGGCCTTGACCAGCGGGCCGCCGGCCACCAGGGACTCCTTGTTGGCGAGCGCGAGGGTACGACCGGCGTGCAGCGCGGCCAGCGTCGGCGGCAGGCCCAGCGAGCCGACCACGCCGTTGAGCACCACGTCGCACGGCCACTGCGCCAGCTCGGTCATCGCGTCCGGCCCGGCCACGATCTTGGGCAGCTTGAAGTCGCCGGTGGCCCAGCCACGCCGGCTCGCCTCGGCGTAGAACGCGAGCTGAAGATCCTGCGCGGCGGACGCGCGAGCCACACCGACCGCCTCCACGCCCAGCTCCAGCGCCTGCGCGGCGAGCAACTCCACGTTGCCGCCACCCGCGCCGAGGGCCACCACCCGGAAGCGGTCCGGGTTGCGCTTGACGATGTCGATGGCCTGGGTGCCGATCGAGCCGGTCGAGCCGAGCAGCACGAGATCTCGGGGAGTGGTCACCGGACCATTGTTCCCCAGCGCCTCACCCCGGTTCGTCCCGGAGTGCCGGGCGGCATGATCGACTCCACTTCGCCGAGGTGGCGGCATCAGGGTTGCCGCGATGCCGCCACTTCGGCGAACCGGTGTCGATCACGCCTGCGGCGCCTCCTCGTCGAGCAGGTCGGCCGGGTCGACGCTGAACTCGACCTTCGGGCCGTTGGTCTCCGGCAGGAGATCGAGAGCGAGCTGCGCGGTCCAGGGCTCGTCGTGCCAGCGGAGCACGTCGAACGACGGCTCGGCGGGCTGCGGTGCCGGCTCGGGCGCGAATGCGGCCTGGGCCATCGGGCTCACCCCCTCAGCGGGTGATCGTGCTACCCCTCACCTAGCGGCGCTGCCCCGATCCGCCCTGCTCGCACACGTTGTCCGTCCCCACCGCCACTCCCGTTGATCATGAGGTTGGCGGCGTCGGCGGTCCGATTTGTCGCCGCCAACCTCATGATCGCCGGGGCGGGAGCAGTTCCGGCGAACGGTCAGGCGGGGCGCTCCAGGACGAAGGTCTCCAGCTCGACGCCGCCGTACCAGTCGGTGCGCACACCCGCGTGCGTCATGCCGAGGCGCCGGGCCACCGCCATCGACGGGTCGTTCCCGGCCATCACCACCGCGTACACCCTCGGGGTGCCGGCGGCGAACTCGCGCTCCAGCACCGCGCGGGCCGCCTCGGTGGCGTAGCCGCGGCCCTGGGCGTCGGGGTGCAGGTGCCAGCCGACCTCGATGTCGTCGGTCAGAGTGACGCCGTCGCGTCCCGGTAGCGGTTTGAGCAGGATGCTCCCCGCCACCGGCCCGCCGTCGCGCGGCTCGATCGCCCACAAGCCCCAGCGGCCGCCGTACGGCGCCCAGCGTTCGTGCCACATCCGGACCCGCTCGCGCGCCTCGGACGGGTCGGTCATCCGCCCCTTGCCGCCGCCCAGCCAGCGCATCACCTCGTCCCGGGAGTAGATGTCGTAGATCCGGGCCAGGTCGTCCGGCGACTCGGTCCAGTCCCGGAGCACCAGCCGGTCGGTCGTGGCGATCGTCATGCCGCCGGATCGTAATGCGTGGCGCGGGGGCGTACGGGGAACGAGAGGGCGATGGGCGACGGGTGGGAGCGGACCAAGCGGATCACGGCGGCGGCGTTCCGGCCGGTCCGCGGTCGCGACCTGTCGCTGCACGCCGCCGCGATCACCTTCTACGGCGCGATCGCCGTGGTGCCGGTGGCGCTGCTGGCGATCTGGCTGACCGGGCTGCTCGCCGGGGCGGACCGGGTACGGCGGCTGACCGGGTACGCGATCGACACGCTGCCCACCGAGATCGGCGCGCACCGGGCGGCGGCCGCGCTCGTCGAGGCCGGTCTGGGGCTGACCCCGCTGCTGGCGCTGGCCTCGCTGCTGCCGGCTTCGCTCTACGGCGAAGGGCTGCGCCGCGCGTTCGTCTCGGTGGCCGAGCCGCGCGCCGAGTCCGGCGCGCTCGTCGGCTGGCGGGGCCGCCTGCTGCTGCTCCCGCTGCTGGCGCCGGCCCCGGCGCTGCTGCTGTCGATCCTGCTCGGGCTGCCGCTGACCACCCGGCTGGTACGCCAGGGCGGCTGGGTCGGCGCGCTCGGCGTGGTGCTGTCGTTCCTGGCGGTGTGGCTGGTGCTCACACCGGTGCTGATCTGGGTGTTCCGGGTGGTCGGCCCGGCTTCCCCGGACTGGCTCGCCACAGTGGCCCTGGGCTCGTTCACCGCGGCGAACCTGTCCGGCTTCCTGCACGGCTTCGTGCTGTTCTGCTCGCTGCCGCTGGACCTGGGTGTGCCGTTCGGCGGCTTCGACGAGATCGGCGGCGGCGTGGCGGTGCTGCTCTGGCTGTACCTGTTCCACGTGATCGTGTTGTCCGGCTACTCCGCGACGCTCGCGGCGAGCCGGTGGCGGGCCGCCCGGGTGGCGGCCCGCGCCTGACGGCTGCGGGTCAGCGCCGGAACGGGCCGCGCACCTCGTACGTGATGCCGCCGGTCCCGGCCCGGGCGCCGCTGGTGCCGCGCTGCGAGGAGAAGTAGAGGCGGCTGCCGTCCGGCGAGAACGCCGGCCCGGTCAGCTCCGACTCGGACTGCCCGAGCAGCCGCAGGAACGGGGTCACCACACCGGCCGGCGTGATCACGTTGATCTCCATGTTGCCGCCGTCCTCGGCCACGTAGAGGTCGCCTCCCGCGGTGCCGGTGATGTTGTCGACGCCGGTCAGCGGCGCGGCACCGGCCGGCACCAGCGAGTCGTCGTACGCGAGGTCGAGCCGCTGGTTCACCGCGTCGTACGCCCACACCCGGTTGTCGCCCTTGGTGGTGAACCAGCAGGTGTCGTCGGCGTACCAGCAGCCCTCGCCGCCGTCGAACGTCTGCGCCGCGCCCACCTGGTAGCGGGTGGGCACCGGGAACCCGTCGCGGTCCGGCAGGTCCCGCCAGGTCACCGGCCCGGTCACCTGGCCGTCCGGGGCGCAGAGCACCTGCACCCGGCCGGTGCGCAGGTCGCCCCAGGTGTCCGGGACGAACCGGTAGAAGCAGCCGTCCCCCTCGTCCTCGGTCAGGTAGACCACCCGCCGCACCGGGTCGCAGGCCGCCGCCTCGTGCTTGAAGCGGCCCATCCGGGTCCGCTCCTCGCCGGACCGGCCGCCCTCCGGCCAGGTCTCGAAGACCCGGCCCAGCGGCACCTCCTCGCAGGACAGCCACGTCCCCCACGGGGTCGGGCCACCGGCGCAGTTGACGTTCGTGCCGCCGAGGATCCGGTACGCGGCGGCGATCGCGCCGTCGGCGGCGAACCGCACCGCTGAGGCGCCGCCGACGAGCGGGACCTCCGAGTTGGAGACGTAGATCCAGCCGTCGCCGGACGGGAAGCAGGCGCCGCCGTCGGGCGCCGGGTGCCAGGTGTACGAGGTGCCGGCGACGCGCTGCCCGGAACGCGCGATCACCCGGCCGGTGAAGCCGGCCGGCAACTGGAGGCCGTTCGCGTCGGCGGCCAGGAGGTCGCCGTACGGGCCGGGGCCGGGCTGGGCGGGCTGGGCCGGGGCGGCAGCGGCGGCCCAGAGACCACCGGCGAGAGCGGCGGCGCCACCGGCGGCGGTGGCGCGCAGGACGGTACGACGATCCATCGGGGATTACCTCCCGGAGGCGGTGGGTGTCCCGTCGACGGTAGGACGGAAATGCATCGACAACTGCCACTATAGGGTGAACGCCCGGTGACTGCCGTCCGGCCGTCAGAGGCCCTCGACGTACCGCTTCGCGTCGGCGAGCGACATGTGCGTGTGCTCCCGCACCACCTTGATCGCCTGGATCTTCTTGCCCCGGTACAGCAGCCGCGCGGCCTCGGCCCGCACCGCCTCGTCGACGCCCTTTCCGGGCGCCGGAGGGCCGGGCGGCCAGGATCCGCCGGCCGCCAGCGCGTCCACCGCCCGCTTCGCGTCCAGCAGCGACAGCCCGGTCTGCTCGCGCAGCACCTTGACCGCCTCGACCGTACGCCCCGCGCTGGCCAGCCGGAGCACCTCGGCCTGCCCGTCGCCGGCCGGGCGATCAGGGGCGACCAGGTCCCGGGGACGGTCGCGCCGCAGCACGAGCAGGAGCAGGAGCACCACCACGACGAGCGCCACCGCGAGCGCGATCTGAACAGCCGGGGACATGCCCGGAACGGTAGCGCCCCGCCGCGAACCCTCCCGTCCGGGACGGGCCGCCGCTACGCTCCGCGGCATGAGCGAACGCACCGAGCGAAGCGAGGGCCGTGAGCGCATGCCCAGCCCGCACTCCATGAGCGACGCGAGTGAGCTGCCGTCCCGCGCCGACGTCGTGGTGGTCGGCGCCGGACACAACGGCCTGGTCTCGGCGATCCTGCTGGCCCGCGCCGGCCTGGACGTGCTGGTGCTGGAGGCGTCAGTGGTGATCGGCGGGGCGACCCGCACCGAGAACCCGTTCCCGAAGGTGCCGGGGCTGCGTCACTCCACCGGGTCGTACCTGCTCGGGCTGATGCCGCCGGAGCTGCTGGCCACGCTCGACGTGACCATCCCGGTGCTGCGCCGCGACCCGCACTACTTCCTGCCCACGCCGGGCGGGCTCGGCTCGCCGTACCTGCTGGCCGGCAGCGACGTGGCGGCGAGCCGGCGGCAGCTCGCGGAGATGTTCTCCCCCGCCGACGTCGCCGCCGACGACGCGCTGCACGCCGAGCTGGCCCAGCTGCGGGAGGACCTCGCCCCGGCGTGGCTGGCCGAGCCGCTGCCGGTCGAGGAGACCGCCGAACGCTACGTGCGGCCCGCGCTGCGGCAGGTCTTCGTCGACCTGGTACGCGGCTCTGTCGCCGACCACCTGGCCCGCTTCGACTTCCGCTCCGAGCTGCTGGTCAGCATGTACGCGGTCACCGACGGCCTGTCCGGGCTCAACGCCGGCCCGGACGATCCCGGAACGGGTCACAACTTCCTGGTGCACAACATGTGCCGGCTGCCGGGCGCGGACGGCACCTGGATGATCACCCGGGGCGGCATGGGCACGGTGTCCCGCACGTTCGCCGAGGCCGCCGTGCGCGCCGGGGCGCGGATCGTGGCCGACGCGCCGGTCACAGCGATCCGGCTGGCCGGAGGCGCCGCCGCCGGGGTGACGCTCGCCGACGGGCGGGAGGTGGACGCCTCCGTGGTGCTCGGCGCCTGTGACCCGTACCGGCTGATGGAGCTGCTGCCCGACGGCGCGCTCCCGGCGGAACTCGACGCGCGGATGGCGGCGGTCCGCCGCACCGGCACCACGCTCAAGCTCAACCTGGCGCTGACCGGGCTGCCGCGCTTCTCCTGCCTGCCGGACGACGCGCCGAGCCCGTTCGGGTCGACCATCCACCTGCTGCCCGGCTCGGCCTCACTCGTCGGCGACGGCGGCGAGTCGCCGATGGCGGCGCTGCGCGGCATGTGGGCGGACGTGCGGGCCGGGCGGCTGCCGGAGGAGCCGACGATCGAGTGGTACCTGCACACCACAGTCGACCCGTCGCTGTCCGACGACGCGGGGCACCACTCGTCGGCCCTGTTCGTGCAGTCGGTCCCCTACGAGCTGGCCGGCACCACCTGGGAGGCGGCGCTGCCCGGCTACGTGGAGCGGCTGATCGCGATCTGCGAGCGGTACGCCCCGGGCGCCGGTGACCTGGTCGCGGACGCGGTGCCGCTGCCGCCGCCCGGCATCGAGGCGCACTTCGGCATCACCGGCGGGCACATCCACCACGTCGACAACACGGTGTCGTTCACCGACCGGATGCCGTACGCGACGGGGGTGGACGGCGTGTACGCGGGCAGCGCGGGCTGCCATCCGGCGGGCAGCGTGATCGGCGCGGCCGGGCACAACGCGGCCCGCCGCATCCTCGCCGAGATGTAAGGAAGGGCCCCTTATTAACGCCTCCGGTAGAGGAAGGGCCCCTTCTTAACAACCGCCTCAACAACCGCTCACGGCGTCTCGGGCGCCTCCTGGCCGGCGGGCGGGAGGTCGCCCGGCCCGCGCACCAGGTAGACGCCGACCAGCAGCAGGTACGCCAGCAGGCTCAGCACCGGGTCGACGAACACGATCGCGAACGCGATGAGGTAGAGCAGCGGCCCGAGGCGGAACCGGCGGGCCACGGCCCGCGCCAGCCTCGGGTCCAAACCCGGTTGCAGCAGCCCGCGGCGGCGCGCCCACCACCAGCTCAGGTTGAAGAACAGCGCCTCACCGAGCACCACGCCCGCGTACAGCGCGGCGGTCAGCCGCTGGTCGCCGACGGTGCCGCGCAGGTTGTCCGCGAGCAGGTCCGCGGTGAACGGGATCGCCGCCACGAACATCAGCAGCAGCAGGTTCAGCACCAGCAGCATCTGGTCGACCCGGCGGACGTAACGCCACATGTTGTGGTGGGTCAGCCAGACCTGGCCGACGATGGCGAACGTGATCACGTACGCCAGGTAGGCGCGCCACTCGTGCAGCAGGGCGGCCGGCAGCCCGTCGTCCTGCGGCGTGTCCGGGTCGAACGACAGCAGCTCGACGGCCATCAGGGTGAGCACGATGGCGATCACCGCGTCGCTGAACGCCTCCACCCGGGAGGCGTCGCGCGCCATCTCGTTGCCGCGCCCGAACCGGTACGCCGGTTCCCTGTCCGCACCCGTCACGCCGCCCCCTCACGACAGATGGTCGCGTGCCGGGGACGGCGGACGGGGCGGAACTCGTCAGATGGCCGCTTCCCCGGCCGGCGCCGGGGTCTCCGCGTCGGCGCGGTGCGCGCGGATCTTGTGCCCGACGCTGGTCAGGCAGCGCCCGCTGGCCAGGTCGAACTTCCAGCCGTGCAGCTGGCAGGTGAGCTGGTCGCCGTCGACGATGCCGAACCGGCTCAAGTCCGCCTTCAGGTGCGGGCAGCGCCGCTGCACCACCCAGCCGTCGAGCGTGATGTCCTCGGCGTCGACCGCCCGCTCGTGCTCGTCGTACCAGCCCTCGGCGTACTGGAGGCGCTCCTCGGACAGGCACTTGAAGAAGGCGTAGACGAACTCGTTGTACTGGCCGATGCGGGCCGCGGAGAAACGGCAGGACAGGAAGAGGGAGTTGACCCAGTCCACCTCGCCGATGTGCAGCAGGTGCTCGATCAGCGCCCGCTCGGTACGGAACCGGTAGCGGACCTTCTCGTCCGCGTACGGCCGGACCTCCTTGCCCGGGAAGTCCACCACGATGGATTCGACGCTCTCGCCGTCGTAGCCGACCAGGTCGAAGCGGACCGGCCCGCCGACGCCCTTGGCCAGGTAGATCGACTCGTCGAGCAGTGGCTCGATCCGGCGCTTCATCTCGCCGAGCACGTCGACCTCGGGGTGCCGCCAGGACGCCTTCTCGGCCTCGATGACGCCGCGCTTGCGCTCCCGCATCTCCTCCAGGTGGGCGACCTTGTTCGCGAAGAACTCCTCCACCGGCACCGGGTGGGTGGTGGTCGCGCCCTCGGTGGTGATCTCCGAGACGCTGCCCGGCAGCAACACGATGCCGTTGGTGCCGCCGACCTTGGCGTACTCGGCGAGGAACACCGACTGGTCGGGGAAGATGTTGCCCTCGTCGCCGAAGATGTCGTTGAACTGCCACAGCTCGTCGTCGAGGAAGCACGGTGGGCCGGCGATCGGGAAGACGTGGTCGGCCTTCAGGTCGTCGATGTAGCGCCAGGTGCGGTCGAACTGCCGGTCCCGCTTCTGCTTGCCGAACGCGGTCTTCGCCGCCTGCGGCAGCTCGTAGACCATCGGGTACCAGATCGCGCCGGAGAACTGGAGCATGTGCGCGTGCACGTGGCCCAGCTCGGCGAACACGCTGAGGTCGGTCGGACGGGCGTCGTTCTGGTTGAGCAGCCGGACGCCGTCGTACTCGACCCAGAGCGACGAGTCGCCGATCGGGCCGTCGGTCGGGCTGGTCAGCGCCTGGATCATGATCTTCAGGCCGCCGGGCAGCTCCACGACCTGCTCGTTCGGGGCCTTGAGGAACTTGGTGAAGCCCAGCTCCCGGAACTCGTCCTCCATCTCCGAGGTGGGGAACTCGGGCAGCAGGACGGTGGCGTCCTTCGACACGAAGTCACGCAGGTGCTTCGCGTCGAAGTGGTCCCGGTGCAGGTGCGACACGTACAGGTAGTCGACCTGGCCGAGGGTCGCCCAGTCGAGCAGGGAGTTGTCCGGGAAGGGGAACCACGAGGCGAAGTAGGCGGGGTTGACCCACGGGTCGCACAGGATGCTGCCCGCGGCCGTGTCGATCCGCATGCTGGCATGCCCCGTACCGGTCACTCGCACCGCAGTCCTCCTCAAAAAGGCATCAAGGTGTACGTCAAGACGCTACCGGAGGCAGTGTGCTCGCCGTCCCGCGACGCCGGTAGTGGCCAACCGCCCCCACCGGTACGGGACCAACGACCCGGGCCGTGCCGCCCGCCCGCTGTCGCCCGCCCGGGTCATCCCCGGCACAGGAGGTCGGACCCTGCGCCGGGCCCGGTTCGGGCCGTGCCAGACTGATCGGAGATCCGATCGCGAGGGAAGGACCGACAGTGGCAGGAGACGAGCCGGTAACCGCGCCAGATCAGCACAAGCCCGGACACCGCAAGTCCGGACGGATCGGTGCGGTGCTGTCGGCGGTGGCTTTGGTACTGATGGCGCTCTGCGGGATCGAGGAGGGCCGGGTGGAGCACATCTGGCTGTTCGGGATCGCCGGACTGCTGATCGCCATCGTCATCGGCGACGCCGTGCTGCGCCGCAACGGCCTGCGGTCCTGACGCGCGGCGCCCACGGTAGTGCGCGAAGGGCCCGCCCCTCACCGGGGGGCGGGCCCTTCGTCGTCTCGGGAGGCGGGGTCAGCGGCCGAGCAGGATGTCCTGCACGTCCTTGAGCGCGGCGTCGACCTCGGCCTCGAAGTAGCCACCGGGCACCAGCCCGAAGCGCAGCGTGTCGAGTTCCTTGGGGTTCACCGGCATCGGGTTGCGCCCCTGCATGCCGCCGAGCAGCGTCTCGAAGAACCGGTCGACCTGGTCCGGGTCGTACCCGCTGCCGAACCGCCGGACCTGGAAGCTGCGCCGGATCTGGTCGACCCGGTGCAGGTCGCTGCCGGGCGGGCCGGCCATCGGCGGCCCCACCATCGGCGGACCGGCGACCGGCGGGCTCACGAGCGGCGGGCCGGTCATCGAGGGGCCCGGGCCGTAGCCCTGGTCCGGCGGCCCGTAACCCGGGTCCGGCGGGCCGTAGCCGGGCTCCGGTGCGCCGTAACCCTGCTGCGGCAGCGCCGGCGGGCCACCGGGGCCACGACCGCGCAGCTCACGCTCGGGCATGCGGATCTCGGCGGTCATGTCGGCACGGGCACGCCGGCCGGCCTCGAACCCGTCGAAGCGCTCCTCCTGGCCGTACCCACCGGGGCCGCTGTCCGGCGGACCGTAGCCGCCAGGGCCGCTGTCCGGCGGACCGTAGCCGCCCGGGCCGTTGTCCGGCGGGCCGTACCCACCGGGACCGCTGTCCGGGGGGCCGTAGCCACCAGGGCCGGGCGGCAGGCCGCGCGAGGGCGGGCCGCCGTGCCCCATCGGCGCGCCCGGGCCCATCGGGCCGGGGCCACCCGGGCCGCGGGGGCCGTCGTAGCCACCGCGCGGGCCGTCGTAGCCACCGGCGAACGCGCCGGTCGGCTCGTCGTAGCGGTTGCCGTAGCGGTCGGCGGGCGGGCCGGGCTGGGCGGGCATCTGCCGGGGCGGCATCGGCGGCTGCGGCACCGGCGACATGCCCCGGTCGTCGCGCATCGGCGGGCCGAGCCGGTCGGCCATCCGCGGGTCGCCACCGCGCCCGGCCGGTGCGCCACCGCGCTCCTCCAGCTCGGCGAGCTGGCGCTCGACCCGGTCGAGGTGCAGGTCGACCTGCCACTCGTCGTAGCCGTTGAACCGGACCCGGAAGACGACGTCGTGGACCTCCTGGGAGGCCACGGGCGCGCCGATCGGCTGGCCGTCGAGTGTCGCCTCGACCCGGTCCAGGAAGGCATCGACCTCGTCGACCTTGTAGCCCCGGCGGAGCGCCTTACGCCGGAAACGCTGACCCTGACTCGCCACTATGTCTCCTGGTCTCGTACCGCTACGCCGTTGCCGCGCGTGAGTCGCCGTCCGTGTCCCCGGCGGCGGCGAGCTGCCCACAGGCCCCGTCGATCTCGCGTCCCCGGGTGTCGCGCACCGTGGTCGACACCCCGGCGTCGCGCAACCGCCGGACGAACTCCCGCTCGACCGGCTTCGGGCTGGCGTCCCAGCGGCTGCCCGGAGTCGGGTTGAGCGGGATCAGGTTCACGTGGGCCAGCTTGCCGGCCAGTAGCCGCCCGAGCAGATCGGCTCTCCACGGCTGATCGTTCACGTCCTTGATCATCGCGTATTCGATGGACACGCGACGCCCCGTCGTGGCCGCGTAGTCCCACGCCGCGTCCAGCACCTCGGACACCTTCCAGCGCTGGTTGACCGGGACGAGTTCGTCGCGCAGCTCATCATCGGGGGCGTGCAGCGACAACGCAAGGGTCACCGAGAGGTCTTCGCTGGCCAGTCGGCGGATCGCCGGCACCAGACCGACGGTCGAGACGGTGATGTGCCGCTGCGACAGGCCCAGCCCCTCCGGCGCCGGGGCCACCAGCCGGCGGATCGCCGCCACCACCCGCGAGTAGTTCGCGAGCGGCTCGCCCATGCCCATGAACACCACGTGCGACAGCCGCGGCGGCGAACCGGCCACGACGCCGGACGCGGCCACCCCGGCCAGGTAGACCGCCTGGTCGACGATCTCGGCGGTGGACAGGTTGCGGGTCAGCCCGGCCTGGCCGGTGGCGCAGAACGGGCAGGCCATGCCGCAGCCGGCCTGGCTGGAGATGCAGACGGTCACCCGGTCCGGGTAGCCCATCAGCACGCTCTCCACCAGCGAGCCGTCGTGCAGCCGCCAGAGCGCCTTGCGGGTCGCGCCGTCGTCGCAGGCCAGCTCGCGGACCGGGGTCAGCAGCGTGGGCAGCAGCTCGCCCGCCAGCCGCTCCCGGGTCGCCGCCGGCAGGTCGGTCATCCGCTCCGGGTCGCGTACCAGGCGGCCGAAGTAGTGGTTGGAGACCTGCTTGGCGCGGAACGCGGGCTCACCCAGCTCGGCGACGAGCGCCTGCCGGCCCGGCAGGTCCAGGTCGGCGAGGTGGCGGGGAGGCATCGAGGGCCGGCGGCCGCGGGCGTCGGGGTCTACGGAGATCAGCGGAAGACTCGTCATGGCGCGTCCAGTCTGACACGCTCCCGCCCGGACGCACCCGTCCGTACGTGTCGAATCGCCCCCGGCCACCCGGCCCGCAGCGGGTCGCCGCCGTGACGCATGCCTCAGTTCACCACCGGGACGAAGACGGCGAGCAGCAGGTAGGCCACCGGCACGGCGAACAGGATCGAGTCGAGCCGGTCCATCAGGCCGCCGTGCCCGGGCAGCAGGTTGCTCATGTCCTTGACGCCGAGATCCCGCTTGATCATCGACTCGGCGAGGTCACCGAGCACCGCCGAGACCGAGATCGCCATCCCGAACAACGCGCCCCACCAGGGCGCCACGTCGAACAACGCCCACAGCAGCGCCGCGCTGCCCGCCGCCGCGGCCGTCACCGAGCCGGCGAAGCCCTCCCAGGACTTCTTCGGGCTGATCGTGGGCGCCATCGGGTGCTTGCCGAACGACACGCCCGCGGCGTACCCGCCGGTGTCGGAGAGCACCACCGCAGCCAGCGTCACCAGCACCCGCAGGTGCCCGTCATCAGGCGCCGCCGCGAGCATGGCCGCGAATCCGGCGAGGAACGGCACGTACACCGCGATCAGGGTGGCCGCGGTCAGGTCGCGCTGGTAGTTGCCGGGCCCGTCGCCCAGCCGCCAGATCATCGTGCCCAGCACCGTGACCAGCAGGCCGAGGCAGAGCGCGTCGGGGCCCGCGTACCAGGCCAGGCCCACTGTGATCACGCCACCGGCGACGAGCGGCGCCAGCGGCGGGTGGGCGCCGCTGCGGCGTACCGCGCGGGCCATCTCCCAGATGCCGATCCCCACAGCGGTCGCCAGCACGGCGAGGAACGCCGGCATGAAGAAGAACAGCGGCACCACGACCGCCGCGCCGAGGGCCACCCCGACGCCGATCGCGGCCGGCAGGTTGCGCCCCGCCCGGGACGTCTTCGGCACGGTGGTCGGCGGACGCTCGGCGCTCGCCCGCCGGCGTCCCGGCCCGCGGCGGCCGGCCGGCGGCTCCGAGGCGGGCTCGTCGCGTACCGCCGGGATCTGCTCGGTGGGCTCGTCGCGCACCGGCGCGATCTGCGCGGTCGGGTACTCGTCGTCGCGGGCGGGCTCACCCCACGGGCCGTCGTGGTCCGGCCCGGCGGGCCGCCCACGGTCGCCGGCCGGCGGTCCGTCGTACCGGCCCGGGCCGTCGTGGTGCCGCGAGGTCGTCGGGTACGGCCCGGCGTAGGTGTCGGATCCGGTGTACGTGTCCGGCGTCGCGTACGTGTCCGGACCGGCATACGGGTCCGGGGCTGCTCCGGGACGCGCGTAGGTGTCCGGCTCGGCGGGGTGGGTGTGCGCGGCCGGGCCGGGCCGCCAGGGGCCGGGCTCCAGATCGGTGTCCGGCCAGGGCAGGGCCGGGGCGGCCGGGCGGTCCCAGCCACGCGACTCGGTGTTGCCGTAGGGGTCGGGGTGGGACATCACGCACCGGCAGCCGGTACGAGAGCCACCACATGACGCAAGACCAAGACCATCCCCTACCGGCGTGAGACTTCCTGTTGACCGACCGACGGCCGGGCGACTCCCGCCGTTCACCCCGTGGTGGTCGGGAATCGTGCCGAGCCTACTGCACCCGCCGCGGCCCCGAGGGTGTGCGCCGCCGGGCACGACGACGGCACCGGGCCGCCGCCCGGGCGGGCGACGGCGGCGCGGTGCCGTGCGAGGTACGCGGGTGCTCAGACTTCGAGCAGCTCGCTCTCCTTGTGCTTGACCAGCTCGTCGACTCCTGCGACGAAGCGCTGGGTCAGGTCGTCCAGCTCCTTCTCCGCGCGCCGGCCCTCGTCCTCGCCGACCTCGCCGTCCTTGACCAGGCGGTCCAGCTCCTCCTTGGCCTTGCGGCGGATGTTGCGGACGGCGACCTTGGCCTCCTCGCCCTTCTGCCGGGCGACCTTGATCATGTCGCGGCGCCGCTCCTCGGTCATCTGCGGCAGGACGATGCGGAGCTGGTTGCCCTCGTTGTTCGGGTTGGCCCCGAGGTCCGAGTCGCGGATCGCCTTCTCCATGGCGCCCAGCTGCGAGTTGTCGTACGGCTTGATGATCACCATGCGCGGCTCGGGCACCGCGATGGACGCCATCTGCGGCAGCGGGGTCGGGCTGCCGTAGTAGTCGATGACGATCCGGGAGAACATGGCGGCGTTGGCGCGTCCGGTACGGATGCCGCCGAACTCCTCCTTGGCGTGCTCGATGGCACGCTCCATCTTCTCCTCCGCCTCGAGGAGGGTGTCGTCGATCACCGGTCTCCTCGCCTCCTTCTGTCGCTCGTCGTGTGTGGTGCGGGTGCTGCCGTGGCAGAGGGACCGCTGCCGGCCGGCGGGCCGGTCAGGCGGTGATCAGGGTGCCGATCTTCTCGCCGCCGACGGCCCGGACGATGGTGTCGTCGCCCTGGGCGCCGAAGACCAGCATCGGCAGGCCGTTCTCCATGCAGAGGCTGAACGCGGCGGCGTCGGCCACCCGCAGGTTACGGCGCAGCACCTCGGAGAAGGTGATCGAGTCGAGCTTGCTCGCGGTCGGGTCGATCCGGGGGTCGGCGGTGTAGACCGCGTCCACGCCGTTCTTGCTCATCAGCACCACGTCCGCGCGGATCTCCAGCGCCCGCTGGGCGGCCACCGTGTCGGTGGAGAAGTACGGCATGCCGGCGCCCGCGCCGAAGATGACCACGCGGCCCTTCTCCAGGTGCCGGATCGCGCGCAGCGGGATGTACGGCTCGGCGACCTGGGCCATCGTGATGGCGCTCTGCACCCGGGTCTCGATGCCCTCCTTCTCCAGGAAGTCCTGGAGGGCCAGGCAGTTCATGACCGTGCCGAGCATGCCCATGTAGTCGGCGCGGGCGCGGTCCATGCCGCGCTTCTGCAGCTCGGCGCCGCGGAAGAAGTTGCCGCCGCCGACCACCACCGACACCTGCACGCCCCGGCGTACCACTGTGGCGATCTGGCGGGCGATGCCCTGCACGACGTCGGGGTCGACTCCGATCGCGCCACCGCCGAAGACCTCACCGGAGAGCTTCAGCACCACCCGGCGGGACCGACCGGGCGGAGGGGCGGTCGGGTCCTCCGCCGCCAGGCTCCGGTCACTCACAACCTGCGTCATCCGCCCCGCCCCTTCTCCCCGCGCATCGCGCGAGCGTCGCGTACGTGCCCCTGCCGACCCTATGTGACGAGGAGGCCGCGGTGCCTGTCGCGTACACCGGCGGCCTCCTCGTCGACGTTCTCCCCTGTGCCCGGGCCGGACGGCCCGGTGCGGCGGCTCAGGCCTGGCCGACCTCGAACCGCAGGAAGCGGGTCACCTCGATGCCGGCGTCGGCCAGCACCTGCTTGACGGTCTTCTTGTTGTCGGCGACCGACGACTGCTCCAGCAGGACGAAGTCCTTGAAGAAGGCGTTGACCCGGCCCTCGACGATCTTCGGCAGCGCCGCCTCGGGCTTGTTCTCCTCGCGGGCGGTCTGCTCGGCGATGCGCCGCTCGGACTCGACGGTCTCGGCCGGCACCTCGTCGCGGGTGAGGTACTTCGGCCGCATCGCGGCGATCTGCATGGCCACGGCGCGCGCGTCGGCGTCGGCCGCCTCATCGCTCTTGCCGGTGAACTCGACCAGCACGCCGACCGCCGGGGGCAGGTCCTGGCTCTTGCGGTGCATGTAGACCGCAGTGGTGCCGTCCAGCTTGGCGAAGCGGTTGAGCACCAGCTTCTCGCCGATCTTGGCGGACTGCTCCTGGATCAGGTCGGCCACGCTCTTGCCGTCGATGCTGCTGGCGAGCAGCTCCTCGGCGTTGGTGGCGCCGCTGGCCACGCCGTGCTCGACCAGCTGCTGGGCCAGCGCGATGAAGGCGTCGTTCTTGGCGACGAAGTCGGTCTCGCAGTTGAGCTCGAGCAGCGCCTGGCCGGAGTGGGCGATCAGGCCGTTGGCGGCGGTGCGCCCGGCCCGCTTGCCGACGTCCTTGGCGCCCTTGACGCGCAGGATCTCGACGGCCTTGTCGAAGTCGCCCTCGGCCTCGGTCAGCGCCTTCTTGGAGTCCATCATGCCGGCGCCGGTGAGGTCGCGGAGCTTCTTGACGTCCGCGGCGGTGAAGTTGGACATGACTCTCTCTTCGATGTCAGTGAGGTGGTCTGGGGTGCTGGTTACCCGGTTCCGGGCCGGTTCTGCCCGGCGTACCCGTCACGCCCCCACCGCCGGGAATCGCCGACGGTGGGGACGCGACGGCGAGATCACTCCGCGGAGGCGGTCGCCGGCTGCTCGGCGGCAGGCGCGGCCGGCTCGGCGGCGGCGGGCTGCTCGTCGGCCTTCTTCGGCTCCTCGAGCAGCTCGCGCTCCCACTCGGCCAGCGGCTCGTCGGCGCCGACCTGGCCGGCCTCGGGCTTCTCGTCCGCGCCCCGGTTGCGGCCGGAACGGGCGATCAGACCGTCGGCGACGGCGGCGGCCACGACCTTGGTCAGCAGCTCGGCCGAGCGGATGGCGTCGTCGTTGCCCGGGATCGGGAAGTCGACCTCGTCCGGGTCGCAGTTGGTGTCGAGCACCGCGATCACCGGGATGCCCAGCTTGCGGGCCTCGTCGACGGCGATGTGCTCCTTCTTGGTGTCGACGATCCAGACCGCGGCCGGGAGCTTCTGCATGTCCCGCAGACCACCGAGGGTCTTGGTGAGCTTGATCTTCTCGCGGGAGAGCTGGAGCGTCTCCTTCTTGGTGTAACCGGCGGCGGTGCCGCTCAGGTCACCCAGAGCCTCCAGCTCCTTCATCCGCTGGAGCCGCTTGTACACGGTCTGGAAGTTGGTCAGCATGCCACCGAGCCAGCGGTGGTTGACGTACGGCTGGCCGACCCGGGTCGCCTGCTCGGCGATGGCCTCCTGGGCCTGCTTCTTGGTGCCGACGAACAGGATGCTGCCGCCACCGGCGACGGTGGTGCGGACGAACTCGTACGCCTTCTCGATGTAGTCGAGCGTCTGGCGCAGGTCGATGATGTAGATACCGTTGCGCTCGGTGAAGATGAAGCGCTTCATCTTCGGGTTCCAGCGGCGGGTCTGGTGCCCGAAGTGCACACCGCTTTCCAGCAGCTGACGCATGGTCACGACGGCCATGGTGGGTTACTCCTACGTTGTCCCTGGTTGTCCGTCCAGCCGGCGGCCGGACGCCTGGCGCCCGATCGCCGGCCAGGGTGGGCCCGGTACGTCAGACCGGGACCAGGGAGGCCGTCGCCCCACGGAGGAGACCGTGGAGAGGGCACGCGAGGTCGACCGCACGAGGCGGTCGCCAGTCAACCAGTGTACGCGCCCTCTCCGCTGTACGACCTCCGGGTGCAGAGACCGGCCTGATCGACTCCAGGTGCGCCTTGATCGGCTCCGGGACGGCGAAGTGGCGGCGTCACCCTGTCGGTGACACCGCCACTACGGCGTACCGGGGTCGGGCCGTCTCAGCCCGCCGCGAGGGCGGCGGCGAGGAACAGCACCAGCCCGACGGTCAGGTACGCCGTCGGCGGGCGCAGCCAGCCCCGGCTGCCGTCGGCGAGCGCCAGCCCGCCGGTGCGCAGCCCGTACAGGCCGGTGCCGAAGATCGGCAGGCCGACCACCAGGAAGATGCCCACCACCACGTGCGACGTCGACACCGGGTCGCCGAACAGGCCGTGCAGCAACACCCGTACCGCCGGCACCTCCAGCACCAGCACCATCACCGCCAGCAGCACCGCCAGCGCGGGGCGCCGGGTCCGGTAGACGCCGTCACCGGGCGGCGGCCCGTCCGGACGCGGCAGCACCGCGGGCATCGGGCCGGTCGGCATCTCCAGCGGATTCGGGGTCGCGGCCGGCTGGGCCGGACCACCCGGACGCTCACCGATCCGCAGCGGGGTGGCCTCACCGGGGTTCAGCCGCGCCGCGGCGGTCGCCTCGGCTCCGCCGTCCGCGCCCGCGGTACCAGGCGCCGGCTCGACGACCGGGTAGCCGCCGATCGGGCTGAGCCGGGGTTTGTCGACGCCGCCGACAGTGCTGCGGGCGTCGACGCCGGCGCCACCGGCCGGGTCGCTGCCGTGGGCGATGAGGCCGTACGGGTCGGTGCCCGCCGGGGCCGCGCCGGTCAGCGGGGCGGTCGCCGGCGTACCGAGCGTGCTCGACAGCGGGTTGCCGTGCGCGGCGGTGCCGAGCGCGTCGACGCCGCTGCGGGACACCGTGCCGAGCGGGTCGGCCGCCGACTCGCGTGCGGCGCGACGGCCGGCGCGCGATCCGGGCAGCTCACCGGAGACCTCCGGGTCGTCCGGACGCTGCGACCGCCAGCTGCTCGTGTCGTCCACCAGCGGATCGGCGGCGGAGTACCGGCCCGGCTCGGCGTACCGGTTCTCACCGGCGCGCTGCTCGGGCGTGCGGTAGTCGTCGTCGCGGTAGCGGGGCTCGCCCGCGGCGCGCCAGTCCGACTCGTATCCCCGGTCGCCCCATCGCGACCCCTGCTCATCCTCGGAGTAGCTCCGTCGTCCGTCCACGACCGGCACGGTATGCGACGGGCACCAGCCGCGCCATTCGGGTCTCCTGGGGATCGGCCCAGGTCAGCACCGATGCCGCCGGGTCGCCGACGGGACACGGTCAGTAGCCGTAGGGCGTGAACGTCGGCGCGCCGTCCGGGTACGGGAAGTCGTCGGGGAAGGCGGGCACCACCCACTCGCGGTTCAGCACGGCGACCAGGCTCCGTAGCAGATCGGACCCATGATCGTCGTTCCGTCCACAAGCCCACCCCTGTCCACAGGCAACCGATCCGCGTCCCCCGCGACAGTGGCCTCCGGTCGCATCCTGGCCGGCATGACGAACCGGAACCGAGCCGTCGGGGCGTACGGCGAGCGGTGCGCGCTACGGCACCTGATCGAGACGGGCCTGCGCCCGGTCGCCCGCAACTGGCGCTGCCCCGAGGGCGAGATCGACATCATCGCCTGGGAGGGCCCGGTCCTCGCCATCTGCGAGGTCAAGACCCGCCGGAGCGAGCAGTTCGGCTCCCCCGCCGAGGCCGTCGTGCGGGCCAAGGCCCGCCGGCTGCGCGGCCTGGCCGCGCGCTGGCTCGCCGAGACCGGCACCACCGCCGCCGAGGTCCGCTTCGACGTGCTCTCCGTCCGGCTCCCGCTCACCGGCCCCGCCCGCGTCGAGCACCTCCGCGGCGCGTTCTGACATGGGGTACGCGAAGGTGCTGAGCGTCGGCCTGGCCGGAGTCGCCGGGCATCTCGTCGAGGTCGAGGCCGACCTGGCTCCCGGACTGCCCGCGGTGATCATCTCCGGTCTGCCGGACACCGCGTTGCACGAGGCGCGCGACCGGGTCCGCGCCGCGATCGTCAACTCCGGCCAGAAGTGGCCCAACCGCCGCATCACGCTCAACCTGCTCCCCGCCACCCTGCCGAAGTACGGCTCGGCGTTCGACCTCGCCATCGCGCTCGCCGTCCTGGCCGGCTCGGGCGAACTGCCACCGGTCGCCCTGGACGCCACAGTCGTGCTCGGCGAACTCGGCCTCGACGGCGCGGTACGCCCCGTCCGCGGCACGCTGCCGATGGTCGCCGCCGCCGCCCGCGCCGGGCACACCCGCGTCGTCGTACCCGCCGGCAACGCCGCCGAGGCGGCAGTCATCCCGGGCGTACGCGTGCACGCGGTCGACACGCTGCACCGGCTCGTCGCCCACGTCCGCGACGGCAGTCCGCTGCTCGCCCCACCCGCCCACGTCCCGGCCTGCGGCCCGGCCGGGCCCGACCTGGTCGACGTGGCCGGGCAGCCGCTCGGGCGGCGTGCCCTGGAGATCGCCGCCGCGGGGGGCCACCACCTCGCGCTGTTCGGTCCGCCCGGCGCCGGCAAGACCATGCTCGCCGAACGGCTGCCGTCGATCCTGCCCGAACTGGACGACGAGGCAGCCCTGGAGGTGACGGCGCTGCACTCGATCGCCGGCCTGCTGCCACCCGGTGGCGGGCTGCTGCGCCGTCCCCCGTTCCAGGCGCCGCACCACACCGCCACGGTGCCCGCGCTCGTCGGAGGCGGTTCCGGGCTGGCCCGGCCCGGCGCGGTGTCGCTCGCCCACCGTGGGGTCCTGTTCCTGGACGAGGCGCCCGAGTTCAGCAAGGGTGCGCTGGAGGCGTTGCGGCAGCCGCTGGAGAGCGGCCGGGTGCGGGTGGCGCGTACCCAGGGTGCCACCGAGTACCCGGCCCGCACCCAACTGGTGCTGGCGGCCAACCCCTGTCCGTGCGCGAAGCCCTCCGGCGACGTCGACTGCGAGTGCCCGCCCCTGGCCCGGCGACGCTACCTGGGACGGTTGTCGGGTCCGCTGCTCGACCGGGTGGACGTGCAGGTCCGGTTGACGGCGGTACGCGCGGCGGAGCTGCTGAGCACCGACGCCGCGCAGGAGTCCTCGGCCACCGTCGCCGCCCGGGTCGTCGCCGCGCGGCACGCCGCCGCCGATCGCTGGGCGGCCACCGGGCATCGGGTGAACGCCGACGTCCACGGCCCGTACCTGCGCCGGCCGCCGTGGCACCTGCCGGCCCGGGTCACCACGGATCTGCGCCGCCGGCTCGACACCGGATCGCTGTCCGCGCGCGGCTACGACCGCGTACTCCGTCTCGCCTGGACCATCGCGGACCTGGACGGGCGGGACCGGCCCGGCCACGACGACGTCGCGGAGGCCATCCAGCTCAGGACCGGGGAGGTCGCGTGAGCGCCGACGACCGCCGGCTGGCGCGGGTCGCGCTCACCTGGCTCGCCGAGCCCGGCACCCGGTCGGTGTACGCACTGGTCGAGCGGCTCGGCCCGGTCGCCGCACTCGACCTGCTGCTGTCCGGCGGGGCGCCGGAACGGACGCTGCGGTCGGCCGTCGCGGCGCGCGGCGCCGCCGGTGACGCCCGGACGGTCGCCGCCGACGCGCTGGCCCGCGGCGAACGGCTCGGCGCCCGCCTGGTCACCCCGGAGGACGACGAGTGGCCGGCTCAGGTCGGCGACCTGCGCCGGCTGGCGCTCTCCGGTGCCACCCGGCGGGTCGACGTGGAGACCGATCCGCCGCTCTGTTTCTGGGTACGCGGAGCGTGGTCGCTCGGTGAGGCGCTGGCGCGCTCGGTGGCGGTGGTCGGCGCGCGGGCGGCAACCCCCTACGGCGCGCACATCGCCACCGAGCTGGGCTACGGCCTGGCCGACCGGGAGTGGACAGTCGTGTCCGGTGGGGCGTTCGGCATCGACGCCGCCGCACATCGCGGGGCGCTGACAGCGGGCGGCCGCACCGTCGCCGTGCTCGCCTGCGGCGTGGACCGCCCGTACCCGATGGGCAACGCCGCGCTGTTCGACCGGATCGCCGAGACCGGCCTCCTGGTGAGCGAATGGATTCCGGGCGCGGAGCCGCTGCGTCCGCGGTTCCTCATCCGCAACCGGGTCATAGCGGCGGCGACGAACGGCACTGTCCTCGTCGAGGCCGCCGCGCGCAGCGGCGCGACCCAGACGCTCAACCGGGCGCTCGGCCTGCGCCGGCCGGCGATGGTGGTGCCGGGGCCGGTGACCTCAGCGATGTCGGTCGGCGGGCACGAGGTGCTGCGGGAGCGGCCGGAGGCGCGGCTGGTCACCAACGTCGCGCACGTGCTGGAGGAGGTGGGACGGATCGGGTACGACCTGGCCCCGCCAGCCCGGGCCCCCGAGCGTCCTCGGGACCGGCTCGACGAGGAGGCCACCCAGGTGCTGGAGGCGCTACCCCGCCGCCGAACGCTCGACCTGGAGAGCGTCGCGGCGCGCGCAGGGGTGGACCTGCGCACCGCCATGCGCAAGCTGTCCATGCTGGAGGAACTGGCGATGGTGGTACGCCGCGACGACGGCTACGCGCTCGCACCGCCACCACCGGTCGCCCGCTCGTGAGCGGGTCAGTCGCCCTCGAACCGGATCTCGGCGTCAAGGCGCTCCGCACATCGGCGGACGAGCCGGGCCAGCCGGTGGACGTGGTCGACCTCGGCCGGCGCCCCGGCCACCTCGGCGAGGCACCGCAGCTCGGCGAGCAGTTGCGGCATCCGCTCGGCGCTCACTGTCAGCTCACCGAGCGGGTCGACACGGTCGAGCAGCGGGGTCCGGCCACCGCCGCGGACACGCTTGAGCAGGTCGAGCAGCACGTCCTGCGGGTCCGCCACGGCCTCGATCGAGACGTACGCGGGCCGCCGACGACCGTTGCCCGCCGATATCTGCCGGTAGAGGACGGCGTCCACTCCCACTCTCGGCCCTCCTCGTACCGGCGCCACCGTCACGGGGACGCGTTCGCCTGATCGCGGCCGGATCGACCCTCCGTCGGGGCCGGCTCGGCCACGCTGCCCGCCGGTCGCCGCACAGGAGTGTGCCGCAGCATGAGTTTCCCCTGTCCAGACCGGCTTCTGCCACCCCGCTCAGCGCGTCGGCACCTATCCCACGCCGGAAGGACCCGGCCGACGTGGCGGACGGCACAACCCACGGGCGACGGGCCGGCACCGCGAAGGCCGAAGCGACGGCCGGACCGGCACGGCGGCCAGGCGACTCCACGGCGGGGAACGGGGCGGAGTGGGGCGGCCGGGCGACTGAACGGCGAGGGCGGTGTGGCGGCGGGCGGCACGGCGCACGGCGGCGCTCCGGCCTTACGCTGGGGCGGTGATCGCCGGCCGCCTCCCCCGCCGCGACCCCGTACGCCTGGGTCGGGTGCCGCAGTGAGCAAGCGGCAGCGCGGCACCCGGGAGGCGCACGAGGAACTGCCCGCCTCGATGCGCGAGGCGGTGGACGACTTCGCCGACCACCTGTCGCGGGTGCGCAACCGCTCCGTCCACACCGTCCGGGCCTACGTCACGGATCTGGTGTCGCTGCTGGACCACGCCGTCCGGATGGGCTGCGCCGAACTGCCGGAGCTGGACCTCGCCGTGGTGCGCAGCTGGCTGGCGAAGCAGCGGACCATGGGCGCGGCCCGGACGACGATGGCGCGGCGCGCCGCCGCGGCCCGGACGTTCAGCGCCTGGGCGCACCGGACCGGCCTGCTCGCCGACGACGTGGCCGCGCCGCTGGCCAGCCCTCGGGCCCGGCGGGAACTGCCCACCGTGCTGCGGGCCGACCAGGCCGCTGCTCTGGTGGAGGCCCCGTCGCGGCAGCGCCGGAGCCCGCCCGGGGCCGACCGCTCGACGGTCCACCCCGAGGGCACCGGGCTCGGACGCGACCACGGAACGGCCGCCGAACCGGCATCCGGCGAACCGGCCGGCGACGGACCGCCCGACGCGGTGCTGCTGCGCGACCGGCTGCTGCTGGAACTGCTCTACGGCACCGGGGTACGCATCAGCGAGGCGTGCGGCCTGGACGTCAGCGATGTCGACCAGGCTCGCCGGGTGGTACGCGTGCTGGGCAAGGGCGGGCGGGAGCGGGCGGTGCCCTACGGGGTGCCGGCCCAGCGGGCCCTTGACGCCTGGCTGCGCGACGGCCGGCCCGCACTGCTGGCCCCGGGCTCGGGCCGGGCGCTTCTGCTCGGGGCGCGGGGTGGACGGCTCAACCCGACCACCGCGCGACGGATCGTGTCCGGCTGGGCCGGTGCCGCCGGGGTACCGCGGGTGACGCCGCACGGGCTGCGCCACTCGGCAGCGACGCACCTGCTCGAAGGGGGCGCGGACCTGCGCGCCGTGCAGGAGTTGCTGGGGCACTCGTCGCTCGCCAGCACCCAGATCTACACGCACGTCTCGGTCGAGCGGCTCCGCGCCGCGTACCGGCAGGCGCACCCCCGCGCCTGACCGCCGAGAGCGCGCAGGCAGCGTCGGTGGCACCGGTCAGCGGGCGGAATCCGGCCGGCGCATGATCCATCTCGGGCTAGGATCGACTGATGACGGTGCCGCAGCCACCCGAGCCGATTCCCGGGGCTCGGCTGCTCTTCTCCCTCGATCCGTCCGTCAGTCACCTCAACCACGGATCGTTCGGCGCCGTACCGATCGCCGTGCAACGCGCCCAGCAGCGCCTGCGCGACGAGATGGAGGCCAACCCGCTGCGGTTCTTCACGCAGGGCCTGGTCGACCGGATCGCCCACGCCCGGCGGCACCTGGCCACGTTCCTCGGCGCCGAACCGGAGGGCACCACGCTCGTCGGCAACGCCACCACTGGCGCGGCCGTGGTGTTGCAGTCGCTGGCGCTGCGCCCGGGCGACGAGATCGTGACCACCGACCACGGGTACGGGGCGGTGGCGCTCTCGGTCGCCAGGGAGTGCGGCCGCACCGGGGCGGTGCACCGCACCCTGCCGGTGCCGTTGACCGCCACCGACGAGGAGGTGGTGGAGATCCTCCGCACCGGGCTGCGCCCCGGTCGTACCAGGCTGCTGATCGTGGACCAGCTCACCTCCCCGACCGCCCGGCTGTTCCCCACCGCGGCGATCGTCGCGGTGGCCCGGGAGCAGGGCGTGCCGGTGCTGGTGGACGCCGCCCACGCGCCGGGCATGCTGCCGGCCACCGTCGCCTCGGTCGGCGCCGACTTCTGGGTCGGCAACCTGCACAAGTGGGCGTACGCGCCACGCGGCACCGCCGTGCTCGTGGTGGCGCCGCAGTGGCGGGAGAAGATCCAGCCGCTCGTCGTCTCGTGGGAGCAGGACAGCGGCTTCCCGGTTCGTGTCGAGTGGCAGGCGACGCTCGACTACACCGGTTGGCTGGCCGCCCCGGTGGGCCTGTTCACGTTGCGCAGCCTCGGCGTGGACCGGGTACGCGCGCACAACGCGGCGCTGGCCGCGTACGGGCAACGGGTCGTCGGGGACGCGCTCGGTGTGGCGCCAGAGCGGCTGCCGGAGCCCGGCGGACCGGCGGTCGCCATGCGGCTCGTGCCGCTGCCGCCCGGTGTCGCGACGACGCTGGACGCGGCCCGGGAGCTGCGGGCCCGGATCGCGGACCGGCTCTCCGCCGAGGTGTCGATCGCCGGCTGGAACGGGCGCGGCTACCTGCGGTTGTGCGGCCAGGTCTACAACACCCCCGACGAGTACGACCGGCTGGCCGTCCGGCTGCCCACGCTGCTCGCCCAGGGCTGAGCAACACAACCGATCACCCGGCGGGGACGGGGTGCAGCGGCAGCAACCGGACGCGACCGAGCCCGAGCAGGGCCAGCGGATCGAGGTACTCCGCGTCGCGTCGCAGTCCCCAGTGCAGGCAGGCCGCCTCGGCGCAGCCCCGATGCCCGGCGAGCAGGTCGCCGACCGGCGTGCCGGCGTCCACAGGGGTACCGGCGGTGAGCCGGGAGCGGACCGGTTCGTATGTGGTGCGCAGCCCGTCGGAATGGCCGACAGTGAGCACCGGCCGGCCGGCGACGGTGCCGGCGAACAGGACGGTCCCGGCGCCGGCCGCCAGCACCGGCGCACCCGGCTCGGCCGCGAGGTCGACGCCCCGGTGCCCGGACAGCCAGGGCTGCGGCGGCGGGTCGAAGCGCCGCACCACCCGGGGCGCGCCCGGCAGCGGCCACCGGAACGGCCCCGCAGGCGCACCCCGAAGTCCCGCAGCCGAGCCGCCCGCCGCCGAAGCACCAGGAGCCGGGGCACCCGCTGATGCGGAACCATCCGGCCCACGCGCGGGTGCAGCCGGAGACGGCCCGACCGAGTAGACCCCGACCCGGGACGACAACGGCGACGGCCCGGCCGAGGGCGACGGCACCACGGCCCGGGACGGCGCGAGGGCGCCCGGCAGGCAGACGACGAGGAACAACACCACGGCGTAAGAGATCGAGGAACGCACGCCGACCACCCTGCCCACCCCGGGCACCCTCCCGCGCACCCCACCCGCCGGCCCTGTGGACGACGCTCCGACTGTGGACGAGCGCCGAAATCGGGGCCGATCTGCTACGGCCCGGACGCCTATGCTGGCCGGGTGACGAAGGACTGGTACGCCTGGCACAGCGACTACGACCAGCCCGAGTCCGCACTGGCCCGGCGGCTCGCCGAGGTGCGGCAGCGTGTCTCCGACGCCCTCGATGCGGCGCCGCCCGGTCCGCTGCGCGCGCTGAGTCTCTGCGCGGGTCAGGGCCGCGACCTGATCCCGGTGCTGGCCGCCCATCCCCGGGGCGCCGACGTGACCGCCCGCCTGGTCGAACTGGATCCGCGCAACGCCGATCCGGCCCGCCGCGCCGCCGCCGACGCCGGGCTCACCGGCGTGGAGGTGGTGACCGGGGACGCCTCGCTGACCGACCGCTACGCCGATCTGGCCCCGGCGGATCTGGTGCTGGTCTGCGGCATCTTCGGCAACATCAGCGACGACGACATCCGGGAAACGGTGCGGCACTGCGCCTCGCTCTGCGCCACCGGCGCCACGGTGCTGTGGACGCGGCACCGGCGCGAGCCGGACCTGGTGCCGGTCATCTGCGAGTGGTTCGCCGAGGAGGGCTTCGCGCCGGTCGCGGTGAACAGCCCGGCCGACGGTGTGGGCGTCGGCGCGCACCGCTTCACCGGCACGCCCCGCCCGCTGGCGCCAGGCGTGCGGATGTTCACGTTCGTGGGCTACGACGTGCTGGAGCGGACGGAGCAGGCATGACCACAGTGGACGACGTCAGCCGGCCCTCGCGGGTGGCCGGGCCGGACGAGGCGATCAGCGCCGAGGAGCTTCAGCTCGCCGCGCGTAACCACGGCATCCCGCTGGAGGCGCTGCGGTACGACGTGACCCCGGCGGGCCTGCACTACCTGCTCATCCACTACGACATCCCGGACGTCGACCCGGCCGCGTACGCGCTGAGCGTGTCCGGCGCGGTCGAGCGTCCACTGCGGCTGGACCTGGCGGCGCTGCGCGACCGGCCCCGGGTGACCCACCGCGTGACGCTGGAGTGCGCCGGCAACGGCCGGGCGCTGCTGCATCCCCGCCCGGTGAGCCAGCCCTGGCTGGTGGAGGCGGTGGGCAACGCCGAGTGGACCGGTACGCCGCTGGCGCCGCTGCTGCGCGAGGCCGGCCTGTCCGACGACGCGGTGGACGTGGTGTTCACCGGCGCGGACCACGGGGTGGAGCGCGGCGTCGAGCAGGACTACCAGCGGGCGCTGCCGGTGGCCGACGCGCTGCGCGAGGAGGTGCTGCTGGCGTACGAGATGAACGGCGCTCCCCTGCTGCCGCAGCACGGCGCGCCGCTGCGCCTGATCGTGCCCGGCTGGTACGGCATGGCGCACGTGAAGTGGCTGCGCGACATCACTGTGACGACCGAGCCGTTCGACGGCTACCAGAACGCGGTGGCCTACCGGCTGCGGCGCGACGCCGACGACCCGGGCGTGCCGGTGACCCGGATCGAGCCGCGTGCGCTGGTGCGTCCGCCCGGGTTCCCGGACTTCATGTCCCGCACCCGGGTGCTGCGGCCCGGACCGTGCACTCTGGACGGCCGGGCCTGGTCCGGCCACGCGCCGGTGACCTCGGTCGAGGTGACGGTGGACGGCGGCGAGACGTGGACACCGGCGGTCCTGGACGGGCCGGCCGGGGGCGAGTGGGCGTGGCGCCGGTGGTCGGTCAGGTGGACGGCGACGCCGGGGCGGTACGTGCTCGGCGCCCGGGCGACCGACGCGTCGGGGCGTACCCAGCCGGTCGAGCAGCCGTGGAACCGGGGCGGGTTCGCGAACAACCTGGTGCAGCGGGTCGAGGTGGTCGTGCCGGCGGAGTGATCCGAGGGCGTTCAGCCGCCCGTGGTCAGCTCCCGAATCCGGAATCTGCGGGAAGCGAGATGTCGGGCTTTTCGAGCTCTTCCACATTGACGTCCTTGAACGTCATCACTCGAACATTCTTGACGAAACGGGCAGGACGGTACATGTCCCACACCCAGGCGTCGTGCATCTCGACCTCGAAGTAGACCTCGCCGTCGGAGTTGCGCACGTGCAGGTCGACCTGGTTGGCCAGGTAGAAACGGCGCTCGGTCTCCACCACGTAGGAGAACTGGCGGACGATGTCCCGGTACTCCCGGTAGAGCTGCAGCTCCATCTCGGTCTCGTACTTCTCGAGATCTTCCGCGCTCATCGCACTCCGCCTTCCATGACCACATCTTCCCCCACCGACGCCGGAGGTCGCGGCTGCTCGCCCAACGCCACGCCGACGGTACCCCCTGACGCGCCGCAGTGCCCCATCGGCTCGTCCGGGCGGCCGGCGAACGCTCCGGGCCCGAGACCCGGCAGCCCGGCCGCGGGCTCGGGCCGCGCCGCGTCGGCGCCCGCCGGGCGGCGGGCGCGGGGAGGCCGGCCGTCCCGTCCGGAGACGGCGGCCACGTTCACGTACGAGAAGCGGTGTTCCCGGCAGGGCCCGAGCGCGCGCAGGGCGGCGCTGTGCTCGGCGGTGATGTAGCCCTTGTGCTCGGCGAAGCCGTAGCCGGGGAACCGCCCGTCCAGTTCCACCATGATCCGGTCCCGGGTGACCTTCGCGAGCACGCTCGCCGCCGCCACACACGCGGCCACCCGGTCACCCTTCCAGACCGCCAGGCCCGGCACGTCCAGCCCGTCGACGCCGAAGCCGTCGGTCAGCACGTACTCGGGGCGGGTGGTGAGCGAGGCGAGCGCCCGGCGCATCGCGGCGAGGTTGCACACGTGCAGCCCGCGGGCGTCGACCTCTTCGGCCGGGATGACCACCACGGCGTACGCCAGGGCCCGCGCCACCACCTCGTCGTGGACGCGCTCGCGTGCGGCGGGGGTGAGCAGCTTCGAGTCGGCCAGCTCGTCGATCTCGCCGCGCCGGCCCTCGGGCAGGATAGCGGCGGCGGCCACCAGCGGCCCGGCGCAGGCGCCCCGGCCGGCCTCGTCGGCGCCCGCCACGTGCCGGAAGCCACGCCGTTGCAGGGCGCGCTCCAGCGCGTAGAGGCCGCCGTCGCGGCGGACCACGGTGCGCGGCGGGGTCAGCATGCGCCGCCTCCCGCCAGCACGGCGCCGAGCCGGCCGGGCAGGTCCGGCGGGTAGTAGCGCTCGGCGGTGGCGGCCAGCTCGGCGACCGGCCACCAGCGGTGCCCGTGCACGCTCGCCCGTTCGACGTCGTTGAAGCCGGTCGTGTCGACGTCCCAGCCCGTCACCCGGACCAGGTAGAACTGCTGTTCCTGGCGGTACCAGACGCCGTCGAACGGGAACTCGACGGTCTCCGACCAGACCGGCGCGCCCAGTTCGGCCGGGGCCAGCCGCAGGCCGGTCTCCTCGGCCAGCTCCCGGGCGGCGCCGTCGGCCGGGGACTCCCCCGGGTCCAGCCCACCGCCGGGGGTGAACCAGTAGCGGTGACCCGGCCGGGCCGGATCACTGCCCTCGAAGAGCAGCACCCGGTCGGACGCGTCGACCAGCAGCACCCGGGCCGCGCGACGAGGGGTGTAGACGGTCACCGCACCAGCCTGCCAGACGCCTGCGACGAACGACCACGCCCTCCCGCCGTCGAGGCGTGGCAGGCGGGCCGGAGCGTGGCGCGGGCCGGCTCAGGGATTGGGGATCCCGTCGAACTGCTCGGGGACGCTGAGCCAGGTCGCACGGCTGACCGGCCAGAAGATGGTGAAGGCCCGGCCGACGACCTCGCCCTCGGGGATGGTGGCGACGTTGATGTCCTCGCCCGACTGCTGCCAGTGCTCCAGCGAGTCGCCGGAAGCCTCCCGGTGGTCACCCATGACCCACAGGCGCCCCTTCGGCACGGTGATGTCGAAGTCCTGGTCGGCGGGCTTGTTGCCGGGGAAGATGAACGGCTCGTCGATCGGCTTGCCGTTGATGATCAGCCGCTCCTGGCCGCCGGTGCGGTCGCAGCAGACCACGTGATCGCCGCCGACGCCGATGACCCGCTTGATGAAGTCCTCACCGTCGGGGTTGCCGCTCCACTCGGTGGGCGCCTTGAAGACGATCACCTCACCCCGGTGCGGCGAGCGGAAGTCGTAGACCAGCTTGTTGACAAGCACCCGATCGTCGATCTTGAGGGTGTTCTCCATGGACGGCGACGGGATGAAGAAGGTCTGCAGCACGAAGGCACGCACCAGCACCGCGACCAGGATCGCCACGCCCAGGAGGATGGGCAGCTCCTTCCAGAAGGAGCTGCGGGGCTTCTCGGTCTGCTCGTCGATCACGGGAGGAGCCTACGTCGCCGGGTACGGAGCGGTCGCCCCGAACCCGCCAGAACGGTGAGCGTCGCCGCGAGCGGGAGGATCAGGACGACGCCGCCGACCGGGTCGGGATCCACAGGCACCGGCCCGGGCGCCGCCGCGGCGTCCGCGCGCGGCACGCTCGCGAACGTCTCCGGTACGGGCAGACCGGTCCACCGCTGCGACGGCCATACGATCATGAAGGCGCGGCCGACCACGTTCTCGATCGGCACCGGCCCCTGACATCGGGCGTCCTGCGAGACGAGCCGGTGGTCACCCATCACGAAGATCTGCCCCGGCGGCACCACCACCTCGGTGAACTGCCGGGACCGGCACTCCTTCGGATTGGGCGGCAGCTCGACCGGGGAGTCCTCGGAGACGTACGCCGTCTCGTCCAGCGGCACCCCGTTGACCACCACCCGGCCGTCGTCGCAGCACCAGACCTTGTCGCCAGGTACGCCGATGACGCGCTTGATGAAGTCCTTCTCGCCGGGGCGGCTGACGCCCACCAGGTCACCGAGCGTACGGCCGACCCGGCCGGCGAAGTCGGCCGGCGGCGCGGGCGCCTCCTGGGCGACCCAGCGGTCGGTGCCCCGGAACACCACCACCTCGCCGCGGACCGGGTCGCGGACGTCGTAGACGACCTTGTTGACGAGCACCCGGTCACCGACGAGCAGCGTGTTCTCCATCGACCCGGAGGGGATGAAGAACGCCTGGAGCAGGAACGTCCGGATCAGCACCGCGAGGCAGAACGCCACGATCAGCAGCAGCGGCAACTCCTGCCAGAGCGGCATCTGGCGGCGGCCGCGGCGGGCCCGCCGGCGCCAGGGATCGACGGCGCCGTCCTCGTCAACCATCTGCACCATGCCACTCTCCGGTCCGCGGAAACGACACTACCGCCCGGGAGTCCCCTCGGAGACCCCACGGGCGGTAGTGGACCGTTTCGCACCGTCCGGCTGCGCCCGTACCGACCAGGGTAATGCGGTCTGGTCGATACGACATCCGCGCAGGCCGGGCGGCGTGGCGAACGTGGATCAGTTCGCCGGCTGCTTCTCCCGCAGCTCCTTGATCTTGGCCTTCTTGCCGCGCAGCTCACGCAGGTAGTAGAGCTTGGCGCGACGGACGTCACCGCGGGTCACGACCTCGATCCGGTCGATGCCCGGGCCGTTGAGCGGGTAGGTCCGCTCCACGCCCACACCGAAGCTGACCTTGCGGACCGAGAAGGTCTCGCGCAGGCCGTCACCCTGGCGGCGGATGACGACGCCCTGGAAGATCTGGACCCGGGAGCGGTTGCCCTCGACGACCCGCGCGTGCACCTTGACGGTGTCACCGGCACGGAAGTCGGGCAGGTCGGTACGCTTCGACTGGGCGTCAAGGGCGTCCAGGATGTTCATCGCTGCGTCCTCGTGAGGCTCACGGCGCATCGTCAGTCGATGCGCGGATGGGTGATTCTGACCCCCGGGTGGTGACCGGCGAGACCGGCCCCGGTCGAGGGTCCTCGCAACCGCCCACGGCGTGGACGGATGCGGCAACCCCTCTACTTTGCCACATGCCCCGGTGGCGGGGAAAATCCGCCCCGGTCCAGCGTCGCCCGGTCCCGCTTGTCGAGCGTCTCCGGGGCCAGCGCGCCGATCATGTCGGGGCGCCGGGCCGCGGTCCGCAGCAGCGACTCGTCGCGCCGCCAGCGGTCGATCCGGGCGTGGTCGCCGGAGCGCAGCACCTCGGGCACGTCCAGCCCGCGCCAGCTCGCCGGCTTGGTGTAGAGCGGGGCCTCCAGCAGCCCGTGCGCGTGCGACTCCTCGTCCAGCGACCCGGCGTTGCCGAGCACGCCGGGCAGCAGCCGGGTGACCGCCTCCAGGATCACCAGCACGGCCACCTCGCCGCCGAACAGCACGTAGTCGCCGAGGGAGACCTCGGTCACCGGCATCCGGGTCGCGGCGTGGTCCAGCACGCGCTGGTCGATGCCCTCGTACCGGCCGCAGGCGAACAGCAGGTGCGACTCGGCGGCCAGCTCGTGCGCCAGGGCCTGGGTGAACGGGACGCCCGCGGGCGACGGCACGAGCAGCCGGGGCAGCGTGTGCCCGTCCGGGCTCAGCTCGCCCGGCGCCAGCGCGTCCAGCGCCTCACCCCACGGCTCCGGACGCATGACCATGCCCGGACCGCCGCCGTAGGGCGTGTCGTCGACGGTGCGGTGCACGTCGTGGGTCCAGGTCCGCAGGTCGTGTACGGCCAGCCGCAGCGTGCCGTTCGCGCGGGCCTTGCCGATGAGCGAGAGATCCAGCGGGACGAAGTACTCGGGGAAGATCGACACGATGTCGACGCGCATGCGGTGGGCTCCAGCTAGAGGTCGAGCAGGCCGCCGGGCAGGTCGACGACGACGCGACCGCCGGCCAGATCCACCTCGGGCACGATCGCCTTGACGAACGGGACCAGCGCGGTACGCCCCTCGGGGCGCCGCAGCACCAGCATGTCGGACGCGGGCGCGTGGTCGATGCGGGCCACCTCGCCCACGTGCTCGCCGTCGCGGGTGACCACTGTGAGCCCGACCAGCTGGTGGTCGTGGAACTCCTCCGGGTCCTCCGGCGGGGCGACGTCGGCGCTGTCCACGCCGAGCAGCGTGTTGCGCAGCGCCTCGGCGACGTCGCGCTCCAGCACGCCCTCGAAGGCGACGAGCAGACGGCCCTGATGCCAGCGGGCCGACTCGACGGTGAGCGTCGGGGGCACCCGCCAGGCGCCGGGCTCCGACGGGACCACCCCCGGCTCGGTGGTCAACACCGAACCGGGGGCGAACCGTGCTTCGGGCTCGTCGGTACGCACCTCCACGGTGACCTCACCGCGGATGCCGTGCGGCTTACCGATCCGGCCGACGACGAGAAGCATCAGTACGAGTCGACGATGTCGACGCGTACCCCACGCCCGCCGATGGAGCCGATCACCTGGCGCAGCGCCTTGGCGGTCCGGCCGGACCGCCCGATCACCGTGCCGAGGTCCTCGGGGTGCACGCGGACTTCGAGGCGCTTGCCCCGACGGGAGTCGACCATGCGCACCCGGACGTCGTCCGGGTGGTCGACGATGCCCTTGACCAGGTGCTCCAGAGCGGGACGCAGCGGCATGTCAGGCCTGCTCGCCGGACTCGGCACCGGTCTGCTCCTCGGCCTTGGCCTCGGCCTTCGGCTCCTCCGCCTTGGCGGCGGCCTTCTTGGCCGGCTTCGCCGGGGTGTCGGCCACGCCGGCAGCGGCCTTCGCCTCGGCCTCGTACGCCGCCTTGCGGTCGGCCCGCTCGGGGGCGACCTTCAGCGGCGGCGGCGCGGGCAGGCCCTTGAACTTCTGCCAGTCACCGGTCAGCTCCAGCAGGCGCTGCACGGCCTCGCTCGGCTGGGCGCCGACCGAGAGCCAGTACTGGACCCGCTCCGACTTGACCTCGATCACCGAAGGGTCTTCCTTCGGCTGGTACACACCGACGAACTCGATCGCGCGACCGTCACGCTTGGTGCGCGAGTCGGCGATGACGATGCGGTACTGCGGGTTGCGGATCTTGCCCATCCGCAGGAGCCGGATCTTTACGGCCACAGTTGTTTCGCTCCTGTTGCGATCTCACCGGCCCGTACGGGCGGTGTGGCGGGTGAGCGCCGACCGGCACAGTGGGGTTTGGGCCGGAGACTGCTCGGTGAACTGGCGACGCGCCCGGGTTAGAGGGCGCCGGACGCGTGCCGGATACCAGCGAACCATTCTGCCAGATCCGGACCGGAACTCTCACACCGGACCCGGACACCACGCCCGGGGCGGGCCGGGCCGTGACCGAGGACACTCGTTCAGCGCACCGGCGGGCGGTCCCACCCCGGCGGAAGTACGTCCGGTACGTCCCATTCCGCGGGTGGGGTGAAGTCGCACCAGGTGCCGTCGAACGGAAACTCCCCCGCCTCGGCGATCCGGATCACCCGCTCGCCCTCGGCGCGTACCGCCTTCTCGTCGGTTACCCAGTAGTGCTCCGGGAACGCCAGCCGCTCGGCGAACTCGTCCTCGTCCTTCCACTCCCAGCTCAGGTCCGGGTGGACCACGACGTCGAGATCCTGGTCGACCATGTCGACCCCGGCCACCGTGCCGTCGTCCCAGCGGACGCCGGGCTCCTCCAGGTTCACGTACCAGTTCTGGAAGCGGCCGGCGGCGTCGCGGAACCACCAGACCGAGTGGGCCGCGCCGGTGGGCAGGAACTTCAGCACCGGCGGGCCGTTCCACAGCCCTTGCGCGAGCCGGTAGGACGACGTCACCCACTCGGCGAACGGCACCGCCCGCATGCCCAGGCCGGCGGCGTTCACCTCGTGCGCGACGGGCGCCTCGCGCGCCACCCAGAGCACCAGGCCGCGCTCGTCGTCGGAGACCACGCGGGCCGACCGGACCCAGCCGATCCGGCCGTTGCGCACGTTCCGGTGCATGATCAGCCGCCCCGGCTCGAACCGCACGCTCACCCCCGCCGTCGTGTTAACAAGGGGCCCCTCCTCTGCGGAATGCGTTAAGAAGGGGCCCTTCCTTACACCCTCAGTAGGCGCGGGCGAGGATCGCCACCAGGTCGGGCTCGTCCTCCGAGTCCGGCACCGAGCCGTCGGCGCGTACCAGGCAGCGGACCGTCACGCCCTGAGCGTTCGCCTCGGCCTCGCCCTCGACGCCGACCGCCGACCACGGCACCCGCGCCCAGCCGGTGGCGGACGCCTCGATCGCCTCGGCCAGCGTCGACACCTCGACGGTGCGGGACCTGCGGAACTCCAGCGCCTGGTCGTGCAGCGCCTGCTGGTCGTCCTCCAGCGCGGCCAGGACCGCGCCGACCACGTCGGCCACCGGCGTCGGGGCCTTCGAGCCGTCCGTACGCCGGACCACCACCGCGTTGCCGGCGGCCAGGTCACGCGGGCCTACCTCGACGCGTACCGGGTAGCCGCGCAGTTCGGCGTCGACGGCGCGGCGGCCGAACGCGGTGTCGGTCCGGTCGTCGAGCGCCACCCGCACCCCGGCGTCACGCAGCGCGTCATAGAGCTTTTGTGCCGCCTCGGCAGGGCCGCCAGGGCCCTCGCCGTCCTTGACGATCATCACGTACGCCTGGACCGGCGCCAGCTTCGGCGGCACCCGCAGCCCGTTGTCGTCACCGTGGCACATGATCAGGCCGCCGAGCATCCGGGTGGAGGTGCCCCAGGAGGTGGTCCACGCGTGCTCCCGGCCGCCCTCGGCCGAGGAGTAGCTGATGTCGAACGCCTTGGCGAAGTTCTGGCCCAGCTCGTGGCTGGTGCCCAGCTGGAGTGCCTTGCCGTCGCCCATCATGCCCTCGCACGTGTACGTGGCGGTGGCGCCGGCGAAGCGCTCCCGGGCGGTCTTCAGGCCGACCACCACCGGGATGCCGAGCACGTTGACCATCAGGTCCTCGTACGCCTCGTGCAGGATCCGCCGCGCGTAGGCGCGGGCGTCCTCACGGGTGGCGTGCGCGGTGTGCCCCTCCTGCCAGAGGAACTCGCTGGTACGCAGGAAGATCCGCGGGCGCAGCTCCCACCGGACCACGTTCGCCCACTGGTTGAGCAGCAGCGGCAGGTCGCGGTACGAGTCGATCCACTTGGCCATGAACTCGCCGATGACCGTCTCGCTCGTGGGGCGCACCACCACCGGCTCGGCGAGCTGCTTGCCGCCACCGTGCGTGACGACTGCCAGCTCCGGCGAGAAGCCCTCGACGTGCTCGGCCTCCCGCTTCAGGTAGCTCTCGGGGATGAACAGCGGGAAGTACGCGTTCTCCGCGCCGGCCGCCTTGATCCGGGCGTCCATCTCGGCCTGCATCCGCTCCCAGATGGCGTAGCCGGCCGGTCGGATCACCATGGTCCCCCGGACCGGGCCGTTGTCGGCCAGCTTCGCCTTGGCGATCAGGTCCTGGTACCAGCGGGGAAAGTCCTCCGCACGGGGAGTGAGCACGCGTGCCATGACCACGCATCCTATGCGTCCCGTCACGGGTGGGCGCAGCCGGGCGCGCCCGCACTACCGTCTGCCGTCATGCTCTCCACCACCCCGGCGCCGGGGACGCACCACCTGACCTTCGCCGGCCACGACGGCGGGCGGTTCGGGGCCGAGGCGGAGTACGAACTCGAGGTGCGCTGAGCAGCGCCCGTAGACTTCGATCACCATGTCTAAGCCGAGGAACGTCACTCCGGTGCGCGAGACGATCGTCGACGCCGCCCGTTCGCTGACCGTCACGACCGGCTGGGCCGGGGTCCGGATGGGTGCCGTCGCCAGCGCCGCAGGGGTGAGCCGGCAGACGGTCTACAACGAGTTCGGCACCAAGGCGGGCCTGGGCGAGGCGCTGGCCCGGCACGAGGTGGACCGGTTCGTCGGCCAGGTCCGGTTGGCGCTCGACGAGCACGACTCCGACGTCCGCGCGGCAGCGTACGCGGCGATCCACCGCACGCTCGCCTCGGCCGCCGAGAACCCGCTGGTCCGGGCGGTGCTGACCAGTACCCGGGGCGGCTCGGAGGAGCTTCTGCCGTACCTGACCACCCGGTCCGAGTTGGTGCTCGCCGAGGCCGCGGCGGCGCTGCTGGAGTGGACCGGCGAGCGCCTGCCGGACGCCGATCCGGCGGCCCTCGCGTTCGCCGCGGACAGCGTCGTACGTCTGGTGGTGAGCCACATCGTGCTGCCCGGGGGCCCGGTCGACGAGACCGCCGACCGGCTGGCCGACCTGGCGGTGCGCCTGTTCCTGATGGCGGCGACCGCCCGCTAGACCCGTCGCCGTCGGCCGGTCAGCGGACGACCCGGCCGCGCAGCACGATCCGGCTGGGCGTCCGGACCACACGCAGGTCGCGGCGCGGGTCCTCGGGGTAGACCACCAGGTCGGCGAGGCCGCCCTCGACGAGCCCGGGGAAGCCGAGCCACTCCCGGGCCCGCCAGGAGGCGGCGGCGAGCACGTCCGTGGCCGACATGCCGGCCTGCTCGTGCAGCAGCAGCATCTCCTCGGCCGCCAGGCCGTGGTCGATGCCGCCGCCCGCGTCGGTGCCGACGTAGATCGGCACACCCGCCTCGTGCGCGGCGCGCACCACCTCGGGGAAGCGGTCGCGCAGGGCGAGCATGTGGTCGGCGTACCCGGGGAACTTGGGGCGGGCCTGCTCGGCGATGTGGCCGAACGTCCGGATGTTGATCATCGTGGGGACCAGCGCGGTGCCCTGCCGGGCCATCAGGTCGATCAGGTCGAGGCTCAGCCCGGTGCCGTGCTCCACCGAGTCGACACCGGCCCGCACCATGATCTCCACGGCCGACTCGGAGAACGTGTGCACCGCGGCGCGTACCCCGGCGGCGTGCGCGGCGGCGACCGCTGCGGTCATGGTGTCGGCGTCCCAGGCCGGCGCCAGGTCGCCGACGCCCCTGTCGATCCAGTCGCCGACCAGCTTGACCCAGCCGTTGCCGGCCGCGGCCTGCGCGGCCACCGTCGCGGCGACCTCCGCCGCGCCGACCTCCACGCCGATGTCGCGCAGGTAGCGCTTGGGCGGTGCGACGTGCCGGCCCGCGCGGGCCAGTCGCGGCAGGTCCGGCTCGTCCTCCAGTTCGGGGTACGGGTACGGCGACCCGGCGTCCCGGATCGCCAGCACACCGGCGTCCCGGTCGATCCGGGCCAGTTCCCGCGCCTGGTCGAGGGAGGTGATCGGGCTGCCGCCGCGGGCGATGCCGATGTGGCAGTGCGCGTCGGTCAGGCCGGGCAGCACGAAGCCGCCGTCGGCCACCGTCTCGGCGCCGGGCACCGGTTCGAAGGTGACCCGGTCGCCGACCAGCCAGACGTCCCGGACCTCGTCGTCGGGAAGGAACACACCGCGCACGTGCAGAGCCATGTGCACAGTCCTACCCGATCAGTCCTCCTCGACGGCGAGCAGGTCGTTACGGCGCGCGGTCAGCGCCGGCAGATCGACCGAGACCTTCCAGGGCCGCTCGGTGACGAACAGGTCCTCGGTGTGTGCCAGTTGCTCGTACTCGCGGGCGGCGCCGTCGAGCGTGTACTCGGTGAGTGCGATCCGCTCGTGCTGCGGATCCACCACCCAGTAGGAGCGGACCCCGGAGCGGGCGTAGACCTTCGCCTTGTCGTACAGGTCGCGGAAGTGCGACGTCGGCGAGACGACCTCGACGGCGAGCAGCGCGTCCTCGACCGGGACCGGCGACCGGGCGGCGTGCTTGCGCCGGATCACCACCACGTCCGGGCGAGGCTCGTTGCGGCGGTCGACCCGCATGGACAGGTCGATGCTCACCAGGAACTCCGGCGGGCAGTTGACCTCAAGCGCGAGCAGGAGACGGACACACAGGTCCTGGTGCAGGGCGGTGGGCGACGGCACGATCAACCTTCCGTTGATCAGTTCGTACGGAAGGTCCTTGGGCAGCTCGCCCAGGTCGTCGACCGTCCACTCGTGCCGCTCCGGCAGGATCGGGGCCGCGGTCATTGACATCTCCTTCCAGGGGGCGACATCACCCTAAGAGAGAGCGACGTCGCCCACCGTCACCGACACGCTAGCGGGGGCCCTTGTCGCCGCCCTTGCCGAGCTTGTTGAAGTCGATCTTCGGCAGCTTGAAGCCCGGCGGCAGGCCCTGCCCACCGGCCAGGTCACCCGGGTCCAGGCCCGGCGGGAGCTGCGGCATCCCGCCCGGGAAGCCCCCCGGCATGCCGGCGCCGGTACGCGGCCGCCCGCCGCCCTTCGTGCCCTTGCGCTTGTTCTTCGGCGACTTGGTCGCCTTGCGCCGGCCACCGCCGGGCAGGCCCATCATGCCGCCCATCTGCTTCATCATCTTCTGCGCGTCGGCGAAGCGGTTGAGCAGCTGGTTGACGTCCATGACGGTGACGCCGGAACCGTTGGCGATACGGGCCCGGCGGGAGCCGTTGATGATCTTCGGGGTGGTGCGCTCGGCCGGGGTCATCGACCGGATGATCGCGGTGACCCGGTCGAAGTGCTTGTCGTCCAGCTCGGCGAGCTGGTCCTTCATCTGCCCCATGCCCGGCATCATGGCCAGCACGTTGGCGATCGGGCCCATCCGCCGGACCGCGATGAGCTGATCGAGGAAGTCCTCCAGCGTGAAGGTCTCCCCGCCCATCAGCTTGGCGGTCATCTTCTCCTTCTGATCGGTGTCGAAGGCCGCCTCGGCCTGCTCGATCAGAGTGAGGACGTCGCCCATGCCGAGGATCCGGCTGGCCATCCGGTCCGGGTGGAAGACGTCGAAGTCCTCCAACTTCTCGCCGGTGGAGGCGAACAGGATCGGCTGGCCGGTCACCTCGCGGACGGAGAGCGCGGCGCCACCGCGGGCGTCGCCGTCGAGCTTGGACAGCACCACGCCGGTGATGCCGACGCCGTCGCGGAACGCCTCGGCGGTGCGCACCGCGTCCTGGCCGACCATGGCGTCGATGACGAAGATGACCTCGTCGGGCTGGACCGCGTCGCGGATGTTCGCGGCCTGCTGCATCATCTCGGTGTCGATACCGAGGCGGCCGGCGGTGTCGACGATGACGATGTCCCGGGCGGCGCGGCGGGCGTGCTCGATCGAGTCGCGGGCCACCTGCACCGGGTCACCGACGCCGTTGCCGGGCGCCGGGGCGTACACCTCGACGCCGGCCCGGCCACCGAGCACCTGGAGCTGCCCGACGGCGTTGGGACGCTGGAGGTCGGCGGCGACGAGCAACGGCTGGTGGCCCTGGCTCTTGAGCCAGCGGGCCAGCTTGCCGGCGAGCGTCGTCTTGCCGGAACCCTGGAGGCCGGCCAGCATGATCACGGTCGGCGGGTGCTTGGCGAACTGGAGCCGCCGCCCCTCGCCGCCGAGGATGTTGATCAGCTCCTCGTTGACGATCTTGACGATCTGCTGCGCCGGGTTGAGCGCCTGGGAGACCTCGGCGCCGCGCGCCCGCTCCTTGACGTTCGCGATGAAGCCCTTGACCACCGGCAGGGCGACGTCGGCCTCCAGCAACGCCATCCGGATCTCGCGCGCGGTGGCGTCGATGTCGGCGTCGGTGAGCCGGCCCTTGCCGCGGAGCTTGGTGAAGATCCCGGACAGGCGGTCACTCAAGGTGTCAAACACGCGAACATCCCGTTTGTCGTTTTCGGCGGGCACATGCTGCCGGGCCGGTGGTCCAGCCCACCGTTAGGGTAGCCCGCCGCTCATCCGCCCGCTCCGGCCCGGCGGCCCGTTCCACTACACGGCGGCCAGCACGGCGGCCTCGATCCGGGCCCGTTCCTCGTCCGACGGCCAGCCGCCGACCAGGTAGAACGCGTCCACCACGTCGCCGCCCAGCGTCGAGATCCGGGCCGCCCGCACCTGGGCGCCCGCGTCGTCCAGCGCGCAGGTGACCCGGTACAGCAGTCCGGCGGCGTCGGCGGCCCGCAGCTCCAGCAGGACCGCGTCGGTGGCCGCCTCCCGGTGCCAGACCACCCGTGGGGCAGCGCCCTGGCTGCGCGCGGCCAGGGCCCGGCCGCGCAGCCGCTGGATGACCGAGACGTCGCCGCCGACCGCGCGGCGCAGGTCGGCGCTGAGCGCGATCGGGTCCGGGGCCAGCCCGTAACGCGGCTGCACCCGGCACTCGACCAGGGCGCGGCCGTCGACGGTGGCGGCGTCCGCGGAGATCACCTCCAGGCGGTGCAGCGCAAGGCACCCGGCGACAGTCGCGAGCAGACCGCGCCGGTCGGCGGCGGCCACCGACACCCGGTCCTCCCCCAGGTGTACGACAGGCAGCGGCCCGGCCACGAGCGCCGGGTCCGGGGCCGGCGGGGCGGGCACCACGCCGGTGTCCAGCGTGGTGCGCACCCGGCTCACCAGCTCGGCGATCAGCCGGCCCTTCCAGCCGGACCAGGCGGCCGGGCCGGTGGCGGCGGCGTCGGCGCGGACCAGGGCGTGCAGCAGTTCCAGCGTGCCGGTGTCGCCGACGCGCTCGGCAACGCCGGCGACGGTCTTCGGATCGGACAGGTCGCGCCGGGTGGCCACGTCGGGCAGCAGCAGGTGCAGCCGGACCAGCGTGCCGATCAGCGCCGCCTCGGCCGGCGGCAGCCCGATCCGGGTGGCGACCGCCTCGGCCGGCGGCGCGCCGACCACCGAGTGATCACCGTCCAGCCCTTTGCCGATGTCGTGCAGAAACGCGCCGAGCAGCAGCAGGTCAGGTCGTTCCACGTCGCGGGTGTGCCGGCTCGCCTCGTACGCGGTCTGCACCAGGTGCCGGTCGAGCGTGAACCGGTGCACCGGGTTGTGCTGGGGCAGGCTGCGCATCCGGGTCCACTCGGGCAGCCAGCGGTCGATCAGCCCGTACCTGTCGCAGGTCTCCCAGGCGGGCACCAGGCCGGGACCGGCGCCGAGCAGGGTGATCAGCGCGGCGCGGGCCGCCGGTGGCCAGGGCGCCGGCAGCGGCGGACAGTACGCGGCCAGCCACTCGCAGGTGGCCCGCGCGATCGGCAGCCGGGTGGTGGCGGCAGCGGCGGCCACGCGCAGCGACAGGCTCGGGTCGGGGCGGGCCCCGATGGCGGTACGGGCGAGCACCAGTTCGCCGTCCTGCTCCACCACGTCCCGGGCGACCGGGCGGCGCAGCGGCCGGCCGGGCGCGGCGCGGTGCCGGCCGGAGCGGAGCCGGTCGGCGGCCCGCCAGGCGTCGTCGAGGGCGTGGCTCACCGTGCGGGCGTCGCCGGCCACCAGCCGCAGCAGCGCGTCGCCGTCCTCGGCGCCGAGCAGGCGCGCCACACCGTCGCGTTCCTGGGCGACCAGGCGGTCGACCCGGCGGCCCACCTGCTGGTGCAGCGCGTCGCGGGTGTCCAGCAGCCGCCGGTGTGCCGCGTGCACGGCGGGGCGGAGCGCGTCGGTGACCCCGGCGGTGGCGATGGCGCGCAGGATGCCCACGTCGCGCAGCCCGCCGGACGCCTCCTTGAGGTCGCCTTCGAGCAGGAACGCCAGTTCGCCGTGCGCCTCCCAGCGGGCGGAGGTGATCTCGCGCAGGCCGGGGAGCTGGCGGATCGCGGTCCGCCGCCAGTGGTCGGTGGCGGTACGGGAGAGCTGGTCGGTGAGCGCCGGGTCGCCCGCCACGTGCCGGGCGTCGAGCAGGCCGAGGGCGACCTTGACGTCGTCCTGGGCCACCGACAGCGCCTCGGCGACGGTGCGCACCGAGTGGTCCAGCCGCAGTCCGGCGTCCCAGATCGGATACCAGAGCGAGGCGGCCAGCTCGTCGATGCCGGGCACCCCGGCGTGCAGCAGCACCAGGTCGAGGTCGCCGTAGGGGGCGCACTGGCGGCGGCCCAGCCCGCCCACAGCAACGAGCGCCACGCCGTCCCGGTCCGGGAAGGCCCGGCACAGCCAGGCGTCGAGCGCGTCGGCCCGCGCGGACCGGGCCGCCGCGCCGATCCCTGCGGGTACGCCGGCGACCTCGTTGACCACGGGCGCGCCGTCCCCGGTGGGGGCGGCGGCCGTGGTCAACGAGGTCACGTCGGCGGGTCCGGCGATCAGAGGGCGTCGAGCCCGCGCTCGCCGGTACGCACCCGGACGACCTCCTCGACGCCGGTCACCCAGACCTTGCCGTCGCCGATCTTGCCGGTCCGGGCGGCGCCGACGATCGCGTCCACGATCTTGTCGACGTCCATCTCGTCGGTGAGCACCTCGACCCGGATCTTGGGCAGGAACTCGACCGTGTACTCGGCACCCCGGTAGACCTCGGTGTGCCCCTTCTGCCGGCCGTAGCCCTGGACCTCGCTGACGGTCAGCCCGGCCACGCCGAGCGCGTGCAGAGCCTCCTTCACCGCGTCCAGCTGGTACGGCTTGATGACCGCGGTCACCAGCTTCATGTCCAACCCCTCCATCCCAGGAACGTTAACCGGCGACCTTCTCGCTGACCGGCGCGGACTCGTCGGTCTCGACAGCGGGTTCCGCGGCCGGCTTGCCGGCGCCGATCCCGGCCATCGCGAACGCGCCACCGCTGCTGCCCGTGGTGGGCGACAGGTCGTAGCCGCTCTCCGCGTGCTCAGCGATGTCGATGCCGTCGACCTCGGCCTCGGCGGAGACCCGCAGGCCGATCGTCTTGTCGATCACGAAGCCCAGAGCGAAGGCGACCACGAAGGAGTAGACGCTGACGATCAGCGCGCTGATCGCCTGCTTGCCGAGCAGCGACGCGTCGCCGCCGACGAACAGGCCGTCGGTCTCCACCAGCGAGCTGACCGAGGCGGTGCCGAACAGGCCGATCCAGAGGCAGCCGATCCAGCCGCCGACGAAGTGCACGCCCACCACGTCGAGCGAGTCGTCGTAGCCGAGCCGGTACTTCAGGCCGACCGCGAGGGCGCAGACCGCACCGGCCACCACGCCCAGCAGCACCGCTGCGGCCGGGGTGATGAACGCACAGGCCGGGGTGATCGCGACCAGGCCGGCGATGGCGCCGGACGAGGCGCCGACCAGGGTCGGCTTGCCGTCGCGCAGCCACTCCACCACGATCCAGCCGAGCAGCGCGGCGGCGGTGGCGACCTGGGTGTTGATGAACGCCAGCGCGGTGACCCCGTCGGCGGTCAGCTCGGAACCGGCGTTGAAGCCGAACCAGCCGAACCACAGCAGCGCGGCGCCGAGGGCGACCATCGGGACGTTGTGCGGCTTCATGCTCTCGCGCGGCCAGCCGACCCGCTTGCCGAGCACGAGCACCAGCGCGAGCGCCGCCGCACCGGCGTTGATGTGCACAGCGGTACCACCGGCGAAGTCCAGCGCGCCGATGTCGCCGCCGATCAACCCGCCGCCCCAGACCATGTGGGCGACCGGGAAGTAGACCAGGGTCGCCCAGCCGAACGCGAACAGCAGCCAGCCGGCGAACTTCACCCGGTCGGACAGCGCGCCGCTGATCAGCGCCACGGTGATGATCGCGAACATCATCTGGAAGGCGATGAAGACGTAGATCGGGATGCCGGTCTCGCCCCACAGGTCGTTCTCGCCGACGAAGGTCTTGGTGCCCAGGTACTGGCCCAGGTCACCCCAGAACCTGCCGCCCTCGCCGAAGGCGACGGTGAAGCCGTAGAAAAGCCACAGGATGCTGACGAGCCCGATGGACGAGAAGCTCATCATCATCATGTTCAGAACGCCCTTGGACCGGTTCAGGCCGCCGTAGAACAGCGCGAGACCGGGGGTCATGAGCAGCACGAGGGCAGTCGAGACAAGCAACCAGGCAGTGTTCCCGGTGTCGATCTCCACGCTGCCTCCTCTCGTTGTCGTATTCCTCCCTCCGACTGAGACCTGGCAGCATCGCCCGTCAGCCGGTTGCGCGGAAGCTTTGTCGCCGGCTGTTTCCTTCAGCGACACCGCGCGATTTCCGACGCGTGACGGGTTGTTTCCGGCGTGTGAAGAACGCCGATCTTGCTCAGCGCAGCGCGTACTCCAGCTGGTGCCGCTCGTAGTCGAGCAGCCGCAGGTCACGCATAGGCCGACGCAGGTGGCCCTTGTGGACGATCCGGACGAACGCCGGCTCACCGGCGGCGGCCATCCGCCGGATGCCCTCGACGTGGTCGACGATGCGCTTGCGGATGGTCCGGATGAGCCGGTGCCGGTCGCGCGGGATCAGCCCGTACGCGTCGGCGAACAGCCGCAGCCGGCGCGGCCGGTCCGGGTGCTTCCAGCCGAGCGTGATCGAGTCCCGGTCGGAGAAGATCGGCACCCAGGTCCAGGCGGCATACGCCACGTCGTAGATGCGGGCGCCGGGCGAGGCGAGGTCGAAGTCGATCAGCCCGAGCGTGCCGTCCGGCCGCCAGATCACGTTGTGCGGCGCGGCGTCGTGGTGGCAGATGACCTCGGTGTCCGGCGGGGGCGGCCCGAACGAGCGCCAGACCGCGCCGGGCGGCGGGGTGAAGCCGTACTGCGCGTCGTGGAACATCCGCAGCATGGTGGCCACCGTGACCAGGGCCTCGTCGGTGACCCAGTGCGGGGCCAGCGGGTACTCCCCGCACTCCCCCTCCAGGTACGACAGGACCTCCCGGTTGCGCTCGTCCATGCCGAGCGCCCGGGGCGCGCCGGTGAATCCGACGTACTCCAGGTGGCGCAGCAGCGCGTGCACGGAGGGCGTCCACGGGCCGGCGTTGCGCCGGACCGTGTCTCCCACACGGACCACGGTGCTCACGTTCCCGCCGTGCAGCGGGATCTCCTGCGAAGTCACGTACGGTCTCCCGAGGCGTGGCGACGGGTGGCTGGGGTCGCGCCACCCCGCGTAGGCGCGATCGTCAGTCGTCACGGGAGAGGCTACGCGTCCCGGGCGAGCGGCTCGGTGCCGAGCAACGCGTCGACGAACTGTGCCGGGTCGAACGGGGCCAGGTCGTCCTTGCCCTCGCCGAGGCCGACGAGCTTGACCGGGATGCCGAGCTTGCGCTGCACGGCGATCACGATGCCGCCCTTGGCGGTGCCGTCGAGCTTGGTCAGCACCACGCCGGTGACGTTGACCGCCTCGGTGAAGACCCGTGCCTGCTCCAGCCCGTTCTGGCCGGTGGTGGCGTCGAGGATCAGCAGCGTCTCGTCGATCGGGCCGTGCTTCTCCACGACCCGCTTGACCTTGCCCAGCTCGTCCATCAGGCCGATCTTGTTCTGAAGCCGGCCGGCGGTGTCGATGAGCACGGTGTCGACGCCGGTGTCGATGCCGCGCTTGACCGCGTCGAACGCGACGCTGGCCGGGTCGGCGGCCTCGGGCCCGCGGACCGTTTCGGCGCCCACCCGGCCGCCCCAGGTCTCCAGCTGGTCGGCGGCGGCGGCCCGGAACGTGTCGGCCGCGCCGAGCAGCACGCTGCGGCCGTCCGCGACGAGCACCCGGGCGATCTTGCCGCAGGTGGTGGTCTTGCCGGCGCCGTTGACGCCGACCACGAGCACCACCGCCGGGACGCCCTCCTTCGGCGCGGTGCGCAGCGAGCGGTCCAGGCCCGGGTCGAGCGCGTTCACCAGCTCGGCGGCGAGCAGCGCCCGCAGCTCCTCCCCGGTCCGGGTGCCGAGCACCCGGGTCCGCTCGCGCAGCCGGTCGACGATCTCCCGGGTGGCGTCGATGCCGACGTCGGCGGTGATCAGGCTGTCCTCGATCTCCTCCCAGGTGTCCTCGTCCAGCCGGTCGCGGCTGAGCAGGCCGAGCAGGCCCTTGCCGAAGACGTTCTGCGATCGGGACAGCCGGGAGCGCAGCCGGACCAGCCGGCCGGCGGTGGGCTCCGGCACCTCGACCTGCGGCACCTCGACCGGAGGGGCCGGCGGCGCCTCCACCACCACACCGGTGGTGAGTTCCGCCTCGGGGGCCTCGACCGGCGGGCCGGCCAGGTCCTCCTCCGTCCGGGTGTCGACCTCCGTGCGCGGCAGCGGCGGCTGCGGGCGCCGGCGCAGCCGGGGCACCACGAGGCTCAGGCCGCCGATGATCAGCACGCCGAGCAGGGCGAGAGCGACGAGGAGGTATTCCGTCATGCCCGAAATCCTGTCAGATGCCGACGACCGCGTCCCACTCACCGCCTCGGCACGCGAACAACCTGCGGGTACGCTCGCACCGGAAGGCGTACCGCAACCGCCGGCCGGGTAGGGAACAGCCGAAACGATCTTGTCGGAGGTGTGTCGTGCCCGGTTCCCGCCTGCTCATCGGCCCGTTGCTGCGCCGGGTCGTCGACACGCGGGCGACCGTCTGGGTGGAGACCAGTTCGCCCGCCGTGGTCACCGTCCGCACCGCGGACGGCGCCACCGGCAGTGCACCCACCTTCTCCGCGTACGACCACCACTACGCGATCGTCGTGGTGAGCGGGCTCACCCCGGACAGCGCCACGACGTACGAGGTGCTGATCGACGACGAGGTGGCGTGGCCGCTGCCCGACTCGTCGTTCCCGCCCAGCGTGATCCGCACCCGCGCGCTCGACGACGCCGACCAGCCGGTGCGGCTGCTGTTCGGCTCCTGCCGGGAGACCACCCAGCACTCCACCGCGCGGAAGCTGCCGCCTGATGCGCTGGACGCGTACGCCCGGCGGGTGATGGCCGCGCCCGACGAGGCCGTGCTGCCCGACCTGCTGGTGCTGCTCGGCGACCAGGTGTACGCGGACGAGACCTCGCCGACCGTGCGGCGGCTGCTCAAGCGGCGCCGGCGGCGGCCGAAGGACGCCCCGGCGACGCAGGTGGTGAGCTTCGACGAGTACACCAAGCTCTACCTGGAGTCGTGGCGCGACCCGGAGATCCGCTGGCTGTTCTCCACCGTGCCGAGCGTGATGATCTTCGACGACCACGAGGTGATCGACGACTGGAACACCTCGCAGTCGTGGCGCGCGGACATGCGCGAGCAGCCGTGGTGGGCCGAGCGGATCCGCAGCGGCCTTGCCTCCTACTGGGTCTACCAGCACCTGGGCAACCTCAGCCCGGACGAGATCGTCGCCGACCCGGTGTACGCGAAGGTGGTCGCCGCCGAGGACGCCACCGGCGTGCTGCACGAGTTCGGCGAGCGGGTCGACAAGGAGGCCGACCTGGCGCACGACACCGAGCGCTGGCGGGCCGTGCAGTACCAGTGGAGCTACGCGCTGGACCTGGGCCGCACCCGCCTGGTCATGCTGGACAACCGGTCCAGCCGGGTGCTCCTGCCGGGCAACCGGGCGATGCTGCCGCCGGGCGAGTGGTCGTGGTTCCTCGATCAGGCGCACGGCACCTACGACCATCTGGTGGTGGGCAGCTCGCTGCCGTGGCTGCTGCCGCCGGGCATCCACCACGTCGAGGCGTGGAACGAGCGCCTGGCCGACTCCGGCCGCCCCTGGGTGGCCCGGCTCTCCGAGCAGATCCGCCGGGCGCTGGACCTGGAGCACTGGGGGGCGTTCCGGCGCTCGTTCGAGGCGCTGGGCGAGCTGTTCGCGCGGCTGGGCAGCGGCACCGCGCCGCGCACCGGGGCACGGGTGGGCGCCGGGCCGGCGTACGCGCGACCGGCGTCGATCAGCGTGCTCTCCGGTGACGTGCACCACTCGTACGTGGCCCGGGCCCGGTTCGCCGACCGTAACGTCCGTACGCCCGTGCACCAGCTCACCTGTTCGCCGATCCACAACCAGGTGCCGGCCGCGATGCGCCCGCTGATGACGCTGGGCTGGAATCCCGGCCCTGCCGGGGCGACCCGGGCGCTGGCGCGCTCGGCCGGCGTACGCCGCCCGCCGGTGCGCTGGCGGAAGCTGGCCGGGCCCTACTTCGGGAACGCGGTGGCCACGCTCACGCACCAGGGCCGCAGGGCCGCCGTGGTGATCGAGGGGACGACGAGCGAGGGCGAGCTGCGGCCGGTGGCGCGACAGCAACTCAGCGACGAGGACTGAGTACCCTCTGAGCGTGGACGAGACGCTGCGCGCCGTGGAGCACGAGTTGACCGCGTTGCTGCGCCGCGGCCGGGCGCTGTCCTGGGAGATCGCCCGCGAGGTCCACCCGAACCTGGAGCCCAACGCGTACGGCCTGCTCCTCTGGCTGCGCCGCTCCGGGTCGATCCGGCTCACCGACCTGGCCGCGAAGCTGGGGATCGGCAAGGGCACGCTGAGCCGCCAGATCGGCGGGCTGGAGGCGCTGGGTCTGGTCCGCCGCGACCCGGACCCGACCGATCGGCGGGCGGCCCAGCTCAGCCTCACCGAGGAGGGCACCCGGCGGTTCGACGCGGCCCGGGCGGCCCGACTCGGACAGATAAGGCGTTCGCTCGAAAGCTGGCCGAAAGAGGACGTGGCGGACCTCGCCCGGCTGATGCACCGCTTCAACGAGTCGTTCTGAGCCCGTCCGGCAGGGGAACAATCAGCGCCCGGCCCGAGTTGTTGCTCAGGGCAACGGCTTCTACGGTTGCCCGAGGCAACCTTTCTCCCCCGCTCCGGAGGCACTCCACGATGACTCAGGCGACTGCGCCCGCACGGGCGACCGCCGTCGACATGTCCCACCGGCAGATCCTGGAGGCGCTCTCCGGCCTGCTGCTGGGCATGTTCGTCGCGATCCTCTCCTCCACGGTCGTCTCCAACGCGCTGCCGCGGATCATCACCGACCTGCGCGGCGGTCAGTCCGCGTACACCTGGGTGGTCACCTCGACGCTGCTGGCGACCACCGCGACCACGCCCATCTGGGGCAAGCTCTCCGACCTGTTCAGCAAGAAGCTGCTGGTCCAGCTCTCCCTGGTGGTCTTCGTGCTGGGCTCGGTGCTCGCCGGGCAGGCCCAGACCACCGGCGAGCTGATCGCCTGCCGGGTGGTGCAGGGCGTCGGCGCGGGCGGCCTCACCGCCCTCGCCCAGGTGATCATGGCGACGATGATCGCGCCGCGCGAGCGCGGCCGGTACAGCGGCTACCTCGGCGCGGTCATGGCCGTCGGCACCATCGGCGGCCCGCTCATCGGCGGCGTCATCGTGGACACCTCCTGGCTCGGCTGGCGCTGGTGCTTCTACGTCGGCGTGCCGTTCGCCGTGCTCGCCCTGATCGTGCTCCAGCGGACGCTGCGGCTACCAGTGGTCAAGCGCGAGGTGAAGATCGACTGGTGGGGCGCCACGCTCATCACCGCCGCCGTCTCGCTGCTGCTGGTCTGGATCACCCTGGCCGGTGACCGGTACGACTGGATCTCCTGGCAGAGCGGTGTGATGGTGGCCGGCGCGGCGCTGCTCGGCGCGCTCGCGGCCCGGGTCGAGAAGCGTGCCGCCGACCCGATGATCCCGCCGCACCTGTTCCGCAACCGCACCATCACGCTCGCCGTGATCGCCAGCATCGCGGTCGGCGTCGGCATGTTCGGCGCCTCGGTGTTCCTCGGGCAGTACTTCCAGATCAGCCGCGGCGCCAGCCCGACCATGTCCGGCCTGATGACGCTGCCCATGATCGGCGGCCTGCTGGTCTCCTCGACAGTGGTCGGCCGGATCATCACCAGCACCGGCCGCTGGAAGAGCTGGCTGGTCATCGGCTCGGTGCTGCTCACCGCCGGCTTCGCGCTGATGGGCACCATGCGCGCCGACACCCCGTACTGGCACCTTGCCGTCTTCATGGCGCTGATCGGCCTCGGCGTCGGCATGTCCATGCAGAACCTGGTCCTCGCCGTGCAGAACACGGTCCGCCCGGACGAGCTCGGCGCGGCCAGCTCGGTGGTGGCGTTCTTCCGCAGCCTCGGCGGCGCGATCGGCGTGAGCGCGCTCGGCGCGGTGCTCGGCCACCGGGTCACCGGCTACATGGCCGACGGCCTGAGCCGCCTCGGCATCCCGGCCTCCGGGTCGGGCGGCGGTCTGCCGGACGTGCACACGCTCCCCGGCCCGATCCGCACAGTGGTCGAGGCCGCGTACGGGCACGCCGCGGGTGACATCTTCCTGGCCGCCGCCCCGTTCGGGCTGCTCGCCCTCGTCGCGGTGGTCCTCATCCGGGAGGTGCCGCTGCGCCGCTCCAACGCCGAGCCGGTCCCCGCCGGGCGGGAGACGGCCGAGGCGGTCCCGGCCGGAACGAAGGACTGACGATGGACGCCGCGGAGCGCGAGCGGTACGGCCCGCAGACCCGTCCGCTGCCCTACGAACGGGGTACAGACGGGCCACGGGTCGTGCTCGTCGGCGTGGACGGCAGCCGCACCTCGATGCGCGCCGCCGCGTACGCCGCCGGCCTGGCCCGGCGGCGGGGCGCCACGCTGGTGGCGGTGTTCGTCAGCTCGCCGGCCTCGTACAGCGCGATGCTCTCCGGCGTGGTGGCCGGGGCGGTCCAGCAGACCCACGACGAGCTGGCCGACGAGCTGCGTGCCGAGTGCCGGCGCGGGGCCGAGGAACTGGACCTGCCGGTGACGTTCCTGTGCCGGCGCGGCGACGCCTACACCGAGCTGTGCCGGGCCGCCGACGAGCACCGGGCCGACATGGTGGTGGTCGGCTCCTCGGAGCAGGCCGGGCACAAGCTGGTCGGCTCGGTCGCCACCCGGCTCGTGCGCACCGGCCGCTGGCCGGTCGTCGTAGTCCCCTGAGGGTGTAAGGAAGGGCCCCCTGTTAACGCCTCGCGTTGTACAGGGGGCCCCTCTTAACATCGGCGCCCATGACCTGGACCGCACCCGGGATCGACCGCCGCCACGAGCCCTACGTCGCCGACGAGCGCACCATGCTCGAAGGCTGGCTCGACCACCACCGCGACACCCTGGTGCACCCGGCCTCTACGACGACCAGGAAGACCCGGACGCCGACCTGAACGCGGTCGCCGACGCCGACCCGGAGCAGACCTTCGCCACCTACCTCGCCGAGGTCGCCGCCGCCCGGCAGGCCGCCGCCGCCCTCTCCCTGGATCAGACCTTCCGGCGCCCCCGCCGGGACGGCACCGCCGAGACTCGGACGATGAGCGTCCGCTGGGTCTACATGCACATGATCGAGGAGTACGCCCGGCACAACGGCCACGCCGACCTGATCCGCGAGCGTATCGACGGCGTCACCGGGGCCTGACCCCTGCCGGGCCGCCCGCCCGCAGCACCTGCTCGCCCAGCGGGGTGAGGCAGTGCCGCACCCCCGCGCCGTCCCGCCGCGTGGTGATCAACCCGGCGGCCCGCAGGGTCGCCGCGTGCTCGCTGGCGGTGGCCGCGGAGACGCCGACCCGGCGGGCCAGCTGGGAGGTGCCGGGAGCGTCGGCGGTCGCCGCCAGCACGGCCGCCCGGGTCCGCCCGAGCAGGTCGGCCAGTGGCGCCCCGGCCCCCAGCTCACGCCGCCCCGGCCGGATCGGGTAGACCAGCACCAGCGGGCCGCCCGGGTCCGCCAGCAGGTAGGGCTGCGGGGCGAGATGACAGGGCAGCAGGGTCAGGCCCCGGCCGCCCGCGGCCACCTCGACGTCGTCGGCGACCGCGCACCGGTAGGACAGCGCGTAGTGCTCCCCCGTCTCGGCCCAGGCCAGGTACGGGCTGAGATCGCGCAACACCCGGTCGAGGCCGCCGGCCGCCAGCGTGTGGCCGCGTACCGCCCGGTCGGCCCGTACCGCGCCCTCGATCTCCGACCAGTAGGGCGCGAGCGCCACGCCGTGGAAGGCGCGCATCGCGGCCCGCAGCCGGGCCCGGGCGGCGGGCTCCCCGGCTGCCAGCGGCGCCACCCGGGCGGGCAGCGCGCCGGATGCCACCAGCGGGCCCAGCTCGGCGGCGAGCACCTCGTCCGGGGTGCCGGCGACCCGGTCCAGCAGGGCGTCGAGGCCGCCGTCGAACACCGGCGGGGTCACCAGGTCCGGCACCAGGTACGGCGTCCGGCACAGGTCCAGGTAGGAACGCATCTCGGGGCGCAACGCCGCCCGGGTCCGGGTCCGCCACCCGGCGAGGTGCTCCGGCACGTCGGCCAGGACCAGCCGCTGGGCGGCCATCGCCAGCTCGACCAGCACCGCCGGTTCGGACCGCAGGACGGTGCGGCTCAGGTCGGCGGCGTTGAGTCGCAGGGTGGTCACCGGCGAACGGTAGCCACCTTTCGGCCCGTGCCGAAAGGGGCTTCCGGGCGGGCCGGTGCCGCCGGACGCTGCGTGGCGTGAAGACACTCCCTGCGGCGGCCGCCGCGGTCCTGACGGCGGTGACCGTCGGCGTACCCCGGCCCGCCCCCACCGACGTCCATCCCGACACCTACGTCGTCTCCCGCGCGCCCGGCGTGCTGCCCGAAGGGCTCGCGGTAACCGCCAGCGGCACGATGTACGTCACGAGTTCGGCCACCGGCGCGGTCTACCGGGGCGACACCCGCCGGGCCGGGCTGCGTCCGTTCCTCGCCCCCGGCGCCGACGGCCGGACCAGCGCCGCCGGGGTCCGGGTGGACCGCCGGGGCCGCGTCCTCGTCGCCGGCTGGACCACCGGCACGCTCTTCGTGTACGCGCCGGACGGCACCCTGCTGGCCCGCCGCGCCGCCGCACCCGGCGCGGCCCTCAACGACCTGGCGGTCACCGAAGACGCCGTCTACGTCACGGACTCCGCCACCGGCACCGTGTGGCGGGCCGGGCTCACCGGCGGGCGCGTCGGCGCCCTGGTCCCCTGGGTGGGTCCGGACGACTTCCCGGCCGTCCCGGTCTTCCTCAACGGCATCGTGGTCGACCCGTCAGGCCGGGTCGCCCTCGTCGCGGAGCAGGGCGGCGAGCGCCTGTTCCGGGTCGACCTCGCCGACCGGTCCGTGACCGAGGTCGAGGTGAGCGGTGGCCGGATGGGCGCGGACGGCCTGCTGCTGGAGGGGGACCGGCTCTACGGCGTGGTCAACGAACCGGACGGCGCCGGCGGCACCCGGTTCCTGGTGAACCTGGCCCGGCTCGACCAGGAACTACGTACCGCCCAGGTGGTCGACCGGTCCCGCCCGGTCGGCATCCAGCGGTCGCCCACCTCGGTGGCGCGCGACGCCAGCCGACTGCTCTGGGTGGACAGTCAGCTCTTCGCGACCACGCCCGCCCCGCCGTTCACTGTCACCGAGGTGCCGGGCCTGCGGTGAGCGGCGCACGAGCCGGGCGGGACACGGGGCCCGTCCGGCTCAGTACGCCAGCGCCGCCCGCAGGTACCGCAGGTCGGCCGGGCCGCTCCAGCGGTGCGCGGACAGACCAGCCACCCGGGCGCCGGCCACCGCGCGGTCCTCGTCGTCGACGAACAGCACCCGCCCCGGCGGCGTCTCCAGCGCCTCGCAGGCGGCCTGGAAGTACTCCTTCGCCGGCTTGTGCACCCCGACGACCGAGGAGTTGACGATCACGTCCAGCTCCCCGGTCAGGCCCAGCGCGGCCAGGTCGGCGTCGAGCAGGTCGGTCGCGTTGGTGCCCAGCCCCACCCGTACGCCCGCGGCCCGCACCTCGCGGACGAACGCCAGCACGTCCGGGTCGACCTCGCCGCGGTAGCTCTGCCACTGGTCCACCGCCGCCCGGGCCCGCTCCGGGTCGCCGATCGTCGGGGTCAGCGCGTCGGCCACGCTCGCCATCCACTTCGCGTGGCTGACCTGGCCGGTGAGCACCGGCTGGAGCAGCCCCCAGGACATCGCGATCTCACCGAGGACGCCCTCGGGCAGCCCGTACTCCCGCTCGACACCGGCGGCCACCGCCGGATCCCAGCGGCGCAGCACGCCGTCGAAGTCCACCAGGAGCGCCGTGGCGCGTTCCCGACTCACTCGTCTGTCACCTGTTCCTCGTCGTCGGCCCGGTTGAGCCGCTGGCTGATCACCTGGGTCACACCGGCGCGCATTGTCACTCCGTAGAGCGCATCGGCGATCTCCATGGTCCGCTTCTGGTGCGTGATCACGATGAGCTGGCTCTTCTCCCGCAACTGCGCCAGCAGTGTGATCAGGCGGCCCAGGTTCACGTCGTCGAGCGCCGCCTCCACCTCGTCCATGATGTAGAACGGGCTGGGCCGGGCGCGGAAGATCGCCACGAGCATCGCCACCGCGGTCAGCGACCGCTCCCCGCCCGAGAGCAGCGAGAGCCGCTTGATCTTCTTGCCCGGCGGGCGGGCCTCGACCTCGACACCGGTGGTGAGCAGGTCCTCCGGGTCGGTGAGCACGAGGCGGCCCTCGCCGCCGGGGAACAGCACGGTGAAGACCTGCTCGAACTCCCGTGCGGTGTCTTCGAACGCGCTGGCGAAGACCTCCAGGATCCGGTCGTCCACGTCCTTGACCACGGTGAGCAGGTCACGCCGGGTCGCCTTGAGGTCCTCCAGCTGCTCGGAGAGGAACTTGAAGCGCTCCTCCAGCGCCGCGAACTCCTCCAGCGCGAGCGGGTTCACCTTGCCCAGCAGGGCCAGCTCCCGCTCCGCCTTGGCGGCCCGCTTCTCCTGCACCGGCCGCTCGTAGCGGACCGGCTCGGGCACCGGCCGGCCCTCCTTCTCGGCGAGCGCCACGTCCGCGTCGGTGGGCGGGACCAGCCGGTCCGGGCCGTACTCGGCGACGAGCGTGGGCACGTCCAGCCCGAAGTCCTCGGCGGCCTTGGCCTCCAGCTGCTCGATGCGCATCCGCTGCTCGGCGCGGGCCACCTCGTCGCGGTGCACCTGGCTGGTGAGCCGTTCCAGCTCGGCGGCGAGGCGCTTGGCGGCGCCGCGTACCTCGGACAGCTCGGCCTCGCGGGCGGCGCGCTCGCGGGCGACGGCGTCGCGGTGCTCCTCGGCCCGGGCGATGGAGACGGTGAGCCGGGTGAGCGCCTCCCGGGCGCCGCCGACCACGGCCCGGGCGATCTGGGCGCCGCGGGTGCGGGCCGCGCGCCGGGCCGCGGCGCGCTCCCGCGCCGCCCGTTCGGCGGTGGCCTGCCGGGCCAGCGAGTCGGCCCGCCCGGCGATCGAGGCCACCCGCTCCTCGGCGGTACGCACCGCGAGCCGGACCTCCATCTCGTTCTGCCGTGCCTGCGGCACCATGGCGGCGAGCTGGTCGCGCTCCTCGGTGGAGGGTTCGGCGTCGAGCGGGGTGGCCTCGGCCAGCCGCAGTCGTTCCTCCAGCTCGGCGAGCGCCGCGAGGTCCCGCTCCCGGGCCGCCTCGGCGCGTGCCCGGGACTCGCCGAGCCGGTCGGTCTCCGCCTTGGCCGAGCGGGCTGCGGCGCCCAGTTCGGCGAGGCGGCGCGCGGCGGCGTTGCGGTGGCTCTCCGCCTCCCGCTTGGCGGCGGCGGCGTGCTGCACCGCCTCCTTGGCGGCGGCCACCTCGGCGCGCGCCTCGGCGAGCTGTTCGCGCAGCTCGGCGGCGGTGCGTTCGGCGGTGGCCCGGTTGGCTCGCGCCTCCTCGACGGCGGCCTGCACCTCGATGAAGCTGGGCGCCTTGGCCGACCCGCCCGCCGCCGCGTACGCCCCGACCACGTCGCCGTCGGGCGTGACAGCGCGCAGCTCCGGATTCGCGGCGACGAGCGCGGACGCGGCGGCCAGGTCGTCGACGAGCGCCACGTCGCGCAACGCCCGGTGCACGGCCGGGCGGATCGCGGGCGAGCACTCCACCAGGTCGGGGGCCCAGCGGGCGCCCTCGGGCAGCTTCGGGCGCAACGCGTCGGCGGGCCCGTCCATGCCCGGCCCGGCGGGGCTGCCGACCAGCAGCCCGGCCCGGCCGGCGTCGGAGATCTTGAGCAGCCGCATCGCCTCGACCGCTTCGTCCACACCGCTGACCGCCACCGCGTCGGCCAGGCCGCCCAGCGCGGCGGCGAGCGCTGCCTCGTCACCGGGGGCGACGGTGAGCAGCCCGGCGAGGCTGCCGAGCAGCCCCGGCACCTGGTCGGCGCGGGCCAGCAGTTCCCCGGCGCCGTCCTTGCGGCGCAGCCCCATGGCGAGCGCCTCCTCGCGGGCCTTCCAGGTGGCGGCGTCCTTCTCGGCGGCGCGCTCACCGTCGGCCAGGCTGCGCACCGCCGCCTGGGCACGCTCGTGGACGGCCACCGCCTCGTCGTGCCGGGCGTCCAGGTCGGCGTTGTCCCGGTCCGCCTCGGTCGACTGCTCGGCGACCGCGTCCAGGTCGGCCTGCGCCTTCTCGGCGCGGCCCATCGCGTCGGTGTGCGCGGCGGCGAGCCGTTCGATCTCCTCGCCGGCGCTCGTGGTCCGCGCCCGGGCGGAGTTGACCTGGCCGGTCAGGCGGGCCAGCCCCTCCCGCCGGTCGGCGATCGCCTTGGCCGCGGCGACCAGTTCCCGTTCGGCGGCGGCGAGCTGCCGTTCCAGCTCCTGGCGGTGCTCGACCGCCTCGGCCAGCCGGATCTGGTCCTCGGTGAGCGCCGCGCGCAGTTCCTCCTCCTGCTCGCGGACCCGCCGCGACTCCGCCTCCAGCTGCTCGGGGTCGCGCCCGGGGCGCTCGTCGTCGCCGGCGGCGCTGAGGTGACGCAGCCGCTCCCGGGCCAGTTGCTCGATCGAGCGGAACCGCTCCTGGAGCGCGGAGAGGCGGTACCAGGTGTCCTGCGCCGCGGCGAGCAGCGGCGCGTCCTCGGCCAGCGCCGCCTCCAGCTCGCCGAGGCGGCCCTGCACCTCGCCGTGCTCGGCCTCGATCAGCTCGCGCCGTTCGCGCAGCGCGGTCTCGTCGGCGATCTCCTTGTCCAGTGTGGTCCGCAGCGTGTGCAGGTCGTCGGCGAGCAGCCGCAGCCGGGCGTCGCGCAGGTTGGCCTGGATGCCGGCGGCGCGGCGGGCCACCTCGGCCTGCCGGCCCAGCGGCTTGAGCTGGCGGCGCAGCTCGGCGGTGAGGTCGGTCAGGCGGTTGAGGTTGGTCTGCATCGCGTCGAGCTTCCGCAGCGCCTTCTCCTTGCGCTTGCGGTGCTTGAGGACGCCCGCCGCCTCCTCGATGAACGCCCGCCGGTCCTCCGGCTTGGCGTGCAGCATGCCGTCGAGCCGGCCCTGCCCGACGATGATGTGCATCTCGCGGCCGATGCCCGAGTCGGACAGCAGCTCCTGGATGTCGAGCAGGCGGCAGGAGTCGCCGTTGATCTCGTACTCGCTCTCGCCGGAGCGGAACATCCGGCGGGTGATGGAGACCTCGGTGTACTCGATCGGCAGCGCGCCGTCGGTGTTGTCGATGGTGAGGGTGACCTCGGCCCTGCCCAGCGGCGCCCGTCCGGCGGTGCCGGCGAAGATGACGTCCTCCATCTTGCCGCCGCGCAGCGCCTTGGCGCCCTGCTCGCCGAGCACCCAGGCGATGGCGTCGACGACGTTGGACTTGCCGGAGCCGTTCGGGCCCACCACGCAGGTGATCCCGGGCTCCAGCTTCAACGTCGTGGCGGAGGCGAAGGATTTGAAGCCCTTCACCGTCAGGCTCTTGAGATGCACCTTCTCGATCCTCGTCCGGTGGCCGCCGTACCGTCGCCGGCTGCGCGGACCTGGTGAACCCGCAGACTAACCCGGGACCGGGGCGCCGCCGCCACGCGACCCACCCGCCGGACCGGCTGTCCGCTTTCCGCCCGGCGGTCGCGGGCGGAACGGAAATGCATGATCACAATTACCGGGCGCAATTCCGGGCGGTTCCGCAAGATCGAGAATTGCGACGCCGGCGACGATAAGGGGTCCGCACATGGCTGCGCGCCGGCACTTGAGTGTCGGCGCGCTTTTCGGTGTGGTGCGATTCAGTTTTCCGACAACTGGAGATCAGGTCAGTGCGGGCTCGGCCAGACGGAGGAGGTCATCGGCCTCCGCCGCTGCCGCCGCAAGCCGATCGTTGTCGGCGCGCAGACGCGTGATCTCGAACTCCAGTGCCTGAACCCTGGCACGCAGTCGGGTGACCTCGTCGAGCAGACGCCGGTCGGGCGCTGCACTTACGTGGCCGTAGAGGGCCTTCGCCATGCTGACTCCTTGATGTGCGCTGCCGGAAAGGCCGGCCAACGCGCGCCCATGATGTTCGCGGCTGCCATTCCCACTGCATCGGGGCATGGCTGGGCGCGACTGGCGACACCTACATATTGAGCCGAAACCCCCTCCTTCGTCAAGTTGACCAAGGCCGTAGATCATCTCCACGTCGGCCGGTCCACTCGCCGGGGGGCTGCCACAAGGCGCGGACACGCTCTGTCCGGACGCCTTTACTGTACGCCGGAAATGTGTGAACGACTCATCCTTGCCGCCGGCTTCGCCTTAACTCTTTCTTAGCCACGTTGCCGCAGCTCGGAGTGCGCCCGTAGCGTCACCCCGGCCCGCAACCGACCCGTGGAGGGGACAGGCGTGTACCGCTGGAACGACCCGATCGAACCGGAGGGCGCCCGCCGGCGTCCCGAGCCGCCGACCGACGAGGGTCCGGCGTGGCTCAGCGACCGGCCCGAGCCGCGGTCGTCGTACCTGTTCGGGGACGAAGCGCAGCAGCGGCCCGCCGGTCACGGCGTCGAGCCGGCCGCCGGGGGCTTCCGCCCCGAGAGCGCACCCCCGGCCTACGGACCCGCCGGCTCGTACCCGCCGGCCCGGGACAGGTGGAACGGCGAGGAGCAGCCGACCGACGCGTGGCACGGCCAGGAGCCCGCGTGGCGGGGCCACGAGCAGCCCGCGGCGTGGCAGGGCCAGGACCAGCCCACCGCCTGGCCGGGGCACGAGCAGCCGGCCGCTGGCTGGGAACAGCCCACCGCGACCTGGCAGCCGGCGACCGACACCCCGGCCGACGACCGGCAGCGCCCGAAGCGGCGCCTGTCCCGGCCACTCGTGATCGGCGGGGCCGCCGCCGCGGCGACGCTCGTGGTGAGCCTCGGCGTGGGCGCCGTCCTGCTGCCCGGCGACGACCAGGGCACGAAGCGCACCTCCGCAGACGCGCCGGTGGCCGCCGCGCCGCAGGCACCCGACGGCACCGATGAGGCGCCCGCCGACGCGCTCGCGCCCGAGTCGGCGAGCCCGTCCGCCGTACCGACCACCGTCGCGCCGAGCCCGACGAAGAAGGCCACCCCGAAGCCGAGCCGCAGCACCGCCCCGTCGCGGCAGCAGGAGCGCAGCAGCGCCCCGAGCAGCGGCACGTCGGGCGGCGGCTCCACGAGCACCAAGGCCACCGCCACGACCGGGCTGAGCGCCGAACTCCAGAAGGTCGTCACGATCGTGAACCAGGAGCGGGCGAAGGCCGGCTGCAAGGCGCTCACGGTCAACGCCAAGCTGAACCTGGCCGCCCAGCGGCACAGCCAGGACCAGGCCGACCACAAGAAGATGGACCACACGGGCAGCGACGGCAGCCAGCCCTGGGACCGGGTCAAGGCCGCCGGCTACGCGTACCGCATGGTGGGCGAGAACGTGGCCTGGAACTACCAGACCCCGGCGGCGGTCATGGAGGGCTGGATGAACTCCGAAGGCCACCGGAAGAACATCCTCAACTGCTCGTACACCCAGATCGGGGTGGGCGTGGCGCGCAGCAACGGGCCGTACTGGACGCAGGTCTTCGCCACCCCGAGCTGACCGCGCGTCGTGACCGGCCCGGCGCTCGTTGACCGGTCGGGGGCGGCGTCGGACCGCCCGCGTCCGGGGAGCTGTCGATGCGGATCCGGCCGGTGTGGGCCGTGCCGCGCTCCCGGCCGGCCCACGTCCGCCGACGTGGCCCGCGCCGGGGCGTGGCGCTCGCGCTGACCGCGCTGCTGCTCGCCCCGGTGCCGGCCTGCCGCCGGCCGATCACGCCGCCCGGCGCGCCCACGCCCTGGCCGGCCGCGCAGGCCGACCGCTGGCGGTGGCAGTGGCAGCTCACCACCCCGGTGGACGTCACAGCCGACGCCGACGTCTTCCTCCTCGATCCGGTGGCGACCACCTCGGCCGAGACCGCCGAGCTGCGCGAGCAGAGCCGCCGGCTGGTCTGCCACGTCCGGGTCGGCACGTACGCCGCCGACGACCCGGACGCCACCCGCTTCCCCGCCGCCGTACGCGGCGCGGCGGTGCCGGGGCGGCCGGGGAGCCGTTTCCTGGACGTACGGGGCTGGGACGCGCTCGCTCCGGTGCTGGCCGACCGGTTCCGGCTGTGCCGGGGCAAGGGCTTCGGCGCGGTGGCGCTCGCCGACACGGACGGCTACCGGCACCGCTCCGGCTTCCCGCTGGACTTCGACGACCAGCTGCTGTTCAACCGCCGGCTGGCCGGGTTGGCCCGCAAGCTGGACCTCTCCCCCGGCCTGGTCGACGACGTGCCGCAGGTGGCCGCGCTGGCCCCCGACTTCGACTTCGCGGTCAACCAGGAGTGCGTACGCCGCCGCGAGTGCGCGAAGCTGCTGCCGTTCGTCGACGCCGGCAAGCCGGTCTTCCACGTCGAGTACACCGGCGAGCCGGCGGACTTCTGCGTCACCTCGGTCGGCTACGGCTTCGCCTCGATCCGCAAGGACCGCCAGCTGGACGCCTGGCGGGAGCCGTGCGTCCTGCCGTGACAACCCCGGCGCCCCGCTCGCCGGGGAGCGGGGCGCCGATGACGATCATCCGGTACGAAAGCTGCCAACACTCTCCGTCACCCTCAGCGGCGAACAGATGCACGGAAGGCGGTATACCTGAGAGTCATACTTATGACTCTCAGGTATACCGCGCGAACACGAATGCCTTCTCAGCGGCCGGCACGAGCCGGAACTGATGTCAAGCTGTTCGGCACTTCCGGTTGGGCGCCGGGGCGGGTCCGCTCGGGGTCAGCGGGCGCCGACCAGCTCCGGCGCCGGGGCGGGCGGCGGCTCGACCGCCGGGGTGGGCGTACGGCGGCGCATGAACCTCGGCGCCCACCAGTTCGCGTCACCCAGCAGCGTCATCACCGAGGGCAGCACGACCGCGCGGATGATCGTGGCGTCCAGCAGGATCGCCGCCGCCAGGCCGATGCCGAGCTGCTTGAAGTCGATCATGCTGAGCGTGGCGAAGATGGAGAACACCGCCACCATCACCACCGCCGCACTGGTCACCACCCCGGCCGACGAGGTGATCCCGTGCGCCACCGCCTCCCGGGTCGGCATCCCCCGGTCGACCGCCTCGCGGATCCGGCTGACCACGAAGACGTGGTAGTCCATCGACAGTCCGAACAGCACCACGAACAGGAACAGCGGCAGCCAGGTGACGATCGCGTCCATCGAGGTGAAGCCGAGCAGCCCCTCCGCCCAGGTGCTCTGGAAGACCAGCACCAGCAGCCCGTACGCGGCGCCGGCGGAGAGCAGGTTCAGCACGATCGAGGTCAGCGCCACCACCATCGACCGGAACGTCCACGCCATCACCAGGAACGTCAGCGCCAGCACGAACGCCGCGACGATCGGCAGCTTCGCCCAGATGTGGGCGGCGTAGTCCTCGCTGGCGGCCACGCCGCCGCCGACCGCGTACTCCACGCCCGGGATGCCGCCGAGCGTGGCCGGGACCAGGTCCTCGCGCAGCTCGTGCAGCGACCGGGACGCCTCGTCGGAGCGGCTGGCGTGCGTCGTGGCCACCTCCAGCACCGACACCCGCCGGTCCGCCGACACCTGGATCTCCGGGCCGTCCCCCTCGGCCGGCGCGAAGAGCGGGTCGGCGGCGGTACGGCCGGCCAGGTCGGTGAGCGCGGCCCGCACCCGGTCGGCCTGCTCGGCGGGTGCCCGCACGGCGACCGTGTGGCTGGTGCCGTTGCTCGGGAAGGCCGCGGTGAGCCGGTCGTACGCCTGCATGGCCGCCGTGGTGCGCGGCACGTCCTCCGGGCCGGGGAACTTCAGCTTCATGCCGAGCGCGGGCGCGGCGAGCGCGAGCAGCAGCGCGACCGAGATCAGCAGCGTGGCCACCGGCGCGCGCAGCGCCGGCTTGAGCACCGCCGGCCAGAACCGGGGCCGGGCCGGCTGCCCGTCGCGCGGGGCGGTGAGGCGCCACAGCAGCGGCACCCGCGGCCGGTCCACCCAGCGGCCCAGCTTCGCCAGCAGCGCCGGCAGCACTGTGAGCGAGCCGATCACGGCGACCGCGACCACCAGGATCGAGCCGACCGCCAGCGACGAGAAGATCGCGTCCTGGGCGAGCAGCAGACCGCCCATCGAGATGATCACAGCGGTGCCGGAGACCACCACGGCGTGCCCGGAGGTCTCCGCCGCGATCTCCACCGCGTCCAGTCCGGATCGGCCCTTGGCCCGTTCCTCCCGTTCCCGCCGCACGTAGAACAGCGAGTAGTCCACGCCGACCGCCATGCCGATCAGCAGGATGACGCTGGCGGTGGTGTCGGTGGCCGGCACCAGGTGCGAGGCGAGTGTGGAGAGGCCCATCGCGGCGGCCACCGAGGAGAGCGCCAGCAGCACCGGCACTCCGGCGGCGATCAGCGCGCCGAACGCGATGATCAGGATGGCCAGCGTCACCGGCAGGCTGAGCAGCTCGGCGCGCTTGAAGTCCTTGCCGAGCGTGTCGTCGAGCGCCTTGTCGATCGACGGGCCGCCGACCTGCTCCACCCGTAGCTGCGGGTGCGCGTCCTGCACCTTCGTGGTGGTGTCCCGCAGCGGCTGCACCCGGTCACCGGCGGTGCCCGGGTCGCCCGACATGGTGATCGGCACCAGCAGCGCGCTGCCGTCGCGCGACGGCATCGGCGTACCGATCGAGGCCACGCCGTCGACCTGCCGCAGCCGGTCCGCCGCGTCCTGCGCGGCGGCCTTCGCCGCGGCCTGGTCGAGCGAGCCCGAGCGGGCGGTGATCAGCACGTTCTCGGTCGCCGGCCGGTCGAACCCGCCACTGTCGACGATCAGCTGTGCCTGTCCGAACTCGCCGATCGCCTGATCCTCGTCGGTCGCCTCGTTCAGCCCGGCGGCGCTGCCGCCCACGAAACACACCGCCACGAAGACCACCCACAACGCGATCGCGCGCCACGGATGCTCCGCACTCCACCGTGCCAGCCGCACGGTCACCGGTCGCCTGCCCATGTCCCGGGTTCCACCCTCCTGATGCCGGCCCTGTGCCGACCCCAGATGACGCTAGGCAGCAGGCGGGGCCCCGACATCGGGGAACGGCCCCCGCTCGTCCCCGATCCGGCGGACGAGGTCCGCGCGGCCGGAACCGGCCGCGCGGACCGGGCGGAAAAGGGCATCTCCGGGTACGCTCCGGCGCGTCTCCGGGGACCGTCGGGCGAAGCACACGGGCGCAACCCCGAACCGGCTCGGGGTCATCCCCGGAGGGTGCCCCGGGGCCGCGGCTGGCATCGCGGGCAGCTGTAGGAGGACCGGTTCATGAACGCCTCCCGCCGGATCGGCGCGCCGCAGCGCGGGCAGGACTCCCCCTCCCGGCCGTACGCGTTCAGCGACCGGTCGAAGTAGCCGCTCTCGCCGTTGACGTTGACGTACAGCTCGTCGAAGCTGGTGCCACCCTGCTTGATCGCCTCGGCGAGCACGTCCCGCACGTGCCCGAGCAGCCGCAGCGCGGCCGGACGGGTGAGCGCGTCGGCCGGGCGGGTGCCGTGCAGCTTCGCCCGCCACAGTGCCTCGTCGGCGTAGATGTTGCCCACCCCGGAGATCAGCGTCTGGTCGAGCAGCGCGCGTTTGATCTCCGTACGCTTGCGCCGCAGCGCCGCCACGAACGCCTCGTCGGAGAACTCCGGGTCCATCGGGTCGCGGGCGATGTGGGCGATCTCGGCGGGCAGCTCCGCCCCACCTTCGGACACGGACAGCCCGCCGAACGTGCGCTGGTCGACGAAGCGCAGTTCCGGCCCGTCGTCGGCGAATCGGAACCGGACCCGCAGGTGCAGTTCGTCGGCCGCGCCGACCGGCTGCAGCAGCAGCTGGCCGGACATGCCGAGGTGGCCGATCACCGCGTCGCCGCTGTCCAGCGGCAGCCAGAGGTACTTGCCCCGGCGCTGCACGCCGGTGACCGTCCGGCCGGCGAGCACGTCGGCGAAGTGCGCGCCACCGGGCGCGTGCCGGCGTACGGCCCGGGGGTGGCGTACCTCGACGGCGGCGATCCGCCGGCCGATCACCCACTGGGCGAGTCCCACCCGGACGGTCTCGACCTCGGGCAGCTCAGGCACGGCCCGCGCCCGCCTCGACGTCCGTCGCGTCGTCCTGGACCTGCGGGCTCGTCTCCGCCTGGGCCTGCGCCGCCGCCTCCGCCTCGGCCTGCTCGGTGAGCGTCCGCCAGGCCGACTCGGCCGCGCGCTGCTCGGCCTCCTTCTTGCTGCGTCCCTCCGCGCCGCCGTAGCGGTTGCCGGCCACCACCACCCACGCGGTGAACGTCTTCAGGTGATCCGGCCCGGTGCCCTCGATCCGGTACTCGGGCACGCCGAGCCCGAGCGCGGCGGTCAGCTCCTGGAGGCTGGTCTTCCAGTCCAGCGCCGCGCCCCGGCCCGCCGACTCGGCCATCAGCGGGTCGAACAGCCGGTGGATGACGATGGCGGCGGTGTCCAGGCCGTACTGGAGATAGATCGCGCCCAGCAGCGCCTCCAGCGTGTCGGCCAGGATGCTCGCCTTGTCCCGTCCGCCGGTGGCCTCCTCGCCCTTGCCGAGCAGCAGGTACGCGCCCAGCCCGTCCGGGCCGAGACCACGCGCCACGTCGGCGAGCGCCCGCATGTTGACCACGCTGGCGCGCAGCTTCGCCAGCTGCCCCTCGGGCAGGTCGGGGTGGTTGTGGAACAGCGCTGTGGTGATCACCACGCCGAGGACCGAGTCGCCCAGGAACTCCAGCCGCTCGTTCGTGGGCAGGCCGCCGTTCTCGTACGCGTACGAGCGGTGGGTCAGCGCGCGCTCCAGCAGTTCCGGGTCGAGCGACACCCCGAAGGCCGCCTCCAGGTGGCCGACGGGAGCACGCCGCCGCTTGTCGTTGGTCATGGTGCTACCTCGGTGTCGTGTCGGTCAGGTGCGAGATCGTGCGGGATGTCGGCGAGCAGGGCGCGGACCGTTCCGGCGGCGTCGCGGCGCCACAGGTGGGCCGCGAGCGCGATACCGGAGGCGACGTCCTCGGAGCCGGCCGCGCCGTGGCACACCACCACGGTGCCGCCCACCCCGAGCAGCGCGGCGGCACGTGGGGCGCCACCGCGTGACGGTGGGCCGCCGGCCATGGCGTACGCGCCCTCGATGGCCTTCAGCAGGACGTTTCCGGTGAAACCGTCGGTCACCACGACGTCGGCGCGGGTGCCGAGCGAGATGTCGTACCCCTCGACCAGGCCGACGTAGCGGCCGTCGCAGGGCAGCGGCGCGGCGGCCAGCGCGGGCGCGGCTACGCGGCGCAGCCGGTCGCCCTTGCCGGTCTCCAGGCCGACGGAGAGCAGCCCGACGCGGGGTGCGGTGACGGCGTGGGCCACCGACGCGTAGGCGGCGCCGAGGAGGGCGTGCCGGGCCAGCGTGGCCGGGCCGGGTTCGAGCGTGCCGCCGACGTCGAGCAGCACCACCGGCCCTTCGACGGCGGGCAGCGTGGCGGCGAGCGCCGGGCGGCGGATCCCGGTCCAGCGGCCGAGGCCGAGCGCGGCGGCGGTGACTGTGGCACCGGTCGAGCCGGCGGAGACGACCGCGTCGGCGAGCCCGTCGCGGACCGCCTGCACGGCGGTGCGTACCGTGCTCTCGCCGCGGGCGGCGGTGGGATGGTCGGCCATGCCGACGGCGGTCCGCACCGGGCGGACCGTGACCCGTGCGCGCTGAGCCGGGTCGAGCGCACCGATCAGCTCGTCGGCCACCTCGATCGGGCCGACGAGCATCAGGTGCAGGGCGGGATCCGTGCGTACCGCTCGCAGAGCGCCGTCAACCACGACGGCGGGAGCATCGTCCCCGCCGAGGAGGTCGACGGCGATCCGCGCGGTGCCCGGCTCCGACGGTCCGCCGGCCGTGAGCCGGTCGGCGGTGGCGGGAGCCGGGGCACCGGGCGAGAGCCTTGGTGCGCGCGTCACCCGACCGGTGGTCGGGGACGTCACTCGGCGGCCGGGTCAGACCTCGAGGACCTGACGGCCGTTGTAGGTGCCGCAGACGGAGCAGGCGGTGTGCGGCAGCTTGGCCGACTTGCACTGCGGGCAGGCCACGGTCGCCACCGCCGAGGCCTTCCAGTTCGCCCGGCGGGCGCGGGTGTTGCTGCGCGACATCTTGCGCTTGGGGACGGCCACGGTTCTTACTCCTCTGTACGGGTCAGTTGCGTCAGGCTCGCCCAACGCGGGTCGACCTGCTGATGGCTGTGGTCGGCCGGCAGATCGTCCCAGTGCACCCCACACTCGGGGCACAGCCCTGGGCAGTCCTCCCGGCAGAGCGGGTTGGTCGGCAGCGCCAGCACCACCGCGTCCCGCAACGCCGGCTCCAGGTCGATCAGATCGCCCTGCATCCGGCCCACCTCGTCGGTGTCGGTCGTGTCGTCCGTGGCGCTGTTCTCGTACGCGTACAGCTCCTGGATCGTCACGGCCAACGAGTCGTCGATCTCGCGCAGGCAGCGGCCGCACTCGCCCTTGACGGGACCGGTGACGGTCCCGGAGACGAGCACGCCCTCGGACACCGACTCCAACCTCAGGTCGAGGTCGAGGTCCGCGCCCTCCGGCACACTGATCAACTCCACGCCGAGGTCCGCCGGTGCCGGCACGACCCGCTTGTGCGTACGCAACGCGCCAGGTCGGCGCGGCAGTTCTCTCGTGTCGAGAACCAGCGGCGACCTGGGGTCGAGTGTGCTTGGCGAGTGTTTGGGCATAGTCAGACTCCGGCCGTTGAGAGGCCGACAAAGAAGGTTACCTGCCAGGTGGGCGGACCGTCGAACCGGGGCTCACCTCCGGCTCGACGGCAGCCGGCTGTCGGCGACCGGCCTGCGCGCCGCTCAGAAGGGTAGCGGGCGGTCCGGCTCGTCCCCGGCGAAGGTGCCGATCTCGCGCAGCGCGTGCATCTTGTCCCGGCCGCGCTCTATCGAGGCCAGCGCCCGGGTGAGGAACTGCTCGAAGTTCGCCAGCGCGGTGTCGACGTAGTCGTCCACCTCCTCGCGGAGGCGCTGCGCCTCGGCCCGCGCCTCGGCGATGATCCGGGCACCCTCGTGCTCGGCCGAGACGGTGATCTCGTTGACCGAGACCAGCCGGGCGTGTTCCGCCTCACCCTCGCTGATGATCCGGTCGGCCTCGCGCTTGCCGGCCTCCATGATCTTGTCCCGCTCCTCCAGCAGCGCGGCGGCCCGGCGCAGGTCCGCGGGAAGCTCCGCGCGCAGCTCGTCGAGCGTGGCGATCATCTCGCCCCGGTCGACCATGCAGTTGTTGCGCGACATCGGGACGGAGCGGGCCTGCTCCACCATGGCGATGAGTTCGTCGATGCGATCGAGCGGGTCCACCGGTACCTCACTCCTGTCTTCGTCGGCCGCCCTCCATCATGCGGCCTACGCCCCGTCTCGGCGCTGCTGACATCATGTCGCGCCCGGGCCACAAGCACCCCACCCGCCCCACCCGGCGCGTCGCCCTCCCCCACCCTCCACTCGGCGATCTTGCACTTGCGGCCCGGCACTCGTCCCTTGCGGGAGGAATGTCCGGGCCGAAAGTGCAAGATCGCGGGGGTGGGGCGAGGGCGGGCGGGGGTCAGGGGCGGAGGCGGGTGGCGAGCTGGGCTCGGACCAGGTCGGGGACGTGGGCGGAGATGTCGCCGCCCCACTTCGCCACGTCCTTGATCAGGCTGGACGAGATGAACGAGTAGAGCGGGTTGGTCGGCATGAAGAGCGTCTCCACGCCGGCCAGGCCGATGTTCATCTGCGCCATCTGCAGCTCGTAGTCGAAGTCGCTCACCGCACGCAGGCCCTTGATCAGCACACTCGCCTGCTGGGCGCGGCAGAAGTCGACGAGCAGGCCGCGGAACGACTCCACCCGGACGTTGTCGTACGAGGCGGTCACCTCGCGGAGCATGGCGATCCGCTCCTCGACGGTGAACAGGCCCTGCTTCGACTGGTTGACCAGCACTCCGACGATCACCTCGTCGAACAACCGGCTGGCCCGGCCGATGATGTCGAGGTGTCCGTTGGTGACCGGGTCGAACGAGCCCGGGCAGACCGCACGTCTCATGATCGGCGACCGTACCAAAGAGTGGTCTCGCCGTAACGTCTGCTGCGCTCCGGAGTGACACCTTCCACCCACGTGACCGGTCCGGTACGGCTGGACCGCTCGACGACCACCAGGGCGTCCGGGGCGAGCCAGGCGCCGTCGACCAGCGCCGCCAGCATCGCGGTGATCTCGGCGTCCGGCACCGCGTACGGCGGATCGGCGAAGACCACGTCGTACGGCCCGTCGGTGGGTCCGGCCGCCAGCACGGTGGCGACCTTGCCGGTGACCAGGCGCGCGGCCGGCGCGGCCCGGAGCGCGGCGATGTTCTCCCGGATCACCCGGGCGGCCCGCGCGTCGGACTCGACGAGCAGGACGTGGGCCGCGCCCCGGGACAGCGCCTCCAGACCGACCGCGCCGGAACCGGCGTACAGGTCGGCGAAGCGCGCCCCGTCCAGGTCGACGTGGGAGTGCACGGCGCTGAACAGCGCCTCACGGACCCGGTCGGAGGTGGGACGGGTGCCGGCGCCTGGTGGCGCGGCGATCCGCCGGCCGCCGAGCGTGCCGGCCACGATCCGGGTCACCGTCGCTCCCTGCGCATGCCCCGACGCTACGCGACGCCCGGCCCGGTGACGCGTCGGCCACCCGCCCGGCCGGACCTCGCGTGGATCACCGCGCCTCGGGGGTGTCGAGCGCCGACGTGATCGTTCTCGGATCGACCTCGGCCCGGTTGGTCAGCAGGACGAGCCGCTGGTCGGATTCGGGCAGCCAGGCGGCGAACGCCTTGTAGCCGCCGTTGTCCCCCGAATGGTGCAGCGCCCGCCGGCCGGCCAGCGGGCCGACGAAGAAGCCGTAGCCGTACGCCTCGTCGGGCCGTCCGGTGGCCGCGTGCGGTGCGGTCATCGCCGCCACCGAGTCCGGGGCGAGCAGCCGGCCCCGGCGCGGTACGTCCAGCCAGGTGAGCAGGTCCGCGCCGGTGCACCAGACGTCACCCGCGCCCATGCTGACGGTCGCCAGGTCCCACGACGGCACCGGACGGCCGCCCACGTGTCCGACCGCCACGTCCGGCCGTCCGTCGCCCGCGCCGGCGAAGCTACCGGTCATGCCCAGCGGCGCGAAGACCTCGTCGGCGAGGAACTCGGCGTACGGCCGGTCGGCCACGCGCTCGACGGTCCGGGCCAGCAGCACGTAGCCGGGGCTGCTGTAGTGCCACCCCGCGCCGGGCCGGAACAGCGGCGGCAGCGCCGCGAACCGGTCGAGCAGCTCGTCCGGCTCGGCCGGCCCGTGCAGGTCGATCGCCGGGTAGTCCTCCCAGTGGCCCAGCCCGACGTGTGGGTGAGCAGGTGGTGCAGTGTGATGCCGGACCACTCCGGCGGCGGCGTGCCGGGCAGCCGGCGTACCACCGGATCGGACAGGCTCAGCGCCCCCCGCTCGGCGAGCAGCAGCACCGCCACTGCGGCCATCTGCTTGCTGATCGACGCGATCTGGAACCGCGTCGCCGCCGTGCACAGCCGGCCGGACGCCTCGTCGGCGACTCCGGCGACCCGGTCCACAGCGAGTTCGTCGCCGCGGGTCAGAAGGAGCACGCCGTGTTCGAGTGATGGTGTCGACATCTGCGCGAGCCTAGGCACGCGACGCCCGTGCCGCAGTCCCGCGAGGCCGCACCGGGGCGCCGTGCGAGCCCGCGCGTCAGCCCTTCTCCAGGTATTCGGCGCGCTCCTCGTCGACGAGCGCGGCGACCGACGCCGCCAGCGCCGGATGCCGGGAAAGATCCGGGTCGTCCTCGACCAGTTCGATCGCCTCGGCCCGCGCGTCGCGAATCAGCTCGGTGTCGCGCAGCAGCGACAGCAGCCGCAGGTGCGAACGCCGGCCGGACTGGGTCGCGCCCAGCACGTCGCCCTCCCGGCGCTGCTCCAGATCGAGTTCGGCGAGCTTGAAGCCGTCGGTGGTGGAGGCGACCGCGTCCAGCCGCTCCCGCGCGGACGAACCCTCGGCCGCCTCGGTGACCAGCAGGCAGAGACCGGCGGCCGAGCCCCGGCCCACCCGGCCGCGCAACTGGTGCAGCTGGGAGACGCCGAACCGGTCGGCGTCCAGCACGATCATCACCGTCGCGTTCGGCACGTTCACGCCGACCTCGACCACTGTGGTCGCGACCAGCACGTCCAGCTCGCCGTCGGCGTACGCGCGCATCACCGCGTCCTTCTCGTCCGCAGGCAGCCGCCCGTGCAGCACCCCGATCCGCAGCCCGTGCAGCGGCCCCTCGGCCAGCAGCGGGGCCACCTCGGTCACCGCCAGCGGCGGGCGGCGGCCGTTGTCGTCCTCCCGCGGCGGCTCCTCGTCCGACACCGGCCCCTCACCGATACGCGGGCACACCACGTACGCCTGGTGGCCCTTCGTGACCTCCTCGCGCAGCCGGCGCCAGGCCCGGTCGAGGAACGCCGGTTTCTCGGCGGCCGGGACCACGTGCGAGGCGATCGGCGAGCGGCCCTGCGGGAGCTGGGACAGCGTGGAGGTCTCCAGATCGCCGTAGACGGTCATGGCCACGGTGCGCGGGATCGGGGTGGCGGTCATCACCAGCACGTGCGGCGGCTGCTCGGCCTTGGCGCGCAGCGCGTCGCGCTGCTCCACGCCGAAGCGGTGCTGCTCGTCCACCACCACCAGGCCGAGGTCGTGGAAGTCGACGCCCTCGTAGAGCAGGGCGTGCGTGCCGAGCACGATGCCGGCGCGTCCCTCGGCCACCTCGGCCAGCGCCCGGCGCCGGGCCGCCGCGCCGAGCGAGCCGGTGACCAGCTCCACCCGCGTGGCGTCGTCGGCGGCGCCCAGCTCACCGGCCCGGCCGAGCGGGCCGAGCAGGTCGAGGATGCCCCTGTGGTGCTGGGCGGCGAGCACCTCGGTCGGGGCCAGCAGCGCGGCCTGCCCACCGGCGTCGACCACCTGGAGCATGGCGCGCAGCGCCACCACCGTCTTGCCGGAGCCCACCTCGCCCTGGAGCAGCCGGTGCATCGGGTGCGGCCGGGCCAGGTCGGCGGCGATCTCCCGCCCGACGACCTGCTGGCCGGAGGTCAGCTCGTACGGCAGCCGGGCGTCGAACGCGTCGAGCAGGCCGCCCGCCTTCGCCGGCCGGGCCCGCCCCGGGGACGCCGCCGCCCGCTGCTTGCGCTGCACCAGCGTGAGCTGCACGGCGAACGCCTCGTCCCACTTCAGCCGGCGGCGGGCCCGGTAGAGCGCCTCCTTGCTGGTCGGACGGTGGATCTCGCGCAGCGCGGTGCCGATGTCGGCCAGGTTGCGGGTGGCCCGCACGGTGGCCGGCAGCGGGTCCTCCGGCGGGGTGAACGTGTCGAGCACGACGCGGACGCAGCGGGCGATCACCCAGGTCGGGACCGCCGCCGCGGCCGGGTAGACCGGGATCAGCGCCCCGGCGAACTCCTCGACCTCCTCGTTTGCGGCCGCCTCGCCCTCGCCGCCCTCGCCGAGCAGGACGTACTCCGGGCCGTTGAGCTGCCGCTTGCCCCGGAACTCGGTCACCTTGCCGGCGAACAGCCCCCACCGGCCGGGCCGCAGCTCCCGCTCCCGCCACGCCTGGTTGCCGAAGAACGTGCAGGTGAGCACGCCGCCGGAGCCGTCGCCGACGGTGACCTCCAGCAGGTTGCCGCGCCGCTGGCGCATCGGGCGCACCGCTGTGCGCTGCACCTGGGCGAGCACCGTGACCTGCTCCCCCACGTCGAGCGAGCGGATGTCGGTGTGCTCGCCGCGCTCGTCGTACCGGCGCGGGAAGTGGTAGATCAGGTCGCCCGCGGTGTGCAGGTCGAGATGCCCGGCCAGCGCCTTCGCGGTGCGCTCGCCGACCAGCTTCTTCAGCGGCGTGTCCACAGTGGCCGCTTCACCAGTCATTCGACCCCCACCAGGAGCGGATAGTGCGGCTGCCCGCCCTCGTACGCCTGCACCTCGACGAACGGCCAGGCCCCCTCGACGTGCGCGCGGACCCGGTCGGCCAGCCCGGCCGGCGCGTCGGCGCCGCAGAGCAGCGTGACCAGCTCGCCGCCACCGCCGAGCATCCGGTCCACCACTGCGGTGCAGGTGTCGACCAGATCCTGCCCGATCAGGTGCACCTCGCCCTCGACCAGGGCCAGCACGTCACCCGGGCGGGCCGGGCCGGCGACGGTGAGCGCCTCCCGGGCGGCGTGGCAGACCTCGGCGTACCGGCAGGCGCCGGCCGCCTCGGCCATCGCGATCACGTCGTCCTCGAACCGCCGCTTCGGATCACGTACGGCGAGCGCCGCGAGCGCCTGCACCGGCGAGCGGGTCGGCACCACGCTCACCTTGATGCCGAGGCCGTGCGCCTCCTTGGCCGCCGCGCTCGCCACCGACTGGGTGTTCGGGTCGTTCGGCAGCACCACCACCCGGGCGGCGCCGGTGGCCCGGATCGCGTCGAGCAGCTCACCGGTGGACGGGTTGGCGGGCACCACCACGGCGCCCTCGGCGGCGAACAGCTCCGCGATGCCCGCGCCGGTGGCCACCACCACGGCGGCCCGCCCGTCGGGCAGCGCCACCTGCGGCCCCGGTGCCGGGGCGGTCTGGTCGGCGAAGCGGGTCACGCCGATCCGGTGCGGGCGGCCGGCGACCACGCCCGCCTCGACCGCCGCCCCGATGTCGTTGACGTGCACGTGCACGTTCCAGGTACCGGCGCCGTCGCCGACGATCGCCACGGAGTCGCCGAGCGCGTCCAGCTCGGCGCGCAGCCGGTTCACCGCCTCGTCGGTCGCGTCGAGCAGGTACTGCACCTCGTAGGCGTACGCGTCGGAGCCGCTCTCCCGCACGGCAGTGACCGGCGCGCGGCGGGCGGGCGGCGCGGACGCCGGCTGCCCCGGGCTCTCCCCCGTGATCACCTCGACGAGCGCGTCCAGCAGCAGGCACAGGCCGCGCCCGCCGGCGTCGACCACGCCCGCGCGGGCCAGCTCCGGCAACTGCTCGGGGGTACGCGCCAGCGCGTGCGCCGCCGCCTCGGCGGCGGCCCGGGCCACGGCGCGCAGGTCGTCGCTGTCCGCCCGGCGGGCCGCGTGGGCCGCGGCGGCGACCACGCTCAGCAGCGTGCCCTCGACCGGCCGGGCGACAGCGGCGTAGGCGGCGGTGGTGGCGTCGGCCAGCGCGTCGGCGAGCTGCCGCCCGCGCACCGCGGGCACGGCGGCGAGCGTGTCGGCGAGGCCGCGCAGGATCTGCGAGAGGATCACGCCGGAGTTGCCGCGCGCCCCGAGCAGCGCGCCCCGGGCCATCAGCCGCAAGGCGTGCCCGTGCGGGGTGTGCCCGTCGTCGGGAAGGGTGCCGAGATCCATGGCCAGGGCCTGCTGGGCCGAGGTGAACGTGAGCACCAGGTTGGTGCCGGTGTCGCCGTCGGGCACCGGGTAGACGTTCAAGTCGTCGATCTCGCCCTGGTGGGCCCGGAGGGCGGTCAGCCCGCTCGCGCACCAGCGGCGTACCGCTGCGGCGTCGAGGGTCTCCAGCACGTCGGGAAGCCTACTGGCGCACACCGACACGCGCCGGGGTCGTCCGCCGCGTGTCCGCCCCGGCCGACGGCCCGGCCCGGACGCCGGTACGCTGGGTGGGCTCGCGAAAGGGCCGGTTGGGCGTACCGACTGTCATCGGGTAACCTGACCAGGTTGCCCGGGCAGCGCCTGGCGGCGACCTCATGAACGTTTCAATCCCAGGAGTATCCCGTGGCTAGCGTGTGCGACGTCTGTGGCAAGGGGCCGGGCTTCGGCCACAACGTGTCCCACTCGCACCGGCGGACCAACCGCCGCTGGAACCCGAACATCCAGTCGGTGCGTACCCCGGCCGGTGGTGGCACCACCAAGAAGTTGCAGGTCTGCACCTCGTGCATCAAGGCCGGCAAGGTCACCCGCGCCTGACGCGGTAGCGCCACCGGAACATCGTCGGTCGCCGGCGGATCCCTTCGGGGTCCGCCGGCTTCTGTCGTGTCCCGGCGATCCGTCGCCCGGTATCCACCGACCGCCCCCGCACCCCTGACCGACCGTACGGCGACCCGCTGGTACGAGCCGGTTAGGGTGCTGCTGCGCCGGCCGTCCGGTTCCGGCGCGAGCCGTGGGGAGGATGACCGGTGGACCTCGATCTGGGCCGCGAGCAACTGGTGGTGGTGGGCGCGTCGTTCGGCTCGCTGAGCTGGTTCGACCAGGAACTGCCGCCCGGCAGCGTGGTGCTGGTCGAGGAGCCGGACGTGATCGCCCGCCGCGACCTGGCCCGGTTCGCCGAGCGGCTGCCGATGATCGGGCGCCTCGTCGCGGCCGAGTACCAGACCGGCTTCGACCCCGACGACCTGCTCGCCCGCGAGCCCGGCCTCGCCGACGCCCGGCTGGTCCTGCCCGGCCTGGAGTACGCGGTCGGCGCCGCCGCCCGGCTCGCCGAGCGGCTCGGCCTGCCGGGCGCCGGAGTGGAGGCCGCGGACGTCTTCTCCGACAAGCACCGGATGCGGCTGCTCGCCGACCGGATCGGGCTCGCGAACCCGGCGTACGAGCTGGTCGACGACCCGGCGCGGGCGGTGGAGTTCGCGCAGGCGCACGGCGGCCGGTGCGTGCTCAAGCCCACCCGCCGCTCGGGCAGCCTGGGCGTGCAGCTGATCACCGACCCGGCCGAGGTGCCGGCCCGCTGGGCGGCCAGCGCCGCCCCGCCCGACCCGGCCGAGGCCACCGAGCGCGGCCTGCCCACCGGTGTGCTGGTCGAGGAACTGCTCGTCGGCACCGAGCACAGCGTGGAGCTGCTCGTGGCCGAGGGCGACGTGGTCTTCGCCAACGTCACCGACAAGCGGATCGCCGGCGGCCGCTACCCGGTGGAGACCGGCCACACCGTGCCGTCCGCGCTGCCCGCCGACGCGCACGACGCGCTGCGCGCCGCAGCGGTACGTCTCGCCGAGGCGGCCGGCTTCCGCAGCGGCATGCTGCACAGCGAATGGATCCTCGCCGACGGCGTGCCGACGCTCGTGGAGTGTGCGGCCCGGATGCCCGGCGACATGATCACCGCGCTCATCTCGATCGCCTACGAGCGGGACGTCATCGAGGCGTACCTGCGGATCCTGCGCGGCGAACGGCCGGCGCTGCCGGCGCGGGCGACCGGCGCCGCGGCGATCGAGTTCCTGATCGCGCCGCCCGGCCGGGTCACCGCCGTGGACGGCAGGCGCGACGCGCTGCGCGTGCCGGGCGTGCTCGACGTGCAGGTGGAGACGAAGGTCGGTCAGACAGTGCCGGAGCTGCTCTCCTCGGCGCACCGCAGCGGGCACCTGATGGCCTGGGGCGCCACCCCGGACGAGGCCGCGAACGCCGCCCGCCGCGCCGCGAGCGAGATCCGCATCTCGGTCGGCTAGAGCGTGCGGCCGTACGACAGGCAGCCCGGGGCGTCCTTGTAGAAGCCGAAGTTCGGGATCCGCTCGTAGCCGGCCGAGGTGTACATGGCGATCGCCTCGGGCTGCTTGTCGCCGCACTCCAGCACGATCCGCTTGCGGCCGTGGTCGCGGGCGGACCGCTCGACCGCGCCGAGCACCGCGCGGGCCACGCCCCGGCCCCGGGCCGCCGGGTCGGTGTACATCCGCTTCAGCTCGGCCGTGTCGCCGTCCTCGCCGTGGCTGCGCCAGCCGCCGCAGCCCACCGGCCGCCCGTCCAGGTAGGCGACGAGGAACGCGCCGTCCGGCGGGGTGAACTCGGCCGCGTCGACAGGGGTCTCGTCGCCGCTGCCGCCGTACCGGGCGCCGAGGTCGGCCAGCGCCGCCCGGATCAGCGTCTGCGACTCGGGCGCGTCGAAGCGCCGCTCCCGGATCTCGATCTCGCTCACCGTGCCAGGTTACGACCGCCGCCGGCCCCGGCCCGGCCCGGCGGCCCGGGTCGGACGCAGATCACTCCGGGCCCGCTGGTCTCCCCGTCCGGCGGCTGTGCCGGTTATTCCGCCGTCCGGCGGCTGTGCCGGCTATTCCGCCGTCCGGCGGAAGTGGTCCCAGCCGCGCGGGCCGCTGTAGGCGGCACCGTCGACGGTGACCCCGGTGCCGGCCGCCACCCGCCCGACCGGCCGCCAGCCCTCGGGCAGCGCGGCGTCCGCCGGGAACGTCGCCGCCAGCGCGTGGTCCTCGCCGCCGGCCAGGATCCAGGTGTACGGGTCGACGCCGAGCGCCTGCGCCGCGTCCCGCATCTGCCGGGGCACCTCGAACGCGTCGCGGCTCACGTCGATCGCCACGCCGCTGGCGGTCGCCACGTGCCCGAGGTCGGCCAGCAGCCCGTCCGACACGTCGATCATGGCGGTGGCCCCTGCCGCGGCGGCAGCGGGTCCGGCGGCGTACGGCACCTCGGGGCGGCGGAACGCCTCGACCAGCAGCCGGGGCGTGCGGAAACCCCGGGACAGCACGGTGTAGCCGGCCGCCGACCAGCCGGTGCGCCCGGCCAGCGCCACCACGTCGCCGGGGCGGGCGCCGGAGCGCACCACCGGGTCGCGGCCGGCCAGGTCGCCGAGCGCCGTCACCGCGACGGTGAGCGTCGGGCTGCCGGACATGTCCCCGCCGACCACGCTCGCGCCGACCAGCGCCGCCTCCGCGCCGAGCCCGTCGGCCAGTTCCTCGGCCCAGGCCGGGTCCAGTTCGGCCGGCATGCAGAGCGCGACCAGCAGTGCGGTCGGGGTGGCGCCCATGGCGGCGATGTCGGCGAGGTTGGCCGCCGCCGCCCGGTGTCCCACGTCCCGCGCCGACGACCAGTCGCGGCGGAAGTGCCGCCCCTCCACCAGCACGTCGGTCGAGGCGACCACCCGCCGGTCCGGTGCGGCCACCACCGCGCCGTCGTCGCCGGGGCCGAGCAGGCAGCTCTGTCCCTGCGCCAGCCGGGCGGTCACCCGGTCGATCAGGCCGAACTCGCCGACATCAGTGACCGTCATTCCGTCCCCTCGCTCCGCTGCGTCGTTCCGCACGTCCCACCCCTGTCCGTACCGGCGTGTGCTCGCTCACCGCGTCCGACCGGCAACCGATAGGGATCACGGCCGCTCAGTACGGTAGTTTCACCCTTCGGGTCGCCCGGAGGCGACGGACGGAGGTCGAGTCGTGGTACAGGCGTACATCCTCATCCAGACCGAGGTCGGCCGGGCGCGTGACGTGGCCGGTCTGATCGCGGACCTGGCCGGCGTGGTACGGGTCGACGCCGTCACCGGGCCGTACGACGTGGTCGTGCTCACCGAGGCGAACACCGTCGACGAGCTCGGCAAACTCATCGTCAGCAAGGTGCAGATGGTGCCCGGCATCACCCGCACCCTCACGTGTTCGGTGGTGCGGCTGTAAGTGGACGAGAAGGACACCTCCCCCCGCCGGGACGGCGCCACCCGCCGTGCCGCGCTCTGGGCGACGCTCGTCGCGGTGCCGGTGACCGTGGCGGTCGCCGGGTTCACGTTCGCCAAGCTGGCCCCGGAGTCGCCGGACGCCGGGCCGAGCGCGTCGGCGAGCCCTCGGGCCCAGTCGAGCGCGCCGGTCGAGATGCCCGCCCCGGCGCTGGCCGAGCGCCCGACCGTCCTGTGCCGGGCCCTGATGTCGCAGCTCCCGGACAGCGTGCGTGACCTGACGCAGCGCCCGGTCACCGCGGGCCCGGAGCAGAACGCCGCGTACGGCGACCCGGCGCTGACGGTGGCCTGCGGCGGCAGCCCGGCGCAGTTCCCGCCCACCGACGAGGTGTGGAAGGTCAACCAGGTCTGCTGGCACGCGGCGCAGGAGGCCGACGCCACTGTGCTGACCACGGTCGACCGGGAGACCCCGATCCGGGTGCGGGTGCCGAAGTCGTACGAGCCGCCGTTGCAGTGGGTGACCTCGATCTCCGACACGATCGTCAGCTCGGTCCCCTCGGCGAAGCAGGCCCCCTCGGGCTGCTCCGCCTGACGCCCGGCCGGCTCAGCGGCCGGCGGGGCGCTACGGGCGGTCAGCGGCCGGCGCGGCGGTGCAGGGCGGTACGGATCAGCCGGTTGACCAGCTTCGGGTACTCCAGCCCGCTGGCCGACCACATCCGCGGGAACATCGACGTCGGGGTGAAGCCCGGCATCGTGTTGATCTCGTTGAGGTAGACGTCCATCTGCGGGGTCACGAAGAAGTCGACCCGGGCCAGCCCGGAGCAGTCGAGCGCGGTGAAGGCCCGGGTGGCGTAGTCGCGCACCTGCCGGGCCACCGGCTCGGGCAGGTCGGCGGGTACGTCGTACTCGCAGACCTCGTCGGCGAAGATGTACTTGGCCTCGAAGTCGTACCAGTCGCGGTCGCCGATCATCCGCACCTCGGCCAGCACGGAGGCCTCCGGCGCGCCGCCGGCCTCGCCCTCCAGCACGCCGCACTCGATCTCGCGGCCGACCACGGCGCCTTCGACGAGCACCTTGCTGTCGATCTCGCGGGCGGTGACGAGCGCGGCGTCCAGGTCCGCCCAGTCGTCGACCTTGGTGATGCCGAACGAGGAGCCGGCCCGGGACGGCTTGACGAAGACGGGCAGCCCGAGGCGCTCCTTGTCCTCGTCGCTCAGCGACATCCCGGCGCGCAGCACCGCGTACGGGCCGACCGGGATGCCCTCGGCGGCGCAGAGCTTCTTGGTGAACTCCTTGTCCATGGCCGCGGCGGAGGCGAAGACGTTCGCGCCGACGTAGGGGATGTCGGCCATCTCCAGCATGCCCTGGATCGTGCCGTCCTCCCCGTACGCGCCGTGCAGCACCGGGAAGACCACGTCCACGTCGGCCAGCGCGACCGGCCCCTGGGCCGGGTCGAGCACCATCAGGCCGCCGACGGCGGGATCGGCGCGCAGCACCAGCTCGGCGCCGGAGCCGGCGGTGATCTCGGGCAGCTTGCGGTCGGCGATGGCGAGCCCGCTCGGGTCGCCGCTGGCGAGCACCCACTGGCCCTGCCGGGTGATGCCGACCGGGACCACCTCGAACTCGTCCGGGTCGAGCGCGGCCAGCACGCTGCCGGCGCTGACGCAGGAGATGCCGTGCTCGGGGCTGCGGCCGCCGAAGACGATCGCCACACGGGTCTTGCCTGGGGTGGTCATGGTCACCTCATCGTTCGCGACTGCGGCTGGCCGTGCTCGCCGGTGGCGCTCACCCGACTGACCTTACTGTGCGTTGCCGCAAGCGGTGGTCGTTACCCGGGGAGACGCGGAGTCGCGTGGCAAACGGTCAAGGAGACCTATACAGGGAGTAACGGAACGGTGCGCGTCAGAAGGCCGGGTGCCGGGGCCGGCGGCCCACCGCGATGACCTTCACCCGCTGCCGGCCGGCCCGCACCATGCCCAGCGCCATGAACGCGCCGGCGATCCGGTCGGCGGCCTCCCGGCTGCTCGCGCCGACCACCTGACGGCGGCGTTCCGGGCTGGTCCGTTCGTCACGGCGGGCACCGTCCGGTGGACGCACGTCGGTCAGGACCACGAGGAACCTGGTCACCGCGGAACCCCTCCCGTCTCGTGGACCGGCAGGGGCACGCGGCGGTCGGATCGTGGGGGAGTGAAAAATCCGACCACCGCGCGCCCCATCCCCTCCGGTCGCTCACCGCCACCGTCGCCACGACAACCGGCGGTGAGGACGCCGTCACACATTGACAGGTTCACCGGCGTGAATGCAACTCTCATCGACTTTCTCTCATGCCCACGTTCCCACGGGATGTGCGACTATCGATGCATGGCGCCGAAGACCGCCCGGGCCCGACGGCTCGGCATCGCCCTGCGGACCCACCGGGAGGCCGCCGGCCTCACCCTGGAGGCCGCGGCCGACGAGATCAACAGCACCCGGAGCACGCTGTCCCGTTACGAGAACGCGCAGACGCTCGTCAGTCCCGCCACCGTGCGCGCGCTGCTCACCAGCTACGGCGTGGACCCGGCCGACATCGCGGCGGCGGTGCAGCTGGCGAAGGACGCCCGCAAGCCGGGCTGGTGGGTGTCCTATTCGTACCTGCTGGACCAGCGCACCATCGACTTCATCGCGCTGGAGGCCGAGGCCACCGGCATCGCGAACTTCGAACCGTCGGTGGTGCCCGGTCTGCTCCAGACCGCCGACTACATCCGCGGGGTGATGCGCGGCGGGCCGCACACGCTCACCGACGAGCAGGTGGAGCAGCGGGTCCAGCTACGGCTGGACCGCCAGCAGCGGCTCTCCGGCGCCGAGCCGCCGATCCTCGACGCCATCATCGACGAGGGCGCGCTGCTGCGCCCGGTCGGTGACCGCTCGGTCATGTCCGGCCAGCTCCAGCACCTGCTGAAGATGGCCGAGCTGCCGAACGTCACGGTGCAGGTGATCCCGCTGGCCGCCGGCTACCACCGGGGCACCCGGGGATCGCTGCACATCCTGGAGTTCGCCGACCCGGAGGACCCGATCATCGCCTCGGTGGAGACAGTCGCCGGGCAGATGGTCCTCGACCGGCCGGGTGACCTGCGAACCTGCGCCAAGATCATGGAGCACCTGCGGACCGTGGCGCTGAGCCCGGCGGCCAGTCGGGACCAGCTCCTCCGCCTGCTGAACGAGAGGTGACCAGATGAACGGCACGAACCACACGACCCCCACACCGGCCCGCTGGCGCAAGAGCAGCCACAGCGGCGACGAGGGCGCGTGCGTGGAGATGGCGCCGCTGACCGGCGCGGTGGCGGTCCGCGACTCGAAGGACCCGGCCGGCCCGGTGCTGGTGTTCCCGCCGCACGCCTGGGCCGCGTTCACCGCGGCACCGCCGCGCGCCTGACCGGCTGAGCGGCCCGTCAGGCGACGGCGTCAGCCGAGCGGGGCGGCGGCGGTGACGATGCCGCGCACCGCCTCCAGCGCCGCGATGGCCACCCCGCGCGCGCCGGCCATGTCCCGGTCCGGCACCAGCGCGAAGGTGGCCACCGCCCGCTGCTCCTCCCGGAGCACCGTGTGCTCGGCGACCGCGGCGAGGAACCAGTCCCGGAACTCCGGCGCCGCCTCCACCACACCCCCGCCGACGAAGTAGGCGTGCGGGTCGGTGAAGTTCGCCGCGATGGTGAACAGCCGGCCCAGCGCCTTGGCCTGCTGGGTGAACACCAGGCGGGCCAGCGGGTCGCCGCGTTCGCCGTAGCCGCGCAGCAGCTTCGCCGCCCGGTCCGGCTCCTCCGCCGCGAGCGGATGCTCCGGATGCCGGGCCAGCCAGTACGGCAGCAGGTTGCGCCGGATCGCGGTGAGCGAGGCGACGCTCTCCGCGTCCCCGGTGAAGCCGCAGGCGCAGACCGGCGCCGCCTGGTCCGGCTCCACCAGTCCGTCCAGCGGGATGTGCACGTGCCCGAACTCGCCGGCCATGCCGGCCGCGCCGCCGACCACGCGGCCGGACTCCACCACGCCGCCGCCGAGCCCGGTGCCGACGATCGCGGACACCGACGACCGGGCCATCGCCTCGGTGCCGAAATGCACGTGGTGGGCGTAGAGGGCGGCGGCGTTGCCGTCGTTGGCGTACACCACGGGCAGGCCCAGCCGCCGTTCCAGGGCGGTGCGCACGTCGAAGCCCCGCCAGGCGGGCTGGGAGAAGTTCGTCGAGCCGCGGGACGAGATCACGCCGGTGGCGCTGGCCGGGCCGGGCGTGTCCAGCCCGACGGCGCGGACCAGGTCACGCGGTACGCCGGTGTGCGCCAGTACGCCGTCGAACGCCCGCGCGAGCGCCTCCACGGCCGCCTCCGGCCCGGCGCCGACCTCGCTCGGGATCTCCAGCAGCCCGTCCACCAGGAACCGGCCGTCCACGGTCAGCACTGTGGCGTTGTCGCTCGTGCCCCCGTTGTCCAGCCCCACCACCACCGGCACACCTGCGCTGCCCACCGCCACCGCCTCCCGCCGCGCCTGACCCGAGGCTAGTTCCCGCCCGGCCCACCCGCCACGTCACCGCGAGTACTCCCCCGCGGCGGTCAGCCGGGGCAGCGGGCGATGACCGCTGTGGCCTCCCGCTCCTCGTCGCGGACCACCGTCGGCTCCAGCCCGACGGCGGTGAACGCGGCGCACAGCTCCGGGGCCTGCGCGACGCTCGACTCGACCACGACGTGCCCGCCCGGGGCGAGCCACTCGGCCGCGCCGGAGGCGACCCGGCGCAGCACGGCCAGACCGTCAGTGCCGCCGTCCAGTGCCACCGGCGCCTCGTACAGGCGCGCCTCGGCCGGCAGCGAGGCCACCGCGGCGGTCGGCACGTACGGCGCGTTGGCCACCACCAGGTCCAGCGTTCCGCGGCGGCCGGCCGGCAGCGCGTCGAACAGGTCGCCCTGGTAGACCGGAACGCCGAGCGGTTCGAGGTTGCGCCGCGCGCAGGCCACCGCCACCGGGTCGATGTCGGCGGCGGCCAGCCAGCGGGGCGTCAGCCGTTCGTGCAGCACCACGGCGGCGGCGCCGGAGCCGCAGCACAGGTCGAGCACCACCGGTGCCGGCCCGGCCAGCGCCGCCGCCGCGTCGACCAGCAGGGCGGTACGACCGCGCGGCACGAAGACGCCCGGGTGGACGGCGATCCGCCTCCCGCAGAACTCGGCCCAGCCGAGCAGGTGTTCCAGCGGCAGGCCGGCGACGCGACGGTCGACGAGCCGGGTCAGCGACTGCGCGGAGTCGGCGGCGGCGATCAGCAGTTCCGCCTCGTCCTCGGCGAAGACGCAACCGGCGGCGCGCAGCCGCCGGACGAGGGCCTGACGGTCGGGAGTGAACACGGTGGATGCCATGGCAAGCCTTTCGGGAAGCGCTCGTCGGCGCCCCCGGCGTCGCCTCAGCCCCGAAGCGACGCGGACTCGGAGGGAGCGCCGGTCCTCTGCTGGTGGATCGGACTCACCTCCTCGGGTCGGGGCCGCACGGGCCGTGGCTGCCCGTCACCTTAGCCCAGTGGCCGTCACGCCGTCAGCCCGCCGCGTCGAGCGCCGCCGTCACGTCGGCGAGCAGGTCGTCGGTGTCCTCGATGCCGCAGGAGAACCGCACGAAGCCCGGCGTCGTGTCGTCGCCCCACTGAGCGCGCCGGTCGGCCGTGGTGTGCAGCCCGCCGAACGAGGTGGCGGCGGCCACCAGCCGGGAGGCGCCGAGGAACCGGGCCACCCGGCGCTCGTCGCCCAGGTCGAACGAGAGCACGCCCGGTACGCGCCGCATCTGGACCGACGCGACCGGGTACGCCGGGTCGTCCGGCCGTCCGGGCCAGCGCACACCGGTGACGTCCGGGCGTGCCGCGAGCAGGTCGGCCAGCGCCCGCGCGTTCGCGGTCTGCCGGGCCAGCCGCAGGTCGAGCGTGGCCAGCGAGCGGTGAGCGAGCCAGCAGTCGAACGCGCCCGGCACCCCGCCGGTGGCGTTGCGCCAGGCGGTCGCCGCGTCGCGCAGCCCGGCGTCCCGGGTGACCAGGTAGCCCAGCAGCAGGTCCGAGTGGCCGGTCAGCGCCTTGGTGCCCGAGGCGACCACCACGTCCGCGCCGAGGTCCAGCGGGCGCTGTCCGAGCGGCGTGGCGGTGGTGTTGTCCACCGCCACCAGCGCACCGGCGGCGCGTGCGGCGGCGGCCACCGCCGCGACGTCGGCGACGTCCAGGCCGGGGTTCGCCGGGGTCTCCAGCAGCACCAGCCGTACGCCGTCGAACGACGGGTACGGCCCGGCCGTCGGCACGAGCACCACACGTACGCCGAGCTGTTCCAGCGTGTCCGAGGCGAACGAGCGCACCGAGAAGTAGCCGTCGGCGGGCAGCAGCACCGTGTCGCCGGGGCGCAGCACTGTCAGCAGCAGCCCGGTGATGGCGGCCTGGCCGCTGGCGAAGACCCGGCAGTCGCCGCCCTCCAGCTCGCCGATCGCCGTCTCCAGCAGCCGCCGGGTGGGGTTGTCGGGCCGCCCGTACCCGTCCACCGCCGCCGACGGGCCGCGCTCGAGGTCCAGGTGGTACGGCGCGGCGAAGACCGGGCCGGGCAGGAACGGCTGGCCGGGTGCCGCGTCCGGCAGGCCGGCGTGCACGCTGCGCGTGCCGTCGCCCCAGTCCTCGTTCGTCATCCCGGCTCCGCTCACTCGTACGACTCGGGCTTGGCGGTACGGCTCATCAGCGCGTCCACCGCCAGGCGCGGATCCATCCCCTCGTGGCAGATCCGCTCGATCTGCTCGGTGATCGGCATCTCGACGCCGTGCGCCCGGGCCAGGTCGCGGATGGCCAGGCAGCTCTTGACGCCCTCGGCGGTCTGCCGGGTGGCCGCCTGGGCCTGCTCCAGCGTCTCGCCCCGGCCCAGGTGCTCGCCGAAGGTGCGGTTGCGGGCCATCGGCGACGAGCAGGAGGCGACCAGGTCACCCATGCCGGCCAGCCCGGCGAACGTGATCGGGTCGGCGCCGAGCGCCACGCCCAGCCGGGCGGTCTCGGCCAGGCCGCGGGTCATCAGCATGGCCCGGGTGTTGTCGCCGAAGCCCATCGCGGTGGCGATGCCGTACGCCAGCGCGATCACGTTCTTCACCGCGCCGCCCAGCTCGCAGCCGATCACGTCGTCGTTCGTGTACGGGCGGAAGTACGGCGTGCGGATGGACGCCTGCACCAGCGCGGTCCGGCGGCTGTCGGTGCCGGCGACCACAGTGGCGGCCGGCTGCTCGGCGGCGATCTCCGGGGCCAGGTTGGGCCCGGAGACGACCACCACCCGGTCGGCGGGCACCCCGGCGGTCTCGGTGATCACCTGGCTCATCCGCTTGGTGGTGCCCAGCTCGATGCCCTTCATCAGCGACACGAGCGTGGCGTCCGGCGCCAGGTACGGCGTCCAGTCGGCGAGGTTGCCGCGCAGCGTCTGCGAGGGCACCGAGAGCACCACCACCTCGGCCCCCTCGATCGCCTCGGCGGCGTCGCCGGTGGCGGTCACCCGCTCGGGCAGGCGGATCCCCGGCAGGTACTCCGGGTTGTGCCGCCCGGTCCGGATCGCCTCGGCCACGGCGGCCCGGCGGGCCAGGACCGTCACGTCCCGCCCGGCGTCGGCGAGGATCTTGGCGAACGCGGTCCCCCAGGAACCGGCGCCCAGCACGGCGACGTGCCCGCTCATTCGGTGACCTCCCGGGTGCCGGTGCGGGCGGGCCGCTGCCAGAGCGGCGGTGGTGTGCCGCCGCGGATCTCCGCGACCAGATCCCGGATGCGCAGCATGATGGTGTCCGTCATCTCCTCCAGGATCGGCCGGGTCGGCGTGGCGCCGGCCCAGCGGCTCAGGTCCACCGGCGGCCCGGCGATCACCGTCACCGGGGTACGCGGGCGCAGCCCGAACCGGGCCGTACGCGGGTCGAACATCCGTTCCGGGCCGACCATCGCGATCGGGACCACCGGGGCGCCGGTGGCCAGCGCCAGACGGGCCGCGCCGGTCTTGCCCTTCATCGGCCACAGGTCCGGCTCCCGGGTGGTGGTGCCCTCCGGGTAGATCACCACGGCGCCGCCCTCGGCCAGCGCGGCGACGAGCTTGTCGAGCGACTTGACCGCCTCGACGGTGCCCCGCTCGACCGGGATCTGCTGGCAGCGGTGCAGGATCCAGCCGACCACCGGCACCCGGAACACGCTGGCCTTGCCGAGGAAGCGCGGCCAGCGCCCGGCGTCGTAGATGTAGTGCGCGACCACGAGCGGGTCGGCGTGCGAGATGTGGTTCGGCACGAGGATCACGCCGCCGTCGCGGCGCAGGTGCTCCATGCCCCGCCAGGTGCGCCGGGTCCAGACCGTCATCAGCGGCTTCACCAGCACCACGGCGAGTCGTCGCCAGAACCCCAGCCTCCGCCGTGCCACAGTGCCTCCTCGATCCGCCCACGCGCCCCGGCACAGAATCATGCCTGTTCGCCCCCGCTGCGGCCAGTGCGGGTACCGGCGCTCCCGCTGGCAGGATGGTCGGCGTGTCTGAGGCCCGCTGGACCGTGGTGATGCCGGTGAAGCGCCTGGGGGCGGCGAAGAGCCGTCTGCGGGGCGCGCTGCCCGGCGTACCCCATGAGGAGCTGGCACTGGCCCTGGCGGCCGACACGCTGCGCGCGGTGCGGGCGTGCCCGGCGGTGGCCGGGGTGCTCGTGGTCACCGACGACCCCCGGGTGGCCGCGGCAGCCGGCGCGGCGGGCGCCCGCGTCGCCGCCGACCCCGGCGGCGGCCTGAACGCGGCGTTCCGGCACGGCGCGGCGGTCGCCGGGTCGCGCGCCGCCGTGGCCGGCCTGACCGCCGACCTGCCCGCGCTGCGACCGGCCGACCTGGCCGCCGCGCTGCGGGCCACCCAGGGGGTACGCGGGTTCGTGGCTGATGCCCCGGGCGGAGGCACAGTGCTGCTCGCCGCGCCGGCCGGTGCGCCGCTGGCGCCGCGGTTCGGGCCCGGCTCGGCCGCGGCCCACGCGGCGAGCGGGGCGATGCCGCTCGCCGGGGAGTGGCCCAGCCTGCGCCGGGACGTGGACACCCCGGCGGACCTGGCCGACGCCGCCGGGCTGGGCGTGGGGCCGCGCACCGCCGCGCTGCTGGCCCGGGTCGCCGGAGCGGTCCGGTACGGTGCTGGCATGCAGGGGACGGTGGCCACCTACGACGCGTCGACCCGCAGCGGCGTGCTGCTGCTCGACGACGGCACCGAGCTGGCGTTCCCGGCCCGCGCGTTCGACGCCTCCGGGTTACGGCTGCTCCGATTGGGGCAGCGTGTCCGGATCGAGCGGGACGCCGACGGCGAGGTGGTCCGGGTGACCTTGCCGACGATGGCGTGAACAACCTGGCCCGAGTTCATTTTCCGTTCACCCTTATCGGGGAATCATGAGGTGGTGAGCACCCCTCGCGAGCACCCCGACGGCCCGCCGCCGATCCTCGACCCCGGCACGCCCCGCAACGGCCGCCCCACCCGCGGCCCGGACGGGCGGTTCCGCCAGACCCGGCCCCCGGAGGAGCGCCTCGGCGCCGACCCGGACGCGGCCGGCGCGACCGGCCTGGACGAGCCGCTCGACCCGGTGGAGGGCCCCGGCCCGGCCGGCGAGACCGCCGCGGACGCCGGTCCGCCGACCGCGCCGCCGCTGCCGGAGGACCGCTTCCTCAACCGGGAGCTGTCGTGGCTCGACTTCAACGCCCGGGTGCTGGCGCTCGCCGAGGATCCGCGCACCCCGCTGCTGGAACGGGCGAAGTTCCTGGCCATCTTCGCCAGCAACCTGGACGAGTTCTACATGGTCCGGGTCGCCGGGTTGAAGCGGCGGCTCTCCGCCGGCCTGCCGGTACGCGGCGGCGACCGGCTGCCGCTGCGCACCCAGCTCGACCTGATCACCGAGAAGGCCGCCGGCCTGGTCGCCCGGCACGCCACCTGCCTGGTCGACGACGTGCTGCCGAAGCTCGCCGCCGAGGACATCCGCATCCTGCGCTGGAGCGACCTGGACGACGCCGAGCGGGAGCGGCTGCGCACCTGGTTCCGGGAGCACATCTTCCCGGTGCTCACCCCGCTGGCGGTCGACCCGGCGCACCCGTTCCCGTACATCTCGGGCCGGTCGCTGAACCTGGCCGTGTCGGTGCGCGACCCGGACGGCGGCTCGGAGCTGTTCGCCCGGGTCAAGGTGCCGAACAACGTGCCCCGGTTCGTCCGGGTGCACCGCGACCAGCAGGGCGTGCGGTTCCTGCCGGTCGAGGACCTCATCTCGGTGCACCTCGGCCAGCTGTTCTCCGGCATGCAGGTGGTCGAGTGCCACCTGTTCCGGGTGACCCGCAACGCCGAGGTGGAGGTGGACGAGGACCGCGACGAGGACCTGCTCCAGGCGCTGGAACGGGAGCTGGCCCGGCGCCGGTTCGGCCCGCCGGTACGCCTGGAGGTCGCCGCGTCCATCTCCGACCACATGCTGGAGCTGCTGGTCCGCGAGCTGGACATGGACGGCCACGACGTGCTGCGGGTCCGCGGCCTGCTCGACCTGTCCGCGCTGTGGCAGGTGTACGGCGAGGCCGACCGGCCCGACCTGAAGGACCCGTCGTTCGTGCCGGCCACCCATCCGCGGCTGGCCGAGGGCGAGGTGCCGCGCAGCGTCTTCGCCACGCTGCGCGACGGCGACGTGCTGGTGCACCACCCGTACCACTCGTTCGCGACGAGCGTGCAGCGCTTCGTCGAGCAGGCCGCGGCCGACCCGAACGTGCTCGCCATCAAGCAGACGCTCTACCGCACCAGCGGCGACTCCCCGATCGTGGACGCGCTGGTCGACGCGGCCGCCGCCGGTAAGCAGGTGGTGGTGCTGGTCGAGCTGAAGGCGCGCTTCGACGAGGTGGCGAACATCGGCTGGGCGCGCACGCTGGAACGGGCCGGCTGCCATGTGGTCTACGGCCTGGTGGGGCTCAAGACGCACTGCAAGACCGCGCTGGTGGTACGCCAGGAGGGCAACCAGATCCGGCGCTACTGCCACATCGGCACCGGCAACTACCACCCGAAGACGGCCCGGCTCTACGAGGACTTCGGCATGCTCACCGCCGACCCGGAGATCGGCGCGGACCTGACCGACCTGTTCAACGTGCTCACCGGCTACAGCCGGCAGACCGCGTTCCGGCGGCTGCTGGTGGCGCCGCAGGGCATCCGCAGCGGCCTGATCGAACGCATCGACCGGGAGATCGAACACGTCCGGCTGGGCATGCCGGGGCTCGTGCAGTTCAAGGTGAACTCCCTGGTGGACGAGGAGATCACCGACGCGCTCTACCGGGCGTCGCGGGCCGGCGTGCACGTGGACCTGCTGATCCGGGGCATGTGCACGCTGCGGCCGGGCGTGCCGGGGCTGTCGGAGAACATCCGGGTCCGCTCGATCCTCGGCCGGTTCCTGGAACACTCCCGGATCTTCCGGTTCGGCAACAACGGCGACGCCGAGTTCTGGATGGGCTCGGCCGACCTGATGCACCGCAACCTGGACCGCCGGGTCGAGGCGTTGGTGCAGGTGAGCGACCCGGTGGCCCGGGCCGAACTGGACCACGTCCTCACCGCCGCGTTCGATCCCGACGTGGACGCGTTCGAGCTGGCCGCGGACGGCACCTGGCACCGGCGTACCGGGGACGGCGACGTGCGGCTGACCCACCTCCAGGATCTGTTGCTGCGCCGGGTCGGCGGCCGGGCGGACTGACCGGGCCGTGGCGCGTGCCGGGCGGGCATACGGTGAGCGGGTGAGCGACGACGAACCGGTACGGATCCGGGCCGCGGGCGGCGTGGTGTGGCGCCCGGGTCCGGCCGGCGTCGAGGTCTGCCTCGTGCACCGCCCCCGGTACGGCGACTGGTCGCTGCCGAAGGGCAAGCTGGACCGCGGCGAGCACCCGCTCGTGGCAGCGGTCCGCGAGGTGGCCGAGGAGTCCGACGTACGCGCGGTGCCGCAGGTACGCCTGCCCACCGTCCGCTACCGCAGCGAGGGTCTCGCCAAGGCGGTCGACTACTGGTCCATGCGGGCGGCCGGCACCGGCGGTTTCCAGCCCGGCACCGAGGTCGACGACGTGGCCTGGTTCCCGGTCGACGACGCGGTACGCCGGGTCAGCTACCCGCACGACGCCGAGGTGATCGCCGCGTTCGCGGCGCTGCCGCCGGTCACCGCCACGGTGCTGCTGGTCCGGCACGCGCACGCCGGCAAGCGCGGCACCTGGACCGGCCCGGACCACGGCCGCCCGCTCGACGAACAGGGGTGGGCGCAGGCACGGGCGCTGGTCCCGCTCGTCGCGCTGGTCCGCCCGGCCCGCCTGTTCTCCGCCTCGGCCCGGCGCTGCGTGCAGACGCTGGACCCGGCGGCGGCCCGGCTGGACCTGCCGATCGAGGTCTGCGGCGACTTCGACGAACCGGCGCCGGGCCAGCAGGTCGAGGAGTGCGCGCTCGCTGCCGCGGCCCGGCTGACCGCGCTGGCGCAGGCCGCCGGGACGGTGGCCGTGTGCAGCCAGGGCAAGGTGATCCCGGGCGCGCTGGAACGGCTCACCGGCCGCGTGGACGAGGACTTCACCACCGACAAGGGCCGCGGCTGGCTGCTGCCGTTCGCCGGTGACCGGCTGGTCCTTCCCGACCGGTTGTGAGGCGGGCCGCGGCCGCGCGGCGGGTACCGGTTGTCCGGCGGCTCAGGGCAGCGTGACGGTGAGCGTCACCGGGAGGTGGTCGCTGGCCTCGGTGCGCGGCGCGCGTACCTCGGTGGCGGTCAGGCCCGGCGACACGAAGACGTGGTCGATCTGGGTGCGCGGATCGTCGGCCGGGCTGGTCCGCAGCGGCCGGGCCGCGGCCAGCGCGTCCACCAGCCCGGAGCGGGTGAACTCGGCGAACGCCGGGTCGTCCGGCTCGGTGTTCAGGTCACCGCCGAGCACCAGTGGACGGCCGTTCGCGTACCGGCCGGCGAACGCGGCCACCTCCCCCGCCTGCTCGACCGGATCCCGGCCGGGCGGCGGTTGCAGGTGCGTGGCGACCACCGCCAGTTCCCGGCCGCCGAGGTCGAGCGTGACGCCGAGGGCCTGCGCCCCGGTCGGCGCGCCGTGTGCGGTCAGCCGCCGGGTCTGCCCGGAGCGCATCGGGAAGCGGCTGAGCACCGCGTCGCCCCAGACCGGGTCGGCGGCGGGCGCGAAGACGTACGGCATCCCCAGCCGCCCGGCCACCAACGCCAGCGTGTCGTGGCCGCCGTTGAGCCACCAGCCCCGGTCGACCTCGCTGAGCAGCACCACGTCCGCGCCGCGCAGCTCCCGGGCCACCGCGTCCACGTCCAGCCGCCCGTCCAGGCCGAATCCCATCCGGATGTTGTACGCGGCCACGCGTACCGCCGCCGGTGTCGTGGTGGCGCGGGCCTGCGCGGGCGGCACGTGCAGCACGGCGGCGAGCCCGGCCAGCGCGGTGAGCCCGGCCAGGGCCGCGACCCGGACCGTTGCGGGCAGCGCCGGGCCGGCTGATGCCGCACCGGACGGCGTCGGCCCGGGGCGGAGAGGTGCCGTAGCCGCCACCAGAGTCACCAGGACGGCCGTGGCGACCGGAGCCCAGCCGTTGGGGTACCCCAGGTCGTAGGCGGCGTAGTAGGCCACCGTGGCCACCGCGAACACCAGCATGCCGAGCACCGCCGCCCGCCCGCGCCGCGCCCCCGCCCGCCCGCCGTCGGTGCCTCGTTCGTCCGTGGCGGCGGCCCGGGGCTCCGCGGCGCCTCGCCCGTCGGCAGCCGCGGGCCCGTCGTCGGTCGTGTCGGTGAGGGCCAGGCAGCCGCCGAGGCCGGCGGCGGTGAGCAGGTACGCCGGGACGAGCAGCCCGGTCACGAACAGCACCGACCCGGCGAGCAGCGCGAGCGGCCACAGCACCCGCGCCAGGCGCGCCGGTGCCCGGAACAACGCCGCCGCGAGGAACAGCAGCACCGCGAGCGCACCCGGCAGGGCACCGTTTCCGGGGCGGACGAGGCCGGGAAAATCAGGGGATCCGGTGCCGGCGGCGGCGCTCCAGAGCGCCGGGGCGAGCGCCACCTGCCCGGCCAGCAGCAGTGCCGGCCCGCACAGCAACCAGGCCCGGCGGCCCGGGGTCGACACGCTTCGCCCGGCGTCGCCGTCCGCCGCATCCGTCGCCGGAGCGGCCGTCCCCGCCGCGTCGCCGCGCACCCGGGCGGCGGCCCGCTCCCGCCGTACCGCCGCCGAGGCGGCCAGGAACGCCAGCACCAGCAGGGCGCTCAGGCTCCAGGCGAGCACGCCGCCGCGCCACACCAGATCCTCGGTGCCGAGCAGGGCGTGCCCGACCGCGTTCCCGGCCAGGCCGAGCGCCAGCCCGGCGACCGGGCGGGGCACGGACGCGGCGACGGCGGCGAGCCAGACCAGGCCGGCGAACAGTCCGGCGCAGGCCAGCCAGAGCTGGGCCGGGCCGCCGGGTTGCGCGGTGAGCGCCAGCCGGGCCACCGCCAGCACACCGGCGGCGACGAGTCCGACCGGGGCGGCGCCGACGCGGCGTACGAGCGTGGGCGCGGCGAGCGCGAGCAGGAACCAGCCCAGCGCGAACGCGCCGAGCAGCTCGGCGGGCGTCTCGGCGGCCCGGCCGAACAGGGTGATGACCGACGGCAGCCAGACCCGCAGCACGTCCAGCAGGACCGCGATACCGAGCGCGAGCGTGAGGGTGGAGAGGTGACGGTGCCGCACGGGGCGCCTCTTCTCGTGACCGACGGGGGTTTTCGGCACGGCGATTCTGCGGGGCGCGACGGCGGGCGGTCAACGCGTACCCATGCGAAAGGGCGCCCACCGCGAACGGTGGGCGCCCTTTCGTGGGCCGTCCGGTCAGCGCCGGGTGGCGGCCTTCTTGGCCGGCGCCTTCTTCGCGGGCGCCTTCTTCGCCGCCGTGGTCTTCTTCGCCGCGGTGGACTTCGCCGCGGTCGTCTTCTTGGCGGTGGTGGTCTTCTTCGCCGCGGTGGACTTCGCCGCGGTCGTCTTCTTCGCCGCCGTGGTCTTGGTCGCGGCGGCCTTCTTCGCCGGCGCGGCCTTCTTGGTCGCGGTGGTCTTGGTGGCCTTGGTGGCCTTCGCCGCCGTGGTCTTCTTGGCGGCGGCGGTGGTCCGGCCTCCGGTGGCCTTGGCGGCACCGGTGGTCTTCTTCGCGGCGGCGGTGTCCTTGGGCACCTTGCCGCTGGCCACCATCTCCTTGAAGCCCGCGCCCGCCCGGAACGTCGGGACGGAGGTCTTCTTGACCTTCACCGCCTCGCCGGTCCGCGGATTGCGCGCTGTTCGGGCTCCCCGGACGCGCTTCTCGAACGCTCCGAAACCGGTGATCGCCACCTTCTCGCCCTTGGTGACCGCCGCCTGGACCTCAGCGAGAACCGCGTCGAGCGCGGCCGTCGCCGTCTTCCGGTCCCCCAGGCGAACGGCGAGCGCCTCGATGAGCTCGGCCTTGTTCACGACTTCCTCCCGATTGTGCAACTGACTCGACGCGAGCCATTCTGCGCGCACGGTATGCCCTGTGCTGCCTGGACACAAACATTCGGTGGAAAAAAGCCCTTGTGTCGCAACGGATTCGCCCCCACCGGATGCACCGGTGGGGGCGAATAGCGCTGGAGATCAGGCGATCGAGGGCAGGAACGCCGGCCGGGCGGCCTCGTACGCGCTGATCTCGGCCTCGTGCCGGAGGGTGAGTCCAATGTCGTCCAAGCCCTCCATCAGCCGCCAACGGCTGTGGTCGTCCAGCGGGAACGCCCAGGTGGCGTCACCGGCGTGGACCTGACGGGCGGCCAGGTCGACAGTGATCGGCGTGGTCGGCTCGGATTCCACGAGATCCCACAGTTCTTCCACGGCTTTCAATTCCAGCTCGACCGGAAGGAGACCTTCCTTGAGCGCGTTGCCGCGGAAGATGTCGCCGAAGCGAGGCGAGATGACGGCCCGGAAGCCCCAGTCCCGCAGCGCCCAGACGGCGTGCTCCCGGGAGGATCCGGTGCCGAACTCGGGGCCGGCGATCAGAATCGACGCACCCGAATGGGCGGGATCGTTGAGGACGAATGACGGGTCCTCCCGCCACGCGTTGAACAGACCGTCGGCGAATCCGGTCCGGGTCACCCGCTTGAGGTACACGGCGGGGATGATCTGGTCGGTGTCCACGTTGGATCGGCGCAGCGGCACGGCCGTGCCGGTGTGGGTGGTGAACTTGTCCATGTCGGCTGCCCTTCTACAGGTCGGCGGGGGCGGCCAGCCGGCCGACCACGGCGGTGGCGGCGGCGACCGGCGGGGACACCAGGTGGGTACGCCCACCCCGGCCCTGGCGGCCCTCGAAGTTGCGGTTGGAGGTCGAGGCGGAGCGCTCGCCCGGCTTCAGCGTGTCCGGGTTCATGCCCAGGCACATGGAGCAGCCGGCGAAGCGCCACTCGGCGCCGGCGTCGGTGAAGACCTTGTCCAGCCCTTCGATCTCGGCCGCCTCGCGGACCGCGGCGGAGCCGGGGACCACGAGCATGCGTACGCCGTCGGCGACCCGGTGCCCGCGCAGCACCTCGGCGGCGGCCCGCAGGTCCTCCAGGCGGCCGTTGGTGCAGGAGCCGACGAACACCACGTCCACGGCGAGGTCGCGCATCGGGGTGCCCGGGGTGAGGTCCATGTACTCCAGCGCGCGGCGGGCGGCGACCCGCTCCGGCTCGGTGACGAAGTCCTCCGGGTCCGGCACGGTCGCGCCCAGCGGCACGCCCTGCCCGGGGTTGGTGCCCCAGGTGACGAACGGCGTGATCCGGCTCGCGTCGAGCGTGACCTCGGTGTCGAAGGTCGCGCCCTCGTCGGTGGGCAGCGTCCGCCAGTACTCCAGCGCCGCGTCCCAGTCGTCGCCCTGGGGCGCGTTCGGCCGCCCCTTCAGGTACGCGAACGTGGTCTCGTCCGGCGCGATCATGCCGGCCTTGGCGCCCCACTCGATGGACATGTTCGCGATCGTCATCCGGCCCTCCATCGAGAGGTCGCGGATCGCCTCGCCCCGGTACTCGACGATGTGACCGCGCCCGCCGCCGGTGCCGACCTGCGCGATCAGCGCGAGCACCAGGTCCTTGGCGGTGACGCCGGGCGCCAGCTCGCCGACGACGTTCACGGCCATGGTCTTCGGGCGGGCCTGCGGCAGCGTCTGCGTGGCCAGCACGTGTTCGACCTCACTGGTGCCGATGCCGAACGCCAGCGCCCCGAACGCGCCGTGGGTGGCGGTGTGCGAGTCGCCGCACACGATCGTCATGCCGGGCTGGGTGAGGCCGAGCTGCGGGCCGATGACGTGCACGATGCCCTGGTTCTCGTCGCCCAGCGGGTGCAGGCGGACACCGAACTCGGCGCAGTTGCGGCGCAGCGTCTCGATCTGGGTGCGGGAGGTGGGGTCCGCGATCGTGAGCAGGTCGCCGCGCCGGGAACGGAACGCCGGGTCGTCGTACCCGGTCGGGGTGTTGTGGTCCTCGGTCGCGATCGTCAGGTCGGTACGGCGCACCCCGCGCCCGGCCAGACGTAGCCCGTCGAACGCCTGCGGGCTGGTCACCTCGTGCAGCAGGTGCAGGTCGATGAAGAGCAGGTCCGGCTCGCCGGCGGCGGAGCGGACCACGTGTGCGTCCCAGACCTTCTCGGCCAGGGTCCTCGGTTGAGTGACTCCCACCATCTGGACATCCTAAATTCTGGGAGGTAAATTTCGGCTTGTGGGACACAGTATGAGCGGTGTCGGCGTTCTCGACAAGGCGGTGGTCATCCTGGCCGCCTGTGTCGACGGCGCCAGCCTGGCCGAACTCGTTGAACGCACCAAGCTGCCCCGGGCCACCGCGCACCGGCTGGCACAGGCGCTGGAGATCCACCGGATGCTCGTCCGGGACACCCAGGGGCGCTGGCGCCCGGGTCCACGCCTGGGCGAGCTGGCCAACGCGGCCCCGGACGTGCTCCTGACCGCCGCCGAGCCGCTGCTCGCCGCGCTACGGGACGCCACCGGCGAAAGCGCCCAGCTCTACCTGCGCCGCGCCGACGAGCGGATCTGTGTGGCCGCCGCCGAGCGCGCCAGCGGCCTGCGGGACACCGTCCCGGTCGGCTCGGTGCTGCCGATGACCGCCGGCTCGGCGGCGCAGATCCTGCTCGCCTGGGAGCCACCGGAGGCGGTCATGCCGCTGCTCCCCCGCTCCAAGTTCACCGGCCGCACGCTGGCCGAGGTGCGGCGACGCGGCTGGGCGCAGAGCGTCGCCGAGCGGGAGGCGGGTGTGGCGAGCGTCTCGGCGCCGATCCGGGACCGCACCGGGCGGGTGATCGCCGCGATCAGCATCTCCGGCCCGATCGAGCGCCTCGGCCGCCGCCCCGGCGAACGCCACGCCATGGCCGTCGTCCGAGCCGGCCAGCGCCTCTCCGGCCTCTGACCCCCCGCCCTCCACCCTCCCACCCTCTCGCCCCTAGCCCCCCTCGCGTTGATCATGAAGTTGGCGGCATTTTTGATCTCCCTGACTGCCGCTAACTTCATGATCAACGCGGCAGGGCCCGGGGGGGGTGGGGAGGGGGGCGGGGGCAGGGATGCGGAACGGCCCGCCTCGCGTTGCGAGACGGGCCGTTCGTGGATGTAGCCCCGACCGGATTCGAACCGGCGCTACCGCCTTGAGAGGGCGGCGTCCTGGGCCGCTAGACGACGGGGCCAGGCACTTTTCCTGCTTCACCACCCTGCCGGGCGGTGTGGCAGTAGTCTAGCGGCATCCCGTCCGGCACCACCGCCGGGGGTCACCCCCTGCACGCGTGGGCCGGACAGCAGAAAGCCCGCCCCGGAAACGGGACGGGCTGTCGGTGCTGTAGCCCCGACCGGATTCGAACCGGCGCTACCGCCTTGAGAGGGCGGCGTCCTGGGCCGCTAGACGACGGGGCCAGAACCTTCATTGCACTCCGTCAGCGTGAGCTGCCGGAATCCAGCGTCCGAGGGTTCAGGCGAACCCTCGGTTGCGCTGGGGTACCAGGACTCGAACCTAGACTAACTGAACCAGAATCAGTCGGGCTGCCAATTACCCCATACCCCATTGGCCCCTTGCGGCGCCGGGAATGAACTTTACCCTCCCGGTGCCGACAGGCCAAATCCAACCCCTCGAAACCCACCTGACCAGCGGAAACGAGGCATCGGAGCGAATCAGGCGACGGGGACCACCGGGTTGCTCAGCTCCCCGATCCCCTGGATCCGCACGGTGACCGTATCCCCCTCGGTGAGCGGACTAACCCCCGCCGGCGTGCCGGTCAGCACCACGTCGCCGGGCAGCAGCGTCATCACGTGCGAGATGTACGACACCAGGCCCGGCACGTCGAAGACCATGTCCTTGGTCCGGCCGAGCTGGCGCACCTCCATCTCCTCCGGGTTGCGGCCCACCTCACACCGGATCTCCAGGTCGCTGACGTCGAGCCCGGTGGTGATCCACGGCCCGATCGGGCAGAACGAGTCGAAGCCCTTGGCGCGGGTCCACTGCCCGTCGGAGCGCTGGAGGTCCCGCGCGGTGACGTCGTTGGCGCAGGTGTAGCCGAAGATGGCCCGCTCGGCGGCGGCCCGGTCGGCCCGGCGGGCGCCCGGGGCGCCGATCACCACGGCGAGTTCCGCCTCGTGCTCGACCTGCTTGGAGAAGATCGGCAGCCGGATGGCGTCGCGCGGGCCGATCACCGAGGTGGACGGCTTGAGGAAGAGCAGCGGCTCCTTCGGCACCTCGCTGCCGTGCTCGGCGGCGTGCTCGGCGTAGTTACGGCCGACACACACCACCTTGCTGGGCAGGATCGGCGACAGCAGCCGGACGTCGGAGAGCGCCCAGCGGGCGCCGGAGAACTGGATCTGCCCGAACGGGTGGCCCTCGATCTCGGCGATGGTCAGGCCCTGCGGCCCGGCCTCCGGCTCGCCCTCGACGACCCCGAACGACATTCCCTTGGCATGAGCGAAACGAGCGATACGCACCCGGCCAATCTATCCCCGCCCGCGGGCCGCCCGGCGGACACCGGCAGGCGGCACGCCCCGGCGGTCGCGCGCCCCACCCTCGCGGGCCGGCGGCGGCACCGGACCGCCAGGAGCCGGACAGGGTACGCGCGATCGCGCCGGACAGGGCGGGAATGGCGGCTTCGTACCCGCCCGGCGGGCCCCGGACCATAGCTTCGGGTCCGGAGGTTCGTTGGTATGCCTGCATCGAGACGACACCACAGGGCCCTGGCAGTGTTCGTGAACTGCCTCGGCGTCATCGCCGCCGTACCGGCGCTGTCCCCGGCGACGCCCCTCGCGGCCGCCGCCCCCGCCCATCCGGCCCCACCACCGGCTGTCATCCCCGGTGCCGCGGCCACCCCGATCCCGACCGGCGTGCCGGCGGTGCCCCCGGCGGTGCCGACCACCGGCCCGGCACCGGTCCGCCCGTCGATGCCCCCGGTCAGCGTGGCGGTGGGCGCGGCGGGCACCCCGGCGCCGGGTTACCGGATCGAGGTCCGCAACGCCGGCACGGCACCCGTCGACACCATGGTCCGGCAGGAGCTGCCGAACGGCTCGCGGGCCACCACGGTGACCGGCGGTGGGCGGACCAGCCGCCCCGCCGGGATGAGCGCTGGTGAGGTGACCTGGCGGCTGCGGCTGCCGGCGAAGAGCACCACCACGCTGCACACCGCGCTGTCGGTCCCCGGTCCGGGCCGCTCGGTGACGGCACCCACCTGCGTCTACGGCTCGGACGGCACGCGCCCGTTCGACTGCGCCACGGCGACCTGGGTGGGCGCCGCGACGGCCCCGACGGCGCAGGTCACCGCCGCCCCGGCCTGGCGGCGGCCGCCGGTGCTGCTCGCCGCGTTCACGGCGCTGCTGGTGGTCACCGCCGGTGTGGTGTGGTGGGCGGTGTGGCGCCGCCGCCGGCGCACCGCGGCGGGAAGCGCCGCACCCGGCGGCATGGCCCGCGGCGGGACGGGCGCCCCCGGAGGCGGCGCGACGCCCACCGGTACGCCCGCGGGCGGCACCATGCACACCGGCGCTCCCGGAAGCGGTGTGCCCGGCGGAGCCGGACCGGGCCAGGGCGGGCCGGTCCCAGGCGCGACCGGTGGGCCGGCCGAGCGCGGCACGGTCTACCCGCGTACGGCCGTGCCGTCGCCCGCGAGCCGTCGTCGCCGGCCGCCGGTGTGGCTGGTGGTCGGCGTGGCGGCGGCCGTGCTGGCCGGTGTGGTCGGCGCGGCGGCCTGGTCGGCCACGCAGCGGGTGGCCGCGATGGACACCACCAAGCAGCCGACGAGCGGCGCGTGGGTGGGCAGCAGCGTCACCGGCGCGCTGGGCCAGCCGCTGCGCGAGACCGCGTTCGAGTTCACCGTCTACCGGCTGAGCTGCGGCGCCGACGTCCTGCCGCCGGCGCCGGGCGGTGGCCGGCCGTGCCTGGCCACGGTCGGGGTGCGCAATCTCACCAACGAGGACCAGACCTGGCACGGGCAGTTGCAGCGGGCGTACCTGCCCAGCGGCAACTGGGTGGCAGCCGACGAGGACGCCACCCGGGTGGCGAACCTGGGCCGGGACGTCTTCTCCCAGCCGGTGGCCGCCGGGCGGCGGGTGCTGCTGCCGCTGGTGTTCACCATGCGCGGCGACGAGCCGCCGAAACGGCTGGAGCTGCGCAGCGGCGTCTTCTCCGCGGGCGTGCGGGTGGACGTGGCGTGATCCGGGCACGGGCGGCGGTCGTACCCTGGGGTGTGTGACCGCCGCCCTCGCCCCCGCGCTCGACCTGGCCGACTGGCAGGCGCGCCGGCACGCCCACGAGGCGCGGGTGGACGCCTGGCTGACGCCGCACCTGGAGCGCCGCCGCACCGGGGTTAAGCACCCGGTGGAGGACTTCCTCTTCACCTACTACTCGCACCGCCCGGCGCAGTTGCGCCGCTGGCACCCGGGCGCGGGCGTGGTGCTGCGGGACGCCGACCCGGCCGGTTTCGGCCCGGACTACACGGCGGGCGCCGCCGGGCTCACCCTCGACACCGATCGGGTACGCGCGCGGCGCGCCGAGTCGATCGCCTGGATCCGTACGCTGCTCGCAGCGACCGCCGGACGCCCGGCGCAGTTCGGCTGTTTCGGCATGCACGAGTGGGCGATGGTCTACCGGCAGACCCAGGAGCAGGTACGCCACAACGCCTGGCCGCTGCGGCTGAGCCCGGCGGATACGGCGGCTGTGGTCTCCGAGCGCGGCGTGCGGTGCAGCCACTTCGACGCGTTCCGGTTCTTCACCGCGCCGGCCCGGCCGCTGAACGTGCTCCAGCCGACCCGGGAGGGCCAGCACGCGCTGGAGCAGCCGGGTTGCCTGCACGCCAACATGGATCTCTACAAGTGGGCGTACAAGCTGTCGCCGCTGGTGCCGTCGGAGCTGGTGGCGGACTGCTTCGCGCTGGCCCGGGAGATCCGGGCGCTGGACATGCGGGCCAGCCCGTACGACCTGGCCGACCTGGGTTACCCGCCGGTGCGGGTGGAGACGCCGGAGGGCCGGGCCGAGTACGCCACCGCCCAGCGCGGGTTCGCCGAGCGGGCCGCCGGGTTGCGGACCCGGCTGCTTGCCGCGCTGGACCGGGCCGTGCCGGCCGACCACCGCTGAGCGCGGGGGCCGGCCGGCGCGGGGATCAGTTCGAGGCGCAGGTCACTGCCGGTGCCGGGCTCGGGACGGCACCGTCGGCGAGGAACCCGAACGTGGTCTGGGCGGCAGGGGCGAGGGCACCGTTCCAGCTCGCGTTCCGGCCGGTCACTGTGGTTCCGCTCTGCGTCACGTCGGCGCTCCACGCCTGGCTGATCCGCTGGCCCGCGGGGAGCGGGAAGCGCACGGTCCAGCCGGCGATCGGCGCGGCGCCGTCGTTGCGGACTGTCACCTCCCCCTGGAAGCCGCCCGGCCACTGACCGGCGATCCGCCAGGTGGCGGTGCAGCGGCCGGGCGCCGACGTCGGGCCGGCCGTGGGCGACGGGCTGGTCGTGGGCGACGGGCTGACGGTGGGCGACGGCGTGGGGCTGACGGTCGGGGACGTGGTCGGGCCGGGCGTGGTGCGGCCCAGCGCGGCGACCAGCGCCGGGTACCACCTGTCGGACATCTTCTGGTCGCCTGCGGCGTTCGGGTGCACGCCGTCGTACGTGTCGGTGGCGGTGCTGAACCCGGTCCACTGGTCGACCACCACGATCGGCGACGCGGCTGTGGTCTTCCCGGCCGCCCAGCCGTCGATCAGCGAGTTGAGCGCCACCGTCCGCTGGCCGCACTCGGGACAGCTCGCCGGGTTCATCGGGATGATCTTCGCGACCAGCACGGTCATGGCCGGGTTGGCGGCCCGCATCTGGTCCACCAGCTTCGAGTACGCGGCCAGGATCGTGGCGGGCGCGATGTTGCTCCACACGTCGTTGGTGCCGAAGTGCATGAGCACGACGTCCGGACGGGTGGCGGACAGCCAGCCGGGCAGCAGGTTCTGGTTGGCCACGTTCGTCGCGAGGTAGCCGCCGTGCCCCTCGTTGTCGCCGTCGTACGGCACACCGCAGCCCTGCGGCCCGAGCGTGCCGACGAAGTCGACGTCGGTGTGGCCGGTGGACTGGAGGCGGTTCCAGAGCAGCGCCCGCCAGCAGCCGGGCGACCCGGTGATGGAGTCGCCGAGCGGCATGACGCGGACCGGGGTGGCCGCCGCGGCGGCCGGGGGTGTGGTGGCGGTGAGGGCGAGGCCGAGGGCGAGGACCGGTAGCAGCGCGGCGAGCGCGGTCAGCGCGGCGCGCAGGGGGTTACGGGACATGCGGAAGGGACTCCTGTCACTGTGACGTGGTGGTCGGTGACGGCCCTGAAGCTCCCGTACGCATTGAAGCGCTTCGACGCCTCCGACTCAACCCTCCGGGTGCCCCCGATGCCGGTTCCACTCCGGGGCGAGGATCGACATGACAGTGGCGTCCACCCAGTCGTCGCCGTCGCGCAGCACCTGCCGCAGCGTCCCCTCGGCGACGAAGCCCACCTTCTCGTAGGCACGCCGGGCACGCGGGTTGAACGCGAACACCTCCAGGCCGATGCGGTGCAGGCCGAGTTGCTCGAAGCCGTACCCGACGACGAGCCGGACCGCCTCGGTGCCGAGGCCGCGGTCGCGGCCGCCGGGGCCGATCAGCGTGCGGAAGTTGCAGCTCGCGTTGGCCCGGTCCCACTCGTTGAGGACCACCTCGCCGACGCAGGTGCCGCTCGCCCGGTCCACCACCGCGAGGTCGAGCCGGTCGTCCTGGCTGTTGCGGGTGCCGTACCAGGCCCGCAGGCGGGACGGCTCGAACGCCTCGCCGGCCGGGCTGCCGGTCAGCCGGGCCACCTCCGGGTCGGCCAGGATCTCGGCGAGCGCCGGCAGGTCGTCGTCGTGGAACGGGCGCAGCACCACCCGCTCGCCGGTGAGCGTGGGCTTGACGGAGAAGTCGATCACGTGGCGGAATTCTCCGGGCGGCGCGCTCGGCGGCTCAACAGGTTTTCGGTCAGTCGCCGTCCACCCGGCGGTCGCGTTTGCGCTGCGACTGACGCTTCTTCTCGGCCAGGCGACGCTCCTTGGCGCCACGGGAGGGGCGGGTCGGCCGGCGCGTCTTCGGCGGCGGGGCGACGGCCTCGCGCAGCAGCGCGGCCATCCGCTCGCGGGCCGCCTCCCGGTTGGCCAGCTGGGCGCGGTGCTCGCTGGCGGTGACCGTCAGCACGCCACCGACCAGGCGGCCGGCGAGCCGGGCCAGCGCCCGTTCCCGCAGCGTCTCCGGCACGCTCGGCGAGCCGCCCAGGTCGAAGCTCAGCTCCACCCGGGAGTCGGTGGTGTTGACTCCCTGCCCGCCGGGCCCGGACGAGCGGGAGAACCGTTCCCGCAGCTCGGCGGCGGGCACCGTGAGCCGATCGGTGACCCGCAGTCCGTCGTCCACTCCCCGAGGCTAGCGCCCGGCGCGGTGACTCGGGGTGGGGGTGGCGCTCGGCGTGGGACCGGCCCGTTCCTCGCCGCCGCCGGACGCCGCGTACGCGGCCGCGCCGACGAGCAGCAGGGCGATCACCGCGAGCTTGACGACGACGCCCCGGATCGCGAGCCAGGCGTTGCGCCGGGCACCGGGGACGCTGGTCCGGATGGTCTGGTAGTCGGTCCAGCCGCGTTTCGCACGCGCGTAGGACGCGCCGACACCGGCGCCGATGATCAGGCCCACCACGAGGAGGGCCGCAATGACAGCTTGCTCCACCTCCGCCAGTATTCATACTCAGCGTAATATTTCTATGGCCCAATGATCCCACGCCGGATATCCGACACTTCGCACCGATCTTGCGACGCTTGTGCAGGTCAGCGCCGGGAGGGGCGGCAGGGCAACCCCGCGCGGGCGCCAGGCCGGGCCCGCGCGGGTGGCCGCGCAGACGACTCAGCCGCCCCGGCCGATGATGGTGTCGGCGGTCTGCTGGACCTGGTCGATCGGGATGGCGAAGCCGATGCCGATGGAGCCGTTGCCGTCGATGGTGGCGATCGCCGTGTTCACGCCGACCACCTCACCGCGCGCGTTCACCAGCGGGCCACCGGAGTTGCCCGGGTTGATCGAGGCGTCGGTCTGCACCGCCGTGTGCCGGCCGTTGCCGATCCGTACCTGCCGGTTGAGCGCGCTGACGATGCCGGCGGTGACCGTCCCGGCGAGCCCGAGCGGCGACCCGACCGCGAGCACCGGCTCCCCCACTCTCGTCGAGTTCGCCTTTGCCAGCGGCAACGGCGGCAACCCGGCCGACGCGGGCACCTTCAGCACGGCCAGGTCGCTGGCCGGTTCCCGGCCCACCACCTCGGCCGGGAAGCGCCGCCCGTCCGACGTCTCCACAGTCACCGCGCCGGAACCGCCCCGGGCCAGGATGTGGTCGTTGGTGACGATGTGCTGCTCGTTGTCGATGGCGAACCCGGAGCCGGACGCGGACGCGCCGGAGCGGCCCCCGACCATCACCGACACCACCCCGGGCACCGTCTTGCCGGCGGCGGTGATCAGCTCCGCCGGCACCGGCGCGGCGGACGCCGCTGCCGGTCCCGGCGCGCCCCGGTCGGCCGCCCAGGTGCCGGCCGCCGCGCCGGAGACGGTGGAGAGCGCCACCACCGCCGCCACGCTCAGCAGCCGATGCCGCAGGCTACGCCGCCCGGCCTCCGGCCCGCCCCCGGGTACGTCCCGGTAGCCGCGCCCGTCCGGGTCCAGCTCCGGCGAGACGAACCACGGTCCGCGTGGCTCGCCGAGTCCGGTCTGCACTGCCATGCCTGGCTCCTCACATGTCGTGCGGTAGTGGTGTGCGGGTCAGGGCAGCCGGGAGAACCACCGCAGCGAGCCGGCCGCGGCGCCCATCGCCAGGACCAGCCCGAGGCCGATGAAGCGGGCCGAGATGTCCTGCCGCTCGGTGCGGTAGCCGACCGAGGTGCCGATGTCCTCGTAGACGTCCTTCAGCTCGGCGGTGGTGGACGCCTCGTGGAAGCCCCCGCCGGTCTGCTCGGCGACCGCCCGCAGCGTCTGGCCGTCCACCGGCACCTGGATCGCCCGGCCACCCCGGTCGACCGAACCGCCGGGCGTGCCGAAGGAGATGGTGTGCACCGGCACCTTCGCGGCGACCGCCTGGTCGGCGGCCTCCATCGGGTCCATGCCGGAGGTGTTCGCGCCGTCGGAGAGGATGATGATCCGGGCCGGCGGCGGATCCTTGGCGGCGGTGGCGTCCAGGCTCTTGACCGCGCCGAGCGAGGTGCTGATCGCCTCGCCGATGGCGGTGCCCTGCACGCCGGTGATGCCCTCGGCCAGCCGCCCGATCCCGTCGTGCAGCGCCTCCCGGTCGGTGCTCGGCGGCACCAGCACCGCCGCGCTGCCGGCGAACGCGACGAGGCCGACGTTGAACTCGTCCGGCAGCCCGTCGACGAACCGCCGGCCCGCCTCCTTGGCCGCTGTCAGCCGGTCCGGGTCCACGTCACCGGCGAGCATCGAGGTGGAGACGTCCACCGCGACCATCACCGTGGCCCGCTCCCGGGGCACCCGCACCTCCGCCTCGGGCCGGGCGAACCCGACCACGAGCAGCGCCAGCATGGCGAGGAACAGGCCCGCCGGGACGTGCCGCCGCCAGGCCGGGCGGCGCGGGGCGACCCGGTCGAGCAGGCGCAGATTGGTGAAGCGCACCGCGTACCGGCTCTGCCGCCGTTGCAGCACCAGGTAGCCGGCGACCAGCGCGACGACGGCGAGCAGCAGCCAGAGGCGGGCGGGTGACTGCCAGGTCATGCGACACCTCCGCGGGCCGTGGCCGGCACGGTGGCCAGCCGGCGCTGCTCGTGCACGTACCGGACGACGTCCGCGCACCAGTCCCGGTCGGTGCGCAGCGCCAGGTGGGTCGCGCCGGCCCGGCGCAGCGTGCGGCGTACCTGGTCGCGCTGCTCGGCGGCGGCGCGCGCGTACCGCTCGCGCAGGCCCGGGTCACCGGTCCACACCTCGCGGTGCCGGCCGCTCTCCGGGTCGACGAGCGTGACCAGGCCGACGTCCGGCAGTTCCAGCTCGCGCGGGTCGGTCACCTCGACGGCAAGCACCTGGTGCCGTACCGCGAGGCGGCGCAGCGCGGCGGCCCACGGCGGCGGCGCGGCGTCCGGGTCGTCGGGCAGCTCGTCGAGGAAGTCGGAGACGATCACCACGAGCCCGCGCCGGGTGGCGACGCGCTGAAGGCCGTCCAGCCCGTCGGCCAGGCCCGGCGCCGCGTCCGTCCGGCCCGCGCCGGCCGCGCCCGCGCCGTCGGAGTCCGGCAGGTCGCCGGTACGCGGAGCGCCGAGCAACGCGCGGAGCAGCCCGAGCAGATGGGTACGCCCGCTGCGGGCCGGGAACCGGCGCAACCCGCGCGGAGTGAGCACCTGGGCGCCGAGCCGGTTGCCGACTCCCGCGGTGAGGAAGCCGATCGCCGCCACGGCGGCCACCGCCAGTTCCCGTTTGTCCAGCGTGGACGTCCCGTACTCCATGCTGGGGCTGGCGTCGACGAGCAGCCAGGTGGTCAGTTCCCGGTCCGCGTCGACCTCCCGGACGTGCGGGACGGTGGTCCGGGCGGTGACCGCCCAGTCCATCCGGCGTACCTCGTCCTCGCCGGGGCGGTACTCGCGGCTGCCGGCCGCCTCGCTGCCCGGTCCGGGGAGCAGGCCGCGGTACCGGCCGTGCAGCAGCCCGTCGAGCCGCCGGGTCACCGTCAGCTCCAGCCGGCGCAGCCGCTGGTCCGGGGCGAGATCGGCGAGCCCGGGTCCGGCCTCGCCGGTCATGCCGCCGCCAGGTCGTTCACCGTCTCGGTGGGCCCGTTCACCAGCCGGGGCGGCGGCACCGCCTCGATCACGCGGCGCACCACGTCCTCGCCGGAGATCCCGTCGGCGATCGCGTCGAAGGAGAGCACGAGCCGGTGCGCCAGCACGTCCACCGCGAGTTCCCGGATGTCCTCGGGGAGCACGTAGTCCCGGCCGTGGATGAGCGCCTGGGCGCGGGCGGCGGCCACCAGGCCGAGCGTGGCCCGGGGGCTGGCCCCGTACGCCAGCAGGGGCGCGACGTCGGGCAGGCCGAAGCGCTCCGGGTCGCGGGTGGCGAGGATGAGGCGGACCACGTACTCGGCGAGCGCGTGGTGGACGAAGACGTCGGTGGCGCGGCGCTGGAGTTCGCGCAGCCGGACCGGGTCGAGCACGGTACGCGCGGTGGGCCGGTCGGTGCTCATCCGGTAGAGGATGGCCAGCTCGTCGGCGTCGCTCGGGTAGTCGACCACGACCTTCATCAGGAAGCGGTCGCGCTGCGCCTCCGGGAGCTGGTAGACACCCTCGGACTCGATCGGGTTCTGGGTGGCCAGGACCAGGAACGGGTCCGGCACCGGCCAGCTCCGGCCGGCGATGGAGACCTGCCGCTCGGCCATCGCCTCGAGCAGCGCCGACTGCACCTTGGCCGGGGCCCGGTTGATCTCGTCGGCGAGCACCAGGTTCGCCATGATCGGCCCCAGCTCCACGTCGAACTGTTCGGTGGAGGCGCGGTAGATGCGCGTGCCGACGATGTCGGAGGGGACCAGGTCGGGGGTGAACTGGATCCGGGAGAACGTGCCACCGACCACTGTGGCGAGTGTCTGCGCCGCCAGCGTCTTGGCCACCCCCGGTACGCCCTCCAGCAGGCAGTGCCCGTCGGCGATCAGGGCGGTGAGCAGGCGGTCGACGAGCCGATCCTGCCCGACGATCACGCGTTTGACCTCGACGAGGGTCTGTTCCAGCTCGACGCCGCTCGCGTCGGCGTCGACCGGGCTGAGCACGCTGGCCGGGGTGTCCGAGATGTCCGTCACGGTGCTTGCTTCCCGGGCCGGACCGGCGACAAACGTCGGATTATCGGCCCCTGGGCGGTGGTCGACGGGCCGGACCGGCAGCTTCTCCCCAGCCGGGCGGGAACGACACGAAGCGGCGCGGCACCGGCCGGAGGGGTACGGAACACGACACCGGCCCCCGCCGGAGCGGGGGCCGGTGCGGGGCGGGACGGATCAGTTGGCGATGACCAGGTGGAACGGCCGGTCCGAGGCGCTGCCGGAGGAGCTGCGCGTCTGCACGAAGACGGCGTTCGGGGTGAGCGTGCGGGGCGCGACCGACACCTCACCGGCCGGCGGCACGTTCGCCGTGTCGTTCGTGCCGATGGTCGCCACGTACGCCTTGGCGGACACGTTGTAGTCCAGCAGCACCTGGTACTGCCCCGGCGACACCCCGATGCCCGGGGTGAACCGGAACGAGGACACCACGTTGCCGGAGTGCTGCAACAGCGTGCCGTTGGCCGCCACGACGGCCCAGGCGACCTGGCCGGCGGCCGGCGGGGCCAGGGTGGCCCGCATCGCGGTCCGGGCGGCCTGCCGCTCGACGGCGGTCACCGGCGGCTGCGCCGTGGAGTGCCGCGGGCCGGGCTGCGGCTTCGCCTCCGGCTGGGCGGCAGCGGCGATCCCGCCACCGGCCAGGCTGAGCGACAGCGCGGCAAGCGCCACCACCGTCGCCTTCCGCTTGAAGAATGTGGCCATGAGTTCTCCCTTTGTAGACCGTGGTGATACGGCGACTGCGCGCGTCAAATTGCGGATCATCGGGTATCCGCTCGGGAGCGCACCGCTCGTGAGCTGGCCTTACTACAGAGAGTCGCGACGTCTCAACCAGGTGGAACCTAGCACCGGAAAATGTGGGCGGTCAATAGCGTTATTGCGTGTCCGACCGATCGGCAAAGATGCCCGGAAATTGCGAGGAACAATTCACGAAATTGTTTCGGAGGGCATCGCGCCGACCCGGCTCCGGGTAGCCTCACCGTCGTGATCACCATGCCGCGACCAGCCCGGGCCGGCACCCGGGGCGGCCGCCCGGCCACCGCCGCATGCTGGCTCGCCGTCGCACCGGTCGCCGCGTGGGCGCTGGTACGCCTGACCGGGCTGGAACGCGGTCCGCTGGTGCAGGCGGTCGCGTTCACGCCGTACGCCGCCGCCGTGGCCCCGGTCGTGGCGGTGGCGGCACTCGCCCTGCGGCGCCGCACCCCGGCGGTGGTCGCGGTCCTGGCCGCGCTGGCGCTGATCGGCGCGGTGGCGCCCCGTGCGGTCCCCGGCGACCGGCCCGCCGCCGACGGGCCGACGCTGCGGCTGCTCACCGCCAACCTGCGCCTCGGCTCGGCCGACCCGGCGGCGCTCGTGGACCTGGTCCGGACTCGGCGGGTCGACGTCCTCACGGTGCAGGAGCTCACCCCGCCGCTGGCGGCCGAGCTGGACCGGCTCGGCCTGGCCGAGCTGTTGCCGCACCGGTCGCTGACCTCCGAGGTCGGCTCGACCGGCTCCGGCGTGTACGCCCGGCACCCGCTGCGCGACACCGGCCACCGGCGCAACAAGGGCTTCTTCTTCACCCAGGCGTACGCCACGGTGACGCTGCCCGGGGCGCCACCGGTGCGGGTGGAGTCGGCGCACCCGGCCGCGCCGTACGCCCCGCACGTGGTGCCGGACTGGTGGACCGACCAGCGCGCCCAGCCGCCTGCCACCCCGGACGGCGGGCTGAGCGTGCTGGCCGGCGACTTCAACGCCACGCTCGACCACGCGGCGCTGCGGGACCTGATCGCCACCGGCTACACCGACGCGGCGGACGCGGCCGGGGCGGGGTTCGGCGGCACCTGGGGCCCGTACGACGGCGACCCGATCCCGCCGGTCACCATCGACCACGTCCTCGTGGACAGGCGTATCGCGGTGCGCGCCGCCCGCACCTACCCGGTGCCGGGCAGCGACCACCGCGCGCTGCTGGCCGAGCTGCGCCTGCCGGCCGGGTGAGTCAGGCCGCGCTCCCGCCCGGCACCCGGGCCCGGTCCAGGCCGTAGGTGAGCGCGTCGACCAGGGCGTGCCAGCTCGCCTCGACCACGTTCGGGTGCACGCCCACTGTGGTCCAGTCGCGACCGGCGCCGGCGGTCTCCACGAGTACGCGCGTGACAGCGCCGGTGCCGTGGCTGCCCTCCAGGATGCGCACCTTGTAGTCGGCCAGCTCGAACTCGCGCAGCTCCGGGTAGTGCCGGGCCAGGCCGACCCGCAGCGCCTCGTCCAGCGCGTTGACCGGGCCGTTGCCCTCGGCGGTGGCGATCACCCGCTCGCCGCGTACCCGGATCTTCACCGTCGCCTCGGAGACCACCGCGCCGTCCTCGCGGTGCTCGACGATCACCCGGTACGACTCCAGTGCGAACGGCCGGGCCGGCGCGGCATCCGGCAGCTCGGAGCGGACCAGCAGCTCGAACGAGGCGTCGGCGGCCTCGAACGACCAGCCGTCGGCCTCCAGCTCCTTGACCCGCCCGGTGACCCGGGACAGGGCGTCCGGATGGCCGGCCAGGTCCAGACCGAGCTCGCGGCTCTTGAGCTCGATGCTGGCCCGGCCGGCCATCTCGGTCACCAGGATCCGCATGTCGTTGCCCACCACAGCGGGTTCCACGTGGTTGTAGAGCAACGGGTCGACCTTGATCGCGCTCGCGTGCAGCCCCGCCTTGTGAGCGAAGGCGGCGGCCCCGACGTAGGCCTGGTGGGTGTCGGGGGCGATGTTGGCGATCTCGGAGATGGCGTGCGAGACCCGCACCATCTGTTCCAGGCAGCCCTCCGGTAGGACGGGCATGCCCAGCTTGAGCTGGAGGTTGGCGACGATCGCGAAGATGTCGGCGTTGCCGGGGCGCTCGCCGTACCCGTTGGCGGTGCCCTGCACGTGCCGGACGCCCGCCTCGACCGCGGCGATGGTGTTGGCGACAGCGCAGGCGGTGTCGTTCTGGGCGTGCATGCCGAGCCGTTCCGGCGCGATGCCGGTCCGCGCCACCAGTTGCTCGACCACGGCGGTGACCTGGGAGGGCAGCATGCCTCCGTTGGTGTCGCAGAGCACGAACCGCTCGGCGCCGGCGGCCAGCGCGGTCTCCGCCACGGCGGCGGTGTAGCCCGGGTCGAACCGGAACCCGTCGAAGCAGTGCTCCCCGTCGACGAAGACGCGCCGCCCCTGCGCCACCAGGTACGACACGGTGTCGCGGATCATGGCGAGGTTCTCCTCGGCGGTGGTGCGCAGCGCGCGCTCCACGTGCCGCAGGTCCGCCTTGGCGACCAGGGCCACGGCCGGGGTCCGGGCGTCGAGCAGGCCGCGCACCTGCGGGTCGTCCTCGACCGCGAGGCCGGCCTTGCGGGTGGCCCCGAAGGCGACCAGGATCGCGTGCCGCAGCTCCAGCTCGGTGCGGGCGCGGCGGAAGAACTCGGTGTCCTTCGGCACCGCGCCCGGCCAGCCGCCCTCGATGAAGCCGACTCCGAGGTCGTCGAGCAGGCGGGCCACCGCCAGCTTGTCGACCACCGAGTACGTGAGCCCTTCGCGCTGCGCGCCGTCGCGCAGCGTCGTGTCGTACACCTGGAACGTCATCGGAGTCCTCTTCTCGTGCCCTGGGGAGCAAACAAAAAGACCCCCCGCGGATGCGGGAGGTCTGCGCGCTCGGCGGGGGAAGGGCCGGCGCGCTAGCTGCTAATGATCAGGACGAAGCTGGTCACGACCCGTACTCTGCCACCCCGGCCCCGATTTTGGGAGGCGAAACCCATATTCCGGGACGATCGCGCGTGCGGTGATCGTCTTCACACCCGGCCACCGCCCGCCACGAGCGCAAACGGGGCTACGGAAGAATCTTGAACTGATCCAGTTACTGGCCCGGCCACCTCACCCGGCCACGTTCAAGGAGGACCCGTGCTCACTGTCGGTGACCACTTCCCCGAGTACGAACTCACCGCCTGCGTGTCGCTCGACGCCGACAAGGCGTTCAAGACGATCAACCACAAGTCCCACGAGGGCCAGTGGCGCGTCGTGTTCTTCTGGCCGAAGGACTTCACCTTCGTCTGCCCCACCGAGATCGCCGAGTTCGGTCGCCTCAACGGCGAGTTCGCCGACCGCGACGCCCAGGTGCTCGGCGTCTCCGTCGACAACGAGTTCGTCCACTACGCCTGGCGCAAGGACCACCCGGACCTGCGCGAGCTGCCCTTCCCGATGCTCAGCGACATCAAGCGTGAGCTGACCTCCGCCTGCGGCGTGCTCGGCGCCGACGGTGTCGCGCAGCGGGCCACCTTCATCGTGGACCCGAACAACGAGATCCAATTCGTCATGGTGACCGCCGGTTCGGTCGGCCGCAACGTCTCCGAGGTGCTGCGGGTGCTCGACGCTCTTCAGACCGACGAGCTGTGCCCGTGCAACTGGAACTCCGGCGGCGCGACGCTCGACGCCAAGGCGCTCCTCGCCGGCGCCGGGGCCTGACCATGGGCCTGGACGCGATCAAGGCGGGCCTGCCCGAGTACGCCAAGGACATCCGACTCAACCTCGGCTCCACCATCACCACCTCGACGCTGAAGCCGGAGCAGGCGTGGGGCACCGCCCTGGCCTGCGCGGTGGCGGCCCGCAACCCGGTGGTGCTGCGGGAGATCGCCGCCGAGGCGGCCGGTCACCTCACGCCGGAGGCGGTCGAGGCGGCCAAGGGTGCGGCGGCGGTCATGGCGATGAACAACGTCTACTACCGGGCCAAGCACCTGATCGGCGACGAGCAGTACGCGTCGCTGCCGGCCCGGCTGCGAATGCAGATCATCGCCCGCCCCGGTGTGGAGAAGACCGACTTCGAGCTGTGGTGCCTCGCCGTCTCGGCGATCACCGGCTGCGGCGTCTGCCTGGAGTCGCACGAGAAGACGCTGCGCGCGGCCGGGTTCAGCCGTGAGCAGGTGCACGAGGGGCTGCGGATCGCCGCCGTCGTACACGCTGCCGCGGTGACCCTGGACGCGGAGGCCGCACTGGCCTGATCGACCGGCCCGCACGTGCCCGACCGGCACCGCACGGGCCGACGACCCGAGGGGCCGGCGTCACCACCGTGGCGCCGGCCCCTCGGCGTCGGCGGGCCGGCCGCCGGCGGGTTGGTGCCCGGACAGGGTGGGTAACCCTCCCGACTGACGACGGCGCCGCGACGGCCGCGGCCCTGGGGACGGGAGGCGGCACATGGACGGACTGGACCCGCGCGCCACGCACGGCGGCACCGAGCCGATCCTCGACGACGGCCGGGGCACGGTCGCCGGGGGCGCCCCGGCGGGCGCCTTCGACCCGTGGCGCTACCGCGACGAGGCGGGTGTGGCGAGCGCCGACCTGACCGGCTACAAGGTCGAGGCCACCGACGGCGCCATCGGCAAGATCGACCGGGCGAGCCACGAGGTGGACGACAGCTACCTGGTCGTGGACACCGGGCCGTGGATCTTCGGCAAGAAGGTGATGCTCCCGGCCGGGACCGTGAACCACGTCGACCACGACGCCCGCACCGTGCACGTCGACCGGGAGAAGGACCAGATCAAGGCCGCCCCGGAGTACGACGAGTCCAGCCACGCCGAACCGGGCTACCGGGACCGGCTGGGCGGCTACTACGGCGAGAACCACTCGGCGCTGCCGCCGGACGTGCCGCCGCGCGCCTGACATCCCGGCGACGGCCGGCGGGGACGGACGAACGCCCCGCCGGCCGTTACCGTGTCGGATGTGGACGCCGCGCAGAGCCCCTTCCCCGCCCTGTTCAACTTCCGCGACGTCGGCGGATACGCCGCTCGGGACGGGCGCACGGTCCGCCGCGGCCGGCTCTACCGCTCCGACTCGCTGCACCGCATCGACGAGACCGACCGGAGCGCGTTCACCGCGCTCGGCATCCGTACCGTCATCGACCTGCGCCGGCCGTCCGAGGTGGAACGCGACGGGCGGGTGCCCGACTACGACGGGCTGACCTACCGGCACATCCACCCCGAGCACGCCGACTGGGGTGCGAACCGGTTCGACGCCTCCGGCGTCAGCCTGGCCCGCTACCTGGCCGACCGGTACGCCGACCTGGCGCGTACCGGAACCGCCGGGCTCGCCGAGGCGGTCGGGCTGATCGCGGACAGCGCCAACGCCCCGGTGGTGGTGCACTGCGTCGCCGGCAAGGACCGCACCGGCATCGTCTGCGCGCTCACGCTGGCAGTGCTCGGGGTGCCCGACGAGGACGTGGTAGCCGACTACGCGCTCAGCACCGCCGCGTCGCGGCGCTTCACCGAGTGGGTCCGGGCCACGCTGCCGGACGCGGAGGAACCGCCGCCGCCGTTCCTGGAATCGCCGGCCGAGGCGATGGAGCTGTTCCTCGCCGAACTGCGCACCGGCTACGGGTCCGTCGAGGGCTACCTGACCCACGCCGGCGTCACCGAGGCGCAGGTGGAGTCCCTCCGCACCCACCTCCTGGACTGACCCGGCCTCGCGGTGATCGAGGAGCGAACCCCTCGATCACCGCGAAGCGCCGTCAGAGGACCCGGGTGACCCAGCCGTACGGGTCGGCGGCACGCCCGCGCTGGATGTCGACGAGCTTCTGCCGCAGCGCCATCGTGGCCCGGCCCGGCTCGCCGCCGCCGATGAGGAACTCGCCGTCGGGGAAGCGCACGCCGCCGATCGGGGTGATCACGGCGGCGGTGCCGCAGGCGAACACCTCGCGCAGCCGGCCGCTCGCCGCGTCGGCCCGCCAGTCGTCGAAGGCGACCGGCGCCTCCCGCACCTCGTGCCCGGCCTCGGCGGCGAGGGTGAGGATCGCGTCGCGGGTGATGCCCGGCAGGATCGTGCCGCCCAGCGGAGGGGTGACGATGCTGCCGTCGTCGTAGACGAAGAAGACGTTCATGCCGCCCAGCTCGTCGACGTACCGCCGCTGCACCGCGTCCAGGAACACCACCTGGTCGCAGCCCGCCTCGATCGCCTCGGCCTGCGCGGCGAGCGAGGCGGCGTAGTTGCCGCCGCACTTGGCCGCGCCGGTGCCGCCGGGCGCGGCCCGGGTGTAGTCCGGCGAGACCCAGACCGTCACCGGCTTCACGCCACCGGCGAAGTACGCACCGGCCGGCGAGGCGATCACGCAGTAGAGGTATTCGTTGGCCGGGCGCACACCGAGGAAGACCTCGCTGGCGAACATGAACGGACGCAGGTAGAGGCTGGCGTCCTCGTGCTCCGGGATCCACGCCTGGTCGACCTCGACCAGCCGGCGCAGCGACTCCACGAACGTCGCCTCCGGCAGCTCCGGCATGGCCAGCCGGCGCGCCGACGCGGCGAACCGGGCCGCGTTGGCCTCGGGACGGAACATCGTCACCGCGTCACCGGTGCGGTACGCCTTCAGCCCCTCGAAGATCTCCTGCGCGTAGTGCAGCACCGCCGCGGCCGGGTCCATCGGGATCGGCGCGCGCGCCTCCAGGCGGGCGTCGTACCAGCCCTTGCCCTCGGCGTAGCGGATGGTGACCATGTGATCGGTGAAGACCCGGCCGAAGCCCGGGTTCGCCAGCAGGGCGGCCCGGTCGGCGGCGGATACCGGCGCGGGATTCGGACGGATCTCGAAATCGAGCATGTCACCACCGCTCATCGCGCTGACCTCCCTGCGGGTTCACGGCATGCGGGATCGCACGCCGACGTCACTGGTGCCAGAAACTTACCCCGAACGGTCGTTCAGCGGATAGCTCCGCCCCGGCGGATGCGACGCGCCGGACGGTCGGGTGGGCCCGGTGACGGGTCTGGCGGCCCGGTACCGGGCCGCCAGCAGGGTCGGCCCGGTCAGGCTACGGCGTACGCGGCGAGCCGGTCGCCGACCTCCTCGGTGCGCAGCGGCGTCCCCGGCGTACGCCCGGCCAGCTCGGTGCCGACCGCGGCGGTGACCCGGGCGGCGGCGTCGGCGTGGCCGAGCTGGTCCAGCAGCAGCGCGGCGGACAGCACCGCGGCGACCGGGTCGGCGACGCCCTGGCCGGCGATGTCCGGCGCCGAGCCGTGCACCGGCTCGAACATCGACGGGTAGCGCCCCTCGGGGTTGATGCAGCCGCTGGCCGCGAGCCCGATGCCACCGGTCACGGCGGCGGCGATGTCGGTGAGGATGTCGCCGAACAGGTTGTCGGTGACCACCACGTCGTACCGGGACGGGTTCGTCACCAGGAACATCGCTGCGGCGTCGATGTGCTGGTATTCCGTGGTCACGTCCGGGTGCTCGGCGGCCACCGCGGCGAAGGCGCGCGCCCAGAGCGACCCGGCGTGGGTGAGCACGTTCGTCTTGTGCACGAGCGTGACCTTGCGCCGCTCCCGGCGGCCGGCGCGGGCGAACGCGTCGCGGATCACCCGCTCGACGCCGTGCCGGGTGTTCAGGCTCTCCTCGGTGGCCACCTCGGCCGGGGTGTCCCGGTGCAGCGCGCCGCCGGCGCCCGCGTACAGCCCCTCGGTGCCCTCGCGGACCACCACGAGGTCGACCTCGCCGGGCTTGACCGCCGCGAGCGGACCGGCCACGCCGGGCCAGAGCCGGGACGGGCGCAGGTTGACGTACTGGTCGAAGGCGAACCGGAGCTTCAGCAGCAGACCGCGCTCCAGCACACCCGGCGGCACGGTCGGGTCGCCCACCGCGCCCAGCAGGATGGCGTCGTGACCGGCCAGCTCGTCGAGGACGGAGTCGGGCAGCACCTCGCCGGTGCGGTGATAGCGCGCCGCGCCCAGGTCGTACTCGGTGGCCTCGATCCCGGGCACCACCGCGTCGAGGACCTTGCGGGCCTGCGCGACCACCTCGGGTCCGATGCCGTCGCCGGCCACCACCGCGATGTGTGCCACCTGGCGCTCCTCGTCTCGTCGTTAGGCGCAACCGTACGTCGCCGTCCCGGCCCCCGGTACGAATCTTCCATCATCCGGGACGGCGAATCACAGGAGGCTCCCAGCCGACATTCATGGTGCGGTCATCTCCACTGCTTAGGGTCGAGTTCACGGGTCGACGGGGGCCCGGAATTCGGCACCGCCGCGACGTAGCGGCGACCACCGAGGGGGCAGGTGTCATGCGGATCGAGCACCGGCGGGCCCACTGGGCGGACGAGCAGCCACGTACCCGCTGGGTCGACCAGTCCGCGTTCCGCCCGACCCGCCCGGACCTGCACCTGGGCGCCACGAACCACCGCGTCGAGCGGGCCGGCGCCTCCGCGTCGGGCCGGATCAGCGTCCGCCACACCGTCACCACCTCGACCGCCGACTACACCATGCTCCTCAACGCGCCGGAGTGGTTCGGCCACCGGGCGGTCAGCGAGGCGCTGCGCGACGCCGTCGCCGAGCTGCGCGCCGTCGACCTCACCTACGGCCCGAACCGGCCGGACAGCCTCGTCTCCCGGCTGCGCCGCGACGAGATCAGTCCCGACTCGTACCCCCCGCTGGCCGACCTGATCGACCTCTGCGCCGCGATGCGGGCGGCGACCGACGGCTGGTTCGACGCCTGGGCCGTGCCGGGCGGCTTCGACCCGGGCGGCCTGCTCGGCGGCTGGGCGGTGGAACGGGCCGCGGCGCGGTTGCGCGCCGCCGGCATCCACGACTACGCCGTGCTCAGCGGCGCCGACCTGACGGTACGCGGGCACGCCGCCCACGGCGGCCCGTGGCGTGTCGCGGTGCACCACCCCACCGACACCCGCCGGACACCTGTCGTGCTGGAGATGACGACGGGCGCGGTCGGCACCTCGGGCGTCACCGGCCGGCGCGGGCACGTCGTCGACCCGCACACCGGCGAGCCGACCGACCGGCTGGTGGCCGCCACCGTGCTCGGCCCGAACCTCGCCGTCGCCGACGCCTACGCCACCGCCCTGTACGCCGCCGGACCGGCCGGGCTGGCCTGGTTCCGTCACGACACGGACTACCGCCCGCTGTTCGCGCACCACCGGCGCTGAGTCGCCGTCCGCCCGCACGACACCGGCCGGGAGCGCGATCGGCCCCCACGGTCTCGGCAACGACCGTGAGGGCCGGTCAGCGACGAGTGCGCGTGGCTCGCGCAATCGAGGGGTGCGGGCCGAGGGGCCGGGCGCCCGACCGCGCCACCCGAAGACGGGCCGGGGATCGACTCAGCGGAAACCGCATCGGTACGCTAGCGAATCGACGCAACTCGACGCAAGAGTCTCCACAGCGGACGCCTGGTGAACGATGTCGGCAATCAGCGGTGAACGCACGGTGGGGCAGAGGTGACGGGCCGGGCCCGGGATGGCACGCTGTCCGCCGTGAGTTTCGATCTGAGCGTGTGGGCCCTGCCGAACGGGGCGACACCGGAGCAGGTGCGGGCGGCCGTGCAGCAGTGCCGCGAGGGCCGCCACGGCGAGCAGCACCCCGACCCGCGACTCGTCGCCTTCTACCGGGCGATCACGGCGAGCTATCCGGACCGCCCGGCCCGGCCCGGTACGCCGTGGGAGGCGCCGCTGCACACGGCGGCCGACCACATCGAGATGAACCTGAACCCGGCCTGCCCCGATCAGGTCCTGCTGGACGTCGAGCGGCTGGCCGGCGAGCACGACCTGATGCTCTTCGACGCGCAGGACGGCTCGGTCTACCCGCCACCGGCCCGCGTCCGTTCCTGACCCACCGGGACGACGAAGGGCCCGGCCGATCCGGCCGGGCCCCGATATGTCCTGTCCGGACTACACGTCGCGCAGGTCGGCCGCGCTGGCCGCGACCGCGCCGATCGAGTCGGCGGCGGAGGTGAGCAGGTCGGCGCCGAGCGCCTGGTCGACGGTCAGCGTCATCAGCGTCTCGCCACCGGCCTCGCGGCGGGCCACCTGCATGGCCGCGATGTTGACGCCGGCCTCGCCGAGCAGCGTGCCGACGGTGCCGACCACGCCGGGCCGGTCCGCGTAGCGCAGGAAGACCAGGATGCCCTCCGCGCCGATCTCCACGTCGAAACCGTCCACCTCGGTCAGCTTGAACACGTCGCGGGTGCCGGTGTGCGCCACGGTGCCGGAGACACGGACGGTGCGCCCGTCCGGCAGCGCACCGCGCACGGTCACCAGGTTCGGGTGGTCGACGGTCTCGCCCGGCGTGGCCAGCGTGACCTCGACGCCCCGCTCGGCGGCCAGGTGCGGCGCGTTGACGTAGGTGACCTGCTCCTCCACCACGGAGCTGAACAGCCCCTTGGTCGCGGCGAGCTTGAGCACCGACACGTCGTGGGCGGCGATCTCGCCGCGCACCTCGACGGTGACGCTGGCGGCCACCCCGCCGGCCAGGGCGGTGAACGCCCGGCCCAGCCGCTCGGCCAGCGGCAGCAGCGGGCGGACGTCCTCGGCGACCACGCCGCCGGCCTGCACGTTCACGGCGTCCGGGACGAACTCGCCCTGGAGCGCGAGCTTGACGCTCTTGGCCACCGCGAGACCGGCCTTGTCCTGCGCCTCGTTGGTGGAGGCGCCCAGGTGCGGGGTGGCCACCACGTTGTCGAAGGCGAACAGCGGCGAGGAGGTGCACGGCTCCTTGGCGTACACGTCGACACCGGCGCCGGCGACCCGGCCCTCCGCGATCGCGTCGGCGAGCGCCTGCTCGTCGACCAGGCCGCCGCGGGCGGCGTTGACGATCCGGACGCCCGGCTTGACGATCGCCAGCTCCTTCTCGCCGATCAGGCCGACCGTCTCCGGCGTCTTGGGCAGGTGGATCGAGATGAAGTCGCTCTCCCGCAGCAGCTCCTCCAGCCCGACCAGGCGGACGCCGAGCTGCGCGGCGCGGGCCGGCTGGATGTACGGGTCGTACGCGATCAGCCGGGTGCCGAACGCGGCGATGCGAGACGCGAAGAGCACGCCGATGCGGCCGAGGCCGACCACGCCCACGGTCTTGCCCTGGATCTCGACGCCGGTGTACTTGGACCGCTTCCACTCCCCCGCCTTGAGCGCGGCGCTGGCGCTGGCGGTGTTGCGGGCGACCGCGAGCAGCAGCGCGACGGCCTGCTCGGCGGCGGAGACGATGTTCGAGGTGGGCGCGTTGACGACCATGACGCCGCGGGCGGTGGCGGCCGGCACCTCGACGTTGTCCAGACCGACGCCGGCCCGGGCGACCACCTTCAGCCGCGGTGCGGCGGCGATCGCCTCGGCGTCGATCTGGGTGGCGCTGCGTACGATCACCGCGTCGGCCTCGGAGAGGGCGGAGAGCAGAGCGGGGCGGTCGGTGCCGTCCACGTGGCGCACGTCGAAGTCGTGCGCGAGCACCTCGATGGCGGCGGGGGCGAGTTCTTCGGCGATCAGTACGACAGGATTCATCGGTCCTCGTAGACGCTCGGTAATGGTTCGGCCTGGGGCGCCGGGACGCCGCGCTGCGCCCTGCGCCGATCCGTGCCACGGCCGTCGGGTGCGCTCGGGCACCACACCAAGGAATGGTAGGTGCCTGCCCGCTCTCCGGGTCGCGGACTGCGGGGTGAGCGCCCTCACACAGGTCCGTCGCACGCCTGTCATCCCCCGTTCACCGGGGGCGGTGCGGGACGAGGCGTTACTCACCGTGTCCCAGCACGTGAACGAACGGCGGCCCGCGGCCGGACGCCGGGGAGAGCGTCGGGCCGCGGGCCGCACGAGGGAGAAGCTCAGGCGGTCTCGGTGATCGGCCGGTCGACCCAGCTCATCATCGCGCGCAGCTTCTGCCCGGTCTCCTCGATCGGGTGCGCCGCGCCCTCGGCCCGCCACTTAGCGAAGTTCGGCCGGCCGGCCTCGTCCTCGGCCACCCACTCGCGGGCGAACTCGCCGGACTGGATCTCGCCGAGGATCTTGCGCATCTCGTCCTTGACCCGCGAGTCGATGACGCGCGGGCCACGGGACAGGTCGCCGTACTCGGCGGTGTCGGAGATGCTGTAACGCATCCGGGCGATGCCGCCCTCGTACATCAGGTCGACGATCAGCTTCAGCTCGTGCAGGCACTCGAAGTAGGCCACCTCGGGCGCGTAGCCGGCCTCGGTGAGCACCTCGAAACCGGTCTGCACCAGCGCCGCCGCGCCACCGCACAGCACCGCCTGCTCGCCGAACAGGTCGGTCTCGGTCTCCTCGGTGAACGTGGTCCGGATCGCGCCGGCCCGGGTGCCGCCGATCGCCTTGGCGTACGCCAGGGCCAGGCCGAACGCGTTGCCGCTGGGGTCCTGCTCGACCGCGACCAGGCAGGGCACGCCCTTGCCGTCGACGTACTGGCGGCGGACCAGGTGACCGGGGCCCTTCGGGGCGACCATCGCCACGTCCACGTCGGCCGGGGGCTTGATCAGGCCGTACCGGATGTTGAAGCCGTGGCCGAAGAACAGCGCCTTGCCCGCGGCGAGGTTCGGCGCGATGGCCTCGGCGTAGAGACCACGCTGGGCGGTGTCCGGCGCCAGGATCATGATCACGTCGGCCTCGGCCGCCGCCTCGGCGGGCGTGAGCACCCGCAGGCCCTGCTCCTCGGCCTTCGGCCGGCTCTTCGAACCGGCGGGCAGGCCGATCACCACGTCGACGCCGGAGTCGCGCAGCGACAGCGCGTGCGCGTGGCCCTGGCTGCCGTACCCGATCACGGCGACCTTGCGGCCCTGGATCAGGCCCAGGTCGGCGTCGTCGTCGTAGAACACCTCAATGCTCATTGACTTCCCTTTCGTACGGCGGTGCCCGTCGGCCCGTCGAAAAACTTGTGGGTACGGATCAGGCGGCGCGCAGGGCCGGGCCGGCGGTGATGGCCCGCGAACCCCGCCCGATCGCCACGGTGCCGGACTGGACCATCTCCTTGATGCCGAACGGCTCCAGGTCGCGCAGCAGCGCGTCGAGCTTGTCCGGCGTGCCGGTGGCCTCGATGGTCAGCGTGTCCGGCGCGACGTCGACCACCCGGGCGCGGAACAGGCCGACCGTCTCCAGCACCTGGGCGCGGGCCGCGCGGTCCGCGCGGACCTTGACCAGCAGCAGCTCCCGCGCCACCGACACCTGCGGATCCAGCTCCACGATCTTGAGTACGTTGACCAGCTTGTTGAGCTGCTTGGTCACCTGCTCCAGCGGCGAGGACTCGGCGTTGACCACGATGGTGATGCGCGAGACGTCCGGGTTCTCGGTCTCGCCCACGGCGAGGCTGTCGATGTTGAACCCGCGCCGGGAGAACAGCCCGGAGACCCGGGCGAGGACACCCGGCTTGTTCTCCACCAGCACGGACAGCGTGTGCATAGTCATTGCTGTGCCTTCCTCGTCATGCCCTCATGGCCCTCGCTGCGCTCGGTGCATTCGGTCATGACCTAGAGCTCGTCCTCGTCGAAAGCGGGACGCACGCCCCGCGCGAACATGATCTCGTCGTTGCTGGTGCCGGCGGCGACCATCGGCCAGACCATCGCGTCCTTGCCGACCACGAAGTCGATGACCACGGGCGCGTCGTTGATCGCCATGGCCGCCTCGATGGTCTTGTCCACGTCGGCGGCGTTCTCGCAGCGCAGCCCGACGCAGCCGAGCGCCTCGGCGAGCTTGACGAAGTCCGGGATGCGGTGCTTGTGGGTGCCCAGCTCGGTGTTGGAGTAGCGCTCCCCGTAGAACAGGGTCTGCCACTGCCGCACCATGCCGAGGTTGCCGTTGTTGATCACGGCGACCTTGATCGGGATGCCCTCCAGCGCGCAGGTGGCCAGCTCCTGGTTGGTCATCTGGAAGCAGCCGTCACCGTCGACCGCCCACACAGTGGTGTCCGGCTTGCCGACCTTGGCGCCCATCGCGGCCGGGACGGCGTAACCCATGGTGCCCAGGCCGCCGGAGTTGAGCCAGGTGTGCGGCTTCTCGTACGAGATGAACTGGCTGGCCCACATCTGGTGCTGGCCGACGCCCGCCACGTAGACCGCGTCCGGGCCGGCGATCTCGCCCAGCCGCTTGATCACGTACTGCGGGGAGAGCGTGCCGTCGGCCGGCTCCTCGAAGCCCAGCGGGTACCGCTCGCGCAGGTCGTCGAGCTGGGCCCACCAGTCGGTCAGGTCGGCCGGCGGGTGCGCGGCCTGCTCGGCGGTGACGGCGGCGATCAGCTCGTCGATCACGTGCCGCGCGTCACCCACGATCGGGACGTCGGCGTGCCGGTTCTTGCCGATCTCGGCCGGGTCGATGTCGGCGTGCACCACAGTCGCGTCCGGCGCGAACGAGTCCAGCTTGCCGGTCACCCGGTCGTCGAAGCGGGCGCCCAGCGCCACGATCAGGTCGGCCTTCTGGAGGCCGTAGACCGCGGCGACGGTGCCGTGCATGCCGGGCATGCCCAGGTGCTGGCGGTGCGAGTCGGGGAACGCGCCCAGCGCCATCAGCGTGGTGACCACCGGGATGCCGGTCTGCTCGGCCAGCTTGCGCAGCCCCTCGGTGGCGCCGGCCTTGAGCACGCCGCCGCCCACGTAGAGGACCGGACGGCGGGCGCCGGTCATCAGCCGGGCCGCCTCGCGGATCTGCTTGCCGTGCGGGTGCAGCGTCGGCCGGTAGCCGGGCAGGTCGAGCGTGGGCGGCCAGGAGAAGGTCGCCGGCGCCTGGAGCACGTCCTTCGGGATGTCGACGAGCACCGGGCCGGGCCGGCCGGTCGCGGCCAGGTGGAAAGCCTCGGCCAGCACGCGGGGGATCTCGTCGGCGGTCTGCACCAGGAAGTTGTGCTTGGTGATGGGCAGCGTGATGCCCTGGATGTCCGCCTCCTGGAAGGCGTCGGTGCCGATCGACGGCCGGGCCACCTGCCCGGTGATCGCCACCATCGGGACCGAGTCCATGTACGCGTCCGCGATCGGCGTCACCAGGTTCGTCGCGCCCGGACCGGAGGTGGCGATGCAGACGCCGACCCGGCCGGTGGCCTGCGCGTAGCCGGTGGCCGCGTGCCCGGCGCCCTGCTCGTGGCGGACCAGGATGTGCCGGACCGTGGAGTCGTAGAGCGGGTCGTAGGCGGGCAGGATCGCGCCGCCCGGAATGCCGAAGACCACGTCGACGCCGAGCGCCTCCAGCGACCGCACGAGCGAACCGGCGCCCGAGACCTCCGCGGTGGCGGGCTCCCGTACGGGCGTCTCGGTGGTGGCGGCCGCCGGGACGGTACGGCCGGGGCGGGCGGCGGGGTCGGAGTCACCGGCCGCGCCGGTGCCGGAGCGGGCACGGCGGGCGGAGTGGGCGAGGGTCTCTGGCGTGGGTCTCGTCATGGCGGTTCAAGCCTTCGGAAGTGAGTGGGTGACGCGCTTCTCAGGATGGGACGGGGAGGTCCCGGCGATGGTCCGACGGCAACAAAAAAGCCCACGTGCAGGATGCACGGGGCCAGCGCACTCTCGGTGGGAGAGTGCGCTCAGGTAAGTACTCGCGGCGACCGGTTCGACGACATGCGGCTAAGCCTGACGCATCTCACGCGATGAGTCAACTGATCCCACATTTTGGTTCACGGACGTGGGCGTGTCGGTCGCCGCGACCCCCTCCGCGCCCGGCGCCACCTGCGAAGATCCCTCCATCGAGGGACGCGGGGCGGGCGGGTTGTTGCGCAGCCGGGGCAGCAGCGGCGACGGGGCGCGCGCCGGCGCGGGCGGCGGCACCGGCGGCATCGCGGTGTGCCGGTTGCCGGGCGCCGTGGCCGCCTCCAGCATCGCCTCCAGGTGCTCGGCCGGTACGCCCCAGCCGAACAGCGCGCCCTGGCCGAACCGGCACCCGGCGGCCACCACCGCGGCCAGCTCGGTCGGGTTGGTGACGCCCTCGGCGATCACCTCCAGCCCCAGCTGGTGCCCCAGGCGCATGACGATGTCGACCATCGGGGCGAACGCCGGACCGTCCCGCCCGACCGGCCGGACCGGCTCGTGCTCGGCGACCAGACTGTGGTCGATCTTCAGAATGTCGATCGGCAGCCGCCGGAGCTGGCCGAGCGACGAGTAACCGGCGCCGAAGTCGTCGAGTGCGATCCGGACGCCGGTCAGCCGCAGCGCGGTGAGCCGCCGGATCAGCTCGTCCAGGTCGGTGGCGACCGCGTGCTCGGTGACCTCCAGCACCAGCCGCTGTGGCGGCACGTGGTGCGCGCGCAGCGCGTCGGCGACCTGGACCACGTACTCGGGGGCGTGCAGCTCGCGCGGCGACACGTTCACCGACACCCAGACGTCGTGCCCGTCGGCCAGCCAGCGGGAGAGCTGGTAGCAGGCCTGGTGCAGCACCCACGCGCCGAGCTTGGCGATCATCCCGCACTCCTCGGCGAGCGGGATGAACTCGTCCGGCCGGACGTTGCCCAGCTCCGGGTGCCGCCAGCGCAGCAGCGCCTCCGCGCCGACCGGCCGCACCGACGGCAGCGAGGCAACCGGCTGGAAGACCAGCCGCAGCTCGTCGCGCTCGATCGCGCCGCGCAGCTCGTGCTCCATCCGGGTACGGCGGCTCAGCAACTGGTCGTAGGTGGCGTCGTAGCGCTCGATCCGGTTCTTGCCCCGCTGCTTGGCGTAGCGCAGCGCCAGGTCGGCGTTGCGCAGCAGCAGTTCGACGTCCTGCTCACCGTGCCCGGCGGCGACGCCGATGCTCACCGACAGGAAGACCGGCCCGTCCCCCTGCTCGTACGGGCGGCCGAGCACCCCGAGCAGGCGGTCCGCGACGGGGCCGGGGTCGGCCGACCCGTGCATCAGCACCGCGAACTCGTCACCACCGAGCCGGGCGGCCAGGTCGCCCGGGCGCAGGTTGCCCCGCAGCCGCCGCCCCACCTCGATCAGCACCGCGTCGCCGACGTCGTGCCCGCGCATGTCGTTGACGTTCTTGAAGCCGTCGAGGTCGAGCCCGAGCAGCACGCACGGCACGCCCGCCTCGGCACTGCGGTGCAGGGCACGCAGCAGCCCGCGCCGGTTCGCCAGCCCGGTCAGCGGGTCGGTGTGCGCCAGCTCGCGGAAGTGCGCCTCCCGCTCGGCCAGCCGGATGGCGTAGCCGCGGACGTCGTTCAGTGCGAGGTACTGCCGGGTCACCAGGGCGAACCCCTCGACCGTGCCGGCCACGATGGCGTACCCGTCGAACCCGCCGCCCTGCACCAGGTGGTAGATCGCGGAGGCGGCCATGGCGAACATCGGCACGAAGGCGTACTCGCCGTCGCGGCGGATGAAGTCGACGTCGAGCTGCGTCAGATCGGCCCGGCGCCCGGCCACGGCGGTGGCCAGCAGACCGGCGGCGGTCAGCACCGCGCCGGTGAGCACCATGCCCGGGCCGGCCTGGCAGAGCCCGGCGGACACGGCCAGCCCGCCGGCCGTCACCGCTATCGCGCCGGCGGCGAGCAGCGTGAGCCATCCGCGCGGCGGCGCGACCCGCAGCACGACGATCACTGTGAGCCCCGTGGTGAGCGCCGCGCTGACGGTGGCCAGCACGATCGGCAGGCAGGCGACGGGTGTGGCGTCGCCGAGCAGCCGGGTCGGCTCGCTGAACGCCACCCAGCCGACGAACCAGAGTGCGCTGCCCATGATCAGGCCGTCGAGCAGCAGCCGGGCGGTGGCGGCCCGGGTCGCGGCCGCGCCGGGCAGCCGCAGGACGGCGGCGCCGAGGCCGAGCGCGGCGAGCGTCGTACCGGCGGCGACGAGGACCGCCCATCCGGTCCGCTGGCCCTGCCGGTGCGCCCAGTGGTCACCGGCGGCCAGCAGACCGCCGAGGCCGACCAGGAGGCTGAACAGGGCGGCGCAGGCGGCGACCGCGAGCAGCAGGTGAGCCGGCCGGCGGGGGCCGGTGCGACGCCGCACCGACGCGACGAGCAGCACGGCGGCACCGGCCGCGGCGATCCCGCTCAACACCGCGACGGTGACCATCCCCGGGGACGACTGCACGCGTCAACTCTGCCGGATGAGCGCCTCCCGTGGGGGACCGGGTGTGCAACTGTTGGGACACAGGGTGCGCGTGGCGGAGTCGCCGCGCGGATGGTGTCAGACTGGTTGTCATGCCTGAGCTGCGGTCGAGGACCTCCACCCATGGTCGGACGATGGCCGGCGCCCGGGCCCTCTGGCGGGCCACCGGGATGACCGACGACGACTTCGGCAAGCCGATCGTCGCCATAGCGAACAGTTTCACCCAGTTCGTACCCGGTCACGTCCACCTCAAGGACCTCGGTGGCCTGGTCGCCGACGCGGTGGCCGAGGCTGGCGGCGTCGGCCGGGAGTTCAACACGATCGCCGTGGACGACGGCATCGCCATGGGCCACGGCGGCATGCTCTACTCGCTGCCCAGCCGGGAGCTGATCGCCGACGCGGTGGAGTACATGGTCAACGCGCACTGCGCGGACGCCCTGGTCTGCATCTCCAACTGCGACAAGATCACCCCGGGCATGCTGCTGGCCGCGCTGCGGCTCAACATCCCGACCGTCTTCGTCTCCGGCGGCCCGATGGAGGCCGGCAAGACGGTGGCGATCGAGGGCGTCGTGCACTCCAAGATCGACCTGATCGACGCCATGATCGCCTCCTCGAACGAGGCGGTCACCGACGACCAGCTCGGCGAGATCGAGCGCTCCGCGTGCCCGACCTGCGGCTCCTGCTCCGGCATGTTCACCGCCAACTCGATGAACTGCCTCACGGAGGCGATCGGCCTGGCGCTGCCGGGCAACGGGTCGACGCTCGCCACCCACGCCGCGCGGCGGTCGCTGTTCGTCGAGGCCGGGCGCACCGTCGTCGAGATCGCCAAGCAGTGGTACGAGAACGACGACGCCTCGGTGCTGCCGCGCTCGATCGCCGGCCGGGAGGCGTTCGAGAACGCGATCGCCCTCGACGTGGCGATGGGCGGCTCCACGAACACCGTGCTGCACCTGCTCGCCGCCGCCCGCGAGGCGGAGCTGGACTTCGGCGTGGCCGACATCGACGCGATCTCCCGCCGGGTGCCGTGCCTGGCCAAGGTCGCCCCGAACTCCCCGAACTACCACATGGAGGACGTGCACCGCGCCGGCGGCATCCCGGCCATCCTCGGTGAGCTGGACCGCGCCGGGCTGCTGCACCGCGACGTGCGGTCGGTGCACTCCCCCAGCCTCGACAAGTGGCTGGCCGACTGGGACGTCCGGGGCGGCTCGGCGACGCGAGAGGCGGTCGAGCTGTTCCACGCCGCGCCGGGCGGGGTGCGCACCACCGAGCCGTTCTCCACCACCAACCGCTGGTCGTCGCTGGACACCGACGCGGCCGGCGGCTGCATCAGGGACCGGGAGAACGCGTACAGCGCGGACGGCGGCCTGGCCATCCTGCACGGCAACCTCGCGCCGGCCGGCTGCGTGGTGAAGACCGCCGGTGTGCCCGAGGAGTGCCTGACGTTCCGCGGCCCGGCCAAGGTCTACGAGTCGCAGGACGACGCGGTGACCGCGATCCTCGCCAAGGAGATCGTCGCCGGGGACGTGGTGGTGATCCGCTACGAGGGCCCGAAGGGTGGCCCCGGCATGCAGGAGATGCTCTACCCCACCTCGTTCCTCAAGGGCCGTGGGCTGGGCCGCTCCTGCGCGCTGCTGACCGACGGCCGGTTCTCCGGCGGCACCTCCGGCCTGTCCATCGGGCACGTCTCCCCGGAGGCGGCCTCGGGCGGGCTGATCGCGCTGGTCCGCGACGGCGACGAGATCGTCATCGACATCCCGGGCCGGTCGATCGAGCTGAACGTGCCCGCCGACGAGCTGGAGGCGCGGCGGGTGGCCGAGGAGAAGCGGGACCGCCCGTACACCCCGGTCGGCAGGCAGCGTCCGGTGTCGGCGGCGCTGCGCGCGTACGCGTCGATGGCGACCTCGGCCAGCGACGGCGCCTACCGCCGCGTCCCCGAGTGACGTAAGGAAGGGCCCCCTTTTAACGCCTCCGGTAGAGGAGGGGGCCCTTCTTAACGCCCGCGCGCCGGTAACCTCCGGCGGCGTGGAGACGACGGTGAGTTACGCGCGACTGGTCCGGCCGGCGATCGACCGGGTGTACGTGGGCGCCAGGTGGGGAGCCCGCGCCCGGATGGAGGCGTTCTACGCCGAGCGCGGCTGCACACTCGGCGCGGAGAACAGCTTCTTCTCCGGCGTGCTGGCCCGGCCGATGCCCGCCGAGGCGCTGGCCGACGGCCTGATCTACACCTCCGGAAGCATGGACGAGGAGCTGGAGCAGGGCGTCGTGGTCCGGGACGCCGACGGTGACTGGCACCTCACCGACCTGGGACGCGAGCTGACGCTGTTCGCCCAGCGGGCCACCGGTGAGGCAGCCGAGGAACTGTGGTCGACGCTGCCCGGTGTGCTGCCCGGTCTGCGCATCGTGCCCCGCCTCGCCGACCTGGTCGGCCGGGTGCTGACGCACGCGCAGGCCACCGGCGGGCCGGTGTTCCGGGCGATGTCCCCGCCGTACGAGCCGGAGGGTGCCTCCCCGGCGCTGCTGCTGGTCACCCGGCTGGGCTCGCTGCGCCACCACCGCGCCGACGCGCACCGGGCCGCGTGGCGGGCCGCCGGGCTGACCGCCGAGGGGATCCGGGCACTGCCGGACGGCCCGGAGCGCGCGGCGATCGAGGCGGACACCGACCGCCGCGACGAACCGGCGTACGCGGCGCTCACCGAGGCCGAGCGGTGGGAACTGCTGGCCGGCCTCGCCGCCCTTCCCAGCTGACGGTCCGCGGCCTGCGCCGCCATCGGGTGGAACGTCATGGGTGTCTCCGGACCCGTTTGACACCCATGACGTTCCCCTCACCGCTGGGTGGGGTCCTCCTCGGCCGGTGCGGTGCCGTCGATGGGCAGGCCGAACTCCGCCGGCGAGTTCTCGTCGGTGCCGTCCAGGTCCGCGTGCGGGTCCTCCGGGGTGACGTCGTCGGGGTCGGCGCCTCCGGCGTGCAGTTCGGACAGCTCAACCGGATCAGTCATGCCGTCCTGGTACCCGCCGCACGCCGCCCGAACCCGCCCGTCCGTCAGGGCTGGACGAAACGCCCCCCGCTACGGGCGGAACCGTGGGGTCACTCGCCGGGGCGGTCCGAGGAACCAGAGCCGCCGGGCGTTCCCTCGGTGTCGAACTCGGGGCTGTCCTGGGAGGAGATCGCGGTGGAGACGAGGCTGGAAGCGACCGGCTGAACGGGGATCACGTCCTCCGACGTACGCAACCGGGGCGGCGCGGGCATCCACGGCTTGAGGTTCTGGATGATCTGCTCGTAGAAGTCGTCGACGGCGTGCAGCACGGAGTCGATAAAGGCGCCCCGACCACTGCCACGCTTGGTTCCCGCAGCCGTGCTCTGGGCGATACGGAATGCTCGCAGCTCGCGCGAGGGGTCGGTGATGAGCGTCGTGGGCTCGGCGCGTACCTGGCGGAGGAGATCGGTGGCGCCACCTCCTCGGGCGTGCATGGCGAATGCCTCGATCCGGACCGTGTCCGGCGCGTCCTTCAGTTGACGGACCAGCCAGTTCACCCGGGTGGTCGGCCGGCCCGACCGGGGAGCGTCGACATCGACGTGGCAGACGATCTGCCCGGCCCGCAGATCGGCCGTCACGTGCAGGTGCCCGACCGCGCCCGGAATCCGGATGCTGCCGCTCAGGGTGCCGGCGCTGGCGAGTTGGTTGGCGAGCGACTGGGTGCGCGCCGCCGGATCGGCGAGGTCGCGGCGGCTCAGCGCGGGAGTCACGTCGGTGCCCAACTGTCGGCCGAGCCGGAGGCACGCGTAACGGATCAAGGCGTCGAAGCGCCCGGCGACCTGCGCCGCGGCACTGTCGCCGGCCCGCAATGTCCCGGCCGACACCCCGTCCCGCACCTGCACCCAGGCCGGCCCCATGTCGCTGAACTCGAGAGCGCCCGAACGCGGGTGTTCGAGGTATCGGATCAGCTCGCCCAGAACCCATGCCTGATCCGGGTCTGCGACGCCGCGGTATTCCTTCTGGATCACGGCCTGGGTCAGGATCTCCGTCCAGGGCAGGTGATACAGGGCGACCTTGCGCAGTTTCCGGCGATCGACTGTCGTCGGATGCTGACCCGGAACGGGAGCGATCTCGTTCGAGATCGTGATGAGGGCGTCGAATCCCTGCTCCCGCGCGATGTCCAGGTAGGCCTCCAACTGCTCGGATCGCAGCGGGTTACTGCCGGTCTTCACCTCCACGAGCGCGGTCCACTGGCGTTGCCCCCTCGTGACGCGGATGAGGCCGTCCGGAAAGAGTTGCTGGTTTCCGATTTTGAACGGAACCTCGATGAAGGTCTGCACGACTCCGGCCGGCGCGCCGACGGACTGGGTCAGGACACGCCCGAACTCCCGGACCGCGCTCATCACCGCCAGCAGGGCGGAGGTCGCCCGGCGTTCCTGCTCCTCGGCGCCGTTGATACCCGAAGTAGGAATCAGACGTGCCGCGAGCCAGGTTTCCTCAGACATAAGTGACTCCTCGTGAATGCGGTGGTACGAGAAGTTACTCGCGAGCCCGGTCGAAAAGCGGCGCGACCATTGGCGCGTACGAACGAAAAGAGTTGGCCGGTCGGATGTCGAGCGATCCATCCCGGCCGAAAGCGAATGCCGGACGGATACGCGGTCTCATCAGTTCGGCTTTCGTCGGCTTCTCAGTCCGATACCTGACTGCGAATGGCACGGGCCGGGTCAAGGGCTCGGGCGGTGTCGCTCCAGGCCGTCGAAGAGCAGGTCGAGGGTGAACTCGAACTCGGTCTGAGAATCGCACCAGCCGAGCGTCGGATCTGCCGCGTCGTGCGTCTCGGCGGCGACCATCGCGGCCAGGTGCGGCAACCGCTCGGCCAGCGCCACCATCTCGGCCTCCGCTGCCGCCGCGTCGGCCTCCCCGCCCGCGTCCGGCCGGAACACCTCCTGCGCGAAGCCGAGCGCCAGGCTGCCGAAGGCGTGCAGCGCCCGGTGGGCGATCCGGTACGAGAAGCCGCCCTCGACGAGCGTGGCGAGGATGCCGTCGTAGTAGGCGTACACCCCGGCGGGGACGGTCGGGCGGGAGCTGAGCAGCGCCGGGGCCCACGGGTGCCGCAGCATGACCGCACGCGCGGCGAGGAAGCGCAGCCGCAGCCGGGTACGCCAGTCACCGCCGGGCGCGTCTGCCTCGGCCCGTTCGGCGGCTGCGGTGATCTCGGCGGCGACGGCGTCCACGAGGCCGTCGAGCAGTCCGGCCTTGCCGGGCAGGTGGTGGTAGAGCGACATGGCCTCGACGCCGAGGGCGGCGGCGAGCCGGCGCATCGTGAGCGCCGCCATCCCCTCGGCGTCGACCAGGGCGATCGCGCTGGCCAGGGCCCGCTCGCGGCTCAGCGGCTCCCGAGGCTTCCTCGCTCCCATGCGGCTTCCCATCTCCCTTGACCTTACAACGTATGGTTAGCCTTACGACGTAAGGCGACCCCGGCCCCGGCACGTCGATCACCCCCGAAGGAGCCGCCATGCACCAGCTGATCCGTACCGCCCGGGTGACCGGGCTGTTCTACCTCGGGCTCGCCGTCACCGGCGCCCTGGGGTTCCTCACCGTCCGTCCCATGCTCTTCGACGCCGACGACGCGGGCACGACGCTCGCCAACCTGGTGGCCCACGAGTCGCTGGCCCGCCTCGGCATCGCCCTCGAACTACTGGTCGTCCTCACCCAGACGCTCACCGCGGTCTGGTTCCACCGCCTGTTCCGTACCGTCGACGGCACCGCCGCGGGCAGCATCGCCGCCTTCGGGCTCGTCAACGCCGTCGCGATCCTCGGCAGCGCCGCCGTCCTCGCGACGGCCTTGCAGGTCGCGACCGGCGGGCCGGGCGACGCCGACACCGTCCAGCTGCTCTACCTGGTCAGCGGGAACCTGTGGGAGGTGGGCGGGCTCTTCTTCGGCCTCTGGCTGGTGCCGATGGGCTGGTGCGTGCTCCGGTCGGGCTGGCTGCCCCGGCCGCTGGGCTGGGTCCTCGTCGCCGGTGGTGTCGGCTACGTGCTCATGACGTTCGTCGCGTACCTCGCCCCCGGCGCCGGCGCCGTCGGCGACCTGCTGGTGATCCCCGCCACTGTGGGCGAGGTCTGGATCCTCGGCTACCTGATCATCTTCGGCGTGCGCAGGCGGGCACTCGAAGGGACCGAAGCCTAGGCCGGGCTCGCGGCGAGGGCGACACCCCGGGCGTACCGGATGGCGGCCGGGGTGTCCGCGAACACCAGGCCCTCGCGGCGCAGCTCGTCGGCGACGCCGAGCGTGCTGAGCACCTGGTCGTGGCCCGGGGTGATGCCGGAGAGCAGCACCGTGATCCCCCGGCCGCGCAGCCGGGCGATGGCGTCGCCGAGCACCTGGGCGCCGGTCGCGTCGACCGTGGAGACGCGGGACATCCGCAGGATCACCACCCGCACGTCGGCCACCTCGGCCAGTTCCAGCAGGAACGTGTGCGCGGCGGCGAAGAACAGCGGCCCGTCCAGCCGGTACGCCACGATGTGCTCGGCGAGCAGCGCGTGTTCCTCGTCGCTGTGCTCGCCGGTGTCCAACGGCACCTGTTCCAGCTTGGCACTGCGGGCCACCGCGCGCAGCGCCAGGACGACCGCGACCGCGAGCCCGACGACCACTGCTGTCACCAGGTCCCAGATCACCGTGACGGCGAACGTCAGCACCAGCACCACCGCGTCGGCGCGAGTGGCCCGCATCAGCGCGAGCAGGGAGGCCGCCTCCACCATCCGTACCGTGGTGGCGAGCAGCACCCCGGCCAGGGCGGCCAGCGGGATACGGCCGACCAGCGGGGCGGCGGCGAGCACGATCGCGGCGAGGGCCACCGCGTGGGTGAGTGCGGCGAGCTTCGAGGACGCCCCGGCACGCACGTTCACCGCGGTACGGGCGATGGCGGCGGTCGCCGGGATGCCGCCGAAGACCGGGGAGGCGAGGTTGGCCAGGCCCTGGCCGAACAGTTCCCGGTCCGGGTCGTGCCGCTCGCCGACCGTCATGCCGTCCGCCACAGTGGCGGAGAGCAGGCTCTCCAGGGCGGCGAGCGCGGCCACGGCGAGGGCGCTCGGCAGCAGTACGCCCAGCGCGCCGAGGTCCACGAAGTCCAGCGACGGCGCGGGCAACCCTTGCGGCAGCTCACCGATCCGGGCCAGGTCGATCGGGGCCAGCTCGGCGAGCAGCGTCGCGGCGGCCACCCCGACCAGGGAGAACGGCACGGCGGGCCGCCATCGGACGCCGAGCAGCATCAGCGCCGCCACGCCGAGCGCCACAGCGACCGCGGCGGGCCGGGGGTGCGCGGCGAACCGGGCGACCGCGTCGGCGGCCACCGCCCACACCTTCTCGCCGTGCGCGGCGGTGACGCCGAGCGCGGCCGGCACCTGTTGCAGCGCGATGACCACGGCGATGCCGGCGGTGAAGCCCTCGATCACCGGGGCCGGCAGGTAGCGGACGTACCGGCCGAGGCGGGCCACTGCGAGCGCGATCAGGATCAGCCCGGCCAGCGCGCCGACCATCAGCACGCCACCGGCGCCGAACTGCTGCACCACGGGCACCAGCACGACCGTCATGGCCCCGGTGGGACCGGAGACCTGGAGGTTGGAGCCGCCGAAGACCGCCGCGACGGCCCCGGCGACGACGGCGGTGACCAGGCCGGCCTGCGCCCCGAGCCCGGAGGTGACGCCGAAGGCGAGCGCCAGGGGCAGCGCCACCACGGCGACGGTGAGCCCGGCGAGCAGGTCGCGCCGGGGTGAGCGGCGCGCGTTCTGCCAGTCGGCCCGGCCGGGCAGCAGCCCGGCGAACAGCCGGCCCGCCCGGCGTACGGCGTCACCGGCGCGAAGGGCAGCCGCGCTCACCGGTCCGTCCCGGAGGCCCGCAGCTCGTCCAGCAGGGCGTCCCGGTCGGTGAGGACCGCGCCGAGGATGCGCCGTCCGGCGGCGAGCAGGTCGGCCACGTCGGGGGTGCTGAGCGCGTACATGACCAGCGGGCCGTCCCGGTACGAGGTGACCATGCCGGCGCGGCGCAGCACGGCGAGCTGCTGGGAGAGGTTCGACGCCTCCACGTCGATGGCGGCCAGCAGGTCGCGGACCGGCTTCGGCCCGTCCTGGAGCAGTTCGAGCACCCGGATGCGCACGGGGTGCCCGAGGGTGCGGAACAGCTCCGCCTTGGCCTGGTACAGCGGCACCGACATGACTCACCTCTCCGACGACTCTGAAGACTTTAGCACTTGCAGAAATCTTCAAATCGATGGAGATGCGGGTAAGGCCCCTCAGACGAGGTCGTTGACGCAGCGCAGCACCGGGCGGCGGGTGAGCGCGTCGGCGTCGAGCGGGCCGGGCGCGTGCACGGTGAACGTCGCGCTCTCCCCCGGCAGCAGCGTCACCAGCGCCCGGTCCACCTGCGCGGCCGGATCGAGGCGATCAGGGAACAGCGTCAGGTCGCGCAGCACGGTCCGGGCGGTCACCCGGACCCGCCGACCGCCGTCGACCGGCTCGACAGTCGCGTCCCACTGCGCCGCCGGCCACCGCACGTCGCGGTCCTCGGCGAAGAACCACAGCGCGCGCTCCGCGGCGTCCCCGGCGTCCGCGACGAGCAGTTCCGCGCGGCCGTCGTCCGGCCGCGCCAGCTCCGCCGGCAGCGCCAGCACCACCGAGGAGTACGCGGGGACGTAGAGGTCGACCGAGGTCTTCGCCCTCGGCTCCCCGGTGAGTGCCAGCCGGGTGACGGTGGCCGGCCCGCTCCACGCCTGGGCGGTCTCGTTCACCGCTACCAGCGCCAGCCCGCCGTCGCGCGGCTGCACCGTCAGCAGCCGGTCGGCGTAGGCGCGGCGCAGCGCGTACCAGAGGGGTTTGCGGCGGCCGTCGCCGTCGATCGCCGACCAGGACGTGACCGGCCAGCAGTCGTTCAGCTGCCACACGACGGTGCCGGTGCAGACCGGCCGGTGCGAGCGGAAGTGCTCCACCCCGAGCTGGATGGCGCGGGCCTGGTTGAGCTGGGTGAGGTAGTGCCAGTCGTCGAAGTCGGCGGGCGGCGGCAGGTGGGCGTCGAGCCCGCGCCGGAGCTTGCCGTCCCCGTCCGCAGCCTTCTGGTGGTGTGCCATGCCCGGCGAGTCGTGCGTGAGCGGGTTGTCGGAGAGTGCCCGGCGCAGCGTCGCGTACGCGGGCGGCGCCTGGTAGCCGAACTCGGCCACGAAGCGTGGAACGTAGTCCCGGTAGCGCGTGTAGTCGTCGGTGTTCCACACGTCCCAGATGTGCGTGGTGCCGTGCGCCGGATCGTTGGGGTGGACGTCCTCGCTGCCGGACCAGGGGCTACCCGGCCAGTACGGGACCGTCGGGTCCAGCTCGCCGACGATCGCGGGCAGCAGGTCCAGGTAGTAGCCGCGTCCCCAGGTGCGTCCGGCCAGGGGCTCCTGCCAGTCCCAGTCGTGCCAGCCCCAGATGTTCTCGTTGTTGCCGGTCCAGAGCACCAGCGACGGGTGCCCGGCGAGGCGTGTCACCTGCTCCCGCGCCTCCGCCTCGACCTCGGTGCGGAACGGCTCCTCCTCCGGGTACGCGGCGCAGGCGAACAGGAAGTCCTGCTGCACCAGCAACCCCATCTCGTCGGCGAGGTCGTAGAAGTCGTCCGACTCGTACCGGCCGCCGCCCCAGACGCGCAGCAGGTTGACGTTCGCGTCGGCCGCCTGGCCGAACCGCCCGGCGAGGCGCTCCCGGGTGACCCGGTTGGGGAACGCGTCGTCGGGGATCCAGTTGACGCCCTTGACGAACACCGGCACGTCGTTGACGTGCAGCGTGAACGGGGTGCCGTGGGCGTCGGGCGTGGTGTCCAGCCGGACCGAACGGAACCCGATCCGGCGGGCGGCGGCGTCCAGCTCCCGGCCGTCGGCGCCGTGCAGGGTGACGTCGAGGTCGTACCGGGGTTGGTCGCCGTACCCGATCGGCCACCACAGCGCGGGGTCCGCGACGGTGAGCGTCACGACGGCGGTCCGCTCCCCCGCCGGTACGGCGACGTCGGCGGTGACCCCGGCGACGGCGGCGCGGACGGTCAGCGGCTCGTCGCCGGCCCGCTCGACCTGCACGTGCAGCTCGACCCGGCCGACGTCGTCGGCCACCGTGACAATCGGCCGGACCGACGCGAGCCGGGCGGTGGACCAGGCGTGCAGGCCGATGTCGCGCCAGATGCCGGCGGTGACGAGCGTCGGCCCCCAGTCCCAGCCGAAGTTGCAGGCGGTCTTGCGGATGAAGTGGAACGGCTCCGGGTACGCGTTGGGCCGGTCACCGAGCCGGTCCCGGTGCGCCTCGGCGTACCGGTACGGGGAGTCGAAGCGTACGGCGAGGGCGTTGCCGTCCGGGCGCAGCAGCGCGCGGACGTCGAAGCGGTACGAGCGGTGCTGGTTCTCGGTGCGGCCGACCTCGACGCCGTTGAGCGTGACGGTGGCGACCGTGTCGAGGCCGGCGCAGACCAGGTCGACCCGCTCGTCGTCACCGGGCTGCCCGGCGAACGTGGTCTCGTAGACCCAGTCGGTGCGGCCGATCCAGGTGAGGCGGTTCTCGTTGTCGTCCAGGTACGGGTCGGGGATGAGGCCGGCCGCGAGCAGGTCGGTGTGGACGCAACCGGGGACCGACGCCGGCACCGCCGTCCCGGCGATCTCCGGCGGCACCGCCGGCCCGGGCTCGGCCCGCAGCGTCCACCCCTCGTGCAGCAGCGTTCGACGGCTCACGACTTCACTGCGCCTTCCATGATTCCGCGGACGATCTGACGTCCACCGATGAACAGCATGACCAGCAGGGGAACGGTGGCGATGAACGCGCCCGCGAGCACCCGCCGGTAGATCACGTAGTTGCCGCTGGCCAGGTCGGAGACCGCCACCATCGACGTCGGGTAGTCGGTGCCGCTGAGCGTGATCAGCGGCCACTGGAAGTCGTTCCAGGTGGCCACGAACGTGAGCAGGCCGAGCACCGCCAGGGCCGGGCGGATGGCCGGGAGCACGATGGTCGCGTACACCCGCATGGTCGTGGCGCCGTCGACCCGAGCCGACTCGATCAGCTCGTCCGGGACGGTGTTCACGATGAACTGCCGCATGTAGAACACGCCGAACGCGGTGACCAGGCCGGGCGCGATGACGGCGAGCAGCGTGCCGTTCCAGCCGAGCTCGCCCATCACGATGTAGAGCGCGACGATGCCGAGTTGGTTGGGCACGGTGAGCGTGAGCACCACGAACAGCATGAGCGCGCGGCTGCCCTTGAAGCGCAGCTTGGCGAAGGCGAAGCCGGCCAGTGAGCAGAAGAACAGCACCGAGGCGGTCACCACCACCGAGACGATGACGCTGTTGACCAGTGATGCGGCGAAGTAGACGTCCTGGAGGGAGAAGACCTCGTCGACGTTGGTGAGGAAGCGGTCGCCCGGTACGACAGCCGGTGGCAGCTTCGCCAGCGCCTCGTCGTCGCTGGTGGCGATGACGAACATCCAGTAGAGCGGGAACGCGGCGAACAGCATGCTCACCGCGAGGAGCAGGTAGGTCCAGAGCCCGGCCGGGGTGTCCTGTGGCGCCCGGGCCACCACGCGTCGCGTCGTCACCGGCGGCCTCCGGAGAGTCGGTTGGTCAGGAGGTAGTTGACGCCTGCGACCACCAGGATGATCAGGAACAGTGCCCAGGACATCGCGGCGGCGTACCCGAGGTTGAGGTCCTTCCAGCCGACCTTGTAGATGAGCTGGGCGATGGTCTGCCACTCGCCGTCCGGCCCGCCGGTCGCGGCCTGGGCGTTCGGGTCGAACAGCATCGGCTCGGTGAACAGCTGCAACCCGCCGATGGTGGACAGGATGACCGTGAACAGGACCACCGGCTGGATCATCGGGACGGTGATCCGCCAGAGCTGCTTCCACGGCCCGGCGCCGTCGATCGCCGCGGCCTCGTAGACGTCGCGCGGGATGGACTGCATGGCGGCCAGGTAGAGCAGCGCGTTGTAGCCGATCCACTTCCAGTTGACCATGGTGGCGATGGCGATCCAGGCGTGCAGCTTGTCCGCCCGCCAGTCGATCGGGTCGTCCGGGCCGCCGATGCCGAGCAGGCCGAGCGCCCAGTTCGCCATGCCGAAGTCGCGGGAGAAGAAGACGCTGAACACCATCGTCGAGGCCACGATCGGTGTCACGTACGGCAGCAGCACGCCCACCCGCCACCACGTCTGCGCCCGCAGCTTGCGGTTGAGCAGCGACGCGACGAGCAGCGCGAGCAGCAGTTGCGGCACGGTGGAGAGCAGAAAGATGCCGAACGTGTTGTAGAGGGCGTTCCAGAAGTCCTCGTCGGCGAACAGGCGGCTGAAGTTCTCGGCGCCGGCCCAGTACGGCAGCGTCGGGTCGTCCAGCCGGTAGTTGCGCAGCGACACGACCGCGTTGAACAGCAGCGGGAACAGCCCGAACACGAGGAAGAGCAGGAAGAACGGCGCGATCATCAGGTACGGCATGTACCGCATGTCGAAGCGGTACAGCCGGTCGCGCCAGGTCATCCGCCGGTCGCCGGCGCCGGTACGGCCGCGCTTGCGCGCGGGTGGGCGGCCGGGCGGCGCGGGCGCGGCACGGGTGCTGGACATCGGTTCACTCCAGGGCCGGGAGATCGGACGGTGACGGGGCGGACCGGGCCGCCCCGTCACCGCTGACACGTCAGGACTTGGCGGCCTTCTCGGCCTCCTTGACCGCCTCGGACCAGGCGGCGTCGGACTTGAGCGACTTGTTCTCCACCCGCCGGATCACGTTCTCCACCGCCACCCGGGTCGGGCCGTTCTTCCGGCCCAGGTACTGCGGGGTGAGGCCCTGCGCCATCTTCGGGAAGATCTGGCCGACCGGGGCGTCGTTGAAGAACGGGTTCTTGAAGTCGGCGATCGCCGGGTCGGTGTAGAGCGCCGGCTGCGACGGCAGGTTGCCGACCTTCTTGAAGATCTCGATCTGCTGCTCCGGCGCGACCAGCCAGGTCAGCAGCTTGTACGCCTCGTCGACGTTCTTGCCCTGCTTCGGCAGCGTCAGGAAGGAGCCACCCCAGTTGCCGCCGCCACCCGGTACCGCGGCGATGTCCCACTTGCCCTCGGTGCCCGGCGCGGTGTCCTTGATGTGGCCGAGCATCCAGGCCGGGCAGGCGAGCACCGCGAACGCGCCGCTGGTGAAGCCCTTGTCCCAGTCGGCCTGGAAGCTGACCAGGTTGGCCGACAGCCCGGCGCCCACGGCCTTGACCGTGTAGTCGAACGCCACCTTCGGGCCCTGCTCCATCCGGAGCTGGTCCTGCTCGTCGTAGAAGCCGACCGGCTGCTGGCCGAGGATCGGGTTGAACAGGTTGGTGCCGGCGTCGATGAACTTCTTCTTCGTCGTGGCGGTGTACTGCTGGCCGACCTCGATGAACTTGTCCCACGTGGGCCAGAGCGCTGACACCTGGTCGCGTTCGGTGGGCAGGCCGGCGGCCTTGAACAGGTCGGTGCGGTAGCACATGGCCAGTCCGCCGACGTCGGTGCCGAGACCGATCTGCGTCTTGCCGTCGGCCGACAGCGACTGCTTCCACTTCCAGGGCAGGTACTTGCTCTCGTACGAGCCGGCGCCCTTGTCGAGCAGGTTGACGAACTTGTCGGACTGGCTGCGGAACTGGACCATGAAGCCCTCGTCGATCGCCGCGATGTCCGGCGCCCCGTTGCCGGCGACGAGCTTCTTCTGCAGGTCCTCGTGCTGGGCGTTGTACTCGCCCGAGTTGAGCTGGATCTTGACGTTCGGGTGTTCGGCCTCGTACTTGGCCTTCAGATCCTGGAGCCCGAAGTCGCCCCAGAAGTTGATTTTCAGCGTGACCTGACCACCGGCCGAGTCCGAGCCGCCGGTGGTGCTCCTGCCGCTACAGGCGGCGATCATGACCAGGCTGACGGCACCGACGGCGGCCACGCGCGCCAGGTGCGTCCAGGACCGTTTCATGTCATCCTCCGCGCCGAATGGGAACGCTCCCGATATCGAGGAACGTTGACTGAACCGGATAAGTGAGGCCACCGTACGGTTCACCTTCAGGGCTGTCAACGGGCGGTTACCGATGTGCCCGTCCGGTAACCTCGCCGCCGCTCACGACTGCCGTTCACGGCCGTCCAGGGCAGGTGCCGGGCGATCGGCGCTCTAAGCTGAACCGCACAAGCGACGGCCGCCGGAACCCGTCCACCGCCACCCGCCGGTGGCACCCGGGACCGGCGCGGCGTGCAGTAGCGTCACCAGACGCCGGTGACCCGGCGACCGAGAACGCCCGCGAGGGCCGGACACAGTGGAGGAACGCTTCGGTGAAGCGGCCGACCATCGCCGACGTCGCCCGGCGCGCCGGGGTCTCCAAGGGCGCGGTGTCGTACGCGCTCAACGGCCAGCCCGGTGTCTCCGAGGCGACCCGGCAGCGGATCCTCGCCATCGCCGCCGAGATCGGATTCCGTCCGAGCAGCGCCGCCCGCGCACTGTCCGGCGCCACCGCCAAGGCGGTCGGGCTGGCACTGTGCCGCCCCGCCCGGATACTCGGCATCGAGCCGTTCTTCATGGAGCTGATCAGCGGCGTCGAGGCCGAACTGTCGGCCCGCTCGTACGCGCTCACGCTCCAGGTGGTCAGCGACCAGGAGGCCGAGATCGCCGTCTACCGGCGGTGGTGGGCCGAACGCCGGGTGGACGGTGTGCTCGTCTGCGACCTGCGCACCGACGACCGGCGGGTGCCGGCACTGGAGGAACTGCAACTGCCGGCGGTGGTGATCGGCGGACCCGGGCACACCGGCGGCCTGGCGAGCGTCTGGGCCGACGACGCGGCGGCCCTCGTCGAGACGGTGGAGTACCTGGTCGCGCTCGGCCACCGGCGCATCGCCCGGGTCGGCGGGCTGCCCACGCTGCTGCACACCGAGATCCGCACCGAGGCGTTCACCGGCGTGTGCCGGCGGCTCGGGCTGGACGAGGCGACCACCGTCTGGTCCGACTACACCGGCGAGGAGGGCGCGCGCGCCACCCGCCGGCTGCTCAGCTCCGCCGGCCGCCCCACCGCGGTGATCTACGACAACGACGTGATGGCGATCGCCGGGCTCTCGGTGGCCCAGGAGATGGGCCTCACCGTGCCCGGCGACCTGTCCATCGTGGCCTGGGACGACTCGCCGCTCTGCCGGCTGGTGCACCCGCCGCTCACCGCGCTGGGCAGGGACATCCCGGCGTACGGCGCGCACGCCGCCCGGCAGCTCCTGGCCGTGATCGCGGGCGAGCCGGCAGCCGTCGTGCAGGACGAGACGGCGCACCTGACGCCGCGCGGCAGCACCGCCCCACCTCGTACGACGACCCGCTGAACCGGTTCAGCTCACCGGGCGGTGGACGGATACTCCTCGAACCACGCCTCGACCCGCTCGGCGGTCGCCGGCCGGGCCAGCGCGAAGCCCTGGCCGTACCGGCAGCCGGCCCGCCGCGCGCCCGCCACCTGCCCCTCCGACTCCAGCTCCTCGACCACCAGCTCCACGCCGAGCCGGTCGGCCAGGTTCGCCACCACGTCGATCAGCGGGCGCTGACCGTCCCCACCCGGGCCGACCAGGTGCGGACCCACCTTGAGCAGGTCGATCGGCAGCCGGCGGAGCTGCGCGAGCGAGGCGTGCTCGGCCCGGAAGTCGTCGAGCGCGATCCGCACACCGATCGACCGCAGGCCGGCCAGCCGGGCCACCACTGTGGACAGCTCCAGTCCCACCACCGGCTCGGCCACCTCCACCACCAGCCGTTCCGGTGCCACGTCGTACGCGGCCAGCGCAGTCGCGGTACGCGCCACGAAGTCCGGCGCGGCCAGCTCGCGCGGCGTCACGTTCACCGCCATCCACAGCTCGCGGCCGCCCTCCGACCACGCGGCGAGCTGGCGGCAGGCCCGGTCCAGCACCCACCGCCCGATCTCGCCGGTCAGGTCCAGGTCGGCCGCCACCGGCAGCAGCTCCGCCGGGAGCACGGTGCCCAGCGCCGGGCTGCGCCATCGCAGCAACGCCTCCGTACCCACCGGCATCCGGTCGGCGAGCGCCACCACCGGCTGGTAGACCAGGTCCAGCTCACCGCGCGCCACCGCGCCGGGCAGCTCCCGCTCCAGATCCAGGCGGCGGACCAGCTGCTCCTCCAGGTAGGCGTCGTACCACTCGACCCGGTCCCGGCCGAGCTGCACAGCCCGGCGGCGGGCCAGGTCCGCCTGGCGCAGCACGTCCTCCGGATCGCCGCCGCTGGTCTCGGCCAGCCCGACGCTCACCCCGAGCCGGGCGACGCCTCCGGGCCGGGGGTACGGCTCGGCCAGCGCCGCCAGCAGCCGCAGGCCGAGCGCGTACGCGAGCACCGGCCCGAGATCGGTGAGGACGGCGTACTCGGTGTCGCCGAGCCGGGCCACCAGATCGTGCGTCTCGGAGCTTGCCCGCAGCCGACGCGCGGCCTCGCTGAGCACCGGCCCCTCCGGCACGGCGCCACCCACCCCGTGCAGGTCGACGACGAGCAGCCCGCCGCCACTGCGTTCCGCCATCGCCCGGACCAGATCCGCGCGGGTCAGCGGCACGGGCTCCACCGGCCGGGAGTCCGGTCCGAGCCGGCGCCGCAACCACGCCTCGCGGGCCGCGAGCCGTTGCACCCGGCGGCGCTGGTCGGCGGCGGCGAGCAGCTCACCCACCATGATCGGCGGAATGACGGCCAGGCCCAGGGCCATCGCGGCGGTGCTGAACTCCCCCGCCGTACCCAGGTGGATCCCGGCGGCCAGCGCGGCGATCCCGGCCGGCGCGGTGAGGCGGGGCCAGGCGGCCGGCGCCGCGTCCCGGCCCGGCCGCTCACCGCCCGAGGTACGCCGGGTGCCTGCGGCCGTGAGCAGCGCCCCGGCCACCAGGGGCGCCGCGACGAGCGGCAGCACCCGGTCCGGCGCGCCGTAAGCCAGCAGCACCACCAGTAGCGTCAGCCCGCCGAGCGTCAGGGCGGCCCCGGCGTGGCAGCGCGCGGCGCCCGGCCGGCGGCGGCGTTCGGCGACGGCCGCCACCGCGAGCACGGCGAGCACCACCGCGCCGCCCGCCGCCACCATTCCGGCCACGGCCGGGACCGGGCCGCCCGGCAGCAGCATCCAGCCCGCGAAGACCAGGCTGACGCCGAGCGCCAGCACGTCGACGGTACGGCGCACCAGCTCCGGGCCGGACAGCCGCGATCGGCCGGGCAGGCGCAGCAGGGCCGTCACGTGCAGCGCCCCGGTGAGGCACAGCCCGGCCAGCGCGATCGGCAGCCGGTGGGCGGCGTCGCTCAGCGGCAGCACCGCGACGGTGAGCCCGGCGACCAGGACGGCGCTGTCCAGGATGGCGGCGACCCGGCGGGACAGCGCAGCCCGGCGAGCCCGTCGCCCGGTCCTCGGGCCGAGCGCCGTCGCGCCATGGGTCACGGCGAGGTCCGGAGCTTCGCCCGTCGGCACGGGACGGTCGATCGGCGCGGGGTGGCCGTTCGGCGCGGGGCGGTCGGGCGGCGCGGGGCCGTCGGGCGGCGCGGGACGGTCGGGCGGCGCGGGGTGGCCGGTCGGTGCGGGGCTGTCGGGCGGTGTGGCGGCTCCGGCCAGCCAGGCGAGCCGGACGCAGGCGAGGGCGAAGCCTCCGGCGACGGCGAGCGCGGCGGCTGCGGGGCCGGGCAGGGCAGCGGCGACGCCGGCGAGGAGGAAGGCCGTGCCGACGAGTGAGACGGCGACATCGGGCAGGACTGATCGCCGACGGGGAACGGCGGGAGGGGGGACGGGCACGGCGGTCGCCTTCGTGAGGGGGCACGGGGGCGGTGCGGTTGCGGTACGCGGTACGACGTGCGGGGTCGGGGCGGTACGGGAACGCATCGGCGGGGACCGCTGCGGCCACGCCTAGGAACGATCCCGGAAGCGCCCGGTGACGTCACCGCCGCAGTGACATCCGTCACATCAACGTCGGTCACCGGCCCGGATCACGCCCAAGATCGACGCGTCGGTCCCGCGTCGGTCTCCCGCGCGAGATCTTGGAAGGAAACGGCCCGCGGAGGGGCCCAACGCTTCCAAGATCTCCAACTCGAGCGAGATCTTGGTACCGGACCGCCCCGCGAGGGGCGGAACCGTACCAAGATCGTCGGCGGGAGCGGGGAGGGACGCGGGGAGGGTGGGGACGCCCGCGGGGTGGGGTGGACTGGCCGGGTGGGATCATCGGGGGGTGAGCCGCGCCGATACCGTCCGTTTCCGTCACAACCAGGCCATCCTGGTCGCCGCGATCGTCGCCTTCATCGGCGCGCTGCCGCTGGCCTCCGCCCGCTGGTGGCTGCTCTGGGTGCTGCTCGTGCCGCTCGCCGTCGCGGTCTGGGCGTGGCGGGCCGGCACCGACGCCGATGCCCGGGAGCTGCGGCTGCGGGCGCTCGTCGGGCAGCGCCGGGTGCCGTGGAACCAGGTCGCCGAACTCGCCGGTGACCCCCGCGGCCGGGCGGTGGCCCGGCTCGACGACGGCGAAGTGGTGATGCTGCCGGCGGTACGCGCCACCGAACTGCCCCGGCTGATCGCCGTCACCGGGCAGGAGCTGCCGGACACCGGCAGCGATCATTAAGCCACCCGCGATCAGTAGCCGTCGACCACCCGGTTCGTCAGCTCCTCCCCGGCCACGTACCGGCGCAACTGCTCGCCCACCAGGCGGTACGCGCGGGGCAGCAGCCCGCGTACCGAGCCGGCGACGTGCGGGGTGAGCAACACGTTCGGCAGCTCCCACAGGGGATGGTCGGCGGGCAGCGGCTCCGGGTCGGTGACGTCCATCGCCGCGCGCAGGCGGCCCGAGGTCAGCTCGGCCACAAGCGCCGAGGTACGCGCCACCGGCCCGCGGGCGGCGTTGACGAGCAGCGCGCCGTCAGGCATCGCGGCGAGGAAGCGCTCGTCGACCATGCCCCGGGTCTGCTCGGTCAGCGGCACCAGGAGGACCACCACGTCCGCCTCGGGCAGCAGCGCGGGCAACTCGTCCACCCCGTGCACGCCCTGGCCGGGTCGCGGCGTACGGGCCACGAGCGTGAAGCTCACCTCGAACGGGGCGAGCCGGTCGCGTACCGCGGTGCCGATCGAGCCGGCGCCGACGATCAGCACCCGCTTGCCGGCCAGTTCGTCGGTGGGCGCCACCTCGTCGTACGCCCACTCGCGCCGGGCCTGCGCACGGGCCAGCGGCGCGAATCCGCGCAGCGAGGAGAGGATCGCGGCGACCACCCATTCGGCGGTGGGTGAGTCGTGCACGCCCCGGGCGTCGCAGAGCGTCACGCCGTCGGGGATCCGCCCCACCCAGGCGTCCGCCCCGGCGGAGAGCAGTTGCACCACCTCGACGTCGGGCAGCTCGGCGAGGAGCGCCCCGGCGTCCGGGCCGGACAGGAACGGTGGCACCCAGAACCGCACCCCGGACGGGGACGACGGCGGCCGCCGCGGGTCGTCCAGCAGTTCCACGGTGACGCCGGGCGGCAGCTCGCCGAGCAGCCGGCGGCCCTCCGGGTGCGGGATCCATACCTTCACGACCGCCGACGATATCGGCCCCGGACCGGCCGGCGCGGCGTGACCCGTGACGAACACCGCGCCGGGAATGGAGTGGCGGCCCGGCGGGGTATAACCGAGAACGGGATGCCGGTCGGGTGTTCCGCTTGCTGAGGGCGGTGGCGATGAGCGAGGACGGCCGGGGACGGGTGTCCGTGCCGATTCCGGCGCTCGCCGACCCCGACCGGTTGCGTTCACTCGACGAGACCCGGCTCGACGCCGTACCGGACGAGGCGTTCGACAGGTTCGCGCGTCTGGTCGGCGACCTGCTGGACGTGCCTGTCGCACTCGTCTCCCTGGTGGACGCCGAGCGCCAGTTCTTTCCCGGCGCGACCGGCCTGCCGGAGCCGTGGGCGGCCCGCCGGGAGACGCCGCTGAGCCACTCGTTCTGCCAGCACGTCGTCGACATCGAGATGCCGCTGGTGCTGCCCGACGCCCGCCTCTACCCGCGCGTACGCCTCAACCTGGCGATCGAGGACCTGGGCGTGGTGGCGTACGCGGGCATGCCGCTGACCGACCTGGAGGGGCGGGTGCTCGGCTCGCTCTGCGCGATCGACAGCAAGCCCCGGGCCTGGACGAAGGAGCAGCTGCGGACGCTCGCCGACCTGGCTGCCGCGTGCTCCTCGGAGCTGCGACTACGTATTGCGGTCCGCGGCGCCGAGCAGGCCCGCCGCCGTGCGGAGGAGGCGCACGACCGGCTCGCCATGCTGGCCGGGATGAGCGAGATGCTCGGCGGCACGCTCGACGTGGCCACCGCCGTGGACCGGCTCGGGCACGCGATGGTGCCGCTGCTCGCCGACTGGTGCCTGATCACGCTCGTCGACCCGGCGGGCCGGCCACGCACCGTCACCGGCGTGCACCGCGACGCCGAGCGCGAGGCCGACCTGACCCGCTTCGCCGAGTTGCTGACCACCGGGCTCAGCGCGGAGTCGCAGATCCGGTCGGTGCTGCGTACCGGGCGGCCGGCGGTGCGCGCGGTGGCCGACCTGGACGACGTGGCGCGCGGGACCACGCGCCCGGAGCTGGTGCCGCTCGCCGACCGGCTCGGCATCGGCTCCCACCTGACCGTGCCGATCACCGCCGCCGGGGACCGGGTGATCGGCGCCGTCACGCTCGTCAACCGTCAGGGGCGGCGCGGTTTCGACGCCAGCGACCTGCGCACCGCGCAGGACATCGGGGTACGTGCCGGACAGGCGGTCGGCAACAGCCGCCTCTACGGGGAGCAGCGGCACGTGGCCGAGGTGCTCCAGCACAGCATGCTGCCGAGCCTGCCGGCCGTGCCCGGAATCGAGCTGGCCGCCCGCTACCTGCCGGCCGCCGACCGGGTGGAGGTGGGCGGCGACTGGTACGACGCGTTCGTCCAGCCCGACGGCGAGCTGATCGCCGCGATCGGCGACGTCGCCGGGCACGACATCGAGGCGGCGGCCACCATGGGCCAGTTGCGCAACCTGGTGCGGGGCAACGCGTACGGGCGTAACGACCCGGTGGAGGATCTGGTTGCCCACCTCGACCAGGCCATGGGCGGGCTGCGGGTGCCCACCGTCGCCACCGCCGTGCTGGCCCGGGTCCGCCCGGCCGACGACGGGCTGACGGTCTTCTGGTGCAACGCGGGGCATCCGCCGCCGCTGCTGGTCCGCGCCGACGGCACGGTCTCGGTGGCCGACGGCCGCGGGCCGCTGCTCGGGCTGGCCCGGCCGCCCCGGCGTACCGGCCGGACGCTGACCCTGGCACCGGGCGACACGCTGCTGCTGCACACCGACGGGCTGATCGAGCGCCGGGACCAGCCGATCGACGAGGGACAGGCCGAGCTGCTCGCCCACCTCGAGGCCGGCGGGCCGGGCGTACCGCTGGACCTGCTCTGCGACCGGCTGCTCGCCGCCGCGCACCGGCGCGAGGACGACGTCGCCCTGCTCGCGCTGCGGGCCGGCTGACCGGTACTCCTCCGAACGGCCGGACGCGGGCAGGGGTGCGCGCGACGTGCCCGGTTCGCCGGTCCGCCCGGCTAGGCTGGGCCGGGTGAGCCCGCGTCTTGCGTACCCCCGTGTCAGCCGCCTCCGGACGGCGCTGGCGGCGTCCTGCGCGGCGTTGCTCCTGGGCGCCGCCGGCTGCTCCCTCGGCGAGCCCGAGCCGGACCCGGCCGGCGCACCGCCCAACCTGCCCACACCGTCCGGCACCGCGAGTCCCGGCGGGGCCGGTCAGCAGGTTGTCGCCACCGTGCTGGCCAAGGGGCTGGAGGTGCCGTGGGGCATCGCGTTCCTGCCCGACGGCGGGGCGCTGGTGACCGAGCGGGACAAGGGACGGATCCTCCAGGTCGGCCCGGAGTCCGGCCCGGACGGGCTGGCCGTCCGGCCGGTCCAGACCGTGCCGGACGTGGCCGCCGGCGGCGAGGGCGGCCTGCTGGGCATCGCGGTCTCCCCCGCGTACGCCAAGGACCGCACGGTCTTCGTCTACTACACGGCCGAGGACGACAACCGGATCGCGAAGATGCAGCTCGGGCAGGCGCCGAAGCCGATCCTGACCGGCATACCGAAGTCCGGCACGCACAACGGCGGCGGGCTCGGCTTCGGGCCGGACGGCCACCTCTACGCGAGCACCGGCGACGCGGGGCGCACCGAGAACGCCCAGAACGCCAAGAGCCTCGGCGGCAAGATCCTGCGGATCACGCCGGACGGCAAGCCGGCGCCGGGCAACCCCACCGCCGGGTCGCCGGTCTGGTCGACGGGCCACCGCAACGTCCAGGGCTTCGCCTGGACGCCGGACAAGAAGATGTACGCGGTGGAGTTCGGCCAGAACACCTGGGACGAGATCAACCAGATCAACAAGGGCGGGAACTACGGCTGGCCCCGGGTCGAGGGGCGCGGCGACGACAAGCGCTACGTGAACCCGATCACACAGTGGCCCACAGGTGACGCCTCCTGTTCCGGCCTGGCGGCGGCGGACCGTCTGCTCGTCGCCGCCTGCCTGCGCGGCCAGCGACTCTGGCTGGTGGAGCTGGCCGGCAACGGCACAGTCCTCGGTCAGCCGCGCGACCTGCTCAACGGCCGGTACGGTCGGCTACGGGCCGTCGCGGCGGCGCCGGACGGCTCGCTCTGGGTGAGCACGTCGAACCGGGACGGGCGGGGTACGCCCACCGCCGAGGACGACCGCCTCCTGCGGCTCGTCTTCGCCGACGGGGGCGCCGGCCGGAGCTGATCCGGCCCACCGGGTTTGTCAAGATCGCGCAAGGGGCAGGTCAGAATCTCAGCATGGACGGCCACGAGAACGAACAGCACCGCACCGGGGACGAGACGTCTCCGGAGCGCGGGCGCGCCCGCCGCCTGACGGCGTGGCGGCCCGGTCACCGGCTGCGCCGGCTGGGTGTCGTGCTGGCTCTGCTCGCGGTCACGCTCGGCGGCATCGTGATCGGCACGTACGCGGGCGGCCACGTCGGCACCGACATCGGCCCGTTCCGGGCCGAACTGAAGCTCAGCCCGTCGCTGTCCGGCGGCACCACCGTCGACATCCCGCCGCTGGGCGCGCTGCTGCTGGACAGCCACGACGGCCCGGCGTACCTCACAGTCGAGGTGGGCTCGCTGGATCAGGGGCGCACCGAGGCGCTCATCGACGACCCGGCCAGCATCAGCCGGGCCAGCCAGTCCGCCGTCCAGGACGTCCGCGACGGCGTGATGCGGCTCGGGCTGCGTACGCTCGCCTCGGTCGTGCTCGCAACGCTGCTGCTGGCCGCGCTCGTCTTCCGGGACGTCCGGCGTACCGCCTGGGCCGGCGGTCTGGCGCTGGTCGTGACCGCCGGCAGCCTCGGGGTGGCCGCGAGCACGCTGCGCCCGCAGGCGATCGAGGAGCCGCGGTACGAGGGCCTGCTGGTCAACGCGCCGGCGATCGTCGGTGACGCGCGGCGGATCGCGAACGACTACACCAAGTACGCCGAGCAGCTCCAACGGCTGGTCGGCAACGTCAGCAAGCTCTACACCACGGTCTCCGCCCTGCCCGTGGTGCAGCCGTCGCCCGGCACCACACGGGTGCTGCACGTGTCGGACATCCACCTCAACCCGACCGGCTGGCAGCTGATCCGTACCGTGGTCGAGCAGTTCGGCATCGACGTGGTGGTCGACACCGGCGACATGACCGACTGGGGCAGCGAGCCGGAGGCGTCGTTCGTCGGGTCGATCGGCCTGCTCAAGAAGCCGTACGTGTTCATCCGCGGCAACCACGACTCGCCGCGCACCGCCGCCGCGGTGGCGCAGCAGCCGAACGCGATCGTGCTGAACAACTCGGTCACCACAGTGGGTGGGCTGACCATCGCGGGCATCGGCGACCCCCGCTTCACCCCCGACAAGGAGACCTCACCGGCCGGCAGCGGCCTCACCTCGGCCGTCGCCGACCAGGTGATCGGCGCCGGCGAACAGCTCGCCGCCACGATCGACAAGTCGCCGCGCAAGGTCGACATCGCGCTCATCCACGACCCCGCCTCGGCCGGCCCGCTCTCCGGCGACTGCCCGCTCGTGCTCTCCGGGCACACCCACTCCCGGCAGGTGTCGAAGCTGCCGCAGGTGGAGGGCAAGCAGCCGACCACGCTGATGGTGCAGGGCTCCACCGGTGGGGCCGGGCTGCGCGGCCTGGAGGGCGAGAAGCCGACTCCGCTGACCATGACTGTGCTCTACTTCGACCAGCAGAAGCTGCTCCAGGCGTACGACGAGATCACTGTGGGCGGCACCGGGCAGTCGCAGGTCAACCTGGAGCGGCACGTCATCCGCGACCCGGCGAAGGGCGACCAGGTGCCGGTCACCCCGACCCCGACCCGCGGCCCGTCGGAGTCGCCGTCGCCGGGCACGACCACGCTGAGCCCCACCCCCACGAGCTGACCGCCCCGCTTTCTCGCCTTTCTCGCGGTCAGCCCGGCGCCCTACCGCACTGACACCCGGTCACTCGGCGTCACGAATCCCGTCCGGCCCGGGGATGTCCCGCCGCCGACTTTGCTTTGCACCCATCGGCGCAGCAGGAACCGAGCGTCACCGTCTGGGTGGGTGCAGAGCGGCGGGCGTTCCACTCCGCCCCAGCTCAGGGCGGTGATGCGGATATGGCTGCAGAGCAAAGGGGCCAAGAGGTGATCCCCCGGATCGCCAGAGGCGGTTACTCTCCGCAGCCATTCCCGCCGTCACTTTCCGTGAGGAATACCGTCCACCGCGCCACCCGAATCGGCCAGGACGCGGCCCGCCGTGCCGGAGTCGATCCGGGAAAGCCAGGACAGCCAGCAGAGCCCGGTCGCAGGTGCACCGGGCCGAGTGCCAAGGGCAGGCCGGGATCGGCCCGAGAGAGCCGGAAGACCGGCGAGCCGAGAGGCTGAGGCCCACCCGGAGGCCGGACCCCACCGCGAGGGCCCGGGGCCGCCCGGATGTCCGGCCGGCCCGTGGCGGCGTGCGGTCAGCGCAACGGACGCGCGCCTCAGCGCAGCGCGATCGCGGCCAGCGCGGCGTTGACGATGCTGCCGGGCAGCAGGTCGTGCAGCTCGTACAGCTCCCGGACGCTGCCGGACTGGCCGAACTCGTCCACCCCGAGCGGCACCGCCGGAGCGCCGACCGCCGAGCCGAGCCAGGCCATCGCGTGCGAGGCCGCGTCGTGCACGGTGACCACCGGCACCCGGTCGGCGAACGCCGACCGCAGCGCGCCCGGCACGCTCGGCACGGTCGCGGTCCGCACACCCTGGCGCAGCGTCCGCTGCCACGCGCGGTAGAGCCGGTCCAGGCTGGTCACGTCGACCACGTGCGCGGCCACGCCCTCCTCCGCCAGCTCCGCGGCGGCCGCGAGCACCTCCGGCAGAACCGCGCCGGAGGCGGCGAGCTGCACGACCGGGGCGTCAGCCAGATCGGGGTACGCCTGGTGCGCGTCGACGAGCCGGTACGCGCCGGCCACCACCTGCCGCCGCAGCACGGCGTCCCCGAGCCGTGCCCGGGCCGCCTCGAACGGTGCCTGGTCGATCGGCCGGGTGCTGAGCCGGAAGTAGTAGGCCCCGTCCTCGGCCGGCGCGGCTGTCGCGGCCGGAGCGGAGCCACCGGCGATCTGCCCGAGCGCGTCGCAGAGCAGCCAGTCGAGGCTGCCGGCGTACGCGGGCTCCAGGAACGTCACCCCGGGCAGCTCCAGGCCGACCGATGCGGTGATGGTGGACTGGTGCGCGCCGCCCTCCGGGGCCAGCGTGATGCCGGACGGGGTGCCTGCCACCACGAACCGGGAACCGGAGTACGTGCCGTACAGGAACGCGTCCAGACCGCGCAGCACGAACGGGTCGTAGACGGTGCCCACCGGCAGCAGCGGCTGGCCGGACAGGTCCCACGACAGGCCGAGCTGGCCGAGAAGCAGGAACAGGTTCATCTCGGAGATGCCCAGCTCGATGTGCTGCCCGGCGGGGCTCTCGGTCCAGCGCAGCATCCGGTCCTCGGTCCAGGAACGCTGCTCGGTCGGTGCGAAGACGCCCGTCTTGTTGATGAACCCGGCCAGGTTGGTCGAGGTGGCCACGTCCGGCGCGGTGGTCACCAGGTAGGGCGCAACCTGCGGATCACGGGCCAGGTCGACCAGCACCCGGCCGAAGACCTCCTGGGTGGAGACGGGCTTGTTCGCGCGTACCCTCGTGGTCTCCGGAACGGTGACGCCCAGCGCGCGCTCGCGCGGCGGGCGGGACAGCGCCTCCCGGCGCTCGCCGGCCCGGATGCCGGCCGGTGTCGCCGGGTCGAGACGGTCCCACTCGGTCTCCGGGGTCAGGCCCTGCGCGGCGCGCAGCGCGTCGACCTGCTCGGTGGTGAGCAGCGCCGAGTGGTTGCGCGGGTTGCCGGCGATCGGCAGGCCCCAGCCCTTGACCGTGTACGCGAAGACGACGCTGGGCCGATCGGTGACGGCGTCGCACTGGGCGTAGGCGTCGAGCATGGCCTGCGCGTCGTGCCCGCCCAGGTCGGTGACGAGCGGGCCCAGCTCGTCGTCGCCGATGTCGGCGACGAACGCGGCCACCTCGGCCGGCGCGCCGTCCAGGAACTGCTTGCGCAGCGCCGGCCCGGCCAGCCCGAACAGCGACTGGTACTGCTCGTTGGGCATCCGGTCGATCCAGTCGCGCAGCGCCGCGCCGCCGGGCCGGGCGTACGCCTCGGCCAGCTTGCGGCCGTACTTGACCTCCACGACGTGCCAGCCGGCGGCCTCGAACTGGCCGCGCCACTGGTTGATCCGGATGCCGGGTACGACCCGGTCCAGCGACTGGCGGTTGAAGTCGACGAGCCACATCACGTTGCCGAGCCCGGTGGTTGCCGGGTCGGCGACGGCCTCCCAGATGTTGCCCTCGTCCAGCTCGGCGTCACCGATGATGGCGACGAACCGGGAGTGCGGGCGCGCGCCGAAGTGCGCGTCGACGTAGCGGCGGGTGACGGCGGCGAACAGCGGCGCGGCGGCGCCCAGGCCGACCGAGCCGGTGGAGAAGTCCACCTCGTCCGGGTCCTTGGTGCGTGACGGGTACGACTGGAGCCCACCGCGTGCCCGCAGCTTCGGCAGGTACGACTTGTCGAGGTTGCCGAGCAGGTACTGGATCGCGTGGAACACCGGCGAGGCGTGCGGCTTCACCGCCACCCGGTCCTCGGCGTCCAGGTGGTGGAACCAGAGCGCTGTCATCGCGGTCACAAGGGAGGCGCTGGATGCCTGGTGGCCGCCGACCTTCACCCCGTCACCGGTGTCGCGGTCGTGGTTGGCCGCGTCGACGATGCGGGTGGCGAGCCAGAGCACCCGGCGCTGGATCTCGTCGAGGACGTCGAGGTCGTGCTGGTTCACGGTGACTCCATCCGGGCGTCGCCGTTGACGCCCTGTCCGGGGAGGGGTGGCGAGGCGTTAGGAAGGGCCCCTTCCCATGCACCAGGCGTTAAGAAGGGGCCCTTCCTTACAACACGTCAGGCGCCGAGGCGCGCCAGGATCAGCTCGCGGACGGTCTTCGCGTCCGCCTGGCCGCGGGTGGTCTTCATGACCGCGCCGACCAGCGCGCCGGCCGCCGCGACCTTGCCGCTGCGGATCTTGTCGGCGACGTCCGGGTTGGCGGCGATCGCCTCGTCAACGGCGGCGGTGAGCGCGCCGGTGTCCGAGACGACCTCCAGGTTGCGGTTGGTCATGATCTCGGTCGGCGAGCCCTCGCCGGCCACCACGCCCTCCAGCACGGTACGGGCCAGCTTGTCGTTGAGCTTGCCGGCGTCGACGAGGCCCTGCAGCTCGGCGACCTGGGCCGGGGTGGCACCGACGTCGGCCAGCTCCACGCCGGTCTCGTTGGCGCGGCGGGACAGCTCGCCCAGCCACCACTTCCGGGCGGCGGCCGGGGTGGCGCCGGCGGCCACCGTCGCCTCGATCAGCTCGACCGCGCCGGCGTTGACCACCGACTGCATGTCGAGGTCGGACAGGCCCCAGTCCTGCTGGATCCGCTTGCGGCGCAGCCGCGGCAGCTCCGGCAGGGCGGCCTTCAGCTCGGCCACCCACGCGGTGTCCGGGGCGAGTGGCACCAGGTCCGGCTCCGGGAAGTACCGGTAGTCGGTGGCGGTCTCCTTGGACCGGCCCGACGTGGTGTCGCCGGTGTCCTCGTGGAAGTGCCGGGTCTCCTGCGTGATCCGGCCGCCGGCCTCCAGCACCGACGCCTGGCGCAGCATCTCCGAGCGCACCGCCCGCTCGACCGAACGCAGCGAGTTGACGTTCTTGGTCTCGGTGCGGGTGCCCCACTCCTCGCCCGGCCGGTTCAGCGACGTGTTGACGTCGCAGCGCAGCGAGCCCTCCTCCATCCGCACGTCGGAGACGCCGAGCGAGCGGATCACGTCACGCAGCTCGGTGACGTACGCGCGGGCGACCTCGGGCGCGAGCGCGCCGGTGCCCGGGATGGGCTTGGTGACGATCTCGACGAGCGGGATGCCGGCCCGGTTGTAGTCGACGAGCGACTCGGTGGCGCCGTGGATGCGACCGGTGGCGCCGCCGACGTGCAGCGTCTTGCCGGTGTCCTCCTCCAGGTGCACCCGCTCGATGCCGATGCGCACCAGCTCGCCGTTGACCTCGACGTCCAGGTAGCCGTCGAAGCACAGCGGCTCGTCGTACTGGCTGATCTGGAAGTTCTTCGGCATGTCCGGGTAGAAGTAGTTCTTCCGGGCGAACCGGCACCATTCGGCGATCGAGCAGTTCAACGCCAGCCCGATCCGGATGGTCGCCTCGATGGCGGCCTTGTTCGCCACCGGCAGCGAGCCGGGCAGGCCGAGGCAGACCGGGCAGACCCGGGTGTTCGGCTCGCCGCCGAAGTCGGTCGGGCAGCCGCACCACATCTTGGTGTTCGTGCCCAGCTCGACGTGGGTCTCCAGGCCGATCACCGGTTCGAAGCGCGCGACGACCTCGTCGTACGCGGGCAGTGTCGTCGTCATCTGAGCTCCAGGCGCGATCCGGACAGAACCGTTCCAGCCTAATCGGCTGGCCCGGCCACCCCGATGCCGGGCTTCGAGATCACCGCACGGCGGCCCGCCACGACGACCTGGCCCGGGCCGGGCGTCACTCGGGTGCGGTGAAGCTCCGCCGGCGGTTGTAGGCCAGCACGAGCAGGATGCCGCCGACGGAGAAGGCCACGACGCTCAACAGCAGCAGTACGAGCGGCGAACCCGGCCCGGTGATCGGCAGCCACGCGCCACTCACCTTCGACGGCGAGGGCGTCGGCTGGGGCGCCACGGTGCTGCTGCTCGCCGACGGCGTGGCGGCCGGATCGCTCGGCGTCGGCGTCGCAGTCGGGGCGGCCGGGGTGGGCGTCGAGCCGGTCGGGGTCGCCGTGGGGGTGGCCGGGGCCGGGGCGGCGACGGTCAGGGACACCTCAGTCGTGGCGCTGGTGCTGTATCCCTTCGCCGAGACGGTGAAGGTGAACGTGCCGGCGCTGCCCGGGGTGCCGCGGAGCCGGCCCTCCTCGTCGAGGGTGAGACCGCCCGGCAGTGCCCCGGCGGCCAGGGCGAACGCGATGTCCGAGTCACCGTCGGCGGTGAACCGGAACGAGTAGGGCTTACCGGCAGTGGCGGCAGGCGGTTCGCCGGAGGTGAACGCCGTCGCCGCCTCGGCGACGACGACTGTGGCCTTCTGCTCGTCGAAGCGGTCGTTCTTGTCGGTCATCCGCAACGTGAACGTGTACGTGCCGGGGGTGGTCGGCGCGCCACCGAGCGACGTCCCGACCACGAGCATCCCCGGCGGCAGACCGCCCGACGTCACCGACAGCCGGTACGGCGCCGTCCCGCCCGTGGCCTCGACGGTGTGGATCGCGTACACCCGCCCGAGGTACATGGGCGACCGCGGCGTGCCGGACGTGATGACGACAGTCGGCTCGCGTACCTCGATGGTCGCCGTCTGCTCGTCGAAGAGATCGTTCTGGTCGGTCATCCGCAACGTGAACGTGTACGTGCCGGGCGTCGTCGGCGCACCACCGAGCGACGTCCCCACCACGAGCATCCCCGGCGGCAGACCGCCCGACGTCACCGACAACCGGTACGGCTCGGTGCCACCTGTGGCCTCCACGGTGTGGATCACGTAGACCTGCCCGATGACCATGACCGGCCGGGGCTTGCCCGAGGTGATGGTGACGGTCTCCGTGACGGCGGTGGCCGGTTGCGCGGTGGCGGGCTGCGCGGCGCCCAGCAGCAACGCCGCGACCATCGTCAGGGCCATGACCGGGCGAAGTGTCCCCATCGCACATCCAGCTCTCGGTCGGAACCGCTCGCGTCCGCCAGCGGGCCACAATCCAGTCGATCCAGCAGACCCGGAGTTTATTCGACCAGTGCCAGTGACCCCGGGCAATCCACTGATCGGTGATCACCGTGTCGCCGCGACGACAGCCGCGCCCGGCGCGGTCGTGGTGACCGCACCGGGCGCGGGACGTCGTCCGGTACGGAGGCGGGCGGCCCGCCTCCGTACCCCTTGGTTCAGAGCGCCGGCGGGGTGAGCGTGCCGACGGCGTTCTCCAGCGCGGCGGCGACCCGGTACATCCGGTCGTCGGCCATGGTCGGCGCCATGATCTGGAAGCCGACCGGGAGCCCGTCGGACAGGCCGCACGGCACCGAGATGGCCGGGCCGCCGTACAGGTTCGTCGGGATGGTGAACAGGTCGGCCAGGTACATCTGGTACGGGTCGGCGGTACGCGACCCGATCGGGAACGCCACGAACGGCGTGGTCGGCGAGATCAGCGCGTCGACCTGCTCGAACGCACTGGTGAAGTCCCGCGTGATGAGCGTGCGGACCTTCTGCGCCTGGCCGTAGTAGGCGTCGTAGTAGCCCGAGGAGAGGGCGTACGTGCCGAGCATGATGCGGCGCTTGACCTCGGGGCCGAAGCCGGCCTCGCGGGTCAGCGACATGACCTCCTCCAGCGACCGGTTGCCGTCGTCGCCGACCCGCAGGCCGAACCGGACGCCGTCGAACCGGGCCAGGTTGGAGGAGCACTCGCTCGGCGCGATCAGGTAGTACGCCGGCAGCGCGTACTTGAAGTTCGGGCACGAGACCTCGACGATCTCGGCGCCCAGCTTCGCCAGCGCCTCGGCGGCGTCGCGAAACGCGGCCATCACGCCGGGCTCCGCGCCCTCACCGGTGAACTCGGTGACCACGCCGAGCTTCACGCCGGTCAGGTCGCCGGTGGCGCCACGCCGCGCCGCGGCCACCACGTCCGGCACCGGGGCCGGGATCGAGGTGGAGTCGCGCGGGTCGTGACCGCCGATCACCTGGTGCAGCAACGCGGCGTCGAGCACGGTACGCGCGCACGGGCCGGGCGTGTCCAGCGACGAGGAGAACGCGACCAGGCCGTAGCGGGAGGTGCCGCCGTAGGTGGGCTTCGCGCCGACGGTGCCGGTGACCGCGCCGGGCTGGCGGATCGAGCCGCCGGTGTCCGAGCCGATCGACAGCGGTGCCTCGTACGCGGCCAGCGCCGCCGCGCTGCCACCGCCGGAGCCGCCCGGGATCCGCTCCAGGTCCCACGGATTGCGGGTCGGCCCGTACGCGGAGTACTCGGTGGAGGAGCCCATCGCGAACTCGTCCATGTTCGTCTTGCCGAGCATCACCGTGCCGGCGTCGCGCAGCCGCTCGACGATCGTCGAGTCGTACGGCGGGCGCCAGCCCTCCAGGATCTTCGACCCGACCGTGGTCGGCACGCCCTTGGTGGTGAGCACGTCCTTCACCGCGACCGGCACACCGGCGAGCGGGCCCAGTTCCTCACCGGCGGCGCGGCGCTCGTCCACGGCACGCGCGGCCGCCAGCGCCCCCTCGGTGTCGACGTGCAGGAACGCGTGCACCCGGTCGTCGACGGCGCCGATCCGGTCCAGGTGGGCCTGGGTGACCTCGACCGCGGAGGTCTCGCCGCTCGCCACCAGCCCGGCGATCTCGACAGCGGTCAACTTCGTCAGGTCGGTCATGAGGCCACATCCTCGTCCAGGATCCGCGGGACGCGGAACCGCTGCTCCTCGGCGTCGGGGGCGCCCGACAGCGCCTCCTGCGGGGTCAGGCCCGGCCGCACCACGTCCTCACGGAGCACGTTCGTCAGCGGCACGGAGTGGGACGTCGGCGGGATGTCCGCCGCGGCGACCTCGCCGACCTGCGCGACCGACTGGAGGATCACATCCAACTGGCCGGCGAAGGTGTCCAGTTCCTCCTCCGTGACGGCGAGCCGCGACAGTCGCGCGAGGTGCGCGACCTCCTCGCGGGAGATGGCGGCCATCAGTGCCCCCTTCGTGGCTGTCCTGAGACGTCTGCGGTGGGCCGGCCGCGCGTACGGGCGTGCTCGATGACGCGCGGTGACCGGAGCGAGTCTATTGTCCCGCCGTCACGACGACGCCTTCGACTCCCCCTCCGGGGCCGGACCGCTGCGGCTCCCCGCCTCCGCCGGGCGCACCGGACGGTAGCGGGACAGCCAGGCCACCAGGTCCTCGGCCGGCATCGGCCGGGCGTGGAACCAGCCCTGCGCCACGTCGCACCCGGCGGCGTGCAGCATCCGCCAGGTGCGCTCGTCCTCCACGCCCTCGGCCACCACACGCAGCCCGAGCGCCCCGGCCAGTTCGATCATCGAGCGGACGATCGCCGCGTCGTCCGGGTCCTCGGCCATCCCGAGGACGAACGACCGGTCCACCTTCACCTCGGACAGCGGGAGCCGCCGCAGGTGCTGGAGCGACGAGTAACCGGTGCCGAAGTCGTCGAGCGCGATGCCGACGCCGATGCGGTGCAGTTGGGTGATGCTGGCGAGCACCCGCCGCGGGTCGGCCATCAGCGCGCCCTCGGTGATCTCCACCTGGAGGCGCTCCGGCGGCACGCCGTACCGGGTCAGCCGGTCGGCGATCTGGTCGGCGATCTCGCCGGTGTGCAGGTCGCGGACGCTGACGTTGAGCGCGGCCCGCAGCGTGAGCCCGGCCGCCGACCACTTGGCGAGCTGCTCCACCACGTCGTCCACCACGCGGCGGGTGAGCAGCCGCATCACCGCGCTCTGCTCGGCGACCTGGATCAGCTCGCCCGGGTCGACCATGCCCCGGCGCGGGTGCCGCCAGCGCAGCAGCGCCTCGACGCCCACCACCTCGCCTGTCGCGATGGCGATCTGCGGCTGGTAGTACATGGTGATCTCGCCCGGGTGCCCGGCCTGCTCGTCCGGCCCGGCCACCGTGCTCCCGTCGGCGGTCGGCCCGATGACGCCCGGCGCACCGGTGCTCACGGCGGCCTCCGCGTCCTGGGTGACGTCGGCGTCGGCGGTCTCCGTCTCCGTCTCCGGCGCGAACTCCGCGTCGCCCACCACGAGCGGACCCGCGACCGGTCCGGCGCCGGCCCGGGCGGCCCGGCGGCGGATCGGGTCGGCGCCGGTGAGGATCCGCTCGATCAGGTCGTCGTCGTGCCGCTCCTCGACGCGCTCGCGGCGCCGTCGCAGCCAGCGGTTCGCCCCGTCGCCGGACCGTCGGCCGCCGTCGCGCGCCGGCCGCTGGTTGCGGGCCGGGCGGTCGGCCCGCACCGGCAGCGCCGGGGTCAGGGCGGCGCCGTCACCCCCGCGTACGCCCACAGTCTCCCCGCCCTGCGCGGACGGGCCGGACTCCAGCACCCGGCGCAGGTCGGCCAGCAGGCTCAGGCGCTCGGCCGAGTTGTGGTCGGACTCCGGCGCGTAGACCGCCACCGTGTCGTTGCGGTGCTTCGCGTCGTACATGGCCACGTCGGCGTGGCGCATCAGGGTGGCGAAGTCCTCGCCGTGGTCGGGGTAGAGCGCGATGCCGATGGCGCCGCCCACGTCCAGCGGCAGCCCGTCCAGCGGCACCGGTTCGGCGAGCGCGGCGACCACCCGGGCGGCCCGCTCGCGAGCCTGGTCGATGTCGGTGAGCCGGGGTACGACGATGGCGAACTCGTCGCCGCCGAGCCGCGCCACCATGTCACCGGCGCCCACAGCGCCCGTCAGCCGGGCGCTCACCTCGACCAGCAGGCGGTCCCCTACCGCGTGCCCGAGCGCGTCGTTGACGTGCTTGAACCGGTCGAGGTCGAGCAGCAGCAGCGCCAGGTGCGCGTCCGGCGCGCCCCGGGCGGCCCGGTCGCCGTGCAGGTGCACCTGCTCGGCCACCTCGGTGAGCAGCGCCTTGCGGTTGGGCAGCCCGGTGAGCGGGTCCACGTCGGCGAGCTGTTCCCGTTCGGCGGAGAGCCGGGCCATCCGGTAGACGGCGAACAGCGGCACCAGCACCAGCGGGATCAGCGCCGCGCTGGCCCGGGCGGCGGCCACCAGCACCGGCGCGAGCAGCAGCAGCGAACCGGTGGCGAGCAGCTCGTAGGCCAGGCCGCTACGGACGCTCGGCCACCACCTGTCGCCGAAGCGCAACCGGACCGCGGAGCTGACCAGCCCGTAGTTGACCACGAACCAGGCGACCGTCGCGCCGCCCACCGCCGCCACGTCGGTCCAGTGCAGACGGCCACCGTCGAACAGCTCACCCGGGCCCAGCCGGGTGACCGCGTACGCGGCGGCGAGCGCGCACGCGTACTGCGCGGCGTTGAAGCCGGTACGCCAGGGGGCGTACCCGAGCCGCCAGCCGCTGACCGCGACCGCCACGGCCTGCACCGCGACGGCCGGACCGAAGCCCCAGCCGAGCAGGATGGCGAAGGTGAAGCAGGTCGACGGGAACACCGCCGAGGTCTGCCGCCGACCGGGCGGGACGAACGGGCGGGCGTCGCAGGCGACGGCGAGCGCCGCCATCGTCCAGAACGCGGCCGGCAGTTCACTCCATCTGTCGGCGAGCGCGACGAGCGGCCCGGCCGAGACCGCCAGGGCGACCACGCCGATCGCGCCGACGAAGCCGAAGAACGGCCCGCTCCGCCCGGGCGGGACGGAGTTACGCGGGTCGCCGGTCTCCATCGCACCTCCCGGGGAACGTCCTGGCGCGCGCCGTCACGCGTCGTACGCCAATGAAACGCCCTCCGAGGCGATTTCCCCGACACGACAGTCACGAATCGGTCGTAGTCGTAATTAACTTGGTATCCGCCGGACGATCGCTGTGACCAGCCTGTCAGTCCTCCACCCGGGCCACCTCGCGGGCCGCCTCCGGGCCGGAGTCCAGCAGCACGCGGAATCCGTCCTCGTCGAGGATCGGCAGTTTCAGGGTGGCGGCCTTGTCGGCCTTGGAGCCGGGATTGTCGCCGACCACCACGAAGCCCGTCTTCTTGGAGACCGAGCCGGTCACCTTGCCGCCCCGGACCTGGATCGCCTCGGCCGCCTGGTCGCGGCTGAACCCGCCGAGCGTGCCGGTGACCACCACCGTGATCCCGTCGAGCGGTCGCGGCCCCTCGTCGGCGGCCTCCTCGGCCATCCGTACGCCCGCCTCGGCCCACTTGCGCACCACGTCGCGGTGCCAGTCGACGGCGAACCATTCCTTCACGCTCGCCGCGATGGTCGGGCCGACGCCGTCCACCGAGGACAGCTCCTCCTCACCGGCGGCTTCGATCGCGGCGACCGAGCGGAAGTGCCGGGCGAGCGCCTGGGCGGCGGTCGGGCCGACGTGCCGGATGGACAGCGCCACCAGCACCCGCCACAGGTCGCGTTCCTTGGCCTCGGCGAGGTTGTCGAGCAGCTTGGTGGCGTTGCTGCCCAGGCTGCCGTCCTTGTTGACGAAAAACGGCGACCGGCTCAACTGCTCGGCGTCGAGCTGGAACAGGTCGCCCTCGTTGGTGATGATCTGGGCGTCCAGCAGCGCCGCCGCGCCCTTCTCGCCGAGCACCTCGATGTCGAGCACCTTGCGGCTTGCCAGGTAGAAGACCCGCTCGCGAATCTGACCGGGGCAGGCCCGCCCGTTGGGGCAGCGGATGTCGACGTCGCTCTCCTTGGCCGGCGCGAGCGGCGTGCCGCAGGCCGGGCAGGTGGTAGGCATGACGAACGGGCGGGCGTCGGCCGGGCGCAGCTCGACCACCGGGCCGAGCACCTCGGGGATCACGTCGCCGGCCTTTCGCAGCACCACCGTGTCGCCGATGAGCACACCCTTGCGCTCGACCTCGCGGGCGTTGTGCAGGGTGGCGTAGGCGACGGTGGAGCCGGCCACCCGCACCGGCTGGAGCACGGCGCGCGGGGTGACCCGGCCGGTGCGCCCGACCTCCACCTCGATGTCGAGCAGCTTGGTGTTGACCTCCTCCGGCGGGTATTTGAAGGCGATCGCCCAGCGGGGCGCGCGGCTGGTCGAGCCGAGGCGGCCCTGGATGGAGACCGGGTCGACCTTGACCACCACGCCGTCGATCTCGTGCTCGACGTCGTGCCGGTGCCTGCCGTAGTAGGCGATGTATTCCGCGACGCCGGCCAGGTCGTCCACCACCCGCCACCGGTCGCTGGTGGGCAGCCCCCACGCCTTGAGTGCGGCGTACGACTCGGACTGCGCGGCCGGCCGGAACCCGGTGCGCGCGCCGACGCCGTGCACCACCAGGCGCAGCGGGCGGGAGGCGGTCACCCGGGGGTCCTTCTGCCGCAGGCTGCCGGCGGCGGCGTTGCGCGGGTTGGCGAACGGCGCCTTGCCCTGCTCGACCAGGCTCGCGTTCAGGTCGGCGAACGCGGCCACCGGGAAGTAGATCTCGCCGCGCACCTCGATCAGGTCGGGCACGTCGGGGAAGTCGCCGGCCGGGGTCAGCCGGGCCGGCACGCCCTTGATGCTGCGCACGTTGGCGGTGACGTCCTCGCCGGTGCGGCCGTCGCCCCGGGTGGCCGCGCGCACCAGCCGGCCCTTCTCGTAGGTGAGGTTGATGGCGAGCCCGTCGACCTTCAGCTCGCACAGGTAGGGCACCGGGCCGCCGGCGTCGCGCTCGACCCGCTCCGACCAGGCGGCCAGTTCCTCGTCGGCGAAGGCGTTGTCGAGCGAGAGCATCCGCTCGGCGTGCGTGACCGGCGTGAAGTCGGTGGAGAAGGTGCCGCCGACCCGCTGGGTGGGCGAGTCGGGGGTGCGCAACGCCGGGTATTCGGCCTCCAGCGCCTCCAGCTCCCGCAGCTGCTTGTCGAACTCCGCGTCGGTGACCGTCGGCGCGTCGAGCACGTAGTAGCGGTACTGGTGCTCGGTCAGCTCCTGGCTGAGCGTGGCGTGCCGCTCCCGGGCCGCCGGGGTCGGCTCGGCACCCGCCGCCGCGTCCTGGGCCGCGTCGACCGCTGGGGGAACCGCTTCTTCGGACACGCCGCCGCCTTCGGACACCGCTGTCGACCTCCCGTGTTCGTGCTACCCGAGAACCGTAGCGGTCGGCTGTGACAGTCGTCCGGCCACCCGCGCCGAGCAGGGCGAACGGACGCCTACCGCGCCACCCGGGCGGGTGGGGCCGGGCCGTGCGACGATCGGTCGGCGGTAGTGGGCCACAACGGTCGGAAGGCGGACGACGGATGCGCGACGGGGTGATCTGGGCGCTGGTGATCGCGGCCTGCGTCGCAGCCGGCTGGCTGTGGAACGACTGGCGCCGCCGGGCGGCCGAACGCGCCGGGACGCGCGACCGGGCCGACGGGAAGCGCGACCGGGCCGACGGACGGCGGCCGGGCACCGGGCGGGGCAGCCGCACCGGCGGACCGGACGGCGAACGCCGCGGCACGGAGCGGACCGGCGGTGGACGCCGCGGTGACCGGGCCGGCACCGGGCCACGGGGTGGCCGCACCGCGACGCCGCCGAGGCCGCGGGGCGCCGGACGGACGAGCCGGGACGAGCCCCGGCCCGGGGAGATCTGGTGGGCCGACGTGCCCTACGCCGACGGGACCGGTTCGAAGGTGCGTCCCTGTCTGGTGCTGCGCGTCGACGGCCGGGACGCCGAGGTCCTGAAGATCACCAGCCAGGACAAGTCGGACCGGGACGACCACCTGCCGATCCCGACCCGGGACTGGGATCCGGACGCCGACCACGACAGCTACCTCGACGTCAGCGAGCCGATCCCGGTGCCGCTGGACGCGTTCGCCGACCGGGCCGGCACCTGCGACCCGGACCTGTGGCGGGGCGTCCGCCGGCTGAGCCACCTCACCGGCTGAGCGAGCCGCCTCGCCCCGGCCTCACCCGGAAGGCGGGGTCACGCCGCCGGTCCCCGGCCGTCACGCGGTGAGCCGGCGCCGGACGCCTCCCCGTCGAACGCGTCGGCGAGCGCGGTGAGCTGGCCGGCGTACTCGATCCGCCCCGCCCACCCGGCGGGCCAGGCGGCCGTGCCGTACGCGGCCCCGACGAACGCGCCGGCCAGCGCGGCGATGGAGTCCGAGTCACCGGCGGTGGTGGCGCCCCGGGCCAGCGCGCCGACCGGGTCGTCGGTGTGGCGCAGCGCGCAGAGCAGCGCGGTGGCCAGCGCCTCCTCGGCGATCCACCCCTCACCGGTGAACCGGCACGGGTCGCCGCCGTCGTCCGGGCGGGCCAGCGCCGCCTCCAGCCGGCCGAGCACGCGCAGGCAGTCGTCCCAGCCCCGGGCGACGAACTCGGCCGCGCTGCTCTCGCCGGGCCGCTGCCACAGGTCACCGAGCCAGTCTTCCCGGTAGACGGTGCGCTGCTCCCGGGCCCGCTCGGTGAGCAGGCCGGGCAGCTCCGGCAGCGCCGCGCCGTCGCGCAGCAGCCGGACCGCGTACGCGGTCAGCTCGCTCGCCGCCAGCCCGGTCGGGTGACCGTGGGTCAGGCCGGCCTGGAGCTGGGCCAGCCCGGCCATCGTGTCCAGGTCGACGTCGAGCAGCCCGACCGGGGTGACGCGCATGTTCGCGCCGCAGCCCTTGGAGCCGGCGACTGTGGCCTCCTGCCAGCGGGTGCCCCGGGCCAGCTCGGCGCAGGCCCGCAGGCAGGTCATGCCCGGGGCGCGGTTGTTCTCCGGGCTGACCGACCAGTCGACGAAGCGCTGCCGCAGCAGCGGCTCCACCACCTCGGCCGTGTACGCGGGCGCGTCGTGCAGCGCCCACGCCACGGCCAGCGCCATCTGCGTGTCGTCGGTGACCAGGGCCGGGTCGCCGGTCAGCTCGCGCGGACCGCCCGGACCGTAGCGCCGGACGATCTCGGTGACGGTGAGGAACTCGGTCGGCTTGCCCAGGGCGTCGCCGTAGGCCAGGCCGAACAGCGAACCGGCGGCGCGGCCGGTGGCGGTGGAGGCGGTCACGGTGGCGATCATGCCCCCGCCGCGCAAGTGGCGGAAGATCAGTCCCAGCAGAGGCAGAACGGGTGGCCGACCGGGTCGGCGTAGACCCGGAAGCCCTCCCCCTCACCGGGGAGCCGCCGTGCGCCGAGCGCCAGCACCGCCTTCTCGGCCGCCTCGATGTCGTCGACGCTCACGTCGAGGTGGAACTGCTGCGGCCGGGCCGGGTCGGGCCAGTCGGGGGTGCGCAGGCCCGGCGCCCGCTGCAAGGCCACCCGCGGCTGGTGCCCGGGTGGGCCGCCGAGCACCACCCACTCGTCGCCGTCGGAGTTCTCCTCCACCACGGGCAGGCCGAGCAGCTCGGAGTAGAAGGCGGCGAGCGCGCGCGGATCGGGGCAGTCGATCACTGTGGAACGCAGTCGTCCAATCATGCCGGTCATCGTGCCCGGCGGGTACGACGGAAAAACGTCAGTCCTCGGCGAGCCGCCGGCCCGCGTCGCGGCAGGCGGTGAGCACCGCGCGGGCGTACCCCGGGGTGGCGCCGGCCAGGCCGCACGCGGGGGTGACCACCACCTGCTCGGCCAGCCGGCGGCGGGGGAAGCCGAGCTGGTCCCAGACCCGCCGGACCCGGTCGGCGACCTCGGCCGACGTCGGCGCCCGGCCGGACGGCGGCGGCAGCGTCGGCGCGGCGCCGGCCAGCAGCCCGAGCCCGGCGTCGATCGCCTCGCCGAGCGGGTCGAGGTCGGTGACGAGCGACAGGTCGAGCGCGACGCCCACCGCACCGGCGGACCGGATCAGCTCCAGCGGCGCGTCCGGCGCGCAGCAGTGCACGAGCGCCGGAACACCGGCCGCCTCGATCACGTCGTGCAGCAGCGCCCGCGCCACCTCGGTCTCCACCGGACGGTGGGTGCCGAATCCGCTCTCGGTGGGCACCCGGCCGGCCAGCACCGCCGGCAGGGACGGCTCGTCGAGCTGGAGCAGCACCGAGGCACGGGGCAGCCGCCGGGTCACCGCCTCGACGTGCCCGCGCAGCCCTTCGCCGAGCGAGCCGGCGAGGTCGCGTACCGCGCCCGGGTCGCGCAGCATCCGGCCGCCGATCGGCAGCTCCAGCACGGCGGCGAGGGTGAACGGGCCGGCGGCCTGGACCTTGACCGGTCCGGCGTACTCCTCGGCCTGCTCGGCGAGCTGGTCGAGGTCGCGTTCCATCAGGTCGCGGGCACGGCGCAGGTCCCGGCCGGGGCGCGGGGCGATCCGCCAGCGGGCCGCGTACAGCTCGACCGGCAGTTCGACGAGCAGGCCGGCGGTGCGGCCGACGATGTCCGCGCCCGGCCCCCGGGCGGGCAGCTCGGGCAGGTGCGGCAGTGCGGGCAGCTCGCCGAGCACGATCCGCTGCGCCTCGGCGATGTCGGTGCCGGGCAGCGACCCGATGCCGGTCGCCGCGCCGGTGGGCCAGGGCCACGCCTGCTCAGTCACGGCCGCAGCCTATCCGCTGCCCGTCGCCGGTCAGGCGGCGGTGATGGTGGCGGAGCCGAGGACCACGTCACCGGCCGGGTCCGGCCGGTAGGCCACTATCGCCTGGCCGGCTGCCACACCCCGGACCGGGCGGCGCAGCGACGCGCGCAGGCCGTCGGCGTCGACCTCGACGGCGGCCGGCACCACGTCGCCGTGCGCCCGGAGCTGCACCTCGCACTCGACCGGCCCGTCCGGGCGCGGCCCGCCGGTCCACACCGGGCGGGTGGCGCGTACGTCGGAGACCTCCAGCGCCTCGGCCGGGCCGACCGTCACCGTGTTCGTGGTCGGGGTGATGGACAGCACGTAGCGGGGCCGACCGTCCGGCGCCGGGCGGTCCAGGTGCAGGCCGCGCCGCTGTCCGACGGTGTACTGGTAGGCGCCGCTGTGGCTGCCCACCACCGCGCCGGTGAGCGCGTCCACCACCTGGCCCGGCGCCTCGCCGAGCCGCTCGGCGAGGAAGCCGCGGGTGTCGCCGTCGGCGATGAAGCAGATGTCGTGCGAGTCCGGCTTGTCGGCCACGGCGAGGCCGCGCCGGGCGGCCTCCGCGCGCACCTCGGCCTTCGTCGAGTCGCCGAGCGGGAAGATCGACCGGTCGAGCTGCGCGCGGGTCAGCACCGCCAGCACGTACGACTGGTCCTTGGCCGCGTCCACGCTGCGCCGCAGCAGGCCGTCCGCGCCGAGCCGGGCGTGGTGGCCGGTCACCACCGCGTCGAAGCCCAGGGCCACGGCCCGGTCCAGCACCGCCGCGAACTTGATCTTCTCGTTGCAACGCAGGCAGGGATTCGGGGTACGCCCCGCGGCGTACTCGGCCACGAAGTCGTCCACCACGTCGTCGTGGAACCGGTCGGCCATGTCCCACACGTAGAACGGGATGCCGAGCACGTCGGCGGCGCGCCGGGCGTCCCGGGAGTCCTCCAGCGTGCAGCAGCCCCGGGCGCCGGTGCGGTACGTCTGCGGGTTACGGGCCAGGGCCAGGTGCACGCCCGTCACGTCGTGCCCGGCCTCCACCGCCCGTGCCGCCGCGACGGCGGAGTCCACCCCGCCCGACATCGCCGCCAGAACCCTCACCGGCCCACTCCCCTCGTCCTCACCGAGCGTATCCGGGTCAGCGGGGAGTACGGAGGGCGGCCGCGCGGCGGGCCCGCTCCACCGCTGCGGGCAGCGCGGCGATCAGCGCGTCCACGTCCGCGCCGGTGCTCGTGTGGCCGAGCGTGAAGCGCAGCGAGGACCGGGCCCGGTCGTCGTCGGCGCCCATCGCCAGCAGCACGTGCGAGGGCTGGGCCACCCCGGCGGAGCAGGCCGACCCGGTCGAGCAGGCGATGCCCTGGGCGTCCAGGAGCAGCAGCAGCGCGTCTCCCTCGCAGCCGGGGAAGGAGAAGTGCGCGTTGCCCGGGAGCCGGTCGGCCGGGTCGCCGTTGAAGATCACCTCGGGGACGGCCTGCCGGACCCGCTCGACCAGCTCGTCGCGGAGCGCGGCGACGCGGGCGGCGTACTCCTGCTGGCCCTTGACCGCGGCCTCGACGGCGACCGCGAACGCGACGATGCCGGCGGTGTCCAGCGTCCCGGAGCGTACGTCGCGCTCCTGGCCGCCGCCGTGCAGCAGCGGGGTGGCCGCCACGTCGCGGGCCAGCAGCAGCGCGCCCACACCGGCCGGGCCGCCGAGCTTGTGCCCGGTAACGGTGAGCGCCGACACGCCGCTGGCGGCGAAGTCGACGGGTACCTGCCCGACCGCCTGGATGGCGTCGGTGTGGAACGGCACCCCGTGTTCGGCGGCGACGGCGGCCAGCTCGGCCACCGGCTGGACGGTGCCCACCTCGTTGTTGGCCCACATGGCGGTGACCACCGCGACACGCTCGCCGTGCTCGGCCAGCTCGGCGCGCAGTCGCTCCGGATCGAGCCGTCCGGCCGCGTCGACCGGCAGCCAGCCGGCCTGCGCGCCCTCGTGCTCGACCAGCCAGTCCACCGCGTCGAGGACGGCGTGGTGCTCGACCGCGCTGGAGACCACCCGGACCCGGTCGGCCCGGGCGGCGCGACGAGCCCAGAAGACGCCCTTCACGGCGAGGTTGTCGCTCTCCGTGCCGCCGCCGGTGAAGATCACCTCGGAGGGGCGGGCGCCGAGCGCGGCGGCCACCCGCTCGCGGGACTCCTCCACCCGCCGCCGGGCCCGGCGGCCCGCCGCGTGCAGCGACGAGGCGTTGCCGACCTCGCGGGCGGCAGCGACGTACGCCTCGAGTGCCTCGTCCAGCATCGGGGTCGTCGCCGCGTGATCAAGGTATGCCATCACGGTTCAGCCTAACGGCCTGCGTACCAGGCACCGGGGGCCGGACCGCCCCGTCCCACCCGGGGCGGTCCGGCCCGCTCTCGCGCGCTCACGCGGGAACGGCCGTGATCACGCGGGAACGGCAGTGATCACGATGTTGTCCCGGTAGCTGCGGGTCTTCGAGTCGAACGGCCCGCCGCAGGTGATCAGCGTGAGGCGGGGTTCACCGTCGCGCGCGAAGTACCGCTCCAGCGGGATCTTCGACTTCCGGTACTCCTCCCGGGCCACCACCCGGTAGGAGCGCTCGCGGCCGTCCGAGCCGGTGGCGGTGAGCTCGTCCCCCTGGCCCAGCTCACGCAGCCGGAAGAACGCACCCTTGCCCTGCTCGGCGCTGTCCACGTGCCCGGCGATCACCACCGAGCCGGCGCCGGCCTCCAGGCCCGGGCCGTAGCGGTACCAGCCGACCTGGTCCACGCTGGGCGGCACCTCGAACTCGTCGGTGCGCTCGTTGACGCCCACCGGGTTGACGGTGGCGGTGACCCGGATCGGCGGGATGCTCAGCTTCACCGGCGGCACGATCTCGCTGTCGGCCGGCAGCGTCCCCGGGTTCACCGGTACCGAACCGCCGCCGGTTGCCGTCGCCGCCGGTGTGGGCGTGGGTGTGGCGCCGGCCAGGGCGGTCACCTCGTCGCCGCCGACGTCCTCGGCGGGCTCGGATCCGCACGCCACCACGCCCGCCAGGGTGAGCGCGGCGGCGCCGGCGGCCATCGCCGCCAGCGCCCCGCGGTTGCGCACCGTCACCGGCGACCGGCCCGGGCGGTTGCCGCCACCCGCGCCCCGCCGCCGACCAGGAGCAGCACGCCGGCCCCGGCCAGCACGTACCACCAGGTGTCCACGCCGGTGCCGGCCTGGCCGCCGGTGCCGCTGGGCACGCCGCCCGGCGCCGAGTGCAGGCCGTTGATGGTCTGGGCGACCACGCTCAGGTTCTTCGCCTCGGCCGAGCCGATCGCGTAGACGATGGTGGCGGTGCCCTCCTTCAGGTTCAGGTCGGCCGGGCCGATGGCGACGGTGTCGGTGCCGGCGAGCACCACGTCCGCCTCGACCGAGCCGGCGGCCACGTCCGCCTTCGCCTCCTTCGGGTTGGTCAGGCCCTCGAAGACCGGCTTGCCGCCGGCCCGCACGTCGACGGCCGGGGCGGCGGCGGTGTGCCGGACGATCAGCCGGGCCTTGCCGGCGCCCACCTTGGACACGTCGTTGACGAACGGGGTGATCTGCGGCTCGCCGGCGGCGCTCAGGTGGGCGGCGAGGCTGATGTTCGCCCCGCCCGGCACCGCCGCGTCGTCCACCTTCAGGATCGCCTTGTCGATCGCCTCACCCGGCTTGGTCAGGGCGATGTCGTACTCCCCCTCGGGCAGGGTGAGCGGGCCGGCGACGTCGCCGGGCTTGAAGTTGTTCAGCGTCTTCTCGCCGTTGACGTACACGTCGACCGGGGTGTCCGGGATGCCGTGGACCACGGAGACCTTCGACGAGGCGGCGTAGGCCGGGCTCATGGTGGCGGCGCCGACGCCGGCGAAGGTGAGGGCGGCCACTGCGCCGCCCGCGGCGACCCGACGGAACATCGCGTACTGCATTGTCTGCCTCCTGGTGGTTGGTGCTGATTCGTCAGGCCTGGCTTGCAGAACGGGTTACGCCGGCTCCGTCGCCCCCGGATGCGCCCGGATCCGATTTCTTTTTCCGTCTCCGGGCGCATCCGCCGGACCCTCCGGCGACGAAGGAGAGGTGACGAGGGTCGTGACCGACACACCGGGAGAGTGGGGCGAAGGCTGTGGGAGTTACAGTCGGGCATGCCCCACGGAAGGCGAGCCGCCCGGTGACGGCGGCGAGGCAGGGCCCCGAACCGCCGGGCGAGGACGACCTCGCCACCCGGTTCCGCGACGGCGACGAGGCGGCCCTGCGAGAGGCGTACGACAGGTACGGGCGAGCGGTGCTGCACCTGGCCACCACGACGCTCGTGAACCGCAGCGACGCCGAGGACGTGACCCAGGCGACGTTCGTCGCCGCCTGGCTCGGCCGGGAGACGTTCGACCCGGCGAAAGGCTCACTGGTCGGCTGGCTGCTCGGAATCGGGCGGCGCAAGGTGGTCGACCGGATCCGGGCCTCGGCCCGGGAGACCCGGGTGGTCGAGACGGTGAAGCAACTGCCGGAGCCGGTCTCCACCGGCCCCGACCCGGACACCGTGGTCGACCGCCTGGTGGTCGCCGACGAGCTGGCCCGGCTCCCGGACGAGCAGCGCCGGATGCTGGAGCTGGCGTTCTACGACGACCTGACACACCAGCAGATCGCGGCGGTGACCGGAGTGCCGCTCGGCACCGTCAAGAGTCACATCAGACGCGGCATGCAGAGCCTGAAACGCAGATGGGAGGTGGACGGTGCAGCACCTGGACCACGACCGGCTGGTCTTTCTGGCGCTCGGTGAGAGCGAGGCGGCTGACGGCGAGGCCACCCATCTGGACACCTGCGACCACTGCCGGGGCGAGGTGGAGACGCTCCAGCACGTCGCCGGGCTCGGCGCGGGCACCCAGGGCCTGGCCGAGCTGCCCGACCCGCCGGAGCACATCTGGCAGGGCATCATGGCCGAGGTCCGGGCCGCCGAGCAGCTGCCGGCGCTGACCGACAGGCGCCTGCCGCGCCCGGCCGACCCGGTGGAGCCGGCCGCCGTACCCGTCGTGGCACGTCGTCCGCGGCGGAGCCGGCGCTGGCCGGGTTGGGCGACCACGGCGGTCACCGCCACAGCCGCCGCGGTGATCGGCGTGGCCGGAACCGCCGCGGTGCTCGGCGGTGGCGAGGAGACCGATCCCCGGCCGCCGGTGCTGGCCAGCGCGCCGCTCGCCGCGTTCGGTTCGACGCCGAAGGACGCCTCCGGCGACGCCCGGGTGCTCGGCGACCACCGATTGCATCTGCACGTGGCGAATCTCCCGACCGTTCCGGGGTACTACGAGGTCTGGCTGATCGATCCGAACACGATGGATATGTTCTCCGTGGGTACGCTGAGCAACGGATCAGGGGACGCGCTCCTGCCGATCCCCCCGAACGTCGACCTGCGTACCTACACCGTGGTCGACGTCAGCGCGGAGCAGTACGACAACAAGCCCGGCCACTCCGGCGACAGCCTGCTGAGGGGCACCCTGACGGGCTGATCGGCGGGCCGGCTCAGCTCCCCGGCCCGCCGATCAGCTCCCTACGAGAAAGGCCGCCGCCCGGTGCACCGGGCGGCGGCCTTCTTTCACGCGACGCTCACTTGCGCTTGCGGATCTCCTCGGCGGCCTGCGGGACGACCTTGAACAGGTCGCCGACCACGCCGTAGTCGGCCAGCTCGAAGATCGGCGCCTCGGCGTCCTTGTTCACCGCGACGATGGTCTTCGAGGTCTGCATGCCGGCCCGGTGCTGGATCGCACCGGAGATGCCCAGCGCGACGTAGAGCTGCGGGGAGACGGTCTTGCCGGTCTGGCCCACCTGGAACTGGTGCGGGTAGTAGCCGGAGTCGACTGCCGCGCGGGACGCGCCGACCGCGCCGCCGAGCAGGTCGGCCATCTCCTCGACCAGCTTGAAGTTGTCGGCGTTGCCGACACCGCGACCGCCGGAGACGACCACCGACGCCTCGGTCAGCTCGGGGCGGGAGCCCTTCTGCTCGGCGACCCGCTCGACGACCTTGGCGAGCTTGTCCGCGTCGGTGACCGACACGGTGAGCTGCTCGACCGCCGGGGTGGCAGCGGCCGGGGCCGGGTTGAGCGAGTTCGGCCGGACGGTGACCAGCGGCAGGCCCTTGGTGACCTTGGACTTGACGATGGTGGAGCCGGCGAACGCGACCTGGGTGGCGGTGCCGTCGGCGGCCAGGCCGACCACGTCGGTCAGGATGCCGTTGTCCAGCTTGACCGCGAGGCGGGCGGCGATCTCCTTGCCCTCCTGCGACGAGGCGAGCAGCACGGCGGCCGGTTGGACGCGCTTGACCAGCTCGGCGACCACCGTGGCCTTGGGGGCCACCAGGTAGCCGTCGATCTCCTCGCCCTCGGCGGCGTAGATCTTCTCCGCGCCGTACTCGCCGAGCTTGGCGCTCAGCGCCTCGGCGGCGCCGGTGCCACCGAGGACGACGGCGCTCGGGGTGCCCAGCTCGCGGGCGAGGGTGAGCATCTCCAGGGTGACCTTCTTGACGCCGAATTCCTTCGTGGCTTCGACGACGACGAGAACCTCAGACATGTCAGTGACCTCTCACACGAACTTCTCGGTGGCGAGGAACTCGACCAGCTTCACGCCGCCCTCGCCCTCGTCGGTGATCTTCTCGCCGCCGGAGCGCGGCGGGCGCTTGGAGTGCTCCACCACGGCGCTGGTGGCGCCGTCGAAGCCCACCTCGGCCGGGGCCACGCCCAGGTCGCCCAGGGAGAGCGTCTGCACCGGCTTCTTCTTGGCCGCCATGATGCCCTTGAAGGACGGGTAGCGCGGCTCGTTGATGGTGTCCCAGACGGAGACGACGGCCGGGGTCGAGGCGGTGACCACCTCGTAGCCCTCCTCGGTCTGCCGCTCGACGGTCAGGTTCGACCCGTCGACGGTGAGCTTGCGCGCGCCGGTCAGGGCAGCCACGCCCAGCCGCTCGGCGATCATGTGCGGCATGACCTGGACCCGGCCGTCGGTCGACTCGGCGCCGCAGATGACCAGGTCGGCGTTGAGCTGCCCGAGGGCGGCGGCGAGCACCTTCGAGGTGGCCACCGCGCAGGAGCCGTGCAGGGCGTCGTCCACCACGTGAACGGCCTTGTCCGGGCCCATGGAGAGCGCCTTGCGGATCGACTCGGTCGCCCGGTCCGGACCCATGGTCAGGATGGTGACCTCGCCGCCGTGCGCCTCCTTGATCTTCAACGCCTCTTCGATGGCGTACTCGTCCATCTCGTTGATGACGTTGTTCGCCGAACCGCGGTCGACGGTGTTGTCGTCAGAACGCAGGTTGCGGTCCGCGCCCGAATCGGGCACCTGCTTGACGAGTACGACGATGTTCATCGCGCTTCGACGACCCTCCTGTTTGGTGTAGCGATCACTCGCCCGGTCACGGGCGCAGCCTCCCGCGTGACGCAACGTGGGTCAACCGCGGGCTGCTGTGCACTTCCCCACGGAGCAATGTTACCCGCAAGTAGCATGGCCACCCCGGCGGCCCGGAGTGACGCAACTCACCACCGTCACACCGGCTCGGCCAGCGCCTGCCGGATCTTCTCGATCGCCGCCGCCTCGGCCGGCTCGATCCCCCGGTGCGCCTGGGCCACCCGCTCCGCCGCGGCCAGCACCACCGACCGGTACGTCTCGACGTCGCCCGGCGACTTGGCGCGCAGGATCTCCACCGACCGGCCCAGCGCGGGCAGCACCACCGACTCGACCTCCAGGACCGAGTCCCGGGGGAGCTGCGGCAGCGGCCCGGTGGTCAGCGCCTCCTTGACCACGCCCCCCACCTCGGCGAGCGCGCCGGAGGCGGCGAAACTCTCCCGCACCATGGCCAGCACCCCGGGTACGGCGTTGGAGACCAGGAAGACGGCACCGAACGCACCGGTCTTCAGGGTGAGCCGCTCGTCCGCCGTCAACCGTTCCATGATCACGGAGTGTAGACGTACGGCGTGGAGGTGGTGACCGCAACGAGCCCGAGCCGCTCCAGGATGGGGCGGCTGTCCGGCGAGCAGTCCACCTGGAGCAGCGTCTTGCCGCGCTGCTGCGCCAGCCGCGCCCGGTGGGCCACGAGCGCCCGGTAGACGCCCTTCCTGCGCCACTGCGGCAGCGTCGAGCCGCCCCAGAGGCTGGCGAAGCCGGTGCCCCGCTGGTAACGGATCCAGCCGGCGCTGATCACGGTCTCGCCCGCCTCCGCCACCACGATCGTGATCGACTGCGGATCGGCCTCGATCTCCCGGACCAGCCCGTACACCAGGTGGCTGCGGTCGGAGTGCCAGACCTCCTCCTCCATCGCGGCGATCCGCTCCAGGTCCGCCCGGCTGGTGACCTCGCGCAGGCGTACCCCCTCGGGGAGCACCGGGACGGCGGCGGCGAGCGGCGCGACCGGGCCGACCACGACTGTCTCCTGGTCCTCCGGCACGAATCCGGCGGCGCGCAGCCGGTCGCCCAGGTCGGCCGGCTCGTCGTGACCGGCGAGCTTCCACTCGACCGGCTCGCCCCGGTCCCGGAAGACCTCGACCTGCCGGGCGATGAGCGCGTCCAGCTCGGCGCCGGCCAGACCGTCGAGCGTCCGGTACGTCAGGAAGCCTCGGTGGTCGAGCCCGAGCACGCGGAACAGCGGGCCGTCGCGCTCGACCGTCACCCCGGCCGGCAGCGGGTCCGGCAGCTCCGGTCGGATCTGGCTGTCGTAGGCGTCGCGCAGCTCGCGCGCGTCAAGATCGGTCATCCCCCCAGGCTAGGCGCGGGGCAAAGCGGATAATCGGCAGCGTGTGGGAGTCGATCAAGAGCTGGTTCGACCCGCGTGAGCTGCGTTCGGTCGGCACCCCGCCGGACTACCGCTTCTCGCTGGCGAACGAACGGACGTTCCTGGCCTGGCTGCGAACAGGTCTCGCGCTGGTGGCGGGCGGGCTGGCCGCCGCGCAGTTCCTGCCGCCGCTGCGCCTGGCCCACCTGCGCGAGACGCTCGCGGTCGCGCTGCTGCTGCTCGGCGCCACCGTCTCGATCCGGGCGGTCGACCACTGGGCGCGCACCGAACGCGCCATGCGGCTGAACGAGGAGTTGCCCGCGTCCCGCTTCCCGGCCGTCCTCGCGCTCGTCGTCGCGGTCGGCGCGCTGCTGCTGGTGGCCGCCGTGCTGGTGGGCGGCGCGCGGTGACCCGTGACCCCGGCCTGCAACCCGAGCGCACCCGGCTGGCGTGGCGGCGGACGCTGCTCACGCTCACCGCGGTGCTGCTGCTCCAGCTCCGGCCGGCGTTCGGCGGCCGGGCCGCGGACGCGGCGCCGGCCGGGCTCGCGGTGGTGGTCTGGCTCGCCGTGCTCGTGGTGACGTGGCACCGGGCCACCGGCACCGGACCGCGCCGGTTCGACAGATGGTCGGTGCCGCTGACCGCGCTCGGCGCGGCCGGACTTGCGGTGCTCGGCGTGGCGCACGTGCTCGGCGGGGTGCGCTGACGAGCGGCGGTGAGCCATCATGAGTCATGGCCCGCCTCTACGTGCTGCTCTTCCTGGTCCAGATCGTCCTCGCCGTGTGCGCGCTGATCAGCTGCCTCTCCGCCGACGAGGAGAAGGTCAAGGCGCTGCCCCGGATGATCTGGGTGCTGATCATTCTCTTCTTCCCGCTGGTCGGCTCGATCGCCTGGTTCCTCGTGGGCCGCGAGCGCCCGGCCGGGACCGCCGGCGTCACCGGCACGGCCCGTCCCGCCGCCCCGGCCCGCCGCCCGCTCGCACCGGACGACGACCCGGAGTTCCTCGCCTCGCTGGACGAGCGGTCCCGCCGCGAGGACCAGGAACGGCTACGGCTGTGGGAGGAGGACCTGCGCCGCCGCGAGGAGGAGCTGCGCGGCCGCCCGGACGACAGGGACCGCCCCGAGGTCTGACACGCGCAGCGGGCCGCCCGCCGGTCACCCGGTGGACGGCCCGCACGCGCCGTGGTCAGGCCAGGTTCGACGAACGGGGGTACGCGTCCGCGGGGTCGGTCAGCACGTTCACCAGGTACGGCACGCCCGAGTCGAACGCGCGCCCCAGCGCGGGCCCGAGGTCGGCGGCCTTCTCCACCGTCTCGCCCGCGCCGCCGAGCGCCTCGACCACCTTGTCGTAGCGCAGGCCGGGCTGGAGGTCGGCGGCCACGTCGTAGCCGTACATCGCCCGCATCGGGTGCTTCTCCAGCCCCCAGATGCCGTTGTTGCCGACCACGATCACCACCGGCAGCTTCTGCCGGACCAGCGACTCCACGTCCATCAGCGAGAAGCCGGCCGCGCCGTCGCCCATCAGCACGCAGATCTGCCGGTCCGGGTGGCTGACCCGGGCGCCCATCGCGTAGCCCATGCCGGTGCCGAGGCACCCGTACGGGCCGGGGTCGAGCCAGGTGCCGGGCTGGGCCGGCTCCAGATAGCGGCCGGCGTACGACACGAAGTCGCCGCCGTCGCCGATGGTGATGGCATCAGGCGCGAGCGCCTTGCGCAGCTCGCCGTAGATCCGGGCCGGGCGGATCGGGTCGCTCTCGGCGGCCATCTCCTCCGCGTCGCGGGCCTTCGCCGCGTCCTCGGCGGTCCGCAGCTCGGCGATCCAGTCGGCGTGGTCGGCCCGGTCACCGGCGTGGTCGGCGAACGCGCCGAGGATCAGCCGCAGGTCACCGGCCGGCGCGGCGGCCGGCTGCACGTGCCCGGCCCGCTGGCTGGGCGCGTCCACCACGTGCACCACCTGGGCGTCGCCGAAGTCGCCGAAGGAGAGCCGGAAGTCCAGCGGGGTGCCGATCACCACGACCACGTCGGCGCCCTTGAGCGCGACCCGGCGGGCCTTGGCGAAGGCGAGCGGATGCTCCGGCGGCAGCGCGCCCCGGCCCATCCCGTTCGTGAACACCGGCACCCGAAGCGACTCGGCGGCGGCGCGCAGCGCCTCGACGGCGTCGCCCGCGTACACGTCGGAGCCGGCGATGACGACCGGCCGCGACGCGCCGGCGATCAGGCGGGCCGCCTTCGCCACCTCGTCCGGGTCCGGCTCGATCGGCGCCGGCGGCGTGACCGCCGGCAGGTCGGCGTCACCGACCGAGAAGACCGCCTCCAGCGGGAAGTCCAGGAACACCGGGCCGCGGTGCGGGGTGAGCGCGGTGGTCAGCGCCGCCGACACCGCGCGCGGGATGTCGTCGGCGCTGAACACCGTCTCGGCGTGCTTGGTCACCGGCGCGACGAGCGGCAGGTGGTCCATCTCCTGGAGGCTGCCCGAGCCCCAGCGGAACTGCGGCGCCCGCCCACCGAGCACCAGCACCGGTGAGGCGTTGAAGAACGCGCTGGTCAGGCCGGAGATCCCGTTGGTGACGCCGGGGCCGGCGGTGAGCACGGCCAGGCCGGGGCGGCGCTGGAGCTTGGCGACCGCCTCGGCGGCGAACACCGCGGATTGCTCGTGCCGCACGTCGTAGAGGGGGAAACCCGCCCTGTGCGCGGCGTCGTAGAGCGGGAAGACGTGCCCGCCGGACAGCGTGAACATCTCCCGTACGCCGTGCGCGCGTAGTGCCGCGAGTGCCAGATCGCCCCCGTGGCCCTCGATCCGCTCCGTCATGCCATTCCCCTTCGTCGACCGACCGGGGTCACGGTACTGGCCGGTATCGCGGATGTGAACAGCTCTCGCGTCAGCGACCGGTGAAGCCCGGCTTGCGCTTCTCCACGAACGCGGCCATGCCCTCGCGCCGGTCGTCGGTGGCGAACAGCGCCGCGAAGAGCTGGCTCTCCCAGGCCAGGCCCGACGTGAGGTCCATGTCCAGACCGCCGTCGACAGCCGCCTTCGCCGCGCGCAGCGCCTGCACCGGCCCGGTCAGGAACGGCTTCACGTACGCCACAGCGGCGTCGTAGACCTCGGCGGCCGGGACCACCCGGTCGGCCAGGCCGATCCGCAGCGCCTCGGCGGCGTCGACCATCCGCCCGGTCATGATCAGGTCCTTGGCGCGGGCCGGGCCGACCAGGCGGGCCAGCCGCTGGGTGCCGCCGGCGCCCGGGATGATGCCCAGCTTGATCTCCGGCTGGCCGAGCTTGGCGTCCTCGGCCACGATCCGCCAGTCACAGGCCAGCGCCAGCTCGCAGCCGCCGCCGAGCGCGTACCCGGTGATCGCGGCGACGACCGGCTTGGGGATGCGGGCGATCGCGCCGAGCGCGCTGGACAGGTCGGCAGCGCGCTCCGCCATGTCCACGTAGGACATGTCGGCCATCTCCTTGATGTCCGCACCGGCCGCGAAGACCTTCTCGCCGCCGTACACGATCACGGCGCGGACCTCGGCGTCGCCGGTGGCCGCCGACGCGGCGGCGCGCAACTCCTCCTGCACCTGGGTGTTGAGCGCGTTCATCGGCGGCCGCTCCAGCCGGATGGTGCCGATGCCGTCCTTCACTTCCAGCCTGACGAACTCGCCCACGCTGCCCTCACTTCCTCGTCGAAGTCGCGTGCCAACCTTACGACTCGCCTCGTTGGGGTAGACAGTGTGGTGTCGGCGACTCCCCAGGTCGCCGCCCGAGTCGCCGCAGCCCCGCCACCGGGAGTGAGGCCATGATCACCTACTACGACGACCGCTCCGTCCAGGTCACCTCCACAGCGGTACGGGTGGACGGGCGCAGCTACCCGCTGGTCGAACTGACCACCGTGTGGCACCGGCGGGGCGACCGCTCCTGGCGGGTGCTCGCCGGGCGCGGCGCGATCGGGGCCGCGCTCGCCGGGCCGCTGGTGGCCGCCGTGCTGGGCATCGCGCTGGCCGTGTGGCTGCAGCGCTCGGCGGCGGTCACCGTCGCCGTCGTCGGCGTCTCGGTGCTGGTCGGCCTCGCCGTCGGCCCGCTCGCGGACTTCCTCTTCGAACACCTGGACCGCTCGTACGCCCGGGGCAGCCGGGAGATGGAGATGTGGGCCGAATGGCGGGGCCGCCCGGTGCGGCTGCTGCACACCCGCGACGCGATGCGCTTCGGGCAGGTCTACCGGGCGGTGCAGCGCGCCATGGAGAGCCTGCCGTCCGCGCCGGGTCGCCCCGGGCCGGGTCGTACCGCACCCGGTCGTCCCGCGGCCGGTCGTCCCGCGGCCGGTCCTGCCGCCACGGGTCAGAACGTGATCGGCTCGTCCGGCAGCAGGCCGAGCCCGCGCAACAGACCGTAGGTGTCCTGCTCGCCCCAGAACTGCACGATCCGGCCGCCGGCCAGGCGGTACATCTTGCAGGCGCTCTGCACCGTGGTCGCACCTGTCGCGTCCCGCCGGTACGTCTGCGCCAGCGACACCACCACCCGGTCCCCGGCCGCGAAGATCTCCCGGATATCCTGGTTGATCACCGTCAGGCCGGGTGAGGAGACGGCGGCCTCGGGGTAGCGCCGACCGCGTACCGCGGTGCCGGAGCCGTAGATCTCCACGTCCTCGTCGACCACCTCGGCCAGTTCGGCCAGGTCCTTCGTGACGAAGGTACGCAGGTAGCGCCTGACCACCTCGACGTTGCGCGCCTGCTCGTCACCGCCGGTTCCGGCCCCGTTCCGGTCCGTCATGCCGTCATCCTACCGACGCTCGACCGTCCGCTGTCGACACACGCGGTTAGGCTGATTCATGGTCCTCTATTACCGGGACGACGCCGTACAGGTCACCTCGGAGGCGATCCACGCGGGCGGGCAGGTCGTCGCGCTCGCCGACGTCACGTACGTCTGGCACGCACGCGGCGCCACCACGCTCGCCGTCCGGGGACGGGTGCTGGGCCGCGGGGTGCTGGTCCTGCTGCTGTCGCTGCCACCCCTCGTCGCTGTGGTCTGCGTGCTCTCGCTGGCCTGGTCCGCGCAGGACCGGGGCGAGTGGAAACTGGCCCTGATCATCCTGGCCGCGTTCGTGGTGGCGGGGCTGGCGCTCACCCCGTTCCTGGAGGTGCCGCTCGGGTGGCTGGACCGCTCCTACGAGCGCGGCAACCGGGTGCACGAGCTGTGGGTGCAGCACCACGGCCGGGAGACGATGCTGGTCCGCACGCCCGACGCGCTGCGGTTCGGGCAGATCTACCGGGCCGTGCAACGCGCCGTGGAGCAGCAGACCGACAGCAGATAGCGGCGACGGTCAGGCCAGCGGCAGCGTGGTCGCGATCGGCCAGGCGAGCACCACCGCCCCGACCGACGACGCCAGCCACCACGGCGCGGCCCGGCGGCGCAGCACTCCGGCCCAGGCCGCCTGCCAGGCCACCAGCGCCGCGAACAGCGGCACCACCAGCAGCACGAACCCGGGTGCCAGGCCGAGCACCGCGGCGACGGCGAGCACCAGCACGGCGATCCCTCCGGTGGCCGCGTACCGGATGCCGTGGCCGTCCGCGAGCCGTTCGGCGCCGAGCAGGAAGACCAGGCAGCAGAACGTCACCAGGGGCAGCAGCCACCACCGGGCCCCGACCGGCACGGTCGAGGTGAGGCCGAGGTGCAGCGGCAGCGCGACGGCGAGCGCGGCGTACCCGAGGAGCACGACGGCAACGGCAGCGGACCGGACGCCGCCCGCGGTCACCGGTGGCCGGCGGGGTTGCGCGAAGCGCGCTGCGGCGGCCAGCAGCACGCCGGTGAACAGCAGGAACACTGCCACGTCCCCGCCCACGGCGAGCGGCAGCCGGGCGGTCGGCAGCAGTGCGGCGAGCGCGGCGCCCAGCCCGGCCGCCGCCACCGTCGCGGCGAGCCACCGGCCCGCACCCGTACGCGGACCGCCGGTGCCCGCCCCCGCCCGGCGCGATAGCAGCGCCGCCAGCGGCACGAAGCCCAGCGCGAGCCCTGCCAGCAGCAGCCCGGCGCCGCCCGGCCGGGTCAGCGGGGCCGGCGGCGGCCCGCCGGTACGGTCCGGGAGCGCGTCGAGCACCGCGGCGTGGGTACGCGGCGCACAGCACCGACACGTGCTCGGTGCCCGGTGCCACCACCCGCGTGCGGGTGCCCGGTGGCGCGTCCCGCGTCGCCTCGTCGACCGCCTGGCGGAAGCCGGCGAACTCCAGCCCGCCCACCACGAGCGTCAGCCTCCCGGGCCAGCCGGCCGGCACGTCACCGCCGTCGGGCAGCGAGATCGCCACGGTCCGGTCGATCTCCGGATGCGCCACCGCGTACCGGGTGACCGCGCCCGCGCCCATCGAGTGCCCGACCAGGACGATCCGGTCCGGGTCGACGCCGGGACGCCCGCGCAGCCAGGCGACCGCCACGTCCAGGTCGTGCCGCAGCAGCGCCCGGCTGCGTTCCTCGTCCCGGCCCGCGCCTGGTAGCCGGGCGTGGCTGGCGCCGTGGCCGGCGAAGTCGAGCAGCACCGCGATCCCGCCCCGGCGGGCCACCGAGTCGGCGAGCGGCCGCATCAGCCGGGCCGACCCGGCGAAGCCGTGCGCGATCACCACCCCGGGCCGCAGGTCGCCGCTCACGCCGTCCGCCCGGACCTCGGTCAGCGGGACTCCCGCCACGGTCGCCCGCCGGGTGCTCAGACCGGCGTCGGCGCGGGCCAGGAGCAGGGCGCCCAGGACGACGGCGAGCAGCGCGACCACGCCGCAGGCGAGCAGTCGCCGCGACGCCGGGCCGGGGGTGGGCATGCCGGCACCCTACGCCGCGTCGGCGGCCCGGCGTGACCTTCGCCGCCCGGCTGCCGTCGGGCGGCACTGGCAGCGACGCCGCACACTGGATGTCATGGCGATCCCTCTTCCCCGGCCCGGCGCCGTGCTCGGCCTCACCCGTACCGCCCTGGACCAGGCGCTCGGCTCGGCCGCCACGGTGGCCTCGGTACCCGCCCGCGCCTTCGCCGTCCTCGATCAGGTGGAGGCGCTGGTCCGGCGGATCGACGGGGTGGTGGACCGGATCGAGGGCACGCTCGACCGCACCGACCGGGTGCTCACCGACGCCGAGACGGCGGTCCGCGAGGTGGCGGTGATCAGCACCGCCGCCACCGCGGCGATCGACACGGCGACCGAGGTGGCCGCCGCGGCGACGGTGGTGGTCGGCGAGGCGCAGCGGGTCTCCGAGGCGGCGGCCACGGTGGTCGGCCAGGCCGACCGGGTGGCCCGGACGGCGGCCGGTGTGGTGACCGAGGCGGAGACGGTGACCGCGCGGGCGGCGGGCACGCTGGCGACCGCCGAGAAGGCGACGGGCGTCGCGACCGAGCTGCTGACCGCGTACGAGGCGACGCTGCGCCGGGCCGCGCCGATGGCAGCGCGTTTCGTGGAGCAGCTCAGCCCGGAGGAGGTGACCGCCGCGATCCGGCTGGTGGACGAGTTGCCGAAGCTCAAGGACCATCTCACCTCGGACGTGCTGCCGATCCTGGCCACGCTGGACCGGGTCGGCCCGGACCTGCACGACCTGCTGGACGTCACACGCGATCTCAAGCTCGCGGTCGCCGGCATCCCCGGGCTCGGCATGCTGCGCCGCCGCGGCGAGCGCCTCACCGACGAGGTGTAAGGAAGGGCCCCTTCTTAACGCCTCCGGTAGAGGAAGGGCCCCTTCTTAACCGCCGGGGAACAGCTCGTCGATCTCCGCGCGGTGCGGCAGCGCCACCGAGGCACCGAGCTTGCGCACGCACGCCGCACCGGCGGCCGCCGCCCAGCGGACCGCGTCGGCCAGGTCCCGCCCCTCGCCCCAGGCCACCGCGAGCGCGGCGGTGAACGCGTCCCCGGCGGCGGTCGAGTCGACCACGTCCACCGGCACGGCCGGCACGTGCGTCGGCGGGCGGTCCCGGTCGACGTACCAGGCGCCGTCGCCGCCGAGCGTGAGCACCGCCCGGGGCACCAGGTCGAGCAGCGCCGCCGGCTCGTCCCGGCCGCGACCGGTCAGCGCCTGCGCCTCCGGCTCGTTCACCACGAGCAGGTCGGTGGCCGCCAGCAGCTCGGCCGGCACCGACCGGGCCGGCGCGGCGTTGAGCACCACCCGGGTGCCCGCGGACCGGGCCGCCAGCGCCGCCTCGGTCACCGTCTCGACCGGCACCTCCAGCTGCGCGACCAGCACGTCCGCATCGCGTACGGCGGAAAGCTCGCCGGCGGTCAGCGACGTGAACGCGGCGTTCGCCCCGGGGGTGACCAGGATGGCGTTCTCCCCCGCACCGCCGACCATGACCAGCGCGACGCCGGACGGGCCGTAGACCACCCGCAGGTGGCCGGTGTCCACGCCGGCCGCCGTCATCCGGGCCCGCAGCGTCACGCCGAACGAGTCCGAGCCGATCGCGCCCAGGAAGACACAGGACGCGCCGGCGCGTACCGCGGCGACCGCCTGGTTGGCGCCCTTGCCGCCGGGCAGCATGACGAAGTCGTCGCCCAGCACGGTCTCGCCGGGCCGGGGCAGCGCGGCGCCGATGCCGACCAGGTCCATGTTGGCACTGCCGACGACGGCGATCCGGGTCTGCGGCACTGTGTCGTCCCGTCGCTCAGGCGGCGCGGGCGGCCCAGCGGTCGCCGGACCGCGTGACCACCAGCGGAAGGCCGAACGTCTTCGACAGGTTGTCGGCGGTGAGCACGGCGGCGAGCAGGCCCTGCGCCACCACGGCACCCTCGCGCAGCAGCAGCGCGTGGGTGAAGCCCGGCGGGATCTCCTCCACGTGGTGGGTGACCAGCACCATCGCGGGCGCGTCCGGGTCGTACGCCAGCTCGGCCAGCCGGGCCACCAGGTCCTCGCGCCCACCCAGGTCGAGCCCGGCGGCGGGCTCGTCGAGCAGCAGCAGCTCCGGGTCGGTCATCAGCGCGCGGGCGATCTGGACCCGCTTGCGCTCGCCCTCGGACAGCGTGCCGTACGTGCGGTCGGTGAGGTGGCCGACGCCGAGCTGGCGCAGCAGCGCGGCGGCGCGGACCTCGTCGGTGCGGTCGTAGCTCTCCCGCCAGCGGCCGACCACCGACCAGGCGGCGGTCACCACCACGTCGACGACGCGCTCCTCGGCGGGGATCCGCTCGGCGAGCGTCGCTGTGGACAGGCCGATGCGGGTACGCAGCTCGTTGACGTCGGTACGGCCGATGCGCTCGCCGAGCACGTGCGCGACGCCGCTGGTCGGGTGCAGCCGGCCGGCGGCCAGGTTGAGCAGCGTGGTCTTGCCCGCGCCGTTCGGTCCGAGCACCACCCACCGTTCGTCCAGCTCGACCCGCCAGTCGACGTCGTGCACCAGCGCCGTGCCGGAACGCTTGACGCCGACCCCGTCGAGGCTGACCACCAGATCCGCGTCCACGGTCGAGGGGGCGAGGGCGCCCGGGGCGCCGGGGATCAGGTCACCAGTCACCGCTCCATCCAATCACGCACCCGGCCCGGCGCCCCCCACGGGCGGCGCCGCCGCCATAGGGTGGGGCGCCGTGTCGTTGGTCACCGCTTCCGGAAGGACACCCATGCCCGACCGCTGCCGGGAGGCGCGCGGATGAGCGCGGTCATCGAGATCGCCGGCCTCCGCAAGACGTTCCACACGCTGCGCCAGGGGCGCCGGGTCGCCGTCGACGGCTTCGACATGCTGGTCGAGGCGGGCCAGGTGCACGGCTTCCTGGGGCCGAACGGGTCCGGGAAGACCACCACGCTGCGCGCGCTGCTGGGGCTGGTCCGGCCGGACGCCGGGCGGATGCGCGTGCTGGGTGCCGAGTCCCCCGAGCACCTGCCGGACGTGGCCGGGCGGGTCGGCGCGATCGTGGAGAGCCCGCAGTTCTTCGCCAACTTCACCGCGCACCGGACGCTGCGGCTGCTGGCCCTGGCCGGGGGTGTGCCGACCGCCCGGGTGGACGAGGTGCTGGAGCAGGTCGGGCTGCGCGACCGGGGCGACGAGCGGGTCAAGGGCTACTCGCTGGGCATGAAGCAGCGGCTGGCGGTCGCGTCGGCCCTGCTGAAGAACCCGGAGCTGCTGATCCTGGACGAACCGGCGAACGGGCTGGACCCGGCCGGCATCCGGGAGATGCGCGACCTGACCCGGTCGCTGGCCGAGGCCGGGGTGACGGTGCTGCTGTCCAGCCACATCCTCGCCGAAATCCAGTTGATCTGCGACCACGTGACGATCGTGAGCCGGGGGCAGCGGGTCGCGTACGGGCCGGTGGAGGAGGTGCTGGCCGGCTTCGACCAGCACCAGTGGCGGGTCCGGGTGGCCGATCCGGAGCAGGCCGGGCAGGTGCTGGGCCGCGCCGGCCTGTCGGTGGCGGTCGCGCCGGACCACCTGGTGGTGACCGGTGTGCAGGATCCGGAGACGATCAGCCGGACGCTCGGCGAGCAGGGCATGTGGGTACGCGAGCTGGTCCCGCTGCGGCCGGACCTGGAGAGCGTCTTCCTGGAGCTGACCGGCGGCAACGAGCACGTGGCGGTGCCGCGGCAGGTCGACGGCGCGCCGCCGAACGACGGTGTGATCGACCTCGACGTCCGGGAGAGCCGGGAGGTGGACGCGTGAACCTGGTCCGTGCCGAGCTGGAGCGGCTGGCCGCCCGGCGCTTCGTGCAGCTCATGGTGGTGCTGCTGGCTGCCGCCTTCGCGGTGACCGTGGTGACCACGCTCGCCGGTTCGCACCGGCCCGGCCCGGCGGAGCTGAGCCGGGCGCAGGCGCAGGCGGCGGAGAGCGTGCGCCAGATGGAGATGACGTACGACCGCTGCCTGCGGATCCGCGAGGGCACGATCCCGCCGGGCGAGAACGACTACCTGCCGCGCGACTGCGCCCAGATCGACCCGGCCCAGATCGAGGAGTTGCCGACCACGGCCGACTACCTCAGCGGTGTGTTCGTCTTCGCCAAGGAGGCCGAGCCGCTGCTCTACTTCCTGATCGCGTTCCTGACGCTGTTCGGGTTCCTGGTCGGCGCCTCCTACATCGGGGCCGACCTGAACTCGGGCGGGGTGGTCAACCTGCTGCTGTGGCGGCCCCGGCGGCCGACGGTGCTCGCCACGAAGCTCGGCACGCTGCTGGGCGGGCTGCTCGGCCTGTCGGTGCTGGCGTCGGCGGCGTACCTGGGGTCCTTCTGGTTGATCGGCCAGGCGTCCGGACTGGTCGGGCGGACCGGCGGCGACTTCTGGCCGTCGCTCGCAGCGATCTGGGTACGCGGGCTGATGCTGGTGCTGCTCGCCGCGGCGCTCGGGTTCGCCGTCGCCACGCTGGGCCGGCACACGTCGGCGGCGCTCGGCACCGTGGCCGCGTACGTGGTGGTGTGGGAGCTGGGGGCGCGGCTGGTGTTCCAGATCCTGGAGGTCGGCCGGCCGGACCGGTACATGCTGTCCAGCTATCTGGCGGCCTGGCTGTCCGGTGAGGTGCGGCTCTGGGACAACAACGCCTGCGGCCCCGGGATCTCCGGCTACTGCGACGGCTCCTACACGCTCACCTGGACGTCGGGGCTGGTGGTGCTGCTCGGGCTCACCGGCGCGCTGGTGGCCGCCGCGTTCACGGTGTTCCGCCGCCGCGACCTGATCTGACCGGAGCCGCACCTCGGCAACTCCTTGCGAACCCTGACGCCATGATGAAGGATTCCTTCACATGGCGCCAGGGTGCACGACGCGGTCAGCCGACCGTCGAGCCGAACACCTCGTCGCGTACGGCGTCCAGCGCGGTACGCAGCGCGCCCCGCAGGATCGGCTCCTCGGTCAGCCCGGTGGTCACCACCCGGGGCCGGACCAGCGTGATCGCGGCGACCTCGTGCTGCACGCGCTCGGCCAGCGCCGCCCCGCCCGCCTGCCCGACCGCCCCGGCGAGCACCACGAGCGGCGGGTCCAGCACCACGCAGGTGCTCGCCACACCGAGCGCCAGCCGCCGGGCCAGCTCGTCGAGCATCGGACCACCGGCGGTGCCGGCGGCGATGGCCGCGCGTACCACCTCGGCGGCCCGGGCCGCCGCGACGCCCTGCTCCGCCGCCTCCGGGCTGGCGAAACCGTGCTCGGCGGCCACAGCGCGTACCGCGTCGGCGCCGACGAGCTGCTGGAACGCCGGCTTGGCCCGCTTGGACACGTCGCGCGGGATGGGTGCGCCGGGCACCGGCAGGTAGCCGATCTCGCCGGCCGCGCCGCTGCTGCCGTGGTGCAGCCGGCCGCCCAGCATGATGGCCAGGCCGACGCCCGCGTCCACCCAGACCAGCACGAAGTCGGCGGTGCCACGGGCCGCGCCGGACTGCGCCTCGGCCACCGCCGCGAGGTTCACGTCGTTCTCGAACACGACCGGGGTGTCCAGGTCCTCGCGCAGCGCGGCGAGCAGGCCGCTGTGCCAGCGCGGCAGGTTGAACGCGAACGTGATGTCGCCGGTCTGCGGGTCGACCAGGCCGGGGGTGCCGAGCACGACGCGCCGGACGGCGGACAGCTCCGCCCCGGCGCTGCTCGCCGCCTGGACCACGGCGTTGTGCACCACGCCGACCGGGTCGTCGGTGTCCTTCGTGGACTGCTCGACCCGGCCGGCCACCGTACCGGTGATGTCGGCGCAGGCCGCCACCACCCGCTCCGCGCCCACCTCGACGCCCACCACGTACGCGCTGCTCGGCCGGACGGCGTAGAGCTGCGCGTTCGGGCCCCGCCCGCCGGCCTGCTCGCCGACCCGGGCGACCAGGCCGCGCTCCTCCAGCCGCTCGACGAGCTGGGACGCGGTGACCTTGGACAGCCCGGTCAGCTCACCGATCCGGGCCCGGGTCAGCGGACCGCGTTCGAGCAGCAGCTCCAGGGCCGCACGATCGTTGAGCGCCCGCAGGAGTCGGGGGGTGCCGGGCAGCCGGGTCGCACTCATGCCAACGTCCTCAATTTTCAGTAAAGTTTTCTAACCACAAAACGCCTGCCAAGGGGTGCCCGTTAGCGTATCGGCCACCCCCATCCGCAGAGGTCGGACGACCCGGCAGGGAAAGGGGATACTCGTGGGTCTGGATCCAGGACTGCGCCGGCTCGCGCTGGGCACGCTGCTGGCCGCGTACCCGGGACCGGTCCCGCCGGACTGGGCGGTCGACCTGCTCGCCGACGGGCTCGCCGGGCACACCCTGTTCGGTACCAACATCCACGACCCGGCCCAGGTGGCGGCGTCCACGGCAGCGCTGCGCGCCGGCCGCCCCGACGTGATCGTGGCGATCGACGAGGAGGGCGGCGACGTCACCCGGCTGGCGCACGCCACCGGCAGCCCGTACCCGGGCAACGCCGCGCTCGGCGCGGTGGACGACCCCGACCTCACCCGCCAGGTGTACGCGGCGATCGGCGCGGAGCTGGCAGCGCTCGGTATCACAGTCGACCTCGCCCCCACCGTCGACGTGAACACCGCCGACGAGAACCCGGTGATCGGCACCCGCTCGTTCGGGGCGGACCCGAAGCGGGTCGCTGTCCACTCGGCCGCCGCCGTCGCCGGTCTCCAGTCGACCGGCGTGGCCGCCTGCGCCAAGCACTTCCCCGGGCACGGCGCCACCGTCGCCGACTCCCACCACGAGCTGCCCACAGTCGACGTGCCCCCGGCGGTCCTGCGGGAACGCGACCTGCCGCCGTTCGCCGCCGTCGTCGACGCGGGCGTCCGCGCGGTGATGACCGCGCACATCCGGGTGCCGGCGCTGACCGGCGACGGCCCGGCCACGTTCAGCCGCGCGGTCCTGCACGACCTGCTGCGCGTCGAGTACGGCTTCACCGGCGCGATCATCACCGACGCGCTGGAGATGAAGGGCGCCGTGCTCGCCGCCGGCGGGGTCGGTGCGGGCGCGGTGCGGGCCCTGGCCGCCGGCGCGGACCTGCTGTGCATCGGCGCCCGGGTGGACGCCGAGCTGGTCGAGTCGGTCGCCGCCGAGATCGTCGCGGCGATCACCGACGGCCGGCTGGCTCGGGAGCGGGTCGAGGAGGCCGCCGGCCGGACCGCCGCGCTCGCCGCCGCCACCGGCCCCGCCGACGCCCCGCCGCCGGCCGCCGACGGCCTCGGCTACGCCGCCGCGCTGCGGGCGGTACGCGTCGAGGGCGACCTCACCCGCGACACCGCACCGCTCGTGGTGCAGGTGCACGCCACCTCCACCATCGCCGAGGGGCGGGTGCCCTGGGGGCTCGGCCCGCACCTGGCCGCCGGGGTCGAGCAGGCCCGCGCGGTGGCGGGCGACACCGACCCGGACCAGTTGCGGCGGCTCGCCGGGGACCGGCCGGTCGTGCTGGTCGGCCGGCACCTGCACCGGCTGCCCGGCGCGCGCGAGCTGGTCGAGGCGCTGGCCGCCACGCATCAGGTGACTGTGGTCGAGATGGGCTGGCCGGGCGCGTGGCGGCCGGCGGGCGCGCGCGCGTTCGTCGCCACCCACGGCGCCAGTCACGCCAACGGCCGTGCCGCCGCCGACGCGCTCGGCCTGACCGCCTGACCCACGCGCCCCACCCGGCCCGCTGCCCTGAAGGGCGGCGGGCCGCTCTCTTGAACGCGTTCAAGTTCTGTCGTACGCTCACGGTGCCCGAGATTTGAACACGTTCAAGAGAGGCGACGGGGATGGACGTGAAGGTCTGGATGTATCTGGCCTACCTGACGGTGAGCATCGGCCTCACCATCTGGGTGGCGCGGGCGCTGTCCCGCAACGGGCTGGTGTTCCTGCAGGACGTGTTCGCCGACAGCCGGCTGGCCGAGGCGGTCAACAGCCTGCTGGTGGTCGGCTTCTACCTGCTCAACCTCGGCTACGTCACGGTGGCGATGAAGGAGTCCGGTCCGGTCGGCGACGCCAGCCAGGCGCTGGAGCAGCTCTCGCTGAAGGTGGGGCTGGTCCTGCTGGTGCTCGGCGCGCTGCACTTCTTCAACGTCTTCGCGCTCGGCCGCTACCGCCGCGGCCGCCTGCGGCAGCAGGCCACCCACCCGCCGCTGCCGCCGGTCGGAATGCTCCCGCCGCAGGGCGGACCGGTACCGGCGGGTCCGAACCCGCCGGCCCGGTGACGTCCGCCCCGGGCGGGCGCCGGCAGGATCCCACCGGGCACGGGGCCGGTGGGATCCGCGGGTTCACCGTCCTGTTCGACGCGGACTGCCCGATGTGCCGGGCCGCCCGGCGGTGGCTCGCCTCGCGCGCCTAGCTCGTACCGCTGGAGTTCGTGCCGGCCGGGTCCGCCGAGGCCCGGCGGCGCTTCCCCGGCCTGGACCACGACGCCGCGCTGCGCGACCTGACGGTGGTGGCCGACACCGGCGCCGTCTACCGCGGCGACGGCGCCTGGTTCGCCTGTCTCTGGGCGCTCGCCGAGCATCGCGGTACGGCCGAGCGGCTGGCCCGGCCGCACCTGCTGCCGCTGGCCCGGCGGGTGGTGGCGGCGGCCTCAGCGGTCCGCGAACGGATCCGGGAACCGGGATACGGTGACGACGATGACCGAGCAGAGTGCGCCGACGACCGCTGCGGGTGGACAGGGGTCGACGGCCCGGGGTGAGCAGACCCGTCAGCTGATCCTGGACACGGCGATGCGGCTGTTCCGCGAGCGCGGATACGCGCGGACGACGATGCGCGCGGTCGCCCAGGAGGCAGGCGTGGCGGTGGGCAACGCCTACTACTACTTCGGCTCCAAGGAGCACCTGGTCCAGGAGTTCTACGCGGGCACCCAGCGCGAGCACCGGGAGGCGGCCGCGCCGGTGCTCGCCCGGGAGCGGGACTTCGGCCCGCGACTGGCCGGGGTGCTGCACGCGGGCGTCGACGTGCTGAGCCCGTACCACGCGTTCGCGGGCGCCTTCTTCAAGACGGCGGCCGAGCCGACCTCGCCGCTCAGCCCGTTCTCCGCCGAGTCGTCGGCACCCCGGGACATGTCGATCGCGCTGTTCCGCGAGGCACTCACCGGGTCCACCGTCAAGCTCGACGACGAGCTGCGCGAGGCGCTGCCCGAGCTGCTCTGGCTCGGCTACATGGGGGTGGTGCTCTACTGGGTGCACGACCGCTCGGAGGGGCAGGTCAAGACCCGGCAGCTCATCGACGGCGTGGTACCGCTCGTGGACCGGCTGGTGGGGCTGTCCCGGCTGCGCGTGCTGCGGCCGGTCACCCGTCAGGCGCTCGCACTGATCCACACGCTGCGTCACTGACTTCGCCGCCGCACCTGCCAGCGATTGCGCAGGTGAGAGTCCGTAACCGGACAGTGGCACACCCCTTGTTGACCACCGGCACTAACACATAGCGTTACCGATGTCGGGGCCTGGGGGAGAGCAGCGGACCGTGGATCCGGCCCGGGATCCACGGTCCGCGCCAGGCCGGGGATCCGGGCCGGCTCAGCGGGGGAAGACGCCGAACGCGGTAAGGCCGCGATCCGGGAACCCGGCCGCCTCGGCCACCCGGCCGGACGCCGCGTTGCCCGGGTCGTGCAGGTAGGTGGGGATCGCCCCCTCGTCGAGCACCCGGCGGGCCGCCTGCGCGACCAGCCGCCGGGCCAGGCCGCGCCCGCGCGCCGTCGGCACCGTGCCCACCGCCAGCTCGTGGCCGTACGCGTCGTGCCGCTTGATCCCCACGCCGGCCCGGTACGCGCCGTCGGCGCCCCGGACCACGAGCACCTCCCTGTCGAACAGCCGCAGCCACGGCGGCAGCCCGGGCAGCGTGGGCGGCACCCACTCCCCCACCTCGGGCAGCGGCGCCGGGTCGGTGCACCACCGGAAGACCGAGGTGTGCGCGATGAACTCCGGCATGCCGACCGCGCCCGGCAGGTCGGGCAGCCACTCCCCGAGCGGCCGGTCCCGCACCAGCGTCCGGACCGCCTCGACCCGGTCGGCGGCCACCGAGAGGACGGTGCTGCCGCCCGCTGTCACCGCGACGGCCGGGCGCAGCCGCCCGTCCCAGGCCGGGCGGGCGCGGCGGTAGGACCGGACCACGTGCAGCCCGGGGCCCGCCGGCCACTGCCCCAACCAGGTCGCCAGATGAAGGAAGACCCGCCGGTCGAGCACGTGATCATGGTACGCCGGGACGCCGCGCCCATGCCTGCGGAATTCGCCGATCGCGGCGCGGTTGAGACGCGCGGCACGCGGGTAGAGGGTCGGCACGCCAGCGACGGGCGCCGATTCCTGGTTCCGCCACCGGCCGCAGGAACCCCGGGCGCTTCGCGGAACCGAAGGCATCGCCCCTGCGTCATATTCATTTCCATACATGGACAAGTTTCTCTGGGACGGTAGTGGTCATGCCTCACGAACCGAATGACCGATTCCAGCAGGACGCGGAGCGCGGCTGGCGGGCCGCCGCAGACGCCGGACGGTTCCCGGCGCAGCCGGCGTACCGCGAGGCCCGCGACCGGGCGCTCTCCTGGGCCGAGCTGAACGCGCAGCCGGCCGGCACCGCCGCCTGGCGTGGCCTCACGCCCCTCTGAGAGGGCGGGCGGCGACACACCGGCCGGGCGGGCGTACCGGCCTTCGCACACCTGTGCGGTAGCGTCTTGTGGTCCGATTTCCGGCCTACGACAGGAGAAGCTCCGCGCATGGGCAAGAAGACGATCCACGTCTCCGACTTCACCGGTCAGGTGCTCAGCCCCGACGACGAGGTGGTCAAGGTCGTCGTCCTGGAGCACCCGGACCTGGTCGCCGGCCCCGTGCAGCTGGACGCCACCGCGGTCGAGGTGGAGAGCATCGACGACGCGGCGCTCGACGTCGCGGTGGTGGAGATCCACGACCGGCACGGCCACGGTGAGCCGCGCCGGGTGGTGCTGACCGCCAGCGAGTTCGACGCGATGGCGACCGACGTGCCGATGGCGCAGCTGCTGCGGACCGCCGAGCGGGTCAAGCCGCCGAAGGCCCGCCGCGCCACCGAGAAGATCGACTACGGCACCATCGAGCACGCCGGGCGCCCGCACCGCGGCCGGGTCACCGAGGAGGAGGCCCGGCTGGTCCGGGAGCACCTCGACGAGGTGAACAAGCGGCTGGCCGACGCCGGGATCCGCCAGGTCGACCCCGCCGACCCGGAGCACGCCGCCCGGTACGGCTTCCCCACCGCAGACTGACACCCGGACGCCGGGCACGCGCCCCCGTGACGCGTGCCCGGCGCGGTGTCAGGCCCCTTTCCGGGTGATCTCGGCGAGCGCCGCCTCGAACGCCGACTCCAGCGCGGACTTCTCCAGGCCGAGGCCGCGCAGCACGCCGTCGTCGCCCTCCTCCTCCAGCAGGGCGAGCAGGATGTGCTCCGTACCGATGTAGTTGTGCCCCATCCGCAGCGCCTCCCGGAAGGTCAGCTCCAGGACCTTCTTGGCCCGTGCGTCGTAGGGGATCAGGTCCGGGACCGGGTCGGCCTTCGCCGGCAGCGTCGCGGTGACGACCTCCCGCAGCCGTTCCAGGGGTACGCCCCGAGCCACGATCGCCGCGGCGGCCAGCCCTTCCGGCTCGGCGAGCAGTCCGAGCGCGACGTGCCCCGGGGTGATCTCGGCGTTGCCCGCGGCCCGCGCCTCCTCCTGCGAGGCCAGCACCACGTTGCGGGCGCGCGGGGTGAACCGGCCGAACCCGGAGTTCGGGTCGAGCGCGGCGGCGGTCTCCGCCTTGGCGGCGGAACGCTTCTGGGCGGCCTGCTTCGTCACGCCCATGCTGCGGCCGATCTCCGTCCACGAGGCGCCGGAGCGGCGCGCCTGGTCGACGAAGTGCCCGATCAGGTGGTCGGCCACGTCGCCCAGGTGGTCGGCGACGAGAACGGCGCCGGCCAGCTGATCGAGCGCGTCGGTGTGCGCCTTCTTGATGCCGTCGATGAGGTCGTCGAGTCGTACCGGCTGGGTCATCTTGAGCGGTTCGGTCTCCTCCATGCGTCAACCATAGGTTGACGATCCTCGACCGTCAACCCTCGGTTGACGACACCGTCCGCATCGCATGATGATCTCGACGCGGGTACTGTCGGTCGAGGTGAGCACCCATTCGACACTGCTGTTCGTGCTCGCCGCCGTCGCGGTCGTCATCGCCGTGCGGTGGGTGGCCTCCCGGACCGGCCTGCCGGCAGCCGCGCTGCTGCCACTCATCGGCATCGCGTACGCGCTGCTCCCCGGCCCCAACGTCAGCCTCGACCCCGACCTCGTGCTCATGGTCGTGCTGCCGCCGCTGCTCTACAGCGCCGCGCTGGACTCCTCCCTGCTGGACATCCGCCGCAACCTGCGGATCGTGGTCAGCCTCTCCGTGGTGCTGGTGCTCCTCACCGGACTGCTCGTGGGCATCGGGTTCCACCTGTTCGTGGCCGGCGCGACGCTGGCGGCAGGCATCGCTGTCGGTGCCGCGATCGCGCCGCCCGACCCGGTCGCCGCCCTGGCCGTGGGCCGCCGGGTCAACCTGCCGCCGAAGATGGTCACGATCATCCAGGGCGAAGGGCTGCTGAACGACGCCACCGCGCTGACCATGCTCAGCGTCGCTGTGGCCGCCGCCGTGGGCGGCACGTTCTCGTTCCCCGCCGCGATCGGGCAGTTCGTGCTGGCAGCGGCCGGCGGCATCGCGGTGGGCGTGGTCGTCGCACGGGCGAAACGGCTGGTCCGGCCGCTCACCGCGGACCCGCTGCTGTCGAACGCGATCTCGCTCGCGACGCCGTTCGTGGCGTACCTGCTCGGCGAGGCGCTGCACGTCTCCGGCGTACTGGCAGTGGTGGTCGCCGGCCTGATCGTCGGCCACCAGACGCCGCAGTTCGGCTCCGGGGCCGCCCGCCTCCAGACCAACGCCGTGTGGCGGCTCGTCGACTTCCTCCTCGAAGGCTTCGTCTTCCTGCTGATCGGCCAGCAGCTCCCCGCCGTCATGCGGGGCCTGCGCCAGTACGAGACGTCGACAATCGTCATCGCCGTCGCCGTGTCGGTCGGCGTGGTGCTGCTTCTGCGCCCGGCCTGGCTGATCCTGACCCAGTGGCTCCCCCGGTCGCTGCACACCCGGCTCGGTGGCGTCGCCGAACAGGACGACACCGACGATCCTGATGCCGCACGCCGGCTCGGCGGCGTCGACCGCAACGCCCGCGGGCTGACCTCCCGCGAGGTGGTGGCCCTGAGCTGGTCCGGTACGCGGGGCGTGATCAGCCTGGCCGCGATCTTCACGCTGCCGCTGACCACCCGTAGCGGAGATCCCTTCCCCGATCGTGACCTGCTGCTGTTCTGCACCTTCGTGGTCGTCCTGGTGACGCTGGTCGGGCAGGGCCTGACGTTCGCGCCGCTCGTGCGCATGCTCGGCCTGCGCGCCAACGAGGCCGACCAGGCCCGGGTACGCAACGAGGCCCGCTCGGCCGCGGTGGAGGCCGCGCTGGCCCGCCTCGACCTCGTCGCCGCCGAGGAGCCGGACAGCAGGGTCGCCGTCGACACCACGCGGGCACAGTTGCAGACCCGGCTGGCCCGCTACCGGGGGCGGCTCGACCTGCTCCAGCAGAGCGGATCGTCGGAGCTGCCCACCTCACCGGAGTACGAGACGGCGCTGCGGGTCCGCAGGACCGTCCTCGAAGCGCAGCGCGAGGAGTTGCTGCGGTGGCGCGACTCCGGGCGGCTGCCGGACGAGGAACTACGCGTGCTGGAACGCGAACTCGACCACGAGGAGCTGCTGCTGCCGAAGCGGGCGCCGGGCTGACTCCGGACCCGGCGCCCGCCGACCGCCTCACAGCTGGCGCAGGATCACCGGATCCTTGATCTTCTTGTCGGCGGCCAGCAGCAACGCCTTGCTGATGATCTCGGCGAGCCGGCTGTCACCCTCGAAGGGCAGGTACATCTCCGGCTCCTTCGCCTTCGCCGAGTCCGGGATGATGCACAGGTACCGCTCGTCCGGTGCGATCAGGATGTTCCCGGAGCCGCAGTGGATGCGGTACGTGTGCAGGTCGCCGCGTACCTCCAGGAACCTGTCGGTGAGCGTGCACCGGTCGGCGATGGCCAGCCGGGGGATCAGGTCCGCCAGCACGTCCCGGCGCGTTCGGCCGGTCGGGGTCAGCTCGCCGAAGCTGCTCTGCGCCCAGTAGTCGCGATACCGGCCCTGCGGCCCACCGTCGTACCAGTTCGGGTCGGCGCCCACCCCGGCCGCGGCCACGAACAGGTCGACGTCGCGCATCACCTCGCTCAGCACGACCGGCGGCACCTCCGCCAGCGGAACCGGCAGGCGCTCTCCCCGGATGAAGAACAGCTGGTCGGTCCCCATCGTGTCGAACACGAGGTCGTCGCCCCGGTCCTCGATCCCGGCGACACCCAGTTCGGCGCGCAGCCCCCAGTCCGGGAGGGCCAGCCAGGGCAGGTCGTACGAGGCCCCGTCGTTGCGGTGCTGGACGTACGACCAGCCACGCCGGGACAGCAGCGCGTTGAGCCGGTGCTGGCGCACGATGTGCGCGGCGAACCGGTTGGAGTACATGCCCGTGGCCCGCTCCGCGTCGGTGAGCAGGTACTGCTCCCGGTGCGCCTGCTTGAACGGCTGGGTGATCCCGTGCCGGGTCAGGAAGTCCCGCCACGGCCCCACCGCGTCGGGGTCGAGCACCGGATGCCACAACCGGACCGTCGCCTCGTCGGCCGGCTCGACCATTGTGTCGTCCACTGTTCGCAGCGCCTCACCGGCCCAGCAGCAGGCCACGCCGTCGACGGTCCAGATGAGACGCCGGGCCAGCGTACGGGCCAGCGGATGGTCCAGGAACCGCTCGCGCCACTGCTCGACGGTCCACGAACGGTCGCGTCGCAGCAGGCCTTCCAGCCGGTCGCGGGTGGCGACGAGCGTCGCGGCGACGTCGGCGACAGTCGCCTTCAGCTCCTTCACCTCGTCGCCGTGGTCCCTGCGCACCTGGGCCGGAGGCGTCTTGACCACCTTGCCGTCCGCGTTGCGCCACACCACTACGGCGTCGACACCGCGCACCTCCAGCTCGTACGAGCAGTCGCCCAGCTTGTCCGCGAGCGGCAGCCCGAAGCCGGGCAGGGCCATCTCCTCGACGTCCTCCCGGCTGACACCGCGCGCCTCGGCGTGCCGGGTCAGCCCCTTCTCCACCAGGCGCAGCGTGCTCTTGTAGGTCAGCCGCGAGGACAGCCGGGCCAGTTGGGCGAGGGCGGCGGGGTGATCGGTGTCGACGAGCGCCGCCACAGCGACGTTCGCCAGTTTCGGGCTCGCCGGGCCGTGGCCGGAGATCTTGCGGGCGGCCCGTTCCGCGATCTGGCCGAGGCTGCGCAGTGTCTGCTCGGACGGCTGGCACATCGTCCGCATCCAGATCAGTCCCCACAGCAGCCCGACGTTGTAGCGGTCGATCATCCGTGGTGGCATGTCCTCGATGTGGCCGGGGCAGCACGCGGTCATGCGCAGCGGCAGGCTGCGCGCCTGCCCGACGAGCGGGAGCCAGTCGTCGAGCCGGGCGGTGAAATCGTCGACGCCCACCGCGTCGAGCAGCGACCGGGCCTGCTTGCGCCAACCGGCCGTCGGCTTCGCCTTGTCCACCTCGACCGGACAGTGCGCCAGCAGCGCCTCCCACGCGGACCGGCGATCCGCCGGCATCGCCTCGACGTCCGCGATCGCGCGGTCGGCCCACTGCTCACCGACGTTGGGGATCGGCCACATCCGTTCGGCCTCGTCGCTGATGTCGCTCAGCGAACGTTCGAGCCGGGTCCGGCGCCAGGTCGCCAGCGCCGCCGGGTTCACCCGCCCGGCCGACGCCTCCGCCTGGATGGCCTCCCAGGTGAACCGATTGAGGTGCCAACTCCAGTAATTGAATCCCAGCCAGGCCTGAGTGCCCAGCCGGCCGAGCCAGGCCGAGCCGTCGAGGCCGCCGCCGGAGCGCACGACACGGATCAGTCTGGTCTGCTTGTCACCGCTCTCCCCCGGCACCGTCAGCGCGTCGAAGACCACCTGGCGCACCGGCGCCGGTTGCGCGGCCAGAAGTTCTTCCGTCCGGCGCCACGCCTCGCCCCGGGCCCGGTCCCACACGCTCACGTCCTGGTGCGGCCGCCCTGGCAGGTGGCCGACCATTGTCAGCGCGGCGGCGGCACGGCGGTCATGATCCGCGTCGTCGCCGGCCAGGTCGGTCACGGCGGCGGCAACCGACTCGGCCTTCCGCACGGCCTCCGACAGCAGCTCCTCCTGCGGCGGAGCGGGATCACCGGACCGGCGCGTGTCGTTGAGCGCGGCGAGCAGCGCCGGAACCGAACCGGCCGGCGCCCAGCCGAACACGGCCACCACACCGTCGAGGAAGTGCCGCAGGTGATGCTCGTTGAAGGCCTGGTCGTCGCTCTCGCGCCAGCCACTGGCGGCGTCGACCACCTCGCGCAGTGCCGCCTGCACGTCCTGCGTGTCCACTCAGCCACCCACCAGTGGGACGAGTTTGAGGAAGGTGACCCGGGATCCGGCGTGCAGGTGGATCTTCTCGCCCAGGTCGGTCACCTGGCGGTCGTCGACGAGCACCACGAAGGCGTTGCGGCGGAACGCGTCGAGCGTCAGACGGGTGCGCTCCCCCGCGTCGACGTCCACACCGGACTCGGCGATCTCCAGCGATACCCGCCGCCGGATCAGCTCGTCGAGGCGTACCTCCTCCTCGAAGACCTCGATGGTCCACGTGGGCCCGCTCGGAGCACCGACGACCTCGTCGGTGACTGTGATCAATGGCATGGCGGAGAAGGTAACGCCTCCCACCGACACCGCACACATTTGTGTGACCTGACCGCGTACCGGACAGTCTCCACCGTGTACGAGATCGTTCGGTGAAGGCGAGGTTGTGAGCGTGTCCTCTCACGCGTACCCGGGCAGGGCCGACATGTCGACGGTGGTGGACGCGGCACGCCGCGGCGACCGGGCGGCGGTGGACGAGCTGGTCTCGCACTGTCTGCCGCTGGTCTACAACATCGTGGGCCGGGCCCTGAACCGGTCGGCGGACGTCGACGACGTGGTGCAGAACACGATGCTGAGCGTCGTCCGCGGGCTGCCGGGCGTACGCGAGCCGCAGCTTTTCCGCTCGTGGCTCGTCGCCGTCACCATGAACGAGATCCGCACCCACACGCAGCGCCGGCACACCACACCGGCGCCGCCGGAGGACATCGACAACGTGATCGACCCGCGCGCGGACTTCGAGGACCTGACCCTGACCCAGCTCCGCCTCGCCGACCAGCGCCGGGAGGTCGTCCTGGCCACGCGCTGGCTGGACGACGACCACCGCCACCTGCTGTCGCTGTGGTGGCTGGTCGAGGCCGGTCACCTCAGCCGCGCCGACCTGGTCGACGCCCTGAAGCTGGCCCCGCACCACGTGACAGTGCGCGTCTCCCGGATGAAGGCGCAGCTGGACACCGCCCGGCTGGTCGTACGGGCCCTCACCGCCCGGCCCGGGTGCGCCGGCCTGGCCGACACGGCCTCCGGCTGGGACCGCCGGCCCGCGCCGGTGTGGCGCAAGCGGTTCGCCCGCCACATCCGGGACTGCCCGCACTGCCCGGACGCGACGACCGACCTGGTCCCGGCCGAGCGGCTGCTGGCCGGCCTGGCGCTCACGCCGCCGCCGGCCGCGCTCGCCTCGGACGTCACGCACCACCTGCGCACCGTCGCCTCGCCGTCGCACGTCGTACCGCCCGGCGCGCAGGTCGTGACCGCCGGGGCGCGGTCGACGCTCTCCCTGTCCAAGACCCTGATCGGCATCGTCGCCGCCGTCGCCGTGCTCGGCGGGGGCGGGCTCGTTCTCGCCAACTACCCGGAGGAGCCGGGCCGGCAGCCGGCGAGCGTGGCAGCCGCGCAGCCCTCGGCCGCGACCGCCACACCGGCGCCCACACCCTCCCCGACTGCGGCGAAGCCCTCAGCGACCGCGGTGAAGCCGTCCCCCACCACGGCGCGCCCGAGTCCCGCCAGGTCGGTGAAGCCGTCACCGAAGCCGACTCCGTCGCCGTCCCGGTCGGCCGGCACGTCGACGGGTGTCTCCGCCGCGGAACGGCGGCTGCTGGTGCTGCTCAACGAGCGGCGTCGCGCGCTCGGGCTGACCGAGGTCAAGCTCGGCGCGGCGCAGCACCGCGACGCGGAGGCCTGCGTACGGCAGAACCTGAACGCCGGCAGCGGGCTGAAGCACTGCGGGCACGAGGTGCTGTTCGCGTCGTCCGGCACCGCCACGCCGGAGCAGATGATCGAGGCGTGGTTCAACAGTCCCGGCCACAAGACGGCGCTGACGTACACCGGTTCCCGCTTCGCCGGCCCGGCCATCGTCTCCAACGGCAGCCGCCAGGTCGCCGCCATCAACATCGACTACTGACACCGCGGGGAGAACGACTTGGCGGGCTCACCCGTGTGCCTTGCTAGCACCGCAGACCGAGGATCTACGAGCAACGGCAGGACCCGAGGACCGAAATCCGCACCTCGCACGAAGGGCAGAAGACCGTGAGTTGAGTGGCAGGTTTTAGCGGTTCTTGGCGTGTGGGCGCTTGCGGGGCTGCGACGGGTTTCGCCCGGCCGGAGGCAGCTCTCGACTGCAGGGCTTTACTTGTCTTCGGGCCCGCATGTGGCTTCTTCTTGCCGCGTCTCCGTTTATGAACGGATGGGAACAGAGATTTGCCGGGCGGGGGAAGAATGCTCTTTACCAGGTCGGTCGTTACGTTCGACCATCCCTTGGCACGAAGGTCACGCGAAATCTCCCAGGTCGCCAGCAACGGCCGATGGGCATGAATTTGAATTACCGTTCGACGAATTTCCTCCATAGATGGGAGCACTGGGACGGGCGCCGGGGCCGGGAGCGGGGCAACCGCCGTCACTGCGGACCGCTTCGGAGTTCGCTTGGCCCTGGATTGCACTCGACGCACCGCGACAGCGATTTCCTTGGACGTCAGACGGGCCCAGCCGCCGCCCTTGCGATGAAGGAGCTCCCGCACGGACACCTTGGCCTGCGAGCGCAAGATCGAGGCGATCTCATCGTCGAGTTCCCGATTCGATGGCTTGGGCGCGTGGCGGCCCAGGGTGGGCGTCGGAGTTGACTCAGCATTGGTTCGCCGCAGGGCCGAGCGCTTGGATCTGCCGACAGGAGGTGTACGGGAACTGCCACGGCTGTTCGCCGCCGAGTCAAGCCAGGAATCGGGCCCGCGATCTACGACATCATCATCAGTCTTGTCATCCACGGACGAGGCGCCACGGTTAAGGTACCAGTCGTTGATTGTGCGACCCCTGACCACCGCAGCCCTCCGGTTCCGCCCGGATATAGATGATGCCAGTGTCGCGACGCGATGTCGATGGCTCAAGACGGCGGAGGGTAGCGTATTCGCAAGCAGGAGCGCTCAACCGCAACATCTCTCAGCGAATCCGACCGTCTCAGCGCGCGTGTTCCTCGTGCAATCCTCAGCACCTATCGAAGATCGCCTGCCGCCGACGCGTGCGAAAAGGCCCTGACCGGCGTGGAACGCCTGGTCAGGGCCTTGATCGTTGGTGCGCCGCCAGGGACTCGAACCCCGAACCCGCGGATTAAGAGTCCGCTGCTCTGCCAGTTGAGCTAGCGGCGCTCGCTGACAACGGGACGAGACGTTAGCACGCCCGCACACCACCCCGGAAACGCAGGGTCGGCCTCACCGCAGCGCCAGCGTGACCTGCCCTGTCGCGGCCCCGGACGGGTCCACCACCAGGGTGTACGCCCCGGAGGCCGGCAACACGGTTGGCCCGATTTCACCGGCCCCGTTGATCACGCAGCCGGTGGTGACGGTGCTGCCGTCGGGCGCGCGCAGGGCCAGCACGCCGCACTGGTCCGGCAGGTCGGAGGCGGTCGCGCTCACCGTCACGGACGCGCCGGCCGCGACGGTGAACCGGTAGCCGGCGATCGCGCCGGGCCGGTCCACGACGGCGACAACAGGCGGTCCACCGACGGTAATCTTCGCCTCCCGGTCCCGGCTGGTGACCAGCCGCAGCGTGGTCGTGCCGGTGCCGCGTTCGGTCGGGTCGACCACCACGGTGTACGTCCCGTCGGCGGGCAGCAGCGTGCCGTCGATCTCGCCGGCGCCGTTGATCACGCAACCGCTGCGCAGCAGCCGTCCCTCGGCGTCCCGCAGTTCCAGCGGGGAGCACTGGTCGGTGAGACTGCTCGCGGGCACCTCCACGTAGACGCGCTCCCCCGCGCGGCCGGTGAACCGGTAACGTGCCCGCGCGCCGGGTTGCCCGATGGCGGCGGTGACCGCCGGGCCGTTCGGCTGCACCGTGTCGTCGCTGTCCCGGGCCGCGTACACCCGCACGGCGGCGCGGCCGGTGTCGCCGGGTGCGGCGGTGACCCGCAGCGCGTACGTGCCGGTGGCGGCGAGGTCGACGCGGTCGACGTACCCGGCGCCCTTGATGTTGCATCCGCTGGCGATCTCCCGTCCGCCCGGCTCGGTGAGCACGTACGGCGAGCAGCGGTCGCCGATTCCCGGCGCGGTGGCGTCGACGAAGACGGCGTCCCCGGCGCGGGCGGCGAACGTCAGCGGCGTCCCGCCGGGGGTGAGCGTGGCGGTGGCGACGGGTACGGCGGTGATCGGGGTGGCCGCAGGCGGGGCGACCCGTTCGGTGCTCGCGCCGGCCACGGCGAACTCGGGTCGGCCGCTGACCGCGACGTCGAAGACGCATTCGGCGAGCTGGGCGGGCGCGGTCACGCCGGCCCAGCGGCAGACCTGTTCGGCCGCCGCGCGCCGGGCCGGGTCGAGGTCGCCGACGGTGACCTCCCGTTCCGGGAACGCGCGGTCGGTGAAGGTGCCGGTGTCCTGCCCGTCGTCGTAGTGCAGCAGCGAGCGGTCCGGGGTGATCCGCCAGCTGTCCGCGTACGCGGGATAGAGCTTCGCGAACGGCACCGGCTGGGCCAGCGCCGCCCCGGAGGCGGGCGCGATGTCGTCGGCCGGGTCGCCGTCGAAGTCGCCGAGCAGTCCGCGTACCTTCCCGGCCCTGGTTTCGGCGAGCCGGACCAGCACGCGGTAGCCGTACCGGCCGATCTGGTCCACCGCCGCCGCGGACCCGTCCGGCCACGTCACGTCGTACCCGTCGGTGGGGCCGGTGTCCGACGGGCGGCGGGTGAGAATGCCGCCGCCGGCCAGGTCGGTGCGGTCCGGCAGCGCGGCCGGTGACGCGCCGTCGACGTGCACCCGGGTGCCGCCGTCGGTGAGGGTGAGCGCTACGCGGTGCGCGCCGATCCGGAACGCGACAGCCGAGTTGACCGAGGCGGTACGCGTGCCGGCCATCGGGGCCTGCCGGACCTGCACCTCCAGCGGGTCGCCGCCGGTGGACACGACCAGCGTGAACTCGCCGACGGCCTGGAAGTCGTAGGCGACCCGGTCGAACGTGACCAGGTGCGGGTCCCCGTTGCTGCCGCCGCAGTCAGCGCCGTCCTCGCAGAGCTTCATCGGGCCCTTCGGCGGCGGTGTCTTCTTGGCCGGCTTCTTGCACTCGTCGAGGTTCTTCGGCAGCGGCTTCCCGTCGTACTCGGTGCGCGGCGGCAGCCCCTTCGCCGCCCGGTAGCGATTCTCCGCGAGCGTCGCCTTCACCTCGGCGGTACGGATGCCGGTGCCGCCGCACTCGCCCTGCGGCACCGTGTTCCGGGAGATGTCGTCGGCGTGGTTCAGCTCGTGGTAGAGCGCGGCGCAGGGGTCGCGGGCCACCCCGTCGCCGTACGGGTCGGTGGAGGTCGGGTTCCACGTGACAGTCGAGGAGCCCTTGCCGTCGGCGCTGTCCGGCGTCTCGAACGCGCCCGATCCACCTGTGGTCGGGATGATCCGCACGCGGGGACTCTTCTTGTCGCGCAGCCGGGGCAGCAGGCCGGACGGGTCGCCGCCAGGTAGCGCGAACCCGGCCAGGCAGCCGTCGACAGCAGCCTGGAAGTCGACGCCGCTGACCGGCACCCCGGCGGTCGGGTCGACGCCGTAGTCGGCCCGCGCCGGCCGGGCACCACCGCCGACGTACGCGCCGACGGCCACCAGCAGCACCAGGGCCACGGCGGCGGCTGTCGGCCGGCGTCGTCGGCGTACCAGCAGCAGCACGACCAGCGCGACGACGAGCAGCGCGAGTGCTCCCCCGGCCACCACCCAGAACCAGCGCGGGCCGGTCCCGCCGTCGTCGGACACGGTGAACGTGGCGGTCCGCAGCGCTGTCGCGCCCGCGCACGGGTTCGTCGCGCCTGTGACCGGCAGCGTCACGTAGCCGGCGGTCACCTCGTACCGGCCGGGTGCGCCGACCGGCCAGAGCGTGTCCAGCCCACCGCCGTCCGGGGTGGCGGCCACCGAGCGGAGCACGACGTCGCCGTCGCGCAGCCGTACCCCGGTCAACGCCACGACGGCGGTCGCTCCCGGCTCCACTGTGGTGAGCCCGGTGGTGGCGGCGGCGCCGATCCCGTCCTCGAAGAAGCTGCGGGCCAGCGTCGGCTCGACGTCGCGCCCGTCCCGGCGTACCCCCGTGACCTGCACGGTGCCGACGGGCCCGGTGGCGAGCGCGCACGCCGACCCGGTCGTGTTCGTGACAGTGAGGTCGAGGCGGACCTGGTCCCCGGCCTGGTAGTCGGCCTGGCCGGGCCGCAGGGTCAGGCCGAGGCCGCCGTCGGCGGGCGCCGCGGCGCCGCTCGCCGACCCGGTCGCCAGAGCTGTCGCGAGTACGCCGAGCGCCGCCGCCAGCCGCAGGGTCCACCTCATGGTGCGGAGCGTAGAAGCGGGTGGGCCGGTTTCCGCGCGGTCTGTCGGGGACCGGTCGGAGCCGTATCGTGCTGGTGATGGATGTCTTCGGCACGGTGGCCGACCTGTACGAGCGCGCGCGGCCGGGATATCCGCCGGAGATCGCCGGGTCGATACTCGCCTACCACGGCGGCGCACCGGCGTCGGTGGCCGAGGTCGGCGCGGGCACCGGGAAGGGCACCGAGGTGCTGGCCCGCCTCAGTGCGCCCCTGACCTGCGTGGAGCCCGACGCGCGAATGGCGGCCCGGCTGGCCGAGCGGTTCCCGGAAGCGCGCATCGAGGCAACGACGTTCGAGCGGTGGTCGCCGCCCGCCGGTGGGGTGGACGTGCTCGCCTGCGCGATGGTCTGGCACTGGCTGGACCCGGCCACCCGCAACGCCCTTGCCCGCCGCGCCCTGGCGCCCGGCGGCACCCTCGCCGTCTTCGGGCACCGCTACGACTACGCCGACGCCGACCAGCAGGCCGCCGTCCGGGCCGCACTGCGATCCGTCGACCCCACCGTCCGGGAGCGGCCCGTCGACTGGTTCCACCGGGACGTCCTCGACAGCGGGCAGTTCGACGACGTACGCCGCGAGGTGTTCCGGCGGGAGCTGCCGCTGGACAAGGAGCGGTACCTGGCGCTGATGCGCACGTTCGGGCCGTACCTCTCCCGCACCCCGGAGCAGCAGCGACGCGGGATCGCCGCGCTGGACCGGCTGGTCGACGACTTCGGCGGCACCGTCGTGCTCGACCTGCGGACCACGCTGGTGCTGGGCCGGGCCGATGCTCGGTGACCGGTGGGGTGTCTCCGACGACGAGACACGTCGCCGGTACCCGTGCGACGACTTCGTTCCCGCGCCCAACCTGCGGGCGTGGCGCGGGGTGAGCGTGGACGCGCCACCTTCCGCCGTGTGGCGGTGGGTCGCCCAGATCCGGCTCGCGCCGTACTCGTACGACTGGATCGACAACCTCGGCCGCCGCTCACCGCAACGGCTGGTGGGCCTTCCCGAGCCGGTGTCGGGCGAGGCGTTCACCACTGCCGGCGGGCGGCGGCGGGGCCGGATCCTCGCGGTCGAGCCGGGACACCACCTCACCGGCGAGATCATGGGCGCGGTGCTGTCGTACGTCCTGGTGCCGGACGCCGGGAACACCACCCGCCTGCTGCTCAAGGTGGTGATGCGGACGAACCCGGTGATCGCCCTCGGCGGCTGCCTCGGTGACCTGGTGATGGCCCGCCGGCAGTTGCTGAACCTCAAGCAGCTCGCCGAGTCCGGCGATGGGCCGGCTCGCTGACCGTCGTGGCTAGATCCCCGGATACGTTCACGACCGGCAGAGGTTCTCGACCTACGCTACGCCGATGGCCGGGCTGGTCAGTGGCTCTCCTTACCCTGATGACGGTCATCGGTCCATTGCTGTGGTGGATCGGCGTGGGCACCGCATCTGCACCCTGCTCAGCAGCTGCCAGCAACCGGTGCGCGCAACTCCGCACTTCGTTCTCGCCCGGTTCGCGCTATCGAAACTCCCCCAGCCGGTTCATCAACGTCATCCGGAGAGCTGGTGAAGAGTTCAACTCCGGTTGACGAGATTGCGTACGACGAGTCGCCGTCGAACTCAACCGGGAAACCGCGCTGAGTCAGCTCCTCAAGCACGGCCACGAGAGGCCTTCCCGTTAATTGAGTTCCACCAAGTGACACGGCTGTTTCGCCTCCGATCTCTATGAAGGCGAGGCGGTCCAGCTCGTCGTAGGACAGCATGACCATTCCATCTTCATAGATGTCGGTCACCCCCGCGCCCGGCACTCGCTCGAAAGCCTCGTAGCTTCCGAGCCGCTCGCGGTGACTGGAACGGCTCTCCCCGAACCGGGCACGATCAAGGCCGGACCCCGGAAGGACTTCCAACACGCTTGAATCGTCCGGAATGGTCGAACTCCTCTTCACGCTTCTAGGCTGCGAGCCCTTCATCCTCTCGATTGCCCGGAGGACGCTGAGCGGGGCTAGGAGCAGGTTTCAAACTCGCCCTGAGACAGGATGCGAGGTTTGCGGCCTGCCCGGCCGCCAACGCGCACTACGCGAACTCCAACGCCGGCGCATCACCTACAGCGTCGCCGACAAAGGCACCTTCGTCCACCCCGACGCCTTCGACCTGCTAAGCGGCGGCGTCCTCCGCGAACCCATCGACGACCCCGACCTCCGACGCCGAGTCGCCGCCTACCTCGCCGACCAGCAAGCCACCACCATCCGCTACCACCACCGCCCGCACCGCAGACGACAAGAACGCAGCCCTGCACGACCTGCTGCGCCACGCCGACACCAACAACGCCCTCATCGACGAAGTGATCAAATACCAGGCCGACCGCGGCAATTTTGCCCAGCAGCCCGAACACCTCCGACGTCTAAGCAACGACGACGCGCCACCAAAGGCCAGGCGCTCCCGCAGCAGCCGCAACCGCGCACGCAAGCAGTAAGCCAGCCGGATCAAGGCCCCCGACCAAGATCCGACTGGCTCAAAACTGCTCTACAGGATCAAGACGGCCCAGCTGACGCCGGGCCTCGCGCACGCGCTGCAGCCGTTCCGGCCCCGCGCGCACGCCTAGCGTTACCAAACCGCCGAGCAAGAGCAGTGGCCGACCCACCGGCCCCCAAAGTCCGTGACGATCCCTTCGGCAACCGGCAAGAGCGGGTAGTTGCGGGGATCGACCCCGCACCGCTACGCGGCACGCCACCGGATCCCGCCGGTTTCGCCATCCCGGCCGGGCCCGCAGTCCATCGACACATCGACATTCTATAGACGCGCGTGACGGCAACCGTGACGGCAACCCAGGCAGACCGCTACGGCTAACGACAACGCCTCGTCACCCACAGTGAGATTCAGTTCTCGCCTGCGGCACAAGAGTTCCACCGGAAGGCTCTACGCTGGGACGCAGTACGGCCATTGCCAGGCAACGCTTCACCAGCTTACGAGACAGGCGTTGCCAGCCGACTTATCGGATGAAGACGGTCTTCGCGAGAGCCGTCTTGGCTAAACTAAGCACCTCCTCATCTTGCGCGGGCTCGCGCAGGCTAGCAATTCCACGACGCAAAAAACGCCCAAGCTCCTGGCTGCGACCAACAGATTGCTGAGACGTAAGCCACCTACTCCATTCAACTACCTGATCCATTCGCGAATCTAGAATTGCGGGCCGGGCCGAAGGGGCAGTCAAAATCAGCTTGATAGCAGCGGCTAAACGATTCAACGGCAAGTCATGCCCGGACAGGATCAAATCCAACTCGTCGGCCACTTCCATTTCCGCACCCGAGCCGACCGTCACTGGAAAAAGGGGATAGCCTGCCACACTTGTTAACTCCCGCTCGCCGCCCTCTTCGCCGATCAGGATGTCCACACGAGACGCAAAACCGGGATCATCGACCGAAATCTTGACTGGAATCTCCCCCAATTTTCCCGTGGCGAAGGAGTGTACGCTGATCTTTTCAAGATCGAATACAAACAGATGCTGACTGGAAAGCTCCAGCCTCGCAGCAACAACGCCGTCACCAACTCGAGGGCCAACGCCGCTCCATAGGCGAACTCTCACCAAGCCGGCCTGCCCGCGGGTTGCTAGCAGGACATGGGAGGAGGACACGGCAGCCGCGCCTCGGAGTGGTACATCAGCATCGAGTTCTAGCCGATTTCCGATAACGAGAACACCATGATTAGCGTAGACGTCCACGAGACCGATCTGCACAGTTCCTCCTCCCATGACTCATGGTCTGGTCCTACCGACGAAAGACTCAGTTACATGTGGTCGGGCAGGAGCTCCAATACTCGCTCGTAGGCACCCGGCGCATTGGGATTGTAAACGCCGTGATTTCTGAGCAACCGTTGAGCCTTTTGCACCGCCCCGGCTTGGATTCCTGTGCTGCATCCGTCCTGGCACTGAGGATACAAGCGTTGGCGTCCCCCAGGAACCGAAAGCCCAGTCGGAGGTTGGTGGTCACCTACGTTCCTCACACCTGTTGCTCCGCAGCTGTGGCACGGCAGTCCCTGCATCGCCTCATTCTGCGCCCGAGTGACGGTCGGCCCTGTGGCCTCAATGCTTTCATCGGCAAAAGCACCTGGCTGAAGACTGTCAGCCTCCTCCTTGGTGAAGCGAACCTTGCAGTTGTGAACGAGAACCGGCGTGTTGCCAGCGAGCACATAGTACGTGTGGATGTCGTCGATCGTGAGGTTGTGGACCTGTGCCGGCTCCGTCCACTGCCGGGTCGCGCTGATCTGCACGTGGGTGCCGGCCGAGGTGCGTAGCCACTGACCAGCCCGCAGATCAGCGGCGTCGACCCACTCGTCGAGGCCGGGCACCCAGAACGGGTGGTTGTCGGTGGCGACTACGCGCTCCGTGGCGTCGCCGCTGTCACCGTCGGGATCGATGGTGACTTCAACCAGGTTCTTGCTGCCCTGACCGATGATGGTCGCCACCACCGGCTTGATCGTCGTCTTGCCGGTCACCGGATCGGTCACCAACACCATGTCGCCGGTCTTGACGTCCTCGATCGGCTTGCGCGATCCGTCGGCCATCACCACCAACGTGCCGGGCACGAAGCTGTTCTTGCAGTTGATGAATGCCTTGGCGTTGTCGACCAGGTCGATGAGCAGGCCCTTGACCCGGCTGGTCAGGTTGGCGAGTTTCTTCCACTTCCATGGAGCGCCGTATCTGACGGCCAGCTTGCCCAGCGCACCGCCGATCGCCGCACCCGCGACGTTGACTGCCGTGGCCAGGCAGCCGCCCATGTCGCCCTTGAGGAAGCAGTCCAGGGCATCGGTGATGCCCAACTCGTCCATCAGGATCTTCGCCAGGGCCTTGGCGGCGTTGAGCATCTTCGCCTTGGCCGCGGCAATGCGCCGCTGCCTTTCCTTCTCCGCCGCCGCCCGCGCGGCCGCGGCCCGCTCGTCCGCTGATGCCCGCGGGTTGTTGTGGACGTTGATCGTGGGTTCGTCCGGGTCGTACGCGCCCGAGCAACCACCACAGCCGTCGTTGTGGCCCTTGACCTTGTGGTAGTTGCCGTACATGTCCTCGTAGTCGGCGCCCGGCCCGCAGGCGTCGTCGGAGCAGGCCTTGAGACCGTCCGGGTCGGAGAACGAGATCGGGTTGTTGTTGGCGTACGCGTACCCGTTCATCTGCTGCGGGTCGTTGACGTCGATGATCGGGTCGACCGAGATGAACCGGCCGGTGATCGTGTCGTACTCCCGCGCGCCGATGTTGACCAGGCCTGTCGTGGAATCGATGTTCCCGTTGACGAAGCCCTTCTCTGTCGGCCACTGACCTGGTGACGCTCCCCGGTTCTCGCCGTACGGCGTCATCCGCCGATGCGTGACAGCGCCGCTCTGGTCCACGACTGCCTGGCCGGTGCCGTGGTGGTCGTTCGCGACGTACCGAAGGCCGTCCACCTTGCGGACCAGACTCGCCCCGCCCGGAAGCGCGTAGTACCGGGTGGCGTCGGTGGACCGGGTCTGGTGGTTCAGCCGGATCTCCATGCCCGGCAGGTAGAGCGTGGTCGAGGCCGGCTCCTTGCGGAGCATCCGGGAGCCGTCGACGTCATAGAGGAAGCTGGTCTTCTTGCCGGCTTCGGTGACCGACTCGAGGTTGCCCTCGGCGTCCCAGACCAGGGTCTGGTCCTCGCCGGCCCTCGTCCGCTTCTTCGTGTTGCCGGCCGCGTCGTACTCGTACGAGTACAGCCGGTCGCCCTGCGGAGTCTTCTCCGTCATCTGGCTCAGCGTGTGCGGCTGCGCCTGGCCGGCGGCCGGATAGGTGTAGCTGCGCTCGATGAGCGGAGTGCCGTTGGTCCCGTACTGGACCTCGGTCTTGCGGTTGCCCGTGACGTCGAAGGTGTAGGCGTGGTGGTAAGGGGCCACACCGCCCACCCCGGTGACCGAGGGCCCACCGGCGCACGGGTCGGTCGCGGTGCTCGCCGACGTCCAGGCCCGCTCCATCCGGCGCAGGTAGTCGTACGTGAAGCACTGCGTGTCCTGCGTGCCGGACGGGTTGTTGGCGATCCGCAGGATGTTGCCGGACTGGTCGTACGTGTAGCGGGCGTCGATGTCCACGACCGGGGCCGACTCGCGGTCCAGCCGTTGCCGGGTGAGCCGCTTGGAGCCCTGCTCGTACTCGTAGGTCGACCAGACCTTCCGGGTGCCCACCCGGGCCTCGGTCTGCAGTACCTCGCCGGTGCCGGCGTACTCGACGTCGGTCAGGTAGGGGGCGTCACCGGTCGTCGCGGTCAGGCGCTCAAGATCGTCGTAGGTGTAGGCGATCGTCTCGAACGGCAGCCCACCGCCGTCCGACATGCTCACCGACTGGATGCTGCCGTCCCGGTTGTACTCCGTGCCGAAGGTGTAGAAGCCGGCCAGTTCGGCACCGGCGTGCTCGGGCACGGAGTAGTAGGTGGCGTGCGGCCGGTAGAACTCGTCGTAGATCGAGAAGTACGTGGCGTACTCGTGTCCCTCGATCCAGCGGCTCGTCGAGGAGAGCTCACCGAGCATCTCCAGGTCGTACGTCCAGCTGCTCAGCAGCTCCCCGGTGTCGGCGGCCCCCTTGTAGACGGCGATCTTGCGGCCGATCTCGTCGTACTTCGTGCTGATCGTCTGGTTGAGGGCGTTCGTGGTGCTGGTGAGCCGGTCCAGGTCGTCGTAGCCGGACGTCGACGTGCCGGCGTCCGGGTCAATCGACTTCGTCTTGCGGCCCAACTGGTCGTACTCGTGGGACCAGACGTTGCCGGCCGGGTCCTTGACCGTCTTCAGCTGCCCGGCATGCGTGTAGGTGTACTCGGTCTTGTCGAAGTCGCCCGTAGGACCGCTGCCCTTGTACTGCCGCAGTTCGGTGGTCTTGCCCAGGGCGTTGGTGATCGCGGTCGTCGGGGTGCCGCCGGCCGGTGGGTCGACCGAAACCCGGTCGCCGCCGTAGGTGGTCGTGGTGCGCCACTTCTCGTTGCCCGCGACCGCGAAGATCTCCGCCGTGACCCGGTCCGCGCCGTCGTAGACGTACAGCGTCTGGCCGTTGACGTCACCGTTGACGGCCGGGTAGATCACGTCGGTGGGCGTGCCCGCCACCGTGTACGTCGCGTACGTCTTCGCCAGCTGGCCGGTGCCGGTGTAGAAGGTGTCGGCGACCGTACGGGTGCCGTCCGGGCCCTCCGACTGCACCTGGCGGGGCCGGAGCAGACCGTCGTGCAGCTTGTACTCGACGCTGTAGGAGCCGTCGTTCTGCCGCCGCTCGGTCTTGATGGCGACCGGCTTGTCGGTGCGGACCAGGTAGCTGTAGCGGATGCTCGGCTCCAGCCCGCTGGCGCCCGTCCGGTCCGGCATCCAGACCTTCGCCAGCCGGCCCAGGGCGTCGTACTCCAGGACGCTCTTGAGGCCGTTCTGGTCCACCTGGCCGACCGGCACACCCCACGCCGGGGCGTAGTCGGTGGTGGTGACGAACTGCAGCGGGTTGGTCTCCTTGACCTTGGTGGTCAGGCCGTTGGTGTCCGTGTACACGGTCTTCGTGACCCGGCCCAGCGCGTCGACGGCGGTCAAGGGCCGGCCGTACGCGTCGAACGTGCCCTCCGAGGCGCGGATGTAGGTGGCCGTCGTGCCGTTGTGGCTCTTCAGCCGCTCGGTCCGGGTCGGGTTGCCCAGCGTCGGCGCGACGCCGAACGCCTTGCCGTCGTAGAGCGTCCGGGTGTCGGAGATGACCTGCTTGCTGCGGTCGGGGGTGGCCGAGCACGCCACCGACACCGACTCGACCCGTGACACCAGGCTGTACAGGTGGGCGGTCGCGTTGTCGGCGTACGTGGTCCGGCTGCAGGCCTCGTCGCCGGTGACCGCCACGTCACCCTCGTTCTCGGTCTCGGTCACCCGGCCGAAGCTGGTCTCGAAGGTCGAGGTCTGCTTCGTCTCCCGCCACCCGCCGGCGGCCAGGGCGACCAGGCTCCGGGCGGTGGTGGTGTTGATGAACCAGGCCTTCTTGCTGCCCCAGCTGTGGGTCTCCGTCGCGGTGTTGTGCCGCCACGGGACGGCGATGCTCTTGCTGACCGCGTCGGCGCCGTCGTAGACGATGCTCTCCAACTGGTGGCCGGAGAACTCGTTGTGGTCGGTGTGGCTCCCGCCGGTGGAGTCGGCGACGCTGACGGTACGCGTGCCGCCGTCCGGATCCTTGTCGCCGTGCATGCCGCGCAGGTAGCGGTACTCCGTCTTGGTCGTCTGGACCTGACCGTCGCCGGCCGTGACGATCACGCGGCCGTAACCGCGCCAGTCGCTCCAGGTCAGGTCCTTCGGGTCGGAGATGCCGTCCGGGTCGGCGTGCCGCCAGGCCGCACCGTCCAGGTACTGGTAGCGGGTCACCATGTCCGGCGCCCCGCCGGTGCGGTCGGTCTCGACGACCTGCTCGACCACGTACTTGTGGAACCAGTCGGTGATCGGGTCGCCGCTGCCGAGCGGGTTCCACTTCACCGGATAGCAACGCCTGGTGCTGTTGCCCGGCGTGGGCAGCGTGCTCTTGGTGCAGTCCGGGGTGGCGTAGTTGACGTCGATCTGACCACCGGCGTCGGTCCACACGGTCGCCAGCCGGAAGCGGACCAGCGGGGCGATGTTGTCGCCGTCGCGGTCGATCCGGTTGGGCAGCTGCAGGCCGCCCAGTTCGACCGACGGCATGGCGATGTCGGCGCCCGGCCCGTAGAGACCGGTGTGGGTGATCTTGTGGAGCCAGAGGGTCCGCGAGCCGTCACCGTTGTCGGTGAGCAGGTGGTCGAGCTTCCAGTTGTCCACCGGCGTCCAGCCGGTGCCCTCGCGGATCTCGGTGGTGATGCCGGTCAACCGGGCCCGGGTCCAGAACGTCGGGGTGATCTGGTCGAGCTTGCACTTGGTGTCCTTGGCGCAGTTCCGGTCGAACGGCACGTCCGGCCAGTAGGGCGCGGTGGTGGTGTTCAGATCCTGCGGGTCACAGTCGACGTTGCCGGACGGCAGGCACCGTTCCTTGGTCTCGAAGCGCACCCGGGCGGGGGCGTTGGTCGTGTAGACGGCCTCGTGCCGCTGGCCGTAGTCGACCCGCTTGAGCCAGCCGCCCCGGACGTACGGGACACCGTTGACGTCGGTCTTCTTGCCCCGGGCGTAGTAGTTGGTCTCCTTCTCGTAGAAGTACGAGGTGACGTTGCCGTAGCGGTCCTTGACGTAGTCGAGGCTCCAGCGCCACGCCTGGTCGCAGTAGGCCGACGTGAACGTCGCGTTGTAGCAGGGCTCGCCCGAGTCGTCGCCGTAGATCGGCACGGTCCAGGTCGAGCCGGTCTCCTCCTTGCCGGAGGTCCAGCCGGGGAGCCGGTTGAGGCCGAAGTGGTACTGGGTGCCGTCGGTGGTGGTGACCCGCCAGTACTCGCCGTCGTTGTCACCGTTCACCGCGCCGGTGAGCCGCTCGACCTTCGAGCCGTCGTCGGTCCCGAACCGCCAGGTGTCACCGGTCTTGACCAGTTCCGTCGACTTGCCGTTGAGCAGGATGGTCGCGTTGTCGTACGCCCAGCACTGGTCGGCGTACTGGTCGTGCCCGTCGTCCGAGCAGGGCTTGTACCGGCGCTCGATGTGCCCGGGCTCGTAGTTGAAGCCCTCACCGATCCACGAGCCCTGGTTGTTGGTCGTCGCGGTCCGGCCGTCGACAGACTGCGACGAGTAGGCAAGCGCGATCGGCGGTGCACCGCCGCCCGGCACCGGCGGGCTCCGCAGCGGGTAGCTCCAGGAGAAGCCACCCGTGGAAGGGGCCACCGACCACTTGGACGACGGGGACAGCTTCGTGGCGCCGTAGTCGCCCTGCGAGGAGGAGTCGGTGGCGGTCATGGCGAAGAGCGCACCGGTGCCCGCCTCGGCGGAGAGCGTCTCGGCGGCGCTGTCGTTCGTCGTCGGCAGCGGAACCGGGGCACACTGGGCCTTCTCCGGAGTGGTCAGCGCGCACTCCGGCAGGCGGACCAGCCGCAGCCGGGCGCCGAAGTCGCCACCGAACGCACCGGCGACCCCGCCGTAGCCGAGGTCGAGGCGGACGTTCCCGGCGGCGGCCTGACCGTCGGCCCGGTCGAGCCGGACGATCGGGCCGTCGACCTTGGCCTTCTCCGAGGCCTTCCGGTCGAGCACCTCGATGCGTACCTTGCCGGGAGCGGAGGCCGCCGGACGGGCCGAGTCCGGCGCGGCGGCCGCCGCGGCGGGTGCGGCCGACACCGCGACCGGCAGGCCACCGATCTTGGCGGTGGCCGCCGGGGCCTTCGAAGAGCCGGCGGTGGAGCGGGCCGACGCGGGCGCCGGCACGGTGATGTCCGCGGCGCCGGCGGCGGGCCAGGTGACCTTCGCCGGGGCGGTGGAGGCGGCAGCCACCGCCGGGTTGGCCGCCTTCGGCTTGGCCGGCAGCGGGTCGCGCTTGGGCAGGACCTTGGACGCGTCCGAGGTCGACGGACGGTTCGGCTTCGCCTCGGCCGAGGCGGGTGGGGTCGCGATCTGGATGAAGCCGGCGGCCATGACACCGGCCATCGCCCAGGAAACCGGTCGTACGGTGTGGCGGACGAACCCGCCGGACCGGACCAGGAGTCGGGAGAACATCACCCCTCCAGGGGTTACGGGAGAAGAACGGGAAAGGTCTCGCGTGCCGGTGGGCCCGCCCGGGAGCGGGCGGACCCACCGCCTGTCACGTCAGAGCGAGAGTTGTTCGCGGACCTGGACGTTGAGCTTCTCGATCAGGACCTTGTCGGCGACACCGTCGTAGACCCGGACGTCGTCGACGGCGCCGGACAGGTGCTCCTTGAAGGCGCCGTCGAGCCAGGCGCGCCCCAGTTGCACCCCGCCGGTGGCGACGAACGGCGACACCAGCTGGATCGCCTCGGTGAAGGACCCGTTGACGTACAGGGTCACTTCGCGGGCGTAGCCGTTGTAGACGAGGGTCAGATGGTCACCCTTGCCGACCAGCTTCGGCGCCTCGTCGGTGGCCTTCGTGGTCCACTCCGGTGCCACCGTGTCGGTGCTCGCCATCGCCAGCTCCCACTGCCCGGCGTTGTTGCAGCGCACGACGACCGAGCTGCCGTTGGTGCCCTTCTGCGAGAAGACGGTCATCGGGGTACCGGCACAGTTGCTGGTCAGCTTGACCCGGGCGCTGATCGAGAAACTGCCCGCCATGTCCGCGTTGGTCGATGTGCTGGCATAGCTGTCCGCGTTACCGGTCAGCGCGAGGTGACCACCGCCGAGCAGGGACAGGACCGGGTGCTTGAAGATGGTCGCACCGGTGCCCAGGGTGAGCCCCGCTCCACCGCGCTCCTCGGGGCTGACCTTGCTGGTCTCCGCGTTCAACCGCCAGTACGCCTTACGGCTCGGAGCGGTCTTCTGCAGACCGGTGACCTCGTCGGCGATGATCAGCCGGTCGAAGACCGAGACGTCCGCCATCGCCCCTCCCCAGTTGTCGGCGTAACCGCTCTTGGTGAGCACACGGCCGATCTGGAGCGGACCGCGCGACTTGGTCAGCGACCTGCGCTGGGCGACGCGCGGGGCGTTGTTCCCGACCTGGAGCGACATCTCCTTCTTCGCACCGTCGAAGATGGCGGACACGTACGTCCAACCCGTGGTGGCCGCCGCACCGTCCACCTGCCAGCGGCCCAGTGAGTTGACGTCGTTGACCGGCATCCGGAAGAACCAGGTTCCTCCCTCGACCCCCAGCGCGAACCCGGGCTCACCGGTGCCGTCCTGGCTGACCGCCACCTGCCGGCGGCCGGCATCGTCGATCTTGAACCAGCCGGTCACGGCGAAGCTCGCCGACGTGTCGGTCAGGACCGGCTTGCTGGTCGTGAGGTGGGCGTCGGCCGTCCCGTCGAACCGGGCGGCCGTGTCGGACGTCCCACCCGGACCCTCGACCCCGAACGTGACGCCGCTTCCGGCCGTCGCGTCGTTGTCACCGAGCCCGTCGCCGGCGCCGTCCTCGCCCGCGACCTCGCCGAGCGACCACTGGGCGGTCGGCGGTCGCTTGCCCACCCGGAACGTGCACGAGGCGATGCTGCTCGACCGGCCGGCCCGGTCGACGGCCTGGACGTTGATCGTCCGCGGGCCCTCCTTGTCCGGGTACCAGTTCGGCAGGGTGACCGGGCCGCCGTCGGTGGTGGGCCGAAGCACATTCACGCCCGGCGCCGGGTTGGTGTTGAAGCCGTACCGGTACTCCACCACGTCCGTGGCGGCGGAGTCGAAGACGAAGTTGCCGGGTACACCGATCGAACCCAGCCACTCGTCGCTCTCGATGCAGTTCGACGCGCTCGCCGTCCCGTTGTCGGCCGCGTCCTGCGGCAGGTACACCGCGGAGTCGACGTCGGGCGCGCTGGGGCTGGTCTTGTCGTAGAGGAACTGACAGACGTTGCGCGAGCCCTCACTGCTCCACGGACCCCAGCTAGTGTTGTCGCTGGCCCGTACCTCCCAGGAGATGGGGACGTTCTGCGCGATGTCACTCGGGACCGTGTACGAGAAGACCGATCCGCTGGCCTTCAGCGGAGTGGTGTACGAGCGCGTCTGCAGCGTCCCGCCGGCCGGCGTCCAGGTCACCTTGAACTCGGCCTTGATCTGCTCGGTGTGGGCCGAGGAGTGGTCCGGGTCCCGCAGCACCGCGTTCAGCCGCGGCGGCACGTCCACGTAGGGCGCGCCGGAGCCGTAGACACACTGCCCGCCGGGGGACATGGTGAGTTCGTTGAGGTTGGCGATCACCGGCGCCCGGTTGTAGCGGACCGAGAGGACGCCGTTGTCGCAGAACCGCTTGGTGTGCGTCGAGTCGCTCTCACTGACCGACCGCAGGCCGAGGGTCACGTTGCTCCAGCCCTTGGTCACCGCCTGCTGCACCGCAGCCTTCGCGTTCCACTCCGTGTTCTGGTTGGTGGAGGTACAGGTGGCCTGCGTCTTGGTCGGTGAGCTGGTGGCGAGGTGCGTCGCTCCGGACCAGCCCGAGCCGCCGGGCTGGTTGCTCCAGTTGGTGGAGGAGGTGATCCCGGCCGGCATCAGGTAGAGCGCCGCCGCCCGGGCGGTCGAGTTGTAGACGTGCTGCAGGGTGACCCGGAAGGTGGCCTCCAGGATCGTCTTGCCCGAGTACGGCGTGGCGAGCCGGTAGAACAGGCGCTTGACCTTCGAGTTGTTGCAGGAACTGGGGCAGAGGCCGATCCGTTCGTGCCGCTTGCCGTCGAACTTCCAGTACTCCTCGTTGGGATAGCCGCTGTCCACCATCGCCCAGGCGCTGTTGGTGCTGCTCTGCCATACCGGGTCGATGTACAGCGGGAACGAGGCCTCCGGATCGGTCAGCATGGACCGGTCCGGGGTGAGGGTGAGGGTGTTGTCCGAGTAGTCGAGGCCGACCGGAGCCACCTCCGACGTGTCGCCCGGTCCCTCGGCCGAGGCCGCGCCCGGGTCGGTGGACGAGGTGTCCAGCGACCGCGCCGCGGCCGCATCGCCCCCCTCCTGGCTTCCGCTGTCCCACATGGTCGGCGCGTCCGCCTCCAGGACCGGGTTGTCGGTGACCGGGTCCAGGGCGACCACGCCACCCTCGGCCGTCTCCTCGATGGTCAGACCCACCGCGGCGACCCCGAGCCGGAGGTTCTGGAGCTCCGGCAGATCGGCCGCCTCCGGCGTCTTGACCACCAGTACGTGCGAGAAGCCCTCGACGGTGACGTTCGTGACCAGGTCGACATCCTGGAACACGTTCGGGTAGGTCGCCTTGCTCTCCTCGATCACGGGAGCGGGAAGCGGCCCGTGCGGCCAGGTCAGGGTCATGCTCTTCTGGTCCCGAGTGACCACCATCAGCGGTGCGGTGCCGCCCTGGGAGAGCTGCATGCCGAGCAGCGCGGCCGCCGGGGCGTACGAGCCGTCGGGCTGAACCACAAGGGTCGAGTCCGCGGGTACCCAGGCGTCCCCCTGGGTGACCCGCACCGGCTGCGTGTGGCCGTTGGCGATGAGCGTGCCGTCCGGCTGCGCGAAGACGTCGCGGTACTCCGTGCGGTGCGCCAGCACCTCGACCGGCTGGTTGAGTGCCCTCGCGGCCACCAGCGCCTCGGCCTCGGTGTCCCGGACGAGGTCCTCCGAGGCCGCGGCGGTGCGCGGCGCCGGCTCCGGCGGCTGGACGAACACCGCAGTGGACATCAGGCCGGCGAGGCCGAGCGTGAGGCCGAGCGTGAACACCCGGCCCCGTTTTCTCGTACGACGGGCCACCCTCTGGTCCTCCCCCGCTGGATAACTGCTCATGTCGATGGTCTTCATCAGCTGATCGCCGCCCCGAACGCGCTGTGCCCGGTGGGGAGACCGCCCTGTCCCGGCTGCCAGGTGACGCTCGGAACCGTGTTGCCCGCGCTCAGGTCGGACCAGGTGAACCCGTAGACGGCGTCGGCACCGTAGGGAGTGCCGACATAGAGCCGCTGCGAGGTGGCCGAGAGCGAGGTGCCGACCAGTTCCTGGGCGCCGGCCGTCCCCGGCATGCCGCCCGATTCCCGGTGCAGCGTGGTCGGGGTGCCGATCGGATTGGCCAGCGCCGGGAAGACACGTACCCGTCCGGAGTCGGCCACCGACGTGCCCGCGTCCTCACCCGGCACGCCGATCGCGACGAACATCGTCGCGTTGGTGCCCTCACTGCCCGGCGCGGTGTTCACCACCACGACCTTCTCGCCGAGGTAGTCGCCGTCCTCCGAGGCGTACGTGATCGCGGGCAGTTCGGTGAAGGTGTTCGCGGCCGTGACGTGGAACCGGTGCACCAGCCCGGCGTCCGGCGCCGGGGTGTTGGTGGCCGCGACGACCAGGTCCTCACCCGGCACACCGACAACGACCAGCGAGTCGGCCTGGCCGGCGGGAGCACCGACGGGCCGGTACGGCGCAATCGAGATCGACTTGCCGAAGTTGTCGTTGGCCTCGGCGTCGTTCGAGACGTTGGCGACGTTCTGCTCCAGGCCGGCGGCGAGGGTCGGCAGCCCGTTGCTCAGCGTGTGGCTGAAGACGTTCACCGCTCCGGCGAAGGCCTCGGTGCCGATCGCCTCGCCCGGGGAACCGACCGCCCAGTGGTGGGTGGAGGCGGCCACCGCATAGCCCGTCCGGTCGTCGATCTCGGCCGCGCCCGGGATGCCGCTGCCCTGGGACATTGCCACGTTCACGGTGCCGCGCATGTAATGCACGATCCCGGTGACCGGGTTGGCCAGCCCTTCACCGGGCGCGCCGATGACGAGGTACGGCTCACCGCTGGCCGTCCGGCTGCCGGCCACGGCGTAGCCGAACCAGTCGTACGCCTCGGCCGCGTCGGGGACGTTGGCGCTGTCCTGGTGGTACGAGAGGGCGGGCGGGCCCTGCGCGAGGCCGGCGGGTGATCCGAGCAGTACGTACACGACACCGGCCTGGGCCTGGCCGCTGACGGCCTGGTTCGGCACGCCGACCGCCAGGTCGGTGCACCCGTCGTTGTTGGCGTCGTACGCGGCGATCGACGTGCCGAAGCGGTCACCCGCCTCGGCTGCACCGGGCATGTTGGCCCCACCCTCGTGCAGGGTGTGCACCGTCGTGCCGCCGCCGTACGTGACGTTGATGCGGCCGGCACGGATCTGGCCGTTGACAGTGGCCTCCGGGTCGGCGATCGCGATGTCGGCGACGCCGTCGCCGTTGAAGTCGCTGTCCGTTCCGCCGGTGCAACCGGTGACCGGAGTGGCCGTGGTGTACACCTGCATCTCACAGAACGACGACCAGATGTCGCTGCCGCTGACCCCGTCCGCGGCCTTCACCCGCCAGCGGTAGATGCCGCCGTCGACGAAGGCCCCGGCCGGCACGGTCGCGGCGGCGGTAGCCCCGGAGGCGACGCCGCTGAGGCTCGCCGCACCGATCGGCCCGTCGGCGTTCATCGCCCACCACTCGAAGGTGACAGTCATCGCGGTGCCGTCACCATCGGTGACTGTTGCTTTGAGCTGCGGCGTGAGGGTGTTGACGAGCGGACGACCCGACCCGGTCGCACACGTGGTGGCAGGGACGGTCGACCGGGCCGTCACGGTCGGCCACGAGTTGTAGGTGACGCTGGCCTTGGGCACCTCGGCACTGGCGGTCGCGTTGCGGGAGCGGAACTGCTTGAAGGACTTCGAATCGGTTTCGTCGGTGGCCCGTAGGCCCATGTCGGCGCGGGTGTCACCGGCGTTCGCCGCGCGCTGGAAGAACTTGGTACCGCTGATCCCGACCCAGGCGTCGTTGCAACTGGCGTCGTAGCCGGCAGTCGCCAGGGTGGTCGCCTCCTGGTTGTTCCATGCCGGCTGGGTATCCCAGATCATGTCGTCGGCCACGGCCCCCACGGTCCAGAGCTCCCACGACCGGCCCTCGCACAGGGGCGACCACCAGTTCCAGAACGAGACGGTGGCAGAGGTGATCTGCTTGCCGACGAGGGCCGCGGTGTCCCAGCGCAGCAAGGACCGGGTGACGGGCCCGGTCGGACCGAGCCGACCGAGCCGGAGGTCGTCGGTGCCGCCCCGGTTGACCGTGTCGCCGGCCTGGATGAACGTGTCGAAGGTGGTGTACAGCGGGTTGATCGTCGGGTCGATGACGATCGGATACTCCCGCTCGGAGTCGGTCAGCCAGCGCATGTCCGGGGTCAGCGTCAGGTCGAGCCGGCCGGTTCCACGGGCCCCGGCGGCAGGGGCGATCGTGGATGCAACCGCCGTCTCGGCGGTGGGATTGCCGAGCGCGTCGACCCGCGCGTCCCACATTCGCAGTGCGGGAGTGCGCGCAACCACCCGGCCGGCGGTGTCCTGGATGGCGGTGTTGCCGCCGGCGTCGCGGACCGCCCGGGCGGCGTTCGGCCCGGTGATCGGCAGCGTGAGTCGGGCGACCTGCTTCACGGCGCTGCGGTCCTTGACGACGAAGAACGCCTCCATCCCGGCGCGGGTCGCTTCGACGATCAGGTCCACCCCGGGCAGCGTGTCGACATAGGTGGCCCGTGCGCCGTCCAGCTTCGGCTCGGGCAGCCGACCGGCCCAGCCGACCGCGAGCCGGTCGGCTCCGTGGCCGAGGACGGCCAGCTCCGTCGTGCCGTTCGGCTGCGCGCCGGAGACGACCAGATCGAACGGGTGGGCGACGGCGGCAATCCGCCCGTCCGCGCCCTTGCGCAGCGTCAGATCGACCGGAACCCACTGGTCGCCGCGCCGGATCCGGCTCGCGCCGACCGAGAGCTCGGCCCGGAACTGACCGTCCGGCAGGGCGAAGACCTCGGTCGTCTCCGATGTGAGGCTCTTGACCTGCACCGGCTTGCCGGAGTCGCGGGCGGCCCGAAGGGACACCGCTTCATCGGTCCGGCTCTCCACGCCACCTGTCACGCCGTCCGGTCCAGCGGCGAGAAACTCCGCCGGTTCTCCCGGTACGCCCGCCAACGCGGCCGCCGTCAGTACGGCGACGCCCGCAGCCAGGCACGAACGGACAGTGGCCGTCACTCGACGTGCCACAAACCCTCCCCCGTGTGCTTTCAGTTGTGCGAGCGGGACTCTAAGGGCGTCCTGCCTCAGCGCACAAGGTCGGACACGTTGCGTCAGGACGGATCACGGCGAACTGGACATCCCATCGATGGCTCAACACTCTCGGTAATCAAGTCCGCCCTCCACACTGGGAGGTTCAGCGACTGCCACACCCACGTGCGGTGACCTCGGGCGGCCGGACCGATCTTTAGAACCGCAGATCAGTAGATGGTTGCCGCAGTCAACTGACGCCGCGCGACTCGCTCCACCATCGCGAACGATTTTCATGCATTGCCATCTTCGAATATGACACCATGTAGTTGTCATTGATTGAACAATCAGCCGATGCCGCACTCGTCCATCGGGGGACAGCGCCGGACCACTCAGACCGATTCACGCACCGAAATGGTCGGTGGGCGGCATCACGCCAACCACTCGGGCAGGTCATCGGTGCAGCACGCAGCGCCGAACAGGGACCGTGGAAAACCGATTCGTACCGTCAGAGATATTCGCCCCACGTGACAGATGCGGCGGCCGGGATCACCCTCGTCGGCGGGGTGACACGTGGTGATCATCTTGCCCATCTCAAGCGAGACAATCGGCACGACGCTCATCAGTCGAAATCACTGCGGTGCCGAGTTTCGTCAGGTCTTGGCCGACCTTCTGATATCCGGGCTGCGACGGGTTCAGCGCTCATGGTCCTGGGCGGGTGCCCCCGGTTGTCGTTCGACCGGCGCGCTGCTCAGCACACCGTCGGGGCGGACCTCCTGACGAAGACGCGCCAGGTCGACGAACCGGTCGCCGTCGGGCGGGACGGCGTCGAGCAGGCGCAGGATCACGGTGCAGTACTTGGCCATCGTGTTGCGGCCCGGCATGAAGATGGACAGCTCGTCGTGGGCCTCGGGCGTCTGCACGATCAGGTCGGCGGGCAGGGACGGCAGCGTCCCCGGTGCGCCCGCCACCGCGACCTTGACGATCCAGAACGGCCCGGCGCCGTCGAGTACCCGCCGGTCCTGCTCCGGCGTCTCCAGCGCCGGCGTCCGCCACGGCTCACCCAGGCAGGTGACGCCGGCCTGCCGCACCGTGGTGACCAGTTCGGCCGCCGCCGCCGCGATGATCTCCTCGGCCCGGTCCCACTCGTGGGCGTCACGACCGAGCGGTGTGCCGGGCACGAGCCGCGCCACCACAGTCATGGCCGGCACGTGCCTCAGCCGCGGTTCGGGCTGCACCTCGAAGACGGCGCGGGCGGCAGCGATGGCGTCGGCCTGAGCCCGGCGCTGCCGGCTGACCTCGTCGCTGTGCCGGTCGAGCAGGGCGACCGCCTGGTCGGGTTCGTCGAGGGCGCGCCGGACCAGCTTGACGCTCATTCCGGTGTCCCGCAGCAAGGTGATCAGCATGGCCCGTTCCACCTGGTCGAAGGCGTACGAGCGGTGGCCGGTCCGGTCGTCGACCTCGGCGGGTACGAGCAGCCCTTCGGCGTGGTAGAAGCGCAGCGCCTGCGGCGACAGGTGGCACATCTGGCTGAACTCGCTGATCGACAACATGACCCCAGACTGCCTCTTGCAGTAACAGCAAGGGCAAGTGACGCCGCCTAACGCCTGTCGTCGTCACGCCCGGTCTGGGGCAGCCCGGAGGCGGCCGCGATCGCCTCGACCGCCTCGGCCAGGCCGGTGGTCTCCGGGAGGACGAGTTCGCCGGGCCAGCCCAGGACGTCGCGCGGGGCGTACCAACCGCTCATCTGCTCGGCGGTGAACTCACCGGCCTGCGGGCGGGTCAGGTGCCGGCGCAGCGTCTCGGCCAGCGACACGTCGAGGTAGCAGAACAGCGACCGCCCCCGGTGGCCGTCCCGCAGCGAGGTCAGCACGTCGCGGTAGCGGCCGGTGTACAGGATGCCTTCCAGGACCACGTGGTAGCCGTGGTCGAGGGCGAACCGGGCGGTCTGCTCGATCAACGCGGGGGCCACGCCGCCGGCCTTGTCCCGTTCGCGCAGGACGATGCGGCGCAGATAGTCCTGTTCGACGAGGGCGCAGCCCCGGCCGTGCCGGCGTCGCAGTTCGCGGGCGATGCTGCTCTTGCCCGAGCCGGAGTTGCCCCGGATGCAGACGAGGATCGTGTCCGAGCTGCCGGTGGCCTCACCGGACACGATCCCCCCCCCTGGCGTCGGGTACCGCAGACGGATGCCGATCAGGCCCTGGTGATCACCAGGAACGCGTACCCGATCACCTTCGTGCCGTCCCAGTTGTACATGGGGCGGCACGCCTGCGGCTTCGTCCACGACGACTGGTACTTGGGCCGGGCTTCGTTGCAGGCCTTCAGGGTCGAGTAGGTCGGGCTCGAGTAGTCCGCGTACGCGGGCGCGCCCAGACCGAGCACCAGGGCGCCCGCGACCGAGGTGGCGGCGACGAGGCTGCGGATCCGCGGCCGTCGGAAGGCTTTCATGTCTTCTCCCATTCTCATCGTCGTCGCCCGACCGTCCATCATGGCCGCACGACCATGATCAGCTTAGGGTGGCGGCACAAGGCGCACCCCGTGCCGGGTTCCCGCCCCGCCTCACGGACGATCACCCGCCGCACCGGCAACCAGGTACGCGAAAAAGGCCCCGACCGGCGTGGAACGCCTGGTCAGGGCCTTGCTCGTTGGTGCGCCGCCAGGGACTCGAACCCCGAACCCGCGGATTAAGAGTCCGCTGCTCTGCCAGTTGAGCTAGCGGCGCTCGCTGACAACGGGAAGAAGATTAGCACGCCCGCCGAGGCGGGTTCCAATCCGATACCGGGGTCCACCCTTCGGACGAGCTTAACCGGCGAAAGCGGCCAAAACGGTCACCTGATCCGGCGCGGGGGCGGGCGCGGGAGCGTCGATACGGCACGATGTCCGCCAGGCACGCGAGGACAGGGGTGGGCATGGGCAGGTTCGCGCGGGCCGGGGCGACGGTGGGCGCCCTGGTCCTGACGGCGTCGCTGGCACTGACCGGGTGCGGCGGCGGCGACGAGGGGAAGAAGCCGGAGTTCGTGCCCGGCCAGCAGCAGGTCGGCGGCGTCTCGTCCTCCGCGCCCGACCCCAGCGTCGCACCCAGCGACAGCGCCGCCGCGCCGCCGCTGACGGTGAGCCCGGCCGACGGCGCGAGCGGCCGGCCGGTCAGCACCGAGATCAGCGCCCGCATCCCCGGCGGCGGCACCGTGTCGAAGGTGGCGCTCGCCACCGCCGACGGCGCCAGCGTCGCCGGGCGGATGCGGCGCGACGGCTCCAGCTGGGTGCCGTCGGCCGCACTGAAGTACGGCACCAAGTACACCGCCACGGTCACCGGCGCCGGCAAGGACGGCCAGACCTACCAGGGCACCAGCACGTTCACCACGATGGCCAAGCCCAAGTCGATGATCGGCTCCGGCCTCTACATGTTCAGCGGCAAGACGTACGGGGTGGCCATGCCCGTGGTCGCCGAGTTCTCCCCGGGCATCCCGAAGAAGGACCGGGCGGCGGTGCAGAAGCGGATGTTCGTGCAGACCGACCCGCCGCAGCCCGGCGCCTGGCACTGGGTCGACAACGGCACCCAGGCGTACTACCGGGCCCCGGAGTACTGGAAGACCGGCACCACGATCACGGTCCGGCTGGCGCTGGCCGGGATCCCGCTGAGCAACGGCCGCTACGGCAACATCGACCGCAGCGCCACCGCCGAGATCGGCCGCGCGTTCGAGATGACCGTGGACAACGCGACCAAGCAGATGACGGTCTCCGAGAACGGCACTGTCATCCGTACGCTGCCGGTCAGTCTGGGCAAGAAGAGCACCCCCTCCTCCAGCGGCACGATGGTGGTGATGGAGAAGAAGGAGTCCACCGTCTTCGACACCCGCAGCGAGCCCGACCCGGCCAACCGCTACGTCACCGAGATCGACTTCGCCCAGCGGATCACCTGGGGTGGCGAGTACATCCACGCCGCTCCGTGGTCCGAGGGCGTGCAGGGGCGCCGCAACGTCTCGCACGGCTGCGTCAACGTGTCGATGGCCAACGGCCGGTGGCTGTTCGGCAAGACGATGGTGGGCGACCCGATCACGGTGAAGGGCACCGAACGCCGCCTGGCCCCTGGTAACGGCTGGACGGCGTGGAGCATGAGCTGGTCGCAGTTCGTCGCCGGCAGCGCGCTGCCGGTTCCGCAGGGCGGGCAGCCGGCGCCGTTCTGACCGGCGTAACGTGGTCGGACATGCCACCTCCGACAAAGCGCCGGACGACGGCGGAATCGTTACACCCGCGCAGGGTGTTCCGTTTCACGTCCGGCAACGCGTACCCGCTCCGGCGCGTCTGACCAGAGACGACGGGGCACGGCATCACTTTGTGAGGGACTCATGCGAGCTGGCCAGGACGAACCGATCCGGGGCGCGAGCGCCCGACGCGTCGGCCGCCGCCGTGCGCTGGCGGCCGGGCTGCTCGCCGCCGCGATGGCCCTGACCGCCTGCACCAGCGGCGGCGGCGACAAGCCGTCGAGCTGGCAGGGCGGCGGCGACGAGGGCGAGAAGGCCCCGAAGGCGGCGGCCACCATCAGCGAGCCCGCCGCCGACGCCAAGGACGTGCCCGCGTCCACCGCCATCACCTTCACCACGAAGGAGGCGCAGGAGACCACAGTCGAGCTGAAGGACGCCGCCGGCAAGGTCGTCGACGGCACGCTCGCGGCGGACGGCGCGAGCTGGCTGCCGTCCTCGGCCCTGGAGTACGGGCAGACGTACACGGCGACCGTCACCGCGACCGGCGACGACGGCAAGCCCGCCACCGCGACCAGCACGTTCACCACGATGGCGAAGCCGGCCAAGCAGATCCGGGTCACCAGCTTCCTGGGCGACGACCAGGTCGTGGGCGTGGCCATGCCGCTGATCGTGAAGTTCGGCCGGGCCATCCCGGAGGACTACCGCGACGACATCCAGCGCCGGATGACTGTCACCTCGAAGCCCGCCCAGGAGGGCATCTGGCACTGGGTGAGCCCGACCGAGGTGCGCTACCGGCCCAAGACGTTCTGGAAGGCCAACAGCACGGTCAGCTACAAGGTGCAGGCGGGCGGGCTGCCGCTGGGCGGCGGCTGGTACGGCCGCGCCGACCTCAGCGTCGACGTCAAGATCGGCCCGTCGTTCGTGATGACAGTCGACAACCGCACCAAGCGGATGACTGTCACCCGCGACGGCAAGGTGGTCAAGACCATCCCGGTGAGCCTGGGCAAGAAGAGCACCCCCTCCTCCAGCGGCACCATGGTGGTGATCGAGAAGCTCCGGCACACGGTCTTCGACACCCTGGAGGAGCTGGGCCCGGAGGAGGGCTACCGCACCGAGATCGACTACGCCCAGCGGCTCACCTGGGGCGGCGAGTTCATCCACGCCGCGCCCTGGTCCGAGGGCGTGCAGGGCCGCACGAACGTGTCGCACGGCTGCGTCAACGTCTCGATGAAGGAAGGCAACTGGCTGTTCGCCAACACCCGCATCGGTGACCCGATCACCGTCAAGGGCACCGAGCGCAAGCTCCAGAACGGCAACGGCTGGACCGACTGGAACATGAGCTGGGACGAGTACGTCAAGGGCAGCGCCCTGCCGTACGAGCCGCCGTCGGACGACACCACGCCGGACGCCGGTACGCCGAGCGTCGAGCCCACCCCCTGACCCACGCATACGACGAAGCCCCCTCCCGGAGGAGGGGGCTTCGTGTTGGGTGACTGATGGGAATTGAACCCACGACAACCGGGACCACAACCCGGTGCTCTGCCAACTGAGCTACAGCCACCATGCTCGCCGCTCCGGTCGCCCGGGGCGGTGCGCGGACTAATCATAGCCACACTCCGGCCGACCCCGTCCACCGGGTTCGGCCGGGGCGTCAGAGCTGGGCGGCGATCGCCTTCGCGGCCTCGACGTCCGGCCCCGGCAGCGGCACGAACACGGTCCGCCGGTAGTACTCCAGCTCGCGGATGCTCTCCCGGATGTCGGCGAGCGCCCGGTGGGCCAGGCCCTTCTGCGGCTGCCCGAAGTACACCCGCGGGTACCAGCGCCGGCACAGCTCCTTGATCGAGGACACGTCGATCATCCGGTAGTGCAGGTGCGCGTCGAGCCGGGTCATGTCGCGGGCCAGGAAACCCCTGTCGGTGGCGATCGAGTTGCCGCACAGCGGGGCCGTACGCGGGTCCTTCACGTAGCTGGTCACGTAGTCGAGCACCATGTCCTCGGCCTCGGCCAGCGTCACCGTGGAGCGGCGTACCTCCTCGGTGAGGCCGGACTTGGCGTGCATGGTCCGCACGATCTCCGGCATGCCGTCGAGCGCCTCGTCGTCGGCGTGGATCACCACGTCCACGCCGTCACCGAGCACGTTGAGGTCGGGATCGGTGACGAGCGCGGCGACCTCGATCAGGGCGTCCCGCCGCAGGTCGAGCCCGGTCATCTCACAGTCGATCCAGACGAGAAGATCAGCCACCGGAACAGACTACGCGCCGCCGACGCGCCCGCGCCTCGGCCCGGCGGCCGAGGTGGACCGCTAGGGTTTCCTGCGTGCCAGCCGAACCCGTCGCCCCACCCGCCGTCCCCCGTGACGACGCGGGCGGGCGTACGGCCCGCCGGGTGGTCGTGGTGCTGGCGCTGATCGCGATCATGCCGGCGCCCTACCTGCGCAACCTGCGGCACGACTACTACGACCAGAAGATCTACATGTCGGCGATGGACTGGTGGGCGGCCGGGCACCCGCTCTACGACTACGTCCAGCCGGACCGGGTGCAGGGCGCGCTCTACTTCACCTATCCGCCGTTCGCGGCGCTGCTCCTGGCGCCGTTCGGGTATCTGCGGCTCGGGGTGGCGATCGCCGCCTTCGCGGTGCTGACAGTGGCCGCGGTGGTGGTGACCACGCGCTGGCTGGTACTGCCGGTGCTGCGGCGGCACGACCTGCCGCGGGGGTTCGGCCTCACCGTCGCCGTGCTGCTGGTGCTGGCGGTGGAGAGCACCCGGGAGACGATCACGCTCGGGCAGATCAACATGCTGCTCGTGGTGCTGATCCTCGGCGACCTGCTGTTCGCCGTACCGCAGGGCCGGCGCTGGGCCGGCGTGGGCGTGGGACTGGCGGCGGCGCTCAAGCTCTTTCCCGGCATCTTCGTGCTCTACCTGCTCGCCGCCCGGAAGTGGCGGGCGGCGGCCGTGGCGGCGGTGACAGCGGCGGTGGCCACACTGCTGGCGGCGGCGGTCGCGCCGGGCGACTCGTGGCGCTTCTGGACCCACGAGCTGTGGGTGACCGACCGGGTGGGCCGCCCCGACTACACCGGCAACCAGTCGCTGTTCGGGCTGCTCAGCCGCCTGACCGCGCCGGCCGAGCCGGACCGGCTGCTGTGGCTGCTGCTCGCGCTGGCGGTGGCCGCGTTCGGCCTGTGGCGGGCGGCGCGCGCGGCCCGGGCCGGGGACGCGCTGGTGGGTCTCACCCTGACCGGGCTGGTGGGCGGGCTGGTCAGCCCGATCACCTGGATCCACCACCTGTACTGGTTCATCCCCGCGGTGGTGGTGCTCGTCGACGCGGCACTGGACGCCGATCCGGCGACGCCCGCCGGGGCCCGCCGTCGCGGCGGCCTCTTCGCGCTGGCCGCCGTCGTCGGCCTGCCGATCGTGTACGGGTTGGTGACGTTCCAGGACTGGGGCACCGCCATCGTGCACACGGACGACCCGGTCGACTTCGTGGTCCGCAACATGTACGTCCTGCTGAGCCTGCTGGTGCTCGCGGCGCTGCCGATCCGTCGGCACGCGGACGAGAAACCGATGACCCGGACTGAACGGACACACCTCGCAACAAATGGCGATCAGCGCTAATCTGGTATCAACTACCTCAGTTTTCTCCCAGGTAGCACCGATCCCCCGGTGAAGAACGGCCCTCCGCGTCGGCAGCGCGGAGGGCCGTTCGGGTTCTCGTCGTCAGTCCCGGCCGTCGGGGCACCGGCTGGGCGGCGCGATCGCCGCGCGGGTCCGCCCACCGGGCCCGGAGCCCACTGCCACCAGGTGCCGCTCGGGTCGCGACGCCGGGCCCGGCTGGCGGCCCAGCCCGCTCAGCGCGGTGACGCCGAGACGCCCGGCCAGCACCGGCACCTGGTCCGGCTCGACCACGAAGACCACCTCACGCGGCCGCAGCGGACGCAGCAGCACCACCACGGCGAGGATTACCAGCAGCGTCCCGCCGGCCAGCAGCGCCCACGCCAGCCCGGGGAACCACCCGGCCCGCAACTCGGCACGCATCCGCAGGTCGAGCCCGTCCGCGCCGTCCACGCGCATGACGACCAGGCTCAGCGACCGGCCGGACAGCTCCGCCGGGCTCCACTCCAGGGAGCCGACGCCCTCGCGTACCCAGAAGGGCTGAGTCATCGGCACGGCGGCGCCGGTGCCGGCGGTGGCCGGGTCCAGGTCGACCGGCAGCGGGCCCCGGGTGACCGCCACGCGGCGCACGGTGCTGTGCGGGACGTCGGCCAGCCACCCTCGCACCTGCTCGGTCGGGGCGAGGCCGAGGAAGACCGGGTCGTCGTCGTCCCGCGCGGTCAGGTGCAGCCGGGCCTGCCCGGTGCGCGCCAGCGGCAGGTCGGCGCGCAACAACGCGTCCACGTCGGTCACCAGCACCGCGCAGGCGTGCGTGCGGACCGGCTCGAACCGGGCGTCGAAGCCGCCGTCCGGGCCGGCGTGCCGGGCGGCGAGCCAGAGACCTCCGCCCGCCAGCAGCGCCGGAATCCCCAACGCCAGCAGCACCATGCCGGCGATCGTGCGTACGAAACGCATTCGCGTCGTCCCTCTCGGTAGCCAACTACCCGGCCGACCTTACCGACGCGCGTCGGCCGATCGCCGGATATCGGCGGCACCCGTCCGGGACGGCGACTGGCCCGGCGGATCGTTCCGCCGGGCCGGTGCGTCGCTCACGTTCAGGACTTCGCGGCGGGCTCCCGCCGGGTACGCGCGAACGCCAGGCCGCCGAGGGCCAGGCCGCCCAGTCCGGCGACCAGGCCGGCCACGCCGAGGGCGACGGCCGCGCCGGAGCCGGCGTCGTCGTCATCGTCGTCGTCGGCCGCGGCGGCGGCCGGCGCGCTCGCGCCCGCCGAGGCGGGCGCCGCCGCGGCCAGCGTGAGCACCGGCGCCGGGTTCTCCGGCTCCTCCGCGCCCGGCGTCGGCTCCTCGATCCACCGGGAGACGTTGCCGTCGGAGTACGTCTGGAGCACCTTGAACACCATCGTGTCGGCCTGCGGCAGCGGGCCCATCGACACCGGGAACTCCTGGAACTCGCCCGGCTTCACGCCGCCGTTCGGCGCGGCCGTGAAGGTCAGCTTGGAGACCGCCTCGGTGAGCTGGCTGCCGTGCACCTCGATCGGCGGGTCGACCTTGCGCTTCTCCACCGCCACCGTCCAGCCCGCCACCGGCATGGTGGAGACCGAGCCGACCGGGGCGTTCTCCGGCAGGTTCACCTCGACCTTGACTGTCGACGCCGTGTCGCTCTCGTTCGGCACCCGGAACGCGAACCGGCCGTAGCCGCCCTGCTTGGCCTCGGCCGGGTTGATCGTGACGTGCGCCGAGGCCGGACCGGCCAGGCCGAGCACAGCCGTGGCGACGGCGGTGAGGGTCAGCGCGGCGATCGTCGCGGGGCGCCGGAGACGGATCATCAGATGGGACCTTCCGTTACTTGATCGGCACGGTGGCGGTCACCGTGGCCTGGTCGATGTCGGTCGTGCGGACGGTGATGCGCAACTGCCAGTCGCCCCGGGCCGGCAGGTTGACCTCGCCGGTGGCGTGGTTGTCGCTCAGCGGCAGCAGCGGGACGGTGATCGGCTCGATCCCGGCCGACGGCAGCGCGGCGGTGACCTTCCACTCCTGCACCGGCTGGGGGCGGCTGTCCTTGGTGTAGGCGTACAGGTGCATCGAGTTGTTGCCGGTCTCGGCCGGGTCCAGCTGGACCTCCAGCGAGTAGATCGGGCTGCTCAGCGTGGTGGAGAAGTAGCCCTGCTCGGTTCCCGCGACGTTCGCGGCGGCGGTCCGCGCCGGGGTGGTCTGCACGAGCGTCGCCGACACGCCCAGCACCACCGCCGTGATCACCAGCTCGGCCACCACGGCCCGCCGCATCGCGCCCGGCCGCCCGGCGGCGACCCGCCGCCGCACCAGCGCCCGGGAGTACGCGGCCACGCCGATCACCAGCGCGAACAGCACGATCTTGGCGAGCAGGAGCCGGCCGTACGTGGTGTCGAACAGCGCCTGCAGGCTGGCCACCTCGATCAGACCCTGCACGGTGCCGGCCAGCAGCAGCGCGGCCACCGCGAGCGCGGCCCAGCGGGACCAGATCGGCAGGATCGCGTCCAGCTCGCGCTCGTCGGCCCGGCGCAGCAGGAACACCGCGAGCATCACCAGGCCGCCCAGCCAGACGGCCATGCCGCCCAGGTGGACCGCGTCCACGACCACCGACACCGCGGGCGCGGGCGAGGCCGCCGCGTGCCCGGCCAGCGGCCAGGTGAACAGCGCCGCCCCGCCGAGGACCGCCAGGATGATCCCGTCGGTACGGCCGATCGGACCGGCGAACAGCGGCCGGAGCAGGAACGCCGCCGCGGCGAGCAGACCCAGCCGGACCAGGTGCGTGGTGCCGTAGGCGCTGCCCAGCACGTCACCCAGGCCGGAACCGGTCACGTCGAACAGGCCGCCGCCGTTGACGTACGGCACCTGGAGCCACACCTCGGCCACCGTGGCCACCGCCAGCAGGCCCAGCCCGGTCCAGGCCAGCCGTGCCGGTCCCCGGCGGGACAGCCGGCGCGGCCAGAGCGCGGCGAGCACCAGCGCCGGGCCGACGAGCAGCAGCAAGCCGGTGTAGCCGGCGTACTTCGCCACCTTCACCGCGTTCTCGGTGACCGGGTTCGCCCGGTTGTCCGAGCCGCTGTCGGTGGGCGGCTCCGACGGCGCGCCGACGGAGTAGGTGAAGGCGCCGGAGACCGGGTGGCTGTCGGCCGAGATGACCCGGTAGCTGACCAGGTAGGTGCCGCGCCCGCCGGACGGGTCCACCGGGATGGTGACCTCGGCGCCCTGGAACGTCGGCTCGCCCCGGTCGGCCCGCGAGCCGTCGGGGGCGATCACCCGCACCTTCCCGGGCACCTTGCGGACGCCCTCACTGAACGTGATCACCACCTGCGCGGGCGCCTCGGGCACCACGGCGGAGGCGGCCGGGCTGCTGCTCACCAGCACCGCGTGGGCGGCGGCCGGGGTGGCCGGTGTGAGCAGCAGGGCGACCAGCAGGAGCAGCAGCCCGGCGACGGCCCCGGAGCGGGCGGCGACGACCCGGGACGGGCGGCGTACGGCAGCAGTCATGACCGCAATGGTTCCCGAACCGGGGCGGGTCCGGCGAGCCGGTCTCCGGCAGGCGTGACCGAGCGCCCACCCGGTGCGGCGGCGCGCGCCACGCCGGGCCTGCTCGGAGGTCATGGGAGGGTAGTCGGACGGCCGGCGGAAAAAGTTCCCGGCGTGTGCGGGACCACGGAATGGGTCGAAGGACCCTGTCCCCTCCAGGTACGCCGCGTAACCTCGGGTGACGTGATCCCCGGCCCGCGCGACACCGCCGCCGACCGCCCCGAGTCGGCGCCCGACGCTGCCCGGGACGCGGCCACCGGCTGGGCGCTGGCCGCCCGCGACGGGAACCGCGACGCGCAGGCAGCCTTCGTCCGGGCCACCCAGGCCGAGGTGTGGCGCTTCGCCGCCGCGCTCGTCGACCCGGACAGCGCGGACGACCTGACCCAGGAGACGTACCTGCGGGCGTTCCGGGCGCTGTCCGGCTTCGAGGGGCGCTCCAGCGTGCGTACCTGGCTGCTCGGCATCGCCCGGCGGGCCTGCGCCGACCACCTGCGCACAGTCGTGCGCCGCCGCCGGCTCGACGCGCGGCTCGCCGCCCAGGCCGCCACCGACCGCCCCTACCCGGACCCGGCCGGCCAGCTCGGCGCCACCGACCTGGTCCGCCGGCTACCAGCCGAGCGGCGCTCCGCGTTCGTGCTCACCCAGCTGCTCGGCCTGTCGTACGCCGAGGCCGCCGACGTGGAGGGGGTGCCGGTGGGCACCATCCGCTCCCGGGTCGCCCGCGCCCGCGACGAACTGGTCGACGCCGTCGGCGACACACTGGCCGGATAGCGGGAACCTTTCGTGGCGCTCGGACGACGAATGACTGTGACCCCCTCCCCCTCCCGGGCCGGCCGCTGGCCGACCCTGCGGCCCTGGCTCGGCGTCGCGGCCCGCCTCGGACTGGCAGCCGTGTGGCTGATCGCCGGCGGCACCAAGGTCGGTGACCTGGCCGCCTCGGGCCGGGCCGTGAACGCGTACCAGGTGATGCCGTACGACGTGGCCACTGTGATCGGCGCGGCGCTGCCGTTCGTCGAGCTGGCCCTGGGCGTCCTGCTGCTCGCCGGGCTCGCCACCCGGATCAGCGCCGGCGTGTCAGCGGCACTGCTCGTGGTCTTCATCGCCGGCATCGCCTCGGCCTGGGCCCGTGGCCTGGCCATCGACTGCGGGTGTTTCGGCAGCGGCGGGCAGCTCGCCGCCGGCCAGACGCCCAGCTACCTCCCGGAGATCCTCCGGGACCTCGGGTTCCTGGTACTCGCCGGGTTCCTGCTGATCTGGCCCCGCACCCCGTTCTCCGTGGACGGGTGGCTGGCGGGCGACGACACCGTGGAGGACACCGATGAGTAGTCGCAAGGGGCGCAAGGACGCGGCCCGGGTCGTACGCGAGCAGATCGCCCGGGAGAAGCGGCGCAAGCGGACGCTCTGGACCTCGATCGCCGCGGTGCTGGTGCTCGTCATCGCCGGCGGCATCGGCTGGGCGGTGTACTCCAGCCAGAAGTCCGACGAGTTCACCGCCCCGCCCGGGGCCAACGACACCGGCACCGGCATCGTGCTCGGCACCGGGCCGGTCACCATCGACCTGTACGAGGACTACCTCTGCCCGGCCTGCAAGCAGTTCCAGCAGATCAACGGCGAGACGCTCAACCAGCTCGTCAGCGAGGGCAAGGCCAAGCTGGTGTTCCACCCGGTGGCGTTCCTCAACCGCTTCTCCACCACGGAATACTCGACCCGCTCCTCGGCCGCCTCCGGCTGCGCCGCGCAGGGCGGCAAGTTCCGCGAGTTCACCGACCAGCTCTTCGCCAAGCAGCCGCCGGAGGGCGGCGCCGGGCTCAGCAACGACGAACTCGTCGACATCGGCGCGGGCGTCGGGCTGAACCGGGACGAGTTCGCCTCCTGCGTCTCCGACGGCACGTACCGGTCGTGGACCGAGCACGTCACCGACGAGGCGAGCAAGTCCGGCGTGACCAGCACCCCGACCATCAAGGTCAACGGCAGTGAGCTCCAGGACCGCAGCCCCGAGGGGATCAAGTCGGCGGTGGAGGCGGCCGGCAAGTGATCGCACCCCTGCGCCGGGCCGCGCTGGTGCTCGCCGTCGCGGCCACCGCACTGCTCACGCTCGCCGCGCCGGCCGCCGCGCACGGCGCGGAAGCGCCCGACGGCACCGACTACCGCGCCACGATCAGCGGCGTCGACCCCGACCGGCCCGGACTCACCGCGCGCATGGTGGAGGCCGGCGCGCGGCTGGAGCTGACGAACGACACCGGCGCCGAGGTCACAGTGCTCGGCTACTCCGGTGAGCCGTACCTGCGCATCGGCCCGGGCGGCGTGTACGAGAACACCCGCTCCCCCGCCTCGTACCTGAACCGGACGCTGGCCGGGGAGACCCGGCTGCCGGCCGAGGCGAACCCGGCCGCCTCGCCCGACTGGCGGCGGATCGACGACGGCCCCACCGCCCGCTGGCACGACCAGCGCACGCTGTGGCGGGAGGAGGCTCCGCCGGCCGCCGTCGCCGCCGACCCGGACCGGGAGCACCGGGTACGCGACTGGGCGGTGCCGCTGCGCGCCGGTGACACCACCGGAGCCGTACGCGGCACGCTGGACTGGGTGCCGCCGCCCGACCCGTACCCCTGGTGGGTTGCCGCCACGCTGGGCTTCCTGCTGATCGGCGCGGCCGGGCTGGCGCCTGGTGGCACCGCCGCCGGAGTGCGGGCGCTGCGCGCGGTCGGCGCCCTGCTCGCCCTGGGCGGCGCCGCCACGGTGGCGCTCACCGTCGCCCGCGCGCTGGACACCGGCACCCCCGGCGTCGGCGGAACGCTCGCCGAACTGGTCACCGGCCAGGTGTGGACGCTGCTCACCGGGCTCGGCGCGCTCGCCGCGGGCGGGTACGCGCTGGCCCGCCGCCCGGCCGCCGACTTCGTGCTGGCGCTCGCCGGCGCCTGCCTCACGCTGTTCGCCGGGGCGACGAACCTGGCCGCGCTGTCCCGCGCGATCCCCCCGGCCGCCGGCCCGGCCGTGCTGGTCCGGGTGCTCGTGGTGGTCGGCCTGGCGACAGGCGCCGGCGCGGTGGCGGCGGGCCTGCTGCGCCTGCGCACCGCAGCAAGAGCAGCCCGCCCCACCCCCCACCCAACCCCCGTGCCCTGACCCCCGCCCCGCCCCGCCCCGCCCTCGGCGAGATCTTGGTACCAAACGGCCCTCATAAGGGCCCTTTCCTACCAAGATCTCCATGGCTCCCACCACGCGGAACGCCAATCTCGCGTAACGGGAGGCGCTCGCCACAGCAGCCAGCCGAACGAGGAACCTCCGCCCACCCACCCCCAAACACCGCGATCTCGCACCTTCCGCCCCGGCATCCACGGCGTTCACGACATTTCCGGGGCCGCAACGGCAAGATCACCGAGCGCTGCGAGCGCCGGGCACGCCCGAGTGGAACACCACGGGTGTCAAAACGCCCCCGACACACCCATCACGTTCCACTCCCGCCGCACTCACCCCTGGGCGGCGTGATCTTGCAGTTGCCGCCCCGCGCGTGCGGCTTTTGCCCCGGAATGCGCGGACGGAAAGTGCAAGATCGACGCGGAAGGCGGAGGGCGGAGGAGGGCGGGAGGGACGAGGGCCGGGTCAGGTCGGGCGGGGGGCGAAGCCGTAGGGGAGCTCCAAGCGGTGGGCGGTCAGCAGTGCCTCGTCGGACAGGAGGTCCGCGGTGGGAGCGTCGGCGACGATGCGGCCACCGTCCAGGATCACCGAGCGGGGGCACAGCTCGGCCGCGTACGGCAGGTCGTGGGTGACCATGAGCAGCGTCACCGGCAGGGCGCGCAGGATCTCCGCCAGTTCCCGCCGGGCGGCCGGGTCGAGGTTCGACGACGGCTCGTCCAGCACCAGGATCTCCGGGCGCATGGCCAGCACCGTCGCCACCGCCACCCGGCGCCGCTGCCCGAACGACAGGTGGTGCGGCGCGCGGTCCCGATGCTCGCTCATGCCGACCGCGGTGAGCGCCTCGTCGACCCGGGCGGCCAGCTCCGCCCCGCGCAGGCCCAGGTTGGCCGGGCCGAACGCCACGTCCTCGGCGACTGTGGGCAGGAACAGCTGGTCGTCCGGGTCCTGGAAGACGATGCCGACGCGGCGGCGTACCTCGGCCAGCGTGTCCCGGTCACGGGTGACGGTGAGGCCGCCGACGGTCACCGTGCCCTCGGTCGGGGTGAGGATGCCGTTGAGGTGCAGCACGAGCGTGGTCTTGCCGGCGCCGTTGGGCCCGAGCAGCGCCACCCGCTCGCCGCGCGGCACGGTCAGGTCCACGCCGTGCAGGGCGACGTGACCGTCCGGGTACGCGTACCGGACGCCGTTGACGTCGAGGGAGGGCGGCTGCTGCACGTACCCGATCATTGCAGGACGAGCGCGACGGCGGCGATGGTGGCCGCGATCGCCGGCACCGTCGCGGCGGCCACCCACTGGCCGGCGGTGGCCGCGCCGGCCCCCTGCCACACCGCCGGCATCCGGCCGGTGTAGCCGCGCGAGAGCATCGCCAGGTAGACCCGCTCGCCGCGCTCGAACGCGCGTAGGAACAGCGCGCCGACGCCGGCCGCGAAGCCGCGCAACTGCCACAGGAACCGCGGGTCGTCGCCGCGCGACACCCGCGCCACCCGCATCCGGCGGGCCTCGCCGACGAGCACCTCCAGGTAGCGCAGCATGAACGTGGCGATCTGGGTGAGGATCTGCGGGCACCGCAGCCGGTCCAGGCCGAGCAGCAGGTCACGTGTCGTCGTGGTCGCCGCCAGCAGGAGCGACGCGAGTACGCCGAGCGTGCCCTTCGCCAGGATGTTGAACGCGCCGTGCAGCCCGTCCACGGACAGGGCGAGCCCTGCCACCTCGACCCGTTCCCCCGCCCCGAGGAACGGCAGGGCGAACGCGAACAGCACGAACGGCAGCTCGATCAGCGCCCGGCTGAGCAGCCAGCGCGGGCCGACCCGGGCCAGCGCGGCCACCACGGCGACCAGGAGCGCGTAGCCGCCGAAGGCCCAGTACGCCTCCCGGGGCGTCGCCACCACCGCGACTGTGAACAGCACCATCGCGGCGATCTTCACCTCCGGCGGGAGGCGGTGCACCGGCGAGCCGGACTCGCGGTAGAGGACGTGCGCGTGCCCGGCGCCCATGGTCAGCGGGTGCCGGTGGACGGGGTCGCGGCGTCGTCCGCCGGGTCGGCGCTCGCAGTGGTCGTGTCAGGCGCGGCGGGGCCGGCGGGCGCGGCGGGCGTGGCGGGGCCGCGGCGGCGGGCCAGCCAGAACAGGCCGCCGCCGAGCGCGAAGGTGAGCAGCACACCGAGGACGCCGGACAGGCCGGTGGACAGGAAGTCGTTGCCGATCCCGCGTACGCCGTAGTCGGCGAGCGGGCTGTCCGCCAGCTCGTGGTCCTTGGCCTGCTGGGCCGGGCAGCTGCCGCCGGTGATCTCGTCGTCGGCGTTCACAGTGCAGCCCTTGAGCAGCGACGAGTCGAGGCCGTCCGGGTGCGAGGAGGCGTAGTTGCTGACCACGCCCGCCAGCAGCAGAGCCACCAGCAGGCCGCCGAGCACGAACGGCCAGTGACGCTTGCTCATCGGGCACCTCCGGCGACCGGGACGGCGGGAGCCGGCGTGACCGGCTTGAGGGCGCGCAGCGCGTACACCAGGTCGGGCCGGACCTTCGCGACGGTGACCACCGTGGTCGCGGTGATCAGGCCCTCGCCGATGCCGATGAGCAGGTGGGCGAAGGCCATGGTGCCGGCCAGGCCGGTGAGGTTGCCGCCGAGGTCGGTGGTGCCGCCCAGCCAGTACTGGAGGACGAAGCCCTGGGACGCGACCACCACGCTGACCAGCGCGGAGACGAACGCGGTGACCGCCAGGCCGGCCGGGGTACGCGGCAGTACGCGCAGCAGGAGCGCGATCAGCAGGTACGCGGCGGCGGTGCCGAGCAGCGCCATGTTGGTGATGTTGAGGCCGAGCATCGCCACACCGCCGTCACCGAAGACCAGCGCCTGCACGATGAGCACCACGGCGACGCAGAGCGCGCCGACCCACGGGCCGACGAGCAGCGCGGCCAGCGCGCCGCCGAGCAGGTGACCGCTGACCCCGGCGGTGAAGATCGGGAAGTTGAGCATCTGCACGGCGAAGATGAACGCCGCCACCAGCCCGGCCATCGGGGCCAGCCGGTCGTCGAGGTCGGCGCGGCCCCGCATCACGCAGAACGCGAGCGCGGCGAGGGCGAGAGCCGCGAAGATCGCGGCGACCGGACCGTTGATGATCCCGTTGGAGATGTGCATCGCCAGGGTGTCCACGGGCTCAGCGTATTTCCAGGAAGGCACTGTTGCCAATATCTGGCAACAACCTCATGATGGCCGTCACCACGCCCGCGCGTCGCCGTCCGCCGACCGTACCGGCCCGGCGGTATCGTCACCGCCATGACCGACCGCCTCAAGCCCGGCGACCCCGCCCCCGAGTTCACCCTCCCCACCGACGACGGCGGCACGCTGTCCCTGGCCGGCCTGCGCGGCCGCAAGGTCATCCTGTACGCGTACCCGGCCGCCATGACGCCCGGCTGCACGAAGCAGGCGTGTGACTTCCGGGACTCGCTCGCCTCCCTCCAGGCCGCCGGCTATGAGGTGGTGGGCATCTCGCCGGACAAGCCCGCGAAACTCGCCAAGTTCCGCGACCGGGATGCCATCACGTTCCCGCTGGTCTCCGACGAGGACAAGGCGGTGCTGACCGCGTACGGCGCGTTCGGCGAGAAGCAGATGTACGGCCGCACGGTCACCGGCGTGATCCGCTCGACGTTCGTGGTGGACGAGGACGGCAAGATCGAGCAGGCGTTCTACAACGTGCGGGCCACCGGCCACGTCGCCAAGCTGCGCCGCGACCTCGGCCTCGACTGAGGTCGTCGCGCGGCACGCCCCGGTCGCGGCCCGGAGTACACACGGCTCCGGCGCGACACTCTAAACTCAGCGGGTCGGCGGGAGTGGCGGAACGGCAGACGCGCAGGCCTTAGGAGCCTGTGTCCGAGAGGACGTGGGGGTTCGAAACCCCCCTCCCGCACCATCAGCGGTGTCACCCGCATCACGAACGCGGGTCCGGGCCGCGTCGCCACGCGCAGGATGGCGTCGTGGACCTGCGTTTCGTACTCGACCCCGACCTGACCCCCGAGCTGCGCGAACAGATCATCGCGCTCTGGGTGGACGTGACGAACGCCGGCGGCGCCGTCGGCTTCGTCGCCCCGGTGACCGCGGACGAGGTACGCCCGCTCGCCACCTCCACGCTCGACGAGGTGGCGGACGGGCCGGACCGGCTGCTCGCCGGCTACGAGGGCGAGAAGCTGGTCGCGGTGCTGGTCATCGCCGACAACCGGTTCCACCTCAAGACGCACTGGCGGGTGCTCAAGCGCGTCATGGTGCACCCGGACACGCAGGGACGCGGCCACGGCGCGGCGCTGATGCGCGAGGCCGAACGGATCGCCCGAGGGCTCGGCCTGGCGGCGCTGCACGTGACGGTCCGCGACGGCCTGGGCCTGGACGGCTTCTACAAGCGCCTCGGCTACCGCGAGATCGGCCGCCTCCCTGCCGCGCTGCGCCTGTCCCCCACCGACGCCCGTGACGAGATCCTCATGTGGCTCGACCTCCCCACCGCCCCCTGACCCGCCCCCGCCCCGCCCTGCCCTGCCCCGTCGATCTTGCACTTTCCGCCCCCGCAAAAGCCGCATCCAGGGCAGGTCGAGGGCCGCGAGTGCAAGATCGGCGAGTTGAGGGCTCGGCAGGAGCCCTGGGCGGGTCAGGAGCAGGGCGCCTGGGTGGGAGGGGCGGCGGCTGCCTGCACCAGGGGTTCCGTTGCGGCTGAGGTGGGGGCGTCGGGGGTGGGCGACGTCGTGAGGGAGGTCGGAGGGCTGGGGGTGGGGGTCCTGGGTGTGGGGGTCGGCTTCTTCGGGGTGGGTCTGGGGGTGGCGGGATCGGCGCCGTACATGCGCGTCTTGCTGCGCTGCACCTGGCCGGGGAGCATCCGGATACCAGTTGCTGTCGCGCGGTGGCCGTACACGTCGGTGACCCGGATCTCGTACGGGCCGGGACCGGCCCCGGACGCGATCAGCCAGTAGTTGTAGTCCTGCCGCTGCGCCGCCCGCCACGAACCGTTCTGCCGCACCTCGACCGAGCGCAACGGGTTGCCGTGGTCACCGACCAGGACGGCGAACCACCACTGCGACGAGCCCTCCTTCATGCGGAAGGTGAGCGGGCCGGACAGCCTCGGGTTCACCACCGCGCGGTAGCTGACCTTCACCACCCCCTGTACCGGGTCGGCGATCCGGGCGAACGCCTCGGCGGAGAGGTCGAGGTGACCGGGCGCGCACTCCGGGCACTGGTCCATCACCAGCACCCGGACGGTGCCGCGTGGACCGGTGACGTCGAGGAAGCCGCCGCAGGAGGCGCCGGAGGCGTACTCGCTCGGGCCGAGCGCGACGTACATCCGGTCGGCGGGCGCGGCGGGCCGGGAGCAGTTGCCGCCGGCGCCCTCGGAGTCGTAGAAGGTGGCCTTGCCGCTGTGCGTCGCGCCGCCGACGGGCGGGGCGGCGCAGGCGGGGGCGGCGCCTCCGCGTACCGCGAGGGTCACCGCGACCGCGGCGGCGACTGTGACCAGACCGGCGGCGGCCAGGCGGCGACGGCGCGTGGCGGCGCGGCGACGACCGTCCGGGGCGGCGGGTCCGGGCGGGTCGCCGGCTGTCGGCGGGTGGGGTGCGGTGCCGTCGGTCACGCCGGTCGATGCTGCCGGACCGACGTGCCGCCGGACAAGCGAGCTAAGCGAAAGCTAAACCGGGCGCAGCGTACGGGCGGTGGAGACGACACCGGCCAGCCCGCCGGCGAGGTCGGGGTCCTGCCGCAGCGAGTCCTCCAGACGGACCCGCCAGACGCCGGTCTCGACCGGCAGCCGGGCGTCGCCGGCCCAGCGGACCCGGTCACGGGTCTCGTCCAGGGCCACCGCCGCGGCGGGGCCCATCAGGGCGCCGAGTTCGCCGCGCAGCCAGCCGAACAGGTGCTCGTCGTGGATCGCCCCGCCGATGACCCGGGCGGCGTCCCACGCCACCCGCGGTTGGTGGATAACCTGCATCTCGACTCCTCGGTCGATGTGGCATTCCTCACCATCATCGATCCGGCGGCCACCCGGCGGCAAGGCCCGGAACCGGCCACCTCGCTCCGGTGGCCGCGCGCCGCCGGGGGCGTCACCGTCCGGGCGCGGGTCCACACGGTACGACGTGACTCAGTAGCATCGCGGCATGTCAGATCGCCACCAGCTCACCGATTCCGACCCGCGCGCGCAGGGCTCCGATGTGGAGCCGGGCGGGCCCGCGGAGGAGGAGCGGCCCCGGCGCCGCCGGGGCCGGCGGATCGCCCTGATCGTGCTGCTCGTGGTGGTGCTGCTGAGCGGCGGCACCGCCCTGGCCGGCGGCCTCTACTACCGCTCGGTCGACAAGTCGATCGAGCGGGTCGACGCCTTCGAGGGCGTGCCCGAGGAGTCGCGCCCGCAGGTCGAGGCCAAGGGCGCCATGAACATCATGATCCTGGGCAGTGACTCCCGCGACCCGGAGAGCACCGGCGGCTCGCGCAGCGACACGATCATCCTGGCCCACCTGCCGAAGGACCGGTCGAGCGCCCAGCTCATCTCGATCCCCCGCGACACCTGGACGGCCGTCCCGAAGTCGAAGGAGGGCCGCGGCGGTCGCGACGCGAAGATCAATGCCGCGTACGCCTGGGGCGGTGTGCCGCTGATGGTGCAGACGGTGGAGAAGTTCAGCGGCGTACGGGTGGACAACGTGGCGATGGTCGACTTCGCCGGCTTCAAGGAGATCATCGACGCGCTCGGCGGTGTCGAGATCGACGTGGAGAAGGGCTTCACCACGAAGTACTCGCTGATCGGCACGCGGACCTTCGAGAAGGGCCGGCAGACGATGGACGGGGCCGCCGCGCTGGACTACGCGCGGGAGCGGCACGCCTTCCCGGACGGCGACTTCGCGCGGATCCGGCACCAGCAGCAGGTGATCAAGGCGATTCTGGACAAGGCCGCCTCGGGCGGTGTGATGACCAACCCGGCCAAGCTCAACTCGTTCGTCCGTGCCACGTCCGACTCGGTTGCCGTCGACAAGTCACTGTCGCTGGTGGATCTGGCGATGGAGATGCGGGGCCTGCGCGGCGGCAACCTCACGTTCTTCACCTGCCCGGTCAAGGGCACCGGCCGGGTCGGCAGCGAGAGCGTCGTGTTCCCCGATCCGGCGCGCTCGAAGACGCTGTTCGACGCGGTGCGCCGCGACTCGGTCCCCGAGATCCTCGCCATCAGCGGAAAGTAGGACGTCGATCTGCCATGCCGGTGCTGGCGGCGGGGCGGGGTCGCTCGTATCCTGCGATCGCCGTCGGTCTCTGTATCCGGGCCGGCGGCGTCACGGGGGAGGATCGACCATGCCACGCCTGCCGGCGTTCGAGCATCCGTCTGCGCCGCCGTCCGGTGTGGCCATGAACAGGCCGATGGACAGCGGCATGGACACGACCACGGTGCTGCCGTACGCGGGGTCGCGGGCATCGACGCGTACCCGATGGTTGCGGGCCTGGATGGTGACCGCGCCCATCGACGTCGCGGCGCTGCTCACGCCGCTGCTGCTGACCCAGAACTACTGGCGTGGCACGTTGTTCAACGCCGCGCTCACCGTGGGCCTGTTCGCCGCGGGCGGGCTCTACCGGCCGCGCCGGCACATCAGCATCCTGGACGAACTGCCGAGCCTCGGCGGCCGGTTACTGGCCTCCGGCGCGGTGGGAGCGATCATCGCGGCGCTGCGGCACGACTCGGTGCCGTACGTCAGCGGGTTCATGCGCGGCGTCGCGCTCTCCGCCGGCCTGGTGATCGTCGGGCGGGCGCTGAACAGCCGGCTCATCCTGCTGGCCCGCAAGCGCCGGTGGGTGGAGCACAACGCCATAGTCATCGGCGGCGGGCCGATCGGCGGCGAGCTGGCCCGGCTGCTGCGGCGCTACCCGCAGTACGGGCTGCGGTTCGTCGGCGCTGTCGACGCCCCGTCGCGGCCGCGGATCGGCGCGTTGCCGCTCATCGGCACGATCGACGACCTGGAGAAGCTCGCCGAGATGCTGGAGTGCGAGGTCCTGGTCATCGCGGACCCGGACTGCTCCGAGGCCGACCTGATGGAGTCGCTGCTGCGTCCGGCCAGTTCGCGCTGTGACCTGTGGGCGGTGCCGCGCCTGTGGGGGTCGCGGTCGCAGGGCGGCTACCCGGACCACATCGGCGCCATCCCGATCGTCAAGATCGGCGACACCACGCTCACCGGTCCCCGGTGGCGGCTCAAGCGCGCCTCCGACGTGGTGTTCGCGGTGACCGCCCTGCTGGTCCTGAGCCCGCTGCTGCTGCTCTGCGTCGTCGCCACGTTCCTCGACGGCGGCCGGGGCGTGTTCTTCCGTCAGGAGCGCATCGGCCGGTACGGCAAGCCGTTCCACGTGATCAAGTTCCGGTCGATGCGCCCGGCCGACGAGCTCGAGTCGCAGACCACCTGGTCGATCGCGCACGACGAGCGGGTCGGCCCGATCGGGCGGTTCATGCGGCGGACCTCGCTGGACGAGCTGCCGCAGCTGTGGAACATCCTGCGCGGCGAGATGAGCGTGGTGGGGCCCCGGCCGGAGCGGCCGTACTTCGTGGAGAAGTTCTCCATGGAATACCCGAGGTACGCGATGCGGCACCGCGTACCGGTCGGACTCACCGGGCTCGCTCAGGTCAGTGGGCTGCGCGGGGACACGCCGATCTCGGACCGGGCGCGGTTCGACAACTACTACGTCGAGAACTGGTCGCTCTGGCTCGACATCAAGATCGTGCTGCGTACCGTCACCGAGGTCTTCCGGGGCGGCGGCCGCTAGCCGCGGTCGCCGGTCAGCGCCTGCGCCAGGTCCGCCCGCCAGTGGCCCGGCGGCGGCAGCTTCGCCGCCGCCCAGCGGCCGTGCGCCAGCACGCCGTACCGGGGGCGCGGTGCAGGGCGCGGGAAGCGGTCGCTCGTGGTCGGCCGGACCCGGTCCGGGTCGAGACCACGCAGGGCGAAGACGGCGCGGGCCAGGCCGTACCAGGTGGTCTCGCCGGCGGCGGTGCCGTGGTACGTCCCGGGTGCCGCGTCGCCGGCGAGCGCCGCGTCGGCGAGCGCCACGAGACGCTCCGCGAACCGGTACGACCAGGTGGGCTGGCCGCGCTGGTCGTCCACCACGTCGAGCCGGTCGCGTTCGGCTGCCAGCCGCAGCATGGTGGTGACGAAGTTGTGCCCGTGGGTGGCGTAGAGCCAGGCGGTACGCACCACGTACCCGGTCTCCGGCAGCAGCCGGGCCACCGCCCGCTCCCCGGCGAGCTTGCTGCGCCCGTACGCGTTCACCGGGCCGGTCGGGGCGTCCTCCGGGTACGGCTCGGTGGCGTCGCCTGCGAACACGTAGTCGGTGGAGACGTGCACGAGGCGCGCGCCGGACCCGGCACAGGCGTGGGCCAGCGCGGCGACCGCGTCGCCGTTCACGGCTGTGGCGTCCCGCTCGCGGGTCTCGGCTCCGTCCACGTCGGTCCACGCGGCGGCGTTGAGCACCACGTCGTGGCCGCCCACCGCGTCCCGGACCGCGTGCGCGTCGGTGACGTCGAGGTCGGCGCGGCCGGCGGCGGTGACGGACAGGTCCGGCCGGGTCCGCAGCACGGCGAGCAGGTCCCGCCCGAGCATCCCGCCCGCGCCGGTGACCAGGATCCGGGTCATTCGGGGCCGGCCGTCTTCAACGGCTCCCACCAGGCCCGGTTGTCCCGGTACCAGCGGACCGTCTCGGCCAGGCCCCGGTCGAGGTCGATGCTCGGGGCGTACCCCAGCTCGCTACTGATCTTGCCGATGTCCAGCGAGTAGCGGCGGTCGTGGCCCTTGCGGTCGGTGACCGGCACGACCCGGTCCCAGCCCGCGCCGCACGCCGCCAGGAGCCGCTCGGTGAGCTGCCGGTTGGTCAGCTCGGTGCCGCCGCCGATGTGGTAGACCTCGCCGGCCCGACCCTTCTCCTGCACCATCGCCACGCCCCGGCAGTGGTCGTGCACGTGCAGCCAGTCCCGGACGTTGCCGCCGTCGCCGTAGAGCGGGACGGTGCCGCCGTCGAGCAGGTTGGTCACGAACAGCGGGACGACCTTCTCCGGGAACTGGTACGGCCCGTAGTTGTTGGAGCAGCGGGTCACCACGACGTCCAGGCCGTGGGTGCGGTGGTAGGACAACGCCAGCAGGTCAGACCCGGCCTTCGACGCCGAGTACGGCGAGTTCGGCGCCAGCGGCCAGTCCTCCGTCCACGAGCCGGAGTCGATCGAGCCGTACACCTCGTCGGTCGAGACGTGCACGAACCGGCTGATGCCGTGCCGCAGCGCGGCGTCCAGCAGCGTCTGGGTGCCGAGCACGTTCGTGGTGACGAACGGGGCCGCGCCGGTTATCGAACGGTCCACGTGCGACTCGGCGGCGAAGTGGACGATCACGTCGTGGCCCGGCACCACCTCGTCGACCAGCGCCGGATCGCAGATGTCGCCGCGGACGAAGCGCAGCCGGGGGTCGTCGCGTACCGGTGCCAGGTTCGCCAGGTTGCCGGAGTAGGTGAGCTTGTCCAGCACGGTCAGCGCGGCCGGGTCCTCGACCGGTACCCCGGCCGCGTCGCCGCCGGGCACGCCCAGCAGCATCCGCACGTACTCCGACCCGATGAAGCCGGCGCCGCCGGTGACGAGGATCCTCACGGATGGTGGAGTCTACGCTGTACCGGCAGCCCGGGCGGGACGTCGACGGGCCACGGGGGCGGCGGCACCGCGGGTAGTCTCCGCGGGTGCGCGGAATCCTTCTCGCCGGTGGCACCGGATCCCGGCTCTGGCCGATCACCCGGGCCGTCTCGAAGCAACTGATGCCGGTGTTCGACAAGCCGATGGTCTACTACCCGCTCTCCACTCTGGTGATGGCCGGCGTGCGGGAGATCCTGGTGGTGACCACACCGGAGGACCGCACCCAGTTCGAGCGGCTGCTCGGCGACGGCAGCCAGTGGGGCCTGCGCCTGACGTACGCCGAGCAGCCCCGCCCGGAGGGCATCGCGCAGGCGTTCCTGCTCGGCGCCGACTTCGTCGGCGAGGAGGCGGTGGCGCTGATCCTCGGCGACAACATCTTCCACGGTGTCGGGCTCGGACGGCAGCTCGCGCAGCACGGCGAACCGGCCGGTGGGCGGGTCTTCGCGTACCCGGTCGCCAACCCGCAGGACTACGGCGTGGTCGAGTTCGACGACGCCGGCCGGGTGCTGTCGATCGAGGAGAAGCCGGCCCGTCCCCGGTCCCGGTACGCGGTGCCGGGCCTCTACTTCTACGACAACCGGGTGGTCGACATCGCCCGCAAGCTGACGCCGAGCGCCCGGGGCGAGCTGGAGATCACCGCGATCAACGAGACGTACCGGGCGTGGGGCGAACTGACGGTGACGGTCCTCGACCGGGGCACCGCCTGGCTGGACACCGGCACGTTCACGTCGATGATGCAGGCCGCCGAGTTCGTCCGGGTGATCGAGGAGCGCCAGGGCATGAAGATCGGCTGTGTCGAGGAGGTCGCCTGGCGGTCCGGGCTGATCGACGACGAGCGGCTGCGGATGCTGGCCCATCCGCTGACGCGCAGCGGTTACGGTGAATACCTGCTGGGCCTGCTGGCCGAGCGGTCCGGTTCGGGGAGCGCGTCGTGAAGATCCGTCCGCTGAGCATCGAGGGCGCCTGGGAGGTGACCCCGCGCCGGCACGGCGACGCGCGGGGCCTGTTCCTGGAGTGGTACCGCTTCGACCGGCTCGCCGAAGCGGTCGGCCGTCCGCTGCGGCTGGCGCAGGCCAACCTGTCCGTCTCGGCGCGGGGCGTGGTGCGCGGCATCCACTTCGCCGACGTACCGCCCGGCCAGGCCAAGTACGTCACCTGCGTACGCGGGGCGGTGCTGGACGTGGTGGTGGACGTGCGGGCCGGCTCGCCGACGTACGGCCGGTGGGAGGCGGTACGCCTCGACGACACCGACCGGCGGGCCGTCTACCTGGCCGAAGGGCTGGGGCACGGGTTCTGCGCGCTCACCGACGACGCGACGCTCAGCTACCTCTGCTCCGCCACGTACAACCCGGCGGCCGAGCACACGGTGCACCCGCTGGATCCGGACCTCGGGATCGACTGGCCGGCGGCGACGCCGCTGCTGTCCGAGCGGGACGCGGCAGCGCCACGGCTGGCCGAGGCGCGCGCCGCGGGTCTGCTGCCCGGCTACGACGCCTGCCGCTCCTTCACCGAAGCGTCGGCGACCCGGCCGTCGGTCTGACCCGGCACCCCGGCCGGACGGCGCACCGTCGTCGTCCAGAGCGCCCGCACGTCCGCGCTCACCGGAGTGCCGGCCCGGCGGTAGCCGAGCACCAGCGCGATGCCGACCCCGAGCGCCAGGCCGCCGAGCGCACCGCCGAGGGCGTACGACTGCCACCGCACCGGCTCGGAACGCGGCGGCGGCGCGGCCGCCCGGACCACTGCGACGTGGGCCTTGAGCCCGAGCCCGGCGGGCGGCAGGTCGCGCTCGGCGATCCGTTGCAGTTCGGCGGCGAGCGCGGCGGCGATCGCGGCGGCGGTGCCGGCGGACCGGTCGGTGACCGTCACGTCGATCGCCAGCGAGTTCACTGTGGACGAGGCGACGACGCGCCCGGCCAGGTCGTCGGTGGTGTACGGCAGTCCGAGCGAGTCGATCACCGGGCGGGTCAGCCGGGGCGTGTTCATCATGGTGGCGTACGTCTTGACCCGCCGCTGCATCAACCGGCCCGCCTCGTCGGCCGGCGGGCGGGGCTGGGGCGCGGCCGACTTCTCGGCGGCGAACGTGACGACCATCTGGGTCTCGGCCCGGTAGACCGGCGGCCGCCGTTCGGCGAGGACCCCGGTGAACGCGCCGCACAGCAGTGTCAGCGCCAGCACGATCGGCCACCGCCTGCCGATCGTGTCGCGGAAGTGGGCGAGGTCCACGACGCGTCACCCTACCGGCGGCGGGCCGATGCGGGCGTACCCGCCCGCCGGGTCCATTGCGCAACGGCGCTCATGTCGGGTAGAACAGGCCCGCACACATCCGCGCATCTTGGGGGAAGACGAGTGGATTCCGCGTGGCCGGCTCGCGGCCGGCGCCGGCGCCTGGGCGCCGGGTGTTAGGCCGGGTCCGGCGGATCGTCTCCCCCGAGCGTCTCTATCTGGCCGCCCTGGGCCTGACCGGGCTCGCCGCGCTGGTGTCGGTCACGTTGCCGGCTGCGGAACGCGGTGAACTCGCGGCGAACATGGTGAGCGCCACTGTGGGCGCGGCACTCGGCGGCCTGTCAGTGGACACGTTCCTGCTGTCCCGTCCGGCCGGCTGGATCATGTCGCGCGGTCGTCTGTGGATCGCCGGCATCCTCACCGTCTCGCTCGGCCTGACCGCGCTGGCCGCGGCGCTGCTGACCACGCTGGCCGGGCTGGGCAGCCACCCGGTCGGCATCGGTGCGGGCTGCGCGCTCACCGTGTTCAACGCGGCTGCGTCGCTCGGCCTGCGCCTCAAGCGGTTCTGGTTCGTCTACACCATGCGGGCACTCGGCGGCGCGGTGCTGGTGGCCGGGTACGGGCTGCTCTGGCTGGGCCACCGGCTCGACGGTGGCCTGTGGAGCGTGCTCTGGCTTGGTGTGCAGGTCGCCACCGCGACGGTGCTCGGGGTGGCGGTGCTGGGCTGGGCGCGGCGGTTCGGGCCGGTGCCGGCGGCGACGGCGGGGCGCACGGAGTACCGCGCCGACCTGCTCGCGGTGGGCCGGCTGCACGTCGGGGTGTGCGCGCAGATGCTGACGTACCGGCTGAGTCAGGTTCTGGTGGCCCGGTTCGCCGGCGCGGGCGCGCTCGGCGTGTTCGCGCTGGCGGTGGCGGCGCTGGAGTTCGCCCAGTCCGGCGCGGTGGTACGGGCGCAGCGGATCCTGGCCGAGCGTGACCCGGACGCGATCGGCGACCACGGCCGCGAGGTCGTGCGCTCGGCGCTGCCGATCGCCGCGCTCGCCGTGATCGGCCTGGCGGTACTCGGCGTGCTGGCGCCCGACTACCACGACGCCTGGATCTTCGGGCTTCTCCTGCTACCGGGGACGCTGGCGCTGTCGGCCGGCAAGACGTGGAGCGCGGCGCTGCTCAAGCGCGCGGGCGAGCAGGCCACCACCGCCGTGGCCCTCGTCACCATGTCGGTTTCGGTGGTGCTGTACGTTCTGCTCATCCCGTGGGCCGGCGCGCTCGGCGCCGCGGTCGCGTCGTCTGTCGCCTACGGCGTCTACGCGTTGCGCACCCGGCAGCGACTCCAGCGGTCCACGCACCTCCTCGTCAATCGGATGGCCTAGCGGTGGACGTCTCAATCGTCGTGTTGACCTGGGAAGACTTCGAGCGCACCGACGGCTGCGTCCGCTCGCTCCCAGAGGGTGTGGAAGCCGTCGTGGTGGACAACGGCAGCGCCGCCGAGATCAGCGACAAGCTGCGGGCCATGTGCGCCGAGACCGGTGCCCGGTACGTGCGCTCGGAGACGAACCTCGGCTACGCCAAGGGCATGAACCTCGGTGTCCGGCACAGCACCCGGTCCCGGGTGGTGCTGTCCAACAACGACATCCTGGTGCGGCCCGGCGCGATCGAGCGGCTCGTGGCCGAACTGGACGACCCGGCCGTGGGCGCGGCGTTCCCGAAGGTGCTGGACGTGACCGGCCATGACCAGACCGCCGCCGGCCGCTTCCTCACAGTGGGCACCGGCGTCGCGCACGCCACCGGGCTCAGCCTGGTGTTCCCGAGGCTGCGGATCGTGGCCCCGCCGGAGCGTGGTGACTGGCTCTCCGGGCCGTTCGTGGCGATCCGGCGGGAGACGCTGGACCGGATCGGCGGCGTGGACGAGTCGTCGTTCTTCTACTCCGAGGATCTGCGGCTGTGCTGGGCGGTGCGCCGGCTCGGGCTGCGCCTGGCGTACCTGCCGGACGCCGTGGTCACGCACGAGGACGACGCGAGCGCGAAGCGCCGGTGGGCGGCCGAGGAGATCTCCCGCCGGCAGACCCGCGAGTTCATCCGGGCCAGCCGTGAACTCGCCGGGTGGCGAGGCACTGTGGCGTGCTCCGCGTACACGCTGGGGGTGCTGGCCCGGGCGGCGGTGGGTGGCGGGGCGGCGCGGCGGGCGATCGCCCGCGGCGCCCTGGAAGGCATGGGCGTCCGATGAGGGTGCTGTTCGTCTGCACCACCGGCGGGTCGGGGCGGCGGCAGCTCGGCGGCGCCGAGCGTTTCCTGATCGAGATGCTGCCCGCGCTCGCTGCCCGCGGCGTCGAGGTGGTCGCCGCCACCCCTGAGGACGAGGTGGCGGCGGCGTTGCGGGACGCGGGCGTGCCGTGGCGTCCGCTGGGCGCGGCCAGGCGGGTGGACCTGGGGTACGCGCGCGGCATCCGCGCGCTCGTCGAGGAGCTGCGGCCGGACGTGGTGAGCGCGCACCTGCTCTCCGCCGCGATGCACGCCCGCGCCGGCCTGGGGGTGCGGGGCCGCCGCACGCCGCTGGTGGTGACGCTGCACAACAGCCTCTGGCAGTACCGCGACACGGCGGAGACGCTGCGCGCGAAGGCCGCGGTGCAGGCCAACATCAGCACCGACCTGATGTTCCGGCGGCTGCGGCCGCACGCGACGGTCGCGGTCTCCGGCTTCGAGGCCCACGAGCTTCGGGTACGCGGGCGGATCCGCGACGTGCGGGTGATCCCGAACCCGCTGCCGGCCATCTGGCCGCAGGTGACCGACAGCGGTGGCCTCGCACCGGACGGCCCGGCGCGGGTCGGCTTCCTCGGCCGGCTGGAACGGGAGAAGGGCGCCGACCTGCTCGGGGACGTCGCCGCCGCGCTGCCGGACGTGGAGTTCCTGGTCGCCGGCGCGGGCACCGTCGACGTCGAGGAGCGACCGAACCTGCACCTGGTCGGCCGGGTCGACGCCGCGCCGTTCCTGCAACGGCTGCACTGCCTGCTGGTGCCGTCCCGGGTGGAGGCGTTCGGGCGCAGCGCGCTGGAGGCGATGTCGCTGGGTGTGCCGGTGGTGCACTCGGGCGCGGGCGGCCTGACCGAGGTGACAGCCGCCGGTGACGGCGTGCTCGCGTACCGGGCGGACCTGACGCCGCAGGCACTGGCCGCCGCCGTGCGGACGGCCACCGACCCGGCCGCGTGGGACGATCGGCGACGCGAGCTGGCCCGGCAGTACGCCGACCGGCACTCGTTCGACGGATGCGTGGACAACTGGCACGACCTGTACCGGACGGTCGCCCGTGGCACCCGCTGAGCGACGCCTCTGGTCGGTCGGGATCCCGTTCGCGCTCGGCGCGGCCCTGCTGCTGGCCACGCTCGACGCCGGGTTCGCCGTCGCGCTCGCGCTGGCGGTCGGCACGCTGTTCGCCGCGCGCCTGCGGATGTGGGCGCTCGCCGCCTGCGCCGCCGTCTGGACCGCCGCACTGCTGGCCGTACGGGTGTTACCAGGCCCGTACGACTCCTGGGCCGGTCGCGGGGTGCTGCCGGTGCTCGCCGGTTACGTCACGGTCTTCCTGCTGGCCTGGGCGGTGGGCCGGCGGCTGATCGACAGGCGGGACGAGGACGGCGACCGGTCCCGCCCGGCGCTGTCCTGGCCGTCCGAGCGGCGCCTGCTGACGTACCTGCTCGTGCTGCTCGGCGTCGCGGTGGTGACCGCGGCGATCCGGTTCCGGGGCACTGTGCCGCCGCTGCTCGCCGACAACCCGGACGCCGCCCGGCAGGTGCTGCGCGAGCAGTCGAACCTGATCATCGGGCTGCTGTCCGAGGCGTGGACACTCGGCATGGCCGTGTCGCTGCTGCGCGCGTTGTCCGCGCGCGGCCGGGCGCTGCCTGTCTACTACGCGCTCACCGCTGTCTTCACCGTCGGCGCCGCGCTCGGCGCGAGCAAGAACTCGGTGCTGGTGGGCATCGCGCCCGCGCTGATCGCGGCGCTGTCGGTCCGGCGTACCCGGGGACGGGCCGCGTCGTTCCTGGCCGCGCGGACGCCTGTGGTGCTGCTGATCGGCGCGGTGGCGCTCGGCGCGGCGGTGTTCCTCGGCGGGCAGCGCACCATGGCCGGCACCGGCGCGTTCGAGACCGAGTTCCGGGCCCGCTACGGCAGCAACGCGCTGACCAGCAGCGCCGGATCGCTCGACCTGTCGCTGAGTTCGTCCACCGAGACGTTCGGGCGGGTGTGGTCGCAGCGGGAGCACCTGGAGCCCCGGTACGGCACGTACTCGCTGACGTTCCTCGGCTCCCGGGTCGAGCCGATCGTCGGCAAGGCGGACCTGTACGGCCTGACGTCCCAGCTCAGCCAGCCGTACCTGATGAACACCGCGACGTTCGTGGCCATCCCGCTGCTCGACTACGGCCCACTGGGGGCGGTGTTCTTCCTGGCCGCGCTGGGGCTGGCGGTGGGCGCGACCGAACGGTGGTTCGAGTTCTCCCGGGCGCCGGCCGGGCAACTGGCGCGGGCGTTCGTCGTCTACTTCGCGCTGTTCGGCGTCTACGAGCTGTATCCGCTGATCTATCCGACCTGGCTGAGCCTGGTGCCCGGCCTCTGGGTGCTGCACCGGCTGGGCAGGAGCGCGGCATGACGTTCGACGGGCTCACAGTGGTCACCGTCCTCTACCGGTCCGCCGGCATGCTCGCCGAGACGTTGCCGACCTGGGTCCGCAGCGCCGGTGACCTGCCGGTCCGGTTCGTCTTCGCGGACAACTGGCCCTCCGACGGGTGCGCCGAGGTGCTCGCCGGGAACCTGCCGGCCGACCGGTACGCGTACCTGCCCGACTCCACCAACCCGGGTTTCGCGGCCGGCTGCAACCGGGGTGCGGCGACGGTCACCACGAGCCACCTGCTGCTGCTGAACCCGGACGTGTGGCTGCCCGACGACGCGCTGGCCCGGATCTGCGCCGCCGTCGCCGCCGACCCGGACGCCCCGCTCGCTGTCGGCCTCGCCATGCACGGCGGCGAGTACGTGGGCATCGACCTGAACCCGGTGTCGCTGTTCATCGACAGGCGGTCCACGGCGAGTCGTGCCCCGCTCGGCCCGTCCGGCGGCGCGGCGGTCTTCCCGGCCGCGCTGTACCGGCGCTTCGGCGGCTTCGACGAGCACCTGTTCGCCTGGGGCGAGGACGCCGACCTGGCGTTCCGGCTCTACGCCTCCGGGCTGCGCACGCGCGGGCTGGACGTGGTGCTGCCGCACGCGGGCGGGCACAGCGTGGACGGCGACGACCGGTTGCAGGGGTTCCGGGCGTTCCTGCTGGCCCGCAACCGGCTGCTGGTCGCGTCCCGCACGTTCACCTGGCCGCTGCTGCTCGTGGCGGTGCCGGTGCTGGCGCTCGCACACCTCGCGCTCGCCGCCCGGCGGATCCGGCAGGGCCTGCTGCGCCCGTTCCTGCGCGGCATCGGACGCGGGCTCGTGGAGGGGCCGGCGGCCCGCCGCCGCTGGACCGGGCCGCGGTTCGGGTTCGCGTCCCTGCTCGGCTACCTGACCGCTCGGAGGGCGTGATGACGGCACAGCCGTGGACAGTGGTGACAGTCACCTACCACTCGGCGGACACGCTGCGCCGCTGCTGGCGCGGTCCGAAGCCGTACGAGTGGCTGGTGGTCGACAACGCCTCGGCCGACGACTCGGCGGCGGTCGCCGAGGAGCTGGGCGCGCGGGTGATCCGGCTGCCGGAGAACGTCGGTTTCTCCCGCGCCAACAACGTCGCGTTGCGCGAGGCGACCGGCCGGTACGTGCTGTTCGCCAACCCGGACCTGGAGGTGCGCCCGGACGACCTGGACGTGCTGGCCCGGCACCTGGACACGCACGGCGGACTGGTCGCGCCGCAACTGCTCGGCACCGACGGCACACCGCAGGCCAACGGGCGCGGCTTCCCGTACGCGACGGCGAAACTCGGCAACCGGAAGGTGTGGCCGCTGTCCCGGCTGCACGCCGCGTACCGGCTGGTGGCCGCGCCCGGCGAGACGCGCCACGTGGCCTGGGTGATGGGCGCGGCGGTGGCCGGCCGGACCGCCGACGTCACCGAGCTGGGCGGATGGAACGAGCGGTTCTTCCTCTACTACGAGGATCACGAGCTGGGGCTGCGCGCCTGGCGGAACGGGATGCCGGTGGCGGTGCTCGGTGACGTGCGGTGGACCCACCACTGGGCGCGCGCGACCAACTCGGTGCGCTGGTCCCGGGCGCACACGCTGGAGCTGCGCAGCGCCCGGACGTTCTTCGGCATGTTCCCGGAGTTCCTGGTCGGCCTGCCGCGACCGGCACGCCGGCACCGCCGGGCCGCCGGGCTGGTCGGCACGGCGGTCTCCGCCACTCCGTCCACGCCGGACCGCGCCGGCCAGTGATCGAAGCCGGTCGCGGGGCCGCTGACGTGAATGACGCTTTGATACCGTCTCGCCGTGTCCGTGACACGCCCGGCCTTCTCCCCCTCGATGGCGCCCGCGTCGGCGACGCCGGTGCCGTCGCGGCCGGGCACGCCGGTGGCGCTCGTCGCGCTCGCGTGGGACCGGCTGAGCCGGTCCCCGTACTGGTCCGTCGCGGGCCTGCTCGTCGCGCTGGGCGCCGTGCTGCGGATCCGGCAGTGGGCGTACGCGCGCAGCTTCTGGAGCGACGAGCTGTACGTGGCGCACAACATCCGGGAGCGCGGCTACCTGGACCTGTTGCAGCCGCTGGCGTTCAGCCAGTCGGCGCCGCCCGGCTGGCTGTGGCTGGAACGGTTCGCGCTCGAGCAGTTCGGCGACGGTGAGCGGGCACTACGGCTGGTGCCGCTGCTGTTCGGGCTGGCGCTGCTGCCGCTCGTGGCGTGGCTCGGCCGGGCACTCCTGCCGCCGCTCGCCGCGCTGGCGGCGCTGCTGCTGGTAGCCGTCGCGCCGTTCCTCATCGGCTACTCCAACGAGCTGAAGCAGTACAGCGCCGAGGCGTTCGGCGTCACGCTCGTGGTCGGGCTGGCGTTGCTGCTCGTCCGGACCGGCCCGACCTGGGCCGGGTCGGCGGTGTTCTGGTCGGCCGCGGCGGTCATGGCGTTCGTTAGCACCCTGTCCATTCCGGTCACCGGCGCGCTCGGCGTGCTGCTGGGCGGGTATGCGCTGTCCCGCCCGGATCGGCAGTGGGCGAGCAGGTGGCGTGAGCTGGGCCGGTTCCTCGCCCCGGCACCGGCCTGGGGCGTGGTCGCGCTCGTGGTGTACGTGCTGTTCCTGGCCCCGGGACTCGCCGATCCGCAGCTCGCCGCGTACTGGCGGGCGAAGTCGATCTATCCGGCGCACTCGCTCACCGATCTGGCCGCCACAGTGGAATGGCTCGCGGCGACGTACCGGAGTCTCGCCACAGTGCCGTTCGTGGCCTGGTCGGCGTGGGTCGTCGTACCGCTGCTGGTGCTGGGCGCGGCCGCCGGGCTGCGCCGGCTCTCCACAGTGGCGGTGCTGGTGCTGCTCACGCCGCTGGCGGCCGGGCTGGCCGGCGCGGCCGTGTCGGTCTACCCGTTCAACGGCCGGCTGGCGCTCTACGCGGTGCCCGCGTGCCTGCTGCTCGCCGCGCTCGCGGTCGCGCCGCCGCCGCTGCGGGCCGGCCTGCCCGCCCGGATCAGGTGGGCGGTCGGGGTGGTGCTGGTGCTCGCGCTCGCCGTTCCGCAGCTGGCCACCGCCGTGGTGGCGACAGTGCATCCGGCGCGGGCCTTCGCCCAGGGCGGCGGCGCCAACGCGGTCGACTACCGGGGCGCGCTGAGCTACCTGGAGGACAAGCGCCGCCCGGGCGACCTGGTGCTGGCCACCACCGTCTCGTGGAACGCCCAGGCCTGGTACGGCCCGGCGGCGGACGCCTACGTGGTCGCCGCCGGTCCCGGCGGGTGTCCGAAGCAGACCGTGTCGACGCTCCTGCCCGGACGGTCCCGGGTCTGGTTGTTCCAGGCCACCGACTGGGCCGACGGGGCGAACCGGGACGTCATCGTCCGGCTCGGCGGCAGCGGCGTGGCGGTCACCGAGCGGCAGTTCAGCGGGGCGCGCGTGGTCCGCTTCGACCTGGCCGCGGGCGTCACCAAGGGCAGCGACGTCTGCCTGGTGCCGCCGCCGAACGGCGCCCGCGTCCGCTAGCGGGCGCGCGGCGCCCTAGCTGTGCCGCTGCCAGAGGTCGCGCAGGGCGTCCCAGTTGCCGCCGAGCCCGGCGCCGCACGGCGTCTCCATGTAGATCGCGCTCGTGTTGTCGTCGCGGCCCCACCAGATACCGCAGACCGGGCGGCCGTCCTGGCCGTTGCCGGCGTACTCGACGTAGCTGCCCTGCGCCCCGCTGACGCCGCCGGTGGCCGGGCCGGCCTCCCGCATACCCGGTGCGAGCGCTCGGCCGATGATGCCCATCTGCTGGCGGAAGGCGCGCGCCGCCTCCTTCTTCTCGGCCGACTCGTACTCGGCGAAGTGCACCGACACGCCCAGGTAGCGGCAGAAGACGTGCTGCTTCTCGCCGGCGGCGAGCCCGGGGCCGCTCTTCTCGGTGTTGATCGCGCAACCGCCCACCCCGTCGAGCCACGGCTCGGCGATCGGCATGAGCGTGGCGTCGAACTTCGCCTTGTTCAGCGACTGCTGGGTGGCCTCGTAGAGCGCCGGGGAGGCGCTGGCCGCCGGAGTGGACGGTTCGCCACCGTCGGCGAGCGACCGTCCGGCGAGCAGACCGGCGCCGCCGGCCAGCACCGCCGCCATGACCAGACCTCCGATCCACAGGCCGGTACGGCTCTTGGGCGGGCGGGCGACCGGTGCGATCCGGGGACCGCCGGTCGGCACGAGCGGATCCGGGGCGGTGGCCTGGGCCGGGATCGCCGGCACCGGCATGCCCGGCGACACCGGCATGCCGGGCGACACCGGCGCGCCGGACGAGACGGGCGCGCCGGAGACCGGCTGCTGCGGCGTCATCGCCCACGGCTGCGGGCTCCACGGCAACTGCGGCGGGGACGAGACCTGCTGCGGCGGCGCGGACACCGGCGGGGGCGGCGGGAGGATCTCGGCGGTGGCGGTGCGCTGGTAGTCCATGCCCAGGCTGCGGAACAGCCGCTCGGCCGCGCCGTCCTCTTCGGACGGGTACGCCACCCAGGGCTGGCCGGCGGCGAAGTCGGAGTTGACGTACCGGTGGCCGCCGGGCGTCTGGGCCAGCACGTTCGCCGCGTTGGTGAACGCCTCGCGCCAGCGCTGGTCACCGGCTGCGGCGCCGTCCAGAACCGCCACGGTCAGCGCGCGGTCCTGCCCGTCGAGCGCGGCCCAGGCCCTGCCGACCTGGCACTCGCCCAGCACCTCGGTGAACCTGTACGGACCTTCCGGCTGCATGCCCCACTCCTCTGCTCACCCGCCGTGCGGATAGTACAGAGAGCACGCCCGTCGGATCTCCCTGCGGTCGGGCCACTCTTGCGCTCTGAAAGTTTTCATGCATAGAGTCAGCTCGTGAATGAAAGCAGTGCGGCCTCCCCTGACCGCCTGCTCGACCTGTTCCACGGCGTACGGCTCACCCCGACCCAGCGCCGCATCGCCCACTGCCTGGTGCGGCACGCGGGCGCGGCGGCGTACCTGTCCGCCGCCGAGGTGGCCGAGCTGGCAGGCGTCAGCCAGCCGTCGGTGACCCGGTTCGCCATGGCGCTCGGGCACGACGGCTACCCCGCGCTGCGCCGCCGCCTGCGGGAACTCACTGTCACCGGGTCGGCCGGACCGGCCGCCGGCAACGCCCTGCAACGGGCGGTGCACGCCGAGCGGGACAATCTCGACCGGCTCGCCGCTCAGCTCGCCGACGCCGGCCGGGTCGCCGAGGTGGGGAAGCTGCTCGCGGCCAGCCGTCCACTGCCGGTGCTCGGGCTGCGAGCCGCCGCGCCGCTCGCCGCGTACTTCGCGTACTTCGCCGCCAAGGTGCACCCGGACGTGCGGGTGCTCGACGACGGCGGCAGCATGCTGGTCGACCGCCTGGACCAGGCGGTCGCGGCCGGCGCGACGGCGATGCTGGCGTTCGTGCTGCCCCGCTACCCCCGCGAGACCCTGGACGCGCTGCGCGAGGCCCGGGACGCCGGGCTGACGGTCGTGGCGATCACCGACTCGCCGGTGAGCCCGGCCACCGAGCACGCCGAGGTGGTGCTGCCCGCCGCCGTCGGCGCCGACCTGGTCTTCGATCTGCACACCGCACCGATGACGCTGGCCATGGTGGTGCTCCAGGCGATCTGCGACGCCGCACCGGCCGAGACCCAGAACCGGCTCGAGGCGTTCGAGTCGTCCGCCGCCCGCCGCCAGTTGTTCCTCGGCTGAGAGGAGTACGAGATGCACCAGCCCGTCCGCGCCGCCCGCGGCACCGCACGCACCGCGAAGGGGTGGCCCCAGGAGGCCGCCCTGCGGATGCTGATGAACAATCTCGACCCGGAGGTGGCCGAGCGCCCCGAGGACCTGGTGGTCTACGGGGGCACCGGCAAGGCGGCCCGGGACTGGCCGTCGTACCACGCGCTGGTGCGGACGCTGACCGAGCTGCGCGACGACGAGACGATGCTCGTGCAGTCCGGCCGCCCGGTCGGGGTGATGCGCACCCACGAGTGGGCGCCGCGCGTGCTGCTGGCCAACTCCAACCTGGTCGGCGACTGGGCCACCTGGCCGGAGTTCCGCCGCCTGGAGTCGCTGGGCCTGACCATGTACGGGCAGATGACCGCCGGTTCCTGGATCTACATCGGCACCCAGGGCATCCTCCAGGGCACGTACGAGACGTTCGCCGCGGTGGCCGAGAAGCGGTTCGGCGGCACGCTCGCCGGCACGCTGACGCTCACCGCCGGGTGCGGCGGCATGGGCGGCGCGCAGCCGCTGGCGGTCACCATGAACGGCGGTGCCTGCCTGATTGTGGACGTGGACCGGTCCCGGCTGGAGCGGCGGGCGCACGACCGCTACCTCGACGAGATCGCCGACTCGCTTGACGACGCGGTCGAGCGGGCGCTCGCCGCGAAGCGGGACCGGCGGGCCCTGAGCGTCGGGGTGGTCGGCAACGCCGCCACCGTCTTCCCCGAGCTGCTGCGCCGGGGCGTGGCCATCGACATCGTGACCGACCAGACCAGCGCGCACGACCCGCTGTCGTACCTGCCGGAGGGCGTGGACCTCGGCGACGCGCGGGACTACGCGGCGGCCGAGCCGGCCGAGTTCACCGACCGGGCCCGGGCGTCGATGGCGAAGCACGTGGAGGCGATGGTCGGCTTCCTGGACGCGGGCGCGGAGGTCTTCGACTACGGCAACTCGATCCGGGGCGAGGCCGAGCTCGGCGGATACGAGCGGGCGTTCGACTTCCCCGGGTTCGTGCCCGCGTACATCCGGCCGCTGTTCTGCGAGGGCAAGGGCCCGTTCCGCTGGGCCGCGCTCTCCGGCGACCCGAAGGACATCGCCGCCACCGACCGGGCCATCCTCGACCTGTTCCCGGAGAACGAGTCCCTCGCCCGGTGGATCCGGATGGCCGGCGAGCGGGTCGCGTTCCAGGGCCTGCCGGCGCGGATCTGCTGGCTCGGCTACGGCGAACGTGACCGCGCCGGGGTGCGGTTCAACGAGATGGTGGCCTCCGGCGAGCTGAGCGCGCCGGTGGTGATCGGCCGGGACCACCTCGACTGCGGCAGCGTGGCCAGCCCCTACCGGGAGACCGAGGCGATGGCCGACGGCTCCGACGCGATCGCCGACTGGCCGCTGCTGAACGCGCTCGTCAACACCGCCAGCGGCGCGTCCTGGGTGTCCATCCACCACGGCGGCGGCGTCGGTATCGGCCGGTCCATCCACGCCGGGCAGGTCTGCGTGGCCGACGGCAGCGCCCTGGCCGGGCAGAAGATCGAGCGGGTGCTCACCAACGACCCGGCGATGGGCGTGATCCGGCACGTCGACGCCGGCTACGACGACGCCCGCGAGGTCGCCGGGCGCACCGGCGTGCGCGTCCCGATGGCCGAGTAAGGAAGGGCCCCTTGTTAACGCATTCGGTAGAGGAAGGGTCCCTTCCTAACGGGTTCCGGAAGCTGTGGGACGAGATCGCGCCGATCGGGCGCGACGAGGGCAGCAGCGGCTACCTGCGCTACGCACTGACCGAACCGGAGCTGCGGCTGCGGGAGTGGTTCCACAACCAGGCCGACGCCCGCGGGATGCCGGTTCAGCAGGACGGCAACGGCAACCTGTTCGCCTGGTGGGGCGACCCGGCCGCCGGCGATGCGGTGCTCACCGGCAGCCACTTCGACTCGGTGCCGCACGGCGGCGCGTACGACGGTCCGCTCGGCATCGTCAGCGCGTTCCTCGCCGTGGACGAGCTGCGGGCCGCGGGCGTCACCCCGGACCGGCCGGTGGTGGTGGCCGCGTTCGTGGAGGAGGAGGGCGCGCGGTTCGGCGTACCCTGCCTGGGGTCTCGGCTGCTCACCGGCGAGATCGACGTCGACCGCGCGGCCGGGCTGCGCGACCAGGCCGGGACGACCTTCGCCGAGGCGCTCGGCGAGCGGCCGGCGGGCGCCGACCCGGCGCTGCTCGGCCGCTTCGCGGCCTTCGTGGAGCTGCACGTCGAGCAGGGCCGCGCGCTGGTCGACCTGGACGCGCCGGTCGCGGTGGCCTCCGCGATCTGGCCGCACGGCCGGTGGCGGTTCGACTTCACCGGCGAGGGCAACCACGCGGGTACGACACGGATGGCCGACCGCCGCGACCCGATGCTCACCTACGCGTTCACTGTGCTGGCGGCGAACAAGGAGGCCCGGCTGCGCGACGCGCACGCCACGGTGGGCCGGGTGTCGGTCGAGCCGAACGCCACGAACGCGATCCCGTCCCGGGTCACCGGCTGGCTGGACGCGCGGGCAGCCGAGGCGGAGACGCTGTACGGTCTGGTCGAGGCGGTCCGCACCAAGGCCGCCGACCGGGCCGGCCGCGACGGCACCACGCTGACCTGCACGCAGGAGTCGGCGACCCCGCTCGTCGCGTTCGACCACGGGCTGGCCGACCGGCTGGCCGCGCTGCTCGGCGCGCCGGTGCTGCCCACCGGCGCCGGGCACGACGCGGGTGTGCTGGCGGCGCACCTGCCCACCGCGATGCTGTTCGTGCGCAACCCGACCGGGGTGTCGCACTCCCCCGCCGAGGCGGCCACCGACGCCGACTGCGCCGCCGGGGTGGCCGCCCTGGCCCGGGTGCTGGAGGAGCTGGCATGCCGCTGACCCGCTGGCTGGCCGAGTACGCCTGGCTGCCCGACCGCGCCGAGCCCACCCGGGACGTGCTGATCGAGGCGACCGACGGGCGGCTCACCGCGGTCACCCCGCTGACCGTGGACGGTCCGCCGACCGCCGGGGTCGAGGTGCTCGCCGACGCGGTCCGGCTGCCCGGGCTGACGCTGCCCGGCCTGGCCAACGCCCACTCGCACGCGTTCCACCGGGCGCTGCGCGGGCGCACCCACGACGGGCGCGGCGACTTCTGGTCCTGGCGCAGCCTGATGTACGCCGTCGCGATCCGGCTCGACCCGGACTCCTACCTGGCGCTGGCCCGCGCCGTGTACGCGGAGATGGCGCTGTCCGGGATCACCTGCGTGGGCGAGTTCCACTACCTGCACCACGGTCCCGGCGGCACCCCGTACGACGACCCGAACGCCATGTCCGCCGCGCTCGTGGAGGCCGCCGCGCACGCCGGGATCCGGCTCACGCTGCTGGACACCGCGTACCTGGCCGGGGGCGTGGACGGCACTCCGCTGGCCGGGCCGCAACGCCGGTTCGGCGACGGCGACGCGCTGCGCTGGGCGCAGCGGGTGGACGCGTTCCGCCCGGCCGACGACCACGTCCGGCTCGGCGCGGCCATCCACTCGGTGCGCGCGGTCCCGGCCGAGCAGCTCGCCACCGTGGCGGGCTGGGCCGACCGCAACGGGCTGCCGCTGCACGTGCACCTGTCCGAGCAGCCGGCCGAGAACGACGCCTGCCGGGCCGTGCACGGGTGCACGCCGACTCGGCTGCTGGCCGACCACGGCGTGCTCGGCCCGCACACCACGGCCGTGCACGCCACCCACCCGACCGCCGCCGACGTGGCGCTGCTCGGCGACAGCCGTATCCGGGTCTGCGTCTGCCCCACCACCGAACGCGACCTGGCCGACGGGATCGGCCCGGTGCGCCGGATGGCCGACGCGGGCAGCCCGCTCAGCCTCGGCAGCGACAGCCACGCCGTGGTGGACCTGTTCGAGGAGGCCCGCGCGGTCGAGATGGACGAGCGGCTGCGTACCCGGCGGCGGGGGCACTTCAAGCCGGCCGAGCTGGTCACCGCCGCCACCGTCGGCGGGCACGCCGCGCTGGGCTGGGGCGACGCCGGCCGGCTCGCCGTCGGGCAGCGCGCCGACCTGGTCACGGTACGGCTGGACAGCGCCCGCACCGCCGGGGTGCCGCCGGTCGGCGCGTTCTTCGCCGCCACCGCCGCAGACGTGACGAGCGTCGTGGTGGACGGCCGGCCCGTGGTGGACGGCGGCCGGCACCTGACCGTGGACGTACCCACCGAGCTGCGGGACGCGATCGCGGCGGTGACCGCGAAGGAGGACTCGTGACGCGCGGCAGCTTGCTCGTCGACCACATCGGCGAGCTGGTCACCAACGACGGCCGCGACGGCGACCCGCTCGGCATCCGCCGCGACGCCGCGCTGCTCATCTCCGACGGCGAGGTGGCCTGGACCGGTCCGGCCCGGCACGCGCCGGCCGCCGACCGGCGGATCGACGCCGGTGGCGCCGCGGTGCTGCCCGGCTTCGTGGACAGCCACGCCCACCTGGTCTTCGCCGGGGACCGGGCCGCCGAGTTCGCCGCCCGGATGGCCGGCGAGCCCTACACCGGCGGCGGCATCAGGACCACAGTCGGCGCCACCCGCGCGGCCTCCGACGACGACCTGCGCGCCACAGTGGGCCGGCTGCGCGCGGAGATGCTGCGGCAGGGCACCACCACCGTCGAGATCAAGAGCGGGTACGGCCTGAACGTCGCCGACGAGGCCCGCTCACTGCGGATCGCCGCCGAGTTCACAGGCGACACCACGTTCCTCGGCGCGCACGTGGTCCCGGCCGAGTACGCCGACCGCCCGGACGACTACGTGGGCCTGGTGTGCGGGCCGATGCTCGCCGCCGCCGCGCCGTACGCCCGCTGGATCGACGTGTTCTGCGAGCGGGGCGCGTTCGACGCCGACCACGCCCGCGCGATCCTCGCCTGCGGGCAGGCCGCCGGTCTGGGCGTACGGCTGCACGCCAACCAGCTCGGTCCCGGGCCGGGCGTCCGGCTCGGCGTGGAGATGGGCGCGGCCAGCGTCGACCACTGCACCCACCTGACCGACGCCGACATCGACGCGCTGGCCGGCTCGGAGACTGTCGCCACACTGCTGCCCGGCGCCGAGTTCTCCACCCGGTCGCCGTACCCGGACGCCCGGCGGCTGCTCGACGCGGGCGTCACAGTCGCGCTCGCCACCGACTGCAACCCCGGGTCGTCGTACACGTCGTCGATGCCGTTCTGCGTCGCGCTCGCCGTACGCGAGATGCGGATGACCCCGGCGGAGGCGGTGTGGGCCGCGACCGCCGGCGGGGCGGCGGCGCTGCGCCGCACCGACGTGGGGCGGCTGACCCCCGGGGCGCGGGCCGACCTGATCGTCCTCGACGCCCCGTCCCACCTGCACCTGGCCTACCGGCCGGGCGTGCCACTGATCCGCCAGGTCCTGCACAACGGAGTACCGCGATGACCACAGTGACCATCCTGTCCACCGGCGTCACACCCGCCGACGTGCTCGCGGTGGCCCGCGGCACCGCCAAGGTCGTGCTCGACCCGGCCGCCACCGAGGCGATGGCGACCTCCCGGTCCATCGTGGACCGCATCGAGGCGGCCGGTCGCCCGGTGTACGGCGTCTCCACCGGCTTCGGTGCCCTCGCCAACACGTTCGTCGCCCCGGAGCGCCGGGCCGAGCTTCAGCACGCGCTGATCCGCTCGCACGCCGCCGGGGTGGGCGCGCCGATGCCGCGCGAGGTGGTACGCGCCATGATGCTGCTGCGGGTCCGCTCGCTGGCGCTCGGCCGCTCCGGGGTCCGTCCGCTGGTCGCCGAGGCGCTCGTGGACCTGCTCAACCACGAGGTCACCCCGTGGGTGCCCGAGCACGGCTCGCTCGGCGCGTCCGGCGACCTGGCGCCGCTGGCGCACTGCGCGCTGGTGCTGCTCGGTGAGGGCTGGGTGCTCGGCCCGGCCGGTGACCGCCTCCCGGCCGCCGACGCGCTGCGCCGGGTCGGGCTGAAGCCGGTGTCACTCGCCGCAAAGGAAGGGCTGGCGCTGATCAACGGCACCGACGGCATGCTCGGCATGCTGCTGCTCGCCGTCTCCGACGCCCGGCACCTGTTCGCCATGGCGGACGTGACGGCGGCGCTGGCCATCGAGGCGATGCTCGGCTCGGAGCGGCCGTTCCTGCCCGAGCTGCACGCGATCCGCCCGCATCCCGGTCAGGCCGCGTCGGCGGCGAACATCCACCGGCTGTTGCAGGGCTCGGCGGTGATGGACTCGCACCGCGACGACCTGGCGCACGCGGTGCAGGACGCGTACTCGATGCGCTGCGCCCCGCAGGTCGCCGGCGCGGCCCGGGACACGCTCGACTTCGTCGAGGTGGTGGCCGGCCGGGAGTTGCTGTCGGTGGTGGACAACCCGGTGGTGCTGCCGGACGGGCGGGTCGAGTCGACAGGGAACTTCCACGGCGCGCCGCTCGGCTTCGCCGCCGACTACCTCGCCATCGCCGCCGCCGAGGTGGGCGCCATCGCCGAGCGCCGGGTGGACCGGCTGCTGGACGTCACCCGTTCCCGGGAACTGCCCGCGTTCCTGTCGCCGGACGCCGGGGTGAACTCGGGCCTGATGATCGCCCAGTACACCGCCGCCGGGATCGTGGCGGAGAACCGCCGGCTGGCCGCGCCCGCCTCGGTCGACTCGCTGCCCACCAGTGGCATGCAGGAGGACCACGTCTCGATGGGCTGGGCGGCCACCAAGAAGCTGCGCACCGTGCTGGACAACCTGACCAGCCTGCTCGCGGTGGAGCTGCTGGCGGCCGTACGCGGACTCCAGCTGCGCGCGCCGCTGACGCCGTCACCGGCCGGACGGGCGGCGCTCGACACGCTCGGCCGCACCATCGGCGAGCCGGGACCGGACGTGTTCCTCGCGCCGCTGATGGAGGCCGCGCGCGAGGTGGTACGCGGCCCGGAGCTGCGCGCGGCGATCGAACGGGAGATCGGCCCGCTCGCCTGAGCGGGCCGGTCCGGCGTTCTTCGGGTGCCCGGTCGGCGCTGCGGCCGGGTGCCCGGTGGGGGCGGGTCAGACGGCGGGTGGGAGCACCTTCGCGACCAGCTTGGCCAGTTCCCGCAGCGCCTTGCCACGGTGGCTGACCGCGTCCTTCTCCTCGGGCGTCAGCTCCGCGTTGGTGCGCTCCTGCCCGTCGCCCAGGAAGATCGGGTCGTAGCCGAAGCCGCCGTCGCCGCGCGGCGCGCGCAGCAGCCGGCCGGACTGGCGGCCGTCGACCAGGTGCTCCTTGCCGCCGGGCAGCACCAGCGCGACGGTGCAGACGAACGCGGCGCCCCGGTGCTCGTCCGGCACGTCGGCGACCTGGTCCAGCACGAGCTGGAGGTTGGCCCGGTCGTCGCCGTGCCCCCCGGACCAGCGGGCGCTGAACACACCCGGCATGCCGTTGAGGGCGTCCACCGCCAACCCGGAGTCGTCGGCGATGGTCGGCAGGCCGGTACGCCGGCAGCCCTCCCGCGCCTTGATCAGCGCGTTCTCGCCGAACGTGAGGCCGGTCTCGGGCAGCTCCGGGTACTCCTCGACGTCGTCGAGGCCGAGCAGGGCGATCCGGTGCGCGCCGAGCGCGCCGTCCAGGATCCGCTGGAGTTCGACCAGCTTCTTCCGGTTCCGGGTGGCGAGCAGGACCTTGTTCATGACGAGAGCGCCTTCCGCTGCGCGTCGGCCAGTTCCAGGCAGCCCGCCACGCCCAGGTCGAGCAGCGCGTCGAGCTGGTCGCGGGCGAAGACACCCGCCTCACCGGTGCCCTGCACCTCGACGAAGTCGCCGGTGCCGGTGCAGACCACGTTCATGTCGACCTCGGCGGTGACGTCCTCGGCGTAGCAGAGGTCGAGCATCGGCTCGCCGCCGATCACGCCGACGCTCACCGCGGCCACCGATCGGTGCATCACCTTCTCCACCTTGCCGGCCAGCGCCTTGCGCTCGGCCAGCCAGGTCACCGCGTCGTGCAGCGCGACGTAGGCACCGGTGATCGCGGCGGTACGGGTGCCGCCGTCGGCCTGGAGCACGTCGCAGTCCAGCACGATCGAGTTCTCGCCGAGCGCCTTGAGATCGACGCAGGCGCGCAGGCTGCGGCCGATCAGCCGGGAGATCTCGTGGGTCCGGCCGCCGACCTTGCCGCGGACGCTCTCCCGGTCCGAGCGGGTGTTCGTGGCACGGGGCAGCATCGCGTACTCGGCGGTCACCCAGCCCAGCCCGGAGCCCTTGCGCCAGCGGGGCACGCCTTCGGTGACGCTCGCCGTGCAGAGGACCCGGGTCGCGCCGAACTCGACGAGCACCGAGCCCTCCGGGTGGGTGCTCCAGCCCCGGGTCAGGGTCACCGGTCGGAGTTGGTCGGGTTGCCGCCCGTCAGGTCGCGCCATGCCTGCACCCTATGCGGTGCGGTGATCGCACCGCCCGCGGGTGCCCGCCGAACGACAGGGCCGCCGCCGGGCTCAGACCTCGTAGCAGGCGCCGGGCCGGACCACGTCCAGCGGCCCGGCGTACGCCCCGGCCGCCGCCTCCACCGTCTGCGACTCGCTGCCCCAGGCGGGCACAAGATGGGTGAGCAGGAGCCGTCCCACCCCCGCCTTGGTGGCCGCCTCGCCGGCTTCCCTGCCGGTCAGGTGCAGATCCGGCGGGTTCTCCACGCCGTCCATGTAGCTCGCCTCACAGAGGAACACGTCGGCGTCCTGGGCCAGGCGCAGCAGCGCCTCACAGGGCGCCGTGTCGGCGGAGTAGCAGAACACCCGGCCGCCGTGCTCCAGCCGCACCCCGTACGTCTCCACCGGGTGGTTCATCCGGTCGACCGTGACGGTGAACGGGCCGATCGGAAACGTGCCCGGCTGGAGGCCGTAGAACTGGTAGACGTCCTCCACCGAGCCCTCCTCCTGCCCGTACGCGGTGGCCAGCCGGTCGGGCGCGCCGGAGGGGGCGTACATCGGCAGGGGCGGGTACGGCCCGTCCGGAGCGTACCGGCGTACCACCACGTAGGACACGGCGTCGAACATGTGGTCGCAGTGCAGGTGGGTGAGGAGGATGGCGTCGGGGGCGTGCAGCCCGACGTAGCGCTGGAGCGTGGAGAGCGAGCCCACGCCGAAGTCGATCAGAAGCCGGAAGCCCTCGGCTTCCATGAGATAGGCCGAACAGGGCGATTCGGGCCCCGGGAAGCTGCCCGCGCAGCCGAGGACGGTCAGTCTCATCCGGTGGCCTCGATCTCACCATGAGTAGTCGATGCGCCGGCGGCGGCTCCGCCGATGATCTCTACCGACGCGCTCGCCACGCTGCGCAGCCTACGCGTCGCCCCGGTCGAGCAAGAATCATCTGCCGGAAGTTGTCATCAACGTGACACCCATACACGTCCGCTCCGGACGAGACCGGCGGTCCGGCCGGCGGGCACGCCACCGACCGGACCGGCCATCGGTCCGTCAGGCCCAGAGCTGACCCTCCAGGGCCTCCTCCGCGTCGGCGAGGGTGCCGCCGTACGCGCCGGTCGACAGGTATTTCCAGCCGCCGTCGCAGACCACGAACGCCACGTCCGCGCGGCGGCCGTCGCGGACCGCCTCGTGCGCCACCGCGAGCGCGGCGTGCAGGATGGCCCCGGTGGAGAACCCGGCGAAGATGCCCTCCACCTCGACGAGCTGCCGGGTACGCAGCACCGCGTCCCGGGTGCCCACGGAGAAGCGGCGGGACAGCACCCCGGCGTCGTACAGCTCGGGCACGTAGCCCTCGTCGATGTTGCGCAGACCGTAGACCAGCTCGCCGTAGCGCGGCTCGGCCGCCACGATCTGGATGCCCTCGACCTTCTCCCGCAGGTAGCGCCCGGTGCCCATGAGCGTTCCCGTGGTGCCCAGCCCGGCCACGAAGTGGGTGATGCCCGGCAGATCCTGGAGCAGCTCCGGCCCCGTCGTCTCGTAGTGCGCCCGGGCGTTCGCCTCGTTGCCGTACTGGTAGAGCATCACCCAGTCCGGGTGCTCGGCGGAGATCTGCTTCGCGGTCGCGACCGCCTGGTTCGAGCCGCCGGCCGCCGGCGAGAAGATGATCTCCGCGCCGTACATGCGGAGCAGTTGCACCCGCTCGGTGGAGACGTTCTCCGGCATCACGCAGACCAGCCGGTAGCCGCGCAGCTTCGCCACCATGGCCAGCGAGATGCCGGTGTTGCCGCTTGTCGGCTCCAGGATCGTGTCACCCGGACGCAGCCGGCCGGACTCCTCGGCCGCGCGCACCATGAACAGGGCCGCGCGGTCCTTGATGCTGCCGGTCGGGTTCCGGTCCTCCAGCTTGGCCCAGAGCCGCACCGGCGGCGCCCCGGCCGGGACCGTCGGCGAGAGCCGGGGCAACCCGACCAGCGGGGTGCCGCCGCAGGCGTCGAGCAGGCTGTCGTACCGCGCCATCGCGGACCCCTCAGCGGGCGGCGCGCGTGGAGACCGCGTGCGAGGCGATCGCCGCGGCGGCCGCGAAGCCGAACGCGCCGCCGGCGACGGCCGGCAGGATGGTCACGCTGTCGCCGTCGTTGAGCTTGGCGTCGAGCGCGCCGAGGAAGCGGACGTCCTCGTCGTTGACGTAGACGTTGACGAACCGGTGCAGCACGCCCGCCTCGGTGACCAGGCGGGCCTTCAGGCCGCCGTGCCGGGAGTCCAGGTCGGCGATCAGGTCGGCGAGCGTGTCGCCGCTGCCCTCGACGACCTTCGCGCCGCCGGTGTAGCTGCGCAGGATGGTGGGGATGCGAACCTCGATGGCCATGGTGTCTCGTGCTCCTCGTTCGGGATCGTGCCAGGTGACGGGAAAAGGAAGGTGCCGGCGCTGAAGGTCAGCGGTCGGAACACTCGTAGTCGACCGTCGCCGGGCTCTGCCCGAACATGTAGGACTGGACGGCGTTCGGGTCCACGGCGGCATCCACGATCTCCACCGGTTCCTCGGTGACCACGCCGTCGACGATCCGGAAGGAGCGGATCTCCTCGGTGTCGGGCTCGCGGGTCGAGACGAGCAGGTAGTGCGCGCCCGGCTCGCCGGCGAAGGAGACGTCCGTACGCGACGGGTAGGCCTCCGTCGCGGTGTGCGAGTGGTAGATGACGACCGGTTCCTCGTCGCGGTCGTCCATCTCGCGCCACACCCGCAACTGCTCCATCGAGTCGAACTCGTAGAACGTCATGGAGCGGGCGGCGTTGTCCATCGGGATGTGCCGGGTCGGGGTGTCGCTGCCGACGGGACCGGCGACCACGCCGCACGCCTCGTCCGGGTGGTCCCGACGCGCGTGGGCGACGATCGCGTCGATGATCGACCGGTCGATGCTCAGCACGCCGCCAAGCCTAGCGCCTGGCCGGCCCGGGCGGCGAGGTGGCGACCGTCACCACTCAGTCGATCAGCGCGTTGAGCAGGGACTCCTGGAGATATCCGAGATAGGCGTAGACCGACAGTTGGAACACCCGGGACGAACCCGGGTCCGCGGCCACCGCGTCGTCGAGTTCCTCGCCCAGGTCGGTGCCGTCCTTGATCTCCAGGCGTACGCCCATCGCCAGCCGGGCGTCGTTCAGCGCCCGCAGCCACGCCTCGGCCGCCTCCGCGTCCAGCCGTACCTCGCCACCGGCGTCACCGTCGGGCAGCGCGGCGAGGACGGCGCCCGCCTGGTCGATCTTGCCGGTCTTCAGGTCGCCCTCGGTGTAGCGGCGGAACTCGGCGGTGCCGGCGTCGTCGTCCGGGTAGACGTCGGGGAAGAGCCGCCCGACCACCGGGTCACCGTGGTCGAAGCCGTCGGTCAGCAGGCCGACCACCTCGTTGGCGACCTTGCGCAGCACCCGGACCTCGTCGACCGCGAACGTGGCCACGTAGTGGTCGCCCCGGCGGCGGAACATGCTCATGACCGGTCCACCGTCGCCCAGAGCCCGTACGCGTGCAGTTGCGCCGCGTCGTGCTCCATCCGCTCCCGCGCGCCGCTGGAGACCACGGCCTTGCCCTTGTGGTGCACGTCCAGCATGAGCCGCTCCGCCTTCTCCCGGCTGTACCCGAAGAGCTTCTGGAACACCCAGGTCACATACGTCATCAGGTTGACCGGATCGTCCCAGACGATGGTCACCCATGGCCGGTCGGAGACCGGCACCTCTTCGGTGTCCGGCGTCTCGACCGGCGCAACCTGTGGAGCCGCCATGCCCCCCATCGTGCCACCGGATCCGGGGAACCGATGAACCGGAACGGCGCGCGGGTCGTCGTCACCCGCCCGGGCCGCGTACGCGAGCCCGGGTCGCCGTGTGCCGGCGGCGTGGTCAGGCAAGCAGGATGCCGTGGTCGACCGCATCGGCGAGCACCGCGCCCAGCGAGAGACGGATCACCTCGAAGCGGCGGGACACCTCGCGGGACAGTTCGAGTTCGACCTCGCGCAGCGCGCGCTGGGCCCAGGAACGGGCGGCGTTCGGGTCGTTGTTGCCGGGCGCCCGCCAGTGCTGCCAGCAGCCGCCGTTGAGGGCGACGCCGACCGGCGGGAGCACCTCGTCACGCTGCGCGCCGGGCAGCCCGGCCAGCGCGTCCAGGGCGCCCGCACCGGTCAGCCCGGCGACCCCGGCCGTGCTGGTCACCAGGAGCACCCGGTCCAGCTCGGGGCCGTCCGGGTGGTCGGCCAGGCCCCACCGCACCGCGTGGGTGATCCGCCGGCGTACGCCCTCGGCCAGCGGCGCGCCGAACACCCGGGCGGCGGCCTCGTCGACCAGGCCGCGCACGGCCTCGTCGCACTGGGCGGTGGCGAGCAGCGACAGCGCCTCCAGCTCCCGGTCGAGCATCTGCGGCAGGCCGGCGCAGCCGACCCCGAAGACGATCTCCTGCACCACCCGCAGGTGGATGTTGGCCAGTTCCAGGGCGAGGTGCTGGCGGATCCGGCGGGCGCAGGCGCGGGCCTGGCGGTCGATCCGGTCGGCCAGCTCACCCGGCTCGACACCGGCGAGCACCGGCACCCGGCCGTGCGCGCCGGCCGGCACCGGCGGGCGGGCGCTGCCGCGACGCAGCACCTCGTCGGCCGCCCAGCCGACCAGCGCCCGGCGCAGCTGCGGCAGCTCGGCGCGGCGGGCCGGGAACCACCGGGCCGGGGTGAGCGCCGGCACCGCGGCCAGCAGCGCCGCGCGGTGCGCCTCGATCGAGACCGACACCGGGTCGAGCCGCCGGGTGGGCCCGGTCCGGCCGGACGCCGCCCGGTCCTGGGCCTGTGTGCCGTCGCCCGGCGTCGCCAGGGCGGTCACGCCGGGCGTGACGGCGAAGAACACCTCGACCGGGGTACGCGCCACCTCGGCGAGCAGGTGCAGCTCGGCCGCGCTGAACGCCTGGTCGGCGGAGATCACGAAGAGCAGCGCGCCGGCCCGGCCGACGGCGTCGCGCAGCACCCGGCCGCCTGCGACGCCGAGCGTGCCGGTATCAGGCGTGTCGACCACCGCGAAGTGCCGCAGCAGCGGATCGGGCAGGCTCAGTTCGACCCGGCGCGGCGGCCGGGCCAGTGCCGGGCCGGCGGCGAGCGGGTCGGCGCCGTAGGCGTGCGGCTGGCGGTAGCCCGGGACGTACGCGGCGCGGGTGGCGGTGGCGGCGTGCTGGACCAGCAGGTTGCTTCCCGGCGGTACGGCGAGCGTCGCGGCCTCGACCCCGAGCAGGCCGGCGATCAGCTCGCGCCGGTTCGTGCCGGCCGGACCGGCGACGACCACCGCCATCGGCTCGTCCGGGCCGGGCGCGGTCACCCCGAGCCGGGTCGGCAGCGGGGCACATCCGGGGGGCTCGGCCTGCCGGCGTGGGTCGGGCACGTCGACCGAAGGGAGCGGACCTGGCGTCATCAGGCGGGCCTCCCGGTCGGGCGACCGGGGTACCGGTCGCGGATTCTCCCTGGTTGCAGGGACTGCCGGAAGAGTACGGGTGTCGGCCATCCGACAACCAACACATCCGGTACTCACGGGTAATGAACAGATTACTCAACTTCACTGCGTGACGGTGCGTACGCGGACGGAACACGGTCGATATGCTGCATCGATGAGTAGGTGGGAGTTCGTCGGCCGTACTGATGAACTCAACCGTCTGTTGTCGGCGGTCGGTGGCCCGGAGGGGCGCGGGTTGCTCTTCAGCGGCGACGCCGGGGTCGGCAAGAGCCGGCTGCTGCGCGAGGGGGTGGCCGCGCTCTCCCCCGAGCGGTACGCGATCTGGTCCATCGCGGCCAGCGCCACCACAGCCGCGTTGCCGTTCGGCGGGCTGGTCCAGGTGCTGCCCGCCTCGCAGCCGCAGGGCCTGTCCCCCGCCGGGATCCTGCGCTGGGCCGTGGACGTGCTCCAGGAACAGGCCGCCGGGCGGCCCATCGTGCTCGCCATCGACGACGCGCATCTGCTCGACCCGCCCTCGGCGGCGCTCGTGCACCTGGTCGCCCGCTCGGAGAACGCGTACGTCATCGGGACGCTGCGCAACGGCGAGCAGGTCCCGCTGCCGATCCGCGCACTCTGGACCGACGACCTGGCCGACCTGGTCGAACTGCGCCCGCTGTGCCGCAGCGAGACCACCGGGCTGCTCGCCGCCATCCTGGGCGGCCCGGTCGACGCCGGCTCCTCCGACCGGCTGTTCCAGCTCTCCGCCGGCAACCCGCTGCTGCTGCGGGAGCTGGTGCTGGCCGCCGACGACGAGCTGAACCGCAGGTACGGCATCTGGACCTGGACCGGGCGGCTGGAGCTGGCACCCAGCCTCACCGAACTGATCGACACCCGGATCGGCCAGCTCACCCCCGGCGTCCGGGCGGTCGTCGAACTGGTCGCCTTCGGCGAGCCGCTGGGCCTGCAACTGCTGGAACGCGCGGCCGACCCGGCGGACGTGGAGACGGCCGAGGAACGCGGGCTCATCGCGCTGGTCCACGACGACCGGCGGCTCAACGTCCGCCTGGCGCACCCGCTCTACGGCGAGGTGATGCGCCGCCACTGCCCGGTCAGCCGCACCCGCCGGCTCCAGGCCACCCTCGCCGGACTGCTGGAACAGGTCGGCAAGCGCCGCCGGGAGGACCTGCTGCGCGTCGCGGTGTGGCGACTCGACTCGGGTACGGCGCAGGACGTGGCCCTGCTGCTCGAAGCGGCGGTGCAGGCGTTCGGCCGGTACGACGTGCCGCTGGCCACCCGGCTGGCCCGGGCCGCGCTGGAAGCCGGCGGCGGCACTGACGCGGCGGAGCTGCTCGCCACCATCCTCATGTTCGGCGACCGGCCGGACGAGGCGATCGGCGTGCTCGACCAGGTCGCCGGTGAGATCCACGACGACCGGCGGCGCAGCCGGTGGCTGACCGTCCGGGGCATGGTCAGCTACTGGGGGCTCAACCGTGAGTCCACCGTGGAGGAGATCGCCGCGCGCGGCGAGGAGCTGAGCGACCCCGCCGACCGGGCCCGCGTACGCGCGTTCGAGGCCACCATGCGGCTGCACCGGCTCGACGTCGACGTCGCGGTACGGCTGGCCCAGGAGGTGCTGGACCGGCCCGCCGCCCCGATGGCCGCCCGGGAGCTGGCCCGCTGCACGCTCGCCCACCTCCAGGCGGCGCAGGGGCAATACCAGCTCAGCGCCACAGCGATCGCCCGCGTGCAGGCCGAGGCGGCGTGCTGGCGGGGCGACATGCCCTACCTCCAGCTCGCCATGGAACTGGCCCGGGGCACCCGGCTGACGCTCTCCGGCGACCTGCCCGGCATCGACGCGATCGTCGCCGACGAGTTCGCCGACCTGGCCGGAGCCGGCGACTTCCGGCTCGGCACCGGCTACCTGGCCATCCTCCAGGCGTACGCGGCGCGGCTGCGCGGGCGCGGCGACGAGGCGCTGCGGACCAGCCTGGAGGCGTGCGCGGTGCTCGCCACCAGCCGGGTGTACGCGGGCCTCGCGCACGCCGAGCGCGCCCAGGCCGCCGCGCTGCGCGGGGACGTGACGCACGCGGCCGACGCGATGGCCGAGGCGGACCGGACGCACGCGCCCGGCATGGCCGTGCTCTACCCGTGGCTGGAGCAGGCCCGGGGCGCGGTCCAGGCCGCCACCGGTGACCTGCCGGCGGCCACCAAGCACCTGTGCGCGCTCGCCGACCGGCTGCGCGAGGACGGCCTGGCCGGGCACGAGCTGCTCGTCCTGCTCGACCTGGTCCGGCTGGACCAGGCCGCCGCGCCGGTCGGCCCGACCTGCACCGACGGTGGCCGGCGCACCGTGGCGCAACGCCTGGCCGAACTCTCCGAGCAGGTCGACGGCGTGCTGCCGCCGCTGGTCGCCCGGTTCGGCCGGGCCGCCGTCGACGGCTCGCCGGACGCGCTGCTGGCGGTCGCCGACGGCTTCGCCGACCGGGAGCTGATCGTGTACGCGGCCGAGGCGACCGCCCTGGCCCTGCACCGGACGCGACACGTCCGGGCCGGCGCCACCGGGCCGATCCGGGAACGCCTCGCCGACCTGCTGCGCCGCTGCGACGAGATCTCCACCCCGGCGCTGCGGCTGCTGCGCCCGACGCTCAGCGAGCGGGAATGGGAGATCGCCCGCCTCGCGGCAGACGGCGTGACCAGCCGCGCCATCGCCGAGCGGCTGTTCCTGTCCACCCGCACCGTGGAGAACCACCTCCAGCGCGTCTACAGCAAGCTCGGCGTCGCCGGGCGCGGCGAGTTGCGGGCCGCACTGCGGTCGATGCCGGGGCACGACGGCGCGGACCCGGGCTGAACTCTAGGCTGGGGCGGTGAGCACCCTTCGCCCCGCGCTGCTGACCGACCACTACGAGCTGACCATGGTCAGCGCGGCCCTGCGTGACGGCACGGCCGACCGACGTTGCGTCTTCGAGGTGTTCAGCCGGCGGCTGCCGGCCGGGCGCCGGTACGGCGTGGTCGCCGGGACCGGCCGGCTGATCGAGATGATCCGCGACTTCCGGTTCGACCCGGCGGAGATCGACTTCCTGCGCCGTACCGGAGTGGTGGACGACCGGGCCGCGCAGTGGCTGGCCGACTACCGGTTCACCGGCGACATCGACGGCTACGCCGAGGGCGAGCTCTTCTTCCCCGGCTCTCCGATCCTCACCGTGTCCGGCACGTTCGCCGAGTGCGTGGTGCTGGAGACGCTGGTGCTGTCAGTGCTCAACCACGACTGCGCCATCGCCGCCGCCGCGGCCCGGATGGTCACCGCGGCCCGGGGCCGGGCGCTGATCGAGATGGGCTCCCGGCGGGCGCACGAGGAGGCCGCCGTCGCCGCGGCGCGGGCCGCATACCTGGCCGGGTTCCGGTTCACCTCCAACCTGGCCGCCGGGCAGCGCTACGGCATCCCCACCGCGGGCACCGCCGCGCACGCCTTCACGCTGCTGCACGACGACGAGCGGGCCGCGTTCGCCTCCCAGGTCGCCACGCTGGGCAAGGACACCACGCTGCTCGTCGACACGTACGACATCGCCCAGGGCATCCGCAACGCGATCGCGGTGGCCGGGCCCGAGCTGCGCGCGGTCCGGATCGACTCCGGCGACCTCGCGGTGATCGCCCAGCAGTCCCGCGAGCTGCTCGACTCGCTCGGTGCCACCGAGACGAAGATCATCGTCTCCGGCGACCTCGACGAGTACGCCATCGCCGCGCTCGCCGCCGAACCGGTGGACATGTACGGTGCCGGCACCGCAGTGGTGACCGGCTCCGGTGCGCCCACCGCCGGCCTGGTCTACAAGCTGGTCGAGGTGGAGGGGCGGCCGGTGGTCAAGCGCTCCGAGCACAAGGCCACCATCGGCGGCCGGAAGGTCGCGGTCCGCCGGCACAAGCCGACCGGCACCGCCACCGAGGAGGTCATCGTGCCGCAGGGCGTACCGGACCGGCAGCCCAACGACCGGCTGCTCCAGCACTCGTACGTGGTGTCGGGCGAACCGGAGACCCTGCCCACGCTGGAGGAGTCCCGGGACCACCTGCGCCAGTGCCTGATCTCGATCCCGTGGGAGGGGCTCAAGCTCTCCGCCGGGGATCCCGCCGTACCGGTGACCGTCGTACCCGCGAGCTGAGGAGGAACCCGTCAGATGGCGAACGCCCTGATCATCGTGGACGTGCAGAACGACTTCTGCGAGGGCGGCTCCCTCGCGGTCGGTGGCGGAGCCGGCGTGGCCGCCGGCATCTCCCGGCTGCTGGCCGCCGAGCCGGACCGGTGGGACCACGTGGTCGCGACCAAGGACTACCACGTCGACCCGGGCGCGCACTTCGGCGACCCGCCGGACTACGTCGACTCCTGGCCCCGGCACTGCGTGGTCGGCACCTCCGGTTCCGAGTTCCACCCCGAGCTGGTGACCGACCGGGTGGAGGTGATCTTCCACAAGGGCGAGCACGCGGCCGCGTACTCCGGTTTCGAGGGGCACGGCCCCGACGGCGAGTGCCTGGCCGACTGGCTGCGCCGCCACGGCGTGGACCGGGTCGACGTGGTCGGCATCGCCACCGACCACTGCGTGCGCGCGACCGCCCTGGACGCCGCCCGGGAGGGCTTCCGGACCACTGTGCTGCTGGACCTGACCGCCGCTGTCGCGCCGGACACGCTCGACGTGGCGCTGCGGGCGCTCGACGGCGCCGGGGTGACAATGGTGGGCGAGCCTGTGATCACTGCCGCTTGACCGGGTAATCGCTTGCGGGTGTCGTACCCCGGCCCCAGGATGGCGCCGGAGGTACGGACCGTCGTGAACCTGAAGCCTTACCGGGAGGCGCTCGCCCTACCCGGTCTCCGATCGTTGCTGCTGGTGTCGGTGCTGGCCCGGGTGCCGCTGACCGCCACCGGGGTGACGCTCACCTTCTACGTGGTGCTCGACCTGGGCCGCGGCTACGGCGCCGCCGGCCTGGTCGGCGCCGCGTCGACGGTCGGCGCGGCGGTCGGCGCCCCGCTGCTCGGGCGGCTCATCGACCGCCGAGGGCTCCGCCCGGTGCTGGTGCTCACCACCGTCGCCGAGGCGCTGTTCTGGTCCGCCGCGCCCACGCTGCCGTACCCGGTGCTCCTACCGGCCGCGTTCTTCGCCGGGCTGCTCGCACTGCCGATCTTCTCGATGGTCCGCCAGTCGATCGCCGCGCTCGTGCCGGTGGAGAAGCGCCGCCCCGCGTACGCGCTGGACTCGATGGCCGTGGAGTTGTCGTTCATGGTCGGCCCGGCACTCGCCGTGGCACTGGCCACCGCCGTCACGCCGCGCCTGACGCTCTGGGCGGTCGGCACCGGGATCGTCGCCTCCGGCATCTGCTTCTGGCTGCTCGACCCGCCGATCCGGGCCGCCGACGAGCCGGCCGGGCCCCCGCGCCCGGTGCACCGCCGCGAGTGGCTCACCCCGCGCCTGCTCGCCGTCCTGGCGGTCAGCCTCGCCGCCACGCTGGTGCTCGGCGGCACCGACGTCGCGGTGGTAGCCGTGCTCCGGTCCGGTGGCGAGGTCGGCTGGACCGGCGCCGTGCTGGCCGCCTGGGCGGTCGCCTCGCTGGCAGGTGGCTTCGCCTACGGCGCGGTACGCCGCTCCTTCTCCCCGCTGGCGCTGATGGCCGCGCTGAGCCTCACCACCATCCCGGTCGGGCTGGGCGGGTCGCACTGGTGGCTGCTCTGCCTGGCGCTGATCCCGGCCGGTGCGCTCTGCGCCCCCACCATCGCGTCCACCTCCGACGCGGTCAGCCGGCTGGCCCCACCCTCCGTCCGAGGGCTGGCCATGGGCCTGCACGGCTCCGCCGTGACGGTCGGCATCGCGCTCGGCGCGCCGCTGGCCGGCGCGGTGATCGACGCCTCCGCGCCCGCGTGGGGCTTCGTGGTCACCGGCGCGATCGGCGCGCTCGTGGCGCTGGCGGTGCTCCCGATCGAGCTGCGCCACCGCCGCACTCAACTCCTCACCCCGACCCCGGACCCCGACGTGGCCCTGGCTTCCCGCTAGCCCCCGGCCCCCGCTCACGCCTTCCGCCCACCGCACCCCGCGTGATCAAGGAGTTCGTGTCTCCCGAAGCGGGGCCGAAGCCAGTACGGGGAAGTGGCTGCATCCACGCACCCCGGACACCACCACTCCCCCGACCTGGTGCCGCACCCCGCCCCACCCCGGCGAACGGGCGGGGACGGGCGGGAGGGAAAAGGGCGGGCGCCGCACCCCCTGAGGGGTGCGGCGCCCGGCCTTGAACTACTGCGTCAGCGCTGGTCGAGGTTGCCTGCGGTGTCCTCCTGGTAGCTGGCGCCACCGTTGACCTCGCTGGTCAGCGGCTTCGCGCCACCCTCGGGCGGACCGGCCAGGCTCTGCCCGGCGGCCAGCTCGGGGAACTTCGCGTCGAACGCCGGCCGCTCGGAGCGGATGCGCGGCATCCGGTCGAAGTTGCGCAGCGGCGGCGGGGAGCTGGTGGCCCACTCGAGCGAGTTGCCGTGGCCCCACGGGTCGTCGACCTCGACGACCGGGCCGGTCTTGTACGACTTCCAGCAGTTCCAGATGAACGGCAGCGTCGAGATACCGGTGATGAACGCGCCGATCGTGGAGATCGTGTTCAGCGTGGTGAAGCCGTCGGCGGCCTGGTAGTCGGCGTACCGGCGCGGCATGCCCTCGTTGCCCAGCCAGTGCTGCACCAGGAACGTGGTGTGGAAGCCGATCATGGTCAGCCAGAAGTGAATCTTGCCGAGCCGCTCGTCGAGCATCCGGCCGAACATCTTCGGGAACCAGAAGTAGATGCCGGCGAACACCGCGAACACGATGGTGCCGAAGAGCACGTAGTGGAAGTGCGCCACCACGAAGTACGAGTCGTGCAGGTGGAAGTCGAGCGGCGGGCTGGCCAGCAGCACACCGGTGAGACCACCGAAGAGGAACGTCACCAGGAAGCCGATCGAGAACAGCATCGGCGTCTCGAAGGTGATCTGGCCCCGCCACATGGTGCCGATCCAGTTGAAGAACTTCATACCGGTGGGCACGGCGATCAGGTAGCTCAGGAAGCTGAAGAACGGCAGCAGCACCTGGCCGGTGGCGAACATGTGGTGCGCCCAGACGCTCATCGACAGGGCGGCGATGGCGATGGTGGCGGCCACCAGGCCCTTGTAGCCGAAGATCGGCTTCCGGGAGAACACCGGGATGATCTCGCTGATGATGCCGAAGAACGGCAGCGCGATGATGTACACCTCGGGGTGACCGAAGAACCAGAACAGGTGCTGCCACAGCATCGGCCCGCCGGTCGCCGGGTCGTACACGTGGGCGCCCATCAGGCGGTCCGCGGCGAGCGCGAACAGCGCGGCGGCCAGCAGCGGGAAGACCAGGATCGCCAGCAGGCTGGTGACCAGCATGTTCCAGGTGAAGATCGGCATCCGGAACATGGTCATGCCGGGCGCGCGCAGGGTCAGGATCGTGGTGATCAGGTTCACCGCGCCGAGGATCGTGCCCAGACCGGAGATGGCCAGACCGACGACCCACATGTTCGCGCCCACGCCCGGGGCGTGGTCGGCGGTGCTCAGCGGCGTGTACGCGGTCCAGCCGAAGTCGGCCGCGCCGCCCGGGGCGATGAAGCCCGCGGTGGCGAGCGTGCCACCGAACAGGTACAGCCAGTAGGCGAAGGCGTTGAGCCGGGGGAACGACACGTCCGGCGCGCCGATCTGCAGCGGCACCACGTAGTTCGCGAAGGCGAACACGATCGGCGTCGCGAAGAACAGCAGCATGATCGTGCCGTGCATCGTGAAGAGCTGGTTGTACTGCTCGGGCGACAGGAACTGCAGGCCCGGTCGCGCGAGTTCGGCGCGCATGATCAGGGCCATCAGGCCACCGATCATGAAGAACACGAACGCGGTGACCATGTACATGATCCCGATCTGCTTCGCGTCCGTGGTGCGCAGCAGCCGCGCGATGGCCGACCCCTTGACCGGCTCCCGGACCGGCCAGGGCCGGGTCACGACCGGCTTGGGTGCGACGGTGGTCACGAGTGGCCTCCGGTTCTGGTTGTCCCGCTCGGCGCGCTGGTCATCGGCGCAGCCGTCATCCGTAGGGAGGATAGTCCCCGGTAGGTGGCCTCGCCGCGTGGGGTGGGCGGCTACGATCTCCCGCCTTTCAGAGCGGGCCGGTCAGGAGCCGGTAGTGCTCCCGGAAGATCCGGCCGCCGCGTCCGCGCAGCAACGGGTCGCGCAGCGCCGGCGGCACGTCGCGGGTGCGGTTGCGGTCCCGGGTCCGGTCCCGCACCCAGCGGGTACGCGGCCGGCGACGACTCTCGTACGCGAGCAGCGCGGCCTCGACGCTGCCGGCGGCCCGCAGCGACTCGGCGAGCACGACGGCGTCCTCCAGCGCCATCGCGGCGCCCTGGGACAGCGTCGGCGCGGTGGCGTGAGCGGCATCACCGACGAGCAGCACCCGGCCGTGGAACCAGCGTCCCAGCTCGACCTCCTCGGTGCGTTCCACTGACACGGTCTCCAGCGCGGCCAGCACCTCGGGCACCGGGCCGCCGTACGAGCCGAACAGCTCGTGCAGGCGGGCGAGCGGGTCGGCGGGCAGTTCGGTGCCGGCCTCGTCGGCGTAGCAGTAGAGCCGTCCGGCGCCGAGTGGCACGACCAGGAACCCGGCCCGCTGGCCGAGCAGGGCGGTCCAGTCCGCGATCCGGGGGCCGCCGCGCACCAGGGCGCGGTAGACCACCTGCCCGGCGGGGCGTGGTGGTCCGCCGAGCGCGGCGAGCGTCCGTACCGCCGAGCGGGGCCCGTCCGCGCCGACGACCAGGTCGTACTCGCCGCTGGTGCCGTCGGTGAAGCCGACGGCGACCCGGCCGGGCAGCAGGTCGACGGTGCTCACCTCGGCGCCGTGGCGCACCGCGCCGCCGGCGCCGGTGAGCAGCACCCGGTGCAGTTCGGCCCGGGGCAGCGCCCGGCACTCCCCCACGCCGGCCCAGAGCGCGTCGAGGTCGACCTCGCACAGCGGCGCTCCGGCGGCGTCCAGGAAGCGCTGCCGGTGGATCACCTGGCCGAGCGGGCGCAGCGGCCCGTCGAGGTCGAGCCGGCGCATCGCCCGGGCGGCGTTGCCGGGCAGGTAGAGGCCGGAGTCGATCGACTCGGTGGGTGGCAGCCGCTCGGTGACGTCGGGCCGGAACCCCGCCAGGCGCAGCGCCCGGGCCACGGCGAGGCCGGCGATGCCCGCGCCGACGACGAGGATGCGCAGGGGGGAACCACCCATCACGGGGTACGCCTCCGGAGGGGGATCGGAACGCGTTGGAGGCAAGACATTACTCGCCGCAACCAGGCGGCGGAAGTGCCCATGCGCCCTGGCGCGGGCCGCCGGTCGGCGGCACACCCCGTCCCACCGGCAGGAATCCCGCCTCCATCTGGGGGAAGGGGGCGGTCGCGGCTCTCCGCCGTGCCACCGGCCGGACGCGGAGCGTTAACGAGACCGGCGCAATTGCGCAATGATTTCAGACATGTAAATGTATTCCTTGCATCGTGGGAGCGCTCCCGCCCGTATCACCGACCGAACCGGCGCCGTCCCGCGCCGAGCCAAGGAGCATCATGAAGCGTCCACTCAGGGCCCTCGCGGCAGCCGGACTGCTGGCCGCCGGCACCCTCGTCGCCGTCGCGCTCGGCGGCACCGCCTCCGCCGACACCCAGATCTGCGAGCAGTACGGCTCGACCACCATCGGCGGCAAGTACGTGGTGCAGAACAACCGCTGGGGCACCAGTGCCCAGCAGTGCATCAACGTCACCTCGACCGGCTTCTCGATCACCCGCGCGGACGGCTCCGCGCCGACCAACGGGGCACCGGTCGCGTACCCGTCGATCTTCGTGGGCTGCCACTACACCAACTGCTCGCCCGGCACGAACCTGCCGGTGCAGGTGAAGAACATCAGCAGCGCACCGTCCAGCATCAGCTACAACTACGTCAGCGGCGCGATCTTCAACGCGTCGTACGACATCTGGCTCGACCCGTCGCCCAAGCGCGACGGCGTGAACCAGATGGAGATCATGATCTGGCTCAACCGGCAGGGCTCGATCCAGCCCATCGGCTCGCCGGTCGGCACCGCCAGCATCGCCGGCCGCACCTGGGAGGTCTGGCGCGGCAGCAACGGCTCCAACAACGTCATCTCGTACCTGTCGCCGTCGGCCATCCCCAGCTTCAGCTTCGACGCGATGGCGTTCATCAACGACACCCGTAACCGGGGTGCGATCACCAACGACTGGTACCTGACCAGCATCCAGGCCGGCTTCGAGCCGTGGCAGGGCGGCGTCGGGCTCGCGGTGAACTCGTTCTCGCAGAGCGTCAACACCGGCTCGAACCCGCCGCCCACGTCGGCTCCGCCGACCACGTCGGCGCCGACCACGCCCCCGCCGTCGGGCGGCGCGTCGTGCACCGTCACCTACAAGGCGGCGAACGTGTGGAACAACGGCTTCACCGCCGACGTGACGGTCAAGAACACCGGCTCCGGCACGATCAACGGCTGGACGCTGAACTACAACCTGCCCTCCGGGCAGACAGTCACCAACGCGTGGAACGCCACCGTGAGCCAGAGCGGCTCCGCGGTGACCGCCCGCAACGCCGGCTACAACGGCACGCTGGCACCCGGCGCGTCCACCAGCTTCGGCTACCAGGCGACGCTGAACGGCAGCTACTCCGCGCCGAGCAGCTTCACGCTCAACGGCTCCACCTGCGCCCGCGGCTGACCACCGCACGCGGAGAGGGGCGCGGTCCGCAGCGGACCGCGCCCCTTTCCGCGGGTACGTCTCAGCCGGCGAGCGCGTCGATGTCGCGCATCTCCTCGGCGGTGAGCGAGAACCCGAACACGTCGACGTTGGCACGGATGCGCTCCGGCGTGACCGACTTCGGGATGACCACGATCTCGTGGTCGATGTGCCAGCGCAGCACCACCTGGGCCGGTGACACGTCGTGCGCCTGGGCGATGCGGACCAGCACCGGGTCGGACAGGTCGCTGGCCTTGAACGGGCTGTACCCCTCCAGCGCCACGCCCCGGTCCCGGTGGGCGGCGTGCGTGTGCCTGTCGTACAGCGACGGGCTCCAGCGGATCTGGTTGACCGCCGGCGTCTCCTCGGTGGCCTGGATCAGCTCGTCGATCTGGCCGATCGAGTAGTTGCTCACCCCGACCGTGCGCGCCATGTTCGCGTCCCGCGCGGCGAGCATCTCCCGCCACACCGGGATGCTGTCGCCGGGCGCGGACGGCGGCCAGTGCACCAGCCACAGGTCGACGTAGTCGGTGTCCAGGGCGGCCAGGCTGGCCTCGATGGTCTCCCGCTCCCGGCCCACCCGGTCCGGCGGCAGCTTCGTGGTGATGAAGACGTCCTCCCGGCGCAGCCCGCTCTCCTTGACCGCCCGCCCGACCTCCTTCTCGTTGCCGTACATCGTGGCCGTGTCGATGTGGCGGTAGCCGGCGTCCAGCGCGGCGAGCACCGCCTGGCACCCGGCCTCGCCGGTGGCCTGCCACGTGCCGAAGCCGAGCAGCGGGATCCGGACGTCGCCGGCGAGCGGAAGGGTGGGCTGGTCGCTGTCCATGTCCCCCGTTCTACCCCGGTTCGCCGCACACACACCGGCATCCCGGCGCGCGCGGCGCGTCTGGGGGAGGATGCGGGGATGGCGGACCGGCTGGAGGAGTACCGGCGGAAACGGGACGCCGCGCGTACCCCGGAACCGGTGCCCGAGCGGGATTCCGGGCGGAAGCGTTCGGCGCGGCGCGCACCCCGCTTCGTCATCCAGCAGCACCACGCCCGGAGCCTGCACTGGGACCTGCGGCTGGAGCACGACGGCGTGCTGGCCTCCTGGGCCGTGCCGCGCGGCCTGCCCCGCGACCCGGGCCGCAACCATTTGGCCGTGCACACCGAGGACCACCCGATGGAGCGTACGCTACCCCCTTATGAGGCTCGCTGCAATCTATGAACGCATCAGCGACGACCGTGAGGGTCGGGAGCTCGGCGTCGACCGGCAGGACAAGGACAACCACGCCCTGGCGCAGCGCGAAGGGCTGACGGTCTTCGGCGTCTACCGGGACAACGACATCAGCGCGAGCACCAACTCGCGCAAGCCACGGCCGGAGTACGACCGGATGATCGCCGACGCCAAGGCCGGGAAGTTCTCGGTGATCATCGCCTACACCAGCGGCCGGCTCACCAGGCGACCGCGCGAGCACGAAGACCTGATCGACCTCGCGCTGGGCCACGGCATCAGCTTCCGGTACGTGCGGTCGCCGAACTTCGACCTGAACACGGCTCAGGGCCGCGAGATCGCGCGCACGCTGGCGGCCCGGGACGCCGGCGAGGCCGAAGAGATCTCCGAGCGGGTCACCGCCGAGGTGATCCACCGGGCCGAGCGGGGCGAGCCCCACGGCGGGCCGCGCAGCTACGGCATCGCCGCGAACGGCCGGGACCTGGTCGAGCGCGAGGCGACCGAGATTCGGCAGTGGTACGCGCACGTCCTGGCCGGCGGCTCGCTCGCCGGCCTGCAAGCGGGCCTGAACCGCCGCGGCGTGCCGACCACCACCGGGCGGGGGAAGTGGCGCGCCCCGGTGATCCGGAAGATCCTGCTCAACCCCCGCAACGCCGGGCTGCGGATCCTGCACGGCATCGAGTACACGGCGCCCAACGAGGCGATCGTGCCCGTGGCCACCTGGCGGGCCGCGAAGCAGCTCCTGGAGGATCCGAACCGGCGGATCCACCACAGCGGCCCGGCACGTCGGCACGTCGGCACCGGTCTGTTCCTGTGCGACCGCTGCGACGTCACCGTGAACGCCACCTACGGGCCCACCGGCGACCTGAAGTACCGGTGCATGACGTGCTTCCGGCAGTGGCGCGCGGACCCGCTACACCAGTACATCGACAGCACTGTTGAGGGGATCCTGGCGAAGGAGGACGCGCGGCAGCGGCTGCTGCCGGGGCCGGCCGATGGCGTTGACCTTCAAGGGCTGTGGGCCGAGGCCGCCGCGATCCAGGGCAACCTGGCCGAGCTGGCCGCCGAGTTCGCGCTCTCGCGCGGCGCGGTGAAGGCGGCGCTGAAGGCGGGCATGGACCGGGGGCAGGAACGCCTCGACGAGATCCAGGCCGAGATCACTGCCGCCGGCCGGGTCGACGCCACGTCGGCGCTGCTGGCCGCCGCCGATCCGGTGGCCGCGTACCGGGCGATCAGCGACGTCAGCCTGAAACAGTCGGTGCTGCGCTCGATCATGGTCGTGCGGCTCGGTGAGCCGATCCGGGGCCGGGCGGCGTGGGACGCAACGAAGTTCCTCGGGGCGTCGCGGTGGCGCAACGACGACCGGACGTGGGGCGAGATCTGGGCGGAGGCTGGTCTGTGAAGATCGTCTGCACCGGGAAGGGCACCCACCGCTTGATTCAGATCGGCCGCGTACGGGAAGACGGCGCCATCGTCCAGCGGGACGTACGCGACCGGCAGATCCGGAACCCGTCGCCGGGCGCGACCAACGACGTGTACGACGTCGTTGGCTCGCTCCGCGGCATGTGGACGGAACGCCAACGGCATGGCCGTCGTGGCCTGCGCTTCTACGTCACGTACACCCGCGGCGGGTACGAGCTGAACTGCCCGAAGTGCGGGCGCTGCGAGCAGATCCGGTACGACCGCTGGGAGGCTGCACTTTTGCAGATGGCGGGAAACAAACTCGAAGCGCTGGACATCTCGCGGCTACCGTTCTAAGCGCGCTAAGATGATCAAGCCGTACGCCTGAGGCTTCGTAATCAGGCGAGCTGGGCCCGCTCTCCGGTGGGCGGATGAACCGTTCCCACCGGAGAGCTGATGTCCACCATCACGCACCACCGCGCCCGGCTCGCCCGGGCCGTGCAGCGCGGCGACGACGCCACCGCCGAAGACGCCCGGCGCGATCTGAGGGCCGCCAAGCTCGAGCAGGCCATCCGCGCAGCAGTCGATGCGGCGCCGCCGCTCACCCAGGAACAGCGCGCTCACCTCGGCTCGCTGCTGGTCGCCGGGGGCGGTCAGCGTGCCGCAGCATGAGAAAAGCCGCCCCGCGGGCAACGGGGCGGCACTCACGACGGCCGGCGAAGCTGTCGCGCAGAGCGTACCGCAGCCCGGCGACGTCACGCCCCTGCACCGCGGCGGCGACCCGGTCGTCCGGCGCCGCCGCGACGCCCGACAGCTCGACGACTACCTCGACGCCATGGGCTACCGGCTCACCCCCGCAGACGTGCTCGCGCTGAGCATGCCGCCGCTGGCGGTGCTCGACGTCGCGGCGTGCGGCGGTGTCCACTCCGGCCCGTGCGACTGGTGGCGGACGTGCACCGGCATGGCGCTGGCCGCCGCCGAGCGGGACGCCGCCGGCGCCGTCCACCCGGGGCGGGTGGCCGCGTGACCGACCTGGACGCCTGGGCAGACGTCACCGTCGTGCAGCCCGGCACCGTGCCCGTCGACGAGCTGCCCGGCCGCCGCGAAGACGGCTGGCCGGCAGGCGTCACGCCCGAACGTCCGGCATCGTCCGGACCGGCGGACGCGCCGGACGACAAGCCGGCCCGCCGGTTCACCGGCACGCTGCTGCGCCGGTCGCAGCTGCGCAGCCTCCCGCCCGTCGAGCCGCTGATCGAAGGCGTCATGTCGCGGCGCAGCACCGTGCTGCTGGTCGGGCCCAGCAACGCCGGGAAGACGTTCGTCAGCCTCGCGTGGGCGTGCTCGGTCGGCACCGGCCGCCCGTGGCTCGGCCGAGAGGTGCACCGCACCAAGGCGCTCTACGTCGTCGGTGAGGGCGCGAACGGCCTCGACGCGCGCATCAGCGCGTGGGAGACGGCGTGGGGCACCGAGGTCACGGACGACGACGTCGTGTTCTCCGTACGGCCCGCCAGCCTCCGCGAGGTCGACACCTGGGTCGAGATGCGCGCCGAGGCCGTCGACCTGGGCGCCGGGCTGATCGTGCTCGACACGTTCTCCAGCCTCGCGCCGGACGTCGACGAGACGAAGGACGCCGCGACCGTGACCCGGCGCATGGCCGACCTGGCCGCGGCGATCGACGGCACGGTGGTGCTGGTGCACCACCCGGGGTGGGGCGACGCGAGCCGGGCCCGCGGCGGCAGCCAGCTGGAGGCCAACGTCGACGAGGTGCTCATCCTCGCCGGCACGTCGGCGAACCCGCTGCTGGAGCTGGAGCGCAAGAAGGTCAAGGAGGGCGTGGCCGGCGAGAAGACGTGGCTGCGCCGCAAGCCGGCGCACGGCTCGGTGATCATCGAGGGCGTCTCGGCGATGGAGAAGACCGCCGACATGGTGCTCTCCGCCGAGCAGGTCGCGCGCGCGGTGTTCGGCGAGCCGTTCACCAAGACGATGCTGCGGGACGCGCTGATCGAACGCCTCGGGGTGTCGCGGACGACGGCGTACGAGCACATGACGCAGTTGGAGCGGGACAAGCTGCTGCGGAAGGTATCCGGCAAGGGCCGCCAGTCACTGTACGAGGTGGTCTGAGATGCGCTCAGTAGCCGAACGTCCGGACGACCGCCGGACGAACTCTCCGGACGAAGTGCCGGACGAACTCACCACCTCGCCGGAAAACCGCAGGTCACCGCGTTCATACGTCCGGACGAACGATCCGGACGTAATCGTCCGTCCGGCACCCCCTCCTTTAGGAGGGGGGGTGCCGGACGAACTCACGGACGGACAAGCCACAGGAGAGCGCGAACGCGCCGACTGGGAGCGCCGTCTCCGCGCGGCCGTCGACGAGACGCTCCGCCGACGGCAAGCGCGCAGAGATCTGCGCGAGCAGCGCCAGGCCGCCCGCGACGCCGGCCTACGACACCGCCACGCCGCCCGCCTCGCCCACACCCGCACAGGAGCCACCATGACCACCCCCCACCCCGGCCAGACGCTCACCGTCGACCTCAGCGGCCTCAACAGCAGCGACCTCGCCAGCCTCGGAAGCGCACTCGCCCGGCTGAGCGGATGGAACAGCCACACCCAGCCCGTCCTCGACGTCCTCGTCGACCTCGCCAGCCAAGTCAGCCGCATCCGCGACCAGCGCACCGGACGACGCCCATGACCATCGACATCAGCCGCGGCATCGCCCTCCTACTCGCCTACCTCGACGAAGACGGCGACGCCTGCGAAGCCCTCACCCACCAGACCGACCCCTCCGAACTCGTCACCGCCCTACTGCTGCTCTGCCAGCAGCTCGGCGCCACCGCCTACGGCGACACCCTCCACGACGTACTCCGCGACGCCCTCACCTCCGGGCCACCACAACCCGGGGGGCACCAACACCAGGGGGGCACATGAACACCCCCACCCCGGCCAGCACGCGCCGCCGCGCCCCACACCAGCCCGGCGCCGCGTACGCGGACGCACCCACACCCACCCGCCCCCACCAGCCACCACCCAGCACCACCACGTCGACCACCAGCACGCCATCTGGCACCACACACACCAGCGCACCCGCCCGCCCGCACGGCGCCGACAGCACCGCCAGGTCTGCACGCTGCCCGACCACACCAGCCACCAGCCCACACCAACACCGAACACCAGCAGCACGACACGGGAAGCGACACGACAACCGCAGCGCGCGCCACGCAGCCACGACCACCCAGGGTGGCGGCAGGGGGGCGGTAGGCGCACGCAGAGTGATGAATCCTGACCCATCGCTTTCCGTCGGGCCTGTCTCGCTAAGGGTGTTTCCGGCGATCTTGGTTAGTAGGTTTCAGCGGCTGGGAAGCGGTCGCTGAAGGTGATGGCGAAGGCGTTCAACGCGGGTTTCCAGCGCATCGTCCATCGGGTTCTGCCTGCTCCGGTGGGGTCCAGGGACCGGGTCACCAGGTACAGACACTTCAACGCGGCCTGCTCGTTGGGGAAGTGGCCGCGGGCCTTGACTGCCCGCCGGTAGCGGGCGTTCAACGACTCGATCGCGTTGGTCGAGCAGATCACCCGCCGGATCTCGACGTCGTAGTCGAGGAACGGGATGAACTCCGCCCAGGCGTTGTCCCACAGCCGGATCACCGCCGGATACCTGCCGCCCCACTTCTCGGCCAGGTCGTCGAACGCGGCCCGGGCCGTGGTGGCGTTGACGGCGGTGTAGATCGGTTTGATGTCGTGCTTGAGCGCGTCCCAGTACTTGCGGGAGGTGAGGCGGAACGTGTTGCGGATCAGATGGATGATGCAGGTCTGCACGATCGTGGCCGGCCACACGTTCGTGACCACTTCCGGGAGGCCTTTCAGACCGTCGCAGACGAGGAAGAACACGTCTTTGACGCCCCGGTTACGCAGGTCGGTCAGCACGCTCATCCAGAACTTCGCGCCCTCACCGCCCGAGCCGGCCCACAACCCGAGGATGTCTTTGTCCCCGTCGAGGGTGACTCCGATCGCGGCGTAGAACGGCCGGTTGGCGACCTGCCCGTCACGGACCTTGACCACGATCGCGTCGATGAACACCGCCGCGTAGATCTCGTCCAGCGGGCGGTGGGACCAGTCGGTCATCTCGTCGATGACCTTGTCGGTGATCCGCGAGATCGTCTCCTTCGACACCGAAGCCCCGTAGATCTCCGCGAAGTGCGCCGAGATCTCCCCGGTCGTCAGGCCTTTGGCATACAGCGACAACACGACCTCGTCGACCCCTGACAGGCGCCGCTGCCGCTTGCGCACGATCTGCGGCTCAAAGGTGCCTGCCCTGTCCCGCGGCACGTCGATCTGCACCGGCCCGTTGGCCTCGGTCAACACGGTCTTCGACCGGGTGCCGTTGCGGATGTTGCCCGAACCAACACCGGCCTGGTCGTGCTTCTCGTAGCCGAGGTGCTCGGTCATCTCCTCGTTCAGCGCGGTCTCCAGGACCGTCTTGGTCAGCTGCTTCAGCAGCCCGTCCGGACCGGTCAGGGACAGCCCTTGCTCCTTGGCTGCCCGGACCAGCTCGGCGGCGGCCTTCGCCTCCGCCGACGGCTCGGGCCGCTTCCTGCGTCCGGTCTGGTCGTTCAGTGTCGCGGTCATCACGGCACCCTCCTCACCAGGCACAACGCCCGGCAGGTCAGGCCGGAAACACCCTTAGATCCACACTCCCTTTCCGTCAGGAAAATCTCCCCCCGCGGCGCGGGGGTGCCCCCTGTCACGGCCGTGACACCCCCTCTGTTGCGCGTCACGGCAGAGCTTTCGGCGTCACGGACGGACAAACGTCTGACGGAAAGCGATGGGTCAGGGTGGCCGGCTCGCCGTCGTCGGCCTGCCCCCCTCGGTCCCGCCCGCTGGCGGTGGTCGCGGTGATCGTGCTGGCGTTGGATCCGGTCGCGGCGCGGCATCTGGTCGCTGCGTTGGGTCGGCATGTGCAGCGGTGTGAGCGGGATGGGTTCGTGGTGCCGGCGCAGCTGCGGGAGTTGTTCGTTCTGGCGGTGGAGGCCAGTTCCCGGCCGTCGGGGGCCGTCGGCGGCCACGATTCGGCCGGTGAGGGGCTGGCGGCTGACGATCGGTTGGTCGCTCATGGTGTGGCGGCCCGGCGGTTGGGTGTCTCGCTCAGGACGGTTCGCCGTCGGGTCGCTGCGGGGGAGCTGGTGGCGGTGGGCCGGCGGATCACGTTGGCGAGTCTTGAGGCGTTGGAGGCGGGCGGTGGACGCAGGTAGGGCGGCGGTGGAGGCCGCGGTGGAGGTCGTGGAGGACGCCGGGTTGGCGATTCTGCTCGACGAGGAGGTGCCGGCGTTGCGGGGGCTGTTGGAGCGGCTGCTGGCGCGGGACGTGGAGCTGGTGGAGGCGTTGGGGGCGTCGGAGGCGCTGCCGTTGCTGGGCCTGTTCGGCGGGTGGGTGGCGGCGTTGCGTGAGCTTGAGGCGGCGTCGCGGTGACCCGGTTGGTGAAGGCCGCGGCCGGTCGGGCGCGGGTCGGGTCGCCGTCGGGGTCGGGTGACGGCGCGGTGGCGACGGTGTCGGCGGTGATCGCGACGATCACGCCGGGCGTGGTCGACAGCCACGGCGACGCGTACGACCCGGGAGCGTTCGTCGACTCCGGTACGGCGGTCATCAGCCAGTGGAGTCACTCGTCGGTGTACAGCGGCGGGGCGATCCCGGTGGGGGTCGGCTCGGTGCAGGAGGTCGGGGACCTGGCGGTGTTCGACGGGGTGATCTTCCTGGGCATGTCGGCGGGGCGGGACACCTTCGAGTGGCTGCGGCAGCGCGGCACCGAGCAGGAGTGGTCGTACGGCTTGGACGTGCTGAAGAGCCGGGCGCCGAACCCGGCGGAGCTGCGGGCCGGTGCGCGGCAGGTGCTTCAGCGGCTGGCGGTGCCTGAGGTGTCGCCGGTGTGGCGGGGCGCGGGTGTGGCCACGCAGACGCTGCGGGTTGAGGGCCCGCCGCCGGCGGCGCCGGCGGCTGGCGGTGACGGTCTGGACGCGGCGACGCGGGCGGAGCTGGAGGCGATCGCGGAGCGGTTGCGGGGCCAGCGGAACAGCGAGGAGGCCGTGGCCGGTGCCGTGCTGCGGCTGGTGAGGCATCAGGCGGAGCAGAGAAGGGCGGCAAGTCGGTGAGTGAGAGCGCGGAGTGCAGGTCGGTGAAGTGCAGGGTGGCGCGGGGTGAGATCCCGCCGGGGCCGTTCACGCCGTCGGAGTTCGTGGCGCTGGGCCTGGTGGAGCCGACGGTGGCGTCGTCGAACCCGGAGGCGGAGTTCGTCAGCGCCGATCCGGAGGTGGCGGCGGCGCAGGCGTCGGTGGAGGTGGCGCGGGTCAAGGTCGACCAGGCGCGCCGGGACTGGGAGGCGGCGTGCACGGCGGTCGCCGAGGCGCAGCTGGCCGACCGGCAGACGCTGTCGTACAACCCGAACGACGGCAACCGCCCCGGCGGGCCGTACGTGATACCGGTGCCCGGGTCGAAGACGCAGCTGGAGGACGAGCGCGACGAGGCGCGGGAGCGGTTCGAGGTGGCGGGGCGGGCGTTCACGCGGGCGAACGACCGGCTGCGGGCGGCGCAGTACCGGGCGCGGGCGCGGTTCCTCGAGCCGGACCAGCCGCAGCTGTTCCGGCGGCGCCCGTCGTCGGAGCCGGTCCGGCGCAGCCTGGCCGCCCGGGCGGTCTGAGGGGGCACGGTGGCTGACAAGCGTGACATCCTCATCCGGCTGCTGGGTGAGGAGACCGTGGCCCGGATGGCGGACCGGGCCGGTGACGGCCTGGACCGCTTCGGTAAGAGCCTCGACGCCACCGAGCGCGACGCCCAGGACCTCGACCGGCAGATCGCCGACGTCGACGACAGCCTGAAGCAGCTGGCGGTCGCGTTCGCGCGTACGTCGAACGCCGCCGACCGGATGGACATCAGCAAGGCGATGCGCCGGCAGCAGACCGAGCTGCGGAAGCTGACCAAGGCGCGGGATCTGCTGCCCGACATGCAGGCCGAGGGCGCCGAGGCGGCGTCGGGGTTCGCTGCCTCGTTCGTCGCCCGGGTCGGTCCGCTGATCGCCCGGGCGCCGGTCAACCCGGCTGGCGCGGCCATCGGCGGCGCGCTCGCCGCCGGTCTCGTGCCCACCCTCTCCGCGGCCGTCGCCGGCGGCGTGGTCGGCGGGGTCGGCATCGGCGGCGTGCTCGGCGGCTTGAAGCTGGCCGCTCAGGACTCGCGGGTGCAGGACGCCGGGAAGCAGCTCGCCGACGAGGTCGGCCGGGACCTCGAGGAATCCGGCGGCCGGTTCGTCGGCCCGGCGATCGACGGCCTGGAGGTGCTGCGCGACGCCTGGAACGACGTGTCCGGCGAGATCGACGCGACGCTGGCCGCGTCGTCCCGGTACGTGGTGCCGCTGGCGCGCGGGGTCGCTGACTTCGTTCGGGAGATCACGCCGGGGATCCGGCAGGCAGCGGAGGCGGCCGGGCCGATCATCCGGGAGATCGGGCAGGGTCTGCCTCGGCTGGGCCGGGCGATTTCCGACGTGCTGGAGGACTTCTCGGAGAACGCCGATGAGGGCGCCTCGGCGATGCGGTGGCTGTTCATGGTCATCGAGGGTGGCATCCGGGTCGTCGGCGGGATGGTCAACACGTTCGCCGGCTGGTACCGGGCGCTGCTGGCCGTCGACGAGGTTGCGGTCGACGTGGCCGACCACCTGTGGGGCTGGATCCCCGGGATGGGCGACGCGATCGATGCCGGGCGGAAGCGGATCGACGAGCTGAAGGGCGCGTTGGACGGCTCCGGCGAGTCCGGGGAGAAGGCCGGCGACAACATCTTCGGTGGGCTGATGAAAGCCGCGGACGCGGCCGGTACCGCCAGCGGCGAGGTGAAGTCGTTCACTGAGTACCTGCAGGAGCTGCGGGATCAGACGTTCGCTGCGCTGAACACCGAGCTGGCGTTCGAGCAGGCCCTCGACGACACCGCCAAGGCGGCCAGGAACGCCAAGGGCGGCCTGGACAAGACGACCGAGGCCGGGCGGCAGAACTGGCAGGTGCTCTCCGGGCTGGTGCGGGACACGAAGGCCCATTCGGCGGCCGTGTTCGAGCAGACGAAGTCGACGTCGGAAGCAGCCCGGGTCACCGAGCGGGGCCGGAAGGCGTTCATCGCCGCCGCGGTGCAGATGGGCATGTCGAAGAAGGAAGCGCGGGACTACGCGACCCAGCTGTTCGGCATCCCGGACGAGGTCACCACGAAGAGCCAGTTCCTGCCGGACAACGCCGGCGTGAAGGCCTGGAAGAGCACGCTTTCCGGCATTCCTCGGAACGTGTTCATCAAGGCCCACTTCGACCTGATCAACAACCGTGAGGTGGGGATGGCCCTGCGGTTGGGTCGCCTGTCCGAGGGCGGTCCGGTCGTCGGGTCGGGTCCGAAGGGCGTCGACTCGCAGCCGTACCTCCTCGCCCCAGGCGAGCACGTGCTGACCGCAGCCGAAGTGGACGCGGCCGGCGGGCACGCCGGGGTGGAGCGGATCCGGTCGGTGCTGCGAGGCCAGGGCGGGCAGGCGCCGGCGATGGCCATGTCCGGCGGCGGCGGGGCGTCCGTGGTCAACCAGTACAGCATCAGCGTCTCGGTGCCCGCTGCCGTGAACCCGGCCGAGGTGGGCCGGCAGGTGGTGGAGGCGATCCGGGCGTACGAGCGGGGCAGCGGGAAGGGGTGGCGCACGTCATGACGATGCCGGCCTGCCGGGAGCCGGGTCAGCCGCGCCCGGCAGGCCCCCCGAAGCCGCACGGACCCGCTGGGCCCCGCCCACGGACGGGGGGACTCGTTGCCTCAGCATGACGCGACGCAACGACATCATCCCGATCGACCCTGACTCGCCCGGCGGTATCGCCGCCGCTGAAGCGCTCAGCCAGGCCCTCGGCGAGATCTACGCGGAGATCGCCGAGCGGCGGCGGGCAGCAAGAGGGGCGGCCGGTGTGCCAGCACCAGCCGCCCCTCAAGTTGCGCACCCGGGTGCGCAATCCGTCTGCGGCCGACGGGTTTCAGTCCTGCTCGCGCAGCCACCGCTCCAGGTCGTCGAGTAACTGGTCGGCGTCGACCTCGCGCAGCGGCGTCACGCCGGCCGCCTCCGCCACATCAAGCAGGTCGTCACCCGTCGCCGGTTCGCTGCCCTGCTCCCGCGCCAGCTCATCCATCAGCGACCGGTCTCCCTGCCGCGCCGCCTCAGCCGCCTCCGCGAGGCGACGCACCTGACCGAGGATCCGCTCGCACTCCCGCCGACCTTGCTCGTACCCGACGTCGAACGCGCCCTCCCCGTTCAGCGCCTCCCGCACCTCCCGGGAGCCCTGGTCCCAGCCCCGCTGCCACCAGATCGACGGCATGCCCGCCATCCGGGACCGGGACGACCGCGACGGCTGCCGGTACTGCGGGCCGGCCGCCTTCCACCAGCGGCCCGGCCGCCGGCTCACCGCGCACCCCGCACGATCCGCGGCCGCCTCCGCCGCTGAGGCATGTTGAAGCCGACCGCCGCTCCCGCCTCGTCCGCCCACACCGGGTCGGTGGCCGACTCGACGCGGGGCCGCCGGTCCCGGGGCAAGTAGGCGGTGCTCGCCACGACCAGCACGTGGGCGCGGCCGTCGAGCATCATCGCCTGCGCGTCGTCCCACGTCCGCACGACGCCCACGAAGTCGTACCCGCAGGCCTCGATGCGCTCCAGGCACGGAGCGGCCAGCTGCGCGAACTCGGCGGGGTCGGTCACATCGCCCGGGATGAACACCACGGCCAGATCCCGGCTCATCGTCGGCGCGCTCACCAGTGGCCCCGGTTCCGGCGCTCCCAGCGTGCGGCCTCGGTGAGCAGCCGCATCCGGTTCGACAGGACGTAGCCCTGCGACACCGACAGCCGCAGCTGCACCGTACGCGGCTCCGCTTCGGTGGTGTCGGCGGCGGAGATCAGCACCTGGGGCTCCGCGCCGTCGTCGAGGGCCTGCGCCAGAACAACCTCGACGATCGTTGCCTCGGGGCGGTTTGTGTCGACCTCGACGGCGCCGGAGCGGTGCTCGCGGCGGCGGCCGCAGTCGTTCTGGTCGCACCAGCGCGGGTGGCCGGAGTCGGCCAGCTGGCCGGTGGGGAACAGGTAGATGTGGCCGCAGGTGCGCTGGACGTCGGGCGCCATCTTGACGCGGTGGGCGGTGCGGTTGGTGCCCTCGATGGTGTCGGTGGCGGGGTCGGCGTGCTGCTCGCAGGTGTAGACCGAGGCGTCGAGCGAGTCGGGCAGGCCGGCGGCGGTGTTGGTGAACACCTCCAGCCGTACGGTGGCGGGCTGGTCGCAGGTGGGCAGGGTGAACGGTAGATTGCTCACGGGTCGCCTCCACGGGGCGATCAAGGGCCCGGGGCACAGGTGTTGGCGCACCTGCCGGGCCCGTCTTCACTTATTAGTCGGTAGGCTCAGTTTCGAGGACCACCCGATGGAGTACCTGACGTTCCACGGGGAGATCCCCGCCGGGGAGTACGGCGGCGGGCGGATGATCGTGCACGACACCGGCACCTACCGCGCGGAGAAGTGGCGCGACGACGAGGTGATCGTGGTGCTGGACGGCGAGCGCACGAAGGGCCGGTACGTGCTGTTCGCCACCGGCGGCCGGGGCCGGGACTGGATGATCAGGCGTACCGACCCGGCGCCGGAGGGCTGGACGCCGATGCCCGAGCTGGTCCGCCCGATGCTGCCCGCCGAGGGCGGGCGGCTACCGCGCGACGCCGCCGCCTGGGGGTACGAGCTGCGCTGGGCGGGCGTGCGCGCGATGGCGTACGTCTCGGGCGGCCGGCTGCGGCTGCTCGACGGCGACGACACGGAGGTCACCGGGGAGTACCCGTGGACACGGGCGATGGCCGAGGCGCTGGCCCCGGCCGAGGCGGTGATCGACGGCGTGCTGGTAAGGATCGACCCGGCCGGGAGGGTCCGTCCGCCGACCCGGCGCGACGGGCAGTTCCTCACCGTCGACCTGCTCTGGCTGGAGGGCGTGTCCAGCCTCGACGTGCCGTACGCGCAACGCCGTGACCTGCTCGACGGTCTGGCGCTCACCGGTCCGCACTGGCAGACTCCGCCGTGGTTCCCGGGAGTCGGCGCGGACGCCCTACGGGCCGCCCGTGAGCAGGGGCTCCCGGGAGTGGTGGCGAAACGCCTCGACTCCCCGTACGAGCCGGGCCGGCGCAGCCGGCACTGGCTGAGCATCGACGCGAGCTGAGGACCACCGTGCACCTGACGCACCTGGAGTGCCCGCGCTGCGGCAGTGAACACCCGGCCGACGTGTTGCAGAACCTGTGCGGCTGTGGCTCGCCGCTGCTGGCCCGCTACGACCTCGCCGCGGTGGCCGCCACGGTCGCCCCGGAGCAGTTCGGGCTGCGCCCGGCCGACCTGTGGCGCTACCGGGAGCTGCTGCCGGTCGCCGATCCCCGCTTCGTCACCACGCTGGGCGAGGGCTGGACGCCGATGTGGCGCGCGCCCGCGTACGGCCACGAGATCGGCATCGCGGACCTGATCGTCAAGGACGAGGGGCTGACCCCGACCGGGTCGTTCAAGGCGCGCGGCGCGTCGGTGGGCGTGAGCCGGGCCCGGGAGCTGGGCGTGAAGCGGATCGCCATGCCCACGAACGGCAACGCCGGCGCGGCCTGGGCCACCTACGCGGCGCGGGCCGGGATGGGCGCGACGATCGCCATGCCGCTGGCCGCGCCGACGATCTGCCGCGAGGAGTGCCTCGCCGCCGGCGCCGACCTGCGGCTGATCGACGGCCTGATCAACGACGCGGGCCGGGACATCGCCGAGCTGATCGCCGGGTCGGACGGGGGGATCTTCGACGCCGGCACGCTGCGCGAGCCGTACCGCCTCGAAGGCAAGAAGACCATGGGGTACGAGATCGTCGAGCAGCTCGGCTGGCAGGTGCCTGACGTGATCGTCTATCCGACCGGCGGTGGCGTCGGGCTGATCGGCATCCACAAGGCGCTGCACGAGCTGCGCGAACTGGGCTGGGTGGAGGACCGGCTGCCCCGGCTGGTCGCGGTGCAGTCCACCGGGTGCGCGCCGATCGTGCGGGCGTTCGCGGCCGGGGAGGAGCGCGTCACCCCGTGGGAGGACGCGCACACCGTCGCGTTCGGCATCACCGTGCCCGCGCCGCTCGGCGACGAGCTGATCCTGTCCGCGCTGCGGGACAGCGCCGGCACCGCGATCGCGGTGGACGACGCGGAGATCCTCACCGACCTGCGTGACTTCGCCGCCCGGGAAGGGCTGCTGCTCTGCCCGGAGGGCGCGGCCTGCCTGACCGCCGCCCGGCACCTGCGCGCGGGCGGGTGGATCCGGCCCGGGGAGCGCGTGGTGGTGCTCAACACCGGCGCGGGCCTGAAATACCCCGGCCTGGTGCAAGGAGGGGCCCCTTCTTAACGTCTCCGGTAGAGCAGGGGCCCCCGCTTAACACGTGCGCACCGGGCGTCAGGACGTCGGCGGCTCGTCCTCGCCCGCCTCCTCGGCGGCGTCCGCCTCCTCCTTCGTCTTGTGCACCGCGCCGTCGGCGTGCTCCGGCGGACCGTAGACGGTGTAGAGGACCAGCGGGTTCGGCCCGGTGTTGACGAAGTTGTGCTTCGTGCCGGCCGGCACGACCACCAGGTCGCCGGAGACGACCTCCTTCTTCTCCCCGGCCACCCGCGCCTCGCCGGTGCCGCTGACGAACGTGAGGATCTGGTCGATGCCCTCGTGGACCTCCTCGCCGATCTCGCCGCCCGGCGGAATGGTCATGATGACCAGCTGGGTGTGCTCCCCGGTCCAGAGCACGCGGCGGAAGTCGGGACTCTTCTCGGCGACTGTCGCGATCGTGAAATGCTCCATGGTCCGCTCATACCCCGATCCCGCGCCCGCCACGCCGGGAGTCGCAGATGGTGGAATTCCCCACGCCGATCCGGTTTGGATCCCCTGAGAGGGGGCATGTGCTGCCCATAAGACCGGTGCGGGCTGGGCCGGTCGAGCCAGGTCCCCGCCGGCGTACCGCCGTACGGCTGCGGTGGTGGGAGACGGCCGGAGCGCGGCGACGTTACGACCGGAGGTCGTGCGGCGCCGTGCGCTCGTCTGCGCGTCCGGTCAGGCCAGCACGGCCAGGTGGAACGGGCGGTCCGCGTGCCCGCTCGTGCCGTGCGTCTCGACGAACACCGCGTTGGCGATGCCCGAGCGCGGCGCCACGGTGATGACACCCTGCGGGACCAGCCCGTTGGCGGTCGCGGGGCCGACCGTCCCGACGTACGCCGCTCCGGCCACGTCCTGGTCGAACGAGACCTGGTACATCCCGGCGGCGAGCCGGGTGGCCGAGGTGGCGCCGAGGCCGCGGACGAGCCTTCCGTTGGCGTCGACCACGGCGAACAGCATGCGTGCGGTGGCCGGCAACCCGACCGGCGAACACGAGTTGATCTCGGTGTCGGCGCGCGCGGCCTCCCGCATGCTCGGGATCGGCTGGCCGGTGGTTTCCCTCCTAGCTCTACGGCTGGGCATGGTGATCCTCTCTCCCGCCGGTACGCCGGCAGGAGGCGTTCGTACGCGTCCGGGCGATCGTCGGCGGTCCCCCTCGGTGATTCCGACGCTATGTCGGCGAGCCGCCCGGCAACCAGCCGGAGGACTGTCCGATCACTGACAGTGGACAGCTCTGAGCTGCGGAAACGTCGGTCCTACGGTCGATTCGCGACCGGCTCCGCCGACCCCTGCGACGCCCGCTCCGGCACCGGAGCCGACCGGAAGCCATGACGCAGCGCAATCGTCTGGCTACATTGAAGTATGGTGCCGCCGCTCCGAGGTCGATCTCCGGTCTACCGCCCGGTGCTGGCCGCACGGCGCGGGGAACTGGAGGCGCTGGCCCGGCTCGACGACGCCTCCGCCGCGCTGCTCGCACCGATCCTCGACGTCCCGGCGGACGCGACGTCCATCGTGGACTCCCTGATCCGGCTGCCCGCCGGGCTGCTGCCCGCCGTCGACGTGTCGGCGCTGCCGGATGCCACGGAACACGACCCGGTCCGCTGGGGCGTACCGCTGGTGCCGGTCATCGGTCTCGCGGACAGTGACCAGCGGCTGGCCGCGCACGGCGCGGCGGCCCGGGCCTGGGCACACCACGCGGTCGTCCGGTTGCGCGTCGGTCCGGACCGGGCCGGGCCGGACGCCGCAACCGCGGCCGCGGAACGGGTGTGGCGGGTGACCGGCCTGCTGCCCGAGCAGTGCGACCTGCTGCTCGACGCCGGGGACGTGTGCTGCCAGGCCGACGTCCGGCTGGCCGAGCCGAGGGTCCGGCGGGCGGCGCAGTGGGCCCGGCGGCACGCCTGGCGCTCGGTGACGGCGGCGGCCGGCGGGATGCCGCCGGCCCTGTCCCGGCTGCCGGTGGACGAACCGGTCCGCCTGGAACGGTACGACTGGTCGCTCTGGCGGCGTCTGGCCGATCTGCGCCTCGGGTACGGCGACTACGGCGTCGGCTGCGCGGTACGCGACGCGGACGAGCCGGGCGACCGGACACCGACGCTGCGCTGGGCAGCCGACGACGCGTGGTGGGTCTACCGCTGGTCGCGGCGGGGTGGGCGGGGCGACGAGCGCTTCGCCGACCTGTGCCGCACACTCACTGCCGCGCCGCACTGGTCTTCGGCCGGGGCCGGCTTCTCGTGGGGCGACCACGAGATCGTCCGGCGGGCCCGGCGGGGCGCCGGCGCGGGCTCACCCGCCAACTGGATCGCGTGGAGCACCTCGCACCACCTGGCGCACGTGCTGGCCGCGCTGGTCCGGCCGGAACCGGACCAGCGCGCCGGCTGAGTTCACTCCTTCTCGGTGAACCCGAACTGGACCACGCCCTCCTCGTCGACCATCGCGTCCACCGACGTGTCGTTGAGCAGCTCGGCCGCGTCCGAGTCGAGGAAGATGCGCGCACCCTCGGTGTCCACCACCTGGTCGCCCTGCACCGGCTGCGGCACCAGCTCGATCGAGAGCGAACCGGCGTCGGTGTCGGCGGCGATGCGCAGCCCGCCGGCGTCGGCGACGTCCTGCTGGGCGGCGAGGTCACGGATCACCAGGACGGCGTTGTCGGTCATGGTCAGCATGGCTGAACTCCTCATGGCTGGATGTCGGGTTTCGCGGGCGACACGGCCCACGCGGTCGGCTCGCGACCCGGAAGCGGGCGAGACACGATCTCGCCGCGCTGGAAGCAGGGCGGTTCCACCGCCCTCACCCCCACCGTGCCCGCTGCCAGGTCATCCGTCAAACGGAACCCGGCGATCGGCCGCTCCCCGGTGAACAGGTGTTTTCCCCGAGCCGTACCGGGAACACCGGGGGTTTGCGGTGACCGCATCGGCGGCTGCAAATAACCTTTCGCGCCGGAGCCTTTCCCGCAGGAAATCTCCGTGGCAGCATCTTCCCATGCATCGTCGCCTATTCCCCCGGGCGCTCGCGGTGCTGGCGCTGGTCGCCACCGCGGCTGCCGCCGGCACCACCACCGCCACCGCCGAAGCGCCCACCCCCGCGCAGACCCGGCTGAACGCCACCATCGACGCCGTCCTCGCCGACAGCCGGCTCAACGGGGCGCAGGCGGGCGTGGTCGTCGTCGACACCACCACCGGTCGTACGCTCTACGACCGCAACGGCACCCGGCGGCTCATCCCCGCCTCCAACACGAAGCTGCTCACCTCGGCGGCGGCGATGGAACTCCTCGGTCCGGGCCACCGCTTCACCACCGAGGTGAGCGTCGACGGGCCGCGGCGCGCCGGGATGCTCTCCGGCGACCTCTACCTGCGTGGCGGCGGCGACCCCACCATCCTCGCCGCCGACTACGACCGGCTCGCCGAGCAGGTCGCCGCGGCCGGCGTACGCGTGGTCGCGGGCGATCTGATCGCCGACGACACCCGGTACGACAAGGGCCGCCTCGGTCCGGACTGGACCTGGGACGACGAGCCCTACTACTACGCCGCCCAGGTGTCGGCGCTGACAGTGGCCCCGGACACCGACTACGACGCCGGCACCGTGATCGTCCACGCCGCGCCGGGCACCCGGGCCGGCGCCCGGCCGAAGATCACCATGACGCCTGACAACGGCTGGCTGCGGATCGACAACCGGGCCGAGACGGTCGCCGACGGCGAGACCACCATCTCCTTCGAGCGCGAGCACGGCGGCAACACGGTGGTGGTGACCGGCCAGATCGCCGTCGGCCAGGCCGCCGAGAGCGACTGGGTCACCGTGTGGGAACCGACCGGGTACGCCGCCGACGTGTTCCGCTCCGCGCTGCGGCGGCACGGCGTACGGGTGCTCGGCCGGACCGTGCTCGGCACCGCCACCCCCGACACCGCCAAGCCGCTCGCCCGGCACGACTCGATGCCGCTGGCCGACCTGATGGTGCCGTTCCTCAAGCTCTCCAACAACGGTCACGCCGAGGTGCTGACCAAGGAACTGGGCCGGCAGCTCTCCGGATCCGGCACCTGGGCCGCCGGGCTGTCAGCGATCAGCGGGTACGTGGGCGACGCCGGAGTGGACACCGGCACGCTGCGCCAACGCGACGGTTCCGGGCTGTCCCGGCGCAACCTCGTCCCGCCGGCCCAGTTCGTCACGCTGCTCTCGGCGGTCCGCGCCGAACCGTGGTTCGACACCTGGTACGCCGCGCTGCCGGTGGCCGGCAACCCGGACCGGTTCGTGGGCGGAACGCTGCGCAGCCGGATGGGCGGCACGGCAGCAGCGAACAACGTGCACGCCAAGACCGGCAGCCTGACCGGCGCGTCAGCGCTCTCCGGCTACGTCACCGACGCCGACGGGCGGCTGCTCGCCTTCTCGATCGTGCTGAACAACTACCTCACCTCGTCGGTGAAGGGGCTGGAGGACCAGATCGCCATCGCGCTGGCCTCGTACACCGAGAAGGAGACGGCGACCGCCCGGCGGACGGTGCCGGCCGCGCCCGAGTCGCCGCGCGTGCCGGAGGGCCGGGAGTGCTCCTGGGTGAAGCCCGCGCTCTGCTGACCGGCCCGTACCGCCCCGGTGCTCAGGCGCCGGGGCGGTACGGACGCGGGTCGGCCGCGGGATCGCCGCGCTCGACCAGCGCGTCGATCTCGGCCGACGGCAGCCCGCGCAGCGTGAGCACCCGGCGGCCCCACACGTGCAGGCGGCACGGGTGCGGGCTGGCGTCGTTGCGGCAGATGGTCCCGCCCGACCAGGCCCGCGGCGCGTGCACCACCACCGCCCGCACCGCGAACTGGACGTCCTCGACCGTCACGTACGGCGGCATCGGGATCTCGCGCAGCACGTCACAGTCGGTGCGCGGGCGGGCGGGGGCGACGGGGGCAGGGCCGGTCATCGGTCGGGCCTCCACAGAGGATGGTCGGACGGGACAATCGAAACGTACGACGCCCGGCCGGGTACGCGACGGACAAACTGTCCCCGCTCAGCGCAGCGCCACCGCCTGGAGACTGACGTTGCCGCAGTCGCCGAGCGACTCCTCCACCGTCCAGTTCATCAGCAGCTTCGCGCCGCGCGGGGCGCGGAACCTGATCGTGAACTCGGCGGTGAGCGCGGTGTGCGGATCCTCCATCCGCAGCGTGGTCACCGGGCCGCCGCTGGAGACGCGCACGTCGAGGCGGCCGCGGGCCATCCAGAGCCCGGCGTACAGACGCACCGTGCGCTGCTGCCCGTCGGCCGCAACCGCGAGGTTGAACCCGCTGCCCCGGTTGCAGGTGTAGACGCCGGACATGGTGCCGCTCGCCGACGCGACCGGGTTGCCGTCACGCCAGGCGTACGCCTCGGGGTTGTTGCTGAAGCTCTCCCGCCGCCCCCGGCCGCCCTCGTCACGGATCTCGCCGGAGCCGCCCCGCTTGCGGACCGTCCGGTCGGCACCGGTGAGCCCCCAGTGGACCCAGTCGGTGGGGCCGGCGGCGGTGAGGTCGACAGTGGCGGGCACCTCGGCGCGGGTGACGGTGACGGTCGGCGGCAGCGCGGGCGTCGGTGACGGCGACGGCGTGGACGGCGACGGGCTCGGCGACGGCGGCCGCTGCCGGGGACGCAGCCCCGGGTTGACCACCGAGTCGCCGGCCTCGTTCGGCAGCCCGACCCGGCCGGGCGGCGCCACCGGCACTCCGGCGTTCTCCTCGCGTGGCGTGTCGTGCCGTTCGACGCCGAGGTAGACGGCCAGCGCCGCCAGGCAGAGGACCGCGGCCAGCCCTTCCAGCATCAGCCGCCGCCGGCGGCGCAGCCGGCGCAGCGCGGACCGGGTACGCGGAAGGCCGTGCCGGTGCGAGCCGGGGCCGGTACGCGGACGGTCCTCCTGGCCCACCACACCCTCCACTTCGGTCACGACACCGCCGGAAACGACAGGTGCGCGACGGGCTTCACGGTGTCACCGCACGGCTCTTTGCGCCATATGTCGAGTGACGGGCGTTTCCAGTTCGTTACCTGACGACCGCTCGCCGGACCGGCCGCTCAGCTTACCGTGATCGCCTGCAACGCCACCCCGTCGTTCTGCCCCCCGGTCACGGTCAGGGCGTGCCACCTGATCAGCAGCCGCTCCCCGGGGGCCGCCCGGAAGCGGATGACGTACTGGTAGAAGCGGTCGCCCGCGGCGAGGGCGACCTCGCGGACGGCGGGATCGCCACCGCTGGACAGCGACAGGTCGAGCCGCGCACCGGCCGAGAACGTGCCGACGAACAACCGGACCGTACGCACATCCCCGCTCCCGGCCACGCCGAGCGTGAAGCTCTTCCCGGTGCCGCGCTGGAAGACACCCGCCCGGGTGCCCTCCTGACGCGCCGTCGGCGTGCCGTCGGTCCACTGGAGATCACACGCGCCCGCGTTGTGCTCCAGCCGCTCGCCACCCGGATCCTGGATCTCGCCCGTACCGCCCACCTTGCGATGGAAGCTGTCCGCGCCGGTCCCGCCCCAGTGCCGCCAGTCCCGCGTACCGAGGTCGGTGAGCGACAACGACCCCGGCAGCGGCGCCAGGTCCACGTCGAGCAGCGGCCCGCCGGGGGCGACCGGTTCGCCGGTGGCCGGTGCCTGGTCGCCCGGAGCTTGACCGCTGGGCGCTTGGCCGCTCGGCGCCTGGTCGCTGGGTGGCTGGTCGCTGGGTGGCTGGTTGCCGGGTGCCGCCACGGGCGCGGTCTCCCGGGCCAGCGGGGGTGGCGTGGACGACCGGGCCGCGTACGCCAGCGCCGCCACCAGGCCGGTCACGGCCACGGCCGCCAGTACGGCGCGCCGGCGTCGACGCCGCGCCCGGGCCGCGGCGACGCGGGTGGCCGGGGCGTCGGGCGGGGGGCGCATCGGACCGGCGATCGGGGCTAGGGTCCGGCTCAGCCGGGCCTTGGCCGCTCGGGCGGCGGCGCGCAGCCGGGCACCGATCCCGCCGGTCACGTCGGACAGGCCGCCGGTCAGGCCGGCGAGGCGCGCCGGGATGCTCTCCCGGGCGGAGTGCCGGCCGGGTCTCGCCTCCGCCTCCTGAGGCAGACCGGAGCCGGCCGGCTCGTCGGCTGCACCCGGCCGGACCGGTGACGGGCCGGACAGGTGCAACCCGATCGGGGCCGGCCCGACCAGCGGAACCCGGCCGCCGGGCGGACTCGGACGCGGCTCGGGCACCGACGCCGACGTCCCGGAGGCGAGCGGGCCTGGCCCGAGCGTCCGGGAGGCTGGCGGGTCGGGGCTGGGCGTCCGGGAGGCTGGCGGGTCAGGGCTGGGCGGAGTCGACGTAGGAGGGCCGGGCGCGGGAGGGCCTGCGGGGAGCGTGCCGGACACGGGCATGTTGGCTGGAAGCGGGCCTGTGGCGGGAAGATCGGGAGTCGGCGGGCCGGCGGTACGCGGAGGCGGCCAGACAGCGGTACCCGGCGGTTCCAGGTCCCCCACGGAAACCCGATCGTCCGGGTCGGCCGGTGGACGGTCCCCGTCCGGCAGGGTCACCGTCCGGGGCGTGGCGGGATCCGTGTCCCCGGGCAGGCGGCGTGGACCGGCGGGGCGCTCCGGCGCGTCGACCCCGTCGTCCGGTGTGGGCAGCCAGCCCCCGACCCGGATCCCGGTACGCGCGATGTCGTCCTCAGCCACCGACCCTCCCTCGGCCACCGGCGGCGAGCGGCCCGGCCCCGTGGCTCGCCGTAGGGAGGATGACACAGAACGCGATCTTGCAGAAGGCATCAGCCCTCGCAATTCCCACGCCTGCCCGGCGCCGGCCACCCCAGCAGGACAGATCTTGGAGGATTTCCGCCCCCGCAGGGGCCATTCCGTACCAAGATCTCCGTACCCAGCCACGGCGGACCGCGCCCACCCGAGACCGTCGGGTCGATCATGAAGTTGGCGGCGGCAAAACGGGCATCCAAGGCCGCTAACTTCATGATCGACGCGTGTCAGCGGGTGGGGGCGGCGGGTCAGCGGCGGGTTCGGCGCTGGAGGCCTCGGGTGGGGTGCCAGCTCTCGATCACGAGGTGGTCGGGTGGGTCGCCCACCCGGGTGAGCACCACCTCGGTCAGCTCGATCCGGAAACTGTGCGAGCCGTCCTCGGCGGGCGGCTCCTCGTGCGCCCGGCCGGCGATCTTCGCGTCTCCGTCCCAGGTGGACGGGTCGTCCGGCGGGGCGTCCTCGGTCGGGCTGTGCAGCGCCACCCGGGGATCGCGGCGCAGGTCGAGCGCCTTGACCGCGCCGGCCATGCTGCCCAGCCGCAGCTGCCCGTCGTCACCGAAGTCGAACTCGGTGCCGCTGATCCGCGGCGAGCCGTCCCGCCGCAGTGTCGCCATCGTGCCGTGCTTGCGGACCGCGAAGCGGGCGCGTACCCGCGCCGCGAACTCGGGCTCGGCCGCCACCAGGTCGGACCACCATGTCATACGCCCGAGTGTGTCCGGAAAACCTGACAACCCGCGGCACATTTCCCAGCGGACTCAGCCCACCTGGAAACCGAGCGCCTGGGCCAGCATCACCGCCTGCTCGGCGTCGATCCGCGCGCCGGAACGCTGCACCGCGGTCGGGTCGAGCGCGGACAGGTCACTGCCGCGCAGGTCGGCCCGGATCAGCTTGGCGGCGTGCAACTGGGCGCCGGAGAGGTCCACGCCGGTCAGCGTCGCGCCGGTCAGGTCGGCCCCGGTCAGGTCGACCTCCCGCATCCGTACGTCGGTGATCCGCGCCCCGCGCAGGTCGGCGCCGGCGAGCGTGACGAAGGACCAGTCGCCCCGGTCGACCCGCAGCGGGCGCAGGTCGCAGCGGTCGAACGTGCTGCCGACCAGCTTGCAGCCGGTGAACTCGGCCTCGAAGAGGTTGCACTTGCTGAACGAGCACCTGGTGAACGCCGAGTCGGTGTGCCGGGAGGCGTTGAACGCCACGTTGCCGAACACGCAGTCGGTGAAGACAGCGCCCCGGCTGACCGCCTCGGTCAGGTCGACGTGGAAGAACTCGCATCGCACGAAGTGCCGGTCGGCCAGCTCCTCGGCGTACCAGTCCTGCTGGCGGTAGGTGACGTCCTCGACCGGCTCGGGCATGCCACCGACCCTAATGACACTTCCGGGGCCGAGGTACCTGCGGGTAGGTTCGCGTCGTGAGTGTCACGGTGAGCACCGATCCCGGCCACGTCGGTTTCGATCCCGCCCGGCTGGGGCGGATCGACGAGCACTTCGCCCGGTACGTCGACGACGGCCGGCTCGCCGGCTGGCAGATCGTCGTCAGCCGCCTCGGCGAGGTCGCCCACTCCTCGACGTACGGGCTGCGGGACCGGGAGGCCGGTACGCCGGTCGAGGCGGACACGCTGTGGCGCATCTACTCGATGACCAAGCCGATCACCTCGGTCGCGGCGATGATGCTCTGGGAGGAGGGCCGGTTCGAGCTGAACGACCCGGTCAGCCGCTGGTTGCCGGAGTTCGCCGACGTACGCGTCTACGACCGGGGGTCAGTGCTCAAGCCGTACACCGTGCCGGCGGTCGAGCCGATCCGGATCTGGCACCTGCTCACCCACACCGCCGGCCTGACGTACGGCTTCGCCCAGGTCTCGGTGGTCGACGGCCTGTACCGGGCGGCCGGCTTCGACCTGGGCGTGCCGGCGGGCGCGGACCTGGCGGCGGCCTCGGCCGGGCTGGCCCGGCTGCCGCTGCTGTTCCAGCCGGGCACGAGCTGGAACTACGGCGTCTCCACCGACGTGCTGGGCCGCCTGGTCGAGGTGATCTCCGGGCAGTCGCTGGACGCGTTCTTCGCCGAGCGCATCCTGGGCCCGCTGGGCATGACGGACACCCGCTGGTGGGTGGACGCGGCGGACTCCAAGCGCCTGGCCGCCCTCTACGCCCCGCACCCGGCCACCGGCCAGGCGGTACGCGCCGACGGGGTGGGCCGGGCCGCGCTGGCGGAGCCGACCTGGCACTCCGGCGGCGGCGGGCTGGTCTCCACGGCGGCCGACTACCACCGGTTCACCCAGTTCCTGCTGCGCGGCGGCGAGCTGGACGGGGTCCGCCTGCTCGGCCCGCGCACGGTGCGCTTCATGACCCGCAACCATCTGCCGGGCAACCGGGACCTGGCCTCGTTCTCGCCGGAGGGCTTCGCCGAGACGATCCTCGACGGGATCGGCTTCGGGCTGGGCTTCGCGGTGGTGCTGGACCCGGTGCCGTCGCGGGTGCCGAGCAGCGTCGGCGAGTTCTACTGGGGCGGCCTGGCCAGCACCGCGTTCTGGGTGGACCCGGTGGAGGAGGTCACCGCGCTGCTGTTCACCCAGCTGATGCCGTCGAGCACGTACCCGCTGCGCAGCCAGTTGCGCCAGCTCGTCTACTCGGCGATCGTCGACTGAGCCGGTTCGGCGGAACTCCCGCCGCCCGCCTGTGGGCTGCCTAGCCTGTGAGGCATGAGCGACATCGTCGTGTTCGGCGCCGGCGGGACGGCGGGCTCGCGGATCGCGGCTGAGGCGGTCGAGCGGGGGCATCGGGTGACAGCGGCGGTGCGGCGTCCGGAGGCGGTCGGCTACCTACCCCCGGGCGTACGCACGGTGACCGGCGACGCCACCTCGGCGCGGAGCGTACGCGAATTGGCCGAGGATGCGGACGTGCTGGTGGTGGCCATCGGCGGCGGCGAGCGCGAGTTGTGGCGCGACGCCGCGCGGACGCTGGTCGACACGCTGCGTGAGTTGCCCGACCCACCTCGGGTGATCCACGTCGGCGGCGGCTCGACGCTGCTCACGCCGAAGGGCACCCGTTACCTGGACGAGCCGGACTTCCCGGAGGAGTACCGGGACTCGGCGCACGGCCAGGCCGACGCGCTGGAGTTCTACCGCACCAGCGCGGACGGGGTGACCTGGACGTACGTCTCCCCACCGCCGCTGGAGTTCCACCCGGGTGAGCGGACCGGGCATTACCGCACCGGCACCGACCAGCCGGTGACCGACGCGCAGGGCCGGTCGGTGCTCACCTACGAGGACCTGGCGGTGGCGATCGTCGACGAGATCGAGAATCCCCGGTTCGGCAACGCCCGCTTCACCGTCGCGTACTGATCCGGCGCGTACTGATCCGGCGCGTACTGATCCGGCGCGTACTGACCCGGCGCGTACTGATTCAGTCGGCCAGCCGGGCGGGGAAGCCGCCGGTGGCGATCGGACCCCAGGACTCGATCGTGACGCGGATCAGTGACTTGCCCTGCGCGACCATCGCCGACCGGTACTCGTCCCAGTCCGGGTGCTCGCCGGAGATGCTGCGGAAGTAGTCGACGAGCGGCTCCAGCGCCTCGGGCAGGTCGAGCACCTCGGCCACGCCGTCGACCTGCACCCACGGGCCGTTCCAGTCGTCGGAGAGCACGCACGCGGAGACGCGCGGGTCGCGGCGGATGTTGGCGACCTTGGCGCGTTCGGGATAGGTGGAGATGACCAGGCGGCCCTCGGCGTCCACGCCGCACGCCACCGGGGAGGACTGCGGGCGCCCGTCGGAGCGGGTGGTCATGAGCACGACGTGGTGGCGGGGGCGGAGGAACTCGATCAGGGCGTCCCGGTCGACCCGGGTGTTCTTCGCGATGCTGCGTGCCATGCCCTCGGTTCTACCAGGCCGGCCGGTCGATCTCAGCGCGGACGCCCGGCGGCCCGCTGCGCCGGGACCTGCTCCGGCACCCGCGGGCGGGCCGAGGGCCGCCAGGCACGGCCGTTGGCGTAGATCACCCGGAAACCGAGGTACGCGGCGAGCGGCGCCCAGTGTGCCGAGCGCATCCGCACCTCGGCGGCGTTGTGGCGCTGACCGTTGGCGAGCACGTCGAGCAGCACCGTCTCGAAGGCGGCCGACTCGACCCAGTCGACCTCGCGGGTGAAGCCGCAGATCAGCGCCGCGCCGGTGACGTCGAGGAACCCGCGCAGCGTGGCGTCGGAGGCGCGCAGCACCGAGCAGCTGCCGAAGTAGAGGCGGCGGCCCTCGCAGCGGCCGGCCATCCGCTCGGCCACGTCCGACAGCTCGACCGAGTCCCAGTCGGTGAGGCAGAGCCGGCTCGGCTCGCCGTGCATGGCGAAGAAGCCCACCCGGTGATCCGCGTACTGCTTGAGCAGCCACCTGTCGACGAAGTAGAACAGCTCGTCGCGGGTGGCCGCGTCCTTGTGGATGTAGCGGATGCGGCCGAGCCGTTCGAGCAGGTCGAGCGTGGGCAGGACGGATCCTCGTTCGTTGAGGTCGCGGTGCCACTGCCCCTCGACGCAGAACACGCCGCCACGCGCCAACGCCCACCTCCCCGCCCGTCGAGGTCGCCGCCCGGGTCCGGGAGCAGACGTTACCGCCCACCTCCGACGGGCGACACCCGGCGGCGCGTTCGCAAACAGGCACTATTCACAGCCGATATCCAGCAACCGCCCGATGTGAGAACAATTTCGGCTAATCACCACGAAGAATCCTCTCACCTGTCACGGTGAGAGAGACGGGACGTACCGGTCGATGTGCCCGTCCAACCCCAGTTCCGCTCTGACATCGGGAGGACTCTGTGCGCGTCAACACCCTGAAGCGGGCGGCGGTCGCGTTCGCGCTGGCCCTGCCCGGGGCCGCCGTGGCGACCGTCGTGGCCGCGCCACCGGCCCACGCCGACGGCTGCTACACCTGGAACCGCATGCTGTCCCAGGGACAGTCCGGCTCCGACGTACGGCAGCTCCAGATCCGGGTGGCCGGCTGGGCCGCGTACGGCGGCATCGTCCGGGTCGACGGCGTGTACGGCCCGGAGACAGCCGCAGCTGTCAAGCGCTTCCAGGCCGCGTACGGGCTGCGGACCGACGGCGTGGCCGGACCGAAGACGTTCGCCAAGATCTACGACCTGCAGAAGGACAGCGACTGCACGCCGAAGCACTTCAGCTACGCCGAACTGGACAACGGCTGCGGCAAGGGCGGGTGGGCCGGTGGCCCGCTCTCGTCATCGGCTACCCGGGAGAACGCGCTGCGCACCATGTGGAAGCTGGAGGCGCTGCGGCGCAGCCTCGGCGACAAGCCGCTCTACGTGACCAGCGGGTTCCGCAGCATCGCCTGCAACCGGCAGGTCGGCGGCGCCGCGGACAGCCAGCACCTCTACGGCAACGCGGCCGACCTGATCGCCAAGCACCGCAGCCTCTGCGACATCGCCCGTTCCGCCCGCGACCAGGGCTTCAGCGGCATCTACGGCCCCGGCTACCCGGACCACGACGACCACACGCACGTGGACTCGCGGCGGGAGAACAACCGGGACAAGGTGGCGAACACCAGGGACTGGTCCGCCCCGGACTGCGGGGTCGAGTAAGCGGTGACGGCGGCCCGGCACGGGGGTGGGGGCTCCCCGGCCGGGCCGCCGTCGGCATGCTCCGGCACGACCGACGCCGCTCCGCGACGGGGCGTGGACGCGACCGGAACCGGGCGCCGGGCGTCGGCTCACCCGGACCGGGCGACGGGTCGGATCGCCCGGGGCCTGGCGACGGAGTCAGCTCGCCCGGGGCCAGCGGGGCCGGGCGGTGGGAGCCGACCGGGCGGCGACGGGCCGCAGACCGGGCCGGACCGGCGGCGCGGCGACCCGCGGGACCGGACCGCGCGCCGCCTGAGCCGCGGCGGCCGGGCGGACGGCCTGACCCGGCACCGCCCGCGCCGGCTGTCCCGGCACCGGACGTCCGGCCTGCCCGGCGGCCGGGCGGGCGCCGGACGGGCCCGTCAGCACGAACGGGAAGGGCACGTGCACGAACGGGTTGCCGTGCCGGATCAGCGCGTCGATCTGGCGGTCGTTGAGACCGTGTGTCTCCAGCACGCGCCGGCCCCAGCGATGCAACCGGCAGGGGAACGACGAGCCGTCGTTGCGGCACTTCGGCCCCGCGGGCCACTCCTCGGCGGCGTGCACCACCACCGCCCGGACCGCGAGGCGGACGTCCTCGGGGGTCAACGGTGCCGGTACCGGCACCTCGCCCAGGATCTGGTCGATGGGATCCGTCGACTGCTCACCAACTCGCACGGCAGGCCTCCCGCAGCTCGGCAGCGGTGCGGCGGAACGGCCGCACCACATCCTCGACCACTGGTACGGCCGGGAAACGGCAGCAGTTCAATCCCGCCACGCGGCGAGCAGTTCGGCCGGCCCGATCGCCGTGACACCGTCAACCGCACGGCCACTGCGCACCACCGCGACGACCGGCGTCTGGTCGTCGGCGCCCGGTAGCTGGGCGCGGTGGTGAAGCAGCCGGGCCAGGTCGTGACCGTCGAACGCGCCGTTCTCCAGCCACTTGACCGAGCCCACGAACGTGATCCGCTTGGCCACCGGGCTACGGTCACCGCCGACCAGGTCGATCTCGGGATCGTTGATACGCGTCCAGTACCCGCCCACCACCGCCGTCTCGAACGGCAGGTGCCCCGGCGGCAGCCGGCGCAGCGACTCCCGGATCACCGGCTCGACCGCACGTCCCCGCCATGAAGTCCAGGACGAGTGGATGCGGGCGAGGGTCAGATCCCCTCTGCCGCGCTCGATCTCGGCGAGGTAGGGATCGAGGAAGGCGAGCCAGAAGCGGAGATACGGATCGGCGACCACGTACCGGGTCTCGCGCGAAGGACGGGTGGACAGCGGGAGGGTGGCCTCCACGATCCGTTGTCAGCCAGCAGTCGGAGCGCGCGGTGCAGCGAAGCCTGCGGGATTCCACCGGCGGCCCCCGCGATGGAGGAGGCGGTGCGCTCCCCGGAGCCGATGGCGCGCAGCACTACGCCCGGCTGGGACTGCGGCGGAAACTCGGCAGCGAGGGCCCGTTCCCCGCTGACGATCAGTGCGGACGTGGGATCCGGGACAGCCTTGGCGAGGTAGTCGCGCACGGTCTCGCCGGGGGCCCAGTCGTCGAGGACGAGCGGCAGGCCGCCGGTGACGAGGTACGCATCGATGGCATCCGCCGACGGCAGCTGGAGCATCTCGCCCACGTCGCCGGGGCTCAGCGGCGGCACGACCATTTCGGTCGCGCGTTGGTGGAACGGCCGACCGTAGTCGTTGAGCGCCTCCATCATCGCCAGGTCCGAGCCGACGCAGATCAGCAGGACCGGCCTACGGGACAACTCCCGGTCGAAGACCTTCTGGAGGGTGCCCTCGAAACCTGGATCGCTGGCGATGAGGTAGGGCATCTCGTCGAGCACGACGACGCTGGTCTGGTCCGCGGGCAGCGCGGCGGCGAGGAGGGTGAGTGCCGCGTCCCAGGTGGCCGGTGCCTGCCCGGCGAACAGACCCGCTCCGGGAAGTGTCGAGCCGGCCGCCGCCGCAACGAAGAGCCGCAGGTCGGCGGCGGGTGTGGGTTGCGCCGAGGCGGTGAAGAAGAGGTGGGGTACGCCCGTACGCTCGACGAACTCCTCCACGAGGCGGGACTTGCCCACCCGGCGACGTCCTCGCATGAGCACTGCCCGTCCGGGCCGTCCTGCGCGTCAGACCAGGCCGGCGTCCTGGACCAGCAGGGCCACCTGCACGCGGTTGTTCAGGTCGAGCTTCGTCAGCAGGCGCGACACGTACGCCTTCACGGTCGCCACGCTCATGAACAACTCGGCGGAGATCTCCGCGTTGGTCCGGCCCCGGCCGAGCAGCACCGCGACCTCCCGCTCCCGCTCGGAGAGCCCGTCGAGCAGCCGTACCGCCCGCTCCCGCTTCGGGTCCGGGCTCGCCACCGGCGCGGTGCCGGTGACGTGCGCGATGAGCTTGCGGGTCACCGCCGGGGACAGCGTCGCCTCCCCCGCCGCGACCCGGCGTACCGCCGCCACGATCTCGGCCGGCGGGGTGTCCTTGAGCAGGAAGCCGCTCGCCCCGGCGCGCAGCGCCCGCAGCACCTGCTCGTCGGCGTCGAACGTGGTGAGCATCAGCACCTCGGGCGGTTCCGGGGTGGCCCGCAGCGCCTCGGTGGCGGCCAGCCCGTCGACCCGGGGCATGCGGATGTCCATCAGCACCACGTCCGGGGCGTACGCGGCGACCGCCGCCGGCACCTCGGCGCCGTCGGTGGCCTCGCCGACCACCGCCAGGTCGGGTACGCCGCCGAGGATCATCGACAGCGCGCCGCGGACCAGCGGATCGTCGTCGACGATCAGCACCCGCACCGGCGCGCTCACCGGGCCGCCCAGGGCAGCCAGGCGGTCAGCCGGAAACCGCCGTCGGCGTCCCGCCCGTGTTCGAGGCGGCCACCGGCGAGCGTGACCCGTTCCGCGATCCCGACCAGCCCGGTACCGGCGCCGGGAATGGCGGTGGGCGACGCGCCGACCGGCCACGGGTTGTGGATCTCCACCGCCAGCCCGTCCCCCGGGCCGCCCGCCAGCCGGACCGTGACCACCGCGCCGGGCGCGTGCTTGCGGGCGTTGGTCAGCCCTTCCTGCACGATCCGGTACGCGCTGCGCCCGATCGCCGCGGGCACCGCCTCCGGCTCGATCACCTCGTCGACCACGGTGACCCGTACCCCGGCGTCGCGGCTCTCGGCGACCAGCGCGGGCACGTCGGCCAGCGTGGGCTGCGGCCGTTCCGGCGTGGCCTCGGAGCCGACCTCGGCCCGCAGCACGCCGATCACCTCGCGCAGGTCCTGGAGCGCGGCGTGCGCGCTGGCCCGGATCACCCCGGCCGCCCGCGCCACCTCCTCCGGCGGCGCGTCCGGCCGGAACTCCAGCGCGCCCGCGTGCAGGCTGAGCAGGGAGATCCGGTGGGCGAGCACGTCGTGCATCTCCCGGGCGATCCGGCCGCGTTCGAGCTGCCGGGCCTGGTCGAGCCGGAGCTGCTGCTCGGCCTCGGCCCGCTCGGCCCGGTCACGCAGGGACAGCACGAGCTGGCGGCGGGCGCGGACGAACAACGCCCACGCCACCACCACGCAGATGAACAGCCCGGTCCACACGGCGGAGGCCCAGACCGGCAGCGTCGGGTCGGGCCGGACCGCGAGGTAGACCGGCAGGCTCAACAGTTGCCAGGCCACCAGCGCCAGGCCCACCGGCAGCGGCCGGTGGACCAGCACGGTGAACACGATGACCAGCAGCGCGACACCGCCGGTGACCGAGAAGAGCGCCAGCGGCGCGGTCGCGACCGCGAGCCCGACCGGCCAGCGCCGGCGCAGCCAGAGCGCGCCGCTGACGAGCAGGCCGACGAGCAGGTCGACCTCCTCCAGCCAGGCCGGACCGGCGTTGAGGCCGAACTCCGGGGTGGCGCTGGTCACGTCGCCGTGCGCGATCAGCACCCAGAGCAGCGAGGCCACGAACAGCACGCCGTCCACGAACCAGTCCCGCGGCGTCCGCCGGGCGACTCGGGCGGGCACCAGGGAGCCCGGCAGGAGCCAGGGATGATCGGGTACGGCGGCACTGGTCACCCGTCCATGCTAGGAAGCCCTCCGGACCGGCTACCAGCTACCAAAGTCGACGCCTGCGGTGAACCGAGGTCGACGGCGGCGCAGACCGCCGGCCGCAGCGCGTGACCGGGTGGCCCCGGCAGGCTCGACGGCATGATCGAAGTCGACCAGCTCACCAAGCGGTACGGTCCGCACACCGCCGTCGAGGACGTCACGTTCCGGTGCGAACCGGGTTCCGTGACCGGTTTCCTCGGGCCGAACGGCGCCGGGAAGTCCACCACGATGCGGATGATCTGCGGGATGACGCCGCCCACCTCGGGCGGCGCCACAGTCGGCGGACGCCCGTACCGGCACCTGCCCAATCCGGGACGGGAGATCGGCGTGCTGCTCGACGCCTCGGCGCAGCACGCCGGGCGCACCGGGCGGGAGACGCTCACGCTCGCCGCCCGCACCATGGGCGTGGACCGGGGGCGGGTGGCGGCGGTACTCGACCAGGTCGGGCTGAACGACACCGCGGCCCGGCGCCGCGTCGGCGCGTACTCCCTGGGCATGCGGCAGCGGCTCGGCCTGGCTCTGGCGCTGCTGGGCGACCCCCGGGTCCTGATCCTGGACGAGCCGGCCAACGGCCTCGACCCGGAGGGGATCTTCTGGATGCGCGGCCTGCTGCGCGACTTCGCCGACCGGGGCGGCACGGTGCTGCTCTCCTCGCACCTGCTGCGCGAGGTGGAGGCGGTGGCCGACCGGCTGGTGGTGATCGGCGGCGGCCGGGTGGTCGCCCAGGGCGGCAAGGACGAGCTGCTCGCCGGCGCCGGCACGCTCGTGCGCGCCCGCGACGCGCACGCCCTGCGCCTGACGCTGGACCGGGCCGCGCTGCCCGCCACCGCCGGCACCGACGGCGGCTTCGTGGTCCGGGCCGAGCCGGGCCAGGTCGGTCAGGCCGCGGCGGACGCCGGACTGGTCCTCACCGAACTGCGCCCGGCCGGCAGCGGCGGCCTGGAGCAGCTCTTCCTCACCCTCACCGCCGGCGCGTCGACCAAGGAGGCCGTCCGATGACCACCACTGCCGTTCCGACCGCCCCGCCGCAGCACGAGCCGGCCGTCGCCGGTCCTTCGCTGGCCCGGCTGACCGCCGTGGAGCTGCGCAAGCTCGCCGACACCCGGGCCGGACGCTGGCTGCTGATCACGATCGGGCTGATCGCCGCCGCGATCGTGGTGGTGCAGCTGTTCGTCGTCGACGCGCCGGACCAGACGTTCACCGCCTTCTTCACGCCGTCGCTGCTGCCGGTCGGGCTGCTGCTGCCGGTGCTCGGCATCCTCTCCATCACCGGCGAGTGGTCGCAGCGCAGCGCGCTCACCACGTTCGCGCTGGTGCCCCGCCGCGAGCGGGTGATCGTCGCCAAACTCGCAGCGGTGGTGCTCGCCGCGCTCGCCTCGGTGCTCGTCAGCCTGGCCGTCGCCGCCGCCGGCACGCTCGCCGCCCGCGTCACCGGCGGGGCGGGCGCCTGGACGTTCGACTGGCAACTGCTGCCGCACGCGGCCGTGTTCCAGGTGGCGAGCGTGCTGATGGGCGCCGCCTTCGGCCTGCTGCTGCTGAACACGCCGCTGGCGATCGTCACCTACCTGCTGCTACCCACGGTGTGGAGCCTGCTCGCCGCGATGATCTCCGCGCTGCGTGAGCCGGCCCGCTGGCTGGACACGTCGTACACGATGGAGCCGCTGCTCGGCGCCGAGATGAACGGCGGGCAGTGGGGCCGGCTCGGCGTCTCACTCGCCGTCTGGGTGCTCCTGCCGCTGGTCGCCGGTCTGGTGCGCACCATGCGCCGGGAGGTGTCCTGACAGTGACCGCATGGCAACCCGGTGAGGACGTCGTGGTCGACGGCGGACGCGGCGAGCTGGTGCTGATGTGGGCGGGGTTCCCGCTGCTCGGGGCGGGGCTGGGCGCCGGGCTGACCGCGGTGTCCGGCTGGATCGCCGGGCTGGCCTGGTTCCCGTTCCAGGGCCTGTTCGAGTTGCTCGACCGGTGGCCGGACGATCGGGCGTACCCGATCGGGGCCGGGGTGGGCCTGCTCGGCGGCCTGTTCCTGGCGGTGGTGGCGGTCCGCGAGCGGCTGACCGTCACGGTCGGGCACCGGACGGTACGGCTGCACCGCGACGGGCACGGGCGGGATCTGGCGCGCGCCGCCGTTGCGGGGGTGTTCGTCGACGGCAAGGCGCTGGTGCTGCTGGACACCGCCGGTGGCGAGCTGGCCCGGGAGAAGTCCGACCTGGACGCCGAGCGGCTGCAGGAGGCGTTCACCCGGCAGGGCTGGCCGTGGACCGGGCAGGACCCGCACCGGGACGCGTACCGGCGGTGGGTGGAAGGGCTGCCCGGCCTGCCGTCCGGCGCGGACGCCCTGTTGCGCGCCCGGCAGCGGGCGCTCGACGGCGGCCACGACGCCGAGACCCGGGAGCTGCACGGGGAACTGGCCCGGCTCGGCGTGGTGGTCCGCGACGAGGGCAAGCGGCAGTACTGGCGGCTGGTCGCCGGCCCGCCGCCGGGGTGACCGCCGCCGCCGGGCTGCGATCTTCGCGCCGAGGATTTACGTTCGTCCATGCGGGTGCGGCTCGCCGGACGGCGGCGGCCCGGCCGGAGTACGTCGGTGCGACGGGAGGGACCGGCATGGCGGTTCGGCGCCTGGTTCCTGCTCGGCGCGCTCGTCTACGCGCTGTACGGCTACCGCCGTTCGGCGCTGGCCCGGCGCGACGAGGACACCGCCGACCGGGCGCGCTGACCGCGCGCCGCCCCGCCGGCCGACGTGACATGCCACATCCGCTGGCGCGTTTCCGGCATCAGAACGAACTGTTCGGGCATGTTCTCCGTACACACGTGTGGTTCGTGACGTCTACCTCGGAGGCATGGTGTCCGCACTTCGAACTGATCCATTCGCGGGGGCGATTCTCCAGGTCGGCGTACTCGCGGCCCTGGCCGGCACGGTCGGCCTGAGCGCGTACGGCTGGCTTGCCGGTCTGCTCTTCGGGGTGGTGACGGTCGCGGCGCTCGGATACGGGCTGCGCCGCTCGGGCGCGGACCGGCTCGGCCCGGCCGACTGGGTGACGCTCACCCGGGCGACGCTCGCCGGCGGGGTTGCCGCGCTGACAGTCGACTCGTTCCGCGAGCCGATCGTGGTGCCGGTGCTCGTCGTCCTGAGCGCGGTGGCGCTGTCGCTGGACTGGGTCGACGGGCAGGTGGCCCGGCGTACCGGCACGGTGAGCGCGCTGGGCGCACGGTTCGACATGGAGGTCGACTCCTTCCTGGTCCTGGTCCTCTGCGGGTACGTCGCCGACCAGGTCGGTGCCTGGGTGCTGGTGATCGGCGCGATGCGATACGTCTTCGTCGCCGCCGGCTGGGTGCTGCCGTGGATGCGCGGCTCGCTGCCTCCGCGCTACTGGCGCAAGGTGGTCGCCGCCACGCAGGGCATCGCGCTGGCGGTGGTGGCGGCAGGCGTCCTGCCCCGGCTGCTCGCGGTCGCGGTGCTTCTCGGCGCGCTCGCGATGCTCGTCGAGTCGTTCGGACGGGACGTCGCCTGGTTGTGGCGGCACCGCGTACCGTCGCGGCGGCGCCCGGTGGCGCTCCCGGCCGCGCCGGTGTCCCCCGCGCCCGCCGGTCACCGCTCCGAGTGGGCGCCGGGCGCGCGGATCGCGCGCGAGCCCGCCGAGGTCGGCGGGCGGCGCCCGTGACCGACCTGTCCCGCCGGGCGGACGGCGACGACGCCCCGAACGGCACCACGACCGACGGCACCGCGAACAACGGCATCACGACCGACGGCACGACGGCCGAGAGCGACCGCGCCACGAGCGACCCGGGCGACGGTGCCACGTCCGACGCCGGCCCGGTCGACCGCACCCCCTGCCACACAGGGGCCGGGGACGACGGCGTCGCGACGCCCGGCCGACCGCGCGCCCGGCGGCTGCTCGCCGCGACGGTCACCGCGCTGGCCGCCGCACTCGTGCTGGTGGCGCTCGTCGCCCCGAGCGACGTCAACGGGTTCAGCCCTGGCGCGTTCCTGCGCATCCCGGTGGAAGGGCTGGTCGCCGTCGCCCTGCTGCTGGTCCTGCCGGCACGTCCGCGCCGGGTGGTGGCCACGATCCTCGGCGCGCTGCTCGGCCTGGTCCTCGTCCTCAAGGTCGCCGACCTCGGGTTCTCGCTGGTCCTGGACCGCCCCTTCGACCTGATCGCCGACTGGACGTTCCTCGGCGCGGGCGCGGAGTTCCTGTCCGAGTCGTACGGCCCGGCCGCCGAGGTGGGTGCGGTGGCGCTGGCAGTGGTCGCCGTTCTCGCCGTACCGCTGCTGGTGACGCTGTCGGCGCGGCGGCTGGCCCGGGTGGTGGCCCGCCACCGGATGGTCTCCGCGCGCGCGACCACCGCGCTCGCCGCCGCCTGGGTGGTCTGCGCCGTGCTCGGCGCGCAGATCGTGCCGGGCGTCCCGGTCGCCGCCGACACGGTGGCGGCCGGTCTCTACGACCGGGCCCGGCAGGTACGGGCGGGCCTCAACGACCAGGAGACACTGAACACGCAGCTCGCCGGCGACCCGTTCCAGAACGTGCCGGGCGACGAGATGCTGACCGCGCTGCGCGGCAAGGACGTGCTGTTCACGTTCGTGGAGAGCTACGGCCGGGTCGCGCTGGAGGATCCGGACCTCGCACCGGAGGTGGACGCCGTCCTGGACGAGGGAACCCGGCAGTTGCGCGCGGCCGGATACGGCAGCCGCAGCGCGTTCCTCACCTCGTCCACCACCGGCGGCGGGAGCTGGCTCGCGCACGCCACGCTGATGAGCGGCATCCGGGCGGACAACCAGTTGCGCTACACCAACCTGGTGCGCAGCGACCACCTGACCCTCAACGGCGCGTTCAAGCGCGCCGGCTGGCGCACCACGCTGGTCATGCCGGCGCTCACCCGGGCCTGGCCGGAGGCCGACTTCTTCTCCCCCGACCAGGTGTACGGCGTGAAGGAACTCGGCTACCGGGGGCCACTGTTCAGCTTCTCCTCACCGCCGGACCAGTACACGCTGTCGACGTTCCAGCGCCGCGAGCGCGGACCCGGGCACGCACCCGTGATGGCCGAGATCCCGCTGCTGTCCAGCCACATCCCGTGGACGCCGGTGCCGCCGCTGGTGGACTGGGACGACGTCGGCGACGGCTCGGTCTACAAGGGGACCGCGCGCGCCGACCGCGCCAAGGAGGGCACCCGGGAGGCGTACCGGCAGTCGGTGGTCTACACGCTGCGCACGCTCATCTCCTACGTGCAGCGGTACGGTGACGAGAACCTGGTGGTCGTGTTCCTCGGCGACCACCAACCGGCCCGGGCGGTCACCGGTGAGGGCGCCGGCAAGGACGTGCCGATCACAGTCGTCGCCAAGGACCCGGCAGTGCTCGACCGCATCGCCGGGTGGGGCTGGCAGGACGGCCTCAACCCCGACCCGCAGGCCCCGGTCTGGCCGATGGAGTCGTTCCGTGACCGGTTCCTGCACGCGTTCGGACCGAAGTCCACCACTCACAGTTAGGGATGTCGTGACGATGCTCGCGCGGGCCTGGGGGATCACCCGTTCCCTGGCCGTCTACCACGGTCAGCCGGCCAAGCACCGGCGTGCCCGGCAGCTCTACGGGCAGTTCCTCTCCCCCGGCGACCTCGGCTTCGACATCGGCGCCCACGTCGGCGGCCGGGTGCGTACCTGGCGGCGGCTGGGCGCGCGGGTGGTCGCCGTGGAGCCGCAGCCGGACTGCCTGCGGGTGCTGCGCCTGGGCTTCGGGCGGGACGCCGACGTGACGATCGAGCCGACGGCGGTCGGTGCGCGGTCCGGCAGCGCGCGGCTGGAGCTGTCCAGCGCGACGCCCACGGTGTCCACCATGTCGTCGTCGTGGATCGAGTCGGTCACAGCCGATCCGAGCTTCGCCGGGGTCCGCTGGGACCGGTCGGTCGAGGTGCCGGTGGTGACGCTGGACGACCTGATCGCGCGGCACGGCGTACCGGCGTTCTGCAAGGTCGACGTCGAGGGCTTCGAGGTCGACGTGCTGGCCGGGCTCAGCCGTCCGGTGCGCGGGCTGTCGTTCGAGTACCTGCCGCCCGCGCACGACGCCGCGCTGGCCGCGCTGGAGCTGGTGGAGCGGCTGGGCGCGACGGCGGGCGGCTACCGCTACAACTACTCGCCGGTGGAGACCATGCGGTTCGCCGGCGACCGGTGGCTGGACGCGGCCGGGCTGGTACGCCTGCTGGAGACGTACCGCCCGGCCGGTCGCTCCGGCGACGTCTACGCCCGGCTGGCGGCCTCCTGAGCGGCGCCGTCAGAATCGGTAGGCGGTGTGGTACTCCGGCACCAGCACGCGGCTGCGCGGCGAGACCCGGCGCACCTCGGCGACGAGGGCGTCGAGGCGTTCCCGGTCGCTGTCGGCGACAGTCGGCGGGTTGGTGAGCGGCGTCTCGAAGTTGTCCCAGTGCACCGGAACCACGACCTTCGGACGGTCCAGCGCGGCCATCAGCCGGGGCACGTAGTCGGCGGTCGCCGTGGTGGCGGCGGAGGCGACCATGGCGACGTCCGGGGCGAGCCCGCTGAGCTTGCGCTCGTCGAAGTCGCTGGCACCCATGAAGAACACGGCCGGGCCGCCGTCGATCCGGATCTGGTACGCCAGCGTGTCGCCCTCGGGCAGGTCGGCGATCGTCTCCGGACGGGGCGGCCGGCTGATCCGTACCCCGGGGAAGGCCATCGACCAGGTGGGGTTCCGGCTGTGCAGCGAGCCGATCACCTCCACCGTGTACCCGTCGAAGTCGAGCACCTCCCCGCCCTTGACCGGGGCCAGTTGCCCGGTCGGCAGCCCGTACGCCAGGCCGAGGTGATACGCGGTGAGCGTGCCGAAGACCCGGGCACCGGTCCGGGTGGCGATGTGCGGCACATCGTTGAAGTGGTCCCAGTGGGTGTGGGTGACGAAGATGTTCTCCGCCCGGTCGGCGAGCCGGTCGACCACGTCGGCGGCCACTGTCAGCCGGGTGTCGGGGTTGAACGGCTTCCGGAACAGCCCGGTGTCGTACCGGCTCAGGTACGGGTCGACGAGCACCGTCCGGTCCCCGATGTCGATCCGCCAGCCGGAGGTCCCCCACCAGCGGAAGCTCACCGCGCCGCCGCGTCGCGTACCGCCGGCGGCGCGGCTCGGCGCGGCGACGGGGCTCGGCCCGGCGGCGCGGGCCGGGGCGCCGGCGACGAGTCCGGCGGTGGTGACGGCGGCGGCGCCGACCGCTGTGTCGCGTAGCAGTCGACGGCGGGCGTAGCCGGACGGCCGGTTCTCGGGCATGTGTCGTCCTCCCGTTCGGGATCGGTGATCGGTAGGCCCAGACCACCACCCCGCCGGCGTCGATGTCCAAGATCGACGAGCGCAACGACCGATATCCGGACCGATATCACCGCAGGCCAGGCCGGTGGCCCGGCCTGGATCAACGCAATGAATCGACGGCGGTCCGGGCCGCCTCCCCCATCGCCAGGTCCACGTCGATCCGGCGGGCGGCCAGCCGTTCGGTGCGTACCGCCACCGCGATCGCGTACTTGCGGCCGTCGGGGTACTCCGCGACGCCGGCTTCGAGGTGCAGTCCCGGCAGGGTGCCGGTCTTCCCGGCGACCCGGACCCCGGGTGGGAAACCGGCGGCCAGCCGGGTCCAGAAGAGCTGCCGTGCCATCAGCTCCCGGACCATGGCGCACGCGGGCGCCGGGCCGGCCTCGTCCCGCCACACCAGACGCAGCAGCCGGGTCAGCTCCCGGGCGGTGCTGGAGCTGGTGTGCTCGGGGTCGAAGACCCGCATCGCGCGGACCCGTTCGGGCGACAGGGTGGGGAAGATCCGCGCGAAGTCCGCCTCGGTGCGTGCGCCCACGTCGGAGAGCATCGTCTCGACGAGTTGCCGGGGGCCGCCGACGATCCGGGTACGCGGCAGGTCCAGCTCCGCGGCCAGCATCGGCAGCACGTCCGCCCCGATCCGGCGCAGGAGCAGGTCGGCCGCCGTGTTGTCACTCACCGACATGGCCAGGTACGCGAGGTCGCGCAGGGAGACCTCCACGTCGTCGGCGCAGCCGGCCACGCCCCAGCCGCCGAGCCGGTCGGCGGCACCGACGAGCACCCGTTCGGTCGGGTCGAGCTGGCCGGCGGCCGCCTGCCGGGCGAACTCCAGCACCACCATGATCTTGAAGATGGAGGCGATGACGATCTGCTCGTCGGCGCGCAGCGCCACCTCACCGCCGGCCGGGTCGTCCACGTCCACGACGTGCAGGCAACCCCGCACCCCGGCCCGCCCGAAGATCTCCCCGATCCGTTCCGCCACATCCACGCCGACACGGTAACCAGCGGCGACGCTAGGGTGCCCGGATGGACCTGCTGCGGCACCTGCGGCATTTCGTGGTGGTCGCCCGGGAACTGCACTTCGGCCGGGCCGCCGAGACGCTGGGCATGGCACAGCCGCCGCTGAGCCAGTCGATCCAGCGGTTGGAGCGGGAGCTGGGCGTCACCCTGTTCGACAGGTCACAGCGCCAGGTCGGCCTCACCACCGCCGGCCAGTTGCTGCTCGGCGAGGCCGACGAGCTGCTGGCCGGTGAACGCCGGCTGCGTCACCTCGCCGATCGGGTCCGCCGGGGCGCGCTCGGGGTGCTGCGCGCCGGCGTACCCCCGGAGACCCCGGCCGTGACGTTGCGCGCGCTGCTCGACGCGCTCGCGGCCCGCGCGCCCGGGCTCGCCCTCGACCTGCACGAACTGACGAGCGCCGAGCAGCACCGGATGCTCGCGGACGGGCGGCTGGACGTCGGCCTGCTGCACCATCCGGTCGACGGGGCCGGGCTGCGCTTCGGCGAGCCGGTGGACGTACCGGTGGGTGTGCTGCTGCCCCGGGCCTCGCCGCTGGCCCGGCCGCGGGAGATCGCGCTCGCCGATCTGGCCGGCATGGACCTGGTCACCGCGCCACCGGCCACCGCGCCCGGATGGCACGAGCATCTGCTGACCGTGTGCCGGCAGCACGGTTTCGCCCCGGCCCGGATCCGCCCCGCGCGCAACCCGGAGTTCCTGTTCGGTCTGCTCCTGGCGGCGCGGTCGCCGTCGAGCCCGCCGCGCTGGCCCGCCGGGAACCACGTGTCGCGTGGCGACCGATCACCGGTACGCCGCTGGTCCGGCGGATCTCCGCGGCCTGGCCGATCCGGGCGGCGCACCCGGCCGCGCCGATGTTCGGCCACCTCGCCACCGAGACGCTCGCCGCGCCCGACGAACCGGGCGGGCCGGCGCTCCTCGCCCCGGCGGCCCGGCCGTGGCCGGTGCTGTTCGAGGCCGGCCGGGACGAAAAGTTGGCCCGCTGACCTCCCGCAGTTCACCTCGATCCGACTAACATCGCTGATCATGAATATGAAGCGTGTCACCCGCTCGCGACCCGGGCGGTTGATCGCGGCGGTCGTGCTCGCCGTCGCGGTCGGAATCCCGCTCGGCGTGACCGGCGCCGCGTCGGCCGCGACACCCCTGACCGTGGCTCAGGCGCTCGCCGCCCAGGACGGCCGGACGACCACCGTCACCGGCTACGTCATCGGCCAGCCCACCGCCACCAACACGGTGCTCACGTCCGGCTTCACCGCCGACACCGCGATCGCCCTCGCCGACCAGGCCGGCGAGACCGGCACCGGCCGGATGCTGTACGTGCAGGTGACGGCCGCCTGGCGGAGCACCTTCGGGCTGCTCACCAACCCGTCGCTGCGAGGGCGGCAGGTGACAGCGACCGGCGCGCTCACCGCGTACTTCAGCCACGGCGGGCTGAAGAACCCGACCGCGATGAGCCTCGGCGGCGGCGCCACGCCGAGCCCCACGCCGACCCCGAGCCCGACCGGCACCACCGGGCCGGACGCGTACTACGCGGCCGCGGCCGGCAAGAGCGGGCCGGCGCTGCGCACCGCGCTGCACGGCATCATCAAGGTGCAGACGAAGCTCAGCTACGACCAGGTGTGGGACGCGCTCAAGGACACCGACCAGGATCCGGCCAACCCGGCGAACGTGGTCCTGCTCTACAGCGGACGGTCGCAGAGCAAGACGAGCAACGGCGGCGGCGCGAACGACTGGAACCGGGAGCACGTCTGGGCCAAGTCGCACGGCGACTTCGGCACCGCCACCGGGCCCGGCACCGACGTGCACCACCTGCGCCCGGAGGACGTGTCGGTCAACTCGTCGCGCGGCAACAAGGACTTCGACTCGGGCGGCGGCACGGTGGCCGAGGCGCCCGGCTGCTACACCGACGCCGACTCGTTCGAGCCGCGCGACGCGGTCAAGGGCGACGTGGCCCGCATGATCCTCTACATGGCGATCCGGTACGAGGGTGGCGACGGCTGGCCGGACCTGGAACCGAACGACTCGGTCTCCAACGGCTCCGCGCCCCGCCTCGGGCGGCTGTCGAAGCTGCTGGCCTGGAACGACCAGGATCCGCCGGACGCCTTCGAGAAGCGCCGCAACCAGCGCATCTACGAGCGCTGGCAGGGCAACCGCAACCCGTTCGTCGACCACCCCGAGTGGGCACGGTCGATCTGGGGTTGACGCTCGTCCCCGATGTGAGGAAGCGTCGCGAGCGGGTAGAGACATCCGGTTGGCACGGCCGGGGGCGGTCGGCACGGACGCGCCCCCGGGCACCGCACGATCGGAGATGAGGCTCTCATGACCCAGAACGGCATTCCGGACATCGCACTCAACGACGGCAACACCATCCCGCAGCTCGGCTTCGGCGTCTTCCAGATCGAGCCGAAGGACACCGTCCGGGCCGTCGGCACCGCGCTGGAGGTCGGCTACCGGCACATCGACACCGCCCAGATGTACGGCAACGAGGCCGAGGTGGGTCAGGCGCTGCGAGCCTCCGGGCTGGACCGCGGCGAGGTCTTCGTCACCAGCAAGCTGAACAACGGCTTCCACCGCCCGGACGACGCCCGCAAGGCGTTCGAGCAGTCGCTGCGGGAGCTGAAGTTCGACTACCTGGACCTGTTCCTGATCCACTGGCCGCTGCCCACCCGCTACGACGGCGACTTCGTCTCCACCTGGAAGGTGCTGGAGGAGCTGCGTGACGCGGGCACGGTCCGGTCGATCGGCGTGTCCAACTTCCAGGTCGCGCACCTGGAGCGGCTGGCCGCCGAGGCGGACGTGGTGCCGGCGGTCAACCAGATCGAGGCGCACCCCTACCTCGGCAACGAGGAGGTGCGGGCGTACGACAGGGCGCACGGCATCCTCACCGAGGCGTGGTCGCCGATCGCGCAGGGCAAGGTGCTCGACGACCCGACAGTCGTCGACGTGGCCGAGCAGGTCGGCCGGACCCCGGCCCAGGTGGTGCTGCGCTGGCACGTGCAGCGCGGCGACATCGTCTTTCCGAAGTCGACCACGCCGAAGCGGATCGAGGAGAACTTCGCGATCTTCGACTTCGCGCTCGACGACACCGCGATGGAGCGGCTCACCTCGCTGGACCGGGGCGAGGCCGGCCGGACGGGCCCGAACCCGGACGAGTTCGACTACATCCCGAGCTGAGCGTCACGCGTCGGAGGGGCCCCGGAATCCCGGGGCCCCTCCGTTGTTGACTTCGCGCGCACTCGAAGGGGCAGGGTGGCCGGCAGAGCTCCGACGGGGAGGAAGACATGCGCTACCGCACCATCGGCACGGACCCGGCCACGCGTCGCGAGGTCAGTGTGCTGAGCCTCGGCGCGATGCTGTTCGGCACCGCCACCGACGAGGCCACCTCGTTCGCCATCCTCGACCGGTACGTCGAGGCGGGCGGCACCTTCATCGACACCTCGGACAACTACGCCTTCTGGCACAACGGGGGCCAGGGTGGCGAGAGCGAGGAGCTGCTCGGCCGCTGGCGGCGCAGCCGCGGAATCGGCGGCGAGGTGGTCATCGCCACGAAGCTCGGCGCGCGTCCGCTCGCGCCCGGCACCAGCTATGTGGACAAGCCGGAAGGGCTGTCGGCCAAGGTGATCCGCGAGTCCGCCGAGCGCAGCCGGGAGCGCCTCGGCGTCGAGCGGATCGACCTGCTCTACGCCCACATCGAGGACCGGACGATCCCGATGCGGGAGACCGTGGAGGGCTTCGCCGAGCTGGTCGCCGAGGGCACGGTGGGGCTGCTGGGCGCCAGCAACCACCGCGCCTGGCGGGTCGAGCGGGCCCGTACGCTCGCCGCCGCGGCCGGCCTGCCCGGGTACGAGGTGCTCCAGTACCACCGCAGCTACCTGCCCCGGCGGCTGGACGTGCCGAGCGAGCTGGACCCGGACGGCGACGTCGGCTGGGTCGGCCCCGACCTGCTCAGCTACCTGCGCACGGAGCCGCAGCTCACGCTGGTCGCGTACTCGCCGCTGCTGAAGGGCGCGTACGCCCGGCCGGAGCGGCTCGGCGAGGAGTACGTGGTGCCCGCCACCCCGGCCCGGCTGGCGGCGTTGCGGGCGGTGGCCGCCGAGACCGGTGCCACCGTCAACCAGGTGGTGCTGGCCTGGCTGACGGGCGGGGACATCCCGTCGATCCCGCTCGTCGGTTTCTCCTCGGTGGCGCAGTTGGAGGAGAGCCTGGCCGCCGTCGACCTGGAGCTGACCGCCGAGCAGCGGACCCGGCTGGACTCGGTGCGCTGACCGGCGCCGGGCCGGGTGGCTCGCACGCCACCCGGCCCGTGCCGCTCAACCGGCGGGGAACCGGTCGACAGCGACGTCGAGCCGCAGGGTGCCGGTGCCTGGCAGGGTCACCTCGGTGGCGTCGGCCGGGCGGGCCGCGCCGTCGTACCAGCCGGCGTACAGGACGTAGGGCGGCGTCCACAGCCACGCCACGGTGACCGGCTGGGGGCCGAGCACGCGCAGCGCGTACTCGCCGTCGCGATCCAGATCCAACAAATAGCCGATGACCTCACGGGTACGGGCGTTGCGCACCGTCAGCTCGGCGACCACCGGGCGGCCCTCCGGGTCGACGAGCCGGCCGGTGACCAGGACGCCACGCCGCACGGCGAGGTTGTAGACGGTGGTGGCGCCGGCCCGGACCGTGACCGGCACGGCCTTGCCCCGCAGGGCGAACCCGCCGGACCACTGGGCGGCGTTGTCGGCGGTGGTGAACAGCAGCGGCCAGGCGTACGGGCCGAGCCAGTCGATCCGGTAGCGGCCCTGCGTGTCCAGCTTCACACCCCAATCCGGGAAGAAGCCCGACTCGGGCGCGAGCGTCACGGCGCCGGAGGTCGCCGGACTGCCGGTGGCCGCGCTGGTCACGGTGCCGGTGACGACACCGGCGCGGTCGAGCCGGATCGGGGGCACGGTGACCGTCTGCCCGGCCCGGAGGGTGACCACCCGGGCCTGCTTCGCGTCGCCGGTGCCGCCGGTCGCGCCGACCCACTGCGCGCCGTACGCCGATCCGCCGGCGGGGCGGGCGAACAGGTTCCAGGAGCCGGCCGCGACCAGGCCGACGCGGACGTTCCCGGAGGCGTCGGAGCAGTACCGTCCCGGGTTGTCGGGGAGCTCGCCGGTACCGGCGGGTGCCGGCGTCACACAGGCCCCAGCGACGGGCGCGCCGGTCGCCGCGTCGACCACCCGGGAGACCACGTTCGCGGCCGGGGTCAGGACGACCACGGCGGTGCCGCTGCCGTCGGCCAGGACGTTCACCGTGGCGTAGCGGGGCAGGTGGGTGTCGTCGCGGGTGTAGACCCACACCTCCTGCGGGCCGGGGATCAGCGGCGGGACGGTCACCCGGGTGTCGCCGCACGGATTGCGCCGGGGGTCGAGGAACACGCACAGCCCGTCGACCGCGGCGCCGGTGACCGCGTCGCGCGCCCGCAGGGTCGACCCGCTGGGCGCGAGCAGGCGCTCGGAGACCTCCGTCGTGTCCCCCGCGGACACCCGGACCGTTCCGGCCTGCGCCCAGCTGGTCCGGCCCGGCACCCACTGCCTGAGCACCTCGTCGTCCTGGCCGTCGCTGTACACCGGGGTGACAGCGATCTTGTAGTCGCCGGCCGGCACCTCCACGCTGAGCTGCCCGGACTCGTCCAGCGGCAGGAGGTCCTTGTCGTAGCTGCTGTCAGCGGCCGTCACGGCGACGTTACCGGCGGCCGGGCTGCCGTCGAGCCTGCTGACGGTCAGGTGGAGCACGCCTGCCGGATCCGCCGCCGCACCGGCGGCGGTGGGTGCGGCGGTGACGGCCAGGGCCGCCACGGCGAGTGCGCCGAGCACTCTTCGGACGATGGACACGGTGGACCCCTCTCGGTTTCAATGCGCAGAGAGGCGTCCGCGTAACCACAACCGGGACGCGCCCCCGTGCGTCGGATGCCGGCGCAGCATATGGCAGGCGATCGATCAAGCACTGTCCACGATCGGTCATCCGGCGGGCTGCTGCGGGAACGGTCATAACCCCGCCTTCCTCCCGTACCGGCCGTCGTCGGCCGGGAATCGCCACCGCCAGATCGGATCTGGCGGGCCGTCTGGCGCCTTCGGGGTGAGGCCGGCACAACACCACAGCTTCCCGGCCTCGTTGAAACAGGCGATCGGTCGGCGGCACACCCGTACGGCTGTCGAGAACACCGACGAGGAGAGGTAGCGATTCATGAGCAACCGGAACACCGGCCTGGCCGTCGAGGCCGAGGGCCTGGTCCGGTCCTTCGGTTCGACCCGGGCACTCGACGGGCTGGACCTGCGGGTTCCCGCCGGCACCGTCTACGGAGTGCTGGGCCCGAACGGCGCCGGGAAGACCACCGCCGTACGCGTGCTGGCGACGCTGTTACGCCCGGACGGCGGCGCGGCCCGGGTCTTCGGACACGACGTGGTGCGTGACGCCGACGCGGTGCGCTCCCGGGTGAGCCTGACCGGCCAGTACGCCTCGCTGGACGAGGACCTGACCGGGGCGGAGAACCTGGTCCTGCTGGGCCGGCTGCTCGGGCTGGGCCGGTCCGGCGCCCGGGACCGGGCCGAGCAGCTGCTCGCCGCGTTCGGGCTGACCGAGGCGGCGGGGCGGCAGGTGAAGAAGTACTCCGGCGGGATGCGGCGGCGCATCGACATCGCCGCGAGCATCCTCAACACCCCGGACCTGCTGTTCCTCGACGAGCCGACCACCGGGCTGGACCCGCGCAGCCGCAACCAGGTGTGGGCGATCGTGCGGGCTGTGGTGGCGTACGGCACGACGGTGCTGCTGACCACGCAGTACCTGGACGAGGCGGACCAGCTCGCCGGCCGGATCGCTGTGGTCGACCACGGCCGGGTGATCGCGGAGGGCACCCCGGGCGAGTTGAAGGCGTCGATCGGCGCGGGCAGCGTCCACATCCGGCTGCGCGATCCGGGGCAGCGGCCGCAGGCCGAGCAGGTGCTGCGGGCGTCGCTCGGCGTACCGGTGCAGCTCGCCGCGGACCCGGCGGCGCTGACCGCCCGCGTCGGCGAGCACGGCACCGACCTGGAGGCGGGTACGCAGGCGGCGCGGGCGCTCGGCGAGCTGGCCGCCGCCGGCATCGTGGTGGACGACTTCTCCCTCGGCCAGCCCAGCCTGGACGAGGTCTTCCTGGCCCTGACCGACCACCCGGCCGTCCCGGCGGACGAGCGGGACGACGAACTGGAGACGGCGCGATGAGCGACACCGCGATCACCACCGGGCGGGCGCCGTCCGTCTACATGCCGTCCGCCGAGGCGCTGGCCACTGTGCTCGCCCCGGCCGAGCGGCCGGCCCGGCCCGGCGCGCTGTCGGCGTCGCTGACGTTCGGCTGGCGCGCGCTGCTGAAGATCAAGCACGTGCCCGAGCAGCTGTTCGACGTGACCGCGTTCCCGATCATCATGGTGCTGATGTTCACGTACCTGTTCGGTGGCGCGCTCGCCGACAGCCCGCGTGCGTACCTCCAGTTCTTCCTGCCCGGCATCATGGTCACGAGCGTCGTGATGATCACCATGTACACCGGGATCGGGCTCAACAGCGACATCGAGAAGGGCGTCTTCGACCGGATCCGTACGCTGCCGGTCTGGCGGCCGTCGGCGCTCGTCGGGATGATCTTCGGCGACGTGCTGCGCTACGTCCTGGCCGCCGTGGTCATCCTCACCGTGGGCATGGTGCTCGGCTTCCGTCCCGACGGCGGGCTGCTCGGGGTGCTGGCCGGAATCGGGCTGCTGGTGGTCTTCTCGTTCGCGTTCTCCTGGGTGTGGACGTTCTTCGGCCTGGTGCTGCGCAGCGAGAAGTCGGTGATGGGGACCAGCATGATGGTGCTGTTCCCGCTGACGTTCCTGAGCAACGTGTTCGTCGACCCGTCCACCATGCCCGGTTGGCTGCAGGCGTTCGTCAAGGTCAACCCGATCACCCAGCTCGTCACCTCGGTCCGAGCGGCGATGGCCGGCTCGATGGACGGCCCGAGCACCATGTGGATGCTGCTCTGGAGCGCCCTCTTCGTGGTCGTGTTCGGCACGCTGACGATGTACCGCTACAACCGTCGCTGACGTGACACCGGTGGCGGGGTCCACACGGCCCCGCCACCTCGCCGGTCAGAGCCGCCAGGGCACCGGCTCGGCCGGCTGGTACCGGCAGGCGCCGCCGGTGGTGACCGACTCGCGCAGGTGGGCGGCGAGCGCCGGATGCCGCTCGCCGATGCGGCGCAGGGTGTCCCGGATCCGCCCGGTCACCGCCTTGCGCGCCCGTTCCGCCTGGTCACCGAGACGCCGGCTGCGCCCGGCCAGCCCGGCGGCGGCACGCAACTGGTCGAGCAGCGCCGCGCGCTCGGCGTCCAGCTCGGCCAGCCGCCGCCCGTCGTCGCGCGTCGCAGCCCGGTCGATCTCGTCGTCGAGCCGCCGCAGGTGCCGTCGGTAGCGGGCCTTCGCCTCGTCGTCGAGCACCGGATCGGCGCCGAGGCGGCGCGCGGCGGCGAGTTCCGGGCCGGCCGCCGGGTCGAGCAGTTCGACGGCGGGCACGTCCGTGCCGGGCCGGCTCAGCAGCAGCCGCAGGTCGTGCAGCCCTTTGGCGTCGGGCAGGTGCACCACGACGCCGTCGTACGCGAGGCGCCACACCGGCCCGTCCGGCCGGAACTCGGGCCGGATCACGTCCGCGCCGCCCGCGCCGGGGTCGGGCGGCCGTGCGTTGCCGTGGACGGCACCCGCCCGGGACAGACCCGACGCGGCGCGGCGGCCGGGCGACGACGACGCGACCAGAGCCGGGGCGCCCGCGCCGAGCCGGACCGCCACCGGCGCGACCACGGCGGAGGCCGCCGCCGGGGCGGGAGCCGTCGCGCCCAGCCGGTCCACCACCTGGACCATGCCCAGCGTCCGCGCCTCGGCCACCGTCTCGGCCCGCAGCCGCCACGCCTCGGCCGCGTCGCCCGGCCCGTCGCGCCCGGCGAGCGCGCCCACCAGCCCGGCCCGGGCCAGCACCGACCAGGGCCGGGCGCCCAGCCGGTCCGCGGCGTCCCGGGCCGCCCGGTAACAGTCGATCGCGTCGTCCCACCGGCCCTCGGCCGCGTCCGCCATGGCCAGCCACAGGTCGACCGGGCCACCGATGTCGCACCCGAACAGCGCCGCCGTCCACTGCCCGCGGTGCGGGGCCAGGGCGGCCCGCACCTCCGCGCACCGGGCCGGGTCGCCGTCCACGGCCGCCGCCTGCGCCCGCAGGCGCAGCCACAGCGGCGACACCGACCGGGGGTACGCGGTGCCCGCGGCCTCGATCGCGGCGGTGAGCCGAAGCACGGTGGCCGCGTCGCCGCGCTCGGCGGCGGTGATCGCCCGGAGCAGCTCGGCCTGCGGGTGCGCGGCGCCCACCCGGTCGAGCACCGCCTCGGCCTCGGTGAGGCGGCCGTACAGCAGCAGCACCGACCAGCGCATGTGGTGCGTCATGAACGCGTGGTCGGAGTGCGCCGACTCGCGGTAGCTCTCCGCCTCGGCGGTGGCGAGGTCACCCCGGAACGCGGCGATGATCGCGCTGTCCGCGGTCGCCGCCACCCGCTGCCGGGCCACGTCGCCGCGTCGCGCGCCGGTCACGAACGCGGTCAGCTCGTGCCGGTAGCCCGGATCGCCCAGCTCCAGCAACGCGACCCAGCGCAGCGCCGTGGCCCACAGCTCGGTCTCCCGGTCGCCGCTACGACGGGCCACCTCGCGGATCTCAGCGGTCACCACGGCTCGCTCGTGCGCGGTGCCGAGCCCCCAGGTGGTGTCGTGGCGGGCCCACAGGCTGAAGGTGAGCGCCTCGTCGTCGCGGCCGTGCCGGGCGAGCGTCTCGGTGGCCGTGATCAGGTCGGTGACCAGCGCGCGTACCGGCCGCTCCGGCTCCGGTTCCGCGATCAACCGCCGGTACGCCTCCCGGACCAGCTCGGCGGCGTCGAGCCTGCGGCGGGTGGCGGAGTGCTGCCGGTGCGCGATGAGCGCCACCCGGGTCAGCACGCCGGGATCGGGCAGTTCCCGGGCCAGCGCGGCGGCCTCGGCCAGCAGCCGCTCGACCTCGGCCGGTGGGCCGGCGTGGTGCAACAGCCCGGCCAGTTCCAGCAGCACCCGGACCCGCCGGCCGGGCTCGCCGGTCAGTTCCAGCGCGCGCCGGTAGTGCCGTACCGACTCGTCCACAGCGATCCGGCCCCCGGCGTCGCGGGCGGCGGCCAGCAGCAGGTCACCGGCGCGTTCCGGCTCCAGCTCGGCGCCGGCCAGCCAGGCGTGCCGGGCCAGGTGGGCCGGGCTGAGCACGCCGGCGAGCGCGTCCGACCGGTCGACGGCCCGGACCACAGCCGCGTGCCGGGCCCGCCGATCGTCGTCGGCCAGTCCGTCGTAGAGCGTCTCGCGGACCAGGTCGTGCACGAAGACGAAGCGTCCGTCGCTCCGGGGCAGCACCAGCCGGGCCGCGGCGGCGCGGCCGAGCAACCGGTCGACCTGCGCGACCGGGGCGGGTACGCAGGCGGCGAGCGTCAGCCTGTCGAACTCGCGGCCGAGCACCGCGGCCACCGTGAGCGCCTCGACCACCGGGGCGGGCAGCTGGTCGAGCCGACGGCGCACCACCTCCCGTACGCCGGGGGCGACGGTGTCGGTGAGGCCGTGGGTGTGCCAGAGCCGGGCGGTCTGCTCCACGAAGAACGGGTTCCCGCCGGTGCACCTCGGCGACCAGGCTCGCGTCGGGCTCCCGGCCGGCGGTGCGGGCCATCAGCGCGGCCACCTCGGCGCGATCGAGCCCGGCGAGCGTGACTGTGGTCGCCTTGGCGGTGAGCGGCAGCAGCCACGGCCGCAGCGGGTGCTCGACGGATTCGACTTCGGCGTCCCGGTAGGTGCCGATCAGCAGCAACCGCTCGAACCAGGCGTGCTGGGTGACGAACTGGAGCAGCCGCAGCGACGCCGGGTCGGCCCAGTGCAGGTCGTCGAAGACCACGGCGACCGGGCGGTGCTGGGCGACGGCGACCAGGGCGGCGGTCACCGCGTCGTGCCTGTCGAACTCGGCCCGGCCCGCGTCGCCCGGCTCGGCCACGTGCGTGTCGCCGGGCTCGGTCGGGTCGCCCGGCTCGGTCGCCTCCGCGGTGTCACCCGCCGCGCGCTCGCCGAGCAGTGCCGCCAGGCCCGCGTCGGCCGCCTCCCGCACCCCGCGCCGGTCGTCGGCGGACCGGGCCAGCCGCCGCAGGACCTGCACCCACGGCCAGTAGTCGGGTGCGGTGTCGGAGTCCCAGCAGGCGGCGCCGAGCACCAGCGCCCCGCTGCGACGGGCCTCGTCGGCGGCGGCCGAGACCAGTGTGGTCTTGCCGATGCCCGGCTCGCCGGTGACCAGGACGAGACCGCCGTGGCTGTCGACCAGCCGGGCCACCTCGGCGCGCAGCAGCGCAGCGGGATGCTCCCGCCCGATGATGTGTTGGCCGAACCTCGGCTCCATGACCTCACGACGCTAGTCGAAGGGTCCGACAAACCGGGGAGCGTTCAGATCCGCGCGTCGGTGACGACGTGCGCGCACGCCGGACAGGCGGCCGGTCCCTGTTCGGCGAACCACCGGCAGGTACGCCGGATCGCGCACTTCGGCAGCGTCTCCTCCGCGGGCAGGGCGGTCTCGGCGTACGAGGCGGCCATCCGGGCGCCCAGCCCGCAGTGCGAGCCGGTCCAGAAGCCGCAGGACGAGGTGACGCACGGGCCGGCGAGCCGGGCCCGCGACTCGATCGGCTCGTCGGAGTCACCGAGCCCGGCGAGCGCCACCTCGGCCGGTACGGCCGGGGTCACGTAGGCCACCCGGCCCGCCGGAGTGATCATGCCGAGGAACACGGTGGCGTTCGACGCCGGGGTGCTCGGGCACATCCGCTCCGGCGTGCCGGCCGGCCGGGCGGCGTCGGTCACCGCTGGATCCAGAACCCGATGTCGTTGATCTTCTGCCCGAGGTCCTGGGCGAACGGGCCGTCGATGACCCAGAGGCCGTACCACTCGGGACGCAGCTTGATGTTGCCGTGGCCGACGGTCAGCGGGTTGGTCAGCTTGGCGTCGGCGGTACGCAGGGCGGCCAGGCCGGCCTTCTGGATCTCCGCGGCGATCAGGGTCTGCTGCTCGGGGCTCAGGTCGACGCCGTCGACCACGAAGCGGAACTCGTTGCGGGCCATGTGCTACCTCCGGTCACTCGTACGATTCGGTGCCCAGCCCGCGACGCAGGCTGGTGCGGGTGAAGGCCGCCCAGCCGGCGTGCGAGGCGGCGTCGGTGCGGTGCCCGGCGCGGGCGAGCACCCGGGCGGCATGCTCCGCCCAGCGGTGGACGGTCGCCGCCGCGTCGCCCCACAGTTCGCGGCAGGCCGCGACCGCGAAGGCGACCTGTTCCGGCGCGCCGGTGAACCCGGCGGGTCCGTCGGCGACCCGGATCGTGCCGTCCGGGCGGACCCGCACGCTCGGGAAGTGGTGGTGCAGGCTGGCCAGCGTGGCCAGGTGGGTGGCGTCCCGCCGGCCGGCGGCGAAGCCGGCGCGCAGCTCGTCGTCGCGGCGGTGCCGGATCCCGTGCAGCACCAGCGCGTCGCCGGCCGCCTCGATCCGGGCGACCACCTGCACCGGCACGCTCCAGGCCGACGGCGAGTTCGCCGACCAGAACGCCAGCCAGGCGGCGAGCCGGGCGTGGAAGTCGGCCTGGACGGCGACCGCGAGCGCGGACCCGTCGGGCGCGCGCAGCGCGGCGGTGGCGATGCGGTCCCTGGTGATGAGCGGCGTCGCGGGGCGGCTCGGAGCGGCCGCCGCGGCGCCGGTGGTGGAGGCGACGGCCAGGCCGGTCACTGTGACCGCCGAGGCCGCCGCCGCGCCGGCGAGCAGTCGCCGACGGTCGAATGGGTGTCCGTTGTCGTTCATCGTCGGCCCTTCGTCGACGGCAGTGGCCCGACGTTATCGACCGGAAGCGATCAGGAAAACACCCTGTGTGACGGGAGGTCGACAGGAAAGCCGGGGATACCCGGCGGCGTGAACGACTGTTCCTGTGCCGCATTCACGCGACCCGCCGTCGCTCAGGCCCGGAGCAACCCGGCGACGGCCCGCTGCGCGTCGACTACCGTCGCCGCCGGCAGATCGAGCGCCCAGAGCGCGGCGGCCAGGTAGTCCAGGACGCGCCAGCGCTGCTCCCCGGTCAGCGGCGGGCGCCGCGATCCACCGAGGGCCGGTCCGCCGGCGTCCGCGGGGTCGCCGTCCGAACCCCGCCGCGCCCCGCCGAGCGCCGCGCCCAGCCGGGCGGTGAACAGCGCGGCGAGCCGCTGGCGGTCCACCCCGATCAGGTACGGCGCCAACTCCGCGTCGGCCGCGATCAGCCGCAGCCAGCGGTGCACCGCCGCGCGCACGGCGACCGGGCCGAGCCGGTCGCAGGGCTCGCGGGAACAGGTCGCCACCTCCGTGGTCCGCACGACCAGGGGTACGGATGATCGAGTCCGGTCAGTTCACCGCAACCCTTGATATCGATGAATACCTATCTATAGGCTGGCGGCGTTCCGCTCACCCCCCATCCCAAGGAGTGTGAACCATGCGTAAGCCCAAGCTGTCCCGGATCCTCGCCACCCTCGCGGCCGCGACGCTGGCAGCGCTCGGCGCGGTAGCCGTCAACCCGGCTCCGGCCTCCGCCGCCGTCCGCAACGTCTGCTACAACATCAGCCAGGCCGGCCCGTTCGCCAACACGGCGGTGCAGGCGGCGGCGATCTGGAACAACTACACGAACAACATCAACATGGCCCAGTGCGGGTCCAACCTGCGGATCACCTACACCTACGGCGGCGGCTCGTACGCCCAGCGCACCAGCCTCGGCAACGGCCGCGTGGTGATCGACTACTACCAGGCCCAGCAGTACTCGCCGCTGCGCATCATGACGCACGAGATCGGCCACATCCTCGGCCTGCCGGACAACTACAACGGCAACTGCGCCATCCTGATGTCCGGTGGCAGCGCCGGCACGAGCTGCACCAACCCGTACCCCAGCTCCACCGAGGCCGCCCGGGTCGACTCGCTGTTCGGCTTCGCCGCCCGCAGCGCGACGCCCGCCCAGGTCTTCACCGGCAGCTGGCCGGCCGCCTCGACGGTGGGCGCCCAGCGCTGACGAAGCAGTGACGACGGGGTCGGCGGGTCACCGCCGGCCCCGTCCGCGCGTCCCGTGCCGACCCGACGCGGCGTCGTCGGCGAGATCCGCCGCGCGGCGGCTCAGCCCTTCGACCCGCTCCCGGAGCCGGCGCAGCGCCTCGGCGTTCCCGTCCACGTCGGACACCTCGTCGAGCAGGCCGACGTAGTCGGCGGCCAGCCGCCGGTGCGCCGGGGCGACCGGCCCGGCGTACCGGTCCAGGTCGATGATCTGCTGGGCGAGAACCGCGGTGGCGGCGCCGAGCGCGGCCCGCTCGTCGGCGCGTGTGTCCCGCCCGGCCCGGCGCGCGTCGGCCAGGCGTCCGGCCCGCCGGCCGCCCAGCCAGAGCACCGCCGCACCGGCCACGACCCCGGCCACCGCGCCGCCGGCCAGCAGATACCGGGGCAGCGACGGGCTGATGGTACGGGCGCCGTCAGGCACCAGACCGGCCCGGACCAGCCGGTCGTAGTTGAGCACGATCACCTTCAGCGCCTCGACCGGCCGGTCCACGAACGCGTCGGCACCCCGGCTGATCGTGGTCTCGGCGACCATGGCCCGCCCGAGGTCACGCGGACCGTCGCCGCCGAGGCGGGAGCAGCCGTACGTGTCCCAGTCCTCGCCGTCGCGGCTCATCGCCAGCACCAGCGTGCCCCGGGTGGCGCGTTCGGTGTCGTCGCACGCCTCCCGCAGGTCGGCGCCCGGCTCCATGATCAGCACCACCAGCCGCCGGTTGCCGATGACCCGTTCGGCGGCGGCCCGGTCCAGGTCCACTCCGGGCGCCGCGTAGACCGAGGAGCCGCGTACCTGCCGGGCGGCCGGACCGTCCAGGACGCTGCCGGTCCACAGCGCCCAGCCGGCCAGCGCCAGGCAGGCGAGCACCGCCCGGCCGAACGCGGTGCCGACCAGGCGGCCGAGCAGCCGGCGCGGGCCGGTCGCCGCCACGCCACGACGGGTCGCCGTCCGCTCGGGACGGGTCGCGACGCGGCTCACGACAGCCTCGCCCGCAGGTAGACGTCCGGCCGGTAGCCGGGCATCCGCACGTCCCGGGCCACGTCGTCCAGCTCGGCCGCCGCGTCGGCGAGCAGTTCGCGTACGTGCCGGTCGGGCAACCCCTCGTCGAACGCGTCCCGGGCCGCCCGCAACCGGCCGACCCCCCGGACCAGCGCCGGGTCGCTGCGCGCGTCGGTGAGCAGCGACAACTCCACAGCCAGCGCGGAGAGCCCGGCCAGCCGGGCCGGCGTGCCACCCGGACCGACGTCGGCGGGACGGCGGCCGGACCCCCGCACGGTACGGATCGACAGCACCACGAAACCCGCCACGCACCCGGCGAAGATCCAGGGCAGCGCCGGCAACGCCACCCGCAGCGGGTCGAACGGCCGGTACGGCAGCGGACGGTCGAACAGCCCCGCGTACCGCACGTCGGTGACCTGGGCCAGATACGCGCCGAGCACGTTCTGCTGGGGATAGGCGTAACGGCCGAGCCGTCCGCCGAACTGGGCGTAGAAGCTCGCGCCGGCCACCTCGGCGAACGACGCCGCACCCGGACCGTGGTACTCGATCCAGTCGCCGTACATCACCACCAGCGGCTGGTCCGGGGCGAGCCGGTGCAGCGCCGGCCCGTACGCGGGCAACGGCTCGCCGTACGGCTGGGCGGGCAGCACCACGAACCAGGCACCGTCCGGGAACGCGGCGCTCGCCGCCTTCTCCGGCAGCTCGGGCAGCGTGGCGCCGGGGCCCACGTACCGGCCGGTGGCGCGCAGCGCCGCGACCACCGGGGCCAGCTCCGGGCCGGTCGGCTCCCGCCAGCGCAGGCCGTCGCCGTCCTGCGGGGTCGGCTGGTCGTGCAGCGCGGCCAGCAGCGCGAGCACCGAGCCGGTCACGTCGCCGGTGGCGAACCGGGCCCGCCAGCCCGGCAGGTCGTCCGGCGAGGCCACGTAGAGGCCACCGCTGACCTCGGTACCGACGATCCGGATCTCGGCGTTCTCCACGTCCTTCACCCGCCGGCGTTCGGCCTCGTCCAGACCGGGCGGGGCGACCAGGATGCGGGTGCCCCGGTCACCGACGGCGGCCCGGACCCGCTGCTCGTCCCAGCGCGCGACCGCGCCCGGCAACCGGACCACCGGATCGGCGGCCACCAGCGCCGTCATCTCCTCGACCGAGGGCACGCTCGCGTCGCTCAACTCCCCGGCCGAGCCCTCGGGCAGCGCGGCCGTCGACGGGGAACGCCCGTAGCTGACCTCCACGCTCTGCCGCTGCGCCACCAGGAACACCACGAGCACCGCCGCCGCGGCGGCCAGCAGCGACCAGCGCAGCAGCTCCCGGCGTACCCTCGTCACCGCCCGGCCCGCCACAGCTCGTCGGCGCGGCGGGCGTGCTCGGCCGCCGCGCGGGCCGCGTCGGCGCCGCCGCGCCCGGCGGCGAGCATCTCGGCGTGGGCCAGCAGCCGCTCGGCCTCCGGCACCGTCGCCGGGGACGCGTCCCGGCTGACGGTGGCGTCGTGGATCGCCGCCCGCGCCGACGACCAGGCGATCCGCCGGCCCTCGGCCCGGGCGCGGCGCCGGGGCAGCAACGCGGCGAGGAAACCGGCGGCCACCGCCACCACACCCCCGCCCAGCCAGGGCAGCACGCTCGCGGTCATGATCCCTGTCTAACGCACCGCCGCCAGCGCCGCGCGCCGAGGGCGGCGGTGCGGCCTACGACTCGTAGCCCTCGTTGAAGCCCTCCATGAACCCGCCCGCGAACCCGGAGACGACACATCCGGCGCAGCACAGGATCACCAGCAGCGCCGGCACCGTGACCCACAGGACGATCGCCCACCGGCCCATCCCCTCGCTCGGCTGCTCCACGTACGCCGGCGGCGGATAGTACGGCTGTTGCGGGTACGCCTGCTGGTGGTACGCCTGGTGCTGGTACGGATCCTGCTGGTAGGGATCGTGAGGATGCATCCGGCCATCGTGCCCACCGGCCGCGAACGCCGGAAGATCCGAACGGTCCGCCGATCCTGCCACGACGGCCCCTCGTCACGCCCGGTGGGCATCGAGGTGGGTCAGCACCGTCTGGTTGGCCTCCCACCCGTCGGGGAACTTCACCGGCACGTCCAGGTGCACCCGCTCGGTCGACGGATACGCGTCGAGCAGCTCACCGATCCCGGCCCGCGCCACCACCACACAGGCGTGCCGGTGCCGTGACGCCAGCACGCACAGCCGTCCCGACTCCAGGTGGAACGCGGTGGCGTCGCGCCGTCCGGAGAGCGGGTGCAGCACGATCGTCACGTCGTACTCCCGGCCCTGGAGCCGGTTTGCGGTGTCCACGGTGATGCCCGCCCCGGCCGCGCCCAGCCGGAACCGGATGGCCGCGACCTGGTCGCGGTGCGCGGCCCCGACGGCGATCCGGTCCGCGGTGACCGGCGCGCCGCCGGGCGCGGCCTCGCTGACCGCGACCGCGCCGCGCCGCAGCACCCGCAGCGCCAGCTCCGCGCAGGCCGCGGCGGCTTCTCCATCGGTACGCACGGTGTGCCGGGCCGGCAGCTCGTGCAACGCCCAGCCGGTGGCGGCGGCCACCTCCACCGCGGCGTCGTAGGCGTCACCCGCACCCGGTTCGGTGAACGTCAGCGCCCGGTCGGCCGGGCCGGTCCCGGCGCGAAACCCGGTGAACGGGTAGAACGCGGCGGACACCACAGGCGCGGCCGAGTCGGGCAGCCGCCACGACACCGGCAGCCGGTGCACCGGCAGCTCCGGGTTGTGCCGCAGCAGCGTGGCCACCGCCGACTGCATCGGATCCCAGGTCAGGCCGGTCCAGCGGAACGTCTCGACGGTGCTGAACGGGTCGAGCTGACCGGGGTCGCCGACGAACAGCGCCCGCTCGAACCGCCCCGCCACGCGCAGCAGCGCGTCGGCGCGCATCTGGTACGCCTCGTCGACGATCGCCCACGGCCAGCTCCCCTCGGTGACAGTGGCCCACTTGGCCGCCGTACCGATGGTGACCGCCGGGCCGCCGAGGTCGGCGACCTTCGCCGCGACCCGGACCGCCGGGTGGGCGGTGACCCGCTCGGTGGGCCGGTAGTCGGTCGCGGAGAGCCGCCCGACGCGCAGCTCCGGCGCCCTGCGGCCGAGCCGGTCGATGAGGTCGTCGACCTGCTCGTTGGTCTGCGCCACGATCATCAGCGGATCGCCGGTGGCGGCGGTCTCGATCGCGGCGCGGACGACGAGGGTCGACTTCCCGGCACCGGGCGGCGAGTCCACCACGACGCCACGGTGCGCACCGTCGCGCAGATCCCGCAGCACACGCTGGATCACCTGCTCGGCTTCGTGCAAGGAAGGCCCCCCTTTTGACGTCTCCGGTAGAGGCGGGGCCCCTTCTTAACACGTGCCGGGTCAGACTGTGGAGCATGACCGACGCGCCGGTGCTCCATCTCATCGTCTCTCTCCCCCGGCGCCACGGATCGGCGAACTCTCCGACCTGCTCAGGACCGACGGCTGGCGGGTCTGCGTGCTCGCCATCCCGATCGCCGCCAAATTGGCTCGACCGCGACCCACTCGCCGACCGCACGGACCACCCGGCCCCGAGTGGCGCTGCCCCGCTGACCTCGAGCCGCACCCGCCGGCCGACGCCGTCGCGGTCGTGCCGACCACCTTCAATACGCTCAACAAGTGGGCCGCCAGAGCGGGTCTGCCGATTCCCGTCTTCCCCGAGTGAACGCAGCGCTCGCTGCGCACCCGTCGTACGGGCCCAACATGCGGTTGTTGCGGGAGGCGGGGTGGTGGTGCACGACAGGGAGGTACTGCGGTCGGCGGTGGTCGACGCGCTACGCGCGGCGCAACCCGCTCTCGGGCGAGGACCTACGCCTGGGCTGCGCCCGCTGGGGCGGAGCGGGCCGGCAATCATGCCTCAGCGGATGCGCCGACTCTCGCGATGCGTGCGACCGCTCCGGGTACGCGGTGCGACTGGAGGGCGGGTGCCGAGGCGGCGGGAAGCGCGCTCGTCAGCGGATGTCGACGCCGCAATACCGCACCCCTTCCCCAGACCATCGCGGCGGGCGGACTCGTCAACATGTCTGCCGAGCCGGACGGAACGATGGCCAGCAGCAACTCCCGATGCTTGCGTGGCCCTCCAGCCGCAAGTTCTAAGGCGGACGGTCCAGAGGGCTTAGCCAAGCCGCACAGGCCAAGCCGATGTCACCGAAGCGTCGTCGTCAAGCCAGCAAAACACGCCCTGCTCATCTTCCAACAACGCGCAGTACTCGGGTAACGTGACGCAACCTGCGAGCAGTAACTGCGCATCACTGGCGGAGCGAGCTACTGCAGTTTCTCGACCATCGACGAAGCGAGGAGCCTCAGATGTCGGCAGCCAAGCCTCAAGCGGTAGTACTGCTAAGCGGCGGTCTGGACTCGGCCACGGCCCTTGCAGTGGCCGTCAAGGAGGGGTTCGAAGCCAACGCCCTGAGCTTCCGCTACGGCCAGCGGCACACGGTAGAACTCGAAGCCGCTGCCCGGGTCGCTAAGGCCCTGGGGGCGACGCGACATGTTGTTGCGGACATTGACCTTAGGGTGTTTGGTGGATCCGCCCTGACCGACGACGAACTCGCTGTGCCCCACCATGAGAGCGCCGAGGAGATTGGGAGCGAGATCCCAGTCACCTACGTGCCTGCTCGAAACACCATCTTTTTGTCGTTCGCGCTTGCGTGGGCAGAGACCTTGGGGGCGTCGGATGTCTTCATCGGTGTAAGCGCTCTTGACTACAGCGGCTACCCGGACTGCCGACCTGAGTACATCGACGCATACGAGCGGATGGCCAACCTCGCCACCAAGGCGGGCGTCGAGGGCACGCAGCGCATGAAGATTCACACACCGCTCATCGACCTAACGAAGGCAGACACCATCCGGCTGGGCCTCAGCCTGGGCGTCGACTACTCGCTCACCCACAGTTGCTACGACCCGGTCGAAGGCCGCCCCTGTGGCACCTGCGACTCCTGCCTGCTCCGCACCCGAGGCTTCGCCGAACTCGGTATGTCCGACCCCGCCGTCGGCAGCACGGTATGAGATCCGCGTACCGCATTAAAGAGATCTTCTACACGCTGCAGGGCGAAGGTACTCATGCCGGGCGGCCCGCGGTTTTCTGCCGGTTCACAAGCTGCAACCTCTGGACAGGCCGCGAGGCCGACCGTCATCGCGCCATCTGCCAGTTCTGCGACACAGACTTCGTAGGTACTGATGGGCCAGGAGGGGGCCGCTTCCGGTCGGCTCAGGATCTGGCGGCGGCGGTGGCAAAGGCGTGGGCTGGCGCAGCCCACCTGAGGAGCAGACCATACGTTGTTTGCACTGGCGGAGAGCCGCTTATGCAACTCGACGCTGCTGCTGTCGACGCCTTTCATGACGAAGGCTTCGAGGTGGCTATCGAGACGAACGGGACGCGGCCCGCACCCGCTGGCATCGATTGGATCTGCGTCAGCCCCAAGGCCGGCAGCGAGCTGGTCCTCACTGAGGGTCATGATCTCAAGCTTGTCTACCCCCAGCCGGGGGCGGAGCCTGAACGATTCGAAGATCTGAACTTCGCTAACTTTCTCCTTCAGCCCATGGATGGGCCCGACCAAGCGGCGAACACCCGGTCCGCCATCAGCTATTGCCTCGCCCATCCTCAATGGTCGTTGAGCCTGCAGACACACAAGTACATTGGGATTGCTTGATGGAAATCTTCCGTGAGTTCACCTTCGAAGCTGCTCATCGCTTGCCGCACGTGCCCGAGGGGCACAAGTGCGCTCGCCTCCATGGGCACTCCTATCGCGTTGAGGTACATGTACGCGGCGAGGTCGGAGCGTCGACCGGATGGGTGATGGACTTTGGCGACATCAAGGCAGCATTCCGGCCCCTCCTGGACCAACTGGACCACTACTACCTAAACGAGGTGCCGGGCCTCGAGAACCCGACCAGCGAAGTGCTGGCGCAATGGATCTGGGCGAGACTTATCGATCAGTTGCCGCTGTCGGCCATCATGGTCAGGGAGACCTGCACCTCGGGCGCCGTCTACCGGGGCGATGCCTCGTGACGGAGGCGATGGCCGACGAAAGTTCGCCGGGTGTCCCTGCAGACAGCAACAGCCCGTCGCAGGCGCCAGCCCGTGTTCATATCGTCGTCACCTGCGCAAACCGCAAGAACCTGGCAGTGCCTGCGGCGCTGCGGGTCAGGGCGCTGTCGAACTACGCACCTAGGCAGAAGCTCGCAGAGTGGACCCGACGACTGTCCGAACCTAGCCAGCCTTCCACTGCCGCAACGTCGCTCTATGCTGGCGAGCACTGGGCCGTAGCACGTCAGCTGGTCAACCCGAGAAGCGTGGAGACGCAACTCTGGATCTGCTCCGCGGGGTACGGACTGATCCCCGCCACCGCGCAGCTTCGCCCCTACGCCGCGACCTTCGCGTTGCGCGAAGCAGACTCGGTCGGACAAGGTTCGACCGAGAACCGCGACTGGTGGCGGGGACTAAGCGAGTGGGTTGGCCCTGACCCCGGCACGCCCCGATCGTTCTACCACCTGGCCCGGATGAATCCCGACGACACGATCATCGCCGTCCTATCGGCTACCTACCTTCGGGCGTGCAGTGATGACCTCCTGAGGGCGGCGGGGCGGCTAGGCGACCCGCAACGGCTGACAATCGTTGGGCCGGCTCAGCCGGACCCCGACTTGGACGAGCTCGTCGTCGGCGTGACCGCTCGCATGAGACCGGCAGTCGGCGGCAGTCTGCTCGCCCTTAACGTGCGCGTTGCGCAGCACCTCCTCGGCCGAGTCACCGCGGAGCATCGCACCCACCGCCGCTCGTACTTCCGGGCGTTGGCCCACGAACTGGCAGCCGCCGCGCCCCCGCCGCCGCCTCCGACTCACCGTGAGCGCATGACCGACGACGAGGTTAAGGCCTTCATCCGGCCGCTGGCGGAGGCCGGGCCAACCTCGGCGACGCGCCTGCTCAGACAATTACGGAACTCCGGCAAGTCATGTGAGCAGGCACGTTTTAAGCAACTGTTCGATGAGATCTCGCTGGAAGTGCACTGCTGATGGCGCCCTCACATGACTCGAAGAACATCGCACGCCGTGCGCTGCGAATCGCTCAGCCGGGCACTCCAGCGCTCTACCTCTTCGCACTGCAGGCAGAAGAGGTACTCCAAATCGCAGACATCTCCCGCGTCAGCCGAGACGATGCCGGGAAGCTAATCGGCTACCAACGCCCGCAGGTACGGAAGCACATACAAGAGATCGTCGAGTACCTCGACACCGAGGCTGCCGTCTTCCCCAACCCCATCATCTTGGCCCTCTCTTCCAGCGTCCGGTTTCAGTCGAGCAGAGGGCCAGGTGCCGCAGATGGACTCGCGACCTCCGGGCTACTTAGCATCCCCCTGCCGCAATCCGGCAAGCCGAAGCCCGCATGGATCGTCGACGGACAGCAGCGAGCCCTGGCGCTGTCCCGTACCCAACGGCAGCAGTTTCCGGTACCAGTCACGGCGTTCGTAGCGGACAGCGTAGGTTTCCAGCGCGACCAGTTCCTACGTATCAACAACACGCGTCCACTGCCGCGGGGCCTGGTGACCGAACTCCTACCGGAGGTCGACAGCCCGCTACCACCGCGACTCGCAATCCGGAAGGCGCCCTCGGCGCTGTGCGACGTCCTGAATGCCGACAAGGCATCGCCGTTCTACGGGCTGATTAAGCGGGCGTCGACCAACCGGCAGCAGGCACCGAAAGCTGTCATCACAGACACCGTCGTTGTCGAGATGATCCAAGAGAGCCTCACCTCACCAGCTGGCTGCCTCTTCCCCTACCGCGACGTCACCCGCAACGAGACAGACTTCGACGGGATCCTTCAGGCGCTCTGCGCCTATTGGTCAGTAGTGCGTGACACGTTCCCCGAGGCATGGGGCAAGCCGCCCACCAAGAGCCGCCTCATGCATGGGGCCGGCATACGCGCCATGGGACGGCTGATGGATCGCGTGCTGGGAACGATTGATCCACGCCTCCCCGAGGCACCCGAATTGATCAGCAAACACCTCGCCGTGATCGCGCCGCATTGCCAATGGACGGGAGGAAGGTGGGACGAACTCAACCTTCGTTGGAACGAGATTGAGAACGTCTCCCGCCATGTGCAGGAATTGTCCAATTACCTCATTCGCGTCTACTTGAACGAACGGGCAGGAATTCGATGAAGTTCTTCTTCCCGGACAGCCAGGACCAGGTAGACCCCACGTTCGACTTTCAAACCGAGGAACGCCACCCGTTCCGAGTGCGTCAACGCGATGACCTATACGCCCACGAAGTACTGAAGCCACCGCCGTTTAACGGTCTCTTGGTCTCCAAGGCAATCGTAGATGGGACCGCCGGTTCCAGTACGGGCAAGTACACCCTGCCCCAGCGCCACCGGCTCTACCGGCAAGGGGCGCGTGAGTTCTTCCGCCTCCATAATGGCAGCGCGCCGTTAAAGATCATGGGTGATTGCGGAGCTTTCTCGTACGTTGGTGAGAATTACCCTCCCTATACGGTCGAAGAGGTCGTCACCTTTTACGAGGGGTGCGGGTTCGACTACGGCATCTCCGTCGATCACGTCATCTTCCAGTACGAACCGAAGGTTCTTCGTACCGACGAGGCGGCCAAGGAGTGGGTCCGCCGGCAACAGATCACCCTCGATCTCGCCGCAGAATTCTGGCAACGTTGTTCCGCCAGCGATGTCCACTTCACGCCCCTCGGGGTGACTCAGGGTTGGAGCCCCGAGTCATATGCCTATGCAGTGGTGGAACTGCAACGGATCGGGTACCGCAGGATTGCGGTCGGTGGCATGGTGCCGCTGAAGACGAAGGAGATCCTCGCCTGCCTCCGTGCCATCGATGATGTACGTGCGCCCGACACCCAGTTGCACCTCCTAGGCATCAGCCGCGTCGACGAAATTCCGACATTCGCTGGCCATGGCGTAACGAGCTTCGATAGCACGTCGCCCTTCCGCCAGGCGTTCAAGGACGACAGGGACAACTACTACGCGCTCGACCGGACTTACGTGGCGCTTCGGGTTCCTCAAGTCGACGGAAACGCGAAGCTTAAGGCGCGAATCCGCTCCGGTGAGATCAGCCAAGGGCAGGCCATGCAGTTGGAGCGGGCCGCGCTCGCCCGCCTTCGCGAATTCGATAGGGGCGAAGTCGCCGTCGAGGCAGCCCTAGAGGCGTTGGACGCCTACAGCGCGGTGTGGGACCGTAAGGCAAACAGGAGCAGCCAGTACCGCGACACGCTCGAGAATCGGCCTTGGCAGGCCTGCGACTGCTCGATCTGCAAGAAGGTCGGCATAGAAACAATCATCTTCCGTGGGGCGGAGCGCAATAAGCGCCGGGGCTTCCACAACCTACACGTATTCGGGCAACGACTGCGCCGGCAGCTTGGAGATGACGATCGTGACTAAGCAGGGAGACAAGAGCGCCGTGGCCGCGAACTCTGGGAACGTCCTACATCTTCCGGCTCTTGAGATCAGGCAGGGACCCAACCGCCGTCTGTACACGTTCGCGGTCGACGGCAAGCAAGTCCCGTCGTTCGCCGCCGTCTCGCGGGTCCGGCGCGACAATCAGCAGCAACTGCACGGCTACCAACGGCCTGAGGTCCTAGCGCACGTAGCGGCGATCCGCCGCTACGTAGAGTCGGACGACAGCCCACTGCTGCCCAACGCGATCGTCGTGGCCTTCGACGACCGGGTTCGCTTCCTCCCTGCCGACACCGCCGGCGACGGGCCTGGCTACGTCCGTATGGGAACCCTCGTGGTACCCGTAAACGAGGACTGGGAGGAGGCCGACAAGCCTGGCTTTATCGTCGACGGCCAGCAGCGTTGCGCGGCCATCCGGGACGCGGAAATTTCGGCCTTCCCTATCTGCGTCACCGCCTTCATCACCGCTGACCAAGCCGACCACAGGTCGCAGTTCATCCTCGTCAACTCCACCAAGCCACTGCCCAAGGGCCTGATCCACGAGTTGCTCCCGGCCGCGTCTGGGCCGCTGCCGAACCAACTACGCGTGCGGCAGCTCCCCGCGACACTCCTTGAACGACTGAACTTCGAAGAGCGTTCGCCGCTTCGTCACATGATTCAGACGCCGACCAACCCCACGGGCGTCATCAAGGACAACTCCATGCTGCGCATGCTTGAGAACAGCATCTCGGATGGTGTCCTCTACCGGTTCCGGGGAAGCGACGGATCCCTGCCCAACATTGGACTGATGGTGACCGTACTGAGCGACTTCTGGGCAGCCGTGCGGGAGGTATTCGGTGAGGATGCGTGGGGCAAGCCTCCTCGTAAGTCTCGCCTAATGCATGGAGCGGGGATCATCAGCATGGGCTATCTGATGGACGCCATCGCCGACACAAACGGCGACGGCGAGGACATGCCGGACTCTCAGGCATTCGCTGCCGGGCTAAAGACCGTCAAGGATTACTGTCGCTGGACCGAGGGCACTTGGGATCTGGGCGATGGAAATCCGCGCCGTTGGAACGATGTTCAGAACACTCCGCGGGATATTCAGCGGATCACGGATTTCCTGGTGTCCACATATTATGCCAAGCAGGGGAAACGTCACAACCGATCGAGCAGACTGTTTTAACCTCTTGACAATTGGCGTTGGCCCTGCCCAACAGGGCCGACGCATGTCTTGCATCAGAGTCACTGACGCAACCGCCACCCTTACCGCATAGCTAGGTCCTCATCAGCAACGACGGCCATTAGGCAGCTTGTCTCAGCGTTTCCAGAGCGACGTGGAGCATGCTCGCCGATCCCGCCCCGGGCACGTACACGACCTTGCCGCCCGTCCAGCGCTCGATGAATCCGGTCGCTGCGTGCGTCGCACGCCTGGTGGCCAGAAGGGCGATGTCGCTGGCCTGGGACTGATCCTTGAGCCTGTCGCTGCCGTCATGATCGCTGCTGGTATGCACGGTTAGCGCCGGAGCAAGTTGCTGGAGGGAGGCCCGGACTCGGTGCAGGACGCGCTCCTGCAGGCTGTACAGCAGGACTGTGCGTGCATCTGCGCGGAGGCTCCCGCCCGCTTCCAGTTCGCCTGGTGCGATCAGGGACTGCCACGCGAGATCGATCCCTGCATCGAGACTGAGTTCGCCGGCGAGGATGACCTGAGCTGGTGACAGGCGACGGCCGAGGTCGCGCACCCGCGCGAGTAGGTCTTGGCAGACTGTCGCTCGCGTTCCAGGTTCCACGGCCGGCCCCGCCAGCAGCAGATCGACGAGGTCGAGCACCCGGTTGACCGTGCGGACCTGCACCAGTTGTGGCGCGAAATCGGATAGTGAGCCGACGGCCTCGCGGTACTCCGTAGCGTTGGGTGCGGCTAGCAGGAACGACCGGAGCGCCACAGTAAGAGAGGCGAGGGCGGCCTCGTTGAACTCTTCGGACAACAGGATGAGGCTGATAGCGACACCGCTGCTTCCGCCCGCCCGCTGCTCGCCGAGCGCGTCGAGCAGCAGCGGCAGGGCATCGAGGATGGTTGTGACGGCGGGTGACTCCGGCGGAATCTGGGCGATCGCGTCGGCGACCGAACGATCATCGATCACCGGCCACTGATGGGCGATTTCGTCTAGGTTCCTCGACAGGCCGGAGAGATCCTCTCCGGCGGCAACCCGTTCAATGAACTCCACCCAGTTAGTGGGTACGCGGTCGCGGCCCAGGCCAAGGCCGTCAAGGTGATGCTGCCACGCTTCGCGCTGCCAGTCCTGGGGTAGGACTTGCCTGAGATAGTCGGGCCCGTGCGCGTTGAGTACCTGGTAGAGCTGTGCACTACGTACCGCGTCGGCGAGGCCGAGGGCGCAGTGCACCGCGAGCCGATCGCGGACCACTCCGTCGGAGAGGCCAGCCAACGCCCGCCACGCCTGTTCGAAGGCGCCCTCGTCGATTAGATCCCGGATCGTATTGATGCCCGGCTCGGCCTTCGGGGGCGCTGGTTCCGGCAGGCGTTCGCGCAGCGCGAGCAGCCACGGGTCGTCGGCGTCGGCGAGCGCCACGAGCAGCGTTTCCAGGTCGGCCGACGTTGGGTACGTCAGCGCCAGGGCGAGTAGCGCGCTGCGGGCCTCCGGGCGGCGCACCTGGCTGGGCCCGCCCAGCAATGAGGCGTACTGCGGGTTTCGCAGCAGCTCGTCGCGGGCAGCGTCGACGTCGCGGTCGGCGGCTGCGGCGACGAGGTAGCGCCGGTGCACCGCGACGAGCATGGTCTCGCGGATGGCAGCGGGCAGCCGTATCCGGAACAGGTCGTCGACTTCGGCGCCATCGAGCGCCCGTTCGGGGAAACCGAGCGCGTCATGGCGGCGGATGCGAAGGAACGCGGTGTTGGTGGCGTCGAAGGCCCCAGACGCTACCAACCGTTGCAGGTAGACCGCAGACAGTTGTTCGTCACCGCTGACTAGTGCGATGCGGAAGTCACGCAGCAGCCGTCCGACCGGTACGGCCTCTTCCACCGTGCGGGTGGGCCGCTCGTGCCAAACGCCGCGCAGCAGACGCAACGCGTGCCACGCCGCCTGCCACTTCTCGTGGGGGATCTCTAGTCGCCACATCGGCCCGTCCCCCAAGCCCTCCAGGGCCATCTCGACCGGATCGTCGCGACGAGGCACTGCCGGCGTAGGGCTGAAGTGGGCGTAGGTTGGGCCGACGAAGGCGGTGAGGGCCTCGATCAGGCGGCGGCCCATCGGCGCGCCGAACGCCTTGGCGAGGACGAACCACCGCCCGCCCTGCCGGTGTGGCAGCAAGACTGGTCGGCCGGGGACCGCAGCGACGTCCTCAATGAACGGCGCCACCCGCGAGAAGCGCTCGTCCAGCCGCCATCCATCGGGCAGGTTGAACTCGTTACCGGGACCAAAAAATCCGTGCACGAACTGGTCGACGTCACTCACAGGTGCCCCCAACGAGCACGAAACGCCAGCCGGGCCTCCGCGATGGCGCGCGAATCGGTGTCGAACCGCACCCATTCGTCGAGAAGCTGCACGCCGTTATACGTGAAATTCATCGACCCGTTGAGAAGATAGGCATCGCCCAGGAGGCCCTTCTCGTGCAGGACCGGTGAGCGCCTCACCTGCACGCGGTCCGCATTTTCGCTCTGTTGCAGCCGCTGGAGGAACCGTCCGTTGTGTTCGTCCGGCCGAACCTCGACAAAGACTCGGGTTCCCCGCGCGGCCAGGCGCAGAAGGATCTCGGAGAGGCGAACATGCCTAGCGCCCCAGCTCGGCTCCAAGCCGGTGAAGGCCCCGTCCGTGTTGTTGACCACCCCAATGTCGCTGACCCACGGCGACACTAGCCAGATCTCCTGGCTGGGCGCTAGCAGCTCGCCAATGAAAACCGCCTGGAGCAAGGCTCGCAGATCCTCACTTGTACGGGTGTGGCCACGGCGTAGCGTCCGAGCGGGATAGCTCACTGCTCCATCTCCCGAAGCTCCAGCCTCACCTTAATCTGGCCGCTCTCTCGCCGCGCTCCCCGCACGACCGGATGAACGAACAGGTAGCTGGTGTCAATCGGCTCGGTACTGACGTGGATGACCGCAGATTGCAACTCGCGGACGGACTCCATCGACGCGACGAGGTCGACCATCCCGGTCGAGGTGATCTCCCGTTCGAAGGTAGTCCGCCAATCAGCGTCGGCCACAGACACCTCCGGAACGACGTCGCCTAGGAGGGCGGCCACCAGTTGCCGGTCGATGGGCGGTGGTAGGTCGTCGTACGGCGAGGAGACCCGAAGGTCACCGTTGAAGATGTCGACGCCGCGCGGCCATAGGGTCGAGTACACGTGGTCCGGGGCGCGGTAGACGTCGCCGATGTCATCCCGCTGGTCGGAAAGCACCAATGCCGACCAGGATCGAGCGTCGATCTCGAAGCCCATCGTCCGGGTCGCCTCGTCCCATTTCTTGAGCACATGTAGCAGGGCTGCGTCGTGGCGCGGCCCGGTGCCTGGCCGCAGCAGTCGGATGGCGATGGCGGACACAACCGGATGCGACACCAGGAAGCCGCCCCGGTCCAGTTCCGCGAGGAGCGACTGCAATGAGGCTCGAGATGAGGAGTTGTTCCGCGCGGTCCGTACCGCTGACAACGCCCTGGCGAGCGGTCCGGTAGGCGCGGTGACCACCTCATCGAGGATGCGGCGCAGTTCGCTGTCGACCACCTCGAAATCACCGGGCCCCAAACCGGCCCGTACCAATCGCCAGAACCGACGAGGGTCTGCTGCGTACGTCCGAACCAGACGCTCAACAATCCCTGCCCCGCCCACCGTACTCTCGGTTAGCCACACATCGGCGCCGCCGCCGTCAACACGCAAGTCGAGCAGCAAGTCCTGGTCGTCCGCATCGGGAGTGAGCTGCAGGACAGCGGAATGAATTGCGGCGCCGATGGTGCGGGCCAGGACGTGACGGGCCAGGTCGGCGTCGGCGGGGGCGTGGGGTGCAAACCCAGTGGGGTCGCTGGCGACAGCGGCCGTGACAGCAGTGGAGTGTAGGCGTCGTGCGTGGTTTCGCAGTCCTTGCCGCACGGCTGGGTCAGCCACCGCCGCGAAGAGTTTGGCCCGCAGCTGGCGGGGATCGTCCTGGGGATCAGCATCAAGGTCATCGCCGGTACTGGCCGCTGGCCCATCGACCTCATCGGTAAGAAGGCCGGTTAGCCGCCCCACAGCCCTGCGCATGTCATCCTGGCTTACCTCGGCGCACACTTCGCCGACCTGCTGCTGCCCGGCGAATACACGGTCGACGACGGCGCTTTCAAATACCGGCCCCAGCCACATCCGGACGAACGGGTCAGGTACGGACTCGTCGCACGCGACAGCGTGCCGGAATGACAGAGAACGCCAGGCCGGCGAGCTGAGGTGAGCCAGCGCGGACAGTTCGGCCGCCGACGGCAGCCGCAGGCGGAAGTGCACCCCGTCTACGTCGAGCGCGAAGCCGAGCGCGGCAGCCTCACCGGCGTGGTTGACGTACGACACCTGAACCTGGGCGGCACCGGAGTTGCGACCCCGCGTTTTCATATCCGCCCGTGCGCCGGAAGTGAACCGCCGCACCTGCAGCGGACGCCGGTTGACGTGTGTGTGGACGCTGATGTACTCCACGTGTTGATGCCAAGGGGCGGGAACCTCCAGCCGTAGGGGGGCGCCTTCCTGCGGCACAATCTGTGTGTGCCACACCGGCCGGCTGTTGGCGGTGTCGTTCACCTGAGACGGCGGGTCGCTGAGCCTGATGGCGTACGGGCGGACGACGACGAACTGCTCGTCGGAGCGGTAGTCCGTCCACCGGCCCTCTATGCTTCCCCGCGCCACGAACTCACGTAGCGGAATCACGGCCGCCGTGGCGCCCATGGGAAGTGGAACCCAGGTGCGCTGCGCACCGGACCGGACGGCGAAGCGTTTGCTGACCCGTCCTGGAGCGGTCTCGCGCAGCGCCTGCAGCACCGGCATACGGGTGTCGACCTGCCGGGAGAAGGTGGCTGGGAGTACCAGCTCGACCTCGGGCAGATTCAGCGCCGCAAACAACGCGCGCGGCACGAACTCGGGCGCAAAGGCATCCCCTACCCCGCCGGGATCGTCGGCCCCCGCCGACCAGTTGCTACGTGCCCGGCGCAGCAGGGTCGGGACCACCGCCGTGAGTAGTGCGCGAGGCGGATCCCAGAGCACAGCTAGTACTTCGTCGTCGTCCAGTTGCAGCGACCACCGCAGGTACCCGGCGAACTCCCGCTGGGTGATTGGATCGGTAAGCAACTGTTCCAACAGCGTGGCGACCTGGTCAAGGGCCGGATGGTTCAGGCCGTTCTTGGGTGTGAGAACGCGTCGCGCATCCTCGCGCCACTGCAGCTGCCGAGTGAGCCAGTCAGCCAGCGCGAAGGTGGCCTGCATCCGCACCACGTAGCGGTTGCCGATCGGCAGCGACCGCGGCGGTAGCTCAGGGTCGAATAATCGATCATATGCCTGGTAGGTCAAACGGTCGCGGCCGAAATCGCTCAAGGTCACCACGGTAAGCGGACGAATCGCCCGGGTTCGGCCGGCGCGCCCTCGGCGCTGTACGAACTGGGCCGGATCCCGTGGTGACTTGTGCTGCAAGATGAGCCCCACCCGCGGGTCATTGAAGCCGACGTCGAGTGAGGCCGTAGCGACGACAAGATCGGCGTCGTCGGCGACGCCGGGGTCCTGCGAGGAGGTCTTGCCGATCCGCAGGCCGCGGGCGGGAGATGTCCCGGGCAGCGGATGGCCGGTGCGGTCGGCGAGGGCCCATACCTGCCCGTCGGCGTCGCGGCGGGCCCGGTTAGGTAGGGCCGCGGAGCGGAGGTTGGCGAGGACCTTTTGAGCCCCTGACCGCCGCCGGGCGGTCCAGCCGTCTCCTTCGGCGTCTCTGAGGTCGTGGAAGAGGCGATTGGTCACGTCGAGGTCGTCCGTGAACAGGAAGCCCTTGCTGCCGGCGAGCCCGTCGGCGCTGGTGGTCCTGTCGAGGGCCCGGCCAAGCAACATGGACGCCTGGATGGTCAGCGACAGCATGCTGGCGCCGCTCGTGGGATCGGCCCGTACGGCGACCTGGTACTGCCGGCCTTCGGCGATGAGGTCATCGTCGGCGGGCTCGATGTGGGTGACGCCGCTCTCCGCCACTCCGACCAGCCGGGCCATAAAGGCACCCGCGTCCGCCAGTGTGGCGGAAAGCCCGACCACCGTAATGTTGGGGCCGACGGCGTTGCGCCAGCGCCGGAGGGTCAGCCCTACATGGGCACCGTGCACGCCCTGGTACGTGTGCACCTCATCGAGTAGGAGCAGCCGCGGATGCGATCCGTTCGGCGTGAACCCGAACAGCGCGCCCAGTCTGGGGTCGGATGATGCCCGGTTGAGCATCTCCGTCGTGGTGAACAGTACATCCGGCGGGCGATCCAGCATGCTGGCCCGGGTAAGTGCCAGGAGGTCTCCGGACACCTCCCCGCCGCATCCCCGACAGACCAGGCGTTCTCGGCCAGCCTTGTAGCCCTTCACGCGGCCTGGCGTCCGGTCGCCGTCCGGCCACACCAGGTCCGCGCCGCAACGGGGGCAGCGGCAGTACGGACAAATCCGACCCTCAGCAACGCGCCGCCAGGACTCCTGAAGCCACGACGCGGAATCCACCGCGCGGCCGGACTCTGGGGTATCGCCGTAGAGCGCGCCGATACGCAGCGGACGGCGGCCCGCGGCGCCCAACGCGGGCGCGACGTCGAGCGACGAACGCAGCGCCTCACCGACCTGGTCTTTGAGCAACTCGTTACGGGGGTACACGGCCAGGGTGTGCACCTGCGGGCTGGTGGAACCTTCCACCATCCACAGGTAGGCGGGTAGATAGAACGCCAGCGTTTTCCCGCTACCCGTTCCAGCGGCCACAATGACCGCCTGGGTGCCCTCGCTGTGCAGTGAGCGCAGCACCGCCGCGGTGGCGTCGACCTGGAACGCGGCCAACTCATTCTCACCGATCTGCGCCGCGAGCACCTGCGAGCCGGTGGTGGTCAACGGGCTTATGTCCCGTAAGCGGTCAACCAAGTCGGCCAATGGGATGTTGCGCCGTGGGTAGCGCCGGGGCTGAGCGATGACGCGGTAGTCGGCGACCAGAGTCCGACCGCGCAACCACCACTCGCCCGGCCCTGTTCCGAATAGTTGGCGGGCCCGTGAAAGCAGGCGCAGGGTTTCGGCGAACCGCGACCGCCATCGCCCCTCGCCTACCTCGATCAACAACGCCCGGGCGGCGAGCGCGTCGACGACCTGCTCAGCGGTGTGGTCAGAACCGATGTCCTGCAGCCGCTGCGCCACCGCCTCCAGCAACTCCGGTTCGGTGAGGTCGCGGTTGACGACCCCCCAGGCCAGCAGCGGAAGCTCCCTGTCTTCGACAGCGTTCAGTGCGTCACCCAGCACCTTCGGCGGGATCGGCTCGATCACGCCTGCCACCGCACCACAAGACCATCCGCGAGGTCGTGTGCCTGCAGGAGACGGAACTGCTCGGCGGTCAGTTTGCGAAGCGAGAAGCCCTCTCGGTTGAGTGCCTCGAACACCGGCTCCAGTTGCTCGGGAACCTCGGCCCCGCCAACCTCGCTAATCTCCTGGCGCAGCCAGGCGACCTGGCGAAGAAACATCTTCACCTGTGATGGGTTTCGGGGCGGCGCTGTGCGACCCTCCTCGACCTCAACAATCGCGCTGGCCAGCCTCTGCTGAACGGACGGCGGGAGCATCCGAACGGAACGGACCCCCGCCTCCTCGGCCCTGGCAGTGGCAAACCGTGGCCAGGCATCGGCAATGGAACTGTCGGTCTGCCGCGCCACGGCGGCCAGGGCATGCTTGACCGTATTGAAATCGGTGTCCAAGGCACCCGGCGACTCGCCCGCGTCCAGGCCTCGGCGAAGGTTGGCGACCGCCTGCGCCAGACCGGTGTGGTCGGGCGTTCGCAGGTCATCCACCCCGGCGGTGGCGCACGCGCGCCACGTCTGCGCCGATAAAGCCGGCTCATCGAGAGCCTTACGCAACTCGGCAGCGCGGTTCTGCAACCGACGAGCGTTGTCCATCGCGCTCCGTACCGCCTTCACCTCACCTGCTAACTGGTGGAGCCGGCGGGCCTTGTCTAGCAATGACTCACCCATCGGAACTCTCCTGCCATTCGCTCAACAGCGCGTCGATTTCGGCGAGTACATGCCGAAGCTCGGGATAAGGGTCGGCTGGTTGGGCCCTGCGCTGGTAATCGGCCTTCCGAAGCCCGTCGTCCAACCACCGCTCGCATCGCTTTAGGAATTCGAGTACCAATCCAAATCGGTTCCCGCGGTCCTTCGCGACGAGGCGTGATCGTCTCTCGCTGTTCCTGGCCGACGGCGGCTCGGACTCAATCGCGGCGTCATCAAACTCCTTAACCAAGCTCTCCCATCGCTCCCACGGGAGCGTTCGCGCTTGCCGCAACCCGTCCAGCCACTCCTCGGCTGCACGGCCACCGGCGCCGGGTGCGATGGCGGGCAGCGCGGCCAGGGCCTTGCCCAGTTCCTTGAGCAGCACCTCCGGCTCTTCCCCACCGGTCAGCCGCCCATATTCGGCGACCAGCGTTCGCAGATGCACCCACTGCGCCTGCACGGCCGGGTCGAAATCCCGCTGCAGCCGTCGGTACGCCGGGGCGATCCAGTCGGGCAGTGCCTGCGGATCCGCCTCGAGAGTTGGGTCGGCGCCGATCGACTCGATAGCGGGCAGCAGGACCGTGGCGTCTACCAGTTGTGGTGCGCCACTGCCCTGCGCGGCGCCGATCGCTTGGCTCAGCCGGTCCACGACGAGAGCCCTGTCTTCAAGGTGTTTAGCAGCCAGCTTTGCCCATTCCTCGACACGTATGTCACGGTCGGTGTGGGTGGCGGCGCCAGGCTGAGGGCCCGGGTCGAGGATGGCGGCAAGCAGATCCTCGCGGCTGCGTCCGCGGCTACCCTTGAGGTCAAGCACGCGAGCGCCGATCAGTGACGTGGCTACTGCGGCCCGTATGGTTTCCGCCTGATGGAACCGGAAGTGCTTTCGTGCGGCCTGCACCATCGCCTCGGCCCACTCGTTAAGGCGTCTCGACAACAATCGCTGCTGTTCTGGGCCGCCAGCAAAGTTCCAGTGCCCGTACTCTTCACGCTGGAAGATCGCCTTGAACATCGTGGCCGTTGCCGGCCCCTTCCTGAGCACAATGGTGGCCTTACCTCGGGGCGGTTCACCTTTGTCACCGAATGCTCTTTCGATGTACACGCCTGGTCCCTTGTCACCCAAGACCGCCCGCCGGATAGCGTCGTTCGGCGTAGGCAGCCCGAGCTCATTCCATGGCACGCGTGCGACTACGGCGTCTCGTAACCAGGTCCGCAGCTCGCGGGCGTAATCCTGAGCCAGCACCTCGTCCCGGCCATCCCAGTCATCGATCGCGCTAAGCCGCGTCTGCAGCCGGGCCTTCGGCACCGGGCCGATACTTTCCTCGGACGGCGCCGATGGCGACGATCTCGTGGTTGGGAGTTGCTCCCCTGAATAGGGTCGGGGCACAGTGGAGCGTTGCGGTTGAGGTGTCGGTACTTCAACGTTCCGCAACTGCGGCAGGCGGAATGCCTCATAAATTCCGAGAGCCAGGTGCGGAGCCGTGGCGACTGACTCACCCCAGAACTCAAGAAGGTCTAGTCGCCGCTCGTAGGTCTCTGGATCGGCCGCCTGAAGGCGTGCGGCTGCCTCCGGACTCAGGACGTGGACCAGTCGTCTACGCGGGAAGTCCCGCCGGAACGTACGCGGAGGGAACTCTACCTCGCGGATCGCCCGGTCGTAGTTATCCAGCACGTGGCGAACCACCCGGCTGAGTACGGTGCGAGGGTTGAAGGTGTCGGTGTCACGGTCGGAGGTAACTCGGACTGCGCGCACAATGGCATGTTTGTTAAAGGGATACAGCCCGAATTCTTCTGAGGAAGCGCCAAACGCTTCGTGGCACTGGTTCCGTAGCGGGCACTTCGAGCACTTGTTGGGCACCCACTCCGATGAGGCCGCAAACTCATTCTGTGCAGCTGCATGGGCGCGGACGAGGTCGGGACGACCCGTCCGCGCGGCGTTAAGGTAGCGAGCCACGAAGTCGACGATCTGCTGGTCGTCAACGCCGATGGACGCCTTCTCGCGCATCGGCACGTCAAGTTGGTACATATAGGGAACGCTGGCTTCTGCGCGGGTTCTTGCCGTCTCCGGCAACTGTTCGAAGAAGTAACCCCTCGTGACGGCCATGAGAGTACGGACGGTCGCCAACTCCTGGCGGCCTTCCCGGACGCCAGCTTCGGTGATTGCCTCAAGAAGGTCCCGCTGAATTCCCTGGATCAGCGCGAAGTCCTCGATGAGCAGGATGATCTCCTGCCCGCGGCGATGGAACTCGCGACGGATTTCAATCATCGCCTCGCTCAGTCGGCCACCTTCAAGGTCCGTCAGGCGAAGCACGGCTCTGTCGAGGTTCTCGCTGAGGAGCCTCGCAGCCTCCTCGCGCAGTGGCGGCGACCCCAGCAGTTGTTTGTACATCGTCGCGGCGATCGGGCCGATCTCTCCCGGATCCACGTCCGGCATAAGGTCTTGCGGCTCGAACGCTGTGCGTCGCTCGGCTTCACCCCCGCGCCGGCCATGCAGCAACTCCTCAGCAAACCGGGTTAGGACGCTATCCGGCGCGAGCAGATGCCGACGGTAGCCATAATCGCGCAGCAGGGTGGGCAGCGCCCGTTCGTTACTCAGCGCCTTCCGGTACCTAGCAGCGCTACTGTCGATTGCGCTGCCGGTGGAGTCGGCGAACTGCAGGACCAGCGCTAGCCGGTCAAGCAGCTCGTGCGGAAGCGCCTGCTCGTCGTACTGCCCCAAGCTACGGCTGACCTGATCGCGGATCTCCTGAAATCGCTGGCCGTCCAAATCTGATAAAAGAGTGCGGATGACTGACGAGAGGTTTGTTTCGGTCTTGCGGAGGTAGATGACGCGGCGTGTGGGGGTGTCTTGCAACTGCTGGCCGACCCAGCGCACAAGGTGGGACTTACCTGTACCGGACTCACCCATGATTGGCATCAGGACGACCCCGCCTGTGGGCGGGCGGTTGATGAAGTCTTCCAGTACGGCTCGTTCGTCAACCTGTTCACCCGGGGCGGCCGATCCCCACGCCTGCCGAACGACGGCGAGGGGCCGGTGAGTGGCCAGGAAGACGGCCGGATCCGCGTGTACCGCCTCGGTGTTGATCGTTTCCGCGACGTTCGGCCGGTTCCAACACACATAGCCGGCCAAAGAGTCAGTCATCGCTGCACCCCCTGCACGGTGACGACACTGATAATCCTCACGTTCGGCCCATCGGACAGCAGTACCTTGTCGGGCGCATCTGACGGATTTCCCATAGCTATCGCGCCGCTCTCTTCGTTGCACAGGAGGGCGTGGCTCAAGGCCACGTCCAGGGCATTGTCGACCGCCCGCCTACCAGGCGGTAGGTCCCAGCCCGGGCGCAGCCGAGTCGTCAACCGGCCACCGTCGACGACGGGCAGGGAGTGCCGGAGGAACGACACGAATTCCGACGCCGGGACGGGTCCAGTCCACTCCCGGCTCCTGATCACCGTGCGGACCGCACGAGTGATGTCCGGGACAATGGTCGATGAGGCCCTCCCAGGGGGTCCGGCATACTCCGCGAAGCCAAGCGCAGTAGCCCACCTGACGAAGGCCAACCACGGGTTGCTGTTCCCGATGGCGAAGGACGTGAAGGATTCGCCCATGTCATGCGACAAAAGGCGCTGCACTTCTTGCCAACTCAATGGGCTGCCGTAGGGGTCCTGCGCGCACCACCAGGTGAGCGCCGAAAGCAGATCGCGTTGCGGCGACTCGTCAAGGCCGTCCGTCGCGCCGCCGCAGATCGCCAGCACCAACGCCTCGCCGAAGGCCCGCACGTCCGATGGAACGGCGAGCTGTGGGGCGGCCGCGACGGTGCCGCCCGCCCGCACCACGAGCCTCAAATCCTGTAGCGCTTTCAGGCAGGCATCGAAGGTGTTCGTGCCATCGGCGCGAATCTTCAGTGTGGGGGGTTGCAGCAATGACTTCAGTCGATGCTGCTCGACCGGCTGCGCGCACTCGGTCAGATATCTGGCGATGAGATGCATCCCGTTGGGCAGGATGTTGGGCGGGTTAAGTAGCGGCATTACAGGTCCTCACGCAGGCGGGTGTGCGTTACGCAGGGCTGGTGCAGGTCGGACCAGGCGACGTGGGGACGACCGGGGGCGGTCAGGTTGGCAGGGGCGACCAACACGAGTGCCGGATAGTAGTCGAACCAGTCGGCGAGATCGAGCGGCGGTTTCCCGCCGGCAGCAAGCAGCGCGACGGTAGGCACCGGAGGATCCAGAGGGCTCGGAGCGGTGATTGACCGCATCAAGGGCTTTGGCCCGGCGGTGTCCTGTAGCTCCAGCCATTCCCGATCCGTGATGTCGCCTTCGACATCCAGGACGTGGCTGAATCCCGCGACGACCAACTGTTTGAGGACTCGCCGTGCGAGCTGCGTCGTCGCGACCTCGTCGCTGGTGTCGACAAGCACCGTGAGCCGACCGTGTGGCATCAGGGCGTGCAGCGACGACCCAACGCCCGAGGACCGAACGGGCCACTCGGCCACTGGTGGCAGTGGAGCGAGCCCCTCGCTCGGTGGTACGTCCGCCCGTCGGCAAGCCGGGCAGCCCCGACAGGACCTCGTCACCCGGGCTGAACCGAACGGCCTATCGAAGCTGTACCAATCGCGCAGAATATCGCCGATGCAGCGCTTTCCGGCCTCGATGGCCTTGAGCGCGTTGAGCCCGTCGCGGCTCGCGTCCAGGATCCGCTGCCGCTCGGTCAGGTAGGCGGCCCAGTTGATTTCGCGGCGCCGGGAGATCTCCAGATAACGGCGCACCTCCGCCTGATCCAGGGTCACTTCTTCCTGCGCCTCGCCCCACCCAGAGGCGATAAGGTCGAGGAAACCGGCTCGGGCCAGTGCCGAAAGCAGGGCGATATTCCACCGTCGGTTGGTTGGACCCTCCATCGTGACGTTGGGCGGTCTCGTGTCGAGGTCGAGGAGCATCCGCATCGATGGAAGTTGCCGGGCCCCGACGAGTAGGGCGTCCCATCTGCCCTCCGCCTTCTGCTTAAGCAACTTGGGCAAGCCGAGCCTTCTGGCGATCTTCCGGTCGCGCCGAGTGAGTAGAAGGCTGCTGACCGAAGGGCAACCGTCGCGGCCTCCGCGACCTACCTCCTGGTAGAACCGGTCAACCGTCTCCGGCTCACATGCGTGGATCACGGCGCGAACATCTGGAACGTCAACTCCGAGGCCGAACGCCGAAGTGGCCACGACAATGTCGTAACGCGTGGCCCCGATACCCATCCGCCAACCGTTGACGACGTCACGCCGCTCGGAGGCCCGACTCCGGCCGCTAACCCCAGCATGCCGGTGGAAGCCCCACGTAGTCATGGCCTGCCGAACCTGGTCTACCTGCTCAGGCAGCGACACGTACACCACCGCGGGACGCGGAAGATGGAGCAGGTGTTCGCGCAGCGCGTCCATCCGCCTCTCGTCGGTGGGCCAGCACGACATGAAGTACTCGGGTTCTGACCGCAATCGCGAACTGCTAACAATGCGGAACGGACGATCGTCGCCGGACGGGCCCTCATCTGCGAACAACCGATACAACGTCTCCGCCGCAGATGGGTTTAGGGTGCCGGTCATCAGTACCGTGACCGGCGCAACATCCGGGGCGGACTGGTCTACCAACGTACGCCGCAATCCCGTCATGGCTTGAAAGTCCGGCCGGAAATCAGCCCCCCACTGATCCACAATGTGGGCCTCATCGACCACGAAGTAGCGCAAGTGACCGGCCTGCGCTGCGGATTGCAGCGCAGGGGCCAGGCTGGTCATGAGCGCCTCAGGCGAGGTGAATAGGAGCCGCTGCTCGCCGTGGCGGATTGCGTTCCTAATGGCCTCCTTCTCCTCGTCGGTCATGTCTCCGATGTAGGCATACCGCCCACTTGGTGAGGGGCGCTCCCCGCGCTCTTTGATCATCTCCTGCAGCCGCCGCTCCTGGTCAAGCGCCAGCACGACGGTGGGGACGACGACGACACTCACCCCGATAACCTGCGAAGCAAGTAACGCGGGGGCGAACGCCAGAGAACTCTTGCCCGTGCCAGTCGGCAGACTCACGAGGAGAGTGGCGCCGGGTGGGGCCGTGACGATCGACCGGGCCGCCTGGCACTGCCCCTCGGACCGGTAATCGGTGTAGCCGACGGTAGCCATCCAGAACGGGTCGGCCGAAACGGGCTCCGGCCGTCGACGCAGCGGCGACTTCGACTCCAGGTACACGTGGTGTAGGGGATCACCACTCGGTTGCGCAGTGTCGTCACCCGGCGGGACCCAAAGCTTCCGCTGAAGATGTAGGCGGCCGTCAGCCATGCGGGTGCAAGCGATCCCTGCTCTTCGCCACACGCTGTCGTCGCCGGCCGCGACGCCCGGCCTCACGCAGATTCCGAACTCGTCGCCTTGCCGGACGCCCTCGAACCCCAACACGTGCCGGATCAATACCGCGATGTCCGCCGCGCCCGCGCTGCCGCTGACCACGGCGTCGAAGAGTCGCCGGTGCGGCGCGGGAACCTGATCTTGGGGAAGGCATGGAGCGTGCCCACCACTCAGTGCCTGTTGAACGCACTCCCACGCCTCAGTGTGCATCGACACCCAACTCTCGGGCCGCACCCGCGAACGGTCGATTACTTAGTACGACGCAGGAGACGGCGACCAGCCGTACCCGGGGCTTCCGGCACGCCTGACGCAGCGCCTCGGCAAGGCCCGCGATCGGGCCGTCCTCCTCGCCGAGGCGGGCGGCCGCGAGAGATCTTGCGATCCGCTGTTCGTTTTCGCGGTCGAGATCCACAGCCGCAACTGCGTCTGCCTCAGCCGCGCGCTGCTCCAGATGCCGCACCGTCCGGAGCCGTGCCTGCGCCGCATCGCGGGCTCTCAAAACCGCGTCCCGGAAGGCTCGAGGGCCTCCGAGCAGGCTGATCAGCACCGGAAAGCGATCAGGGTTGAGGTTGCGATCGCCTCGGTCCGGTTCGTAGGCCAGTTCCAGGACGGGTTGAAGCTCAGGATCGACATGGTTGCCCGTCCACGGGTCGAGCCACACTCGGTGCGTGAACGGCACAAACCAGCCGTCCAAACGCCGCTGCAGGGCAGCGGCCGGCGCGTCCGGGAAGCGATCGCAAACGAGGTCGATGTCGCCGTCCACCATGTACTCAAAGCCAAGGCAGACATGTTCGCCGCTCAGCTTCGGAACATGCCGCCACCAGGCCGACGCCTGGCCGCGGTCATCCTGCTGGGCCCATCCCCACAGCGTGTCGACCGTCGGCGAGCCCAGACGCAGCACTCGCGTGCCCGGGCGCCGGAGTGCCGCCGTGCGGTTGAAACAGCCTGGGCTGTCCCAACTGCCGGGCAGCGACTGAGCTAGCTGGTACGTAGGGAGCAAGACCTTCTCGCCCAGGCGGTAACGGCGTACGGCCCGGTCTCGCGAGTCGGTCTCGCGGACCAGTTGGAGCGAGCCTTTGGCATCGCACACAAGGTTGTCGACCGTGCGCTCCACCCTCTTCCACTGCGCCTCGACATCGTCCAGGCGCGCGAACCCAGGATTACGTTCGCCGTCGCCGGCGAAGGTGGCCTCCAGGATGTCCTCGGCAGCGATCTCCTTACGCCGCTGTTTGAGCGTGTCGGCAATCCATCCGGTGCCCTCGATCAGCGCCTGGCTACCGCGCTGTAGGAGTTGCAGGAACAACGTGGGAGCCACCACGTCGACGGCGTACTGCAGCATGGACAGTGAGTCGGTGAAGGCCCCGAAGCCGTCGCGCAAAAGCGCTAGCCAAGCTCCTATCGTGGACTCCTCATCGGCCGGAGCCACGACGTACTGAGCCGCCGGAGCGCCCTCGCCGTGGCGGTCTACCCTGCCCATGCGCTGTTCGAAACGGTTAATCGACCATGGCAACTGCAGGTGGACGACGGCGTCTGCCGCCTGGAAGTTGCGCCCCTCCTCGCCATCGCGATCACATATCAACACCTGGGCGTTACCGGCAATCCAGGCTTGAGTCCGCCGCTCTACCTCATTCGGGTCTTCCTCGGCCAAATGCCGAACGGTAACCGGCGATGGACGGCACTGCGTTAGAGCGTCGGCGACCGCGCGGCCGGCGGCCGGCGTTCCGGCGAAGACGAGTACCCGACGATACCGACGGCACAGGGAGACAATTGCTTCGGCGATCCCGGATAGCGTCTTCTCGGGCTTATCGGATTTCGCGAGTTCGGAGAGGCCGCGCCACAGTTCCTCGTCCGCGGCGAGGGCCGGGGCGCGCTTCAGGATTCGGGTCTCGTGCCGATCTAGGCTGACCGACGCACACGTGTCAATGTCACCCAGCCGGAGCGCCACCGCCGCCGCCAACCCCCCGGCCAGGTTCCTGCAGCGCTCCATTAACACTGCGTGAGTCCACGCGTACGCAGCCCACGTCTCATCGTCCGCCGCCAACTCAATGAGGTGATCGCGTACGGACTGCCGCCACCGTTCGAGCAACTCCTCGGCGGCATCACCATGCAGATCTATGATTTCCAATAGCTCCGGATCGCGCCGGCCCTTGACCTCGAATCGAGGACTTCCCGGGCCGCAGCCCTCGGTGGCTAATACCCGATCACGCCGGTGCCGGATTACTCGGCGATGAAGTCGATAGGTCTCGTTGACATAGGCCCGTAACCGGTCAAGGGACTGCGGCAGCCCTTTCAACGCGTGATCGGCCGCCTCGTTAGCGTCGTCCACCAAGGACCCGAGCCGGGGATCATGCGGGAAGGCGGATCGGATGGTTTCCAAGTGCAGCGGTACGAATTCCGGGAAGGTCGGATCTAGCGCATAGAATGCGCTGGCGAGTTCGTGCCGTGCCCGGACTCGCGCGGTGAAGCCCTTGAGGTCCTCCAGCCGATAGACCGCCGGATCCAATAGGTGGAGCAGACCAAGCATGGCCTGCTCATGGTGCAGCGCCGGGGTGGCCGACAGAAGCAGCAGCCGGCGGCTGGCATGGCATACCTCAGCGAGGATTGTCCGGATCTTTGTGGGCGTGTCGCTTGCTACGAGGTGATGCGCTTCGTCGACCACCACCAAGTCCAGTGCGTCCTCGCCGCGCCACCGCGAAGGGCTTTCGTGCGCGACGATTCGAATCTTCGCCTTCGGAAAATCATCGATAAAAAACTTTGACCGTAACTCATCTTGCCATTGGCGGCGCAAAGAATCCGGGACGATGAATGTGACGACAGCGCGAGGGTTATCGAGGAGAAGTTGACGCGCAATCATCCCCGCCTCAATGGTCTTACCGAGGCCCACCTCGTCCGCGAGTAGGTACCGCTGGATCGGGTCCCGGAGCACCTGCAGGACGGCGCGCAACTGGTGCGGATACAACTCCACCGCACTCGACAGGATTGCGGGCACGTTGGAACAGGCTGCCCGTTGCTCGATGATTCCACGCACAAAGGGTAGCCGCGTCTCAGCGAAGTGCGGACTCTCGTTGGCACCAGCAAGCAACACCTCCACTGGATCCATGACCGGGCGGGACCAACGAACCCAAAGCCGTCGGGCATCGAGCGGAATGTCATAGAGACTCTTCGGCTTACGGACTGCATAGCCGGACCGCACGTCCCCAGCTAGAACACGTCCAGCCTCCCACTGTCCACCTTCCTCCCAAAACACACGGGTCTGCCGAGGCAGCGGCGGAAATTTGACTCGATCTCTAGGCAGCCAGATTGCGTCAACCTGAGGCTTCGACGGAGACTCGAAGAAGTCAACTCGCACCTTCTGGCCGTCTACCGCTCCGATTTTACCCCAACCGCGCGCTTGCCCAACCCATGCCTGGAGTCCGATAAAGCCAGTTAAGTCCTCCCGTACACGCCTCACGCGTTTTTCCCATTGATTGCCCAGGCACGAACTGGATAGATTTTCGTTGATAACCCACGAATGCGCTTATTGCTCCGGCCACCCAACTCGCGCCTCAAAAGCAACTTCCACCCTCCTTCGCCACTACGACTGGATGTGTTGAAGATATAGCTCAATGGCTCCGCCGAAGGGTTGGAGAACAGGTCAAGCCGTCCGTCACTGACGAACAGCGCCCGGTCGACCCTGCCGGCCAAGCGAAGCAGACTTTCCGGCCTCGGCTGATATGCCTCGTCGAGGGGCCCATGGGCAAAGATCTTCGATGGCCCTGGCCCGGTCGGCGGCTGTGCCGATGATGACGGCGGGGCCGCCGAGGTCGGCGACGTTGGCGGCAACCCTGCTCCCCTCTCGTGGCCCTTGACCCGTTCCGAGGGCTGGCAGTCGGCCGGGGAGAGCAGGCCGATGTGCCGCTCACGCGCTTCCTTTGCGGGGCGGTCGATGACGTTGTCGGCCTGCTCGTTCGTCTTCGCTGTGATGAAACATCGGCTCGCCGGCAGCAGCCAACCCGATGGCCCTGCGGACCCAGATTTCCTTGCCTTCTCCGGGCAGGGAGTCGACGACGCCGCCTCGGTGCGGCCGGAGCGCAGGCGTCTTGCAGGACGGTGACTACACTGCTCCGCTTCGATAGCGGGCGGCATTTCCAGCCCAGCAAGCATCGACCTCACCTCCCCACAAGGCGTGCCCGGACCTTACCGCCAGGAGTCCTGCCAGCGGGACCCCCTTCATTCCCCTGTTCAGGCGGTCCGGACTGGCCCACCTGCGCTGTCAATTACCTTCTAAGTCGATATTGCTCTGGGCAACCACTTACGATCAGGGGGTACCTGCGCTCATGAGGTCCCCTTCGAGGATTCCGTCTACGCGAGGTCGGTTCAAGATCACCGGCGTCTGCCAATGCCCACCGGGTACGTCGGGCTGAAGCAGAACTGTCAGGGATCCGACGCCAGGTCCGGCCGCCTGCCAGCGCCCCAGATGCTTGGCGCTACTCACGCTCGGGTATCAACTCCTGGCACCGGGAAACGCGGGTGAGCCGATGGGCCTTCGCCGCATCCGCACCAGTCTTGTCATCGGCTTCGTTACGCTGCTGTTCGGTTGCTGCATGGCGCTGTCCCGACTGTCCGGCAGCACCCTTCGACTGATCGGCGGCGGCGGGCTCCTCATGCTCGCCTGCGTCGTGCGGTCCGCCATTCCGGCTCCACATCAGCTTGGAAGGCTCGACCGTCCCCGACAGCCGCGCTGAACCGACTGCTGCCCTGTGTGGAGATCGAACACCTCGGACCTGCCGTCGATGCCCTCGTGCAGAACGCCGGGAGGTGCTGCGGTCGGAGGGCTTCCTGCTGCACCTCGCGACGAGGGCACAAGTCGGGCGAGCCGGGTGGAGTTGTTGCTCGTCGCGCACGGTTATGGCCGCCTCCGGGCCGACGCGTTCCTGCGGGACCGGCCCGCCGCGTTGGCGCGGCCCAAGCAGGGCCAAAAGGAACCCGGCGGACGTGTCCGCACCCGCCGGCGGAGCGTTCGTACCGGAGGGCTCGCAGCGTGCGCGAGCCGACGCCTACGGCTTGCGGGCGAGCAGTCCGACGAACGTGTGGTAGGTGTCGGTCTGCTGCTGGGCGGGCGCGTCCGGGTCCGGACGCCACTCGGCCAGCGGCACCAGGCCCGGCTCCAGCACCGTCAGCCCGTCGGCGAAGGCGAGGATCTCCTCGTCGGTACGCCAGCGGCCGGTGCCGAGCGACTCGTTGAACACCCGCTCGACCTCGCGGGCCTTGCGGGAGCCTTCCGGATCCCGCTCACCCGGGTCACGGAAGTGCGAGATCGCGACGTAACTGCCCGACGGCAGCGCGTCGATCAGCGCCGCCGCGACCGATCGCGGGTCCTCGTCGTCACCGATGTGGTGCAGGATCGCGAACAGCAGCAGCCCGATCGGGCGGTCGAAGTCGAGGAACCGGCGGACGTCCGGGTCGTTGAGGATCTCCTCCGGCTCCCGGATGTCGGCCTGGATCACCGTCGCGGTGCCCTCGGCGGCGAGCAGCGCCCGCCCGTGCGCCAGGACGATCGGGTCGTTGTCCACGTACACGACCCGGGCCTTCGGGTTGTGCTCGATGGCGACCTCGTGCACGTTGCCCTGGGTGGGCAGCCCCGACCCGATGTCGAGGAACTGGTCGATGCCCGCCTCGGTCACGAGGTGGCGGATCACCCGGCGCAGGAAGGCACGGTTCGCCTGACCGGCGGCCGGCCCGTCCGGCGTGATGCGCAGGGCGTGCTCGGCGACCTTCCGGTCGACCTCGAAGTTGTCCTTGCCGCCGAGGAAGTAGTCGTAGACCCGGGCCACGCTGGGAACGGTGACGTCGATTCCGGGCGGTGCGGCCTTGTCGCGGGTCACAGGCGTCTCCAGACTCCGTGGCGGTTCCGGGCGTTTTCGGGGAGTGTAGCGACCGTACAGGGTGGATGGACGCCCGGTTTGGGACCGCTCCCAACGGACCCGGCCGCCGCCAGGACGTTCATCGACCGACACGCCGAAGTCAGCGCAGCTCCATCGCCCCGCATGACCCGTCGTGACCATCCCGCTGTCCGCAGCGCCCACCGCCGGGGAGCCGCACGTCGCACCAGACCCGGTACCGCAGGTGCTGCGCGTCCTCCTCGCTGAGCGTCGTCTCGCCGAAGTCGACGGCATCCAGGTGACCGAGCGACCGGGCGAGCGCGGCGGCCAGCTCGGCGGCGACGTGCCGGGTGGTCAGCGTGGTCGGCAGGTGGATGATCCAGCGCGGCTCAGCCATCGTGGCCGCGTCGCCGGCAGCCGTTGTGGCGGGACTGCCACTGCCGAAGGGCCTGACGGACCCGCTCCGACTCGGTCCGCGCCGTGGTCAGCTCCCGGTGCAGGCGGTCCATCTCGTCGGCGACCCGGCACAGGTAGTCGTGCACCTGCGCCGGGTCCAGCCCACGCCAGCGGGTGTCGAAGACGGCGCTGCGCACCTGGTACGCCTGCACCCGCTCCCCGGTCACGTAGATCACCACGCCACCGTCCCGGCCGCCAGGGCCTCGTCGGGCAGTCCGGCCGCGGCGAGCGTCGCCCTCCCCCACCGGGCCAGCCGGCAGGGGTACGGGACACGCTCGCTGCGGCACAGCGGCCCCTGCGGCCAGTGCTCGGGCACGTGTACGCGCACGGCCAGCGCGGCGACCAGTAGATCCTCGTCGGTGACCGGGGTGTGGACGGGGAAGTCGGCGAGTACGGCGGACATCGGCAGGCGCCTCCGGGTCGGGTCTCGTGGAGTGGCGCCGGGGCGGGCGGGGACGGCGGGAGCCGCGATCGGGGGACGCGGTGCCGCCGGAGCCCGGCACCCGCCCCGGGCCATGCGCTGACCCTCAGTCCCTCTCGGCAGGAGGCGCATGCCCTGATGATCGTGGCCGCCATGCACACCCCGCATACGCTCGGTCACCGTCACGAGACATCCGGCGATATGCACAGCGCGTATACCGGGCCGCTCCGGAACGGGTTGAATGACTAGGCTCGACTTCGGACACAGGTTCTCCGCGAACGGCGAGGTTGCCGGTGACACCTGCGAACTGCCCCCGCTGCGGCGGCCGCCTGGCGCGCGACAACGGCACGGGGCGCTGCGCGCCCTGCCAGGCCGCCGAACGCGACCGCCTCAGCACGCCGCCCGGGGTGCCCGACTCGTTCTGGGACCATGAACCGGTACGGACGGCGTTGGCCCGGCGACATCTCGGGCAGGTGATCCGGGCGTACCGCCACCACCCGTACCACGGGCGGAGCCCGCTGCCGCAGAGCGTCGTCGCGGGGTGGCTGGGGATCACGCAGGCACAGTTGAGCCGGATCGAGAACGGGCCAGCCCTGGTGCATCTCGACCGGCTGACGCATTGGGCCACCGTGCTCCGCATCCCGCCGGGGTCTCTCTGGTTCTCAGTCGGTCCAGGCTCCCCGGCCAGCGCTCCGGCCGACGGGATCGGCGCAACACCAGACCTGGGTCGGCGAACCCTCCTGGCCGGCATCGCCGCGGTGTCCGCAGGAGCCGGGCTGGTCGGGGTCGCCGAGCAGCCCCGGCCCCGGCGTATCGGCAGTGCGGACGTCTCTCGGCTGAACGCGGTCCTGGAGCTCTACCGGTCGGTCGACTACGAATGCGGTGGCGGCCTGCTCTATCGGGAGGTCGCGCGGTTCGCGGAGTCGGTGTACGGGATGCTCGACTGGTCACACGCGCCCGGGCTGACACCCCGCCTCGTCGCGGCGGTCGCGGCGGCGCGTCAGTTGGCCGGCTGGACCGCGCTGGACGCCGGCCGGCACGCGGACGCTCAGCGGCATTTCGCCGCCGGCGAGCGGGCCGCGATGTCCGCTGACGATGCCCCGCTGGCGGCCCTGATCCGCTACTCGCAGGCCAAGCAGCTACAACACCTTCGGCACAACCACGATGCTCTGGCCGCGCTGAGGCTGGCCCACTCAGAACTGGGATCGCGGGCGACCCCGGCGGTGAGTGCGCTGCTCTGGGGCGCGGAGGCCGCCTCGACAGCCGCACTCGGCGACCACCGAAGCGCGCTGACCCTCCTCGGTCGCGCGAGTGACCAGTTCGAGCGGATGGATCCCGAACGCGAGCCGACCTGGATGGCCTTCTACGACCGTGGCGAACTGCTAGCCCAGTACGGCCGCGTGTACCGCGACATGGCCCGGCAGGCCGGCACGCACGCGGCACAGGCGGTGCGGAGCGTCGAAGAGGCGATCGTCGCCTTCGGCCCGGCGAACGTCCGCAGCATGGTCCTGAACGAGGTCGGCTTGTGCAGCGCGCTCTTCCTCACCGATGAGCCCGAGCGGGCGGTCGCTGTCGGCACGCGCGTGATCGAGCAGTCGCGTGCGCTGAGTTCCAGTCGAGTGGTAGATCGAGTGCTCAACCTGCGGCGCGATCTCGGACGGCACCGCCACCTTCCCGTCGTTGCCGAATTCGATCGGACACTCACCGCACGAGCTGCGGCCACGGTATGAGCGGACGGTTCTCGGAAGAAGCGATGACCCGCGCCATGCGGGAGATCGCCAGCGGACTTGAGGTGCCGACCGAGGATGCCCGCCTCCTGCGGCTGACCAACAACGCCGTGTTCGCGTTGCCGGATTCCGGGCTCGTCATCCGCATCGCGCGGACGCACCGGCTCCGGGACCGGGTGACGAAGGTCGTTCAGCTCGCGCGATGGTTCGCCAAGCTGGACGCGCCCACGATCCGGCTGGCGCCTGGCGTGGCGCAGCCGGTTGCGGTCGGTGACTTGGCCGCCTCGGTATGGGCCTACGTGCCACCCACTGGGCCTACTCCGACGGTGGATGACCTCGGCTCGGCGCTGCGGCGGTTTCATGCGCTCGGACCCCCGCCCTTCCCGCTGGCCGCCTGGGATCCGATCGGGGATGCGCGCCGACGCCTAGCGGATGCCGACGGCTTGAGCGCAGAGGACCACGACTATTTGAAGACGTGGTGCGACCGCTTGGACCCGCAGGTCGCCGATCTCAATCGACGCGTGGAGCAGTCGCTCATCCACGGGGACGCACACGTCGGCAACCTGCTCCGGGATGCGTCCGGAAGCATTCTGCTCTGCGACTTCGACGCCACTTGTCTCGGGCCTTGGCAGGTGGACCTGGCAGCGGTCGCTGTGGGCGAGGCCCGCTTCGGAAAGACGGGAGCGCATCGGGCGCTCGCAGAGGCGTACGGGTACGACGTGATGTCCGACCGCAACTGGCCGCTTCTGCGGGAAGCCCGCGAGTTGAAGATGATCGCTGCCGCCACGCCGCTTCTCGCGAGTTCGGCGAGCGTCGCGACCGAATTTGCCAAGCGATTGCAGTCAGTTTCCCAAGGCGATCACGGTCTACGTTGGAAGCCATTCGCCGATCTCGCCTGAGAGCCTCTCGGCGAGCGACTGCCGCCCCGGTGGGATCCTGTGCTCGTGCTGGAGAATCTGCGACTACGGCACCAGACCGCAGCGGAGGCCGACGGTCTGATGGAGCAGCTTGTGGACGTGTACCTCGACGCGCACGCCCACGACGGCCCGCGCTACACGGCCGAGCGGTACGAACAGCAGCTCGCCGCGCACATGCCCCGGGAAGGCTGGGAGCTGGTGACGGCCTACGTCGATGACGAGTTGGCCGGCTACGTGTACGGCTTCCCGCTCGGACCCGATTCGCATTGGTGGGACGGCATCCACGAGCCGGTACCGGACGGCTTCACGGACGAAGACGGGCAACGGACATACGCGGTCTGCGAACTGCTGGTGCGGCGATCGTGGCAACGCCGGGGTATCGCGCGGGCGCTCCACGATCGGCTCCTGAGCACGCGGCGGGAGGAAAGGGCCACGCTGCTCGTACGGCCCGACAACGTTGCCGCCCAGCAGGCGTATGACTCCTGGGGTTGGCAACCGGCCGGATGGCTCCGGCCCACGCGGGAGGGAGCACCGCTGTTCGAGGTCCGCGTCAAAGCCATTGCGTCGAGCCGGTGATGGACAACGCGTCGACCTTCACCTCTAGGTGTCAATGATCTGACAGGCCACCGGACAAGGCTCCTAACACCTATCGCACCGGCTTCCGCCCGGCGTTCATCGCGGCTAGCTTGCCATCGTGGGGGATCTTGAGAAGGGCATCTACGAACACCTGATCACGGAGAAGCTGGCGACGCAGCTCAGGCATGTCGATAGCGCCCTCGTCCGGGATGCCAAGCTGGATGCCGCCGACGCGCATGACGTCCTGGCCCGGCACATCGCGGGCCTCGCGCGGCGGGCGCTCCTCGGCGTCGGTGGCGGGGAGAACAAGTTGGCCCGGCAGGTCGACCTGGCGAACCGCATCGCCGCGCACATCGCTCAGGCCGAGCCCCGCGCCGTCACCGCCGATGACCAGGTAGCGGACGCCCAACGTCTGTTGCACGCCATCGCCTCACCGCCCACCCCACCGGCCGCACCGGTCTTCCCGATCCGCCCCTCGACGCCGCTTTCCACCGGCGCGCTCCTGGTCAACGGCCGGCACCAGCCGCGCATCGGCCACGAGGTCAGCCACGAGATGGCGTCGGCGGACGAGGTGGACCTGCTCTGCGCCTTCATCAAGTGGCACGGGCTGCGCATCATCGAGCCCGCGATCACCGAGCTGGTCGGCAGAGGCGGTCGGGTACGGGTCATCACGACGACGTACATGGGCGCCACCGATCAGCGGGCGCTCGATCGGCTCGCCGAGCTGGGTGCCGAGATCAAGGTGTCCTACGAGACGCGGACCACCCGCCTGCACGCCAAGGCATGGCTGTTCCGGCGGAACAACGGCACCACCACCGCGTACGTCGGTTCGTCGAACCTCTCCAAGGCCGCGCTCGTCGACGGCGTGGAGTGGAACGTGCGCATCTCGAACCTGGAGCAGCCGCACGTCATCGACACGTTCGAGGCGACGTTCGCCGACTACTGGAACGACTCGGCGTTCGAGACCTACGACCCGGCAGCCGATGGCGAGCGCCTACGTGTCGCGTTGCGCGGGGAACGCGCCGACGACGCACCGACTGAGATCGCGAACCTGGACGTGCGGCCGTTCCCGTACCAGCAGGAAGTTCTTGACGACCTCGACGCCGAACGCCTGGTGCACGGCCGCTGGCGCAACCTGGTGGTGATGGCGACCGGCACCGGCAAGACGGTGGTGGCGGCGCTCGACTACCGCCGGCTCCGGCGAGCCGGCCGCGTCGACTCGCTGCTCTTCGTCGCACATCAGGAGCAGATCCTGCGGCAGAGCCGGTCGGTGTTCCGCCAGGTCATGGGCGACGGCACGTTTGGCGAGACGCTGGTGGGCGGCGATCGGCCGCAGGGGTGGAAGCACGTCTTCGCGTCGATCCAGTCGCTGCGCCAGCAGGAGATCGACCCCGAGGCGTACGACATGGTGATCGTCGACGAGTTCCACCACGCCGAGGCGGCCACCTACACGGCGCTGCTGGAACGGCTTCGGCCGCGCGTACTCCTGGGTCTGACCGCGACGCCCGAGCGGAGCGACGGCCGTGACGTGCGCCGGTGGTTCGACGGCCGCGCGTCGGTGGAGTTGCACCTGTGGGAGGCCCTCGAACGGCAGTTGCTGGCGCCGTTTCAGTATTTCGGCCTGCATGACGACGTGGACCTGACGCGGGTGCGGTGGAAGCGCGGACAGGGGTACGACAAGGGCGAGCTGGACGGCGTCTACACGGGCAACCACGCTCGGGCGCGGCTCATCCTGCACGCGGTCCGGCGCATCGCTGACGTCGGGCGGATGCGCGCCCTCGGCTTCTGCGTCAGCATCGGACACGCGGAGTTCATGGCCGACTGGTTCACCCGGCACGGAGTGCCTTCGGCGGCGGTGACATCGCAGGTCAACCGGCCAGAGCAGCACGTGCTGATCGACCGCTTCCGCAAGCGCGAGCTGAAGGTGCTCTTCACCGTCGACCTGTTCAACGAGGGCGTCGACCTGCCGATGGTCGACACCATCCTCATGCTGCGCCCCACTGAGAGCGCGACGATTTTTCTGCAACAGCTCGGCCGCGGTCTGCGGCTGGACGACGACAAGCCATGCTTGACGGTCCTCGACTTCATCGGCGGTCAGCACGCGAACTTCCGGTTCGACATGCGCTGGCGGGCGCTCGCCGGGGTCAGCCGGCGGGCGGTCGAAGCGGCCGTCCGGGAGGACTTCCCCTCGCTACCCAGCGGCTGCCACATCGAGCTGGACCGGGTGGCGAAGGAAATCGTCCTCGCCAACCTCAAGTCGGCGCTGCCGACGTCGAAGAACGCGCTGGTGGCCGAGCTGCGGCAGCTCGGTGACGTCAGTCTGTCCGACTTCCTGCGCGAGACCGGCCTGGAAATCGAGGACGTCTACCGATCGGCGAGCATCGGCGGCTGGGCGGGGCTGCGGCGGCTGGCCGCGCTCGACCCGGCCGAAGGTGGCCCGGACGACCGTGACCTGAGCCGGGCCATCGGCCGGATGCTCCACATCGACGATGTCGACAGGTTGGATCTGATCGCTCGGGTCGCCGCCGGACAGCCCTCCACCGTCGGGCGGCTGCTCGACATGCTGCACTTCAGCCTGTGGGGGTCGTCGGTGCCGCTGGCCGAACGCGACGCCCGGCTCAAGCGATTGTGGGCGGAACCGGCGCGCTGCGCCGAGCTGCGGCAGGTAGTCGACGTGCTGCGTGACCGCATCCATCGGGTCACCGAGCCACCTGCCCCGGGCCGGGTGCCGCTGCGGGTGCACGCCCGCTACAGCCGCAACGAGGCGTGCGCCGCATTCGGCATGACCAACCCCGGCTCGCTGCGCGAGGGCGTGAAGTGGCTGCCCGACGAGCGCGCGGATCTGTTCTTCGTCACGCTCGTCAAGTCCGAGGAGCATTACTCGCCCACCACCATGTACGCCGACCGCGCTATCACCGATCGGTTGTTCCAGTGGGAGTCGCAGAGCACCACGTCATCGGGCTCGGCCACCGGGCAGCGGTACGTCAACCACGTCGCGCAGGGCTCGACGGTGCACCTGTTCGTCCGCGAGACCAAGATCGCCGACCGTGACCTCGGTGCACCGCCGTACCTGTACGCGGGTCCGATGACGTACCGGGAACACAGCGGCGACCGGCCCATGCGGATCCTCTGGGAGCTGCGGCATCCGCTGCCCGCCGACATGTACGCCGCCGCCCGGGCGATCGCTGCCTGACCTGGGGTCCCGCCCGCTCGCCGAGTCAGGCGAGCGGGCGGGAAGCGTCGGCTCGCTCACGACGTCGGAATGGTGTGGGCAGCACCCGGGACAACAGCACCGCGACCGCACCCGCGATCACTCCGACCATCGTCCCCGTGACCAGGCTCGACATCACCGCCGCACCCCGCAACAACGCCTCCCGCGCGCCGGGCTCCGGCCCGGCCAGCCCCGGCGCGTCCATGCCCAGCGACGAGTCCCAGAACACCTGGTGACCGACCGCCAGGAACACCCCGTACAACGCCCCGATCACCACCATCGTCAGGAACGGGCGTGGCGGTCGCCGCCACAGCACGGCGGCCACCCAGCACAGCGGCGGCCCGACCGCGAGCAGCGCGGCCACGACGGTGCCCTCCGGCACCACATCCAGGTCGTGCAGGACCACGCGCGGGGCGGCCAGCGCGGCCAGCGCGACCAACGCCGGCCAGGGGAAACCGAGGGTACGGCGACCCGCGCTCATCGCGTCACCTCCGACGGGGCCGAAGCCGACGTCGGTGCGGGAGCCGACACCGAGCCCGGCGCGGTCGAGCGCACGAACTTCAGCAGCGCGACGAACGCCAGGACGGCCGTCACCGCGCCTCCGGCGAAGCGCACCCAGTGCCCCGCGACGAACTCGGCGGCGACCTGACGCAGGTACTCGCCGGAGTGCGTACCGGGCGGGTCGACGAACATGATCTCGTTGCGCGGCCAGAAGAAGACAGCGGAGAACAGGAACTCGCAGACGACGAACACGGCCGTGGCGCCGGCGACCCACCAGCGCAGCCGCCGGTCGCGCCAGGTGAGCAGCGTGGCGGCGACGCTGCTGAGGATCACCGACGCGCCGAGCGGCGGGAAGTAGTCGTGCGGGCCGCCGTGGACGAGGAACTCGCGGGCCCGGTCGAGCGAGGCGGGCGCGTCGTTGAAGATGTTCGGGTAGAGCATGACGGTCTCGGCGGCGACCCCGCCGAACGACATCATTGCCGCCCATACCATGACAATAAGGGCGAGCCAGGTCAGTCTTGTGCGTACCACGAGGGTTCTCCTCACGTTTCGGGGACGCCATCGACGCTAGGTCGGCTGTCCCCGGCCGTCGTCCGCGTGGCCGCGCGACCGGATGTCGCTTCTCGGCGTACGCCTCGGGGTCGTCCCTGACGCCTGCGGACGACAGCGGTGAGGGTCCGCGCGGACCTAGGCTCGAAGGCGTGCCCGACACCTCGCCCACCCGCGCCGATGTGCTGCTCGCGGCGGCCACGCTCGGCCTGGTCGCGGTGGCCGTGGCGGCCGACCGGCCCTCGCCCGGCGGCGCGGCGCTCGCCGTCGTGGTCGGCGCGGTGCTCGGCGGGCTGGTGCTGTGCGCCAGGCGGTGGCCGCTGCCGGCGCTGGTCGCCACGGCGGTCGTGATCCTCGGGTACTACGCGCTGGACCTGCCGCCCGTCGGAGTGGCCGCCCCGGCCGCCGCCGTCCTCTACCGGGTGTCCGAACGCGGGCGTGTCGTCCCGGCCGCCGTGGTGGCCGGGAGCCTGCTGGCCGTGTCCGTGGTCGCCCGGCTGGCCGAGGGCGACGACATCGCGGTGGTCGTCGGTACGGAACTCGGCTCCGAGGCGGCGTTGCTGCTCGCCGTCATCGCCCTCGGTGACGCGGTACGCAACCGCAGGTCGCTGCGGGCGGCGCTGGTCCGGCAGGCGGTCGCGGCCGACGAGGAGCGCCACCGGGAGGCGGCCCGTCAGGTCGAGGCGGAACGGCTGCGCATCGCCCGGGAGGTGCACGACACGCTCGGGCACACCATGTCGGTGATCACGTTGCAGTCCGCCGTCGCCCGGGAGGCGCTCGCCGACAGCGATCCGGCGCAGGCGGAGAATGCGCTGGCCGCCATCCGGTCGGTGAGCGGCAGCGCGATGGCGGAGCTGCGGGCGACGCTCGGCACGCTGCGCCGGGAACCCGGTCCACGGGAACCGGCCCCCGGCTTCGACCGGCTCCCGGCGCTCGTGGACGGCGTACGCCGGGGTGGGCTGACTGTCGACCTGCGGATCGAAGGTCCGGTGGACACGCTGCCGGCGGTCGTGGGCAGCACCGTCTACCGGGTCGTGCAGGAGGCGTTGACGAACGTCCTGCGCCACGCCGAGGCCACCCGGGTCACCGTCACGGTCCGCGCCACGCCCGGCCGGCTCGCGCTGGAGGTGGTGGACGACGGCCGCGGCAGCCCACCCGGCGGGCCGACGAGCGGGAAGGGCCAGGGCCTGCGCGGCATGGCCGAGCGGGTAGCCCTGTTGGGCGGCACCGTAGAAACCGGCACCATCCAAACCGGCAGCACCGGAGCAACCGGCACGGGCGGCACCGCCGGCTTCCGGGTGTCGGTTCACCTGCCACTGACGGGAGTCGCCGCGTGAACCCGATCCGCGTCGTGCTCGTCGACGACCAGCACCTCGTACGTACCGGCCTGCGCGCGCTGCTCGACCGGGCGCCGGACATCGAGGTGGTGGGCGAGGCCGGCGACGGCGGCAGCGGCCTCTCGGTGGTACGGGAGCAGCGGCCCGACATCGTGCTGATGGACGTCCGGATGCCCGGCGGGGACGGACTGGAGGCGACCCGGCGGATCCTGACCGACCCGATGCTGGACGGCGTGCAGGTCGTCATGCTCACCACGTTCGACGACGACGAGTACCTGTTCGAGGCGATCCGCGCCGGGGCAGCGGGTTTCCTGCTCAAGGACACCCCGCCCGACGCGCTGCGGGACGCGGTCCGGACCGTCGCCGGTGGCGACGCGCTGCTCTCCCCCGCCGTCACCCGGCGGGTGCTCGCCGCGGCGGCCCGTTCACCGGTGGCCGACCCGGCGCGGCTGGCCGGACTGACCGCACGGGAACGGGACGTGCTGGCGCAGGTGGGCGCCGGGCGGTCCAACGCGGAGATCGGGCAGGCATTGTTCCTGAGCCCCGACACCGCGCGTACCTACGTGAGCCGGCTGCTCCAGAAGCTGAACGCCCGCGACCGGGCGCAGCTCGTCGTGATCGCGTACGAGAGCGGGCTGGTCCGCCCCGGCGAGGGCTGAGCCGCGCCGGGGCGGGTCACAGTCAGGTCGACGCCGCGTCCGCAGGTGCCGGTGCCGCGTGCCGGCCGCCGCCGTTGCGCCGTTCGTCGCCGTGCCCCGGCCACCACGCCTTGTGGCCGATCAGCCCGGTCAGCGCCGGCACGAAGAACATCGACATGACGAACGCGGACAGCACGATCCCGATCGCCACCGCGAAGCCCATCTGCTGGAGGAACGAGATCGGCGCGAGCATCAGCACCCCGAACGTGCCGGCCAGGATCAGCCCGGCGGCGGCGACTGTCGGCCCGGCGTGTTCCACCCCGATCGCGGCGGCCTGGTGCGGTTCGTGGCCCTCGCGCGCCTCCTCGCGTAGTCGGGCGATCATCAGGATGTTGTAGTCGGTGCCGATCGCCACCACGAACAGGTAGAGGATGATCGGCAGCTGGAACGTCACGCCCGGGTTGCCCTGGAGCCCCTGGAACACGTAGACGGTGGCGCCGAGCGTGGCGGCGAAGTTGAGCAGCACGGCGATCACCAGATAGACCGGCGCGACGAGGCTGCGCAGGAGCAGCGCCAGGATGATCGCGATCAGGAGTGCGGCCACCGGCAGGATCACCGACAGGTCCCTGTTGTTCGCCGAGTTGATGTCCGCGAAGATCGCCGTGGTGCCGCCGACGAGTGCCCTGGTGCCCGGCGGAGCCGCCTCGTGCAGGGACTTCCGCAGGTCGTCGCGTACGAGCGTGATCGCCTCGTTGGACATCGGGTTCTCGTTCAGCAGCAGGTTGATCCGGACGACGCTCGGGTCGGTGGCGCTGCGCTCCGGCGGCTGCGCCTGCCCGACGCCGGGTGCGCGCGCCGACGCGGCGGCGAAGTCGTTCACCTGCTGCTCGGTGAGCGGGGTGCCGTTGCCGGTGGTCAGGTAGACCTCGGTGGGCGCGAGCGCCCCGGCGGCGAACCCGCGCTGGAGGTCCTGGGCGGCCCGCGCCGACTCGGTGTCCTGCGGGAAGCCGGCGCCGAAGTCGTAGTCGGCCTTGTAGCCGAGCACACCGGCGGCGAGCGCGACGAGCAGCGCGCCCGAAGCGGCGGCCACCACGGCCGGGCGGCGGCCGACGACGGCGCCGAGCCGCCGGGACAGGGTCGCCTTGGGCGGGCGCTGCCACGCCTTCGACGGCCAGAACACCCACCGGCCGAGCAGCGACACGAGCGCCGGGATCAGGGTCAGCGAGGTGACGAGCATGACGCCGACGGCGATGGCGAGCGCCGGGCCGAGCGACCCGAAGAAGCCGAGTGAGGCGAGCAGCAGCACCAGGAACGCCACGATGACCGCACCGGCGGCGGAGGTGATGACCTCGCCGACCCGCTGCACCGAGACGATCATGGCGGTGCGCTTGTCGTCTCCGGCGCGCAGGCGCTCGCGGTAGCGGAACAGCAGGAACAGGATGTAGTCGGTGCCGATGCCGAACAGCACGATCAGCAGGATGGTCTGGAGGTCCTGGCTGACGTTGAGGTCGAATGCCTTGCCGGCGGCGGCGACCAGCCCGGTGGTGACGGACATGACGACGCTGATGACCACGACCGGCAGCAGCGCGGCGATCGGGCTGCGGAAGATGATCAGGATCAGCCCGATGATGAGGACGATGGTGGCGACGCCGACGACGGCGAACGCCTCGTTGAACGTGTCCTCGTTGTCGACGAAACTCGCCACGTCGCCCGCCACTCCGGCGGTCAGCCCGCTGCCGGCCAGGTCCGGCCCGAGGGCGGCGCGCAGGTCGCGTACCGCGTCGAGCAGGCCCGGGTCGTCGGGGCTGTCGGCGTCGAGACCGACGGTGACCACCTGCACGGACTTGTCGGGCGCGACGGCCTGCGGGCCGGTGAGGTAGCCGGAGGTCTGCGGGATGTTCCGGGCCTTGAGCGCGGCGGCCAGCTGCCCCACGCGCGCCTCGTCGGCCGCGGTCAGCGGTCTACCGTCGCTGCGTTTGACGACGACCGTTGCGGTGGCGGTGGCGGCCTGCGGGAACGACTTCGCGCCCAGCTCGGTGGCCTGCACCGACTCGTAGGTGCGCGGCAGGAAGCTTTCCTGGTCCGCGGAGGTGATGTCGCTCAGTGAAGGACTGGCGGCGATGATCGCGATCGCGGCGACGACCCAGCCGCCGATCACCCACCAGGCCTTGCCCACGACGAATCTGCCCAGGCGCTCGAACATCGTTTCCCCCGTGTGTTCGGCTGTGTCGCACGCGATCCTACGCTGCGTGAGCAATCCCTTTCGGACGGCTCGCGGACTTTCGTCGAGGATCCGGGTGGTCGAGGATCGACGGATGAGCGCGACGCTGCCCGGTCCCGGAGTGCTGACGGCCTGGTTGGCGGCGACGGTGCCGGCTCCGCTGGTCTTCTTCGAGTGGACCCACAGATGGGAGGAGGACCAGCCGGTCTCGACCGCGCTGTGGTGGCCCGTGCTCGCGTCACCGGTGCTCGCCGCCGTGCTGGCGGCCCGGCAGCCCCGGCGGCCCGGGGTGGCCCTGGGCGTGTCCACGCTGGTCGCGACGGCGCTTCTCGCGTTGTCACTGGCGTTCTTCCGGTGGGTCGTGCCGCTGACCGGCGAGGCCCGCTGGGGGCGGGCTCTGCTCGGCGGCGCGGCGCTCGCGGTGGCCGGAGCGCTGATCGGGTACGCCGCCGGCGGGCGCCTGCCCCACCGGGCCCGCCCGGCGTCGCGGCGCGGCTATCTGATCGGCGGGCTCGCCGTGGTGTTCGGCGCACTGCTGGCCCAGTCCGCGGTACGGCTCGGCGCCGAGGACAGCACGATCGGGCAACCCCCGCATGAGTACGGCGGCGTCGGCCCCTACTCGACGTCGGCGGGCCGGTTCACGGCACCGGCCGCCGGGGCGTACGCGATCTTCGCGGTGGGCTTCTCCCCGACGGACCCGGACTGCCGCGTCACCGGCGGCGGCGCGGAGGTCCGGACGGCCGAGCCGGTCTCCGTCCCGCCGGGCGACTACGGCAGCGACGCCGCCACCTATTCCTGGGTGGCGACCGTGCGGGTGCCGATGCCGGGTACGTGGACGCTCGACTGCCGCACGACCGACCCGGAGGCGTCCTACGTGGTCGGTGACGTGCCGGAGATCCGGGGCGCGGTGAGCGAGGTGATCCACTGGCCGGTGGGCGTGATCTGGCTGCTCGGCGCGGTTCCCGGCCTGCTGATCGTCGCGGACACCGCCAGGCGACGGCGAGCCGTTCTCGCAGGCCGGTCCGACGGCGCGGCGTCCGGCGGAAGTGTCGTAGGGGTCTCGTAGCCTGGCGCGGTCATCGACGATCGCAGGGAGGCGACGTGCTCGACCACTTCTCCGTAGCGGTACGCGACCTGAAGGCCAGCGGCGCCTTCTACGACGCGGTCCTCGCCCCGCTGGGCGGGCGGCGGCTGATGGAGCCCGGCCCGATCGGCTACGGCGTCGACGCGCCCGACTTCTGGGTGGAGCCCGCGCCGTCCGGCGCCACGCCGGTGCCGGTGCACATCGCGTTCACCGCGGCCGACCGCGCGACGGTGCGGGCGTTCCACGACGCGGCGGTGGCAGCGGGCGCGGAGGTGCTGCACGCGCCGAAGGAGTGGCCGGAGTACCACGCCGCCTACTACGGCGCGTTCGTCCGCGACCCGGACGGCAACAACGTCGAGGCGGTCTGCCACCGCCCGGAGTGACTCCCGGCGCGTCCGGGAGGCAGGATGGTCCGGTGGAGATCGAGCCGGTCGAGCACGCTCCCGTACGCGCCATCCGCCGGGCCTGGCTGGCGCAGCGCTGGCACGATCTCGCCTTCCTGCACTGGGCGGTCCCGCCGGAACGGGTGGCGCCGCTGCTGCCCGCCGGCACCCGGCCGGACACGCTCGACGGGCTCACCTACGTGGGGCTGATCGGGTTCCGGATGGTCGGGCTGGGGCTCGGCCGTGGCCCGGGCGTGCCGTACCTCGGCACGTTCTGGGAGACGAACGTCCGGCTCTACTCGGTCGACGGCTCGGGGCGGCGCGCTGTCGTGTTCCGCTCGCTCGACGCGTCCCGTCTGGTGCCGGTGCTGGTGGCCCAGGTGAGCCTGCGTCTGCCGTACAAGTGGTCGGCGATGCGGCTGGACCGGTCCGGTGACACGCTCACCTACCGCTGCCGCCGCCGCTGGCCCGGTCCGGCCGGCGCGACCAGCCGGATGGTGGTACGCGTCGGCGCGCCCATCGCCGAGCCGACGCCGCTGGAACACTTCCTGACCGCCCGCTGGGGCCTGCACACCCGGGCGTACGGCCGCACCCGCCACCTGCCGAACTGGCATCCACAGTGGCCGCTGCACCGCGCCGAACTGCTGCACCTCGACGACGAGCTGGTCACCGCCGCGGGCCTGCCCGCACCGGACGGGCCGCCGGTGAGCGTGCTCTATTCCCCCGGCGTACCTGTCGTCTTCGGCGGCCCCACGTCGGTCGGGTGACCGCCACGTTGATCGACGCCAGGTCGGCGGAGTGGCGGCATCCGGCACACCGGAACACCGCCACTTCCCCGAGGTGGCCCCGGCACGTCCGCGCGGCGCGGAGGCGAGCGGGGTCAGTGCAGCGGGTCGTGGGTGCCGTGCGGGACGTCGGGACGGCATCGGCGTACCCGGTCCGCGGCCATCCGGCCACCCACCGCCAGCCCGTACCGCTCCACCGCGGCGAGCCCGTACGCGCTGCACGTCGGCGTGTAGCGGCAGGTCGCCGGCCAGCGGTGCGACAGCCAGCGCCGGTAACCGAGGATGGCGGCCCGGCCGGCCCGGTCCACGGCGGGCCGCCGGACGACGCCCGCGGTCACCGAGCCGAGGGTGAGCAGCATCGAGAAGAGTCCCAGGTCGCAGCAGCCCGGCCCGTCGCAGGTGGGCACGTCGCAGTTGCACCAGTCCCGGCTCTTCTTTTTCTTGTGGTGCCGCTTCCGGAAGATCACCACGCCATGATGCGACACGCCCGCCACCGTCGATGAGGCGACCGGACCGGGTCCGGTGTGATCGGGTCGGTGGGCGGCCGGGAACCTAGCGTCGAAGGCGTCACCAGGAGGGAAGACCGGGTGCTGGATCGGCTCAACGCCGCGCTGGACCACCTCGAACAGCGGCTCGACCAGCCGCTCGACGTGGCCGCGCTGGCCCGGATCGCGGGCGTGTCGGAGCACCACTTCGGCCGGCTGTTCTCGGCGCTGGCCGGGCTGCCGCTGTCGGAGTACGTGCGCCGACGCCGGATGACGCTTGCGGGCGCCGACGTGCTCGCCGGCCGGGAGTCGCTGCTCGACGTGGCGGTCCGCTGGGGGTACGGCTCGAACGAGGCGTTCGCCCGCGCGTTCCGGGCCGTGCACGGCGTCGGGCCGACGCAGGCCCGGCAGGCCGGTGCGGTGCTGCGGTCCCAGCCCCGGATGTCCTTCCGGCTCGTCGTCGAAGGGAACACCAGCATGGACTACCGGATCGTGACCAAGGACGCCTTCCGGCTCGCCGGGCTGACGGCGCGGGTGCCGCTCGTGCACGAGGGGATGAACCCGCACATCGTGGCGTTCGTCAGGGGCATCGACCCGGCCACCGTCCGCCGCATCGAGGCGCTGTCCGACCAGGAGCCGCCCGGGATCGTCAACGTCAGCGCCGAGCTGGCCGGTTCCCGGGACGAGGGCACCGAGCTGGACTACTGGTACGCGGCGGTCACCGGCGCGGACGTGCCGGACGACCTGCGCAGTCTGCCGGTCGAGGCCGGCGAGTGGGCGGTGTTCTCCAGTTCCGGGGCGTTCCCGGTGGCGGTGCAGCACCTGTGGCGGGCCGTGTTCACGTCGTGGTTCCCGTCCAACCCGTACGAGACCCGCCCGGGGCCGGAGATCTCGCGGGTGCGGGTCGCGGAGGACGGCGGCACCGCCGACGCGGAGCTGTGGATCCCGGTTCGCCGCATCTAGGGTCGCGCCACCGCCGCCGCTCGCGCCAGCGCGGCCGGCACGTCGTGCACGTGGTACGGATGCTCGCCCGGCTCGATGGCGGCGAGGAACATCGCGTACACGGCGGCCAGCCGCAGCGGTGCGACCGGCCGGAGCAGGTCGACGGCCCGGTGCGGGTCGCTGCCGGGCACGTCGGCCCGCCACCGTCGCGCCCACGCGTCGACCAGCCGGGCGGCGGCGTCCGCGTCGACGTCCTCGGTGAGACGCAGGATGTCGAAGGCGGGATGGCCGGCGAACGAGTCCGCCCAGTCGATCACCGTCAGGCGCCGGTCGTCGCCACGCACGTTGCCGGGGTGCAGGTCGCCGTGCACGAGCGTGTCCGGCAGGCCGCAGTCGGCGACCTGCCGGAGCCGCCGGTCGAGCCCGTCGAGCAGGCCGGCTGCGGCCGACACGTCGTGCCCGGCGAGCCGTTCCCGGATCCAGTCCGCCAGCCGCGCCCCGCGCAGGTCCGGCACCCCCGCCGCAACCAGCTCGCCGACGATCCCGCACGCCCGCCGCTGCACCGGGTGATGTCCGGCCGCGACGGCGGCCCGCTCGCCCTCCCCGGCCCCGTACCGGTCCTCCCCCGGCACGTCGTCCAGCAGCATCCGCCCCTCCCCGTCGGCGGCGAGCACCACCGGCACGCCGATCGGGGAGTTCGTGTCACCGGGTAGACCGGCCACCGAGGGGAGCCGGCCGAGGACCTCGGGCTCGTGGCGGGCGAAGGACGGTAGCTGCTTCAGCCACGCCGGGCCCTGGTCGGTGTCCAGGCGCCAGATGGCGGAGAGGTTCCAGGTGCGCTGCTGCGCCACCGCCGTCACCCGGCGGCAGCGCCGGCTCAACTCGCCGGTCGCCCACGCGACGCTGCGAGCCGGACCGCCGGCCTCCGCCCACGGCTGGCGCAGCGGGTGCGGCGCGAGGTCCACGGCCGCCGGTTCCAGGGGTACGGCCGGCGCGTCGACTACCTGCGCCAGGTAGCGGACGTGGCCGCCGGGAGGCGTGGAACGGTCGGCGTCGAGCAGCCGCAGCACCGTCACCTCCAGACCGTGGCGCTGCCGGACGGTGTCGACGATCGAGTGGACCTCCTGCCACCACGGCTCCGGCACGTCGAACGGCGGCAGCGCGCCGAGCGGACGGCCGGTGGCGTCGAGCAGGACCAGCGAGACGGTGCGGGACACGGCCGGACGGTATCCGGGCACCCCTACGGGAGGCGAGCGGATTGATCCGGGTCAGGTTCGGGACCGCTCCCCGATGTCCCGGGCACGGGCGCCCGGAACGCTGAGGCGATGAGCCTCCTCGATTCCCGCACACGTCCCACGCACCAGTGGCTACGCCCGGTCGCCGTGGCGTCTGCGGTGCTGCTGCTCGGCTACGGCCTGCTGCGCCTGCTCGACCGCCTGGACGGGCACAGCGACAAGGGCGCCTGGGCCTGGAACACCGGGCACACGCTGTTCCTGCTCGGCGTCCTCGGCTTCGCCGCGCTGATCGTCGGGCTGCACGGCCTGCTGCGTACCCGGTCGTCGCGACTGCGGACGCTCGACGACGTGGCCGCACCGGCCGGTCTGGTCGGCGCTGCCGCCTTCGTCTGGGTGATCCTCGGCGACCTGTTCCCGCGCTTCGCCGACGCGGTGCCCACGCCCGGCCCTGTGCTGTACGGCGGACCGCTGCTGTTCGAGGTGGGCCTGCTGGTGCTGCTGTACCGGGCGGCGGCGGCACGGCTGCTGCCGGTGTGGGCGCCGGTGCTGGTGCTGGCCGGGTTCCTGGCGATCGCGGTGAACCTGAACCTGCTGCCCGTGGGCGCCGCGCTGGTGCTGGCCGGGCTGCTGCCGCTGCGCGTCACGCCCCGCCCGGTGGCCTGACCTCCGTCACCGCCAGACGGTCCGGCGGAACCCCTTGTGACCGGCGCACACGTCGCGCTGGCCGCCGGTGCGGCTGATCGAGCCGTCGCGGCACTGCACCAGCCAGCCGCGGTCGTACCAGAACCCGGGTACGCACTCGAACCAGTCGCACACCCCGGCAGCCGGCCGGCGGATGCGCTGGCCGTCGCAGAAGTCGTACCCGAAGGGGTTCGCCGGTGCGCCGCAGCGGCGCTCGACCGGCGGCTGCGGCGTGCCGCGCGGCGGTGCGGGACGGACGCGGGACGGCTCGGGGCTCGTGCTGGGCCGGACCTGGACGGCGGGCGCGACGTGCGGCGGCGCGGGCGTGCCGGTGGCCCCCGGGGTCGCGGCGGCGGCGCGCTCCGAGCCGGCCCGGGTGGGCGGGTTGGACTCGATGAGCATCGCCGGCACGATCAGCGCGAGCGCCGCGCCGACCGCCACCGTCCGCCGGCCACCGGGCACCAGCGCGGTGACGCGGGCCTGGGCGGGGGTGAGCACTGCGGGGCGTTCCGGCCGCGCCGCGGTGTGCTCCGCGATCAGCTCGTCCAGCTCGGCCACGACTGCGGCGCGCTGCTCGATCGCGTCGGCGAACGCCAGCGTGAGCGTGAACCGGAAGTCGGCCGCCGCGCCGGTGGGCAGCAGCAACCCGGAGGTACGCCGCCGGTCCAGCACCTGGATCAGGGTGACCGGCGCGCCGGGGTCGTGGGACAGGCCGGTCATCCGGCCGTACGCCCAGTCGCGCCGGCCGCGTCCGCCGAGCAGGACCAGGCGCCGGTTGGTGAGCACGGCGAGCCCGGCGTCGACCACCTTGACGCCCTCGGGGCGGCGGGGGCGCAGCGCGGGCGGGTCGGGGTCGACTGTCAGTTCGGGGGCGGGCAGCACGGCTGTGTGCCGGACCTCGACCAGTTGCGCGGCCGGGAGTGTCCAGAAGACCACCTCGCCGGGAGCCAGCTCCATCGGCAGGCCGACGCCCGCCTGAGCCGAGCCGTGGAAGGACACCGCGAGGGTACGCAGGCGGCGCAGCTCGTCGTCGCGGCGTCGCCACGCCTCGTCGGCGGCGCGGAAGGCCCGCTGACGCCGCTCGTTCTGCCGGTGCGCCCACCGGTACCGCCATGTGGAACCCGTCGAATCAGTCTTCGTCACGCCGACTCCTCCGCCGCGCGAGCCCACCAATCGGGGTGTCATTCATGTCAACTGTGCGGCAGGGGTACGAAGACACGCGAAAGTCGCCAATTAGACCGATCGGCTGATTGACCTACACAATCGGCGGAAACTCCCGCGTCGATTCACGTTCCGTGCCACCGGCTCCCGGCGGTCCCGCTTCGTCATGCGCGCGCGTGGACACGTCGGTAACGTCAGCCGCAACGGCGGGGCGGAGCGCGGCCCCCGGGCGGCGAGGAGGTGCACCGGTGGGCGACCCGGCCGTGGTGGTGGGAGTGGACATCGGCACCACCAGTTCCAAGGCCGTCGCGTTCGACACCACCGGCCGGCAACTGGCCAGCCACTCGATCGGCTACCCCCTGGAGGAGCCGAACCCGGGCTGGGCCGAGCAGGACCCGGACCTCATCCACGAAGCCGTGATCGGCGTGATCCGCGCGGTGGTGAACGAGCTGCGCGTACCGGTTGCGGGCCTGTCGTTCAGCACCGCCATGCACAGCCTGATCGGGCTGGACGCCGACGGCACCCCGCTGACCCCGTCGATCACCTGGGCCGACTCCCGCGCGAGCGCGCAGGCCGAGCGCCTGCGGGCCGCGCCCTCCGGGCTCGCCCTGCACCGGCGCACCGGCACCCCGGTCCACCCGATGGCGCCGCTGCCCAAGCTGGTCTGGTTCGCCGAGCAGGAGCCGAAGCTGCACGAGCGGGTCGCGCACTGGGTCGGCATCAAGGATCTCGTGCTGCGGCGGCTCGCCGACGCGCTCGTCACCGACCACTCGGTGGCGTCCGCCACCGGCCTGATGGACATCCACCGGCTGGCCTGGGACACCGAGGCGCTCCGCCTCGCCGGCATCACCGAGGAGCAGCTCCCCCAGCTCGTACCCACCACCCACGTACTGCCCGGGCTCACCCCCGAGGCGGCCCGCGCCACCGGGCTGCCGGCGGACACGCCGCTCGTGGTGGGCGCCGGCGACGGGCCACTGGCGAACCTCGGGCTCGGCGCGGTACGCCCCGGCGTGGTGGCCTGCTCGATCGGCACCAGCGGCGCGATGCGGGTGATGGTGGAACGCCCCGGCGTGGACCCGCTCGGCGGCGTGTTCTGCTACGCGCTCACCGAGGACCGCTGGGTGGTCGGCGGCGCCATCAACAACGGCGGCATCGTCCTCCAGTGGGCGAACGACGCGCTCGCCCCCGAGCTGGGCGAGCACGCCGAGGAGGAGCTGCTCGACCTGGCCGCCACGGCGCCGGTCGGCTCCGGCGGGCTGATCATGCTGCCGTACCTGCTCAGCGAACGGGCGCCGCACTGGAGCGCGCTGCCCCGCGGCGCGTACGTCGGTCTGACCCACGGCCACGGCCGGGCGCACCTGGTCCGGGCCGCGCTGGAGGGCGTCTGCCAGCAGCTCGCCCTGGTCCTCGCCTCGGTCCGGGCCGCCGGGAACGAGGTACGTGAGGTCCGCGCCAGCGGCGGGTTCGCCCGCAGCGCGCTGTGGCGGCAGATCCTCGCCGACGCGCTCGGCATGCCGGTGCGGTTCCCCGCCGGGCACGAGGGGTCCGGCTTCGGCGCGGCGCTGCTCGGCATGCAGGCGCTCGGCCTGATCGAATCGATCGAGGTCGCCGCCGATCTGGTCCGGATCGAGGAGACGGTCCGCCCGGATCCCGCCTCCGCCGCCACGTACGCCGCACTGCTCCCCCTCTTCTCCGAGCTGTACGACGCCCTCGTACCCACGTTCGCGTCCCTGCGGCGGATGGCGCCGAGCCTTCCGCCGGAACCACCACCCACCGCACCACCCCGCTGACCGACCGAAGGGCGTGATAGCCGTGGTCACACTGCTCGCCGCACCCGCGGAACCGCTCACGAACGCCGGTGACACCCAGCTCGTCCTCGCGGCCCTGCTGGGCATCGCCGCGGTCGTGCTGCTCATCGCGTGGGGCAAGGTGCATCCGTTCCTGGCGCTGATCCTCGGCGCCGCGGTGCTCGGCGTGGTCGCCGCCGTACCCGTCGACAAGATCGTCACGTCGTTCAGCGGCGGCGTCGGCTCCACTGTGGGCGGCGTGGGCCTGCTGATCGCGCTCGGCGCGATGATCGGCGGCCTGCTGGCCGAGTCCGGCGGGGCGGACGGCATCGTGGAGCGGGTGGTCGGCCGGGTCTCCGGGACCGCGCTGCCCTGGGCGATGGCCGGTGTGGCCGCGCTCATCGGCCTGCCGCTGTTCTTCGAGGTCGGCGTGGTGCTGCTGGTGCCGATCGTGCTGCTGGTCTCGCTGCGGGTGAACGTGCCGCTGATGAAGATCGGCATTCCCGCGCTCGCCGGCCTGTCGGTGCTGCACGGCCTGGTGCCGCCGCACCCCGGCCCGCTGGTGGCGATCGACGCGCTCGGCGCCAACCTCGGTCAGACGCTCGCGCTGGGCCTGCTGGTGGCGATCCCCACGGTGATCATCGCCGGCCCGGTCTTCGGCAACTTCATCGCCCGGTACGTGCCGGCCACCGCACCGGCCGAGCTGCTGCCGACCCGGCGCGACGCCGCCGTCGACCGCAGCCCGACCCGGCCCGGTGACGGCCGGCTCGACGCCGACGGCGACCTGGTTACCGCGGACGACCTGGTCAACCCGGGCACCGGACGGCCCGGCGGCGCGATCGACGAGCCGGTCGGGCGGCGATCGCGCCGGGCCCCGGCGCTCTGGGCGGCTGTGGTGACGGTGCTGCTGCCGGTGGTGCTGATGCTGCTGCGGGCGGTCGGCGAGCTGACGCTCGGCGAGGACACCGCCGGCCGCAAGGCGCTGGACATCGTCGGTACCCCGATCATCGCGCTGCTGGCAGGCGTCATCTTCGCCATGATCTTCCTGGGCTACCGGTCCGGCTTCAGCCGTACCCAGGTCTCCGGTTTCCTCGGCGGCTCGCTGCCGCCGATCGCCGGCATCCTGCTGATCGTCGCCGCCGGTGGCGGCTTCAAGCAGGTACTCGTCGACGCCGGCGTGGGCGACCTGGTCGCGAACGCCGCCGACGGTGCGAACCTCTCGCCGCTGCTGCTCGGCTGGCTGGTAGCGGTCGGCATCCGGGTCGCCACCGGCTCGGCCACCGTCGCCACCATCACCGCCGCCGGCATCGTCGCGCCGCTGGCCGCCACGCTCCAGGGCCCCGAGGTGGCGCTGCTGGCGCTGGCCATCGGCTGCGGGTCGCTGTTCTTCTCCCACGTCAACGACGCCGGCTTCTGGCTGGTGAAGGAGTACTTCGGGTTGACAGTCGGGCAGACCATCAAGAGCTGGTCGGTGATGGAGACCATCATCTCGGTGGTCGGCTTCCTCGGCGTCCTGCTTCTCGACGTCTTCATCTAGCGACGGTCACGGAGCCTCGACGCCGGAGATGCGGAACTTGTGCACCTCGGCGCCGAGGATCTCCGTCACCTGCTCGGCCTCCGGGCCGGAGCCCCGGAACGCCAGCAACTGCTCGTCGGACTCCCACCGCTCGTAGACGTTGATCCGGCCCGGCTCGACCAGGTCCGCGCTGACCGCGAAGTCGACGCAGCCGGGCGCTTCCCGGGCCGCGCGGACGGCGGCCTCACAGGACGCCAGGTAGGCGTCCCGCCGGGCCGGATCGACGTAGAGGGTGCCGGCGACGATGAGCATGCCGGCCATCCTGCCACCCGCTCCCGGTCAGGACCGGGTGATCGCGTTGGCGTGGATCGCCTCGTTCAGGTACGCGGCCATCCCGGGCCGCAGCGTCTCGAAGTACGCGGTGAACCGCGGATCCGCCACGTACATGTCGGCCAGGCCGGTGTGGATCTCGTACGAGCAGTCGTACCACCACTTGGTGATGAGCTGCCGGTGCTCCTCGGCCAGCGCCATCGCCTCCGGGCCGTCAGCCGGCGCGCCCGAGTCCATCAGCGCGACGAACCGCCGCCCCCAGTCCTCGTTCTCCGCCTTGTTGCGCAGCCAGTCCTCCTTCGAGTAGCGGCCCGCGCGCTCCTGCGACTGCCGGTACGCCTCGGTGCCGCCCCAGCGCTGCTCCGCCTCCTCGGCGTGCTCGTCCGGGTCGAAGTCACCGAACACCTCGAACCGCTCCTCCGGGGTCAACTGGATCCCCAACGTCCTCGCCTCCATCGCGTGTTCGATCGCCGCGACCATCTCCTGGAGCTTCCCGATCCGCCCGGACAGCAGCTCGTGCTGCCGGCGCAGGTGCGCCACCGGGTCGGCATCCGGATCGTCCAGGATCTCGGCGATCTCCTCCAGCGGGAACCCCAGCTCGCGGTAGTACCGGATGAGCTGCAACCGGTCCAGGTCGGCCTCGTCGTAGCGGCGGTAGCCCGCCGGCGTGCGCCCGCTGGGCCGCAGCAGCCCGATCTCGTCGTAGTGGTGCAGCGTCCGGACCGTCACCCGGGCCGCCCGCGCCACCTGTCCCACCGTGTACGGCATGGTTCCCTCCCTTCCGCGACCAAGCCTCCCGCCTCCCGCTGCGTGAGGGTCAAGCCGGACAGCACGACGCCCCCGACCAGGATCGGCCGGGGGCGTCGTCGGTGCGGTCAGTTGGTGACCTTCTCCTTCTCGGGAGCGGCGAAGGTCGCGTTGGCCGGGGTGCGGAAGGCGTGCACCAGACCGGCGATCGAGAGCAGCAGGAGCAGACCCGCGCCGAGGTACAGGGCCAGGGCGCCCTGCTCGGCCTTGCGGCCGAACTCGCTGAAGCCGTACGAGGTGAGCAGCAGGCCGCGCAGCGTCTCGCCCTTGAACACGGTCTCCCGCTGGGCGCTCACCTCGGCGAGCTGCTTCTGCAGGTCGGCCAGGTTGGCGGCGTTGCTCTGCTCGGCCTGGGCCACCTGCTCGCGCAGCGCGCTCTGCGGCTCGCCCAGGTCGGCGTAGGTCTTGCCACCGGCCATGTTCTTCAGGTGCAGGCCGATGTACTCGTTGGCGTAGCACTCGGCCTGCTTGCCGGTGGTCATCTTCTGGCCGGCGTACTCGCGCAGGCAGTCCGACTTCTTCTCCTCGTCGGACAGCTTGTCCGCCGGGGTGAAGGTGATGTGCTGCGCGCCGAGCTGGTCGCGTACGTAGTCGTTGGCGAAGTTGGCGTTCGTCGTCAGGACGACGCCGACGACGAGCAGCAGGACCGCCAGGCCCAGCCCACCGATGCTGAACAGCAGATCGAGCGTCCGTCGCTTCATATCAAACTCCCGTGTGGAGGGTGTGTTCGTCTTGTTGACGAGAACCATCATGGCGGTGCCGGACCGCCGGTGAGCAGGGTCGAATCCCCTGTCCCGTCCGGGACCTTCGGCCCCCGTGGACCCGGGCCGGTCAGCGCTCGGCGCCGGCCCCGGACAACGCGGGGAGCAGGTCCGGCAGGGCGGCCGGACGGCCGTACCGCCAGCCCTGGCCCTGCCGGCAGCCGATCGCGGTGACCGCCGCGTGCTGCGCGACAGTCTCCACACCCTCGGCCACCACGGCCAGGTCGAACGCGCCGGCCAGCCGGTTCACCATCTCGACCGTGGCGTACGCGCGGGCGTCGCCGGCGTCCAGCCGGGACACGAACGACCTGTCGATCTTCAGCTCGGTGGCCGGGATACGGTGCAGGTAGCTCAGCGAGGAGTACCCGGTGCCGAAGTCGTCGATGGCGATGCGGATGCCGAGGTCGCGCAGCTGGGACAGCCGGTCGAGCACCGACTCGCTGCCCTCGATCAGCGCCGACTCGGTCAGCTCCAGGGTGAGCGCGCGGGGCGGCAGGCCGGCCGCGCCGACCGCGCCGGTGACAGTGGCGATCAGGTCCGGCCGGCACAGGTGGGCGGCGGCGATGTTCACCGCCACAGTCACGTCCGGCGCGTGCTCGCGCCAGGTGGCCGCGGCCCGGCACGCCTCGTGGATGACCCACCTGTCGATGGCCACGATCAGCCCGGTCTCCTCGGCCAGCGGCAGGAACCGCGCCGGGGTCAGCACACCCAGCCGGGGATGCCGCCAGCGCACCAGCGCCTCGGCGCTGCGTACCGTGCCGGTGTCCAGGTCGACGATGGGCTGGAACTCCATCAGCAACTGGCCCTCGTCCACCGCGCGGCGCAGGTCGGCGATCAGTTCGGCCCGGCTGACCGCCGACTCGCGCAGCTCCGGCGTGCACGTGCGGTACGCGGCCTTGCCCGCCGCCTTCGCCGCGTACATGGCGATGTCGGCGTCCCGGAGCAGGTCGGTGTGCGAGGTGTGCTGCGGCCCGTACTCGGCGATGCCGATGCTCGCCGACGGGTGGACGCCGAGATCCTCCTCGCCGGGCAGCGGTTCCAGGGCTGCCAGCAGCCGGACCGCGAGCCCTTCGGGTGACACCGGGCGCTCCCCTGCGACGAGCACTGCGAACTCGTCGCCGCCGAGACGGGCGATCATCCCGTCCGGGCCGACCGCGTCCCGCATGCGCTCCGCGGTGGTGGTCAGCAGCCGGTCCCCGGCGGCGTGCCCGAACCTGTCGTTCACCTGCTTGAAGCCGTCCAGGTCGAGCAGCACCACGGCGACCGGCCCACCCCCGCGCAACGCCCGCCGCAGCCGCCGTACGAACGTCAGCCGGTTGGGCAGGCCGGTGAGCTGGTCGGAGTACGCGAGCCGGCGCAGCCGCCCGACCAGCCGCAGGTTCTCGTTCGCGGCCAGCCCCTGGCGCAGCGCCAGCACCCCGAGCAGGCCCATCATGCCGACGAAGACGACCTGCGGGGTCTGCCCGCTGGGTTGCCGCGACAGCAGGACCGCGACGATCGCACCGCCCACCGGCAGGTACGGCAGCGCGACCCGCCACCACGGCGGCAGCGGCGAGTCGACCACGTCGTCCTCGCCCTCCCCGTCGTTCGGCGGCGGATAGCGGGTGGCCAGGCCGACCAGCAGGTAGCTCAGCGGCCAGCAGACGTCGACCGGGTGCCCCGGCGTGTAGTCGCCGCGCGCGACCAGGGAGACGTAGACGGCGTCCGCGCCGGACCGGATCGCCAGGCCCGCACCGATCACCGTGAGCGCCCGCCACATCGGCCGGCCCGGACCGGCGACCGCCACGAGGATGGTGAGCTGCATCAGGTCGAACATCGGGTAGAGCAGCCCGAACGTCCGCATCGGGTCGGCCAGCTCGGCGTCGGTGATCCGGTGGAACACCACCACCCAGCCGATCGGGATGAGGGCCAGCCCGACGATGACCCCGTCGAGCAGGGTGCGGGCCCGGCCGATCACGCTGCGCGGGCCGGTGCGGGAGCAGAGCAGCGCGGCGGTGCCGGTGACGATGCCGGCGGCGAACAGGCCCCCCACCAGCGGCGTGTGGGGCAGGCCGAGCCCGCCGAGCCGTTCCACCGTCCACACCGCACGGCCGAGCGCGGCGAGGGCCATGGTGGCGGCGAGCAGTTCCCAGAACCGGCGCAACACGGCCGGCTGACGTCGCGCCGCGCCGGCGCAGAGCACTGCCGCCCAGCTCGACACCGCCATCGCGCCGAGGTCGCTCACCAGCGCCGCGCCCGGCAGACGGGCGGCCAGCCAGGCCATCTCCCCGAGTACGACGACAGCGGCCGCGACAAGTCCGACACGGCCGACGAGCGGATGACGGGCCGGCGCCGCGACGGCGAGGCTCACGTCGTGCTGGGATACAACGATGCGCTCCGGCTCTCTTCCAGACGTGCACCCTCGACGACGAGGACCGGACGACGGACGGCGCAAGCCTAGCCAGCGCCGGGGACTGCCGCCAGAGTCGACGACTGTCGGTCAGCGGACCGCAGGCGGGTGCCGGTAGAGGGAGACCAGCACGCCGTAGCGCGGCTGCCCCGGCGGCGCCTCCTCGGCCTCGCCGACCAGTTCGTCCAGCGTGGACCGCAGGCGCCGGGCCTGGGCCGGCGTGAGCCGCAGGTGTCGCAGGTGCACGAGCGGGTCGGGGTCACCGGCGAGTTCCTCGGCGTACGCGCCCAGCAGCGCAGCGGTGGCGCCCGCGTCGGTGTCGGCGCCGACGAGCCGGCGGAACGTGCGTTCGTGGTAGCGCTCGGTGCCGCCCCGGACCTGACGGCTGTGCGCCGGGCGGACCATGCCGGCCTCGGTCAGCACCGCGAGATGGTGGGCCACCGTGCCCTTCGCCGCGCCGAGACGGGCGGCGAGCTGGCTGAGCGTGGCGGGACCGGCTCCGAGCGCGAACAGCAGCCGGTGCCGGAACGGGTGGGCCAGCGCCTTGAACTGGGCCGGGTCGCGGATCTCCAGCGGATCGTCGGTCACCGCGAAAGCGTCTATTTCTCTTGACGCTTTGTCAACCGGCTGCTCTACTTCTCCCCCACCGCGAGAACGGGGACTCGATGGATCCGGACCAGATCACCGCCATCGTCGAACGGGCCGCCGCCCTGGTGGCCGACGAGTACGTCCTGCCCGACGTCGCCGACCGGGTCGCCGGCCACCTGCGCGAGCGCCTGCGCGCCGGGGCGTACGCCGGTGCGGGCGACCCCGCCACGCTCGGCGCGCTCGTCACCGCCGACCTCCAGTCGGCGAACCGCGACCTGCACCTGCGGCTCAAGCACCACGACCAGCCGCTGTCCGACGAGGCCGACGACCCGACCGGGGAACACTTCGCACGCCTCGCCGCGCTCGGCATGGGCGGCGTGACCCGGGTGCAACGGCTGCCGGGAAACGTCGGGCTGCTGGAGATCCAGCCGTACGTGTTCCCGCCCGACCTGGCCGGCGACGCGCTGACCGCCGCGCTGCGGCTGCTCGCCGGCACCGACGCGCTCCTGCTCGACCTGCGCCGCACCGAGGGCGGCAGCCCGGACGGGGTGGCGCTGCTCTGCGGCTGGTTCTTCGCCGAGCCGACGCACCTGCACACCATGCACGAGCGCTCCGGCGCCACCCGCCAGTTCTGGAGCGCCGCCTGGCTGCCGGTCCCCCGCTACGCGCCGGAGAAGCCGGTCCACGTGCTCACCGGTCCGGCGACCTTCTCCGGCGGCGAGGAACTGGCGTACGACCTTCAGCAGTTCGGCCGGGCCACAGTGGTCGGTGAGCCCACCCGGGGCGGCGCGCATCCCCGCGTCGGGCACCGGCTGCACCCGCACCTGGAACTGACGGTGCCGGTGGCCCGGCCCGTGCACGCGGCGAGCGGCACCAACTGGGAGGGCTGCGGCGTCACCCCGGACCTGGCGAGCCCGGCCGACGGGGCGCGCGACGTCGCGTACCGCCGGAGCCTGGAGGCGCTGCTCGCAGCGGACCCGGACCGGCCGACGGCGGACGAGGCGCGGACGGCTCTCGCCGCCCTGGGCTGAGCCGCGCGGGTCAGGACCAGTCCTCCGCCGGGGCCGGGTCCGGCGGCGCGACGGCCGTGCCGGGCGGCCCGCCGTGCGTCCACGGCGTCTCCTCCGGCGCCGGGAACGCGCCGCCCGGCAGGAAGCCGTCGGACAAGCTGGTCAGGCAGATCCGCTCGCCCACCTCGGGCACGCTGCCGGGAGGTGCGGTCAGCCCCCGGCCCATCCCGCCGGACAGTTCCAGCACCACCTCGGTCTTGCCGTCGGCGCCGGGCGTCACGAACACGACCTTCGCCTTCTGCGCCGGGCGGGCCGGGGAGTACAGCGTCGCGCCCACCGGCATCGGCACCGGCTCGGTGGTGACCACCTGGATGCGCGGGCGCAGCACCGGCCGCTTGCCGGAGTCGTCCACCCGCGCCGGGTCGGCGAGCGTCACCTCGCCGACGAACGCCTCACCGGACAGCCGGTGCTCGGCCATCACCAGCGGATCGTCGTAGGCGCGCTGCACCGCCCACGCGGTCGACGCCCGTTCCAGCCGCTGCAACCGCAGCGCCGCCGCCACCGCGCCGTCGCGCCGCGGCTGCGGGCCGCCCCCGGCGTCGACATGCTCGGCGTGCGCGGTGAACGCGTCCCGGTCACCGGCCCACCGGCCCGCCACCCGCGCGCCGGCCGGCAGCGCCCGCAACAGCCCGACGCCGCGCCACATCAGCTCCCAGGTGGGCGCGAGCTGGTCGCGCAGCAGGCCGGCGAGCTCGTCGTACGCGGCCGCGCGGGCCGCCGGGTCGTCCTCGGCCCGGGTGTACGCCTCGATAGCGGGGGCGAGCCGGCGGTTGTCGAAGTCCGGGTCGGTGGCCGGACCGGCCGGCGGGCAGTGTGCCGGATCCTCGGCACGGGCCGCCGCCTCGGCGCCGGTCAGCCCGGCCGGCGGGTCGAGCCAGCCCAGCACCGCCGGCAGGTGCAGATCCTCCACCACGCTCTGCCCGGTCGCCCAGTGCAACGTCAGCGCCTCGGTGAGCGCCAGCAACGCGGACGAGCCGGGCTGCTCGGCACGCTCGGCGAAGAACGTCAGCCAGCGGCCGAGCAGCGGCACCGACTGATGCACCGGATAGTCGCCGTCGGTCCGGCGGAACCGGGTGGAACGGCCGAACAGCCGCAGGAACGTGATCCCGGCCGGGTTCGGCACCAGCAGTTGCGGCGCGTCGACGTACCGGTGGCGGACGTCGCGGCCCCGGTCCACCGGCACCGCCTCGGTCAGGTCGCGGAACTCGTCCAGGTAGGGCAGGACGATCCCGGCCAGCTCGGCGGCGAACGCGAACCGCTGGTCCCGGTTGCGCGGCTGCGGCACCACGAGCAGCCGGGCCTCGTCGGGCGCGGCGCCGACCATCGCTGCCAGCGGGGCGTTCGCCTCACCGGCCAGCGCGAGCGGCACCAGCACCAGCGGCCGGTCGGACAGGTGCAGGTGGCGGACCGTGGCGACCGGCTGGGCCCGCCCGGTGGCGACCGCCTGGGCTCGGGCGAGTGCGCGGAGCGTACTCACGCGGGGTGTCCGGCGAGGGCGTCGGCGCGCAGGCGCGCGGCGGCCCGCAGCAGCGCGGCGGCCTCCGCCTGCTCCGGCTCGGGCGCGGTTACGCCCTCGGCGAGCGCCAGCACGTCGGCGACGTCCTCGACGCCGCCCAGCGCCTCACGGACCGGCCGGCCCAGCGCGCCGGTCTGCCCGCGCGCCTCGTGCCGGCAGAAGTACGCCAGCTCGCAGGCGGCCAGGCAGTCGGGTGCATAGCGAGCGGGCACCTGGTGCAGCGCGGCGGCGAGCGTGGCCGGATCGGCCGCCGGGTCGACCGTGAACCCGGCCGGTACGGCCGCGAGCAGCTCCTCGACCCGGGCCATCCGGGCCAACTGGCGGCGCAGCACCAGCAGTTGCCGGCGCACGTCGAGCAGGCTGGCCACCGGCTGATTGGCGAAGTCGCGCGGGCAGACCAGCACCACCTCGTGCGACACCAGCTCCGGGTCGCGTCCCTCGGCGGCGAGCAGCTCGCGCAGCGCCAGCACGTAGACGGCGGACTGGATCGCGGCGGCGGCGACCTTGCCCGGGTCGGCCTGCCCGTCGATCACCGGGAACGACTTGATCTCCACGACGTGGAACCGGCCGGCCAGCCGCGCGGCGACCAGATCCGGTTCCAGGTGCACCCGGGTGCCGGCCACGTCCAGGCCGAGCAGCGGGTGGTCGAACAGCGCCGGGCCGTCGCCGCTCGCGGTCAGCGCCGCCCGGGACCGTTCCGGCCGGTCGTCGTCGGCGCCGAGGTCGGTCCAGGTCGCGGCCTCCGGCACCGGTACGCCGAGCCGCTCCGCGACCAGGCGCAGCAGTTCCGCCCCGCCGTCGGCCTTGACCTGGGCCTCGAACGCGTTGCCCCGGGTGATCGCGAAACGGGACTGCCCGAACCGGGCCGGGAAGCCGAGCTGCTCGGCGAGCGCCGGCTTGTCCGCGCCCGCGCTGTCCAGCACGGCGCGGCGGGTGCAGCCGGGGTTGCCGGTCAGCGCGGCGACGGTACGGGCGTTGTGCCGCCGGGGCGGCCCACCACCCCGGATCTGCGCCAGCCGCTCCTCCATCCGATGAAGTGTAAGGAAGGGTCCCTTGTTAACGCCTCCGGTAGAGGAAGGGCCCCTTCTTAACACGGCGGTCAGATCTCCCTCAGGCGTCGCCACCACCAGCCGCTGCCCCGCTCCCAGTTATTGACCGGCCAGGGCACCGGCACGGTACGGCGATGGAATTCCCGGTCGAGGGGCTCGACGACGCACAGCAGGTCGGCTCGGGCGGCCGGCGGCCGGTGCAGCACTGAGCGAGCAGCTCGCGATGGTTCTCCGGTTCGATACCGGGGTCGGGCCACGCCGTCAGCGGTCGGCGGAGCGGTTCCAGGGCGAGCGCGGGGACTGCGCTCCCGCCACCGGACGACGCCGGCGGCGGTGCCGGCGCCCGGGCGTGCAGGGTGGACGGGCAGCGGTGTGCACCGGCGGGGCGATCGGTGTGGCAGGCTGCCGGCCGATCAGCCAGCAGAGGAAGCGGGTCACTGGTCAGCCGACCGGGAGGCGCTCGGCCTCGGCGCGGGAGATGTCGTACTGGGCGCCGCAGAACGTGCACTGCTGCCCGTACCGGGTGCGCAGCGGGATCAGCGGGATGAAGAAGAGGCTGAACTTGGTGACCCGGCGGGTGATCACCTGGGCGGCCTGGTTGCCGCAGTTGCGGCAGACAGCGGTGACGACGCCGGACCGGACGACCTTGGTCCGCAGCCCGAAGATGAAGAACATCGCCCGGCATTACCCAGCCAGCGCCCGTGTTAAAAGGGGTCCCCTCCTCTACCGGAGGCGTTAAGAGGGGGCCCTTCCTTACAGCCAGATGGGCTTCCAGTCCGGCACCTCGTGGAAGCGTCGCAGCTCGGCGAACCCGGAGACGATGCCGGTCCAGGCGCCGTACGGCGGGTTGCCCTCGTCGAAGCCGGACTGCACGAACGTCAGCTTCGTCCGGCCCTCGGACTCGTCCAGCTCCCAGGAGGTCACGCCGGTCGGTCCCCAGTCGATGGACAGCGCCCGCCCCGGCGTCACGTCGAACACCTTCGCGGCCTCACCGGCGTCGAAGCCGCCCATCGCGTACCGGCCGCCCTCCCAGGGCTCGATGCCGATCGGGTAGCCGAACCAGGCGCCGGCCTGCTCGGAGTCGGTGAGTGACGTCCACACCTTGTCCATCGGGGCGTCGATCAGCAGTTCGCCGCGCAGGTCGGCGGAGGTGAAGTCGGTACGCGGCAGCAGCGGCCGGCCGTCGAGGTGGTCGTTGAGGTTGGCGATCGCCAGGTACCAGAACGTCTGGAGCACGCCCCGGATGCTGCTGCCGCTCATCGCCTCCTCGAAGCTGAAGTGGCTCTGCCGCAGCGTGAGTACGGTGGCGTCGCCGTCGGGCTCCAGCTCGAACTCGGTGGTGGTCTCCACCCCGTCGAGCGTCCACGCGAAGCGCAGCGTCCGGTCGTCGGCGTGCAGCAGCCGCTGGTGTGGCGCGTCGCCCTCGGGCGTGTAGCGGCCCCAGAACTCGTACCGCCGGGGCAGCTCGACCTCGGCGTGCTCGGCCAGCCAGACGCGCAGCTCGGCGGCGTCGGTCAGGGCGCGGCGGACGGTCGCCACCGGGGCGGCGAGGCGGGCGCGGATGATCATCGGCTCAGTCATGCGTGTCGCCTTTCGGGTAGCAGGCCACGGCGAGCTTGAAGGCGTCTCCCTCGGCGCCGCCGTAGCGCGTGAACAGGTCCTGCAGCGTCGTCTGCAGGTCGTGCAGGAACTCCTGCCGCCGCTCGGCGGGCACCCGGATCTCGCCGGAGACGCCGATGGACGGCAGTTCGGGGGCGGTGCGGTCGAGCGCGGCGATGTCGGCCTGGACCTCCTCCATGAGGTCGAGCAGGTAGCCCAGGCTCAGCTCGTCGCGGGCCCGGCGGGTGCCGCCGATGCGGCCGACCAGGCGGGGCGAGAGCCAGTACGACCGGGCGACGGCCTGGTAGATGCCCTCGGTGATGCCGCGCACCTGCCGCTGCGCCACCTGCTCGGCCAGCCCGGCCGCGACGAGCTGCTTGACGTGGTAGTAGACGCGCTGCGGCGTCTGCTCCAGCCGGGCCGCGACCTCGGTGCAGGTGCGGGGCTCGGCGAGTTGCCGCAGCACCTCGATGCGCTGCGGCTTGAGCAGGACTTCGGCCTGCTCGCGCTGTTCCAGGTACAGGACGTCTCTCATGGCAAAATCAGTTTTTACTTACAAAACTTCTTTGTCAATGGCTTCGACGAAAGGCCGCGCGGTCCGCGCGGCCTTTCGTCGGTACGTCGCGTCAGGGCGTCCAGTCCGGACGCAGCGGGTACCCGTTCACCCCTTCCGGGCCGTTGTGCGTGGCGAGCACGTGGTGCAACTGGATGCCGTTGCGCTCGAACGCCAGCCGGGAGCCGGCCATGTAGAGCCCCCACACCTTCGCGGTGCCCGGCCCGACCTCGCCGACGCAGAAGTCCCAGTGCTCGACCAGGTTGCGGCACCAGCCGGCGAGCGTCAGCGCGTAGTGCTGGCGCAGGTTCTCCTCGTGGTGCACCTCGAACCCGGCGTCGTGGATCTCGCTGATCAGCCGGCCCGGACCGGCAAGCTCACCGTCCGGGAAGACGTACCTGTCGATGAACGCGCCGGAGCGGTGCGGCGCCCGGTTGTCGGCCCGGGTGATGCAGTGGTTCAGCAGCCGCCCGCCGGGCTTGAGCCGGGAGCGCAGCGCGCCGAAGTAGGCCGGGTAGTTGCGCACCCCGATGTGCTCGGTCAGCCCGATCGAGGAGATCGCGTCGAACTGCTCGCGCGGCGCGTCCCGGTAGTCCAGGTGACGCACCTCGGCCAGCTCGCTCAGCCCTTCCCGCTCGATCGCGGCCCGCGCCCAGTCGGCCTGCGCCTTCGACAGCGTCACACCGAGCGCCTTGACGCCGTACTCGCGGGCCGCGTGCCGGACCATGCCGCCCCAGCCGCAGCCGACGTCCAGCAGCCGCATCCCCGGCTTGAGCGCCAGCTTGCCGGCGACCAGGTCGTACTTGTTGCGCTGCGCCTCCTCCAGGGTGTCGCCGGGGCTGCGGAAGACCGCGCAGGTGTACGTCATGGACGGCCCGAGCACCTTCTCGTAGAAGGCGTTCGACACGTCGTAGTGGTGCGAGATCGCAGTGCTGTCCCGGATGCGCGAGTGACGCAGGCCGGTCATCAGCCGCCGCCAGCGCGGCGCCGCCTCCTGCGGCGGGGGCGGCGGCGGGCGCAGCCGTTCCCAGCCCAGGCCCCGGACCAGCGTGAGCGCCTCGCTCATCGCCGGGATCCGCAGCGGCACCTCGTCCTTGATCACCCGCAGCGCCTCGTACGGGTCGCCCGGGTGCACGCCCTCCAGCGCCAGGTCGCCGCTGACGTAGGCCCGGGCCATGCCCAGGTCGCCCGGCGCGGTGAGCAGGTAGGACAGGCCCCGCTCGGTGCGGATCGCCAGGGTGATCCCGGCGTCGGCCGGGCCCACCTCGCTGCCGTCGTAGCCGGTGACCCGGACGGGCAGGTCGCCGGTGGTGACCGCGCGGACCACGTCCGCGACTGTGGGTCCGGTACGCCGCCCGCCCGCCGGCGGGCCGGCCGGGGCGCTCGCCGCCCCCGGTGTTCGGTCGGTCAGACTCATGCTCGGGATACCGCCTTCTCGTACAGTCCGGTGAGTCGGTGGTCCGGGTCGTAGCGGTCCTTCACGGCACGCCAGGTGTCCCCGCCGTAGAGGCGGTCGAACTCCCCCCGGTCGTAGTACGCGTCGGAGTAGAGCGACTTGTGACCGCCCACCTCCGACACCATGCGCTCGATCTGGCGGTTGACGTCGCCGTCGGCGGCGCCCGCCGCGATGGCGACGCTTCCCCAGAAGCCGATGTTCACATACGTTTCGCCCGGTCGGAGCGGATATAGCGGCCACGCCTTCGCCGACCCGGGACCGGACGGTTCCCGCAGCCGCAGCGGGCACAGCCACACCGGCGTCATCCCCACGTTCGCGGCGAACCAGCGCAGGAACTCGGGCGTGCGGTCCAGCGGGACCTCCACGTCCTGCACCACCCGCTCCCGGGCCGGGCGACCCCGCCACCTGTCGACCCGGGCGGCCACCTGGTGCCGGTGCTCCAGCCGCACGATCCGGTGGTAGACGTCGCTGCGCCGGTAGCGCCGCGGCCACAGCCGCCGCACCACCGGGTGCTGCACCCCGAACGCCGCCGAACACCAGAACCAGTCGGTGTCCCAGCGCCAGAGATAGTCGTACGCGATGAGCGTGTCCCGGGTACGCCGGCGCAGCGAGCGGTAGTAGATCTCCTGGCCGGTGTAGTCGGACGGGCCGTCGTCGGCCTCGTCGGTGAACGTGCCGAGCACGAGGTACGCCTCGCCGGGGCTGAACACCACCCCGTCCATGGCGTCGACCGGCTCACCGCCCCAGGCGCCCTTGGCGACCACCTCGCCGATCGCGTCGACCAGCTCCTCCAGCCGGGTGAACCGGATGTTGCGCAGTGACACGTACCGGCGGACCGGTTGCAGCTCGATGCGCAGCCGGGTCGCGTAGCCGAGGCTGCCCAGCGAGTTGGGGAAGGCGCGGTGCAGGTCGGCGTGCTCGCCCCGGGGCCGGGTCGTGACGATCTCCCCCGCGCCGGTGAGGACGTCCATCTCCAGCACCGACTCGTGCGGCAGGCCGTTGCGGAAGGAGGTGGACTCGATGCCCAGCCCGGTCACCGCCCCGCCCAGCGTGATGGTGCGCAACTGCGGCACGACAAGCGGCATCAGGCCGTGCGGCAGCGTCGCGTCGACCAGATCCTCGTAGGTGCACATGCCCTGCACGTCGGCGGTGCGGGCCGCCGGGTCCACGGCGAGCACCCCGGTCAGGCCGCTCACGTCCAGGCCGGGCGTACGCGGCGCGGAGCGGGGCCGGAACAGGTTCGAGGTCTGCTTGGCCAGCCGTACGGGTTCCCCGGCGGGCACCGCGGCGTAGGAGCGCCGCAGCGTGTCCACCGCCCGTTCATGATCACGGACAGCGTGCATGAGATCACCTTACGCTCGGGTACGACAATTCGTGGGATGTCCACGGTGGCCATTCCGCGACCGGCCGACGACGCGCGCGTTACCGTGACCGCCATGCCGAATCCCGCGCTCACCGCACTCGACGACGCCGGCCTGCCGTACCGGGTGATCCGCCACGGCCCGGTCGCGAGCCTCGCCGAGGCGGCTGCGGCGCGCGGCGTCGAGGTGCCCGATGTGGTCAAGACGATCGTGGTCCGCCGCGGCGAGGGCGACCTGCTGTTCGTGCTGACGCCCGGCGGCCGGGTGATCTCCTGGCCGAAGCTGCGCGCCCTGCTCGGGGTGAGCCGGCTGTCGATGCCCGACGCCGAGGCGGCGAAGGCCGCCACCGGGTACGCGCGCGGCACCATCACGCCGTTCGGCGCCACCACCGCCTGGCCGGTGGTCGCCGACGAGCGGCTACGCGGCCGGGAGATCACGCTCGGCGCGGGCGAGCACGGCCTCGCCGTCGCGGTCGACGCGGACACCGCGCTGGCCGCGCTCGACGCGACGGTGGCCGACGTGACGGACGAGGAGCCGACGCGCTGAGCGGTGGCCGGCACGCGCCCACCGGCATAGCGTGGAGGACATGCCGAAAGCCGTCTGGAACGACCTCGTCGTCGCCGAGAGCGACGACACAGTGGTGGTCGAGGGCAACCACTACTTCCCCCGTGCCGCGCTGCGCGACGACCTGATCCGGGAGTCCGACACCCACACGGTCTGCCCGTGGAAGGGCACGGCCTCCTACTACACGCTCGAACACGGCGGCGCCACCAGCCCGGACGCCGTCTGGTACTACCCCGATCCCAAGCCGGACGCGGAGATGGTCCGCGACCGGGTGGCGTTCTGGAAGGACGTCCGGGTCGTCGACTGAGTCACCGTGCCGCCGGGGCGACTGGCACCCGGCGGCCCCGGTGGGTCACTATGCCCCCATGGCCGACCCGCACTCCGACCCGTCCGGCACCGTCTACGGCGCCCGCCGCGCCCGTGGCGCCCGTGGTGTCCGGCTGCCCCAGGACCCGCTGATGCGGATCGCGCTGGGCGTCGGCGTGGCGGGCGTACTCCTCGGGGTCTTCTTCGCCACCGGCGTGCTCGGCGGCGGCGACGACCGGCCGGTGGTGCCGGCGGCGGCAGTGCCCACAGCGGAGCCGAGCGAGCCGAGCGCGGAACCGACGGCGGAGCCCACGCCGTCGTCGTCGCCCTCGCCGAGCGCGGCGCCGAGCACACCCGCCGCGCCTGTGGCCACGCCGAAGGTGATCCGGGGCGTGCCGTCCGGACGCTGCCTCGGCGTGACGGGCGACGAGGCCGAGGGCGCGCAGGCGGCGCTGGCCGACTGCACCGGCGGGCCGGAGCAGCAGTGGGTGGTCACGCCGGTCACGAACGACACCTACCTGCTCGTCAACGCGGCGAGCGGCAAGTGCCTGGACGTCAACGAGGCGAAGACCGACGACGGCGTCGACGTGCAGCAGTGGTCGTGCAACGGGCAGGCCAACCAGCAGTGGCGGTTCCAGCAGGCCGGTGACGGTGCGGCGCTGCTTGTGGCAGTGCACAGCGGCAAGTGCGCGCAGGTCGACGACGCGGGCACCGAGTCCGGCCGCGAGCTGGAGCAGGCGCCGTGCAGCGGCGCTCCCGAGCAGCAGTGGGCGGCCGGCTGACCGGTCGGCCCCGGTGGCGCCGCCCCGCCGGCCCCGGTGGCGCCGCCCCGCCGGCCCCGGTAGCGCCCACCCGTCAGCCGCGGTAGCTCCAGGCCCGCCGGCCCGCGACCACCGGCAGCGTGAACGCGGGCTCGCCGGCGGGACGGCGCCGCAGCAGCAGCGACAGCCCGGCCGCGCCGACCGACAGCGCGCCCGCCACGTACCAGGCCAGCGCGTAGTCGCCGAGCCGGTCCCGGACCAGACCGGCGCCGGTGGCCGCCAGCGCGGCGCCGAACTGGTGCGCGGCGAACACCCAGCCGAACACCACGGCGCCGGACGCGCCGAACCACTCCCGGCACAACGCCACAGTCGGCGGGACCGTCGCCACCCAGTCCAGCCCGTAGAAGACGATGAAGACCAGCATGCTCGGCTCGGCCGTACCGGCGAACAGGCTCGGCAGCACCAGCAGCGACGCCCCGCGCAACGCGTAGTAGGCGCCGAGCAGCAGCCGGGCGTCGACCCGGTCGGTGAGCCACCCGGAGGCGATCGAGCCGGCGATGTCGAAGAGCCCGACCACGGCGAGCAGACCCGCGGCTGTGGTCTCCGGCATGCCGTGGTCGTGGGCGGCCGGCACGAAGTGCGTACCGACCAGGCCGTTCGTGGTCGCGCCGCAGATCGCGAAACCGCCGGCGAGCAGCCAGAACGGCCGCGTCCGCGCGGCGGCGGCGAGCGCGCCGACCGCCCGCGCCGCGGCGCCGCCCTCCGGCCGGGCCGGCGGCACGACCTCGGTCGCGCCGTAGGCGGGCCGCCCCAGGTCCGCCGGATGCTCCCGCAACAACCACACCACAAGGGGTACGACCGCCAGCGCGGCCCCGGCGACGACGAGTGCCGCCGTGCGCCAGCCGTGGTCGCGCACCAGCACCGCGAGCAGCGGAAGGAAGACGAGCTGCCCGGCCGCGCCGCCGGCGGTGAGCACACCCGTCACCAGGCCCCGCCGCTTGACGAACCAGCGCCCGGTCACCGTCGCCACGAACGCCAGCGCCATCGAGCCGGTGCCCAGCCCGACGAGGACGCCCCAGCACAGCAGGAGCTGCCAGCTCTCGGTCATCCCCACGGTCAGGCCGCTGCCGGCGGCCACCAGCACCAACGCACCGGCCACCACCCGGCGGATGCCGAACCGGTCCATCAGCGCGGCGGCGAACGGCGCGGTGAGGCCGTACAGCAGCAGGTTGACCGACACGGCGGCGGAGATGGTCGCCAGCGGCCAGCCGAACTCGGCGTGCAGCGGGTGCAGCAGCACACCCGGGGTGGCGCGGAAACCTGCGGCACCGACGAGCGCGACGAAGGCCACGGCGGCGACGAGCCAGGCCGGGTGCAGGCGGGATCGTGTCACCAATCGAGTCTCGGACCGGGCGGTTCCTGCGACGAGTGGCCGGAAAGCCATCGTGCGCAATAATCGGGCCATGTCCGTACCGCACCGGGTCGCCGTCCTCGCCCTCGACGGCGTGGTCGCGCTCGACCTCGGCACCCCCGCCCAGGTCCTCGGCGCCGCCCGCGCCGACGACAGCACCCCGCTGTACGCGGTGGCGACCTGCACCCCCGGCGGCCTGCCGATACGCAGCAGCGCCGGCTTCCAGGTCCTCCCCGACCACGGGCTGGAACTGCTGGAGCGCGCCGACACCGTGATCGTCCCCGGCATCCACTCCGGCTCGCCGCTGCACGACGGCACGGTTGCCGCCGAGGTGGCCCAGGCGCTGCGGGCCGCGTACGACCGGGGCGCCCGCGTCATGTCCATCTGCACCGGCGCGTTCGTGCTCGCCGCCGCCGGCCTGCTCGACGGCCGCCCGGCCACCACGCACTGGGCGTACGCGTCGCGCTTCCGCCGCCTGCACCCCGGCGTACGGCTCGACCCCGACGTGCTCTTCGTCGACGACGGCCGCGTGCTCACCTCGGCCGGGGTGGCCGCCGGAATCGACCTGTGCCTGCACGTCGTCCGCACGGACCACGGCAGCGCGGTGGCCAACCGGGCCGCCCGGCGCTGCGTGGTGCCGCCGTGGCGCGACGGTGGGCAGGCCCAGTACATCGAGCGGCCGGTGCCCCGCGGCGCTGACAACGGCACAGCGGCCACCCGCGAGTGGGCGCGGCAGCGGCTGCACGAGCCGGTGGCGCTGCGCGAGATGGCGGCGCACGCGCGGATGAGCGTCCGTACGTTCACCAGGCACTTCCGCTCCGAGACCGGGCTCAGCCCGGCGCAGTGGCTGCTCCAGCAGCGCACCGAGCACGCCCGGGTGCTGCTGGAGACGACGGATCTGAGCGTCGACCGGATCGCCCGGGATGCGGGTTTCGGCACCACCGCCGCGCTGCGACAGCACTTCCACGCGCGGGTAGGCGTATCCCCCACCGCCTACCGCCGCACGTTCCGCCACCCGTCCCCTGCGACGTCCCCCGCCCCGCCCGCGCCCGCTTCCGTCGATCTTGAAGTTGTGGCGCCTGGAAGGCCAGGCATGTCGGAGTTGTCCACTGCCACAACTCCATGATCGGTTGTCTGCCGGTCAGGCGAGGTGGGGCTGGCGGCGCAGGGCGCGGAGCTGGGCCAGGTGCAGCGGCAGGTGCACGCGGATGTGCAGGTCCAGCGCCCTGCCCCAGGGCAGCGAGTCGTCCACGTCCAGGTCGAAGCCCTCGCGCAGCACGGTGTCCACCGGCGTCTCCGCCGCCGGGCCGAGCCGCTCCGCCAACGCGCACAACTTCTGGCTGGTGGCCCGGAACAGCGCGGCCAGACCGTCGAGCCCGCCGCACTCGGAGACGAGCGCGTCCAGTTGCGGCCGGTGGATGGTGTCCAGGTCGTAGTACGCGAACGGCGAGCCGGCCAGCACCGCCTCGGTCGCCTCGCTCATCAGCTCGTCGTTGGCGGCGAGGTGCGCGACGATCTGCTCGGCGCTCAGCTGACCTTCGGGCGGCGGCCCGAACCCGCCCGCGTCGATCTCCGCGAACAACTCCTCGTACGCCTGCCGCAGTGCCGGGGCGTCCACCTCGTCCATGCCCCGCATCCAACCCTCGCAGCCGCTGCGGGCACCCCGGCTACCGTGCCCGGTTCACCCAGACGCGTGAAGGCCGGCACCCCGTTGGTTCGGGGTGCCGGCCTTCGCTGTTTCTTACTTGTTCGTCTTAGCTGTTCCAGTGCTGGGCGACGAGGTCGGCGGCCTGCTGCTCCCACTGGGCGTAGTGGTCCGGGTAGGCCGACACCTGGACGGTCTGGGCGGCCTTGGTCAGCGGCATGTCCTGCCAGCCGTCGACCTGCTTCAGACCCTTCAGGAACGCCGTCGTGGAGTACTCCGGGTCAGTGATCTGCTCCACCGTGCCCCAACCGCTGGACGGGCGCTGCTGGAACAGGCCCTGCGAGTCGTGGTCGTTACGGTCACCGAGGTGGCCGAGGTTCTCCAGCTTCGACTCCTGCAACGCCGTCGCGATCGACACGACAGCGGCACGCTCGTCCATACCGGCCTTCTTCGTGGCGGCAATGATCGCCTTCACATTGGCGGTCTGCTCGTCGTTGAGGTCGATGCGCGACTGCTCACCCTGCACACCGTGCGGGATCAGCTTGTCACCCTGCACACTCACACTGACCGGCTTGGTGTGGGTGGTGTCCGCCGCGTGCGCAGCCACCGGACCGGCGAACACGCCACCGGTGAAAGCCAGACCAGCAACACCCAGAATGCTCTTACGCAGAATCGTGTTCATGGAGGGCTCCATTCGGGGGATCGACGCCCACACCGACAGGGGGGCCGGCGCGGGTGCGAGCACCGTCAGGCGCTCAAAAAAGTCTTCGGGGGGATCGGCTGCTCGCGAGGGTCGGGGGTGCCTCGTCGCGGCGCCGGAAGCATGTTCAACGACCCGCCACCCGCCACCATTCCCGGGGGCACCACACGCCACCAGAAAGCGGCGGGGGTTCACGTCGTCGGAACCGTGTTCAACGACCAGCCGGCCAGGATGATTCCCGGGCCTGCGGATGCCACCCCGCTCGCGGGGCGCGCCGCCGACGCTCGGTCGTTCACCCGGTTACAACGCCACCCACCCGCCCGCGATTCCACCCCCCGAGTGCCACCCACCACCCCCGAACCGAACACCACCGCCCACACCGGCACGGGTCGCACCACAGGCACCCGACCCCGCGCCGTCGATCATGAAGTTGACGCCGACAAACCGGACACCAAACACCGCCAACTTCATGATCGACCCCGAGCCAGGCGGGCTGATCCGGGCGAGAGGACGGCACACCGGATCACCTGCGCGATCTTGCAGTTCGAGCCCTTCAGATGCCCCATTCGCGCGGTTTGCGGGGTACGAAAGTGCAAGATCGCGGATGCCCCAGGGGGCCTGGGCGGCTCTTGTGCCCGAGCTGGCGAGGACTCGCCAAGGTTCTAGGAGAGGCCCGCCGATCTTGGAGTTGTGGCACCTCGCGAACGCCGCAAACCGGGCATCATGGGCACCACAACTCCAAGATCGGCGAGAGCGCGAGAGCGAGCGCGCGGGCGAGAGGACGCGAGAGCGCAGGCGCGCGGGCGCAAGCTCAGCGGCGGCCGTGGCGGGCGCGTAGGTAGTCGGAGACGACGTACTCGCCCAGGTCGTCCAGGTCCGGGGTGAACATCCGGCCACCCGAACGCCGCGCCACCGCGTCCACAAACCGGCGCAGCCCTGGATCGTCGCCCAGCATGAACAGGTTGAGCGTCGCGCCGTACCGGGTCAGCCGGTCCACCTCCCGGATCGTCGCCGAGATCGTCTCCGGCAGCGGCGGCCAGTGGAAGTACGCCTCGCCGTCCTCCGGGTCCAGGTGCGCTGTCGGCTCGCCGTCGGTGACCACCAGCACCACCGGCTCGGCACCCGGGTGGCGGCGCAGGTGCCGCCCGGCGATCCGCAGCGCGTGCTGGAGGTTGGTGCCCTGCTGCATGTCCGGCTCCACCGCCGCCAGCTCCTGCTGGGTCAGCGGCATCGCCTCCCGGCCGAAGCCGACGATCTGCAGCGCGTCCTGCGGGAACCGGGTCGCCATCAGGTGTGACAGGGCCAGCGCGGTCTGCTTCATCGGACCCCAGCGGCCCTGCGAGATCATCGAGTACGACAGGTCGACGCACAGCACCACCGCCGCCGACGCCCGCCGTTCGGTCTCCACCACCTCGAAGTCCTCGACAGCGAGCGGCACCGGCACTCCGGGACCGGCCCGTCGTACCGCCCGGGTGAGCGTGCGCACCACGTCAAGCGGCTGTTCGTCGCCGTACTCCCAGGGGCGTGACGCCCCGCTCACCTCGCCTGCGGCGCCCGCCGTGCGCAGGTCGTGCTGGCCGCGCGGGCCGGCGGTCAGGTCGGAGAAGACGCGCCGCAGCGCGGTGCTCGCGAGCCGGCGCAGCGCCTTGGGGCTGAGCGTCAGCCCGTCCGCGTCGCGGGTGACCCAGCCCTGGCGGCGCAGTTCGCGTTCCAGCTCCTGCAACCGGCGTACGTCGTCGGCGGCGTCCCGGCCCAGCGTACGGGCGACGGCCTCCACGTCGACGTCGTCGAGCGTGGCGCCGGGCTGGTCCTGGTCGAGGGAGTCCAGCAGCTCGTCGAGTTCGGCGATCTCGTCCAGCGCGCCGGTGGCCTCGCCGTAGCCGAGGGGCTGGTCGCCGCGGACCCGCTCGCCGCGCTGCCAGTTCATGTCCGGCCGCAGCGACCGCAGGTGCGCGTCGAGCTGGGACAGTTCACCGGAGAGCCGGTCGCCGAGCGACTGGCGCATCAGCCCGGCGAGTTCCTCACGTTGCCGGTCCGACAGCGACCGCATGAGCCGCTCACCTGCGGCGGCCCGCCGGGCCAGTACGTCGATCAGCTCGTCGACGTCCCTGGGGCGTTCCGGGAAGAACTCGCCGTGGCGGCGCATGAACTCGGCGAACGCGTCGGTGGTGTCCTCGGAGCGGGCGTGCCGGGCGAGCAGGTCGTTGAGGTCGCGCATCATCTCGGCGAGCTGCCGCTGGACGGCCGGGTCGGCCGTGGCCCGGGCCGCGTCGCGCAGCCCGGCGAATCGCTGCTCCAGCACGTCGCCGCGCAGCCCGTCGAGGATCCGCTGGTACGTCTGCCGCGCCTCGGCGCTGGCCCAGTCGTACTCGGAGAGCTCCGACACCGCGCGGGCGGTGGAGCGGGGCAGGTTGTCGAGCACGGCCTCGGCGAACCGGGCGTCGTCGCCGTCGCGGCCGCGCAGCTCGTCGCGTTCGGCGGCGAGCGCCTGGTCGAGCAGTGCCCGGGCCCGGGTGACGGCGCCGTCGAGGTCGCCCCGGCGCAGCGCCTCCCGGCGCAGGCGGCGGGCGCGGGCGGCCAGGTCGTCGAGCCCGCCGCGCCCTTGCGGGCCGCGTCGCAGCAGCTCGCGCAGCGATTCGCGCAGGCTGCCGCCGGCGAGCACGTCCGAGCCGACCGCGTCCACAGCGGCACGTACGTCGTACGGCGGGGCGAGCGGATCGGGTCCGCCGCGCCACTGCCCGTACCGGAAGCGGTTGCCGCCGGCCACTGTCAGTCCCGGTCCCCGTAGACGGTGCGCCCGGAGTCGGTGACGTCCTTGCCGAGCCGGCGGGTCAGGTGCAGCCCTTCCAGCACGAACTCGATGCCGGCGGCCGCCTCCTCCGGGCTGGGCGCGTCGCCGAGCCCGAGCCGGTCGAGCACCTTGGCCAGCCCCGGCACGGTGCCGACCTGGCGTAGCAGCTCGGACGAGGAGACCAGTTCGCCGGTCTCGACGGCGCCGCCCTCGGCGACGATCGCGGTGAAGCCGGACAGGTCCAGCCCGGCGAGCCGGGCGCGGAACGTCTCGGCGGTGGCAGTACGCAGCAGGTGCGCGAGCACCTCGATCTCGCGTCCCTCCTCGCCGCTCTCGAACTCGACCTTGCCGCGCAGGGTGGAGGTCACCGACACGGTGTCCCCGATCCGGGCCACAGGCGCCTCCGGCCGGGACGCCGACCCGGCCGCCCCACCCGAGGCACCAGCGCCGGCAGAAGCACCGGCCAGCAGACCCGAACGACGCAACGCGGCGGCGGCCACCGTCTCCGCGGCGGCGATGGCGAACCGGGCGGACACACCGGAGCGCGGGTCGACCGACGGCGACTCCCGCACGTCGCGGGCGAACCGGGCCAGCACCTCCAGCACGTGCTCCGGCACGACGGCGACCAGGTCGGCCTCCTGCCGGATCAGCGCCAGCTCCAGGTCCAGGTCCAGCGGGTAGTGGGTACGGATCTCCGCGCCGAACCGGTCCTTCAGCGGCGTGATGATCCGGCCCCGGTTGGTGTAGTCCTCCGGGTTGGCGCTGGCCACGAGCAGCAGGTCCAGCGGCAGCCGTAGCTGGTAGCCGCGGACCTGGATGTCGCGTTCCTCCAGCACGTTGAGCAGCGCCACCTGGATGCGTTCGGCCAGGTCGGGCAGCTCGTTGACGGCGAAGACGCCCCGGTTGGTACGCGGTACGAGCCCGAAGTGGATGGTCTCCGGGTCGCCGAGCGTGCGCCCCTGGGCGAGGCGGATCGGGTCGACGTCGCCGATCAGGTCACCGACGCTGGTGTCCGGCGTGGCGAGCTTCTCGCCGTACCGCATCGAGCGGTGCAGCCACCCGATCGCCAGGTCGTCGCCGGCCGAGTCGACGAGCGCCTGGGACGCCGGGGTGAGCGGGTGCATCGGGTGCTCGTTGAGTACCGAGCCGGGGATCACCGGGGTCCACTCGTCCAGCAGCGCGCCGAGCGAACGGATCAGCCGGGTCTTGCCCTGCCCGCGCTCGCCGAGCAGCACCATGTCGTGCCCGGCGAGCAGCGCGCGCTCGACCTCGGGCAGCACCGTGTCCTCGTAGCCCACGATGCCGGGGAAGCGGTCCTCGCCGGAGCCCATCCGGGCGAGGAGGTTGTCTCGGAGTTCCTGTTTGACCGTGCGGTAGCGGTGGCCGGTAGCGCGCAGCTCGCCGAGTGTGCTCGGCAGGTCGGCGGGCGGGACCGGGGAAACCTGGTTGGGAGCGGTCACCCGATCCACGCTAGCTCAGAATTCGCGTACCGCCCGGGGGTCGGTCCCGCCCCGTGCCGGGACCGACCCTCCGGGCGGCGTCTCAGGCGCGGCGTCGCAGGTGGTACGCGTACGCGGCACCGGCCAGCGTGACCGCCCAGACCGGCCACAGCACCATCGGCAGGGCGGCGGCGTTGCCCTCGCTGATCAGCTCGGCGAACTGCGGCGCGGCGAGCAGGTCGAGGCTGGCCGCCAGCACGGCGAGCGCGACCAGCCCGGCCGGGATCACCGCGAGGAGCACCGGTACCCGTCGGCCCGCCAGCCCGGGCATCCAGCGCGGGAACCGCTCTCCCCAGCGGGCCACCAGTCCGAGCGTGAGCACCGCGCCGACCACGGCGAACGCGCCCAGCCCCGCGCCGGCCCAGATCGCACCGTCGGCCCGCATCTCGGCGAGCGTCTCCCGGGACATTCCCAGCGGGACACCGGCCAGCCAGGCGAACCGGGTGAACGCGTAGAGCACCGGGACGACGGCCGCCGTCCACGTCGCCCACCGGCCCCACCGGGCGGCCGCAGCGGGCGCGGTCCAGCCCGGAGCGGACCCGTCGGCGATCCGGCGACGCCAGCGCAGCAGCGCGCCGGCCAGCAGCATCCCCCCGGCCAGGGCAGCCAGCCGGGCGAACAGCGGCCAGGTGAAGACGTCGGCGTAGTCCACCGAGGGCCAGCCGAACGGCGCCCCGATGATCAGCATCGGCGCGTAGCCGAGCAGGGCGAGCACCCGCATCCCGGGCACCACCACCGCCAACGCGAGGGCGACGGTCGAGGCGTACCCGGTGATCAGCAGACGCACCGGGCGGGACTGCCGCCGGGCCGGGCCGGTCATGGCCAGGGCGGCGACGGCGCCGGTCAGCAGCACCGCCGCGAACAGCGGCGGGCCGACGGCGTCCGGCAGCAACTGGAGCAGGCCGGCGGCGTCCCCGCCGTGCGGGTCGTTCGTGCCGAACGGGTAGCCGGCGCCGGTGAGCGCCGACAGCAGGGCGAGCACGCCCCAGCCGCCGAGCCAGGCGGCGGCGAGCGGGGCGGCCGGGTCCAGCCGGGTGCGGGTGTCCCGGGGAGGTGCGGAGGTGATGGTCGTCGTCATGCCCTCAGCCTGGACCGGCCAGGCGCACGTTCCATCCCGCCACGGGGTGGACCCGCTCCCCCCCGGGAGGGACCGGTCAGCCGGCCGGGATCACGAAGCCCGACTCGTAGGCGGCAACCACCGCCTGGGTCCGGTCCCGGACCCCGAGCTTGGCCAGCACGTTCCCGACGTGCGTCTTCACCGTCTCGACGCCGACGACCAGCCGGGCGGCGATCTCCGGATTGGACAGGCCGGCGGCCATCAGCCGCAGCACCTCGGCCTCGCGCTCGGTCAGGCGCGCGGCGCGAAGCCGGTCGCCGTCGCGCCGCCCGTACGTGTCGACGAGCTGCCGGATGGCGGCCGGGAACAGCAGCGACTCCCCGGCCGCCACCACCCGGATCGCCTGCACCACCTCGGCCGGGCGGGCCCGTTTGAGGAGGAAACCGGCTGCCCCGGCGCGCAGCGCCTCGTAGACGTACTCGTCGTTGGCGAACGTGGTGACCACCAGGACCCGGGGCGGGTCGGCGGAGGCGGCGAGCAACCGGCGGGTGGCCTGGATGCCGTCGATGGCCGGCATCCGCACGTCCATCAGCACCACCCGCGGTCGCAGCTTCGCGACCAGCGGCGGCACCTGGGCCCCGTCCGCCGCCTCGCCGACGACACGCAGGTCCGGCTGGGCGTCCACGATCGCCCGCAGGCCGACCCGGATCAGTTCGTCGTCGTCGACGATCAGCACGTCGATGGTCACCGGACCTCCCCTCTCGGCACCGGCAGGGTGGCCCGGACGCGCCAGCGATCCCCGTCGGGGCCGGCGTCCAGCCGGCCGCCCAGCAGCAGCACCCGCTCCCGCATGCCGTCGAGCCCGCGCCCGCCGCGGGCCGGCCCGGCGGCGCCGCGCACGCTGTTGACGAGCTCGATCGCCAGCCCTTCCGGGGGTACGGCGACTCGCAGCGTGACCGGTCCACGGCCGTGCCGGGCCGCGTTCGTCAGCCCTTCCTGGACGATGCGGTAGCCCTCGCGGGACACCACGGCGGGCAGCGCGTCGAGCGCCCCGTCGACGCGGGACTCGACGTCCAGCCCGGCGGCGCGGGCCGCGGCGACCAGCCGGTCGAGTCCGGCGAGCGTGGACTGCGGCGCGGGTGCCGTCGCGGCGCCGGCCTCGCGGAGCAACCCGAGGACGTGGTCCAGGTCGTCCATGGCGCGGCGGCTGGTCTCCTCGATGGCCGTCAGGGCCCGCCGGCTGAACTCGGGGTCGGTGTCGAGCAGTTCCCGCGCGGCGCCGGCCTGGAGGGTCGCCACGGTCAGGGCGTGGCCGACCGAGTCGTGCAGTTCCCGGGCCAGCCGGTTGCGTTCGGCCAGCCGTACCGCGTGGGCCTCCAGCGCGGCGATCCGCTCGGCCTGGGCCGGGCCGAGCAGCACCGGCGCCATCGAGGCGGCGAGCGCACCCAGACCGGCCACGGCGTAGCCGAGCCCGGCCAGCACGGCCAGGCCGGCCAGCCCGGCCTGGACCGGGTGCGCCGGATCGACGGGGCCGAACCGCTGGTCCGCCACGGCGCCGGTGTCCATCCCGGCCAGGCCGGCGACGAAGACCAGCGCCATCGGGAACGCGCTGATCGCGGCGAACCACACCACCGCGCCGGTGCCCAGGTGCAGGGCGATCCAGAGCGCGGCGCGCAGCCGGGTCTCCCGGTCGATCCGGTGCCCGGGCGCAGGCTCCGGCAGGTCGACGGCGAGCAGCGCCCGGGCGGCGGCGATCTCCAGCGCCCGGCTGCCGGCCAGGAACACCGGCACCACGGCGAGCCCGGCAGCCACCAGCAGCAGGCCGAGCACGAGCGGGCGGGGCGCTGTCGCGTTCCCCAGCATCTGCGCGAAGACCACCGCCAGCAAGGCGTACGGCAGGGCGAGCACGCCACCGAGGAGCAGGAACACGGCACGGCGCCAGGTGCTGGCGCGCACCAGCGGCGCGAACACCCCCCGGACCGTCACCCGGTCATTGTCCGCCCCGTCGTACCGGTCCGGCTCCCCCGTGCCGGGGAGATTCCGGCCGGCTCACCCGCCCAGGCGGGCGCGGACCATCCGGGGTACGGCGGCCAGCCCGGTGACCGGGCGGAACGCGTGCGCGGCGGCCACGAGTGCGGCGTACTCGTCGTCGGCGAGGTCGATCTCGGCGGCGGCCGCGTTGCGTTCCATCTGCTCGACCCCGGAGGCGCCCGGGATGGCCACCACGTTCGGGTGCCGCAGCACGTACGCGAGCGCGATCTGGCTCGGCGTCGCGTCGTGCGCGTCGGCGACCTCGCGCAGCGTGGCGATCAGCGCGGTGCCGCGTTCCAGGTTCTCCGGCAGGAAGTACGGGTTGGCCCGGCGTACCGCCCCGGCGGGCGGGTTCGTGGCGTCGTAGCGGCCGGAGAGGAAACCCTGCGCCAGTGGGGAGTACGCGATGACGATGCGGCCGGCCTGCTCCGCGTACGGGATGAGATCTTCTTCGGGGCCGCGGTCGATCATGCTGTAGCGGACCTGGTTGCTCAGCACCCGGCGGCCCAGCGCGGCCTCGGCGAACCGCCACCGGCGCAGGCCGTAGTTGCTGACGCCGACCTCGCCGACCAGCCCGACGTCCTGCAACGAGCGCATGCCGCGCATGGTGGTGGTGTCGGCGACCACCGGGTTGGCCTGGTGCACCTGGTAGAGGTCGATGCCGTCGACGCCGAGCCGGGCGGCGGAGGCGACGGCGCGCTGCTGCACCACCGGGGCGACCGGCAGCAACGGGAAGATCTTGGTGGCGACCACGACCTTGGCCCGGTCGTCGCCCAGGGCCGCGCCGAGGATGCGTTCGCTGCGGCCGAAGCCGTACAGCTCGGCGGTGTCGAACAGGGTGACCCCAAGGTCGAGCGCCCGCCGGACGATCTCGGCGGCGCGGCGCTCGTACTCGGGGCCGTAGCCCCACTCCTTGGAGCCGAACTGCCAGGTGCCGAGGCCGATCTTGGAGATGGGCTTGGGGGTGTCGAGCCGCACGTAACGCATGAGGCCGAACGTACCCGGGCTGCTGCGTGCGCACTCCGGTCCGGACAGAATGGCCTGGTGACCTACCTCGCCAGCGACGACCGTTACCACGAGATGATCTACCGGCGCACCGGCCGGAGCGGGCTGAAGCTGCCTGTCATCTCCCTCGGCCTGTGGCACAACTTCGGACCGGACCGCCCCTTCGAGCGGCAGCGCGACATCGTCCGCCGCGCCTTCGACCTCGGCATCACCCACTTCGACCTGGCGAACAACTACGGCCCGCCGCCCGGTTCGGCGGAGGAGAACTTCGGCCGGCTGCTCGCCACCGACCTGAAGCCGTACCGGGACGAGCTGGTGATCTCCAGCAAGGCCGGTTATCTGATGTGGCCCGGCCCGTACGGCGAGTGGGGTTCGCGCAAGTACCTGATCTCGTCGCTGGACCAGTCGCTGCGCCGCCTCGGGCTGGACTACGTCGACGTCTTCTACTCGCACCGGTTCGACCCGGAGACTCCGCTGGAGGAGACGATGGGCGCGCTCGACGCGATCGTCCGCTCCGGCAAGGCGCTCTACGTCGGCATCTCCAACTACGACTCGGAGCAGACCGAGCGGGCCGCGGCGATCCTCCGCGACCTGGGCACGCCGCTGCTGATCAACCAGCCGTCGTACTCGATGATGAACCGCTGGACGGAGAGCGACGGCCTGCTGGACACGCTGGAGCGCGTCGGCGCCGGCTGCATCGCCTACAGCCCGCTCGCCCAGGGCCTGCTCACCGACCGTTACCTGAAGGGCATCCCGGCCGACTCCCGGGTGCGCACGAGCGTCTTCCTGAACGAGAGCGACCTCGACGAGGAGACGATGGCGACGGTCCGGGGGCTCGCCGCGGTGGCGCAGCGGCGCGGGCAGACCCTGGCCCAGCTCGCCCTGGCGTGGGCGCTGCGCGACCCGCGCATGACCAGCCTCATCATCGGCGCGAGCAGCGTCGGGCAGTTGGAGGGCAACGTGGCCGCGTTGAACAACCTCGACCTCGCCGGGGACGACCTGGCCGAGATCGAGCGCCTGCTCGGCTGAGTCACCAGATGCGGCGCCGCCCGGCGCGGTGGTTGCGGACACCGCACGGCCGCCCGGGCGGCGGCCCGCCGGTCCGCCGCAGTCCGACCACCGCCGCCGCGAGGAGCGCGACGACGAGCGCCGCCGCGCCGACCAGGAGCGGCCGGGACAGCGGTCCGCCGTCGGTCACCGTCGCGACCGGCACCGCCGGCTCGTCGTCGGCCGCCGGAACGGCGAGGGTACGCGGGGGCGACGCGCTCGCCTTCGGCGCTGCCGACGGCGGGTCCGACGCACCGCGTGCCGCCCGGAAGATCACGTCCGAGCAGGAGTAGTACGTGTCCTGGGTGTCCGAGTTCTGCCAGATCACATAGACGATGTGCCGGCCGCTACGGTCGGCCGGCAGCCGCCCCCGCATCTCGTACGCGCCCGCGCGGATCGGCGGGTCGGTGACCTGAAGGAACGGCTTCTCCTCCAGATCCGCCCAGGTCAGCGAGCGCCGAGGCGAGTACGAGCCGGTGGTGACGTAGTACCGGAACGTGCCCCGGTGCGGGATGGTGGTGCGGTAGCGGAACGTGTGCCGGGCCCCGGCCGTGAGCGTGGTGGCGGGCCAGTCGGCGCGCGCCAGGTCCAGTCCCCGGTACGCGGACAGCCCGCCGCTGCACAGCTCCCCGTCCGGGATGCGTTCCCGGTCCCGCCCGTCGATCCGCGCCACCCGGATGTTGTCCCACTCGCGTACCGCCGCTCCGGCGGCGACCGCGGCCCGGCAGGCGGGCGTCTGCGCCCGGCCACCCTCGGGCCCGCACGCGGCGGCCCGGCTCAGCGGGCTGGTCGGCGCACCGTGCGCCGCGGCCGGCGCGGCGGTCAGCGGCACCGTCGCGGCGACGGCGGCGAGCGCGGCGAGCGCGCGACGTGCGGCCATGTGATCGACCTCCCGCGCACTGGTACGGCCGCGAGCCGCCAAAGGTTCGATCCGCGCCGATCGGCCGGGGCGGCATGACCGAACGGACAACCGGGGCGGCGACGGACACCTGATGGGCCCTACAGTGACGAAACCCTGTGATCGAGGAGCGTCCCTTGTCCGAGCCGGCCCCGTCCCCCGAGCCGTCCCGCGCCGCCCCCGCGGCCGGGCCCGCGCCGGGCGACGTCCCCGCCCCCGCACAGCCGTACCTGCTGGTCCTGCCCACGATGGAGGGCGCTCCCGCGCCGGTGCCCTGGCCGGGCGCCGAGGGGCAGCCCGGCTGGGCGATTCCGGTCACCGTGCCACCCGGCACCCAGGGGTACGCGTTGTTCGTCCCGCTGGTCCCGGCGACCGGCCAGCAGACGGCGACCGGCCAGCCTGCGGCGGCGGTGCCCGCCCAGGCCACAGCGCCCGCCGCCGAGCGCTCCCCCGTGGAGGGCGCCGCCCCCGCCGCCGCACCGGCCGACCGACCGGCGAGCGGAGAGCCTGTCGCTGCCTCACCGGACGCGGCTTCGGCCACTACCCAGGCGGCCGGCTCGAAGCCGTCCGTCGCGAGCGCCGACGCAGCGGGGGCGGCCACGGCCGGCTCCGGTGAGGCCGGCGCGCGTCCCGGCGACGGCGCTCCGCAGACGGCCACTTCCGCGACGTCCGGGCCGCCGGGGGCCTCGCAGACGCCTGCCGCTCCCGCGGGCACGCAGCCGGCCTCCGGGTCATGGGCAGCGCCGGGCACGCAGCCGGGCTCCGGGCCGCCGCCCGCGCCGGGTGCGCAACGTGCTCCGGGCACGCCGCCTCCGCACGGCGGTGGGCCGGTGCCCGCGCCGCCGTACCCCGGAATGGGGTGGAGCGGGCACCCGCAGGGGCCGACGTGGACGCCGCGACCTCAGGTGCCGCGGACCTCGTTCCTCGGCGCGCGGTGGCCCGGCCCGAAGGCAGCGACCGGGCGGGCCGTGCCGCTCGCGGTGCTGGCCGCCGCGGTCGGCAGCGCGGTCTTCGTGCCGCTGGGCCGCGTCGGCGTCGGCTGGTTCCTGGGGTGGCTCACGCTCACGCTCGCGGTGGTGCTGGCGGTCCGGTCGAAGACCGCGGAGCTGCCGCGCGCCGACAAGCTCATCCGGGCCGGGTGGGCGGCGGCCGCGCTGGCCCTGATCGCCGTGCCGGCGTTCCGCAACGCCTGGTGGCTCGTGACGTTCTGCGTGCTCGGCACGCTCGGCTGCGCCACCCTCGCGATCATCGGCGGGCGGCTGGTGCGCTCGGTCCTGTTCGGCCTGGTGGCGACGCCGTTCGCGGCGTTGCGCGGCCTGCCATGGGTACGCCGGCACATCACCGCCTCGCCGCAGGAGGCGACGGTGCGAAAGGTGACCGTCTCGGTGGTCGCCACGGTCGTGGTGCTCGTGGTCTTCGGCAGCCTGCTCGCGTCGGCCGACGCGGCGTTCTCCGAGGCGCTCGGCTCGCTCGTCCCCGAGATCAACCTCGGTACGGTGTTCGGCTGGCTGTTCCTCGCAGTGGTGGGCGGGCTGATCGCTGTCGCCGCGCTCTACACGCTCGCCGCGCCGCCCGACCTGTCCGCAGTGGATCGCGAGGGTGAGCGCCGTCTCGGCCTGCTGGAGTGGGCCCCGGCCATCGGCGCGCTCACGCTGCTGTTCGCCGGATTCGTGGTGGTGCAGTTCACCACGCTCTTCGGCGGGCAGCAGCACGTGCAGCGGGTCGCCGGGCTCAGCTACGCCGAGTACGCGCGCAGCGGATTCTGGCAGCTGCTCTTCGTCACGCTGCTGACCGTGGCGGTGCTCGGCGGGGTGAGCCGCTGGGCACGCCGGGAGCGGCCGGTCGAGCGGATCATGCTGCGCGTGCTGCTCGGGCTGATCAGCGCGCTGAGCGTGGTGATCGTGGCGTCGGCGCTGTCCCGGATGTGGACGTACCAGAAGGTCTACAGCTTCACCGGCGAGCGGATCTTCGTGATGGCGTTCGAGATGCTGCTCGGCACGGTCTTCCTGATGATCATCGCGGCCGGCGTCAAATGGCGGGGCCGGTGGATTCCCGGCACCACGCTCGCGCTGGCCGTGGCGATGCTGCTCGGCCTGGCCGTGCTCAACCCGGAGGACTACGTCGCCCGCCGCAACACGCTGCGGTACGAGCAGACCGGCAAGATCGACGCCTGGTACCTGCGGGCGCTGTCCGCCGACGCCACCCCGGCACTTGCCAAGCTCCCCGACCCGGTACGCCGGTGCACGCTGAGCTGGATCGCCGACGACCTCGCCGAGCCCGACCCCTGGTACGCCTGGAACCTGGGTCGCCAGCGCGCCCGTAAGGCCCTCGACGAGGTCGGCCCGAAGGCGATCGGCGGCCCGAAGGACTGCCGCCGGGCCGACCAGTTCGACCTGCCGAAGACGCGGCGTCCCCGCTGACGTCGCGGGCCGGGCCGCGGACCACCGCGGCCCGGCCCACCGGCAGCCGTCCGGCGACCGTTCATCCGCTCCTCACCTCGATGCCACGGCGGGCACCGACTCCGCACCTAGCTTCGGCTGCGCGAACGACAACCGAGGTAGCGGAGGTTTCTCCATGTCCACCCGTCAGCTCGTGACGGCATTCGTCGCCGGCGCGGTGCTCGCCGTGCCGGGCGTCGCCCACGCGGGTCCGGCCGACCGTCCCGGCGTACCGCCGCAGCGGACCCACTTCGACCTTCAGGCCCACCGTGGCGGCATCGGGATGACCACCGAGGAGACACTCGCCGGGTTCGCCAAGGCGATGCGCCTCGGCGTCACCACGTTGGAGCTGGACACCCAGGTCACCCGGGACGAGAAGGTGGTAGTCACGCACGACCGGCAGGTCAGCGCGCAGAAGTGCCGCGACACCGCCCCGGTGCGGCCCGGCGACCCGGCCTACCCGTACGTCGGGAAGTACATCAAGGACCTCACGCTCGCGCAGATCAAGACCATGGACTGCGGCTACCAGCAGTTGCTCGGCTTCCCCGAGCAGGAGCAGATCGCCGGTGTCCGGATGGCCGAGCTGCGCGACGTGCTCGACCTGGTGAAGCGCTACCGCGCGCACGGGATCACGCTCAACATCGAGACCAAGGTGGAGGCGGGCGCGCCCGAGCAGACCGCGCCGCGTGAGCTGTTCGTCCGGCGGGTCTTCGAGGAGATCCGGCGCTCGGGCATCGAGCGGCAGGTCACCATCCAGTCCTTCGACTGGGGCGCGCTGCGGGAGATGCACCGGCTCGCGCCGCGCTGGCCGCTCGTGGCGCTGACGAACTACGACTTCCTCCAGGTCGGCAAGCCGGGCGCGTCGCCGTGGCTGGGCGGGCTGGACGTGGACGACTTCGGTGGCGACTTCGTCCGGGCCGCCGCCGCGACCCCCGGCGTGACCGCGCTGTCCCCGAACTACGGGTTCCCGCAGAACGGCACGATCGCCGACCCGAACTTCCGCTTCTACCCGGACCGCCGGATGATCGCTGACGCGCACGCACGGGGGCTCAAGGTCATCCCCTGGACCTGCGACGACATGCCCACAGTGGCGGCGCTCATGGACATGGGCGTCGACGGGATCATCACCGACTACCCGAACCGGGTGCGGCAGCTCATGGCCGAGCGCGGGATGCGGTTGCCGAAGGCGTACCGGGCGCGCTGAGGTCCGGCGGCGGCCCGGTCAGGCCGGGCCGCCGCCGAAGCCGATCTCGTTGCCGTCCGGGTCATGGAAGATCACCTTCCGGACCCCGTTGTCGTAGGTCTCCTGCGCTGTCGGCGTCAGACCACGGGCGGTGATCGCCGCGACGCGGGAGTCGAGGTCGTCGACGAAGACCGTCTGCATGGCGTGACCGGCGTGCTCGGGCCGCACGTCGACGTAGAGGTAGCGGTGCTCGGCCAGCTCCCACACCGCCTCGCTGTCGTTTGGCCGGAACTGCGGCGGTGCGCCGAACAGCCGCTCGTACCAGTCCGTCGCCACCGCGAGATCGCGCACCGGGACGCCGGCGAACAGGTCGACAGTCATCCGGCCAATCTATCCGGGTCGACGTGCCGGCGCGGGCTCACGCCGTACCGGCGTTTGAACGCCGCACTCAGGGCGAACGAACTGCCGTAGCCGACCCGCCGGGCCACCGCGCCGACTGTGGCGCCGGGCTCGCGGAGCAGATCGGCCGCGAGCGCCAGCCGCCAGCCCGTCAGGTACGCCATGGGCGGCTCGCCGGCCAGCGCGGTGAACCGCCGGGCCACCGCCGCCCGGGACATCCCCACCTCCGCGGCGAGCGATGCCACCGTCCACGGCCGGGCCGGGTCGTCGTGCAGCATGCGCAGCGCGCGGCCGACCACCGGATCGGCGTACGCCCGGTACCAGGCAGGTGCGGCGGCGCCCGGCCGGGCGAACCACTCCCGCAGCGCGGCGATGAGCAGCAGGTCGAGCAGGCGGTCCAGCACCGCCTCCTGGCCGGGATCGTCCTTGACGATCTCGGCGGCCAGCAGCGGCACCAGCGGCGTGTCCCAGGACTCGCGCCGCACCACCGCGAGCGGCGGCAGCGCGTCCAGCAGCCGCCGCCCGACGGTGCCCCGCACCGGGTACGTGCCGGTGAGCAGCACGGTCCGGCCGTCCGGCCCGTTGCCCCAGGTGCGTACGCCCCACCGCGTCATCGCGAACAGCTCGCGCCCGTCGGGAGTGGTGCAGCGCTGGCCCGGGTGCACGACCACCTGCGGCGCCGTGGCCGGGTCGTCCGCCACCGTGTACGGGCCCGGCCCGCGCACGATCGCCACGTCACCCTCGGTCAGCCGCGCGGCCTCGCCCTCTTCCGGCACGATCCAGCCGTCGCCCCGCACCACGGCGACGAGCGTGAGCGGCGCCTCGTCCCGGATCAGCATCGACCAGGGCGGGGTGAGGATCGAACGCAGCAGGAAGGCGCCCCGCGCATGGGGACCGTCGAGCAGGCCGGATACGGCGTCCACGAGACGATTGAACACAGGATCGCGCGTCCTGACCATGGGCCGTCTCACCGCACGGCGGTTCGATGAGGACATGCGACTCGTACAACTGACGCTGGTCGGCGCCACAGTCGGGGCCGGGCTGATGGCGGGCCTGTTCGCCGCATTCGCGTACGCCGTGATGCCGGCGCTGCGCGGCACTGAGGACCGCACGTTCGTGGACGCCATGCAGCGCATCAACGTCACCATCGTCAACGGCTGGTTCCTGCTGGCGTTCCTGGGTACGCCGGTGCTGGCCGCGCTCGCGGCGGTGCTGGCGTGGCGCGGAGCGGCCCGGCCGGCGCTGCCGTGGATCGTCGCCGGGCTCGCGCTGTACCTGGTGATGTTGGTCGTCACCGTGGCGGTGAACGTGCCGTTGAACGATGCGCTCGCGGCGGCTGGTTCCGCCGATCTCGCTGCGGCTCGGGAGCGCTTCGAGTCCGCCTGGGTCACCTGGAACGTGGTGCGGACGCTGGCGAGCACGGCCGGGTTCGGCGCGCTGTGCTGGGCGTTGGTGCTCGCGGGCCGCGCCGCTTGAGCGCCGTTTGCCTGCGAGATGCTAGGAGATGAACCTGTCCGCGTACTCCTCCGCAGGTTCCACGTTGGTGATGACGTCGATCAGGACACCGTCCGGGCCGGCGAGGATGAAGTGCCGCTGTCCGAACTCTTCGGTCCGGACGGGAAGCACGACCTCCAGGTGCCGCAGGCGCTCCCACTCGGCGTCGACATCGTCCACCTCCAGGTTGAGCAGCATCCCACTGGCGACCGGCCCGCGGTAGGCCGCCGGGATCGTCTCGTGGCTGCTGTCCAGCACCGCCAGTTCCCAGTTGTCGCGGCGCAGGCTCACGTACCACTCCGTCTCGAAGGTCGGCTGGAACCCGAAGTGCTCGCGGTAGAAGGCCGCAGCCGAGGTCACGTCGGTCGTCATGAGGACCGGGTACGAGCTGGCGAGTGTCATGGCGAACTCCTTTACATACACTGTGCAGGTAAAGGAATATACATACACGGAGCATGTAAAGGAAGAGTGCGGCATGGCGCGAGCCACCAAGGAGCAGAGCGAGATCACCGGCCGGCGCATCCGGGACGTCGCGACTGCCCTGTTCGCCGAACGCGGCTACACGGCCGTCCGCCTGGAGGAGGTGGCCGCCGCAGCCCAGGTCACCAGGGGTGCGGTCTACCATCACTACCGCAACAAGCAGCACCTGTTCGAAGCCGTCGCAGCCGCCGCGCAACAGCGGGTCGCCGCTGCGGTCGCCAGCGCTGCCGAAGCGGTCGCCGATCCATGGGACGGCCTGGTCGCCGGCTGCCGGGCGTTCCTCACCGCCAGTGTCGACGACACACACCGGCGGATCCTGCTGGTCGACGCGCCCGCGGTGATGGGTTGGCGCACGTGGCGCAGCCAGGACGCGGCCGCTTCCGGGCACCACCTGGCCGAGGCGGTGGCCACGCTGGCAGCAGCCGGGCACCTTGAGGTCAACTCGCCCGAGGCAACTGCCACCTTGCTCTCCGGCGCGATGAACGAGGCAGTGCTACGGATCGCCGAAGCCCCGGACCGGGACGCCGCATTGGTCGAGACGTGGCCCGATCTGCTGCGCCTGCTTCAGGGTCTCCGCGGGCCGCGCACCGCACCCGTCCGGCACGGTTAGCTGGTGGTGCGGCCTTCGAAGGTGACACCGGCAGCACATGGTCAGCACAGAGCGGCGCGACGCTCAAAGAACTGATGGCGCGCATCGGCCATTCGAGCACCCGGGCAGCGATGATCTACCAGCACGCGACCCGTGACCGCGATCACGCCATCGCCGCCGCGTTGGACGCCCTGATCGAAGAGGCGCGAGGCAAGCTCAGCGCCTGATCTGGCACGGGTCTGGCACATTGCGACCCGAGAGATCGACGAATGACAAAAGCCCTGGTGGGAGGCGTTGTCTCTCACCAGGGCTTTTCGCTTGGGTGGAGCCGAGGGGACTCGAACCCCTGACCCCCACACTGCCAGTGTGGTGCGCTACCAGCTGCGCCACGGCCCCTTGCGGTCGTCCCCGGTCGCCCGGGCACGGAGAGAACTATACACACGCCGCCCGGCATGGTCATCTCGCGGGGTCACCCGCACCCGGCTCAGTTCAGCGCCACGTCCGGCGGGAAGTGGGCCACCGCGGCCAGCATGCCGCCCTGCCGGCGCAGCACCATCGGCCAGAGATCATCCGGCCGGTCGACGAAGGCGTCGCCGGGCAGCGCGTCGAACACGAACCAGGAGCCCTCCTCGATCTCGCGCTCCACCTGCCCGGCACCCCAGCCGGAGTAGCCGGCGAACACCCGGATGCCGCCGATGGCCTCGCGCAGCTTCTCCGGGTCGACCGAGAGGTCGATGGTGCCGACCGCGCCGGAGACGCGGTGGAAGCCTTTGACCGGCCGGACGGGGTGCCGCATCCGGGCCAGGCAGATGGCGGAGTCGGGCTGCACCGGGCCGCCCTCGAACAGCACTGCCGGGTCGCGCGCGAGGTCGCTCCAGTCGCCGAGCACGTCGGCCACGGAGACCTCGGTGGCCCGGTTCAGCACCACCCCGAGGGCGCCGCCGGGTTCGTGGGCGACGAGCAGCACGACCGTACGGTCGAAGTTCGGATCCTTGAGCCCCGGTGTCGCGACCAGCAGTCGTCCGGTCATCGACTCCATGGCTCGGCCACCGATCGCCTGCCCCTCACTCTGCATGTCCGACACCCGTCAGCCGTGCGCCCGTACGGGCCCGAGGCCGTCGACCGTCCACCCTGTCAACGCCATGTCACGCACCATAGCCTGCGTCCGGCCCGCTGGTTAAGGTCTGACGGGCGGGTGATCACGACGGATCGAGGGAGGGCCGGATGGCGGCGCAGGCCGAACTGGCGGTGATCGGCGGGTCGGGGCTCTACGCCCTGCTCGACGGGGTGGAACACGTCGTGGACACCCCGTACGGCGAGCCGTCGGGCCCGATCACGGTCGCCGAGGTGGGCGGTCGCCGGGTGGCGTTCCTGCCCCGGCACGGGCGCGATCACCGGTACCCGCCGCACCTGATCCCCTACCGGGCCAACCTGTGGGCGCTGCGGTCGCTCGGCGTACGCCAGGTGCTGGCGCCCTGTGCGGTGGGTGGCCTGCGGCCGGAGCTGGGGCCGGGGACGTTCGTGGTGCCGGATCAGTTGATCGACCGCACCAGCGGGCGCGCGCAGACCTACTACGACAGGGGCGCGGTGCACGTGTCGTTCGCCGACCCGTACTGCCCGGCGGGGCGGCGCACGCTGCTGGACACGGCGGCCGGTCGGGGCGTGCCGGCGGTGGACGGCGGGATCGTCGTCGTGGTCGAGGGTCCGCGCTTCTCGACCCGGGCGGAGTCGCGCTGGTTCGCCTCGATGGGCGGCACGATCGTCAACATGACCGGCCACCCGGAGGCGGTGCTGGCCCGCGAGCTGGCGCTCTGCTACACGTCGATCGCGCTGGTGACGGACCTGGACGCGGGGGTCGAGGCGGGCGAGTCGGTCACCCACGAGGAGGTGTTCCGCGTCTTCGCGGAGAACACGGACCGGCTGCGCGGGCTGCTCCTGGACGCCGTGGCGGCGCTGCCCACCGAGCGGGAGTGCGAGTGCGGAAGCGCCCTGGACGGGATCAAGCTGCCGTTCCCGCTGCCCTGAGCGCGGGAAGCGCCCGAAAAGTCGCCTTCGGCCCGATAGATTCGGCTGGTCGGGAGACTGGGCACCGGGCCGGCTCCGGCATCCGCGTGCGGAACGGAGGCAGCCGGCGATGGCGACGGTGCGGGAGGCGACCTACGACCTGCTGCGCGCGCTCGGCCTGACCACCGTCTTCGGCAACCCCGGCTCGACCGAGGAGCCGTTCCTCCAGCACTTCCCGGACGACTTCCACTACGTGCACGCGCTCCAGGAGGCGTCGGCGGTCGCGATGGCCGACGGCTACGCCCAGGGCACCGGCCGGCCCGCGCACGTCAACCTGCACACCGCGCCGGGCACCGGCAACGGCATGGGCAACCTGGTCACCGCCTGGCACAACCGGACCCCGCTGATCGTCAGCGCCGGCCAGCAGACCCGCGAGATGCTGCTGATCGAGCCACGCCTGGCCAGCCCCCGGGCGGTCGAGCTGGCCCAGCCGTACGTCAAGTGGGCCCACGAGCCGGCCCGCGCGCAGGACATCCCGGCGGCCTTCATGCGGGCGTACGCCTCGGCGGTGCAACCACCCGCCGGGCCGGTCTTCCTCTCCCTGCCGATGGACGACTGGGACCGTCCGGCCGACCCGCCGCCGCAGGTGCGTACCGTCGCCACCCGGATCGCGCCGGACCCGGACCGGCTGCGGAGCTTCGCCGGCGCGCTGGCCGCCGCCCGCACCCCGGCGCTGGTGCTCGGCGCGGCGGTGGACCGGTCGGACGCCTGGCCGGAAGCGGTGGTGCTGGCCGAACACCTGGCCGCCCCGGTCTGGGCCGCCCCGGCGCCGGAGCGCGCCGTGTTCCCGGAGCGCCACCCGCACTTCCAGGGCGTGCTGCCGTACGCGATCGGGCCGCTGTCGGAGGCGCTGCGCGGCCACGACGTGGTGCTGGTGGTGGGCGCGCCGGTGTTCCGCTACTACCCGCACGTGCCGGGCGACTACCTGCCCGGTGACGCGCGGCTGCTGCACGTCACCGACGACCCGGACGAGGCGGCCCGCGCTCCGGTCGGGGAGAGCCTGCTCGGCGACGCCGGGCTGACCATGGCCGCGCTGCGCGAGCTGCTGCCGCCGACCGACCGGGCGGCGCCGTCACCGCGCCCGCAGCCGGCCCCGCCCGAGCCGGCCGACCCGCCGAGCGCCGACACGCTGTTCGCCGCGCTCGCCGCCGCGTGGCCGGCGGACGGGGTGCTGGTGCAGGAGTCGCCGTCCAACCTGGCCGCGCTGCGCCGCCGGCTGCCGATCGAGCGGCCCCGCTCGTACCTGACGATGGCAAGCGGCGGTCTCGGCTTCGGGCTGCCGGCGGCGGTCGGCATGGCGCTCGCCGAGCGCGACACCGGGCGTGGCCGCCCGGTCGTCGCGGTGGTCGGCGACGGCTCGTTCCACTACTCGGTCCAGGCGTTGTGGACGGCGGCGCGGCTGCGGCTGCCGCTCGCCGTCGTGGTCCCGGTGAATCAGCAGTACGCGATCCTCAAGGCGTTCGCCGAGCTGAAGCACACGCCTGGTGTGCCGGCGCTGGACCTGCCCGGGCTGGATGTGACGGCGGTGGCGCACGGCTACGGCTGCGCCGGTGAGGTGACCACGCCGGACGGGCTCGGTGCGGCGCTCGCCGCCGCGCTCGCCGCGGACCGGCCGACGGTGCTGCCGGTGCCGATCAGCACCGACGTGCCGCGGATCCTGTGAGCCTCAGCCGGGCCGTACGGTCAGCGGGGCACCGCTGGCAGCGTCCAGCACGGCCCGGCCGCCGAGCGGGGCGGTGAGCGTGACGCTCACCGGCTTCATCACGAGCTGGGCGGTGCAGGGGCCGGTGGGCGTAACGACGGCGCCGCCGATCACCACCACGTCCGGCCGTTCCAGCACCAGCGGGGTGGGCGGGCCGTCGCAGGCGCCGACGCCGAGCAGGTAGTCGATGCGGTCGCCGTCGACCGCCCGCAGCTGCTGCGCGGACACCAGGCCCGCCGGGAGCGGCCGGGCAGGCACCGTGCCGCCGGGGGCCCGGCCGGTCACGCGCGGTGCGACAGCGATCCGCGCCACGGGTACGGCCAGCTCGTCCACTGTGAACAGCCAGGCGGGCACCTCGGCACGCCCTCGGCTGGTCCAGACCGGTGCGGTGCCCAGCCGTACCCCGGTCACGGTGAGCGCCACGCACGCGCCCGGCGCCGAGGTCGACACCGGGTCGTTCGGGCCGGGCCGCCCGGTCGGTGCCGGGTCCGGTGCGGCCGGGCGCCCGTCGCACGGCGGCGGGTCGCCCTGGTGGAGTTCGGCGTACGCGTCGGCGGCGCTGACCAGCGGCACCCGCAGCGTGCCGTCGGAAAACCGGATCGTGCCGTCCTTCGGCACATCGGCCGGCATCGGGATCTGGTCCCGGTACCAGCCGGCGCCGAACGCCGTCTTCGTCTCCTCGGTGAAGCCCGGGTCGCCGGTGAGCACTGTGGCGTCCTGGAGCGGCACGTACCCGTCGCGCCAGCCCGGCCCGGGCCGCCAGCCCGCCGCCACCTCCTCGGCCCGCTCGGTGAACGCGGTCCGCTGGTCCGGGCCGGCGGGCGGGGCCGCCCCCGGATCGGCGCCGGGCGTGGCGCAGGCGGAGAGGGCCAGCAACGGGATCCCGAGCAGGGCGAGCACGCGACGCATACGGGTTGGACGCCTGCCCGTCCCGGCCGGTTCCCCCGGCTCAGTCCTCGCCGCCGAGGTCGGCCTGGTACGCCTCCCAGAGCAGGTCGGCGCCGTGCCGCCGGTGCCGGTCGAGCGCGCGCACCAGGTCGCGGGTGCGGGCCCGCACCTCCGCGGCGGACACCCCGGGCAGGCGTACGGCGTGCTGGAGCGCGGCTAGCGCCGCACTGATCGCGGCGTGCTCGCCGACCAGCAGGCGTACGCCCCGGTCCAGCCGTGGCGCGGCGCGCACCAGGTCGGCGTAGTGCCCACCCACTCCCTCGGTGACGCGGACGTGTTCGGTGAAGCCCCGCCGGACGGGGTCCAGATCGGTGAGAAGTCGCTCCCGCCAGCGCGGCCCGGTTGCCGGTGCCCGCCCGAGGGCGCGCAGGTCACCGACGGCGCTCGGGAGCACGGCGGTCGGCTGCTGGATCGGACTGGTGACCATGGGACACCTCCCGCTGCTGGGTGCGAACCCGTATGGCGATGGTGGACCTGGTTCGAGGGCCTGTCCAGCGGTCCGCGCCGCCTCATCTGCCTCTCGGGCATCACCGGCCCCAGCCGCCTCGCAGGCCCCAGAGACGGCGGCCCCAGAGACGACTGTGCGCCCCGGTCCGGGTGGACCGGGGCGCACAGGCCGTGTGGTGGAGGTGCCGGGAATCGAACCCGGGTCCTTCGCCGGTTTGTCAGGGCTTCTCCGAGCGCAGCTCGCTATGCCTCTACTCGGCCCCACCGCTCACGCGAGCAAGTTGGTGTGACGGGCCCAGTCGCTGATTGATCTCGCCGCACGGACCCCGCGACCGGGTCCGATTGGCCAGCCTTCTAGCTGATGCCGGCTAACTGGGTCGAAGGCGCTCCCAGGCCGACAGACTTGCTACTCGCCTCAGGCGGCGAGAGCGAAGTCAGCGCGATTGTTCTTGGCGCTTATTGGTTTCCGACGACCGATTCTCGAGACGACGTCGGCTTCCTCGGCTCGCTTCCCCTGTCGCTGCGTACGAAGTCGAAACCAGTCACCCCCTCGAAGCGCTGCCCCTGTCGGCAGCACACCAAGCCTAACGCCTGGCGCAACCGGTTTCATCCCGAGGCCCGCTCGACGCGGGCTACCGGACGAACCGGACGTATCACTCACCCATGCCCTTGCCGCGCCGGCCCACCGCCCGGGCGATCTCCCGGTCGGCGTCCCGCTTGGCGAGGTCCTGGCGCTTGTCGTACGACTTCTTACCCCGCGCCAGGCCGATCTCCACCTTGGCCCAGCCGTCGGAGAAGTAGACCTGCAACGGCACCAGCGTCAGGCCGCTCTCCTTGAGCTTGCCCAGCAGCCGGTCGATCTCCAGCCGGTTCAGCAGCAGCTTCCGGGTACGCCGGGGCTCATGATTCGTCCAGGTGCCCTGGGCGTACTCCGGGATGTGCATGGCGTGCAGGTAGATCTCGCCGTCACGCTCCTGGGCGAACGCGTCCACGAGCGACGCCCGCCCGGCCCGCAGCGACTTGACCTCGGTGCCGGTGAGCGCCATGCCCGCCTCGTACGTGTCGAGGATGGCGTAGTCGTGGCGCGCCTTCTTGTTGGAGGCGACCACCTTGCGACCCTTTTCCCGTGGCATCGGCGCCACCCCCTTCCTGATCGACTCACCGGCCACCGGCCGGCGAGCGGAGATCATGCTACCGGAACCACAAGGGCCCTCCCGCGCCGTTTATTCCGGCGCGGGAGGGCCCTCGGTGAGCCGTACGAGGTGACTAGACCCGCAGGTAGAAGCGCAGCGTGACCCAGGCGGTGACCGCGCTGACCACGCCACCGACGGCGGCCATCAGCGGGAAGGTCAGGAAGATCTCGGACCAGGAGATCGGGGTGATGAGGCCCTCCAGGGCCGCCATCGAACTGCCGGCCGACAGCAACTTCACCCCGACCAACGCGAGCAGGCCCAGGATGGAGCCGAACAGACCGGCCACCACCGCCTCCAGCACGAACGGCGCCTGGATGAACCAGTTCGACGCGCCGACGAGCTTCATGACCGCCACCTCACGCCGCTTGCTGTACGCGGCGACCTGGATGGTGTTCGCGACGAGCAGCAGGGCGGCGATGGCCATCACGGTGGCGATCGCGAGGGCGCCGTTCTGGAACCCGCTGAGCACGCCGAAGACCTTGTCGAGCAGCTTGCTCTGGTCGACGATCGTGTCGATGCCCTCGGTGGCCTTGTACTTGTCGTAGATCGCCTTGTACTGCTCCGGGTCGTTCAGCTTCACCCGGTACGACTCGGGAAGCTGGTCCGGCTTGACGGCGCTGACCAGGTCCGGGGCGTCGGCGTACATCTGCTGGAAGCGCTCGTACGCCTGCTCCTTGTTGACGTACGTCGAGTCCTTGACCAGCGGGTCCTGGCCGAGCTGCTGGCCCAGCGCGTCGACCTGTTCCTTGGTGGCATCGGTCTTCAGGAAGATCGAGACCTCGACGTTCTCGTAGTAGAGGTCCTTCATGTCGCCGACCTTCTGGTAGAGAAGGCCGCTGCCGCCCAGCATGAACAGCGACACCGCCATTGTGATGATCATGGCGATGGTCATGGTGACGTTGCGCCACAGCCCGACCAGTACTTCGGACAGGACGTACTTCATCCGCATCGGGATATCCTCCGGCTCTCCGGCGTGAGGTTTCGTCGTCAGGGTCTACGGAACGTCGGCCGGCTCAGCCGTAGACGCCCCGGGCCTGGTCGCGCACGATGCGGCCGCTCTCGATCTCGATGACCCGGCGCCGCATCTGGTTCACGATGTTGGAGTCGTGCGTGACCATCACGACGGTCGTACCGGTGCGGTTGATCCGGTCCAGCAGGCGCATGATCTCGATCGAGGTGTCCGGGTCCAGGTTTCCGGTCGGCTCGTCGGCCAGCAGGATCAGCGGCCGGTTGACGAACGCCCGGGCCACCGCGACACGCTGCTGCTCACCACCGGACAGCTCGTGCGGGTAGCGGTGCTCCTTGCCGCCGAGACCGACCAGCTCCAGCACCTCCGGCACGACCCGGCGGGCGACCGCCTTCGTCTTACCGATCACCTCCAGCGCGAACGCCACGTTCTCGTACGCGGTGCGGTTCGGCAGCAACCGGAAGTCCTGGAAGACGCAGCCGATGGAACGCCGGAAGTGGGGTCGCTTCCAGGAACGCATCGACGTGACGTCCTTGCCGTTGACGACGACCCGGCCCTTGTTGGGCGTGACCTCGTGCAGCAGCAACTTGATGATGGTGGACTTGCCGGAGCCGGATGGACCGATGAAGAAGACGAACTCGCCCTTCTCGATCGAGACGGACACGTTGTCGAGCGAAGGCCGGGACGCCTTCGGGTACGTCTTCGTCACTTGCTCAAGCTGAATCACGGGTCGGTAGTCTACGCGGTGTAACCGCAGAGCCAAGCCCCACGCCCCGCCGAAGCGGTGCGCGTCATCGATTTACCCGGTCAGACCGAGATCGATGACGCGCTGCGTCCAACCGTGATCACGCACTGTCAGCGCTGAGCTGCTGCTGCTTCCGCCAGCGGATTCCCGCCTCGATGAAGCTGTCCAGGTCACCGTCGAAGACCGAGGACGGATTGCCCGTCTCCTGCTCGGTACGCAGATCCTTCACCATCTGATACGGGTGCAGGACGTACGAGCGCATCTGGTCGCCCCAGGAGCTGGTGCTGCCGGTCTTCAGGCCGGCCAGCTTCTCCTCCTCCTCCTGCCGCTTGCGCTCCAGCAGCCGGGCCTGGAGCACCCGCATCGCGGACGCCTTGTTCTGGAGCTGGGACTTCTCGTTCTGGCAGGTCACCACGATGCCGGTGGGGATGTGGGTCAGCCGCACCGCCGAGTCGGTGGTGTTGACGCTCTGCCCACCCGGCCCGGACGACCGGTAGACGTCCACCCGGACCTCGTTCTCCGGGATGTCGATGTGGTCGGTCTGCTCGGTGACCGGCAGCACCTCGACCCCGGCGAAGCTGGTCTGCCGGCGGCCCTGGTTGTCGAACGGGCTGATCCGCACCAGCCGGTGCGTGCCGGACTCCACGCTGAGCGTGCCGTAGGCGTAGGGCACCTTCACCGTGAAGGTGGCCGACTTCAGGCCCGCCTCCTCGGCGTACGAGGTCTCGTAGACCTCGGTCGGGTAGCCGTGCCGCTCGGCCCAGCGCAGGTACATCCGCAGCAGCATCTCGGCGAAGTCGGCGGCGTCCACGCCACCGGCGCCGGCCCGGATCGCGACGAGCGCCTCCCGCGAGTCGTACTCGCCGGAGAGCAGCGTCCGGACCTCCATCTCCTGGATGGCCTTGGTCAGCCCGGTGATCTCCGACTCGACCTCGGTCAGCGCGCCCGGGTCGTCCTCGGCCTGGGCGAGTTCCAGCAGCACCCCGGCGTCGTCGAGCCGGGAGCGCAGGTCACCGAGCTTGGTGATCTCGCCGTTGACGTACGACAGCTGCGACGTCACCTGCTGCGCCTTGGCCTGGTCGTCCCAGAGGTCGGGGGCGGAGGCCTCCTGCTCCAGCCGGGCCTTCTGCTCGCGCAGCTTGTCGAGGTCGAGCACAGCCTCGATGTTGCGCAGCGTGGCGTCGAGGTCCTTGAGCTGTTCGGCGTAATCGGCAGCGGTCACGACAGACAAGACTACTGCCTGGTCGACGCAGGTGGTCAGCCGACGGGCGCGGTCTTCAGCCAGGACAGCGCCGCCTTGTGGTAGGCGACGGCGAACTCCAGCGCGCTGGCGTCGTAGCTGTCGCCTTCCTTCTTGGCGTTCTTGACCTGCTCCCGCACCGCCGCCAGCGCCTCGGTGTGGTACTCGTTCGCCGTCGCGTACAGGTTCTTGAGCTGGCTCGACGAGTGCAGGTCACCGAACGCGATCCGTAGCGCTATCGGGTTACGGATGGTGTCCTTGCCGGGATTCTCCGCCAGCCAGCGGGAGAATGTCCGTTTCCCGGCCGCCGTCAGCGCGTACGGCTGGCTCATCCGCGGCCCGGGCTTGCCGAGACGCACCAGACCCTTCTCGGCCAGGACCGGCAGCTCCCGGTAGACCTGACTGCGGGTCATCGACCAGTACGGCGCCAGCCGGCGCTCAGCGGCGGCCATCAACTGGCCGCCAGTCATCGGGCCGTCGTGCAGCAGACCGAGCAGAGCTGCTGCCGTCGGGTTGACTCCGGATTCCGCCATGCCCTCTAAGCTGCCACTTTGTCGGCTCTGGCGTCCAGGATTTGCTCATTTCGGCACCCGATGACGGGTCCGATGTGCACTGTCGGATGAGGAAGAGGGCCCGCCCCGGCCGGGACGGGCCCTCTCGGAGCGCCTCAGCCCATGTGCGGGTAGACGTGATCGGTCGGCGGGACGAACGTCTCCTTGATCGTCCGCGGCGACATCCAGCGGACCAGGTTGTGCCAGGAGCCCGCCTTGTCGTTGGTGCCGCTGGCCCGGGCGCCGCCGAACGGCTGCTGCCCGACCACCGCGCCGGTCGGCTTGTCGTTGATGTAGAAGTTGCCGGCGGCGTACCGCATCTTCTCCGCCACCTGGTCCACCACCCGGCGGTCGGTCGCGAAGATCGACCCGGTCAGCGCGTACGGCGCGATCGACTCGGCCTGGGTGACCACGTCGTCGAAGCGGGCGTCGTCGAAGACGTGCACGCCGAGGATCGGCCCGAAGTACTCGGTGGTGAACGTCTCGTGCGCGGCGTCGGAGCACTCGAACAGCGTCGGCCGGACGAAGTAGCCGACCGAGTCGTCGGCGGTGCCGCCGGCCAGGATGCGGCAGGAGTCGTCGCCCTTGATCAGCTCCAGCGCGGCGGTGTGCCGGCCGAACGCCTTGTCGTCGATCACCGCGCCGCCGAAGTTGCTGAAGTCGGTCACGTCGCCGTAGGTCAGCGAGTCGGCGGTGGCGGCGAGCCGGTCGCGCAGCCCGCCCTCCCAGATCGACCGCGGGACGTACGCCCGCGAGGCGGCCGAGCACTTCTGGCCCTGGTACTCGTAGGCGCCCCGGATCAGCGCGGTGTGCAGCGCGTCCACGTCGGCGCTGGGGTGCGCGACGACGAAGTCCTTGCCGCCGGTCTCGCCGACCAGCCGGGGGTAGCCCCGGTAGCGGGCGATGTTGTCGCCGACGGTCTTCCACAGGTGCTGGAACACCTTGGTCGAGCCGGTGAAGTGGATACCTGCGAGGTCCGGGTCGGCCAGCGCCACCTCGGAGACCTCCTCGCCGCGCCCGGTGACCATGTTGATCACACCGGGCGGCAGGCCGGCGGCCTCGAACAGGCGCATGGTGAAGTGCGCCGCGAACTGCTGCGTCGGGGACGGCTTCCAGACCACAGTGTTGCCGAGCATGGCCGGCGCGGACGGCAGGTTGCCGGCGATCGCGGTGAAGTTGAACGGGGTGATCGCGTAGACGAACCCCTCCAGCGGCCGGTGGTCGAGGCGGTTCCAGACCCCGGGCGAGGACAGCGGCTGCTCGGCCAGGAGCCGCCGGGCGAAGTGCACGTTGAACCGGAGGAAGTCGATCAGCTCGCACGCCGCGTCGATCTCGGCCTGGACGGCGGTCTTGGACTGGCCGAGCATGGTGGCCGCGTTGAGCGTGTCCCGCCAGGGGCCGGCGAGCAGGTCGGCGGCGCGCAGGAAGATCGCGGCCCGCTCCTCGAACGGCAGCGCCCGCCACATCGGAGCGGCGTCCTTGGCGGCCCGGACCGCGGCGCGGGCGTCGTCGTGGGTGGCGTGCCCGGTGACGCCGAGGACGTGCGCGTGCTTGTGCGGCTGCACCACGTCGATCGAGGCGCCGCCGGCCATCCGGCGCTCGCCCGCGATCGTCATCGGCAGCTCGATCCGCTCGGCGGCCAGTTCGGCCAGCCGCCGCTGGAGCCGTTCCCGGTCGGCACTGCCGGGCTCGTAGGTGTGCACCGGCTCGTTGAGCGGCTCGGGTACGGAGAACACGGCGTCCATCACAGGCTCCTGGCGATCTCGACGGCGACGGCGAAACCGGACCCGCTGGCGCCGGCCGGCGGCCGGACGCCGGACACCGCGGGGTCAGCGGCGGCGGGACCTGGCCCGATTCTGTCACGAGACGCCCCCGCCGGCCGCGCCTCCCCGCCACACCGGACAGCCGGATCATCTCGGGACCGTCGGCTCAACCCACCCACATCCGACGAAACATCGGATCGCAACCCCGTTCATCGACGATTCGTCGGCACCCGCGCGGACTGATTGATCGACTCCACCTCGGGGGGACGGCGGCATCCGAGCCCTCGGGATGCCACCACATCGGCGTACTGCAGTCGATCAAGGCGCGGACGGCACACGGCCCGCCCGGGGAGCGGCGGCACGCCGCGTACGCTGGATGACCGGTGACCTGCCCCGCCCGGCGCGGGAAGATCCGGCGACCGTCGAAGGGAAGACGATGAGCAACCAGCCCGGCAGCTCCACGGCCGCGGAGACGGATCAGCCCGAGGCCGTCGAGCCCACCACGGGCGACGGGACCGCCGTCGAGACGCCCTCCGGCGAGGAAGCAGCCGGGCACGCGGACGAGGGCACTGTCACCGGTGGGCGACCGGAGTTCGCGCCGGGCGCGATCGTGCTCGCCCTGATCTCGGTCGGGTGGCTGGCCGCCATGCTCTGGTCCACCCGTGAGGCGATCCACTCCACGGCGGCCGGCGTCACCGCGATCAGCCTCTCCGCGTACGCGCTACCAGGCGTCATCACCGCGGCGCTGGTCACCGGCGCCACGGTGGCCCTGCTCGCGACCAACCGGCTGGGCCGCGCCACGCTGCGCTTCCTGGCCGCCGTCGGCACCGGCCTCCTGGTCGGGCTCGTCACCGCGGTGGCGATCAACCTGACGTACGCGGACAACGCCACCACGAACACCATCGCCGGAACCGCGGCGGCGGCAGCGATCATCGGCGGGGCGATGGCCGGTGCGCGCCAGGCCCGGGTGGTGGGGGCGATCACCCTCGCCACGCTCACCGCGCAGATCTTCGTGGTGCTGTTCAGCCGCGCCCGCGATCCGCTCTCCGACCTGTTCGGCGCCGGGGAGACCCAGCAGTCGGTGCTCGACGCCGCGAAGTGGGTCTCGCGTACCGAGTCGCTGCTCGCCGGGCTGCTCGCCGGCCTGGCCGCGTACCTCTATCTCACCTGGTCCCGGCGCCGGGCGGAGCGCCGCGACGGCGCCGCGTCGCCGCTGCGCTGGCCGGCCTACCTGGTCGCCGGGGCGGGCGCGGGCCTGCTCCTGCTGCTCACCGAGGTGATCATCCGGATCGGCGGCCGTGGGCTGCTCGACCTGGCCGCGGCGCTCAGCGAGGCCGACGAGGTGGCGCAGACCGCGCTGGGCACCTCGCGGGTGGACAACGGGATCTGGGTGCTCTTCGTGGGCGCGCTGACCACGCTCATCGTCTTCGGGCGCACGCTCGGGCCGCGCCCGGTGAACGACGACGAGGACGAGCCCGCGGCCTGAACCGCGCGCCGTCAGCCCGCTTCGCGCAGGAGCAGGTCCAGCTCGGTCACGTCGTACCACTCCAGTTCGTGGTCCTCGGCGCCGTCGACTGTGAACTGGGCGTCCGGGTCACCGGCCTGGGCCTCCACCACCACGTCGACGGCGGCGGCCACGTCCTCGACCGCGTCCGCGCCGTCCACGTGCAGCGCGGCGACCGACTTCACGGGTACCGGTCCGACCGGCCGGACCACGCTCGATCCCAGCTCGCCGCCGACCCGGCCGACAGCACGGGCCGGCAGGTCGGCCGAGACCACCACCCGTCGCCGGGGGGCGGCGGGGTCGTGCCGGAGCAGGAGCAACGCGTCCTGGGCGGCCCGGGTAAAGGCCACGTACTCCAGTTCCTCCTCGTCGCCCTCGGCGTACCACTCGCGCAGCTCCGGGGTCACGGCGTGCGCCGCCTCGGCGCTCAGCCCCTCCTCGCGCAGCCGGGCGAGCATGGGAACGGTCGCCGGCAGGTACACCCGGACAAGCTCGTCGGTCACCGGTCACTCCCACACTCAGGCCGATCGTCGGCGGACGCCGACTCCGGGCGCCGATCATGCCGTACGCCGAGACCGTCATACACCCGGCACCCGCGCGGGTGAAGTCTCCCGCCGGTGTGTCTCCCGAACGGGCGCGCGGCGATGTCACCTGGTGATGGCAAACTGAAGCAAACACAACCAACCCCGGGAGTCACACCGTGGAGTCGAGGTTCCTGCTGCTGTCCGACGTCGCCGCCGAGCTGAACGTGTCGGACTCGCAGGTCTACCACATGGTCCGCAGCGGCGAACTGCCCGCGATCAAGATCGGTGGCCGGGGCCAGTGGCGGGTCGAGCGCGCCCGGCTGGAGGAATACATCGAGCGCAAGTACGCCGAGACCGCCGAATGGGTACGCGGCAACCCGCTCGGCGAGCGCGACGAGGAGTGACCACCCGGGGACCGTGAGCCATTGACGGCGATCGTCCGCGTCCGGGAAGATGAGAGTCTGTCGGAGGCAAACGAAGGCAAACGCAAGGATTCGAGATGGTCGACACCCGCCGTCCCCGCGCACCCCGCCCGCCGGTCCGTCTCCGGCCCGCCCCGCCGCTCGACCCGCCGTGCACCGACGAGGAACCGCTCTGGAGTCCCGTCGGTCAGCTCACGCTCGACCTGGCCGACCCACGCCGCCGTGCCGCCGCACGCCCCGCCGGTCGAGCACCGGACCCGGCGACCGCCTGGCCCCGCTGGTCCGGGGCGCAGGCGTCAGCCCTCGCCTCCGCCACACCCGAGGGAGCGCGAGCCGCGCACCTGTTCGTGCGCACCTTCCTGGAGATCGTCAACGGCTTCCGGCCGCCCGGTCAGCTCCGGCCGCTCTGCCTGCCCGAGTCGGCCGGCCCGGTGGCAGCCGAGCTGACCCGCGCGGCCCGCCGGGTGACACCGGTCCGCCGCCGTACCGCCCGGCCGGCGCTGCTGCTGCGGCGCCTGCGGGTGTGCGAGCCGCGCGCGGGTGCGGTCGAGGCCACCGCCGTGTTCGCGGGCGCCGGGGGCGCGAGCTGGGCGGTGGCGATACGCCTGGAACGCCGTCGAGGCACCTGGCTGTGCCAGGTCCTGGACGTCCTTTGAGCCCGGCCATCGCCTCCCCGACCTGGCCCGACGCGCCGCGGCCACCCGCGCCGATCGGTGTGCGCACGCCCGGCACCCGGCACCCGGGCCGGCGTGATCTTGGTACCAAACGGCCCTCATAGGGGCACTTTCCTACCAAGATCTCCACCGCTCCCACCAAGCAGAACGCCAATCTCGCCCAACGGGAGGCTCGCCGCAACAACCAGGCGAACGAGGATCTCCAGCCCACCCCACCCCACCAAACCCCCGCGATCTTGCACTTTCGTACCCCCGATTCCGGCATGAATCGGTCACAACAGGGGCCGCAACTGCAAGATCGACCGAGGGAGGGCGCGAGTGAGGGCGGGAGGGAGGACGGGAGGACGGCGACGGGCCCCGGCCTTGGTGGCCGGGGCCCGTCGTGGGTGTTCGGGGTCAGTTGCCGCCGTTGGGCGAGCCGTGGCAGCGCTTGTACTTGCGGCCCGAGCCACACGGGCAGGGCGCGTTACGGGACGGGCCCTCGCCGCCGTCGACCTGGCCCGGCGCGGCCCGCCGGGCGGTGCTCGCGGCCACAGCCTGGCCGCTCGCCCCGGCCGGAGCACGGCGCGGCGTGGTGGCGGCCGGGCGCTCCGAGGACTGCTGGCCGATGCCGAGCGCCGGCGCCTGCTGCTCGGGCCGCTCGATCACCGGGGCACCCCGGCCGGCCTCGCCGTCCACGGCGGGCGCGGAGTATTGCAGGCCCTGCTGCTGCGGCGCGCGGTTGAGACCCTTGGCCCGGATCTCCACCGGCTTCTCCAGCAGCTGCACCTCCTCGGCCTCCGGCTCCGCCTCCTCGACCTGGACGTCCAGGTTGTAGAGGAAGCCGACAGTCTCCTCCTTGATGCCGTCCATCATGGAGGCGAACATGTCGAAGCCCTCGCGCTGGTACTCGATGACCGGGTCGCGCTGGGCGTACGCCCGCAGGCTGATGCCCTCCTGGAGGTAGTCCATCTCGTAGAGGTGCTCGCGCCACTTACGGTCGATCACCTGGAGCAGGACCATGCGCTCAAGCTGGCGCACCGCCTCCTCGCCGAGGCTCTCCTCACGCCTGTCGTACGCGGCGTGCGCGTCCTCCTTCAGGCGGGCGAGCAGGAAGTCCTGGTCGATGCCCGAGCGGGAACCGACCTCCTCCTCCAGTTCCTCGACGGTGATCCCCACCGGGTAGAGCTGCTTCAGGCTCGACCAGAGCTGGTCGAGGTCCCAGTCCTCGGCGTAGCCGTCGCTCGTCGCGCCGACCACGTACGCGGTCACCACGTCGTCGATCATGTTGCGGACCTGGTCGGACAGGTCCTCGCCGTTGAGCACCCGGAGGCGCTCGGCGTAGATCACCTGGCGCTGCTTGTTCAGCACCTCGTCGTACTTGAGGACGTTCTTGCGGATCTCGGCGTTCTGGCCCTCGATCTGGGCCTGGGCGCTCCTGATCTGGCGGGTGACCATCTTCGACTCGATGGGCACGTCCTCCGGGATGTTGAAGCGGTCCATCACGGCCTCGACCGCGCCGGCCCGGAAGCGCTTCATCAGCTCGTCCTGGAGCGACAGGTAGAAGCGGGACTCGCCCGGGTCACCCTGCCGGCCGGCGCGACCGCGCAGCTGGTTGTCGATCCGGCGGGACTCGTGCCGCTCGGTGCCCAGCACGTAGAGCCCACCGGCGGCGGCGACCTCCTCCGCCTCGACGTCGCACGCCTGCTTCCAGGTCGGGAGGATCTCCTCCATCGCCTTGGCGTACTCCTCCGGCTGCTCGACCGGGTCGAGCCCGCGCTGGCGCAGCTCGTTCGCGGCGAGGAACTCGGGGTTGCCGCCGAGCAGGATGTCCGTACCGCGGCCGGCCATGTTGGTGGCGACGGTGACCGCGCCCTTGCGCCCGGCCTGCGCGACGATCTCCGCCTCCTTGGCGTGGAACTTCGCGTTCAGCACCGAGTGCGGGATGCCGCGGCGGCGCAGCATGTGCGACAGGATCTCGGAGTTCTCCACCGAGACGGTGCCGACCAGCACCGGCTGGCCCTGCACGTGCCGCTCGGCGATGTCCTCGACGACGGCGTTGAACTTGGCCTTCTCGGTCTTGTAGATGACGTCGGGCCGGTCGAGCCGGACCATCGGCCGGTGCGTCGGGATGGTCACGACGCCGACCTTGTAGACCTTGTTGAACTCGCCCGCCTCGGTCTGGGCGGTACCGGTCATGCCGGAGAGCTTCTCGTAGAGGCGGAAGTAGTTCTGGAGGGTGATGGTGGCGAGCGTCTGGTTCTCCTGCTTGATCTCCACCCCCTCCTTGGCCTCGATCGCCTGGTGCATGCCCTCGTTGTAGCGGCGGCCGTGCAGGATGCGGCCGGTGAACTCGTCGACGATCAGGACCTCACCGTCGTTGACGATGTAGTCCTTGTCGCGCTTGTAGAGCTCCTTGGCCTTGATCGCGTTGTTCAGGTAGCCGACCAGCGGGGTGTTCACCGACTCGTACAGGTTGTCGATGCCCAGGCGGTCCTCCACCTTGGCCACGCCGCGCTCGGTGATCGCGATGGTGCGCTTGGCGTAGTCGACCTCGTAGTCGCCCTCGCCGTCGGTGCCGGGCTGGAGCCGGGCCACCACGGCGGCGAACTCCTGGTACCACCGGGCGGAGTGCTCGGCCGGACCGGAGATGATCAGCGGGGTACGCGCCTCGTCGATCAGGATCGAGTCGACCTCGTCGACCACGGCGAAGAAGTGGCCGCGCTGGACCAGCTCGTCCTTCGACCAGGCCATGTTGTCGCGCAGGTAGTCGAAGCCGAACTCGTTGTTGGTGCCGTAGGTGATGTCGCACTCGTAGGCCGCGCGGTGCTCGCTGGCGGGCCGGTTGGGCAGCACCACGCCGACCTGCAGGCCGAGGAACTCGTGGACGCGGCCCATCCAGGCGGCGTCGCGCTCAGCCAGGTAGTCGTTCACCGTGATCACGTGCACGCCCTTGCCGGCGAGCGCGTTCAGGTAGACCGGCATGACCGAGGTGAGCGTCTTGCCCTCACCCGTCTTCATCTCGGCGATGTTGCCGAAGTGCAGCGCCGCGCCACCCATCACCTGGACGTCGTAGGGGCGCTGGCCGAGCACCCGCGAGGCGGCTTCCCGGCACACCGCGAACGCCTCGGGCAGCAGGTCGTCGAGGGTCTCGCCATCCTCGAGCCGCTCCTTGAACTGGTCGGTCATGGCGCGCAGCTCGTCGTCGCTGAGGTTGACGTAGTCGTCCTCGATCGAGTTGACGGCGGCAGCGATGGCCTTCAGCCGACGCACCATGCGGCCCTCGCCGGCGCGAAGGAACTTTTCCAGAATCGACACGGATCAACGCTCCCCTAGACGGTCTCGAACCATCGTAGGCGCTCCGACGCGACGATGGTCACTGGTGGCGGCGGTCCGGGCTCCGGAACCCGACATAACGCCGCGACCGTGCGCCACCGGCCGCTAATCGGGTTACGCCGTGCGCGAACGATCCGGCACGATGGCTCGAATGGAGCCTGTGGAGATCATCGAGGACGGCCTGCTGCTGCGCCCGTGGCGCGCGGAGGACGCCGACGCGGTGCACCGTGCCTGCCAGGATCCGGACATCCAGCGCTGGACCACCGTACCTCGCCCGTACCTGCCGGAGCACGCGAGCGAGTACGTCACCACGATCAGCGCCACCGCCTGGGCCGAGAGCACCGGTGCACTCTTCGCGGTCTGCGACGCCGGCACCGGTGAGCTGCTCGCCTCCTTCGGCCTGGTCTCCGTCGACCGCGCGCGGGAGTCGGCCGAGGTGGGCTACTGGACCGCGCCGTGGGCCCGGGGCCGGGGCGTCGCGGTCCGCGCCACCCGCGCGCTCGCCCGCTGGGCGTTCGACGCGCTCAAGCTGCGCCGGCTCACCTGGCAGGCCGAGATCGGCAACCACGCCTCCCGGCTGGTCGCGCTGCGCGCCGGCTTCCGGATCGAGGGTGAGCTGCGGCTTGCCGACCCCAGCCCCGGCGGCCGGCCCGAGGGCTGGATCGGCTCGCTGCTCCCCGGGGAGGTCGCCGCCGCCGGCGACCCGGTCCCCTACGGCCCGGACACGCTCCAGGCCCGCCGCGCGGCGGTCTTCGGCCGGCCGCAGCCGGTCCTGTTCGCCACCGCAGGCGACACCGAACTGCGGCTGCGCGCGCTGGAGGAACGCGACCTGGCCGCGGTGACCCGCACCTGCCAGGACGAGCAGACGATCCGCTGGACCACGGTGCCGCACCCGTACCGGCCGGAGCACGCCGAGGGCTTCCTGCGCGACCTGGTGCGCCCGGCCTGGGCGCGGGGAACGGCAGTGACGTTCGCCGTGGCCGACCCGGACGACCGCTACGTCGCGTCGATCCACCTGCGCCTGCTGCCGAACGACCCGCTGGTGGCCGACGTGGGCTACATGACCGCGCCGCACGCCCGCGGCCGGGGCTACCTGCCGGCCGCGCTCGCCGCGGTGTGCGCCTGGGGTTTCACCACGCTCGGCCTGGCCCGGATCGAGTGGCGGGCGAACGTGGGCAACACCGCCTCGCGGCGGGCCGCCGAGAAGGCCGGGTTCACCGTCGAGGGCACGCTGCGCGGCGGCGTCCAGCACCGCGGCGAGCGGCAGGACGTGTGGATCGGCGGCCTGCTCCCGGGCGACCTGGCGTGACGCCGGAGACGATCGAGGGGTACGGCGTACGGCTGCGGCCGTGCCACCTCGCGGACGTGCCCGAGATGGTGGCCGGGTGCGCCGATCCGGAGATCCGCCGGTTCATGCCCCTGCTGCCCGGCCCGTACGACTCCGACGCCGCCCGCTGGTGGGTCACCGAGGGCGCGCCCGCGGCGTGGGCGGCGGGCGGTGCGGCGTACACGATCGCCGACCCGGCGAGCGACCGGCTGCTCGGCAGCATCGGGCTGACCCGGCTCAGCGCGGAGCGGGAGACGTACGAGATCGGTTACTGGGTGGGAGCGGCGGCGCGCGGCCGGGGCGTGGCCACCGCCGCCACCCGGCTGCTGACCGAACGTGCGTTCGCCGCCGGGGCGGCCCGGTTGGAGTTGCTCACCCGCACGGAGAACGTGGCGAGCCAGCGCATCGCGCTCGCCTGCGGTTACCGGCACGAGGGCGTACGCCGGGCGGCGGGCGCGGACGGCGACGGCGTACGCCAGGATCTGATCGCCTGGGTGCGGCTGGCCGACGACCCGCCCGGGCCGCTCGCCCGGTTGCTGCCGGACCTGCCGGACCTGCCGGACGGCCGGCTCACCGACGGCGTGGTGACGCTGCGCCCGGTGGAGCCGGCGGACACGGACGCGCTGTACCGGCTGCACTCGCTGCCGGAGGTGGTGGCGAACCGGGTGCCGCCGGTGGCGCCGGAGCGGGCGGCGCTCGCGCGCCGTTGCCGGCTGGCGGCGAGCCGCTGGCTCGCCGGAGAGGCCGCCGACCTGGCGATCGTCGACGCGGTCACCGGCGCTGTCGTCGGCGGCTGCGCGCTGTTCTACGACGAGCCGGCCACCGGGCAGGCCATGATCGGCTACAGCCTGCTGCCCGAGGCGCGCGGGCGCGGGCTGGCGGCCCGGACGGTCCGGCTGGTCGCGGGGTGGGCGTTCGGCATCGGGGTGGCCCGGCTGTGGGCCGGCACGCGGCCGGACAACGTCGCCTCGCAGCGGGTGCTGGAACGGGCCGGCTTCCGGCGGGAAGGGCTGTTGCGCGGCCGGCTGCCCGGCCCGGACGGCGCCCGTGTCGACTCGGTGGTCTACGGCCGGCTGGCCACCGACGAGAACTGAGTACGGGCCCCCGCGCGGGGGCCCGTACTCACCGGTCAAGGGGTCACGTGTCGAGCTGGATGATCCCGTAGTCGTACGCGTGCCGCCGGTAGACCACGCTCGGGCGGCCGGACTCCTTGTCCTGGAACAGGTAGAAGTCGTGGCCGACCAGTTCCATCTGGAACAGCGCGTCGTCGACGGTCATCGGTTCGGCGGGGTGGACCTTCGCCCGGGCGATGTGCCACGGCTGGTCGTCGGGTTCGGTGTGGCCGCTCTCGTCGGGGCGTTCCGCGACCGCTGTGGCGGTGCCGTGGCCGTCGAGCGCCGCCAGTCCGGGCCCGTCGAGGTCGGCAACCGGCAGGCCGGCGGTCGCGGCGGCCACGGAGATCGGCGCATGCCGTCCGCGGTGTACCCGGCGACGGTCCGCCGCGCGGCGGAATCGCGTGTCCAGCTTGGCGATGGCGGCGTCGAGCGCGCTGTAGAAGTCGTTCGTGCAGGCCTCGGCCCGGATCACCGGGCCGCGCGTCACGCACGTGATCTCCACCCGCTGGCAGGTGTCCGCCTGGCGTGGATTGCGCTCGTGGAACAACTCGACGTCCACGCGAATGAGCTTCTGGTCGTAGCGTTCGATCTTCGCGAGCTTCTCGGCTACGTGCACCCGGTAATGGTCCGGCACTTCGACGTTACGGCCCTTGACCACGATGTCCACGTGACCTCCCTTGTTCGGACGGTCGTTCGGTCCGGATCATCCGGTCGACGCACCCGGGAGGGCCCCGCTCGGCGTCGACCGGTGTTGTTCGGCTACGCCTCCTTCCAGTGCCGGGGGAAGGTTTGACCCTCACTACCCCCGACACCGAAACGCTAACTCCTGTACGGCCAACCGTCACCCCTGGTTGCCGAAGGCGGTCGCGAAATTTAACAGCTCATACACCATGGGGTGAAACGGATACACGAAGCGTCACCGACGGTGCCGCTTTTGCGTTGCGGCGAGCACGGCCGCGGCCTTTGGCGTCATTCCCGCGCGGTGCAACATCCGGCTCACCGCCGCCAGCGTGGCGCCGGTGGTGACGATGTCGTCGAGCAGCACGACCGTCTCCCCCGGCCGGTGGCCGGCCGGCGGGCGGCGCAACCGGAACGCCTCCTCGGCCGCGGCGGCCCGCCCGGCGCTGTCCAGCGCCACCGAGTCGGTCCGGGGCAGCGCCCGCAGCGGGCGCAGCACGCGTACCGGCCAGCCGGCCGCGCGTAACCGGGCCGCCGCCGGCCGGACGAGCCGGTCGAGGTGGTCGCCGTAGCGGGCCCGGGCGGCGCGAGCGGTGTCGGGCACCGCCACGAGCGTGACCGGGCCGGGTTGCCCTGCCGCCACCGCGACCACCTCGGCGAGCAGCGCGCCCAACGGCCGGGCCAGCCCGTGCCGGCCCCGTTCCTTGTACGCCAGCAGACCCTCGCGCAGCGCGCCGCCGTACGGGCCGAGCGCGACGCAGGGCGGCAGGCCGGGCGGAGCCGGATCGGGCCGGGCAGGTGCGGGACGCAGCGACTCCAGCTCCCGCACGCAGCCGGGGCAGAAGCCGTGCCGCAGCCGTACCGATCCCGCGCCGCAGCCCGCGCACCCGGCTGGCAGCACCAGGTCGGTCAGGTCCGACCAGAGCCCGCCCAGGTCACGCACGGACGGCTCAGTAGAGGAAGAACGGCGCGGTCGGGTTGGTCGCCCGGCTGCCCGACGGGACGTCGAGCACCTGCTCCCGCTTCACGTAGTCGAACGGGTTGTTCCGCCAGGCCGCGCCGTCCGTCTCGAACATGAACGAGAACGCGGCCAGGCCGCGGTCGCCGCCGCCCGGATACCCGGCGAGCTGGGTCACCGGGGCGCCGATCTCCACCGCCAGCGGGGTCTCCCAGGCACCGTCGACGCTGAGCTGGTGGATCGCCGAACGCCGGTCCGCCTCGTTGCCGGCGAGCGCCAGCTCGTTCTCCGCCACCCAGTCCACCACCGTCACGCCGGTGAGCAGCGTGGTCACCCGGCGGGGCTGTCCGAGGCTGACCACGCCACCGTCGACGCTCACCGCGGCGACGAAGACCGCGCCGCCGGAGGCCAGCGCGATCCGGTGGCCGTCGAGGGAACCGGCCACAGCCGTCACCGGCCCGGGAACGGACAGCGGGATCTCGCTCATCCGGCCTGCGCCGTCGAACCGGTAGAGCCGGCCGTCCGCCGCCACCAGACCGGCCGGGCGGGCCTTGTTCAGCGACCGCAGCCAGGTGGGACGGCTCATCGCCCGGAACGTACGGTCGCCGGGGCTGAGCATCGCGACCGGTTCCGGACCGGTGCCCACCTTGAGCCGCCTGCGGTTGTCCGACCCGGTCACCACGAGCGCGGCGAGCACCTGGTCGTCGGCGCGGGCGAGCGACGCGGAGACCACGTTGCGGTTCTCCGCGGGCGGCAGCGGAACGGCGGCACGCGACTCGTTGCCGAACGCCAGGGGGCGGACGGCGCCGTCGTAGACGGCGAACCGCATCGGATCGCCGCCGCGTGGATAGGCGGCTGTCGAGACGCGCTCCCGCCGCAGGTCGACGGTGAGCCGCTTCTGGTTCTGGATCTTCAGGTCGACCTGGCCGTCGAGGTCCGACAGCGACCATGCCAGCTGGGTGCCGAGCCGGGTCAGCCGCTGCTCGTTGGCGCCCGGCATGTTCAGGTTTATCTCCCAGTGGCCGTCGGCGCCGGTCGCATTGTTGATCAGCTGGGTGCCGTCGGGCAGCCCGGTCACGCCGGGGGCCAGCCAGTCCGACGGGCGGTCGGCCAGCCACTTCATCACCTCGGTGATCCGGCGCTCGGTCGGCGCCGACGAGGGCAGGTAGCGCTGGTCCGGCACCAGCCGGGTCAGGTCGGTGTTCCAGAAGTAGACGGTGCGGGGACGGTAGTACTCGCGCATCGCCGAGTCGCTGGCCAGCAGCACGTTCGGCAGCTCGGTGATCAGCAGGCCGGTACCGGCCTGCTCGGCCCGGCGCAGCTCGAAGGCGTACTGCGTCTCGCTCGCCACCGGCGGGCCGAGCGTGCCGTCGGCGCGCAGCACGCCCACCTGCTGCACCTTGAGCGTCACGGTGCTGGTGCCCTGGTTGTTGGGCGGCGTGCTCTCCGGCTTCTCCCGCAGCCGCACCACTGTCAGTTCGACCTCGCTGGTCTGCGGCTTGCCGGGAAGCAGGTCGCGGGCCTCCGCGGCGAGGAACTTCCGGGCCCGGGCGTACGCCTGGTCGCGCTCCCCTGCCGCGGCGGCCCGCAGGTAGTTCTCGATGAAGGGCACCGGCTCGCTGCTGTCGGCCGGCTCGGGCGGCCGGGCCGGGCTGCCGTTGAGCGCCCCGGACTCGGCGGCCGGCACCGAGCCGTCCACCTGCACGTCCGTCTGGTCCGGGATGCCGCATCCGGCGAGCGCGGCCGGCAGCAGCGCGCCGGTCAGCAGCAGGGCCAGGACGCGGCGGTTCACGGCCGCGCCTCCGCGTGGTCGCCCCCGCCGGCCGGTCCGGGGGTCAGCGCCGCGACGCCGCCGCCGGGCCCGACGGCGGGCAGCCCGCCGTCGCGGGGGCCGCCGAACGGCACCGTGGCGTCGGCCGGCACCAGCCGCAGCGGGGAGGTGGTGAGCCGGTCCCCGGCCCGGGCCGGCAGGGTGAGCCGGAACTGCGCGCCCTGCCCCGGCGCGCCCCACGCCTCCAGCCAGCCGCCGTGCAGGCGGGCGTCCTCCAGGCTGATCGACAGGCCCAGCCCGGTGCCGCCGGTCTGCCGGGCGCGCGACGGGTCGGCCCGCCAGAAGCGGTTGAACACCAGCTTCTCCTCCCCCGGCTTGAGGCCGACCCCGTGGTCCCGCACGGTGATCGCCACCGCGCTCTGATCCTGGCCCAGGGTGATCCGTACCGGCTTGGCCTCGCCGTGCTCGACCGCGTTGCCGACCAGGTTGCGCAGCACCCGCTCGACGCGGCGCGGGTCGACCTCGGCGATCACCGGAGTGTCCGGCAGGTCCAGCTCGATGGTCACCCCGACCCGCTCGGCCAGCCCGGCCAGCCGCTCGGTCACCCGGTGCACCACCGGCACCAGGTCGGTCGGCTCGCTGTCCAGCACCGCGAAGCCGGCGTCGAACCGGCTGATCTCCAGCAGGTCGGTGAGCAGTTCCTCGAACCGGTCCAGCTCGGCCTGGAGCAGCTCGGCGCTGCGGGCCACCGCCGGGTCGAACTCGTCGCGCTCGGCGAAGATCAGGTCGGCTGCCATCCGTACCGTCGTCAGCGGTGTCCGCAGCTCGTGCGAGACGTCTGAGGTGAACCGGCGTTGCAGCCGGGACATCTCCTCCAGCCGGAGGATCTGCCGTTGCAGGTTCGTCGCCATCTGGTTGAACGAGGCGGCCAGCAGGGCGAGGTCGTCCTCGCCGGAGACCACCATGCGCTGGTCGAGCAGGCCGGCGGAGAGCCGCTGCGCGGTGCGCGCGGCCACCCGTACCGGCGTCACCACCAGGCGGGTGACAAGGGCGGCCAGCAGGCCGAGCAGCAGCACCAGCGCGACGCCGGTGGCGACCACCGTGGCGCGGGCGTCGGCCGCCGTCGCGTCCTGCCGCGCCAGGGGTACGAGGTAGTAGAGCTCGACCTGCCCGAACTTGGTGGGCACCGGGGAGCCGTAGACCAGGTATTTCGTCCGCTCGCCGCCGAGCGAGCCGGTACGGATCTGGTGTGCGACCTTGCCGGAGGCGACTGTGGCCCGCAGCTCGTCGCCGATCACCGCGCCCACCGGCACGTCGGGCGTCGTACGCGGCTCGATGAACTCGGCGAAGTTGTCGGCGGTGATCGCCACCACCACGCCGCTGGTCTGGGTGGGGTCTCCGCCGGCCAGGTAGTTGACGGTGCCGTCGATGGTGTTCTGGAGCTGCGCCTCCTGCGGCTGGCTGTAGAGGTTGAACTGCTTGGCCGCGTACTCGCTGCCGTTGCTCAACCGCAGCCGCACGTCGGTCTCGGCGTTCTCCAGCAGGATGCTCGTGATCTTGTCGGCGATCAGATAGGCGAAACCGCCCACCAGCAGGCTCGACGCCACCAGCGTGATGGTGACCACACGGACCTGGAGCGACCGCCGCCACGCCTGGTGCACCGCGGCCACCAGCCGGGCGACCCGGCCGGTCAGGGCGAGCCAGATCGCCCGCACGGCGTGGAGCCGGCGGGGCGCGGCGGTCGGCGGGTCGGGCAGCGGGGTGGTCACCACAGTGCTGACCAGGCTATCCGGTACCCGCCTTGTAGCCCACGCCCCGCACGGTGAGGATGATTTCGGGTCGCTCCGGATCCGGCTCGATCTTGGCGCGCAGCCGCTGGACGTGCACGTTGACCAGGCGGGTGTCCGCCGCGTGGCGGTAGCCCCAGACCTGCTCCAGCAGCACCTCGCGGGTGAAGACCTGACGCGGCTTGCGGGCGAGCGCGACCAGCAGGTCGAACTCCAGCGGCGTCAGCTTCACCTCCTCGCCGTCGCGGCTGACCGTGTGGGCCGGCACGTCGATGGTGATCTGGTTGCCGGGCGGGCCGATGGTCAGCATCTCCGGCGCCACGTCCTCGCCGCGGCGCAGCCGGGCCCGCATCCGAGCCACCAGCTCCTTGGGCTTGAACGGCTTGACCACGTAGTCGTCGGCGCCGGACTCCAGCCCGAGCACCACGTCGACTGTGTCGCTCTTGGCGGTCAGCATCACGATCGGCACGCCGGACTCGCCCCGGATGGCGCGGGCCACGTCGATGCCGCTCATGCCCGGCAGCATCAGGTCGAGCAGGACGATGTCGGGTCGGTTGTCGCGGAACGCGGCCAGCGCCCGTTCGCCGTCCGCGACGAAGGACGGCACGAAGCCCTCGCTGCGCAGCACGATGCCGAGCATCTCGGCGAGGGCGGGGTCGTCGTCGACCACGAGTACCCGGGCTCTCATGGGGTTTATCGTTCCATCCCCGTTCGTCTGGAGTGTTCGGCGTCTCCACGAGACCGTAGCGCCGAGCGGCCCCGCGCACCACAGCAAGTCGGCGTGGCCGCCCAGCGTGGCGCGCCGGGGCGGACGGGTCCACCGGATGCGGACCCGCCGTGCAACCATGATCCCCCGGGCGTCGCCCCGCCCGCCACCTCCGCTCGCCCCGCCCAGGAGTACGCGTGCCCGACGCCGGCCCGACCGCGGTGCTGCCGCGCCGTCCGCTGACCGTCGGCGAGCTGCTCGACGCGGCCGTGCTGCTGCTGCGCGACCAGGCCCGGGTGCTCGTCCCGCTCGCCCTGCTGCTGGCCCTCGCCGAACAGGCGGTGCTCCACCCGCTGCGGATGCTCGCCGGGACCGAACCGCCGTTCTGGTGGCCGGCGGAGTTCGGCGACTCCCTCCCCGCGTACTGGCTGCTGCTGGCGGCCGGCGCGGGCACCGAGGCCGCGATCGTCGCGCTGCTCGGCGCCCCTGCGGCTCGCGGCGCCGGCGCGGCGCTTCTGGGGCGCCGTCCCGCACCGTCGGAGCTGCTGCGCGGCGCCCGGCTCGGCGCGGCACTGCCGGCCGCCGTCCTGGTCGGGCTGACCGTCACCGCCGCCGGGCTGACCGGGCCGGGCTGGTTCCCGGCGTACGCGCTGCTCGGCCTGGTGGTACCGGTCCTGGTGCTGGACGGGGTGCCCGCGCACCTGGTGCCCTGGCGGGCGCTACGCCTGGCCGGCCGGGTCAGCGCGCGGGCCGCCGCGATACGGCTGCTGGGCTACCTGGGCTGGTGGCTGATCCGGCTCGGCATCGGGCTGGGTCTCTACCAGGGCCTCACCATGCTGGGCCTGTTCGACGTCTCGGCCTGGGCGCTGCCGGTGACGATCGCCGCCTTCACCGCTGTGAACGCGCTGGCGTACCCGGCGCTCGCCTGCCTGGACGCGGTGCTGCACCTGGAGACCCGGATCCGCACCGAAGGGCTGGACATCCGGCTCTCCCGCGCGCCGGCCGACGTGCCCGAGCCGGTCCTGCTGGCGGCGCACCGGTGAGCCGGTGGTGGACCGAGACGGTCGCGGCCCTCGGTGACGTGGTGCCGCTGCCGCTGGTCGCGCTGATCCTGCTGGCGGTCGCGCTGCTGGCGGCGCTGGGCTGGTACTTCTTCCCGGCCTGGGTGCCCCGCCGGCTGCCCCGGTTCAGTCTCCCCCGGTGGCGGCGTCCACGGCTGCCCCGGTTCCGCCTGCCCCGGTTCCGCCTGCCCCGGTTCCGGCGGCGCAGCCGGAAGCGCACCGATCCGCCGCCGGTACGCCTGCCCGCGCCCCGGACCCCGGAACCCGTGCCGGCAGGCGGGCTCGGGCCGGCCGACCGGCTGGCGGCCGAGGGCCGGTACGCCGAGGCGGTCCGGGAGCGCCTGCGCGAGATGGTCCGGCTGCTGGTCGTCCGGCAGGTGGTGGAACCCCGCCCCGGGCTCACCGTCGTCGAGCTGACCGAGGCGGCGGCCCGTAACCGGCCGCAGGTCCGGCCGACGCTGCACGCGGCCGGGGCGATCTTCTCCGACCTCTGGTACGCCCAGCGTCCCGCGACCGCCGCGCACGACCGGCGGATGCGTGAACTCGCCACCGACCTGAGCCGCGACCTGACCGGGGAGGAGCCGCGGTGACGGCCACAGTCGTACCGGAGACCGTGACGGCGGCGCCACGCCGGCGTCCGTACCGGTTGATCGTCCCGCTCGGGCTCGCAGTGCTGTTGATCGTGACCACGCTCGTGCTGCGCGCGGTCGACCGGCCCGACGCCGACGAGCCCGGTTTCCTGTCCCCGGTCGCCACCGACGACGACGGCGCCAGCCTGCTCGCCGAGGCGCTGCGGACGCAGGGCGTGCCGGTACGCCGGGAGACGGATCTGGCGGCGGCGCTGCGTACCGCCGGGGCCGGGCCGAGCACGCTGTTCGTGCCCGCGCCCGGCCTGGTGCACCCGGACCTGCTCGACGGGCTGACCACCCTGCCGCCCGGCAGCCGGCTGGTGCTCGTCGAGCCGTCCCGGCGGGTGCTCGCCGAGTTGGACACCCCTGTCGAACCGGCCGGCGGGCGCTGGGCCGCCCGCGCGGTGCCGCCGGACGCCGACGGCACGCCCTGCCCGCTGCCCGAGGCGGTCCGGGCCGGCACGGCCGCGATCGACCTCCAGCGGTACGCCGGGCCGGCCGAGGTGGACCACTGCTACGGCGGCGCGCTGCTGCGCGTCCCCGGCCGGGTCGAGGTGGTGCTGGCCGGCGCCAGCGACCCGTTCCGCAACGACCGGATCGGCGAGTGGGGCAACGAGGCCCTCGCCACCGGCCTGCTCGGCGGCGACCGCCCGCTGGTCTGGCTCGACCTGCCCGAGCCGGCGTCGGCCCCGACCGGTCCGAGCTGGTCCCCGGAGCCGTTCACCGAGGAGCCCGCCCCGGCCGGCAGCGGCAGGTCGGAACGGCCCGACCCGCCCGACCGCGCCGACCCGCCGCGGGAGAACCCGCTCTGGGGCGCCTTCCCGCAGTGGTTCTGGGCCCTCCTGGTGCAGCTCGCCCTGGCCGGCCTGCTCGTGGTGCTCTGGCGGGCCCGCCGGCTCGGGCCGCCGGTGTCGGAGCCGCTGCCGGTGACCGTCCGGTCCGCCGAGACGGTACGCGGCCGGGCGCGGCTCTACCGCCGGGCGGGCGCCCGGGACACCGTCGCCGCGACGCTGCGCGACGCCGCGCTGGACCGGCTGACGACCCGGCTCAACCTGCCCCCGGGCACGCCCGACGACGAGGTGGCCGCCCGGGTCGCCGAGCGCGCCGGCGCCGACCCGGAACGGGTGGCCGACCTGCTCTACGGCCCCGCCCCGGAGAAGGACCGCGAGCTGCTGGAGCTGGCCCGCGAACTGGACGTCCTGACCCGTACCCTGGCCCCGCATCCCAGCGAAGGAGACACCCGGTGACCGGACCCGTCACGACCACCGCCCCGTCCGGCGCCCGCGCCGCCCTGCACCGGCTGCGCGCCGAGGTCGCCAAGGCCGTCGTCGGGCAGGACGCCGTGGTGACCGGCCTGGTGATCGCCCTGCTCTGCCGGGGGCACGTGCTGCTGGAGGGCGTACCGGGAGTGGCCAAGACGCTGCTGGTGCGGACGCTGGCGGCCGCGCTCGACCTGGACGCCAAGCGGGTTCAGTTCACCCCCGACCTGATGCCGGGCGACGTCACCGGCTCGCTGATCTTCGACCAGCGCACCGCCGCGTTCACGTTCCGGGAGGGGCCGGTCTTCACCAACCTGCTGCTCGCCGACGAGATCAACCGCACCCCGCCCAAGACGCAGTCGGCGCTGCTGGAGGTGATGGAGGAGCGGCAGGTCTCCGTCGAGGGCGAGCGCCGCCCGCTGCCCGACCCGTTCATCGTCGCGGCCACCCAGAACCCGGTCGAGTACGAGGGCACCTACCCGCTGCCCGAGGCGCAGCTCGACCGTTTCCTGCTCAAGCTGACTGTGCCGCTGCCGGAGCGCGAGGAGGAGCTGGGCGTGCTGCGGGCGCACCACGCCGGCTTCGACCCGCGCGACCTGCGTGCCGCGGGCGTACGCCCGGTGGCCGACGCGTCGGACCTGGCCGCCGCCCGGGCCGAGGTGCGGATGGTGCACGTGGCCGAGCCGGTGCTCGGCTACATCGTGGACCTGTGCCGGGGCACCCGGTCCGCTCCGGCGCTGGAGCTGGGCGCGTCCCCCCGGGGCGCCACCGCGCTGCTCAACGCCGCCAAGGCGTGGTCCTGGCTGGCCGGCCGCGACCACGTCACCCCGGACGACGTCAAGGCGGTCGCCCGGCCCACGCTGCGGCACCGGCTGCGCCCGCGTCCGGAGGCGGAGCTGGAGGGCGTGACTGTGGACGCCGTGCTGGACTCGGTGCTGGCCACCGTGCCGACGCCGCGATGACCTGGCGGGCGGGTCTGCTGCTCGGCGCGGGCGCGCTGACCCTGCCGGCCTGGCCGGCGCCGTTCCTCGGCGTCGCCGTGCTGACCGCGACGGTGCTGCTGCTGGTGCTGCTCGACCGGGCGATGGCGGTCCCGCCGGACGCGCTCACGGTGACCCGGTCCGGGGAGCGGACGGTCCGCCTCGGCGGCACCGCCACCGTCACGCTGCACCTGGCCAACCCCACCGACCGCACGCTCCACGCCCAGGTACGCGACGCCTGGGTGCCGTCGGCCGGGGCGCGCCCGGACGTGCCGCCGGACCGCCTGCTCACCGTGCCGCCCGGTGGCACCGCCACGCTGCCGGTCCGGCTCACCCCGACCCGGCGCGGCGACCGGCCGGCGGTGGCGCTGACCGTACGCTCGCTCGGGCCGATGCGCCTGGGCGCCCGGCAGCGCGCCGGGCAACCCGCCACGCCACAGTGGACGCTGCGGGTGCTGCCACGCTTCGACTCCCGCCGGCACCTGCCCGAGAAGCTGGCCCGGCTGCGGGTCATCGACGGCGTGCAGGTGACCCGGGGGCGCGGTCACGGCACCGAGTTCGACACGCTGCGCGAGTACGCGGTGGGCGACGACGTCCGCTCGATCGACTGGCGGGGCAGCGCCCGCCGCGCCGACGTGCTGGTGCGCACCTGGCGCCCGGAGCGCGACCGGCGGCTGGTCTGCGTCCTGGACACCGGCCGCACGTCGGCGGTACGCCTCGGCGACGAGCCGCGGCTGGACACCGCCATCGACGCGGCGCTGCTGCTCACCGCGCTCGCCGCCCGGGCCGGTGACCGGGTGGACCTGCTGGCGGCGGACACGGAGATCCGGGCCCGGGTGACCGGCAGCGGCCGTCCGGCGCTGCTCGCCCGGCTGGTCGACGCGGTGGCGCCGTTGCAGCCCGCGCTGGCCGAGACCGACTTCGAGCTGATCGCCGCCGAGGTGCTGCGCCGGGAGCGGCAGCGCAGCCTGGTGGTGCTGTTCACCGCGCTGGAGGCGGGCGCGATCGGCGACGGGCTGCTGCCGGTGCTGCCCCGGCTGGCGACCCGGCACCGGGTGGTGCTGGCCGCGGCCGGCGACCCGGTGCTGAACCGGCTCGCCACTGCCACCCCGGCCGGCCCGGACGACCCGTACGCGGCCGCATCGGCGTGGCGGGCGCTGGCCGAACGGGACCGGGTACGCGCCGCCCTGTCGCGCTACGGCGTGACTGTGGTGGACGTACCGGGGCACCGGCTGGCCCCGGCCGTCGCCGACACCTATCTGCGGCTCAAGTCTCTCGGCCAGCTCTGACCGCGCGCCGGCCGAGCACCAGCGCGTACGCCAGGAAGGCCAGCCACACCGCGGCGCCGGCGGCCACCCGCAGCGGGATCGGCACCGGCGCCGGGGTCACGAACGCCTCGATCAGCGCGGAGACCGCGAAGAGGCCGACCAGGCCGGCGGCGACCACGACGGCGAGCCGTCCCGCCTCGGCGACCGCGCGGCCGCGCCCGAGGTGCGCGGGCGGAGCGATCCAGGCCCAGGCGGTCCGCAGTCCGACCCCGGCGGCGACGAAGATGCCGGTCAGCTCCAGCAGCCCGTGCGGGGTGATCATGCCGAAGAAGACGTCCGCCCGGCCGTAGGAGATCATCACGCCGCCGACCACGCCGATGTTCAGCGCGTTCTGCCACAGCAGCCAGAGCACCGGCACCACGAGGACGCCGGCGGCCAGGCACTGGGCGGCCAGCCAGGCGTTGTGCGTCCACAGGTGGAACGCGAACGTGGGCGCGGCGAACTCGGTGTAGTAGCCGGCGAAACCGGAGTCCACGAGCTGCCGGGCCGCCTCGGGGCCGACGAACGCGGCGGCGGTGTCCGGGTTACCGGCGACGAACCAGATGAGGAAGGCGCTCAGGGCGCTGAACGCCGTGGCCACGCCGCACCACCACGGCCAGGCCCGGTAGAGGGCGGCGGGCAGGTCGGCGGCCAGGAACCGGCCCACCGCCGCCCAGGACAGCCGGGGGCGGCCGGTGACCCGGGCCCGGGCGGCGAGGACCAGGTGGGACAGGCGGTTCACCAGCGTCGGCTCGGGTGCCCGGGCGCGCAGCGCGGAGAGGTGTGTGGCGCTGCGCTGGTAGAGCGCCACCAGTTCGTCGACCTCGGCCGCGTCGAGGCGACGCCGGCCGGTCAGGTGTTCCAGCCGCCGCCATTCGGCGCCGTGCTCGGCCACGTACGCGTCGAGATCCACTCACCCTCCCCCGTTCGGCGTCCATGGTGTTCACTGTCGGGGTGCGCGCGCAACCTCCCCCACCGCCCAGTTGGGCCGATGCCGGTCTGGTCAGCGGCGAGGCGGTGGAGCTGGACGTCCGGGTGGCCCGGCTGGGCTCCCGGGTGCTCGCCCTGCTGATCGACGCCGTGATCCAGCTCGTGCTGTTCCTGCTGCTCGGCGCAGTGCTGGCCATGGTGGCGCTCGCCCTGCTGGGCGACCTCCTCGACGCCGCGCTGGCCGGCGCGCTCCAGGTCGTGCTGCTGGTGCTGGTCCTGCTCGGCTATCCGGTGGTGATGGAGCGCTTCGCCGGTGGCCGGACGGTGGGCAAGCTGGCCGTGGGGCTGCGGGTGGTGCGGGCCGACGGCGGCCCGGTGGGGGTGGGCCAGTCGCTGACCCGGGCGCTCGTGGGCGTCGCGGTGGAGTGGCCCGGGCTGGTGCTGCCGCTGCTGAGCTGGGCGGCGAGCGTCACGGTGATGCTCACCGACCCGCGCGGCCGCCGGCTGGGTGACCTGGTCGCCGGCACGCTCGTGGTGCACAGTCGAGGCGCGCCGCTGTGGCGGCCGCTGCCGCCGGCTCCGCCGCCGCTGCTGGCCTGGGCGACCACGCTCGACCTGACCCGGTTCGACGACGGGCTGGCGCTGGCCGTCCGGCAGTATCTGGACCGGCTGCCTCAGCTCGCCGAGCCGGACCGTTCCCGGCTGGGCCAGGCGTTGTGGGTGGAGGCCGCGGCGGTCACCTCGCCGCCTCCGCCGTGGTCCGCGCCGGACTGGGTCTACCTGTCCGCCCTGCTGGCCGAGCGGGGGCGCCGGGCCGCGCTCCGGCTGGGCCGCGCCCGGGCGGTCACCGCCACGCTCTGGCCGGAGCTGGTCCCGCCCCCGGCCGCGGTGCCGCACGCCGTCGCGCCGGCCACCCTGCGTCCCGCCGCGCCGGCCGTCGGCCGGTTGCGGTCCGCGGCGCCGGAGGCCGCCCCCGATCCGGTACGCCGCTGAGCCGGGCTCAGCCGAACAGCCCTCGCCCCCACCAGTCGGCGGCGTCGCGTACGCCGGGCGGGCAGGCGAACAGGCCGCTGGAGACGTGCCGCAGGTACTCGTTCATCGCGTCGTTGCGGGCCAGCCGGGTCTGGATCGGCACGAACTGCCGGCGCGGATCCCGCTGGTAGGCGATGAAGAACAGACCGGCGTCGAGCCGGCCCAGCCCGTCCGAGCCGTCCACGAAGTTGTAGCCGCGGCGCAGCAGGCGGGCGCCGTTGTTCGCGTCCGGGTGGGCGAGCCGTACATGTGCGGTGTCGGCGATGAGCGGCTCCCCGTCGTCGCCCTTCGCGGCGAAGTCCGGTTCGTCGAACTCGTCCCGGAGGCCCAGCGGCGCGCCGCTGCCCTTGGTCCGCCCGACGATCATCTCCTGCTCGGCCAGCGGGCTGCGGTCCCACGTCTCGATCAGCATCCGGATCTTCCGGGTGACCAGGTAGGAGCCACCCGTCATCCACTCCGGGCCGTCATCGGGCTGCACCCAGAGCTGGTCGCGGAGCAGGCCCGCGTCCTCGGCCTTGAGGTTGGCGGTGCCGTCCTTGAAGCCGAACAGGTTGCGCGGCGTGGCCTGGTCCCGCGACGTCGACGAGGTACGCCCGAAGCCGAGCTGCGACCAGCGGACGCTCACCACGCCCATGCCGATCCGGGCCAGGTTACGGATGGCGTGCACCGCCACCTGCGGATCGTTGGCGCAGGCCTGGACGCAGAGGTCGCCGCCGGACAGCTCCGGCCTGAGCGCGTCCCCGGCGAAGTGCGGCAGGTCGACGAGGGCTGCCGGGCGGCGGGCGGCGATGCCGAAGCGGTCCCGGCCCTGCGCGTCGCGGAACAGCGTCGGCCCGAAGCCCACAGTGAGGGTGAGCTGCGACGGGGGCAGTCCGAGCGCCTCGCCGGTGTCGTCCGGCGGAGCCTCGGGCATGCCGCCGACGGCGCCGATCACCCCGGCGTCCTTGCCGGCGGTCATCCGGGCCGCGGCGGCGGTCCACTCCTGGAGCATGGCGACGAGCCGGTCCCGGTCCTTCGTGACCACGTCGAACGCGACGAAGTGCAGTCGGTCCTGGGCCGGGGTGGTGATGCCGGCCTGGTGTTCGCCGAGGAACGGCACCGACCCTGCGGCGGAGCCGGTGGCTGAGGCCTCGTTCCCGCCGGCGAGCAGCGCACCCGCGCCGCCCGCCACCCCGGCGACGCCGGCCACACCGGCGCCGGCCAGGGTCATCGCCCGGCGCCGGGACAGGCCGCGACCAGTCCGCTCGCGGTTCGGCTCGCTCGTCGCGTCACCACCGGCCGGGCCGGTCATCGCGCGACTGCCGCCGCGACCTTGCTGACCGGCTCGGCCAGCGCGTTCACCGCATCCGACAGCTCCTTGAGCTCGGCCTTGCCGAGCTGGGTGTGCAGCTTCCAGCCGTCGCCGTCCCGGTGCTTGCCGAGGGTTGCCTCCACGTTCGCGAACTCGCTGTCGAGCTGCTTCACCAGGTCGGGCGCGCGCTGCTCCAGCGCCGGGCGCAGCGCCGCGATCGCCGCCTTCGAGCCCTCCAGGTTGGCGTTGAAGTCCCAGAGGTCGGTGTGCGAGTAACGCTCCTCCTCGCCGGTGATCTTGCCGCTGGCGACCTCGTCGAGCAGCGCCTTGGCGCCGTTGGCGAGCTGGAGCGGGGTGAGCTTCTCGGCGTCCGCCTTGGCGACGATCGCCTTCACGTCGACCAGGAGCCGGTCGGCGATCGGGCCGTCCTTGCTGACGTCCCCGGTGGTCCAGAGGTCCTTCTCGATCCGGTGGAAGCCGGTGAACTCCATGCCCTCCTCGACCACCTCCTCGCGGCCGTCGATCTTCGGGTCGAGGTCGCCGAAGCTCTCCGCGACCGGCTCGATCCGCTCCCAGTAGGTGCGGGCCACCGGGTACAGCGCCTTGGCCTTGGCCACGTCGTTCGCCTTGACCGCCGCCACGAACTCCTCGGTCTTCGTCAGCAGCGCGGCGGTCTGGCTGCGCACGTACCGCTGGTAGCTCTCGGTGGCCTGGGTCAGCGCGGCGTCGGGGGCGACTGTCGCGGCGGTTCCGGAGACCTTCAGCGCGCCCCGGATGCCCCGGCCGCTCATCCCCGGCTTGCAGGCCGTCTCGTACGTGCCGGCGGTCAGCTCGACCCGCAGCTCGCGGCTGAGCCCGGGGGCGATGTTCTCCACCTCGCCCATCACCCGGTCACCGGCCGCGTAGACGTAGAACTCGTTGACCTTGGAACCGGTGTTCGTCACCTTGAAGGTCACCTGACCGGCGTCGATCTCGGTGTCGCCGACCTCGCAGACGGTGTCGGTGGCCTTGACGGCGATCGGCCCGCCGTTCGTGGCGTCGGCGTCGTCACCGCCCCCGCAGCCGGTCAGGCCGGCGACGGCGAGCAGCCCGGCGGCGGCGGGCGCGACGAGTCGAGTGGTACGCATCGTGCGGGGTCTCCTCGGAAACGGGCGGGTCAGGAGCGGGGGGACGGAACGGCGGCGTCGGCCGGCGCGGCGGACGTCTCGGCGGACGTGTCGGCGGACGTGTCGGCGGCCGGCTCGGCGGGCTGAACCGGCTCGGCGGACTGCACCGGCTTCGCGGGCTTGGCCGGCTTGCGCAGGAAGAGGACGAGCACCGGCACCGCGTACGCGACCCAGGCGACCAGTTCCAGCACCGTCGGCGCGGCGGTGACGTTGAACATGCCGGCGAGCAGCGCGCCGTACCAGGAGCCCGGGTCGAGCGTGCCCGAGATGTCGAAGGCCAGGTCGTTCAGGCCGGGCAGCACGCCGGCCTCCTGGAAGTCGTGCACGCCGTACTTGAGGATGCCGGCCGCGACCAGGATGAGCAGCGCGCCGGTCCAGGTGAAGAACCGGCTCAGGTTGATCCGTACCGCGCTGCGGTAGAGCAGGAAGCCGATCACGACGGCGGTGGCGATGCCGCCGGCCAGGGCGAGCAGCGAGCCGGGCCCGGTTCCGCCGGCCGCGCTCTCGGCGGCGGCGTAGAAGATCAGCGCGGTCTCCAGGCCCTCGCGGATCACGGCGAGGAACGCCATGCCGGCGACCGCCAGGGAGCCGACGGCGAGCGCGTCGGTGAGCTTGCCGCGCAGCTCACCGGCGATGGTGCGGGCGGCCCTGCGCATCCAGAAGATCATCCAGGTCACGAAGACCACGGCGGCGACCGAGGTGACCGCCTCGAACAGCTCGCGCGACTCGGAGGTGCGCAGCAGCGAGGTGGAGGTGTACTGGATCAGGGAGCCGAAGCCGACGGAGAGCGCCAGGGCCAGGCCGACGCCGACCCACACCTGCGGCAGCCGGTCCCGGCGCTGCGACTTGACCAGGAAGGCGACGAGGATGCTGACCACGAGGGTCGCTTCCAGGCCCTCGCGCAGGCCGATCAGGTACGTGGCGAACATGGATACTCCGTAGTCAGGCTTGCCTCAGTTAACTTAGGGCAGCCATACCTTGCTCCTGTTCACAGCAAACGTCAAGCCGATCCGGGTAACGTCACCTGGTTCGACATCCGCCGGACTCCCCCCGTACGCGAAAAAGGACCGGGGCGGCCGCGCGGCGGCCGACCCCGGTCCTTTCGGGAAGCGTGGGACTCAGTAGCGGTAGTGGTCCGACTTGAACGGGCCCTCCGGGGAGACGCCCAGGTAGGCGGCCTGCTCCTTGGTCAGCGTGGTCAGCTTCGCGCCGAGCGCGTCCAGGTGCAGCCGGGCGACCTTCTCGTCCAGGTGCTTGGGCAGCACGTAGACGCCGATCGGGTATTCCTCGGTCTTGGTGAACAGCTCGATCTGGGCGATCGTCTGGTTGGCGAACGAGTTCGACATCACGAAGCTCGGGTGGCCGGTGGCGTTGCCCAGGTTCAGCAGGCGGCCCTCGGAGAGCACGATGATGGCGTGGCCGTCGTCGAAGCGCCACACGTCGACCTGCGGCTTGATGTTCTCCCGGGTCACGTCGCTGCGCTTGGCCAGGCCGGCCATGTCGATCTCGTTGTCGAAGTGGCCGATGTTGCCCACGATGGCCTGGTGCTTCATCCGGGCCATGTGCTCGTTGGTGATGACGTCGAAGCAGCCGGTCGCGGTGATGAAGATGTCGGCCTGCTCCACCACGTCGTCGAGCGTGGCGACCTGGTAGCCGTCCATCGCCGCCTGGAGCGCGCAGATCGGGTCGACCTCGGTCACCACGACCCGGGCGCCCTGGCCGCGCAGCGACTCGGCGCAGCCCTTGCCCACGTCGCCGTAGCCCATGACGACAGCCATCTTGCCGCCGATCAGCACGTCGGTGGCGCGGTTGATGCCGTCGATGAGCGAGTGGCGGCAGCCGTACTTGTTGTCGAACTTGCTCTTGGTCACCGAGTCGTTGACGTTGATGGCCGGGAAGAGCAGCGTGCCGGCGCGGTGCATCTCGTAGAGCCGGTGCACACCGGTGGTGGTCTCCTCGGTGACGCCCTTGATGCCGGCGGCGATCCGGGTCCAGCGCTGGCCGTCCTCGGCCAGCGAGCGGTGCAGCAGTTCGAGGATGACCGCGTACTCCTCGGAGTCGGCGGACTCGACCGGCGGCACGACGCCGGCCTTCTCGAACTCGGCGCCCTTGTGGACGAGCAGGGTGGCGTCGCCGCCGTCGTCCAGGATCATGTTCGGGCCCTGCCCGTCGGGCCACGCCAGCACCTGCTCGGTGCACCACCAGTACTCCGGCAGCGTCTCGCCCTTCCAGGCGTAGACCGGCACGCCGGCCGGGGCCTCCGGGGTGCCCTCGGGGCCGACCACGATCGCCGCGGCGGCGTGGTCCTGGGTGGAGAAGATGTTGCAGGACGCCCAGCGGACCTGCGCGCCGAGCGCGACAAGGGTCTCGATCAGGACGGCGGTCTGAACGGTCATGTGCAGCGAACCGGTGATGCGGGCGCCGGCCAGCGGCTGGGCCTCGGCGAACTCACGCCGGATCGCCATCAGGCCGGGCATCTCGTGCTCGGCGAGCCGGATCTCCTTGCGCCCGAACGCGGCGAGCGACAGATCCGCCACCTTGTAGTCGCCCTCGGCGAGGGTGCTCGGCCGGGCCTGCGACGACGCGCCGCTGGAGGCCGCCGGGAGGGTGCTGGTCATGGAAGCTCCTGTCGAACGATGGTGGTGCGCAGCCTTCCACCTTACGCTCGCGGGCCACTCGACCCGTGCCCGGTTGGCCGACCGCGCAATCGGCCGGTCGGCGGACAGCGCACGGGGCGGTCGGTCGTGAGCGGACTTTCCACCCACGGCCCGGCCGCCCCGCGCATCCCCCCGGTTTGGTTCCCCCGCACGTCACCGGACCTTCGTCGCGACAACGCTGCGTACCCGTAGAGTCACACCACGCAGCGTGACCGTCAAGCCATTTCGGGAAAGTCGGACTTGCGCAGATCAGTGCATGCCGCAAGTGGCGACGAACGCCTCGCCCGCCCCGCCCACCGTCAGCGGGCCACCGGCCGCCGTACCGACCGCTGCCTGACCCGCGTCCAGCGTCACCACGCCCACGCCGTCGTCAACTGTCAGCTTCCCGGCCCGGCAGAGCACCACACGCGGCCCGGGCAGCGTCAGCCGCACCCCCGGTGACCCGGCAGCCACCTCGACCCGGTGCAGCGCGAAGTCCTCCACCGGCACCGGCCAGGTCAGCACCCCCGGCTCCACCTGCTCCGGCCGCAGCACCGGCTGGGTCAGCACCTCGAACCGGAGCACCCGCAGCAGCTCGTCCACGTCGACCCGTTTCGGGGTCAGCCCGCCGCGCAGCACGTTGTCACTGGCCGCCATGATCTCGACGCCGGTGCCGCGCAGGTAGGCGTGCAGGTTCCCGGCCGGCATCCAGATGCCCTCGCCGGGCGCCAGCCGGACGTGGTGCAGCAGCAACGCCACCACCACGCCCGGGTCGGCCGGATAGCCCGACGCGAGCGTGCGGACCAGCTCGGCGTCCGCCGAGGCCGGCCCGGCCTCCGCCGCCGCCAGCACGGCCGCCACCAGCCCCGCCCGCTCCGCCCGGGGCCAGCTCAACAGCAGGCGTACCGCCTCCCGCAGCCCCGCCGGCCCGTCGCGCAACGCCGCCACCACAGGCTCCAGCGCGGGTACGCCGAACGCGGCGATCGCCGCCGCCGACTCCCCCGGATCGCGGAAGCCGCACAGCGCGTCGAACTCCGAGAGCGCCACCAGCAGCTCTGGCTTGTGGTACGGGTCGACGTAGTTGACCCGCCCCACGTCGGCGGCGTGCCCGGCGCGGGCCTGCTCGGCGTCCGGATGCGCCTGGAGGCTCAGCGGCGCGTCGGCGGCCAGCACCTTCAGCAGGAACGGCAGCCGGGTGCCGAACCGGCCGACCAGCCGCTCACCCAGCCAGTGGCCCGGCTCGGCCACCAGCAGTTCGGTGAGGCTGACCGGTCGGCCGTCGCGCTGCACAGTGGCCGGGGCGCCCGGGTGGGCGCCCAGCCACAGCTCCGCCTCCGGCCCGTTGCTCGGCACCGGCCGCCCCTGCAACTCGGCGATCGCGGTGCGCGAGCCCCAGGCGTAGTCACGGATCCGGCCCTGCAACAACTCCATCGGTCAGCTCCCGGGCCGCCCGGCCACCTCGTCGGCCGGCTGCGTCCCACCACTGGTCACGGCCTCCGGGACGGCGGTGTCCGCCGCCTGCCCGGTGCCGGCCCGCTCGGCGGCGGGCGAGTAGATGTCCGGCTCCAGGTAGATCACCCGGGCGGTGGGCACCTCGCGGCGGATCCGCGCCTCGACCGCGTTGATGTCACGCGCCAGGTCCTGGGCGGTCTCCCAGGCCGGCACCGCGATCTTCGCGGCCACCATCAGCTCCTCGGGGCCGAGGTAGAGCGTCTTCATGTGGATGATCCGCTCGACCTCGGGACCGCTGGTCACAGCCTGCTCGATCTTGTCCAGCTCGCTCTGCTCGGCACCCTCGCCGAGCAGCAGGCTCTTGGTCTCGATCGCCAGCGTGATCGCGATGATCACCAGCAGCACACCGATCATCGCGGTGCCCGCGGCGTCCCACATGCCGTCTCCGGTGATCAGCGTCATGCCGACGCCGAACAACGCGAAGACCAGACCGACCAGGGCGCCGAAGTCCTCCAGCAGCACCACCGGCAGCTCCGGCGCCTTGGCGCGACGGATGAACCGGACCCAGGACTGCTTGCCCCGGACCAGGTTCGACTCCTTGATCGCGGTACGGAAGGAGAAGCCCTCCATCACGATCGCCGCGACCAGCACCACCACCGGCACCCACTGCCACTCCGTGATCGCGTGCGGGTCGGACGCCTTGTGGTACGCCTCGTAGAGCGCGAACAGGCCACCGATGCTGAACAGCACGATCGCCACGATGAAGGCGTAGATGTAGCGCTCCCGGCCGTACCCGAACGGGTGCTGCGGCGTGGCCTGCCGCTTGGCCCGCCGGCCGCCGAGCAGCAGCAGGCCCTGGTTACCCGAGTCGGCCACCGAGTGGATCGACTCGGCCAGCATCGACGACGAGCCGGTGAGGGCGAACGCAATGAACTTGGTGACGGCGATGCCGAGGTTCGCCGCCAGGGCGGCGACGATCGCCTTCGTGCCCCCGTTTGCGCTCATTCCCCGCCTCGCTCGATGCCCCGTGTGCTCACTGGTTTGCCAGCTCCTTCATCTCCGTGATTGCCGGTACCGCCATCGGGTCCAGCCCGTGCGCCAGGGCCAGGTAGATCGAGGCGAAGTCGGGGACCGCCACCAGCGACGCGAGCCGCTCCAGCGCGGAGCCGCCCTCGGCGGTCACCACGTCGCAGCGCACCCCGCGCCGCTCGGCGAGCGTCTGCACCGCGTCCGCGCGGCGCTCCTCGACCGCCAGCGGCTCGTCGGTGTCGTCGTCGGCGTTGAGCCCGCCGTCGCGCAGCAGCACCAGCCGTAGCCGGGTGCCGTCGGGCTCGTCGTCGCCCGGGTCGGCGAAGATGTCCCGCTCGCCCTCGGCCAGACCGCCGAACACGCCGTCGAGCAGGCCGACGCGGCCCCGGCCCGCCTCGCCCAGCGCACCGGCGACCACCGGGTAGCGGGCGTTCGCGGACAACGTGTCACCGAACCGCCGGGCGGCCACGGTGGCCAGCGGGGACGAACCCCACACGATCGGGATCGAACCGGACAGGCCGAGCGCCAGCGACTTCGCCGGGTTGACGAAGGACTCGGCGGTCGGCCGGCATCGATCGGCGTCGGCGTCCAGCCGGGCCGCCGTCTCGGCCAGATCCGCCTCGTTGACCTTCACGAGCCCGAGGGTACGGGCGGCCAGCAGAACCGGCACGGTGAGCGCCCAGAGGCTGGCCCGGGCCGGCGCGCGCCGGGGCACCGGGATGAACGGCGCGCGGGCCCGCTCGGCCACCGACTGGAGCTGCGAGTCGGGCGCGCCGACCGCGACCAGCCGGGCACCGCGCCGGTGCGCCGCCTCGGCCGCGCCCAGCGCTTCCGGGCTGCGGCCCGACGCGCTCACCGCGATGACCACGTCCGCCGCGCCCACCCAGCCCGGCACGCCGGCGCTGCGGTGCGGGATGACCGGCACCGGGCAGCGCGGCCCGGCGACGGTGGCCAGCACGTCACCGGTACGCCCGGCGGTGCCGATGCCGGCGATGACCACCGCGCGGGGTCGCCCGTCGTCGGCGAGCACCGACAGGTTCGCCTCGGCGGCCAGCGCCGCCGACTCGCGCACCTGGGCGCCCGCGGACGCGGTGAACCGGAGCATGCCGCCCGGATCCCGCTCGGAGAGCTGCGCCGCGTCGTCCAGCAGGGCCTCGTCGGCGTGCCGGTGGCCGCTGACCCCGGCCGTACCCTCCATCACCGCGACGACCCGCCCCGCGCGTCGTCGGCGGCGGGTCCACCGCGCGCCTCGTCCAGCAGGAGCACCGGGACGTCGTCCCGGACCTCGAAGATGCGACCGCACTCGGTGCAGGTGAGCGTCTGCGCCTGCGCGTCGTAGTCGAGCGGGGCGTGGTGCGTGTCCGGGCAGGCGAGGATGTCGAGCAACTGCGGGTCCAGGGCCACGGCGCGGCTCCTTCCACGTATGCGGTCTCACCGGTCGGCGGTGCCGATCGGCGCACGCGATCTTATCGGCCGAGCGGCCCCGGCACCGGGCCCCGTTCGGCCCCGGTGTTCCGTCCTCCGGCCGGGCAGGTGGCGGCTACCGGGTCACGGCATGACCACCCACAGTCACGGTAACCCCGGGACCGGGTCGGGTTCCGGCTCAGTCCGGCAAGCGGGGCAAGACGCTCGTCGCGTCCCCGGCAGGCGGGGCCGGCGGCGTCGGGGCGGGCGCGGGCGCGCCGTACACGTTGCCGGCCGGGCGGGGCGGCGTCGCGCCCCCGTACACCGTGGGGGCCGGCCCGGGCGTGCCGGAGCGGTAGGTGGTGGTGCTGCGCGGCAGCGGGACCGGCGGGAGGCCGGCGTCCACGCCGCCACCGCTGCGGTCGGCGCGGTTGCGGCGCAGCAGCAGGACGATGAGAGCGGCGCCGACGAGCACCAGCCCGATACCGAACCACATGATCATGGAACCTCCGAACGACGAGTCGTCGGCCGCGGCGGTGGCCGGGGCGACGGCGGCGGCCACCGGCGACGTGTCGGTCGCCTCGGCCGGCGTGGTCTCGCTCGCGCTGGGCGTCGGCGAGGGCTTACGGGACGGGCTGGGACTCGGCGTCGGCGCGCCCACCAGCCGGGCCGACCCGCCGGCGCGGCCGAGCACGTCGCCGTTCGCGGCGCTCGCCTCACCGGCCAGTTCCAGCCGGCCGCCGACGGCCCCGGCCAGGAAGGACACCCGGTAACGCACGGTGACGCCCTTGCCCTTGCACAGCGGCCGGTCGACCGGGGCCACCGCGGCGGTGGCGACGGCGCCGCCGTCCCCGGAGACCTGCACCGGCACCCATCGGCCGCCGGACGCCACCTGCACCCGGACCTGGTCCGCCCGCAGGCCCTCCAGCCGGAGCCCGACCGCGGTACGCAACTGCACGCAGCCGTCCGTGCGCTTGCGCACCTCGACCGCCACCGTCCCGGGCGGACCACCGGCGGTGAAGCTCTTCGCCGAGCGCAGTCCCACCCGGTCGTCCCGGGCCGACGCCGGTGACGCCGGGACGGCGATCAGGCCACCCAGCAGCGCGCCGACCATGGCCCACCGCGCCGCGTGCCGCCCTGCCGACATCTCCACCTCACCGTTGCGTCCGGACCGGATCCGCCGGTCAGGTTACTACCGGCCCCTCCAGGCACCCGCGCATCGAGCACGCCACATGTGTGCAGCGCCACGCGATCACCGCCCGCCCAGGTCACCGCCCGACGCGCCTGCATCGGCGAGCGCCCGCCGGCACAGCCGGTCGGCCGTACGGGTGGTCTCCGGCAGCCGGTACCGGGGCGTCAGTGCCAGTACCCGCTCCACCGCTTCGTCCAACCCCATCCGGTGCCCGACGCTCACGAAGACCGGCCGGACACCGTCCTGAGTCCGCAGCACCCGCCCGACCACCTCGCCCTCGTCACACAGGTCGGCGCTGTCACCACGCTCGGGACCGGGGCCCGTCCACGAGCCGACGAGCGGCGTCTTGCCCACCCCGATCGTGGGCAGCCCGGTCACCAGGCCCAGATGACAGGCCAGCCCGAACCGGCGCGGGTGCGCCAGCCCGTGGCCGTCACAGACCAACAGCTCCGGACGGGTGGTGAGCCGGTCCAGCGCGGCGAGCAACGCCGGCATCTCGCGGAACGCGAACAGTCCCGGCACGTACGGGAAGGCGGGCCGCCCCACGCACACCGCCTCGTCCACCACGTCGAGGGTGGCCGCGTCGAGGACCGTGACGGCCGCTGCGAGCAGGTCACGGTCCTGCGCGTACGCCACGTCCAGCCCGGCCACCGTCGCGGGCGCGGCAGGACCGGGCCCGACCAGGTCCACCCGGGACCGCAACTCCTCCTGTACGCGTCGCGCCTCCGCCACGTCGGCGGGCGGCAGGTAGGGCACGGGCTGGCCGTCGGTGGAGGGCATGGCGTTCCGGGCCGTTGTCAGGAGGCGATGGTGGGGTCGGCGGCCGGGTCACCGGCCTGCTGGAGCTGCTCCTCGAACATCACGAAGGTCCGCCGCCGGATCCCCTTGATCAGCGCGGCTTCCTCCGCGGTGAACGGTCGCCTCTCCGCGACGGCGGGCGCCGCGATCGCCCGGACCGTCTCGTAGAGCGCGAAGACCGGCCCCTCTCCGCTCAGGTAGCGTCCGCGCAACTGCTCGACGTGCTGCACGAAGGCATCAGCCGAGCGCACGTAGATCTCGCCGCCCACGCCACCGATCACGTCGTCGACGAGCTCGTCCGCCGGCCGCCAACCCCCCGTCGAGCGGTCCAGCTTCCAAGCGGCGTGGCCGCCATCCGGTGTGGCGACCAGCTTCACAGGCGTGTCGTAGTGCTCGAAATAAGCGGGAAGTTCGACGCCGTCGACTGTAGCCATCACTCACGCTCCTTGTGCAGCGCCGTCTGAAGAGCCTCCCAGAACAGCTCACGCTGGCGCCGAAGCACCGCCCGACGAATGGCGGACTCTGTCACCGTCACGCTACGTCCCTCCTCACGAGCGACCGCTTCGAGGTCGCGCCGCACTTCGAAGAGGGAGTGTTCCCAGGTCGCCACTCTGTCGAGTGGCGCCAGTTGCAGCCGGAACTCAGCGATGTGCCCGTTGGAGGCACGAAGGAACATCTGTACGTCTCGGTATCCACTGAGCCATTTTCATCCTGCGTGGCGGTCGGCTTCGACGCGGTGCAGGACGAGGATGGCCTGCACGATCGCGGTCGCTCGGCGTGGGCAGCAGCGCAGCTTGACCAGGATTTTCCAGGTCTTGAGGGTGGCGATCGCGCGTTCGCCGCGGGCGCGGATCTTCGCGTGCGCTCGGTTGACGGCCTTCTGCCGGCGTGACAGCTTCGGCCGGAAGCGGCGCCGCTTGAACGGGGTGCGCACGCTGCCGGGGGCGCCTTGATAGCCCTTGTCCGCGAAGGTCATCACGTCGGTGCTGGCCAGGGCGTCGATGATGCCGTGGGTGCGGGCGGCGGTCAGGTCGTGCGTCGAGGCGGGCAGCGCGGCCGAGGCCCAGACGAGACGCCCGGCCGCGTCGGCGATGACCTGCACGTTCACGCCGTGACGCTTGTGTTTTCCGGAGTAGTACGGCTTCTGGTTGGCGACCCGGTCGATCGGGATCAGGGTGCCGTCGAGGATTGCGTAGGCGAGCAGACGGATCCTGGTCATGGCCGTGGCCAGGTCGTCGGCGGTCGCGGCGAGCAGGTCGATGGCCTCGCGGACATAACGCCAGGCGGTCGTGACGCCGATGTCGAATCCGGCGGCCAGGCGGGTGTAGGTGTCGCCGTTGCGCAGGTGGGCCAGGGCGAGCAGGGCTTGCCGGCCGGGGTCGAGGCGTCGCCACCGAGACCGTTGCTGCTGGCGGCGGGTTCGGATGAGGGCGGCGAGGTGGTTCAGGCTGCGGGTGGACAACGGAATCGCGGCAGGGTAAGACAGCACAGCGAGGCTCCCGGTTGGGGCATCTGATCTTGGTCGATTGCTGTCTTACCGGGAGCCTCGTCCTACCTGGACACCGGCCTCCCACACCGCCCGTGACCTGCGCCGTCACGATGAAAATGGCTCACTTTTCTGTGGGCTCTGGAAGCGGTCTTCGAACTTCACCAGATCCAATCGCCCGTCGTTCCTCAGACGTGCCAGTCCGCCGTAGAGTTCGTCGAGGTTGCCAAACGAGACGTAGCCGCCCGCGAGATCCTTCAGCTGTGACGCATCGCCGCCGTAGCCCTTGATCTTGTCCTCAGCCCGCCCACGGTCCTTGGGCTCACGACGCGGGCGATATTCGGCACCACCACCGCATGACTCTGCCAAATCCCGCCCCAGGGCGTTGAGCTCCGACTGTGCGACAGCGGCTTCCTCATACAACTGGTCCAAGAACTGCTTTCGATACGCGGCGTCACCGAGTCGCGTTAGATCGAAACCCGGCTGCGCGGCCTCCGCGCCATCAGTCGTAAAGGATTCGCTCACCGCCAGGTGAGCGCCTGTCAATCGAGTCGGCATCAGGGCCGGCGGTTCCGTCGATGCAACGACGTCAGCCCCCCGTTCCCGGATCTCGCCTACCACGTCCTGCAATACGTCGATGGCCTGCTGGTGGCTGGCCAGGTGGTGCAGGGTCAGCGGCCGCGCGGTCAGCGAGTTGGCGAGTTCCGGCGTCGCCAGGATCATCCGGACCAGGTCGGGCCGCTCCGCGAGTTGCCGCACCAGCGTCTCGGCCAGCAACTCCTCCCGTCGCGGCGGCGCCTCCCAGCTCTGGTCGAGCATCCGCTGCACACGCGGGTCGGCGAAGAACCGGGTGAGGTCGGCGGCGGCGGTCTCGTCGAGCCCGGGTACGAGCCGCCGCAGCGTCGGCACGTCGGCGTGCTGCGCCAGCTCGACGGGCGTCACCCCGGCGGCGAAGGCGTCGTCGAGGTTCCCGCTCTGCGCGAGCGCGTCGCGCACGTAGAGCCCGGCGGCGATCCGGTCGGCGTGCGCCTGCCGGTGGTCCTGGTGCACCCGGGCCGGTTCCGGCCCGACCGGCGGCGCGCTCCCCGGCAGCGGTCCGTCGCCCCGGCGGTAGATGGTGGTGGACTCGCCGAGCAGGTGGACGTGGTTGAAGTCCGGGACGTGGCCGTCTGCGATCGGCGGCGGGGCCGGCGGTCGTGGCGGCGCCGGACGGGGTAGCGGCTCGGGCAGGACGCTGTAGGTGCCGGGCGGCCGGCCGGCGAGCGGCATCGGCCGGCCGTCGGGGCCGAGCACCAGAGCGTCGACGCCGACCACGTTGCTGCGGGCCGGACGGCCGCTGTGGTGGTAGATCGGCCGGTCTGCCACCTCGCCCGTCTGCGGGTCGAGGAAGAGGATCGTGCCGTTCTGGTTCAACGCCACCCACGCGTGCGATCCGCCGCCCTCGAAACTGGTGATGAGGAACGCGTAACTGCCGTGACCGCCCGACGCGAGCTGCGCGTACAGGTCCCGGTAACCGCCGTCCACCAACAACTGCCGGTCCCGGCCGGTGATCCCGGGCCGATCCGGCCGGCAGAGGTTCTGGAACCGGCCGCCGGTCGTCTGCTCGACCCGCAGCGGTCCGTCCGCCTCGCCGCCCACCGGCCGGTTCACGTCGCCGTGCAGGTAGCCGTCGAACGTACGCGGCGCCGCGACGCGCGGCCGTCCGTGGACCCAGGTCTCGAACAGCGACAGCGTGCAGTCGAGGCAGTTGATCCCCCGGGTGGCGTCGGCCGCCGGTCCGCCGTCGTTCGCGAGGCGGAACCAGCCACCGCGCCGGGGATCGGCGGTACGCGTCACGCTGCCGTCGGGGTTGCGGGGCATCTGCCGTTCGAGGTCGGTCTGGTGCAGCGCGAGCGGAGGCCGGAGCCCTCCCCGGCGGCCGTACGGCCGGGACCTGTCGATCGGCTCGGGGTGTCCGTGACCGGTGAGCGCGGAGTGGTCGGCCGTCTCCACCGCGCCGACGGCCAGGTCCGCCACGTCGTCGTTGATGCGGTAGAAGTCGAGGTCCTCCTCGACCATCACCTCGCGCGGCAGCCGCTGGCCGGCACGGACCGCCTCCACCTCGTCGACGGCTCGGTAGTGCAGGCGTTCTCGCCGCCGGCCCTCCCACACGTGCCTGTCGGCAAGGTCGTGCCGCCCGGCTTGGCGCAGCTCGTGGGCCTGCATGAGGAGCCAACGCGCCGCCTCGTAATGCTGTTCGGCGAGATCACGTAGCTCGTTGATCTGCGCCTGGCGTCTGTTCTCCTCGTGCAAGGCACGCTGGGACTGCAGATAGCCCTGGTAGCGCCGCCGGTCCAGACCCTCCCGATCGGCCTTCAGCCGCGCGGCGCGCTGCTCGGCGGTCTCACGGAGCCACGCCTGGACATGGGGCGGGCCCGGGTGGGGCCCCGGGGAGTCGGTAGGAGGGCGATGCGGAGCCAAGGCCTCCAGCAGCGGAAAACGGGGGTTCGGCCCCGGTCGGGGCTCGGGCCCGACGGCCGGCGCTCCCGGATGCGGCCCCGGCTGAGGGTTGACCGGTGAGACCGGAGGCGGTCCCGCATGACCTCCATTGCTGACGGGGGCGGTGCGGTCCGCCGTTGGTGGCGCCGCGATCTGCGGGTGGTCGGCAGGCGGTGCAGAAAGTGTCGCCGGTGCGGCTGCCGCCTGAATCGGGTTGGTCGAGGACGGCGTGGGGTGGTCGATCGGCGTCGCCACCGGACCAGAGCCGCTGTGGACTCCGGGCGCGGTCGACGGGGGCGTGGCGACGGGCGCGTCCGTGATCACCGAGGACAACGTGGGGCCCGTGGTGACCGTCGGACGTGCCACGTCGTGCGGGACGACATTGTTGTGCGGCGGCGTGGTCGTGGGATCCGGCGCCGGGCGGGGCAGGTCCACGGCGAGCGGGTGCGGAGCGGCGGCTTGGGGCGTGACGAGCGTGGGTGTCACCGGAACGGCGCCCGCGGTCGTGTCGCTGCCCTGCACGACCGGCTCGGCGACCCGCTGGGCCGGGATCAGCCCGACGGGATCGGCGGCGATCGGCACGTCCAGGCTGACCGGGGACACCGTCAACCCGCTCAGCTGCCCGTCGAGGCGGCGTTGCAGTGCCGAGTCGGCCTGGTTGGTGGCGGACCCGGTGGCGCCGGAGGCAGCCGCGCGCGCCAGATCCTCCAGCGACGGCCCTTGGCCGGTCGCCAGACCCGCAGCGGTCTCGGCGAGCGTCTCCCCGGCCATCTCCCGCCCGAACCGCTCACCGATCTCCGCGAACCGCCCGTTGGCGTGCCGGCCCAGCCCGGCCAGCGGCGCGACCGCGCCGCCGGCGAATCCGCCGAGAGCCGACGTGCTCACGTCGGTCAGGTCGAGGCCGTCCCGCCGGCCGGTGGAGTTCTGGTACGCCTGCGTGCCGAGGCTGGTGCCCGCTTCCTGACCGGCCTCCAGCAGACCCCCGATCGCGGCCCGTCGAGCCAGCGTGCGGGCACCGGACCTGGCCACCTCCTTGGCAGCACGTTCGCCCGCCTCCTTGAGGCCCTGCTTGACCGCCTTGCGGGCGAGTTGAGCCACCAGCCGCTTGAAGATCTGCTGCACCACGACCCGCGTGGCGGTGATCGCAGCGGCCGCCGCCGGTGAGGCGGCGCCCAGGGTGAGCACTGTGGCGACCGCCAGGGACAGCAACTCGACGACCAGGATGCCCAGCTCGATCCAGGCTTCCAGCTTCGCGCCCTCGATGTCGCAGCCGCAGGAGTCGACCAGACGTGCCAGCTCGTCTGTGGCCGCGACCAGGACGTGCAGTGGAGCGTCCTGGCCTTCGGCGAGCTTGTGCCACGCCGTGTCGAACGCGCCGGCGACCAGGCCGACTCCCCCGTACCCGCTCTTGACCTCGCCGGCAGCGGTGATCGCGTCGTCGCGCGGACGGGTAAGGACGCCTGCTACGCCGTACCACTGGTCGGCCAGGTCCCAGACGGCGCGCTCGTCGCCCTCCGGCCATTCGACGCCGACCACCCAGTCGAGCGCCTCGTAGATCCAGCCGGGCAGGTCCCACGGGCAGAAGTCGAGCGGGTGCGGGATCGGGCTGGGCAGCATGCTCACGCGCGGGTCCTCCGGTGGTCAGCGCCGGGGCCGATGGGGGTTGTGCCCTTGCTGCGGGATCTTCCCGAGGTCACGGGCGTTGCTGAGGTCCGTCTCCACGGTGGCCGTGACCGAGCGGACGACGTCCGAGCCGAGCACCTCCAGCGACCGGCCGAGAAGCTCCCACGCGCGCAGCAGCGTCTCGGCGTAGCCCTGGTAGTGCTTGTCGAACGCGGCGCCGATGTCGTCGCGGCCCCAGGGCCGCTGCGCGCTCGCGTGGGCGATCGGCTCGCCCGTCTCCCGCCGGGCCGCGCTCACCGCCCGCCCCGACAGCGCCAGGTCAGCCCCGCCGCGCCGGGCCCGGTCCGGGTCCAGCCAGATCTCTCCCCCGGCCACCTGTCACTCGCCGCGGGCCAGCACGGAGTCGGCCCGGCCGAGCAGCGCGCCGAAGTCATGGGTACGCAGGAATTCGACCGAAGGGGAGCCCGGCGGCAGGTATCCGGAGACCAGTTCGCGGGTGGCGGCGCTCGCCGCCGTGGAGGCGCGCAGCACGGTCTCGGTGATCTTCCGGCTCAACGCACGGGCGTCCCGGTCCTGGAACGCCGCCGGGCTCACCTCGACGCTGATCAGCTCGCCTCGCGCGCCGACGACGGCGGTCACCTGACCGTCGTCGGAGCGTTCGGTGACCCGCAACTCGGCCAGCTTGGTCTGGAGATCGTCCAGACCGGACCGCAAGCGCTGGTATTGGCCGTACACCTCGTCGAATCGCGCGCGTAGTGCACGGTTCGCATCCCGGTCCGCACTCTCGGCCACCGTCGCTCCCCTTCCGTCACCGTGGGTAGGGCCGACCATACCGGGTGCCACGAAATCCGTGGGGTCCGGTAATTTCAGGTGGTGATCGAGCGACAGCAGGCCGAGCAGATCGCCTCGGTGTGGGCCCGGCGGGACTCCGACCGCCTCGGTTTTCCCTGCACGCCGGAGGTCGAGGAGTTCGACCTGGGCTACGTGGTGAGTTCCGTCGTGTCCACCGAGGCCCGGGCGCTCCCCGGCGACCTGCCGACCACTGTGATCGACAAGGAGACCGGCGAGGTGTCCACGTGGCCGCGGGTGCCGGCCGCGGCGGTCGAGCGGATGTACCGGCAGCGGCGTCCGGCCGAACCGCGCCCGCCGCGTACCGTCGATCCGGCCGCCCAACTGCTGCGTGAGCTGACCCGCCTGCCCACGCCCGGCGCGGCGGCGCACCTCACGCTCGACGGCCGGCAGCACGTCGCGCAGGGCGCGAAGGGCGCGATCGAAGTACGCCACCATCCGCTGGTGCAGTCCTATCTGGACGAGCTACCCGCGGGGCATCTGGTACGCGGCGGGGAACGGCACGCCGAGATGATCGTCGTCTCCGACGCGCTCTACGAGCACGACCACCGTCGCGCCGCCGAAGGTCTGCCGCCGCTGTCCATCGAGGACGCCCGCGACCTGCTCGGCAGCAGCCGGATCGAGGTTTACCGGAATCGCGAGCCGGGCGACCCGCTGGGCGGCCAGGCGGATCTTCCCTGCGACTCGTGCGTCCGGTTCCTGGTGCGATTCGCGGTCCTGCCGTGGTCCGACCTCGCCTTCGTCGAGGAGTGGCGTCCGGAGCCGCGCGAGGTCATCGAGCCTGGGCGTTTCCCGGACGAGGTCGCCCATGCCCTCATCGACGGCGGCTGGCAGATCAGCATGTTCAACGAGGCACTCGCGATGGGCGCGATGACCGAGACGAAGGCGGTCGCGGGGCAGCATCACCGGCACGAGGCGTTCCCCGCCGCCGAGGCGGCGCTCACCGCGTTCCCGGCCGTCCTGAGCCGACGGCGCGGGCCCGGCGAGCAGGTCTGGATCAGCCGGTTCACCACGAATCCGCTGCGGGCCGCCCACACCGCCGACTCCCTCGCCGACTTCGCCGCCGTCCTGGGCGCCCGTCTCTTCCCGCTCGGCAGCGAGCGTCAGGAGAGCATCCTCGCGGTCGACGAGCACGGCCGGATCTTCGCCCTCGACCAGGCCGGCGAGTGGTTCCTCGGCGCCGACATCGACGCCGCCCTCACCACCCTGCTGCTCGGCCGCGCCCCCGCCCGGGTCCGCGACGACGGCACCTGGTGAGCGTGCGGGCGATCAGAGGGCCACGCCGGTCAGCACCGTGACCCGCGGCTCGGTGTAGTCGTCCATCGCGCTGCGCAGCCCTTCCCGCCCTACCCCGGAGCCCTTCATCCCGCCGTACGGCATCTGGTCGGCCCGGTACGACGGCACGTCCCCGACGATCACGCCGCCGACCTCCAGCGTGCGGGCGGCGTCGAACGCCACGTCGAGCCGGTGGGTGAAGACGCCGGCCTGGAGCCCGTACGCGGAGTCGTTGACGGCGGCGAACGCGGCCCGGTCGTTCACGACCGGGGCGACCACCAGCACCGGTCCGAACACCTCTTCGGCGCACACCTTCGCGTCGGCCGGTACGCCGCTGAGCACAGTGGGCGGGTAGGTGGCGCCGTCGCGCCGCCCGCCGGTCTCGATGACGGCGCCGGCGGCGACCGCCTCGTCCACCCAGGTCTCGACGCGCTGCGCCGCCTCGACCGACACCAGCGGGCCGACGTCGGTCAGCTCGGAGCGCGGGTCGCCGGTGCGCAGCGCCTGCACCGCCGCGACGAGCCGGGGCAGGAAGCCGTCGTAGAGCCATTCGTGCACGTAGACCCGCTGCACGGCGATGCACGACTGCCCGGCCTGGTAGTTGGAGAACGTGGCGATGCGGTGCGCCGCAAAGGTCAGGTCCTCGTCCGCCGCCCAGTCCTCGCAGATGACCGACGCCGCGTTGCCGCCGAGTTCCAGCGTGACGTGCTTGTCCGGCGCGGCCCGGCGGATGGCCGCGCCGACCGGTCCGGAGCCGGTGAACGACACCACCGGTAGCCGCGGGTCGGTGACCAGTTCGGCGGCGCGCTCGTTCGGCAGCGGCAGCACCGAGAACATGCCCTCGGGCAGGTCGGTCTCGGCCAGGATCTCGCCGAGCAGCAGCGCGGTGAGAGGGGTGGCCGGGGCGGGCTTGACCACGATCGGGGTGCCGACGGCGAGCGCCGGGGCGACCTTGTGGGCGACCAGGTTGAGCGGGAAGTTGAACGGGGTGATGCCGAGCACCGGCCCGCGCGGCACGCGCCGGACCAGGGCGATCCGTCCGGTGGCAGCGGGGTCGGTGTCGAGCCGTTGCAGCTCGCCGGAGAATCGGCGGGCCTCCTCGGCGGCCCAGCGGAACGTGGAGATCGCGCGCCCGACCTCGGCCTTCGCCCATTTGACCGGCTTGCCGTTCTCGGCGGTGATCAGCGCGGCGACCTCGTCGGCCCGCTCGGCGAGCCGGCGGGAGACGTGGTCCAGGGCGGCCGCGCGGGCGTGCGCGGGCAGGGCCGCGGCCTCCGCGGCCACTGCGGCGGCGCCCGCGACTGCGGCTTCGAGCTGGTCAGCCGTGGCGACCGTGGTACGCCCCACCGGCTGCCCGTCGTACGGGTGGGTGACTGTCAGCTCGTCCTCGCCGTGGGCGGGGCGACCGGCGACGTAGAAGGCTCTCGGCTCCACGACCGGCAGCCTAGACCACAGACGCCCACGCGGAAACAGTTGCTCAAACCCTTGTCTGCCTCGGATTTAGTAGCCAAGATGGCAGTCAGATTGCGATAACCTCCGCTGACCCTCTCCCCGGCCACCCTCTCGGAGACTTCTGATGAGCGACCAGCAGCAGCTGCGCAACTTCGTCAACGGCGAGTACGTCGACCCGGTGGACGGCGGCTACGCCGACCTGATCGACCCGTGCACCGGCGAGGTCTTCGCCCAGGCCCCGGTCTCCGGCGCGGCGGACGTGGACGCGGCGATGAAGGCCGCCTCCGCCGCGTTCGAGACCTGGCGGGACGCCACACCGGCCGAGCGGCAGCGGGCGCTGCTGAAGTTCGCCGACGCGGTGGAGTCGCGGGCCGCCGAGCTGGTCGACGCGGAGGTCCGCAACACCGGTAAGCCCCGGCAGCTCACCGCCGACGAGGAGCTGCCGCCCGCGGTGGACGAGCTGCGCTTCTTCGCCGGGGCGGCGCGCCTGCTGGAGGGGCGCTCGGCCGGCGAGTACATGGCCGGGCACACCTCGTACGTGCGGCGCGAGCCGATCGGCGTCTGCGCCCAGGTCACGCCCTGGAACTACCCGCTGATGATGGCGGTGTGGAAGATCGCCCCGGCGCTGGCGGCGGGTAACGCGGTGGTGCTGAAGCCGTCGGACACCACGCCGGTGTCGACGCTGCTGCTGGCCGAGATCGCCGCCGAGCACCTGCCCCCGGGTGTGTTCAACGTGGTCTGCGGCGACCGCGACACCGGCCGTACGCTGGTCTCTCACCCGACCCCGCAGCTCGTGTCGATCACCGGCTCGACCCGCGCGGGGATGGAGGTCGCCGCCGCGGCGGCGCCGGACCTGAAGCGGACGCACCTGGAGCTGGGCGGCAAGGCCCCGGTGGTGATCTTCGACGACGCGGACGTGGCGGCGGCGGCCGAGGCGATCGCGATGGGCGGCTACTTCAACGCCGGTCAGGACTGCACGGCGGCGACCCGCGTGCTCACCGGTCCGGGCATCCACGAGGATTTCGTGGCCGCGCTGACCGAGCAGGCCCGCAACACCCGCACCGGCGCGCCGGACGACGCGGACGTGCTCTACGGCCCGCTGAACAACGCCAACCAGCTCGCCCGGGTCAGCGGCTTCGTGGACCGGCTGCCGGACCACGCGAACGTCACCACCGGCGGTGCCCGGGTCGGCGAGCGTGGCTTCTTCTACGCCCCGACAGTGGTCTCCGGCGTCCGCCAGGCCGACGAGATCATCCAGGACGAGGTGTTCGGGCCGGTCATCACCGTGCAGCGCTTCTCCGACGAGGACGAGGCGGTGCGCTGGGCCAACGGCGTGGACTACGGCCTGTCCGCCTCGGTGTGGACGCGCGACCACGGCCGGGCCATGCGGATGACCCGCCGGCTGGACTTCGGGTGCGTCTGGGTGAACACGCACATCCCGTTCGTCTCGGAGATGCCGCACGGCGGCTTCAAGCACTCCGGCCACGGCAAGGACCTGTCGGTCTACAGCCTGGAGGACTACACCCGGGTCAAGCACGTCATGCACAACATCGAGGGCTGATCCGATGGCCACCAGCGAGGAGCTGCACAAGCGCCGGGTCGAGGCGGTGGCGCGGGGCGTGGGCAGCACGATCCCCGCGTACGTGGACCGGGCGGGCGGCGGCACGATCACCGACGTGGACGGCCGGGAGTGGATCGACTTCGCGGCCGGCATCGCCGTCACCAACGTGGGCAACTCCGCGCCGCGCGTGGTCGAGGCGGTACGCGCGCAGGTCGAACGCTTCACCCACACCTGCTTCATGGTCGCGCCGTACGAGTCGTACGTGGCGGTCTGCGAGCAGCTCAACGCGCTGACGCCGGGTGGCTTCGAGAAGCGCTCGGCGCTGTTCAACTCCGGCGCCGAGGCGGTGGAGAACGCGGTGAAGATCGCCCGGCACGCGACCGGGCGGCCCGCTGTGGTGGTGTTCGACCACGCGTACCACGGCCGGACCAACCTGACCATGGCGCTGACCGCGAAGAACATGCCGTACAAGCACCGGTTCGGGCCGTTCGCCGGTGAGGTCTACCGGGTGCCGATGTCGTACCCGCTGCGCGACGGCGGGCTCGACGGCGCCACCGCGGCGGCCCGGTCGATCGAGATGATCGAGAAGCAGGTGGGCGCGGAGAACGTGGCGGCGCTGCTGATCGAGCCGATCCAGGGCGAGGGCGGTTTCGTCGTACCCGCTCAGGGTTTCCTGCCGGCGCTGCGCGAGTGGGCGACGGCGGCCGGGGTGGTGTTCGTCGCCGACGAGATCCAGACCGGTTTCTGCCGCACCGGCGACTGGTTCGCCTGCGAGCACGAGGGCGTCGAGCCGGACCTGGTCACGCTGGCGAAGGGCATCGCGGGCGGCCTGCCGCTGGCGGCGGTGACCGGCCGGGCGGACCTGATGGACGCGGTGCACGTCGGCGGCCTCGGCGGCACGTACGGCGGAAACCCGATCGCCTGCGCCGCCGCGCTCGCGTCGATGGAGACGATGCGGGAGCTGGACCTGGCCGCCGCCGCGCGCCGGATCGGCGCGGTGATGGGTGAGCGGCTGCGCGTGATCGCCGCCGGTGACCCGCGCGTGGCCGAGGTACGCGGCCGGGGCGCGATGCTCGCGATGGAGATCGTGGTGCCGGGCACGCTGACCCCGGACCCGGCCGCCACGGCGGCGATCTCGGCGGCCTGCCACGCGGCCGGGCTGCTCACCCTGACCTGCGGCACCTACGGCAACGTGCTGCGGTTCCTGCCTCCGCTCGTCATCTCCGACGACGAGCTGGGCCGGGGACTGGACATCCTGGCGGCCGCCTTCGGCTGACCCCGGACGTGGGACACCATGGGCCCGATCTCCACCAGGACCGGCCCATGGTGTTCCGCCCGGAGGATCAGCGGAGCAGCTCCACAGTGTTGCGCCGGACCAGGTTCTTGCCGGGTTCCCGGATCGCGTCCATGGCCGCCGTGTTCAGCAGCACGCAACTACCAGACGGCCCGGTCACCGTCACGGTCACCACCTTGTTGTTGTCCAGGTTCGTCACCCGCAGCCGGGTGCCGAGCGGGAACTGGCCGCTGGTGGCTGCGGGCGCCCCGCCCTCGGCGAAGAACGTGAGCGCGCCGGAGCAGACGCTGCCGCCGATCGGCTGCGCCGCGCCCGGCCGGGTCTCACCCGGCTGCGCGCCCGGCGCCGGGGCGGCGGCGCCGTCGAGGCGTTCCACCACGTTGCGGCGGACGACGTTCTTGCCCGGCTCGCGTACCAGGTCCATGGCGGCGGCGTTCAGCAGCACGCAGCTCCCGGACGGCCCGGTCACCGTCACCGTGGCCACCTTGCGGTTGTCCAGGTTCGTCACCCGCAGCCGGGTGCCCACCGGGAACCTGTCGCTTGTCGCGGCCGGCGGCCCGCCCTCGGCCGAGAAGGTCACCGACCCGGCGCAGACCGATCGCGCGGCCGGCGCGGTGTCCGCGAAACCGAGTCCGGTGCCCACCGAGACCGCCACAGTGGCGGTCACCGCCACAGTCGCCGCCAGCACGTGCTTGCGCTGCACCCTCACGTTCTCTCCCGTCGTCGCTGTCGTTCGACGCGTGGTACGGACGGGAGGGCCGGACCGTTCACCCGGATGCGTGGGCTACAGCGGACCGTAGCGGGTGTGTGGCGCTCCGGTCATCAGCGCCCAGTACCTGTCGCCGTACGACCAGTGCCACCACTCCGTGGGGTAGTTCACCAGCCCCGCGCCGCTCAGCGCCGCCACCAGCACGTTCCGGTTGCGCCACGCGCTGACCGGGATGTGCCGGGCCGCGGTGAAGCAGGCGTCGGCGCTCTCCTCCGGGGTGGCGTCGAGCGCTGTGCCCATGTCCAACTCCACCCCGCCGGCGTCACACAGCGTGAGGTCGACTGCTCCGCCGGTGCTGTGCGGGGCCACCTCGACCGGCGAGACGAACTTGGTGGTCTCCCGGTGCAACCGGTCCGCCGGCCAGTCCGGGTGGCGCCGCCGCAACTCGTCCCGGTAGCCGGTGAAGATGTCGAGCTGCGCCCGGTACGGCCGGTACCCCTCGACCACGAGCAGGCGCAGCCCGGCCGGCAGCGCGCGCTGCGCGGCCAGCAACCGGTCCGCGACCCCGAGCCGCACCCGGGCGTACGCCCCGGCGGGATCGGCGGCCCGCCCGTCCACCCGCAGCCCGGGCACCTCGCGCAGGTCCACCAGGGGTTCGCCGTCGTCCCGGCTGGACACCGCGGCGACCCGGGGGTCGGAGAGCAGGATCACGGCGTACCCCCGGGGTGTTCGCGCGACGGCCGGGCCGCGTGCCTGGTGAAGGCAAGCGCGACGAGCCGGTCCACCACATCGGGGTACGCGACGCCGGACTCGGCCCACACCTTCGGGTACATCGAGTGGGCGGTGAAGCCCGGCAGCGTGTTCAGCTCGTTGACGAACAGGTCGCTGGTGGTCTCGTCGTAGAGGAAGTCGACACGGGCCAGGCCCCAGCCGCCGATCGCGGTGAACGCCCGCACCGACAGGTCGCGGATCCGCTCGGTGACCTCGTCCGGCAGCGGCGCCGGGACGATCATCGGGTCGGCGTCGCCGAAGTACTTCTGCCGGTAGTCGAACCAGCCGCCCGCGACCCGGACCTCGCCGACCGCCGACGCCTCCGGCTGCCAGCCGCCGAGCACGCCGCACTCCAGTTCCCGGCCGGTCACGCCCTGCTCGACGAGCACCACGTGGTCGTGCCGGAACGCCTCCTCCACGGCGGCGATCAGGTCGTCGCCGTCGGCCACCCGGGAAATCCCGATCGAGGAGCCCATCCGGGCCGGCTTGACGAACAGCGGCCCGCGCAGCCCGACCACCAGCTTCTCCGGGTCGGACGCGGCCCGCCAGGTCGGTTCGTCGAACCAGACGTACGGCGTGGTCGGCACGTCCTCGGCCCGCAGCGCCCGCTTCATCGCCACCTTGTCCATGCCGACTGCGGAGGCGAGGATGCCGCACCCGACGTACGGCACGCCCAGTGACTCCAGCAGCCCCTGCACCACGCCGTCCTCGCCGTACGGGCCGTGCAGCACCGGGAACACCACGTCCAGTTCGGCGTGCACAGTCGCGGGGGCGTCGGCCGCGCCGACCGCGACGGTGCCGGCTGTCGTTCCACGTCGCAGCTCGACCGCCGGACCGGTGATCGGCAGCCGGTCGTCGATCGCCCGCCCGGCCGCCACTGTTCCGAGGTGCTGCGCGAGCACCGGTTCGGGCAGCAGCCTGATCCCGCCGGTACGGGTGATGCCGAGCGCCACCACCCGGTGCCCCTGCCCGGCCAGGGCCCGGGCCACGCCGAGCGCCGAGGCGCAGGAGACCTCGTGTTCCGCCGACGGGCCTCCGAACAGGACACCGATCCGCACTGTCTCTCTCATGCCGCCACTCCCACAGTCATCCGGTCGCCCGCCAGCCGGGCCACCAGGTCCGCTTCCACGTTTCCGCCGGTCAGCACCACGCCGACAGTCATCTGCCGCCTGCCCTCGGGCGGCCACGGCGCCCCGCCCCCGGGGCGGGCGACGCCGCCCGCGCCGGCCGCCTCGCCGAGGCGCAAGGCGCCGGCCAGGGCGGCCGCGCCGGACGGCTCGACGAGCACCTTCAGGTCCAGCAGGAGCAGCCGGAACGCCTCGGCGATCGCGTCGTCGTCGACACGGACCACCCCGCGTACGCGGTTGCGGGCCACCGCGAACGGCAGGTCACCGACGCAGCCGGGACGCAGACCGTCGGCCAGGCTCGGCGCCGGGGCGACAGGTGTGGGCCGTCCGGCGGCCAGGCTGCGCGCCAGCGAGTCGCAGCCGACCGGCTCCACGCCGTACACCTCGATCGGGGTTCCGGCCGCCGCCAGGCAGGCACCGGCGATGCCGCCGCCCCCGCCCACCGGCACCACGAGCGCGTCCAGCGGTGTGCCGCGTCGCGCCGCCTCCTCGATCAGTTCCAGGCTCGCGCTGCCCTGACCGGCCACCACGTCCGGGTGGTCGTACGCGTCGACCAGCGGGTGGCCCTCCACCTCGGCGATCCGCCGGGCGACTGCGAGGCGCTCCTCGACTGTGGTGCCGGCCCGGACCACCCGGGCCCCGGCGGCCCGCGCCCGGTCCACCTTCACCGGCGCGGCGTCCTCCGGCAGCACGACGGTCGCGGCCAGCCCGTGCCGCCGCGCGGCGAGCGCCACCGCGACGGCGTGGTTGCCGGTGCTCTGCGCGATCACGCCGGTGTGCCCGGCGGCGGCGAGCCGGCCCACCGCCAGCATCGCGCCGCGCATCTTGTACGAGCCGCCGTCCTGGAGGTTCTCCGCCTTGAGCAGGATCCGGGCGCCGGCCAGGCGATCGATCGCCGGGCTGTGCAGCACCGGGGTACGCACCACCCGGCCGGACAGCACGCGGGCGGCCTCCTCGACATGTGTTCGGTCCGGCAGTACCGGCGCGTCGATTCGGGGCATGGTCTCTCCTTCGGGATTCGAGTGGGCGCGGCGGCGCGGCAGGTCGAACAGCCAGTGCGCGCCGAGCGCGGTGAGGCAGCGGTGCGCGGCGAGGCTCAGTGCCAGCACGAGCGCGGTGAGCAGGACCGGGTAGACGGTCACCAGCAGCGCCCGGGCCGGCCCGGGCAGGCCGGCCAGCGGTGTGGCGAGGAGCCGGTCCAGCAGCGCCAGCACCGGCATGTGGATCACGTAGACACCAAGCGTGCGGCGGCCGAGCCGGGCCAGCGCCGGACCGGCCAGGCGGTGCCGGGCCAGCCGGGCGGTGCCGGGCCAGCCGGGCGGCGGCGGTCAGCCCGAACGCCACAGCGATCACGGAGACGAGCAGGTACACGCCGGGCCACCTCTGCGCGCCGGCCGGCGCCATGGCGGCCAGCCCGATCGCGTACGCAAAGCCGGTGCCCACGAGCCGGCGGGTGTTCGCGCCGTCCGCCCACCGGGTGAGGTACGGCCGCAGGTGCACGCCGGCCAGGAAGAACACCAGGTTCTGGTAGACCTGCCCCCGGTTCCCGGGACTGTCCAGCAGCCCGGTGGCGGCCACCGCGGACAGCGCGCCCGCGGCGGTCAGCAGCACCGCCGGATGGATCCAGCGCAGCGCCTTCGCGATCACGAAGTAGAGCGCCAGCGCGTACAGGTACCACAGGTTCGAGGGCGTCACGGTGAGCTGGGCCAGCAGCTCAGCACTGTCGGTGGCCCGGTCGGTCGGGAAGTCCGGTGCCGGCGCCAGCAGCGCGGTGTGGATGAGCAGCCAGATCGCGTAGAGGTAGAGGTTCCGCGCGATCCGGGGCCGCCCGGCCACCCGCCACGGGCGGGCCACCGCGTTCGCCGCGAAGATGCCGGAGAGCGCGAAGAACAATGGCATCCGCAGCGGCAGCAACTGCTCGCCGAGCAGCCCCCACGCACCCGGCACCGGCAGGCCGACCCGCCAGTCGACGCGCAGGTAGTCCTTGACGACGACGTGCCACAGCACCACGAGCACGATGCAGGCGCCCTTCGCCACGTCGGCCCATAGCACCCGGCCGTCGGGCGGCGCGTTCCCCTCAATACGGGTCGGCACTGCGGTCTCCTCTCCGGCCGTCTGCGGGTGGGAGGCGGCGCCGCCGGTCCCGTCCTCGGGCAGGTGTCATCGCGGGACGCCGCGACGGCGGCTCCCGGAGTCGTGTGTGGGGTGGTCAGCCCACGGGGGGCAGGTGGACGTCGACCCGCAGGCCGCCGTCCGGCCCCGGACGCGCGGCAATGATGCCGCCGTGCGCCTGGGTGATGGAGCGGGCGATGGCCAGGCCGAGCCCGGCGCCGCCGCCCTGGTTGGTCCGGTCCCGGGCGAGACGCCGGAACGGTTCGAACAGCCCGTCGACCGCTTCGGCGGGGACGCTCTGCCCGCTGTTCATGACGGTCAGCGCGGGGTCGCCGCCGACCGTGACGACGAGTCGGCCGCCCTCGCGGTTGTACTTGACGCCGTTCTCCACCAGGTTCGTGACCAGGCGTTCCAGCAGTACCCGCTCGCCGGTCACGATCCGGGGCGACAGCTGGGCCTCCACCGTCACGCCGGCCTCGGCGGCCCGGTCGGCGTACGCGGCCAGGACGCCGCTGACGATCTGTTCGAGGCGTTGCGGGGTGGAGGACCGCAGGCCCTGGTCGCTCTCGCTGAGCGCGAGCAGCCCTTCGATCAGCCGCTCGTTGCGTTCGTTCGTGGCGAGCAGTTGGGCGGTCAGCAGTTCCAGTTGCTCGCCGGTGAGCGACTGGGCCATGCCGACCTCGATCAGGGTGCGTTGGACCGCGAGCGGCGTACGCAGTTCGTGCGAGGCGTTCGCGGCGAACCGCCGCTGTCCCTCGTATCCGGCGGTGACCCGGTCCAGCATGTCGTCGATCGCGCGGCCGAGCCCGGCCAGCTCGTCCCGGCCGCCGCGCCGGATCCGGTAGCCGAGGTTCTGCGGCCCCAGGTTCGCGATCGGGGCGGCCAGGTCGTGCACCGGGCGCAGGCACCAGCGGGCAGCGCCCCACACCGCGAACCCGATGGCCACCAGCACCAGCAGTTCGATGAGCATGGGCAGCAGCGGGACGAACGGGCGGCCCGGCTCGCACACCGCGCCGATCGTGGCGAGGCCGCAGAACCGCTCGGCCTGCCCCCACACCATTTCGAGCAGCGACTTGACCAGGTTGGGCAGCATGAACCCGGCGAGCAGGGCGAGCACCCCGACCAGCAGGATGCGGCGGCGGGGGCTCACTCCGGCTCGCCGATCCGGTAGCCGGCCTTCGGCACCGTGTGGATGACGGACGGCTGGCCGAGCTTCTTGCGCAGGGTCATCACCGTCACCCGGACCGCGTTGGTGAACGGGTCGGCGAACTCGTCCCACGCCTGTTCCAGCAGCTCCTCGGCGCTCACCACCCGGCCACCGGCCCGCATCAGCACGTGCAGGACGGCGAACTCCTTCGGGCTCAGCCCGAGCGGGCTGCCGTCCCGGGTCGCGGAGTGCCGGGCCACGTCGAGCACCACACCGTGCTGCTCCAGCACCGGCGGGAGGGCCGGGGTGGACCGGCGGCCCAGCGCCTGCACCCGCGCCACCAGCTCGGCGAACGCGAACGGCTTGGTCAGGTAGTCGTCGGCTCCGAGCCCGAGGCCGGCGACCCGGTCCCGGATGCCGGCGGCGGCGGTGAGCAGCAGCACGCGGGTGCCGGCGTCCGACCCGGCCAGGCTCCGGCACACGTCGTCGCCGGTGGCGCCGGGCATGTCCCGGTCCAGCACCGCCACGTCGTACCGGTTGACCCCGATCCGTTCCAGCGCGCCGTCCCCGTCGTAGCAGACGTCGACAGCCATGGAGAACCGTCGCAACCCCTCGGCGACCGTGTCCGCCAAGAGCCGCTCGTCGTCCGCCACCAGCACCCGCACCGTTGCGCTCCCCCGTGTCTTCGCTCGTCGTCCGGCACACCATCGCAGGCCGGAGTTAAGGGTTCCGTAAGCGTCCGCAGCAGCCATCCTCCACGCGGGCCACGCTGCGACAACCGGCGTGGGGCCGTCTGGGCCGTTCGTCCGGTACGCAGGCGGTGCGAGCACCGCTCAAGTGACCCGGATCACGCATTGGCGCTCGGGGGTGAGGTGGGTCACGATGGGTGGAAGGAGGCGCTGGTGGCTGACCCGTGGCTCGCCCTGGAGTTCGGCGCGGATCCGGCGGAGCGGATCGCGCAGATCGGTGCCGCCCACGAGGCGTTCCTCGCCGCCGGCACCACCTCCGGCCGGGTCCGGGAGGTGGTGGCCCGATCCTGGGAGCGGTCCGCGCTGCTCGACCCGGAGACCACCGCGCCGGTCGACCTCGCCGACGACGCGCTGGAGACGTACCGCGCCGCGCACCCGCTGGCCCGGGTGATGCCGCTGTTCCGCGACCTGCTCGGCGGCATCGCGCAGGACGGCGCGCACCTGATGGCGGTCTGCGACGCCGCCGGGCGGCTGCTCTGGGTGGAGGGCCATCCCGGGGTGCTGCGGCACGCCGAGCGGATGAACTTCGTACCCGGCGCCCGCTGGGACGAGGCCCACGCCGGCACGAACGCCCCCGGCACCGCCCTCGCCGTCGACCACGGCGTGCAGATCTTCGCCACCGAGCACTTCGTCCGGCCCGTGCAGCGCTGGACCTGCGCCGCCGCGCCGATCCACGACCCGGCCAGCGGCGCGCTGCTCGGCGCCGTCGACATCACCGGCGGGGACCACCTGGCCAACCCGCAGAGCCTCGCCCTGGTCCGGGCCACCGCCCGGGCCGCCGAGGCGTTCCTGGCCGGCGCCGCGCCCGCCGCGCCGGACGTGGCGTACGTGTCGGCGCTCGGACGTGACGAAGCGGAGTTGCGCGTCGGCGGCCGGCGCATCCGGCTCGGCCGGCGGCACAGCGAGCTGCTGGTGCTGCTGGTCGACCATCCCGAGGGGCGCACCGGGGAACAACTCGGCCTCGACCTGTACGGCGACGACAGGCGGCACCCGGTCACGCTGCGCGCCGAGCTGTCCCGGCTGCGCCGCGTGCTCGGCGAGGAACTGCTCGACTCCCGCCCGTACCGGCTGCGGCCGGCCGTGCGCGCCGACTTCCGTACCGTCACCGAACTGCTGGAACGTGGCGATCCGGCGGCGGCGCTGCGCGCGTACCCCGGGCCCCTGCTGCCCCTGTCGGACGCGCCGGGAGTCGCGCGACTGCGCCGCCTGGTCGACGGCCAGTTGCGCGCCGCCGTGCTGGCCGGTGCCGACCCGGGGCTGATCGCGGCCTGGACCGCGACGGCGGCCGGGTCCGACGACCTGGCCGCCTGGCAGGCCCTGGCCCGGGCGTTGCCGCCGGGCGCGCCCCGCCGGCCGCTCGCTGTCGCGCGGGCCCGCCAGCTCGCCGAGGAGTACGCGCTGCCGCGCGCAACGTTCCTGCAACGTCCCGGAAACTAGCCTGCCCGCCATCCACCCCAGACGGACGGCGGAGGTACCCATGACGCGCTACGACGCCCCCACCCACTGGCAGTCCCGCTACGACCACTACATCGGCGGCGAGTACGTGAAGCCGCACGGTGGGAAGTACTTCGAGAACCCGACCCCGGTGACCGGGCAGACCTTCTGCGAGGTGGCCCGGGGCACCGCCGACGACGTGGAGAAGGCGCTCGACGCGGCGCACGGCGCGGCCGACGCGTGGGGCCGCACGTCGGTCGCCGAACGCTCGCTGATCCTCAACCGGATCGCCGACCGCATGCAGGACAACCTGGAGTCCCTCGCGATCGCCGAGACGTGGGAGAACGGCAAGCCCGTACGCGAGACGCTCGCCGCCGACCTCCCGCTCGCGATCGACCACTTCCGCTACTTCGCCGGTGCGATCCGGGCGCAGGAGGGGTCGCTCGGCGAACTCGACGACGACACGGTCGCCTACCACTTCCACGAGCCGCTCGGCGTGGTCGGGCAGATCATCCCGTGGAACTTCCCGATCCTCATGGCGGTGTGGAAGCTCGCCCCGGCGCTGGCCGCCGGCAACGCGGTGGTGCTCAAGCCGGCCGAGCAGACACCCGCCTCGATCCACTACCTGCTCTCGCTGATCGGCGACCTGCTGCCGCCGGGCGTGGTGAACGTGGTGAACGGCTTCGGTGTCGAGGCGGGCAAGCCGCTCGCGTCCTCGCCGCGGGTGGCGAAGGTGGCGTTCACCGGCGAGACCACCACCGGGCGGCTGATCATGCAGTACGCCAGCGAGAACATCAGGCCGGTCACGCTGGAGCTGGGCGGCAAGAGCCCGAACATCTTCTTCGACGACGTCAGCGCCGCCTCCGACGACTTCCTGGACAAGGCCCTGGAAGGCTTCACCATGTTCGCCCTGAACCAGGGCGAGGTGTGCACCTGCCCGTCGCGGGCGCTCATCCAGCAGGGCCACTATGCCGACTTCCTGGCCGCCGCCGTGGACCGGACCCGGCAGATCACGCAGGGGCACCCGCTGGACACCGACACGATGGTCGGCGCGCAGGCGTCCAACGACCAGCTGGAGAAGATCCTGTCCTACCTGGACATCGGGCGGCAGGAGGGCGCTCGCGTCCTCACCGGCGGTGAGCGGGCGGACCTCGGCGGCGAGCTGTCCGGCGGCTACTACGTCCAGCCGACCATCTTCGAGGGCGACAACTCGATGCGGATCTTCCAGGAGGAGATCTTCGGCCCGGTCGTGTCGGTGACCTCCTTCGCCGACCTGGACGACGCCGTGAAGATCGCCAACGACACGCTGTACGGGCTCGGCGCGGGCGTGTGGACCCGGGACCTGAACACCGCGTACCGGGCCGGACGGGCCATCCAGGCCGGCCGGGTGTGGACGAACTGCTACCACGCGTACCCGGCGCACGCGGCGTTCGGCGGCTACAAGCAGTCCGGCATCGGCCGGGAGAACCACAAGATGATGCTGGAGCACTACCAGCAGACCAAGAACCTGCTGGTCAGCTACTCGCCGAAGAAGCTGGGCTTCTTCTGATGGGCGACACCGTGACCCTGACCCCCGCGGCGGCCGACCTGATCCGGTCGCTGCGGGGGCAGCACGGCCCGCTGATGTTCCACCAGTCCGGCGGCTGCTGCGACGGCAGCGCCCCGATGTGCTACCCGGCCGGTGAGTTTCGCACCGGCGGCTCGGACGTGCTGCTCGCCTCGCTGGCTGTCGACGGGGTGCCCGAGCCGGTGGAGTTCTGGATGTCGAAGGCCCAGTGGGAGCTGTGGCGGCACACCCGGCTCACCGTCGACGTGGTGCCCGGCCGGGGCAGCGGGTTCTCCCTGGAGGCCCCGGAGGGCGTCCGCTTCCTCATCCGGTCCCACCTGAACCGCTGATCTGTCCGAGATCTTGCAGCTCGCGGGCATCGCGGCGGTGGGATGCTGACGCCGTCCACTTCGGAGTACGCGTCCCACCACCGCCCGACAGGAGACCGCGCATGAACCCGGTCCGACAGCCAGTGCTCGCCGCCGGCCTCACCGCCCTGGCCACCGCCGCCACGCTCGGGCTCGCGCCGGGCGCCGCCGTCGCCGCCCCGGCCGCCTCCCCCAGCATCTCCGTCAACTGGTTCGGCGCCGCCGACGTGCGGGCGCACACCGCCACCGTCGGCGGTCGGTTCGACTGCGGGGCCGAGCGCGGCCTCGCGTACATCGAGGTGCACCTGGAGCAGCGGGTACGGCGCGGGTCGGTCACCGGCTTCGGGTTCGGCGTGATCGGCGCGTGCACCGACGAGCGCACCGCCGGCACGTGGACCGCGACCATCCCCGCCGACCAGGGCAGATTCCGCCCCGGCCCCGCCACCACCATCGCCCGCCTGGTGATCGAGCCCAACTCCCTCACCGAGACCACCGAACGCGTACGCCTGCGCCCCCACTGCGCCCGCCCCTGACCGCATCGGCGGCCTCCGGTCAGGCGATCTGCCGGAGGTCGTCGCCGTAGTCGAAGATGATCCGCAGCCGGGCGCCGAGGGCATTGGCGTACCGGCTCAGCGTGGCCACCTCGTTGACGTCGAGGTCGCCGTTCTCGATCTGGCTGACCCGGCCCGGCGTGACCCCCATGATCTCGGCGACCTGCCGCTGGGTGAGCCCCAGCCGCTTGCGCTCCTCGGCCAGGTGGAACGCGCTCACCCACGCGTCGGTCCGGGCGCGCTCCGCCTCGTACGCCTCGTCGTCACCGCCGAGTTCGGCGCGGACCTCGTCCCAGTGATAGAACTCCGTCACCTGCTCGACTATAGCCCGAGCTAAACTCGGAGGGCTACGCTCAGCGGTTGTCCAGGAGCGGCTGGGTGGGGTTCCACGGGGGTCCGCCGGCGGCGTCGTGGCGGCGGCGGGCTATCGCGGACAGCGCCTCCAGCACCACCCGGTTGCCCAGGTACGCGGTGATGTCGGCGTGGTCGTACGGCGGGGCGACCTCGACCACGTCCAGCCCGACCACAGGCAGCTCGTAACAGACCCGGCGCACCGCGTCGAGCAGTTGCCGGGAGGTGAACCCGCCCGGCTCGGGCGTGCCGGTGCCGGGTGCCATGCCCGGGTCGACCACGTCCACGTCGACGGAGAGGAACACGCCCTCGCACTCGTCGGTCGCGATGTCGAACGCCTCGGTGAGGCAGGTGTCCAGGCCGCGCGCCACGACTTCGGTCATCTCGTACGAGCGCATCCGCTGTTCCGCCATCCACGCCAGCGTGTCCGGGCCGGGCCAGTAGCCGCGCAGCCCGATCTGGAGGAAACGGTCACCGCGTACCGCACCGGACTCGATGAGCCGGCGCATCGGCTGGCCGTGGCCGTGCAGCGAGCCGAACTCGACGTCGCCGGTGTCGGCGTGCGCGTCGAAGTGCACGAGCGACACCCGGCCGAGCCCGTGGTGCCGGGCCACGCCTGTGGCGTCGGGCAGCGCGATGGAGTGGTCCCCGCCGAGCACCACAGGGATCGCCCCGGCGGCGGCGACCGCGTGCACGGCGGTCTCCAGCGCAGCCAGCGAGCGCTCGATGTCGCCGCTGAACATCTCCACGTCGCCGGCGTCGTAGACGCACAGGTCCTTCAGCGCGTCGACGCGCAGCGCCAGCGACGGACGGGAGCCGTCGTGCGGCAGGTAGCAGGCCTGCCGGATGGCGGACGGCCCGAACCGGGTGCCCGGCCGGTGCGAGGTGCCGCCGTCGAACGGCGCCCCGATGATCACCACGTCCGCGTCGGCGTACGTGACCGGTTCCTCGACTGTGCACGGCGGCACGCCGAGGAACGTGATGTCGGGACCGTACATCGGGCCGTACCGGGTCATCGTTCCTCCATCCCCCACGGCGAACCGTAGCCGGTGAGCAGGTCCAGGAAGGGGATCGGCGGGAACGCCTCCGGGCCGAGCACGCCCGTGCCGGACCAGGCGCCGGTGGCGAGCAGTTCCAGCGCGACGACCGGGTTGACGGCGGTCTGCCAGACCACCGCCTGGTGGCCGTACTCGGCCATCGACCACTCGTTGTCGACCACGTGGTAGAGGTAGACGCGGCGGGGCCGGCCGTCCGGCCCGGTGCCGGTGACGTACGTGCCGGCGCACGTCTTGCCGCTCATCCGGTCGCCGAGCGTGGCCGGGTCGGGCAGCGCGGCGGCCACCAGGTCGCGCGGCGACACGTCGACCCCGCGTACGCGCACCGGCTGGGTGGAGTCCAGCCCGAGCTTGTGCAGCGTGCGCAGCACCTCGATGAACTCGGCGCCGAGGCCGTACTTGAAGGTGACCCGCTTCGCCGGCACCCAGCGCGGGATGAGCAGCACCTCCTCGTGCTCGACGTTGACGCACTCGACCGGGCCGATCCCGGCCGGGAAGTCGAACACCTCCGGCTCGCTGAACGGTTCGGTGGTGAACCAGCCGCGCCCGGCCTCCCAGATCACCGGCGGGTTGAGGCACTCCTCGATGGTGGTCCAGATGGAGAACGAGGGCGCGAACTCGTACCCGGCGACTGTGAGGTTCGCGCCGTCGCGTACCCCGATCTCGTCGATCTCGGCGAAGAGTTCGTCGGCGGCGTAGCGGGCGAAGACGTCGGACAGGCCCGGTTCGACGCCGATGCCGCAGAGCGCGAGCCGTCCGGCGGCGGCCCACTGCTCCGCGACGGCGAACTGCTCGTCGCCGAGCTTGACCCCGGTCTCGGCGTAGGGGTGCTCGGGGTGCGGCCGGGACAGCGACATCGCCATGTCCAGGTAGTCGGCCCCGGCGGCGAACGCGCCGTCGAAGATCGGCATGACGAAGCGCGGGTCCACCGCGTTGAGCACGTGCGTGATCCGGTGTTCCCGGCACAGCGCGGCCACCGCGTCGGCGGAGGCGGCGTCCACTGTGGCGGCGACGAACCGGTCGCCGTGCCCGGCGACGGCCCGCGCGGCCCGCGCCGGGTCGTGGTCGGCGACCACCATGATCTCGAAGAAGGTACGGCGGGCGGCGATGGATACGGCGGCGGAGCCGACGCCACCGGCGCCGACGAGGAGGATACGCATCAGGAGTCGAACCCCAGTCCAAGACGGTCGAGAGTACGGAGCCAGAGGTTGCGCCGTCCGTCCCGCGCGTCGGCGCGGGCGAGCGACCATCGGGTGAGGTTGATGCCCACGGACCGGGCCGGTTCCGGCGGGAACGGCAGCGGCTTGCGGCGCACCAGGTCGAGCCGGGTCAGCGGGGTGTCAGTGCCGGAGAGCAGGTCGAGCGTCACGCGGGCCCCGAACCGGGTCGCGCCGACGCCGAGCCCGGTGAATCCGGCGGCGTACGCCAGGCGTCCGGAGTACGCGGTGCCGAAGAACGCGCAGAACCGGGTGCAGGTGTCGATGACGCCACCCCAGCGGTGGCTGAACCGCAGGCCATCGAGTTGCGGGAAGGTCGCGAAGAAGTGCGACGCCAGCGTGGTGAAGGTGGCCTCGCGCTGCTCCAGCGCGGGCGCCACCCGGTTGCCGTAGTGGTAGACGGCGTCGTAGCCGCCGAACAGGATCCGGTTGTCGGCGGTGAGCCGGTAGTAGTGGAACTGGTTGCCGGTGTCGGCGAGCCCCTGCCGGTGCCGCCAGCCGATCGCGTCGCGCTGCGCCCCGGTCAGCGGCTCGGTCATCAGCGCGTAGTCGTAGACCGGCACGATCCAGGAGCGCAGCCGGCGCAGCAGTGGCGGGAACGCGTTCGTGGCCAGCACGACCTGCCGCGCCCGTACCGCGCCGGGCGCCGCGTCCGCGCCGCCCGCCGTGGTGGCGCGCAGCCCGGCGCCGTCGCCGGTCAGGCCGGTGACGCGGGTGTGCTCGTGCACGCGTACGCCCAGGTCGAGCGCGGCCCGGCGCAGTCCCCAGGCGAGCTTCGCCGGGTCGATCAGGGCCACCCGGTCGCGGTCCCACATCCCGCCCAGGTACGTCGGCGACGCCACCTCGGCGCGTACCTCGTCTCGGTCGAGCAGCCGCACGTCGTGGCCGTACCGGCGGGCCAGCTCGGCGTCGGCGGCGAGCCCGTCGAGCTGGTACGGCTCGACGGCAACCGCCAGCTCGCCGGTGCGTTCGAAGTCGCAGTCGATGTCGTACTTCGCCACGGTGGCGGCGATGGCGTCGAGATTCTCCCGGCCCAGCCGTTCCAGCTCACCGATCTCGCCGGGGAACCGCTCGACGCCGTTGGCGAGCCCGTGGGTGAGCGACGCGGCGCAGAACCCGCCGTTGCGCCCGGACGCCGCCCAGCCGCACGTGCCCGCGTCGACGAGCAGGACGTCGCGGTCCGGGTCGGCCTCCTTCGCGAGCAGCGCGGTCCACAGCCCGGCGTACCCGCCGCCGACCACGAGCAGGTCGGCGGTGTGCGTCCCGGTCAGCGGCGGCAGCGGGTCGGGGCGAGCCGGGCGGTCCAGCCAGTACGACACGGGCGCGGCGTCGGCCAGCGCCCGGCCGGTATGCGGGAGTGTCATGGCTTGCCCGCCGGTGTGGCGACCATCGCGAGGGCGGCCCGGCGTGCCCGCCGCCCCCGCAGCGAGGTGGCCCCGACCAGCAGCAACGCGATCACGAACATGGCCGTGCCGATCACGTTCACCTGCGGCGGGATGCCCCGCTGGGAGGCGCCCCAGACGTACATGGGGAACGTGACAGTGGTGCCGGCGTTGAAGTTCGTGATGATGAAGTCGTCGAAGCTGAGCGAGAACGCCAGCAGCGCGGCGGCCACGATGCCGGGTAGCACGAGCGGCAGCGTGATCCGGCGGAACGTCTGCCACTCGCTGGCGTACAGGTCCATCGCGGCCTCCTCCAGCCGCCGGTCCATGCCGGAGAGCCGGGCCTTCACGGTGACCACGACGAACGACACGCAGAACATGACGTGCGCGATGACGATGGTCCAGAAGCCCTGCGGCACCCCGGCGGCGACGAAGAGGGCGAGCAGCGAGGTGCCCATCACGAGTTCCGGGGTGGCCATCGGCAGGAAGATCAGCCCGTTGAGCCCGGAGCGGCCACGGAAGCTGTGCCGGACCAGGGCGAACGCCATCAGCGTGCCGAGGAGCGTGGAGACGACCGTGGCGATGAGGCCGATCTGCATGCTGCGCACCACGGCGTCGCACATGTCCGAGGTGGCGCAGGGCTGCTTCCAGTTGTCGAGCGTGAACTCGTTGAAGTCGTAGGAGAGCCGGCTGGAGGGCCGGTTGAAGGACAGGCCGGCGACCACCATGATCGGCAGCGTCAGGTAGCCGAGGACGAGCAGTGCCACGCCCATCACCCACCGGTCGGCGAGCCAGCGCCTGAGTCCGCTCACAGCGCCCGCCTTTCGTTCGCGACTGCGGGGCTCCGCTTCGCTGCACTCCTCGCGCTCACAGCGCCCGCCTTTCGTTCGCGACTGCGGGGCTCCGCTTCGCTACGCTCCTCGCGCTCACAGAACCTCCTCCGTGCCGGCCTTCCGCAGGTAGACGAAGACGATCGCCAGGATCGCGGCCATCAGCAGGAACGACAGCGCCGCGCCCTGCGGATAGTCCAGCCGGACCAGGAACGCCGAGTCGATGACGTTGCCGATCATGTACTCGTTCGGCGTACCGAGCAGCTCGGCGTTGATGTAGTCACCGGTGGCCGGGATGAAGAACAGCAGCGTGCCGGCGATCAGACCGGGCATCGACAGCGGCAGCGTGACCTTGGCGAACGCGCGCAGCGGGCTCGCGTACAGGTCGCTCGCCGCCTCCAGCAGCCGGGAATCGAGCCGCTCCAGGCTCGCGTACAGCGGCAGCACCAGGAACGGCAGGAAGTTGTACGTCAGGCCGAGCACAACGGCGATCGGGGTGGCGAGCAGCCGGCCGTCCGGGCCGAGCAGGTGCACGTCGCGCAGCAGCCCGACCAGCGCGCCGTTGTCCGACAGGATGGTCTTCCAGGCCAGCGTGCGCACCAGGAAGCTGGTGAACATCGGCGCGACCACCGCGACCAGCAGCAGGTTCTTCCACCGGCCGGCCTTCTGCGCGATCGCGTACGCCAGCGGATAGCCCATCAGCAGCGCGAGCACCAGCGCGATGGCCGAGTAGAGGAACGACCGGGAGAACTGCGGCCAGTACGCCTGCAACGCGTCCGGGTAGTTGCTGAACGCCCAGGTCATGGCGTACCCGGTGGAGAGCGAGCCGGCCGGGTCGTAGAGGCTGGCCGAGGCGAGCTGCACCAGCGGGAGCGCGAAGAAGACGAGCAGCCAGACCGCGCCGGGCAGCAGCAACAGGTACGGAAGGAGGCGGCTGCGCCCGCGCCGCACCGGCGGCGGCACCGGCTTCCCGGCGGAGGTCGGTACGTGGGCCAGCGCGCTCATGCCGCCACTCCGCTTCGCTCCGTGCCGCCATGAGGCACCTTCGCGCTGAGCCGGCCGATTCGCTCGCTACGCTCGCTCATGCCGACGCACCCACCGGCGGCTCGTCGAGCAGCGGCGCGGTCTGGTCGTCCTCACCGGCGGCCCGGGGCAGCAGGAACGCGTGCCGCGGATCCCAGTGCGCGGTCACCGCCGTACCGACGGCGAGGCGGCCGCCCAGCCCGCTGTTCGCGGCGAACGCGGACAGCTCGCTGCCCCACGCGGTGCGCACCAGGTACTGGGTGCTCACCCCGACGTAGGAGGTGTCGGTAACGATGCCGCCGACGTGCTGGTGCCCGGCCGGCACCCCGTCCGGGCCGTCGGCCAGGTGCAGCTTCTCCGGACGTACGCCGAGGAAGGCCGGCCCGTCGGTGAGCCGGGCCCGGCCGGCGGGCACCGAGAAGCGCGAGCCGTGCGCCGTGACCAGCACGTCGTCGGCGGCGCGACCGCCGGCTTCGGCGGCGAGCAGGTTGGACTGGCCGAGGAAGTTCGCCACGAACGCGGTGGCCGGGTACTCGTAGATGTCGGCGGGCGCACCGAGTTGCTCGATCCGGCCGGCGTTCATCACCGCGACCGTGTCGGCCATCGTCATGGCCTCCTCCTGGTCGTGGGTGACGTGCACGAACGTGATGCCGACCTCGGTCTGGATCCGCTTCAGCTCGATCTGCATCTGCCGGCGCAGCTTGAGGTCGAGCGCGCCGAGCGGCTCGTCGAGCAACAGCACCTGCGGGTGGTTGATGAGCGCCCGGGCCAGCGCGACGCGCTGCTGCTGGCCGCCGGAGAGCTGGGCCGGGCGGCGCCGCCCGTACCCTTCGAGCTGCACCAGGGCGAGCATCCGCTCCACCTGGTCGCTCACCTTGCGGATGCCGCGGCGGCGCAGCCCGAACGCCACGTTCTCGTGGATGTCCAGGTGCGGGAAGAGGGCGTAGCTCTGGAAGACGGTGTTCACCGGCCGCTTGTACGGCCGCAGCCCGGCGATGTCCTGCTCGCCGAGCAGCACCTGCCCGCTCGTGGGCTGCTCCAGCCCGGCGATCATCCGCAGTGTGGTGGTCTTGCCGCAGCCGGACGCGCCGAGCAGGGCGAAGAACGAGCCCTGCGGGATCGTGAGGGTGAGGTCGTCGACGGCGGTGAAGACGCCGAACCGCTTGGTCAGGTCGACCAGTCGCAGGTCACCGGCCGGGGTCTGCTGCCCCTTCACGCGCCGATCACCTGCTGGAACTTGGTCTCGTACTCCTTCTCCTGCGCTTCGTCGAGCGCCATGAAGACCTTGGCCTTGGACAGCATCGTGTCGTCCGGGAAGATCAGCGGGTTGGTCGCCAGATCCGGGTCGATCTTCTCCATCTCGGCCTGCGCGCCCTGCACGGGGCAGATGTAGTTGACGTACGCGGCCAGCTTCGCCGCCACCGCCGGGTCGTAGTAGTGGTTCATCAACGCCTCGGCGTTGGCCTTGTGGGTGGCCTTGTTCGGCACCAGCATGTTGTCCGACCAGAGCATCACGCCGGACTCGGGCACCACGAACTTGATCTTGTCGTCCTCGAAGCCGAGCTGCACGACGTCGCCGGACCAGCCGATACACGCGGCGATGTCGCCCTTGGCCAGGTCGGGCGCGTAGTCGTTGCCGGTGAACCGCCGGATCTGCTTGCTGTCCACCGCCTTCTTCAGCTTGTTCAGCGCGTCGTCGAACTGGGCCGGGGTGAACTTGGCCGGGTCGTGGCCGAGCGACTGGAGCAGCAGGCCGATGGTGTCGCGCATCTCCGACAGCACTGTCACCTTGCCCTTGAGATCGGGGCGGGTGAGCAGCTCGTCGACGGTGCGGATCTCCTTGGCGACCTTCGCGTTGTACGCGAGCCCGGCCAGCCCGGACTGCCACGGGACCGCGAGCTGGGTCTCGGCGTCGAAGGAGCGCCCGCGCAGCGACGACAGCAGGTTCGCCTCGACGTTGGGCATCTTCGACTTGTCGAGCTTCTGCACCCAGCCGAGGCGGATCATCCGGGCGGCCATCCAGTCGGTGAGCACCATGATGTCCCGGCCGGTGCTCTGACACCCGGCGAGCTGGTTGCGCACCTTGCCGAAGAACTCGTTGTTGTCGTTGACGTCCTCGGTGTACGTCACCTGGATGCCCGACGCGGCGACGAACGCATCGAGCGTGGGGCGCTTGGACTCGTCCTTCTCGTCGGTGTCCATGTACTGCGGCCAGTTCGAGAAGGCGACCTTCTTCTCGGTGGCGGACAGATCCTCGCTCTTGCATCCGGCTTCGGTCTGCTGGGCGCCCTTGGTCCCGCAGCCGGCCAGGGTGCCCGCGGTGGCGAGCAGCGCGGCCGAGCCGACGGTCCCGGTGAGCAGACCACGCCGGGTGAGGGGCCGGAGGGGACTACGCATGTGACGACTCCTTGGGGGGCATCGTCGGCGGCGGGACGGGGGCGGCGCGCCGGCGGGAGGGTCAGTGGCGATGGACGACTGATCCTGACATGAGAAAACCTCTCTCACAAGGGATTCCGTTGCCGGAATAGCCAGTCGCCACGAAATACGCCAGACTGCGCGGGGCACTACGCTCAACACGGAGAATCGGACACGAGGAGCGTCGATGGTCAACCGGCACCAGGAGAACTCCAACGGCGCCCGCCGGGTCACGGTGCGTGAAGGAGCCAATCACGCTCTGCTCGACGACGTGGCCAAGCAGATCATCGAGCAGCTCCAGGAGGACGGGCGCCGCCCGTACGCGAGCATCGGCAAGGCGGTCGGCCTCTCCGAGGCGGCGGTACGCCAGCGGGTGCAACGGCTGCTCGACGCGGGCGTCATGCAGATCGTCGCGGTCACCGATCCGCTCCAGCTCGGCTTCCCCCGCCAGGCCATGATCGGGCTGCGCACCGACGGCGACCTGGAACCCGTCGCCGACCGGCTGGCCGAGTTCGAGGAGATCGACTACGTGGTGATCACCGCCGGCTCGTTCGACCTGCTGGCCGAGGTGGTCTGCCGCAACGACGCACACCTGCTGGAGATCCTCCAGAAGCTGCGCGGCGTGCCCGGGGTGCTCTCCACCGAGGCGTTCGTCTACCTGAAGCTGCGCAAGCAGACCTACAGCTGGGGCACCGCCTGATGCGGATTCCGTCGGCAGGAAAGTGATATGGCGCTGAATCCGTCGCGCTGAAGCTTTTTCGCTTGCCTTATCGGCACCGCCTGTGGGATAACCGTGGGCAGAGCGGCCGGTGTCACCCCTGACCGGCCCGAGACCCGATGGGGCTGACATGGCCAACGCCACCGACCATCTCTGGATGCACTTCACCCGCATGGCGAGCTACCCGGCCGGCGAGGTTCCGACAATCGTCCGGGGCGAGGGCGCGTACGTCTGGGACGCGCAGGGCCGCCGCTACCTGGACGGGCTGGCCGGGCTGTTCGTGGTGAACGCCGGTCACGGCCGCGCCGAGCTGGCCGAGGCCGCCGCCAAGCAGGCCGGCGAGCTGGCCTACTTCCCGCTCTGGTCGTACGCCCACCCGAAGGCCGTCGAGCTGGCCGAGAAGATCGCCACGCTCACGCCCGGCGACCTGAACCGGGTCTTCTTCACCACCGGCGGCTCCGAGGCCGTCGAGGCGGCGTGGAAGCTGGCCCGGGCCTACTTCAAGCGCACCGGCAAGCCCACCAAGCACAAGGTGGTCAGCCGCTACATCGCCTACCACGGCACCTCGATGGGCGCGCTGTCGATCACCGGCCTGCCCGGCATCAAGACCGACTTCGAACCGCTGGTGCCCGGTGGCATCAAGGTGCCGAACACCAACTTCTACCGGGCCCCCGAGCACGGCGACGACGCCGAGGCGTTCGGCCGCTGGGCCGCCGACGAGATCGGCCGGGCGATCGAGCGGGAGGGGCCGGAGACGGTCGCCGCCGTCTTCCTGGAGCCGGTGCAGAACTCCGGCGGCTGCTTCCCGCCGCCGCCCGGCTACTTCGAGCGGGTACGCGAGATCTGCGACGCGTACGACGTGCTGCTCGTCAGCGACGAGGTGATCTGCTCCTGGGGCCGGCTCGGCGAGTACTTCGGCGCCGTGCGCTACGGCTACCAGCCGGACATCATCACCACCGCCAAGGGCATCACCTCCGGCTACGCCCCGCTCGGCGCGATGATCGCCAGCGAGCGGCTGATGGAGCCGTTCCTCACCGAGACCGGCATGTTCGCGCACGGGGTGACGTTCGGCGGCCACCCGGTCTCCTGCGCGGTCGCGCTGGCCAACCTGGAGGTGTTCGCCCGGGAGGACCTGATCGGGCACGTCCGCGCGAACGAGGGCGCGTTCCGGTCCACCTTGGAGAAGCTGCACGACCTGCCGATCGTCGGCGACGTCCGGGGCGACGGCTACTTCTACGGCATCGAGCTGGTGAAGGACAAGACGACCCGGGAGACGTTCGACGAGGCCGAGTCCGAGCGGCTGCTGCGCGGCTTCCTGTCCACAGCGCTGTTCGACGCCGGGCTCTACTGCCGGGCCGACGACCGGGGCGACCCGGTGGTGCAGCTCGCCCCGCCGCTGATCGCCGACCAGCAGCACTTCGACGAGATCGAGCAGATCCTGCGCGCGGTGCTGACCGAGGCGTGGTCGCGGCTCTGACGCCGATGACCGACTACCGGCATCTGTCGTACTGGCTGTCCGGCCTGGACGAACCGCTGACACCGCGACCCGGGTTGCCCGGCGACACGGACGCCGACGTGGCGATCGTGGGCGCCGGGTACACCGGGCTGTGGACGGCCTGGTACCTGGCCGAGGCCGACCCCACGTTGCGCGTCGTCGTGCTGGAGCGGGAGATCGCCGGGTACGGCGCGTCGGGGCGCAACGGCGGCTGGTGCTCGGCGCTGTTCCCCACGTCGCTGCCGGCGCTGGCCCGGCGGCACGGCCGGGACCGGGCACTGGCCATGCAGCGGGCCATGCACGACACGGTCGCCGAGGTGGGGCGGGTCGCCGCAGCCGAGGGCATCGACTGCGACTGGCGGGCCGGCGGCACGGTGATGCTCGCCCGCGGCGATGCCCAGCTCCAGCGGGCCCGCGCCGAGGTCGCCCAGGCCCACGCGCACGGGCTGACCGACGACGACCTGAGGCTGCTCGACGCCGCCGAGGCCGCCGCGCGCTGCAACGCCGAGGGGGTACGCGGCGGCACGTACACCCCGCACTGCGCCGCCGTACACCCGGCGAAGCTGGTCCGGGGTCTGGCCCGGGCGGTGGAGCGCCGGGGCGTACGCATCCACGAGCGCACCCCGGTGACCGCGCTGCGGCCGGGCGCGGCGGTGACCCCGGCGGGCGTGGTCCGGGCGCCCGTGGTGGTGCGTGCGACGGAGGGCTACACGCCGGGGCTGCCCGGCCAGCGGCGGACCGTGGCGCCCGTCTACTCGCTGATGGTGGCCACCCCGCCGCTGCCCGAGGAGACGTGGGCGCGGATCGGGCTGGCGGAACGGGAGACGTTCTCCGACTACCGGCACGTCATCGTGTACGGCCAGCGCACCGCCGACGGCCGGCTCGCGTTCGGCGGGCGGGGCGCGCCCTACCACTACGCCTCCCGGGTCCGGCAGGGCTTCGACCGGGAGCCGCGGGTGTTCGCGGCGCTGCGCCGGGCGCTCGGGGAGCTGTTCCCGGTGCTCGGGCCGGACGTGCCGGTGACGCACGCCTGGGGCGGGCCGCTCGGCGTGGCCCGGGACTGGGCCGCGTCGGTGGGGCTGGACCGGCGTACCGGGCTGGCCTGGGCCGGCGGCTACGTCGGTGACGGCGTCGGCACCAGCAACCTCGCCGGGCGGCGTACGCTCGCCGACCTGATCCGGGGCGTGGAGAGCGACCTCACGGCGCTGCCCTGGGTCGGGCACCGCTCCCCCCACTGGGAACCGGAGCCGCTGCGCTGGCTGGCCATGAACGCCGGCCTGCGGGTGATGTCCTCAGCCGACCAGAGCGAGCACCGCACCGCCCGCCCGTCCCGCCGAGCCGGTCTCTTCAACCGCTTCCTGGGCCACTGACCGCGCCACCCACCCCGGCGCCCACCCCGTTGATCATGAAGTTAGCGGCACTCAGGGAGATCGAAAACGCCGTCAACTTCATGATCGACCGGTGGAGGGCCGGGGCCCGCGGGCCTGAACGGCGGTGGGTCAGTGGTGGGGTGGGATGACCCGGAGGTGGCCCCGGCGGCCCTGCTGGGGGGTCTGGGGCTTGGCGGGCTCATCCTCCGGAGGACGGGGCGGGACGGGGCGTGCGGCCTCGCGTACCGCCTCGGCCAGCGCCACCAGGTCGTCGGTGGTGGGCGGCGGCGGCTCGAACTCGCCCTCGTGCCGCACCACGTCCCAGCCGCGCGGGGCGGTCAGGCTGCGGGCGTGCGGCTCACACAGGTCGTACGTGTGCGGTTCGGCGAATGCCGCGAGCGGGCCCACCACCGCCGTCGACTCGTTGTAGACATAGGTCAATGTGGCGACCGCTTGCCGGGGGCAGCCGTTACGGGAGCAGCGCCGTGGTGACCTCACGGCGGCAGGGTATCCCCATTACCGGGTCCGGCGCACCGCTTCGCGTTACGACACGCCCGTCATGGTGATCACAATTCCTCCGATCGGCGCAGCGGCACGCCGGACGGCCGCGCGACGGCGGGTGGACCGCCGATGCGGGCTACCCTGTGCGTCATGACGAGCCCCCAGAACCGCCGCCCCGGCTCCGGCCGGCGCACCCACCGTGACCGGCACGGTCGCGGGCTGCGCGGGCGGCTGGTGCCGGCCACGGTGCCGCTGGCGCGGACGAAGGCCGAGGTCTTCGACGATCTGGTGCTCGACACGGTGGAGACGCTCGAACGCCGGTTCGCCAAGGAGCTGGCCGGGGTGGAGTTCGCGGTCGAGGACGTCCCGCCGGATCTGAACGTCTACGACTCGGACGTGCTGGAGGACGGCGAGGTGCCGCTCGCCCGGCTGCTGCCCGGGCGGCCCGGCCGCCAGGAGGTGCCGCCGCGGATCGTGCTCTACCGGCGGCCGCTGGAGTTCCGCGCGATGGATCGCGAGGACCTCGCCGACCTGGTGCATGACGTGATCATCGAGCAGGTGGCGAATCTGCTCGGGGTCGACCCGGACGAGCTGGCCTGACCGGCTGACCGGACAGGCGCCGCCACCCGGCCGGACGCGCCGGCCGGACAGCGACCCGGGTCCGGGCGGCCCCCACCGCCCGTGGACCCGTACGTGGATCAGGCGGCGACCCGCCGCTTGAGCTTGCGCCGCTCCCGCTCGGAGAGGCCACCCCAGATCCCGAACCGCTCGTCGTGGCCGAGCGCGTACTCCAGGCATTCCGTCTTCACTTCGCACCGCGAGCAGATGCGCTTCGCCTCGCGGGTCGAGCCGCCCTTCTCGGGAAAGAACGCCTCCGGGTCGGTCTGCGAGCAGAGCGCTCGCTCCTGCCACTCCGGCGCGTTCCCGAGCAGGTCGGCCACCTCGAGCTGGCCGTCCATCGATTGCCTCCTTGTCGCGCACCGGCGTCATTCGCCGCTGCAACCCCCCACGCGAAAGGCGTGCCTGTCCGTACGGTCACCATTTGTTGCGTTCCGTGCGAACAACCCCATTCAAATTACACGCGTGTAATGCGTGCGCCGTCAAGCCAAACTTGATAATGGAGTCGCCCTCCCGACACGTCCGTGACGACCGCCGCGGTCGCCCGTAGCCTCGCAACCTGCCCTATCGATTCAGACCCCGGACGAGTAACGCCCTCCCCGGCGAGTTGCCGGAAGTTTTCTGCCGTGGCGCATCGCCGGCAGGCCGGCCGGACGCCCCCGCCGGCCGCTCGCACCAAGATCAGAATTGGTGGGGCAAAGGGTAACCCGCTTCCCGCTGTACCGCCCGTCGAGCCGTCCAACGCCGACCGCGCCCCGTCCATCATGTGGACGGGGCGCGGGTTCCGGCGCGACTGACGGATCAGTCCAAGCGGGCTGGTGAGCTGGTGGGCCAAACGAATTCGGCGATCGACCCACCGGTGACCGAGATCGCGCCGGCGGACGTACTCTCGTCCCACCAGACGGTATACACACCCGCCTCCAGATCCGGGTAGACGGCACTGTGGAACACCCCGTCCCGGACGTGCCGCTCGCGTACGGCGGAGTGGGTCCGCGGGCCGTCGAGGTCCACGCGGCTGATCTCGATCTCCCGGCCGTGCAGGTCCCGCCCGGTGTGGATGATCAGCGCGCCCCGGTCGCCACCCAGGTCGAGCACGACGCTGCCGACCTCCGACGGGCCGAGATCGTGATGGTGTGACATTCGCCGGCTCCCGTCAGGACTTCTTCGCCTGCGGGTTGCCGAACCCGTCGTACGGCGTGCCGAGGAACGGGAAGTCGGCCAGGAACGGCGCTGTCACGTCGGCCGCGCTCAGGCCCGGTGTCACCGCCGCGGCGGCGGCGTCCGGCCGGAACGTCTTGTCGACGAGCGGCACGGTCAGCCCGGCGATGGCGCGCAGCGCGATCGTCACCACGTCGTCGGCGGGACGGCGGCCGTTGGGGAAGCCGGCCAGGTCGCCGCCGAGCACACCGAACCGGTCCGGTTTGCGGCTGGGCCGGATCGCCGTGTTCAGCCGCAGCATGTCCGCCTGCACGTCACCGGTGGTGTTGGCGAAACCGTCGATCAGTCCGGCCGGGACGCCGGTGAGCAGGATCGCCACCAGGTCGGCACGCGGCTTCTTGGACTTGTTGAGCGCGTCCAGATTGGGGAACACACCCGGGTAGAGCGCCGGCAGCAGCCCGGCCAGCTCGGGCCGCTCCACGAACCCGGCGAACCGCTTGTCCTCCGACGGCGGCAGCGTGTTCCAGACGTCCTTCCTGGACATCGGCACGATGACCTCGTTGAACAACGGGTTACCGAGCCGCGACACCTGCGTGAAGGGTCCGGCGGCGGTGTCAGCGGCGACCCGGTCACCCAGCACCCGCACCTGCTGGCGGGACGCACTGGTCCAGACCCCGATGGTCGAGGCGCGGTCGGCGTAGCCGTAGCGGGCCGCCTTACGGCGTACCTGGTTGAGCGGCACCTGCACGGCGAGACTGTGCACGTTGAGCCGGTCCAGCGCGTTCACCGGCTCGCCCTCGTCCCGGAACAGCTTCTTGCCGGCGACGTGCAGCTGCTGGAACGGCCGCAGCGTACCCAGGTCGAACACCGCGCCCAGGTCGACGAAGAAGCCGTCGGCCCGCTGCCCGGCGAACACCTTCTCACCGGTGGACAGCTTGAACGTCGCCTGCCGGACCAGGTTCTGGTAGTTCGGCGTGGACAGCGGCCCGACGTTGCACGGCGGGCAGGGCAGTTTGTGCGCCAGCACACGCGCGCGGCCGTCGGCGATCCGGGTCAGCCGGTAGAACTGCCGCCGGTTCCAGTTCTTGCTCTCCAGCGACTCGATCGGCCCGGTGTTGTAGAGAAAACTGTTCTGGTTCGTGATCTCGGTAGTGAATTCGAAACGATAGGTGACGTCCGGATAACCGTCGCCGTCGTTGTCGATGTGAATCTCGTACCGGACGTCGTCACCGAACTCGAAGAAGTTCGGGCCGCCGGACGGGAGCTGCACCGGCACGTAGTTGGCGATCAACGTGACCGTGTCCGGCTGGCTCGGCGTGACGAACGCGTACAGGTCGGAACTGTCGGCGACCGGATCCTTGGCGATCTCCGGGGCCTCGCGGTGAGAGGACATGGCGGACGCACCTTCGTCGGGGGAACGGAAGTCGGAACCGGCGCCGGGAGCCCGCGCCGGTGGAGGGTGGATCAGCGCCGGCCGGCGGCGCGCACCAGGCGGTCGGCCAGGCCGCGGTCGCGTACCTCGACCCGGGTGGTGCCGACGAAGACGTCCATGACGCCGGCCGCGGCGTCGCGGAGGTGGACCACGATCGGCTCGTCGCGCCGGCTCGCCGTGGGGGCGTTCTGGGCGGCGGACAGGCCCGGCACGGTGAGGGCGGCGGCGCCCAGTGTCGCGCTCGCCGCGGCGGTGAGCGTCTGCCTGCGGGTCAATCGCGGCCAGGTCCGCCGTTTCGGCGCGTCGGTGGTCTCGTCAGTGCTCATCGGCAACCTTTCCGGACCGGCGCCGCAGCGCCGCAGCGGGCCGGGCGCCCGGACACCGCCGGGCCCCGGTTCGGGGTCACCGGCGGCGGTCCTCGCCGAAACCGCCGCCGGCATCCACAGGTACGGCGCGCGGCGGGGAAAGGTTCGACCTCAGGCGCGGGCGTGACCGTACGCGGTCGTCCGCTTGCGGAACGGCCGCCCCGCGGCGGTGGCGATGGCCCGCAACTGCTCCTCGGTACGGGCCGACCCGTTGCCCGAGCCGGCCATCCGGGAGATCGTCTCCTCCATCAGCGTGCCGCCCAGGTCGTTGCAGCCGCCGCGCAGCATCTCCACTGTGCCTTCGTCGCCGAGCTTCACCCAGGAGCACTGGATGTTGTCGATCCGGCCGTGCAGCAGCAGCCGGGCCATCGCGTGCACCACCCGGTTCTCCCGCCAGGTCGGGCCCGGGCGGGCGATGCCGGCCAGGTAGATCGGCGCGTTCGTGTGCACGAACGGCAGCGCCACGAACTCGGTGAACCCGCCGGTACGGTCCTGCACGCCGGCCAGCACCCGGAAGTGGGCGAGCCACTGGCCCGGGTGGTCCACGTGGCCGTACATCATCGTGGAGCTGGACCGGATGCCCAGCTCGTGCGCCGTGCTCACCACGTCGACCCAGGCGGAGGCCGGCAGTTTGCCCTTGGTGAGCACCCAGCGCACGTCGTCGTCGAGGATCTCGGCGGCGGTGCCCGGGATGGTGTCCAGCCCGGCCTCGCGGAGCTGGAGCAGCCATTCCCGCACCGGCACGCCGGCCTTCGCGGCGGCGGTGACGATCTCCATCGGGGAGAACGCGTGCACGTGCATGTCCGGCACCCGCGCCTTGATCGCGCGGACGATGTCGGCGTACCCGGTCACCGGCATCTTCGGGTCGATGCCGCCCTGGAGGCAGACCTCGGTCGCGCCTGCCGTCCACGCCTCCTCGGCCCGGTCGGCGACCTGCTCCAGCGAGAGCCGGAACGCGTCGGCGTCGCTCTCCCGCTGGGCGAACGCGCAGAACCGGCAGCCCACGTAGCAGACGTTCGTGAAATTGATGTTGCGGTTGACCACGTAGGTCACGTCGTCGCCGACCGCATCCCGGCGCGCGTCGTCGGCCAGCCGGCACAGCTCGTCGAGCGCCGGGCCGTCCGCGCCGAACAGCGCCAGCGCCTTCGCCTCGTGCGCCGGAGTCAGCAGCGCGGCCGGGTCGTCAGCGGCGAGCCGCAGGCCCGCGCGCAGATCGGCGTCCGCGCCACCGCCCACTGGTACGCCGGCGCGCGCCTCCCGCGCCACCTTGCCGGCCACCTCGGCCCAGTCGCCGTACACGCTGTCGAAGTCGCCCCGCCGGTCGTCGGTCCGGCCGGTGACGTCGATGGTGACGTGCAGGTCGGTGCGGCCGCCGTAAACCTCCTCCGGCTCCTGCCAGGGCCGTCCCTCCGGGCGGGCCGCCTCGACCGCGAGCCCGGTGGCCGGGTCGGCGAGCGCTGTGACGTGCGGCAGCAGGCGCGGATCGAGCCACGGCTCGCCCGCCCGGACGTACTCCGGGTAGACGGTCAGCCGCTCGCGCAGCGTGAACCCGGCACTCGCGGTACGCGCCGCCAGCTCGTCCAGGTGCGGCCAGGGCCGCTCCGGGTTGACGTGGTCGGGCGTGACCGGGGAGACGCCGCCCCAGTCGTCGATGCCGGCGCGCAGCAGCAGGTCGTACTCGCCCGCGATGAGGTTCGGCGGGGCCTGGATGCGGGCCTTCGGGCCGAGCAGCACCCGGGCCACCGCCACTGTGGCGGCCAGGTCGTGCAGCTCGGCGTCGGGCATGCCGCGCATCGCGGTGTCCGGCTTGGCGCGGAAGTTCTGCACGATCACCTCCTGGAGGTGGCCGTACTCCCGCATCGCCCGGCGGATCGCGAAGATCGCGTCGACCCGCTCGCCCCGGTTCTCGCCGATGCCGATCAGGATTCCGGTGGTGAACGGCACCCCGACCCGGCCGGCGTCGTCGAGCACCCGCAGGCGTACCGCGGGTTCCTTGTCCGGTGAGCCGAAGTGCGGGCCGCCCGGTTCGGACCAGAGCCGGCCGGCGGTGGTCTCCAGCATCATGCCCATGCTCGGCGCGACCGGCTTGAGCCGCTGCAACTCCGACCAGGTGAGCACGCCCGGATTGAGGTGGGGCAGCAGGCCGGTCTCCTCCAGCACCGCCACCGCGCAGGCGCGCAGGTAGTCCAGCGTCGAGTCGTACCCCCGCTCGTCCAGCCACCGGCGGGCCGCCGGCCACCGCTCCTCGGGCCGGTCGCCGAGCGTGAACAGCGCCTCCTTGCAGCCCTGCGCGGCGCCCTCGCGGGCGATCGCCAGCACCTCGTCGCGTTCCAGGTAGGCGGCGGGCAGCCGGTGCGGCACGGTGGCGAACGTGCAGTAGTGGCAGCGGTCCCGGCAGAGCCGGGTCAGCGGGATGAAGACCTTCTTCGAGTACGTGACCACGCCCGGCCGCCCGGCGTCGCGCAGCCCGGCGTCGCGGATGTCGGAGGCGATCCGGAGCAGCTCGTCGAGCATCGGCCCGCGAGCGGCGAGCAGCGCGCCCGCCTCGCCGGCGTCGAGCGCCCGGCCGGTGGCGGCCCGCCCCAGTGCCCGCCGGATGCTCGCCTCGGTCGGTTCGGGGTCGCTGCGATCAACCATCCGCCCAGCCTAAGCGCTGCCGGACGGCCGGATGCCCGCCCCCGGCCGCGGTCCGGGCACCGGGACGACCCGGGTGAGCTGCCGCACAGCGGCGGGCGACGGTGGCGGCCCAGGTGGCGGCGGGCGACGATCTCCGTCGCCCGCCGCGCGGGGCTCAGCGAGGCTGGTTCGGGTCCTCGCGGTCGAACCGCTGGGTGCGCTCGTCGTCGGCGGCCGGCGACGGCGCCCCCGGCTCGGCGGACTGGCGCGGGATCGCCTGCGTCGGGTCGGCCGACGGCGGCTGGCCGAACGGCGGCGCGTGGTGCGGCGAGCCGTACTGCGGCGCCTGCTGCGGTCCGGCGAACGGGACACCGGACTGCGGGTCGGCGGACGGCGGACCGGAGTGCGGAGCGTGCGGCGGGGCGGTGTTGAACGGCGGCGCCGACTGCGGCTGGCCGTACGGGCCGGGCTGCTGCGGCCAGCCGGGCGGGGGCGAGCCGGCCTGCGGGTAGCCCTGGCCGGGCTGCTGCGGGTAGCCGCCCGGACCGGGGTAGCCGCCGGGCTGACCCGGCTGCTGCGGCCAGCCGGGCTGGGCCTGGCCGTACACGCCCGGCTGCGGCTTGGGCTTCGGCACGTAGTAGAGCGTGCGCCAGATCTTGAACACCACGAACGCGGCGACCGCGAAGATCGCCAGCCACGCCGCGCGGGTCAGCAGGCCGAGGAACGCGTCCAGCACCTCGCCGTCGGCGAGCCGGCCGACCAGCCAGATCAGGAACGTCAGCGCGCCGAACACGGCGGACACGGCGTACTCGACGAGCGCCACCTGCGTGATCAGCTTGGCCTTCGGCACGACCGGGAGGATCACTGTGGCGATCAGGACGGCGAGCACCGGCAGGACCGTCGACTCCAGGCCGATAAATGTGAAATACGTGCTCCCGGCCCGGCCGGTGGACGTGCTGTAGTCGTCGATCGGCAGCAGGCGCAGCAGGCCGACGAAGAGCAGCACGGCGTTGGCGCCGAGAAGGACGAGCGCGGCCAGTTCGCGCAACGGCTTGATCAACTGGCTGGCCTGCGCGGCGTCGCCGGACGCGGGCTCGGCGGGGCTGGTCACGGACTCCCCCAGGGGACGAAAGCGGACAGTTGCCGAAGTGAGCGTAGTCTCTCCGGCCACCGGACGATCGACGGCGGCGCGTGCGGAAGGATGGACGCCATGCGCATCGTGGTACTGACCGGCGGCATCGGGGGCGCCCGTTTCCTGCTCGGCGTGCGGGCGTACGCCCGGGAGGCGGGCGCCGAGGTGACCGCAGTGGTCAACGTCGGCGACGATCTGCTGCTGCACGGGCTGAAGGTCTGCCCCGACCTGGACAGCGTGCTCTACACGCTCGGCGGCGGCGCCGACCCGGAGCGGGGCTGGGGCCGGGCGGGCGAGACCTGGACGGTGAAGAACGAGCTGGCCGCGTACGGCGCGGAGCCGAGCTGGTTCGGCCTGGGCGACAAGGACGTCGCCACCCACCTGGTGCGCACCCAGATGATCAACGCCGGCTATCCGCTGTCCCAGGTCACCGAGGCACTGGCGGCCCGCTGGCAGCCGGGCGTACGGCTGTTGCCCGCCACCGACGACCGCCTGGAGACCCACGCCGTCGTCACCGACGAGCAGGGCCGGCGGGCGATCCACTTCCAGGAGTGGTGGGTGCGGTATCGGGCCGGCGTACCCACCGACCGGTTCGTCTTCGTCGGCGCGGACGCGGCGAAGCCCGCGCCCGGCGTGGTCGAGGCGATCGCCGCCGCGGACGTGGTGCTGATCGCGCCGAGCAACCCGGTGGTGAGCATCGCCCCGGTGCTGGCGGTGCCCGGGCTGCGCGACGCGGTTGCCGGCGGCCCGGCCCCGGTGATCGGGGTGTCGCCGATCATCGGCGGTGCGCCGGTACGCGGCATGGCCGACCGCTGCCTCGCCGTGCTCGGCGTGGAGTGCAGCGCGGCCGGCGTGGGCGGCCTCTACGGCGCCCGTCCGGCGGGCGGGCTGCTCGACGGCTGGCTGGTCGCGCCGGAGGACGAGGGCACTGTGGTGCCGGACGTGACCGTCCGCGCGGCGCCGCTGCGGATGACCGACGAGGCGGCGACCGCCGCGATGGTGCGCGCCGCGCTGGAGTTGATGTGAGGCTGGAGATCCTGCCGGTGCAGGGCATCGGTGACGTGACCGAGGGCGACGACCTGGCGGCGCTGATCACCGGCGCGGCGCCCTGGCTGCGCGACCACGACGTCCTGGTGGTCACCAGCAAGATCGTGTCGAAGGCGGAGGGCCGGCTGGTCGACGTGCCGGCCGACGGCCCGGAACGGCTCGCCGAGCGTGACCGCATCCTGGCCGGGGAGACCGCCCGGGTGGTGGCGACCCGGGGCGCGACCCGGATCGTGCAGACCCACCACGGGTTCGTGATGGCCTCCGCCGGCATCGACGCCTCGAACGTGGACAAGACCAGGCTGGTGCTGCTGCCCGTCGACCCGGACGCGTCCGCCCGGGCGCTGCGCGCCGCGTTGCGCGACCGGTACGGCCTCGACGTCGCAGTGATCGTCAGCGACACGATGGGACGCCCGTGGCGCAACGGGCTCACCGACGTGGCGCTCGGGGTGGCCGGCATGCCGGCGATCCGTGACCACCGGGGCGAGGTCGACCCGTACGGCAACGAGCTGTTCGTCACCCAGATGGCGGTGGTCGACGAACTCGCCGCCGCCGGTGAGCTGATCAAGGGCAAGTGCGACCAGGTGCCGGTCGCGGTGGTCCGGGGTTACCTCGCCGCGACCCGGGACGACGACGAGGGCGCCCGCACGCTCGTGCGCGACGCCTCGATGGACCTGTTCTCGCTCGGCACGGCCGAGGCGCGCGCCGCCGGTCTGCGGGCGGCGGCGACGCTCGCGGACCGGATCGGCCCCGAGCCCGCCGATCCGGCCGCGGTGCGGCGGGCGATCGACGCGGTGGCCGACGTGGTCGCGCCCGGCACCGTCTTCACCCACGTCACCGACGACGAGGTACGCGCCGGACTCGCCGCCACAGTGCCCGGCTGGCCCGCCTCGGCCACCGGCCTGCTGCTCGGCGCGGCGCCCGCTCCCGTCGACCCGGCGGACCTGGTCCGGGTCGGCGCGGACCTGCAACGCCTGCGCGCCGCGCTGGCCGCCGAGGGCGTCGACTCGACGTTGCTCCCGCCCCCGTCCGGCAGCACCGCGAGCGCCACGCTGGCGCTCTGACTCCGGCGGGCGTGCTCAGGCGTCGAGGACGGCCCGGCCCAGCGGGGTGAGCGTGTGCAGGACGGTGTTGCGGTCCCGCCGGCTGACCAGCAGTCCCGCGTTGCGCAGCACAGTGGTGTGCTGGCTGGCCGCGGCGGCGGAGATGCGCAGCCGGCGTGCCATCTCGCCGGTGGTGCAGCCCTCGTCGGCGGCCTGGAGCACCCGGGAGCGGGTACGGCCGAGCAGGGCGGCGAGCGCCTCGCCCTGCGGCGACGCGGCGGCGCCGGACGCGGGCGTCAGGCCGGCGAGCCGGTCGACCGGGTAGACCAGCACCGGGGGCAGCGTCGGGTCGACCAGCGCCACCGGGGTACGCGAGCAGAAGAACGACGGGACGAGCAGCAGCCCCCGGCCGTCCAGGTGCAGCTCCCGGGTGTCCGGGTAGTCGAGCACCTCCAGCACACCCGACACCCAGCGCATGTTCGGCCGCAGGCTGGCCAGCAGCCCTTCGGCGCCGCCGTCGAGCATGGCGCGCGCACGCCGGGCCCGGTCCGCCTCGACCGCCGCCTGCACGCGGGACCAGTAGGGCGTGACCGCCAGCGACTGGTACCGCGCCATGGCGTCGGTGAGGTGGTGCAGCGTATCCGGCTCGCCACGGGCGAGCGAGGTGGCCGACGACGGCAGCGTGGTCTCCCCGGCGAGCAGCGTCAGGTCGCGGCGCAGCATGTCCACAGAGGTGCCCCGGATCGCGTCCAGCCCGGCCTGGAAGCCCTCGCGGCTGGCGAACGGGGTGAGGAAGTCGGGGAAGTAGCCACGCGGCGGGTTGAGCGCGAGCAGCAGGCGGTACTGCTCGGCGTCGGTGTCGGTCCGCAGGCCGTGCGCCACTGTGCGCCGCCACGTGGTCATCATCGGATCCCGGCTGCGCCCCTGGAGCAGGTGCAGGCTGAGGACCAGCTCCCAGAGCGGGTCCGCGGCCGGGGCGACCCGGGTCCGCAGAACGTCCTCGCCCGAGAAAATGATCTTCAACATGGGTTGCTGCTCCCGTGCGGACGGCGGGGGTGCCCGCCACACCTCGCACTGTACCCGCCGGTACTAATCTCCATCTTTAAGCGTCAGGTGAAAAACCTCGACGCTGGGCGGGCCGGTTCGGCAAACTCTCTGTTGCCCGCCGACGCCGGGGCGCAATGTCGACCCGGACGCCGGCTGACGGGCGTGGCCGGGTGGCACCACGAGGGTCTGCGACATCAGTCGCAGGGGTGCCGCCCGGCCCTCGCTCATCCGATCCAGAGCGCCACCCGGTGGTCCTCGTCCGTGACGTAGTAGCAGCGTCCCGCCAGCTCGGCCAGCCCTTCCACGTGATGGAACGGCGCCAGCTCCGCCACCACCTCCCCGGCCACCAGGGCGCTCCCGCCCGCGTCGTGCCGGAACCGCACGTGCCGGGAGGTCACCTCACCGCCGTGCGGATGGTCGTCCAACAGCACCGAACCCTTGCCCAGCGCGTCGATCGACCCGGTCACCGCCGCGTAGCCGCCGTCGCCGGTCGGCGTGATCGCGCGGAAGCCGGCGAGCGCCCCGGGCGGCGTCACACCGGTCAGCGCGTACGCCCCGAGCGCCCGCAGGTCGCCCGAGTGCTCCGGGTCGTCGAACATCTCCGGTACGCCGGCCAGCTCGACGTAGACCGGCTCCCCCGCGGCGGTCACCGGGAAACGCAGCCCCAGCAGCGCCGTACCGGCCGGGGTGAACGCCGCCGCCTCGACGTTGACCGGCAGGTCGTCCGCGGCGAGCCGGGTCACCCAGCTCTTGGCGCGGGCGGTGCCCCGGGCCAGTGTCTCCACGATGAACCGCTCCCGGACCCGGTCACCGGGCGGCAGCAGCGTCAGCGGGGCGGCGGCGAGCGCGTCGTTCACCGCCCGGTGCAGCCGGAAGCGGTTGCGCACCACGTGCACCGGCAGCGGCCCGGCCACGGCCTCGTCCTCCCGGAACCGGGCCACGAACGCGCGCCGGGGCCGCAGCGGGCCGCGCTTGGACCCGAAGTGCGAGCCGAAGACGTACACCCACCCGTCGTGGTGGGCGAGCGCCTCGCCGTCCTCGGTGCGGCCGTTCTCGCGGCGGGCATCGGCAGGTACGTGGTGCGCCACCCAGTGGCCGTCGTCGCGTTCCAGCAGCAGCGCCAGGCACTGCTCGACCGGCCCCTCGTCCAGCACCGTCCAGAAGCCGCGGCGCGCGCCGTGCGCCCGCAGCAGCGCGGCCGACCGCACCGGCAGGAGGTCGCTCGCCTCGTTGCCGGCCACCAGGAACTCGACGAGTCGCAGGGTCACCGCGCCAGGGTACGGAGGGCGCGCTCGTAGAGTGTCCGGGTGCCCGATCTCATCCCGTACACCGAGTTGCACGCCGACGCCGTCGCGACGCTGAGCCGCTGGACGGCGACCAGCCCCGCCGCCGACGCCGCCCGGGACCGCACCCTGGCGCTGCTGGCCGACGGGCCGGTGGCGATGAGCCGGACGCACCGGGCCGGGCACGTCACGGCGAGCGCGCTGGTGCTCGACCCGGACGGCCGGGTGCTGCTCTGCCTGCACGGCAAGATCCGCAGGTGGATGCAGCTCGGCGGGCACTGCGAGCCCGGCGACCGGACGCTCGTGGCCGCCGCGCTGCGCGAGGCCACCGAGGAGTCCGGCATCACCGGCCTGACCGTCGAGCCGGAGCCGATCGACGTGGACATCCACCAGGTCGCCTGCCAGGGCGGGTCGTTCCACTACGACGTCCGGTACGCCGCCCTGGCCCCGGCGGGGGCGGTCGAGCGGGTCAGCACGGAGTCCGAGGCGCTCGGCTGGTTCCCGCCGGACCGGCTGCCCGAGCCGCTCGCCCACGCCACGGCTCAGCTCGTGCCGCCGGCGCTCGCGGTGCTGGCCCGCCACGCCGGCGGCTGAGCGGCTCTACCGCGCCGCCGGACGCGGCCCGGCGGCCCGGCGGATCAGACCAGGCCCTCCTCGCCGCGTTCCTTCAGCTCGTCCACGATCTTCTTCACGTCCTGCGCGCGGTCACGCGGGCAGACCAGCAGCGCGTCCGGGGTGTCCACGACGATCAGGTCGTGCACCCCGACGGTGGCCACGAGCCGCCCGGAGTGCGGCACCACCACGGTGCCGGTGGTGTCGTGCAGCAGCACGCCCGGCTTCGCGTCACCGCCCAGCACCACGTTGCCGGCGCCGTCGGCGGGCAGCACCTCGCCGAGCGTGTGGAAGTCGCCCACGTCGTTCCAGCCGAAGTCGCCGGGCACCGTACCCACCCGGCCCGCAGTCGCCGCCCCCTCCATCACCGCGTAGTCGACCGAGATCCGGGGCAGCGTCGGCCAGATCCGGCCGAGCACGTCGTCCTGCTCCGGGGTGCCCCAGGCCGCCGCGATGGCGGTGATCCCGGCGTGCAGCTCCGGCTGCTGGCGAGCCAGCTCGGACAGGAAGACGTCCACCCGCCAGACGAACATGCTGGCGTTCCAGAGGTGCCGGCCGGAGCGGACGTACACCTCGGCCACCTCGGCGGCCGGCTTCTCCTTGAACTCGCGTACCGGGCGCAGCGGGCCGTCCCCCGCCGGCTCGCCGGTCTCCAGGTAGCCGTAGCCGGTCTCCGGGCGCGTCGGGGTGATGCCCACAGTCATCAGCAGCCCCTGCTCCGCGCCCCGGATGGCCTGCCGCACGACCTCGGCCAGCCGGGCCGGGTCGCCGATCAGGTGGTCGGCGGCGAACGAGCCCATCACCGCGTCCGGGGTCCGGGCGGCGATCACCGCGGCGGCCAGCGCGATCGCCGCGCAGGAGTCGCGCGGTGACGGCTCGACCAGGATGTTCTCCTCCGGCAGGCCAGCCAGTTGCCGAGCCACCGCCGCGGCGTGCGCGGCCCCGGTGACCACGAGCGTGCGCTCCGGAGTGGTCAACGGCGACAACCGGTCGACAGTGGCCTGCAACAGCGAGGCGGGGGTGCCGGTCAGCGGGTGGAGGAATTTGGGATGGCCGGCACGGGACAACGGCCACAACCTCGTGCCGCTGCCGCCCGCCGGGATGACGGCGTAGAACATCAGCACATCATGCCCGAAGCGGGCGAGCCGTCACGGTCGGTCGCCCGGGACCGGCAGCCGACGCTCAGGACCGGGCCCGTCGCCATGCCGCGATGTGGACCTCCGCGCTGGACTCCCAGGTGAACTCCTTGGCCCTGTCGAAACCGGCCTTGGCCAGCGACAGCCGCCGCTGCTCGTCGTCCAGCAGGGCACCGAGGTCGGTGGCGATCTGGTCCGGGTCCTCGCTGGTGTAGGCCACCGCGTCGCCGCCCACCTCGGGCAGGGACAGGCGCGGCGTGGTGAGCACTGGGGCGGCGCACGCCATCGCCTCCAGGATCGGCAGGCCGAAGCCCTCGCCGTACGAGGGGTACGCCGCCACCAGCGCGCCGCCGAGGAAGCCGGGCAGGTCGGCGTAGCGCAGGTAACCCGGGCGCAGCAGCCGCAGGTGCGACGGGACCTCGGCCACCGCACGGTCGATGTCGTCGTCGTGGCCCTGGCCGCCGGCCACCACCAGCGCGGGCGGGTTCGGCCGGTCGGCCACCGCCCGGGCCCAGCCGCGGATCAGGTTGGGTACGTTCTTGCGCGGCTCCTTGGCCCCGAGGAACGCGATGTAGCTGCTGTCGCCGAGCCCCAGGCGGGCCCGGACGCGTGCCTTCTCCTCGTCACCCGGCGCGTGGAACGCGTCCTGGTCGACACCGTGGTAGGCGACGTCGATCCGGGTCGGGTCGGCGTCCAGCAGCCGGATCAGCTCGTCGCGGGTGGCCTTGCTCGGCACGATCACCCGGTTCGCCCGGCGCAGCGAGGTCTTGATCGCGCTGCGGAAGAAGGTCCGGCGCGACTTGTCGTAGTGCTCCGGCTCGGTGAAGAACGTCGCGTCGTGCACGGTGACAGTCACCGGGCAGCCGGCCCGCAGCGGGCAGGTGTAGAACGGCGAGTGCAGCACCTCGGCGCCGACCTGCTGGGCCAGCAGCGGCAGGCCGGTCTGCTCCCAGGCCAGCCGGGCCGGCCGGTGCGCCACCGCCGCCGGGGCGGGGATCACCTCCGCGCCGGGCAGCATCCGGGTGTAGCGCTCCAGGTCGGTGCGGAGGCTGACCACGGCCAGGTCGACGCCGGTGCCGCAGACCCGGCCCAGCGCGCCGAGCAGTCCGTCGACGTATCTACCGACGCCGCCACGGTCGGCGGGGACACTCGTGGCGTCGATGAGAACGCGGGGCGGGCGACCGGCGGTCACGGGGCGACTCCTCAGGTGGCGCAGTTGTGGGGAATAACACTCTCGGCAAGCCTACGCCGGGCCGGGCGCGAGGCGCTGACCGCGACCCGACGGTACGCCGACTTGTCGCTGTCATCGAGTACGCACGCGGGGCGCGTATCGTTCGCGCCGATGGCCGACAACATTGCCCGGGTGTTCGCCGACGCGATCGCGACCGACCCCACCCGACCGCTGCTGACCTGGTACGACGACGCCTCCGGCGAACGCACCGAACTCTCCGGGGCGACGCTCGCGAACTGGGTGGCGAAGACCGCGAACCTGCTCACCGACGAGGTCGGCGCCGCGCCCGGCGACGCGGCCGGGGTGCTGCTGCCGCCGCACTGGCAGACCGCCGCGGTGCTGCTCGGCTGCTGGTCGGCGAAGCTCACAGTGACCGGCACGCCGGGCCCGGTGGAGGCACTGTTCGTGGCCGTCGGCCGGGTGGACGAGGCGGCCGGGTGGCCGGCCGGCGAGCGGTACGCGCTGGCGCTCGACCCGTTCGCGCTGCCGATGCGGCAGGTGCCGGCCGGCTGCACCGACTTCGTCTCCGCGGTACGCGGACACGGCGACCACTTCACGCCGAACCCGGCCGGTGGCGAGGCGGACGCGGCGCTGCTGGCCCGCGCACAGGCTCGCGCCACCGAGCTGGGCCTGGCTCAGGGCGATCGCCTCCTGGTCGACGTGACCACCCACCCCGACCCGGTCGACTGGCTGCTCACCCCGCTGACCGCAGGCGCCAGCGTGGTCGCGTGCGCCCACCCCGACCCGGCCCGCCTGCCTTCCCGCGCCGAAACCGAGAAGACCACCCACACCCTGGCCTGACGCCCGCCCCTTCCCCTCCCCCGCGTTGATCTTGCGGTTTCGGCCCTCGGGACGGGTGATTCGCCCCCTTCGCCGGGGCGGAAAGTGCAAGATCAACGGGCGGGGCGGCGGGGCGGAGAGTGCGAGATCAGCGAGGCGGGGCAGGGCTGTCGGCGGTGGCCCGGCGCTGGGCCAGGGCGGCGAACGCCGTCAGGGACTCCGGGTTGGCCAGGGCGCCCTTGGCCGCCGCGCTGTCGATCGGGGTGCCCGTCAGGATCTTCTTGACCGGTACCTCCAGCTTCTTCGCGCTCAGCGTGCGGGGCACGGCCCGGACCTGGTGGATCTCGTCCGGCACGTGCCGCGGCGACAGCGCGGTACGCAGCTCCCGGCAGATCTTGCGCCGCATCTCGTCGTCGAGTTCCAGGCCCTCGGCGAGCACCACGAACAGCAGCAGCTCGCCCGCGCCGCCCTCGTCGTCCTCCAGGTGCACGACGACCGAGTCGACCACCTCGTCCAGCCCCTCGACCACCGAGTAGAACTCGGCGGTGCCGAGGCGTACGCCGCCCCGGTTGAGCGTGGCGTCGGACCGGCCGGTGATCACGCACCCGCCGCGCTCGTTCACCGTGATCCAGTCGCCGTGCCGCCACACCCCGGGATAGACCTCGAAGTACGCCTCCCGGTAGCGGGCGCCGTCCGGGTCGTTCCAGAACCCGACCGGCATGCTCGGCATCGGCTCGGTGATCACCAGCTCGCCGAGCTGCCCGATCACAGCGCTGCCGTCGGCGGAGCGGGCCTCCACCTTCGCGCCGAGCGCCCGGCAGGCGATCTCCCCGGCGTACACCGGCAGCAGCGGCACGCCGCCGACGAACCCGGTGCACACGTCCGTGCCGCCGGACAGCGACTGGAGCTGGAGGCGGTCGCTCACGTTCTCGTACACCCAGGTGAAGCCCTCGGCCGGCAGCGGCGCGCCGGTCGAGCCGAGGCCGCGCACCGCGGACATGTCGGCGACCTCGCGCGGCACCAGCCCGGCCTTGCGGCAGGCCAGCAGGAACGGCGCGGACGTGCCGAAGTACGTGGTGCCGGTGTCGGCGGCCAGCCGCCACAGCGCGCCCAGGTCGGGGTGGCCCGGGTTGCCGTCGAACAGCACGATCGCTGCGCCCACCGCCGGGCCGGAGACCAGGAAGTTCCACATCATCCAGCCGGTCGTGGTGAACCACAGGAACCGGTCGGACGGGCCCAGGTCGTGGTGCAGCGCCAGCATCTTGAGGTGTTCCAGCAGGATGCCGCCGTGGCCGTGCACGATCGGCTTGGGCAGGCCGGTGGTGCCGGAGGAGTACAGCACGTAGAGCGGGTGGTCGAAGGCGACAGGGGTGAACGTCAACGGCTCGTCCGTCGCCGCCGCCAGCTCCGCCCACGGCAGCGCGCCGTCGGGGGCCGGGCCGTCCGGATCGAGGTACGCGATGGCGACCGTGTGCCGCAGCGACGGCAGCGCGGCCCGGATCGCGGCCACCTCGGCGCGCCTGTCGACCGGCTTGTCGCCGTACCGGTAGCCGTCCACGGCGACCAGCACCGTGGGCTCGATCTGCTGCCAGCGGTCGGTGACGCTGCGGGTGCCGAACTCGGGCGCGCAGGAGGAGAAGACCGCGCCCAGGCTGGCGGTGGCGAGCAGCAGGACGTACGTCTCCGGGATGTTCGGCGCGTACGCGGCCACCCGGTCGCCCGGCCCGACACCGAGGCAGCGCAGCCCGGCGGCCACCCGGCGGACCCGCTCGCGCAGCTCGGCCGCGGTGAGCGTCTCCGGCGCGCGGGTCTGACCGTGCGCGATCACCGCCGGGTCGTCGTCGCCCAGCCCCGGCATGCGCAGCACGTTCTCGGCGTAGTTGAGCGTCGCGCCGGGGAACCAGCGGGTGCCCGGCATGGCCCGGCCGGTGAGGGTGGCGGTCGGCGGGGTGTGCGCGACCACGTCGAAGTAGTCCCAGATCGAGCGCCAGAACGCGTCCAGGTCGGTCACCGACCACTGCCACAGCGCGTCGTAGTCGGCGAACTCCAGCCCGCGGTGCTCGGCCAGCCAGCGCAGGTAGTCACCGATCCGGGACCGCTCCCGCACGTCCGCCGGCGGCGTCCACAGCACGTCAGCCACTGTTCCACCCTCCCCTGGGCCCGCCACGACGGTGTGCCGGGGCCGTGGCGCCATCTTGCCCTACCTCGTGCCGCCATTGTCCGCGCCGGGTACGCCGTACGGGGCGTGCCCCGCCCACACCCCGAACCCCCACCCCATGTGGCCCGCGTGTAAGGAAGGGCCCCCTATTAACGCCTCGTGTAGAGAAAGGGCCCCTTGTTAACACCTCGCCCTCCGCGGGTGTCCGCCGCCGGTGGAGGCGGCGCGGGTAGGCCGGGGGTGTTAACAGGGGTCCCCTCCTCTACCGCAGGCGTTAACAAGGGGCCCTTCCTTACACCTCAGCCGGCGCGGTGGGCCTGGATCGCGCGGCGCCGGGCGAGCCGGTGCGCGCGCCGGATCTCGGCCTCCCGGAAGCGGCGCTCGTCCTCCGGCGTCTCGGGCAGCACCGGGCGGACCGGCCGGGGCGTGCCACCCACGTCGACGCCCACGAACACCAGGTACGCGGTGGCGACCCGGACCGGTTCCTCCTCGGCCGAGTCCCAGCGTTCGGCGACCACCTTCACCCCGACCTCCATCGAGGTCTGTCCGGTCCAGTTGATCTGCGCGTGCGCGTGCACGAGGTCGCCCACCCGGACCGGCTCGGAGAAGACGATCTCGTCGATGGACGCGGTCACCGCGGTGCCGCCGCTGTGCCGCGCCGCCGCCGCGCCGGCGACGTCGTCCACGAATTTCATCAGTACCCCACCGTGCACGGTCCCGTACAGATTGACATCGACCGCGGTCATGATGCGACTGAGCGTGACGCGGGAGTACGACGTGGGCTTACCCGGCGGGACCGCGGGATGATCTGTCATGCCGAAAACGGTACGGTGCGCGGATGCGACATCTCTGGAGCTTCCTCGCCGGGTTGGCGGTGGCGCCCGTCACCTGGGTGCTCGTCACGCTCGGTCAGGACGGATCTGAGCGGACCGTCGACCGCTGGGTGGAGATCGGGACGTACAGCACGCCGAACCTGATCGAGCCGGCCGTCTATCTGGGCGTCGCCGGCATCCTGCTCGGCCTGCTCGGCACGTTGCGCTTCTCGCCGTTCGGCCCGCTGGTGGCCGGCCTGCTGCTCGCGGTCCCGTACCTCGGGCTGTTCGTCGCGCCGTTCGGCGTGCGGGACCGGGTGCCGGACGACCTGAAGCTGCTCGGTGACCCGCTGCCGCTGCGCGACCCGCTGGACAACGGCACGCTGTTCCTCATCGGCCTGCTGCTGCTGATGGCCGTGTTCAGCACGAGCCGCTGGCGGCGTCCCGTCACATCCGCGACGGCCGAGGCGGAGCTGACCCCGGCCGTCACACCGGTCGAGCACAAGCCGGCGCTCACCGACTGGCCCCCGGCGCCGGCGAAGGACCCCGACACGCCGCCGCTCACGCTCGCGTACCCCGAGTCCCCCACCGAACCCCTGCCCCGCCGCACCGGCGGCGAGTCGCCGTGGTCCGCGCCCCCGCGCGGCGCCGGCCGGCCGGAGGGCACCGAGAGCCGTTGAACGAGCGCGGGCGGGCCGGTACGCACCGGCCCGCCCGCCCGAACGCCTGCGGTCAGCCCTTGAGCAGCTGACGCGCCATCACGATGCGCTGCACCTGGTTGGTGCCCTCGTAGATCTGGGTGATCTTGGCGTCCCGCATCATCCGCTCGACCGGGTAGTCGCGGGTGTAGCCGTAGCCGCCGAGCAGCTGGACCGCGTCGGTGGTGATCTCCATGGCGGCGTCGGACGCGAAGCACTTCGCGGCCGCACCGAAGTAGGTCAGGTCCGCGTCGCCGCGCTCGGACCTGCCGGCGGCGGCGTACGTGAGCTGCCGCGCCGCCTCCAGCTTCATGCCCATGTCGGCGAGCATGAACTGGATGCCCTGGAAGTCGGCGACCGGCTTGCCGAACTGCTTGCGCTCCTGGACGTAGCCCTTGGCGTAGTCCAGCGCGCCCTGAGCGATACCGACGGCCTGGGCGGCGATGGTGACGCGGGTGTGGTCCAGCGTCTTCATCGCGGTGGCGAAGCCGGTGCCCTCGGCGCCGATCATGCGGTCGGCCGGGATCCGGACGTTGTCGAAGTAGACCTCACGGGTGGGCGAGCCCTTGATACCGAGCTTCTTCTCCGGGGCGCCGAAGCTGACGCCCAGGTCGGACTTCTCCACCACGAACGCGGAGATGCCCTTCGAGCGCGCTGTGGGATCGGTCACGGCGAACACGGTGTAGTACTCGGAAACGCCCGCGTTGGTGATCCACCGCTTCACGCCGTTGAGCACCCAGTGGTCTCCGTCACGTACCGCCTTGGTGGTCATCGCGGCGGCGTCGCTGCCCGCCTCCGGCTCGGAGAGGCAGTAGGAGAACATGCCCTCCCCGGCCGCGACCGGGGTGAGGTACTTGCGCTTGAGTTCCTCGGAGCCGGCCAGCAGCAGCGGCATGGTGCCCAGCTTGTTCACCGCCGGGATCAGCGAGGACGACGCGCAGGCCCGGGCCACCTCCTCGATCACGATGGCCGTGGCCAGCGCATCCGCGCCGGCGCCGCCGTACTCGACCGGGATGTGCGGGGCGTGGAAGTCGGCCGCCCGCAGGGCCTCGTAGGACGCCTTGGGGAACTCACCTGTCTCATCCGCCTCGGCGGCGTGCGGAGCCACCTTGGCCGCACAGACCTCACGGACCGCCTCCCGGATCGCCTCGTGTTCCTCCGGCAACCGGTAGACGTCGAACGACTGCTCTGCGGCCATGTCGGCCCTCCCCTTTCACCGCTATCATGCGCAGTCTGTGCCGCCCGGGGGCCGACGACTGCCGCAAACTGAAGGATAGCCACCGGCCCCGGCCGAACCTTACCGGCGGGTAGGCTCGCGCCCGAGCCTCGCCCGCCCAACCCCATTACCCTCACAGCAGACATCCAGTTCCCTCGGTGCCCGGCCTCGGCGCCCCAGCAGAATGCGACGCGTGGAAGCGCCGCCAGTGCGAGCGGAGAAGACAGGCGTGACGATTCCGTACCCGAACACCCAGCCGATGCCCGCCATCGCCGCGGTGACCCCGCCGTCCGGCGCCGCCCGCCCGCGGGTGACCTTCCTCGGCACCGGCTACCTCGGTGCGACCTACGCCATCTGCTACGCGGAGCTGGGCTACGAGGTGCTCGGCTTCGACGTCGACGCGGACAAGATCGCCAAGCTGAACGCGGGCGAGGTGCCGATCCACGAGCCCGGCCTCGACGAGCTGCTGCGGCGCAACCTGGCCGCCGGCCGGCTGCGGTTCAGCACCGACATCCAGGAGACCGCCGACTTCGGCGACGTCCACTTCATCTGCGTCGGCACCCCGCAGCGGGCCGACGGCATGGGCGCCGACCTGTCGTACGTCGAGGCGTCCGTGACCAGCCTCGCCCAGCACCTGACCCGCAAGGCGCTGATCGTCGGCAAGTCCACCGTGCCGGTGGGCACCGCCGAGTGGGTGGAGCAGCTCGTCGGCAAGCACACCCCGGCCGACCTCGGCGTCGAGGTGGCGTGGAGCCCCGAGTTCCTCCAGGAGGGCTTCGCCGTCGACGACGTGCTGCGTCCGAACCGGATCGTGGTCGGCGTCAAGAGCGAGTGGGCCAACGGCATGCTCTTCGCCGCCCACAAAGGCGTCTTCGACCTCGCCGCCACCGAGGACCGCGAGGTGCCGCTGGTGGTCACCGACTTCGCCACCGCCGAGCTGGTCAAGGTCGCCGCGAACGCGTTCCTCGCCACCAAGATCTCCTTCATCAACGCGATGGCCGAGGTCTGCGAGGCGGCCGGCGGCGACGTCACCCAGCTCGCCCGCTCGATCGGCTACGACCCGCGCATCGGCAACCGCTTCCTCCAGGCCGGGCTCGGCTTCGGCGGCGCCTGCCTGCCCAAGGACATCCGCGCCTTCCAGGCCCGCGCGCAGGAGCTGGGCGCCGGTGAGGCGCTGCGCTTCCTGCACGAGGTCGACCTGATCAACCAGCGCCGCCGCAGCCGCGTGGTGCAACTCGCCGCCGAACTGCTCGGCCGCCGCTCCGGGCCGGCCGGCCCGGACCTGTCCGGCACGCGGGTCGCGGTGCTCGGCGCCACGTTCAAACCCAACACCGACGACGTACGCGACGCGCCGGCGCTCGCGGTCGCCTCGCTGCTCGGCAAGGCCGGCGCTGACGTGCACGTGTTCGACCCGCAGGGGGTCGAGAACGCACGCCGGGCGGTGCCCGAGCTGACGTACGAGGAGACGATGAACGACGCCGTCCGCGGCGCCGACCTGGTCTGCGTGCTCACCGAGTGGGCCGAGTTCCGCAACGCCGACCCGGTGGCCCTGGGCGAGCTGGCGAACGGCCGCAAGGTGGTCGACGGGCGCAACTGCCTCGACTCCACACTGTGGACGCAGGCCGGCTGGGAGTACCGCGGCATGGGTCGCCCCTGATCCGCTGAGCGCGCGGACCGGCCGCCGGGGAACGTCTCCCGGCGGCCGGTCCGTTTTTGTTGTCCCGAACGCGGCGGCAACTGTCGAAATCCCGGCCCACTCAAGGCATGCTGCCTCTGGGAGGTCCACAGTGCGGGGGCACGGGCGGACGGGAGACTGTCGTGGAGAGCTTCAGGTGCGCCTCGTGCGGGCAGGACATCAAGCCCGCCGTCGTCTGCCCGCACTGCGGCGCGCACCAGCCGCAGTGGGCCGAGCACCTGGCCGACATCGAGCGCTCGATCGCCGAGATGAAGGCCCGCGACGCCGAGATCGCCCGGGAGCAGCGGCAGATCGCCGCGAAGATGCAGGCCGCCCTCTTCCAGCGGGACATCCTGGCGCACGCCGGTGAGGAACGGATCAGGCAGGCCACCCGGCCGCGCCGGGTGCTGCGCCGCCGGCCCGGCCGCCGCCCGCCCACCGCCGCCACCGGCGCGCCGCCCCGGGTGCCCCGCCAGGGCACCCCGCCGCCCGGCCCGCCGGAGGACCTGCCCCCGTCGCCGCCGCGCGGCCGCCCCCGCTGGCTCGACGCGGACGACCCGGAGCACCCGCCCGAGGCGTCCTCGCGCGAGGTGCAGAACATCCCGCTCGGGCTGGGCGCGCTCCTGCTCGGCGTCGCCGCGGTGGTCTTCGCCGCGGTCGCCACCAGCTCGATGGACGCGCTGGCCCGCCTCGGCGTGCTGCTGGTGGCGACGGCGCTGATGCTGCTCGCCCCGCCGGTGCTGGCCCGGCGCGGGCTCACCTCCACCGCCGAGACCATCGCCGCGGTCGGGTTGCTGCTGGTGCCGCTGGCCGGGTACGCGCTCTGGGCCGTGGACCGGATCGGCGGCGGCTCGTCGGGTGCCGCGTTCGCCGGGACGATCTTCCTGGTCACCACGCTCGTCGCCCTCGGGTACGCGTACGGGACGGGTCTGCGCGCGCCACGCTTCGCCACAGTGCTGGCCGCCCAGCCGGTGCTGCCGCTGCTGGCGTACGAGCGGATCACCGGGCCGGTCGGCTGGGCGCTGGTGCTGACCGTGGTGGCAGTGCTCGACCTGGCGCTCGCGCGCTCGGCGGTGGTACGCGAGCGGCCCGTCCGGCGGGACCTGCCCGTCACCGAGCCGGCACCTCCCGTCCCGCCCCGGCAGCGCGCCGACGACGACCGGCCCGAGTCGGCGCCGGAGGAGTCCGCCGAGGTGCTGGGCGGTGAGACACCACCGGGTCCGGCCGCCACCGCCCGGCCGGTGCCGTGGCTGCCCGAGCTGACCTGGCTGCTGCACGGCGTGGCGGTCGCTGTCGCGCTGGCGTACGCGGTGACCGGACTGCTGCGCGCCACCACGGTGCCGCCGGCCGCCGCCGCGGGCACGGTGCTGCTGCTGGCCGCCCTGGTCGCGCTGGCCGGGACGCTCGTGCTGCGCCGGCCGCCGCTGCCGGACGTGGGCGCCGGCATCCTCACGCTGGCGGTCATCGGCGCTCTCGGGCGGGTCGCCTCGGTGGCTCTGCCCGGTCGGTCCCTGCTGCTCATCTCCGCCGTCATCGCGCTGACCGGGCTCGCCGTCCGGGCCGTACCGGAGACGGCCCGGCGTGGCCCGCAGATCGCCTCCGCGGTGGCGCTCACGGTCAGCGGCCTGGTGGTCGCCGGTGGCGCGCTGCGCGCCGGGCTGGCCCCGGTCCGGGCCGCCTTGCCGGCATGGTCGGCGGATCTGACCGGATGGCACACCGAGCTGGCCCGGGCGGTCGGCCCGGCCGGCTGGCAGCTCGCGGCCAGCGCGTCGTTGCTCACGATCGCCGCCGTGATCGCGCTGCCGGCCGAGATCCGGCGCGAGTTCGCAGTGGTCGGCGCGGCGCTCACCGCGCTCGCCGTACCCGCGTCGCTCGGTCTGGGCTGGGCGGCGGCCTGCTGGCCGATGCTGCTCACAGCGGTAGCGGTCGGCGTGCTCGGGCTGACCGCACGCACCGAACGGTCCGCTGTGGCGCACGCGGTGACAGCGGCCGGGCTGGGCCTGGTCGGCGCGGGTGCTTCGCTCGCCCGCCCGGCGCTCACCGCCGCCGCGCTGACTGTTCTGTTCCTGGCCGGGGCGCTGGTGTCCCTCGCCCCGCGGGTCCGGCTCGCCGCCGCCGCGACGGAGACGGTCTGCTCCTGGGCCGCGGGCGGCGCGGCGTTCGCCCTGCCCGGTGCCGTCGCCGCGTTCGTGGCGGCCACGGTGCCGACGCCGCCGGTCGCCACACCGGCGAACCTGCGCGAGATCACCGTGCCGATCCTCGCGGCGAGCTTCCTCGCCGTCTGTGTCACGCTCGGCTACGCCGCCCTGGTGCAGGTGGCACAGCGGCACCTGAGCATGCCGCACGCGCTCGGTACGGTGCTCGGCGCGGTGGCGGTCGCCGCCGCCGCGTTCGGCGCGCCGGGCGCGACCTCGGCCGACGCGTGGGTGGGGAGTCTGCTCCTGGTCGCCGCCGCGCTGCTGGCGCTCGCCCCACGCATCGACGCCGGCCGCCGCGCGGACATGTCCCTCGACGGGTCCGACCTGGCGCTCGCGGCCACCACAGTGGCGCTCGTCGCCACGCTGGCCCGGATCGCCGCGGTGCTCGCCCCCGGCGGTCAGCTCGTGGTGGCCTCCGCGCTGGTGCTGCTGGTGGCGGTGGCCGCCCGCGCGCTGCCCGAGGAGTGGCGGCGCGGCCCGATTCTCGGCATCGCCGCCGGTGGCACGCTGATCGGCCTGATCGCCGCCTGGAGCGCGTTGCGCGGCGGACTCGGCGTGCTGGCCACCCCCGGCCCGATCTGGGCCGGTGACCTGTTCGGCTGGCCGGCCGCGCCGACCGGCGGGTCGACCTGGCAGGCCCCGGTCGCGCTGGCGCTGCTGGGGGTGACCGCGGCGATCCTGCTGCCGCCGCCGTGGAAGTACGACGTCTCCGGCCTGGCCGCCGTGCTCGCCACGGTGGGCGCACCGGCCGCGTTCGACCTGCCCTGGTGGTCCCCGGTGCTGGTCGGCTGCATGGTGGCCACCGTCTACGGCATGGCGGCCGCGGCCGCTGTCGATCCCCGGGCCGCGCTGTCCCGGGCCACAGTGGCCGGGGTGGTGGCGCTGCACGCGGCCGGGGCCGGGCTGGTACGGCCGTGGACGACAGCGCTGGCGCTGGGCAGCATCGCGCTGATCGGCGCGACGGTGGCCGCGGTGGCCCGCACGCTCGCGCCTTCCCTCGTCGACGACATCCGCAGCGAGGGCATGCCGCCGCACCTGGTGCAGGTGGGCGGCGCGGGCGCCGGAGCCGCACTGCTCGCGCTGCCCGGCGCGGTGGCCGCGCTGGCAGTCGAGTACGGCCGCCCACCGCAGGTGGTGCTCACCGCCGCGCTCGCCGCCGCCAGCATCGGGCTGGCCGCGATCGCGGCGGTACGTCGGCAGGTGCCGCAATACCTCCCGTACGCCAGCGTCGCGGTGGTCGGCGCGGCCACAGTGACCGCCGCCGCGGCGCTCGCGGTCGGCCTGCCGGCGGGCGTGTTCGCCGCCGCCGCCGCGCTGCTCGGTGTGCTCGCCGAACTGGTACGGGCCGCCACCGTCCCGCCCGCAGGTTCGGGCCGGCCGGTACGCCGCTGGACCGTGCTGCTCAACGGGGCGCTACGACGTGCCCCGGACGATCCCGAGCTGCGCTGGCGGGTCAGCCCGGCGGCTGGCGCGCTCGCCGCCGCGGCGCTGCCCACCGCACTGGCGCTGGCCACGCTGGCGCCCTCACTCGTGGTGGCGCTGTTCTCGCCGTTCGCGGTGCTGGGCCGGGTGTGGCAGGGGCCACCACCGGAGTTGCTGACCCCGCCGCCGGAGGCGGTCAACCCCACGCACGTGCTCACCGCGCTGCTGCTGACGGTGACCGCGGCGCTGGCCGCCACCGGGTTCAGCGGCGGCCGGCGGTCCCGGGCGGTGCCGGTGATCCTGCCCGGCGCGGCGATCACCCTGCTGATCACGCCGGTGGCGCTGGGGCGGGGCTGGCCGGTGACCGCGCTTGCCGCGCTCGCGGTGTTCACCATCTCGATGCTCGGGCTGGCGCTGACCCCGCCACCGGCGATCGCCGAGCCGGGCCGGTCGATCCGGGTGGCCCGGGTGCTGGTCTTCGCGCTGGGGCTGGCCGCCGGTGGCGCCGGGCTGGCCGGCAGCCTCGCCACGAGCGACCTGACCGTGTTCACGCTCGGCGGGGCGGTCGGCGTGGGTGCTGTCGCCGCGCTGTTCGGCACCACCCAGCGGGCGCGCATCCTGGGCTGGTTGTTCGGCTCGGTGATGGCTCAGCTGTTCGTGCTCACGATCGGCCTGAAGTCCGGGCTGGCGGCCGTCTGGTCCGCGTTCGGGGTGCTCGCCGTCGGCGCGGCGTTGCAGGTGTTCGCCGCCACGCTGCCCCGGCTGCGCCGTCCCGAGGCGTACCGGGAGGCGGCCACAGTCGAGTGGAGCGGCTACGGGGCGGCGCTCATCGCGCTGGCGCTGGCGTACGACTCGCCCCGGCACATCGCCGCGCTGCTGGCCGCCTGGGGCGCGGTCCTCGGGGTGGCGGCCAGCCGTCCGGGACGCCGTCCGATGGAACGCAACCTGCTGTTCTGGGCGGTGGTGGCCTGCGAGATCAGCGCCTGGTGGATCCTGATGCGGGTGGCCGACGTGGCGCTGCCGGAGGCGTACACGCTGCCGTTCGCCGCGCTGGCCCTGCTGGTCGGCGTCCTGCAACTGCGGCACCGGCCCGACCTGTCGAGCTGGGTGGCGTACGGGCCGGCGCTGGTCACCGCGTTCCTGCCCACGCTGGCGATCGTGATCGCGACCGAATCCAGCATGCTGCGTCAGGTGCTGCTGCTGCTCGGCGCCGTCGCGGTGCTGATCTTCGGCTCGACCAGCCGGCAGCAGGCCCCGGTGATCGTCGGGGCGACGGTGACCGCGATCGCCGCCGTGCACGCGTTGTTCAGCCTCGGCCCGTGGCTGGTCCTGATCCCGGTCGGCATCGTGCTGCTGGTGCTCGGTGCGAGCAACGAACGCCGCCGCCGTGCCCAGGAGCGCCTCCAGACCGCCCTGCGCGGCATGCGGTGAGCCGGTCCCGGTCCCGGTCGGGGCCGGGACGCGACTGATCAGGTCACGCTCCGTGTCGAAGGGCTGCGGCGGGGATGCCGCCCCTCTGCCGCCTTTGCTCTGCACCCACTGACGCAGCAGTCACCAACTGTGACGATGGCCGCCGCCGAGCCGTTTGGGGACGGGAGGCCGGGTTGCAGGCCAGAGCCGTGCTGCGCCGATGGCTGCAGAGCAAAGTGGGCGGAGGGCACAGACACGCGTCGGCCCGGCCGGTCACGCTGAGCGACCAGACACCCGGGAAACAGAGAGTGACGAGACGGTCAGATCAGGGAGGCGCGCAGCGCGGCATCCTTCTCCGCGACCAGGTCCTCCAGGCTCGCCTGGTAGGCGGCCATCCTGTCGCGCAGCACCGGGTCCGAAGCGCCCAGGATGCGTACCGCGAGCAGGCCGGCGTTGCGAGCGTTGCCGATCGACACGGTGGCGACCGGCACCCCGGCCGGCATCTGCACGATGGACAGCAGCGAATCCATGCCGTCCAGGTACTTCAGCGGCACCGGGACACCGATCACCGGCAGCGGGGTGACCGAGGCGACCATGCCGGGCAGGTGAGCCGCTCCGCCCGCGCCCGCGATGATCACCTGGACACCACGTCCGGCGGCGGCCCGGCCGTACTCGATCATCTTGACCGGGGTGCGGTGCGCCGAGACCACACCAACCTCGTACGGCACGCCGAACTCGTCGAGCGCCTCGGCGGCGGCCTTCATGACCGGCCAGTCCGAGTCGCTGCCCATGATCAGCCCGACGGTGCTCATCAGTGCCCCTCCTGGAGCCAGCGGGCGGCACGCGCGGCCCGGGCCCGTACGTCGTCCAGGTCGTTGCCGAGCACCGTGACGTGCCCGATCTTGCGGCCCGGACGGACCTGCTTGCCGTACAGGTGGACCTTGGCCCCGGGCTCGGCGGCGAACAGGTGGTGCAGCCGCTCGTCGATGGACTTGCCGCCCGGCGCGCCACCCAGCACGTTCGCCATCACCACGACCGGCGCGGTCAGCGAGGTGTCCCCCATCGGGTAGTCGAGCACCGCCCGCAGGTGCTGCTCGAACTGGGAGGTCCGGGCCCCCTCGATGGTCCAGTGCCCGGAGTTGTGCGGCCGCATCGCCAGCTCGTTGACGACCAGCCCGGACGGCGTGTCGAACAGCTCCACCGCGAGCAGACCGACCACGCCGAGCGCGGTGGCCAGGTCGATGGCGAGCTGCTGCGCGGCCACGGCCTGCTCCTCGGGCAGGTCGGGCGCGGGCGCCAGCACCTCGACGCAGATGCCGTCGCGCTGCACCGTCTCCACCACCGGGTACGCGGCGACCTGCCCGAACGGCGAGCGCGCCACCTGCACGGCCAGTTCACGGCGCAGCGCCACCCGCTCCTCGACCAGCAGCGGCGTGCCACCGGCGAGCAGCGTGGCGGCCAGCTCACCGGCCTGACCGGCGTCGTCGACCATCCAGACGCCGCGCCCGTCGTAGCCGCCCCGGGCGGCCTTGAGCACCACCGGCCAGCCGGTCTCCTCGCCGAACGCGATCAGGTCGGCCGGGGACTCCACCGGACGCCAGGCCGGGTTCGGCGCGCCCAGCTCGCCGAGCCGTTCCCGCATCACCCGCTTGTCCTGCGCGTGCACCAGCGCCTCGGCCGGGGGGAACAGCTTCACGCCCTCGTCGGTCAGGGTGCGGATGTGCTCGTTGGGGACGTGCTCGTGGTCGAAGGTGACCACGTCGCAGCCCTTGGCGAACGTGCGCAGCGCGGCCAGGTCGGTGTGGTCGCCGTACTGGACGTCGGCGGCGACCAGCGCGGCACCGTCGTCCGGGGCGAGCGCCAGCACGCGCAGCGACTGGCCGAGAGCGATGGCGGCCTGGTGGGTCATCCGGGCCAGCTGGCCGCCACCCACCATGCCCACGACGGGGAGACCGGTACGGGAGTCCATAGCGCCGCCAGCCTATAAGGGCCGGTGCCGGGCCGGACCGTGAGGGCGGCCCGGCCCACTCCGCTCAGCCGAGCTGCACGACCAGCTCCTCGACGCCGGTCACCGGCCGTTGGCAGACGAAGCCCCGGCAGACGTACGCGGCGGGCTTCCCGTCGACGAACGGCCGCCCGGCCAGCAGCGGCACGCCGGGCTGGTCCGGGGCGCCGGCCACCACCACCGCGCCGGGCGGGGCGTGGCGCCGGGCGGCGGCCACCAGCGGGTCGCCCTCCGGGTCGCCGGTCGCCACAGCGATCTCGTACGGCCCGGACAGCAGCGCCTCGCCGACGGTGGCGGCGTACCCGGTGAACCGGGCGTGCCTGTCGACGATCGGCGCGACTGTCGTCAGCGTCTTCTCGGCCGCCTCCCGGTAGCGGGTCTCGCCGGTCAGCGCCGCGTACGCCACGAGCGCCGCGACGATCGCCGACCGGCCCGACGGGGTCGCGTTGTCGGTCGGGTCGGCGGGCCGGGTGACCAGGCGCTCGGCGTCGTCGGCGGTGTCGTAGAAGGCGCCGTCCGGGCCGGCGAACCGGGCCAGCGCCACGTCGAGCAGCTCACCGGCCAGCGTCAGCCACCGCCCCTCGCCGGTGAGCTGGTGCATCGCGCAGAACGCCTCGGCGACGCAGCCGTAGTCCTCCAGCACCCCGGCCGGCTGACCCACGACCTTGTCCCGGGAGACGCGGCGCAGCCGGCCGTCCACGAGATGCACGGTGGCCAGGTGCTCGGCGGCGTCCCGCATCGCACCGTCGGAGACGATGAGCACGCCGTCCATCAGGTTCGCGTCCTCGTCGTCGGGCGACACGAGCAGCGAGGCGACCTGCTGGAACTCCGCGATGGCGGTGATCGCGAGCCCGTTCCAGGCGGCCACCACCTTGTCGTCGCGGGCGGGCTGGGGCCGGGTGTCGCGGGCGGCCAGCAGCCGGCCCACCACGTCCTGCCAGCGGGCCCGCACCTCCGGGTCGGCGTCGTCGACGTCCCGGGCCAGCCGCAGCACGCTGGTGCCGTGCTCGAACGTGCCGTCGGCGGTGACCTCGAAGAGGTCCGCGGCGAAGCGGCCGTCGTCCTCCCCCAGCACCTCGACGAGCTGGTCGGGTGTCCAGACGTAGGTGAGCCCCTCGACGCCCTCGGTGTCCGCGTCGAGCGCGGAGGCGAAGCCCTCACCGGCGCGGTGCAGCTCGTCGGCGAGGAAGCGGGCGGTGTCGCGGGCCACCCGGCGGGCCAGCCGGTCGCCGGTGAGCCGCCAGAGCTGGGTGTAGACCCGCAGCAGCAGCGCGTTGTCGTAGAGCATCTTCTCGAAGTGCGGCACGGTCCAGTGGCCGTCCACCGAGTAGCGGGCGAAGCCACCGGCGAGCTGGTCGTTGAGGCCGCCGCGGGCCATCGCCTCGCAGGTGTGCCGGACGATCTCCAGGCTGCGCGCCGAGCCGGTGCGCTGGTGGTGCCGGAGCAGGAAGAGCAGGTTCATGTGCGGCGGGAACTTCGGTGCGCCGCCGAAACCGCCGTTCGTCTCGTCGTACTCCCCGGCGAGCCGGCTCGCGGCGGCGTCGAGCAGTTCGGCGGTGAGCGGGGCGGTGACGCCGCCGACTGCCTGCGCGCCGCCGATCGCCTCGACCACTGCGGTGCCCTGCCGCAGCACCGCCTCGCGCTGGTCGCGCCAGGCGGTGGCGACCGAGCCGAGCAGCCGGATGAAGTTGGCGCGGGGGAAGTACGTGCCGCAGAAGAACGGGGTGCCGTCCGGCGTGGCGAAGACGGTCATCGGCCAGCCGCCCTGCCCGGTCATCGCCTGGGTGGCGGTCATGTAGACCGCGTCGACGTCGGGGCGCTCCTCGCGGTCGACCTTGACGCAGACGAAGTCGTCGTTCATCAGCCGGGCGACTGCCTCGTTCTCGAACGACTCGTGGGCCATGACGTGGCACCAGTGGCAGGCCGCGTAGCCGACCGAGATCAGCACCGGCACGTCGCGCCGTTTCGCCTCGGCGAACGCCTCGTCGCACCAGGGCCACCAGTCGACCGGGTTGTCGGCGTGCTGGAGCAGGTAGGGCGACGTGGCCTCGGCGAGTCGGTTCACCACCCGACCTTAGCGAGCGCGCGGAGCCGGTGCGGCGCGAGTGCGGCGGCCGGGCCGGGGTCGTGGTCCCGGCCCGGCCGCCGTCTCACCGGGTCAGGGTGAGCGTCGAGGTGTCCCGCACGGTGAACTCGTTCCAGTACTCGAAGTCGCGGACCAGGATCTCGCTGACCGCCTGGGCGGTGCCGCGCTGGAACTTGACGTCGGCCGGGTAGGTGGTGGCCGACCACGGCACCACCTGGCCCGGAACGCACGGGATGTGGGGTGAGAAGTAGCCACGCACCATGCCCGCCTTCTTCTGCTCCTGGACGAGTTCGCCCGCGATGGAGAAGGAGTCCGCCCGGGTGCAGGTGATCGAGCCGCGGACGGTGGCGATGCCCTTGTTGTCCACCGTCGCGACCGGATCGACGGTCAGTGTGACGTCGAGCGCCGGCAGCGGCGGCGGGTTGCCGATGTGGACCTGGCCGCGCAGACCGCCGGTCGCGCCCTCGCACCGGATCTCGAAGGTGGCGTCGAAGCGCTCGACGTAGTCGAAGGGCCCCCACGCGGCGTCGAGGACCGTGAACGATCCGGTGCTCTGCGCGCAGGAGCGCCCCCAACCGCCGTTGTAGAGGCGGATGCCGGCCGTGCCGCTTCCGTCCGGCTGGCCGACGTTCTGGTAGGTGTCGCCCGCCTTCAGCGGCTGGCCGGCCGGGGCGCTGATCTCCAGACGCCAGGTGTTGTCGGCGTCGCTCCAGAACTCCATCCCGAAGTGCTGCTGGTCGTGGCCCCACGCGTTCATCTCGTCGCCCGGTGTCGGTGCGGCGGAGCTGTAGAAGTAGGAGTTGCCGGCGGTGATCGGATCACCCGGCTCGCCGGTGACGGCGAACGACCAGGACTCCGCCGGCCGGGCCTGCGCCGGCGCGGGCATGACCAGGCCGGCGGCGCCGGTGGTCAGCGCCATGGTCGAAGCGAGCAGGATCCGTCGCCAGGAACGTCTCATCGTCGTCCTCCCCGTGTGGACGTCAGCGGGGACGCCTGTCGTGCCCGCCGTGCCAGCAGCGTAGGACCGGCCGGGCGTCCTCCGCTGCCCCGTCCACGGCGGACGGACCGGTCAGGAGGCGCCGTCGGCGCGCAGCGGGAAGACGTTGCCCCGGGCCGCGTCGCGCAGCGACGCGAGCACTGCGGCGATCTTGTCAGCCGGCATCGGCTTGAAGAAGTGGTAGCCCTGGGCGGCGGTGCAGCCCAGCTCGGCCAGCGCGGTGCGCTGCTCGGCGGTCTCGACACCCTCGGCCACCACCCGCAGGCCCAGTTCGTGGGCCAACCCGACGGTGGTCCGGACGATCGCCGCCGCCTCCGGCGAGTCGGCCATCCGGAGCACGAACGAGCGGTCGACCTTCAGCTCGTCGACGGCGATGCGGGTGAGGAACGTCAGCGACGAGAAGCCGGTGCCGAAGTCGTCCACGGCGAGCTGCACGCCCATGCCACGCAGCGTGGCCAGCACCTCGTCGATGACCTCCAGCTCGCTCATCACCACCGTCTCGGTGATCTCCAGGACCAGCCGGTGCGGCGGCACCTGGTGGCGGCGCAGCGCTTCCTCGATCTCGGCGGGCAGCCGCGGGTCGAGCAGGCTGCGCGCGGACAGGTTCACCGAGATCGGGACGTCCAGCCCGTCCCGCGCCCATCCGGAGGCGACCTCCAGCGCCTTGTCCAGCACGTACCGGGTGAAGCTGCCGAGCTGCTCGCTGTTCTCCACCGGGCGGATGAAGTCGGCCGGGCCGAGCCAGCCCCGGCGCGGGTGCCGCCACCGGATCAGCGCCTCCACCCCGGTCGGCGCGCCGGTCGCCAGGTCCACCGCCGGCTGCAACGCCAGCACCAGCTGGTCGTCGGCGGCGAGAGCCTCCCGCATCTCCGCGAGCAGCGCCAGGTGGTCGGTGCTCGCCGCGTCGCGGGAGCTGTCGTACGCGGCAACGCTGCCGCCGCCCTCCTTCGCCTGGTACATGGCGATGTCGGCGCGCCGCAGCAGCTCCGTCAGGTCGGCCGCGCCCGCGTCGGCGACCACGACGCCCACCGCGACCTCCACGGACATCCGCACCCCGGCCACCTCGGTCGGTGCGGCGAGGCGCTCGGCGACCTCCCGGGCCTGGCGCAGCGCGTACGCCAGCGGGGCCGTCCGGTCCTCGACCAGCGGCACCGAGGTCAGCAGCAGCGCGAACTCGTCGCCGCCGAGGCGCCCGAGCAGGTCACCCGGCCGGGTCAGCGCGGCGAGCCGGTTGGAGGTGAGCCGCAGCAACTGGTCGCCCGCCGAGTGCCCGAGCGTGTCGTTGACCTCCTTGAACTGGTTCACGTCGAGCAGCAGCAGGGCCACCGGGTGGTCGTGCGCGCGCTGCCGCAGCGCCTGGTCCCCCTTGGCCAGCAGCGCCGCCCGGTTGAGCAGTCCGGTGAGCTGGTCGTGCACCGCGTCGTACGACGAGCGGGCGGTGACCAGCCGCAGCTCCCGGTGCGTGGCGGCGTCGTGCAGGGCGGCGGCCAGCGCGTCGCCGAAGGCCGCCACGCCGTCGCGTTCCCGGGCGCTCGGCGGGGCGGACCGGGCGAACCGCACCCGCAGGCGGCCGACGTCGGCGGATCCCACCGCGAGGCGGCGCACCAGTTCGTGCTCCCCCGCGTCGGCGCCGGCGGACGGCTCCACCTCCCGGTCGCGTACCTGCCCGCCGCGGTCGGCCCGGTAGCGGCGCCAGCGTCCCTCACCCCGGGCCACGTCGACCTCGACCAGCTCCGCGCCGAACAGGGTGAGCGCGCCGGTCACCGCGGCGGTCGCCACGCCGCGCTCGTCGAGCTGGTTGAGTGCGGCGGTGGCCTCGGCGAACGCCCGCCAGGTACGCCGCTCCTGGTCGGCCCGGAGCCGGTGGCGGTAGGTCTGCTGGAGCAGCCAGAGCGGCGGCGGCAGGAGCAGCAGCCAGCGCGCGTCGAGTTCGAGCAGCGCGACGACCACCAGGCCGACCGCCACGTTGCCGACGAACATGAGCAGCTTGCCGCGCAGCGCGGCGAGCAGCGGCGGACCGATCGCGATGCCGTGCCGCAGGGCGAGCGTGACGGCGCCCAGGAAGGCGGTGGTGAGCAGGTACGTGACCGCGGCGGCGGTGAGCGTGAGCGCCAGCTCCGGCGTGGGCGCGGCGAGCAGCGGCGGGCCGAGCGCGGTGGCCACCGCGGCGGCGAGCGCGGTGGCGGCGGTGAGCGAACCGGCGATCCCCACCAGTTCCAGCGCCGGACGACGGTCGGAGACCAGCGACATCACGGTCCAGGCGGCGCCCACGCCCAGCAGGGCCGCGGCCGGGAGCCAGCCGGCCGGCACCAGCCAGAGGCAGACCACGAGCGCGGCCTCGCCCCAGGTGATGCTCACCATGCCCGAGGCGGTACGGAAGCGCAGCCGGGCGAGCTGGGCCACCGCGAACGCGACGATGGCGATGCCGAAGCGTGCCGGACCGGGCAGTGGGTGGTCGGCCGGCAGGTGGGACGGGACGGTGAGGCCGAGCGCGGCGGCGAGCAGACCGGTCAGCGCGACCGCGACGGTGAGCAGGACGACGCCCACCGGTGTCCCACGCAGGCCGATCCGGTCGGGGGAACGGTCGGCCGGCTCGGTGGTCACGGGGCCGCCCCGTCGACGGGTCGGGCCGGGGCATGGTCGGGGGCCGGTGCTGTCTTCGACATCGGCGTCCCCCTTCCGCGCAGGGTCCGGGGCCTGACGGTCCCCCCGGCGGAAGGCTAAGCCAAAGCCGGTGGTCGCAACAGGGGGCGACGACCGGCTTCGACGTGATTCACGCGGTGTTCAGCTGTTCCGGTGCTGCTGGGAGCCGTTGGGCGCATTCGTCGGTGAATCCTGCTCGACGAGCCCGTCTGTCGGATCGGCGACTGCGGAATCGGCCCGGCCGGGGGTGCCCTGCTGCGGGAAGCGGTCGGGCAGCCGGCGCAGCCGGGCGTTCATGTTGCGGATCAGCAGGACGGTGACGGTGGCCAGCGCGACGATGAGGAAGAGGCCCATCGGACCGGCCAGACCACCCGTACGGGTGTCACCGAAGTTGTTCTGCGCGAGCACCTCGACGGTGGTCAGCATGGTGTTCCTCCGATGTGCGACTGAGCACCAGGGTAGACCCCGGCCGGGTCAGTGGGCACGGCACGCCTCTCGTACGCCGGCGAACAGGTCGGACTCGGGCAGCGGGCTGTCGACCAGCGAGCGGGCGAGCTGGAAGTCCTCCGTCGGCCAGGCGCGCTTCTGCAACTCCATCGGCACCTGGAACCAGAAGCCGTCCGGGTCGATCTGGGTGGCGTGCGCGCGCAGCGCGTCGTCGCGGACCGGGAAGTAGTCGGCGCACTCGACCCGGGTGGTGATCCGGGCGCCCTTGTCGGGGCGCTCGTCCCAGCGCTTCATCCACTCGCCGTACGGCGACTCGAGCCCGGCGGCGAGCACCGCCTCGTGCAAACTCATGATCTTGGCCCGGGAGAAGCCCACGTCGTAGTACAGCTTCAGCGGCTGCCACGGCTCGCCCAGCTCGGGGTGGCGGTCCGGGTCACCGGCCGCGTCGAACGCCGCCACGGTGATCTTGTGGGTCATGATGTGGTCGGGGTGCGGGTAGCCGCCCTCCTCGTCGTACGTGGTGACGACGTGCGGGCGGAACTGCCGCATCAGGCGCACCAGCGGCGCGGCTGCGACGTCCACGTCCTGGAGGGCGAAGCAGCCCTCCGGCAGCGGCGGCAGCGGGTCGCCCTCGGGCAGCCCGGAGTCGACGAAACCGAGCCACGCCTGCTCGACGCCGAGGATGGCCCGGGCGGCGTCCATCTCGGCCCGCCGGATGTCACCGATGTTCGCCCAGACGTCGGGGCGGTCCATCTTGGGGTTGAGCACACTGCCCCGCTCGCCACCGGTGGCGGTGACGACCAGGACGTCCACCCCCTCGGCGACGTATTTCGCCATGGTGGCGGCGCCCTTGCTCGACTCGTCGTCGGGATGGGCGTGCACCGCCATGAGACGCAGCTGTTCTGCCACCTTCGGCGCTCCTCGTCTGTGCCCGCCGACCGACCCCCGGGCCGGCCGGCTGACCTGCCGGAATCTCCCCCCGCGCCCGCGAAAGCCCCCGTGACGGCCGGTCGGGGGCCGCCACCGGAGTGGCCAGGGCCACGCCCGCCGGTCCAGGCCGACCTGCCATCCTTGACTCAGCGCCGGGCTGGGAAGATGGACCTAGCCATTCTTGCCGATGCCGCCGACAACAACGCCAGGAGATACCCGCCGGTGAGCGAGACGCACGCCACAGTCGCCGCGAAGGCACCGGTCTTCCCGCCGGGCCGCTACGGCCGCCGCCGGGAGCCGGGGCGCCGCCGGCCGGTCCTGCTCGCCCTGACGGTGACGGTCATGCTCGCCGTCCTCGGCCTGGGCGCGGCGAAGCTCTACTACCAGTACGGCGACCCGGAGTACCAGGGCGAGATGATCAGCTACACCGACATCACCGACTCCCGGGTGGTCGTCGACTTCCGGGTCACCGTGCCGCCGGGCGGCTCCGCCACCTGTCTGCTGCGGGCCCGCTCCCACGACGGGGCCCAGGTGGGCAGCGCCGAGGCCACCGTGACCGCGGAGCCCGGCCAGCGCCACATCCGGACCCGGCAGGAGGTCTCCACGAGCGCCCGGCCGTTCATCGGCGAGGTCCTGCGCTGCCGGCCCGCCGGCTGAGCCGGACCGCCGGCGAGTCGCCGGCCACCGCACCCCGGTCCCGCCGCCGGCACCCGGGGTGATTGATCACACCTCGACGCGACCCGCACTGGTAGCCTTGCAAGTTCACCTGTCAGCCAGTCCGCACCAATCGAGGAGACCGCCTGTGTCCACAAATGGAAACGAGGCGCCCGCCACCTGGCTGTCCCAGGACGCCTACGACCGTCTGCAGGCCGAGCTCGACGAGCTGATCGCCAACCGACCGGTCATCGCCGCCGAGATCAACGCCCGGCGCGAGGAGGGCGACCTGCGGGAGAACGGCGGCTACCACGCCGCCCGCGAGGAGCAGGGCAAGGCCGAGGGCCGCATTCTCTACCTCAAGGAGCTGCTGCGCACCGCCAAGGTCGGCGAGGCGCCGGACACCGACGCGGTGTCGCCGGGCATGGTCGTGAAGATCTACTTCGACGACGACGCCGACGACAGCGAGACCTTCCTGCTCGGCTCCCGGGAGATCGCCTCCACCACCGACCTCACGGTCTACAGCCCCGAGTCCGCGCTCGGCAAGGCCATCCTCGGCGGCAAGGCAGGGCAGACCTGCACCTACACGGCGCCCAGCGGCGCCGATATCAAGGTGACCATCGTCTCCTTCGAGCCGTACAGCGGCTGACCCCTCCGGACCCGCGCCGGACGGCTCGGGTCCCGAACCCGACCGAGGCTGACAGGCCCTCCTCGGACCCGAGCCGCACACCCGAACGCCCCGACCGGATCATCCGGCCGGGGCGTTCGCGTTCCGCCGAGGGCTCAGCCCTCGCCGGTGAAGACCACCTGGTAGCCGCTGGCCCGCAGCGCGCTGATCAGCGTGTCCGAGTGCTCCACCCCGCGGGTCTCCACGGACAGGGCCACCTCCACCTCGCCGAGGCGCAGGTGCGGGTTGGCGCGCTGGTGCACCACGTCCACCACGTTGGCCCGGTGCTCGGCGATCTCGCTCAGCAGGGAGGCGAGCTGGCCGGGCCGGTCCGTGCAGCGCACGGTGATCCGCAGGAACCGGCCCGCCGCCGCCAGGCCGTGCTCGATCACCCGGAGCATGAGCAGCGGATCGATGTTGCCGCCGGAGAGCACCGCGACGACCGGCGCGGTCACCTCCACCGCGCCGGCCAGCAGCGCCGCCACGCCGACCGCGCCGGCCGGCTCGACCACCTGCTTGCCTCGTTCCAGCAGCATCAGCAACGCCCGGGAGATGTCCTCCTCGGAGACCGTGACGACGTCGTCGACGAGCTTGCGGACATGGGTGAAGGTCAGCTCGCCCGGACGGCCGACCGCGATCCCGTCGGCGATCGTCGCGAACGAGGGCAGCCGCAGCGGCTCGCCGGCCCGCAGCGAGGGCGGGAAGGCGGCGGCACTCGCCGCCTGGACCCCGATCACGCGTACGTCGGGACGCAGCGCCTTGGCCGCCACCGCCATGCCCGAGACCAGGCCGCCGCCGCCCACCCCGGTCACGATGGTGCGCACGTCCGGGCACTGTTCGAGGATCTCCAGCGCCACGGTGCCCTGCCCGGCGATCACGTCCGGGTGGTCGAACGGGTGGATGAACACCGCTCCGGTCCGCTCGGCGAAGGTCTGCGCCGCGACGAGCGACTCGTCCACCGTGTTTCCGACCAGCTCGATCTGCGCGCCGTACCCCTTGGTCGCGGCGACCTTCGGCAGCGGCGCGTTCACCGGCATGAAGACGGTGGCGTGTGCGCCGACCAGCCCGGCGGCGAGCGCCACCCCCTGGGCGTGGTTGCCGGCGCTCGCCGCGACCACGCCGCGGGCCCGCTCCTCGGCCGAGAGCCGGGAGATCCGCACGTACGCACCGCGCACCTTGTACGACCCGGCGCGCTGGAGGTTCTCGCACTTGAGCCAGACCGGCCCGCCGAGCGCGGCGCTGAGCGGCCGCGACGGCTCCAGCGGGGTGGTACGGGTGACACCGGCGAGCAGTTCCCGCGCGGCCTGTACGTCGGCGAGACCGACCAGTTCCGTCATGCCCCGATCGTGCCACCCGGGGTGGGCGGAACCTGCGGCGACGTCGGCGCAACCGGCATCGGCGCGGCGGGCGCGGGCCAGCCCGGTCGGCCGGGCCAGACCGGCTGCCCGGGCCACACGGGCACGGCCCGGGAGAGCCGGTCCTGCTGGGCGGCGGAGATCCGGCGGACCAGCACGACGAACGCGATCCCGGCGACCAGGCAGGCCACCGCCGGCACCAGCCGCGGCGCGAGCGCGTCCTCGTAGAAGCGCACGTACGTGGCGAACTCCGCGTCGTTGCGGGGCAGCTCGGTCAGCCGGTCGTAGCGCTGCTGCTCGGCCCGCGCGACGAACCGGTCGCCGATCAGGAACACCAGCCAGCTCGCCCACCACACCCCGACCAGCCACGACTGGCGGCGCTGCCACACGCTGTTGCGGAGCAGGTCGGCGAGCACCCGGGCCGGTACGACGAGGTTGGCCAGCGGCACCAGCCACCCCGCGATCGCCCACGCCGGGCTCAGGTTCGGCACCGCGCCCGGGAACGCGTCCAGGTTCTTGCGCGCCCGCCAGGTCCAGATCACCACGAGCGTCCCCGCAGTCAGGAGCGCGAGCAGGTAGGGCACCGAGAACAGCACCTCGGCCAGTACCGCGCCGAGCAGCACGTCCCGGTCGAGCTGCTCGGCGGCCGAGCGGGCCATCCGCACACCCACCAGCGGGAACAGCGCCGTCAGCAGGTAGCACAGGGTGGCGGCGCCGACCGCGGACGCGCCGGCCACGGCCAGGCCGCGCACCCCGTACGTGGGCACGCCGGGGCTCACCGCGGGCTGACCGACTCGGGTGCCGCAGCGCCGGCACTCCTCATAGGCCGGGGACGTGGCGTCGCCGCAGGTCTGGCAGTGCATCGGGGACCGTCCGAGGTGGTGAGCGCGACAGGGGTGCGCACACGCTAGACGATCACCCGGCGGCCGGCGACCCCGTTCCGACGCGGGGATAGCCGGGGGCGTGCCGGGCCCACGGCGCCTGCAACTCGAACTGGCCGGCCACTCCGAGCAGCAGCAGTTCGGAGCCGGGCGGGCCGACGAACTGCACGCCCACCGGCAGGCCGTCCGGGCGGCGGCCGACCGGCACCACGATCGACGGCAGCCCGGCGATGTTCCACGGCGCCGCGTACGGGGCGTACCTGATGTTGGTCGACATGTTCGCCAGCCAGGAGCGGCCGGACCACCCGGCGGCCTCCGGCGGCGGCCCGGCCAGCGCCGGGGTGAGCAGCAGGTCGATCGAGTTGTCCGCGAAGAAGTGCACGGACCGTTCGCGCCAGGCGGCCCGGTCGGCCTCCCGCACGTACCCCCGGCGCTGCGCCCACTCGCCGAGCCTGACGTGCTGGCGGCTGCGCCGCTGGAGTTGACGCGGCGCCACCCCGGCGGCGCGCACGTCGGCGGCGGCCGCCGCGAACCAGGTGGCGATGCCCTGGAGGCCGAGCCGGGTCGGGTAGACCGGGTCGGCGGGCACGGTGTCGTGACCGGCGGCGGCCAGCAGCCGGCCGGCGGCGGCGACCGCGTCCCGGTTCGGCGCGTCCGGCGAGACGCCGCGTACCGGCGAGCGCAGCGAGACGCCAACCCGCAGCCGCTCCGGCGGGACCAGCTTGTCCGGCCGGCGGCCGGCCAGCACCGAGAAGCCGACCACCGCGTCGGCGACGGTGCTGGTCAGCATGCCGTGCTCGGTGAGGCCGAACCAGTCGTCCGCGCCGAGCTGGCAGGGCACCACGCCCCGGCCGGGCTTGAGCCCGACCAGGCCGCAGCAGGCCGCCGGGATGCGGATCGACCCGAGACCGTCGTTGCCGTGGGCCATCGGCACCAGCCCGGCAGCCACCGCGGCGGCCGCGCCGCCGGACGAGCCGCCGGGGGTACGAGCCGGATCCCACGGGTTGCGGGTCACAGCGGTGTCGTCGTCGGTGAGGGCCCACAGGCCCAGCTCCGGCATCCGGGTGACCCCGAGGATGACAGCGCCCGCGCCGCGCAGCCGCCGGACCACCTCGTGGTCGGCCTCCGCCACCTCGGTACGCATCGCGGCCGACCCGTTCCAGGTGGGCAGGCCGGCCACCGGCGTGTTCTCCTTGACCGCCACCGGCACCCCGGCGAGCGGCAGGTTCGCCAGTTCCTCCTGCTCGTCGACCTTCTCCGCCTCGGTGATCGCCTCGCCGCCGCGTACCGTGCGGAACGCGCCCAGCTCGGCGTCGACCCGGGCGACGTGGTCCAGGTGGTCGGCGACGACCTGGGTGGCGGAGACGTCGCCACGGCGTACCGCCCGGGCGATCTGTTTCGCGGTCGTCCCGACCCAGGTCGTCGGCAAGATGTCCGGCACTGCCACCCTCCCCAACCAGCGGTCAGCCCAGGGCCTGCTCCAGATCGGCGAGCAGGTCGTCGACCGTCTCGATGCCGACAGACAGTCGCACGAGATCGCCGGGAACTTCAAGCGGCGAGCCCGCAGCGCTTGCGTGTGTCATCCGGCCCGGGTGCTCGATCAGGGACTCGACGCCGCCGAGCGACTCGGCGAGCACGAACAACCGGGCCCGGTTGCAGATCTGGACGGCGTGCTCCTCGCCGCCCGCCGCGCGGAACGAGATCATGCCGCCGAACCGGCGCATCTGCTTGGCGGCCACCTCGTGGCCGGGGTGCGAGGGCAGGCCCGGGTAGACGACCTGGGCGACCTTGGCGTGTCCGTCCAGGTAGGCCGCGACCCGCTCGGCGTTGTCGCAGTGCCGGTCCATCCGTACCCCGAGGGTCTTGATGCCGCGCAGGGTGAGCCAGGCGTCGAACGGCCCGTTGACCGCGCCCATCGCGTTCTGGTGGTAGCGCAGCTCCTCGCCGAGCGTGCGGTCCGCCGCGACGAGCGCGCCGCCGACCACGTCGGAGTGCCCGCCGACGTACTTGGTGGTGGAGTGCACCACCACGTCCGCGCCGAACGCGATCGGCTGCTGGAGGTACGGCGAGGCGAACGTGTTGTCGACCACCAGCAACGCGCCGGCGTCGTGCGCCACCGCGGCGAGCGCGGCGATGTCGGCGATGCCGAGCAGCGGGTTGGTCGGCGTCTCCACCCAGACGATCCTGGTGGTGCCCGGGCGGATCGCGGCACGAACGGCGTCCGGGTCGGAGACCTTCGCCGGGGTGTACGACAGGCCCCAGCGCTCGGCCACCTTGGCGAACAGCCGGTACGTGCCGCCGTACGCGTCGTCCGGGATCACCACATGGTCGCCCGGCTTGCAGACGGTCCGCAGCAGCGTGTCCTCGGCGGCCAGGCCGCTGGCGAAGGCGAGCGCCACCGGGCCGCCCTCCAGCGCGGCGAGGCACTCCTGGAGCGCGTCGCGGGTGGGGTTACCGGAGCGGCTGTACTCGTAGCCCTCGCGGGGCGCGCCGACGGCGTCCTGGGCGTACGTGCTGGTCTGGTAGATCGGCGGGATCACCGCACCGGTGCGGGCCTCCGGGTCCTGACCGGCGTGGATGGCGAGTGTCTCGAAGCCGTGGCTCATGCCGCAGACGTTAGCCCCCCGCCCGCTCCCGCTCTCGTCAACCCGGCGCGAGTCACAACCGCGAAGGTGTCGGGGTGGTCGGCCATACTGGTCCGGTGAGTACGACCGAGGCGCTCCCCTCCCGCCTGCACGGCGTCGCCGACCGGATCCCCACGTGCCTGGACGACCTCAAGGGGCCCGAGCACGGCCGGGTCACGCTGCCGATCCGCCTCGCGTGGTCCGGTCTCACCGAGTTCGACGTCGACGACAGCGGGCAGCGGCTCACGCTCTACCGCACGCTGATGGACTGCGGGCAGCGCGAGGACATCGTCCGGTACGTGAATCCGGCGCTTCTCCGGCAGGACTGGTCCCGCATCCGCAAGCTGACCGCACACCGGGTGATCCGCCTCTGGGAGAGCAGGATCCCGGGCCTGGCGGCCTAGCCGTGGACGAGTTGCACACGCGCTTGCTGCGCGTCGGATTCCGCGCCGCGCCGATCATGAGGTTGACGGTGCCGCCGGTCCGATTTGTCGCCGCCAACCTCATGATCACGCTCGCCCGGAGGTGGGGTGGCCGGGTGGGGCCCAGGGTGAGCTCGTGAGCGGGTGTGTGTTCTGCGGGATCGTGGCGGGCGAGGTGCCGGCCTTCCGGGTGACCGACGAGCCGGACGGCGTCGCGTTCCTCGACACCCGGCCGGTGTTCAAGGGCCACGTGCTGGTGGTGCCCCGCACCCACCTGGTCACCCTGTCCGACCTGCCCGCCGACGCGCTGCCCGGCTACTTCCGGCTGGTGCAGCGCATCGCCGTGGCCGTGGAGTCCGGTCTGGGCTCCGGTGGGACGTTCGTGGCGATGAACAACCGGGTGTCCCAGTCCGTACCGCACCTGCACACCCACGTGGTGCCCCGGACCAAGGGCGACGGGCTGCGCGGCTTCTTCTGGCCGCGCACCCGGTACGCCGACGACGCCGAGGCGACGGAGTTCGCCGGGCGGATCTCGGCGGCGCTGGCCTGACGCCGACGTGGGCGGGTAAGGAACCCGGGGCCGACGATGTTGCACACGCTGGGAAAGCCAAGAGAGGAGTCCCACCGTGTTCCTCCGCCGCATGAAGGCCGAAATGATCTCTCCTGACCAGGCCCTGCCGGGCCGCCCGATCGCGATGCCGATCGCCGACCGGCACGAGGTGCTGCCGTCCTCGCTGAAGGGCCCGTTCCCCGAGGGCGCGCAGGTCGCCGTCTTCGGCATGGGCTGCTTCTGGGGCGCCGAGCGGCTGTTCTGGACCCTCCCCGGCGTGATCACCACGTCGGCCGGTTACGCGGGCGGGTACACCACCAACCCGACGTACGAGGAGGTCTGCTCGGGCATGACCGGGCACGCCGAGGTGGTCCAGGTGGTCTACGACCCGTCGAAGATCGCCTACGAGGACCTGCTCAAGGTGTTCTGGGAGAACCACGACCCGACCCAGGGCATGCGCCAGGGCAACGACGTGGGCACCCAGTACCGCTCGGCGATCTACACCACGACCGACGAGCAGCTCGCCGCCGCCAAGGCGTCGCGGGACGCGTTCGCGCCGATCGTGGAGCGGGCCGGCAAGGGTGAGATCACCACCGAGATCGCGCCGCTCGGCGACTACTACTTCGCCGAGGACTACCACCAGCAGTACCTGGCTCCGACGAAGAACCCGAACGGCTACTGCAACCACGGACCGAACGGGCTGAGCTGCCCGGTCGGCGTGGCCCGCACCGCGTAGCCAGACCCGAGCACTGCCCCACTCGGGCCCTCGTCCTCCAGGGACGAGGGCCCGAACGCACTGCGGTCAATCGGTGGCTCGGGGATGGCCGGTGCCGGCGTGCTTGATCCAGCAGGTCCGGGTCTGGTCGTCGACCAGGTACCAGACGCGGCCGCCGGCGGTGACCTCGTACTGCCACTGCGGCAGGGCCCTACCGTTGTGCACCGCAGTGGCGAGGGAACCCTTGAGGGGGTGCTGGCGGCTGGTCGCTCCTCCCAGCCCTTGGCCGCGTCATTGGTGGCGAACCGCAGGGTGTACCCACCTGGCCGGGGTGGCGGGGCGGCGCGGTCGCCGCGCTTCGCGCTCACTCGTCGGTCGGGCGCGTGACCGGCCCGAAGTCGTCGGCGCTGGGCGCGGCCAGGATCCGATGCAGATCGGGATCGGCGTGAACCTCGGCGGTGTGCCGCCATTCCGCGAGCAGCTGGGACACCGCCGCGGTGCTGCCGACGGCCGCTGCGGCCTCGGCCGTGGCGATGAACTCGTCGGTCATCTGCTCGGCGTCCCCCTGCGGCAGGAACCGCATCCAGGGCAGCACGGTCGGAAGCGTCTCGCGGACCAGGGCCGGCTCTCGCCGCGCCAGGCCGGCCAGCAGCCGCGCGGTCAAATCGACCACCTCCCCCTCGGCCTCTGCCCGTTCGGCGGACATCAGCACCAGGTCGGCGGCGTCGCGGCGACGTAGCCGCAGTGCCCGAGTACGAGCCAGCCGCTCCGCGGTTTCCGTCGGCTGGCGCAGCAACTCGGAGAACGGCACGGACTCCAAGGGCATCGACATGACATCAACACTACTTCAGAAGTAGCGCGCTGCGGCATTCCTCACACCCTCGCGGGAGCCGAATCCCGACATCGGGTGGAGCGAGGCAGGAACCGAAGGCGTGACAGGTGACCACCCTGCGTGACGGCGCATCGTAGCAAGCTGTCACACGTTCGTCATCGTCTCAACAGGCGAACTGCAACAAGCTCTGGCAGCATTGGCTTGTATGTGCGGACTTGCGGGAGAGTTCCGCCGTGACGGTTCACGCGCCGACGTCTCGGCCGTGGAGCGGATGGCGGCCACGATGAGTGACCGAGGGCCCGACGACAGCGGCGTCTGGTCGCAGGGCCCGACCGCGCTGGGACACCGGCGCCTAAAGATCATCGACCTGTCCGCGGCGAGCGGCCAACCCATCGTGGACGCCGCCGCCGGGCTCACCGGTGTCTTCAACGGCTGCATCTACAACTATCGAGAGCTGCGCGCCGAGCTGCAGGCCAAGGGCCACCGGTTCTTCTCGTCCGGTGACAGCGAGGTCGTGGTCAAGGCGTACGCCGAGTGGGGTCTCGACTTCGTCGACCACCTGATCGGCATGTTCGCGGTGGCGATCAGCGAGCGCGACACCGGCCGCCTGGTGCTGGCCCGGGACCGCCTCGGCATCAAGCCGCTCTACCTGGCCGAGAGCCCCGGCGTGGTGCGGTTCGCCTCGACCCTGCCGGCGCTGCTCGCCGGTGGCGGCATCGACACCACCATCGACCGGGTGGCGCTCGCCCACTACCTGAGCTTCCACAGCATCGTGCCGCCGCCGCGCACGATCCTGGCCGGCGTCACCAAGCTGCCGCCTGCCACGGTCCGGGTGTACGAGGCGGACGGCTCCACCCACGAGCGGGTGTACTGGGATCCGGCGTTCAGCCGCGCCGCCGAGCGGGCCGGCTGGTCCGAGCGGGACTGGCAGGACGCGCTGCTCGACTCGCTGACCACAGCCGTACGCCGCCGCATGGTGGCCGACGTGCCGGTGGGCGTGCTGCTCTCCGGCGGCCTCGACTCCAGCCTGGTCGTCGCGCTGCTCGCCGGCGAGGGGCAGGCCCGGTCCGGCCTGGCCACGTTCTCCATCGGCTTCGACGCGGTCGGCGGCCGGGAGGGCGACGAGTTCGTCTACTCCGACCTGGTCGCGAAGACGTTCGGCACCGACCACCACCAGATCCGGGTGCCCACCGGTGACCTGCTGCCGCCGCTGGAATCCGCCGTCGCGGCCATGAGCGAACCCATGGTCAGCCACGACTGCGTCGCGTTCTGGCTGCTCAGCCAGGAGGTCGCGCGGCACGTCAAGGTGGTGCAGTCGGGCCAGGGCGCGGACGAGATCCTGGGTGGCTACCACTGGTACCCGCCGCTCGCCGGGGTGGACCGGGAGCAGGCGCTCGAGACGTACGCGAAGGCGTTCTTCGACCGCGACGCGGCCGGACTGGCCCGGGTGCTCAACCCGGCGTGGCTGGCCGACGGCGACCCGGCGCGGGAGTTCGTGGCCGCGCACCTGGGCCGCGCGGGGGCGCAGACCGCCGTCGACGCGGGCCTGCGGATCGACACCCAGGTCATGCTGACCGACGACCCGGTGAAGCGGGTCGACAACATGACCATGGCGCACGGGCTGGAGGCCCGGGTGCCGTTCCTCGACCACGAGTTCGTCGAGCTGGCCGCGAGCTGCCCGCCGGAGCTGAAGCTGGCCCAGGGCGGCAAGGGCGTACTCAAGGAGATCGGGCGCCGGGTCCTGCCGCACGAGGTCATCGACCGGCCCAAGGGCTACTTCCCGGTGCCCGGACTCACCCACCTGGAGGGCAAGCTCCTCGACCGGGTACGCGACGCGCTGACCGCGCCCGAGGCGCGCCGTCGCGACCTGTTCCGCGCCGACTACGTCGACGCGCTGCTCGCCGACCCGAATGCCGAACTGACCCCGTTGAACGGAAACAAGCTGTGGCAACTGGGACTCCTGGAAATGTGGCTCCAGAGCCACGGAATCGACTGACCGTGACGGACACCCTCGCCACCGGAACGGCGCGTACCGACCGGGAACGGGTGCTGGGCCGGCGCCGGGAACTCACCGGCCCCGGCGGTGACCCGGTCGCACCGGGTACGCCGGAGCCTCGGCAGCCGGAGACCGCGTCCGCCGACGCCTCGGGCGTGGTGCTGGACTGCGGCTGGGGCCGGCTGGTGTTCGGGCAGACGTTCGACGACCAGGTGCACGTGGCCGACGTGCTGCGCTCCGAGGCGGTCGGCGCCCGTGACATCTGCATCTACCTGCGCGACCCGCACGTGCTGGTGTCCCGGCTGCCGGACGAGCTGTTCATCGACCCGTCGCTGACGTACCGGCTGCCGCTGGGCGAGAAGCGGCCCGCCGCCACCGAGGGCGGCGAGGTCCCCGGGCTGACCGTCCGGCCGCTGCGCGACGCCGCCGACGCCGAGGCGGTGAACCGGATCTACGCGCGCAACGGCATGGTCACCGCACCGGTCGAGGTGCTGGTGGACAACGCCGGCACGGACCGGTTCCTGCACCTGGTGGCCGAGGACACCACGGGTGAGGTGGTCGGCACCATCACCGGCGTGGACCACGTCGCGGTCTTCGGCGACCCGGAGAAGGGCGCCAGCCTGTGGTGCCTCACAGTCGACTTCAACACCGCCCCGCCCGGCACCGGGCAGGCACTGCTCACCGCGCTCGCCGACCGGCTCGACGAGCGCGGCCGGGCGTTCGTGGACCTGTCCGTGCTCGCCGAGAACTCGGGCGCGATCCGGCTGTACGAGCGCCTCGGCTTCCACCGCACCGGCACGCTCTGCGTGAAGCGGAAGAACCCGATCAACGAGCGCCTGTTCCTGCCCGCCATGCCCGAGGGGTACGACGAGCTGAACCCGTACGCGAAGATCGTCGCGGACGAGGCGATGCGCCGCGGCATCCGGGTCGAGGTGACCGACCCGCACTGGGGTGAGCTGAAGCTGACCACCGGCGGCCGGACCATCCACACCCGCGAGTCGCTGTCGGAACTGACCTCGGCGGTGGCGATGAGCCGCTGCGACGACAAGCGGGTGACTCGGCGCATCCTCACCGAGGCGGGGCTGTCGGTGCCGCGCGGGCGTACCGCCACCGGCGAGCCCGACGACGTGGCGTTCCTGAACGATGTGGGTCCGGTGGTGGTCAAGCCGGCGCGGGGCGAGCAGGGCAACGGCATCACCGTCGGCGTGCGTACGCCGGAGGCCCTCACCGCGGCCGTCGAGCTGGCCCGCCGGTTCTGCCCGGACGTGCTGATCGAGGAGCTGCGCGCGGGCGAGGACCTGCGGGTCGTGGTGATCGACCACGAGGTGGTCGCCGCCGCGGTGCGTCGGCCCGCGCAGATCACGGGCGATGGCGTGCACGACATCACCGAGCTGATCGAGCGGCAGAGCCGGCGCCGGGCGGCGGCCACCGGCGGTGAGTCCCGCATCCCGGTCGACGACATGACCCGTGAGGTGGTGGCGGAGGCCGGGTACCGGATGCACGACGTGCTCCCGGAGGGCGAGGTGCTGGCGGTCCGGCGGACGGCCAACCTGCACACCGGCGGCACGATCCACGACGTGACAGCCGAGCTGCACCCGGCGATCGCCGAGGCGTGCGTCACTGCCAGCCGGGCGCTGGACATCCCGGTCACCGGGCTGGACCTGCTGGTCCCCGCCCCCGACCGGCCGGAACACGTGTTCATCGAGGCGAACGAGCGGCCCGGACTGGCCAACCACGAGCCGCAGCCGACCGCCGAGCGCTTCGTCGACCTGCTCTTCCCGGGTACCCGGGCACCGCAGCGACTCTGGTCGCCGGCCGGTGCGGCAGGCTCTGGGGCATGACCGCACGCAAACCCCAACCGCTCAAGCTCGACCTCGACTACCTCCGCCAGGTGCTGGTGGAGCTGCTGGAGATCCCCAGCCCGTCGGGGCGCACCGACCACATCCAGCAGTACGTGGGCGAGCGGCTCTCCGCGATCGGGATCAGCTCCACGCTGACCCGTCGCGGGGCGCTGAGCGCCTGTCTGCCCGGCCCCCGGTCGACCGGCGCCGACCGGGCCGTGGTGGTGCACACCGACACCATCGGCGGCATGGTGAAGCGGCTCAAGGAGAACGGCCGGCTGGAGGTCAACCCGATCGGTACGCACAGCGCCCGCTTCGCCGAGGGCGCCCATGTGCGGATCTTCACCGACGACCTGGACCGGGTGGTCACCGGCCAGGTGCTGCCCCTGAAGGCGAGCGGCCACCGCTACAACGAGGCGGTCGACCTCCAGGGCGTCGGCTGGGAACTGGTCGAGGTGCGGGTGGACGAGCCCGTACACGACGAGGCCGGGCTGCGGGCGCTCGGCATCGACGCCGGGGACTTCGTCGCGTTCCTGCCCAACCCGACCATCACCCCGAACGGGTACGTCAAGTCGCGGCACCTGGACGACAAGGCGGGCGTGGCGGCGGTGCTGACCGCGTTCAAGGCGATGGTCGACGCCGGTGTCACCCCGGCGGTCACCGCGCACCTGCTGGTCACCGTCACCGAGGAGATCGGTCACGGCGCGAGCCACGGGCTGGACCCGGACGTCGCGGAGATCGTCTCGGTGGACGCGGCTGTGGTCGCGCCGGGCCAGCAGTCCCGGGAGACCGCCGCGACGCTGGCGATGGGCGACGGGGTCGGCCCGTTCGACTACCACCTGACCCGCAACCTCGCCTCGATCGCCAAGGAGCACGGCGTCGACCTGGTCCGCGACGTGTTCGACTACTACCGCTCGGACGTGGCCGCCGCGGTCGAGGCCGGGGCGCACGCCCGGGTGGCGCTGCTCGGCTTCGGCGTGGACGCCACCCACGGCCACGAGCGCACCCACCTCGACGGTCTGCACCAGCTCACCCAGCTGCTCTGCCTCTACCTCCAGAGCCCGCTGGTCTTCCCCGAGTGGGACGCCGAGCCGGAGGGCGACCTGGCCGACTTCCCGTCGCTCGCAGTGCAGCCGGCGAATGAAGAGGGCCCGCGCGAGGGCCCGATCGGCCTGGACTGACGCCTGTGATCGAAATCCGTTGCCGCGGCCGCCGGGAAGTGGATAGCGTGGCGGTACACGGGAAAGGAGGTGGTCCAGACTTGTATAGCAATCGGACTCGTGAGGTGGCTGTCCGCTAGCCGCTGTCCTCGACAGTGAAAACTCGTCCGCCGCGAGGCGGGCATGCACGATCGTCGAGACCGTGTGGCAGCGGTGCGGCGAAACCACGACAGCCACCCGACCCCCGGGGTGCCGGCCCAGTCCAGCCGGCCCGCGCGTGAGCGCGGAAGCCCCGGGGGTCGCTTTTTGCCTTCCGGAGGATGCCGTGTCCATGCGTGAGCTGGTGGTGCTCGGTACGGCCAGCCAGGCCCCGACCCGGCAACGCAACCACAACGCCTACCTGCTGCGCTGGGACGACGAGGTGATCCTCTTCGATCCGGGCGAGGGCAGCCAGCGGCAGATGCTGCACACCGGGGTCACCGCCACCGACCTGACCCGGATCTGCGTCACCCACTTCCACGGCGACCACTGCCTCGGCCTGCCCGGCATGATCCAGCGCCTCTCGCTCGACCGCGTACCGCGCCCGGTGGCTGTGCATTTCCCGGCCGGCGGCGCCGAGTACTTCGCCCGGCTGCGCCACGCCTCCAGCTTCTACGAGACCGCCGAACTCGCAGTCGAGCCGATCGACGCCGACGGGCAGCGGATCACGCTGGGCATCGGCACGCTGGAGGCCCGCCGGCTGCGGCACCCGATCGAGACGTACGGGTACCGCCTGGTCGAGCCGGACGGCTGCCGGATGCTGCCGGAGCGGCTGGCCGCGTACGGCATCGCCGGTCCGGACGTGGGGCGGCTGCTGCGCGACGGGCACCTGGACCGCGACGGACGCCGCGTCACCCGGGACGAGGTGAGCGTGACCCGGCCGGGGCAACGGTTCGCGTTCGTAATGGACACCGGGCTCTGCGACGGCGTGTACGCGCTGGCCGAGCACGCCGACCTGCTGGTGATCGAGTCGACGTTCCTGGAGTCGGAGGCGGCGCTCGCCGCCGAGGTCGGGCACCTCACCGCCGGTCAGGCCGCGCGGGTGGCGGCCGAGTCGGGGGTACGCACGCTCGTGCTCACCCACTTCTCCCAGCGGTACGCCGACCCGCGCCGGTTCCACGACGAGGCCCGGGAGCACTTCTCCGGTGATCTGGTGATCGCCGAGGATCTCCAGACGGTGCAGGTGCCGCCCCGGCGGGTACCGTCGCCCGGGTGACGATCTCCCTACGTTCCGCGACCGGGGCCGACCTGATGGCGGTCGGCGCCCTGCACCAGCGCTCCCGGACGGCGGCGTACTCGTCGTTCCTGCCGTCCGAGGCGCTGGCCGACCCGACGCCCGAGGCGATGGGCCGTTACTGGGTGGAGCGGCTGACCTGGGAGGGCGCCGACCACCGGATGACGGTGGCCGAGCGGGACGGGCGGCTGGTGGGCTTCAGCTACCTCGGGCCGGACGACGAGGGCGACCCGGCGACCGGGCTGCTCAACGCGATCCACCTGGAGCCGTCCGAGCGGGGCAGGGGCACCGGGCGGGCGCTGATGGTGGACGCGCTCGACGCGATGCGGGCCCGGGGATGGACGCGCGCGGTGCTGTGGGTGCTGCGGGACAACGCCGTCGCGCGGGGGTTCTACGAGCGCGGCGGCTGGACCGCCACCGGTGAGCAGCGGGACGAGCACATCGGCCGGGTGCTCGTCCCCCAGCTCCGCTACGCCCGCCGCTTGTAAGGAAGGGCCCCTTCTTAACGCCTCCAGTAGAGGAAGGGCCCCCTTTTAACACCGAGTGTTAAAAGGGGGCCCTTCCTTACACGCAGGGTCAGCGGGCGCCGAGGTGGGCCAGCAGGTCCTGGCGGGTCAGCACGCCCTTGGGCTTGCCGTCGACCAGCACCAGCGCCGCGTCCGCCTTCTCCAGCAGTCCGACCGCTTCGCTCACCGGCTGGCCGCCGCCGATCATCGGCAGCGGCTCGCCCATGTGCCGCTCGATCGTGTCGTGCAGGTGGGCCTGGCCGGTGAACAGCGCGTCGAGCAGGTCCTTCTCGGCGATCGAGCCGGCCACCTCACCGGTCACCACCGGCGGCTCGGCCTTGAGCACCGGGAGCTGGGAGACCCCGTACTCGCGCATGTAGTCGATGGCGTCGCGGACCGTCTCGGTCGGGTGCACGTGCACCAGCTCGGGCAGGCCACCGGGCTTGCCGGTGAGCGCGTCGGCGACGGTCGGCTCGGTGCCCGAGTCGTCAAGGAAGCCGTACCGGGCCATCCACTTGTCGTTGAAGATCTTCGACAGGTAGCCCCGGCCGCCGTCCGGCAGCAGCACCACGATCACGTCGTCCGGGCCGGCCTTGCGGGCCACCTCCAGCGCGCCCACCACTGCCATGCCGCAGGAGCCGCCGACCAGCAGACCCTCCTCGCGGGCCAGCCGGCGGGTCATCTCGAAGGACTCCTTGTCCGACACCTCGACGATCTCGTCGGCGATCCCCCGGTCGTACGTCTCCGGCCAGAAGTCCTCACCGACGCCCTCGACCAGGTACGGCCGGCCGGTGCCGCCCGAGTAGACCGAGCCCTCCGGGTCCGCGCCGATCACCTTGACCCGGCCCTCGGACGCCTCCTTGAGGTAGCGGCCGATGCCGGAGATGGTGCCGCCGGTGCCGACGCCCGCGACGAAGTGGGTGATCTTCCCCTCGGTCTGCCGCCACAGCTCCGGACCGGTGGTCTCGTAGTGCGAGCGCGGGTTGGCCGGGTTGCTGTACTGGTTGGGCTTCCACGCGCCGGGGATCTCCCGGGCCAGCCGGTCGGAGACGTTGTAGTAGGAGCGCGGGTCCTCCGGCGCGACGGCGGTCGGGCAGACCACCACCTCGGCGCCGTACGCGCGCAGCACGTCCTGCTTGTCCTGGCTGACCTTGTCCGGGCAGACGAAGACGCAGCGGTAGCCCTTGAGCTGGGCCACCAGGGCCAGCCCGACGCCCGTGTTGCCGCTGGTCGGCTCCACGATCGTGCCGCCCGGCCGCAGGATGCCCGCCTTCTCGGCGTCCTCCACCATGCGCATCGCGATCCGGTCCTTGACCGAGCCGCCCGGGTTCACGTACTCCACCTTCGCCAGCACGGTGGCCTGGATGCCCTCGGTGACGTTGCGCAGGCGTACCAGCGGGGTGTTGCCGATCAGCTCGACGACGTTGTCGTAGTACTGCACCTCGTTGTGCCCTTCGTCGCGCCGCCGTCGTGGGGCGGTCGGTCAGCCGTCAGTTCGCCGACCAGCGTACGTGCCGTCAGGGCACCACATGCCCGGGGATGACGGAGCTGCGACGTGCCTCCCACTCCAGGAACCGCTCGGTCTCGGCGAGCACGCTTCCCGCCAGCCAGGTGACCATGACCGCGTCGTCGGCCAGCCCGAAGATCGCCAGCGGGATCTCCGGGAGCAGGTCGATCGGGGAGACGATGTACGCCGTCGCCCCGGCCATCAGCGCCAGGCGCAGGCCACCGTCGTACTCGCCCCTGGTGGTCGCGCGGATCATCCGCGGCAGCGCCGCCAGCCGTGCCCCGAGCGACGGCCCGCCCCGCGTGCCCGCCGCCAGCGCCCGGGCCAGCGCCGCGAACGCGGCACTGCGCTTCAACGTCTTCCCCATGATTTCGCCCCTCTCCGCCCGACCATGGTGCGGCCCGGTGGCAAGCCCGCGTCCGCTGCACCCATCGGTACCCGATCCGGGCACCGCCCAGCCATCCGATCAAGGACAGCAGTGGTCGTACCGGCGCGATACTGTCGGTTCATGGGGGACGCTGGTTCCGTCGCGCCGGTCCGCCGGCAGCGCGCCCGGCAGATCGCCCGCCTCGCGGCGATCGGCACGGGCGCCACGGTGGCGGCCACCGCCGCCACCGGCGGGGTGCTGCTCGGCCAGGCCCGGCAGGCCCGCCGCACCATTCCGATGGCGCAGGCCCCGCCGCCGCGCTGCGACGGTGTGTACGGCGCGAGACTGCCCGGCCCGCCGATCACCATGGTCATCCTGGGCGACTCCTCAGCGGCCGGGTACGGCGTGCACAGGCGCCGGGAGACACCGGGCTCGCTGCTGGCAACCGGGCTGTCCCGCCGCCTGCACCGGCCGGTCCGGCTGCACCGGTTCGCCGTGGTCGGTGCGCTGTCCTCAGGGCTGAAGCCGCAGGTCGAATCCGCCCTGGAGGTCGAGCCGGACGTGGCCGTGATCCTGGTCGGCGGCAACGACGTCACCAACCGCTCACCGTTCTCGGTAGCGGTGCGCTACCTGGTCGACGCGGTCCGTACGCTCCGGGCGGCCGGCTGCGAGGTGGTCGTCGGCACCTGCCCCGACCTGGGCACCATCCGGCCGATCCAGCCGCCGCTGCGCTGGCTGGCCCGGCGCTGGAGCCGCCAGCTCGCCGCCGCGCAGACGGTGGGCGTGGTCGAGGCCGGCGGCCGTGCCGTCTCGCTCGGCGACATGCTCGGGCCGCGGTTCGCCGCCGAGCCCGGGCGGATGTTCGCCTGGGACCGGTTCCACCCCTCCGCCGAGGGGTACGCGATAGCCGCGGCGGCGTTGCTGCCCACCGTGCTGTCCGCGTTGGGCGCGGTCCCGGAACGCAGGCCTGTCCTGACCGGCGTGGAAGGCGTACGGTCGCTCCCGGAGGCCGCCCACCAGGCGGCCCGGCACGCCGGCACGGAGGTCAGCGGCGCCCAGCTCCGGGGTCGCGACCGCGGACCGGGCGGGCGGTGGGCGCAGCTTCGCCGGCGGGCCTTCTTCGGCGTCGGCGCGGTGCCACCGACCGGCAGTGCCGCCGACTCGGCAACGCTGGAGGGAACGTCATGAGCGAGCGCAGCGAGCGAATCAGCCGGCTCAGCGCGAAGGTGCCTCATGGCGGCACGGAGCGAAGCGGAGTGGCGTCATGAGCGAGCGGAACGAGGTGGCCCGGTGGGGCCGGGCGGCGGCCCTGTCGCTGCTGGCCGGGACGGTGGGCGGCGCGGCGGTCCTCGCCGGCCAGGCCATCGCCGCCCGCACCCGCGAGTACGCCCAGCCCGAGCTGGGTCTGGTGCTGCGCGCGACGGTCGGCCGTGCGGACGCCCCGCCGCTGCGGCTGGTGCTGCTGGGTGACTCGTCGGCGCTCGGCGTGGGCGTCGACCGGTTCGAGGACACCATCGGCGGTCAGCTCGCCAACCTGCTCGCCGAGGGGCCGACCGGCCGCCGGGTGCAGCTGTCCAGCGTGGGGGTCTCCGGCTCGCGCGCCACCGACCTGGCCACCCAGGTGGCCCGGGCGCTGCTCGGTGAGCGGCCGGACGTGGCTGTGGTGCTGATCGGGGCGAACGACGCCACCGCGATGTCCCGGCCCGGCGACGCGGCGGCCTATCTCGGCTCGGCGGTACGCCGTCTGCGGGAGGCGCACGTCGAGGTGGTGGTGGGCACGTGCCCCGATCTCGGCGCGGTACGCGCGGTCGCCGCACCGTTGCGTCAGGTGCTCGGCTGGTCCGGGCGGCGGATGGCGCGGGCCCAGACCGCGGCCGTGCTGAACGCCGGCGGCACCGTCGTCGACCTGGGCACCGAGACCGGTCCGGTGTTCCGCGCGGACGCGGGCACGCTCTGCCACGACGGCTTCCACCCGTCGGCCGACGGGTACCGGGTCTGGGCGCACGCCCTGCTCCCGGCGGTCGAGGCCGCGGCGGCCGTCGCGTTCCGGCACCACCGGCGACCGCCCACGGGGTGACATTTCCCGCCCGCCTCGCGGCTTCCCGGGCATGTTACTCGCGCGTTAACGTTGGTTCATGCCGATTGAGTCGCCCCGCGACGCCGTCATCGTCGCCACCGCCCGGTCCCCCATCGGCCGCGCGTTAAAGGGTTCCCTCCGCGAGGTCCGCCCGGACGACCTCGCCGCCACCATCGTCCAGGCCGCCCTCGACAAGGTCCCGGCGCTCGATCCCACCACCATCGACGACCTCTACCTCGGGTGCGGTCTGCCCGGCGGCGAGCAGGGCTTCAACATGGCCCGGGTGGTCGCCACCCTGATGGGCCTGGACGGCCTGCCCGGCGCCACGCTGACCCGCTACTGCGCGTCCTCGCTCCAGACCACCCGGATGGCGATGCACGCGATCCGGGCCGGTGAGGGTGACGTGTTCATCTCCGCCGGTGTGGAGATGGTCTCCCGGTACGCGCGGGGCAACTCGGACACGCTGCCGCCGGAGGCGCAGGCCCTCGTCGGCGGCGGCTGGGAGAACCCGCGCTTCGCCGAGGCCCGGGAGCGTTCCGCGGCCCGCGCCCAGGGCGGCTCCGAGGTGTGGACCGACCCGCGCGAGGCCGGGCAGCTCCCCGACATCTACCTCGCCATGGGGCAGACCGCGGAGAACCTGGCCCAGGCGTACGACGTGACCCGCGAGGACATGGACGCGTTCGGCGTCCGCAGCCAGAACCTCGCCGAGAAGGCGATCGCTGACGGCTTCTGGGCCCGTGAGATCACCCCGGTCACCACGCCGGACGGCACGGTGGTCAGCACCGACGACGGCCCGCGTGCCGGTGTGACACTGGAGGCGGTGGCCGGTCTGAAGCCGGTGTTCCGCCCGGACGGCCGGATCACCGCTGGCAACTGCTGCCCGCTCAACGACGGCGCCGCCGCCGTGGTGATCATGAGCGCGCAGCGCGCGTCCGAGCTGGGGCTCACCCCGCTGGCCCGGATCGTCTCCACCGGTGTCACCGCGCTCTCCCCCGAGATCATGGGTCTGGGCCCGGTCGAGGCGTCGAAGCAGGCGCTCAAGCGGGCCGGCATGACCATCGACGACGTCGACCTGGTCGAGATCAACGAGGCGTTCGCCGCCCAGGTGATCCCCTCGTACCGGCAGCTCGGCATCCCGGAGGAGAAGCTGAACGTCGCCGGTGGCGCGATCGCCGTCGGTCACCCGTTCGGCATGACCGGTGCCCGGATCACCGGCACGCTGCTCAACGCGCTGGAGTGGCACGACAAGACCATCGGTCTGGAGACCATGTGCGTCGGCGGTGGCCAGGGCATGGCGATGGTGCTCGAACGACTGAGCTGAGACCGGTTCGCCGGTGCGCGGGCCGGGTACGGGAGGCCGCATGGCGACCGTCGTGGAACGTGAGCGCAAGTACTCCGGCGACGAGGGTTTCCGGCTGCCCGACCTGACCGGGTGCGGTGGCGTCGTGACCATGTCCGACGCCACCGTCTCGGATCTGGACGCCGTCTACTGGGACACCGACGACCTGCTCCTGCTGCGCAGCGGGCACGCGCTGCGCCGGCGTACCGGTGGGCACGACGCGGGCTGGCACCTCAAGGTGGGCGCGGTCGGTGGCGCCCGGGTCGAGCACCAGTTCCCCGCCGGGGCGTCCGACGACGGTCCGCCGCCCGAGCTGGTCGCGCTGATCCGGGGCGCGTCGCGCGGCCGGCCTGTGGCACCGGCGGCCCGGGTCGTCAACCGCCGCCGGGAACATCGGCTGCTCGACGCGGACGGCCGGGTGCTTGCCGAGGTGGCCGAGGACGACGTCCGATCCGAGGACCTGGTGGACGGCGCCGCGCGGACCTGGCACGAGATCGAGATCGAGCTGGTCGAGGGCGACGAGGAGCTGCTCGACGCGCTCGGCGAGCAGCTTCGCGCGGCAGGCGCCCGCGAGGTAACGGTCAGCAAGTCGCACCGGGCCGTCGCCGGCCGGATCGAGCGCTTCGACGACCGGGAACCGGACGGCACGGCGGCGCCGGTCCTCGCGTACGTCCGGGTGCAGCGGGAAGCGATCGTCGGCAACCACGCGGCCGCGTACCAGGGGAACGAGGACGCGGTCCACGACATGCGCGTCGCGACCCGCCGGTTGCGGGCGACGCTGCGTACCTTCCGGGGGTTGTGGGACCGCCGCGAGAGCGAGGCGGTCCGGGCCGAGCTGCGCCGCCTCGGCGGCGAGCTGGGCCGGGTCCGCGACACCCAGGTGATGGCCGCCCGGCTCACCGAGGCGGTGCACGAGCTGCCGGACGAGCTGGTGCTCGGTCCGGTGGCGGCGCGGATCGGCGAACGGTTCGCCGCCGATCTGGCCGAGGCGACCACCGCGCTGCGGTCCGCGCTGGACTCCGACCGCTATCCCGCCCTGCTGACCCGCCTCGACCGGCTGGCCGACGCCCCGCCCGCCGACGTCGGCCGGCGCTGGACGGACCGCCGGATCCGCAAGGCGGTGCGCCGCGCCGACACCCGGCTGGACCGGGCGCTCGCCACCACCGGGCCGGACAGGGACGCCGCGCTGCACGAGGCACGCAAGAAGCTCAAGGCCGCCCGCTACGCGGTGGAGGTGCGCGAGCCGGTCGTCGGCAAGCGGGCCGCCCGCCTGGTGAAGCGGCTCAAGGCGCTCCAGGATCTGCTCGGCACCCACCAGGACTCGGTGGTCACGCGGGAGGTGCTGCGACGGCAGGCGCTCCAGGCGTACGCCGACGGCGAGAACACGTTCACCTACGGCCTGCTGCACGCGAGGCAGGCCGAGGCCGCCGGCCACGACCGCCCGGCGGTCCTGCGGGCCCGCGACCGGTCACGACACCGCAAGGTACGCCGCTGGCTGAAGCCCTGACCGTCCCTCCTTCTCCCCGTCCCCCACTCCGTCGATCATGAAGTTGACGGGGATCCGCGTCCGTTTTGTCGCCGCCAACTTCATGATCAACCCGACTAAGGGCGGGGGTCAGAGGGCGGTGCGGGTTCGGGTTACCTGGGCGGTGGCCTCGGTGAGCACCGGCTCGGGCGGGTCGGCGAGCGTCAGGTCGGCGGTGACCACGCGGAGCTGGTCGGGCAGGGCCAGGTCGCTGGGGAGGCGGGGCACCTCGCGGCGCGGCTCACCGGCCGCGTCGGCGGCCAGGTTGGCGATCTCCTGGACCAGCTTGTGCACCAGGTCGGCGCGGGACACGTTGCCGCCGTCCGCCTTGGCCGACCAGCGCGGCTGCTGCCAGTGCCCGACCTGTCGGACCAGCAGGGTCACCGCCCGGTCCAGTTCCGCTGCGCTCATCGCCGCCGAGTCTACGGCGACACCAGGCCGGAGCGTGCTCAGCCGGCGTCAGCGGCGTACGTAGCTGAGCAGGCGGAGGATCTGCCAGTACAGGAAGATCAGCCCGACCAGCAGACCGAAGGCGCAGTACCAGGCGTAGCGGCGGGGCAGCCGGTTCGCGGCCGACCGCTCGACCAGGTCGAAGTCGAGGATGAAACTGAGCGCGCCTGCGATGATCGCCACCACCGAGAACAGGTACGGCAGCCAGCCCACCCGGTCGCTGAGGCTGTAGACGACCACCCCCTGCCGCCCGGTGAACAGGTACGCGAACAGGTTGACCAGGCCGATCGCCACGATCCCGACGAGCGTGCCGATGACCAGCCGGGCCAGGCGCGGGGTGGCGCGTACCAGCCGGGCCCGGTAGAGCACCGCCATGCCGAGGAAGACGCCGAACGTGCCGATCACGGCCTGCGCCACGATGCCCGGGTAGACCATCTCGAAGGCGCGGCTGGCCACCCCGAGCAGCAGCCCCTGGAGCACCGCATACCCGACGATGACCGGCGGGCTGGTGATCTGCTTCAGCGAGATGACGAGCACCAGGGCCAGGCCGGCCAGCGCGCTTCCGGCGAGCGCGGCGGAGATCCACGCGGCCTGCGGCACCACCACCCAGGACACCGCCGCCGTGACGCCGGTGACCAGCAGCAGCCCCACGGTCCGGCTGACCACGTCGGCGACCGTCATCGTGCCGGCGGTGCCGACCCCGAGCACCTGCCGCTCGGCGCGGCCGACGTCGTCCAGCCGGTCCAGCACCGGGTTGGCACTGCGCACCGTGACCACCTCCCGCCCACGTACCCGGATCCCACTCTGCCCCGGGCGGCGCGGCGGGGACGGGGAAACGGCGACGCCCGCCGCCGCGGATGCGGCAGGCGGGCGTCGTCGGGGAGGGCGTGATGTCAGTCGTCGCCCTGGAAGTAGCTGAGCAGCCGCAGGATCTCGATGTAGAGCCAGACCAGGCCGACCACGATGCCGAAGGCGGCGGTCCACGAGTAGCGCTGCGGGAGGCCCATCCGGACCCCCTCCTCGATGTCGGCGAAGTTGAGCACGAAGCTCAGCGACGCCACCACGATGCAGACCAGGCTGAAGCCGATCGCGAGCGGGCTGCCGTCACGCAGGTGCGTGTTGACGCCGAACAGTGCCAGCACCAGGTTGACCAGCATCACGCCGAACAAGCCGGCCATGATCGCCACCATGATCCGGGCGAACTTCGGCGTGGCCCGGATGATCCGCGCCTTGTAGATCATCGCCATCAGGAAGAAGACGCCGAACGTGGCCACGACCGCCTGGAGCACGATGCCGTCGTAGAGCGACTCGAACGCCTTGCTGACCATGCCGACGAAGACGCCCTCGATGATCGAGTACGCCACGACGAGCGCCGGGTTGGCCATCCGCGAGAACGAGATGATCAGACCGAGCACCAGGCCGACCACGGCGGCGCCGATCCACGCGACGCCGACCAGGGAGTCCGGCACGAGCACCCAGGCCGCCGCGGCCGAGGCGCCGAGGATGGCGAGCATGAGGACCGTCTTGACGACCACGTCGTCGAGGGTCATCGGGGTCACGGTGGGCGGGGCCACCGGCTGGCCGTAGCCGCCCGGGTAGGGCTGGGCGTAGGGCTGCTGGGGGTACTGCTGCTGCGGGTGCTGCTGGGGGTATCCGGGCTGACCGTACGGCCCGGGCTGGGCGTACCCGGCCGCCCGCTCACGCTCTGCCGCCTGGCCGAGCCGGGCGAGCACCGGGTTCGAGGTCTTCACTTCTCAGGCCTCCCTCAGGGGGTCGATCGCACGTAGACGTGCTACTCCAGGGTAGACGTGGCCGCAATCGCGCGTGCTACGGCTAGCTGTGGGAAAGCTGAGAGTTCACGTGCCCGGGGCGGGGGTCGAACCCGCACGCCTTGCGGCAGCCGCTTTTAAGGCGGCCGTGTCTGCCGTTCCACCACCCGGGCGGGTGACACCGGCGCGTCGACACGCGGCGGTGCAGATCTCACCGTAGCGGCTCGGCCGCGACGCGGCGTACCCCGACGGGTGCGGCCGTTATGGTCGAGGCCGTGACCAGCGCCGCCCGCACGGCACCCGGGCCCGATCACGCCCGGGCGGCCCGCCCGGCGGCGGTCACGCGGCGGGTGACGGCCGCCGTCCGGCGGCACCGCGCGGACCTGCTCGCCGGGCTGGCGTTCGTCGCGCTCGCCGGATGGCTCACCCACGGTCTCTGGCCGGCGCCGGGCACTCGCGCACTCGCCCTCAACCCGGCCGACCAGACGCTGTACGAGTGGTTCCTGGCGCTGGACGCGCGTGCCCTGCGGGGCGAGCTGAGCCTGGTCACCGGCCGGCTGAACGCGCCGGACGGGGTCAACCTGATGGCCAACACGTCGATCGTGGCGCTCGGTGTGCTGCTCGCCCCGGTCACGCTGGCGTTCGGGGCGCCCGTGACGTTCGCCCTGCTCGTCGCCGCGAACATGGCCGGTACGGCGCTCGCCTGGTACCTGCTGTTCACCCGCGTCCTGCGGGCCTGCCGGCTCGCTGCCGTACTCGGCGCGGCGCTCTGCGGCTTCGGGCCGGGCATGGTCTCGCAGAGCAACGGCCACCTGCACATGACCGCGCAGTGGCTGGTCCCGGTGCTGGTCTGGCTCGTGGTCCGGCTGCTGCGCGCCGCCGACCCGGCGGGTCGCCCGGACGGCCCGGACCGCCGCCGGACGGCCTCCTCCGCGGCCGGGCTCGCCGCGGTCGTCACCGTGCAGGTATTCGTCGGCGAGGAGGTGTTGTTCCTCGCCGCGCTCACCCTGGCGGTGACCGCCGTCGCGTACGGGCTGGCCGACCGGGGCCTGCTGCGCCGGGCCGGTTCCGGCTTCGCCGGTGGTCTGCTCGTCGCCGCCGGGCTGGCGCTGCCGGTGCTGGCGTACCCGCTGTGGGTGCAGTTCGCCGGCCCGCAGGGCGTCGCGGACGGCATGTTCCCACCCGCCTACTTCTCCGCCGACCTGATCGCCTGGACCCGCCTGTCCGCGCTGACGGTGTTCGGCAGCCCGGAGGCGGTACGGCTCACCACCGGTCCGTCCGAGTTCACCACGTTCCTGGGCTGGCCGCTGCTGCTGGTAGCCGCCGCCTGCGCGGTCCGGCTGGGCCGGCGCGCCCCGGTGGTGGCGGTCGTGGCCGCCGCGCTGACGATGGCCGCACTCGCGCTCGGCCCGGAGGCGGTGGCCGGCGGTGAGCGGACCGGGATCCCCGGTCCGTACGCGCTGCTGGCCGGGATCCCGGTGGTGGACGGCGCGCTGCCGACGCGTTTCGCGCTGGCGGTGCTGCCGCTCGTCGGCACAGTGCTCACGCTCGCCGTGCACCGGGCGCTCGCCGAACCCGGCCGGGCCCGCCGGGTCGTCCCGCTCGCGGTCGGCGCGGCGCTGCTCAGCGTCTTCCCCACACCGCTGCCCACGATGGACCGGCCGCCGCTGCCCGAGTTCGTCACCGGCGGCCACTGGCAGCGGTGCGTACGCCCCGGCGGGGTGCTGGTACCGGTGCCCACCGCCACGCCGCAGGATCCCTGGCCGATGCGCTGGGCCACCGCCACCGGCGTCGCGTTCGCCATGCCGGAGGGCTTCTTCATCGGCCCGTACGGCCCGCACGGCTCGGCCACCATGGGCACCTGGCAGCGTCCCACCTCGGCGCTGCTCGCCGACGTGGCCCGCCGCGGCGTGGCACCCGCGATCGGTGACCGGCAACGCCGCCAGGCCGCCCGGGACGTCGAGTTCTGGCACGCCTCGTGCATGGCGGTGACCGACGACACGCCGCACGCGGAGATGCTGCGCCGCACCCTGGAGCAGCTCTACGGGCGGCCGGGTACGCGGCTAGCCGACGCCTGGACCTGGCGGTTCTGACCCCAAACACGGCGAAGGGCCCCTCCCGTGCGGAAGGGGCCCTTACGCGAAACGCGTCAGACGCGCGCGGCGACCGGCGGGGCCGACGCCTCGGCGAACTCCTCGCGCGGGTCGTGCAGCTGGCCCAGCGCGACCACCTCACGCTTGAGGAAGAACGCCAGCGTCCAGTCGACCACCACGCGCACCTTGCGGTTGAACGAGGGGATCCGCGACATGTGGTACGTCCGGTGCATGAACCACGCCGGCCAGCCGGTCATCTTGATGCCGTAGACCTGCGCCACGCCCTTGTGCAGCCCGAGGCTCGCCACGCTGCCGGCGTGCTTGTGCTTGTAGTCGACCGGCTCGCGCCCGCGGATCACGTTGGCGATGTTGTCGGCCATCCGCGCCGCCTGCCGCACCGCGTGCTGGGCGCTCGGCGAGCAGAAGTTACCCGGCTCCTTGGTCAGGTCCGGTACGGCGGCGCAGTCACCGGCGCTCCACGCGCCCTCGACCACCCGGTCGCCGTCCACGATCTGCAGCGTCGGCCGGCAGGTCACCCGGCGGCGCTCGTCACGCGGGAAGTCCGTCGCGTCGAGCATCGGCGACGGCTTCACGCCGGCGGTCCAGACGATGGTGTCGGACGGGAAGCTGTCGCCGTCGGAGAGCTTCACCACACCGTCGACGCAGGACTCCAGCCGGGTGTCCAGGCGGATGTCCATGTCCCGCTTCATCAGCTGCTGCACCGTGTAGGCGCCCATGTCCCGGTCGACCTCGGGCAGCACCCGCTGGGTCGCCTCGACGAGCACCCAGCGCATGTCCTCCGGCTTCAGCTCCGGGTAGTAGCGCAGCGCGTCCCGGGCCATGTCCTCCATCTCGGCGAGCGCCTCGATGCCGGCGTAGCCGCCGCCCACGAAGACGAACGTCAGCGCGCGACTGCGGACCGCCGGGTCGGTGGTGGAGGCCGCCACGTCGAGCCGGTCCAGCACGTGGTTGCGCAGGAAGATGGCCTCGCCGATGGTCTTGAACCCGATGCCGTTCTCGTGCAGGCCGGGGATCGGCAGGGTGCGGGAGACCGAGCCGGGGGCGACGACCACGTGGTCGTACTGGATCTCCCGGGCCGGGCCGCTGATCGGCTGCACCACGGCGGTCATGCGGTCGTGGTCGATCCGGGTGACGGTGCCCGCCACCACGGTGCACTTGCGCAACTCCCGCCGCAGCGGCACCACGGCGTGCCGAGGGGAGATGTTGCCCGCCGATGCCTCCGGGAGGAACGGCTGGTACGTCATGTGCGGCTGCGGGTCGACGACGATGACCTCGGCCTCACGCCTGCTCAGCTTCTTGGACAGGCGCAGAGCGGCGTACAGGCCCACGTGACCGGCACCCACGACAAGGATCCGCTTCGGGTTCACGTCATCTATCTTTCCCCGGGTGCTTCGGGTAATCCCGCGCGAGACCCCCTTCTGTGACGGAGCACAACCCGTGTGACCTGCGCAACGTCCCCGGAACGGTGCGTCACCTGCGCCGGAGCAGCCAGCCCAGCAGGGCGCTCAGACCCACCGCCACCAGCAGTCCCACCACAGTCGCGGCCTGTGAGCCGTCGGTGCCGCCCACTCCCCCGAGCCACGCCAGCACCACGCCGAGCACGGCACTGGCGAGCACCACGCCACCCACCCGGCCCAGCCACCGCAGCACCACGTCCGGGTCGATCAGCCCGTCGTAGGGCAGCAGCGCGGCGAGCGCGCACAGCGAGTGCGCCAGGTAGAGCAGCGTCGCCACGGCGAGCAGCCGCCACAGCGCCGGTGGCCGGTCGAAGCCGAGCGTGGCCAGCAGCCAGCCGCCGACTGTCACCAGCGCGGTGAACGTCGGCCAGATCCGGCGCGGCCCGGCCGCCGGGAGCACCGCGGCCACCGTCATGGCCAGCAGCGAGCGCGGGGTGAAGGCCTGCACCGGGTACGCGAGCAGGAAGCCGGCCAGCACGGTGAGGAAGATGCCGCCGCGTACGAGCAGCGGCAGCGGGCTGACCCGGGCGGCGGCGAACCGCAGCGCCCGCACCCGCTCCACAACCGCGTTCACCGGGCCGCCCTTCCGTTCGCGACTGCGCTCCCCGTGCTCATCGCAGCCCCGCCTTCGGGGCGGTCGCCAGCCGGGCCACGTCGCGCAGCACCTCATCCAGGCTGCCCGCGCCCGCCCAGCGCACCACCGGCACGCCGTGCTCGCGGAGCTGGCCGATCATCGTGTCCCGGTCCAGCCGCCACAGCCGGTACGCGACCTCGGCCCAGCCGCGTTCCTTCGGCACCGGCAGCTCGGCCGGCAACGTGTCCACCGCCACCACGAACCGCCCGCCCCGGGCCAGCCGGGCCAGCATCTGCGCGGACCGCTCGTCGAGCAGCGGGGTGAGCACCACCACGAGCGCGTCCGAGGAGAGCACCTGCGGGCCGAAGACCTGGTCGTACGGCTCGTGCGGGGACGACTCGGCCTGCACGTCGAGCAGCCACTCCAGCACTGTCAGGTACTGCCGCCGCCCGGTGGCCGGACGCAGCCGGCGAGCGGCCGGCCCGTACTCCAGCATCGACACCCGGTCACCGCGGTGCAGGTAGTGCTCGGCGAGCGCGGCGGCGGCCCGCACGGTGGTGTCCAGCACCGACGCGGTCCCGTTCACGCCACCGGAGCGGCCCGCCTCGGCCAGCACGTCCAGCAGCACCACCACCTCGGCGTCCCGGTCCGAGAGCGTCGACGCGACGTGCAGCTGGCGGGCCCGCAGCGACACCCGCCAGTCGATCCGGCGCAACCGGTCACCGGGCGCGAAGACGCGTACCCCGGCCAGTTCACCGCCCTCGCCCGGCCGCCGCGAGCGGTGCGCGCCGACCAGTCCGGCGGCCCGCGGCATCGCCTCGACCGCGTCGAACGGCTCGGTACGCGGATAGACCCGGGCCCGGATCGGGTCGGTGATCACCGCGCGGGAGACCAGCAGCCCGTCGGCGGCGGCGACCCGCACCCCGGCCGGCCCGATCGGGTGCCGCCCCCACCGCAGGGCGGTGCCGGTCAGCTTCAGGTCGACAGCGCTGCCCCGGGGTACGGACGTGACGAACGGGCGGTCCGCCCCGCCGGAGCGGCTCACGTCCAGCCCGGTGCCGCCGAAGCCGACCTGCTCCACCCGCAGCCAGCGCGACATCCGGGTCCGGACCACCGCCAGGTCGTACCCGACCAGGTCGGGGTTGGCCACCGCGACGGTGGCGGCCAGCGGCGCGCCCTCGACCAGGTGGGTGTCCCCGACGCCGAGTTCCAGCTCGGGCAGCGCGGCGGGGCGGCGGCGCAGCGCGTACGCGGTCCCGAGCGCGAACGGCGTGGCGAGCACCACCAGGTCGATGCGGCCGAGCAGGACGGCGGCGACGAGCAGCACACCGGTGAGCAGCACGGCCCGGCCGAGCGCCCACGTGGGCGCCCAGCCGCCTGCCGCGTCGGCCCGGTCCATCAGCGTCCGGCGGCGTAGCTGGGCAGCGCGCCGCTCGCCGGGGCGGGCGTGGACTCCAGCACCTCGCCGACCACGAACGACGGGTCGACGCGGCGCAGCCACATCTCCGGCCGCAGCGTGATCCGGTGCGCCAGCGCGGGCGCCGCCACCGCCTTGACGTCCTCCGGCACCACGTAGTCCCGGTTGGCGAGCACCGCCCGCACCCGGGACAGCAGCAGCAGCGCCAGCGAGCCGCGCGGGGACGCGCCGACCAGCACCGACGGGTGCTCCCGGGTGGCAGCGGTGAGCACCACGATGTACCGGCCGATCGAGTCCTCGACCACCACGTCCTCCAGCGCGGCCTGCATGGCGCGCAGCGTGGCGGCGTCCACCACCGGCTTGATCTCCGCCTCCTCGCGGCGGCGGGCGATCCGGCGCCGCAGCACGTCCCACTCCTCGTCGTGGCTGGGGTAGCCGAACGACACCCGCAGCAGGAACCGGTCGAGCTGCGCCTCCGGCAGCGGGTACGTGCCCTCGTACTCGATGGGGTTGGCGGTGGCGAGCACGTGGAACGGCTCGTCCAGGCGGTAGGTCACGCCCTCGACCGAGACCTGCTTCTCCTGCATGGCCTCCAGCAGCGCCGACTGCGTCTTCGGCGGCGTCCGGTTGATCTCGTCGGCGAGCAGCAGGTTGGTGAACACCGGGCCGGCCCGGAAGGCGAAGTCGCCGCTGCTCTGGTCGTAGAGGAACGAGCCGGTCACATCGGCGGGCAGCAGGTCCGGGGTGAACTGGAGCCGCCGGAAGTCCAGTCCGAGCGCCTGCGCGAAACAGCGCGCGGTGAGCGTCTTGCCCAGGCCGGGCAGATCCTCCAGCAGCACGTGACCACCGGCGAGGATGCCGGCCAGCACCAGCTCCAGCGCGTCCCGCTTGCCGACCACGACGGTGCCGACCGCCTCCAGGACGGCCCGGGCGAGCCGGCCCACCTCGGCGGGGGCCATGCTCCGGTCCACGTCGTTCATCAGATCTTCTCCAGTTCGGCGACGATCGCCGCGAGGTCGCGCGGCGACGGAGGGCGGCGGGCGGGGGTGGCGAGGAACGTCCACAGTGGCTCGCCGAGCACCGCCCGGGCGCGGGCCGGGTCGGACTCACGGGTGACGCCGTGGCGCTGGCGCAGCCGTTCGTCGGCCAGCTCGCCGAGGCGGGGCAGGATGCGCTCGGTGAACCGCTCCTGGTTGCCGGCGCACCAGTCCAGCGGGCGCTCCCAGCCGTTGATCGCGGTGCGCAGTGCGTCCCGCGCGGACCAGTTCCAGGTGCCGGGCTCCTCACCGGCGGGCGTTCGGGCACCCGCGCGAGGCGGCGGCGGGGGTGACAGCGCGGTGGTGACCCGGCGTACGGCGAGCACGGCGAGCACCCCCGCCACGATGATCCAGATCGGCACCTTCAGGCCGACCGCGCGCAGCCCGACCACGACCACCACGACGACGGCGGCGGTGACCGCCGCGGTCCGCAGCAGCAGGCGCGCCCGGCCGCCGCCCGAGGGCCGGACGTCCTCCCCGGCGGGCTCCTCGCCGAACGACAGCAGGTCGTCGATGCTGGTGCTCACGACGCCTCCCCCGCCAGGCTGGTCAGCTCGCCGCGCAACCGGCGCAACGCGGCGCGGGCCTGGTCCCGGGTGTGCTCGTCGACCGGGTGCGTGGCGTACCGGGCCTCCCGGTAGACGTGCGCGAAACCGTCGAGCACGTCGGCGCTGGCGATCGCCGGGATGCCGGCCGCCGGGTCGCCGCGCAGCAGCCGGCCCACCAGGTCGGTCGGGGTGTCACCGGTGTGCCGGGGCACACCCGCGTCCTCGGCGGCCTCCTCCAGGCGTACCCAGCAGGCGATCACAGCGGTCCGCGGGTCGGTGGAGCGGTCGTCCAGTTCGACGAGTCCGGCGTCGAGCGCGGCCACCACCTCGCGGGCGGTCCCCTCGGCGGTACGCCTGGTGCGCCGCACCGGCACCGCGCGAGTGGTGCGCCGCAGCGCGCCCCGCAGCACGTTCCACAGGACGTACCCGACGGCGGCCAGCACCGCCGCGGACAGCAACACCACGGCGGCGGTGGCCAGCCAGCCGGGCACACCGCCCGAGGTGGACTCGCCCACGTCCCGGGGCTCGACGGGGATCGACGGCACCGCCTCGGGCGACGGGTAGTCCGGCACGTACGGGATGGTGTCGGCGGCGGGCGGGATCCGGCTGGCCCCGATGGCGGAGTGACCGGCGGCGAACGCGGCGAGCGCGAGCAGCACCGTCACCGCGGCGACCGGCCACCACCTGCGCAGTACGCCGAAATCCATCCCACCGCCTCAGGTGTTCCTCAGTCCACCCCGGCCAGGTCCTTCGCCCGGGTGAACACGTCGTCCAGCATCGCCGGTGTGAGCCGGCCGGTGAACGTGTTCTGCTGGCTGACGTGATAGCAGCCCAGCAACGCCGGCACCGACTCGCCGGACCAGTGTGCCCCATGACCGAACGCAGGTCGCGGTGTGGGCGGTCGCTGCCCGTACACCTGGCGTAGCACCGGCCACCACGCGGCCCACGCGAACGCGCCCAGCGCGACCACGACGCGCAGCGTGGGCCGGATCAACTCGACCTCGCGGTGCAGCCACGGCGCGCAGGTGTCGCGCTCGTCCGGGGTGGGTTTGTTGTCCGGCGGCGCGCACCGCACAGCCGCGAAGATGCGGGTGTCGCGCAGCGTCAGGCCGTCGTCCGCGGACACGCTCGTCGGCTGGTTGGCCAGCCCGGCGCGGTGCAGCGCGGCGAACAGCACGTCACCGGACCGGTCCCCGGTGAAGATCCGGCCCGTGCGGTTGCCGCCGTGCGCGGCCGGCGCCAGACCGAGGATCGCGATGCGGGCGTCCGCCGGCCCGAGGCCGGGCACCGGCCGTCCCCAGTAGTCCTGGTCGCGGAACGCGGCCCGCTTGACCCGGGCGACCTCCTCCCGCCAGGCCACCAGGCGCGGGCAGGCGAAGCAGTCGCTGACCGCGCCGTCGAGGTCGGCCAGGTCGGCCGCCCGCGCGGCGCGGGCGACCACGTCCTGCGGGGTACGCGACTCAGCCAAGCTTCGCCCGGAACAGTTCCAGCGTGCGGGCCCAGGCGGTGGCGGCCGCCCGCTGGTCGAAGTGCTCGGGCCGGTCCTCGTTGAAGAACGCGTGCGCGGTGCCCGGGTAGTCGAACGTCTGGCAGGTGCCACCGGCGGACTCGATGGACCGGCGTACGCTCTGCACCCCGTCGGCGGCGGACAGGCCGTCCGCCTCGGAGCAGTGGATGAGCGCGGCCTTCCCGGCGTAGCCGGCCCAGTCGGTGGCCATGCCCTCCCAGGGCAGGCGCGGGTAGAACCCGGCGGTCGCCACGATGCGCTCGGAGAACGTGCCGGACCACAGCGCCAGGCTGGCGCCCGCGCAGAACCCGGCGCAGCCCACCTTGCCGGCGACCTCGGACCGGCTCGCCAGGTATTCGGCGGCGGCGGCGATGTCGCTGGCCGCCTCGTCCATCTGGGAGCTGTTCAGCATCAGCCGCGGCTCGGTCGGCTTCACGGCCGGCCCGCCGTGCCGGAAGTCGGGCGCGAGGGCGACGAAGCCGGCCTCGGCGAAGCGGTCCACCACGGCCCGGACGTGGGGCACCAGTCCCCACCAGTCCTGGATGACGATGACCGCCGGGCTGGCCGCACCGCCGGAGGGTATCGCGAGATACCCCTCGCTCGTCCCCCCGTTGCCGGTGAAGCTCACCATCTCGCCCATGGGCCCGTCCTCCTAGCGGTCAGTCATCATTGGCTGGTCGCCCAGTTGGCTGATACGTGCCGGTAGCGTGCCACGCGGTCACCGGCGCGGGGAAGACGGAACAACAGTGGCATTCACCTCCTGTTGAACCGCCGGACAGGCACACACGCTGGGTATAGCGATTGCTAAACTAGCCCCGTGGTGGCTGGAGACTGGGACGTCTACCTGGTCGACGAGGTGCGGCAGTGGCTCGACACTCTCGACGCGTCCACCCATGCGCGAGTGGTGCAGGCGATCGACCTCCTGGCCGAGCACGGACCAGGACTCGGACGACCCCTTGTCGACACCATCCACGGTTCGTCGATGGCGAACTTGAAGGAGCTCCGGCCGGGCACCGTGCGTATCCTTTTCGCGTTCGACCCGTGGCGCTCGAGCATCCTCCTGGTCGCCGGCGACAAGTCCGGCCGGTGGAAGACGTGGTATCAGGAGGCCATTCCCGTCGCCGAGCACCGCTACGAGCTCTACCTCAAGGACCGGGCACGAGAGGAGGGGAAGGCATGAGCGACTACTCCCGGTGGCAGGACATCCGCGCCGACCACGTCGCCCGGGTCGGCGGGGAAGATGCGGTCGACGCGGGTAAGCAGGAACTCCTCGCCGAGGTCATCGGTCACCGCCTCGCGGAGGTACGGCGAGCGCGCGGCCTGACCCAGCAGCAGGTCGCCGACCGGATGGGCGTCACCAAGGGACGGGTCTCCCAGATCGAGCAGGGAAAGATCTCCGGACAGGAAGTGGTGGCCCGGTTCGCCGCGGCGCTGGGTGGCCGGCTCCACCAGGCGATCTACTTCGACGACGGTGACATCGCCGCCATCGCCTGACAGCGGATCCCGCGAGATCTTGGAAGATTACGGCCCTCATGGGGGCCGTTTCCTTCCAAGATCTCGCGGGATCGAGCGTGTTCTAGCGCGTTGACGTGGGTTCCGGGGAAGCGCTGGTGGTGGGCGTGGCGGGCGCGGTCGGGGTGGCGCTGCCTGTGGGCGCGGGTGCGGGCGGGGCGATCGACGGCGAGGCCGGTGCGCCGAACGGTGCCAGCTCCGGGCAGTACGGGTAGGCGTTGCGGGGCGCGGGCACGGCGCCGGACGAGTCCAGGCAGTTCGGCCAGCCGAGCCGGATCGGCACGCCGTTCTGGTCGAACAGCTGCGCGTCGCGGATCAGCCGCCCCTGCTGGTCGTAGACGAAGACGTCCTCGATCCGGTCGTACCGCCGGTCCACCGACGTCTGCTCGTAGCCGCTGTAGACGTCGGAGCTGGCGTTCCGGTCCACATCGACGAGCACCGCGAAGCCGAAGAGCAGCAGCGCGGCCGTACCCAGCCGGTGCAGGCGGCGCGGCCAGCCGGTGAAGCCCGCGGAACGGCGGCCGAGCCACAGTGACGCGACCACCGCGCCGATGAGCAGCAGCAGGCCGGCCGACGCGTTGTCGTTCGGCCGGGGCAGCAGACCGGGCCGGCCACCGTCCACCATGACGCTGATCAGCAGCGCGGCCAGCCAACCACGCACCAGCCACCAGGCCGGGCGCAGCGGGCGCAGGAAGTCGCTCACCGTCTCGTGCCCGAGCACCGGGCCGAGCTGACGATCCAGCAGACGTATCTGCGTGGCTGCCTGATCCCGCGCCTCGGCCAGGCGGTGGAAGCGCGCCGGTCGCCGCCCCTCCCCGGCGCCGGCGGCGGCGCGCAGCTCGGCCGCGTACGCCTCGGGGGTGCCCAGCCGGTCCACGAGCGCGCCCTCGCCCTCGGCGGCCACCTCGGCGAGGTGTTCCGGCAGGTCCTCGGTCAGCTCGTCGCGGACTGCCGGCGGCAGGTCGGCGAGCGCCGCGCGTACCCGGTCGACGTAGTCCGTGATCTCCTGCCCAGTGACGGTCATGCCGCCATCCCCCGATCGTCGAGCAGTGCGTCCATGGTGGTGGCGAACGAGCGCCAGGTCTTGCCGGAGCGGGTGAGCTGGTCACGCCCGGCCGCGTTCAGCGAGTAGTACTTGCGGTGCGGCCCGGACTCGCTCGGCACCACGTACGTGGTGAGCAGGCCGGCGGCGAACAGCCGGCGCAGCGTGCCGTAGACCGAGGCGTCGCCGACCTCGGTGAGGCCGGCCTCACGCAGCCGCCGCAGGATGTCGTAGCCGTATCCGTCCTCGTCCTTGAGCACGGCGAGCACCGCCAGGTCGAGCACGCCCTTGAGGAGCTGCGTGGTATCCACGCTCCGCACACTAGTGCGCAATCCACACTACCGTCAATCACACAGCACTTTGCCCGGCCTTGTTCACCGGGAGGAAGGACGGGCGGTCCACCCGATGAAACGGTCGAACAGGTCGGCCGGGTTCGGGTTGGCGGCCATCAGGTCGGCGGTGGCGTCGAACAGGCAGCCCGCCATGTGGATCGACAGGGCGACGCGGTCGCGCCGGTAGTCCAGCAGCAGCAACAGGCGGGCCGGCTGGCACGGCCAGGGTGCCGCGCACACCCGGCACAACCAGAGGGGCCGCATCGGCACGTGCGGCCGCACGACACGGCGACTGCGATCGGGTACGGGAGAACAGTTCCTCACGGTCACCCCCCGATCGTGTCGCCTTCTGTTGTCAACGTCAATAGCCTCCGTAGTTGTCGCTGTTCGGCGACGCCGACACTGCCATCGTCAACGTGTGGAGCTGGTGGGCGTGTCGGAGATCCGGGCGATGCTCGGCAACGTGTCGCGTCAGCGCGCATCCGTGATCGCCAACCAACGCAACTTCCCGGAGCCGATCGCCGTACTGGCGATGGGCAAGGTCTGGCGGAAGTCCGACGTCGAGAAGTGGATCAGGGAACACCGCCCCGACCTGGCGACTGACTGACGCCCGGCCCTCCTTGTTGACCAAGGAGTTGGCGTCCTCTGAGGCGCCCCGATCGGACACGAACTCCTTGATCACCGCCTGAAGGTGCGGCGGCGAAAGAGCGGGCTAGGCGAGGCTCCAGGCGATGCCGTCGAGGATGTCGTGCTCGGAGGCGACCACCGACGGCATCCCGGCCCGCTCCATGATCACCCGCAGCACCAGCGCGCCGGCGCCGATCACGTCGGCCCTCCCGGGGTGCATCACCGGGTACGCCAGCCGCTGCTCACTGCTCTTGCCGAGCAGGTCGGCTGTCACCTCGGCCACCTGCTCGTACGAGATGCGGGCGTCGTGGATGCGGCTGGGGTCGTACTCCCGGAGCCCTTGCGCCAGGGCGACCACTGTGGTGACCGAACCGGCCAGCCCGACCAGCGTGGCGGCCTCGCGGCCGGGCACGGCGGCGAGCGCGCGGTCGACGGCGGCGGCGATGTCGGACTCGGCGGCGGCGATCTGCGCCGCTGTCGGCGGATCGTCGTGCAGGTGCCGTTCGGTCATCCGGACGCAGCCGATGTCCACCGAGATCGCGCCGCGCACCCCGTCGGCGCGGGTGCCGACGACGAACTCGGTCGAGCCGCCGCCGATGTCGACCACCAGGTACGGCGGTTCGGCGTCGGCGGGCAGGCCGCGCACCGCGCCGGTGAACGACAGGCGTGCCTCCTCGTCGCCTGTCACCACCTCGGGCGGTACGCCGAGCGTGCGCTCGACCATGGCGCGGAAGTCGGCGGCGTTGGAGGCGTCGCGGGAGGCCGAGGTGGCGCACATGCGTACCCGGTCGGCGCCGGACTTCTCGATCTCCGCCGCGTAGTCGGCGAGCGCCACGCGGGTCCGCTCGATGGCCTCCGGCGCGAGCATGCCGGTCTGGTCGACGCCCTGCCCCAGCCGGACGATCTCCATCCGCCGGCTGACGTCGCGCAGCGGCGACGAGTCCCCCGCCGACGCCTCGGGCAGGTCGGCGATCAGCAGTCGGATCGAGTTGGTCCCGCAGTCGATGGCGGCCACACGCGCACTCACGGCGCCCACCCTACGGCAGCCCGCGCAGGGTCAGAGGCGCAGCAGCATTCGGGTGTTGCCCAAGGTGTTGGGCTTGACCCGTTCCAGGTCCAGGAACTCGGCCACGCCCTCGTCGTACGAGCGCAGGAGCTGCTCGTACACCGGCTGCGGGACGGGCGCGCCGTCGATCTCGCGGAAACCGAACGAGCCGAAGAAGCCGGTCTCGAACGTCAGCACGAAGATCCGGGCGATGCCCAGCTCCCGTGCCGCGTCGATCAGCCCGCCGACGATCCGGTGCCCGATCTTGTGGCCCCGGCAGGACGGGTCGACCGCCACCGTCCGGATCTCGGCCAGGTCCTCCCACATGACGTGCAGCGCGCCGCAGCCGACCACCGTGCCGTCAGACGTCACCGCGACCCGGAACTCCTGCACGTCCTCGTACAGCGTCACAGTCGCCTTGCTGAGCAGCCGCCGGTCGTCGGTGTAGGTGTCCACCAGCCGCCGGATGCCGCGTACGTCGGTGGTGCGGGCCCGGCGCACAGTGATCTCGTGGGCGCTCATCTCACTGGACCGCGGGCACGTCCACGCAGGGGCCGGCCGCCCACCACTTCTCCACGAGCGCCAGCGTCTCGTCGCCGAACGGGTTGACCCCCGGCCCGGCGGCGAGCGCGTGCCCGAGGTGCACGTGCAGGCACTTCACCCGCCCCGGCATGCCGCCGGCCGAGATGCCCGCGATCTCCGGCACCTCCCCGATCGCCTCCCGGCGGGTCAGGTAGTCCTCGTGCGCCGCCCGGTACCGCGCCGCCAGCTCCGGATCCTCGGCGAGCCGCTCGGCCATCTCCTTCATCAGCCCGGCCGACTCCAGCCGGCTGCACGCCGCTGTGGCACGCGGGCAGGTCAGGTAGAACAGCGTCGGGAACGGCGTGCCGTCGGCCAGCCGGGGCGTCGTCTCCACCACGTCGGGCAGGCCGCAGGGACACCTGTGGGCCACCGCGCGGGTGCCGCGAGGCGGGCGTCCGAGCTGCGCGGCCACCGCGGCCAGGTCGGCCTCGGTGGCCGGCTGGCGTTCCGGCGGGGGTACGGAGTCCGCCGCCGGCTCCTGCGGTGGTACGACGCTCAAGGAAGTGCCTCTCGAATCAAAGCTCACTTGTCGGGGCGCTCGGCGTTGGCCGCCCGCACGCTCCCCCACAGGGTGTCGTACCAGGGCTCGGGCGGCTTCGGCGCCCCCGGCTTCGCGCCCTTGCCGGCGTCCTTCGCGGCGCCCTCCGGGTCGGAGAGCACCACGAGCAGCGTCTCGCCTGGCTTGCCCATGAAGAACCGCTCCCGGGCCTGCGTCTTGACGTACTCCGGGTCCTTCCACTTGGCCGCCTCGGCGGTGAGCCGGTCGATCTCGGCCCGCTGGGCGGCCTGCGCCGCCTCCATCCGCTCGATGTCGGCCTGCTGGTCCAGGTAGACCCGGACCGGATAGGTGTACGCCAGGGCGAGCGCGATGAGCACCGCGAACAGCACCGTGGCGCGCCCGGTGAAGCGCCGGGGTTGGGGTGCGGTGAGCCGCTTGACCGGGCCACCGGCGGCGGTACGCCGGGCCGCGGCGGGGCGGCTCGCGGAGCGTACGCCGTCGGCGGCACGGGACGCGCCGGGTGACCGGCCGGCGGCGCGCGCCTCCGCGCGGACGCCGTTGTCGCGTGCCGTGGACCGGACCCGGGCACCGCCCGTCCGGCCGGGCTGACCCGGCCGGCGGGCGGGCCGCTGGCCACCCGGTGTGCGGCGCTGCTGCATCGTCACACCCCTCCCCCGGAGCGCTCGCTCAGGCCGAACGGTAGCGCGGGAACGCGCCGGCACCGGCGTACCGCGCCGCGTCGGCCAGCTCCTCCTCGATCCGCAGGAGCTGGTTGTACTTGGCCACCCGGTCCGAGCGGGCCGGCGCGCCGGTCTTGATCTGCCCGCAGCCGGTGGCGACGGCCAGGTCGGCGATGGTGGTGTCCTCGGTCTCGCCGGAACGGTGGCTCATCATGCACTTGAAGCCGGCCCGGTGGGCCAGGTCGACGGCGTCGAGCGTCTCGGTGAGCGAGCCGATCTGGTTGACCTTCACCAGGACCGCGTTGGCGGCCTGCTCGGCGATGCCCCGGGCGATGCGCTGCGGGTTGGTCACGAACAGGTCGTCGCCGACGATCTGGATGCGGTCGCCGAGCGCGGCGGTGAGGGTGGCCCAGCCGCTCCAGTCGTCCTCGGCCAGCGGGTCCTCGATCGACACGATCGGGTAGTCGCCGGCGAGCTTGGTGTAGTAGTTGCTCATCTCCTCGGCGCTCTTGGCGCTGCCCTCGAACGTGTAGGTGCCGTTGTCGAAGAACTCGGTGGCGGCCACGTCGAGCGCGAAGACGATGTCGGTGCCGAGCCGGTAGCCGGCCTTCTCCACGGCCTCGGCGATCAGGTCCAGCGCGGCGGCGTTGGTGGGCAGGTTCGGGGCGAAGCCGCCCTCGTCGCCCAGGCCGGTCGACAGGTCCTTCTTCTTCAGCACCGACTTCAGCGCGTGGTAGACCTCGGCGCCCGAGCGCAGCGCGTCCCGGAACGTCGGCGCGCCGATCGGCGCGATCATGAACTCCTGGATGTCGACGTTCGAGTCGGCGTGCGCGCCACCGTTGAGGATGTTCATCATCGGCACCGGGAGCAGGTGCGCGTTCGGGCCGCCCAGGTAGCGGAACAGGCTCAGCTCGGCGCTGCCGGCGGCGGCCTTCGCCACGGCCAGGGAGACGCCGAGGATGGCGTTCGCGCCCAGCTCGCCCTTGTTGTCCGAGCCGTCGATGTCGATCATCTTCTGGTCGATCAGCCGCTGCTCGCTGGCCTCGTAGCCGATGAGCTGGTCGACGATGCGGTCCTCGATGTTGGCGACCGCCTTCTCGACACCCTTGCCCAGGTAGCGATCCTTGTCACCGTCGCGCAGCTCGACCGCCTCGAACGCGCCGGTGGAGGCGCCGGACGGCACCGCGGCGCGGGCGATCGTGCCGTCGTCGAGCCCGACCTCGACCTCGACCGTCGGGTTGCCCCGCGAGTCCAGGATCTCCCGGGCGACGATTCCCTCGATGGTTGCCACTGAGTCGCTCCTCGTTTGTGTGGTTCCGGTCCGTATGGGCCGCGACGGTGCGGCTGAGGCAGGTGTTGAACGCAGCGTATCGGTCCCCGCCCTGCCGCACCCCGCTCGGGGCGGCCCCCGAGGCGCTTGCTGAGACGGACATTCCCGGATTACCGGTCGTCAACCGGCAACCGGTTTGCGAGACGTTGCGTCGATCGACAAGGCTGGGCATCATGCCTGCCGCCTCGACGACTCTCCGCGTGCTCGCCGCCTCGGTCATCGCGTCGCTCTCGGTCACCGGCTGTCAGGCCCTGGACGACGCGAACGTCGCGCTCGGTCGCGCCGACCTGGTCAACGACCTCGCCGCGCGGATGGACCGGGCGCTGGAGCAGACCTGGGCCGCCGACTACCAGATCGACGGCGGCCGGACCGCCTCGATCGCGCAGACCAAGAAGCCGCTGCGGTCCACGTACACCTGGCCCGGCGGCAAGATCACGGTGACGCAGGAGTCGGTGACCCGGTGCGCGAGCACGGCCGCCCGTACCTCCTGCACCGTCTCGCCGCCCGTGCTCACCGCAGGGAAGCCGTCGGTGATCGTCTACGACGAGGCACGCAAGCAGGGCCTGGTCACGCCGCCCGCGGTGATCCGGCTGCTCACCGAGGCGGCGCTGGCGCCGGAGGCGGTCATCGAGCAGAGCGACACCACTCTCGCCGGACACCACGCCACCTGCGTCGACGTCACCCACGACGGGGAGCGCTTCAACGCCTGCGTGACGAACGAGGGTGTGCTGGGAAGCTTCTCCGGCACGCTCGACGGCAAGCCCGCCGAGGTGACGCTGAGCCGCTACACCGAGAGCGTCGAGGCGGCCGCGTTCGCGGTCCCGGACGGCGCCGGCGTGGTGGACCGCCGCCCGTCCACGTCGTGACCCCGCCCGGGTTCCTGCCTGCTGCCGATCACGGGCGGCCGCCGGAGCCGGACGACCTGGCGCTGCCGGTGGCCGGACGGAAGCTGCTGACCGGCCCGGACGAGCAGCCGCTGCGGATCGGCGCGCTGCCCGGCGACCTCGCCTGGATCCCGGTCGGCACGCTCGACGGCGTTCCGGCGTGGGCGGCCGAGGTGACCGATCCGGAGTCGCTTCCCGGCCCGTGGCGCGGCTGGCGCGGCCTCGCCGCCGAACTGCCCGCACCCCGCGCCGACCTGGCCGGACGGGCGCTCGCCGTGGTCACCTGGCGGCGTACCCACAGGTGGTGCGGCGCGTGCCGGGCCGAGCTGGCCGACGTGCCGGGCGAGACCGCGCGGCGCTGCCCGGACTGCGGGCTGACGGTGTTCGTGCCGCTGTCCGTCGCGGTGCTGACCGCGATCACCCGCCCCGGCCCGGCCGGCGGCGTCGACGAACTGCTGCTGGTCCGGCACGCGCAGGGGCCGACGCAGCTGTGGGCACTCGTCGCCGGGTTCGTCGAGGCGGGCGAGTCGCTGGAGGCGGCGGTGCACCGCGAGGTCGCCGAGGAGGTCGGCCTGACGCTGCGGCGACCGGTCTACGTGGACAGCCAGCCGTGGGCGCTGTCCGGGCCGGGCACGCTGCTCGCCGGTTTCACCGCCGAGGTGACCGACCCGGCCGCCGAACCCGTCGTCGACGGCATCGAGCTGACCGAGGCGCGTTGGTTCCCGACCGGCGCGCTGCCCGCCGAGCTGCCGCCCGCGTACTCCCTGTCGCGCTGGCTGATCGACGCGGTCGCCGCCGGGCGGTGACCGCCGGCCGGGTCGCCGCCCGGGCGGTGGCCGTCACACCCCCAGCAGTGTCCGCAGGTGGCGCGGCGGCGGGCAGTCGTGCGCCAGCATGGCGTCGTGCCAGTCGCGCACCGTCACGCCGTCCGGCCGGGCGGCGGCGATGTCGGCCATCTCGCTGTAGCCGACGAAGTACGTGGAGAGCTGCGTCGAGGTGAGCAGCGCCCGCCGCCACTTGCCGGCCGCCTCGCCCTCCTCCTGGAAGCCGCGCCCGGTCATCAGCGCCATCGCCTCGGACTCGGGCATGTCGTCGCAGTGCACGAGCTGGTCCAGCAGCGCGTTGATGGTCATCCGGAGCTGCATCTTGAGCTGCTGCAACCGCACCGGCAGCCCGCCGAAGCCGAGCCCCGCCATCAGCTCCTCGGCGTAGACCGCCCAGCCCTCGACGAACACGCCCGACTCGGTGAGCGCGCGTACCCGGGTCGGGCCGTCGTAACGGCGGGCGTGGGCGAGCTGGAGGAAGTGACCCGGCATCGCCTCGTGCACGGTCAGGTTGCGGATCATGTGGTCGTTGTACTCGCGGTAGAACGACTCGACCCGCTGCGCCGGCCAGTCCGCCGGGGTGGGCGAGATGCAGTAGAACGTCGGCACGTCGGCCGTCTCCAGCGGGCCCGGCGAGTCGCAGTAGGCCACCGCCACGCCGCGCGCGAACTCCGGCATCTCCTGGATCACGCACGGGTCGCCGACCATGCTGACCAGGTCGTGGTGGCGGACGAAGTCACTCGCCTCGTCGAGCGTGACCGAGGCGAGGTCGACGATAGTGGCGTCGTCTGGGTGTTCGGCGGCCAGCAGGTCCAGCGCCCGGCGTACCGTCTCGTCGTCGGCCGGACCACCGACCAGCTCGACCGACGCCGCGCGGATCTCCTCGGTGACCCGGTCGAGGTTGGCCCAGGCGCGGCGCTGCACCTCGGCGGCGCTCAGCTCGGTGTCGAGCGTGTGCCACAGCCGCGCCTCCCACCGCCGCCGGCCCAGCCGCGGGTCACGCCCCGGACCGGCGTCCGCGGCCAGACCCTGCCGCAGCCAGGCCACGAACTCCTCCAGCGCGGCGATCGCCTCGCTGGCCGCCGGGCCGACCCGATCGCGCATCGCCGGCGCCTCGGCGAGCAACCCGGGAACCTCGTCGCGGATCAGCGCCGCCGTACCGGCGAACTGCCCGACCGCCGTCTCCGCGTGGACCCGCGGCATGTCCCGCAGCGTCGCGCGCGCCGTCGACAGCGCATCGGGTACGGCCGACAGACGCCCGACGAGACTGGTCAGGCGCTCCTCGGCCGGGGCGAAGGGACGGGCCAGCAGGGCGTGCAGCAGCGGCCCCGGATTGTGGCGCAGCGGATCCCACTCGTGGCCGCGGATCTCGGTGGCCTCGAACAGTCCCCTGTCGACGAGGCTGGTGAGCAGCGCGTGGTCGACGCTCTCCGCCACGTCGAGCGCGTCCGGGTCGATTTCCGCGAGCGCGTCGGCGGCGTCCTTCAGCATCGCCTGGTCGGCGGCGAGGGCGTCGGCGGAGAGATCGGGCAGCCGGTCGTCGTAGCGGTGATCCCCGGCGGAGGTGGCCAGCCCGGGCCGGCTCTCCAGCAACGCCTCCACGATCCGCTCCGCAAGCGGCCCGAACGACTCCATCCCCCGACCCTACCGATCACCCCGCCCGCTCTCCCGCCTCCCCGCCCCCGTTGATCAAGGAGTTCGTGTCCCCGCCCGAGCCCGCCCCCGGCCCAAACCCCTTGATCACCGCCGCGAGTCCCCTGAAAGGCCACCGCCTGGGTGCCGGGGTTGGTCGGCCGCGAGCGCGCGTCGTCCGAGGCCGGCGCAGATCTTGGACGGAAACGGCCCTTATAGGGGCACTTTCGTACCAAGATCTACGGCGATCCCGGGATGCGGGCGACGAGTCTCGCCTGCCGGGAGGGGCGCGGTCGAGCAAGGAAGGCTGGGCTGGGCTGGCGGTCAGCCGACTCGGCGATCTTGCACTTTGTGCCCGGGCAGAGGGGGCATTTGCGGCACCGCTCGGGCCGAAAGTGCAAGATCGCGGGGAGAGGGCGGGGCAGGGTGAGGCGCGGGGGGTTAGGCGGGGTTGGTGGGGGTGGGGCGTTCGGCGGCTCGGATCGCTTCGGCGTACGCCAAGGTGGCCCGCCGCAACGCGGCCTCCGGGTCGATGCCGGCCTGCCGGGCGGCGGCGACAGTGGCCAGCAGGCTCGCGCCGAGCCGGGCCTCCGGATCCACCTGCGACTCGGCCAGTGGCGGCGGTACGGCGAGGCCCACCCGGCCGGCCCGGTCCAGGATCTTCGCGGCCAGGGAGAGCGCGGGCTGGCTCAGCGCGATGCCGTCCAGCACCGAGTCGCGGGTCTTCTCGGCCCGCTTGATCCGTTCCCAGTTCGCCTCGATCTCCTCGATCGAACCGGCCGGCTCACCGGAGAACACGTGCGGGTTGCGCCGCACCATCTTGTCGACCAGGGTGCCCGCGACGTCGTCGACGGTCCAGCTCTTGCCCTCCGGCAGGTTCTCCGCCAGCCGGGCGTGCAGCAGCACCTGGAGCAGCACGTCGCCCAGTTCCTCGCGGAGCGCGTCGGTGTCGTCGGCGCTGATCGCGTCGTACGCCTCGTAGCACTCCTCCAGCAGGAAACCGGCCAGGCTGCGGTGGGTCTGCGCCCGCTTCCACGGATCGCCGCCCGGGGAGGCCAGCCGGTCCATCACCTCGACCGCGTCGAGCAGCCGGGCGCCGGGCGGATCCCACGAGCCGTACATCAGCTCCAGTTCGGCCAGGCCGGGCTCGCGCGCCAGCCGCAGCCCCAGCTCACGGGCCAGCGTCTCGTCGCCGGCCGGACCGGCCAGCCACACCGCCCCGCCGTGCGCGGCGGCGGCGTCGAGCAGCGCCTGGGTCGCACCCTCGGTCACCACGCTCACGTGGGCGCCGGCCGTTCGGACCGCACGGGTCAGCTCGCTCTCCGCACCGGCGAGGACCGGGGCGGAGCGTACGGCGTCCCACCCGGCCGAGGTCAGCAGGCCGGCGGGCAGCCGGGGTGAGGTGACGAGCAGGACGATCCGCGCGGTCATGCGGCTCCGGGAGCCGGGGAGCCGGAGGCCGGCGCCTCCGGAGTCGAGATGTCGGTGACCGGGCCGTCCTGGTCGACGTACGGCAGGGAGTAGAAGACGAACGACTGGCCGGTGTTGACCAGCGACGGCACGCCCGTCACGCCGAACCGGGGGTTGACGCGGACGTCCGACTTCTCGGCCTGCTCCTGCAGCGCGCTGCTGAGCGCGGTGGCGGTGCGGACGAACCCGGCCTCGCCGAACGCCTGCCGCACCTGGTCGATGCTCAGGCCCGGCTGGATCGCCCCGGTCTTCTCGAGGGCGTGGTAGACGGCCATCAGGGACTCGTCGCTGAGGTCGGCCGGGGGCAGGCTCTGCTGGAGCGTGCCGGAGAGGTCGACCCACTCGCCCCACAGCTTCGTGTACTCGGTGGTCGCCGGCATGCGGAGCGCCTGCTGGATCTGCTCCGGGGAGATCTGGTCGGTGACCTGGAGGCCCTTGTCGGCCGCCACACGCTTGCCCAGGTCGATCGCCACCAGCAGGTTCAGCACGTCCTGCCGGGTCACCGAGGACCGCAGCTCCGCCGGCGACGGCGTCTGCGGGGACTGGCTACGGACGGCCTCCGCGTACTGCCGCTGCGCGTCCTCGTAGATCGCGTCGACCCGGTCGACGGAGTACCGGGCGTCGCCGACGTAGGCGGCGACGTCCGGGGCGGAGCGGCCACAGGCGGCGAGAGAGAGCGCGGCAAGGGCCGCGACGCTGACGGCGACGAGGGAACGGCGAGCACGCATGAGGGTCACTCTCTCACGCCGAGTACCGGCCTGTGACTCCGCCCACCTCATCGCGCACCCGCCCCGGACCGGGCAACACCGGCCAGCTCCTCGGGCTTGCTGTGTCATCGTCCGCTCGCCACTGCGGGGCTGGCAACACCGGCCAGCTCCTCGGGCTTGCTGTGTCATCGTCCGCTCGCCACTGCGGGGCTGGCAACACCGGCCAGCTCCTCGGGCTTGCCGAGGACGTCGGCCAGGAGCTGCCCGCACCACTCCAGCAGCGCCTGGTCGCGCAGCGGCTCGCCGCCGATCCGCCGGGTGCTCGGCCGGGGCACGCTGACCTGGTCGAGCGCCTGCTTGTAGACCGAGTCCGGGTGGTAGCGCTTGAGCCGCATCTGCTTCGAGTCGGGCAGCGGCAGCGGGCCGAACCGGATGTGCTTGCCCTGCATCGACACGTCGGTCAGCCCGTAGCGGCGGGCGAGCAGCCGGAACCGCGCCACCGCGACCAGGTTCTGCACCGGCGCGGGCGGCTCGCCGTACCGGTCGGTCATCTCGGCGACCACCTCGCGCAGACGCTTCTCGTCGCGGGCCTCGGCGAGCTTGCGGTACATCTCCAGGCGCAGCCGCTCCACCGCCACGTAGTCGTGCGGCAGGTGCGCGTCGATCGGCAGGTCGACCTTGACCTCCGCCTCCTCCTCCTGCTGCTCGCCCTTGAAGGCGGACACGGCCTCGCCGACCATCCGGACGTACAGGTCGAAGCCGACGCCCTCGATGTGGCCGGACTGCTCGCCGCCGAGCAGGTTGCCGGCGCCGCGGATCTCCAGGTCCTTCATCGCCACGTACATGCCGGCGCCGAGTTCGGTGTGCTGGGCGATGGTCGCCAGCCGCTCGTGCGCGTTCTCGGTGAGCGGCTTCTCCGGCGGGTAGAGGAAGTACGCGTACGCCCGTTCCCGGCCACGGCCGACCCGGCCGCGGATCTGGTGCAGCTGGGCCAGGCCGAGCAGGTCGGCGCGCTCGACGATGAGGGTGTTGGCGTTCGGGATGTCGATGCCTGATTCGACGATCGTGGTGCAGACGAGGACGTCGAACTCCTTCTCCCAGAAGCCGACCATCACCTTCTCCAGCGCCTCCTCGCCCATCTGGCCGTGCGCCACCGCCACCCGGGCCTCGGGGACCAGTTCCCGCAGCCTGCGTGCCGTCTTCTCGATCGACTCGACCCGGTTGTGCAGGTAGAAGACCTGACCGTCGCGCAGCAGCTCACGGTGGATGGAGGCGGCCACCTGACGGTCGTCGTACGCCCCGACGAACGTGAGCACCGGGTGCCGCTCCTCCGGCGGGGTGGCGATTGTGGACATCTCCCGGATGCCGGTGATCGCCATCTCCAGCGTGCGCGGGATCGGGGTGGCCGACATGGCGAGCACGTCGACCGAGGCGCGGAGCGTCTTCAGGTGCTCCTTGTGCTCGACGCCGAACCGCTGCTCCTCGTCGATGATGACCAGCCCCAGAGACTTGAACCGGGTGGCCGCCTGGAGCAGCCGGTGGGTGCCGATGACGATGTCGACGGTGCCGGCGGCGACCATCTCCAGCGTCTGCTCGGACTCCTTCGGCGTCTGGAACCGGGACAGCTGCCGGATCGACACCGGGAACTGGCTCATCCGCTCGGCGAACGTGTTGTAGTGCTGCTGCACCAGCAGCGTCGTCGGCACCAGCACGGCCACCTGCTTGCCGTCCTGCACCGCCTTGAACGCCGCCCGTACCGCGATCTCGGTCTTGCCGTAGCCGACGTCGCCGCAGATCAGCCGGTCCATCGGGACGGTCTGTTCCATGTCCCGCTTGACCTCCTCGATGGCGGCCAGCTGGTCGGGCGTCTCCTGCCAGGGAAAGGCGTCCTCCAGCTCACGCTGCCACGGGGTGTCGGGACCGAAGTTGTGCCCCTTCGACGCCTTGCGCGCGGCGTAGAGCTGGATGAGCTGCGCGGCGATCTCCCGGACCGCCTTGCGTGCCCGCGCCTTGGACTTCTGCCAGTCCGAGCCGCCCATCCTGTGCAGCGTGGGCTGCTCACCGCCGACGTAACGGGAGAGCTGGTCGAGCTGGTCGGTGGGGACGAACAGGCGGTCGCCGGGCTGGCCGCGCTTGCTCGGCGCGTACTCGATGACCAGGTATTCGCGGCTGGCGCCGTTCACCGTGCGCTGCACCAGCTCCACGTACCGGCCGATGCCGTGCTGCTCGTGCACCACGAAGTCGCCGGCCTTCAGCTCCAGCGGATCGATGGTGTTGCGCCGCCGGCTGGGCATCTTGCGCATGTCGCGGGTGGAGGTGCCCCGGCCACCGGTGACGTCGTTGCCGGTGAGCAGCACGAACTTCGACGCCTCGTCGACGAAGCCGGCGGTCAGGCAGCCGCAGGACACGAGCAGTTCGCCCGGTGCCGGTGCGGCGGGCACCTCCTCGGTGAGCCGGGCGCCGAGACCGGCGTCGCGGAGCACCTCGACGGCCCGCTGGGCGGGGCCGTGCCCCTCGAACACGAGCGCGATCGACCAGCCCTCACCGGCCCAGCGCTTCAGATCGTCGACCACCCGGGCGGTCTCGCCGTGATAGAGCGGGGCCGGCTGGGCGGCCAGGCTCACCGCGATGGCGTCGTCGGGGGTGACGTCGACAGCGGCCGGCTCGTCCTCCCAGGGCTGCCGGGCCGGCGCCGCGTCCGCCTCGACCAGGCCGAACGGCGCGAGCGTCCACCAGGGCTGGCGCAGGGCGCGGGCTGCCGTGCGTACCTCGGCCAGGGTCTTGAAGGCGGCGGCGCCGAGGTCGACAGGGGCCTGGCCGCCGACGGCGGCCGCGGCCCAGCTGGCCTGGAGGAACTCCTCCGAGGTACGGACCAGGTCGTGCGCGCGGGTGCGGATGCGCTCGGGGTCGCAGAGGAGTACGTGGGTGCCGGCCGGCATGCAGTCGACGAGCAGTTCCAGCGCGTCGGCGCCGATCAGGGCCGGAGCGAGCGACTCCATGCCCTCGACCGGGATGCCCTCGGCCAGCTTGTCCAGGATCTCGGCCAGCTCGGGGTGCTCGGCGGCGAGTGCGGCGGCCCGCTCCCGCACCGCCGGGGTCAGCAGCAGTTCCCGGCACGGCGGCGCCCACATCTGCGCCACGCCCTCGATGGTGCGCTGGTCGGCCACCGCGAAGGTGCGGATCTCCTCCACCTCGTCGCCCCAGAACTCGACACGGGACGGGTGCTCGTCGGTGGGCGGGAAGACGTCCAGGATGCCGCCGCGTACGGCGAACTCGCCGCGCTTGGTGACCAGGTCGACCCGGGCGTACGCCATGTCGGTGAGCCGGCGGGCGACCTCCTCCAGGTCGGCCTCGTCCCCGGCGGCGAGCTGCACCGGCTCCAGGTCGCCGAGGCCCTTGAGCTGCGGCTGGAGCAGCGAGCGCACCGGCGCGACGACGACCCGCAGCGGCCCGGTGCGGCCGTGCGCGTCGGCGGCGTCCGGGTGGGCCAGCCGGCGCAGCACGGCGAGGCGCCGCCCGACCGTGTCGGATCGGGGCGACAGGCGCTCGTGCGGCAGCGTCTCCCAGGACGGGAAGACCGCCACCTGCTCCGGCGGCAGCAGGCTGCCCAGCGCGGAGGCCAAGTCGTCGGCCTCGCGGGTGGTGGCGGTGACCGCGAGCACCGGGCGGCCCGCGCCTCCGGCCGGCTCGTCGGCGGCGACCGCTGCCACAGCGAACGGGCGCAGCGCGGCCGGGGCGGTGAGGTCGAGCCCGTCGACCTGCGCGGCACCGGAGCGCGCCAGGTCACGCGCCCGGGCCAGCCCCGGGTCGGCCAGGGCGGCGGAGAAGAGTCCGGTGAGCATCAGTGATCACTTCCAGCGGATCGACACACGACGACGACCCCGCGTCCAGCCGGACGGGGGGTGCACCGTTCGAGCCTATCCCCCTCCACCGACGAACCGGGCCCGCCCGACGTTGGATCTTGACCGGCTGCGACCGGGCGTGGTGCGGTGGGCGGATGGTCGAGTATCGGACGGTCTTCGACGCCGAGGTGGTTTTCTCCAACGGTGGCGGTCTGCGCACCGACGGGTTCCGGCTGGACGTGCCGCACCCCGACGTCACCGACGACGAGGTGGCCGCGCTGCTGGTCCGGCACCTGGGGCTGCTCATGGTCGGCGAGGTACGGATCACGAACCGGACCGTCGTCGAGGAGCCGCACAAGGGCGGACGCGGGGTGGCCGCCCCGGCCACGGGCGGCGGGCGGAAACTCGTCGAGCTGAGTCACGTGATCACCGACGGCCTGGTCACGCTGCCCGGCTGGCCCGCACCGGCGATCAGCGAGTGGCTGACCCGGGAGGCGTCCCGGAGCCGGTACGCGCCCGGTGTCGAGTTCCAGGTCGGGCGGATCGACATGATCGCCAACACCGGCACGTACGTGGACACGCCGTCGCACCGCTTCGCCGACGGCCCGGACCTGACCGGGGTGCCGCTGGACCGCCTCGCCGACCTGCCCGGCCTGGTGGTACGCGTGCCGGCCGGTACGCGGGCGGTGGACCGGCTGATGCTCGCCCCGTACGACGTGGCCGGGTGCGCGGTGCTGTTGCACACCGGCTGGGACGCGCACTTCGGCACCGACGCGTACGCCGCACCGGACGCGCCCTACCTGACCGGTGACGGCGCCCAGTGGCTGGCCGAGTCGGGCGCGGCGCTCGTCGGCATCGACTCGATCAACATCGACGACATGACGGCGGCGGCAGCAGGTCAGCGCCCGGCGCACACCGGTCTGCTGGCCGCCGGGGTGCCGATCGTGGAGCACCTGACCGGCCTGGACGCGCTGCCGCCGACCGGCTTCCGGTTCACCGCCGCTCCGCCGCGGGTCGCCGGCATGGGCACGTTCCCGGTGCGCGCCTTCGCCGTCGTCGACGCCTGACCCCGCGCCGTCGGCCCGACGCCGCCGTCAGTAGCGCACGGCGATGCGGCGCTCGGCCGCGTCCACGCGGATCTCGCCGCCGTACGGGATGATCACCTGCGGATCGGTGTGGCCCAGGTCGACGTCGAAGACCACCACCGGGTCGCCGGCGTAGGGGGCGAGCGCCGACAGGATCGCCGCCCGCTGGTCGGCGGCCCAGGCCAGCCGCTCCGCGACCGAGTGCGGCCGGTCGAAGTCCCACGCCTTGGGGCGGCCCACCACGAACGCCGGGACGGCGGCGAGCAGACCCCGCTCGCCCATGTTGCGCACGATCCGGAAGACCTCCTGCGCGGTGGGCATCTCCTCCGACGTCTCCAGCACCAGTACCGAGCCGGCCAGATCGGCCGCGCGCGGAACACGGTCGGCCGCCATCAGCCAGTGCAGGATCTCCAGGTTGCCGCCCCACGTCCGGCCCTGCACCACCCGGGCCGGGCCGTGCCAGCGCCAGCCCTCGGACGGGTACATCGGCGGCTCCTCGGCGAGCGTGGCCGGGTCACGCCAGTCGCGCGGCTCGTCGCCCCACTCGGAGGCGGCGGTCAGCTCGTACCAGCCGGTGGTGAACAGCGCGGCGCGCAGCGAGTCGAGCGTGAGCGGGTGCGGCTTCCCGGAGCGCCCGAGGTGCACGAGCACGGAGCCGCCGTGGTAGCCGACGACGCCCAGCCGGTACAGGTGGTTGAGCACGTTGGTGTTGTCCGAGTAGCCGAAGTACGGCTTCGGGTTGGCCCGCAACACGTCGTCGTCCAGGTACGGGGTGACGGTGATCAGGTCGTCCCCGCCGACCGTCGCCAGCACGGCGGTGATCGTCGGGTCGGGGAACGCGGCGGTCAGGTCACGCGCCCGGTCGCGCGGGTCGGCGCCCATGACCCGGGTGGTCGGATACTCCACCGGTTCCAGCCCCAGCTCGTCGCGGAGCCGGCGCAGGCCCAGCTCGTACACGTGGGGGAAGAGACCCGGCAGGCCGGCGGAGGGTGAGACGACCGCGACCCGGTCGCCGGGCTGCGGTTTGGCGGGATAGACAGGCACCGTCATGGCCCGACGTTATCGGCCCGGGCCAGCGGTTTTCGCCCGACGAAACCCCATGAGCCGGGCATATGCCCGCAATAGGCTGAGGCCGTGGACGACGAGCCGGAGCTGCGTACCCGGGACTGGCTGCCCCGCACGGCGGCGCTGATCCTCGGCACCCTGGCGCTGGCCAGCGCGTTCATCGCCGCCTACGTCGGCGCGCTGCACAAGCCGGACCCGCGCGACGTGCCGGTCGCCGTCGTCACGAGCGACCAGCAGGCCCAGGCCGTGATGTCCGCCGTCCGCGCCCGCACCGACACGATCAAACCCGTCGGGTACGACAGCCGCGACGCCGCCTCCGACGGTCTCACCGACAGATCGGTGTACGCGGTGCTCAGCTCCGCCCCCGACGGCGGCCTGACGCTCGCCACCGCCAGCGCGGGAGCGCCCGCCGCCACCGAACTCGTCACCGACGTGTTCACCGAGGCGGCCCGGCAGGCCGGGGTGCCACTGGAGGTCACCGACGACGTGCCGGTCTCCGCCGACGACCCGCGGGGCCTGGTCCCGTTCTACCTGGCCGTCGGCGTGGTGCTCGGCGGCTACCTGGCGTCCACGGCGCTCGGCATCTCGCTCGGCACCAGCCCGCGCGACCTGCGCCGGGCCGGGCTGCGGATCGCCACGCTCGCGGTGCACGCGATCCTGCTCGGCGTCATCGGGGCGATCCTGGTCGGGCCGGTGCTCGGCGTGTTCCCCGATCAGGTGGCGACGGTGGCGGTGGTCGGCGCGCTCGCCGCGTTCGCGGCCGGGATGGTCGCCGCCGCCGTCCAGGGCTGGCTCGGGCTGCTCGGCACCGGCATCGTGATCCTGCTGCTCGTCGTGCTCGGCAACCCCGGTTCCGGCGGCATCTACGCGCCCGAGTTCCTGCCGCCGTTCCTGCGCGGGATGCACCGCTGGAACGTTCCGGGCCTCGCCACCGACCTGTTCAAGTCGGCCATCTACTTCGACTGGCGCGGCGGCGGCTGGGCACTGACCGGACTGCTGGTCTGGGTGGTCGCCGGCCTGACCGGCCTGCTCACCGCGACCGTGTTCCGGGCACGCCGCCGGCCGAAGGCGGGACGGCACGCCGGCGAGCGGGGCTGACCGGCGGACCGTCCCAGAGTGCAGATCATCACGCCGTCCCCCTCCTGTCCGCCGGGGCCGCGCGGATACCATCCAGAGGAGTCGGACAGCGCTGTCCTTCGTCCTCGCGTAAGGAGCGCAACCGTGACCGACCAGCACGACCACGACGGCCCCGACGCCGCTCTCCGGGCCGACATCCGCCGCCTCGGCACGCTGCTCGGGCAGACCCTCGCCCGTCAGGAGGGCCGGCCGCTGCTCGACCTGGTCGAGGAGATCCGCGCCCAGGTCCGCTCCGACGTACCGGCCGCGGCCCAGCGCCTCGCCGGGCTCGACGTCACCACCGGCACGAAGCTGGCCCGCGCCTTCTCCACCTACTTCCACCTGGCGAACATCACCGAGCAGGTGCACCGCGCCCGGGACCTGCGCCGCCGCCGCGCCACACACGGCGGCTGGCTGGACCAGGCGGCCAAGATGATCGCCGAGCGGGGCGTACCGGCCGAGGAGATCGCCGCCGCGGCCCGCCGGCTGGCCGTACGCCCGGTCTTCACCGCCCACCCCACCGAGGCGGCCCGCCGGTCCATCCTGTCCAAGCTGCGCGCCGTCGCCGACGAGCTGGACACCGAGACCGCGAACGCGATCCTGTACGGCGCCAGCGACGAGGGCCCGGCGAACCGGCGCCTGGCCGAACTGCTCGATCTCATGTGGCAGACCGACGAGCTGCGGCTGGACCGGCCGGACCCGACCGACGAGGCGCGCAACGCGATCTACTACCTGCGCGACCTGTACGCCGAGGCCGCGCCGCAAGTCCTCGACGACCTCGCCGACACGCTGCGCACGCTCGGCGTGGAGACGTCGCCGACGTCCCGCCCGCTGAGCTTCGGCACCTGGATCGGCGGTGACCGCGACGGCAACCCGTTCGTCACGCCGGTGGTCACCCGCGAAGTGCTGCGCATCCAGCACGAGCACGGCATCGCCGCCACCGAGAAGGCGATGGACGAGCTGATCACCGAGGTCAGCGTGTCCCGGCGGCTGCGTGCGGTGTCGCTCGACCTGTCCGCCAGCCTGGCCAAGGACCTGGACGCGCTGCCCGAGGTGGCGCCCCGGTTCCGCCGGGTCAACGCGGAGGAGCCGTACCGGCTCAAGGCGCGGTGTGTGAAGGCGAAGCTCGCCAACACCCGGGAGCGGCTGCGTGCCGACACCCCGCACGTGCCGGGGCGGGACTACCGGGGCTCGTCCGAGCTGATCGCCGACCTGGAACTGCTGCGCGCCTCGCTGGCCCGCAACTCCGGCCAGCTCACCGCGGTCGGGCGGCTGGCCTCGGCCATCCGTACGGTGTCCGCGTTCGGCCTGCACCTGGCCACCATGGACATCCGGGAGCACGCGGAGAAGCACCACGAGGTGCTGGCCCAGCTCTACGAGGCGGTCGGCGAGGTCTCCGACTACCCGGCACTGTCCCGGCTGGAGCGCACCAAGCTGCTCGCCGACGAGCTGACCGGCCGGCGGCCGCTCTCCACCCAGGACAGCCCGCTCACCGAGTCGGCCCGCAAGACGTTCGACGTGTTCGCGGCGATCCGCGAGGCGCAGGACCGGTTCGGCCCCGAGGTCATCGAGTCGTACATCATCTCGATGACGCTCGGCGTCGACGACGTGCTGGCCGCCGTGGTGCTGGCCCGCGAGGCCGGCCTGGTGGACGTGCACTCCGGGCGGGCCCGCATCGGCATCGTGCCGCTGCTGGAGACCCCGGCCGAACTGAACGCCGGTGGTGAGCTGCTGGACGAGTTGCTGTCGCTGCCCGCGTACCGGGCGCTCGTGGCAGCCCGGGGCGACGTGCAGGAGGTGATGCTCGGCTACTCCGACTCCAACAAGGAGGCGGGCATCACCACCAGCCAGTGGTCCATCCACCGGGCGCAGCGCTCGCTGCGGGACGTGGCCGCGCGGCACGGCGTGCACCTGCGGTTGTTCCACGGCCGCGGCGGCACCGTCGGCCGTGGTGGCGGCCCCACCCACGACGCGATCCTGGCTCAGCCGTACGGCACGCTGGACGGCGCGATCAAGGTGACCGAGCAGGGCGAGGTCATCTCCGACAAGTACACGCTGCCGGCGCTGGCCCGGGAGAACCTGGAACTGACGGTGGCCGCGGTGCTCCAGGCCACGCTGCTGCACACCGCGCCCCGGCAGCCGGCCGAGATGCTGGAGCGCTGGGACGCGGCGATGGACGTGGTGTCCGAGTCGGCATTCCGGTCGTACCGGTCGCTGGTCGAGGAGCCGGACCTGCCCGCGTACTTCTGGGCCTCCACGCCGACCGAGCTGCTCGGCGCGCTGAACATCGGCTCCCGGCCGGCGAAGCGCCCGAACACCGGCGCCGGCCTGTCCGGCCTGCGCGCCATCCCGTGGGTGTTCGGCTGGACGCAGACCCGGCAGATCGTGCCGGGCTGGTTCGGCGTGGGTTCCGGTCTGGCCGCCGCGCGGGCGGCCGGGCTGGCCGACGTGCTCGCCGAGATGAACCGGAACTGGCACTTCTTCCGCACGTTCCTGTCGAACGTCGAGATGATGCTGACCAAGACCGACCTGACCATCGCCCGGCGCTACGTCGAGACGCTGGTGCCGAAGAAGCTGCACCCGATCTTCGACAAGATCGAGCAGGAGTACGAGCTGACCAAGCAGGAGGTGCTCGCGGTCACCGCCGCACCGGCGCTGCTGGACAACTCGCCGGTGCTCCAGCGCACGCTCGCCGTGCGGGACACCTACCTGGAGCCGCTGCACCACCTCCAGGTGGCGTTGCTGCGGCAGTACCGCGAATCCGGCGCCGCCGGGCGTGCGGTGGTGACCGCGCCGGGTGGGCGGCGGGCCCCGAACGACGGTACGGCGCTGGAGCGGGCGCTGCTGACCACCGTCAACGGCATCGCCGCCGGCATGCGCAACACCGGCTGAGATGTAAGGAAGGGCCCCCTCTTAACGCCTCGTGCATAAGAGGGGGCCCTTCTTAACGCCTGCGCCCGGCGCGCCGCGAGCGGTGCCCGACGCGAGCGGTGCCCGACGCGAGCGGCGCCCGACGCGGCGGCGCCTGGCGCGGCGGCGTCGACTAAAGTCGCCGCCTAGAAGTCGCCGCCGCCGAAGTCACCACCGAAGTCCCCGCCGCCGAAGCCACCGAAGTCGCCGCCGCCGTAGTCCCCGCCGCCGCCGAAGTCGCCACCGGCGTAGTCACCACCGCCGCCCGTGTCGCCGCCGCCCATGTCGCCGCCCTGGTCGCCGAAGTCCTGGCCGTCGCCGAAGCCCTCCTGGTAGCCGGCGTCGTACCCGGGGTCGGCGAACGCGGGTGAGAACAGCGCGTCCGCGATCAGGAGACCGCCGACCACGCCGACGCCTGCGCCGAGCGCGGTCTTCCACCACGGCGTGGAGTACCAGCCGGCCGGCACCGGCCGCCCCTGGAACCGGCCACCCGGGTAGTAGTAGGGCGTCGCGTTCCCCGGCTGCGGGCCGGCCCGGAACGTCTGCCCCTGCACGTCGACCTGGCGCTCCTTGGTGAGCGCGCCGGCGCCCTGGGCAGCGGCGAGCGGCGGCAGCTCCGGGCCCGGGTCGATGCCCATCGCGGTCCGCGCCGCCCGGATGTAAGCAAGCCCTTCCAGCGCGGTCTCCCGGGCCAGCCCGAACTGACGCGGCGTGGTCGCCTGCTCCAGCTGCGAACCGGCCGCGTTGTACCGCTCACCGGCGTCGGCGAGCGCCTGCCGGACCGCCGGAGCGTCGCCGTGCAGGTTCATCAGCTGGCCGCCGAGCCGCTCGTACCAGCGCTGCGCCTCGGCGCGGGCGTCGGCCAGCTCGTTCGCCCGGCGCGATCTGCTCCCCCTCCGCCAGAACACGAACGCACCTCCGAGCAGCAGGATCAGGACCAGCCACAACGCGAACTCCATGACTCGAACGTACCCACCGGGCGCTCGTCGTACCCGTTTGGCAAGCTCTTGGCCATGAGCTTTGCGACGCTGGCCGTGGTGGTGCTCTGCCTCGCCGCGGGCGGCGCGGTGGGCTGGCTGGCCGCGCGGGCGCGCGCGGCGGCCGACATCGCCCGCCTGGAGGCGACACTCGCCGCCACCCGGGCCGGCGAGGGCCGGCTGGAGCAGTCCATGCGGGCGCTCAGCTACGAGGCGACGGCGCAGTCCCAGGAGGCGGTGGCCCGCGCGGTCGCGCCGCTGCACGACACGCTGCGCCGCTACGAGCAGCGGGTGGCGGAGCTGGAGCGGGACCGCGTCGACGCGTACGCCGAACTGCGCGAGCAGGTGCGGTCCATGAGCGCCGTCTCCGGCGAGCTGCGCACCGAGACCAAGCAGCTGGTCGCCGCGCTGCGCGCGCCGCAGGTGCGGGGCCGCTGGGGCGAGCACCAGCTCCGCCGGATCGTCGAGGCCGCAGGCATGCTCGAACACTGCGACTTCAGCGAGCAGGTCACCGCCGCGACCGACCACCAGGGGGTACGCCCCGACCTGGTGGTGCGGCTGCACGGCGGCCGGACGGTGGTGGTGGACGCGAAGGCGCCGTTCGACGCGTACCTGACCGCGATGGAGGCGCGCGACGAGCGGGGGCGCGACACCCACCTGGACGCGCACGCCCGGCACCTGCGCGCGCACGTGGACGGCCTGGCGGCCAAGTCCTACTGGTCGGCGTTCGACCAGACGCCCGAGTTCGTGGTGCTGTTCGTGCCGGCGGACCCGTTCCTCGACGTGGCACTGCAACGCGACCCGTCCCTGCTGGAGCACGCGTTCGCCCGCAACGTGGTGCTCGCCACGCCGGCCACGCTGGTGGCGCTGCTGCGCACCGTGGCCTACTCGTGGCGGCAGGAGGCGCTGGCGCGTAACGCCGCCACCGTCCACTCGCTGGCCCGCGAGCTGTACGGGCGGCTGTCCACACTGGGCGACCACGTGGGCAAGCTCGGCAGTTCGCTGAGCGGTGCGGTGACGGCGTACAACCGGGCGGTGGGGTCGCTGGAGGCGCGGGTGCTCGTCAGCGCCCGCAAGCTGGCCGAGCTGGGCGTCTCCGACGACGAGCTGGCCGCGCCGGCGCAGGTCGAGCTGGCGCCGAGGCAGCCGCAGGCACCCGAGTTGCTGGGCACGCCGTCCACATCGGCCGAAAGGTCGACGGACGTCGACGCCTAACACGGCACGCGCGGTGACGTAGACCGATCCGTGTCACGGACTGATCACAAACCGAGGCCGGGTAGTGACACATGTCGTCGTGACACGCAGGATCACCGTCACACGTGCCCTGCCCCACGAGGGCCCTGTTCTCTGGAGGAAGAGAACGTTGAGTAAACCCCGCACGCGCAGCCGGCGACCGTCCGCCGCGCTTCTGGCCTCGGTCCTCGCGGCCGGCGCCCTGACCGTGGGAGGTGGCGCCGGTACCGCGAGCGCCGCCCCCGCCGCCGACCCCTCGCTGCCGGCCGCCGCGAAGGCACTGGGCGCACACGACGCCAAGCTGCTCGACGAGGCCGAGGCGAAGAACGCGCCGACCGTCACGATGATCATCGCGGCGAAGAAGGGCTCGGCCGAGAAGGTCGTCGACGGCCTGACCGGCCTCGGCGCCACCGTCAGCCAGCGGTACGACCAGATCGGCTACGTGCTGGCGAAGGTCCCCACCGCGAAGGCGCTCAAGGCCGCCACGCTGCCCGGTGTCGCCGCCGTCGACCTGGACGAGACCATCAAGCTCCCCGACCCGGCGCCCGAGGCGGCACCGAAGGGCGCCAAGTCCGCCACCCAGGCTCAGGCGCTGGCCGGGCCGGGCGGTGACACCGGTGCGGTGAACCCGTACATGCCGACCAACGAGACCGGCGCGGAGGCCTTCAAGGCCGCGAACCCGCAGTGGGACGGCCGCGGTGTCACCATCGGCATCATGGACTCCGGTGTGGACCTCGACCAGCCGGCGCTCCAGACGACCACCACCGGCGAGCGCAAGATCGTCGACTGGGTCACCGCCACCGACCCGCTGGAGGACGCATCCTGGCGGCCGATGCTGACCGAGGTCAGCGGCCCGGAGTTCACCACCTCGCTGGGCACCTGGACGGCACCGGCCGGCAACTACCGGTTCAACGTCTTCCGCGAGAACATCACCGCGAACAGCGACGCGCGGGGTGACCTCAACCGCGACGGCGACACCACCGATTTCTGGGGCGTGCTCTACAACCCCACCACCGGTGACGTGCGCGTCGACGCGAACCAGAACAACGACTTCACCGACGACGAGGTGATGCGGCCGTACAAGGAGAAGTTCCAGGTCGGTCACTTCGGCACGGACAACCCGGCCACCGCGGTACGCGAGCAGATCCCGTTCGTGGTCGAGTACCGGCGCAACGTGAACACCGCCCCGGTCGGCGGCCCCGGCCTGGTCGACTACGTCAACATCGGCATCATCGAGAGCACCCACGGCACCCACGTCGCCGGCATCACCGCCGCCAACGACATGCTGGGTAACAGCGCCTTCGACGGCGCCGCCCCGGGTGCCAAGCTGGTCTCCGCCCGCGCCTGCTCGTGGGGCGGCGGCTGCACCGCGGCGGCGCTCACCACCGGCATGGCCGACCTGGTGATCAACCGCAAGGTCGACGTGGTGAACATGTCGATCGGCGGTCTGCCCGCGCTCAACGACGGCTCGAACGCCCGCGCGGTCCTCTACAACGACCTGATCAACACCTACGGTGTGCAGCTGTTCATCTCGGCCGGCAACTCCGGTCCGGGCGTGAACACGGTCGGTGACCCGTCGGTCGCCACCGACGTGGTGAGCGTCGCGGCGAGCGTCAGCAAGGACACCTGGCTGGCCAACTACGGTTCGGTGGTCCGCAAGGACAACGCGCTGTTCAACTTCTCCTCGCGCGGCCCGCGTGAGGACGGCGGCTTCAAGCCGAACATCACCGCCCCCGGCTCGGCCATCTCCACCGCGCCGACCTGGCAGGCGGGCAGCCCGGTGCCGGAGGCGGGCTACCCGCTGCCCCCGGGCTACCAGATGCTCAACGGCACCTCGATGGCCGCTCCGCAGGCCACCGGCGCCGCCGCGCTGCTGCTGTCGGCCGCCAAGGCGACCGGCAAGGGCGTCACCCCGGCCGCGCTGCGCCGGGCCGTCTACACCTCGGGCCAGCCGATCACCGGCGTCCCGACGTACGCGCAGGGCTACGGCATGTTCAACGTGCCGGGCGCGTGGAGCCTGCTCGCCAAGGGCGTGCAGACCCGCACCTACACCTCCGAGGCGCCGGTCTGCACCGAGCTGTCGCCGAACCTGACCCGCTACGACCGGGCCTCCGGCACGTTCGTGCCGAACCCGAACGTCGGCACCGGCCTCTACAACCGCTGCGCCGCCGACCGTGGTGGCCAGAAGGTCAAGGAGAGCCGCCACTACGAGGTGAAGCTGACCCGTACCAGCGGCCCGAACAAGGGCGTCAAGCACGAGGTCGCCTTCCGCGGCAACGACGGCACCTACAGCGCCCCCAAGGTGGTCTGGCTGCCGCTGAACAAGACCGTCACGGTCAAGGTGAAGGCCAAGCCGATGACGGCCGGCGCGCACGGCGCCATCATGACCGTCGACGACCCGGCCACCTCCGTCGTCGACTTCGAGGTCGCCACCGTCGTGATCGCCTCGAACCCGGTCGCCGCTCCGGCGTTCTCGTTCTCGGCCGACGGCTCGGTCGAGCGCAACGGCTTCCGGTCGTACTTCGTGACCGTCCCGCCGGGTGCGGGCGCGCTCCAGGTCAACCTGTCCGGCATCGCGACCGGCTCGCAGACCCGGTTCATCGCCATCAACCCGTACGGCGTGCCGGTCGAGAGCACCGCCAGCACCGCCTGCTACACCAACTTCTCCGACGCCGCGGTCTGCAAGCCGCAGGAGCGGGACTACCAGAACCCGCTGCCGGGCGTGTGGGAGATCGAGGTGGAGGCGCGTCGCACCTCGCCGGCGCTGGACAACCCGTTCCGGCTCCAGGCCCGCGTGCAGGGCGTCAAGGTGGAGCCGGCCGTCGTCCAGCTCCCGTCGGTCACCGCCGGCACCCCGTCCCCGGTGAGCTGGAGCCTGACCAACACCTTCGGCCCGGTCCAGGTGACCGGCGTCGGCGGCCCGCTGGCCAGCGTCCGGACCGAGCGGCCGAGCATCACCGAGGGCGCCAGCCAGGAGTACGTGGTGGAGGTGCCCGCGGGCGCCACCTCGTTCACCGCCCGGATCGGCAACCCGTCCGACCTGAGCGCCGACCTGGACCTGACGGTGTTCCGCGGCACCACCCAGGTGGGGCAGGCAGCCGACGGTGACTCGGAGGAGGCCGTCACGCTGACCAACCCGGCGCCCGGCACCTACCGGGTCGTGGTCGACGGTTACTCGATGAGCGACCCGAGCACCGCGTACGACTACCGGGACTCGTTCGCGTCCCCGGCGCTGGGCACGCTCTCCGCCCCGTCCACGCCGCTGTCCCTGGCCAACGGCGCCACCGCCACCCTCACCGGTGCGGTGACCGCCCTGTCCACCCCGGCCGCCGGCCGGGAGCTGTACGGCGACATGGCCGTCACCACCACCGAGGGCGCGGTCGTCGGCCGCGGTTCGGTGGAGGTCGTCTCGGTCGACTGATCCGCTGACACGAAGGAGCCCCGTCCCCTCTCGTAGGGGGCGGGGCTCCTTCGTGTCGTCAGGCGGGGCGGGCGGACTCGACCACGAACGGGGTGCCCTGCTGGCAGGTGGTCATCATGCCCGGCTCGGGGCGGCCGGTGACCTCGACCTTGGCGCCGGCCTTGAGCACGTCGCGCGGGCCACCGACGAGCAGGTGGCCGTCGAGCAGCAGACAGTTCGGCTCGACGCCGGCCTGCACCGTGCCGCTGATGACGGTGCCGCCGACACCCGGCGGGGTCGACGGCCCGCCCTTCCAGGAGGGGTCCGGACGGCTCGGGCTGGTGCCGGGGTCGGGCTGGCTGGTCACCGGGGCGGCTCCCGTCGTACTCGGGCTCGGGTTGGAATCGGCGGACCCGTCGCCGGGTGCGGCGCAGGCGGTCAGCGCGAGACCGGCGAGCAGTGCGACGAGCACCGTACGAGGAGTCTTCATGGTTTGTTGGACGCGGCCGACGGCCGATCCGTTCCCGGTCAGCCGCGGGCCGCGGCGGCGGCCTTCATGTCGCGCTTGAGCTCCTGCGGCAGCGAGAACGTCAGCCGCTCGTCGGCGGTGGTGATCTCCTCGACGTCGCCGAAGCCGCGCTCGGCGAGGTGCGCGAGCACCTGCTGGACCAGTTCGTCCGGCACGCTCGCGCCGGAGGTCACACCCACGGTCCGGGCGCCGGTCAGCCAGGCGTCCTCGATCTCGTGCGCGAAGTCGACCAGGTAGCCGGCGCGGGCCCCGGCGTCGAGCGCCACCTCGACCAGCCGGACCGAGTTCGAGGAGTTGCGCGAACCGACCACGATCACCACGTCGCACTCGGGGGCGATCTCCTTGACCACGTGCTGGCGGTTGGAGGTCGCGTAGCAGATGTCGTCGCTGGGCGGCGACTGGAGCAGCGGCAGCCGCTTCTTGAGCCGGGCCACGGTCTCCAGCGTCTCGTCCACCGACAGCGTGGTCTGGGAGAGCCAGACCACCTTCTCCGGGTCGCGCACGGTGACCTTGTCGACCCCGTCCGGGCCGTCGACGAGCTGGATGTGGGCGGGGGCCTCACCGGCGGTGCCGATGACCTCCTCGTGCCCCTCGTGGCCGATGAGCAGGATGTCGTAGTCCTGCGCGGCGAACCGGCGGGCCTCGTGGTGGACCTTCGTGACCAGCGGGCAGGTGGCGTCGATCGCCCGCAGCGAGCGCTGCTTGGCCTGCTCGTAGACCTCGGGGGCCACGCCGTGGGCGGAGAAGATGACTGTGGCGCCCTCCGGCACCTCCTCGTTCTCCTCCACGAAGATCGCGCCCTGGGCCTCCAGCGTGCGCACCACGTGCTTGTTGTGCACGATCTGCTTGCGCACGTAGATCGGCGCGCCGTAGAGCTTCAGCGCCTCCTCGACGGTCTGCACCGCCCGGTCCACGCCCGCGCAGTAGCCGCGGGGGTTGGCCAGGAGCACGCGCTTGCCGGTCCGGGGAGTCGTCTCAGCGTCAGTCACCCGCCCATCGTACGTGCCGCCCTCCCGCGCGGCAGCGGCCGCGAGGCGCACGCGGGTGCGGTCGGTCCCGGGCCGTAGGGTGGGCGGGTGAGCGCGGGCGAGGAGGGGCGGAGCACGTCTGACGGGCAGAGCAGGTCGGACGGGCAGAGCAGGTCGGACGGGCGCAGCACGGCCGAGGAGCCGTGGCCGGTCCGGGTGGTCAGCCAGAAGGTGGGCGCCTGGATCGCCCGCCTGGGCTGGGTCTGGGTCGACGGCCAGGTGGCGCAGATCAGCCGCCGCCCCGGCGCGAGCACCGTCTTCCTCACGCTGCGCGACCCGTCGGCCGATCTCAGCCTGACCGTCACCACCAACCGCGACGTGCTGGACGCGGGCGCGCCGGAGCTGCGCGAGGGCGCCCGGGTGGTGCTGCACGCCAAACCCGAGTTCTACGCCGCGCGGGGCACGCTCAGCCTGCGGGCCGACGAGATCCGCCAGGTCGGCCTCGGTGAGCTGCTGGCCCGGCTGGAGAAGCTCAAGAAGCTGCTCGCCGCCGAGGGCCTGTTCGACCGGTCCCGCAAGCGGCGGCTGCCGTTCCTGCCCGGCCGGGTGGGCCTGATCACCGGCCGAGCCTCGGCGGCCGAGCGGGACGTGCTGACCAACGCCCGCCGCCGCTGGCCCGCCGTCGACTTCCGCACGATCAACGTGGCGGTGCAGGGGCCGAGCGCGGTGCCGGACATCGTCGGGGCGCTCAAGGTGCTCGACGCCGACCCGGCCGTCGACGTGATCGTCATCGCCCGGGGCGGCGGGGGCATCGAGGATCTGCTTCCCTTCTCCGACGAGGCGCTGTGCCGGGCGGTCTTCGCCTGCCGCACGCCGGTGGTCAGCGCGATCGGCCACGAGACGGACGCGCCGCTGCTCGACTACGTGGCCGACGTCCGCGCCTCCACCCCGACCGACGCGGCGAAGCGCATCGTGCCGGACCTGACCGAGGAGACCCGGCTGATCGGCCAGGCCCGGTCCCGGCTCGAACGGGCCGTTCGTCACCTGGTCGACCGGGAGCAGCACCGGATCGACCTGCTGCGCTCCCGCCCGGTGCTGGCCCGGCCGCAGGTGATGGTCGAGCAGCGGGCGGTGGACGTGTCCGCGCTGCGCGACCGCGCCGGCCGGTCCCTGGAGCATCGGCTGCGGGGCGCCACCGACGACCTGCGGCACACGCTGGCCCGGCTGCGCGCGCTGTCCCCGGCGGCCACGCTGGAGCGCGGCTACGCGATCGTGCAGCGCGCCGACGGCCACGTCGTCCGCGCGGCCTCCGAGGTGGCCAAGGGCGATCCACTGCGGGTACGCCTCGCCGAGGGCGAGCTGACCGCCACCGTCGACGGCTGAGGGAAGAGAGACGATGACCGGGACGAAGCAGGACGAACAGCTCAGCTACGAGCAGGCCCGCGCCGAGCTGGCCTCGGTGGTGGAGAAGCTGGAGGCGGGCGGCACCTCGCTGGAGGAGTCGCTGGCCCTCTGGGAGCGCGGCGAGCAGCTCGCCGGGGTGTGCCAGCGCTGGCTGGACGGCGCCCGCGCCCGCATCGACGCCGCTCGCCAGCGCGCCGAGGAGTGACGGTGGGATTCGGCGCGATCGCCGAACCCCACCGCAGACCTCAGTTGAACAGGTTGTACAGCTCGGCGGGGGCCTCGACGACCTGGTCGGCCGAGGGCTTCTGGGCCGGCGACGCGTTGCCGTAGTCGGTGTAGGTGATCTTCAGGTCCTGCGCGGCGCTCTGCCCGGCGGCCGGGATCTTGAGCACCATCTCGCTGAGCCGGCCCTGGGTGTCGACCTTGGCGGTGAACGGCACCGACTGGGCCTGCGCCCCGAGCGCGGTGATCACGGCCGGGTCGAGCGAGCCCGCCTCGGCGGCCTTCGACACGTCGACGGTGCCCTCGTACGCGCCCTCGCCGGTCTGCCGTACCTCGGTGATGCCCTGGGTGAGCACGGCGCTGCCGGCCGGGTCGAGCTTCTCGAAGTCGAAGCCCAGCGCCCGGTTGCCCTTGACCCGGTTCTGGTCGAGGTGGTGGTACTTGCCGGTGTTGAGGTTCTTCACGCCGGGGATCTGCGCCGCAGCGGTGCCGCCGAGTTCCAGCTTGACCCAGCTGTCCGGCTTGGCGTGGATCAGGTCCAGCTTCATCATCAGGTCCGACGACGGGTCGCCGATGGTCATCCGCATGTCGGCGCTCTGGCTCGGCTCGTGCACCTGCCCTTCGGCGGTGGAGCCCGCGCCGGTCATGGAGAACTTGAAGTTCCCCTCACGGATCGCGTTCGTGGAGTCGAGCAGAGCCTGCTTGGCCGCGCTGCTGGACGCCGTGGCGCTCGGTGCGACGCTGCCGGAGGCGCTCGGGGTCGCGGAGGCGTCGGACGTCGTCCCGTTGCCGTTGCAGGCCGCCAGGCCGGGAATGAGCAGCGCCGCGGCGAACGCGGTGGCGCTGAAGCGTCGAATCTTCACGTCAACCTCTCCAGGTGGGTCGTCCGGGCTCGATGTCCCTTCTGTTCCCGGAAGCGGGGTTCCGCAATCCCGCGTCACCCGGAGGGAGGACGTCAGCGCAGCGACGTGGCGAGCTTGCGCAGCTCCGTCTCCCCCGCGTCACCGACAACGATCACCGTACGGTTCGGCTCCAGCAGGACGAGCGCCTGCTCGTTGCCGCGTGCCGTGTAGCGCTGCCAGCTCAGCCCGCCGGGCAGGTCGGCCGCGCCCTGCGGCTGCCCCTCGGTCAGCTCGGCCGGCAGCAGCCTCTCCGCCGGGACGTTGCTCTCCACGAGCTGCGCGCCCCGGCCCTCCGGGGTCACGTACCCGATCCGCAGCGTCGAGCCGTCCGCCTCGGTCCGGAAGCGGGCGTTGACCGTACGCCAGTCGTCGCCCAGCCCGGTCGGCTCGCTGACCGGGAAGGCGTTCGCGGAGCGGGCCTGCTCCAGCGCGGGCGCCGGGTCGACTGTGACCGGCGAGTCGCCGCCGAGGAAGCCCCGGTAGAAGGCGAGCAGCAGCGCGATCGGGACCAGCAGGATCAGCAGGGACAGCGCCATGTCCTTCGGCGACCGCTCGGAGCGGGCTTTCTCCTTGCCCGCCGGCGGCGCGGGGGTGTCCACCGCGGGGGCCGGCTCGCCCCGCTCCGCGACGAGCGCGGGCTGACCCTCGGACGGGGCCGGGGCGCCGTCCGGTCGGACCGGCGGCTGGCCCTCCGGCGGTGTGGCGTCGGTCGGTGTGCGGTCGGCAGGCTGTGCGGCTTCCACCCGGCCATTGTCGCAGCCCACCGGGTGACGTGATCCTGGCCTCCTCCGCCCCGCCGGGACGGCGAACCTGAGATCGTGTGAGGATCAGCGACAAAACCGGCGGCGGTGGCCGCCGGTCCCACCCCGCAACGTCGCGAGGAGGCCGCCATGACAACCACCAGGACGCGGACGCCCCAGGATCTCGACCGCAACCTCGCCCTCGATCTGGTCCGGGTCACCGAGGCCGCGGCGATGGCCGCCGGCCGCTGGGTCGGCCGGGGCGACAAGGAAGGCGGCGACGGCGCAGCAGTCGACGCCATGCGAAAGCTGATCAACTCGATCCCGATGCGCGGCGTCGTGGTGATCGGCGAGGGCGAGAAGGACAACGCCCCCATGCTGTTCAACGGCGAGGAGGTCGGCGACGGGACCGGCCCCGAGGTGGACGTGGCGGTCGACCCGATCGACGGCACCACGCTGATGAGCAAGGGCATGCCGAACGCGCTGGCGGTGCTCGCGGTCGCCGAGCGCGGCGCGATGTTCGACCCGAGCGCCGTCTTCTACATGGAGAAGCTGGCGGTCGGCCCGATGTACGCCGACGTGGTGGACATCAACGCCGGGGTGGCCGAGAACATCAACCGGATCGCCAAGGTCAAGGGCACTGACGCCGCCGAGGTGACCGTGTGCGTGCTGGACCGGTCGCGCCACGACGACCTGATCAAGCAGATCCGGCGTACCGGTGCCGGGATCCGGCTCATCTCCGACGGGGACATCGCGGGCGCCATCGCGGCGGCCCGCGGCGAGTCGGACGTGGACGTGCTGATGGGCATCGGCGGCACCCCGGAGGGCATCACCGCCGCGTGCGCGCTCAAGTGCATGGGCGGCATGATGCAGGCCAAGCTCTGGCCGAAGGACTCCGACGAGCGTCGCAAGGCGCTGGACGCCGGGCACGACCTGGACCGGGTGCTGTTCACCGACGACCTGGTCACCGGCGACAACTGCTTCTTCGTGGCCACCGGTGTCACCTCCGGCGACCTGCTGCGCGGTGTGCGCTACCGCTCCGGCGGCGCGTACACCCAGTCGATCGTGATGCGCTCCAAGAGCGGCACCATCCGGGTGATCGACTCGTACCACCGCCTGGAGAAGCTCGCCCTCTACTCGGCTGTCGACTTCGACGGACGCCCGCTGGCCGAGCAGGAGTGAGCCGGGCCGGGACGGCGGCACCACCGGCACCGCAGACGCTGTCGACCGGGCGACGTGTCGCCGGTGTCGGGTTGGCCACCGCCTCGGGCGTGATGGTCGCCGTGCAGTCCCGGATCAACGGTGAGCTGGGCGTACGCCTGGCCGACGGGATCGCCGCCGCGGTGGTCTCGTTCGGTGTGGGCCTGCTGATCCTGCTGGTGCTGGTCCCCGCCACCCCCGGTGGCCGGCGGGGACTGGCCGCCCTGCGCGGCGCGCTGCGCTCCGGCGCGCTGCGGCCCTGGCAGTGCCTGGGCGGCGTCTGCGGCGCGTTCCTGGTGGCGACGCAGGGGCTGACCATCGGCGCGCTCGGCGTCGCGGTCTTCACCGTCGCGGTGGTGGCCGGGCAGTCCGGCAGCAGCCTGCTCGTCGACCGGGCCGGCATCGGCCCGGCCGGCCGGCAGCCGGTCACCCCGAACCGGCTGATCGGCGCGGTGCTCACAGTGCTCGCCGTCCTGCTGGCGGTGGGCGACCGGCTCGGCGACCCGCACGCGCTGGCGCTGGCGCTGCTGCCGCTGGCGGCGGGGGTGGGCATCGCCTGGCAGCAGGCGGTCAACGGTCGGGTCCGGGCGGCGGCGGGCAGTGCCATGACCGCCACGCTCGTGAACTTCACAGTCGGTACGGCGGCGCTGCTCGTCACCTTCGCGGTGGACCTGGCGGTACGCGGACGGCCGGCGGGCGCGTTCCCGGACGAGCCGTGGCTCTATCTCGGCGGCCCGCTCGGGATCGTGTTCATCGCGCTGGCCGCCGCCCTCGTCCGGTTCACCGGTGTCCTGCTGCTCGGCCTGGCCACGATCGCCGGGCAGATCGTCGGCGCGGTGCTGCTGGATCTGGTCCTGCCGACCGCCGCCTCGCACCCCGGGCTGGACACGCTGCTCGGCGCGGCGCTGACCATGGTCGCCGTGCTCGTCGCCGCCTTCGGCCCGACCCGCCGCCCTTAGCGGGCGGCGGCGGGCGCGGCGGCGCGCAGGCCGGTCACCATCTCGTCGACGACCCGGTCCAGCGGCGTCCCCTCGATCCCGAACGTCTCGCTGGCCGCGGTGGAGTCCATCACGAACGGCCCGGCGAACTGGTGCGCGGTCTCCCGCATCTCCCGGGCGAACGGGTCAGCCAGACCACCGAGCCAGAGCACCGGGTAGGGCATCCGGGTCAGCCGGGGCGCCGGCACCCCGGCCCGCTTCGCCGCCCGGTCGGCGAGCGCCCGCATGGACATCGGGGGCGCGCTGGGCACGTGCCAGGCCCGTCCCCAGGCGCGCGGGTCGGTGGCGGCGGCGACGAGGGTACGGGCCACGTCCCCCACGTACGTCCAGGTGTGCGGCGCGTCCCAGGCGACCGGCAGGAACACCCGCTGCCCGGCGAGCACCTTGGGCAGCACCATCATGGGCAGCGAGGTGCCGCCGAGGCCGATGTAGTCGGAGCCGCGTACCTCGGTGACCCGGGCCCGGCCGGCGCGGTGGGCGGCCAGCGCGTCGGCCCACATCCGGTTGCGGACGCGGCCCTTGACGCCGGTGGCGGCGAGCGGGGTCGCCTCGGTCATCGGGGCGTCGACCGGGCCGTACCCGTAGAGGTTGCCGACTGTGGCGAGCACGGCGCCGCTGCGCTCGGCGGCGGTGAGCAGGGCGGCGGCCAGCGGCGGCCAGTCCGTCGGCCACGTGTGGTACTGCGGGTTGGCGCAGTTGTAGAGCGCGTCCGCGCCCTCGGTCAGCGCGGCGAGCCGGTCCGCGTCGGCGGCGTCGGCGGCCACCCGCTCGATCGCCGGGTGCTCGGGGCCGGTGCCGCGCCGGGTGACCACCCGCACCCGCTCGCCGCGCTCGGCGAGGAGGCGGGCGGTGGCGGTGCCGACGGGGCCGGCGCCGACGATCACGTGCAGTGCCATGACAGGTCCACCTTCACTGAAGCAGTAATTCGAATCGAGAGCACCGCTCTCGGAACAGAGCATGACTCACGGAAGCGGCGCAAGTCAAGAGCAGTGCTCTCTCTTTTGATTGCTGCTCTCGTCGTGGCAGAGTGGGGACATGGTCGCTCCCTCGCTCCGCGCCCGGGTCCGCGCCGGGATGATCGAAGAGATCAAGACGGTCGCCCGCCGCCACCTGGACACCGACGGCGCGAACCTCTCCCTGCGCGCGGTCGCCCGCGACCTCGGCATGGTCTCCTCGGCGATCTACCGCTACTTCCCCAGCCGCGACGACCTGCTCACCGCGCTGATCCTGGAGGCGTACGACGCGCTCGGCGACGCGGTGGAGGCGGCCGACGCCGCCGCCGACCAGGCCGACCTGCGCGGACGCTGGCTCGCCGCCTGCCGGGCCGCCCGCGCGTGGGCGCTCGACCACCCCGCCGAGTACGCGCTGCTCTACGGCAGCCCGGTGCCCGGGTACGCGGCCCCGGACGACACCGTCGTGCCGGCCCAGCGCCCTCCGGTGACCCTGGTCGGCATCCTGCGCGACGGCCTGGCCTCCGGCCGGCTCGCCCCGCCCGACGAGGATCTGCCCGAGCCGCTGCGCGGCGACGTGGCCGAACTGGTCGAGCTGATCGGGATGGACGTGCCGCCCGCGCTGCTGGCCCGCGGCATGGCCGGCTGGACCCAGTTGTTCGGGCTGATCAGCTTCGAGCTGTTCGGCCGGATCAACCGGGCGCTGCCGCACCGCGACGAGTACTTCGACCACCAGATCGGCCTGATGGCCGACCTGGTCGGCCTGCCCTGACGCCGGTCGGCGTCAGGTGCCGTCGGAGGAGTGACCCGGGAACAGGTGCGCGGTCGGGTCGATGACGACAGCCGCGTTGTTGACGGCGGTGGCGGCCTCACCGAAGCCGGTGGCGATCAGGCGGACCTTGCCCGGGTACTCGGTGATGTCCCCGGCCGCGAACACCCGGGGCAGGTTGGTGGCCATCGCGCTGTCCACCACGATGTGCCGACGGTCGAGGTTCAGCCCCCACTCGGCGAGCGGGCCGAGGTCGGCGGTGAAGCCGAGCGCGGCCACCACGGTGTCCACCGGCAGCGTCTCCACCTCGCCGCCGCGTACGGTCAGCTCGGCGCCGGTGACGGTCTCCTCGCCGTAGAGCCGGCTCACCTCGGCGTTCACCACGATCCGCACCGGCAGCGCGCGGACACGCTCGATGGTGGCCGCGTGCGCCCGGAAGCGGTCCCGCCGGTGCACAAGCGTCACCGACCGGGCCAGCGGCGCGAGCGTGGCCGCCCAGTCGAACGCCGAGTCGCCGCCGCCGACGATGAGCACGTGCCGGTCGGTCAACTCGGTGGGCTGCGGCACGAAGTAGACGATCCCACCGCCGGTGAAGCTCTCCGCGACCGGCAGCGGCCGGGGCGTGAAGCTGCCGAGCCCACCGGTGACCAGCACCGCGCCGCAGCTGAGCTGCTCGCCGCCGGCCAGGCCGAGCACCGGCCGGCCGTCCAGGTAGGACAGCTTCTCCGCGCGTACGCCGAGCCGGTAGTCGGGACGGAACGGCGCGGCCTGGGCGACCAGGTTCGTGACCAGCTCGCGGCCCTTGATCGCGGGGAAGCCGGCGACGTCGAGGATCAGCTTCTCCGGGTACATCGCGGTGACCTGACCGCCCGGCTCGGGCAGCGCGTCGATCACCGACACGGAGAGTCCACGGAAACCGGCGTAGTAGGCGGCGAAGAGCCCGGCGGGACCGGCCCCGATCACGGCGACATCGACCTCGCGCATGGCGTACCGTCACTTTCCGCTTCGGGATCACCCCGTGCTGATGCGGAAACGGTAGGCGGGCAGGTGGCCGCGGGCAAGGACGTCCCGCGGTTCGATCAACGCGCCGTCAGGGCAGCGTCATCCTCGGTGAGCCGAGGCGGTCGGACTCGCCGGTGTCGTTGCGGCGGCGGAACAGGATCGCCGCGACCACGCCGCCGAGCAGCCCGAACAGGTGGCCCTGCCAGGAGATGCGCTCGTCGGTCGGCAGGATGCCGAGCAGTTGCCAGCCGTAGAGCAACCCGACCAGCAGGCCGACGGCGAAGTTCCACCAGCTCCGCTCCACCACGCCCCGGGTGAGCAGGATGCCGAGGTAGCCGAAGATCACGCCGCTGGCACCGACCACCACCGAGTTGGGTGAGCCGGTGAACCAGACGCCCAGACCGCTGACCAGGATGATGACGGCGGTGGACCAGAGGAACCGGCGGGTGCCGGCGGCGAGCACGAACGTGCCGAGCAGGATCAGCGGGATGCTGTTGCTGTAGAGGTGGTTCCAGCCGGCGTGCAGGAACGGCGAGAAGAAGACACCGTCCAGGCCCTGGAGCCGCTGCGGGATGATGCCGGCGGTGTAGTCCAGGCCGAGTCGCAGGCCGACGTCGAGCGCCTCGATGAGGAACAGCACCGGGACGACCGCGCACATGGCGACGAAGGCCCGGCCGAGCGCCGCATAGAACGCGTCGGTGCCGAACCGGTAGGGGTCGCCACTGGGGCCGCCGTGCCAGGTCACCTACCAAGAGCTATCAGCAAATGCGGCAGGCCGCCAGTCGGACGGCGGTACGACGACGGCGGGACACCCGGGTCTGTCCGCGTGTCCCGCCGTCGTGGTGATGTCAGTACCAGCCCGAACTCTGCGACTTCTGCCAGGCGCCGCAGGGAGTGTCGTACCGGCCCTTGATGTAGCCGAGACCCCAGGTGATCTGGGTCGCCGGGTTGGTCTTCCAGTCGTCGGCGACCGAGGCCATCTTGCTGCCCGGCACCGCCTGCGGGATCCCGTACGCCCCGGAGGAGCTGTTGGAGGCCTTCGGGTTCCAGCCGCTCTCCTTGGTCCAGAGCTTGTCCAGACAGGGGAACTGGTCGATGCCGAAGCCCTTGTCGAGCATGATGGCGCAACCGATCTTCCGGTTGCCGCTGTACTCAGCGCACGAGGACGGGATCGGGCCGTCGTACGGCTTGGCCTTCGCCTCCGCCTCCTCCTCGGCCGCGGCCCGCTCCTTCTTGCGGGTGGCGGCGGCCGCCTCGGCCTTCCTGGCCCGCTCGGCGGCCTCCTTCGCCGCCGCGGCGGCACGCAGCTTCGCCTGGTACTCGGCGGCACGCTGCCGGGACGAGTCCACGCGGTGGTCGGACAGCCGGTCGCGCTGGTACGCGTACTCCGTCTGGTCGACCTTCAGGCCGACCTGCGCGGTCAGGCCCTGCTGCTGGGTCTGTCGATCCTCGCCCAGATAGAAGCCGCCGGCGACGCCCACGGAGAGCAGCGCGACAGCGGCCGTACGGGCGCCGAACCGGCTCCACAGCCGACTCACGAAGTTTCCCTTCGTCGGGGGCAGGGACACGGCACGCGCATGGCCGGGTCGGGTCACGCCGGGTGCCGTGAGCGCACCGGTATCGGTGTGACTCCGGGGCCGTGTCCGGCTCCCGAGTGGTAGGTGACGCTCGATGGACACCATTGCGCACAGTGAGGCCAGTGGGAAATGGCCGGGCTCAAAAGTGATCTGCGTCACCCCAAAAATGCTGGCAAAGTAGGGCAAAAGCGGCGCTCAGCCAGGGATGTCCTCCAGCAGGTCGGTGACCATGGCGGCGATCGGAGAACGCTCCGATCGGCTGAGCGTGACGTGCGCGAAGAGGGGATGCCCCTTCAGCGCCTCGATCACCGCCGTCACCCCGTCGTGCCGGCCGACCCGCAGATTGTCCCGCTGGGCCACGTCGTGGGTGAGCACCACCCGCGACCCCTGGCCGATGCGCGACAGCACGGTGAGCAGTACGCCCCGCTCCAGCGACTGCGCCTCGTCCACGATGACGAACGCGTCGTGCAGGCTCCGGCCGCGGATGTGGGTCAGCGGCAGCACCTCCAGCAGCCCGCGCGAGGTGACCTCCTCCAGCACGTTCTCGTGCACCACCGAGCCGAGCGTGTCGAAGACCGCCTGCGCCCAGGGCGACATCTTCTCCGACTCCGACCCGGGCAGGTAACCGAGTTCCTGGCCGCCGACCGCGTACAGGGGGCGGAACACGATCACCTTCTTGTGCCGGCGCCGCTCCATCACCGCCTCCAGGCCGGCGCAGAGCGCCAGCGCGGACTTGCCGGTGCCGGCCCGCCCACCGAGCGACACGATGCCGATGGACTCGTCCAGCAGCAGGTCGAGTGCGACCCGCTGCTCCGCCGAGCGCCCGTGCACACCGAACGCCTCCCGGTCGCCCCGGACCAGCCGGATCGTCTTGTCGGGCAGCACCCGGCCCAGCGCCGAGCCCCGCCCGGAGTGCAGCACCAGGCCGGTGTGGCAGGGCAGGCCCGCCGCGGCGTCGACGTCGAGCGTCTCGCCCGCGTACAGCCGGCCGATCTCCTCCTCGGCCAGGTCCAGCTCGGCCATCCCGGTCCAGGTCGGGTCGCTGGCCTGACCGTGCCGGTACTCGTCGGCGCGCAGGCCCACCGAGGCCGCCTTCACCCGCAGCGGCATGTCCTTGCTGACGAGCGTGACCTCACGCCCCTCGGCGGCCAGGTTGAGCGCCACGGACAGGATGCGCGCGTCGTTCGACTCGTTGCGGAAGCCGGGCGGCAGCACCCCGTCGTCGGTGTGGTTCAGCTCCACCCGCAGCGTGCCGCCCTGGTCGTTGGCGGGCACCGGGCGGTCCAGCCGGCCGTGCCGCACCCGCAGCTCGTCCAGCATGCGCAGCGACTGGCGGGCGAACCAGCCCAGCTCGGGGTGGTGTCGCTTGCCCTCCAGCTCGGAGATCACCACCAGCGGCAGCACCACCTCGTGCTCGGCGAAGCGGTGGAAGGCCGCCGGGTCGGACAGCAGGACCGAGGTGTCCAGGACGAAGGCCGGGCCGGCTGGTCGGGGCTCCTCGGCCTCCGCGGCGGCGGCGCCGCGGCGGCTGCGGGTGGTCCGGCGGGTCGGGGCGGTCGAGGCCGGGGTCTGCTCGGCTCCGGCGGGGGTACGGCGAGTGGTCACAGGCCTGCTCCGCGGATGGGCACCCGGCCACCCGAGTTCCGCCTCTTCCGGTGCCCGGAGGACACGGGGTCGGATGCGGGCCCCGTGCGCGAGGACGCAGGTCCGGGCTGTCCGGCTGGCCCGGGAAAACCCCGTGCCATGCCTAGACGCTAATCGCACCGGGGCCGCGGGGCTAGAGGTGCGCGTGGATCATCGTTCGGTCTTCGCCGGACGTACACCCGTTCGAGTGACCGGCGGACCGGAACCGGCCGGGATGCATGCCCCCTGCGCGCACCCCGGCCGGTCGTCCACTGCGGCGCCGCGACGCGGCGCGGGCCTCAGCCCTGGCGGCGCACCAGCGTGCCGGCCCGCGGTCCGGCGCCGGCCGCGCCGAACGACGATCCGGTGTACGTGGTGCCCACCCGGCCGACGGCGCCGAGCTGGGCCGTGGCGGTGACGCGGACGGCCGGGGCCGAGCCGGGCCGGGCGGCGACCGCTGCGGGTACGGAGGTGCCGGCGAACGGCACGGCCGAGCGCCCGGCCGAGGTCACCACGGTCGGGCCGGGACCGGACAGCGCCGAGGCGATCGCCGCCTGGGCATCTCGCCGACGGCGGTTCCAGGCGCCCCGGTCACCGTCGAAGTAGCCCTGGCGGTAACCGAACCGGTAGCCGATGCGGTAGCTGAGCTGACCGTGCAGGCGCCCGGCCGCGTAGCAGGTGGAGCCGAGCAGGAGAACGAGCACCACGGCGAGAAAGGGGGTCATCGCTCGTCCGCCCCGGGCAGCGGGTCGACCACCAGCAGGCGCTCCAGATCGTCGGTGCTGACCTCCTCGACCAGCTCCACGCTGATCCGGCAGCCGTCGAGGATCACCTCGGCCACCGACGCCCGGCGGATCTCCCCGCCGGAGTCGTAGACCCGCACGCTCAGCTCCGGGCAGCCGAGGTGGGTCCGCCAGGCGTCCCACTCCCCCCGGTCGCCGACGCTGAGTGAGAGATACCGGCACCCGCGGGCGAGATAGAGACGCCAGGGGGCGCTCAGCCCGGCGGACACTCCGTCCGCGATCAGCCCGAAAGCCTGGGCACGTGTCGCGAGCTCGGTCACGAAACCCCCTCGGCACCCGCGGAGTGACGCATGTGAGCACTCGTCGTCTCAAGCACGTGACACACCGTAAGTTGTCTCATGAGCGTGACAGTATCAGCTTTTCAGGCCTTTGCCGCCGTACTCGTGTCCATCTATTCTGCCCGGGTGACACCCCTCAGGAGCAGCACTGAATCGTTTACCGGGAATCCCGGATCATCGTCACGTCGGCGTGACAGCAGCGCGCCGAGCCGTCCTCTAGGGACCGACTGGCCGTACCGTCACGGGGTGACCGAGACGACCAACGCACGGAAGATCGCGTTCGCCACCTTCGTCCGGCGCGCGCTCGACGACGCCCGCGCACTGCGGGCCTGGAGCGGCACCGAGGTCTCCCGGCGCACCGGCGTCTCCCGGCAGACCATCAACCGATGGGTACGCGGCGACTGGGCCAGCGACCCGGAGGCGGAACGGGTCGTCGCCTTCTGCGAAGGGCTGGGGCTCGACCCCGCCGCCGCGTTCACCGCGCTCGGCTGGGACCGCGCCGCCGGACCGCGTACCGCGCCGACCCCGCCCCCGATGGACCCGGACGTGGAGGCGCTGCTGCGCCGGCTGGTCGATCCGAACGTCTCCGACGCGGAGAAGTTCCACATTCGAGAAACCATTCGTTACCTCGCATATCGCCCGACTCTGCCGGGCGGTGTCCGAAATAGGGGTAAACAAGCCGGGTAGTTCCTCAGATGGCGAAAGAACGGAAGGTCGGACCCGATCGTTTCGCCTCGGGGACGGATCGGACCCGCTAGCGTCCACGTTTGTACTGCTAGGGGCTCGTCATCGGCGGGGGGACGGGACACAGCCGAACCCAGCCCTGCGGGACAGAAGGAGGGGTCTGTCCATGACCCTGAAATGGTTGGCAGTCGTGGTCGCGGTGGTGTCGCTGACATCGTGCGTGACCGGCAACGTGGTGGTCGGCGTACTGGACGGCGGGCAGCTTCCCCTGGTCGTCAACCTCTTCGCGCTCACCACGGCCGGCACCGCGGTGATCCTCGCCGTCGTCGCCGAGCTGCACGATCGGCTCAACGACCGGGTCAGCGCGCTCACCGAGTTCCTGGTGGCGCGGCTCAACGAGATCGAGGCACACACCGGCGACCGCAACACCGGCTTCGTGGAGGGCTACCTGCTCAGCCACGGGCAGGAGGCGGCCGTGGTGCCGTTCGGTCGCCGGGGACGAGGAGCCGCCGAACGCTGATCCCCACGTCGTTCCGACGTCACATCTCGGCCACGAATACGCCGCCCGGCGCGGGGTACGCTGACGCGCGTGCCGCCGTTGAATCTGGGCAACCAGCAGCCGAAGACCCCGTTGAACGCGGAGCACGCCTGGCGTGCGACCGCTGACCGCGCGGGTGACGTCGTCCTCTTCTTCGACTTCGACGGCACACTGGCGCCCGTCGACGACGACCCCACGGCCGTACGGCCCGCGCCCAACGTGCTCACCGCGCTGGAGGCGCTCGCCCCGCACGTCCGCCGGATCGCCATCGTCTCCGCCCGCCCGGTGGACTTCCTGCGTGACCACCTCGGCGGCCTCGCCGGCATCGACCTGTACGGGCTATACGGCCTGGAGCACAGCCACTCCGGCGGCGAGACGGTCACCGAGCCGGCCGCCCTGCCGTGGGTGCCGACCATGTCGGAGCTGGCCGAGCAGGCCCGCGCCGAACTGCCGCCCGGCGCGCTCGTCGAGTTCAAGCGGCTCTCCGTGGCGCTGCACTGGCGTACCGCCCCGCAGCTCGGCGACCTGGTGCAGGAGTGGGGCCGGGCCCAGGCCGAGCGGCTGGGCCTGCGCGCCCAGCCGGGCCGGATGGTGCTGGAACTGAAGCCCCCTGTCGACCGGGACAAGGGCATGGTGATCGGCGAGACGGTCCGGGACGCCGGTGGCGCCTGGTACTTCGGCGACGACGTCTCCGACATCAAGGCGTTCGCCGCGCTGCGCGCCCGCGCCGCCGCCGATCCCGACTTCCTCGGTGTCTGCGTCGCCGTCGCCAACCCGGAGACCGGTCACGAGGTGGCCGATGCCGCCGACCTGACCCTGGACTCCCCGGCCGCCCTGGCCGACTTCCTCACCGCCGCCCTGCCCCACCTCCGCTGACGCCCCCGCCCCCGCCCCCGCGGTTTCTCCCCCGCGATCTTGCACTTGCCGCCCCGGCAAAGCAGGGCAAAAGCCCCGCCCTCGGGGCCGAAAGTGCAAGATCGCCGGGGCGAGGGCGGGGCGGGGCGAGAGGGCGGCGGGTGGGGGCGCCCGGGGGTCAGGTGCCGAAGCGGCGCTGGCGGGTGGCGTAGGAGCGCAGGGCCCGCAGGAAGTCGACCTTGCGGAAGTCGGGCCAGTTCAGCTCGCAGAAGTAGAACTCCGAGTGCGCGCTCTGCCAGAGCATGAAGCCGGAGAGCCGCTGCTCGCCACTGGTCCGGATGATCAGATCCGGGTCCGGCAGCCCCTTCGTGTAGAGGTGCTCGGAGATGTGGTCGACGTTGATCGAGGTGGCCAGCTCCTCGATCGTGCCGCCGTTCGCCGCGTGCTCCACCAGCAGCGAGCGGACCGCGTCGGCGATCTCGCGCCGCCCGCCGTACCCGACTGCGATGTTGACCTGAGCCCCGCCGTCGCGGTCGCGGGTGCGTTCCTCGGCGGCCTTGAGCGCGGCGGCGTGCTGCGCCGGCAGCACGTCGAGCGCGCCGACCATCCGCAGCCGCCAGGGGTTGCCCTCCTCCGCCAGCTCGGTGGTGAGGTCCTCGATGATCTGGAGCAGCGGGTCCAGCTCGGCGGCCGGGCGGGACAGGTTGTCGGTGGAGAGCAGCCAGAGTGTGACGTGCCCGACGCCTGCCGCGTCGCACCAGCGGAGCAGCTCCTTGATCCGCTCGGCGCCCATCCGGTGGCCGTCGTTCGGGTCGACGAAGCCCATCTCCCGGGCCCATCTGCGGTTGCCGTCGCACATCACGCCGACGTGTGCGGGTACGGGCTTGCCCGCGAGCTTCGCCGTCAGCCGGCGCTCGTACACGGAGTAGAGGAGTTTCCGCAGAGTCATCACCTTGCAGGGTAGCGACCCGCGGGAGAGATCAGTGTCTCGGTGGCATATCACCTGACTGTGCGCCGGTCCGGCGTGGTCGCGGCAGGTCCGCCCCGATCGCCATCAGGGTGCGCGCGTCCAGCCGGCCGTCGCCGAGTCCCAGCTCCACCACGGTGCGGTAGACGCGTTCGTCCCGCCGGGCCGCGCCGACCACCGCGTCGACCACCCGGCGCCGCCGGGCCAGCCACGCCGCCACCGAGCTGTGCCGCAGGTGGGTGCCGAGCCGGGCGCGCAGCGCGGCGGCGTACGCCCGGGCGGCCTCGGCCGGGGAGCCGGCCGCCGCCGCGCCGGCGAGCGCTCCGGAGCGCAGCGCGTAGAAGATGCCCTCGCCGGTGAACGGGTTGATCAGCGACAGCGCGTCCCCGGCCAGCACCACCCGTCCGCGGCCGGGCGCGGGCCGGTGGGTGGACAGCGGCAGGTGGTGGGCCCGCAGGCCGGTCACCGTGGCCGGGTCGACGTCCGGGAGCAGCGCGGCCATCCGGTCCAGCAGGTGCGCGCGGGTCAGCGGTTCGCCGCGCAGCACCTCCCCGTACCCGACGTTCGCGCGACCGTCGCCGATCGGAAAGGCCCAGGCGTACGCGGGCCAGCGCGCCGCCGAGGTGACGATGAGCTGTTCGGGCGGCCCGGCCGGTGTGGGCGCGTAGCCCCGGATGGCGAGCGCCAGGTGCCGGTCCGGGTTGACCGGGTGGCCGAGCGCGCGCCGTACCACCGATCCGGCGCCGTCAGCGCCGACCACCGCCCGCGCGGACAGCTCTCCGTCGAGCAGCACCCGGTCGGCGGCGATGTCCACCCGGCGTACGGTGTGTCGCCGCAACTCCGCGCCCGCCGCCACCGCCGCTGCGACCAGGCGTGCGTCGAACACCTCGCGGGGCACCGTGTACGCGGGCCGGGGCAGCGTCCGGGCGACGGTGCCGCCACCGGGGCCGACCAGGCGCAGCGCGGGCAGTGGCGCGTAGCCGTCGACCGCCCCGGTCACGCCCAGCTCGGCGAGGACGTCCAGCGCGTGCGCGGCGATGCCGTCTCCGCACGCCTTGTCGCGGGGGAAGTCGGACCGGTCGAGCAGCAGCACCCGCGCCGCCCCGGCCCGCCGCGCGCCGAGCGCTGCGGCCGCTCCGGCCGGCCCCGCCCCCACCACCACGACGTCCCACACCCTCTCATCCTGCCCCGCCGCACCCCGCCCTGGGCGACGATCATGAGGTTGACGGCAGCGAAGGAGATCGAATCCGCCGCCAACTTCATGGTCAACCGAGTGAGGGTGGGGTGCGGGTGGCGCGGTGCAGGGAGTAGAAGGTGAGGGCCGCCGCCGTGACCAGGGGGGCGCCGTCGCGGATCAGGCCGTCGGTGCCGAGCAGCCACCAGCACAGCGGCAGGTCGATCGCCAGGACGCCGAGTGTGACCACTACCAGCGCTCGGCGCGCCCATGCCCGGTCGCGCAGCAGGAAGGCGGTGCAGAACAGCACGGCGTAGCTGACCGCGATGCCGGCGCCGAACCAGAAGATCAATGCCGGTACGGCGGCCAGCCGCCCGTCCAGTACGGCGCCGGTCGCGACGAGCGCCGGCACCAGCATCAGCGGGCTGTAGGTGAACGCCGCGACCCGGGCGGTGAGCAGCCAGCCGTTCGCCTGCGGGCGCTTCGGCGCCATCTCCCGCCAGGCGATCGTCCCGCCCTCGACGACCAGGCCCTTGCGGTGCCGGACCAGGTGCGCGCGGATCGCCTCGGAGCGGTAGAGCAGCACCACCACGGCGACGCAGAGCGCGGTGAGCACGGCGAACCCGACCAGGCCCGGCAGCGCGGGCACCCCCTGCCGGGGCACGATCAGCCGCCCGACCGCGAAGATCGTGGTCACGGCCAGGATCAGCCCGAACGGCCGCGCACCCACCCGGCCCTTGTTCACCTGCCCGATCAGCAGCAGGAAGCCGAGCGACCGGAGCATCGCCCAGCCGGTGCGTACGGCCAGACCGAACTCCTGCTCCGGGGCGTACCAGTAGTTGAGCAGCTCGACCACGACGGTGGCCGCCGCGGTCACGGCGAGCAGCGTGGTGAGCGCCCGGACGGCGGACGGCCGCCGGACCTCGACAGGTTCAGCGGCCGTCCTCATGGCATCCGATGTTGCCCGGCGGGGGCAACAGGCACACCTGTTACTTCTGCGGCTCCGCGTCCAGCCGGGCGCGCAGCGCGTCCAGCTCGGCCCAGAGCACGCCGGGGAGCTTGTCCCCGAACTTCTCGAACCACTCGGTGACCAGCGGCAGCTCGTTGCGCCACTCGTCCGCGTCGACCTTCAGCGCGATCCGGACGTCCTCCGGGGTCATGTCCAGACCCTCGACGTCGAGCGCGTCCTGCGCCGGGACCATGCCGATCGGCGTCTCCACGGCCTCGGCCCGGCCCTCCAGCCGCTCGATGACCCACTTGAGCACGCGGGAGTTCTCGCCGAAGCCCGGCCAGAGGAAGTTGCCCTCGGCGTCCTTGCGGAACCAGTTCACGTAGTAGATCTTGGGCAGCTTGGCCTCGTCGCCGTCCGCGCCCTTGCCCATCTCGATCCAGTGACGGAAGTAGTCGCCGGCGTTGTAACCGATGAACGGCAGCATGGCCATCGGGTCGCGGCGGACCACGCCGACCGCGCCGGAGGCCGCGGCGGTCGTCTCCGAGGAGAGCGTGGCGCCCATGTAGACGCCGTGCACCCAGTCGCGGGCCTCGGTGACCAGCGGGATGGTGTCCCGGCGGCGGCCACCGAACAGGATCGCGTCGATCGGCACGCCGTTCGGGTCGTAGTAGTCGTCGGCCAGAATCGGGCACTGCGTGATCGGCGTGCAGAAACGGCTGTTCGCGTGCGAGGAGAGGCTCTCGCTCTCCGGCGTCCAGTCGTTGCCCTTCCAGTCGATCAGGTGCGCCGGCGGCTCACCCATGCCCTCCCACCAGATGTCGCCGTCGTCGGTGAGCGCCACGTTGGTGAAGATGGAGTTGCCCCGGTCCAGCGTCCGCATGGCGTTGGCGTTGGTCTTCCAGTCGGTGCCGGGTGCGACGCCGAACAGGCCGTACTCGGGGTTGATCGCGTAGAGGCGGCCGTCCGCGCCGAACCGCATCCAGGCGATGTCGTCGCCGATGGTCTCGACCTTCCAGCCCGGGATGGTCGGCTCCAGCATGGCGAGGTTGGTCTTGCCGCAGGCCGACGGGAAGGCGCCGGCGATGTGGTAGACCTTGCCCTCGGGCGAGGTGATCTTGAGGATCAGCATGTGCTCGGCGAGCCAGCCCTCGTCGCGCCCCATCACGCTGGCGATACGCAGCGAGTAGCACTTCTTGCCGAGCAGCGAGTTGCCGCCGTAGCCGGAGCCGTACGACCAGATCTCCCGGGTCTCCGGGAAGTGCGAGATGTACTTGGTCTCGTTGCACGGCCACGCCACGTCCTGCGCACCCGGCGCGAGCGGCGCGCCGATGGAGTGCAGCGCGTGCACGAAGTCGGCGTCGTCGCCCATCGCCTCCAGGATCGACGACCCCATCCGGGTCATGATCCGCATCGAGGCGACGACGTACGGGCTGTCGGTGATCTCCACGCCGAACATGGGGTTCTCGGCCTCGACCGGGCCCATGCAGAACGGGATGACGTACATGGTGCGCCCGCGCATGCTGCCGCGGTACAGCTCCGTCATCGTCCGCTTCATCTCGGCCGGCGCCATCCAGTTGTTGGTGGGGCCGGCGTCCGCCTCGTCGACGGAGCAGATGAAGGTGCGCTCCTCCACCCGGGCGACGTCCGTGGGGTCGGTACGCGCGTAGAACGAGTTGGGCTTCTTCTCGGGATTGAGGCGGATCAGGGTGCCGTTCTCGACGAGTTCGTCGGTGAGGCGGCGCCACTCCTCATCAGACCCGTCCACCCAGACCACACGGTCCGGGGTGGTCAGTTCCGCGACCTCACGTACCCAGGCGAGCAGCTTGGGGTTGGACGTCGGGGCCTGATCGATACCCCGAACAGCAGCCGGAGCAACCATGTCACTTCTCCTTGTGGTCGACGCTGACCGATCTATGGGGTGCACGAGTTCCGGCGGGCTGGTACGCCGCCTCGTGGAAACCTGGGATTGGGCTCAGCGTAAACCGGACTGCCTCGTCAGTCAGTGGGACTGGTTGTGAAGAACTGCACAAGGTACGGCCACGCTGCGGCATCACGATCTGATACCCGCTTTCGCGCGCAGTTTCACGCAAATCCTGCGGTGAACCTTCGACGGCCGGGTCCGGCACCGAGTGACCGCGACGCCCGATCGCGTTGAAGCGTACGAACATGTCGCGAAAGACGATTCCGTGATGCGCTCCACAGATTCGCACAGCGCGTTACGCTCTGCTCACGGACATCGAGAACGGGCGACGCCTCTCCGACCCCGGCAGCCCGAGCGCGACGGCCGCGGCGAAGCCGTCGTGGCCGACTCGCCGTTGCAGTCCGCCCGGTTACCGCGCAACCGGTACTCTCGGCGGGTGGCCGCGACGATGACCGGAGACCAACCGGGGGCTCCGCAGACCCGCCGGGGTCCGATCGGAGCACTGCTCGACCGTTTCGGTCACCTCATCCACGAGCTGAGCAAGTTCGCCACCGTCGGCGGCCTGGCCTTCGTCGTGGACTTCATCCTCTTCAACTACCTGTCCAGCGGCCGGGACATGGCACCGCTGGCCGCGAAGACCATCTCCACGGTGATCGCCGCGACCGTCGCCTTCCTCGGCAACCGGTTCTGGACGTGGCGGCACCGGCAGCGGTCGAACCCGGCCCGCGAGTACGCGCTGTTCTTCTTCTTCAACGCGGTCGGCCTCGGCATCGCGGTGGCCTGCCTGGCGATCAGCCACTACGGGCTGGGCGCGATCTGGCCCGCGGTGTTCCAGACGCCCCTGGCCGACAACATCGCCAGCTTCGTCGTCGGCACCGGCCTGGGGACACTCTTCCGGTTCTGGTCGTACCGACGGTTCGTCTTCGTCGAGGCGGGAACACCTCCCGTTCCGGCAACGAGCCACGACCGAGAGTCCGGGGCGTGACGAACCGCCCATCCCGACCCGCCGGGCCCAGCCGGCCCAGCCAACTGCCTAAGGTGTTCCGCATGCCTGGAGTCCGTCTGCTGCCCGAGCGCTGGCAGAAGTTCATCCACGAGGCGCTCAAATTCGGCATCGTCGGCGGCATCAACACCGTCATCAATTACGCGGTGTTCAATGCGCTGGCACTCACGGTTTTCCGTGACGGTCAGCTGAAGGCAACAGTGATCGCGACGATTGTCGCCACGATCACGTCGTATCTGATGAATCGTCACTGGACGTACCGTGATCGACCGAAATCGGCACTCCGGCGCGAATACGTCCTGTTCTTCCTCTTCAACGGCGCGGGTCTGCTCATCGAACTCGGCGTCCTGGCCCTGGCCAAGTACGGCCTCGGCGTACACGGCCTGCTCGCGCTGAACGTCGCCAAGACCATCGGTGTCCTGCTGGCCACGCTGTTCCGCTTCTGGTCGTACCGCACGTTCGTCTTCCAGCCGGTACCCAAGCACGCCGAGGAGACCTGGCACTCGGTGCCGCGTGACGAGTGGGACAACGTCGCCGAGATGGACCCGGTGGCCGAGCTGGCCGAGTCGGTCAGCGAGCTGGAGGAGGAGGAACCAGCTCCGGGCGCCGGCCGGGTGGCCGACTTCCCGCCACCGCGTGGCCGCCCCGCACCGGCGGACGCCGGACTGGGTGGCGCGCTCGGCGCCGACCTGGACGCCGAACTCGCCGCGGAACTCCAGCCCCGCCGCGCCCGCCGCTGAACGACGAGAGGCCGGCACCCCTGACACGGGGTGCCGGCCTTTTCCGTCGGTCAACGTCAGGGCTGGTCGCGCAGGGCCTTGCCCTCGGTCATGTCGGCCAGGATCTCGCGCATCTCGCCGTCACCCAGGCTGTGCTTGTCGTGGTGCGCCTCGACCAGCTCGTAGAGCTTCGTCTGAACCTTGTCCACGCCCGGCACGTCGTGCAGCACCGACTGGCCGCGCTCACCCGCCGACTCGATGGTCAGCGTGCCGCAGCCGAGCAGCCGCTCCACGAAACGCTGGTGCATGGCGTGGTCGTTGATCCGGGTCAGCGGCAGGTCCCGCCGGTTACGCGACAGCACCCCCTGCTGGAGCAGCACCCGCTCGTTGGTGAACAGGTAGTGCGTGGTGCGCCAGACCAGGAACGGCCACAGACCCAGCCACAGCACCAGTGCCAGGCCGACCACCGCGATCGCGTAGAGCGCGATCGTGCCGCCGCTGCCGTCGGGCAGCAGGAGCCACCCGGCGACGACCGCCGCGACGGCGAGCACGAGCACCAGGACCGGCCGGATCAGGGCCTTCCAGTGCGGGTGCAGGTGCAACACGACGTGCTCGTCCTCGGTGAGCACGTCTTCGGGGAACGCCACGGCTGAACCTCCTCGCAGAACCGGACGCGCTGACCGTAACCGGTCGGCGCATCCGGCCGGCATCGGCCGCGCGGACGGCTACCCGTGGTTGTTAACAGGGGGCCCTTCCTCTACCGGAGGCGTTAAGAGGGTGCCCTTCCTTTCACCGCAGGTGCAGCACGTCGCCTGCGGCCAGCCGCAGCGTCTCGGCGCCCGTCTCGACCAGGAGCTGCCCGTCGGTGTCCACGCCGGTGGCGGTGCCGTGCGCCTCGCTGCCGTCGGGCAGCAGCACCCGCACCTGGCGGCCGACTGTGGCGCACCCCGCCAGGTACGCCTCACGCAGCCCGCTGGCCTCCGCGTCGCCTCCGGCGTCACGCCAGCGCTCGTACCAGTCGGCGAGCGAGCGCAGCAGCGCCCGCAGCAGCGGATCGCGGTCGGTGGCGGTGGCGCCGGCGAGCTGGAGCGACGTGGCGGGCAGCCCGGTCGGGTTCTCCGGCAGCTCGTCGGCGCGCAGCGTCACGTTCAGCCCGACACCGACCACGATCGCGGGGGGCCTGTCGTTCTCCCCCGGCACCGCCTCGGCCAGCACCCCGGCGCACTTCGCACCGTCCACCAGCAGGTCGTTGGGCCACTTCAGCCGCGCGTCCAGCTCGGCCAGCAGCCGTACCGCCTCGGCCAGCGCGACTCCGGCCAGCAGCGGCAGCCAGCCGTACCCGGTGGTGGGCACGGGCGACCAGCCGCGCTCCGCGACCGCCTCGCCGGGCCGCAGCAGCACGCTCGTCGCGAGACCGGCGCGCGGCGGCGACTGCCAGACGCGGCCCCGGCGGCCGCGGCCGGCGGTCTGCCGCTCGGCGACCACCACCAGGCCCTCCGGCTCGCCGGCCCGCGCCGCGGCCACCACGTCCGCGTTCGTCGAGCCGGTCTCGGCCAGCAACTCCAACCGGCGCCAGGGCCCGTGCGGCGCGACGAGCGCGCGCCGCAGCCGGGCCGCCGACAGCGGCGGTCGGTCCAGATCGGTGTACGGCGAACCGGGCATCCCGCCAGCCTACGGCCACCGGGTCCGCCGGTCGCCGCGAAGCGGTGAGGCGCACTGCACAGCCTCAGACACCTGAACCATCGTTATATTCCACGGGTGACTACCGAGACCGGGTTCAACATCCACACGACCGCCGGCAAGCTGGCGGACCTGGAGCGACGGCTCGACGAGGCGGTGCACGCCGGGTCGGCACGCGCGGTCGAGAAGCAGCACGCGCGGGGCAAGAAGACCGCCCGCGAGCGGATCGAGATGCTCCTCGACGAGGGCTCGTTCGTCGAGCTGGACGAGTTCGCCCGGCATCGCTCGACCAACTTCGGGCTGGAGAAGACCCGCCCGTACGGGGACGGCGTGGTGACCGGCTACGGCACCGTGGACGGCCGGCAGGTCTGCGTCTTCTCGCAGGACTTCACCGTCTTCGGCGGCTCCCTCGGCGAGGTCTTCGGCGAGAAGATCGTCAAGCTGATGGACCTCGCCATGAAGATCGGCTGCCCGGTCGTCGGCATCAACGACTCCGGCGGCGCGCGGATCCAGGAGGGCGTCACCTCCCTCGGCCTCTACGGCGAGATCTTCTTCCGCAACGTCCGGGCCAGCGGCGTCATCCCGCAGATCTCGCTCATCATGGGCCCGTGCGCGGGCGGCGCCGTCTACTCCCCGGCGGTCACCGACTTCACCGTCATGGTCGACCAGACCTCGCACATGTTCATCACCGGCCCCGACGTGATCAAGACGGTCACCGGCGAGGACGTCGGCATGGAGGAGCTGGGCGGCGCCCGCACCCACAACACCCGCAGCGGCAACGCGCACTACCTCGGCACCGACGAGGAGGACGCGATCGAGTACGTCAAGGCGCTGCTGTCGTACCTGCCGTCGAACAACCTGGACGAGCCGCCGGTCTTCGACGCGCCCGCGATCCTCGACGTCACCGATGAGGACCGGGAGCTGGACACGCTGATCCCGGACTCGGCGAACCAGCCGTACGACATGCACCGGGTCATCGAGCACGTGCTCGACGACGGCGAGTTCCTCGAGGTGCAGCCGCTGTACGCGCAGAACATGGTGGTCGGTTTCGGCCGCGTCGAGGGGCGCCCGGTGGGCGTGGTGGCGAACCAGCCGATGCAGTTCGCCGGCACGCTCGACATCGCCGCGTCGGAGAAGGCGGCCCGGTTCGTGCGCACCTGCGACGCGTTCAACGTCCCGGTGCTCACCTTCGTCGACGTGCCCGGCTTCCTGCCCGGCACCGGCCAGGAGTGGGACGGCATCATCCGCCGCGGCGCGAAGCTCATCTACGCGTACGCCGAGGCCACCGTCCCGAAGGTCACAGTCATCACCCGCAAGGCCTACGGCGGCGCGTACGACGTGATGGGCTCCAAGCACCTCGGCGCGGACCTGAACTTCGCCTGGCCGACCGCGCAGATCGCGGTGATGGGCGCGCAGGGCGCGGTGAACATCCTCTACCGCTCGGAGCTGACGAACGCCGAGGACCCGGCCGCCGTCCGCGCCGAGAAGATCGCCGAGTACGAGGACACGCTCGCCAACCCGTACATCGCCGCCGAGCGCGGCTACGTCGACGGGGTGATCCCGCCGCACGAGACGCGTACCCAGATCGTGCGGGCGCTGCGGGTGCTGCGCACCAAGCGCGAGACGCTGCCGCCGAAGAAGCACGGCAACATCCCGCTGTAGCGCGTCGGGTGCCCCCGCCGGGAGATCGGCGGGGGCACCGGCGTCAGCAACCCGGGTTCGCGGCCACGCACATCCGCTCGGCGGCGACCCGGGCCATCTGCCGTACCTGTTCCTCGGTCACCCTGGCCTCGGGCACCTGGCCCTGGGGCAGGTCGGTCCGCAGCCGGCCGGACGGGATCAGCACCGTCACCAGGTCACCCACCCTTACGACCAGCCGGTCCTCGTACAACGGCGCATAGCCGGGCGGCCGGCCGGTCGCCTGGTCCGGCGGCACGCTCGCCTCGTGGCGCAGCAGCAGCGCCTGATCTCCGGCGAAGCCGCTCGCCGCGACGTACCAGCGGTGCACGACCTCGGCGCTGACCATCCCCCGATCGGTGTAGGCCTGGCCCGTCGTCCGCCACGCGCCGCAGGCCGCGACAGTGCCCTCCAGGTCGGTGACGAACCGGCCCGCCGCCCCGGGTTCCATCCGGTAGACCTCTTGGGTGAGGACCGATCCGACGGTGGTCGCGGGCTCGGTCGGCGGTTCCATCAGGGTCTGCGACCGCGAGTAGCGCGAGCGCGGTTCCTCGGCCGGCCGCCCCTGTTCCCCGGCGCAGACCTGGAGGAGGTCGTCGACCCGGACCGGCTCGTCGAGGCCGGTCTCGCTGAGCCGCTCGCCTGTGGGAACGGGGATGTCGGCCGGTTCCAGCATCGCCTCGGCCACGATCTCCCCCGGCCCGTCGACGGCGCCGGCGGGCGGTGGCGGCGCACCGGCCCGGTCCACGAGGGTCGCGGTGAGCGCCGCGACGACCACCACCGAGACCGCGGCGAGCGCGGCGGAGCGCCGGCTGCGCCGCCGGGCCGTGGCCCGGATCGCCTCCGGCTCCGGCCAGGTGACGTTGCGCAGGTCCCGGTGCAGCAACTCCACGAGTGCGACGTCGTCAGGCATCTGCCGCCTCCTCTTCCAGGTCCACCACGGCGAGCAGCCCGGCGAGCGCGGTCCGCCCCCGGGACAGCCGGGCCTTGACGGTGCCGATCGGGGCCTCGGTCTCCCGCGCCACCTCGGCGACCGGCATGCCGAGCAGGTAGTGCATGGCGATCGCGGTGCGTTGGGCCTCGGGCAGCCGGCGCAGCGCGGCGACCACGTCCAGCGTCTCGGTGCTCGGCGCCGGCACGTCCGCCACCGCGCCATGGCGCAGGTAGGCACGGGCCCGGCTGCGCAGGCTGCGCCAGCGGCTCACCGCGATCCGGCTCGCCACCACACGTACCCATGCCTCCGGGTCGTCGTACGCACGCACTGTGGACCACCGCTGCCAGGCCCGGATGTACGCCTCCTGCACGGCGTCCTGCGCCTCGGCGAGGTCGCCGGTGAGCACGTAGACGAAGCCGAGCAGCCGCTGCCGGCTGCCCCGGTAGAACTCGTCGAAGCCGTCGCTGTCGGGCACCTGCCACCTCCCCGTGTTCGTGAGGGGACACGCCTGGCGGCGCGGCGCGGGTTGCCCGCTCAGCCGAGCAATTTCTCCAACTCGCCGAGCGGGAAGCCGCCGGCCGGGATCCGGTCGCGGACGGCCCGGCGTACCGCGGTCTGCACCGCCGCGTTGGCCGGGGTGGGTACGCCGTGCAGTCGCCCGAGCAGCACGATCTCGCCGTTGAGGTGGTCGGTCTCGACCGAGCCCGCACCACGGGCCAGGCTCTGCCAGGTGGAGCCGCCGGAGCGCTCCGCGCCGCCCACCGGCCGGTGCGACACCAGGTCACCGCGTTCGGCGGCCTCCTCCTCGACCGAGGTGTGGGCGATGCCGGCGGCCGCGAGCGCCGCCTCGCCCTCGGCGCGTACCCGTTTCGACAGGGCTTCGGGCACGTCCCGGCCGAGCAGCGCCTGGAGGCCGTTGCCGAGGTTGGCGAGCAGCTTGCCGTACTTCCAGCGCATCACGTCGTCGCGCACCGGCGCGACGAACCCGGCGGCGGTCAGGTCGGCGGCGACCGCGCGGCTGGTGTCGTCGGCGCCGCTCGGGTAGCGGCCGATGTGCAGCATGCCCGGATGCGGATGGCCGTTGGCGACCACCACGCCCGGCTCCAGGTGGGTGGCGGGCAGCCACACGCACACCGGGTGTACGCGGGCGAAGCGCCGCAGCGCGGCCGGCTCGTTCGCGACGCCGTTCTGGGCCAGCACGACCGGCAGCCGTTCGCCCGCCGTCCCGCCACCCTCGACCGGGGCGTCCGCCCAGACGTCGAGCGCCGACACGGTGTCCTGCGACTTCACGGTGAGGACCAGCACTGTGTCCGCCGGCAGCGGCGGCCCGTCCGGCCCGGCCACCGCCGGGAGCCGGCCGGTCACGTCACGGTCCGGCGTGCGCAGCGTCAGACCCCGCTCCCGCAGCGCGTCCAGGTGCGCGCCGCGGGCCACGAGCGTCACGTCGTGGCCGGCGTCGGCCAGGAGTACGCCGATGGTGCCGCCGACCGCGCCCGCTCCGATGATCACGTATCGCACGGTCCGATTCTGCCCTGCCACGTAGCGGCCCGCTCCGCGGCGCGATACGGCGTGCAGCGGGCCGGCTCGGCGCGGCTCGGCGCGTTCGTGCGGCTCGGCGCGGTCAGCCGGTGAGCCCCGCGTCGGCCAGGATCGGGCCGGCCAGCAGCAGCGCGCCGGCGGCCAGCGCGCCCACGCTCACCAGCAGGAACACGCCCACCCAGAACAGCGCCGGGAACGGCGTGATCCGGGCGAGCTGGTCGGCGTCGGACTGCGGCATCCGGCCCCGGGCGCGTTGCCGGTGCAGCTCGAACACCGGCCGTACGCCGCCGATCAGCAGGAACCAGACCGACGTCCAGGCGAACGCGGCCTGCACCTCGGGCGAGGTGTACCAGGAGACGGCGAGCACCACCCCACCGGTGACAAGTAGCGACAGCACGCCGAACAGGTTGCGGATCATCACCAGCATGGCCAGCAGCAGCGCCACCGCGAGCCAGAGCAGCAGCGTGATCCGGTTCCCGGCCAGCAGCCACGCGCCGCCGAGGCCGAGCAGCGACGGCGCGACGTATCCGGCGAGCAGCGTGAGGATCATGCCGGGCCCGGTGGGACGGCCGGCGGAGAGCGTGAGCCCGGAGGTGTCCGAGTGCAGCCGGATGCCGTGCAGCCGCCGGCCGGTGAGCAACGCGACGAGCGCGTGGCCGCCCTCGTGCGCGATGGTCACCGCGTTACGGGCGATCCGCCAGGGCAGCCGGGCCACGACCACCGCGAGCGCGACCACGGCGGTGACCACCACGAGCAGCGGCGGCGGGTCCGGCTGGGCGCTGGTCAGCGTGTCCCAGAGCGTGGTGAGACCGTCGATCAGGGGCATGGGCGGGGAGCCTACCGCCCCGAGCCGTGTCGTTCGACCGGCGTGCTCCCGCAGCCGGTCAGACTTGGCCGGGCAGTTACTGGAACGGAGATGATGTCGGGTGGATTCGGTAACTGGTGCGTCCGTGACCCCGCTGACCGAGGCCGATTATCTCGCGATGGGCGACGGTCGCCACCGCGTCGAACTGTTCGACCGAGGACTGGTCGTCAGCCCCGCCCCGGACCTGCGGCATCAGCGGGTGGTGCGCCGGTTGGCGAACGCCGTCGAGTCGGTGGCCGCGCCGGTCGGGTTCTGCGTCCATCACGGCGTCAACGTTCGGCTCGGCGTCGACCGGATCATGATCCCCGACCTCGTCGTCACAGATGCCGACGATGAGGGCGCGATCCTGGACGCGGAACGTGTGGCGCTGGTCGGCGAGGTCGTCTCGCCCCGGAACTCCAGAGTCGACCGGGTGTTGAAGATGCAGCTCTACGCGATCGCCCGAATTCCGTGGTACCTGCTCGTCGAGCAGGACGGCGACAGCCACTCGCTGCGACTGCACCGGCTCGACGGCGCGCACTACGTCGAGGACGCGGTGGCCAAGGCGGGCGAGACGCTGAGTGTCACCGAGCCGTTCCGCTGGGCGATGGACCCGAGCGACCTGCGCTGATCCGCAACTGTCGCGCCACCTGGGCGAACGACGACCGTCGATGAAAATTTCCTTTCCCCCTATTGCGATCTAGGGCACTAAGCTCCAAAGATGGGCGTCAATAGACGGACGTCCCTCTGGAGGCAACCATGGCCCGTACCAGACTCTCCGTACGCCGGCTTCTCGCCGCCGGCCTGGCCGCCGCCGCCACCGCGGCCGCGGCCCTCGTGGCGACCGCCGGACCGGCCGCCGCCGCGACCACGCCCGGGATCGACGTCTCCCGGTACCAGGGCAGCATCAACTGGACCAGCGTGCGCAACTCGGGCATCCAATTCGCCTTCATCAAGGCCACCGAGGGTACGAGCTACAAGGACCCGAACTTCAACGCGAACTACGTCAACGCGTACAACGCCGGGGTGATCCGCGGGGCGTACCACTTCGCCCGGCCGAACATCTCCGCCGGTTCCACCCAGGCCAACTACCTGGCCAGCAACGGTGGCGCCTGGTCGGCCGACAGCCGTACGCTTCCCGCCGCGCTGGACATCGAGGGCAACCCGTACAGCGGCGGCTACTGCTACGGCCTGAGCACCACCGGCATGCGCAACTGGATCCAGGACTTCCTGAACACCTACCGCTCCCGCACCGGCCGGTACGCGGTCATCTACACCACCACGAGCTGGTGGAACCAGTGCACCGGCAGCTGGACCGGCCCGTGGGCCAACCACCCGCTGTGGCTCGCCCGCTGGGCCAGCGCGCCGGGCACCCTGCCGGCCGGCGCCCCGTTCTGGAGCTTCTGGCAGTACACCAGCACCGGCTCCGTCTCCGGGATCAGCGGCAACGTCGACCGCAACTACTGGAACGGTGACCGCAGCCGGCTGATCGCGCTTGCCAACAACACCTGACCGGCGCGCGAAAGCAATGGGACCGCCTCGTCTCGGGGCGGTCCCGCTGTCGTCGTACCCGAGGTCAGGCTCTGCGGCGCGCGGTGGCCGGGACGGGCACCGGCGTCCGGCGCATCAGGCGCCACGCCGCCACACCGGCGACAGTGAGCGTCAGCACGCCGAGGACCGCGACCGGCGCGGACAGGCCGGCGCTGATCAGGAGCAGTACGACGTCGCCGAGCGCCACGAGCATCCACAGCGCCAGCCGCGGGCCGGTGTACCTCCGTCGGTAACCCATGTCGCGCCTCCTTCCGTCGTCGGAGGATTCATACCCCCGACGACGGGAAGCCATGCGAGCGAGTTTCGTAACCGCGGGATTCCCGGTCAGTTCCTGCGGTCCGGCACGAAGCCCTTGGTGATGATCTCCCAGTTGGCCAGGTTGGCGTCCCAGTCCTTCGCGGGCACCTCCCAGCGCAACGCGAAGCCCCGGTTGCTGGCGGTCGCCACACCCCGGTTGCGGACGTGGAAGCGGGTGTCGCCGTTGCGCGTCTCCAGCCAGTCCCAGTCGGCGCAGGTGCGGAAGTAGGGATCGCACTTGGTGATGCCGACCAGCTTGTAGCCCCGCACACGCGATGCGCGGTACGGCTCCTGGCCCTTCCAGTCGGCGTACGCGTCGGGCTTCGGCGACGGCGTCCACTGGACGAACAGCACCCGCCGGCTGCCGCCGACCTCGTAGAGCACGACGTTGTCCCGACCGACCCGCGCCTGGAAGTTCTCCGGGATCGGCACCTTGAAGCCGTTCGGGCCGGTGTAGAGACGCCACCCGGCCGGCAGCGTGAGCCCCGAGGCCGACGGGCTGGCCGACGGCGTGGGGCTGGCCGACGCGCTCGCCGCCGGGGCACTCGGCGACGTGCTCTCGCTCGGCGCGGGCGGCGCCGCCGCCGACGCCGAGGTGCCGGCCGTCGGCTCACCGCCGTCGCCGTCGTCACCGTTGTTCAGCAGCGGCACGGCCACCACCAGGCCGACGAGCAGCAGCAGGACCAGCGCGCCGATCAGCAGGTTGCGGCGGTTGGGCGCGGACTTCTCAACCGGCAGCACCGTCGCCCGGCCGGTCGACGGCGCGGGATCGGCTGAAGCCGGAGCCGGGCTGACCGGCGCGGAGCCGGACGCGGCCGGGCTCACCGGCGCCGGGGTGTCGGTGACCGGCTCGCCGTCGAGCCGCGTCTCGTCCAGCGCCGGGTCGACGCCGTCCACCCGGGCCTCGTCGTCCACAAGCGTCTCGTCGGCCGAGGGCGCCGGGTCGAGCTTCGCCGTCGGATCGGCGGGCGGCAGGGTCACCTTCGCGGTGGGCCCGGCGTCCGAGGTGGGCGCCGGCACCTTCGCCGTCGGGTCGGCGGCTGCCGCCGTACCCCCGGTTGCGGCGAGCCCGGACGCGGCGCGTTCGGCCTGGTCGGCCGGGCGCGGCGCGGGCACCAGCGGCGGGCGCGGCACGCGCGGACCGTTCGGCCCCGGCCGGCGTACGCCGTCCAGCAGCGAGATGCTCTTGGCCCGCCGGCCGGCGGCCTTGCGCAGCATGCGCTCGGCCACCTCGGCGGTGATCCGCTCGTCCGGGTCCTTGCGCAGCAGGCCCTGGAGCACCGGCTTGAGCGGCCCGGCGTTGCGCGGCGGCGGCATCGGCTCGGTGGCGAGCGCGGCGAGCGTGGCGATCGCCGACGGACGCGCGTACGGCGACTTGCCCTCGACCGCCGCGTAGAGCGTGGCGCCGAGCGACCAGAGGTCCGCCTCCGGGCCGGCAGTGCCGTCGCGGGCGCGCTCCGGCGAGATGTACGCGGGCGAGCCCAGCACCATGCCGGTGCGCGTCACGTTCGGGTCGCCGGGGATGGTGGCCAGGCCGAAGTCGGTGAGCACCACGCGGCCGTCCTCGCCGAGCAGCACGTTGCCCGGCTTGACGTCGCGGTGCATGATCCCGGCCTTGTGCGCGGCCTTCAACGCGTTCAGCACGCCGAGGCCGATCTCGACCGCCTTCGCCACCGAGACCGGGCCGTCCTCGGCGATGGTGTCCTGCAACGACTTCGACGCCACGTACTCCATGACGATCCACGGATCGCCGTCGGTGCGCAGCACGTCGAAGATGCGGACCACGTTGACGTTGTTGAGCCGGGCGATCGCCCGCGCCTCACGCAGCGAGCGCTCACGCATCTCGCGGCGCTCCTCCGGGGTGAGGCCGGGGGGCGGGACCAGTTCCTTGATGGCCACGTCCCGGTGCAGCACCTCGTCCCGCGCCTTCCAGACGCGGCCCATGCCGCCTTGACCGAGCGGCGTGAGAAGCCGGTATCGGTCGGCGACGAGTTGGGGGAGCGCGTTCGACATCGCAGAAACCGTACCCGGCCGCTGCGACGCCCACACCGTCGGCACGCCACTGTACGGCGAAGGTCGAATTCGCGACGCGTACCCTTGGGTCATGTCTGCCGAGGAGCCGCTGTTCCGGATCGTCCGTGGCGTGCCCACCGCCGAGGAGCTGGCCGCTCTGGTCGGCGCGATCGTGGTGCGCACCCGCCCGGCCCAGGCCGCAGCGCCGGCCCTCGTGTCGCAGTGGGCGCGCAGCGCACGCCCCGCCCTGGCCGGGCCCGTCGCGGGGCCCGGCGCGTGGCGGGCCTCCGGCCTCCCCCGCTGACCTCACCTCCCGCCCACGGCGACGGGGCGGGGCTGCCGGGATCAGCGTCGAGCCATTAACCTCACTCAGGGAAACCGTGTGGTGACGGGCAGGAGGCTCCGATGATCCCGGAGGACAACCAGCCAGCCGGCTGGCTGCGCGGCTACGGCGGCATCGAGGCCGACATCCGGCAGATGCGGGAGTTCGCCGACCGCCTCCAGGACGAGGTGACGCGCAACTACTCGCCGCACCTGTCCTACATCGCCGACGACATGAAGGCGCCGGTGCCCAACCCGGCCGACGCCTTCATCGAGCTGGTCCAGTTCCTCCAGGCCCACCACGACACCCAGACCGCCGCGGTGAGCGCCGTGTGGGATCTCGCACCGGCGACCGGCCGCCTCGCCGACGCCGCCGGGCGGATCGCCGCCCACTACGGCGACGCCGACGCGTTCTCCTCCGCCCGAGTGGCCGACGTCGAACGAGCGCTCGCCGGGCCGTCGAGCACCGTCGCCCGCCCGATGCCGCCACTGGCCGACCCCACCGCCCCCGAACAGAGCCGGGTGATCCTGCCGTGATCGAACGGGGCAGCGGACGCACCTCCGGGCTGACCGACTGGCGGCTGATGGACGTCCTCAGCATGTGGGCGTGCGTGCAGGACCAGGACACCGCCGGCCAGTGGAAGCAGGTGGCCGGCTGGCGCAAGGTCTGCGACCTCGCCCTGGCCCACCTGAGCCGCCTTCGGGAATACCGGCGCGGCCTGGCCGAGGCGTGGCCGCCGGAGACCAACACCGCCGCGCGGGCGTACATCGCCGAACTCGACCAGCTCATCGACCGCGTGCAGCGCACCCACGACGCCGCCGCCGCGAACTACGACGCGTTGGCGGCCGCCGCCCGCGCCATCGGCAGCGCGCGGGCCGAGCTGCAGCCGCTGCACGAGGAGTACGCGAAGAAGCTGCGGCAGAAGCAGGCGTACGAGGCGACGATCGCTGACCCGAAGGCGGTGGCGGGCAGCCGGTTGCCGGAACGTCCCCCGGTGACGGACGACGACTTGGAGCAGTTGAACGTACGGGCTCGCGGACTGATGACGGGGTTGAGCGGCGAACTCCAGCACGCCCAGGTCATGCTCCAGCGCCCACCAACTGTTCCTCGACCTGGCATCGAGACGAATAACCCAGATGTCTACGGGGCCAGCGGCGCCGCACCTGTTATTCCACCAATCGTTCCGGTTGCTGTCACAAGTCCAAGTCCAAGGCCAAGGCCGAAGCCAGTGCCACTCAGCAGCGCTTCTAGCCAAGGGCCACAAACTCCCCCCGCCGTGGGCGTCGGACCGATCCTTGGCGGCGCCGGTCCCACCCCGACCCCCTCTCCAAGTGCTGCCACACCAAACGCCCCATTGACTCCCCCATCGTCACCAAACTCGGTTCCCCTTCCGCCGACCACTCCTGGCTCTCTAGGCGCTAACCCGTCTTCGCGAGATACTCGACCTCACCCCTCGACGGGCAGACCGGTTTCAGGCGAGGCACCAAAGAACGTCTTCCCTCGCACACAGCCGAACGGATTGATCGGTCAACCATTCGGCCCGGGTCTCGTCCAGCCATCCTCTCCAAATGCCACGCCCCGCAGGGTGAATCCCGTGGGCGGCGTCATCGGAGGCGGCGGCGCGGGCACTGCCCCCACTGGCAATGCTGGGTCTCGCCCGGGAATTGGGAAGAACTCAGCGATGGGCTCGGTGGGCGGACCACCTCTTGGTGGTTTTCCTTCTACGAGCAGCCGATCCGGCCGCCAAAACGAGACGGGTGGACCATCTCGACCATGGGATCCAGACCACCCGTGGGAGACCGATAAGGGGGTTAGTCCAGTCGTGCTACCTCCGACCGACGACGGTCCCATCGATCCAGGACCAGCCATCGGTCGAGATCGTTGACTGATCCAGTATGCGCATAGCCCTATCGATCTTCGCCGCCGTCAGCCTCATCTCCATTCACGCAGGGCAGCCAGCCGCGCCGGCGGATGCTTCGCGAGTCCGACAAGATCAGTGGCATCTGGCCTTCCTCAAGGTAGACGAGGCTCATAAGATCTCTCGCGGAGCCGGAGTCCTAGTGGCCGTCCCTGATACTGGCGTAGATCCTCATCCTGACCTCTCCCGAAATCTGCTTGAGGGAAAGAATGTTCTGACGGGTACCGGAGATGGCTTGCATGACACAAACAGCCACGGAACCGCCATGGCAGGGCTCATCGCCGCCCATGGATCTGACGGGGAAATCGGCGCACTCGGCCTAGCGCCGGAAGCCAAAGTCCTTCCAATCATATCGTCCAGATCAGACAACTACGGCGAAGCCGACACGCTTGCCGAGGCGATAGACTTTGCAGTCACGCAACATGCCGGAGTTATAAGCATCTCAAGCGCAGGCGTCACGAGCGAGAAACTGACCCGCTCAGTGAAGAATGCACTAGCCGCCGACATAGTCGTTATCGCAGGCGTTGGTAACCTACCTGAAGCCACCACGATCGGTTATCCAGCCGCAGAGGAGGGCGTCATCGCCGTAAGCGGGACCGATCAGGTCGGGAACCATGCCTCAATTGCAGTCACAGGATCTAAGATCGATGTCGCTGCTCCTGCTGTCGATATCTACAGCACCAGCTACGACGGCAAGTACTCGAAGGGCACAGGGACTTCCAGCGCCACTGCGATCGTTGCCGGGGCTGCTGCTCTCATCCGCTCCAAGTACCCCAACCTCCCTGCCCAGGAAGTCGCCCACCGGCTGACCGCTACCGCCGTCGACAAGGGACCACCCGGCCGCGACGACCAGTACGGCTACGGCGTCATCGACCTGGTCGCCGCGCTCACCGCCGACGTACCGCCGCTCGGCTTCGAGTCCTCCAACGTCACGCCACCGGCGTCAGCGGAGGCAGCACCCGACAAGGGCGACGACGGCAGCGCGACCGTACGCGGGCTCGCCACCCTCGGTGTGCTGGTGGCGGCGGGCGGCGGGTACCTGTTCTGGCGGCGCCGCCGACGTGCCGACGACCCGCCGCCGAGGGTCAGCCGGTAGCGTCGGCGGGGTGTCGACCTCCGTACCGGTGCGCCTCGTGCTCGCCTCGCAGTCTCCCGCCCGCCGCAAGTTGCTCCAGGCCGCCGGGATCGAGCCGGACGTGCTGGTCAGCGGCGTGGACGAGTCGCAGGTGGTGAGCGATCGGGCCGAGGATCTGTGCCTGGAGCTGGCCCGGCTGAAGACGCAGGCGGTACGTGATCGGCTGCGGCCCTCGCCGGACGAGCGCACGCTGGTGCTCGGCTGTGACTCGGTACTCGACTTCGACGGCGAGATCCTCGGCAAGCCCGATGACGCGGCGGACGCCACCCGGCGGTGGCAGCGGATGCGCGGGCACAGCGGTGTCCTGCACACCGGGCACTGCCTGATCGACGTGACCCACGAGTCCCGCGCCGAGGCCGTCGCCTCGACCACCGTGCACTTCGCGGATATCAGCGACGACGAGATCGCCGCGTACGTGGCGACGGGCGAGCCGCTGGCCGTGGCGGGCGCGTTCACCATCGACGGGCTGGGCGGGGCGTTCCTGACCGGGATCGAGGGTGACCCGGGCACGGTGGTGGGGTTGTCCCTGCCGTTGCTGCGCCGGCTGCTCGCCGAGGTGGAGCTGAGCATCGTCGACCTGTGGACGAAGATCGCGCCCGGGGGCCAGGAGATCGAACATCTCGGCTAACGTCCGGACATGACCACGAAGCCGCTGCCGCTCACCCCGGAACTGCACGCCTACCTGGTGGCCCACGGGTCCGCCCCGGACGAGATCGTCCAGGAGCTGGCCGAGGAGACCCGGGCGGCCCTGCCCGCCGAGGCGGTCATGCAGGTCGCGCCCGAACAGGCCGCGTTCCTGACGTTCCTGACCCGGCTGCTCGGCGTACGGCAGGCGGTCGAGGTCGGCACGTTCACCGGCCTCTCCTCGCTGGCCATCGCCCGAGGGCTGGCCGAGGGCGGCCGGTTGACCTGCTTCGACATCTCCGAGGAGTACACGGGCGTGGCCCGGCGCTACTGGCAGCGCGCCGGTGTTCAGGACCGCATCGAGCTGCGCATCGGCCCGGCCGCAGAGACGCTGCGCGAACTGCCCCGCGAGCGTTACCTGGACTTCGCTTTCATCGACGCGGACAAGGTCGGCTACCCGATCTACTGGGACGAGCTGGTGCCCCGCATGCGTCCCGGCGCGGTGATCGCCGTCGACAACACGCTGCGCGACGGCCGGGTGCTCGCCCCACGCAACGCCGACGACCGGGCGATCACCGCGTTCAACGACGCGGTGATCGCGGACGTACGCGTCGAGGCGGTCATGCTGCCGATCGCCGACGGGGTCACGCTCGCCCGGATGCTCTGAGCCGACTGAACACAACCTCCCCGAAATGGCGGCATCCCTGAGCACCGGATACCGCCACCTCGCCGACATGGAGTCGATCAAGCCACCCGTACCAAACAGGCAGCGCACGGCGGTCATGACACCCACCGCCGACGACCTCACACTCGCCCGGACGCGCTGAGCCGACCGAACACAACCTCCCCGAAGTGGCGGCATCCCGGCTCTTCGAACTTGAGCGGGGTTCGCGGGTGAGTCGACCCGAGCGTGAAGGGCTCGCAGCCCGTCAGTGATCATCTGAGTGTCTAGTTCGGATGGTCACAAGTGAAGAGCTGCGAGCATGGTCAACGATACGACCCGGCTGCTGGGCCTGGACGGCCTGGTCACTGAGCGGGTCGAGGTGGACGTCACCGGCGTCCCGGTGGTGGACCTGTCCACCGGCTGTGAGCAGGCACGATGCTGCCCGCAATGCGGGCAGCGGGCGCTGAAGGTGAAGCAGTGGACCACAACCCGGCCACGGGACCTGCCAGTCGGAGGCCGGACGGTACGGCTGCGCTGGCGCAAACGTCGCTGGTACTGCCCGACGCCAGGCTGTCCGCGTAAGTCGTTCACCGAGCAGGTCGCGCAGGTCCCGGCCCGTGCCCGGCTGACCAGCCGGCTGCGGCAGGCAGCCGGGGCGGCGGTCGCCGACGCGGGTCGCACGATCGTGCAGGCCGCCCGGGACCACGGCATCTCCTGGCCGGTCGTCGCTGCCGCGTTCACCGCCCACGCGAGCGCGGTGTTGCCAGCCGAGCCGGAGCCGGTCGCGGTGCTGGGCATCGACGAGGTGCGCCGCGGCAAGCCGCACTGGATCTGGGATGAGCAGGCCGGTTCGTGGACCGTGACGGCGGACCGCTGGCACGTCGGCTTCTGCGATCTGTCCGGTGGTCAGGGCCTGCTGGCGCAGGTCGAAGGCCGTACCACAGCGGCGGTGACCGGCTGGCTGACCGCCCGCCCTCAGGCCTGGCGTGAGCAGGTGAAGGCGGTGGCGATCGACATGTGCACCGTGTTCAAGTCCGCGATCCGGCAGGTGTTACCGCACGCGGTGCTGGTAGTCGACCACTTCCACATCGTGCAACTGGCCAACCGGGCGGTCACCGAGGTCCGTCGCCGCATGACCCTGACCCAGCGGGGGCGCCGCGGTCGCGGCAGCGACCCGGAATGGCGGATGCGTAACCGGCTGACCCGCTCGGCCGCCCGCATGCCCGGCAAGCACGTCGACCGCCTCGTCGACACCCTCGATGCCCTCCCGGCGGCGATCGGTGCTCCGATCCTGGCCGCGTGGAACGCGAAAGAAGACCTGCTCGACCTGCTCGCGGTCGCCCGCACCCAGCCGAACAGGGAACACGTCCACCGGCTGCTGCACCGCTTCTACGCCCGCTGCTCCGCCTCTGACCTGCCCGAACTCCACCGGCTCGCCACCACGATCGAGACCTGGTGGCCACAAATCCTGGCATTCCTGACGACCGGCATCACCAACGCCGGCTCGGAAGGAACCAACCGGGTTATCAAGACCATCGCCCGCGACGCCTACGGCTTCCGGAACCCCGAAAACCAACGCCTACGCACCCGCACCGCCACCACCCGACGCCACCGCGGACACCTCAACCCCGCTTAAATTCGAAGAGCCGGCATCCCTGATCGCCGAAGCCGCCACCTCGCCGAGGTGGAGTCGATCAAGCCGCGCGGACCGGCGCGGGCAGGGCACGGCCCAGCCGTACGGTCAGCAGCACCGCCACCGCGATGAACGCGGGCAGCAGCAGGAACGCCGGGTGCGGTCCGACGCCGTCGGCCACCCATCCGAGCGCCACCGGCGCGATCCCGAAACCCACACCCATCGAGTACGCGGACCAGCCCGCCGCCTTGTCCGCGGCCGGACCGGCGACGGCCAGCGCGATCGAGATCGCCAACGGGTAGTGCAGCGCGTTGCCGAGCCCGAGCACGACCAGCCCGGTGACCGCGAGCCAACCGACGGTGCTGCCCCAGAACAGCGCGAACCCGGCCATCGAGACGGTGAGCGCGCCGAGCAGCAGCGGCACCGGCGCCCAGCGCAACGCGGCCCGGCCACCGGCGAGCCGGCCGGCGAACATGCCGCAGACGATCGCAGCGACCGCCGCCGACGCCCCGCCCGCGCTCAGCCCGGCATGGGTCCGCAGCACGTCGGCGGTCCACAAGGACAGGCAGACCTCGATCGACCCGGTGACGGACATCAGAACCCAGGCGATCCAGTACGCACGCGGCAGCCGCCCCGCCGCACCGGAGCCGAAGGAGGAAACGGGCTCCCCGGAGGCGGGAACGGCCGAGGCCCGGACGGAGGAATCGGTGGCGACGGCCTCGACGGCACCGGAGGCGGGAACGACCGAAGCGGGCACGGCAGGAGCGGGAACGACCGAAGCCGGGACGGCAGGAGCGGGGACGACCGAAGCAGGCACCACGGGACCGGGGACGACGGGAGCGGGGACGACGGGAGCAGGCACGACGGCCTCGGAAACCCCGAGGGCGGGGACGGCGGACACCCGGGTGGAGGCGGCCACGGGGACGGGTGTGCCGGCAGCCGCGTCAGCGGGGGCGGTTTTCGGCCCGCGTACCCGGAAGGTCAGGGCGGCGAGCGCGACGAGCGTGATCAGCCCGACCTCGACGGCCATCAGGGGTCGCCAGCCGAGACCGGCGTCGACGGTGGCGCCGATGGTCAGCGGCGCCAGGATGCCCATGCCGGCGCAGGCCGCGTTGGCCTCGGTGAGCGCGGCGGGGGCGGCGGGTCCGTGCCGGGCGGTGAGCACCACGCTGACGCCGCTGACGACCATCATGCCGAAGGTGGCGATGACCGCGACGGAGGCGAGCGTGGCCGACAGCGGGCGTAGCAGGCCGAGCGCGGTGACTCCGGCGGCGACACCGGCGAGGCCGAGCCAGATGGCGGGGCCGCGGCCGAGGCGGCGGGCGACCGGGGCGAACAGCGCGCCGCCGGCGAGCGCGCCCACGGCGATGCCGGTGCTGTGCAGGCCGGCGACGGCGGCGCTGGTGCCCTGTTCGTCGCGGAGCAGGGGTACGACCGGGCCGAACCCGTAGAGGAAGAAGCCCCACAGACCGAGCTGGGCGTAGGTCAGCCAGGTGATCCGGTCACGGGTGAGGCGGGGCACCGGCCTTACGCTACGCGCGCCCGGCCGGTGCCCCGCCCCTGCTGAGAGGTAGGTCTCCCCTGCTCAGCGGACGCTGCGGGCGAACTGGCGGGCGGCCCAGAACACGCCTGCGGCGGCGAGCACCGCGATGATGCCGAGGCCCTGCCAGACGCGGTCGTTGCCGAGGTCGCCGTTGAACAGCGCACGGGTGCCCTCGACCGCCCAGGAGAACGGGTTCCACTTGGCCACGCCCTGGAGCCAGCCGGGGGCGAAGGTGAGCGGCAGCAGGATGCCGGAGAGCAGCAGCACCGGCTGCGCGACGGTGTTCATCAGTGGGGCGAGCGCGTCCTCGCTCTTGACCTTGAGCGCGATGCCGTAGGAGACGGCCGAGGTCATCAGCGCGATGAGGGCGAGCATCAGGTACGCCAGGAGCAGGTTGCCGATGAACACGCGCAGGTCGAACGCGAGCGCCAGCAGCGTGATGATGATCGCCTGAGCGATCAGCGAGACGACGTCGCGCAGCGAGCGGCCGAGCAGCAGGGCGAGCCGGCTGACCGGGGTGACCCGGGAGCGCTCGATCACGCCGGCGCGCAGCTCGGCGATCAGGCCGAACCCCTGGAACAGGCCGCCGAAGATGGCCAGCAGCACGAGCAGGCCGGGCACGAAGATCTTGTACGCGGCGGCCTGGGTGGGCGCGTTCAGCGCCGGCTTGAGCAGCGGGGCGAACAGGAGCAGGTACATCACCGGCTGGAAGACGCCGACGAAGATCCATACCGGGTTGCGCAGCAGCAGTTGCGTCTGGCGCTGGAAGATCAGCCAGGTGTCGCGGGCGAGTTTCATGACAGCTTCTCCGGGGGTCAGGACTCGCGCAGCGAGCGGCCGGTCTTGGTGAGGAAGACGTCGTCGAGGCTGGGGCGGTGCAGCTCGATCGAGCGCAGGTCCAGCCCGGCGTGGTCGAGGCGGCGCAGCACCTGCGGGATGGCGGTGGCGCCCTCGTCGACGTAGAGGCGCAGGCCGCCCTCGTCGACGGTCTCCAGCTTGCTCACGTACGCCTCGGTGTCGAGCAGTTCGGCGGCGCGCGGGGTGCTGGGCGCGTCCAGGCCGACGATCACCACCTCGCCGGAGATCTCCCGCTTCAGCTCGGCCGGTGTGCCCTCGGCGACCACCTCGCCGTGGTCCATGATCGCGATGCGGTCGCAGAGCGCGTCCGCCTCGTCCAGGTAGTGCGTGGTGATGAAGACGGTCATCCCCTCGGTGCGCAGCCGGCGGATCTCGTCCCACATGTGCGCGCGGCTCTGCGGGTCGAGGCCGGTGGTCGGCTCGTCCAGGAAGACGATCTTCGGCTCGTGGATGATGCCGAGCGCGATCTCGACGCGCCGGCGCTGACCGCCGGAGTAGGTCTTGCACTTGCGGTCGGCGTACTCGGTGAGCTGGAAGGCTTCGAGCGCGTGCTCGGCGCGGCGGTGCGCCTCGGCCTTGCCGATGCCGTAGAGGCGGGCCTGGAGGACCAGCTCCTCACGGGCGCTCGACTCGTCCCAGGTGCTGCCGCCCTGTGCGACGTAACCGATCCGGCGGCGCACCTCGGCCGGGTCCTTGCGCAGGTCGGCGCCGGCCACAGTGGCCTCGCCGCCGTCCGGCTCGATGAGGGTGGCGAGCATCCGCAGCGTGGTGGTCTTGCCGGCGCCGTTGGGCCCGAGGAAGCCGAAGATCTCCCCCGCCGCCACGTCGAGGTTGACGCCGCGGACCGCGTCCACGGTCTTCGTCTCGCGACCCGCGCGGGAGCGGTACGACTTCCGCAACCCCCTGGTCTCGATCATTTCTGCTCCTGGTCGTCCGGGCGGACCTGAGCGGCCGCCGATCGTCCGCGAGGACGCACGAATCCCCCGCGATTCCCGCTGAGGCTAACGCGATATAGCTCTTTTGGTCAACGTTGATTATGTCGTGTCACCGTGATCCGTCGGACCAGCCCGACCAGCCCTCGGCCTGCTCCATCCCATCGGGCAGGTACGACACTCCCGACTCGATCCGCTCCGCGATCCGCTCGCACCAGGCCGTCTCCGCCTCGGCGCGGGCCAGCCACAGCTCGAACATCCACCCGACGTGCACCGGCTTGCGGGTGCGCACCCAGTCCGAGTCGAGCGAGGCCCGCATCGACTCCACCCCGGCCCGCAGCAGGTTCGCCCGGTTGCGCAGCGCCGCCGCGGCCTCGTCGCGGGGCATCGCCGGCAGGAAGGAGAACGCCGCGACGAACGGATCGGGCGGCTCCTGGACCTGCCACCACTGCGCCCGCAGCAGCGTCTCGAACTCGTCCTCCCCCTTCGCCGTCACCTCGTACGTGGTGCGCGCCGGACGGGCGCCCACCTGCTCGACCGAGACGGTCCGCAGCAGGCCCTCGTCGGTGAGCTTGCGCAGCGCGTGGTAGATCGAGCCGGGCTGCACGTTCGCCCACTTGTCCGCGCTCCAACTGAGCAGTTCGCGGCGCACGTCGTAGCCGTGCACCGGCTGCATCCACCTGACCAGGCCGAGAATCATCATCCGCGTCGCCGACACGGGACAAGCGTAATAACCAAGTTTGACTACAGTGCCGCATCCCACACTGAGCGATCGTTAGGCTCCGCAGCTCGGCCGCTAAACTCCCGGCAACGACCTCCCGGGAGGAGCCACAAGGTGCGCAAGGTTCTCATCGCCAACCGCGGCGAGATCGCCGTCCGCGTCATCCGCGCCTGCCGCGACGCCGGGCTGGCCAGCGTCGCCGTCTACGCGGACTCCGACCGGGACGCCCTGCACGCCACGCTCGCCGACGAGGCGTACGCCCTCGGCGGCGACACCGCCGCGGACAGCTACCTGCGCATCGACAAGCTGATCGACGTGGCGGCCCGCTCCGGCGCGGACGCGGTGCACCCCGGCTACGGCTTCCTCTCCGAGAACGCCGACTTCGCCCAGGCCGTCATCGACGCCGGGCTGACCTGGATCGGCCCCACCCCGCAGGCGATCCGCGACCTGGGCGACAAGGTGACCGCCCGGCACATCGCGCAGCGCGCCGGCGCGCCGCTGGTGCCCGGCACCCCGGACCCGGTGGGCAACGCCGACGAGGTGATGGCGTTCGCCGTCGACCACGGCCTGCCGGTCGCCATCAAGGCCGCCTTCGGCGGTGGCGGGCGCGGCCTCAAGGTCGCCCGCACCATGGAGGAGATCCCGCACCTGTTCGAGTCGGCCACCCGCGAGGCGGTCGCCGCGTTCGGCCGCGGCGAGTGCTTCGTCGAGCGCTACCTGGACAAGCCGCGCCACGTCGAGGCGCAGGTACTGGCCGACCAGCACGGCAACGTGATCGTGGTGGGCACCCGGGACTGCTCGCTTCAGCGCCGGCACCAGAAGCTGGTCGAGGAGGCGCCCGCGCCGTTCCTCACCGACGCCCAGCGGGCCCAGATCCACGACAGCGCCAAGGCCATCTGCCGGGAGGCCGGCTACCACGGTGCCGGCACCGTGGAATACCTGGTCGGCGTGGACGGCACGATCTCGTTCCTGGAGGTCAACACGCGGCTCCAGGTCGAGCACCCGGTGACCGAGGAGACCGCCGGCATCGACCTGGTCCGCGAGCAGTTCCGCATCGCCGACGGGGAGAAGCTGCGCTTCACCGAGGACCCGACGCCGCGCGGGCACGCCATCGAGTTCCGCATCAACGGCGAGGACCCGGGCCGCAACTTCCTGCCCGCACCGGGCACCGTCACCGCCCTGCGCCTGCCCTCCGGGCCGGGCGTGCGGGTGGACACCGGCATCTCGGCCGGCGACGTGATCGGCGGCAACTTCGACTCGCTGCTGGCCAAGGTGATCATCGTCGGCGAGACGCGTACCGAGGCGCTGGAGCGGGCCCGCCGGGCGCTCGACGAGATGGTGGTCGACGGCATGGCCACGGCGCTGCCCTTCCACCGCCTGGTGATCCGCGACGAGGCGTTCACCGCCGAGCCGTTCACCGTGCACACCCGGTGGATCGAGACCGAGTGGGACAACACCGTACCGGCCTTCACCGCCACCGCCGGCGCCGCCGACGAGCCGGCCGAGCGCGAGACCGTCGTGGTCGAGGTGGGCGGCAAGCGGCTGGAGGTCGTCCTCCCCGCCGGGCTCGGCGCGGGTACGGCGGCAGCCGCGCCCGCCGCGAAGAAGCCGGCCCGCCGGGGTGGCGGAGGCAAGGCGGGTGCCGCGGTCAGCGGTGACACGCTCACCTCCCCGATGCAGGGCACGATCGTGAAGATCGCCGTCGCCGACGGCGACGAGGTGGCCGAGGGCGAGCTGGTCGTGGTGCTGGAGGCGATGAAGATGGAGCAGCCGCTGCACGCGCACAAGGCCGGCACTGTCAGCGGGCTCGCCGCCGAGGTCGGCGCGGTGATCACCGCCGGCGCGGCGATCTGCACCATCGCCTGAGGTGTAAGGAAGGGCCCCTTCTTAACGCCTGAGGTAGAGAAGGGGCCCCTTCTTAACAGCGCGGGGCCGGGTGGTCTGAGCCACCACCGGGGGCGGGACCGTGCTCGGGCGGGAATGATGGCCGGGTGCGGTTCCTTCACGGCGCGGTCCCCGCGCACGACCTGACCTACAACGACGTCTTCATGGCGCCCAACCGTTCCGAGGTGGGCTCCCGGCTCGACGTCGACCTGGCCACCACCGACGGGACCGGCACCACGATCCCGCTCGTGGTGGCGAACATGACAGCCGTCGCGGGCCGGCGGATGGCCGAGACCGTGGCCCGGCGCGGCGCGGTGGCGGTGATCCCGCAGGACATCCCGATCGAGGTCGTCGCCAACGTGGTCGGCTGGGTCAAGCAGCGGCACCTGGTGCACGACACGGCGATCACGCTCGGCCCGACCGACACCGTCGGCGACGCCATCCACCTGCTGCCCAAGCGTTCGCACGGCGCGGTGGTCGTGGTCGACGCGGACGGCCGGCCGATGGGAGTGGTGACCGAGGCGGACACCGTCGGGGTGGACCGCTTCGCCCAGCTCCGGCACGTGATGTCGACCGAGCTGCACACCGTTCCGGCGGACGCGGACCCGCGTACCGGATTCGACCGGCTGTCGGCGGGCCGGCGGCGGCTCGCGCCGGTGGTGGACGGCGACGGACGCCTGATCGGGGTGCTGACCCGGCAGGGCGCTCTGCGCGCCACGCTCTACAAGCCCGCAGTGGACGACCGGGGGCGGCTGCGGATCGCCGCCGCAGTGGGCATCAACGGCGACGTCACCGGCAAGGCCGCCGCGCTGCTGGAGGCCGGGGTGGACACGCTCGTGGTGGACACCGCGCACGGGCACCAGGAGCGGATGCTCCAGGCGCTGCGGGCGGTCCGCCGGCTGGACCCGCCGGTGCCGGTGGCGGCCGGGAACGTGGTGACCGCCGACGGCGTACGCGACCTGGTCGACGCGGGCGCGGACATCGTGAAGGTCGGCGTCGGACCGGGTGCGATGTGCACCACCCGGATGATGACCGGCGTGGGCCGCCCGCAGTTCTCCGCCGTGCTCGACTGCGCGGCGGCGGCCCGCTCGCTGGGGCGGCACGTCTGGGCCGACGGCGGCGTACGCCACCCGCGGGACGTGGCGCTGGCGCTCGCGGCGGGCGCCTCGAACGTGATGATCGGCTCCTGGTTCGCCGGCACCTACGAGTCCCCCGGCGACCTTTACACCGACGCCGACGGGCGGCGCTACAAGGAGAGCTTCGGCATGGCGTCGTCGCGTGCGGTGAGCGCCCGTACGGCCGAGGACAGCGCGTTCGACAGGGCCCGCAAGGCGATCTTCGAGGAGGGCATCTCCTCGGCCCGGATGTACCTGGACCCGAACCGGCCCGGCGTCGAGGACCTGATCGACGAGATCATCTCCGGCGTACGCAGCGCGTTCACGTACGCGGGGGCGCGCAGCCTGGAGGAGTTCCACGAGCGGGCGCTCGTCGGCGTGCAGAGCGCCGCCGGGTACACCGAGGGGATGCCGCTGCCCACCAGCTGGTGACGCCCCACCGGCCCGCCGGCTCAGTCGAACAACCGCCTGATCACGGTGCGGGCGGCGGCCTCCGGGTCGTCGCCCACCCGTGGCGGCAGCGCGCCGGAGAGCCAGAGCGTGGCGAAGCCGTGCACGATCGACCAGGCCGCGAGCGCGTCCGCGTCCGGCTCCCGCCCGGTGTGCCGGGCCACCCCCTCGCGCAGCACGTCGCCGGAGCGGGCGCGGGCGGCGACCAGCTCCGGGTCGTCGGCCCGGTACAGCTCGGGCCGGAACATGACGTCGAAGTGCGCGCGGTGCCGCACCGCGAACCCGACGTAGGCCACGCCGGTGTCGAGCAGGTCGTCCCCGGCCTGCCGCAACGCGTCGGCGAGCAGGTCGAAGCCCTGCGTGGCGAGCGCGGTGAGCAGCCCGGCCTTGTCGCCGAAGTGGTGCGCGGGCGCGGCGTGCGAGACGCCGGCGCGCCGGGCCAGCTCGCGCAGGCTCAGCGCGGCCGGCCCGGACTCGGCGATCGCCTCGGCCGCGGTGCTCAGCAGGACGCGGCGGAGGTCGCCGTGGTGATACGAGGCCATGCCGTCACCCTAACTTGTCATTGACAAGATGGCACCCGTCGACGCAATCTTGTCAGCGACAAGATTTTCGTCGGAGGGATCGACAATGGCACCCCTGATCGCACTCCTCGCCGGCACCGCGCTGGCCCGGATCGCCGGCCTGCTCGGTGTGGACGCCCTGGACGGGTGGCACCCCGCGCTGCGGGTCGGGCTGGCGCTGATGTTCGTGCTGACCGGCGTGGCCCACTTCGCGTCCCGCCGGGCCGACCTGATCGCGATGGTCCCGCCGTCGCTGCCCCGGCCCGGCCTGCTGGTCACAGTCACCGGCGTGCTGGAACTCGCCGGCGCGCTCGCCCTGCTGTTCCCGGCCACCGCGCGCCCGGCTGCGGCCGGTCTGGTGCTGCTGATGCTCGCCATGTTCCCGGCGAACGTGTCCGCAGCTCGGCGTCACCTCACGCTCGCCGGCCGCCCGGTGACGCCGCTCGGCGTCCGTACGGTGCTCCAGGTCGTCTTCGTGGCCGCGGCGCTGGCGGTCGCCCTCGGCGGATGAGCCGACGGCAGGCCCGGCCGGGACGGCCCCGGCGGGGACGCGGCTCAGGCCCGGGACGGCTCCGCCTCGGCGGGCGGGGACTCCCCGGTCTCCTCGTGGCGCACCGTCGGCAGGCGCAGGCAGGCGACCAGGCCGATCAGGAGGAACCCGGCGCCCGCGAAGGCCGCGTACCTGGTGGCGTCGGAGAACGCCTGCTTCGCCTCCTCGGCGATCGGGGCGGTACGCGGGTCCGCCGCCAACCCGGTGATCGCCGCACCGGCGCTCTCCTTGACCGCGCTCACCACCTGGTCCCGCTGGACCGGGGTGAGTCCGGGCTGGTCGGCCAGGCGGTCGCCGAGGATCCCGCCGAGACCGGCGAAGAGCACGGTGCCGAGCACCGCGATGCCGAGCGCGGAGCCGACCTGCCGGGCGGTGCTCTGCAGGCCCGAGCCCTGGCCGCTGAGGCGTACCGGCACCTGCGACAGCGAGACGCCGGTGAGCTGGGCGGTGGCCAGGCCGACGCCGACGCCGTACACGAACAGGAAGCCCAGCGGCGCCCACCAACTGGTGTCCGGCGCGACCACGAACCCGAGCCCGGCCACGCCGACCAGTTCGGCGGCCACGCCGAGCTGGACCACCCGGGCCGCGCCCCAGCGCTGGGTCAGCGGCGCGCCGATGCCGCTGGCCAGGAAGCTGCCGACGGCGAGCGGCAGCAGCGCCAGGCCGGTTCGGAAGGCGCTGTAGCCGAGCACGTTCTGAAACCACAGCGGCAGCGCGAACAGCAGGCCGAACTCGCCCAGGCTGACGATCGCGGCGGCCAGGATGCCATTGCGGAACGAACCGATGCCGAACAACGACAGGTCGAGCAGCGCCGGGCGGCCGGCCCGGTTGCGGCGTACCTGCTGGGCCAGGAAGATGCCGAGCGCAACGAGACCCACCAGCGCGGCCACCGGCACCGGCGAGATCGACGCGGTCCAGTCCAGCCCGAACAGGCGCAACGGCCGCTCCCGTTCCCACCAGCCGTAGGTGCGGCCCTCGATCAACGCGAAGACCACGCCGGTCATGCCGACCACCGAGAGCAGCGCGCCGAGCAGGTCCAGCCCGCGCTCGGCCCGCTCGTCGCGGGACTCGGCCACGAGCACGAGCGTCGCGACGATCACGGCCAGGCCGACCGGCACGTTGATGCCGAAGGCCCACCGCCAGGAGTACGTGGTGGTGAGCCAGCCGCCGAGCAGCGGCCCGAGCGCCGCCGCGCCACCGATCGTGGAGCCCCAGACGGCGAACGCGATGCCCTTCTCCCGGCCGGTGAAGTTGGCGTTGAGCAGGGAGAGCGAGGTGGGCAGCATCATCGCCCCGCCGACGCCCTGGAGCACCCGGGAGGCGATGAGCGTCTCGCCGGAACCGGCGAGCGCCGCGAGCACGCTCGCGACCACGAACACGGTGACGCCGACGAGGAACATCCGCCGCCGCCCGGACCGGTCGGCGAAGCGACCGGCGACCAGCAGCAGCGCCGCGAAGACCAGGGTGTACGCCTCCTGCACCCACTGCGCGTCGGTGGAGGTGATGTCGAGGTCCCGGATGATCTGCGGCACCGCGACGTTCACGATCGTGGCGTCCACGATGATCATCGCTACGCCGAGGCTGATGGCCAGCAGCCCGAACCAGCGTCCGCGCCCGTCGCCGCGCATCTCGCCCTCCTTTTAGCTAGATTTTCTAGCTACCCGAGATGCTAGCTTTATCCTGTGGAAGGGGTGCCGTCAACCGGAGAGCCCGCGCCGGGTCCGCCGCCGAGCAGCGAGGCCTCCCGCGCGCTGCGCGACGTGCTGCGGATCGCGGGTGACACCCGGGCCGCGCTGGCCCGCCGCCTGGGCCTCAACGCCACCGACGCCGCGGCGATCGACCACCTGGTCTCCAGCCCGGAGCCACTGGGCCCGGTGGAACTGGGCAACCGGCTCGGCATCCGGTCCGCCTCGGCGACCACGCTCGTCGACCGGCTCGTGCAGGCCGGTCACGTCGCCCGGACCCCGCACCCGCACGACAGGCGGCGACTCAGCCTCCAGGTGACCGAGAGCGCTGTGAGCGAGGTGCTGGAGGCGCTGCGCCCGATGCTCGTCGGCGTCGACCGGGCGGTCGCCCGGCTCACGCCCGAGCAGGCCGAGGCCACCACCGCGTTCCTGCGCGAGGTCACCGAGGTGATGCGGGAGTACGTCGCCACCGCCCCCGACGAGCCGTCCCGGGCACGCGCCGACCGCGGCTGAGGAGATTCTCAGAAATAGTTTGGGGCCTGATGGTTCGGGAGCTAATCTGACGCTCGTGAACATGGGCCCGCTCGTCCGCTTCCCCGACGCGTTGCACCACGCGCCACTCGGCCGGCTGATCTCGATCGCCGGTCACGTCGTCGAGCAGCACTGGGGGCGTTACCTGGCCGAACACCACGGGCTCACGTCCGCCGGCATGCGGGTCCTGATGATCCTCCTCCGTTCCGGCGACGTGAGCCACCGAGAAATGGCCGAGCTGTGCTTCGTCCGGCCCGCCACGCTCACCGGCATCGTGGACACGCTGGAACGCGACGGCTTCGTCAGCCGCCGTCGCGACCCGGAGGACCGCCGCACGGTCCGGCTCACGCTGACCGACAAGGGCGGCGAGCACGCCCGCGCCATCATCGACATGATCCACAGCGACCGGCCGTTGACGTCGGTCGACGCCGACCCGGCCAACCGGGCGGTGATCCGCCAGTTCCTGATCGAAATCATCACCGGCATGTCCGACGGGGACCTCCGTCGGTTGAACCGGGACAGCGAGTCCGACACCGAGCCGCCAACGGGGAGCCATCCGTGTTGATCCGCCTGCTCCGCTCACATCTGCACCCGTACCGACGATGGCTGGCCGCCGTGGTGGCCTTCCAGTTCGTCGGCACCATCGCCTCGCTCTACCTGCCCAGCCTGAACGCCGACATCATCGACCGGGGCGTCGCCGTCGGCGACACCGACCAGATCCTGCGTACGGGCGGGTGGATGCTGGTGGTCAGCCTGCTCCAGATCGCCTGTTCGATCGCCGCCGTCTACTTCGGCGCGAAGACCGCGATGGCGTTCGGCCGCGACGTACGCGGCTCGATCTTCCGCCGCGTCAACAGCTTCTCCGCCCGCGAGGTCGCCCGGTTCGGAGCGCCGTCCCTGATCACCCGCAACACCAACGACGTCCAGCAGGTGCAGATGCTGGTGCTGCTGAGCTGCACCATGCTGGTGGCCGCGCCGATCATGAGCGTCGGCGGCGTGGTGATGGCGCTGCGCGAGGACGTCGGGCTCTCCTGGCTGATGCTGGTCTGCGTACCGGTGCTCGCAGTCGCGCTGGGCCTGATCATCCGCCGGATGGTGCCGGGCTTCCGGCTCATGCAGACCCGGATCGACACCGTCAACCGGGTGCTCCGCGAGCAGATCACCGGCATCCGGGTGGTCCGGGCGTTCGTCCGTGAGCCGTACGAGACCGACCGGTTCCGGGTCGCGAACACCGACCTGACCACCACCGCGCTGCGGATCGGACGGCTCCAGGCGCTGATCTTCCCGATCGTGATGCTGGTGCTGAACGTCTCCAGCGTCGCGGTGCTCTGGTTCGGCGCAGCACGGGTCGACTCCGGTCAGATCCAGGTCGGCGCGCTCACCGCGTTCCTGCAATACCTGATGCAGATCCTGATGGCGGTCATGATGGCCACCTTCATGCTGATGATGGTGCCCCGGGCGGCGGTCTGCGCCGAGCGCATCGAGGAGGTGCTGGACACCGACTCGTCGGTGGTGCCGGCAACCGACCCGGTCACCGAGGTCACCGGCCGCGGCGAGCTGGAACTACGCGGCGCCGGATTCCAGTACCCGGGCGCCAGCGCGCCGGTGCTGCACGACATCTCGTTCCGCGCCGAACCTGGCCGGACCACAGCGATCATCGGTTCCACAGGCGCCGGCAAGACCACGCTGCTCACGCTCATCCCCCGGCTGGTCGACCCGACCGCCGGCGCGGTCCTGGTGGACGGCGTGGACGTACGGGACCTGGCCCCGGACGAGCTGTGGCGGCGGATCGGGCTGGTGCCCCAGCGGCCGTACCTGTTCACCGGCACCGTCGCCAGCAACCTGCGCTACGGCAACCCGGACGCCACCGACGCGGACCTGTGGGCCGCGCTGGAGATCGCCCAGGCGCGTGACTTCGTCACCGAGATGCCGGGCGGGCTGGAGGCGCCGATCGCGCAGGGCGGCACCAACGTCTCCGGCGGCCAGCGGCAACGCCTGGCCATCGCCCGCGCGCTCGTCCGCAAGCCGGAGATCTATCTCTTCGACGACTCCTTCTCCGCGCTCGACCTCGGCACGGACGCCCGGCTGCGGGCCGCCCTCAAGCCGGTCACCGCGGACGCGGCGGTGGTGATCGTGGCCCAGCGGGTCTCCACGATCATCGACGCCGACCAGATCATCGTGCTCGAGGACGGGGGTGTCGTCGGGATGGGACGACATGAGGAACTGCTGGAGAGCTGCCCCACGTACGCCGAGATCGTCGCGTCGCAGCAGACGGCGGAGGTGGCCGCGTGAGCGCGCCGACCGGGGGGAACAGCGGGACGCCACCGGTTCCGCAGCAGAAGAACGAGCCGACGCGGCTGCCGCCGGCCGGACGGCGCCCCGCTGGCGGCCCGCCGCACATGAGCATGGGCATGCCGGCCGAGAAGGCGATGAACTTCGGGCCGTCGGCACGCCGGCTGCTGGCACGGCTGCGGCCGTACCGGCTTCAGCTCACCGGCGTGCTCGCGCTGGCCCTGGCCAGCGTCGGGCTCAGCGTCATCGGGCCGAAGGTGCTCGGCCACGCCACCGACATCATCTTCAGCGGGGTGATCGGGCGGCAGCTTCCGCCCGGCACCACCACCGAGGCGGCGGCGGAGGCGGCCCGCGCCGAGGGCAACGGCAACTTCGCCGACATGCTGGCCCGGATGGACGTGATCCCGGGCACCGGCATCGACTTCGACGCGCTGGGCCGGGTACTGGCGTTCGCCGTCGTGCTCTACGTCGGCGCGAGCATGCTCCAGTGGGCGCAGGGCTGGGTGCTCAACGGCGTGGTGCAGCGCACCGTGCTGACGCTGCGCGCCGACGTGGAGGAGAAGCTCAACCGGCTGCCGCTGCCCTACTTCGACAAGCAGCCCCGCGGTGAGCTGCTGAGCCGCGTCACGAACGACATCGACAACGTGTCGCAGACGCTCCAGCAGACGCTGAGCCAGTTGCTCACGTCGCTGCTCACCGTCGTCGGCGTACTCGGGATGATGTTCTGGATCTCGCCGCTGCTGGCTGTCGTCGCGCTCGTCGCGGTGCCGATGTCGGTGGTGGTCACCAGCCTGATCGCCAAGCGGTCGCAGGGCAAGTTCATCGCCCAGTGGAAGCACACCGGCGAGCTGAACGGCCAGATCGAGGAGGCGTACACCGGGCACGAGCTGGTCAAGGTCTTCGGCCGGCAGAAGGAGGTCGAGGCCGCCTTCCACGCCAAGAACGAGGAGCTGTTCCGGGCCGGCTTCGGCGCGCAGTTCGTCTCCGGGCTGATCATGCCGGCGATGTTCTTCATCGGGAACCTCAGCTACGTCGCGATCGCCGTGGTCGGCGGCCTGCGGGTGGCGTCGGGCTCGATGAGCCTCGGTGACGTGCAGGCGTTCATCCAGTACTCGCGGCAGTTCACCCAGCCGCTCACCCAGGTCGCGTCGATGGCCAACCTGCTGCAGTCCGGGGTCGCCTCGGCCGAGCGGGTCTTCGCCGTGCTCGACGCCGACGAGCAGAGCCCCGACCCGGCCGAGCCGGCCCGGGTCGCCGACCCGCACGGGCGGGTCGAGTTCGAGCACGTCTCCTTCCGGTACGACCCGGAGAAGCCGCTCATCGACGACCTGTCGCTGGTCGCCGAGCCGGGTCACACGGTCGCCATCGTCGGTCCCACCGGCGCCGGCAAGACCACACTGGTCAACCTGGTCATGCGGTTCTACGAGCTGGACGCCGGGCGGATCACGCTGGACGGGGTGGACATCTCCACGATGCGCCGCGACGACCTGCGCGGCCGGATCGGCATGGTGCTCCAGGACACCTGGCTGTTCGGCGGGACCATCCGGGACAACATCGCCTACGGCCGGCCGGACGCCACCGAGGAGGAGATCCTCGCCGCCGCCCGGGCGACCTTCGTGGACCGGTTCGTCCGCAGCCTGCCGGACGGCTACGACACGGTGATCGACGAGGAGGGCAGCAACGTCAGCGCCGGGGAGAAGCAGCTCATCACCATCGCTCGGGCGTTCCTGGCCGAGCCGTCGCTGCTGATCCTGGACGAGGCGACCAGCTCGGTGGACACCCGGACCGAGGTGCTGCTCCAGCGCGCCATGGCGGCACTGCGCTCGGACCGGACGAGCTTCGTCATCGCGCACCGGCTCTCCACCATCCGCGACGCCGACCTGATCCTGATGATGGAGCAGGGCCGGATCGTCGAGCAGGGCACCCACGACCAGCTCGTCGCCGCCGGTGGCGCGTACGCCCGGCTCTACCGGGCGCAGTTCAGCGGCGCGGTCATCGAGGACGAGGTGCCCGCGCCCGCCCCGGCTAGCCCGCCCGGGATGCGTGCCGGCGCCGGCACGCCGGTCGGGAACTGACGTGGACCCGGCCACAGGTCCGGCACCGGTCCCCGTCCGGGTGCCTCACCGGCACCCGGACGGGCCGGGGTCAGGCCGGGAGCAGCGCCGCCGACCGGCTCGCGACCACCGCGCCGATCAGGCCCAGCGCCTCGGCGGCGGGCATCGGGTCGAGCACCCGGCCGTCGCGCAGGCGCAGCGAGACCGAACCGTCGGCCGCCTCCCGGGGGCCGAGGACCCCGGTGTACGGGACGCGGCGGCGGGACGCGTCCCGGATCCGGGCGCCGAGCGAACCGGCGTGGTCCACCTCGGCCCGCAGCCCGGCCGCCTCGGCCCGGCGGGCCAGCCCGACGGCCGCGTCGGCCTGCGCCGCGTCCACCGGGAGGAGCAGCAACTGCACCGGGGCGTACCAGGCGGGGAACGCGCCCTCGTGCACCTCGATCAGGTACGCGAACAGCCGCTCCATGCTGCCGACCAGGCTGCGGTGCACCATCACCGGCCGTTTCCGGCGGCCGTCCGAGTCGGTGTACGACAGGTCGAACCGCTCCGGCTTGTCGAAGTCGAGCTGGACGGTGGAGATGGTCGACTCCCGGCCGGCCGCGTCCACGATCTGAATGTCGATCTTCGGGCCGTAGAACGCGGCCTCCCCCGGCGCCTCGACGACGTCCACCCCGTCGAGCGCCGCGCGGAGCAGTTCCTCGGCCCGCGCCCAGCCGGCGTCGTCGCCCACGTACCGCTGACCCGGCCCGCGCAGCGACAACCGCAACCCGGCGGGACGGACGCCGAGCGCGGCGTGCGCCTCTCCGATCAGCCGCAGGATCTCGCGGACCTCGTCACCGACCTGCTCCAGGGCGCAGAAGTTGTGCGCGTCGTTGAGCGAGATGGCGCGCACCCGGGACAGCCCGCCGAGCACCCCGGAACGCTCCGCCCGGTACATGCCGCCCAGCTCGGCGACCCGCAGCGGCAGCTCCCGGTAGGAGCGGCCGCGGGCGCGGAACACCAGCGCGTGGTGCGGGCAGAGCGCCGGGCGCAGCACGAACTCGTCGTCGGCGCTCAGCCGCATCGGCGGGAACATGTCGTCGGCGAAGTAGCCCAGGTGCCCGGACAGCTCGAACAGCTCCCGCTTACCGAGCGGCGGCGAGTAGACGTGCCGGTAGCCGGCCCGGCGTTCCAGCTCCCGGACGTACTCCTCGACGGCGTGCCGGGCGGCGGCGCCGGCCGGCAGCCAGATCGGCAGCCCGGCGCCCGCGAGCGGGTCGGAGACGAACAGCTCCAGGTCCCGGCCGAGCCTGCGGTGGTCGATCATGTCGCTCTCCTTGATCGGGTACGACCCGGAGGCGAGCAGGCCCGGAACGCCGCGAGGCCCCGGAGCGGATCGCCCCGGGGCCTCGTCGACGGAAACGTCAGTGCGGCGCGCCGGGAACACCCGGCGTCGTGGTCACTACCGCGCTGCGCATGCCCGAACGATAGGCACGCGGGTATCGACGGCGCATCTGAGTTTCGGAGAGTGGGTGCGGGTCGCCGGCACGGGACCTGCCGGCGACCCGCGGCGGCCCGGGCATCGGGAACGGGGGACCCGACGGCTCCGGTGCCGCGTCCGACCAACGGTACGCCGGGAATCGACGACGCGCCGCCCCGCCCCGGCGCGTATGCCCCGGTGACCCGTCACTCGCGGGCGGGCCGCCTCGTTTCACATCTACGGCCTGCCGGTGTCGGCTGTCACCGTGCGGTGGGGCCGGTGGTGGTGACGCCGGGCACGGCGTCAGGCTCGATCCGGTCGAACGGAGAACTCCGGCGAGGTGGCGGTCGTGGCCGAACTCATCTCTGACGTCGCGTCGCCCATGTGGGCGTACGCGCTGCTGCTGATCCTGCTGATCGCCGACGCCTTCGTCCCGGTGGTGCCGACCCAGCTCGTCATGATCACCAGTGGGGCGCTGACGGTGTACGGCGGGCTCAGCCTGCCGCTCACCATCGCGGTCGGCGCTGCCGGTGTGTTCATCGGTGACCTGGCCTGCTACCTGATCGGCCGCAGCACGCCGACCCGCCGCGCGGCACGCGCCACGCCACCCGGACGGGCACGCCGCGCCGTCACCCGGGTCACCCGTGGGCTGCGCGAACCGGGGCCAATGGTGATCCTGCTCTGCCGTTTCGTACCCGGCGGCCGGATGGCGGCCTGCTTCTCGGCCGGGCGCAGCCGCTACCCGTACCGCCTGTTCCTGCCGTACGAGGCGGCGGCGGCGCTCGCCTGGTCCAGCTACGGCACGCTCGTCGGCCACCTGGGCGGTACGGCGCTGACCCACTCGGCGTGGCGGCTGCTGCTGATCGGTGGGGTGGCCGCTGCGGGGTTCGCGCTGGCCGGGTGGGCGATGACCTGGATCAGCAGCACCCGGCAGACCCGCGCCGAGGCCACCGCCGACTCCGCCGGCAGCTGACCCCCGAGCACCTGATCGACGTAAAGGAAGCACAGGCCATGAGCGACGCGGCGAGATGGCACGACGTCAAGGCCAGGGCCCGGCGAATCGATCCTTCGTGGGACGACGCCGAGCGCGCGGCTCGGCGCAGACATCTCAGGGAGCAGATGCTGGCATCGATCGCCGCCGCGCAACCGGCGGGAGACCGGGCGGACGATCCACCTCGACCCGACCTCACCTGACGCGGTTCTCGGGGGGCCGGTAGGGGACGACCCGGGGAGCGAACTGGGTGGTGGTCCCGGATCCGTCTGGGGCGGTTCCGGCGACAGGCTGGCCGTATGCCTGGAACGCGGAGCAGCGGCCTGCTGGCCCTCGGCGGGATCGTCCTGGCGGCGGTGCTCGCGATGGTCGGTCATCTCGAGGTGAGCGACGACCTGGATCCCTGGTCGCTGACCGTCAGCGACTTCGCCGTCTCCGACCGGGGCGGCGTCATCGACACCGCGATGGCGGTGCTCGCGGCGGCCAGCCTGGTCCTGCTGCCGTCGCTGCGCCGGGCCGGTGCGGGCCGCGTGCCGCTCGCGCTGCTGACCGCCTGGTCGGCCGGGCTGCTGGCCGCCGCCGTGGTGCCCACGAACGAGCCGGGCACGCCCATGGACACCGCTGCGTACGTGCACCGGTACGCCTCGGTGCTGTCGTTCCTGGCCCTGCCGGTGGCCGGCTGGCTGCTCGCCCGTCACCCGGTCGCCGGAGCCGCCGCCTGGCTGCGCGGACTGACCGTGGCCAGCCTGGTGCTGGCGGGCGCGATGATCTGGTCCGCCTACCCGGGCGACCGCGCGCTGCTCGGCCTGATCGAGCGCCTCCTCATCCTCACCGAGACAGCCGTCATAACCACCCTGGCCCTGCACGCCACCCTGAGCCCCAGGACCAGCGCCGTCGATCATGCAGTTGCGACCCCGCACGGACCGGGCATACCGGTCGGATCGGGGGCCACAACTCCATGATCGACGAATGCCTGCGAACGGCTGCTACTCCAGCTCGTGGAGCATGAGCTGGCGGGCGGCCTCGGTGATGGAGCCGGACAGGCTCGGGTAGATGGTGATGGTGTGCGCCAGCTCGTTGACGGTGAGGTTGTTCTCCACCGCCATCGTGATCGGCAGGATCAGCTCGCTGGCCTTCGGCGCCACCACCACGCCGCCGATCACCTGGCCGCTCGCCGGCCGGCAGAACAGCTTGACGAAGCCGTCGGCCAGGTCGTCCATCTTCGCCCGGGCGTTGCCGGACAGCGGCAGCATCACCTGGCGGGCCGGGGTCTTGCCGGCGTCCACCTCGTCCTGGGAGACGCCGACGGTGGCCAGCTCCGGGTCGGTGAAGACGTTCGCCGCGACGGTACGCAGCCGCAGCGGCCGGACCGCCTCGCCCAGCGCGTGCCACATGGCGATCCGGCCCTGCATGGCCGCGACGCTCGCGAGCGGCAGCACGCCGGTGCAGTCGCCCGCCGCGTAGATGCCCGGCACGTTGGTACGCGAGACCCGGTCGACAGTCACGTAACCGCCCCGGGCCAGCTCCACGCCGTACTCGGCCAGGCCCAGGTCAGCGGTGTTCGGGATCGAGCCGACAGCGATCAGCGCGTGCGATCCGGTGACCTGGCGGCCGTCGGAGAGCACCACCTCCACCCCGTCGCCGACACGGCGGACCGCCTCGGCGCGGGAGTTGTTCAGGATGCTCATGCCCCGGTTGCGGAACACCCGCTCGATCGCCGACGCGGCGTCGGCGTCCTCGTGCGGCATGACCCGGTCCCGGCTGGACACGAGCGTGACCTTGACGCCCATGGCGAGGTACGCGCTGGCGAACTCGGCACCGGTCACACCGGAACCGACCACGATCAGGTGCTCGGGCAGCTCGGGCAGGTCGTACACCTGGCGCCAGGTCAGGATGCGCTCGCCGTCCGGTACGGCGGTGGGCAACTGGCGGGGGGTCGCGCCGGTCGCGACGAGCACCGTCGACGCGGCGATGGAGTATTCGGCGCCACCGTCGGCCGGGGTGACGATCACCCGGTGGGTGTGGCCGAGCGTGTCCTCGCCGAGCCGGGCGGTGCCGGCGACGAACTCGACGCCGGCCTTGACGAGCTTGGTGTGGATGTCGGCGGACTGGGCCAGCGCGAGCCGCTTGACCCGCTCGTGCACCGCCCGCGCGTCGACGGTGACCGCCTCCAGGCCGTCGGAGTGCACCCCGAACTCCTCGGTGTCCCGGTAGCCGGTGACCACCTCGGAGCTGGCGATGAACGTCTTGGAGGGCACGCAGTCGGAGAGCACGCAGGCGCCGCCGGCGCCCTCCGCCTCGACCACTGTGACATCGGCGTCCAGCTGTGCGGCGACCAGAGCCGCCTCGTACCCGGCCGGCCCGCCGCCGATGATCACGATCTGGCTCACAGAGCCATCCCTTCGTCGAAGCTCACAGTGACTTTCTTCTCCCCGTCCCGTCCGACACGCACTGTCGTATTCTCCCCCACCCGTCGGCCGGGCTATCGTCGTCGCCGTGCGTCTCTACGCTGCTTACGGCTCGAACCTGGACCCCGCCCGCATGCGCGCCTACTGCCCGCATTCGCCGATGGTGGGCACCGGCTGGCTTGAGGGGTGGCGGCTCACCTTCGCCGGCGAGGACGTCATCGGGTGGGAGGGCTCGGTCAGCACCGTGGTCGAGTCCCCCGGTGACCGGGTGTTCGTGGCGCTCTACGACATCCACCCGTACGACGCCGCGCAGCTCGACGAGATCGAGGGCGTGACGGCCGAGACGTACCGCAGGCTGACCGTCCGCGTCTCGACGCTCGACGGCGACGTGACCGCATGGGTCTACGTGTTCGACGGGTACGAGGGCGGGCTGCCCACGGCGTGGTACCTCTCGGAGATCGCGAACGCCGCGGAGAAGGCGGGCGCGCCGGACGACTACGTCACCGAGCTGCGGTCCCGCCCCACCGGCACCGCGTCCGCGTAGCGCGTCTCCCACACCGACAGTCTGCGCCGCGCGGCCCTACGGGCGCTCGGCGACCCCGGTACGCGGGTGCCGGGTCACACCCGCGAGGCGGGCACACTCCGCTCGTACATGTCGGTCCAGCGCTCCTCCACCAGCCCGACGGAGCGGTAGAGCGTGACCGGCGCGGTCGGGTTGGCCAGGTCGACGCCCAGCCCGGCCCCGGCGCGGCCCTTCGCCGCGTAGACCGCGAAGGCCCGGCGCAGCAGCGCCGCACCCACCCCGCGACGCCGGTACGCGGGCAGCACCGACAGCGTCCGCACCCACCCGAGGTCCTGGTCGAGCGCCTGGTCGGAGGACTGGAGCGCACCGGCCGGCTCGCCGTCGACCTCGGCCAGGAACCACTCGTCCCAGACCTTGCCGTACGACGGCAGCAGCTCCCGCCACTGCTCGAAGTCGAGCGGGTCGTGGTCCGGGGTGTCCCGGAACGCGGTGTCGTAGATCCGGTGGAACAGCCGCAGGTCGCTCTCGTCGTCGGCGCGCAGCGGCCGCACCGTCACCCCGGGCGGGGGCGCCGGCTCGGCGGGCAGGTCGGCGAACGAGCGACTCATCCGGATGTAGCGCTTGATCCGGGTGAACCCGGCCTCGGTCAGCTCACCGGCCCAGCGGGTCTCCGGCGCGTACACCCCGGTGCGCGCGGTCAGCGCGGGCAGGCCGCGCTCGGCGGCCCGCTCGGCGACGCGTTCCAGCAGCCGGGCAAGCAGCGGCGCGCGCAGGTCGGCGCCGCGGTCGGGGTCGACGAGGACGTCCACCCACTCCCGGCCCACGCCGCTCGGGTTGGCCAGGATCGACCAGGCCACCGCCGTACCGTCCGGGTCGGTGACCAGCCAGGAGTCCCGGTCCGGGTCGACGAACGGCGCGGTCAGCGCGGACCGCACGTCCTCGTCGTCGAAGTCCGGGTAGCCCACGGCGAAGGTGTCGGAGGCGTGCACCACCGCGAGGATCGCGGGCACGTCGTCGAGGGTCGGGCGGCGGGCCGACCAGCCGGCGGGGAGCGTCACGGGCCAGATCCTGGCAGCCGGACCGGCCGGATCGCCTCCCATTTATCCGCCGCGGGCGCGTAGCCGCGCGGCGCCGAGCAGACCCAGCAGCTCAGCGCCCTCGGCCGCGTCCAGCGCGCGGAACGCCGCCGACGCCAGCCGGTCGGTCACCGCCTCGGCCCACAGCCGGCGCCGCACCAGCGGCCCGACCGGCGGGTACGGGGGCACCCAGCCGCACGCCGCAGCGCCCGCCTCGCCCTCCGGCCCGGCCAGCACCGCCTCCAGCGGCGTCAGCCCGGCCGCGCGCACCGCCAGCAGGTACGCCCCGGCGAAGTGCTCGCGCAGCAGCAGCATGCCGACAGCCGCCCGCGCACCCGGGGACGGATCGGGCACGGGCATGGCCCGCCAGGCGGCGAACAGTGGCATGCCGCTGCCGTCCGCCGCGTCGACCGCCCGGCCCAGCAGCGCGGCGAGCCGCGACGACTCGTCGCCGTCGCCCAGCCGGGCGGTGCCCCACCGGCAGCACTCGGCCAGGTTGGCGGCGGCCACCTCCAGCGGCGGGACGGTCCGCGCGGCGGCGTCCCAGCCGTCCGTGACCGCCTCCGGCGCGATGAAGCCGAGCGCCGCGGCCACCGTCTCGGCGCGGACGTCGCCGAGCGCACCGGCCCGCCCGGTGATGTAGAAGGCCCATCCGGAGATGCCCAGCAGCCGCGCCCGGCGCAGCGTGGACGGGCAGCGGGCGAACGCCTCCCCGAGTTCGAGCACCAGCGGTTTGCAGGCGGCGGCGAGCTGTTCCGGAGTCATCGGCCGCCCGTCACCGTCACTCCACCGAAGCCATTCATCACGCTCAGTCTGCCGCGTGGTCACCGGTGTCGGCATCCCCCTCTTCGGCGTCGAGCGCCTCCAACACGGCCTCCACCTCGCCGGCGCGGCGCCGGGCCGCTGTGACCGCCCGTTCCGCGCCCCGGCGGGCCAGCCGGGCCCGGCTCAGCTCCTGCTCGGCGACGGCCCGGCGACGCTCCAGCTCGGCCAGCTCGGTCTCGATCCGGTCCAGCGTCGCGGCGCCGTCCCGCTCGGCCGCGTCGGCCGTCGCCAGCTCCTTCTCGGCCCGGTCCAGGTCCGCGCGGGCCCGGGTCAGCTCCCGGGTCGCGGTCCGCCGCCGCCCGGCCCGTTCGGCCCGCGCCGCCCGCTCGTCGCGGGCCCGGCGCGCGTCGGCCCGCTCGGCCGCCCGATCCGGTACGACAGGCGCCTCCTCGCCCCCTGTCACGAGCCGGAGCTGGGGGCGGGGCACCTCGCCGAACCCGGCGTAGTGGCTGGCCCGCAGCAGGCGTCCGGCGCGTACCTGCTCGGCCACCTCGGTGTCCGACAGCGCGGCGTTGAGTGTCGCCTCCACCTCGCCCAGCGGCAGCTTCCCGGCCGGGGGCGCGGCGGGTTCGGCGGCGGCCAGCCGGCGTACCTCCGCCACCAGCGCGCCCACGACGGCGCGCCGCTGCGCGGAGAGTTCCCGCAGCGTGCCGCCGCGCAGGTCGCGTTGCGCGGCGCGCAGCGACTCGGCGAGCTGGGTGAGGTCGGCGACCAGCTCGGGACGGCGGATCGCCAGCAGGTTGACCAGCCACGCCGCCACTGTGGGCCGGCGAAGCTTGCCGATCTCCCGGGCGGTACGCGGGTCGCCGGACTGCCGCGCCTGCGCGACGGCGGCGTCCCGGGCCGCCACGAACCGGTCCGGCGGCGTGGCGTAGAGCTGCCGGACCACCTCCGCGGGCACCTCGGCCATGCTCAGGCGTCGATCCGGGTGCCCGGCTCCAGACGGCGGTAGTCGGTGTTGGACATCGCCGTGTACTGCCGGTCCAGCACACCGAAGCCGTTGTCGTTGAGCAGCCCGTCGTGCAGTGCGTACGCCCGGCGCGGCGCGACCGCGCGGATGAAGTCGAGCACCTCGGAGAACTTCGACCAGGGCGCGTGAATCGGGGCGAACAGCGTGTCGACCTGCACGTCGTCGGGCACGAACAACGCGTCGCCCGGGTGGTACACCACGTCGGCGAAGAGGTAGCCGATGTTCTGGATCACCGGGATGTCCGGGTGGATGACCGCGTGCTGCCCGCCGTACGTCCGCACCGGCGTCCCGGCGACTGTGAGCGACTGTCCGGGCTCGACCGTCACCAGCGCCTCGGCGGCGTCGCCGAGCACCCCGGCGAGCGAGGCGGGACCGTGCACCGGCACCGGCCGCCGCTCCAGCGCCCGGGTCAGCGCGGCGACGTCCACATGGTCCGGGTGCTCGTGGGTGATCAGCACCGCGTCGGCGCCGTCCAGCGCCGCCGGATCGCTGAAGACACCCGGGTCGACGACGAGCACCGCACCGTCGTGCTCCAGCCGGAGACAGGAGTGGGCGTATTTGGTCACCTGCATCGTGACTCCTCGATTATCGAATCGTGATGTCCTCAGCGCAGTCTGCCGGAACCGGCGCGACCACGCGTCACGTCCGAGGTATCGGTCCCGGCAGTCGGGGCCGTCGACGATCGGAGTACGGGGTATGGGCGGACGACGACTCCGGGGCGTGGCCCTGGTGGCTGTGGGTCTGATAGCGGCACTGGGTGTGGGCGCCTGCGGCGCGGGCGGGGACTCCGGCAGCGACTCGGCCGCGCCGGCGGCCGACGGGGGCGCGGGGCGCGAGCAGGCCGCCGAGGGCGGCGCGGACAGCGGTGGCGCGGATCGCGACCAGGCCGCTCCGGGCGGCACCGGTGGCGCTGACCTGCGGGTCGACCAGCGGTCCATCATCTACACCGGAACCATGCAGGTCCGGGTGGACGATGTGGAGGCCGCCGCACGGGAGGCGACCACAGCAGTGACGGCGGCCGGCGGATTCGTCGGCGCGGACCGGCGGTCGAGCCGGGCCGCCGAGGCGCGGGCGGCGCTGACGCTGCGCGTGCCCGCGGACCGGTTCGCCGCGGTGATCGACCGGCTCGCCGGTCTCGGCCGGCAGGAGCGCCGGGAGATCCGCACCGAGGACGTCACCGAGCAGGTGGTCGACCTGGACGCCCGGATCGCCACCCAGCGTGCGCGGGTGGAGAGTTCCCGCAAGCTGCTGGCCCGGGCCACGTCGGTGGACGAGCTGGTCCGGCTGGAGAACGAGGTGGGCACCCGGCAGGCGGACCTGGCCGCGCTGGAGGCCCGCAAGCGCCGGCTCGCGGACCTGACCTCGCTGTCCACCATCACCGTGACGTTCCTCGGTCAGGACGCCAGCACCGCCGAGGAGGAGGCCGACCTGGGCTTCCTGGCCGGGCTGGGCGGCGGCTGGACGGCGTTCCTGGCCTCGGCCCGGGTCCTGCTCACAGTGCTCGGCGCGGTGCTGCCGTTCGCGGTCGTGATCGGCGTACCGCTGTGGTTGCTGCTCCTGTGGCGGCGCCGGGTGCGGGCCCGGCGGACGCCGCCGCCCGGCCCGAACCCGGCGGCGCCGATGCCGCCGGGGCCGCTCGGCGGTCCGGTCAGCGCGACGCCGCCAGTGCCCGCAGCGCGGTCTGGACCATGAGGCGTACGCCGGCCTCGATGGCGCGCTCGTCCACGTCGAACGAGGCCCGGTGCAGGTCCACGTTGGGACCGCTGCGACCGACGCCGAGGCGGGCGAGCGCGCCCGGCACGTGCTCCAGATACCAGGAGAAGTCCTCGCCGCCCATGCTCTGCGGCGTCTCGGCGATGCCGTCGGGGCCGAGCGCCGCGGCGGTGGCCGCGGTGAGCACACCGATGGCGCGGGCGTCGTTCGTCACCGGGGGCCGGCCGCGCAGGTATTCCAGGTCGACTGTGGCGCCGGTGGGCGCGAGCACGTCCCGCACCACCTGAGCGACGATCTTGGGCGCCTGGTCCCAGGTGTCGCGGTCCATCACGCGCAGCGTGCCGGCCGCGCACGCCTCGGACGGGATGACGTTGTAACGGGTGCCGGCCGAGGCGTGGCCGAACACCAGCAGCAGCCCGCTGTTGGCCGGCACCCGGCGGCTGATCAGCGTCGGCACCTCGGTGACCAGCCGGCCGAGCGCGTCCACCAGGTCGACGGTCAGGTGCGGGCGGGCGGTGTGCCCGCCGGGCCCGGTGAGCCGGACGGTGACGTTGTCGGCGGCGGCGGTGATCGGCCCGACCCGCAGGCCGACCTTGCCCACCGGCAGGTTCGGGTCGCAGTGCAGCGCGAAGATCTGCACCACGTCGTCCAGGCCACCGGCCTCGATGACCTCCAGCGAGCCGCAGGGCAGGATCTCCTCGGCCGGCTGGAAGATCAGCCGGACCCGGCCGTCGAGGCGGCCCGTGTCGGCGAGCTGGGCCAGCAGCATGCCGACGCCGAGCATCACCGACGTGTGCACGTCGTGGCCGCAGGCGTGGCAGACGCCCTCCACGGTCGAGCGGTACGGCACGTCCTTCGGGTCGCTCAGCGGCAGCGCGTCGATGTCGGCGCGGAGCGCGATCACCGGGCCGTCCGGGCGTCCGTCGATGTCGCAGATGACGCCGTTGCCCTTTGGCAGCAGGCGCGGCTTGAGACCGGCGAGGGACAGCTCACGGTGCACCAGCGCGGCCGTCTCGAACTCCTCGCCGGACAACTCCGGGTGGGAGTGGATGTGACGGCGCGTTTCGATGAGGCCGGGTACGCGCAGCGCGAGCAGATGGTCGAGCTCGAAGGGCAGGGGCTGGTAACCGGTCGGCGCCTCGGGCCGGGACGACGACAGCAGGCCGCCGGAAGGCAGCGTCAACGCACTCGTCACGTCGAATTCTCGATCACTAGAAGTGGATGGATCTTCGGGTCGGACAGCAGACAGCCTAGACCTCCGGCGGTGACGCTGCGCAACATCTTTCGCGTAGCGGTCGGACCGCGCAGCGTCACGAATGCCCTGGTGAGAGGGCTCGAATATCTGCGGGACAGCAGGTAGATCGCGGTCGAACGCCGTCATCCGCCTCCCACCTCCTACAACGCGTAACCGTTTCATCGGTCACAAATAACGACCCGTCGTTCCGAATTGTCGCATTAGTCGCGGCAATTAACTGCCGCTCCGACAATTGCACGACAACTGTCGGCTGCCGGAAGACTCCCGACGGTGACACGAGCGTCCGACCGCCGACCGCACACGCTGTCCGTCCCGTTCACCCGATCCGGTTACCCGAATCGCCGAATCGCACACGCGAAGGCGGCCCGCGCCGCACACCGAGGGTGTACGACGGGGCCGCCTCCGGAACAGTTTCAGAACCGGTCGCTGGGCCGGTAGATCCCCCACACCTCGCGCAGCGTCCCGCAGACCTCGCCGACCGTGGCGCGGGCGCGCAGCGCCTCCTTCATCGGGTAGAGCACGTTGGTGTCCCCCTCGGCGGCGGCGCGCAGCTCCGCCAGGGCCCGCTCGACCGCGCCGGAGTCCCGCTCCGCGCGCAGCCGGGCCAGCCGCTCCCCCTGCGCCGCCTCGATCGACGGGTCGACCCGCAGCGGCTCGTACGGCTCCTCCTCGTCGATCCGGAACCGGTTGAGCCCGACCACCACCCGCTCACCCGAGTCGATCTCCTGGGCGATCCGGTACGCGGACTGCTCGATCTCCCGCTTCTGGAACCCGGCCTCGATCGCGTCCACCGCCGAACCGTGGTCGAAGACCCGGTCCATCAGCTCGGTGGCGGCCGCCTCCACCTCTGCGGTCATCGCCTCCACCACGTACGACCCGGCGAACGGGTCGACGGTGGCGGTCAGGTCCGTCTCGTACGCCAGCACCTGCTGGGTCCGCAGCGCCAGCCGGGCCGCCTTCTCGGTGGGCAGCGCGATGGCCTCGTCGAAGCTGTTGGTGTGCAGCGACTGGGTGCCGCCGAGCACGGCGCCGAGGCCCTGCACCGCCACCCGGACCAGGTTCACCTCCGGCTGCTGGGCGGTGAGCTGCACGCCGGCGGTCTGGGTGTGGAACCGCAGCATCATCGACTTCGGGTTCTTCGCGCCGAACTCGTCGCGCATCAGCCGGGCCCAGATGCGCCGGGCCGCGCGGAACTTCGCGACCTCCTCCAGCAGCGTGGTGCGGGCCACGAAGAAGAACGACAGCCGGGGCGCGAAGTCGTCGACGGCCAGCCCGGCGGCGAGCGCCGCGCGGACGTACTCCACGCCGTTGGCGAGCGTGAACGCGACCTCCTGCGCGGGCGACGCGCCGGCCTCGGCCATGTGGTAGCCGGAGATGGAGATGGTGTTCCACTTCGGCACCTCGGCCCGGCAGTAGGCGAAGGTGTCGGCGACCAGCCGCAACGAGGGCTTCGGCGGGAAGATGTACGTCCCCCGGGCGATGTACTCCTTGAGGATGTCGTTCTGGATCGTGCCGTTGAGCGCCGCGCCGGGCACGCCGTTCTCCTCGGCCACGAGCTGGTAGAGCAGCAGCAGCACCGAGCCGGGCGCGTTGATGGTCATCGAGGTGGAGACCTTGTCCAGCGGGATGCCGCCGAACAGCGTGCGCATGTCCTCGATGGAGTCGATGGCGACGCCGACCTTGCCCACCTCGCCGTGCGCGATCGGGTCGTCCGAGTCGTACCCCATCTGGGTGGGCAGGTCGAACGCGACGGACAGGCCCATGGTGCCGGCGCGAAGCAGCTGGTGGTAGCGCGCGTTGCTCTCGGTCGCGGTGCCGAACCCGGCGTACTGTCGCATGGTCCAGGGCCGGGACGTGTACATCGTCGGGTAGACCCCGCGGGTGTACGGGAACTCGCCCGGCTCGCCCAGCCGGGCGTCCAGGTCCGCCGGAAGGTCTGCCGCCGTGTAGACGCCCTGGATCGGGAAACCCGACTCGCTTGACCGCGCATCGCTCATTACCGGATGGTAGGACGCGCAGACCGCCTGGTGGGTGAGGGATACCGCACACCTCGCGGCGGCGACCCACCGGAGGTGAGCGACCGACCACATACCGTCGAGTAGGTAAACGCCCGCCGCGTCGGGTTTCGCATCGGGCGTCGGAACCAGCAAGATAGAGGGGTTGTGTCCCAGCCCCCTCGATATCCCCCGGTGGCTTTTCTGTGACTCAGATTCCGACGTGGAGCGGCGGACCGGCCAGTCCCCCCACTGGACGCGCGGCGCCCGGCACCACCATCGGTGGTCGCTACTCGCTGCGCTCCCCGGTGGGCAACGGAGGCATGGGCACGGTCTGGCGGGCCACAGACACGTTGCTGCGCCGTGATGTGGCGGTCAAGGAGGTCGTCCTCCCGCCGGGGCTCGCCCCGAGCGACCGCGACGCGCTCTACGAACGGACGCTGCGGGAGGCCCGTGCCGCCGCCGCGATCCAGCACCCGGCAGTGGTGCAGGTCTACGACGTGGTCACCGAGGGTGGCCGCCCGTGGATCGTGATGGAACTGCTGGACGCCCGCAGCCTGGCCGACATGGTGATCGAGGACGGGCCGGTCGCGCCGCGCGCCGTCGCCAAGATCGGGATCGCGCTGCTCGGCGCGCTGGAGGTGGCGCACGCGATCGGCGTGCTGCACCGCGACGTGAAGCCGGCCAACGTGCTGATCTGCACCGACGGCCGCTGCGTGCTCACCGACTTCGGCGTCGCCCGGATGCCCACCGACGTGCAGCTCACCACGCCCGGCATGGTGCTCGGCTCGCCGCACTTCATCTCGCCCGAGCGGGCGATGGGCCAGGAGTTCGGGCCGCCGAGCGACCTGTTCTCGCTCGGCGTGACGCTCTACACAGCGGTCGAGGGCCGGCCCCCGTTCGACAAGGGCGACCCGATCGAGACCATGCACGCCGTGGTCGAGGACCCGCCCGCCACGCCGCAGCGCAGCGGCCCGCTGACCGGCGTGCTGATGGGGCTGCTGGAGAAGGACCCGGCCCGCCGGATGGACGTGCACCGGGCCCGCGCCAACCTGCGCGAGCTGCTCGCCGGGCCGCTGACCAGCACCGCCACAGCCGTCAACTCGGTCACCGACCCGTACGCGGTGGTGCCGGTGCCGCGCCCGACCACGCCGCCGGCGATCGCGGCGGAGCCGAAGCCGAGCGGGCAGATCGGCGGCCGGGCGATGATCGGCCCGGACGAGTCGCTCACCGACCGGCTCGCCGCGCTGCGCCGCGGGGATCGGCCCGCCGGCGAGAAGCCCGCGGCGGGTGCCGCCGCGCTCGACGAGACCAGCGCCGACGCGCTGGCCGGCCCGCTGCACACCCCGACCGGCGCGATGTCCGGGCCGGGCACGCCGGAGGCCACCCAGCGCATCTCGCCGGACGCCACGGTGCGGCTCGGCCAGGGCGCCGGAGCGGACGCGACCCAGGCGGTGCCGACCGCCTACGGCCGCACCGTCGACGCCACCCAGCCGGTGTACGGCGGCAACCAGTGGTCGGTGCCCGGCACCGGCCAGCCCTGGACCACAGCGGCCACCTCGCCACCGGCCGCCGGTGGTGGCGGCGCGGTCGGCGGCGCCAAGGGCCTGCTCGGGCGCGTGAAGGCGTGGCCGCGCAAGATCCAGCTCGCCGCCGCCGGTGGTCTCGCCGTGGTGCTGCTGGTGAGCGTGATCGCGCTGACCAGCGGCGGCGACGACGCTCCCCCGCCGATCGTGGGCGCGCTGCCGTCGAACTCGGCCGCCGCCTCGCCGGTGGAGATGCAGGAGCAGACCGTCAAGGGCGTGACCATCCAGGTGCCGAAGGGCTGGCAGCGGCAGACCGGCGGCCTCTACGTCGACTACGTCGACCCGGAGGACGAGGGCCGCAAGGTGCGGGTCATCGCCGAGGCGTGGGGCGGCACCTCGATCAGCTGGGCCGAGTTCGCCTCGCGGAACCTGAAGAAGAACAGCACCAAGAGCAAGACCTGCCCCGCCCCCTACACCGAGGTGTCGGTCTCCGAGCAGCCGCTGGCCGGGCAGACCGCCGGCCAGCTCGAATACACCTGCGGCGAGGGTGAGTCCATGCGCCACGGCATCTGGCGGGGCGTGGTCAAGGACGGCAAGGTCTACTCGTTCTACCTCTCCTCGACCGACGCGCGGTTCGCCGAGAGCAAGCCGATCTTCGACGCGATGGCCGGCTCGTTCCAGCTCACGGCGGCCAACTGAGTCGAGGCCGACGGCCAGTGGTGATCCGCCGCCGTGCTTTCATGAGGCAATGGCGGCGGAAACCACTGACCTTGACGACCTTCGCGTACGCGCCGAGCGCTGGCTCGCCGACGACCCGGACCCGGACGACCGCGTCGAGCTGCGCACGGTCCTCGACGGGCTGCCCGGCACGGCGGCCGACCTGGCCGACCGGTTCGCCGGCCCGCTGACGTTCGGCACCGCCGGGCTGCGCGGCCCGCTGCGGGCCGGGCCGAACGGCATGAACCTCGCCGTGGTCACCCAGGCCGCCGCCGGGCTGGTCGGCTGGCTCGCCGCCCAGGGCGGCGAGGGCCCGCTGGTGATCGGGTACGACGCCCGGCGCGGCTCCCGTGCCTTCGCCGAGCGCACCGCACAGGTGGCCACCGGTGCTGGCCGCCCGGCGCTGCTGCTGCCCCGGCCGCTGCCCACGCCCGTGCTGGCGTTCGCGGTCCGGCAGCTCGGCGCGGTCGCCGGGGTGATGGTCACGGCCAGCCACAACCCGCCGCAGGACAACGGATACAAGGTCTACCTGGGCGCGCAGCTCGGCGGTGAGCTCGGCGCCGGCGCGCAGATCGTGCCGCCCGCCGACGCCGGCATCGAGGCGGCCATCCGGGCGGTCGGCCCGCTCGCGGCGGTGCCGCTCGGCCCGGCCGGTCAGGTGCTCGGCGACGACATGGTGACCGCGTACGTGGAGCAGGCCGCCGCGGTGGTGGACCCGGCCGGACCGCGGGACCTGAAGGTGGCGTACACGCCGCTGCACGGGGTTGGTGGCGTGGTGCTGACCGCCGCGTTCGCGCGCGCCGGTTTCGGCGTTCCAGGCGTGGTGCCCGAGCAGGCCGAGCCGGACCCGGCGTTCCCGACCGTGAGCTTCCCCAACCCGGAGGAGCCGGGCGCGGTGGACCTGCTCGTCGCGCTCGCCGACCGCACCGGCGCCGACCTCGCCGTCGCCAACGACCCGGACGCGGACCGCTGCGCGGTGGCCGTACGCGACGCCGGGTCCTGGCGGATGCTGCGCGGCGACGAGGTGGGCGCGCTGCTCGCCGACCACCTGATGCGGCGCGGCGTGACCGGCCTGTATGCCACCACGATCGTGTCGTCGGCGCTGCTGCGGGCCATGGCGGCGGCCCGGGGCCTGCCCTACGACGAGACGCTCACCGGGTTCAAGTGGATCGTGCGGGCCGGCGGGGGCCGGGAGCCGCTGGTGTACGGCTACGAGGAGGCGCTGGGCTACTGCGTCGCGCCGGGTCACGTCCGGGACAAGGACGGCATCACCGCCGCGCTGACGGTCGCCGAGCTGGCCGCCGGTCTCAAGGCCGAGGGCCGTACGCTCCTCGACCGGCTGGACGAGCTGGCAGCCGAGTTCGGCGTGCACCACACCGAGCAGCTCTCGGTCCGGGTGGAGGACCTGCGGGTGATCGCGGACTCGATGGCGCGGATCCGGGCGGCCACCCCGACCACGCTGCTCGGGCAGCCGGTGACCGAGGCGTCCGACCTGCTCCCCGACGCGGACGTGGTGATCCTGCGCACCGGCGCGGCCCGGGTGGTGATCCGGCCGTCCGGCACCGAGCCGAAGCTCAAGGCGTACCTGGAGGTGGTGGAGCCGGTGACCGGCGGCGACGTGCCCGCGGCCCGGCAGCGCGCGCGGGCCGCCGTCACCGAGCTGCGCAACGAGATCGCCGCCGCCCTGGGCCTCTGACCCCTGGTGCAAGGAAGGGCCCCTTGTTAACGCCTGGCGTTAACAAGGGGCCCTTCCTCTACCGGAGGCGTTAAGAGGGGGCCCTTCCTTACCGCTTGCCCAGGGCGGCGTCGACGGCCTGGCCCAGCGCGGCGATGACCAGGCTGATCGACGGGCGCACCACGCTGTCGTCCAGGCTCACCGTGCCGGAGAACCCGGCGCCGGCCGCGATCTCCTCGAGGCGCCGGCTGGCGTCCTCGGCGGCCGGGCCGGTCAGCCCCAGCGCGGGTTCCATCCGCAGCACCGCGACCAGCGTCGCGAGCGCGGCGGTCCGCTCGTCCGGGAGCTGCCCGCTGGTCAGCGCGTCGGCCAGCCGCTGCCGGATGTCCGCCTCGACCGAGGCGTCGGCCACCGGGTAGCGGTGCACGTGGATGAAGCCCAGCTCGGTCTCGTCCACGTCACGCACCACGCCCCGGCCGCAGAGGTCGGAGAGGATCCGATCGCGCAGCCCGTGCCGCAGTCGCTGCACCCACGACGACGGCGTGTGCGGGGTGTCCGCGGCGATCTTGGCGAGTACGGCGTCCGCGATCGGCTCGCCGGTCGGGGCCGGGTCGACCACCGCCAGGTTCCCGTCCGCGTACGCGACCCGTCCGGCCAGGGCCAGCTCGACCAGCACCGCGGCGGCCATGCCCAGGTCCAGGCTGATCCGTGGCATGGTGGCCTTGCCGGTTTCGTCGTCATACGCGAGGAGCAGCAGCTCCTCGGCGAGCGCAACACCAGTCATGGCCCGGAACGCTAGCGCCTCCCCGCACCCCCGCGCATCGACTCGCCGGGGCCGCCCGATTCACGGCGAGAGGGCCCTTCCCCGCGGGAAAGGACCCTCTCCACCGAATCGCCGAATTGCCGGATTGCCGGCGGCGCCGCGACGCCGGAACCCCGGCGTCGCCGGTGCCGGATCCGGAACCCGGACGGCCGGGTCAGAAGCGGGGCATGCCGCCGAACTGGCGGTCGCCGGCGTCACCCAGGCCGGGGACGATGAACTTCGAGTCGTTCAGCCCCTCGTCGATCGAGGCGGTGACCAGGCGCAGCGGCAGGCCGGAGCGCTCCAGCCGCTCGATGCCGACCGGCGCGGCCAGCACGCAGAGCACGGTGATGTCGGTGCAGCCCCGGTCGGCGAGCAGCCGGCAGCAGTGCTCCAGCGAGCCGCCGGTGGCGAGCATCGGGTCGAGCACCAGCACCGGCAGGCCGCTGAGGTCGCGCGGCAGCGACTCCATGTACGCGCGGGGCTCGTACGTCTCCTCGTCGCGGGCCAGGCCGACGAAGCCCATCGACGACTCGGGCAGCAGGCCGAGCGCGGCGTCGGCCATGCCGAGACCGGCCCGCAGCACCGGCACCAGCAGCGGCGGGTTCGCCAGCCGGCTGCCCTCGGTGGCGGTGACCGGGGTCTGGATCGAGTACTTCTCGACCGGGAAGGAGCGCGCGGCCTCGTACACCAGCATGGTGGTGAGTTCGCGCAGCGCCGCCCGGAACGACGACGAGTCGGTCCGGGCGTCCCGCATGGCGGTCAGCCGCGTCTGGGCGAGCGGATGGTCAATGACGTGTACGTCCACGATCGCTCAACCTACCGTTTGGCGGTCCGGCGCAGGGCGGGTGCGGTACGACCAGCGACACCGCTCACGTATGACGCTCACGACCGGTCGTCCGTGAGCAAGATCACTCGACTCGCGGGTGCGTACTATTCGGGGCATGACGGCGACAACGACGTCGGCCCGGTCGGACCTCACCGAGCTGGGACGATCCGAGACCGCTCTGCGGACCTTCCTGCACGGCCTGCCCGGCGTGGACCAGGTCGGCGCGGAGCAGCGGGCGGCGCAACTCGGCACCCGCTCCATCAAGACCACAGCCAAGGCCGAGGCGATCGACCTGGCGATCCGGATGGTCGACCTGACCACCCTCGAAGGGGCGGACACCCCGGGCAAGGTGCGGGCGCTGGCCGCGAAGGCGCTGCGCCCCGACCCGGCCGACCCGAGCTGCCCGCACGTCGGCGCCGTCTGCGTCTACCCGTCGATGGTCCCGTACGTGGCCGAGGTGCTGCGCGGCAGCGGCGTGCACCTGGCCAGCGTGGCGACCGCGTTCCCGTCCGGCCAGGCCCCGCTGGAGATCAAGCTCGCCGATGTGCGGGCGGCGGTCGAGGCGGGCGCGGACGAGATCGACATGGTGATCAACCGGGGCGCGTTCCTGGCCGGGCGCTACTCCGAGGTCTACGACGAGATCGTGGCCACCAAGGAGGCATGCGGGGACGCGCACCTCAAGGTGATCCTGGAGACCGGCGAGCTGGCCACGTACGACAACGTGCGCCGGGCGTCATGGCTCGCCATGCTCGCGGGCGGCGACTTCATCAAGACCTCCACCGGCAAGGTCCCGGTCGCGGCCACCCTGCCGGTGACGCTGGTGATGCTGGAGGCGGTCCGCGACTTCCGCGCCGCCACCGGGCGTCAGGTCGGCGTCAAGCCGGCCGGTGGCATCAAGACCACCAAGGACGCGATCAAGTACCTGGTCATGGTCAACGAGACAGTCGGCGCCGACTGGCTGAGCCCGGACTGGTTCCGGTTCGGCGCGTCGAGCCTGCTCAACGACCTGCTCATGCAGCGCACCAAGCTGACGACCGGCGTCTACGCCGGCCCCGACTACTTCACCCTGGACTGAACGCGATGTTCGAATACGCACCCGCCCCCGAGTCCCGCTCGGTGGTGGACATCAAGCCCTCGTACGGGCTCTTCGTCGACGGCGCGTTCGTCGACCCGGCCTCCGGCGGCAGCTTCAAGTCGGTGAACCCGGCCTCCGAGGAGGTGCTGGCTGAGATCGCCGAGGCGGGCGCCGACGACGTGGACCGCGCGGTCCGCGCCGCCCGGAGCGCGTACGAGAAGGTCTGGGGTCCGATGCCGGGCCGGGACCGGGCCAAGTACCTGTTCCGGATCGCTCGGCTCATTCAGGAGCGCTCGCGTGAGCTGGCGGTGCTGGAGTCGCTGGACAACGGCAAGCCGATCAAGGAGTCCCGCGACGTCGACCTGCCGCTCGTCGCCGCGCACTTCTTCTACTACGCGGGCTGGGCGGACAAGCTTCCGCACGCGGGTTTCGGTTCCGACCCGAAGCCGCTGGGCGTGGCGGCCCAGGTCATCCCGTGGAACTTCCCGCTGCTCATGCTGGCGTGGAAGATCGCCCCGGCGCTGGCCGCAGGCAACACGGTGGTGCTCAAGCCGGCCGAGACCACCCCGCTGACCGCGCTGCTGTTCGCCGAGATCTGCCAGCAGGCCGACCTGCCCGCCGGCGTGGTGAACATCGTCACCGGCGCCGGCGACACCGGCCGGGCGCTGGTCGAGCACCCGGGCGTGGACAAGGTGGCGTTCACCGGCTCCACCGAGGTCGGCCGCGCCATCGCCCGCTCGGTCGCGGGCACCCGCAAGAAGCTCACGCTGGAGCTGGGCGGCAAGGCCGCGAACATCGTCTTCGACGACGCCCCGATCGACCAGGCCGTCGAGGGCATCGTCAACGGCATCTTCTTCAACCAGGGGCACGTCTGCTGCGCCGGCTCCCGGCTGCTGGTCCAGGAGTCGGTGGCCGACCGGGTGCTGGAGTCGCTCAAGCGCCGGATGGCCCAGCTCCGGGTCGGTGACCCGCTGGACAAGAACACCGACATCGGCGCGATCAACTCGGCCGAGCAGCTGGCCCGCATCCGGGAGCTGTCCGACGCCGGGTCCGCCGAGGGCGCGGAGCGCTGGTCGCCGCCGTGCGAGCTGCCGGAGCGCGGCTTCTGGTTCGCGCCGACCATCTTCACCGGCGTCACCCAGGCCCATCGGATCGCCCGCGAGGAGATCTTCGGCCCGGTGCTGTCCGTGCTGACGTTCCGCACCCCGGCGGAGGCCGTCGAGAAGGCCAACAACACGCCGTACGGGCTGTCGGCCGGGATCTGGACCGACAAGGGTTCCCGGATCCTGTGGCTGGCCGACCGGCTGCGCGCGGGCGTGGTGTGGGCCAACACGTTCAACAAGTTCGACCCGACGTCGCCGTTCGGCGGCTACAAGGAGTCGGGCTACGGTCGCGAGGGCGGCCGGCACGGGCTGGAGGGGTACCTCAATGTCTGAGCGGGTCGCGGTACGCAAGACGTACAAGCTCTTCATCGGCGGGAAGTTCCCGCGCAGCGAGTCGGGACGGTCGTATCTCGTGCAATCCGCGAACGTGTCTCTTGCCTCCCGGAAGGACGCGCGGGACGCGGTAGTCGCCGCCCGCGCCGCGGTGAAGGGCTGGGCCGGGGCGACCGCGTACAACAGGGGTCAGATCCTCTACCGGGTCGCCGAGATGCTGGAGGGCCGGCGCGAGCAGTTCGTCGCCCTGGGCGTCCCGGCCGACGAGGTGGACGCGGCGATCGACCGCTGGGTCTGGTACGCCGGTTGGTCCGACAAGCTGGCCCAGGTGTACGGCGGGGCGAATCCGGTGGCCGGCCCGTACTTCAACCTGTCCGCGCCGGAGCCCACCGGCGTGGTGGCCGTGGTGGCACCCGAGGAGCCCGCGCTGCTCGGCCTGGTGAGCGTGATCGCCCCGGCCATCGTCACCGGCAACACGGTGGTGGTGGCCGCCTCCCCGGTGGCGCCGCTGGCGGCGGTGACGCTGGCCGAGGTGCTCGCCACCTCCGACCTGCCCGGCGGGGTGGTCAACATCCTCACCGGCCGGCTGACCGAGACCGTGCCGACGCTCGCCGCGCACATGGACGTCAACGCGATCGACCTGACCGGCGTCGCCGACGCCGAGCTGGCGGCCGACCTGGAGATCAAGGCCGCGGAGAACCTCAAGCGGGTGCTCCGGCCGTCCCCGGCCGACCACGACTGGTACGCCGATCCCGGCATCACCCGGATGACCACGTTGCTGGAGACCAAGACGGTCTGGCACCCGAAGGGCGTCTGACCGGCGCAGCCCAGTCCGGCCCGAAGTGGCGGCACACCCCCAGCCGGGTTGCCGCCACTTCCCCTTCCACCCATCTCCCCGAGCCGGTGTCGATCTCACCAGGCGCCCCCACCAAGATCGACGCCATTCCCCCGAAGTGGCCACATCAGCCACCCCCGGACAACACCACCTCCCCGAGCCGGTGCCGACCTTGCTCCAACCTGCCCCCTCGGCCAGCAAGATCAACACCAGCTCCGCGAAGTGGCCGCATCCACCCGCCTCGAATACCGCCACCTCCCCGAACCAGCGTGGATCTTGTCCACGCACCCTCACCCCGGACTTCAAGATCAGCACCAGCACGGCGAGGTGGCTGCATCAACCCGCCCGGGACAGCGCCACCTTCCCGAACTGGCGTGGATCTTGCCTGCGGTGCCCGCCCGGATCAGCAGGATCAACACCAGACCCCGGAGTGGCCTGGACAAGGCCCCGATGCCGCCCGAAGCCAGCAAGATCAACACCAGCTCCGCGAAGTGGCCACATCGACCAGCCCGAGACGGCGCCACCTCCCCGAGCCGCGTTGATCCCACCCGGAGCACCCATACAGAAAGACCAAGATCAACACCCGTACGCCGAAGTGGCTGCATCAACCGGCCCAGGACGGCACCACTTCCCCGAACTGGCGTGGATCTTGCCGACGGGCGCCCACACGACCGCGGCATGGTCGGCACCGGTTTGCCGGGAAGCGGCCCGGACTCCCCGTCAGCAAGATCGACACCAGTACGCCGAAGTGACTGCATGGACCGACGCAGGACGGCACCACTTCCCCGAGCTGGTGTTGATCTTCGGGAGCGGGGAGCGGGGAACGGGGCGACGGAAGGGATCTACTACCGGGAGTAGGATTGACGGGTGACTCGGCTGGGGGACCTTGAGCGTGCGGTGATGGACGTGCTGTGGGACGCGGCGCCCGCCTCGTCGGACGGGGTGACCGTGCGCGAGGTCGCCGACGCCCTGGACGGCCGGGAACTCGCCTACACCACTGTGATGACCGTGCTCGACCGGCTCGCCGGCAAGGGCATGGTGCAGCGCGAGCGGGAGGGCCGCGCCTGGCGTTACCGTCCGGCCGCCACCCGCGAGGCGCACATCGCCCAGCTCATGCTCGAAGCCCTCGACCTCGGCGGCAGCCGGGACGCCGCGCTCGTGCGCTTCGCCCGCTCGGTGACCGGCACGGAGGCGGACGTGCTCCGCGCCGCGCTCGGCGCCGAGGCCGGGGCCGGGGCCGCGCTCGGCGCCGAGGCCGGGGCGACTGTCGAGGACGGACCGGCCGGCCGGGTCGAGAACCCCCGGCCCGGCCGGCCGGCGCTCGACGAGGCGACGGACCGGTAGGGCGGCTGCCGTGGCGTACGCCCTGCACTTCGCCGCGATCATCCTGGCCTGCTGGCTGACCGCGCAGGTCCTCGCCGCCGCGCGCTGGACCTGGCGGGCACCCCGGGTGGCGATCATCTGCTGGCAGGCGGTCGGGCTGGCGCTCGGCCTGTCCGCCATGGGGCTGCCGATGGCGCTGGGGCTCGACGCGTACGACCGGGCGACCGGGCACGCGCTGGTGGCCCTGGCCGACGACCTGGCCCACGGCACTCTGCCGGCCGGTGTGGGCGCGGTGCACCTCAGCCTGGTCGGCGTCGGTCTCGGCATCGGCGCGGTGCTGCTCACCACGACGGTCCGCAGCCTGCACGGCGCGGTCCGCGCGCAGCGCCGGCACCGGGAGCTGCTGCACCTGGTGGCCCGGCGTGACCCGACGGTGCCCGGCGCGCTGGTGCTCGACCACCCGAGCGCGGCGGCGTACTGCCTGCCCGGGGTGCGTCCCCGGGTGGTGGTGAGCGCAGGCACGCTCGACCTGCTCGACCCGGCCGAACTGGCGGCGGTGCTCACCCACGAGCGGGCGCACGCGCAGGAGCGGCACGATCTGGTGCTGCTGCCGTTCACCGCGCTGTGCCGGGCGCTGCCCTGGTTCCGGTGGGTGCGGGACGCGCACGCGCGGGTGGCGCTGCTGGTCGAGATGCGTGCCGACGACAAGGCCCGGGAGCTGCACGCGGACGCGCCGCTGGCCGGTGCGCTGCGCCGGTTCGCCGCCGCCGAGCACCGGGTGCAGCCGGCCGGCACGCTCGGACTCGGCGACCGCGACCTCGACGTACGCGTGCAGCGGCTGCTCGTCGCGGACCGCCCGCCGCGGGTGCTCGGCGCGATGGCGCTGGCTGTCGCGGGCACGCTCGTCTCCCTGCCGTTCGCCCTGTTCCTGAGCTGACGTCGCCCCCTACGGGACTTCTCCGGGTTCGCGCGCCCCTATAGGTAGTGAGGCTACGTGTAGGTTGGCTACGACAAGAGAGCCAACCCATGGGAGGACGACAGTGGACCCACTGCTCCTCGCCCGCCTCCAGTTCGCCACCACCACCTCGATCCATTTCCTGTTCGTGGCGGTCACGCTCGGCCTGGTCACGCTCCTGGTCGGGTTGCAGACGGCCGGCTACCTGACCGGCAAGCCGGTGTACGAGCGGCTGACCCGGTTCTGGGGCCAGCTCTACGTGATCAACTACGTGCTCGGCATCGCCACCGGCATCGTCATGGAGTTTCAGTTCGGCCTGAACTGGAGCGGGCTGTCGCGCTACGTCGGGAACGTCTTCGGCGCGCCGCTGGCCATCGAGACGCTGGTGGCGTTCTTCCTGGAGTCCACGTTCCTCGGCATGTGGATCTTCGGGTGGCACCGGCTGCGGCGCGGCGTGCACCTGGCGCTGCTCTGGGGCGTGGCGATCACCGCGTACGCCTCGGCCTTCTGGATCATGGTGGCGAACGCCTGGCTGCAGAACCCGGTCGGGTACGAGGTCCGCGACGGCATCGCCCACCTCACCGACTTCGGCGCGCTGCTCACCAACCCCACGTTCGGCATGGCGTTCGGTCACGTGATCTCGGCGAGCCTGGTCACCGGCGGGCTGCTGATGGCCGCGGTGAGCGCGTGGCACCTGCTGCGGCGTACCCCCGACTACGCGCTGTTCCGCACTTCGCTGCGGCTCGGCCTGGTCACCGCGGCCCTGGCGGTCAGCATGCTCCAGGGCTTCGGCTTCGCCCAGTTCGGCCCGGTCGGGCAGCTCCAGCCGACCAAGTTCGGCGGCGGGCCGGAGCGGGACGCGCTCGTCGCCGACTGGACCGCGCGCTTCGGCCCGGGCGACTGGGAACCACCTGTGCTCTCCAACGTCGGCCTCGGCTTCATGATCCTGATCGGCTTCACGCTCGGCGCGCTCTGGCTCCTGCTGCCGCTGCTCTGGCGCGACTGGATCATCAGGTTGAAGGCGCCGCTCTGGCTGATCCTGCTCGGCCTGCCGCTGCCCTTCGTGGCGATGCTGCTCGGCTGGATCGCCCGCGAGGTCGGCCGCCAGCCCTGGGCCGCGTACGGGCTGCTGCCCACGGCGCAGGCCGTCTCGCCGGTCTCACCGGGGCTGATGCTCACCTCGCTGATCGGATTCAGCCTGCTGCTCGGCGCGCTCGCGGTGACCAACTGGGTGCTGCTGGCCCGGCACGCGGCCCGTGGAGCGCAGGACCCCGCGCTCGGCCGCCCGCCCGCGCCCGACAGCGACGCCCACCACCAGCCCGTGTTCGTCTGAGGGAGCCCGCCGTGGAACTCGCCTGGTACGCCCTGCTCGGCCTCTTCTTCGCCACCTACCTCGTGCTCGGCGGCTACGACTACGGCGTCGGCCTGCTGCTGGCCCGACGTGGCCCGGCGCCGGGCAACCGGGTTACGCTCACCGCGCTCGGGCCGTTCTTCCTCGGCAACGAGGTCTGGCTGGTCGCCGCCGTCGGCATCCTGTTCGGCGCGTTCCCCAGGCTGGAGGGCGAACTGCTCTCCGGCTTCTACCCGGCCGTGCTCGCCGCGCTGGCGGGTGTGGTGCTGGTGACCGCCGGGGTGCAGTTGCGCAGCCGCCCGGCCTCCGCCGCTGCCCGCGCCCGCTGGGACCGGGTGGTGGTGGTCGGCTGCCTGCTCGCCGCGCTGGGCTGGGGCGCGGTGCTCGCCGGGCTGCTCCAGGGCGTGCCGTTGAGCGCCGACGGCCACGTGGTCGGTGTCGGTCATCTCGCCACCCCGTTCGTCGCCGCCGCCGGGCTGGCGCTGCTCGCGCTGGTGGCGGTGCACGGTGCGACGTTCCTCACGCTCCGGCTACCCGCCGCCGAGGCCCCGGCGCTCGCCCGGCTGGCGAGCGGCCTGGTGCCCGCCGCACTCGTCGCGGTCGGCGCGGCCACCGTCCTGGGTGTGCTCTCCGATCGGGTACGCGCCGCTGTGGCGCGCCCGGCTGTCGCCGTACTCCTGCCGTTGGCGCTCGTGGCGGCGCTGCTGGCGGCCCGCGCGGCGCTGCGGCGGGGCCGGGCCGGGGTGGCCTTCGCGGCGACCGCGACGGCGCTGGCGCTTCCGGCGCCGCTGGTCGGGGCCGCGCTCTGGCCCCGGATCCTGGTCTCCACTGCCGACCCGGCGGCGTCGCTGACGGTGGCCGAGGCGGCCGCCGGCCGCTCGACGCTGGCGCTGTTGGGATGGCTCGCGTTACCGCTCCTGCCGGCCCTACTAGGCTTTCAGGCGATGTGCTGGTGGGTTTTCCGGGGACGGATCGACGGCAGGGCACCGGTGTACTGGTGAACCGCCGCCCGTTCGACCCGCGTCTGCTGCGTCGGGTCCCCGCGGCCCGGCGCGACCTCGCCGTGCTCGCGGTGCTGGGCGGGCTCACCGCGCTGCTGGTGATCGCCCAGGCCACCGCGCTGGCGACACTGCTGGCGACGGCGTTCGACGGGCGGCTGCACCGGCCGGCGCTCGCCGGGTTCGTGGCCGCTGTCGCCGGGCGGGCGCTGGTGAGCTGGGCGCAGGGCACTGTGGCGGCGCGGGCCGCCGCCACGGTGAAGGCGGCGCTGCGCGCCGACCTGCTCGGCGCGGTCGGCCGGCACGGCCCCACCTGGGTCGCCGGACAGCGGGCCGGGCAGCTCGCCACGCTGGCCGGGCGCGGCCTGGACGCGCTCGACCCTTACTTCACCGGCTACCTGCCGCAGCTCGTGCTGAGCGTCACGGTGCCGGTGGCGGTGCTGGCCCGCATCGTGTTCGCCGACTGGAGCTCGGCGCTGATCATCGCGCTCACCATCCCGCTCATCCCGATCTTCGGCGCGCTGCTCGGCTGGCAGGCGCAGGCCGCCACCGAACGGCAGTGGCGGCGGCTGTCGCTGCTCGGCGGGCACTTCCTCGACATGGTGGCCGGGCTGCCCACGCTGCGCGCGTTCGGCCGGTCCCGGGGGCAGGTCGACGTGGTACGCCGGATGGCCGACGGCCACCGCCAGGCCACCATGAAGACGCTGCGGATCGCGTTCCTGTCCGCGCTGGTGCTGGAACTGGTCGCCACGCTCTCCGTCGCGCTGGTCGCGGTGCCGGTCGGCATCCGGCTGCTCGGCGGCGGCCTCACGCTCTCCACCGCGCTGCTGGTGCTGCTGCTCACCCCGGAGGCGTACCTGCCGCTGCGGGCCGCGGGCAGCCGGTTCCACGCCAGCATGGAAGGACTCACCGCGCTGGACGAGGCGCTCACGCTCTCCGCCACCGCCGAGCCCGCCACCGCCGAGCCGCGCCGTCCGGCGCCGCGCGGCCGTGGTGAGATCCGCTTCGAGGGCGTAACGGTCGCGTACGACCGGACCACAGCGCTGCGCGACGTCACGCTGACCGTCCGGCCCGGCGACCGGGTGGCGATCATCGGGCCCAGCGGCGCGGGCAAGAGCACGCTGCTCAACCTGCTGCTCGGCTTCGTCGCACCGACCTCGGGCCGGGTCACGGTCGACGGGGTGGACCTGGCCGGCGTCGACCTCGACGCCTGGCGGCGCGAACTGGCCTGGGTGCCGCAGCGGGCGCACCTGTTCGCCGGGTCGCTCGCCGACAACATCCGCCTCGGCGCGCCGGACACCTCCGATGCCGCGCTCGCCGCGGCGGTCACCGACGCCGCGCTCGACGAGGTGGTAGGCGCCCTGCCCGACGGGCTGGACACCCGCCTCGGCGAGCGCGGCCACGGCCTGTCCAGCGGTCAGCGGCAGCGTGTCGCCCTGGCTCGTGCGTTCCTGCGGGACGCGCCGATCGTGCTGCTCGACGAGCCGACAGCGCGGCTGGACAGCGCCAGCGAGGCGGTCGTGCTGGACGCGACCCGGCGGCTGGTCGCCGGACGTACCGCGCTGCTCGTCGCGCACCGGCCCGCGCTGCTCGCCGACGCCGACCGGATCCTGCGCGTCGAGGACGGCCGGGTCACCGAACTGCACCCGACCGCCACCGGACCGGCGGTGCCGCGATGATCCCCGTCCACCCCACCCGCCCGGTGGTGACCCGGTGACCGCCGCCGACGGCGTGACGCCTGTGGGCCGCGAGCCGGCCGGGCCGACAGCGGTTCCGGTGCCGCCCTCCGGCTCGCCGGAACCGCCCGCGCCCGCCCGGCCCGGCGCGGAACGTGCGGTGCTGCGCCTGGCCCGGCCGTACCTGAGCCGGCTGCTCGGCGCCGGGCTGCTCGCCGCCGCCACCGAGTTCGCCGGCTTGGCGCTGATGGCCACCGCCACCTGGCTGCTGATGAGCGCCGCCGGCCGTCCGCCGCTGGACCGGCTGACGGTGGCGATCGTCGCGGTCCGGGCACTGGCGGTCAGCCGGGGCGTGTTCCGGTACACCGAACGGCTCGCCGGGCACGACGCCGTCCTCCGCATGATCACCGACGTGCGGGCGCGCGTCTTCGCCACGCTCGCCGCCCGCCGGGAGACCGGCCGCCGTACCGGGGACGCGCTGAGCCGACTGGTGTCGGACGTGGAGGCGGCCCAGGATCTGCTCCTGCGCGTCCTCGTACCGGGTGCGGCGGCGGCGCTGGTCAGCGTGCTCGCGGTCGGCGTCGCCGCGCTGATCTCGCCACCGGCCGCCGGTGTGCTCGCGCTCGGCCTGCTCGTGGCGGGCGTGGCGCTCCCCGCGCTCGCCGCCCGGATCACCCGCCGCGCCGCCGACGAGGTGGCCCCGCTGCGGGGCGCGCTCGCCGTGGACGCGGTCGACCTCACCCACGGCGCCGCCGACCTGGCCGCGTTCGGGGCGACAGGCGCCGCGCTCGCCGCCGCCGACGAGCGGGCCGGACGGCTGGCCCGGCTGGAACGCCGGCTCGCCGCGACCGGCTTCGCGGTGGACGCGCTCGGCGTCCTCGTGGCTGGTCTCACCGCCGCCGCCGTGGTGGTCGTGGCGCTGCGCGCCGAGGTCGGCGGCGTGCTCGTCGGCGTCCTCGCGGTCGGCTCGCTCGCCGCCGTGGAGGTGGCGCTCGCGCTCGTCGCTGCGGCCCGCCAGCGCACCCAGCTGCGGGCCGGGCTGGCCCGGGTCGCCGACCTGCTCACCGAGCCCGGCCCGGCGACCCCACCGGACGCGCCGGAGCCCACTGTCGACGGCCACGACGTGCGGTTCGCCGACGTGACGGTCCGCTACCGGGCCGGCGCCGCCCCCGCCCTGGCCGGGTTCGACCTCGACCTGCCGGCCGGCCGACGGGTGGCGGTGGTCGGGCCGAGCGGCGCCGGCAAGAGCACGCTCGCCGCGGTGCTCACCGGCGCGGTACGCCCCGACACCGGCCGCGTCACCGCCGGCGGCGTGCCGGTGTCCGAGATCCCGGCCGAGCACCTGCCCCGGGTGGTCGGCGGCCTGCTCGCCGAGGCGTACGTCTTCCACGCCACGGTCAAGGAGAACCTGCTCCTCGGCCGGCCGGACGCCACCGAGGCGGACCTGACCGCCGCGACCCGGGCGGCCGGACTGCTCGACTGGGTACGCGAACAGCCAGACGGCTGGGACACGGTGGTCGGCGAGCAGGGCGGGCAGCTCTCCGGCGGGCAGCGGCAGCGGCTCGCGCTGGCCCGCGCGCTGCTGGCCGCCCCACCGGTGCTGGTGCTCGACGAGCCGACCGAGGGGCTCGACCCGGCGGCCGCCGACGCGGTGCTGGACTCCACGCTCGCCGCCACCCCGGCCGGGCACTCGGTGCTGCTGATCAGCCACCGGCTCAGCGGCCTCGCCGGGTTCGACGAGATCGTGGTGCTCGAAGGCGGCCGGATGGTGCAGCGCGGCCGGCACGACGAGCTGGTGGCGCGCCCCGGCTGGTACCGGGAGCAGTGGCTGCGCCAGGAGGCGGCCGAGCGCGGCTACCTGGCGATCACGCCCTGACGCCCGGCCGATCGGGGTTTTCCCTGACGCGGGTGTCGCCCGCCGGTGGCAGGCTTACCCGCATGCGGGTGCATGAGGAGGCAGTGGTCGACCGCCGGCTGCACGAGTTGTCCACGCGGTTGCACGGACCGAACCGGCTCAAGGCCGACCTGCTGACCGAGGCGCGGCACGCGCTGGAGGACGCCGTCGAGGCGTACCGGGAAGGGGGCCTGCCGCGGGCGGAGGCGCAGCGGCGGGCGGTCGCCGAGTTCGGCAGCGACGCCCAGCTCGTGCCGGGTTTCCAGGCCGAGCTGGCGGTCGGCGCGCTGCGCGGGCTGGCGCTGCGCACGCTCGTGGTGGCGGTGGTGCTCATCGCCGCCGGTGACCTGACCTGGCAGGGGTCGAGCTGGAGCGACGGTCCGCCCCCGCCACAGAGCTACCTGCTGCTCTCCGCCGCGCTGAACGGCATCTGGGGTGTGGTCGCCGCGCTGGCGCTGGTCGCGCTGCTGGTCGGTCCGCTGGTCGCCCGGTGGGGTTCACCGCGGCTCGTCCGCCCGGCGCGGCTGATCGGTTTCGGTCTGACCGGCAGCCTGCTGCTCGGCGCGGTCGCCGGTGGCGCGCTGTTCGGCTGGTCGATCGGGCTGTGGGACGCCGCGCTCACCTGGCCGCCCCTGGTCATCGGGATGGTGGTGGTCTCGGCGGCATGGTTCGCGCTGGCCCGGGCGGCCCGCTGCTGGGTGCTCGCCGACCGCCGGCTGGCCGGCTGAGCGGCCGCCCCTCGGGCTCGCTGCTCGGGCGTCCGGCTGCCCGCTCGGCGGGCCGGGCTGCCGCCGCGGTCAGGCCGGTGCGGTGGGTGGCTCGTCCGCGCCGAGGAACCGTCCGACGGTGGCGCTGAACTCGCGCCAGCCGGCCCGCTCCCCCGCCAGCGCCCGGCCGCCGGCATCGGTCAGCTCGTAGGTGCGGCGCTCCCGGCCGTTCACAGTGCTCCAGGTGCTCGCCACCAGCCCGGCCCGCTCCAGCCGGCGCAGAGCCGGATAGATGGTGCCGGTGGGCAGATCCAGCGTGCCGCCGCTGCGGGCACGCAACGCCTCGATGATCGCGTAGCCGTGCAGCGCGCCCCGTTCCAGCACGGCGAGCAGCAGCGCGTCCAGGTGTCCGTGCAGCGCCTGCGCCTTCATGCGTAGCAACGCTACTTGTCGCGCCGCCGCGACGCCAAGGGGTGCGACTCCCGGTCGGAACCGTCGCCCACTAGGGTATGTGCGCAGAGTCACTCGGCGGCGCGACGCCGTCGGGTGGGCAACCCGAACGCACACGGAGGTCAGCGTGGCCCGCCAGTCGCCCCAACGGCCCGACGCCGACGAGCCCGAGCTCGACGACACCGACGCCGCCGCCGCGGCCGACGAGGTCGAGGAGGACCGCCCGCCGGCCAACCGCGCGCTCTGGGACGAGGTGCGGATCGACCCGGTGGAGATCGCCCTGCCCGCCGGCACCGGCTTCACGCTGCGGGCGTACCGGCAGGCGCGCGAGCTGACCCCGACCGACGTCGCCGAGCGCGACCAGGACGACCCGTTCCTGGCCCGCCGTCAGGTCGTCGAGACCGAGGAGGACGAGGAGGTGGTGATCCTCGACGAGGAGTTCGCCGCCCTCTCCGCCGAGGAGGACGACGAGGACGAGGAGAAGGACGCCAAGTCCCGCCGCAAGGGCAAGGCCGACGCCTCGGACGACGAGAAGGCCGAGGCCGACGAGGACGACGCCGAGGACGACGAGGACGAGGACGAGGCGGGCGACGAGGAGGTGCCGGTCTTCCTCACCCACAAGGGCCGGCTCCTGCTGTTCAAGACGCCGGAGTCATTGGTCACTTTCATCCGTTCCGGTGCGCCCAACGACCTGTCCCAGCTGGACAGTTGGAATGAACTGTCCGAACGGCTGGAGCCGGCCGACATCGCCCCGCTGGACGAGGACACGTACGAGCTCGACCTGGTGGTGGAGAACCTGCGCGGCGGCCACGACGCGTGGGACCACGAGCTGCTCATCGAAGCCGGTGAGATCGCCCGTGACCTGGCGTACGCCCTGCGGCTACCCGCCGTGCTGGACATGCTCTCGGCGGGCTCCAGCCTGGACGACCTGGACGAGGCGCTGCGCGCTTCCGTCAACGGTGGCGTCGGTGGTTTCCTGGGTCGTCGGCGGCTGAAGAAAATCGGGGCACAAACCGCAAGTTTGGGTTGGCGCACCATTGTCGGCAAGATCTCTGCGGTTGTGGACTGGCGCGACTGACCCGGAGCGGGGAGCATCAGTCTCTGGCAGAGCAAGACCTGTGTCCCGGGAGGAGGACGACGCCGTGGCGCTCGTGCGCGTGTACTGCGGTCTGGCCTCGGCAGATCCGGCCGACCGAACGGCTTCGGCCGGAACGACGCTGACGTCCGCTGTGGTCGACGACGCAGGCCGTCTGCTGCACGTCTGCGAGATCGGTGACGATCCCGCCGGTTACGCCCGGCTGGTCGCGCTGCTGGTGGAACGGTCCGGCGGTCCGAGCGGCGCGGCCATCGCCGCGGACAGCGACGACCACATCGTCACCTCGCTGCTGAGCGCCGCCGGCCGCCCGCTGGCGATCGCGGACGACGACTCGGTCGACGACTTCGCCGAGCGCTTCGCCGACGACGACTCCCTGGAGGAGATGCAGTCCCCGCCCGCCGAGCGCCGGGCGGTCGGGCTGGCCCGTGCGCTCCAGGCCGGCGCGCTCTCCGCGGTGACCCTCCCGGCGCCGCGCGAACTCGCCGGATACACGCAGGTCCTGGCCGCGCACGCGGCGCTGGCGAGTGGCCGTCACTCCGCCGCCGTGACACTGCGCGAGGTGCTCCGCGAGCTCTACCCGGCCGCGCTGCGGGCCTACCCGGATCCTGCCGACCGGGTCGCCCTGGCGGTCCTCGACGCGCTGCCCGAGCCGGGGATGCTCACCGGCCCCGCGGGCCGTGGTGGCCGGGACGGCGCGCTGGCCGCCGACGCGGTCGTCGCGCAGCTGGCCGGCGAGGGCGTGGCCGACGCCGACGCCGTCTCCGACGCGGTGACCGCGCTGCGTGTCGCCATCTCCGAGACGCCCCGGCGGGCCACCGTCAACCGCACGCTCACCGCGGCCGTCGCCGAGACCGTACGCCAGGCCGTCGCCTCCGTCCGCACCTGTGACGCCGGCTGCGACGCGCTCGTCGGCGCGCTCGCCGAACGCACCGCTCCCACTCCCGCGACCGGCCGCCGGGCCGCCGCCCGACGGGGCGAGCAGGTCGACGAGCTGGCCTCGACGCCCGCGGCCGACCTGCGTCCGGTGCGCTCCATCCAGCCGGACCCGATCGCCGAGCCCCACCGCGGTCGTCCCGAGCCGGCCGGGGCACCCGAGCCGGCCGGCCGTCGCGGTCGTCCCGAGCCGCTCCCCGGCGGGCGGCGCAGCCGTCCGGAGCCGGTGTCCGGTCCGGCCGCCACGACGACGCCCCGGCCGCTCGGCCCGCCACCCGTCGCGCCGGCGCCCGTCACGCCGCCGCCGGTCGCCCCGGCGCCGGTCACGCCCGTCGCTCCGGCAGCAGCACTGGGCCGGCCGTCCTCGGCTCCCCCGGCGCGGCCCGAGCCGACCGGCGCGCCGCTGCCGTCGCGGGTGGACGGCCCCACCAACCGGCCGGTCTCCGCGCCGCCTCCGCCGCCACCCGGGATCACGCCGATCGCCCCGTCCCCGCGCGGCGCCGTGCCGCCGGCCGAGGCCGGCGAGCCGTTCCGCCCGACGCTCACCACCGCGGCCATCAACAAGGCGCGGGCCGAGCGGCAGCGCACAGTCATCCCGCCCCGGCCGAAGACCAACCAGAACCCGCACCAGGAACCGCCCACCGGTGGATTCAGCGCCACCGACCTGAGCATCCCGGTGCCGGCCCCGCGCCCGCCCGCGCCGGAAGCGCCGCCGGGCTCCCGGGCGAACTGGCCGCTGGTGAACACCGAGGACGACACCGCCCGGGAGCGGGAGGGCACCACCTACCCGTACGGGCGGGGCGTGGACGCGCCGAGCGACCCGGGCCGGGTCACGCCGCCGTGGCTCGCCGACGACCTGCCGCAGGAGCCGCCGATGCTGCGGCTGGTGGAGCCGCCGCCGCTCGCCGACCGCGCGCTGCGCGACGAGATGGGCCGGCCGGCCGACCCCGGCCTGGAGACGCCCCCGCTGCGTCTCGTCGACCAGGGCGACCCGGGCCGCGTACCGCTGCCCGCCGCGCCCGAGCGGCGTCCCGCCCCGAAGGAGCACCGGCCGCCGCCGGTCTCCGACGAGGGTGACGGCGACCTGCTGATCTTCGCGCAGGCCAAGTCCGCCTGGTTCGTCGGCCACGGCGACGAGGCCGACCTGGAGTGGTCGACCACCGCCGACACCGGCTGGCAGGCGGCCGAGCAGGCGGCCCGCCCGGCCGTCGGCGCGGAGACCAAGGCCGGGCTGCCGAAGCGCGTGCCGCAGGCCAACCTGGTCCCGGGCTCCCCGCTGCGCGAGGAGCGTCCTCTGCGGATCGTCCGGAACGCGGCGAGCCTCGCCGAGAACACCACCGGATACTTCCGGGGCTGGCGGCGCGGCCAGGAGATCGGCGGCTTCGCCGTGGGCGGCCGTCCGGGCCGTGAGGCGGCCGGTGGCTGGGACTTCACCCGCGACACCGGCGACCGCGACGACGACCGGGAGTACGAGTACCGCTCGGCGGGCTACCGCTCCTGACCGGGCCCGCCGGGGTGTTCCATCCCACACCGGGACGATTTGACGCTGGGCTGGACCGGCCGGGAACATACCCGGCGGACCAGCGGCGGCGCCTGTTCGCCGGGGTGGGAAGGCGATTCCATTGGCGACACCGGCGTTCGACTCCACTGTGCTCACCCGGCGGGGCGTCCTCGCCGCCGCTGCCGGGAGCCTGCTGCTCGCCGGGTGCGCGCCGCAGGGCCAGCGGCCGGACGACGGCCCGTCCAGCAGCGCGCCGAGCGACCAGGACCTGATCGTCGGCGCGAGCCTGGAACTGACCGGCGCCGGGTCGCTGCTCGGCGTCGCCCAGCGGCAGGCCCTTCAGCTCACCGCCGACTCGCTCAACCGCACCGGCCTGCCGGTCGGGAACCTGGTCCGGTCGGTCCGGCTCCAGATCCTGGACAACGGCAGCAATCCCGAGGTCGCCGCCCGCCACGCCGCCGAGTTCACCCGGGCCGGCGCCCAGGCGCTGATCGGCGGCGTGCTCGGCGAGACCTCGGTGGCCCTCGCGGCGGCCGCCCAGCGGGTCAAGACGCCCTTCCTGTCCCTCGGCTACGGTGACCGCATCGCGCTGCCGCTGGACGAGCGCACGTTCACCTACAAGCTCACCCCGGACGCCGTCGACATGGCACGTCGCCTGGTGGAGCTGTTCGAGTCCAAGAAGATCCGGCGGGTGTCGGTGCTCGCCGCCGACGGGATGCACGGCGACTCGGGTGTGCGGGCGATGCGGGAGGCGCTCGCCGACAGCAGCACCGACCTGGCCCGCACGGTACGCCTTCCGGCGACCGGCCGGCGCTTCCGTACCGCCGCCGAGCGCGTCGCCGGCAGCCAGCGGGACGGCGTGGTGGTCTGGGCTACCGCACCCGACTCCGGTGTCGCGGCACGGGAACTGCGCGCCGCCGGCCACCGCGGCCCGATCTTCTTCGACGCCGGCGCGGTCGCCGACGACACCGTGCAGGGCGCGAACGCCGCCGCCGTGGAGGGCGCGTACGCGGTGCACCCGGCCTGCCTGGACGTCTCCGCCGCCACCGCCACCACGACGGCGCAGCTGGCCCGCCGGGACTTCGTCAACCGCTACACGCAGCGGCACGGCGTCAGCCCGGACTTCGCCCCGTACGCCTCGGACGCGCTCCAGCTCCTCGCCACGTCGGCGCGGATGGCGACGAGCCTGGACCGGGGCCGGCTGCGGGCGCTCCTCCAGGCGCAGACCGTCGAGGGCATCGCCGGCGGATACGCGTTCCGCGCCGACCGGCACGGCGGCATGGAGCCCGACTCGCTCGCCGTGTACCAGGTGTTCCGGGGCAACTGGACCCGGTACGCCTGACCTCACCCGTCGCCCGGTGACCGTCCCGCCTGGAGGGTCACCGGGTGATCGCGTACCGTGTCCGCCCCCAGACGGCAGGAAGCGCCCGGTGGCCCTGAGGCCGCCGGGCGCTTCCGCGCGTCGGTCAGGCGGGCGCGACGGCCCGCGAGCGCCGCATGGTGAGCACGTACTCGACCAGCGAGATCAGCACGTGCTTCGTGGACTCCCGGTTCCGGGCGTCGCACGGCACCACCGGCACGTCGCGGGAGATCGCCAGCGCGTCCCGGACGTCCTGCGGATCGTGGTACTGCATGCCGTCGAAGCAGTTGATGGCGATCAGGTACGGCAACCGCCGGTGCTCGAAGAAGTCGATCGCGGCGAAGCAGTCGGCGAGCCGGCGGGTGTCGACCAGCACCACCGCGCCGATCGCACCCCGGACCAACTCGTCCCACATGAACCAGAACCGCGTCTGACCCGGAGTACCGAACAGGTACAGGATCAGATCCCGGTCGATCGAGATACGACCGAAGTCCATCGCCACCGTGGTCGTCGTCTTACCCGGCACCTGCCGGGTGTCGTCGACGCCGACACCGGCGGAGGTCATGATCGCCTCGGTGGTCAGCGGCGTGATCTCGGAGACCGAGCCGACCAGCGTCGTCTTGCCGACGCCGAACCCACCGGCGATAACGATCTTCGCCGACGTCACTCGGCCGCTCGGGGCCGGCGGCCGGTGCGACATGTCAGAGCCTGCGAAGTCCACTCAGCACCCTCTCCAGCAGTTCAGTGCCCACCGCGTCGTCGGAGTCGTCCAAGATGGTCGGCTCGTGGACCGCGACCAGGCCGTCCGTCGCCATGTCGGCGATGAGCACCCGGGCCACGCCGAGCGGAAGCTGCATCCGCGCCGCGATCTCGGCGAGCGACTGCACACGTCCGTCACACAACGCGGCGATGTACTGGTGTTCACGACCGTGGCCGCCACCATTGCCAGTGGCAACCGCTCGGCCGCGCACCGTCGTCTCGACGAGTGCCTCCAGGGCGATGTCGAGCCGGGGACGGGTACGGCCGCGGGTAACGGCGTACGGCCGGACCAACGCTCCGGTCGGCTCGTCACGATCCGCCATTTCGCCGCTCACCTCCCTCGTACCCGGCACCGGCTCGCCCCGGTGGCATCCGTCGCTGTCGTAGTTGTTCCCGCACCTGACCCACCGGCCAGCGCGTCATTCAGCCCATCATCCCCACAGCCGTACGCGGCTGCGGCGTCAGGGCATCGCCCACCCGGTCCACGAGCAGGGCCATCTCGTACCCGACCTGACCCACGTCGCAGCTCCGCGCCGCCAGCACAGCGAACGACGAGCCGTCGGAGATGGACATCAGGAACAGGAAACCGTTGTCCATCTCGACGACTGTCTGCAACACCGCTCCGCCCTCGAAGCAGCGGGCCGCGCCCTGGGTCAGGCTGACCAGACCGGACGCGATCGCGGCGAGCTGGTCGGCGCGGTCCCGCGGAAGGTCACGGGACGAGGCGAGAAGCAGGCCGTCGGCCGAGACCGCGACCGCGTGCGCCACACCGGGCACCCGGTCGGCGAAGTTGGCGAGCAGCCATCCGAGATCCTGCGTAGTAGTCATCCTTGTTGCTCCTTCTGCCCGCTCCCGGCCACCGGGCCTGAGCCAGACTGCGAGGACTGCTGCCCGCCCGGAGTGCCCTCCGGGCCGGTCGTGTTGCTGTCGGTGTTACGCCCGCGCTGTACGCCCCGATGGTAGGCCGAGAGCAGGCCCCGAACACCCTCCGGAGTACGCCGCTGCACCGACGCGGAAGGCTTCTCGATGCTGCCGGGCACGAGCTGCGCCATCGGCGTCCGCTTCGGCAGGCCCTTCTGGGTGGTCTCCGCAACCGGGACCTCGGTGGCCGCCGACGCGGCACGCCAGCCGTCGTCGGCCGCCGTCTGCCACGGGGAGGAGGACTGCGGCGACGCGGTCGGCTGCCGGGTGGGCAACCCGCCGGTGTGCGCGGGACGGGCGTTCCCGTTCGCCGCGCCGTTGTCACGCGGTGCTCCGCCGGCCGTCGGAGTGTGTGCCATCGGCGTGTTACCTGTCGTTGCGGGTGTCTTCTGCGGCACGGGCCGGCCGGCCGTGTCCACCTTGGCGAACTGCTGGGTGGCGGCGCCGCCGTTCGTCGTCGCGGCCGGTGCTGCCGACTCCTCGTTGGGTCCGGGCCGGCGGGTGCGGAACCACGCCGACTCCAGCTCCCGGAAGATCGGCAGCTCCATCGTCTCGTCCGCGTACCGCTGACGGTTGCCCTGCTGCTGCGGCGCGGCCGGGCGTGCCACCGGTGCCGCCGGGCGGTTCGCCGCCGGGGCCTCGGCCGGCCGGCTCGCGGCCGGAGCGGCGGACGGCTGGCCGGCCGCCTGCTGCGGGGTGGCCGGAATCTCCGTGCGCGGCACCCGGGGTAGCTCGGTGGTCATGTCCATGCCACTGGTGGGCCGTTCCGGCGCCGCCGGAGCCGGGGTCGGCGCGACCGGCGGCCAGACCGGCGGGGCGCTGACACCCGGTGCGGGCATCGGACGTGCCTGCGGCTGGTTCGCCGGCGGCGCGGAGGCCGGGTACCCGGCGGCGGGCTGCCCGGACACCGGCGCGGGGTGCCCGGAGACCGGCGCGGCCGAGACCGGACGGTACGGCAGCGGGTCGCCGGAGACCGGCGCCGCGGAGACCGGGCGGCCCGAGAACGGGTCGCCGGAGACCGGCGCGGCCGAGACCGGGCGGTACGGCAGCGGGTTGCCGGAGACCGGCGCGCCGGAGACCGGGGGCAGCGGCGGGGCCGACACCGGCGGGACCGGCGGCGCGGAGACCGGCGGCGGGCTGTAGGGCCGCGCCTCCGGGCTGCTCGGCAGTTGGCGCGGGATCGCCGGCTGCTGGCCGGTGCTGCCCGGGTCGCCGTCGGCCGGGTTGCGCCGCTGCGGCAGCGGGTCCGTCGACTGGCCGTTGGGCCGGCCGCCGAATCCGCCGTCGCCGCCGGACGGGCTGGCGCCGGTCAGGTCGGACCAGGCCGGCATGGCACGGCCGCCACCGGCGTTCGCCGGGGTGCCCGAGCCGTTGCGCGGCGCCGGGTCGAAGGCGCGTCCGCCGAGCGTGACCTGGTTGCCCGAGGAGCCCGGGTGGGGCGCCGGCGGCAGGCTCGGCGGGTTGTTGTTGCCGAAGGCGGCCAGGGCGCCGAAGGCCGGTGCCGGGCCGTTCTGCTGCGGGCCCGCGGCCGGCAGGGCCGGTCCGGGCAGGCCACGGCCGGCCAGGGCGCGCGGCACCAGGACCGAGGTCGGCAGCGTCACGTCGGCGACGGTGCCCCGGTCGGCACCCGGCCGCAGCTCGACCCGGACGCCGTGCCGGGCGGCCAGCCGCGCGACCACGACCAGGCCCATCATCCGGGAGACCGCGACGTCCACCTGCGGCGGCGTGGCCAGCCGCTCGTTGAGGTCGCGGAGCTGGTCCGGGCTGATGCCGATGCCGCGGTCCTCCACGTAGAGGGAGGCGCGGTCGCCGACCCGCCGGGCCTCCACCATGACCTGCGAGTCCGGCGGGGAGAAGGCGGTGGCGTTGTCGAACAGCTCGGCGACCAGGTGCACCAGGTCGTTGACCGCGTGGGCGGCGACCTCGATGTCCCGGTCGATCACGCCGAACTCGATCCGGGTGTAGTGCTCGACCTCGGACTGGGCGGCGCGCAGCACGTCGATCAGTGCGGCGGGCTCGCGCTGCACACGGGTGGAGTCCGCACCGGCGAGGACCAGCAGGTTCTCGTCGTTGCGGCGCATCCGGGTGGCCAGGTGGTCGAGCTGGAACAGCTCGGCCAGCCGGTCCGGGTCCTCCTCGCCGCGCTCCAGGCGGTCGAGGTGGCCGATCAGCCGGTCGACCAGGATCTGCGAGCGGCGGGCCAGGTTGACGAACATGGTCGCAACCGAGGCCCGCAGGGCGGCCTGCTCGGCGGCGGTCCGGACGGCCTCCAGGTGGACGGCGTTGAACGCCTCGGTCACCTGGCCGAACTCGTCCTTGCTGCGCACCGGCAGCGGCTCGGCGATCTGGTTTGCCAGTTGCACAGGGGAGAGCTGGCCGGTGACCTGCGGGTCGCGCAGACGGGCGACCGCCTGTGGCAGCCCGTACTGGGCCACCGCCAGGGCGCCCTGGCGCAGGTCGCGCAGCGACCGGGCCATCGAGCGGGCCACCAGGTACGCGAACAGGATGGCCAGCAGCAGCATGGTGAGCAGCAGGCCGGTCTCCAGGAACACCTGGCGCTGGGTGTCCGAGCGCAGCGCGTCGGCCTGCCGGACCACGTTGCCGTCGAGCCGGGCCTCCACGGTCCGGATCAGCTTGGCGTTGGCGACCATGGTCTGGTCCCACTGGTCCGCCCCGAACGGGGCGTTCTCCATCGAGCCGTTGTTGTTGCCCGAGACGAAACTCGTGAAGCGGTCGGCCTTGCGCAGGTCGGGCCCGGAGACGGTCTGCTCGTAGAACAGCTTGTCGGGCTCGGTGGCGACCGACTGGAAGGTCGCCAGCGACTGCGACTGGCCGGTGCCGCTGGCGATGAACTGCTCGCGCAGCGCGGCGGTGTACTGGTTCTGGGTCAGCGCCTGGTGGACGACGACCCGGCGCTGGGTCAGGTATTCCTTCTGCCGGGCGACGGCGGCCGCCGCGCGCATCCGGTCGCTCAGGTCGTTGTTGCCGGCGAGCTGGGTGGCCGAGTCGCGGATGGCCAGCAGGTCCTCGATCAGCTGCCGGTACGCCTGGTCGGCGTCGTTGATCTTCAGCTTGCCGTTCAGCACCTGGCTGCGGGTCGCCGGAAGGTCCTTCAGCTGGGTGTCGATCGTGTCGAGCAGCCCGACGAAGTTGCGGGGCAGGTCGTCGATCTCGCCACGCTGCCGCAGGTACGGCGACTTCGCCTGGTCCACCCGCTGGTTGGCGCGGTTGTAACCCTCCTGGTACTGCGCCCGGGTCTGGAACTCCTTCGCGCCGAGGAAGAGCACGGCGCCGACCCGCTCGTCCTGCACGGTGTCGACCAGGTCACCCGAGTAGCCGATCAGGTTGGCCAGATCCCCCGCCCGGTTGGCATTGTTGAGCGTCTCCAGGTGGTCGACCAGACCACTGGTGCCCACCACGACCGTGGCGATGGTCGGCACGATCATGATCAGACCGAGCTTGGACCAGATCGGCATGTCGCGCAGCCGACTCATCGGCCGGCGCAGCCGCGACAGGAAGGAGCCCGCCGTCGTTGGCCGTTTGCTCACGTCACCGCCCTCGCATTACCGCACCCCGCGCCACCCTGAGGGCAACGCCGAGCGACCGACCCGGCGGGTCGGACCTCCGAGATTCCATCACGCCGCTCCGCAAAGAGAAAGCCCAGGTTGTCCCTCACCGGAGGTGTGATGAGATGTTGATGCAATTTGATAGCAATCCGTCTGGCCGGAGTCACTGAAGGTAATGGAACACCCGCACCGCGTCGTCCTGCTCGCCGGCCCCTCCGGGTCCGGAAAGTCATACATAGCCCAGCGAACCGGACTTCCGGTGCTCTGCCTGGACGACTTCTACAAGGACGGCGATGACCCTACGTGTCCGCGTCGAAACGGACAGGTGGACTGGGAGTCCCCCTTGTCCTGGGATTCGGACACGGCGGTGCAAACAATCGCCCGACTGGCTCGTGAGGGCAAGGCCGAAGTGCCGGTTTATGCGATCGGCGCAGACCGTCGAGTAGCCACCCGGCCATTCGATGTCGACGGATCGCCAATCTTCGTCGCCGAGGGGATCTTCGCGGCCGAGATCGTGGCCGAGTGCCGGCGACTGGGCCTGCTCGCCGGTGCGTACGCGCTGCGCCGCCCGCGCGGCGCGACGTTCCTGCGCCGCCTCGCCCGGGATCTCGCCGAGCAGCGCAAGGCGCCCCGGGTGCTGCTCCGGCGCGGGGTCGCGCTGCTGCGCGCCGAGCCGGCCGTGCTGCGCCGGCAGACCGGGCTGGGCGCCGAGGCGGCCCGGGCCGGGCAGGTGCTGCGCGGGGTGGCCGCACTGCTCTCCGGCCACCCCCGCCAGTCGTGATCAGCCGATCAGCTCGGCGTACGCCGGCTTGATCACCTCGTCGATGATCCGCAGCCGCTCGTCGAACGGGATGAACGCGCTCTTCATCGCGTTGATGGTGAACCACTGGAGTTCCTTCCAGCCGTAGCCGAAGGCCTCCACCAGCAGCGCCATCTCCCGCGACATCGAGGTGCCGCTCATCAGCCGGTTGTCGGTGTTCACAGTCACCCGGAACCGCAGGTCACGCAGCAGCCCGATCGGGTGGTCGGCGATCGAGGCCGCGGCGCCGGTCTGCACGTTCGACGACGGGCACAGCTCCAGCGGGATGCGCTTGTCCCGCACGTACGCGGCCAGCCGGCCCAGCACCGGCGGGTTGCCCGGGGTGATGTCGTCGACGATGCGGACGCCGTGGCCGAGCCGGTCGGCGCCGCACCACTGGATCGCCTGCCAGATGGACGGCAGGCCGAACGCCTCACCCGCGTGGATGGTGAAGTGGAAGTTCTCCCGCTGGAGGTACTCGAACGCGTCCAGGTGCCGGGTGGGCGGGAAGCCCGCCTCGGCGCCGGCGATGTCGAACCCGACCACCCCGGTGTCGCGGTGCCGCACGGCCAGCTCGGCGATCTCCTGCGAGCGGGCCGCGTGCCGCATCGCGGTGAGCAGCGTGCCGATCCGGATCGGGGTGCCCGCCTCGGCGGCCAGCGCGCTGCCCTCCCGGAACCCGGTGACCACCGCGTCGACCACCTCGTCCAGGGTCAGGTTCTGCTCCAGGTGCTGCTCCGGCGCGAACCGCACCTCGGCGTAGACCACGCCGTCGGCGGCCAGGTCCAGCGCGCACTCGCGGGCCACCCGGCGCAGCGCGGCAGGGGTCTGCATGACCGCCACCGTGTGCGCGAACGTCTCCAGGTAGCGCTCCAGCGATCCGGAGTTCGCCGCCTCGGTGAACCAGACGCCGAGCGCCGCCGGGTCCGTGGTGGGCAGTTCGTGGCCGACCTCGGCGGCCAGCTCGACGATCGTCGCGGGCCGCAGGCCGCCGTCGAGGTGATCGTGCAGCAGCGCCTTCGGGACCTTGACGATGTCCTCGTACGAGATTGCGACCATGCTCAGACCCTAGTCACCCCCGGTACGGGCGCGGCGGTGGACCGGCCCGGTCAGGGCCGCCAGCCGTACACCCGCTCCACCGCGAGCCGCAGGACCACCCGCCCGTCGGCCACCATGGCGGCCCGGTAGTCGGTCCAGTCCGGGTGCTCGCCGCGGATCCGCCGGTACACCTCGACCAGCTCGTCGACGGTCGCGTCGTCGGTGGCCGCAGCGGGCGGGGTGAGCGTCACGGTGCCCTCGGCGACCGCGTACGCCCCGCCGTCGGCGGTGGTCACGTGGAAGCTCGCCCGGGGGTCGCGGCGCAGGTTGCGCACCTTGGCCCGGTCGCCGGTGGTGGAGCAGCGGATCAGGCCCGGCTCGGCCAGGTAGTCGAGGTTGGACAGCTGGGGGCGGCCGTCCCGGCGCAGCGTGACGAGCACTCCGCGCCCGCGCTCACCGAACAGTTCCCAGAGCCGGGCGCTCACCGCGCTCACCGCGCCACCTCGGTTCGCAGCGGCGCGAGCGCGGCGGCCAGCCGGGCGAGCTGATCCAGCATGAGCGCGGCGGCCTCCTCCCGGCCGGGGTCGGGTTGCAGCTCGCCCGCCTCGTCCAGCGCCTGCCGCAGGAAGACGACCACCTGGTCGTTGACCGGGGTCATGTTCAGCGTGGTCACCACCTGCTTGATCATCTGCACCGCGCGCAGGCCCCCGGAGGTCATGCCGTAGCTGACGAAGCCCACGGGCTTGTGCTGCCACTCGTAATAGAGGTAGTCGATCGCGTTCTTCAGCGGCGCGCTGAAGCCGTAGTTGTACTCCGGCATGACCAGGACGAAGGCGTCCGCGGCGTCGATCTCGGCGCTCCAGGCGCGGGTGTGCTCGTGCAGGTAGACCCGCTCGGACGGGTGGTGCGGCTCGTCGTGGAAGGGCAGGTCGACCTCGGCCAGGTCGAGGAGGCGTACCTCGTCGAAGCCGGCGTGGCGGACGGCGGCGGCGGTGAACCAGTCACCGATGCGGCGGCCGACCCGGCCGGGGCGGGTGCTGGCGACGACGACGGTCAGGCGGGGCATGGCGAGGTCACTCCTGTCGGGACGGGGGCCGGGGCGGTGAGCCGGGGAACGAACCAGGCGACGATCGGCCCGATGCCGATCGCGTAGAGCAGGGTGCCGGGGCCGACGGCGCCGCCGAGCAGCCAGCCGACGGCCAGCACCGTCACCTCGATCGCGGTGCGGGCCGGGCCGAGCGGCAGGCCGCGGGCGGCCAGGCCGGTCATCAGCCCGTCCCGCGGGCCGGGGCCGAGACGGGCGCCGAGGTAGAGCGCGGTGGCGAGGCCGTTGAGCAGGACGCCCGCGACCAGCAGGCCGATCCGGCCGGCGAGCGGGGCGACCGGCGGCAGGAGCGCCAGCGTGGCGTCGAGGGCCAGGCCGACGAGCGCGACGTTCGCCACGGTGCCGACGCCCGGCCGCTGCCGCAGCGGGATCCACAGCAGCAGCACCAGCAGCGCCACGCCGTTGACCAGCAGGCCCATCGGCAGGCCGGTGCGGTCGGCGAGGCCCTGGTGCAGCACGTCCCAGGACGCGAGCCCGAGGTCGGCGCGGACCATCAGCGCGACGCTGACGCCGAACAGGGCCAGGCCGGCGAACAGCCGTACCAGCCGGGACCGCAGTTTGGTTGACATGTCATCAACCTAGGCCGCAACTTGGTGACATGTCAACAACACCGGTACGATCGGCGCATGGACGAACCGCGCTGGCTGGACGAGCAGGAGGACCGCGCCTGGCGCGGCTACCGCCGCATGCGCCGCCTGCTCGACCTGGAACTGGCCCGGGAGCTGATGCAGGACGCCGGCCTCTCCGAGCCCGACTACGACGTCCTGAGCGACCTGTCCGAGACCCCGGAGCAGCGGCTGCGGCTCAGCGAACTCGCCGACCGGATGCTCTGGTCCCGCAGCCGCCTGTCCCACCACATCTCCCGCATGCAGCAACGCGGCCTGGTCACCCGGGAGGAGTGCGCCACCGACGGCCGCGGCTCGGTCGTCGTGCTCACCCCGGCCGGACGCCGGGCCGTCGAGGCCGCCGCACCCGGGCACGTGGCGGCCGTCCGCCGGCACCTGATCGACCGGCTCACCCCGGCCGAGGTGGCCGCGCTCGGCACGCTCAGCCAGCGGGTGATCGACCACCTCACCGGCCGCCTCACCGGCCGACCCGAGACGGAGCACTGAGCCGTGGACGATCGCATCCTCGCCCGGCTGCGCTGCCCGGTCTGTGCCGAGCCGCTCACCGAGACCACCGCCGGCACCGCACGCGCGCTGCGCTGCCCGCGCGGGCACAGCTTCGACATCGCTCGGCAGGGATACGTGAACCTGCTCGCCGGCCGCGCCCCGCACAGCGGGGACAGCGCCGAGATGGTCGCCGCCCGCGCCGGCTTCCTCGCCGCCGGCCACTACGACGCCGTCGCCGCCGCGCTGGCGACCACAGCGGTACGCGTCGCGGGCTCCGACGCGTACCCCCTGGTCGTGGATGCCGGCGCCGGGACCGGGCACTACCTCGCGGCGGTGCTGGCGGCGCTGCCTGAGGCCGCCGGCCTGGCCCTGGACGTCTCCAAGCCGGCGCTGCGCCGCGCGGCCCGGGCGCATTCGCGGGCCGCCGCCGCGCTCGCCGACACCTGGCAGCGGCTGCCCCTGGCCGACCGGTCCACCTCAGTGCTGCTGAACGTGTTCGCGCCGCGCAACGGCCCGGAGTTCCACCGGGTGCTCGACCCGGGCGGCGCGCTGCTGGTGGTCACCCCGGCCGCCGACCACCTGACCGAACTCGTCGACGCGCTGGACCTGCTGCGGGTCGACCCGGACAAGGCCGACCGGGTCGCCGGCAGCCTCGGCGCCCACTTCGCCGAGGAGTCCGCGACCGGGCACCGGGCCCGGCTCGCGCTGACCCGCGCCGAGGTCAGCACACTCGTCGGGATGGGACCGAGCGCCTGGCACGCCGACCCGCGACGGCTCGCCGCGCGCATCGCCGCGCTGCCCGAGCCGGTGCCGGTCACGCTCTCCGTCCGGCTCGGCGTGCACCGCCCGCGCTGACCCGGCTCAGGTGGAGAGGTCGACCTCTTCCCAGCCCGGCGGCTCGTCGTGGTACGGCCCGCGCAGCACCACCGCCCACTCCAGCGCCCACCGGCGCTGCCCGATCGCGTTGGCGTCCACCAGCCCCGGCAGCGCGCCACCCGCCTTCTCGGTCTCCAGGTACGCCCAGTCGAGGCAGTAGTGCAGGTCCAACAGCGCCGCGGCGTCACCGGGATGCTGCGGCGCGGCCAGGATCCGGGCCCGCCACTGGCCGAACGTCTCCCCCGCCACCAGGTTCGGCATCCGCTCGACCAGCCGCTCGTCCACCGGCACCGTCGGGTCCAGTTCCTTGGCCAGCCCGAGCACCCAGGCCAGCGAGAACAAGGCGTCGTGGTGCAGCACGAACGACCTGTGGTCGCCCCGGCCGCCCATCACGAACTGCCACTCCGGCGGCGTCACCGAGTCGACCAGGTGCGACTCCAGCAGCCAGCCCATCGCCGCCCGGGCGGGCATCCCGAAGCAACGGGCCAGGATCACGTGCAGCACCGCGATCCGGGCCTCGATCTCCGGGGTCGGACGCAGCTCGATCTCGTCGCCCGGCTCCCACACCAGCGGGAACTGCGGCGGCGGCAGCGGAAGACCCAGCCGGGACAACTCGTCCAGGCTCGCCTCCCGGACGGCCCGGGGATCGGGAGCGGGTACGCGCACGGTCAAGCCCCTGTCTGCTCACCTCGGCTCGTCGCCGGCCGATCCCCCCTGGCCTGGGAGGATAGCGGCTCCGGCCGGGCCGGCACCATGGCCGGTCCCGGTCAGCCGATCCGCTCGACGACCAGAGGCGTCGCGTCCGGCGCGTCCGGTGCCACCCGCACCGCGCGGCGCGCCTCGTCCAGCGCGGCGGGCATCCGCTCGGCGTGCTCGGCCCGCAGCTCGAACAGCGGGTCGCCGACACGCACCCGGTCACCGCGGCGCTTGTGCAGCACCACGCCGGCCGGGATGCTCACCGGGTCCTCCTTGCGGGCCCGGCCCGCGCCGAGACGCCACGCGGCCACCCCGATCGCGTACGCGTCGATGTCGGCGACCCAGCCGTCCTCGGTCGCGGTGACCAGCTCGACCTCGTTCGCGGTGGGCATCGGGGCGTCCGGGTCACCGCCCTGCGCCCGGATCATCGTGCGCCAGGAGTCCATCGCCCGGCCGTCCCGCAGTGCCGCCTCCGGGTCGGCGTCCGGCAGCCCGGCCGCGTCGAGCATCTCCCGGGCCAGTGCCAGCGTCAGCTCCACCACGTCGGCCGGACCGCCACCGGCGAGCACCTCCACCGACTCGGTCACCTCGACCGCGTTGCCCACTGCGAGGCCGAGCGGAGTGGACATGTCGGTGAGCAGGGCGACCGTCCGTACGCCGTGCGCGCCGCCCAGCTCGACCATGGTGCGGGCCAGCTCGCGGGCGTCGTCGACGTTCTTCATGAACGCGCCGGAGCCGACCTTCACGTCGAGCACCAGCGCGCCGGTCCCCTCGGCGATCTTCTTGCTCATGATCGAGCTGGCGATCAGCGGGATCGCCTCGACGGTGCCGGTGACGTCGCGCAACGCGTACAGCTTGCGGTCGGCCGGGGCGAGCCCGTCGCCGGCCGCGCAGATAACCGCGCCCACGTCGCGGAGCTGGGCGATGAACTCGTCGTTGGTCAGCGCCGCCCGCCAGCCCGGGATCGACTCCAGCTTGTCCAGCGTGCCGCCGGTGTGGCCCAGGCCCCGGCCGGACAGCTGCGGCACCGCCGCGCCGCACGCGGCCACCAGCGGGGTCAGCGGCAGGGTGATCTTGTCGCCGACGCCGCCGGTGGAGTGCTTGTCCACCGTCGGCCGGGACACCGGCGACAGGTCGAGCCGCTCGCCGCTGGCGATCATGGCGGCGGTCCACCGGGCGATCTCCGGGGCGGTCATGCCGCGCAGCAGGATCGCCATGGCCAGCGCCGACATCTGCTCGTCGGCGACCAGACCCTTGGTGTACGCGTCGACCACCCAGTCGATCTGCCCGTCGCTCAGCACACCCCCGTCCCGCTTCGCCCGGATGACGTCAACCGCCGTAAAAGCACTCACCTTTGAGTTCCCATCAATAGATCAACAATCGCCACGGCCACGCCCCCGCGAACGGTGACCAGGTCCGGCCGGGGCCGACCGTGCCCGGCGGAGGGATCAAGCCTGGCCGCCCGGAGCCGGGCACGGTCGGCCCAGGCCCCAACCGCAACCCCGACTCAACCCCAGCGGACCGGAATCTCCGTAGGAGGCTCACCCTCACCAGCCCAGAAGATCGTCCCCGACGCGTCCACCACGACCACGCGCGGCGTCCGCGCCAGCCCCCACGCGATCGCCTCGGCCGGGTCGTCCCAGGTCGACCCCTCCTCCAGCACGCCGGTCTCGGCGTCCTCGGTCTCACCGGACGACCGCTCCCAGTACGTCGTCCAGACCTGCTGCCCGGCCGACAGGTCGGGGTGCACGAACACGGTGCCCCGGCCCCGCCAGGCGGCCAGCCGGTCCGGCACCACGGGCACCGGGTGCTCGCCGGTCACCGCCTCGATGTCGGCCACGTCGAAGGCGTGCGGCAGCAGCTCCGCCATCCGCAGCGGTCCGCCCTTCGCCTCGACCAGGCACTCCGGCCCGCCCTGCTCCCAGAGCAGCTGCCGGCACCTGCCGCACGGCATCAGCGGCTCACCGGTGGCGTCGACGCAGGACAGCGCCACGATCCGGCCTCCGCCGGTCGCGTGCAGTTGCGAGACCACGCCGCACTCGGCGCAGAGCGTGACGCCGTAGCCGGCGTTCTCCACGTTGCAGCCGACCACGACCCGGCCGTCGTCGACGAGCGCGGCGGCACCCACCGGGAACTTCGAGTACGGCACGTAGGCGTGCCGCATGACCTCGGTGGCGGCGGTACGCAGCCGCTCCCAGTCGATCTCCATCACAACCCCCATTCTGCCCAATCAACGCCGATCGGTCGCGGGTGCGGCCGGAGACGACGATGCCCGGCGGGTCCCCCCGCCGGGCACGGTGTCGCGGCGGGCGGTCAGCCCTTGATGTACGGCTTGCCGTCGGCGGCCGGCGCCCGGACCTTGCCGACCAGCCCGGCCACGGCCAGGATCGTCGCCAGGTACGGCAGCATCGCCAGGAACTGGCTCGGGATGCTGCTGCCGATCGCGCCCAGGTAGGTGGCGAGCTGGTCGGCGAAGCCGAAGAACAGCGCCGCCAGCAGCGCGCCGGTCGGGCTCCACCGGCCGAAGATCAGCGCGGCCAGGGCGATGAAGCCCTTACCGCCGATCATGTTCTTGGTGAACGAGTAGAGCGCCAGCGTGTACGAGGCGCCGCCGACGCCTGCCACCAGACCGGCCAGGATCACGTTGCGGTAGCGCAGCCGCAGCACCTTCACGCCCAGCGTGTCCGCGGCGGTCGGGTGCTCGCCGACCGAGCGGGTCCGCAGGCCCCACCGGGTACGGAACAGCGCCAGGTGGATGACGAGCACCAGCAGCAGGCCGACGTAGAGGAAGATGTTGCCCCGGAACAGCGCCGGACCGAGCAGCGGGATGTCGGACAGCAGCGGGATCTCCCAGTTGCCGAACCGGGGCGCGCTGTTGTACTTCGCCGCGTCGGTCTGCATCAGCCGCTCGTACAGGAAGCCGGTGATGCCGACCGCGAGCAGGTTGAGCACGATGCCCATGACCACCTGGTCGACCAGATAGCGGATGGAGAACACGGCCAGCAGGAACGAGATGAACGCGCCACCGATGGCGGCGGCCACCAGGCCCACCCAGACGCTGCCGGACATGCTGCCGAACAGCGCGCCGGAGAAGGCGCCCATCAGGAGCTGGCCCTCGATCGCCACGTTCACCACGCCGGAACGCTCGCAGAGCACACCGGCGAGCGCGCCGAAGATCAGCGGCAGGGCCAGGATGAACGTGCCGCGGACGACGTTCACCAGCGGCATGAAGTTGCGGCCCTCGGGCGCGGCCGAGACCTGCCAGCACAGGAAGCTCAGCACGAAGGCGACCAGCCCGGCGCCGAGCAGCAGCGTGAACCAGCGCTTCGGCACACCGGCCAGCAGGGCGCCTCCGGCCGCGGCGGTGATCAGCCCGAACAGGATCGCGCCGACCGTACCGTTGATCTCCAGGGCGGCCCCGCCCTCGGTCTCGCTGAGCGTGAACCGCGCGTGCTGGTCGGTCGCGAGCGCGCCGAACAGCACCGCCGCGAGCACACCGAGCGCCAGCAGGACCGCGCCGATCTTCCGGTTGCGGGTCCAGAAACCCTCGTCGACCGCGGTAACGGCGACCTCGGGGACAGCGGTGGTGGACATGCTCACCAGCCCTTCGCGAGGCTCGTCTGCAACCGGGCGGCGCGGGCCGCCCGGAGCTGGAAGATCGTCTTCACCAGGGCAGGCGCGGCGATGAAGATGACGATGAGCGCCTGGAGCACGGTGACCAGTTCCAGCGAGATGCCGGAGTACGACTGCATCCGGTTGCCGCCGGCCTGGAGCGCGCCGAACAGCAGCGCGGCCAGCAGCACGCCCCACGGCTTCACGCGGCCGAGCAGCGCGACCAGGATGCCGTCGAAGCCGATCTGCGCGATCACCAGCGGGGTCAGCGCGGTGGCGGTGGTGCCGAGCACCATGGTCGAGCCGCCGAGACCGGCCAGCATGCCCGCGAACACCATCACCAGCACGTACGTCTTCGTGACGCTGATGCCGGCGGTCCGGGCCGCGTCCGGGTTCGCGCCCACGGCCCGCAGCTCGAAGCCGAGCGTGGAGCGGTTGAGCAGCCAGGCGATGAACCAGGTGGCCGCCACCGCGAGCAGGATGCCGGCGTGCACCCGCAGGTCTTCGCCGAGCAGCCGGGGCAGCTGCGCGGTGGAGTCGACCGGCTTGCTGATCGCGTCCGCCCGGTTCGGGTTCTGCACCCCGTTCTGAACGATGATCCAGGACAGGAAGTAGACCGCCACGTAGTTGAGCATGATCGTGTTGATCACCTCGTGCGCGCCGGCCCGTGCCTTGAGGATGCCGGGGATGAAGCCCCAGAGCGCGCCGCCGAGCGCGCCCGCGATCAGCGCCACCAGCAGGTGCACGACGGGCGGCAGCGGCAGCGCGAAGCCGGCCACGGCGGCCAGGATGACGGCGATCGTCGCCTGGCCCTGGGCGCCGATGTTGAACAGGCCGCCGCGGAAGGCGAGCGCCACCGACAGGCCGGTGAAGACGAGCGGCGCGGCGTAGGTGAGCGTCTCCGAGATCGGGCTCATGGCGGCGGTGAAGCCGACCGCGTCCGGGTCGAAGATCGCGCCCTTGAACAGGTTCGCGTACGCCTCGCTGACCACAGTCCAGCTGGCGTTCAGCGCGTCGGTGGGACGGGCGGTGATGTAGCTGTAGGTGGCGAGCACCTCGGGGTCGGACACGATGATCAGCACCGCACCGACCACCATCGCCAGCAGCACCGCGAGCACTGTCACGGTGAGCGTGTTGGCCGCCCAGAGGTTGTCCAGGAACATCCGGCCCATGCTGGGACGGGACTCCCCGGCCGGGTCCGGCTTCTTCGCGGTCGCGGTGGCGGGGACCGTCTGCTCGGTGTCACCGGCCGGCTGCGTCGGCGTCGCCCGGGCCTCGCTCAGCGACTCCTGCGCCTCGGTCGCCGGTTCCTTGTCCGGCGAGCCCGAGACGGGGTTCGGGTTGGTCATGCCTCGTCCTCGTTGCCAGGGCCGTCCTCGGTCGCGGTGGCGGCGTCCGGGGTGGCGGCGTCCGGGGTGATGCCGGCCATCAGCAGGCCGATCTCCTCACGCGGGGTGTCCGGGCCGACGATGCCGATGATCCGCCCGCGGTACATGACCGCGATCCGGTCGGCCAGGCCGATCACCTCGTCCAGTTCGCTGGAGACCACCATGACCGCGGTGCCGATGTCCCGTTCGCGGATGACCCGGCTGTGGATGAACTCGATCGAGCCGACGTCCACGCCCCGGGTGGGCTGGGCGGCGATGAAGAGCTTCAGCGGCCGGGACAGCTCCCGGGCCACGATCACCTTCTGCTGGTTGCCGCCGGAGAGCGTGCCGACCGCCGCGTCGGCCGAGGAGGTACGGACGTCGAACTGCTCGATCCGCTCCCGCGCCGACTTCGCGATGGCCTCGGGCTTGAGCGACAGGCCCTTGCCGAACGGCGGCCGGTCGTAGATGTCCAGCACCAGGTTCTCCGCCACGGAGAACTCCTTGACCAGGCCGTCCACGCTGCGGTCCTCCGGCACGTAGCCGACGCCGGCGCGGAGCACCTTCTTGGTCGACCAGCCGTGCGTCGGCTCGCCGTCGAGGCTGATCGTGCCGGCGAGCACCGGGCGCAGGCCCATGATCGCCTCGATCAGCTCGGTCTGGCCGTTGCCCTGCACGCCCGCCACGCCGAGCACCTCGCCGGCGTGCACCGTGAGGTCGACGCCGTCGACCGCGCGTACCTGCCGGTCGTCGTCCACGACCAGGCCGGCGACCTCCAGGATCGGCTTGCCGGGGGTGCCCGGCTTCTTGTCCACCGTCAGCCGGACGCTGCGTCCCACCATCAGCGCGGCCAGCTCGTCCCGGCTGGCGCTCGGCTCGGCGGTGCCGACGGTCTTCCCGCGCCGGATCACCGTGATCCGGTCGGCGATCGCCTTCACCTCGCCCAGCTTGTGGGTGATGAACACGATCGACTTGCCGGCGGCCTTGAGCGACCGCATGACGGTGAGCAGTTCCTCGGTCTCCTGCGGCGTGAGCACGGCCGTGGGCTCGTCGAGGATCAGCAGGTCGACGTCGCGGGTGAGGGCCTTGACGATCTCCACCCGCTGCTGGATGCCGACCGGCAGGTCCTCGATCACCGCGTCCGGGTCGACGCGCAGGTTGTACCGCTCGGAGACCTCGGCGACCTCGCGCCGGGCACGCCGGCGGTCGAGGATGCCGGCGAAGGGCCCCCTGACCTGCTCGGCGCCGAGCATCACGTTCTCGGCCACGGTGAAGACCGGTACCAGCATGAAGTGCTGGTGCACCATCCCGATCCCGGCGGCGATCGCGTCCGACGGGCCCTTGAGCTTCAGCGGCTTGCCGTCGACCAGGATCTCGCCCTCGTCCGGCTGGTAGAGGCCGTAGAGCACGTTCATCAGGGTCGACTTGCCGGCGCCGTTCTCGCCGAGCAGGGCGTGGATCTCTCCAGGCTCCACCGTCAGGTCGATGTGGTCGTTGGCGACCAGATCACCGAACCGTTTGGTGATGCCGCGCAGTTCGAGTCTCAGCGCAACCTCCTGGAGTGCGAGCGATGGTGCAGCGTAGCGACCTGCCGCGCCGCCACCACGCCGGGTGGGGATGTTCGGGGGATTCAAGGTGATCGGCCGCCCCGGCGCCGGGGTACCTTCCCCGTTGCGCCGGGACGGCCGGATCGTCAAACCTGGTGCCCGCCGGCCCCCGCTGCCGATGATCGCACCGCGGCGGCCGGCGGGACCGTCACTTGGTCGGCTGGGCCTTCGAGGTGACGGTGATGGTGCCGGCGGCGATGTCCGCCTTGATCTTGTCGACCTCGGCCTTCAGGTCCGCGGGGACCTTGCTCTCGAAGTCGTGGTACGGGGCGATCGAGACGCCGGTGTTGGCCAGCGTGCCGACGAAGCCCGGGGTGGACTGGAGCTTCTCGCCACCGGCGGCCTTCACCACGGCCTCCTTGACGGCCTCGGGGATGTTCTTGACGACGGTGGTCAGGATCACCCCGCAGTCCGGGGTACTCTCGCAGCCGTCGATGTCCACCCAGACGACCGAGTACTTGCCGCCCGCGGCCTTGGCCGCGGAGGTGGTGCCGAGACCGGCGCCACCGGCGACCGGCATCACGACGTCGGCGCCCTGGGCGACCAGCGCGTCGGAGACCTTCTTGCCCTCGTCCTGCTTCTCGAACGAGTTCGCGAAGGAGCCCTTCTGGGCGGCCTTGTCCCAGCCCAGAACCTGGACGTTCTTGCTCTTGGCCTTGTTGTAGTACGCCACGCCGTCGGCGAAGCCGTCCATGAAGATGGTGACCGGCGGGATCGGCAGGCCACCGTAGGTGCCGACCTTGCCGGACTTGCTCATCCCGGCGGCCAGGTAACCGGCCTGGAACGCGGCCTGCGCGGTGTCGAACTGCATCGGGTAGACGTTCGACACACCCGGGTTGGCGTCGACGATGCCGAACTGCTGGTTCGGGTTCTTCTCAGCCGCCGCCTTGGTGGCGTCCGACATCAGGCCACCGACGGCCAGGATGAAGTCGCACTTCTGGTTGACGAACCCGGTCAGGTTGACCTCGTAGTCCGCCTCGGCCTTCGACTGGACGTTCTTGATCTCGATCTTGTCGTTCTCCTTCTGCGCCTCCTGGAGGCCCTTCCAGGCCGAGGCGTTGAAGGACTTGTCGTCGATGCCGCCGACGTCGGTCACCATGCAGGCGCTGAACTTCTTGCCACCGTCGCCGCCGGCGTTCTTGTCGTCGTCCGGAGCCTCACCACACGCGGCAGCGCCCAGCACGAGTCCACCCGCCACGATGGCGGAGGCGATCCGCATCCCACGCACAGAGCGCAAGACGTCTCCTTCCCCTTGCACACCGCGTCGTGCGCGGTGCACAGCCCTTCGCCGGCCTGCGGTGTGCCGCCGGCGTCCCACGTTACGGACGGGAGCGTACGCCCGCGCCCACCCACCGGCCGACAATCGTGCACGACTGTTGAGCGTCTGTTACCCCGGTGTAACCCTTGGGTGGGGCACGTCACTTCTCATGCCGGTAGGCGCGCGCGGTGGTGTCGCGAACGTCCGTTTTCCCGAGCTTCCCCGACTCCTGGCGAACTAACGCCAGAACACCGCGACGGCAGCGTTGACCAGCGTCAACCCGACGATCGCGAGGAAGTGGCCACGGTTGACGGTCTCCCGCTTACGGGAGAAGAAGACCATGACGAAGATGAGCAGCGCGAGCACCAACTTGGTAACAAGTTTCGCCGGGGCCGGCTCGTCCCCGTCCCGCAGCGGAGCGGACAGCCCGATGCCGGTGAGGATCTGGATGATCGCGCCCCAGAGCATGGCGGCGTTGATCCGCAGCCGGCCGGTGACGTACTGGGCGATCGCGCCACCGAGCAGCAGCGCGAAGCCGATCAGATGGACGTAGAGAAGAATCAGTCGAAGAGCTTCCACGCGGCCCATCCTCCCTCATCAACGACGCTTCGTAGTAGTCACCCCGCCGACCTGCCGTCATACCGTGACCCGCCCTCCCGCCCCCTCCCGCCCCCTCCCCCGCGATCTTGCAGTTACCGCCCCGGCATCCGGGACGAATGCCGCGCGCCACGGGCCGGAACCGCAAGATCGCGGGGGGGGGCGGGAGAGTGGGTGGGTGGGGCGAGGGCTAGCTGTAATGCCCATGAGGGTTGTTGACGGCGTGGCGGCTTGAGACGAGGCGAGACCTCCGGCGAGGTGTGAGGTGCTGACGCCCACACGGAACCGGAGGTCTCCATGGCCCACCGTAATGCCCGGCTGACCATCCACGGCCGGCGGCTGCTCATCACGCGTGTCGTTGACCAGGGTCGGCCGGTGGCCCACGTCGTGAAGGAACTGGGCTGTTCTCGGGCCACCGGCTACAAGTGGCTGCAGCGGTGGCGGGCCGAGGGCGACGCTGGTCTGCGGGATCGATCCAGCCGGGCTCACCACCAGCCACACAAGACGCCCGCCCAGTTGGAGGCGCGGGTCTGCCAACTGCGCCAGGAACGCAAACTCGGGGCTCGCCGGCTCGGACCGTTGCTCGGGATGCCGGCCTCGACGGTGCACGCCGTTCTGACGCGGCACGGTCTACACCGCCTGGCCTGGCTCGACCGGCCCACCGGTCAGCTCATCCGCCGCTACGAGCGCGACCGGCCCGGCGAGCTGATCCACGTCGACGTCAAGAAACTCGGCCGGGTTCGCGACGGCGGCGGCTGGCGCATCTTGGGCCGCGACAGCCTGGAACACCGCCGTGCCCGCACCGCCGGCCGTGTCGGCTTCGACTACGTGCACTGCGCCATCGACGACCACACCCGTCTCGCCTACGCCGAGATCCACCCCGACGAGAAGACCGACACCTGTGCCGGCTTCCTCCGCCGCGCCGCCGAGCACTTCGCCACCCACGGAATCACCCGCGTCGAACGCGTCATGACCGACAACGCATTGGCCTACCGCCGCGGCCGAGCCTGGCACCAGACCCTGACCGACCTCGGTGCCACCGCCCGCTTCACCCGCCGCTACCGACCACAGACCAACGGCAAAGCCGAACGCTTCAACCGCACCCTGTGCGACGAATGGGCCTACGCCCAACCCTTCACCAACAACCAGCAACGCGCTGACGCTCTACCCGCCTGGCTGCACACCTACAACCACCACCGCAACCACACCTCGCTCGGCGGCAAACCACCCATCAGCCGCGTCAACAACGCTGCTGGGCATTACAGCTAGCGCAGGCGCCAGACCTGGAACGTGGGGCCGTCCGCGGGGAGGGTCACCGTGTTGTCGGCGTCGGGGTGGAGGGCGGGGGCGTCGCCGTAGACGTTGTCTCCGGCTCCCACGCCGGTCAGGCGGACCGGGGTGCCGGGGGCGCGGCGGGCCAGCACCAGCACCGTCGACGAGGGCGCCTCGCGCAGGAAGACCAGGGTGTCCGCGTCCGCGTGCACCCACCGCAGGCCGCCGTGCCGCAGCGCCGGCTCGTCGCGGCGCAGCGTCAGCAACGACCGGTACGCGTCGAACGTGCGCCGGTCCCAGCTCTGGCGCCGGTGCCACGGCATCGGGGTACGCGAGCCCTCCCCGTTCGTGCCGGTCAGGCCCAGCTCGTCCCCGGCGAAGACCACAGGCGTGCCGGGCATGGTGGCGAGCAGTCCGGCCGCGACCTCCTGCCGGGCCGCGTCGCCGACCACGGTGCGGATCCGGGCCGAGTCGTGCGAGCCGAGCAGCTGCCACGAGTGCGTGTACGACCGCCAGGACACCAGCGACCGGTAGGTGTTCATGGTGGCGAGCACCGCGCCCGCGTCGCGCCGCCGTACCCCGCCCGGGGTGCCGAGGAAGTTCGGCACCGGCTCGTCGCCGTGGCGCAGCCAGGACCAGACCGGGTCGGTGAAGCCGACGTAGTTCATCGTCCCGTGCCAGCCGTCGCGGTCCAGGTCACCTGTGTGGTCGTGGCCGTGCTCGGCGAGCAGCAGCCCGTCCGGCCGGGTCTCGGCGACCACCTCGCGCAGCAGCCGCGCCACCTCGTGGGTGTACGCGTCCGCGCCGCGCCGCCCGGTCATGTTCGCCACGTCGACCCGCCAGCCGTCCAGCCCGTACGGCGGGCGCAGCCAGCGGCGCAGCAGCGAGTCCTCGGCGGTGGCGAACCGGCGGCGCAGTTCGGCGCTGCCCCAGTTCAGCTTCGGCAGCGACTTCACCCCGTTCCACGACTCGTAGTCCGAGCCGGGCAGGTCGAAGTAGTACAGCTCGCGTTCCGGAGCGTTCACGTCGGAGACGGCGGCGGTGAACCAGTCGTGGGCGTCGCCGGTGTGGTTGCTGGTGATGTCGCCGAGCAGCCGCCAGCCCCGGGCGTGCACCGCGTCGGCGAGCCGGGCCAGCGCCGCGTCGCCGCCGAGCAGCGGGTCGACGGTGTCGAAGCTCGACGCGTCGTACCTGTGGTTGGACCGCGCCGGGAAGACCGGCGTGAGGTAGACGGTGTTGACGCCGAGCCGGTCCAGGTGGTCCAGGTGCTCGGTGACGCCGTCGAGGTCGCCGCCGTAGAACTGGCGGGGCGTCTCCGGGCCGCGGCCGACGACCGGGGTGTCCCAGTCGCATGGAATCGCCCAGTCCGGCGTGGTCCGGCCGTCGGCGGCGGCCGAGCGGGCGAACCGGTCCGGGAAGATCTGGTAGATCACCGCGTCCCGCGCCCAGGCCGGCGGCGGGGCGTAGCTGACCAGCTTGAAGTCGCCGTTGTCCGGCACGTCGTGTCCGGCCAGGCCGGCGGCGTTGAGCCAGCGGGTGCCGCGTTCGCCGTCGAGCAGGAAGCGGTAGTTGCTGACCGGGTTGCGGACCTCGACGTCGGCCCGCCACCACACGTCGCCGTTCTCGGTGCGGTCGATCCGCGCCTCGGCGAAGCGCGGCTCGCCGTCACCGGTGGTGCGCACGTGTACCTGGGAGACGCCGGTTCCGGCCGGCACCCGGACGAAGACCGGCACGGTCTGCCCGAGCGCGGGCTCCTGCTCCGGGACGTAGGTTGCGGAGCCGTCGTGGTGCGGCTGAAGGGACATGGTGCTGCCTTTCGCGTCGTACCGACAGGGAGAGGGGGCGGGCACCCGCCGCGGTCGGTTCACCCGACCGCGGCGGTCCGCCCGAGAACCGCTCCGGTGTACGCCGACACGACGCCCTTGCCGCAGCGTGAGCCGAGGAGGCTCAGCCCTTGACCGCTCCGGAGGTGAGTCCGGAGACGATGTAGCGCTGGAGCAGTTGGAACACCAGCACCGTCGGGATCGCGGTGAGCAGCGTGCCCGCCGCGAACATCCCGAAGTTGTTGTTGCGCTCGCCCGCGACCAGGCCGAACATGCCGACCGCGAGGGTCTTCGACTCGGGTTCGGTGAGGAACACGTTGGCGATGATGAACTCGTTGATCGACCCGATGAACGCGAGCAGGCCGGTCACCGCCAGGATCGGCGCCACCAGCGGCAGCATGATCCGGAAGAAGACCTGCACGTGCGACGCGCCGTCCATGGTCGCCGACTCGTCCAGCTCCTTCGGCAGCGTGTCGAAGAAGCCCTTCATCAGCCAGGTGTTCGCGCCGAGCGCCCCACCCATGTAGAGCAGGAACAGGCCCCACGGGGTGTTGAACCCGATCACCGGGTAGAGGTCGGTGAGCGTGGTGAAGATCAGGAAGATCGCCACGATCGCCAGGAACTGCGGGAACATCTGGATCAGCAGCAGCGCGAGCAGGCCGACCCGGCGCCCGGCGAAGCGCATCCGGGAGAACGCGTACGCCGCGAGCGACGACAGGAAGATCGACGCGAAGCTGGCCACGCCCGCGAGCAGCAGCGAGTTGAGGAACCAGTGGCCGAACGCGGTCTTGTCGAACAGGTTCGTGAAGTTCTCCAGCGACGCCCCGGTCGGCAGCAGCTCGGTGGAGGAGAGCGTGCCGAGCGGGTTGAACGCCGCCGAGATCACGAACAGGATCGGGAAGAGGCTGAACGCCACCGCCAGCACTCCGACCAGGTGCCGCCAGCCCACCTGCGCGAACCAGCGGCCGCGCGAGCGGCGGGCCGGCCGGCGGGTGGTCGTGGGCGTCTCCGCGATGGTGGTCACGAGTACACCTCCTCCTGCTTGCGGGTCCGCCGGAAGCTGATCGCCGACACCGTCGCCACGATCGCGAAGATGAAGATCGAGACGGTGGCGGCCAGGCCGAACTCGGCGCCCTGTGCGCCGAACGCGAGCCGGTACGTGTAGGTGATCAGCAGGTCGGTGGCGCCGTTGGTCGGGTTGTCCGGCGCGAACGGGCCGCCCTCGGTGGTGAACAGGATCGCGTTGACGTTGTTGAAGTTGTACGCGAACGACGCGATCAGCAGCGGCGACAGCGCCACCAGCAGCAGCGGCAGGGTGACCGCCCGGAACGACTGCCAGGGCGACGCGCCGTCGACCGAGGTCGCCTCGGTCAGCTCCCGCGGAATGGCCTGCAAGGCGCCGGTGGCCACCAGGAACATGTACGGGTAGCCGAGCCAGAGCTGCACCAGCAGCACCGCGATCCGGGCCGACCAGTTGCCTCCGAACCAGTCGACGTCCAGCCCGAACAGGTTGTTGAGCAGGCCGAAGTCGGTGTTGAACATGTCCCGCCAGATCAGCAGCATGGCGAACGACGGCATGGCGTACGGCAGGATCAGCACCATCCGGTACAGGTTGGTGCCGCGCATCCGGGGTGAGTGCAGCGCGAGCGCGATGGCCATGCCGAGCAGGAACGTCAGCCCGGTGGAGCCGATCGCGAACGCGAAGTTCCAGGCGAGCGTGCCGAAGAACGGGCCGGAGATGTTCGGGTTGGTGAGCACGGTGCTGAAGTTCTTCAGCCCGACGTCGACCTTCCAGCCCTGGGCGAGGCGCTCGCCGTCGGCGGCGACGAAGGAGCCGGACTTCTCGTCGGCGGTCCACGTCCTGCCGGTCTCGCTGTCCTTGACGCAGTCGCATCCGGCGTCGTACGCCCGGATGGCCTTGCCCTCGTACGCCCGGGTCAGGCCGTTGGAGCGGATGGCGCCCTCGTCGGTGGGCACGATGAGCGCGGTGACGGCGTCGCTGCGGTTGCTGGCCTGCCCGATGTTCAGCAGGGTGTAGCCGTCCGCCGCGGTGATCTTGCCGCTGAGGCTGCTCACCTCGACGTCGGCGGCGTCGAGCTTGCGCAGCCCGTCCGCGTCGCCGGCGAAGACGTCCTTGGTCTTCGGGTCGCTGAGCAGGAAGGTCAGGGCGCCGGTCGCCGGGTCGCCCTTGGTGGCGATGGTGAGGTTGTACTCGGTCGAGCCGGGCACCTGCTTCACCGAGGCGGTCTGCACGGCGACGATCGCGTCGTCCTTGCTGCCGCGGTGGCCGTCGCCGAAGTTCGTGAACGCGGTGCTCGCGGTGTAGAGCACCGGGAAGACCTGGAACGCGATCAGGAAGAGCGTGCCGGGGACCAGGTACTTGGCCGGGATGTGCCGGCGGCTCAGGTAGAGGTAGAACAGGCCGGCGGTGGTGACCGCCAGGACGCCCAGCGCGAGCCAGTGCTCGGCCTCGATGAGCGGGAAGGCCGCCCAGATCGCGATCCCGGCCACCAGGCCGAGCAGGACCACCTTGACGACGAGGCCGGTCGCGGTGATCGGCGCGTGTTGCCGCGCGGTACGGGACGTGCGCGGGAGCCCACGGCGTACGGGCTCCCGGCCCGGGGCCTGCGGTGCAGACCCCGGGCCGGACAGCGGCGCGCTCATTACTTGATCTGACCCTGGATGGTCTTGCCGGCGGCCGTGATCGTCTTGGCCGGGTCGGCGCCACCGATGATGGCGGCCTCCGCCTTGCCGAACGGGTCCCAGATCGCGGCCATGGCCGGGATCGCCGGGAGCACCTGGCCGTTCTTGCCGGCCTCGGAGAACTTGGCCAGGTCCGGGTCCTCGCCCTTGACCTGGTCGAAGGCGGCGGTCAGCGCCGGCGGGCGCGGCTCGGCCTTGTACAGCGCGACGGCCAGCTCGGGCTTGGTCACGTAGTTGGTGACGAACTCCTGGGCCAGGGCCTTGTTCTTGCCCTTGGCGGCCACGTAGAACGCCTGGACGCCCACGAACGGCTGGGCCTCCTTGCCACCGGCGAAGCCGGGGACCGGGGAGATGTCGTACGCGATGTTGGCCTTCTTGGCGTCGGCCACGGCCCACGGGCCGGAGACCAGGAACGCGCACTTCTTGCCGGTGAAGGTGGCGATGGAGTTCTCGCCGGTGATGGAGCGCTTCAGCGCACCCTCGCCCTTCTCACCCAGCTTGGCGATCTTCTGGAAGGCAGCGATCGACTCCGGCTTGCCCACGCCCAGGTCCTTCGGGTCGTAGTCGCCGTTCGCCGCGGTGCCGAACAGGTAGCCGCCGCCCGAGGTGTAGAGCGGGTAGATGTGGTAGGCGTCGCCGTTCTGGCCGGACTGCAGGCACAGGATCTCGCTGGCCTTCTTCTCCGCCTTGAGCTTCTTGCCGGCGGCGACCAGGTCCTCGATCGTCTTCGGCGCCTCGGGGGCCAGCTCGGTGTTGCGGATCAGCGCGACGTTCTCGGTGGCGTAGGGCACGCCGTAGAGCTGGCCGTTGAACGTGACGGCCTTGATGGCGGTCTCGTTGAAGCCGGACTTCTGCTCGGCCGGGAGCTGCACCGGGTCGATGGCGCCGTTCTGGACCAGGTTGCCGATCCAGTCGTGCGCGCCGACCACGACGTCCGGGCCGCTGCCCTGCTGCGAGGCGGTGACGAAGTTGGTCTGCAGGTCCTTGGAGACGGCCTGGACCTCGACGGTCACGCCGTTCTCCTTGCCGAACTCCTCGGCGAACGGCTTGAGGGCGGCCGTGCGCTTGTCGTCGGCCCAGATGACCAGCTTGCCGCCGGTCGCCTTGGCGGACTCGCCGGCGGCCGGCTTGTCGTCGCTGCCGCTGTCACCACAGCCGGAGGCGGCGAGCGCCAGGCCGAGGACGGCGACCACACCCGCGGTACGGATGCGCATCGGTACTCCTGTCGTCATGGCGGCCCGCCGGGGGAAGGGCGGCCCGCCAGTGGAAACCTCTGAAAGTTCTTGCTGACCGGCGCCGGGGTGCTGCGCCGCTGCTCTCGCATGTTGCGGGGACGTTAGCAAGAGGTTGCAGAGAATGGAAGGGCTTGCAGAAGTGTACGCAAGACTTTGCCGTTGGGCTAAAGTGCCGCACATGCGCGCTCGACTGTCCGACATCGCCCAACAGGCTGAAGTCAGCGAGGCCACGGTGTCGCGGGTGCTCAACGACCGCCCCGGTGTGGCCCCCGAGACCCGGCAGGCCGTCCTCACCGCCCTCGATGTGCTCGGCTACGAACGACCGGCCCGGCTGCGCAAGCGCAGCGCCGGGCTGGTCGGCCTGGTCGTGCCGGAGCTGGACAACCCGATCTTCCCGGCGTTCGCCCAGATCATCGAGTCCGCGCTCGCCCCCACCGGCTACACGCCGGTGCTCTGCACGCAGACGCCTGGTGGCGTCCGCGAGGACGAGTACGTGGAGATGCTGCTCGACCGGCAGGTCTCCGGCATCGTCTTCGTCTCCGGCCTGCACGCCGACACCGCCGCGGACCACGACCGCTACCGCACGCTGCTGGCCCGGCCGCTGCCGATCGTCATGATCAACGGGTACGCCCCCGGCATCCCCGCGCCGTTCGTCTCCTGCGACGACCGCGAGTCGGCGGAACTCGCCGTCGCCCACCTGGTCGCGCTCGGGCACCGCCGGATCGGCCTGATCACCGGCCCGGACCGGTTCGTGCCGGTGCAGCGCAAGGTCGCCGGCTACAAGGCCGCGATGGGGCGCCTGACCGACATCAGCGAGGACGAGCTGGCCGAGCTGACGGAGCTGTCGCTGTTCGGCGTGGAGGGCGGCGAGGCGGCCGCGGGCCGGCTCATCGAGCGCGGCGCGACCGGGCTGGTCTGCGGCTCGGACCTGATGGCGCTCGGCGCGATCCGGGCCGCCCGCCAGCGCGGGCTGTCGGTGCCGGGCGACATCTCCGTGGTCGGGTACGACGACTCCCCGCTGATGGCGTTCACCGACCCGCCGCTGACCACCGTGCGCCAGCCGGTCGCCGCCATGGCCGTGGCCGCGGTGCGGGCCCTGGTCGACGAGATCAACGGCCACCCCTCCCCGAACTCGGAGTACCTGTTCCGGCCCGAGCTGGTGGTACGCGGCTCCACAGCGGTGGCCCGCCCCGCCGACCCTCCGAAGCGCCAGCGCTCCGCCACCCCCACCCCGTCCCTCCCCATCCCCGCCTGACCCCACCCGCCCTTGAGCGGGGGCGATCATGAGGTTGGCGGGGACAAATCGGGCGACGAAGGCCGTCACCTCATGATCGACGGGAGTCGGCGGGCGGTGAGGGTGGGTTGGTGTCCCGGGATTCGGGAGAGGGTGCCGGAGTAGCGGCGGGTGATGGCCGTCATTTCTTGCGCAAGGAATGCTTGACTCTTGCAGTGCGATGGCGGCATTCTGCTCAGACACCCTGCGCCGCACCAGAAGCCGCCACAGAACGGGATCGACACCGATGACCTCCGTCCCCAGCACCACCCCACGCACCGCCGACGACGACTGGTGGCGGTCCGCGGTCGTCTACCAGGTGTACGTCCGCAGCTTCGCTGATGCGAACGCCGATGGTGTGGGTGACCTCCAGGGCATCCGGCAGCGCCTGCCGTACCTGCGCGACCTCGGCGTGGACGCGCTCTGGCTGACGCCGTTCTACACCTCGCCGCAGGTCGACGCCGGCTACGACGTGGCCGACTACCGCGACGTCGACCCGCTGTTCGGCAACCTGACCGACTTCGACGAGATGATCACCGACGCGCACGCGCTCGGCCTGCGGATCATCGTGGACATGGTGCCGAACCACACCTCCAGCGCGCACCCGTGGTTCGCCGCCGCGCTGGCCGCCGGACCGGGTTCGCCGGAGCGTGAGCGCTACCTGTTCGCCGACGGCAAGGGCGAGCAGGGCGAGCTGCCGCCGAACGACTGGGAGAGCATCTTCGGCGGTCCGGCGTGGACGCGCGTGGTCGACGGCCAGTGGTACCTGCACCTGTTCGACCCGGCCCAGCCCGACCTGAACTGGCGCCACCCGGAGGTGCGGGCCGAGTTCGAGGACGTGCTGCGCTTCTGGCTGGACCGTGGCGTGGACGGCTTCCGGATCGACGTGGCGCACGGGATGATCAAGGCCGAGGGCCTGCCGGACGTGGGCTTCAACTCGATGACCACCGGCCAGCGCCAGTCCGAGCTGCTGGGCAAGGGCCGGCTGCCGTACTTCGACCAGGACGAGGTGCACGACATCTACCGCGCCTGGCGGCCGATCCTGGACAGCTACCCGGGCGGCCGGATGGCGGTCGCCGAGGCGTGGGCCGAGACGCCGCAGCGGCTGGCCCGCTACATCGGCCCGGACGAGCTGCACCAGGCGTTCAGCTTCGACTTCCTCGACGCCACCTGGTCGGCCGACTCGTTCCGCAAGGTGATCGACACGGCGCTGGCCGAGTCCACGATCGTGGGCGCGCCGACCACCTGGGTGCTCTCCAACCACGACCGGCAGCGGCACGTCACCCGGTACGGCGACGGCGAGGTCGGTCTGCGCCGTGCCCGTGCCGCCGCGCTGCTGATGTTCGCGCTGCCCGGCTGCGCGTACGTCTACCAGGGCGAGGAACTGGGCCTGCCGGAGGTGCTCGACCTTCCCGACGAGCTGCGTCAGGACCCGGCGTTCCGGCGCACCGGGGAGAGCCGGGACGGCTGCCGCGTGCCGATCCCGTGGGGCGGCGAGCTGCCCCCGTACGGCTTCGGGCCGGACGGCAGCGAGCTGAGCTGGCTGCCGGCGCCGGCGACCTGGCGGTCGCTGTCGGTGGCCGCCCAGACCGGGGTGCCCGGCTCGACGCTGGAGCTGTACCGGACCGCGCTGCGCACCCGGCACGAGCACCCGGCGCTGGCCGGCCTGGACGCCATCACCTGGCTGGAGACCGAGCCCGGCGTCCTGGCGTTCCGCCGCACCGCCGGGGACTCCGAGGTGACCTGCGTGGTGAACATCAGCGGCGCCGAGGTGACTGTGAGCGGCTACGGCCGCCCGCTCGTCGCCAGCGCCGAACTCACCGAGCGGGGCGACGGACACGTCCTGCCGGTGGACGCGGCTGCGTGGTTCGAACGGCGCTGAGCCGGGTAACCCGCCAACGACCTGGCCGTCCGTTGTGCCCCGCGCCGACGGGCGGCTGGGCTGCCGACCCCTTGTGGTGGGGGGTGAGGTGGCCCCGGCCCCTCGGGAGTCCGCTCCCGGGGGGCCGGCGTCCATCGGGGAGCGCGCGCGTCCTCAGCCGCCCTTGGCGGTGAGCAGCGCGGCGATCCGGGCGAACCCGGCCCGGATCTCCTCCCGGTCGGGCGCCTCCGCCGGCTCGGGCTCCGGCTCGCGTTCGGCGGCCCGTTCCAGTTCCTCGTCGATGACGTCCTCGAAGTCGCCGTAGAGGTCCGCCTGGTCGATCTCGGCCGCCTCGTCCTCGGCGGCGATCTGCGCGGCCGCGATCTCGCCGCGGATCTCCTCCGGTGTGAGCGCCGGCAGCAGCGGCTCCACCACCGCCATCAACTGCTCGTCGGCCACCACCGCCTCGGCCAGCGCCAGCGCGTGCGGTCGCTCGTACGGGCCGCAGACCACCGGCTCCCAGTCGTCCTCGGCACCGAGCGGGCCGAACGTGATGATCCACGGCAGACTCCGGATCGGGGAGTCGTCCGGCAGGTCCAGTGTCACGAGTGCGCCCACCGGCCCATCATGGTCGCCGCACATCGGCCCGGGGAACGCATTCATCGGACTCTCCCCGCTTCGGGGACCACGCTCAGCCACGCGTACCGGCGTCCAGCGCCGCACGGACCAGCGCGACCGCCCGCTCCGGCGCGACACCCAGGCGCCGCGCCTCGGCGGCGTACTCGGCGGCGGCCCGGTGCAGCCGGTCGGTGGCGTCGTCCCGGCCGGGGGCCACCACCGTGCCGTGCCGGCCGCGCGTCTCCACCAGCCCGGCGCCCTCCAGTTCCCGGTACGCCCGCGCCACGGTGTTCACCGCCAGCCCCAGGTCGGCGGCGAGCTGCCGCACGGCCGGAAGCCGGGTGCCCACCGGCAGCCGCCCGTCGCCGATGCGCGCGGCGAACTGCGCCCGCACCTGCTCGTACGGCGGCACCGCCGACTCGGCGTCGATCCGGATCCGCGCGCTCATCCCGCTCCCCCCGGTGTCCCCGGTTCCGTCTCCTCGTCGAGCACGTCCGCCTCCACGTCCACCTCCCGGGCACCGCCCTCGGCCAGGTCCACCACCCGGCCGTACCGGCTGGTGGCGGCGAGCGCGGCGCCGAAGAGCACCAGCTGGTTGAGCAGGTAGAGGTAGAGCAGCAGGCCCACGGCGGTGGCGACCACCGTGTACGCGGGGTTCCGCTCGGTGCGTACCACGTAGTAACGCCCCACGGTGTTCAGCAGGGTGATACCGACGGCGATGGTCAGGATCGCCGGGCGCAGCCGGCGCCGGCTCATCCGCAGCCGGGGCACTGCGAGCAGCAGCGCGGCGGCGAGCACGGCGTTGACGAGCACGCTCAGCAGCGCGCTGATCGTGGTCAGGCCCACCGAGCCGGTGCTGCGCAGCAGGAAGCGCAGCAGCGACTCCAGCGCGTCCACGGCGGCGACCGAGACGAACAGCAGCACGAAGACCGCCACCAGCACGCCCAGGTCGACAAGCCGCCGCACCACGAGGTTGCCGGGCTGCTGGTTGAAGCCGTACATCAGCCGCTGCGAGGAGCGGATCGCCTCCACCCAGCCGATGCCGGTGAAGACCAGGATGACCAGGCCGACCACGCCGACGGTGCTGCTGCTCTCGGCGATCTGCACCGGGTCGAGGAAGGGCAGGTTCTCCTCCAGGAAGTGGGCCGCGCCGCGGCTGACCTCCTCGTTGTCGCGCAGCACCGCGCCGAAGATCCAGTACGCGACGAGCGCGAGCGCGAACACGGCGAAGAAGCCGTAGTACGCGATGGCGGCGGCGAGCCGCCCGGCGAGCAGGTCGGCGTAGAGCGTCCCGGCCCGCCAGACGTGGTCGAAGACCGACGAGCGGCCCCGGGCCGCGTCGATGCGGCGCCCCACCGCCGCCTCGATCCGGCCGAAGACGTTCACCCCGTCATCCTCGCCGATCTCCGCCCGTGGCGGAGGGGCCCCGGCCGGTCGGATGTTCAGCTCCGGCCGCCGAGCCGGAAGTCGCGGCGGGGCTGCCACCGGGTCGCCCCGCTGTGCGAGAACAGCGTGAACGCGTCCACCTGGAACAACGCGGAGAAGTCGGCCAGGTCCTCGTACGCCCTGTCGAGCACCTCGGGCGGCACGTCCTGCGCCACAGTGACGTGCGGGTGGTACGGGAAGCGCAGCTCGCGCCGCAGCTCGGGGGCCGAGTTGATCGCGGCCGCCAGCAGTTCGCACTCGCTGATCCCGGCCGCCACCGCCACGAACACCACCTGGGTGACCGGGCGGAACGTGCCGGTGCCGCGCAGGTGCAGCGTGAACGGCAGGTGCGCGGCGGCGACCCGGTCCAGGTGCTCCTCGACGGCGGGCAGCGCGCGTACCGGAATCTCGGTGGGCCCGAGGAGGGTGACGTGCGCGGGGACGGCGAGCGGGTCGCCGGCCTCGACCCGGCGGCGGGTGAGCAGCCCGCCCCAGGGCTCGGGGACGTCGACCGCGATCCCGATCTGGATCGTGTCCGCGCCGCCCGGCGCCGTGTCACTGCCCGCCACGTCGCGCGCCACCCCTCCGGCCACCGGCTGCGTCACCCGTTCCCGCCCGTCCGGGCCGTTACTCGAACCGCACCGGCGGGAAGAAGCCGACCCGCTCGTACGCGTCCCGCAGCGTCCCGGCGGCCACCGACCGGGCCTTCTCCGCGCCCCGCGCCAGCAGCTTGTCGAGCTGGGCCGGGTCGTTCAGGTAGGCGTTCGTGCGTTCCTGGATCGGCGTGACGAACTCCCGCACCACCTCGGCGAGGTCCTTCTTCAGGTCGCCGTAGCCCTTGCCGTCGTACGCGGCGACCAGGTCGTCGACGGACCGGCCGGACAGCGCGGAGTAGATCGTCAGCAGGTTGGTGATGCCCGGCTTGCCCTCGGCGTCGAAGACGATCTCGCGGCCGGTGTCGGTGACCGCCGAGCGGATCTTCTTGGCCGACCGGGCCGGGTCCTCCAGCAGGTCGATGATGCCGGCCGGCGAGGACGACGACTTCGACATCTTGGCCGTCGGGTCCTGGAGGTCGGTGATCTTCGCGGTGTCCTTCACGATGTGTGGGGAGGGCACTGTGAAGGTGCGTCCGAACAGCGAGTTGAACCGCTGCGCCAGGTCGCGGGAGAGCTCCAGGTGCTGCCGCTGGTCCTCGCCGACCGGCACCGCGTTCGCCTGGTAGAGCAGGATGTCCGCGGCCTGGAGGATCGGGTACGTGAACAGGCCGACGCTGGCCCGCTCGCTGCCCTGCTTCTGCGACTTGTCCTTGAACTGGGTCATCCGGCCGGCCTCGCCGAAGCCGGTGATGCAGCCGAGCACCCAGGCCAGCTGCGAGTGCTCGGGCACCTGCGACTGCACGAACAGCGTGCTGCGCTCCGGGTCCAGGCCGAGCGCGAACAGCTGCGCGGCGGCGAGCCGGCTGCGGCGCTTGAGCACCAACGGGTCGTGCCCCGCGGTGATCGCGTGCAGGTCGACGACGCAGTAGTAGGCGTCGTGGCTGTCCTGCAACGCCACCCAGTGCCGCAGCGCGCCCAGGTAGTTGCCGAGGTGGAACGAGTCGGCCGTCGGCTGGATGCCGGAGAAGACGCGCGGGCGGGCGGGTACGTCGGACATGGCGGCAATTCTGTCAGCAAGCCCCGGCGTCCGTCATGACGGGCCGGTGGATCGGGCGGGTACGGGCGGAAGCGGACCGTTCACCTCACGCCGGGGCTCGGGCAGCCGCGCGGCGGAGACCGCCAGGCGGGACACCCGCCGGCCGTCGAGCGTGAGCACCCGCAGCAGCCAGCCCGCCGGATCGGCGGGGACCGATCCGGTGGCCGGGTCGACCGCCACCGGCACCTCGTCGCCCGCCACGGGCAGCCGGCCCAGAGCGGCCATCACGTACCCGCCCACCGTCTCGTACGGCCCGGCGGGCAGCGGCACCCCGGTGCGCTCGGCGAAGTCGGTCAGGTTGAGCCGGCCGTCGACGACCGCGGGCAGACCGGCGGGTTCCGGTTCGAGCGGGCCGTGCTCGTCGTCGCGGATCTCCCCGACCAGTTCCTCGACCAGGTCCTCGCAGGTGACGATGCCGGCGGTGCCGCCGTACTCGTCGACGACGACGGCCAGGTGGTGGCCCTCCCGGCGCATCTCGGTGAGCGCCGCCAGCACGCGCTTGCTGTCCGGCAGGCGCTTCACCTCCCGGATCAGGTCGCCGACCAGGAGCAGCCGGTCCGCGTCCGGGCGCAGCAGCACGTCCCGCAGGTGCACCAGGCCGACCACGTCGTCGTGGGTGCCGTCGACCACCGGGTAGCGGGTGTGCGGCTCGGCCCGGACCAGCCGCTGGGCCTGCGCCAGCGGGAGCGCCGCGCTGAGGAAGACCACCTCGGTGCGGGGCACCATCACCTCGCGGACGAGCCGGGCGCCGGCCACCAGCACCTCGTCGATGATCCGCCGCTCGTCCGGGTCGAGCAGCGTGTTCGCCGCGACCAGGTCACGCAGCTCGGCCTCGCTGATCCGTTCCCGCCCGGCGGTGGGGCTGGCCCCGAGCAGGGCGGTGACCAGGCGGGTGGCGCCGTCGGCGCCGCGCACCACGAGACGGGCCACGGTGCGGGCCAGCGGGCCGGGTTCGCGTCGGGGCCGCCCCGACAGTCGCCGCCGGGGCCCGGGACCACCACCCTCCCGCATGAGAAGGATGGTAGACAGCGGCCACCGTACGCTCGGCCCAATGTGCGGATCTGTTCAATCATGAAGGATTATGATGGAATAGAGGCGGACTCAACTCGACAGCCGCGACACAGCCCTCGGCCGTAGGGTGATCGCGGGACGGCCGCCGCGGGACGCGGCCCAGGCAGGAGGACCGACGTGAAACTGCTCGTCACCGGCGGCGCCGGCTACATCGGCAGCGTGGTGACCCGGATGCTGCTCGACCACGGCCACCAGGTGACCGTGCTGGACGACCTGCGCACCGGTCACCGGGAGGCCCTCGCCCCCGACGCCACCCACGTCGAGCTGCCGGTGCACGAGGTCGCCCGGGTGCTCACCCCCGACGCCGGGTTCGACGGCGTGCTGCACTTCGCCGCCCTCATCGCCGCCGGCGAGTCGATGATCCGCCCCGAGCTGTACTGGCACACCAACACGGTCGGCTCGATCGCGCTCATCGACGCGGTCCGCGCCGCCCGGGTGCCCCGGATGGTCTTCTCCTCCACCGCCGCCGTCTACGGCAACCCCACCGAGCTGCCCATCCCGGAGACCGCCGTCAAGGCGCCCACCAGCACCTACGGCGCCACCAAGCTGGCCGTCGACATGGCGCTCACCTCCGAGGCGATCGCGCACGACCTGGCCGCCGTCTCGCTGCGCTACTTCAACGTCGCCGGGGCGTACCTGCGCGACGGGCTGGCCATCGGCGAGCGGCACGACCCGGAGACGCACCTCATCCCGATCGCGCTCGACGTGGCCGCCGGACGGCGGGAGAAGCTCCAGCTCTTCGGCGACGACTACCCCACAGTCGACGGCACCTGCGTCCGCGACTACATCCACGTCGAAGACCTGGCCCGCGCCCACCTGCTCGCGCTGGACGCGGCCACCCCGGGCCGGCACCGCATCTACAACCTCGGCAACGGCAACGGCTTCACCAACCGGCAGGTGGTCGACGTGGTCCGCGAGGTCACCGGGCACCCGGTGCCGGTCGAGGTGGCCCCCCGCCGCGAGGGCGACCCGGCCGAGCTGGTCGCATCCTCCGCGCTGGCCCGCGACGAGCTGGGCTGGACGCCGGCCAAGCCCACCCTGCACGACATGGTCGGCGACGCCTGGGCGTTCTACCGGGCGCACGTCGCGGGACAGCCCTCATGAATGTCGCCGACCGCGCCACGGCCGGCTTCCGGCAGCGGTACGGCACCGAACCGGCGGGCCGCTGGGCGGCTCCCGGCCGGGTCAACCTGATCGGCGAGCACACCGACTACAACGACGGCTTCGTGCTGCCCTTCGCGCTGCCGCTGCGTACCGTGGTCGCCGCCGCGCCCGCCCTCGACGGACGCTGTACCGTCTGGTCGGAGCTGGATGGCGAACCGGTCGAGTTCGGCGCGGCGGAGGCCGACGAGCCCGGCCGGGTCGACGGCTGGGCCGCCTACGTGGCCGGGGTGGTGTGGGCGCTGCGCGCCGACGGCCACGACGTGCCGGGCGCGCGGCTCGCCGTCGCCTCCGACGTGCCGGTCGGCTCCGGGCTCTCCTCGTCGGCGGCGATCGAGTCGGCGGTGCTGGCCGCGCTGGTCGACCTCGGCGGGCTCGACCTGCCCGCCGGGCGGTGGCCGCGGCTCGCCCAGCGGGCCGAGAACGATTACGTCGGCGCACCCACCGGGATCATGGACCAGTCCGCGGTGATCCGCGGCCGGGCCGGGCACGCGCTGTTCCTCGACTGCCGCACCGAGGAGGTCGAGCAGATCCCGTTCGACCTGGACGGCGCCGGGCTGGCCGTGCTGGTGATCGACAGCCGGGCGCCGCACCGGCACGCGGACGGCGAGTACGCCGCTCGGCGCAAGAGCTGCGAGCAGGCCGCCGCGACGCTCGGGGTGACAGCGCTGCGCGACGTCGACGTGACCGGCCTCGACGCCGCGCTCGCACGCCTCGACGACGACGAGACCCGCCGCCGGGTCCGGCACGTGGTGACCGAGAACCAGCGGGTGCTCGACACCGTCGCGCTGCTGCGCGCCGGCCGGGTCCGCGACACCGGTCCGCTGCTGACCGCCTCGCACGCCTCCATGCGCGACGACTTCGAGATCACCGTGCCGGAGATCGACACCGCGGTCGAGGCGGCACTGTCCGCCGGGGCGTACGGCGCGCGGATGACCGGCGGCGGCTTCGGCGGCTGCGTGCTCGCCCTGGTCGACGCCGACGCCGCCGACGCGGTGGCGGCCGCCGTGACCGAGGCGTACGCGGAGCGCGGCTTCACCGCCCCCGGCACGCTCACGGTGCTCCCGGCCGGTGGCGTCACCCGCCTGGGCTGAGGTGTAAGGAAGGGCCCCTTATTAACGCCTGCGGTAGAGGAAGGGCCCCTTGTTAACAGCGCACTGTTAACAAGGGGCCCTTCCTTGCAACCCAGGGTCAGCCGGCCTCGACGATCATGCCGGCGCCGACCGTACGGTTCGTCGACTCGTCGATGATCACGAAGCCGCCGGTGGTGCGGTTACGGCGGTACTCGTCGGCCAGCAGCGGAACCGTGGTGCGCAGCCGGACCCGGCCGATCTCGTTGAGCTTCAGCTCACCGGCCGTCTCGTCGCGGTGCAGCGAGTTGATGTCCAGCCGGTAGTGCAGCCCGCGCACGATCGCCCGCGCCGAACGGGTCGTGTGCTTGATCGCGTACTTGCCGCCGACCTGCAACGGCCGCGTCTCGTCCATCCAGCAGATCATCGCCTCGATGTCCTGCACGGCCATCGGGGCGTTGTTCGGCCGGCAGATCATGTCGCCGCGGGAGATGTCCAACTCGTCGGTCAGCCGGACCGTCACCGACATCGGCGGGAACGCCTCGTCCACCGGGCCGTCCGCGGTCTCCACCGCGGCGATCCGGCTGGTGAAGCCCGACGGCAGCACCATGACCTCGTCGCCCGGCTTGAGCACGCCGGAGGCCACCTGACCGGCGTAACCCCGGTAGTCGGTGACGGTGGTGGACTGCGGCCGGATCACGTACTGCACCGGGAACCGCACGTCGACCAGGTTGCGGTCCGACGCGATGTGCACCCGCTCCAGGTGGTGCAGCAGCGACGGGCCCTCGTACCAGGGCATGTTCTCCGAGCGGGTGACGATGTTGTCGCCCTGCAGCGCAGACACCGGCACCACAGTCAGGTCCGGCACGTCGAGCTTCGCGGCGAACGCGGTGAACTCGTCCGCGATCCGCTCGTAGACCTCCTGCGACCAGTCCACCAGGTCCATCTTGTTCACGCACAGGACCAGGTGCGGCACCCGCAGCAGCGAGCAGAGGAACGCGTGCCGGCGGGACTGCTCCACCAGGCCCTTGCGCGCGTCCACCAGGATCAGCGCCAGGTCGGCGGTGGAGGCACCGGTGACCATGTTCCGGGTGTACTGGATGTGCCCCGGGGTGTCGGCGATGATGAACTTCCGCCGCGGCGTGGCGAAGTAGCGGTACGCCACGTCGATGGTGATGCCCTGCTCCCGCTCGGCGCGCAGGCCGTCGGTGAGCAGCGCCAGGTTCGTGTACTCGTCGCCCCGGGCCGCGCTGACCGCCTCGACGGCGGCGAGCTGGTCACTGAACAGCGACTTGGTGTCGTAGAGCAGACGGCCGATCAGCGTCGACTTGCCGTCGTCGACGCTGCCCGCGGTGGCGAACCGCAGCAGGTCCATCGGCCGCGCGGTCTCGCTCTCGGCCGGGGCCAGGGTCTCGACGCTCATCAGAAGTAGCCCTCTCGCTTGCGGTCCTCCATGGCGGCCTCGCTGACCCGGTCGTCGCCGCGGGTCGCGCCGCGCTCGGTGATCCGCGTGGCGGCCACCTCCTCGATCACCTTCTCCACCGTGTCGGCGTCCGAGCGGACCGCCGCGGTGCAGGAGGCGTCACCCACGGTCCGGTACCGCACCTGGGCCTTGAACGGCTGCTCACCGGCGCGCGCCCGGAAGAACTCGTTCACCGCGTAGAGCATGCCGTCGCGCTCGATCACCTCGCGCTCGTGCGCGTAGTAGATCGACGGCAGCGGGATCCGCTCCCGCTCGATGTAGTGCCAGACGTCCAGCTCGGTCCAGTTCGACAGCGGGAACACCCGGATCGACTCGCCCGGGTGGTGCCGGCCGTTGTAGAGCGCCCACAGCTCCGGACGCTGGTTCTTCGGATCCCACTGGCCGAACTCGTCGCGGAAGCTGAACACCCGCTCCTTGGCCCGCGCCTTCTCCTCGTCGCGCCGGGCGCCGCCGAACAGCGCGTCGAAGCGGTGCTTCTCCACCGCCTCCAGCAGCACCGGCGTCTGGATCCGGTTGCGCATGCCGTCGGCCGACTCGCGGACCAGGCCCTTGTTCAGCGCCTCCGGCACGCTCGCCACGATGAGCTGCAGGCCCAGCTCGGCCACCCGCTGATCGCGGTAGTCGAGCACCTCGGGGAAGTTGTGCCCGGTGTCCACGTGCATCACCGGGAAGGGGATGTTGGCCGGCGCGAACGCCTTCTGGGCCAACCGGAGCATCACGATCGAGTCCTTGCCGCCGGAGAACAGCAGCACCGGCCGTTCCATCTCGGCGACGACCTCGCGCATCACGAAGATGCTCTCCGCCTCGAGCGCGTCGAGGTGCGACACCTGGTACGCGGCGGGGGACGTCATGACACGAACTCGATTCGCACGGATCCGTACATCGGATTCCAGACCTTTCAGGTCGGACTCGTGAAGAAGAACGCTCAGGTTACCCGGAATGCCGCTGCAACGCTGCAAGCAACCGACTCGCGAGATCCTTGCGGCAGACCAGCAGATCCGGTAGGCGCGGGTCGGCCCCGTTGTATTTCAGCGCAGAACCGTCGATCCGGGAAGCATGCAGACCGGTGGCCGTCGCCACAGCGACCGGAGCGGCCGAATCCCACTCGTACTGACCGCCCGCGTGGATGTACGCGTCGACCTCACCCGTGACCACGGCGGCGATCTTCGCGCCCGCCGAGCCCATCGGAACCAGATGAGCGCCGACGTCCTCTGCCAGGTCGGTCAGGAAAACCGGCGGACGGCTACGGCTGGCCGCCAAGCGGATGACCCGCGCGCCGCCCCCGGTGGCCGCCTCCACTGTCATCGGCGGGTACGCCGGCGGGTGGTCCGTGCCGAGCACCCGGTGCTGGGCCGGCAGCGCCACCGCGCCCGCCACCAGACCGTGCGGCCGCGACGCGTTACGCGACCAGAGCGCCACGTGCACCGCCCAGTCCGCGCGCCCCTCCTCCGCGTACTCCCGGGTGCCGTCCAGCGGGTCGACGATCCAGACCCGGTCCGCGGTCAGGCGCGACAGCGCCGCGTCTGTCACCTCCGCCGTCCAGGCCAGCCGCGAGCCCTCGTCCTCCTCCGACAGCACCGCGTCCGCCGGCCGCCACTTCGCCAGCTCGGTGCGGATCAGATCGTGCGAGACCTTGTCGCCGGCCGACCGGAGCGCGCCCGCGTCGGCGAAGCCCATCTCCGCGCGCAGGGCCGTCAGCGCCTGACCGGCCCGGGACGCCAGCCACCGGGCGAACCCGCCGTCGATCATCGGAGGACTGCCCATGCTGCTCCCGTCACCCGCCTTCGCTCCCGTCGCCCGAGGCTACCGGCCGGGCTCCGCCCCGCCGCTCAACCCCCGTGGTACAGGTTCTGCGTCGGCTCCACGCCCTTCAGAACCACGGACTCCACCACGTCCGCCGCGCGGTCCACCAGGAACTCCAGCTCCTTGCGCTCCGACGAAGAGAAATCCGAGAGTACGTAGTCAGCCGGGTCCTGCCGGCCCGGCGGCCGGCCGATGCCGAACCGCACCCGCACGTAGTCCTTGGTGCCGAGCGACTTCGACATCGAGCGCAGGCCGTTGTGCCCGCCCTCGCCGCCGCCGCACTTCACCCGCACCTGCCCGTACGGGATGTCCAGCTCGTCGTGCACCGCGATCACGTGCGCCGGCGGGATCTTGTGGAACTGCGCCAGCCCGGCCACCGGACCGCCGGAGAGGTTCATGTACGTCAACGGCTTCAGCAGCACCAGCTTCGGACCGCCGAACCCCAGCCGCCCCTCCGCAGCCTCGGCCATCGCACGCTTGTGCCGCCCGAACTTCGCGCCCACCCGGGCCGCCAGCAGGTCGGCCACCATGAAGCCGACGTTGTGCCGGTTGCCCGCGTACTCCCGGCCGGGGTTGCCCAGGCCGACCACCAGCCACGGTCCCGCCTCGTCCATCACCCGACGCCCCTTCCCGCTCGCTCGCCCGACCAGCCGTCCCGATACGCCGACAGGCGCCCCCGGGAACCGGGGACGCCTGTCGCACAGCCTTGCGGACCGGTCAGGCCTCGGTCTTCGCCTCGGCCGGGGCCTCCTCGCCCTCGGCGGCCGGAGCGCCCTCGGCACCCTCGGCGGTCTCCTCGCCGACCTCGGCCTCGGCCTCCTCGGTGGCCTCCTCGACCTCGGGGAGGGTGGCCTCGAGCTGCTCGGCGGTCGGAGCGGCGGTCACCGAGGCGACAGCGGTCTCCTCGTCGGTGGCCAGCTCGACGCCGGCCGGCAGCTCGACGTCGGCGGCGGTGATCGTGGTGCCCGGCTCGGCGCCCTCGATCGACGCCTCCAGGTGGTCCGGCACCTTGGTCGCGTCGGCGGTCACCGACAGCGTGTCGTGGTCGTGCACGATCAGGGTGTCCTTCGCGGCCTCACCGGTCAGCTGGACCGGGACCTCGACGGTGACCTTCTCGCCACGGCGGACCAGCAGCAGGTCCACGTGCTCGAAGGTGTCCTTGATCGGGTCACGCTGGATCGCCTTCGGCAGCGCCAGCACCTGGGTGCCGTCGCTGACCTCGATCGCGAAGAGCTGGTTCGCGCCGCCCTTACGGATCGCGGCGGCGAACTCCCGCGCCGGAAGCGCGATGTGCTTGGGCTTCTCGCCGTGGCCGTACAGCACGGCGGGCACCTTGCCGGCCCGGCGGGTACGACGGGCACCACCCTTGCCGAACTCGGTACGGGGCTCGGCGCTGATCTTTACCTCGGACACGGGGAAACTCCTGATGCTTCGCTGCGGCGGCTTGTCGTCTGGCGGTGCTGGGGCGAGGGGCTCGCTGGGGCTAGGGTCATGAACGACCGCCCGGAGCACCGCGTCGATGACGGCGCCTCCGTGCGGTGCTTGTCAGCAGCCCGCCGGGCACCCTCGCCGTGGCAACCGCACCAGTCTACCCGAGGGAATTCCCGGCTCTCCGGCAGTCCCCCATATCACCGGCGGGGCGGTTCCGCAGGGCATCGGCCCGGTCGCCGGAGACTCCCCGGCGACCGGACCGGCGCGCTCAGCTCAGGCCACCGAACAGGGTGGTCACCGACCCGTCGTCGAAGACCTCCCGGATCGCCCGCGCCAGCAGCGGGGCGATCGACAGCACGGTCAGCTTGTCCAGCTGCTTCTCCGACGGCAGCGGCAGCGTGTTCGTCACGACGACCTCGCTGATCGGGCTGTTCTTCAGCCGCTCCGTCGCCGGGTCGGACAGCAGCGCGTGGGTCGAGGCGACCACGATCTCCGCCGCGCCCTGCTCCTTGAGGATGTCCGCCGCCTTGGTGATCGTGCCACCGGTGTCGATCATGTCGTCCACGATCAGGCACACCCGGCCCTCGACCTCACCGACCACCCGGTTCGCCACCACCTGGTTCGGCTTGAGCGGATCGCGGGTCTTGTGGATGAACGCCAGCGGGCAGCCGCCCAGCCGGTCGGTCCAGCGCTCGGCCACGCGCACCCGGCCCGAGTCCGGCGCGACCACAGTCATCGGCCGGCCCGCGTACTTGTGCTCCACGTACTCGGCCAGCACGTCCATCGCGAACAGGTGGTCCACCGGGCCGTCGAAGAAGCCCTGGATCTGCGCGGTGTGCAGGTCCACGGTCAGGATCCGGTTCGCGCCGGCGGTCTTCAGCAGATCGGCGATCAGGCGTGCCGAGATCGGCTCCCGGCCGCGGTGCTTCTTGTCCTGCCGCGAGTACGGGTAGAACGGCAGCACCACTGTGATCCGCTTGGCCGAGCCGCGCTTCAGCGCGTCGACCATGATCAGGGTCTCCATGACCCAGGTGTTCACGCCGTGCGTCACGGACTGCACCACGAAGGCGTCCGAACCACGGACCGAGTCCTTGTACCGTACGAAGATCTCGCCGTTGGCGAAGTCGTACGCGTCGGCCGGCGTCGGCGCGACGCCGAGCACCTCACCGATCTCCTTGGCCAGCTCCGGAAAACCCCTCCCGGAGAAGAGCATCAGGCTCTTGCGGTTTTCGGCGACGATGCTGCCCATGGGCCCGTCTGCTCCCGTATGTCGGTGGTACCCGGCGGCGGTGGGGCCGGGGACTGTTCGGTTGCAGTATGCCCCCGGTTCAGCGATCCACCCACGGCCCGGCGATCGCCGTGGAGTCAGTCACCTTCGCTTGCGGCGCCGCCCGTGTCCGACGCACCCTCACCGGCCCGCCGCGCCGCCTCCGCGGCATCCGTACCGGACCGCTTGCGCAGCACCCAGCCCTCCACGTTGCGCTGCTGACCGCGCGCCACCGCCATCGCGCCCGGCGGCACGTCCCCGGTGATCACCGAACCCGCAGCGGTGTACGCGCCGTCGCCGACCCGCACCGGCGCCACGAACATGTTGTCCGCTCCGGTACGGGCGTGACTGCCGATGGTCGTGTGGTGCTTGCGTACCCCGTCGTAGTTGACGAAGACGGTCGCCGCGCCGATGTTGCTGTGCTCGCCGATCGTCGCGTCGCCCACGTACGACAGGTGCGGCACCTTCGACCCGTCACCGATCGACGCCTTCTTGGTCTCCACGAACGTGCCGACCTTCGCCTTGCGGCCCAGCCGCGACTCCGGCCGCAGGTACGCATACGGGCCGACGCTCGCCTGCGGGCCCACCTCGGCGCCGAGCGCGTGGCTGCGCACGATGCTCGCGCCAGCGCCCACCACCGTGTCGACGAGCGTGGTGTCCGGGCCGACGAGCGCGCCCTCGCCGACCGTCGTGGCGCCCTGGAGCTGGGTGTTCTGGTCGATCACCGCGTCCCGCTCGACGGTCACGGTCACGTCGATCCAGGTGGTGTGCGGGTCGAGGATGCTGACCCCGGTCCGCATCCAGCCCTCGTTCACCCGGTCCCGCAGCAGCCGGCGCAGCGCGGCCAGCTCGACCCGGTCGTTGCAGCCGAGCGTCTCCACGTGGTCGGCGGCGCAGTGCACAGCCACCGGCTCCCCCGCGTCGCGCAGCAGCGCGAAGACGTCGGTCAGGTACTCCTCGCCCTGGTCGTTGTCGGTGGAGAGCTTGCCCAGCGCCTCCCGCAGCCGGGCCGCGTCGAACGCGTAGATGCCCGCGTTGATCTCCCGCAGCGCGCGCTGCTGGGGCGTGGCGTCGCGCTCCTCGACGATCTGCTCCAGCTGACCCTGCACGTCCCGCACGATCCGGCCCAGGCCGGTCGGGTCGGGCACCTCGGCGGCGAGCACGGTCGCCGCGGCGGCGGCGTCCTCGTGCGCCTCGACGAGCGCCTGGACCGTCTCCGGCCGCAGCAGCGGCACATCCCCGTTGATCACCACGACGGTGCCGGTGGCGTCCGGCACCGCGTCCAGCGCGATGCGGACCGCGTGCCCGGTGCCGAGCTGGCGCTCCTGGAGCACGGGCGTGGCGCCGGGGGCGACCTCGGACAGGTGCTCCCGGACCTGGTCGGCGCCGTGGCCGACCACGACCACGGTGCGGTCCGCGCCCAGCGGACCGGCCGCGGCGAGGACGTGACCGAGCAGGGTACGGCCGAGCAGCGGGTGCAGCACCTTGGGCAGGGACGACTTCATCCGCTTGCCCTCACCGGCGGCGAGCACGACAACGGTGCGGAGGTGGGGCTGGGACACGACGTGGCTCCCGTCGGGACGGCGACAGTCTCGCGGTCATGCTAACCAGACCAGCTGGCAGGTTGCCGCGTACCCCAAGAAGGGCGCCTATACCTGGAACTGCTCGGCCGCCAGGATTCGAACCTGAAACACAAGAACCAAAATCTTGGGTGTTGCCAGTTACACCACGGCCGAAGGGACGCAGACAGCTTAGCGGGTGTCGTCCACCTCGGGAGGTCTCGGATCGGGGGCAGAGGCCGCGACCATGCCCTCGACCACGCCGCTCATCCACAGGTACAGGTCGCGCGACCGCGGCACTCTCACGACGAGACATCCCCGGTAATCCGCCCCGACATTGGTTCGCGTGGTCCGGGGATGGTGTCTCTTCAACGTCGGCCGCTGGAAGCACCCGAAGTCCACGCCCAGCTCAGCCGCCCACCATCGACCGGCTGCCTCGGCGTCGGCGTTCTCGTGGATGGCCACGCGATATCTCAGCGCATGACGGCTGCGCCCTGTCGTCTCGACGAAGCGGACGAACAGTTCCACCAGGCGGATGTCGCTGTTGGTGAACGTCAGGTCGTATCGGGGGTTGCCCGGTTTACTCTTCGTGCCCTCGCACAGGTAGAGCACAGCGCCGACGAGTAGCAGTTCCCGCGACGCGAGCATCCCGACCCACTCGGCCGCCCGCCTCTGCGCCTCGCACTCGGCCGCCTCGCGCAGCGTTCGCTTCTCCGCCCAACTGAGCGCACGCCGCTCGCCGGCCACACGACGGCGTTGCGCCGCGGCCTCGGAGGAGACGTCGAGCGGGATGTGCCCCACCCAGCGATAGGCGGTCGACTTGGCGACGCCGAGCCGATCCGCGATCTCATCGACGGTGCAGCCCTCGTCGCGAAGCCGGTGCGCCGCGCCCGTCAGCGCCGCACGCCGGCCGCGGCCACCGGTGGAGTCCGACTGGTCACTCATCCCGCGCCTGCTCCACCGCGTGCCCGACTCCGGCCATCACGCCCTCGATGCGCCAGTAGAGCCGCCGGCTGCGAGGAACGGTGATCACCAGGCAGCCGTGGTAGTCCGCGCCGTTGTTCCGCCGCATCGTCGCCGGGTTGTGCCGTTTGAGGGTCGCCCGGCCGAACCGCTCCGGCGGAAGGGCCAGCCGTTCCACCCACCAGCGTTCCACCGCCGCGACATCGGCGGACTCGTGGATCAGGAGCCGATAGGCAGGCACGTCGCGTCCGATCCCACAGCAGGCCAGGAACGCGAGGAACAGGGCGAGCAGCCCGGGATCACTGTTGACGAACTCCAACCGGCCCTGGGGCCGCCAGGGCTTGGACTTGGCTCCCTCGCACCAGTAGATCGCCGCGCCCAGCATCAGCAGATCCCGCTCACCGAGACCGCCGACCACATCGGCGGCGCGCGCGTGCTCCGCGACCTGGGCGGCGTCCCGCGCCTCCCGGTACGCGCTCCAGCGTGCCTCCGTCATCGCCTTCGAGTGCTCGCGGCGCCGCTCCGCGGCCGCGTCGTCCGGGTCCAGCGGCAGGTGGCGCACCCACTGGTACGCGGTCGACTTCGCCACCCCGAGCTGCGCCGCGATCTGGTTGACCGACCGGCCCGCCGCGCGCAGCCGCAGGGCCTCGGCACGGGTGTCGTCCCGGGCTCGCGGCCGGCGGGTCCACTCCGGCGGCGGGACGCCGCGCAGCAGCGCGTACACCCGGTCGCGGCCGATGCCCAGGCGGGCCCGGATCTCGGCGACGGAGAGCTGCTCGTCTACGCGCAGGCGCCGCGCCTCGGCGGCGAGGGGGTCGGTCACCGGAGCATATTAGAACACCCGTACGACAGCAGCCGGTCTGACCAAGAGCGTCGCGCCTGGCAGGATGGACGGGTGACCGACGTATCCGGCAGCGACCGCGCCCGGCGGCGGCCCGTGCCGGCGGCGAAGCCCTCCCGGGTGCGGATGTCCGCGACGCAGCGGCGCGAGCAGTTGATCTCGATCGCCCGGCAGATCTTCGCCGAGAAGGGCTTCGACGCGACCTCGATCGAGGAGGTGGCGGCGCGCGCCAAGGTCTCCAAGCCGGTGGTCTACGAGCACTTCGGCGGCAAGGAGGGGCTCTACGCGGTGGTGGTGGACCGGGAGGTCCGCGCCCTGCTTGACCGGATCACCACGGCGTTGACAGCGGGCAACCCGCGGGAGCTGCTGGAGCAGGCCGCGCTGACGCTGCTGACCTACATCGAGGAGGAGACCAGCGGGTTCCGGGTGCTGGTCCGGGAGTCGCCGCTGATGTCGGCGACAGGCAACTTCAGCAGCGTGATGAACGACGTGGCGCACCAGGTGGAGCACATCCTGGCGGGCGAGTTCTCCATCCGGGGGTACGACCCGAAGCTGGCGGAGCTCTACTCCCAGGCGCTGGTGGGCATGGTGGCGCTGACCGGCCGCTGGTGGCTGGAGGTACGCAAGCCGCGCAAGGAGACGGTGGCGGCGCACCTGGTGAACCTGGCCTGGAACGGGTTGTCGCACCTGGAGTCGAAACCCGGGCCGATCCCCCGGGGCTGACGCCACGTCGGCGCAACAGCCGCTTCAGCGCTCACCGATGGGGTGGTAGCGGCGCTGCCGCTCCTCCTCGGCGTGCTCGGCGGTGCCGACCTTGTCGTAGAGGCCGGTGGCGAGCAGGACCAGCCCGAACAGCAGCGACACGATGACTGTCGACATCGAGAAGTTCAGGAAGTTCGCCGGGGTCTGGAGCACCGACATCATCAGGATGCCGGTGACCAGGAAGACCACGCCGGCGGTGAGGTTCATGTAGTGGCCGAGGTTGTCGCGGCGGGACGCCCCGATCAGCAGGACCGCGCCGAAGACCACGGAGACCAGCGAGAAGGCCAGGTTGGTACGCAGGCCGAGCGCCCAGTCGCTGTCCCGGCCGAACAGTCCTTCGCCCCAGGTCTGGAAGACGCCGAAGACGCCGAAGACCAGGATGTAGAGGCCGATGAGCCCGGACAGCACCCGGTAGAGCGGCCGCGCGGGGTGGTTCACCGGGAAGTGCGCCATGATGCCCTCCAGCCGTGTGACTGATTCGGGGCAATTGTCACCTGCGTTGTCCGGTCGCGTCCGGAAAACACCGAAGGCCCGGCGCAGCGCGCCGGGCCTTCGGTGAGAGACGGGATCAGAGCACCAGGCGGGCCTTCTGCCAGGCCTCGTGCTCGTCGTCGGAGCCGACCTTGCCGTACATGCCGACCATCAGGAGCACCAGCGCCAGGGTCAGGACCACGACGTCGGTCATGATCGAGAAGTTGAAGATGTTGGCGTCGGTCTGCAGGAACGCCAGCGCGGCCAGGCCGATCACCATCAGCGTGTAGGCCAGCCACTGGTTGATCGCCACGTCGAGGTTGCGGCCGATCGCCGTGCCGACCAGGATCACGACGCCGACCAGCACCGACAGCAGCGAGAACGCCATGTTGGTGCCCTGGCCGAGGATCTTGGTGTCGTCCTGGGCGAGGAAGTCGTTGCCGGCGCTGGCGATGATGCCGAGGCCGCCGAAGACGACGAAGTACAGACCAACGAGCCCGCCGATCGCCCGGTAGATCGGCCGCGCGGGGTGGTTGACGGGGGTGTGGGCCATCTCTGCGTCTCCAAAAGACCGTTCGGACGAGGGTTCCACAGGTGATTGTCCCGTACGCCGGTCAGTGACGCCGCACACCCCCCACCCCGGGCGGCAGGTCAGCCGCCCGGGAGCTCCTCGGCGAGGGACAGCCAGGTCTCCTCGGTGCGGTCCCGCTCGGCCCGTACCTCCTTGAGCTGGGCGTCCAGCTCGGCGACCCGGGCGTAGTCGGTGGCGTTCGCGGCGAGCTGCTCGTGCAGGCCCGCCTCCTTCTGTTCGAGCTTGGCGATCTGCCGTTCCAGCCGGTTGAGTTCCTTCTTCGCGACGCGTACCTCGGCCGCTGACATGCCCTCGCGCGCCGACGCCGCCGTGGCCGGGGTGAGATCGGCGGGTGCCGGGCCGCCGGCCGCGGCGGCGCGCGCGAGGTACTCGTCGACGCCGCCGGGCAGGTGCACCAGCCGGCCGTCGCCGAACATGCCGTACGCGACGTCGGTGACCCGCTCGATCAGGTAGCGGTCGTGGCTGGCTACCACGATGCTGCCGGGCCACGAGTCGAGCAGGTCCTCCAGCGCGGCGAGCGTGTCGGTGTCCAGGTCGTTCGTGGGCTCGTCGAGCAGGAGCACGTTCGGCTCCCCGGCGAGCAGCCGCAGCATCTGCAGGCGGCGGCGCTCGCCGCCGGACAGGTCGCTCACCGGGGTCCAGAGCCGCTTGTCGTCGAAGCCGAAGATCTCGGCGAGCTGGGCGGCGCTGATCTCCCGGTCGCCGAACTGCACACGCCGGGCCACCTCCTCGACGGCTTCCAGCACGCGCAGGTGGCCGGGGAGTTCGGCGAGTTCCTGGGACAGGAACGCGGGCCGGACGGTCTGCCCGGCGGCGAAGCGCCCGCCGTCGGGGCCGGTCACCCCGGCGAGCATCCGCAGCAGGGTGGTCTTGCCGGCGCCGTTGCGGCCGAGGATCGCGACCCGGTCGCCGGGCCCGACCTGCCAGGTGGTGTCGTGCAGGATCTCCTTCGGGCCGGCGTGCAGCCGGACGTGTTCGAGGTCGTACACCTGCTTGCCGAGCCGGGCGGTGGCGAGCCGCTGCAGCGACATGGTGTCGCGGGGTTCCGGCACGTCGGCGATGAGCGCGTTCGCCGCGTCGATGCGGAACTTGGGCTTCGAGGTGCGTGCGGGGGCGCCCCGGCGCAGCCAGGCGATCTCCTTGCGGAGCAGATTCTGGCGGCGGGCCTCGGTGGCGGCGGCGACGCGTTGCCGCTCGACGCGGGCCAGCGTCCATGCGGCGAAGCCGCCCTCGTACGCCCGGACGGTCTGGTCGGCGACCTCCCAGGTGGTGGTGCAGACGGCGTCGAGGAACCAGCGGTCGTGGGTGACCACGACGAGCGCGCCCTTGCGGGTGACGAGGTGCCGGGCCAGCCAGTCGACGCCGCCGACGTCGAGGTGGTTGGTGGGCTCGTCGAGGACGAGCAGGTCGGCGTCGCGGACCAGCAGCGCGGCGAGTGCGACGCGGCGGCGTTCCCCGCCGGACATCGGGCCGACCGGCGTGTCCAGGCCGAGGTGGGGCATGCCGAGGCCGTCGAGGATGGCGCGGACACCCGCGTCGCCGGCCCACTCGTGCTCGGCGCCCATGCTCTCGCCGAGCCAGGCGGTGCCGAGCACCACGTCCCGCACGGTCAGTTCGGGGGCGAGGTCCAGGCGCTGCGGCAGCCAGGCCACCCGCAGGTCGCGGCGGTGGGTGACGCGGCCGTCGTCGGGTTCCTCGGTGCGGGTGAGCAGGCGCAGCAGCGTCGACTTGCCGGCGCCGTTGAGGCCGACCACACCGACCCGGTCGGCGTCGTCGAGGCCGAGCGAGACGTCGGTGAGCAGCGGCCCCGCGGCGCCGTACCCCTTGGACACCCGGTCCAGGTTGACGATGTTGGCCACTGACCCACCCTTCACGACTCAGGCGTCCCGGGGGCCCGGGACGCCTGAGTCAAGGGTACGGGTCGTCAGACCACGCGGGCGCCGGCGACCGGACCGTGCGCGACGCGGGCCTCCCGGCACACCCCGGCGGCGGTGATCTCGGCGGCGATCCGGACGGCGTCGGCCTCGCCGGTGGCGAGGAAGACGCAGGTGGGTCCGGAGCCGGAGACGATGCCGGCGAGCGCCCCCGCGGCCTCGCCGGCCTTGAGCGTCTCGGCCAGCGAGGGGCGCATGGTCAGCGCGGCGTCCTGGAGGTCGTTGCCGAGCGTGGCGGCGAGCACCCGCGGATCGCGCTGGCGCAGCGCGGCGAGCAGCGCGTCGGTGCTGCCCAGCGGCGTGCCGGCGGCTCCGGCGTCACGCAGCCGGTCCAGTTCTCGGTACGCGGCCGGGGTGGACAGGCCGGCGTCGGCGATCGCCACCACCCAGTGCCAGGAGGTGGGGCGGGCCAGCACCGGGCTGACCGCCTCGCCGCGGCCGGTGCCGAGCGCGGTGCCGCCGTGGATGAGGAACGGCACGTCCGAGCCGAGGTCGGCGGCGATGCCGGCGAGTTCGTCGCGGGACAGCCCGGTGCCCCAGAGCGTGTCGCAGGCGACGAGCGCGGCGGCGGCGTCGGCGCTGCCACCGGCCAGCCCGCCGGCGAGCGGGATCTGCTTGCGCAGGTGCAGCCGGGCGTGCGGGGCGACGCCCGCGTAACCGGCCAGCGCGTGCGCGGCGCGCAGCGCCAGGTTGGTGTCGTCCAGCGCCAGCTCGCCGGCGCCCTCGCCCTCCATGGTGAGGGTGAGCGTGTCGCCGCGACGGGCGGTCAGCTCGTCGTAGATCGAGATCGCGTGGTAGACGGTGTTCAGCTCGTGGTAGCCGTCACGCCGCAGCGGTCCGACCCCGAGATGCAGGTTGACCTTGGCGGGCACCCGCACCTTGACCGGGCCGCTGGCCCCGCGCCGCTGCCCGTCCTCGTCCCCCGGTCGCCATGCCTCGGTCACCGGGTGGACTCCACCGGACGTGGGCGGATGTCGAACGGCTTCGGCACTGTCAGCTCCTCGGCGAGGGGTCGGGCAACGGCGCCAGCCTACTGCTCGCCGCCGGGGGCGTCCGGGGCCGACGCGGCGATGGCGGCGAACTGCTCGACGGTGAGCGATTCGCCCCGCGCGGACGGGTCCACGCCGGCGGCGGTGAGCGCGGCGGCGGCCCGGTCCGCGCCACCGGCCCAGCCGGCCAGGGCGGCGCGCAGCGTCTTGCGGCGCTGGGCGAACGCGGCGTCGACGACGGCGAAGACGGCCTTCCGGGGTACGTCCGGCCGGGGCGGCTCACGCCGGGTGAACGCGACCAGGCCGGAGTCGACGTTCGGCACCGGCCAGAACACGTTCGGCGGGACCTTGCCGGCTGCGCGGGAGCGGGCGTACCAGGCGAGTTTGACCGACGGGATGCCGTACACCTTGGAGCCGGGACCGGCGACGAGCCGGTCGGCGACCTCCTTCTGCACCATCACCAGGCCGTGGCGCAGTGTGGGCAGCTCGGCGAGCAGGTGCAGCACGACCGGCACGGCGACGTTGTAGGGCAGGTTCGCCACCAGCGCTGTGGGCGCCGGGCCGGCCAGGTCGTCGGCGGTGACCCGCAGCGCGTCGGCCGGATGGACGGTGAGCCGCTCGGCGGCCGTCCCGGCGAAGCGGGCGGCGGTCTCCGGCAGCGCGGCGGCGAGCGCCGGGTCGAGTTCCACAGCGTGCACGTGCGCGGCGACGGGGAGCAGGGCGAGCGTGAGCGAGCCGAGCCCGGGGCCGACCTCCAGCGCTACGTCGTCGGGGGTCAGCCCGGCGGTGGTGACGATCCGGCGCACGGTGTTGGGGTCGTGCACGAAGTTCTGGCCGAGTTTCTTGGTCGGCGTGACGCCGAGGCGCGCGGCGAGTTCCCGGATCTCCGCCGGGCCGAGGAGTCCGGTCACGCCCCGTAGCGTAAGCGCCCCCGCCCGCGGGGAAGGAAGGGCCCCTTCTTAACGCCTCGCGATATGGAGGGGCCCCTTCTTAACGCCACGGACCGAACGCGCTCAACGCCACGGGCCGAACGCTCGCTCACCGTTCGAGGAGAGGGCGGCGCAGAGGGCGTCCACGTCGGTGCCGGTGGTTTCGGCGAGGAAACGGACCGTGAGCGGGATCAGGTACGACGCGTTGGGCCGTCCCCGGTACGGCATCGGGGTCAGGTAGGGCGCGTCGGTCTCCACGAGCATCTGCGCGGGCGGGGTGACGGCTGCGGCCTCGCGCAGCGCGGCGGCGCTGCCGAACGTGACGGTGCCGGCGAAGCTGAGCAGGAAGCCGCGCCGGACGCACTCGCGGGCGAAGTCGGCGTCGCCGGAGAAGCAGTGCATGACCACGGTTTCCGGGGCGCCCTCGTCGTCGACGATGCGCAGCACGTCGGCGTGCGCGTCCCGGTCGTGGATGACGAGCGCCTTGCCGTGCCGCTTGGCGATGGCGATGTGCGCCCGGAAGCTCTCCTCCTGCGCGGCCCGCCCGTCGTCGCCGGTACGGAAGAAGTCCATCCCGGTCTCGCCGACGCCCCGGACCCGGTCCCGGCCGGCGAGGGTCTCGATCTCGCGCAGCGCCTCGTCCAGGTCGGCCAGCCGGGGCGCCTCGTTCGGGTGCAGCGCGACGGTGGCGAGCACCGGGGCGTACCGGTCGGCGACGTCGGCGCTCCACCGGGACGAGTCGACGTCCACCCCGACCTGGACGAGCCGGTCCACGCCGGCCCGGGCGGCGACGTCGATCGCGGCGGCCACCGGGTCGTCGCCGGTGGTGCCGCCGGGAGGCGTGCCGAACTCGCCGACGGTGATGTCGAGGTGGGTGTGGCTGTCCGGCACGGGTACGGGCAGCGGCTCGGGGGCGGGCGGGAACTCCCCGGCCCGGCGGGCGGCGCGCTGCTTGCGGGTCTCGGTCTGCTCGGTCATCGCGGCCAGCATCACACACCCGCCCGGGGCGGCGTTCCCGGACCGCCACCGGCTGTTCACATGCCTCACATCTGGCGGGCTTAGCGTCCTGGAGTGACAGTCACCGACCAGGCCGGCGGGCCCGCCTCCGACCGGGCCGGGTTGCGCGTGACGTACGGCGGCCGGGTGCATCCGGCGGAGGAGATCGCCCGGGGCGCGGCGTACGAGTTGTTCAGCGCCGACGAGGCGCCCGGTTTCGAGTGGTGTCCCCGGCCCGGCAACGGCTATCCGTGGCGCCGGTTCGTGCACGCGACCGAGGTGGACGCGGTGCACGGGGGCGCCGGTTCGGCCGACGACACGGACGCGCCGCTGCTGATGCCGGTGCACCGGGACCGGGGCTGGGCGTACGTACACCAGCTCAGCCAGCAGCCGGGCGCGGCGGCGGATCCGACGCTCGCCGCGGTGCGGGCGTCGGCGGTGATCCGGCCGGGTACCCGGATGGTGAAGGTGCTCTCCGCCCGGCAGCTCGCCGGGTACGTGCGGGGCGTGCTGCCGCACGGCTTCTGCTACCGGGAGCACGACGTCGCGCACCTGCGGACACCGGCCGGGATGGCGGTGCTGCGGGGCGACTCCGAGGGCGGCGACGTGGCGTACGCGGTGCGCTGGCGGGCCGCCGACCCGGCCGACTACGACGTGCCCGTGGGCCCGGCGCACCGGGGGCTCATGGCGTTGCCGCCCCGGGACCGGCTCGGGCCGCCGGTGCTGGGTACCGGGTTCGTGCCGAGCAGCGCGCAGCTCGTACCGGAGTTCGTCACCCGGGAGTTCGCCGACCTGCCGATGCCGGCGAACGCCACCCTGCTCGCCTACCCGGCCGACGGGGTGGAGGTGGTCCTCTACACCTACCAGGCGGAGCAGCGGGGCTGGCTGCGCCTGGCTGGCCCGCAGTGGCGGCACCTGCTCGCCGCGGTGCCGGGTCTCTCCGCCGACCAGGAGTACGTGCCGACCGGTGAGGCGCCGCGCTCCACCCGGCTGGTCGGCGCGTACGCGGGGTCGGAGTACGAGGCGGTGGCCGACCAGCCGGGCGGGTTCCGGGTGCTGGCGATGACCCGGGCGGCCCGGTACCCGGTGGACGCGGCGGCCCGGCGGGTGCGCACGGCGGCCTGGCGCGGGGTGCCGTGCCTGGTGCTGCGGGAGGAGGGCGGCTGGCTGCGGTTGCGGCTGCGCCGCCCGGATCCGGACGGGGTGGCCGCGACCGGCGCGCAGTGTCTGGAACGCGGCGTGTACGAGGTCTGGGCGCCCGGCGCCGAGCTGGCCGACGACCGGGTGGTGGACCTGCCCTATCCGGCCCGACACGAATAGACGAGGGCAGGTTGGGAAGGCGTGGGGTGTCCGAGAAACCCGCGCGAGGGGGAATCCCGACATGCCTTTCGTCACCGTCGGTACGGAGAACTCCGCACCCATCGACCTGTACTACGAGGATCACGGTTCCGGTCAGCCGATCGTGCTGATCCACGGTTTCCCGTTCAACGGGGCGACCTGGGAGAAGGTGAGCGGTCCGCTGCTGGACGCCGGATACCGGGTGATCACGTACGACAGGCGTGGATTCGGCAACTCCGCGCAGCCGGCCATGGGCTACGACTACGACACGTTCTCCGCCGACCTCGACGTGCTGATGACCGAACTGGACCTGCGGAACGCGATCCTGGTCGGGCACTCCATGGGCACCGGTGAGGTGACCCGCTATCTGGGCGCGTACGGGTCGGACCGGGTGGACCGGGCGGTCCTGATGGCCCCGTTGGCGCCGTACCTGCTCAAGGCGCCCGACGACCCGGAGGGCGTCGACAAGAGCATGTTCGACGGGTTCCAGAAGGCGATCATCCAGGACCGGTTCGCCTACCTGACCCAGTTCTGCGACGCGTTCTTCAACGCCAGCGAGAACCGGGGGACGCTGGTCAGCGACGAGGCGTACCACGCGCACTGGCAGATCGGCGCGCAGGCGTCGGCCAAGGGCACCCACGACTCGGTGGACGCCTGGCAGACCGACTTCCGCGGTGACCTGCCGAACATCAACGTGCCGGTGCTGATCATCCAGGGCGACAAGGACAACGTGCTGCCGTACCCGGTGACGGGCCAGCGGCTGGTGAACATGCTGTCCGACGCCAAGCTGGTCACGCTGAAGGGTGCGCCGCACGGCACGCCGTGGACCCATCCCACCGAGGTCAACAAGGCCATCATGGAGTTCATCGGCAAGCCGAGCATGGCCCGCGCCTGACCGGCGCGCACGACCGCGGCCCGGGGAGAGATCCCCGGGCCGCGGTTCGCGCGCGTGTTCAGCCGGCCAGGCGGGCCAGCTCCTCCTCGACGATGGACGGGTCGAGCTTGCGGAACACCGGCTTCGGCGCCGCGAGCGGCCGGCCCACTTCCAGGGGTACGGACTCCCAGCGCGCCCCGACCGTGTAGTCACCGGTCAGCACCGGGTACGACGGCCCGCCGTCGAGGTCGTCGACCTCCTCGATGACGGGCATCGGCGCGTGCACGCCGGTGCCGCCGAGCAGCTCGTGGATCTTCTGGGCGGAGTGCGGCAGGAACGGGGTGAGCAGCGTGTTGGCGTCGCTGACCACCTGGAGCGCGACGTGCAGGACGGTGCCCATGCGGGGCTTCTCGTCCTCGCCCTTGAGCTTCCAGGGCGCCTGCTCGGAGAGGTACTTGTTGGCCTCGGCGACGACCTTCATGGCCTCGCCGATGGCCTGCTTCTGCCGGTGCCGGGCGATCAGGTCGCCGACGGTGGCGAAGCCGGCCTTCGCGATGTCCAGCAGCGCCTGGTCGGCCTCGGTGAGCCCGGCCGGGTCGACCGGCGGGATCGCGCCGAAGTTCTTCGCCGCCATGGACACGGACCGGTTGACCAGGTTGCCCCAGCCGGCGACCAGTTCGTCGTTGTTGCGGCGCAGGAACTCGGCCCAGGTGAAGTCGGTGTCGTTGCTCTCCGGGCCGGCCACCGCGATGAAGTACCGCAGCGCGTCGGCGTCGTAGCGCTCCAGGAAGTCCCGGACGTAGATGACCACCTTGCGGGAGGAGGAGAACTTCCGGCCCTCCATGGTCAGGTACTCGCTGGAGACGACCTCGGTGGGCAGGTTGAGCCGGCCCAGCTCGCCCGGTTCGCCGTCGCGGGCGCCCTCACCGGAGTAGCCGCCGAGCAGCGCCGGCCAGATCACCGAGTGGAAGACGATGTTGTCCTTGCCCATGAAGTAGTAGGAGCGGGCGTCCTTCCCCTCCCCGTCCGCCGACCACCACTTGCGCCAGGCCTCCGGGTCGCCGGTGCGCCGGGCCCACTCGATGGACGCGGACAGGTAGCCGATGACCGCGTCGAACCAGACGTAGATCCGCTTGTCCGGGCGGTCACGCCAGTCGTCGAGCGGGATCGGCACGCCCCACTCCAGGTCGCGGGTGATGGCCCGGGGCTGGAGGTCGTCGAGCAGGTTGCGGGAGAACCGCAGTACGTTCGGGCGCCAGCCGTCGCGGGTGTCCAGCCACTGCCGCAACGCGTCGGCCAGGGCGGGCAGGTCGAGGAAGAAGTGCTCGGTCTCGACGAACTCCGGGGTCTCCCCGTTGATCTTCGACTTGGGGTCGATCAGGTCGATCGGGTCGAGCTGGTTGCCGCAGTTGTCGCACTGGTCGCCGCGCGCGCTGTCGTAGCCGCAGATCGGGCAGGTGCCCTCGATGTAGCGGTCGGGCAGCGTCCGGCCGGTGGACGGGGAGATCGCCCCGATGGTGACCTTCGGGACGATGTAGCCGTTGCGGTGCAGCCCGGTGAACAGCTCCTGCACCACCGCGTAGTGGTTGCGCGTGGTGGTGCGGGTGAACAGGTCGTACGACAGGCCCAGCGCCCGCAGGTCCTCGGCGATCACCCGGTTGTAGCGGTCGGCCAGCTCGCGCGGGGTGACCCCCTCGGCGTCGGCCTGCACCTGGATCGGGGTGCCGTGTTCGTCGGTGCCGGAGACCATGAGCACGTCGTGACCGGCCATCCGCATGTACCGGGAGAAGACGTCGGAGGGAACGCCGAATCCGGATACGTGGCCGATGTGGCGCGGGCCGTTGGCGTAGGGCCAGGCGACCGCGGCGAGAACGTGACTCATGAGCAGCAAGCCTAGTGATTGCCGTGGGCGTGCCGCGAACCAATGGGGTGCGCGCTCCGACCGTACGTCCGATTTGTCGCCGACACGCGGCGTGAGCTGCCCGACAAGCCAGACGTACCGGTGTGAAATGAACATCGTGACCAGCAGACCAGCGGCGCCCGAGCCGTCGGCGGCCGCCACGCGGCGGGCGGCGCGGCCCACGCCGCCCGGCGGGCCCGTCGCTCCCCAGCCACGGCTCGACCCGGCGGACCCGCCGGTGGAGGTGGAGCCGACCACCGGAGCGCCGGTGGACGCGGTGCCGAGCCGGGTGCCGGTACGCCAGCCGCGCTGGCAGCGCGAGGCCGCCCCGTCCGGCGGCTGGGCGCCGATCGAGGAGGTGCACTGGGACGGCACGCCGCTGCGCGACGAGCCGCGCCCACGTCCGGGCCGGCCCCCGGCGCGACGGGAACGCGCCCGCCCGGCCGCGCCGCCGAGCCCGCCCGCCGGGCTGGCCGTGCTGCTGACGCTGAGCCTGCTCGCCGCGTTCTTCGCCTGGGTGAGCGCCGGGCCGTTCTGGCTGGCGGTGGGGCACTCGACCGGCGGCACCGTGATGATCACCGAGTGCGCGGGCGGCGGGCTCACCCAGCGCTGCCGGGGCATCTTCTCCGCCGACGGCGACCGGTTCCAGGCCCACGGGGTACGGGTCAGCGGCGTACCGGCCGGGCGCACCGACACCGGCAGCTCGCTGCGGGCGCGGATGACCGGGCCGGACGGGTCCACCGCCTACGCGGACACCGGCGTCGGAAGGCACCTGCGCTGGCTGCTGGGACTGGCCCTGGTGGCCGGCTGCGCCGCCGGGATCGCCAGGTGGACCGGGGCGACCCGGCTCGCGGACGAACGGCAGCGGCGCTGGGCGGTCGGCCTGGCGCTGGCCGGGCCGGCGTTGATCACCGTCGGCTTCCTGGCCGCCGCCTGGTGAGGTGAGGCGTTAAGAGGGGGCCCTTCCTCTACCGCAGGCGTTAAGAAGGGGCCCTTCCTTTCAGCTGTGCACGACGGCGTACACCTCGCGCCGCCGCAGCCCGTACGCGGTGGCGACCTCGGTGATCGCGTCCCGGCGGGACAGCCCGGCCGCCTCGCGCTCGGCCACCGCCGCGCGCAACGTCTCGTCGTCCGGCCGGACCGCGGGCGTGGCCGGTGCGCCCGCAACGACGAGCGTGATCTCGCCCCGCGGATCGCCCTCGGCGGCCCACTCGGCCAGTTCGCCGAGCGGCCGGCGGACGACCTCCTCGTAGGTCTTGGTCAACTCGCGGCAGAGCGCGGCGGGCCGGTCCCTGCCGAACGCCTCGGCCAGGTCGGCGAGCGCACCGGCGATGCGGTGCGGCGCCTCGAAGAACACCAGCGTGCGGTCCTCGGCGGCGAGCGCGCGCAGCCGGGAGCGGCGGGCGCCGGGGGTACGCGGCAGGAAGCCCTCGAAGCAGAACCTGTCGCAGGGCAGCCCGGACAGTGCCAGCGCGGTGGTCACCGCGCTCGGCCCGGGCGCGGCGGTGACCGGCACACCGGCGTCCAGTGCGGCCCGGACCAGCCGGTAGCCGGGATCGGAGACGCTCGGCATGCCGCCGTCGGTGACCAGCGCGACCGTGTAGCCGGCGGTGAGCACCTCGGCCAGCTCGGGGGTACGCCGCTCCTCGTTGCCCTCGAAGTACGAGACGATCCGGCCGGGCACAGTCACGTCCAGGTCGCGGGCCAGCCGGGTGAGCCGCCGGGTGTCCTCGGCGGCGACCACGTCGGCGGCGGCCAGCACCTCGCGGAACCGGGCGGACGCGTCGGCCGGGTTGCCGAGCGGCGCGCCGAGCAACACGAGCCGCCCTACCTCGGACATTTCCCCCACGGCGTGCGCTCCCTCATCGACGGTCGTACCAATTTCGGAGACGAGAGACGCCACCGGGCACCCTCGCAGCCTACGATCGCCGGGTGACGAGTGCGTCGACAGCACAGAGCGCGAACCCGGACCCTTCCACCACCGACCGGGGCGACGGCGCCGGGCGCGGGCTTCCCGCCGCCGTGCGGCGCCGGCTCGCCACCGTCGATGATCGCATCGGTCGAGGTCAGGCGTGGCTGGCGACAGCGGTGGTGGTGGGCGTCGCGGCGATCCTGCGCTTCGTGGGGCTCAGTTTCCCGCCCGGGAAGATCTTCGACGAGACCTACTACGCCAAGGACGCGTACGGGCTGATCGACCGCGGCTTCGAGTGGAACTACAAGGACAACGGCCCCTCGTACGTGGTGCATCCACCGCTGGGCAAGTGGATGATCGGCATCGGCGAGTGGGCCTTCGGCTACCAGGACGCGGACAGCGGCGTCTCGGTGCCGGGCCACCTGATCACCACCTCGCCGGAGTTCGGCTGGCGGTTCGGAGCGGCGGTGGCGGGCACGCTGTCGGTGCTGCTGCTGGTCCGTATCGGGCGGCGGATGTTCCGCTCCACGGTGCTCGGCTGCGCGGCCGGCCTGCTGCTCGCGCTCGACGGCTACCACCTGGTGCTGTCCCGCACGGCCATCCTCGACATCTTCCTGCTGCTGTTCGTGCTCGCCGCGTTCGGCGCGCTCGTGCTCGACCGGGACGCCCGGAGGCGGCGCTGGGCGCGGGCGCTGGAGGGCGGGCTCGACCCGACACAGCCGGGCCGGGCCGGCCGTCCGTCGTCGGGCTGGCGGGACTGGCCGTGGTGGCGGCTGGCAGCAGGTGTGCTGCTCGGCTGCGCCTGCTCGGTGAAGTGGAGCGCGCTCTACTTCGTACCGGCGTTCGCGTTGCTGGTGCTGCTCTGGGAGGTGGGCGTCCGCCGCTCGTCCGGGGTACGCCGGCCGTGGCGCGACGCCGTGCTCGACGAACTGCCGTGGCTGCTCGCCGCGGGCGTGCTGATGCTCGTGACCTACGTGGCGACCTGGTCGGGCTGGCTGCTCGGCCAGGACGGCTACTACCGCCTGGCGGAGCGCTACCCGAACAACCCGGAGCTGAGCGACACCCCGATCATCGGCGCGCTGATCAACCTGTGGGAGTACCACAAGGCGGCGTACGGCTTCCACACCCAGCTCGACGACCCGCACAAGTACCAGTCCTGGCCCTGGCAGTGGCTGCTGCTCGGCCGCCCGGTGGCGTTCCACTGGTCCGGGGACGGCAGTTGCGGCGCACCGAGCTGCGCCTCGGAGGTGCTGCTGCTGGGTACGCCGCTGCTGTGGTGGTCGTTCCTGCCGGCGCTGGCCGCGACCGCCTGGCTCGGGCTGGCCCGGCGTGACTGGCGGGCGGGCGCGATCCTGCTCAGCGCCGCCGCCGGCCTGCTGCCCTGGTTCTGGTTCGCCCTCGACGGCCGGACGATGTTCTCCTTCTACGCCGCGCCGGCGGTGCCGTTCCTGGTGCTCGCGGTGGTCTACGTGCTCGGCGCGATCGCCACCCCCGCGCCGGTGTCGAACACGGCCGCGCCACCGGACCCGCAACAGGTCCACGACCGCCGGCTGGTGGGCGGGATCATCGCGGGCGCGTACGTGTTGCTCGTGGCGCTCTGTTTCGCCTACTTCTACCCGATCTTCGTGGGCCGGGTGCTGCCGTACGCGGACTGGTCGGCGCGGATGTGGCTGGACGGCCGCTGGATCTGACGCGGGGCGCCGGGCACTGCGCGGCGCCGGGGCACAAAGAAGCGCGCCCCGATCGCCTGCCACGGGGGAAGCGGGCGATTGGGGCGCGCAAGACAGAGCTTAACCACACTCCGGCAACGGCACAACGGGTGCGGGCCGGTCAGATTTCCGACGAGTGCACCACCGGCCGAAAGGTTTACATGGTGCAGCTAACGGTGGGTGGCCGAGCGCGACCGTGACGGCCCCGGCGGACGCCGGAGACGGGCCTCCGGCGGGCACCTCCGACCCGGATGATCTTCCAAAGTGGATCTCACTACACTTCGCCCGGTGATCAACAAGAGACGATCGACGGCCGTCCTCATCGGACTGCTGGCGGCGGCCGCGCTGATCGGGCCGAGCCCCGCCGGGGCCGACGACGAGACCACCGAGCCCGTCGCCGAACCACCCAAGGTCGAGCTGGTCCTCGACGTCAGCGGATCGATGCGGGCCCGCGACATCGACGGGCGCAGCCGGATCTCCGTCGCCCAGCAGGCGTTCAACGAGGTGGTCGACGCCCTGCCGGACGAGACACAGCTCGGCATCCGGGTGCTCGGCGCCACCTACCGGGGCAAGGACAAGAAGCAGGGCTGCCTGGACACCCAGCAGATCGTGCCCGTCGGCCCGGTGGACCGTACCCAGGCCAAGGCCGCCGTGGCCGGGCTGCGGCCGACCGGTTTCACACCGGTCGGGCTGGCCCTGCGCTCCGCCGCGCAGGACCTGGGAACCGGCAGCACCGCCCGCCGGATCGTGCTGATCACCGACGGTGAGGACACCTGCGCGCCGCCCGACCCGTGCGAGGTGGCCCGCGAGCTGGCCGCCCAGGGCACCCGCCTGGTGGTCGACACGCTCGGCCTGGCGCCGGACGAGAAGGTACGCAAGCAGTTGCTCTGCATCGCCGGCGCGACCGGGGGCACCTACACCGCCGCGCAGAGCGCCGACGAGCTGACCGGCCGGATCAAGCAGCTCGTCGACCGCGCCCGGGACACGTACACCGCCGCTCCGGCTGTGGTCGGCGGCGGCACGGCGTGCGAGGGCGCGCCGCTGCTCGCCCCCGGCGTCTACAGCGACCGGGAGGCGTTCTCCGAGCACCGCTGGTACCGGGTGCCGGTGCGTCCCGGGCAGGAACTGCGCGCCTCGGTGAGCGTCGCGCTGGACCGGCCGGTCAACCCGGACTACGGCGTGCTGCTGCGCGCCACCGCGCCGGACGGGCGGGAACTGGTCCGGGGCGTCGACGCCGGCAGCGGGCGTACCGACGTGGTCTCCGCCGGGCTGCGCTGGTCGGCCGCCGAAGAGGAGGAGGACGGGCCGAGCCCGGAGCCGAGCGCCGGCGCGGAGCAGCCCGTACGGACCGTCTGCCTGGTGGTCAGCAACTCGTTCGCGGCCAAGCCCGGCACCCAGGCCCGGCCCGGCATGCCGGTGGAGCTGACAGTCGACGTGGTGGCCGCCTCCCCCGCGCCGGACGGGCCGGATCTGGGCCGCGGCTGGGTGCTGCTGCTCCTGCTCGCGCTCGCCGGACTGCTCACCGGGCTGGTCGCCGGACTGCTCACCCGCTGGTGGGTGCACACGTGGAGGGTGAACTGAGCATGCGTACGCTGATCCGCTCCGCGGCGGCGATCACCGCCGCCGGACTCGCCCTCACCCCGGCGGCGGCCCTGGCCGCGCCCAGCCCGTCACCGGGCGCGACCACGGTGACCAAGGCCGGCACCTCGTTCCTCACCGCCACCACAGTCACCGCCGGCCAGCCGGTGCAGGTGGGCGCGTCGACAGGCGACCACCTGTACTGGTCGTTCCGCGCCGACGCCGGGCAGGTGCACGAGGTCACCGCCACCGTCACGTTCCCGAAGCCACGCAGCGGCGCGTCCACCTGGACCGTCGACGTCTTCGACGGGCTGCGCCGCCGGCAGGCGTGCACAGCGGGCGCGCAGACCCCGACCGCCGGCGCGTCGGCGACGAGCGTCGCGCTGGGCTGCACGCTGCGCCGGGTACGGCCGTGGGCCGAACCCTGGTCGGGCGACCCGCTGCCCGGCACCTACTACATCCGGCTCTCCGTCACCGATCTGCCGGAACCCGACCTCGGTCTGCCGATCGACGTGGAGATGCTCGTCGGCGCGACCGACGAGGGCGGCGCGTCCGGCGACGACGGCGAACTGGCCGCGCCGCTGGTGCCGAACACCAGGGCCGGCACCGTGCTCAGCGCCGAGCCGACGCCCGAGCCGGTGGCCGACGAGGAGACCGACCTGACCGGGTGGCTCCCCGAGGCCGGATCGCGCTGGGTGTGGACCACTGTGGGCGGCGTGCTCGCCGCCGTGGCCGGCGTGGTCGGCTTCGGGCTCACCCGGCGGCCGCGCCGCCCCTGAGGACCGCAGCCGGTGGCCGCCGCGAACCCGACGCGGCGGCCACCGGACGCGCTCATGCCTCGGCGATACGCGGGCCGCGCGGCACCCAGCCGATGAACCGGTCCTGGAGCGCGGTGACCGGCACGGAGCGCAGATCCTGCGTCGCCGCGGCGAGGCAGGACCCGAGATAGACGCTCAACGACGCCCGGTCCACCTGGTACTCGCGCAGCAGGTGATGACGTTTCGTGGCGCAGGGCCAGTCGTCACCGCACGAGCCGCAGGTCCAGTCGGGGGTCACCGGCACGTGCTCGCCGCCGGTACTTCCCGAAACCTCCGCGCCAGGCGTCATCGGCCGCTCCTTCCGAGTCAGGAATGGTGGTGATGGACCGGTTGCCTCCCCGCAACATTCCTTCAGCGCAGCGGCACGCCCAAGCGTTACGGTACGTTCACCGCGTGTCCCCGTCATCCACCTCTCGTGCGTGATCTGCTTCCGGCCGAGGTCGCCGTCGCGGTGGCCACCCCCGCCGACTGGGCCGGTGACCTGCTCCCGGCCGAGCTGGCCGCCCTGGGTGAGCGCGCGGTGCCCGGCCGCCGCCGTGACTTCACCGCCGGGCGCGTCTGCGCCCGCCGGGCGCTCGGCGCGCTCGGCCTGCCCGCCACGCCGGTACCGGCCGGCGCCGACCGGGCCCCGATCTGGCCGCCCGGCGTGGTCGGCGCGATCACCCACACCCGCGACTACTGCGCGGCGGCCGCCGCCCGCGCCGCCGACGTGCGCGCCGTCGGTATCGACGCCGAGCGCTACCGGCCGCTCTCTGCCGGGGTACGGCGGAAGGTGTGCCGCCCCGACGAGGAGGCGGACCTGGCCCGGCTGCCGGTCGGCACGCCCTGGCCGACGGTGCTGTTCAGCGCGAAGGAGACCGTCTACAAGGTCTGGCACCCGCTGGTCGGGACGTGGCTGGGTTTCGCCGACGCGCGCGTCGTGCTCGACCCGGAGGCGGGCACCTTCCACGCGGTGATCGCGCCGGCCCGGATCGCCGCCGCCCCGGTGCCCGATCCGCCGTCAGCGGTGACCGGACGGTTCGCCGTGGACGACGACCTGGTCCGCACCGCGGCCGTCCTGCCACATCGATGAGGCCCTGTCGGGCGGGTTGTGCCCGGCTTGTACCGTCGTTCCGACTGAAAATTCCGAAGGCGCCCAAGGAGTACGGTGAGCCACCCTCAGCCTCCGTCCGGGTCACCGGACCCGAACCAGCAGCCGCAGGAACCGCCGACGCAGGCGTTCCCCACCGCCCCGATGCCGCCGGTGCCGGGCAGCCCGTACGCGCCGCCGCCCGCTCCGACCTCGGGCGCGCCCTATCCGCCGCCCTCGGACGCGCCGCAGCCGCCCGTCTCGGGCGCGCCGTACCCGCCGCCGGGCAGCGAGTACCAGCCGCCGGGTGCCGCGTACCCGCCGCCGGGCGGTGCGTACCCGCCGCCGGGGTCCGAGTACCAGCCGCCGGGTGCGGCGTACCAGCCCCCGGGCGGCGAGTACCAGCAGCCGGGTGGCTACCCGCCCCCGGGTGGTTACCCGCCGCCGGGTGGTGGCGCGTACCCGCCGCCGCCCGGAGCGCCCTTCGGACCGCCGGCGAAGAAGTCGAACAAGAACGTCTGGATCACTGTCGGCATCATCGCGGTGATCCTGCTGCTGCTGTGCTGCGGTGGCGGCATCTTCGCCATCTACAGCGGCGCGAAGAAGACCCAGGAGGCGATCGACTCGCTGCCCACCCCGGGCGTCACCTACGGCCAGCCCACAGGTGACACCCCGACGGGCGCTCCCACCGGCACGCCGCAGCCGGGCAACACCGACGACAAGACGTTCAACATGCCGGCCGGCGACAAGCTGGTCGTCAACGACGACCGGGGCACCATCGAGATCACCGTCGGCAACTTCCGGACCAGGAACGCCGCCTGCAGCGAGGTCATGCCCGGCCCGAAGAACGGCATGTTCCTGATCGCCGACGTGACCGCCGAGATCACCAAGGGCACCGGCTCGATCAACCCGTTCTACTTCACCTGGGTCGCTGCGGACGGCACCGAGGAGAGCGGCATCGGCGGCGCCTTCTCGGGTTGCGGCAAGCTGATGACCTCGGGCAACAACCTGCCCGAGGGTTCCAAGCGCAGCGGCCAGCTCATCTTCGACGTGAAGGACCAGAACGGCGTCGTGGAATACAAGCACCGCTTCCGTTCCGCCGGGTCCTGGAAGCCCTGACCCGAACGAAACCCCGCACGGGGGCCGGTCCACTACGGACCGGCCCCCGTGTCCGTTCGGACGGCGCCAGAAGCCGAACGGACATTTCCATGTGCACGAGCCGGCCCTCGGTCGCCAGGCTCGGAGCATGGCTAACGAGACGACGATCCCGCTGCTGCCGTGCCGCTCCCTGGACGATGTGGCGCCCTTCTACCAGGCCCTCGGCTTCGAGATCACGTACCGGCAGGAGCGCCCGAACCCGTACCTGACACTGCGGCGGGAGGATCTCCATCTGCACTTCTTCGGGATGCCGCAGTTCGATCCCGCCGACTCGTACGGCTCCTGCCTGGTGGTGGTGGACGACCTGGTCGACATCCACCGGGCCTTCACCGACGGCCTGCGTGCCACGTACGGCAAGGTGCTCGTCTCCGGCGTGCCCCGGATGACCCGGCCCCGGCCCCGCCGCAACCAGGAGGGCCACTTCGGGTTCAGCATCGTCGACCCCGGCGGCAACTGGATCCGGTTCGTCGGCCGGAGCGATACCGCGGAGACCGACGACAGGGGCGGGCTGGCCCGTACGCTGCAGAACGCGGTGGTGCAGGCGGACTCTCGCGGCAATCCCCAGCAGGCCGCGCGGATCCTCGACGGCGCGCTTGCCCGCCCGGATGCCGCCGACGACCCGGCCGTCCAGGTGGAGGCGCTGGTCTACCGGGCGGAGCTGGCGCTGCAACTCGACGAGCCGGAGTCCGCGCGGGAGCTGGTGCGGCAGGCCCGCTCGATCCCGCTGGACGACGGATCGCGCGACGCGCTGGCCGACACGCTGCGGCACGCCGAGGACCTGATCACCGCACTGCCGCCCGCATGACCGCACGGCGGGCGGGCGCCCGGCCGGTGGCGGCGGTTTGCCGGCCGGGTCAGCGGGGACGCGCCTCGGCAGGCGGCGAGGGCCGCCACGCGACGATCCGGGGAGGCGGCAATGAGCGTCGAGCGCGCGAAGAACGACCTGGAGGACCTGGCCGGTCCGGCCCGGGCGCGGCTCGGTGACCTGAACCAGGACGAACACGCCGAAGCGGACCGGGTACGCGAACAGGATGAGATCCGGGGCAAGCGCCCCGGCGAGCACATCCAGGCGGACGCCCGCGACGCCGACGACGACTTCTCCGCCTGACCCCGTCCTGCCGGAGATCCGAGGTCGGGCCGCGCCGCACGCGCGGCGGGCGTGCGCTGTCGGGGTTGGCTCCTATCCTGGGACGATGGTTCTCACCGACGTCACCGGGTCCTGGGCAGGCACCAACGGCTTCCGGCTGATGCCCGCCGATCCGCTCGCCGAGTCGCCGGCCGCGCTCACAGTCGCCACCGCGGCCGGCGGGCACCTGACCACCGTGTCGTACTCGTGGGTACATCCCGACGACGGCCCGCAGGACGGCCTGCTGGTGGTCGGCGCCGGCGACCGGCCGGGCTCGCTCGTCGCCTGGTGGGGCGACTCGTGGCACCAGCAGCCGACCCCGATGACGCTCACCGGTGCGGCGGGCGGGGCGGCGGTCGAGCTGACCGCCGAGTACGGCGGCGGCTGGGGGTGGCGGATCGTCCTCGACACCGCCGACCCGGCCCTCCTGCGGCTACGGATGGAGAACGTCGTCCCCGCCGACCAGGCCGGGCCCGGCACACCGGCCGGGCCCTACCCGGCGATGGTCACCGACGTGCGCCGCGCCTGACCGTCGCGGGCATCCGCGACGCGGCGACGCCGCGGTCAGGCGTCGAGGATCTCCCGCAGCCGGCGCGCGAACGCCTCCGGCTGCCCGGCGTGGCCCATCCCCTCGCCGAGGAACCCGCCGTGGTGGCTCGGGAAGACCGCGGCCTGTCCGCCGAGCAGCTCGGCGGTGGCCACCGACGTCCGCGCGGTGAGGGTGTCCGCCGACTCCTCGCCCACCGCCACCACGACCCGGGTGGGCGCGGCGCGCAGCGCGTCGGCGTCCGGCCGGAAGACGGTGACCGCCGCGGACCGGTCGGAGAGCAACGGGTCGTCGCGGCTGCCGTCGTCCTCGGCCGGCATTCCGAACGCGGCGGGATCGGGCGCGGGCTGCGCGAAGTAGTCGTCTGTGAACTCGCCGCGCCACGACGTCATGGCGATGAACGCCGCCATGCCGGCACCCCAGCCGTTCTTCCGGTACGCCTCCTGGCAGGCGGCCATGGCCCGGCCGGCCGCCTCGGCGTCGGGGAGCAGCGTGACCAGCGGCGGCTCGTGCGCCACGAGCGTGGTCACCACGTCCGGGTAGGCGGCCACCAGCGCGAGCGCGGTCACCGCGCCGCCGCTGCTGGCGAACATGTCAACCGGGCCCACGCCGAGGGCGTCGACGATGTCGCGGACGTCCCGGGCCTGCACCTCGGGCAGCGAGTCGTTCCGGCCGTCCTTGCGGACGCTCCGGCCGAGCCCGCGCGGGTCGTACGTGATGACTGTGCGGTCCGGGAAGTACGACGCGAGCGTGGTGAAGCCGTCGGCGCACATCGGCTGGCCGATCATGAACAAGGGGCGGAGCCCGGCCTCGGCCGCCTCGGGGGCGTGGACGTCGTAGACCAGGTCGACCTCGGGCGTCTGGAGAGTGAGCGTCTTCATGCCTCTGTCGACCGGCGCCGACCTCGGAAATCATCGGTCCGGCGGAAACTCGTGCCGGGCACGGCTCGCGGCGGTGTCGACGCCCACCGCCGCGAGCCGTGCCGTAGCGGTCAGCTCACCGTGCCGGTGACGGTGCTGCCGGACTTGGTCACGTAGTAGGTCAGCTTCGTGCCGCTCCAGAAGTGGAACGTCAGCGTGACCCGCTGGCCGTCGTTGACTTCGGCGAAGAACTCCGGCTTCAGCGCGATCGTGTTGCCGGTGTAGTTCGGCGCGAACGTCACGTCGAACTCCTTGTACGAGGTCCAGTTGTGCGGTCCGGCGTTGCTGCCGTCGGCGTACTTCGCCTCCATCGTGGCGAGCTGGTCGCCGCGGAACTGCGCCGGGAGCGTGAACGCGGCGGTGGTTCCTGTCGCGTTGGAGAGCACCGGCGGGTCGTACGTGATGATGCTGATCCGCCACGGCACACCGGCGGAGAAGCGGGCCGTCAGGTTGGCGTTCACCCCGTACGCGCGGGAGCCGACCAGCCGGGTCAGCGCCGACGCGGTGAGCGTCAGGGTGCTGCCGGAGACCGTGTAGTCGGTACCGTTCACCAGGTCGGTGGTGCCCTGGCGCAGCCCCTGGAACGTGGTGCCGTTCAGGTTGAGCGTCAGGCTCTTGGCGGTGATCGTGCCGGTGCGCGGCACGTACACCTGGTCGCTGGACGCGGTGCCGGAGCGGGTCGTCCAGCTCGACTTGATCTGCGCGAACAGCTCGGGGTCCTTCCACACGAACGACGTCCGGTCGAAGTGCTGGCCGTTGTCCCAGAGCTGGGTGGTCAGCTTGCGGCTGCGCGCGTAGTGGCCGAGGAACTCGAAGAACTTCAGCTTCTCGCCCTGCTCGATGGTGCCGGTGTGCCGGTCGAAGCCGAGCAGCCCGTACTCACCGATGATCACCGGGATGTTGCGGGTGACGAAGGCGTTGTAGACGCGGTCGAACTGGTCGGTCAGATCCTGCTGGACCGTCGCGTCGAACCGGGTGCCGCCGGCGACGTTCACGCTGAACGGCCAGTACCCGTAGAAGTGCACGGTGGCGATCAGGTTCGGGTCGTTGAGCGTGTTGAACGTGCTGACCAGCTCGTCCACCCGGGCCTGCTCGGCGGAGGTGTGCAGGGTCGGCAGGACCAGCAGCCGGGTGGCGTTGCCGCCGCCGGACTGACGGACGATGCGGTGGAACGAGGTGTTCAGCTCGTTGAGCAGCGTGGCGTTCTGGGCGTCGCCGGAGCTGCCGGTGAACTGCGGCTCGTTGACGCTCTCGAAGGTCAGCTTCGGCGAGGAGTCCTTGAACGCGGCGGCGATCTGGGTCCAGAGCGCGTTGTAGCGGTTCAGCACGCCTGTGCGGTCGGTGGGCATCGTGTTGATCCACTGCCACGAGTCGTGGTGGATGTTGAGCACCACGTAGAAGCCGTCGGCGAGCGCCCAGCCGACCACCTCGCGTACCCGGTTCAGCCAGGCCGCGTCGATGGTGTAGTTCGGCGCGGCGCCGTGGTGGTTGCTCCAGGTCACCGGGATGCGGATGCTGTTGAAGCCCTGCGCCCGGACGTTGTCGAGCAGCGCCTCGGTGACCCGCGGGTTGCCCCACGCGGTCTCGTCCGCGCCGACCGCGTCGAAGGAGTTGCCGAGGTTCCAGCCGGGCTGCATGGCGGCGACGGCGGCCATCGCGTTGCCTGCGGGCGGCGGGGTCGTGGGCGGTGGCGTGGTGGGCGGCGGGGTGGTCGGGGGCGGGGTGGTCGGCGGTGGCGTGGTGCTCGGCGGCGGAGTGGTTCCGCCGACGCCGCCGGTGCAGGCCACACCGTTGAGCGAGAACGCGGTGGGCGCGGTGTTCGCGCCGGACCAGGAGCCGTTGAAGCCGAACGAGACGCTGCCGTTCGTGGCGATGGCGCCGTTGTAGCCGACGTTCGTGGCGGTGACGTCGGCGCCGGAGGAGGTGACCGTGGCGCTCCACGCCTGGGTGACCCGCTGGCCGGACGGGAACGTCCAGCGCAGGTTCCAGCCGCTTATCGGGTCACCGAGGTTGGTCACGTCGACGTTCGCGGTGAAGCCGCCGGGCCACTGGCTGGCGGTCGTGTAGGTGACGCGGCAGCCGGCCGCCGCCTGGGCGTTCGTCGCCATCACGGCGGTGCCTGTCACGAGTGCCGCGGCGGTCGCGGCGACCAGGCCGACCCGCAATCGGGCGGTACGGGGAGAGCGGAACATGGTGGTTCCTTCGTGGTGGGGTGGGGCGCGTGGACGGGGAAGGCGGGGCGCGCACCCGCCCAGCGCGAGAGTAAGTTTGGAATCCAAACATTGTCAATCGGCAGACGTGGATACGGGAGTACATGAGGCGGTCGGCAGCGCCTCGACAGTGAGGTGCGCCGACAGCGCGCCCAGGAAGTCCGGCGCGTCGAAGATCCGCCCGGCCGACGCGACACCGGTCGCCCGCGTCCGCCCGGTCAGGATCCGGTGGACCGCCTCGACCGCGAGCGGCGCGCTGATCGCGTAGATGTCCTGCCCGTGGGCCACCACCCGCCGGCGGACGTCGCCCGACCGCACCACCACGTCGACGGTGAACGTCTGCGCCGACCGGCCACGCTCGTCCACAGCGGCCGGCGCCTCCCCGGCTGCCAGGCCCCCCGCCGCGTTCACGGTCATGTACGTGCACACCTCCGGGATGTCCAGGTGACTCGGCACGGTCACCACGTCGGCCATGGTGAACTCGCCCAGCACCGGCCGCACACCCAGCGGTGCCGGGAACTCCCAGTCCCGCCGGGGCAGGTCGCCGTCGGCGTACACCAGGCGCCCGTCGGTGAAGCGGACCCGCCGGCCGTCGCGGCGCTCGCGCGAGACGACGCCGGAGGCGACCGTCCCGGCCGTCGGGTGCCAGCTGCTCAGCCCGTACGCGACGTGCGCCTCGTCGGCCGCCGCCCAGTCCCCCGTCGCGGCGGTGACCAGCAGGTCGCCGAGCCCGCCGAAGAACGCCATGGCGGGCACCACCGCGACTCCGGCGGCCTCGGCACGCTCGGCGTAGTGGGCGAACGTGTCCCGGTTCGCCTCGATCTCGGCCGCCACGTCGACGTAGGGGATTCCGGCCCGCAACGCGGCCTCGATCAACGGGCCGGCGGTCGAGGCGAACGGCCCGGCGCAGTTGACCACCGCCGCCGCCCCGGCCAGCGCCCGGTCCAGCGAGCCCGGGTCGTCGACCGACGCCACCCGCTGCGCCACCCCCGGGAAAGCGGCCGCGAGCTTCCCGGCGTCGCGTCCCACCGGCAGCGGCTCGTAGCCCCGCTCGCGCAGCTCCGCCACCACGAACCGTCCGGTGTGCCCGTACGCCCCGAACACCGCCACCTGCATGACGTTCCCCCTCGAAGATCGACTGGAATGATCCTCGCCGGAATCCGAGAGCCGGGACAGTGGCGCAAACGCCAATGCCCGTACAGTTTCGGACATGACCCTGATCGCGCTCGCCGCCACCGACGGGATGCTGCACTTCGAGCTGGCGGCGGCGTGCGAGATCTTCGTGCGCGACCCGACCGGCCTGGCCGATCCCTGGTACGACCTGGTGGTCTGCGGTCCCGGCCCGGTCGGCGTCGGCCGGTTCGCGGTCACACCCGACCACGGGCTGGACCACCTCGCCCGCGCCCACACGGTGATCGTCCCGGCGATCGAGGACACCGACGCCGAGCCGCCGTCCGACCTGGTCGACGCGGTCCGCGCCGCGCACGAGGCGGGCGCCCGGATCGTCTCGTTCTGCACCGGCGCGTTCGTGCTCGCCGCCGCCGGCATCCTCGACGGGCTGCGCGCCACCACCCACTGGGCGCACACCGACGCGCTCGCCGCCCGCTACCCGCGCGTCCAGGTCGACCCGGACGTGCTCTACGTGGACAACGGCGACGTACTCGCCTCCGCCGGCAAGGCCGCCGCGATCGACCTGTGCCTGCACCTGATCCGCCGCGACCACGGCTCGACAGTCGCCAACGCCGTCGCCCGCCGCCTGGTGGTGCCGCCGCACCGCGCGGGCGGCCAGGCCCAGTACGTCACCACCCCGGTCCCGGCCCGCGAGGACCACCCGCTCGCCGCGCTGCTCCCCTGGGCGATGGCGCGGCTGGACCGCCCGCTGACGGTCGCCGACCTCGCCCGCCAGGCCGCCATGAGCACCCGCAACCTGGTCCGGCACTTCACCGCCGCGACCGGCGCCACCCCGTCGCAGTGGCTGGCCACGCAGCGCATCCGGCGGGCGCAGGAGCTGCTGGAGAACACCGACGACGGCATCGACGCCGTCGCCGAGGCATCAGGCATGGGTACGGCGACGACGCTGCGCCGCCACTTCCAGCGCACCGTCGGCGTACCCCCGGACACCTACCGCCGGACGTTCCGCCGCGGCTGACCGGGTTGCCCGGCGGTTGTAGCGTCGGCCACCCGACCACCGGGAGCAGACCATGGCTGAGCAGGTACGGGTGCCCGAGGACGGCGCCGGCGGCAGCGAGTTCATCGAGGCCCGCGCCTTCCGGCACGGCGGCTATGGTCGATTCGACCACCAGCCGATCGTCGCTGCGCTCGTGGCACGCATCCGCGCCCTCTCCGGCGGCTTCGTGCCGCCGAAGGGGACGGTCGCCTGACACTCGGCACGGGGGAAGATGTGTTCGACGTGATCGTGGTCGGCGGTGGGCCGACCGGCATGATGCTGGCGAGCGAGTTGCGCCTTCAGGGCGTCGGCGTGCTCGTCCTGGAACGCGACGCCGAGCCGCCGCCGTACGTGCGCTCGCTCGGCCTGCACGTCCGCAGCATCGAGGTGATGGACCAGCGCGGGCTGCTGGAGCGGTTCCTCGAACAGGGCGGCACGCATCCGATCCGGGGGTTCTTCGCCGGCATCGACAAGCCCGCGCCCGCCGACCTGGACACCGCACACCCGTACGTCCTCGGCATCCCGCAGACGCTCACCGACCGGCTGCTCGCCGACCACGCCGCCGAGGTCGGCGCCGAGATCCGGCGCGGCAGTGCGGTGACCGGGCTGGAGCAGGACGACGACGGCGTGACAGTCCACCTCGACGACGCGAGCGCGTCACCGCTGCGGGCGCGGTCCGCCGTCGGCTGCGACGGCGGGCGCAGCACCGTCCGCAAGCTGCTCGGCGTCGGCTTTCCCGGCGAGCCGTCGACGATCGACACGCTGCTCGGCGAGATGGAGGTGACCGCGTCCGCGGACGAGATCACCGCGATCATGACCGAGGTACGCCGCACCGAGAAACGGTTCGGGCTCGGGCCGTCCGGCAGGCCCGGCGTGTTCCGGGTGGTCGTACCGGCGGCCGACGTGGCCTCGGCGCCGCCGACGCTCGATGACTTCAAGCGGCAACTTCACGCGTACGCGGGCACCGACTTCGGCGTGCACTCCCCCCGCTGGCTGTCGAGGTTCGGCGACGCGACCCGCCTGGCCGAGCACTACCGGGTCGGGCGGGTGTTCCTGGCCGGCGACGCCGCGCACGTCCACCCGCCGCTGGGCGGGCAGGGGCTCAACCTGGGCATCCAGGACGCGTTCAACCTGGGCTGGAAGCTGGCGGCGACGGTGAACGGCTGGGCGCCGGACGGCCTGCTGGACACCTACGAGACCGAGCGGCGCCCGGTCGCCGCCGACGTGCTGACGAACACCCGCGCGCAGATGCTGCTGACCACGAACGAGCCCGGACCGCAGGCCGTGCGTCAGATGCTGGCGCAGCTCATGGACTTCGACGAGGTCAACCGCTTCCTGATCGAGAAGGTCACAGCGATCAGCGTCCGGTACGACGTCGGCGAGGGGCATGCGCTGCTCGGGCGGCGGCTGCGCGACGTACCGCTGCGGGAGGGACGCCTGTACGAGCTGATGCGTACCGGCGGCGGGTTGTTGCTCGACGGGACCGGAAAGCTGTCGGTGGACGCCTGGGCCGACCGGGTCGGGCTCGTCGTCGGCACCGGCGACGAGCTGGACGTGCCGGCGGTGTTGCTGCGGCCGGACGGGCACGTGGTCTGGGTGGGTGACGATCAGCAGACGCTGGAGGATGCGCTGACCAGGTGGTTCGGTGGCGCGACGAGGTGAGCTGCCGCCGACCGCCCGAGGGCGTTCAGGGTCCGGTCGTCTGGTAGCTGCGGAGCGCGGCTTCGGCGAGCCGGGGGAGGTGATCGTCGCCGCCGGGCTCGTTGCCCTGCTCATGAACGACCACCAGGGTGGCGCCGATCCGGACGAGGATGCTGTCCCATTCCAGCGTGATCGATCCGGAAGTCGTGCTGGCGTCGACGCGCATGCTCTCGTCGCCCAGTCGCGGCCCCGGTACCACCGCGAAACGGTAGCTGTCTCCGTCCTGGCCCGGTGACGCGACGGCAGGGCATCGGCCGATGAACGTCCGCAGGTCCGCCATCGCCTCTCGGGCGCCGTCGTCGGCGTACGTCCTGAGCACTTCGCTCGCCACCCACGGGTAATCGGGGCCCTCGCCAGAGCTGACGGTGGCGGCGGCCATCGCCGACGGAGCACCGGTCAGCCGGTTGGCCGACAACAGCGGAATCATGTCCGCACAGGGCACCTCGGGGCCGGGGCGCTGCCGGCCCGCATCCGGAGCCATGACCGTCGCGATGTCCTCAGTGAAACCTGGTGGTAGCGCGTCCGTGGTCACCAGCCGCGCCGACAGTGCCGCGGAGTAGCCGGCGCCGCCGGTCGCCGGAATCGCGGACGGCTTCCGGGCGGTGGCCGTGCCGGTCGCCTGGGCCGTGGAGGGGACAGCTTCGCCCGCCGAACGATCCGCTGGATCAGCAGTCGAGGGTCCGCACGCGGCCACCAGGCAGACCGCGCCCGCCGCGCCCAGCCTCCGCAGCACCGTCCTGAGCACCGGGCAGACTCCATCTGTCGTACGGACGCGTCAGGCTACCAACGGACGTGACTCCGATCGGCCGCCCGGCTGCGGGCCGGGTGCCGGACGGACCCGGGCACATCCGAGCGCTGCGAGAGATCGTCAACTCCCCTACGCTGCGCCGCGTGACGATTCTGATGATCTACAACGGTGACACGGCACCAGACGCTCCCGGCACGCGTACCGGCGGTGTTCCGCTCGTGCCTGCGGGCTTCGACTGGCCGGTGTGCGACGAGTGCGACGGACCGATGCAGTTCCTGGCCCAGGTCCGACTCGACGACATCGACGCGGACGACGCCGCGCTCTTGTCGATCTTCATGTGCCAGAACGATCCGGGCCTGTGCGACGAGTGGGATGCGACAGCCGGCGGCAACCGCGCGTTCGTCTTCCCTTCCGGGGCGCTGGCTCCGTCTGCCGTGCCCCCGGGCGACACCGTCCTGGCGGCCGAGACGTCCGCCGTCACGTACGTGCCGATGCACGACTCCGACGGCTACGACGAGGCGCGCGAACGCTGGCGCAGTGAGTCCGGCCGACCGCTGCGAGACGTCCTCGGGCAACTCGGCGGACTGCCGGCGTGGCTCCAGTTCGACCAGACGCCCACCTGTCCCGCCTGCGCCCTGCCCATGTCGTTCGTCGTCCAGCTCGAGGAAGGCCACGATCACCGCACCGGCTTCAACTTCGGTGGCGGTGGCTGCGGGTACGGATTCCGCTGCCGGCCATGCTCGACGGCCGCGTTCCTGTGGCAACAGTGACCTGCTTTTCAGAGCGAGATCACTGCCGACGGTGACTGGTGGTCGGCCACCGTCTACTTCCACGAGCCGTCGCCGTAACGCATCCGGCCGGCCGCTCGACCGCGTCGCCGCCGACGGGCGGCAGCCTTCCCGTAGTCCGGCCACGAGTGGGCCAACACTCGTCGGGGTGTAGGCAGGCGGGATGGCGGGTACGTCGCGCCCTACCCCTTACCCCTGCTCAGGAGGACGCTATGACCGTCGTACTCGCCGTTGTCTGCAAAGACGGGGTGGTGATCGGCGCCGACTCCCAGATCACCGAGAGCGACCGCGGTCTGAGCTTCCCCGCACAGAAGCTGCACCCGCTGGGCGACTGCGCCGCCTGGGGCGGCAGCGGTGCGCGAGGGGTACTCAACGACCTGCGCCCCCTCCTCCAGGACTCGGCCACCGCCATCCTCGAAGCACCCGACATCGGCGACGAGTTGCAGGAGCGCGTCCTGCCCGTCTTCAAGAAGCACTACGAGAACTACATCCCGGACGTACCAGGCGAGGGCGCCGGCGGCGGGGTGTCGGCGTACCTGCTCGCGGCCGGCTTCAGCCAGGGCGGCCCGTGGATCGTGGAGATCAACCCCAACGGGCTGATCGGCCGCTACGAGGACGTGGGCTTCCACGCCATCGGCTCCGGCGCGCCGATGGCCCAGCAGGCCGGCGCGCTGCTGTCCCACTTCCGGATGACCACGCGCACCGTCGAGTACGGCGTGGTGGGCGTGGTACGGGTGCTGGAGGCGCTGGAGCGGACCTCGCCGTCGGTCGGCGGGCCGTTCAGCGTCGCGTGCATCCGCGAGGAGGGCGCCCACCACCTCGACGAGAAGGAGATCGCCAAGGCGCTGAAGGACGCCGAGCGCTGGCGCGATCTCGAACAGAAGGCGCTCGACGGCCTGTTCGACTGACGCCGGCGCGTGCGAGCAAACCGTCATCCGCGCGGAGGAGCCCGGACAACACGGGCTCCTCCGGTCAATGCGGTGTCGTCAGGCAGGGATCGCGGTGAGGTACCAGAGCTGCCCGGTCACGTTCTGGCACTTGTCGGTGAACGCCGCACCCTTCAGGACGGACGTCGGCGCGAATCGGTTACCTTCCAGGCATTCGCCTTCCTTCTCCCGGAACTTCGTCTGCAGCCGGAAGAGGTTGTCTCCGGCCTTGACCAGCTTCCACTGCTGTCCGGTGACCTCGCGGCACGTGTCCAGGAACGCGGCGCCGCCGAGGACCTTCCCGGCGATCTGGTTGCCTTCGAGGCACTTCTGCTCGCCGAGGAACTTCGTCCGCAGCGTGTAGTAGCCGTCGGGGCGCTTGGTGAGACTCCAGTCCTGCCCGTCAACGTCCTTGCAGGTGTTCTGGAAGGCGGCGCCGGCGAGGGTTGAGTTGCCGTCGACGCGGTTGCCTTCCAGGCACTCGTTCTCACCGCGGAACACGGTATTGAGCTTGTAGTATCCCCCCGCCGAGGCTGGGGCCTGGGCCGCCGGCTGCGCCGCGACATCCACCGTCTTCACGGCAGCGGCGTCTGAACCGTCCACCGGCTTCTCGTTGATGGACGTGTCGACCGCCACCGCGGGCGCGGACGCGGCGGCGGATGCAGAGGCGGATGCCACGCTCGTCGGCGTGGCCGACTCGGACGCAGACGGGCTTGACTCACTGGCCTGCTCGCATCCCGCCGCGGCCATGGCCAGAACCGCCAAGACCACCACAGACTTTCGCATGTTTTTCACTGTCGTTCCCATCAAAGACGATTTTCGATACAATCAGCACGCCTGCAATTGCCGCAATTCATCTGGCCAATCACACGGAACGCTGGTGCCGCAACGGTACGGGTGCTCCTGGCAGCCACAACAGGTCGAGCGGGTGGCAAAATCGCGCCTGTTCGGGGCGGCCCGACTGGTGTGTCGGCTCATTGTGGGGCGCTGGCCGACGACGCCCGGATCCCCCGGTCGGCCGGAACTCTAAACGCGATTAACAATAAGGAAGTCAGGAGTGCCGATCGAATCCCGGGGGCCATCGCCGACAAACTGGATATCCCAAGCATCGGCAACAAGTCACAACATTTTCTTGAATGGCGAAGACTTCCGGTTGTCGCCGTCTCGGACGCTAATGCTCGGCAACAAACGCCCTCATGAACACCGCAAAGGGCGAGCGGCGACGCCGCCGAGCAGGTGGCCCAACCGACCTGGAAGACGGCTCGAGACGGCGCCGGTCACCCGACATCCGGCGCGCTGTTCGCCTGCTGGTCGGTGGCGGGACACAGCAGGTTTCGGGTCCTTCACCCTCGCGGTCGCCCTTGACCCGCCCGACTACTGTCGCAGCGGCTGTTCCTGTCGTCTCGGCGTTGACCACTCGGACGTCTATCTCAACAGCTTCATGAGTGTGTCAGGGACTCGTGACGGGTCTTCTCGTAGGTGTCGGGGCTGACGTTACCCCGACGGCCGTGCCGGCGCCGTGGGCCGCAGAAGCCTTCGACGGATGAGAAGACGACCGTTTCCAGTTCGTGCCGTGACGGCCAGGCGCGGGTGTGGACCAGTTCGGTCGTGAGGGTGGCGAAGACCGTCTCGGCCATGGCGTGTCGCGCCACCGCGGGGTGAGCGCCCACCTCACGATGCGCCCAAGCCACTTGCTGCAGAAGATCAGAAAAAGGCCGTCCCCCACCACGGGAGACGGCCTTTGAACTGGGTGGAGCTGAGGGGATTTGAACCCCTGACCCCCTCGATGCGAACGAGGTGCGCTACCGGTCTGCGCCACAGCCCCTCCGCCGGCGAACCAGCGTCGGTCCCACCCGGCTTTCACCGGGCGGGCCGACGACAAGGCTAACAGGTCGCGCCCCCACGACGCGAACCGCCCCGCCGCCCCGTAGATCTTGGAAGGAAAAGGCCCTCGGAGGGGCCGAAACCTTCCAAGATCGCCACCAGCAAAGCGCCGGCACGAGGTCAGGCGCCTCGGCCGGACTGGTAGGGGCGTCCGCGCAGGCCGCCCGCCCGCCGGTAGGACACCGAGCCGCCGCTTGCCGCCGGTGGCAGGTCCGCGGGACGGTCCAGCCCCATCGCCGTACGCCGGACCGCCTCGCGCTGGGCGGCCAGCCGGCGCTGCGCCTCCCGTCGGGCCGCCGCGCGCCGGGCCTGCTCGCGGCGCACCTCGGCCTGGCGGGCGGCCAGCCAGGCCGCCTCGCGGGCGTCCGCGCGCCGCCGTCGGCGCTCGGCCAGGGCACGCTGCCGCAGGTGTACGACGTACGCGACGAGCAGCGCGCCGGTGACCGAGACGCTGATCCAGAACCCGGGTCCGACGAGCACCACGCCGCCCAATTCGACCAGGTTGAGCAGCAGCAGCGCGGCCAGCACCCGGCGCCGGCGGTAGATCGCCGGGGTGTGCCGTCGCCGGGGCGGGTGCCGTCGGCGGGACTGGGCCGGCACCGCGGAGACGGGCCGGAGCCGCCCGGAGCGCCGGCGCAGTGGCGGTGCGGAGACCGGACGGGCAAGACTGCCCGTGTCGGAGTCTTCACTGAGGGTCACGACGAGGGAGCGCGGCGGGTGCAGCGGTCGCCGCCCGGGCACGGTGCGCCGTCGACGCCGGCGCTGGAGCACCCGCGCCGTCGACTGCGCCCGCTCCGCCACCAGCCGCTCGGTGGCGTCGTACCGGCGGACCAGCGCCGGAGCGAGGGCGAGCAGACCGGCGGCGGCGAGGACGGCGAGGAGCACCGACGTGGGCACCCTCACCCCTCCCGTCACCAAAGTTCTCCGGCGAGCGCCGCCGCCGCAACTTCTTCCGTCTACCGTCGTTTACGGCGCACTTCGTGCGGGCGGGCAGCGCTTGCCACAGCTTGCAGTTACTTGAGGTTACGGGCCGCCGACCCGGTTCACAGTGCGCCGCGCCGGGCGTTCGCCTCAGCGGCGGTTGTCACGTACGCGGTGCCACCGCGCCAGCAAGCCGCCCTCGGCTACTACTTCCTCGCCCGTCATCGCGTATCCGATGTGGTCCCGCCACGCGCCGTCGATGTGCATGTAGCGCACGTGATAGGCCTCCTCGCGGAAGCCGAGTTTCTCCACCACCCGCCGGGAGGGCATGTTCTCCGGCCGGATGTTCACCTCGATCCGGTGCAGACCGCCCGGTCCGAACGCGTGGTCCACGGCGAGCGCCACAGCGGTCGGGATCACGCCGCGACCGGCCACCCTGGAGTCCACCCAGTAGCCCACGTACCCGGAGCAGAACGCCCGCCGCACGATGCTGCCCACGTTCACGTGGCCGACCAGCCGCTCCTGCCCGTTCTCGCGGAGGCAGACGGCGAACGGCATGCCCTCACCGGTACGCGCGGACTTGCGCTGGTCGGCGTGCACCAGGCGGAACGCGGCGGGCGAGTTCGTCTCGTACCAGCCGCCGGGCACATGGGACTCCCACGGCGCCAGCCACTCGCGGTTCGCGCGCCGGATCTCCGACCAGGCGGCGGCGTCCGAACGCCGGTACGGCCGCAGTACCACCGGACCATCCACCAGCACCGCCGGCCACCCCGGCGCCCGCCGGAACCTCACCGAGCCGGCCCTTCGCTCGCGACTGCGGGGCTCGCAAGCTCACTCCTCGCGCTCACCGAGCTTGCCTTTCGCTCACGACTGCGGGGCTCGCAAGCTCACTCCTCGCGCTCACCGGCGCCGGTCCAGCAGGAGCACGTCCACCGTAGACCCGGCAGCCGCAGTGGTGACCCGCTCGCCGAGCACCAGCAGGCCGTTGGCCTCGGCCAGGCCGGAGAGCGTGTACGGGCCACCGGCGAGCGGCTGCACGGTGTACCCGCCGCCGCGCCGCTCGGCCACGTGCGCGGGCCGGAACTCGCGCAGCCCCACCGGGGACGAGACCGTCTCCAGCAGGTGCGCGCGGACGCTCGGCCGGAACACCGGCTCGGCCCCGGCCAGCAGCTGGATGGCCGGGCGGGCCAGCACCTCGAAGCCGATCAGCGCCGCGCCGGGCTCACCGGGAAGACACACCACCGGCACCTCCTCGGCGCCGACCGTACCGAACCCGAGAGCCGTTCCGGGATAGAGGGCCACCTCTGTGAAGGCGACCGGCCCGGCGCGCCCGCCGTCGCGGCGGGACAGGATGCGGCGGACCATGTCGCCGGGACCGGTGCCGGTGCCGCCGGTGGTGATGATCAGGTCGGCGCGCAGCGTCTGGTCCTCCAGCAGGCCGCGCAGCGCCTCCGGGTCGTCGTCGCAGATCCCCACCCGGTACGCGAGCGCGCCCGCCTCCGCCGCCGCCGCGGTCAGCGCGTGCGAGTTGGTGTCCACCACCTGGCCGGGCTGGCTGCCCCGGCCCACGTCCACCAGCTCGTCGCCGGTGGCCACGATGACCACGCGCGGGCTGGGCCGCACCACCACGTGCCCGATGCCGGTGGCGGCGAACACCGCGACCAGGGCCGGTGAGACGTACGCCCCGGCGCGGGCGAGCAGCGTGCCGGCGACGAGTTCATCCCCGGCGCGGCGCAGGCCGTACCCCCGTTTGGGGGCGCGGAAGATCTCGACGGCGGCCATGCCCTGGTCGGTCCACTCCACCGGGACGACCACGTCCGCGCCGATCGGCAGCGGCGCGCCCGCCGCGACCGAGAAGCAGGCGCCGGGGGTGAGCCGTACCGGTCGCCAGCTCGCCGCGCCCAGGTCACCCACCACGTTGAGGCGGATGCTGCGGCCGCCGGGCATACCGGAGGGGGCCGGGACGTAGCCCGGCCCCCGACTCCCACCGGAGATGTCCTCCCAGCGTGCGGCGTACCCGTCCACCGCCGCCTGGTCGAAGGCGGGGTACGAGTGCGGGGCGACCACGTCCTCGGCGAGCACGTTGCCGTACGCCTGGGTCAGGTCGAGGTCGAGTGGAGGCAGCGCGCGTAACCTGCGCAGCACACTGCCCAGGTAGTCGGCGAGCGGCGTCAACTCGTTCGCGGCCGCCTCGGCGTCGGCCGTCGCTGTCATGTATCGGCACCGCCGGACGCGTCGCGGATGCCGTTGAGGACCGCGGCGGTGACCGTCTCGTCGCCGTTGTTGACGAACTCGGTCAGCCACTTGCGGAACTCGGCGCCCAGGTCCTCCCGCTCGGCGGCGATCTGTACCACGGTCTGGAGGTAGCCGAGCGGCATGCCGGTGTCGTAGCGGGTGCCCCGGTAGACGATGGCGTGCACCGGCACCCCCTCGGTACGCAGCAGCTCCATCGCGTCGGTCAGCTGGATCTCGCCGCCGCTGCCCGGTCGGGTACGCCGGATCGCGTCGAAGATCTTCCCGGGGAGCACGTACCGGCCGAGGACGGCGAGGTTGCTGGGGGCGTCCTCCGGGCTGGGCTTCTCCACCATGCCGGTGACCTTGACGACCTCGGCGATGTCGGAGTATTCCGACTCGGCCGGCTCGACCGACGCGATGCCGTAGCGGCTGGTCTCGGCCGGGTCGACCTCGAAGAACGCGAGCACCACGCCGCCGGTGCGGGCCTGGAGTTCCAGCATGGCCGGCAGCAGCGGCTCGGAGGGCTTGACGAACTCGTCGCCGAGCAGCACCGCGAAGGGCGCGTCGCCGACGTGCGACTCGGCGTACCCGACAGCGTGACCGAGGCCGAGCTGTTCCGGCTGGCGGACCGTGTAGATCGCGGCGAGTTCCTCGGTGCGCTTGACCTCGGCCAGCAGCTCGGGCTTCTTGGCGAGCCGTTCCTCCAGGTCCGGCCGGCGGTCGAAGTGGTCCACCATCGAGGTCTTGCCGCGACCGGTGATCAGCAGGATGTCGTCGATGCCGGCCTGGGCGGCCTCCTCGACGATGTACTGCAGCACCGGCCGGTCGACGACCGGCAGCAGTTCCTTGGGAACCGCCTTGGTGGCCGGCAGGAACCGGGTGGCCAGGCCGGCGGCCGGGATCACGGCCTTGACCGCGCGGGAGCGACCGGGGGCCGCTGAGGGGTTCGCTGAGTGCTCCGACATGTCGCGAGACTATCGGCCACGGCTCTGCCGCGGCGGGTGAGGACCGGAAGACGCGCCGCCCTGGACGGTGCCCGCCGGGTCCGCCGCGCCGGCCCGGGGCAGCCCGTCCGGCGGGCTGACACCGGCGGCCACCACCGGGATCTCCTGGGTGGGGACCGGATCGGGTGCCGGGGCGAGCCGGTAGCCGTCGCGTCCGGCGGCCTTCGCCGCGTACAACGCGTCGTCGGCGGCGTCGAGCACCTGCTGGCCGCCGGCCGCGTGGTCCGGGTAGACGGCGATGCCGATGGAGACGGTCACCGGCACCCGCACCGGCTCGTCGCCGTTCCCGTCGACCGCCACCGGCTGGTCGCGTACCACAGCGCCGAGCCGCTCGGCGACGATCGTGGCGCCCCGGGCGTCGGTCTCCGGCAGCAGCACCACGAACTCCTCGCCGCCCTGCCGGAACGCCAGGTCCACCTCGCGGATCACGCCGCGTACCCGGCGGGCGAACTCGACCAGCACGGCGTCCCCGGCGGCGTGCCCCCAGGTGTCGTTGACGTTCTTGAAGCGGTCCAGGTCGAGCGCGAGGACGCTGAGCATCCGGCCGAACCGGTTCGCCCGCTCCACCTCGCGGCGGATCGACTCGCGCAGGTAGCGGTAGTTCCACAGCCCGGTCAGCGGGTCGGTGAGGGAGAGCCGTTGCGCCTCCTCGTGCACCCGGACGTTCTCCACGGCGACCGCGGCGTGCCCGGCGAACGTCCGCAGCGTCACCACGTCGTCGTCGTGGAACTCGTGCCCGCCGAGCCGGTCGTAGAGCACGAGCACGCCGAGCGCCGCGCAGGCCGAGCCGGGCGGGTCGCCGTCGGCGGGCGGATGGCCGGGCCGGTCCGGGCCGCGCGGTTCGGCACCGCCGGGGGTGGCGAACGGCACCGCCACGTACGTCTCGCAGGACGGCTCCCCGGTCGGCGTGTCCGGCGGCGCCCACCGTCCGCGCAGCGGTTCGCCGGTGGCGGCCACCGCGCCGAGCACCCCGGCGCCGACCGGCACCCGCAGCGTCGCCGGGTCGGCCGGGTCGCCAGTCGGCCGGCGTCCGGTCAGACCTTCCACGCACCGGCCGACGAGTACGCCGTCGCCGTCGACCAGCAGCACCGCGCCGGCCCGGGCGCCGGTGGCGGCGATCGCGCTGTCCAGGATCACCCGCAGGATGCGTTGCAGGTCGTGCGTGCTGGCGAGCGTGTCGCCGAGCACTGCGAGGTGGTTGCGGAGCTGGTCACGGCTGCTGGTCAGCGCCGTCACGTAGGTGCCGGTCTCCCGGGTCATCCGGTTGAACGCGCTGGCCAGCCGTCCGATCTCGTCGCGGCTGCGCACCGGCACCCGGGCGCTCAGGTCGCCGCGCGCCACCCGGTCCACCGCGCCGGCCAGCTCACCGAGCGGCCGGGTGGTCACCCGGGCCAGTCGCCAGGCCGCGAGCACTGCGAGCAGGGCGGCGAGCGCGACCGCGGCGATCAGCGCCCCGTACAGGCCGGGCGCGCGCTCCCCCGGCACCGACAGCACCAGCGGCAGCGGCTGACCGGGAGACGGGCCGACCCGGCGCACGTACCGGCCGTCGCCGGTCCCGGTCACCCGGTTCCCGTCCGCCTTGCCGGCGGCGGCCAGCACCGCTGCGCGTACCCCCTGGTCCTCGGTCGTGTGGGTGATGCCGCCGGGGTCGTCGAGGAGGGTGATCCCGACGCCGGTCACGGCGGCGAGCCGCGCCACGAAGGCCCGGTCGACGGGCTGGGCGGCGGCGACCGCGCCCAGGTCGGTGCCGGCCGGGTCGCGGAGCCGGACCTGGGCGGCCAGCGCGGCGACACCGGTGGCGGGCGCGCCGGCGCAGTCCTGCCAGCGCCCGGCCGGCCCGCCGGGCGTGGTGTAGGTGGTGCGGCCGGCGGCGTCGGCGATCAGCACGGCGGCGGCCAGGCCCCGGGCGACCACCTGGTCGGCCGCGCGCGACCGGACGACCGGGTCGCCGACCAGCGCGACCGCGTCGGCCGCCGCGCGGAGTTGCTGGCAGAGTGCGTCGATCGAGGTACGGACACCGGCCGCGGCCAGGCCCAGCCGCTCGGTGGCGCGGCTGTGGTCGACCGCGCTGAGCGTCGCCCCGACGAAGAACGCGCCGAGCAGGACGGGGCCGAGGACCACCGCGAGGAAAGCCGCCGTCAACCGCCCGCGTAGCGTCAATCTTCCCCCCGGAAGTTCCGCTCCCTTGGTGCGATGCTGACACAGAGCGACCATTAGGCAAGCGTTGCGTCAGGAGTGTTGCGTGCCGGAATTTTCGGATGAAGCGCACGATGCGAAGCGGGAGATGCGCATCGCGCTACTCGCCGCGCGCCGGTCGCTGTCCGCGGCCGACCGCGCGGTGGCGGCGGCCGCCGTCCAGGCCGAGCTGGTGACGTTGGTACGACGGCTGCGGCCGGCCAGGATGAGCGCGTACGTGCCGGTCGCCTCGGAGCCCGGCGGGGACGACCTGCCGGACGTGCTGCGGGCCGCGCTGCCGCCCGACGCCGAGTTGCTGCTGCCGGTGCTGCGCGAGGACCTGGACCTGGACTGGGCCCCGTACACCGGCCCGGAGTCGTTGCGCGCCGCCGGCCGGGGCCTGCGCGAGCCGACCGCACCGCCCCGGGGGCGTGCCGCGGTGGCCGGAGCCGCCCTGGTCGTGGTGCCGGCGGTCGCGGTGGACCGCCGCGGCATCCGGCTGGGCCGGGGCGGCGGCTCGTACGACCGCGCGCTGGCCCGGGTGCCCGCCACAGTGCCGACAGTGGCGCTGCTGCACGACGGCGAGCTGGTCGCGGCGGTGCCCGCCCTGCCGCACGACCGCCCGGTGCACTGTGTGATCACTCCGGCGGACGGGCTGGTGGCGGTCCCGGGTGTGGGCCCGGGCGCTTCCGCTGGACGAACCCGGGGGTCATGACGCACCATTGGCACTCGAAGTCCACGAGTGCCAGAAGGCCGTGCCGAAGATCCGGAGGAGAACGTGCCCACGTACCAGTACGCCTGCACCGCGTGCGGCCACCAGCTCGAGGCGGTGCAGTCCTTCTCGGACGAGCCGCTGACCGAGTGCCCGGCGTGTGAGGGGCGGCTGCGAAAGCTCTTCAACTCGGTAGGCATCGTGTTCAAGGGCTCCGGCTTCTACCGTACGGACTCCCGTCCGTCCGGCTCCGACAACGGCGCCTCGACGACGAGCAAGCCGGCCAAGTCCGAGTCGTCCTCGTCGTCGTCGGACTCCTCGTCCTCGTCGTCCTCCTCGTCCGGGTCGTCTTCCTCATCCGGTTCGTCTTCTTCGTCCGGATCCGGGTCGACGGCGAGCAAGGCACCGGCGGCGTCCAGCTCGTCCTGACCCGCTGCTCGCACGCGACACGTGGCCGTTCCCGCTCGGGGGCGGCCACGTTCCGTTCGCGGCGGATGCTCGCCGGCTCGGGGAGGTTGCTGCTCGGCCGGTGGCGGATGCTCGCCACCTCGGCGAGGTTGCTGCTCGGCCGGCGGCGGAAGCTCGCCACCTCGGGAAGTTGCTGCTCGGCCGGCGGCGGAAGCTCGCCACCTCGGCGAGATTGCTGCTCGGCCGGCGGCGGATGCTCGCCACCTCGGCGAGGCTGCTGCATCCGCCAGCCCGGAAGCAGCAACCTCCCCGAGCTGGCGGTCCCAGCCGTACCGGACGTCCGCTGGTGACGGCGGGCCTCCCCCGGGGGAACGGTTTTCCACAGGGCGGCGGGTTATCCACAGGGGCGGGCGATGGGGCGGCGCGCGCCGGGAGGCCGGGCCTAGCCTGCGGGTCGGACGGTTGACCGGCGGCGGGAGGCAGCGGTGGCGGATGGCGAGGCGACGTTGCGTCCGGTCCGCTGGCGCGGGCTGCCCCGGCGCCGGACGCTGCTGCGGGTGACGCTCGTCGCGGTGCTGCTCGGCCTGGCCGCTGCGGTGCTCCGGACGCCGCCGTCCTGCCCACCACCCCGCGTCCTGCCGGCCGCCTCGGCGACGGCGTCGCCGTCCGGCGGCACCCCCGCCCTGCCGGCCGGTGCGGTCGGCGTGCCGATCCGGCTGGCCGAGCCGGCCGCGCTCGCGGTGCTGCGCCCGGGTGCCCGCGTCGACCTGCTCGTCGTGCCGGCCGGCGGTTCGCCCGACCCGACGCTGCTAGCTCCGCGCGCGCTGGTGCTCGACGTGGTCGGCGCCACCGGGGCGGTCGACGGCTCCTCTGCGCTCTACCTGGCGCTGCCGCCGGAGCAGGCCCGGCGGGCGGTCGGGTTGCCGGAGGGCAGCCGCTTCGCCGTGGTGGTACGCGGCTGACGCGATCAGCCCCAGTGCGGGGGGCGTTCGGCGAGCAGCCAGTCGTCGTTGCCGCCGGGGCGCTCGCCCCAGCCCCGGTCGGTGTCGTCGCTGGTCTGCTCGGGCAGCACCACGAAGTCGTCGCTGAGGTCGACCACGCGGTCGTCGTCGTCGCGCGGTGTCCGGATGGCGGGGTCGGTCACGAGCAGCAACGATACCGCCGAACAGGGCGCCGGCTCGATCCCCGGGACCGGCCGGATCGTCCCGAGCCCGGCCGTACCGGGCCGGGAGCCGTCGGAACGCCACACACCGGCGCGACGGGCCGGGGTGGCGGGGATCGACGCGTCGGGCGGCCGACCGGCCCGGGGCGTTGGTAGCGTCGGACGGCGTGACGACGCCGAGCGGTGGCAGCCCCGACGACGAGACCTGGCGACGCCCGGACCAACCGGCACCCGCCGGGGAGAACGCCCCCGGGGCGGTCCCCCGGGACGGCGCGGACAGCGCGGACGCCCACCCGGCCGGTCCCGGATCTCGGCCGGGTGACGCCGGCGGAGACCGTGAACCGGACCGCACCGCCGAACCGGCCGGGACCGCCAGCCCGTGGTCACGCGAGGCGGCCACCGACAGCCCGTGGGCCCGGCCGGAGGCGGCGGGCGGCTGGACGGTGGCCGGCGGCGCGTGGCCGGGGTCGCCCGGTGGTGGCCCGCTTCCCTCGGGGTACGCGGGACCGCCGCCGAGCACGCCTCCGCCGCCCGGCTGGCGGCCACCGGTACACGTGCAGCCGTCACCGCCCCGACGGCTCCCGCCGCAGGACATGGCCGCGATGGACCAGGCGGAGCAGCGCGCGCAGCGGCTCACCTACGGCATCGGGGCAGCCGTCGCAGTGGTGCTGGTGCTGCTCACCTGCCTGCTCTGCTCGCGGGTGCTGTTCTGAGCCGTACCGGTCAGACGACGCCGTCCCAGACCATCTTGGCGCCGCTGTCCCCGGTCAGGTAGACGTACACGATCGCGAAGACCGCGAGCACCGCCACCACGACGGTGAGCACGATCGGGAGCCAGCGGGGCAGGTTCCGGCCCGCGACGAGGCGGCTCGTCGACAGCACGAGCAGCAGCGCCACGACGCCGAGCCCGAGCGCGAACCAGAACAGCGTGTCGCCGTACTCGGCGTGCTCGTGGATCTGCTGGAGCCGGTCCGGCGGGTAGCCCTTCGCGCGCAGGGCCTCCTCCAGCTCCTCGCCGGACTCGGTCGCCACCCAGGCGACGATCGGGGTGGCCACGGCGAGCGCCGCGACCGCCCAGCCGAGGCGGGGCCGCCAGCGGGGCAGCACCCCGTACGCGACGGCGAGCAGTGCCAGCAGCGGCACCAGCACCACCGCCGCGTGGATGACGAGCACGTGGACGGGCAGACCGTTGATTTCCCTGAACACCGACACCTCCGGCGAGTGGGTGGTTTGGCGCGCTCAGCGTACGGCGTGACACCGTCTTCTTCGATACACGCGGGCGCGGCGGTGCCGGTTCACCTGTGGCCCCGGCCACGGGTGAACAACGCTCGCTTGTCGGCCCGCCTGAGCCGTGCTGTCATGGATCCATGTCCACAGGTGAGGAGCTGCTCCGGTCGAAGGGCCTACGGGTCACCCGGCCGCGTCTCGCCGTGCTGGACGTGCTCTCCGCCGGCGGTCACCTGGAGGTCGACGAGATCACCAGGCGGGTCCGCCGGCGGATCGACTCGGTCTCCACCCAGGCCGTCTACGACGTCCTCGGCGCCCTGTCCCGGGCCGGGCTGTCCCGCCGGATCGAGCCGGCCGGCAGTCCCGCGCGGTACGAGGCCCGGGTCGGCGACAACCACCACCACGTGGTGTGCCGGGGCTGCGGGGAGATCGCCGACGTGGACTGCGCGGTCGGCAGCGCCCCCTGCCTGGACCCGAACGTGGCGCACGGCTTCGAGCTGGACGAGGCGGAAGTGACCTTCTGGGGCCTCTGCCCTACCTGCCAGTCCCGCCGCTCCGCCGACGACTGACCGCCGCACCGACGACCGCCGCACGTCGACTGACCGCCGCACCGACGACCACCGCACGTCGACTGGCCGCCGCACCGAGGACGGCCGACGACGGCGCGTGGCACTCTTGATCGGTGGACACCGAAGACCTCGGCCTCTTCGGTCCGGGATCGGTCACGTGGAAGGTGCACGAGGAACCGATCCTGATCGTCGCCGGCCTGCGCTCGCTCTACCTCCAGGCGCTGCACCCCCGCGCGATGGCCGGCGTCGCCCAGAACAGCAACTACCGCACCGACGCCTGGGGGCGGCTCGTCCGCACGGCGACGTACGTGGGAACGACGATCTACGGCACCACCGCCGAGGCGGAGGCGGCCGGGCGACGGCTGCGTACGCGGCACGCCCGGATGCGCGCCACCGACCCGTTCACCGGTGAGGAGTTCCGCGTCGACGATCCGGAGCTGCTGCGCTGGGTGCACGTCACCGAGGTCGAGTCGTTCGTGAGCACCGCCCGGCGGTCCGGGCTGGCGCTCACCGACGACGAGGTGGACGGCTACTACACCGAGCAGCGCCGGTCGGCGGCCCTGGTCGGGCTGGACCCGGACGACGTGCCGGGTACCGCCGCCGAGGTGGCCGACTACTACCGGGACGTACGCCCGCAGTTGCGGATGACCCGGGAGGCGGCCGAGACCGCGGTGTTCCTGACCGCGCCGCCGATCCCGTGGAAGCTCAGCCTGCCGGCGCGGGTCGGCCTGAACCTGGGTCCGCCGCGCTGGGCGTACTTCGGGATCGCCGCCACCGCGCTGGGGATGCTGCCGCCGTGGGCGTTGCGGCTCTACGGCGGGCTGGGCCTGCCCACCACCGCTCTGTCGGCGGACCTGAGCGCGCGGGCGCTGCGGCTGGCGCTGGCCGCGGTGCCCCGGCGCTACCGGGAGGGCCCGTTGCAGCAGGCCGCCAAGGAACGCGCCGCCCGCCTGACCGCGGCCTGACGGCGTCGCGCACTCACTCGGGGTCGGCGAAACGCTCGACTGCGGACTAGGGCTCCTTGCCCGGGGTCTGCGCGCCGGTCGGGCACGTACGCCGGTAGTCGCACCAGCCGCACCGCGGGCCCGGCTCGGTGGGGAACGCCGCGTCGGGGTCGGCGCCGTCGGCCACCGCGCGCTCGGCGGCCATGATGTCGCGGGCGGTGTCCTCGGCGCGGGTGAGCTGCCGGTTCAGGGACTCCGGCGTGTGCTCGTACGCGGCGACGGTGCCGGTCGGCAGGTGGTGCAGCTCGACCCGGCGGCACGGCTTGCGGAACACCCGCTCGGCCGCGTACGCGTAGAGCGCGAGCGCCTGCGAGCCGCGCGCGTCGTCGGCGTCGAGCCCGGTGCGGCCGGTCTTGTAGTCGACGATGACCAGCTCGGGCCGCCCGTCCGGGCCGGGACGCGAGTCGATCCGGTCGGTGCGGCCATTGAACGCGAGCACCGCGGTCTTGACCGCGACCACCCGTTCCACGCCGAGCGGCTCGTCGGCCGGGTCGAGGCCCGCCACGTAGCTCTCCAGCCAGGTCAGCGCCCGCCGGAAGGCGTCGCGCTCCTGCTCGTCGTCGCGGTAGCCCTCGCGGACCCAGGTGCCCTTGAGCAGCGTGCCGAGCACCTCGGGGCGGCGGCGGTCGGGGGCCAGCGCGTACCAGTTCTTCAGCGCGGTGTGGACGCTCGCGCCGAGCGAGTTGTGCGCCCACGGCGGGCCCTTGGGCGGCGCGGGCCGGTCCACGTAGGCGTAGCGGTAGCGGCGGGGACAGTCCGCGTACGCGCCGAGCTTGCTCGGTGTGCAGACGAACAGGCGTTCCGGCATGCCCTCGAAGCCGAGCTGCTCGGACTGCTCGGCGCGGGGTCGGGGAGCCTTGGAGCCGCTGGCTGCTGACTGTCGTCGCACGCGGAGAATCCTGCCATCCGCATACGACAGCGGACGGACCCGCTCAGGCGTTGTTGAGGTACTGGGTCACGAACGCGGCGATCGCGTCGGCGATGAGCTGCACCGCGATGGCGGCCAGCAGCAGACCGGCGATCCGGGTCAGCACCTCGATTCCGCCGGGGCGCAGCACCTTGACGATCCCGCCGGAGAAGCGCAGCACCACCCAGACGGTGACCATCACCGCGACGATGGCGAGCCCGATGGCGAGGTAGTCGACGGCGCCGCCGGCCTGCTGCACGAACAGCATGGTCGCCACGATGGCGCCCGGCCCGGCCAGCAGCGGGGTGCCGAGCGGCACCAGCGCGATGTTGGAGGTGACCTGGTTGCTCGGGTCGTCCGCCTTGCCGGTCAGCAACTCCAGCGCGACCAGGATCAGCAGCAGGCCGCCCGCCGCCTGGAGGGCGGGCAGGTCGACGTGCAGGTACGCCAGGATCGTCTGCCCCGCCACCGCGAAGATCACGATGACCCCGAGCGCCAGCGCCACGGCCTGCCAGGCGGCCCGGTTCCGGTCGCGCGCGGGCAGCGGCCCGGTCAGCGCGAGGAAGATGGGCATCATTCCGGGCGGGTCGACGATCACCAGCAGGGTCACGAAGACCTCGCCGAAGAGCTTGAGATCCACGCGGACACGGTAGCCGTGCCGTCGGATCGCTTCAGCTCGAAGCGACAGGGGTCACCCCGCGGGCCTGCGCGACGATCCGCTCGTACGCCTCGGGGTCGGTGGTGTGCGCGCCGAGCCGGACCGTCTTGTGCGTGCCGTGGAAGTCGGACGAGCCGGTGACCAGCAGTCCCAGGTCGGCGGCGAGCCCGCGGACGTGCGAGCGCTCGACCGGGTCGTGGTCCTCGTGGTCGGCCTCCAGCCCGGCCAGGCCGGCCGCCGCCAGGTCCGCGATCAGCTCGTCCGGCACGATCCGGCCGCGCCTGCTGGCCCTCGGGTGGGCGAAGACGGGCACGCCACCGGCCGCCCGCACCAGCGCCACCGCCTGGAACACCTCGATGTCGTCCTTCGGCAGCCGGTATCGCTCGCCGAGCCAGTCCGGCCCGAACGCCTCGGTGGTGGTGGTGACCAGACCGGCCCGGATCAGCGCCTGCGCGATGTGCGGGCGGCCTACGGTGCCGCCGCCCGCGCCGACCAGGATCTCCGTCCAGCTCACCGGGATGCCGTCGGCCTGGAGCAGCCGGACGATGCGCTCGCCGCGTTCCTCGCGGGCCCGGCGGACCCGGGCCAGTTCCGCGGCCAGGTGCGGCTCGGCCGGGTCGAACAGGTACGCGAGGAGGTGCAGCGGGATCGCCGGTTCGGCGCCGAACCACCGGCAGGAGATCTCCGCGCCGCGGATCAGGGTGAGTCCGGGCGGCAGGGCGGCGACGGCGGGCGCCCAGCCGGCGGTGGTGTCGTGGTCGGTGAGTGCCACCACGTCGAGCCCGGCGTCGGCGGCGGCCCGGACCAGTTCGGCGGGCGTCAGGGTGCCGTCGCTGGCGGTGGAGTGGGTGTGCAGGTCGATGCGGGCGGGGACGCTCACCCGCCCGACGCTACGCCCCGTCCGGCACCGTGGGGACGTCGGCCACCACCACCGGGCGGTCCTCCGGCGCCAGCCCTTCGACCTTCGCGGCCGTGGGCCGGTCACCGGCCAGCACCCGCTCGGGCTTGACCCGGACCAGCCCGCCGCTCGCGTCCACGTGCAGCGCCACGCCGCCCCGGGTCCAGGCCACGCCGCCGGCCAGCACCGGGCCGGCCGGGTGGGTGACCGGGCTGGCCGGGTCGGCCAGGTCCACCAGGAGGGCGGTGCGCGACGTGCCGTTCGCGAGCAGCCACCGGCCGTCGAAGGAGACGGCGCCGAGTCCGTCGGTGGCCAGCTTCAGGCCGCATCCGGTACGCACCGGGGCGAGGTCGCGGGCCGGGTCGAGCAGGGCCAGGCAGAGCTGCTGATCCCGGCCGGCGGCGACCAGGCCGACCACCCGGCCGTCGGGCCGGGTGCCGTAGACGGTGCGGACGGCCGGGTTCACCGGGCCCGGCTGTCCGCCCAGCGCGCGGTCCCAGACGCTCATCCCGCCGTCGCCGGGCTGCCGGATCAGCACGGTGTCGCCGGCGAAGCCGACCGGCACGGCGCCCTCCGGCGCGGCGATCCGGACCGGCGCGATGAGCTGGCCGGCGACCACACCGGCGGCGATCACGTCCGTGCCGTCCCGCCAGGCGACCTGGCGGCCGTCCGGGGAGATCGCCACCGCGTCCGCGGCGGCGAGCATGACCTGCGGCGCGGCGCCACCGACCGGCGCCCACCAGAGGGTACGGCCGGCGACGGTGGCCGCCGAGGTGAGCAGCCAGCCCTCCTGCTCGTGGATCCGCTGCGCCCGTTCGACGCCGCTCACACCGGTCAGCTGCCGCCGTTCACCGCCGCTGGTGTCCAGCCGGTCACCGACGAGCAGGTCGAGTTCGGCGCGGACCGGCCCGAAGCGGGTGACCGAGGACGGCCCGGAGGGCGACGGGGACGGGAAGAGGACGGGCGGGTCGCCGAGCACCACTGTGGGCGTGCCGCCGTCGCCGCCCGGTGCGCTGAACTGGGCCACCCCGGTGGTGACGACAACGGTGGCGACCCCGGCCAGGGCCAGGCCGGTGAGCGTGCGCCGCCGGCCCGTGCGCCGCGCCCGGCGCAGGATCTCCCCGGCCGGGTCGGCGGGCAGCGGGCGGGACGTCGCGACGCGGCGGGTCAGGGTCTCCCGCAGCGCCCGCTCCAGCTCGTCGTCGCTCACGGGGAATGGACGCTCCGGGCTGCCCGTCCGGTTGTCACAGTGGTGCCGGGTGCCGCTCATCGGCTCTTCGCCGGGATCGGGACGGCGGGGCGGACCGGAGTCGCGGGTGGGAGCGGTCGGGGCACCCGGGCGGCGGGCCGTCGCGCCGGGGCACGGGTCGGCTCGGCGCCCCGGGCCGGCGGGACGGACCGGCCGGCTGCGGCGGGCGAGGCAGGCGGGGTCGCGGCGGGCGCGTCGGCCGGCGTGGGCAGGCTCAGGGCCGCCTCGGAGCCGAGCCGGCGGCGCAGCGTGTTCAGCGCACGGGAGGTCTGGCTCTTCACAGTGCCCGGGGAGATCTCCAGCAGCGCGGCTGTCTGCGCCTCGGACATGTCCTCGTAGAAGCGCAGCACCAGCACGGCGCGCTGCCGGGCCGGCAGCGCCTGGAGGTGCCGCCAGAGCGCGTCCCGGTCGAGTTGCTGCTCGATCTCGTCGACGCCGGCGCGCTCCGGCAGCACCTCGGTGGGGCGCTCGCCGTGCCAGCGGCGCCGCCACCAGCTGGTGGACGTGTTGACCATGACCCGGCGGGCGTACGGCTCGATGGCGTCGATACCGCCGAGCCGCTTCCAGGCGAGGTAGGTCTTGGTCAGCGCGGTCTGGAGCAGATCCTCGGCGGTGGCCCAGTCACCGGCGAGCAGGTACGCGGTGCGCAGCAGTGCGCCGGACCGGGCCGCGACGAACTCGCGGAACTCCTCCTCCAGCGGATCTCTGCTCACCACCACACTCATCTCCCCCCGTCCTGCCTGGCAGAATGCCACGGCCTGCCCGGTCGGGTCGATGGCGGAAGGTGTGCAGTTCATCCGATGTTCGGACGAAAAGTTTCAGGCTCCGTCGTCGGCCTTGGCCTCGTCGGCTTCCTTGCCCAGCCGCGCCTCGACCGCCTGCGGCTCGTACATCTCCTCGACCACGCGCAGGTAGAGCTCGTTCGGGTTGGGCAGGTTCTTGATCACTCGGAGTGCCTGTTCCTGACCGGCGGACTCCAGCACGAACGTGCCGTAGTTGAGGGCGCGGCCGGTCGGGCTCTGCTCGTACTTCATGTCGGTGACCCGGGTGAGCGGCATCATCGCGACCTGCCGGGTGATGATCCCGTTGACCACCATCACCCGCTTGTTGGTCAGGATGAACCGGTCGTACCACCAGTCGGCGACCTTCCAGGCCACCCAGCCCATCACGGCGAACCAGAGCAGCACGGCGACGGTGGTCAACGCGCCGACGTCCCGCCCGGCGAGGAAGCCGGAGAGGTAGCCGAGCACGAACGTGGCCGCCACGCCGACGATGATCGGGGTGGTGAGGTGGATCCAGTGCCGCTTCCACTCGCCCCGGTAGCGCTCGGTGGGGAAGAGGTAACGCGCCACGAGCGAGCTGGGCTCGTCCTCCAGCGGCAGCACCCGGCGGGGTGCCATGCCGGAGGCGTCGGACCGCAGCCCGGCCAGCTCGTCCTCGGAGATCGGCTGGTCCGGGAAGCCGTCCGGGTCACGCGTCCAGGCCCGGCCGGACCGCCCCTCACCGGTGTAGGCGCTGCCGTAACCGGCGTCGTCCGCGTCCGCGTACGGGCCGGGGCCGTAACCGGCCGGGTCGTCCGGGTCGATCCGGGGGATCGGCTCGGTGTCGCGCTCCCGGCGTGCCCGGTCGGGGTCGTCCGGGTCGAAGGGTGGACCGGAGGGGCTTCCCATGGGCGGCTAGGCGACGAGGTTGGTGAAGAAGTCGCCGAAGCCCTGCGCGATGTCCATGATGCCGCCGCCGAGAGACTTGAAGACGTCGGCGGCGGAGTTGGGCCGGTACGCAACAAAGAAGATCAAGAATGCGATGCCGGCCCAGGTGAGGACCTTCTTGACCATAGCGGGCCATCCTCTCGCGCGGCGCCGGGTCCGTTTACCGCAGCGGCACCCAGAGTATCAGCATGGTGTCTTACCGTGAATATCTGCGTCCGCTCTCCGACTAGCCGTGGCGAGCCGGTCAGGCCCGCCCGTGCAGGTACGGAGATGGTGCGCCGTACACGAGTTCGGGCGGTGTCCACTCGGTGAGGTCGTGCAGCACGACTTCTTCCGCGAGGAGGTGACCCGCACTCGCCGGCCAGGCTATCGCATGGAGCCACATTCCCCGAGCCTCGCCGGCGTACGCGCTTCGATCCGTTTCGGAGCGGACGAGCCACAGTGGAGTCGGATGGCCGCCCACCCGGATCTTCGCGTGCGGCAGGCGCTCGGGATGACCAGGGCCGGGATCGGTGAGCGCCTCCTCCACCTGTGGGCCGGGGTCGGGTCCGGGCAGTCCCGCGAAGCGGGAACCGAGACCGACGCCGGGTTCCTCGGCGACGAAGATCAGGTCGGCCGGGCCACCGTCCAGGGGGGCCGGACCGGCGCAGGCGACGAGCGTGGCCCGTACGCCCGCGCGGTCGTCGCCCGCCCACGCCACGCCGGTGAGCGTCCAGCCCGGCGGGAGCGGCCACGGGCACCACAGCGGCATCCGGAGCCGGCCTGCCGGGTCGGGGTCGGCGGCCATCCGCTCCACCACGCTGGCCATGATCTCGGCACTGATGTGCTCCGGCACGTGCAGCGGCGCGACCGGGCCGCAGCGCACGCACCGGTGCTCGGCGTGCATCAGATCCGGCTCGCGCACCGGGCCCGCGCACTTCGGACAACTCACCGCGACAGTCACACCCTCACCGTCACCCCGGACCCGCGAGGCGTCAAGCGGGGCGGGCCGACGAACGTGGGATTTCCGTCCGGCGGTGGACCCACGCGGCGTTCAGTCCGGCGGCGGCCCGGCGTACGACCGGATCCAGGCGTGCATGGCGATGCCGCTGGCCACGCCCGCGTTGATGGACCGGGTCGAGCCGTACTGGGCGATCGAGAACAGCGCGTCGCACGCCGACCGGGCCACCGCCGACAGACCGGGCCCTTCCTGGCCGAACAGGAGCACGCAGCGGCGCGGCAGCACCGCGGTCTCCATCGGCCGGGAGCCGGGCAGGTTGTCGATCCCGACCACCGGCAACCGCTCGTCGCGCGCCCACGCGACGAACTCCTCGATCGTCGGGTGGTGCCGGACGTGCTGATAGCGGTCGGTCACCATGGCGCCCCGCCGGTTCCACCGCCGCCGCCCGACGATGTGCACCTCGGCGGCGAGGAAGGCGTTGGCGTTGCGGACCACGGTGCCGATGTTGAAGTCGTGCTGCCAGTTCTCGATCGCCACGTGGAAGTCGTGCCGGCGCCGGTCCAGGTCGGCCACCACCGCCTCGCGCCGCCAGTAGCGGTAGCGGTCCACCACGTTGCGCCGGTCCCCGGCGGTGAGCAGCTCCGGGTCGTAGCGCGGGTCCTCCGGCGGGTCACCGGGCCACGGCCCCACACCCACGTCGAGCTGGTCGTCGGTCACGGTTGCCGAGGGTACGGCCCGGCGGCGTCCCCGGTCAGCGCAGGTCGAGCGCGCCGCCCAGCCGGTCGAGGAAGCGTGTGTCGGCGGGGCTCGACGCGGTCTGCCCGGCCCGGCACACCCGGGCGGCGACCGACTCCACCCACTGCCGGTACGCCGCCGAGTCGGCCGGGTCGGCACGGCGGCGCAGCACCCGTACCGCGGCCCGGGCGGCGGCCAGCAGGTCGACCAGGTCGGTGAGGCGCTCGTCCCGCTCGGTGGTCCCGTCGTGGCGGGCGTAGATGGCGGCCACCACGGCGCGGACGAGATCGCTGTCGAAGGCCCGGCCGGCGGCCACCGCGTCCAGGCCGGCCAGACCGGCGGCGACGCCGCGCGGCGGGCGCCCGGGTCCGGGTGAGGCGGCGGCGACGAGGACGCGGCCCGGCAGGTCGGTCAGCAGGTCCCACTCCGCCGCCGAGTAGGCGGCGGTGGTGAGCGGTGCGGCACGGCGACCGGCGGAAGGCGGCTCTCCGGCTACGGAGTGGCTCATGGGAACCTCCAGCCCGAGCATATGCCCCCGGACGAGGTCCGGGCCCCGTCCCCGCCGAACGGAGAACGAGGCCCGGTGGCCGGACGGACGCGAGGTCAGCGCGGCTCGGGGAAGCTGGGACGCTCCGGGTCGACGCCGTCCGGGACGGCGGCGGCCGCGTACTCCTTCTTGGGGACCATGACCTTGCGGCGGAACACACAGACGAGCGTGCCGTCCTGGTTGTAGCCGCGGGTCTCGACCGCGACCACGCCGCGGTCGGGCTTCGAGGCCGACTCCCGCTTGTCCAGCACCGTCGTCTCGCCGTAGATGGTGTCGCCGTGGAACGTCGGTGCGACGTGCCGCAGCGACTCGATCTCCAGGTTGGCGATCGCCTTGCCGCTGACGTCCGGCACGGACATGCCCAGCAGCAGCGAGTAGATGTAGTTGCCGACCACCACGTTGCGCTTGAACTGCGAGGCGGACTCGGCGTAGTGCGCGTCCATGTGCAGCGGGTGGTGGTTCATGGTGAGCAGGCAGAAGAGGTGGTCGTCGTACTCGGTGACCGTCTTGCCCGGCCAGTGCCGGTAGACCGCGCCGACCTCGAACTCCTCGTAGTAGCGGCCGAACTGCATCCTTGTCCCCTTCACGGGCGGCGATGGAGTTCGGCACAGCATGCCTTATCGCTTGTTAAGGCGAGGGGCGGGGCGCTCGCCCGGCGGAAATGTCACACCGGGGGCCACCGAGGTCCGGACGCAATGAGCGGCGGGGCCCTCCCCGGCACCCGCCGCCCACGCTCTGATGCGAAGAATTCTGCCGTACGACCACCCGTCGCCGACAGAGACGGAGGTCACATTTACCTTTTCGTAACACTACTCAAAGTAACCGACACGAGGTCGATAAGCGATCTCCGCAGGCCGGATAGATGCTCGTCAAGCCCGAAGTTACCGAGACGTAGCGGAAACTGAGAGTGATCTCCTTGGAAACGCTCCCATCACGTCCCGTCACGCAAGTGCGGCGTGCATTTGCGTTCCGCACGAACGGAGCCAACAGATGGTGTTCGATGTGCTCAGGGTCACCGTCCCGGCGCTCAGCGTTTCGTCACCCCCGCGGCGGGAATTCGGACGGACTGACCCTGGTTCCACCGGACGTACGACAATCCGCGGTGATCGGAGAGAGCAAATGGCAACGGTTGAGCTGACCACGGCCAACTTTGACGAGGTGACCGGGCGCGACGGGATCGTCCTGCTCGACTTCTGGGCGGACTGGTGCGGCCCGTGCAAGCGCTTCGCCCCGGTCTACGAGCGCTCCTCGGAGAAGCACCCGGACATCGCCTTCGGCAAGGTCGACACCGAGGCGCAGCAGGAGCTGGCGGCGAAGTTCAACATCAGCTCCATCCCGACGATCATGGCGATCCGTGACGGTGTGATCGTCTTCGCCCAGCCGGGCGCGCTGCCGGAGTCGGCGCTGGAGAACCTCATCGAGCAGGTCCAGGCGCTGGACATGGACGACGTCCGCAAGAAGCTGGCCGAGCACAACCACTGACGTTCCACACGCCGCCGGCCGGTGCCCCGCTTCGGGCGCCGGCCGGCGGCGTTTCCGTACCGCGGCGGACTCGCTTGCACTTTGTTCGAACACGTGTTCGAATGAACTCCATGCGCTGGGACAACCTCTCCGCTCCCCCGGACGAGGGGACTCCCGATCGGGCGGCGCCGGCGGCTCCACCCCTGCCGCTGGCGCTGCCCGGCGCCGTCGCCCGCACGTTCGACACCCCGGGCTTCGCCGGCATGACCTTCTACGAGGTCCACGCCAAGTCGATCATCAACCGGGTGCCCGGCCAGTCACGCGTGCCGTTCGAGTGGACGATCAACCCCTACCGGGGCTGCTCGCACGCCTGCGTCTACTGCCTGGGCGGCGACACACCGATCCTGATGGCCGACGGCCGCACCAGGGCGATCAGCGAGCTGGAGCCCGGCGACCGCATCTACGGCACCCGGCGGCGCGGCGCCTACCGCCACTACGTCGTCACCACGGTGCTCGACAAGTGGTCAACGGTGAAGCGGGCCTACCGGATCACACTGGCCGACGGCACCACGCTCGTCGCCAGCGGCGACCACCGGTTCCTCACCGAACGCGGCTGGAAGCACGTCACCGGGACCATGCGCGGCGGCGGACGCCGTCCGCACCTGACCACCCGTAACCGCCTGCTCGGCACCGGCGGGTTCGTGGTGGCGCCGAAGCGCTCGGCCGACTACCGCCGCGGCTACCTGCACGCCCTGGTCCGCGACGACGGCCACTCCGGTCACCGGCGCGACACCCGGTTCCGGCTGGCCACCGCCGAGGCGGAGGCGCTCGACCGGGCCGAGCGCTACCTGACCGACGCGGGCGTCACCGTCGAGCGGGCCACCGTCGTCCGGGTCGGCCGCCGGGCGACGACCACTGTGGTACGCACTTCCGGCCCGGCCGACGTCGTCACCGGGCTGTTCGAGCCGATCGACGAGACGACTGACGACTGGGCGCTGGGCTACCTGGCCGGCATGTTCGACGCCGCCGGCACCTGCCACCGGGGCGTGTTCCGGATCAGCGTCGCCGACGACGAGAGCCGGGACCGCGCGGCCGGCGCGCTGGACCGGTTCGGCTTCCGGTGGGCGCTCGACGTGCCCGGCGCACCGGGAGCGGCGCGTCAGCTCCGGCTGACCGGCGGGCTGCCGGAGCGGCTGCGCTTCTTCCACCTCACCGACCCGGCCGTCACGGCCCGGCGCTCGATCGAGGGCATGGCGCTCAAGTGCGCGGCGCGACTCCAGGTGACAGCCGTCGAGGATCTCGGCCTGGAGCTTCCCCTGTGGGACATCACCACCGGCACCGGCGACTTCATCGCCAACGGCGTGGTCAGCCACAACTGCTTCGCCCGCAACACCCACACCTACCTCGACCTGGACCCGGGCGCCGACTTCGACCGCAAGGTGATCGTCAAGGTCAACGCCGGTGAGCTGGTCCGCCGCGAACTGGCCGCGCCTCGCTGGCGCGGCGCGCACGTCGCCATGGGCACCAACGTGGACTGTTACCAGCGGGCCGAGGGCCGCTACGGCCTGATGCCGCCGATCATCGAGGCGCTGCGGGACTTCGCGAACCCGTTCTCCATCCTGACGAAGGGCACGCTGCTGCTGCGCGACCTGCCCCTGTTGCGCCAGGCGGCCGAGGTGACACGGGTCGGGCTGTCGTACTCGGTGGGGTTCGTCGACGAGGCGCTCTGGCGGGCGGCCGAGCCTGGTACGCCGAGCCCGCGCCGCCGCCTCGACGCGGTCCGCACCCTCACCGACGCCGGTTTCTCCGTCGGCGTGCTGATGGCGCCGATCCTGCCCGGCCTCAGCGACGACGAGGAGTCCATCGACGCCACTGTCGCGGCAGTCGCCGCCTCCGGGGCGGCGAGCGTGACGCCGCTGCCGCTGCACCTGCGGCCCGGTGCCCGGGAGTGGTACGCCCGCTGGCTGGCCCGGGAGTTCCCCCACCTGGTGCCCCGCTACCGGCAGCTCTACCAGGCCGGCTCGTACGCGCCGCAGGCGTACCAGCGGGAGGTGACAGCGCGGGTGCGGATGGCGGCACGCCGACACGGGCTGAACCGCGGCGAGACCGGCGACAACAGACGGCTGCCCGAGACCCCGCCGCCCGCACCGGCCGCCGAACAGCTCTCCCTGCTCTAGCGACCGGGGGAAACCCGCACCGGCGGGGCTAGTCTCGGGGAATGCGTTCCGCTCAGCAGATCCTCGCCGACTCCGCCGTGATCGCCGTCGTGGGCGCCTCCCGTGATCCGGGCAAGGCCGCGCACCGCGTACCGCTGGAGATGCAGCGGCACGGGTGGCGGATCATCCCGGTCAACCCGACTGTGGACGAGCTGTTCGGCGAGAAGGCGTACCCGACGCTCGCCGACATCCCGCACCCGGTCGACCTGGTCGACGTGTTCCGCCCGGCCCGCGACGCGGTCGACGTGGTGCGGCAGGCGGTGGCGATCGGCGCCCCGGCGGTGTGGTTGCAGCTCGGGATCTTCTCGGACGAGGCGCGCCGGATCGCCGAGGAGGCCGGCCTCGACTACGTCGAGGACAAGTGCCTCATCGTCGAGCGGGCCGCCGCCGGCCTGACCCGTCGCGACTGACGGCTCCGGGCGGGGGTTCGGGCCCGAAGATCAGGTCGAGCTGGGCGTCGAGCGCGGCCAACGCGGTCTCCGGGGGGTAGTGACCGCCGAGCACGTAGATGCCGAGACCCTCCATCACCGCGAGCAGCCCGACCGCGGCCCGTTCCGGGTCCACCCGGCCGTCCGCGACGAACGGTGAGCCGGTGGCGATCTGCCCGGCCACGAAGGCCAGCAGCGCGGCCGTCTCGTCGTGCAGCGCGGCGGCCACGGCCGGCCGGACGGCGGTGTACGCGAGGAACGCCAGGGCCACCCGCCCGTCCGCCCGCCGGTCCTCGTCCAGCGGCAGCAGCTCGGCCAGCATGGCCCGCAGCAGCGCCCGGGGCGCCGGAGTCGCGCCGAGCGGCTCGACCGCCTTCCGGACCCGGGCCTCGTTGCGCTCGCGCACCACGGCGAGCGCGAAGACCATCATCTCGTCCCGGGTGCGGAAGTAGTGCTGCACCATCCCGGTGCTGACCTCGGCGGCGGCGGCCACGTGGCGCAGGCTGACCGCCTCCAGGCCCTGTTCGGCAGCGACCCGCATCAGCGCGTCGGCGATCAGCGCGCGACGCTCCCGGTGGTCGACCCGCTTCGGCATGCCCCCATGGTTTCACAATACGACTGCATTGACACCCCGCCGACACGCGTTTTACATTGCAGTTGTATTGAAAAAGAGGGGGTGCGGTCATGGGACGGGCGATCCGGCTGGCGCGGCGTGCGGTGGCGTACGAGTGGGGCATGTGGCGCAGCCTCACCCGGTGGATCCTGCGCCGCCCGTATCCGGTCGCCCCGGGCGCGGGGACGTACGCCTACGTCGGCGGCGTGCAGCCGATCCTGCTGGCCTTCATCGCCCTGTCCACGATCGAGATCCCGATCCTCGACGTGATCCTGCGGCACACGGTCGACCAGCCGACAGTGCGGCACGCGGCGATCGCGCTCGGCGTCTGGGGTGTGCTGTGGATGATCGGGCTGCTGGCCGCCCTCCGGATCCATCCGCACGTCGTCGACGACGCCGGCCTGCGGGTGCGCAACGGCACCTCGGTCGACGTCACGATCCCGTGGAGCGCGGTCGCCCGGGTGGCGGTCCGCCGCCGGTCGCTGCCGTCCAGCCGGGCCGTCCAGTACGACGCGGACGACCCGGCGGTGCTCAACCTCGGCGTCGGCAGCCAGACGGCGGTCGACGTGGTGCTGCGCGAGCCGCTGTCGGTACGGCTGCCGAAGGGGCCGAGCGAGCCGGTACGGGAGATCCGGCTGTACGCTGACGACCCGACGGCGCTGGCCGAGCACGCGCGGCGGCACCTGCCCGCCGCCGAGCAGGCAGCGCGCCGGCCCGAGCGGTGAGCCGGGCCCCTACTGCTTGTACTGCTTGAGCAGACCGCGCGAGATGATCGTCTTCTGGATCTCCGAGGTGCCCTCGCCGATCAGCAGGAACGGCGCCTCGCGCATCAGGCGCTCGATCTCGTACTCCTTGGAGTAGCCGTAGCCGCCGTGGATCCGGAACGCCTCCTGGACCACCTCGGCGCAGTACTCGGACGCGAGCAGCTTCGCCATGCCCGCCTCGACGTCGTTGCGCTGGCCGGCGTCCTTGAGCCGGGCCGCGTTGACCATGAGCGCGTGCGCGGCCTCGATCTTCGTACCCATCTCGGCGAGCTTGAACGCGACGGCCTGGTGCCTGGCGAGCGGCTGGCCGAAGGTGTGGCGCTGCTGGGCGTACGCGACCGCCAGCTCGAACGCCCGGATCGAGATGCCGCAGGCGCGGGCCGCGACGTTGACGCGGCCGACCTCGATGCCGTCCATCATCTGGTAGAAGCCGCGGCCGACCTTCTCCTCGCCGCCGAGCACGGCGGAGGCGGGCACCGTGACGCCGTCGAGCACCATCTCGGTGGTCTCGACGCCCTTGTAGCCCATCTTGTCGATCTTGCCGGGGATGGTGAGGCCGGGCGCGGTCTCGCCGAAGCCGGGCTCCTTCTCCAGCAGGAAGGTGCTCATGTTGCCGTAGACCGAGTCGGCCCCGGTGTCGGTCTTGACCAGGGTGGCCACCACCGACGAGTACGCCCCGTTGGTCAGCCACATCTTCTGGCCGTTGAGGACGTAGTTGTCGCCGTCGCGGACGGCCTTCGACTTGATCGCCGAGACGTCCGAGCCGCACTCGGGCTCCGACATCGAGAACGCGCCCCGCACCTCGCCGGTGGCCATCCGGGGCAGCAGCCGGGCCTTCTGGTCGGCCGAGCCGTGCTGCGAGATCAGGTACGCCACGATGAAGTGGGTGTTGACGATGCCGGAGATCGACATCCAGCCCCGGGACAGCTCCTCGACCACGAGCGCGTAGGTCAGCAGGGACTCGCCCAGGCCGCCGTACTCCTCGTCGATGGTGAGGCCGAACAGCCCCATCTCGCGCATCCCGTCGAGGATGTCGCTCGGGTACTCGTCGGCGTGCTCCAGCCGCTGCGCGTGCGGGATGATCTCCTTGTCGGCGAACTCCCGGACGGTTTCCAGGATCGACCGCTGCACGTCGGTCAGTCCGGGTGTCTGGGCGAGTCGGGCCATCTCAGCCTCCGGGGTCGGCGCCTTACTCATGGGTAACTGAACGCTCGGTCAGTATCGGTCCCGCGACCGGCCGCGCCAAGGTGACCAGTCCACACAACCGCTGTGAAAAGGTTCACCGCTGCGGGTAGCGTCCGCAAGAGAAAGGGCCGTCGACCTGGGGAAAGGGGCGCCCGTGACCGACGAGCAGCCACCGTCGCCGTACGAGCCGCCGTCGCACGGCCAGCCGTACGGGCAGCCGCAGTACGGCCAGCAGCACCCGCAGTGGGGCCAGCAACCGCCGTACGCACCGCAGCCGCCCTACGGCCAGTACGGCCCGCCCGGCCAGGGGCCGGGACCAGGCCCCCGTGGCACGAACGTGCTCGCCATCCTGTCGCTCGTCTTCGCGTTCGTCTTCGCGCCCGCCGGCATCGTCTGCGGCCACCTGGCCAAGCGGCAGATCCGGCAGACCGGCGAGGACGGCGACCAGCTCGCCAACTGGGGACTGATCCTCAGCTACATCTTCACCGCGATCGGCCTGCTGGTCTGCTGCGGCTGGATCGGGCTGGCGATCTGGGCCAACTCCGACAACGGCACCTACTGACAGTCAGCGGAACTGCGCCTCCCGGACGCTGTTGCCGCCGTCGACCACGAGCATCTGCCCGGTGATGTACGACGCGGCCGGTGAGCAGAGGAACGCGATGGCCGCGGCCACCTCGTCCGGCGTGCCGGGACGCCCGACCGGCGTACCCAGGCCCTGCTTGATCTCGGCCATGGTGGACGCCGCGGTGTGGATGATTCCGGGCGCCACCGCGTTCACCGTCACCCCGTCGGCGATCATCTCCATCGCCAGCGCCCGGGTCAGCCCGACCACACCGGCCTTGGCCGCCGCGTAGGCCGCCTCGGTGGGCAGCGCGTTGACCGGCCCGGCGGTGGCGGCCAGGTTGACGATCCGGCCCCAGCCCCGCTCGGCCATGCCGCCGATGAACGCACGGCTGCACAGGAATGCGGTGGTCAGGTTGCGGTCGATCTCGCCGCGCCACTCGTCGTACGTCAGCTGGGCCACCGGCCGCAGCACCTCCGGGCTGGCCCGGCTCGCCAGGCCCGCGTTGTTCACCAGCACCTCGACGTCGCCGAGCTGCTCGGCCACCGCGTCGGCGAGCGCGCCCACCTCCGACTCGTCGGTGAGGTCGGCGACGAAACCGGTGACGCCCAGCTCGCCCGCGCGTTCGTGGATGCGCCTCGTGGTGGACACGATCGCCACCCGGGCGCCCAGGTCGGACAGCCGGCGCGCGGTCGCGTACCCGATGCCGTCCGGACTGCCCGCGCCGGTCACCAGCGCGACCCGGCCGTCCAGGCGCATGGTGGCCGGTTCCGGCAGCGGCGCCGGCCGTTCGGAGTCGGCGGCGCCGACCGGCTCGCCGGCGCGCGGGCGCCGCACCGACCCCGGCCGGCTCATGTCCCGTCGCGACCGACCCCCACGCGCGTCAAGTGCCATGCCGAGGATCCTGCCCCGTGCCGACCCCACGGGCAACGCGGTGGCCGGAAAGGGGACGTCCGTGTCGCGCGCAAGGTGGCTACCCTGAGCGCGACCACGTACCTGGAGATGATCAGATGACCTATCCCCCACCGTCCGGTGGCTGGCAGGACCCCTCGGCGGCCGGGCCGCAGTCGAGCCCACCGGCCGACCCGATGCTGCCGATGGCCGGCAATCCCATCCCGGCCCAGCCCACCTCGGCGGACCCGTACGCGTCCGCCGACCCGTACGCCGGCATGAAGTCCGCCGACCCGTACGCGGCGGCCGGTTACCCGCCGGGCGCCTATCCGCAGCCGGGCGCGTACCCGCCCCCGGGTGGTTATCCCGGATACGGGTACCCCTCCGGACCGAAGCAGAACGGCCTGGCCATCGCCGCGATGGTCATTTCGATCGTCGGCGCGCTCGGCCTCTGCGGTTACGGCCTCGGCGGCTACATCGGCGTGGTGGGCGCGATCCTCGGCCACGTGTCCCGTAAGCAGATCAGGGAACGCGGCGAGGGCGGCGAGGGCTTCGCCACCGCAGGCATCATCGTCGGCTGGATCGCCACCGTGCTGGCCGTGCTGGCCACCGCCGCCATCGTGATCTTCATTGTCTGGGCGGCCAACCAGGACTCGTCCGGCTACGACAGCACGACCTACTGAACTCGGCGGGCCGCCCCGCGAACTCGGGGCGGCCCGGGCCGGTCACTCCGAGGGCGGGGTGAACGAGGAGGTACGGGACATGCCGGCGGCGCGGCCCTTCGCGGCGATCACCAGCGCCATCTTGCGGGACGCTTCGTCGATCATCTCGTCGCCGAGCATCACCGCGCCGAGCTTCCCGCCCGCCTCCGAGGTGTAGTAGTCGTACGCGTCGAGGATCAGCTCGGCGTGGTCGTAGTCGGCCTGCGCCGGGGAGTAGACCTCGTTCGCGGCGTCGATCTGGCCGGGGTGCAGCACCCACTTGCCGTCGAAGCCCAGCGCCGCCGAGCGCTTCGCCACCTCGCGGAACGCGTCCACGTCCCGGATCTGCAGGAACGGGCCGTCGATGGCCTGCTTGTCGTGCATCCGCGCGGCCATCAGGATGCGCATGAGGATGTAGTGGTACGGGTCGCCCGGGTAGTCCGGGATCAGCGCGCCGACCACCAGCGACTTCATGTTGATCGAGGCCATGAAGTCGGCCGGGCCGAAGATGATCGTCTCGACCCGGGGCGAGGCGCCGGCGATGGCGTCCACGTTCACCAGCCCGGCCGCGTTCTCGATCTGCGCCTCGATGCCGATCCGGCCCACCTCCAGGCCGAGCGTCTTCTCGATCTGGGTGAGCAGCAGGTCCAGCCAGTGCACCTGCTCGGCGTTCTGCACCTTCGGCAGCATGATGCAGTCCAGGTTCGCCCCGGCGCCCTCTACCACCTCGATGACGTCCCGGTAGGTCCACGGCGTGGTCAGGTCGTTGACCCGGACCACGCGGGTCTTGCCCGCCCAGTCGCCCTCGTTCAGCGCGGCCACGATGTTCTTGCGCGCGTCCGGCTTGGCCAGCGGGGCGACCGCGTCCTCCAGGTCCAGGAAGACCTGGTCGGCGGGGAGGCCCTGGGCCTTGCCGAGCATTTTGACGCTGGAGCCGGGTACCGCCAGGCAGGATCGGCGGGGACGACCGACAGCGGTCATGGATGCGCTCCTTCCAGCGTCCGGCGCGAGTGCCGGCGCAGCGGTGGATTTCGAGAACTTAACGATCCCAAAGGGCGTGGTGACGCCACGGTAACCTCGTGCCGTGACCGGGGTGAATGGACCTGTGGAAGATCTCACTGAGCGTCGGATCGTGGTGCTGACCGGGGCCAGCTCCGGCATCGGGCTGGCCGCCGCGGAGGAACTGGCGCGCCGCGGTGACCAGGTGGTGCTGGTCGGCCGCGACCCGGCCCGGCTGCGCGCCGCGGGCGAACGGGTCCGCGAGTGCTGCGGCGAGCAGCCGGAGCTGTTCCGCGCCGACTTCGCGGTGCTCGACGACGTACGCGGGCTCGCCGAGCGGTTGCGCGAGCGGTACGACCGGATCGACGTGCTCGCCAACAACGCCGGCGCGATCGTGCTGGAACCGATCACCACGGTCGACGGGTTCGAGCTGAGCATGCAGGCCAACCACCTCGCCCCGTTCCTGCTCAGCAACCTGCTGCGGGACCGGATCGGGCGGATGGTGGTCACCGGATCGGACGCGCACCGCAGCGGTGTGCTGGACCCGGACGACCTCAACTCCGCGTTGCGCTCCTACCGGCCGTTCCGCGCGTACGGCACCAGCAAGCAGGCGAACATCCTGTTCACCGCCGAGGCGGCGCGACGCTGGCCGGAGGTGCCGGCGCACGTGTTCCACCCCGGCGTGGTGCGTACCCGCTTCGGCAACGAGAGCCGGATCGTGGCGCTCGGCATGCGGCTGCTGCCGTTCCGCAGCCCGGAGAAGGGCGCGGAGACGCTCGTCTGGCTCGCCTGCCAGGATCCGGCCCGGCTGATCGACGGCGGCTACTACGCCGACCGCAAGCCGCACCGGCCCCGGCCCAAGGCCGCCGACCCGGCGCTGGCCGCCCGGCTCTGGACGGCCAGCGCGAAGGCGCTCGGGCTGGACGCCTGACGGAACCGAGAGGAACACATGACCACGGAGCAAGCGGTCCTGCTGGTCGCGCTCGTCGACCTGAGCGCCGACGTGAACGCCGGGCGGCGGTACGAGGACGCGGTGCTGGCGCTGCTCGACCGGCACGGCGGCGAGTTGGAACGGCGGCTGCGCACCGGGGACGGGGAGACCGAGGTGCACGTCATCCGGTTCGCCGCCCGCGCCGGGCTCGACGCGTTCCTGGTCGACCCGGAGCGCGTCGCGCTGCGCGCCGAGCTGGGCGACGCGGCCCCCGCCACCCGGGTGCTGGAGGTCCACGACGTCTGAGGTCACGACACGTGCACCGGGACGCTCGTGACCACCACGCCGGGCAGCGCGCGCAACGCGACCCGTAGCCGCTGCTCGGCGCGGCTGTGCAGCAGCCGGTACCGCCGCCGGCGCAGCACCACCTCCGGCACGATCACGGTGAGCGTCAGGTCCGGGCTCGCGGCGTGCAACGCCTCCAGGTAGTGCGCCAGCGGCCCGATCACCGACCGGTACGGCGACACGATCGTCTCCAGCCGCAGGTGGTCGCCCCAGGCCCGCCACTGTTCCCGGAACCGGTCTGCCTCGGCCTCCTCGGGAGCGAGGTGCACCGCGAGCGTCGGCCGCCCGAGTGACGTCGCGTACGCCAGCGCGCGCAGCGAGGCCCGGTTCAGCCGGGCCACCGGCACGACCACCAGGTGGCGTACCTGCTGGGGCAGTTCGTCGCCCTCGGCGGGCGGCGCGGACGGCGGCGGATGCAGAGCCAGCGCGTGGTGCAGCCGGGCGTAGTGCCTGTGGATCCGGCGGAACAGCAGCACGAGCAGCGGCACGGCGAGCACCACCACCCAGGCGCCCTCGGTGAACTTGGCGACCGCCGCGGTCAGCAGCACCAGCCCGGACAGCGCCGCCCCGGCCGCGTTGACGGCGAGCCGGCGGCGCCATCCCGGCCCCCGGTGGCGCCGCCAGTGCACCACCATCCCGGTCTGGGACAGCGTGAAGGCGAGGAACACGCCCACCGCGTACAGCGGGATCAGCCGCTCGGTGTGCCCGCCGAACGCGACGAACACCGCCGCTGCGGTCAGCGCCAGCGCCACCAGCCCGTTGCTGAACGCCAGCCGGTCACCCATGTGCAGGAACCGGCGCGGCGCGTGCCCGTCGCGGGCCATGAAGAACAGCAGCCGGGGGAAGTCGTTGAACGCCGTGTTCGCGGCGAGCAGCAGGATCAGCGCGGTGGTGGCCTGGAGGATCGCGTACCCGGGCCCGCTCGGGAACGTCACCCGGCCGAGTTGGGACAGCAGCGTCTCGTCCGCCCGGGGCACCAGGCCGTCGAGGTGGATCAGCCCGACCAGGCCGGCGAACAGCGTGACGAGCATGGCGACCATCCAGCCGAGCGTGGTGCGGGCGTTGCGCCACTCGGTCGGGCGGAACGCGGGCACCGCGTTGGAGACCGCCTCGATGCCGGTCATCGACACCGCGCCGGAGGAGAACGCCCGCAGCACCAGCAGCAGGCCCAGGCCCTCGGCGGCGGGCACCGACGGCGGCGGCACCGGTGCGAAACCCCGCGCCGCGGCCTTCGCGTAACCCACAGCCAGCACCGCGAGCAGCACCACCACGAACGCGTACGTGGGCAGCACGAAGATGTTCCCCGCGGTGCGTACGCCGCGCAGGTTGCCGGCGAGCAGCACCGCGATCACCAGCACCCCGAGCGGCACCGCCCACGAGCTGAGCCCGGGTAGCGCCGAGGTGACCGCGTGCACCCCGGCCGCCACCGACACGGACACGGTCAGCACGTAGTCGAGCATCAGCCCGGCCGCGGCGGCGAGTCCCGGCGTGCGCCCGAGGTTGTCCCCCGCGACGATGTAGGAGCCGGCGCCGTGCGGATAGGCCGGGATGGTCTGGCGGTAGGAGAGGCCGACGGCGACCATCAGCACCACGAGCACGGCGGCGAGCGGCAGGGCCAGCCCGAGCGCGGCGCTCCCGGCCAGCACCAGCACGGCGAGCATCGCCTCCGGCCCGTACGCCACGGAGCTGAGCAGGTCCGACGAGAGCACCGGCAGCGCGACGAGTTTGCGCATCCGCTCGTAAAGCACCGACGCGCTGGACAGCGGCGGCCCGAGCAGGGCCCGGCGGACCCGGGCGGCGGTCCGGCCGGCCCGGTCACCGGGCAGGTCGGCCGCACCGGTGGCGACCAGTTCGTCCGGCTGCGCCACCGTGAACATGTCGATCGGCGCCAGCCGGCCGAACCGGGTGGGCGCCGGGTGCCGGTCGTGCCGCCCGAGCGTCGGGTCGACCGGCAGGTCGTCGGCGCGGCGCGGGCCGCGCCAGCGCTCACCGATCCGGCCGAGCGCCGCCCGTTCCTCGTCGCCGAGCGGCGGGAACTCGGCCGAGGGCGTGACGACGGTGCCCGCCTCCGCCGCGTCGTCCCGGTCCGCCCCCACCCTGAGCACTTTCGTGCAAACCGGACGGCCCGGTGGCCGGAACGGCGCGACTTCGCCCCGACCGGCTCAGTCGCCGAGCGGCGTCGGGTCGGCGGGGGCCGCGACCGGCGCGACGCGACGGCCGGCGCGCGCCGCCGAGCACCACCACCGCAACGCCGGCCAGCAGCAGCGCCAGGCCCGGCAGGGCCAGCGGCCGGGGCAACTGCCCCAGCCACACCCAGCCGATCAGCGCCGCGCCGGGCGCCTCCAGCAGGATCAGCACGCTGACTGTGGTCGCGGAGACCCGGTGCAGGGCGTAGTTGAACATCGAGTGGCCGAGCAGCTGGGCGCCCGCCACCAGGCCGAGGATCGCCAGCCAGGTCGGGCCGTCGAAGCCGTGCAGGCGTACGCCGCCGACCAGGCACACCACGAGCAGGATCGCCGCGCAGACGCCGTAGCAGACGGTGGTGTAGGTGGTGGTGCTGATGCTGGCCCGGGCCCGCTCGCCGAACGCGGTGTAGACGGCCGCGAACAGTCCGCCGACCACCGCGAGCAGGTCGCCGGCGAACGCCCGGCCGGAGACGCCGAAGTCGGCGCCGGTGGCGAGCACCGCGCCGAGCACCGCCACCGCGATTCCGGCCCACACCGCCGTCGGCAGCCGCCGCCCCTGCCCGCGGGCGATCAGCCCCTGCCACACCGGCTGCGTCGCCCCGAGCGCGGTCGCGGCCGCCACCGAGGTGAGCTGCGCGCTCGGCATCCAGGTGGCGAAGTGGGCGGCGAGGGCGACCCCGGAGAGTACGCAGTAGAGCCCCTCGCGCCGGCCCGGCCCGACTGTCAGCGCCCGGAGTTCGGCGCGCCTCCTGGTCAACGCGACAGGGCCCAGGACCGCCACCGACAACGCGGTACGCCAGAACGCCACTGCCAGCGCCGACGCGGCGGCGAACGCCACGAGCGGCGCCGAGGACGAGACCGAGGCGACGGCCAGGGCGAGCGCGCCCACCGTCAGCGCGTCGAGCGGCGGGCGATGCGGAACGGTCGGCACGAACGGTAATCCTCACACGGACACCCGACCGACACGGAAAGTCAGCACTCCGTTACGATCATGCGCGTCCCGGCGATCCCCCCTCGACGTCCGGAGGCGTTCCCTCATGCCCGGATTCCAGGCGGTGCTGTTCGACTTCTTCGGCACCCTGACCCATGGCGTGCGGCGCGGAGCCGCCCACCGCGCCACCGCCGACATGCTCGGCTGCTCCACCGAGGCCCTGGTGGAGGTGCTGGACAGCAGCTTCTACGAACGGGCCAGCGGCTCCTTCGGGAACGCCGAGTCGACGATGCGCTGGGTGTGCGCCCGGCTCGGCGTCCACCCGTCCGACGCGACCGTGCGCGCCGCCGTCGCCACCCGGCACCGGGCAGTACGCGCGGACACCCGGCTACGCGCCGAGGCGGTGCCGGTGCTGGCCGCGTTGCGCCACCGGGGCGTCCGTACCGGGCTGGTCAGCGACTGCACGCACGAACTACCGGCGTTCCTGCCGCAGCTCGCCGTCGCGCCGCTGCTCGACGCCCAGGTCTTCTCGGTACGCCTCGGACGCTGCAAGCCGGACCCGGCGCTCTACCTGGCCGCGTGTTACCGGCTCGGCCAGGCCCCGGCCGACTGCCTCTACGTCGGGGACGGCGACAGCCAGGAACTGACCGGCGCGGAGCGGGCGGGGCTGAGCGCCGCCCGGTTGGCGGCACCGGATCTTGCCGACCACGTGGTCCTCAACGCCGACCACGGTTTCGACGGGCCGTCGCTGACCTCACTGAGGGGCGTGCTCGACCTGCTCGACCCGGTCCCCGTCGCCTGACCCGGCCCGCCGACGGTTCGCACGGTCAGCGGCGGCGGACGCGGTGCAGGCGGAACGGCTTGCGGACGGCCCGTACCACAGGGGTCGGTCGGGGCTGCTCGCTCAGCGAGCCGGCCGGCAGGTCGGCGCCGGACACCGCGGTGCCGGCGGGCGCGAGCCGGTTCAGCGCGCACCCCTGTGCCGCCCACCGCTCCACCAACTCGGCGGCGGAGCCGGAAGCGTTGAGCCGCTTCGCCGCGACCAGCGGCGCGACGGTGTCCCACTCCTCGGTGCCCGGTTGCAGCCGGGTCACCCGCGCCGGCCAGCTGACGATCCGCCCGCCGTGGTCGCCGCGCAGCGTCACGTCGGCCGTGTCGCTGTCGGCCAGCCCGGGTGCGGCCTGCTCGCCGGGACCGGTGACCACCAGCAGGGTGCCCTCCAGCGGCAGGCACCACAGCGCGTACGCCGGGCCGCCGGCGGTGCTCACCCAGCAGACCGCGGCCTTCTTCACCGCCTCGTCCATGAGCGGCGGCGTCACCCGCTCGTCCACCTCGTCACTCACCCCGCCATCCTGCCCCATCCACCGCCCACCCCACCCCGGAGAGAGCCACGGGCGGGGCGGTCAGCCGATGAACGGGGGGACGGTGATCTCGCCTCGGGCCACCGGCATGACCTGGCCGGAGACGGTGGCGCCCACCGCCAGCCCGCCGGACGCGGTCACCGTGCAGGCGAGCGTCGACGGACGGTTGATCTCGATGCCCTGCCGGACGGTGTACTCCGCGCGGCCCTCGCCGGGCAGCAGGCCGCTGGCGACCAGCCACACGCCCAGTCCCAGGGCGGCCGAGCCGGTCGCCGGGTCCTCCGGTACGCCGAGCCCCGGCACGAAGACCCGGGCGTGTGCGGTTTGCGAACCGGGCTCCCAGGAGAAGAGGCTGACGTGCTCCACTCCGTACCGCTGCGCCGCCGTCGTGTTCAACCGTGCCCGGGCCACCGCGTCCGGGCGTACCGGAAGATAGGGGAATTCGAGGCCGCACCCGGCGACCCGCGGTGGCGGGCCGACGTGGTCGGGGCCGGTGAGGCCGACCATCTCCAGCAGCGGCTCCGGGTCGAGTTCCGGGCCGAGCGTGGGCGTGCCGCCGGTGAGCGTCGCGCCGGTGGCTGTCACCTCGATCGGCAGGACGCCGGCGCCGCACTCCTGGGTGACCCGGCCCGCGCCGAAGACGCCACGCCGGCTCGCGGTCACCGCGGCGCCGACGCTCGGGTGCCCGGCGAAGGGCAGCTCGTCGGCCGGGGTGAAGATCCGGGCCCGGTAGGTGGCGCCCACCTGCGTCGGCGGCAGCACGAAGACCGTCTCGGACAGGTTGAACTCCAGCGCGAGCGCCTGCATCTGCTCGGTGGCCAGCCCTTCCGCGCCGAACACCACGGCCAGCGGGTTGCCGGCGAACGGGCGGTCGGTGAAGACGTCCACGATCTCGTAGCCCAAGGTCGACATGTTGTTAGAGAGTAGGCCCTTAGGCTGGTGCCCGTGAGCACGCCGAACCGGGTCTACCTCGCTCGACTCGCCGGAGTCGCCGTTTTCGACCCGAACGGCGACCAGGTCGGCCGCGTCCGCGACGCGGTGGCCCGGATGCGGGCGACCCAGCGACCGCCGGAGGTGGTCGGTCTGGTCGCCGAGATGCCGATGCGGCGGCGCATCTTCCTGTCCATCAACCGGATCACCTCCATCGACACAGACGCGGTGGTGCTCGGCAGCGGCACGCTCAACCTGCGCCGGTTCGAGAAGCGCCCGAACGAACTGCTGGTGCTCCAGGAACTGCTGGACCGCCGGGTCCAGCTCGACAGCGGGCAGGCCGGCTCGGTGGTGGACGTGGCGATGGAGTCCAGCCGCGGCGGCGAGTGGGCGCTGAGCCGCGTCGCCGTGCGCGAGCACACCGGCCGGCTCACCCGCCGCGGCCACCTCCACCAGGTCGACTGGGACCGGGTCCGCGGGCTGGGCGCAGTCGGCGACAACCGGGGTACGGCGAACCTGCTCGCCGTCCTGGAGGACATGCGCCCGGCCGACCTGGCGAACGCCCTCCAGGATCTGCCCGACGCCCGGCGCAACGAGGTGGCCGCCGCGCTCGACGACGAACGCCTGGCCGACGTGCTGAGCGAGCTGCCCGAGCGCGACCAGGTGGAGATCCTGGCCGCGCTGGACCGCCAGCGCGCCGCCGACGTGCTGGAGGAGATGGAGCCGGACGACGCGGCCGACCTGCTCAACGAGCTGCCCCCGCCGGAGCAGGACGTGCTGCTGGACCTCATGGAGCCGGACGAGGCCGACCCGGTACGCCAGCTGCTGCGCTACGCCTCCGGCACTGCCGGCAGCGTGATGACCTCGGAGCCGGTGATCCTGCCGCCGGACGCCACGGTGGCCGAGGCGCTGGCCCGGATCCGGGAGGCGCAGCTGTCCCCCGCGGTGGCGGCCCAGGTCTTCGTGGCCCGTGCCCCGCTGACCACGCCGACCGGCCGCTACCTGGGTATGGTGCACTTCCAGCGGTTGCTCCGCGAACCGCCGGCCGACCTGCTCGGCGGCATCGTGGTGAACGACATCGACCCGCTGCGCACGTCGACCCCGCTGCCCGAGATCACCCGCCGGATGGCCACGTACGACATGGTCGGCATGCCGGTGGTGGACCGGAACAACCGGCTGGTCGGCGCGGTGACAGTGGACGACGTGCTGGACCACTCCCTGCCGCGGGACTGGCGGGACCGGGACGCGGCCCCCACCTCGTCCGCCACCGACGACGGCACCCTGGACGGCGACGATGAGTGACCAGCGACGCGGCGACCGGCTCGACCAGCCGCGCGCCCCGCGGAGCCTGCACCTGCCGCGGATCGACGCGGAGACGTTCGGCCGCTGGGCCGAGGGCATCGCCCGGGGCATGGGTACGGCGAACTTCCTCGTCTACATGACGCTGATCCTGGTGGCCTGGTTCCTGTGGAACACGCTGGCGCCGGCGAGTCTGCGCTTCGACCCGTACACCTTCACGTTCTTGACCTTGATCCTCTCCCTGCAGGCGTCGTACGCGGCGCCGTTGATCCTGCTCGCGCAGAACCGGCAGGCGGACCGGGACCGGATCGCGATGGACGAGGACCGGCGGCGGGCCACGCTCCAGAAGGCCGACACGGAGTACCTGGCCCGGGAGATCGCCGCGCTGCGAATCGCGATGGGTGACGTGGCGACCCGGGACTTCCTGCGCTCGGAGCTGACCCGGCTGGGTGAGGAGCTGGACGAGGCGGCCGAGCGGCGGCGCAGGCGGGAGCGGCGGCAGCAGGAGCGGGAGGGCCGGCGGACGGGCGGCGGCGAGCCGCCGGACGAGCCCCGGGACGAGCTGGACAGCGACTACGCGCGGGACGGCCGGCGCGACGGCTGAGCGGTCATCGAATCGCTCACACCGCCCCCGCCAGCGGCGGGGGCCGATGACCCGCGACGTAGCATTGCGGGCATGTCAGCACCCGTCAGCACCGTCTCCGACGCGATCCAGGCCGCCCTGGCCACCGTCAACGACCCGGAGATCCGCCGGCCGATCACCGAACTCGGCATGGTCCAGTCCGCCGAGCGTGGTGAGGACGGCGTGGTCCGGGTGGAGCTGCTGCTCACCGTGGCCGGCTGCCCGCTGAAGGACAAGCTGCGCAGTGACATCACCGCCGCCGTCGGCGCGGTACCGGGCGTGAGCGGTGTCGAGATCATCTTCGGTGTGATGAGCCCGGAGCAGCGTCAGGAGCTCCAGTCGAAGCTGCGCGGTGGCGGTGCCACCGCCGAGCCGGTGATCCCGTTCGCCCAGCCGGGCTCGCGGACCCGCGTCTACGCGGTCGCCAGCGGCAAGGGCGGTGTCGGCAAGTCCAGCGTCACAGTCAACCTGGCCGCCGCGCTGGCCTCGCGAGGCCTGTCGGTGGGCGTGGTGGACGCGGACATCTACGGCCACTCGGTGCCCCGGATGCTCGGCGCCGACGGCGCGCCGACCCGCGTCGAGGACATGATCATGCCGCCGCAGTCGCACGGCGTGAAGGTCATCTCGATCGGCATGTTCACCCCCGGCAACGCCGCTGTGGTCTGGCGCGGGCCGATGCTGCACCGGGCGCTTCAGCAGTTCCTCGCCGACGTCTACTGGGGTGACCTGGACGTCCTCCTGCTCGACCTGCCGCCGGGCACCGGCGACATCGCGATCTCGGTGGCCCAGTTGCTGCCGAACGCGGAGATCCTGGTCGTCACCACGCCGCAGGCTGCGGCCGCCGAGGTGGCCGAGCGGGCCGGTGCGATCTCGCTGCAGACCCACCAGCGGGTGGTCGGCGTGATCGAGAACATGTCCTGGCTGGAGATGCCGGACGGCTCCCGGATGGAGGTCTTCGGGGCCGGTGGCGGCGCGGCGGTGGCCGAGTCGCTGACCCGCACGATCGGCGCGCAGGTGCCGGTGCTGGGGCAGATCCCGCTGGACACCCGGGTACGTGAGGGCGGCGACGCCGGTCAGCCGATCGTGCTGGCGCAGCCGGACGCCCCTGCCGCGAAGGCGCTGTTCGAGGTCGCCGACCGCTTGGCCGTCCGCCGCGAGTCCCTGCTCGGCAAGCCCCTGGGCCTCAAGCCGGCCGGCCGCTGACCCTCACCCACCGCTCCCTTCCCACCGCCCCTTCCCGCCGCACGCGGGAGGGGGCGCGGTCAGGTGGCGTCGTCGTAGGACGGGCGGGGGGCCGGGGGCGCGGGGGTCGGGGTGCTGGTCGCGACCCTCGGGGTACGCAGGTCGGCGGCCTTTGCCACGTCCTTCAGCTCGTCGTGCACGCCTGTGACGTCCGAGCGCAGGTTGTCGTACATGCTCTGGAGCGGCTTGCGGATCGCCTGCTCGTCGTCCTCGCTGAGCAGGTGCTTGCGGATGAACGCCTTGGGGTGCAGATCCTCCAGCTGGATGTCCGTACCCAGCTCGCGGCTCAGGTCACCGGTCGCGTTGCGCGCCATGTTGCGCAGGTTGCGGACCATCCGGAGGCCGTCGTTGATCACGTTGGGCAGCCGATCGCCGAAGATCAACAGCGCCAGGAGCAGCAGGACGCCGATCTCCCACCAGTTCAGGTTCTCGAACACCGCGGCCTCCTCGTCCGTGTGAGGGCAAGACTACGCACGTCAGGTGACCATCGGGGAGGGGGTGACGGGTCCTCACTTCGCATCCGCGGCGAGCGTCACCGACGCGTTCTGCCGCGACGACCCGCGCCGGTACTCGACTGTCACCACGGAACCGGGCGCGTACTTGCGCACGAGGGCCACCAGGTCGGTCGGATCGGTCATCGGATGGCCGTCCAGCCGGAGCACCACGTCCCCGGTACGCAGTCCGGCCGCCGCCGCCGGGCCGGCCGGCTCGACCGCGTTGAGGCGTACGCCGCCGCCGGTGGCGCCGGTGCCGCCGACCTGGGCGCCGATCACCGTACGCCGGGCCTTGCCGGTGCCGATGATGTCCTCGGTGATCCGCTTCGCCTGGTTGATCGGGATGGCGAAGGCGAGGCCGATGTTGCCGGCCTCCTGCCCGTCGGCCACCAGCGACTTGATCGTCGAGTTCACGCCGACCACCCGCCCGGCGCCGTCCACCAGCGGGCCGCCGGAGTTGCCGTGGTTGACGGCGGCGTCGGTCTGGATCGCCGCGTAGTAGCGGGTCGGCCCGCCCGGCTCGCCGGCCTGCATCGTCCGGTCCAGCGCGCTCACGATGCCGGCGGTGACGGTGTTGGCGAGCGACAACGGCGACCCGATGGCGAGCACCGGGTCACCGACGGCGAGCGCGTCGGAGTCGCCGAACTGCACCGGGGTCAGCCCACTGCGCGAGACCTTGATCACGGCGAGGTCCGACTCCGGATCCTGCCCGACCACGGTGCCGGCGGCGGTGCTGCCGTCGTTGAACACGACAGTGGCCTTGCCGGGGCCGTCGGCGACCACGTGGTCGTTGGTGACGATGTGACCCTCGCTGGTCACCACGAAGCCGGAGCCCTCGCTGGTGCCGCCGAGGCTGACCACCCGGATCGTGACCACGCTGGGCAGGACCCGCTCGGCCACCCCGGCCAGCGACTCGGGCTTGCGCTGGGCCAGCGCCGGGGCCTGCCCGGTCTGCGCACCGATCGTCGGCACGTCACCGCCGCGCAGGAAGGCGTACGTGAGGGCGCTGCCGAGAGAACCGGCCAGCAGCGCCGTGACCAGGGAGATCAGCACCACCTGGCGCAGCCCCGGCCGGGTCGGCAGGTCCGGGTCGGTGACCGGCTCCGGCTCCCCCGCACCGGACGCCGGGGCCGCCGGGATCACCACGGCGGCGGGCGCGTACGGATCCCGCCACGGGTCGGCCAGCGCGTCGGACCACCACGGCGACGTCGCCTGACCCGGGGCGTCCTGCGGCGGTCGTCCGGACGCCGGCCCACCCGGTGCCGGCGATCCGCCGGGCCGCCGCCAGTCCCAGCCGTCGGTCACGTCGGTGCCTCCCACTCCGTCCCGCTGGCCCCGCGCCGACGGCCGGCGGAGCCGGACGACAGTGACGCGCGGGACGCATCCAGGATTACACGGATGACGCGAACGGAGTCAGGGGTTGCCGTCCGTGAGCACTCCGCGGCGGACTCGCGGCTGCGCCGGTACCGGCCCGCCTCTACGCTCACAGTGCATACCGCCCCTCGCACCAGTCCGCCCCTCGGAGGTGTCCCATCGCCACGGTCGCCGGTCACGGCAGTTCGACGGCCCAGGCGCTCCACTTCGCCGAGTCTTTCGTCACCGAGGATCTCGTGCTGCGCACGGCCCGCGCCCTCGCCCACGAGGTGGGGGTGGAGGCGGTCACGCCCGGGTCGGGTGCCGCCCTGCGGCTGCTCGCCGCCGCCGGCAACGCCCGGGCCGTGGTGGAGATCGGCACCGGCACCGGGGTGAGCGGCGTGTGGCTGCTGCGCGGCATGCGCCCCGACGGCGTGCTCACCACGATCGACGTCGAGGTCGAATACCAGCGCATCGCCCGGCGGCTGTTCCAGGAGGCGGGCTTCCCGTCGGGGCGTACCCGGATCATCACCGGCCGGGCGCTCGACGTGCTGCCGCGGCTCGCGGACGGTGCCTACGACCTGGTCTTCGTGGACGCGGTGGCGACCGGCTTCGCCGCGTACGTGGACGCGGCGCTGCGGCTGCTGCGCCCCGGCGGCGTGCTCGCGCTCAACGGCGCGCTGGCGGCCGGCCGGATCGGCGACCCGGCCGCGCGGGACGTCGAGACGGTCACCGTACGGGAGACGATCAAGGCGATCCGCGAGTCGGAGCACTGGGTGCCCGCGCTGCTGCCGGTCGGCCACGGTCTGCTCGCCGCCGTCAAGGCCTGACCAGGCTGATCAGGCGTGCCCTGCACGCCTGGTCAGCCCAGCGTCGCCAGCCAGCGCAGCAGCCCACGCACACCCCAGCCGGTGGCGCCCTTGACCAGTTCGCCGTGCGTGTCGTCGGACCACGACGGCGCGGACATGTCCAGGTGCGCCCACCGGTCCCGCAGGTCGCCGGTGAACTCCCGCAGGAACAGCGCGGCGACCACCGAACCGGCGCCCTGCGCCGGGGAGCTGTGCAGGTCGGCGATCTCGCTGGCCAGGTACTCCACGTAGTCGTCGGCCAGCGGCATCCGCCAGGCCCGCTCGCCGGCCGCGGTGATCGCGTCGAGCAGGCCGGCCGCGAGCGCGTCGTTCTCGCTGTAGAGCGCGGCGTGCCGCTTGCCCAGGGCGACGGCGTTCGCGCCGGTCAGCGTCGCCAGGTCGATCAGCAGGTCGGGCTTCAGCTCGCGGACCGCGTACGCCAGCGCGTCGGCGAGCACCAGCCGGCCCTCGGCGTCGGAGTTGGTGCTCTCGCTCGTCAGCCCGCCGTAGTGCCGGATCACGTCGCCGGGGCGGAACGCCGAGCCGCTGACCATGTTCTCGGCGAGCGGGGCGAGCGTGGTGACCCGGACCGGCAGGCGCAGTTCGGCGGCGCCGAGCGTCGCGGCGATCACGGCGGCGGCACCGGCCATGTCCTTGCGCATGAGCTTCATGGCTGGCACCGGCTTGATCGAGATGCCGCCGGTGTCGAACGTGATGCCCTTGCCGACGAGCACCACGTGGGTACGCGCGCCGTCGGGCCGCCAGTCCAGCTCCACCAGGCGCGGGCCGCTCGCTGAGCCGCCGCCGACGGCGAGGAGACCGCCGAAGCCCTCGGCCGCCAGCTCCTCCGGGCCGCGTACCCGCAGGTGCAGGCCGGGGCGCCCGGACGCGGCCTCGGCCACCTGCGCGGCGAACCACTCCGGGTTCTTGGTGGACGAGGGCATGTTGGTCAGGTCCCGGGCGAGCCGGGTCGTCTCGGCGGTGGCCCGGGCGGCGTCGAGCGTGCCGGCAAGAGCGTCCGGGTCGTCGACGAGCACCGACACCTCGGCCAGGGCGGGACGCTTGCCGGCCTGGGTGAGACGGAATCGGTACGAGCCGAGCAGCAGCCCTTCGGCGAGGCCACGCAGCGCCGCCGTCGCCTCGCCGGGAAGCGCGATGGTGATCTGCGTCTCATCCTTCGCCGCGCGGGCCAGCGCCGCTCCGGCGGTGCGCCAGTCGCGCTCGGCGCCCTCGCCGACGCCCAGAAGCCACAGCCGCGCCGGTGAGCCACCGGGACGCAGGTGCTCGCGTACCTCGCCGGCCGCGCCGGTGAGCCGGGTGGCGGGCAGGACGGCTGCGGCCTCGGCAGGGACGTCGTCGCCGAGCGGCACGGCGGTCGGGACCAGGCGGGCCGTGGAGGCCGGCGAGACCGTGGGGTCCGGCGAGGCCAGGGAGTCCGGGGAGTCCGGCCCTCCGGGACGGACGGGCAGGACGAGAGCGTCGGGCCCTGCGGGCCCACTCACCAGACGAATGACCAGCACGCTGGACCGTACCTCCGAAATGGGTTGAACGGGCACATTCCCCCACGCAGCCGTCGAGGAAAGACCCTGAGCCACCGGGCATGCCGGTGGCTCAGGGTAGGACGAACCGCCCGCACGGCGGACGCCGTGCGGGACACTCCTCGAATCAGCCCGCGGCCGCCTTCAGCGCGTCACCGAGCGCGGTGGCCTCGTCGGGAGTCATCTCGACGACGAGCCGGCCACCACCCTCCAGCGGGACTCGCATGACGATGCCCCGGCCCTCCTTGGTGACTTCCAGCGGACCGTCGCCCGTCCGCGGCTTCATCGCCGCCATGTTGTCTCCCCTCAGACCTACACCAGGGTCGGTGAGTTGCCCCACAGCCACTTCGCCATCGCCATCCGCAACCATCGCGGAAGGCTCGACCAACGATTTTCCCTGATGAACACCGCCGGACCCAAACCGAAGCAGCATTGATGTAACAGCATCTAGCTTATCTTGGATAGGCCTGTCACAATGTGCGGTCATGCAGGCACGGTCGGCACTCTTCGACCTGTACGGCGACCACCTCCGGGCCCGGGGTGGCCGCGCACCGGTTGCCGCCCTGGTCAAGCTGCTCGCCCCGCTCGGGATCGCCCCGCCGGCGGTACGCACCGCGGTCTCCCGGATGGTCCGTCAGGGCTGGCTGGAACCGCTCCGTCTGGCGTCCGGACCGGGATATTCGATCACCCCGAAGGCGGCACGTCGACTCGACGAGGCGGCGTCCCGGATCTACCGGACCGGACGGCACAGCTGGGACGGACGGTTCGATCTCCTGGTGCTCACCGCGCCCTCGTCCCGCCGGGACCGGCAGCGGCTCGCCGCGAACCTCGCCTTCCTCGGCTACGGCACGCTCGACGACTGCACCTGGGTGGCCACCCGCCCGGGTGAGGACGTCGACCTGCTGCTCGACGAGGCGGGCGTGCGCTACGAGCGGTTCACCGCAGCGCACGCGGCCGGCACCCCCGGCGCGATGGGCGTGGTCCGCCGCGCCTGGGACCTGGCCGAGATCGGGCGGGCGTACGAGCGGTTCGTCGCCGAGCAGAAGCCGCTGCTCTCCGGCGTCACCGTGCGCAGCAGCGACGAGGACGCGTACGCGGCCCGATTCCGGCTCGTGCACGCATGGCGTACGTTCCTGTTCCGGGATCCGCAACTGCCCCCGGCACTGCTGCCCGAGCGCTGGCCGGGCACCAGCGCGGCCAGCTTCTTCGACCGGCACGCGGCCCGGCTCCGGCCGGCCGCCGACCGGTACGTCGAGCAGTGCCTCGACACCGGCAACCGCCTCGCCCGACAGAAGGGTCGTTAGAACGTGACCGAGCCGCTGCTCGTCGACCGCACCGACGCCGTCGTCACCCTGACGCTGAACCGCCCGACGGCGATGAACTCGCTCGACGTGGCGCTCAAGGAGGCGCTCCGGGACACGCTGGCCGAGCTGGAGACCGACCGGTCCTGCCGGGCGGTCGTGCTCGCCGGCGCGGGCGGCTCGTTCAGCGCCGGGCAGGACCTGCGCGAGCACGTACGGACGCTGGAGACCTCGGACGCCGACCCGCTGGCCACGGTCCGGGCGCACTACAACCCGATCGCCGCCCGGCTGGCCAACCTGCCCAAGCCGGTGGTCGCCGCGGTGCGCGGGATGGCCGCCGGGGCCGGCGCCTCGCTGGCGTTCCTGGCCGACTTCCGCATCGGCGGCCCGAAGACCCGGTTCCTGATGGCGTTCGCCGGGGTGGGCCTCGCCGCCGACACCGGCGCCTCCTGGACGCTGCCCCGCCTGGTCGGTCACGCCAAGGCCGTCGAGCTGCTGATGCTCGCCGAGCCGGTCGGCGCCGAGGACGCCTGCCGGCTGGGCCTGCTGACCAAGCTGGTGGACGACGACGAGCAGGTGCTCCCGACCGCGCAGGAACTGGCCGCCCGGCTCGCCGCCGGCCCGACCGTCGCGTACGGGGCGATCAAGCGTCAGCTCTCCATCGCCGACGCGGGCACGCTCGCCGACGCGCTGGCCGCCGAGGCGCAGGCCCAGGCGATCTGCGGCGCCACCGCCGACCACCGGGCCGCCACGACGGCGTTCGTCGCCAAGCAGAAGCCGGTCTTCGAGGGACGCTGACCGCCCCGGTCGGCCCCGGAGGTCAGTCGTCCTCTTCCGGATCCTGGTTGGCCTCGACGCCGAGCACGAATGCCTGCATGGCCAGCTCGTCGCCGTACGGCGAGACGAACGCCGGCAGTTCCCGCGGGCCCAGCTCCTGCACGTAGGACCAGAAGATCCGCACCGCCTCGGCGCGCGACGCGGCCTCGATCGGCAGGTCCAGGCTGACCAGCCAGGTGCTGCGGGCGGGCGGCGGGCCGAGCCGGTCGGCCAACGACCGCCAGCGGGCCGGGTCGAGCGCCACGACCGGTCCGTCCGGCGCCGGGCCGTCGACCGGCACCGGCTCGTCGAGCACCCGCCGGGTGTACGTGACCACGAGCGACCCGGCCACCGCGTCGGACTGCGGATCGTCCGGGTCCTCCCGGGTCTCGGACGATGCGAGCGCGACCCGGCCGAGCGCGACCAGGCGCAGCGGCTCGTCGACGAGCACTGCCACCCGGTCACCGGGCCGGGGGCGGGCCGCCTCGGACAGCCCGGTCAGCTCCAGCGCGTCGTGGTGCACGAGCCGCTCGGCCTCGAAGCGCTCGGCGGGCAGCAGCACCGCCCAGGCTCCGGTCGTGGTCGCACCGTCTGTCGTCCCGCTCGTACGCGGCTCGGTGTCGGTCATGCCCCAATCCCATCACGCCGGAGGTGGCGCGCTCCGTCACACCCCGGCCCGGTCACCGCTCACGTGGCAGTCGGCCAGGTGGTCGTCGACCATGCCGGTGGCCTGCATCAGCGCGTAGGCGGTCGTGGGGCCGACGAACCGGAAGCCCCGCTTCTTGAGCGCCTTGGCCATCGCGACGGACTGCGGGCTGGTGGCCGGCACCTCGGCGAAGGACCGGGGACGCGCGGCCCGGGGCGGGGGCGCGAAGGACCAGAGCAGCGCGGAGAGGCCCTCGGGCAGCTCCGACGCGGCCCGGGCGTTCGCGATCGCCGCCTCGATCTTGGCCCGGTTGCGGACGATCCCCGCGTCGGCCATCAGCCGGGTCACGTCGGCCTCGCCGTAGCGGGCCACCGACTCGATCCGGAAGCCGGCGAAGGCGTCCCGGAACGCCTGCCGCTTGCGCAGGATGGTCAGCCAGGACAGGCCGGACTGGAACGCCTCCAGCGTCAGCCGCTCGTAGAGCGCGTCGTCGCCGCGCAGCGGCCGGCCCCACTCGTCGTCGTGGTAGACGGCGTAGTCGGGGGTGCTCGCCCCCCACGCGCAGCGCGGCAGCCCGTCGGCGCCGGTCACCAGGTCAGTCACGGCGTCCACGATAGGCCGGGCCACCGACAGCCCCGCCGCGCCAACGACCGCCCGTCAGGGCAGGCGGCCCTGCTCGACCAGCCGGGCGAACTTCTTCAGCGCCTGGGTGAGGCTGAACTTCGAGCCGGGCCAGAGCACCGGCCACGCCACCCGGCCGGCCGCCCCGCCCGGCAGGTGGAACCACTCGTGCCAGACCACCTGCGTGCGGTCGCGGTCCATCGGGGTGCAGCGCAGCACGCCGGGGCCGCGCAGCAGTTTGCCGCAGTGCACCACGCCGACCTCGTACGGCGCGTCGACCCGGACCACACGCATCTTGTCGCGGAGCACGGCCGGACCGAGCGCGGTGACCGCCTCGACCAGGCTCCCCTCGCCGCCGTCGCCCTCGACCACCCGGACCCGGGTCAGCGGGATCCAGTCCGACTGCCGCTCCCACGCGGTGAGCGCGGCGAACACCCGGTCGGCCGGGGCCTCGACGATCACCGTGGCGGTGACCTCGGCGGCGCCCCGGCGGGACGCCTCGGTGAAGTCGTCGGCCGGCCGGCCGGCGCCGGTCACGCCGACTCCGAGCGGACGACCGAACCGCGCTCCCGGTCGTCGTCGGCCGGGCCGGCCGCGATCCCGTTCGCCGGGGAGACGGTGTCCTCGGTCGCCGCGGCGGCGGGGGCCTCCGCCACGCCCGCCTCGGCCGGGGCGCGTCCGGCCCGGCCGTCGGCGTCGGTGCGGCCCGGCTGCCCGTCGGTGTCGGTCCGGGCCGGCGGCTCGGGCGCGGACAGGTCGATCACCACCGGCTCGGGGGTGGACGGGTCGGGTGCCTGCTCGGTCTCGGGACGGGTCGCGGCGGCCTCCTCGCGCGCCCGGCGCAGCGCGTCGGCGTCCTCGGTACGCCCGTCCCGCAGGGCCGCGTTCTCCGCCTCCAGGACGCCGATCAGCTCGGTCTTGTAGCCGATGTCGTACGCCGCCCGGCGCAGCGCCGCGTCGACCTGGCTCATCCGGTAGCCGCGCAGCGCCGTGTCGAAGCGGACGTCGGACACGTCCGACTCGTCGAGCGGACGGCTGCCAGGCAGGGGCACGGCCCGCCCGTCCGGCTCGGCCGGCGTGAGGCCCGGATCCTTGCCGGAGACGAGCACCGTCACCCCGAACACCACAGCCGCGACGGTCAGCGCGACGACCAAGAGGAGCAGAACCTCACCCATGCACAGATCGTGGCATGCGGGCCGGGATCGGGCGAGCCCTCCGGGACGTCCGGTCGGTAAATGCGTCCGGCGCACGGGACCGGCACGGGCGGCGCGGGCGGGACCGGATAGCGTCGGACCGGCCGGTGCGGTCCGGCGGCGAGGAGGCGGGCATGACCGGGGCGTTGCGGCTGGGCGGACGGGCGTTCGGCCCCGGTGAGCTGGTGGTGATGGCGATCGTCAACCGCACCCCGGACTCGTTCTTCGACCGCGGCGCCACCTTCGCCCAGGACAGCGCGCTGCGCGCGGTGGAACGCGCGGTGGACGAGGGCGCCGAGATCATCGACATCGGCGGGGTGAAGGCCGGGCCGGGCGACGAGGTGGACGTGGCCGAGGAGATCCGCCGGACGGTGGACACCATCGCGGCGGTCCGGTCCGCCTTCCCCGACGTGGTCGTCTCCATCGACACCTGGCGTGCCGAGGTGGCCGTGGAGGCGGTGGCGGCCGGCGCGGACCTGCTCAACGACACCTGGTCGGGGGCGGACCCGGCGCTGGCCCGGGTCGCCGCGGCGACCGGCGCCGGGCTGGTCTGCTCGCACGCGGGAGGGCTCGCCCCGCGTACCCGGCCGCACCGGGCCGCCTTCGACGACGTGGTGGCCGACGTGGTCGGCACAGTGACCGGGCTGGCCGAGCGCGCGGTCGGGCTGGGTGTGCGCCGGGACGGCATCCTGATCGACCCGGCGCACGACTTCGGCAAGAACACCCGGCACTCGCTGGAGATCACCAGGCGGCTGGCAGAGCTGACCGACACCGGCTGGCCGCTGCTGGTGGCCCTGTCGAACAAGGACTTCATCGGCGAGACGCTCGACCTGCCGGTGCCCGAGCGGCTGGAGGGGACGCTCGCCGCCACGGCGGTCTCGGCCTGGCTCGGCGCCCGGGTGTTCCGCGCCCACCAGGTCCGCGAGACCCGCCGGGTGCTGGACATGGTGGCGTCGATCCGGGGCGACCGGCCGCCGGCGGTGACCCGCCGCGGGCTGGCCTGACGGGCCGGTCCGGGCGCGTCAGGTCCAGCGCAGGACGCCGCGCCGCCACGCGTAGAGGATGCCGAGCGCGACGATCGCCACGAAGACGCCCATCTCCACGACTGTGGTGGCGCCGAAGCCGGGCCGGTCGAAGACCAGGGCCCACGGGAACAGGAACACCGCCTCGACCGCGAAGAGCACGTAGAGATACGCGTAGACGTAGTACCGGATCTGCATCTGGGCCCAGTCGCCGCCGACCGGGTCGAGACCGCACTCGTACGTGGCCCGCTTGCCCCACGGCTCGGCCGGTCGGCTCGGACGTAACACCCGGTTCGCCGAGAACGCCGTCACGAAGAAGAGCACGGCGGCGAGCAGCAGCAGACCGAGCGTGGCGTACGAGCCGAGATATCCGGTCACGACCGGAGCGTACCGGTCCCGTCCAGATGTCCCGGACACGTTACGAATTCGTTTCCTCGCAGGACTAGTGCTTGATGGCAAGTATCACCGAATAATGGGATCTCATTGATCGTCCCGGAGGACAGATGGCCCGCCCCCGCGTTGCGCCCGTTCGGCGGGTCGCGCTCCGCCGTACCCTCGCGCTCCTGGTGCCCGCGCTCGTCGCGGCGCTGGTGGCGGTGGCGCCGGCCGGGGCCGACGCCCACCCGGGGCCGGCCGCCGCGCTCCGGCTGATCGAGCCGGTGGAGCCGGGCGGCGAGCCCGGCGGTGAGCCCGGCGGCGAGCCGACCGAGCCCGCGCCCACCGGCGAGCCGACGGCCACGGCGACGGCCCCGCCGCCCACCGAGCCGCCGCCGCCGGCCACCACGCCCCCGGCGCCGGTCACCACCTCGCCGGCCCCGCCGACGAGCGCGCCCGCCGAGCCGGCGCCGACCACCGCCGCGCCGGCCACCACGGCACCGGCACCTCCGCCGGTCGTGCCGCCGGTCAAGACCCCGCCGCCACCGCCGGCGCAGCCGGCCGGCGGGCCCCTGGGGGTACGCGTGAACACCGACGACGTGGTCCTCCCGCCGGCCTACTGGAACGCCGACGCCACGGTGGCCACGCTGCGGGTGACGGTGACCAACACCGGCGGGCGAGCGGAGCGGATCAGCCTGGGCTACACGCTGCCGCCCGGCCTGACCGACGCGGGCACCCCGGGCTGCGAGCCCTCCGGCGGCGGCAACCACCGCTGCGTCGGGTGGGACGCGGAGCCGGGCGCCCGGTTCAGCGCGACCATCCGGGTCCGGGTCGACGGCGACGCCTGGCGGACCATGCCGCTGGCCGGGTCGGTCCAGGTCACCGCCGTCGCGCCCGGTGTGACCGGCGCGGCGTACGACGACGAGGGCTTCGCGGTGCTGTTCCCGCCCGGGCCGCCGGTGCCCGGCATCTCGCTGCGCGCCGACGAGGTGCTGTTCGACATCAGCGGCGCGCCCAGCACGCTCACCGTCCGGCTGGGCAACACCGGCAAGGTCGACGCGGCGGGCCGGATCGAGGTGCTCCTGCCCGAAGGGGTGACAGTGGCCGGCACCGAGAGCGGCTGCGCCCCGGTGTCGGCCGACCGGACCCGCTGCGAACTGGGCACGCTGGCGGCCGGGCGGACCACGACTGTACGGCTGACGCTGGCGGCCTCGGCGGAGGCGCAGCGACGGGCGCCCCTGTCCGGCGCGGTGATCGGCCGGCTCGACCCGCGTAGCGGGCGCGACCGGCAGGTGCAGATGAGCTTCCGGATCAGCGCGGCGGCGGCGGACGCCGTCCCGCCCGGCGGGGCGCCGGCCCCGACCGGCTCGCAGGGCGTGCTCGTCGCCGCCGGCGAACGGGACGGCGACGACACCTCGGTCCGGGGGACCGTCGTCGCGTTGATCGCCGTGTCCGGTCTCCTGGTCGTGCTCGCACTGACTCTGGCGACCCGTTCGCTGCGCCGCCGCAGTGACATCACCGTGCCGGAGCGTCCGATCACCGACCGGTGATCATGGATATGTGGTGATCTGGGTTACGGGCCCAGGTACTAAACGCTGCAAAGCAGGGCATACAGCGGCCCGATCCAGTCCCATACGTCGGACCTCGACCAAGGTGGCCCTAACGTGGCGACGTAGGCTCTGACGTGAGAATCGGAGCGGGCCGGGCCGGCGAGGGCGACGGCGCTCAGTTAAGCGAGGTGCGGGTGTGACCAAGCAGATCCGTCAGCTGGACCGGGTGGTCATCCGGTTCGCCGGTGACTCCGGCGACGGCATGCAGCTCACCGGCGACCGGTTCACCTCGGAGACGGCGCAACTGGGCAACGACATCTCCACGTTGCCCAACTTCCCCGCCGAGATCCGCGCTCCCGCCGGGACTCTGCCCGGCGTGTCGAGCTTCCAGGTGCACTTCGCCGACTACGACATCCTGACCCCGGGTGACGCGCCGAACGTGCTGGTGGCGATGAACCCGGCCGCGCTGAAGGCCAACCTGGCCGACCTGCCGCGCGGGGCCGACATCATCGTCAACACCGACGAGTTCACCCGGCGCAACCTGGCGAAGGTCGGCTACGCGGCCAGCCCGCTCGACGACGACTCGCTCGCCGGGTACGCGGTGCACCCGGTGGCGCTCACCTCGATGACGATCGGCGCGCTGGCCGAGCACGACGTGTCCAAGAAGGACGCCGAGCGGGCCAAGAACATGTTCGCGCTCGGGCTGCTGAGCTGGATGTACTCCCGCCCGTACGAGTCCACGCTGCGCTTCCTGGAGCGCAAGTTCGCGGCCCGCCCCGAGCTGGTGGCGGCGAACGTGGCCGCGTTCCGGGCCGGCTGGAACTTCGGCGAGACCACCGAGGACTTCTCCGTCCGGTACGAGGTCAAGCCGGCCAAGATGCTGCCGGGCACGTACCGGAACATCACCGGCAACGCGGCGCTGTCGCTGGGCCTGGTGGCCGCCGGGGTGCGCTCCGGGCTGCCGGTGTTCCTCGGCGCGTACCCGATCACGCCGGCCTCGGACATCCTGCACGAGCTGAGCAAGCACAAGAAGTTCGGCGTGGTCACCATGCAGGCCGAGGACGAGATCGCCGCGGTCGGTGCGGCGCTCGGCGCGTCGTACGGCGGCTCACTCGGCGTGACCACCACGAGCGGTCCGGGTGTGGCGCTCAAGAGCGAGACGATCTCCCTGGCGGTGGCGCTGGAACTGCCGCTGGTCATCGTCGACGTGCAGCGGGCCGGGCCGTCCACCGGCATGCCCACCAAGACCGAGCAGGCCGACCTGAACATGGCCCTGTACGGCCGGCACGGCGAGGCGCCGGTCGCGGTGATCGCGCCGAAGTCGCCGTCGGACTGCTTCCACGCGGCGCTGGAGGCGGCCCGGATCGCGCTGACCTACCGCACCCCGGTGATCCTGCTGTCGGACAACTACGTCGCCAACGGCTCCGAGCCGTGGCTGCTGCCCGACGTGGAGTCGCTGCCCGACCTGCGGGTCGAGTTCGCCACCGAGCCCAACGGCGAGGACGGCACCACGTTCCTGCCGTACCTGCGGGATCCGCAGACGCTGGCCCGCCCGTGGGCGGTACCCGGCACGGCCGGTCTGGAGCACCGGATCGGCGGCCTGGAGAAGGCCGACAAGACCGGCGACATCTCGTACGACCCGGCGAACCACGACTTCATGGTGCGGACCCGGGCGGCCCGCATCGAGACCATCCCGGTGCCGGACGTCGAGGTGGAGGACCCGGACGGCGACGCCCGGGTGCTGGTGCTGGGCTGGGGCTCGACGTACGGGCCGATCGGCGCCGCCTGCCGTGGCCTGCGCCAGCGCGGGCTCTCGGTGGCCCAGGCCCACCTGCGGCACCTGGCCCCGATGCCGGCGAACCTCGGCGAGGTGCTGGGCCGCTACGACAAGGTGGTCGTACCGGAGATGAACCTCGGCCAGCTCGCCCACGTGATCCGGGCGAAGTACCTGGTCGACGCGATCGGCTACAACCAGGTCCGCGGCCTGCCGTTCACGGCCGCCGAGCTGGAGACGATGCTGGAAGAGGTCCTGAAGAATGCCTGAGCCCGTCGCCCTCAAGCTCACCGCCAAGGACTTCAAGTCCGACCAGGAGGTGCGCTGGTGCCCCGGTTGCGGTGACTACGCCATCCTGGCGGCCGTACAGGGCTTCATGCCGGAGCTGAACATCCCCCGGGAGAACATCGTCTTCGTCTCGGGCATCGGCTGCTCGTCGCGCTTCCCGTACTACATGAACACGTACGGGATGCACTCGATCCACGGCCGCGCCCCGGCGATCGCCACCGGCCTGTCGGTGTCCCGGCCGGACCTGTCGGTCTGGGTGGTCACCGGTGACGGCGACGCGCTCTCCATCGGCGGCAACCACCTGATCCACGCGCTGCGCCGCAACGTGAACCTCAAGATCCTGCTGTTCAACAACCGGATCTACGGGCTGACCAAGGGCCAGTACTCGCCCACCTCCGAGGTCGGCAAGATCACCAAGTCGACGCCGGTCGGCTCGGCGGACGCCCCGTTCAACCCGCTGTCCCTGGCGCTCGGCGCCGAGGCGACGTTCGTGGCCCGGACGATCGACTCGGACCGCAAGCACCTCCAGTCGGTGCTGCGGGCCGCCGCCCAGCACGAGGGTTCGGCGTTCGTGGAGATCTACCAGAACTGCAACATCTTCAACGACGGCGCGTTCGACCCGCTGAAGGAGCCGGCCACCCGGGACGACTTCCTGATCCGGCTGGAGCACGGGCAGCCGATCACGTTCGGCAAGGACGGGCAGTTCTGCGTCGTCCACCCGCCCGGTGGCTTCGGGCTGGAGGTCCGGGAGACCGCGAACACCCCGGCCGAGGAGATCGTCGTGCACGACGCGGGCGTGGCCGACCCCGCGTACGCGTTCGCGCTGTCCCGCCTGCCCGGCCTGGACCTGAGCAACACCCCGATCGGGGTGTTCCGGTCGGTGGACCGTCCCTCCTACGACAGCGTGGTGCAGGAGCAGGTCGCGGCCGCCAAGGCCACCGTCGACCAGACTCCGGAGCAGCAGCTCTCCGCGCTGCTCGGCAGCGGCGACACCTGGACGATCCTCTGATCCGCCGCTGACCCGTCACGCCGAAGGGCGGGCCGTTCCCCCGCGGAACGGCCCGCCCTTCACGTGTGACGCGGCCCGGTCAGGCGGCCGCCGAGGCGGGCACCCACAGCTCGTCGACGGCCCGCTCGGCCGCGGCGAGGCTCTGCTCGAACAGCGGGATCAGCTCGGCCATCGCCGGGTTGACCGGGGCCAGGGTCAGCTCGGCGCAGATGAACCGCGGCTCCAGGCCGGTCAGGGACAGGCCGTGCGGCAGCCACGGCTCGGCGTGGTCCCAGCCCTCCCGCGGGGTGCCCGCGCCGTACCCGCCGCCGCGGCTGACCAGGACGACGAACTGGCGGTCGCCGAGCAGCCCGGCGTTCGTGACCGGGTCGTACGCGATGCCGGGGGCGATCAGGTGGTCGACCCAGGACTTCACGCTGCTGGGCGGGCCGTAGTTGTAGAGCGGGAGCCCGAGCAGGACCGTGTCGGCCCGCTTCACCTCGGCCACGACCTCCTCGGTCAGCCGCCAGGACGCCTGCTGCTCGGGCGTGTGCTGATCCGGCGGCACCATGCGCGCGAGGCCGCTCGCCGTGTCGAGGTGCGGAAGCGGGTTCTGACCCAGGTCGCGGTAGGTGACGGTGCCGTCCGGATGGGCGGCGCGCCACGCGGCGGCGGCGCGGGCGGTGAGCCGCCGGCTGACCGAACGCTCCCCGGTGATGCTCGAGTCGATGTGCAACAGGTGAGCCATTTCTTCCTCCTCCATCGATCGTTCGTGTAGGACCAACTATTTATAGCAGGTCGATGTTCCCCGGGCCGCGTAAACTGGGTCACATGTCCGCCGCACCGGTCGAGGAGTCCGAGCGCCGCTCCGGGCCTTTGCTCGACCACCTGGCCCGGCGGATGCGGCTGCGCTCGGAGTCGGTGCTCGCCCCGCTGGGCCTGCGCCCCCGCCACCTGGTGGCGCTCACCGTGCTGCGCGACGCCGGCGGAATCAGCCAGCAGGCGCTCGCCGGCACGCTCCAGATCGACAGCACGAACGTGGTCGGCCTGCTCAACGACCTGGAGGCGGACGGCCTGGCCGAGCGCCGCCGCTCCCCGGAGGACCGCCGCCGGCACGAGGTACGCCTCACCGAGGCGGGCACGAAGCGACTGCGCGAGGCGGAGTGCGCGCTCGCCGGGGCGGAGGAGGAGGTCCTCGGCGCGCTGGCTCCGGGCGAGCGGGACCTGCTCTACGACCTGCTGCGACGGGCCACCCAGGGCCGGTCGTCGACCTGCGGCGAAGTGATCGCGGAGGGCGGCCCGGGCGCCTGCTGACCGCTGGCGCTCCAGCGGGGCGAGGGTCAGATCGCGGTGGTGGCCTGCGGCCGGTCGTCCCGGACGTGGACGAGCATGTCACCGGTCTCGATCACCGCGCCGGCGCGGTCGTTGAGCGTGACCACCTTGCCCCGGCGGACCAGCGCGATGACCAGCGACTCCAGCTCACGCGGGGAGCGCCCCACCTCGTCGCGCTCGGCCGACCGCATCGCCAGCGCCATGCCCTGACCCGGGGTGAGCAGGTCCTCCACGACGTCGATCAGGGGCGGGGCCGAGGTGGACAGGCCGAGCAGCCGCCCGGCCGTGGCCGACGAGACGATCACGTGGTGCGCGCCGCTCTGCTTGAGCAGCGGCGCGTTCTCCGCCTCCCGGACCGCCGCGATGATGCGTACCTGACCGGCGGTGAGCTGCCGGACCGTGAGCGCCACCAGCACCGACGCGTCGTCGCTGTCCGTCGCGATGATGACCGACTTCGCGGTACGCACGTGCGCCTGCTCCAGCACCGACGAGCGGGTCGCCGAACCCTCGATCGTCACCAGCCCGTTGGAGGTGGCCTGCCGCAGCGCCGGCCCGCTCCGCTCGACCACCACGATCTTGGACTTGTCCGTGCCGTTCTCCAGCAGGGCGGAGACCGCGCTGCGGCCCTTGGTGCCGTAGCCGCAGATGATGACGTGGTCCTTCACGGTTCTCCTCCACCGCGACAGGCGACGGCCGGTGCGGTACTGCTCGGTCAGGACTTCCAGGGTGGTGCCGACCAGGATGATCAGGAACAGCACCCGGGCGGGGGTGATGAACAGGACGTTCGCCAGCCGCGCCGACGAACTGACCGGGGTGATGTCGCCGTACCCGGTGGTGGAGAGCGAGACCACCACGTAGTAGAAGCAGTCGAGCAGGCTCAGGCCGCTCTCGTCCACGTCGCGGTAGCCGTCGCGGTCGAGCCAGACCACCGCCACCGTGGCGAAGACCAGGCCGAGGGCGGCGAGCAGGCGCAGACTCAGCGCGCTCAGCGGCCCCCGCCGTTGCGCGGGAAAATGGATCACCGTCGGCCCTGCTCCGCCACCGTCGCCTGCACGCCCACAAGATAACGGGTACGTGGGGATTCGGCCCGCCGGGTGCCGAACGGAACGGCCGGGGCGCTTCCGGGGGCGTGGACGGGGCATGATGGGGACGTCCGGGACGGCGACCGCGAGGAGGCCGGCATGTCGTTGCTGCGACGCGTGATCGGCGGGGTGCTCCGGCGCATCCGCCTGCGCCAGGGCCGCACGCTGCGCGAGGTGGCCCTGGCCGCCGGCGTCTCCCTGCCCTACCTCTCCGAGGTCGAACGCGGCCGCAAGGAGGCCTCCTCCGAGGTGCTGGCCGCGATCTGCCGCGCGCTCGGCATCCACCTCGCCGACCTGCTCGAAGAGGCCCGCGACGAGCTGCGCCGGGAGCGTCCGGCCCCGGTCGGCCCCGGGGTCACGGCGGCCCGCTTCGACCGGGTGCCGACCGCCCGCACCGGGCCGCAGCTGCGGGTCGGCCCGCCGCGGCTGTCCGTCACGCGCCGCCCGGCCGTGTCGCCCCGCCCACCAGTGACCCGCCGGCCCGCCGTCTCGCTCCGGCCGCACGTCGGCCGCCGCCCGGTCACCGCCACGCCGCTGCTGGGCGGCGCGCTGCGGCCCTTCGGCCTGGTGCCGGCGCCGCTCGGTGCGCCCCTCGACGCCGCCACGCCGATCGGGTTCGCCGGCGGCATCCGGATCTGGCCGGCTCCCTCCGCCCCGGCCGTCCGCCCCCGTCCGCGTACCTCCGTCACTGTCGCCCGGCGGCGAGCCCGCGCGGGCCGGCGGCGGCCGGTCGCCGCGTAGCTTCTGCCCAGGGCGAATCTGCCGCCGGCAGAAAGCCTGGGCCGCACGGGTGCGCCCGGCGGACGCTGGAGACCGCCGGGTTCCCGGGCGGTCCCCCGCCCACCGGCGTACGGAGGTGGGCGGCGATGGGTGGCATCTGGATGCTCGACGAGGGGCAGCCGGCGTTCGGCGACCGGGTCTTCGAGCGGCTGCTGAAGGAGCGGATCATCTTCCTCGGCACCGAGGTCACCGACGCGTCGGCCAACCAGATCTGCGCGCAGATCCTGCTCCTCGCGGCCGAGGACGCGGAGCGCGACATCTTCCTCTACATCAACTCGCCGGGTGGTTCGGTCAGCGCCGGCATGGCCGTCTACGACACCATGCGGTACGTCAAGAACGACGTGGCGACGCTGGCGCTCGGGATGGCCGGCTCGATGGGCCAGTTCCTGCTCTGCGCCGGGGCGCCGGGCAAGCGGTTCGCGCTGCCGCACTCGCGGATCATGATGCACCAGCCGTCCGGCGGGATGGGCGGCACCGCCGCGGACATCACCATCCAGGCCGAGAACATGCTGCACGTGAAGCGCACCATGCAGGAGCTGATCGCCCAGCACAGCGGGCGGACGCTGGAGGAGATCCAGCGCGACTGGGACCGCGACCGCTGGTTCACCGCCGAGCAGGCCCGCGAGTACGGCCTCGTCGACCAGGTGCTCACCCGCGTCGACCAGCTCGCGGCGTGAGCGGGCGCGGCCCGGCCGGTCCCGCACCGGCCGGGCCGCCCTCGCGGTCAGGGGTAGGTGACCACCGTGCTGGTGCCGTACGACCCGACGACCGGCGTGCCGATCTCGTTGATCGTGCGCTCGATGCCGCCGCTGCCGTCCAGGAACACGGTGATCGCGTCGTGGAACCGCACCCCGGCCCGGCGCGGCGCCTCGATCCCCCGGTCGCAGCGGATGTCCACGCCCTGGTTGAAGTACGAGTACACGCCCAGTCCCCACGCCTCGTGCGTGCGGACGTGGTCGGCCACCTTGTACGACGCCCAGCCGTTGCCGGTCGGGCTGCGCCAGGCCGCCTGGCTCGGCGGGTCGTAGGGCAGTTCGCTCTGGTAGAACACGGTCCGGCCGCGCTCGCCGTTCCAGATCGTCTGCCAGCGCTGGTAGTGCTCGACGAACAGCCCGTACGCGGTCACGTCGTCGCCGTTGACGATCACGCCGGTGGCAGCGGTGTTCACGGTCCAGCCGATCGTGCCGGCCCGGCCGTGGTCGCCGCGCCAGGCCCAGATGTTGTCGATGAGCGTGTGCCGGCTGTGCACCACCAGACTCGTCACCGCCCGCCCGGCGTACGGGCCGCCGATGCGGAAGAAGACGTCCTGCAGCGAGATCGGGTTCGTGGCGTGCGACCGGTGGCAGTGCCGCGTGCCGACCTCGACCAGCACCGGCGACTCGACCGGCCCGGCGTCCACGAGCACCCCGGCGATGCGGACCCCGTCCACGTCCTCGATCCGCAGCGCCGCGTCCCCGCGGTCCGGCACCAGGCTCGGCATGCCGAGGCCGAGCACGACGGTGTCCGGGCGGCGTACCCGCAGGGCCCGGTCCAGGTGGTAGATGCCGGGGGTGAGCAGCAGGTGCCGGCCCCGGGCCAGTTCGGCGTTGATGCGCTTGGCCGAGTCGGTGGGCCGGGCCAGGAAGAACGCGGACAGCGGCAGCGACGGCACGGGCGCGCCGCCGGTGGCCCAGGTGGTGCCGGCGGTGTCGCGGCGCAGGCGCGGTACGGCGACCCGCCAGGCCCCGCGGGCGTCGACGAACAGGTACGGCTTCTCCCGGGTGACCGGGCTGGTCGGCAGCGTGGTGTACGGCGGGTCGGGGAAGCCCTGCGCGGGCGCGCCGATGACGCCGGAGAAGACCTGGTTCCACACGCCGTTGGTCCACTCGCCGCCGAGTTCGCTGTCCCGGGTGAGCCACTGCTGCTGGGAACCGTTGATGGTGATGCCGTCCACCTTGGAGTCGGCGATGTAGCCGCCGCTGGAGTAACCGCCGTTGCCGGGTTCCAGCCACAGCACGCCCTTGACGTGCACCCGGCGCATCGGTGACGCCTGCGAGACGGCCCATTGGTTCGACCAGTCGGTCGGGGTGACAGCGAGGTTCTCCGCCGAGCGCCAGAAGTTGGTGAGCGCGGAGATGCCGGCGGGCGAGTTCGGGTCCGGCTGCCCGACCACCCGGACCGCGCCGTGGATCTCCACGTCGTCCGGATGGGCGCCGAGACCGGCCACAGTCGTGTAGTAGCCGAGCCGGGCGTCCACCTCGTAGCGGCCGGGCTTGAACAGCACGGCGTACCTGTCGAAGCCCATCTCGTTGCGTTCCTGGGCGGTGAACAGCCGGTCCAGCGTGGACTGGATCTCCTCGACCGGCGTGCTGGGGTCGTACACGAAGACGTTCGGGCCGAAGTCGGGCTCGCGACCGGGGCGCGCGGCCGGCGATGCGGCCGGGGACGCAGCCGCGGCGCCGGCCGGGAGGCCGAGAGCGGTGAGCGAGGCCGCGGAGGCGGTGAGCGTGAGGAAACGGCGGCGGGAGGGGTCGGGTGATCGCATCTGCCTGCCTGTTCGGTGATGGGACGGGAGAGCGCTCTCTCGGCTGTTCCTACCTCATCACCGTCGATACCGCCAGAGCCCGCCGGTTCCGGAACCGGCGGGCTCTGCTGCGGGCTGCGCTCAGGCGCGCTCGGCGCGCTGCTGCACCAGGTCGTCGACGAGCTTCTCGACGTAGTCGGCGGTCTCCTCCCAGCGGGTGACCGCGACGCAGCGGATGCCCATCGCCTTGACCGGGTAGTCGTTGCCACCCACGTCCAGGCGGTCACCCACGAAGAGCACGTTGTCGATCTTCAGGTCCAGGTGTTCCAGCAGCTTCCGCATGCCGTACGCCTTGTCCACGCCCTTGCGGGTGACGTCGATCGAGGTCGAGCCGCCGCCACGCACCTCCAGGTCGGGCAGCTTCGCCGCGACCGCGTCCCGCAGCCGCCGCTTCTTGTCGCCGTCCGGATCCCAGCCGTACTTCTCGGCCGGCGGGGCGGACTGCCCCAGCGCGGAGAACGTGATCTGGCTGCCCCGGTCCTCGATGATGTCGCCCCAGGTCTTCGCCTCCCACAAGCCCAGCGCCTGCGCCGACTCGGTCAGCGCGGCGACGACACGGGCCTTGTCGGCCTCGGTCAGATCCTCCGCGTAGACCTGCCGCCAGTCCCCGTCGGACCAGCGGTAGTAGCGGGTGCCGCAGGTCGGCATCAGGTGCAGCCGGTCGCGCTGCTCCTCGGTGAGGTCGAGGTGGGCGAGCACCTGCGACTGGAACTGCTCGAACCGGCCACCGGAGATGACCAGCACGTCCACCTCGGTGAGCAGGTGGCCGAGCAACTCCGCCATCCGACGATCGATCTGGGACTTGGAAATCGCCAGGGTGTCGTCGAGATCGAACGCCACCACTCGAAGATCGTTCACGAATACCTCATGTCGTCGCGGACAGGCCAGGACCTGCCAGGGTACCGACGGGTCCTGGCACCGGCCTGAGGGCCCGGCGGGTGACACGTCCCCTCGACGGAGCGTAACCCGGCAGGTCTCCGGGCAGCCCCGCTTCCCGCTCCCGGCGTCAGCGCTCCCCCGTTGACGGGATCGTCGGCCGTCGACAGCGTTCGGCTGATACTTACCTTCATCGACGGAGGGGTGCCGGCCGCCGCCGCGCCCGCCGACGACATGTCCACGCCGGCGGGTTCGTCCACCTTTCCGCTGGCCGACCCGGACACCCTGCCGGCGAAGGACGGCTCCTACGTCACGTACGGCACCACAGTCGGCGCCGGGACCGGCGCGCGCTGCGGCGCGACCGGCAGGCTGTACGTACTGGTCCTCACCCAGGGCTCCGGCAACAGCGTCGGCATGGTCGACTGTGCCTCGCACGACGCCCTGCCGTCCGGCCCGGGCGCCTGGGCCGTGGCGTGGCACTGGTGGAACGGCTCCACCCGCTTCTCGATGACCGGCGTCCTGACCCGCCCCTCCACCAGCTTCCTCGTCTCGTAGCCGGCGCGCCGCGGGTCGGGCCCGCGGCCCGGCGCGCCTGACGACACCGCTGCTCACCATGCGCTTTTGCGTGGTCACGCTGGGTTGAACTGCTTCACGGAAAATTGCATTTGGCAAGAGATGGCACCGAAATTTTCTCGATGCGATGCATCTGCTTGTCAGGTACCCGACAGTGAATTGCCCACTCTTGTGCTAGCTGTCGGCCGGGAGGATGCTCGAACGGTCGAACGGCACTGCGTCGCCTCACACAGAGGGCGGCGCCCGGCTGCCACCGGACGCCGCATTCGACTCCACCGCTGCAACGGAAGGAGTCACGTTGACTGTAATCCCTCACGGGTCAGACTTCGAGACACCAGAGGACGAGGACGAAACCGTTGCCGAGCCGACCGACCGGCACCGGCTCATCCTGGCGTACATCAAGACGCTCAGTCCGATCATCGCCGCCGTCGTCGCCTGCATCGGGACGCTGGTGGCAGCGCTGGTCCGCTGACCCGCCGGCCCCGCGCTCCGGCTCCGGCCGGACGCGGGGCCGTCCCGCACTGAAAGCTCTGGCACACTGCGGCGATGCCGACGTTTGATCGACTCTTCGCCGAACATGTCGGCACCGGCCTGGCCCGCCAGATGGCGCTGGCCGACCTGCTCGGCGAGCGCGACTGGCAGCTCGACGTGCCCGACGGCATCGCGACGTTCGGGACCGACCTGCGGTACCGCGTCCAGCTCCTCGGCACCGAGAGCCACGACAACGGCACCTGGCTGTGGGCCTGGGCCAACGAGGCCAGCAACCTCCCGCCGGCGCTACTGCATCTGGCCGGCTGGCTTCGCGAGTACGGGAACCGCCAAGGGGTCGCCGAACTCACCGAACCCACGTTCCCGCTCCAGCGCGCCGACGGACACCGCCTCGCCCTGCTGGCGTCCGGCCTGACCGGCCGCTGCTACTACCGCGGGCCGTACGACCGCGGCGCCGTCTTCTTCCACCTCGACGACGCCCCACCGCAGATCACCGCGCCGGTCCGGCCCGAGCGGGCGCTGACCGTCCTGACGCAGGTCCTTCAGTCCTTCCCGGTGGAGCACCGCGTCGCCGTCGAGTCGTTCCTGCACCAGCAGGGGTGGCGGCTGGATCGGGCGCCGATGTCGGTGACGGCGCAGGATCGGGGCGGGTCGGTCCTGCGTGTCGAGTTCGACGCGATGGGTCGGGTCAGCAACCTGTCGGGAACGGTCAGCCCGTAGGCGGAATGTGGTGCCCCCGGCAGGATTCGAACCTGCGACACACGGTTTAGGAAACCGATGCTCTATCCCCTGAGCTACGGGGGCGCGAGGGCACAGTCTAGCGACCTGGGGGTTCACCTGGGGTGGCAGGGAGTGGCCCACGTCCACCCACGTTCCCCGGACCGCCGTTGTCGCAGCCAGGACCACACGCCGAGCACACGAACCCCGGTTTGCGACCGTCGGTCGCTCCGCGCGACCCACGTTGGCACCGGTTCACCCCGGTTGGCATCCGCTGGAGAGCACACACCGCGCACATCATCGAAGATCATGTGGGGCTACCCGCTCCCCCGGCTGGGCGCCGCCTCCCACGGGGGATCACGGCCAGATCGCGATCAGCCGCGCGGCGGCCGGGTCGTCGTTGTCCCGAGTCAGGTCCGCCGGGTCGAAGAAGACGACACCGACGTCACCCAGGGACGACGGGTCGAAGCCGCGTCGTTCGTCAGCGGGTCACCCGCGCTCGGCTGGCTCATGGAGTGATGAGGTCGTTTATGCCGTAGTGGCTCCACCAGGTAGGCCGGTGTTTGCGGATTTCGCCCCCGGTGCGGGTCAGCAGGAGCCAGTTGCCGTTCTGGACCAGCGCCGCGTCCTCCTGCCGGGCGGCCAACACCCGGGCCACGGCCTTCATCATGTTTGGGATCCCCTTGTCGACCAGGTCGTCTGCCCGCATGGAGAAGTCGATGTCGACGTACGTCTCCGGCTCCCACTCCCAGCGGGCACCGTCGTCGCCCTCGGCATCAAAGTGGCCTTGGTTCCCCGAGTAGACGCTCAGCGCGTACCCGCGCGTCTCGTAGTGGCGAGCACTGAACAGCCGCCGGTTGGTGGCGCTCGGTCTCGGCCTCTCGGCGGGTTCCGCCGCCACGAGGTCAACCACGTGTTCCGGAGGGAGGTCACCCGCCAGGGTCAACCTGAACTCGACAGCCACCCTGACGCCTCTCCTCAGCCTCGACAAAAGATCTGCATGGTCGCGCTCACTCAGCGTTACCGTTCTGAGTTCCTTCGCGGTTACGCGCGATGCTGCTGCAGACGACGCCTCTCACAGTGGCGAGCCAGAACACGCCCTCGCCGAATCGATTTATTGGCGCGTCAGAGGTGGAAAATTCTGTCGTAATCTTCGTCGTACCACCCGTCGGTGTTGTGCTTCTGAAGGGTGCCCGCGACGCGCGTCAGCATCAGCACGTCGCCGTTCAGGGTTAGGGCCGCGTCCTCGGCCCTGCCGGCGAGGATCCTGGCCACGGTCGCCAGCATGTGGGGCTTGCCCTTCTCGACCAGGGTGTCCTTGCGCATGTAGAAGCTGACGTCGACGTAGGTCTCCGGCTCCCATTGCCACAGGGAACCCCCGTCATCCTCGGCGCAGTAGTAGCCGTGCCTGCCGCCGGTGATGTCCACGACGTACCCGTGCTCGTCGTTCAGGTCGGCGCTGAGCCTCCGGCCGCCGGACGCCGTTACCGTCTCGACCGCTTCGGGAGCAGCCAGCTCCGCCACCTGCTCGAGTGGGATGTCGCCCGCCAGCGTCAGCCGGTACTCGACAGCCATCTGCACCCCTTCATCGGTCTCGCCGGATGATCTGAATGATCGCACCGTCGCGCGTTACCGCCGCCAGTTCATTCAGCCCTGTGATGGGCCAGTCGTGGAACTGCTTGTGCAGGGCGGCGAGGTCTCCTCGCCAGTCGTGGAGGTTCAACATCACGCGTTGGGTTTGCTCCGTGTCAACCTTCCTGGACACCGCGCTCCAGACGGCGCGGGCCGGCACAGGAGGAGTAGGCGCGTAGCAGTCGAAGACATGCCCCTCGATGAGGAAGTCGGGGGCCTTCTCCGGCCTCCCAGAATCCCCGGTCTCGCATCGAGCGCCCGAAACGCAGGTCAGCGCAGACGGACATAGATAGAGCAGCGGGTTAGGAGTCTCCATGTGACTCCGGTTGATCTTGGCGTGCAGGGCGGATCGGCCGGCGGGACCTGGTCGTGTCGACGGAGACCGGTTTGGTTCAGGCTGCGGCGCGCACCGTGGGTGCAGGTCGGGTGAAGGTCTTGCGGTCGCGGATAGGCGGCCAAAGGCAGTCGACGCGTCGTCGGGCGAGGGCGAGTATGGCTTGGCGGTGGTTCTTTCCTTCGGCTCGTTTCTTCTCGTAGTAGGCGCGGGAGATGGGGCATTCTCTGGCGGCGATGAACGCGGCCATCCACAGGATGTGCCGCAGTCTTCGGTGGTATCGGCGGGCAGGCCGATGGTTCCCGGAAACAGTGCCGGAGTCGCGGGAAACCGGCGCCAGGCCGGCATGAGCCGCGAGTTTGGTGGGGCTGTCGTACTCGGGCATGCCAGCGGTGTGCACCAGCAGTTCCGCGGTGAGCAGGGGCCCCATGCTGGGCAGGCTCCCGATGATCGGCGCCAGTGGATGCTGGTCGAGTTGCTCGGCGATGAGGTCGTCGAGAGCGGCGATGCGCTGCTCCAGGGCGAGGATCTCGGTGGCCATCTGCCCGACCACCACGGCGGCGGCGCGCGCCCGGGCAGGTTCACGGTCTGCTGCCGGGCAGCAGCCACCATCGCCTCGGCCACCTGGACGGCCTTCTTGACGTGGCCGCGCCGCAGCAGGGCGGTGATCCGATCGTCATCCGGGCCGGCAGAGTCGCCACCGTGCTACCCACACCCACCGCCCTCCCGGTCACGATGGGGGACTTCCGCCCGCCGGTGGTCGTGGAGGAGGCACTGGAGCCCGGCAATCACGTCCTGCTCCACACCGACGGCGTCACCGACGCCCGATCCAGCCGGGGTGAGCCGTTCGGCGTCGACCGGCTGACCGACTTCACCCTTCGGGCGCTGGCCGACAATCGTCCCCTGCCCGAGACCGCACGCCGGCTCGTGCACGCCATCCTCGCCGGGCAGGACGACACCCTCACCGACGACGCCACCCTGATCATGCTCCGCTGGAACGGCCCCGCACACTGACGACCCCGACGCAACGGCAACATGGTCGAGGCGCCCCACGCCATCCTGCCGCCGTCACCGGCCGCGCCTCCGACACGATGTGCGAGACAGCCCCGGCGGCGGAGTGGCGCGGGCAGCGTATTCGGGTTGTACGCCGTACCTGTCCACCGCGACGATGGTTACTCCGTGGCGAGTTGACCTTCGGAGGACACGTGGGAGTGCTGGACGACAAGGACCCAACCGGCGCTGCACGGCTGAAGGAATGGGCCGACGGCCTGCGCGAGCTCCCGCCGGGCACGCCACCTACCTTTGAGTGCCAGCGGATGATCCACCCCGGGATGGTGCCCGCAAACGGGGACGGGCTGCTCGCCACGGAGGGCCAGGGCCTGCTGGAGGTTCCGGGTGAGCACATCCAGTCGGTGACAATCCTGCACTACATGCGCGCGGGTTCGCCGTCGGAGCAGTTCGACACGGTCGGCCGGGACGCGATGATCGGCGCCCTGCTGACCCTGGTGACCGACCGTCGCTGCCAGGTCGTTCCCGAGGTCATGGCCAGGGTCGAGGGGCAGGAGCATGCCTTCGCGCTGCCCCTGGCCGGGGCGGTGGACACCCATCTCGGTGCGCCCATGCCCGACTGGCCGCAGGTCGACGCGGCGTTCCGCGACGCGGTAGCCCGACTCACCAGCCTCGGCGACGACGACATGCGGGCCCTCAGCGCGGCGATCCACATGCACTACTGCGCCTCGCTGCTGACCACCCGTGATCTGGTCGGGGCGTATGCGCTGATGGTCGGGGGCATCGAGTGCCTTGCGCAGCAATTCGGCAGTCCCCCGACCGAGTGGGCCGACTGGGACGAGTCGGCGAGTTGGGAGAAGTTCATCGCCCGCCAGGACTTCACCCAGGCCCAGGCCGCAGCCCTGCGTGGCCGCCTGATGAAGGACAAGCACATCAAGCTCGCCGAGACCTTCGCAACGTACGCCATGACGCGGCTGCCGGCCGGCTTCTGGCGAGAGCCGGTGCGCTCCTACATCTGGGGTGTGGACGCGATGAGCGCCCGACCGCGGGAGGGCTCCTGGTCTGATCCGCAGCCGCGTGGCACCGTGTTCGCCGACGATCCGGCGGTCCTGAAGGCGGCGTTCAAGACCGCGTACAAGCTCCGGTCCCAGTTCCTGCACGCGGGCAAGCGGGCGATCTCGTTCGCCGGTGACGTGTTCGCGACCGCTGTGGCCGCGGACCGTCCCGCTGGTGAGAGTCCACGTCTGAGCGCCGCCCAGCTGCGCGCCGTCCTGCGGAGCCTGATCCTGCAGGAGTTGAACGACCGTGGCAGGACCGATCCGCGGGGCTTGGACGAAATCACGGTCGTTACGGACTCGACGCCACCGTCCTGAGCTGACCGCCCCAAATGTCCGGTCGTCGGGTCGAGACTGCCCCGTGAACCGTGGCAGGCGGATACCACGCGCTCACTGCCAGCAGCGCCAAGGCGCGCCGGCGATGAGCGGGTCCGAGAATGTCGGACGCGAGGTAGACCATCGGGTTAGCGGCCAACGCGTCGCGGCGAGACGTGTGGTGAGAAGGGCGGGATGGTCGGCGAGAACGGGCGGGATGACAAGCCGTGGCGGTGCTGGGTCGACGACATCATCGACTCGGATCCGAGCATCCTCGACGAGATCCAGCAGTGGTGGGACACGACCTCGCCGGTGCCGATGGTCGGCAGCCGGCACCACACCGTCCCGCGCCGCTATCTCGAGCGCTTCTCCGCGTCAGGTCAAATCCGTGTCCGCGACCGAGTCACAGGACGGGCGAGCCTGCGCAACATCAAGGACGTTGGCGCGATCCGCGACTTCTACACCTTCATAAACCTCGACGGTGAGCGCGACGGTCGGCTCGAACGGATCCTCGGCGTGATCGAGGACGGGGCGACCGCGGTCATCGACCGCATTCTCGACCCCTTTCGGACACCGCGACCGCTCACGCCGGAGGAATCACTGCACCTGAGCATCTTCATCGGCTTCCAGCTGCTGCGCACGCCCCGGCACCGTCGCGAGGTCGAGTTGATGGGCGACTACCTCATTCGCTCGTCGCGGCCGGACATCCGCGGGATCACCGAGGTGCGGGTGGTTCCGGACCCGAATCTGCACCTCGACTACCTGGCCAAAAACGCCCCCAAAGTCGCCCAGACGTTCTTCGGCCGCCCGGCGACGCTCATCACGATCGACCAACCGCTGTTCATCACCTGCGACGAGCCGGTAATCCTGCGTACTCGTGGCGACGTCAGTCACGTCCAGCACCTGCCGAACTGCGCGAAGCCCCAACGTCGGCGGAAGAAGGCCGCGCGCAAGCCCAGCAGAAGCCGGGCGCGCGACGCTGACACGGTCCACGTGTATCCCAGCCGACCCGGTGTGGCCCAAGCGCACGAGGTAGCCCTGCCGCTGACGCCAAGAGCGTTGCTCGTCATCGGTCCGCACGGCGTCGTCGACGTGGCACCCCACCGCCGCCTGCGCGGTGAAGCGGCCGTCGCCCTCGCGAACGACGTGAACTCCCGGCTCCTCGCCCACGCCTACCAATGGGTCGCTGCTCACCCCGCCCATACCACGTTCACCGACATGGAGCTTCCCGAACCCGGGCCCATCGTCCACGCCTGCGACGGCGGCACCACCTTCGCCCGGGAGCTGCAACAGCCACCCGCACCTCGACAACCCGAGTTGTTAGGCCGCCGCGGTCGTTGAGGAGGGCGACGATGTGCGTGTCGTTCTCAGACGGGCAGGCGAACGTCGCTCCACGGTCTTTCCAGCGCCTAGCTGATCTTCGGCAGGCGACCACAGCACCACCGCTGTGCGACTGGCCACCGCAGGAAGAAAAAGGAAAAGCCGCAGGTCACCTGCGTGCGGCTACGCGCGGAGCGTCGGGTTAGGAAACCGATGCTCTATCCCCTGAGCTACGAGGGCGCGCGGACACAGTCCAGCGACCTGGGGGTTCACCTGGGGTGGCAGGGAGTGGCAGGCGTTCACCCACTTCCCCGGACCCCTGTTCGCCCAGCCCACGACCACACGCCGAGCACACGACCACACGCCGAGCACACGAACCCCTGTTTGCGACCGGCGGTCGGCCGGGATGACCCCCGCTGGCACCGGTTCGCCCGGGCCGTCACGGCGAAGATCCGGCTACGCGATCTCGTCCAAGATCCACGAGACACGGCAGTACACCTAGCTGCGGGCGTCGTAGCGGGCGCGGGCGGCCTCGACCTCGACGAGGTGGGTGGTCGCCCACGCCTCCAGTGCGGCGACCAGCTCCAGCAGGCTGCGGCCGAGGTCGGTGAGCGCGTAGTCCACCCGGGGCGGCACACTCGCGTGCACGGTGCGAGTGACGATGCCGTCCCGCTCCAGGCCGCGCAGGGTCTGGGTGAGCATCTTCTGGCTGATCCCGTCGATCCGCTCGGCCAGCTCGCCGTAGCGCTTGTCGCCGGCGGCGAGGGTGAGCACGACCAGCACGCTCCAGCGGTCACCGATCCGGTCGAGGACCTTCCGGCTGCCGCAGTTCCGGTTGAACGGGTCGGCCTGCATGTTGTCACTCTCTTTCAGTGCGTACCGAACTCGAAGGTGCCCACTCTCCAACAGGAAGTAATGACACGTTGTTCCCGTTGGCGTGGGAAGACAGTTGATACGCAACCAACAGGAGTGCTCATGTCCATCGTCGTCACCGGCGCCACCGGTCCCCTCGGTCACCTGATCGTCGAAGCGCTGCTCGACCGGGGCGTACCCGCCGACCAGATCGTGGCGCTCGGCCGGAACGTCGACCGGCTCGCCGGCCTCGCCGCGCTGGGAGTGGTCACCCAGCGGGCCGACTACGACGACCCCGCGTCGCTCCAGGCGGCCTTCGCGGGCGCCGAGAAGCTGATGTTCGTCTCCGGCAGCGAGGTCGGCAAGCGGATCGTGCAGCACGGCAACGTGGTCACCGCCGCCAAGGAGGCCGGGATCGGGCTGGTCGCCTACACCAGCATCGCGCACGCCGACACCTCCAGCCTCGTGCTCGCCGCCGAGCACAAGGCGACCGAGCAGCTGATCCGCGACTCCGGCCTGCCGCACGTGTTCCTGCGCAACAGCTGGTACCTGGAGAACTACACGGGCCAGCTTCCCACGTACCTCCAGCACGGGGTGGCGGGCGCGGCGGGTGACGGGCGGGTGAGCGCCGCCACCCGCGCGGACTACGCCGAGGCCGCCGCCACGGTGCTCACCGCAGCGGGCCAGGCCGGAAAGGTGTACGAGCTGGGCGGTGTGCCCTTCACGCTGACCGAACTGGCCGCCGAGATCTCCCGGCAGACCGGTCGCACGATCTCCTACCTCGACCTGCCCGTGGACAAGTACACCGAACTGCTGGTCGCGGCCGGCCTGCCCGAGGGGTACGCGGCAGTGCTCGCCGACGGCGACCGGGGCCTCGCCCAGGGCGAGCTGGAGGTCGGCGACGACCTGGCCGGCCTGCTCGGCCGCACCCCCACAACGCTCGCCGAGGCGATCCGCGCCGCACTCTGACGCCCGGCCCTGGCCGCCGCCCCTCGCTGCGGGTAGGCGGTCAGGCCGGGCTCGGCCCGCTGCTTCACCAGGTTGTCGACGAGGGCCTCCACGTCGTCGGCCATGACTTTTGCGATGGCGTGGTTAGCGCATGAAACGCCGAACGGCGGCCCGCTGAACCAGTCGGGCCGCCGTTCAGAGAATGTGGATCAGAGCGGGCGGATGTTCTCCGCCTGCGGGCCCTTCTGGCCCTGGGTGATGTCGAACTCCACCTTCTGGTTCTCGTCGAGGCTGCGGAAGCCGCTCGCCGAGATCGCGGAGAAGTGGGCGAAGACGTCGGCGCCGCCGCCGTCCGGGCTGATGAAGCCGAAGCCCTTGTCGGCGTTGAACCACTTCACGGTACCTGTAGTCATGTCTGCTCCTTCGCAGGCTGTTAGAGACCGCACTGTGCGGACCCTTACGCCGCCGCGTTGATCACCCGCGTCGAAACGACACGAAAAACGAAAAGCGCCTGGATGGGTTTCAGATGCCCCATCAGGCGCCGGAAAACGTCTACGGAAATCAAAACTGCAACTCGGCTACCGTAGCACACCATCCGTCGATCCGATGGCGATGAGTGGATCCGGCCACTGAGCGTGCTTCCCTGCGCAGGCGCGCCCGGATCCACGCCGCGCTCGGCGACCCGGCGCGCCTGACGATCGTGGATGCGCTCACCCTGGGTGGCGCCGTTCCCCTCGACGAAATGCGCGACCTCCTCACCGTCCTCGACCCAACACCGCGACCGGTACCGACCGCGCCGATCTGCTTGACCGGCTTGCCACGTTCCACACCCGCCGCCACTGCCCTACGCGACCAACTCGCCACGGCCGAGGGCTTCGCCAACACCCGCCGCACCGAACTCGACGGTCATGGCCGTGGCGCACCAGCGCGTGATGGGTGGAGCGCCCGCGTACTCTGACCGCTCGGGCAGCCCCGCGTGGGCGGGGGCGAAGGTCGGTGGGTATGAGCGAGCGGGACGCACTGCGAGGTCTGCTGTGGCAGTCGCACCACGCCCGGCCTGAGGACCTGCCGGGGATGGCACGGCGGGCCGCCCGGCAGCTCGGCGCCGACGACATGATCCTCTATGTGGTCGACCACGAGCAGCGTCAGCTGCTTGCGCTGCCCGGTCCGGACGCACCGCGTCGAGTCTCGCTGGCCATCGAGGGAACCCTGGCCGGCCGGGCGTTCAGCATGTTGCGCCCGTTCGGCGGCCCGGTGGACGACGGTGCGCGGTTGTGGTTGCCGCTGCTCAACGGTCTGGAGCGCGTGGGCGTCGCGGAGGTGGTCGCCGCAGCTGCCGTGCCTGACTCCGCGGTGGCCGCGTTCGAGGCGGTGGCCTCCCTGCTCGCCGAGCTGGTGATCACCCGATCGCACCACAGCGACACGATCGAGTCGGTCCGCCGCCGCGAGCCGATGCGCCTGCCCGCCGAGATGCTGCGCGCCCAACTTCCGCCGCTCACCTTCTCCACCGGCGGCGTGATCATCAGTGGGATCCTGGAGCCCTGCTACGACGTGGGTGGCGACGCCTTCGACTATGCGGTCAACGGCGACATCGCCCACCTCGCCCTGTTCGACGCCGTCGGGCACGGCTCCGGTGGCGGGATGCGCGCCGTGATGCTCGCCAGCCTGGCCCTGGCCGCGTACCGCAATGCCCGTCGGGCCGGGTTCGACCTGGTCGAGACCTACCATCACATCGACACCGCGGCGCGTGACCACGACCGGCGCGGACTGATCACCGGCGTGCTGGCCGAACTCGACCAGCGCACCGGCCGGCTGCGGGTCATCTCCGCCGGACACCCGGGCGGGCTGGTGCTCCGTCGCGGCAGGGTCGCCGCCGTCCTGCCCACGCCCACCGCCCTGCCGGTGGCCCTGGGCGACCGGCGTCCTCCGATGGTGGTCGAGGAAGCCCTCGAACCCGGCGACGACGTGCTCTTCTACACCGACGGCATCATCGAGGCCCGCTCGGCCGACGGGGAACGGTTCGGCACCGAGCGGCTGGTCGACTTCACCGTCCGAGCACTGGCCGACGGGCTGCCGCTACCAGAGACAGCGCGGCGTCTCGTTCACGCGATCCTCGCCTACCAGGATGACCGGCTGCAGGACGACGCCACCGTACTCATGGTCCGCTTCCGTGAGCCCACGGCAGGCAGGGCCTGACCGCCCCGCAGTCCCAGCGTCGCAACGGCTGTTCCGCCGCCCGCCGCGAGATTCCCCGCCTCGCGCACTCAGACCGCGGTGGGTGGCGGATCTGCCACCCGGCCGAACAGCTGCATGATGCCGGTCAGGTCGAGGATCCGGCGGACCTGCCCGGTGGCGTTGAGCAGGGTGAGATCCACTCCCCGGTCGACCGCGTGGTGGTGCGCTCCGACCAGGATGCTGAGTACGGTCGAATCGATGAAGGTCAACCCTGCCAGGTCGATCTCCACCGTCCCGGCCTGGGCGACCGTCTCGTGCAGCAGGTCATCGAGCCGATCGGCGCCCGACATGTCGATCTCACCGGACAGCGCCAGGACACGACGATCAGCACCGACGTCGACATGCCAGTGCCAGGTCTGCTCCGTGGCCACTGTCACCCTTCCTCGTGCACGGTCGATCGGGGGCGCAGCTGCGCTGTCACCGAGGCGGTCGTTCCCTGTCCGGAGTTGTCGATCATCAGTCCTTCGGTGAGCTGCTGTGCCAGCCACAGTCCCCGGTGGCCGACCTCCCCGGGCGACGGCAGGGCGACGGCAATCTCACCCAGCCCGGGCCCGTTGTCACTGACCTGGCAGGTCAGCAGGTCGTGGTGCTGCCACAGACGCACCTCGCCGCTGCCCCCGCCGTGGCGCACCACGTTGGTGACCAACTCGTGCACCGCCAATACGAAGTCCTCCAGCCCGTGGCCGACCAGACCCGCCGAACGGGCTGCCGCGGCGACCGCGTGACGCAGCGCCGTAACCCGCGCAGCGGTGATCTCTTCCGACAACAACGCCACGTCGCCGGCGCCGCGAGCGGTGCTCCACCCGGCACCCACGTCGTCCGTTCCGCCGCTGCCCATGATCGGACGCTACACGCAGCCGATCCGCCGCGCCCGGGCACGCCGGCCAGGCGTAAGACGGCGACCCCTCGGACCGCCGGTCACGCACAGCATTGCGGTCGCCGGCCGGATGTGAAGAGGTGCGACGAGCGGGGCTGACCGTCCGAGGCGGGAACCCGGGCGTTCGCCTGGTGGGCCGGCCGGCTCATCGCCCGCCGACGACCTCGCACGAAGGGTGGGCTGGTCAGTCCTGTCGCCGCAGCCCCCGCTACTGCTTCTCGTTCTGCCGGAGGGCTTCCTCGAGTTGGTCTTCCAGAATGATGATCCGGCACGCGGCCTCCAGGGCGGTGCCGTCGTCGACCATTTCCCGGGCCCGGGCAGCCAGGCGCAGCTGGTAGCGGGAGTAGCGGCGGTGCCCGCCGCTGGAGCGCTGCGGATTGATCAATTTTGTCTCGTCCAGGCGACGCAGGAAGTCCTGAGTGGTGCCGAGCATCTCCGCGGCCTGCCCGATGGTGTAGGCCGGGTAGTTCTCATCGCCGAACATGTCTTCGGGGTTTTGCCCCATGTCACCTCCACGTCGAGGGCCCCGGCGCACAAGCGCCGGGGCCCAGGGTTACGGGTCAGAACACCATCTACCGACCGGAACGTCGGCTTGTCGTATCCGCACCAGCCGTCATTGACGGCTTCGGGTGCGAGGATCGCATATGCGTGACCGGAGACCACCTCTCGTTCGATGGAAACTGCGGTGTCCGCCCGGCCTGACATGACGACCGACGGCGGGCGATCCAACGGTGTAAGGCCCTCCCTTTCCTCTGCGTACACGTTTCCCTTGCTGTCGTACGGTCCGCCGGCGCCGGAGCCCACGCGACTTCACAGCCCCGACACGTGCAGCGAACATCAGCCGGAGCCCTGAAAGAACCTTGGCCCCGCCTGCACCCCGGCGTGTGTCACGCCGGAACTGACGTGCTCTTACTGCCTCTCAAGAGGAACGGTGAAGCATGTTCCTCTCCTATCCGCCCGTCGTGTCCTCACGGCCGGACGGCCCGTCTGCGTCTTGACGGATCTTTCCTCTCGACTCGAAGAAGAGTATGCCGTACCGCAGAAGATGTCTAGTCTTTCCAACCCAGATTTCCTGGTCGACGGTCATCAGGATGACTGGCCCGCCGAGCAAGCAGGGCGCGCGCCATGGCGACACGACCCGACGCCGATGCCACCTACCGGCGATGAAGACCGCCGCGCGGTCGACGACGTACCAGAGTCGGCCGCGTTGGTCGCGTTCACCGCCCAAGACGCAGCCCTCCGGAGGCCCTCGCCGGCGGGTACGCGCTCGTCGCGGACCTGCGCGCGGCAGGCGGCCGGCATCCGGCCGACGAACGGCTCCGCGGCTGGTCGCGGAACCGCAGGCGACCAGTGACCGCTTCGCCGAGCTGTGGGAGTCCGGCGCCGTCGGCCGGCACGAGGCCGCCCGCAAGACAATCGATCATCCGTACGTGGGTCCGCTGACCCTGGACTGCGACGCGCTCACCCGTGGCGGGCAGCGACCTGCGCATCATGATCTACACGGCCGAGCCGGCACCGAGGATGCCGACCGCCTGGCCCTGCTCACTGTCGTCGGCACCCAGGCGCTCGCCGGTGGAGACCAGCTCGGTGTGGATCGCGGTGACACCACACCAGCCGGAGCCGACGTCCGGCGGCCCGGAGAGGTCTCCGGGCCGCCGGACGGTGGGCTACTTGATGCCGGTCAGGGCGGCCAGGGCGTTGGCGGTCCGGAAGTACGGGTTACGGCCCAGGTCGCCGACGGCGGTGATGGTGGAAGGCATCCGTGAGGAGGAGTGGTTCACGCCTCCTCGTCGCCGCCCTCGTCGTCGCCGAAGGAGTCGAAGACCTCGTCGGCGACCATGCCGCCGGCGAAGCCGAGAGCGGCGCCGCCGACCACGCCCGCGGCGACCGCGCCCATGCCGGGACCACCGTGACGCTCCTGGTGGTGCTCCTCCTTGTAGTGCCCGCCGGGGTGGCCGTACGCGGCGTGCCCGTAGCCGGGCGCGCCGTAGCCCTGGGCGGGCGGGGCGTAGCCGTGGCCGGTGTGCAGGCTCTGGTAGCCGTCGAGGGCCTGGCGGACCCAGGTGTCGACCTGCGCGGCCCAGTCGACGCGGTCGGCGTCGGCGTGCGCGGCGTGGTAGCGGCCGTACGAGTCGTGGCCGCCGGTGAACAGGCCACCGCGCTTGTCGAACTCCAGCACCACGTCGACGCCGTGCTCGTTCGCGACGAAGGTCAGCTCGACCTCGTTGACGCCGTGGGCGTACTGCGCGGCGGCGTAGTACTCGATCTCCTGGTAGAACGGCAGGCTCTGGTGCAGCCCGGAGATGTGCCCGCGTTCCAGGTCGGCGCCCTTGAACCCGAAGCCGAGCCGGCCGAACGCCTCGAGGATGCGTTCCTGCACCGGCAGCGGGTGCACGTACACCGGGTCCAGGTCGCCCTTGTCGATCGCGCCACGGATCGCCACCTCGGTGCGCAGGCCCATGGTCATACCGTGCAGATGCTGCCCGTACAGGTCGGTCACCGGGGTCTCCCACGGCATCGCCACCTGGAACGGCAGCGACAACTGCTGACCCTCGCGCAGGTGCAGACCACCCGCGACCTGTACGCGGTGGAACTCGACGAGGGCGTCGTACTCCTCCTCCGCGCCGTCGATCTCCACCCGGGTGACCAGCCCGACGGTGATGTGGTCGATCTCCACGTCGTGACTGCCGCCGGTCAGGTTCACCTGCCCGGCCAGCATCAGTCCCGGGCGGGTGCTCGGATTGGACAGGACCGTATCGACGTTGGGGCCGCCCACCCCGAACGCGCCCAGCATCTTCTTGAACACCACGAACCTCTCCCTCGACGACCGCCGTACGCGCGACACGAGGACCGTGAAACTTTCACGTGAAACCCTTGTGCCACAACGAGATCAACGGCGTCCATAATGGAAGCCGTCGAGCGGGGAAGCTACCAACGCCACCTGAGAAGTAGCTGAGTGAATCCAGGCGGTTACCCTCCGACACCGGGGTGTAGTGCCGCGACGGCTCGCATGGCGACGTCGACGGAGGCCTGAAGGTCCTCGCGGCTCGCGCCGGCGTGGATCCGCCACGCGTACCAGAACCGCGAGGAGCTGGCCCGCAACCTGAGGCGGGCACGGCGGTTCGTGAATCCGTTGCGGACAGCAGCGGCGAAGTGAGAGGCCCGGCGCGGAGAACGATCCTCCGCGCCGGGCCCCGGGGTCGGTTCCGGTCAGGCGGCGCAGGTGGCGGTGGCGCCCTGGCCGGTGCCGGTGCCCTGGAAGCCGAAGTTGGTGGTCTGGCCGGCGCCGACCTGCCCGTTGTAGCCCACGTTCGTGAACCGGACGGTACCGCTGGTGCCGCTGGCCTGGGCGTTCCAGGTGCCGGTGATCGCGGCGCCGCCGGGCAGCGCGACGGTCACGGTCCAGCCGTTGATGGCCGCGGAGCCCGCAGTGACGTTCACGCTCGCGGTGAAGCCGCCGTTCCACTGGTTGATCGCGACCGCCGCGGAGCAGCCGTTACCGGCCGGCGGCGGGGTGGTCGGCGGCGCCGTGGTGGGCGGCGCGGTCGTCGGCGGAGCCGTGGTCGGCGGCGCGGTCGTCGGCGGAGCCGTGGTCGGCGGCGCGGTCGTCGGCGGGTTGGTCGTCGGCGGCGCGGTGGTGGGCGGGTTGGGCGCGCCGTTGGCCAGGCTGAAGGCCAGGTCCGGCTGGAACGAACCGGCCGTGTAGCGGCAGCCGTCCGCCTCACCCGGCGGCTTCACCCAGAGGTACGCGTCGATGTTGGCGTCGCCGGTGTTCGTCGTCGGGTACTGCCCGATGCGCCGGTCGGTGTTGTCGTCGGCGCACCAGTCCCCGGCGGCTCCCCCGTTGCGGCTGGTGTCGATGACCTGCCGCTTGCCGGAGATGCCCATGCCGTTGAGCGCGGAGATGACGGCCCGGCCGAAGTTCGCCTCACTGGAGGTGGGGTTGAAGTTCGACACGTTGGTGAAGAAGCCGTCGGCGTACTGCACGCCGGCCGCGCGGAGCCGGTTGGCAGTGTCGTTGGCGCTGTTCCAGGTCGAGTGGCCGCCGTCGAGGTACACCTTGGCGTTGGGGTTGGCCGACTTGATGGTCTGGGTCGCCGTGGTGAGCGCCTGGTTGCGGGCGTTCAGCTCGCCGGTGCTCAGGCAGGTCTGGAGCGCGAGCGAGTCGGTCTCCAGGATGATCAGGACGGTCTGGTTGCCGAGTCCGCGAGCGAAGTTGGACACCCAGGTCTGGTACTGGTTGAGGTCCGGCGCCCCGCCGGCGCTGGCGCCGCCGCAGTCCCGGTTGGTGATCTCGTACACCGACAGCACCGGGATCTGCTGTGCCGCGTTGGCGGCGCCGATGAAGCTGGAAACCTCGGACTGGATGGTCGACGGGTTGAAGTTGGCGTACCAGCGCGCCTGCGGCTGGCTGGCGATCTTGTCGCGGATGACGGCGGCGCGCGAGTCGCCGGGGTTGGCGGCGACCCAGCGAACGACCGCCGAGGACGGGTCGCGGTAGAGCGATCCGGACACCGTGCCGGCGGATGCGCCACCGACGGCGAAACCGACGCCGGCCGCGGCGAGGCCCGCGACGGCGGCCACGCTGATGGCCGCTGATCTGCGGCGGGACGAGAGGATAGCCACGTCGTGTTTCCTCCTGATCACATAGACGTATCTAAGTTCATGGGAGCGTTCCCACGACGGTAACGGAGGCGGGCGTCGATGCCAAGATGTGAACGTCGGCCACTGCCCCGTAATCTGGCGACGGTCGACGAAGCGGGCGTGGGAGGAAGACCAGGCATGACGGCGCTACCAGGCCAGCATCTGCCCACGGCGGATCCGTCGGTCACCGGGCGGCCCGCGGACGAGGATCTGCGGACGCTGTTCGGCAAGTCCATCGCCGTCTTCGCGGCGCTCGCCGGGCCGACACACGTGGTGGAGGCGGCGAACCCGGCGTTCTTCACCGCCATCGGCGAGGAACGCGCCCGCACCGGGGTCGCGCTCGCCGAGCTGATGCCGGAACTGGACGGCCAGGGCTTCATCGCCCTGCTGGACGAGGTCTACCGCACGGGCGAGTCCTACACCGGCCACGACGCCCGGATCATGCTCGGCACCGGGTCGCAGGCGCGGGAGGCGTTCTTCGACTTCACCTACGAGGCGCGCCGCGACGCCGACGGCACGGTGACCGGGATCCGCGTGATCGGGGTGGAGACCACGCAGGTCAAGCACGCGCAACGGCTGATGGCCGAACACCGCGCGATGCTGGAGCAGATCGCCCGGCAGGCGCCGCTGGCCGAGGTGCTCGACGGGATGGCCCGCTGCATCGAGAACCTCGCGCCGCAGGAGGTGCTCGTCTCCGTCCTGCTCGCCGACGCCGACGGCCTGCACCTGCGCCACGGCGCCGCGCCCAGCCTGCCCGACTTCTACAACCAGGCCATCGACGGGATCGCCACCGGCGAGGGTGTCGGCTCGTGCGGCACCGCCGCGCACCGGCGCGAGCCGGTCATCGTCACCGACATCGCCACCGACCCGTTCTGGGCCGACTTCCGCGACCTGGCCGAGCGGGCCGGGCTCGCCGCCTGCTGGTCCACGCCGATCCTCGCCCGCGACGGCAGCCTGCTCGGCACCTTCGCCATGTACCACCGCACCCCGCGCGTCCCGCGCGACGCCGACCTGGCGCTCGCCCGGGTCTTCACCGGCACCGCCGCCCTGGCCATCGAACGCCACCACATCGAACAGGCGAAGGCCGAAGCGGACGCCCGCGCCCGGGCCGCCCACGACGAGCTGGCACGGGTGGTGCGGGCGGAACGGGAACTACGGGCCGAGGCGGAACAGCGTGCCGCCGCGGCGGCGGAACTCACCGCCCGGCTGCGCGCCGCCGCAGCCGCGCAGGCCGCCACTCCCCGCCCCGAACGGTGTCAGCTCGGCGGCGGCGACGGCTGCACGGCACCCGCCGAGATCAAGATCGCTGACTCGTGGGGTGACTCGGCGTGGGGCTGCCCGCTCCACGTCGAGGAGGCAATCATCAACGTGCGTTCGGTCTTCATCGCCAACGAGGAACTCGGCGGCCTGGCCGCCTACCTGAACCGCTGACCACTCGACCGCGCCCGGCGACACCATCAAGGGGACCGGTGCGCACGGCCGGGGCCGTCACGCCCGGCTGACGGCCTAGCGCCCGTCGGGCGCGCCGGCCGGCTCGCGAGCGGGTTGCGCCGCGGCGAACGGGCTCCGCAGACGGGTCATGGATTCGGCGCTGACGTCCGCGATCGGACTGCGCTCGTCGTCGGTGGCTCCGACCCCCTCCACACGGAAGGGGTTCAGGGCGAACGTGTTGTCGGGCACGAAGTGCTCCAAGGGAATCTGCACGGCAGCGCTCGACTCAGTCGTCGCGGCTGGGAAACCGTGGGAGAAGCAGGGGGTGGCGATCAGTCATCGGTACCCCGCGTCGTCAGCCTAGCGCGCATCGGCCGGGCGGGCGCGCCACGGCCGGAATCGGCGACGGGCTCAGAGCTGGACGACGTGGCCCACCCGGGGTGGCGTACGGCCCGCGAGGACCTCGAGCCACGCGTCCCGCAGCGCCTCCGGACCGGCGCCGACCCGCACGTCGAGCCATCCGCTCACCACCCGGGAGAACCGCTGCCAGGCGTCGGCGAACCGCTCGTCGAGCCCGTCGCGACCCCAGTCCTGGCTCCGCTTGCGGATGCGCACCGGCGCGAAGAAGACCTCCCCGGCGGCACCCGCGTTGGGCGTCTGCTGGGTGAGTCCGACTGCGATGTCCCGGACCAGCAGGTCGCCGAGGTGCGCGCGCAGGGCGGCGCGGGTGGCGGGTGAACCGGACAGGTCGAGATAGACGGTCGGTACGGCGTCGAGCACGCCGATCTCGTCGTAGGAGAGGACCTCGTCGTAGCACCCCAGCGACCTGGTGAAGGCGAGGTTGCCCCGCGAGGTGAGCCCGATCAGGCGCGGGCCGCGGCCGTGCAGTTCGAACGCGGTGGCGTACGCCGTCTTGCTCGACGCGGACGACAGCACCAGCGACCGCGCGCCGTAGGCGTCCTCGTCGATCACCTGGTCGGCGAGCATGAACGAGGTGAAGAACAGCGGCCGGAACAGGATCAGCAGGTCCTCCTGCTCCGCCCGGTAGGCGGGGTCGCCGGTGGTCGACCGGTAGGAGTTGTACGGCGAGGGCAGGCCGGCCCGGTGCGCGCTGGCGTCGCGGAACCCGGACGCGTCCACCCGGTCCGGGCGTACCACCAGGTGGCCGGCAGGCGGCAGGTAGCCGTAGACCCGGTGTCCCGGCTCGACGCCGGACACTGTGGACGCGACCACCTCGGCGAAGCCCCACAGCGGTGGGAGGCCCCACCGGTCGTCGAGTCCTCGGGGCTGCGGCGGGAAGAACTCCCAGTAGCGCATCGCCTCACCGAGCACCGCATACGTCACGTTGTTGGCGGTCAGGCCGACGCGGTCCACGCGCAGAAGCGCCTCCCCGTCGACGAGGTCGGGCACAGCGCCGTCGACGAGTGTGGTGCGAACGAGGTCGTCACGGGCCACAGCGAACGTCCACGAGTCAGCCATGGCCTGACGCTAGGCAGCCGGGAAACCGGAGACAAGTGCACTGGGAGTGCAAAATCCCACTCGACCGCATCGTTGCGCGCGGCCGGTTCAGAGGTAACGAACACCCGTCAGCTCCGCCGCCGCAGCCCAGAGGCGCTCACCCACGGCCGGGTCGGCGGCCTGCCGGTTCAGCCGCGCCTTGGCCACCGGACCCCAGGTCTCGAAGAGCCGGGACGGGCCGAAGAACTGGCTGCCGCGTACCTCCGGGTCGGTCGCCGCCCGCAACTGCGGCAGGGCGCCCTGCTCGACCGGCTGGGTGGCGAGCAGGCCCAGCCGCCCGATCATTCGTCCCAGCCGGCCCCGGTGTTCCCAGGCCCGCGGCGTGAGGTTGCTGCGGGTGAGACCGGGATGCGCCAGCGCGCTGACGATCGGCAATCCGGCCGCGCGCACGCGACGGTCCAGCTCGACGCCGAAGACGGTGGTGGCGAGCTTCGAGCGGCCGTACGCGGCGGAGGCCCGGTAGTCGCGCTCGGACATCAGGTCCCCGAAGTCGAGCCGCGCGTTGCGGTGGGTGAGCGAGCTGAGGCTCACCACCCGCGCCGCCCGTGCCCCGGCGAGGGCGTCCAGCAGCAGGCCGGTCAGCGCATACGGGCCCAGCATGTTGGTGGCGAACTGGAGCTCGAAGCCGTCGGCGGAGGTACGGCGCGGGCCGAGCAGCACCACACCGGCGTTGTTCACCAGCAGGTCGATCGTCGGGTGGTCGGCGGTCAGCTTCGCGGCGAACGCGCGTACCGATTCGAGGCGGGCCAGGTCCAGCTCGCGTACCTCGGTGTCGCCGCCGATGCGGCCGGCGGCCTGCCGGCCGGCGGCGGTGTTCCGCACGGCCAGCACGACGTGGGCGCCGCGGCGGGCCAGTTCGGTGGCGGTGACCAGGCCGAGGCCCGAGTTCGCTCCGGTCACGACGGCGACCCGGCCGCGCTGGTCGGGGATGCGGTCGGCGGTCCATCCGGTCATCTGCTGCTCCTCGGGTACGGCGGTTCGTGTCGAGCGATGACGCTAGGAGCGTTCCGGCCCGGCTCGGTCGTTCACGGTTGCCTAGGTCCGCGGGACCTACCCTGGGCGGGCGGCGTCGCGGCAGACTGGCGGCATGAGCAGCCCGCATCCGTACGCACGCGAGCTGGGCGCCTTCCTGCGCGCCCGGCGCGGCCGACTGCGCCCGCGCGACGTCGGCCTGGAGCCGGGCGGCCGGCGCAAGGTGACCGGCCTGCGGCGGGAGGAACTGGCCCTGCTGGCCGGGCTGAGCACCGACTACTACCAGCGGATGGAGCAGGGCCGGGAGGTACGCCCCTCGGACGACGTCCTGGACGCGCTCGCCGGCGCCCTCGGCTTGGACGACACCGAACGCCGGCACCTGTTCACGCTGGCCCGGGCCGCCCGGCGGCCGGTGCCCGCCCGCGTCGACCGGGAGCCGGAGCGGGTGCCGGACGGCACCCGGCGGCTGCTGCGGGTGATGGACACGCCGGCTGTCGTCCTCGGCCGGCATCTGGACCTGCTCGACTGGAACCCGATGGCGCAGGCGCTGCTCGGCGACCCGGCGGACCATCCGCCCGGCCGGCTCAACATGCTCCTGCTGCTGTTCGACGACGCGCTGACCGGGGGACGGAGCTGCCCGGACTGGGAGCGGCAGGCGCTCGACTACATCGGCATGCTCCGCGCCGCCGTCGCCGACGACCCGACCCATCCCCGCGCCACCGCGATCGTCGGCGAGCTGAGCATCCGCAGCGCGGAGTTCCGGCGGCTGTGGGCACGGCACGACGTCCGCGCCTCGGTGAGCGGCACGAAGACGTTCCGGGTACCAGGACTGGGCGACATCGTCCTGGACTGGGACACCTATCCGCTGCCGGGCAGTCCCGGCCCGGTCATGCTCGTCTTCACCGCCGAGCCGGGCAGCCCGGACGCGGATCGGCTGCGGCTCCTGGCGTCATGGCGCGCGACCCGCCCGGCGTCCGCCGACGGCCGACCTTGATCAGCGGAACGCCGGTCACCGTCCCCGGTTGAGGCCGACGATCGCGCCGTTGAGCGCGGTGGCGAAGAGGGTCCACGCGACGTACGGGGCGAGCGCCGCCCCGGCGGGACGGTCGGTGCGCGCCGCGCGGCGCAGCAGCACCAGGTTGGACGCGTTGAGCGCGGCGATCTCGGCCAGCGCGGCGCCGGGCCTGCGGGCGCCGAAGAACAGGGCGGTCCAGCCGGCGTTGAGCGCCAGGTTGAGCGCGTAGCCGCGGGCGAACGCGGCGCGCTCGGGCCCCTCGGAGCGGTCCAGCGCCCGCGCACCGGCGACCGCGATCAGCCCGTACAGCGGGGTCCAGACCAGGGGGGACGCGGCCGACGGCGGCTGCCAGGCGGGCTTGCGCAGACGGCGGTACCAGCGCGACGAGGTGCCGGTGGAGGTGGCGGCGGCGCCCGCGGCGGCGGTCGCGGTGACTGCTGCCGCGGTCTTGACCAGGGTCGGTACTCGCATACCGCTCAGCTACCCGGCCAGCCGCGAATCAACCCGACGCACAGATCCTTCACCGGAGCATGCGGAACTCGTAGACAACTTTCATGCCCTTCGATAGCCTCGCCATTCAGTGATGCTTGTCGATAGGAGGCCCCATGCGACGGCTCGTGCTCTCCTTCACGCTGGCGGCGATCGGCGCCTGGGCCGTGGTGCCGGCCCCGGCCTCGGCCGCGCCCCGCCCGGCACCCGCGCCCGTCACCGACGCGGTGACCGCGAAACTCCTCGGCCAGGCCGACGCCGCGACCCGGGCCGCCGGGCCGCAGCGGACCCGGGTCACCGTCACCCGGGCGAGCGGCGGATGGGCCTTCGGCACCGCGGTGCTGCTGGCGGACCGGTCCCGGGACGCGCACCCCACCGGGTCGGTCTTCCTCGCGCGGGCCGACGGCAAGGGCTGGACCGTCGCCTTCGACGGCGAGGCGTCGTTCGGTGACCTGGCCGCCGCGTCACCGCTGGTGAACACGGACGAGAAGGCGGTGTTCACCACGCCAGTCGCACCGATGTACGCGGGGAGCGACTTCCGGACCGGCATGGCGCTGCCGTTCGCGGTCGGGCAGACGTGGACGCTCACCGGCGGGCCGCACGGCTGGGGCGGCGGCGCGCCGTGGAGTTCCGTCGACCTCGCCGGCGGCGACCAGGTGGTCCGGGCCGCGCGGGCCGGAACCGCGTACACGATGTGCACCGGGTGGATCCGGGTCATCCACGACCGGGGCTACTCGACCGACTACTACCACCTGTGGAGCAGCATCTCGGTGAACGGCGCCGCCGTCGGGCAGGGCGCGTACCTCGGCTACACCGGCACCGACGTCACCTGCGGCGGCTCCGCCACCGGCCGGCACGTGCACTTCGGGCTGAGGCAGAACTCGGTCTACGTCCCGATCGCCGGGCACGGCATCGGCAAGTGGGACTTCGTCAACGGCGCCGGCGAGTACCAGGGTGGCGCCCGGCACGGATCCGCCTTCGCGGGCGTGGGCGGCGCCGTCTACAACTACGGCGCGCTCGGCTTCAACCAGGGGGTCGTCGACGCCAACGGCGGCGGCACGCTGACCCGGCGCTCCGGTCCCGGAACCGGGTACGGCGTCCTCGGATCGCTCGCGGACGGCGCCACGGTCACCGTCTCCTGCTCCGCCAACGGCACCTCGCACACCGGCCGGTACGGCACCACCGCGTTGTGGGACCGGCTCAGCGACGGCAGCTGGGTGTCCGACGCCTACCTGTCCACCGGCGTCAACGGGCCGATAAACGGCTGGTGCTGACCCCGGACTCCCGTCGTCCGGCGCGCGCCGGTGCCGAGCACGGCGCCGGCGCGCGCGGCGTATGACACAGACGGGATGCCCACATCCATTGCAATCCATCGATGAACGTCCATAAGCTCCTGCCACCTCGAGTGCGGCCTGGCCGGGCGGCACACAGTCGATGTCGGGAGGGACCATGGTCCGTTGGCGTAGATTTGTCGGCCGGATGGCGGCCGTGTTGGCAGTGGTCACCGCGGGAGCGGTCGCCGTGACCGCGCCGGCCACGGCGGCCCCGGCCGGGGACATGACGCCGTACGTCGTCGGCGGCACCCGGGCCGCGCAGGGCGAGTTCCCGTTCATGGTCCGGCTCTCGATGGGCTGCGGCGGAGCGCTCTACAGCCCGCGACTGGTCCTCACCGCCGCGCACTGCGTCGGCCGCACCGGCGCCAACACCAGCATCACCGCCACCCTGGGCGTGGTGGACCTCCAGTCCTCCAGCCGGATCCAGGTCCGCTCCAACTACGTCTACCGCGCCCCCGGTTACAACGGCAACGGCGACGACTGGGCGCTGATCCGGCTCGCCTCCCCGGTCACCTCGCTCGCCACGCTCAAGATCGCGACCAGCACGGCGTACGACAACGGCACCTTCACGGTGGCCGGCTGGGGCGCCGCGCGGGAGGGCGGCGCACAGCAGCGCTACCTGCTCAAGGCCAGCGTGCCGTTCGTCGACGACACCACCTGCAACCGCTACTACGGCGGTGACGTCATTCCCGGCGAGGAGATCTGCGCCGGGTACGCCAGCGGCGGTGTCGACACCTGCCAGGGTGACTCGGGTGGCCCGATGTTCCGCCGGGACGCCGCCAACGCCTGGATTCAGGTGGGCATCGTGAGCTGGGGCAACGGCTGCGCCCGCCCCAACTACCCCGGCGTCTACACCCAGGTCAGCACGTTCGCCTCGGCGATCCAGTCCGCCGCCGCGAGTCTGGGCGGCTGACAGCGCGGGGCGCGGTGGCCCGGTCGCGGCGCAGCGGCCGGGTCACCGCCACGTCCGTACGGCCGGGCCGCGGCACCGTCGCCTGTGCACGTGGATGAGGGTGACTGCTACCTTCCGGACGCATGGACGACTCCCCTCGCTGGTACCGCCCCGCCCCCGACGCGCTGCTCCTGGTCGGCAGCGCCACCGCGCTGCTCGGCTACCTGATCCCCTGGTTCCGCGCCAGCCGCCTCCATCAGTGGTCGTACTCGGGCTGGACCTACCTGGAGGCCGAGGGCGGTTGGACCTGGCTGGTCGTGGTGTCCCTGGTGATCGCCGTCCTCGCCGGTCTCTGGGCCGGGCGGAGCGTGGCGTGCGCCAAGCTCGCGGTCGGCGCAGCGGTGGCCGGGATGTTCCTCGCCGGTGCGGTGGTCGCGGTGAGCCTGGGCGCGCTGCCGGAGCGCGACAGCATCAACTGGGTCGGTGAGCTGCCCTTCGGGATGGGGATGCCGCTCATGGCCGTCGGATTCGGGGCCGTCGTCGCCGGGGCGCTGGGCGTCGTACGCCGCCCGGTGCAGGAGTGACGCGACGTCACGCCGCCGGCAGGTCCACCACCCGGTTGGCCCAGCGGGCCATCAGCGCCGGGTCGTGGGTGATGACCAGGACCCCGGCTCCCTGCCGGCGCTGGTAGTCGGTGACGACGGCGGCGACGTGCGCCTGGGTGGAGGCGTCGAGCATCGCGGTCGCCTCGTCGCAGAGCAGGTAGTCCGGCCGATGCACCAGGGCGCGGGCCAGGCAGGCGCGTTGCAGTTGCCCGTCGCTCACCGCGTGCGGTCGGCGGGTCAGCAGGTCGGCGGTGAGGCCGACCAGGTCGGCCAGTTCCGCCGTACGGGCGGCCGCCTGCTCGCGTGATGTGCCGGTGGCGCATAGCGGCTCGGCGATGATGTCGGCGAGGCTGAGCCGCGGGTCGGTGGCGGCGCGCGGGCTCTGGAACAGGATCGCGACGCGGGTGCGCAGGTGCGCCGGCAGGCGGTGGCGGACGCCGCCGAGCGGTTGACCGTCGATCGTGACGTGACCGCCGTCCGGGGCGTGCAGCAGGGCGAGGACGCGGGCCAGAGTGGACTTGCCGCTGCCCGAGGGGCCGCGCAGTCCGACCGTCTCGCCCGGGGCGACGTGCAGGTCGACCCGGTCGAGGACGCGCTGCCCCCCGTACGCGACGCAGACCTGGTGCGCGGCGAGCCCGGCGGCCGGCGCGGCGCCCGGGGCGGCGGCGTCGGTGGCGCCGGGAACCGTGAGCGTCATGCCGGTACCTCCTCGCGCAGCGGGTGGTGGCAGGCGACCCGGCCCTCGCCGTCGGCGGCGAGGCGGGGCAGGGCGTCGCAGGTGTCGGTGGCGCGGGCGCAGCGCGGGGCGAAGGCGCAGCCGCCGGGCAGGTCGGTGAGCGCAGGCGGGTGGCCGGGTACCGGAACGAAGGCGCGGTCGGGCAGCGCGTCGAGCAGACCGGCGGTGTACGGGTGGGCCGGGTCGTCGAACAGCGCCTCGGTGGGGCGGTGTTCGACGATGCGGCTGGCGTACATCACGGCGACGGTGTCCGCGACGCGGCGCGCGGCGGTCAGGTCGTGCGTGATGAGCAGGACGGCGGCGCCGGTGTCGCAGCGGCGGCGCAGCAGGTCCAGCGTGTGGTCGACGAGCGGCCGGTCGAGGCCGGTGGTGGGTTCGTCGGCGAGCAGCACCGGCGGGTCGGGCGCGAGGGCGAGCGCGGTGGCGAGCCGCTGGGCCATGCCGCCGGACAGCTCGTGCGGGTACCGGTTCAGGTCGGCCGGGTCGAGACCGACGTCGGCGGCGATCCGGTCGGCGGCGGCCGGCGCGTCGCGGCGGCTGTGTCCGTGGGCGCGCAGCGTCTCCTCCAGCAGCTTCCGCCCGGTACGCACCGGGGTGAGCGCGGTGGCGGGGCTCTGCGGGACGAGGCCCACGCCCCGGCCGCGTACGTGCCGGGCGAGGTGCCGCTCCCCCGCGCCGATCAGGTCGGCCTCCTCGCGTCCCGGCGCGTGCAGGCGGGCCTGCCCGGTGACGGTGGCGTTGCGCGGCAGCAGGCCGAGCAGGGCGTGCGCGAGGACGGACTTGCCGCACCCGGACTCACCGACCACTGCGAGCAGCTCGCCGGGCCGCAGCGTGAGGCTCAGGTCGGTGACGGCGTGCACGACCGCGTCGCGCAGCCGGAAACGGACGGTCAGCCCGTCGACGGTCAGCAGCGCCGGGGCGGTCACAGGTGCAGCTCCGCTCGTACGCGCGGGTCGAGGCGGTCACGCCAGCGGCCGGTGAGCACGGCGAGCGCCAGCGTGGCCGCCACCAGCAGGAGGCCGGGGACGATGCTGGCCCACCAGGCGCCGGTGAGCAGTGACCGCTGCCCGTCGTTGATCATGTTGCCGATCGAGGCCAGGTGCGGCGGCAGGCCGAGGCCGAGGAACGACAGCGCGGTCTCGTGCCAGACGGCGTGCGGCACCATGAGCGTGGTCGCCAGCGCCAGGCGCGGCAGCACGTGCGGCAGCAGGTGCCGGGTGAGCACCCGGACGCGCCCCGCGCCGCCGGAGATCGCGGCGTCCACGAACGGCCGGTTGCGCAGGCTGAGCAGCTCGGAGCGGACGATCCGGGCGGTGGACAGCCAGTGCGTCAGCGCGATGGACGCGATCACCGCGCCGAGGCTGGGACGCAGCATCGCCACGATGAAGATGCCCAGCAGCAGGTGCGGCAGCGCGGCGACGGTGTCCACGACGCGCATGAGCGCCCGGTCGACCCAGCCGCCGACGCTGCCGGCGACGGCGCCGACCAGGCCGCCGATGACCGCCGCGACGAGCGCGGCGACCGCGCCGACGAGCAGCGAGACGCGCAGGCCGTAGAGGCTGCGCAGAGCCACGTCGCGGCCGAGGTCGTCGGTGCCGGCCAGGTTCTCCGGCGAGGGCGCGAGCCGGGTACGGGAGAGGTCGACGGCGCTCTGGTCGAGCGGCCACAGGACCGGGGCGAGAAGCGCGGCGGCGACGACACCGGCGAGCACGATGACGGCGACGGTCGTGCCGACGCCGCCGGGGAGGCGCAGGCGCCGGACGCGCGCAGGGAGGGCGAGGTCAGTCATCGAGGCGTACCCGGGGGTCGGCGGCGGCGTAGGCGAGGTCGGTGACCAGGTTCGCGGTCAGCACCACGACGGTGGTGGCCAGCGTCGTGGCCGCGAGCAGCGGGAAGTCGGCACCCAGCGCGGCCTCGACGGTGACCGCGCCGAGGCCGGGCAGGGAGAACACGGTCTCCACCAGGACCGCGCCGCCGACGAGTTCGGGCAGGTGCGTGCCGACCAGGGTGAGGAACGGCAGCAGCGCGGTCCGCAGCGCGTGTCCGAACAGGACGACCCGGCCGGGGAGCCCTCGGGCGCGGGCGGCCAGGACGTGGTCGTCGCGCAGGCTCTCGGCGACCGCGTCGCGGACGAACAGCACGAACCACGGCGCCTGGGAGATCGCCAGCACCGTCACGGGGAGCACCAGGTGCCGGGCCACGTCGGCCGGGTCGGTGCTCGTGGCGGTGATGTCGGTGAGCCCGCCGGCGGGCAGCCAGCCGAGGCTGAGGGCGAACACGGCGATCGCCGCGAGGCCGATCCAGAACACCGGCATGGACTGCACGGCGTACGCGACGGCGCGCAGCGCCCTGTCGAACCAGCCACCCCTGCGGTACGCGGCCAGCGTGCCCAGCAGCACGCTCGCCACCAGCACCAGGGCCAGCGCGGTGGCGACGAGCAGCAGCGTCCAGCCGGCCCGGGCCGCGAGCACCGAGGTGACCGGCTCGTGCCGGCTCGTCGACCAGCCCAGGTCGCCGCGCAGCAGGTTGCCGATCCAGCGGGCGTACTGCACCGGCAGCGGATCGTCGACGCCCCAGTTGGCGCGGATCTGCGCCAGGTTCTCCTCGCTCGTGGTGAACGCCGCCGCGCCCGCGTACTGCTGGGCCGGGTCGATCGGGGAGGCGGCGCCCAGGGCGAACATGCCCATGCTGGTGGCGGCCAGCACCGGTACCGCCACCAGCAGCCGCCGGCGGACCACGACGCCCGCCCCGGCCGGCCGCCGCCGGCCGGTCACGGCTGCCGTCACGACTTCTTCGTCCAGGTGTGCACGTTCCACCAGATGCTGTTGGCGACGTCGTGCTCATGCGGCTCGACCCGCGGCGTCACCCCGGTCACGGCGTCCTTCAGCACGTAGGTGTGCCGGAGATAGGTGAGGAACACCCACGGCACGTCGGCGGCGAGCTGCTTCTGGAACGTGGCGTACGCGGCCTTACGGGCGGCCGGGTCGGCGTTGTCCCGGCCCTCCTGCAACGCGGCGTCGGTGACAGCCGAGCGGTACGAACCGGGGTTGAAGAAGCCCTGCCCGGCGAAGGCCGAGCTGAACAGCTTGTACGAGACGAAGTCCGGGTCGTACGGCGTGCCGTAGCCCATCATCAGCGCGTCGTCACCCATCCGCGGGGTGATCGCGTCCCAGGTCAGGCCCTCCGGCGTGACAGTGATCCCGACCTTCTTCGCGTCGGCGGTGACGGCCAGGGCCAGTTCCTTGCGCAGGCTGTCGGTGGCCGGGTACATGAGCGCGAACGCGGCCGGCCGCCCGTCCTTCACCCGGATGCCGTCCGGGCCGGGCTTCCACCCGGCGGCGTCCAGCGCGGCGGTCGCCGCGGCGGTGTCGGCGGCGGGCCTGCCGGCGATCGACGGCTCGGCGTATTCCGACGTGGGCGGCACCGGGCCGAACGCGGGTTCGCCCGCGCCGCCGAGCACGCCTGTCACCATGGCCTGCCGGTCCACCGCGACGTTCAGCGCCTTCCGGATCGCGAGGTCGCCGGTGACCGGGTTGCCCATCGGCAGCATGACGCCTCGGTAGTCGGCGGTCGGCACCTTCTGCACCCGGTAGCCGTCCCGGCCCTCGAACCCGGACGCGAGCTTCGGTGCCAGCTCCGCCGCGTCGAACTCGCCGGCCCGCATCCGCTGGGCCCGGACGTTGTCGTCGGCGACGAACGCCACCACCACGCCGGAGTTCGCCGGCTTGCCACCCCAGTACGTCTCGTTGGCCGCGAGCACGAGCCGGTCACCGGGTGTCCAGGAGGTGAACCGGTACGGGCCGGTGCCGACCGGCTTACGGTTGAACGCGGCCTTGTTGACGTCCTGCCCGGCGAACGCCTTCGCCGGGACGATCCCCAGCGCCAGCCGTTGCAGGAACGGCGCGTACGCGTACTTGAGGGTGAACACGACCGTCGCCGGGTCGGGCGCGGTGACGGAGGCGAGCATGTCCAGATCGGACCGCAGCGTGGAGTCGACTCCCGGGTCGAGCACCGCCTGGTAGGTGAACACCACGTCCTGGGCGGTCAGCGGGCTGCCGTCGTGGAACAGCACGCCCTCGCGCAGCTTCGCGGTGACTGTCTTCCCCTCCGCCGAGACGGCAGGCAGTTCACGGGCCAGGGCGGGCACCAGCTCGTTGCGGGCGTCCCGGGCGACCAGCCCGTCGAAGATCAGCGATGCGCCGTCGACGCCGTAGTTGAGCACCGGGTTGAGCGTGTCCGGCTCGCCGGCGGTGGCGACCACGAGCGTGTCCGCGCCCTTCGGGCCGCCTGTCGACGCCGTGGGCGACGAGCAACCGGCGGCGGCGAGCAGGGCGGCGGCGAGCACCGCGGCCACGCGTACGGGCTTGGGTCTGATCGCCACGGCAACCCCTCGAACACTCGTCTGCGGGTGGCTGCGGGCGGGCGCTCCGGCGAGGATCGATCATCGCGTGCCGGAGCGCCCGCTACCGCCACTATTCGGTAGTTGCCAACTATATGCAATAACCTCTGGTCGATGACGGCGACCCGCCGCCCCCGGTGTCGCTCGCCAGGCGGACGTCCGGCGCGCTGAATATGCTCGGGGGATGAAGGACAGCGAGCAGGCGGTGCTGGCCGGGATGTTGCAGTCGGCCGAGGACGCCGCCCCGGTGCAGGCGGTCGAGGCCGTCACCGGCGTCATCGCCACGGCGCTGAACGCGCGCGGCGTCTCGCTGCTGATCGCCGACCTCAGCGGCCGTGCGCTGGTCCGGCTGACGCACCAGCCGGCCGGCGGCGGTACCGGCCGGCGTCACGGCGAGGAGGACGCCGAGGTCCTCCCCTTCGACGGCGGGCCCTACGAGCAGGCGCTCCGTCAGCAGGCCCCGGTGGTCGTCCCCGGCGACGGCGCCTGGACCGTGCTGGCGCCGGTCACCGACCGCGGTGAGGCGATCGGCCTGCTGGAGATCGACCTGCCCGACGACCCGGACGGCGACGTGGTGAACTGGGTCGCCCGTACCGCGCACGCGCTGGCGTTCGTGGTCATCGCCAACCGCAGGCACACCGACCTGTTCGAGTGGGGACAGCGCACCACCCCGTTCAGCCTCTCCGCCGAGATCCAGCGTCGCCTGCTGCCCGCCTCGTTCACCTGCGAGGCCGGCGCCTTCGCTCTCTCCGGCTGGCTGGAACCCGCCGCGAGCGTCGGCGGCGACACCTTCGACTACAGCCTGGCCCGGGACCTGCTGCACCTCAGCGTCACCGACGCGATGGGCCACGGCGTGGCGAGCGCGCTCACCGCCACCCTCGGCGTGGGCAGCCTGCGCAACAGCCGCCGCCGTGGCGCCGGCCTGGTCGCCCAGGCCGAGGAGGCCAACCGGGCCGTCGCGGAGAACGCGAACGTACGCGGCGCGTACGTCACCGCCGTGCTGGGCCGCATCGACCTGACCACGGGACGCTGCGAACTGGTGAACGCCGGGCACGTCCCACCGATACTGGTCCGGGACGGCCGGGTCGTACCGGTGGACCTGCCGGGGAACTTCCCGTTCGGGATGTTCCCCGGCGAGAGCTACCGCAGCGGGGAGCTGCCACTGCTACCCGGCGACCGGCTGGTGGTGGTCACCGACGGCATGCGCGACCGCAACGCCGCCGACCTCGACCTGCCCGCCGCCCTGCTCCGCCTCTCCCACCTGCATCCCCGCGAGGCGGTCCGGGCGCTGTCCGACGCGGTGCTGGAGATCGCCGGGCCGGCGCTGACCGACGACGCCACGCTGCTCGTCGTCGACTGGTACGGCGACCACGGGCCGCGGCGCAGCACCGCCGGTGCCGACACCGCCCGCGTCAGCCCGGACGAGGAGCGCTCAGCGCACCGCGGCCGGTGAGCCGTCCTCGGCGTCACGCACCGTGCCGAAGAGCGGGATGACGCGGTCCACCGAGGTGATCGAGAAGACGTTGCGGATCGACTGGCGGACGACGGCCAGACCGAGCCAGCCGTCGCGCTCCCGCAGGTTCTTGTAGACGAGCACGAGCGCACCCAGGCCGCTGGAGTCCACGAATCCGACCTGGGTCAGGTCGACGACCACCGTCCGGGCGCCGGTCTCCACCACCTCGAGCAACCGGTCACGCAACGTCGGTGCGCTGGCCATGTCCAGGTCGCCGGCGACCTCGATCACCGGGCCGACACGCCCCTGCCTGGTCGTCACCGAGAACTCCACCACTCCCCCTCCACCGCACACCCGTCGCTACCCGACACCGTGCCAGAAATCCGCCCTGATCGCCTCCCGTAGGTGCGCGGCGGTTCAGCGGCCTACCCGCGAAGTGGTGGAGGACACCTCAGTGCGCGCCACCGCGTATCCGCTCTGCGGCAGCCCCGCCGCGGGCGCGCCTGAACTACCCTCGCCGCCGTGGACACTGTGGAGATCGATGCGCCCGTCGTCGGCGTGACCGTCTACCCGGACCGCGCCCGGGTCACCCGCCGCGGCGGCGTCCGGCTGGCCGCGGGCGACCACCGGGTACGCGTCGCCCCGCTCCCGCTGGGCCTGCGCCGGGACTCGATCCGGGTGGGTGGCCGGGGCGCGGTGACCGTACTCGGGGTGGACGTGACCGCGTGGCGGCAACCCCGCAGCACCGACGCCCAGGTGGTCGAGCTGGAACGGCGGCGGCGGGAACTGGCGGACGAGCTGGCCGAGGTCGGTGACACCGACGCGGTCGAGGAACAGCGCGGCGAGTTCCTCACCCGGCTCGCCGAGCGGGCCGGTGGCACGTACGCCCGGGCGCTGGCCGCGGGCGACGCGGCCCCGGCCGACGTCGCGGCCTTCACCGACTCGGTGTCCGGTCAGCTCACCGAGTCGCGGGCCCGGCGGCGCGGGCTGGCCCGGCGGCGCACCGAGCTGGCCGAGGAGCTGGCCGCCGTCGACCGGGAACTGGACGCGGCGCGCGGCAAGCGGGAGCCGGACCGGCTGGCCGCCGAGGTGTCCGTCTCGGTGGACGCCGACGACACCGAGGTGGAGCTGGAGCTGACATATCTGGTGGACGGCGCCCGCTGGACGCCCTCCTACGACCTGCGGCTGGTCGAGGACACCATGACTGTCACCTGGTTCGGGCTGGTCAGCCAGGGCACCGGGGAGGACTGGCCGGAGTGCGAACTCCAGCTCTCCACGGCCCGTCCGGCGGCGGCGAGCGGCGTACCCGAATTGTCGCCCTGGTATCTCGACCGGCTCCGGCCGGAGCCGCCGATGGCCGTGTCGGCCGCGTCGTTCGGCGGCGTGGTGCCGCCCCCGGCGCCCGGCGCGGCACCGGCGGGCCGTCCCCGCGCGGCACGGGCCGCGGCGCCGGCGGTGCGGGAGAGCGTCGCCGAGGTGGAGCAGGGCGTGACGGCGGCTACCTACCGTCCCGCGCGGCCGGTGGCGGTGCCCGCGGACGGCAGCGCGCACCGGGTGACGATCGCGGTGCTGGAGCTGCCGGCCCGGCTGGACCACGTGAGCGTGCCGGTGCGTGCCGCCGAGGCGCACCTGCGGGCCACGGTCCGCAACACGTCGGACCACACGCTGCTGCCCGGCCCGGCGTCGGTCTTCCACGGCGCCGATTTCGTGGCGGCGACGCGGCTGAAGACGTGGGCGCCGGGCGAGGAGACCGAGCTGGCGCTCGGGGTGGACGACCGGCTGCGGGTGGAGCGGAAGCTGTCCCGGCGCACCGAGAGCAAGGCCACGCTCGGGTCGACGCGGCGGCGGGAGGTGGAGTACCGGATCACTGTGGCGAACCACACGCCCCGGCCGGCCACTGTGGAGGTCCAGGATCAGCTGCCGGTGTCCCGGGACGAGGCGGTGGTGGTACGCGAGACCGCGCTGACGCCGCCGCCGGCCGAGCGTACGGAGCTGGGTGAGCTGACCTGGCGGCTGTCACTGGCGCCGGGTGAGAGCGGCGAGATCGCCCTCGGCTTCCGGGTGGAGCTGGCCAAGGGCGTCGAGCTGACCGGCTGGCGGGAGTAGCCGGCACACACGTTAAGAAGGGCCCCTTCTCATGCGCGATGCGTTAAGAAGGGGCCCTTCCTTCGGTCCTCAGATGCGGCGGCGGCCGTAGAGGCCGGCGAAGACGGCGACGCCGATGGCGGCGAAGCCGACCTGGAGCGCCAGCTCGATCCAGTCGATGCCGGGGGTGTCGTCGACGCCGAACGCGCCGGCCACCAGCGTGCCGACGAACGCGGCGACCACACCGATGAGCAGGGTCAGCCAGATCGGGATGTTCTGCTTGCCCGGCACCACCAGGCGCCCGAGCGCGCCGATGACGAGGCCGATGATGAGCGCGGTGAAGAAGCCCGTGATCTCCACGAGAGGCGTCCCTTCCCTCAGATGTGTTGGCGTCTGGCTGGTTGCCCCGATCAACCAGCCGGCCAAACCCGGGAGCCGCGTTCGTCACGGAACTGTCATGACCGTCCCTGATCAGTGGTCCGAGGGCTGGCGGCGGCGCGGCGCGCCGGGCGGCTCCTCCCTGTCGATGCGCAGTTCCCGCTCCAACTCGGCGATCACCATCCGCAGGTCGTCCAGTCGCTGGCTGATCGCGATCCGGTCCACCTCGTCCGGTATCCCGTCCCCGTCGGAGTCGTAGTCGGAGGCCAGCCCTTCGGTCATCTCCAGCCGGCGCGCCTCCTCCATCGAGTTGACGATGACGGCGATGAGGATGTTCAGCAGGAGGTTGACCGCGATCATCACGAAGCTGACGTAGTAGAGCAGCGTCCACGGCGACACCTCCAGGCCCTGTTCCAGCAGGTCCGGCAGCGTCTCCAGGGACAGCAGCACGAACAGCGTGACGAGCGAGCGGCCGATGTCGCCGTACTGCTCGGGGTAGCGGTCGCCGAAGATCAGCCAGCCCGCCATGCCGTACACGTAGAGCGTGACGGCGGCGAGCGCGAGGAAACCCGCGACGCCTGGGAGGCTGCGCCACAGCGCCGCGACGATGGTCCGCAGGCCGGGTGAGAAGCGCACGAGGCGCAGCACCCGGGCGACCCGGATGAACCGCAGCACAGCCGAGTCGCCGTGCAGGCCCGGGACGAATATGGCTGCTGTCACCAGCAGGTCGAAGACGTTCCAGCCGTGCCGGAAGAAGTCCTGCGGGCGGCGGCCGTACGCGAGCACCCGGATGGTGATCTCCACGACGAAGACCGCCCGGAACATCCACTCCGTCCACCGCAGCACCGGCCCGGCGGCCCCGAGGTTCGGGTACGTCTCGATGCCCAGCACCACGCCGTTGGCCATGATGAGCACCACGATGGCCACCTCGAACGGCCGGGACGCGACGATCCGTGCACAGTGGCCGGCCAGCCCGCGCTTTCCGTCACTGGTCCGGCGCCCGCCGCGCGGTGCCGGAACCGTGTCCCCGATCAGCGTTCCCCTCCGGGGCGCCGGAGCCGGACCACGCGCGAGCAACGGGGGGTAGCCACCCGGACACTCTAGTGGATCACCACGGGCGGGCGGCCCGGGCCGAGGTGCGCAGGGCCCGGATCACAGCCAGCCGCGGCGTTTGAACAGCAGGTAGAGCGCGCCGCAGACGGCGAGCATCAGGGTGACCGCGAACAGGTAGCCGTACCGCCAGTCCAGCTCCGGCATGTGGGTGAAGTTCATCCCGTAGACGGTGCCGATCAGGGTGGGTGCGAACAGGATGGCCGCCCACGCGGAGACCCGTTTGATCTCCTCGTTCTGCTCGAAGCTGGCAGCGGTCAGGCTGCGCATCTCCTCGTTCTGCGCCTGCGACACCAGTGTGGCGTTGACTGTGAGGATGTTCTGGAGCAGGTGCCGGAACCCGTCCACCCGCTCCACCACCTGGGTCAGGTGGTCGGCCACGTCGCGCAGCCGGCGGCGTAGTTCCTCGTCCGTGCCGTACCTGTCGAAGCCGTGCGTGAGCGCGTCGACCACCTTCAGCAGCGGCCGGGCGGCCCGCTGGAACTGGATCACCTCGCGGCTCAGCTCGTAGATGCGGCGGCTGGCGTTCGGGTCGCCGCCGAACACCTCGGTCTCGATCTCGTCGATGTCGTTCTCCAGCCCGGCCACCACCGGCGCGTAGCCGTCCACCACCCGGTCGAGCACGGCGTAGAGCACCGCCTCCGGGCCGAGCGCGAGCACCTCGGGTTCGGCCTCCAGCCGCCGCCGTACCCCGGCCAGGTCCGGCGTGCCGCCGTGCCGCACGGTGATCACGAAACCGGGACCGAGGAACAGGTGCAGCTCGGCGAACTCGACCGCCTCCCGGGCGTCCAGGTAGCGGGCGGCGCGCAGCACCACGAACAGGGTGTCGCCGTAGCGTTCCAGCTTGGGGCGCTGGTGGGCGTTGATCGCGTCCTCGACGGCCAGGTCGGGGAGCTGGAACTCGGCGGCGAGCGAGGCGACCTCCTCCCGGCCCGGGCGGCGCAGCCCGATCCAGGCCATCGCGTCGTCGAGGTGTTGCAGGCAGCGGAACGTGTCGGCGAGGGTGACCGGCGACGCCCGGCGTACGCCGCCGACGTAGACGCCGCTGTCGACCAGCCCGTCGGGTCGCTCCGGCTCGGCCGCGCCCGCGTCGATGGCGTGCTCGTCCAGGCGGCGGCCGAACCCCTCCGAGGACCGGTTGTCCGCCATGCCCCTCCCCCGCTGCTCGGCCGGGTCGCCGAGTCCCCCGCCCGCGCTCGCGCAAACGTCAGGGGCGGTAGCGGTAGCCCATGCCCGGTTCGGTGATCAGGTGGCGGGGCCGGGCCGGGTCGTCCTCCAGCTTGCGGCGCAACTGGGCCATGTACTGCCGCAGGTAGTTCGTCTCGTGGTGGTACTCCGGCCCCCACACGTCGTGCAGCAACTGGCGCTGGCTGACCAGCTTGCCCGGGTTGCGCAGCAGCTTCTCCAGCATGGCCCACTGGGTGGGGGTGAGCTTGACCTCGACGCCGTCGTCCCGGGTGACGGTCCGGTCGGCCAGGTCGACGGTGTTGCGGCCGATCCGCAGCGCGGGCACGGCGGGCGTGGCCGGGGCGAGCCGCCGGGTCACCGCGCGGATGCGGGCCAGCAGCTCGTCCACCCCGAACGGCTTGGTCACGTAGTCGTCGGCGCCCGCGTCGAGCGCGGCCACCTTGTCCTCGCTGCCGGCCCGTCCGGACAGCACGATGATCGGCACGGCGGTCCAGCCGCGCAGGCCCCGGATGACGTCGGTGCCGTCCAGGTCGGGCAGGCCGAGGTCGAGCACCACCAGGTCCGGCGGGTGCCCGGCGGCGGCCTTGAGCGCGGCGGCGCCGCTGTCCGCCACCTCGACGTCGTAGCCCCGGGCGCGCAGGTTGATCCGCAGCGCGCGCAGGATCTGCGGCTCGTCGTCGACGACCAGGATCCGGGTCATTCCTGCGGCTCCTCCGGCTGGGTGGCGGCCGGCAGCCGCAGCACCATGGTGAGACCGCCACCGGGCGTGGTCTCCGGGGTGATGCTGCCACCCATCGCCTCGGCGAGTCCCCGGGACAGCGCCAGCCCCAGGCCCACCCCGGTCTGGTTGTCCCGGTCGCCGAGGCGCTGGAACGGCAGGAAGACGTGCTCCCACTGGTCCTCCGGGATGCCCGGGCCGGTGTCGATCACCCGCAGCTCGACCTGTCCGGCGTGCGCGCTGCCGGTGATCGCCGGCGGCCGGCCGGGCGGGCTGTGCCGCAGTGCGTTCGCCACGATGTTGACCAGCACCCGCTCCAGCAGGCCCGGGTCGGCGAGCGCCGCCGGCAGGTCGGCCGGGATGTCGGTGGTCACCTCGGCCGCCGCCGGGCCCAGTTCGTCAAGCGCCAGGGGTACGGCGTCCTCCAGCCCGATCGCGGTGGCGCTCACTCCCAGCGCGCCGGCCTGCAACCGGCTCATGTCGAGCAGGTTCGCCACCAGCCGGCCCAGCCGGTCCAGCGACTCGTCGGCGGTGGCGAGCAGTTCCTCCCGGTCGTCCGCGTCGAACTCGACGTCGTGGCTGCGCAGGCTGCTCACCGCCGCCTTGGCCGACGCCAGCGGCGTACGCAGATCGTGGCTGACCGCCGCGAGCAGCGCGGTCCGCATCCGGTCGGCGGCGGCGAGCGGACGGGCGGTGGCGGCCTCCTCGGCCAGCCGTTCCTGGCGCAGCGCGACGGCGGCCTGCGCGGCGAACGCCTCGACCACCCGCCGGTCGGCCGCCTCCAGCCGCCGGCCGGCGAGCACCACGCTGAGCCGGTCGTCGACCGGCACCACCGTCTCGCCCGCGCCCGGGCTGCCGGGCGGCCGCTCGCCGACGCTCGCCACCACCCGCCAGGCGTCCGCCCCCCGGGCGCGCGCCGGGCGTCCGCCGGCCTCGTCGCTCAGCTCCAGCACGCTCACCGCGCGCAGCCCGAACGTCTCCCGCAGCCGGTCCAGCAGCGCGGGCAGCGGCCGCTCGCCGCGCAGCACGCTGCCCGCCACGGTGGCCAGGGTCTGCGCGTCGGCGGAGGCCCGGGCCGCCTCCCGGGTACGCCGGGCCGCCACGTCGACCACCCAGCTCACCGCGATGGCGACGCCGACGAACACGCCCAGGGCGAGCAGGTTGTCCGCCTCGGCGATGGTGAGCGTCCGGTACGGCGGGGTGAAGAACCAGTTGAGCAGCAGCGAACCGCCGAGCGCGGCGACCAGCGCGGGCCACAGCCCGCCGACGAGCGCCACGCCCACCACACCGGCGAGGAACAGCAGGATGTCGTTCGTCAGGGTGAGGTCGGGCAGCGTCCGCAGCACGAGCGTGAGCAGCGGCATGCCGAGCACCGCGAGCGCGTACCCGATCAGTCGCCGGCGTCGGGACAGCGCGGCGGGCACCGACGTGCCCCGGCGCCCGCGCCCCGCCTCCGGGTGGGTGACCAGGTGCACGTCGATCGGGCCGGACAGCGCGGTGGTGGTCACCCCGACGCCCCGGGAGAACACCTGCGCGAACCGGCCCCGGCGGCTCGCGCCGAGCACGAGCTGGGTGGCGTTGACGCCCCGGGCGAAGTCCAGCAGCGCCGCCGGGATGTCGGTGCCGAGCACCTGGTGGTACGTGCCGCCGAGGCTCTCCACCAGCACCCGCTGCCGGGCGAGCTGGGCCGGGTCGGCGCCGGCGAGCCCGTCGCTGCGGGCCACGTGCACGGCGAGCAGGTCGGCGCCCTTGCTGCGGGCGGCGATCCGGGCCGCCCGGCGGATCAGCGTCTCGCCCTCGGGGCCGCCGGTCAGCGCGACCACCACCCGTTCCCGCGCCTCCCAGGTGTCGGAGATGCCCTGCTGGGCGCGGTACGCGTCGAGCTGCTCGTCGACCTTGTCGGCCAGCCAGAGCAGCGCCAGTTCGCGCAGCGCGGTGAGGTTGCCGACCCGGAAGTAGTTGCCGAGCGCGGCGTCGATCTTGTCGGGCCGGTAGATGTTGCCGTGCGCCATCCGGCGGCGCAGCGCCTCCGGCGTCATGTCCACCAGCTCGACCTGCTCGGCGGCCCGGACCACCTGGTCCGGCACGGTCTCCCGCTGGGTGGTGCCGGTGATCTGCGCGACCACGTCGTTCAGCGACTCCAGGTGCTGCACGTTGACAGTGGAAAGCACGCTGATCCCGGCGTCGAGCAGCTCCTGCACGTCCTGCCAGCGCTTCTCGTGGCGGGAGCCGGGCACGTTCGTGTGGGCCAGCTCGTCCACCACGACGACCTCGGGCCGCCGGGCCAGCACCGCGTCCAGGTCCATCTCGGTGAACTCGACACCCCGGTACGTCATCGACCGGCGCGGCACCACCTCCAGGTCGCCGATCATCTCGGCGGTGTGCCGGCGGCCGTGCGTCTCGACCAGGCCGATCACCACGTCGGTGCCGCGCTCGGCCCGGCGCTGGGCCTCCTCGAGCACGGCGTACGTCTTCCCGACGCCCGGAGCGGCACCGAGATAGATCCGCAGTTCACCCCTGCCCACGCCCCCATCCTCCCCGAGTGGAAGGAAGGGCCCCCTGTTAACGCCTCGCGAGGTGAAGGGGGCCCTTCTTAACACTTCCGTCAGCGCGCCGGGAACGCCTCGTCCAGCGCCAGGTTGAGTTCCAGCACGTTCACACCGGGCTCGCCCATGAAGCCCAGCGCCCGGCCGGTGGTGTGCTCGGCGACCAGCCGCCGTACCGCCGCCGGGTCCGCGCCGCGCTCCCGCGCCACCCGGGCCACCTGGATCCGGGCGTACGCCGGGGAGATGTGCGGGTCGAGGCCGCTGCCGCTGGCGGTGACCGCGTCGGCCGGTACGGCCGGGCGCGCCGGGGCGTCCCCGCGTACCGGGGTGACGATGCCGCCCTCGGCCACGTAGTCGTGGCCGGGCTGCGCCGCCTCCACCGGCACGCCCTGCCAGGTGGCGACGAACGGCGTCGCGGGCGCGGCCTGGTTGACGCTCACCACGCGGGTGACCCGGCCGGTGAGGCCGTCGGCGCGGAACACGGCGAGCACCGCGCCCACCCCGTCCGGCGTGCAGTACGGACGCTGCCCGTCCACGCCGTCGAGTTCCCCGACCGCCTTGCTGCGGGCGCAGACCTGGGTGAGCAGGCTCTGCGCCGACGTCTCCTCGTCGCCGGTGAGCGTGTCCACCACGCTCTCCGGGCCGAGGTTGCCCGCCGCGGTGGCGGTCGGGTCGTAGCCGTCCCCGGCGGCCGACGGGCGGGACTGGAAGTAGCGCGGGACCGGGTTGCCGTCCGCGTCGATGAACGACTGGCCGATCAGCGAGCTGCCGACGGTCCGGCCGCCGACGGTGAGCAGTGAACCGTCGGCCTTGCCGTCGAGGCCTGGGAGCCGGCCGACGGCGACCAGGGCGAGCGGGTAGACCAGGCCGAGCAGCACGGTGAAGACGAGCACCGCGCGCAGGGCGGCCAGGTGCTGGGAGAGCCAACTGGGAAGGCGCATCACGAGATCCCCGGGACGAACTGGACGAGCAGGTCGATGAGCTTGATGCCGACGAACGGCACCACGATGCCGCCGAGGCCGTAGAGCCACAGGTTGCGGCGCAGCAGCGTCGAGGCGCTGGCCGGGCGGTAGCGCACGCCGCGCAGGGCCAGCGGGATCAACGCCACGATGACCATCGCGTTGAAGACGACGGCGGAGAGGATCGCCGACTCTGGGCTGGCCAGGCGCATGATGTTGAGCCGGTCCAGCGACGGGTAGATGCCGGCGAACATGGCCGGGATGATCGCGAAGTACTTCGCGATGTCGTTGGCGATGCTGAACGTCGTCAGCGCACCCCGGGTGATCAGCAACTGCTTGCCGATCTCCACGATCTCGATCAGCTTGGTCGGGTCGGAGTCGAGGTCGACCATGTTGCCGGCCTCCTTCGCGGCCGACGTGCCGGTGTTCATGGCGACGCCGACGTCCGCCTGGGCCAGCGCGGGCGCGTCGTTGGTGCCGTCGCCGGTCATGGCGACGAGCCGGCCGCCCTCCTGCTCCTTCTTGATCAGCGCGAGCTTGTCCTCCGGCGTGGCCTCGGCGAGGAAGTCGTCCACGCCCGCCTCGTCGGCGATGGCCTTCGCGGTACGCGGGTTGTCACCGGTGATCATCACGGTGCGGATGCCCATCCGGCGCATCTCGTCGAAGCGCTCCCGCATCCCGGCCTTCACCACGTCCTTGAGGTGGATGACGCCGAGCGCCCGGGCCGGTTCCCCGGCCACGTGCTCGGCCACCACGAGCGGCGTGCCGCCGGTGCCGCTGATCCCGTCGACCAGTTCACCGACCTGTTCGGTCGGGTGGCCGCCGTTGTCGCGTACCCACTTCATCACCGCGGCGGCCGCGCCCTTGCGGACGTGCCGGACGCCCCCGTCGGCGTCGAGGTCGACGCCGCTCATCCGGGTCTGCGCGGTGAACGGCACGAACGTGGCGTGCGGGATGAGACCGGGCTCGCGCTCGCGCAGCCCGTACTCGTTCTTCGCGAGCACCACCACCGAGCGGCCCTCGGGGGTCTCGTCGGCCAGGCTGGACAGCTGCGCCGCGTCGGCGAGCGTGGCCGCGTCCACGCCGGTCACCGGCAGGAACTCGGCGGCCTGCCGGTTGCCGAGCGTGATCGTGCCGGTCTTGTCCAGCAGCAGCGTGTTGACGTCGCCCGCCGCCTCGACCGCCCGGCCGCTCATCGCCAGCACGTTGCGCTGCACGAGCCGGTCCATGCCGGCGATGCCGATCGCGGACAGCAGCGCGCCGATCGTGGTCGGGATGAGACAGACCAGCAGGGACACGAGGACGACGCCGGTGACGCCGGAGTCGGTGATCGCCGCGGTGTCGGGCGCGGCGGCCTGGTAACCCTTGGCGAAGATCGCCATGGGCTGGAGCGTGACGACGGCGAGCAGGAAGATGATCGTCAGCGCGGCCAGCAGGATGTTCAACGCGATCTCGTTCGGCGTCTTCTGCCGGTTGGCGCCCTCGACCAGCGCGATCATCCGCTCGATGAAGCTCTCGCCCGGCTTCTGGGTGATCCGGACGACGATCCGGTCGGAGAGGACCCGGGTGCCGCCGGTGACCGCGCTGCGGTCGCCGCCGGACTCCCGGATCACCGGGGCGGACTCGCCGGTGATCGCCGACTCGTCGACGCTGGCGATTCCCTCCACCACGTCGCCGTCACCGGGGATGACCTGCCCGGCCTCGACCAGGACGACGTCACCCTGCCGCAGTTGCGGGGCGGGCACCGCCTCGTCCCGGTACGCGTTCGCGGCGGCACCGGGCGTCCAGCCGACCAGGCGGGTGGCGATGGTGTCCTGCTTGGCCCGGCGCAGCGTGTCAGCCTGCGCCTTGCCGCGTCCCTCGGCGACCGCCTCGGCCAGGTTCGCGAAGATCACGGTCAGCCAGAGCCAGACGGTGATCGCGACCGCGAAGACCGACGGGTCGGCGACCGCGAGCACAGTGGTGAACAGCGCGCCGATCTCCACGATCAGCATCACCGGGTTGCGCCACAGGGTGCGCGGGTCGAGCTTGCGCAGCGCGTCCGGCAACGACCGGAGCAACTGGCGAGGGTCGAGCAGTCCGCCGCCGACCCGGTCCCGGCGGCCCGGCGTGCCCGGAGCCGGCGCGTCGGCAGTCTGCACAGGCGCGGTCATGTCCTTGTCTCTCATGGTTGTCACAGCCCTTCGGCCAGCGGGCCGAGCGCGAGTGCGGGAAGGAAGGTGAGCGCGACGAGGACGACTGTGACGCCGACGACCATGCCGACGAACAGCGGCCGGTGGGTCGGCAGGGTGCCCTCGGAGGCGGGTGTGGGTTGCTGGCGGGCCAGCGAGCCGGCCAGCGCGAGCACGAAGATGATCGGCAGGAACCGGCCGAGCAGCATGCAGAGCCCGAGCGCGGTGTTCCACCACTGTGTGTTCACGGTGATGCCGGCGAACGCGGAGCCGTTGTTGTTGCTGGCCGAGGTGAACGCGTAGAGCACTTCGGACAGTCCGTGCGGCCCGACGTTCAGCGCCGTCGAGGCGTTGCCGGTGGCGAACGCGGCGGCGGTGCCGGTGAGCACCAGGGCCGGGGTGATCAGGAAGTACATCGAGGCGAACTTGATCTCGCGCGAGCCGATCTTCTTGCCCAGGTACTCCGGGGTGCGCCCGACCATCAGCCCGGCCACGAACACCGTGATCACCGCGAGGATCAGCAGCCCGTACAGGCCGGCGCCGACCCCACCGGGAGCGACCTCGCCGAGCATCATGTTGCCCAGCGTCATCATGCCGCCCAGCGCGGTGTACGAGTCGTGGAACGAGTTGACGGCGCCGGTCGAGGTGAGCGTGGTGGCCGCCGCGAACGTGGCCGAGTTCGACACGTCGAAGCGCACCTCCTTGCCCTCCAGCGCCGCGCCGACCGCCTGCGGCACCGTGCCGTCGCCGGTCAGCTCGAAGACGTTCGTCAGCGTGATGCCGGCGAGCGCCAGGATCGCCATGACGGCGACGATCGCGTAGCCCTGCCGCTTCTGCCCCACCATCCGGCCGAAGACCCGGGGCAGGCTGAACGGGATCACCAGGATCAGGAAGATCTCCAGCCAGTTCGTCCACGCGGTCGGGTTCTCGAACGGTTGGGCGCTGTTGACGTTGTAGAAGCCGCCGCCGTTGGTGCCCAGCTCCTTGATGACCTCCTGGCTCGCCACCGGCCCGCCGGTGACGGTCTGGGTGCCGCCGGTCAGCGTGGTCACGTCGGTGCCGCCGGACAGGTTCTGCACCACGCCGCCGAGCATCAGCGCGAGCGCGCCGAGCACCGCGATCGGCAGCAGGATCCGCAGCGTGACCCGGGTCAGGTCGACCCAGAAGTTGCCCAGCTCGCCGGTGCGGCTGCGGGCGAAGCCCCGGACCAGCGCCACCGCCACGGCGATGCCGACGGCGGCCGAGACGAAGTTCTGCACCGCCAGGCCGGCCATCTGCACCAGGTGGCCCATCGTCGACTCGCCCGAGTACCACTGCCAGTTCGTGTTGGTCACGAACGACACAGCGGTGTTCCAGGCGCCGTGCGGCACCACCGGGTCGAGTCCCAGCGAGAGCCACAGGTGGTTCTGCAGGCGCTGGAACGCGTACAGGAACAGCAGGGAGACGGCCGAGAAGGCCAGCACCGAGCGGGCGTACACGCCCCAGGTCTGCTCGGCGGCCGGATTGACCCCGACCAGGCGGTAGATCCCCCGCTCGACCCGGGACGACCGGGTTCCGGCGACCACGCGGTGCATGTAGTCGCCGAACGGCCGGTGCACGGCGACGAGCGCCACCACCAGGGACAGGACGAAGAGCACGCTGGCTGTCGTCATGCTCATCAGAAGCGCTCCGGGAACAGCAGGGCGGCGACCAGGAACACGCCCAGGCCGATCGCCAGCACCAGGCCGACGGCGTTGACGGCGTTCACAGCTTCTCCACGCCCCTCACCACGAGGGCGAGAGCCGCGAACAGCCCCACCGTCAGCAACACGAACAGCACGTCAGACACGGCTGATCTCTCCTAGCGGAAGATGTCCTCGCGACCGCCTCCCGGCCGCGCCGGGCAATCACAGCGCCGTATCCGCCGGACGGACAGGGGTCTTGACGCGACCATCACGCGCGGCCGCGGTTTCTTGACGCGCTTTTCACGCCGCCTCCGCGGCCGGTGATCCGGGTCACCGGACGGGCCTCGACGCCGATCGACCGGAGGTGCCGGTAGCCGGCGCCGAGCACCGCGGCGAACCCGATCGGCACGGCCCGGGACCAGGCGTCACCCGGGCCGGTCAGCTCGCCGTAGCGGTGCGCGAGGAACCCGACGAAGACCGCCGCACCCAGCGCGGCCACCGCCGCGACCGCGCGCAGGTCGGCCATCGCGAGCGGCGAGGCGCGGACCTCAGCGGGCGGCGGCGCGGGAGACGAGCGCCTCGGCCACCTCGCGCAGCTTGCGGTTGGAGTCCTGGGAGAGCTTGGCGAGCAGCGTGAACGCCTCCTCGGCCGAGCAGCGCCGCTGGCCCATGATGATGCCCTTGGCCTGCTCGATCACCGCCCGGCTGCGCATCGCCTCCTGCATCTGCCGGGCCAGCGTCGCGGTGCTCTCGTAGAGGTGCGCGTTGGCGAGCGCCACCGCCGCGTACGCCGCGAACTCCTCCGCCAGCTCGATCGACGACTTGTCGAACGCGCGCGGCACGCCGCCGTGGATGTTCAGTGCCCCGGTGACCGCCTCCTGGATCGGCAACCCGATCGACAGCGAGCTCTGGACTCCCGCCGCCCGGGCCCGTGCGGCCCAGCCCGGCCAGCGCGGCTCGTCGGCCAGATCGGGCAGGCAGATGCTCACCGCGCTCATCGAGGCGTCCAGGCAGGGGCCGTCGTCGTGCGCGTACTGCCACTCGTCGAGGCTGCGGGCCAGGTCGCTGGTGTAGGCGATGGCCCGGTTCGCGCCCGCCTGCACCAGGGAGACGGACACGTGCGCGCTGCCCGGGACCGCCCGGTTCGCCAGTTCGGCGACACGTGCCAGGACGTCGTCGAGCGCCACCTCGTCGAGCCGGATCCGGCTCAGCTCCGCGAGGGCGTCGGCGGGTTCCATGCTGGCGGATTCCATCCTCGTGTCCTGTCCTGGCGGGGTCATCGGCGTCTGTCGTTCCGCTGACGGTACCCGGCACGGGCGGGTCCGAACGCCTCCCACGCTGCGATGTCCACCCGGTCGACGTATCGTCGGGTACGGGTCAAGACATGTGCCCTCCCTGCTCGCGGCGTGCTCGCCGCGGGCTTCCTCAATCGGTGAGGTCGGAGGTGACATGTCGGACGAACGGCCGGTCTTCGGCTGTCATGACGTCCCCACGGCGTCCGGGGCGTTCCGCCGGGACGAGCCGATCATGTGGCTGAGCTGCGACGCAGGCGTGGACATGACATGGATCTCGGTGGCCGGCGAGGTGGACCTCAGCAACGCGCACCTGCTCACAGAACTCGTGGAGACCGCCGTCGCGGCGTCCGCCCCGCTCGTGGTGATCGACCTGTCGGAGGTCAGCTTCTTCGGCGCGTACGGCACGAGCGCGCTGGTGCTGGCGCAGCGGATGCTCACCCGGCACGGGCGGCGGCTGGTCCTGCACCGGCCCTCCCCGGTGGTCCGGCGCGTCCTCGGCGTCACCGGCACGCTCACCGCGTTCGAGGTCGTCGATCGGCCCGCGTTGCCGGCCGCCGGCGACGGGTCGGCACGTCCCGTCGTACCCACCCGCTCCGGGTCGTAGAGTTGTCCCGGTAGTCGACGTCCCGTCGGGGGCGTCACGAACGAGCGTCAAGAAGCGGCGCAGGTCCCGATCCATGCCGGAATCGGGATGCTGGTCCGTCACCACGGGCCGATCCCCGTCACCAGCCGTCCCGGCCTACCGGGCCGACGGCGTCGCTTCGCACAAGGACGTCACAGCTCATGCCGCAGGCCCACCCCGACCTCGCCGCTGCCTTGATCAGACTCGGCCGGATCAAGTACGACGAAGTCGACCTCGACGTGGTGTTGTCGACCATCGCCCAGGTCGCCAAGGACACCCTGCCCGGTACCGCCGAGGTGTCGGTCACCCTGGTGCAGGGCACGGAGGCGCACACCGCCGCGTACACCGGTGAGCTGGCGCTGACGCTCGACGAGTGGCAGTACGCGCAGGGCCGCGGCCCGTGCCTGGACGCCGCCACCACCGGCACCGCCATGCTGGTGCCGGACATGGCGGCGGAGAGCCGCTGGCCGGAGTGGGCGGCCCGGGCGCACGCGGCGGGCGCGGCCAGTTCGCTGTCGATCGGCCTGCCCATCCAGGAGGCGATGGTCGGCGCGCTGAACATCTACGGCGCATCGCCCGGCGTCCTGGACCGCCAGGTCGAGCTGGCGCAGACGCTGGCCGGGTACGCCGCCATCGCGCTCGCCAACGTCCACCTCTACGAGAGCACGGCGACGCTGGCGCAGCAGATGCAGGAGGCGATGCAGAGCCGGGCCGTGATCGAGCAGGCGAAGGGCATCATCATGGGGCAGCGGCGCTGCTCGGCCGACGAGGCGTTCGCCATCCTGGCCCGGGTGTCCCAGGACTCCAACCGCAAGCTGCGTGAGGTCGCCGAGTCACTCGTCGATCGCGCGGTGCACGGGCCTCGTGACTGAGCGTGAGGTCAGCGCGGCATCTCGCGCCAGCCGGAACCGCTCGCGCGCCACGCCCCGGCCAGGATCGTCGCCGAGCCGCGGCTCGGGCACTGCTGGATCCGGGACCGGCCGCTCGCCCCGCCGATCTGCGCCTGGACCTGCCACTGGCTTCCGTCGGTACGGATGTAGACGTCGCGCCGTCCGCGAGGGTTGCTGACGCCGTTCCACCAGTGTTCCTCGACCACCATGCGGTGACCGTACCTCAGGAGACCCGGACCGGCCCAGACCGGAATTCCGTTGCTCCGCGTGACCGGGCGGCGCACCCTCCACGAATGACCTCACCGGACCTGCCGCGCCAGTTCACCATTCGCGAAGGCGAGCTGCGCATCCTCAACCCGTTCGACGACGTCAAGCTGGCCACGCTGGGCCGGGCGATCCGGCTGCGGCCCGGCGACGAGCTGCTCGACCTGTGCAGCGGAAAGGGCGAATTGCTCTGCACCTGGGCCCGTGACCACGGGATCACCGGCACCGGGGTCGACATCAGCACCGCCTTCACCGCCGCCGCCCGGCAGCGCGCCGCCGAACTCGGCATGGCCGGCCGGGTACGTTTCGTGCACGGCGACGCCGCGGCGTACACCCCGGAGCGGCCGGTCGACGTGGCCGCCTGCGTCGGCGCGACCTGGATCGGCGGCGGGGTGCCCGGGACGCTGGAACTGCTCGACCGGGCGCTGCGGCCGGGCGGCATGGCGATCGTCGGCGAGCCCTACTGGCGGCGTGACCCGCCCGACGACGAGGCAGTCACCGGCTCGCACGCCCGGTCCCGCGCCGAGTTCAAGGATCTGCCCGGCCTGGTCGAGTCGTTCGGAGAGTGCGGCTGGGACCTGGTCGAGATGGTCCTCGCCGACCAGGACAGCTGGGACCGGTACACCGCCTCGCACTGGCTGAACCTGCGCCGCTGGCTGGACGCCAATCCGGACGACGAACTGGCCCCGGAGCTGCGGCGGGAGCTGACCGAGGACCCGGTGCGGTACGTCCGTTTCCAGCGCGAGTATCTGGGGTGGGGCGTGTTCGCACTGCTGCGGCGCTGACCTGCTTAGCGAACGGCTACGCAGGGTAAAGACAGATCATGGGACAGTTGCGCACCTCGCCGCCGCCGCCGCAGGCCACAGAGCTGGAGCAGTGGGTGCTGGACAGTCCCGAGGATCTGCGCGGCCTGCGCGCCTCCCTACGCGACGCGCTGAACCGGCACGGCCTGGTGCAGGGTGCGGACCTCGACGAGGTGCCGCACCTGGTCGTGCTGGTCGCCACCGAGCTGGCCAGCAACGCGCTGCGGCACGGTCGCCCGCCCACCATCATCACGCTGCTCGCCACCGACGACCGGTTCCTGCTCGACGTGGCCGACCACGACGTCAGTTCGGTGCCGGAGCTGACCGACATCCACCCGATGGACTCGGGCGGGCGAGGGCTGTTCCTGGCCCAGTCGGTCTCGCTCGACGTCGGCTGGTACGGCACCGAGAAGACCAAGAACATCTGGGCCTCGTTCTCCCGGTGACGACCCGGCCGACCGGCCGCTCAGCGGTCCCCGGCCGGGATCGGGTCGTCGTACTGGCCGGACGGCCCGGCCAGCGGTTCGCCGCCCACCAGCGGCCACGGGTTCGGGGTGCAGCCGTGCAGGCCGAGCGTCTGCTGCACCATGACCGGCGCCGGGCCGCCGGCCCGGGGGCAGCGCTCGTGCCCGCGGCCCAGCCGGTGGCCGACCTCGTGGTTGAGCAGGTACTGCCGGTAGCGAGAGAGATCGGTCACGTGCGGCACCCCGTACACCCAGCGGGCCACGTTGATCACCACCTGGTCGCCGTTGCGGCAGGACGTGTAGCGGTCGCTCGGGTCGCCGCAGAGCCGCCCCCGGGTGACAGGCGTGGTGAGCAGCACTGTGAAGTCGGCCGGGTCGTCGCGGCCCACCCGTTGCAGCCGCCACCGGCCGTCGCCGGTCCAGCCGCGCCGGTCGGCGAGGGTGGCGGCGACGTCCCGGGCGAACCGCTCCACGTCCACGTTGCGGATGCCGTCCTCCACCGCGACCCGGTAGCGCAGCAGCTCACCGGAGCGGCCGGCGACCGCGCCGACCGTGTCGGCGGTGCGGAACGTGCCGTCACCCCGGGCCGGGTAGCCGATGCCGGGCGCCACCCGGCCGGCCGCCGGGACCGGCGTCGGCGTGGCGCGGGCGCCCGCTGGGGGCGCGCTCGGTGCCGCCGCCGGCACGGTCCCGCGCACCTCGATGCGGTCCAGCAGGTCCGGGTGCCGCGCGGCGTACCCGCCGGCGGCGAGCACGGCCCCGACCAGGACCACCGCCAGGAACCGCCCTGATCGCGATCTCCGCCGCCGGTGCAGCCCCCGCTCGTGCCCGCCCACGTCGATCTCCGTCCGTCGCGCCGCCCCGCTCCGGGCAGGAGTACGGACGCCGGGCCCGGACGGTTGAACGGGCGGGCCGGGTACCGTCGGTGCCGGGGTGGGCGACCTGCCGCCTGTCGGAGTCCAGGGAGAGCCACCCGTGTCACCAGCCGAGCGACTGCTCGACGCCGCCGTCGCGACCGCGCGCGGCACCGACGTACGCGAAGCCGAGCGAGCCCTCGACGGGCTCGTCGTGGCCGACGGCGCGGCGGTGGACGCGGCGCTGCTCGCCCGGCTCACGCGCGACGTGGGCCGGCTCTGGCCGCGGGGCTGGCAGCCCGCCGACCTGGACCGGCTCGCCACCCGGCGGCTCACGCCGCGCGGCGCCCGGCTGCTGCGCGACGTCATGGCCGCGCAGCGGCGCACCCTGCCCGCGCCGGTACCGGCCTGGTTCGACGACCAGCTCACCGACACGGGCGCCCGCTGGGACGACGACGCGGGCTGGCTGGACCGGCGCGCCGACGGGGACCGGATCACCGCGCTGCGGGACGCGGTCGACGCGGCCGTCCTGGTGGCGGGGCTTCCGCCGGTCGCGGCGCTCCGGCCGCCGCCCGGCTCGGCCGGTACCGCCCTGGCCGCCGCGACACCGAGCGGTTCCCGGATGCTCGACCGGGTACGCGCACTGCTGGCGAAGGCCGAGTCGACCGGCTACCCGGCCGAGGCGGAGGCGTTCACCGCGAAGGCGCAGGAGCTGATGGCCCGGCACAGCATCGACGCGGCGCTGCTCGACGCCGGGGCCGAGCGGTCCGGCGGCCCGGGCGGCGTGCGGATCGGCGTCGACGCCCCGTACGCGGCCGCGAAGGCACTGCTGATCCAGGAGGTGGCGGCGGCGAACCGGTGCGAGTCGGTCTGGTCCGACGACCTGGGCTTCGCCACAGTGCTCGGTTTCCCGGCCGACCTGGCGGCTGTCGAGCTGCTGCACACCTCGCTGCTCGTGCAGGCCACCGCCGCGATGCTGCGCGGCCGGGGCGAGCGCGGCAGGGCCGGCGGGCGGCGCACCAAGGGCTACGACGAGTCGTTCCTCAACGCGTTCGCGCTGCGCATCGGCGACCGGCTGCGGGAGGCGAGCGCGGCGGCGGCCGAGGAACTCGACGACGACCGGCTGCTGCCGGTGCTCGCGGCCCGCTCGGATGCCGTCCGGGAACGCGTCGACCAGCTCTTTCCGGGCACCACCCGGCACCGCCTCCAGGTGCGTGACGAGCAGGGCTGGGTCTCCGGCACCAGCGCCGCCGACCGGGCCTCGCTCGACCCGGGCCGCCCGGCACGCCGTCCGCTGCGCGGGGGCCGCTGACCTCTCCCGGGGGATGATGTCGGATCGGGCGGACCGGCTCCGACCCGTCTGCGAGGCGCCACCGCCGGTGGCCCGCACCCGAGGAGTGCACCGTGAAGTACATGCTGCTGATCTGGAACCGGCCCGGCTTCGTGGAGGAGCTGTCCGAGGCGGAACGCACAGCCGTCTTCGGTGAGGTCGACGAGATCATGAAGGAGCTGACCGAGTCCGGCGAGCTGGTCGGCGGCGAGGCGCTCGCTCACCCCTCGCAGACCCGTACGGCCCGTCCGGCCGCCGGTGGCGGCGTCGAGGTCACCGACGGGCCGTTCATGGAGAGCAAGGAGCAGTTCGCCGGCTACCTGACTGTCGACTGCGAGACCCCGGAGCGGGCCGCCGAGATCGCCGCGCGCTGGCCTGACGTACGGCACGGTTTCGGCGTACTGGAGGTGCGCGCGGTGATGGAACAGGCCGGGACGGAGATGTGACAGCAACTGTGGTCGAGGACCTGCTGCGTACGCTCGCGCCGCAGGTCCTCGGCGTGCTCGTCCGCCGCCACGGCCAGTTCTACGCCTGCGAGGACGCCGTGCAGGAGGCGCTGCTCGCCGCCGCCGTGCAGTGGCCGGAACAGGGCTTGCCGGACCGTCCCCGCTCCTGGCTGGTCACAGTCGCCACCCGGCGGCTCACCGACGAGTGGCGCAGCGAGCACGCCCGCCGGGAACGCGAGGTGGCGGTGGCGGTCCGGCAGCCCGCGTACGCGACTGTCGCCCCGCCCGCCGACGAGGATCCGCCCAGCGGGGACGACACGCTGCGGCTGCTGCTCCTCTGCTGCCATCCGGCGTTGCCGGTCAGCGGGCAGGTGGCGCTCACGCTGCGTGCCGTGGGCGGGTTGAGCACCGCCGAGATCGCCCGCGCGTACCTGGTGCCGGAGGCGACGATGAGCCAGCGGATCCGCAGGGCGAAGCAGCGGATCGAGGCGTCCGGCGCGCGTTTCACGCTGCCGTCCCCGGCGGACCGGGACGAACGGCTCGCTGCCGTGCTGCGGGTGCTCTACCTGGTCTTCAACGAGGGTTACACCGCGTCCAGCGGCGAGGCGCTGCACCGGGCCGAGCTGACCGGAGAGGCGATCCGGCTGACCCGGGAGCTGCGCCGGCTGCTCCCGGACGACGGCGAGGTGGCCGGGTTGCTGGCGCTGATGCTGCTCACCGACGCGCACCGGGCCGCCCGTACCGGGCCGGACGGTGAGCTGGTGCCGCTGGCGGAGCAGGACCGCAGCCGATGGGACCGGGACGCCGTCGCGGAGGGGGTGGCGCTGGTGACCGAGGCGCTCACCTGGTCGGCGCCGGGACCGTACCAGGTGCAGGCGGCCATCGCCGCGGTCCACGCGGAGGCGCCCGCCGCCGAGGACACCGACTGGCGGCAGATCGTCGCGCTCTACCGGGTGCTCGCGCGGGTCGCGCCGAACCCGATGGTCACGCTCAACCAGGCCGTCGCCGTGGCCATGGTGGACGGCCCGCGTGCCGGGCTGTCGCTGCTGGCCACGCTCGACGCCGACGACCGGACCGCGGGCCACCACCGGCTCGCCGCCGTCCGCGCGCATCTGCTCGACATGGCCGGTGACCGTACGGAGGCCCGGGCCGCGTACCTGGCAGCCGCACGGGCCACCACGAGCCTGCCGGAGCGGCGTTATCTGGAGGTACGCGCCGCGCGCCTGGCCGGCGACAGCGGAGACCGGCCGGGCTGACCGGCGCGGATCAGAACAACCGTCCCCGGTACGGATGCGGCCGGCCCCACCGCTCCTCCCACTGGAGCAGTTCCGCCTGCCATCGCGGCAGGTCGGGCCGGTATTCGCGGATCAGTTCGCGATTCTCCGGGCGGCCGGCCAGGAACCGCCAGTAGGACTCGACCGCCTCGCGGGTCTCGTCCAGCGAGTAGCGGCCCCGCTCGTCCGCGACCCACTCGTTGACGAACTCGACGCCGGTGGGGGCGAAACTGACCTCGTACTTGTCGCTGTCCCACCCCTCGTCGAGCGGACGGCCGTTCGCCACGTCGTCGATCATCTGCAGGGCGTCCAGGCAGGCCGAGTAGGAGACGGAGACGTCGGTGATCAGCCACGCGCCGAGAGCCCGATAGCGCTGATCGGTCACGTTGAACAGCGGGAGCCGGTACTCATCGACGGAGAAACTGATGAACGCCAACGGAAGTCCTCTGGATCATGGGATGACGACCGGCCATCCGTGGGTGAAGCCGCCCGAGCCATTGTAGAAACCCTCGATCACCAAGCCCTTGTGAGTGCCACGCCACATGCTGGTGCCGGGCACCGGCTTCGCATTCTGGAAGGCGCCGGTGATGGCGTTGTCGACCTGGGCCGGCGTCCAGTCGTCGGGGAAGAACGAGCTTTCCCCGCCGTTGCCCTTCTTCGGCTTCCAGGCCCCGTGCGGCGGGTTCAGCGTCGGATCGAAGAACTCCGGTTTGGCGGTGTAGGCCCCGGTCTTGGGATCCTTGACGACACTGCCGGGCTGAAGCCGGCGACCGGGGAAGTCCTCACCGCCGGGCCGGTAGTGGTAGCCCGACCCCTTGGGCATGCCCGGCTTCACGTGGCCGCCCATCACGTGCTCGGTGAAGTGCGGGTTCATCCGGTCGGGCCGGTTACGCGTCTTCGTCCGCTTGAGAAAGCGCAAGGCGGCGCGCATCAACCGGCCGCCTGCTCTACCCCCGCCCATGTCACCTCACCCGTCGACGAGTTTCCAGAGGGCTTCCTGGACGAGGTTGCCGACGATGGTCCGGGCCAGCGCATGGAAGATCGGTATCTCCAGCAGCGAGGCACCGAAGGTGACAGCCGCGGTGGCGATCGCCTGGGCGATCTGGATGGCCAGGACGACCAGTTGCACGATGACGGCGACCTTGAGGGCGAGCACGATCGCGCCGCAGATGATCAGGCCGGTCCCGGTCAGGACGGCGGCGGTGACACCGTCGCGCAGGCTGTCGGCCGGGCTGTCCTCCTTGTTCCACCAGCTCTGGAACGCGGTGATGTCCTGGCCGGTGTGCTGGGTCCAGACCGTCGCGGCGCCGGTGTTCGCCTCGGTGACCACGCCGGAGAGGGTGCCGGAGAACCCGATCCAGGCGTTGCCCATCTCGAAGAGTTTGGTCTCGTCCGCCTCGGGCCAGGTGTAGCCGAGGACGCCGAGCAGCGACCGCAGCTCGCCGGGTAGCTCCATGCCCATGCTCAGCCTCCCAGCTTCCGCCGCAGGCCGTCGAGGTTGCGGGTGATGGCCGCCTCGGTCTCGGCGTAGCGGACGGCCATCCTGCCGAGGTCGGCGCCGGCGGCGGCGATCTCGTCGAGCGCGCTGTCGAAGCACTCGAACGCGAACGCGGAGACCTCGTCGTGGGCGGCGCCGATCAGTGAGCCGATGTCGTCGGCCCCCCAGGGACGGCCGAAGCCGGCCAGCTCGGCCCGGAAGGCGGTCAACGCCGCACCGAACCGGGTGGCGACGCCGTCCAGCGCCGACCCGGAGGCACCCAGCCGCTCCGGATCGACCTCGACCGGCATCAGCGCCCGTCCTGGCGGGCGAGCCGGTCCTGGGCCTGCATCAGAGCGTCGGTGAACATGGTGAACTGGCGCCCCGCGTCGGCCTGGATGCGGCGCAGTTGCTCACCGAGCGAGCCCAGGTCGACCTCGCCGGGGGCGGTGGCGGCCTGCTCCCGCAGGTCGGCGAGCGCGGCGTTGACCGCAGCTTCGATCTCCTCGGCGAGGGCCTCGCTGGCCATCCGCATCACACGGGGGTCGAGCGTCAGCCCGGTGACCTGTCCGGGTGGGCCGGCGGTGACCCGGATCAGGCCGTCTGCGGCCTCACCGACGCCTTCCGGCGGTGCCACCTGCTCGCCCGCATCGGTCTGCCGCTGGAGCGCGGCCATGGTTTCGGACAGCACCCGGCCGAAGCCGGACGGGTCGGCGGGATCGGCCATCGAGGAGCTCCTCCGCATTCGAGGTCGCCTCGCATCCTATGCACCGGAGCCGATCCCGGTGGTCCCGCCGGATCGATGTGGACGGTGGCATCCGCCACTCGGGATCGTCACCGTCCGTACACAGCACTCCGGGTCGGCCCGCGGGCCGACCCGGTGGTGTGTGTGCGTCGCGTACTCAGCTCTTGAAGGCGTCCTTGATCTTCTCGCCGGCCTGCTTGAGCTTGGCGCCCGCCTGGTCGTTGCGGCCCTCGGCCTCGAGGCGCTCGTTGTCGGTCGCCCGGCCGACGCCCTCCTTGACCTTGCCCGCGGTGTCCTGGGAAGCGTTGTCGATCTTGTCGTCCAGACCCATGATGACCTCCACTGATGCGGTTGCCTGACGACAACTGGTTACCCCGTCGGCCGTCGGCTCAATCCCCTCACCCGATCGGGCGGAAGCTCCGCAGCCGCAGGCTGTTGCCCACCACGAACACCGACGAGAACGCCATGGCCGCCCCGGCGAGCATCGGGTTGAGCAGTCCGGCCGCCGCCAGCGGCAGCGCCGCGACGTTGTAGGCGAACGCCCAGAACAGGTTGCCCTTGATGATCGCCAGCGTCCGCCGGGAGAGCCGGATGGCGTCCGCGGCGGCCATCAGGTCGCCCCGGACCAGCGTCAGGTCGGCCGCCTCGATGGCCGCGTCCGTGCCGGTGCCCATGGCCAGCCCGAGATCGGCCCGGGCCAGCGCGGCGGCGTCGTTCACCCCGTCGCCGACCATGGCGACCACGCGGCCCTCCCGCTGGAGCCGCTCGACCACGTCGACCTTGTCGGCGGGCAGCACCTCCGCGATCACCTCGTCGATGCCGACCTCGGCCGCCACCGCCTTCGCCACAGTGGTGTTGTCGCCGGTGAGCAGCACCGGCTTCAGGCCCAGCTCACGCAGCCGCGCGACAGCAGCCCGGCTGGTCGGCTTCACCGCGTCGGCCACCGCGAGCACGCCCCGGGCCCGCCCGTCCCAGCCGGCCAGGATCGCCGTCCGCCCGGCGGCCTCCGCGCCGGTCGCGGCCCGCTCGACCTCCTCGGGTACGTCGAGACCCCGCTCCCGCAGCAGCCGGGCCCGGCCGACCACCACGGTCCGGCCGTCGACGGTGCCGGTCACGCCCAGCCCTTCGGCGTTGGCGAACTCGCCGACCGGAGGCAGCGGTCCGGCCTCGGCCGCGGCCTCGGCGACGGCCCGCGCGATCGGGTGCTCGGAGGCGGCCTCCAGCGCGCCGGCCACCCGGAGCAGTTCGTCGGCGTCCTCGCCGTCGGCGGGCAGCACCTCGGCCAGCGCCATCCGGCCGGTGGTGACGGTGCCGGTCTTGTCCAGCACCACTGTGTCGACCCGGCGGGTGGACTCCAGCACCTCCGGCCCCTTGATCAGCACGCCGAGCTGCGCGCCGCGCCCGGTGCCGACGAGCAGCGCGGTCGGGGTGGCCAGGCCGAGCGCGCACGGGCAGGCGATGATCAGGACGGCCACCGCGGCGGTGAACGCGGCGGTCGGCCCGGAGCCGGTGCCGAGCCACCAGCCGAGCGTGCCGGCGGCCAGCGCGATCACGATCGGCACGAAGACGCCGGAGATCCGGTCGGCGAGCCGCTGCACCGCCGCCTTGCCGGTCTGTGCCTGCTCCACGAGTCGCGCCATCTGGGCGAGCTGGGTGTCCCCGCCGACCCGGGTGGCACGGACCACCAGCCGGCCGCCCGCGTTCACCGTGGCACCGACCACGGCGTCGCCCTGGCCCACCTCGACCGGCACCGACTCGCCGGTGAGCATGCTGGCGTCGACTGCGGACGTACCCTCCTCGACCACACCGTCCGTGGCGATCTTCTCGCCGGGCCGGACCACGAACCGGTCCCCGACCGCGAGCCGGCCGACCGGGATCCGGGTCTCCTGCCCGTCGCGCAGCACCGCCACGTCCTTGGCGCCGAGTTCGAGCAGGGCGCGCAGCGCCGACCCGGCGGTGCGCTTGGAGCGCGCCTCGAAGTACCGCCCGGCCAGGATGAACACGGTCACCCCGGCGGCGGCCTCCAGGTAGATGTTGCCGGCACCGTCGCCGCGGGTGATGTCGAGGCTGAACGGGTGCTTCATCCCGGGCATGCCGGCGTCGCCGAGGAACAGCGCCCAGAGCGACCAGCCGAACGCGGCCAGCGTGCCGAGCGAGACGAGCGTGTCCATGGTCGCCGCGCCGTGCCGCAGGTTGATCAGCGCGGCGCGGTGGAACGGCAGCCCGCCCCAGACCACCACCGGGGCGGCCAGGGTGAGCGAGGCCCACTGCCAGTAGTCGAACTGCCAGGCCGGAACCATGGCGAGCACGATCACCGGCAGGGTGAGCACGGCGGAGACCCAGAGCCGGGTACGCGCGGTGCGCAGTTCGTCCACCGGCTCCCCGGCCGCTGCCGCCTCCGCCTGCTCGGGCGGCGGCGGCACCACAGCGGTGTAGCCGGTCTTCTCGACGGTGGCGATCAGGTCGGCCGGCGCGATGTCGTCGGCGTACCGGACGGTGGCCTTCTCGGTGGCGTAGTTCACAGTCGCCTCGACGCCGTCCATCCGGTTGAGCTTCTTCTCGATCCGGGCGGCGCAGGACGCGCAGGTCATCCCGCCGATCGCCAGTTCGATCAGGTTCGGCGCGGTGGGCAGCGCCTTTCCCGTGGCAGTCATCGCGGCACCTCCGGCGCTCAACTGTGCCCGTGACCCGGGGTGCCGTGTCCGGCGTCCGGGGTCGGTGCGGTGGTGGGGGCCGGCGCGGTGGGCACCGGCGCGGTCCGGTCGCCGGCCAGGACGGTGAACTCGGCGGTGTGCACCGCGTCGCCGTGCCGGAAGTCCAGGTAGAGACGGTACGCCCCGGCCGAGGGCACCTCGGCGGCGAACGTGATCGCCGGACCGGCAGGTGTCCGCCCGTCGCCGGGCGTGCCCTCCGGGTGCACGTGCAGGTACGCCAGGTCGCCCTGCCGCAGCGCCACCAGGTGCCCGTACGCACCGAGGTAGGGCGCGAGGTCGGTGACCGGCCGCCCGTCACGGCTGACGGAGAGCGTGAGCCGGCTGGTGCGGCCCGGCTCCGGCGTGCCGGTCAGGGTGACCGTGTAGCCGTCGACGGTGGTGCTGGTCGCCGGCGCCGGCAGCGGCCGGGCGGTCAGCTCGCCGGGGACCGTGACGTCCAGGCCGAGCGTCAGCGGCTCGCCGCCTTCGGGGGTGAAGTCGGCGAACGCCCGCCAGACGCCGGGGCCGCCGAGCGGTGAGGGCACCCGCCAGGTGCCGTCGCCGGCCATCTCCGGGTGGACGTGCCGGAACCCGGAGAGGTCCCGGCGGGCGACGATCAGGTGCATGCGCTTGTCGTGGGCCACCTCGAAGCGGGTGACCGGCGCGCCGTCCGGGCCGGTGATCCGGAAGGCGAACTGCCCGGCCGGGGCGCCGGCGGGCTGGAACGTGTAGCCGCGCTCGGAGACGAGCAGCCCGCCGGGCAGGTGCGCGGAGGCGCCGCCCGCCTGGCTCTCGTCACCGTGGCCGGTGTCGCCGGCCCCGTGGTCGCTGTCGGTGTCGTCGTGTCGGGTCTCGGCGGCCGGGGCGACGGGATCGGCCAGGTTGCCGATCCCGTACGCCGCGCCGAACACCGCCACGAGGCCGAGCGCGAAGCCGCTGAGCTTCGTCGCCGTGTTCATGGTGTCTCCTCGGTTGTCGCGGGTCCGCCGGACCCGTCACGCACCGACGAGGTCGTAACCGGCCTCGTCGACCGCCGCGCGGACCGCGTCCACGTCCAGCGGGTTCTGACTGGTGACGGTGACCCGGCCGCCGGCCAGGTCGACCTGGACGTCGGTGACGCCCGGAAGTGCGCTCAGCTCGGTGCTCACCGAGTTGACGCAGTGCCCGCAGGTCATGCCGTTCACCTGGTAGGTGGTCTCCATCTCGCCCTCCGATCTGATACCCCCCAGGGGTACGTCCCGAACGTTAGCATACCCCCGAGGGGTACGCTATCCTCGGTTTCATGACCGCGCCGTCCAGCCCGACCCGGGGCTACACCGCCAGCAAGGACCAACTCCTCGCCCGGCTCCGCCGGATCGAGGGCCAGGTCCGTGGCATCGAGAAGATGGTCGAGGACGACCGTTACTGCATCGACGTGCTGACCCAGATCTCGGCCATCCAGGCGGCGCTGGACAAGGTCGGCCTGGGCCTGCTCGACGGCCACGCCCGGCACTGCATGCACGAGGGCGCCGCCGAGGGCCGGGCCGACGAGATGGCGACCGAGATGATGGCCGCCGTCGGGCGCCTGATGAAGCGCGGCTGAGCGGGGACCTCCGGCCCTCGGGACCAGGGCACATCGACCCGTGCCGACGCGCCCGGGCGGACGTACCGTCGAAGTGGCGGGCAGGCCGGACCGGCGGACCCGCGGCGACGGACGGAGGGCGGCCCGATGATGTGGCAGAGCCCGATGATGGGCTGGATGTGGATCTGGTCTCTGCTGGTGCTCGGGGTGCTGGCGGGGCTCGTCTGGGCGGCCGTGCGGTGGACCGACCCGCAGTACCTGGGCCCGACGACGGCCCGGCGCATCCTGGACGAGCGGTACGCCCGCGGCGAGATCGACGAGGACGAGTACCGGCGGCGCCGGGCGGGCCTGGCCTGACCCGAGCGGGGCGCGCGTCACCGGTCGCGCCGCCCGGGAGCGGCCGGCCGGGCTGCCTACCATGGCCGGGCGACGACCCGGACGTGGTCGACACGTCCGCGCCGGCCGGTGACCAGACCGGTCCGGCGGACCAGGCGTCGCCGCGACCGTTGGGAGAGACGCCATGGGTGCCGACCACACCCGCCCCGCACCCGCCGCGCCGCCGGGCGTACGACGGCTGCTCGTCGCCGTGGTGGTGCCGCTGTTCGCGCTCACAGTGATCGCGGCGCTGGTGCTCTGGCCCGGGCAGGACCGGGAGCCGGTCGGCGGCGCTGACGTCCCCCGCTACCACGGCACCGTGACCCGGGTGGTCACCGAGCCCTGCCCACCGACCCCGGAGGCCCCGGAGGGCGGGGGTGGCCCCTGCGGCACGGTGACGGTCACCGCCGAGCAGGGCCCGGACGCGGGCCGGCAGGTCGAGACGCCGATCCCGGCCGGGCCGGGCGCACCCCGGGTCGCGGTCGGCGACGAGGTCGTCCTGGTCGAGCTGACCGACCCGGCCGACCCGGCGGTGAAGTCCTACAACATCGCCGAGCACCAGCGCGGCACGCCGCTGATCTGGCTGATGGTGCTGTTCGCCGCCGCGATCGTGGCGTTCGGCCGGTGGCGCGGGCTCGCCGCGCTCGGCGGCCTGGTGGCCAGCTTCGCCATCCTCCTCGGCTTCGTGCTGCCGGGCATCGGCGCCGGCCAGCCGCCGCTGCTGGTCGCGATCGTGGGCGCCGCGTTGATCATGTTCGTGGTGCTCTACCTGACCCACGGGATCACCGCGCAGACGTCGGTCGCGGTGCTCGGCACGCTCGGCAGCCTGGTGGTCACCGGCGTGCTCGGCCTGCTCGCCACGTCCGCCACCCACCTGACCGGCTTCGGCAGCGAGGACGCCACCACGCTGTCCATGTTCCAGGGCGACGTGGACCTGCACGGGCTGCTGCTGGCCGGCATCATCATCGGCTCGCTGGGCGTGCTGGACGACGTCACAGTCACCCAGGCGGCCACCGTCACCGAACTGGCGCACGCCAACCCCGGACTGTCCCGGCGGCAGCTCTACCGGGCGGCGACCCGGGTCGGCCGGGCCCACATCGCATCCACCGTCAACACCATCGTGCTGGCGTACGCGGGCGCCTCGCTGCCGCTGCTGCTCCTCCTGGTTGCCGACTCCCGCCCGGTGAGTGAGATCCTCACCAGCGAGTTCCTCGCCCAGGAGATCGTCCGCAGCGCGGTGGCGACGCTCGGCCTGATCGCCGCCGTACCGCTGACGACCGGACTGGCCGCGATCGTGACCACCGCCGGGCGGCGCTCGCGCGGCGCGGAGCCGGCGCCACCCGCGGCCCGGCCGCCGGCCGGACGCGACGACGCGCTGGAGGCCCTGGGCGGCGGGAAGAGTACGGAGGCCGCATGGTGACACTCCGCAGCGTGACCATCGATTTCAAACGCGACGCTGGTCACGGTGCGCCACGGCGAAATCTCGCTAATGGTCGGCTTCCGGACGTAGATCCTCAGGAGTGCTGTCAGGTAACCTCGCTGCCGGTCACCGCCGAAGGCGCGCACCGGCGCCAGCGGTGCCGCCGCCCAATCGCCTGCGGGCGAACCGGGGAACCAGGTACATGGGGTGAATCCGCGACAGCGGTAGGGGCCACTTCCGTCCCGAACCCGTCAGCTAACCCGGTCGGCGGCCGACGGAAGGGAACACTGTGACGGCACCCCTGCGCCGCTGGCTGACACCCGTGGTGGCCGTGCTGGCCTCGCTGGCCGTGCTGGCCGGGCCGACCCCGGCGACCGCGGCCCCCACCGCGGCGGCCCCCGGCAACCCCTCGGGACACGAGGAGGACGGCGAACCGCCGCTCATCACCGAGGCGATCGACGCCGCCAACCGGGCCTTCCTCCAGGCCAAGGCGAAGCTCGCCAAGTCCCAGGACCGCCAGCGGCGGCTGGCGGCCGAGGTGAAGACGGCACAGGCCGAGCTCGAAGCGCTCAGCCCGCAGGTCAACCAGCTCGCTGCCCAGTCCTACCGGACCGGCCGGATGGGCGCGATGGCGATGCTGCTGGAGAGCAACTCACCCGACTCGTTCGTCCGCCGGGTCAACGCCCTGGACGAGCTGAACCTCCTCAACGCGCAGCGCCTGGCAGCCATCAACGCGGTCAAGACCCGCGCCGAGCAGGCCAAGATCGCGCTCGACGCCGAGGTGCGCGAGCAGGAGAAGCAGAAGAACGCGATGGAGCGCGAGAAGGTGCAGGCCGAGCGCGCGCTGAAGCTCGTCGGCGGTCTCGGCTTCACCGGCGGCCTGGTCTCCGCCACCTCACCGGTCGCCAAGATCGGCCCCGGCCGCACCGCCGACGGCGGGTGGAAGGCGGAGTCGTGCAGCGAGGACGACCCGACCACCTCGGGCTGCGTCACGCCGCGCACGCTGCACGCGTACAAGGAGGTCCGGCGCGCGGGCTTCAAGCGCTTCGTGGGCTGCTACCGGCCCGGCGGGCCGTGGGAGCACCCCAAGGGCAAGGCGTGCGACTGGTCGCTCCAGAACAGCGGCTTCGCGCCCTGGCACAACAACGACACCCGCCGGTACGGCAACGAGGTGGCCGCCTTCCTCATCCGCAACGCCGACCGGCTGGGCATCTACTACGTCATCTGGAACCGGCAGATCTGGTTCCCGGCCACCGGCTGGAGTTCGTACAGCGGACCCTCGAACCACACCGACCACGTCCACATGTCGATGCTCTGACCCGGACACCACGAAAAGGGGCCGCCCTCGGGCGGCCCCTTTTCTCGTCCGTACGGGTCAGCTCGCCAGCGCCGGGTCGGCGGGCGCGGCCGGGGCGGGCAGCGGGGCCGGGGCCTGCGCCACGGTCCGCACCTCGCCACCGGCGAGCCGGTACGACATGCCCACCACCGTGCACCGCCCGGCGGCCACCCGCTCGGCCAGCACGGCGGACCGGGCCAGCAGCGTCTCCACGGTCTGCGCGATGTGGACGTCGATGATGCCGTCGAGGTCCTCGACCCCCTGGCGGGCGGCGCGCAGCAGGCTCGGCGAGACCGCGTCCACCACAGCGCCCAGGTGCCCGGCCGGGGCGGCGCCGGTCCGGACCCCCTCCCGGGCGGCCTGGACCGCGCCGCAGGAGTCGTGCCCGAGCACCACCACGAGCGGGGTGCCGAGCACGGTGACGGCGTACTCGACGCTGCCGAGCACCTCCGGCCCGGCGGTGTGCCCGGCGGTACGTACCACGAAGAGGTCACCGAGACCGCGGTCGAAGATGATCTCGGCGGCGAGCCGCGAGTCGGAGCAGCCGACGATCACCGCGAACGGGTGCTGGCCGTCGGCCACAGCCGCCCGGTGCCCGGCGTCCTGATTCGGATGCTGCGGGGCGCCCGTGACGAACCGGTGATTACCGGCACGCAGTTCGGTCAGTGCCTGCTCCGGGGTGCTCGGCGTCATGTCCCTCACCTCGTCTACCTGGGGAACCACCAGGCCGAACGGCCTCGCGACCCACGGTCACACGCACCTGGGGGCACGTCAAGATTCGTGATACGCATTTCATACTTTCCCGTCGGCGCCCCGCCCCGGACCGCGCCGATTCGGCAGGTGGCGGACGTGGCCATAGCATGACCACCATGGCGACCACACCAGTTGAGGACGGGAGCCGCCGTAACTGGACCTTCCTCACCAACCACGGCCACGTGCTGCTGGCGATCGCGCGCAACCCCACCGCCCGGCTGCGGGACGTGGCCGACGAGGTGGGCGTGACCGAGCGGGCGGCCCAGGCCATCGTCGCCGACCTGGAGGCCGGGGGCTACCTGCGTCGTACGCGGGTGGGACGGCGCAACGAGTACACGATCAACCCGAAGGGCCGCTTCCGGCACCCGGCCGAGGCCGACCAGCAGGTCGGCGCGCTACTGGCCCTGTTCGCCGCCGAGTCGGCCGGGGACGCTGCCGCCGACAGGTGACCCGGGCCGGCACCACGTGTGCCCGCGCGGGCGGGCGAGGCGGGTAATCTCACCGCGTGCGCGACAGCTTGCGGCCGGGCGCGACCACGGGACGCGTCCGGGCCGGACACCGGATCAGGTCCGTCCTCTCCGGAGCGGCGGTGACCGCCCTGCTCGGCGGCGCGCTGGCGGTGCCCGCGCCCGCGCAGGCCGCCCCGAAGTGCGGCCCGGCCGGCGGCCCCGCGCCCACCGAGGTGCCGTGGGCGCTGAGCCGCCTCGACCCGGCCGCCGCGTGGCGGATCGGCAAGGGCGCGGGGGTCACCGTCGCGGTGATCGACTCCGGGGTCTCGCCCGCCCATCCCCTGCTGCGCGGGCGGGTGCTGCCGGGTGAGGACTTCAACCAGCTCGTCCGCCTCAAGGGGCAGTGCGACCTGGTCGGCCACGGCACCATGGTCGCGGGCATCATCGCCGGCCGGGAGGGCACCGGCTCGCCCTACACCGGCATTGCCCCGGAGGCGAAGATCCTGCCGCTGCGGGTGCTGGCCGAGAACAAGGAGAACTTCGACCCGGACGTGCCGGCCGAGATCGGCAAGGCGATCCGCTGGGCTGTCGACCACGACGCCGACGTGATCAACCTGTCCCTGGTCACGCTCGACGACCCGGCGCTGAAGTCCGCGGTGCAGTACGCGCTCGGCAAGGACGTGGTAGTCGTCGCCTCCGCCGGCAACCGGCAGGAGAACCGGGAGGACCGGCCGGCCTATCCGGCGGCGTACGACGGTGTCGTCGCCGTCGCCGGGATCGACGAGCAGGGCGGGCACGTCGGCAGCTCGGTCAGCGGGGACTATGTGGACATCGCCGGCCCCGGCCTGAACATCGTCGGGCCCGCTCCGCAGGGATCGGGCTACCGGGCCGAGCCGCAGGGCGGGACGAGCTTCGCCACCGCGTACGTCTCCGGGGTGGCCGCGCTGGTGCGGGCCGCACACCCGGACATCAGTGCCGACGAGGTCGCCTACCGGCTGACCCGTACCGCCGACAACCCGCCCGACGGGCACAACGCCGAGGTCGGCTTCGGGATGGTCAACCCGTACCGGGCGGTCACCAGCCTGCTGGGCACCCGGGAGGACCCGCCGCTGGGCGCGATGCCGCCACCGGCGCCGCCGGCCGACCCGCTGGCCTGGCAGCGCACCGTCGCGATCTGGGTCGCTGTCGTCGGCGCGCTGCTGGCCGGCGTCCTGCTGACGTTGCGCCCCATCCTGGTACGCGGACGGCGGCGCGGGTGGCGTCCCGGCCGCCGCGACGTCCCGCAGGACGCCTGACAACACACGACGGCTCCGCCCGGCACGAGCCGGAGCGGAGCCGCTGTGGACCGGTCGGGGGTCAGTTGCCCCAGACCTTGGAGTTGCTCATCTCCGTGGTCATGTAGTTCTCGCGCGCGATGCCCACGGCACCGCCGATCTCGTTCAGGACCTTGTTGATGTCCCGCACGGCGGCATCCCACTGGGCCTGGTGCTGCTGGTAGGCGGCCCGGTCCTGGCCCTCCCACTCGAGCTTGGTCAGCATCGCCCGCAGCGTGTCGAGCTTCTCGTCGATGGTCCGCGAGATGGCCTGCATCTGCTGGTTGCTGCTCTCCAGAACAGCGTAATCAACCTTGATGCTCATCGATTCCTCCTCTGCCTGTCTTCGCGGATCACGGGTTGAGAGCAGCGTGGAACTTGTCCAGCATCTGCTGCTGCTCTTCGTCGTTGACCTGGTGCGTGGTGCCGGACTTGTCGAGCAGGTCCGCGATGTTGTCCATCGCGGTCAGCAGCTTCGTAGTGTCCTCGTTCCAGCGAGTCATCAGGCTCTGGAAGCCCGTGGACGCCTGGCCCTTCCAGGCCATCGCCAGGTCGTCGACCACGTTCCACAGCTTCTTGAGCTCGCCGTCGACGTCGCTGCGCGTGGACCGCACGTCACTCGCGGCGGTGTGCAGAGTCGCTGCACTGACCTCGAACGCCATGCTTCACACCCTTCCGTCATCTTGTGGCGGCGGTTCCGCCGCGCCCTCCCCCGCGGCAAGGCGTACACACCCCACCGACGGACACTTCATCCGAACCGTAGCGGACGATGTCCAACCCGCGCAGCCCTGCTGTCCCATGGTCGTATTCCGACATCCCACTGTCGACAGACGCGATACGCGGCCCTCAGTACGAGGTGGACGGTCGAGGCCGAGGTCACGACCGCTCGCGCGAGGATTTGACGATCGTCGACACGCCGAAGACCAGCACCGCGACCAGCAGCACCACCACGGCCCACAGCATCGGCTTCTCGAAAGCGCGCTGGAACGACAGCACCAGCAGTGCCGCGCAGGTGCTCAGTGACACCACCTCGGCGGCCCGCCGCAGCCGCGCCGAGCGGGTCAGCGCGGCGAACAGCATCAGGACCACGAAGACCGGGATGGTCAGCAGGACGTACAGCAACAACGAGAAGAGCAGGGTTTCCATGCGTCGCTCCCGTCACCCGTAGAACTTGGCGTCCCGCACCCAGTCGATCTTGATGTCCTTGATGTCCGGGTCCGAGCCGGTCGGCGCCCAGCCGGGGCGGGAGTCCGCAGTGAAGGTGAACCGGTTGTCGGTGTGGAAGGCGGCCAGCAGCGCGTGCAGCAGCGCGCTGATCTCACCGAAGACCAGGACCAGGACGGCGGCGGTGGCGGTCAGACCGACGATGCCGATGGCCTGCGCCAGCGCGGTGGTGGCGGGGAAGAACTGGAGCGCGATCGAGGCGATCACCGCGACCAGGATCGGCATGAGCGCCTGGGCCAGGCCGGAGATCGCGTCGTTGTACGCGTCCCGGGCCGCGGTGAGCGTGTCCCGGTTGGCGGCGAACGCCTCGGCCAACGAGTTGATCTCCGCCCCGAGCTTGCGGAGGAACAGGTCGAACGCGTCCCGGTCGTCGAAGTCCCACTCCGCCGCGTCCGGCGGAACCGCCGCCATGGCCGCGCCGAACTGGTCCGCGCCGAGCAGGCGGGCCGCCTCGTCCCACTTCTTGATCGACTCGTTGACCTGCTGGTTGTCGAACGACTCCAGGTAGAGGATCGCGCCGATCAACGCCGCCGAGGCGACGATCCAGACCAGGTTGCCCTTGGCGACGGCCGCCGCCGACCGGACCGGAGCCGTGGTCTCGGCGACCGTCACGGTGCCGGTCACCGTCCCCGAGGCGTTGGCGATGAGGATCTCCGGCGGCATCAGGCGTCCTTCCCGTGGCGGGCCCGGCCGGTCACTTGACCACCCAGGGCTGATCCGACCTCTCCCAGTTCTTCGCGCTCTGTTCGAGCTGCGCGGCGGCCTTGCGCAGATGCTCCACGCCGGTGCGGACGTTGTCCAGGTGCCCGTCCACAGCCGCGTTGTGCCGCTCGACCGCGCCGGTGCCGAACCAGCTCAGCGCGCCGCTGGGCAGCTTCACCTCGCCCAGCAACGTCTCGACGTTGCGGAGGTATTGGATCGGGCCGTCCGGGGCGTCGAGCATCCGGCCCGCCTTCCGGATCGCGTCGACGTCGACAGTGTTCGGCATCGTCGGCCTTCCTCTCGCTCAGCGCCGCAGGTTGCGGGTCGGGTCGGACACGTCCACCCCGAACTGACGGAACCAGTCCTCCGGGGTCAGCGTGCCGTCCTGCGCACGGCGGACCATCTCGGAGTCGCCGAGCATCTCGCTCAGCATCTCGCGCTGCCGCTCCTCGAAGGCCGCGTAGGCCGCGTCGATCGCCGCCTGCATCGCCTCGGACAGGGAGAAGCTGTCCAGCCGCATCGCCCGCGCGTTCAGCTCGATGCCGCCGACCTTCATGCCGCCGTCGACAGTCACCCGCACCAGCCCGTCCGGGCTCTCCCCGCTCACCCGCAGCTCGGCGCGCTGCCGCTGGAGATCGGCCAGCCGGCGCTGCTGTTCCTGCGCCTGCCGCAGCAGGCCCTCCATGGCCGCACCGAAACCCGACGGGCTGCTCACGTGCGCGCCCCTCTCCACTCGCGACGATCGATCGGGCCGACGCTACCGGACCGGGGCGCCCGGCGTCCGTCCCGTCAGGCCGGCTCCGTCCACGCGGTCTGGATCAGCTGCTGGCCGTCGCGGCGACGGACGAGCGTGCCCCGGCCCGGCGGCTGCGGCGTCGGCCGCAGGTTGCCGAAGACCGCACCCTCCTCCCGGCTGCCGGACATCAGCAGGCCGGGCGAGTCCAGCTCGCGCAGCCGTTGCAGCACCGGCTCGTACAGCGCACGGGCCACACCGCCGACCCGGCGCGTGATGATCAGGTGCAGGCCGATGTCCCGCGCCTGCGGCAGCAGCTCGTGCAGCGCGCTCAGCGGGTTGCTGCCACCGGAGGCGACCAGGTCGTAGTCGTCCACCAGGATGTACAGGTCCGGACCCTTCCACCAGCTCCGGTCACGCAGCTGGGCGGTGGTCACGTCCGGGCCGGGCAGCCGGTTCTGCAACGCGCTGCGGATCGAGCCGAGGCCCTGGCTGAACACCTGGTTCGACGGCGCGTAGTCGAGCAGGTGGTCACCCTCGACCGCGCCCAGCAGACCACGCCGGTAGTCGGCGATGACCAGCCGCGCCTGGGCCGGGGTGTACCGCTCGGCGATCCCCCGGGCGATCAGCCGCAGCAGGTTCGTCTTGCCGCACTCGGCGTCGCCGAACACGGTCAGGTGCGGCTCGCCCGCCAGGTCCAGGTAGACCGGGGCGAGCGCCGACTCGTTGACGCCGATCGGGATGCCCGGGGCGGACCGGTCGACCACCTTCGCCAGCTCGGTGACCGCCAGCTTGCGCGGCAGCAGCCGGACCTTCGGCGCCGGCTGTCCCGGCCAGTTCGCCGCGACGTGACCGGCGAGCGCCACCGACGCCTCGGTCAGGTCCTCGATGCCGCGCTTGCCGTCGATCCGGGAGATCGCGGTCAGGAAGTGCAGCTTGTCCCGGGTCAGACCGCGACCGGGCGCGCCCACCGGCACGTTCTGCGCGGCCCGCCTGTCGATCTCCGACTCCGACGGGTCACCGAGCCGCAGCTCCAGCTTGGTGCCGAGCAGGTCCCGCATGTTGATCCGGATCTCCGCCCAGCGCACCGCCGTGATCACCACGTGGACGCCGAAGCCGAGGCCCCGGTTCGCCAGGTTGGTGATCGTCTGCTCCAGCTCCTCGTACTCCTGGCGCAGCGTGTTCCAGCCGTCCACGACGAGGAAGACGTCACCGAACGGGTCGTCGGCGAACTCACCGGCCGCCCGGCGGCGCCGGTAGCTCGCCACCGAGTCGATGCCGTGCTGGGTGAACCGGTTCTCCCGCTCGTCGATCACGGCGACCACCTCGGCCACCGTCCGCCGGACCGCCTCGACGTCCCGCCGGCCCGCCACACCCGAGGTGTGCGGCAGCCCGTCCAGGCTGCGCAACGCGCCACCGCCGAAGTCGAGGCAGAAGAACTGCACCTCGCGCGGCGTGTGGGTGAGCGCCAGCGAGGCCAGCATCGAGCGCAGCATGGTGCTCTTGCCGCTCAGCGACGCCCCGACGATCACCACGTTGCCGCCGGCCCCGGCCAGGTCGACCATCATCGGGTCGCGGCGCTGCTCGTACGGGCGGTCCACGATGCCGACCGGCACGGCGAGCCGGCCGCGGCCCGGCCAGTCGGCGGTGGTCAGGCCGTACGTCGGGTGCACGCTCAGCTTGGGCAGCAGCTCGGCCAGCCCGGACGGCTCGGCCAGGGGCGGCAGCCACACCTGGTGCGCCGGCTTGCCGCGGCCCTTGAGCTGGTCGATCAGCACGTCCAGCATCGCCACGGCCTTGCCGTCGCCGCTCTGCTCCGGCTCCGGGGCGGCCTCCGCCGGGCTCGGCGCCGCCGGCACCGGCACGTAGTCGATGCCGTACGGGACGATCCGGCGTTGCACCTGCGCCCGGGTGGAGCGCTGCACCTGCCCCGGCGCCCGGTACGGGCCGGACACGTACGCGGCGCGGAACCGCAGCATGGTCGCGGTGTCGGTCTTCAGGTAGCCGTGACCGGGCGCGCTGGGCAGCTCGTACGCGTCCGGCACGCCGAGCACGATCCGGCTCTCCACAGCCGAGAACGTGCGCAGACCGATCCGGTACGACAGGTGCGTGTCCAGGCCGCGCAGCTTGCCCTCCTCCAGCCGCTGCGAGGCGAGCAGCAGGTGCACGCCGAGCGACCGGCCGAGGCGGCCGATCATCACGAACAGGTCGATGAAGTCCGGCTTGGCGGCGAGCAGCTCGGAGAACTCGTCACAGATGATCAGCAGGCTGGGCATCGGCTCCAGCGGCTCACCGGCGGCCCGCGCCTTCTCGTAGTCGTACCGCGAGACGTAGTTGCCCGCCGCCCGCAGCACCTCCTGCCGGCGGTTCATCTCACCGGCCAGCGCGTCCCGCATGCGGTCCACCAGCGGCAGCTCGTCGGAGAGGTTGGTGATCACCGCGCTGGTGTGCGGCAACGCGTCCAGCGACGCGAAGGTGGCGCCGCCCTTGAAGTCGACGAGGACGAAGTTCAGTTCCTCCGACGAGTGCGTCACCGCGAGCGCCGCGACCACCGTCCGCAGCAGCTCGCTCTTGCCGGAACCGGTCGCGCCGATGACCAGGCCGTGCGGGCCCATGCCCTCGTGCGCGGACTCCTTGAAGTCCAGCTCCACCACGTTGCCGTCCGGTCCCAGGCCGAGCGGGATGCGCAGCCGGTCGCGGTGGCTGCGCGGACGCCAGGTCTGCCGGGTGTCCACCGTGGCCGCGTCGCCGACGCCGAGCAGGTCGGGCAGCTCCATGCTGCGGGCCAGCGGCTCCTCGGTGCTCGCGCCCTGCTGCTGGGAGAGCCGGAACGGGGCGATCTGCCGGGCCAGCCCCTCGGCCGCGCTCAGGGAGAGCCGGTCCGGGCGGCCGAGCCGCGACGTGGCGGTGCCGCGGACCAGGTCGAGGCCGGTGCCGTCCCCGGCGTCCAGGCAGAGCAGCCAGCGCCCGGCGTCACGCGGGACCGCGCCGGACAGGTCGAACACGGTCGTGCCGAGCAGGCCCGGCCCGGTCAGCGCGCAGGTCGCCGAGACCTCGCCGCCGTCGAGCACCACCACCACGTGCGGCGCGGTGGTCAGCGGCTTCGCCTCGGGCGAGAACCGGGGCCGCCCGCCCAGGTCCTGGGCCAGCGCGGTCTCCGCCTCGTCCAGCGCGGCGAACACCATCCGGCGCGCGCCGGCCGCGTCCGTACGCCCCGGGTGCTGGGCGTGCGGCAGCCACTTCACCCAGTCCCAGGCCGCCTGCCGGTCCGGCGCGGCGACCACGACCACCAGGAGGTCCTCCGGGGCGTGGAACGTGACGAGCTGGCCCAGCGCGGCCCGGGTCAGGTCGAGCACCGGCTCCCGGTCGCCGCGCAGCGCGATCCGGCTGAACGCGCGCAGCGACAGCGCGGTCGGCAGGTCCGGCACGCTGGAGTGGGCCCGGACGAACCGGCGCAGCGCGATCGCGCTCATCGGTTCCAGGTCCTCCACCGGCTTGGTCTCCGGCGGCACGATCTCCACCGCCAGCCGCTGCGGGCCGAGCGCGATCCGTACCTCGCCGAAGTCGTCCTCGGTGATCCGCCGCTCCCAGAGCCGGCGCGAGGCGGCGATCGACCAGAGCGCGTCCGGCTCCGGGTGCCGCCAGGTCATCGCGGCGCGCTGCTGCTCGGCCGCCCTCCGGGTGCGCTTGCGCATCTGCGCGAGGTAGCGCATGTAGTCGCGCCGCTGGGCGTTCAGCTCGGCCTTGTCGTTGCCGCCGTTGCCGAGCGTGCCGATCGCCATGCCCAACATGGACACACCGAACAGGCCACCGGCGACGTACGTCATCATGCCGCCGCCCCGGCCGGCGTAGAGGAACGCCATCGCGCCGACGCCGCAGAGCATCGGCAGGATCATCAGCACCTGACCCATGCCCTTGGCCTGCGGCTCCGGCAGCTCGGGCGGGGACTCCAGCAGCACCTCGCCGCGCGGCAGCGCGGGCCCCGGTTGACGCGGAAGTCGGCGGAACACCACCGTACTCACGGCTCTCCCCTCCCCAGAAGCGGCCCTGATCGTGGTCTGCCACCGCCGGTGAGCGTCGGGTGGGCAACCTGTGCGACCGCCATCGTAGGTAATCTCCCGGTGGCGTCGTGGACCCGTGGGGGCGGCGCCGACGGCCCAGCGGATCGTATGCGAGCACGAGGAGGCCACTGTGGCGACGAAGACGGCGACCGGTGGGCTGAGCCGGATCACCATCGTGGCGCCGCGTACCAGGATGGATCTGGCGCTGCCGTCCGACGTGCCGCTCGCCGACCTGCTGCCCACGCTGCTGCGGTACGCGGGCGAGGACCTGGCCGACGAGGGCGTGCGGCACGGCGGCTGGGCCCTGTCCCGGCTCGGTGGTCAGCCGTTCGACGGCGGCCGGACCGCCGCGCAGCTCGGCGTCCGCGACGGCGAGGTGCTCTACTTCAACCCGCGTGCCGCGACCGCCCCCGAGATCGTCTTCGACGACGTGGTGGACGCGGTCGCCACCTCCACCACCCAGCGGGCGGGCGCCTGGCAGGTCGGCACCACACGGGTGTTCGCGGTCCTGCTGGCCGCCTCGGCGCTCGCCGCGGGCGCGGTGGCGACGCTGCTCACCGGCCCACCGCAGCTACCCGGCGCGGCGGCCGCGTTCGTGGTCGCGGTGGCGCTGCTGGTCGGCGCCGCGGTGCTGTCCCGCGCCGCCGGCGACAGCCGCACCGGCGCGGTGCTGGCCCTGGTCGGGATCGGGTACGCGGGCGTCGGCGGCCTGCTGGTGCTCGCCGGTGAGCGGACGCTCGGCGAGCTGGCCGGTCCGCACGTCCTGCTCGCCGGCACCGCTGTGGTGGTCTTCGGCGCGATCGCCGCGCTCGCCGTCGGCGACCGCCTGCCGCTCTTCCTCGGCGCGGTGGGCGTGGGCACGGCGGTCGGCCTCGGCGCGGTGCTCAGCCTGGCCTTCGACATCGGCGCGGCGGCGTCTGCGGCGGTGGTGTCGACAGTCGCGTTCGGCGCGCTGCCCGCCCTGCCGATGCTCGCCTACCGCCTGGCCCGGCTGCCGGTGCCGTCCATCCCCACCGGCCCGGACGACCTCAAGACCGACACCGAGTCGGTGGACGGGCCGTCGGTGCTGCGCAACAGCGAGCGCGCCGACGCGTTCCTCACCGGTCTGCTCTGGACCGTCTCGCTGCTGGTGCTCGGCGGCGAGGTGGTGCTGGCCGAGAACGGCCGGCTCCCGGCGGTCCTGCTCTGCCTGGTGCTGGCGCTGCTGTCGCTGCTGCGGGCACGCCCGTTCCTCAGCCGCGCCCAGCGCACGCCGGTGCTGCTGTCCGGCACCGTCGGCCTGGGGCTGGTCGCCGCCGCGACGTTCGCCGCCGGCTCGCTGGCGGTACGCCTCGGGCTGATCCTGGGCGGCCTGGCCGTGCTGGCCGTGATCAGCCTGGTCTACGGCCTGACCGTGGCCGGCAAGCGGATCTCCCCGGTCTGGGGCCGGACCCTGGACATCGTCGAGATCCTGCTCATCATCGCGCTGGTGCCGCTGGCCGTCTGGGTCTGCGGCGCGTACGGCTGGATCGTCAACCTTCGACCGTGACGGTCCCCATCGCGGTGCCGACCGGCGCGGTGGCGTAGACGCCGGGGCCGTGCTGGCCGTCCAGCGGGCGGGCCGGCACGCCCGCGCGCCGCGCCATCTCGCGGACCGCCTTCACCAGCGCCTCGGCGTGCCCGTCCATGGCTGCCACCCGCAGCAGCGGCGGCACCCGCCGGCCGCCCGGGAGCACCACGGCGGCGACCGTGTGCGAGGGCGCGGAGGTGGCGGTGACCGCGTCGACCAGCGCGCCGAGTGAGCCGTTTGGGCGTACCCGCAGGGCCAGGCAGCGCTGCGTCCAGCCGCCCCCGCGCAGGCTGGTCCACGTCTCCACCGGGGACTCCGGTGCCAGGTCGAGCCCGGCCCCGGACACCACCGCCGCGTGCAGCTCGTTCCGGTCGAGCACCCGGTGACCGAGGCCGGCGGCGTTGAGCGCCTTGCCGAGCCGGCCCACCCCGGCCGCCACCGTGCGGTGCACGCCGCGCAGGCCGCCGCCCCGGCTCACCGCCTCGGCCCGCGCGTCGGACACCGACAGGCGCAGCGCCACCCACACGGTCCGGTACGCGGACGGCGGCGCGCCGGGCGCCGGGTACCAGACCAGGGTGTGCGAGACGACCTGGGTCTGGGTGACCGGGCCGGAGAAGTCGGCGAGCACCGCGAGCGCGCGGTCCACCACCGCCGCCTCGATCGAGCCGGCGGGCGCGCCGGGCCGGCCGGTCAGCGCCAGCGCGGCGAACCAGCCCCGGTCGTCCTGCCCGATGCCGAGCCGGGTGCCGCGCTCGGTCAGCTCCACCACTGTCAGCTCCGGGGCGAGCGCGGCCAGCCTCGGGTCACCACCGGGCGCCGCGCCCCGGGCGCGGTCGCGGCGCCGGCGCAGCCGGCGGCGGAGCATCAGATCCTCGTACCACCAGCGGCCGCCCCGGCGCGCGAACGCCGCGGCCACCGCCAGCAGCGCCAGGACGGCGACCACCGCGAGCAGCCACGCCGGGCCGGCGGTGGCGAACCAGACCGCGAGCGCCGCGCACTCCACCACCACGAGCTGCCCGACCACGACCGGGCCGAGGCGTCCCCGGCGGCGCTTGTCGGCCGGGGTGACCGGCCGGTCCGGCGGTACGGCGGGAGTGGTGGCGGTACGACCGGGTGGCGCCTGGAGCTGCGTCATCGGTGTGCGTCCCTTCTGGACATCCTGGGCATCCGCCGGGCGGGTGCGGTCGTTCGGTCGGCGGACGGGGTCCGGCGCACCCCCGACGGCCCCTTATCGTAGGGAAGCCCGCGGCGCTGTTCGGACCTGTCGCCGCGGACCCACCCCCGCCGGAGGTTAGTCATGCGGACCCGCCGCGATCAGGTGCAGGCGTACCGCTTCGTCACCCGCCGCATCGTCTCGGCGCTGCTCTCCGGTGATCCGGAGACAAACGACCTGCCGATGCGCCGCCTCGGCATGGCGGTGTTCGGCAGCGTCATCGCGGCCGCAGTGGTGCTCGGCGGCGTGGGCGCGTACGGCCAGCTCACCAGCAACTCCGCGCCGCTGGAGCCGAACACGCTGGTGATCGAGCGGGAGACCGGCGCGACGTACTACTTCGGCGAGGACAAGGTGCTGCGCCCGACGCTCAACTACGCCTCGGCGCGGCTGATCGTCAACGACGCCGCGGCGCAGCCGCGCACCATGTCCCAGGCGTCGATCAAGGACCGTCCACGCGGGCGGCTGGTCGGCATCGTCGGCGCCCCGGACGACCTGCCGGATCGCAAATCGCTGGTCGGGCTCCCCTGGTCGGTGTGCGACGTGCCGGATCCGAACGACCCGCAGCGCTCCACCACCCACCTGGTGATCGACCGCGCGCTGCCCGGCGGCACGGCGCTCACCGACCGGGCCGTGGTGGTGCGGACCGGCGACGCGCGTTACCTGCTCACCGGTGGTTCCCGGCTGCGGGTGGCCGGCGACGAGCAGGCGCTGGTGGCGTTGAAGATGGCCGGCGCGACGAACCTGACCGTCGGGCAGCAACTGCTGAACGCGGTGCCGGCCGGGCCGGTGCTGCGCAAGCCGGCGATCGCCGGGGACGGCGGCGCGAGCGGGCTCACAGTGGCCGACCGGCCGGCCCGGATCGGCCAGGTCTACCAGGCCGCCGGCCAGTACTACGTGCTCACCCGGCAGGGCCTGGCGACAGTCCGCGAGGTCACCGCGCTGCTGCTGCTCGGCGGGGGTGGCGAGGTGACGCAGATCACTCCGGATGAAGCGGGCCGGCTCCTCACCGACCAGCGCCTCGACGCGGACGGCCTGCCTGCCCGGCTGCCGACGCTGCACGAGGTCCGTCCGGGACGGACGGTGCTCTGCGCCACCTACCGGCCCGGCCCGGCCGGTCAGCCGCCGACCACCACGCTGGAGGTCTTCGACTCCCCGCCGGCCGAGCTGACCTCGGCGACCGCGATGCCCGCGCGGCAGGGCGCCCGGGACGCGGTACGCACCGCCGAGAGCGTGCTGCTGCCCGGTGGCAAGGGCGTACTGGTGCAGGCCACGGCCGGGGAGAGCGGCAAGGCGGCGGCCGGTTCGACTGTCTACCTGATCACCGCGCAGGGCATCCGCTATCCGCTCGGCACCGCCGGGGGCGACGCGAAGAGCGCGCTCGGGTACGGCGACGTGACGCCGCTCGCCGTACCCGCCTCGCTGCTGGCGCTGGTGCCGACCGGACCGACGCTGTCCCGCGAGGATGCGATGACCTACTTCGATGCGTCGACGCCTCCGGGGGCCACCGCGACACCGTCGGCCGGTGGCGCGGAGGCGCAGGTCCAGGGCGGTTGACAGGCCCTGCGGCGATCCGAAGTGGAGGATCTCCGTCACGGGTCGCCCGGGTTGGCTCGCTTCGACTAACCTGAGTACGGCGAACGGTTATCGACGATGACTACGGGGATGCAGCCATGACGGGGCGCACGACAGTAGACGTACTGTCCTTGGAGGACTTTCACCAGCGGCTCGAGCGGCGTCTGCACGAGGCGGAGTCGGTGTTGCGCAAGCTCAACACCCAGATGCAGTGCCGCCCGCCGGCCCTCGGCACGTTCACCGACGCGACCGACAACGCACGTCGCTACTCCGAGACCCACCAGAGCTACGTCAACCACGTCGACCGGCTGCGCCGTGCGATCCTGGCCGCCCGCGAGGCGACCCACAAGATCATGACGAACTACAAGACCGCCGAGGCCCGCAACGCCGCCGCCGCGGCCGACATCGCCGCCGCCCTCTCCGGGCTGAACGAGGCGATGAAGCAGCCGAAGGAGGACCCGCGTGTCTGAGTACACCCGGCGCTACGAGCACGTCAGTCACGAGGAGCTCTACCAGGGCGTCAACGCCGGCGACCCGAAGCAGATCGAGGCGCTCAGCGCCCAGTGGACCTCCCTCAAGGGCACGCTCGACGATCTCGGCCGCGACCTGACCGCCGACCTGGAGGCGCTGGCGAAGACCTGGACCGGCGACGCCGCGCGGGAGTTCCACCGCCGGCTGGACATGGTCGTCCGCTACTCCGGCAACCTCGCCGAGGGCATGACGGGTATCCGACAGGGCCTCGACATGATGTCCAGCGAGCTGCGGGCCGCGCAGTCCAAGGCGGAGAGCCCGGAGAAGACCGACGACAACGACAAGCTGCTCTCCGGCGCCGGCAAGGGCTTCCTGATCGGCGGCGCACCCGGCGCGGTGATCGGCGGGATCGTCGGCCACCAGCAGGACAAGGCCGAGCAGGAGAAGGCGCACCAGCGGATGGTGCAGGTCGTGGCCAAGCTCGCCGAGGGCTACGACTTCTCGGCGTACGGCCGGATCGTCGTACCGGACCCGCCGGAGACCGAGATGCCCGGCCACACCGGCAACGGTGACCCGACGCTGCAGAACGGCCCGTCGGTGAAGACGCCGTCGTCCGGCCCGAGCCTGGGCAGCTTCGGCCCGGGCGCCAACGCCACCGCCACCACGTCGGGCGTGCACCACACGGCCCCGACGGGCGGCACGCCGGGCGAGGGCACACCGGGTCCGGGCACTCCGGGCGGCCAGCCGGGCGCGGGCGCTCCGGGTTCGGTGCCGACCGGCGGCACCGTCGATCCGACCGGCACCTCGCTGGCCGGCGCCGCGCCGCTGACCAGCACCGCGGGCGGTCCGACGATCGGCGGCGGCCCGGGCTTCGGTCCCGGCGGCGCCGGACCGACGACGATGAGCGCCGGCGGACCGGGTGGCGGGCTCTACGGCGCCCCCGGTGTGCTGAGCACCGGCTCGCTCGCGGGCACCGGCGCCAACTCGGCGTCCTCGGCCCGCTTCGGCGGCATGTCCGGCGCGGAGAACCGCTCGGCGGCCGGCACGGGCCGGCTCACCTCCGGCCGTGGCCTCGTGGTCGACGCCGGGAGCAAGTCCGCCGAGCGCACCGGCGGCGCCACCGGGCGGCCCGCGATGGCCGGCCGCAGCGGCGTGCTGGGTGGGCGCGGCGGCCACGGCGACGACGAGTCCGACGGCCGGCTGACCTGGCTCACCGAGGACGAGATGGTCTGGGGCGACGGAGACGCCGCTCCGCCGCCGGTGCTCGGCGGCAACTGACCCCGGCATCCACTGGACGGCGCGGCACCTCGGCAGGGGCGCCGCGCCGTCGCACGTCCGGCCCGCGTGGGTCTCCGTCCACACCGACCCGTGGGGTGGCTCACGTAAACCGCAAGATCCTTGAGCTGCGGGATCGTCCGTCGACCGATAGGTTGAACAGGTGCTGCCCGTAGCGTTCGCCTCGTCCACCTGGACGGCGACGCTGCGCCGGATCGCCCGCACGGCTGTGGCCGGCCTGGTGCTGATCGCCGGCCTCCAGGGCATCACCGCCGCACCCGCCCACGCCGCCGCGGCCTCGCACGCCACAGTCGCCTCGCACGCCGTCGCCTCGCACGTCGCGGCGATCGAGCACGTCGCGGCGATCGAGCACGTCGCGACGCGGCAGGCGGTCACGGCCGGCGCCGCGGAACTCACGGCGGCCGACGCCACGACCGCCGCCCTGCGGACCACCGGCCCCGGCACCCGCCCGGCCGGCACCGAAGGCCTTTCCGCCGACTCCGCCGGGCGCGTTCCCGGCGTCGAGGTCGTCGCCGCCGCCGACCCAGGCCGGGCGCACATCGCCCGTCGCGGTCCGCCGCGCGCCTGACCGGGCAACCCTTCCGGTACGCCCCGGCGCGGTCCCACGGGCCGCACGCCTCGCGCCCTGCCGCGCGTCCCGTCGCGTCCGAGTCACGACGCGCACCCGCCCGGATGTCCGGGCCACAACCGTCGATCGTCCTACGTTCCACCCACGAGGTGCTGGTAATGCAGACCGTCTTCTCCTCCGTCCTGCCCGACATGCCCGCGGCCGCCGTGATCTGGCTGGTCCTGCTCGCCGTGGCCGCGACAGTGGTCGCCGCGCTGATCGTCCGCCCGTCCCGGTTCCGTTCGGAGCTGGTCGACCGGATCAGTGACGCCGCCCGCCCGAGCAGCATCGAACGCGCCGAGCGCGCCCGCGTACGGGACCAGGAGCGGATCCGCTACGCCGACGAGGTGGCAGTGGCCGCCTCCCGTGCGACGGCGACCGCCGAGCGGAGCCGCGCCGAGTGGCTGACCGCCCAGGAGGAGGCCGAGGCTGCCTGGCAGGCGTACCAGGCGGCCGAGGAGGACGTCCGGCGCCTGACCGCCGCCGCGGCGCTGCCGCTGCCCCGGACCGCCCGGACCCCGGCCGAGTACGCGGACCGGGAGCGCTGGCTGCACCGGGCCGCGATGGACGCCCAGTGGCGCGACGAGATCACGGTGCGGCAGCTCAGCGACATCCTCGGCGGCAACGGCTGGGATCCGAGCCGGCACCCGGTGGAGCAGGAACTGCTGCTGCGCCGGCTGGTCCGGGACAACATGGCGGCACGGCACCGGGCCGCCGCGCAGCGGGAGCAGGCCGCCTGGCAGACCGCCGAGTTGGCCGCGGCGGCGGCGCAGAGCCTGCGCGACGAGGCGTTCGCGGCGCTGCACCCGGTCGCCGAGCCGCAGACGGAACTCTCCATCGTCGGGTTCGCCGGGCCCGAGGCCACCCGGGAACTGCCGACCGGAACGGCGAGCCCCGAGGTCACCCGCGAACTGCCGCCGGTGGCTCGCGGCCGGGCGGCCGTCGCGGCCTGAAAACCCGTCGCCCGGCAGCGGCCCGACAGGCCGTCGTCCGGCAGCGGCCCGACGGGTCGTCGCCCGGCAGCGGCCCGACAGGCCGTCGTCCGGTGCGGGTGCCGAAGGCGAGCGCCCCCGCGGCGGGGACGACCGCCGCGCGTGGCGGGCTCGGCTCGGCTAGCGTGGTGGCGTGTCCCGTGAAGCCTGGGTGCTGGTCGTCCTCGCCGCCGTCCTCGCGGCGGCCATGCTGGCCGGGGCGGTGCTGCTCGCCATCCGGGTGGTCCGCACCCGCCGCATGCTCGGCGCGCTCGGCGCCGGTGGCAAGGTCGCGTTCTACGGCGCGCTGATCTACACGATCCTGCCGGTGGACCTGCTTCCCGACCCGATCTACCTGGACGACATGGGCGTGCTGGCCGGCGCACTGTTCTACCTGGGCCGGCTGGTCGCCAAGCACCGCGCCGAGCAGCGGGCCGCCGGGGAATCCCCGGTGGCGACGTTGCCGCCCGGCGCGGCGCCCCGCCGCTGAGACGTCACCGGCACGGAACGAGGAGACGACATGGCGGCACGGCATCGGTTGGATCCGAGCGACGAACGGGTGGCCCGCTTCTTCGCGGATCGGCACCTCGCCACGCTCACCACACCGCGTGCCGACGGCACCCCGCACGTCGTACCCGTGGGGGTGACCTTCGACCCCGCGGCCGGGCTGGCCCGGGTGATCACCTCAGCCGGGTCGGCCAAGGCCCGGCACGTCGCGGCGGGCGGGCCGGACGGCGTCCCGGTCGCGGTGTGCCAGGTCGACGGCCGCTGGTGGCTGACCGTGGAGGGCCGGGCGGTGCTGCGCCGCGACCCGGAGTCGGTGGCCGAGGCCGAGCGCCGGTACGCCGAGCGCTATCGCACGCCGCGTCCGAATCCGGAGCGGGTGGTCATCGAGATCGCGGTGACAGGGCTGCTGGGAAGCCTGCCCGGCTGAGGCGTCTGTCCGGTTCCGCGGTGGCCCCGGTCACGCCCGGAAATGGGCTGCCGAGGCAGAGCGGTTGAACTCTCCGTACGCCGAGCGCCACTCCTGGTGCCGCGTCTCCCGCACGGAGCCGTCGACCCCCGAATGGAGCCTCGACCATGAACCCGATCATCCGTAAGTGTGTGCTGTCCGTCGCCGGTCTGGCCGCGGCCGGCGGTGCCGTCGCCGGTCCGGCCGCCGCCGCCCACGCCGCCCCGGTCAAGGGCAAGGGTGACCGCGCCGCCGACTACGAGTACCAGGCGCAGCCGAACTTCTTCTACTGCGGTCCCGCCTCGACCCGGATCGCGCTGTCGGCCGAGGGCAAGGACGTGAGCCAGGACGAGCTGGCCGCCAAGCTCGGTACCACCGAGAACGGCACCGACTCGGCCATCGACATCACCCGGGTCCTGAACGAGTACACAGGTGGCAAGTACCGGACCACCGAGATCCGCGACGACGTGGCCACCCGGGAGCAGGTCGACCGCCTGCGCGCGGACATCCGTACCGCTGTGGACGACGACCGGCCCGTGGTGGCGAACATCCTGGGCGGCGCCCGGGACGTCGACGGGGTGGAGCACAGCTACCCCGGCCACTACGTGACAGTCGTGCGGTACGAGGGCGACGGCGACCGGGTGCTGATCGCGGACCCGGCCCGGCCGGACGTGCCGACGTACTGGATGGACGTGACCGAGCTGGCCAACTGGATCGCCGGCCGCGGTTACAGCTCCTGACGGACGGGCCGGTCTCCCCTGTGGAGGCCGGCCCGACACGACGGCGGCCACGCTCCCCACCCGGGGGCGTGGCCGCCGTCGTGTCCGAAGCGGGTGTACGTCAGCGACCGGTGTCGCCTTCGCCGGTGCGCTGCTGCGCCATGTCGACGCCCTTGTCGATCTGGTTGTCGTACTTGCCGCCGGTGCGCTTGTCCGCAGCGTCACCCGCCTTCTCGATGCCCTGGTCGACCTGCTTGTCGTGCTTGTCCGCGAAGTCCTTGGCCTTGTCCATGAAGTCGCTCATGTCGGATCTCCCTTCGATACGTTGAATGCCTTCCCTAAGGCCGGGGGCACAAACGCCGGGTGGGCGGTTGCGGCCTTGGTGTCGGATCGGCTCGCGTCGGGTACCAACGGCCTCGATCGAGGAGGGCGACGTGGACGACGACGCTGGTATACCCGGGCGGGCACCGACCGCCGGACCGCGGCAGACCTGGGCCGGACTGCCCTGGCCGGTACGGACGGCGGTCACCTGGAGCGCCTGCCTGCTGGTGGTGACGGCCGGGCTGTGGCTGCTGGGGCAGATCGCCGTGCTGCTCGCGCCGCTTGCGGTGGCGCTGGCCGGCACGCTCTTCCTCGCCGCGCTGCTCGACCCGGTCCTGGTACGGCTGCGCCGGCTGCGGGTGCCGGCCGGGCTCGCCGCGCTGCTGAGCATCCTGCTGCTGCTCGGCATCCTGGGCGGTGCCGGCGTCCTGGTCTGGAACCTCACGGCGAGCCAGTTCGGCGAGCTGAGCCAGCAGCTCGACGAGGGGTTGCAGCGCACCCGCGACTTCGTCACGTCCAGCCTGCCGGTCACCGACCAGCAGCTCGACCGGCTCGTGGAGCAGATCCGGCAGGGCCTGAGCAGCGGTGCGCCCGACCCGGTCGCCGGGGCACGCAAGGTCGCTGAGGTCGCGGGCGCGGTGCTGCTCGCCCTGGTGCTGCTGTTCTTCCTGCTCAAGGACGGCCGCTCGATGTGGCGCTGGGTGCTGCGCCGGCTGACCGGCCCGCGCCGGGAGCTGACCGCCGAGGCGGGACGGGCGGGCTGGCGGACGCTCGGCGCGTACAGCCGGGGCACGATGATCATCGCGGCCATCGACGCCATCGGCATCGGGCTGGCCCTGGTCGTGTTGCGTGTCCCGCTGGCCCTGCCGCTCGCCCTGATCACGTTCCTCGGCGGGTTCGTACCCATCATCGGCGCCACGGTGGCCGGTGCGGTGGCGGTACTCGTCGCGCTCGCCGCGAACGGCCCCACCACCGCGCTGCTGACGCTGGCCGCGGTGATCGCCGTGCAGCAGATCGAGGGCAACCTGCTGGAACCACTGGTCATGCGGCGGCAGGTGCAGCTGCACCCGGCGGTCATCCTGGTCGTGGTCACCGCCGGCACGCTGGTGGCCGGGGTCGCCGGGGCGTTCGTGTCGGTGCCGATCGCGGCGGTGCTGTGGCGGGTGCTGGACACCGTGCAGCGGCACCGCGCCGCCGAGCGGAGCGGCTCCGACGTTCCCGTACCGACCGCCGACCCGGGCCGCGCCGCCGAGGCAGCGGGCTGATTCCGCCGCCGGTCAGGCGGGGTGCGGCTGGCGCAGGTGCGTGGTGAACCACGTACCTGCCTGGTCGGCCACCTGCTCCAGCGTGCCGGGCTCCTCGAACAGGTGCGTGGCGCCGGGCACGATCCGCAGCTCGGCGACCTCGCCCAGCGCGTCCCGGGCCTGCTCGTTGAGTGCGATCACCTGCTCGTCCAGGCCGCCGACGAGCAGGAGCGTCGGTGCGCGTACCGCAGTCAGTGAGCTGCCGGCCAGATCGGGCCGGCCGCCGCGGGAGACCACAGCGCCCACCCGGTCCGGCCGGGCCGCGGCGGCGACCAGCGCGGCGGCGGCGCCGGTGCTGGCGCCGAACAGCCCGATCGGGAGCCTCCCCAGCTCCGGGTCGGAGCCCATCCAGTCGACGATCCCGGCGAGGCGCTCGGCCAGCATGCCGATGTCGAAGCGCAGCTCGGCGGTGATCTCGTCCCGGGCCTCCTCGTCGGCGGTCAGCAGGTCGACGAGCATCGTGCCGAGCCCGCGCTCGTTGAGTGCACGCCCGACGGCCATGTTGCGCGGGCTGTGCCGCGAGCTGCCGCTCCCGTGCGCGAACAGCACCACCCCACCGGCTCCCGCCGGCACCACCACGTCCCCGACGAGCCCGCCGTCCACCACAGGCACCGAAACCTCACGCATTCCCCTCACCGCCCCTCCCGCTCTCTCCCCCTCCCCCCACGCATACCCCCCACCCCGACGATCATGAAGTTGACGGCCCAGAAAGCGCTCCCCCACCCCGCCAACTTCATGATCAATCCCACCGGGGAAGGCCCCGGGGCAGATCTTGGTACGGAACGGCCCCTGAAGGGGCCATTTCGTACCAAGATCCACGAGGGCGGCACCCCAACCCCGCACCCCGCCCCAGACAGGGTTGATCATGAAGTTGGCGGCGGATTCCGAGATCGAAAACGCCGCCAACTTCATGATCGACGGGGACAGCGGGGACGCCCGGGGGACAGCCCGGGGGGGAAAGCGCACGCGTGCGGGTTGCGTTGACGTCGGCGGCAAGGTTTAGCGTCAACCTGGCAGTGAGGGACGGGGGCGGCGGATGCGGATCGGGGAGCTGGCGCAGCGGGCCGGTACGAGCACCCGCACCCTGCGCTACTACGAGGCCCACGGCCTGGTCCGGCCGAACCGGTCCGCCAACGGGTACCGGGTCTACGACGAGGCGGAACTACGCGTCGTCCGTGAGATCCGCTCCCTGCTGGCGATCGGCTTCGGCCTGGACGACATCCGCCCGTTCGTCGCCTGCCTGCGCGCCGGAAACGACTCCGGTGACGTCTGCCCCGATTCGGTGGCGGTGCTGCGGCGCAAGCTCGCCGAGGTGGACGACTACCTCGACCGGCTGGGCGACGTCCGCCGCCGGCTGCACGACCAGCTCGCCCACGCGATCGCCCAACGGGAGGAAACATGCCTCAGGACACGGGGACCGGTCGGCTGAACCCGGTCACCGACGACACCTTCGCGGCCACAGTGCTGGCCGCCGACCGGCCGGTGGTGGTGGACTTCTGGGCCGAGTGGTGCCCGCCGTGCCGGGTGGTGTCGAAGCACCTGGCCGAGCTGGCCGAGGAGTTCGGCGACGCGCTGCGCTTCGTCACCCTGAACACCGACGAGAACCCGGCCACCGCGCGCGCCCACCGGATCATGTCCGCGCCGACCATGCTGGTGTTCCGGGGCGGTGAGGTGGTCGGCTCGATCGTCGGCTCCCGCCCCAAGGACCACCTGCGGCGCAGCTTCGCCCAGCACGTGGACGGTTGAGCCCTCGCCTGGACGGCTGAGCCCTCGCCTGGACGGTTGAGCCGCCGCCGGGCGGGAACGCGCCGGGTGACCACGGACCCCGACCGATCGCGAGGATCGTCATGGCGAAACAGGACAGGTCCCGGGAACAGGAACTCACCGACCAGGAACGCCGCAAGCAGGAGCTGAAGCGCTCACCGGACTGGGCCGACCGCGCCTCGACGGCGCGGACGTCCGACGATCCGCGGGCCACGGCGCCGCGCGACGCCGGTGGGCGTCCGTCCAACGGCCGCCAGTTCTGAGGTACGCGTACCGAGCGGTCCCGCCCTTCGTGGCGGGGCCGCTCACTCCATGCGTTCGGGCAGGTGCATCAGCGGCGCGCGGCCCTGCGGCTGCTCCGGTTGCGGCCCCCTCGGGTGTGTCGGCGGCACCGCCACGGTGACCGGCTGCGCGGAGGTGACCTGCAGCGGCTCGCCGTGGTGCCGCAGCTCCACGACGGTGTCCGGGCCGCCGTTGCGCAGCGAGTACGTCGTCTGGTGCGGCCGGACGTCGACCCGCAGCCGCATCCCGTGCCACTGGAGCGAGAACTCCAGGCGGCTGAGGCGGCTGGAGAGCCGGGGCGCGAAGGAGAGCATCCCGTCGTGGTCCCGCAGCCCGCCGAATCCGGCGACGAGCGCGATCCAGGCGCCTGCGAGTGATGCCATGTGCACGCCGTCGCGGGTGTTCTCGTTGAGGTCGTGCAGGTCCATCAGCGCGGCCTCGCGCAGGTAGCGGTGGGCCAGTTCGAGGTAGCCGACCTCGGCCGCCAGCACCGCCTGGGTGCAGGCGCTCAGCGACGAGTCGCGTACGGTGCGCCGCTCGTAGTAGACGAAGTTGCGCAGTTTCTCGGCGGCGCTGAACGCGTCGCCCCGCCAGTGCATGGCGAGCACCAGGTCGGCCTGCTTGACGACCTGCTTGCGATAGAGGTCGAAGTACGGGTAGTGCAGCAGCAGCGGGTACTTCTCCGGCGGCGTGTGCTCGAAGTCCCACTCCTGGAAGCGGGTGAACCCCTCCACCTGCTCGTGCACCTCGGTCTCCGCGTCGTACGGGACGTGCATGTCGTTCGCGGCGTCCCGCCAGGCGGCGGCCTCCTCCTCGGTGACGCCGAGGTCGAGCGCCTGGTCCCGGTAGCGCATCGCGCAGTCCGCGGCGGTACGCAGGTTCCGCTGAGCCATCAGGTTGGTGTAGACGTTGTCGTTCTTCACCGCCGTGTACTCGTCCGGGCCGGTCACGCCGTCGATGTGGAGCCGTCCGGCGCGGTCGTGGTGGCCGAGCGAACGCCACAGCCGGGCGGTCTCGATCAGCAGTTCCAGCCCGATCTCCCGCTCCAGCGCCTCGTCGCCGGTGACCAGCACGTAGCGGCGCAGCGCGTCGGCGACGTCGGCGGCGATGTGGAACGCGGCGGTGCCGGCGGGCCAGTACGCCGACGACTCAGGCCCTTCGATGGTGCGCCACGGGAAGGCGGCGCCTTCGAGGTTCAGCGTGCGGGCGCGTTCCTGCGCCTGGGCCAGCGTGTCGTACCGCCACTGCAACGCGTCCCGCACCGCGCCGGGCTGCGTGTACGTGAGCACCGGCAGCACGAACATCTCGGTGTCCCAGAACGCGTGGCCGTCGTACCCCGGGCCGGTGAGGCCCTTGGCCGAGATCGGCCGTCGTTCCGCGCGGGCGCCGGCCTGGAGGACGTGGAAGAGGCCGAACCGGACGGCCTGCTGCACCTCGGGGTCGCCTTCGACGCGCACGTCGGCGGCGTCCCAGAACGCGTCCAGGTATTCGCGCTGGGCCCGGCGCAGCCCGTCCCAGCCGTCGAGCCGGGCCGCGGCGAGCGCCGCGCCGACCTGGTCGCGCAGCGCCGGGAGGGAGCGGCGGCTGGACCAGCCGTACGTGAGGTACTTGACCACCCGCAGCGTCTGGCCGGGCTTGAGCACGCAGCCGATGGTGGTGCGGACCCAGTCCTCGTACCCCTCGCTCTCGATCGTGGTGCGTTCGGGCCCGTCCACGTCGTGGCCCATCGCGGCGGCGACCCGCAGGCCGCTGACCTTGGTGCGGTGGATGAGCTGGCCGCCGTCGTCGGTGGTCAGCTCCTCCTCGGCCTGCAACGGCGACTCCAGGACGGCGGCGACCCGGGGGTCGCGGCTCTGCGGCGGCAGCGACTCGTTGGCGACCAGCTCGGACTGGAGAATCAGCCGCAGCGGCCCGTCGACCGGCTCGACCTCGTAGTGGATGGCCGCCACCGAGCGCTGGGTGAACGACACGAGCCGGGTGGTACGGACCTTGACCTCGCGGCCGGCCGGGGAGCGCCAGTGCAGTTCCCGCTGGAGCGTGCCGGCGCGCATGTCGAGGACCCGCTCGTGGGCGAGCAGTTCGCCGTAGCGCACGTCGAGCGGCTCGTCGTCCACGAGCAGCCGGATCAGCTTGCCGTTCGTGACGTTGACGATGGTCTGCCCGGATTCGGGGAATCCGAAGCCGGCTTCCGCGTAGGGCAGCGGGCGCAGCTCGTAGAACGAGTTCAGGTAGGTGCCGGGCAGCCCGTGCGGCTCGCCCTCGTCGAGGTTGCCGCGCAGCCCGATGTGTCCGTTGGACAGCGCGAACACCGACTCGGACTGGGCCAGCACGTCCATGTCGAGCTGCATCTCCCGGACGTGCCAGGGCTCGACCGGGTACGCCCGTTCCCGGATCACGCGGCCGGCTCCGGGGCGAGCAGGTCGGCGAGGTCGGTGACCACCACGTCGGCGCCGTGCGCCAGCAGCTCGTCGGCCTGGCCGACCCGGTCGACGCCCACCACGTACCCGAATCCGCCGGCCCGCCCGGCGGCGACACCGGCGAGGGCGTCCTCGAAGACGGCGGCCTGCGCGGGTTCGACGCCGAGCAGCCGCGCGCCTTCCAGGAACGTGTCCGGGGCCGGTTTGCCGCGTAGCCCGTTCGCGCGGGCGACCACGCCGTCCACCCGTGCCTCCAGCCAGCGGTCCAGTCCGGCGGCGTGCACCACGGCGGCGCAGTTGGCGCTGGCCGAGACGACAGCGCGGCGCAGTCCGGCCGTGGTGGCCGCCTCCAGGTAGCGCACCGAGCCCTCGTACACCTCGACGCCGTCGTGCTCGATCCGCTGGAGCAGGACGACGTTCTTGCGGTTGCCGAGGCCGTTGACGGTGTCCGCCTCGGGCGGGTCGTCCGGCGATCCCTCGGGCAGCGTGATGCCGCGCGAGGCCAGGAATGTGCGCACCCCGTCGGCGCGCGGTCTGCCGTCCACGTACCGGTTGTAGTCCGGTCCGCTGTCGAACGGGTGGAACGGCTCGCCGGTTTCGGCCGACCGGCGTCGCAGGTACGCGTCGAACGTCTCCGCCCAGGCGGCGTTGTGCACCTTGGCGGTCTGCGTCAGCACACCGTCCAGATCGAAGAGACAAGCGTTCACGTGCGCGGGGAGGCCCAGCATCGCTTGAATCTATCCAGCCCTCGCCCCGGGCAAACCCCGTTCGGGGCTCAGCGGTTCGGGCGGAGCGTCCAGATCACTGTGAGCGAGGAGGTGAGCGTGCCGTCCTCGGTGTGGACCTCCACCTCGACCGGGAACTCCGGCCGCCGCCCGGCGTCCAGCTCCGCAAGCACCTCGGCGGGTACGCCGCCGAGCCGCGCGGTCGCCAGCACCGGCCCCACCGCCACCTTGAGGTAGCGGATGGTCGCGGTCACGGCCAGGGGTACGGCCCGGTCGAGCGCCTGCCCGAACGCGGCCAGAACAACCGCGCCCGAGGCGGTCTCCCCCAGCGTGAACATGGCTCCGGCGTGCGGGCCGCCCACGTGGTTGTGGTGCGCCGGGTCGTCGGGGAGCCGGACCACGGCCCGGACCCCGCCCTCGGCCTCGGGCGCCACCTCGACGAACTCGATTCCGAGCGTGCGGGCGAACGGCACGGCGTCGAGGAGACCGGCCGCCACCTGGCGAGAGTCGATGCTCATGCCCGAACGCTACTCGCCAGTAACAACACCGGCAAGGCCGATCCCTGGTCAGCCCGCGCTCAGGTCGGTACGGCGGACGATCCACCAGACGACGAGGAGTGCCAGCGCGGTCAGGCCCAGATAGCCGCCGGCGACGATCAGGTGGAACTCGGGGATCCGGCTGCCCGGCTGGTACTGGAGGTGCTGCTGCAGGTTGTGCTCGACGAAGCAGGCGAGCGTCCGGCCGGTGCCGTTGTCGGGCGGGCAGAGGCGTTGCAGCTCGACCCCGGTGAGCTCACGCCCGGAGGCGTCGAACGCGCCGGACGGCCCGTCGATCCCGTAGTCGATCATGCCGCCCTTGACGACCAGGGCGTTGTCGCGCAGCACACCCACGCCCGGCCCGCCGATGACGCGGTGCGCGGTCAGCGGCTCCATCAGCGTGGGGTAGCGCCACCGGACGAGATAGGTCAGGCCGACGAAGCCGACGATCACGCCGAACACGGCCGGGAGCGTGCGCTTGATCGCGGCGCCGAGCGCGACACCGACCGCGAACCAGCAGAGGCTGATCACCGCCGGAAGCATCGCGGTGTTGAGGAACGGCCCGTACTCGAACAGGCTCACCGGTGCGACCCGGGCCTGGAGTCGCTCCAGGTGGTCGCTGACACCGGCGACGGCCGAGGTCACCGCCGCCACGAACAGGCCGAGCAGGGCCAGCCGGGTCCAGAGCCACCGCTGCGGGGAGACGTCCTGGCTCCAGGCCAGCAGCAGGGTGCGCTGCTCGTGTTCCCTGGTCAGCACCGGGACGCCGACGAACACACCGATCAGCAGCGGCATCCACTGCACCACCTGCGACAGCACGGCCAGCGTCAGGACCAGGCCGGATGAGCCACCGAGCCGCCGGCCCTGCGGCGACTCCTCCGCGCAGAACGTCTCGTGACACTGGTGCCACAGGCTCGTCAGCTCCACCGACAGGTAGGTCATCCAGCCCACCAGGACCGCGGCCAGGACCAGCGTGCCGATCACCGTCCAGCGGTGCTGACGCCAGGTCAGCCAGAGCAGACCGCGTACGCCCCCGGCGTACCCGGGGTCGCTCCGGCGGTTCGTGGGTGCGGACAGCTGGCCGACCGGGCTCATGCGGCTGCCTCCCGCTCGTGCGGCGCGGCGGCCGACGCTCTGAGGTGGGTCAGGATCAGCTCGTCCAGGGTGATGGGCTGGGCGGTCCAGCCGGGTGCCACGACGGCGTGGGCCGCCGGTGTCGCCGGCCGCCGGAGGACGAAGGTGGACTGGCGGCCGGTGTGCTGGGCCTGGACGACCGTGCCCGGCCCGGGTGGCTGGTCGGCGCGGGGCCCGGTCAGCCGGACGTGGCTGTCGAGGAGTTCCTCGACGTCGCCGGCGAGGACGGGCCGACCGGCGTCGAGCAGCAGCAGGTGGTCACCGACGCCGCTCAGCTCGGCGACGATGTGGGTCGACAGCATGACAGTCATGTCGTCGTCGGCGACCTCCGCCAGCAGCTCGCCTGTCACCTCGACGCGGGCCAGCGGATCCAGGTTCGCGAGGGGTTCGTCCAGCAGCAGCACCGCCGGGCGGGAGCCGAGCGCGACCGCCAGCGCGACCTGCGCCCGCTGCCCGCCGGACAGCTTGCCGCAGCGGCGGTCCAGCGGGACGGCGAAGCGGTCGAGCCACGACAGCGCACGCCGCTGGTCCCACACACGGTTCGTCGAGCGGCCGAAGCGGAGCATGTCCGACACGGTGAAGTCGCGGTAGAGCGGCTTGTCCTGGGCCAGGATCGCCACCCGGCTGCCACCGTCGGCGGACCCGCCCCGCACCACCTGCCGGCCGTGCACCGACACCGTGCCGCCGGTGGCCGCCAGGGTGCCGGCGATGATGCTCAGCAGCGTCGACTTGCCCGCGCCGTTCGCGCCGACCAGCGCGACGACGCGGTTGGCGGGCAGCGCGAACGAGCACTCCCGGAGCGCCCACACGGCGCCGTAGCGCCGGCTCAGGTCACGCGCCTCGACGGCGACCGGCTCGCCGCTCACGCCGCGCCCTCCGCGTTGTCTCTCCTCGCGGGTGCCGCGTTCGCCGCGATCACCGAGGCGAGCAGCGCCTGGACGTCCTCGTCCTCCAGACCGGCCTCCCGGGCCTGGCCGAGCCACCGGGCCAGGCTGCCGCGCAGGCGGGCCATGACGTGGGGATCGGCGTGCCCGAGCGTCCCGCTGACGAACGTGCCCGCGCCCTGCCTCGCCTCCACCAGGCCGGACAGCTCCAGCTCCCGGTAGGCCTTGAGCACAGTGGTCGGGTTGACGGTGCACGCGGTCACCACGCTGCGCACGGTGGGGAGCTGGTCCCCGGGCCGCAGCGTCCCGATCCGCAGCGCCTCACGGACCTGCCGCACGAGCTGGGCGTACGCGGGGACGCTGCTGGACCGGTCGACATGAAAGTTGATCACCCTGGTGACCCTCCGTCGGATTGTTATGGTTAAGTAGAACACCAGTTAAGCGACATGGCAACGACCGGACGGCGTTTCGGAGGCTGCCGACTCCGGGTAGCGAGTGGCCATGAACCGCGATCTCGCGCGCGGGCTGACGGTGGCGTGGGCGCTGCCGGAGTTCCGCGACGGGCTGCGTCACCTCGTCGACCTCGACGAGGTGACGGTGCTGCTGGCCGCGCTGTCCCTTCCGGACCGCGACCGCGAGGTCGAGCGCAGCGCGCTGGGCCTGCTGCGGTCCGGGCTCGACAGCACCGAGGTCCGGGAGGCGGTGTTGCTGCTGCTGGAGCGGGACACCGTACGCCGGCCGCTCGTCGCCGCGGCGGTGGAGCCGCTCGCCGACCGGCCCGGCCTGGTCACCGCCGTCACGTCCGCGACCGAGGACCCCGGGGTACGCCACGAGGTACGGGCGATGCTGGACAGCGCCGGCGTACGCGAGCTGATCTGGCGGGCGGTCGACGATCAGGTGAGCGACAACCGGTTCGGGCTGATCCGCCGGGCGGCGGTGCTGTTCGTCAGGCACCCCAGCGCACGGCGCCTGGGGTGGGCGCTCCGCCGGCACGGCGTGCTCCGCGAACTGCGCCACAGGGCGTGACCCCTGATCTGCGGTTGCCCGGTCGTGTCACCTCCGAGACCTTCGGGCTCTACTGTGCCGGCTCCTGCTGAGGTCGCTCGGCCGTCACTCGTATCCCATCGCGGGGATGATCTCGCCCAGTTCCCGCTCGACGTACGCGCGGGTGCCGGCGTCGAACTGGTCGTCGCGGTGCGCGAGCTTGTCCGCCTGGAACGTCGACGCGGTGACGGCGTCCTCGACGCCGAGCCGCTCGAACAGGGCGCGTCGCTGCCCGGGCCAGTCGGCCGCCAGGTCCTCCGCCTTCACCTCGACGTATCGCCGGCTCGTCAGGTCGGCCGCGTTCCTCCAGGCCAGCCACCTGTCGTAGACCGGCAGCAGGTAGGCCAGCACACCGTCGACTGTGGACGGCGCCCACGGCTGGGCCAGGTGGGAGGCGAGAACCGAGATCGGGTGACGCTTGATGTGCACGATCGTCGCCTCGGTCACCAGTTCCCAGAGGAAGTCCAGGTAGAAGAGGTTGAACGGCGTCTTCTCGCACCAGGTCGGCTTGCCCGCGTCGGCCGCCGCCCCGCCGAACAGGGTGTCGACCAGGCCCCGCAGGACGCCGATCAGTTCGCTCCGGTCACGGAAGTACCTCGGGACGACCCGCCGTCGGCTGGCCGGCCCGAACGGCCCGGAGGGCCGGTCGCCGTCGCCGAAGCCCTCCGCGGGCGCGGGCTCCTCGAAGGCGTGCACGATCACCTGCGGCCAGAGCCGGTGTACGGCGTCCCGATAGCGCCGCTCGCCAACCAGCTCGGGCACTGTCTTGCCACGGTCGTCACGCCGGCCGGGCACGCGTACGGTGAGGAAGTCGCTCAGCCGGTGCAGCGCGTCCTCACCGACGATGGGGTCGTACCGGTCGGTGAGCGCGTCGGCCAGGTCCCGCAGGCCGCCCGGTTCGACGAGGAACTTGGTCTCCATCGGGATCCGGTGGATCAGCGGATGCTGGCCGATGACGTCGGCGATCCGCGACGTGCCCGAACGGCCCGTACCCGCGACGAAGACCGGTGAGGGGGACGACATGGACGGCAGTCAAACTCCCGGCCCGGCGCAGGGGCAATCCAATTATCCCCGCCGCGATCAGCTGATCGCCCTCCTGGCCGACGCGGTCGGGTCCGTCACAGTGGCGCACCCGACGCGGGTCGCCGTCGACGGGCCGCCCGCAGCCGGAAAGACCACGCTCGCCGTCGAGCTGGCCGCCGTCCTGCGCGCCCGCGGCCGGTACGTCATCCGGGCGACAGTCGACGACTTCCTCTTCCCCCGGCATCGGCGCTACCGACGGGGTGAGTTCTCGGCGCAGGGCTGCTACGTCGACACCCACGACCACGGGACGCTGAAGCGGGTGCTGCTCGATCCGCTCGGCCCGGGCGGCGACCGGCGCTTCCGGCACACGGTCTACGACCACGCCACCGACGCGGTGCTGTCCCCGCCGCTCACCACCGCTCCCGCCGACGCCGTGCTGGTGTTCGACGGCGTCTTCCTCCTGCGCCCGGAACTGCTCGACCGGTGGGAGCTGCGGGTGCTCGTGTCGGCCGCGCCGGACCGTACCGTGGAGCGTGCGGTGGTCCGGGAGAGCCCGGTGTCGTCCCGGGCCGACGTCGAACGGCGCTGGCGGGAGCGTTACCTTCCCGCCCAGCGGCTCTACTTCGCCACGGCCCGCCCGGCCGAGCACGCCCACGTCGTCGTGCACAACGACGATCCCCGGCAGCCGATCTGGGAGACCCGGACACACCCGGATGGCAGGCTGGCGACCATGGACAGGAATCGGGTGGCCGCCTGGATCGCGGCGTACGAGCAGGCGTGGCGCACACCGGGAACGGCGGCGCTCGGCACGATGTTCACCTCCGACGCGAGCTACCGGCAGGGGCCGTACCGGGATCCGGTCGTCGGCCTGCCCGCCATCACCCGCATGTGGGACAGCGAGCGCGACGGACCCGACGAGGTCTTCGAGATGACATCGGAGATCGTTGCGGTCGACGGCGACACCGCTGTGGCACGGGTGCAGGTCCGGTACGGCGACCCCGTCCACCAGGAGTGGCGCGATCTCTGGATCATGCGGTTCGCCGGGGACGGCAGGTGCCTGTCGTTCGAGGAGTGGCCGTTCGCGCCGGAGAAGCGGGCCGCCGCCGGGTGAGAGACGGGCCGTCTAGTCGGCGCATATCTCCCCGAGAACGCGTTGCGCCTCGGCCGATTCCTCCGCGTCCTCGGGGTCGTCGACGGTGCGGGAGTACGTGGACAGCGTCTTCCAGAGCGCCCAGCCACGTCCGCGCGCCCAGGTCGCGTCGTCCACCGACAGCCGCTCGCGGAATGCCGCCCGGCCCTCGACGCTCAGCAACGTCCAGGCGATCGCCAGGTCGCAGGCCGGGTCACCGACGCCGCATGTCCCGAAGTCGATGACGGCCGCCAGCCGGCCGTGCGCGAGCAGCAGGTTTCCCGAGGCGATGTCGCCGTGGAACCAGCGGTCCACCCCGTCCCAGCGGGCGCCGACCGCCCGCGCCCAGATCTCGCGTACCAGCGCGGCATCGACGCGGCCGTCCAGCGCCAGGAGCGCATGCTCGACCTTCTTGTCGTACGTGCGCAGCGTGCCGCCCCGGAACCAGTTGTGGACGCCCGGCTGCGGACCACCGGCGGCGTCGACGTCCTGCAGGGCCGAGAGGAATCCGGCCAGGTCGAGGGCGAACCGCACCGGGTCGGCGATCCGGTCCACGGCCGCGGTCTCGCCGTCGAGCCAGCGGTAGATCGACCACGGATACGGGTAGCCCGCACCCGGCTCGCCCTTCGCCAGCGGCGCGGGGATGGGCAGTGGCAGCCGATCGGCGAGGGCCGGGAGCCACAGGTGTTCCTTGTCGACGGCCAGGGCGTACTCGGCAGCGCTGGGCAGGCGCACCAGCAGCTCGGGGCCGAGGTGGAAGGTCCAGTTGTCCCAGCCGCCCTTGGCGACCGGTTCGATCCGGAGGTCGGCCAGGTGCGGGAACTGGTCGGCGACCAGGCGACGCACCTGCTCCACGCCGACGGCGGTGCGTCGTGGCGGGGGACCGAGATCCGGTACGTCACTCACGCCCGTTTGGTGTACGCGACGAACGCCGCCCAGCTCGACGGCGTGAACGTCAGCGCCGGCCCCTGCCGGTCCTTGCTGTCCCGCACCCCCACCACACCGGGCAGGTTGTCCGCCACCTCGACGCAGTCGCCGGAGTTGCCGCTGCTGCGGGTGCTCTTGCGCCAGGTCGCGCCGGTCAACTCCATCGTTTCGCCGCCTCCGTGATCGCCGCCAGAGTCGCCCCGTGCGGCATAGCTTCCGCGCGCACCGACTCCCAGGTTTGCCGAAGTGATTTTACGTCCGCGTGCCGCTCCACAATCGTGCCGTGCAACTGGTTGTCCAGGTAGCCCACGTCGTCACCGTCAGCGGGGGTCGCGAGCACGAAAGCACCGTTGAGCCCTGGATAGGCACCGACCGTTTCCGGCACCAGGTGCAGGTGCACGCGAGGCCGCCGACCCACCTCGACCAGATGCGCCAGCTGCTCCCGCATCACCTTGGGGCCGCCGACGGCGCGAGTGAGCACCGAATGGTCGAGCACTGCCACGAACTGCGGCGGAGCCGGGCGGTCCAGCACCACCTGCCGCGCCATCCGTGCGGCCACCTGCTGCTCCATAGCATCACCGACAAGTGGGCTAGCGCCCTCGTGCAGCGCGCGGGCGTACTCCTCGGTCTGCAACAGGCCGGGCACCACCAGCGGTTGGAAGCTACGCAGTGAGGCAGCTTCCTGCTCGATGCTCACCCACTCGCGGAACCACGGCATCAGCGCCTCCTGCATCAGCGCGTCCCGGATCCGCACCAGCAGGCCGCCGCCGTTCAGCACCTCGTCGCAGCGCTCGGTGAACTCGGCGCGCGGCGCCCGGCGGCACTGCTCGACGGCCGCCACCAGCGACGCCGAATAGCTCACCCGCTCGCCCAGCGCCTCCTGGGTCAGCCCGGCATCGGTACGTAACCGGCGCAGCTCACCGGCGAACAGTTCCCACAACGGCACACGGATCATCTGCACACCTCTGCACGCGGCTGCACACGGAAATCGGCCGGTCGGACGGCCAGGAAGGTGGGGGTGGAACGCCTTCCGACCCTAGCGGCGCGGTGACGAGACTGTCACGCAGTGGAGCCGAATTCGTCCGGTTCCCGCTACCGAGAGGAGTTGCGCCGTGCGACTGCGCTGGTTCCGCTGCCGGGGTGCGTCGGCACCGACACTGCCCCACCGGGTACGGGGCGACAACCTGCCGGAGTGGATGCGGCAGCCGACGCGTCCACTGCCGACGATGGGCCCCGGCCGGGTCGGCAACCTCACCCCGGCCCAGCAGTGGCGGGCGAACGGCGGTCGCTGGTCCGTACCGGAGCAGCGCGGGAACGGCGGCGGCCATCGGTCCGCCCCGGAGCAGCGCCCGGGAGACGGCCACCACGAGGAGCGCCGGTGATCAGCCACCAGCTCGGGCAGCCGCCGGACGGGCCCAGGCCGGATCGCCCCCGGCCGTACCCGTTGCACGCCACCCCGCACACGCCGCTGCGTCCGATGTGGTGTTGCCGGGCCTGCGGCCAGCCGTGGCCGTGCCCGATGGCCCGCCTGCTGCTGCGCAGCGAGTACGAGGACAACCGGATCGGGCTGTCCATCTACCTGTGCGGGCTGCTGTACGAGGCCACGCGCGACCTCTACCGGCTGAACCCGAACGACGCGCCGGCCCCGGCCGACATGTTCGCCCGCTTCGTCGGCTGGGGCCCGTACCGCCGTCACCGGCCCGTCCCACCGGGCGGCGACTGTTAATAAGGGGCCCTTCCTCTACCGGAGGCGTTAATAGGGTGCCCCTCCTTTCACCGCCAGCCGACGTCGATGCGGTCGCCTCGCTCGTCGAAGAAGTGCAGCGCGTCCATCCGTACCTGCACGGCGAGCGGGTGCCCGGGCGACACCTGCGGGTACGGCGCGAGCCGTACCGCCAGTTCCGCCGGACGACGGTGGTGGCGGCCCGGGTCGGGCAGCACGCTCGTGCGGTTGCCGCCGCCCCCGCCAGCCTCCGGGGCCGGGGCCGACGACTCCGTCGCGCGGCCGGTGAGCCGCTGCATCACCTGGTTGAACCGGCGCAGGCCGCGCTGGCCCGGTGCGGCCTGCTCGACCGGCGTGCCCATCTCGTCGACGACGATCGCGGTGGCGCCGATGTCGAGGAAGGCGAGCGACTCGTGGCCGTGGTGCTCCAGGTAGCGGATACGCCCGTGCAGCACGTCACCGGCGGTGTCCGGGGCGACCGGGGTGAGCGCCTCGGCGCGCATGCCGACCACGATCCGCTCACCGTGGTAGTGCGCCACCGCACGGCTGCGGATGTCGTCCCAGGGCAGGTAGAGCGACTGCTCACCGAGGTTCAGCGCGACGTACCGGTCGAGGTGGACGTAGACCGACGCCTCCAGCAGGTTCATCCGGGGGCTGCCCAGGAACGCGGCGACGTAGAGCGTCGCGGGACGGCCGTACACCTGGGTGGGGGTGCCCACGTCCTGGAGCACGCCCTTGCGCATGATGGCGACGCGGTCGGCCATGGTGAGCGCCTCGGCCTGGTCGTGGGTGACGTAGATGGTGGTGACGCCCAGCTCGCGGGTGAGGCCGGAGATCTCCGCCCGCAGCTCGGCGCGCAACCCGCTGTCCAGGTTGGAGAGTGGCTCGTCCATGAGGAACAGGCCGGGCCGGCGCACTATCGCCCGCCCCATGGCGACCCGCTGCCGCTGGCCGCCGGAGAGCTGGCTGGGCTTGCGCCCGAGCACGTCGCCGATGCCGAGCGCGCTCGCCACGTCCTGGATCCGCTCGCCGCGCGGGCCGGGCTCGACGCCGCTCAGGCGCAGCGGGAAGCCGATGTTGTCGCCGACCGTCATGTGCGGATAGAGCGCGAAGTCCTGGAAGACCATGGCGATCTTCCGGTCGCGCGGTGGCAGGTCGTTCGCCAGCTCACCACCGAGCATGATGGCGCCGGAGGACGGATCCTCCAGTCCGGCCACCATGCGCAGCACTGTCGATTTCCCGCAGCCCGACGGGCCGAGCAGCACCATGAACTCGCCGTCGTTGACGTCCAGATTGATGGTGTCGACCGCGACTGTTCCGTCCGGGAACACCTTGGTGACATCCTTGAGCGCGACGGTCGCCACCGCCACCTCCCCAGCTACTCGCCCCAAACCCGGGAATGACTGTGACCAGGATCATCTGATTCGCACATCGGGTAAACGTGCCATGTTCAGCTCGTGACAGTCCTATTAACCGGTATTCGCCGGGCTCCGCAGTTAAGTGACCTGCCGGTAACCACTTTTACGGCGTTTCGCCGAGGAACACGCGGCGCACCACGCGCTCGGCGGCGTGCCCGTCGTCGAGCGCGCAGAACCGCGACCGGAACGCCGTCCGGGCCCGCTCGGCCGCCTCGTCGTCGACCGCGCCGGAACGGAACACGTCGAGCAGGCCGGGGAAGTCCAGCGCCACCGCGCCCGGCGGCTCGGCCAGGAGGTCGAAGTAGACGCCCCGGGCGACCCGGTAGGCGTCCCAGTCCGGCGCGTAGACCACTATCGGCCGGTCCAGCACCGCGTAGTCGAACATCGCCGAGGAATAGTCGGTGACCAGCACGTCCGCCGCCAGGTAGAGGTCCTCCACCCGGTCGTACGCGCTCACGTCCAGCACGCCGTCCGCGGCCGGTCCCCGGGGGTGCCGCTCCCGGTCGTGGAAGTAGTGGCTGCGCATCAGCAGCCGGCCCCGGGGCCCGAGCACGTCGAGCATCCGGTCCGGGTCGAACGGCGGCCGCCACCCGGGCAGGTGCTCCCGGTGCGTCGGCGCGTAGAGCACCACGTACTCGTCGGGTGCGATGCCCAGCGCGGCGCGGACCTGGCCGCGGTCCTCAGCGGTGGCCAGCGCCAGCCGGTCGTTTCGTGGGTAGCCGACCTCCAGCGTGGTGTAGTCCGCCGGGTACGCCCGCTCCCACATCTGGGTGGAGAAGCTGTTCGAGGTGATGCTGTAGTCCCAGCGGTCGACGCGGCGCAGCAGGCCGGCGAAGTTCATCCCCATCGCGCCCACCGGGTAGCGCTGCTGGTCCAGGCCCATCACCTTCACGGGCGTGCCGTGGTGGGTCTGCACGTGCACCGAGCCGGGGCGCTTGCGGACGAAGTCCGGGAAGTTGACGTTGTTGACGAGCCAGCGGGCGCGGGCCAGCACGCGGTGGTACTCGCGGCTGCCGGCCACCACGTACTCGACGCCCGGCGGCAACGTGGCCACCCGGTCGCGGCGGACGATCCACACGCCGCGCACCTGCGGCGCGAGCCGTCGGGCCGCCTCGTAGATCGCCGCCGGATTGCACGAGTAGCCCCGGTACCAGTAGGCCGCGTACACGGCGAGCGTCGGGTCGATCGGCCGGTGCAGCTCGGCCCGGTAGTACTCGCCCAGTGCCAGGTCACGGGCCCGCCGGGCGGTACGCCGCACCACCGGCGTCACTCGCCGCCGCGCCCGCCGCGCGGTACGCCGGGCCGTCTCCCCCGCCTGGTGCGCCTCGCGCAACGCGCTGAACGTCCGCCAGCGCCCGGCCGCCACCAGCCGGTGCTTGAGCCCTTCCGGGCCGGGCGGGACCGGGTAGCCCTCGGGCGGCAGGAACCGCACGTAGTCGGCGTGCATCTGGGCGAAGAACGGTGCCCGCAGCTCGGGCGCGATCCGGGCGCCGTTGCCGAGCACCGTGAGGTAGTGCCAGATCATCCGCTCGAAGACGGCCGGTCGCAGCCCGGTCACGTGCCAGCGGTCCATCAGCCCGAACACGCGGTGCCACTGGGCGAAGACCTCGAAGTGCCGGTCCCCCCGGGTCTTCGTGATCGCGCCGGTGCGGCGCTGCCGGTAGTTCAGGCAGATCCGGTCGAGTACGCCGATCCGCCCGGCCGCCATCAGCGCCGGATAGCTGAACGACACGTCCTCGTACCAGCCCGGCTCGAAGCGCAGCCCGCGTTCGAGCAGGAACTCCCGGCGTACCACCCGGTTCCACGCGGTGTGCAGCAGCTTCAGCGTCTCCGGCCGGTCCCGCAGCGTGAACGTCGTCGCGCCGGGCGGGTCGGGGAACACGTCCCGCATCGCGCTGCGGGTGCCGATGTTGTTCCAGTGCGCCCGGACGTGATCGACGATCAGCACGTCCGGCGCGGTGTCGCGGAGCCGGTCCGCGACGTGCGGCAGGCAGCCGGGCACCAGCCAGTCGTCCCCGTCGACGAACCACACGTACTCGCCGACGGCCCGGTCCAGCCCGATGTTGCGGGCCGGACCGAGCCCGACGTTCTCGGCGAGGCGTACCGGGCGGACCCGGGGGTCGCGCAGCGCGTACTCGGCCAGGATCTCGCCGCTGTCGTCCGGCGAGGCGTCGTCGACACCGATCACCTCGATGTCGCCGAACGGCTGGCCGAGGATCGAGTCGAGACATTCCCGCAGGTAGCCCTGCACCTTGAAGGCCGGCACGACGAAGCTGATCAAGGTCACCCCGGCCCGCCCTCCGTCAGCCCGGCGAGCGCACACCCCCACGGGCGCGGGCCGGCAGGACCACCCAGGCGAGGACCACGCTCGCGACAAAAACCACGAGAAGGTACGCACCGATTGTAGCTAGAGCGATACTCGCATATCCGGCGATCAGCCCGATTGCCAGCAGCAGCGAACGCCCCGGCCAGCCCAGCGTGGCCGCGTGCAGCGGCGGCGCCGACTGCCGCTTCTCCAGCCGCGCGGTCAGGTCGTAGTGCAGCAGCGTGAGCACCAGGACGTACCCGAAGATCAGCCAGGCCGAGGCCCGGCCCGCCACCCCGACCGCGATGGCGAACAGGTACTCGGCGGCCCGCAACGCGGCCGGCACCAGCCAGTCCAGCGACCCGTCGTGCGGCGCCCGCGACGCCTGCGCGGCCCCCAGCAGCAGCACCAGCGCGAGCACCGGCACGAAGACCGGCAGGTCCCCGCCGCCGTGCACCGCCAGCAGCGCCCACACCAGCGTCCCCGCCGCGCCGAGCGCGCCGAGCACCGCCAGCAGCAGCGGCCGTCGCGCGGTCGGCAGCGTCCGCACCAGCAGGCCGTCGTCACGGTGCAGACCCGCGTCCACAGTGGTCAGCACCGGCACCCGCATCCACCGCGCCCGCAAGGTCCGCAACCCCCCGGTGTACGCGAACGCCAGCGTCCCCCAGACCAGCACCGCGACCAGCGCCACCAGCGGCCCGAACAGCGCGGCGGCGATCGCGATGAGCGCCCACCGTTCACCGATCGGGAACACCACTGTGCGCTTCAGCCAGTACGACACCGATCCGGTGTCCGCCTGCACCCGCGTCGACGCGGCGTTCAGCTTCCCGCCGATGCCGCCCGCGTCCGCGGTCACCACCTTCGGCCGCCGGGCCGCCTCGTCGTGCAACGCGCCGTACCACGTGTCCGTCATGTGCCGCACTGTCTGCAACGTCATCGCGGCGAGCGCCAGCGCCCAGCCGTACCGGAACCCGGCGTGCGTGGCGCCGAAGCCGAGACCGGCGTAGACCACGTACTCCTTGAACCGGTCGGCCATCGTGTCCAGCCAGCCGCCCCAGGCGCTGAAGTGCCGGGTGTAGCGGGCGAGCTGCCCGTCCACGCAGTCGAGCACGAAACCCAGGTAGAGCAGGACCGCGCCGGCCACCAGCGCGGGCCGCCCACCGGCGCCGAACAGCACCGCCGCGGCCACCGCGAACGCCACCGAGACCATGGTGACCCCGGTCGGGTCGATCCCGATCCGGGCCGCCGCCTTCGTGACGTACGGGGACCAGGTGCTGACGAAGAACGTGGTGAAGAAGTCGTCCCGCTCCTTCACCGACAGCTTCAACTCGGCGCGGTCCTCGTCGACGGCGGCCACCGCCGACTCGGCCGCCACCCGCTGCGCCTCGTCGCCGACCCGGTGCGCCACGAGCAGACGTACCCGATGGGCGAAGATCAGCGTGCCGCGGGCGGCGAGGTCGGCCACGAGCCGGTCCACCGCGCCCAGCGGCCCACCGCCCGCGGCGCGGCGGGCTGCCTCGGCGAGCGCCGGCAGGTCCGCCGCGCCCACCCGCAGCGCGCCGCCGAACACGCCGCTCGCCTCGGCGGCGCCGACCTCGACCACCTGCCCGCGCTCCTCACGCACAGTGGCCTGACCGGGAGCGGGCGGATCGGTGAGCACCAGCGCCACCGTCGGCCCCACCGGGCTGGTCGCGAGATGCTTGAGTACGGCGGTGTGCGCCACCAGGTCAGCGCCGCTGACCAGCACCGGGCCGGACGCGGCGGCCACCAGATCGGCCAGCTCGGTCAGGTCGGCGGCGATGCGCACGTCGTCCGCCCCGGCCCGCCGCCACTGCGCGGCCAGCCGTTCGGTGAGGTGGCCCGCCGCCGGTTCGGCGGCGAGCACGATCGCGAGCGTCACCGCTTCGCCGCGTCGGCGTAGGCGGCCAGCGCCTCGTCAATCGTCCCGTCGACGATCAGCCGTCCGGCGTCGAGGTAGAGCCCCCGACGGCAGAACCGGGTGAGGTCCTTGTCGTTGTGTGACACCAGCACCAGCGTGCGCCCTTCCGCGAGAAGTCGCTCGATGGTCGCATAGCACTTCGCGCGGAACTCCGCGTCCCCGACCGCTGTCACCTCGTCCACAAGCAGCACCGGGTGCGGCAGGTGCGCGATCACCGCGAAACCCAGCCGCACCTTCATCCCCGACGAGTAGTGCCGCACCGACGTGTCGATGGCGCGTTCCACCTGCTCACCGGCGAACGAGACGATCTCGTCGAAGTGCTCCCGCAGGTACGCCGACGACAGCCCGTGCAGCCCGCCCACCAGGTAGAGGTTCTCCCGGCCGGTCAGGTCGCCGGAGAACCCGGCGGACAGTTCGAGCAGCGGCGCCACCCGGCCGTGCACCCGGATCGAGCCCTCGTCCGGGATGAGCACACCGGCGATCAGCCGCAGAAGCGTGCTCTTGCCGGTGCCGTTGCGGCCCACCACGCCCACCGTCTCGCCCGGCTCGACCCGGAACGACAGGTCACGCAGCGGCCAGAACCGGCCCGCGTCCGGGTCGCGGGCGCCCCGGTGCACGATCAGCTCCCGCAGCCGTAGCTGACGGCGCCGGTTGCGGACGAACCGGATGCCGAGCCCGTCCGCCTCGATGATCGGGGCCATTCAGAGTTCCTTCAGCACTGCCGGTTCGAGGCGGTGGAACGCCCACCAGCCCAGCGCCAGCATCAGCACGCTGCCGGTCACCGTGATCGTGAGCAGGCGGGCATCAGGGAACTCGTCCGGATACCAGACCGCGTGGTGCAGCTGGAAGATCCCGACCAGCGGGTTCAGCTCGTACCCGATCTTGAGCCAGCCCGGCATGCCCGACTCCCGCACCAGGTCGAGCGGGTAGATGATCGGCGTCGCGTAGAACAGCAGCCGGATGACCAGCCGCATCGTGCGTTCGATGTCGCGCATCAGCACGTTGCCCGCCGACAGCAGCAGCGCCAGGCCCACCAGCAGCACGAACTGCACCGCCACCGCCAGCGGCAGCGCGAGCAGGCTCCAGCCGGGGCGGATCTTCCCCTGGCTCGCGTAGATCGCCGCGACGGCGGCCAGGATCGGCAACCCGGCCAGGTACTCGGCGAACCGTCCGGCGACCCGCCCGATCGGGAAGATCGGCCGGGGCAGGTTCATCGTGGTGATCAGCCGCGACTGCCCGGTGAGCGCGTTCGCGGCCTCGGTCAGCGCCGAACTCGCCCACATCCAGGCGAAGATCCCGGTGATCAGGAAAAGCGGGTACGACCCGGCCGCCTCGCCCAGGTGCCGCCGGGTCGCGCCGGAATAGAGCACGCCGAAGACGAACCAGTAGATCAGGCCCATGCCGAGCGGCTCGATCAACGACCAGAAGTAGCCCAGCACCGACTGCTGGTACTTCACCGCGAGATCCCGGCGGACCAGGATGCGCAGCGAGGTGCGGGCGGACCAGAGCGCCGCGACGCCTGACGTCACAGCGTCATGGTCGCTTTGTCAGTCGCGCTCCCGGGCCGGGTGCGGGCCGGGGTCACCCCAACGAGGTCAGCACTCGATCACGTTGACGGCGAGGCCGCCCCGCGCGGTCTCCTTGTACTTGACCTTCATGTCCGCGCCGGTCTCCCGCATGGTCTTGATGACCTTGTCCAGCGACACGTGGTGCACCCCGTCGCCGCGCAACGCCAGCCGGGCCGCGGTGATCGCCTTGATGCTCGCCACCGCGTTGCGCTCGATGCACGGAATCTGCACCAGGCCACCCACCGGATCGCAGGTCAGCCCCAGGTTGTGCTCCATGCCGATCTCGGCGGCGTTCTCCACCTGCTCCGGCGTACCGCCCAGCGCCTCGGCCAGCCCGGCCGCGGCCATCGAGCACGCCGAACCCACCTCACCCTGACAGCCCACCTCGGCCCCGGAGATCGACGCGTTCTCCTTGAACAACACACCGATCGCGCCCGCCGCCAGCAGGAACCGGACCACGCCCTCCTCGGAGGCACCCGGCACGAACCGGGTGTAGTAGTGCAGCACAGCCGGGATGATCCCGGCGGCACCATTAGTCGGCGCGGTGACCACCCGCCCGCCGGCCGCGTTCTCCTCGTTGACCGCCAGCGCGAACAACGTCACCCAGTCCATCGCGCGCAGCGGATCCTGGCTGCCGGTCTCCGCCTCCAGGCTGCGCCGCATCTCCGCCGCGCGCCGCCGGACCTTCAACCCACCCGGGAGTACGCCGTCACGGGTGCAGCCGTTCTCCACGCACTCGCGCATCACCCGCCAGATCTCCAGCAGCCCGGCGCGCACGTCCGCCTCGCTGCGCCAGGACACCTCGTTGGCGAGCATCACCTCACTGATCGACAGCCCGGTCTCCGAGGTGACGGTCAGCAGCTCCGCGCCGGTGAGGAAGGGGTGCTTCACCCGGGTGGTGTCCGCCTTGATCCGGTCCGCCCCGGCCGCCGCCTCGTCCACCACGAACCCGCCACCGACCGAGTAGTACGTGCGCGTCCGCACCTCGCCCCCGGCCGCGTCGTACGCCGCGAACGTCATCCCGTTCGGGTGATACGGCAACGACCGCCGACGATGCAGCACCAGATCCGTGTCCGGATCGAAGTCGACCCCCTGACTGCCGAACAGGTCGAGCCGCCGCTGCGTGCGGATCCGTTCCACCCGCGGGCCGACCGAGTCCGTGTCGACGGTCTCCGGGACCTCACCCTCCAGCCCCAGCAGCACCGCCCGGTCACTGCCGTGCCCGTGGCCGGTCGCGCCGAGCGAGCCGAACAGCTCCGCCCGTACCCGCGCCACATCCGCTAGCATCCCGTCGGCCTTCAGACCCGCCACGAACGTACGGGCGGCCCGCATCGGCCCGACGGTGTGCGAGCTGGACGGCCCGATACCGACGCTGAAAAGATCGAAAACACTGATCATTTGCTGCTTTCCTCGCCGTCGTCCCCGTTGTGCGGATCCGAGCCGGTGCGTGGGTGCCGCGCCCGCCGGGCGGGTAGACGGCCGGCGCCCGGGGTGGGGGCGCCCGACCGGCGAGCCTACCTCGCCCCCGTGAATACCCGCCCCCACTCCGCCACATACCCGACCCGGCGCACACGCCCACCCCTCCCCGTTCCACTCCCGCCGTCGCCCACCCGCTCCCTCCCGCCCGCTCAGGCCCGCGCCCGCCCCGCCCGCCCTCGCGCTACTGCCGCCGACTCCCGCCCCGCTCCTCCCCGTCGATCTTGGAGTTATGGCGCCCAGGATGCCCGATTAACGCCATTCGCGAGGTGCCACAACTCCAAGATCGACGCGCCGTGGCCTGCCCCCGGGGAGATCTTGGTACCGAATGGCCCTCATAGGGGCACTTTCCTACCAAGATCTCCACTGATCCCAGTCGACGGAACATCCGTCCCGCGAGGCGGAAAGTGCTCGACGCAGCACCCCTCGCCGAGCAGGGCTCCCGCCCCACGCCACCCCACCACTCCCGCGATCTTGCAGTTGCGGCCCTGAACAACTGCGCGAATCGGGCACAACGGGGGCCGCAACTGCAAGATCGCGAGGGTTGCGCGGGGCAGCGCGAGGGCTGCGCGGGGTGGCACGACGGCGGCACGGGGCAGCGCGAGGGCGGCGCGAGGGTGAGGCGAGGAGCGGGGGCGTTGGTGAGGAAGCGCCGGGGTAAGCACCTACGGGTGCCCGGGTCGCCGATCCTCCTCGGGGCTGAGGGCGCGGCGCGTACCCCTTTCTACCGTGGAATCAGCGCGGCGGATCGCCGCAGAAGTGGGAGACGACGATGAGTCGCAAACTGGTCCGGCCCCGCCAGGGGCGCATGATCGCCGGTGTCTGCGCCGGCCTGGGGCAGCGGTTCGGCATGTCGGCCGGCATGGTCCGGCTGCTGTTCCTGCTGTCGCTGCTGCTGCCCGGCACGCAGGTGATCGTCTACCTGATCCTGTGGATCCTGATGCCGAACGAGGACCGCTACCTCGCCACCCGCTGACGCGACACGAGCCGGGACGCCGGCACACACGCGACGCGCCCGCCCCGGATCATCGGGGCGGGCGCGTGGCGTCAGAGCGGTCAGGGAGCGGTGTACGTGACCGTCACCTTCTCGTACCCGAGGGAGCGCAGCAGCCCTTCGAGCATCTTGCGGGTGTTCTCCTGGGCCCGGGCGGTGAGCCCGCTGTCCCGGGCGGCAGCGGTGATGCGGTCCTCGGCGAGCTTGTAGACCTGCTGCTGCCGGTTCGGGTCGCCCGCGACCAGGTCGTTGAGCCGGTTGATCAGGCCGCGCTGCTCGGCGAACACGTAGCTCTTGTCCATGTCCAGGTCGGTCTCGCCGAGCTGCGGCGCGGGCAGCTTGATCTCGGCGGACTTGCCGTCCTCGGAGACCACCACGGCACCGTCGGCGATCTTCCCGAAGTCGACGTACGCCTCGACCCGGCCCGCCCCGACGAACAGCGTGCGCTCGTTGAGCAGGAAGTCGGGCACGTTGCGCCTGTCGTTCTGCACGTCGACCACGACCTGGAAGTTGCCCTCGGCGGCGACGTAGCGGCTCAGGTCACGGATCGACTTGAGCAGCGGCGGCTGGCTGCGGTCGGTCTGCTCCTTGGCGAACGGGTTGCGGAAGTCGGGCAGCAGACCGGTGGCCTGCACGCCGAGCAGCACCACGACCGCCAGCGCCGCCGCGCCGAGCACACAGAGCAGGCCGCGCGCCGGGCCGCCGCCCGACGCCGGGGCACCGGGGGCGTACTCGCGGTCGTGGTCGGGCGAGCCCTCCGCCCGGTCGCGAAGGGACTCGCTGGTGGGGTAGTCCGGGAACTCCCGGGTGGGCTCGTTGATGTCACCGTCGCGGGCCATCGCCCTCACCGTCCTCGTCCGACTCTTCCTCGTCCGACACATCGATCCTCAGCCGACACATCGACTGACAATGACGGTACGGCCACCGTGCGACAGTCGCTCGCCGAGCGCCCCGATCGGGTGAAACCGCAGGTCAGGCGAACGCGGACAGGCCGGTGAGCCGCTGGCCGATGACGAGCTGGTGGATCTCGGAGGTGCCCTCGTAGGTGAGCACGCTCTCCAGGTTGTTGGCGTGCCGCATCACCGGGTACTCCCCCGAGACGCCGTTGGCGCCGAGGATCGTGCGGCACTGCCGGGCGATGGCGAGCGCCTCGCGGACGTTGTTCAGCTTGCCCACGCTCACCTGGTCGGGCCGCAGCGTCCCCGCGTCGGCGAGGCGGCCCAGGTGCAGCGCGAGCAGCATGCCCTTGTTCCACTCCACCGCCATGTCGGCGAGCTTGGCCTGGGTGAGCTGGAATCCGGCGAGCGGGCGGCCGAACTGGGTGCGCGTGGTCGCGTACTCCAGTGCGGTTTCCAGGCAGTCGCGGGCCGCGCCGAGCGCGCCCCAGACGATGCCGTGCCGGGCCTCGGTCAAGCATCCCAGCGGCGCTTTGAGCCCGATCGCCTCGGGCAGTCGCGCATCGGCCGGCAGCCGGACGTCGTCGAGGGCGATCTCGCCGGTCAGGGACGCGCGCAGCGACATCTTGTGCCGGATCTCGCGCGCCGTCACCCCCGGCGTGTCCATGGGTACGGCGAAGCCGCGCACCCCGTCGTCGGTACGCGCCCAGATCACGCCCACGTCCGCGATCGGCGCGTTGGTGATCCACAGTTTGCTGCCGTTGAGGATCCAGTCGTCGCCGTCGCGGCGGGCGCGGGTGGCCATCGAGGCGGGGTCGGAGCCGTGGTCGGGTTCGGTGAGCCCGAAGCAGCCGATCGCCTCGCCGGCCGCCATGGCGGGCAGCCAGCGCTGCTTCTGCTCCTCGCTGCCGTAGCGCCAGATGGCGTACATGGCGAGCGATCCCTGCACCGACACCAGCGAGCGGACGCCGGAGTCGCCGGCCTCCAGTTCCAGGCAGGCCAGCCCGTACGCGACGGCCGAGGAGCCGGCGCAGCCGTACCCGGTCAGGTGCATGCCGAGCAGGCCGAGCTTGCCGAACTCGCGGGCCAGTTCCCGGGCCGGCACCTGGCCGTCCTCGTACCAGCCGGCGACGTGCGGGCGTACCCGATCGGTCACGAGCCGGCGCACGACGGCGCGGATCTGCCGCTCCTCGTCGCTGAGCGACGCATCGATGTCGAGCAGGTCGAGAGGAGTCATGGCGTCACCTTAACCAAGACTCAGGGAGGCGTCACTCGCCCTGGTCACCGAGCACGAGCACCCGTGCGTGGATCTGGTTGCGCTGCTGGAGCGCCGCGCGCAGCGCCCGGTGCAGGCCGTCCTCCAGGTAGAGGCCGCCGTTCCACTGGACGACGTGCGGGAAGAGGTCGCCGTAGAAGGTGGAGTCCTCCGCGAGCAGCTTGTCCAGCGCGAGTTCGCGCTTGGTGGTGATGAGCTGGTCAAGCCGCAGCGGGCGCGGCGGAATCTCGGCCCACTGCTTCAGCGTGAGGTTGTGCTCCGGGTAGGGACGCCCGTCCCGGACCGCCCTGAAGATCACGGCGTGCTCTCCTCCCCAGGCCAGGCTGACAATGTGGATGTCAGCCTAACCGCTCAGGTCCACCGTCCCCGCCGCACCACATCCTGCACCGGACGACGCCCTCGGCGCAGCGACGGTGACCGGTGGTCGACAGCTCGGTAACCTACTGTGATCGCACCGATCGGGTGCAGTTCCGGCGGTACCCCGAACGCGTCCCGGTACGCCCCGATGCGCTGCGGCGGGATGCCGAAGAAGCAGGCGCCCAGCCCTTCGTCGACGGCGGTGAGCAGCATCAGCAGCGCCGCGAAGCCGGTGTCCACGTACCAGTAGGGCACCGGCCAGCGGTCCTCGGCGCGGTCCGACCAGCCCTTGTCCGCCTCGGCGTAGCGGTCCAGGTAGGCGTCGCGGTTGGCGTGCGGCACCACGATCAGCGGAGCCCGGCGCATCCCGGCCAGCCAGCGTTCCCGGCCGCCGCCACCAGGCGTGGTCGCGGCCCAGAACCGTTCCCGGTCCTCGGGTTCCTCCAGCACCAGGAAGCCCCAGCCCTGCGAGAACCCGGCCGACGGGGCCCGGACGGCGTGGTCGAGCAGCCGGTCCACCACCTCCGGCGGCACCGGCCTGTCGGGGTCGTAGTTGCGCACCATCCGGCGGCGCCGGACGACGTCGGCGAACTCCACGCTCAGACCTCCGGGCGGACGCCCCAGGCGCCCCGCCAGGTCTGCCCCGGCTCCAGCATGATCAGGTCCTTCCCGGAGCGGAACGCGTCGGGCGGGCACGTCATCGGCTCCACCGCCACGGACCGGCGGTGCCGTTCCCCGCCGAGCGTGTCGCCGGTGAACACCTGCCACCAGCCGAACTCGCGGTCCGCCCAGATCCGCAGCCCGGACGAGCCGTCCGGCGCGCTCAGCACCACCGCCGAGCCGCCGTCGGCGTCCCGCTCGACGTCACCGAACGCGGTGTCGAGCACCAGGTCGCCGATCGGGCGCGGGCTGGTGAAGTCGAACTCGGAGCCGGTCACCTCGGCGGCGGCGACCGGCAGCAGGCGGCTGTCCACCAGCACCCGCCGCCGGGCCGGTACGTGCAACCGCAACTCGTCCACGCCGACCTTCGGCAGTTGCAGGTAGGGGTGCACGGAGAAGCCGAACGGCGCGGGCTCGTCGGAGACGTTCGTCGCCTCGTGCTCGGCCCGCAGGCCGTCCGGGCCGACGCTCCACCGGGCCCGCAGCCGCAGTGCCCACGGGTAGCCGGGGCTCGGCGGCAGGTCGTAGCCGATGGTCACGCTGCCCGCCGACTGCTCGATCGGCTGCCACCGCACCCAGTTCACCAGGCCGTGCAGGGCGTTGTGCCGCTCCGGTTCGGTGAGGTCGAGCTGAAACGACCGTTCCCCGACCGTGTAGACGCCGTCCCGGACGCGGTTCGGCCACGGCGCCAGCACCTGCCCGGCCGAGCCGGGGCAGACCTCGTCCTCTGCGTACCCGTCGAGGTGGTCCACGCCGTCGTAGCGGTAGGCCCGCAGGCCGCCGCCCACCTCGACCACGACGGCCTCGTGGCCGTCGGCCGCGATGGTCCACTGTGTACCGGACGGAGGCTGCACGTCGATCCCCATGTCGGCGACCCTACCGTCAGTGCCGGTCCTCGGCGGGAGTGGTCGAGCGATAGCGCAGCAGCGCCGGGAACGCCACCACCAGCAGCACCGCGAGTACGGCGGCGGCCAGGCCGCCACCGACCATGGCGAAGCCGGTGCCGAAACCGGCGGCCATCGCACCGGCCCGCAGGTCGCCCAGACGCGGGCCACCGGCCACCACGACCGTGTTCACGCCCTGGAGGCGGCCACGCATCCGGTCCGGCGCGTAGACCAGCAGCATCGACTGGCGCAGCGTGGCGCTTACCAGGTCGGCGGCGCCGGCGACGCCCAGCAGCACCACCGCCACCCACAGCTGCCCGGCCAGCCCGGCGAGCGCGATGGCCACGCCCCAGCCGACCACCGCCACTGTGAGCGCGAGGCCCTGCCGTCGTACCCGGCCGATCCACCCCGAGGTCAGGCCGCCCAGCATCGCGCCGATGGCGATGGAGCTGTAGAGCCAGCCCACCGCCGAGGCACCGCCGAAGCGTTCCTGCGCCAGCTCCGGGAACAGCGCCCGCGGCATGGCCAGGATCATCGCGATCAGGTCGATGGCGAAGGAGAGCAGCAGCACCCGCGTGGTCGCCAGGTAGCGGAAGCCGTCGACGATGCTGGCGAACCCGGCCTTGCGGACACCGCCGTCCGGGTCCGGCGCGGGCGGCATCGCGGGCAGCCGCAGCGTGGCCCAGAGCGACGCGGTGAACAGCAGCGCGTCCGCCGCGTACGCGATGGGCAGCGCCACCCCGACCTGCCAGGCGGCGAAGATCAGACCGGCGGCGAGCGGGCCGAAGACGGCGGCGGCGGTGAACGTGGTGAAGTTCAGCGTGGTGGCCGCAGGGACCAGCTCCGCGGGCACCAGCCGGGGCAGGATCGCGCTGCGGGCCGGCGAGGTGATCGCGAAGGCGGTCGACTGGAGGCCGACGAGCAGCAGGAGCAGCAGCGGGCTGCGCGCACCGGCCAGCGACTGCACCAGAAGCCCGAGCGTCGAGACCCAGAGCACGCAGCCGCCGACGAGCAGCACACGGCGGCGGTCCCGGGCGTCGGCGACCGCGCCGCCCCACAACCCGAAGATCAGCAGCGGTACGAAGCCCGCGATGCCGAGCAGACCGACCCAGAGCGAGCCGCCGGTCAGGTCGAACATCTCCACCGGCACCGCCACGGCGGTGAACTGGAACCCGAACATGGCGATCGCGTTGCCGGTCCAGACCCGCCGGTACGCGGGCACGCGCAGCGGACGCAGGTCGATCGCCCAGCGGCGCGCGCCCCGCCGCCGGGCCTGCGTGACGTCGGTCACGGCGCGAGCCGCTCGACGACGAAGAACCCGTCCCCGGTACGCCGGAAGCGCAGCCGGTCGTGCAGCCGGCTGGCCCGGCCCTGCCAGAACTCGACAGTCTCCGGACGGACCCGGAACCCGCCCCAGTACGGCGGCGCGGGGATCGGGTCCACGTCGGCGAACCGCTCGGCCGCCGCCCGGTACGCCGCGTCGAGCGCGGTCCGGTCCGGCACCACCGCCGACTGGGCGCTGGCCCACGCCCCGAGCTGCGAGCCGCGCGGCCGAGTGGCGAAGTACGCCTCGGTCTCGGCCCGGTCCACCTGCTCGACCCGGCCGGTCACGATCACCTGCCGCTGCATCGGGAACCAGGGGAACACCAGGCTGGCCCACGGGTTCCCGATCACCTCGGCGCCCTTGCGCGAGCCGTGGTTGGTGTAGAAGACGAAGCCCTCCGGGCCGTATCCCTTGAGCAGCACGGTGCGCCCGCTGGGCCGGCCCCGGTCGTCGGCCGTGCCGAGCACCATCGCGTTCGGCTCGGGCAGCTGATGGGCCACCGCGTCGGCGAACCAGCGGGCGAACTGGGTGTGCCAGTCCGGCGCCAGGTCCGTCTCGGTCAGGCCCAGGCCGGCCGCGTACTCGTTACGCATGCCGGCCGGGGCGGGTGTGTCGCCTGTCACTGTGGTAGTCCCTCTCCCGGGCGTGCCGGCGTCCCCCGACGCTGGCCAGGCCCCGGTACCCAGTCTTCTCCTCCCCGAACGGGCGTCCACCGGCGGGGATGTCGCGTGGCGCACAGTGGCTGTGGGTCGCGCAGCGCGTTACCCACCGGGCAAGATGTCACGAACCACATCCCTGAAGGGTCGCCTGAGCTGCGGGGCTCGATCAGCCCGCCCGGGCGCGCCGAGCCGAAGCCAGGAGACGACATGTCCGATTTCAAACCGGGCCTGGAGGGCGTCGTAGCCTTCGAGACCGAGATCGCCGAACCCGACCGCGCGGGGGGATCACTGCGCTACCGGGGCGTGGACATCGAGGACCTGATCGGCCAGGTCTCGTTCGGCAACGTCTGGGCACTGCTGGTGGACGGCCGGTTCGGCCCGGGCCTGCCGCCGGCCGAGCCGTTCCCGGTGCCGGTTCACTCCGGTGACATCCGCGTCGACGTGCAGTCCGCGGTCGCCATGCTGGCCCCGTACTGGGGGCTCAACCAGCTTCTCGACATCTCCGACGAGCAGGCCCGCGAGGACCTGGCCCGGGTGTCGGTCACCGCGCTGTCCTTCGTCGCCCAGTCGGCGCGCGGCCTGGGCCTGCCGGCCGTGCCGCAGAAGGAGATCGACAAGGCGGAGACCATCGTCGAGCGGTTCATGAAGCGCTGGCGCGGTGAGCCCGACCCGCGGCACGTCAAGGCCGTCGACGCGTACTTCATCTCGGCCGCCGAGCACGGCCTGAACGCCTCCACCTTCACCGCCCGGATCGTCGCCTCCACCGGCGCGGACGCCGCGGCCTGCATCTCCTCCGGCATCGGCGCGCTCTCCGGCCCGCTGCACGGCGGCGCCCCGTCCCGGGTGCTCAGCATGCTGGAGGCGGTCGAGCGCAGTGGCGACGCCGACGGGTACGTCAAGGGCGTCCTGGACCGGGGCGAGCGCCTGATGGGCTTCGGCCACCGGGTCTACCGGGCCGAGGACCCGCGCGCCCGTGTGCTGCGGCGTACCGCCAAGGAGCTGGGCGCGCCCCGCTTCGAGGTCGCCGAGGCGCTGGAGAAGGCCGCGCTGGCCGAGCTGCAGGCCCGCCGCCCGGACCGCGTCCTCGCCACCAACGTCGAGTTCTGGTCCGCGGTGGTGCTGGACTTCGCCGAGGTGCCGGCGCACATGTTCACCTCGATGTTCACCTGCGCCCGGATGGGCGGCTGGTCGGCGCACATCCTGGAGCAGAAGAAGCTCCAGCGGCTGGTCCGGCCGTCGGCCACGTACGTCGGCCACGGCCCGCGCAAGCCGCAGCAGGTCGAGGGCTGGGACGCCATCCCGCACGGCGTCTGACGTGTAAGGAAGGGGCCCCGCTTAACGCCTCCGGTAGAGGCGGGGCCCCTTCTTAACGCCCGCCTCCGTGCCCACGAGGCGCTGCGCCGCTGTGGCGCACGACTCAGCGCCGACAGTGGGACCAGCCGCCGGTCCGGGCCGCCCGGGTGGGAGGATGAAGGCCGGCAGCGCTGCCGGCCGGGTTCGGACCCCGGCCGCCTCGTGCGCCCGGCGCACGCCCGGCCATCGGTCCGCGCCCGCACCAAGGGCCCGTCCCGCCCACGCGGAAGGATCAAGACAACCGTGGCTGACGCACCGACCATCCGGATTCCCGACGAGATCAGGCCCGCCGACGGACGATTCGGCTGCGGCCCGTCCAAGGTCCGTCCGGCCGCGGTCTCCGCCCTCTCCGACGTCGCCACCAGCTACCTGGGCACGTCGCACCGGCAGAAGACGGTCCGCGACCAGGTGTCCCGGCTGCGCCGCGGCCTGGCCGAGTTCTTCTCCCTGCCCGAGGGGTACGAGGTGGTGCTCGGCAACGGCGGCACCACCGCGTTCTGGGAGGTCGCCACGTTCGGCCTGATCCGCGACCGGGCCCAGTTCGCCAGCTTCGGCGAGTTCGGCGCCAAGTTCGCCAAGTCGGTCAAGGACGCGCCGTTCCTCGGTGAGCCGACCGTGCGCAAGTCCGACGCGGGCAGCGCCCCGTCGCTCGTGGCCGAGGCCGGCGTGGACGTCTACGCCACCCCGCACAACGAGACCTCCACCGGCGTCGCGGTGCCGATCAGCCGGGTCGCGGGCGCCGACGAGGGCTCGCTGCTGCTGGTCGACGCCACCTCCGGCGCGGGCGGGCTGGACGTTGATGTCGCCCAGACCGACGTCTACTACTTCGCGCCGCAGAAGTGCTTCGGCTCCGACGGCGGGCTCTGGCTGGCCCTGATGTCGCCGGCCGCGCTGGCCCGGGCCACCGAGGTCAAGGAGTCGGGCCGGTACATCCCGGCCTTCCTCGACCTGGTCACCGCGATCGACAACTCGCGGCTGGAGCAGACGTACAACACCCCGGCGCTGGCGACCATCTTCCTGGCCGCGGAGCAGACCGACTGGATGAACTCCCAGGGCGGGCTGGCCTGGGCGGCCAAGCGCACCGCCGAGAGCGCCGGCATCGTGTACGGCTGGGCCGAGCGCTCGTCGTTCGCCACGCCGTTCGTGTCGGACCCGGCGCTGCGGTCCAACGTGGTCGCCACCATCGACTTCGCCGACGAGGTGGACGCCACGGCGATCGCCAAGGCGCTGCGCGCCAACGGCATCGTCGACACCGAGCCGTACCGCAAGCTGGGCCGCAACCAGCTGCGGGTGGCGCTGTTCCCGGCCGTCGAGCCGGCCGACGTCGAGGCGCTCACCGCGTCCATCGACTACGTGGTGGAGCGACTCTGATCACGTCGTGACGGTGCGTGGCCGTCGGGGCCCCGGCGGCCACCCACCGTGATCGTTACCGCAGCTCAGTCACGACATGCCGGGGTGTCGCAGTCCCCATCGGCGGGTAGATGAGCGTACGGTGGTGCGAGACGCCCGGGTGGCCGGCTCCCGTGGCGTGACGGCCAGCGAAGCGGGACGGAGGCAAGCCCATGCGCCCAGTACGCTTCGTCGCCCTCTCCGAGGACGGCCAGGCCCTGGTGCTCGCCGACGAGGTGGGGCGCCTGCTGGCGCTGCCCATCGACGAGCGGATCGCGTCGGCGCTGCACGCCGAGCCGGGCGCCCCGCCGCTCGCTGTGGTGCCGAGCGCCACCGACCCGACGCCGTCGCTGTCCCCACGCGACATCCAGGCCCGGATCCGGTCCGGCGAGTCCGCGGAGGACGTCGCCCGCATCGCCGGCGTACCAGTCGACCGGGTGCTGCGTTACGCCGGTCCGGTGCTCCAGGAGCGGGCCATGCTCGCCCAGCACGCCCGCCGCACCCGGCTCAAGGGCGCGGAGAAGCCGACCCCGCTGGCCGAGGTCGTCAACGGCCGGCTGGCCCAGCACGGCATCGACACCGAGAAGATCTCGTGGGACGCCTACCGCCGCGACGACGGCACCTGGCGGATCATCGCGACCTGGCCGTCCGGCAAGGCCACCGCCCAGGCGGTGTGGGACCTGGACAAGACCCGGCAGAACGTCGCGCCGCACGACGACATGGCGCAGTACCTGTGCGCCGAGCGGCCCACGCCGATCCTCGGCCAGGAGCCGGCGCCGGAGCGGGGCGGTCACGCGCTGCCCGGTCCGTCGCGTGGCGAGCCGAGCCGGGGTGGGCACGGCCTGCCGGCTGCCTCCGAGCACGCCCGTCCGGGGCGTGACCCGATCCGCGCCGGCCGGGACGCGCTGCTCGCCTCGCTGGACCGGCCGCTCGGCGGCACGTCCGGGCGTGGTCTCGACACCCGCTCCCCGGCTGCGCTGGCCGGGCAGGAGGCGCCCCGTCAGCGGGCCGTCGCCGGTGGTGCCGCCGCGCTGCTCGGTGGTGGGCAGGGTTCGGCCTTCGACGACGACTCGGACGCGCCGAAGGAGATCCCGGCCGTACCCTCGCTGGCCGTGCTGCGGCCCCGCCGCACCGGCCCCGCGGCGGCGACCGGCGGTGCGGCAGCCGAGTCCACCGATGCCGGTGGCAAGCCGCGCAAGCGGTTGCCGAGCTGGGACGACGTGCTGTTCGGCACCGGCCCGGCGGCCCGCGAATCATCCTGATCCACCGCTCCACCCTGGCTCGTTGAGAGGGCACTCTAAGTGCCGGCGTGCCAGGGTGGAGTCATGGAGTACACGAACCTGGGACGCACCGGTCTGTCCGTGAGCCGACTCTGCCTCGGCACGATGAACTTCGGTCCGCAGACCGACGAGCCGGACAGTTTCGCCATCATGGACCGGGCGCTCGAACACGGGATCAACTTCTTCGACACCGCGAACGTCTACGGCTGGAAGCTCGGTGAGGGCGTCACCGAGCAGATCGTCGGCCGCTGGTTCGCGCAGGGCGGCGGGCGCCGCGACAAGGTCGTCCTCGCCACCAAGGTGTACGGCAAGATGGGCGAGTGGCCCAACGAGCAGGGCCTGAGCGCCCGGCACATCATCCGGGCCTGCGAGGACTCGCTGCGTCGGCTCCAGACCGACACGATCGACCTCTACCAGATGCACCACATCTCCCGGACCACGCCGTGGGAGGAGATCTGGCAGGCGATGGAGACGCTCGTCGCCCAGGGCAAGGTGCTCTACGTCGGATCGTCCAACTTCGCCGGCTGGCACATCGCGCAGGCGCAGGCCGCGGCCGGCAAGCGCAACTTCCTCGGGCTCGTCTCCGAGCAGTGCATCTACAACCTGCTGACCCGGTACGTCGAACTGGAGGTCGTCCCGGCCGCGCAGCACTACGGGCTGGGCATCATCCCCTGGTCGCCGCTGCACGGCGGGCTGCTCTCCGGCATCATCCGCAAGATGGCCGAGGGCAGCGCGGCGCGCGGCACCACCGGCCGCTCGGCCGACGCGCTGGCCGAGCACCGGAACACCATCGAGGCGTACGAGAAGCTCTGCGCCGACCTGGGCCACGACCCGGCGGATGTGGCGCTGGCGTGGCTGCTGTCCCGGCCGGGGGTGACCGCCCCGATCGTCGGTCCGCGCACCATGGACCAGCTCGACCGCAACCTGGGCGCCCTCGACGTCCAGCTGGACGAGTCGACGCTGACCCGCCTCGACGAGCTGTTCCCGCCGGTCGGCAACGGCGGTCCCGGCCCCGAGGCCTGGGCCTGGTAGGAAAGGAAGGGCCCCTTCTTAACGCCTCCGGTAGAGGAGGGGCCCCTTTTTAACGCCCCGCCCGAATCAAGCCCCCGCCGCCAGCGCCCACGCGGCGACGGGGGTGTAGCGCGGCGTACGGCCCAGGTGGCTGCGGATCAGGAGCACCTCGCCGGCCGTCCACTGCGGCCCGGCGTAGTCGTGCAGCGTGTGCACGTCCGAGCGGACGTCGGCCTCGGGCACCCGGTCGCCGGGGCGGGCGATGGTCAGGTGCGCCCGGAACGGTTTGTCGTCACACGGCAGCCCGGCCTCGCGCAGCCCGTCGCGAATCGACAGGGCGAGCGCGTCGAGCACCTCGACGTCGCCGCGCACGTCGACCCAGAGCACTGTGGACCGGCCCTCACCGAAACAGCCGCCACCGGCCAGGCACAGCCGCGGGGAGCGAGCCGTCCGGGCGGCCGAGGCGAGCGCGTGCTTCACGTCGGCCAGCCGGTCGTCCGGCACCTCGCCGAGGAAGGCGAGCGTGAGGTGCAGATTCGCCGGGTCGGCGAGGCGGGCGTGGCGGGCGGCCGCGACCCGCAGGCCCTTCATCCGGGCGGTCAGGTCCGCGACGACCACGGCAGGTGGATAGATCGCCGCGAAGAGACGCACCCGGTCAGCGGTGCCGCTGGTGGTGCGCGGCGCGCGCGGCCGGCAGGGTCAGCCCGGCGGCGTGCAGCAGCCCTTCGACGCGTACCCGTTCGATCTCCCGGTCGACGCCGTCCAGCTCGGCCAGGTGTTCGGCGATGCCGAGCGCGTGGCAGGCGGCGCGCAGCCGTTCGTCGTACGCCTCGATGACCGCGCCGTGCCACACCACGCTGCGGTCGGCGGCGGCGAGCCGGTGGCCGCCGAGACGGCGCAGGTCGGTGGCGAGTTGTTCCAGCGGACGGCGGCCGTCCTTGTCGAACTCGGTGAGGTCGATGTCGCGGGTCAGCGCCTCGGCCTCGATGGCCCGGTCGAGCCGCGCGATGGTACGGCGTTCCCGGCGCTGCTCCCGCCACTCAGCCCATCCGCAGGCGACCCGATCGATGATCTCGTCGGCGCAGAACAGCAACGCGAACAGGGCAGGCAGGCAGCAGACGGCGAGGATCGCCAGCGCCAGCAGCAGTCCCTGCCCCACTTCCACACATCGACGCTAAGCCCTGCCGCACCGGCCCGCCACCCGTTTGGGTAATCGGGCCGGTACGACCGGCTATCAGGGCTACTTGGCGCCGGGCGAAACCACGTAGAAGCGGGGCATCGGCAGCACCCGCATCCGCAGCCGGGCGCCGGAGCGGCGCAGCTGCCAGGTGAGCGCCAGCAGCGCGGCGGTCAGCGAGATCAGGCCACCGGCCCAGATGCTCGCGCCCGCGCCGTACGTCTCGGCGACCCAGCCGATCAGCGGCGCGCCGACCGGGTTGGTGCCCAGGAACACCAGCACCCACAGCGCCATCACCCGTCCCCGGAAGGACGCGTCGACACCGAGCTGTACACGCTGGTTGGCGGCCTGGGCAAAGTAGATCATGAAGAACCCGGCGGGCAGCAGCAGCGTCACGACCATCCAGTACGCCGGGGCGAGCCCGACGAGCGTGCCGAAGACCGCGCAGCCGATCGCGGCGCCGAGCACGAGCCAGACCGAGGGCCGGCTGCGCCGTCCGGTGCCGGCCAGCGCCCCGACCAGCGCGCCGGCCGCGAGGGCGGTGCTGAACAGGCCGAACGAGGCGGCACCGGTGTTGAACACGGTCTTCGCGAGCGCGGCGAGGGTGAGCTGGAAGTTGAACAGGCTCATCCCGATCACCGACATGAGGACCATCGGCAGCAGGATGTCCGGGCGGCGTGCCACGTACCGGAGGCCGTCGACCACCCGGGCCTGGTCCCGCTCGCCGACCGGCGGCAGGTCCTTGCGGTGCAGCTCGTCGGTACGCATCCGGACCACGTTGACCAGCGGGGCGATCGAGCTGAGCGCGGTGACCAGGAAGACCGGGCCGACGTCGACGACGGCGATGGCCAGGCCGGCGACGGCCGGGCCGACGATCCGGGCGGAGTTGAACACTGCTGCGTTGAGCGAGAGCGCGTTCGGCAGCAGCGGCATGCCGACCAGCTCGGAGACGAACGCCTGGCGGACCGGCGTCTCGACCGCGTTGGCGACGCCGAGCAGGGCGGCGAACGTGAAGACGTGCCAGAGCTGCACCAGGCCGGTGAGGACCAGGATGCTCATGGCGAGCGACAGCACGGTCCAGAAGGCGTTGGCGACGAAGAGCAGCATCCGCTTGTCGTAGCGGTCGGCGAGCCGGCCGGACAGCAGCGTGAGCAGGAGTACGGGGGTGAACTGCAACGCGGTGACCACGCCGAGCGCGGTCGCGGAGTTGTCGCTGAGCTCGAGGACGAGCCAGTCCTGGGCGATGAACATCATCCAGACGCCGATCAGTTTGATCAGCTGCCCGGTGGCGAAGAGTCGATAGTTGCGGACTCGTAGGGACTGGAACATCGTGCTCAGCTTGGCCTGCACTCTAGGTGCGCCTCCTCGCGTCGGTACGCTTCATCCACAGCTGACGAAGCGAACCGCGGGCGGCGGTGTCAGGCGCGAGCGATGCCCTGGAGGATGTCCGCTGCTCGCCGTAGCGTCTCGCGTTCGTCCTCGGTCAGCGCGGCCAGCCGGGTGGCCAGCCACTCGTTGCGGGCCCGCTCGAACTGGTCGAGTACGGCCCTTCCCCCTTCGGTCGCCGCCAGGATGACCTGCCGTCCGTCGGTCGGATGGGGGGTGCGCTGCACGAGGCCGCGCTCCTCCAACTTCGCGACGATCTTCGTCATCGTGGGCGGCTGCACCCGTTCGACATCAGCCAGTTCCCGTGGCGTGAGGGCGCCCGCCAGATTGAGGCTGGTGAGCGCCGACAGCTGGGTGACCGTGAGGTCGCCGACCGGCCGGGCTTGTCGTACCCGCCGGTTGAGCCGGGTGATCGCATCTCGCAGCTGAGGAGCCAGCTGCGCCGGTGGCACGCGTTTCGCCGTCACCGTCCGCTCCGTCACACTAGTTAGCCTAACTAATGAGCCTGGCTAACGACATGCGTTATGACCAGGCTCACCAGCGTCAGAGCAGCACGGACTCGACCGGCCCGCGCAGGAAGTACACGATGAACAGCACGGCGACCCCGTACAGGAGCGGGTGGACCTCCCGGGCCTTACCCTTGGCCACCTTCAGCAGCACGAAGCTGATCACGCCGGCCCCGATGCCGTTCGAGATCGAATAGGTGAACGGCATCAGCGCGATGGTGAGGAACGCCGGGATGGCGATCTCGTAGTCGGTCCAGTCGATCGTGCGGACCGCCGTCATCATCAGGAAGCCGACCACCACCAGCGCCGTCGACGCGGCCTCGAACGGCACGATCAGCGACAGCGGCGCGAGGAACATCGCGAGCAGGAACAACGCGCCGGTGACCAGGTTGGCCACGCCCGTCCGGGCACCCTCCGCAACACCTGCGGCGCTCTCGATGTACGACGTGTTGCTGGACACCGAGGCCGCGCCACCCGCGGCGGCGGCGATCGAGTCGACCAGCAGGATCTCCTTGGCCTTCGGCGGGGTGCCCGTCTCGTCGAGCATGTCCCCTTCCTGGCCGATCGCGACCATCGTGCCCATGGTGTCGAAGAAGTCCGTGATCAGCAGCGTGAAGATGAACATCAGCGGCACCAGCCAGCCGACCCGGCTCCACGAGTTCAGCACGTTGAACTGGCCCAGCAGCGACAGGTCGGGCAGGTCCACGATCTGTTTGGGCAGCTCGGGCACGTTCAGCGCCCAGCCCTTCGGGTTCGGCTTGCCATCGACGAAGGACGGGCCGACGTTGGCGATCGCCTCGACCACGATGGCCAGCACGGTGGAGGCCAGGATGCCGATCAGGATCGCGCCGCGGACCCGGCGTACCACCAGGACCAGCGTGATCAGCAGGCCGACCACGAAGACGAGCATCGGCCAGCTGACGATCTTGCCGTTGATGCCCAGCCCGACCGGCACCGTGGAGTTCGCGGCGTCCGGCACGCGCCGCACGAAGCCGGCGTCGACCAGGCCGATGATGGTCAGGAACAGACCGATGCCGACGCCGATCGCGGTCTTGAGCTGCGTGGGCACCGAGCGGAACACCGCGGTACGCAGTCCGGTGAGCACCAGGATGCCGATCAGCACACCCTCGATGACCACCAGGCCCATCGCGTCCGCCCAGGTCATCTGGGGCGCGATCTCATAGGCGACGAGCGCGTTCACGCCCAGGCCGGCCGCGAGCGCGATCGGGAACCGGGCCACCACGCCCATCAGGATGGTCATCAGGCCGGCGACCAGCGCGGTCGCCGCGGCGAGCGCCGGGATGGCCAGCGAACGGCCGTCGCCGTCCTTACCGCTGCCCAGGATCAGCGGGTTCAACACCACGATGTACGCCATCGTGAAGAACGTGGCGAAGCCGCCTCGCAACTCCCGGCTCAGCGTCGACCCGCGCGCCGAGATCAGGAAGTAGCGGTCGAAGGCGTTTCGTGGATGCGCGGGATCGGGCGGTGTGCCGTGATCCGGCGGCGGGGCAATGGACATGGTTCCTCATCTAGGTCATCGGCCGGGTTTTGTCGCGCGCATCGTCCCAGATCACCTGGCAGGCAGGGAAGAACGATCACGTAGGCTGGGCCGGTGTCACAGGAGCAACAGCCGCGGCCGGAGCCGCTCGACCCGCCGATGGTGCCGTTCGCCGTCGCCGGGCTGATCGCCTGGGCGGTGGCCGGCCTGGTGCTGCTGATCTTCTTCCGGGACTGGCTCACCGAATCCGGGCGTCAGAACTGGCTCTGGACCTGTCTGGCCGGTTTCCTGTGGGGCTTTCCCGGCTTGGCGGTGATGATGCGGCACGACGCCAACCGGCGTCGCCGACGCGCTGCCGACGCGCAGCGAGCGCGCTGACCCGTCAGGGGTGGCCGTACGGCTCCGCCGGCTCGGCCGCCTCCACCGAGCCCGGGGCCCGGCTGACGGTCATGGCCTCGACCGCGCTGTCGTCGTAGACGGTGGGCAGCTCGTCCACGGACGTCTCGGCCGCTTCGATCATCGTCTCCGAGTGCGCGCCGCAACCGTGGTCGGCGCTCACCACCCGGCCGTCGTCAGGGGCGTAGAAGTTGCCGCAGGCACCGAACGCCAGGCGCAGCGCACCGGCGAGCGGCAGGTAGAACCCGCAGGTGCCGCAGCGTGCGGCGGCCGGCGCGGCAGCCGAGATCGCGGCGTCCGGGCCGTGGTCCCCGTCGTACCACCGCTGGGCGGCCTCGGCGCGGCCCTCCCGGGACAGCACCCGGGCCCGGCCCAGGCCCAGCTCCCAGGCGGTCTCCTCCACTGCGGGGTCGTCGGAGAGCAGGTAGCCGGGGGCGAGCCGCTCGTCGTCGGCCGGGGTGGGCAGCAGGTCGCCCGGACCCAGGTCGCCCGGCTTGAGCCGCTCCTGCCAGGGCAGCCAGCCCGGAGCGAGAAGCGCGTCCGGGCCGGGCAGCAGCACCGTCTCGCAGATGGTGACGTGCCGGCTGCGCGGCACCCGGGTCACAGTGACGGCCCAGCGCCAGCCGCGGTAACCGGCCATCCGGCATTCGAAGTAGTGGGTGACGACCCGGTCGCCCTCGGCGACCGCCTGGAGATGATCGCCGATGTCGGTGGGCTCCACCTCGGTGATCGCGTCGCGGGCCACCTCGACGGCGGCGGCGCAGACCTGGTCGAGCCGGGGAGCGCGGGCGGAGGCGGGCCTGGTCACCTGACCATTGTTCCCCATGCCCGTCCACGGGCGACAGGCACTCCCCGGAGTCATTCTCTCCGGGTGATGCGGCACACGCGGAGCGGATGGGCGAGGATGGGACGCATGGCGCTGTCCTCCCGCTCCGGCCGCTCCTTTCTCGGGCGGACCGTCGGCACCGGCATCCGCGCCACCCGGCTGCTGCTGCGGGGCTCGCTGCACGGCGGACGCTGGATGACCCGGCGTGCCGGCACGGCCCGGGCCCGCAGCGCCGGCAACGAGGTGGGCATGGTCCGCCTGTTCGACCTGCACGCGCTCTCCTGCGCCGGTGACACGCTCATCGCGATCGGCCTGGCCGGGACGATCTTCTTCGACGTGCCGCTGGGCGAGGCGCGCAACAAGGTGGCCCTCTACCTGCTGGTGACCATGGTCCCGTTCGCCATGCTCGCCCCGGTGGTCGGCCCGCTGCTCGACCACTTCCGCCACGGCCGGCGGTACGCGTTGGCCACCACCATGCTGGGCCGGGCGTTCCTGGCCTGGTTGATCTCCGACTACATCGGCGGCTTCGGGCTCTACCCGGCGGCGTTCGGCGTGCTCGCGCTCTCCCGGGCGTACGGGGTGGCCCGCTCGGCGGCGGTCCCCCGGCTGCTCCCGGAAGGGTTGGGGCTGTCCCAGGTCGGGGCGCGCGCGAGCGTCTACGGCACTGTGGCCGGCGCACTCGTCGCACCGATCGGCCTGGCCGCGTTCTGGTTCGGGCCGCAGTGGCCGCTGCGGGTCGCCTCGGTGATCTTCCTGATCGGCATGGTGATCTCGCTCCGGCTGCCGCCGAAGGCCGACTCCGAGCCGCCGGAGCGGATGCCGCACCCGCTGCGCGCGCTGCGCCGCCGCGACGGCGAGCGCCCGCTGGGCCGGGGTCGCCCCAGTGGCCGGCTGGTGATCGCCACGCTGATCGGCGCGGCGGCGCTACGCGGGCTCTACGGCTTCCTGCTGCTGTTCCTGGCCTTCGCGATCAAGGCCGGTGACCTGACCACCGACTTCTTCGGCCGCGACCTCGGCGCCCAGGGCGCGCTGGGCCTGGTCGGCGGCGCGCTGGCGGTCGGCACGTTCCTGGCCACCGCGCTCGGCACCCGTCTGCGCATCCACCGGCCGACAGCGCTCCAGTCCAGCGGCACGATCGTGGTGGCCGGTGTGGCCGTGCTCGCCGCGCTGAAGTTCTCGCTGCCCATGGTGGCGCTGCTCTGCCTGGTCGCGGCGATGATGAGCGGGATCGCCAAGCTGGCGGTGGACGCCTCGATCCAGGAACGCATCCCGGAGCGGCTGCGCGCCAGCTCGTTCGCGCACTCGGAGACCGCGCTGATGCTCGCGTTCGTGGCCGGGGGCGGGCTCGGGCTGGTGCCGTTCACCGGCCTGATCGGGGTGACCGTCGCCGCCGCGGTGGCCGCGCTGGTGGCCGTACGCGGCGTGCTCGTCGCCGGCAAGCTGCGCGGTGAGCACCTGGCCGGCCGGCCGCTCGGCGACGAGGAACTGGCGGCGGAGCAGGCGACCCGCGCCGAGAAACCGGCCACCACCTCGTTCGACGACCCGGCGCCCACGTCACCGGCGCCCCAGCGCTCCGGCCCACCGCCGGACGACGACGGGCTGGCCCCGCCCGGCTTCCACATCTACCGGCCGTCCTCCTCGGTGGGCGGGCCGGGCGGCGTCGAGGACACCGAGCGGCGCGACCCCCGGGGGCCGGTGGCGTGACCGGTCTGCTCGTGGTCACGGCCGTGCCGGCCGAGGCCGAGGCGATCCGTGCCGGCCTCACCGCACCGGCAGCGCCGAACGGGACGGCAGCGCCCGACGGGACTGCACCGCCGGACGCGACTGCACCGCCGGACGTGACGGTGCTGCCGGTCGGGGTCGGTCCGGCCGTCGCCGGGGCCGCCACGGCACGGCTGCTGGCGCTGGCCGAGGCGGCCGGGCGGCCGTACCGGGCGGTGGTCAGCGCCGGCATCGCCGGAGGGTTCGTCGGCCGGGTCGCGGTGGGCGGCACTGTGCTCGCCGACCGCAGCGTCGCCGCCGACCTCGGCGCCGAGTCGCCCGCCGGGTTCATCCCGGTCGAGGACCTGGGCATGCCTCCCGAACTGCTGGGCGGCGGCCGGATCGTGCTCGCCGATCCGGGCCTGCTGGCCCGTCTGCGCGCCGCGCTGCCCGCAGCCACCGTCGGCACCGTGCTCACCGTCAGCACGGTGACCGGCACCGCCGCGAGCACGGCGGCCCTCGCCGAACGGCACCCGGACGCGGTGGCCGAGGCGATGGAGGGGTACGGCGTGGCGGTCGCCGCCGCCCAGGCCGGTGTGCCCTTCGCCGAGCTGCGGACGGTCTCCAACCCGATCGGACCGCGTGACCGGAGCGCGTGGCGGATGCGGGAGGCGTTCGCCGCGCTCACCGCCGCGGCGGCCGCCCTTCAGTGATCCATCCACCTGTGGACAACCCTGTGGATAAGTCGCCGGGCTGGGGACGGCGGGCTCAGATCGTGATGACGACCTTGGCGCGCGCGTGCTCGGTTTCGAGGTAGCGGACGGCCTCGGGCACCTCGCGCAGCGGATGCGTCCGGTCGACCACAGGCGTGAGCCGGCCCGCCTCGGCGTGCTCGCGCAGCACGTCGAGGTGCGCCCGGCCGGGTGACGTGGCGAGGACGACGACGCGCTGCCTGACGACCGGCGCGAGCAGCCGTCCGCGCGCCAGCAGCCCGATCGGGCCGAGCAGGCTGCCGCCCCGGTAGACGCCGCCACCGGAGAGCACGAGCGTCCCGTCCGGCGTGAGCGCCCGCCGCAACGCGGTCAGGGAGCGGTTGCCGACCAGGTCGAACACCACGTCGTGGCGGCGCCCGTCGCGGGTGAAGTCGTCGCGGGTGTAGTCGACCACGTGGTCGGCGCCCAGGGAACGGACCAGCGCGACGTTGCGGGTGCGGCACACGCCTGTCACAGTCGCGCCGAGTGCCTTCGCCAACTGGACGGCGAGCGTCCCGACGCCGCCGGAGGCTCCGTTGATCAGGACGCGGTGGCCGGGCCGGACCTGCCCGGCGTCGCGCAGGCCCTGGAGCGCGGTGACCCCCGCCAGCGGCAGTGCCGCCGCCTGCGCCGCCGTCAGGTTCGCCGGCCGCGGCGCGACCAGGTGCTCGGGCACGCACACGTACTCGGCGAACGCGCCGTCGGCCTCGCCGAGGTCGCCGAAGACGGCGTCGCCGGGGCGTACCTGCCGCACCTGGGCGCCGACGGCCTCGACCCGGCCGGCGAAGTCGCGGCCACGGATACGGGCGCGGGGCCGCGCGAGGCCGAGCGCCAGCCGCGACAGCCGGGGGTCGCCGCGCATGACGTGCCAGTCGTACGCGTTCAGCGCGGCGGCCTCGACCCGGACGAGGACGTCGCCGGGGCCGGGCGCGGGCGTCTCGACGTCGGCGAGCACGAGTGTCTCCGGGGGGCCGTACCGCTCCTGGACGATCGCCTTCATGTCGCCACTCCCTCCCAGGTGTACGGCGTACACCATGATGGGACAAGGCTAGGTGTACGCCGTACACCAGTCAAGACGGTTACTGTGTCAACGGCCTTCGGGAGGACTGGGGACGACATGGCGGAGCAGACGGAGACGGTGCGCCGGACACCCCTGACCAGGGATCGCGTCCTGCGTACCGCAGTCGTGCTCGCCGACCGGACCGGCATCGAGTCGCTGAGCATGCGCAACCTCGCGCAGGACCTGGGCGTCGTGCCGATGGCCCTCTACAAGCACGTGGCGAACAAGGACGAACTGCTCGACGGCATGATCGACATCGTCGTCGCGGAGATCGACCCGCCGGCACCCGGCGACTGGAAGCAGTCGATCCGCCGGCGCATCCTGTCGGCGCGGCAGATGCTGCTCCGCCACCCGTGGGCGTCGCTGGCGATCGAGTCCCGGACCACGCCCACGCCGGCCGTCCTCGCGTACCTCGACTCGACAGTGGGCGCGCTGCGGGCGGGCGGGTTCTCCACCGACCTGGCCCACCACGTCATGCACGCGCTGGGCAGCCGGGTGCTGGGCTTCAGCCAGGAGCTGTTCGACACCTCCCGGCAGGCGGGCCGGTCCGGCGCGACGAGCGCCGACCCGCCGGCGGACCTGCCGCCGGAGGCGGCCGCCCGGTTCCCGCACCTCGCGGCCATCGCCACCGCCGCGTCCCACGACGACGACTCGGTGGTCGGGCCGGGCTGCGACGACCAGTTCGAGTTCGAATTCGCGCTGGACCTGCTGCTCGACGGCATCGAGCGGCTGCACCGGACCGGCTGGACGTCACACCGGACGGGGTGACGGGCCGCCCGGCCACCGGGGTTACGGTGGGACCGTGGCGCTCTCCCTGGCGATCTCCCCCTGCCCCAACGACACGTTCGTCTTCGACGCCCTGGTGCACAGCCGGGTGCCGGGCGCGCCGGCGGTCGAGGTGACCTACGCGGACGTCGACGTCACGAACACCGCCGCCGAGCGGGGCGCGTTCGACCTGGTGAAGGTCAGCTACGCGGCGCTGCCCTGGCTGCTCGACGACTACCACCTGCTGCCCTGCGGCGGCGCGCTGGGCCGGGGCTGCGGCCCGCTGGTGCTGACCCGTGGCGACCGGACCGACCTGTCCGGCGCGACGGTGGCGGTGCCCGGCGAGCGGACCACCGCGTACCTGCTGTTCCGCCTCTGGGCGGCCGACCAGGCACCGGCGCGCATCGAGGTGGTGCCGTTCCACGAGATCATGCCGGGCGTGGCCGCCGGCCGGTACGACGCGGGCCTGGTCATCCACGAGGCGCGCTTCACCTACCCGCGGCACGGGCTGACCGCCCTGGTCGACCTGGGCGAGTGGTGGGAGGGCGACACCGGGCTGCCGATCCCGCTCGGCGCGATCCTGGCCCGCCGGGGCGCCGTCGACCCGGTCGAGGCCGCCGCCTGGATCCGCGAGTCGGTACGCCAGGCGTGGGCCGACCCGGAGGCCAGCCGCGAGTACGTCCTTACGCACGCGCAGGAGATGGAGCCCGACGTGGTGGACCGGCACATCGGCCTCTACGTCAACGAGTTCACCGCCGACCTGGGAGAGGCCGGCTTCGCCGCCGTGGAGGCGCTGCTGGGCCGGGCCGCCGACGCCGGGCTCGTCCCTCAGACCTCCAGCTCGCGCGCCACCGCGTGGACCAGCTGAGCGATCTTCTGCGCGGTCTTCCGATCCGGGAAGCGACCCCGGCGCAGGTCCGGCTGGACCTTCGCCTCCAGCACCTTGATCATGTCTTCGACCAGGCCGTGGAGTTCCTCGGCCGGCCGGCGGCGCAGCTCCGCCACGGACGGCGGCGCCTCCAGCAGCTTGACCCCCATCGCCTGGGCGCCCCGCCGGCTGTCGACCACGCTGAAATCGACCCGCTGGCCACCCTTCAGGTCGGCGACACCCGCCGGTAGCGCGCCCTTCGGCAGGAACACGTCGCCACCCTCGTCACTGGTGACGAACCCGTACCCCTTGGCGGCGTCGTACCACTTCACTCGACCCGTCGGCACCTGTTGAACCCCGCTCCACTCGAACCGTCTACCCCTCCAAGGCTAGCCCGATGATCCGGTCCAGCGCCCTCGGGAATTCGACGAGATCATCAAGCACCAGGTACGCCCCGGCCTCGGTCAGTTCGTCGGCCGAGCACGGGCCGGTCGCCACTGCCACGCCCGGGATTCCCGCGGCTCGCGCGGCGGCCATGTCGGCCACGTGGTCGCCCACGTAGAGCGTCGCGCCGTGCTCGCGCAACGCGACCGCCTTCTGCTCGGCGAACACGTCCCCGGCCAGCTCGTCCACCGGTAGCCCGAGGTGGTCCAGGTGCAGCTTCGCCAGCCGGCCCATCTTCGCGGTCACCACCATCGTCCGCCCGCCGCGCGCCTGCACCGCGCGCAGCGCGGCCTCCGCACCCGGCATCGGCACGGTCGGCGTGATCGCGTACGCCGGATACAGCTCCCGGTAGAGCGTCACCGCCTCCTCGACGCGCTCCGGCGGGAACCAGTGCGCCAGCTCGGTACGCAGCGGCGGGCCCAGCCGGGAGACGGCCAGTTCCCCGTCCACGTGCACGCCCGTGCGCGCGGTGAGCGCCCGGAACGCGGCGGCGATCCCGGGCCGGGAGTCGACCAGGGTCATGTCGAGGTCGAAGCCGACCATCAGCGGAGACATGCCGAGAACCTACCCAGCGGGCTAGCGTGGTACGACGATGACCACCTCACTCGCCGACCACCTGCGGGCCCTCCCCGACGAGTCGCTTGCCGCCCTGCTCCAGCTGCGGCCGGACCTCGTCGTGCCGGTGCCGGCCGACGTGTCCGCCCTCGCCCTGCGCGCCCAGTCCCGGGTCTCCGTGGCCCGGGCGCTCGACGGGCTGGACCAGTTCGCCCTCCAGATCCTCGACGCCGCCCGGCTCACCCGCGGCCACGAGGGCGCCACCTCCACCGACCAGATCCTCGCCATGGCCACCGCCGGGCCGCAGCCGCCCGCCCCGACAGCGGTCCGCGCCGCCGTCGACCGGCTCCGGGCCCGGTTCCTGCTGTACGGCCCCGAGCACGACCTGTGCGTGGCCGGCGGCATCGACGAGGTGTCCCCGTACCCGGCGGGGCTGGGCCGGCCGGCGGCGGAGCTGGACCCGCGCGCGGCGGCGCTCTGCGCGGACCCGGCGAAACTGCGGCGGACGCTGCTGTCCGCGCCGCCCTCGGCCCGCGCGGTCCTGGACCGGCTCGCCGCCGGGCCGCCGGTCGGGACCGTGGCCCCCGGTGCGCTGGAGGCCCCCGCCACCGGCGCCGAGGACGTGCTCCCGCCCGACCTGGTGAACGGCGGCGCGCCGACCGGCTCGCCGATCCGCTGGCTGGTCGAGCACCGGCTCCTGGTCCGGATGTCCGGCGGCCGCAACGGCACCGTCGAGCTGCCCCGCGAGGTGGGGCTGGTGCTGCGCCGCGACGCCGGTCCGCTCGGCCCGCTGCGCACCAGCCCGCCGGTGGTGTCCGGCCCGCCGCGCGAGGTGAAGTCCGTCGACTCGGCCGGCGCCGGGCAGACCATGGAGGTGGTCCGGCACACCGAGGCGATGCTGGAGGCGCTGACCGCCGAACCGGCACCGGTCCTGCGCTCCGGCGGCGTCGGCGTACGCGACCTGCGGCGGCTCGCCCGTGGCCTCGGGCTGGACGAGCCGACCACCGCGCTGCTGTTCGAGGTGGCGTACGCGGCCGGGCTGACCGGCGAGATGGAGCTGACCGGCGCGGCCACCACCCGGTACGGCGGCGACCAGCAGATCCTGCCCACCGGCGGATACGAGGTGTGGCGCGCGGTGTCGCTGGCCCAGCGCTGGGAGCAGCTCGCCCGCGCCTGGATGTCGATGTCCCGCCAGGCCGGCCTGATCGGGCAGCGCGACGACCGGGACCGGCCCATCTCGGTGCTCTCCGCCGAGGCGGAACGAGCAGGGGCGCCGGCCGCCCGGCGTGCGGTGCTCGCCGTGCTGGCCGACCTGCCACCCGGCACCGCCCCGACCACCGACGAGGTGCTGGAACTGCTGGACTGGCGCGCGCCGCGGCGGGCCCGGGGGCGGGAGACGGCGCACCGGGAGGTGCTCGCCGAGGCCGCCACGCTGGGCGTGACCGGGCTCAATGCGCTCACCTCGTACGGGCGGCTGCTGCTCGCCGAGCTGACCGAGGCCGACGAGCGCGGTGACGACCCGCTCGGGCTGCGCTCCGACGCCGAGTCGGGCGACGCGTCGACGACGGTACGGGCGCTGGACGGGCTGCTGCCCGCCCCGGTCGACCACGTGCTGGTGCAGGCCGACCTGACAGTGGTGGTGCCCGGCCCGCCCGACCCGGCGCTCGCCGCCGAACTGGACGTGGTGGCCGAGCACGAGTCGGCGGGCGGAGCCAGCGTGCACCGGGTCACCACGGCGAGCATCAGGCGGGCGCTCGACGCCGGCTACACCGCCGACGACCTGCACGCGCTGTTCCGCCGCCGCTCGCGTACCCCGGTGCCGCAGGGCCTGACCTATCTGGTCGACGACGCGGCCCGCAAGCACGGCGGGCTGCGCGTCGGGTCGGCCGGCGCGTACGTGCGCAGCGACGACGAGACGCTGCTCAGCGAGGTGCAGGCGGACCGGCGACTGGAGCCGCTGGCGTTCCGCCGGCTCGCGCCCACGGTGCTGGTCACCCCGTACCAGGTCAACCGGATGCTCACCGCGCTGCGCGACGCCGGGTACGCCCCGGTGCCGGAGGACGCCAGCGGAGCGACTGTGCTGGCGCGGCCGAAGACCCGGCGGGCGCCGGCGCGTACCGCGATCGGCCGTGCGGTCGACCCGCTCGCCACGCCGAAGCTGCCGATGCCCCGCCTGCTCGGCGTGGTGGAGCAGATCCGCCGGGGCGAGGCGGCGGCCCGGGCGGCGCGGCGGGCCCCGGCGGTGGTCCGCGGCGCCCCGGCGGCCGGCGGTCCCGCGCCCGTGTCCGGGCACGGCGACGCGCTGGCGGTGCTCCAGCAGGCGGTACGGGACAAGGCGCTGGTCTGGGTCGGCTACGTCGACGCGCACGGGGCGACCGCGTCCCGGCTGGTCCGGCCGGTGTCGATCGGCGCCGGCTACCTGCGCGCCGAGGACGACCGGACGGAGATGCTGCACACGTTCGCGCTGCACCGGATCACTGCGGCGGTGCTGGAGGAGTGAGCTACTCCCCGTTGCGGCGCAGCGTGCCGATCACCGACACGGCCAGCAGCAACGCGAACGCGGCACCGGCCGACTCGCCCACCGAGTCGACGAAGCCCTGCTGCTGCACCAGCAGCCCGAACAGGAACCAGCCGAACACCCCCGCCGCGGCGGCCGCGTAGGCGAGCACGACCGCCGTGGGCACCTCCTGCTGCCGCGTCCGTTCGTCCTCGGGAAGCACGTCCTGGTCAACGGTCATGGCAGTCCCTCCCCGTCCCGGCATGGACCCGGCTTCCAGGGTTACACCAACCGGACCGCGCGGACAGGGGTTAAAACCCTGATCCGGGCGGTCCGGTCACGGGTGGGACGAGTTCCGGGCCGGTTCAGGTGCCGGGCGGCGCGCTCAGGTGCCGGGGCGGCGGCCGATCACGACCACGCGGGTGCCGACCGAGCCCAGCTCCCACAGGCGTACCGCGTCACGGTGCAGCAGGTTGACGCAGCCGTGCGAGCCGATCGCGCCGTTGTGCAGGTAGGTGGTGGTCTCGTGGAAGCCGATCCCGCCGTTGAACTGCTGCCAGTACGGCAGCCACACCTCGTACGGGTTGGACCACTCGCGCGGGTTCTTCCGGCCCACCGAGTACGTGCCGGCCGGGGTGGCGTAGCCGGACATGCCGGTGCGGGTGACTGTCGGGCCCATCACCACAGTGCCGCCGCGCATCGCCCAGACCGTCTGCCGGGTCAGGTCGACGCAGAAGGTGAGCCGGGAACCGGCCCTGCACCGCGCGGTGTCCGTGGCGGCGAGCCGCTTCGCCACGTCGTAGGTGGTGGGGCCGGCGCGACCGGAGGACGGGCTGATCCCGTACCGGATCTGGAACTTCTTGATCGCCGCGCAGTCGGCGGCGGACTGCTCGCCGTCCACGGTCAGCGTCCCGAAGCCGCCCAGCCTGGTCAGGTACGTCTCCACGGCCCGCTGGTGCTCCCCCTGCGGGCACCCGGCGGACGCGCTCGGCTTCGGCTTGGGCTTCGTCGTCCTCGTCGCCTCCGGCGACCGGGAGGGTTTCGGCGAGGCCGTCCGGCTCGGCTGCGCCGACGGGGACGTGACCGGCTGATCCGGCGTGGGCGACGCGCTCGCCCCCGATGCTCCCTCCGTCAGCCCGACCGGGCCGGGGGTGCTCCCCCCGGCGCCTTCCGCCTGCGGATCGAGCGCACAGGCGCCGACACCGACCAGCACGACCACCGCCAGGGCGGTGACCCGGGCGAGAAACCGGACACGCTGCATGGGCCCTCCCTGGACAGTTGTCCCGCTTGCTAGACGTGTGGGACGAGTATGACGTTGCCTGTCCAGCGAGACTTTTTTGCGGCGCCCTCCGGCGTGCAACACTGGATGGTCGGCCTGCGGCAGGTCAGCCGGGGTGCGGACGGGATGCCGGGCGACCGGGTTCCGGGCGACGAGTTTCCGGGCAGCGGGTTCCGGGCGATGCGAGAGGACGCTGGCGTGAGCGGTGGACCACTGATCGTGCAGTCGGACAAGACGCTGCTGCTGGAGGTGGATCACCCCGACGCGCAGGCGTGCCGGATGGCGATCGCGCCGTTCGCCGAGCTGGAACGCTCCCCCGAGCACGTGCACACCTACCGGCTCACGCCGCTTGGCCTGTGGAACGCCCGGGCCGCCGGCCACGACGCCGAGGGCGTGGTCGACTCGCTGATCAAGTATTCGCGCTACCCGGTGCCGCACGGACTGCTCGTCGACGTGGCCGAGACGATGGACCGGTACGGCCGGCTCCAGCTCGCCAACGACCCGGTGCACGGCCTGGTGCTGCGCGCGCTCGACCGGGTGGTGCTGATCGAGGTCGCCAAGAGCAAGAAGCTCGCCGGCATGCTCGGCGCCAAGCTCGACGACGACACCGTCGCGGTGCACCCGTCCGAGCGGGGGCGGCTCAAGCAGGCGCTGCTCAAGCTGGGCTGGCCGGCCGAGGACCTCGCCGGGTACGTGAACGGCGAGGCGCACCCGATCGAGCTGGCCGAGTCCGGCAAGGACGGCGGCAAGCCGTGGACGCTGCGGTCGTACCAGCGGGAGGCGGTCGAGGCGTTCTGGGCCGGCGGGTCCGGCGTGGTGGTGCTGCCCTGCGGCGCCGGCAAGACGCTCGTCGGGGCGGCGGCGATGGCCGAGGCGAAGGCGACCACGCTGATCCTGGTCACCAACACGGTGGCGGGACGGCAGTGGAAGCGGGAGCTGATCGCCCGCACGTCGCTGACCGAGGAGGAGATCGGCGAGTACTCGGGCGAGCGCAAGGAGATCCGCCCGGTCACCATCGCCACGTACCAGGTGCTCACCTCACGGCGCGGCGGCGCGTTCACCCACCTGGACCTGTTCGGCGCCCGCGACTGGGGCCTGGTCGTCTACGACGAGGTGCACCTGCTGCCCGCGCCGATCTTCCGCTTCACGGCGGACCTCCAGGCCCGTCGCCGGCTCGGCCTCACCGCGACTCTGGTACGCGAGGACGGCCGCGAGGGCGACGTGTTCAGCCTGATCGGCCCGAAGCGGTACGACGCGCCGTGGAAGGACATCGAGCAGCAGGGCTGGATCGCCCCGGCGGAGTGCACCGAGGTACGGGTGACGCTCACCGACGCCGAGCGGCTGGCGTACGCGACGGCGGAGGCCGAGGAGCGCTACCGGATGGCGGCGACCGCCCGCACGAAGCTGCCCGTGGTGCGGGCCCTGGTGGACCGGCACCCGTCCGAGCAGGTCCTCGTCATCGGTGGGTTCCTCGACCAGCTGCACCAGCTCGGCGAATACCTGGACGCGCCGATCGTGCAGGGCTCCACCACGAACAAGGAGCGCGAGCGGCTGTTCGACGCGTTCCGCTCCGGCGAGATCCGCACCCTGGTCATCTCCAAGGTCGGGAACTTCTCCATCGACCTGCCGGAGGCGGCGGTGGCGATCCAGGTGTCAGGCACGTTCGGCTCCCGGCAGGAGGAGGCGCAACGGCTGGGCCGGGTGCTGCGCCCGAAGGCCGACGGCCGGCAGGCGCACTTCTACACGGTGGTCTCCCGGGACACCATCGACACCGAGTACGCCGCGCACCGGCAGCGGTTCCTGGCCGAGCAGGGGTACGCGTACACCATCGTGGACGCCGACGACGTGCTCGGGCCGTCGCTGCCCACAGTCGACTGAGCGACCGGTGGGCCGCCCCTTCCGGGCGGCCCACCGTCACGACCGGGTCAGGAGTAGTTGACCAGGAAGTAGTAGCTCGTCGTGTCGGTCCACACCCCGTCGGCGGTCCGGCCGCGCACCCGCATGGTGTACGAGCCGGCCGAGGTCGGGGTGAAGGTCGCCGTGGCGACTCCGGCGGCGTTCGCGGCCACTGTCACCGGCTGCCCGTCGTCGACCGTGTACTCGAACTCGGTCACACCCGGGCTGCCCTGCGTGAAGGTGAACTCACCGGCCACCCCCACACCGCCGGACCACTGACCGGCCGGGTAGGTGCCCGACGCGACGAGCGGCGCCGTGCCGACCAGGAACGGGTAGTCGGTCTGCGGCGTCTGGTCGCCCGAGGCGGTACGGCCCCGCACCGAGATGAGGTTCGCGCCGTTGCGGTCCATCGTCACGGTGATGTCCGTGACAAACGCATCAGGCTTCTTCGGCACGCTCTGCCAGGCGCCGCCGTTGAGCTGGTACTCGAAGGTCGTCACCTCGCTGATCTCGGTGTACACCCCGAACGTGCCGACCGACCCGACCCCGCCACGCGGGCTGTACTCGTCGTACGCGCTGCTGACGTTGACCCGCGGCTCACGGACCCGGAAGTAGTACCGGCGCTCCGGGCTGACCGTGCCGTCGGCCGTCCGGCTGGTGACCGTCAGCAGCGTGTAGCCGGAGTGCGTCGGCGTGATCTCGATGGTCGCCCGGCCGTCCGCGCCGGCGGCAACCACCTGCTCCTCGCCGCTGTACTCCAGGACGTAGCGGTACTCCGTCACGCCGGGACGGCCGGGGTTGAAGGTGAACCGGCCGGTCTGGCCGGGCTGACCCGCCGAGTCGTTCTCCGGGTAGTCGCTCGACGTCACCACAGGCGCGTCGCTGACCTCGAAGGTGTACGTCCGCGTCGGCGAGAAGGAGCCGTCCAGGAACCGGGTACGCACCGTCAGCGTGTTGCTGCCGGAGCGGTCCGGCGTGAGCATCACCCGGGTCCAGCTGGAATCCGTGTCCACGACCTGCTCGGGCCCGTCGTTGAGGCGGTAGACGTAGGCGTCGACGTCGGGCATCACGGTGTCGAACTGGAACTCACCCGGCATGCCGACACCGCCCCAGGCGCCGTACTCGTAGTAGGTGCTGGAGTAGACGGACGGCTTGGTGTCGATGACGTTGAACTGGTGCTCCTGCGTCTCCGAGACCGTGCCGTCGGCGCTGACGCTCCGCACGGTCAGCGCGTACCAGCCCGGCTCGGTGGGCGTCCAGTGCAGCACCGCGGTGCCGTCCGCGGCCGCGTCGACGCGCAGCAGATTGCCGTCACCGAACGAGTACTCGTACGCCACGACAGCGGTCCGGCCGGGCCGGAACGTGAAGCTGCCGGGCCGGTCCACCACGCCGTCGTGCTCGGGGAAGGAGAAGTCGGCCGACTCCACGGTCGGCAGGTCGCGGACCGACACGTTCTCGGTGTACCCGCCGACGAACTCGCTGCCGACGTAGCTGCGTACCTCGACCTTGACGAGGCCCGCCTCGGCGAACGTCACCGGGATCTCGGTCGGGCCGTCGGGGTTCACCGGCACCCTGGTCTCACCGCCGGCACCGATCCGGTAGCCGAACTCGGTGACCCCCTCCACATTCGTCGACACGGCCAGCTTGCTGGGCAGCCCGATGCCGGCCATCGTCACCTGCACCTCCGGCGCGGTCGACTTCACCCAGAACTCGTAGCGGACCGTCTCGGACGAGTTCGACGCGCTGTCCACACTGCGCACGCTCAGCGAGTCGGAGAACGAAGTCGGGGTGTATTCGAGGGTCACGTCCGCACCGGGCGCGGGCGCGGGGATGTAGTTGTACGCGTCGCCGAAGCGCCCCCAGTAGTAGCCGACCACGTCCGGCGAGCCGTTGGCCTTGAACGTGAACGTCCCCGGCACTCCCGCCCCGCCGTGCGGCAGGCCGTCGTTCGGGTACTTCTCCGAGGTCACCACGGGGGCGGCGGGTCGCTGCGCGTCCACCTTGACGTAGCACGGCTCGGCCCACGGCGAGAAGTCGTGATCGTCGTAGGCGCGGGCGGTCCAGGCCACCACGGTCCCGTGCGGGTACTGCGACATGTCCCAGTCGAGCTTCGAGAGGGCGCCGCCGTAGCTGTAGCCGAACTGCTCGGCGCGCTGGTCCTCGTGGCCGACCGGCCATGCCGCGAACTGCCCCCGGTAGTTGGCGTCGTTGCTGTCCGCGTCCGCGCCCTTGACCATCAGGCCGTGGTTGCGCGGCCCCACCGGCTGCGGCTCGGTCTTGGTCCCGCAGGCCCAGGCCGGGAAGTCGATCCCGATCTGCCCGACCGTCGGCGCGTGGTTCGCCTCGCTGTTGATCACCGGGAACGGGCGGAGCTTACGGCCGTGGGAGAGCTTGCCCTCGGAGCCGTGCGGCACCCGGATCTCGACGGTGAGCGTCTGCTTGCCCTGATCCGCGAGCTTCTGGAGGGCGGGCATGATGTCCCACGCCAGATAGCCGGGGCAGGCCGCCTCCCCGCCGGCCTGCACCGTGCCGAGCAGCTCGCGACGACGCGGGCTCGACGCCCAGCTCGTGGTCGCGGTGATCGGGTCGGTACGCCACAGCTCGACCGGCTGGGCGGTCGCGCAGTCCGCCGCGGAGCGCTCCGCGACGACCAGGTCCGCCTTGTGGACGACGGTTCCGCGGAAACGCGAGATGTCGAAGGTGAAGTAGGACCGGGACTTGTGCTTCGTGCCGGTCGCGTCCGTCCAGGCGCCGACCGGCGCGTCCCCGTCCGTGTTGACGAACGACTTCCTCGGCTGTTGCGAATCCGTGTAGGCCCAGCCGGACTTGCCGGTGGTCCGGTGCTCGTAGGCCTGCGCCGGAGCAGTGTCGACACTGATCAGGCCGGCACCGAGCACAGTGCCCAGTGACGCGGCGAGCATTCTTCGTGCGCGCACGACGATGCCCCTCCCCCCGTTGGACAACGGCGTGCATCGCCGTCGAGTCGCATGAGGGTATCGAGAAGGGACGACATCTGAGTACGCCGATTCGGGTGGGCTCCGGTCGACCGGGCGGACCGCGTCGTCACGCCCCGCCCGGTCTCGCGGTCAGCCTCGTCCGCCGGCGCGGAACGCGACCCAGGCGTCGCTCATCCGGTCGGCCTGGCCCGGGGTGAACATGTTCATGCAGGAGTCCTGCGTGTAGTCCATGAAGTTGTGGATCGGGTCGAGGCCCGGCGCGGTGCAGGTGTCCGCCCCGATCGGGCAGTTGAACTGCGGCGCCGCCTCACGCGGGGTGTCGGCCACGAAGTCGCCGGACGCGGAGCAGCCGTGCGCGAACGTGTGCTCCAGCATCAGCCAGTGCCCGACCTCGTGCGTGAGCGTGTCACCGAGCGCGTACTTGCCGGCCGTGCCGCCCGGCATCGACTCGTCGAGCATCACCACGCCGTCGATGTAGTCGCGGCCGTTGTTGTAGCCCTTCGGGAAGTACGCCCAGCCGAGCAGCCCGTCACCGATGTTCGCCGCGTAGACGTTCAGCGTGCGGGAGTCGCCGGTGTAGAGCGCCTTCTTCATGTCCCGCTCGCTCTTGCCCGGCACCACCGTGTACCAGGAGCTGTTGACGGTCCACGTGGTGTCCACGAGCGAGAAGCGGAACGGCGTGTCCGACGCGTCGGCCGCGGTACGACCCGCGAACGAGTCGTTCAGCACAGTCATCTGCGCCGAGATGAGCGTGTTCCAACGGGCCTTCTCGGCCGCGCTCAGCTCGTGGTCCGAGATCATGTGGAAGATCGTCGGCACTGTGACGCTGCCGTTCGCCAGGCGCGGCGAGTCCTTGATGACGCCGTACGCCTTGGCCTCGTTCGTCGAGTAGAGCTCGGGCTCCTTGACGGTGGCGCCCTCGCGTACCCGGGCGGCGCTGTGGTTGTCGGCGCCCGGCTCGCACTCGGCGACCGCGGGAGAGGCGGCCACGGGTGCGGTCGTGGCGGAGGCTCCTCCGGCGGTCAGGAAGGTGGCGGCGGCAGCGACGAGCACTGCCAGGTGGATCGTCGGTTTCCTGTGCATCGTTGCACCTTTCGAGAGGCATGAAAGGAGTACCGACGCGGGGTTGTCAAAGCTGCGGATCGATGACGTCGTCGTTCCGCCATGAGACCACGTCACCGGGCGTCCGCAACAGCCCCCGGCGGCTCGGTCGATGTCACGGCGTCGGCGATGGCGCGCGCCACGCACTCGTAGTCGCGCACCAGCGGCCCGACCAGCTTGGGGTCCGGCTCGAACGCGGCGACCAGTCCGCGTACCAGATCTCTGAGCCGGTCGTCCGGGCCGAGCCGCCGCCCCCGGTGCCGGCGGGCGACGCTGCGCCACCGGCGCAGACCGACGTCGGCTAGCCGTTCGTGGAGTTCGGGCGCGGGCACCGGGCAGCCGTTCGCCCACAGGTCGGCGAGGGCCCGCAGAATCGCCTCCCGCGTCGGGTCAGCCATGCAGATAGCGGGCGCGGCGGCCGAAGTCGCGGAAGCCGAGCCGCCGGTACAGCCCGGCGGCCGGGTTGTCGTCGTTGACGCAGAGCCACGCGGCGTCCGCGCCCGCGTCGGCGAGGCCGCGCAGCACGCGCGCCACCAGGTACGCGCCGACCCGCCGCCCGCGCCACCCGGGTACCACGCCAACCTGGTCGATCCAGTTGTCGAGCACGGTCACGAAGCCGGCCGGCCCACCGTCCGGGCCGCGTGCGAGCAGCGTCAGCTCCGGGCGGAAGTCCTCGTCGTCACGCAGGTCGCCCAGCCACTCGGCGGCCTCCGGCTCGACGAATCCGGGCCGGTCGGCGAACGACGCGCGGTAGGTGGCGAACAACTCCCGCCCCAGCGTCGCAGGCTCCACAGTCACGCCGTCCGGCGCGGCGACCTCGGGCAGCGCGTCGAGGTCGTGCCGCAGCACCCACTCCAGGAACGTCCGCGTGTAACCACGCGCCGCGAACAACTCCTCCGCGCCAGCGGTCCACGTCTCCGTGGTGACCAGCAGGCCCGCACCTTCCGCCTGGTTCTCCGCCCGGTCCAGCAGCGCGCCGCCGAGCCCGCGCCCGCGCCACGCCGGGTGCACGAGGCCGGTGGCGGTGGCGGGCGTCCGTCCGGTGCCGACCCCGACGGCCGCGACCAGGTCGTCGCCGGACCAGGCGCCGTGGGTACGCGTCTGGAGCAGCCGCGCCCGCGCCAACGGGGTACGCCCGAACAGCGGCAACCCGCCGTCAGTGGCGAGGCACGCCTGCGCCAGGCCGGTCAACGCGGGCAGGTCGTCCTCGCCGAACTCCCGCCAGACCAACGCATCCGTCCCGTCCACGCCCGCTCCCGCCACCCCGCCCGACCCCCACGGTCCAGCACACCGACGCAGTAGGCCCCACCCCTCCCCCCGAGGTCAACCACTTTCCCCACCCACCCCGACCCTCCGGGCCACCCACCTTGAGACAGACGCCCCACGGACTGGGATCGTTCGAGATCTCGGAAGCACCCTCCGCGATCTTGGAGTTGTGGCACCTCACGAATACCGCTAATCCGACCATCTGGGCGCCACAGCTCCAGGACCGACGGAAGCGCCCCCACCACCCCGTTGATCATGCAGTTGCCGCCCTGACAAAAGTCGCAACCCGGGCATCAGGAGGGCCGAAACCGCAAGATCGACGAGAGCGAGGGCGGTAGGCGCGGCGCGGGCGGGGAGGGAGGGCGGGGCTAGGGGGTGGGGGTGGCGTGGATCAGGACCGTGGCGCCTGCCGAGAGGGGGGCCAGCAGCCACTTCAGGGGCTGCTCGTCCTCGGTCGGGTCGATCACGAGGCGATCACCTTGGTGCAGGTTCATCTGGGTGGCGATCTCGGCGGCCAGGCGGCGCCACGCGCCGAAGCTGGTGCCGTCCGGCGTGGCCGGGTCGGACGGGTCGACGGCGGTGTAGTCCGGCGGGTCGGTCGGGTGCCGCAGCACCTCGGCCGACCAGTCCAGCCAGCCCGGCGGCACCTCGGCCAGCTGCCCCGGCCCGGTGCCCACCAGGTAGCGGTGCGTCCCCTCGGGCACGTCCTCCAGCCAGTCGTCGAGGCGTTCCGGGGTCACGAACACCGCGTCGTAGGGCCGGTCCGCGCCGGGTTCGAGCACCGGCAGCCCGGCCAGCGCGCGGGGACGGAACGACACGGTCAGTCCGATCGACCAGGCGCCGATCAGCACCGCCGCGGTACGCCAGTGCGGCGGCAGCAGCACCGCCACCCGGTCACCGGGGCGCAGCCCGCACCCGTCGCGCAGCAGCCCGGCACTACGGGCCGCCCACCGGCCCAACTGCGGCCCGGTCAGCTCGGTTCGCTCGCCGGTGGCGTCGTCGAGGTAGGTCAGCAGTGGCTCGTCGGTCGCGACGGCGGCGGGTGCGCGGGTGGCCATCGGATGTACTCCTCCCTGGCGGTCAGCTCACCCTAGCCGGGCGAACCGGTCGACCAGGAGGGCCAACCGCCGCTCGTGTTCGTCCCGCCGCAGACGGCCGCCGCGCATCAGCGTGACCTGGCCGTGCAGCGCGCTCCAGAACGTCTCGGTGAACGTCTCCAGGTCGTCGTCGCCGGTGAACGGGCGCAGCGTCTCGGCCAGTTCGGCGAAGGCCCGGACCAGCTCGACGGGTGTGTCCTGGCTGGCGAAGGAGAGGGCGACGGGGAGGGTGAAGATCGCGTCGTAGAGCGCGGGCCGGCGTTCGGCGAACGCGGCGTACGCCGTGGCGATGCCGGCCACCGCGGCCCGCGGGTCGGTGGCGGCGGCCCGGGCGGCGGCGAGTTCGACTGCCAGTTCGGCGCAGCCCTCCAGGGCGACGGCCGCCATGATGGCGTCCTTGCCCTTGAAGTGGCTGTAGAGGACGGGCTGGCTGTACTCGATCTCGGCGGCGAGGCGGCGGGTGGTGACCGCGTCCCAGCCCTCCGACTCGGCGAGGTCCCGGGCGGCGGTGATGATCGCCCGTTCGCGTTCCGCCCGCTCCCGCTCCCGGCGCGCCTGAATCGACATGACCGGCACTCTAGCACCGCTAGCCAATCTATCGGCGCTCTGCTAGCTTCGCTCTCATCCCTAGCAGCGCTAGAATCTTGGAGTCGGCATGCTCACCCCCGTCGCCTACGGGCTCGCCATCGTCCTCAGCCTCTTCATCGTCCTGATCGGCGCGCGCTTCCTCCTCGTTCCCCGAGCCGCCGCCGCCGGCTACGGCGTCCCGGCCGCGGAGGGCACGGGAGATCCCGCGTACCTCACGATCAAAGGGCTGCGTGACCTCACCTACGGCCTGGTCGGCCTCGCCCTGATCGCCTTCACCAGCGCCGACGCCGTCGCCTGGTTCATGCTGGTCGTCGCACTCGCCCCGCTGGGCGACACCCTCATCGTGCTGCGGCACGGCGGCTCCCGGGCGACCGCCTTCGGCATCCACTTCGCCACCGCCATGGTCGTCCTCCTCGACGCCGCGCTGCTGTTCGCGCTCTAGCCGGGCCCACCGGTCCGCGACCGTCGACTTTGGTCGCGGGTCCGGTCGTCCGACGGCCGTATCGAGGGGCCGGGTGGCTGCGGGACCGTGCGGGCATGACGACCGAACCCCCGCGCCGGCGGCTGGTGCCGGCGATCGCGCTGCTGCTCCTCGCCCCGTGGACCGCCGAGTGCTCCTGGGGCGGCTTCACCCTCACCGGCATGCCGTTCGTGGTGCTGGTGCTCGCCCCGATGTACGGCGGGGCCGCGCTGCTGATCCGCGAGACGGCCCGGCGGTTCGGGCTCGGCTGGCCGGGGATCGCGCTGCTCGCTGCCGCGTTCGGCGTGATCCAGGCCGGCCTGGTCGACCAGTCGTTGTTCAATCCGGGGTTCCTGGACGACACCGAGTTCGCCGACACCCGGGCCGCGGCGGAGGCCACGCTGGTGCCCGGTCTCGGGTTCAGCGCGAGGCAGGCAGTCGACTACGTGGGCAACCATGTGGTGCTGACCGTCTGCGCGCCGATCGCGCTCGTCGAGTCGTACCTCGGTGCGGGCAGTCGGGCGCGGCCCTGGCTGGGCCGACCGGGGCTGACCGCGGCGGCGCTGCTCTGGCTCGGCGGCAGCCTGCTGGTGTTCGCCGACGACGGTGGCCGCAAGAACTTCCTGGCCTCGCCGGTCCAGTTGGCGGTCGCCACCGGCGTGGCACTGGCCCTCATCACCGCCGCCCTGCTCCGCCACCGGCACGCCGGGCCACCGCCCGACGCGCCGACGCCCGCCGGGCCGACGCCCGCAGGCCGACCGCAAACCGAAGCCGGCCCGCCCCGGCCGCTCCGGCCCGCGCTGGTCGTGGCGGCGGCGTACGTGGGTTCCACGATCGCCCCGGGATGGCCGGGAGTGGTGCTCGCCCTCGCACTCGCCGGGATCGCCGCCGCCCTGCTGACGCGCTGGTCCCGGCGACCCGGCTGGGGGCAGCGGCACGTGCTCGCCACCGGTACGGCAGGCCTGGTCGTCGCCGCGGCGCTCGCGTACACCGTGCCGACCTATGCCCCGGCGAGCCCGACGGCGGCGCTGGTGGGTGACGTGGCGATCAGCGTGATCGTGCTGCTGCTGGTGGGCGGCGCGTGGTGGCGGGTCACGGCAGTTCGGGACCGCCGTCGAGCAGCGGCGCCAGCAGGTCGCCCTGCTTCTCCACCCGCTTGCGCACCTCACCAGCGGTGTACGGCCGCGTCGACGGCCGCTTCCCCGCCGCCCCGGCCTCCACCTCGTCCCAGGTCAGCGGCGTGGACACCGAGGGCACCGGCTGGGCCCGCAGCGAGTACGGCGCCACTGTCGTCTTCGCCGCGTTGTTCTGACTCCAGTCGATGAAGACCTTGCCGGGGCGCAGGTTCTTCGCCATCTTCGACACGATCAGCTTCGGGTGCTCCTGCTCCAGCTCCTGCGCGATGCGCTTGGCGTAGTCGGAGACGATCTCGGCGTCCTGCGTACCGGCGATCGGGCAGCAGAGCTGCATGCCCTTCTTCCCCGACGTCTTCGGGTACGCCTCGACGCCGTCGTCGGCCAGCCGGTCGCGCATCAGCAGCGCCACCCGGCAGCACTGCTTGAGCGCGGCCGGGGCGCCCGGGTCCAGGTCGACCACCATCATGTCCGGGTGGGCGCCGATCTTCCACTGCGGAGTGTGCAGCTCCAGCGCGGCCAGGTTGGCCAGCCACACGAGTGTGGGCAGCTCGTCGCAGACCACGTAGTCGATGGTCTCCCGCCCCTTCGTCGACCCGGGGGCGGGCAGGTTCTCGGTACGTACCCAACCGGGGGTCGCGGCGGGTGCGTTCTTCTCGAAGAACGAGCCGCCGTCGACGCCGTTGGGGAACCGGATCCGGGTCAGCGCGCGGTCGTGCAGGTGCGGCAGCAGCACCGGGGCGACCCGGGTGTAGTAGTCGATCACCTCGCCCTTGGTGAAGCCGGCCTTCGGGAACAGCACCTTGTCCAGGTTGGACAACTCCAGCGAGCGCCCCTCGACCTCGACCTTGAACCGGTCAGACGGCATCGTCGACCTCCTCGGGCGGCTTGTCCGGGCGCAGGCGCAGGATGCGCGGGAAGCGCAGCCGGCCGTCCGGCGTGCGCTGGCCGTACTTGACCTCCACCACGATCCGGGGAGTTACCCAGATCGCGCCCCGGGCATCCTCGCGCGGCACACCGGCGGCGAACGGCGAGTCGGTGGCGCGCAGCGGTTCCAGCTCGCGCAGCAGTTCCCGTTCGATCGCCGCGCCGATCCCGCCGCCGACCCGCCCCCGGTAGATCAGCCGACCGTCCGGGCCGGGCACGCCGACCAGCAGGCCGCCGACGCGCCGCGCGCCGGGCCGCCAGCCGCCGACCACGAAGTCGGCGGTGACCTCCAGCTTGACCTTCACCCAGTCCGGCGAGCGCACGCCGGGCCGGTAGAGCGAGTCGACCCGTTTGGCCATCACCCCCTCCAGCCCGTGCTCGCCGGCCGCCGCGTAGGTGGCCGGGCCGTCGCCGAAGACCGGCGGCACCGCCCACCGGGCGGCGCCGAGCCCGAGCGACTCCAGCGCCGCCCGCCGCTCCCGCCAGGGCCGGGCGGTCAGGTCGACGCCGTCGAGCCGCAACACGTCGAAGATCATGTACGTGACGGGTACCGTCGCCGCCAGCCGCGCCGCCTTGGCCGGGTTGCGCACGTGCATCCGCTCGGCGAGCGCGGTGAACGAGGGCTGCCCGTCGGTGAAGAGGACCACCTCGCCGTCGAGCAGCGCGTCGTCGACCTGCTCGGCCAGGTTGAGCAGTTCCGGGTACGCGGTGGTGATCTCGACGCCGGAGCGGGCGTAGAAGTGCCTGTCGCCGCGGGAGATGTCGGCGAGCGCGCGTACGCCGTCCCACTTGAACTCGTACGACCAGGCGGCGCCGGCCGGGAGCTGCCCGGTCGTCGCGAGCATCGGCTTCAACGGCGCGCCGGGCACCTCCTGACTGTAGTTGCGCACGGAAGCGCGTGCGTCCCGTTCGATCGTTTGCGATTCTGGTTGTCAACCGGGGAGAGGAGCGCGGGGATGCGGGCGATCTGGAAAGGAGCGGTGTCGTTCGGCCTGGTGTCGATCGGGGTGAAGGTCTACTCGGCCACCGAGGAGAAGGACATCCGTTTCCACCAGGTGCACCGTGAGGACGGCGGCCGGATCCGCTACAAGCGCACCTGCTCGGTCTGCGGCGAGGAGGTCACCTACGACGACATCGCCAAGGGATACGACATCGGCGGCGGCGAGATGGTCATCCTCACCGACGAGGACTTCGCCGACCTGCCGTTGAGCACGTCGCACGCGATCGACGTGCTGGAGTTCGTACCGGCCGAGCAGGTCGACCCGATCCTCTACAACAAGGCGTACTTCCTGGAGCCGGAGGGCTCGGCGACGAAGCCGTACGTGCTGCTGCGCGACGCGCTGTCCGACTCGGAGCGGGTGGCGATCGTCAAGGTGGCGCTGCGCCAGCGCGAGCAGCTGGCCACGCTGCGGGTCCGTGAGGGCGTGCTGCTGCTCAACACGATGCTGTGGCCGGACGAGATCCGCCGGCCGGACTTCGGTTTCCTGGACGAGGATCTGAAGGTACGCCCGCCGGAGCTGGCGATGGCCAGTTCGCTGATCGACTCGATGGCCGGGGAGTTCGAGCCGGACGCGTTCACCGACGACTACCGGGCGGCGTTGCAGGAGGTCATCGACGCGAAGGTCGAGGGCCGCGAGGTGGTGCAGCCGGAGGAGGAAGAGGCCGCGCCGGCCGCCGCGGTGGACCTGATGGCGGCGCTGAAGGCGTCGGTCGAGCGGGCCCGGGCGGCCCGGGGCGAGGCGCCGTCCGGTGGCGGCGCCGAGCCGACGCCGATCTCGTCGGCCCGCTCGGCGAAGAAGGCCGCGAAGAAGGCGCCGGCGAAGAAGGCCGAACCTGCGAAGAAGACCACTGCCAAGAAGGCGCCCGCGAAGAAGACGGCGGCGAAGAAGGCCGAACCGGCCAAGAAGACCGCCGCCAAGAAGGCGCCCGCGAAGAAGAAGACCGCCTGACGCGTACGGCGATCGCCCCGCCCCCGGTGGCGGGCGGGGCTCCGCCGTTCAGCCGCGGCCGAGCTTCTCGGTGGGGGTGACGCGGACGATGACGCGCTCCTCGCCGGGGCGGCGCCAGGGGTAGGTGTCCTGGCCGAGGTACTTCTTCGCCATCCGGTCGATGTGCTCGTCGGCGCCTTCGGTGACGAACTCGACGGTGCCCTTGATCCAGAGCGTGCGGAAGTCGTCGGCCTTGTCCGCCACCGACACCGCGACCACCGGGTTGCGGGACATGTTCAGGTACTTCTGCCGGCCCTTGGCCGTGTTGAACACGATGTGCTCGCCGTCGGTGTCTACCCAAACCGGGGTGACATGCGGGGTGCCGTCGGCCTCGATCGTCGCCACGTGCGCGAGCTGCGGCTCGCCGAGCAGGGCCAGGTCTTCTTCGCTGAGGATCGCCATGGTCGGAACGTACCCCGTGCGGTGCCCCCGTATCGGGCATCGTGTCCGGATCGTGGCGGCCGTATGGGCACGCTGGGGCTCCGGGCGGGTACCGTGTGCGCTGGCCTCGGCGGCGGCCCGCCGGGGGCGCACCCACCCACCCTGCAGGGAGTCGACGTGAGCGAGCGTGTGGAGAACCGGTCGGCGGGCCAGGCCCCGGCCACCAAGGCACAGCGGCGGCTGGCCGCCCAGCTGGCCGAGAAGAAGGCAGCCGAGGCGCGTCGCCGCCGGCAGTCGATCCTCGGCGCGGCGGTCGGCGTGCTCGCGGTGGTGGCCCTGGTCGGCGGTCTGGTCTGGCTGAACAGCGGGGACGACGACAAGACGTCCACCGCCGGCTCCTCGGCCAGCCCCACCGCGCCGGCCGAGCCCACCGCGGCGCCCGCTCCGGAGCTGCCCGCCGGTTTCGACCCGGCGCTGAAGACCAAGCCGACAGTGCAGGCCGGTACCGGCGAGCTGAAGAAGCTCACCGTCACCACCCTGGTCAAGGGCACCGGCCCGGCGGTGAAGGCCGGGCAGAACATCACCACGAACTACGTGGGCGTGTTCTACAAGGACGGCAAGCAGTTCGACGCGTCCTGGGACAGCGGCCAGCCGGCCACCTTCCAGATCGGCGTGGGCCAGGTCATCAAGGGCTGGGACCAGGGCCTGGTCGGCGTGCCGGTGGGCAGCCGGGTCCAGCTGGACCTCCCGGCCGAGCTGGCGTACGGCAACGACGCCGCGGGCGGCCGTCCGGCCGGGCCGCTGCGCTTCGTCGTCGACGTGCTGGCTGCGCAGTAGATCACTCCGGGCTTCCGTCCGGTCACCCAGCGGCAGTAGGTTCATGGTCACCACGGGCGGCACGTTCGCCCGTGGTGATCTGCCCACCGACGCGGAGGTGCACGTGGCGGCGCTGGACGAGTCCGGGGTGACCCGGCAGATGTGGACGCTCTACGAGCCGGTCCACGCGGTGACCTACTTCCACCCCCGGGCCCGGGCCGCGTTCGAGGCGGTCGGGCTGCGGGGCTACTGGCGCGGCTACTTCGCCGGCCGGGCCGCGCCGCTCGGGCCGGTCGACGCGCCGACCGTCACGGCCTCCTTCTTCAGCTTCGCGCCGGCCATGGTGGCTCGCGCGCTGCCCTCGGTGTGGCGCCTGGCCACCCCGGAGGAGACGCTGCGGGCCCGGCTCACCGGTGGCGTGCAGGCGCTCGCCGAGTTCACCTACGAGCTGCCCGAGTCGCACCTGGTCGAGGCCGCCGACCTGCTGGAGGAGGCGGCCGGCCGGGTGGACGTCGCGGGCCGGGTGCTCGGCGCGGTCAACGCCGCGCTGCCCCGGGGCGAGTACCCGCTGGCCCGGCTCTGGCAGGCCGCCACCACGCTGCGCGAGCACCGCGGCGACGGCCACGTGGCGGCGCTGGTGACGACCGGGCTGGAACCGGCCGAGGTGGTGGCCTGGCGGTGCCGGGTCGACCAGTCCCGCGAGTTCCACCAGCCGGCCCGGGGCTGGACCGACGAGCAGTGGACCGCCGCCGAGCAGCGCCTGGTGGACAAGGGCTGGCTGACCGCCGACCTGAACCCCACGCCGTACGCCACGGAGACGTTCCGCGTGGTCGAGGAGGCCACCGACCGGGCCGCCGCTGGTCCGTGGCGGGCGCTGGGCGCGGAGCGTACCGGCCGGCTGCGGGAGCTGCTGGAGCCGATCGCGACGCGCTGCCGCACGATCATCCCGGCCAAGGCCCCGATCGGCCTTCCGGCTCAGCGTTCGGCCGGAGCGGCGCTGCCACGGTGAGTCCGGCCGCCGGCTGGGGCAGGATGGTCGGCGTGGTGGACGCGGTGCTCTTCGACCTGGACGGCGTGATCGTGGACTCCGAGCCGGTGTGGGAGGAGGTCCGGCGGGCGTACGTGGCCGAGCACGGCGGCGTCTGGCAGCCGGACACCCAGCGCCGGCTGATGGGCATGAGCACCGCCGAGTGGGCCGAATACCTGAGCGGTGAGCTGGGCGTCGACAGGTCGGCCGAGCAGGTCGCCACCGAGGTGGTGACCGAGATGGCCCGGCGGTACGCGCAGCACGTACCGCTGATCGACGGCGCCGACGCGGTCGTGCGCCGCATCGCCGCGCGGTGGCCGCTGGGGCTGGCCAGTTCCTCACCGACCCGGCTGATCGCGGCGGCGCTGGACGCGACGGGCCTGGCCGGCGCGTTCGGCGCGACGCTGTCGACCGAGGAGACCGCCCGGGGCAAGCCCGCGCCCGACGTGTGGCTCGCGGTGGCGCAGCGGCTGGGCGTCGACCCGGCCCGGTGCGTGGCTGTGGAGGACTCGTCGAACGGGGTCCGCTCGGCGGCCGCCGCCGGGTGCCGCGTGGTGGCGGTGCCGCACGCGTCGTACCCGCTCGACCCGGACGCCGAGGCGCTCGCGGCCGTGCTGCTCCCCTCGATCGGCGCGCTCACGCCCGAGGTGGTGGCGGGGATCGACTGAACCACCCACCCGCCGCCGCCACCCGGCCTACGGTCGGTGACATGAGGGCTGTGGTGTACGAGGGGCCGCACGAGGTGGCCGTCAACGAGGTCGACGACCCCCGGATCGAGGATCCGAACGACGTGGTCGTCCAGGTCACGACGACCGCGATCTGCGGTTCGGACCTGCACATGTACGAGGGACGGACGGCCGCCGAGCCGGGCATCGTGTTCGGCCACGAGAACATGGGCGTGATCGTCGAGACCGGGCCGGGCGTGACGAGCCTGCGCGTGGGCGACCGGGTCTCGATGCCGTTCAACGTGGCGTGCGGGTTCTGCCGCAACTGCCGGGAGCAGCGCACCGGTTTCTGCCTGACGGTGAACCCGGGCTTCGCCGGCGGCGCGTACGGCTACGTGTCGATGGGGCCGTACCGGGGTGGGCAGGCCGAGTACCTGCGGGTGCCGTTCGCCGACTTCAACTGCCTGAAGCTGCCGCCGGGCACCGAACACGAGAACGACTACGCGATGCTCGCCGACATCTTCCCGACCGGCTACCACGGTGTGGCGATGACCGGGCTGCGGCCGGGCGAGAACCTGACAGTGATGGGCGGCGGGCCGGTCGGGCTGATGGCCGCGTACTCGGCGGTGCTGATCGGGGCGTCCGAGGTGTTCGTGGTGGACCGGGTGCCGGACCGGCTGCGGCTGGCCGAGTCGATCGGCGCCACAGCGATCGACTTCAGCGCGGGCGACCCGGTCGAGCAGATCCGGGACCGGACCGACGGGGTGGGGACCGATCACGGCGTGGACGCGGTGGGATACCAGGCGTCCGCGCCCAGCGGCGAGGAGCAGCCGGCGCTGGTGCTGAACACGCTCGTGGAGGTGGTGCGCGCGACCGGGGCGATCGGCGTGGTCGGGCTCTACCTCTCGGCGGACCCGGGCGCCCCGGACGAGCACTCCGCCCGGGGTGAGTTGCTGTTCAAGGTGGGCAAGCTGTTCGAGAAGGGCCTGCGGATCGGCACCGGGCAGGCGAACGTGAAGACGTACAACGCGTATCTGCGGAACCTGATCACGGCGGGGCGGGCGACGCCGAGCTTCGTGGTGAGCAAGGAACTGCCGCTGGACGCGGCGCCGGAGGCGTACCAGCGCTTCGACCGCCGCGAACCGGGCTACTCGAAGGTCGTGCTCAAGCCGGCCGCCTGACGAGCCGTCGTACGGTGGCCGGGTGCGCCCGGGCCGAATGTTCGGGCGGCTGCCGGGTAGCGCACCCGGGAGGACGGCGGAGGGACGGCGATGAAGGCGATCGTGTACGAGCGCAGCGGGGACACCTCGGTGCTCCAGGTGGTCGAGCGGCCGGTGCCGGAACCCGGACCGGGCGAGGTGCTGGTCCGGATGGCCGTGTCGGGGGTGAACCCGACCGACTGGAAGGCCCGCCAGGCATGGCCGCTGCCGGCCGGCTGGCAGATCCCGCACCAGGACGGCGCCGGGGTGGTCGAGGCGGTCGGCGAGGGCGTGGACCGGACGCTCATCGGTGAGCGGGTCTGGGTGTGGGAGGCGGCCTGGCAGCGGCCGTGGGGCACCGCCGCCGAGTACACGCTGGTCCCGGTCCGGCACGCGGTGCCGCTCGGTCCGGCCTCGTTCGACCTGGGCGCGGCGCTCGGCATCCCGTTCATGACCGCGCACCGCTGCCTGACCGCCGGCGAGTTCATGCCGGACAAGCTGCACGCCGGCGCGTTGAGCGACCACGTGGTGCTGGTGCAGGGCGGCGCGGGGGCGGTGGGCAACGCGGCGATCCAGCTCGCCCGGTGGGCCGACGCGTGCGTGATCACCACGGTGAGCAGCCCGGAGAAGGCGCAGCTCGCGGCGGCGGCGGGTGCCAGCTTCGTGATCAACTATCGTGAGCAGGACGTGGTCGAGGAGGTCCGCAAGGTCGCGCCCGACGGGGTCCACACGATCGTGGAGGTGTCCGCCGCCCGCAACGCCGCCGCCGACGTACGGATGCTGCGCACCGGCGGGGCGGTCTGCGTGTACGCCGACGACGGCGGTGGCGAGGTGACGTTGCCGATCCGGCCGCTGATGGGCCCGAACGCCCGCTGGCAGTTCGTGCTGATCTACACCGCGCCGAAGGTGGCGAAGGCGCAGGCGGTCACGGACATCGCGGCGGCGGTGGCGCAGGGCGCGATCCGGGTCGGTGAGGAGGCCGGGCTGCCGCTGCACCGGTATCCGCTGGCGGAGGCCGCCGCCGCACAGCAGGCGGTGCAGGACAGCGTGGTGGGAAAGGTGCTGGTGAGCACCGCCGACGAGTAGACGACCGGATTTCCCCGACAGCCGGACAGACGCGAACAAGTTTCGCAACAATGACGGTGCGGGTCACCCCGTAACGGACGGGCGGCCCCGGCGCGGTGCGAACGCCGGGGCCGCCCTCTGGGAGGAATGTCCGTTGGGAACGCGTTCCTACCCGTGTAGGCGACGGTACGCCGCGAAACGTTACGACGCGGTCAGTTCCCGCACGTCGAGCCCGCCGTCGGCGTACCGCGAGCGCACCACCTTCTTGTCGAACTTGCCGACGCTCGTCTTCGGCACCGCGTCGATGAACGCCCAGCGCTCCGGCAACTGCCAGCGGGCCACCGAGCTGGCGAGGAAGTCCCGCAGTTCCTCCGCGGTCACCGAGGCGCCCTCGCGGACCACCACAGTGGCCAGCGGCCGCTCGTCCCACCGCTCGTCCGGTACGCCCACCACGCACGCCTCCAGCACCGCCGGATGCGCCATCAGGGCGTTCTCCAGCTCGACCGAGGAGATCCACTCCCCGCCCGACTTGATCACGTCCTTGGCGCGGTCGGTGAGTGTGATGTAGCCGTCCGGCGAGAGCGTGCCGACGTCACCGGTCCGCAGCCAGCCGTCCCGGAACTTCTCCTCCTCCGGGGCGTCGTCGCCGATGTACCGCGCGGTCACCCACGGCCCGCGTACCTCCAGCTCGCCCACGGACGTCCCGTCGGCGGGCAGCGGCTCGCCGGCCGGCCCGACGATCCGCGCGGTCACACCCGCCGGGACGCGCCCCTGCGTGTAGCGGTAGCGCCAGGCGTCGTCGCCGGTGGCGCCGGCCGGCGCCCGGGAGACCGAGCCCAGCGGCGACATCTCGGTCATGCCCCAGGCGTGGATGACGTCGATGCCGTACCGGTCGTGGAACGCGTGCATCAGCGCCGGAGGGCAGGCCGATCCGCCGACGATGACCTCCTTCAGCGAGGAGAGATCCACCTCGTGCGCGTCCAGGTAGGCCAGCAGGTCGGTCCAGATGGTCGGCACCGCCCCGGCGAGCGTGGGGCGCTCGGCGGCGATCATCGCGGCGATCGGCTCGGCCTGGAGGAACCGGTCCGGCATGATCAGCGAGGCGCCGGAGAGGAACGCCGCGTACGGCAGGCCCCACGACATCGCGTGGAACATCGGCACGATCGCCAGTTCCCTGTCGTTCGGGCCGAGCCCGAAGCCCTCCGGCATGCAGACCTGGAGCGAGTGCAGGTAGATCGAGCGGTGCGAGTAGGCGACGCCCTTGGGGTTGCCGGTGGTCCCGGAGGTGTAGCAGAGGGCGGCGGCGTCACGCTCGTCCACCTCCGGCCAGTCGAAGTGGTCCGGGCGGCCGGCCAGCAGCGCGTCCCAGTGGTGCACTGTGATCCGGTCACCGGCCGCGGCCAGCAGCGGCGCCGGGTCACCGCCGCCCACCACCACCACGTGCGCCACGGTGGTCATCTCGCCGATCACCCGGGCGAGAAGCGGGATGAGCGTGCTGTCGACGAGCACCACCCGGTCCTGCGCGTGGTTGGCGATGTAGGCGACCTGGTCGGGGAAGAGGCGGATGTTGAGCGTGTGCAGCACCGCGCCCATGCTCGGGACGGCGAAGTAGGCCACCAGGTGCTCGTTGTTGTTCCACATGAACGTGCCGACCCGCTCGTCGCCGGTCACCCCGCACTCGTCGCGCAGCGCGTGGGCCAGCCGGGCGGCGGCGCGGCCGACCTCCGCGTACGTCATCCGGCGGGGTTCGGCGCCGGTCCAGGTGACCACCTCCGCCGCGCCGTGCACGGTGGAGCCGTGTTCGAGGATCCGGGCGACCTGGAGAGGGGCATCCATCATCGTGCTACGCATGGGTAACAACGTAGTGGCGGCGGTCACATCTGCGGAACCCCCCGGAATCGCCGAGGTGATCACGGATGATGCGTAGATTGTCCGGGTGAGCATCTCGTGGGCCGACTCGTACGTGGGGCAGCTCCGCGCCCTGGCCGGTGACCGCACCCTGATGTTCGTCGGCGCCCGCGCCGTGGTGCGCGACAACGCCGCCCGGGTGCTGCTGATCCAGCGTTCCGACAACGGCCAGTGGGCCCTGCCGGCCGGCGCCATGGAACTCGGCGAGTCGATCGCCGACTGCGCGGTCCGGGAGGTCCGGGAGGAGACCGGGCTGCGGGCGCTGCGGGTCAGCGCGTTCGCGCTCTACACCGGCCCGGACCGCACCCACACCAACATGTACGGCCACACGTACCAGGTCTTCACCACGGCGTTCCGGGTCGACGAGTGGGACGGCGAGCTGGCCCGGTTCACCGACGAGACCACCGACTCGGGCTTCTTCCGCCCGGCGGACTTCCCGCACCCGCTGTCGTCGAGCGTGCACGAGACGCTCGCCGACCTCGACGTGTTCGAGCAGACCAACCGGCTGATCCTCAAGTAGCCGCCGGTCACAGCATCGTCTGCGACTTCGCCTCCATGTCGGCGGCGGCCTCGTCCTTCGACTCCTTCGTCAGCGGCTTGCCGCCGGGCGCGGGCGCCTTCCCGCCGAGCGGGTCGGCGCCGCCGGTGGCACCCTGCGGGCCGGTGCCGCGCAACTGAAGGTTCGGCATGGCCAGCGTGACCAGCACGGCGATCACGGCGATCAGCCCGGTGGTCAGGAAGACCAGGTGCAGCGACTCGACGAACGCGGCCTGGACGGCGGCGCGTACCGGGGCGGGCAGCGCGAGGATCGCCGCCGGGTCGTTGATCGAGAAGTCCCCGCCGGCCGTCACCGCGGCCCGCTGGTCCGGCGGGAGCTGCGCCAGCGCACCGGGCAGCCGCGCGGACATCTCGGCGGTGAGCCGGGACGACAGCACCGCGCCGAGGATGGCCACGCCGAACGATCCGCCGAGCGACCGGAAGAACGTCGCAGACGAGGTGCCCGCGCCCAGGTCGCGCACGCTCACCGCGTTCTGCACGGCCAGGATCAGCGACTGCATGCACAGGCCCAGCCCGACGCCGATCACCACCATGTAGCCGAACGCGAGCCAGAGCGAGGTGGCCACCTGAAGCTGCTGGAAGAGCAGCATGCCGACCACCAGCACGGCCGCGCCCGCCACCGGGAACCACTTGTACCTGCCGATCCGGCTCATCGCCCGGCCGGTCAGCACCGAGGTGACGATGACGCCGGCCATCATCGGCAGCATCAGCAGACCGCTGCGGGTCGGCGAGGCGCCCTTGACGATCTGGAGGTAGAGCGGGATGAAGATGATCGACCCGAACATCACCAGACCGAGCACGAAACCCGCGCCGTTGGCGAGCGCGAACGTGGCGCTGCGGAACAGCCGCAGCGGCAGGATCGGCTCCTTGGTCCGGGCCTCCTGGACGACGAACAGCACGCCCAGCACCGCGCCCGCGGCGAACAGCCCGACGATCACGCCGGAGCCCCAGGCGTACTCGGCGCCGCCCCAGCTCAGCGCCAGCAGCAGGCAGCTCACGCCGGCCACCAGCAGCGCCGCGCCGATCCAGTCGACTGTGTGCTCGCGCCGCTCGAACGGCACCAGCCGCATCACGTGCCAGCAGACCACGATGGCGAGGATCGCCAGCGGCACGTTGATGTAGAAGATCCACCGCCAGTTGTTCTCCGCGAAGTAGCCGCCGACCAGCGGTCCGGCCACCGACGACACACCGAACACGGCGCCGAACAACCCCTGGTAGCGGCCGCGCTCCCGGGGCGACACCACGTCCGAGATGATGGTGAACGCCAGCGTCATCAGGCCACCGGCGCCCAGGCCCTGCACGCCCCGCGTGACGATCAGCTGGGTCATGTCCTGCGACAGCCCGGCCAGCAGCGAGCCGAGCAGGAACATCCCGATCGAGAACAGGAAGACCGGCCGGCGTCCGTACAGGTCGGCCATCTTGCCGTACAGCGGCGTCGAGGCGGTCGAGGCCAGCAGGTACGCGGTGACCACCCACGAGTAGTGGTTGATGCCGCCCAGCTCACCCACGATCGTCGGCAGCGCGGTGCCGACGATCGTCTGATCCAGCGCCGCCAGCAGCATGCCGGTCATCAGGCCGAACATCAGCAGGCGGATCTGGCGGGCGGGCAACGCGGGACGGGCGGCCTGGGCGGTCATCCCGCTTCCTATCCCACCGGGGGCGGATCATGCCCCCGGTGGGCGTACGAGTTTCATCGGGCGGCGTGCCGCCCCTCGGCGAACTCCTCGACGATCTTGGCGCAGAACGCCGGCAGGTCGTCCGGCTTGCGGCTGCTGACCAGCCCGTTGTCGGTGACGACCTCCTGGTCGACCCACTTGGCGCCGGCATTGGTGAGGTCGGTGCGCAGGCTCGGCCAGGAGGTGATGGTGCGGCCCCGCACCACGTCCGCCTCGACGAGCGTCCACGGGCCGTGGCAGATCACGCCGACCGGCTTGCCCGCGTCGAAGAACGCCTTGACGAACCGGACCGCCTCCGGGTCCGTCCGCAGGAAGTCGGGGTTCGCCACGCCACCGGGCAGGACCAGGCCGTCGTACGCCCCGGCGTCCGCCTCCTCGGTGGTGACGTCGACCTGGTACTGCTTGCCGTGGTCGAGGTGGTTGAAGGCCTGGATCGTGCCGGACTCGATGGAGACCAGCTCGACCTGGGCGCCGGCGTTCTCCACCGCCTCCCGGGGCTTGGTGTACTCGACCTCCTCGACGCCGTCGGCGGCCAGGAAGGCGATGCGCTTGCCCTGAAGTGTCGCTGCCATGCTGTTCTCTCCTCTCCGGGGTACGTCTGAGACGGTTCCCCCGCCCGATGCCGCGAAACCGGACGCATCGGGTGGCCCGCGTCGCACCAAGGTTTGGCCCGACGGCCCGGGGGGATCCGCAGAGGCATGGCAGGAGCAGCAGCGGAAGAGCGCCGGCTGGCCACCGTCGTGGCGAGCTGGCAGCAGCGTCCCGTGCTGGTCGTCGGGGACGCCATGCTGGACGAGTGGCGGTTCGCCGAGTCGGAGCGGCTCTGCCGCGAGGCGCCCGCGCCGGTCCTCACCCTGCGGCGGCGGATCTCCGCTGCGGGGGGCGCCGCCAACACGGCGGTGAACGTGGCGGCGCTCGGCGGCCGGGCCGCGCTGGTCGCCCCGGTCGGCGCCGACGTAGCCGGCGACGAGCTGCACGACTGCCTGGACCGGGCAGCGGTCTGGGACCGCACGGTGAGCCAGCCCGGCCGGCCCACCCCGGTCAAGCGGCGGATGCTCGCCGGCAACCAGATCCTGCTCCGCGAGGACTCCGGCGGTCCGGAGGACGGGCTGGACGCCGACGGCGTGGCCCGCCTGCTGACCGCGCTGCACTGCGCCACCGAGGAGCTGCGGGCGGTGGCCGCCGGGCAGCCGCTCACGCTTGTGGTCTGCGACTACGGCCTGGGCGCGCTGCCGTCGGCGGTACGCGCCTGGCTGGTCGCCAACCGCGACCGGTACGGCACCGTGGCGCTCGACGCGCACGACCTGGCCGACTGGCGCGGGCTGAACCCGACAGTGGTGACGCCGAGCTTCGCCGAGGCGACCCGGCTGCTGGCCCGCGCCGCCGCCGGGTTCGCGCACGCCGAGCGGGGCGCCGTCCCCAGCGGTGACGTGCACCTGAACCACCCGGCGGAGGCCGACGGCCCGTCCGAGCTGATGGTGGGCGCCGCGCCCGGCGGGTCCGGTGAGCGCGTACCCGGCAGCCCGCACCCGACCTCCGGTACGCCCGCAGCCGAGGTCCCCGCCGGCCCGACCGGCGAACCGGTGCCGGGCGAGGAGCGGGTGGCGCTGACCGGCGACGGGCTGAGCGTCACCGGGACCGGCGTGACTGTGAGCGCGGCGGCCGGCGCCGGCGTGGACCGGGCCGTGCTGGCCGAGTCACGCCTGCCCGAGCTGCGCGAGCACACCGGCGCCGACGTGGTGGCGGTGACCCTGGACACCGAGGGCGCGGTGGTCGGCGGCGCCGAGGGCGAGCCCCGGCGCAGCCACAGCACCCCGGTTCCGGCCAGTCACGCGGTGGGTGCCGGGGACGCGTACCTGGCGGCCATGACGCTGGCGCTCGCCGCCGACGCGGGCCTGCCCACCGCCGCCCAGCTCGCCCAGCTCGCCGCCACCATCACTGTGGCCGACACCGGCACCTGCGTGTGCCGCCGGCAGGACCTGCTGGCCGCGCTCGGCACCGGCGCGGACGAGGGCGGGCATCCGGCGCTGGTCGGCGCCGACGAGCTGGCCGCCCTGGTGGACGAGCACCGGCAGGCCGGGCGGTCGGTGGTGTTCACGAACGGCTGCTTCGACGTGCTGCACCCGGGGCACGTCCGCTACCTGACCCAGGCCCGCGCGCTCGGCGACCTGCTCATCGTGGCGGTCAACTCGGACGGCAGCGTACGGCGACTCAAGGGCCCGGATCGGCCGGTCAACCCGGTCGAGGACCGGATCGCCCTGCTGGCGGCGCTGGCCTGCGTCGACCACGTGGTGGTCTTCGAGGAGGACTCGCCGGCCCGGCTGATCGAGGCGGTCCGGCCCGACGTCTACGTCAAGGGCGGCGACTACCCGCCGGAGATGGTGCCGGAGGCGCCGCTGGTACGGCGGCTGGGCGGGCAGGTGCGCACGCTCGGGTACGTACCGGACCGCTCCACCTCGGCGATCATCGACCGGATCCGCGCCCACCCGGTCGGCGACACGGTCGGCGAGGGCAGGCCGGCGTGACCCGTCCGCTCGACCCGGGCACGCCCGGACGGTTCCGGCACCACCGGCGGCTCGACGTGCTGATCCCCACCCGCAACCGGCCCGCCGAGCTGGCGGTCACGCTGTCCGGGCTGGCCGCTCAGGAGGGCGTACCCGGGTTCGGGGTGGTGGTCAGCGACCAGTCCGACGGCGATCCCGCGTACGCCCACCCGGCCGCCGCCACGATGGTGCGGGCGCTGCGGCACCGGGGGCATCCGGTGCTGCTGACCCGGCGGCTGCCCCGTCGCGGCCTGGCCGAGCACCGGTCGTACCTGCTGGCCCAGTCGGCGGCCGACGCGGTGCTCTGCCTCGACGACGACGTGTGGCTGGAGCCGGGCGCGCTGTCCCGCCTGGTCACCGCGCTCGACGAGTTGGGCTGCGGGTTCGTCGGCAACGCGGTGCACGGCCTCTCCTACGCCGACGACGTCCGCCCGGAGACGCACCAGCACTACGAGGAGTGGACCGGGCCACCGGTGCCGGAACGCATCCAGCCCGGCACGCCGGAGTGGCACCGGGCGTCCATCCACCCGGCGGCGAACCTGCTGCACGTCACCGAGAAGCTCGACCTGGCGGCGGACGAGTGGCGGGCGTACAAGATCTCCTGGATCGGCGGGTGCGTACTCTACGACCGGGCCAAGCTCGTCGAGGCCGGCGGCTTCGACTTCTGGGAGCGGCTGCCCGAGCGGCACCAGGGCGAGGACGTCGCCGCGCAGCTCGCGGTGCTGGAGCGCCACGGCGGCGCCGGGGTGCTGCCCAGCGGGGCCTATCACCTGGAGTCGCCGACCACAGTCACCGAACGCGACGTGGAGGCGTGGGAGGTCGTGCTCAGCGAGTCGCCCGCGGAGGTGTGAGCAGCTCGCGGGCCGCCTCGACCACCTCGGCGACTGGTACGTCGGCCACGAACGACACCCGGTGCGGGCACTCGCCGTCGCCCGGCCGGTGCGGGTAGATCCCGGGTGTGCAGTCGACGCCGCAGACCGGGCAGTGGGTGGTCCAGGCGGCGATCGGGCGGTGCCGCCCGCGCAACGGCGACGCCCCGTTGATCAGGTTGCCGACCCAGAAGACACCCACTGTCGGCGCTCCCACGGCGGCGGCCAGGTGCAGCGGGCCGGTGTCGTTGGAGACCACGAGCGCGCAGTCCGCGTACGCGGCGGCGAGCGCGCCCAGGCTGAGCGTGCCGACCTGGGGACGCACCGGCACCCCGGCCGCCGCCACCACCGCGTCGACCGTCTCCTGCTCGGCCGGGGTGCCGGTGACCAGCACCTCGTACCCGTCTCCGGTCAGCTCGCGGGCGACCTCGGCGAAGCGTTCCGGCGGCCAGCGTCGCCGCGTGTCGGTGGCGCCCGGGTGCAGCGCGACCCGCGGCCGGGTGGGTTCGCCGAGCACGGCGGCGGCCTCCGCCCGGTCGGCGGCGGTGACCGCGAGCGACGGGGTGATCGTGGTGGCGGGCGCGCCGACCAGGGCGACCACCTCCAGGTAGCGGATCACCTCGTGCTGGTAGTAGACGTAGCGCAGCCACCGGTCCAGCGGCGGCGCGCCCTCGGCCCGCAGGCCGGCGGTGACCCGGGCGCCCAGCCCGGCCACGAACGGGTTCGAGTTGCCGCCGCCGCCGTGCACCTGCAACGCCAGGTCGAACCGTTCGGCGCGGGCGGCGGCCAGGAACGCCGGGACGTCACCCGGCGACTCGCCGGGCCCCGGGTCGCGGATGCCGGGCGCCGCCGGCACCACCAGCACCCGGTCCACCGGGCCGGGCCGGTCGCGCCAGAGCGCCGCGTGCCACGGCGCGCCGAGCAGCACGATCTCGGCCGACGGGTACGCGGACCGCAGCGCGTCCAGCGCGGGCAGCACGAAGATGAAGTCACCGAGCGCGTTGGCGCGCAGCACGGCGATCCGTTCGACGTCAGGGACGCGCTCGCCCACCGGCCCGAGCGCCGACGGCTCCAGGTCGCGGCGCGGCGAGCGGGAGTCAGGCGGGCTGGTCACGCGGCCCCTACGGCCTGTCGATCTCGTCGAGCGCGGTGTCCGGGTGGTGCAGCTCCCGATCCGCGGCCGGGTCGGCGGGCATCGGCGTACGGTCGGCGCCCGGTCGCGGGCCGGTCCGGCCGACGGTGATGGTGCGCGGCGCGGGCCGGGTCGCCCGGGGCAGGCGGACCCGGAGCAGGCCGTGGTCCATCACCGCGTCGATCCGGTCCGGGTCCACGCGGGACGGCAGGTCCACGCGGTACTCGAAGCCCCGGGTGGTGAAACCGCCCGGGATGCCGTGGTCGGCGTTCACCTCGGCCTCCGACCGGGCGCGTACGCACAGCTCCCGGTCGTCCAGCTCGACGGCGACCTCCTCCGGCGCCACGCCGGGAAGCCGGACGACTACCTCCCAGCCGTCGGCCGTCTCGGCCAGATCCACGTCCTGGCTGCCGGAGCGTCCGCCGACCAGCCGGCTCAGCTCGGAGCGCAGCGACTGGAGTTCGCCCATCGGATCCCAGCCCTGCTGGCGACCACGCCAGCCCCGTCCGCTGCCCTGTTCCGTCATCGCGCGTCTCCGATCCGCTGTGTCGCCGAGGAGGGTCGCAGCGAGCTGGGCGCGTTGAGATCGTGCTCCGGGTCGACGCCGACACCGAGCCGGTCCACCAGTTCGCCGCCGAGCCACGCGCTCACGCCGAGGATCGCCAGGGCGACCACCTCGATGGCGACGAGCGCGCCCCCGGCCGCCCGGGAGTCGGCGTTGAGCCGGACCGCCCAGACCGCGGCGAACAGCAGGATGACCGCCACGTTGGCGGCGGCGTGGGTGACACCGACCCGCTTGGCGCGGGTGCCGGCCGGCAGGGCGAGCAGGTCGAACGCCCCCGCCGCCGCGGCCAGCAGGCCGCCGATCAGACCGACGGTGATGTTCCAGTACGCGACCTCGGCCAGGAAGCCGGGCCCGCCCACGGTGTCCACCACGTCGAAGATCACCGCGGTCACGAAGAGCGCCACCGGGAACATCACGAGCATCGGATGCACGGGATGGCCGAGCACCTTGAGTCGGCTCTCCATCTCGGCCTCCATCCGTCGCGTCCGGACGCACGCTGCGAACCGGTCCCTACCCGCCGGCTCCGGGGGCAAACCCGGCACTCGACGCGCTCTCCTAGGCTGACAGTGGCGGATCACGGCCCGTCGCGGGCCGGAACCGTCGTCGAGGTCAACGGACGGGGGAGGAAGACGTGACGACCCGGGAGATCACCAGCGAGGCCGAACTACGCGAGCTGATCGGCACACCGATGCCGCGAGCGGCCGCCAAGGACCGCCGTACGCTGCACGAACGCGACCGGGAGTGGCTCGCCGCCTCGCCGTTCTGCCTGATCGCCACCGCCGGCGCGGACGGCACCTGCGACGTCTCCCCCAAGGGTGACCCGCCCGGTTTCGCGCTGGTGCTCGACGACACCACGATCGCGATCCCGGAGCGGCCCGGCAACCGGCGGGCCGACGGCTACCGCAACGTCCTGGCCAACCCGCACGTCGGGTTGATCTTCCTGATCCCCGGCCGCACCGACACGCTGCGGATCAACGGCCGGGCCCGGCTGATCTCCGACGCGCCGTGGTTCGCCGACATGGAGGTGAAGGGCCACCGGCCGCTGCTCGCCGTCGAGGTCGCGATCGAGCAGATCTTCTACCACTGCGCGAAGGCGTTCCTGCGCTCCGAGCTGTGGCAGCCGGAGACCTGGCAACCGGACGTGCTGCCGACGCGGGCCCGGCTGATCAAGGAGGTGGAGGCCCCGGCGGAGAGCCTGGCCGACCTGGAACGCCACTACGGCCCGGCCTACCTGGAGACGCTCTACCGCTGACCCCGTCGCCGGCGGCCGGCACCGAGCGTTGCGCTTGCGTCAGCGCCCGGCGTTGCGCTTGCGTTTGCCCCGGCCGGTGTAGCCGCGACCGTCTCCGACCGGCGTCGGCGCCGCCCGGCGCGGCCGGTCGCGGCGCGCCGCGTCGTGGCTCGCCCGGCCGGCGCGGTCGCCTGGTCGGGCGCGCCGGATGCGGGACAGCGTCAGCACCACCCCGGCGCCCAGGGCGAACAGCCCGACCACGCCGAGTACGCCCTGCACCCGCCCGCGATGCCCGCTGAGCTGCCCGAAGTCGGTGACGAAGTCGTTCGGGTCCGCCGGGTTGACCCAGATCGGCACCTCGGTGCCCGCGGCCCGGCACACCTCGAAGCAGGGCACCTCCTGCGAGTGCGTCCGGCCGTCGACCGCGTAACTGAAGTACATGGTGCGCGACGAGGAACTCCGGTTGCCACCGCTCTCCGTCACCTGGTCGACCACCGTCGCCTGTGCGGGCGTACCCCGCTCGCGCAGCGTCACCCCCCAGTCGTCGAGCGCCATCTGGGTGTGGAACGGCAGCCAGAGCAGGGCGCCACCGGCGACCGCCAGCAGCACGTACACGAGGCTGAGCCAGAGCGGCCGACGCATGATCACGCCGCCATCGTGGCCGGGCGCCGCAACCCCGGCGACCTACCCGGCCGGGGTGAAGCGCGCGGGCACGCCGACGTCGGACAGGGCACGGGCGAGGTGCGGCGCGGTCGTCTTCACGTACGCCGCGCCGATGTGCGAGCCACCCCGGTAGATGAGCACGTTGCCGAACACCACAGGGCACCTGTCGGTCGGGCAGACGGCGTCGAACAGGTCGATCATCTTGACCTTCGGCGCGCCCGCGACCGCCTGCCGCTGCATCCGGTAGGCCGGGTCCTGGTCGTGCTTCTCCCTGTCGAACGCGCAGGCGGACAGGCGCTTGCGGTTCTTGTCGGCGCACGCCACCGCCGCGCCCGGATGCGGGTTGTTGGCGAGGACGACGACCTTGGTCCCCACCGAGTCGAGCTTCTTCCACGAGGCCCGTACGCCGGACACCATCGCCGCGACGGTGGCGCGCTCACCCCCGCTGTCCAGGGCCGTCGACGCCGACTGCGAGGTGACCACGTAGTCGGGGCGCTCCTGCACCAGGCGGTCCAGCAGCGCACGGTTCCACTCGATGCAGTCGGTGTACGGCTTGCCGGACCCGTCGCCCTTGAGCACCTGGGCGCTGGTGAAGGCGCATCCCGCCTTCGCCATGATCAGCAGCTTCCAGTCGTTCTGGGCGGCGAGCACCTGGAACGCGGGCAGCCACTGGTCCATCTTCGAGTCGCCGACGAGCGCGACGGTGGTGGACCCGTTCGGAACGCCGTACGTGCAGGACAGCACCTCGGCGCCCTCGACCTGCTGGAAACACTTGTCCCGGTTGGTGTCCGGCACGTCCATGAAGCCCTGCCGGATCTGCAGCGGGTCCGGCGTGATCGCGTCGAACCGCTCCGGGACCGGGCCGATCGGCGCCGTGCCGGGCGCTGTCGACAGCAGCGCCGCGCCCGGGGCGTACCGGCCCTTGGTCGTGGTCGCGGCGGCGGCCCACGCGCCCATCAGCACCAGGACCAGACCGGCGCAGATGCCGGCGAGCGTGAAGTTGCCGCCCAGGCTCAACGCCAGACGCGGCGACGTGGAGATCTTCCGCGAGTACCGCAGCGGGTTCTCGACCAGCCGGAAGGTGAGCCAGGCCGGGATCACCGAGGCGAGCGCCACCACCAGGCCCTCGGTCACCGACAGGTCACCGAAGTGCGCGGCGGCCACCACGAGCATCGGCCAGTGCCACAGGTACAGCGAGTACGACAGGTCACCGATCCACTGGAACGGACGCATGCCGAGCACCAGCACCGGCCCTCGGGAGCCGGCCGCGGCACCGGCCGCGATCACCGCCGCCGCGCCGAGCGTGGGCAGCGCCGCCGCGTACCCCGGCCATGCGGTCTTCCCGCTGACCAGCAGCGCCGCCGCCACGATCGCGGCGAGGCCGAGCCACCCGAGGACGACAGCCACCGACCGGGGCATCCGCGCGGCGCGGACCGCCAGCAGCGCGACCGCCGCGCCGACCGCGAGCTCCCACAGCCGCGTGGTGGAGACGAAGAACGCGCGCTCGGGCGAGTTCGCCGTCTCGACGATCGACCAGACGAACGACGGCACCGCCAGCACCGCGAGACCGACCCACAGGACCGGCCGTACGTTCGCCCGCCGGAGCCTGCGCGCGGCGAGGATGGCCAGCACGATCAGCAGCGGCCAGAGGAGGTAGAACTGCTCCTCCACGGCGAGCGACCAGAAGTGCTGGACCGGCGACGGCGCGACGTCCTCGGCCAGGTAGTCGACCGCGCGGTCGGCGAACCGCCAGTTGACGACGTAGGTCGCCGCGGCGGCGATGTCGCCGCCGATGACCTGCCACTCACCCCGGGGTACGAACAGCCGGACCGCGACGGCGGTGGCCGCCAGCACCACAGTGGCCGCGGGCAGGATCCGCTTGGCCCGGCGCGCGTAGAAACCGGTGAGCGAGACCCGTCCGCTGCGCTCGATCTCCGAGATGAGCTGCCCGGTGATGAGGAAGCCGGAGATCACGAAGAAGACGTCGACGCCGACGAAGCCACCGGGGATGAACGGCAACCCGGCGTGGTAGAGCAGCACCAGCCCCACGGCGACAGCCCGGAGCCCGGCGACGTCGGCCCGGAACCGGCTCGGCGGCGCCTCCCTGCCCGGCTCGCGTCCGGTCGCCGTGCCGGCCGGTTCCTCGGCGGGCGAACCTTCCCGATCGGCAACTTTCGTCAACGGCGGGGAAGTCATCGCGATCCTCAAACTCTGCGGGCTGGGGGCGAGGGAACGATAGCGGCTGGTCACTCGGCGGGACAATCGCGCCGCGTCACCACCTCACCGGCGCGTGACCTCGAACCCGGATGCGGTTGAATCGGCTGCGTGGCGAAGACCCTGACGATCACCACCCGCAACGCGAGCTTCCAGCAGTGGCAGGCGCTGCTGACCAACCGCACCAAGCGGCAGCGTTCCGGGGAGTTCCTGGTCCAGGGGGTGCGCCCGATCACGGTGGCCCTGGAACAGGGCTGGGAGATCCGTGCCCTCCTCCACCCGGACCGGCAGCCCCTGTCCCGCTGGTGCCGCGACCTGCTCGACCGCGCCGGCGCCAGGCGGGTGGCCCTCGCGCCGGAGCTGATGCGGGAACTGAGCGGCAAGGAGGAGGAGTCACCCGAACTGCTCGCAGTCGTGGCGCAGCCCGCTGACGACCTGGCCCGCATCCCGGTCGGGCCGGCCATGCTCGTGGTGGTCTTCGACCGCCCCAAGACCCCGGGCAACATCGGCACGCTGATCCGCTCCGCTGACGCCTTCGGCGCCTCCGGCGTGATCATCACGGGCCACGCCGCCGACCCGTACGACCCGAAGGCGGTCCGGGCCACCACCGGGTCGCTGTTCGCCCTACCCGTGGTGCGCGTCCCCAGTCACCGCGACGTCCTGGACTGGGTCGCCGCGGTGCGCGCGGACGGCCTTCCGCAGGTCCAGATCATCGGTACGGACGAGCACGGGGACGTGGACGTCGCCGAGCACGACCTGACCGGCCCCACTCTCCTGCTCATCGGCAACGAGACGCACGGGCTCAGCAAGGGCTGGCAGGAGGCCAGCGACCGGATGGTGCGCATCCCGATCGTGGGGGCGGCGAGTTCCCTGAACGCGGCGGCGGCCGGGACCGTGGCGCTGTACGAGGCGGCCCGGCAGCGCGCCGAGCGCCGGTAGCGGTTGCGCCGCCACCGGACGCCCGACGCTCCCCTGTCCGTCGGCGTTCTCCCCTACCCGGACGGGCGGGTGGACGCCCGCCCCGCGACCGCCTGCCGGTGGGCCGCACTGCCCTCCCGATAGAACAGGTAGCCGCCGTGGTGCAGGACGTCGCCGTCGAACCGGCCGTCGGCGGTGAACCCGCTGTCGTCCCGGTAGTCGATGTGCTCGCCGGTCACCTCGTACCGGCCGGTGTAGGCGCTCGCCCGGTCGCCGCGCGCCTCGTCGTACCGGCCGTCGGGCAACAACTCCTGCCGGATGTGGCCGTCGGCGGTGACCCACATCCCGACGTACGGATGAAGGGCCTCGGAGACCGAGGGCCGCGCCGGCGTCGCGGACGGGGCGGCCTGCGGTACGGGCGGTGTCTCCGTGCCGCAGGCGGTGAGCGCCGCCGTCAGGAGGACGGTGGCGGCCTTGCGGTGGCTGGTGCCGGACATCTGTGTGGATTCCATGAGTCCACGGTGCGAAGTACGGCCGGTCGCAACCAGGGTGCGTCACACCCCGGCTGAGCCTCCTGGCGGCCGACCGCCCGCGGTTATGTTGGGGTGGTGGACGGCAGCAATCCGCTCGGCGAGTTCCTGCGCGCCCGGCGTGAGACGACCAGCCCGGCGGAGGCCGGCATCGTCTCCTCGGGCCGGCGCCGGACGCCAGGTCTGCGGCGCGAGGAGGTCGCCCAACTGTCCGGGGTCAGCGCCGACTACTACGCCCGCCTGGAGCAGGGGCGGGAACAGCACCCGTCGGAACAGATGCTGAACGCCCTGGCCCGCACCCTCGGACTCGACACCGAGGAGGCGGCGCACCTGCACCTGCTGGCCAGGAGCGGCCGCAAGCCCGCCCGCAGGGGTACGCGGGAGACCGTCCGGCCGAGCCTGCTGCGCCTGATGGACGGCTGGCTGCACACACCCGCGCTGATCGTCGACCGCAGGATGGACGTGCTGGCCGCCAACCGGCTCGGACGCGCCCTGTTCGCCAAGCTGTTCGAGGCCGATGAGCCCAACCTCGTCCGGTTCGTCTTCCTCGACTCGGCGGCCCGTTCCTTCCATCCCCACTGGGACCGGGTCGCGCAGTCCAGCCTGGGCGCGCTGCGGGCCGCCGCAGCCGACATGCTCGACGACGCGCGGCTCACCGAACTGGTCGGGGAACTCTCGCTGAAGAGTCCGGAGTTCCGCCGGCTGTGGGCCCGCCACGACGTACGGGGAAAGACGCACGAGGCGAAGCTGTTCCACCATCACGACGTCGGCGAGCTGACCCTCACGTACGACTCCTTGACCGTCGCCGGGGCGACGGGCCAGCAGCTGGTCGTCTACCAGGCCGAGCCCGGCAGCCGGTCGGCGCAGGCGCTGGCGCTGCTGGGCACGGTGGCCGCCGACCTGCCCGCTCCGGGCAGAAGAACTCGGGCGGCCTCGTAACGGCGTCTACAGCCGACACGCTAGCGATGATCCCGACTGTTCTCCTGATGGGATTTCCCAGCGACGCTAGGACGATCATCCGATGCGACAGGAGCATCCGCAGCGCGTACCCGACCGCACCGACCGGCCCGGTGTCGAGGGCAGGTGGGCGGTCGCCCGCTGGCGGCGCGCCCTTGCGGTTCTCGCGCCGCTGGTCGCAGCGGTGCTCGGCGCCGCGATGGCCACGCAGTGGGAGGTCGGCGGCGGCCGAGCCGTCAGCTCTCTCCCCGCTCCGGCGCGATGGATGGCCGAGAACCTGCCGTTGTTCGACGGTGGGGAGCCGGCCTGGATCTGGCGTGGTCCCTTCTTCGTGTCGATGCTGCTGACGCTGCCGCTCGTCTGGACGGTGACGGGCCACGCCACCGCGACGCCTCGGCGCCTCACGAGATACGGGCTCCTCGCCGCGGCCATCGCGATCGGCCTGGAATACAACAGCCCCGGATACGGGTGGATGTTCGACCTCGTGGCCCTGCTGACGGCGCTGGCGGGCACCGTCTGGTGCGGGCTGCAGGGGCTGCGTCGCGGTGTGCTGCCACGCCGCGTCGCGTGGGCGCTCATCGCGGCACTGCCGTTGACGCCACCGGCCGGCTTCCTCACGTTCTGGTACCTGCCGCCTGGCCTGACCATGGGCGTACTGCTGGCCTGGGCGGCTGCCGCCGGCTGGCCCGGCCGGTCGAAGCAGCCGCGGCGCGGACGATTTACGGACCGGCACCCGTCGGCGGAGGGGCGATCGCCCTCGGGAAACGGCGAAGCCCAGGTCGATGACCTGGGCTTCTGTACCGAGCCGCCTGACGGAATCGAACCGTCGACCTACGCATTACGAGTGCGTCGCTCTAGCCGACTGAGCTAAGGCGGCAACGACCGCCAAGTGTACGGCACGCCCGACCGGAAGCCGAACCGGATCCCCCGACTCCGAAGCCGGACACCCGACCACATCCGCCCCGGTACGGGAGAGACTTCGCGCCCGGTCCGGACTACCCTGCGGCGGGTGACCGACGAACCGCCGCGACCACCGGCTCCCGAGGCGCGTCCCGGCGAGCGTGCCACCCGCCGCCCCCGCAGCATCGACCCCCGGGAGCTGGGTTTCACCCCCCGCCGGCCGGTGCCCTGGCTCGCGCCGCTGCTCCTGATCAGCACCGGCCTGCGTACGTTGCTGGCCATGCTGTTCGGGGCGTACCTGGACAAGCGCGAGTTGCAGAACGCGTTCAGCGACGGCACGTTCCGGCAGGTCGGGCCGGACGGTGGGCTCTGGCTCGACTACGTGGCCGACCTGGGTGACGGCTTCGACGCCACGTACTCGGTGGCGTACCTGCTCGCCCAGCCGGAGCTGACAGTGGACGGGCACACCCTTCCCCGCGCACAGACGCTGGTAATGGGCGGCGACCAGGTCTATCCCGCGGCGGGCTACGAGGCGTACGAGGACCGGTGCAAGGGTCCGTACCAGGCGGCGCTGCCTGTTGCCCCGCCGGAGCAGCCGAAGCTGTTCGCAGTGCCCGGCAACCACGACTGGTACGACGGCCTGACCGCGTTCCTGCGCCTGTTCGTGCGTACCCGGGACCGGCACTTCGCCGGCTGGGGCACCGGCCAGTCCCGCTCGTACTTCGCCGTCGAGCTGCCGGCCGGCTGGTGGCTGCTCGGCCTCGACGACCAGTCCGGCTCGTACCTGGACGACCCGCAGCTCACCTACTTCGACGAGGTGGCCCGCAAGCTCACCCCGGAATCCAAGGTGATCCTGGCGGTGCCGGCGCCGACGTGGGTCAAGGCCGTCGACCACCCCAACGCGTACGACTCGATCGACTACTTCATCCGTACCCTCGTCGCGCCGACCGGGGCGCAGGTACGGGTGCTGGTCTCCGGCGACCTGCACCACTACGCCCGCTATGCCGGGACGGACCGGCAGCTCATCACGTGCGGCGGCGGCGGCGCCTACCTCTACCCCACGCACCGGCTGCCGGAGAAGCTGGAGGTGCCGCCGCGTGACACGCTGACCCGGCGGGCCAGCAACACCCGGGAGTACGACCTGGCTGCGCGCTATCCGGACAAGGCGCGCTCCCGCCGGTACGGCTGGGGGATCTTCGCCCGGCTGCCGTTCCGCAACCCGGGCTTCACGACGCTGCTCGGCACGCTGCACACGCTGCTGATGCTGGCCATGGCCGGGGTGGCGGTGCAGCAGGTGGGCACCACCGAGCAGCGGCTGTTCAGCGTGCCGCTGGCGATCATGCTGGTGGTGGCGATGATGGGCGCGGTGTTCTTCGCCAAGCCGCCCACGGCGGGCGGGAAACGGCACGCCCGGCACTGGATCCTCGGGGTGGCGCACGGGCTGGCCCAGGTGGCGCTCGCCGCCGGCGGCACGTGGGTCTGGTTGCAGCTGCCGTTCTACGACTGGCCGTGGCCGCTGCCGGCGGTCGCCGCGGTGGTGCTCTACGGGCCGCTGAGCGGGCTGGTCGCCAGCCAGCTCGTGGCGCTCTACCTGCTGGTGGCGGGCGCGTTCGGGGTCAACCTGAACGAGTTGTTCGCGGCGCAGGGCATCGAGGACTCGAAGGCGTTCCTGCGGTTCCGGATCGACCCGGACGGCACGCTGACGATCTACCCGATCGCCGTGGACAAGGTGTCGCACGACTGGCAGCTGAACCCCGACCAGTCCCCCACCGCCTCCTGGCTGACCCCGAAGACCCCGCTGACCCCCCGCCTGGCCGAACCCCCCATCGTCATCCGCTGACCCCGGCCCCCACCCCGTCGATCATGAAGTTAACGGCGAATTCGATCACCATTTCGACCGCTAACTTCATGATCAACGGGGAAACGGTGGGGAGGGGGACGGTCAGGGCTGGGGGTAGTGCTGGTCGTGGGCCTGCCTCGGGCCGCACACCGACGCGCGGGAGCACATCGAGCGGGAGCCGTCGGCGTCCAGCCGGACCGTGACCGCGTCGCGCGGAACACTGTGGCCGACCACCTTGCCCTCGCCCTGCGGAGTGGACACCCGGCTGCCGACCGCCGGGGCCGACTCCTGGAACTTCTGGTACAGCGGGTGCTCGTACTTCAGGCAGCACATCAGCCGCCCGCACGCCCCGGAGATGCGCAGCGGGTTGAGCGGCAGGTCCTGGTCCTTCGCCATCCGGATGGTCACCGGCTCGAAGTCGGTGAGGAACGTGGCGCAGCACAGGTCGCGCCCGCAGGAACCGATGCCGCCCTGCACCCGGGCGGAGTCGCGGGCGGACAGCTGCCGCAGCTCGACTCGGCAGTGCAGCGTGGCGCCCAGGTCGCGGACCAGCGAGCGGAAGTCGACGCGGTGCGGCGCGGTGAAGTAGATGGTGGTGCGGTCACTGCCGTTCTCCGGCGTGGCCAGGACGTGGTCCACGGCGACCACCTTCATCGGCAGGCCGTGTTCGCGGATCAGCCGCTTGGCGGCGACCTTCGCCTCGGCCTTGCGCCGGCGCAGCATCTCGTCGCGGCGCAGGTCGTCGTCGCCGGCGATCCCTGCGAGCTTCGGGAAGCTGTCGGTGTCCTCGCTGACCCACTGCGCGGCCCACACGCACTCGGCCACCTCGGGCCCCTCCTCGGTGGGCACCAGCACCCGGTCGCCCACCTGCGGGCGCAGCTCGCCCGGGTCGAGGTAGTAGAGGCGCCCGTACCGGTTGAAGCTGACCGCGCAGAGCATGCCCATACGCCACACCCTACGCGGATCGACGACCGCCGCACGGCGCACCTGTCGCCGCCCGGTCACCCACCGCAGCGATCATCGACCTCGACCCGGCCGAACCGGCCCCATCGCCTCGCCCGGACGGCTGAATCTCCGGCGGGCCCCTGACAAACACCGCCCGGGCGCGTTGAGTGAAGGCATACCTGCGGGGGGTGCAGGGGAAGGCCACGGCGCCGCCGCCGTCACCCGGCCACGGCCGGTCCGGTGCGCGGCGCCGTGGACCGTCAGTAGCCGATCCGGGTGGTGCCGCCGTAGCGCGGAGCGGTGGTGGCGCGGTCCCGCCACGGCGTCTCGGCCAGGCTCGGCCCCCACTGGCGCAGCAGCGTCTCCGCGCCGTCGTAGGCCACCCCGAGCACACCCAGGACCCTCGTCGCGATCTCGGCCGCCGCCGACGCCCCGGCCCGTCCGGCCTCGGCGCCGGGCCGCGTCGCCGCGTGCACCGCGACCGCCTCGGCCGAGCCCAGCACCTCGGCCAGCGCCCGGGCCAGCGCCGCCCGGCTGCCCTCCACCCAGCCGGCCAGCGCGTCGGCGTAGCCCGCTGTCGACTCCAGCCGCCCGACCAGGCTGTCCGGCCCCTCGTCCAGGTGCCGCATCAGGGCGGCACGTGCCTCGTCGTACGCCGACGCGGCAGCGCCGGACCAGGCGACCTGGTCGGCCAGCAGCGCGCAGGTGTCGTCGTACCCCCGGACGAGCCGGCGCACCGCGTGGCCGGCGCCGGTCAGCGGCGCGGGATGCAGGTCGAGGAACTCGCGCACGGCCGCGCCGGGAAGCACCTGCATGCGGCGCAGCAGCGGCCAGAGCCGGTGCCCCTCGGGCGCGCCGGCGGCCAGCAGCGTGTCGACGCGGCCGAGCAGGTCGAGCCCCGGCTCGGCGAGGCGGTCGAGCGCGTCCATCAGGCCTCCCGGGCCAGCCGCCGGGCGACCGCGTCGTCGGCGGCGGCGTAACGGTCGGCGGCGCTGCGCAGCGCCGCCGCTGCGGCGGCCAGCCGGACGGCGGCGGCCTGCGCCTCGCGCGCCCGGTCGGCAGTGGCCACTGTCCACTGGCGGTGCAGCGCACGGCCCACCTCACCGGGGCGGCCGGCGGCGTGCGCGCCGAACGCGGGATGCGGCGGGTCGGTGGCGGTCACCGTGCGGGACAGGGTGGCGAGGGTCGCGCCGGCCTCGTCGAGACGGGCGGCCAGGGCACGCAGCGTCTCCATGTCAGGCCCCCGCCAGCGGCCGGTACGCCGCGAAGGTCTCGTTGTGCAGCTTCTCCCGCGCCCACTGCGCCGCGTCGGCGGCGGCGGTGACGGCGGCCTGCACCGAACCGGCCACGTCGCGCGGGCTGCGGTGGTGCAGCGGGCCGAGGAAACGCACGTCGGTGATGCGCCCGCCGGCGGTCACCACCACCTCGACGAGCCCGTCGGGTGAGCGGACGGTGACCTCGACCGTCGCGACCGCCTGGTCGAACTCGGCCTGCAGGTTCTCGATCCGGCGGTAGCGCCGCACCGCCTCCTCGATCCAGGCCTCGTCGATCTCGCCCCGCGGCATCGGCGGACTCCTCCCGGCCGGTCGGCCCGACCCTCACTGAGCGTGCCGCCTCGGTCACCGCGGCATCACCGGACCGTACCGCACGCCAATCGCGCGTGTCGATGCCCTGTGGACAGTGCGGAAAGTGCCCGGCTCAGCCGCGCCAGAGGGCCAGCATCATCGCCTCCACCGCGATCCGCGGCTTGACGTTGGCCTCGATCGCCGCGCGGCACTCCAGCACCGCCTCCAGGCGGCGCAGCGAGCCCTCGGCGTCCCACTTCTGCGCGCCCGCACCGGCGAGCGACGCCGTGTCGGTGTGCACCGGGGCGACCGGCGCCCGCCACGCCATGGTGAGCGCGTCCCGGTAGAACCCGGCCAGGTCGACCAGGGCGCGGTCGAGCGCGTCCCGCTGGGCACGGGTGGCACGCGACTTCTGCCGCTTCTCCAGATCCTTGAGCTGACCGGCCGCGCCGCGCATGGCGCCGGCCGCGCCCCGGCCGGTGCCGCCCGCGCCGAGCGCGGTCTGCAACGCCGTACGCTCCGCCTCGTCGATCTCCGCGACGGACGCGGCGGCCTCCGCCTCGGCGGCCTCGATGAGCGCCGAGGCCGCGTCGAACGCCGCGCCCACGCCGGTCAGCCGACGCGGTACGGCCAGCACCGCGTCACGCCGCTGCCGGGCCTCCGGGTCGCGGGCCAGCCGCCGGGCCCGGCCCACGTGCCCCTGCGCCGCCGCGGCGGCCCACTCGGCCACGTCCGGCGCGACGCCGTCGCGGCGGACCAGCACCTCGGCCACCGCTGCCGGCGGCGGCTGCCGCAGGGGTACGACGCGGCAGCGCGACCGGATGGTCACGGAGATGTCGTCCGGGTGGGTGGACGGGGCGCAGAGCAGGAAGACGGTACGCGGCGGCGGCTCCTCGATCGCCTTGAGCAGCGCGTTGCCGGCGGCCTCGGTGAGCCGGTCGGCGTCCTCGATGATCACGATCTGCCACCGGCCGCCGGACGGCGCGCTGGCCGCCCGCAGCACCAGCGCGCGCATCTCGCCGACGCCGATGGACAGGCCCTCGGGCACCACGAGGCGGACGTCCGCGTGGGTGCCGGCGAGCGTGGTGTGGCACCCGGGGCAGGTGCCGCACCCGGTGCCGTGCACGCACTCCAGCGCGGCGGCGAACGCGCGGGCGGCCACCGAGCGGCCCGATCCGGGCGGCCCGGTGAAGATCCAGGCGTGGGTCATGCCGCCGCCCAGGTCGGCCGGCGCAGCCGGGCCCGGGTCGCCGTCGTGCTCCTCGGCGAGCGCGTCGAGGTCGTCGTGCCCGCCCGCGGGGGACGTCACCGGCGCGCGCAGCAGGGCGGCGGCCGAGGCGGCGGCCCGCCGCAGCATGGCCACCGCCTCGTCCTGCCCGACCAGATCGCCGAAGACGTCGGTCATCGTCGGGGTTGCTCCATCGTCACCAGCTCCGCGTCGGATAACTCGGGCTGGACCGAGGTGTCCGGGCCCTGCGCCGGACGGGGGTGCACGATGCCGGCCGGATCGGTGAGCAGCTCGCCCACCCGGCGGGCGACCGCGTCGGCGGTCTCGTCGATCGGGCGGGACGCGTCGAGCACCAGGTATCGCTTCGGGTCACCGGCGGCGAGGTCGAGGAAGGCGTACCGGACCCGCTCGTGGAACGTCAGCGACTCGGCCTCCAGCCGGTCGGTGCCCTCGTTGCGGTCCTCGACCCGGCTCAGGCCGGTCCGCGGCTCGACGTCGAGCAGCACCACCAGGTCGGGCTTGAGGCCGCCGGTGGCCCAGGAGGAGAGCCAGGAGACCTCGTCCACCGGCAGCGTCCGGCCGGCGCCCTGGTAGGCGAGCGACGAGTCGACGTACCGGTCGCTGATCACCACAGCGCCGCGCACGAGCGCCGGGCGGACGACGGTGGCCACGTGGTGCGCCCGGTCGGCGGCGTAGAGCAGCGCCTCGGCGCGCGGCGACGGCGCCTCGCCGGGGTTGGTGCCGAGCACCAGGGAGCGGATCCGCTCGCCGACCGGTGTGGCGCCCGGCTCGCGGGTGACCACCACGTCGCGGCCCTGCGCGCGCAGCCGCTCGGCCAGCTCGGCGAGCTGGGTGGACTTGCCGGCGCCCTCGCCGCCCTCGAAGACCACGAACAGGCCGCTGGAGACGAACGGCTCGGCCGGCATCAGCGGGCGGCCCCGGATCGATCCCCAGAGGTCGGCGAGGACCGGTACGCCCTTCTTGTCGTCCATCTGCCCGAACGCGCTGATGCCGGCGATGATGCCGGCCGCGCCGGCGGCGAGCAGCAGCAAGCGGGTGGAGGAGATGGAGATGCCCAGGTCGGCGATGGTGAGCTGGCGGGAGCCGCCGACGCCGACCAGGAGGCTGCTGAGCGCGATGGCCAGGATCAGCACCAGCCGGGTGCCGATCTGCACCACCGCGAACACCCGGCCGCGCACCTCGTCGGCCACCTCGCCGCCGAGCAGCGTGGTGCCGGCCAGGAACGCCATGCCGGCGCCCGCGCCGACCAGGATCGCGCCGAGGATGGCCATGGACAGGTGGATGGCGAAGGCGAGCACCAGCACCGAGGCGCTGGCGAGCACGATGCTCATGCCGAACCAGCGGCGGCGGGACATGTCCCGCACGATCATCGGCCCGAGCCCGATGCCGAGCGCCAGACCGACGAAGATCGCGCCGAAGAGCAGCGAGAACGCGGCGTCACCGGCGCCGAGCGAGTTGGCGAAGAACTTGCCCGTGCCGACCACGATCCCGCCGCCGGCGAACGCGCCGAAGATGCCCAGCACCAGGCCGCGGACGAGCGGGGTCTGGCCGATGTATTTCCAGCCCTCGGAGAACTGCCGGAACATGCTCTGCTCGGTGCGCTCCGCCTCGCCGCGCTGGGCCTCGCTGATCTCCTTGATCCCGAACGCCACCACGAGCGCGGTGGCCAGCCGGGAGAAGGCGTTGAACCAGAGCGCGAGCTGGGCCGGTTCGGCCCAGTTCGGCAGGTCGCCGCCGAACGCGCCGGGCAGGCCGCGGGTCAGCACGGCCAGGGCGACGGCCGCCGCGACCGGCGTCAGGCCGTACGTGGTGATCAGCGTGAGCTGGTTCGCCGCCTCCAGCCGGGTACGCGGGATGAGGTTGGGGACCGCCGCCTCCTTGGCCGGGATCCACAGCAGGGTGATCGACTCGATCAGGAACGTGGCGATCAGCGCCCAGCCGACCACCAGCCCGCCCGCGGCGCCGGTGAGCGCGTACAGCGGGATCGAGGCGAACAGCACGAAGCGCAGCAGGTCGCAGATGACCATGGTCCACCGGCGGTCGAACCGGTCGGCGAGCACGCCCGCCACCGGGCCGAGCACCAGCGCCGGGAGCAGCCGGATCGCGGTCACGCCACCGAACGCGGCGCCCTGGGCGGTGCTGCCGGAGACCTGGGAGGCGGCGAACAGCGCGGTGGCGAGCAGGCCGAGCCAGTCGCCGAAGGAGGCGGCGCTGAGCACGATCCACAGCCTGCGGAACGGCCGGATGCGCAGCACCGACCGGATGGCGGCGACGCCCGAGTGGTCGGCGGCTGTCCCGGACGACACGCCGGGCGACTCGCCGTTGTTCTGGCTTTCGATGGCCGTACCTCCACGTGCCGGCCCAGGTCTGGGCATCCCCGGTGGAACACTCTAGTCGCGCAGGAGGGGTCGTCCCCCGCGACATTCACCTGCTCGCCGAGCCTAGGCCGCCGGGACCACCGCCCGCAGCCCGGACAGACGCGAGGGTATTTCGCATTGCCGTCCAGACAGTTAGCGTGCAGACGTGGCCATCGACCGTGACAAACTTCGCGATCGTCTCGACCGGGCGACCGCTCACCTCGACCCGCCGTACGCGGTGGTCGACCTCACCGCGTTCGACGCCAACGCCGAGGCGCTCGTCGGCCGGTCCGGCGGCAAGCCGCTGCGCGTGGCGAGCAAGTCGGTACGCGTCCGCGAGCTGCTGACCCGGGCGCTCAAGCGGCCCGGCTGGCACGGCGTGATGGCCTTCACGCTGCCCGAGGCGCTGTGGCTGGTCCGCTCCGGGGTCAGCGACGACGTGCTCGTGGCGTACCCGACGGCCCACCGGGGCGGCCTCGCCGACCTGGCCGCCGACCCGGCGCTCGCCGACGCGGTGACGCTGATGGTCGACGACACCGCACAGCTCGACCTGATCGACCGGGTGTGCCCGCCCGCGGGCCGCCCCGCGCTGCGGATCTGCCTCGACCTGGACGCCTCCTGGCGCCCGCTGGGAGGCCGGGTGCACGTCGGCGTGCGCCGCTCCCCGGTACACAGCGCGACGGCGGCCGGCGCGCTCGCCGCCGCCGTCGCCGGCCGGCCGGGCTTCCGGCTGGTCGGCCTGATGTCGTACGAGGCACAGATCGCCGGCCTCGGCGACGCGCCACCCGGACAGGCGATGCTCGGCTCGGCGATCCGGGTCGCGCAGCGCGGGTCGTACCGGGAACTGCTGGCCCGCCGCTCGGCCGCGGTCGATGCGGTACGCGAGCACGCCGACCTGGAGTTCGTCAACGGCGGCGGCACCGGCAGCGTGGCCGCCACCAGCGCGGACCCCGCCGTCACCGAGGTCACCGCGGGCTCCGGCCTGTACGGGCCGACGCTGTTCGACGCGTACCGTGCCTGGCGGCCGGCCCCGGCGGCGTTCTTCGCCTGCGCGGTGGTCCGCCGCCCGGCGCCCGGGCTGGCGACGGTGCTCGGCGGCGGCTGGATCGCCTCCGGCCCGGCGGCGGACAGCCGGCTGCCGCGGCCGTGGCTGCCGGACGGGTTGAAGCTGCTCGGCGCGGAGGGCGCCGGCGAGGTGCAGACCCCGCTGGCCGGAAAGGCCGCCGACGGCCTGCGCGTCGGCGACCGGGTGTGGTTCCGCCACGCCAAGGCGGGCGAGCTGTGCGAGCACGTCAACGAGGTGCACCTGGTCGAGGGGGACGCGGTGGTCGCCACCGTGCCGACCTACCGGGGCGAGGGGCACGCCTTCCTCTGAGCCGCCCCGCGGCTCTGCCCCACCGCGTGACGACGGCGGGCCCCGGCGCACTCTCAGAACCCGCCGTTCAACGTGCCGCTCAACCCTGGTGGACGACCTCCGTGGGGGCGTTCACCTGCCGGTGCAGGTACTCCCGGATGAGCGCCTTCGCCTCGACCAGCACCCGCTCGTCGCCGTCGGTGCGGCGACGGAAGGCCAGCTTGATCAGGGCATCAGCGGCCTCCACCGCGACCTCCAGGTGGAACCGCAGGTCGGGCACCCCGGCCAGGCCGAAACGCTCGGTGAGTACGCGGGCGAGCTGCTCCGCGATGACTCCGTTGTTGTCCCGCTGGTCGTCCAGCAGGTGCAGGTCGACCACGTCGCCGAAGTGCAGGGTACGGAAGCCGGGAACGGTGCGGTGCATCGAGATGTACTCGTCGATCGCCGCGTCGACGCCGTCCCACCAGTGGGTCAGGTCGTCCGAGGAGAACCGCTCGTCGAGCCGCTGGAGGTAGGACTCCATGGTGCGCAGGGTCAGCGCCTGCACGATCGCCCGTTTGTCCGGAAAGAACTGGTAGACCGACCCGATCGCCACCTCGGCACGCTCGGCGAGCAGGGTCGTGGTCAGCCCTTCGTACCCCACCTCGTCGACGAGCTCGGCGCAGGCGTCCAGCATCCGCTGGACCCGCGCGACACTTCGACCCTGCACCGGTACCCGACGCAGCGGCCCGGTCGTGGCGGCTGGTGTGGACACTCGGCGCCACCCCCCTTCGACGGATGAACATATCTGCACGTCACGAGTCTGTGACTACCGGTACAACGAGCCGGGCTCGATTGCGGTATTTACCAGGCACAACGTTCCTGATATGAATTCAGTTCATATTCATGTCGAGGAGTGGCCGCGATGACCGGTACCACCGCCACCTGGTCCAACTGGGCCGGCAACCAGCACAGCACCGCGCTCCTCACCGTGCGCCCGCACAGCGTCTCCGACGTGGCCGAGGCGGTGCGCCAGGCCGCCGCGGCGGGCCGGACCGTCCGGGCCACCGGCAGCGGCCACTCCTTCACCGCCACCGCCGTCGCCGACGGGCACCGGATCGACCTCGCCGCGCTGGAGACGGACGTCACAGTCGATGTGGCGCGCCGCCTGGTCACCGTACCGGCCGGGATGACGTTGCACACGCTCAACGAACTGCTCGCCGGGCACGGCCTCGCCATGCCGAACCTGGGCGACATCGACGCCCAGACCATCGCCGGTGCGCTGTCGACAGGCACCCACGGCACCGGGGCGAAACTGGGCTGCCTGTCCACCTTCGTGGCCGGGCTGACGCTCGTCACCGGCACCGGCGAGGTGCTGCGCTGCTCGGCCGAGGAGAACCGCGACGTCTTCGACGCCGCCCGGGTCGGGCTCGGCGCGGTCGGCGTGCTGGTCGAGGTCACGCTGCGCTGCGTGGACGCCTTCGTGCTGCGCGCGCACGAACGCCCGGCCCCGCTCGCCGAGGTACTCGACGACCTGCCCGGCCTGTACGACGCGCACGACCACGCCGAGTTCTACTGGTTCCCCTACACCGACCGGGTGCAGGTCAAGACAAACGACCGGGTACCCGCCGACGACCGGCCGCTGCCCCGCTGGCGCGGCTGGCTGGACGACGAGTTCCTCTCCAACACCGTCTTCGCCGGCGCCTGCCGCCTCGGCCGCGCCGTACCCGCCCTCGCACCCCGGATCAGCGCCGTCTCCGCCCGCGCGCTCACCGAACGCACCTACACCGGCCGCTCCGACCGGGTGTTCTGCACACCGCGCCGGGTCCGCTTCGTGGAGATGGAGTACGGCCTGCCACGCGAGGCGCTGCCCACCGCGCTGGCCGAGCTGCGCCGGATCGTGGACCGGCTGCCGTTCAAGGTGCTGTTCCCGGTCGAGGTGCGGTTCACGGCTGCCGACGACATCTGGCTGTCCCACTCGTACGGGCGGGACTCGGCGTACATCGCCGTGCACCAGTACGTGGGCATGCCGTACGAGCCGTACTTCCGCGCGTTCGAGCAGGTGGCGACCGAGTTGGGCGGTCGGCCGCACTGGGGCAAGCTGCACTGGCGCACCGCCGAGTCCCTCGCGAGCGCCTACCCGAGATTCGCCGACTTCCAGTCCGTCCGCGCCCGCCTCGACCCCCACAACCTTTTCCAGAACCCCTACCTGACGCAGGTCCTGGGCGCTTGAGGATCTTGGAAGGAAAGGGCCCTTATCGGGGCCGTTTTCTTCCAAGATCTCGGCTGGCGGTCACCCCGGCCAGCCGGCCGCCCGCAGGGCGGCGCGGAGTTGGGCGATCACCTCTTCGGGACGGGCGCGCAGGACCCAGGCGGGGAACCGGAGAACACGGTCGCCCTCGACCCACAGGTCGTTCTGCCGCCGCATGTCCGCCCAGGCGTGTGCCGGATCGAGATGCTGCCCGCCGTCCACCTCGACGTGCACCCGCCACTGCTCGAAGTACGCGTCGAGGTAGCGCCGCCGGCCGGCGGAGTCCCGGCGGACCACCTGACGGCTCGGTTCGGGCAGGCCGGCACGGCGGACGAGACCGAGCAGGTCGAGTTCGCCCAGGGAGTGCGCACCCCCGGCCGCATCCGTGGCGGTGGACAGGATCAGCCGTCGTCGGCGGACCCGGGGCATCCGCTCCACCACCTCGTGCACGTCGTCGCCACCCACCAGACGCTGCTGGAAGGCAGCCGCGACGATCGCACGGGCCCTGGTGTCGGTCGGTGCCCACTGCGCGGCGTCGACGATCGACCGGGCCGCCGCCGTCCGGGGCGGCGCCGCGACCGGCACCACGTCGGAATCGGGCAGGTGGGTCGTCCGGTGCGCCAGCACACCGGCCGGCAGCGGTGATCGACGGGTCGTGGCTGGCAGAAGCAGGTGGACCACCCGTTCCGGGAAGCCACGCAGCCCGCCCGCCTGAGCCGCAGTCATGCCGCCCAGCAGCGCGGTGGGCCCGGCCGCCAGCACCGCGATCCACCGGAGTTGCGCGGGACCGACCGGGCCGTTGTGCGCGACGAGAACCGCGCGATGCGCCTGTCGCCACCGGCCGGTCGTCACCCGGTGGCGGATCGCCCTACGCGTGAGATGCGCTCGTGCCTGCTGAAGGCTGAGCACGTCCTCCTGCCGGAAGAGCAGCCAGGTCAGTTCGTCCGCGTCATCCGACGGCAGCGCCCGCTGCATCCCCGCCCAGGAGTTCCCCACCCACCCACGGTGCCCCCGACGCGGCCCTTCCGCCGCCCCTGTGGACAACCACCAGATCTTGGAAGGAAACGGCCTCCATGAGGGCCTTTTCCTTCCAAGATCACTCGTTCGGGGTTGAGGTCGCCTTCTTGGGGGCGGCCTTCTTCGCGGGGGCCTTCTTGGCGGCCGTGGTCTTCTTCGCCGCCGTCGTCTTCTTCGCCGGAGCGGCCTTCTTCGCTGCCTTCTTCTTCGGCGCCGGGCCCTTCGCGCGCTTCTCCGCCAGCATCTCCGACGCCTGCTCCAGCGTCAGCTCCTCCGGCGTCTGCCCGCGCCGCAGCGACGCGTTGAACTCGCCGTCGGTCACGTACGGTCCGAAGCGCCCGTCCTTGATCACCAGCGGCTTCTCGGTGAGCGGGTCGTTGCCCATCTCCCGCAGCGGCGGCGCGGCTGCCCGGCGCTGACGCGTCTTCGGGGCGGCGAGCAACGCCAGCGCCTCGTCCAGCGTGACTGTGAACATCTTGTCTTCCGAGTCCAGCGAGCGGAACTCGTCACCGCGCTTGACGTACGGGCCGTAGCGGCCGTTGTTGGCGAACACCTCGACGCCGTCCGGGGCCACGCCGATCAGCCGGGGCAGGCGCAGCAGCTGCAACGCCTGCTCCAAGGTCAGGCTGTCCGGCGTCTGCGAGCGCAGCAGCGAGGACTTGCGCTCGCCGCTGGCCACGTACGGGCCGAACCGGCCGGACTTGAGCACGATCGGCTCGCCGGTCGACGGGTCGTCGCCGAGCTTGCGCTCACCGCCGCCGCCGAGGAACAGCTCGTGCACCTTCTCCGGGGTCAGCTCGTCGGGGGCCAGTCCCTCCGGGATCGGCGCCCGGTCGCCCTGCGAGCCGCCCTCCTCGCCCTCACCCTCACCCGAGGCCGGGGCCGGGGCCGGGCCCGAAACCGCGCCGGGCAGCGCCCGCTGGAGGTACGGCCCGTACCGGCCGACCCGGACGACGACCTCGCGGCCCTCGTCGTCGGTGAACAGCGGGATGGAGTTGACGCTGCGCGCGTCGATCTCGCTGAGGTTCTCGGTGACCAGCTTCTTCAGGCCACCGGCGTGCGCGATGGCCTGGTCGCCGGTGCCGTTGGTGCTGCCGAAGTAGAAGGAGGTGAGGAAGTCGACGGCGGCGTGGTCACCACCGGCGATCTCGTCCAGCTCGTTCTCCATGCTGGCGGTGAAGTCGTAGTCGATCAGGCGCGGGTAGTGCCGCTCCATCAGCCCGATCACCGCGAACGCCAGGAACGACGGGATCATGGCCTGGCCGCGCTTCACCACGTACCCGCGGTCCTGGATCGTCTGCATGATCGACGCGTACGTGGAGGGCCGGCCGATGCCCAGCTCTTCGAGGGCCTTGACCAGCGACGCCTCGGTGTAGCGGGCGGGCGGCTGGGTGTGGTGGCCCTGCGCGGCCAGCTCGTCGGCGGTCAGCGGCTGGTCCTTGACCAGCGTGGGCAGCCGCCGCTCGGCGTCCTCGGCCTCGGCGTTCTCGTCGTCGCTGGACTCGACGTACGCGCGCAGGAAGCCCGGGTCGGTGATGGTCTTGCCGGTCGCGCCGAAGTCGGCCTCCTCCTGGGCGGAGGAGACGGCGCGGATGCGCACCGACACGCTGGAGCCGACCGCGTCGGTCATCTGCGAGGCGATGGTGCGCCGCCAGATCAGCTCGTAGAGCTTGAACTCCTCGGCGGACAGCTCCTTGGCCACCTCGCCCGGGGTGCGGAAGTTGTCGCCGGCGGGGCGGATCGCCTCGTGCGCCTCCTGGGCGTTCTTCACCTTGCCGGTGTAGCGGCGCGGCTCCGGCGGCACGCTGCGCTCGCCGTACAGCTCGACGATCTGCCGGCGGGCCGCCGTGATGGCCGTCTCGGACAGGTTCACCGAGTCGGTACGCATGTAGGTGATGTAGCCGTTCTCGTACAGGCGCTGCGCGGTGCGCATCGTCTGCTGCGACGAGAACCGCATCTTGCGGGCCGCCTCCTGCTGGAGCGTGGAGGTGATGAACGGCGCGTACGGGCGGCGGCGGTAGGGCTTCTCCTCGACCCGGGTGACGGTGAACGGCTGGTCGGCCAGGCGGGCCGCCAGCCCTCGGGCCCCGCCCTCGTCGAGGTGGACGACACCCGCACCGGCGCGAACGCGACCCGTGGTCGGCTCGAAGTCCTTGCCGGTGGCGATCCGGTCACCGTTGAGCGCGACGAGCGTGGCGTTGAACGTCCGCGGGCCCTCGCCCGGCTTCGCCACGGCGAGCGTGGCCAGGATGTCCCAGTACTCGGCGGTGCGGAACGCCATCCGCTGGCGCTCCCGCTCGACCACGATGCGCGTCGCCACCGACTGCACCCGGCCCGCCGACAGCTTCGGCATGACCTTCTTCCACAGCACCGGCGAGACCTCGTAGCCGTAGAGGCGGTCGAGGATGCGCCGCGCCTCCTGGGCGTCGACCAGGTCGCGGTCGATCTCCCGGGGGTTCGCCACGGCGGCCTGGATGGCCGGCTTGGTGATCTCGTGGAAGACCATCCGCTTGACCGGCACCTTGGGCTTGAGCGTCTCCACCAGGTGCCAGGCGATGGCCTCGCCCTCGCGGTCCTCATCCGTCGCCAGGAAGATCTCGTCGACCTCCTTGGCCAGCTTCACCAGCTTGCTGATCTGCTGCTTACGGTCGGGCGAGACCACGTAGAGGGCGTGGAAGCCGTTGTCGACGTCGACGCCGAGGCGCGCCCAGGGCTCACCCTTGTACTTCGCCGGGACGTCGGCGGCGTTGCGGGGCAGGTCCCGGACGTGGCCGAAGCTGGCCTCCACGACGTACCCCGGGCCGAGGTAGCCCGAGATCGTCTTGGCCTTCGCCGGTGACTCGACGATGACCAGACGGGTGGTTCCAGCGTTGCTCGGCACGTCTCTCCCCGACCTCACTCCTACGCCATGCCCGCTTCGGGCCGTGTTGCGCCACCCGGACCACAGGCGGTCCGGATGTCCAACGTAACGCGCCGTCCGCGTTCCGGGTTTCGTGGGCGGCAAACGGGCCGCCCTCCCGGCGACCGCCGGCCGCACCCTGCCGGACGGCGTCACGGTACACCGTGGGTAGGGCGACAGGCGGGTCACTGTGACGATCGCGTACCCCCGGCGGAGCCCTCCCCGGGTGTCCGGCTTCGGACAGCGGCGGTCAGCCCCGAGAGCCCGGCCAGTCCGCCACCGGCGCCGTCGCCGGCCGTTCCCCCACCAGCTCGGCGAGCCGCGACATCCGCCGTCCGCCGATCCGGAACGCGGGCCCGCCCTCGTCCGGCTCCACGAACGCGGCCGGCAGACCCACCGCCGCCAGCGCGGCGCGGACCACCGGCCAGGACTGCTCGTCGGCCGGTCCGAGCCGCAGCCGGAATCCGGCCGGCTCGGCCGTGCCGGCGGCGGCCGCCCAGAGCCGCAGCCGCCGCCCGTCCAGGTGGAAGCGGGCCGGTGGCCGCTTCACCGCGCCGCGCAGCCAGGCCCGCGCGAGCGGCGCCAGCATGCTCGTGTACGCGGTGCGCACCCGGTGCCGCCCGTCCTCGGTCGGCTCCCAGCTCGCCGGCACACCCCGGGCGCCCAGCTCGGCCACCAGCACGTGCACCCGCCAGGCGGCGTCGACCACCACGGAGATCCGGGCCGTGCCGCCCATCCGCCCCACCTCACCCGGCCCGGCGAGCAGGCCGGCGAGGTCCGCCAGCGCGGGATCGGCCGCCTCGGTGGAGAACAGCGAGGGCTGGCGGGCCGGTTTCGGGGTGGGAGGGGTCAGCGACACTCCGGGACCTCGTCGAAGGCCTCTTTCAGCTCGGTCGAGTTGAGTTTGCTGGTGTCCAGCGCGCTCGCGTCGTACTCCTTGTTGAGCGTGCCCACGGCGGCGCGCACGCCGTCGTAGAACGGACCGGCCTGGGCGGTGTCGAGCCGGTCGATGGCGGACCGGGCCCGGCCGTACGCGTCACGCATCTTGCTCAGCGACCCGAGGAACCCGGCGGACACCTCGGCGCCGCGTTCGGCCTCGGGCACGCCCGCCTCCTCGACCTTGCGCCGGGCCGTCTCGCTGGCCTGCTCGGCACCGGCGAAGAGCCGGACCAGGTTCTCCTTGGCCTGCGCCGGCGTGGTCTGCGCGGTCATCTGCTGCTGCGTGCTGCTGGTCAGTTTGGAGATCTCCGCGCGCCACGGGGTGAGCGCCTGGCACACCGACGCGGCCCAGACCCGGGGGTTGGGACCGCCGCCGCATCCGGCGACCACGAGGACCAGCGTGGCCAGGACCACCGTGAGCTTTCCGGCGGTTGCCGCCCGGCGCGTACGCATGCGATGCAGCGTACGACCTCCGGGCGGAACCGCCACCGGTCAGGTTTGCCGGGCACGGGGTTCCCGGCCGGCCGGGGCCGGCCGGGAACCGTCGCGTGCGATCAGGCGTTCACCGTCTCCGGACGCTGGTCCGGGGTGCCGGCCCCGCTGTCCTCGTCGGTCATCGCCACACCCTTGCGCTTGCTGAACACCACTGCGGCCGCGATGATCAGCGCGGCCACCACGGCGATCGTGATGCGCAGCGCCGGGTTCTTGTCGTCGCCCACGCTCCAGGCCACCACGGCCGGGGCGATCAGCAGCGAGACCAGGTTCATCACCTTGATCAGCGGGTTGATCGCCGGGCCGGCGGTGTCCTTGAACGGGTCACCGACGGTGTCGCCGATGACTGTGGCGGAGTGCGCGTCGGAGCCCTTGCCGCCGTACGCGCCGTCCTCCACCAGCTTCTTGGCGTTGTCCCAGGCGCCACCGGAGTTGGCCAGGAACACCGCCATCAGCGTGCCCGCGCCGATCGCGCCGGCCAGGTACGCGGCCAGCGCGCCCGGGCCGAGGCCGAAGCCGACAGCGATCGGGGCCAGGATGGCCAGCAGGCCGGGGGTCATCAGCTCGCGCTGCGCGTCCCGGGTGCAGATGTCCACGACCTTGCCGTACTCGGGCCGCTGGGTGCGGTCCATGATGCCGGGCAGCTCGCGGAACTGGCGGCGTACCTCCATCACCACGGCGCCGGCCGAGCGGGAGACCGCGTTGATGGCCAGGCCGGAGAAGAGGAAGACCACCGCCGCGCCGATGATCAGGCCGACCAGGTTGCGCGGGTTGGACACGTTGAGCGAGTTGAGGATCTCGGTCCCGACGTCGCCTACGCCCGCGTCCTCGTACGCCGAGCGAAGCGTGTCGGTGTACGAGCCGAACAGCGCGGTGGCGGCCAGCACCGCCGTGGCGATCGCGATGCCCTTGGTGATCGCCTTGGTGGTGTTGCCGACGGCGTCCAGCTCGGTGAGCGTCCGCGCGCCGTGCTCGTCGATGTCGCCGGACATCTCGGCCACGCCCTGCGCGTTGTCGGAGATCGGGCCGAACGTGTCCATCGCGACGATGACGCCGACGGTGGTGAGCAGGCCGGTGCCGGCCAGCGCGACCGCGAACAGGGACAGCGTGATCGAGCTGCCGCCGAGCAGGAACGCGCCGAAGACGCCGGCGCCGATCAGCAGCGCCGAGTAGACGGCCGACTCCAGGCCGACGCTGATGCCGGCGAGGATGACGGTGGCCGGGCCGGTCTGCGAGCTCTTGCCGATGTCCTGCACCGGGCGCCGGTTGGTCTCGGTGAAGTAGCCGGTCAGCGCCTGGATCGCGGCGGCCAGCACGATACCGATCACGACCGCGCCGATGGCGACCAGCCGCGGGTTGCGGTCGACGTCGGTCAGCCCGCCCTCCAGCTCGGCGAACGTGGCCGGCAGGTACGCGAACGCGGCGATCGCGACGAGCACCGCGGCGATCAGCGCGGACAGGTAGAAGGCCCGGTTGATCGCGGTCAGGCCGTTGCGGTCGCTGGCGCGCAGCCGGGTGATGAAGACGCCGACGATCGCGACCAGCACGCCGATGGTGGAGATGATCAGCGGGAAGACCAGGCCGGTCTCGCCGAACGCGGCCCGGCCGAGGATCAGCGCCGCGACGAGCGTGACCGCGTACGACTCGAACAGGTCGGCGGCCATGCCGGCGCAGTCGCCGACGTTGTCGCCCACGTTGTCGGCGATGGTGGCGGCGTTGCGCGGGTCGTCCTCCGGGATGCCCTGCTCGACCTTGCCGACCAGGTCGGCGCCGACGTCGGCGGCCTTGGTGAAGATGCCGCCGCCGACCCGCATGAACATGGCGAGCAGCGCGGCGCCGAAGCCGAAGCCCTCCAGCACGGTCGGGGCGTCACCCCGGAAGATCAGCACGACCAGCGCCGCACCGAACAGGCCGAGGCCGACGGTGAGGAAGCCGACCACGCCGCCGGTGCGGAAGGCGATCTTCATGGCGGCCTCGCGGCCACCTTCCCGCTCCCGCGCGGCCGCCGCCACCCGCAGGTTGGCGCGGGTGGCCAGCCACATGCCGGCGCCGCCGATGAACGCGCTGAACAGCGCACCCACCACGAAGAACGCCGAGCGGCCGGCCTTCACGAGCGTTTCGTTGCCGTCGGTGTCGTGCACCGGCAGCAGGAAGAGCAGCACGACGGCGATCACCACGAAGATCGCCAGCGTGCGGAACTGCCGCAGCAGGTACGCCGACGCGCCCTCCTGCACCGCGCCGGAGATCTCCTGCATGTTGGTGGTTCCCTTACCGGCCGCCAGGACCGCCCTGGTGAGGGCGGCCGCGAAGACGAGCGCCACCAGCGCGATGACCGCGGCGATGACGACGTACGTCACGTTGGCTCCGGTAAGGGACAGTGCGCCGCCGTCGGCGGCCAAGGTCCCGGACATCTATGTCCTCCTGTACCGAACAACTCGCGCCGACCTGTGGAGACGCACGGGCCGACGCCTGGATGCGGACTCGCAAGCGCGCGCCGACCCACTCCGGCGGACCAGCGATGAACTCCCGTTCCCGCTGGCTACGGGACGGGATCACTTGCTGACAACCCGCGTACTGTAGCCCTCTGGCGTGGCGGAGGTCACACCGAGGGGGCACCGTGTCTCGATGATCTTCGTAACTGTGTTATGCGAAGAAATCTGATATATGGCGCGGCCAATACGACGAGGCCGCGCTCCCCCTTCGGGGAGCGCGGCCTGCGTGTGCGTTTCGGGTCAGGCGCGGCCGGCCGGCCAGGACATCCGTACCTCGGTGCCGACGCCGTCGTCGACCGGACGGACCTGGAGATCCTCCACGAAACCGGCGAGCAGCGCGAAGCCCACCCCGGTGGTGAGCGCGTCCTCGCTGAGCGACTCCTTGGCCAGCTCGTCCGGGCCGAGCGCGGCCAGGCCGAGGCCCGCCTCGATCGGGGCCCGGTCCACCACCCGGACCGTGTAGCCGCCGCCGTCGGACATCTCCACGTACACCGGGTCGGCCAGGCCGTACTGCCGGTGCAGCGCGACCGCCCGGGTGCACGCCTCACCGATGGCCAGGCGCACCTCGTCCAGCAGGTCCTCGCGTACGCCGGCCCGCCGGGCCACCGCGACGCCGACCAGGCGGGCGGTGCGCACGTGCACCGGGGCCGGAGAGAAGGACAGCTTGACGGTCGCCATCACGCGCCGGTGGAGTCGGCGGCGATGGCCGCGTCGACCGTCGGATGCAGCGGGAAGACCTGGTCCAGGGCGGTGATCCGGAAGATCTTGAGCAGCGGCTCCTTGTCGCAGACCAGCGCGAAGGAGCCACCGGCCGAGCGCAGCCGCTTGAGCGCGCCCACGAGCACACCCAGACCGGTCGAGTCGAGGAAGTCCACCCGGCCGAGGTCGACCACCACGTGGCGGGCCCCGCCGTCGATCAGCTCCAGGAGCCGTTCCCGCAGGCGGGGGGCGGTGTAGACATCCACCTCACCACCGACCTCGAGCACCGTGTGCTCCCCCACGGCGCGGGTCGCCAGCGACAGCTCCATCGGTCCCTCCTCGGTAAACTCTCCTGGGCATCTAACCATCTCCCCGTGCGGCCCCCTCGGTCACCGGCCACGCCCTCCCCATACCCCCACCCTGCGGTTCCCAATTCCGAACACCAGTGCGAGAGTGCAGGACGTGACCGACCACAGCCCCGGCCCGCGGCGTGCGCCGGGCGAGCTGCTGCGCCGGCTGCGGCTGCGTCACCCCACCGACCCGGTCACCCACGTCGAACGCGTCCCGGCCCGCGCCGGCGAGCCCGTCGGGTGGCCCGGCTGGGCACCGGAGGAACTGCGGGCGGCGTTCGCGCGGCGCGGCGTCACCGCCCCGTGGCGGCACCAGGCCGAGGCCGCCGAGCTGGCGTACGCGGGCCGGCACGTGGTGGTCGCCACCGGCACGGCGTCCGGCAAGTCCCTGGCGTACCAGCTTCCCGCGCTGAGCACGCTGCTCGCCGACCCGCGCGCCACGGTCCTCTACCTGGCGCCGACCAAGGCGCTCGCCGCCGACCAGCTCCGCGCCGTCGCCGGTCTCGAACTCGACGGGGTACGCCCCGCCACCTACGACGGGGACACTCCGCGCGCCGAGCGGGAGTGGATCCGCCGGCACTCCCGGTTCGTGCTGACCAACCCGGACATGCTGCACCACGGCATCCTGCCCGGGCACGCCCACTGGTCCGGGTTCCTGCGCCGCCTCGCGTACGTGGTGGTCGACGAGTGCCACACCTACCGGGGCGTCTTCGGCTCACACGTCGCGCACGTACTGCGGCGGTTACGGCGGCAGTGCGCGCGCTTCGGGCGTACCCCCGTCTTTCTGCTGGCCTCCGCAACCTCGGGTGACCCGGCGACGGCGGCCGGGCGGCTCACCGGCCTGCCGGTCACCGCCGTCACCGAGGACACGTCGCCGCGCGGCGGGGTGACGTTCGCGCTCTGGGAGCCGCCGCTGCTGCCGCCCACCGAGTCGTCCGTCGACGCCGACCTCGTCCAGGTCCGGCGCTCCGCGCTGCGGGAGACCGCCGACCTGCTCGCCGACAGCGTGGTCGAGGGGGTACGCACGCTCGCGTTCGTGCGGTCCCGCCGGGGCGCCGAGGTGGTCGCCGCGAACGCCCGGCGGTCGCTCGACGAGGCGGTACCCGGGCTCGGCGACCGGGTGGCCGCCTACCGGGCCGGCTACCTGCGCGAGGAGCGCCGCGAGCTGGAACGGGCGCTGCTGCACGGCGACCTGCTCGGCCTCGCCTCCACCAACGCGCTCGAACTCGGCGTCGACCTGGTCGGGCTGGACGCGGTACTGATCTGCGGCTGGCCCGGCACCCGCGCGTCGCTGTGGCAGCAGGCCGGGCGGGCCGGGCGCTCCGGCGACGAGGCGCTCGCCGTGCTGGTGGCCCGGGACGACCCGCTCGACACCTACCTGGTGCACCACCCGGAGGCGCTGTTCGGGCGACCGGTCGAGGCGACGGTACTCGACCCGGCCAACCCGTACGTGCTCGCGCCGCAGCTCGCCTGCGCCGCCCACGAGTCCCCGCTCACCCCGGCCGACCTGGACCTGTTCGGGGAGGGCGCGAAGGAGGCGGTGGACTCGCTGGTCGAGGCGGGGGCGCTGCGGCAGCGACCCACCGGCTGGTACTGGCGGCACCGGGAACGCCCCGAGGTCGACCTGCGCGGCGAGGGCGGCGCACCGGTGTGCGTGGTGGAGGAGTCCACCGGCCGGCTGCTCGGCACCGTCGACGGCGGGTCGGCGCACTTCCTGCTGCACACCGGCGCGGTCTACCTGCACCAGGGCGTCTCGTACGTGGTCGACTCGCTCGACCTGGCCGACGGGTGCGCGCTCGTGCACGCCGAGGAGCCGGACTGGTCCACCCACGCCCGCGACGTGACCTCCCTGTCGGTGGTGTCGGTCCGCTCGTACGTGGACGCCGGACCGGTCGGCCTGTTCCTCGGCGAGGTGGACGTGACCAGCCAGGTGGTGTCGTACCAGCGGCGGCGCATCGCCACCGGCGAGGTGATCGACACCCGCCCGCTGGACCTGCCCGCGCGGGAGCTGCGCACCGTCGCGGTGTGGTTCACGCTCTCCCCCGAGTCGCTGACCGCCGCCGGCGTCGAGGCGGCTGACGTGCCGGGCGCGCTGCACGCCGCCGAGCACGCCGCCATCGGCCTGCTGCCGCTGATGGCGACGTGCGACAGGTGGGACATCGGCGGGCTGTCCACCGCCCTGCACCCGGACACCGAGGCGCCGACCGTCTTCGTCTACGACGGCCACCCCGGCGGGGCGGGTTTCGCCGAGCGGGCGTACGGCACCGCCGCCGCCTGGCTGCGCGCCACCCGGGACGCGATCGCCGAGTGCGGGTGCGAGACAGGGTGCCCGTCCTGCGTCCAGTCCCCGAAGTGCGGCAACGGCAACAATCCGCTGGCCAAGGCGGAGGCGGTGAAGGTCCTCGACGTGGTGCTGACCAACCTCGCCACGGCCGGCGGCGAGGCGGCGGTGGCCGGCCCGGAGGCGGGTGCTGGCCCGGACTCGGGCGGCCCGGAGGCGGTGGTCGGCCCGGACGCGGTGGCCGGCCCGGACGCGGTGGCCGGCCCGGACTCGGGCGGCCCGGACTCGGGCACCGGCCCGGACTCGGGCGGCCCGGAGCGCGGCGAGGTGTTGCCCCGGCAGGACGACCGGGCGGCCCGCCCAGCTCAGGCGGCCGGTGCCCCACCCGCCTGACCGCACCGGGCCGGTTGGGGCTGCCCGCCGCCACTTCGGGGAGGTTGCGGTATCGACAGGTGCTGGACCCCGCCACTTCCCCGAACTGGTGTCGATCAAGCTGGGCCGTGCGGCTCCGCGGGTGCCCAGGTGTCTGGTTGGTGGGACGGGTGCATGAGGGTAGGGCCGTCGGGGCATTGATGCATGGGAGCGCTTCCATGCATCATTTCTGGTAGCGCGCAGGTGACCCGAGACCCGTCCCGCCGGAGGTGCCGCCGTGGCCGACACGATCGCCGAGACCGTCGAGCTGCTCTACACCATCGACCAGGAAAACCTCACGCCCGACCAGCAGATAGCGCTGGGCACCGCGATGGCCACGCTCGCCCAGGCGGAACGGCTGGAGCAGATCAACGAGCGTCTGCGCGGCATCCATCAGGTGCTGAACAGCTGGGCGATGAAGGCCACGGTCGACGGCGGCCGCTGACCTTGCGTCCCGCCTCCACTTCCGGCGCGCGGTCGCGCAGTCCCGGCCCGCGCCGGTCACGGCAACGGCGCCATGCTTCGCCTCATGCCACCGTGCGGCTCCTGCGTGCGGGCCCGTCCGTCCAGGCAGCGGTGGGTGCGCTCGGGCGAGCGGTCGTCGGCCCGCTGTGCAAGACTCCGGCGACCCCTCGAAGGAGAGCCCATGTCGCCCGACAACCTGCAGGCCCAGCACCGGTTCATCATCCGTCAGCGACTCCGGATGATGGTCAACCAGTACGAGGTGCACTCGGTCGCGCCCGACGGCTCCGAGGGTGGGCTGCTCGCGTTCGCGCAGCAGAAGCGGCTCGCCTTCAAGGAGCAGGTGACCATCTACACCGACGACTCCAAGCAGTACCCCCTTCTCGGCTTCAAGGCCCGTCAGCGGCTCGACCTCGGCGCCACCTACGACGTGACCGATCACGCGGGCAACCCCATCGGGCTGTTCCGCAAGGACTTCGCCCAGTCGCTGCTGCGCTCGACGTGGCACGTCGAGCAGCCCGGCCTGCCGCCCGCCACCGGGCAGGAGCGCAGCCTGCCGGTGGCCCTGCTGCGCCGGTTCGTCGACTCGCTCTCCTGGCTGCCGTACCACTTCGACTTCATGGCCGGCGGCCAGCCGGTGTTCTCGGTCGACCGGAAGTGGGGTCTGCGGGACCGGTACAACGTGGAGATCCAGCACCCGCAGATCGACCGTCGGCTGGTGATCGCCATGGCGGTCGGACTGGACGCCCTCCAGTCCCGCTGACCTGCGGCACTCGGGCCCGGCCCGGCTCTCGGTTCCGGCACTGGCGTCCGCCCGTCAGGACCGGGCCGGCCCGGCCCGGGACGTCGCGACGGCGTCCCGGGCCAGCCCCGGCAGCGGGGCGACGCGTACCCGCGCCGTGACGATCAGGTCCAGTCCGTCAGCCCGGCATCCGGTCATCCGGCCGCCGTTGGCCGAGACCAGGTCGGCGGCGCGAGCGCACGCGACGCCGGCTCCGTCGAGCACCTGCACGGCACCGGCCAGCGCACCGAAGTCCGCCGCGTTGCGGGCCTGATGCCGGGCGCACCGGGCCGCCCCGACCGCGGCGCCGAACACCCCGACCAGCACGAACACCATTCCGATCGCGAGCAGGCACACGGTCGCGCCGCCCCGGTCGGTCGAGGACGTCCTCACACCAGGCTTCCCACGCTCCCCTCTCCCCGCAGGCCCGCCCACCCGGGATCTGCTCGCCCCGCGCCTGCTCGGGTCGGCCCGGCCTCCCACGACGACCTGGCGGAAGGACGAGTCGGCCCAGGCACCGCCGGCTCTCACGGCACCGGCCCCGGCGCTCCGGGTTCCACTGCGGCCACCGCCTCCGCCGACACGACCAGCCGGGGCAGCCGCGTACCGAACGTCCGGACCGGTGCCCGGACCGTCGCCGTGACCCGATCGCCTGTCACAGTCACCGACACCTCGGCGCCGTCCGGGGCGTACCGGGTTGCGGCAACCGTGCCGGGCTCGCCCCGGGCCGCCGCGAGCGCCGCCTCCCGGGCCGCGTCGACACACGCGACCCGGGTACCCACAGCGTTCACCGCGGTCAGACCGGCGACGAGGAGCAGCATGAGCGCCGGCAGGCCGGCCGCCAACTCGGCGGTGAAGGAACCCCGCTCGCACGCGACCCACGAGCGCCACCGGCGCCGCACCTCCCCGGCCCGGGTGCCGACGGCGTCCCGGGTCGAGCCGGGCTCGGTCGACACGTCGAGTGGGACTGCTGGTTCGTGGAGCCACCCACCACCACGGCCGGCCCGCCGGCGCCCGATCACTTCAGGGCCCGGTCGATGACGGCGGTCAGCGCGGACTGCACGTTGCCGGAGGTGAGCACCTTCAGCAGGATCCCGGCGAAGGCGACCGCGGCGAGGGTGCCCACCGCGTACTCGGCGGTGTTCATACCGGCGTCACCCCGCAGGCGGGTGAGGAGCTTGCGCATGTCGTACGTCCCTTCTCGATGGTTCACAGCACGTCGCCGAGCACGGCGACGATCACCGGCACCAGACCGGCGAGAATGAAGGCGGGCAGGAAGCACAGCCCGAGCGGCAGCACGATGAGCACGCCCGCGCGGCGGGCCGCCGCCTCGGCCGAGGTCGACCGTTCGGCGCGCAGGTCGTCGGCCAGCCGGGTCAGCGCGCGAGCCAGTGCGGCGCCGCTGTTCGACGAGCGGACCGCCGCCGCGACCACGGGTTCGGCCCCGGTGACGCCTTCCAGGTGCGCCCAGGCCTCGCCGGGGCTGCCTCCGAGCCGTAGCGTCCGGCCGACCCGGCCGAGCCGGTCCGCGAGTGGCCCGCCGAGCGCCTCGGCGACGGCGAGCACCGAGCGGTCGACCGGCGCGCCCGCCCGCAGCGCGGCCGCCAGCAGGTCCGCGGCGAGCGGCAGGTCGGCGGTCTCCCGCAGCCGCCGTTCCCGGGCGGCGCGCGGCTCGATCCGGCGTAGCAGACGGTCGGCGGCGGCACCGGCCAACAGCCCGAGGAACACGCCCGTGACACCGCCGACCACCACCGCCACCGCGATTCCGGCCAGCGCTGCGCCGAGGCGTACCCGATCCGGCCACCACGCCGGGCGAGTGGGCGGCGGCGTCGGAGCGAGCCGGCGCAGCCGCCGTGCCGGGCGGACGACCGGACCGGCGACGACCAGGAGCGACGCGGCGCCGCCGAGACACACGGCGGCCAGTACCTGCCGTGACATCAGGCGGCCCGCCCGGGCGTGACGCCGAGTCGCTCGGCCCAGAGCAACCCGCCGACCTGCAACACGACTGCCGCCACCGCACTGCCGGCACCCACCGGCGTGTGCAGGAGCACCGCCACCGGGTCCACCCCGATGCCGTAGCCGAGACCTATGCCGCCGAGCGGCAGCGCGGCGAGCAGCCACGCGGTCGCCCGAGCCCCGGCGGCCTGGGCGGCGGCAGCGGCAAGGCCCCGGTCGGCGGCGCGGGCGTCGGCCTCGATCCGTTCCAGCAGATCGGCCAGCGGCGCACCCGTCTGGTCGGCCAGCCTCCCGGCGGCCCGGGCCAGCCGCGCGACGCGTCCCGGGCCGTCGTCGACACCGCCGTCGACGGGTAGCCCGGCCCGCAGGTCGGCGGCGACGGCGGCGAGGCGGTCGAGATCGCGGCGGTGCGCGAGGGTGGCTGTCCGGTGGGTACGTCGGCGCAGCACCGCCCGGGCCGCGAGCACGCCGTAGGTGGCGAGCACCAGGGCGGCCACCGGACCGCCGAGCAGTGCCCCGGTCACGGCCCCGCACAGCGCCGCCACTGGCAGCACGCGTCCGGCGGAGAGCGGCGGCGCAGGAGCCGACGCCGGAGAGGGTGTCACCGGAGCCGGCACGAGGCCCGTCCATCGCCGTACCTGATGCCCGACACCGGGTCGACGCCGTTCCCGGCCCCGGCCGGGAGGCCGTGCGGACGCCTTCGGCCCGGCGTCGAGCGGACGTCGTCGCAGGTCCGGGAATGCTGGACGTGCGCCCTTCACCCGCTCGACCGGGATGTCCGCACTGCCCAGGACCGCCAGCCGCCGGGCGCGAGCGGCCCGTACCGGCCAGGCGACGGCGACCGCCGCAGCCACCAGGAGCAGGACCGCCGGCCAGAGGTGGCCGGTCACGACGGTTCTGCCGGACCGGGCCACGCCGCCTGGAGGATCGGCGGTACCGGCGCTCCCCGCTCCCGCAGCAGGCCGGCGAGCAGCAGGGCCGCCGGGGCAAGACCCCGGCCGCGCGCCCAGGCCGGAACCACCGTCACCACCCGGTCGGGCCCGTCGGGCAGCAGCAGGCCGATGGAGTCGAGGACGCGCCCCTCGCCAGTACGGCGGAGCTGGAGGACGACCTGCAACGCGGCGGCGACCTGGGCGTGCAACGCGAGCCGGGGCAGGCCGCCGAGCATCCCGAGCGCCTCCAGCCGGGCCGGAACGTCGGCCGGGGCGTTCGCGTGCAGCGTTCCCGCCCCGCCGTCGTGGCCGGTGTTCAACGCGGCGAGCAGGTCGACCACCTCGGCGCCCCGGCACTCGCCCACTACCAGCCGGTCCGGCCGCATCCGCAGCGCCTGCCGGACCAGGTCGCCGAGCCCGACGGCTCCGGCGCCCTCGACGTTCGCCGTCCGGGCCTGCAACCCGATCACGTGCGGGTGCACCGGGCGCAGCTCGGCGGCGTCCTCCACCAGCACGATCCGCTCGGTGCCAGGTACCAGCCCGAGCAGCGTGTTGAGCAGCGTCGTCTTGCCGGATCCCGTGCCGCCGCTGACCAGGTACGCGAGGCGGGCCTCCACGAGTGCGGCGAGCAGCGGGGCGATCGGCCGGGGCACCGTGCCCCTCTCGACGAGTTCGTCGAGGGTGAACGGCCGCTGCCGGAAGGTACGCAACGACAGGTAGGGCCCGTCGGTCGCCACCGGAGGCAGCACCGCGTGCAGCCGGGTGCCGTCGGGCAGGCGCGCGTCGGCGTACGGGGAGGCGTCGTCGAGCCGGCGACCGGCCGCCGAGGTGAGGCGCTGCGCCAACCGGCGTACGTCGTCGAGCGTGCCCAGCGGCACGGCGACCTGCCGTAGCCCTCGTCCCCTGTCGACCCAGACCCGCACCCCGTTCACCAGCACGTCGGTGACCTGCGGGTCGGCGAGCAGCGGTGCCAGTGGACCGGCGCCGACCAGGTCGTCGTGCACCCGGTCGGCGATCCGCAGCAGCGTGGTGTCGCCGAGCACCGCCGTCGCCGGTTCGGCGCGTACCGCCGAGACGATCGCCGCGGGCGTGACCGGGGTGGCCTCGGCGGCGAACCGGTGCCGGACCCGGGCGGCCAGCTCCCCCGGGTCGGCCGGCGCGGTCATGCCGCACCCGCAGCCGACGACCCGATCAGCTCGTCCACGATCCGCTGGCACAGCGCGGCGAGCGGCCCCTTCCCGCTCGCGCCCGGCGCCTCGCCCCGCTCCAGCCCACGGCACAGCCCCGGCTCGGGTCGCAGCGTGCCGGCGAGCGGCAGCCCCAGCGCCCGGGACACCTCGGCCGCGCGCAGCCGGCCGGGCGCCGGACCGCGCACGATGACCGACAGGTCGACGCAGTGCGGCGCGGCGACGGCGGCGACCCGGGCCGCGGCGGCCGCCGCCCGCAGCTCGGCCGGTACGACGAGCAGCGCCCGGTCGGCGGCCTGGAGCGCGACCACAGCCGCGTCGTCGAGGTGCCGGGGCAGGTCGAGTACGACCAGGTCCCGCCCGCGTCGGCCGGCGTCGACTGTGGCGGCCATCGCCTCGGCCGGCAGGTGCCGCAGGTCGCCCCGGTCCCAGGAGAGCACCACCAGGTCGCCCCGGCTGGGCAACGCGCGGATCAGCGACGGCGGGTCGACCCGCCCGTCCGTGCCGGCCAACTCCGGCCAGCGCAACCCGTCGAGCTGCTCCCAGCCGAGCACCAGATCGAGACCGCCGCCGAGCGGGTCGGCGTCGACGAGCAGCGTGCGGAGCCGGGACCGGGCCGCGCTGACGGCGAGCCCACCTGCAAGCACGCTGGCTCCGGCGCCGCCCCGGCCGCCGAGCACAGCCACCACCCGGCCCTGACCCGGGCCCGCCGGACCGGCCACGCACTCGGCGAACCGGTCGACCAGCCAGGGCTCGGCCGCCGGCAGCGTCGCGACGTGCTCCGCACCGATGAGTTCGGCCAACTCCGTACCCGGATCGAGCTCTCCGGAGCGACCGACCAGGACCGTGCGGGCGCGGCGGGGAAGGCGCGCCCGCAGGCAGGCCGCCGCCTGGTCGGCGCCGATGAGCACCAGCGGCGCCGGGGCCCAGCGGGCCCGGGCGGCGGCCGGGTCGGCTGCCAGCTCGACCTCGGTGCCGCCGGCCGCCGCGAGTCGCAACAGCTCGTCGAGAAGGTCGCCGTCGGAGGTGACGAGCAGGGGCAGGCGACGGTACGGCGGGAGCGGGGTACGGGGCGGCATGGCGGCCTCCATCGGTCGGACTCGGACGTGCCGCGGTGCAGCCTGCCCGGCCGAGGGATGCGGGACCGGTGCCCTGTGGACAACGGAGGGCGTTGTGGACAGACCTCGGTGGCCCGCTTGATCTGCTATGTGCCGGAGACGGAGGCAACGAGTGGCCCGTCGGCCATTGACGACAGGGATGATCAGTAGCGGATAATCGGGGCCCCTCGCCGCTCGATGAACGGCACCGGCTTGCGGAATCGAGGCCATGACCGATTCGCCGCACCCCCTCACGCCCCCCTCGGTACGACCCCACTCGCGGTCCGCCCCAACGGCCGGCGGCGAGGTCTGGCTCCGCGATCCGTCGCCGACGCTGCTCGCCGCCATCGCCATCGGGCTCGTGGTCGTGGTGCTGGCGAGCATCGTCAGCGTCTTCGCCACGCCGCGTCGCCCCGACCTCCCGCCGCCGCTCGAGGGCCAGGCGATCCTGGCGTCCCCGACGAGGGCGGGGTCGGTGACGGAGACGCCCGCCGAGTCCTACGCGCCGCCGTCGGTGTCGTTCTCCAGCCGCGCCGTCGCGCCCAGCCGCACCGCCGCACCGACCCGCCGCCCGACCCCGAGCAGCCGGCCGACCTCGCCGAAGCCGTCGATCCCCCGGTCGAAGCCGCCGGTGGTCGGCCCGGGGGAACTGGCGCCACTACCGGCCTCGCGTGAGTCGCGGCTGCGCTCGCACGGCGGTGGCCCGTCGACCTTCATCGACTTCGTCAACAGCCACGGGTCGACAGTCGTGGTCCACTGGATCAACTACGACGGCCGTCGACAGCAGTACGCGGTGCTGCGGCCCGGGCAGTCCTACCGGCAGCAGACGTACGTCGGTCATCCGTGGGTCGTGGCCGACGAGCGGGGCCGAGGCTTGGTGTGCTTCGAGCCGGACCGGCAGACGCTGCGCGCGGTGATCCGGTAACTCCCTTGCCCGGCCCGGCCGGCGGCTGCGACGCTCCGCCGGGTGATCGACAAGCCGGACATCGACGAGCGGCTGCTGGCGGCCGAGGTCGCCGCCGCCTGGTCGGTGGACGTCGTCGACCTGGCGTTCATGCCGGTCGGCCTCGACGGGCACGCTTGGGCGTACCGGGTGGAGACGTCCGACGGCGGGCGCTGCTTCCTGAAGGTACGCCGCGGCGACTTCACCCCGGCCGCCGTCGTGCTGCCCGGCTTCCTCCGGACGCAGGGCCTCCGGCAGGTGGTCGCGCCGCTGGACCTTCGCCTCGATGGCGGGGTTGCACGTCGGTTCGGGGATTATCGGCTACTGCTCTACCCGTTCCAGGACGGCGACAGCCTGTGGGGCCGCGGTCTCACCGACCGCCAGTGGACCGAGTACGGCGATTTCCTGGGCCGGCTGCACCGGGTCACGCCGAGCGCTGAGGTAGCAGCCGTCCTGCCGGTCGAGACGTACCGATCGAGCGCGGGCGACCGACTGCGGACCCTCGGCGGGCAGGCCGCTGCGAGCGAGGTCCTGGGCGCCTTCTGGGAGCGGTACGGTGCCGCGCTGCGCCGGTTGGCGGAGACTGTCGACGACCTGGCGTCGCGGGTGACGCCGGGACAGCACGTCATCTGCCACGCCGACATCCATCCGGGCAATCTCATCGCCGACGGCGACGGGACGCTGCACGTCGTGGACTGGGACGCGCCGATCCTCGCGCCGCGCGAGCGGGACCTGATGTTCGTCCACAGCGCCGACTTCGGCGACCACCCGATCGACGCGCACCGGGCTGAACTCTTCCGCGAAGGCTACGGGGCGCTGGAGCCGGACCCGGTCCTGCTGAGTTACTACCGCGGCGAACGGCATCTCGACGATGTCGCCGCGTTTCTGGGCAGCATCCTCGGTCCCGAGGCGAGTGCGGAGTCCCGGGCCAACGATCTGCACTGGCTCATCCGCATCGCCGAGGCGGTCGCCGACCCCGGCTACGCGCCCTGAGTTGACGCGGAACGCTCGTCCCGCAAAGGGACGACCCCCGTCGGGGGGAGACGGGGGTCGTCTTTGGTTCGGCTCCGGGGGGGGTCGAGCCGAACCGACTCAGCGGTCACGGGGGGTGCAACCGCCGAGGCCCATCGGCGCCGGGTCTGCGAACTCCCGCCGCGAGGACAAGCATGCCGCAGTCGACCCTTATACGTCGAGTGTTGTTCACTCCACGCAAAGCTAAATTCATCGATAGCTGCCTGTGACCGCCGTCACTCCACCGGGTGCTCATCGGCTTTCGCGACCCGGGCGGACGCCTCCGCGACTTCCGTCGGGCTAGACTTTCGCGCCGTGGGCCGCAGCGCCGCTTTCTTCGATCTCGACAAGACCGTCATCGCCAAGTCGAGCGCCCTGGCGTTCGGTCGGCCGTTCTACCGGGACGGGCTGATCACCCGGCGTGACGTGGTCAAGTCGGCGTACGCGCAGTTGATGTTCCGGCTGGGCGGCACCGACGAGCAGACCATGGCCCGCACCCGGGACTACCTGGCCACGCTCTGCAAGGGCTGGCCGGTGGAACAGGTCCGCCAGATCGTCGCGGAGACACTGCACGAACTGATCAACCCCTACGTGTACGCCGAAGCGGCCGCCCTCATCGAGGAGCACCAGGCCGCCGGGCGGGACGTGGTGCTGGTCTCCGCGTCGGGCGACGAGATGGTCCGGCCGATCGGCGAGCTGCTCGGGATCACCGACGTGATCGCCACCCGGATGGGCGTGGTCGACGGCCGGTACAGCGGCGAGGTCGAGTTCTACGCGGCCGGTCCGAGCAAGGTCGAGGCGGTCAGCGAACTGGCTCTTGAGCGGGACTACGACCTGGCCGACTCGTACGCGTACTCCGACTCGTACTCCGATCGGCCGCTGCTGGAGTGCGTGGGGCATCCGACGGTGGTCAACCCGGACCGGGCGCTGCGCAAGCTGGCGGTGGAGAACGCGTGGCCGGTGCTGGAGTTCCGGCACCCGATCCCGCTGGGCCGTCGGCTGCGCGAGCGACCGGCGGTGCCGGTCGCGGCGGCGGCGCTCGGCGTGGGCGTCGGCGTGGCCATCGGCATCGCCTGGTACGGCCGGCACCGGCGCACCCGCGCTGCGGCACCCACCGCCTGACACCCCGCGCGCGTCAGGACGCGGCGAGGATCTCGTCGCCGATCAGCGTGATCTGGTCGGCGCCGACCTCCACCGCGCTCATGTAGTGCCGCAGCCAGGAGCGCAGGCCGTCGGGCGTGCCGGTGGCGAACGCGCCGGCCGCGCCCACGTACTCCGGTTCGCGCTCGCGGTGCCCGACGTCCACCGCGACCAGCCCGCGGGGGTCGAACCCGGTGGAGATCAGCACCAGCCGGGCGGCGGCGCGGGCCACCACCCCGGACGGGCCCGGGAACGGGCGCAGGTTCAGCAGCTCGCCGTGTACGACGGCGGCCAGCACCAGCGGTGGCACCTTGGTGCCGCCGGCGACGAGGGCGGCCAGGCCGTCGAGGCGGGCCGCGACCACCGGGTCGGCGACCGGGCGGCCCAGTTCCTCCTCGGTCACCACGTCGCGGGCGGCGAGCACGTGCAGCCGGGCCATCACCTGCCGGGGAGCCTTGGGCCAGAGGTCGCTCAGCCCGGGCAGTGCCCCGGCGACCCGGAGCGCGCCCTGGAGCACCGGGTCGGTGACGGTGCCGGCGCGTACCTCCTCGCGGTCGTGGACGCGGCCCTCCAGCGCGGCGCTGGCCACTGCCGAGCGGAGGCTGACTTCGGCGGCGACCTGGCCGCCCTGGCGGCGCAGCGCGCGGTGCCGGTGGGCCAGGTCGACCCGCTCGCGGGCCTGCTCGACGGCGGTGGCGACGTCGGCGAGCGCGAGCAGCGGGGCGAGCGGATCGGTGGTCACCCCGTCACGCTAGCGACCGCCGGGCTCCTCCCAAGCCGGGGGTTGTTAATAAGGGGCCCTTCCTCTACCGGAGGCGTTAAGAAGGGGCCCTTCCTTACACCTCGGCGCGAGGGAAGGGCCACTGGGCGCGCGGTGAGGGGCCGGGCGGTCGCGAGCGGGGTACGGCGGGACTAACCTTCCCCGGAGTAGGAGACGCAGGTCACGCGACGAAGGAGTCACCGCATGAGCGAGGCATTGGCCAACTTGCTGAACGAGACGCGCCAGTTCCCGCCGCCGGCTGAACTCGCCGCGAACGCCAACGTGACCGCCGAGGCGTACGAGGAGGCGGCCGGGGACCGGCTGGCCTTCTGGGAGCGCCAGGCCGGCCGGCTGGCCTGGGCCCAGCCGTGGGAGCAGGTGCTCGACTGGTCGAACGCCCCGTTCGCGAAGTGGTTCACCGGGGGCAGGCTCAACGTGGCGTACAACTGCCTGGACCGGCACGTCGAGGCGGGCCTCGGCGACAAGGTGGCGATCCACTGGGAGGGCGAGCCGGGCGACACCCGTACCGTCACCTACGCCGACCTGCACAAGCTCACCTGTCAGGCGGCGAACGCGCTGACCGAGCTGGGCGTGACCGCCGGTGACCGGGTGGCGATCTACCTGCCGATGATCCCGGAGGCGGCGGTGGCGATGCTCGCCTGCGCCCGGATCGGCGCCACGCACAGCGTGGTGTTCGGTGGCTTCTCCGCCGACGCGCTGACCAACCGGATCCAGGACGCCAGCGCCAAGGTGGTGATCACCGCGGACGGCGGCTTCCGCCGGGGCAAGCCGTCGGCGCTCAAGCCGACGGTGGACGAGGCGGTGGCGAACTGCCCGTCGGTCGAGCACGTGCTGGTGGTCCGGCGTACCGGTGAGGAGGTCGCCTGGTCGGCGAAGGACCACTGGTGGCACGAGACGGTGGAGACGGCGTCGCCGGAGCACGAGGCGCAGGCGTTCGACGCCGAGCACCCGCTGTTCATCCTCTACACCAGCGGCACGACCGCCCGCCCGAAGGGCATCCTGCACACCACCGGCGGCTACCTGACCCAGACGTCGTACACCACGCACGCGGTGTTCGACCTGAAGCCGGAGACGGACGTCTACTGGTGCACGGCCGACATCGGCTGGGTGACCGGGCACTCCTACATCGTGTACGGCCCGCTCTCCAACGGCGCCACCCAGGTCATGTACGAGGGCACGCCGGACACCCCGCACAAGGGCCGGTTCTGGGAGGTCGTCGACAAGTACAAGGTGACCATCCTGTACACCGCGCCGACGCTGATCCGCACCATGATGAAGTGGGGCGAGGACATCCCGGCCGGGTACGACCTGTCGTCGCTGCGCCTGCTCGGCAGCGTCGGGGAGCCGATCAACCCGGAGGCGTGGATCTGGTACCGGCAGCACGTCGGCCGCGGCGAGCTGCCGGTGGTGGACACCTGGTGGCAGACCGAGACCGGCGCCATCATGATCTCGCCGCTGCCCGGCGTGACCGAGGCGAAGCCCGGCTCGGCGATGAGCCCGCTGCCCGGCATCGTCGCCGACGTGGTCGACGACCAGGGCCAGTCGGTGCCGAACGGCGGCGGCGGATACCTCGTGCTGAAGGAGCCGTGGCCGTCGATGCTGCGGACGATCTGGGGCGACGACAACCGGTTCCTGGAGACGTACTGGTCCCGGTTCGGCGCCGGTGCGAACACCGGGGACGAGTGGGTCTACTTCGCCGGTGACGGCGCGAAGAAGGACGACGACGGGCACATCTGGCTGCTCGGCCGGGTGGACGACGTGATGCTGGTGTCCGGCCACAACATCTCCACCACGGAGGTGGAGTCGGCGCTGGTCAGCCACCCGTCGGTGGCGGAGGCGGCGGTGGTGGGCGCGACCGACCCGACCACCGGCCAGGCGATCGTCGCGTTCGCCATCCCGCGCGGCAGCGCGGAGATCTCCGGTGACGCGGGCGAACAGCTCATCGCCGAGCTGCGCAACCACGTGGCGAAGACGCTCGGCCCGATCGCCAAACCGCGGCAGATCATGCTGGTGCCGGAGCTGCCGAAGACCCGCTCCGGGAAGATCATGCGCCGGCTGCTGCGGGACGTGGCGGAGAACCGGTCGCTCGGCGACGTGACCACGCTCCAGGACTCCTCGGTCATGGAATTGATCTCGTCGGGGATGAGCGGCGGGAAGTCCGACGAGGACTGACGTCGACCGACGACGAGGGGGCGGGCCGCCGGACGGTCCGCCCCCTCGTCGCATCCGGGATCCGCGCCGGTCGATCGGGGGATCCGGGACTGACCTGATCGGCCAGAGGGCCTGATCAACTCTGTCGATGTCGCTCGTCGTCGGTTACGTTCAGCCAACCGGCGGATTTCGACGAGCGTCACTGAGACGGCCGGTCCCCACCATTCCCTACGAACGGAGTGGCATGCTCCCCATGTCGCAGCACAGGGCACGGCGACGCTTACTCGTCGCACTGCCCGCCATCGCGCTCGCGGCCACGTCGCTGACCGTGACGGGCAGCGCGGCGGCCCAGCCGGCCCGCTCCGCACCGGTCACGATCGGGGCGGACGAGCACTACATCAACTACGCCGAGCCCGAGGTCCAGCCGGACACCGGCGGCAAGGAGGTCAAGGGCCGCGACGGCGTCTTCTCCTCGCCGGCGGACGAGGCCCGCGCCTACGACCGCAAGTACGCCGGGGGCAACCCGATCGCGGCCCGCGAGCTGGCCAAGCTGGAGGCCAAGTCCATCCGGACCGGCCACAGCCCTCGGAAGATCAAGAAGGCCAAGAGCACGCAGACCGCCAAGCTGCTGACGCTGCTCGTCGAGTTCAACGACAAGGCCAACGACGACTTCACCGACGTGATGGTCCCGAAGACGGTGTTCGAGGACCGCACCTGCGTTCCCGGCACCGTGCAGAACGGGCCGCGGCACAACACGATCCCGAACCCGGCCACGCTGCCGCACAAGGACAACAACTCGATGTGGGTGCCGGACTTCTCTCCGGCCCACTACGACAAGATGCTGTACAGCAAGAAGGGCATCACCGAGCGGGTCCGCAAGGACCTGAAGGGGCCGGACGGCAAGCCGGGCATCAGCCTCGCCGGGCGGACCATGCACAACATGTACCTGGAGATGTCCAAGGGCGCTTACACCGTGGACGGGCAGGCCAGCCCGTGGATCACGGTGCCGCACTCGGAGGGCTGGTACGCCGCCTCGCGCTGCTTCCAGGACGAGAACGGCAACTGGGTCGCCGGGCGTGAGCAGTCGATGAACGGCCACCCGGACAACCCGCAGGGCGCCGGCCGGCTCGCCACCGACGCGATCGACGCGCTGGCCGCGGCCGACCCGAACTTCCCCTGGGCCGACTACGACATCGAGGACCAGAGCGACCGCGACGGCGACGGCAACTACCACGAGCCGGACGGCGTGATCGACCATCTCGTGCTGGTGCACGCCAACCAGGGCAAGTCCCGCGGCGGCGGCGACGTCGGCATCTACTCGGTCTGGGCGCACTCGTCGACCGTGACCGGTGGCTACACGATTCCGGGCACCAACCTGAAGGTGTCGAACTACATCGTGCAGCCGGAGGACGCCGGCGTCGGCGTCTTCGCCCACGAGTTCGGGCACGACCTGGGCCTGCCGGACCTCTACGACACCTCCGGCAACGCCGACTCCGACGTGGACTTCTGGGACCTGATGGCGTCCGGCTCGCACTCCGGCGAGATCTTCCAGGCGCTGCCCACCCACATGGGCCTCTGGGACAAGTGGGTGCTCGGCTGGGCCGAGCCGAAGACGTTCGGCCCGGGTGACCGGTCCAAGCTGGTCAAGCTCGGGCAGACGTCACGTACGCCGGTCGGCACCGAGGACGGCATCAAGATCGACCTGCCGGACAAGGTGATCTCGCTGGCCACGCCGCACAGCGGCTCGAACATGTGGTACTCCGGCGCCGACCAGAACTGGGCCGACGTCAAGCTCAGCCGCACGGTGACCGTCCCGAACGCCGCTGATGCGAAGTTCTGGATGTGGAACAACTACGTCATCGAGGCGGACTGGGACTTCGGCTTCGTCGAGGTCTCCACCGACGGCGGTGCCACCTGGAGCGAGCAGAAGGTGTACGCCGAGGGCGGCGCGCTGGTCTCCACCAACGACGGCTACGCCGACCCGAACGGCCGCATGGTCGACTTCGGCAACAAGAAGTACGGCCTGACCGGCAGCACGAACGGGTGGCGGCACGACTACGTCGACCTGTCGTCGTACGCCGGGCAGACCGTGCAGGTGCGGCTGCGCTACGCCACCGACGAGGCGTTCGTGGAGCGCGGCTGGTTCGCCGACGACTTCTCGGTGACCGGCGGCGGCGCCACCACCTGGAGCGACGACGTGGAGAGCGGCGCGGCGGGCTGGACCCAGACCGGTGGCACCTTCACCGACACCAGCGGCGCGGGTTGGTACATCGACTCGGGCACCCAGGTGAAGTCGCACTACTACCTGGCCGAGTGGCGTAACTTCGACGGCTTCGACAAGGGCCTGAAGTACACCTACGACACCGTCTACTCGCACGAGGCGTGGAAGGTCGACCGGATCGCGTACAACGCGCCGGGCATGCTGGTCTGGTACCGGGACACCCAGCTCGGCGACGTCAACCACGTCACCGCGCAGATGACCGCGCTGCCCAGCTACGGCGCCAAGGGCGGTCTGCTGATCGTCGACTCGCACAACGACCCGCTGCGCCGCAAGGGCGTCGCGGCCGAGAAGGACCCGTCGGTGCTGAAGAACCTGCCCAGCCGGCCGCAGTCCTCCAACGCCGCGTTCGGCCTGAAGCCGACGTACCCGTTCAAGGAGTGCCTGGAGGCGGCGGACGAGCCGTACAGCGAGTACTGCACGAAGTTCGGCCCGCAGGCTCCGGTGCGCGGCTTCACCGACGCCAAGGGCTGGTACCCGGGCATCGAGATCCGTGACGGCGCCGCGTACGCGCGGGACAACGACGCCTCGGTGGTCGTCCCGTCGCGGGGCAACCAGCAGTACACGACCCGGGTGGTGAACCCGGACGGCACCCCGGCGACGGACTACTACGGTTCGACGCTGGGTGGCGGGGCGATCGTGCTCGGCACCGGCAACCCGGGTGACGCGGGCGTCCAGTACGGCGTCTCGATCATCATCAAGCGGGCCGCCAAGGACAACTCGTACGCCACTGTGTACGTGGTTCCGCCGCGGAGCTGAACCGCACGTTCAAACCGGAACCGGAATGACCGAAAAATGAGCTGACAGGCTCGATGGGGGAAGGGTCGGGAGCGCTCGCGCTCCCGACCCTTCCGCGTTACCGCTTAATCCATGACTGTCACTGCAATCCATAATCCAGGCATCGCTGCTGGTCAACGGCTCGGTGACAGGCCGGCGTGTGACGGTGAAAAGCATCCCCAACAAAAAGTTGCTACAAATCGACGCACACATCTTCCCACCAGTCGCAGCAGTGTCTATGTTCACCCTTGGTCCCACTAGTGGGACGTTCCACCGGCCCGTACCCCCAGTTGGGCCGGTTCCCTCACACCGGAGGTACCACGTGCGCAAAGTCGCAGTGGGTCTGCTCGGGCTTTCGCTGACCGCGACGGGACTGGTGGCAGGCACGTCCGCCAGCGCCGCGCCGACGCCGAAGTTGCCGGCCGCCGCCCCGTCGGTGGCCGAGCCTGCGCAGGCTGAGCACGACCTGCCCAACCCGCTCGAGGAGAAGCGGCGCGCGCTGCGCCAGGAGGGCCTCAGCGAGGTCCTGTCCGGCAGGGCGAAGGCCCAGAAGATCAACGGCAGCACGGTCGTCAAGGTCGGCGAGCGGGCTGCCGAAGGTGCCGCGGCGGGCAGGTCCGCCAAGAGCACCAAGGCCGGCAAGGGTCCGACCAAGGACCAGTACGTCGAACTCTCCCGCGAGCGGACCGACAAGATCTTCGTCATCCTCGCGGAGTTCGGCGACGAGCGGCACCCGAACTACCCGGACCAGGACACCGACCCGGACACCCCGGGCCCGTCCCGGTTCGACGGTCCGCGCGTCAACCAGATCCCGGAGCCCAACCGGGCGGTGGACAACTCCACCGTGTGGCAGGCCGACTACAGCGCCGACCACTTCCGGAAGCTGTACTTCGGCACCGCCCCCGGTGACGAGTCGGTGAAGCAGTACTACGAGGCCCAGTCCTCGGGTCGGTACAGCGTCGACGGCGAGGTCACCAACTGGGTGCGGGTGCGGTACAACGAGGCCCGCTACGGCCGTTCCGACGGCTACCCGTGCGCCTCGAACGTCTGCACCAACACCTGGGCGCTGGTCCGCGACGCCGCCAACCAGTGGGTCGCCGACCAGAAGGCGCAGGGCCGCTCCGACGCGGAGATCGCCGCGGACGTCAAGGCGATGGACGAGTGGGACCGGTACGACTTCGACGGCGACGGCAACTTCAACGAGCCGGACGGCTACATCGACCACTTCCAGATCGTCCACGCCGGCGGCGACCAGGCCGACGGTGACCCGTACCAGGGTGAGGACGCCATCTGGAGCCACCGGTGGTACGCCTTCGCCAGCGACCAGGGCAACACCGGCCCGGAGAACTTCCCGGCCGGCGGCACCCAGATCGGCAACACCGGCGTCTGGATCGGTGACTACACGATCCAGCCGGAGAACGGTGGCCGGAGCGTCTTCTACCACGAGTACGGCCACGACCTCGGTCTGCCGGACGACTACAACGTGGTCAGCGGCGGGGACAACAACAACGAGCACTGGACCCTGATGGCCCAGAGCCGGCTCGGCGCCAAGAACGACGGCGGCATCGGCGAGCGCGGTGGCGACCTCGGCGCCTGGAACAAGCTCCAGCTCGGCTGGCTCGACTACGAGGTCGTCGTGGCCGGGCAGAAGCGCACCCTGGAGCTGGGCCCGCAGGAGTACAACTCCAACAAGGCCCAGGCCGCCGTGGTGGTGCTGCCGCAGCGGGAGTACACGTTCCAGAACGGCAAGCCGTTCGAGGGTACGAAGCAGTTCTTCTCGGGCAACGACGACGACCTGAACAACACGATGACGCGCACTGTCGACCTCACCGGGAAGACCAGCGCCGCGCTGTCGATGAAGGGTCGCTACAGCATCGAGGCGGACTACGACTACCTGTTCTTCGAGGCGTCCACCGACGGTGGCCAGACCTGGACCTCGCTGGCCGGTACGGCCAACGGCACCCCGCTGAAGGAGATCTCCCCCGGGCGCTACGCCCTGGACGGCTCCAGCAACGACCAGTGGGTCGACGTCAACATCCCGATGGACGCGGTCGCCGGCAACGTCGTGCAGTTCCGGCTCCGCTACCAGACGGACGGCGGTGTCTCCGAGGGCGGCTTCTACGGTGACGCGATCACCGTGACCGCCGACGGCCAGACGGTGCTCACCGACGGCGCCGAGGCCGGTGCGAACGGCTGGACCCTCAGCGGCTTCAGCATCGTCGAGGAGACCTACACCCGTAAGTTCGACAACTACTACATCGCCGGCAACCGGTCGTACGTCTCGTACGACAAGTACCTCAAGACCGGCCCGTACTTCTTCGGCTACGCGAACACCCGCCCGGACTACGTGGACCACTACGCGTACCAGGAGGGTCTGCTGATCTCCTACTGGAACCTCCGGTTCGCGGACAACGACACGTTCGCGCACCCGGGTGAGGGTCGGAACATGATCATCGACGCGCACCCGCGGCCGATCTACAACCTGACCGGGCAGCCCTGGCGGGCCCGCGTCCAGGTCTACGACGCGCCGTTCAGCCTGAAGAAGGCCGACTCGTTCACGCTGCACCTCAACAGCCAGCCGCAGTACATCCGCGGCCAGGCGGCGCAGCCGCTGTTCGACGACACCAAGCAGTACTGGTACCCGGAGCTGCCGAACCACGGCGTCAAGCTCCCGGCCACCGGCACCAAGATCAAGGTTCTGGAGCAGAACGGCACCTCGGTGAAGGTCCGCTTCTCCTGATCCACTGATCGACGCACCACGCGATGCCCGGGCGGTTCACCCGCCCGGGCATCGCCCTTTCCGGGGAACCCGGCGTACCCCACCCGCGTCCCATCCGTTCGACACCCGCACCACGCTGCCGGCCGCTCCGCGATGGCGCTGATCGCCGGCGCGGCCGAGACGGAGGATCCGTGTCCGACGACCACCAGCCGGCCGCGAGCGGCCCCGCCTCACCCGCCGGCCGCCCCACGCCGCTGTCCGCCACCGACCTGCCGACGCTGCGCCGGCCCGCCGGCCCGCCGAAGAGACCGACCGACAACCGGCCCACGGGCGTCATCGCCGGCTGGATCACCCGGGGCGGTCCCGGGCCGTGCTACGGGCTGATGGACGAGAACGGCACGGAGTACGCGGTGTACGGCCCGAACGCCGGCGAGCTGCGCAAGGGCGACCTGGTCACGCTGCGGCTCACCGCGCGGGACCGCTCCGTCGACTGCGGACCCGGCATCCCGATGCGGATCATCGAGGAGTGACAGGCGGTATCGATGCCCTCACGCACCCGGTGGACGGCCGGGGATGCGGTTCCGGGTGACCGCCCGGAGAAATCCCTGATCCTGGTCACCTGCGGGGCCGGTGGGTGACCGGCGGCCCTAGGCTGTGCCCCATGACCGACCAGCGCGGCGGACCCGTCGACGAGTCCTGCGTCCTGCCCGAAGGGCCGTGGACGCACCGGTTCGTCGGCGCCAACGGCAGCCGGTTCCACGTCGTCGAGGCGGGCACCGGCCCGATGGTGCTCTTCCTGCACGGCTTCCCCGAATACTGGTACGCCTGGCGCGAGATGCTGCCGGCGGTCGCCGACGCGGGCTTCCGCGCGGTCGCTGTCGACCTGCGCGGTTACGGTGCGAGCGACAAGCCACCCCGGGGGTACGACGGCTACACGCTCGCCGCCGACGTCGCCGGCCTGATCCGGGCACTCGGTGAGCGGTCGGCCACCGTGGTCGGCACCGGCGCGGGCGGGCTCATCGGCTGGACCGCCGCCTCCTTCCACCCGACCCTGGTCCGGCGGCTCGTGGTGCTCGGCGCGCCGCATCCGCTGCGGCTGCGGGCGGCCATCTTCGCCGACCCGCGCGGCCAGTTCACCTCGGCCACCGCGACGCTGAAGTTCCAGCTCCCCCGCTACGAGCACGTACTGGCCCGCGACGGTGCCGCCGAGGTGGAGGAGATCCTGCGCCGGTGGGGTGGCCCGCGCTGGGTGTCCGGCCCGGACTTCGCCGACTACGCCCACTGCTGCCGGGTGGCGATGCAGATCCCGCAGGCCGCGTTCTGCGCGATGGAGGGCTACCGCTGGGCGTTCCGCTCCGTGCTGCGGCTGCACGGCTACCGCTTCGTGAAGCTGATGCAGAAGCCGCTGGTCACGCCGACCCTGCAACTGCACGGCGCGCTCGACCGGGCCTCGCTCCCCCGTACCGCCCAGGGCTCCGGCCGCTACGTCACCGCCCCGTACGAGTGGCGGCTGCTCGACGACGTGGGCCACTTCCCGCACGTGGAGGCCCGGGACGTGGTGCTCGGCGAGATCCTGCGCTGGGCGAAGTCCTGACTCAGACCCGCTGCTCGCCCAGGTCGGCCACCTCGGCCGCCGGCGCCCAGCCCTGATAGACGCCGAAGTCGAACGCCTCCAGCCCCATCGCCTCGGCCACCGGCCAGCGCCCGCCGGTGTACTCCAGCCGCAGCCAGCCCTCGTGCTCGGCCAGCACGATGAACGGCTGGCCCTGCCAGGTGCAGGTGGTCCGCACGTACGCCAGATCGTCGACCTCGGCGGCCGGCACCACCCGGACGTACCGGCCGGGGCGCACCTCGGTGAATCCCTCGTCCGGGCCGGGCTGGTACAGACGGATGTCGTCGCCGTCGGGGCTGGCCTGGTACTCCCGCCCCCGCCAGCGGGCCACGTAGCCGTCCCGGCTCACGCCTCGCCCGCCTTCCGCCACAGCAGCTCGTCGGTGTCCAGGACCGCGACCAGCCTGCTGTCACCGTCCGCGCCGACCCGCCACAGCTCGGCGCCGTGGGGGAGCCGGGCGCTGTCCACCTTGAACTCGGCGATCACGTCGCTGCTCTCCCCCGGCGCGAAGCCGTTGCCGCGGAACGGGGACCGCTCGATCACCCAGCCCTCCATCGCCCGCATCGCCGCCTCGTTCGGGCCGCCGTACGGGATCCGGTAGAGGCTCGGCCGGTAGGCGGGCCAGCGCAGCAGGTAGATCTCGTCGTCGTCCGGGGAGAACGGCGAACCGGGGTGGCCGAGGCCGAGCGCGCGGTACAGCTCCGCCGGGGTACGCAGGTGTGCCAGTTCCCCGGCCCGGTGCACGAATCCGGAGACCCGGTCGTAGCCACGCTCCAGGTAGTACGCGAGCTGGCTCGCCGCGATCGCCTTCTGCATGGTCACCGGCCGGTCCGCAGTGGTCGTGGGCGCCTCCGGACGCTGCCGCTCCGCCGACTGCGGCGCGGCGGCCGGCTCCGGGTCGTCGCCGAGGCCCACCTCGGCCGCCCAGTTGGCGAGCGCGAGGACCTGCTCCCCCGGGTACGTCGCGCCGACCGGGCTGCCCGGGTTGACCCGGAACGACCACGCCACGTCCGGCCACCTGCGGATGAGCTGGACGAACTTGACCCGTACCGTCTCGATCCGGCCCTCGGTGTGCTCGGCCAGGCGTTCCGGCGAGGTGTAGACCGAGACGCACCTCCCGCCGTCGACCTGGTCGGCGTGCCAGACGAAGCCGGGGTCACCCGGCCGGCTGCCGGTGGCCGAGTCGGGCGCGACCGGCAGCAGCACCCGGGCCAGCAGCAGGGTGGTGAGGAAGCCGTCGGTGCTGCCGCTGCCCGCGGCGGCCAGCAGGTCCTCCTCGACGTCGTTCGCCGGTACGAACTCGGCGGCCGATCCGTCGCCTGACGGCTGATCGTCAGTCGTTTCGGAGGCCGCGGGCCCCGCCGTGTCCGGCGCCTGCGTGGACAGCGCCACGGTCGGCTCACCGGGCGCGAACAGCGACGTGGTGACCGGTTCGTCGCCGGTCGCCGGCTCGAAGAGGGACACGGTCGGCTGTTCCGCCGGCACGGGGTCGGACAGCGACGCGGTCGGCTCGGCCGGCGGGCTGGTCAGTGGCGCAGTGGGGTCGTCCGGCGCGGGGTCCGACAGCGACGTCGTCGACTCGGACGGCACCGGATCGAACAACGACACGGTCGGCTCCGCCGGTGCCCGGTCGAACAGCGGGGCGGTCTGCTCGGTCGGGGCCGGATCGAACAGCGAGACCGTCGGCTCGGCCCCATCCGGACCGGCCAGCGGCGCGGTCGACTCGGTCGAAACCCGATCGAACAGCGAGACCGTCGGCTCGGCCGACGACGCCGACGACGACGCGAACAGCGGCGCGGTGGCCTCGCCTGCCGGGGGCGGCGGCTCGAACAGCGACGTCGTGGGCTCGGACTCCGACGCGAGCGACACGGTCGGCTCGTCGGGTGGCGTACTCCGGTCCGTCGCGGCGGTGGCCCCGGTACGGGCCGGCGTCGGCTCGGTGAGGTTCACCGTGTCGTCTGCGACCGGCGGGTCCACGGAGAGCGGCATCGTCGGGTCGGTGGTTCCGGCCCAGGGCGTGGCCGCGCCCTCGGCCGGTTCCGCGCGTACCGGACCGGCCGGCTGCGCGGACCAGAGCGGCGCGGGCTCGGTCAGGTCGCGGGCCTCGATGACGGTGCCCTCGATGACGATGGGTGTGAAGTCGCGGCGCGGCGCGGGCGGCGCGGAGACCGGTTCGGCGATCGACGGAGGCAGTTCCTCCGCCGGCTCGTCGATCGTCTCCCACCGCGTGGTCTCGTCCTCGGTGCCGCCCGGCGCGGCCCTCCATCCGTCAGCAGTGGCCGGTCCGGCGTGGGCTGCCACGGCCGGTCCGGCGTGCGTCGCCGCAGCCGTTCCGGCGTCTGCCGGTCCGGCGTGACGGCGGGGCAGCGCCTCGGTGGCGTCCTCGGGCGGGCGGGTCGGCCGGAACGCCTGCGTCGCCTCGTCCGGCCGGGGCACTGGCGGCTCGTCCGGCCGCGCCGCGAACGCGTGGGTCGGACCCTCGCGTACCGGCTCGTTCAGCGGCCGTCGGCGCGGGAACGGCTGCCCGCCGGCGAACCGGGTCGGTGGGGTGGCCCGGTCGCCGGCCCGGCGCGACGGGTCCAGCGGCGACGGGCGCCGGGCCGAGCGGCCACCGGACGAGGGCTCGAAGAAGGAGCGGGCCGGCGGCGGAGCGGAGGCGGCCGGCGGCTCGTCGGCGGGTGCAGCCGGGGCGGCGGCGAAGGGGTCCGGCTCGTCCGGGCGACGGCGCAGGTCGGTGAGCCAGCCGTCGAGGGCGTCCGTATCCGCCTCGGCGCCGGAAGTGGTCCGGCTCGGGACGTCGCTGTCCGCCGCTCGGCGGCGCGGCGGCACGGTGGGCAGTCGCCGTCCCAGGACCGAGGCGGCCCGCATCGGCACCGTGGCCGGCTCGTCGGTCTCCATCAGCCGCTCGTCCCGGCCCGGCGCACCAGCACCAGCACCAGCAAGGGGTGGCACGGCCGGAGGCGGCACCGCGGGTGGCGGCACGACCGGAGGCGGAGCAGCGGCCGGCGGGACGACGGCAGGGGGCACCCGAGCAGGGGTGACGGCGGCCGGCGGGACGGGAACGGCGGGCGGGCGGGGCGCGGCCTCGGGCACCGTGTTCCGGGCTCCCCGGGTGGCGTTCTCCACTCGTTCCAGCCGGGCCCGGGCGCCCATCGTGCGTCCGGGCAGCCGGACGTCGCCCCGGGAGAGCTGAGCCACGTACCAGGCGGGCAGGTAGCCCTCGATCGGCAGCCCGGGGTTGACCGCCAGCCACCACTCGGGGTTCGGCCAGCCGGCCGCCAGGTCCGGGTAGGGGACGCGGCGGGTGGGGCCCGCGTTCTCCCCCAGGCTCGCACGCAGCGCGGCGACGGAGGTGAAGGCCAGCACGTGGGTGCGCCCCCCGGAGGTCCAGGTGCCCCACCCGGCGGTCGGTCCGTTCGCGACCGGAAGCAAGAGATCGACGCGGGTCAGCGCACGGAAGTACTGCTGCTGGTCCTGCGCGCGCAGCGCGTCCCGCATCGCCACCTCGGCCTCGGTGGCCGGCTCCCATCCGGTCACGGCCACCTCTCCTTCCGCGAACAGGCCACAGGCATCGCATACAACCTACAAGGTGGCAGCAAGATCAGGACTTCTGGCCATCGACGGTCGGCCCCGACGTGAGTGAGCCGCTAACATCCCGTTCCGGAGCCGACACGTTACGGAGGTCGTCGATGTCTCGGCCAGTCGCGTACCCCGTCGTGGCCGCCCTGGCGACGCTCCTCGTCGCCGGGGTTCCGGCCGCTCCGGCGACGGCTCGCGCACCCGCCGGCTGCGCCTCGCCGCCCGCGCCGGCCCGCCCGGTGGCGGACCAGCCGTGGCCGCAGCAGCGGTACGCCCCGGAACGGCTCACCCCCCTCGCAACGGGGGCCGGGGTCGTGGTCGCGGTCGTCGACTCGGGAGTGGACCGGTCCCACCCGCAGCTGGCCGGTCGCGTCCTCGACGGCGCCGACTTCCTCGATCGGAGCGGGGACGGCACCCGGGACTGCGCCGGGCACGGCACCGGGGTGGCGAGCATCATCGCCGCCGCGCCGCAGCCCGGCGTCGCGTTCCGCGGCCTCGCGCCGGACGCACGCATCCTGCCGGTACGGGTGAGCGAGCAGCAGGTGGTCGACGGGCGGGAGTCGGGGCGTACCGTCGACGCGGCCGGGTTCGCCCGGGCCATCCGCTGGGCCGTGGACCACGACGCCGACGTGCTCAACCTCTCGGTCGTGCTGTACGCGGACGACCCGGCCGTACGCGCCGCCGTCGCCTACGCGGTGCGGCGGGACGTGGTGGTGGTGGCCGCCGCCGGCAACCTGCACGACAACGGGGATCCCCGGCCCTACCCGGCGGCGTACGACGGGGTGCTCGGCGTCGGCGCGATCGGGCGGGACGGGACACGCTCGGCGTTCTCCCAGACCGGCTCGTACGTGGACGTGGTCGCCCCTGGTAGCGAGGTGCTGATGGCGGCGCCCAGGTCGGGCCACCAGCGGGCGGAGGGGACCAGCTACGCCACTCCGTTCGTGGCGGGTACTGCCGCGTTGCTGCGCCAGTACCGGCCCCGGCTGAGCGCGGCCGAGGTGGCCGGCCTGATCGTGGCCGCCGCCGACCCGGCGCCCGGGCGGGACGCGGGCTACGGCGCGGGGGTGCTCAACCCGTACCGGGCGGTGACCGAGTCGGCCGGCGCGACCGATTCCCGCACCCGGCCGGGGGCGGCGCTTCCCGCCGAGCGGCCCGATCCGGCCGCACTGGCCCGCCAGTCCCGCCGGGACACGGCCCGGGACCGGGCGCTGCTGGCCGCCGCCGTCGCGGGCGGGGCGGTGGCACTGGTGGCGGCGCTCGCCCTGGTGCTGCCGCGCGGCGCACGCAGGCGCTGGCGGGCGGCGGACCCGGCAGTTCCGAGCTGATCGCCGGCCACGCGCGAAGCCGCGCGGCCCGGGTCACCTGCCCGGGCCGCGCGGCGTCGGTTCACTGGAACAGGTTGGCGTTGCGCTTCTCGGTGTCGAGGTAGTCGGTCGCGGAGTCCTCGACGGCGAGCTTGATGTCACGCAGCATCGCCTGGAGGTCCTGCGAGGCGGCCCGCCACCGGGACTGCCGCACCTCGTACGCCTCGCGGGCCTCGCCGTTCCAGCTCGCCACCAGTGGGGCGGCGTCGCGTTCGAGCTGACCGAGCTGACTCTCCAGCGTGGACAGCGCCCGTTGGATGTCGGCGCCCGCCTGTTGCAGGGCGGCGAAGTTGACGACCAGCACACCGTGCTCCATGGATTCGATCCTTCCGGTTGTCAGAGCGGCAGCTGGATGCCGCGGTTGGTGCCCGCCACCCGGCCGGCGGCCTCGGTGTCGGCGACGTCGTAGTGGCGGCCGGCGCTGCGGATCGCGGTCGCGGTCTCGCGCAGCGCCCGCTGAAGGGCTGCCTGGTCCTGCGCCCACTGCTGCTTGACCTGCGCGAACGATCGCCCACCGGCACCCCGCCAGGCCTGCTGCAACACCTCCAGCTCGGCCATCAGGCCGCTGAGCATGGTCTGGAGCGACTGGTCGACCTGCTCGAACTTCGCGGCGGTCTGCTGCATCACCGCGGCTTCTGCCTGGGTCTGGGACATCCCGGACGTCACCTCGTCTCCTCGGTCGTGGCTGGCCACCGTGTGACCACCGTGGACTCGTCGGCGGGGGTCCGGGGCCGGTGGAGGGGGAAGCCCGGTGGCGGCGGACACGCAACTCGACGATTTCGTCGCTGACGGTAGCCGCCCGACTCCGGTTCTGCTACCCCCTCGGGCTCCCCTGTGGACAACCCGCCCACTACGATGAGCCACGGCAGCGTCACGCGGAGACCCGGCGAGGAGGTGCGGTGACCGCGAGCACGTCCGAGCGGCCCGCGTCCGTCCCGGTCCGCACGTCACAGTGGACGAGTCGTCCGACCGCTCGCCTGCGCGCCGGCCAGATCGTGGCCACCCAGGTCGCGGCGGCGGTGCTGGTCGCAGCCGCCGGGCGGGGTGTCGTGCCGACGGCCGTCGCGCTGCTGTCGGCGGCCCTGCTGCTGCCGGCCGCGTGGGTCCGGGTGCGCGGCCGCTGGCTGCACGAGTGGCTCGTCACCGCTGCCGCGTACGTGACGCGGCGGCGCGCCCTGCCACCGGCGGCCGATCCGGCGGCGCTGCTGGGGCTGCTCCGGCCGGGCTCGGTGGTCGGCGCGACCGAGGCGTCCGGCGGGGCGGCCGTGCTGCACGACGCCGCCGGGCTGACCGCCCTCCTGGAGCTGGGCGACCCGGACGACCTGCTCGGCGACCACGCGCACGAGCTGCCCACGCCGTTCGACCTGCTTCCCCCGGCCGGTCCGGACGCCCCCGCGATCCGGCTGCAACTGGTGTTCTCCTCGTCGCCCGCACCGGTGCCCGCGGTTGCCGGCGGTCCGGCCGGGACGTCGTACCGCCAGCTCACCGACGGGCGGGTGGCCGCGCGGGCACGGGTGGTGCTGGTCGTCCAGGTGCTGCGCGCAGACGGCTGGCCGGACGAGGACCTGTTGCGGGCACTGTCCGGCACCCTGCGGCGACTCGTCCGCCGGCTCGGCCCGCTCACCGCCCGGCCGCTGGGCGGCGACGCGGCGCTGCGGGTGATCGCCGAACTTGCCCACCACGAACCCGGCGCCCCGGTACGGGAGACCTGGCCGCTGCTCACTGTCGGTGGCTTGACGCAGGCCACCTGGCGACTGCGCCGGTGGCCGGATCCGCGTGGCGAGGCGGCCCGAGGGCTGGTGGGCCGCCTGCTCGCACTGCCCGCGACCGCCACCACAGTCGCGCTCACAGCCGGTCCGCGCACCGGCACCGCGCCGGTCCCGGCCGAGCTGGCGGTACGGGTGGCGGCCGGGAGCGCGGCCGGGCTGTCGACGGCGGAACGCACGCTGCGCCGGATCGCCGGTGACGTCGGCGGCGAGTTGCGCCGGCTCGACGGTGAGCACCTCGCCGGGCTGGCCGCCACGCTGCCGTTGGCGGTGACCGGCGGTGCCGCGTCCCCGGCCGGGTCGCCTCCGCCCGCGCTGGACCTGCCCTCGGCCACCGCCGGCCTGATGGTGGGCGCGAACCGGCACGGCGCCGCACTCACCGTCCGCCTGTTCCGCCCGGCCACGACCCGGGTGCTGCTCGTGGGCGGCGTGCCCGCGGCGCAACTGCTCGTGCTGCGGGCGCTGGCGCTCGGCGCGCGCGTGGTGGTGCAGACCGGCCGCCCCCGCTTCTGGGAGCCGTTCGTGCGGGGTGTCGGGACGGTCGGCGGCGGCGTACCGCTGCTCCCGCCGGGCCGTCCGGCCGGTGGCGCGCCCGGCTCGCCGCTGCACCCGCTGCTGGTGGTGGTGGACGCCGGCCCGGTGCCGCCGGAGGCCGGACCGGCAGCCGCCTGGCAGTCGGTGCTGGTGGTCCGCGACGAGCTGACCTCGGCCGACACGCCCGCGCTGGCCCGCGCCGACCTGGCGATCCTCCAGCCGCTCGACCCGGACGAGGCCGCGCTGGCGGGCGCGGCGCTGGGCCTGGGCGGTTCCGCCGAGTGGCTCACCCGGATCCGCGACGACATGGTGGCTGTGGTCAACCGGCGGGCCCTGCGCTGGGCGCTGCTCTCGCCCACACCTGTCGAGTCGCAACTGGTCGGTCGCCCGGCCCGGCACTGACGAGCCGCACCGCCGCGTACCAGGTCGAGCCTTCCCCTGGTGGTACGGCCGTGGCACGATCCCGGCCATGGATTTCCTGAAGGGTCTTCTGATTCGCGTGGGTTCGACGGCGGTGGCGTTCTGGCTCGCCACCCTGCTCATCCCGGGCATCTCGCTCGACTCCGACTCGGCCACCGAGACGGTGATCACGCTGGTGCTCGTCGCGGTCATCTTCGGTGTGGTGAACGCGGTGCTCCAGCCGATCATCAAGACCGTGGGGTGCGGCTTCTACCTGCTGACCCTCGGCCTGATCGCGCTCGTGGTGAACGGCCTGCTCTTCCTGCTCACCAGCTGGATCGCCGGTGAGGCCGGACTGCCCTTCCACGTGGACGGGTTCTGGCCGGAGGCGGTGCTGGGCGCGCTCTTCGTCGGCATCGTCACCTGGATCCTCGGCGCCGTCCTCGACCGCGACTGACACCGGACCCGGCCGGCCGCCTTCGCGGCCGGCCGGGACCACCAGGCCAGCAGCAGGGAATTGGCTGGCGAGGGCCCCGGCCGGGGGTACTAGCCTCGGCCGGGTGTTCACCCTGACCCGCGCGGACGGCTACGTGATCAGCACCGACCCGGATCGGATCGACCTGGACCGGGTGCACGTCTGGCTCTCCACCGACGCGTACTGGGCGCTGGGGCGGGAGCGGGAGACGGTGGCGCGCGCGTTCACCGGCTCGATCGGCTTCGGCGTCTACCGGCCGGGTGACGGACGGCAGGTCGCTGTCGCCCGGGTGGTCACCGACGGGGCCACGTTCGCCTGGCTGTGCGACGTGTACGTGGACCCGGCCGAGCGGGGTAGCGGGCTGGGCACCTGGCTGGCCGGCGCGGTCCGCGACCACCTGAACGAGCTGGGCGTACGCCGGATCCTGCTGGCCACGCTCGACGCGCACGGGGTCTACGCGAAGATCGGCTTCAAGCCGGTCGCAGCGGATCGGTGGATGGAGCTGGATCAGCGGGTGACGCCGGTCACCGATAAGGACCAAGATAAGGATCCACCACTTACGGTGGAGCGGTGAACCAGCTCCGGCTCGGCTACCTGTACGGCGTCGGCGCGTACCTGATCTGGGGTTTCTTCCCGATCTACCTGAAGCTGCTGCGCCCGGCCGGGCCGGTGGAGATCCTCGCGCACCGGATCCTCTGGTCGGTGGCGTTCGTGGCGTTGCTGCTGGCCGCCACGCGGCACGCCGGCTTCCTGCGCAAGCTGGCCCGGCGACCCCGGGCGCTCGCCGGCATCGGGCTCGCCGCCGCGCTGATCGCGGTCAACTGGGGCACGTACATCTACGGCGTGAACTCCGACCGGGTGGTGGAGACGGCGCTCGGTTACTTCATCAACCCGCTGGTGTCGGTGCTGTTCGGCGTCCTGGTGCTGCGGGAACGGCTGCGCCGCGCCCAGTGGGCGGCGCTCGGCGTGGGTGCGCTCGCGGTCGCGGTGCTCACCGTCGACTACGGCCGCCTGCCCTGGCTGGCGCTCACCCTGGCGTTCAGCTTCGCCGGGTACGGGCTGGTCAAGAAGCAGCTCGCGCTGCCCGCCACGGAAGGGCTGTTCGTCGAGTCGGCGGTGCTGGCGCTGCCCGCACTGGCGTACCTGGGGTGGCTGTCGGCGCGCGGCGACTCGACGTTCGGGCACATCTCGGCCGGGCACACCGCACTGCTGGTGCTGGCCGGGGCCGCCACCGCGATCCCGCTGCTGCTGTTCGCCGGGGCGGCGAACCGGCTGCCGCTGTCCACTGTCGGCATGCTGCAGTACCTCGCGCCGATCCTCCAGCTCGGCTGCGGCGTGCTGATCTTCCACGAGCCGATGCCGCCGGCCCGGCTGGCCGGTTTCGCCCTGGTCTGGCTCGCCCTGGTGGTCTTCACCGCCGACGCCCTGCGCCACTCCCACCGCACCCGCCAGGCCGCCCGCATCCCGACCGCCCCCACCCCCACCCCCACCCCCACCCCCACCCCGTCCCGCTGATCTTGCACTTACCGCCCCGGCGAAAGGGGCGAACCACCCGCACCGAGGGCCACAAGTGCAAGATCAACGGGGAGAGCGGGCGGGCAGGGTCAGCGCAGGTCGTAGGCCAGGACGGGGGCGTTTGTTCCTCGGAGCAGCTCCAGGCGGACCAGCTCGCCCTTGGTGAAGCGGGTGACGCCGGAGAAGCGCAGGTCGTCACCGGGGGCGGCGAGCCACGAGCCGATCTGCTCCGTCGCGCCGTCCGGGCCGTGCGCCACCAGCCGGAACGTGTACGCCTCCCGGTGCCCGGCCCGCCTGTCGTACCCGCAGTGCATGGTGACCTCGGTGCCCCACGGCGTCTCGGTCAGCCCCACCTCGGCGTGCACCGGCACCGTCCCGGCCACCGGCCGCATCGAGGCCAGCGCCACCGGCGGCTTCGACGGCTCGGCCGGCGACTGCACGAGTCCCACCCCGACGCCCGCCAGCACCGCGAGCGCGGCGGCGGCGAGCGCTGTCAGCGCGTACCGTCGGCGGGAGCGGGACCGCTCGCGGCGCTTGCGCTCGCGCGCGGCGTCGAGCAGCGCGGGCACCCGCGACGTCTCCGGCCCGACCTCCAGGAACTGCTCCAGCCCGGCCGGGTCGAGCCGCCCCAGCAGGCCGGGCAGCACGGCGATCTCGGCCACCGCCTCCCGGCACTGCGCGCACCCGGCCAGGTGCCGCTCGTAGGCGACCCGGTCCGCCGGGGCGAGGGCACCGAGCACGTACGCCCCGTCGTCGTGCGCGAACTCGCAGCGTGTCACCCGGTCACCCCCATCTCGGCCAGCGCCAACCGTAGTGAGCGCAGCGCGTAGTGGGTACGCGACTTCACCGTCCCCGGCGGTACGCCCAGCCGTGCCGCCGCCTCCGCCACCGAACGTCCCTGGTAGAAGCACTCGACGAGCACCTCCCGGTGGGTCGGGCTGAGCCGGTTGAGCGCCTCGGCCACGGTCCACGCCTCCACCGCGCGCTCCGTCTCGTCGACCGTCTCGGCGGTCTCGGGCAGTTCGTCCGTGTAGACCTCGCCGACGCGGGCCGAGCGCCGCCGCCAGGCGTCGATCGCCAGGTTCCGCGCGGTGGTGAACAGCCAGGCGCGTACCGAGCCGCGTCGCGGGTCCAACGACTCGGGGTGCCGCCAGGCGCGCAGGAGCGTCTCCTGCACCAGGTCCTCGGCCCGGGGCCGATCGCCGTTGACCAGCCGCAGGGCGTGCGCGTACAACGCGTCGGCATGCTCGTCGTGCAGCGCGCGCAGCAGTTGGGCGTCGTGGTCGCTGATGGCGGTACCTCGCTTCCGGCGGCGGGGAAACCGGCGATGCGTTCGCCCTTCCATACGTGCCGTGACGCCGAACGGTTCATCCGCAGGTCAACGCGGAGCTGTTCACGTCCGGTTCAGGTCCGGGCCGATCCCCGCTCACCGTGCCCTGGCAGCGTCCGGCGGGTGAGCGCCCGGGCCGTCTCGCCCGCGCGCCTTCCGACGTTGAGATCAGGAGGCTCCACCTCATGAGCGACCGGCCTCGCCTGCTTCCGCTGCTGGGTGGCACCCGCCACGGCAGCCGTGACGCGATGACCTGTCTGTACCGGTGCGGCAACGCGTGTGACCACCCGGTGCCGAACCCGACCGACAACCCGTACTTCGGCGACGTGGTCGACACCGAGATCTCCCGGCGCGGCGTGGTCCGGGCCGGCGCGGTCGGCGCGCTGGTGCTCGGCTTCGGCGGCGCCGCCGCGGGCGCGCTCGCCGGCGCCGCGCCGGCCGCCGCCGCACCCGCCGCCCCGCCCGTGCCCGGCGGCGGCGAGGTCTCGCCCGCCGGCGCGGGCCGCCCTGGTAGCGGCGCGTTGACGTTCAAGCCGATCCCGCCGAACAAGCTCGACACCCTCGTGGTCCCCAACGGGTACGACCACTCCGTGGTGATCCGCTGGGGTGACGAGGTCGTGCCCGGCGCGCCCGCGTTCAGCCTCGGCCGGCAGACCGCCGCCGCCCAGTCCAAGCAGTTCGGCTACAACAACGACTTCGTCGGGGTGCTCCCGATCGACCGTCGGCGCGCGCTGCTCGTGGTGAACCACGAGTACACCAACGAGGACCTCATGTTCCCCGGCTTCACCAGCCAGGACGCGCTCACAGTGGAGCAGTTGCGGGTGGCGATGGCCGCGCACGGCATGTCCGTGGTGGAGCTGGAGCGGGTGGAGAACACCGGGCAGTGGCAGCCGGTACGGCGTGGCCGGCGGGAGTACAACCGCCGGGTCACGGCGCTGGCGACGAAGTTCGAGCTGACCGGCCCGGCCGCCGGCTCGTCGTGGCTGCGTACCGCCGCCGACCCGAAGGGCCGGACGGTGATCGGCACGCTCAACAACTGCGCCGGTGGCGTCACCCCGTGGGGCACGGTGCTCTCCGGCGAGGAGAACTTCAACCAGTACTTCGTCGGCGGAGACGGCGCGCCGGAGGAGCAGAAGCCGAAGCTGGCCCGGTACGGCATCCCGACCGACGTGCGCCACCCGAGCGGCAGCCGCAAGTGGGAGCGGGCGGACGAGCGCTTCGACCTGGCCAAGCACCCCAACGAGGCGAACCGGTTCGGCTGGATCGTCGAGATCGACCCGTTCGACCCGCAGGCCAAGCCGCGCAAGCACACCGCGCTGGGCCGGTTCAAGCACGAGGGCGCGAACGTCATCGTGGCGCGCAACGGCCGGGTGGTCGCGTACATGGGCGACGACGAGCGCTTCGACTACCTCTACAAGTTCGTCTCGGACAAGAAGTTCATGCCGGGGAAGTCCTCGGTGGCGCGGCGGCACAACCTGACGCTGCTGGAGTCGGGCACGCTCTACGTCGCGAAGATCGAGGGCGACAGCCCGGCCGCCGAGATCGACGGTTCCGGCAAGCTCCCGGCCGACGGTGGGTTCGGCGGCCGGGGCCGCTGGATCAAGCTGGTCAGCGGCAACCGCTCGTACGTCGACGGCATGACCGCCGCGGACGTGCTCACCTTCACCCGGCTGGCCGGGGACAAGGTCGGCGCCACCAAGATGGACCGGCCCGAGGACGTCGAGCCGAGCCTGCTCACCGGCAAGGTCTACGTGGCGCTGACGAACAACAGCGACCGCGGCAAGGCCGGCAAGGCGCCCGCCGACGAGGCGAACCCGCGCAACAGCAACAAGCACGGGCAGATCCTGGAGCTGGTCGAGGACCGCGGCGACAACACCGCCGAGACCTTCGCCTGGTCGCTGCCGATCGTCTGCGGCGACCCGGCCGACGCCTCGACCTACTTCGCGGGGTACGACAAGACGAAGGTCTCCCCGATCTCCTGCCCGGACAACGTCGCCTTCGACGCCACCGGCAACCTGTGGATCTCGACCGACGGCAACGCGCTGGGCAGCAACGACGGCCTGTTCGCCACCGCCGTCGAGGGTCCGGAGCGGGGCCACCTGAAGCAGTTCCTCACCGTGCCGCTCGGCGCGGAGACCTGCGGCCCGTTCATCACCGGCGACAACCGTTCGGTCTTCGTGGCCGTGCAGCACCCCGGCGAGGTCTCCGGCGCGTCGGTGGAGAACCCCGCCTCCACCTGGCCGGACGGCGACTTCGCCAAGCCCGGCGTGGTGGTCACCTGGCGCCTCGACGGCGGCCCGGTCGGTAGCTGACCCACCCCGGGGGCGGTCCGGCGCTGGACCGCCCCGCGAGGGGCCGCCGACCCACCAGGTCGGCGGCCCCTCGTCAGTTCTCGGAAGCGGTCCCGGCGGGGATCGGCGCGCGGCGAGTCAGTTCTCGGAGGCGATGCCGTCGGCGATGGCGCGCGCGGCGGTGAGGAGCTTGGCGCGGACCACCCGGGCCGATGTCATCATCTCGCCGGCCGGCAGCGCGCACGCCAGCACCACCCGGCGCTCGATGTCCTTGTCCGGGCTGACGAGCACCGCGGCGCACGCCACGCCCTGCCGGAACTGCCCCAGCTCCAGCTGCATGCCGCGCCGGTCACCGGCGGCCAGGTCCGCCTCGAACGCCTCGACAGTGGTGAGGGTGGCGGTGGTGAACGGGCGCATGCCGTACTCGCGCAGGTAGCGGAAGCGCTGTTCGGTGGTGAGCGTGGCGAGCAGGCTCTTGCCCAGCGCGGTGGCGTGCGCGCCCTCGTCGAAGCCCGGCACCAGGTCTTCCATGTAGGGCGAGCGCGGCCCCTCGGCGGACGCGGTCACCGCCACCTGCCCGCCGACGAAACGGCCGAGGTAGTGGCTCCAGCCGGTGTCCGACGCCGCGCGGCGCAGCGCCTCACCCACCGCCGGCGGCCCCCGGAACGCGGTGACCAGCTCGCGGTAGCGGTCGGCCACCTCCAACCCCACGATGTACGTCCCGTCCTCGCGCCGGATCACGTAGCCCTCGTACGCGAGCGTGCGCACCAGGTGGTAGGTGGTGGCGACGGTCAGCTCGCAGCGCCGGGCGATCTGCTTCACGGTGAGCCCTCTCGGCGCACGGCCGACCGACTCGAGCACTCGAAGCGCGCGAGACACGCTACGGATCAGGTCCGAAGGTTCCGCCAAGGGGTCGCGCACAACCACCTCCGCCGCCGGGGACTTACACCATATGAAAAACCGGCCGAGTGCGAAATGCCTGTTCGGATGGAGGATGCCAGAAGACCGGACACAGACCGTGTGTCGACGGACACGATGAGCAGCCAAAACGTCCGGGCGTAAGGTGTGCTCGCGATGACTGAAACAGTTTCGCGAGTCGCCCCTCCGGCGTCCCGCCACGCCGTCACGGTCGGCGCGGGCGCCACCCTCACCACGATCGTGTGCGTCCTGCCCGTCTTCCTGGTCGGTGGGCTCGCCGTCCAGCTCGCTGACGAACTCCGCTTCAGCCCGGCCGGGCTGGGCCTGGCCGTCTCGATCTACTTCGGCGTGAGCGCGCTCGCCTCGGTGCCCTCCGGCGCCCTGGTCGAGCGCTTCGGCTCGGCCCCGGTCGCCCGGGCCGCCATCCTGCTCTCCGCCGCCTCGCTGCTCGCAGTGGCCGGGCTGGCCCGGTCGTACCCGATCCTGGTGGCGCTGCTGGCGCTCAGCGCCGCCGCCAACGCCCTCGGGCAGCTCGCCAGCAACGCCGCGCTGGCCGAGCACGTACCCGCCCACCGGCAGGGCCTCTCGTTCGGCGTGAAGCAGGCTGCCGTACCGGCCGCCACGCTGCTGGCCGGCCTGGCGGTACCCACTGTCGCGCTCACCGCCGGCTGGCGCTGGGCCTTCGTGGCCGCAGCGGTGGCCGCGCTCGCCGTGCTGCCGGCCGTACCCCGGGCCGGACGGGACCGGCGGGCCCGGACCGCCTCCGGTCGCGGTCCCGGCGGCACCGGCCCGCTCGTGGTGATCGGGCTGGCCGCGACGCTCGCGGCAGCCGCGGCGAACGCCCTCGGCACGTTCCTGGTCGACTCGGCTGCGGCGCGAGGGCTCTCCCCCGGCCTGGCCGGCCTGACGCTGACCCTGGGCAGCGTGGTGTGCGTGCTCGCCCGGGTGGGCGTCGGCTGGCTGGCCGACCGGCGCACCAGCGGGCACGTCGGGCTGATCGCCGGGATGCTGCTGACCGGCTCGGTCGGCCTCATCCTGCTCGCGGTGGCCGGATCGGCGCCGCTGGTAGCGGGCGTGGTGCTCGGCTTCGGTCTGGGCTGGGCCTGGCCGGGGCTGATGAACTTCGCCGTGGTCCGGCTCCACCCGCAGGCCCCGGCCGCCGCCACCTCGATCACCCAGACCGGGGTGTACGCGGGCGGCTGCCTGGGTCCGCTCGGCCTGGGCGCGCTGGCCGGCGCGGCGGGCTACCCGGCGATGTGGCTGACTGCTGCCGCGGCGATGCTCCTGGCCGCCCTCCTGATGCTGCTGGGCGCCCGCCTCCTACGCCCCACCCCCACTCCCATCCCCACCCCCACCCTCCCCTGACCGTCCGCGTCGCCCCCGAGCCCCGTCGCGTCGATCATGAAGTTAGCGGCGCGACACGCCGTACGGGCGGCCGTCAACTTCATGATCGACGAGAGCCCGGACGGGCGGCGACAGGCCGAGGGGGTGAGGGCGGCCGGGGGGTCAGCTGGTGCGGTCGGCGATGTAGTCGCAGAGGGACTCCAGCGCGCGACGCGCCGGCCCCTCGGGCAGCGGAGCCAGCCGGGCGCGTGCGTCCTCGGCGTAGCTACGCACCGTCTCCCGGGCGCGCTTGAGCGCCGGCGACTCCCGCAGCAGGCCCAGCGCCTCGGCGTGCAGCGCGTCGTCCACCAGCGGGCCGGTGGCCAGGATCTCGCGCAGCCGTACGCTCGCCGCGTCCGCGTCGTCGGAGGCCATCGCGTAGAGCACCGGCAGGGTGGGTACGCCCTCGCGCAGGTCGGTGCCGGGCGTCTTGCCGGACTGGACCGACTCGCTGGCGATGTCCAGCAGGTCGTCGGAGAGCTGGAACGCGACGCCGATGATCTCGCCGTACTCGGCCAGGGCCTCGACGTGCTCGGGTGCCGCGCCGCCGAACATGCCGCCGAAGCGGGCCGAGGTGGCGATGAGTGAACCGGTCTTCTCGGCGATCACGTGCAGGTAGTGCGCGACCGGGTCGGTGTCGCGCGGGCCGACCGTCTCGGCGATCTGGCCGTGCACCAGCCGGGCGAACGTGCGCGCCTGGAGGCGTACCGCCTCGGGGCCGAGGTCGGCGGCGATGTCCGCGGCCCGGGCGAAGAGGTAGTCGCCGACCAGGATGGCCACCGAGTTGGTCCAGCGGGAGTTGGCGCTCGGGGCGCCGCGACGCACGGCGGCCTCGTCCATCACGTCGTCGTGGTAGAGCGTCGCCAGGTGGGTGAGTTCCATCACCACGGCAGCGGGGACGACCTGGTCGGTATCCGGGTCGCCGAACTGGGCGCCCAGCGCCACCAGCAGCGGCCGGAACCGCTTGCCGCCGGCCTCGACCAGGTGCCGGGACGCCTCGGTCACCAGCGGATCGGCGCTCGCCACGCTCGCCCGCAGGCTCGTCTCGACCCGGTCGAGCACGCCCAGCACGGAGGCTTCGACGCGCGGGTCGGCGAGATGCAGGCCGAGCGCGCCGAACTGACCTGAACGCTCGCCAGCCGGGTTCGCCACGTCCTCAACCATGCCACACCCGTTCGACCTGCTCGTCGACGGGGATACGGGCCGGGGGCCGGTACGCCACGGCGTACCGGCCCCCGGTGGGATCACCTCTGTCATCTGACGAATTCGGCGGCACCGGTCGTCAGGTCGAGCAGCGGGCCGGGCACCACGCCGAGGACCAGCGTGGCGAGCACGCCGATGACCAGGGCGGCCGAGGTGAGCGCACCGGGCACGGTCACCGTCGGGGTGGACTCGCCCGGCTCGGACAGCCACATCATGACGACGACCCGCAGGTACGGGAACGCCAGCACCATGCTGGTCAGCACGCCGGCGATCACCAGCCACGCCTGGTTCGCCTCCAGGGCCGGGCCGAAGACCGCGAACTTGCTGGTGAAGCCGCTGGTCAGCGGAATACCGGCGAAGGCCAGCAGGATGAACGTGAAGATCGCCGCGAAGAACGGCGAGCGGCGGCCCAGCCCGGCCCAGCGGGACAGGTGGGTGGCCTCCCCGTCGGCGTCGCGCACCAGCGTCACCACGGCGAACGCGGCGAGCACCGAGAAGCCGTACGCGGCCAGGTAGAACATGGTGCCGGAGAGCCCTTCGCGGCTCGGTGCCAGCACACCGACGAGCAGGTAACCGGCGTTCGCGATCGACGAGTACGCCAGCAGGCGCTTGATGTCGGTCTGGGTGACCGCCAGCACCGCGCCGACCAGCATGGTCAGCACCGCGATCGCGCCGAGCACCGGGGTGAAGTCCCAGGAGGCCCCGGCGAACGCGACGTGGAAGACGCGCAGCAGCGCCCCGAACGCGGCGACCTTGGTGCAGGCCGCCATGAAGCCGGTGACCGGGGTCGGCGCGCCCTGGTAGACGTCCGGCGTCCAGACGTGGAACGGCGCGGCGGCGGCCTTGAACAGCAGGCCGATGGCGAGCAGCGCCATGCCGGCGAACAGCAGCACCGGGCTGGACGGGGAGTCGGTGACCGCGGCGTGCACGGTGGCGAAGTCGACGCCGGCCGTACGGCCCGGGATGCCGGAGGTGAAGCCGTAGATGAGGGCCACACCGAACAGGAAGAACGCCGAGGCGTACGCGCCGAGCATGAAGTACTTCAGCGCCGCCTCCTGGCTCAGCAGACGCCGGCGGCGGGCCAGCGCGCAGAGCAGGTAGAGCGGGAGCGAGAAGACCTCCAGCGCGACGAACATGGTCAGCAGGTCGTTCGCCGCCACGAAGATCAGCATGCCGCCGATCGCGAACGACATCAGCGGGTAGACCTCGGTGGCGCCACCGACGCCCTCGGCCTGCCGCCGGTCCTCCGCCGACTCGGCGGTGACAGCGGCGTGCGCCACGAAGGCGCCGCCCCGCTCCACGGTGCGCTCACCGACGAGCAGCAGGGCCATCACCGCGAGCACCAGGATCGCGCCCTGGAGGAACAGCGTCGGGCCGTCGATCGCGATGGCGCCGCCGATGGTGATCAGCCGGTCGTCGGCGTTGAGAATCACCATGACGATCGCGGCGAGCATCGCCACCAGGGCGAGCCCGAGTTGCACCGCGTTGCGCAGACGACGCGGCACGAACGCCTCGACCAGGACCCCGAGCAGCGCCGCACCCAGCATGATCAGGATGGGAGCGAGCGCCGCGTAGTCGATCGACGGCAGCCTCAGTTCACTCACTTCGCGGCCTCCTGGACGCTGCCGACCTCAGGGGCGGGGTCGGACTTGCCGACGTCCTGCATGGTCGCCTGGACGGCGGGGTTGATGACGTCGGTGACCGGCTTCGGATAGAAGCCGAGCAGCACGATCAGCGCGATCAGCGGCGCGACGACCACCTTCTCGCGCAGGGTGAGGTCACGGCGCATGCCCTCGACCTCGGTCAGCGCCGGGTTCAGCGTGCCCTGCGTGGTGCGCTGCACCATCCACAGCACGTACGCCGCCGCCAGGATGATGCCGAGCGTGGCGATCACCGCGACCGGCTTGTTGACGGTGAACGTGCCGATCAGCACCAGGAACTCGGAGACGAACGGCGCGGTACCCGGCAGCGCCAGTGAGGCGAGACCGGCGAAGAAGAGCACACCGGCCAGCACCGGCACCAGCTTGCCCGCGCCGCCGAAGTCGCTGATCAGCGCCGAGCCGCGCCGGGCGATCAGCATGCCGACCACGAGGAACAGCAGGCCGGTGGCCAGGCCGTGGTTGAGCATGTAGAGCACCGCGCCGGTGCCGGCCTGGGTGGTGAACGCGAAGATGCCGACGCCGATGAACCCGAAGTGCGCGATCGAGGTGTACGACACCAGGCGCTTCAGATCGTTCTGACCGACCGCCAGCAGCGCGGCGTAGATGATGCCGATGACACCGAGTGCCAGGGCCCACGGTGCGAACCAGCGCGACGCCTCCGGGAACAGCGGGAGGCAGTAGCGCAGGATGCCGAACGTGCCGACCTTGTCCAGCACGCCGACAAGCAGCGCGGCGGCGCCGGCCGGTGCCGCGCCACCGGCGTCCGGCAGCCAGGTGTGGAACGGGAAGAACGGCGCCTTGATCGCGAAGGCGACGAAGAAGCCCAGGAACAGCCAGCGGGCCGTGTCGGTGGCGAACTCCGCCTGGCTCAGCGCCTGCCAGTCGAAGGTCTTCCCGCCGACCACCCAGAGGCCGATCACCGCGGCCAGCATGAACAGACCGCCGACCAGCGAGTAGAGGAAGAACTTCACCGCCGCGTACTGCCGCTGGTGGCCGCCGTAGCTGCCGATCAGGAAGTACATCGGCACCAGCATGACCTCGAAGAACACGTAGAACAGGAAGACGTCGGCGGCGGCGAAGACGCCGATCATCGTGCATTCGAGGACGAGCAGCAGCGCGAAGTACGCGGGCACCGAGCGCTTCGACGCCTCGGCGTCGTGCCAGGACGCCAGGATCACCAGCGGCACCAGGATCGCGATCAGCATCAGCATGACCAGCGCGATGCCGTCCACCTCGAAGGTGAAGTTCACGCCCCAGTTCGGGATCCACGGGTACGACTCGCGGAACTGGAACCGGTCACCGCCGGCGGAGAAGGCGAACCACATCACCACCGAGAGCACCAGCACCAGCAGCGACCAGCCGAACGCCACCAGCTTGGCCAGGTCCGGACGGCTGCGGGGCAGCAGTGCCACCACCAGGGCGCCGACCAGCGGCGCCACGGTCAGCACCGAGAGGAACGGGAAGTTGGACATTATTCGGCCTTACCTCCGTCGTGACTGCGTGGCCCGCCGGCGGGGGCGGCCGCGTTGAGGTCGATCACGCCAGCCACCCCGCCTGCACCGCCAGGAACGCCGCCACCACGAGCAGCGCGCCGGTCAGGATCGAGGTCGCGTACGACCGCACGAAGCCGGTCTGGAGCCGCCGGAGCCGGCCCGAGCCCCCGCCCACGGCGGCGGCCAGGCCGTTGACCAGCCCGTCGACGCCCCGGTTGTCGAGGAACACCAGCGCCCGGGTGAGGAAGATGCCCGGCTTCTCGAAGACCGCCTCGTTGAAGGCGTCCGTGTAGAGGTTCCGGCGGGCGGCGGTGACCACCACGCCGGCCGGCTGCGGCTCGGTGGCCGTGCCGGAGCGGAACAGGAACCAGGCCAGCCCGGCGCCCAGCACGGTGAGCAGCAGCGACAGCGCGGTGAGCAGCCAGTGCGCCAGCACCGGCGCGTGCTCCCCGCTCTCGGCGGCGAGCCCGTTGGTGGCGGTGAGCCAGTCCGGCACGGAGGTGGCGAGCAGGAAGCCCGCGCCGACCGAGCCGACCGCCAGCAGGATCAGCGGGACGGTCATCAGCTTCGGCGACTCGTGCGGGTGCTCGATGTCCTCGGTCCAGCGCTTCGGGCCGTGGAACGTGAGCACGAACAGCCGCGTCATGTAGAACGCGGTGAGCCCGGCGCCGAGCAGCGCGGCCATGCCGAACAGCCAGGCCGTCCAGCCCTCCCGCTCGAACGCGGCCACGATGATCGGCTCCTTGGAGAAGTAGCCGGAGAACGGGAACATGCCGATGATGGCGAGCCAGCCCATCATGAACGTCAGCCAGGTGACCTTCATGTACTTGGACAGCCCGCCGAAGCGGCGGATGTCCACCTGGTCGTTCATGCCGTGCATGACCGAGCCGGCGCCGAGGAACATGTTGGCCTTGAAGAAGCCGTGCGCCAGCAGGTGCACGATGGCGAGCGCGTACGCGCCGCCGCCGAGACCGACGCCGAGGAACATGTAGCCGATCTGGCTCACGGTCGACCAGGCCAGCACGCGCTTGATGTCGTCCTTGGCCGCGCCGATGATGCAGCCCATCAGCAGCGTGAGCGCGCCGACGCTGACCACCACGAGCTGGAGCGTCTCGTTGGCCGAGAAGATCGCGTTGGAGCGCGCGATCAGGTAGACGCCCGCGGTGACCATGGTGGCCGCGTGGATGAGCGCGGACACCGGGGTCGGGCCCTCCATCGCGTCCGGCAACCACGCCTGGAGCGGGAACTGACCGGACTTGCCGGCCGCGCCGAGCAGCAGCAGCAGGCCGAGCACCAGCACGGTGGTCGAGGTCATCGAGCCGACCCCGTTGAACACCTCGTCGTACTGGGTGGTGCCGAGCACGGCGAACATGATGAAGATGCCGATGGCCAGGCCGGCGTCGCCGACCCGGTTCATCAGGAACGCCTTCTTGCCGGCGGTGGCCGCGCTGGGCCGGCCGTACCAGAAGGAGATCAGCAGGTACGACGCCAGGCCGACGCCCTCCCAGCCGAAGTAGAGCATCACGTAGTTGTTGCCGAGCACCAGCAGGAGCATGGCGGCGACGAACAGGTTGAAGTACGCGAAGAACAGCCGCCGGCCCGCGTCGTGCGCCATGTACTCCACGGCGTAGAGGTGGATCAGGAAGCCCACCCCGGTGATCAGCAGGACGAAGACCGCGGCCAGCGGGTCGAAGAGCAGACCGAAGTCCACCTTCAGGTTGCCGACCGCCATGAAGTCCCAGAGGCTCAGCTCGACCTGCTTGTTCTCCAGCCCGCGCAACTGGAAGAAGTAGGTGAGCCCGAGCACGAAGGCGGCGCCGATGGCGCCCACTCCCAGCCAGTGGCCCCAGCGGTCGGCCCGCTTGCCGAGCAGCAGCAGGATCGCCGCGCTGACCAGCGGGATCGCCACCAGCAGCCAGACACTGCCCAGCATCCCGTCCGCCGTGGCGAAGGTGACGGCTTCGGCTGGCTCAGACTGGGCGATCGTCAGAATCTGTTCCACCACGAGCCCCTCAGTACTTCAGCAGGTTGGCGTCGTCGACGCTGGCCGAGCGCCGGGTCCGGAAGATCGCCATGATGATCGCGAGCCCGACCACGACCTCGGCCGCCGCCACCACCATCACGAAGAACGCCATGATCTGGCCGTTCAGGTCGCCGTTGATCCGGCTGAACGTGACCAGGGTCAGGTTGGCCGCGTTGAGCATCAGCTCGATGCACATGAACAGCACGATCGCGTTGCGCCGGACCAGCACGCCCACGGCGCCGATGGTGAACAGCACCGCCGCGAGGATGAGGTAGTAGTCCGGGGTCACCGTGCCAGCCTTTCGTTCGCGACTGCGGGGCTCCGCTTCGCTGCACTCCTCGCGCTCACCGATCAGTCCCCTTCGGTGCGGTCTCCTCGGCCGTCAACTCGCGCACCGGCATGATCTCCGGGATGCTGCGGTCGGTCAGCCGGCCGTCGGGCAGACGGGCCGGGGTGGCCACCGAGGAGGACGTGGCGTAGACGCCCGGGCCGGGCTTCGGTCCGGGGTAGTTGCCGGGGCGGAACCGCGCCTTCATGGTGGCGATCTGGTCCATCCGGTCCGCCTTGCGCCGCTCCACGTGCGCCAGCACCATCGCGCCGACGGCGGCGGTGATCAGCAGCGCCGAGGTCAGCTCGAAGGCGAAGACGTACTTGGTGAACAGCAGCCGGGCGATGCCCTGGACGTTGCCCTCGCCGTTCGCCTCGTCGAGCCCGACCGGCTGGACGCCGTCGAGCGCGCGGTAGAGGCCGGTGCCCACCAGGCCGGCGAAGCCGAGCCCGAGGACCACTGCGGCGACCCGCTGGCCGCGCAGCGTCTCGATGAGCGAGTCGGACGCGTCCCGGCCGACGAGCATCAGCACGAACAGGAACAGCATCATGATCGCGCCGGTGTAGACGATGATCTGCACCATGCCGATGAACGGCCCGGCCTGGAGCACGTAGAACACGCCCAGGCAGAGCATGGTCAGCACCAGCCAGAGCGCGGAGTGGACCGCGTTGCGGGCCCACACCATGCCGATCGCCCCGAGCAGGGCCAGCGGCGCGAGGATCCAGAAGGTGACCTCCTCACCCCCGGACACCTGGCCGGCGGCGGCGAGCACCGTAGCCGAGGTCATGCCTTGCCTCCCTTGCCCGCCGCGGCGGCGGACCGCTGCTCGGCCTGCTCGGCGCCGGGGAAGGTCACGCCGGGGTGCTCCTCCACCTGGTACCGGCCGGGGCCCATCGGCGAGCGCTCGGCGCCGGCCGAGGTGCCCGGGTTGGTGAGCGCGCCGACGTAGTAGTCCTTCTCGCTGTCGCCCAGCCGCATCGGGTGCGGCGGCTGCTCCATGCCTTCGAGCAGCGGCGCGAGCAGCTGCTCCTTGGTGAAGATCAGGTCCTGCCGGTTGTCCCGGGCCAGCTCGTACTCGTTGCTCATGGTGAGCGAACGGGTCGGGCAGGCCTCGATGCAGAGCCCGCAGAAGATGCACCGGGCGTAGTTGATCTGGTAGGTGCTGGCGTACCGCTCACCAGGAGAGAAGCGCTGCTCCTCGGTGTTGTCGCCACCCTCCACGTAGATCGCGTCGGCCGGGCAGGCCCAGGCGCACAGCTCGCAGCCGATGCACTTCTCCAGCCCGTCCGGGTGCCGGTTGAGGATGTGCCGCCCGTGGTAGCGCGGCGCCGAGACCGGCGGCTTGAACGGGTAGTCGGTGGTGACGACCTTCTTGAACATGTGCGAGAAGGTGACACCGAAGCCCTTGAACGTTCCGGTGATCGCGCCCACGTCACACCTCCCTGGAGTCCGGGCCGGCGACCACGTTGGCCGGCTCCCGCTCGGCGAGCACGCGCTTCGTACGCGGGCTCGGCGGAACCTGAAGATCCATCGGCGGCAGCGGGAAGCTGCCGTACGGCCGGGTGTCCGCCTGCTCCTGGAGCGACGGCTTCGGCTCCTTCTTCCGCGACGGCCAGAAGAGCGTGGCCAGCAGCAGCACGCCCGCGCCGACGGCGGTGACGAGCAGCCGGTCCCGGGTCTGCCAGTCCTCGATCGAGCGCAGCCCGGCGAGCACCATGATCCAGACCAGGTTCAGCGGCAGCAGCACCTTCCAGCCGAACCGCATGAACTGGTCGTACCGGAGCCGGGGCAGCGTGCCGCGCAGCCAGACGAAGACGAACACCAGCATGATGACCTTGCCGAAGAACCACAGCATCGGCCACCAGCCCTCGTTGGCGCCCGACCAGATCGTGATCGGCCACGGCGCGTGCCAGCCGCCGAGGAACAGCGTCACGGTGAACGCCGACATGGTCACCATCGCGACGTACTCGCTGAGCATGAACAGCGCGAACTTGAGCGAGCTGTACTCGGTCTGGAAACCGGCCACCAGCTCCGACTCCGCCTCGGGCAGGTCGAACGGCGCCCGGTTCGTCTCACCGACGATGGCGATGAAGAACATGATGAAGCTGGGCAGCAGCAGGATCGCGTACCAGCCGGGCGCGGCGAGGTCGAAGCCGCCGATGCTCAGCCGGGTGCCGTCACCCTGCGCGGCGACGATCCCGCTCGTCGACATGGTGCCCGCGGTCATGAACACCGCGACCACGCTCAGGCCCATGGTGACCTCGTACGAGACCAGCTGGGCCGCCGAGCGGAGGCCGCCGAGCAGCGGGTAGGTGGAGCCGCTGGCCCAGCCGCCGAGCACGATGCCGTACACGGCGAGCGAGGAGAAGGCCAGCACCACCAGCACCGCCACCGACACGTCGGTGACCTGGAGCGGCGTCCGGTGCCCGAAGATGCTCACCATCGGCCCGAACGGGATCACCGACAGCGCGGTGACCGCGCAGACCACCGAGATCACCGGGGCGAAGAAGTAGACGACCTTGTCGGCCTTGCGCGGGAGGATGTCCTCCTTGAAGGCCAGCTTCACGCCGTCGGCGAGCGTCTGGAGCAGACCGAACGGACCGGCCTGGTTGGGGCCGGGCCGCACCGCCATGCGGCCCACGACCCGGCGCTCGAACCAGACGCCGAGCAGCGTGGCCGCCACGGCGACGACGAACGCGAACAGGATCTTGCCGAGGACCAGCCACCACGGGTCCTTGCCGAAGTCGGCAAGCGTCGGGTCCTGCGCCGCGAGGATGACGGGGTTCACTGCACCCACCTTTCGTTCCCGACTGCGGAGACGCTCACCACGTCGCCGGACGTCGCGCCGAGGCCGCGCCGCACGGTGGAGCCGGGTGAGTTGGTCGGCAGCCAGACGACGCCGTCGGGCATCTCGGTGATCGCCGCCGGCAGCGTGATCGCGCCGCGGTCGGTGCCCACCGTGACCGGGTCGCCGTCGGCCACACCCAGCGCCTCGGCGGTGCCCTTGCCGAGCCGGACCACCGGCGGGCGGGCGGTGCCGGCGAGGTGCTCGTCGCCGTCGGTGAGGCTGCCCAGGTCGATCAGCTGGTGCCAGGTGGCGAGCACCGCCTCGCCCGGTCCGGGCTGCCGCACCGCGGCCGGCTCGACCGAGGGCGCCGACGGCCGCTCGACCCGGGTGCGCGGCAGCGCGCCCAGCTCGCGCCGGATGCTCGGCACGTCACCGGTGCCGAGCCGCACGTCGAGCTGCGCGGCGAGCGCGTCGAGGATGCGGGCGTCGGTCATCGCGCCGGTGTCCAGCACCTTCTCGAACGTGCGCAGCCGGCCCTCCCAGTCCAGGAAGCTGCCGGCCTTCTCGACCACCGGCGCGACCGGCAGGACCACGTCGGCGCGGCGGGACACCGCGCTCATCCGCAGTTCCAGGCTGACCAGGAACGGCACCGCGTCCAGTGCGGACTCGGCCAGGCGCGGGTCGGCCAGGTCGGCCGGGTCGACGCCGGCCACCACCAGGGCGCCGATCTGTCCGTTCGCGGCGGCGGTGAGGATGCCGTCGGTGTCGCGGCCGGCCTGGCTGGGGATCACCCCGGCCGGGATGTCCCACGCCTCGCCCAGCTCCGCGCGCGCGGCCGGCTCGGTGACGACCCGGCCGCCGGGGAGCAGGTTGGGCAGGCAGCCCGCGTCGACAGCGCCGCGGTCACCCGCGCGCCGCGGCACCCAGACCAGCCGGGCACCGGTACGCCGGGCGACGTCCGCCGCCGCCGACAGCCCGCCCGGCACCTCGGCCAGGCGCTCGCCGACGATGAGGATCGCGCCGGGCTGACCCAGCGCCTCGGCCACCGTGGCGTGCTCGGCCAGCACGCCGGCCTCCTCGCCGGGCACCACCCGGGCCAGCTTCGCACCGAGCTTCTCCAGGCCGCGCGTGGCGAACGGCGCGAGCGCGTACACGGTGAGCTTCTTCTTCAGGTACGCCTTGCGCAGCCGCAGGAAGAGGATCGGGCACTCCTCCTCCGGCTCCAGGCCGACGAGCACCACAGCGGGCGCGTTCTCCACGTCCGTGTAGGTCACGTCGGTGACCCCGGCGACGCTGCTGGCCAGGAAGTCGGCCTCCTCGCGGGAGACCGGGCGGGCCCGGAAGTCGATGTCGTTGGTGTGCAGCGCGATGCGGGCGAACTTCGCGTACGCGTAGGCGTCCTCGACCGTCAGCCGGCCGCCGGTCAGCACCGCCGTGCCGGTCGCGCCGTCGCGGGCCGCGCGCAGCCCCTCGGCGGCCCGGGTCAGCGCCTCGCTCCAGGACGCCTCGCGCAGCTCACCGGTCTTCTCGTCGCGCACCATCGGCGTGCTGATCCGGTCGAACGCGCGGGTGTACTGGAAGCCCCAGCGGCCCTTGTCGCAGTTCCACTCCTCGTTCACCGCCGGGTCGTCGCCGGCCAGCCGGCGCAGCACCTTGCCGCGCCGCCAGTCGGTGCGCTGCGCGCAGCCGGCCGAGCAGTGCTCGCAGACACTGGGCGTGGAGACCAGGTCGAACGGGCGGGCCCGGAACCGGTACTGGGTGCCGGTCAGCGCGCCCACCGGGCAGATCTGCACGGTGTTGCCGGAGAAGTACGAGTTGAACGGGACGTCACCGGCGTCGCCGTCCTCGCCGTACTCCTCGTCCCGGTAGATGTTGATCTCCTCGTGCGAGGAGCGTCCCATCAGGTCGATGAACTTGTCGCCGGCGATCTCCTCGGAGAACCGGGTGCACCGCTGGCAGAGCACGCAGCGCTCGCGGTCGAGCAGCACCTGGGTGCTGATCGGCAGCGGCTTCGGGTACTCCCGCTTGTGCTCGTGGAACCGCGAGTCCGTCCGGCCGGTGGACATCGCCTGGTTCTGCAGCGGGCACTCGCCGCCCTTGTCGCACATCGGGCAGTCCAGGGGGTGGTTGAGGAGCAGCAGCTCCATCACCCCCTCCTGGGCCTTCTTGGCGACCGGGGAGGTGAGCTGCGTCCGCACCACCATGCCGTCGGCGACGGTCTGGGTGCAGGAGGCGACCGGCTTGCGCTGGCCCTCCACCTCCACCAGGCACTGCCGGCAGGCGCCGGCCGGGGCCAGCAGCGGGTGGTCGCAGAAGCGCGGGATCTCGGTGCCGAGCTGCTCGGCGACGCGGATCAGCAGCGCGCCCTTGGGCGCGGTGACCTCGACGCCGTCGATGGTCAGCGTGACGGTCTCGGTCTGCTTGGCTACGTCGGTCATCAGTGCGCCCCTACCAGGGTCTTCTCCGACAGCTTCGGAGCGGTACGTCCCTCGATGTAGTCGAGGTAGTCCTGCTTGAAGTACTTCAGCGACGAGGTCACCGAGCTGGTCGCGCCGTCACCGAGACCGCAGAACGAGCGGCCGAGGATGTTGTCGCAGGTGTCGAGCAGGGTGTCCAGGTCCTCGTGGGTGCCCTGGCCGGCCAGGATGCGCCGGTAGACCCGGACCATCCAGTAGTTGCCCTCCCGGCACGGGGTGCACTTGCCGCACGACTCGTGGTGGTAGAACTCCAGCCACCGGTAGGTCGCGTACACCGGGCAGTCCTGGTCGGAGAAGATCTGCGTGGCAGTGGTGCCCAGGATCGAGCCGGCCGCCGCCACCCCCTCGAAGTCCAGCGGCACGTCCAGGTGCTCGGCGGTCAGCAGCGGCGTCGACGAGCCACCCGGGGTCCAGAACTTCAGGTTGTGCCCGGGCTTCATGCCGCCGGCCAGCTCGATCAGCTCGCGCAGCGTGATGCCCATCGAGCACTCGTACTGGCCGGGGTCGGCGATCCGGCCGGACAGCGAGTAGATCATCGGGCCGGACGACTTCTCCGTGCCCATCGTCTTCCACCAGTCCGCGCCACCGAGCACGATGTACGGCACGCTGGCGATGGTGCCGACGTTGTTGACCACGGTCGGGCTGGCGTACAGGCCGTGGGTCGCCGGGAACGGCGGGCGCAGCCGGGGCTGGCCGCGGAAGCCCTCCAGCGAGTCCAGCAGCGCGGTCTCCTCACCGCAGATGTACGCCCCGGCGCCGGAGTGCACCACCAGGTCCAGGTCGAAGCCCGAGCCGAGGACGTTCCGGCCGAGATAACCCTTGGCGTACGCCTCGTCGACGGCGCTGCGCAGCCGCCGGGCGGCGTGCACCGCCTCACCGCGGATGTAGATGTACGCCCGGTTGGCCCGGATCGCGTACGAGGCGATGATGACACCCTCGACGAGCGAGTGCGGGTCGTGGGTCATCAGCGGCAGGTCCTTGCAGGTGCCCGGCTCGCCCTCGTCGGCGTTCACCACCAGGTAGTGCGGCTTGCCGTCGCCCTGCGGGATGAACCCCCACTTGAGACCGGTCGGGAAGCCCGCGCCGCCTCGCCCGCGCAGTCCGGAGTCCTTGATCAGCTGGATCAGGTCGTCCGGGTGCGCCTTGAGCGCCTTGCGCAGGGCGGCGTAGCCGTCCAGCTTCTCGTAGGTGCCGAGCCGCCACGCGTCCGGCGAGAGCCAGCGCTTGGTGAGCACCGGCGTGAGCTTGGCCAGCGTCTCCGGCCGAGGAGTGGTCACTTCCGGACCCCCGTTCCGCTCGCGTCCGCCGGGTCGGCGCCGTCCGCGCCCGTACCGGATTCCGCTTCCTTGAGGTTGCGCTCCTGCGCGCCGGCCGCGTCGCCGGCGGGCTTGCCGTCGCCGGCCGGCGGGTTCGCCGCCACGCCGGCCGCCTCCGCCGCCCGCGCGTCGCGCGGTGCCGGGGCCGGGCCGTCCACCGGGACCTTGGTGCCGGGCGCGTCCGGCACCGGGGTGCTCGCGTCCGGCTGCCGGGTCTCGGCGGTACGCACCTGCGGCGACTTGTCGTCCGGCGCCTTCACGTCCGGCGCGGTGCTGCCGGTGGCCGCCTCCGGCTCGGCCGGCTCGGGCGCGGGGGCCGGCTTGGCGGCCTCGGCCTTCGCCTTCGCCTCGGCGGCGGCCCGGTCGGCCTCGGCCTTGCTGCGGATCGGGGTCTTCGGGTCGAAGCCCGGCACCGAGACGCCGTGCTGCTCGGCCAGGCGCAGGCCGCGCAGGCTCGGCTCGCCCGGCCCGCCGTCGGCCACCGCGCCGTCGCGCTCGTCGGCGAAACCGGCGAGCTGGACCGCCATCTCCTTGAGCGTGCAGAGCCGCGCCCCGCGGGTCGGCATCGGCCGGCCGCCGGCGCGCAGCTCCTCGACCACGTCGAGCGCGGCCTGCGGCTCCACGTTGTCGAAGAAGTCGTAGTTGACTGTCATCACCGGGCCGTAGTCGCACGCCGCCAGGCACTCGGCGTGCTCCAGGGTGATCTTCCCGTCGGCGGTGGTCTCCTCGTGCCCGACGCCGAGGTGCTCGGCCAGGGTGTCGTAGACCTTCTGCCCGCCGAGCACGTCGCACATGGTGTTGGTGCAGACGCTCACCAGGTAGTCACCGGTGGGCTTGCGCTTGTACATGGTGTAGAAGGTGGCGACGGCGCCGACCTGGGCCTTGTTGAGCCCGAGCACCTCGGCGCAGAACTCGACACCGGCCGGGGAGACGTAGCCCTCCTCGGACTGGACCAGGTGCAGCAGCGGCAGCAGCGCCGAGCGGGACCGGTCCGCCGGGTACCGGGCGATGATCTCCCGCGCCCGGGTGCGAGTCGTTTCGGAAAAGCTCATCGGTCACAACCACCCATCACGGGGTCCAGCGAGGCGCCGCCGGCGATCACGTCGGCGATCAGGCCGCCCTCGGCCATCGCCGGGAGGGCCTGGAGGTTGACGAAGCTCGGCTCCCGGTAGTGCACCCGGTAGGGCCGGGTGCCGCCGTCGGACACCGCGTGCACGCCCAGCTCGCCACGGGGCGACTCGATGCCGACGTACACCTGGCCCGGCGGAACCCGGAAGCCCTCGGTGACGAGCTTGAAGTGGTGGATCAGCGACTCCATCGACTGACCCATGATCTTGGCGACGTGCTCCAGCGAGTTGCCCATGCCGTCCACGCCGATGGCGAGCTGCGCCGGCCAGGCGATCTTCTTGTCGGACACCATCACCGGGCCGGGCTTCAGACGATCCAGCGCCTGCTCGATCAGCTTCAGCGACTCGCGGATCTCCGCCACCCGGACCAGGTAGCGGCCCCACACGTCACCGTCGGTGTGGGTCGGCACGTCGAACTCGTACGTCTCGTATCCGCAGTACGGCATGGTCTTGCGCAGGTCCCAGGCGAGGCCCGCGGACCGCAGCACCGGGCCGGTGACGCCGAGCGCCATGCAGGCGGTCACGTCGAGCACCGCGACGTGCTGCGTACGCTCCAGCCAGATCGGCTGGCCGGACAGCAGGTTCTCGTACTCCTTGAGCCGCTTCGGCATCAGCTGGAGAAAGTCGCGGATCTTGCGGATCGCGTCGTCCGGCACGTCCTGCGCCACACCGCCCGGCCGCACGTACGCGTGGTTCATCCGCAGGCCGGTGATGGTCTCGAAGATGTCGAGGACGTACTCCCGCTCGCGGAAGCCGTACAGCATCATGTTGATCGCGCCCAGCTCCATGGCGGTGGTCGCCAGCCAGACCAGGTGCGACGAGACCCGGTTGAGCTCCATCATCAGCACACGGATGGTGGTGGCCCGCTCGGTGACGTCGTCGGTGATGCCGAGCAGCTTCTCCACCGCGAGCGCGTACGCCGTCTCGTTGAACAGCGGCGAGAGGTAGTCCATCCGGGTCACGAACGTCGAACCCTGGACCCAGTTGCGGTACTCCAGGTTCTTCTCGATGCCGGTGTGCAGGTAGCCGATGACCGAGCGGGCCTCACGGACCGTCTCGCCCTCCAGCTCCAGGACCAGCCGGAGCACGCCGTGGGTGGACGGGTGCTGCGGACCCATGTTGACGACGATCCGCTCGTCGTTGATCGGGTCCGTGCCGGAGACGACCTCGTCCCAGTCCCCGCCGGTGACGGTGAAGACCTTGCCCTCGGTCGTCTCGCGCTCGGTCGCGTAGTTCGACGTGGTCATTGGTACGACCTCCTACGGTCCGGCGGGGGGATCTCCGCACCCTTGTACTCGACGGGGACGCCGCCCAGCGGGTAGTCCTTGCGCTGCGGGTGCCCCTCCCAGTCGTCCGGCATGAGGATCCGGGTCAGGGCGGGGTGGCCGTCGAAGACCACGCCGAACATGTCGTACGTCTCCCGCTCCTGCCAGTCGGCGGTCGGGTAGACGGCGGTGACGCTCGGGACGTGCGGCTCCTCGACGGAGACCGCCACCTCCAGCCGGACGCTGCGGCGGTAGGTCATCGAGGTCAGGTGGTAGACCACGTGCAGACGGCGCTCCTGCGCGCCCAGGTAGTCCACACCGGACACCGACGAGAGCAGCTCGAAGCGCAGCGCGAGGTCGTCGCGCATCACCTGGCAGACCTCGGCGATCCGCTCCGGGCGGACGTGCAGGGTCAGCTCGCCCCGGTCGACCACGACCTTCTCGATCGCGTCGCCGAAGTCCGGGTACGCCTCTTCCAGCGCGTCCCGCACCTCGTCGAAGTAGCTCCCGTACGGCCGGGCCGCCTCCTCGATGGGCTTGCGCGGGCGGACCAGGCCGCCGTAGCCGGAGACGTCGCCGGTGCCCTGGTTGCCGAACATGCCCCGGCCGGCCGGGCTGGCCGGCGGGTACTCCGCCGGGGCGGTCGAGCTGGCACCGACCGGGGTGGTGGGTACCGGCACCCCGCCGTCGTTGTTCTTGTCGTTGCTCATTTCGGGCCCCTATGCGACGCCTGAAGGTGGTTCTGCGCCTTCATCCAGTTCTCGATCCGCAGCTGCTCCTCACGCCCCTCGCGGACCGCCTTCGTCCACTCGGCACGCCGGGCCTTGTCGCTGCGGTACGACGAGGGCATCGAGCCGTACGGCACCACCGGCACGTCGCCGCGCGCCTGGCGGGCCTCCAGCATCTTGCGGCCGTTCGGGCCCAGCGGCTCGTGCATGATCTTCTCGCGCAGCTTGAGCACCGCGTCGATGAGCATCTCCGGCCGGGGCGGGCAGCCGGGGAGGTACATGTCGACCGGTACGACGTGGTCGACGCCCTGCACGATGGCGTAGTTGTTGAACATGCCGCCGCTGCTGGCGCAGACACCCATCGAGATGACCCAGCGGGGCTCGGCCATCTGGTCGTAGATCTGGCGCAGGACCGGGGCCATCTTCTGGCTCACCCGGCCGGCCACGATCATCAGGTCCGCCTGGCGGGGCGAGGCGCGGAAGACCTCCATGCCCCAGCGGCCCATGTCGTAGTGCGGACCGCCTGCCGCCATCATCTCGATGGCGCAGCAGGCCAGACCGAACGTGGCGCCCCAGACCGAGGTCTTCCGCGTCCAGTTGACCAGCTTCTCGACGCTGGTGAGCAGGACGCCGGAGGGGAGCTTCTCCTCGATGCCCATCTGCTACCTCCTCAGTCCCAGTCCAGGCCGCCGCGACGCCAGACATAGGCGTACGCGACGAAGACCGCGACGATGAACAGGACCATCTCCACGAAGCCGAAGATCGGCAGGGCGTCGAAGGAGACCGCCCAGGGGTAGAGGAAGATGATCTCGATGTCGAAGACGATGAAGAGCATCGCCGTCAGGTAGAACTTGATCGGGAACCGGCCACCGCCGACCGGCTGCGGGCTCGGCTCGATGCCACACTCGTACGCCTCGAGCTTGGCCTTGTTCAGACGCCGCGGGCCGGCGAGTCGGGCAGCGGCCACGGAGAACAGCGCGAACGCCGCAGCGAGGGCGAACAGCCCGATGATGGGTGCGTAAGGAGAGAGCGTCATCGTTGTCCCCTGCTCGTCCTTCCCTGACCTCGGTGGTTGGCCAAAATCACACTATTCACGTCCCTCACGACCTCGGTCGGCGGGGGTCGATCTCTGTCCGGCCCGTGGACGTTCCGCCTCGGGCCGGTCGTCTTCTACACGGCCGGAGCCACCTTCGTCATCGCGTTGATGACCCGGTCCATCGCGTCCCCGCCGCGCGGGTCGGTCAGGTTGGCCAGCAGCTTGAGCACGAAACGCATGAGCATCGGGTGCGGCATGCCGTGCTTGGTCGCCATCCGCATGATCTCGGGGCGGCCGATGAGCTTCACGAAGACGCCGCCGAGGCGGTAGTAGCCGCCGAAGCGGGTCTTCAGCTCCTGCGGGTACGCCATCAGCGCCCGCTCCCGCTCCGCGCCGGCCGGGCGGGCGAGCGCCTGCACCACGACCTCCGCGGCCATCTCGCCCGACTCCATCGCGTACGCGATGCCCTCGCCGTTGAACGGGTTGACCATGCCGCCGGAGTCACCGACGAGCAACACGCCGCGGGTGTAGTGCGGCACGCGGTTGAAGCCCATCGGCAGCGCGGCGCCGAGGATCGGACCCTCCGCGTTGGACTCGTCGGTCATCCCCCAGTCCTCGGGGGTGTTCGCGAGCCAGTCGGTGAGCAGCTTGCGGTAGTTTGTCTTGCCGAACGCCGAGGAGGAGTTCAGCACGCCCAGGCCGACGTTCACCCGGCCGTCGCCGAGGCCGAAGATCCAGCCGTAGCCGGGCAGCAGCGCGTCGCTGCCCTTGGCCCGCAGCTCCAGCCAGGACTCCAGGTAGTCGTCGTCGTGCTTGGCGGGCGAGCGGTAGTAGCGGCGGACGGCCACGCCGATCGGGCGGTCCTCCCGCTTGGCGAGCCCGAGGGCGAGCGGGAAGCGGCCGGAGACGCCGTCGGCGGCGACCACGAGCGGCGCGTGGAACGTGGCGGGTTCCTTGTCCGGGCCGACCTCGGCCTGCACGCCGATCACCCGGTCGTCGGCGCCGAGCACCGGCCCGAGGACGTTGACGCTGGTCTGGAGCTTCGCCCCGGCGGCGACCGCACGCTGGGCGAGCAGGTCGTCGAAGTCGAGCCGGGTGCGCACCAGGCCGTAGTTGGGGAAGCTGGCCAGGTCGGGCCAGTCCAGTTCCAGGCGTATGCCGCCGCCGATCACCCGCAGGCCCTTGTTGTGCAGCCAGCCCGCCTCGGGCGAGGTGTCCACGCCCATCCGGATCAGCTGCCGTACGGCGCGGGGCGTGAGCCCGTCGCCGCAGACCTTCTCCCGGGGAAACTCCGTCTTCTCCAGCAGCAGCACGCGTACGCCGTGCCGCGCCAGGTGGTACGCCGTGGCCGATCCTCCGGGACCGGCGCCCACGACGATGACGTCGGCGTCGTTCTCCACCGCGGTCATCCGCGCCTCCTCCCGCATGCTCGTGAAATGCTTCACAAGCCGATCCGGTTGGAGTCTATGACCGGCGTTACACCAGTACGCGCTGAGGGGGGCCTAACTTCGCGGAAACGCGCCGGTAAGAGCGTCGAGACCGGTCAGGGGCGCGCCTGCGCGGCCGGTCCGAGCCCGGCGTCGAGGCGGATGGCCTCGGGCAGGTGGTCGCGCAACGCGCCACCGGCGGCCCGGTCCAGCGCGGCCAGCACCTCGGCGACGACCTGCCGGACATCGGCGGGATCCGCGCCGGCCAGCTCGCGGAGCTGCGCGATCAGCTCGGCGGCATCGTCGTCGGTGGCGGCCTGGTCTGGTCCCGTCATGGGGGCGAGCCTACGGGACAAAGTAGACCAAAATCGGATATTCACGAAATGACCAGCGTTCGCTGGCCGGGCGGTCAGTTTCGGACTGCCCGGTGCAGCGCCACGACGCCGCCGGTCAGGTTGCGCCACGCCACCCGGCCCCAGCCGGCCGCGCCGATCCGCGCGGCCAGCGCCGCCTGGTCCGGCCAGGCCCGGATCGACTCCGCCAGGTAGACGTAGGCGTCCGGGTTGCTCGACACCGCGCGGGCCACCGCCGGCAACGAACGCATCAGGTACGACAGGTAGACGGTGCGGAACGCCGGGTTCACCGGAGTGCTGAACTCGCAGACCACGAGCCGCCCGCCCGGCCGGGTCACCCGGGCCAGCTCGGCCAGCGCCGCGTCGGTGTCGTTGACGTTGCGCAGCGCGAAGGAGATGGTCACCGCGTCGAAGCTGGCGTCGGCGAACGGCAGCCGAAGCGCATCCCCGGCCAGCAGCGGCACCGACGGACGGGTGCGCTTGCCGGCGTGCAGCATGCCCAGCGACAGGTCCGCACCCACCGCGTACGCCCCGGAGTGGGCCAGTTCCTCGGTCGACACGCCGGTGCCGGCACCCACGTCCAGCACCCGCTCGCCCGGCCGCAGCCCGAGCGCCGCCCGGGTGGCCCGCCGCCACGACCGGTCCTGGCCGAACGACAGGACGGTGTTCGTCAGGTCGTAGCGGGCCGCGACACCGTCGAACATCGCGGCGACCTCGTGCGGCTGCTTGTCCAGGCTGGCGCGCTGGCCCTGCGGGGTACGGCTCACCCCTCCACTCTGCCAGCCGCGTCGCCCCCGCCTCCCTCCGGGTACGCGACCAGGGCGGGGTGGTCACCCACCCCGCCCTGGTCGCGTATCGGTTCCCCGGTCAGTCGCCGGTGCGCTCCTCGCCCGGAGCGACAAGGACCACCTTGCGGCGGCGGGACAGCATCATCAGCGCCGCGCCGGCGGCGAGCACGGCCGCGCCGACGCCGCCGATCAGGCCGACCTGCATACCGGTCACCGGCAGGCCACCGTCGCCGCTACCGCCACCCGCGCCACCACCGGCGGTCGGGGTCGGCACCGCCGTCGCGTCGCCGGTCGGCGTCGGCTGGGCGGTCGGCGTCGAGGTCGGCTGGGTGGTCGGCGTCGGGCTCGGGGTCGACGGGCTCTGGTCGACGAAGACGTCGAACACCGCGCTGTTGTCACCGTCGTCGGTCTCGGCGAACGCGCGCCGCTGCGCCGAGCTGGCGACCCGCGGCTCCTCCTCGGGCGCACCCGAGGCCGCGTCCAGGCCCTCGGCCCAGAGGATGCCGGGCCGGAGCAGCTTCTCGGTCACGTCCGCGCCGACAGTCACCCGGACGTCGGCGGTGTAGTACTGGCCGGGCTTGAGCACCGCGCCCAGGTCCTCGCAGTACGCGTTGAGGAAACCACCCAGGTTCTGCTCGACGCAGCCGTCGGGCAGCTTCGCGAAGGTGACACCGGCCGGCAGCGCGATCCCGTACTTGATGCCGGTGGCGCGCTTGCTGCCGTCGTTGAACACGGCCCAGTCCAGCGGCGCGGTCCCGCCCGGCCGGACCGGGCGCAGGCCGGACTCGTCGGCGTCGTCGCCGTCCACGCGCACGTCGGCGTACACGTCCTGGACCCAGGTCGTGAGGTCGTAGCCCGGCTCGGTGACGGTGATGTCGTGGTCGATCGTGTCCAGCACTCCGGCGCCGTTCGCCGCGCTGATCGAGACCGTGAGCGTGCCGGCCGCGCCCTTGCCGCCGGTGGAGAACAGCGGGAGACCGAAGTCCTCAGTGGTGCCGGCGGGCAGGTCACCGAGCAGGCAGGAGAAGGTGGTGCCACGGATGTCGCAGCCGGCCGGGACCAGCACGCCGACCTTGGCGGTCTTGAGGCCCTTCGTCTCGACGGTGACCCGGACGTCCTTCGCGTCGACGGTCCCCAGGGTGTTGTTCACCTGGAACTTGAACGGCTTGGCCTTCGCCTCGCTGACGCCCTTGGCGAGCTGGTAGCTGAGCGGGATGAGCTGGAGGTCGGCCTTGTCGGCGGCCTGTGCCGGGCCGGCGGCGGCGCCGAGACCGGCGGTGGAGAGCAGGGCCACGACGCCGGCGCGGGCCAGCGTGGACCGGTAGCGGAAGGTCATTGTTCCCCCGGGGGTAGGGACACGTGATCACGTACCGAACGAACGGACGGTACCGGAGCGACGCCTCGTCACGCCACCGCGCAGCGGTGGGAATTCCCATCGATCCCGGCAGACAGCAGGGGCGGGATGGTCACCCATCCCGCCCCTGCCGCGGTGCGTTATGTGAACGGCCCTCATGGGCCGATGGAGGACGACGGTCCGACGGACGCCGCCAGCGTAATGGCGTCGTCGGCTCACCGGGCCGTGCTCACCCGGGTCGCCGCCGACCTGTTACCTGCCTGCTCGCGGCCCGGATCGGTGGTGTCGCGCGGGCAGGCTAGCCGCCGGTGATCACGCAGGTGAAGACCCCCGGCCGAAGCTTCACCGGAAACGGGCGGAGCTCCGGCCGCACGACGGACACCGACCGGCCGAACGGCGGAACGGCGGAACCGGGTCAGTTGACCTCGACCAGCGGCAGCGACTTCCCGGCACCGCCGCCGGGCAGGGCGATCGACGAGAAGTGCGAGACGACGCGGTCGTCGCTCGGGTCGTCGGCGGGCGTGTGGTGCACCGCGAGCCGGTTGTAGAGCGTGTCCCGCTGGGCCGGGATCCGGTCGGCCGACCGGATCATGCCGATCAGCTCGTGCAGGTTGGACCGGTGCCGGGCGCCGGCCGAGGAGATGACGTTCTCCTCCAGCATGATCGAGCCGAGATCGTCCACGCCCATGTGCAACGCGAGCTGCCCGACGTCCTTGCCGGTGGTCAGCCAGGACGCCTGGAGGTGCGGCACCGTCTCGAAGAACAGGCGGGCCACCGCGACCAGGCGCAGATATTCCAGCGTGGTCGCCTGGGTGCGGCCCTTCAGGTGGTTGTTCTCCGGCTGGTACGTCCACGGGATGAAGGCCCGGAAACCACCGGTACGGTCCTGCACGTCGCGGATCATCCGCAGGTGCTCGATGCGCTCGGCGTTCGTCTCGCCGGTGCCCATCATCATGGTGGCCGTCGACTCCAGGCCCTGCCGGTGCGCCAGCTCCATGACCTCCAGCCAGCGCGCGCCGGACTCCTTCAGCGGCGCGATCGCCTTACGCGGCCGGTCCGGCAGCATCTCGGCGCCGGCGCCGGCGATCGAGTCCAGGCCGGCGGTCTTGATCCGGGCGATGGCCTCGTCCAGGCTCACGCCGGAGACCTTCGCCATGTGCAGGATCTCGCTCGGGCCGATCGAGTGGATGGCGAGCTGCGGGTACGCCTTCTTGACGGAGGAGAACAACTCCTCGTAGTACTCGACGCCGTAGTCCGGGTGGTGCCCGCCCTGGAGCATGACCTGGGTGGCGCCCAGCTCGACCGCCTCGCCGCAGCGGCGCAGGATCTCCTCGGTCGGGTGGGTCCACCCCTCCTTGTGCTTGGGTGCCCGGTAGAACGCGCAGAACTTGCACGCCGTCACGCAGACGTTCGTGTAGTTGATGTTGCGGTCGATCAGGTACGTGACGATGTTGTCCGGGTAGCGGCGCCGCCGTACCGCGTCGGCCGCCTCGCCCAGCGCGTGGAAGGGCGCGTCGGTGTAGAGCAGCAGCGCCTCCTCGGGCGTGATCCGCCCGCCGTCCGCGCCGCGTTGCAGGATGTCGTCGATCTCCCGGTTCGCCGTCACATCCCCGAGCGTACGTCGCGGGCCCGACGGCGGGAAACGCCACTCCTCACCCGGTGACGAGAGACCCACCCGGTCAGGGCATGCCCGGACTGGCCACTGGCAGCCCGATCGCCTTGGCCGCCTCCAGCAGCCGCTCGTCGTACGTGACGAACGCGACGAACTCGGCCGCCGCCTGCCGGGCCAGGATCTCGGCGGTGGCGAGGTGAACGGCGTCCAGGCTGCGCAGCATCGGCTCCGGATACGCGCCCGCTGTCGCCCGGACCGTGGCGTCGATCTCGACCCGGTAGAGACGTCCCAGCACCGAGGGCACACCCACCAGCGCCTGTGGAGCGGCGCGACGCAACGCCCGTGGCACCTCCACCTCGACCAGGGCCGACGACACCAAGGCGGTGCCGGCGCGCTCGTTCAGCCAGCCGAGCAGATCCGCCGTCTCCGCCTCCCGCCGCAGCATCTTGATGACCGCCGCCGAGTCGAGGTAGATCACCAGCGCTCCTCGTCGCGCGCCTCGACCAGCGCGGCCGCCGCGTCCACCGTGGGATCCCCGAGCACCGGCGGCATCGGGACCGGGCCGGTCGTGGTCGGGGCCGTGGCCCGGCCCTCGGCCACCAACCGGCCGAGAAGCGCGTCACCGGCCAGCACCGGGACGAGGCGGGCGATCGGCTCACCCCGATCGGTCACCTCGACCGTCTCACCGGCGCGCACCCGCGCCAGCACCCGGCTGGTGTGCTGATTCAGCTCCCGGACGGCGATCTGCTCCATGAGGCAAGTGTAGGACGTAACGTTCTACGCGTCACGGACGGCGGTCGACTCGAAACGCCACTGCGGGAAGCGGAGCGCTGGCGCCGCCCGCCTACGCTCTCGGCGTGCCAGTCGTATCGCCGCCGCCCACCCCCGTACGCGTGGCCGGCGCCCGCTCCGCCCTCTGGTCCCTCACCATGACCGCCGTGCTCGTCGGCTTCGGCCTCGCCGTGATCGCGGTCAGCGCGGTGGTCGCCCACCTCACCGTGGGACTGCCGATCGCGGTGCCGATCTCCGTCGCTCTGGTCGGGTGCCTCGCCTTCGCGGTCGGCCTGCGCCTGCTGCACCGGGGCTGGTGGCTGACCCTGCTGTCGGTGCTGCCTGCGCTGTTCGTGCTGGTGGGCACCGTGCAGCTCGCCCCGGAGTCGGTGCTTCGGGAGCGTGGCGTCGCCCAGCAGGTGACCATCACCGACGTGCAGACCGTCGGCAAGCGGCACGAGTTCGTCCTCCAGGGCGGCACCGGCCGGCTCGACGAGCCGCTGGTCTACCGGGGCAGTTCCCCCGGCTACCGGGTCGGCCAGCGACTGACAGTGCTCGTCGACCCGCGGGGCGAGGTGGAACTGGCCGACGCGCAGGACGTGGACCCGGCCGGTAAGCGGGGCATGCTCGTGCTCGGCGCGGCGGGATGGACCCTGCTCGCGCTGGTCGGCGGGTGGCGCGGGCACGTCAGCCGGGCCCGTGGCCGCGCCGCCACGGCACCGCCCGTGGTGTTCTGACCGGCGGCGCCGCTAGGCGTCGTAGTCGACAGTGAGTTCGTCGGTGACCGGGCTGGACTGGCAGGTCAGCACGTAACCGGCTGCCACCTCGTCGGGCTCCAGCGCGTAGTTGCGCGCCATCGTCACCTCACCGGACGTCACCTTGGCCCGGCAGGTCGAGCACACCCCGCCCTTGCAGGCGTACGGCAACTCGCCGCGCACCCGCAGGGCCGCGTCGAGCACCCGCTCGTCCCGGCCCATCGTGAAACTGGACGAGCGTCCGTCCAGCAGGATCGTCACCTCGGTGCCGGTCCCGGGCCGGTCGGTCTCGCGCCGCACCGGCTCCGGCGGAGCGTCGACGTGGAACAGCTCGGTGTGCACCGCCGCGTCCGGCACGCCGCGACCCGCGAGCACCGCCTTGGCGTCCACCACCATGCCGTACGGGCCGCAGAGGAACCACTCCTCGATCTCGTCACCGGGTACGACGGTGTCGAGCAGCCGGGTCAGCCGGTCGGCGTCGATCCGCCCGGACAGCAGCGCCGACTCGCCCATCTCCCGGGACAGCACGTGCACCAGGTGCAGCCGGGTCGGGTAGCGGTCCTTCAGGTCGGCCAGTTCCTCGGCGAACATCACCGAGTTCGCCGTGCGGTTGCCGTACACGAGCGTGAACGTGCTGCGCGGCTCGGTCGCCAGCGCGGTCGCGGCCAGCCCGAGGACCGGGGTGATGCCGGAACCGGCGACCACCGCGCCGTACCGGCGGGCCCGGTCCGGGGTGAACGCGGAGGTGAAGTGGCCCAGCGGCGGCAGCACCTCGACGGTGTCGCCGCCGCGCAGCGCGCCGCAGGCGTACGCGGAGAACGCCCCACCCGGAACCTCACGCACCCCGACCCGCAACCGGCCGTGCCGGGCCAGCTCGTCGGGGGTGGAGCAGATCGAGTACGACCGCCGCACCTCCTCGCCGTCGCCGTCGGCCGGGCGGCGGACGGTGAGGTGCTGCCCGGCGGAGAACGCGAAGGTCTCGCGCAGCTCCTCCGGTACCGCGAACGTGATCGACACCGAGTCGTCGGTGAGCCGGTCCACGGAGGCGACGGGCAGCGGATGGAAGACCGGCCGGCGGCGCACCGGCCGGGTGATGGTGACAGTCACAGCGCCTTCAGGTGGTCGAAGGGTTCGGAACAGGAGCGGCAGCGCCACAGCGCCTTGCACGCGGTGGAGCCGAAGCGGCTGATCTGGGTGGTCTCCGGCGACCCGCAGCGCGGACAGCGTACGGCGAGGGTCAGCGGCACCACCGTGTCGTCGCCGCGCGGCGCGGGCGGGGCGATGCCGGCGGCGGCGAGCTTGGCCCGGCCGGCCTCGGAGATCCAGTCGGTGCTCCACGCCGGGTGGTAGACGGTGCGGACCTCGGCGTCCGGGTGCCCGGCGGCGGCCAGCGCCCGGCGGATGTCCTCCCGGATCACGTCCATGGCCGGGCAGCCGGTGTAGGTGGGGGTGATGGTGACGACGACCCGGCCGGTGTCCGGTTCCTCGTCGACAGCGCGCAGGATGCCCAGCTCGTCGATGGTGATGACGCGGATCTCCGGGTCCACCACCGCCGCCGCGGCCGCCCTGGCGTCGGTCACCAGCGCCACCCTCCGTTCGCGACTGCGGGGCTCCGCTCCGCTGCACTCCTCGCGCTCACCAGCTCGCTCCGGGGTGGGCGCGGTGCAGCACCTGCATCTCGGCGAGCAGGTAGGAGAGGTGCTCGGTGTGCAGGCCGTCCCGGCCGCCACCGGGCGCCCAGCCCGTCTCCGGCCGGATCAGCGTGGCCTCGTCCAGCACGGCGGACACGGTGGCGTCGAAGTCGGCCCGAAGGGTGGACGGGTCGACCGGCGCCGCCGGGTCCGGGGCGAACAGCTCGTGGACGTACGGCCACACCTGGTCGACCGCGTCCTGCATGCGCCGGTGCGACTCCTCGGTGCCGTCGCCGAGCCGCTTCACCCACAGCGAGGCGTGGTCCAGGTGGTACGCCGACTCCTTGCGCGCCTTCGCCCCGACCGCGGCCAGCCGCTCGTCAGCGCAGCCGGCCAGCGCCGTGTAGAGCGGCGACTGGTACGCGGCCAGGAAGAACAGCTTCGCCATGGTCACACCGAAGTCGCCGTTCGGCAGCTCGACCAGCAGGCAGTTGCGGAACTCGCGGTCGTCGCGCAGGTAGGCCAGGTCGTCCTCGTCGCGGCCCGCGCCCTCCAGCTCGCCCGCGTACGTGAGCAGCAGCCGCGCCGCGCCGAGCTGGTCCAGGGCGATGTTGGCGAGGGCGATGTCCTCCTCCATCTCGGGCGCGCGGGAGGTCCACTCACCGAGGCGCTGCGCAGCGATGAGCGCGTCGTCGCCGACGGCCAGCGTGAAGTCGAACAGGCTCATAGGTGCGCAGCCCCTTCGGGGACCTCGTAGAACGTCGGGTGGCGGTAGACCTTGTCGGCGGCCGGGTCGAAGAACGCGTCCTTCTCGTCCGGGCTGGACGCGGTGATCGCGCTCGCCGGCACCACCCAGATGGAGACGCCCTCCTGGCGGCGGGTGTAGAGATCCCGGGCGTTGCGCAGGGCCAGCTCGGCGTCGGGGGCGTGCAGGCTGCCGACGTGCGTGTGGGACAGGCCACGGCGGGCCCGCACGAAGACCTCCCACAGGGGAGAGGACGCGCTGCTCATGCCGCTACCGCCTTTCGTTCCGCCCGCTTCGCGGCGTACGCCGCGGCGGCCTCCCGTACCCACGCGCCGTCGGCGTGCGCCTTGCGCCGGTGCGCCATGCGCTCCCGGTTGCACGGCCCGTTGCCCTTGATCACCCGCATCAGCTCGTCGTAGTCGGGCTGGGTGTAGTCGTACGCCTGCCGCTCGTCGTTCCAGCGCAGGTCCGGGTCAGGGAGGGTGAGGCCGAGCACCTCCGCCTGGCCGACGCACATGTCGACGAAGCGCTGGCGCAGCTCGTCGTTGGAGAAACGCTTGATCTTCCAGGCCATGGACTGGGCGCTGTGCGTCGAGTCGCCGTCCGGCGGGCCGAACATGGCCAGTGACGGGTACCACCAGCGGTCCACCGCGTCCTGGGCCATCGCCTTCTGCGCCGGGGTGCCGTGCGCCAGCGTGTGCAGGATCTCGTAACCCTGCCGCTGGTGGAACGACTCCTCCTTGCAGACCCGGATCATCGCCCGGGCGTACGGGCCGTAGGAGCAGCGGCACAGCGGCACCTGGTTGACGATCGCCGCGCCGTCCACGAGCCAGCCGATCGCACCCACGTCGGCCCAGGTCAGGGTCGGGTAGTTGAAGATCGAGCTGTACTTCTGCCGGCCGTCGAGCAGCAGATCCACCAGCTCGTCGCGGCTGATCCCGAGCGTCTCGGCGGCCGCGTAGAGGTAGAGGCCGTGACCGGCCTCGTCCTGCACCTTGGCCAGCAGGATCGCCTTGCGCTTGAGCGAGGGCGCCCGGCTGATCCAGTTGCCCTCCGGCTGCATACCGATGATCTCGGAGTGGGCGTGCTGGGCGATCTGCCGGATCAGCGTCCTGCGGTACGCCTCGGGCATCCAGTCGCGGGGTTCGATCTTCTGGTCCGCGTTGATGACGTCGGCGAAGTACGCCTCGACGTCCTCGTCCGGGGCCGGACCACCGCGCCGGGCGCGCGCCGCCGCCTCGCGCAGCGCCGCCTCCGCCGCCTCCACCTCGCCGAGCAGGCCGCCGCCCGGAGCGTCCTCCGGCGGGGCGAAGTCGTTGCCATACATGCAGCCAGTGTTACAGCTCGCCACGAATGACACCAGAGGGTGTAACAGGTTTCGAGGGCCACCTCGCGTCACCGGACGTGCGCACGCCGCCATCGGCCCTGGTGGCTGTGATGTCGATCACTGCGAATCGCAGAAATCCCCCAAGAGCGGCAAAGCAGCTCAATATCCCGCCCACCCGGCAAAGTCACGGGTGTCGAGACCTGGCATCCGCGCTGTCCGGAAGTAGACTTCCGACCGGCAAACCGTTCGGCTTCATGATCGTCACCGTTCAGGCCACCGTCCCCCGGCCTAGTGGCGACCGGGCCGAACCCATGCGGAAGCGCCGGTCCCCCCGGCCAGACATCTGGAGCTCACCACTCATGCGACCTCGCGTGACCTTGGTGCTCGCCATCGTGGCGGTCCTCATCGGCGGCGTCATGCTGGTGCCGGCCGCGTACGCGAAGCTCTCCGGCGGAGACGGCGCGGGCGGCCTCGGCGGCGGCGAGCAGGTCCCGGCGCCGGCACCGACCGCGCCGGCGCCCCCGACGCTCGCCGACGCCCCGGTGTCGGTGAACTTCAAGGGTGAGTTCTTCTCCTGGGCCCTGATGGACCGCGAGACCGGCACTGTCACCGGCGCGAAGAACATGAACCAGACCAGCTCCACCGAGTCGATGCTCAAGGCCTGGATCATCGCGGACTACCTTCGCCAGCTCGGCGACAAGCAGCCGAGCGCCGGGCTCAAGAAGGCGGCGATCCTGGCGATCCGGGACAGCGACGACGACGGCGCGAACGCGGTGTACCGGGCGGCGGGCGGTTCCTACAAGCCCCAGCCGGGCGGCCGGCCCGACCCGGTCATCGCGCGGGCGATCCAGATCTGCGGCCTGACCGACACCAGGCCCGGCAGCGTGCCCGACTACAAGGGCTGGTGGAGCTTCACCGAGATGTCCCCCCGGGACGCGGCCCGCCTCGGCGACTGCATCGCCGACGGCCGCGCCGCCGGCCCCAAGTGGACCAAGTGGCTGCTCAGCGAGATGACCAAGGTGGCCGGCAGCGTCAGCAAGCAGGGCGCGCGGTCCGGCGGCGGCCGGTGGGGCATCATCGACGGCCTGCCGGCGACGATCAAGTCGCAGGGCCCGGTGCACATGAAGAACGGCTGGACGCAGCTCGCCTACGACGGCAACTGGCACGTCAGCTGCCTGGCGTTCACCGACAAGTGGAGTCTCTCCGTGATGATGCGGTACCCGGGCAGCTCCGGTCTGCCGTACGGTGCGAAGATGTGCGCCGCCGTCGCCACCCAGCTCGTGGCGCCGCAGCCCGGCGCCGCGCTCAAGGTGCCGCAACAGCCGGTCGGGAAGCTCTGATGGCCGGTGCCCGGCGTCGGCCCGGCAGCTACCGGCGCCCGCTCGCGTTCAGCGCCCTGGCTGCGGCCCTCGTCGGCCTGCTCGGCCTCTCCCTGCGTGTGATCCCCGGCTCCCCGCTGGAGGCCACCGCGAACTCGCATCCCGAGCCGACGAGCGAACGGTCCACGCAGCAGTCCGTCGACCGCAACGCGCCGCGTGTCGCCCCCTCACCGTCGATCGCCCCGCTGCCGTTCCAGGCGAAGAACCTGGACAGCCTCAAGATCAAGGGCTGGTACGCCTGGTCCGTCCTGGACAAGCGCACCGGGAAGATCATCGGCTCGGCGAACATGGGCGAGACGAGCACCACCGCGTCCCTGATCAAGTCCTGGGTGGTGGCCGACTACCTGCGCCTGAGCGCCGCGGAAGGCCGGACGCCGAGCGACGCGAAGCTGGCCGACGCCACGAAGATCATCCGGGACAGCGACAACACCCGGGCGCAGGAGTTCTACGAGAACGTCGGCGGCTCGGACTCGATCGAGCGGCTGATCTCGATCTGCAGGCTGACCGACAGCGAGGTCGCCTCCGACGGCGGCTGGAGCCGCACCGAGCTGTCCCCTCGGGACACCGCGCGCCTCGGTCTCTGCATCGACGACGGTCGGGCGGCCGGGCCGAAGTGGACCAAGTGGCTGCTCAACGAGATGCGCCAGGTACGCGCCCCCGGCGACTTCGGCATCCGCAAGGCGTTCCCGGCGGCCCAGCAGAAGAAGATCGCCATCAAGAACGGGTGGATCGACCGGGACAAGGAAGAGGAGTACCACGTCAACTGCCTGGCCATCGGCGACACCTGGACGATGGGCGTGATGCTGCGCACCCCGTTCGGCGTCGAAGGCGGCTGGGAGTACGGCATGGACGCCTGCGAACGGATCACCAAGGCGCTGCTGCGCCCCGCGACCTGACCCAGGCACGCCCGGCCTGACTCCGCGCGGCCGGCCCTCGCGCGGCCCGCGCGGCCATCCCTCTCGGTCAGCCCTGGAAGAACTCCGGGCCGCCGGCCGGCAGCGCCGGCACCTCCCCGTGCGCGGCCGCCCGGCGGGCGAACTCGCGCAGCCCGGCCACCTGCCGCTCGCCCAGCGAGAAGTCGAGCGCCCGGAAGTACGTGGCGAGCGTGGCCGCGTCGAACGTCTCCCAGCGGGCCGCCGCCTCCGCCACCTGGTCCAGCTCGGCCAGGCACAGGTCGCGCGAGCGCAGGAACGCCTCGTGCACCTCCTTGACCAGGCCCGGGTGGGCGGCGGCGAACTCGCGGCGTACCGCCCAGACGGCGAACACCATCGGCAGGCCGGTCCAGTCGTGCCACGCCTGCCCCAGGTCGGTCACCTCGAGACCCTTGGCCGGCGCCTCGTAGAGCGCGCGCAGCGCCACGTCGCCGATGAGCACTCCGGCGTCGGCCTCCAGCAGCATCTGGGTCAGGTCCGGCGGGCAGCGGAAGTACTCCGGGCGCACGCCGTGCCGCTCGGCGAGCAGCAACTGGGCCAGCAGCACCCCGGTACGCGAGGTGGAGCCGAGCGCCACCCGGGCGCCGTCCAGCTCGCCCAGCGGGCGGGTGGACACCACGTTCACCGAGAGCACCGGCCCGTCGCTGCCGACCGCCAGGTCGGGCAGGAGCAGCAGGTCGTCGGCGTGCTTGAGGAACTCCACCAGCGTGATCGGGCCGATGTCCAGGTCACCGGCGACCAGGTCGGCGCTTAGCCGGTCCGGCGAGTCCTTGTGCAGGTCGACGTCGATCAGCGCGCCGGACCGCATCAGCCCCCAGTAGATGGGCAGGCAGTTGAGGAACTGGATGTGCCCCACCCGGGGGCGGGCGATGCGGTCGGCCATGACCCGACCGTATCGCCGTGGCTTCCGCCGCGCCGCCGGGGGATCCGATCGAGTGGTGAACTCCGCACCCGGCGGGAAGGAAGGGCCCCTTGTTAACGCCTCCGGTAGAGGAAGGGCCCCTTCTTAACACCAGCGGTCAGACGGACTTCGCCACCACGGAGACGGCGGCAGGCGTGGCCGTACGGGCGGCGGCGCGCTCGGCGCGTACCGCGCGGCGAACCGGCCCGAGCAGCGCCACCACGACCAGCAGGCCGGCCACGCCGCAGCCGGCGATCAGGACGCGCGGGCCGGCCACCTCCAGCAGCAGGCCCCCGACCAGGTAGCCGCCCATCGCCGCCCCCTGCGCCGCCGCTCCGAAGACCGCGAACGCCCGACCCCGGGACGCCTCGGGCACCCGCCGGGCCAGCAGCAACTGGTCGAAGACGTTGTTGCCACCGTTTGCCACGCCGCCCGCCAGCCAGATGGGCACGAGCAGCCAGGCCGAGGGCACCGCGGCCGAGACGAGCACCGCCAGGCAGCAGCCGCCGAGCAGCACCAGCCCGGCCCCGAGCAGCGCGCCGTCGTCGGCGAGCCGGCGGGCGACCCGGGCGAACAGCCACGCGCCGAGCACGATGCCGAGCGTCCAGGAGCCGGTGACCAGGCCGTACACGGTGGTGCTGCTGCCGAGCGTCTCCCGGATGAAGAAGACCTCGATCACGTTCACCGCGCCGACCGCGCCAATCACGGCGGCCACGCTGCCGACCATCACCGTCAGCAGCGGGTCGCGGCGCAGCCGCCACGCGGGCGCGACCGCCGCGGCGACCGCGGCCGGCGTCCGGCGCCCTCCCCTGCGGGTACGGATGAGCAGCCCGGCCGCCACCAGCGCGAGGTAGCTGAACGCGTCGACGAGCAGCGGCACCCGGGTGCCGAACTGCCCGACGAGCAGCCCGGCCAGCGCCGGACCGGCGAGCGCGCCGAGCGTCCCGGCGGTCTGGTTGAGCGCGCCCGCCCGGGGCAGGTCCTCGGGCCGGACCATCACCGGCACCAGCGCGGCGATCGCCGGCTGGGTGACCGCGAGCCCGGTCGCGAGCAGCGCCACGAGTGCGATCACCAGCACCGGATCCCGCGCGTACGCGAGGGCCAGGCAGACCGCGGCCTGCGCGAGACCGGCGGCGACGAGCAGCAGCCGGCTGTCCACCCGGTCGGCGAGCCGGCCGGTCAGCGGCGCGAGCACCACGAGCGGCAACGTCGCGGCGAGCAGCAGCCCGGAGACGGCGAGTCCGCCGGCGCCGGCGGACTGGAGGGCGAGCGTGAGCGTGGCCGCGGCGAGGAAGTCCCCGCAACTGGAGATGCCGCGCGCGGTGGCCGCGAGCCAGACGTCCGGCCAGCGCGACTCGTCAGTTGTGAAGGACATACTTCGAAAGTAATCCTTCACAAATGACGCGCGCAACCCCCTCAGTCGACGGGCATCGCCCGGTACTGCGTCGCCACCGGCCGGACCCCGGCCGGCGGATCGGTCCGGGTCCGCCGCCGGTACGGCTCCATCAGCGCCTGGATCGCCTGGTTCAGCTCGGTCAGCTCCTCGGCGGTCATGAGCAGCATGCTGTCGCTGAACCAGGTCGCCGCGTACCACTCCGGCGACTCGTCCGGCGCGCGGCGCAACCAGTCCCGGACCCGCTGGGCGTCGCGGACCATGTGCGCCTCGACCAGGGCCGCCTCGGCGGCACGCGCCTCCGGGTCGGCGTCCGGCCCCACCTCGACGTGGTACGACGGATTCACCGCCTGCCAGAGCCGCTCCCGGGCGTCACCCCGCCCGGGTGCCTGCTGGACCAGCCCGAACTTCGCCAGCTCGCGCAGGTGATAGCTGGTGGCGCTCGGCGAGAGGCCGGCGATCTCGGCGCATTCGGTGGCCGTCGCACCGCCCTCCAGCGTGCCGAGATGTTCCATGATCGCCATGCGGGCCGGGTGAGCGAGTGCCCGCATCACCTGCGGATCACTGATCGTCACCCGGCTCCGGCCGGGAAGCGCCTCGGTCATGCCTCAATGATCCCGCGTCGGCGGACGCCGGGATCCAGCGGTGGAACCATCGGATTCAGGCGACCTTGAGCTGCTCGTCGCCGAAGTCGGCGATCAACTTGAGGGTGCCGCCGAGCGCACCGATGTAGCGCGCGAGCACCTCCTGGGTCGCGACGTTGCCCGCCTCGATCTGCGAGACCCGGGCGACCGAGACACCCATCCTCGACGCCACCTGCTCCTGCGTCATCTCCCGCCGCTTGCGCAGCTCGGCGAGCCGCCACCCACGCGCCTGATCGAGCATCTCCCCGACCTCGGCCTCGAACGCGCGCGGGCCGCCGGCAGTGTCGATCGCCCGGTCCAGGTGGGTGGTGTCACGCCAGCGCTTGACGCCGCTCATCGGTTCTCCTCCTGCCGTTCCTTCAGGTACGTGTCGTACAGCTGCTCCGCCTCCGGTATGGCTTCGCGGTACCACCGTGTCCACTGCCCGGACTTGTCGCCGGCGACCAGCAGCACCGCTGAGCGCCATGGATCGAAGACGAACAGGATCCTGATCTCGGTGCGCCCCGCCGACGGCGGTCGCAGCTCCTTGAGGTTGCTCAGACGCGAGGCGGTGATGCTGTCGACGAGAGGTCGCCCCTCGGCGGGCCCGTTGCGTTCCAGCACCAGGATGGCCTGGTTGACGAGGCGATGGGAGTCGCGGTCGAGGACGTAGAGCTGATCGAGGAACTCCTCCACCTGCCCTGTCATCAGGATCTCCCACTCCATCCCCCACCTCCGGACTTAATAATATTATTAAGGTGGAGGCCGGGTCGAGCGAAACGCCAGCCATCCCGAAAATCGTTGGCGTGACCGGCCGGTGCTCCCGTAGCGTGGAGGACCGCCCGACGGCCGCGGTGAGCATGCACCGCAGCGGACGTCCCCGCGCCGGGAGCAGGCCAACCGCCCCGGACACGCGAGCGAGCCTCAGTTGAGCCATCGGAGTTCATCGTGCCCGCAACCGACCTTGACGCCACACCGAGCCTCGACGCCGAACTGGCCGCCGAGCGTGCCCACCTCGACGCCTCCCGCGCCGCGCTGACCCGGATGCGGGAACGCGCCGAGGCGCTCTTCTCCACCGGCGACAAGGTGGCCGGAGACTCGTACACAGCCGAGCAACTCGGCCGGCACATGGCCCGGCGGGTCAAGGAGCTGGCCGACGACCCGACCACCCCGCTGTTCTTCGGCCGCCTGGACTTCGGCGGCGACGACCCGGACCACGCCGGGCGGGAGTACCACGTCGGGCGGCGGCACGTCACCGACGAGCTGGGCGAACCGCTGGTGCTGGACTGGCGGGCCCCGGTCTCCCGGTCCTTCTACCGGGCGAGCGCGCGCGACCCGCAGGGTGTCGCCGTACGCCGCCGGTTCGGGTTCAGCGCCGGGACGCTGACCAGCTTCGAGGACGAGCACCTGGACCGGGGCGAGGAACTCGGCACCGCCAGCCGCATCCTCACCGCCGAGATCGAGCGCCCCCGCGTCGGCCCGATGCGCGACATCGTCGCCACCATCCAGCCGGAGCAGGACGAGCTGGTCCGGGCCGATCTGACCGACTCGATCTGCGTGCAGGGTGCTCCCGGCACCGGGAAGACGGCGGTCGGGCTGCACCGCGCCGCGTACCTGCTCTATCTGCACCGGGAACGGCTGCGCCGCTCGGGCGTGCTGATCGTCGGGCCGAACCGGGCGTTCCTGTCGTACATCGCGGCGGTGCTGCCCGCGCTCGGTGAGGTCGAGGTCGAGCAGGCCACAGTGGAGGACCTGGTCGCGCGGGTGCCGGTCCGCGCGGTCGACGACCCGGCCGCCGCCGCGCTCAAGCACGACGTCCGGATGGCCGAGGTGCTGCGCCGGGCCGTCGAGGCCCACATCGGTACGCCGACCGAGCCGATCATGGTGTCGGACGGCTCGTACCGGTGGCGGATCGGGCTGGACCCGCTGCACCGGCTGGTCACCGAGACCCGCGGGGAAGGGCTGCCCTACGCCACCGGCCGGGAGCGGGTCCGGGCGCGGGTGGTGGGGCTGCTGCAACGCCAGGCGGAGGCGCGCCGGGCGGAGTCACCGAGCGACGCCTGGCTGCGCCGGATGAGCCGGATCAAGCCGGTCACCGACCTGCTCGACGCGGTCTGGCCGGCGCTCACCCCGGACGGGCTGGTGCACCGGCTGCGCACCGACGCCGACGCGCTCGCCGCCGCCGCGGACGGTCTGCTCACGCCCGAGGAGCAGGAGCTGTTCCGCTCCGGCAAGATCAGCCGCACCGCGAAGGCGACCCGGTGGACCGCCGCCGACGCGGTACTCATCGACGAGGTGGCCGGGCTGCTGGAACGGCCCGCCGGCTTCGGGCACGTGGTGGTCGACGAGGCGCAGGACCTCTCCCCGATGCAGTGCCGGGCCATCGCCCGGCGCAGCGAGCACGGCTCGATCACGCTGCTCGGCGACCTGGCCCAGGGCACCGCGCCGTGGGCGGCCACCGACTGGCGGGACTCCCTGGCCCACCTGGGCAAGCCGGACGCGGCAGTGGTGCCGCTGAGCGTGGGCTTCCGGGTGCCCGCCGCCGTGGTGGCGTTCGCGAACCGGCTGCTGCCGGCGCTCGCCGTCGACGTACCCCCGGCCCGGTCGCTGCGCAACGACGGCGCGCTCGATGTGCGTACCGCCGAGGACCTGACGGCCGCGACGGTGGCCGAGGTGCGGGCGGCGCTCGCGCACGACGGCTCGGTCGGTGTGATCGCGGCGGACGACGCGGTCGACCGGCTCCGCGCGGCGCTCGCCGACGCGGGCGTCGAGACCGCTACGGCCGACGACGTCGAGGCCGCGGCGCGCGTCACTGTGGTCCCGGCGACGCTGGTCAAGGGCCTGGAGTACGACCACGTGGTGGTCGTCGAGCCGGCTGCGATCGTGGCCGCCGAGCCGCGTGGGCTGCACCGCCTCTACGTGGTGCTGACCCGGGCGGTCTCCCGCCTGGCCGTGCTGCACCGCGAGCCGCTGCCCGCGCCGCTGACCGCCTGACGAGGAGGCCCGGCCGCGCGGACGTGGACGGCCCGGCCGCCCGGACGTGGCCGGCCGACCGCGGTCCTGGACGGCCCGGCCGCCGTCGCGGCGAGTGGGTCCGGTCAGGCGGACAGCGCGGCGGCGACCTCGCGCAGCGGACGGCCGGACTCGGCGATCGGCACGGTGAACGACAACCAGGAGCCGTCGGTGAAGTCGATCCGCAGCCGCTTCGGGTTGAGCCGGTGCCAGCCCACCCGCGCGGAGGCGATCTCGCCGCGCGCGGCCGACCACGCCACGGCGGTCTCGGTCAGAGCGCGTTCCTCGGCCTCGCGCCCGGCGAGCAGCTTGACCCCGCCGGTGCGGCAGACCAGCAAACGCCGCTCGGTGACCGCGAGCAGCGTCTCCCGGACCTGGAGGTCGGGCCGGGGCGGGCGGAGCGCGCGATGTAGGCGGGAGGCGGCGGTGCCGGGGGCGCCGCGTCCGGCGATCCCCCAGCCGATCGCGTCGACCAGGCGGTCGCCGCGGTCCCAGGTGGCCAGTGGCAGCAGCACGTTGAGCAGCACCGAGCCGATCGTCCGCCGGCTCGGCTCGGCAGTGGACTCCGGCTCGAGCGGCGGCGCCGGAGCGAGCCCCTGGCCGACGTCGGCCTTGGCGTGGGCCAGGACACGCTCGCCCGGCTCGACGAGCATGCCGATCCGGTCGCGGTATCTGGTCTCGTCCATCGGCTCAGTATCGGTCGTGGCCGTAGCCGTCGTCGGCGGGGCGCTCCGCACCCGGCGCGTTGCCCATCACCTCGCCGACGATCTCGCGTACGCGGGCGGCGGCGGCCTCCTGCGCCCGGTTCGCCGCCGAGGTGATCTCCTCGGCGAGCGTATACGAGTCGAAGCGCATGGCCCGCGCGTTGATGTCGGTGGAGAGGATCTTGCCGTCGGCCGCGGCCACGACAGTGACCAGGCCGGAGTCGCTCACCCCCTCGGCGCTGCTCTGCTCCAGCTCGGCCATCCGCGCGCCGAGTTCGCGCTGCCACCCGTCCAGGTTGCGGGCCAGCGCCTCGATCCGGTCCAGGGCCGGGAACGTCATTGCTGCCTCTCAGTTCACGATCGAGTCGAACACGTTCTGCACGCCGTTGGTGTACGGGCCGAGATCCTCGCGGTACGTGCCGTCCACCAGGTAATTGCGGTCCTTGCGCCCGTCGGAGACGTCGTGCAGGCCCATCCCGGTGTCGAGCAGGGCACCACCGATGCCCGGGATGTTCACCGGGGACGCCTGATTGATGGCGAACTTGCCGGGGAAGAGGATCGCAGCGCGTTTGATCTTGAACGCGAACGCCTCCCTGGTGTAGCCGGACTTGTTCCACGCCCGGTACGCCTTCTTGGCCTGCCGCAGCTCCAGCACCACCCGGCGGTAGCGCATGAGAAGCTCGGCGACCTTCTCCAGCTTGGTGACCAGCTTGGTGAGGATCTCCGCGAACCGGGCCACGATCTTGACCATGCGGCCGACGGTGGTGGCCAGCCGGGCCAGCACGCGCACCACAGTGGCCGCCAGTGTCACACCGGCGCTCAACACGGCCGCCACGGCGGCGATGATGACCTCGGTCAGGAACCAGAGCAGGAACTCCAGAATCAGCTCGACCAGCAGGTTGAAGGCGTCCACAGCGGCGTTCGCCGCATCGACCAGCACCTCCTTGGTGCCGTCCAGGCCTTTCGCCAGCTCCTCGATCGCCTCCTCGACCGACTCCATCGAGGCGTGGAACTTGTCCGCCGCGTCGCCGTCCCAGGCTCCGCGCAGCCGGGCCCGGTCGGCGACCTGGTCCCCGGCGATCCGCCGGACCGCCTCCCCGGTGGTCAGCGCGAGCTGGGCCGCCCGCATCAGATCGTCCGGCTCACCGGCGACCAGTTCCAGGAGCTGCTCGAACGGCCACAGCACCGCGTTCGACAGCGGCTTGAACGGGTCGGGCGTGCCCGACACGATCTGCTCGAAGTAGGTCTTGTTGCGCTGCAGCGCCTCGGTGCTCATCCCGCCCCCTCAGACGCCCGGCTTGAACATGTCGGTGTTCGCCACATCCGTGCCGGTGTAGGCCTCTGCGGTGTCGTCGAGCCCTTCGGCGATGTCGGCCATCACCTCGGCGCCGTCCGCCAGCCCTTCCAGGCACGCCTCGAACTGCTGCTCGTACGCGGCGGCGAGGCTGAACGACGCGGGCATCACGCCGAAGGAGTGCCGGGCCACGTGGCCGTCTCGGAACGCCCGCTCCAGCTCACGGAACCGGCCGGCCCGGTCCCGGGAGGCGGCGGCGAACGACCTCAGCGCCTCCGGCTGGACGTCGAGATTCCTGCTCGGACTGGTCACGGACCCTCCCCAGTGTCCGGTCGGAACTTCCACCGTCGTCGACGGCGCCACCAGACTAGGGGATGCGAGCACCCGGTCAGGGGACAGCGCGGCTGGCGGGCGCACGGTAGACAGGGGAGGCACAGCCCTTCCGCCCGAGGAGATCGCCGATGATCCTGGCCCAGGCCGAACAGGTCAGCCGCCGCTACGGCGACGTGCTGGCGCTGGACCGGGTCGACCTGACCGTCCGGGCCGGCGAGCTGGTCGGCCTGCTCGGGCCGAACGGCGCCGGCAAGAGCACGCTGATCAACCTGCTGGTCGGGCTGCGCCGCCCCACCGCCGGCCGGGTCGAGCTGTGCGGCGGCGACCCGCGCGACCCGGCGAGCCGGCGGCAGCTCGGGGTCACCCCGCAGGAGACCGGCCTGCCCGGCACGCTGCGGGTCGGCGAGGTGGTCGACTTCGTCTCCGCGCACTTCCCCGACCCGGTGCCGCGGGGCGAGCTGCTCGACCGGTTCGGCCTCGCCGACCAGGTCCGCCGGCAGACCGGCGGCCTCTCCGGCGGGCAGCGTCGCCGGCTCGCCGTGGCGCTGGCGTTCGTCGGCCGTCCCCGGCTGGTGGTGCTCGACGAGCCGACCACCGGCCTCGACGTGGAGGCGCGGCACGCGCTCTGGGACGCGATCCGCGGCTTCCACGCCGACGGTGGCACCGTGCTGCTGAGCAGCCACTACCTGGAGGAGGTGGAGGCGCTCGCGCAGCGGGTGGTGGTGATCGGCCACGGGCGGGTGCTCGCCGACGACTCGGTGGCGGCGATCCGCGGGATCGTCGGCGTACGCCGGGTCAGCCTGGTCGCCGACGACCTGCCGGCTCTGCCGGGCGTGGTCACCACCGAACGCGCCGACGGGCGGGTGCACCTGCTCACCACCGACGCCGACCAGCTCGTCCGCGACCTGGTCACCTCCGGGGTGCCGTTCCACGATCTGGAGGTCCGGCCCACCTCGCTGGAGGAGGCGTTCCTCGCCATCACGGCCGACGACCGGCCCGCGCCCACCCCTGCCTAGGAGACCGCCGTGCCGCTCGCCCTGATCCACGCCCGCTACCACCTGTTGGAGATCATCCGGGTGCCGGTGGCGGTGGTGGGCAGCGCGTTCTTCCCCGCCGCCTCAATGCTCTTCTTCGTGGTGCCGTTCGCCGGCGACGACCCGGTCGGCGCCACCTACGCCACCGCCGCCATGGTGACCTTCGCGGTGATGACCGCCAACATCTTCCAGTACGGCGTAGGCGTCTCCGAGGACCGCGACCAGCCCTGGAACCCGTACACCCGGACCCTGCCGACCGGACCGGCGCCGCGGCTGGCCGGGCGGATCCTGGCCGGGGTGGTCCTGACCTACGTCTCGATGATCCCGGTGGTGGTGATCGCGGCGGTCGCCACCGACGCCCGGGTCAGCGCGGTGCAGTTCCTGCTCGGCCTGGGCGCGGTCGCCGTGGTCTCGGTGCCGTTCACGCTGCTCGGCCTGGCGATCGGCTACTCGCTGCCGAGCAAGGCCGCGATCGTGGTGGCGCAGGTGATCTTCTTCCCGCTCGCGTTCGGCGGTGGCCTGCTCTCCGGGCCGGACGACGCGCCCGGCTTCATCAAGGCGATCGCGCCCTACCTGCCAACCCGGGGCGCCGTGGAACTGATCTGGGCGGCGGTCACCGACTTCCGGCCGGACACCCGGGCGCTGGTGATGCTCGTGGTCTGGGTGCTGGTGCTCGCCGCGCTCGCCGGGTGGGCGTACCGGCGGGACGAGGGACGCCGCTTCAGCTGACCTTTTGTCCGGTTCCGGCCCGGTGGCCGACCCGGCGGTGCCACGATGCCGACAGGGCGGGCGAGCGGGCCGCCCCCGGCGAGAGGGGTCACCGTGAACGGCGTCGAGCCCGGCACGCCCTGCTGGACGGACCTGGCCACGCCCGGTCTGGACGACGCCCGACGGTTCTACCCCGAGCTGTTCGGCTGGACCGGAGAGATCTCCCCCGAACCGGAAGCCGGCGGCTACACCGTCTTCCGCAAGGACGGCAAGGCGGTCGCCGGGGCCGGGCCACCCGGTACGCCGGACCAGGTGCCGGTCTGGTCCACGTACGTGGCGACCGACGACGCCGACCTGGTCGCGACCCGGGTGGAGGCGGCCGGCGGGCAGGTGGTCGTATCCCCGTTCGACGTCGCGCAGCAGGGCCGCATGGCGGTGCTCGCCGACCCGGCCGGCGCGGTGTTCAGCGTGTGGCAGCCGATGGCGATGCGCGGGGCCGAGCTGTACAACGCGCCGGGCGCGATGTGCTGGAACGAGCTGGTCACGCCCGACCCGGAGGGTGCGAAGGAGTTCTACGCGCTGGTCTTCGGCTGGCATCCGGAGGAGCGCCCGGCCGGACCGGTCGCGTACACCGGGTGGCGCTGCGGCGCCCGGATCGTCGCCGGGATGCTGCCCCGGGCCGAGCCGATGCCGACGGACCTGCCCGCGTACTGGGCGGTGTACTTCGCGGTGGAGGACGCCGACGCCACCGCCGCCCGGGCCGCCGAGCTGGGCGGCACCATCCTCGTCCCGCCGCGCGACAACCCGGCCGGACGCAGCGCCGCCCTGCGCGACCCCGACGGCGCCCTCTTCTCCGTCTCCACCCTGCGCTGACCCACCCCCGCGCCCGCACCGCCCCCGTCCCGCCCGCGCCCGCCCGGTACTGCTGTCGATCTTGCAGTTACGGCCCTCGCGATGCGGCATACACACCTTTTGCCGGGGCCTGAAGTGCAAGATCAACGGCGCGGGAGGGTGGGGTGGGGGTCAGGTGGGGCGGACGGGGACCACCAAGGGGCCGTGGTCGCCGGGGATGACGCGGATGTGGGCGCGGTAGTGGCGGGCCAGCAACTCCTCGGTGAGCACCTCCTCGGGCGGCCCAACGGCAGCCACCCGGCCGTCGGCGAGCAGGACCAGGCGGTCGGCGTACTCGCCGGCGATGGAGAGGTCGTGCATGGTGGCGAGCACTGTGAGCCCGTGTGCGCGGCGGAGCTGGTCGACGAGTTCCAGCACCTCCTGCTGGTGCCCGATGTCCAGCGCGCTCGTCGGCTCGTCGAGCAGCAGCAGGGTGGCGCCCTGGGCCAGCGCCCGGGCCAGGAAGACGCGCTGCCGCTCGCCGCCGGAGAGGGTGGCCAGCTCGCGGTGGGCGAACGGACCCAGGTCGAGCCGGTCCAGCACCTCGTGCACGGCGGCCAGGTCGGCGGCGGACTCGCGGCCCAGCGGCGGGATGTACGGGGTGCGCCCGAGCAGCGCGTAGTCGAACACCGACATGCCGATCGGCACGACCGGGGACTGCGCCACCGTGGCCACGATCCGGGCACGGTCGCGGCGGCGGAGCGCGCCGATCGGCGTACCGAAGAGGGCCACCTCGCCCGGGCCGGTGAGCAGGCCGCCGACGGCGCGCAACAGCGTCGACTTGCCGGCGCCGTTGGGTCCGATCACTGTGACCCACTCGCCCGCCGTGACTGTGAGGTCGACGCCGGCCAGGACCGGCGTGCCGCCGAGGGCGACGCGCAGGTCGTGGACGCGCACCGCGGGGGCGTTCACATCGCCACCCGGCGGGCGGTACGCAGGACCAGTACGAAGAACGGGCCGCCGAGCAGCGCGGTGACCACGCCGATCGGGATCTCGGCGGGTGCGGCGGCGGTCCGGGCGACCACGTCGGTCAGGGCGAGGAACGCGCCGCCGAACAGCATCGACAGCGGCAGGATCACCCGGTGGCTGGAACCGGCGAGCAGCCGCATGGTGTGCGGCACGATGATGCCGACGAAGCCGATCAGCCCGGACGCGGACACGGCGGCGGCGGTGCCGAGCGACGCGGCGGCGATCAGCAGGTAGCGGGAGCGCTGCGGGTGCAGGCCGAGTCCGGCGGCCTCGTCGTCGCCGACGGAGAGCACGTCCAGTTCACGCCGGTGCAGCAGCACCACCACGGAGGTGAGCACGAAGTACGGCAGGACCAGCCACACGTCGTGCCAGCCGGCGGTGGCCAGCCGTCCGAGCAGCCAGGAGTAGACCTGCTGGATGTTGTCGGAGTGCTGTTGCAGCAGGTACGTCTGCCCGGCGGCGAAGAACGCCGACACCGCCACCCCGGCCAGGATCAGCGTGGCCGGGGACCGGTCCCGGCCACCGGCGGCGCCGAGCAGGTACGTCAGCACGACCGCGCCGAGCGACCCGACGAACGCGGCCAGCGGAATGGTGATCGGCAGCCCGGTCAGCGCCCCGCCCGCACCGGCGCCGAGCACGATCGCCGCGGTGACCGCGAATCCGGCTCCGGCCGCCACGCCGAGCAGGTACGGGTCGGCCAGCGGGTTGCGGAAGACGCCCTGGTAGCAGCCGCCGGCCAGGGCGAGGAGCGCGCCGACGAGCAGGCCGAGCACGACCCGGGGCAGCCGCAGCTCGGTGATGATCGCGACTTCCCGCTCGGTGAGCCCGCTGTCCAGGTGCACCCCGGGCAGCAGGTTGAGCAGTTCGGCCGCGACGCTGCCGGGCGGCAGGCTGACCGGGCCGAGCGAGACGCCCGCGACCAGCGCGACGAGCACCGCCACGACACCGGCGAACAGCCAGCGCTTGCGCAGCCCGGCGGGCCGGATCGGGGCACCGGCCGCGCCGCGCGCCCCACGCCGCCCCGGCCGGGACAGCAGCCGGGCACCCGGCCGGGGCGCGTCGGGCGTCCCGGCCGGGTTCGGGGCGGATTCCGCCTGTCGTAGGGCCACGGTCAGGCCGGGACCTTGGCGGTGGCGTCGACGATCACCTTGAGCAGTTCGACCACGCGCGGGCCCCAGCGCGAGGCGATGTCGTCGTCCAGCTCCACGATCTGGTTGTTCTTCACGGCGGTGATGCCGGACCAACCGCTGCGCGCCTTCACCGTGTCGGCGCTCTGCTTGCAGCACTTGGTGTCGGAGAGGAAGACGAAGTCGGGGTTCGCCTTGACGATGACCTCCTGGGAGAGCTGCGGGTAGCCGCCGTTCTTCCCGTCGGCGTCGGACGCGTCGGCGATGTTCTCCAGGCCGGCGAGCGCGTAGATGGTGCCGATGAAGGTCTTGCTGGTCGCGCTGTACAGCTCCGGGCCCAGCTCGTGGTAGTAGGTCGGCTTCTCCGTACGCTTCGGCAGGTCCTTGGTCAGCGCGGTGATGTCGTCCTTCATCTTCTGCACCACGGCGTCCGCCTCGGACCGGTGGCCGGTGAGCGTACCCAGGTCGGTGAGCTGCCGGTACGTGTCGTCGAGCGTGGCCGCGGCGGGGATCTGCAGGACCGGGATCTTCAGCGCGACGAGCTGGTCGGCGATCTTGTTGAGGTTGTCCGAGATCACCACGAGGTCGGGGTTGCGGGAGGCGACCGCCTCGGCGTTCGGCTGGTAGCCGGACAGGTCGGTGCGGGGCGCCTCGGCCGGGTAGTTCGACTGGTCGTCGACGGCGGTGACCTGCTTGCCTGCGCCGATGGCGAACAGCATCTCGGTGGACGTCGGCGAGAGCGAGACGATCTTCTCGGGCCGCTTCTCCAGCGTCAGCTTGCCGACTGTGGCCGGGAACGCGCCGCCGGAGCCGCCGGCGGCGGGGGTGTCGGTCGAGGTCTTCTCGGCGCAGCCGCCGAGGAGCAGCACGCCGGCCGCGAGGGCGGTGGCGAAGAGCCGGGGGGTACGTCGGGACATGGGGCCTCCTGTCGGTCGAGGAGTGTGGTGCTTCGCCGACAGGGGGAAAGGCCCGTCCGCGAGGCGCCCTTCCTCGAGAGCGCGTGTCGCGACCGGGCCTCAGGCGACCTGGCTCGTCCCACGTCCGTCGGCGCCGGCGGAAGGCCGGCGCCGCGCGTACGGGGCATCACAGTTGCGGGACAGCGCCGGTTTCACACCGGCTTCGCTGTGGCACGGTCGGTGCCACCGTAGCGCACGACCAGCGGAGATCGTCCGGACGGGCGGGGTGGGCGGGAACCCCGGCGGGGGTGGAACCGGGGTTCCCGCCCGGTGGTGAGGTCAGCAGTACTGGCTCTGCTTGCCGATCGCCCGGTACGGGCAGTCGGCGTACTCGGACAGGATCAGCACGGCCTCCCGGTTGCGTGAGGTCTGCGCCGGGATCACCTCGTCCGGCGGGTAGAAGCCGCCGCCGGAGGCCGAGCCGGGGTACATCTCGAAGGTGTACGCCCAGATCTTGTGGGCGCCCCACATCCAGTCGATGCTGGTGCCGTCGGCGATGTAGAGGTCGCTCGACTGTTCCGGGGTGTAGTTGTTCGTCGCCGCCATCTGCCGCCCGATGGTGGCGAAGGTGTTGTACTGGTCGGTGTTCATCCCGGTGGCGGTGTTGCTGTACGTGTATCCGTACGGCCAGAGCACCAGCTGCGAGTAGGTGTGGAAGTCGATGTTCGCCTTGATCTGCTGCACCCCGCCGACGACCCGGCTGTTGACGAAGTTGCGCAGCGCCGCGGTCTCCGGGGCGGAGAAGGCGGACGGGCCCCGGTAGGTGTCCGACGACTTCGTGCCGGACGAGCCGCCGCAGCAGCCCCACTGGTAGGCCCAGTTGCGGTTCAGGTCGGTGCCGATGGCTGTCGAACCGCTGTTGGGCTGCCGGTTCTTGCGCCAGGAGCGGTAGGAGCCGGTGGCGATGTCGTACTCGCTGCCGTCCGGGTTGACTGTGGGGACGATCCAGATCTCCCGGGAGTTGACGATGCTGCTGATCCGGGAGTCGCTGCCGTAGTTGTCGGTGAAGAGGTTGAGCAGGTAGATCGCCATCTCGACGGTCAGGTGCTCACGGGCGTGCTGCTGGGCGTTGAACAGGATCTCCGGCTCGGCCTCGTCGGTGGCGACGTTGTCGGAGATCTTCACCGCCATCAGGTCCCGGCCCTGGTACGACGTGCCGATGCTCAGCTTGCGGGCGATGGTCGGGTGGTCGGCGACCACCTTGTTCACCACGGCGGTCAGCTCGGCGTAGTCGTGGTAGTTCGAGTCGGCGGGCGGGAACGCGTTGGCGGTCATGCCCCCGTCGGCGTGGTTGTGCTCCGGCACGACGTCCTTCTCGAGCCGGAATCCGAGCCGGGTGATCGCGTTCGCCTCGGCCTTGGTCGCCGTGACGTGCAGCACGCCGTGCTCGGAGTAGTCGATCGCGGCACCGGTGGAGGCGACCGCGGTGCGGTCGGCCGCCGTACGCGGGCCGAGCACCCGGTAGGCGATGGTGGCCGGCTCACCGGAGCCTTCCGGTGCGGGCCGGGCGACGGCGGGCGCGGCGGCCGCGGTGACGATGGTCAGGCCGATGACGGCGGCGAGCGCCAGCCGGCGGCGGAGCGGAGAGGAGCGGAAGGCCATGGACAACCTCCTGGGGGTACGGGAGATCCCGTTGTCCGCACACTCCACCAGGAGACACATGGTCATATCAATATCTGTCTTTGCCTTGGGTCATCCCGACCTGATCGTCACTTCGGCAATGATTTTCTCCGCCTGAACATCTGGCGAAACTTCCCGCCAAGCGCGACAGTGAACGGCAACGATGCCGTCTCCCTGTGGAGCTGCCATGTTCGGACGACCCATGCGCGCGGCCGCCCTCGCCGGCCTCACCGCGCTCACCCTCCTCGCCACCAGCGCACCGGTCCAGGCACAAGCCCCGCGACCGGGCGTCACGCACGACGAACAGATCACCTTTCAGGAGTTCTCCCGCTTCCCCGACTGGCGTAGCGGCTCCCACCAGGGCACCCGCGCCGTACCGGGGCGCCACCCGGCGCTGACCATCGGCCGCCCGGCGGGCACCACCGAGTTCACCGACGAGCACACCGGCACGACCCGCACCTGGGAGTACGCCACCTGGACCTCGCCCGAGCGGCGGATCGGCTTCGACGCCACCGAGATGGTCGCGTCGTGGAACGCCGCCACCCCGGCCGGCACCTGGATCCAGGTCGAGCTGCACGGCACGTACAACACCGGGGCACAGACCCCGTGGTACGTCATGGGCCGCTGGGCCTCCGGCGACCAGGACATCAAGCGCTCCACGCTGGACGGCCAGGGCGACCCGTGGTCGAGCATCTGGACCGACACGTTCTCGGTCGACGACGCCGACGCGGGGGTGCTGCTGCGCTCGTACCAGTTGCGGCTGACGCTCTACCGCGCGCCCGGCCAGGCCGCCGCGCCGCAGGTCCGGATGGTCGGCGCGATGGCGTCGAACGTGCCGGACCGGTTCACCGTCACCCCGAGCCGGGGCGGCATCGCCTGGGGCACCGAGCTGGCCGTGCCGCGCTACTCGCAGAACATCCACATCGGCGAGTACCCCGAGTACGACGGCGGCGGCGAGGCGTGGTGCTCGCCCACCTCGACGGAGATGGTGGTCGAGTACTGGGGCCGCAAGCCCTCGGCCGAGGACACCTCGTGGGTCGACCCCTCCTACCCCGACCCGACCGTCGACCACGCCGCCCGGATGACCTACGACTACGAGTACGAGGGTGCCGGCAACTGGCCGTTCAACACCGCGTACGCGTCGAGCTTCCCCGGCCTGGAGGCGCGGGTCACCCGGCTGCACTCGCTCGACGAGGCGGAACGGTTCATCAAGGCGGGCATCCCGGTGGTGACCTCGCAGTCGTTCCTCGCCAGCGAGCTGGACGGGGCCAACTACGGCACCTCCGGGCACCTGTTCGTGATCGTCGGCTTCACCGCCGACGGCGACGTGATCGTCAACGACCCGGCGTCCTCGTCGAACGACGCGGTCCGCAACGTCTACAAGCGGGAGCAGTTCGAGCAGATCTGGCTGCGTACCAAGCGCTACCGGGCCAACGGCACGGTGGCCTCCGGCTCCGGCGGCATCGCGTACCTGATCAAGCCGGCCAACCGGCCGTGGCCGGTCGTCCCGGGCTCGACCAACTGGTGAACGGCCCGGCCGGCCGGTGAACGGTTCGGCTGACCGGTGAAGGGCCCGGTGCCGTGTCCGGCGCCGGGCCCCTCGTTCGTCCGCTCAGCCGTCGCGGCGTTCGGCGTCCGGCTCGGCGCCCGGCTCGTCCTCACCGGCGAGCGCGGTGCGCAGCCGGTCCTTCTCCGCGCGCCGCCGCTCCGACGCCTCCGCCATCTCGCCGGCCATCTCGTCCCGCCAGTTGCGCAGCAGGAAGAACGACAGCGCGGCGGAGGAGATCAGCGCCACCATCAGCCGCAGGAACATGTTCATCTCGACGAACCAGAGGGCTGCCAGCACGGCGACGAACAGCCCGACCCGGCCCAGCGTGTACTTGACCGCCGCGCTCATTCCCGCATTCCCACTCTCTCCGTGCCTCAGCCCGTACGCCGGGCCAGCCAGTGCACGCCATGAAACCAGATGACGGCGTAGACCACGGTGAACACCGCCGCAGCCAACGCGCCGGTGAACAGCGCGGGCAGCCCGGAGGCCAGGCCCGCGGCCAGCAGACCGGCGACGATGCCGAGCCCGAGACCGGCCAGCGCGGCCACCACCCGGGCGGCGCCGAACTCCCAGGCCCGGAACTCGTCCCAGAACAACCAGAGCGGCAGGATCACCGCGAGCCAGCCGTTCGTACCCCCGAAGCCGCTGTCGCCGACCGTGGCGAACGCGAACTCGAAGACCAGCAGCGCCAGCACCCCGATGACCAGGCCGGCCAGGCTCACCCCGAGCAGGTCACCGAGGGTGAGGATGCGGCCTTCGGCGTCGCGCCGGGGGAAGCCGCGCTGCTGTTCCTCGTCGCTCATCGCCAGGTCAGGCCCAGACCTGCTGCGGCTCGGACCGGCGCTCCGCCAGCGACGGCGGCCCGTCGTACTCGCGGACGATCTCGTAGCGGGTGTTCCGCTCGACCGGACGGAAGCCGGCGTCCCAGATCATGTGCAGCAGGTCGTCGCGGTGCATGGTGTTCGGCGTGCCGTACGAGTCGGCGTCATGGGTGATCTTGTATTCGACCACCGAGCCGTCCAGGTCGTCGACGCCGAAGTTCAGCGAGAGCTGCGCGACCGACAGCCCGTGCATGACCCAGAAGCACTTGACGTGCGGCACGTTGTCGAACAGCAGCCGGGAGACCGCGAACGTCTTGAGCGACTCGGCCGGCGAGGCCATCGTGGTCCGGGCCTGGATCCGGTTGCGGATCTTGCCGTCCGCCGAGTCGACGAAGTCGTGCTGGTAGCGCAGCGGGATGAAGACCTGGAAACCGCCGGTCTCGTCCTGCAGCTCACGCAGCCGCAGCACGTGGTCGACCCGGTGCCGGGGCTCCTCGATGTGGCCGTAGAGCATGGTCGACGGCGTCTTCATGCCCTTCGAGTGGGCCAGCCGGTGAATGCGCGACCAGTCCTCCCAGTGGCAGTTGTGGTCGACGATGTGCTGCCGGACCTCCCAGTCGAAGATCTCCGCGCCACCGCCGGTGAGCGACTCCAGGCCGGCGTCCATCAGCTCGTCGAGGATCGCGTCGGCGGTGAGCCCGCTGATCTTCTCGAACCACTGCACCTCGGTGGCGGTGAACGCCTTGAGGTTGACCTTCGGCAGCGCGGCCTTCAGCTCGCGCAGCACCTTCGGGTAGTAGCGCCAGGGCAGCGTCGGGTGCAGGCCGTTGACGATGTGCAGCTCGGTGAGCTGCTCGTCCTCCATCTCCTTGGCCTTGCGGACGGCCTCGTCGATGCGCATCGTGTAGGCGTCCTTCTCGCCCGGCTTGCGCTGGAACGAGCAGTACGCGCACGACGCGGAGCAGACGTTCGTCAGGTTCAGGTGCCGGTTGACGTTGAACATCACCCGGTCGCCGTTGAGCTCGGTACGCCTGTGGTGGGCCAGCCGGCCCAGCCAGGTCAGGTCGTCGCTGGCGTAGAGGGCGATGCCGTCCTCGCGGGTCAGCCGCTCCCCCGCGTACACCTTCGCCTCGAGTTCGCGCTTGAGTCCGGCGTCCATCCGAAAGCCACGTCCTTCCACCTGGGTTCCCGATCGAGCGTACGTCGCGGGTCCGACCGGCCGCCGACGTGGTCGCGCCGGTTCACCGGCCGTCACGCTCCGCACATCGACATCGTCGCAACCGTGAGGTAAGACAGGGTGGGGCGGAACACACACCAGGGCCGTCCTGTCCCGACACGCCCCATTCACGCGTGACGGACCCCAGACCGGACGGGGAGCGGTATGGCTCACAGCACCAAGGCCCGACGGCGACGAGGACGGCAGCCAGTGATCTCACCGATCCTGCGCCCGGCGCTCTGGTCCGCCCTTCTGGGGGCGGTCGCGGCCGCGGCGCTCGCCACACCCGCCTGGGCCGACCCGCTGCCCGACGTCGTACCCGACACCGGCTCCCGGCCCCAGGTCACCGGCCCCCTGCAACTGCCCGGCTCGTCCGGCACCGTCCGCGGCGTACCCGGCACCGTTCCCGGCGTACCGGGCGCCGTTCCCGGCCTCCCCGGCACCGTCCCGGGCCTGCCCGGCGTCACCACCCCGGGCGGCACTGCGGGCCTGCCGGGCACCACCGGCGTGACCAACCCGGCCGACGGCCCGCTGATCGCCCAGATCAACCAGCTCGACGCCCGGGTCACCCTCCTCGGCGAGGAACTGCTCCGGATCAAGACCGAGCGGGACGCCGCACAGACCGAGCTGACCCAGTCCGCCGCCCGGCTCAAGGAGGCCCAGGACGCGCTCACCCGCGCCCAGGACAACGCCAAGAGCGCCGCCGCCGACGCCGTGAAGGCCGACGCGGCGCTGCCGCCCGGTGAGTTCGGCGCCAGCCTGCGCGACTTCGCCAACCTCCAGCGCATCACCCGCGGCGACAAGGCCGAGGGCGCCACCACGTCGGTGACCGGCGAACTCCTCCGGGCCACCAGCGCCGAAGAGGCCGCCCGGAAGGCACACGAGTCGGCCCAGCGCCGGGCCACCGAGCAGACCACCGCGTTCACCCGCGCCGAGGCCGACCTGCGCAAGCAGGAAACCGCGCTCGTCGCGCTGCGCAAGGAGAACGCGGCCAAGCTCCTGGAGATCGAGCGCCTGGCGGACGCCGCCGAGCAGCGGCTCGGCACCTCGTACGTGGTCGATCAGAGCATCGACGGCCTGGTGGCGGACCCGCGGGCGCTCGCCGCCGTGCGCTACGCCCTCGCCCAGCTCGGTGACCCCTACCTGTGGGCCGCCGAGGGCCCGGACCGGTTCGACTGCTCCGGCCTGATGCTCGCCTCCTACCAGGCGGCCGGCTACCGGGGCCTGCCCCGCGTCGCCAAGGACCAGTACTTCGCGACCCGTTCCCGCACCGTCTCGCCGAACGCCCTGCTCCCCGGCGACCTGCTGTTCTTCGCCTCCAGCAGCAGCTGGACCAGCGTCCACCACGTCGCCATGTACATCGGCAACGGCAAGATGGTGGAGGCGCCGCGGACCGGCGACGTCGTCAAGATCTCGGTGGTCCGCTGGTCCCGGCTCTACGCCGCGACCCGGGTGATCGGCGCCGTACCCGCCCCGGCCACCCCGGTCCCGCCGCCGACCGTGCCGGCCACGCCGAAGCCGTCGACCACGCCCAAGCCGACGCCCACCACGCCCAAGCCGTCGACCACGCCCAAGCCGACGCCGACCACGCCGAAGCCCACCACGCCGACGCCGAAGCCGACGACGTCCAGCCCGGCGCCGAGCACGCCGCCGCCGAGCCCGACGGACTCGCCCGACCCGACGCCGAGCCAGAGCGCGAGCGCCGAGCCGGAGACCAGCAGCGCCGCGCCGAGCAGCAGCAGCGCCGCGCCGTCGAGCAGCACGTCCGGCAGCGGCTCCGCCAGCCCGAGCAGCAGCACCGACTGACCCAACCGCCGCTCCGGCTGTGCTCCCGGGCCGGAATGTGGCACGGTGAGATCCAGGCACTTCCGGTCGGCGCCACGGCCGGAGGCGAGCGTGGGTGCGGAGGGGCGAGATGGGCGAGCAGGACGTTCCGGCGGAGAAGGTCCACCCGGGACCGACGCCCGACCCCGCCGACCCGGCCGGCGACGACGACCACGGTTCGGCCCCACCCGGGCCGGTAGCCGTCGCGCGGGCGCGGGTGTCGGTCGCGGGCTCGGCCGTGCCGCCGCCCGCCGGTGACGAGCAGCCGCTGCCGCAGGCCGGTCCAACCACGTACCGGGCGGCCACCCCGGCGGACACCCCACCGCCGCTGGACCGGCGCCTCCCCGGCGCCACCGTGCCGCCGTCCAGTTGGTCCGCCTTCGCCGTGGGCGAACGCCAGGCGACGTCCCAGCCCGCCGCCGCGGAGGCCGACGGCGACGCCTCCCCGGGTACGCCCGGCAGTGCTCCGGCCGCCATCCCGGCACCCCGCGTCTCCGGTTCCGCACGCGTGCCCACGCCGCCCGTCGCAACCGCGGACGCGGCAGCACCGGCCGACGCCGCACCGGACCGCGACACCGCACCGGCCGAGCAGGCGGACGGGACCGCCGTCGGGCCGCAGGACGACTCCCCGTCCTCGGCAGCCGGTTCGGCCGAGTCTCCGCCGAACGCGGCGCCGGCCTCCGCAGCCGGCCGCCCGGCCCCGCTCACCGGCTCTTCCACACCCGCTGAGCAGGCCGGATCCGCACCCGCGCGGGCCAGCGCATCGGTACCCGGCCTGCGCCGTGTCTCCGCCGAGGAGGTCGCCGCCTCCGTGGTGGCCGCGCCGCCCGCCGCCGCCACCGTCTACCGGGCCGGTCCGGTGAACCCGGAACCGCCGGAGCCGGTCCAGCCGCCGGAGCCCGCGCAGCCCCCGGCGCCGAACGGCCCCGAGCCCGAGCCGGCGCCGACCCCTGTGCCCGGTCCGACGCCACCGTCGCCCGCGCCGCCGGTACCCGAGCCGGAACCACCGCTCCGGCCCACGCCACCCCTGCCCACGCCGCCCGCACCCGCCCCGCCGACGCCGACGCCCGGACCGGTGCCACCGATCCCCGGGCCGCCGGTACCGCCGCCGGGTCCGCCCGTACCCCCGCCCCCGCCCCCGCCGGGTCCGATGCCCGCGCCGCCGTTCCCGCCGCCACCGGCGATGACCGGCGGGCCGGGCCCACTGCCCGCGCCGCTGTTCCCCGCCCCGGCGCCCGGCCCGTCGTTCCCGCCCGCGCGGGCCGCCGTGCCGGGCCCGCCGGCCACGCCCGGCACGCCGGACGGTGCGCTGCCGTCGTGGGCCGCCGCACCCGTGTCGGCACCGCCGCCGCCAGTGGTGCCGGCCCCGGCGCTGCCGACCTGGCCGCCGCCGGCCACGCCCGCCCGCGACGTCGACACGACCCGTCCGGTACGCCCCCAGCCCGCCGGCCCGGATCTCGCCGGCACCGCGTACGGCGGGACCGACGGGCCCGGGTTCGCCACCGTGTCGTTCCCGCAGGGCAACCCTCTGGAGAACTCCGGATCGCTGACCGGGCACATCCTGGCCCAGGGCTGGTCCGAGGAGAGCCCGGCGGCCCGGGGCGGCAACACCAAGGTGATCATCGTGCTGGCCGTCGCGCTGACCATGCTCATCGCGATCAGCCTGCTCGTGGTCTTCCTGGCCAACGACGCATTGAGCAGCCTGACCGGGACCATGCTCATCGAGTGACAGGGGTGAGCCCGCCCACTACGGCTTCGCGTTGCCGTGGCGGAGTCGGCGATGCGCCGTACACTTGTCTCCGATCACTGACCCGGCGCGCCCCGACTGCGCGCCCATGGGCGATCTTGCGGGCGATTCGGCGGCGTGACAGGCCGCGGCGGGCCATCGCGAAGATGCGCCCCGCTCGAGAGGTATTTCTTGACCACGTTCGCTGAATCCAGCACGTCCCCGTCCGTCGACCCGACGCCCGACACCGTCGACTTCGCCTCGCTCGGCCTGCCCCGGCAGGTCGTCGAGGTGCTCGCCCGGCAGGGCATCACCACCCCGTTCGAGATCCAGCGGGCCACGCTGCCCGACTCGCTCGCGGGTCGCGACGTCCTCGGCCGGGGCCAGACCGGCTCGGGCAAGACGCTCGCCTTCGGCCTGCCGGTGATCGCCCGGCTCGCCGACCGCAACCGGGCCCGGCCGCTGCACCCGCGCGCCCTGGTCCTGGTCCCCACCCGTGAACTGGCCATGCAGGTCAACGACGCGCTCATGCCGCTCGGCAAGGCGGTCGGCGTGTTCCTGAAGACCGCCGTCGGCGGTGTGCCGTACGACCGGCAGATCGACGCGCTGCGCCGCGGCGTGGAGATCGTCGTGGCCACCCCGGGACGGCTCGGCGACCTGATCGAGCGCGGCGTGTGCCGCCTCGACGACGTCGAGATCACCGTGCTGGACGAGGCCGACCAGATGGCGGACATGGGCTTCCTGCCCGAGGTCACCCAGCTGCTGGCGAAGACTCCGGCGGACGCGCAGCGACTGCTGTTCTCGGCCACTCTGGACAACGACGTCGACACGCTCGTCAAGCGGTTCATGACCGACCCGGTCACCCACTCGACCGCGCCGGCCACCGCCGCCGTGTCCACCATGGATCACCACCTGCTGCTGATCCCGCCGCACGACAAGTTCGCCGTCGCCGCGTCCATCGCCGCCCGTGAGGGCCGCACCATGCTGTTCGCCCGTACGCAGCTCGGCGTGGACCGGCTGGTCGAGCAGCTCGCGGCCGTCGGTGTGCGGGCCGGTGGGCTGCACGGCGGCAAGACGCAGCGCATGCGTACCAAGACGCTCGCCGAGTTCCGCGAGGGCCGCACGCCCGTGCTGGTCGCGACCGACGTGGCGGCCCGCGGCATCCACGTCGACGGCGTCTCGCTGGTGCTGCACGTGGACCCGCCGAAGGACCCCAAGGACTACCTGCACCGGGCCGGCCGCACGGCCCGGGCCGGCGAGTCGGGCGCGGTGGCGACGCTCGTGCTGCCCAAGCAGCGCCGCACCACCCTGGCCATGATGGAGAAGGCGGGCGTCGAGCCGGCCGAGACCCGGGTCCGGGCGGGCGACGAGGCGCTGGCCGAGCTGACCGGCGCACGCGAGCCCAGCGGCGTACCGGTGCGGGACGAGCCGGAGCCGCGACGCGGCGGCGGCTCGCGCCGCTTCGGCGACCGCGACGGCCGGGGCTTCGACCGTGGCGGGCGGGGCTTCTCCGACCGTGGTGGACGCGACTTCTCCGACCGTGGTGAGCGCCGGTTCGGCGACCGTGACGGTCGTGGCGAGCGCCGCTTCGGCGACCGGCCCGCGGGCGAGCGGTCGAGCGACCGGTTCGCGGACCGCGGTGGTGACCGCCGGTTCGGCGACCGGCCGGCGGGCGAGCGCTACTCGGGCGAGCGGTCCGGCGGCGAGCGCCGCTTCGGACGGCCGGAGCGTCGCGACGACCGGAGCTTCGGCGACCGGCGGTCCGACGGCCGGAGCTTCGGCGAGCAGCGGTCCGACGACCGCGGCCAGCGCGGTGACGACCGGCGCTTCGGCGAGCGGTCCGAGCAGCCGTACGGGGACCGGCAGCGGCCGGCGACCGGACGCGGGTACGACCGCGACGAGCGGCGGTACGACGACCGGCCGAGCGGCTCGCGCGGCTTCGGCGACCGGCGCCAGGACGACCGCCCGCACGCCGAGCGGCGTTTCGGTGACCGGGGCGACGCGCGTCCGGCCGAGCGCCGGGCCGGCGGCTTCCGGGCCGAGGGGCGGGGCCGGGACGACAGGCGCGGCTTCGGCGGGCGCCCGCCGGCACGTACCCACTGATCTGAGCGCACCCACCGCCGCCGCCGAGCACCCGCTCGGCGGCGGCGTTCGCGCATCCGCTGCCGCCGACGGCCGGGTCGCGTAACGTCCGGTCCATGCCGAAGTCGCTCTTCTGGGCCCGGACCGACACCGCCGGCTCCGAGCACGTCGTGCTCGACGACGGTCAGGGGCTGACCGCGCAGGGTGTGGCGCTCGCCGTGGATCCGATCCCGTACACGTGCCGGTACCGCCTGACTGTCGGGCCGGACTGGTCGACGAACCGGCTGGAGGTCGAGTCCGAGGGCGCGGGCTGGTCGCGGAGCGTACGCCTGGAGCGGGGCCGGGACGGGTGGCGCGTGCGTACCGGCGAGGAGGGTGACCTGGACGCGGCGCTGAGCGCGGCGGGCCACCCACCGGCGGGCCTGCCTGGTACCGACGACCCGGGTCGGCTGGCCGAGGCGCTCGACGTGGATCTGGGCGGTTCCCCGTTGACGAACACGCTGCCGATCCGCCGGATCGGGCTGGGGCGGCTGCCCGCCGACCCGGCCACGGCCGTGAATGTGGCGTGGGTGCTGCTGCCCGGCCTGGCCGTGGTGCCCGCCGAGCAGGTCTACACCTCGCTGGGTCCGGGCCGGGTCCGGTACGCGAGCGGCACGTTCACCGCCGACCTGGAGGTCGACCCGGACGGCTTCGTGGTGCGTTACCCGGGGCTGGCCGAGCGGGTCGACCCGCGCTGACCGGCCGGGGTCGGGCTCAGGCAGCCGGCCAGGTGGCGTCGGTCAGGAACCGGTCGATGGTGGCGAGGTGCGGGGCGAGGTCGAGGCCCTGGGCGGCCACCCACTCGTCGGAGTAGTAGGTGTCGACGTACCGGTCGCCCGGATCGCAGATCAGCGTGACCACCGAGCCGGTACGTCCGGCGGCGCGCATCTGCGCGATCAGCCCGAACGCGCCCCACAGGTTGGTGCCGGTGGAGCCGCCCACGCGGCGGCCGAGCACCGCCGAGCCGGCCCGCATCGCGGCGAGCGACGCGGCGTCCGGCACCTGCACCATCCGGTCCACCACGCTGGGCAGGAAGGACGCCTCGACCGTGGGCCGCCCGATGCCCTCGATCCGGGATCCGCGGTCGGTGCGTACCGACCAGTCACCGGCCTGCCAGGCGGGGTAGAACGCGGAGTTCTCCGGGTCCACCACGCAGAGCTTGGTGGGCAGCCGGCGATACCGGGCGTAGCGGCCGATGGTGGCGCTGGTGCCGCCGGTGCCGGCGCCGACCACGATCCAGGCGGGCACCGGGTGCCGTTCCAGCGCGAGCTGGGCGTAGATCGACTCGGCGATGTTGTTGTTGCCCCGCCAGTCGGTGGCCCGCTCGGCGTACGTGAACTGGTCCATGAACCGGCCGCCGCTGTCCTCGGCGAGCCAGCGCGCCTCCACCACGACCTTCGACGGGTCGTCCACCAGGTGGCAGCGTCCGCCCTGGAACTCGATCTGGGCGATCTTCTCCGGCGACGTGGAGGCGGGCATGACAGCGATGAACGGCAGCCCGAGCATCCGGGCGAAGTACGCCTCGGAGACAGCCGTCGAGCCTGATGACGCCTCGACGATCGTGGTGTCCGGGCCGATCCAGCCGTTGCAGAGCCCGTAGAGGAACAGCGAGCGGGCCAGCCGGTGCTTCAGCGAGCCGGTGGGGTGCACCGACTCGTCCTTGAGGTAAAGGTCGATCCCCCACTCGCGGGGCAGCGGGAAGGGCAGCAGGTGGGTGTCGGCGGAGCGGTTGGCGTCCGCCTCGACCGTGGCGATGGCCTCGGTCACCCAGCGCCGGCTGGCCTCGTCGCACCGGTCGAGATGAGTCACGTCGGCAACGTTACAAGCGAGGTGGGCTCGGGTTCTCCCGGACCCGGCGGGCCTGCCGCCGCTGACCGGCCCGCCCGGTGGCCCGGATCACCGGCGTGAGGGCCAGGGCGAGCCGGGGGAAGGCGTCCAGGAGTCGTCGCCAACGCGGCAGGCTGACCACCGGCCGGGGCCGCCGGGCCAGCCGGACGGCCCGCGCGGCCACCCGCTCCGGCGTGAGCAGCGAGCCGGTGAAGGACGCCAGCGCTCCCGGGTCGTCCAGCTTGTCGTGCAGCATCGGCGTCCAGATCCCGTCCGGGCACAGGCACGACACGTGTACGCCCCGGACGCCCGCCATCCGCAGGTCGCTCAGAGTGCCGAGGCTGAACGCGAGCAGGGCGTGCTTGCTGGCCGCGTACACCGTCTCGCCGGGCGCGGCGATCAGCCCGGCCAGCGAGACGACGTTGAGCACGTGGCCGCGGCCCTGTTCGCGCATCACCTCGACGGCGGCGAGCGTTCCGTTGATCGCGCCGAGCGCGTTGACCTCGACCACCGCGCGGCGGGTCGGGGCGTCGTGTCCCCACGACGGGCCGGTCACCAGGATGCCCGCGTTGTTCACCCAGAGCCCGAGGCCGCCGGGCGCGGCCGCCGCCTCGGCGGCGACCTCCGCGCAGGCGGACTCGTCGCGTACGTCGAGCGGGCGGGACCAGCCACCCAGCGGCGCGGCGGCAGCCGCCACGGCCCCGGCGTCCACGTCGGTGAGCAGCACGTTCCACCCGTCGGCGTGCAGCGCGGCGGCGATGGCCCGCCCCAGCCCGCCGGCCGCACCTGTGACCACGGCGGCACCCCGCACCGAGCTCGTCATCGGCGCACGGTAACCGCAACCCCCGGCCCGGGGCCAGAAGCGTCAGGCGGTGGGCGGTTCCAGCGGCTGCGGGCGGTTCTCCCACTTGGTCGACAGGGCGATGCTGGTACGGGTGGACGCCACACCCGCCGTCCGGTTCAGCCGGACGATCAGCTGCTCCAGCTCGGCGATCGTGCCGACTCGCGCCTTGAGCAGGAAGGACTCGACGCCGGCCATGAAGTAGCAGGACTCGATCTCGGGGATGCGGCGGAACGCCTCCAGCACCTCGTCGGTGTCGGCGTCGGAGTCCTCGATGATGCCGATGAGCGCGGTGACGCCGAGCCCGATCGACTCCGGCTCGACCTCGGCCCGGTACGCCCGGATCACGCCGCTGGACTCCAGCTTGCCGACCCGCTCGTGCACGGCCGGGGCGGAGAGGCCGACCTGACGGGCCAGCTCGGCGTACGACAGACGGGCGTTGCCTCGCAACAACTCCACGAGGCTCAGGTCGATCGTGTCCACGGAGAGTGACCCTATCCGTTCGGCGACCACGGAACACTGTCGGTACCCGTGGATCAACCCTTCACAAACGTACGATCACGGGGGTTCTCCGCCTGTACCATTTCCTAACCTTCCCAGTGTGTGCGTTTTTCGCGTTTGGCGGACACGTCCGGTAGCCGGTGCTGTAATTGCCATACGTCCCTCATGACGGCTCTGGGCTCGCACCGGCCGGGGGCAGTGTGTTCAGCCGGGGGCTTCGTCGACGCGAGGAGGGGGCTGTGGACACTGGAGATCGCCTGCTGACACCGGGTGAGGTCGCTGCGCTGTTTCGGGTGGACCCGAAGACCGTGACCAGATGGGCAGCGGCCGGCCGGATCGGCAGTATCCGGACTCCAGGAGGGCACCGCCGGTTTCGGGAATCCGAGGTGCGGGCCCTGCTCGAGGGGGAGGGCATGCTGGACGAGGCGGAGGACATGGGCAAGGCCCGCAACATGGGCCCGACCGCTTCCACCGGCCCCGGACCGGCGAACGCCGGCATGTACTGAACGTACGGGGCGCGGTCCGGCCGAGGGCCGCGCCCCGTACGTCGGCAACCGGGACCGTCAGTCCGGGTCCGCCTCCCGGCGGCCGGCTGCCAGCTCGCCGGACCACCGCCGGAACAGCGTGTGCTCGACACCGAGCGCGTCGAGCACCTTCCCGGCCACGAAGTCCACGAGCTGCCCGGCGGACGCCGCCGCCCCGGCGCCGTAGAAGCCCGGACTGGCCGGCAGCACCACCGCGCCGGCGTCGTGCAGCGCGATGAGATGTTCCAGGTGACTGCGGGTCACCGGCGTCTCCCGGGGCACCACGACCACCGGGCGGCGCTCCTTGAGGTTCACCTCGGCGGCGCGCTGGAGCAGATCCTTGGAGAGCCCGATGGCGATGCCGGCGCACGCGGCGGTGCTGGCGGGCACCACCGCCATGCCGCGTACCGGGTAGGAGCCGCTGCTCGGGCCGGCGGCCAGGTCACCGGCGGGCCAGTGCCGCAGGTCCGCGCCGGTGAGGTCGCGGTCGAGCCAGGCGGCCAGGTCCTCGGCCCAGTGCGCGTCCCGGAAGGGCCGGCCGGTCTCGTCCAGCACCGTCAGCCGGGCCGCCCGGGAGACGATCAGGTCCACCGCCTGGCCGGCGTCGAGCAGGCCCCGGACGACAGCCGCCGCGTACGGCGTCCCGGACGCCCCGGAGACACCCACCACCCATGGTTCGCGCATGCCTCAAGCGTGCCTGGTCGCCGCGGACGGCGGGCGGCGACCCCCTTTCGGCCGCCCCGCCCGGGATGTCCAGAGGGTTCACGGAACGTCCCGCGGCATGAAATTCTTCGATCGGCGATCCACTTCCACGGAGGGGCCGGTGATGACGGCGGCGGTGCTGCGGGCGCTCCGCTCCGACTGCCCCATCCCGCCCCGCCTCTCCCCGTACGCCGACGACGTGCAGGCCTGGCTGGTGGCGCAGGTCGACCGGCTCGGTCTGCCGGCTGACCCGGCCACCCGGCAACGGCTGGCGCGGGCCGGCTTCGCCCGGTACGCCGGGCGCCTCTATCCGGACGCCACCGAGCCCGACCTGCGCGTGCTGACCACACTGTTCACCTGGTTCTTCCTCGTCGACGACGCCTGCGACGGGCGGGACGGCCTCACCCCGGCGCAGATCCGCGCGTTGCGTGACGGCGCGCTCGCCCTGCTGCGCGAGGGCCCGCGTGCCCGCCACCCGGGCTTCTCCGGCCCGCTGCGCCGGCTGCTGGTGCAGGCGTGGCGCGAGCCCCGCCGCCGGATGCCGGCCCGGTGGCGGCTGCGCTTCGCCGACGCGGTCGCCGACCACCTCGACGGGGTCCACCGGGAGGCCACCGCCACCACGTCCGGCCGCCCACCGGGCGTCGCCGAGTACGTACGGCTGCGCCGGGCCACGTCGGCGGCGTACGTGTCGTACCCGCTGATCGAGTTCGCGTCCGGGCGTCCGCTGCCCGACGCGGTCTACCACCATCCGGCACTGCGGCGGCTCGCCGGCCTCGCCAACGACCTGCTGTCCTGGTTCAACGACATCGCCTCGCTGGAGCGCGACCGGGCCACCGGCGGCGGGCACAACCTGGTGCTGGCGACGGCGGCCGAGCGGGGCGTGCCGCTGCCGGCGGCGGTCGACCTGGTCGCGGGGCACTGGCGGGCCGAGATGGACCGGTTCGCAGCGCTCCTGGCGGTGGCGCCGTCGTTCGGCCCGACGCTCGACGACGCCGTCGCCACCCATCTCGACGGGCTGGCCGCCGCCGTGCGCGGCACGGTCGACTGGACGCTGGAGAGCGCCCGCTACCCGGTCGCCGCGGCGTCCTGACCCGATGCCCGGCGTTGCCGTCTACGGCCGCAGGCCGAGCCGGATCACCAGGTCGAGCAGCGCGAGGACGAACAACGCGATGCCGACGAAGCCGTTGGCGGTGAAGAACGCCCGGTTGACCTTGCTCAGGTCGGTGGGGCTGACCACCATGTGCTGGTAGGCGAAGGCGACAGCGGTGAGCGCCAGCCCGATCCACCACAGCCAGCCGAAGCCGACCCAGGCGCCGAACCAGATGAACAGCGCGAACGTCACCACGTGCGCGACCGTGGAGGCGTGCAGCGCGAAGCGCCGGCCGTACCGGGCGGGGACGCTGTGCACGCCGATCTCCCGGTCGATCTCCGAGTCCTGGCAGGCGTAGATCAGGTCGAAGCCGCCGATCCACAGGCCGACGGCGGCGCCGAGCAGCCAGGCCGGGCCGGAGCCGTCGAGCGTGCCGGTGACCGCCAGCCAGGCGCCGACCGGCCCGACCGCCTGGGCCACCCCGAGGATGGCGTGCGGCCAGTTCGTGAACCGCTTGGCGTACGGGTAGACCACGAGCGGCACCACGGCGAGCGGCGCGAGCACCAGGCAGAGCGGGTTGAGCAGGGCGGCGGCGGCCAGGAACACCACGAGCGCGACGGCCGCCCCGGTCCAGGCCGTCCGCACGCTCACCGCGCCGGTGACCAGTTCCCGGTTCGCCGTACGCGGGTTCCGCGCGTCGATCCGCCGGTCGAGGATCCGGTTCGCGGCCATCGCGAACGTCCGCGCGCCGACCATCGCCACGGTGATCAGCAGCAGGTCTCCCCAGCGCACCCGGCCGCCGTTGAGCTGCATCGCGGTCAGCGCCGACAGGTACGCGAACGGCAACGCGAAGACCGAGTGCTCGATGGCGACGAGCTTGAGGAAGGACGAGACCCGGCCGGGTCGTTCCTGTACTGCCGCCGTCATCAGATCCCGTATTCCTTCCAGCGCTTGTCGACGAGCGAGACCACCTCGGGCGACATGCGCATCTCCTCCGGCCAGCCCCGGCTGTAGCCCTCCTCGGGCAGCTTGCGGGTCGCGTCGATGCCCGCCTTGCCACCCCAGAACTGCTGGTAAGAGGCGTGGTCCAGGTGGTCCACCGGTCCCTCGGTGACCATCAGATCGCGGGCGTAGTCGACGTTGCCGAAGGCGCGGAACGCGACCTCGTTGTAGTCGTGCACGTCGCAGTCCTCGTCGACGATCACGATCAGCTTGGTCAGCGACATCATGTGCGCGCCCCAGATCGCGTTCATGACCTTCTGCGCGTGCTTCGGGTAGCGCTTGCGGATCGACACGATCGCGCAGTTGTGGAAGACACCGGCGGCGGGCAGGTCGTAGTCGACGATGTCCGGGATCAGGAAGCGCAGCAGCGGCGCGAAGATCCGCTCGGTGGCCTTGCCGAGGCCGTGGTCCTCCTGGGGCGGCTGGGACGTGACGATCGAGTGGTAGACCGGGTCGCGCTGCATGGTCATGCACTCGATGTGCATCACCGGGAACGGCTCGACCGGCGTGTAGAAGCCGGTGTGGTCGCCGAACGGCCCCTCGGGCAGGCGCTCGCCCGGCTCGATGTAGCCCTCCAGCACGATCTGCGCGTGCGCCGGCACCTGCAACGGGACGGTCAGGCAGTCCACCATCTCGACCCGCTCACCGGCGAGGAACCCGGCGAACAGGTACTCGTCGATGTCGGCCGGCAGCGGCGCGCTGGCCGAGTACGCCACCACCGGGTCCGCGCCGATCGCGATCGCCACCGGCAGCCGCTGGCCGAGCCGCTCGGCGACCGCGTGGTGCGCGGTGGAGTTCTTGTGGATCTGCCAGTGCATGCCGATGGTGTTGTGCGAGTGCTGCTGGAGCCGGTAGAGCCCGAGGTTGCGCTTGCCGGTCTCCGGGTGCTTGGTGTGGGTCAGCCCGAAGTTGTGGAAGATCCCGCCGTCACCGGGCCACACCTGCAACCCGGGCAGCCGGTTCAGGTCGACGTCGTCGCCGCGGTAGACCACCTGCTGGCAGGGCGCGGTCTTGACCTTCTTCGGCGGCATCGACTTGAGCTGCATGACCTTGCCCAGGCCGCCCATCATCCCGGAGAAGCCCTGCGGCAGCTCCGGCTTGAGCATGTCGCCGATGCGCTCGCCGATCTCGTCGAGGTGCTCCACCCCGAGAGCCATCGCCATCCGCTTCTCGGTGCCGAACAGGTTGATCGCCACCGGCATCTCACCCCGGGTGGGGCGCTCGAACAGCAGCGCGGGCCCGCCGGCCCGGACGGTGCGGGTGACGATCTCGCTGATCTCCAGCGTGGGGTCGACCGGCGCGCTCACCCGCCGCAGCTCGCCCGCACGCTCCAAGGCCGCGAGGAAATCCTTCAGATCGGTGTACGGGAAGCGAGCCGCCATACCGCCCATCCTCCCGTACCCTCCTGCGGAGGTAAGGACGGGCCCCCTTTTAACGCCTCCGGTAGAGGAGGGGCCCCTTCTTAACACCCGCAGCTCAGGCGGCGGGCTGCCAGGCGTACGCGGCCAGCGGTTCGTCGAGCGGCGCCTCGGTGAGCCGGTTGGCGAACGTGGAGATCGTGTACGTGCCGACGCCGAGCACCACGTCCAGCGCGTGCCGGGCCTGCCATCCGGCGGCGAGCAGCGCGTCCAGGTCGGCGTCGGGGACCGCGCCCCGGTGGTCGAGCACGGCGACTGTGAACCGGCGCAGCGCCTCCAGCCGCGGGTCGGGCAGCGTCGTACCGGTCCGCAGCGCCTCGATCAGCTCGGGCGCGGCGCCGTGCCGGACCAGCGTCGCGGTGTGCATGGCCACGCAGAGGTGGCAGCCGTTGCGGGTGGCGACCGTCAGCACGACCACCTCCCGTGCGACCGGGTCCAGGTCGGTGGCCTCGAACGCGGCGTTGGCGGCGAGGAAGCCCTTGAGCAGTTCGGGCGAGCCGGCCATCAGGCTCACGGCGGCGGGCAGGTGACCCAGCGAGCGACGTACTCCGGCCATGACCGGGCGGGCGGCGGCGGGCGCGGTGTCCGGCTCGTACGCGGTGAAGCGGGACATGACAGGGCCCCTCTCGTAAGATGGTCAACGTGGTTGACGGAATAGTAAACGTGGTTGTCGAACATGGCAACGCCTGACCGCCCCGGCTTCGCGCTACCGCTGCTCCTGCTCGCCGGTTTCCGTACGCTCGTCGACGACCTGCACGCCGAGCTGGCCCGCCAGGGGCACCCCGAGCTGCGCCCGGCACACGGCTTCGTCCTCCAGGCCGTCGGCCCGGCCGGCACCACCGCCTCCGACCTCGGGCAACGCCTCGGCGTCTCCAAGCAGGCAGCGGGCAAGACTGTGGACCGGCTGGTCGCGCTCGGCTACCTGGAACGCGTGGACGACCCCGCCGACGCCCGCCGCAAGCTGGTCCGGATGACAGCGAAGGGCCGCGACGGCCTGCACCGCTCGGCTGTGGTCTTCGACGAGTTACGCGACCGCTGGGCGGCCACACTCGGCGCGGACCGGGTCGCCGCCATCGAGGACGACCTGCGCCGGATGGTCCCCGCCGACGTGTTCCGCCTCGACATCCCCGGCTGGTTCAGCGGATGAGCGCCCGCTCAGTGCCCGTAGAGAAGTGCCGGGTCGACCAGGACCACATCCGCCCGACCGGCCGCGGCGTCGACGAGGTCGTCCTCGAAGCCGTGGCCGCCCGCCAGCAGCAGCCGTGCCCCGGCCGCGTCGAAGCCGGGTCGCCGTCGCACCAGCAGGGCCCGGATCCGTTCCAGCCGCTGGAGGTCGGCCCGGCCCAGCCGGCGACCCCACTTGACCTCACCGATCGCCAACAACGGGCGAGGGCCGTCGCCAGGTGGCGGCTCGCCCACCGCGACCAGGTCGAGTTCGTGACGCGTCCGGGTGTCCGGGTCGGTCAGCGTCGCCGCGCTCACCTCGGCGACGTGCCCGCCGAGAAGCTCGGGTTCGGCGAAGCGGAGCGACCACTGCCGCACGATCTCCTCGAACCTGGGTCCGAGCACCGCGCTGGCGTAGCGGCGCTGTGAGCGACGCCAGACGTCGGCTCCGCGCCGCTGCTCCAGAGCCGTCCACGCCGGACGCATCACGGCCTGGTAGAAGGTGATCAACGGCTCGGTGATCCGGTAGCTGCTGCGACCGCTGCGCAGCGGGTCGGGCTCGCGCAGCAGCAGTCCGGCGTCCTCCAGCACGGTCAGCGGGTGCTGGAGGTCGGTGGCCTTCCGCCCGATGTAGCCGGCGATGCCGCCCCGGCTGGCGTTCCCCTCCGCGACGGCGGCGAGGACCGAGTGGTACAGCGCCGTGTCCCGCAGGTCCGGGTCCTCGGCCAGCAGGTACCGGGCCTCACGGAACAGCGGCCGGGCCGGGTTCAGGACCGTCCGCACGATCCACGCGTCGAAGTCGTCCGGCCCGGCCGGGGTGTCGTCCTGGACGTACTCCCGGCGGTACGCGGGGGTGCCGCCGACGACGGAGAAGACGCGCACCGCCAGCAGCGGGTCGTCGATCTGCCAGAAGGCCGCCGCGGCGCGGAAGTCCAGTGGCTGCACCGGCAGCTCCAGGCCGGCCCGCCCGCGCAGCGGCGCCGACCCGGCGAGCAGTCCTCCCATGAAGGACAGCGCCGAGCCGCACAACAACAACCGCGCCCGGGACCCGGTCCGCTCCGGACGCCCGGGCGTCAGCGCATGCTGGATGATCGACGGCAGGTCACGGGCCGCACGCACCAGGTACGGGAACTCGTCGAGGACGACAGTGACGGGGCGTTCCCGTCCCAGCGCGAGCAGCGCGTCGACCGCAGCACCCCAGTCCGGCAGGTGGACGGGGCCGGGTGATCCGGAGTACGCGCCCAGCGCCTCACCCAACCGGCGCAGCGATTCCGTCGACGTCGCCTCGGTCGCGCCGAAGTAGAAGCCCTCGCTCGCCTGCGCCAGTTGGTACAGCAGCAGGGTCTTGCCCTGCCTCCGGCGGCCGCTGACCACGCCGAGCGTCGCGCCGGGCCGGTCGTCGGCCACGAACCGGGCCAGCTCGGCCCACTCGACGTCCCGGTCGAAGATCTCTGCGGGCTTTCCCAACAGCGGCATGCCGACACCACACTTCTTATAACTACAGTTCTAAGAAGTGTAGTCCTACATTCTGCGTCACTGACAGCTTCGCCGACGGCGGTTCATCATCGGCGGATGGACGACGCATACGTGGTGGGTGACCCCGACGGCCTCAGCCCGCTTCAGGCCGAGATCCGCGACGCGGTGGCCCGCGAGCTGCACGCCCAGTTCGCGCTGCGGGCGGACCGCCTCGAACTGGCCGACCTGCCGGAGGTGGCCTACCAGGTCACGCGCCGGGTGGACGAGGTGCTGAGCGCGCGCCCGGTCACTACACCCCGGCGTACGAGTGCAGACCGGTGAAGAAGAAGTTCACGCCGAACAGGTTCATCATCACGGTCAGGAAGCCCACGATGGAGATCCAGGTGGCCACGTTGCGCTTCACGCTCGGCGTGGCCCGTGCGTGCAGGTAGCCCGCGTACACCACCCAGGAGATGAACGCCCAGGTCTCCTTGGGATCCCAGCCCCAGGCGCGACCCCAGGCCGCCTCGGCCCAGATCGCACCCGCGATCACCGCGAAGGTGAAGATCGGGAACGAGAAGGCGTGCAGCATGAAGGTCAGCCGCTCCAGCCCGGCCGCCTCCGGGAGGCGGCGGGCCAGGGTGTACGGGAAGCTGCGCCGCCCCTGCTCCCAGCCGGACCGCATCAGGTACGCGGCGGCGGGCACCACGCCCAGCAGGAAGATGCCCGAGGCGAAGATGATCGTCGAGACGTGGATGATGAACCACCACGACTGCAGCGCGGGCATCAGCGGCTCGATCGGCACGTAGAGCTTCAGCTCGGCGAACGCCAGCAGCAGCACCATGACCAGCGTCAGGAACAGCCCGAGCCGGCGCAGCCACGGCTGCTTCCAGAGCACCACGAGCCAGGCCGCCACACCGATCCAGGTGCCGGTCAGCACGAACTCGTACATGTTGCCCCAGGGCATCCGGTCGGCGGCGAGGCCCCGGGTGACCACGGCGCCCAGGTGCACGGCGGCGGCGAGCACTGTGAGCCAGGCGGCGATCCGGCCGGCCAGCACGGCCCGCGCGCCGGTACGCTCCGGGCGCGGCGGCGTCGCCGCGACGGCCGGCTCGTCGACCGTGCCGCCGGCTCCGCCGACGCCCGCGCCGACCAGCTCCCGCGCCGGCGCGGCCGCGGACACCTTCCGCGCGTTGCCCAGCGCGAACTCCACCGCGTGGCTGATCATCGCGATCAGGTACGCCAGGATCGCGAACGCGACCAGCTGGTCGGAGAGTGCGGACATCAGTCGTCTCCTTCTCGCGCCCGCCGCGCGTCCGGCGCGTCGCCGCTCACCGCGGCGACGAGCTGCGCGAACTCGTCGGCGAACCCAGGGTGCTCGGTGCGCGGCAGCCCACCGGCCTCCACCAAACTACTACCGCTCGTCGGAGATCCGCCCTCGGGGGGCGAAACCCGGAACCAGACCCGGCGCCGCCGGGCGAACAGCGAGCCCATCAGGCCCAGCAGCAGCGTGCCGCTCGCCACCAGCAGCAACGTCTGCCCGGGCGCATGCCGGACCGCGAGCGTGATGTACGGCTTGGTGCCGACGAACTCCAGCGTGCTGCCGTCGTCCAGGGTCCACTTCTCGCCCGGCCGCAGCAGCTTGGTGCCGATATCCTTGAGCTTGCCGTCGTCGATCTGCCGCCGGTCCAGTGCGTAGACCGAGCCGGGGATGCCGGCGTCCAGCCCGAGGTTGCCCCGGTACGCGGTCAGGTTCACCGCCGGGTTCCGCTCGGCCGGGTACTGCGACGAGACGTACGGCGCGCTCTCCGGCGCGGTCGGCAGGTAGAGCCCGTCGAAGGCGATCTGCTGGTCCGGGGCACGCGCGCCGGTCTTCGGGTCGACGTTGGCGTCCGGGAAGATCGCCACGCCCTCCTCGGTCGCGTTGGAGTCACCGGTACGCAGGAACGGCGCCTCGCTGGTCTGGCTGCGGCCGTACTTGTCGGTGTACTTCAGCAGCGGCGCGTAGCCGTTGCCGAGCAGGTAGACGTTCGCCGAGCCGAGCCGCAGCGGCGAGTTGACCGAGAACCCGGCGGTCCGTTCCGCGCCGCCCGGCTCGTCCACGGTCACCGTGGCCCAGTAGCGGGACGCCAGCCCGGACGGCAGGTAGTCGGCCTCGAACTTCTCCAGCGTCAGGCAGAACGGCGGCAGGTCGGAGCTGTCCACGCGCGGGCCGAGCGACGCCTCGGCGTACTGCTGGCGGGTGTTGCAGAAGGCGTTGTCCTCGCCCGCCACCAGGATGCGGTTGCCGTGCCATCCGTACCAGGAACCGAGCGCCACCCCGAGCAGGACGGCGACCAGCGACACGTGGAAGAGCAGGTTGCCGGTCTCCTTGAGGTAGCCCTTCTCGGCGGAGACCTCGTCGCCGCGCACGGTGACCCGCCACCGGCGGCGGCGCAGCACCGCCGCGATCGCCTCGGGGTCGGCGGCGGCCGGGGCCTCCAGCACCGCGTGCTGGGGCAGCCGGTCGAACCGCTTCGGCGCGGCCGGCGGCTTCATCCGCAGCGCGCGGACGTGGTCGCGGGCGCGGGGCAGGATGCAGCCGATCAGCGAGGTGAACAGCAGCAGGTAGATCGCGGAGAACCAGACCGAGCCGAAGACCTCGAACGCGCCGATCTGGTTCAGCCGGGGCGCGAGGTCGGGGTGGTCGACGAACCACTGGTTGACGCGTTCCGGGTTGACGCCGCGCTGGGGCAGCACCGAGCCGGGGATGGCCGCGACGGCGAGCAGGAACAGCAGGATCAGCGCCGTACGCATGCTGGTGAGCTGCCGCCACGAGTTGCGCAGCAGGGCCAGCACCGGGTTCACCCGCCGCCGGGGCGCCTGCGCGGGTGGGGTCGACGGCCTGTCGTCAACGGTCGTCATCAGATGCTCACCTCGCCCACGCCCACGTTCGTCTGCAACCAGATCACCACGTTCACCCAGCCGCCGGTGATCAGCGCCAGGCCGATCGCGATCAGCAGCGCGCCGCCGATCCGGGTGACCCACCGGCTGTTGCGCCGGACGGCGCGGAACACCCCGAGCAGGCGCTGGAAGCCCAGCCCGAAGACGACGAACGGTATCCCCAACCCGAGGCAGTACGCCACGGCGAGCACCACCGCCCGGTCGGTCCCGCCCTCGGTGGCCGCCATGCCGAGCACCGCGCCGAGCGTCGGGCCGGTGCAGGGCAGCCAGCTGAGCGCGAAGACCGCGCCGAGCACCGGCGCGCCGAGCAGCCCGGCGGAGGGCAGCCAGCGGATGCGGAACTCCCGCTGCATGCCGGGGATCACCCCGAGGTAGCCGAGGCCGAGCACCACCACGAGCACGCCGATGACGATCTCCAGCGTGCGCTCGTACCGGAAGAAGAGCTTGCCGACGCCGGAGAAGAGGATCGCGGTGGCGACGAACACGACGGTGAAGCCCGCGATGAACAGCAGCGTGCCGGCGAGCACCCGGCCCTTGACGGCGGCGGTGGTCCGTTGCGGTGCCGCCCGCTCGGCGACGCTCACGCCGCCCGAGCCGCCCGAGCCGCCCGCGCTGCCCGCGCTGCTGCCGGCGGCGGCGCCGGTGTTAAGAAGGGGCCCTTCCTCTACCGGAGGCGTTAAAAGGGGGCCCTTCCTTGCACCCTCCAGGTCGGAGCCGGCCAAGCCGGTCACGTACGACAGGTAGCCGGGCATGAGCGGGAGCACGCACGGGGACAGGAAGCTGACCAGTCCGGCCAGCGCCGCCGCGCCGACCGCGAGCAGCAGCGGGCCGGACTCGGCGAGCTGGCGGAACGTCTCGCCCATCAGCGGGCGCCGTTCGGCGGCGGCGACTCGGCGGCGATGTCCTCGACGATCGGCCGCAGCTCGTCGCGGGTGACGGCCCGGCGGATCACCACGGCGATCCGGCCCTCGCGGTCGAGCACGACCGTGGCCGGGGTGGTGTTCGGCGGGATGTCGAAGTTCAGCGCCTGGCGGCTGGCCGGGTCGAAGATGCTCGGGTACGTGACCCGGCCCTCCTCGAAGGCGATCGCCTTGTCCTTGCTGTCCTGCACGTTGATGCCGAGGAACGTCACGCCGGAGCCCTTGGTGGCCTGGTAGGTGGCCTCCAGGTCGTCCGCCTCGGCGCGGCAGGGCGCACACCAGGAGCCCCAGAAGTTGACCACGACGACCTGCCCGCGGTCGCGGGAGATGTCGTAGCTGCCGCCGGTGAGCAGCTCACCGCTCACCTTCGGCGTCTTGGAGCGCTGGTCCGGGGCGCAGGTGACTGTGGAACCGTCGGCCGCGCACCGGCTCTCCTGGCTGCCGGAGGAACAGCCGACCAGCACCGTACCGGCGGTGACGGCGGCGAGCAGGGCGGCGGCGAGCCTCCGGGTGAGCATCAGGCCCCCTTGGCCGTCCGGGCGGTCGGCGAGATCGAGACGAGGTGGGCCGCCGGCTCGGAGTACCCGATACCGACGATCTTGGCGCCGTCGAAGTGGAACGAGGTGAGGCTGGCCAGGCCGCACTGGCGGCGGCGCGGATCGTGCCAGAGGCGCTTGCGCTCGACGTGCCGGCGCAGCGTCCAGATCGGGAGCTGGTGCGACACGAGCACCGCCTCCCGCCCCTCGGCGGCGACCCGGGCGGCGTGCAGCGCGGCGAACATGCGCTCGGCGATGGCCCGGTACGCCTCGCCCCAGGACGGGGTCACCGGGTCGCGCAGCACCCACCAGTTGCGCGGGTCGCGGAACGAGCCGTCACCGGGCGAGACCTTCTTGCCCTCGAACCAGTTCGCGCTCTCGATCAGGCGCTCGTCGACGCCGACGGAGAGACCGAACTGCGCCGCGATCGGCTCGGCGGTCTGCTGGGCGCGCTCCAGCGGGCTGGCCACCACGTGCACCACGGTCCGGTCGGCGAGCGCCTGCGCCGCCGCCTTGGCCATCTGCACGCCCAGCTCGGAGAGGCGGAACCCGGGCAGGCGGCCGTAGAGGATGCCGTCCGGGTTGTGCACCTCGCCGTGCCGCAGCACGTGCACCACAGTCTCCGCCACTGGTTACCCCCCGTGTCCCGCCGCTGCCGCCGCCCGCGCCGCCACCGGCAGGGCGGCGGCGATCTGCTCCCACGCGGCGTCGTCGATCGCGGTCGAGACGAACCACGACTCGAACGCGCTCGGCGGCAGGTAGACGCCACCGGCGAGCATCGCGTGGAAGAACGCCTTGAACGCCGGCACCACCTGGGTGCGGGCGCTGTCGTAGTCGTGCACGTCCGCGTCGGTGAAGAAGACCGAGAACATGTTGCCCGCGGTGGAGAGGCGGTGCGGCACGCCCGCCGCGGACAGCGCCTCGGTGGTCAGCTTGCCCAGCCCGGCGGCGGTCTCGTCGAGCCGCCGGTAGAGCGCGTCGTCGGCCAGCCGCAGCGTGGCCAGCCCGGCCGCGCAGGCCAGCGGGTTGCCGGAGAGCGTGCCGGCCTGGTAGACCGGGCCGGCCGGGGCGAGTTTCGCCATGATCTCCGCGCGCCCGCCGAACGCCGCGGCGGGCAGGCCGCCACCCATGACCTTCCCGTACGTCCACAGGTCCGCGTCCGAGGGGTCGAGGCCGTGCCATCCGGCGCGGGACACCCGGAACCCGGTCATCACCTCGTCGACGATGAGCAGCGCGCCGTTGGCGTGGGCGATCCGGGCCAGCTCGGAGTTGAAACCGTCGCGGGGCGCGATCACGCCCATGTTGCCGGCGGCGGCCTCGGTGATGATCGCGGCGATGTGCTGCCCCTCGGCGGCGAACGCCTCCTCGACCGCGCGCAGGTCGTTGTACGGCAGCACGATGGTGTCGCCGGCCGCCGCGCCGGTCACGCCGGGCGAGTCGGGCAGGCCGAAGGTGGCCACGCCGGAGCCGGCGGCGGCGAGCAGCGAATCGGAGTGGCCGTGGTAGCAGCCGGAGAACTTGATGATCTTGGCGCGGCCGGTGAAGCCGCGGGCCAGCCGGATCGCCGACATGGTCGCCTCGGTGCCGGAGTTGACGAGGCGCACCTGCTCCACCGGCGTCCGCGCGATGATCTCCTCGGCCAGGTCGACCTCACCCGGCGTCGGCGTGCCGAAGCTGGTGCCGAGCGGCGCCGCCTCGCGCAGCGCCTCCACCACTGCCGGGTGCGCGTGACCGAGGATCAGCGGACCCCAGGAGCAGACCAGGTCGACGTAACGCCGACCGTCGGCGTCGAAGAGCCACGGACCCTCCCCCCGGACCATGAAGCGCGGGGTGCCGCCGACGGCACGGAACGCGCGCACGGGAGAGTTGACCCCGCCGGGCACGACGGCCTTGGCGCGGTCGAACAGGGCCTCGGAGGCCGGGGCGTCGGCCGGGTAACGGCCGGATCCGGCGGAAAAGGTCTCGGTCACGATGGGGCCATTGTGTCAGCGCCGGAGCGCTGCCTGGCAGGCACCCCGCAACGGGGGTTACCAGGCTCACCCGCCGCTCACCCGCCTGAGCGGCGCGGCGGACCGACGGCGATCCGCTCGACAGGCCCGTCGGTCGAGATCGCGATAGGCTGACCGGGTGGATCGTGCCGAACTGTCCATCACCGTACACCGGACGGGTGACGAAGCCGTGCTTCGCCTGGCCGGTGAGATCGACATGCTCACGGCCGCCCAGCTCTCGACAGTGGTGAACGAGGTGCTGGCGGATCCGCCCCCGCGCATCGTGCTCGACCTGGCCGGGGTCACGTTCTGCGACTCGCAGGGCCTCGGCACGCTCGTGGTGCTCAGCCGCAAGGCCAGCCACACCCAGTGCCTGCTGATGCTCACCAACGTCGGCGACTTCCTGATCCGCGTCCTGGACATCACCGGCCTCCGCAGCGCCCTGATGATCCGCAACGAAGCCACCCCGTAGCCCTCACCTCCGCCCTCCCCCGCGATCTTGCACTTGCGGCCCCCCGTGCGGGTGATTCGCCCGTTTTGCCGGGGCCACAAGTGCAAGATCAACGCGGATCAGAGGACGGGGAGGTCGCGGCGGCGGAACGTCAGCAGGCCTGCTGTGGCCAGGGTCACCGCCAGGGCCGTCAGCACGTAGAGCGGGGTGGGGGTCCACGCGTCGCGCAGCACCTGCGGGGTGTGCGTGAACGGGGACACGTCCAGCAGCCACTGGTCCAGCTCCAGCACGGCGCCGAGCTGCCCGAGCAGCACGCAGACCGCCAGCACCACCCACGCGGCGGACGCGAGCCGGGGCAGCAGGCCGTAGAGCAGCACGGCGAGCCCGGCCAGCACCCACGCCGCAGGCACCTGGGCCAGGCCCGCGGCGAGCATCCGGCCCAGCTGGCGGGGCACGTCACCGGTGCTCAGCCCGTACGTCAGGCCGGTGGCCAGACCGGTCACTCCGAGCACCACGACCGGGCCGAGCAGCGCGAACGCCACGTGCGAGAGCAGCCAGGTCGAGCGCCGCGTCCCGGTGGCGAGCACCGGCTCGGCGTGCCCGGCGGCCTCCTCGGCCCGCATCCGCAGCGCGGCCTGGATGCCGTACCCGGCTGCTGCGAGCCCGGCCAGGCTCAGCGTGACCCCCAGGTACGCGTCGGCCATCCCGGACGCGCCGCCGAGCCGGGCCACGATCTCCTCCATCCGCGGACTCCCCTCGACCGACCGGCCGGCCGCCTCGGCCGCGCCACCGAGGATCAGCCCGAGCAGGCCGAACCCGACCGACCACCAGAGGATCTGCCCCCGGTGCAGCCGCCAGGCCAGCCCGAACGGACCGGACAACGCGCCGCCCGCGCCGGCCGGGCCGAGCCGGGGCGGCAGCACGCCCGCGCCCAGGTCGCGGCGGACCGAGATCGGGTACGCGAGCACGGCGAGCAGCACGGTGGCGGCCAGTGGCAGCAGCAGCACCCACCACCGCTCCCCCTCGTACGGGCGGACGCGGGCGGCCCAGCCCAGCGGGGACAGCCAGCTCGGCCAGTCGTTGCCGGCGGTGTCCCCGGCCAGGCGCAGCCCGAACGCGGCGCCGAGACCGGCGAGGCCGATGCCCCGCGCCCCGCCCGCGGTCTCGGTGAGCTGGGCGGCCAGCCCGCCGAGCGTGGCGAAGACGGCGCCGGTCAGCACGGTGACCAGTCCGTATGCGACCGAGCCGCCGACCGGCAGCCCGGTCGAGACGAGCCCGGCGGCGGTGAGCAGCCCGAGCACCAGGTCGGCGCCGTACGTGACGAGCAGCGCGGCGGTCAGCCCGGCGTGCCGCCCGAGCACGCTGCCGCCGAGCAGTTCCCGTCGCCCGGCTTCCTCCTCGGTGCGGGTGTGCCGGATGACCGTGAGCAGGCTCGCCAGCGCGACGATGAGCAGCAGGAAGCCGCTGCGCTGGGCGGTGAGCGCGCCGACGCTGTCGCCGTACGCCGGGCCGAGCAGCGCGACGATCGACGGGTTGCGGGCGGTGCCCTCCAGGTACGCGGCCCGCTCGGCGGCGGTGGGGAACAGCTCGAAGAAGCTGGCCGCGTACGTGATCGGCAGCACCGCGAGCACGAGCACCCACAGCGGCAGCAGGAGGCGGTCCCGGCGCAGGATCAGCCGGACCAGGTGACGCGTGCCGGTGAGCGCGCTCATGACCGGTCCGCCGTCTCGGAGGGCGCCGCGTCGGAAGAGGGCGCCGCGTCGGAGGCGGGCGCCGCCTCGGACGGCGTCGTCTCGTAGTGCCGCAGGAACAGTTCCTCAAGCGTGGGCGGCGTGCTGACCAGGCTGCGTACCCCCAGCTCGGTGAGCCGGCGCAGCGCGGCGTCGAGCGACGCGGTGTCCACGTCGAAGCGGACCCGCTGCCCGTCCACCCGCAGGTCGTGCACGCCCGGCAGGTCGGCCAGGCCGTCCAGCGGCGCGGTGACCTCGGCGTCGATCGCGGTGCGGTGCAGGTGGCGCAGGTCCCCGAGCGTGCCTGACTCCACCGCCCGGCCGGCCCGGATGATCGTCACCCGGTCGCAGAGCGCCTCCACCTCGGCCAGGATGTGGCTGGACAGCAGCACGGTCCGCCCGTCCTGCCGGGCGCGGCGGACCCAGTGCTGGAAGACCTCCTCCATCAGCGGGTCGAGCCCGGAGGTCGGCTCGTCGAGGATGAGCAGTTCGACGTCGGAGGCGAGCGCGGCGACCAGACCGACCTTCTGCCGGTTGCCCTTGGAGTAGGTGCGGCCCTTCTTGCGCGGGTCCAGCTCGAACGATTCCAGCAGCTCGGCGCGGCGTTCCGGGTCGAGCCCGCCGCGCAGCCGGCCGAGCAGGTCGATCACCTCGCCGCCGCTGAGGCCGGGCCAGAGCGTGACGTCGCCGGGTACGTACGCGAGGCGCCGGTGCAGCGCCACCGCGTCCCGCCACGGGTCGCCGCCCAGCAGTCGGACGGCCCCCGCGTCCGCCCGCAGCAGGCCGAGCAGCACCCGGATGGTGGTCGACTTGCCGGAGCCGTTCGGGCCCAGGAAGCCGTGCACCTCTCCGGTGCGAACGGTCAGGTCGAGCCCGTCGAGGGCCCGGGTGCGGCCGAAGGTCTTCACCAGGCCGGACACATCGATTGCCGTTTCCATACTTCAGAAGCTACGCTCGTTTCACAAAGTTGTGAAGACTGTAGGGTCACGGGGTGAGTGTCGAGGAGCCGACCATGAACGTGCCGCCCCAGCACGACGAGGAAGAGGTCCACCTCTTCGTCGAGCGGATGGCGATGGCCTTCGCCGACGTGGGCTTCCCCCGGATGGCCGCCCGGGTCCTGTTCACAGTGATGAGCGCCGACGACCCGCTCACCGCGGGCGAGATCGCCGAGCGGCTCGGCGTCAGCGCGGCGGCGGTGAGCGGCGCGGTGCGCTACCTGACCCAGTTCGCCATGCTGGTCCGCGAGCCGGTCAAGGGCTCCCGGCGCGACCGCTACCGGATGCCCGACAACCCGTGGTACGAGGCGACCATCACCAAGACCACGCTCTACAAGAACTTCATCGACATCGCCGCCGGCGGGGTCGACGCACTGCACGGCCGGAGCACACCGGCCGGTGAGCGGGTCGCCGAGATGCGCGACTTCTTCCTCTTCGTACAGGAGGAGCTGGAATCGCTCGGCGACCGCTGGCGGGCCCGGCGGGCCGCGACCGGGCACGGCGGCCCGGCCGGCGGCTGAACCGTCAGCGGATGTTGCCCCAGCGCGCCTGCTCCAGCAGCTCCACCGCGCGTTCCCGGGTGGACGGGTCGTCGTCGGCGCGCAGCAGCGCCGTCGCCTCGTCGACCGCGTCGGTCAGGTGCCGCCACTGCAGATCCCGTTCCCGCACCAGATCCGACTGGGCGGCGAGCTGCCGCGTCTTCACCCACAGGTCGACGAAGACCGTCACCTTGGCCCGCAGCACCCACGGGTCGAACGGCTTGGTCAGGTAGTCGACCGCGCCGGCCGCGTAGCCGCGCAGCGCGAGCTGGGCGTCCTTGTCCGCGGCGGTCAGGAAGATGATCGGTACGTGCCGGGTGCGCTCGCGCCGCTTGATGTGGGTGGCGGTCTCGAACCCGTCCATGTCCGGCATCTGGGCGTCCAGCAGGATCACCGCGAAGTCGTCCACCAGGAGCTGCTTGAGCGCCGCCTCGCCGCTCTCCACCGCGACCGACTGCACCGGGAGACCCTGGAGGATCGCCTCCAGTGCCATCAGGTTCTCCCGCCGGTCGTCCACCAGCAGGGCCTTGGCCGTCTGCGTCACGCGTTCTCCTCGCCTCGGCTCCGGCTGATCCAGGACGCCATCAGTTCGATCAGCTCGTCCAGGTCCACCGGCTTGGTGATGTAGTCGCTGCCGCCGGCGCCGAGCGCCGACTCCCGGTCGCCGGGCATCGCCTTCGCGGTCAGGAAGACGATCGGCAGGTCCGCGAACCGGTGGTTGCGGCGGATCTGCGCTGTCGTCTCGTACCCGTCCTGGTCCGGCATCATGGCGTCCATCAGGACGATGTCCACCTCCGGGTGCTCGGCGAGCTGGCGGACACCGTCCGCCCCGTTGTCCGAGTACAACACGGTCATCCCGTGCAGTTCCAACGCGGACGTCAGCGCGAACACGTTCCGCACGTCGTCGTCGATGATCAGCACGGTCACGCCGTCCAGACGCCGGGTGGCGGGCGTCTCCTGCGGCTGCGGCAGCTCCATCGGCATGAGCAGCGACGACGGCAGGCCCGCGCGGCTCGGCGACGGTGGCGCCGGCGCCACCACCGCGTCCGGCGCCAGCACATCGGGTACGAAGAGAGTGAACGTCGAACCCTGACCGGGCGCGGACGAGACGGTGATCGTGCCGCCGAGCAGGCGGGCCAGGTCACGGCTGATGGACAGGCCCAGCCCGGTGCCGCCGTAGCGGCGGCTGGTGGTGCCGTCCGCCTGCTGGAACGCCTCGAAGATCAGCGACAGCTTGTCGTCGGAGATCCCGATGCCGGTGTCTATCACGGTGAACGCGATCACCCGCTGCGCGTTCGTCAGCGCCGGTACGTCGAAGACGGCGTTCTCGGCCGCCGGGCCGATCCGCAGCGTCACCGCGCCGTTGTCGGTGAACTTCACCGCGTTGGACAGCAGGTTGCGCAGGATCTGCTGCAACCGCTGGGCGTCGGTGACCAGCGCGGGCGGCAGGTCACGGCTGACCCGTACCTGGAAGTCCAGGCCCTTCTCCTCGGCCTGCGGCGCGAACGCCTGCTCGACGTAGCCGCGGATCTCGGCGAACTGGATCTCGGTGGGCTCCACGTCCATCCGGCCCGCCTCGATCTTGGACAGGTCGAGGATGTCGTCGATCAGCGACAGCAGGTCCGACCCGGCGCCGTGGATGGTCCGGGCGAACTCGATCTGCTTCGCGCTGAGGTTGCGCTCCGGGTTCTCGGCCAGCAGCCGGGCCAGCAGGAGCAGCGAGTTCAGCGGCGTACGCAGCTCGTGGCTCATGTTCGCCAGGAACTCCGACTTGTACGCCGACGCGCGGGTGAGCTGCTGTGCCTTCTCCTCCAGGCCGAGCCGGGCCAGTTCGATCTCCCGGTTCTGCGTCTCGATGTTGGCCTTCTGCTCGGACAGCAGCTTCGCCTTGTCCTCCAGCTCGGCGTTGGTGCGCTGCAACTCGGCCGACTGGTCCTGCATCTCGTGCGCCAGCCGCTGCGACTGCGCCAGCAGTTCCTCCGTACGCCGGTTGGCCTGGATGGTGTTGACAGCGACGCCGATGGTGAGCACCAGCCGCTCCAGGAACGCCAGGTGCAGCTCGGAGAACGTGGCCACACCGGCGAACTCGATCACGCCGAGCAGTTCGCCCTCGAACTGGACCGGCAGCACCACCAGGTCGGCCGGGGGCGTGTCGGCCAGCCCGGACCGTACGACGAGGCGCCCGTCCGGCTGCGCCTTGACCCGGATCGTCCGGCGCGACAGGGCGGCCTGCCCGACCAGCCCCTCACCCGGGCCGAACGTGACGTCGTGGCCGCGTGCCACGTACCCGTAGGAGGCGGTGAGCCGCAGCCGCATGCTGCCCTCGGAGCTGTCCGCCAGGAAGAACGCGCCGAGCTGCGCGTCCACCAGCGGGGTCACCTCCTGCATGATCATCCGGCAGACCTCGCCCAGGTCGCGCTGTCCCTGGAGCAGACCACCGATCCGGGCCAGGTTCGAGTCCAGCCAGCCCTGCTCGGCGTTCTTCTTGGTCGTCTCCCGGAGGGTGACGATCATCTGGTTGATGTTGTCCTTCAGCTCGGCGACCTCGCCCTGCGCCTTCACGTTGATCCGCTGGGTCAGGTCACCACGGGTCACCGACGTGGAGACCTGCGCGATCGCGCGCAACTGCGTGGTCAGAGTGGAGGCGAGCTGGTTGACGTTCTCGGTGAGGTCGCGCCACGTACCGGAGACGCCCTTGACCTGGGCCTGACCACCCAGCTTGCCCTCGGTACCCACCTCACGGGCCACCCTCGTGACCTCGTCGGCGAACGAGGAGAGCTGGTCGACCATCGTGTTGACGGTGTTCTTCAGCTCCAGGATCTCGCCCTGCGCGTCCACGGTGATCTTCTGGCCCAGGTCGCCGTTCGCCACGGCGGTGGTGACCGAGGCGATGTTCCGCACCTGGCTGGTCAGGTTCGACGCCATCGAGTTCACGTTGTCGGTCAGGTCCCGCCACGTACCCGAGACGCCCTTGACCTGGGCCTGACCACCCAGCTTGCCCTCGGTACCCACCTCACGCGCCACCCTCGTGACCTCGTCGGCGAACGACGAGAGCTGGTCCACCATCGTGTTGACAGTGGACTTCAGCTCCAGGATCTCGCCCTGCGCGTCCACTGTGATCTTCTGCGACAGGTCACCCTTGGCCACGGCTGTCGACACCTGGGCGATGTTGCGCACCTGCGCGGTCAGGTTCGACGCCATCGAGTTCACGTTGTCGGTCAGGTCGCGCCAGGTGCCGGCGACGCCGCGTACCTGGGCCTGGCCGCCGAGCTTGCCCTCGGTGCCCACCTCGCGGGCCACCCGCGTGACCTCGTCGGCGAACGACGAGAGCTGGTCCACCATCGTGTTGACAGTCGACTTCAGCTCCAGGATCTCGCCCCGGGCGTCCACAGTGATCTTCTGCGACAGGTCGCCCTTCGCCACGGCGGTGGTGACCGAGGCGATGTTCCGCACCTGGCTGGTCAGGTTCGACGCCATCGAGTTCACGTTGTCGGTCAGGTCCCGCCACGTACCCGAGACGCCCTTGACCTGGGCCTGACCACCCAGCTTGCCCTCGGTACCCACCTCACGGGCCACCCGGGTCACCTCGTCGGCGAACGAGGAGAGCTGGTCCACCATCGTGTTGACGGTGTTCTTCAGCTCCAGGATCTCGCCCTGCGCGTCCACTGTGATCTTCTGACCCAGGTCGCCCTTGGCCACCGCGGTGGAGACCTGGGAGATGTTGCGGACCTGGCTGGTCAGGTTGCCGGCGAGCTGGTTGACGTTCTCGGTGAGGTCACGCCACGTGCCGGAGACGCCGCGCACCTGCGCCTGGCCGCCCAGCTTGCCCTCGATGCCCACCTCACGCGCCACGCGCGTCACCTCGTCGGCGAACGAGGAGAGCTGGTCCACCATCGTGTTCACGGTGTCCTTCAGCTCCAGGATCTCGCCCTGGGCGGCCACCGTGATCTTCTGCGACAGGTCGCCCTTCGCCACCGCCGTCGACACCTGGGCGATGTTGCGCACCTGCGCGGTCAGGTTCGACGCCATCGAGTTGACGTTGTCGGTCAGGTCCTTCCACGTGCCGGCCACGCCCGGCACCTCGGCCTGGCCGCCCAGCTTGCCCTCGGTGCCCACCTCGCGGGCCACCCGGGTCACCTGCTCGGCGAACAGCCGCAGCGTGTCGGTGAGCGAGTTCATGGTGTCGGCCAGCTCGGCCACCTCGCCGCGCGCGCCGACCGTGATCTTCTGCGACAGGTCGCCCTTCGCCACAGCCGTCGCCACCTGGGAGATCGACCGCACCTGCCCGGTGAGGTTCGACGCCATGGTGTTCACCGAGTCGGTGAGGTCCTTCCAGGTGCCCGCCACCCCGCGCACGTCGGCCTGGCCGCCCAGCTTGCCCTCGGTGCCCACCTCACGCGCCACGCGCGTCACCTCGTCGGCGAACGACGAGAGCTGGTCCACCATCGTGTTCACGGTCCGGCCGATGCGCAGGTACTCACCGCGCAGCGGGCGACCGTCGATCTCCAGCGCCATGTGCTGGGACAGGTCGCCGTCGGCCACCGCCACGATGACCCGGGCGATCTCGGTGGTCGGCCGGCCCAGGTCGTCGATGAGCGAGTTGACCGCGCGCTGCCCCTCCGCCCAGGAGCCGTCCAGGCCCTCGTCGTCCAGGCGCTCGGTCAGCCGGCCGTCGCGGCCGACGATCCGGCTGATCCGCCGCAGGTCCAGATGCTGCCGCTCCTGCAACGACACCACGTCGTTGAAGGCGTCGGCGACCTCACCGGGCAGCCCCGCCCGCCGGGGCAGGCGCACCCGGAGATCGCCGCGTCCCACCCTGCGCAACGCCTCGACCAGTTCGCCGAGGAGCACCTCGTGGTCGGACGCGGACGGGTCAGCGGTCACCGACTGATTCACCGTGGCCATCGATCCTCGCTCCGCTCGGGCTCGTGCCGTCACACGGGCCATCCCATCATTGTGCCGCGCGATCCGTCGAGGTCACCGCGTGTGATCGCGCGTCACGTGCGGTATCGACCCGGGTGGCGGGTTCGGCCTGATGCTTGGCACCCGGGGTGGGCGCGGTGGAGGATACGAAGGTGTCAGCGGAGGCAGGGCCTGCTAGCGGCGGCGCGGACGAGCGCGTCCGCCGGGTCCGCCTCCCCGCCGACCGCCGCACCCCGGCGGCGGCCCGCGCGCTGGTCCGCACCATGCTGCTCGAAGCGCGGCTGCCCGAACTGCTGAACGAGGCGCTGCTGCTCACCACCGAGCTGACCACCAACGCCGTCGAACACGCGCGTACCGAACTGGACATCGAGGTCGACACCGACCGCAACGGCCTCACCGTGACAGTCACCGACTTCGCCTCCGGCCCGGTCGACGAGCTGATCGTGGGCGTGCGCAACACCACGTCCGACATCACCGAGGTCGCCGCCCGAGGGCGCGGCCTGCTGCTCGTCGACCACTTCTCCAGCCGGTGGGGCACCACGTACCTGCCCACCGGCAAGGGCGTCTGGTTCCGCCTGGACCGGCCCGGCCCCGGCGGTTCCGCCCGGCCGTCGGCCGGCCCACTGCGCGTCGCCGAACCGGAAGGAAACGGCGACGGTACGCCGAGCGCCGCGGCGATGAGTGAGCTGATGCAGCTCACCCCTGACGCGTACGCCGACGAGCCGCTGCCCGAGTTCGCCACCGGACTGCTGACCCGGGTCGCCGAGATGGTGGGCGCCGCCGGTGGCACGGTCCGGCTGGACCGGGGCGACGGACTCGGCACCCAGGTCTTCGCCCGGTACGGCCGGCCGGCGCGCGAGGGCAACGAGCTGCTGCGCGTCCCACTCGCCGTGCACCGGCCGTACTCCGGTGAGCTGGAGCTGGACGCGGCGCCCTCGGCGTACGCCCGGCCGCTCGCCGTACTGGCCGCCGAACGGCTGTCGCTGCACCTGGAGAACGACCGGCTGCGCCGCGCCGACGTACGCCGCTCCACCTGGCTGACGTTCCTGGCCGAGGCCAGTGAACTGCTCGCCCAGTCGCTCGACGTCGAGCTGACCATGGCGCTCATCCCGCAGCTCGTGGTGCCCCGGCTCGGCCAGTGGTGCGCCGTGCACACCACCGACGAGTGGGGCCGCCTGCGGCTCGCCGCGTCGAGCCACGCCGACGAGGCGATGCTGCCGCAGCTGCACCGGATCCTCCAGGAGACCGGCCAGGACTCGATCCAGTCCCGGCTGCGCGAGGCGTCCCGCAACGCCGCCCAGGTGCCGCTCGGCGGGCCGATGGAGGGCTTCGCCGTACCGCTCATCGCCCGCGGCCAGCGGCTCGGCACCCTCGCCGTGGGCCGGCACCAGCGGCACCGGCACGACCCGGACGAGGTCTCGGTGCTGGAGGACGTGGCCCGCCGCGCCGCCCTCGCCATCGAGAACGCCCGCATCCACGCCGAGCGCCGCCGGGTCGCCCAGACGCTCCAGCAGTCGCTGCTGCCGCCGGTGCTCCCGGTGGTCGAGGGCATCGGCTTCGCCGCCGAGTACGTCCCGACCGGCGACGACGCGGAGGTCGGCGGCGACTTCTACGACGTGCTCCCGCTGCCGGACGGCCGCTGGCTCGTGGTGGTCGGCGACGTGTCAGGCAAGGGCGTGCAGGCCGCCGCCGTGACCGGCCTGGTCCGCGACGTGATCCGGGTGCTCGTCGGCGACGGCAAACCGCTGCCCGAGGTGCTCGGCCGGCTCAACGAGACGCTCGTGGAACGCGGCGGCGGGCGTTACTGCACGCTGGCGCTGGCGGCTGTCGCACCCGGCGACGGCGACCAGCTCGACGTCTCGCTGCACCTGGCCGGCCACGACCGCCCGGTGCTGCTGCACGGCGGTGGAGGGGCGACGTTCGTCGGCGCCGGCGGTACGGCGCTGGGCCTGCTCGACACGATCACCACGCCGACCGCCGAGCTGACACTCAAGCCCGGCGACGCGCTGATCTTCTACACCGACGGGGTCACCGAGCGGCGGCGCGGACGGGAGCTGTTCGGCACCGACCGGCTGCGCGAGTCGGCGGCGCCGCTGGCCGGGTACTCGGCCGACGTGGTGGCCGCCCGGCTGCGCGCCGCCACCATCGCCTTCTCGGTGGAGCCCCCACGCGACGACATCGCCATCCTGGTCCTCCGAAACGACACCCCCTAGCCCGCTCGCCCCGCCCGCCCCGCGTCCGCTCCGGGTTCGGCGTCGGCGTCGGCGTCCGCCTCGACGATCATGAACTTAGCCGCTCATTTCGCCCGATTCCTCCCCGCCAACTTCATGGTCAACGAGCGCTCCCTCCTGCGCGGACGCCTCAGCCGTCGTTCGCGGCGCTCAGCTCGCCGTCGTGACCGTTGAGCCCGCCCCGTCGCGGCTGTTGAGCCCGCCCGTCGTGGCGCTCGCTCCCCGGCGCAGCCCTCCAGCCCTCCCCGTCTCGCCCTCAACTCCTCCCCTCGTGACGCCTCCGCCCGCCCCGTCGGCGGTGATCAAGGAGTTTGTGGCTCAGGAGGGCGCGAAATCTGACACAAACTCCTTGATCACCGAGTGAGGGTGGGCCGGGCGAGGGCCGGCGGGGACAGGGCCGGGCCAGGCGGGGCAGGTGGGTCAGAGGCCGCCGGGGAGGCGGCCGGGGGCCAGGCGATGGTGCGGATCCAGGTGGGCCTTGGCGCTGCGCAGTCTCGGCAACGTGGGCAGCTCGCCCCAGAGGTCCACGGCACGGCGTACCGCCGCGGGCGCGGCCACCACCACGCACCGACCCCGTCGGGCGATCAGCACGCTGCGAACCGCGGTGAGGATCGAGGCGACCCGCTCGGGCGGCAGCGCGCCGGACAGGGCGGCGTGGACGGTGCCCGAGCCGGCCGAGCCGCGTACCGGCACCGGGCCGCCGGTGGCGTCGCGCAACGCGTAGACGGCTGCGTGCAGGTCGTTGATGGGCACCTCGATGCGCAGCGCCGTGTCGCCGGGCGCGAACGGGTAACGCCCCCACCATTCCGGTGCGTGGTGGCTGACGATCGCCTCGGCGCCGAGGACGGCGGTGAGCCGCTCGGCCCGCTCGGTCACGTCGGCCGGGCCGCCCTCCAGCAGCACCACGAGGCTGCCCGCCGCGGGTCGTCCGGTCACGGCGGGATGGTCGGGGCGGTTGACCACCGACGGGTGCGTCGGCGGAATGCGGCGCCGGGGCAGCGGCACCGGCACCGGCAGGTCCAGTTCGACGGCGGCCGGATCGACGCCCGCGGCCAGGACGGCCCGGACCAGGTCGTGCACCTCCAGTGGCGTCCACACCGGGCGGGACACCCAGAGCCGGCCGGCCGGGATGGCGTGCACCCGCATGGTGGCCGAGACCAGCACGCCGAGCCCGCCCTGCGAGCCGCAGAGCAGCCGGGCCACGTCCAGCCCGGGCACCTCGCCCCGGCCGAGTATCGCGTCCCCGCCGCCGCGACCCGGATCGCCGCCGGCACCGCCCGCCGGACCGCGTCCACTCGCCCGGCCACCGCCGCTGCCAGGGGTGGCCCGGCCGAGCGCCTCCGTCCCGGACTCGCCGACGCTCACCAACTCGCCGTCGGCGTCCAGATAGCGCACCCCGACGAGCTGGGCGCACGGGCTGCCGTGCCGGTGACGCAGCGGACCGGACTCGTCGGCGGCGAGCACCCCGCCGAGCGTCGCGCCCGGCGAGGGCGCGTCGACCGGCAGCCGCCGGTTGGTGCGCGCGAGCGTGGCCTGGACGGCGCGCAGCGGCGTACCGGCACCGATCTCGGCCACCGCCGCGTCGCGCGGCTCGTGCCAGACCCCGGCGAGGCGGCCGGTGTCGAGCATGATGTCCACCTGCGCCGGCGCGGCCCCCCAGTCGATCTTCGTCCCGGCGCCGCGCGGCACCACTGTCAGGTCGTGCGCCGCGGCCAGCCGCAACACCTCCGCCGCGGCGTGCGGGCCGCCCGGCACGGCCACCCATCGGGCGGTACGGCCGGCCACCTCGTCGGCCGGGCCGGCGAAGCGGGCGAACGGGGTGCCGCAGATCGCGGCCAGCTTCCGGGTGATGTCGAGGGCTTCGAGTCGGTCGGTGGAACGTGCCGCATCCGCCATGGCGGTTATCGTACACATGTTCGAAAGACCTGGCGGCGAGTCGCCGGATTCGGTCGGCGGGCGAGCCCGGTGGCGGCCCGCCGACCGGTAACGTGGCGCCGTGACCGAAACCCCACCGCCCGTCGCCAAGCGCGTCCCGACCGAGCGCCTTCATCACGGTGACACAGTCCTCGACGAGTACGCCTGGCTCGCCGCCAAGGACGACCCGGACACGATCGCGTATCTGGACGCCGAGAACGCGTACACCGAGGCGCGCACCGCCCACCTGGCCGGCCTGCGCGCGGAGCTGTTCGAGGAGACGCGCCGGCGCACCCAGGAGACCGACCTGTCGGTGCCGACCCGCAAGGACGGCTACTGGTACTACACCCGCACGGTCGAGGGCCAGCAGTACGGTGTGCACTGCCGGCGCGCGGTCCTGCCGGGCGAGACGGCGCCCCCGGTCAGCGCGGACGGCGCCCCGCTCGACGGCGAGGAGGTGCTGCTCGACGGCAACCAGCTCGCCGAGGGGCACGACTTCTTCTCGCTCGGCGCGTTCGACGTCAGCCCGGACGGGCGCTGGCTGGCCTACTCCACCGACTTCTCCGGCGACGAGCGCTTCACGCTGCGGATCAAGGATCTGACCACCGGCGAGTCGCTGCCGGACGAGGTACCGGACACGTTCTACGGCACGGCCTGGTCCAGCGACGCGTCCACGCTGTTCTACGTGACTGTGGACGAGGCGTGGCGGCCGAACCGGGTCTGGCGGCACACCGTCGGCACGGCGTCCACCGAGGACGTGGTGGTCTACCAGGAGGACGACGAGCGGTTCTGGGTCGGCGTCGAGCTGACCCGCTCCGAGCGTTTCGTGGTCATCGACATCCACAGCAAGATCACCAGCGAGGTGTGGGTGATCCCGGCGTCCAACCCGACCGGCGAGCCCGCCGTCGTGGCCCCGCGGCGTCAGGGCATCGAGTACGCGGTGGAGCACCACGGCCACCGCTTCCTGATCCTGCACAACGACGGCGCGGAGGACTTCGCGCTGGCGTACACCTCGGCGGACTCGCCGGGCGAGTGGGAGCCGCTGATCCCGCACACCCCTGGCACCCGGCTGGAGGCGGTCGACGCGTTCGAGAACCACCTCGTGGTGTCGCTGCGCACCAACGGCCTGACCGGCCTGCGGGTGCTGCCGGTGGGCACCGACGACAGCTGGGACATCGACTTCCCCGAGCCGATCTACAGCGTCGGGCTGGACGCCAACCCCGAGTACCGCACGAGCGAGGTGCGGCTGCGCTACACCTCGCTCGTCACCCCCGACTCGGTCTACGACTACGACCTGGTCACCCGGGAGCTGACGCTGCGCCGGCAGAAGCCGGTCCGCCCCGGGCCGGACGGGCGGGCGTACGACCCGGCCGACTACGAGCAGCACCGGGACTGGGCGCTCGCCGACGACGGCACCCGCGTACCGATCTCGCTCGTCTGCCGCCGCGACACCCCGCGCGACGGCTCGGCGCCCGCCGTCATCTACGGCTACGGGTCGTACGAGGCGAGCATGGACCCGTGGTTCTCGATCGCCCGGCTGAGCCTGCTCGACCGCGGCGTGATCTTCGCGGTGGCGCACATCCGGGGCGGCGGTGAGCTGGGCCGGCGCTGGTACGACGAGGGCAAGCTGCTGGCCAAGAAGAACACCTTCACCGACTTCGTGGCCTGCGCCCGGCACCTCGTGAAGGCGGGCTGGACGGCGAGCGACCGGCTGGTCGCCCGGGGCGCCTCGGCCGGCGGCCTGCTGATGGGCGCGGTGGCGAACCTCGCCCCGGACGCGTTCACCGGCATCGTCGCGCAGGTGCCGTTCGTGGACGCGCTCACCTCGATCCTCGACCCGTCGCTGCCGCTGACTGTCACCGAGTGGGAGGAGTGGGGCAACCCGCTCGACGACCCCGAGGTCTACGCGTACATGAAGTCGTACACGCCGTACGAGAACGTGGCCACCGTCGAATACCCGGCCATCCTGGCGGTGACCAGCCTCAACGACACGCGCGTGCTCTACCACGAGCCGGCCAAGTGGATCGCCCGGCTGCGGTCGCTCGCGCCGGCCGGCGACTACCTGCTCAAGACCGAGATGGGCGCGGGCCACGGCGGCCCGAGCGGCCGGTACGACTCCTGGCGCGAGGAGGCGTTCGTCAACGCCTGGATCCTCGACCGCGTCGGCCGCGCCTGAGGTGTAAGGAAGGGCCCCTTATTAACAGACGTCTGTTAATAAGGGGCCCTTCCTTACACGGGGGCCTGCTCGGCCGCTGACCGCTCAGCCCGCGCGCAGTTCCTCCACCGACGTCGCGGTGCGCAGGAACAGCAGGCCGGCTACGACCGTGCACAGCACCGCCGCCAGCCCGCCCGCCGCGAGCCAGGCCAGCTGATCCCACGGTACGTCCGGCGGAACTGTCGTCTTCGGCACCCATTCGGTACGGGTGTACCGCGCCGCGGTGGCCGGATCGCCGCACAGTTCCGAGCCGGCGTCGCAGATCGTCCGCGTGAAGCCGCCGTTGCTCGGTGCCGGCATGACGCCCCGGACCAGCAGGTAGCCGACCGTCAACGCGAGCCCGATCGCGGGTACGGCGGGGGCGAGCGCGGCCCAGAGCAGCGACCGGCCGATGGTGGCCCGTGGCACGCCGGTCGCCACCTGCGCCGCGTACGCCCGTCGCCGGCTGGTGATCCCCTCGACCACCGCCACGAGCAGCCCACCGCCGGCGATCGCCATCGCCACCAGGACCGCGAGGTCGACCAGGTCCATCGCGCCGAGGTAGAAGCCCGGGTCGGCCATTCCGGAGCCGGTGCGGCGGGTCACCTCGGCCTCGGCCTGGAAGTCGGCACGCAGCCCTGCGGCACCGGCGCCGAAGATCAGCGCGGCCAGCAACGCGGCGAAGGTGCGGCTGCCGGCCCACGGGTCGGCGGCCAGCCGGCGGGCGGCGAGCAGGGCGGCCGGGCCGCGTCCGTGCCGGTGCAGCAGCCGGCCGGTCCGGTACGAGATCCAGCCGGTGCCCGACACCACGCCGATCATCGCGGTCAGCCCGCCGACGACGAGCAATGTCGGCACCAGCCAGTCGGGGGCCACGGCGCCACGCCGTTCGTACCAGAGCAGGAGCGGGCGGATCGCGGCGAACATCGCCAGCGCGGCGAGGATGAGCACGCCCGGCCACGGCCAGGGCGCCCGGGTGCGGACCTTGCGTACGACGCCGAACGGGGTGGTGGCGACCCGCCGCAGCAGCAACGCGCTCACCAGCGCGGCGACCAGCGGCAGGCCGAGCACGACGGCTGCCACCGCCACCGGGGCCGGGTGCACGTCGGTGGGCAGCGGCAGCCGCCCGTCCGCGTCGGGCCGGTGCAGCAGCCGGTGCCCGGCCAGGAAGACGGCCAGGCCGACGAGGGTGCCGAGCAGGCTCGCCACGCCGGTCTCGGCGACCGCGACCCGGGTGACCTGCCCGGGGGTGGCACCGGCCAGCCGGAACGCGGCCAGCCGCCGGTCCCGGCCCGGCGCGCCGAGGCGGGCGCACTGCCCGGCCAGCCCCAGGACCGGTACGCAGAGCAGCAGCAACGCGAACGCCACGCCGGGGCGCAGACCGGGTTCCCGCAGCAGGGCGTTGGTGTACTGGTCGGAGTTGAGCCCTTCGTCGCCGGACGGCTTCACCACCGACAGCACGGTCAGCGCGGCCAGCCCGGCCAGCGTCGCGAGCGCGGCGCTCACCGCCGTGAGCACCACCCGTGCGATGTCGGTGCGGGTGCCCGCCAGCACGAGACGCAGCAGCGTCCCCGGCCTCACCGCGACCCGCCCGGCAGCGCCGGGTCGAGCCCGAGCCCGGTGTGGTCGACCATGCCGTCGCGCAGGCTGACCTCCCGGTCCGCGTACGCGGCGATGCGCGGCTCGTGCGTCACCAGCACGACTGTGGTGCGCTGCTCGCGGGCCAGCCGGACCAGTTGGGTGAGCACCTGCTCGCCGGCCAGCGTGTCGAGCGCGCCGGTCGGCTCGTCGGCGAAGATCACCCGTGGTTCGGTGACGAGCGCCCGGGACAGCGCGCAGCGTTGCTGCTGCCCGCCGGACATCTCACCGGGCCGGGCGTCGGCGACGTCGGCCACGCCGAGCCGGTCCAGCCAGGAGAGCGCCGCCGTCCGCGCCGCTCGCCGCCCCGTGCCGGCGAGCAACAGCGGGAGCGCGACGTTCTCCGCGGCGGTCAGCTCGGCGACGAGCTGACCGAACTGGAACAGCACCCCGAATTCGGTACGGCGCAGCCGCGAGCGGGCCGCCTCCGACCACGTGTCGATCCGTTCTCCGCGCCAGGTGACCTGACCGGCGTCGGGGCGCAGGATGCCGGCGAGACAGTGCAGCAGCGTGGACTTGCCGCAGCCGCTCGGGCCGGTGACCGCGACGATCTCGCCTTCGGCCACGTCGAGCGTCACACCGCGCAGCGCGGGGTTGTGACCGTAGGCGCGGACCACTCCGCGCGCTTGCAGGAACGTCACGTGCGCACCTCCCGGTGCCAGTCGGCGACCCGGTCGAGGGTGGTGTGCAGCCACCGGAGATCGGCGTCGAGGTGGGCGATGGCGAAGTCGGCGGCGACCACCTCGTCGAGGCGGGCGCCGGGGGCCGTCTTCAGCGCGGTCAGTTCGCGCAGGCGTTGCGTGTGCGCCTGCCGCTGCGCGATCAGGTAGACGCGGGCCTGGTCGACGTCGGCCACCAGGAGCGCGACCACCACCTTGGCGAAGAGCGTGCTGGCCACGTACGGCATCGGCGGCTCGACGGTGGCGAGCCAGTGGTCCAGCGCCGCCCGCCCGTCCTCGGTGAGCGCGTACGAGGTGCGGTCCGGTCCGCTCTCGCGGGTCTGCCCGGCCGTGGCCACGAGGCCGTCGCGGCACAGGCGGGCCAGTGTCGCGTAGACCTGCCCGAAGGCGAGCGGCCGGGCGCGGGGCAGCCGCTCGTCGTGCGCGCGCTTCAGCTCGTAGCCGTGGCGCGGGCCGGCGGCGAGCAGCCCGAGCAGGACGTGCGACGTGGACACGGCCCTACTATTCGCTGAGCGAATAGTGGTGTCAAGAACGGCCCGCGCGGCGCACCACGCGGGCCGTTCGGTTCAGCGGGTCCAGGCCGGGTCGCGCCCGGCCCGGCCGAGCAGCGCGTCCATGCTGTCCGGTGCCGCGCCGGTGGGCACCGGCGGGCCGAACGCGCCCATCTTCTGCCCCGTGTCGCCCATCCGGTCCATGAACTCGTGTCCCGCGGCCACCACTGCCGGGTCCACGGTCAGCTCCTGGCCGGTGGCCCGCGCCAGGTCCCATCCGTGGACGGTGAGGTCGATCAGGGCCATCATGCCGACCGTCTCCTGCGGCAGTCCCATGCCGGGGGAGACCCCCTCCTGTGTGGCCGGGTCGGACCACGCCTCGGTCAGCCGGGCCGCCTCGGTCGCGAACCGGTCCCGCCAGCCGTCGGTCAGGTGGTCGGTCTTGCCGGACCAGTCGACCTCCTCCCGGCGGGCCAGCGCCTGGAAGTTGACCACCACGTCGAACAGGTGGCCCAGCAGGTCGCGCACTGTGTAGTCCGGGCAGGGGGTGGGCAGGACGAGCTGGTCGTCGGAGATGCCGCGCACCACAGCGGCCGTACCCGGCGCCGCGACGGCGAGCAGTTCACTGGTCTTGGTATTCATCGGGCCAGCGTATGAGGACGGCGTCGATCGGCCCCACTTCTCAGGACCAGGGGATCAGCGGCGACGGACCGCTACCACAGCGACGTCGTCGTGGATCTCCGGCGGCGCCAGCTCGACGAGCAGCCGCCGGCAGAAATCGTCCAGGTCGTCGTCCACCCGGGTGGCGGCCACGCCGAGCGCCGCCATGCCGTCGTCGATCGTGGCGTCCCGCCGTTCGATCAGCCCGTCGGTGTAGAGCACGAGCGTGGCCCCGGCGGGCAGCACGAACTCCAGGTCCGGCGGGCGCGGCGCGCGTACGCCGAGCAGGGGCGCCGACTGCGTCACGAACTCGACCCTCCCGTCCCGGCTGAGCAACGCCGGCAGGTGCCCGGCGCTGGCCAGCCGGACCACCCCGGTCGGCGGGTGGAGCAGCAGCACGCAGATGGTGGCCAGCTCGGTCGGCAGCAGGTTGCGCATCAGCTCGTTGACCCGGTCCAGGATCACGCCCGGCTGGTGCCCCTCGACCGCGTACGCCCGTACCGCGTGCCGCAGCTCGGCCATCACCGTGGCGGCGTGCAGCGAGTGCCCGGCCACGTCACCGATCGCCACCAGCAGGTGGCCGTCGAGCATCACCAGCTCGTAGAAGTCGCCGCCCACCTCGGTCTGCGCGCTCGCCGGCTCGTACCGAACGGCCAGGTCCAGGCCGACGACGTCGGGCAGCCGCTGCGGCAGCAGGCTGCGCTGCAACGTCACAGCGATCCGGTGCTCCTCGTCGAAGGACCGCTGCGCCTCGACCGCCGAGGCGACCGCCTGGGCGAGCTGCACCAGCACCGGCGTGCGTACGGTCTGGGTGGCGGTCGGCACCACCACGTAGAGCGGGGCCCGGTCCTCGCGCAGCCGGGAGGCGGCGACGGTCACGGTGTCGCCGTCGGGCCAGCCGGCCAGCGCCCAGTTGGCCGGCTCGTCGACGCGTACCCGGGTGCCGATCGGCACTCCGGTGTCGTCCACCACCCACGGCACGATGGTGGCCGGTGTGTGCGGGTCGGCCGCCACGCCCGCCAGGCAGTCCCCGTCGAACGTCTCGGCGACCACCGCCGCCGGGGCATTGAAGATCCGCGCCGCGCCGCTCGCGGCGGCCTCCAGCAGCCGGACGAAGTTCGGCGTCGCGTGCATCTCCACAGTGGCGTCGGCGAGCGCGGCGAGCCGTTCGGCGAGCTGCTCGGCCCGCCGCCGGGCCTGGTAGTAGCGCAGCACCGCGTGGGCGGTGGCGACCAGTTCCTCCGGCTCGATCGGCTCGGCCAGGTAGGCGTCCGCGCCCCGGGTGAGACCCTGCGCCCGGTCGACCACGTCGACCGCGTGCGCGGAGACGTGGATGACCGGGATCGACGGGTGCGCCTCCTTGATCCGCTCGCACACCTCGAAGCCGCTCATGTCCGGCAGACGGACGTCGAGCACCACGAGGTCGATGTGTTCCCGGTCCACCCGCTCCAGCGCCGCCGTGCCGTTCTCGGCCTCGACGGTGACGAAGCCGGCCCGGGTCAGCCAGTTGACCAGCAGGTATCGCTTGGGGCCGCTGTCGTCGACCACAAGCACGGTCACCGGCCCGCCGTCCACCGTCACGCTCCGCCCGCGGGGAGGACCACTGTGAACGTGCTGCCCCGGCCGGGTTCGCTGGTCAGCTCCAGCGTCCCGCCGAGCAGCGTGATCAGCCGGCGCGCGTACGGCAGGCCGAGCCCGGTGCCACCGACCCGGGTCGTGCCGGGCACCTGGTAGAACTCCTCGAAGACCCGTTCGTGCAGCTCCGGCGGGATGCCCACGCCGGTGTCGGTGACCGACAGCGTCCACTGGCCGCCGCGGCGCTCGGCGCGCAGGCGTACCTCGCCGCGTTCGGTGAACTTCAGTCCGTTGTGCAGCAGGTTGCGCAGCACCTGGGCGAGCAGCACCTCGTCCGAGCGCACAGTGGCCGGGGCCGGCGGTTCCTCGACCACCAGCTCCACCTCGGGGCGCGCGGCGAGCGCCCGCAGCGTGCCGCGCAACTGCCCGAACACGGCGCGCAGATCGACGTCGGACCAGTCCGGCTCGATCCGGCCCGACTCCGCCTTGGCCAGGTCGAGCAGCTCGTTGACCAGCCCCAGCAGGTCGCCCGCCGAGGAGCGGATCAGCCCCACCTGACGGGCCTGCTCGCCGGTGAGCGGGTCGGAGGCGGAGTCGGCGAGCAGCCGGGCCAGGCCGATGATCGCGGTGACCGGGGCGCGCAGCTCGTGGCTGACGTTCGCCAGGAACCGGCTCTTCGACTCGCTCGCGGCCCGCAGCTGGGCGGACTTCTCGTCCAGTTCGGCGTAGAGCGCCACCACACCGCGGTTGGTCTCCTCCAGCTCCTCGGTGAGCTGGTTGTAGAGCGCCATCACTCCGTGGTTGGTCTCCTGGAGTTCGGAGTTCAGCACCGCCAGCTCGTCGCGCTGGCTGCGTACCTCGTCGAGGGCGGCGATGAGCTGCGCGTTCTGGGCGGCCAACTCGTCCAGCGCGGAACCCGGCGCGCGCTCGGCCAGCTCGGCGCGGAGCTCGGCGGCGCGCTCGGCCGTCAGCTCCTCGGCGTGGTCGGGCACTCGTCGGGACATCCTCACGACGGTATCGCCCTCGACGGCCACCACCCGCAACGTGTCCACCAGACGCGCGACGGCGCCGGACTGCGGCTCGTACCGTCCACCGGGGAGCGGACGCAGCGGCGACAGGTCCACCTGGAGGACCCGGCGGCCGACCGCGTCCCGGTCGAGGGCGAACGTCACGTCCGCGCCGTCGGCCCCGTGCAACAGTTCCCGGGCCACCTCGCTGAGCGCGGTGGCGATCCGTACCTGGTCCTGATGTTCCAGCCCGACCGCCGCGGCCACCTCCCGGCCACGCTGCCGGACCAGGAAGATGTCCTGCTCCACCCGGAGCGCGAGGTGCAGGAGGGGCTCGGTCATGCCGCCCCCCGGGCCACCAGGACGCAGGCGTCGTCACGGCGGACACCGGCGTCGCGCAGCAGGGTCGCGGCGGCCAGCAGCGGGTTGCGGCCGGCGAGCCCGGGATAGTCGTCCAGATCCCAGCGGTCCACCACTCCGTCACTGTGCATGACCAGGGTGGCGTCGCGCGAGAAGGGGTAGTCGTACCCGCGGATCGCCGGACGCTGGTGCCCGGCGATGCCCGGCAGCGAGACCAGCCCGCGCCGCCGCTCGCCCGGCGCGACGATCATCGCGGCGATGTTGCCCAGCCCGGCGTAGCGGAGCACTCCGGCGGCCGGATCCGGTTCGGCCACCGCGAGCGCGGCGCCCCGGGTGTGCGAGATGGCGGCGTGCAGGTGCCGCACCACGACGTCCGGCGGCCCGTCCGGCGCCGAACGGAACGCGGACACGGCGGCACCTGTGGCGGCGGCGGCGAGCGGCCCGTGGCCCAGCCCGTCGGAGACCAGCACCTGCCGCCGGCCGCCGACCTGACGCACCGCGTACCCGTCGCCGCTCGTCTGCTCGCCGGTGATCGGCCGGGCCAGCCCGCCCGCCCAGTCCGGCTCCGGCGGTGCGGCGTCCCAGACCTGGACGACCAGGACCGTGCCCCGCCCCGGCGACGAGTAGCCGTCGAACCGGCTCGACTGCCGGGTGATCGCGCCGAGCCCGATGCCGAGCGTGCCGGCGGTGGAGTGGCCGTCGGCGGAGGAGAGCGTGAGGTCGGCCATGCCGGGGCCGGAGTCGATCGCGACCAGCTCCACACCGGCCCGCCCGCCCCGGCGCGCCGGACGCATCAGGAGCGTGCCCTCGCGGGCGTGCTTGACCAGGTTGCTGGTGATCTCGGCGGTGACGATGGCCAGGTCCGCGACGCGCGCCGCGCTCAGTTCGAGCTGCCGGCCGAGACGCTCGGCCGCCCGGCGTACGCTGCCGGCGGTCGCGCCGGTGTCGACCCGGAACCAGATGCCGTGGTCGGGCACCACGTCGGCGATCATCGCGACCACTTGGTGACGGTGATCCGCGTCCCCTCGCCGACAGCCGTCCGGATGTCGAAGTCGTCGACGAGCCGGCGGGCGCCGCTCAGTCCCAGGCCCAGCCCGCCGCCGGTGGTGTAGCCGTCGGTGAGCGCCAGGTCGAGGTCGGGGATGCCCGGGCCCTCGTCGGCGAAGACGATCCGCACGCCGCGCCGGCGGCCGTCGGACACGGTGCTCACCTCGGCGCTGCCCCCGCCACCGTAGATCAGCGTGTTGCGGGCCAGCTCGCTGGCGGCGGTGACGAGCTTCGTCTGGTCCACCAGGGAGAGGCGGACCGCGACGGCTGTGGTACGCGCCAACTGCCGGACCCGCACCACGTCCTCGTCGCTGCGGATCGCCTGGGTCGCCGGCACACCCAGGTCGACGCCCGTGGTCATGCCGTCGCCGTCGTCTCGGTGTCCTCGTCGTCGGCCGCCTCGTCCCACTCGTCGGCGCGGCTGGCCGCGATCAGCTCCATGCCGCGCTCGACGTTCAGCGCGGTACGGATGCCGTTGAGCGACAGCCCCAGTTCGACGAGCGTGATGGCGACGGCCGGGCGCATGCCGACCACCACCGTCTCGGCGTCCAGCACTTTCGAGATGGACGCGATGGTGGACAGCATCCGGCCGACGAAGGAGTCGACGATGTCCAGCGCCGTGATGTCGATGATCACGCCGTGGCAGCCGGTGGCGACGATCCGCTCGGCCAGGTCCTCCTGCAACTGGACCGCCGTCTGGTCGGACATGTCGACCTGGATGGAGACCAGCAGGATGTCGCCGATCTTGAGGATCGGCACCCGTTCCATCAGGACTCCCGGCGCGGGCGGCGAGCGGTGGTCTCGACCCCGGTCAGGCGCAGCACGTGGCGCAGCGCGTCGGCGAGGCTCGCCTTGGTGGCGATGTCACCGAACTCGATACCGAGGGCCACGATCGTCTGGGCGATCTGCGGGCGGATGCCGGAGATGATGCAGTCGGCGCCCATCAGCCGGGCGGCCACCACGGTCTTGAGGATGTGCTGCGCGACCTGCGTGTCCACCGCCGGCACGCCGGTGATGTCGATGATCGCGTACGGCGAGCCGGTGTCGACGAGCGTCTGCAGCAGCCGCTCCATCACCACCTGGGCGCGGGCCGAGTCCAGCGTCCCGACCAGCGGGACGGCGACCACGCCCTCCCAGAGCTTCACCACCGGGGTGGACAGCTCCAGCAGCTGCTCCGCCTGATCGGCGATCAGGCTCTCGCGGGCCCGGACGAACGTCTCGAACGTGAACAGGCCCATCTGGTCGACGAGCGCGGAGAAGGCGACGAAGTCGCGCAGGGTCTCGTCGCCCTTCTCATCCTCCATCAGCTCCAGCAGGGCGTCCTTGCACGCGAACACGCTGATCGCTGTCTCGGTGGCGGAGAATCCCTGGCGGGCCCGGTTGGTGGACAGCTCGGACAGCACCGCCCGCAGCTCACCGCCGTGCTCGTCGGCCAGGTCGGAGACGCCCTGCCGGCCGGCGTCGATCAGCGCGCGCTGCAACTCCTGCACCTGGCGAGCCAGCTCGGCCCGGCTCAGGCGGCCGCGCAGCGAACTGCCGACGATCTCCGTCCAGCGGTTGGTCAACCGGTCCGCGTGCTGACTGAGCAGGTGGGCGAGCCGACCACCCTGTTCGGCGCTCAACGCCATGGTGACCTCCCTGATTTGGACGGGCGGACTCTATCACCGGAGGCCGGGGCGCTACTTGTCACGGAGCAAAGAATGATCGACCGCACCCGTGACCGCTCCCGTTCTGCGCGGCGCGCCCATCGTGGGATACCGTTTCCCCCGAACACAGGAGGTCGACGAATGTCCTTGACGGTGCACACGGAACAGCGCGGCGACGTGGTCGTCGTGTCGGTCGCGGGCGAGCTCGACATGGCCACGGCACCGCAGCTCCAGGACCAGATCACGGATCTGCTGGACAAGGGGCGCAGCCGCCTCGTCTTCGACCTGGCCGAGGTGTCGTTCTGCGACTCCACCGGCCTGTCGGTGTTCGTCCGGGCGAAGAACAACTGCGACGAGGCGGGCGGCGTGGTCCGGCTGGCCGCCCCGCAGCGCGGCGTGCTGCGCATCCTCGAGGTCAGCGGCCTGGTCGAGGTGCTGCACACGTACCCGACGGTCGAGCAGGCCGTCGCGGGCGATCCCACCCCGGCCTCCTCCTGACCGATCCCGCTCAGCGCTCGTCCTCGATGTAGCGGGGACGGGCGATCACCATGCCCGCCGCCGTCTGCACGGCCAGCGCCACCAGCAGGAAGCCGATCGGGGCGGTCCAGCCGCCTGTCGCCTCGTAGAGGATGCCCACCAGCAGCGGCCCGAGCGCCGCGATCACGTACCCGGTGCTCTGCGCGAACGCGGACAGCGCCACGGTGCCCTCGGCGGTCCGGGCGCGCAGCCCGATCGTGGTCAGGATGAGCGGGAACGCGCCCTGGCCGAGCGCCAGCAGCAACACCCACAGCGGCGCCAGGCCGTGCGGGGCGAGCGCCAGACCGGCGTACGCGGCGGCGGAGAACACGGTCAGCGACAGCACCAGCGGGCGGAGCGTGGCCAGCCGTCCGGCGAGCGCCGGCATCATCAGCGCCACCGGCACGCCCAGCGCGGTCACCCCGGCGAGCAGCAGCCCGGCCGTCTCCGGCCGGTATCCGGCGTCCCGGAAGAGCTGGGCCAGCCAGCCCATGATCGCGTACCCGCTGAGCGACTGCGCCCCGAAGTAGACCGCCATGGCCCAGCCGAGCCGGGTCCGCCCCGGCTGCACGCGGGCCGAGGCGGCGACCGCCACCGCCGGGGGCGCGGCCCGTCGCGCGGCGCGGGCGCGCAGCGCCAGCGGCACCCACGGGAGTACGGCCAGCGCGGCCAGCCCGGCCCAGATGCCGAGTCCGGCCCGCCAGGAGCCGAACGCGTGCGCGACCGGCACGGCGGAGGCGGCGGCCACCGTCGTGCCCACAGTCAGGGCCATCGTGTACGCCCCGGTGACCAGTCCGGTGCGGTGCGGGAAGTGCTGCTTGACGAGCATCGGCAGCAGGATGTTCGCCACCGCGATGCCGGCCAGCGCGAGCGCGCTGGTGAGCACGAAGACCGCCGCCGAGCCGGTGACCGCGCGCAGCACCTGCCCGACGGTGAGCGCCACCATGGCCACCACCAGCACCCGGGGCGCGGCCCAGCGGCGGACCAGCCACGGGGTGAACGCGCCGAGTCCGGCGAACGCGATGGTGGGCAGCGTGGTGACCAGGCCGGCCATCGCGCCGGAGAGCCCCAGACCGACCCGGATCTCGTCGAGCAGGGCGCCGAGGCTGGTCACCGCGGCCCGCAGGTTCAGCGCGACGAGCAGCATCCCGGCGAGCACGAGCAGACCGCCCCGGACCGGGCCGGCCGCCGGGGCGGGGCCCGCCGCGGGTGTGACGCCGGGGGCGGGCACTGTCGCGGCGGGCGCAGGTGGCGGAGTCATGACCTCGAACCTACAATCATGGGATGAATTTCGGCACGAGGTGTAACCGGTGACACCCGCCGTGGATTCCGTCGCCGTGCCTCCGCGCGGTCACCGGGTCCGGCAGACGATCGAGCAGCTCCGGGAGCGGATCCTCGGCGGCGAGTGGGCGGTGGGCGGGCGCATCCCCACCGAGCCGCAACTGGTCGCCGCGCTCGGCGTGGGGCGGAACACGGTCCGCGAGGCGGTCCGCGCGCTCGTGCACGCCGGGGTGCTGGAGTGCCGGCAGGGCTCCGGCACCTACGTGGTGTCGACCGACGAGCTGGCGCCGGTGGTGGCCCGCCGGCTCACCGACGACCGGATGACCGAGGTGATCGAGGTCCGGCGCGCGTTCGAGGTGGAGGCCGCCCGGCTCGCTGCGCTGAGGCGTACCCCCGAGGACCTGGCGGCGCTCGACGGCGCGCTCGCGGCCCGCGAGGCCGCGTGGCGCGGCGGCCGGGTGGACGAGTTCGTGGAGGCGGACGCCGCGCTGCACACGGTCGTGGTGGCGGCCGCGCACAACGCCATGCTCGCCGAGCTGTACGCCTCGGTCGGCGCCGCGCTGCGCAGCACGGTGGCCCAGGCGATGGGTGAGGCGCTCACTCCGGAGCGGTACGTGGACCACAGCCGGCTGGTCGAGGCGATCCGGGCCGGCGACCCGCAGCGGGCGGCGATCGAGGCCGGTGCTTTTCTCGAAGGGCCCGCCGGGGCATAGGTTGTCCCCGACGCAGACTCATCAGGGCACGGGAGTACGGATGCTCAAGGGTTTCAAAGACTTCATCATGCGCGGCAACGTCGTCGACCTGGCGGTCGGTGTTGTCATCGGCGCCGCGTTCACCGGCGTGGTCACCCAGCTCACCAATTCGTTCCTCAAACCGCTGATCGCGCTGGTCACGGTGCTGATCACCGGCAGCGACAAGGGCCTGGAAGGGACTCCCTGGACGGTCCGCAACATCGAGTTCGACTGGATCAGTTTCATCAACGCACTGATCACCTTCCTCCTGACCGCACTCGCGCTGTACTTCCTGGTCATCTACCCGATGAACAAGCTCGCCGAGCGGCGCAAGCGCGGCGAGGAGCCGCCGCCCTCGGCCCCCAGCGAGGAGGTCAAGCTGCTCACCGAGATCCGGGACGCGCTGCTCGCCGGCAACCACGGCACGCCCGGCCAGCGCAGCGCCCTGGACGACGTGCTCGGCCGCCGGCAGGAGCCGCCCGCGCCGCGCTGACGCCATAGCCGATCGGCCCCCGCGACGATCTCGCGGGGGCCGACGTGCATCGAACACATGTTCGATAGAGTCCGGGCATGGAGCAGCGTAGGCACTGGTGGAACGGGAAATGGGGACGCCTCGCCCGGCGTGACGTCTTCCTCCGGGTGGACGGCGACCGCTGGCACGTCGAGCAGCGGGCCGGCGGTGCCGAGGGGATCTCCCGCTTCTACGAGCACGCCAGCGTCGAGGAGGCCGAGGAGACGATCCGGGCGCTGCTGGACGGCACCGACACCTGGCGCGAGCTGTCCCCCCGCCCGCCGGGCGGCTGGGCCCCCTCCGTTTAGCTCCCGCGCGCCCCGGGAACCGCTTCTGCATGAGCCAGCAGCAGGACACCGTCTCCCGGGTCACCACCGGCATGCGGGTGGTCGACTCCGCAGGCGTCGAGGTGGGCACAGTCGATCTCGTGCAGCGCGGCGACCCGGCCGCGGTGACCGTGCAGGCGCCCGCCCCGGTCGACCCGGGCAGCAGTCTGGACGAACTGATCGAGTCGGCGGCGGCCGAGGAGCCGGACGTACCGGCCGACCTGGCCGCCCGGCTGCTCCGCGACGGCTACCTCAAGGTCTCCACCGAGCTGGTCCGCACCGGCGCGGTCTACGTGCTGGCCGACCGGATCGCCGCGGTGGGCGACGGCGCGGTACGCCTCACCGTCCCGGCCGCGGAGCTGCCCGCCGAGGAGTGACACCCGGGGTCGAATGCGCCGATTCGGCGGCCTGCGCGTCGAGGCGGCCACGCCCGGAAAGCGGCCTACGCTCGTCGGGTGCTCCTGACCTATGTGGACGAGTCGTACACCGATCGCTGGTACTGGATCGGCGCACTTCTGGTCCCGGAGGCCGTGGCCATCCCGCTCAGCACCGCACTCGACGAGGTGATGACGGACGCGGCCAAGGCGTACGGCATCGACCGAGCCGCCGAACTCCACGGGTACGACCTGTTCCAGGGGCGGACGGCCTGGGCGAGGGTGCCGCCACGCGCCCGGATCGCCGTCTACAACGCGGCGCTCAAGGCGATCGGCACGTACGACGTCACAGTCATCCTGCGCGGCGTCGACCGGCACGGCCTCACCCGGCGCTACGGGCTCACCCGCCCCGCTCACGAGGTGGTGCTGTCACACCTTCTGGAACGGGTGGACGGATACGCGGCGATGCGGGACGAACTGGCCCTGGTGATCGCGGACGAGGTCGACAACCCCGCAAGCCACCGCTCGGACCTGACCCGTTACCGGGTCGACGGAACCGGGGGCTACCGTTCCCGGCGGCTCAGCCGGATCGTGGACACCCTGCACTTCGCCCCGTCGCACGCCTCCCGGCTGGTGCAGGCCGTCGACCTGGTCACCTTCCTGTTCCGCAGGATGGCGAGCGGGGCGGGCGCGGATCCTCGGGAGGCGACGACGAACACGCGGCTGTGGTCCTGGGTCGAGCCGCGCCGATACCACTCGTGGTGCTGGCATCCGACCGGGCGGCCGACGCACGAAGGGCCCGCCTGAAAGCGGGCCCTAAGGCGGTTGCGGGAACCCTGACGGGCCTCCTGCGCACTCCAGGTTAACAGTTCGTCACCCGGTCCGACCGGAAAGCGACGGGGCGGATTCGGTCCGGGGCGGCTCGACCGGCGGGGATGCGACCGCCCGGCGGCGGAACAGCAGCAGCATCAGCCAGCCCGCGACCAGTCCCCAGAACGCGCCACCCACCCCGAGCAGGCTCACCCCGGAGGCGGTGACCACGAACGTCACCACTGCTGCCTCCCGCGCGTCCGGCTGGGCGACCGCCGCCGTGACGGCCCCGGCGAGCGCGCCGAGCAGGGCGAGCCCGGCGACGGCCTCGACCAGCACCGGCGGGGAGAGCAGCACCAGGGCGGTGGCCACGCCGGCGCCCAGGCCGAGCAGGGCCAGGCCGATCCCGGCGGTGACCGAGGCGATCCAGCGCCGCTCCGGGTCCGGGTGGGCGTCCGGGCCGGCGGCCAGGGCGGCGGTGATCGCGGCCAGGTTCACCGCGTGGCCGCCCGCCGGGGCGCCGAGGGCGGTGGCGAGCCCGGTCACCCGCAACGCCGAGCCCAGCGGGGCCCGGTAGCCGTACCCGGCGAGCACCGCGGTTCCGGGCACGTTCTGGGCGGCCATGGTGACCAGGAACAGCGGCAGCGCGAGCCCGACGACTGCGGGCAGCGTCCAGGACGGCGCGGTGAACGCGACGACCGGTGCGACGTCCAGCCGGGCCGGCCCGGAGGTGGTCAGGGCGATCGCGATCACCGCCACGGCGAGCGCGCCCGGTACCGCCCAGCGGCGGGCGAACCGGTGCAGCAGCAGCCAGACCAGCACCACCGGCCCGGCGAGCCGGGGCACCTCGACCAGGGCGCGTACCGGGGCCGTACACAGCGGCAGCAGCACCCCGGCGAGCATGGCGGAGGCGATCGGGGCGGGGATCGCGGCGACCGCACGGCCGAGCGCGGGGATCAGCCCGGCCGCGATGATCAGCAGCCCGGCGAGCAGGAAGGCGCCGACCGCTGCGGGCCAGCCGCCGGCGACCGGTCCGGTGGCCACGAGCAGCGCCGCACCCGGCGTGGACCAGGCGATCGACAGCGGCAGCCGGTGCCGCAGGCCGAGCCAGACCGCGCAGGCGCCGCTGGCGACGCAGAGCGCGAGCAGGCCGGAAGCGGCCTGGTCCGGATCGGCGCCGACCGCGCGCAGCCCGGCCAGGACGACTGTGAACGAGCTGGCGAAGCCGACCAGAGCGGTCACCACGCCGGCCAGGACGGGCTGGAGCCGACCGCCCATGCTCTCCTCCTCCGACCGTTCCGTTTACGGAACGGCACGGTGTAGCACGATAGCCCCCATGACAGCCGCCGCACCAGCCGATGACCGGGGCACCCGGGAGGTCGGCAGGCGCATCCGCTCGCTCCGCACCGAGCGGGGCATCTCCCTGTCCGAGCTGGCCCGCCTCGCGGGCGTCGGCAAGGCCACGCTCTCCGGCCTGGAGAACGGCGTGCGCAATCCCCGGCTGGAGACCCTGTACGCGATCACCGCGCAGCTCGGCGTACCGCTGACCGCCGTGCTCGCCACGCCCGACCAGGCGCCGACCCTGCGCGGGGCCGCGGTGGGAGGCACGCTGCTGGAGGTCTTCAGCGACCGGGAGGCGACCTACGAGCTGTACCGGATGTGGGTCACCCCGGGTCCGGCGCAGCTCTCCCCCGCCCACTCCAGCGGCGTGACCGAACACGTGACGGTCTTCTCCGGCGTGCTCCGCGCCGGCCCGGCCGACGCCCCGCTGACCGCCGGTCCCGGGGGCTACCTGCGGTGGACCTCCGACGTGCCGCACACCTACGCGGCGGTGGGCGAGGAGGAGGTTCATGCGAGCCTCCTGCTGCGCTATCCTCGTCCGTCCACACCGGACAGTTGACGCATACCCAGGATGCAAGCTGATGACATTTCTTTCAGCAGACCCGCCAGCGCGTGCAGACGCGGACCCGTTCTTCTTGGCAAGCTTGTCGTCATGACGCTCATCCTCCGCTCGGCCATCCTCAACGACGTCGGCCTCGTCCGGACCAACAACGAGGACTCCGCCCTCGCCGGTGACCGCCTCGTGGCGGTGGCCGACGGCATGGGCGGGCTCCCCGCCGGCGAGGTGGCCAGCGAGATCGTCATCCGGATCCTGGACGAGCTGACGCCGCCCACCGGCGCCGACGAGGCCGCCGACGCGCTGCGCGCCGTCGTCAGCACCGCGAACCAGCGCATCCGCGCGGCCATCACGGTGGACCCGGCCCGCGACGGCATGGGTACGACGCTCACCGCCGCCCTGCTCGCCGGGGACACCCTGGTCCTGGCCCAGGTCGGCGACTCCCGCTGCTACCTGCTGCGCGACCACGAGCTGACCCAGCTCACCCGCGACGACACGTTCGTCCAGGCGCTCGTCGACCAGGGCGCGCTCTCCCGCGACCAGGCCCGGCACCACCCGCAGCGCTCGCTCGTCACCCGCGCGGTGCAGGGCTCCGACGCGCCGCCCGCCGTCGGGGCGCTCACCGTCTTCCCCGGCGACCGGCTGCTGCTGTGCAGCGACGGCCTCTCCGACTACGTGGAGGACGCCGCCATCGCGGCGGCACTCGCCACCTACGGGGACCGCCAGCAGTGCGGCGAGCAACTGGTGAAACTGGCCCACCAGGCCGGCGCGCCGGACAACGTGACTGTGGTCATCTCGGACGTCACCGAGGCGTGAGCGGGCGCCCTTTCCGGTTGCGGACCACGACGGGTGCGGTTGGGATGAACGGATGCACATTCGCCGGCTGGCCGCCGATGAACGACTGACCACCAGCTTCCCGCTCCAGGCGTACGCGTTCGAGGCCTCGCCGATGGGCGCCACCCGGACCGACCAGTTCCGCGCGTACCTGCCGTACAACGCCGGGAACACGACGCTGGTGGCCGAGGAGGACGGGGTCACCGCGGCGGCCGTGTCGGCGATACCGATGCGGCAGAACCTTCGCGGCGCGGTGCTGCCGATGGCCGGTGTCGCGGGCGTGGCCACCCATCCGCTGGCCCGCCGGCGCGGGCACGTCCGCACGCTCATGCAGCAGCTCCTCGACGGCGTGCGCGACGAGGGTCACCAGCTCACCGCGCTGCACCCGTTCCGCGCCTCGTTCTACGAGCGCTTCGGCTACATCGGGCTGCCCCGGCGGCGTACCGCGGTCTTCAACCCGGCGGACCTGGCGCCGCTGCTGCGCGCCGACCTGCCGGACGAGCTGGTGTGGGAGCGGATCGGCGCGGGGTATGCGCGGTGGCGCGCGTACACCGAGCGGTGCCTGCGCGAACGCCACGGCTTCGCCGTCTTCCCGGACTTCCGGGCGGTCGGGCTGCGCGACCGCGACGACCGCTGGCTGGTCAGCGTGGTGCGCGGCGGCGAGACGGTCGGCGCTGTCACCTACCGCATCGACGACCACGCCGGCACGCTGTTCGCCGACGACCTGCTGGTCGACGACGCGTACGCCCGCGCGTCGGTGCTCCAGTTCTTCGCCCGGCACGTCGACCAGGTGGCCCGGATCAGCGTCCAGGTGACCCCCGACGAACTGCCCGAGCTGTGGCTCACCGACCTCGACGTGCAGGTGGAGGCGCGGGTGGCCCGGCCCGACCCGACCGCGCCGATGGCCCGCCTGCTCAGCCTGGACGCGCTCGCCGAGCAGCCGGTCGGGGTCGGCCGGGTACTGATCGAGGTGGTAGGCGACCGCTGGCTCGCCGGTCGCCACCTGCTCGACGGCACCACGGGCAAGCTCGCGGTGCTGCCCGCGCAGACCGCCGCCGAGGGCAGCGTGCCGGCCGCGCGGCTCACCGCCGCCGGGCTGTCAGCCCTGGCGTACGGGGTGCTCGACCCGGCCGAGGTGGTCGTACGCGGGCTGGGCGAGGTGCCGGTGGACGCGGCCGGTGAGCTGCGCCGCCTCTTCCCCCGGGAACTGCCGCACCTGTTCGCCGACTTCTGACCCGGTTGGGGGCGCACGCCCCGGGGTAGGGTCCAGCGCGTGCCGGAGTGGCTGGAAGCGGGATTCTGGGGCCTGCTCGCCGGGTCGGCCCTGCTGATCGGGGCGGCCGTCGGGTTCTTCGCGCGCGTACCGCGCCGGGTGACCGCATCGGTGATGGCGTTCGGGGCGGGCGTGCTGCTGTCCGCCGTCTCGTTCGAGTTGATCGACGAGGCGCACGAGCAAGGTGGGCTGCTGCCGGTGGCGATCGGCGCCGCGGCCGGTGCACTGCTGTACACCGCGGCGAACGTGCTGCTGGCCCGGCACGGCGCGCGGCACCGCAAGCGCTCCGGCGACGAGCAGCCCTCCGAGCGGGAACAGCCCGGCTCGGGTACGGCCATAGCGGTCGGCGCGCTGCTCGACGGCGTACCCGAATCGGTGGTGATCGGCGCGAGCCTGCTGGCCGGCGGCCCGGTCAGCCTGGTCACCGTCATCGCGGTGTTCCTCAGCAACGTGCCGGAAGGGCTGTCCAGCGCGGCGGGCATGCGGCAGGCCGGACGCACCCGGCGTTACGTGTTCGGGCTGTGGACGGCCATCGCGTTGATCTCCGGTGCGGCGGCGCTGGCCGGGTACACGCTGCTCGGCGGCGCGCCACCCGAGGTGCTGGCGACGATCACCGCGCTCGCCGCGGGCGCGATCCTCGCGATGATCACCGACACCATGGTCCCGGAGGCGTTCGCGGACGCGCACCTGCTGGTCGGGCTGATCACCGTGCTCGGTTTCCTGGTCGCGTTCGCACTCTCGCACGCCTGACCGTCCCGCTCGGTGCTGCCTGCTGCCGGCTGCCGCGCGGTCGCCGGCTCAGGTGCCGGCTGCGGCTCCGGCTTGGGCTGCGGCTCCCGGTGCCGGCTGCGGCTGCGGCTGCGGCGCTGGCTGCGGCTCCGGCGCTGGCTGCGGCTGCGGCTTAGCGGCGGGTTAAGGATCGGCTGTGGAGTCGTGCCGGGGCGGCCGGTCCTCCTAGCATCGGGCGGTGCGCGTGAAGTCGGCTGTCACTCTGCTCGCCCTCGCCCTGACGACGGCAACGCTGCCCGCCTGCGGCGACGATCCGGCCCCCGCGCCCGACGCCGGCGTCGGCTCGTCGGCCGGTCCGGCAGCCGCCCCGTCGGCCTCCCCGAGTGGGCGGGCCGGTCTCGGCAGCGCCCGGCCGAGCCCCAGCCCTGCCACCGTCACGTTCCGCGCCGGCAACCCGAACGGCCGGGCCGCCGTACCGGCCGAGGCGCGTCCGGTGGACACCTCGCGCCCGACCCGTACCGTCGGCAGCGGCACCCCGGCGAGCTGCACCTCGGAGGCGGTGGTGAAGGCCGTCGCGGCCGGTGGCGTCATCACGTTCGACTGCGGACCCGCGCCGGTGACCATCACCATGAAGGCCACAGCCAAGGTGGTGAACTCGCACGGCCCGCGCGTCGTGCTGGACGGCGGCGGCACTGTCACGCTGAGCGGCGGCGGCAAGCGCCGGATCCTCTACATGAACACGTGCGACGAGGCGCAGGGCTGGACCACCTCGCACTGCCAGAACCAGGACCACCCGCGGCTCACCGTGCAGAACCTGACGTTCGCCGACGGGGACGCCACCGGCGAGCGGACCGAGGGCGGTGGGGGCGGCGCGATCTTCGTGCGCGGCGGGCGGTTCACCGTGATCAACTCACGGTTCGTCGGCAACCGTTGCGACCGCACCGGCCCCGACCTCGGAGGCGCCGCGCTGCGGGTGCTGAGCCAGTTCGAGAACAAACCGGTGTACGTGGTGAGCAGCACCTTCACCGGCGGGGTGTGCGCCAACGGCGGGGCGCTGAGCAGTATCGGCGTCTCCTGGACGGTGTTGAACAGCGTCTTCCGCGACAACCGTGCGGTCGGTACGGGAGCGAACCCGGCCCGGGGCGGCACGCCGGGTGGCGGTAGCGGCGGCGCGATCTACTGCGACGGCAACGAGTTCGCGGTACGGATCGCCGGCACGGTGATCGAGGACAACAGCGCGAACGAGGGCGGCGGCGCGATCTTCTTCGTCAGCAACAACCGCACCGGCACCCTGAAGATCGACAGCAGCACCCTGCGGCGCAACCCCAGCCGAGGCTTCGAGACAAAGGGCCACCCCGGCATCTTCTTCCTGGGCGCCCAGATCTCCTGACCGTCCTGCCCGCTCCTGCCCGACCCCGACCCCATCCCGTTCCGCCCCGCCCCGCCCCGTCGATCATGAAGTTGACGGCCTCCCCCTCGGCGTGTCGCGCCGTCAACCTCATGATCGCCGCCTGACCGACTCGCGGACGCTGCTCTCGCCCCGCCCCGTCGATCATGAAGTTGACGGTTCCGTCATCGGCGTGTCGCCCCGCCAACTTCATGATCACCGGCCAACTCCCGGCCCGACGGCGCCCACCCCGCCCGCCTCACCTCGCGCCTACCCTCTCAGCTCGGTGATCAAGGAGTTTGCGTCCTAGTTGATCTCTGGGAGGGACACAAACTCCTTGATCAACAGGGCGAGGTGGGGCGGGGCGGGCGGGGTCAGGCGGAGACGGCGGGGTCAGTAGGGGTTGGGGTGGCCCGGGAGTTGGCCTCTGGTCAGGGCTGCGGGCCGCCCTGGGAGCGCCGGATCCGGGGACAGCGGCGGGGAGCCGGTCCCGGCACGAGTGGCCATGCCGGCGAACAGCTCCTTCAGCGCGGTCACCGTGTCGATGCTCGGGCTCCACCCGAGTTCGGTCTCGGCGCGGTGGCTGGACATCAGCGGCACGTTCAGCGCCAGGTCGACCCACCCGGTGTCGACGGGTTGCAGCCGCGCCCGCCAGGTCAGCGCCGCCGCGGCCCGCAGCACCGGCGTCGCCACCGGCAGCGTCCAGCCGTGGAAGTGCCGGGCCACCAGCTCCGGCGTCAGCACCGGGTCGGCCGCCACGTTGAAGGCGCCGCTCGCATCACCCACGACCGCCCGGGCGTACGCGTCCGCCACGTCGTCGGCGTGCACCGCCTGCATCCGGAGTCGCCGGTTCGACGGCACCAGCGGAATCCGGCCGTACCGCAGCAGGCGCACCGGCACCAGTGGGCCGAGGAAGTACCGGCTGATCTCCGTACCGGCCTCCCGCTGGAAGATCAGTCCCGGCCGCAGCCGTACGACGCGCAGCTTCGGGTGCTCCCGCTGCACGCCGTCGAGTAGTGCCTCGACCTCCGCCTTGTCCCGGCTGTACGACGACGTCTCCACCCCGGTTGCCGGCCAGTTCTCGCTGACCGGCTGGTTCTTCGGGCCGGGCGCGTAGGTGCCGACAGATGAGGCGTACACCAGGGCCGGAACGCCGACCCGGACGGCGGCCTCGATCACCGCGCGGCTGCCGCCGACGTTGGTCCGGTAGAGCGTGCGGCGGTCGTGGCTGGGCTGGATCTGCCAGGCCAGGTGCACGACCGCCCGCGCCCCGGCGAAGATCCGCACGAGCTGGTCGGCGGCACCCGGTGCGCCGATGTCGCAGGAGTGCCACTCCACGTCGCCGTACGGTTCACCGGCGTCCGGTCCAGGCAACCGGCGGGCCACGCCGACCAGCTCGGTGCCCACCTCCCGCCGCAGCCGGCGCAGCACTGCCGTCCCCACGTTGCCGGTCGCCCCCACGATCACGATGCGCATGACGGGTGCGGTACCCGCTGAACCGGGCAGCAACCGCTCACGGACGGGGGTTCGTCCGCACCCAGCCCCTCTCCCGATCGCGGCGACCCGCGGTGGCGGCCAGGCAGCGCGGGCAGAGCCAGCCCTCCGGGTCGGTCTCGGTGAGCACGTCGGTGCCGGAGTAGTCGAACGGCACGTGCGGGAAGCGGCGCAGCCGGGTCCGGCTCAGCGGCAGCCCGCAGAGCGTCTGGTTCCGGCCCGGCAGCCAGGCGTGCACCTCACCGCCGGGCCGGCGTACGCCGTCGTCGCCCGGCACCTCGCGGGACGCCGCCACGGCGGCGGTGCTCGTGACTCGCATGGTCGCCCAGGTTCCCCGGCCGCCGCCGTTCACGCCTGGCGGCGACAACCCCTGGGGTACGCGGGCGCAGCGCGTACTCCCGTGGTGGTAGCCCGATCGACGACTCCGGGGCGACGACCGGCGGCGATGCGCGTCCATACGCTGCCGCCGTCACCACTTGCCGCGACCCGAGGGAGTCCCAGAATGTCGATCCGTCACCTGCTCGCCACCACTGTCGTCGGAGAGTTCGCCCCGGCCGCGCACACCTCGCTCGCCGCCGGGGGCATCGGCGGCTCCGGGCGGGCCGGCGCCACTGTCATCGCCCTGGTGGGCCTGACCAGCGTGGTCGTCGGCGGGCTGGCACTCAGCCGCTCTCGCCGGGGGCCGGGCGAGGGGCGGGTTCAGGCCCTGGTGGCTGCTGCGTCCGGGCTGGTCAGCATGGTCCTCAGCGCGTGGCATCTGGCGCTGACCACCGAAGGACTCGGCAGCGGTCAGGGGCGTGCCGGTGCGGTCGCCGGTGTGGCGTTGGGCCTGATCGGGGCGGTGCTGGGCGGGCTGGCGCTGGCCCGTTCCCGTCGCACCGCCTGACCGGGTCGCTCGTTCCGTCCCGGCGGCTCGCGTCGGCCCGGTTGCCCGCGTCGGCCCGGCGGCTCGCTCAGGAGGCGGTGAGCCAGCCGGGGACGGTGAGCCCCGACTCGTATGCGAGCACCACCAGCTGGGCCCGGTCCCGTACCCGCGTCTTGGTCATGATCCGGCTGACGTGCGTCTTCGCGGTGGCCGGGCTCAGCACCAGCCGGGCCGCGATCTCGTCGTTGGACAGGCCGGCGGCGACCAGGGCGAGCACCTCCCGCTCCCGCTCGGTGAGCGCGTTCAGCCGGGGGCCCGGGTCCGGATGCCGGGTCCGGGCGGCGAACTCGGCGATCAGCCGGCGCGTGACGGCCGGGGCGATCAACGCGTCGCCCCGCGCCACCACCCGTACGCCGTGGATCAGCTCCGCCGGCTCGGTGTCCTTGACCAGGAAGCCGCTCGCGCCGGCCCGCAACGCGCCGTAGACGTAGTCGTCCAGGTCGAACGTGGTCAGGATGATCACGCGGGCGTCGGTGCCGGCGACGATCTCCCGGGTAGCGGCCAGCCCGTCCAGCAGCGGCATCCGGATGTCCATGAGGACGACGTCCGGCCGTAGTTCCCGCGTCAGCCGTACCGCAGTGGTGCCGTCGGCGGCCTCGCCGACCACCTCGATGCCGTCCTCGCCGTCGAGGATGGAGCGGAAGCCCGCGCGTACCAGAGTCTGGTCGTCGGCCAGCAGCAACCGGATCATGTCGTCTCCCCCTGTGCCGTGCGTGGCGCCGGGACCGGCAGTGGGGCGGGCCGCAGCGGTAGGCGGGCCCGCACCAGGAAGCCGCCGTCCGGGCCTGGCCCGGTGGTGAGCGAGCCGCCCAGCGCCCGGGCCCGCTCGCCCATGCCGAGGATCCCGTTCCCGGGCGGGCCGGCGGGACCGGCGCCGTCGTCCGCCACCTCCACCAGCACCTCGTCGCCGTCCGGCACGACCCGGACCACCGCCGTGGTCGCGCCCGCGTGACGGCTCACGTTGGTGAGCGCCTCCTGGACGATCCGGTACGCGGACAGATCCACCTCCGGCGGGAGCGGCCCGGCCTCCGTCACCTCGGTACGCACAGTCAGCCCGCGCCGCCCGGCCGCCGTGACCAGCTCGTCGAGGCGGTCGAGACCGGGCGCGGGCCGGTTCGGCGTCGTACCCTCCTGCCGGAGCACGCCCAGCGCCGCCCGCAGCTCGCGCAACGTCTCCCGGCTCGTCTGCTTGATCACGGTGAGTGCCTCCGCCGACCGTTCCGGGTCGGGCCGGTGCAACGCGGCGCTCGCCTGCACACTGATCAGCGACAGGTGATGGCCGAGCAGGTCGTGCAGCTCGCGGGCGATCCGTAGCCGCTCCTCGGTGGCCCGGTGGCGGGCCTCCTCCTCCTTGCGCTGCTCCGCGGCGAGCACCCGGGCCTGCACCTCGGCGAGATAGGCCCGCCGGTTACGGGTGACGCCGGCGATGACCGCGACGAGCCACCCGGCGTGCAGCAGCGTCGCGCCGTTCCCGCTGACGCCGGTCCGGGTGTAGCTGTCGGCGACGGCGAAGGAGACGACCGAGGCCAGGCCGAGCCCCACCGCGACGGCGAGGTACCCCTCGTCGACGACCGTGTACAGCGCCACGACGAACACCAGCATGATCGGCCCGGGCCGGTGCAGCAGAGCCCCGTACGCGGCGACTGCGGCCAGCGCCACCAGCCCCACGGCCACCGGGTGTCGCCGGCGCAGGTAGAGCGCTGCGGACGAGGCCAGGACGACAATCAGCGCCAGCAGCTCGGCGGTGGTGTCGATGCCCTCCGACTGCACCACCAGGCCGAGCAGGGCCACCAGGGCGACGGCAGGCACCACTGCGGCTTCCGCTTTGAGGCCGTGCCGGCGCCAGCTCGACATTGCCGAAGCGTAACGGTCCGCAGACACAGCGGAGGGCCCCGAAGCGGCGTCGTGCCGGTGTCGGGGCGTGGTCGGAGGGTCGATGCGCGACGCACGCCGGGCTGATCGGCTTCGGGTAACCTGTGCCGTGCGGGCCGCTAGCTCAATGGCAGAGCTGTGGACTTTTAATCCATAGGTTCAGGGTTCGAGTCCCTGGCGGCCCACCTTGTTGATCTTCCATGCGAACCGGCCGGCCGCGACGCTTCGCGACGGCCTGCGTGGCTGCTCGTTGCGGGCTGCGGCTGGCCACGGATCCGCCTCGGTGTGTACTAGCGTCAGGGGGGTGAGGAACCGCGCTGCGAGGTACGAGCCACTGACGGTGGCGCGCCTGGGTGCTCTGCTCGTTGGATCCGACGAAACGCGACGGTGGCGGCTGGTGGCGGAGTTCCTTGAGGAGCACCGCTGGGAACCGGCCGAGGTGCGCGCCGGTCTGTTGGACCAGGAACCAGCTTCTACCGGTGACGAGCGCTGGGATGTGTTCCTCGCGGCATTGACGGAGCACCTGGCCGCCAAGGACGGGCGTGGTGCGCCGCCGTGGGTCGAGACGCGGTCGCTCCGGCGGTTCTGGTTTCCCTTCAACACCCGTGCCGCCCGGGTCGACGCGGTGGTACACGCGCCAGCAGCATTCCGTCGTCGGGGCGTGTACGTGTCGGCGCAGGAGTTGAACGTCGCGTGAGCCTCGATGATCCACTGTTGGACCGCCCCGCGATCGAAGACGCCTTCCGCCGGCTCGGGGACCGGCTGGCGAGGCGAGGTGTGGTCGCGGACCTCTACATCTTCGGCGGGGCGGCCATGGCTCTGGCCTACGACGCGCGACTCGGGACATCGACGCGGTGTTCCAACCCCATGGCGTCGTGCTCGACGAGGCTCGTGCGGTAGCGGATGAACTCGGGCGTCCTCGCCCGAGCGTGGATCCGCGTGATCTGGCGCTGCTGGCAAGACCGTGTCGCCTACGACCCGGCCCGGCACGGCAACGCAGTACGTCTCAATCAACCCGGACAAAACGATTTGCTCGCTGCCTGAGGTTGACACAGGGGGTGTCATCGGTCGAGCGCGTTGCCGAGCCGCTTGAGAGCGTCAACGCCAAGTGACCGGTCGCGGGTTGGCCCGTCAGTGGTGGAACCGCCAGCGGGTCGCGGTCAGTCCGTCCGAGCCGTAGCCGAAGGCCCGGACCAGAGAGATCTCGTAGAAGGCGTACCGGGGTGATCCGGGCAGACTCTCGTCGTGGGCTCGACCGTCGCGGATGTCGAATGCCCAGCCGTACTTCGTGGCGAAGGCGGCGGCCACCCCGCGCAGCGCGGCATCGCCTGCGACCTGGTGGGCCTTGCCCTCCACCACCAGGTCGAGGTCTTCGCCGCCGACGGTGAGGACGGTGTGCGGGTTGCGGGCCAGGTTCCGGCCCTTGCGGGAGGCCGGGCGGCTCGCGACGCACGGCGCGCCGTCCACCAGTACCAGCATCACCGGGGCGGCATGCGGGCGACCGTCCGGCCGCACCGTCGACAGCCAGCCCCGGTGCGCCGATCGGAGGCATGACAACGCCTGGCTCCAGGGCTTGATGGTTGCCACGTCGGTGTCGAACGGTGTCGCGTCCTTCGGCTGGAAGAGCAGCTCGGCGATCGGCGTACTGACGGTCATGACGGATCCGTGGAGTCGTCGTACTCGTCGTGCAGCCGCCACCACTGGTAGGGCTGGGTCTGCGGCCAGCCCTCGGGTGAGTCTTCCCAGGTCTCCTGCCGGCCGTACGGCGTCAGGTCGAGGAAGGTCCAGTTGCTGCCGAGCCGTTCCACGCCGCGGGCGGTGGTGGAGTAGGTACGAAAGATCCGGTCGTCGGCGCGGAGGAAGACGTTCAGCGCGAACCCGTCGCCGGCTCCCATGTCGGCGTTGAAGCTGTTGTGCAGCGACGAGTACCAGGGCAGGGTCCAGCCCATCCGGTGCCGTAGCGCCATGAGGTCGGCAAGTGGGCCACCGGAGATCAGCGCGAGGGTGACGTCGCGGGCGTTGAGGTGGGCCGGGTGGCCGACGTTGTCGGTGAACATCGAGCAGCCCGAGCAGATGTCATCGGCCCCGTGCCACATGAAGGTGTACACGATGAGCTGGCGGCGGCCCTGGAACAGGTCGGCCAGACCGACCGGCCCGTCCGGGCCCTCGAACACGTACTCCTGCTCGACCAGCGTCATCGGCAGCCGGCGACGCGCCGCGGCAAGCGCGTCGAGCTGGCGGGTGAGCATCTTCTCGCGGCTGCGCAGGGTGTCCAGCGCGGTCTGCCAGTCCTCGGTCGGCACGATCGGTGGATGGTTCATGCGGCCTCTTCCCCGTCTCGTCAGCGGCATCAGGTCAGACCGTTCCCTTAAGGAACGGTGCCAATGTGACGTTAACAGAGTCCGTTCCCTGAAGGAACCATCATGAGTATCGTGGGGCCATGCAGCGAACGCAGTTCGGCGCGATGGCGTGCTCGATCGCCCGCACCCTCGACGTCATCGGTGAACCGTGGTCGCCGCTGATCCTGCGCGACGTCTACGCCGGCACACACCGCTTCGAGCAACTCCAGCAGGGCCTCGGCGTGTCCCGCAAGGTGCTCGCCGAGCGCCTGAACTGGCTGGTCACCCAGGGCGTGCTGACCCGGCGTGAGTACTCCACCCGGCCGGTCCGCCACGAATACCTGCTCACCGACAAGGGCATGGAACTGTGCGATCTGCTCCTGGTCATGGTGCGGTGGGGCGACCGGTGGACGGCGGGCGAAGCCGGCCCGCCGGTGCTCTACCGCCACCACGCCTGCGGCCGGACCAGCCAGGTGGAACTGCGGTGCTCGGCGTGCGGACAACCCATGCACGCCACGGACATCGACCTACTACCCGGCCCCGGCGCAGACTCGCGCGACGAAGATGGACTACCCGACCGAGACGAACGCCGGCAGCCCGGATGAGCGCCTGTCTCCGCGAGGCCACGCCGGAAGCCGGCCGAGCTTCGTCACCCGGTCGACCATCGACCGCCCTCAGCGGTCGTCGCATCGAAAACGGTGCCCCCACATAAACGCTCGTTAGGCCTAAGGTCAGCGGCTATGGCGAATACGAGTCGCAACCTGGGACTGGGGCACGGCAGCGCGTTCGGCGAGCGTGGGGTGGCGAAGAGGCTGGGCACATTGAGCCGGCACACATCGCTGACCGGCCGGCGATTACTGGAGATCGGCTGCGGGGACGGCACGTACACGATGCGGCTGGTCGGCGCGTTCGAGCAGATCGAGGCCGTGGACATCCAGCAGGATCGGCTGGAGCTGTTCCGGGAGCGGCTGGCCGGCGATCCGGCGGCGGCCCAGAAGATCAACGTGCGGGAGTTGTCGGCTACCGAGCTGGACTACCCGGACGAGAGCTTCGACCTGGTCACCGCCATCGAGGTGGTGGAGCACATCGACGACCTCGATGCCGCCCTGCGGCAGGTCCGTCGCGTGCTCGTGCCCGGCGGCTGCTTCGCGCTGACGACGCCCAACCGGTGGTTTCCGTTCGAGACGCACGGGTTCCTGATCCGCGGTAAGCGTTACCGGCCAGCGCGGGGTCCGTTCCTGCCGTGGATCGTGCCGCTGCACCGGCGGCTGGCCGATGCCCGTTGCTTCACCGCCCGTGGCTTGTCCGCGCAGCTCCGGCGGGCCGGGCTGGAGCGGGTAGCGGTGGACTACATCATGCCGCCGTTCGACCGGTCCCACTTCGGGCGTCGTATCCGGCCGGTGACCGACGCGGTCGAGCGATCGCCGTTGAGGTTCTTCGGCATGGCCCTGGCGGTGGTCGCCCGCCGACCGGCATGACGGTCCCACCGAAACCCCAGGGGTACGGCCGGACGCCGCGCACCTGCCCCATCCGTGACGAAGGGCCTCGCGCGCGCTGGCGGCCGAGTACCGCACCGAGTTGCTCGTCCCCTGACAGGTACGGATCAGCCGTGCCGAGCGGCGACATCCAGCAGACCTTCGTAGAACTCGACGAGCTCGGTGTCGCTCGGGTCGATCGTCCGTAGGCAGCGAGCCACACCCTCGGTGAGCGCGGCGGCAATTCGCTCGGCTCGGTCCGGTTCCAGGCGCGGCAGCCTCAGCAGGCTCATCGACCGGGCGGGCCACAGATACATGTCCAGGTCGTCGTCCTGAAGCATCCCGGCGGGCACCGCCCTGACGATGTCCGCGTAGACGCGGCCCTGGATGTACCACTCCCGGTCGGCGTCGAAGATCACGATCATCATTGCCGTCTCCGCTCCCCCCGCGCGCCGGCTGTCCCACACAATTCGATCCAGCCTAGTTCTCATCCTGCGTGGACTCGGGTCGCGATCGCAGAGACGCGACGGACGGGCCCGGTGTTCGCGTCCACACCGGGCCCGCCCGTCGCGCGCCTTCCGTACGAGGAGGTCAGCTCGTCGCGACGAGCTGGAACCGCTGGTTGGCCTGGCCGTTGCAGTCGTAGATCTGCACCTGCTGGCCGTTGCCGGTGCCCCACACGTCGAGGCAGCGGCCGGACTGGACTCCGGTGATGGTGCCGTTGGAGTTGACGTTCCACTGCTGGTTCGTCTGCCCGTTGCAGCTGTAGATCTGGACGGCGGAGCCGTTGCCGGAACCGGCGGCGTCCAGGCACATCGAGCCGTACACGGTCAGCTGCCGGCTGGAGGTGTACGTCCACCGCTGGTTGGTCAGGCCGTGGCAGTCGTAGAGCTGCACCCGAGTGCCGTTGCTCTGCGAGGAGTTGGGTACGTCGATGCACCGGCCGGACTGGTTGCCGACGATCCGGCTCGCGCCGTTGGTCGGCGGCGGCGTGGTCGGCCCGGCGGTCGGGGTCGGTCCGGCGGTCGGCGACGCGGTCCCGGTCGGCGTGGGGTTGGGCGTCGCGGCGTTGAGGGCGTTGAGGACCGAGGTGTACGCGGCCTTCTTGTTGCCTCCGCCGTCGAACAGCAGCGGGTTCTCGCCTGAGCGCCACGAGTCGCTGTCGCGCACGCCCCACACCGTGATGCCGATGCAGCGCGGCACGTTCAGACACGCCTGCGTCAGACCCGCGTACTGGCTGGTCGACGAGTTGGTGACGTCGACCTCGGTCAGCGCCACGTCGACACCGAGCGCGGCGAAGCTCGACAGCGTGGTCTGGAAGTTGCCCGGCAGCGAGCTGCCGCCGGTGAAGTGCGTCTGCAACCCGACGCAGTCGATCGGCACACCGCGGGACTTGAAGTCCCGGATCATGTTGTAGACGCCCTGCGTCTTGCCGTACGACCAGTTCTCGATGTTGTAGTCGTTGTAGCAGAGCTTCACCGACGGATCCGCCGCCCGAGCGGTACGGAACGCCACCTCGATCCAGTCGTTGCCGGTGCCCTGCAGGTTGCTCTGGCGGCGGCTGCCGTCCTCGTTGAACGCCTCGTTCACCACGTCCCACGCGGCGAGCTTGCCCCGGTAGTGGGCCATCACGCCGTTGATGTGGTTGATCATGGCGGTGCGCAGCGAGCTGCCGCTCAGGCGCTGCATCCAGGCCGGCTGCTGGGCGTGCCACGCCAGCGTGTGGCCGCGGACCTGGAGGCCACGCTGAGTCGCCCAGTTGTAGATCTGGTCGCCGGAGGAGAAGTTGAACTGGCCCTGGTTGGGCTGGGTCGCGTCCGGCTTCATCTCGTTCTCGGCCGTGATCATGTTGAACTCACGGGCCGCGATGGTGCTGTAGGTGGAGTCGCCGAGCCGGCTCGCCGCGATGGCGGTGCCGAAGTACCGGCCCGACTGTGCCGCGGCGGCGCCGAGCGTGCTCGCCGCCGCCTGGGCCAGGCTGGGCACCACGAGCGCGGCACCGGCCAGTGCCACCGCGCTGGTGACGGCGGCCAGCACCACCCGGTGACTGCGCCTCGGTAGATGTTTCATGACACTCCTCTGCATATCGGACGATGATGCGCAGGCGATGCCCGGCTGGACGCGGATGAGAGCCGGCGGTGCGCTCACTCCCCGCGTCACTGCCCTGAAACTTTTCGAAGATGTACCGGTAACTTCCCTGGGAAGATATCCGCGACGGCACGATCGGTCAATGTCGATGTCAACGCGAACATGGACTCAACCGGCTGATCAGCGCGGGAGTCCATGCATGGCTATGAGAGCGAAGCGCAACGAGAACCGAAAGTTTCGGAGAATCCCGGCCCGGCCGCTCAGCGATCGGCGGCGTCGTACCGCTCGCGGTTGGCGTGCACCTCGTCCATGTGCGCCTCGGCCCACAGCTTCATGCCGTACATCAGCCGGTGCAGCGACTGACCGAGGTCGGTCAGCTCGTAGGTGACTGTGACCGGCACGCTCGGCGTCACGGTGCGGGTGACCAGGCCGTCGCGTTCCAGGGACCGCAACGTCTGGGTGAGCATCTTCTGGCTGACCCCGGCCAGCCGACGGGACAGCTCGGAGTAGCGCATGACCTGCGGCTCCGCGTTGCGGTCCGGGCCGTCGCGGCCGAGCGCGGCCAGGATCAGCGCCACCCACTTGTCGGAGATCCGGTCCAGGAGTTGCCGGCTCGGGCAGCCGGCGAGGAACGCGTCGTACTCCTCACGCGCCTGCGCCCGCTTCTCCGCCGCCGTCTGCGTCGGCATCGTCCGCACCTCCTCCTACCCGGGGGTACCCAACGCACTCCGAAGTGCGTACTTCCCGAAAGAAAGTTACCCCTCCATCGTGGAGCAGGGCATTCCTCAAGAACAAGGAGACACCATCATGGGTACGCGTACCTTCCGCGCCGCCGTCGTCCGCACTCCGGGCGGACCGGACACGATCGAGATCATCGACGTTCCGGAGCGCGAGCCGGGGCCCGGCGAGGTCCGGGTGGACGTCGCGGCGGCACCGGTCAACCCGGCCGACCTCGGGGTCGTCGGCGGCTTCTTCCACTCGCTGGGGCTCATCCACCAGCCGCACCACACCGGCCTGGGCTGGGACTTCGCCGGTGTCGTCGCCGCGGCCGGGCCGGGCGTCGACCTCGCCGTGGGCACCCGGGTCGCCGGGCTGGTCGGCGGGTTCGACCGCGACTTCGGCACGTACGCCGAGCAGCTCGTCGTAGCCGCGGCCGACGTCGCCGTCGTACCCGATGATCTGGATTTGGTGGCGGCGGCGACGGTGCCGCTCAACGGCCAGACCGGGGCGCAGATCGTCGACCTGCTCGGCGACCCTCCCGCCGACGGTCGGCTGCTCGTCACCGGCGCGGCCGGCGCGGTGGGCGGCTACGTCGTGCCGCTCGCCCGGGACCGGGGATGGCGGGTGACCGGCCTGGCGCGGGCCGGGGACGAGAAGTTCGTCCGCGGACTCGGGGCCGACTTCATCACGGCGGCCGAGCCGGGCTGGGACGCGGTCGCCGACGCCGCCGGATGGCAGGACCAGGGGCTCGCGCTGGTAGGCGACGGCGGCGTGTTCGTCGGCGTACGGCCGAACGCCCACCCGGCCGCCGAACGCGGTGTCACGGTGCGCGCGGTCGACGTGCGCCCCGACGGGGTACGCCTCGCCGACCTGCTCGCCCGCACCGCAGCCGGTGAGCTGCCGGCCCGGGTGCACGCGGTCCTGCCGCTGGACCGGGTGGCGGACGCGCACCGGGCGGTGGCCGAGGGCGGGGTACGCGGACGCTACGTGCTGCGTCCCTGACCGCCGCGCGCCCGGTCCAGCACCTCCTCGACGGTGAGCGGGCTGCGCGGATGGTGGGTGAGCGACAGCGGGGTGCGGATCTTGCGGGGTGCGGCGCCCTCGGCGGCGAGGTAGAACTCGCCCACGGTGAGGCGGGAGATGTCCGGCACGTCGCCGCCCTTGGCCCGGGCCATCTCCCGGGCCGCCTCGATCTGGATCGGGCTGTTCATCAGGCCGTAGAGCTGGGTCGCCGCATTGCCCGGGATGCGGTTGTGCAGGCCCTTCGGCGCCTGGGTGGCGAAGATCAGACCCAGGCCGTACTTGCGGGCCTGAGCGGCCAGCGCCAGTGTGCTCTGGGTACACGCGGTCATCGCGCCGGACGGGGCGAACGTCTGCGCCTCGTCCATGATGAGCAGCCCGAGCAGCGGCCGGTCTCCGGCCGGGTTCTTCTTGATCCAGGCGAACAGGGCCATCTGGAGCTGGTTGACGAAACTCTGCCGTACGTCGTCGGACGGCAGACCCACCAGGCTGACCACCGAGACGCGGGCCCGTTTGCCGGGGGCGGGGGTGAGGAGCACGCCGGGGTCCATCGGTGTGCCCTCGCCGCCGAACAGCGGGTCGTTCACCATGGCTGCGGTCAGGGTCTGCGCCAGGCTGAGGCCGATCTTGTCGGCGTCGTCCAGGTCGATGATTCCGTCCGGCAGGTCGGCGAGCGTGTCGATGAGGCCCTGCAGGCGGGAGCCGCCGCGCCGTCCGTAGTGCTCGACCGCCTTGCGCAGCACGGCCAGCCCCAGATGAGCCCGGGTGGCCCGGCCGGTGAGCATGGCGCGTGGCGCGAGGGACGCGACGGCGGCCTCGACGGCCTCGCCGAACTCGTCCGGGTCGTCGCGTACGCCGGTGAAGTCGGGCAGCGGCTGGAAGCTCAGCGGGCGACCCGAGTTGCGGCGGGGCGTCCAGACGACGACGTCGGTGTGGGTGAGGTAGTCGCGGGCCCGGTCCGCGTCGCCGGGGCGCCACTGTGCGGGCGGCTCGGGCCATCCCTCGCCGAGCCGTGCGAGGTCGTTGTTCGGGTCGAGCACGATGGCGGAGATGCCCGCCAGCGCGCACTCCTCGACGATGCGGCGGATGAGGACGGTCTTACCGGAGCCGGACCCGGCGAAGATCGTGGTGTGCTTGCGCAACGCCTCCAACGCCAGCGGCACGGGCGTCCCGTCGTCGTACCCGTGCCCGACGACGAAGGAGGGATCGGCCGGGCCGGTGACGGCAGCGGCTGGCGGCGGCTCGGCGGGTTCCGGCAACGGCCCGGCGTCGGGGCCCCACCGGTCCACGTCGGCCAGGGCATGCTGGAGGAACTTCAGCTCCCGGGTCGGCCGGCGCTCGGCCAGCCAGCCCTGCAGGTCCATGGTGGCCTCGGCGAGCATGACCCGCAGCGCGGAGAGGACTCGCAGGTCCTCCTCGTCGACGCCGAGCGTCTGGCCGCCCGCCGCGGTGAACGCCCCCACCGCCTTGCTGGTGGCCGCGCTGGTCGACCAGGCGCGGTTGCGCAGCAGGAACAGCTTGCGCCTGCCGGAGCCTGTGTCGAGGGCGGCGGCCACTGACGCCTTGCGGAGCCGGGCCAGCGCGGCGTTGCCGTGGTGGTCGTCGCCGATCGCCCGGAAACACCAGTGCACCTGGTCCTCGGTGCGCTCGTCGAGCGTGAGCCGCAGCCGGGCGTGCAGCGGCGGGTCGGTGCTCGGGGGCGGGTCGACGCTGAACGCCTCGCCCGCGTCGCCCCGCTCCAGGATCCAGGCGGTGAGCCCGGCGGCGAGCAGCGGCGGCATCGCCGCGTCCTCGGATGTGCGGCGCAGCGGGCCGGTGACGTCGGCGGCCTCCCGCAGCTCGGCGAACCGGGCGTCGTAGCGGTCCATCTCCTCGCCGGTGGCGGTCATCGGGGCGGGCCGGGGAGCCCGGGGTTCCGCGATGGGCGGCTCGCCGAGGCTCGTCATCTCCCGGACCTCGTCGTCGGCGAGGCATTCGCGGATGTGCTTGTCGATCTCGATGAGCAGCTGACGCGGGGTGAACGCACCGGCCCCGGCGAAGGCGCGCGGTGATACCGGCCACGACGGGTACGGCGGGACGAACCCCGCCTCCTGGTAGCGGAGGGTGAACCGCTTCTCGATGATCGCCCGGGCCACGTCGGCGTCGTCGATGCGGCGCAGCGGCGGCGTCTCCCGGAACCGGTCTGCGACGGTGTCGGCGGCGGTGGACTTGATGATGGTCCACGAGTTCGGAATGCAGGCCAGGACGGTGAGCGTGCGCCGAGTCGTCTGCCGTAACGCCATCAGGCCGTCCGCCATCCGGGCCAGCATCAGCGCCTGCTCCGGGCTCATCGCAGCGGCACCGGCCAGGGCGGGATCACTCTGGATCGCCAACTGGGCGATGAGCGTGTCGATCTGGTCGATCGCCACCACCGACGGGCCGGTGAGGGCGAGAAGCCAGGACAGGTCCTGCACGATCTGCTGGGCAGGGCGCGGAACGCGGCGCATGCCCCAGGCCGCGCGTTCCCCGGCGGCCACCTCCTCGCCTGAGAGGAAGTAGTTCTCCGCGATGTCGCGGTGGGAGATGTCCTCGGAGGCGCTGAGCGCTAGCGCGCGTGCCGTCTCCTGGCAGGTGCGGGCGGCATGCCTGTCGAAGGCGCCCAGCCCTTCCAGGAATGCATCGAGCGCCGCTCGGGTCAGCTCGGTGTCGCCCATGACGGCCCGGCGCGCCGTCCGGGGTGCCCCGACCAGGGCGGACAGGCGCCGCAGCAGCAGTTTGAGCTGCGTCTCGCGCCTGCCGGGCACCGGCCGGGACAAGCCGTCGAGCATCGCGGCGAGCACGCCGTCCCAGAAGCTACCGGCGTCGAGCAGACCGACCAGGAAGAAGTAGCCGTCACGCTCCTGCACCTGCTGGCGGATCACACCCAGCAGGTGGGTCTTGCCGGAGCCGCGCTGGCCCTGGACGACCAGGCCGAGCGGGCTGCCGTGCGGGTTCGACGCGGCCTCGTCCACCCCGGCGAGCACGTCCCGGAGGACCGGGACGTGCAGTCCCTCGACGTGGAAGGGCAACGGCCGCCACACGTCGTCGGGCACCGGCGCCCAGTCGAACCGCAGGGCGGCCAACGCGTTCCGTTCCGCCTCGTTCATCACACGCCGATCGCCAGCAGATGGTTCTCCTGCCCGCCGAGGCGGAGCGCGGCAGCGGTGTCCGCCTCGGTGAGCGTCTTCTGGTTCGACTCCGGCGCGATAGTGACGCCCTCGGACCGGCTGAGCTGCCGCAGCGCCGCGTCCAGGTCGTCGCGGGGCAGATCGGCGAAGAACGGTCGCAGGCGCCGCAGGCTCACCCAGGCGCCGGGCTCGTCGGCGAGCGCCCGGTACGCGGCGACGACACGTGCCTCCAGCGCCCCGGACGCTTCGGGAGCCGGTGCCGGGGCCGGGCCGCGCACGTCGGTGAGCGCGAAGAGTTCGGCGAGCGTCGCACAGCCGCTGCGGGCCAGGACACGATCGCGCAGGTGCGCCTGCATCGCGGTGAGCGCGGCGCCGAGCGCGCTCGCTCCCCGCAGCGTGAAGTCGAGGTCGCTCTGCATCCGTACCCAGCCCTTGTCGTCCAGTTGCAGGGCGTACGTCGAGCCGCTCTTGCGGCTGGCGACGTAATGCAGGCGGGTGAGCTTGTCGCGCTGCGGCTTGCGTACGTCCAGCCCGTAACGGTCGCGGAGTTCGGTGTTCAGCACCTCCCGCGCCTCGGCCATGAGCACGACGAGGATCGCGCTCTCGGATGCGGTCAGGTCATCGCCGGCCATGATGCCGTCCTTCCGCCAGGTCTCGGCGACGTGCCCGCAGATAAGTGCCGATCTGCTGGACCACGGTGCCGACGTCGTGGATTACTCGGGCGTTCGTGAAGCGCAGGACGGCGTAGCCGTCCAGTTGCAGTTGGACGTCGCGTTGCCGGTCGGCCTCGAAGCGAACCGGGCGGCAGTGCTCCGGACCGTCGATCTCCACCACGCACCGCTCGTCCGGCCACAGTAGATCCAGCCGCACCGGCGCGGCCAGGCGGTGCGACTGGTAGCTCTGGTTCCATCTCCGTCCGGCCGCCCAACTCTGGGCCGCGAGCGCCGCCTCCAGCCTCTTCTCGGCGTCGCTGCCCGGGTGCGGCCGGCCCGCCACCGGCGCCTGGCCGACGGGCGCTGCCGGCGGTGCGACGCGGAAAGCCGGAAGTCCGTCCAGCCCGACCGCACCGGCTCCGGCCAGCCAGACCGCCGGGCCACCGTGCTGCACGAGCCACGCGGCCCCGGCCGCCATCACCGTGCCGTCACCGTGGGCCGGCTCGGCGAGCAGCACCACTTTCCGTCTGCCGAATGCGCCGGCGACGAGACGCGCCAACGCGGCGGCCTGGGCGCGCAGCGGGAGCCTCGTGGCGCCGGACCGTCGCCCGGTCACCGCGAAGACGGCCAGGTCGGACAGGAACGAACCGGGGTAGCGGTCACGGCGCGAGCGTGCGGCGGCCGCGGCTCGCACGGCGGCGAGTCCGGAGGTGTCCGGGCGGACATCGTGCGCGGCCTCGGGCAGCCAGGCCGGCAGCAGCTCGACGGCGACCCGTTCGAGCCGGTCCAGCACGGCGTGCACGAAGTCCACGGGCATGGTGCACGCCGAGACCGGGCGGTGCACGACGGCGGCCAGCTCCGCGTGGTCGCGGGCGATCATCATGGCGACCGCGTCGGCGTCCGCGCCTAGCAGAGCGACGACGCGGTCGGTAGGCAGACCGGCGAGGACCGGGTCCATGCAGCGTCGACCCTCCCCCACCGTCGACCCCGGACGTCGGATGACCAGAGTACGAATCGTCTTCGGCCGGCGCCAGCCCTGATACGCCGGACGGCGACGAATCGGCGACGCTCAGGTGATGTCGCGGCGCATCGGGACGACAACGGCGATCGCGGCGGCGGCGATCGCGTACCCGGTCAGCAGCAGCGCGCCGGCCGCCGGTGGCAGGAGTGCGACGGCGTCGCTGCCGAGCTGCGCGGACATCGCGTCGGCGACGTACGTGAAGTCGGTGAGTGCGGCGGTGGCGCCGCCGGGCAGGAGCGGGTAGAGCGCGTTGACGCCGGGGATCATCATCAGTACGGGCTCGGCCAGGTACAGGTAGCCGACCACGACGCACACGGCCGCGACCTGGTTGCGGAGCAGCGCGCCCACGCCGGTGCCGACGAGCAGGTACACCGCCATCGCGACGCCGATGCGGGCGAGCAGCGCCAGCACTGTGGGAGCGGGCAGGCCCAGCGACACGCCACGCGCGGCGGCGACTGTGAACAGGGCCGCCGCAGCGGAGCCGGCCAGGGCGATCCCGTAGCCGAGGCCGACGATCGCGTGGGTGGCGAGTTTGGCGGCGAGCACCCGCCCTCGGCGCGGCGCGAACATGAACGTGACGGCGGCGGTGCCGTGCCGGTACTCGGACGTGGCCGCGAGGGCCCCGGCGGCGGCCGGCACGAAGGCGGTGAAACCGAGGATGCCGAGGATCGACCGCAGGCCCTCCTCGGTGTGCAGGCCGGGCATCGGCGGGTCGAAGTTCTCCGGTCCGACGAGCGCCATGAGCCCGACCAGGCCGCCGCCGAGCGCGAGGGCGGCGAGCAGCAGCCCGGTACACATGCGGGTGGCCAGCACCCGGCGTAGTTCCGCTCTGACCAGGTTCATCGTGCCTCCGCCGTGTCGGTGGTCAGGTCGAGGAAGAGCTGTTCGAGGCTCGTGGTCTCGGTGACCAGCTCGTGGATCCGCAGCCGGTGGTCCGCGGCCAGGTCGGCGACGCGCGGCGCGTCCAGTCCGCGTACCCGCAGTCGGCCGGGCCCGGCCGGTTCGACGGACCCGGCGTCCGCCGTCAGGGCGGCGGCCAGGTCGGTGGCGTCCGGCGAGGTGACGAGCACCGTGGGTGGGCCGGTGAGCCGGGACCACGGCCCGGCGGCGACGAGTTCACCGCGCCGGATCACCACCACGTCGTCCACCACCTGCTGGACCTCGTGCAGGACGTGGCTGGAGACGAGCACGGTGCGGCCCTCGTCGGCGAGCCGGCGCAGCAGGCCGCGCAGCCACGACATGCCTTCCGGGTCCAGGCCGTTCGACGGTTCGTCGAGCAGCAGGACGCGGGGGTCGCCGAGCAGCGCCGTGGCGAGGCTGAGCCGCTGCCGCATGCCGGTGGAGAACCCCCGGGTACGACGGTCGGCGGCCTGCGCGAGGCCCAGCAGATCCAGCAGTTCCGCGACGCGACTGTCCGGGCAGCCGGCCATCGCGGCGTAGACGCCCAGGTGGTCACGGGCGGTGTGGCCGGGGTGGAACGCGTTGCCGTCGAACACCGCGCCGACGGTCCGCGACGGCTGGGCCAGCCGGCCGTACGGCTGCCCGCCGATCGTGGCGGCGCCGCTGGTCGGCGTCACCAGTCCGGTCAGCATGCGCATCGTGGTGGTCTTGCCGGCGCCGTTCGGGCCGAGAAAGCCGGTGACCGCGCCGGGTCGTACGGTGAACGTCAGGTCGCGGACGGCGGTGACGTCGCCGTAGCGCTTGGTCAGGCCCGACGCCTCGATCGCCAGCCGGTCGCCGGTCATGGCCGGCTCCTCGTCGCACGCCCGATCGTTTCGGCGAGGCGCGACGCGGCCGGGTCGGAGACGACGACCTCGTCGAACTCCCCGCCGGCCGCCGCGCGGTCCAGCACCAGGTGCAGACCGGGCTTACCGCGCCGGGCCGCCACGAGCTGCCGGGGACCGCCGAAGATGCCCCAGACGCCGACCTTGGCGAAGCCGGACACCGCGTACCCGCGCCGGGCGCCACGGGCCAGCCGGATCGGCTCGTCCACCGGGGCGGCGTGCCGCACGGCGGCCAGGCGCAGCGTGAACCGCTCCCGGCCGACCCACATTCGTTCCCATCCGGTGAACCGGATGTCGATCACGTCGCGGTCAAGCGTTACCGATGCCATCAGTCGTCGCCCTTCGTCGTGTCGGAGTCGTGCGCTGACGTGTGCGTGTCGCCGGGGGTCGCCGGGCGGTCGGCGGGCATGAGGACGGTCGCCAGCAGCCGGGGGGTCCGTCCGCCGCCGGGCCCTCTGGCGAGCAACGGGCCGACCAGCGCGTTGAGCCCGGCCGCGAACTCGTGCAGCTCAGCGTCGGTCAGGTGCAGGACGAGCTGCTGGTATCCGACGCCGTCGGCGACGAAGTCGACGGACTCCCGGGCGAGGTAGCGGGAGAACTCCGACAGCAGACTCGACACGAACGCGGTGAAGTAGCGCGCGTGGTCCTCCGGCGTCGCCGTCGCCAGTGCTGCGGGGTCCAGCGCCGCGCCGTGCGCGGGCAGTGCGTACACCCGCTCGACGGCCCCGCGGACCTTGCGCTCCTGCACCACGTCGAGCATCCCGGTCTTCACGAGCGTCGCCAGGTGCCGGTAGAGGGTGGCCTGCGGGACGTCGGGCAGCAGCTCGACCAGGTCGTGCGTGGTCACCCGGGCACCGGCGACCGCGCGCAGGATGCGGATCCGCACCGGGTGCAGCGCGATCTCCGCCCACCGCTCCATCGACATCGTCACGCCGCAGACGTTATCACTATCGAGAACGATAATGGTAGGCGGTGAATGAGGAAGGTGCCCGAGGGCAGCCGTCAGGCGGGCGGGCGGTTGTGGTGGGCGAGCACCCGTGACAGCAGCCGGGTCAGGTCCGCGCGCTCGTCCGGTGACAGCGGCGCGAGCAGCTCGTCCTGCACGGCGGCGAGTCGCTTCTCCAGCCGCCGCAACTGCCGCCGCCCGGCTGCGGTGATGGTGACGACGTTGCGCCGCCGGTCGGCCGGGTCCGGGCTGCGGGTGACGAACTCCCGCTCGGCGAGTTCGTTGAGTGCGGCCACCACGTCACTGACGTGGATGCCGCTGCGCCGGCCGAGCGCCGCCTGGCTGGCCGGCCCGAACTCGTCGAGCGTGGCGAGCAGCCGGAAGTGGTAGCCCCGGGCGTCGACAGCCGCGAGCCCGTCGCTCACCAGCCGTCCGGCGCGTACGGCGGTCCGGGTGATGAGCCAGCTCGGCAGGCCGGCCAGGCGGGTCGGTACGAGATCCGGCTCCGGGTTGTCCACGAACCCAGCCTAACCGAAACCGTTGGCGTCCCCAACGATCTGCGATACCGTTGGTCACACCAACGTTAGTGTGACCAACGATCGGAGAGCGACAGTGATCGAGCCGTTCCGCGTCCACGTCCCCCAGGCCGACCTCGACGACCTGGCCGACCGCCTGGCCCGCACCCGCTGGCCCGACGAGCTACCGGACGCCGGGTGGGACTACGGCATCCCGCTGAGCCGGGTACGCGAGCTGGCCGAGCACTGGCGCACCGCGTACGACTGGCGGGAGGCCGAGGCCGAGCTGAACCGGTATCCGCAGTTCACCACCACAATCGACGGGCAGAACATCCACTTCCTGCACGCACGCTCCGCCGACCCGGACGCGCTGCCGCTGATCCTCACCCACGGCTGGCCCGGCTCGGTCGTGGAGTTCCTCGACGTGATCGGCCCGCTGTCCGAACAGTTCCACCTGGTCGTACCGTCGATCCCCGGGTTCGGCTTCTCCGGCCCGACCCGGGAGCGCGGCTGGAACGTCGACCGCGTCGCCCGCGCCTGGGCCGAGCTGATGCGCCGGCTCGGCTACCGGCGATACGGCGCACAGGGCGGCGACTGGGGCTCGGTCATCTCCACCCGGCTCGGCGGCATCGACCCGGAGCACGTCGTCGGCGTACACCTCAACTACCTGCCCACGCCCCCGCCACCCGGCTGGACCGGGGAAGCCGGACTATCAGGCGAGGACCGGGACCGGCTCGACCGGATCAGGCGGCTCAAGACGCAACGGCACCCTCATCAGGTGCTCTATGCCAGCCGGCCGCAGACCGTGTCGTACGCGCTCAACGACTCACCCGTCGGGCAGCTCGCGTGGATCGCGGAGAAGTTCACCGAGTGGACCGACCCGGGATCGGCCGTCAGCGTGGACCGCGTCCTCACCGACGTCTCGGTCTACTGGTTCACCGGCACTGCCGCCTCGTCCGCGCGGCTGGTGCGGGAGAGCGCGTTCGGTGGCCCGCCCGCGCCCTGCCCGCCCCCGCTCGGGGTCGCCGTGTTCGCGCACGACATCACCCGGTCCGTGCGGCCGATCGCCGAACTGACGTACACGATCCGGCAGTGGAGCGAGTTCGACCGGGGTGGTCACTTCGCCGCGCTGGAGGTGCCGGAGCTGTTCGTCGACGACGTCCGGTCCTTCTTCTGGAACCTGCGGTGACGGCGACGCTCAGCCCATGGCCGCCGCGAACATCCCGGGCTCGTACGAGCCGCCGCGCTGGTGCACGAGCACCGCGAACCGGTTCGCCGCGTTGATCAGCCCGAGCAGGCAGACCAGCGCGGCGATCTGGTCGTCGTCGTAGTGCTTGCGCACCTGCTCCCACGTCTCGTCGGACACGCCCTGGTGGGCGTCGGCGAGCCGGGTGCCCTCCTCGGCGAACGCCAGCGCCGCGCACTCGGCCTCGGTGAACACAGTCGACTCGCGCCAGGCGGCGACCAGGTTCAGCCGGACCGCGCTCTCGCCCCCGGCCACCGCCTCCTTGGTGTGCATGTCGATGCACCAGCCGCAGCCGTTGATCTGGCTGGCCCGCAGCGACACCAGCTCCTGGACGGTGCGGGGCAACGACGACTGGTGGATCATCAGGCCCGCACCGGCGAAGCGCTTCATGAACGTCGCCGAGACCGGGTTCTCGAACAGGTTGAATCGGGTCTGCATGGTTGCGCCCTCTCTGCTGGGGTGGACGTCGGACGAACACGAGATGCCGGGGACCGCCCCGGCGTGACGGCGGCGCCGGGTGAGGACCACCACAGCGACCGGCTGTCACACGACGACAGCGGCCGGCGTCTGGTGGGGAACGCAACCGAGCAGCGAAGGAGCCAGTCATGGCGGACCGCGCCACCGAGGACTTCCTCGCGCACCGGAACCTGCTCTTCACCGTCGCGTACGAGATGCTCGGCTCGGCGGCCGACGCGGAGGACGTGGTGCAGGAGACCTGGCTGCGCTGGGCCGGCGTCGACCTGGAGGCGGTCCGGGACCGGCGCGCCTACCTGGTCCGGATCGCCACCCGGCAGGCGTTGTCCCGGCTGCGCACGCTGGGGCGGCGCAAGGAGTCGTACGTCGGCTCGTGGCTGCCCGAACCGCTGCTCACCGCGCCCGACGTCGCAGACGACGTGACGCTTGCGGAGAGCGTGTCGATGGCGATGCTGCTGGTGCTGGAGACGCTCACGCCGACCGAGCGGGCCGTGTTCGTGCTGCGGGAGGTGTTCGACGTCGGCTACGACGAGATCGCCGAGACGGTCGAGCGGACCCCGGTCGCCGTGCGGCAGATCGCGCACCGGGCGCGGGCCCACGTCGCGGCGCGCCGCCCCCGGCGTACCGTCCCGGCGGCCGAGGCCCGCGACGCGCTCGACGCGTTCCGGCGGGCGGTCGAGACCGGCGACCTGGACGGGCTGCTCCGCGTCCTGGCCGCGGACGCGGTGCTGGTCGGCGACGGCGGCGGGATCAAGCAGGCGATCGCCCGCCCGGTCACCGGCGGCGACAAGGTGGCCCGCCTGCTCGCGGGCGGCTGGCGCCGGATCGCCGCCGTGGCGTCGATGGAACCGGTGCAGGTCAACGGCTACCCGGCGCTGCTGGTACGCCTCGACGGCGAGCTGGACACGGTCGTCGCGGTACGACTCGACGACGGCCGGATCAGCGGCCTCTACGCGGTGCGCAACCCGGAGAAGCTGTCCCACATGACCCGCGAGACGACGCTGCGCCGGTGACCGGCGGAAAGGCACGGCGGGAGGGCACAGCGGGCGGAGCGTGCGACGATCGCCGGATGAGCAGCGCCGCCTCCCCCGACGTCAGCGCCCTCGCCATCAACGTCACGGTGCCGGAGGAGTTGCGCTGGACCGACACCCGGCGCGGCGAGGAGTTCACGCTGACCACGCTCAACATCCGGCTGCTGCCGGACGGGCGCCTCGCCGCGAAGGCGTACGGCCGGCCCACTGCCGGTGGACGCGGCGCGTACGTGTCGTTCCGGGTGCCCGACCGGCCGGAGCTGGCCGCGCTCGTGGCGGCGGCGGCCGACCGCGCCGCCGCGCTCTGGGCCGCGCACGGCGGCCTGGACTGACCGCGCTCAGCGGCGGACGCCCACCCCGCCGTAGCCGTGCGACACCGCCGCCTGCGGCTCGCCGTCGGGCCGCCAGTCCGCCACCTTGACCAGGCCCGGCTCGACCAGTTCGTACCCGTCGAGGAACCGGGCCACCTCGTCGCGGGTGCGGGGCACGAGCGGGGAACTGCTGCGGCGGTAGATCGCTGTGCCCTGCTCGGTGGGCAGCGTCGGCAGGCCGTCCAGGGTGAGGTGGGACAGCGCGAGCACGCTGCCCGGGACTGTCGCGTCGCGCAGCGTCGCCACCGCCGCGTACGGGTCGTCGGCGTCCGGCACGAAGTGCAGCACCGCGAGCAGCAGCACCGCGACCGGCTCGCTCAGGTCGATGGTGTCCCGCAGCGTCGGGTCGGCCAGCAGGTCGCCGGGACGCCGCAGGTCGCCCTGGAGCACGACGGTGCGGCCGTCGGTGGGGAGCAACCGCCGGGCGTACGCGACGGCGACCTCGTCGTGGTCGACGTAGACCACCCGGGCGTCGGGGCGTACCGCGCGGACCACCTCGTGCACGTTGCCCTGGGTGGGCAGGCCGGCGCCGATGTCGAGGAACTGGCGTACGCCCTGCCCGGCCGCCCAGCGCACGACCCGGCGCAGGAACGCGCGGTTGCTCTGCGCGGCGACGCCGGTGTCCGGGAAGATCTTCAGGACCTCCTCGGCGGCGGCGCGGTCGGCCGCGAAGTTGTGGCAGCCGCCGAGGTAGTAGTCGTACATCCGGGCGACATTGGGTCGGTTCTCAGCCTCCGTCACGCCTCGATGTGTAGCACTCTGGGCGACACACCGCTGACCCGTCGTGTCGGTGGTCCGGCCGATCCCGCCGTCCACCTGGTACGACGGTGGGACACGCCGGCGCGAGGAGGTACCGATGACAGGTGGACGGGAGACAGTGGAGGTCGAGCCGGTGGTGTTCCGCGCCGTCTACGACTCGCCCGCGTCGCTGCCCGGGCGGCACCGGTGGACCACCCCGGAGGCGGACGTGCGACGGCTGGAGAAGCTGCTGAACATGCCGGCGCGCAGCATCGGCGCGCCGCTGTGGGTCAGCGGCGACGAGCCGGACTGCCCGAAGTGCGGGCGGCGAGTCACCTGGTACGACATCGTCGCGTCCGCGCTGCACGGCGTACACGACCACACGATGATCGCGCGGGTGATCCTCGGCGAGCGCAAGTACGTGAACACGGAGGTGCCGGACGCGATCCCGGGTGTCCACTGTGCCGACTGCCGCACCCCGATCACCGGGCTGCGCAGCTTCAAGTGCCACAACTGGGCGTACGCGTTCGAGGCGCTGGAGGAGGTCGTCGCCCGGATGTCCGGCCTGCCGGCTCAGTCGCCGCCCGCCTCCTGAGCGCGCCGTTCGGGACGGCGGCCGGGCGGGGCCTGCGGCTCGGGACCGGGGTCGGGCACCGGCGGCATCGGCCGGGTGACCGGCCCGTCGCCGGTGACGCGGAGCTGTTCGCCGTGGTGCCACAGCTCCACCGCGTCACCAGGTCCGGCGTCCGGCAGCTCGTAGCGGGCCTCCCGCCCGGTGAGCGTGACCCGCAGCCGGTGCCCGTGCCGGCGCAGGTGGAACGCGAGCCGGGTGATCGGCCGGGGTAGCCGCGGCTCGAACGCGAGCACGCCCCGGTCGTCGCGCAGCCCGCCGAAGCCCTGCGCCACCACCAGCCAGGCGCCGGCCAGGGACGCCAGGTGCAGCCCGTCGGCGGTCTTGTCGCCCAGGTCGGCGAGGTCCTGGAACGCCGTCTCGGCGAACAGGTCGTACGCCAGGTCGAGGTGCCCGACCTCGGCGGCGAGGATCGCCTGCGCGGACGCCGACAGCGACGAGTCCCGGACGGTCCGCGCCTCGTAGTAGGCGACGTTGCGCGTCTTCTCCTCGGCGGTGAACTCCCCCGGGCAGCGCAGCATGGCCAGCACCAGGTCGGCCTGCTTGACCACCTGCTTGCGGTACAGCTCCTGGTAGGGGAAGTGCAGCAGCAGCGGGTAGTCGTCCTCGCCGGTGCCGGCGAAGTCCCACTCCGGCTGCGCGGTGAATCCGGCCGACTGCTCGTGCACACCGCGCTTGCCGTCGTACGGGACGAACATGGCGTCGGCGGCGGCCCGCCAGCCGGCCACCTCGGCGGCGTCGACGCCGAGCCGCGCGGCCACCTCCGGGCAGTCCTCGGCGGCGTCGGCGGCACCGCGCAGGTTGCGCCGCGCCATCAGGTTGGTGAAGACGTTGTCGTCGACCAGCGCGGAGTACTCGTCCGGGCCGGTGACGCCGGTCAGGTGGAACGCGCCGCCGTCGTCGAAGTGGCCGTAGCCGTGCCACAGCCGGGCGGTCTCGATCAGCACCTCGGCGCCGCACTCGGCGAGGAACGCGGTGTCGCCGGTGGCCGCCACGTACCGCAGCACCGCGTCGGCGATGTCGGCGTTGACGTGCAGGCCCGCGCTGCCGGCCGGCCAGTAGCCGGAGCACTCCCGGCCGCTGAGCGTCCGCCACGGGTAGGTGGCGCCGGTCAGGCGCAGCTCGGCCGCCCGGTCGCGGGCCTCGGGCAGGTGGGCGTGCCGCCAGCGCAGCGCCGAGCGGGCCAGCTCCGGCGCCAGGTACGTCAGCACCGGCAGCACGTAGCCCTCGGTGTCCCAGAGCACGTGCCCGTCGTAGCCGTTGCCGGTCAGCCCCTTGGCCGGGATGGTCCGGTCGCCGTCGGCGCGGCCGGACTGGAGCAGGTGGAACACCGAGAACCGCACCGCGAGCTGCAGCTCCGGGTCGCCCTCCAGCTCGACGTCGGCGGTGTCCCACGCCGCGTCGAGCGCGGCGCGCTGCTCGGTGAGCAGGGCGTCGAACCCGTCGTCCCGGGCCGCGGCCGCCTCCGCGACGACCAGGTCGGCCAGCTCACCGGCCGGGGTGCCGTCGACGTCGGCGCACTCGTACGCGGCGAACCGGGTGACCCGGATGCGCTCGCCGGGGCGTACCGGACCGGACAGCGCCAGCCGGAACCGGTCGGCGGTCAGCTCGGTGTCGGTGGCGATCTCGTCGGGCGCCTCGACCCGGTGCGCGACGGCGACGGCGACCCGCTGGCCGCTGCGCCCGGTCCGGTGCACGAGCACCCCGTCGAGGCCGTCTTCGCGGCGGATCTCGCCGGTGAGCGGGTCGTGGATCACCGAGGCGGCCCGGGGGTCGTCGGCGCGTTCCGGCACCCGCTGGTTGGCGAGCAGGTCGGCGCCGACCCGCAGCCGGACCGGCTCGTCCAGCGGCTCGACCGCCCAGTCGACGGCGGCGACCGGACGGCGGGTCAGCGAGACCAGGCGGGTGCTGCGGATCCGGACACCCCGGCCGCCAGGCGAGACCCACTCGGTCTCCCGGCGGACCACCCCCGCGCGCAGGTCCAGTTCCTGGTGGTGCCGCCGGATCGTGCCGGTGCTCAGGTCCAGCGGCTCGTCGTCGACCCAGAGCCGGATCAGGGCGGCGTTCGGCGCGCTGATCACGGTGTCGCTGCGTTCCGGGAACGCGTACCCGCTCTCCGGGTAGGTCAGCTCGTGCTGCTCGTGGAACCCGTTGAGGTAGCTGCCGGGCATGCCGCAGGGCTCGCCCTCGTCGAGCGTCCCGCGCCAGCCCACCCAGCCGTTGGCGAGCGCGAAGACGGACTCGGTCTCGCCCAGCCGGTCCAGGTCCGCGCTCGTGCGCCGGATCCGCCAACCGTCGTCGCCGTGCGGCACGTGCCCTCCCGAGTCCGAAGCCTGGACCGCCACCGAACCAGACCCGGCTGGGAGGTGGCTGGGACTCCGATACCCGTGGCGAACCCGCCCGCACCTGCGGGTGGCCGATCACACGGTGACGAGCACCAGCGTGGCGGCGGTGCCGAGCACCAGGAACGGACCGAACGGCAGGTGCCCGGACCAGCGGACCCGCCGGGCGGCGAGCAGCGCCACCCCGGCCGACCCGGCGAGGAGGAGCGCGAGCACCAGCCCGGCCACCAGCACCGGCCAGCCGTACCAGCCGAGCAGCGCGCCCGCGCCGAGCGCCAGCTTGGCGTCGCCGAGACCGAAGCCGCGCCGCCCGAACAGCAGCGTGGTCGCGGCGAAGCCGCCGCCGAGCGCCAGGGCGGCCAGGACGGCGCGTACCAGCGGGTCGACGCCCGGACCGGTCAGCGCGGCCACCCCGAGCAACGCCCACACGCCGGCGGCGGCCGGCCAGGTGAGCCGGTCGGGCAGTCGGTGCGCCATCGCGTCCACGATCGTCATCGGCACCGCCCAGACCAGCCACCACGCCAGCGCCAGCCGCGCGGCGGGCGCGCCGCCGGCGAACACCGGCACGGCCACCGCGAGCAGCAACGCCACCTCCACCACCGCGGGCGGCGCGCCGACCCGGGCCCGGCAGGCCGGGCACCGGGCCACGGGGCCGAGCGCCGGCAGCGGCCGGTCCAGCCCGATCGGGGCGCCGCAGGCGTCGCACGCCGTCCGGTCCGGGCACCCCGGCGGTACGGCGTAGCGCGTCACCGCCAGCCGGAGCAGGGGTACGACCGTCAGGGCTGCGGTCAGCCGGGTGCTCGGACGGCGGGCATCGGCCACCGGTCTGGTACGCCGCACCCGTTCAGCCGTCATGCCGGATCCCCCGTCCGGTCGCCGTGCGTTCCATCGTGGAGCACGCAGAGTGATTTATCGCTCGCGCGGATGTGACGGAGGAAGCCCGCAGCGGCGTGCGGCGCGACGCGCGACCGGCCGGGACTAGCCAGGGCGTGAGCCCCGCCGGACCGGTGGGACGGATCGGACGAGCGGCATGCTCCCCACCCATACCGGCGGCCCGTCGCCACCGCCGCGGCGCGTACGGGTGAGCACACACCAGCCGGCCCGGAGCCCTGCCGAAGCCCGCTCGTCATCGTGGTGACACACACCGGCCACCACCTCCCGTCTTCACTCACCGTGTTCACGTGAATTGCCTCTGTTGCATCGGCGGACGTGAGCCTATGCTCGCCCCTTGGGTACGACGCAACCCCCGATCAATTGGCGTCGGAGGCACCAGGGCACAGAATCCGCAGCGATCAGTACAGGTCAATACAAGTGGCGGCGACGGGGGCCCGGAGTGACAGTTCCGGGCGCGCTTCCGCATGCCCGGAGCGGGTCGGCGTGATCGCCCCGGGCCGGCACCGAGGAGGGATCGGCGTTGCGCACACGGCAATCCCGCCGATGGGAAATCTTCCTGCTCAGCATCGTTCTGGTGGTCGGCTCGGCCGGCTGCGGCACCGAGCCGGAGGCGGTCACCCGTCCGCTGACCGGCCGTGCCGCCGCACCCGCCGCCCATTCCAGCGCCGAGGAGAACGCGGCCGGAAAGGCGGCTCTGGCCGCCTATTCCGGCTATCTCGACGCGTCCCGGGCAGCCAGTGCGCGCAGCGATCCGTCCCATCCCGCTCTGACCCGTTTTCTGGCTGATCCGCTGCTGACCCGGGTACGAATGGCGATTCTCGACGCGAAGGAGCACGGCGCGATGCGTACCGGGAAACTGGTCTCCGACCCCGAGGTCGTGTCGGTCGACCTGGCCGCCCGCCCGCCCACAGTCGAGATCCAGGACTGCCTGGACGCGAGCGGCTACCGGCTCGTCTACGCCAAGGACCGCAAGGCCGTGCCCGGCACGCGCGGCGGGCGCTACCTGGCCACCGCCACGGCGGTCCGGTACCCGGACGGCCGGTGGCTGATCAACGGCGGCGCCGCGCACCAGGACCAGCCGTGCTGACCTGGGGAGGAAGGGGTGTCCCGGCCCGGCCGGCCCGGGCCGGGACGCTCCGCCGGCTGCTGCTCGCCGCCGGCCTGGCCGCGCTGCTGACGCTCACCGGCGCACCCGCCCGCGCCGCCGACCCCGGCGGCTCGTGCCCGCCGGAACAGACCGACTGCGACGTCTGGGACGACGACCCCGGCACCCCGGGCGGACCGGGTGGGCCGGGTGGGCCGGGTGGCGGCGGGGACAACGGCGGCGGGGGCGGCAGCACCCCGAAGTGCCAGTGGAACGGCCGGGCCATCCCCTGCTACCACCCGATTCTCGGCTGGTTCAACAACGCCGACGGCTGCTACTACAAGCTCGAAGAGCCGCAGGACGAGGCCTCTCCCGGCAAGCAGTGGTACCAGCTCACCTGCAACGGTGGCGACCTCGGCAGCCTGCGCCGGGCGCTTCTCGACGCGCCGCCGCCCGGCTACGGCGCGCCGCCGGACCCGGAGGAACTGGCCCGCCGCGCGCTGGCCTCGATCTCGCTGCTCCCGCCCCGCGCCGCCGTGGCGCCCCGGCGCAGCCAGGGCCCCGGCCTGGTCGGGCTGCCCGTCTGGATGTGGGCCAGCCCGGGCGCGGCGTACTTCGGGCCGCTGTCCGCGTCCGCCTCCGACCGGGGACTGACCGTGGAGATCACCGCGAAGGTGGACCGGATCGTCTGGCACATGTCCGACGACATCGACGTCACCTGCGACGGGCCGGGCACGCCCTACCGGGCCGACGGGCCGAGGGCCGGCTCCACCTCACCCGACTGCGGCCTCGACCAGGGCTATCCGAAGGCCGGCACCTACCAGGTGAGCGCCACGACGTTCTGGACCGTCGAGTGGTCCGGCGGCGGCGAGAGCGGCGTCATCGCCCAGAGCCGGTCCAGCGGCGTCGTCCTGGTACAGATCAACGAGCTTCAGGTGGTGACCCGATGAGTGTCGTGGCAGCCCGCAACGGAACCCCGGTGGAGGCGCCGGTCGCGCCGCCGAAGGTGGTCCGGCAACGACGCGTCCGCCCCGGCCTGCTCGGTCTGGCGGTCCTGCTGATCGCCCTCGGCGGCCTGGGCGCCGCGTTCGCGGTCACCTCGGTCCGCTCCACCGGCACGTACCTCGCAGTGGCCCGGCCGGTCGACGTGGGACACCAACTGACCGCCGACGACCTGGTGCCGGTACGCGTCTCCGGCGGGCGGGAACTCCAGCCGGTGCCCGCCGACCGGATGGACGAGGTGCTGGGGTTGCGGGCGGCCGTCCGGCTCACCCCGGGCACGCTGCTCACCCCGGCGCAGCTCACCGAGGCCCCGCTGCTCGGCCCCGGTCAGCAGCAGATCGCGCTGGGGCTGGAACCCGAGCAGGTGCCGGCGCGCAAGCTGCACCCCGGCGACAAGGTGCTGCTGGTCAGCACGCCGTCGAACGCCACCGGTGGCGGCTCGGAGGCGTCCCGCGGCGGCGGCACCCGGTTCGAGGGCACCGTGATCGACACCGCCGCGCCGCAGAACGGCGACGTGGTGGTCTACCTGGCGCTGGCCGTACGGGACGTACCAGCTGTCGTGGCGCTCGCCGCCGACGACCGGATCGCGCTCGTGCTCACCGAGGCGGCCTGATGGCGATCATCGCCCTGGTCTCGGCGAAGGGTTCGCCGGGCGTCACCACCGCCGCGCTCGCCGCCGCGCTGAGCTGGCACCGGCGGCTCGTGCTGGCCGAGTGCGACCCGGCGGGCGGCTCGATCCTCGCCGGTTACCTCGGCGGGGCGCTGGACGGCCCGCGCGGCATCGGTGAGCTGGCGGTGGGTGAGCTGCGGGACGGCAGCCTGGAGCACGCGTTCTGGTCCCAGCTGGTCGACCTGGACGCGCCCCGCCGCGAGCGGCTGCTGCTGCCCGGCGTCGTGGACCCGGCCCAGGCCGGCAGCGTGATCCCGCTCTGGCAGCGCTTCGCCGACTACTTCACCGGGCTGGAGCGGGGCGAACCGCCGTACGACGTGCTCGTCGACTGTGGCCGGCTGGCAGTGGGCGGTCCACCGTGGCCGCTGCTGCGGGCCGCCGCGGTGGTACTGCTGGTGACCCGGGCGCACCTGCCCGACCTCTCCGCCACCCGGGCCACCGCCCGCGCGATCGAGCGGGACCTCACCGAGCACCGCGTACCGCCCGGCACGCTGCGCCTCCTCGTCGTCGGGGACGGGCACGGCACCAGCGAGATCAGCAAGGCGCTACGGCTGCCGGTGATCGCCCGCCTGCCGCACGACCCGCGTACCGCCGAGGTGCTCGCCCACGGCGGCACCGTACGGGCCAACCGGCCGCTGATGCGCGCGGCCGGCGCCCTGGAGGTGCCGGTACGGGCGCTGCTGGACCGGCGGCGCGCCCGGCTGGCCTGGCCCGGGGCGACCACACCGCGCGCGGTGACCGCGCCGAGCGTGCCGGGGGTGTCCGGTGCGGTTTGAGCCGGTCTCCCACGACCCACGCGCGCAGCAGCCGGGCGTCGTCTCCACTGTGCCGCCGCTCGCCCCGCCGAACGGGCGGCACCACGTCCCCGGCCCGGCGCCCGCCGCGCCCCCGGCGTCACCGCCACGCCCCCGGGTCGACTTCGCCGTGGTCCGCGAGCTGCGCCGTGAACTGAGCGAACGACTCACCCACTGGCAGCGCGGACGCGAGTTCGACGCCGACGCCGAGGAGGTCGAGCGCGCCCGGCTGGCGGTAGCCGTGGTGTCCGCGTACGCCGACTCGGTACGCCGGGCCGGCACGCCGATGGCCGCGGACTCGGAACGCCTGCTGCTCGACCAGGTCACAGCCGAACTCGTCGGGCTGGGCCGGCTCCAGACGCTGCTCGTCGACGACAGCATCGAGGAGGTGCACATCCTCGGCTGCGACCAGGTACGCATCACCCGGCACGGCGGCGGCGTCGACTGGGCCGAGCCGATCGCCGAGACCGACGACGAGCTGGTGGAGATCCTCCAGGCGGCGGCCCGCCGGGCCGGTGCCACCGAGCGGTCACTGTCCACCTCGAAGCCCACGCTCGACCTGCAACTACCGGACGGCAGCCGGCTCGCCGCCGTGTTCCTGGTCAGCCACCGCCCGTACGCGGTGATCCGCAAGCACAACACGCTCGAAGTGAGCCTGGAGGACATCGCGGGCGGCCGGCCCGACCTGGACGAGATGATCGACCCGCTGCTGCGCGACTTCCTCCGCGCGTCCATGCGGGCCGGGCTGAACATCATGGTCGCCGGGCTCGCCGGTGCCGGGAAGACCACTGTCATCCGCGCGCTGATGGACGAGATCCCGGCCGACGAGCCGTACGTGCTGCTGGAGGAGAGCCGGGAACTGCTGCCGGCCCGGCGCGGGCACAAGCACCGGGCGGTGATGAGCTTCGAGTCCCGGGAGGGCCACGGCGAGCGCGGCGCGGACGGGCGGCCGGCGGGTGAGGTCAGCATCGCCGACCTGATCCCGGTGTCACTGCGCATGGGCGTGCTGCGGATCATCGTCGGCGAGGTGCGGTCCCGGGAGATCGTGCCGATGCTCCAGGCGATGACCACCAGCCGCGGGTCGATGTGCACCATCCACGCGCGTACCCCCTCGGGGGTGAGCGAACGCATCATCGAGCTGGCGCTGTCGCACGGCCGGGAGATGACAGTCGACCAGGCCCGCCGGATGGCCGGCAACGCGCTCGACCTGATCGTCTACGTGACGGTCGAGGACGAGACAGCGATCGGCGGGCGCAAGCACCGGTTCGTGTCGCACGTCGAGGAGGTCATCGGCGTCGGCGAGGGCAACCGGATCACCACCACGACCGTCTTCGGCCCCGGACCGGACGGCCGTGCGGTCCCCCGCCACCTGCCCGAACGCATCCGCGACCAACTGCTGCGCGTCGGCTACGACGCCCGCCTGCTCACCCGGTTCGTCGAGGCCGGCGTGGGCGCGTGGCGGCGGCCCCGGCACACCCGCCTCGGGGCGCGGCCGAGCGGAGGCCCGGCGTGACGCAGATCGAACTGATCGCCCTGGTCTCCGGCGCGGCCTGCGTGGCCGGGCTGGTGCTGACAGTGGTCGCGCTCGTCGGCACCCGCCGCCCGCCGGGTCCGGCGCCCGGTGCCGGGCCGGGCCTGAGCCGGCTCTGGACCGGTTCCGGCGCGAGCCGCGCCGACCAGCGCCGCTACCAGCTCCTGCTCGGCGCCGCTGTGGTCGCCGGGGCGGCGGCGTTCCTGCTCACCGGGCTGCCGGTGGTCGGCCTGCTGGTGGCGCTCGCGGTACCGGGCGTGCCGTGGCTGTTCGCGGTCGGCCGGGCCGAGCAGCGGGCCATCGCCCGGGTCGAAGCCGTAGGCGAGTGGACCCGCCGGCTCAAGGACATCTCGGCCACCGGCCAGGGACTCCAGCAGGCGATCATCGGCACCATCGCCACCGCGCCGGAGGAGATCCAGGAGGAGGTACGCACGCTCGCCGCCCGCCTCCAGGCCGGCTGGCTGGCCCGCTCCGCGCTGCTCGCCTTCGCCGACGAGATCGCCGACCCGGTCGCCGACCAGGTGGTGGCCGCGCTGATCCTGCACCTCACCGACCGGGGCGAGCGCCTCGGCGACGTGCTCGGGTCGATCGCCACCGCCGCCTCGGCCGAGGTGGCGACCCGGCGCGAGGTCGAGGCGAAACGCACGCAGCCCCGGTTCGCGGTCCGCTTCCTCACCGGCATGACGCTGGCGACGCTCGCGTACGGGCTGGTGAACAGCGACTACATCCGCCCCTACGGGACGCTGACCGGTCAGCTCGTGATGGCGGTGCTCGGCGCGGCGTTCGTCGGCCTGCTGGTCTGGGTGCGCTCGATGAGCCAGCCGCCCCGGCCGGCGCGGTTCCTGCCCGCGCCCGACCTGGATGAGGCGATCGCATGATCCTCAACTGGCAGATGGCGATCGCGGTGCTCGGCGGGTGCGCGGTCGGGCTCGGGCTGTTCCTGGTCGTACGCGAGGCGCTGCCGGCCACCCCGGCGCTCGGCCCGGCGCTGCGCCGGCTGCACCAGCCGCCCGGCCAGGCCCCGGCCGCCGGTGCCGGGCCGGACTGGCTCGGCGGGTTCGCCCGCTGGCTGCGCCCGCCGCACCGGCAACTCGCCCTGCTCGACCGCACCCCGGAGCAGTACGCGCTGTCGGTGCTGCTGTCCGCGCTCGTCGGCTTCGCCACCCCGGCGGTCGCCTCGGCGGTGCTCTTCGTCGGCGGGGTGGCGCTGCCGGTGGCCGTACCGGTGGTGGCCAGCCTGGGCCTGGCGCTCGGCGCCGGACTGCTCGCGCACCGCACGGTCCTGGCCAAGGCGGACGCCGCCCGGGACGAGTTCCGGCAGGCGGTCTGCACCTACCTCGACCTGGTGGCGTTGCAGCTGTCCGCCGCGCACGGCCCGGTGCAGTCGCTGGAGCGCGCGGCGGCGGTCTGCGACGGCTGGGTCTTCGACCGGATCCGGGAGGCGCTGCGGCTCGCGCAGCTCCAGATGCACTCGCCCTGGGACGAGTTGCAGGAGCTGGCCGAGCGCATCGGCATCCCGGAGCTGGGTGATGTGGGCGCCATCATGCGCTCCTCCGGCAGTGAGGGCGCCCAGGTGCACGAGACGTTGCGGTCCCGCGCCGACTCGCTGCGCGACCAGATCCGTACCGACAACCTGGCCCGGGCCGAGGGGGTCACCAGCAAGTTGGACATCCCCGGCTCGCTGCTGGTGTTCGTCCTGCTCGGCTTCGCCGTCTATCCGTTCCTCGCCCGTCTGTGAACCCACCTTCGAGAAGGAGACGACCATGCACCTCTACGCCTACCTGTACGTGGCGGTGAGCACCCGCCTCGCCGAGCTGCGCCGGGACTCCGAGCGCGGCGACAGCCCGGTGCCGACCGCGGTGATCATCTTCGGCCTGGTCGCGGTGGCCATGGCGGTCACCGGGCTCGCCCTGGCCAAGGCGAACAACTGGATGAACGCCATCCCGAACAACACGGCGCCGCAGGCCCCGTGATGCCCCGCCCCGCCCGTACGGTCCGGAGCCGGCCGGCGTCTGCCGGCCGGCTCGCCGGCCCGCCCGGTCCGGGGCGGTTCACCGCCGCCCTGCGCGCCCGCCTGGCCGAGGGCGAGCGGGGCGCCAACCCGGTCGAGCTGGCCGTGGTGATGCCGGTGATCCTGGTGATGCTGTTCGGCTCGATCCAGGTCGCCGTCTGGTTCGTGGCCCGTTCCACAGCGCTGAACGCCGCGCAGACCGCTGTGAACGCCCAGCGCACGATCGACGCCGGGCCGGACGCCGGACGGCAGCGGGCGATCAGCTTCCTGCAACAGTCCGGGGACTGGCTGGTCGGCTGGGAGCAGACCGGCCCGACCTGCGTCGAGACAGCCACAGCTGTCACCTGCACGGTGCAGGGACGCTCCCTGTCGGTCATCCCGGGCGTCTCGTTCGAGGTCACGCAGACCGCGCACGGCCCGGCCGAACACTGGACCACCGGATGAGCGCCGGGCCACGGCGGGACCGGGGTTCCGTCTCGATCGAGGTGGCGGTGCTCGCGCCCGCCTTCATCGGGCTGATGGTGCTGGCCGGGGTCGCCGGGCGGACCGCGATCGCGGACGAGGCGGTGGAGTCGGCCGCCCACGACGCCGCCCGGGCCGCCTCGCTCGCCCGCACCGCCGACGACGGCGCGGAGGCCGCCGAGGTGGCGGCCCAGGACCAGCTCGGCTGGGCAGGGCTGAACTGCACCGGCCCACCCCGGATCGATCTCGCGGGCTCGGTGGCCGGGACGACGACGAGCTTCGCCGCCGCGTACCAGAGCGCCGCAGGCGTGCCGGCGACAGTGACCGTCACGGTGACCTGCACCGTCTCCTTCGACGACCTGAGCGCGCCCGGCCTGCCCGGCGTCCCGGGCGGCAAGACCGTCTCGGCGAGCTTCACCTCGCCGCTGGACACCTACCGGAGTCGCGGATGACCGGGCGGCGCGAGGCGGAGAACGGCCGGGTGAGCCTGTTCCTGGCCGTGGCGATGACGGGCGTACTCGCGATCATCGGCCTCGCCTACGACGGCGCCGGTCAACTGCGCACGCTCCAGCGCGCGGACAACCTGGCCGCCGAGGCGGCCCGCGCCGGCGGCCAGATGATCGACCGCGCGCGGGCCATCGAGGGCGGCCCGAAGCGGATCGACCAGGTCGCCGCCCGCGCCGCTGTCGCCGCCTACCTCGACGCCGCGGGCGGCGTCCAGGACCACGACGTCGACTTCCCCGTGGTCGGCACCGAGACCCAGATCCGGGTACGCGTGCAGATCACCTACAGCCGGGACCTGCTGAGTCTGTTCGGCGTGCAAGAGAACGCCACCGTCACCGGTGAGGCCACCGCTCGGGCGCTCACCGGACCACCGTAGGAAGGGAAGGCCGCCATGGGCGCACCCCGACGCTCCCCCGTCCGCCGCGCCGGCCAGGTTCTCACCGGCCTCGGCGCCCTCGTCGTGCTCGTCGGCGTGCTGGCCGGCGGGCCGGTCGCGTTGCTGGCGTTCGCCGGCAACCCGCTGCCGGATCACCTGCCCACGCTGGCCGAGGTCGGTACGGCGTTGACCAGCCGCGACGACGGCCGGCTGTTCCTGCGCGCGCTGGCGGTGGTGGGCTGGTTCGGCTGGGCCACGTTCGCGTTCTCCGTCCTGGTGGAGCTGCTCGCGGCGGCGGTACGCCGGCCGGCGCCGAAGCTGCCCTGCATGCACCGCCAGCAGAAGGCCGCAGCCGCACTCGTCGGTTCGGTCGCGCTGATCCTGGTCGCGAGCCCGGCCGCGGCGAGCGCCGCCGCGCTGACCGCCCCGCAACCGGCGGTCGCCGCCGTCACCTCACCGGCCGTGGCCGCGAGCCAGGTCACCCCGTCGACCCCGGTCGCGTCGAAGGCGGACGACCCGGCCGTGTACCGGGTGGCGAAGGGCGACTACCTGGGCGAGGTGGCGGATCGCTACCTGGACGACTTCGACAGGTACAAGGAGCTGGCTCGGCTGAACCGGCTCGCCGACCCGGACCGGATCCGCCCGGGTCAGCTCATCACGCTGCCGGAGGGCGCGACGGATTCGGGTGCCCGGCGGCACGCCACCGGACGGATCGTGGTCACCAAGCCGGCCGAGACGGCGCCGGTCAAGCCGGGTGGCGGCGGCGCCTCGTCGACCACCCCGAAGGCGAAGCCCAAGCCCACGCCGCGGGACGCGACGCCCACCGTGGAGGCGCCTGTCGGTCAGCCGCCGGCCATGTCGGCGGGCGCGTCCCGCGCCACCGCCGAGGAGGGCATCAACCGTCCGCTCGCCATCTCGGCGGTGCTGGCCGTGGCGAGCATCGTGGGTGCGCAGATCGGCGCGCTGCTCGGGTTGCGCAAGCGGCCGGTACCCGCCCGCGCGTTGTCCAGCGGACGGCACCGGCGGGACTGAGTCAGGGCAGCCGGGCCTCGACCCGGCCGGACACGACGCGGCTGGGCAGCACGACCTGGTCGTTCGCGGCCGGGCCGTGCACCACCTCGCCGCCGTCGAGCCGGAATGCGCTGCCGTGCCAGGGGCAGACCACGCAGGCGTGGCCGTCGATCTGCTCCACCGTGCCCTCGCCGAGCGGGCCGCTCTGGTGCGGGCAGCGCTCCAGCATCACGCTGACGTCGTCGCCGTCCCGGTAGAGGATCACCGGGACGTCGTCGATCTTCTTGGTGACCAGCTCGTGCCGGGGCAGGCTGCTCAGGTCACCGACCCGGTGCCAGCCGTCGCTGATCAGGTGCAGCTCGGACACGCTCTGGCTGGCCTGGGCGCCCTGCTTGTACGCGAGGTGCCCACCCAGGTACGCCCCACCGCTCGCGGCGGACAGCCCCAGATAGGACAGCGTCCGGCCGAGTCCGTGCCGCCCGTTGAGCCGCGCCGCCAGCGAGCCGGCGAACAACGCCAGGCCGACGGTGTTGGCGGCGGCGTGCACCAGCCCGACCCGGCGCTGGTCGCGGGTGAGCGTGGCCCAGTCGTTGAGCCCGGCGACCGCCGCGGGCACCGCGCTGACCGTACCGAGACCCACCAGGGCGGTGGCGGCGCGGCGCTGGCCGGGCAGCAGGTCCACCACGGCGGCGGAGATCCATGCGCCGACCGGCACCTGCACCATCGCGGGGTGCAGCGGATGGCCGAGCCACACGCCGTGCAGCGCGTCGCGTACCCGCTGGGAACGCAGAGTGCCCTGGACGGCGCGCTGCAGCCGGTCACCCACCCGGTCGAGACCGGTGGCCTGTTCGAGTTTCGTCAGTAGTTCGCGCACCCGTTCCGACTTCCCGGCAGGAGAGCCCCCAAACCGGACGCCCCGGAATTCCCTCCCAGGTGCGTCGCGGGCATGCTGAGCCCATGGGGGTACGCGTCGAGCACGCCGGTGCCGTGACCACTGTGATCCTGGACCGGCCCGAGGCTCGTAACGCCGTGGACGGGCCCACCGCACGAGCGCTGGCCGACGCGTTCCGCGCGTTCGACGCCGACCCGGACGCGGCGGTCGCCGTGCTCTGGGGCGCGGGCGGCACGTTCTGCTCCGGCGCCGACCTCAAGGCCGTCGGCACGCCGCGCGGCAACCGCGTCGAGCCCGGCGGCGACGGGCCGATGGGCCCCACCCGGATGCGGCTGTCCAAGCCGGTGATCGCCGCGATCTCCGGGTACGCGGTGGCCGGCGGCCTGGAGCTGGCGCTCTGGTGCGACCTGCGGGTCGCCGAGGCGGACGCCACGCTCGGCGTGTTCTGCCGCCGGTGGGGCGTACCGCTGATCGACGGCGGGACGGTCCGGCTGCCCCGGCTGATCGGGGAGAGCCGCGCGATGGACCTGATCCTCACCGGCCGTGCGGTGGGCGCCGACGAGGCGTACGCGATGGGTCTGGTCAACCGGCTGGTCGCGCCGGGTGAGGCCCGCACGGCGGCGGAGGAGCTGGCCGCCGCTATCGCCCGGTCGCCGCAGACGTGCCTGCGCAACGACCGGGCGGCGGTGCTGGACGGCGCGGGGCAGCCGGAGCCGGAGGCGATGGCGACCGAGCTGGCCTACGGCCTGGAGTCGCTGGCTGTGGACGGGGTACGCGGCGCCGGCCGGTTCGCCGACGGGGCCGGCCGGCACGGTGCGCCGGCCGGCTGAGGCGTCACTTCAGCGCGCGTAGCGCGTCCTCGATGGCCCTGTGGAACGTCGGGTACGCGTAGATCATGTGCCGGAGCTGGCTGATCGGCACCGCCGCGTGCACCGCCACGACGAGCGCGGAGAGCACCTCGCCGCCGGCCGGTCCGGCCGAGGTGGCGCCGACGAGGACGCCCTGGTCGGCGTCGGCGATCAGCTTGATGAACCCGGCGTTGCCGGTCTTGTGGATCCAGCCCCGGGCCGACGAGGTGAGGTCGGCGTACCCGACCTGGACGTTGACGCCGCGCTCGCGGGCCTGCTGCTCGGTGAGGCCGACCGCGCCGACCTCGGGATCGGTGAACGTGACCCGGGACAGCGCCCGGTAGTCGGCCACCGGGACGCTGCCGGGCGCTGCTGTCGAGCCGCCCGCGCTCATCGCGCCGCCGACCGCGCTGACCACCCCGGCCGCGCCGCCGACGACACTAGCGGTGCCGCTGGCGTCCGGGCCGCCCTTGGTACGCCGCATGTGGTCGAGCACGTCGGCCACCACGATGCCGGCCTGGTACATGGCGATGTGGGTGAACGCGCCCTCGCCGGTGAGGTCGCCGACCGCCCAGATCCCGTCGGTGACGTGCATCCGGTCGTTCACCGGCAGGTACCGCTGCCCGGCGTCCACCCCGACCGTGTCCAGCCCGAGCTCCTCCAGGTGCGCCTTGCGGCCGGTCACCACGAGCAGCTTCTCGCCGGTGAACTCGGCGCCGTCGGCGTGCACGGTGAACGTGGTGCCGTCGTGGCTCACCCGGCCGGCCTTGACCCCGGTGTGGATCTCCACCCCGTCGGCGCGCAGCGCGTCGGCGGCGAGCGCCGACGCCTCCGGCTCCTCGACCGCGAGCACCCGGTCGGCCGCCTCGATGACAGTCACCCGCACGCCGAACCGGGCGAAGACCTGGGCGAGTTCCAGCCCGATCGCGCCGCCGCCGAGCACCAGCAGCGACGCGGGCAGTTCCTCGACCTCGATGGCCTGGTGATTCGTCCAGTACGGCGTGTCGGCCAGCCCGTCGATCGGCGGGACCGAGGGCCGGGTACCGGTGCCGAGGACCACGCCGTAGCGGGCCTGGAAAACCTGGTCGCCGACGCGTACCCGGTTCGGGCCGTCGAGCCGCCCACTGCCCCGGACGAACCGGCCGCCCTTGCCGGTGAACCGGTCCACCGCCACCTTGTCGTCCCAGGTGTCGGTGGCCTCGGCGCGGATGCGCTTCGCCACCGGCGCCCAGTCGGGCCGCACCTGGGCGGACCCGGCCAGCTCGTTGACCCGGTGCGCCTCGGCCAGCGCGTTCGCCGCCCGGATCATCATCTTGCTCGGCACGCACCCCCAGTAGGGGCACTCGCCACCGACCAGGTCCCGTTCGATGCCGACCACGGTGAGGCCGGCCTCGGCGAGCCGCCCGGCCACCTCCTCGCCGCCGACGCCGAGCCCGACCACTACTACGTCCACCAGTTCCGGCTCCGCCATTCCGCAAGCATTCCGCACCTTCGGGACACCGACCACCGCACCGGGCCGGAATTCCCGCGCCGGTAACGAACGCGACCGCCTACCGTGGCCGCATGCACGCGCGCTTCACCCCGGTCCGGGACTGCTTCCACGACCTGTTCACGACCGGCCGGGAGACCGGTGCATCGCTGTCGGTGTGGCACGACGGCGTACCGGTGGTGAAGTTGGTGGGCGGCACCACCGCGGCGGTCCCGCCCGGCACTGTCGTACCGGCCGCCGGGGCGGACCGGCCGTGGCGACCGGACACGCTCGTCGACGTCTACTCGGCCGGCAAGCCGGTGGTCGCGCTGTGCCTGCTGCTGCTCGTCGACCGGGGCCGGGTCGACCTGGACGCGCCGGTGTCCGCGTACTGGCCGGGTTTCCGCGCCGCGGCCACCGTGCGGCAGGTGCTCACCCACACCGCCGGGCTGCCCGCCTTCCCGGTGCCCCGGCCCGCCGCCGCCATCGCCGACTGGGACCTGCTCTGCGCCGATCTGGCGGCGGCCGAGCCCGAGTGGGCGCCGGGCGCCGTCGCGGCCGAGCACGCCTGGACGTACGGGCACCTGGTGGGCGAGCTGGTCCGCCGGGTGGACGGACGCCCGGTGGGCCGGTTCCTGGCCGAGGAGATCGCCGGACCGTGGCGCCTGGATCTGGCCTTCGGGCTCGGTGAGGCCGACCGGCGGCGGTGCGCCGATCTGTCGTACGCCGATCCGGCCTGGCCGGACGCGATGCGCGGCGAGCCGGGCTCGTTGCGGGCGCGGGCGCTGGACAACCCGCCGGGCGGGCGCGACGTCGCGATGGTGAACAGCGACCTGTGGCGGGCCGCCGAGATCCCGGCGGTGAACCTGCACGCCACCGCCGCCGGGCTCGCCCGGCTCTACGCGGGCCTCCTCGCCGGCGGCACCCTGGACGGGGTACGCCTGTTCAGCCCGGAACTGGTCACCGAGGCGACGCGGGTGCAGTACAGCGGACCGGACCTGCTGCTGGACCGTCCGGTGGACTGGACGCTCGGCATGCAGTGGGAGCCGGACGGCAGCTGGGGCATGGGCGGGATCGGCGGCAGCAGCGCCTGGGCCGACCCGGAGCGCGGCTACACCTTCGCGTACGCGACAGCCCGGCTGGCCGACCACGACCGGGTGGAGGAGCTGGTCGAGGCGTTGCACTCCTGCCTCTGACAGTCGGTCACCCTCGGTGATCCCGAGCCATCGTCACGCAGCGCATTCGACCGGCCGGGCGGCCCCGTGTTCCCTTTTTCGACTTTGCTCTGCAGCCATCGGCGCAGCACCGCGCTGAACAGGGATTTCCTCGCAGGTCCGAAAACCGCGCGAGGCCCAGGTGGTGACGTTCCGCAACCGATGCGGATATGGCTGCAGAGCAAAGGGGACGAGAGGCACACGGTCCCGGCGGGCGAGAGGTCACTTGGAGTGACCGATTCTGCCGAGCCCACACTGCCACGGGAGCGGTGCGCCGGCGTGTCCGGACACGTTCGTGCGCCGGTGATGCGCGGTGCCGGCGGGACGCACGAGCCGACGTCAGCGGGCGGCGTCAGCGCAGCCAGACCGGGTCGGCGCCGGGCACCTCCAGCGGCGGCGGGTAGTCGAGTGTGTGGCGTACCTCGTCGGGCAGCCGCCACGGCTGGTGCACCGCCTTGCCCGCCACCGACGCCAGCTCGGGCACCCAGCGCCGCACGTACGCGCCGTCGGGGTCGTAGCGTTCGGCCTGCCGTACCGGATTGAAGCCGCGGTACGGCCGGGTGTCGTTGCCGGTGCCGGCCACCCACTGCCAGTTGCCCGAGTTGTTGACCCGGTCGCCGTCGAGCAGCCACCGGAAGAAGATTTCCAGGCCGGGCCGCCAGTCCAGCCCGAGGTGCTTGGTCAGGTAGCCGGCGGTGATCAGCCGGGCCCGGTTGTGCATCCAGCCCTCGGCGCGCAACTGACGCATGCCCGCGTCCACGATCGGCATGCCGGTCCGCCCCTCGGCCCAGGCGTCGAACGCGTGCGGGTCGTCGCGCCAGTCCTCCCGCGCGCCGCGCCGGTAGGCAACAGTGGACAGGTCGGGGAAACCGGCCACCACCTGGTGGTAGAAGTCGCGCCAGCAGAGCTGCCTGACGAACGGCCCGTCCCAGCCGCCGGCCCGGGTCGCCACCGCCAGCGGCGAGACACAACCGAACCGCAGGTACGGGCTGAGCCGCGAGGTCTCGTCGCCGGCCATGTCGTCGTGGATGTCGTCGTACCGGTCGAGGGTGGGCAGCCAGGCGGTGAGCCGGCGCCTGGCGACGGCCTCGCCACCGACGGCGGCATCCGGGCTGTCGCCCTTCGGCGGGTCCGGCAGCCGGCCCGGGTCGACGCCGTCGGGCAGCCGGACCCGCTTCGGCGCGGCCAACTCGTCCCGCCACCGCACGCCCTGCCAGGCCCGGAAGTAGGGGCTGAAGACCCGGTAGTGGTCGCCGCCGCCCGGACGCAGCGCGCCCGGCTCGACGATCGTCAGGCCGGGGAACAGGCGCAGGAACATCCGGTGCCTGTCGCACTCGGCGCGCAGCCGGCGTTCCCGGCGGTGGGCGTAGCGGCTCACGTCGGCGGAGAGCCCGACGCCCTCGGCGCCCACCTTCCGGGCCAGTTTCACCGTCTCGGCCACCGGGTCGCCACGCCTGATCACCAGGTCGCCGCCGCGCTTGCGCAGCGCCTCACGCAGGTCGGCCAGGCTCTGGTGCAGGAAGCGGGTGCGGTTCGGCGAGAGCTTCTGCAGCGCCGGGTCGAGCACGTAGAGCGGCACCACCCGGTCGAACGCGGAGCAGGCGGCGGCGAGCGCCGGGTGATCGTGCACCCGCAGGTCACGGGTGAACAGCACGACCGCCGTACGGCCGGTCATCCGGCCAGGGCCGGTTCCAGTGCCGGGCCGGGCACCCGCACCGGCGTACCGGGCGGGGTGAGCAGCGCCCGCGCGGCCACCGCCATCCGGCGCCGCTGCGGCACCAGGGCACGGCGCACGAAGACGTCGTAGTCCTGCGCGGCCACCTCGTCGAGGATGCCGCCGTAGAGCGCGTACGCGGTGCGCATGCACGCCTGCGAGGCCGGGTCGAGCAGCGGGATGCCCGGTGCGGCCGCGACGTAGTGGGCCTGGGCGCGGGTCACCTCGTACTCGATCAGCTCGCGGATGCGCGGCGTGGTGCGGCCGGCGGCCTTCGCCGCGAGCAGGTCGTCGCGGGTGAGGTCGAACTTGGCCATGTCCTCGTCGGGCAGGTAGGTCCGGCCCCGGTCGAGGTCCTCGGCGACGTCCCGGATGAAGTTGGTGAGCTGGAACGCGAAGCCGAGCTGACGGGCGGGCTCGCGGGCGGCGGCCGGGTCGGAACTGCCCAGGATCGGCAGCATCATGGTGCCGATGACAGCGGCCGAGCCCTCCATGTAGTCGAGCAGGTCGTCGTAGGTCGGGTACGACATGACAGTCAGATCCATCGCCATGCTGCGCAGGAACGACGCGAAGTCGTCGCGGTCCAGGTCGAACACGGCGATGGTGTGCAGCACCGCGGGGAGCAGCGGGTCGTCGACCGACGCACCGTGCAGCCCGGCGACGAATCGATCCGACCACTCGCGCAGCCGCGCGGCGCGCTCGGCCGGCGGCAGGTCCTCGGTGCGGTCGACGATCTCGTCCGCGTACCGGGTGAAGCCGTACAAGGCGTGCACATGTCGCCGTTTCCAGGCGGGAAGCAGCCGGGTGGCGAGATAGTAGGTACGGCCGTGACGGCGGTGCAGCTCGCGGCAACGGTCATAGGCAGCGGTCAGATCCGTGTCCATCGGCCCTCCTCAGTTTCGACGCAGCAATCGACGCAACTCGTAACCCTAGGGTACGCTCGCCCGCATGGCCAACGACGCAGTTGCGGGTAATGCGCTCCGCGTCGCGCCGGCTCAGCCCGGGGCGACGGACGATCCGGTCCGCGGCGTACTGGCCGCGTTCACGAAAGACCTGATCAAAGGGGTCGATGAGACGCTCGCGGCGTTCCTGGCCGCGGAAGTCGAATCGCTCACCGAGATCGACGCAGCGATGGGTGGTTTCGCGGCCACGGCACGCGACAGCGTGCTGGCCGGCGGCAAGCGGGTCCGCCCCACGTTCGCGTACTGGGGATGGCGGGGTGTGGTCGGCGGGGAGGAACCGCTGTGCTCGGTGCTCCCGGCCCTGTCCGCGCTGGAGTTGCTGCACACGTTCGCGCTGGTGCACGACGACGTGATGGACGCGTCCGACACCAGGCGAGGGCTGCCCACCGCGCACCGGGCCGCCGCCGCCCGGCACCGGGCCGCCGGACACACCGGCGACCCCGACCGGTACGGCGAAGCCGTCGCCGTCCTCATCGGTGACCTCTGCATGGTCTGGGCCGACCGGCTGATGGCGCACGCGGCGGTCCCGGCGGAGCGGCTGCTCGACGTGCGCCGCTGCTACGACCAGATGCGGGTGGAGACGGTCGCCGGGCAGTTCCTGGACGTGCTCGGCGAGAACGACTCGGCGAGCTGGACCGTCGACCGGGCGCTGCGGGTGGCCCGGTACAAGACCGCCAGCTACACCGTCCAGCGTCCGCTGCTGTTCGGCGCCTGCCTGGCGGGCGCCGACGCGGACGACCCGCTCATCGCCGCGTACACCCGGTACGGGCTGGCCGTCGGCGAGGCGTTCCAGCTCCGCGACGACCTGCTGGGCGTCTACGGCGACCCGGAGACCACCGGCAAGCCGGCCGGGGACGACCTGCGTACCGGCAAGCCGACCGCCCTGCTGATGCTGGCCCGGCAGCTCGCCGACCCGGCGCAGCGCCGGGTCCTGGAGCGGGCCGGCTCGGTCACCTCGGCAACTGAGGTGGACCGGCTGGCCGACGTGGTCCGGGACACCGGGGCCACGGCCCGGGTGGAGCGGATGATCTCCGACCGGGTGACCGAGGCGCTCGTCGCGCTGGGCACCGCACCGATCGACGAGACCGCGCGCACCGCGCTGACCGGCCTCGCCACCGCCGCCACGGCGCGGCGGGCATGATGAGCAACTTCGTGAGCAAGGGGGCCGGAATGCGTACCGTCAAGGGACGGACCGACCGGGTGGTCGTGGTCGGCGCCGGGCTGGGTGGGCTGGCCTGCGCGCTGCACCTGGCCGGCAGCGGCCGGCAGGTGACAGTGCTGGAACGCGAGCCGGTGCCGGGCGGGCGCGCCGGGCGGCTCAGCGTCGACGGGTACGAGTTCGACACCGGCCCGACAGTCCTCACCATGCCCGACCTGATCGCCGAGGCGCTCGGCGCGGTGGGCGAGGAGCTGACCGACTGGCTCGACCTGACCCCGCTCGACCCGGCGTACCGCGCCTACTACCCGGACGGGTCGACGCTCGACGTCATCACCGACACCACCCGGATGGCCGCCGAGATCGCCCGCGTCTGCGGCCCCCGGGAGGCCGACGGCTACCTGCGTTTCGTCGAGTACGCCCGCAACCTGTGGCAGTGGGAACGGGCCGACTTCATCGAGCGCAACCTGGACGCGCCGACGGACCTGCTCACCGGCAACCTGCTGAAGCTGTTCGCCGGCGGCGCCTTCCGGCGGCTCCAGACGAAGATCAACCAGTTCTTCCGCGACCCGCGTACCCAGCGGATCTTCTCCTTCCAGGCCATGTACGCGGGCCTGTCGCCGCACGACGCGCTGGCGATCTACGCGGTCATCGCGTACCTCGACTCGGTGGCCGGCGTGTGCTTCCCCCGCGGCGGCATCCACGCGGTCTCGCGTGGGATGGCCGGCGCGGCCGAGAAGCACGGCGTGCAGATCCGCTACGGCACCACGGTGACCCGGGTGGAGACCGCCAACGGCCGCGCCACCGGCGTCGTCACCGCCGACGGCGACTTCATCCCCGCCGACACGGTCGTGCTCAACCCCGACCTGCCGGTCGCCTACCAGGACCTGCTGCCGCCCAGCCGGCAGCGCAAGCTCACCTACTCGCCGTCCTGCGTGGTGCTGCACATCGGTTCGACGCAGGGCTATGGCAAGATCGCCCACCACAACATCCACTTCGGGCGGTCCTGGAAGGGCACGTTCGACGAGGTGATCCGCCGAGGCGAGCTGATGACCGACCCGTCGCTGCTGGTGACGAACCCGAGCCGCACCGACCCGTCGGTGGCGCCGGCCGGCAGGCACACCTACTACGTGCTGGCCCCGGTGCCGAACCTGGAACGGGCGCCGTTCGACTGGACGGGCGACCTCACGCAGCGGTACGCCGACCAGCTCGTCACCACTCTTGAGGAGCGCGGCTACGTCGGCTTCGGCGACGGCATCGAGGTGATGCGGGCCGTCACCCCGGCCGACTGGGCGGCGCAGGGCATGGCCGCCGGCACCCCGTTCGCCGCCTCGCACAGCCTCTTCCAGACCGGCCCGTTCCGCCCCTCCAACCTGCACCGGACGCTGGAGAACGTGGTGTTCGTCGGCTCCGGCACGCAGCCCGGTGTCGGCGTGCCGATGGTGCTGATCAGCGGCAAGATCGCCGCGGCCCGGATCACCGGGGCGATGTCGTGAGCGAGCGGGAGACCCACCTGGTCGAGCTGGTCGACGACGACGGGCTGGTGATCGGCGAGACCACGGTGGCGACCGCCCACCAGCCACCCGGGCGGCTGCACCGCGCCTTCTCGGTGCTCCTCGTCGATCCCGACGGGCGGGTGCTGTTGCAGCAGCGGGCCGCGGTCAAGACGCGGTTCCCGCTGCGCTGGGCGAACTCCTGCTGCGGGCACCCGCTGCCCGGTCAGTCGCTGACCGAGGCCGCCAACCGGCGGCTCGCCGAGGAACTCGGCGTCGACCCGGTCGACCTCACCGAGGTGGGCGTCTACCTCTACTACGCCGAGGACCCGGCGACCGGACGGGTCGAGTTCGAGTACGACCACGTGCTGCGCGCCGACGTACCCGCCGACCTGGTCACGCGGCCCGACCCGGACGAGGTGGCCGACCTGCGCTGGGTCGACCCCGGCGCGGTGGTGGCCGACCTGGACGCCCACCCCCGCGAGTACGCGCCGTGGCTCGGCGGCGTGGTCAACCGGCTGCTGCACCCCACCGACGCGTCCCGGCCGGGCGTACCGGCCACCGAGGCACCGGAGCGGTCGGGTGGCCGATGAGGCGCTGAGCGCGGGGGCCGTCGCACGCCGACTGGGCGTGGCGGTCACCACGCTGCGTACCTGGCACCAGCGCTACGGTCTCGGCCCCAGCGAGCACGTACCGGGCCACCACCGGCGGTACACGCCGGCCGACCTCGCCCGCCTGGAGATCATGCGCCGGCTGACCACCGAGGGGGTCGCGCCCGCCGAGGCCGCCCGCTGGGCCCGGCAGGCGCCGGCCGTGCTGCCTCCGGAGCGGCTCGGCCTCAAGGCACGGGCCTCGACGGTACGCGACGGCGGCGGCACCACCATCCCGGTCGGCCGGGCCGGGCCGGCCGCGCGCGGGCTGGCCCGTGCCGCAATGCGACTGGACTCGGTGACCATCGGCCGGACCATCGCCGACGCACTGGCCGCCGACGGGGTGGTGGCGACCTGGGAGGGGCTGCTGCGGCCGGTGCTCGCCGGCATCGGGGAGCGGCACGCCGCCACCTCCGCGCTGATCGAGGTGGAACACCTCATGTCCCGGTGCGTCTCCGAGGCGTTCGCCACAGTGGCGCGGACGTACCCGATGACCGGTCCGCCCCGGATCCTGCTCTCCTGCGCCGACGAGGAGCAGCACTCGCTGCCGCTGGAGGCACTCGCCGCCGCGCTGGCCGAGGTCGGTGTGAGTTACCGCATGCTCGGTGCCCGCGTACCGGTGCCGGCCCTGGTCGAGGCCGTCAACCGGACCGGTCCGGCGGCCGTGGTGCTCTGGTCGCACATCCGCGCCACAGCCGACCCGTGCCAGCTCACCGCGCTGCTGGCGGTGCCACGCCGGCCGCTGCTGGTGCTCGCCGCCGGGCCCGGCTGGCGGGCCGACTCGCTGCCGGCCGGGGTGGTCCGGCCGGTGGACCTGGCCGAGGCGTTGTCGCTGGCCGTGGCGGTACGGGACTCGCTGGACCAGTCCACGACAAGCTGAGCCCCTCTCCCGTTCCGGGTCGGCGTCCACTACGGTCGGAAAGTCCGTCTGACCCCGACCCCTCCGGGAGCGACGAATGCGTCCACGCGCCCTGTCGGCGCTCGCCCTGGGCCTGGTGCTGCTCGTCACCGGCTGCGGCGAAGCCGGCAAGTCACCCGAGAAGGCCGCCGCGCCGCCGTCGGCCTCGGCGTCCCCGTCACCGACGCCGGTGACGAAGCCCTCACCGACCCCCACCACCCCCGCGAAGCCCAAGCTGCGCCCGCTGCCGAAGAAACTGCCGGCGGGCCTGCACCGGGCCAGCGGGAGCAACGGGGTGGCGCTCACCTTCGACGACGGGCCGGATCCCCGCTACACCCCGCAGATCCTGGCCCAGCTCCGGGCGGCCCACGTGAAGGCCACCTTCTGCGTCGTCGGCAAGCAGGCCAAGCGCTACCCCGAACTGGTGGCCCGGATCGTCCGGGAGGGGCACCAGCTCTGCAATCACAGCTGGCACCACGACGTGAACCTGGGCCGGCGCTCCGTCGCCGAGATCCGATCCGACCTGGAACGGACGAACGAGGCCATCCACGCCGCCGCGCCCAAGGCGCCGATCACCTGGTTCCGCCAGCCCGGTGGCCGCTGGACGGCCGAGGAGGTCACGATCGCCAAACAGATGGGCCTGCGCCCGCTGCACTGGAGCGTGGACCCGCAGGACTGGGACCACCCACCGGCGAAGACGATCATCAAGCGGGTGAAGGGCGCCACCCGGCACGGCTCGGTCGTGCTGATGCACGACGCGGGCGGCGACCGGGCCCAGACGATGGCCGCCTGCCGGCACCTGATCCCGGACCTGAAGCGGCGGTACGGCATCGCCCTGCCGCGCTGACCTGCGTTTTTGCCCGGCTCCACGACCATGCCCATACCGGTTTTGTCGTCCGCGCAGGCATGACATATGCTTCTCCTGCCTCCGGCGGGGCCGGATGGGAGCAAGTCCGCTTGAAGTTGCGAGTGTGCAATGATGGCGGGGCCGCCCTCATCGTCTAGCGGCCCAGGACGCCGCCCTTTCAAGGCGGTAGCACGGGTTCGAATCCCGTTGGGGGCACGGTCCGGCTCGCGCCGGATGCAACACCAGCCAGGTCCTGTGGAGCAGTTGGAGTGCTCGCCGCCCTGTCAAGGCGGAGGTCGCGGGTTCAAGTCCCGTCAGGACCGCAAGCGCTGACGCCGCGCAGCTCGATGCGCGGCGTTCTGCGTATCGGCCCGTGCGGTAGCATGTGCCGAGCACCACGGCCAGGTAGCTCAGTTGGTACGAGCGTCCGACTGAAAATCGGAAGGTCGGCGGTTCGACCCCGCCCCTGGCCACATAGCCTTTCGCCGGGCTACAGGAGCGCCGACCAGCGGGAACGCAGGTCGGCGTTCTGCTTTGTGCGCTAGAAGCCTGCCTGTCCGGTCTGCCCGTTACCTTTTCGCTTCGATCCGGCGCCGTCGCATGGACACAGCGACCAGTCCGGCGGCGAGAACTGTCAGCACGGCACCGCCCACGAGCCACAGACGGCCCGGCACCTGCGCAGGTGCCGGTAAGGCCGTGACGAGCGTCGGGGCGGCTGCGGGCGCGGACGGTGTGGTCGGCACCTGCGCAGGTGCAGGTGCGGCGGTGATTCCCGCGCACAGCCCGGTGACGCCGTCGCGGGAGTTCACGCGGTACCGGGTGCCGGTGCGGAAGTCGTAGCCGCAGCTCTCCTCCTGGCGGCCCACCCTCAGCCGGAGCGTGGCCCCTGCCCGGAGGCTGCCCTTCTCGACCGACTCCACCGCGAGCTGGACCCCGGTGTCGGTCACCTCGGTGATCGTCCCGACGACGATGAGGTCGGCACGCTCGTCCGCGCCGGTGCGCGCGCAACTGCACGCCCAGGCCGGCTCCGCCGGTGAGGCGACCACGACGAGGCCGAGGCTGAGGGCGGTCAGGGCGAGCAGAATCGCGGCGCGCAGCTTCACACCGATACCGACGCTCGGACGGCCCCGGTGGTTCCATCTGCCGGGTGCGTCGCGACGGAGGCACCGCGGCGTGGAGCGGGTACTCGCGCGACGCGTCCCGCGTCTACGGTGAGCGGGCCCGCCGAGTGGCGGACAGGATGCCACCGGAAGGCCACGTGTGCGTGCGCTGCGTACGGCTCTGACGCCGGTCCTCGTACTGGCCGTGATCCTGCTCGGCGGGTGTGGCCGGGTCTCGGGGCTCCTGGACCGAGTCTCCCTGTTCCATCCGGTCTGGGCCGCCGACGGCTGGGTCTACTACCTGCGGGAGGTGACCTCGACCTCGGGCTCGGGAGTAGCCGAGGTGTGGCGGCAGCGACCCGATGGGAGCGCCGAGAAACCCGTTCTCAGGCGCGCGCCAGCGGTATCCACCTGCGAAGCGGGCTTGTTCAGCTTCCTCTTCGCCGGCCCCGGCGGCGACCTCGGGGTGGCCCTCGAATGCGGCTGGGACGAAACCGAGCTGCTCAGCTACTCGCCCGCCGACAAGACGTTCGAGCCTCTGGCGTCGACGCGTTTCCTCACCGAAGCCGCACTCGTGAACCGTGGCGGCGGGGGATATGTGGAGGCGCCCCGGGAGTGCGGTCCGGGGGGAGTCCAGTTGCTCGCCGACGGGAAGGCGTACGAGTTCGGCTCTCCGGTGACGGTGGGCGGAGTGACCTTCAACCTGAGCGGCGGTGACACGGATTGCGAGTCGACGGTGCTGGCGCGGTCGCCTGCGGCGCTGGGTGAACGGCTGTTCTTCATCACCGCACCCGACTCCCTCGGCAGGTTGCCGCTGCCGCCCGAGGTGAGTCCGGACGATCTCACCTGGCACCTGACGGAGTGGGCCGTCGGATCGGCCACAGCCAGGTTCATCACGGAGCTTCCCGGCCTCGCCGACCTGGCGGTGTCGCCGGACGGCCGGTCGGTGATCGCCGCCGTCGCGTCGGACCACGTGGGCGGGGTCTGGTCGGTCGACGTCCGCACCGGGAAGAAGACGAGGATCGCCGGCGGCGCCCGCGCCTACCACCCGAGCTTCTCGCCGGACGGGAAGCGGTTCGTCTACGTCGAAAAGCTCGAACGGCTGAAATTCGCCGAGGCACGGTAGCCGCCGGCGCACGAAAGAGGTCCCCACCGGCGTGCAGGCCGGTGGGGACCTCGTGGCATCCGGCTCAGACAGCGGCGGGCTGCTCCGCCGCGTCCGAGGCGCAACAGGCGCTCTCGGTCGCCTTCGCCAGCTGCGGCGAGTCGGCCTTGACCGTGTAGACCTCCCACGGCTCGTCGCCGGGGCCGCGTACCCAGACCTTGTCCTGGAGCGCGTAGCAGCACTCGGTGTCGTTCTCCTCCAGGGTGATCAGGCCGGACTCGGTGAGGCGGTTGGTCGCGGCGTTGACCTCCTCGGTGGTGGACACCTCGACCCCGAGGTGGTCCATCACCGTCGGCAGGCCGGGCTCACCTTCGAGGAGTACGAGCTTCAGCGGCGGGTTCTCCACCGCGAAGTTGGCGTAGCCGGGGCGGCGCTTGGCCGGCTCGACGCCGAACAACTTGCTGTAGAAGGCCACGGAGCCTTCGAGGTCGGACACGCGCAGGGCGAGCTGGACGCGGGACATGGAAACCCCCTGTCTAGATGTTCATCAAAGCAGTCTCCACCCTGCCTCTTGATTTGAAGTCTGTCAACCTAGAGGAATGTCGAAACAGGCGTCGATTGTTCGCGACCCCTCGACCTCTTGCGCGAAAAGGTTTGCGATGCAAACCTGTTTGGGTCACAGCGCTACGGCTGCCGGGAGGAACCATGCCGTCCGAGTCACCCCGCGAGGACGATGCCCAGGAACTGCTCGCCTCGATGACCACCCTCCGCCGGCAGGCGCGGGCGGCCCGTCAGGCGTACTGGCTTCCGCTCCTGCTCTTCGGGGTGCTCATCGCGGCGGCCGCGCCGCTGTATGTGGAGTCGGCGGAGCCACCCGCGCTGCGCGCCGGGTCCGACGGTCCTGTCCTGACCGGTCTCGGCGGCGGCTTCCTGGAGAAGTCGACCGCTCTGGGCTGGTACTGGCTGGCCGCGCTCGTCGGCGGCTACCTGGCCGGCCTGGCCTGGTACCGCTGGCACGGCCGGCGAGCGGGCGTTCAGACCCCGACCCGTGCGTACGTCATCGCCGGCATCGCGGGCACACTCGTCGGCCTCGCCCTTCCGGTCGTCCTGGAGTTCCTGCTGTTCAACACCAGCGCACCCGTGTCGGGCGGCACCAGTTGGCTGACCGGTCCGCTGCTCGGCCTCGCCAACCGGGGCATGCTGCCGCACCTCGTGATCGCCGTGGGCCTGGCGGTCCTCGCCCACCTCGAACGCAGCCGTAGCCTGTGGGTCGTGGTCGGGCTCTACACCGTCGTGCTCGTCGCCGTGAACGCCTGGTTCCAGGTCTCCGACCTGCAACCGGGTGATCTGACCCGGTTCAGCTTCATGCTTGCGGCAATGCTCCCGGCACCGGTCCTGCTGATCGGCGGGGGTCTGACGCTCGCCGCCGCGAAGAAGCAGCACAATGGGTACGCGTGAGCACCGTGGACGACCCTCGCGCGGGCGGGCCATTCCCGACGAACGGTCTCGACGACACGGTCCACCAGCGGCACCGGCTCGGCATCCTGACCATCGCCGCCGAAGGCGAGCGGGTGGAGGTGGCCTATCTCCGGGAGGCCCTCGAACTCACCGCGGGCAACCTGTCCCGGCACCTCACCGTGCTGGAGGAGGCACGCCTGATCCAGGTGGAGAAGGGCTACCACGGCCGTCGTCCGCGGACGTGGATCCGGATCACCAGGGAGGGACGTCAGGCCCTGCAGTCCGAGATCGCCGCCCTCCAGGAACTCCTCCGCCGCCACCAGCAGGCCGCACAGCCCTCCACCTCGGCCGGTCCGGACGACTTCCCACCCGCGTGACGCCCTCCCCGGTCACCCGATCCCGGACGGACGGGCGGCGGGACCGGCGGCGGGCGGTCAGGTCTCTGGGGGGCGGCGGTTCTGGGTGGGGCTGCCCTGGATCGCCTCCCAGACGCTCCGGCCGGCCTGCCGGAGTGCCTGTCCGGCCTGTCCCGCCAACTGTGCCGCCTCGGCGGCGGCGCTCGCCGGCTGGCCGGTCCCGCCCGGGCGCTCCGAACCGCGCTTCTTCTCGGTGGGACGTTCCGCCGACGGGCCCGCACCGGCGCCCTGCCCCGATCCGGCGGCACGCTCGGACTCCGTCCGCGCCGGGCGCCGGGGCGGCTCGGGTGCCTCGATCGGGCCGGGCACCGCCGGAGCGGTGCGCTCGACCACCTCGCCGGCCGCGGCCACCGTACGACCGGTCTGGTCCACCACCGGAGCGGCGAGCCGGTGCACGTCGTCCAGGGTGACACCGGCCGAGCGGGCCAGCGCGTCGATCAGCTGCGGGTTCCGGTCGATCGTGGTCAGCGCCCGGTCCAGGATCTGCACCAGCTTCTCCAGCCGTACCTTGAGCAGCGCCTCGGCGCTCACTCCGGTGATGTCCAGTTCGACGCCCTCCAGGTGCACCCGGACTCCGGCGTCGAGCTGGAGCAGGTTGGCCAGCCGGGCGCGCAGCGACAGGTCGGCGTCGAGCCCGTCCACCGCGAGCCGGATCTCGTCGACTGTCAGCTCAGGCACGTCGAGCAGGACGTCCGGCTCCGACTCGGGACCGGCCGGCGAGCCGGTCAGTTCGTCACCGGGGTCCGGCACTGGTTCGGTGGCTCGGCTGTCGGTCATGCTTCCCGCTCTCCCATCGGTCCGATCGGCCGCGGTTACCCGCTTTCCGGTACGGCATCCGTCGCCCACCCCCACCTCGCGGACGCCCGCCCTGACCTCCCGGAAGCCCCGCCGGGGCACCTCCCGGAAGCGCCGCCGCGCCTTGCGCAGAGCGCCTGTCCCACCACGCAGCGCTGTCGGGAACCGGTGTTCCCGGTGTCCGGAAGCGGGCGGAACGGAAGCTGCACACCGAGACATGAGCCGGTATGGTCCGGACCTATGGGACAGGAGATGGCCGATCCGGATGAGGTCCGGCAGGAATCCGACCGCTTCTCCCTCCGCAGCAGCCTGCTCGTTCCGGCGTCCGCCGAGCGGGCGTACGCCGTCTTCACCGGCGCGCTCGCCGACTGGTGGGTGCGCGAATACACCTGGTCCGGCCCGGAGGCGCTCGCCGCGATCGGCATCGAGCCGCGGGCCGGCGGCATGCTCTACGAGATCGGCCCGTACGGCTTCCGCAACGACTGGGGCCGCGTGCTGACCTGGGATCCGCCCCGGCGCCTGGTGTTCACCTGGCAGATCGGCCCGGACCGGGTGCCGGTGCCGGATCCGGCGCGGGCCAGCGAGGTGGAGGTCCTGTTCCACGCCGACGGTCCGGAGCGGACCCGGGTGGACGTCGAGCACCGCTACTTCGACAGGCACGGCACGGCGGCCGAGGGCTACCGCGAGGCGCTCACCGCGGGCTGGCACGAACTGCTCTGCCGCTACCTGGCGACCGTCGCCCGCACCAGCGCCTGACCCGCACCGACCGGACAGCAGCCCGTCAGCCGGCGATACCGGGCGCCGCGCCGGTCCCGGCCACGCCGGTGCCACCGAGGTCGGCCCGGCGGCCGGCGTCCGCGCCGGAACCGAAGCCACCGCCCGCCAGCCGCCGTCGCGGGGCGGTGCGCAACCGGGGGTACGCCTCGGCGACCCGGCGCTGGACCCGATCGGAGCGGTCGGCGAGCACCAGAGCCGTGGAGGTTCCACCCGACTCCGCCACTGCCTTGCTCTCGGCCGCGCGCAGTCGTTCCGCGACGACGTACGCGAACCCGGCCAGCCAGGTACGCCGGAACGCCGCCGGGTGCTCCCCGGCCGGTACGGCAGCACCGGCGAGCCCGTGCGCGGCCTGCACCAGCAGCGAGGTGAACAGCAGCTCGACCCGTTCCAGGTCGCTGGCGAAGCCGAACAGGTGCATGACGAAGCCGTTGCCCTGCCGGCGGCGTACGCATCGGCACCGCAGCGGTTCGGCGACCGCCGCGAGCAGGCCGGCCTTGTCCCGGGCGTACGGCGCGATCACGTCGACGGTCCGGTCACCGACCGGGTCGGCGGCCGGGTCGCGGGCGGCGAGCAGCGCCCGGTCGACGCCGTAGCGGGCGATCAGCTCGGTGGCCTTGGCCATGAAGGCGGCCGACTCGGCGGGCGTGCAGGCCGGGTCCTCGGCCTGGGCGAGCAGCTTGCGCACCTTGCTGAGCATCGCCTCGGACATGCACCCAGAGCTACCACAGCCGGGGGGCCGGGCCGCGCGCCGGGCTCAGTCCGACCGGCTGCGCAGCGTGGCGATGGTCGACCCGGCGAGCGTGAGCAGGCAGTCGGGCAGCAGCCCGTCGGCGGCCGCCGCCCCGAACAGCGCCTCGCCGGTGTCCGCGTCGTCGTTGGCGCACGCGCTGACGAAGCGGGCCACCCAGCGGGTGTCGTAGTCGGCCTGGTCGATGCCGGGGAAGTCGAGGGCGGCGCCGCCGCCCGGGGTGTCGTCGCCGAGCATGGTGGCGGCGAGGCACCACGCCACTCCGTACGCCCCGGCGAGGCCGGAGCGGTCCACCACCGCGTCGAACGTGCCCACCACGCCGGCGCCGTCACCGGCGAGGGCGGAACGGAGCACGGCGGTCGCGTCGTCGAGCGTCTGCTGTGCTTCGTCGTTCACCCGCGGAACAGTATCGCCGGGGGTCAAGCCGTGACCCGGAAACGGCTCGTCGACCACGCAGAGTGATACCCGCAGTCGGGGTGCCGACGGAGCCGACTCCACAGTCCCGCATGCCGCGCGAGCACGCTAAGGTGCGCAGCGGACCTTCGCCGGAGGAAGGACGACCATGCTGAGAACACGCACGTCGCGCGCGGCCCTGTCCATGGCCTGCGCGGCGCTTCTGCTCGCCACGAGCGCCTGCGGGAGCGACGAGCCGGAGGAAACGCCTGCCACCCAGGTACGCCTCTACGGCACCGACGGCAACATGCTCAATTCGTACGCCGCGGAACTCAAGGACCGCGCGGACCTGGTGAACGGGATGAAGGGCACCACGCCCCTCACTCCGCTTGCCGAGAGCTTCAAGGAGCGACTACTCGCCGTAGACCCGAAGCTGGGTGACTTCCTCTACTCCGCCGAGTCGTACGACGCGGTGGTGATCAGCGCGCTGGCCGCCCAGCTCGCCGGCACCACCGCTCCGGCCGAGATCGCCAAGCAGATCGTCGGGGTGACCACCGGCGGTGAACGCTGCGACGACGTGACGGCCTGCCTCCAGCTCGCCCGCGCGGGCCGGGACATCGAGTACCGGGGCGTGTCGCTGACCCGCGCCGGGTTCACCGACACCGGCGAGCCGGCCACCGCGAGCTACGGCACCATGCACTTCGACAACCAGAAGATCGACGACAGCAAGACCGAGTTCGTCGGCGCCGGTGAGGAGTCGGGGGCGAGCACGAAGGCCCCGCCGCGCGGGCGCAAGCCGCGCGACGGCAAGGCGAAGGACGCCCCGCTGGTCCTCGGCGGGCTGCTGCCGAAGACCGGTGACCTGGCGCTGGCGAACCCGCCGCTGGCGGCCGGCGCGGCGCTCGCGATCCGTGAGGTCAACGCCGCAGGTGGTGTGCTCGGCGAGCCGGTGAAGTGGATCGAGGGCGACGACGGCACCAACCCGGAGGTCGCCAAGGCCACCGTCGCCTCGCACGTCAGCAAGGGCGTCCAGGTCATCATCGGCGCGGGCGGCTCCGGCATCTCCCGGGCCGTACTGCCGGACGTGGTGGCCGCCGGCCGGATCCTGTTCTCCCCGTCGAACACCGACGCGGGGCTGAGCGCTGTGGACGACAAGGGCCTCTACTTCCGTACCGCGCCGCCGGACAGCCTCCAGGGCCGCGCGCTGGCCGACGTGATGCTCCGGGACGGGCCGCGCAAGATCGCGATCCTGGCCCGTAAGGACTCGTACGGCGAGGGCCTCCAGGAGAACGTCCGCTCGGAGCTGGAGAAGGCCGGGATCGGCGCGGACCGGATCAAGCTGCTGACCTACGAGCCGCCGGCCGACCCGAAGACGCCTGTCGACTTCAGCGGCACCGCCAAGGAGATCAAGGCGTTCGGCCCGGAGGCGCTGCTGCTCATCGGCTTCGCCGAGTCCGCGCCGGCGATCACCGCGCTGGACGACGCGGGAGTCGACATCAAGCACTGACGCGTACCGACGCGAAGGGCCGCACCGGGGACACCGGTGCGGCCCTCGTCGTCTCTCCCGGGCTCAGCGGGGCCGGCACCGGTCCAGGAACTCCGTCATCCGCCGGTGCTTCTCCTCGTCCTCGAAGAGCACCGCCTGGCTCAGCAGGTCCAGCTGCGGGTGCGCGGCCGCCGGGGCGTCCACCGCCATCTTGGTCAGCCGCAGCGCCAGCGCGGAGCCCTTCGCCATCTCGTCGAGCAGGCCGTGCGCGGTGGGCAGCAGCTCCGCCGGGTCGGCCACCACCCGGTTCACCAGCCCGATCCGCAGCGCCTCCTCGGCGTCCACCCGCCTGCCGGTGAACAGCAGTTCCTTGGCCCGGGCCTCACCGATCAACGCCGGCAGCCGGTAGGTCGCGCCCGCGCCGGCCAGGATGCCCAGCCGCACCTCGGGCTGGCCGAACACCGCTCGGTCCGTGCACACCCGGAGATCGCAGGCGTACGCCAGCTCGGCGCCGCCGCCCAGCGCCGGCCCGTCGACTGCGGCCACGGTGGGCATCGGCAGCGCCCGGATGCGGGCGAAGACGCCCTGGTTGATGGCGGCCAGCGCGTCCAGCCGGCCACGCTCCCGGAGCTGGGCGATGTCGGCGCCCCCGGCGAAGATGCCCGCCGTCCCGCCGGTGAGCAGCAGCAGCCGGGGACGCGCCTCCAGGTCGGCGCAGACCGCGTGCAGCTCACCCACCAGGTCGGCGTCGATGGCGTTGCGCTTCTCCGGCCGGTCCAGCGTGACCACGAGCCGGTCCGGCAGCTCCTCGATCCGCAGCCCGCTCATTGCTTCACGCCGTCCTTCCACGTGTAGAAGCCCTGCCCCGACTTCTTGCCCAGCTTCCCGGCGGCCACCATCTCGACGAGCAGCGGCGGCGGCGCGAAGCGGTCCCCGTACGCGGCCTGGAGCGTGCGCGCGATGTCGAGCCGCACGTCCAGGCCGACCAGGTCGGTCAGCTCCAGCGGGCCGATCGGGTGCCGGTAGCCGAGCACCATCGCCTTGTCGATGTCGGCCGGGCTCGCCACCTCGTCGGCCACCATCCGGATCGCCTCCAGGCCGAGCGTGACGCCCAGCCGGGAGGTGGCGAAGCCGGGCATGTCGCGTACGACGACGGGGTCCTTGCCGAGCCGGGCGGCGAGCGCGACGGCCGCCTCGGTCGTCTCCGGCGCGGTGGCCGGGCCGACCACGACCTCGAGCAGCGCCATCGCCCACACCGGATTGAAGAAGTGCAACCCGACGAAGTCGGCGGGGCGGTCCAGCCCGGCGGCCAGTTCGGCGATCGGGATGCTGGAGGTGTTGCTGCCCAGCAGCGCCGGCCGGCGGCTCTCCGCCTCGCGCAGGACGGCACGCTTGAGGTCGAGCCGCTCGGGCACCGCCTCCACGATCACGTCGGCGCCCTCGGCCACCTCGGCGAGCCCGGCCCGGAGCGTGACGCGCTCACGGTTGGCGGTGGCGGCCTCCTCGGTCAGCTTGCCGCGCTGCACGCCCCGGTCCCACAGCTCGCCGAGCCGGCGCAGGGCCTCGGCGCCCCGGGCGGGGTCGACCTCGACCAGTTCGACCGCGTACCCGGCGCCGGCCGCCACGTACGCGATGCCGAGGCCCATGGTGCCGGCCCCGACGACCACAAAACGACCACTCATCGACGTCCCCTCGCCGCGGCGGGGGCGCGCGGGGTCTCCGCCGCCGGGCCCGTCCGCTCGCTCGTTCCTGCATGCGACCCTATGCATGGCCGGGCCGCCGGGATGCGTGGGGGCGGAGCGGACGGGGTAAGGACGGCCCTCAACGCCGAAGGAAGGAACGAGATGAGCCAGGCACCGGAGAGCGCGGAGAGCACCGAGACGGTCGAGACCCGCGGCGACGAGCGGGTGGACCTGCTCCGTGCGGACACCAACAACGACGGCAAGACCGACGTCTGGGTGGTGGACACCGACGGCGACGGCAAGGCCGACCTGTTCCAGTTCGACACCGACGGTGACGGCAAGGTGGACATCACCATGGTGGACATCGACGAGGACGGCACGCCGGACGAGGTGGTCGACGGCGACGGCGGGCTGCCCCCGGAGCAGACCACCCCCACCGTCCAGGTCTGAGCACGTAAGGAAGGGCCCCTTCTTAACGCCTAGGCGCTTGAAAGGGGCCCTTCCTAACGCCGCAGCTCCAAGGTGGCGAGGTAGTAGGGGTGGTCGGTGTCGTCCACGTCGGTCAGTCGCCACTGTGAGCCGTGGACCAGCTCGGCGAACTCCTCGGGCGAGCAGACCAGGTAGTCGAACCAGTCGGTGCCGAGCAGCCGGTAGCGCAGCCGCAGCCGTAGTTGCCCGCCGATCCGGCCCCGCCGGCGGTTGCGCTCGTGGTAGGCGGTGTGCACCGGGTCGGTGGTCCCGTACGGGTCGGTGCCGTGGGCGATCACCCGGGCGCCGGGACGGGCCAGCGCGGCGAGCGCCGCGAGCATCGCCGGGGCGCGTTCCCGCCCCTCGAACAGTCCCAGGTTGTTGCCGAGCAGCAGGAACGTGTCGTACCGGCGGCCGTCGGCGGCGTGCTCGTCGACTGTGCCGTGCACCAGGTCGCGTACGCCCCGGTGGCGGCTGACCCGCAGCGCCCCGAGCGAGGTGTCCAGTCCGGTGACCGGTACGCCCCGGTCCTGGAGGTGCAGCGCGATCCGGCCGGCGCCGACGCCGACGTCGAGCACGTGCCCGCGTACCCGGTCCACGGCCCGATGGTCGTGCGGCTGCCACCGCTGCGGCGGGTTCAGGTAGTGCTCGGCGGGCGCGCCGTTGACCAGCCCGTCGTCGCGCTCGATGATCTCGATGACCGGGCGGGGCAGGCGACCGCCGGCCATCGGGCGCGGTCCGATCCCGGTGGCGACCGCGTACGCGTCGCGGATCATCTCGCCGAACACGTCGCCGATCTCGGGTTCCCCGGTCATGCCCGCAACGCTATCCGGGGGTCGGCGGCTCCGTCGCCGCCGTATCCTTGGCGGCGTGACCGACCTGGACCGCCTGGCGGCGGAGAAGTACGTCCTGCTCACCACGTTCCGCAAGGACGGCCGGGCGGTGCCGACTCCGGTGTGGGCGGTACGCGACGGCGACGGGCTGGCGGTGTGGACGGTGGCCGACTCCGGCAAGGTGAAGCGCATCAGGCGCGACGGCCGGGTGACGGTGGCCCCGTGCGACGTGCGCGGCCGGCCGCACGGCGAGGCGGTGCCGGGTCACGCGACGATCGCCGACCCGGAGAGCACGAACCGGGTCCGAGGGCTGCTCAAGCAGAAGTACCGGCTGATCGGGCGGCTGAGCCTGCTGGGCAGCCGACTGCGCCGGGGTGAGCGCGGCACTGTGGGGCTGCGGATCGTGCTGGACGGTCCGGGGCGCGACTGAGCCCGGACACGATCAAGGGCGGCGCCGCGACGGCACCGCCCTTGATCGGAACGCCGGAGAACGCCGGTTCGTCAGTCTCCCTGGCGCTGCTGGGGGATCTGCCCCTGCAGCAGGGCCCGAACCTCCGACTCGCGGTAGCGGCGATGGCCGCCCAGGGTCCGGATGGCACTGAGCTTGCCAGCCTTGGCCCACCGGGTCACCGTCTTCGGGTCGACACGGAACATCGACGCCACCTCGGCCGGTGTGAGTAGCGGCTCAGGTTCGTGCGTTCGCGATGCCATCGGGGTCACTCCTCCACATGTATAGACATCGGCCGGGGTCCCGCCGGCCGACGCGTCTCCCATGGTCCGGCTAGTCCCCGATGTCCGACATGGGCCGAACGGCTGAAGGTCCCTAGACGGACGGATGAAGCATGCCCGATTTTTACGACTTTTATGCCGCAGAAACTACCTTATTCGGACTCATGATCACGGTTCGTGACGCATCAACTACGAGACACTCTCGTGTCCAAGGCCACTTAGCAGGGCAAACCGGGCGTCAGTTGCACCGTTCGAGCAGCTGCACCGCGCGCCAGCGGGCGACCAGCTTGTCGTACGCGGCGGACGCCTCCTCGGCCTCGCCCCGACCCAGTCCGGACAGTCCGGTGGCCACCAGCTCGGTCGAGTCGTCGGCTTCGAGCGTCTCGTCCGGCAGCAGTTGCACCAGGCCGCCGTAGTCCAGCTCGACCACCGAGCGCGGGTGGAACTCCTCCAGCCACCGGGCCGCCTCCTCGACCGCCTCGGTGATGGGCGCCTCGCCGATCGACTTGCGCAGCACCGACAGCGCCCGGGACGCCCGGCGGCGCGCCTTGGAGATCTCGGTGCGGTAGCGCAGCGCCCGCCGCTCCGGCTCGGTGACCAGGTGCCGCTCGCCGGCCTCGAACAGCACGAACCAGCGCAGGGGCACGCCCCAGGTGGCGATCTGCTCGTGCACCCGGGGCACCCCGTGCTCCAGCACCCGGGCGCCGCTGCGCCAGTCCTCCACCACGGCCTTGGCCTGCCCGGCGAGCACCGGCGGCACGAACGCGTCGGCCAGCACCGAGGGCACGCCGTCGCGGGCGCTCAGCGCCGCCTCGGCGACCCGGATACGCAGGTTCCAGGGGCAGACCAGCAGCGCGTCGTCGGACTCCAGGACGTACGCCTCGTCGGGCAGGTCGGGCAGCCGGGTCCAGCCGGCGCCGAGCGCCTCGATCACCGCCGTCCGCTGCCGTACCGGTCCCTCCAGCGGGGCGATCGCGCGGCCCTCGCTGACGTACCGGCGCCAGTACGACTGCCGGTCCCGGTCGAAGGCGGTCAGCGGCTCGTACACGCGCAGGTATGAAGCGAAGAGCGACGGCACGGCGCGATCCTCCCACGAGACGGGACCGCCCGTCGCCGCCCTCGGGCCCGTGGCGTGACATGCGCGACAGTACGGTTCGGGCCGATATTAGGCTCAACGACACCGGCAGCATCCCGCCGGCGTGCCACCCGGGTTCCGCGCCCCACAAGGGCGCACACCGACACAGGAGTCAGCCATGGGCGTATTCGCCAGTACCGACGACCCCGTCTCCACGGGGCATGAGCAGGTCGTGTTCTGCCAGGACAAGCAGTCCGGCCTGAAGGCGATCATCGGGATCTACTCGACCGCGCTGGGCCCCGCGCTCGGCGGCACCCGGTTCTACCCGTACGCCAGCGAGGCCGAGGCCCTCGCCGACGTGCTCGACCTCTCCCGCGGCATGGCCTACAAGAACGCCCTGGCGAACCTCGACCTCGGTGGCGGCAAGGCGGTCATCTGGGGTGACCCCGAGCAGATCAAGAGCGAGGCGCTGCTGCGCGCGTACGGCCGCTTCGTCGAGTCGCTGAACGGCCGCTACTACACCGCCTGCGACGTGGGCACCTACGTGGCGGACATGGACGTGATCGCCCGGGAGACCCGCTACGTGACCGGCCGCAGCGTGGAGCACGGCGGCGCGGGCGACTCCTCGATCCTCACCGCCTGGGGCGTGTTCCAGGGCATGCGGGCCGCCGCCGAGCACGTCTGGGGCAGCCCGACGCTGGCCGGGCGCCGGGTCGGCGTGGCCGGGCTGGGCAAGGTCGGCAAGTACCTGACCGCCCACCTGCTCGACGACGGCGCCGAGGTCGTGGCGACCGACGTCAGCCCGCGCGCCCTGGAGTGGGCACGCACCACCCACCCGCAGGTCACCCTGGTCGACGACACCGAGGCGCTGGTCACCTCCGACATCGACGTGTACGCCCCGTGCGCGCTCGGCGGCGCGCTGAACGACGACACCGTGCCGGTGCTGCGGGCGAAGGTGGTCACCGGGGCGGCGAACAACCAGCTCGCCCACCCGGGCATCGAGAAGGTGCTCGCGGATCGGGGCATCCTCTACACGCCGGACTACGTGGTGAACGCCGGTGGCGTGATCCAGGTGGCCGACGAGATCGAGGGCTTCAACTTCGACCGGGCCAAGCTGCGCGCGACCCGGATCTTCGACACCACCCGGCAGATCCTCCAGCTCGCCGACGACGAGGGCGTGCCGCCGGCGGTCGCCGCGGACCGGCTCGCCGAGCGGCGGATGGCCGAGGTCGGCCGGCTGCGCACGATCCATCTGCGGTGAAGCTCACCTCCGGGGGCGGGGCGGCGCTCCACCCCCGGAGGCGGCGCGCGTTAAGCTGATTCTCGGGCTCGTTAGTACCGGTATGTCCGGTGTCATGGCCAGCCCCGGGGCTTACCCCTTACCCGGTACACTTTGTGACGGCTGGACCACTGCGACGCGCAGGTCCGGTCGACGGTGACCCGAGGTGCCGAACGATGGCATCCCCATGTACCGTAAGAGCCACGAGAGATGCCTGACGTCATCGGGGCCCGCCTTCGGGCTGCCCCGCATTCTGTGCGAGGGGGTCGAGCCATGGGGCGCGGCCGTGCTAAGGCCAAGCAGACGAAGGTGGCCCGGGAGTTGAAGTACCACTCCCCGAACACCGACCTAACCGCCTTGCAGCGCGAACTGGCGGGTAGTGGAAAGTCTGAGCACAACTTCGACGACGACTACAAAGAGTATGTCGACGACGATGACGAGGACCACGCGGACGACGACCCGGACACCTGGGCTCGTCCGACCCGCTGACCTCCGGTCACATCTGAGCACGCGGTAACCCCCGCGTGCTCACGCATGTGCTCTGCTGAGCCGGCGTACGACCGACGATCAGGGACCTGCCGGCGCTCCGGGGCGCCCGCTCCGACGCGCCGGCAGGTCCTTGATCGCGGAACCGTTCCCTCAGCGTGGCCGGTTGTTCCAGTTGTAGAACGTCGGGATGTTCTCGAAATGGTTCCACGCGCACACCGCGTCGGCGCCGTCGCCGCCCGACACCTCCGCCCGCAGCAGCCGCGCCGCCTCCGCCTCCCGAAGCAGAGCGGTAAGCCCCGCAGCGGCGTCCCGCACCCGGTCGGCGACCGCCTCCCGGTCGGTGTCACTGATGGTCTCGGGCATGCTCCAACACTCCCTCCAGTAGGCGGATCTTGCTGTTACGGCAGTGCTCGGTCTCCGTACCGTCGAAACGCCCCAGCTCGAAGTAGCGGTTGGCGGCGTGCCCGCCGCCACAGAACCCGAAGTACGCGCAGGACGCCCGGCACGCCTCCACGCCGGTGAGGAACTCGCCCACCCACGGCGTACCGGCCGCGCCCGCGAGGATGTCGCCCAGCGGCGTGGTCAGCACGTTCCCGCTGGCGAAGTCGCCGTACCGGGGGTCGGTGAAGCCGGCCAGCTCCGGCGAGAGCACCACCACCGAGCCGTCGTGCCCGACCGTCGGGATCGGGTCGAGGCTCCGGGGTAGCAGGTCGTCGGCGGTGCCGGCCAGGACCGCGCCCGCGTACCGCAGCGACCACTCCACCTCACGCAGGTGGATCCGGGGATCCCGGCGCCAGGCCGCCACCAGTTCGGCCCAGAACCCGGTGACCGCGCCCTCGTCGCGCGCGTTCGTCCGGGTGTTGACGCCCTCGGTCTCCTCGATGTTGACGCCGAGCACGTCGCAGCCCAGGTCGAGGAAGTAGTCGTACAGCTCGGTCGCCAGGCCCGGTTCCGGCCGCGAGACCACCGCGAGCGCCGAGAACGGCAGGCCGTGGCGGCGCAGCGCCGCCACACCCGCCACGATCCGGTCGTACGCGGGCCGCCCGCCCCGGGTGACCCGCTCGCCGTTGCGCGCCCGCGGCCCGTCCACGCTGATGCTGACCCGCACCCGGTGCTCGGCGAAGAACGCGCACCAGGCGTCGTCGATCAGGGTGGCGTTCGTCTGCACGTGGTGCTCGACGTCGGGCCCGAACGGCGCCAGCAGCGCGGCCAGGTGCTCCCGGCCCGCAGCGAGCGGCTCCCCGCCGTGCCAGACCACGGAGAATCGACCGCCCGCCGCCCACGGGTTCACCGACGCCGCCACCGCCTCGGCGACGGCCACCGGCATCCGCCTGTCGACCGCCCGGAAGGGGAGGTAGCAGTAGGCGCAGTCGAGGTTGCACAGCGTCGTCGGCTGCATCACCACGTACGACGGGACGGCAGAGATGCCCCGCATCCCTCCGGGCGTGCGCGCAGCCATCAGCACCTCCCCCGCCTGCCTGAAAACCGAACCTCCAGGCTAGGCCGCGGCGACCGCTCGGGTGAACCCCCGATCACGTGCCCGGCCGATCGGCGCAGGGTGATCAGCCTCGGGTGTGCTGCCCGACCATCTGCACGTTGCCGGACCCCTCGATGATCTCGCCGGCCTGCCAGGCGTCCACACCCCGGCCGGTCAGGGTGGCCAGCGCGCGGTCGGCGTCCTCGGCGGAGACGATCGCGAACATGCCGACGCCCATGTTGAAGGTCGCCTCCATCTCCGGGTCCTCGATCCGGCCCTTGGACTGGATCAGGTCGAAGATCGGCTGCGGCTTCCAGGTGGAGCGGTTCACCACGGCGTCGACGTGCTCGGGCAGCACCCGGACCAGATTGCCGGGGATGCCGCCGCCGGTGACGTGGGCCAGCGCCCGCACCTCGGCCTCGGCGATCAGCTTGAGGCAGTCCTGTGCGTAGACCTTGGTCGGGGTGAGCAGCTCCTCGCCGAGCGTCCGCTGACGGCCGAAGTCGTCGATCACCACGTCCAGCCGCATCCGGCCGGCGCCGAGCAGCACGTGCCGGACCAGGGAGTAGCCGTTCGAGTGCAGGCCGGACGAGCGCATGGCGATCACCACGTCGCCCACCTCGACCCGCTCCGGGCTGAGGATCTCGCTCTCCTCCACCACGCCGACGCCGGTGGCCGAGATGTCGTACTCGTCGGGGCGCAGCACGCCCGGGTGCTCGGCGGTCTCGCCACCCAGCAGCGCGCAGCCGGCGTACCGGCAGCCGTCCGCGATGCCCGCGCCGATCTCGGCGACCTTGTCCGGCACGACCTCGCCGGTGGCGATGTAGTCGAGCAGGAACAGCGGCTCGGCGCCGCAGGCCACCAGGTCGTCGACGACCATGGCGACCAGGTCGATGCCGACCGTGTCGTGGATGTCGAGCTGCTGGGCGATCACCAGCTTGGTGCCCACGCCGTCGGTCGAGGAGGCCAGGATCGGGTTCTTGTACTTCTTCGTGTCCAGCCGGAACAGGCCGGCGAAGCCGCCCAGGTCACCCATGACCTCGGGGCGCCGGGTCTCCTTGACCTTCGACTTGAGCAGCTCGACCGCGCGGTCGCCCGCCTCGATCGACACCCCGGCGTCGGCGTACGAGACCGAGCGTTTGCGCTGCGTCCGGCCGGAACCCGCCGACCAGGGCTGGCGGTCGCCGCCGGCGCCCGTCGGGCTGGATCCTGCGCCGCTGCGCTCGGACACGTGCGTCACGGTTCTCCCCTTTGTGGTTCCCGCGGGCCCGGAGCGGCCGGACCCGCGTCGGTGGTGCTACGGGTGGTGGGTCGGTGTGGCGACGAGCGGACCGGTCGGCCCGGCCGCCTCGGCGGCGACCCGGCGTCCCACTCCTTCGAGCACGTGCTTGCCGATCAGGTTCCCGGCCGGCAGTTCGATCGGGTACTCCCCATCGAAGCACGCCCGGCAGAGCCGGCTCTTCGGCTGCTCGGTCGCGGCGATGAGACCGGGCAGCGATACGTAACCGAGCGAGTCGGCGCCGATGGACCGCCGGATGCCGTCGTTGTCGAGCCCGTTCGCGAGCAGCTCGGCGCGGGTGGCGAAGTCGATGCCGTAGAAGCAGGGCCAGCTCACCGGCGGCGAGGAGATCCGGACGTGGACCTCCAGCGCGCCCGCCTCGCGCAGCAGCCGGACGATCGCCCGCTGGGTGGTGCCCCGCACGATCGAGTCGTCCACCACCACCAGGCGCTTGCCGCGTACGTTCTGCCGCAGCGGGTTCAGCTTCAGCCGGACGCCGAGCGCGCGCAGCGTCTGCGAGGGCTGGATGAACGTGCGACCGACGTACGGGTTCTTCATCAGGCCCTGGCCGTACGTGATGCCTGATTCCTCGGCGTAGCCGATCGCGGCCGGCGTGCCGGACTCCGGCACCGGGATCACCAGGTCGGCCTCGACCGGATGCTCCTTGGCGAGCTGGCGGCCGATCTGCACCCGCGCGGCGTGCACGTTGCGGCCGGCGATGGTGGCGTCCGGCCGGGCGATGTACACGTACTCGAAGAGACAGCCCTTGGGCTCGGGCGAGGCGAACCGGCTGGAACGCAGCCCGTTCTCGTCGATGGCGATCAGCTCGCCCGGCTCGACCTCGCGCACCACGCTCGCGCCGACGATGTCCAGCGCGGCGGTCTCGCTCGCCACCACCCAGCCGCGTTCGAGCCGGCCGAGCACCAGCGGGCGTACGCCGTGCGCGTCGCGCGCCGCGTAGAGCGTCGACTCGTCCATGAAGACGAAGCTGAACGCGCCGCGCAGCTGCGGCAGCACCTCCAGCGCGGCCGCCTCGACCGACAGGTCGGGCCGGCTCGCCAGCAGCATGGTGACCAGCGAGGTGTCGTTCGTCGAGCCGTCCGAGTCGAGCCCTCGCACGGCGGCCTCGCGCTGCAACTCGGCGGTGTTGACCAGGTTGCCGTTGTGCGCCAGCGCGATCGTGGTGCCGGCGGTCGTGGCACGGATGGTCGGCTGGGCGTTCTCCCAGGTCGAGCCGCCGGTGGTGGAGTAGCGCGCGTGCCCGATCGCGACGTGCCCGCGCAGGCTCGCCAGCGTCGGCTCGTCGAACACCTGGGCGACCAGGCCGAGATCCTTGTAGACCACGACACCGGAGCCGTCACTCACCGCGATGCCCGCGGCCTCCTGACCGCGGTGCTGGAGGGCGTAGAGCCCGAAGTAGGTGAGGTTGGCGACCTCTTCACCCGGCGCCCAGACGCCGAAGACGCCGCACGCGTCCTGTGGGCCGGGTCGCTGGGGGTCAAGGTCGTGGCTCAGCCGGCCATCGCCTCGGGGCACCTGCCGCTCCCTCGCAGTGGGGTCTGGACTGGCCTGGCGGAGTCAGGGGGGCAGCTCCGCACGCATGGGCCGGGACCGTCGTCGGCTCTCAGTGTACGCGACCAGCAGTCGACACCGACAGTCACGAAGCGTCTGCTCAGCGTGAGCAGAGTTTGCCCTGCTCGACGCCTAAATCGGGAGGTACGGGGAGAGGTCAGCCCGGTTCCCGGAAACCCGGATGCGACCCTCGGTGACCGTTTCCGCCCATCCCTGGCGCCCGGTGGCGACCGCCAGCCAGGTCGGCGGGTCCATCTCCACCACGTTCGGCGGCGTACCACGGGTGTGTCGTGGACCACTCACGCACTGGACCGCACCGTAGGGTGGGACGCGCACCTCCACCGATCGGCCGGGGGCGCGATCCGCGAGGGCAGCCAAGAGCGTCCGGACCGCCTCCCGGAGCACCGGCCGTTCGGGCGTACGCCCCTCGTCCAGCGCCACCAGTGCGGCGCGTACCGCTTCGGAATAAGCGTGCGGAGAGGACACGACGGGACGATACGACCCGGCAGAAGGCCGCCCGACGGCGGCCCTGGGTAGAGATGATCCGGTCAGACAAGGCATAGTTGCCGACGGCGTTATTCGTACCGTGAGTGATCAACCTCGGCCGAGCGGCCGACGGGGGGATCAGACCCGGAAGGCGGTGGACGTGTCAACACACCGACGTGCCTGGAAGCAGCGGGCCGGTGTGGTCGTAGCGCTGGTCTTCGGCGCCCTGCTCACCGTCCCCGCAGCTCCCGCCTTCGCAGCACAGATCGTCACCGCCACCAACTCCGTGACGGTGAATGCCGGTCAAGGCAGTCCGGTCACGGTCAAGGTGCGTTTGGGCAACGGTGAGACGTCTGCCGACATTGACGTAGTCAACCTTCCCGACGGCGTCAATTGCGGCGGCTGCGGTCCAATCGCCTTCAATGGCGAGCAGGAAAAGGATGTCCAGCTCACTCTGTCGGCAACCCCTGACGCACCTGCGGGTAACGGGCAGGCGACGATCAAGGTGGGCGGCAGCGAGCGTCCGCTCCGGGTAACCGTGAGGGCTGCCGCCCCGCCCACGCCGCAGCAGCCGCAGACCGTCAAGACGGTCTCGGGCAAGGTGGTCAACGCCGACGGCGATCCGATCGAGGGCGCCCTCGTCATGCTCCGCGACAGCGCGGGCAAGGAACGCCGCACCAACACCAGTGGTAACGGCAACTTCAGCTTCAGCGGCTCCGAGTCCAACCCGATCGCGCCCGGCCGGATCGACCTCGGCGCCTCCACCGACGGCGCCTCGCCGGTCGCCCGGTCGATCAACGCGAACGCCGGCCAGTCGGTCACCGGCGTCCGGCTCAGCATCCAGGTGAAGGCGTCGGCGAGCCCGAGCGCCACCCCGTCGGCGAGTGAGTCCGCCCCGCCGTCCGAGGAGCCGCTCGACGAGGAGGCGACCGACACCCCGTCGGCCGAGGCGCCCGCCGCGCAGCAGCCGGCCGCGAACGAGGACTCCGGCGGCTTCGGCTCCTGGCTGCTCATCCTGCTCGGCGGCCTGTTCGTCGCCGTCGGCGTGGGCACCATCGTGCTGCTCTACATGCGCCGCAAGAACGAGGGCGACGACGGTGACGGCGACGGTCCGGGTGGGCCGGCCGGTCCGGGTGGTCCCGGCGCGGCCGGTGCGATCCCGGCGGCCCGGGGCGCGTACCACGGCACCGACGACCAGACCCGCGTGGTGAACGGCATGGGCGCCCCGGCCGCGACGATGGTCGGCGGCCCCTCGATCAGCGACGCCCCCACCATGCTCCAGCGGCCGGTCGTGGACGACGTCCCGCCGGACCCGTACGGCGCGCCGCCCGGCCCGGCGTACGGCGCGGGCGGCGGCCAGGGCGGCTACGGCTACGGCGACGACGCAGCGGGCCAGGGCGGTTACGGCGGCGCGGGCGGCTACGGCAACGCGCCCTCCTCGGGCGGCGGCTACGGCAACGGACCCTCCTCCGGTGCCGGCTACGGCAACCCGGACTACGCCGCAGGTGCCGCTGCTGGGGCGGCCGGCTACGCGGCCCAGGGCGGCGGCTACGGCAACGAGCGCTTCGACGAGCCCACCGGCCGCTACACCGGTGACAGCACGCAGTACGCGCCGGCGGCCGACCCGTACCCGACCAGCACCTACCAGCCGGAGCAGGACCGCGGCGGCTACGACCAGGCCGGCTCGGCCCCGTACGGCCGTGGCCCGGAGCAGGGCGACGGTTACGGCGCGGCCGGTGGCTACGGCGCCGCGTCGGGCGGCTACGACAACGGCGCGACCGGCGGCTACGACAGCACCCGCCAGCAGGGCGGATACGGCGAGCCCACCGGCGCCTACGGCAACGCCGCGGGCGGTGGCTACGGCGACAACCCGACCGGCGGGTACGGCGACGCCCCGGCCTACGGCGGCGGTCGCGCGGCGGGCGGCGGCTACGGCGACGCACCGGCCGGTGGGTACGACAACGCCCCCGCCGGTGGCTACGGCGACGCCCCGGCCGGCGGCTACGACAGCACCCGCCAGCAGGGCGGATACGGCGACGCGCCCGCGGGCGGCTACGACAACCCCGCCGGCGGCTACGACAGCCGGTCCCAGGGTGGCTACGACAAGGGCGCCGGGGGTTACGACAGCGGCGCGACAGGTGGCTACGACAGCACTCGTCAGCAGGGCGGATACGGCGACGCGCCGGCCGGCGGCTACGGCAACGCCGGTGGCGGCTACGACGGCGGTCACCAGGCGGGCGGCTACGGCCAGCAGGGCGGCGGATACGGCGAGGGCTACGGTCAGAACCCGCAGGGCGGTTACGGCCAGCAGGGCGGTTACGGCCAGGAGCCGCCGCAGCAGCGCGGGGGCGGCTACGACAACGGCTACTCCAACGACCCGGCGCAGGCGGGTCGCGCCCGCCCGGATGGGCAGGCGGACCGGAGCGGACGACGCCTCGACTGGCTGGACGACTGACAGACACCAGACGTGAGAACTGTGGCCGCCCGCCAACAGCGGGCGGCCACAGTCGTCAGCGGGCCCCGCAGGACGGGAGCAGAAGCGGTGCTCAGGCGGGGGCGAAGTAGCCCTGGCGGAGCACCGGCACCACGTCGGAGACGCCCACCTCGGTCGCGACCGTGACGTCCTCGGCGAAGCCGCCCTCGGCGAGTTCCCGCCCGGAGACGCATCCCCGGACCGCTGCCGGCACGTCCGGCGTGCTCGCCAGCGCGGCGAGCGCCATCGCGGCCTCCACCGAGAGCCCGCCTGGCACATCGGCGAGCGCGTCGAGCACGCAGGCCGCACCGAGCTGGTCCTCCACGCACGGCCGGAGCGACCCGTCGGGCCAGCGCTCCCCGGCCGCCACCACGCCCACGGGTGCGTCCTTCGAGCCGTACCCCTCGGCGCGCAGCCAGCGCCCGACGGCGGGTGCGTTACGCAGGCACGCCGCGACCACCGGCACTCCGGTGGCGCTCGCAGCGGCGCTGATCGCCGAACCGTTGGGTGACGGCAGCACCAGGTCGGCGACGACCGGCGCGGCCCGCAGCGCCGCCGGGGACAGCGACCACTGGTGCTCCGCAGTCGTCTTCCGGCGGCCCACAGCGGCCACGGCCCCCACCCGGCGGGCGTAGTCGGCGGCCTGCTCGCCCCACGGGAACGGGTGCACCCGCATGCCGCGGCTCACCGCCACCTCCACGGCGGTGGTGAACGACAGCACGTCCACCACCACCAGGGCGGCACAGACCCGGCCGAGTTCCGCCGCCCCGGTCAGTCCCCAGTCGAACCGGACACCGGCGCCGGGTTGGGCGAAGACGGCCAAGGCCAGCGCCTCAGCGCTGACCCGGCGCCGGCTCACCGGGAGCCGGACCGTCGGACCCGTCGGCGGGCGCCGACTCGTCCTGGGCCGGGGTTCCGTCGACTGCCGGCGTCGCCGTACCCTCGGCCGGCTCGGCCTCGTCGGACGCCGCAGCGGACGCCTCGGGCTCCGCCGCGGCGGCGGGTGCGGACGCCTCGGCGTCGGCCGCCGGAGTGTCCCGGCCGGCCTTGGCGATCGGCTCGGCGTCGACAGCGGCCGGGTCCACGCCGACCGGCTGCTCCGCGGTGGCCGGAAGCACAGTGGTCGTGCCGGTACGGGTCGCCTCCACCTCCACCCGGGCCGCCTCGGCGGCACCGAACAGGCGCGGGAGCGTACCGGTGTGCGCCTCGCGCAGCTCGTCCAGGCCGATCCGGAACTGGCCGTGCACCTCCAGCCCGCCGGAGGCCGGGTCGGTGACGCCGATGAACTCCCACGGCACGCCGCGCTCGGCGCAGAGGGCGGTGAACGCCTTCTCGTGGCCGCGCGGCACCGACACCAGCACGCGGCCGGCGGACTCGCTGAACAGGAACACGAACGGCATCGAGCCACCGGCGAAGTGCTCCGGCACCACGACCCGGGCGCCCACGCCGCGGCGCAGAGCCGACTCGACCAGGCTCTGCGCCAGGCCGCCGTCGGACAGGTCGTGCGCGGAGCTGAGGTGCCCGACCCGGGCCGCCTCGGCCAGCAGTTCGGCGAGCTGCCGCTCGCGGGCCAGGTCGACCTGCGGCGGGATGCCGCCCAGGTGCTCGTGCGTCACCCAGGCCCACTCCGAACCGGACAGCTCGACGTGCGTCTCGCCCAGCAGGAAGAGCTGGTCGTGGTCGCCGGCCGGGCGCGGCACGAAGCCCATCGGCACCCGGTCGGCGACGTCGTCGAGCACGCCGAGCACGCCGACCACCGGGGTCGGGTGGATGGCGGCGGCGCCGGTCTGGTTGTAGAAGCTGACGTTGCCGCCGGTCACCGGGATGCCCAGCTCCAGGCAGCCGTCCGCCAGGCCGCGCACGGCCTCGGCGAACTGCCACATCACGCCCGGGTCCTCCGGCGAGCCGAAGTTCAGGCAGTTGGTCACAGCGATCGGCTTCGCGCCGGTCACCGCCACGTTCCGGTACGCCTCGGCCAGCGCCAGCTTCGTCCCGTGGTACGGGTCGAGGCGGGCGTACCGGCCGTTGCCGTCGACGGAGAGCGCGACACCCAGGCCGCTGCGCTCGTCGATCCGGATCACGCCGGAGTCCTCCGGCTGGGCGAGCACGGTGTTGCCGAGCACGTACCTGTCGTACTGCTCGGTCACCCAGGTCTTGTCGGCCAGGTTCGGCGACGCGATCATGCGCAGCACGGTCTCCCGGAGCGCCTCCGGGGTGCTCGGCCGGGGCAGCGTCTCGGCGCGGTCGGCCTGGAGCAGGATCAGGTCGGCCGGCTCGCGCATCGGCCGGGCGTACACCGGGCCGTCGTCGACGAGCGAGCCCGGCGGCACGTCCACCACGAGCTGGTCGCGCCAGGTGACGACCAGGCGGCCCGGCTGGCCGTCCGCCGACGGCGCGGTGACCTCGCCGATGGCGGTGGCCCAGACGCCCCACTTCTCGGCGGTCTTCAGCACGGCGTCGAGCTTGTCCGGCGAGACGACGAGCAGCATCCGCTCCTGGGACTCGCTGGCCAGGATCTCGTGCGGCTCCATCGACGGCTCGCGCAGCGGCACGCGCTCCAGCCAGACCCGCATGCCGGTGCCGGCGGAGGCGGCGGTCTCGGTGAGGGCGCAGGTCAGGCCGGCGCCGCCGAGGTCCTGGATGCCGACGACCAGTTCGGCGTCGTACAGCTCCAGGCACGCCTCGATGAGCAGCTTCTCCATGAAGGGGTCGCCCACCTGCACGGACGGGCGGCGCTGCTCGCTGCCCTCGTCGAAGGTGGCGCTGGCGAGCACGGACACTCCGCCGATGCCGTCGCGGCCGGTCTTGGCGCCCATCAGCACCACGATGTTGCCGGGGCCGGTTGCGTCCTTCTTCTGCAGCCGGTCGACCGGCAGCACGCCCAGGCAGAGCGCGTTGACCAGCGGGTTGCCCTGGTAGCAGGGGTCGAAGACGACCTCGCCGCCGATGTTGGGCAGGCCCAGGCAGTTGCCGTAGCCGCCGACGCCGGCGACCACGCCGGGCAGTACCCGGGCGGTGTCCGGGTGGTCGGCCGCGCCGAAGCGCAGCGGGTCCATCACGGCGACCGGGCGGGCGCCCATGGCGAGGATGTCGCGGACGATGCCGCCGACGCCGGTCGCCGCGCCCTGGTACGGCTCGACGAAGCTCGGGTGGTTGTGCGACTCGACCTTGAAGGTCACCGCCAGCTCGTCGGAGACCCGGACCACGCCGGCGTTCTCCCCGATGCCGGCGAGCAGCCGGTCACTCGGCGGCGCCTTCTCGCCGAACTGGCGCAGGTGCACCTTGCTCGACTTGTAGGAGCAGTGCTCGCTCCACATGATCGAGTACATGGCCAGCTCGGCCTGGGTGGGCCGGCGGCCGAGGATGTGCCGGATCCGGTCGTACTCGTCGTCGCGGAGGCCCAGCTCGGCGTACGGCTGAAGCTCCTCCGGCGAGTCGGCGGCCCGGGGAACGGTGTCCACGCCCAGCGCCCAGTCGTCGGTCGGGCCGGCCTGCGGCACCACGCCCTGCGGCTCGCGCAGGGCCGGGTCCGGATGGGTGGTCATGACGTCTCCTTGCTGCGCTCGCCGCCGGTGCGGCGGGTGGGCCGACCGATGTTCCCGGCCACCATCACGCCGGCGCTCCCACCAGATGCTTGAGCACCGAGGTGAAGAAGCCGAGGCCGTCCAGGGAGGGGCCGGTGAGCGCCTCCACCGCGTGCTCGGGGTGCGGCATGATGCCGACGACGTTGCCGGCCTCGTTGGTGATCGCGGCGATGTCGCGCTGCGATCCGTTGGGGTTGCCGCCGACGTAGCGGGCGACGACGCGGCCCTCGCCCTCCAGCCGATCGAGCGTCGCGGGGTCGGCGACGTAGCAGCCCTCGCCGTTCTTGACCGGGACGAGCACCTCCTGGCCCGGCTGGAACGTGTTCGTCCAGGCGGTGCCGGTGCTCTCGATCCGCAGGACCTGGTCCCGGTTGCGGAAGTGCAGGTGCTGGTTGCGGGTGAGCGCCCCGGGCAGCAGATGGGCCTCGCAGAGGATCTGGAAGCCGTTGCAGATGCCGAGCACCGGCAGGCCACCGCGCGCGGCCTGGACGATCGTCTCCATCACCGGTGCGAACCGGGCGATGGCGCCGCAGCGCAGGTAGTCGCCGTAGGAGAAGCCGCCGGGCAGGACGACAGCGTCCACCCCGTGCAGGTCCGGGTCGCCGTGCCAGAGCCGGACCGCCTCGGCGCCGGCGATCCGTACGGCCCGGGCCGCGTCCCCGTCGTCGAGCGAGCCGGGGAAGGTGACCACACCGACCCGGGCGGTCACGACTGCGCGCCCGCGGTCTCGTCGGCGGTGACCACGCGGACTGTGAAGTCCTCGATGACCGGGTTGGCCAGCAGCTTGTCGGCGATCTCCCGGGCCCGGTCCAGGTCCGGTTCGCCGGTGAACTCGATCTCGATCCGCCTGCCGATCCGAACCGAGGCGACGTCACTGACGCCGAGGCGGGGCAGCGCGTTTGCGACGGCCTGGCCCTGCGGATCGAGGATCTCGGGCTTGAGCATGACGTCGACTACGACGCGAGGCACTGGGCACTCCTGACTGTGTACGCAGTTGGGTGCCGGCCCAACAATCGGGCGAGCGGAGCCAGCCTACCTGGCAGATACCGCCCGGCCCGCACCGGCCGGGGGCAGTTCCGGCACTGATCGGCCCCACCGGCGGCACCGGACGGGCACCGTTGCCCGTTCGTTGCGGCGCCGATGCGAATTCGTTGCGCTCCGTGCTTGTGGACGCCCCCTGGCACCACCTCCTACCAGGCATTCTGCCGCGAAACACCCCACCTTCGACCGGTATCCGACAGCGCGCCCGCGCGGCACGCGGCGCGCGTCACGCCATCGGCGCGATTCGATCCGCACCTTGTGACAGAGGGTGTCACGGCCGTAGCATGCATCGTCAGATGTCGATGAGTTAGATCGACGTCCCTCGCCGGCCCACCCCATCCGGCGGGTGTCACCCCCTGCCCGGCAACCCCGGGCGTCCGCGCAGAAGGAGCCCCGACATGCGCCTCCGTCCCCTGCTCGCCGTGCTGACCACCGCGCTGGCCGGCGTCCTGGCCACCGCCTCCGGCGCCACCGCCGCGCCGGCCGGCCCCCAGCCGATCATCGGCGGCGGCACCGTCTCGTCGGCGCCGTGGGCCGCCGCCGTCTTCAGCAACGGCTCGTTCACCTGCTCCGGCAGCGTCATCGCGCCCCAGTGGGTGCTCACCGCCCGGCACTGCGTCAGCGGCACCATGTCCGTCCGGGTTGGCAGCGTCTACTACGCCTCGGGCGGCGTCACCCGCACCGTGAGCGCCTCCTACACCCGCTACGACCTGGCCCTGCTGCGCCTGTCCAGCACGGTCAGCACCTCCGCCGTCTCGCTGGCCAGCAGCAACCCGCCGGTCGGCTCGACCAACACCATCTACGGCTGGGGCATGACCTGCTACAGCGGCTGCGGCGCGTCGCCCCAGCTCAAGACCGCCAGCGTCCGGGTGACCAGCACCAGCGTCACCGACGCGTACGGCGGCCAGGCGATCCGGAGCACCCGGGTCAACGGCAACGCGTGGCGGGGCGACTCGGGCGGCCCGCAGTTCTACAACGGCCGACAGGTCGGCGTCGCCTCCACCGCCGACGGCCAGAGCATCCAGAACTACGGCAGTGTTGCGTACAACCGGGCCTGGATCACCTCGACGGCCGGTGTCTGACGGTTGATGCCGATGCGGCGCGGATCGGTCGGGTGCGGCCCGGCCGTCCGCGCCGCGCCGTTTTTCAGCATCCGATCAGCTGAACACGGCTCGCGAACCACCCGGCCGGGGACTGACAGCATCGGAAGCGTGCTGGTCGTGACGACGGATCAACTGCCCGGCTACGAGATCCGCCAGATCCTCGGCGAAGTGGTCTCCTCGATGGCGAGGACCCGCAACCCGTATCGCGAGGGGGTCAAGAACCTGCGCGGTGGCGCCTACGACCCGATGGCGCCGGACAACCTGACCCGGTGGCGTACCGACTCGGTGGCCCGCCTCGGCGAGGAGGCGCGCCGCCTGGGCGCGAACGCGGTGATCGGCATGCGCTTCGACAGCCGCGACTGCGGCGAGATGTGGATGGAGATCTGCGCGTACGGCACGGCGGTGATCGTCGCGCCGAAGATGCCGGACGTCATGCCGCCGGACCAGCCGGCGATCGCGGCCGAGACCGCTCACGAGCCGGAGATCGCCTCCGCGCCCGGCGGCATCGCCGAGCCCGCGAGCGCCCCCAACCTGAGTTCCGCGGCCGAAACCCCCACCGGCCCCTGACCGCCTGGTCCTGCCGCGTCGATCATGAAGTTGACGGCAGGAATGATCTCCTTGAGTGCCGCCAACTTCATGATCGACCAGAAGAACAGGGCCGTCAGAGGATGGGGGGCGGGGAGTAGGCCGCCGCCTGGGGGTGGGACTCCACGACCCTGGTGATTCTTGCGGTCACGCGGGCGACCTGGTCGGTGGCGGCGCCTACGAAGGCGTTGCGGTCGGCCACCAGCGTGTCGATCTCGGCCCGGGTCAGGCCCAGCCGGCCGTCGGCGGCCAGGCGGTCGAACAGGTCGTTCTCGGCCGCGCCCTTCTCCCGCATCGCCAGCGCCACGGCGACCGCGTGCTCCTTGATCACCTCGTGCGCGACCTCCCGGCCCACACCCCGGCGCACGGCCGCCACCAGGATCTTCGTGGTGGCGAGGAACGGCAGGAAGCGCTCCAACTCCCGGTTGATCACCGCCGGGTACGGGCCGAACTCGTCCAGCACGGTGAGGAACGTCTGGAACAGCCCGTCGGCGGCGAAGAACGCATCAGGCAGCGCTACCCGGCGCACCACCGAGCAGGAGACGTCACCCTCGTTCCACTGGTCACCGGCCAGCTCGCCGACCATCGACAGGTAGCCCCGGATGATCACCGCGAAGCCGTTCACCCGCTCCGACGAGCGCGTGTTCATCTTGTGCGGCATCGCGCTGGAGCCGACCTGGCCCGGCTTGAAGCCCTCAGTGACCAGCTCCTGCCCGACCATCAGCCGGATCGTGGTCGCCAGCGACGACGGCGCGGCGGCCACCTGGGCCAGCGCGGCGACGACCGCCATGTCGATCGAACGCGGGTAGACCTGGCCGACGCTGTCCAGCACCCGGCTGAACCCCAGGTGCTCGGCCACCCGGCGCTCCAGCTCGGCCACCTTGCCGGCGTCGCCGTCGAACAGGTCGAGCTGGTCGGCGGCGGTGCCCACCGGCCCCTTGATCCCCCGCAGCGGGAACCAGCCGATCAGATCCTCCAGCCGCTCGTACGCGATCAGCAGCTCCTCGGCGGCCGACGCGAAGCGCTTGCCGAGCGTGGTGGCCTGCGCGGCGACGTTGTGCGACCGGCCGGTCATCACCAGGGCCGAGTACTCCCCCGCGTGCCAGCCCAGCCGGGCCAGCGTGGCGACCACCCGGTCCCGGATCAGCTCCAGCGAGGCGCGGATCTGGAGCTGCTCGACGTTCTCGGTGAGGTCGCGGGAGGTCATCCCCTTGTGCACGTGCTCGTGCCCGGCGAGCGCGCTGAACTCCTCGATCCGGGCCTTCACGTCGTGCCGGGTGACCCGCTCCCGCGCCGCGATCGAGGCCAGGTCGACCTGGTCGACCACCCGCTCGTACGCCTCGACCACCCCGTCCGGCACCGGCACGCCGAGATCACGCTGGGCCTTGAGCACCGCCAGCCAGAGCCGGCGCTCCATCCGGACCTTCTCCTCCGGTGACCAGAGGGCGACCAGTTCGGGCGAGGCGTACCGGTTGGCGAGCACGTTCGGGATCGTCGTCACGTACCTCAGTCTTTCATGAGGCCCGGGCCGGTCCCGGCGACGCCGGTACCCGGTCCGGCCTGTGGGCGGGCCGGACCGGGACACACCGTCAGCCCAGCCGGATCTCCGGGTCCAGCGCGACCGCTGCCATCTCCTCGACTGTCATCAGGTGCCGGTCGGTGGACGAGACCGTCTGCACCGACACGAACGCGCCGTCGGCCCGCTTGACGGTCACGGTACGCAGGACCGTGCGCTTGGTCACCGGCCCCGCCACGTTCCTGCCCTCCGCGTCGTGCGCCACCACCAGCTCGCCCCCGGGGCCGGTGAAGGACCGGCACGTGACCTCGCCGGGGCGGCACCGGTCCGGGCCCGACGTGTGGCCGGGGCGTACCCGGCCCACGTTGATGTTCAGGTACGACCGGACCTCGCCCCGAGCGGCGACACCCACAGCCAACCAGCCGGTCGCGGACTCCCACTGCAACCGCTGCACCGACCACGGCGGCTCGTCGGTGACCGGGCCGTCCCAGGTCTCGCGGTCCCCGGTCGACGCGCCCTGCACCCACCGCAGGTCCGGCGCCTCCCGGTGGAACGCGGCGAGCATCGCCGCGCGCAGGCGCTCCGGCTCGGTCCGTGCGGCGGCGGACGCGGCCGAGTGGGTGGGCGCCGGACCACCGGACGCCCCCGGCTGCACGACCACGCCGACGCCGAGCGCCAGTGCCAGCACCGCGGTCGCCGAGGCGTACGCCCCCACCGTTCGCCGCCGACGCCGGCCCTCCCGCGCCACCAGGGCGTCCACGTCCACCGTCGTCGGCGGCGCATCGCCGATCGCCTCGTCGAAGATCTGCCGGTACGTCATCTCTGCCTCCCGCTCTCCGCTGCCGAATGGTGCGAGGCGAGCAGCCGCAGCGTCTCCAGCGCACGGGCGGCCTGACTCTTCACGGTTCCGGTGCTGACACCCAGGATCTGCGCGGTCTCCTCGACCGACAGGTCGCAGTAGAAGCGGAGCACCACCACCGCCCGTCGGCGCGGCGCGAGCCGGCCCAGCAGCTCCAGCAGCATCTCCCGCTCACCGACCGACGGCTCCCCGGCTGCCAGGTCGGCCCGGTCCGGCACCTCGTCGGTGCTGCGCTCCCGCCGCCACGGCCGGCGCCGCTCGTCCAGCCACGCGTTGGTGAGCATCCCTCGGACGTACGCGTCGAGGTTGTCCGCGCCGAGCGCCCGCCGCCAGTTGCGGTAGAGCTTGCTCAACGTGATCGACACCAGGTCGTCCGCCGTGTGCCAGTCCCGGCAGAGCAGGTACGCCGTCCGGCGCAGCGGCTCCAGCCGGGCGGTCACGTAGTCGCGGAACTCCTCGTCGCGCCCGGTCACGAAGTGCCACCCCTCGCTCGCCCTCATGCCCAGGGGACGGAACGAGCCGGCACGCGGGTTGCCCGCCCGGCGCAGAACCGGGCGGGCGTCCTCGTCAGCGCTCCAGGATCGCTGTCACGCCCTGCCCGCCGGCCGCGCAGATGGAGATCAGGCCGCGCCCGCTCCCCTTCTGATTCAGCAGCTTGGCCAGCGTGGCGACGATCCGGCCGCCGGTGGCGGCGAACGGGTGCCCGGCCGCCAGCGACGAGCCGTTGACGTTGAGCTTGTCCCGATCGATCGAGCCGAGCGGGGCGTCCAGGCCGAGGCGCTCCTTGCAGAACTCCGGCGACTCCCAGGCGGCGAGGGTGGCCAGCACCTGGGAGGCGAACGCCTCGTGGATCTCGTAGAAGTCGAAGTCCTGGAGGCTCAGCCCGGCGCGGGCCAGCATCCGGGGCACCGCGTACGCGGGGGCCATCAGCAGGCCCTCGTCGCCGTGCACGAAGTCGACGGCGGCGGCCTCCGACCAGGAGGACCAGGCGAGCACCGGCAGGTTGTGCGCCTTGGCCCACTCCTCGGAGGCGAGCAGCACAGTGGACGCGCCGTCGGTGAGCGGCGAGGAGTTGCCGGCGGTCATGGTGGCCCGCTCGGCGTCCGCGCCGGAGGCGCCGAAGACCGGCTTGAGCGAGCCGAGCTTCTCCAGGCTGGTGTCCGGGCGCAGGCTCTGGTCGCGGGTCAGCCCGAGGTAGGGGGTCATCAGGTCGTCGAAGAACCCCTTGTCGTACGCGGCCGCGAGCCGCTGGTGCGAGCGCAGCGCGAGTTCGTCCTGCGCGGTCCGGTCGACGTTCCAGCGCAGCGCGGTCCGGGCCGCGTGCTCACCCATTGACAGCCCGGTACGCGGCTCGGCGTTGCGCGGGATCTCCGGCTTGAACGGCTGGTGCGGGCGCAGCTTCGCCGCGATCTTGAGCCGTTCGCCGAGCGTACGGGCCGAGTTGAGCTGGATCAGGGTGCGCCGCATGTCCTCGTTGACGGCGAGCGGCGCGTCCGAGGTGGTGTCGACGCCGCCGGCGATGCCGACCTCGATCTGCCCGAGGGCGATCTTGTTGGCGACCAGGATGGCCGCTTCCAGCCCGGTGCCGCAGGCCTGCTGGATGTCGTACGCGGGGGTGTGCGGGTCGAGCCGGGAGCCGAGCACCACCTCACGGGTGAGGTTGAAGTCGCGGGAGTGCTTGAGCACCGCGCCGGCCACCATCTCGCCGACCCGCTCGCCGGCCAGCCCGAACCGGGCGATCAGCCCGTCGAGCGCCGCACCGAGCATGTCCGCGTTCGACGCGTGCGCGTAGCGCGAGTTGGACCGGGCGAAGGGGATGCGGTTGCCCCCGATGACCGCGACCCGCCGGACACTCTGCACGATCGGCCTCCCTCGAAACTGTTGCCCGAACCCTACTCGCCAGTAGGCTACGCCTATGACCGACAGGTACGCGAGCTTCGTCCAGACGGGGGCCGGTCGCGCGCTGGTCAAGCGCCTCGGGCTGCCCGACCCGCCCCGACTGCGCCGGCACACGCCGGGCGACCCGCTCGTTCCCGGGCCGGTCCTGCTCGGCTCCTCGGCCGGCGGCCGGATCGCCGAGCCGGCCGGCAAGATCCTGACCGCCGCCGGGGTCGAGCTGGCCGACCCGGTCGCCGCCCACGACGCCGACCGCCGCTTCGCGGCCCTGGTGTACGACGCCAGCGGCATCACCGACTCCGCCGGGCTGCGCCAGCTCTACGACTTCTTCCACCCGCAGGCCCGCTCGCTGCTGCCCAGCGGCCGAGTGATCGTGCTGGGCACCCCGCCGGCCGAGTGCGGCTCCCCCCGGGAGGCTACCGCCCAGCGTGCGCTGGAGGGCCTGACCCGCAGCATCGGCAAGGAGTTCGGCCGGGGCGTGACCGCCCAGCTCGTCTACGTGACACGCGAGGGTGACGCCGGCACCCCGGTGAGCCTGGAGTCCACGCTCCGGTTCCTGCTCTCCGGCCGGTCCGCGTACGTCTCGGGCCAGGTCGTCCGCGTCGGCACCGGCACCGCCGTCGCGCCGGCCGACTGGGACCGGCCGCTTTCCGGGCAGGTGGTGCTGGTGACCGGCGCGGCCCGGGGCATCGGCGCGGCGCTGGCGAAGGTGCTGGCCCGCGACGGCGCCCAGGTGGTGGCGCTCGACATCCCGGCGGCCGGGGACGAGCTGGCCGCTGTCGCGAACGACATCGGCGGCAGCGCGGTGCAGCTCGACCTGACCGCGCCTGATGCGCCGACGCGGCTGGCGGAGCATCTGGCGTCCCGGCACGGCCGGGTCGACGTGGTGGTGCACAACGCGGGCATCACCCGGGACAAGACGCTGGGCCGGATGGACGCCGACCGGTGGGACTCGGTGATCGACGTGAACCTGTCCAGCCAGGAGCGGATCAACGACGTACTGCTGGAACGCGACCTGATGCCGGCCGGCGGCCGGATCGTGTCGGTCTCGTCGATCGCCGGGATCGCCGGCAACCGGGGGCAGACCAACTACGCGACGAGCAAGGCCGGCGTGATCGGCCTGGTCGACTCGCTGTCGCCGGTGCTGCGCGGGCGCGGGATCAGCCTGAACGCCGTGGCGCCGGGCTTCATCGAGACCCGGCTGACCGCGCGCATCCCGCTGACGATCCGCGAGGCGGGACGGCGGATGAACAGCATGGCCCAGGGCGGCCTGCCGGTGGACGTGGCCGAGACGATCGGCTGGCTCTCCTGGCCGGCGACCGGCGCGGTGAGCGGCAACGTGGTCCGGGTCTGCGGCCAGAGCCTGCTGGGGGCGTGATGGCGAAGGACCACGAGGACGACCTGAGCCTGCACGACCTGATCGAGGGCCCCACCCGGGACCTGACCGCAGCCCGAGCCGCCGCCCAGGCCCAGTCCCACCCCACCCAGGCCCACCCCTCCTCCGACGATCATGAAGTTGACGGCACTTCTGGAGATCCACAAGGCAGCCAACCTCATGATCGACGGGGTGAAGGGGAGAGGGAAGAGGCGGGGTCGGAGGGGCGGCGACGCGTGGCACTGTCGCGGCTGCCTGCGAGTGGGGCACTCTACCGGCGGGCGCTGCTGGGAGTGGTGCCGGGGGTCGGGGGGCGTCGCGGGGCGGACGTGCCGGGACTTGAACTGGGCGTCTCGGGGGTCGCTGTGGATCAGCGGCACCTGGCGGACTACGACCGGGTGTGCGGGTTCCGGCTGACCGACCGGCTGCCGGCGACGTATCTGCACGTGCTCGGATTCCCGCTGTCGCTGCGGCTGATGACGGGTCCGGGCTTCCCCATCCCGCTCACCGGCGTGGTGCACGTGGCCAACCGGATCACCGTGCACCGCCCGGTCGAGGTCGGCGAGAGCGTCGACTTCCACACGTACGCGGAGAACCTGCGCCCGCACGAGCGGGGCCGCCAGCTCGACGTGGTGCTGGTCGGCTCGATCGGCGGCGAGGAGGTGTGGCGCGGCGTGTCCACGTACCTCGGGAAGGAGCGCGCCGCAGGCGGCGGCCCGCGGCGCGACCGGGGTGACCGCCCGGCGCCGCCGGCCGCCTCGGCGCGGTGGCGGGTGACGCCCCGGGTGGGTACGGACTACGCGCGCGTCTCCGGCGACCACAACCCGATCCACACCTCGAAGCTGGGCGCGCGGCTGTTCGGCTTCCCGCGCCCGATCGCGCACGGCATGTGGAGCAAGGCCCGCTGCCTGGCCGCGCTGGAACCCCGGCTGCCCGAGGCGTACACGGTGGACGTGTCGTTCAAGCTGCCGGCGCCGTTGCCGTCCACTGTCGCGTTCAGTGCCTCGGCGACCGGCGAGGGCTGGGACTTCGCGCTGCACAGCGCCCGGGACGGAAGGCCGCATCTGGTCGGTTCGGTGCGCTGAGCGAAAGAGGGGACTTGCCGTCCCCTCTTTTCGGCGCTAAGTTGTTCTCAGATTGAGTTGTTCTCAACCTGAGAGAGTGAGTGGCCGTGAACGAGCAGGAGTTCCTCGCCGGGTACGACCCCCGGGACTACCCGGCGGTCGCGGTCACCGTCGACGTGGTCGCCCTGACCATCCGCGAGGGCGCGCTGCACCTGCTGCTGATCCGCCGCGGCGCGCCGCCCTACGAGGGGCACTGGGCGCTGCCCGGCGGCTTCGTCCAGCCGGACGAGGACCTCGCCGCGGGCGCCCGGCGCGAGCTGGCCGAGGAGACCGGCCTGGGCGGTGAGCGGCTGCGCCGGGTGCACCTGGAACAGCTCGGCAGCTACGGCGCCCCGGACCGCGACCCCCGCATGCGCGTGGTCTCGGTCGCGCACCTGGCGTTCGCCCCCGACCTGCCCGACCCGGTCGCCGACACCGACGCCGACGAGGCGATCTGGCTGCCGGTCACCGCGCTGACCAGCCGGCAGCTCGCCTTCGACCACGGCCGGATCATCGACGACGGTCTGGAGCGCGCCCGCTCCAAGCTGGAGTACACGCCGCTCGCCACCCGGTTCCTCGCCCCCGAGTTCACAGTCACCGAGCTGCGGGAGGTCTACGAGACGGTCTGGGGCCACCCGCTGCACGCCGGCAACTTCCACCGCAAGGTGCTCTCGGTGCCCGGCTTCGTGGAGAGCACCGGCGCCAGCACCGAACGCGGCGGCGCACGCGGCGGCCCCCGGGCCAAGCTCTACCGCGCCGGAGACGCCCGGCTGCTGCACCCGGCGCTGCTGCGCCCCGCCCGGGAGGAGACGGTTCGGTGAGGACCGAGGAGGCGATCCGGCTGGTCACGGCCGCGCGCACCGACGCCGACCTGTTCGGTACGCAGGAGCCGGCCCGCCGCTACCGCGAGCTGGTCGGCGCGCTGCACCCCGACCGGCTGGGCGCGGCCGACCCGGGGGTACGCGCCGCCGCGGCCGACGCGCTCGTCACAGTCACCACCCGGTGGCGTACTCCCGCCCCCACGTACACCGGCGACGTCGCCACCCTGCACGAACGGAAGGAAGGGCCCCCTGTTAACGCCTCCGGTAGAGGAGGGGCCCCTTCTTATCACCTGGCCAAGGTGTGCCGGCACCCCGGCGACAACGACCTGATGGCCCGCGAGGCACGCGCGTTGCGGCGGATCGCCGAGCGCGGCGACGCCAAGCACCTCGCGTACGTGCCCCGGCTCGTCGACTCCTACCCGGCGCGTGACCCGTCGACCGGCGTGCAACGGCAGGTCAACGAGCTGGTGACAGTACCCGGGCTGCGAAGCCTGGACGACGTGCGCCGCGCGTACCCGGACGGGCTGGACCCGCGCGACGCGGCCTGGATGTGGCGGCGGCTGCTCGTGGCGCTCGGCCTGGCCCACCGGGCCGGCGTCGTGCACGGCGCGGTGCTGCCCCGGCACGTGCTGATCGAGCCGGACGCACACGGCCTGGTCCTCGTCGACTGGTGCTTCTCGGCCGAGCCGGGCGGGCTCGTGCCGGCGCTCGTGCCCGGCCACGAGGACTGGTATCCGCCGGAGGTCGCCGCGAAGCGGCAGTGCGGGCCGGGCACCGACATCGCGCTCGCCGCCCGCTGCATGACCTGGCTGATGGGCGACCGCGCGCCGCGCGAGCTGCGCGCCTTCGCCGACGGCTGCCAGGGCACCGCGCTCGCCACCCGGCCGGACGACGCCTGGCGGCTGCTGCGCGAACTGGACGAGGTGCTGCACCGGCTGTACGGGCCGCGCACCTTCCGACCCTTCACCCTCAACCCGTAGGGAGGCTGCCATGGGCAGTGGAATCTGGTCCACCGACGTGTACGACGCCGCCGACCGTTACCGGCGCCGCACCGGCAAGAGCGCGTTCTCCTACAGCGACAGCGGCGCCCGCAAGGTGCACCCGGCGCTCGACCCGCGCGACGCGCTGCGGGAGAGCCGCGACTCCGCCGAGCACCCCCAGTCGACGCCGATCGCCGTGCTGTTCGACGTCACCGGCTCGATGGGCCACGTGCCCCGGGTGCTGCAGAGCAAGCTGCCGCAGCTGCTCGGCCTGCTGCTGCGCCAGGGGTACGCGAAGGACCCACAGGTCATGTTCGGCGCGATCGGCGACGCCACCTGCGACCGGGTGCCGTTGCAGGTCGGGCAGTTCGAGTCCGACAACCGGATGGACGACGACCTCGGCCGGATCGTGCTGGAGGGCGGCGGAGGCGGCCAGATGATGGAGTCGTACGAGCTGGCGCTCTACTTCATGGCCCGGCACACGGCCACCGACAGCTGGGACAAGCGTGGCCGGCGCGGCTACCTGTTCATCATCGGCGACGAGCTGGCGTACCCGGCGGTGAAGACCGCTGAGGTGAGCCGGCTGATCGGGGACGGGCTGGGCGAGGACATGCCGGTCCGGCAGATGGTGGACGAGGTGACCGCGCGCTGGGACACCTACTACCTGCTGCCCGCCGGCAGCCACTACGCAGGCAACCGCAAGGTGCTGGACTTCTGGCGCGGCCTGCTCGGGCAGAACGCGGTCGAGCTGGACGACCTGGACGCGGTCTGCGAGACGATCGCGCTCACCGTCGGCCTCGGCGAGCAGGCCATCGACCTCGACGCCGGGCTGCGCGACCTGGACCGGGCCGGCTCGACGGCCACCCGGACCGTCTCGAAGGCCCTCGCCCAGGTCGGCTCGGGCCGGCGCGCGGTGGCGACGCTGCCGTTCAGCCCGGCCGACGGCGGAAGCGGGGTCACCCGGCTGTGAACCACGTGATGGTGGTCGACCTCGGCTACGGCGACGCCGGCAAGGGCACAGTGGTGGACCTGCTCTGCGCCACCCGGCAGGTCCACACGGTGGTCCGGTTCAACGGGGGCGCGCAGGCGGCGCACAACGTCGTCCTGCGCGACGGGAGGCACCACACGTTCGCGCAGTTCGGCGCCGGGACGTTCCGTCCCGGGGTACGCACGCACCTGGCGCGGCACGTGGTGGTGGACCCGCTGGCGCTGGCCGCCGAGGCCGACCACCTCGCGTCGGTCGGCGTGCCCGACGCGCTCGACCGTCTGACTGTGGACGGGGAGGCGCTGCTCGCCACCCCGTACCACCGGGCCGCGAATCGCGCCCGGGAGATCGCCCGGGGAGCCGACCGGCACGGCTCCTGCGGGCTCGGGGTGGGCGAGGCGGTCGCGTACGGCCTCGCCCACCCCGACGAGGCACCCCGGGTGGCTGACTGCCGCCGCCCGGCGGTGCTGCGCCGGCGGCTGACCGCGCTGCGGGACCGGCTCACCGCCGAGCTGGGCCCGCTCGACGCGCCACCGGTGGACGACTGCCTGCCCGCGTACGCGGCCTTCGCGCGCCGGGCGGCAATCGTCGACCGGACCTGGCTGGCAGGTGCCCTGCGCGAGGGCACCTGCGTGTTCGAGGGCGCGCAGGGGGTGCTGCTGGACGAGTGGCACGGCTTCCACCCGTACACGACGTGGAGCACCACGACGTTCGCCAACGCCGAGACGCTGCTCGCCGAGGCGGGCATGGCCGGGACCGCGCAGCGGCTCGGCGTGCTGCGCACGACCACCACCCGGCACGGTCCCGGGCCGCTGGTCACCGAGGACGCGGCGCTGCCGTTCACCGACCGGCACAACGGGACGAACCCCTGGCAGGGGCGGTTCCGGTTCGGGCACTTCGACGCGGTCGCCCACAGGTACGCGCTGGAGGTGGCAGGTGGCGTGGACGGGCTGGCGCTCACCCACCTCGACCTGGCCCGGCCCGAGCTGCGGATCTGCCGCCGGTACGAGGGCCTGGACCGGCTCGTCCCCGGCCCGGCCGGTGACCTGGACCGGCAGGCGGCGCTCACCGAGCGGCTGATGCGGGCTCGGCCGGTGCTGGACGAGTCGCCTGCCGACTGGCCGGCTGCGGTCTCGGAGGCGCTGGGCGCGCCGGTGGTGCTCACGTCGCGCGGGCCGACGGCCGAGGAGAAGGAAGGGCCCCTTGTTAACGCCTTTTGTATGGGAAGGGCCCCTGCTTAACACCGCACCCCCGAGCATGGGTGCATGGGGGACGTGCTCGACCTGCTGCACCACACGGTGACGTCGCCGTGGGTGTACCTGGTGATCATCGCGGTCACCGCCGTCGACGCGTTCTTCCCGGCGGTACCGGGCGAGACAGTGGTGATCACCGCCGGGGTCTTCGCGGCCGGCGGCGAACCGAACCTGGTGCTGGTGATCGTGACCGCCGCGTTCGGCGCGCTCGCCGGCGACCACATCTCGTACGCGATCGGGCGCGGCGGCGGCGCGCACCGGCTGGCCCGCTTCCCAGCGGACAGCAGGCGGCGGGCCAGCTCGGAGTGGGCCCGCCGGGCGGTCGACAGGCGCGGCGGGATGATCCTGACCACCGCCCGGTACGTCCCCGGCGGCCGGACCGCCGTCACGCTGACCATGGGCGCGGTCCGCTATCCCGCGCGCACGTTCCTGCTGTACGACGGCCTGGCGTGCACCACCTGGGGGATCTACTGCGGGCTGCTCGGCTACTTCGGCGGCCTGGCGTTCGAGCACAACCCGCTGTCCGGGCTGCTCGCCGGCGTGGCCATCTCGCTGGCCGTCACCGGCCTGTTCGAGGCCGTCCGCTGGGGCCGGCGGCGGGCGCACCGGCGGGCTGCCGCCCGGCGCGACTGTTAACAAGGGGCCCTTGTACTACCGCAGGCGTTAAGAAGGGGCCCTTCCTTACCCCGCGGCGGGCGGGTGCCAGGTGACGCCGCGCAGGAGCTGGTCGGCGCCGAGCCAGGCCACGTTCATCATCCGGGTCGCTGTCTTCCCGGCGTCGGCCTCAGGGTGGTCGGCCAGCCAGTCGGCGAGCGACTCGCTGGCGCCGACCAGCCCGTACGCGACCACCTCCAGGTCGGTGGCGCCGACCTCGCGGCCGGAGGCGCGCAACGCGTGGTCGAGCATGCCGGCGACCACCTCGACCAGCCGGCCGCGCATGGCGGCGAGTTCGGCGGCGAACGGCTGGGAGCCGCGGGCCTGCCGGTAGAGGACCGCCCAGCCGTCCCGGTGCGCGCCGACGAAGCCGAAGAACGCGCGCAGTCCGCGCCAGAGCCGCTCGTCGGCGGGCAGGTCGGGGGCGGCGGCACCGGCGATCGCCTCCATCATCCGGGTGCTCTCCCGGTGCAGGCAGGCGATGAAGAGTTCCTCCTTGGTGCCGAGGTAGGCGTACACCATCGGCTTGGAGATGCCGGCGTCGTCGGCGATCTCGTCCATGCTGGCGGCGTGGAAGCCGCGGCGGGAGAACACCTTCACCGCCGCGTCGAGCATCTGCTGCTCGCGTACGGCGCGGGGGAGGCGCTTGAAGGTCGGCGTGCTGGACACCCTTGCGAGCATACCTACCCGTGCGTAAGGTTACGCCAGAGTAACCAAAGTGGCCCCGCCCGAGAGGTGCAATCCCCCATGACTGACTTCGACCCGGCCAACTTCGCGAACGTCGGCCCGAAGGAGTTCGCGCAGCTGGTCAAGTCCACGCCGGACGCCAAGATCAACGAGATCATGTCCGGCGAGGCGCGCGGCAAGATCCTCAGCGAGGTCTTCAACCGGATGCCCACGCTGTTCCGCGCGGACCGCGCCGGTGCCACCAACGCGGTCATCCACTGGAACATCACCGGCCGTCCGGACGGTGGCACCGACACCTACGAGATCGTCATCGAGAACGGCACCTGCACCGTCTCGGAGACCGCGACCCGCGACCCGAAGCTGAGCCTCACCATGGGCCCGGTCGAGTTCCTGAAGATCGTCTCCGGTGGCGCCAACCCGGTGATGATGTTCATGACCGGCAAGCTGAAGGCCAAGGGCGACCTGGGCCTGGCCGCCAACATCGCCAACCTGTTCGACATCCCCAAGGCCTGACATGGCCGAGTTCTCGCTCGACCTGAACGAGGAACAGCGGGACCTTCGCGACTGGGTGCACGGCTTCGCCGCCGAGGTCGTGCGCCCGGCCGCGGCCGAGTGGGACGCCCGGGAGGAGACTCCCTGGCCGATCATCCAGGAGGCCGCGAAGGTCGGCCTGTACGGGTTCGAGTTCCTCGCCACCTGCTGGGCCGACCCCACCGGCCTCTCCCTGCCGATCGCCAGCGAGGAACTCTTCTGGGGTGACGCCGGCATCGGCCTGAGCATCTTCGGCACCTCCCTCGCGGTCGCCGCGATCTACGGCGCCGGCACCCCCGAGCAGCTCGTCGAATGGGTGCCGCAGTGCTTCGGCGACGTCGACTCCCCGGCCGTCGCCGCGTTCTGCACGAGCGAGCCGGAGGCCGGATCCGACGTGGGCTCGATGCGTACCCGCGCCGTCTACGACGAGGCCACCGACGAGTGGGTGCTCAACGGGCAGAAGGCGTACGCCACCAACGGCGGCATCGCCGGGGTGCACGTGGTCACCGCCTCGATCGAGCCCGAGCTGGGCTCGCGCGGCCAGGCCGCGTTCGTCGTACCCCCCGGCACTCCCGGTCTGACCGCCACCCGCAAGCTGCGCAAGCTCGGGCTGCGCGCCTCGCACACCGCGGACGTCTTCCTCGACGACGTCCGGGTGCCAGGCCGCTGCCTGCTCGGCGGCAAGGACGCGCTCGACGAGCGTCTGGCCCGCGCCCGGTCCGGGCAGCGCGCCTCCGGCCAGGCGGCGATGCGGACGTTCGAGCTGTCCCGCCCGACAGTCGGCGCGCAGGCGCTCGGCGTGGCCCGCGCCGCCTACGAGTACGCCCTGGACTACGCCAAGGAGCGGGTCCAGTTCGGACGGCCGATCATCTCCAACCAGGCGGTCGCGTTCGCGCTCGCCGACATGAAGATGGAGATCGACGCGGCCCGGCTGCTGGTCTGGCGCGCCTCCTGGATGGGCCGCAACAACCGGCCGTTCACCGCGGGCGAGGGCTCGATGTCCAAGCTCAAGGCCGGTGAGGTGGCCGTCTCGGTGACCGACAAGGCGGTCCAGCTCCTCGGCGGCGCCGGCTTCCTGCGCGACCACCCGGTCGAGCGGTGGTACCGCGACGCCAAGATCTACACCATCTTCGAGGGCACCTCCGAGATCCAGCGGCTGGTCATCTCCCGGGCCATCTCCGGGATGCAGATCCGCTGACCGCCGGCGGGCCGCGGCCCGGCCCGTGACGACGTCTCACGCCGTCGCGGGCCGGGTCGCCGCTCCCGGGCCGACCCGAACCGCGATCGGGCGCAGGATCATGCCGAACCGGACGGCCGACCGTCCGGAGCCTGGTCGACGAACCACGAACGCGAAGGAGTTGCGCCGTGGACCTGCCGTTCATCGCCGCCACGCTGACCCGACGTGGACTGCTCGCCCCGGGCGGACCGATCCGCGTGGTCTCCCAGCTCAACGCGCTGCGCCGGTGGGGCTGGAGCCTCGCCGGGGAGCTGCGCCAGGCCGCCGCCCGCGACCCCGGCCGTGTCGCCGTGGTCGACGAGCAGGGCGCCACCATGACGTACCAGGAACTGCTCGACCGCTCCGAGCGGCTGGCCCGGTCGCTGCGCTCCCACCTCGGCGTGCAGACCGGCGACCGGGTCGGTGTGCTCTGCCGCAACCACCACGGCCTGATCGAGGCGATAGTGGCAGCGATGCTGCTCGGCGCGGACGCCGTCCTGGTCAACACCGGGCTGTCCGCCGCTCAACTGGTGACTGTGGCCGAGGAACAGGGCCTGCGCGTCCTTGTGCACGACGGCGAGTTCACCGAGCGCGTCCTCGGCCTCCCGGCCGAGCTGCACCGGGTCGACGAGCGGCGGCAGGAGGAGCTGATCGCCGCCGCCGTACCCGGCGAGAAGCTCCAGCCGCCGGAGCGCGACGGCCGCACCATCGTGCTGACCTCCGGCACCACCGGCGCGCCCAAGGGCGCCCGCCGGCCCACCCCGCACGGCTTCGGCCCGCTGGTGTCCATCATCGACCGCATACCGCTGCACGCGCGGGACACGGTGATGATCGCCGCGCCGATCTTCCACACCTGGGGGTACGCCGCACTTCAGGTGTCGTTCGCGCTGCGCGCCACAGTCGTACTGCACCGCCGCTTCGACCCGACCGCCACGCTCGCCGCGCTCGCCGCTCAACCGTGCGACGCGATGTTCGCCGTACCGGTGATGCTGCAACGGCTGATGGAGATCGCGCCGCCGCAGCCCCGGCCGCCGCTCAAGGTGGTCGCGGTCAGCGGATCCGCGCTGCCCGGCAACCTGGCCACCGCATTCATGGACCGGTACGGTGACGTGCTCTACAACCTCTACGGCTCGACCGAGGTCTCCTGGGCCTCCATTGCCGGCCCGGCCGAACTGCGCGCCGCGCCCACCACCGCGGGCCGGCCGCCGCACGGCACCCGGCTGGCCATCCTGGACCAGACCGGCCGGCCGGTCCGCGACGGCGAGGTCGGGCGGATCTTCGTGGGCAACGAGATGCTGTTCGAGGGCTACACCTCGGGCGCCGGCCGGGAGAGCCGCGACGGCCTGCTCGACACCGGCGACCTGGGCCGGCTGAACGCCGACGGTCTGCTCTTCGTCGACGGCCGGGCCGACGACATGATCGTCTCGGGCGGCGAGAACGTCTTCCCGTCCGAGGTGGAGGATCTGATCGCCCGGTTGCCGCAGGTCCGCGAGGTCGCCGTGATCGGCGTACCGGACCCCGACTACGGCCAGCGACTGGCCGCGTTCCTGGCGCTGCGCACCGGCGAGACGCTCGACCCGGAGGCGGTCCGCGAGTACGTCCGGCGCTACCTGGCCCGCTTCTCCGTGCCCCGCGACGTGGTGTTCGTCAAGTACCTGCCGCGCAACGCCACCGGCAAGGTGCTCACCCGGGAGCTGCGCCGCTACTTCGACTGATCCACATCGGTCACACGGCTGCCGTCTTCCGGTGCTACGGTCTCCCCCGATCGAACGGGGAAACGGGGAGCACCACAATGGACAGGCTTCGGCGGCGTACCGCACTCGGCCTCCTCGTCGGCGGCGCGTCCGCCGCCGCGCTCGGCCCGTTCGACCCGGTCCTCGGCGGCCGGCCCGACGACTCACCCACCCGGTGGCCGGTCCCGCCCGTCGAGCGGGAGAACCGCGCCGCCGGTGAGCCGTGGTGGCCCGAGCACGGCGGCCGGGCCGCCGACGACCGGCGGCGCCAGATCCAGGGGTACGCCTCGACGACGAGCGTCGCCCCCGGCGAGGAGATCGACTTCCACGTCGCGGTCAACCCGGGCGGCCGGTTCCGGATCAGCGTGCACCGCCTCGGCTGGTACGACGGCGCGGGCGCCCGCACGATGCTGACCAGCCCCGAACTGCGCGGCGTACCGCAGCCGGTGCCGGTGGCCGACCCGGACACCGGTGTGCTCGACTGCCGGTGGCCGGTGTCCTGGCGCCTGTCCGTCCCGCACGGCTGGACCTCCGGCCTCTACCAGGCGGTCTTCACCTCGGCCGACGGCTGGCGGGCCTGCACGCCGTTCGTGGTACGCGACGACCGGCGCCCGGCCGCGCTCTGCGTGGTGCTGCCGGCGACCACCTGGCAGGCGTACAACCAGTGGCCGCGCGACCGGCGGAGCGGCAAGAGCCTCTACAACGGCTACCGGGCCGACGGGCGGCGCGACCCGGCGCTGCGGGCACGCGCTGTCACGTTCGACCGCCCGTACTCCGGCGCCGGCCTGCCCACCCACTTCGACCGCGACGAGGCCGCGATCCGGTGGCTGGAACGCAACCTCTACGACGTCAGCTACGCCACCAGCTTCGACCTGCACTCCGGGCGCCTCGACCCGGCCCGGTACCGGGGTCTGGTGTTCTGCGGGCACGACGAGTACTGGTCGGCCGAGATGCGCCGCGCCACCGAGGTCGGCCTGGACGGGGGCACCAGCCTCGCGTTCCTCGGCGCGAACAGCGTCTACTGGCACGCCCGCGTACGCGCCGCCGCCGACGGCCGCCCCGAACGGCTTGTCGAGTGCGCCAAGACGCTTCCCGACCCGGGCGCGGGCACCGGCGACCCGACCGTGACCTGGCGCAACCTCGACCGGCCGGAACAGGCGCTGCTCGGCGTGCAGTACAACGGCATCGTGCTGACCCCGCAGCCGCTCGTGGTGCGCGCCGCAGACAACTGGGTGTGGGCCGGCACCGGCGTGGCCGACGGCGACCGCATCCCGGGCGTGGTCGCGGGCGAGGCGGACGGGCTGCACGCGGCCCTCCCGCGGCCCGCCGGGACCACGCTCAGCTCCTCGCCGTACCCGGCCCAGCAGGGCGGCCGACGGCTCCAGAGCAGCTACGTCCACGAGACGGCACGCGGAGCTGTCGTCTTCGCCAGCGGCACGCTCGGCTGGACCCTGGCACTGGACCGGCAGGGGCACCGCGACCCGCGCATCGAGCGGGCCACGGCGAACGTGCTCAACCGGATGGCCGGCCGGCGCCCCGGGCCGGTCAGCCCGGAATCGTGACCCGGCCGTCCACGGCTGCCGCCGCGATGTCGGTGCGGTGGTGGGAGCCGGCCAGCTCGACGTCGCGTACCAGGGCGTAGGCGGCGTCGCGCGCGGCGGCCAGGTCCGGCCCGGTCGCCGTACCGCAGAGGACCCGGCCCCCCGCGGAGCGCAACGTGCCGTCGGCGTCCCGGCGGGTGCCGGCGTGGATGATTCCGGCGCGGTCCGCGCCGGTGATCACGTCACCGGTACGCGGGCCCGCCGGATAGCCGTCGGCCGCCACCACGACCGTCACGGCCGCGCCGTCGCGCCAGCGCAGCGGCGGGTGCGCGCCGAGCGTGCCGGTGGCGGCGGCGTGCAGCAGCCCGGCCAGCGGCGTCTCCAGCAGGGCGAGTACGACCTGCGTCTCCGGGTCGCCGAAGCGCGCGTTGAACTCGATCACCCGCGGGCCGGACGGGGTGATCGCCAGGCCCACGTAGAGCAGGCCGGCGAACGGGGTGCCCCGGCGGCGCAGCTCCGCCAGCGTCGGGTGCACCACGTCGCGCATCACGTCGTCGACCAGATTCGGCGGGGCCCACGGCAGCGGCGCGTACGCGCCCATGCCGCCCGTGTTCGGCCCGGTGTCGCCGTCGCCGACCCGCTTGAAGTCCTGCGCCGGCAGCAGCGGCACCGCCGCCTCGCCGTCGGTGACCACGAACAGGGAGACCTCGGGACCGGACAGGTACTCCTCGATCACCACCCGGCCGCACTCCGCGGCGTGCCGCTCGGCGACCGCCCGGTCGTCGGTGACCACCACACCCTTGCCGGCGGCGAGTCCGTCGTCCTTCACCACGTACGGCGCGCCGAACTCGTCCAGCGCGCGCCCCACCGCCGCCGCGTCCTCGCAGGTGTACGCACGGGCGGTCGGCACCGCCGCGGCGGTCATCACGTCCTTCGCGAACGTCTTCGAGCCCTCCAGCCGGGCCGCCTCCGCGCTCGGGCCGAACACCGCGATGCCCTTGGCGCGTACCGCGTCGGCGACGCCCGCCACCAGCGGCGCCTCCGGCCCGATGACCACCAGGTCGGCAGCGACCTCGACGGCGAGGGCCGCCACTGCTGCCGGGTCGGTGGGTGTCACCTCCCGAAGTTCGGCCACCGCAGCGATCCCCGGATTCCCCGGAGCCGCGACGAGCGCCTCGACAGCCGGGTCACCGGCGAGTCCGAGCGCGAGAGCGTGCTCCCGCCCACCACCACCCACAAGAAGTACGCGCACGACCGGCATCCTACTGACCACCCCACCGCTTCCCGTCGATCAAGGAGTTTGCGTCTCAGATTGAGCGGTGCGGGTCCGCAAACTCCTTGATCACCGGCGCTTCAGGGCGTGCTTGACCGTCTGGGGGATGTAGTCGGGGCGCAGGGTGTCGGACCAGGTGAAGCGGAGGATCCGCCAGCCGGCGTTGACCAGGCGGTTCTGCCGGAACCGGTCCGCGTAGACGGCCTGCGGCGTCAGGTGCGGGCCTCGGCCGTCCGCCTCCGCGATCAGACGCGCCCCGCGCCATGCCAGGTCCCCGACGCCGAGCAGGTAACCGTCCTCGTCCCGCACCGGCAGTTGCAGGACGTCCGGCGGCACGCCACCGTCGACGCACCGGAGCCTGGCGCGGGTCTCCAGCGGTGACTGTGCCCGGCCGTCCGCCTCGGCCAGGTATCCCCGAGCGGCGGCCGCGCCACGGCGTCCGGTGAGGTGCGTGAGCACCAGGGACAGGTCGTTCTCGGCCAGGATCCGCTGATTGAGCGCGGAGTCGAGGACGCACACCGCCGGATAGCGCCGCGCCCGCAGCAACACGTCGGCGACGGTGCGCGCCGGTGTGGTGACCGGTACGCCGCCGGCCCGGCACACGTCCGCTTCGGCGAGCGTCAACTGGTGCACCGTCAGGCCCGGCTCCGCCCGGCGCTGCACGTGCGGCCGATCCGGCGGCACCGAGACGTGGATCGCCGCCGTCGGCGGGAGACCGGCGATGCCGTGCAGCTCGGCGGCGGTACCCAACACGGCGACCGCGCCCCGCCCGAGGCTGGCGACCGTGGCGCGAATCATGGCACGTCGTAGTGCCACAGGCGTCAGCACGGCGGGAGACGGCAGGTAGCAGCCGCGCGAGACCCGGGTCCATCGCCCGGACCGGACGAGGTACCGGATCTGCTCCCGGCCGAGGCCCAGGCGCAACGCCTGCCCCGCCGTCACGAACCCGCCCTGCGTCGCGGCCAGCCGCGTCAGTTCGCCGAATTCACCCACACGCGCAGGCTCCCCCGCGCCACCCCACAGCCGACACCCCTGTGGACAACCCTGTGGAAAACCGCCCTCCACAGCCCGCCCCGCCTCCACCCCGTGCCCGCCTTCACCCGCCCCGGCGCCCGCCCCGGTGATCAAGGAGTTTGTGTCCGGATCCGACGCCGAACTGGACACAAACTCCTTGATCACCGGAGTGCGAGCCGGAGGGCGGGGGCCGGGGGGTCCGGCGCGGGGGCGGGGTTAGGGGAGGAGGGGGTGGCGGAGGACGTTTTCCTCTCGGCCTGGGCCCACGCCCACCACGCTCACCCGGGTGCCGGTCAGCTCCTCGATACGGGCGATGTAGCGGCGGGCGTTCTCCGGGAGCTCGTCCTCGGTCCGCGCCTTCGTGATGTCCTCCCACCAGCCGTCGAGCTCTTCGTAGATCGGCGTGGCGTGGTGGAAGTCGGTCTGCGTCATCGGCATGTCGTCGAAGCGCTCGCCGTTGATCTCGTACCCGACGCAGATCGGCACCTTGGCCAGGCCGGTCAGCACGTCCAGCTTGGTGACCACCAGGTCGGTGACGCCGTTGAGGCGGCACGCGTACCGGGCCACCACGGCGTCGAACCAGCCGCAGCGGCGCTCCCGGCCGGTGGTGGTGCCGTACTCGTGGCCGACCTTGCGCAGGTGCTGCCCGTTGTCGTCGAACAGCTCGGTCGGGAACGGGCCCGAGCCCACCCGCGTCGTGTACGCCTTGCTCACCGCGATGACCTTGGTGATCGCGGTCGGCGGGATGCCCGCGCCCACGCACGCCCCGCCGGCCGTCGGGTTCGACGAGGTGACGAACGGGTAGGTGCCGTGGTCCATGTCGAGCATGGTGGCCTGGGCGCCCTCCAGCAGCACGGTCTCGCCGCGGTCGAGCGCGTCCCAGAGCATGACCCGGGTCTCGGCGATGTACGGGCGCAGCCGCTCGGCGTACTGGAGGTACTCCTCGACGGTCTCCTCGACGTCGATCGCCTTGCGGTTGTAGACCTTGAACAGCAGCTGGTTCTTCTCGCGGAGCGCCAGCTCCAGCTTCTTGCGCAGGATGCCCGGGTCGAGCAGGTCCTGGAGCCGGATGCCCATCCGGGCGACCTTGTCGCCGTACGCGGGACCGATGCCCCGGCCGGTGGTGCCGATACGGGAGCTGCCCAGGTAGCGCTCGACCACCCGGTCCAGCGCGCGGTGGTGCGGCATGATCAGGTGCGCGTCGCCGGAGATACGCAGGCGGGACACGTCCACGCCGCGCTCGGCGAGCCCGTCGATCTCCTGGAGCAGCACCTTCGGGTCGACCACCACGCCGTTGCCGATCACGATCATCGCGCTCGGTGACAGCGCCCCGGACGGCATGAGGTGCAGCGCATACTTCTGGCCATCCGGCGTGATCACCGTGTGACCTGCGTTGTTGCCGCCGGAGTAGCGCACGACGTAGTCGACCCGCTCACCCAGCAGGTCGGTAACCTTGCCCTTGCCCTCGTCGCCCCACTGGGCGCCGAGCAGCACGATCGCTGGCATCTTCTCGCCTCCAGAAGGCTCGGGTGCCAGGTGGCGACCGGTCAGCGAGCCCGGGGTGTCAGGCTAACAAGTAGTGACGGCGGGACCAGCAGGGGTTGGTCGAGAAGCAGGAGGCTCCTTCGTGTACGACGTGGTGCTGCTCACCCTCGGCTCGGAGCGGGACGCTCCCGGTGGTGGCTGCGGCAGCGGCGGCGCCTGCTGCGGCGGCGCGGACGACACCGCCGCGGAGAGCGGCGAGGAGCGCTGCGAGACGCCGCGCGTACCGGTGCTGGCCTGTGCGGACGAGCTGACCGCCCGGGGTGCCCGGGTGACCACCGTGACCGCCCGGTCGGACTCCGAGATCGACGAGGTGCTGGCCCGCCTCGACGGCCCGCCGCGCGCCGACGGCCTCACCTGGCCGGACTCCGACGGCAAGACCCGGCTCATCGTCGCCACGGCCAGTGACGGTCAGTTGCGCGCCGTCCTGCGCCGGCTGGTCCGGCGGTACGCTCCGCCGCCGAGTCGCCGCCCCACGGACCTGGCCGCCAACCGTACGGTGCCCGACCTGCCGCCTGTGGGCGTACTCCCGCTCGATCCGGCCCGGTCCGGGACGGCGCGGGACCTGGCCGCGCAGCTCGGGCTGCCCCGGGATCCGGCGGGTGTGGCCGCCGCGGTGCTGGACGGCACAGCCCGGCGGCTTGACCTGCTGCGCAACGACGGCGGCTCGGTGACGCTGGACGGGGCGCTGCTCGGCGCCGCCGACGACGCGGGCCGTCCGCTGCACTGGCGGGCCCGGGTCGAGGTCGACGGCACGGTGCTGAGCGACGGTTCGGAGCCGATCACCGCGTGCGCGATCGGCAACGCGGGCGGGTACGCGCGCCTGGGCGAGGTGGACCTGCTGGGCGGCCCGGATCCGGCCGACGGGCGGGTGACGGTGGGCGTCGCCGTACCAGTGGTGACCCGGTCGGCGTTGGGCCGGAAGAAGGTCCGGCTGGAGGTACGCCGGGCGCGGGGACGTGCGGTGGCGGTGGTGCCCCGCGACGAGAAGGTGCCCTTCCTCGACGACGGCGTCGAGGGCGAGCTGAGCCGCAAGCGCTCCTGGTGGACCGAGCCGGGCGCCTGGGCGGTCTGGACTGGCTGACCTCGGTCGATCCCCACCCGGCTCGCGGCGCTGGCCGGACCGCCTATCCTCGGCGGAAGGAATGGGGAGGAACCGTGGTGCACGAGAACGACGACCGGGCCCACGTACCGGGCCGACCGCAGGTGCCGCAGCGGGACGTCGAGCCGCTGTGGCCGCCGGAGGAGACCGACGCGGCGGCGGCCACGATTCCGCCGTGGGCGTCGGTGCCCTGGCCGCTCCCGCCCGCCGACGCTCCCACGCCGGTGGCCGCGGACGTTCCGGCGCCCCAGGCACCGGTGGCGGCGGACGTTCCGGCGCCCCAGGCACCGGTGGCGGCGGACGTTCCGGCGCCCCCGGCACCCGCTGTCGACCTGGACCTGCCGTTCACGCTCGACCGGGCGACCTCCGCCCCGTCACCGGCCCAGCCGGAACCGGCGGCATCCGGCTCACCGGCGGCGCCCGGTACGCCGACGGCACCCGTCCCGGCGACCACGCCCGCCACCGGGACGACCGGCCCGGGTACCACCGGCGAGGGCGCCGGGAACGGACGGCCCGGCTCGCCGTGGGCACAGCCGCCACAGCGGGCCGGGTCGGACTCCGCCACCACGCCGGACCCCGCCGACGCCACGGCGCCGCCGTCCGAGGCGGCGGAGGCCGACGGCACCGCGTCCGGCCGCGCCACCGTGGCACCGCCCCCGCCCGAGGCACTCTCCACCGACGGCACCGCCTCCGGCCGGGCCACCGTGGCACCGCCCCCGCCGCCTGACGCCCTCCCCGGGGACGGCACGGTGTCCGGCCGCGCCACCGTCGCCGGGACGCAGCCGTCGCCGGAATCCGGTACGGGACCGGCAGGGACGGGCGCGCCCGAGCAGGCGCCCCGCCTCGGGCCGTTCCCGCCGTCGCCGGGCGTACCGGCACAGCCGTCCCCGTACGGCAACGGCTACCCGTCGCCCGGGTATCAGCCACAACCGGGTCAGCCCGGCTGGTACCCGCCGCCCGGCTGGACGCCCCAGACCGGTGTGCCGCAGCCGGGCGGCCCGCTGCCTCCGCAGGCGCCGGTGTCCGGCCCGGTGGTGCCGCCACCACCTCAGCCCGGAGCGCCCCACCCGGAGCAGGGCTGGACGCCGCAGCAGGCGGTGCCCCCGACCGCCGAGGACTTCGCCCGCCGCCGCCAGGCCCGGCCGGTCGACCCGGTGGCCACCATGGGCGTACGCGCGGTGGTCAACAAGATCGGGCTGGTCCGGCTCGCGCCCGGGCGGCACGAGCAGGAGATGAAGCGCGACATCGAGATGGTCCGCCGCAACTTCGGCGGCCTGCGCCAGGTGACGGTGGTCAACCCGAAGGGCGGCGCCGGCAAGACGGTGGCGATCCTGCTGCTCGCCATGACGTTCGGCCAGAAGCGCGGCGGATACGTGCTGGCCTGGGACAACAACGAGACCCAGGGCACCCTCGGCATGCGGGCGCAGCAGGACTTCCACGCCCGTACGGTGCGGGACATGCTGCGGGACCTGGCCCAGTTCCAGGGACCGCACGGCCGGGTGGGCGACCTGTCGCAGTACGTCCGCTCGCAGGGCGAGGGCATGTTCGACGTGCTGGCCTCGGACGAGTCCGCGACCGGCGGCGAGATGCTCACCGCCGCCGCGTTCGCGGAGATCCGTGAGGTGGTCAGCCGGTTCTACAAGCTGATCTTCGTGGACACCGGGAACAACGTCCGGGCGCAGAACTGGCAGGCCGCGATGGACGCCACTGACCAGCTCGTGGTGACCATGTCGGCCCGTAACGACTCGGCCGAGACCGCCGCGCGGATGCTCGACCACCTGGAGCAGAGCGGCCGGCAGCGGCTGGTCCGGCAGGCGGTCACAGTGGTCTCGATGCCGCCGTCGCGCAAGGAGATCGACCTGCCCGCGATCCAGGCCCACTTCGCGGCACGGACCCGGGCGGTGCTGCTGGCGCCGTACGAGCGGCTCATCGACACCGGCGAGCCGCTGCGGTACGGGCAGCTCTCCTCCGCCACCCGGGACGCCTGGCTGAAGATCGCCGCGTCGGTGGCGGAAGGGCTGTAGGACGGGCGCGACGGCCGGCGCCCGGGTCGGGACCGGCCGTCGCGGCAGTGGTCAGTCGCCGGAGAGCGCGTCTCCGGCGGCCGGGTCGCAGTCGCGGAGGAACTGGGCGCACCGGGCCGCCTCGTCCGCCTCGCCGATCTCCCCCGCTGCGCGGGACAGCACGTAGAGGCAGCGGAGGAAGCCGCGGTTGGGCTTGTGCGACCAGGGCACCGGACCGTGGCCCTTCCAGCCGCTGCGGCGCAGCTGGTCGAGGCCCCGGTGGTAGCCGGTGCGGGCGTACGCGTACGCCGTGACGACCTGACCCGCGGTGAGCGCGCGGCCGGCCAGCGCGGCCCAGGCCGCACTGTAGGTCGGGAATCGGGCCGCGACCTCGGCGTACGCCTCGTCGGTGCCCTGCTCGGCCGCCGCCGCCAGCGCGGCGTCGGCCTCCTCGTGGACCGGGAGCAGGGTGGCCGGTGGCTCAGGCAACAGGTTCTGCATCGCCCCATTCAACCCGCTTCGCCCTCGGGTACGCGAGGGGCCTCGCCCGTACGGTTGGCTGAACGGCTGAGGGTTTCGTCACGCCTGCGGCGGGAGCACACGTACCCGCGGCCCATGCCGCCGCCGTGGTTCTTGCACTACAAATACAGATCCGGAGCCTCCCCAGGACCCGGTTACGCAGGAGCCCGGCGGCGTGCCCGCCGGGCTCCTGTCGTTCTCGCCCCCGGTTTCGGCACTTGCCGCGCGGGGGCAGGATGGCCTGGTGCCGACCCCACCACCCGCGGACGTCATCGAGCCGCACGCGCCCCACGTCAACGAGATCGAGACCCGCACCGCGTTCGAGCAGCGGCTGGCCGGGGGAACCCTGGCCGGTCTGACCGTGCAGGGCCTGCGCCTCGACCTCGACCCGGTTCCCGACCTGCGCGACGTCGACGTCACCGGCACGCTCTTCGTGGGCTGCCGCTTCGCCGGCCGCGAGGTGGGCGCGGACCTGGTCCGCCGGGGCGCCAACGTGGTCCCTCCGTTCTCCGGGCTGCCCTACCCGACCCAGCCGTCGCACCTCTACACCGCCGACGAGCTGGCCGCCGGGTTCGCCGAGGGCGGGTTCGCCGGGATGTACGACACCCGGGTGTACGCGCACTTCCGGGCGCACGGCGGCGCGCTGCCGGACGTACGCGAGGCGCTCGGTCAGCGACTGCACGACCACGGCGTGGACAACGCGCTGGCCGACGCCACCCGGTCGTGGCTGGCCGCGCACGGGCCGCAGTCGGTGGTGGGTGTGATGGGCGGGCACGCGGTGCCACGCGGCAGCGTCGCGTACCGGATGGCCGCCGTGCTGGGCTGGGAGCTGGCGCGGGCCGACCGCCTGGTGGTCACAGGCGGCGGTCCGGGTGTGATGGAGGCGGCGAACCTCGGCGCGTTCCTCGCGGCCTGGCCGGCCGAGGAGCTGTCCGCCGCGATCGACGTGCTCGCCGTCGCGCCGGACTTCACCGACCACGACCGGTACACGGCGGCGGCGCTGGCGGTGCGCAAGCGGTACGCGGACGGCCCGTCGCTGCCCTCGCCCCGACCGTCGGCGCCAGGAACCGGGTGGGCCCGTTCCGGCGGGCTGGCCATCCCCACCTGGCTGTACGGCCACGAGCCGGCGAACCTGTTCGCGGGCCGGATCGCCAAGTACTTCTCCAACGCCATCCGGGAGGACACGATCCTGCGGCTGGCCCGGGGCGGGATCGTGTTCGCGCCCGGCAAGGCCGGCACCGTGCAGGAGGTGTTCCAGGCGGCCACCAAGACGTTCTACGGCACCGACGGGGCGAGCGGGGCGTACGTCTTCCTGGACCGCACGTACTGGACCACCGAGCTGCCGGTGGAGTCGCTGCTGCGGCCGCTGTTCGCCGCGTCCCCGTTCGGCGACCTGTCGCACACGATCCACCTGACCGACGACGTGCGCGACGCCGTCCGGGTGCTGGTGCAGTGAAAGGAAGGGCCCCCTTTTAACGCCTCCGGTAGAGGAAGGGCCCCTTGTTAACGCCGAGCGTTAACAAGGGGCCCTTCCTTACACGCGGGGTGTCACTTCATGGTGGTGCCGGTGGAGCGCAGGTGCTCGCAGGCCTCGACCACGCGGGCGGCCATGCCGGCCTCGGCGGCCTTGCCCCAGACACGCGGGTCGTACATCTTCTTGTTGCCGACCTCGCCGTCGACCTTGAGCACGCCGTCGTAGTTGCGGAACATGTGGTCCGCGACCGGGCGGGTGAAGGTGTACTGGGTGTCGGTGTCGATGTTCATCTTCACCACGCCGTAGTCCAGCGCCTCCCGGATCTCCGACAGCAGCGAGCCGGAGCCGCCGTGGAAGACCAGGCTGAGCGGCTTGTCCTTGCCGTACTTGGCGCCGACCGCGTCCTGGATCTGCTTGAGCACCTCGGGACGGAGCTTGACGTTGCCCGGCTTGTAGACGCCGTGCACGTTGCCGAAGGTCAGCGCCGCCATGTAGCGGCCCTTCTCGCCCAGGCCGAGCGCGTCGACCATGGCCAGGCCGTCGTCGACGGTGGTGTAGAGCTTGTCGTTGATGGCGTTCTCGACGCCGTCCTCCTCGCCGCCGACGACGCCCACCTCGATCTCCAGGACGATCTTGCCCTTGGCGGCCTCGGCGAGGAGCTGCTCGGCGATCTCCAGGTTCTCCGCCACCGGCACGGCCGAGCCGTCCCACATGTGCGACTGGAACAGCGGCTCCTGGCCGCCCTTGACGCGCTCCTGCGAGATGGCCATCAGCGGCCGGACGAACTTGTCCAGCTTGTCCTTCGGGCAGTGGTCGGTGTGCAGCGCGATGTTCACCGGGTACTTCTTGGCGACCTCGTGCGCGTACGCGGCGAACGCCACAGCGCCGGTCACCATGTCCTTCACGGACGGGCCGGACAGGTATTCCGCGCCGCCGGTGGAGACCTGGATGATGCCGTCGCTCTCCGCATCGGCGAAGCCCTTGAGCGCCGCGTTCAGCGTCTGCGAGGAGGTCACGTTGATCGCGGGGTACGCGTACCGGCCGGCCTTGGCCCGGTCCAGCATCTCCGCGTAAGCCTCGGGGGAAGCGATGGGCATGTCGAACGCTCCTTACTTACCGCTCTCGGCCGTGCAGGCCGCTGTCTTCCATGGAGGGCGGCCGTTCCGGCCCCGGGTCTTCCCCGGAGCCGGCCGTTCCGGTCGCTGACGTCCACGGCTGCGCCGGACCGCGCTGTCCACCGCGGGCAGTATCCCGTAGGAGCGTGAGCGGGGCACAACCGGCCCGGACGCCGCTCACCGATTCTCCAGCCGGTCCGGCACGATGACGCTGATCAGCCAGCTCACCACCGCGACCACGATGGCGCCCCAGAAGGCGGCCCAGAAGCCGTCCACGTGGAACGGGAGCTTCAGCACCCCGGCGATCCAGTCGGTGAGCAGGAACAGCAGCGCGTTCACCACGAGCGCGAACAGGCCGAGCGTGAGCAGATAGAACACGCAGCCGAACACCTTGATGAGCGGCTTGAGCACCGCGTTGACCACACCGAAGACCAGTGCCACCACGATCAGGGTGAGCACGTTGCTGCCGGTGTTACGGCCGCTCACCTCCACTCCGGGCACGATCAGCGTCGCGATCCACAACGCGACCGCGGTGATCGCCAGTCGGATCAGGAAGCCCATGCCTCCCATCCTGGCACCGGCCGCGCGCCGGGAGCGGGACAATCGCCGACTCCGCCGTTCCGCCCGCCACCCAGCGGCGGCCCGGAGCAGCCCGTACGGTGGTGGGGACGATGCCCGCACGGAGAACAGGGAGGGACGATGGGTCAGCCCGACGAGGACTTCGCCCCCAGTGACCACCTCGCCCCGGAGGAGCGGGATCTGGAGGCCGAGCCGGCCGACGCGGTGGAGCAGGCCACCACTGTGACCGACGAGACAGACGGCGAGCCGCACCGGGGCATGGAGGTCGACGACTGGGACGCCATGGAGCAGGCCCGCGTCGTCGCCGCCGACGAGGACGACTACCGCTGACCCGGCGCCCGGTCACCGCAGGGCGGTGACCTGACCCGGGTGTTCTGCGGCCCACTGCGCCAGCCGGTCCGCGCGCAACGCCTCCAGGAACCCGGGGGCGAGTTCCGGGTCCGGCTCGTACCCGCGACCGTTCCACTCGTCGCGTACCGGGAAGGCGAGCGCGACCGGCTCGGCCGCGGAGGTTCGGCCGGCCGCGGCCACCAGCGCCGGCAGCGACAGGTCGCCGGTGTCGGCCGTGACGGCCGGTCCGATCCGCAGGAGCAGCCGGCCGAGTTGCGCCGGATCGGTCGCCGTGCCCTGCTCCCGAAGCTGGCGGAGCAGACCGGCGGCGTAGCGGGCAGCGTTGCGGTCCCGGTCCAGCCCGCCGTCGCGCAGGCCGTACCGCTGCCGCAGCAGATCCACCGCCGCCGCGCCGTCGAGCCGCTGACATCCGGCCGGGAAACGCCGCTCGGTGTGCACCGAACGCACCGGCGCCGGCAGGCAGACCGGCACGCCGCCGACCGCGTCGGTCAGCTCACGCGCCCCCGGGTACGTGAGCACCGCGCCGGCGTCGACGCGTACCCCGGTCAGCCGGGCGACCGCCTGGCGGGTCGCCCGGTAGCCGGCGGCCAGGTCGGTGCCCGAACCGGCGGCGCGGGAGAACGTCGCATTGAGCTTCTCCGTCCCGCCCTGCGGCGGTACCGGCACCAGCAGGTCACGCGGGAACGACACGAGGTGGAGCCGGCTCCGGTCGGCCGGCAGGTGCACCAGCAGCACCGAGTCGGCGCGCCGGCTGCCGACCGACTGGTCGACGCCGAGCAGCAGCAGGTTCAGCGCTCCGCCGGGCTCCGGCACCGGCGTGGGGGGCGCGGGCGCCGCCGTCGGCGCCGGCGGCCGGGGCGCCATAGCTGTGAAACCGACAAGCGCGACGGCGGCGACCGCCAGGGCCGTCCCGGCCAGGCGTACGCGCCGACGGCGCCGACGGCGACTGATCACCGCCCGGTCGACGGCGGCCCGGACCGGGCCGACGGGCGGGGTCGACTCCTCGAGGCGGGCGAACGCGGCCCGCAGCTCGTCCTCGATCATCAGCAGACCTCCACGAGTTCGGCTCGGAGGGTGGCCAGCGCGCGCGAGATGCTGGACCGGACCGTGCCGACGGCGCAGCCGAGGATCTCGGCGATCTCCCCGTCCGGCAGGTCCTCGTAGTAGCGCAGCACCAGCGCGGCCCGCTGCCGCCGGGGCAACCGGGACAGCCAGGACCGGACCTGGTCCCGGTCCACGGCGGACTGGGCGTGGTCGGTCGGCGCGGGCACCGACTCGTCCGCCTCGCCGCGCAGCAGCACCCGCCGCGCCCACGATCCGCGCCGCCAGTCGATGAACTGGTTGGTGAGCATCCGGCGCACGTACCGCTCCGGGGCGTCGGTGCGGGCCACCCGCCGCCAGTTGAGCTGGACCCGGACCATGGTCTCCTGCACGAGGTCCTGGGCCTGGTGCGGATCCCCGGTCAGCATGACCGCGTACCGCAGCAGGGCGCCCAACCGCGCGTCGGCGAACTCCTCGTACGTCACTGCACCTCCCGGTGTCCCGTTTCATGGACGGTCCCGGGCAGCCGGAACATTGCGGCGGGATTCGGCCTCCCCGGAAACCCCCACGACAGGAACCGGGCGATCACGAGATCATCGATGGGTGCTGCTGACCCTGACCACGACCCACCGCCCGGCGACCGACCTCGGACACCTCCTGGTGAAGCATCCGGACCGCGTGCAGAGCTTCGACCTGCCCGCCGGTGCCGCGCATGTGTTCTACCCGGAGGCGGACGAGGCGCGCTGCACCGCGGCGCTGCTGGTCGAGGTCGATCCGCTCAAGCTGGGCGGCGGCCGCCGGAACCGGGCGCCGGAGGGCTTCGCGCTCGGGCAGTACGTCAACGACCGTCCGTACGCCGCCTCCAGCCTGCTCTCGTCGGCGCTGTCGAAGGTGTTCCGCTCCGCCCTGCGGGGCGAGTCGCGCGACCGTCCCGAGCTGGCGGCGAGCGCGATCCCGCTGACCGTACGGGTGCCGGTGCTGCGCTGCCGTGGCGGTGCCGAGCTGGCGGTACGGATCTTCGCCCCGCTGGGCTGGACCGTGACTGCCACCCCGATCCCGCTCGACGAGACGTACCCGGAGTGGGGTGACAGCCGCTACGTCGACCTGACGCTGACCGGCACGCTGCGGCTCGCGGACGCCCTCAACCACCTGTACGTGCTGCTGCCGGTGCTCGACGACGCCAAGCACTACTGGGTGGCGCCGGACGAGGTGGACAAGCTGCTGCGGGCCGGCGCCGGCTGGCTGGCCGGTCATCCGGAGCGGGGCCTGATCACGCGCCGCTATCTGGCGCACCGCCGGGCGCTCGCGGGTGAGGCGATGGCCCGGCTGACCGAGCTGCGGCTCGCCGACGAGCCGCCCGCCGACGACAGCATCGAGCCGTCGACCGGAGAGCCGGCCGGGTCGTCGGGCGGCGGGGCCGGGACGGCGGAGGACGTCCGCCGGGCCTCCCTGGCGGTACGGCGACGGGAGGCGGTGCTCGCCGCGCTGCGGGACAGCGGCGCGAGCCGGGTGCTGGACCTGGGCTGTGGTGGCGGCGCGCTGCTCACCGCGCTCGTCGCCGACCGGCGGTTCACCGAGGTGGTGGGCGTCGACGTGTCGGACCGGTCGCTCGGCATGGCGGCCCGGCGGCTGCGCCTGGACCGGCTTCCGGAGCGGCAGCGGGACCGGATCCGGCTGTGGCAGTCCGCGCTCACCTACCGGGACGACCGGCTCCGGGGGTACGACGCGGCGGTGCTGATGGAGGTGGTCGAGCACCTCGACCCGCCGCGCCTGCCGGCGCTGGAGGACGCGGTGTTCGGTCACGCCCGGCCGGGCACGGTGGTGGTGACCACCCCGAACGTCGAGTACAACGTGCGCTACGAGGGGCTCGCGCCGGGCCGGTTCCGGCACGCGGACCACAGGTTCGAGTGGACCCGGGCCGAGTTCGCCGCCTGGGTGGACCGGGTGGCGGCGGCGCACGGCTACACGGCGGTGCTCGGCGGCGTCGGCGACGAGGACCCGGAGGTGGGCACGCCGACCCAGATCGCGGTGCTGACGCGGGATGACCGCAATGAGAACACCAGCAACGACCGGAAGGAGGCGACGAACCGATGACCGTCCTGGACATCCCCGAGCTGGCACTGGTGGCGCTCGTCGGCGTCTCCGGCTCCGGCAAGTCGACGTTCGCCCGGCGGCACTTCGCGCCCAGCCAGGTGCTCTCCTCGGACACGTTCCGCGGCCTGGTGGCCGACGACGAGAACGACCAGTCCGCGTCCGCCGACGCGTTCGACGCGCTGCACCACGTCGCCGCCATCCGGCTGCGGCGGGGACTGCTGACTGTGGTCGACGCGACGAACCTCCAGCCGCACGCCCGCGCCGGGCTGATCCGGGTGGCCCGGGAGCACGACGTGCTGCCGGTGGCGATCGTGCTGGACGTGCCGGAGGCGGTGGCCTGGGAGCGTACGGAGGCGCGCGCCGACCGGACGCACGGCCGCCAGGTGCTCAACCGGATGCGCCGCGACCTGCGGCAGTCGTACGGGCGGCTGGCCCGCGAGGGCTTCCGCAAGGTGCACGTGCTGCGCGGGGTGGAGGAGATCGACGCCGCGGAGGTCCGCTACGAGAAGCTGTTCAACGACCGGCGGGAGCTGACCGGCCCGTTCGACGTGGTCGGGGACGTGCATGGCTGCCGGACCGAGCTGGAGGCGCTGCTGTCCCGGCTCGGCTACGTGCTGCGGCACGACGACGCGGGCCGCCCGGTGGACGCGGCGCACCCGTCGGGGCGTACCGCGGTGTTCGTGGGTGACCTGGTGGACCGCGGCCCGGACTCGCCCGGCGTGCTCCGCCTGGTGATGGGCATGGTGGCGGCCGGGCACGCGATCTGCGTGCCGGGCAACCACGAGCAGAAGCTGCTGCGCAAGCTGCGCGGCCGGGACGTCCGGCTGACCCACGGCCTGGCCGAGACGATGGAGCAGCTCGCCGCCGAGCCGCCGGAGTTCGTCGCCGGGGTGGAGACGTTCATCGACGGCCTGGTCAGCCACTACGTGCTCGACGGCGGCCGGCTCGTGGTGGCGCACGCCGGGCTGAAGGAGGCGTACCACGGGCGGGCGTCCGGCCGGGTGCGGTCGTTCGCGCTCTACGGCGAGACCACAGGCGAGACCGACGAGTACGGCCTGCCGGTGCGCTACCCGTGGGCGCGGGACTACCGGGGTTCGGCGATGGTCGTGTACGGGCACACGCCGACGCCCGAGCCGGAGTGGGTGAACAACACCATCTGCCTGGACACCGGTTGCGTGTTCGGCGGGCAGCTCACCGCGCTGCGCTACCCGGAGAAGGAGCTGGTGGCGGTCCCGGCGGTGAAGGAGTGGTACGCCCCGGCACGTCCGCTGGTCCCGGTCACGCCGTCGCGGCCGGACACCGTGCTGGACCTGGCCGACGTGACCGGGCGACGGCACCTCACCCACGCGTACGGGTCGCTGACCGTGCCGGCCGAGAACGCCGCCGCCGCGTTGGAGGTGATGAGCCGGTTCGCGGTCGACCCGGGCCGGCTGGTGTGGCTGCCGCCGACGATGGCGCCCTGCTCCACGTCGGCAGTGGACGGGTTCCTGGAGCACCCGGCCGAGGCGTTCGCCGACTATCGCGCGGCGGGCGTCGAGCGGGTGGTCTGCGAGGAGAAGCACATGGGCTCGCGAGCGGTGGTGCTCGTGGAGCGGGAGCCGGGCCGTTTCGGCGGCGGGGTGGTGCACACCCGTACCGGCAGGCCGTTCTTCGATCCGCCGCTCGACGGTGAGCTGCTGACCCGGGTGCGCGCCGCGGTCACCAGCGCCGGTCTCTGGGCCGAGCTGGACACCGACTGGCTGCTGCTCGACGCCGAGCTGCTGCCCTGGTCGGCGAAGGCGAGCGGGCTGATCCGCGAGCAGTACGCCGGGGTCGGCGCGGCCGGGCGGGCCGCGTTGCCGGCGGTGCTCGCCGCGCTGGACACCGCCGCCGGGCGCGGGATGCCGGTGGCGGGGCTGCGCGACCGGATGGCCGGGCGGGCCGCCGAGATCACCGCCTACTCGGCTGCCTACCGGGCGTACGTCCGGCCGACCGACGGGCTGCGCGGGGTGACGCTGGCGCCGTTCGCGGTGCTGGCCGGGGCCGGGGTGAGCTACGCCGACCGCGACCACGGCTGGCACCTGGCGCTGGCCGACCGGCTCTGCGCCGCCGACCCGGAGTTCTTCACGCCGACCCGGCGGCGGGTGGTGGACCTGGCCGACGAGTCGGCGGTGGCCGACGCCACCGAGTGGTGGCTGGCGCTCACCGCGGCCGGTGGCGAGGGCATGGTGGTCAAGCCGTACGCGGGCCTGGCCGCCCGTTCGCCGAAGGGCTCGTTGCTCCAGCCGGGGATCAAGTGCCGGGGGCGGGAGTACCTGCGGATCATCTACGGTCCCGGGTACACCGAGGCAGGGCAGCTCGCCGCGTTGCGCCGCCGTTCGCTGGGTCGCAAGCGCGGGCTCGCCCTGCGCGAGCACGGACTGGGCCTGGCCGCCCTGGACGCGCTGGCCGAGGACGCCCCGCTCTGGCGCCGCCACGAGCTGGTGTTCGCGATCCTCGCCTGCGAGTCCGAGCCGGTCGACCCCCGCCTCTGACGAGGACGCCCGGTCCGGCCGAAATGCCGGACCGGGCCGGGGTACCCTGTGTGGCCGTGGACACAGCAGAGAAGACCCGGATGTTCTCCGAGAGCGTGGCGCTGAACCCGCTCGATCCGAAGGACCTCATCCACACCTTCGGCATGATCGGCGTCTGGGTGATCCTCTTCGCCGAGACCGGGCTGCTCGTCGGCTTCTTCTTCCCGGGCGACTCGCTGCTGTTCCTGGCCGGGGTGGCCGCCTCTCCGGTGGCCGACGCCATCTTCGGCGACGGCACCCGCCTGTCCCTGGCCGGGCTGATGATCGGCGGTCCGCTCTGCGCCATCGTCGGCGCCCAGCTCGGGCACTGGCTCGGCGCCCGGTACGGCCGGCGCATGTTCGAGAAGCCCAACTCCCGTCTGTTCAAGCGGGAGTACGTGGAGAAGGCGGAGTACTACTTCCAGAAGTTCGGCCCGGCGAAGGCCGTGGTGCTGGCCCGGTTCATCCCGATCGTGCGGACGTTCCTCAACCCGGTGGCCGGGGTGCTCGGCATGCCGGCCCGCCAGTTCTTCGTGTGGAACGTGGTGGGCGCGGTCCTCTGGGTGGACGGCATCCTGCTGATCGGCTACCTGCTGGCCCGGCAGATCTACGACGCCATCGGCGACAAGATCGACAGGTACATCCTGCCGGTGGTCGCGCTGATCATCGTGATCTCGGTGCTGCCGATCTTCTTCGAGTTCCTCCGCGACCGGCGGGCACGCAAGCGCGGCGAGGCGGTCGCCGTCATCACCGCGGCGACTGTGGCCGGCACTGTGGAGGCGGCCCGGGAGGGCATCGAGGAGCACCGTCCCGGGCACGGCGACGGGCACGGCGGTCAGCACCGCCGCTGAGCACGTACGGACGCCGAAGGCCGGCCCTCGGACGAGGACCGGCCTTCGACAGCACTGCTCCAGCCGGGTCACACGGACGACGACAGCCGTCACCGTGCGCTGATGGCGCCACCCCTCGCACGCCACCGGTCACCCGGTCGGGACGACCCTCGGTCGGGTCGGCCCGAAGGTTTCAGCGAGCCTTCTTGGTGGCCCGCTTCCGCGGCGGGGTGAGCAGATCCGCGATCGTGGCGATCGCGGACGGCACCAGCCGGTAGTACGCCCAGACCCCGCGCTTCTCCCGCTCCAGCAAGCCGGCCTCGGTGAGGATTCGCAGGTGGTGGCTGACCGTCGGCTGCGAGAGGCCGAGCGGCGCGGTGAGGTCACACACGCACGCCTCCCCCTCGGGAGCCGACTGGATCAGGCTGAGCAGCCGCAGCCGGGCGGGGTCAGCGAGGGCCTTGAGGACCCCCGCAAGCCGCTCGGCGTCGGCGCGTTCGATCGGCTCGCCGGCAAGCGGCGAGATCTGAGGCATGGTCATTTCAGCCAACGCAGTTCCCACGTATTCCATCCTTCCACCAGCAGCATCGATCCGCCTGCATATCAGCAGATCCGAATCGGCAAACTTTTACGCCACAAGGCCGAGGTCAGCCAACGTATAGGCCGCCCGATAGGGCAATCCGGCGGCTCGCACCGTGTCGCCGGCACCTCGATCAACAATAACCGCCACACCCACCACCTCGGCCCCTGCCTCACGCAATGCGTCGACAGCCGTCAACACACTTCCACCGGTGGTGGAGGTGTCCTCGACCGCGAGCACCCGTCGCCCGGAGACGTCCGGCCCCTCGATCCGGCGCTGGAGACCGTGGGCCTTGCCCTCCTTGCGGACCACGAAGGCGTCGACCGCGTGGCCGGTGCCCGCCGAGGCGTGCAGCATGGCGGCGGCCACCGGATCGGCGCCCAGGGTCAGCCCACCGACCGCGTCGTAGGCCCAGTCGGCGGTGAGGTCACGCATGACCCGGCCGATCAACGGAGCCGCCTCGTGATGGAGCGTGACGCGACGCAGATCCACGTACCAGTCCGCCTCGCGGCCCGACGAGAGCACCACCCGGCCGTGCACCACAGCGAGGTCAGTGATGAATTTGCGCAGGTCGTCGTGGTCGCCCATGGCCCAAGAGCGTACTTCGCAAGTCTGAGCGCCATGTTTCGGGCCTGCCCTGGTCAACCCTGCGGGCGACCGACGGGTGGCGATGAGCGGCTACGCTGTGCGACCGTCCATCCCGGTCGGCCGCCGGGCCGGTGCGCGTACGGGCTGCCGCCGGTCAGCCGCGCTGCCGGCCGACCGCACCCCGGGTGTCCCGCCGGAAGCCGCGCAGCAGCCGCTTCGGCGCGTGCCGCAGCCCGGCCACCGCCACCTTGTACTTCCAGTCCGGCACGCTCACCGACTTGCCTTTGCGCAGGTCATGGAGCCCTTCGGCGACCACATCGTCGGCTCGCAGCCAGGCCCAGGCGGGCAGGCGCGACATGTCGATGCCCGCGCGTTCGTGAACTCCGGTTCGCGTGTAGCCGGGACAGAGCGCCATCACGCGCACACCCAGCGGTGCGACGGACTGGCCGATCGATTCACTGAAATTCGTCACCCACGCCTTGCTGGCCGAGTACGTGGATCCCGGCATGGGGACACCGAAGCCGGCAACGGAAGAGACATTTATCACTGCCCCGTGGCCCCTCTCGATCATCGGACCGAGGGCGGCGTGGGTCAGACGCAGCACGGCGAGCACGTTGAGCCGGACCAGCCGCGCCTCGTCCGCCACCGACGAGCGGACGAACGACGTGCTCAGACTGATGCCGGCGTTGTTGACGAGCAGCTCGATCGGCGTACCGGCGGTCAGCCGCTGCTCGACCGCCGCGCAGCCGTCCTCGGTGGACAGATCGGCCGCGATCGTCTCGGCGTCACCGCCGTGCCGGCCGGTCAGCTCGGCCGCCAGCGCGTCGAGCCGGGCGGCGTCCCGGGCCACCAGGACGAGGTCCCAGCCGTCCGCGGCCAGCCGGCGGGCGAACGCCTCGCCGATGCCGAGGCTGGCGCCGGTCACCAGGGCGCGGCGCCGGGAGGGGTGGGTGTCACCGGTCATCGGCTGTCCTCGGGAGGTGGCGGGAACCCACCCGGCGGCGTCGCGGGCGGGACGGACGGGGGCGGGTTCAGGCCGGGTGGCGGCCCCCAGGGCGTCGGCCCAGGGGCGGCCGCGCCGGACACTGTCGAGCCGTAGCCGGACAGCCGCAGCGGTGCGGTACGGCGGCGCAGGAACGCGCCGGACGACGGCAGCGTGAGCAGCGCGGCGACCACCAGATAGCCGAGGATCTGCGCCACCGACAGCGTCGCGTTCACCGGGATCCACCACGACGGGTACGCGTCGCCGACGAGCCCCAGCAGGTCGGCGGTGATCCGGTCGTCCGCGCCGAGCCGCAGCGGGGCGGCCCGTTGGCCGACCAGCACCGCCAGCCCGCAGCAACCGCAGAGCAGGCCCGTGCCGGCGACCACCCAGGTCGCCGTGCGGGCACCGGACCGGCCGGCGAGCAGACCGAGCGCGAGCCCGACGAGCAGCAGCGCGGCGAGCACGCCGAGCACGGCGGCCAGCACTGTGGAGCCGCGCAGCAGACCGGCCACCTGGTCGACGTCGCCGCCGCTGGCGCCGGTCCGCTCGGCTGCCGCGTCCCGGAACCGGTCCACCGTGCCGCCGCCGACGGCCAGGTTGACCACCGCGTACGCCACGGCGCCCACCGCCATCACCAGCAGCAGCGCCGCCGCGGCGAGGACCGTGCCCGGCCGGCGGGGTGCGGCCCGATCGGGGTACGACACGACTGATCCCTCCGGTAGGCGTCGGCTTGCAACCTACTCGGAGGGATCGTCGGCGTCGCTGCAATCCGGACGTCAACTTCCGGATGGCGGCTCCGGGTCGCGGCGCTCACCCGGCTGACCACCGGGCGCGGACGGCGGCTGACCACCCGGCGCGGACGGCGGCTGACCGCCGGGCGTCGACGGCGGGGTGCCGGGAGCCGGCGGGTACGACGGGTATGCCGGATCCCCGGACTGGCCCGGGTGCGACGGGTACGCCGGGTAGGCGCCACCGGGCACCGGCGGCTCCCAGCCGGCCTTGGGCTTGCGGAAGAACTCGTTCGCCTTCGGCAGCGCCAGCAGGATCAGCGCGGCCAGCAGGGCGAGCAGCGCGACCAGACCCAGCAGCAGGTTGACCGGGGTGTACCAGGACGGCAGCGCGTCCTCCAGCCGGCGCTGGATCTCCTCCGAGCTGGGCACGTCACCGGTGGTGTTGCCGCCGCCCGTCATGCCGCCGGTGAGACCGGTCAGCAGCCCGCCGCCGGTGCAGCAGAACAGGATGCCGCCCAGCACCCAGGTGGTGATCCGGGAGCCGTTCTTGCCCCGGTTGTTCAGCAGCGCGAGGACGACGAGCCCGGCCGCGATCAGCAGCGACACGACCGCCGTGATGATGCTGAACGCGTACGCGATGTCGCCGGCCCCTTCGGCCGAGGTGCCCGCGTACGCGTCGGTGAGAACGTCGCGGATCTTGCCGACGACGGTCAGCGCCACGATCAGGTTCAGCACCTGGATCGCGGCGACGAGGATGAGCAGCCAACTGGAGAGCGTCACCACGCCGGGACGCGTGCGGGGCGGGGTGCCCGGAGCATCGACCATGATTCTCCCTTCCTGGATCAGATGCCCACCGTAGCGATCTTCCACCAGCTCAGCACGCCGGAAACGGCTCTACCTCTCGGCGGCGCGCCGCAACCGGCGGTGCTCGGCGGTGACCACGCCGAGCAACGCGAGATCGAGCGCGACGGCGGAGACCGCGCCGAACTGGTTCACAGTGAAGTTGAAGACCTGCCCGAACAGCAGGTCGACGAGCAGCGCCAGCTTGAACAGGCGGAACGCCTCGGCCCGGTTGCGGCGCAGCAGCCAGGCGGCCCACAGACCGAGCACGGCGGTGATCAACGCGGTGGCGCTGACGCCGAGCACCGCGCCCCACTCCCGTTCCTGGTCCAGTTTCCCGGTCACCCCGTCGAGGAACACCGCCACCACCGTGAGCACCGGCTCCACCACCAGGTAGACCACCACCGGCCAGACCAGCCAGCGGCGTCCGGCCGCCCAGACGGCGAGGCGCCGGGCCCGGTCCGCCGCCCGCTGCCAGAGCGGCACCGGCGGCGGTTCCCGGTGGGGCACCGCTTCGAGCAGGTGCGCCACCGCCGTCTCGGTGGCCGGTCCGGTGCCCTGGACGAGCCGCAGCACGGCGATCCGGCGGCGGTCGGTCAGCCCGCCCGGCAGGCCGCTGAGCACCATGTCCAGTGCGTTCGCGGTGCGCTCGGCCGGGGTCAGCCGGGACCGGCCGGTGCGCCCGCGTACCGCCTGGATGAGCAGGACCAGCAGCGCGAACGCGACATAGATGATGGCGGCGGCGGGGGCGTAGAAGTAGTCGGTGCCGGTGGTGACGAACTTGCCCACCTCGTCGATGAACAACCCGAACCCGACGCCGCCGATCACCGCCCCGCCGCTGCGGGCGCCACCGCCGAGGAAGACGAGCGGGATGCCCAGGCCGACGGCGAGCAGCAGGCCGCCCCAGAGGACGTGCGCGATGTGCAGCCCGCCGCCGCCGAGCTGTGGATAGTCGGTGGCCTTCAGGTACGCCCGCACGGCCAGCACGGTGACCACGCCGGAGAGCACGAACGCCTGGAGGTAGGACGCCGCCTCGACCGCCCGGGTCGGCAGCCGGCGGACCAGCCAGCCGATCCCCGGTCGGTGACGCGACGACGATTCGGGTGGCATGTCCCGAAACCTAGTAGCCGCGCCACTCCTCGCGGGCGTAGTCCAGCACCCTCGGGCGCAACAGGGTGGAGGCCGGTACGTCGATCCGGGCCCGGTCGGCGGGGAACGTGCCGGCGGCGGCCAGCACCGCCGGGGTGAGGAAACGCAGCGGCGGCGGATCGTCCGGCAGCGCCAGTTCCGGCGCGACGTCACCCGGCGCGGCGAGCACGAACCCCCAGTCGCCGAAGCTCGGCACGTCGACGTGGTACGGCACTGTGGCGAAGCCCGCCTCGCGCACCGACCGCTCGATCGACCAGTACGACCGGGGTGCGAAGTAGGGCGACCCGGACTGCACGACGAGCCGCCCGCCGGGGGCCAGCACCGGCCGGATCAGCGTGTAGAACTCGATCGTGTAGAGCTTCGCGGTGGCCGTCTCGTCGGGATCGGGCAGGTCGGCGATCACCACGTCGAAGCGGTCCGTGGCGGTACGCAGCCAGGCGAACGCGTCCAGGTTGAGCACCCGTACCCGGGGGTCGGTGAGCGACTCCCGGTTCAGCTCGCGCAGCTGCGGCTCCCGGCGGGCCAGCTCGACCACTGCCGGGTCGAGGTCGACGAGCGTCACCGAGCGCACGTCCGGGTACTTGAGGATCTCCCGTGCGGCCAGCCCGTCCCCGGCGCCGAGCACCAGCACGTCACCGTGCGCCCCCCGCATCGCCGGATGCACGAGCGCCTCGTGGTAGCGGTACTCGTCGATCGAGCTGAACTGGAGGTCGCCGTTGAGGAACAGCCGCAGGTCGGTGTCGGAGTGGCCGGGCTCGCGCACCGATCGGGTCAGCACGATCTCCTGGTAGCGGCTGCGCTCGGCGTGCACCACCGGGTCGCGGTAGAGCTGCTGGCGGGTGGTCACCTCGAAGTCGTGGGCGGTCACCCAGGCGTACCCGAGAAGCAGGCCGACCACGACGGTGGCCGCGCCCAGCGCGGCCCGCGCCCGGCGGCCGAGTTCGGCGCGGAACACGGTGAAGACGAGCACCACACCGGCGACCGCGTTCACCGCGCCCACCACGAGCGCGCCCTTGAGCTGGCCGAAGACCGGGATCAGCAGGAACGGGAAGGCCAGCCCGCCGAGCAGCGCGCCCACGTAGTCGGCGGCGAACAGGTCGGCCACCGCGCTGCCCGCCGACTGCTCCCGGATGCGTTGCAGCATCACCATGAGCAGCGGGATCTCCGCGCCGATCAGCAGTCCGAGCACGAACGCGGTGCCGACGAGCGCCGGACCGTACAGGTCGAGCCAGGCGAACGCGGCGTAGAGGCCGAGCACCGACAGGCCCCCGAGCAGCGCCAGCGTCAGCTCGATCACCGCGAACGAGACCACCGCCCGGGACTGCAACGGCTTCGCCACCAGCGCGCCGACGCCCATCGCGAAGACCATCACGCCGAGCACGATCGACGCCTGGCCGACCGTGTCGCCGATCAGGTAGCTGCCGAGCGCGACCAGCGCCAGCTCGTACACCAGGCCGCAGGCCGCGCACACGAAGACCGCGAGCAGGACCGCCGCGCGGGCCAGGCGCCACCGCGGCCGTGCGGCCACGTCGGCTGTCACCGTCTGCTCCGGGTACGTCCGGCGGCTCCCGCCCCGGCGCGCTGCGCGGGCACCCGTCCCCGGTGGTTGCGGCGCTGGCGCACGCCCACGACGAGGAACAGCGCGGCGAGCAGGAACAGACCGAGCGAGCTGAGGACGTAGATCCAGCGGTCCCGCCAGAAGTCGTTGCCGGCGTCCGGCAGCGGTGCGGCCGCGGTCGACGGCCCGGCGGTGGGGGTGGCGGCCGGCTCGGCGAGCCCGCGCTCGGCGGCGAGCAGCGGCAGGATCGTGGCGGCCCGGGTGACGGCCCAGCCCGGGTCGTCGACGAATGCCTCCTCGTCCAGCCCGAAGCGGCTCAGGCGGGTCTCGATCGCGGCGAGGTCGGCGAACTCGATGTCGTCCGAGCCCTTGATCCGGATCGTGGCGGAGTCCTCCGACTCGCTGCTCGACGAGGTGTACCTGACGTTCGCGGAGACCGCGATCCAGCGCGTGCAGCCGGGAGCGTCGACGACTGTGGTGCCGTCGCCGAGGTTGGAGCCGACGCTCACCTCGTCGTACACGTCGAGCAGTTCCCAGCCGTAGCAGATGCCCTGGCTGTCGGCGGCGGCCCGGAGGATCGGCACGGTGCCGGACCGCTCGTCGGCCGCCGGCGCGGGGACGGAGGTGTCCGAGTCGCCGCTGAACGCGCCGATGGCGCAGACGACGACCACGATCCCCACGACCACGGACCAGATCACCGTCTGGGTGCGCTTGTCCTTCCCCGCCGAATGCTGTGCGGGCTTTCCGCTCATCAGATGATCGCGGCCGCGATGATCGCACCGGTGGCGAGGTGCACGGTGGCGGAGACCCACACCGCCGGGTGCGGCTCCGGGTCGACGAGCAGCTCACCGAGCTTGCCCGGAGTGGCCACGTCGAGCAGCACGAACGCCGCCGCCATGATCACCAGACCGAGGATGCCGTACGCGGCGGCCCCGACCAGCCCCAGCGTGAAGTCGTCGTCGCTGGCCACGATCGCGGCGACCACGATCGTGCCGACCCCGAGCAGGTTGGACGAGAGCAGCAGAGCCGCGTTGCGGTTGCGCTCGGTCCAGATCAGCTCGTGGAGCTTGCCGGGGGTGGCCAGGTCGACCAGGACGTAGCCGATCGCCATCAGGACGACGCCGACCGCGCCGTAGGCGAGGGTGACCAGCAGGTCGGTGACGAGATGCTGCACAGGAGACTCCAGGGTGAGGGGGTCGGAGGGGCTACTTGCCGGAACCGGGGCCGCCGCCCCGGACCGTGCTGCCTCGGCCCCAGCCCCAGCTGTTGCCGACGACGCTGTGGTACCGGGGGTAGGCGGTGGTCATCTTCTCCAGCAGGATCACCGAGCCGACGGCGAGCGGGAGGATCACCACCGAGTCGTCGTCGTAGCGCAGGTACACGCCGCTGCCGTCGACGTACTGGTCGGCCGGCTTCCAGGTGTCGGTGATCTGCTTGGACACGTCGCTCGGCGCCTTGTTCGAGGTGTAAGCGATCGCGTTCGAGCCGATGTCCCGCCCGGAGGCGCGGGAGAAGGTGTCCTCCACGTAGCCGCGCGGCGAGAAGTTGCCGTAGAAGATCGTGAAGGCGGCGATGAGCGCGCCGATGACGGCGACCGCCACGCCCACCACGAACCACCGTCGGTACGTCACAGCTCCTCCACCACCGTCTCGGTCAGGACCAGCTCGTTGGTCTGCGGGTAGGCGTGCCAGGTGCGCCAGGCGAGCACGCCGTCCGGCGGGGCGGGCCGCACGGAGAGCGCGGTGACCGCGTCCTCGTCGCCGGGGAAGACGCCGATCAGCGCGTACGGGTCCTCGGCCAGCTCGGCGCGCAGCGCCGCGACCCGGGTACGCAGGCCGTCGCCCTCCGGCCGGAGCACTGTGGCGAGGAACCGGTAGCCGGCCGTCTCGTCGTGCAGCGTGCCCGGCAGGTGCGGCGGGCGGCCGGGCAGGCAGGCGACCGTCTCGGTGAGCGTGCCGAGCACGACCTGGTGGGAGGCGCCCAGCAGGCGCAGCCGCAGCCGGGGCAGGCCGGGCAGGTCGATGTCGCGCACGGCGAGCGCCGGCAGCTCCGGGCCGCCCAGGGCCAGGCTCAGATCGGCGGCGCTGGTGTCGACGTACGGCGCGTCCAGACAGACGAGCACGTCAGCGCACCGTGTCCGGGCCACCCTGCGGGTAGATCATCACCTCGGCGCGGCGCAGCTCCTCGCCGAGGTTGACCTCCCAGCCGGCCTCGCCGTACGCCTCGAACGACAGCCGTGCGCCGCCGGGCGCCTGGTAGTCGTAGTAGCGCATGGTGCCGTTCGGGTCGAGGCCGGTGCCCTCGGTGGCCGTGTACCGGGCCTGGCCCGACTCGTCCCAGTTGTAGCGACGGCCGGCGATCTCCAGCGTCGGGGCGCCGGGCGTCACGGTGGCCCCCGGCTCGCTGGTCCAGAGCACCATCTCCAGGTCCGGGTCGGCCTCGACGGAGAGCCAGCGCTTCACGCCGCCCGCATCGTCGAGCAGGTGCTCCGCCCAGCTCCAGCCGCCCTCGACCAGGTGCACCGAGCCACGGACCGTGTACGGCACCGTGCGGATCTCGACGATGTCGCCGGGCTTGAGCGCGCGCGGGTCGCCGCGCAGGGCGTCCGCGTCCCGGTCCCGGAACGGGTCACCCGGCGCCGCCTTCGTCTTCGGGCGGGACGCGGACTGGGACTTCCGCCACGCGATCACCGCGATCACCACTCCGGCCACCCCGACCAGACATCCCAGCGTGGCCAGCACCCACGCCAACGAACCGTTCACGACCGCCTCCCCCAACGTGCTCGGCGGGAACGGTAACAACCGCACGCACGCCTGCTGAAGTCCTGTTCGCTGAGTGTGTGCTCAGCTACTGTCGGCGGCGGCGAGCCGGTCGGCGGCGTATTCGCCCAGCGTGGCGCGGCCCATGAGGCAGCCGGAGAACGTGGTGAACTCGCCGTCGTCGCCGCGCAGCCCGGCCCAGGCGTCCCGCCCGGCGGCCGGGTCGACCGCCTCCAGCAGCGTCGCCGCGTACGCCCGGCCGGCCGGCGAACCCTTGCGGAGCAACCTGTCGACCCGCTTGCGGGCCGCCTCCGGGTGCTCCCGCAGCCCCTGTTCCAGCGTCCGGTACGCCTCGGTCGCGGGCAGGATCTGCCCCGCCAGTCCCACCCCGCCGAACGCGAGGGTGTCCGCGCGGTCGAGTTCCCGCGCGGCCGCGTCCAGTTCCCGTTCCCAGCTCCCGCTCATGCCCCACTATGTGCCCACCCCACCAACCCCTCACGCTCACTCCGTTCGCATGAAAGGAAGGGCCCCCTTTTAACGCCTCCGGTAGAGGAAGGGCCCCTTGTTAACACCACGGCGCACAGCACCCACGACGCACAGCACCCACGGCACGCAGCACCCACGGCACGCGGGCCGGCACGGCCGGGGACGGCGAAGGCCCGGCCGGGACGGCCGGGCCTTCGCGGGGGTGGTGCGGGTCAGGCGGCGGTCACCGCCAGGGACTCCTTGGAGTCGGACAGGTCGACGCGGACCGTGTCGCCGTCGCGGATGTCACCGGCCAGCAGCGCCTTCGCGAGCTGGTCGCCGATCGCCGACTGCACCAGCCGGCGCAGTGGGCGGGCACCGTAGATCGGGTCGTACCCGTGCTCGGCCAGCCACGTGCGGGCCGCGTCGGTGATCTCCAGGCCCAGCCGGCGGTCGGCCAGCCGGCGGCGCATTCGGTCGAGCTGGATGTCCACGATCGACCGCAGGTCCTCGCCCTGGAGCGCGGCGAACACCACGATGTCGTCGAGCCGGTTGAGGAACTCCGGCTTGAAGTGCGACCGGACCACCGCGAGCACACCCTCCCGGCGCTCGTTCTCGGTGAGCGTCAGGTCGCTGATCACCGACGAACCGAGGTTCGAGGTGAGGATCAGGATCGCGTTGCGGAAGTCCACGGTACGGCCCTGACCGTCGGTGAGCCGGCCGTCGTCGAGCACCTGGAGCAGCACGTCGAAGACGTCCGGGTGGGCCTTCTCCACCTCGTCCAGCAGGATCACCGAGTACGGCCGGCGGCGTACCGCCTCGGTGAGCTGGCCGCCCTCCTCGTAGCCGACGTACCCGGGCGGGGCGCCGACCAGGCGGGCCACCGAGTGCTTCTCGCCGTACTCGCTCATGTCGATGCGGACCATGGCCCGCTCGTCGTCGAAGAGGAACTCGGCGAGCGCCTTTGCGAGCTCGGTCTTGCCGACGCCGGTCGGGCCGAGGAACAGGAAGCTGCCGGTCGGCCGGTCCGGGTCGGCGACGCCGGCCCGGGCGCGGCGTACCGCGTCGGAGACTGCGCCCACCGCCTCGGCCTGGCCGACCACGCGGCCGCGCAGCGTTTCCTCCATCCGGAGCAGCTTGGCGGTCTCGCCTTCGAGCAGCCGCCCGGCGGGGATGCCGGTCCAGGAGGCGACCACTGCGGCGATGTCGTCCGCGCCGACCTCCTCCTTGAGCATCGCGCCGTCGGCCTGGAGCCGGGCCAGCTCCACCTCGGCCTGCTTCAGCTCGGTCCGCAGCGCGGGGATCCGGCCGTACCGCAGTTCGGCGGCGCGTTCCAGCTCGCCGTCGCGCTCGGCCCGCTCGGCCTCGCCACCGAGGCGCTCCAGCTCCTCCTTGGCGGTGGAGAGCTTGGTGATGTGGCTCTTCTCGGTCTGCCAGCGCTCGGAGAGCGCGGTGAGCTGCTCGCGCTTGTCGGCCAGCTCCTTGCGCAGCCGCTCCAGACGCTCGGCGGACGCGGCGTCCGGCTCCTTTGCGAGCGCCATCTCCTCGATCTCCAGGCGGCGTACCGCCCGCTCGATCTCGTCCACCTCGACCGGGCGCGAGTCGATCTCCATGCGCAGCCGGGACGCTGACTCGTCCACCAGGTCGATCGCCTTGTCCGGCAGGAACCGGTCGGTGATGTACCGGTCGGAGAGCGAGGCGGCGGCCACGAGTGCGGCGTCGGTGATCCGTACGCCGTGGTGCACCTCGTAGCGCTCCTTGAGCCCGCGCAGGATGCCGATGGTGTCCTCGATGGTCGGCTCGCCGACCAGCACCGGCTGGAAGCGGCGCTCCAGGGCCGGGTCCTTCTCGATGTGCTCGCGGTACTCGTCGAGCGTGGTCGCGCCGACCATCCGCAGCTCGCCGCGCGCCAGCATCGGCTTGAGCATGTTGCCGGCGTCCATCGAGCCCTCGCCCTTGCCGGCGCCGACCACGGTGTGCAGCTCGTCCAGGAACGTGATGACCTGGCCGTCGGAGTTCTTGATCTCCTCCAGCACGGACTTCAGCCGCTCCTCGAACTGACCGCGGTAGGACGCACCGGCGACCATCGCGCCGAGGTCGAGCGAGACGAGCTTCTTGTCCCGCAGCGACTCCGGCACGTCGCCGGCCACGATCCGCTGGGCCAGGCCCTCCACGATCGCGGTCTTGCCGACGCCCGGCTCGCCGATCAGCACCGGGTTGTTCTTGGTACGCCGGGACAGCACCTGGATCACCCGGCGGATCTCCGAGTCCCGGCCGATCACCGGGTCGATCTTGCCGTCGCGGGCGCTGGCGGTGAGGTCCACGCCGTACTTGGCCAGGGCCTGGTAGGTCTGCTCCGGGTCGGCGGTGGTGACCCGGCGGTCGCCGCCCCGAACGGTCGGGAACGCGGCGACCAGGTTCTCCTCGGTGGCGCCGGAGTTCTTCAGCGCGACCGAGACCGCGCCGCCGACCCGGGCCAGCCCGGCCAGCAGGTGCTCGGTGGAGGTGTACTCGTCGCCCAGCGGCCGCGCGATCTGCTCGGCGGCGCCGATGGCGTTGACGAACTCGCGGGCGAGGGTCGGCTCGGCGATGCTCGACCCGCGGGCGGCGGGCAGCGCGTCGACCGAGCGCTGGGCGACGCGGCGCAGCTCGGCGGGGTCGGCCCCGACGGCGCGCAGCAGGCCCGCGGCGGTCGAGCCTTCGGTGTCCAGCAGTGACAGCAGCAGGTGCCAGGGCTCCACGGTGGCGTGACCGCGCTGGTTCGCCAGCGCGACGGCACCGGTGATGGCTTCGCGGCTCTTGGTGGTGAGACGTTCCGTGTTCATGGGCTCCCCCGGATCGGCGTGTCCACTGGACATGACACAACCAGAGTTGAGTCTATTCCGCTCAACTCCACCCCTGTGACCTGAGTCACCGTCCTCCGGTCCGGCCGGAGAGATCTTGGTACGAAACGGCCCCTGCAGGGGCCGTTTCGTACCAAGATCTCAGCGACGCGGGAGACGCGCGAGGCAGGGAGTCTCGTGGTCGGCGCGCAGCACGCAACGCCGGCCGTGCGACCGAGCATCTTCGCCCGGGCCAGGTCCGCCGCGCGCACCGGCAGATGGATCACGTACCGCCCGGTCACGGCCGCCCGGCCAGATCGCGCATCGAGGGAGCCTGACGGGACTGCCACTCGCGCAACGCGCCCTTGATCCGCGCCGTCTCGTCACGGCTACGTGCGACTTCGGCGTACGCGGCGGCGAGGTCCCCGGCGACGCGGTCGAGGAACGCGGCGACCTCGGCGGGGTCCAGCCCTCGCCGGCACGTCCTGAAACTGTGGCCCCGCACCTGCCAGGGCCGGAGCGGAAGGTACGACGCGGAGCGGTAGGCGCCGCCCGGCGCGGAGTCGGGCGGACGCGCGTTCCGCCGCTTCGGACGTATTCGCAGGATGTTGCGCACGACACTGTCCCTTCTCGCCGAGGACGGGGGTCGGGACGAGCCACGGGGGATGCCCGCCCCGACCCTGGAAGCTCCAGGTGCCATCCGGGAGCGTTCGTCAGCAACCTACAATCGGTACCAGTCGTAGGTCAACGATCGACCCACAATTGCTTGAGGTTGGAGGTGGGTGCATGGTCGAATGGGCATGCCATCCGGGGAGTGTGTATGCCCAAGCAGCAGTACCAAGTGCTCGCAGACGAACTGAAGAGCAAGATCGATTCGGGAGAGTGGCCACCCGGCACCAAGCTGCCGAGCCGCGCCCAACTGTGCAAGGAATACGGCGTCTCCGACACGGTCGTCGGCAAGGCGATGATGATCCTGCGCGCGACCGGCCTCACCGAGACGCTCGAAGGTGTCGGCGTGTTCGTGGCCGAACGGACCTAGACGAGCCGCCCGAGCCGCATTGTGCAGTCTGCAGTTCGGCCCCGGACGCGGTGCGTGCGTGGCAGCGGTAGCCTCACCGACGTGCGAGTACGTGTCGAACAGACCGCCCTGCCCGGGATCGGCGTACGTCATGATCTGATGACGGAGTCCGGCCGCCGGCTCGGCGTGGTCTCCCACCGCAATGGCCGCCGCGACCTGGTCCTATACGACCCGGACGATCCCGACTCCTGCCAACATGACATACCCCTGACCGACGACGAGGCGGAGGCGCTCGCCGACATCCTCGGCGCGTCGCTGATGCTGGGTCAGCTCTCCGGGCTGCGCGAGCAGGCCGCCGGGCTGCTGACCGAGCAGATCGCCATGCCGGCGGGGTCGAAGTACGTCGGCAGGCGGCTCGCGGACACCAAGGCACGCACCCGGACCAGCGCGTCGATCGTGGCCGTGCTGCGTCAGGGCGCCGTGAACGTCTCGCCCGATCCCACCTTCCGGTTCGAAGCCGGCGATGTGGTCGTCGTGGTCGGTACCCGTCAGGGGCTCGACGGCGTGACCGCGATCCTCGCCGAGACCGATCCGGACGGCTGACGCGTATGCACGAAACCACAATCCTGCTCATCGAGGTCGGTGCGCTGCTGCTCCTGCTCGGCCTGCTCGGCCGGCTGAGCCGTCGCTTCGGCGTGTCGCCCATCCCCCTGTACCTGCTCGCCGGCCTGGCGTTCGGGCACGGTGGTCTGCTGCCGCTCAACGCCAGCGAGGAGTTCTTCGCGGTCGGCGCCGAGATCGGCGTGATCCTGCTGCTGGTCATGCTCGGCCTGGAGTACAGCGCGAACGAGCTGGTGGGCAACCTCCGGTCCGCCGCGCCGGCCGGCCTGATCGACGCGGTGTTCAACGCGCTGCCCGGGTTCGCCTTCGCGCTCCTGCTCGGCTGGGGCTGGGTGGCGGCGGTGGTGCTCGCGGGCGTGACCTGGGTGTCGTCGTCCGGCGTGATCGCGAAGGTGCTCGGCGACCTGGGCCGGGTGGGTAACCGGGAGACCCCGGTGATCCTCTCCGTCCTGGTGATCGAGGACCTGGCGATGGCCCTCTACCTGCCGCTGGTCACCGCGCTGCTCGCCGGGGTCGGCCTGATGAAGGGCGGCATCGCGCTCGCCGTCGCGGTGTTCACCGTGGTCGTGGTGCTGGCCGTGGCGATCCGGTACGGCCACCTGATCTCCGCCGCGCTCTCCGCCAAGGATCCGGAGGCGCTGCTGCTCGGGGTGCTCGGCCTGACCCTGCTGGTCGCCGGTGTCGCGGCCAAGCTCCAGGTGTCGGCGGCGGTCGGCGCGTTCCTGGTGGGCATCGCGCTGTCCGGGCCGGTGGCGCACCACGCCACCGAGCTGCTCTCCCCGCTGCGTGATCTGTTCGCCGCGGTCTTCTTCGTGTTCTTCGGGCTGGTCACCAACCCGTTGGACATGCCGCCGGTGCTGCTGCCCGCGCTGCTGCTCGCAGTGGTGACCATGGCGACGAAGGTGGCCACCGGCTACCTGGCCGCCCGCCGGGCCGGGATCGCCGAGCCCGGACGCTGGCGGGCCGGCCTGGCGCTGACCCCGCGCGGCGAGTTCTCCATCGTCATCGCCGGGCTGGCCGTCGCGGCCGTCTACCCGGTGGAGCCGAAGCTCGCCGCGCTCGCCACCGCGTACGTGTTGATCACGGTGGTGACCGGGCCGCTGCTCGCCCGCCTGCCGGACAGCCCGTGGTTCAAGCAGTGGCTGCGCACCCGCGCCGCCGCCGCACGGCCGCCCGCGCCGCTGCCCCTGGGCACCGGCGACTGACCGGGCCGGGCCGGATCAGCCGCAGGGCAGATCCGGCCCGGCGTTGTCAAATTGATCCCGGGAAGGTCTACCCCTGCTCCGTCCAACCGCGTTAACGTTTCGGCCCAGCAGCCAGGGTCCGCGGGTGGCCTGCGCCCCCGCCAGCGCAAGCGGAAGGTCGGCCGGTGAGCGTGCAGGAAGAGACGTTCCGCGGCTTCGCCAACCCGGTCGATCCCTCGCCCGCCGAGCTTCGGGCGTGGGCCTATCAACCGGATTCGGTGCCGCTGACCTCGATGCCGCCCGACTGGGATCTGCTGGTCGCCGGTGACCATCTGGTGCAGACGCTGTTCGATCTGGCCATGGATCAGGGCTGCCCGGCGCGGCGGTTCACGCTGCACTGCCTCTACATCTACGCCGCCGACGGCATCCGGACGAACTTCCGCGCCCACCCCAAGCGCCGGTTCCGCAAGCTGGTCGAGCAGGCCGAGAAGTCCGGCGACGACCTGATGCGCAACTGGGCGCACAACAGCCGGGTGCTGCTCGCCCGGCCGGATCTCTTCGTCTACCGCGACTGGTGCGAGGGCGGCCTGGTCCGCGAGAACCGCCGCCTCTGACCACCTCGACCCGCCCACGTCGACCTCACTGGCCACGTCGACCCGACCGGCCTGGTCGATCATGAACTTGGCGGTGTTTGGTGTCCGGTTTGTCGCCGCCAACTTCATGATCGACCGCGAGGGCGGGTGCGTGGTGCCCGCCCGGAGCAACCCGACGTCCCGGCCCGCCTTGCAGAACACGAACGGGCCGGGATCCCCCGTGGATCCCGGCCCGCACGTCGGCGGATCGTCTAGGTCGACCCGCCCTGCTTCTTGCGCCGCTCGTCGTCCCGCGCCCGGTCCACGCCGTGGTCCGTCTGGTCGGCGAAGCGCCCTTCCTTGACCTTGTCGCTGAAGCGTCCCTCGGTGACCCGGTCAAACCGCTCGCGCACGTTCTCGGCCACCTTCTCCAGCCGTTCCTCCGCGCGCTCGGCCACCTTCTTCGCCGGTTCCGTCATGACTCCCCCCGCCAGCCCGGAATCCGCTTTGGGGCTTTTGCCCCTACGGAAAAGCCTAGTTGACCCCGCTCTGCCGTACCCCGCTTTCCCCTGACCCGGCCCGCGAACCGCCCGGGGAACGACGAAGGCCGGCGCGGCCCCGGGGGAGCGGGGCGCGCCGGCCTTCAGGTACGGAATCAGCGGTCGGGAGCGCGGCGCGGACGCCAGACGACGAGCGCGGTGGATGTGCGGTTGGTGGGCACGAGGTCGCCGCGGGGGAAGCCGCCGAGCGACTCCAGCTCGGCGATCCGCCGGTACGCGGCGTCCAGTTCCGCCTCCAGCCGGGCCACCCGCTGCTGCGCCTCTTCGAGCAGCCGCTCCAACCCGATGATCCGCTTGACCCCGGCCAGGTTGATCCCGTCGTCCTGGCTGAGCCGCTGCACCTCGCGGAGCAGCACCACGTCCCGGACGCTGTACCGGCGACCGCCGCCGGACGCCCGGCCGGCCTGCACCAGGCCCAGCCGGTCGTACTGGCGCAGCGTCTGGGGGTGCATCCCCGCCATCCGCGCGGCCACCGAGATCATCAAGACCTTGGCCTCGTATGCCTGGTCACCCGAGCCGACGTACTCCTCCGACATGCCCGCTCACCTCCGGTGCCGCCGTCAACTGAATCGACGTACCCGCGCGTCGAGATGTTCCCGCGCGGCGGGCGGAGTCTGCGCCGCGAAGGTCTCCAGCGCCGCCCGCGCCTCGTCCGAGACCTTCGCCGGAACCACCACGTCGAGCGTGACCAGCAGGTCACCGGCGCGGCCGTCCTTGCGTACGACGCCCTTGCCGCGGGCGCGCAGCACCCGCCCGCTGGGCGTACCCGGTGGCACCCGCAGGGTCACCGTCCCGTCCAGGGTCGGCACGCGCAGGTCCGTGCCGAGAACCGCCTCGGCGTACGTGATCGGGACGTTCAGGGTCAGGTCGTCCCCGGTGCGCCCGAACAGCTCGTCCGGGCGGACCTTCACCTGCACGAACAGGTCGCCCGCCGGACCGCCCCGCTCGCCGGGCTCACCTCGGCCGGCCAGGCGGATCCGCTGCCCGTCCGACACCCCGGCGGGGAAGCGGACGTGCAGCGTGCGGGTCTTGGTGACCCCGCCGGTGCCGTGGCACTCCGGGCACTTCTCCTCGACGATCGTGCCGACACCCTGGCAGTTGCGGCACGGCTCGGAGAAACTGAACGACCCCTGGTTGCGGGTGGTCACGCCGGCGCCGTGGCAGACCGGGCAGGCCACCGGCTGGGTGCCGGGCTTCGCGCCGTTGCCGTGGCAGGTGTCGCAGACGCCGGGCGCGCGCAGCGTCAGCGGCAGCGTGACGCCGCGTACCGCGTCTTCGAAGTCGAGCGCCACCTCGGTCTCGACGTCCCGGCCGCGGGCCGGGCCGCGCGGACGTGCCGGACCGCCGCCACCTGCACCGCCGGAGAAGATCGAGCTGAACAGGTCGGTGAAGCCGCCGCCGCTGAACCGGCTGTCCCCACCCCCGGCGCCGCCGCCGAACAGGTCGGAGACGTCGAACGGCATGCCGCCCGGCTGGCCCGCGCCGCGGGCGCTGCGCCGGAAGGCGCCGGAGCCGAACAGCGAGCGCATCTCGTCGTACTCACGGCGCTTCTTCTCGTCACCGAGCACCGCGTACGCCTCGGAGACGGTCTTGAACCGCTCCTCGGCGCCGGTGTCGCCGGGGTTGTGGTCCGGGTGCGACTCCCGGGCCAACTTGCGGTACGCCTTCTTGATCTCGTCCGAGGAGGCGGACTTGTCCACGCCCAACGCGGCGTAGTAGTCCTTCTCGATCCAGTCCTTGGAACTCACCGGTCCACCCCCTTCCACGGGTCGAACCCCGGTCGTCCCGCCCGCCCGGTGCGGGCGGGCGGGACGTCACGGGTCGGCACTACTCCGGGTCCGCGACCGCGACCATGGCGGGCCGCAGCAGCCGCTCGCCGAGCTGGTAACCACGGCGCATGACCTGGACGCAGGTCGGCTCCGTCACGTCGGCGGAGGTCTGGTGCGCCACCGCCTCGTGCCGGGTCGGGTCGAACGGGTCACCCTGCTCGCCGAACGCGGTCAGGCCGAACTTCGCGAGCGCGCCGGTGAGCTGCTCGGCCACGCTGCCGAACGGTCCCACCAGGTCGCCGTGCTCACGGGCCCGGTCCAGGTCGTCGAGGATCGGCAGCAGCGCGGTGAGCACCGCCCCGGTGGCCTGCTCCTGAACCAGGTTGCGGTCCCGGTCGACCCGCTTGCGGTAGTTGGCGTACTCCGCGGTCACCCGCTGGAGGTCGCGGGTGCGCTCCTCCAGGTCGGTGCGGAGCGACTCCAGCTCGGCGCCGAGCGGCGCGCCCGTGCCGGTCCCGCCGTTCGGCTCGGCGGGCGAGTCGACCACGGTCGGACCGCTGACCTCGGCCTCGCCGCCGATCTCGTCGACCACGACCTCGGCCTCCTCGACCAGCCCTTCGGCGGGTGCGTCGGCGGCCGCGTCGGCCGCCGAGGCGTCGTTCGCCGGCTGCTCGGTCACCTTGCCGAGCTTGCGCTTGTCGCGGATGACGACCCGGGGTTCGTCGCCGGTGTCCTTGCCGGCGCCCGGCGCCGACCCGGTGGCACCCGGGTCGGCCGCTCGTGGCTTGTCCGTCATGCGGTTACCTCATCCCTCTGCCGTGCGAATCGTGTCCGGGACCGGATGTCACTTCTTGTCCTCGTCCACGATCTCCGCGTCGACCACGTCGTCGTCGCCACCGGCCTTCGGGCCACCGGCCGCGCCCGCGCCGGCACCCGGCCCGGCCGCGCCCGGTGCGGTCTGCTCGCCCTCCTGCTGCTGGGCGTAGAGCAGCGAGCCCGCCTGCTGGGAGACCTGCGCCAGCTTCTCGTGCGCGGACTTGATCTTCTCGATGTCCTGCCCGCCGAGGGCGCTGCGCAGCTCGCCGAGCGCCTCGTTGAGCTGGTCACGGTTCTCGCCGGGCAGCTTGTCGCCGCTCTCGGCGAGGAACTTCTCGGTCTGCCACTGGAGCGCCTCGGCCACGTTGCGGGTCTCGGCCTCCTCACGGCGGCGCTTGTCCTCGTCGGCGTGCTCCTCGGCGTCCCGGCGCATCCGCTCGATGTCGTCCTTCGGCAGCGAGGAGCCGCCGGTGATCGTCATCTTCTGCTCCTTGCCGGTGCCCAGGTCCTTGGCGTGCACGTTCACGATGCCGTTGGCGTCGATGTCGAACGTGACCTCGATCTGCGGCACGCCGCGCGGGGCCGGCGGGAGACCGGTCAGCTCGAAGGTGCCGAGCTTCTTGTTGTAGGCGGCGATGTCCCGCTCGCCCTGGAACACCTGGATCAGCACCGACGGCTGGTTGTCGTCGGCCGTGGTGAACACCTCGGAGCGCTTGGTCGGGATGGTGGTGTTGCGCTCGATCAGCTTGGTGAAGATGCCGCCCTTGGTCTCGATGCCCAGGCTCAGCGGGGTCACGTCGAGCAGCAGGACGTCCTTGACCTCGCCCTTGAGCACACCGGCCTGGAGAGCGGCGCCGACGGCGACGACCTCGTCCGGGTTGACGCCCTTGTTCGGGTCGCGGCCGGTGAGCTGCTTGACCAGGTCGGTCACGGCCGGCATGCGGGTCGAGCCGCCGACCAGGATGACGTGGTCGACGTCGGAGATCTTGATGCCGGCGTCCTTGACGGCCTGCTCGAACGGGCCCTTGCAGCGGTCCAGCAGGTCCTGCGTCATGCGCTGGAACTCGGCGCGGCTGAGCGTCACGTCCAGGTGCAGCGGGCCGGCCGAACCGGCCGTGATGTACGGCAGGTTGATGTTGCTGGTGGTCGCGGCGGACAGCTCGATCTTGGCCTTCTCGGCGGCCTCCTTGAGCCGCTGCATGGCCATCTTGTCCTGCGAGAGGTCGATGCCGTGCTCGCCGCGGAACGTCTTCACCAGGTGGTCGATGATGCGCTGGTCCCAGTCGTCACCACCGAGCTGGTTGTCACCGCTGGTGGACTTGACCTCCACCACGCCCTCGGCCAGCTCCAGCAGGGACACGTCGAAGGTGCCGCCACCGAGGTCGAAGACCAGGACGGTCTGCTCCTTGGAGCCCTTGTCCAGGCCGTACGCCAGGGCCGCCGCGGTCGGCTCGTTCACGATCCGCAGCACGTTGAAGCCGGCGATCTCACCGGCCTCCTTGGTGGCCTGGCGCTGCCCGTCGTTGAAGTAGGCCGGGACGGTGATCACCGCGTCGGTGATCTGCTCGCCCAGGTACGCCTCGGCGTCCCGCTTGAGCTTCATCAGCGTGCGCGCCGAGATCTCCTGCGGGGTGTACTTCTTGCCGTCGATGTCGACGGTCCAGTTGGTGCCGATCTCACGCTTGACCGACCGGATGGTCCGGTCGGGGTTGGTCACCGCCTGGCGCTTGGCGACCTCACCGACGAGCACCTCGCCGTTGCGGGCGAACGCGACGATCGAGGGAGTCGTACGCGAGCCCTCGGCGTTGGCGATGACGGTGGGCTCACCGCCCTCGAGAACGCTGACGCAGGAGTTCGTCGTGCCGAGGTCGATGCCGACCGCACGTGCCATGTTCGCTTCCTCGCTTCATAACGGGTGAGCAGGTCAGACGGCCTGCCCGGCGGGTCGCCCAGAAGCGACCGCACCACAAGTTGAGTGAACTTGACTCAATAGTGCCACGCGATCGCCAATCCGCAAGTCGGGGTTGAGCCGACCCGGCGCAACCCGACCGTTACTACTGTCCGGTTGTCTTACCTTGCGTCGGTCGGGCACGCTTTAGCGGTGACGACGCATGGCGATTCCGCCACCCGTGCCGGCGCGCCCGCCGTCGCAGCCCGCACCGGAGCCACCACGGGCGACGACCAGCCTGCTCACGCCGCCGACGGCCTGCCCGCCGCGCTCACCGGCCTGCGCGCGGCGATCGGTGCGGCCCGCTTCCCGCTCGCCCTGCCCTCGGCCGAGCCGGCCCGGCACGCCGCAACGAGCCTCACCGACCAGCTCGACGACTACCTGCTGCCCCGGCTGGCCCGGCTCGACGCCCCGCTCCTGGTGGTCGTCGGCGGTTCCACCGGCGCCGGCAAGTCGACGCTCGTCAACAGCCTGGTCCAGGCGCGGGTCAGCGCGGCGGGTGTGCTCCGCCCCACCACCCGCTCCCCGGTGCTGGTGTGCAGCCCGACCGACGCGGCCTGGTTCCGGCAGGGTGAGCTGCTGCCCGGTCTGACCCGGACCACCGAGCCCAGCGAGCAGCCGGGCACCCTGCACCTGGTCACCGCGCCGGCGCTGCCGCCCGGCCTGGCCTTCCTCGACGCGCCCGACATCGACTCGGTGGTCGACGCCAACCGGGCGCTCGCCGGTCAGCTGCTCGCCGCCGCCGACCTCTGGCTGTTCGTCACCACCGCCGCCCGGTACGCCGACGCCGTCCCCTGGGAACTGCTCCGCAGCGCCCGCGCCCGGGGCACCGCCGTGGCGATGGTGCTCGACCGGGTGCCCCCGGAGGCAGCCGACGAGGTCGCCGCCCACCTGTCCGAGATGCTCGCCGAGCAGGAGCTGGGCGCCTCGCCGCTGTTCGTGCTGCCGGAGACCTGGGTGGACGGGCAGGGGCTGCTGCCGGACCGGATCACCGCGCCGCTGAGCGACTGGTTCGCCCGGCTCGCCGCCGACGCCGAGGCCCGCGCCGCGGTGGTCCGGCAGACACTCGACGGCGCGCTGGCCGCGGTGCACCCGGTCGTCGAAGGGCTGGCCGAGGCCGCCGACGAGCAGGTCACCGCCGCCGACGCGCTGGACGAGCGGGTCCAGGCCGCGTACCGGAGCGCGGAGCGGAGCGTCGACCAGGGGCTCAGGGACGGCCGGCTGCTGCGCGGCGAGGTGCTGGCCCGCTGGCAGGAGTTCATCGGCACCGGCGACTTCTTCCGCGGGCTGGAGGCCCGCATCGGGCGCCTGCGCGACCGGGTGGTCGCGGCGGTCACCGGGCGGCCCGCTCCCGCCGCGGAACTGCGTACCGCGATCGAGTCCCAGCTCGTCACGCTGCTGCGCGGGGTGGCCGCCGAGGCGGCGGAGAACGCGTACACCGGCTGGAAGGCGCACCCGGCGGGCGCGGCGCTGCTGGAGCCGGACCTGGCCCACCCCTCGGCCGACCTGCCGGAGCGGGCCGAGCAGCTGGTCCGCGACTGGCAGCGCGGCGTGCTGGAGCTGGTCCGGGTCGAGGGCGGCGACCGGCGGTTCGTGGCCCGCACGGCCGCGTACGCGGTGAACGCCACCGGCCTCGCCGTCATGATCGGCGTGTTCGCCTCCACCGCGTTCATCCCGACCGGGCTGGAGGTCGCCGCGGGCACCGGCACGGCGGTCGCCGGGCAGACCGTGCTCCAGGCGATCTTCGGGGACCAGGCGGTGCGCAACCTGGCCCGCAAGGCCCGCGTCGACCTGCTCGACCGGGTCGGCAAGCTGCTGGCCGAGGAGGCCGAGCGCTACCTGCGCCGCACCGAGGCCGAGCGCCCCGCAGCCAACGCCGGTGCGGCGCTGCGCTGGGCCGCCGTCGAGGTCGAGCGGGCCCGGCACCGCAGCGGCCTGTTCCCGGCCCCCGAGCAGGACGGTCGCCCGTGAGCGCGAGCAAGGACGGCACCGTGGGCAACATCGTGGGACGGATGCGCGAGGCGATGCGGGGCGAGCAGCGGGTCGACCCGGACACCCTGATCGAACGGCTGACAGCGATCCAGCGGTTCCTCGGCGCGGTGGACGGCCACGTGCCCGACGCCCAGCTCGTCGCCGCGCACACGGTGGTCGAGCGCGCCGGTGACCGGCTCGCGCTCTCCGGCCGGCACACGGTGGTCGCGCTCGCCGGCGCGACCGGCAGCGGCAAGTCGAGCCTGTTCAACTCGCTGGCGCGGCTCGACCTGTCGCCGGTGGGCGTACGCCGGCCGACCACCGGTGTGGCGCACGCCTGCGTGTGGGGCCCGCTCGACGGCGCGGTCCGGCTGCTCGACTGGGTCGGGGTGCTGCCCCGGCACCGGTTCGTCCGGGAGAGCCCGCTGGACGCCGACGACGAGTCGAACCTGCACGGCCTCGTCCTGCTCGACCTGCCCGACTTCGACTCGGTGCAGCACGGCCACCGGCTGGAGGTCGACCGCCTGCTCGGCCTCGTCGACCTCGTGGTCTGGGTGGTCGACCCGCAGAAGTACGCCGACCGTGTGATCCACACCAGCTATCTGCGCGAGTTCCACAGGCACAAGGACGTCACGGTCGTGGTGCTCAACCAGGCCGACCGGCTGCACCCGACCGAGCTGCCGAAGGTCCTCGACGACCTGCGCCGGCTGCTCGACGCCGACGGGCTCGGCGGGGTGCCGCTGCTACCCACCGTCGCGGTGGACCCGAACGGGCTGGAGGGGCTGCGGACCGAGCTGGAGCGTACGGTCGCCGAACGGCAGGCCGCCTTGCGCCGGCTCTCCGGCGACGTGGACGCCGTGGTGGCCGATCTCGAACCGCTCGTGGGGCCGGAGCCGCCGCGCACCCGGCCCGGTGACGCCTCGGCGCAGGAGCTGACCCGGGCACTGGCCGGGGCGGCCGGGGTGCCGACCGTGGCGGCGGCGGTCGAGGGCGCGTACCGGCATCGGGCGGTGAGCAACACCGGCTGGCCGCTGCTGCGGAGCTGGCGCAAGCTGCGGCCGGATCCGCTGCGCCGGCTGCACCTGCCCGGGCGGGATCCGGACGCGCCCGCGGAGAGCCTGGTCGCGGCCACCTCCGTACCCGATCCGACAGCCGCGCAGCGCTCGGCGCTGACGCTGGCGATCCGCGCGGTGGCCGAGCGGTCCGGTAGCGGTCTGCCGGCGCCGTGGCCGACCGCGGTGACCGCCGCGGCCCGGGCCCGGCAGGCCGACCTGCCGGGCGCGCTCGACCACGCGGTCGCCGCGACCGACCTGGGCATGGACCGGCGGCCCGGCTGGTGGCGGGTGGTGGGCGTGCTCCAGTGGGTGGTCACCCTCGCCGCGCTGGCCGGCCTGGTCTGGCTGCTCCTCGGGTACGCGGTGCGCCTGCTCGGCCTGCCGCCGCTCGAACACCCGACGCTCGGTGTGGTGCCCTGGCCCACGGTCCTGCTGCTCGGCGGCCTGCTGGCCGGGCTGCTCGTCGCGACGGTCACCCGGCCGGTGGTGGGGTGGGCCGCCCGGCGGGCCCGGCGGCGGGCGGAGGAGCGCCTGCTCACCTCGGTGGGCAGCGTCGGGGAGAAGTACGTGCTGGACCCGGTCTGGGCGGTGCTGGCGCGCTACGGCACGGCCCGGGACGCGCTGCGCGAGGCGGGACGGCGCTGAACCCGGCGTGCTGACCGGTGTGGGGGCGGCCGGTGCGGCGTAGGGTCGATGCATGGCCACGCCACAGACCCCCTACGACGCGGTGCTGCACGCCGCGCGCGACGTGACGAGGCTCGACTCGGCCCTGGACGCGGAGATGCTCGGCGCGGCGTTGCTGGGCAGCGTCTACGCCGTCGCGGAGCACGACCGGGAGCGGGCCGTCCGCGAGTTCGTCAGCGGCTTCCTCGCCGCCACGTCCCGGCGCCGCAGCGCCGCCGCGACCACCCTGCGGGCCGTCTTCGCCGCCCTGGTGCCCGACGCCGAGGGCGCCGCCCGGGTCCGGCCCGGCGCGTACGCCCCGTCGTGGGCCGGCCAGCTCGGCCGGGTGCGCGTCACCGGCGCCTGGGCCTACGGCGACGTGTACGGCGACCAGACCTCCTACCTCGCCACGTTCGCGTACGACGACGAGGAGGAAGGCGGCCCGGAGCACGCCCTGGTGGCGCTCGTCGACCACAACATCGGCATCACCAAGGACGTCTTCGTCGGCGGCCCGGCCGGACGGATCGTCGAGCAGGCCCGGGAGATCTGCACCGAGGACGAGTTCACCTGGTTCCGCACCGAGGACCCGGCCCGGATGCACGCCGAGGTGAGCCGCCACCTGGCGGTCACCGACGACCTCACCGAGCTGCCCGCGCAGGGCTCGCTCGCCACCGACCGGGCGCTCGTGGGCGCCCGGCTGGCCGTACTCCCGGGGCCGACCCCGCCGGCCGGTCCGGCGGTCGTGCCGCCGCCCACCGACGAGGAGCGCACCCGCCTGGTGCGCGCGTTCCTCGACTCACCCGAGGCGGCCCGGTTCGGGCTGCCCGAGGTGGCCGACGGCGAGCTGGCCTCGCTGCACTTCTGCCTCGGCCTGCTGCTCGACCACGCGGCCAGCTTCCCGGATGCCGACCCGATGCGGTGGAGCCCGATGGTCGCGGAGCTGTTCCTGCTCGACTGGGTGCACCGCCGGGCCGTGCTGGACATGGACGACGCCGCGATGCTGCCCCGGGTGCTGCGCGCCTGGGCGGCGTACGCGGCCCGGCAGCGTGGACTGTCACAGTCGGCCGCCGCCCGGACAGACGAGGCGATCACCGAGATGGTCCCGGAGTTCGCGCGGCTCTACAGCACCGGCGAGCGGCGCAGCCCGGCCACCGCGGCGGTGGCCCAGCTCATGGCGGACGGGGTGGACCCGGACGACCCGGAGGCGCTGAACGCCTGGATCGAGGCGAACCGCCACCGCCTCACCGACGACCCGGCCTAGGGCGCGTTTCATAATGCCGTCAGAGCCACTCGTTGATGATGGCGATGGTCAGGACAGCCTGGAAGCGGACGGCCAACTTGTCGTATCGGGTAGCGACGCCGCGCTGGCGTTTGAGGCGGTTGATGCCGCACTCGACGGCGTGGCGTTGGCGGTAGGCGGCCGGGTCGAACCCGGGCGGGCGGCCGCCCTTTGATCCTCGGGCTTTGCGGTGGGCGTCCTGGTCGGTTTTGCTCGGGATGCAGGCTTTGATGCCGCGGGAGCGTAGGTGGCCCCGGTTACCTTTCGAGGTGTAGGCCTTGTCGGCCAGGACCAGGTCCGGGCGGGTGCGGGGATGCCCACCGTTGATCCGGGCGATGCGGATCTTGCGCAGGACGGGGATGAACTGTGGGCTGTCCCCGCGTTGGCCTGTAGTCAGGGTCAGGGCCAGGACTTTCTGGCCTTGCTCGCAGGCGAGGTGGGTCTTGGTGGTCAGCCCGCCGCGGGAGCGGCCCAAGGCGTGGTCGGTGGGTTCGTCGTGCACGCCGCCGGGTGGTTCTTTCTGCAGGTCCCCGTCGCGGCGGGCGCCAGCGGCGTGCTGATGGGCGCGGCTGGTCGTCGAGTCGATGCTGACGTCCCAGTCGATGCGACCGGCCGCGTCCGCCACGGCCTGCAACTCGGCCAGGATCCTGTCCCAGGTTCCGTCACGTTGCCAGCGGCGGAACAGGCCGTAGATGGTGGGCCAGGGCGCGTACTCGGCCGGGACGTCCCGCCATGGCGATCCGATCCGAATCCGCCAACGGATCCCGTCGATGAGCTGCCGTCTTGTCCATTTCGGCGGACGTCCCCTGGTCGAGCGCGCAGGCAGCAGCGGGGCGAGAGCCGCCCATTGAGCGTCGGTCAGGTCGTGCCGCCTCGTCACCGCTAGGGTGGCCACGAGGTCTCCGGTGCATGGTGCTTCTTGGTCGTTGTACCAAGTACCGGAGACCTCTTCAGTTATCGATCACCGCCACGCCGTGACCTCGCCCCGGCGCACCCGACTTATGAAACGCGCCCTAGGCACTCGCGCCCCGCATTGATTCGGCACCACCTCGTCGAGGTGGCGGCATCCGACCGGCCAGAACCACACCACCACGCCGAGCTGGTGCCGATCATGCGAGACCGACCCCGATCACCTCGCCCCCCCTCGGTGATCCACACCATCTCGGCGAGGTGGCTGCATCGCGCCGGCCGGAACCACACCACCACGCCGTAATGGTGTCGATCATGTGGCCTGCACCCTCCAGACCACCCCGCCCAACACCAGGGGAATGAACCCGGGATCTCGTTGATCCACACCACCTCGGCGAAGTGGCGGCATTGGGCTGGCCGGAACCACACCACCACGCCGTAGTGGTATCGATCATGCGCCTGCCATGTCCTGACCACCCCGGCCCGACACGAGTGGGGCATGGCACGGACCTCCTTGATCCACACCACCTCGGCGAGGTGGCTGCATCGCGCCGACCGGAACCACACCACCACGCCGTAATGGTGTCGATCATGTGGCCAGACGTCCCCCGACCGCACCGCTCGACACGAGGGGCATGAACCCGGACACCGTTGATCCACACCAGCTCGGCGAAATGGCGGCATCAAGCCGGTCGGGACTGCACCACCACGCCGGAGTGGTGTGGATCATGAGGTGTGGGAGACCGACGGGCTGGCCGGGCCGGACGGCCCGGCGGAACCCGACGGCCCGGCGGAACCCGACGGATCGGCGGGACCGGACGGGTCGGCGGGACCGGACGGGTCGGCGGGACCGGACGGGTCGGCGGGACCGGACGGGTCGGCGGGACTGGACGGATCCGATGGGCTGGACGGGTCGGACGAACCTGCCGAGGGTGTCGGCTCGGCGGTCGTGACCGACGGCTCGGGGCTCGGGCTCGGCTCGGGCGTCGGCGTGGCCGGGTCCGACGGCGAGTGCGACGGCGACGGTGAGGGCACCGGCGACGGGCGCGGCGGGCGGACCGGGGTGGGCCGGACCGGCGCGGCCGGCGGCGGGGGCGCGGCGACCGGGCGGGACCGGTGCCGGGAGCCGAGGTCGCTGTCGTCGGGCAGGGCCGGTGCCGCCGGGAGCACCGGCCGCGCCGGGGGCACCGATGTCACGTCGACGGCGGGCGTGGGCGTGGACGGCGCCGGGGCCTGCGTGCCCTGGGGCATCGGGATGACCACCGGGCCGACCGAGGGGGTCGGCAGGAACGGCGTGCTGGTGTCGGGGAGGGCGCTGTTGCCGACGGTGGCCGACCCGGTGCTGATCGCGGCGAGGATCGGCATCGACGCGGTGCCGGCGAGCAACGCCACGGTGAGCAGGTAGCCGCGGCTGGGACCGCCCGTTCCGGGGGCGCGGTGCGCGCCCACGACCCGGCGGTACGGGGAGGCGGGCAGGGCCCGGTGCCGGCCGAGGAAGGGCGTACCGGGCGGACCCTCTGGTTCGGACACCGGCACACTCCTCACGCACGGACGGACGAAGAGCACGCGCGGATATTCGGACAAATGCCGCGCAACAGCTCACCGCAAGCTTGACCCAGTGACGCTCAGTTCACCAGCCGCAACCGCGTGTCGACACACATTTTGTACGTCGGCCGCACCCGCCACTGCGGACAAAAGCGCCTATCCGTCGTGAACCCGATCGAACCTCCCTGGCGAGGGAGGCCATACTGTGGGCCCGCTCACCTCCTCTGCAATCATTCAGACACGACGGCAACGCAGCCGCCACCTCCGCGTACCCCGCGGCTGGTGCGGAACGGCGCCGGCGCTCCCGGGCCTGGGTCTGTCCCCGACCGACTCCGGCTCACGCCGCGCGGCAACCCCTACCGGGGTCAGGCGCGGTCGCCAGGGACCGACCCGGCACCAGCCGGGCGGGCGCACGAGGTGCTCGGCTCGGGTAACCCCCGGCGCCGGCGCAGACAGACAGGGAGAGACGGATGGCAAAGGGCGACCCCGGGGCCGCCACCCGCAGCAAGCGGGCCGCACCCCGCACCAGGCGCGCCGCCGCGACCGGTGAACCGGAACTCGTACAACTGCTCACCCCCGAGGGTGAGCGGATCGAGAGCGCGCTCGGCCCGGACGGGACCGAGTACCGCGTCGACTTCGCCGACGAGGAGTACCGCGGGCTGTACCGCGACCTCGTGCTGGTCCGCAAGCTGGACGCCGAGGCCACCGCTCTGCAGCGCCAGGGCGAGCTGGGACTGTGGGCCAGTCTGCTGGGCCAGGAGGCCGCGCAGGTCGGCTCCGGCCGGGCGCTGCGTACGCAGGACATGGCCTTCCCGACCTACCGCGAGCACGGCGTGCTCTACTGCCGCGGCATCGACCCGATCATGCCGCTGGGCCTGTTCCGCGGCGTCGACCAGGGCGGCTGGGATCCGAACGAGTTCAAGTTCAACATGTACACGATCGTGATCGGGGCGCAGACCCTGCACGCGACCGGGTACGCCATGGGTGTCGCCATGGACGGCAAGACCGGCGGCGAGGACGGCGAGGCGGTCATCGCCTACTTCGGCGACGGCGCCACCAGCCAGGGCGACGTCAACGAGTCGTTCGTCTGGGCCAGCGTCTTCAACGCCCCGCTGGTGTTCTTCTGCCAGAACAACCAGTACGCCATCTCCGAGCCGCTGGAGCGGCAGACCCGCGTGCCGCTGTACCGGCGGGCCGGCGGGTTCGGCTTCCCCGGCGTCCGGGTGGACGGCAACGACGTGCTCGCGTCGTACGCGGTGACCCGGCACGCGCTGGACAACGCGCGCAACGGCCAGGGCCCGAGCCTGATCGAGGCGTACACCTACCGGATGGGCGCGCACACCACCTCCGACGACCCGACCCGCTACCGCATCGCCAGCGAGGTCGAGGCGTGGCAGGCGAAGGACCCGATCGCCCGGATGAAGGCGTTCCTGACGAAGCAGAAGATCGCCGACGAGTCGTTCTTCACCGAGGTCGACGAGCAGGCCCGCACCGAGTCGGTGCACCTGCGCGAGCGCGTGCTCGCCATGCCCGACCCGCAGCCGGTGACCATGTTCGACCACGTCTACCCCAACGGCTCTCCCGAACTGGACGAGCAGCGGGCCCGGTTCACGCAGTACATGGAGTCCTTCGAGGGGAGCGCGCACTGATGGCCACGGAGACGCTCACCCTCGGCAAGGCGCTCAACACCGGCCTGCGGCGGGCCTTGGAGAACGACCCGAAGGTCGTCGTCATGGGCGAGGACGTCGGCAAGCTCGGCGGCGTGTTCCGGATCACCGACGGCCTCCAGAAGGACTTCGGCGACCAGCGCGTGATCGACACCCCGCTGGCCGAGTCCGGCATCATCGGCACCGCCGTCGGCCTGGCCATCCGCGGCTTCCGGCCGGTCTGCGAGATCCAGTTCGACGGCTTCGTCTACCCCGCGTACGACCAGATCGTGTCGCAGGTGGCGAAGATGCACTACCGCTCGCAGGGCAAGGTGCGGATCCCGATGGTCATCCGCATCCCGTTCGGCGGCGGCATCGGCGCTGTCGAGCACCACTCCGAGTCGCCCGAGGCGTACTTCGCGCACACCGCCGGTCTCAAGGTGGTGAGCTGCGCGAACCCGCAGGACGCGTACGTGATGATCCAGCAGGCGATCGCGTCGGACGACCCGATCGTGTTCCTGGAGCCGAAGCGGCGCTACTGGGAGAAGGGCCCGGTGGACCTGGACGCGCCGATCGCCGACGCGTACCCGCTGCACTCGGCCCGGGTCGCGCGGCCCGGCACCGACGCGACGGTCCTGGCGTACGGCCCGATGGTCCGCACCGCGCTCGACGCGGCCACCGCCGCCGCCGAGGACGGCCGCGAGCTGGAGGTCATCGACCTGCGGACGATCTCGCCGCTGGACCTGACCGCCGCGTACGAGTCGGTGCGGCGCACCGGCCGCTGCGTGGTGGTGCACGAGGCCCCGGGCAACCTGGGTCTCGGGTCGGAGATCGCGGCCCGGATCACCGAGGAGTGCTTCTACTCCCTGGAGTCCCCGGTGCTGCGGGTGACCGGCTTCGACACCCCCTACCCGGCCGCCCGGGTGGAGGAGGAGTACCTGCCCGACCTGGACCGGGTGCTCGACGCCGTCGACCGCACGTTCGGCTGGTGAGCGGCATGTCCCGGATCAAGGAGTTCAACCTTCCCGACCTGGGCGAGGGCCTGACCGAGGGCGAGATCCTCGCCTGGCTGGTCAAGGTCGGCGACGACATCGAGCTGAACCAGCCGATCGTCGAGGTGGAGACCGCCAAGGCGGCGGTCGAGATCCCGGCGAAGTGGGCCGGCCGGGTGCAGGCGATCTTCCACCCGGAGGGGTCGACGGTCGAGGTCGGCGTACCGATCATCGCGATCGACACCGACCCGAACGCCGGGCCGATCGAGGAGTCGACGACCGCGACCCCGGCGTCGGAGCTGCCCGCCCCGTCGGCCGCGTCGCTCGCAGCGGTCCAGGTCGCGCCGGCCGAGGGCATGGTCGAGCCGGGCCTGATCGGTGGTGTGGCCCCGGGTGGGCGTACCGCCGTGCTGGTCGGCTACGGCCCGCGCAACGCCCCGGCCAAGCGCCGCCCCCGCAAGGGCGACGCGCCGGCCGCGGCACCGGTTCAGGCCGCCGCCCCGGTGGCACCCGCGCCTGTCGCTCCCGCGCCGGTGGCGCCCGCTCCGGCGCAGGCGGTCAACGGCAACGGCCGGGTCAGCGGTCCGGTGCTGGCCAAGCCGCCGGTCCGCAAGCTGGCGAAGGATCTCGGCATCGACCTGGCCACGCTCACCGGCTCGGGTCCGCTCGGCTCGATCACCCGTGAGGACGTACAGCGGGCGGCGAGCGCGACCCCGGCGGCGGCCGAGCCGCTGACGGTCGCGGCGCCTGCCGCGTCGGCCGCGAGCTTCGGCGCGGACCGCGAGCAGCGCATCCCGGTCAAGGGGGTACGCAAGCTCACCGCGGAGAACATGGCCCGCTCGGCGTTCACCGCCCCGCACGTGACGGAGTTCCTGACCGTCGACGTGACCCGGGCGATGAAGGCGCTGGACCGGCTGCGTGAGCGGCGCGAGTGGCGGGACGTGCGCGTCTCGCCGCTGCTGCTGGTCGCCAAGGCGGTGCTCCTGGCCGTCAAGCGGCACCCGATGGTCAACTCGACCTGGGCCGGCGACGAGATCGTGGTGAAGGAGTACGTCAACCTCGGCATCGCGGCGGCCACCGAGCGCGGCCTGATCGTGCCGAACATCAAGGACGCCGGGCGGCTCTCGCTGCGCGAGCTGGCGGACGCGATGACGGAACTGGTGCAGACCGCGAAGTCGGGCAAGACGTCCCCGGCGGACATGTCCGGCGGCACGCTCACCATCACCAACGTCGGCGTCTTCGGCGTCGACACCGGTACGCCCATCCTGCCCCCGGGTGAGTCGGCGATCCTCGCCTTCGGCGCGGTACGGGAGCAGCCGTGGGTGCACAAGGGCAAGGTGAAGCCGCGCCTGGTGACCACGCTGGGCCTGTCCTTCGACCACCGGATCATCGACGGTGAGCTGGGTTCGAAGTTCCTCCGCGACATCGGGGACTTCCTGGCCGACCCGGAGGCGGCGCTGCTCGCCTGGACCTGACGCACCACCGCTCCGGTCACGGCCGGTGTGCCACGGGTGAACGCCCGGCACACCGGCCGTGACTTTTTTGGGAACGGATTCGTCGGATCTGAGGGTGTGAACACCTACGATCCGTAGGTACGTGGTTCAGCTCACCTAATAATCGATGGCGATGGGCGTCCCGGTGCGCTTAAATAGAGACATCAAGGGGCTGACAACCGAATAGCCAGGAGGAGAGACCCGAGATGAGCATGATCGAGCGAATCCGCACCCGCCGCGACGCCAACCGCCGCGCCCGCGCCATCGAGCACGCGCTGCGCTCCGCCAACTCGCCCGCGGTCCGCGAGGAGCTTCTCGCCATCGCCCAGCGTCACATGAGCTGACGCCATCGACCTTTCTCACCTCCTCCAGTCCGAAGACCCGCCCGGCACCGGGCGGGTCTTCGGCGTATCGGTGTCGGTCGGCACCGGGATTCCACCTCGCTCCACCGCCCGGTACGGTTGGCACGGTCGCCAACCGGCTGACTCCGGACGGACGCGGGACAACGAAACCCATCGACGTCGTCCGGTGACTTTCGGTGACCGCTGATGCTCCCCCGGGCGGCCTCGGGCGACCACCGGATACGGTGCGGGGAGCCCGCACGGCCGGTACCCGCCGGCGACGCCGGCAGCCGTGCCGACGGTTCCCCCGACCGGCATCGGCGGCCGACCTGTGATGGAGGAGGCGCACCCATGACGTCCGAGGCTCCGCACCGCCCCGGCCAGGAGCCGGGCGAGGTGTCGCCGGGCACCGGCGGACCGGTGCCGTACGGCGATCAGCCGGCGCAGCAGGACAACGGGTACAACGGCGCACCCGACCTCGGCTGGGCACCGCCCCCGCCGGCCGGTCGGCCCGCGCAGCCGGCCCCGGCCTGGGCCGCGAACGACGACCAGCCACCCGCGTGGGCCCCGCCCGCCGGGCAGCCGGTGACCGGGCGGGCGACCGCCCAGGTCCCGCAGCCCGCCTGGGGCGGCAACGACCAGGGCAACCCCGCCTGGGCCGGTTCCGGTGGCCCCTCCTGGGGCAACCAGGAGCAGTCCGGCCCTGATCGCGGCGCCGAGCAGGCGCCGCCCGCCTGGGCCGCCACGCCGCCGGGCAGCCCGGCCGAGCCGTCGCAGGCCCCCTGGGCCGCCGAGCAGAACCGACCCGGGTGGGGCTCCGGCGAGCAGCCGGGCTGGTCGCCGTCCGGTGACCCGGCCGCCCGCGGCACCGGTTACGTGCCCGCCCCGGCCACCGTGCCGAACGAGACCTGGGTCACGCCCGCCCCCGCTGACGACCCGCACCGCTCCGGCGGCTTCGCGCCCACCGGCGGGCAGCACGAGGACGCCTCCGGTCGCGCCGGTGGCTGGGCCGCCGCACAGCAGCAGCACGACCCGAACCGCTCCGGCGGCTGGAATCCGCGCGACGAGCAGCCCGCCGCGTCCGACGACCCGAACCGCTCGGGCGGCTGGAACCCGCGGGAGAGCCAGCCGGCCTGGGCGCCGGGTCAGCAGACCGGTGCCACCTGGCCGCCGGCCGACCCGCCCGCCCGTGCCGCCGCCGCGGTCTCCGTGCCGGGCGCCGCCCGGCCGGACAACGCGTGGTCCACTCCGGAGCAGTCCGATCAGGACAACCGCTCCGTCGAGGACAGCGGCGGCTGGCGCGCGACCGGTGGGCCGCAGCACGACGAGGGACAGCGTTCCGGCGGCTGGCCCGCCCCGCAGGCCGAGAACCGGTCCGGCGGCTGGGACGAGCCGGCCCGCACCGAGGACCCGGACCGCTCGGGCGGCTGGGCCGCCGGGCGCGCCGCGAGCCCCGCCGAGGCGGCACAGCCGGGCGGCTGGGAGCCGAACCAGAGCCGGCAGGCCGGCGGCTGGGGCGACGGCACCGCCGTACCGCAGCAGCGCGAGCCCGCGCGGCCGTCGGACGAGCAGGCGCAGCCCGCCTGGGGTGCCGCCGCGCCGGTCGAGGCCCGCGCGAGCGTGTCCGTGCCGTCGTCCGACGCGCCCGCCGGCTGGGGCGGCAACCAGGACGAGCGTCCGGCCGCACCGTCACCCGAGCCGTGGCCGCAGGCCGAGGCGTGGGGCCGGTCCGAGGACTCCGCCCCGGCCTACCAGCCCGCGCCCGCGCCGGGCATCTCCCCCGGCAACGCGGTACCGCTGCCGGCACAGCAGCAGCGGGTGCCGGGCGCCGCGCTGGCCGCGTCGTCGCCCGCCGACCACCCGGGCCCCGAACCCCAGGGGTACGAGCCGGAGCGCGGCGACGGCGGCTGGAACGCGTCGCGCCCGGAGGAGCCGCAGTCGCCAGCCGTTCCCGGACCGCGTACCTCCCCGGAGGGCGGCCCGGTCTCGGCGAGCGCGTCTGTGCCGGTGGCCAGCCGCGTCACCCCGCCGTCCGACCAGCCGCTGCCGACCGGCGGCCCCACGCCGCAGCCCCGGGTGTACGGGCGGCCCGCCCGCCCGGAGCCCGAGGACGCCCCCGAGCAGGACGAGCCCGGGTTCCCCGGCCAGGACGGGCCGCACGGCAACGGCTTCCCCGGCCCGCAGCCGCGGTCCGAGGACGCCGACGGACCGCACGGGTACACCGGAGCGCCCTCCTCGCCCGCCGCGCCGCCGTCGTTCCCGGTCGGTGTGCCGTCCTTCGTGGACCCGCCCGGCAACACCCGCCCCGCAAACGGCGTGCACCCGGGCGGCGAGCAGCCCGACGCCTCCCGTGACCCGTTCGGCGGCCCGCAGAGCCCGTACGGCGCTCCCGGCGGCCAGGACGCGTTCGGCGGCCCGGGTGGCCGGCCGGACCCGTTCGGCCCCGGCGGTCAGCAGGAGTCGTTCGGCGGTCCCGGCGGTCACCAGGATCCGTTCGGCAACCAGGGCGGCCAGCCCGACCCATTCGGCGGTCCGGGTGGGCAGCAGGCGGCGTTCGGCAGCCCGGCCGGCCGGCCCGAGCCGTTCGGGGAGCCGGACCGGTTCGGCCCGTCCGCCGGGGGACGCGCCTCGGTCGCGGTGCCCGGCCAGGGTCCGGCGGATTCGAACGCCTTCCCGCCGCCCCAGCAGGCTCCGCCGGCGTGGGCGCAGGACGGGCCCGGCACCGAGCCGGAGCAGGGCCGCTTCGACGCGTTCAAGCCGGACGCCGCCGAGTCGCAGACCGAGGCGCCCCCGCCGAAGGTGCGCAACGGCCGGGTGCTCGCCGCCGTGCTGATCGCGGCGGTACTCATCCTCGCCGTACCGCTGGGTCTGCTCACGCTGCTCGGCAAGGTCGGCGACGACAAGTCGGCCGGCTTCGACCCGGCGGTCGGCTCCTGCGTGAAGCAGTCCGGCACGAGCGCCGTGGCCGCCGACTGCGGTGAGCCGGGAGCGTTCAGCGTGGTGTCGAAGGTGGACAACAAGGACAAGTGCGCCGATCTGGCGCAGCCGTCGGTCTCGGTCGAGAGCGGCGGGACCACCCGGGTGCTCTGCCTGAAGCCCGCCGGCCAGTAACCGCACGTACGCGGAGCGTCCATCCCTCACGGGGGTGGGCGCTCCGCGTCGTTCCGGTGTGCGTCTGTTCACCCCGGGATCGCCGGGAGCGGGCCCGGCCGGTGCGGCACGATGGGGGCATGAGCGCACGCGTACGGGCACCGGAACTGCGGGGTCGGGCCTGGCTGAACACCGGCGGCATGGCCGTCACGCTGGCCGACCTGCGCGGCAAGATCGTCCTGCTCGATTTCTGGACGTTCTGCTGCATCAACTGCCTGCACGTGCTCGACGAGCTGCGTCCGCTCGAAGACAAGTACGGCGACGTCCTGGTCGTGATCGGCGTGCACTCGCCGAAGTTCGAGCACGAGAAGGACCCGGCGGCGCTGGCCGCGGCCGTCGAGCGCTACGGCGTGCACCACCCGGTGCTCGACGACGCCGAGATGGACATGTGGCAGCAGTACGCGGCCAAGGCGTGGCCGACGCTCGCCGTGGTCGACCCCGAGGGGTACGTGGTCGCCACCATGGCTGGCGAGGGGCATGCCGAAGGGCTGGCCCGGCTGATCGACGAACTGATCGCCGGCCACGAGGCGAAGGGCACCCTGCACCGGGGCGAGGGCCCGTACGTGCCGCCGGCCGAGCCGGACACCGTCCTGCGGTTCCCCGGCAAGGCGCTGCCGCTCGACGGCGGGAACCTGCTGGTCAGCGACTCGGCCCGGCACTCCCTGGTCGAGCTGGCCGCCGACGGCGAGACGGTGGTCCGCCGCATCGGCGCCGGCTCCCGGGGCCGCACCGACGGCCCGGCCTCCGCCGCCACGTTCGCCGAGCCGCAGGGGCTCTGCCTGCTACCGCCGCACGTGGCCGAGGTGGCCGGCTACGACGTGGTCGTCGCGGACACGGTCAACCACCTGCTGCGCGGCGTACGGCTGTCCTCCGGCGAGGTGGTCACGGTGGCCGGCACCGGACGGCAGTGGCGCTCGACTGTCGACGACCACGCGCACGACGCCCGCGCGGTCGACCTCTCCTCCCCCTGGGACGTGGCCTGGTACGACGACCGGGTGGTCGTGGCGATGGCCGGTATCCACCAGCTCTGGTGGTTCGACCCGATCAAGCGGACCGCCGGCATGTACGCCGGGACCACTGTCGAGGCGCTGCGCGACGGCCCGCTGCCGGACGTGTGGATGGCCCAGCCGTCCGGGTTGTCGGTCTCGGCCGACGGTGCCCGCCTCTGGGTGGCCGACAGCGAGACCAGCGCGATCCGCTGGGTCTCCGACGGCGTGATGCACACCGCAGTCGGTCAGGGCCTGTTCGACTTCGGGCACGTCGACGGCCCGGCCGACCAGGCGTTGCTCCAGCACCCGCTGGGCGTGTGCGCGCTGCCCGACGGCTCGGTGCTGATCGCCGACACGTACAACGGGGCGGTGCGCCGCTTCGACCCGGAGACCGGCCAGGTGGGCACCGTGGCGGACGGGCTGGCCGAGCCGAGCGACCTGGTGCTCACCGGCGAGGGCGACGTGCTGGTGGTCGAGTCGGCCGCGCACCGGCTGACCCGGCTGGCGCCGGGCGCGCTGACGTCGGCCGGGGCCAACACGGTGGACGGCCCCCGGCACCGGCTGGAACGCAAGCCCACAGACGTGGCGGCCGGGGAGCTGACCCTGGACGTGATCTTCACGCCGGCGCCGGGGCAGAAGCTCGACGAGACGTACGGGCCGTCCACCCGGCTCGTGATCTCGGCGTCCCCGCCGGAGCTGCTGGTCGAGGGTGCCGGCACGACCACCGACCTGTCCCGCAAGCTGGTGGTCAGCGGCGACGTGGCGCAGGGCGTGCTCCAGGTGACCGCCCAGGCGGCGACCTGCGACGCCGACGTCGAGCACGCGGCATGCCACCTGACCCGGCAGGACTGGGGCGTGCCGGTGCGGGTGGTCACCGGCGGCGCGACCCGCGTGCCGCTGGTCCTGCGCGGGATGGACGCCTGACGGTGCGTGTTAAGAAGGGCCCCTTCCTCTACCGGAGGCGTTAAGAGGGGGCCCTTCCTTTCACGCGAACGGAGTGAGCGTGACCCCCGCGTCGATGAGCGCGGCCCGTACCAGCTCCGCGCACCGCACCGCGCCCGGCGTGTCCCCGTGCAGGCAGATCGACTCGACCGGGGCGGGGATCACCGTCCCGTCCACGGCGACCAGCGTGCGCTCGACGGCCATCCGTACCGCCCGGACGGCCACCTGCTCCGGGTCGGTCACCAGCGCGTCCGGTGAGCTGCGCGGCACCAGCGTGCCGTTCGGGAGGTAGTTGCGGTCGGCGAAGCCCTCGGCCACCACCCGCAGCCCGGCGCCCGCAGCGAGCTGGGCCAGCACGGTGCCGGGCTGGCAGAGCACCGGCAGCTCGTGGTCGTACCCGCTGATCGCCGCCACCAGCGCGGCGGCCTGGCCCTCGTCGCGGGCGGCCGCGTGGTAGAGCGCGCCGTGCGGTTTGAGGTAGCGGACCCGGGTGCGGTACATCCGGCAGAAGGCGTCGAGCGCCCCGAGCTGGTAGATCGTCTCGTCGCGCAGCTCGGCGAAGTCGTACGCGATGTGCCGCCGGCCGAAGCCGGCGAGGTCCCGGTAGCCGACCTGCGCGCCCACCGCGACGCCGCGTTCGGCGGCGCCGCCGCAGACCCGGTGCATGGTGGCCGCGTCGCCGGCGTGGAAGCCGCAGGCGACGTTCGCGGAGCTGATCAGGTCGAGGAGCGCGTGGTCGTCGCCCAGCCGCCAGCTTCCGAATCCCTCGCCCAGGTCAGCGTTGAGGTCCATGGAACGTCACCGTAGTGCCTGGCCGGGCCTGGGCGAGCGGGGTCACGTCGTCCACCACCCCGATGACGGGGTACCCGCCTGTGGTGGGGTGGTCGGCAAGGAAGACGAGCGGCCGGCCGTCCGGCGGGACCTGCACCGCGCCGAGCACCAGGCCCTCGCTGAGCAGTTCGCCGGCGACCGCGCGGGTCACTGCCGCGCCGGCGAGCCGGGCGCCGACCCGGTTGCTGTCCGGGCTCACCGTGTACGGGGTGCGGCACAGCACGTCCAGCGCCTCCGGGGTGAACCAGTCCTGCCGGGGGCCGGGGCGCACCGTGAGCCGCAGCTCGTCCGGGACCGGCCGGATGACGGCGAGGTCGACCGGTGCGGGTGGGCCGGCCGGGGTGCCGATCGGCAGCCGGTCCCCGTCGCGCAGCGGCGGCGGTCCGAGGCCGGAGAGCGTGTCGGTGGCGCGGCTGCCGAGCACCGGTTCGACAGCGATCCCGCCGCTGACCGCGAGCCAGGTCCGCACCCCGGCGCGGGCCGGTCCGACGCGCAGCACCGCACCGGCGGGCAGCGCGAGCGGCCGTCCGACGTCCCCCGGGCGCCGCCGTGCGGATCCGGCCCGCCACTCGACGACCACGTCGGCCGGCGCGCCGGTGAGGGCGACCGCCACGGCCCGGGTGAAGCGCAGCGTGCAGCCGGTCACGGTGATCTCCAGCCCGGCCGCATGCTCGTCGTTGCCGACGAGCCGGTTGGCCAGGCGCAGGGCGGCCGGGTCGAGCGCGCCGGAGCGGGGTACGCCGAGGTGCGCCCAGCCGGGCCGGCCCTGGTCCTGGACCGTGGTGAGCGCCCCGGCCCGCAGCACCTCGATCACGACGCGTCGACCAGGCGGACGCGGGTGCCGGGGGTGAGCCGGGCCGGTGGGTCGGCGTGCACGTCGAACAGCGGCAGATCGGTGCGGCCGACGAGCAGCCAGCCACCGGGTGACGCGGCGGGGTAGATGCCCGCGTACGGGCCGGCCAGCGCGACCGAGCCGGCCGGCACGCGGGTACGCGGCGTGGCGAGCCGGGGCACCGCCAGCTCGGGCGGCAGCCCGGTCAGGTACGCGAACCCGGGTGCGAACCCGCAGAACGCGACCCGGAACTCGGTACGCCGCAGCCGGTCGACGACTGCGGGCACGTCGACGTTCCAGTGGCCCGCGACGAGCGGAATGTCCTCGCCGTCGTACACGACCGGTACCCGGACCTCGGTGGTGGCCGCGCCGGAGGCGGCGGTGCGGGGGTGCCAGGCGGCGATCCGCGCGGCGGCTGCCTGCGGGTCCGGTACGCCGTCGAGCAGCACGGTGACCGCGCCGGGGACGATCTCGGCGGCGGTCAGCTCGCCCGCTTCACGCCGGTGCCACAGTTCGGCCCGCCACGCCTGCGCCTGCTCCGCGTCGTCACAGTCGAGGAGCAGGGCGTACGCCCCGACCGGCCGGATCCGCATCCGGTCATCCTCCCGTCGAGTGAGGTGACGGTCCACACTACTTGCAAGTAACCTACGCCGTCGTAACCTATTGCTGTGACGACCTCCGCACCGTTCCGGCTCCGGCCGGCCGACATCGGGAAGCCGCGTATGCGCGGCTGGCTGCACGCGTACGCGTTCTTCGCCGCTCTCGTCTGCGGCATCGTGCTGTGTTCGATCGCCGCCGGCCGTCCCGGCTGGGCGCCGCTGGTGAGCTGCCTGATCTACAGCTTCACCGTGTGCGGGCTGTTCGGCACCAGCGCGCTCTACCACCGGCGGGTCTGGACCGAACGCGGCTACCAGATCATGCGCCGGATGGACCACTCGATGATTTTCGTGTTCATCGCCGGCACCTACACACCGTTCTGCGCCCTGCTGCTGGACACCCGGCAGGCCACGATCATGCTGAGCCTGGTCTGGGGCGGCGCGATCGCGGGCGTGGCGGTGAAGCTGATCTGGCCGCACGCGCCGCGCTGGGTCTCCGCCCCGCTCTACCTGGCGCTCGGCTGGGTCGCGGTGGCCATGCTGCCGCAGATCCTGCACTCCGGTGGCGTCACCGCGCTGGTGCTGCTGAGCGTGGGCGGCGCGATCTACAGCGTGGGCGCGGTGTTCTACGCGCTGCGTCGGCCGAATCCGTGGCCCACAGTCTTCGGGCACCACGAGTTCTTCCACGCCTGCACGCTCGTCGCGGCGATCTGCCACCACATCGCGATCTACTTCGCACTGTTCGCCTGACCGAGCGGACCCCGGACATGCGCGAGGGCCCCGCACCGTTGCGGGGCCCTCGGGTTCTCGGGGGTCAGGCCGGGTAGCCCGAGCCCGGGCGGCGCACCTCGCGGTACTCCTCGCGCACCACGCGGTCGTCGCGCACCGGCACCACCGGCTCGGCGACCACCTGCTCGCGGACCGGGGCGGCCACGACCCGGCGGCGGCTGTTCCAGAAGTAGAGCGTGGTGAGCAGGCCGGCGACGCCGGCGAGCATGAGCACCCAGCCCACCACGTTGAGGTTCAGCCATCCCAGATCGGCGTCGATGGCGAACGCGAAGATCGCGCCGAGCGCGATGAGGAAGATGCTGGCACCGATGCCCATGACGTCGCCTCCTTGGCGTCCTGCTGGCGTTTCCTGCCCGCCGCGGCCATGGATGAGGTAGCGGCACACATCGACATACCCAGGCGCTTCGATCGTCAATCAGGCAAGCTGGGCGGTATGACGGACGGCAGGAACGGGCAGCGGACGCTGGTTCTGCTGCGGCACGCCAAAGCCGAGCAGTCCGCGGACGGCCCGGACGCGGAGCGGTCGCTCACCGCGCGGGGCCACGCCGACGCGGCGGCGGCCGGCGCCTGGCTGGCCCGGCAAGGGCTGCTTCCCGACGTGGTGCTCTGCTCGCCGGCCCGGCGCACCCGGCAGACCTGGCACGACGTGGCGATGGGCATGACCGGCTCGCCACCGGAGGGCGGCCCGGCGGGTTCGCGCCCGGCGGTGCGGTACGAGGCGGCCGCGTACGACGCGCACCCGGACCAGTTGCTGGCCCTCGTCCGGACGGTCGAGCCGACGGCCGGCACGGTGCTGCTCGTGGCGCACAACCCTGGTGTCTCGCTGCTCTCGGCGCTGCTCGACCCGCAGCGGGCCGACCCGGACGGGCTGCGTACCACCGATCTCGTGGTGCACCGGCCGACGACCCGGTGGGCCGAGCTGGCCCCCGGCGGCGCGCCGCTCACCGCCCGCCACACCGCCCGCGCCTGACCGGTACGACTCAGACCCGGCTGTCGTAGGCCTCCCGGTTGGCGAACACGTCGTCCATGTGCGCCTCCGCCCAGACCTTCAGGCCCTGGATGGTCTTGAGCAGCGAGAGCCCGAGCGCTGTGAGCTCGTAGGTGACTGTGACCGGCACCGTGGGCTCCACGGTGCGGGTGACCAGGCCGTCGCGTTCCAGGGCGCGCAGCGTCTGGGTGAGCATCTTCTGGCTGACGCCGGCGAGCGTGCGGGACAGCTCCGAGTAGCGCATCGGGCGAGGGACACCTGCGCAGTCGGCACCGAACCGGTGCGAGCCGTCGCTGCGCAGCGCGGCCAGCACCAGCGTGACCCACTTGTCGGCGATCCGGTCCAGTAGTTGCCGGCTGGGGCACTGGGCCAGGAACGCGTCGTACTCCGCCTTGCTCATCTCTGCTCCTGCCGCCCTCTCCTGCCGTCCGGTGAGCTACGCACTTTTAGGTGCCTACTTCCCAGCAGAAAGTTACACCCCGATAGTGGAGGTCGGCGCCGCGACCCGGCGGCGTCGCGTAACGGACGACGAGAGCCAAGAGGTACACGCATGGCCCGCACCACCCTTCCCGGCGGCACCTGGACGCTGGGCGACCTGACCGTCACCCGGTTCGGCTACGGCGCGATGCAACTCGCCGGCCCCTGGGTCATGGGACCACCGGCCGACCATGACGGCGCCCTGGCGGTGCTGCGCGAGGCGGTCGCACTCGGCATCACCCACATCGACACCAGCGCGGCGTACGGGCCGTACGTCACCAACCGGCTGATCCGGGAGGCGCTGCACCCGTACCCGGAGTCGCTGCACGTCGTCACGAAGGTCGGCGCGGACCGGGACGAGCAGGGCGGCTGGCCCACGGCCCGGGATCCGCAGAGCCTGCGCCGGCAGGTCCGGGAGAACCTGGAGACGCTAGGCGTGGACGCGCTCGGCCTGGTCAACCTGCGACTCGGCGACGCCACGGGGCCGCAGCCCGGGTCTCTCGCCGAGGCGCTGGAGACGCTCGTCGCGCTCCGGCAGGAGGGCCTGATCCGCCACCTCGGCCTGAGCAACGTGACGCCCGAGCAGGTCGCCGAGGCGCAGACGATCGCGCCGATCGTCTGCGTGCAGAACCGGTACAACCTGGCCCACCGCGGCGACGACGACCTGATCGACGAGTTGGCCCGGCAGGGCGTCGCCTACGTGCCGTTCTTCCCGCTCGGCGGGTTCACGCCGTTGCAGTCCTCGGCGTTGTCGGCGGTGGCGAAACGCCTGGGGGCGACGCCGATGGGCGTCGCCCTGGCCTGGCTGCTGCGGCGCTCGCCGAACATCCTGCTGATCCCCGGCACCAAGTCCGTCGCGCACCTGCGCGAGAACGTCGCCGGTGCCGGGCTGGCCCTCTCCGGCGACGACCTCGCCGAACTGGACCGGATCGGCCGCTGAGACGCGGCGTCAGGACGGCGGCGCGGTCGGCGGCGGCGGGTCGGGCGGCGGCGGCATCATCGCTGTCGGATGCGAGAGCCGGTTCTCCTCCACGATGAGCGTGCGGGCCCGCTTGCGGCGGTCCTGCCAGAACCACAGCGTGGTCAGCAGAACGCCCAGCCCGGCCAGGATGAACACCCAGCCGACCGCGCGCAGGTCGATCCACCAGACGTTGGCCCGGATGGCGAAGGTCATGATCGCGCCGAGCGCGATGAGAAAGATGGCGCTACCAATGCCCATGTGCGCTGCACTCCCCCGTGCGATGGCCTTGGGCGTACTCCGGTCGTGGTCCGCGACGGTTACCCGCCACCGGGCCGCCTATCCGCCCGGGCGCACGCACGACGACGGCCGGCGGGCTGGTGCCCGCCGGCCGTCGTCATGAGGGGGAGAGTGACGTGTCAGGGGTGAAAGCCCCCGGACGGGCTCAGAAAGCCTCCTCCGGGAGGTCCATGATCTCCAGGTCGGTGCCCTCGATGATCCGGCGGTCGGCGCCGATGCGGGGCAGCACCTCGCGGGCGAAGAACCGGGCCGCGGCGACCTTGCCGGTGTAGAAGGACTTGTCGGCCGCGGAGACCTCGCCGGCCAGCGCCTTCAGAGCCACGTCCGCCTGCTTCTGGAGCAGCCAGCCGACCACCAGGTCGCCGATCGCCAGCAGGAACCGGCGGCTGCTCAGGCCGACCTTGTAGAGCGCGCGGGTGTCGCCGCCCTGGGCCTCGCCCAGCCAGCCGGTCATCACGCCGAGGATGTTCTGGATCTCGGCGAGCGCCTTGCCGAGCGCCTGACGCTCCTCCTTGAGCTGGCCGTTGCCGGCCTCGGAGGCGATGTGCTCCTGGATCTCGGCGGCGACCGCCATCAGGGCCTTGCCGTTGTCCCGGACGATCTTCCGGAAGATCAGGTCGAGGCTCTGGATCGCGGTGGTGCCCTCGTACAGGGTGTCGATCTTGGCGTCCCGGACGTACTGCTCCAGCGGGTAGTCCTGGAGGAAGCCGGAACCGCCGTAGGTCTGGAGCGACTCGTGGCCGAGCAGCTCGTACGCCCGCTCCGAACCGACGCCCTTGACCAGCGGCAGGAGCAGGTCGTTGACGCGCTTCGCCAGCTTGGTGGCCTTCTCGTCACCGGCCGCCTCGGCGATCGCGACCTTGTCCTGCCAGCTCGCGGTGTAGCAGACCAGCGCGCGCAGGCCCTCGGCGTACGACTTCTGCAGCAGCAGCGAGCGGCGCACGTCCGGGTGGTGGGTGATGGTCACCCGCGGGGCGGTCTTGTCGGTCATCTGGACGAGGTCGGCACCCTGCACCCGGTTCTTGGCGTACTCCAGGGCGTTGAGGTAGCCGGTGGAGAGCGTGGCGATCGCCTTGGTGCCGACCATCATCCGGGCGTACTCGATGATCATGAACATCTGGCGGATGCCGTCGTGCTTCTCGCCCAGCAGCCAGCCCTTGGCCGGTACGCCGTGCTCGCCGAAGGTCACCTCGCAGGTGTTCGAGACCTTCAGGCCCATCTTGTGCTCGACGTTCGTCGCGTAGACGCCGTTGCGCTCGCCCAGCTCGCCGGTCTCGGCGTCGAAGTGGTACTTCGGCACGACGAACAGCGACAGGCCCTTGGTGCCCGGACCGCCGACGCCCTCGACGCCGACCGGACGGGCCAGCACGTAGTGGACGATGTTGTCGCTCAGGTCGTGCTCACCGGAGGTGATGAAGCGCTTCACGCCCTCGATGTGCCACGAGCCGTCCGGCTGCTGGATCGCCCGGGTACGGCCGGCGCCCACGTCGGAGCCGGCGTCCGGCTCGGTGAGGACCATGGTCGAGCCCCACTGCTTCTCGATGAACAGCCGGGCCCACTTCTTCTGCTCCTCGGTGCCCTCGACGTGCAGCACGTGCGCGAAGGACGGGCCGGAGGCGTACATCCAGATCGGGGCGTTGGCGCCGAGCACCAGCTCGGCGAGCGACCACCAGAGGGCGCGCGGGGCGTTGGTGCCGCCCAGGGTCTCCGGCAGGTCCAGGCGCCAGAACTCGGAGTCCATGAACGCCTTGTACGACTTCTTGAACGACTCCGGCAGCGGCGCCGTGAACGTCGCCGGGTCGAAGACCGGCGGGTTGCGGTCGCTGTCCGAGTAGCTGGCGGCCAGGTCCTCGCGGGCGAGGCGGTCGACCTCGGAGAGGAAGCTACGGGCGGTGTCGACGTCCAGGTCCGTGTACGGCGCCTGGCCGAACGTCCGGTCCGCCCCGAAGACCTCGAACAGGTTGAACTCGAGGTCCCGCACGTTGCTCTTGTAGTGGGTCATGCTCGCTGGCCCCGCTTCCCGGACAGGTGTTACCGATCAGTAACTCCAGACTGTATTACTCACCGGTAGGCAACGACAAGCCGATCTCGGAAGTGACAGCGATTACACACTTCCCGTTCATCAGTCGGCGGCGCCGACCTCCCAGCTCGGAACCGGGGTGGCGGTGGTGCTGCGCGGCCCGACGTACTCCATCAGGACCAGCGCGATGTCGTCGTCGAGCCGGCCGTGCACCCACTCGACCAGGGCGGTCTCCAGCGAGGCCAGCCCGTCCGCGACGGTGCCGTGGCCGAGCAGCCGCCAGGCCCGGTCGGCGGTGGGGAAGAACTCGCCGTCCCGGCGCGCCTCGCCCAGCCCGTCGGTGAACAGCAGCAGCCGGTCGCCCGGTTCCAGCCGCTCCACCCGGGGCCGGACCACGGGCATGAAGCCGAGCGGGGGCGCGGGCGCGGGCGGCTCCAGCGGGATCACCGCACCCCGGCGCAGCAGCAACGGCGAGGGGTGCCCGCAGTTGACGATGGTGAGCGTGCCGCCGCGCTCCTCGATCAGTGCGGCGGTGACGAAGTCCTCGTCGCCGACGTTGCGGGCCACCGCGCGATCCAGGTCGGTCACCACGGCGCGCAGGTCGGCCCGCTCGTACGCGACGTGCCGGTAGGAGCCGAGCACGATGCTGGCCAGGCGGACCGCGTCCAGTCCCTTGCCCCGTACGTCACCGATGATCATGCGGACGCCGTACGGGGTGTCCATCACCTCGTACAGGTCGCCGCCGATCTCGGCCGTCGCGGTGGAGGAGATGTACCGGGCGGCCACCGCGAGCGTGCCGACCTGCGGGCCGAGCGGTCGCAGCACCGCCTGCTGGGCGACCGAGGCGAGCCGGGACAACTCCGCGATCCGGTCCGCCTGGCGCTGGCGTATCGCCGCCGTGGCAGCAGCGATAGCGGTGGCCACCCCGACGGCTGTCACGTTGACCACTGTCACCAGCGGGCTACCCCGTTCGGCGACCGCGAAGCCGATCCCGATGGCGGTGGCCAGGCCGCCGACCGCGAGCACCACCCGCCAGGACGCCAGTGCCGCCGCGAGGAGCGGCGCGACGACCATCAGCGCGAGGTAGTGCGCCGGGCGGCCGTCGGCCATCTCCACGGCGGCCACGATCGCGAGCAGCGCGAGGGCCGCGCCGAGACCGGCGCGGGATCCGGGACTCAGCGGGCCTCGGCCCGGCTGGAAGGGTTGCGTGCGTACATCGGACAGCATGCCTGATGGACGTGAACGGGAGAATGAACCTGGCCCGTCGGTCATGGAAGTTCTGCCCGAGTGGCCGGTCAGCCGAGCACCTCGTACCGGACGTTGACGTGGCCGAGGCTGGTGGCGGCGATGGTCGCGAACGCGGCGCGGGACAGGTCCAGGCACCGGCCGTCGATGAACGGGCCACGGTCGTTGATCCGCACCACCACCGACTTGCCGTTTGCCGGGTTGGTCACCCGGACCCTGGTGTTGAACGGCAGCGTCTTGTGCGCGGCGGTGAGCGCGTCCGGGTTGAACGTCTCGCCGTTCGCCGTCATCTGGCCCTCGGCGTAGAAGGACGCGCCGCAGGAGCCACTGTCCACGACCTTCGGGCTGCTCGTCTTCTTCGCCGTCGGCGACGGGGAGGCGGTCCGGGCCTTGCTGCGGGAGGCCGCCTGGGTGCGGCTCGCCTTCGGACTCGGGGTGGCCTTCGGCGACGGGCTGAGGCTCGCGCTCGGCGAGGCGGACACGCTCGGCGAGGGGGCGGCCGACGTGGGGGCGGGCGTGCTGGGCAGCGTCTCGACCACGGCCGGCTCGGCGGGCGGCTCGGCGGAGGTGAGCCGCACGGCGCCGACGGTACCGCCGACCGCGAGCGCCACGCCGACCGCCGCGGTCGCGGCGATGGCGGCGGGCGAGGAGAACTTGCGGGTACGAAGGTGCCTAGCAGCCACCGGCCCGGTCCTTTCGTCAACTGAACAAACCGGCCCGGACCGTAACGAGAGAAGCACTTCCGAAGTCAACGTGATCATGGTGCTATGCCCGCATTTACCCTGGTACGTGTAGCCGATCACGCCACTGTCGATCGGCCGAACGGCCCACCGATCCGCCAGGATGGAAACCGTGCTGAGTCGTCGCCTGGTCGAGCTGTTCGAGTGGATCGACCCCGGCCCGGGCAGCACCCACCTGGTCAGCGACATCTCCGGCTGGTGGCGTGACCCCGACGTGCTCGCCCAGGTCGGGCCGGCCCTGGCCGGGCTGTTCCCCGAGGACCGCCCGACCGTCGTGATCGCCCCCGAGGTGACCGGGCTGCTGCTCGGCCCACTGGTGGCGGTCGCCGCCGGAGCCGGTTTCCTGCCCGCGTACAAGGACGGCGGCGAGCGACGCCGGGCCGGGCCGACGCGCTGGGCCGAGACGCCTCCCGACTACCGGGGACGGCGGCTGCGGGTCGGCGTGGACGGCCGGCGGCTGAACCCCGGCGACCGGGTGCTGCTCGTCGACGACTGGGTCGACACCGGCGCGCAACTGGACGCGCTGCGCCGGGTCGTCCGGGACGCCGGGGCCGGCCTGATCGGGGCCGCCGCACTGGTCGCGACCTGCCCGCCCGAGGTCGCCGCACGGCTCAGGCTGCGCGCCCTGCTCACCGGCGCCGACCTGCCGTGAGCCCGTCGGCGGTGGCGGAGCATGCCGTAGCGTCGGCGGCATGTGGCCCCGCATCGGTGGATTGCGCGCACTCGCCCTCGGCACGCCCGGCGAGCTGCGTACCCGGCTCAACACCCTCGTCCTCTCCGGCGCGAAGACCGCCACCGCCGGGCTGGTCCAGGAGTACGACGACGAGAACGAGGAACTGGAGTACGTCGGCGAGCGACTGGTCCTGGTCGACGACAACGACGCGCTCGTCGGCGTCGTGGAGGTCACCGGCGTCGAGGTGGTGCGCTTCGCCGACGTGCCATGGGACTTCGCCCGCGCCGAGGGCGAGGGCGACCGGTCGATCGAGGAGTGGCGCGAGGGCCACGGCGCCTACTGGGCCCGGCAGCGCACCCCGGTCACCGACGACACCCGGATCGTCTGCCTCCGGTTCCGGCTGGTCTCCACCGAGGGCAGCGTCGGCACCTAGCCGGCCCGGCGCAGCTCCGGCAGCAGCGCCGCCGCCTCCACCAGCACGGCCTCGTCGCCCGCGTACCAGCTGCTGGCCCGGGGCCAGTGCGTCACCACGTCGGTGAAGCCCAGCCGGGCCGCCCGGGCCACCTGCTCGGCGAGGAAGTCGGCGCTGGTGAGCGAGAACACCGGCGCGGAGTCGAGCGACAGGTAGCGGTCGAGCGTCGCCGGGTCACGGCCGGCCTGCTCCAGCGTCCGGGTCATCCGGTCCGACAACTCCGCCACCGTGCCCCACCACGCCTCGATGTCGTCGCCGCCGAGCCCGGTGGTGACCCAGCCCTGCCCGAACCGGGCGACCAGCCGCATCGAGCGGGGACCGTTCGCGGCCATCACGAACGGCACCCGGGGCTGCTGGACGCAACCCGGGTTGTTGCGCGCGTCCACGGCGGTGAACCATTCCCCGCGCCAGGTCGTGCCGTCCTCCCGCAGAATCAGGTCGAGCAGCTCGGTGAACTCGGCGAACCGGTCCACGCGCTGCCGGGGCGGCAGCGTCTCGCCGCCGAGCACCGCCGAGTCGAAGCCGATGCCGCCCGCGCCGAGGCCGAGCAGCACCCGGCCGTCCGACACGTCGTCGAGCGCGGTCACCTGCCTGGCGAACGCCGCCGGGTGCCGGAAGTTCGGCGACGCCACGAGCGTCCCGAGCTTCACCCGGGACGTCACGCCGGCCGCCGCGGTGAGCGTCGTCCACGAGTCGAACCACGGTCCGTCGACCAGGTCACGCCAGCCCAGGTGGTCGTAGGTCCAGGCGTGGTCGAAGCCCCACTCGTCCACTTGGGCCCACCGCCGACGCGCTTCCGACCAACGCTGGTCGGGCAGGATCACGATGCCGATTCGCATGATCGCCAGGGTACGACCCGGGCCGGACATCCCGGCCCGGGTCGCGGGGGATCACGCCGCCAGGTCGGCCACCACGCAGGCGATGTTGTCCGGCGCGCCGGCCGCGTACGCCTGCTCGACCAGGCGCTCGACAGCGGCCGCCGGATCGTCCGCCTCGGCCAGCGCGGCGTGCAGCGCGCCCGGGTCCACCACCGCGGAGAGGCCGTCGGAGCAGAGCAGGTAGCGGTCGCCGGGCAGCGCGGTACGCAGCGCCAGGTCCGCCTCCACCTCCGCGCCCGCGCCGAGCGCCCGGGCCAGCAACGCCCGCTGCGGATGCGCCAGGGCCTCGGCCGGCGTGAGCCGCCCCTGGTCGACGAGCGTCTGCACGTACGTGTGGTCCTGGGTGAGCCGGGACAGCTCGCCGCCGCGCAGCAGGTACGCCCGGCTGTCCCCGACGTGCACCAGCGCGAGCCGGGTGCCACGTCGCACGAGCGCGGTGAGCGTGGTGGCGGGCTGGTCGGCGTCGGTGGCGTGCGCGCGTACCGCCCGGTCGGCCCGGTTCACCGCGTCGGCAAGCGCGGCGAGCAGATCGGCCCCCGGCGCGTCCGCCTGCTCCAACGGCCGCAGCGCGTACGCGGTGTCCTCGTTGGAGTCGCGGACCGTGCCGGTCTCGCAGCGCGTCGCGTACCGGAAGGTGGTCTCGGACATGGTGGTGCCCCTCTCGCTGAGCCTGTCGACGAGGAGCGCGACGGCCCGGCCGCGCGCCGCGGTGTCCGCGCTGACCCGCCGCCACCAGGCGTCGAGCGCCTCGGCGGCGGCAGCGGGCGGCAGCGGGCGGCAGGCCGCAGACGGTACGGATCTCGGCCAGCGGCATCCCGGCCCGGCGCAGCCCGGCGATCAGCCGTGCGCGGTCCGCCTGCTCCGGCGCGTAGTAGCGGTAGCCCGAGTGCGGGTCCACAGCAGCAGGGGGCAGCAGCCCGCAGTCGTCGTAGATGCGCAGCGCCTTGGCGCTCAGGCCGGTCGCGCGGGCGAACGCGCCGATGGTCAGCAGTTGCACCGTGCCTCCCTCGCGCTCCTCGTGCCGGTCACCGCGACCGGCACCGGTCACGCTGGGCCTTGCCGCAGGGGACGGGTCAAGGCGTCGTTGTCGCCAGTTTGGTCAGCATCCGGCCCAGATGCGGCTCGATCGTGCCGGTCGGCGCCTCGTTCACCTCGGCCGGCGTCCACCAGCGGATGCCCGCGAACTCCACCGGATCGGGCGTGAACCGCTGGTCACGGTCGGCGGACAGCACGTACCAGAGGCTCACGTCGGTGTGCCGGTGCTCGGGCGGGCCGACCGTCTCAGTGACGGTGAGGAACGCCGGGCGCTCGCCGAACGGCGGCGCGAAGACCGCCGCCACGCCCAGTTCCTCCCGCAGTTCGCGGCGCACCGTGTCGGCCGGGTGCTCACCGGGCTCGACGTGCCCGCCGCTGGGCAGCCACATCCCCGCCAGGCGGTGGTCGACAAGCAGCACCGCGCCGTCGGCCGGGTCGCGGAGCAGGAAGTACGCGACCAGGTGCGGCGACGGCGTACGCGGCTTGACCCGGCGGAAAATGTCATCCGTGGCGGCCAGCCAGGCCAGCGCCGCCTCCCGGTGCCGCGCCTCCAGCTCGTCACCCGGTGGCAGTTCCTCGACCAGTGCCCGGATCTCGTCCCGCATCCCGCCGATGGTGCCAGCCGGGTACGACGAGGTCAGTCCGGCGGCAGCGGGTTGGCGTCAGCAGCCGCGCGGACGAACTCACGTACCCGGGACGTGGTGTTCCCGGCCGGCCACACCGGACCGCGACAGATCGGCGGCGCGTCGTGGATCGGCACGTAGGCCACGTCCGGGCGGGCGTAGAACTGCCGGGCCTGCTCGCCCACCGGCAGCACCCCGCGCCCCATCGCGACGAGCGCCAGCATCTCCGAGAAGCTGCCGCCCACCGGGCCCTTCGGCACCGGGCGGCCGGACGGGGTGCGGTCCGGCGTGCGGTCCTGCTTGAACGCGGCCGAGGTCACCGCCGGGTACTGCACCACCGGATGGTCGCCCAGCACCTCCAGCGACACCGACTCCTCGGCCGCCAGCGGATGATCAGCGGCCACCGCGAGCACCCGGCGCTCGCGCAGCAGCACCGGGCCGGTCGCCATGCCGTCGAAGGGGTACGAGGCGATCAGCACGTCGATCGTGCCGTCCAGCAGGCTCGACCGGGTGCTGGCCAGCGGCGCCTCGTGCACGTGCACCTCGCAGTCCGGGTGGCGCTCGGTGAACAGGGCCACCGCGCGCAGCAGCACCGGAGCTGTCGACTCACCCACGTACGCCACCCGCAGCTCGCCGGTAAGCCCGCGCCCGGCGTCGACGGCCCGCTGCACAGCCGCCTCGATGCCGGCCACCAACGGGCGCATCTCCTCGGCCAGGCGGGCGCCGATCGGGGTGAGCCGGACGACCCGGCTGGTCCGCTCGAACAGCGGTGCGCCGATGCGGCGTTCCAGCTTGCGCACCACGTGGCTGACCCGGCCGGTACTCACCCGCAGCCGCTCGGCGGTCCGCCCGAAATGCAGTTCCTCGGCCAGGGTCAGGAACGTCTCGACCTCGTACCGCTCCAGCACCGGAGCACCTCCGTCGTTGCCTGCCGGTCAACGATCGTAGTCCGGATCGGGGTTGGTCCGGACGGCGCGCCGGACCAGGGTTGACGGCATGCACAACCATCTCGTGACGGTGACCGGTTTCGACCACCTCGTCCTCTCGGTGAGCGACGTCGAGCGTTCCCTCGACTTCTACTGCGGCACGCTCGGCCTGGCCCCGGTGCGGGTCGACAGGTGGCGGGCCGGTGAGGTGCCGTTCCCCTCCGTACGCGTCGACGCCGGCACCATCATCGACCTGATCGAGGGCGACCCGACCGGGTCCAACGTGGACCACTTCTGCCTCGTGGTGGAGCCGGTCGACTGGCAGCGGGTGGTCGACTCCGGCGTCTTCACCGTGCTGACCGGCCCGGTCCCGCGCTTCGGTGCGCGCGGCACCGCCACCTCGATCTACGTCAGCGACCCGGACGGCAACACAATCGAACTGCGCTGCTACCCGGCCGACGCCTAACCTGTTCCGATGCCGGAGCTGGAACGACTCGCCGCCCACCACGCACCCGCCGTGCTGCGGTTCGAGCGGGAGAACCGGGCCTACTTCGCCCGGTACGTCCCCGACCGGGGCGACGACTTCTTCACCGGGTACGCCGCCCGGCACGCGGCCCTGCTGGACGAGCAGGAACGCGGCACCTGCCACTTCCACGTGCTGGTCGGCGACCACGGCGCCGTGCTCGGGCGGTTCAACCTGGTCGACGTCGCAGGCGGCAGCGCCGAACTGGGCTACCGGGTGGCCGAGCGCGCCGCCGGGCGCGGGCTCGCGGGTGAAGGCGTACGGCGCGTCTGCGAACTGGCCCGCACCGAGTACGGGCTGCGCCGACTGGTCGCCTCGGCGGCCCTGGCGAACCCGGCCTCGCTGGCGGTGCTCAAGCGCGCCGGTTTCGTGCTCGACGGCTCGGAGCGCGGCGATTCGGTGCACGACGGTTCGGTGCGCAGCGGTTCGGTGTCCGGCTGCGAGGTGGATCTGGACGGGGAGCCCGGCCTGCGGCACGTGCTCGACCTCCGCGCGCCCTACGCCGCCGCGTCCCCGTAGGTGGGCGCTCCGGCCGGCTCGTACGTCAGTTGCAGCGTGCCGTGGGCGTGGGTGACCGACTCGGTGAGCCGCAACGCGCTCGGCACCGTCCCCTCGCCGAACAGGCGCTTGCCGGTGCCGAGCACCACCGGGTACACCCACAGGTTGAGCCGGTCGACCAGGCCGAGGCGCAGCAGCGACTGCACCAGGTCCAGGCTGCCGATCACGTGGACCTCGCCGTGGCGGCCGTTCATCTCGGTGACGCGCTCGGCGAGGTCACCTTTTACCAGCGACGAGTTCGTCCAGGTGAGCGGCTCGGCGAGTGTGCGGCTGGCCACGTACTTCGGCACACCGTTCAGCAGGCCGGTGAAGGGGATGTCCGCAGGCGCCTTCGGCCAGTAGCCGGCGAAGATGTCGTACGTCTTGCGGCCCAGCAGCAGCGCGTCCATGCTGCTCGCCTGCTGGAACATCACCGCGCCGGACTTCTCGTCGAGCAGCGGCATCTGCCAGCCGCCGTGGCTGAAGCCGCCCTCGCGGTCCTCGTCGGGCTCACCGGGCGCCTGCGCCACGCCGTCGAGGGTCAGGAACTCTGTCACGATCAGCTTGCCCATGGGTCCGCTCCTCCGGTTTCCGCTCGTCCCCCGTCAGACCCGTCAACGACCCGCAACTCATCGCCGAGGTGTACGTGATGGATTTCGTGGAACTGGTCATCGACGGGCAGATCGACATCGATCGCGACGACCTCGAAGACGCCCTCAACGAGGCTCTCGTCGGGCGCGGCGAGGTGACCGGTGCCGGAACAAGCGAGCACGGCTCCCACCTCGACGTCGACGTCCTTGTGACGGCGGACCGACGAGCCGTCCTGGACGCCGTCTTCGGGGTGCTCGCCGCCTTGGACCTGGGCGACTCCGTGCGGGTCCGGCCCGGCGATGGGCAGACCTGGATCCGTCCGGGCCAGTGGACCCGCTCTACTCGTGCCGGACGAGCCTGAAGGGCACCCCGTCGATCTCCGTGACGTACCCGATCACCGGCACCGGGTTCCTCAGTTCCGCGATCTCGACAAGCAATGCGGTGGCAGTGCCGGCGTAGGGCTCGGGCGGGTCGATCAGGGCGGTATCGCAGACCACCGTCGGCCACTGCTCGGGAGGACCGTCGTCGAGGTGCCAGCAGAGCAGATAGTCGAAGTTCACGGCTCCCCAGACCCGGAGGTCTCCCGGTGAGGTGCCGAAGTGGTACGGGAACCCTCCTGTGCACTCCGCCCTCTTGTTCATCACGTGATGCCAGTTCCGCGCGTACCGGAGGAATTCCGGTACGCCCCAGTCGGAAGGATGAAGCACTTCCAGGAAGCCGATGCTGCCGTGTGGGAAGCGCTCGACGAAGCGTCGGTAGTCCTCGGGAAAGGGATGGCCTGCCGCCTCGGTGAGAGCCGTCCAGTCGATCTCCGTCTCCGTCGCCCCGTCCCAGTCGAACAGGCCGGCGAGTCGATCCACGGTCGGAGAAGCATTCGGTGTCATTCGGCTTCCTCCGGCAGATGATCGTTGGTCGGGTGCACGTCCCACCTCGCCTTCACCGTAAGATCACTCTCTTCGGCAGGCGTACGCCTCCGGAGTCCTCGAAGGCGGATTCGCCATGATCCCCGATCGGACTGAGGTAAGCGACCTCCTGGAGAAGGCGCTGGCGGGTGCGGCCGCCACGTTCCAGGGCATGACGGCGCACCGGCAGGAGTCCAACTGCGAGTGCCACTGGGGCAGCGCGGAGGAACTGGCACTGCTGAAGACGCCGGACGTGCCGCTCGACGAGGACCTGCTCCGTCGCACGTACTGGACCACGGACTGGCGCTATCCCGGCCCGCTGCTGCGCCGGATCCTGCCCCAACTGACCCGGAGCCTCGTGGCCGGCCGAGTGATGCCCATGGCCGGGATGGACAGCCTCGGGTACTTGTTCACCACCGCCCGCTGGCAGGAATGGCCCAAGGGGCAGCGGGACGCTCTGCGGGAGTTCCTGGACGCCTGGTGGCTGCACATCCTGGTCGAGCCCGACGCGAAGGTGCCCGCCCATGAGGCGCTGGCGTTCGTTGCCGAGACCACCACCACGCTCAGCCCGTGGTTGGCCGTCTGGACGGAGTCGTTGGTCGACGCGGTGGCCCGACGACGGCTGGTCACGGCCGTGGAGGAGTGGGTGGACGACCTGGTGGTCGACAGGCTCCCCTGGTCGAGTTGGCACAAGGAGGACACGTGGGGTGCCGCGCTGTCGCTGTGGGTGATACGACATGCGCCGATCCCACTACGGGAACACAACGCGTCGAGCGACGTGCTTGATCACATTGGCCTGCTCGCCCTGCCCTACGCCGATCGGTGGGACAAATAGCCCTCGCGACGGCTACGTCCATGGCGTGGACCGCATCTGGATCGGCTGGTAGGCCAAGGCTCGGTCAACCACCTCGGCAGCCGTCAACTCGGGGTCGCTCCAGTAGATCAGGTTGGAGACGTAGCCGCCTGGGCAGACGAGGTCTCGCTCAAGTTGGTCCAGCCAGCCGCCCAGCTCACCCTCGTCCGCGTAGTTGGGGTTTCGATCAGCGCGCCCCGGTGTCCGGTGGCCGAGCTGCTTCGCGGTGCGGCGTTCGACACTCATGATCCGCTCGACGAGGGCGATGGCCTCGTCCCGCGTCAGCTCTGCTGCCAAGTCGACGCACCTCACGTCCTTCGTCGACCACGCCGGTCAGCTCTCGAACGGCGATCAGCCCAAGTAGCGCTGCTTTCAATCAGCAGCCTTACCGCGCGAAGGTCCGGCACCACTAGGTGCCACAGGAGTTCTTCGACTCCAGCCAGCTCCGGCCACGCTCGCGCCTGAGAGCAATGGCTGCACCTACCGGCACCGGGGCGCGTGAGCAGCCCAGGCGGTGAGCCGCCGCATCAGCTCCGCGAGCCACGTCCGGTACTCGTGGCGCAACTGCGCATCAACCCCCACCAGTACGCCTGCCGGAAGCTCCGCCCAGATCTCCTGGGTGAGACGGCACGAGTCGGGCCCGAGCGGCACAACGGTGAGCACGCCGCCGCTGGAGTATCCGGAAGTCAACGTACGGGTGACGGCACGACGCCCCGGTTCGACCTCGACGACCTCGTGCATGATCCCCAGTCGACCGTCGGGGCTCCGATGCACGAACGCCTGGATCTCGCCGGCTCCCTTCGGTCCGGGCAGGGTGACGCCGATCTCAATCGAGTCGTCCAGCACCACCAACGAGGCCGGATCCTCCATGAAGCCGAAGGCCGCCTCCGCGCTCGTCGGCAGGTCGACGGTGGCCGTCTCCCGTACCTGGACCCCAGTCGTCGTCACCCTGATCAACCGTAGACGCGAGCGCACGCCGCATTGTGTCAGTCGATCCGTCGACGGTGGGGGCGAGATCAGCGCTACGCGCCCTCGCTAGCGGGCGCCGCCCGGTGCGAACACGGCATAGAAGTACCGAAGGCTGTCCTCCGGACCGTTCTCCAGGCGCTTGAAGGCCTTCGCGATCGGATTGCACCAGCCCTGCCCGGCGAGCTCGACCACCATGGGCCATCCGACGACGGCCAGTTCGTCTGCCGTCGTTGCGCGCCACCGTCCACCCGCATGCCGGGTCAGCACCTCGCCGACATAGCAACCGAACCCGAAGAGAGTCTCTGCCACCTGTCCAGCGGTGAGGCCCTCGGCCCGAAAGCCGTCGAGGATGGCGTCCACGGACGTCAGGCTGTCCGGCGTGTAGTCCAGGTGCACAGCGCTGACCTGGGCCGCTGACACCACGATGTCGCCCGCGAACCGGGCTGCGTTCTCCGGTACGGGCGCGTACTTCAGGCGCAGTTGCATGGTTCCCTCCAGCATGATCAACAGATCGAGATCGCGCGATCGTACCGACGACGGCCGTCGAGCGGCGGCCTCTCACGCGGCTCCCGGAAGATCCACGTGGGTCAGATGCGACAGAGGCGCTCCGCTACCTGCTCGACTGCGAGGCCGCCGGTGACTTCGACAACTTCTCCATAGCCGAGCAAGCCCGATGGAGAGCCGCCTACTACCTGAGCTGACGTTGCTGCGCAGCAGGATCTTGAAGAACTGAGCCGTCGAACCCGAAGTCGGACGGAGCCTGAGAAACCTTCCTCCGAAAAGCGTCGTCGACCAGCGCGCCGACGAGCAGGCCGTCCAGGATCTCTTCCTTCCGGACGTCATAATCAGAACTTCCGTAACTGTCGACCAGTTCCGCGAGGAGGTTCGCGACCTCGCCGAGGTCGAGGTATCGAAAGCCTTCCACAGCACGCCGGAAATCGTCCGGCTCGAGAACTTCCACCGCGAAACCCAGGCCACCACCCATGACAGCATTGAAGACACGGTGTACGTGCGAGAGCTTTTCCACCCCGACGGGCGTGCCGACCGGCACAACGCCCTCGGCCCCGTAGTCCACTGCCTCGTTGAACACGTCATTCATCGACTTCATCAACACTCCCCGATCCCGGAGCACCCTGCCGCGTCTGAGGTGTCCGCCCCAACAAACTGCGCTTCATGGCTCAACCGGAGCAGCCAGCAGCCCCCGCGGAGCCGGAGGTTCTGAGATAAGGCGGCGCTGAAGCACCTGTCAGCTTCACGGGTAGCAGTGCCCTCACAAAGACGCCCACCTCGGGCACCTGCATCATCACCGGAGCGTCAGGCGTCGCGTGGCTCGGCCACGCCCCGGATACCCGGTGTCGCTCGGGGTTGTCGGGAACTGGATCAGGCAGCCGGAACCGCGCCTGGCGGTCACGGTCACGCCGTTCGTGAGGCTGATCAGATCGGCCCACGACGTCCCCTCCATCGCTAGTGGGGCCGCGGCCTACCAACCACGGGACAGGTGGTCCGTGGAACATCGAAGGCCCTGACCGGACTCGCGTCCCGGTCAGGGCCTTCGGTTGGAGCGGGTGACGGGAATCGAACCCGCACTGTCAGCTTGGGAAGCTGATGTTCTGCCATTGAACTACACCCGCAGGCGGCACCACTCTACCTGAAGGTCACCACCCCTGTGCATCCAGGTGCCCGCGCGCCACTTCGGCGAGGTGGCGGTATCGACGAGCGGTTGACCCCGCCACCTCCCCGAGCTGGAGTGGATCAAGCACCAAGGTCGGCAACGTATGGGCGTTCTCAAATGCGTCGATGGGATGTAACGTCTGCCCCACGTTTCCGAACCGGCGTGACACACCCCCTGGCACGCCGTCAGAAAGAGGTGGGCCCATGGGACTCCGTCCCAACCTGCTGACCCGGCGTACCGCCGGTGTCGCGACGTCGACCCTCGCGCTGCTGCTCAGCACCGCCGCCGTCGGCGTCGTCCCCGCTGCTTCGGCCTTCTCGGCCGCCCCGGCCGGCGTCTGCGCCGAGCCGGCCGACGCCCACGCCGACGAACACGCGAACGCGCGCGTCGCGAAGGGCGGCAACGCCAAGCTCGACCCCAACCACCTGACCGCCAAGCAGGTCCGTGACCGTGAGGCCGACCTCGCCGCCGCGCAGCGCGAGCGGGCAAGCTTCCGGACCGGCGCCGTCGCCCCGCTGGCCACCGTGACCATCCCGGTCGTCGTGCACGTCATCCAGGAGAACAGCACCCGGGCCGGCGGCAACATCACCGACTCGATGATCAACCAGCAGATCACCGTGCTGAACCAGTCGTACGCGGGCTCGACCGGCGGCGCCGCCACCGCTTTCGGGTTCCAGCTCACGAAGATCAACCGGGTGACGAACCCGTCGTGGTACCCGATCGTGCAGGGCTCCTCCGCCGAGCGCTCGATGAAGACCTCGCTGCGTGAGGGCGGCAAGAACACGCTGAACATCTACCTCGGCGAGCTGAGCAACGGCCTGCTGGGCTGGGCGACGTTCCCGAAGAGGACGCTGGACAAGATGGACGGCGTGGTCGTGCTGAACGAGTCGCTGCCCGGCGGCACCGCGACCAACTACAACCAGGGTGACACCGGCACCCACGAGGTCGGCCACTGGCTGAACCTCTACCACACCTTCCAGGGCGGCTGCTCCGGCTCGGGCGACAGCGTCTCCGACACCCCGGCCGAGGCGTCCCCGGCGTACCAGTGCCCGACCGGCCGCGACACCTGCTCGACCGCCGGCAAGGACCCGATCACCAACTTCATGGACTACACGTACGACTCCTGCATGTACCAGTTCACCGCCGGCCAGGCGAGCCGCATGCTCACCGCGTGGAACGCCTACCGCGCAGCCTGACCGTCGTACCGCGTACCGGTGCCGGCCCTGTCCTCGGACGGGGCCGGCACCGTTTCGTCGTGGGCCGGGTCAGGCGGCCGGGCGGCGGGTGTCGAAGCCGTGCCGGCCACGCCGCCCCTCGGCGGCGAGCGGGTCACGCCGGGCGGGTTCGGCCCCGCGCGGATCGAGCCAGACCCGCACCTGCGGCGGGGCGGCGCCGGGCTGGGCCACCGGATCACGGCGGGTCAGCATCGCCGCCTCGACGGTGAACTCGAACAGCCGCCAGTCGCCCTGCGGTGACGCGCGGCCGATCCGGGCCAGGCGGGCCACCGTGGCGGGGTCGGTCACCGGCCGGGCGCGGCCTGCGACGTACGCCTCGTCGTCGCTCTCCTCCGGCGGGAACGAGTGCAGCGCGTAGCGGCCGTCGCGTTCGAGGTCGCGGCGCTTCGGCGAGTCGATGACGAAGCACCAGAGGCCGTCGGCGGTGAACACCGGGGAGACCGGGTGGACCCGGGGGCCACCGTCGGCGCGGACCGTGGCGAGGTAGCCGAAGCCCGGCCCGTACTGCTGCATCAGGAGGCGGATCTCGTCGGCGAGGCGGGGCTCGTCGGCGGCGAATTCGGACCAGGAAGCCATGTGGACACTCTATCGAACACGTGTACGAAGATGTAGTGCGACACGCAGGTCACCGGCACCTGTCGCTATGGTGTTCCGATGCTGCTCTCCGACCGCGACCTGGTCTCCGAGATCAAGGCCGGCACGCTCGCGCTGGAGCCCTTCGAGCCCACGCTGGTGCAGCCGTCGAGCATCGACGTACGCCTGGACCGGCTGTTCCGGGTCTTCAACAACCACCTCTACACGCACATCGACCCGTCGATCCAGCAGGACGACCTGACCTCGATGGTGGAGGTGCCGGAGGGGCAGCCGTTCGTGCTGCACCCGGGCGAGTTCGTGCTCGCCTCCACCCTTGAGGTGATCTCGCTGGGTGACCAGCTCGCCGGCCGGCTGGAGGGCAAGTCGAGCCTCGGGCGGCTGGGGCTGCTGACCCACTCGACCGCCGGCTTCATCGACCCGGGTTTCTCCGGTCACGTCACGCTGGAGCTGTCGAACGTGGCGAACCTGCCGATCACGCTCTGGCCGGGCATGAAGATCGGCCAGCTCTGCATCTTCCGGCTCTCCTCGCCGGCCGAGCACCCGTACGGCTCGGCCGTCTACGGGTCGCGTTACCAGGGGCAGCGCGGACCGACGCCGAGCCGGTCCTGGCAGAGCTGGCGCACCTGGCCGACCCGCTGACGGCGCCCACAGTTGTTAATAGGGGCCCCCTCCTCTACCGGAGGCGTTAAGAGGGGGCCCTTCCTTACACCCGGCCGTAGCTGTTGATGTCGCCGTCGTCGACCCGCTTCATGGTGATGGGCTTGCCGGACTGGGAGGCGTGCACCACCCAGCCGTCGCCCACGTACATCGCCACGTGGTGCAGGTCGCTGTAGTAGAAGACGAGGTCACCGGCGCGCAGCTCGGCCCGGCTCACCCGCTTCGTCATGCCGTGCTGCTGGCGCGCGTTGTGCGGCAGCGAGACACCGCCCTTGGCCCAGGCCGCCATGGTCAGGCCCGAGCAGTCGAAGTGATCCGGCCCGGCCGCGCCCCACACGTAGATCTTGCCGATCTGGGCGCAGGCGAACTTGACCGCCGCTCCGGCCGCGCCACCGGGGTAACCGGCGGGGCAGGGCGCCGGGCGCAGCGGGCCGCCGCCACCGTTGCCGTACACCTTGAGCCGCAGCTTCTGCAGCCGGGCGATCTCGGCGTCGATCTGCTTCTTCTTCGCCGCGAGCTGGGCCTCGGTACGCGCCAGTCCGGCGATCATCTCGTCCAGCGGCTTCTTCTTCGCCGCCAGTTCGTCGCGCAGCGCGGCGACGGAGCGCACCTGCTCGTGCTGGCGGTGGGCGAAGCGGTCGAGCAGTTCCAGGCCGTTGACCAGGTCACCGGGTGAGCGGCTGCCCAGCAGCGCGTTGACGGTGGAGAGGTTGTCACCCTTGTAGGCGTCGGCGGCGAGTCCGCCGACCTGGCCGAGCGCGGCGTCCACCCGGGCCTGGAGGGGTGCGATCTGCCGGCCGAGCGCGTCAGCCTGCTTGCGCCGCGCGGCGAGCTGCTCACGTACGGCGTTGACCTGTTCGATGACCGGTTCGAGTTTGTTCCAGTCGCGGTCGATCTGCGCCTCGATCTCGGCGACCGAGGGTTCGGCGTGTGCCGCCGTGGCGCCGCCGGTCAGGACGACTGCGGTGCCGACGAGGGCGGCGAGGGCTGTGGTGAAGCGGGACCAGCGGGTACGCGGCACAGCCGTGGAGCGGTCGACCGACCGGCTCGACGACGGCCGCGGGGCATGGAGTGCCACCGGGCGTCCGTACTCCTTCTTCCGTACCGCCTACCGGGTTAGCTGACGGATTCGGGCGGGAAGGGAGCCGCCCTACCGCATCGCTGCGGATTCACCCCAGGTACCTGGTTCCCCGGCTCGCCCGGAGGCGACTCGGCGGTGTCGGACCGTCACCGACCGGGTTGGACGGTGAGACGTGCGGCCGACGATTCACCAGAGTAGGGACCACCGTTATCGATCCGCAACTTCCAGCGCCGTGACACTCCGTACGCGATGAGGCGCCGCACCCCGGTCGGAGGTGAAATTTTCTTTCAAGGCTGATTACTCACTGGAAAGGTATTGACCCTCGCGGGTGTGCGGAGTGAGGGTGGAAACGCAGTGACCCCCATCCCTGTCCAGGAGGTTCGATGCACCTCTCCGCCCCGCCGTCGGGCAGACGGATACTGCTCGCCGCCGCAGTGGCGACAGCCACCGCGCTGGCGACGACCGGCCCGGTGACCGCCGCGCCGGACACGTCCGCGCCCGCGAGCGACCGGCAACAACAATACGCCGCCGCCGCGGCCGAGTACGGCGTACCGCAGAACGTGCTGCTCGGTGTCTCCTATCTGGAGTCCCGCTGGGACACCCACACCGGGCAGCCGAGCACCAGCGGCGGCTACGGCCCGATGCACCTGACCGACGCCGCGCACATCCTCGCCATGCCGGGCAGCGCCCACGTCGACGAGGACGAGGACCCGCGCGGCGACGACTCCCGCCCGCTGAAGCTCGATCCGGCCACCGCGGCCGCACCGGAGCGGGAGACCCCGCTGCCGCCCGCCTCGCTCCAGACGCTCGACGCCGCCGCCGCGCTCACCGGGCTCGACGCGGGCACGCTGCGCACCGACCCGGCCGCGAACATCCGCGGTGGCGCCGCGCTGCTGGCGTCGTACCAGAAGGCTCTGGGTGGGCCGGTCGGCGCCGGCACCGACCCGGCGGCCTGGTACGGCGCGGTGGCCCGGTACTCCGGCGCGGACACCTCCGACGCCGCGGCGGCCTTCGCCGACGAGGTCTACGACCAGCTCGGCCAGGGCGCCAGCCGCACCACCGACGACGGCCAGCGGGTCACGCTCGCCGCCACCGCCGCGAAGCCGGACCGTTCCCGCCTGGCCCGACTCGGCCTGCGCAACGCCGAGCGGCCGGACGGGCTGGAGTGCCCGGTACGGCTGGCCTGCGAGTGGATCCCCGCGCCCTACGAGCAGCTCAGCGACGACCCGGGCGACTACGGCAACCACGACCTGGGCGACCGGCCGAAGCAGCAGAAGATCGAGTACATCGTCATCCACGACACCGAGGGCTACTTCGGCCCGAGCGTCGACCTGGTGAAGCGGGCCGACTACCTGGGCTGGCACTACACGCTGCGCTCGGTGGACGGCTACATCGCCCAGCACATCAAGACCAAGGACGTCGGCTGGCACGCCGGCAACTGGTACGTCAACGCCAAGTCCATCGGCCTGGAGCACGAGGGCTTCGCCGGTCAGGGCACCTGGTACACCGAGGCGATGTACCGCACCTCCGCCAAGCTGGTGCGTCACCTGGCGCTGAAGCTCGGCATCCCGATGGACCGGCAGCACATCATCGGCCACGACAACGTGCCCGGCATCACCGCCGCCAACGTGGGCGGCATGCACTGGGATCCGGGACCGTACTGGGACTGGTCGCACTACTTCGACCTCATGAAGGCGCCGTTCCGCAGCACCGGCACGCCCCGTACCGGCCTGGTCACCATCGACCCGGACTTCGCCACCAACCGGCCGGCGTTCTTCGGCTGCAACCAGCAGCCGCCGGGCGTCCCGACGCCCCGGCCGCCGGCGCAGCCGTGCCCGTCGCGCGGCTCCTCGTCGGTGATCCTGCGGACCGCGCCGAGCCCGGACGCCCCGCTCGTCAACGACCTCGGGCTGCGCCCGGACGGCGCGCCGGACACCATGTACATCTCCGACCACGGCGCCCGCGCCTCCGCCGGTCAGACGTACGCGCTCGCCGGCCGCCAGGGCGACTGGACGGCGATCTGGTACCTCGGTCAGAAGGCGTGGTTCCTCAACCCGGCCTCCGCGCCGACGGCCAAGTGGGCCACCGGCTTCGTCGTGACGCCGCGGCCCGGCAAGGCCACCATCCCGGTGTACGGGCGGGCCTACCCGGAGCAGGCCGCCTACCCGGACACCATCCCGTACCAGACCATCTCGCCGCTTCAGTACACGTTCGCCGCCGGCCAGCGGTACGCGGTGGGCGGGGTGCTGCCCGGCGAGTACTACCGGGCGGTCTCGTTCGACGGTTCGGCACCGGGTGACCGGACCGTGGTCCGCGGCGAGAACCGCTACGTGCAGGTCCAGTTCGGTCACCGGATCATGTTCGTGAACCTGGACGACGTGCTGATCCTGCCGTCCCCGGTCGGCGCGCCGCGCTGACCCGGCACCGCACACGGGAAGGCCCCCGGTCCGCGTGGACCGGGGGCCTTCTCGCTGCCCGGGTTCCGGGTCAGGCGACCCGGACGAAGCCGGCGATCGGCATCGTGCTGATGCTCGACACCTGGACCGGTTTGCCGGTACGTGGCGCGTGCACCATCACCCCGTTGCCGAGATAGAGCCCGACGTGGTGCAGGTCGGAGCCGAAGAACACCAGGTCACCGGGGCGGGCCTCGGAGCGGGAGATCCTGCGGCCCTCGTTCCACTGCGCGCCGGTGAAGTGGGTCAGCGAGATGCCCGCCGCCTTGTACGCGTACTGGGTGAGACCGGAGCAGTCGAACGAGTTCGGGCCGGTGGCGCCCCACACGTACGGGTCACCGACCTGGGCGCACGCCGTCTTGATGGCGGTCCGCGCGGCGCTGCTCACCACGCCGTCGACGGCGGGGCAGCCTGCCGGGCGGATCGAGGTCACCGGCAGCATGGCGGTCAGCCGCTTGATCTCCGAGTCGATCTGCTTCTTCTTCGCCGCGAGATCGTTCTGCTGCTTGATCTCCAGCGCGATCAGCGCGTCGAGCTTCTCCTTCTGCTTGTTGTACTCGTCGCGCACCTTGAGCACACCGGCGATCTGGCGACGCTGGTCCTCGGCGATCCGGTCCAGCATGACCAGTTGCTCGGCCAGCGCGCCCGGCTTGGAGTTCACCAGCAGCGCGCCCAGCTCCTGCGACGGGCCCTGGATGTAGTAGCGGGCCGCGATGTCGCCGACCTTGTTCATGGCGAGCGTGGAGGCCAGCTCCAGCGGCACCATCTTGTCCTTCAGCGCCTTGGACTTCTTCTGGTTGGCGCGAAGCTGCGAGCGGACCTTGTTGAACTGCTCGATGGTGGGTTCGAGCTGCTGCCACTGCTTGTCGATCTGCGCGTCGATCTCGTCCACCGACGGCGCCGCGTGCGCCGGGGCGGTCAGCATTCCGGCGCCGACCGCGGCGGCCGCGACCAGGGTGACCAGACCGTGTACCACCCGTCGGAACCCGGCCCGCCGGCCGGGTGGAGCGCTCGGGGCGTGACGTTGAGGGGGCGTGGTTGCCACCGGCACGGACTCCTTTGCAACCGACCGCCGGGCGCCTCGCGAGAGGGAAGGTCGAGGCAGACGACCCACAGCGGTCGGTGCCTCACATTAGGGAAGGCGTCCGATGGAATCAAGGCGACCCTTTGTTCAATCACGTATCCGCAATCGGTTGCACACCAAGGGTATTCAATTCATCTTCCGACGATGGCTGTCAATACGTCGTCGAGCGTCACCACACCCATCGGCCTGCGTCCGTCGCTGACCAGCACCATGTGGCGGCGTTCGCGGCGCATCGCCAGCAGCAGATCGGCGAGCGTACGGTCCGGCGGCACCACAGCCAGCGGCCGGTAGATCTCGGCCGGCACGGGCGCGCGGCGGCTCGCCCCGGCGTACCCGAGCACGTCCTTGACGTGCACGAAACCGAGCACCCGGCGGGTGGCCCGCTGCACCACCGGGAAGCGGGACCGGCCGGTACGGGTCGCCAGCACCTCCAGCGACGCCGGTGAGACGTCCTCGGCCACCGTGGTCACCGTGGACCAGGGTTGCAGCGCGTCCGCCGCGGTACGGCTGTGCAGGGCCAGCGCGCCGGTGATCCGGGCGTGCTCCTCGGCGTCCAGCAACCCCTCGGTACGCGCCTGGGACACCAGCCCGGCCAGTTCCTCGGCGGTGAACACGGTCTTCACCGCATCGGTCGCCTCCACCCGCCACCACCGCAGCACCTGCCGGGACGCCCACTTCATCGCCAGCAGCAGCGGCTTGGTGGCCAGGCAGAACGCCAGCATGGCCGGACCGAGCCAGAGCGCCGACGGCTCCGGCCCGGCGAGCGTGATGTTCTTCGGCACCATCTCGCCGACCACCGTGTGCATGAACACCACCACCGCGAGCGCGATGACGAACGACACCGGGTGCACCGCCGAGGCGGGCAGCCCCAGCGCGGCGAACGCCGGCTCCAGCAGGTGCGCCAGCGCCGGCTCGGCGATCGCCCCGAGGCCGAGCGAGCAGACGGTGATGCCGAGCTGCGCCCCGGCGATCATCAGCGGGATCTGGTTCATGGCCGCCAGCGCCAGCCGGGCCCGCTTCGACGTCGCCGCCAGCGGTTCGATGACCGTACGGCGGGAGGCGATCAGCGCGAACTCGCTGCCCACGAAGAACGCGTTGCCGAGCAGCAACCCCACCGCGACGAGTAGTTCAGGCACCGCCGTCGAGCTCCTCGGGGCGTACCACCCGCACCTGTTCGATCCGGTGCCGGTCGACCTCCACCACAGTGAACTCGTACCCGGCCTCGTCGACCGCCTCACCCGGCACCGGAATGTGGCCGAGCCGTGCCATGAGGAACCCGCCGAGCGTCTCGTACGGCCCGTCGGGCAGCCGGAACCCGGTCTGCTCGACCAGCTCGTCGGCGCGCAGCACGCCGTCGGTCAGGACTGTGCGCTCGCCACCGGGCACCGTCAGCTCCACCGGCCCGAAGCCGTCCACCGCGTCCGGGTCGAACTCGTCGGCGATCTCGCCCACCAGTTCCTCGACGAGATCCTCCACCGTCACCACGCCGTCGGTGCCGCCGTACTCGTCCACCACGATCGCCAGGTCCGCCCCGGCGGCCTTGAGCGCGGCCAGCACCCCGTTCAGGTTCAGGCTCTCCGGGACGTACACCGGTTCCCGGGCGACGGCGGCGACAGTGGTGGCCGCGCGGCGGGCCAGCGGCACACCCAGCGCGTCGGGCACCCCGGCGACGCCGGTGACCAGGTCGAGCGTCTCCTCGTAGACCGGGAACCGGGTCCGGCCGGTCCGCCGGGACGCCTCCAGCAACTCCGCCACAGTCGTGGTGGCGCGCAACGCGGTCACGTCCACCCGGGGCGTCATCGCCTCGGCGGCCCGCTTGTCGCCGAAGCGGATGGTGCGGCGCAGCAGCATCGCGGTGTCCGGCGGCAGCGCGCCGGCCCGGGCCGAGATGGCGGCGAGCAGGCCCAGCTCCTCCGGGGACCGGGCGCTCGCCAGCTCCTCCTGCGGCTCCACGCCGAGGCGGCGCACCAGCCGGTTCGCTGATTCGTTCAGCAGCCGGATCAGCCAGCCGAAGGTGCGGGAGAAGGCCCGCATCGGCGCGGCGGTGGCGAGCGCCGCGGGCATCGGGCGGGCCAGCGCCAGGTTCTTCGGCACCAGCTCGCCGAACAGCATCGAGATGAGCGTGGCCAGCGCCAGCGCGAGCAGGCCGGAGAAGCGTTCCGCGCCGCCGAGCGGGTGCAGCAGCGGCGCGAAGAGCCGGGCCAGGGCGGGCTCGGCCAGGTAGCCGGTGAGCAACGCGGTGAGCGTGATGCCGAGCTGCGCGCCGGAGAGCTGGAAGGACAGCTCACGCAGCGCGCGGCGGACCGTGGCGGCCCGGCCGTCGCCCTCGTCGGCCCGCCTGTCGATCTCCGCCCGGTCGACGGTGACCAGGGCGAACTCGGCCGCGACGAAGAAGGCGTTGCCGGCGGTCAGCAGCACGAAACCGACCAGGGGCAACAGCGTCAGAAGCAGAAGGCCGTCGATGCGCGTGATTGTGGCACGCGCGCGCCGATGGCGGACCCCCCGTAGCGTGGTGCGCATGGACGGTCTGCTGCTCACCGACGAACTGGTCCTGCTCGCGTACGACGACGGCGGCACGAACCGGCTCGGCAGTCCGCACCTCGGCTACGGCCTCGCCGGGGCGGTGCTGCTGGAACTGGCACTAACCGGCCGGGTGGAGGTGGCGGACAAGCGGCTCGTCGTCACCGATCCCACCCCGACCGGCGTGCCGCTGCTCGACGAGGCTCTGGCGACTGTCGGATCGGGCCGCCCCCGCAAGCCGAAGGACTGGATCGGCAAGCTCGCCAAGGGCCTGCCGGAGCGGGTGCTCGGCGGGCTCGTCGACGCCGGGGTCCTGCGTCGGGAGTCCGACCGGGTGCTGCTGGTCTTCCCGCGTACCCGCTATCCCTCGCCGACCGGCGCGGAGCCGGCGGTGGAGACGGCGGCCCGGGAGCGGATGGCTGCGGCGCTCACCGGCGACGGCCCGGTCGACGCCCGGACCGCCGCGCTGCTCACGCTGACCCGCGCGGTCGGCCTGGACCGCAAGATCTTCCGCGAGCTGCCGAAGGAGCGGGTCAAGGCGCGCATCGACGAGATCGCCGCCGGTGACTGGGCATCGGCCGCCGTCAAGAAGGCGATCGAGGAGATGCAGGCCGCGCTTATGGTCGCGATGACGGCCGGGACGAGCGCCGCCATCATGACCACCACGACCAGCTGAAGGCGACGGCGGCGGCACCGCTCGGGTGCCGCCGCCGTCGTGGTCCGGCTTCCTGCCGGGGTACGCCTCAGCTCGCGGTCGGCGCGACCTCCGGCTCACCGGCCGGGGCCTCCGGCTTGACCGAGCGCAGCAGCACGCTCGCCACGTCGACCACCTCGACCTGCTCGCCCGCGCCCTTGCCGTTCACGCCGTCGTTCAGCATCGTCGAGCAGAACGGGCAGCCGACCGCGATGGTCTTCGCCCCGGTGGACATGGCCTCCTCGACCCGGTCCACGTTGATCCGCTTACCGATCTTCTCCTCCATCCACATCCGGGCGCCGCCGGCGCCGCAGCAGAAGGAGCGCTCGCTGTTACGCGGCATCTCGGTCAGCTCGCCCTGGATCGAGTCGCCGAGCACCTCGCGCGGGGCGGCGAAGATCCGGTTGTGGCGGCCCAGGTAGCACGGGTCGTGGTAGGTCACGCCGCCGTCGACCGGCTGCACCGGGGTGAGCTTGCCGGCGCTGACCAGGTGGGCCAGCAGCTGGGTGTGGTGCACCACCTCGAACTCGCCGCCGAGCTGGCCGTACTCGTTGCCCAGGGTGTTGAAGCAGTGCGGGCAGGTGGCGACGATCTTGCGCTTGCTCTTCTCCCGGCCCTCGAACGCCTCGTTCAGCGTCTCGACGTTCTGCTGGGCCAGCATCTGGAAGACGAACTCGTTGCCGATGCGGCGCGCCGGGTCGCCGGAGCAGGTCTCGCCCTCACCGAGGATGGCGAACTTGACGCCCGCCTCGTTCAGCAGCGTGGCGACCGCGCGGGTGGTCTTCTTGGCCCGGTCCTCGAACGCGCCGGCACAGCCGACCCAGAAGAGGTACTCGAAGTCGTCGACCTCGCCGACGCGCGGCACCTCGAACCCGAGGCCCTTGGTCCAGTCCTCGCGGGTGTTCTGCGGGGCGCCCCACGGGTTGCCCTTGTTCTCCAGGTTGCGGAGCATGACGCCGGCCTCGGACGGGAAGCTCGACTCGATCAGCACCTGGTAGCGGCGCATGTCGACGATGTGGTCCACGTGCTCGATGTCGACCGGGCACTGCTCGACGCAGGCGCCGCAGGTGGTGCAGGACCAGAGCACGTCCGGGTCGATGACACCGCCCTCCTCGGCGGTGCCGATCAGCGGCCGGTCCGCCTCGGCCATGGCCAGCACGTCCACGCCGGCCAGCTGCTCCTGCGTGGCCTTCTCCTCGCCGGTGAGGTCCTTGCCGCCACCGGCCAGCAGGTACGGCGCCTTGGCGTACGCGTGGTCACGCAGGCTCAGCACCAGCAGCTTCGGCGACAGCGGCTTGCCGGTGTTCCAGGCGGGGCACTGCGACTGGCAGCGACCGCACTCGGTGCAGGTGCTGAAGTCGAGCAGGCCCTTCCAGGTGAACTGCTCGACCTGGGCGACACCGAACTGGTCCTTCTCCGGGTCGGCCTCCTCGAAGTCCAGCGGCTTGCCCTCGCTGGTCATCGGGCGCAGCGGGCCCAGGCCGGAACCGGCCGGCTTCTCCGGGTCGCGCTTGAAGAAGATGTTCGGGAAGGCCAGGAAGCGGTGCCAGGCCACGCCCATGGTGACGTTCAGCGAGATCACGATGAGCCAGGTCATCGAAATGGCGATCTTGATGAGCGCGGCGACGCTGACGCCCGCCTCCCAGTCCGGGAGGACCGAGCCGACCGCGTGGCTGAGCGGGGCGGCCCAGACCGGGTACTCGAAGTGGTCGGTGGCGACCTTGAAGCCCCGGATCACGAACCCGAAGATCAGGACCAGCAGGACGACCCACTCGACGAAGTAGCCCTGCCACATGGTCGAGCCGGTGAACCGGGAGCGGTTCTCCGCGCGGCCGGGCCGGTTGCGCAGCCGGATCGCCATCAGCACCAGGATGCCGACCAGGCCGAGGATGCCGATCCACTCGGTGACCAGACCGAAGATCGTCCAGTGCCCGATGATCGGCAGCCCACCGCCGGTGGAGACGACCTCGAAGTAGGCCTCCAGCACCAGCAGCGACAGCACGATGAAGCCGACCATCACGAACCAGTGGGCGGCGCCGACCACGCTCCACTTGAGCATGCGGGTGTGACCGGCGGTCTCCACCAGCATCTTCTTCGTACGCGCGCCCTTGTCGCCGAACCGCTCCGGCGCGGGCTGGCCGAGCCGGATGACGGCGGTCATCTTCATGACCGCGCGCACCGCAAGCCACACCGCAACGGCGGTGATGGCGGCCGCGAGGATCGTGGTGACGATCTGGACGCTGCCCATCGAGTTGGCCTCCCGGTCTGCTGCTTTGTCCGTGCAGCCTACGCGCAAGGTTACCCAGCAGTAACGTGAGTCTTCTCGCACCAGGCCACGCCGCCCTGCGCACACCTTAGGTGGACCGGCGCCGAAGCGCCGGGCAGGGGCGGCGTGGCGTGACCTACGCCGGGGTGGGGCAGCGCCTGATCAGCGCCAGCGGGAGAGCAGGATCAGCGACGAGACCATCGCGCCGAAGCCCACGGCGAGGTTCCAGTAACCCCAGCTGGCGACCGGGTACGCCTGCTCGGACAGGTAGTAGAGCACCAGCCAGCCGATGCCCGCCACGATCAGCGTGACCGCCGTGACCGGCAGCCAGATCGGGCTAGGCTTGCGCGTCGACGCCGTCGCCGTCGGACGTACGTCCGTCGGCGGGGTGTACACCTTCTTCTTGCGGACCTGAGACTTGGGCACGACGCTCTCCAGAGGGGGGTACGACCTCGTCCGGCCTGACAACCGGGCGCGAGGGCGACGGTCCATGGCCAATAATGTTCGACAGCTAGCGTAGTCCGGACGGACCGTCCAGGCCACGAATGGGGCCAGGCCGGTGCACTCAGTAACCGGAAAGAGCGGACTTTCCGGGTCGAGCAGGTCGGCTCGCACCGGCGCGGGCCGGAACGAGACGACTGGAAAGGGAACGCCCGGTGGAGTACACGTCCGGCGCCGCCTCCTGGCAGAAGGTCCTCCGCCGCGCGGCAGCCGCCCTGCTGCCCCGGCGCGCACGCCAGCGCCGCCCCGGCTGGTCCGTCGGCGTACCCCTGATCGCCGCCGCGGCCGGTCTGCTGTTCACCACCACCGCCACCACCGCGGGCGGCACCTCCCTGCGTGAGGACCGCCGGCCTCAGCTGACCCAGCTGATCGAGGACCGCCGCGAGGAGGTCGCCGCCAGCGAGGCGAAGGCCGCCCGGCTCCGGGCCGAGGTGGAGGAGCAGACCGAAGCGCTCGCCGGCGCCGACGGGCCGATCAAGACCGAGCGGGACCGGGCCGCCGCCAGCCGGCAGGGCGCCGGGTTCACAGCGCTCACCGGCAGCGGCGTGACCGTCGAGCTGAACGACGCCGACCGCCGGCCCGACCAGCCGCTGCCGAAGGGCGCCAGCAACGACGACCTGGTGGTGCACCAGGGCGACGTCCAGGCGGTCGTCAACGCGCTCTGGGCCGGCGGCGCGGAAGCCATGTCAATCATGAACGTCCGCGTGCTGAGCACCAGCGCGGTACGCTGCGTCGGTAACACCCTGCTGCTGCACGGCCGGGTGTACTCCCCTCCTTTCAAGATCGTGGCAATCGGCGATCCCGCGGAACTCCAGCGGGCGCTCGCCGCCTCTGAGGGAGTGCGGGTGTTCAAGGAAGTGGCCGACCACTACCAACTCGGGTACGTCGAGCGCGTCTCCACCGTCACCGTGCCGGCATTCGAGGACTCCACCGCGTTGCAATCGGCGACGGTGCCCCGGTGACCGGCGGCGACCCCCGGGAACGCACCGGCCACGACCGCCAGGAGGAGCCGACAGCGTTCCTCCCCCGGGTCGAGCGTCCGGCCCCGGCGTCGCCACCCCCGCTCCACCTGCCCTGGCCCGACGCCGGCCCGGCCCACACCGCCCCGGCCCGACACGGCCCGGACACCCGCCAGCCCGCGCCGTCACGGACCGGCCAACCGCCGTCCGCCCCGCCACGGACCGCCCCGCCGGTCGCTCCGCCGCCGCCGTGGCCGGGCAGTCAGGCGCATCAACCGGCGAGCGCCTCCCGCCCCGAGGCCGACCCCCGGTTCCGCCCCCCGGCGAGCGAGCTTCCCCCCAGGGGTACGCCCCACCCGGCCGGCCCGGCGCACCAGGGCGCCGGACACCACGGGCCGGCGCAGAACGGCCCCGCGCCCCACGGGCCGGCGCAGAACGGCCCCGCGCCCCACGGAGCGGCGCCCCGGGGTGGTCCCGCTCCCGGGATGCGCCCGGCCGCACCCGGCGACGTCGCACACCGGCCGGGCGAGCGCCAGTCGCGACCGGAGGGGTACGGACCGGCGGGGCAGCAGTACGCCGTCCGCCATTCCACAGGTGCGGCGATCCCGCCCGAGCGTGGTGGCCGCGGTGGACAGCCACCGCAGAACGGCACCCGCCCGTGGGAGGCCGGCGGACGCCCGCCGGAGGACGGTCGCCGACCGGCGGGGGGTGAGGGACGGCCGCCCGGCGTACCCCCTCTCGGCGGGCCGGCCGGCGCGGACCGGAACCCTCCGGCCGACCCCGGAGCCACGACGGTGCTGCCCGCCGTCACCCGCCCACCCGCGGACCCCCACCTGGACGCCACCGGGCTGATGGGCGCGGTGCCCCCGGCGCCTGACACCGGCGACGGCGACGGCGGCGCGGAGCCGCCCGCCGAGCCGCCCCGCCCTCGGCGCGGCGAGCGGGTGGTGCAGCTGCGGCCCGAGCAGACCGGCGACGGGTACCGCAGCGTCTACTCCGAGCTGACCCGCCCCACCGTCGGCTCCCGGCTGCGCACCGTCGTGCGGGGCACCGGCGAGCTGCTGATCACCTTCGGGCTGGTGGTGCTTCTCTTCGCCGGGTACGAGATCTGGGGCAAGGCGGTCATCGTCGAGGCCCACCAGAGCGACCTGAACAGCCAGCTCGCCCAGGAGTGGGACGCGGCGGCGGACCCGACCGTCGGCCCGACCACCGGGCCGACGGTGAAGCCGAAGCCACCGGCGGAGGGCAGGCCGGTCGCCGGCCTCTACATCCCCAAGTTCGACAAGCACTGGGTGGTGGTCGAGGGGGTCAGCCCGGAGGACATCCGGTACGCGCCGGGCCGCTACCCGGACAGTGCCATGCCCGGCGAGGTGGGCAACTTCTCCGTCGCCGGCCACCGGATCCGCTCCACGTTCTGGCGGCTGGACGAGATGAAGACCGGCGACGCGATAGTGGTCGAGACCAAGACGGAGTGGCTCGTCTACCGGGTATACCAGCAGCGGATCGTCAAGCCGTCCCAGGTGGAGGTGGTCGCGCCGGTGCCCGGCAAGCCGGGTCAGAAGCCCACCGAGAAGCTGCTGACGCTCACCACCTGCAACCCGAAGTTCGACAACTACCAGCGGTTGATCATCCACGCCCGGCTGGACCACACGCAGGCCAAGTCGGCGGGCCGCCCGGCCGAGTTGGAGGCGTGAGCCGTGTACTCGTGGATCTGGCGCAAACTCCCGTTCGGGCTGCCCGGCAAGCTGTTCGGCTCGCTGGTGCTGGCCACCGCCACCGTCGCGCTGCTCTGGTTCGTGGTCTTCCCGTGGGCCGAGCCGCTGCTGCCCTTCGACGACGTGCAGGTCACCCAGGACTCCGGCGTACCGGGCGACGGTGGGATCACCGAGCCGACCGGGCTGCCCGGCGAGGAGGAACTGCCGTACAGCACCGAGACGAACAACGCCCCACCCTCCACCCCGAACAGGTGACAGCGATGCGCGTACTGGTGATCGACAACTACGACTCGTTCGTCTTCAACCTCGTGCAGTACCTCGGCCAGCTCGGCGCCGACTGCGAGGTGCGGCGCAACGACGAGATCGACGTCGCCGAGGTGGGCCGCGCCGGCGCCGCCGGTGTCCTGCTGTCACCCGGGCCGGGCAGCCCGGACCGGGCCGGCATCTGCCTGGACGTGATCCGCGAGTACGCGGGCAAGCTCCCGATCTTCGGCGTCTGCCTCGGTCACCAGGCAATCGGCGAGGCGTTCGGCGCGACTGTGGCCCGCGCGCCGGAACTGCTGCACGGCAAGACCTCGGAGGTACGCCACGACGGCGTGGGCGTGCTCGCCGGTCTGCCCGACCCGTTCACCGCCACCCGCTACCACTCGCTCGCCGTACTGCCCGAGACGCTCCCCGACGAGCTGGAGGTCACCGGCCGGACCGCCTCCGGTGTGGTGATGGCGATGCGGCACCGCACGCTGCCGATCGAGGGCGTGCAGTTCCACCCCGAGTCGGTGCTGACCGAGGGCGGTCACCTGATGCTGGCGAACTGGCTTGCCGCCTGCGGCTTCCCGGCGGCGCTGGAGCGCGCCCCGGAACTGGCCGCCGAGGTCGACGCCCGCCGCCGGGCCGCCTTCTCCCCAGCCTGACCCCCGCGCTTCCCGCCCTCACCCCCGCGGCGGTCCCGCCCGCCCTTTCTCCGTCGATCATGAAGTTGGCGGGGATAAATCGGACGCCTTGCGCCGCCAACTTCATGATCGTCGCGAGAATGGGCGCGGCGGCGGCCCCGGGGGTCGGGGACGCCGCCGCGTCGTGGTCAGGTCTGGCTCAGCGGTCGGTACGCGTCGGGGCCACCGGCGGGAACGGGAAGCCACTGCCGCCGCCGTTGCCGCCGCCGTTGCCCGGCGTGCTCGGGGACGTGCTGGGCGAGCCGCTCGGCGTCGGGCTGGTCGGCTCCTCCTCGCGCGGCACGTCGACCCGGATGGTCACCCGCTCGCCCTTGGCCAGGCTGGTCCCCGCGCGGGGTGACTGGCTGCTGACCTTGCCCGCCTCGGCCGGGTCGACCTCGTCGCCCTCCTGGACCCGGACCTCGTAGCCGGCCTCCTTGAGCCGCTGCGTCGCCTGGTCCTCGGTGTAGCCGCGGACGTTCGGCACCTCGCTCACGTTGCCCCGGGAGACCTTGAGCGTCACCTTGCTGCCCTCGGCGACCGGGCTGCCCTCATTGGGGGAAACGTCGACGACCTGGTCCTTCGGCGCGCTGTTGTTCACTTCCTCCACGACGGGAACGAGCTTCTGCTCGCGCAGACGCGTCTGCGCGGCATCCTTGGTGCTGCCCTTCAGGCCAGTGGGGATGGTGACCTGGCCCGGGCCGGTGCAGACGTTGACGGTGACCTCGGTGTCCTTCTCCACCCGCTGGCCGAACGACGGGCTCTGGTCGACCACCGAGCCCTTCTCGCACGTGGTGTTCTGCACCGGGTCACCTGCGGTGAAACGCAGCCCGGCCTGGTTGAGCGCCGCCTGCGCCTCGGCCTGCGAACGGCCCACCAACTGCGGCACCGACACCTTCTCGTTGCCGGCCTGGTTGAGCCAGAGCGCCGTGCCGAGCGCGATCACCGCGAGCACGCCGAGGGTGGCGAACGCGGCGATGACCCAGGACGAGCTCTTGCGCTTGCCCGGGTCGCCGACCCGCGCCGCCGGCTGCTGGCGGGTCTGCGGGCCCATCATCTGGGTCTGCTGCGCCTGGTGGTAGCCGCCCGCGGCGGCGCCCATCGGCATGGTCTCCTCGGCCGGCATCACCGGGGTGGCGAGCACCGGCCGGCCGGCGGCGGCGCGGAGCAGGTCCGCCCGCATCTCGCCGGCGCTCTGGTAGCGGTTGAGCGGGTTCTTCGACAGCGCCTTGAGCACGATGGCGTCGACAGCGGGGTTGACGTCCGGGTTGATCGTGCTCGGCGTCGGCGGCTGCTCCCGCACGTGCTGGTACGCGACGCTGACCGGGCTGTCCCCGACGAACGGCGGGTGGCCGCAGAGCAGCTCGAACAGCACGCAGCCGGCCGCGTAGACGTCGGAGCGGGCGTCGACCGCCTCGCCGCGCGCCTGCTCGGGGGAGAGGTATTGTGCGGTGCCGATGACCGCGCTGGTCTGCGTCATCGTGGTGGCGCCGCTGGCGAGCGCCCGGGCGATGCCGAAGTCCATCACCTTGACCTGGCCGGTCTGGGTGAGCATCACGTTTCCGGGCTTGATGTCCCGGTGGATGATCCCGTGCCGGTGGCTGAACTCCAGCGCGGCGCACATGTCGGCGCAGATCTCCAGCGCCCGGCGCGGCTGGAGCCGCCCCTCGACGCCGAGGACCTCCTTGAGGGTCCGGCCGTTGACGAACTCCATCACGATGAACGGCAGGGTCTCGCCCGTGGGGGCGGTCTCCTCACCGGTGTCGTAGACGGCGACGATGGCCGGGTGGTTGAGCGAGGCGGCGTTCTGCGCCTCACGGCGGAACCGCATCTGGAACGTGGCATCCCGGGCCAGATCGGCACGGAGCATCTTGATCGCGACATCCCGCCCGAGCCGGAGGTCACGGCCGCGGTGCACCTCGGCCATGCCGCCGTAGCCCAGCAGCTCGCCGACCTGGTACCTGCCACCGAGCAGGCGGGCCTGCGCTGTCATCGCGTCTCTCGTCCTTCGCTCGTCGTCGTACCGCCGCCGGCCGGCAGGAGGCGTACCTCACGACGGTACGACGTGCGGACCGGATAGTCGCCTCCGTACGGCTGCACCGCGCCGGAGGTCACGCTCACACTCGCCGAAGCGGATGCGGTAGCACCGTATTTCCGGTACAGGAACGAAATCACGCCCGAGCAGAGGATGACCAGTACGGCCACCACGATCGCCGTCGTCCACAGCCCGGACCGGGAGCGCCGGGGCGGAGCGGCGGCGGGCGGTCGCGCGTACCCCAGGGGGTTGTGCTGGGGCACGGGGCGTGGCTGCGGGACGGGGGCCGCGCCGCGCGGCGCCACCGGCGGACGGGGCTGCGGGGCGGGGTGCGCGATCACGGCCGGGCGCGGCGCGGCGACCGGCGGGCGGGCCGGTGACACGGGCGGCCGGGGCTGGGGGCGCGGGGCGGCGGCCGGCGGCTGCGGACGCGGAGCGGCGGTGGGCACCTGCGCCCGCGCGACGGGCGCGGCAGGCGAGGCGGGTACGCCGGAGATCGGGTGCCCGGAGCGGGCCGCCTGGGAGAGTGCGAGCTTGGCCTGCCGGGCGATGCTCGCCAGCGCGGCGGCGCTCGGCCAGCGCGCGGCCGGATCCTTCGCCATGGCCCGCTCGACGATCGCCCGGACCTGGGGCGGGATGTCGGCCGGAAGCGCCCGCGGAGTGTCCCGTACGTGTTTCATGGCGATCTCGAGGGGGTTGTCCCCCTCGAACGGGCGGCGGCCGGCCAGGCACTGGTACGCGACCACGCCCAGCGCGTAGACGTCCGAGGCGGGGGTGGCGACAGCGCCGGTGGCCTGCTCCGGCGAGATGTACGAGGCGGTGCCGAGCACCGAGCCGGCGGCGGTGAGCTGGCCGACCAGGTCCGAGCGGGCGATGCCGAAGTCGGTGAGCACGAGCGTGCCGTTCGGCCGGACCAGCAGGTTGCCGGGCTTCACGTCGCGGTGCACGATGCCCTTCTCGTGCGCCGCGTGCAACGCGTCGGCGGCCTGCGCCAGCAGTGCCATCGTGCGGGCCGGGGTCAGCCGGCCGACGCGGCTGAGCGTGGCGGAGAGCGCGTCGCCCTCGACGTACTCCATCACCAGGAAGGCGATGTGCTGGTCGCTGCCGAAGTCGTAGACGTCGACCACGCCGGGGTGGTTGATGGTGGCCATGGTCCGGGCCTCGCCGCGGAACCGCTCGGCGAAGCCCGGTTCGTCCAGCAGCGCCGGGAGCAGGCTCTTCACCGCGACGGTACGGCCCAGCACCTGGTCGGTGCCGCGCCACACGTCGCCCATGCCACCGCTGGCGATCCGCTCGTCGAGGCGGTAGCGGTTGCCGAGCTTCACTCCCGGACCGAGCACGTCAGCGCCTCCCGGAGTCGGCGATCGCCGCCGCCATGATCCGGCCGGCGATGCGGGCCGCCTCGGCGCTGCCGCCGCTGCCCGCCTGCTCCAGCTCGACGCAGACCGCGGAGAGCGGCGTGCCGTCCTTGTCCAGGGCGAAGCCGATGAACCAGCCGTGGTCCGGGGTGTTCGGGCCGGACTGGGCGGTACCGGTCTTGCCGCCGACCAGGAAGCCGTCGATGGCGGCCCGGCGGCCGGTGCCCTCCTTCACCACGTTCTGCATCATGTCGCGCAGGTCGGCGGCGACCTGGCCGCTGATCGGGCGGCGCAGCTCGCGCGGCTGGGCGGCGTCGTAGACGGTGGTGCGGTCCGGCCCGAGCAGCTGCTTGACCAGGTACGGACGCATCTGCTTGCCGTCCTTGTTGGCCACCGCGGCGGCGATCATCGCGCCCTGCAACGGGGTCATCCGCACGTTGTTCTGGCCGATCGACGACTGCGCCAGAGCGGCCTGGTCGGTGCTGCCGTCCGGGTTCTGCATGTCGCCGGTGCGGCTGGCCGCCACCGGCAGGCCGCCCTCACCGAGCTGGCCGACGGTGAGGTCCTCCTGCTCGAAGCCGAACTGCTTGGCCTTCTCCTTGACCTTGTCCGAGCCGAGGCGTACGCCGAGCTGGGCGAAGCCGGTGTTGCAGGACTCGGTCACCGCCTCGCGCAGCGTCACCTGCGACTCGGGGCAGATCGACGGCGCGGCGTTGCGGATCGGCTGACCGGCACCGGGCGCGGTGTAGCTGGAACCGGCCGGGATGCGGGTCTGCTGCCCGACGCCGTTCTCCAGCGCAGCCGCCGCCATGATGATCTTGAAGGTGGAGCCCGGCGGCAGCGTCTCGGACAGCGCCCGGTTCGCCAGCGGCCGGTCCTTGTCCTTCTCCAGCGTGTTGTACGCCCGGTCCGCCTCGGTGCTGTTGTGACTCGCCAGCGGGTTCGGGTCGAAGCTCGGCATGGACACCAGCGCCTGCACCGCGCCGGTACGCGGGTCGATCGCGATGGCCGCGCCCTTGGTCGCGCCGACCTGGTTGTCGTTGAGCTGCTTGTACGCCGTCTCCTGGGCCCGCTTGGAGAGCGTCAGCAGCACGTTCCCGCCACCGGTCTCGTCACCGGTGAACATGTCCTTGATCCGGCTGGCGATGAGCGCGTCGCTGGTGCCGGCGAGGAAGTCGTTCTCCACCCGCTCGATGCCGCTCGCGCTGCCGTTGACCGGCTTCCAGCCGAGCACGTGCGCGTACATCGCCCCTCCCGGGTAGGTGCGCTGGTACTTCAGCTCACCGCCGGTCTCCTTGCTGACCGCGTACGCGGTGCCGCCCACCTCGATGTTCCCGCGCTTGCGGTCGTACTCGGCGACCTGGACCCGGCCGTTGTAGTCGCTGTTGCGGTACTCGTCGGCCTTGTAGGCCTGGATCCAGTTCAGGTTCGCGAACAGGAGCCCGAACAGGACCATCACGACCACGCCGACGCGGCGCAGAGGGGCATTCACGGCCGGATCACCTCCGTCGGGGCGCCGTGCAACTGCTCGGGCGGGCCGCCTGCCGGCCGGGCGGCCGGGCCACCGCCGCCGGTCACCGGGCGGCGGGCGCCGTCCGAGACCCGCAGCAGCAGGGCGATCAGCAGCCAGTTCGCCATCAGCGAGGAGCCACCGGCGGACAGGAACGGGGTGGTCTGACCGGTCAGCGGGATGAGCTTGCTGATGCCGCCGACGATGACGAAGACCTGGAGGCCCAGCGTGAACGCCAGACCACCGGCGAGCAGCTTGCCGAACGAGTCCCGTACCGCCAGCGCGGCACGCAGGCCACGCTCGACGATCAGCAGGTAGATCACCAGCAGCGCGGAGAGACCGAACAGGCCGATCTCCTCACCGATGCCGGCGAAGATGAAGTCGGTCTGCACCTCGGGCAGCAGCGCCGGCTGGCCGCCGCCCGGCCCGGCCCCGAACAGGCCGCCGGTGCCGAGCGTGAGCAGACCCTGCACCAGCTGGTAGCCCCTGTCGTACGGCTCGGCGAACGGGTCCAGCCAGATCTGCGCCCGGTCGTAGAAGTTCGCGAACGGGCCGCCCACGGTGCTGCCCAGCACGTACGCCAGGTAGGCGCCGCCGAAGAACAGGATCAGGCCGATGAGCAGCCAGCTGACCCGCTCGGTGGCGATGTAGAGCGTCACCACGAACATGCCGAAGTAGAGCAGCGAGGTGCCGAGGTCCTTCTCGAAGATCAGGACCAGGAGGCTGACCAGCCAGACCACGAGCACCGGGCCGAGGTCTCGCCCGCGCGGGAAGTCGATGCCCAGCACCCGCCGGCTGGCGAGCGAGAGCACCTCGCGCTTGCGCACCAGGTAGTAGGCGAAGAACGTGAGCAGGGCCAGCTTGGCGAACTCACCCGGCTGGATGGAGAACCCGCCGAACTTGATCCACAGCTTCGCGCCGTTGATCTCGGAGAACCGGCTGGGCAACACCGCCGGGATCATCACCAGCACGATGCCGGCCAGGCCCAGCGTGTACGCGTACCGGGACAGCGAACGGTGGTCGCGCAGGATCGCCAGCAGAGCGGCGGCGAGCACCACCGCGGCGAGCGTCCAGGCGAGCTGCCGGCCGCCGGTGCCGGCGAAGACGGCCAGGTCCTCCCGCTCGGCGGGCGTGGCCTTGGCCAGGTCGTAGCGGCGCAGGAAGCCGACCCCGATGCCGTTGAGCAGTGCCACCGCCGGCAGCAGCGCCGGATCGGCGTACGGCGCCAGCCAGCGGATCACCAGGTGCAGACCGAGGAAGACCAGCCCCAGCGCGGCGGCCGGAATCCAGAAGTCGGGCGTGATCGTGTCCAGCGCCTTCGCCTCGATCATCGCCGCGTACGCCGCGACGAGCACCATGGCGAGCAGGAGCAGGGACAGCTCGGCGTTGCGCCGGGACCGGGCCAGGCGTACGCCGGACTCCTCGCCCGTCGAAGCGGGCGAGGCGGCCGGTACGGCGGCTGCGGTCACGGATACGTCCTCGGGATCGAGCCGGCACTCACTCCGGCGACCGGCAACCCGCCGGGTCGGCCGGCGGAACGGTGTCGGAGGGTACGGCGTCGGGCGTGATGGTCGTCAGCGGCGTCGACGCGCCGGGGCTCGGTGAGCCGGCCGGCGGAACGGACGGTGCGGGACTGCCGCTGACCTGCGGGTTCAGCCCGCCCGCTGCCGGGCTCGGACTGGTCGCACCGGGCGACGGGTCGGGCGGGCAGAGCGGCTTGAGGTTCGGGTTCGCCGGATCCTCACTCGTCAGCTCCGCCAGCCGGCGCTCCGCGTCCGGCTCGTTGCGGGCCTGGATGCCCTGCTTCACCCGCTCCTGGGCGGCGAGGGTGAGGTCGTCGAGCCGGGCCTCGCTGCGCTCGTGCACGTTCGACAGGTCCAGTCCGGCGACCTGGCCGGGCACCCCGCGGAAGACCGCGAGCTGGCCGTCGTCGGTGGCGCCGACGTAGAACTGCCGCTGGGTGTACGTCCACCCGCCGAACGCGCCACCGCCGACGATCACCGCGAGCGCCAGCACCATGGCGACGGTGCGCAGCGGCCGGCGGCGACGCCGTTCCGGCTCGTCGTCGCGGTTGTCCGCCGGCTCCTCCGGCGCGGGTGGCCGGGGGGCGGACAGCGCCGAGGCGCGGGCCGCCGGGGTGGAGTCGTCGGCCGAGGTCGCCATGCCCCGGTCGCGGGCGGCGGCGCCGCCGACGATCGGGGACGCCTCGACGATGTCCTGGTCGGTGGCGTCGGCGATGATCACCGTGATGTTGTCCGGGCCGCCGCCGCGCAGCGCGAGCTGCACCAGGCGTTCCACGCACCGCTGCGGGTCGGGGTACTCCCGCATGGTGTCCGCGATGGTCTCCGCGCTGACCACGCCGGAGAGCCCGTCGGAGCAGATCAGGTAGCGGTCGCCGGGCAGCACCTGGCGGACGCTGTACTCCGGGTCGATGTCGCGGCCGTCGAGCGCCCGGGTGAGCAGCGAGCGCTGGGGGTGACTGCTCGCCTCCTCCGCGCTGATCCGGCCCTCGTCGACGAGCATCTGGACGTACGTGTCGTCCTTGGTGATCTGCGCGAACTCGCCGTTGCGCAGGAGATAGGCCCGGGAGTCACCGATGTGGACCATGCCGAGCTTGCTGCCGGAGAAGAGGGTCGCGGTGAGCGTCGTGCCCATCCCCTCCAGCTGCGGGTTGGCGTCCACGGTGTCGCGGAGCTGCTGGTTGGCGGTGCCCACGGCGGAGCGGAGCGCGTCGACCAGGGCGTCACCGGGGACGTCCTCGTCGAGGGGCGCCATGGCACCGATGACGATGTTGCTGGCGACGTCACCGGCGGCCATGCCGCCCATGCCGTCGGCCACGGCGAGCAGCCGCGGTCCGGCGTAGACGGAATCTTGATTACCGTCTCGGATCAGACCGCGGTCGCTGTGGGCCGCGTAGCGCAGGGTCAGAGTCATGGCCGTAATTCGAGGGAAGTGCGGCCGATCCGGATCGGCACGCCGAGGGGGACGGGGGTTGGTCCGGTGACCTTAGCGCGATCGAGATAGGTGCCGTTAGTCGATCCGAGGTCCTCGACGTACCACTGCCCGTCGCGGGGCACCAGCCGGGCGTGTCGCGCCGAGGCGTAGTCGTCGGTGATCACCAGGGTCGAGTCCTCCGCGCGGCCGATGGTGATCTGGGCCTCCCCGAGCGTGATCCGGGTGCCGGCGAGCTGACCGGCGGTGACCACCAGCTGGTGGGCGGCCCGGCCGCGCTTGGCCTTCGCCGGCTTCCCCGGCTGCCCGGTCGACGCGCCGATCCCCCGCGGCGCGGCCACGAGCCGGCCCGACCGGGCACCGGCGAAGAGGTCCCGGCGGATCACGCCGACCACCGTGAACACGAAGATCCACAGCAGGATCAGGAACCCGAACCGGGCGACGGTGATGACGAGTTCCGGCAACGCGGATCAGCCGTCCACGCGGAAGGTCAGCGTCGTGGTGCCGAGCTGGATCATGTCGCCGGGGTTGAGGGCGACCGCCGAGACCCGCTGGCCGTTGACCATCGTGCCGTTGGTGGAACCCAGGTCGGTCAGCACCACCTGGCCGCCGTCGAAGTCCAGCCGGGCGTGGCGCCGGGAGATGCCGACGTCGGGCAGGCGCAGGTTGGCCTGGTCGCCTCGGCCGATCACGGTCGAGCCCATCTGGAGGGGGTAGGTGCGGCCGTCGCCGGAGACCAGGCGGACGTTGCGGCCGCCGCCGTGACCGGGCGGAGGGCCGTAGCCGCCACCCTGGTCGTACGCCGGGTACGCCGGGCCGGCGTCGTAGCCGCCGGGCGCGGAGACCGGGGCGACGTCCCCGCCGGTGTAGACCTCGGCGGTGACCCGGAACATGCCGGTGTCCAGGCCCTCACCGCGTTCGACCTCGACGATCACGTCGCCGTAGACCGTCCACGCCTGCTCGCCGATGAACTCCGCCTGCGACTGGGCCAGCTCCTGGGCCAGCGCGGCAGCGTACGGCGCCAGCCGACTGTGGTCGTAGGGCGAGAGATCGATCACGTAGCGGTTGGGCACAAGGGTGCGCCCACCGGCCAGGATCGCCTTGTGCGCCTCGGCCTCCCGCTGCATGGCGTTGAGGATCTCCACGGGGTGGACCACCCCTTTGAAGACCTTGGCGAAGGCCCCCTCGACCAGGCCTTCCAGACGCTTCTCGAAGCGTTGCAGCACGCTCACCGGCTCCTCCTCGGGTCCCGAGGCAATGATGGTATCCGGACACCGCCTCCGCAGCTCACACGCCGCTCGGCCGGCTGCCGTCGGCCCGTTCGTGACCAGGCCCGCGAGCGTGCTAGAGTTTCGCCCGCCACGAGCGGTGATCGTTCGTGGCGTGACCAGTGGACAGCGTAATATGTCCCGGCACCCGCCGCAGATGGCGGGCGCGGGATGCGATATGGTGTTCCAGGTCGTGCCACGGGGATGTGGCGGAATGGCAGACGCGCACGGTTCAGGTCCGTGTGTCCGAAAGGACGTGGGGGTTCAACTCCCCCCATCCCCACCAGGACAAGGGCTCCGCACACAGCGGGGCCCTTGCTTCGTATCGGGGCGTTCCGGACGTCACGCTATGCTCCGATGGTTTCCCTGCCTCCCATGGACCAGGAGTGGCGTGTGACTGTCGCGTTGGTGACCGGTTCCGGCGGTCTGATCGGCTCCGAGGCGGCCCGGCACTTCGCCGGACTCGGTCTCGACGTGGTCGGCATCGACAACGACATGCGGCGGTACTTCTTCGGCGAGGACGGCTCGACCGCCTGGAGCCTCGACCGGCTCGCCGCCGACCTCGGCTCCGCGTACACCCACCACGCCGTCGACATCCGCGACCGCGACGGGCTGGAGCAGGTCTTCAAGCGGTACGGCAAGGACATCGCCGTGGTGATCCACAGCGCCGCCCAGCCGAGCCACGACTGGGCCGCCAAGGAGCCGTTCACCGACTTCGACGTGAACGCCGGCGGCACGCTCAACGTGCTGGAGAACACCCGGCGGCACGCCGTCGACGCGCCGTTCATCCACTGCTCCACCAACAAGGTGTACGGCGACCGGCCGAACTCGCTCCCGCTGATCGAGCTGGAGACCCGGTACGAGCTGCCCGAGGACCACCGCTGGTACGACGGCATCACCGAGGACATGTCGATCGACGAGTCGCTGCACTCGATCTTCGGCGCTTCGAAGGTCGCCTCCGACGTGATGGTCCAGGAGTACGGCCGCTACTTCGACATGAGGACCGCCTGCTTCCGGGGCGGCACGCTGACCGGCCCGGCGCACTCCGCCGCCGAGCTGCACGGCTTCCTGGCGTACCTGATGCGCTGCGTGATGGAGGGCCGGACGTACAACCTCTTCGGCTACAAGGGGAAGATGGTCCGGGACGCCATCCACTCGCACGACGTCCTCACCGCGTTCGAGGCGTTCTTCCGCGAGCCGCGCTCGGCCCAGGTCTACAACCTCGGCGGCGGCCGGCACTCCAACACCTCGCACATCGAGGCGTTCCGGGTCGCCCAGGAGATCACCGGCCGCGAGGCCCGGATCAACTACGTCGAGCAGGCCCGCACCGGCGACCACCAGTGGTACGTCAGCAGCATGGCCCGCTTCGAGGAGCACTACCCGTCCTGGAAGATCACGTACGACGTGCCGATGATCCTCCGCGAGATCTACGAGGCGAACGCCGACAAGTGGGTGCCGAAGGCATGACCGCCGGGACCAAGCGCAACGTGCTCGGCGTCGGGGTCGACGCCACCGACTACGCCCGGGCCACCGAGGCCGTGGTGGCGGCCGCGCACGAGCGCCGCCCGCTGGCGCTCACCGCGCTGGCGGTGCACGGCGTGATGACCGGCGTGCTCGACCCGGCGCACAACGCCCGGCTCAACTCGTTCGACGTGGTCACCCCGGACGGGCAGCCGGTGCGCTGGGCGCTCAACCTGCTGCACGGCGCCGGGCTCACCGACCGCGTCTACGGCCCGGAGCTGACCCTGCGGGTGCTCGCCCGGTTCGCCGAGGAAGGGCTGCCCGTCTACCTCTACGGCTCCACCGAGGAGACGCTGTCCCGGCTGGTCCCGGCGCTGGAGCGCAAGTTTCCCGCGCTGAAGGTCGCCGGGGTCGAGCCGTCCAAGTTCCGCGCCGTCGCGCCGGGCGAGGACGCCGAGATCGCCGACCGGATCCGGGCCAGCGGCGCCCGCCTCGTCCTGGTCGGGCTGGGCTGTCCGCGCCAGGAGGTCTTCGCGTACGCGATGCGCCCGCTGCTGGACATGCCGCTGATGGCAGTCGGCGCGGCCTTCGACTACCACGCCGGCCTGCTGCGCAACCCGCCACCGTGGATGCAGCGCGCCGGGCTGGAGTGGTTCTGGCGGCTCGGCCTGGAGCCCAAGCGCCTGTGGCGCAGGTACGTCATCCTCAACCCGGCCTACCTGGCCCGGCTCGCGGCCCAGAAGACCGGCCTGTGGAAGGCCACCCCGCCGGCGCCGGCCACCGGGCGACCGGCCACGTTCGACGTCTGAGCCGTACCCCTACGGGCACGGGTACGGGACGAACCGGGGTGCCGTCCCGGATTCGGCGGACGTCGAAACGGGCAAGGCTAGGGGCCATGGATGACCGTCTCGCCCTGCTGCTTCCCGTCGCCGCCGTCTGGCTCGCCGCCGGACTGGTCGCGGAGGGCCTGCCCGGGCTGGACCGCGCCCGCGCGCTGCGTCGGCGTACCGGATGGTTGTCCGTCCTGGTGCTGACCGGCCTCGCGCTCACCGCGGCGGTCCTCGCCGCGGGCCTGCAGAGCGCCGGTGACACCACTGTGGACCGGGCCGCCGCCGCGCTCGGCGTCGCCGCGGTGCCGGCGGCCGTCGTGGCGGTCTGCACGGTACGGCGGGTCCGGCGGCTGCGGTCCGGCGCGGGCGCGTTCGCGGCGGCGCCGGAGACGCCCGCCCCGCACGGGCTGCGCGCGGCGGCAGCGCACCCGCTGATCGCGCTGCCGCTCCAGGCGACGGCGATCGCGGTGCTGGTGGCGGTGCTGCCGGCGATCGGCGTCGACCTGTTCACCGCGCCGGGCGTCGCCGGACCGGTGATCACCGTCGGGGTGCTCGGCGTGTGCGCGATCGGAGTACGCCACGCGCTCCGGCACAACCGGCTCGCCGAGCGGGCGATGCCGGCCGCCGAGGCGGTGTCAGCGCGACCGGCTCGCGCCCTGCACGTATAGCAGTTCCAGGATCGCCCGGGTCGCCTCGAACCAGCGGTCCAGCCAGCCGGGCGGGGGCACACTGCCCTTCGGGGGCAGCTCCATCAGCAGGCCGCGCAGCAGCGGGTGGTCCACCAGGGACTCCTGCTGCTCGACCGGCCAGCCGCTCGGCGGGAAGGACGGCTCGGTCAGCGGGTTGGGGTCCAGCGACGGCAGGGACAGCGGCGCCGTGGCCTGCTCGGGGACGCCACTCTCGCGGGCGTCCTCGCCGTCACCGGAGACCACCTCGGTGAGGACGGTGTCCCGGCGGGCACCCCGGTACTTGCCACCGAACCGCTCGGGCTTGCCCGGGCCGCTGGTGAGGTTCTCTGAACCGATCGTCGTCATCCGTCTCGCCTGCCTTGTTCGGTTGCCGATCCGTGCGGTTCAACGAGGCGGATCGGAACTGGCGACGGGTGCCCGCCGCCGCACGGGCACGCGGACGCGAATGGTCCCGCCCGGCGGCGCTGCCGGGCGGGACCACATCTCGGTGCCGGTCAGCTCCGGCCGAACACGCCGTTCCGGGCGCGGGCGACGAAGGCGTGCCAGTCGCCCGGTGCGAAGACCAGAGCCGGGCCGGTCTTGTCCTTCGAGTCCCGCACCCCGACCGCCCCGGTCACGTACGCGACCTCGACGCAGTTGTCGCAGTTCGGCCCGCTCTTCGAGCTCTTGAACCACGTCGCCTGCGTCAGGTCCACGGGGAACTCCTTGGTCGCCATTTCCACAGTGGCTCCTCTGCCAGTTTCGCGATGTGTGCGATGGACTCCTCCGGGCGCATGGCCGCTGCTCGAATGTGATCGAAGATGAAGCTGTACTTCTGCAGTTCGTCACTCTTCTCCAGGAAGAGCCCACCCGTGGCGTTCTCCGCGTACACGACATCGGGATCACTCGGCTCGGGGAAGCTGAGGATCGTGAAGGTCCCGTCCATGCCGGCGTGCGCTCCCACCTCGAAGGGCAGGACCTGCACTGTCACGTTCGGCAGTTCGGCCACCTCCACCAACCGCTTGAGCTGGCCACGCATCACCACGTCGCCGCCAACCGGCCGGCTCAGCACCGCCTCATCGAGCACCACCCACAGATCGACCGGATCGTCCTGCGTCAACAACGACTGACGGCCCAGACGGACACGCACCCGTTGGTCGACCTGTTCGTCGGTGAAGTCCGGCCGGGCCGCCCGGATCATCGCACCGGCGTACTCCTCGGTCTCCAGCAGACCCGGCACCACCTGCTGCTCGTACGCGCGGATGGAGCTGGCCGCCGCCTCCAGGCCGACGTACGCGCCGACGAGCACCGTGCTGTACGGATGCCACCAGCCCTTCTGCCGAGCCTCCCGGGCGATCTGCACCAGCTCGTCGCTCTCCGCGCCGACCACCCCGTAGATGCGGAGCATGTCGCGTACGTCGCGCGGGGTCGCCGTGGTGTGGCCGGTCTCGATCCGGGAGATCTTGGAGGCCGAGCACTCCAGCTGCTCGGCGACGACTTCGATGGTGATGCCCGCCGCCTCCCGCTGCCGGCGGAGTTCCGCCCCCAGCCGGCGCCGCCGGATGGTCGGGCTGCGCCGTTCGCTCACGGAGTCACCTCGGTGCCGTCCATCGGCTTGCGGGACCACGCTTCACAGTCACCCGGCTACCTCCGGTCGGTCGCGCCCCGGTTCGGCTCCCACCGCGGGCGCGACCGGCGGGCGGCGGGTGTGCGTTCGCGGCAGGGGTGGTGCCGGTCGTCGACCGGCCGCGACGGGCGAAACCGGCGTCCAGTGTGCCGCTCCGATACCTGACGCTTCAAGTTTCGCCGTTTGCGTGTCCGACTCACCTATCAGCAAAACTCCACGTGCAACTTGCATGTCGCACGTCCCTGATGCAGTCTGTCTGTATGGCACGGGTTACTCACCGTCTTCGCTTGATCTCCGGGCGTGGTGGCACCACGGTCCGTGGGACGGCCGGAGGGGAGCCGTCCCGCGCCCTGCGACCTGCCCCGGAATGAAGACCCCGTCGCTGTACGCCAGCTTGGCTGCGGCGACGGGAGCGGTAACCGGGAGCAGCCGGGTGATGGTCGGGTGGCGGTCCGCCACCGCGGGTACGGCCCGACCAGCACCGACCCACCGACCGCCGGTCCACGAGGCAGACCCCCCGTCACCGGACCGCACCTGACCCCCGTTCAGCCTCGCCGGTCCCGCCGGCCGACTTCCCAGGAGCCCATGTGCTTCCCCGCTCCGGTGACGTACTGCACGTGACTCGCGCGGCGAGTGTCCAGTTCCTCCGACCGATCATGTTCCGGGTGATCCGGGTGCTCGACTGGCCGACCTACGACGGTTGGCTCTGGCTCGACGGCTACGAGTTGAACGCGGCGGGGGACGCGGTCAACCGGAGGTCGATCTTCGTACTCCAGGAGGGGTTGCGGCAGCTCCAAGCCGCGCCGGCTCCGCGTCAGCACACCGTGCGGACGGCTCGCCGCCCGGCGGTCCGGACCCCGGTCCGGGTCGGCTGACCTCACGATTCCCGGTCGGGAGGGCGTGCCGTCGCCATAGAATCGGTACGCCCACCCCGGCACGTTCCACCCCGCGCGCCATGGACCCTGAACCTGGGATGGTCATGGTCAACTTGCCCGCCGCGCGGCGGCACCACCGGTCCCGTATCGGCTATGCCCTCGGGCTCTTCCTCTTCCTCGTCACCGCGACCGCGCTCGCGCTCGCGGTACGTCATCCCGCCTTCTCCGCCACCCAGCAGCTCGCCGAGCCCGTACCGGCCCCGGAGATCACCGTTGCGGGTGAGAACGGCCGGACGGAGTCCGGCACGACCGACTCCGATGCCGCCGAGTCCGATGCCGCCCACTCCGACGGGTCGGACGACGAGGACGGCTGGGCCGCCGCCGACCCGGCGGAGGACGAGGACGAACCGGCCGCGGGTGCCGGTGGCGGCGAGGGCGCGCTCGCCGAGCGGCCGACCGGCGCCACCGACGACCTCAGCCGGTCGCTGTTCTACTCCGGGCTGCTCGGACTCGCCATCTCGCTGGCCGGGCTGGGCCTGGTCGGCACCCGCAGACGCCAGTGGTGATCGTCAGGGCGTCGTGGTCGTCGCCGGGGCGGAGCCCGGAGTGCTCGGCCCGCTCGTCGGCGGCGCGGGTACGGCCACCACGATCGTGACCCGGTCGTCCTCGCCCACCGGGTAACCGGCCTCGGGATCGGTGGAGATCACCGTGCCGGCCGGGCGGTCCGACGCCCGCCGTTGCACCCGGTAGTCCAGGTCCAGCCGGTCGAGCGCCGCCCGGGCAGCCGCCTCCGGCAGCCCCACCAGCGGCGGCATCGGCACCTCCAGCGGGGCGGTCGTGGCCGGCGTACTCGGCGGTGAACTGCTCGGCGCGGCACTGGTCGGTGCGGCGGTCGTCGGGGCGGCGCTCGTCTGTGCCGAGACGCTCGGCACCGGCGGGCCCGGATCGGAGTTCCGGTCGGCGGCACGCAGCGCCAGCCACACCCCCGCCCCGATCAACCCCAGCAGGAGCAGCGCCAGGATGCCGAGCAGGATCGGCATCCACCAGCGGCGCCCGGCCTGCTCGTCGCCGTACCACTCGCTGCCGGGCTCGGGATAGCCCGCCGGACGTGGTGGCGGCACCCCGGCCCGGCCGGACCAGGCGCCCACCGGTTCCTGCGGGGTGGTCGCGTCGAGGGGACGGCGCGACCCGCCCTGTCCTGCCGGTCCGCCGGGCAACGGCCGGGTGGCGTCGCCCGCGTTCCGCGGCATGGCGCGGGTCGCCTCCACGTCCTCCTCGGCGGCGTTCCTCGGCATCGCACGGGTGGCGTCGGCGTCGTGCCCGGCCGCGTCGCGCGGCATCGCGCCGGTCGCGTCGGCGTCGTGCCCGGACGCGTCGCGCGGCATCGCGCGGGTCGCGTCCGCGTCACCGGCGGGTGGTTCCTGACGGTCGTCGCTCATGGCACGTCCTTTCCCCACCGGGACGGGGCGCACGGCCCTCGATCGTCCACCGTAGCGGTCCCCGGCGACACCGGCTGGGATCAGCGCGCCGCGCTCGTCACGGAGTCGGCGGCGGGGAGACCGTCGGCGGCGTGGACGCCTTGTCGCCGCAGGTGAGCGTCACCTGGTCGTTCCATCGGGCGGTACCGCCGGCCACCGGCTCCTGTGCCGTGACCGGGCCCTGGCGCCCGGTGGCGTACCGGGGATAGAGCCCCGCCTCCACCAGGTCGTCGGCCGCGTCGGAGCAGGACAGCGTGCCCACGTCGGGCACGGTGACGGCCGGCGCCGGCCCGGAGACCCACACGGTGACGGTGGTGCCGCGCTTCACCGGGGTGCCGGGAGCCGGTGAGGTGCGCTCCACGGTGCGTCCGGTGCCCGTACCGAAGACCAGTCGCCAGCCGAGGCGGCGCTCGCGCAGGTCCCGGCGGGCCTGCTCGAAGTCGGCGCCCACCACCTCGGGCACGGTGAGCCCGGCCGGGGCGCTGGTGCGCGTACCGGATGGTTGGGCGGCGGTGGCCGGCGGCGCCGTGGTCGCGGAGGCCGATGTGGACGCGGCGGCGGGCGGTGCGGAGTCGCCGGGCGCGGCCGAGCGCTCCGGCTCACCGGCAAGGATCCACCCGACGCTGGCGCCGATCACGGCCAGCAGGGCCACTGCCACACCACCGCCGAGGAGCAGCCTGCCTCGCCCCGGTCCGCCGCCGTCGCCTGCCGGTTGCCGCTCGTCCGTCATGCTCCCCGCCCCGATCATCGACAACCGTATCCGTTGCTCACTGACGGTCACGGCCCGTCGTTACGACTCGCCGCGCCGACCACGGGACGTTACGCTCCCCGGCATGGTCAGACGGGGCTGGGGAGGATCGACAGCCGCCGCGCTCGGCGTCGCCGCCGGCGCGGGTGCCGCGCAGCTCGGTTTCGGGTACGGGCTGGGCATCATCAACTGGGTGCCGGACGGCGCGGTACGGGCCGAGGCGGCCTGGGTGGCGAGCCTCGCCTGGGCGACCTGGATCGCGGCGACATCGGTCATCGTCGGTGCGGTCTGCGCCCAGCGCCTGCGTGGTGGCGACGACGAGTCGCCGGGCACGCTGCCCCGGCTCGGCCTGGCGCTCGCCGCGGGTGTCGGCGCGATCGTCACCGTCCTGCTGGTGGCGGTACCCGCGCGGGCGGCCCGGGTGCCGGACGTCTCCTCGCCGCAGGCGGTCGCCGCCGCGTACGCGGGCGCGGGGCTGGTGCTCGGCGTACTGCTCGCCGTCTGGGCGCTGCACACCCGCGCCGCCGCCACCAACCTGATCGCCACCACCGGCTGGCTCTGGCTGCTCGCCGTGGTGTCGGTGGTCGACGGGGTGATCGCCGGCCGTGGCCTGACCACCGCCCAGCTCGGCATCTGGCAGATCAGCGCGGACCGTGGCGCGTTCTGGATCCGCGACTACTTCTACTGGCCCGGTGCGCTGCTGTCGGTGCTCTCCGCCCTGGTGATCGGCCTGGTGGCGGCCCGCCGAGCCGCCCGCACACCGGAGATCCGGGTCGGCGCGGCGGCCTCCGGGGCGGCCGGACCGCTGCTCGTCGCGCTGGCGTACCTGCTTGCCGTGCCGCGCCTGGCCGGGATCGCGGCGGAACAGTTGTCGGCCCACCTGATCGCCCCGTACGCGGTGATCGCCGGCGTCGGCGGCTCGATGGTGATGGCCGCGCTGGCTCAGCGCGCCGAGCGCCGGAGCGCCGAGCGGGTGACAGTGCCCCGCCAGCGCACCGGCGAGCCAGCCCCCGTCGACGGGGAGCCCGCGATCGGCGAGGACACGGCCGAGCCGGACGGAGGATCGACGTCGGGACGGTCCGCGTCGGATCTCTCCGGCCGGACGGCTCTGCCGGAGACGGAGCCGAACGCGTCGGCCGGTTCGCTCCGGGATGCGGCAGTGGACGACGGGCCGGGCGTGACGTCCGGCCGGACGGAGACGGATCGGGGACGTGCCACCCGGTCCACCACCGGCCGTCGAGGTCGGGCCGTGCCACCGCAGCGGCAACCCGAGTCACCCACGCAGGCCGGCTCGCACGACAAGGGTTCAACCGCCGACGAGCCGAACCCGCGAAGCACGACGGCCTCGCCGCAGGACGACTCCTCATCCCCGACCGCCTCGCCGGGCCAGGCCGGTTCGTCAGGCCAGGCCGATCCGCCGCCGCCCACCGACACCACCCGCCGCCGGGGTCGCTGAGCCCCACCCGCCCAGCCCGCGCGTCACCTCGGCCGCTGACCCACCGCCCACTCGCGTCGATCTTGGAGTTGTGGCACCTCACAAAACTCCCATTCGGAAGATTCGAGGCACCATAACTCCAAGATCGACGAGGCGCGGGCCAGCGCCCGCGCGTTCGCGGCCGGCCGGGCCGCAGGCGAGCCGGGGCGAGGGCGGCAGCGGGAGTCAGTCGACGGGCCAGGTGTGGACGGGTTCGTTGCCGCGCTGGAGCTCGGCGTACCGCTGGACCATGTGGTGCAGCGCGGCCTCCCGGTCCAGGCCCCGGCTCCGCTCGGCCGCCCACACCGTCTCGGTCTGCCAGACCGCACCGTTGCGGCCGGTACGGCAGCGGCCCTCGATCACGCCGAGCAGGCGGTCCCGTTCGGCCGGGGCGACACCGAACCGGTCCAGCCCCTGCGCGGCCACCGGCAGCAGCGTGTCGAGTACGAGCGTGGTGACCGGCACGTCCCCGAGCCGGGGCCAGTGCAGGACCGCCTCGATGCCGCGCCGGGCGGCGGCGTGGAAGTTCTCCTCCGCCGAGCTGAACGTCAACTGGCTCCAGATCGGACGGTCCGACTCGGCGAGGCCGCGGGCCAGCCCGAAGTAGAACGCCGCGTTGGCGAGCATGTCCACCACTGTCGGGCCGGCGGGCAGCACCCGGTTCTCCACCCGCAGGTGCGGGCGGTCGTTCATGATGTCGTAGACCGGCCGGTTCCAGCGGTAGACGGTGCCGTTGTGCAGCCGCAGCTCACCGAGCGTGGGCACGCCACCGGCGTGCAGCACCTCGACCGGGTCCTCCTCCTCGCAGATGGGCAGCAGCGGCGGGAAGTAGCGGACGTTCTCCTCGAACAGGTCGAAGATCGAGGTGATCCAGCGTTCGCCGAACCACACCCGGGGCCGTACCCCCTGGGCCTTCAGCTCGTCCGGGCGGGTGTCGGTGGCCTGCTGGAACAGCGCGATCCGGGTCTCCGCCCAGAGCTGCCGGCCGTAGAGGAACGGCGAGTTGGCACCGACGGCGACCTGCACGCCCGCGATGGCCTGGGAGGCGTTCCAGTAGTCGGCGAAGCTGTCCGGCGCGACCTGGAGGTGGAACTGGAGGCTGGTGCAGGCGGCCTCCGGCGCGATCGAGTCGGTGTGCGTACGCAGCCGCTCGACGCCGTTGATGTCCAGCTCGATGTCCTCGCCGCGGGCGCCGACGATCTGGTCGTTGAGGACGCGGTACCGCTCGTTGGTGGAGAGGTTGTCGGCGACCAGGTGGCGTTCGGTGAGCGTGGGCAGGATGCCGACCATCATGATCGTCGCGTCGGACTTGGCGGCCCGCTCATCGGCGCGGCTGAGACTGCTGCGCAGATCCTGCTCGTAGTCGGCGAAGCCGCTGCCCTCGATCAGCCGGGGCGAGGCGTTCAGTTCGAGGTTGAACTGCCCCAGCTCGGTCTGGAACAGCGGGTCGGCGATGTCGGCGAGGATCTGGTCGTTGCGCATGGCCGGTTCGGCGGCCGCGTCGATCAGGTTCAGCTCGATCTCCAGCCCGGTCATCGGGCGGTCGGCGTCGAAGCCGAAGTCGTCGAGCATCAGCGCGAACACGTCCAGGCACCGCCGGACCTTCTGCCGGTAGCGGACCCGATCCTCGCGGGAGAAGGCGCCCTGCTCGACGTCTCTGCCCATGTGTCCTCCCGGCGCCGGTGCGACGGAACCGTACCGTTCCGCAACGCATTGTGAACCATTCACGTGGTGGGCGTAAGTGCGCCCGCCCCGCCACCCGGCTGGACGGGCGACAGGTCTGCACCTGTACCCCGTCACCGCCGTCACCAGCGCGTCAGTGCGGAGAACTTCACGTGACGATTCGCACCGCCGGGGCGTACGCGGGAAGGGCCCGCACCGTCGGGGACGGTGCGGGCCCTGCGGGCCTGTGCCGGGCTCAGCCCTGGCGGATGGCCTCACCCTCGATCTCGATCTTGACCTTGCGGCCGACCAGGACGCCACCGGTCTCCAGCGCCACGTTCCAGGTCAGACCGAAGTCCTCCCGGTCGATCTCGGTGGAGGCGGAGAAGCCGAAGATGTCCTGCCCGAACGGGCTGCGGCCGACGCCCTCGAACTCCACCTCGAGCTCGACCTGACGGGTCACGCCCTTGATGGTCAGCTCGCCGACGAGCACGAACTCGTTGCCCTCGCGGGACTTCACCTCGGTGCTGCGGAACTCCAGCGTCGGGAACTGCTCCGCGTCGAGGAACTCCGGGCTGCGCAGGTGCGCGTCGCGGTCCGCCTGGGCGGTGTTGATGCTGGCCGCCTGGATGCTGGCGGTGACCGAGGACTGCATCGGGTCGTCGGTGACGGTGATGGTGGCGGTGGCCTCAGCGAACTCACCGCGTACCTTGCTGACCATCATGTGCCGTGCGACGAAGCCGACACGCTTGTGCGCGGCGTCCAGCACGTAGGTGCCGGGGGTGGGGATGGTGAGACCCTCCCAGTCGCGGGTAGTCGCCTCGGTGCTGCTGGTCATGATGCTCTCCTCCGGAGAAGAATGTTTAGAAGCCCAACGACTGACTGAGCAACTATAGTTGAGACAATATTCCCCGTGTCAAGTGTTGCTAGGATGGTGGCGTGGACCAGAACGTGTTCGACGACCCCCGGATCACCGCCGTCGGCCTGCTCGTCGAGGCGCACGCCGGGCTCGCCGCCCGGTTCGCCGCCCAGTTCGAGGAGCACGGCCTCTCCCCGGTCGAGTTCGAGGTGCTGACCCGGCTCGCCCGCTCACCCAACAACCAGCTGCGGATGACCGACCTGGCCGCGCAGACCTCGCTCTCCACCAGCGGCGTGACCCGCGTGGTCGACCGGATGGAGCGGGACGGGCTGATCTGCCGGCGTGCCTGCCCGTCCGATCGGCGCAGTTCCTTCGCGGTGGTGACCACCGCCGGGCTCAGCCGGCTGGACGACGTCCTTCCCGGCCATCTGCGGATCATCGAGCAGTGGTTCACCAGCCAGCTCGACCCGGCGCAGCTCGACGGGCTGCTGGACGGGCTGCGCCGGGTACGCGACGCGGTCCATCCGGGCGCCACCGCCGGCAGCACCGAGCCGGTCGAGGACGCCGCCTGACGGTCCGCGACCTGCCGGGCACTACCTGCCGGTCACCGGCAGAATAACCGGCAGAACCGCCCGAACGGCCGGACAAAGCGGTCCACATATTCGCGAATCGGTCGTCCGACCTCGGTAGTCTTCCGGCAGCGGGGGGCACCGGGGGGTGCTGGCGCGAGCGTGGAGCGAGGGGCAGTACCAGGGGGCTACTTCGCTCGCGCCACCCCCGCGCCCTCCGCCCCTCCCGTGCCGGCCGACGCGCAGTGCGGCCACCGCGATCGACCGGGGTGACGACAAGACGCTCATCGCCCCCGTCGGGCCGTCAGGGAGAACAGCAACTCCTCCTCCTGCGGCAGCAGGCTGACGCCGGTGACCTGTCGTGCCGCGTCCAGCCGATCCAGCACGGCCGGATCAGCGGTGCTGACCGCCAGCCCCACCAGCGCCTCGACCAGATCCCGCCGATCGGCGACACCCTCGGCCGCGTCGGCAGCCGCGGCGAACCACTCCGCCGCCAGCTCCCGGTCTCCCCGGTGCAGCGCCACGTGCCCCTCGATCAACCCGCGCAGCGCGTCCTCGGTGCGCGCGTCCCCACCCGGGCCCGGCGGATCGAGCATCTCCACGGCCGGTGGACGGCGCCGGCCCGGCACCACTCCCGACGGCCACAGCTCGGCGATCGTGGCCAGCGCCTCGTCGGTGCGCCCCGCGTGGGCGAGCGCCAGCCCGACTGCGCCGACCGTCCGGCGCCGCCGCCCGGGATCACCCAGCTCCGCGAGCGCGGCCGCCACCCGGCGACCCTGCTCGACCGCCTCGGCGTATCGGCCCTCCAGGCGGGTCAGCTCGGCCTGATCGGCACGCGCCAGCACACGCAGGCGCTGGTCACCACACTGTGCCGCCAGGCGGTCGACAGTCGCCAGCCGCCGCCGGGCACCGGCCAGCCGACCTTCGCGTACGTCGTGCCAGGTCAGGTGCGCCTGGGCGACGGCCATCTCGCGTACCCGGTGGTGCCGGGTGGCCGAGGCCAGTGCGGCCTCGGCCTGCTCGCGGGCCTCGTCGTGCGCGCCGAGCCCGAGCAGCAGCGCGCAGAGCACGGACCGGGCGGACAGTTCGCCGGTCACGTCGCCCGCCTCGGCGAAGACGACCAGGGCGGCCCGGGCCGCCGGGAGTTCCTCCGCGCCCGCGCCGTGCTCGGCGGCGAGCCGGGCCGCGCCGAGCATGGCCCAGGCCCGCAGCGTGGGCCGGGCACCAGCGGTACGCGGATCGGCGAGCAGCCGCCGCAGCCGGCGCCGGCCGGACACGTCCCGCCCGCGCAGCCGCCACCATCGGGGCAGTGAGGCGGCGAGCAGGAGCGCGGTCTCCGGCGCGTGCTCGGCGGCGTACGCCAGCGCGGCGGTGATGTCGCTCGTCGCCTCGTCGAGCACGTGCACCGCGCCGGACATCTGTGCGCCCACCAGCCCCGGCGCGGTGCGGTGGACCAGACCGGCGATCACCACGGCGTGCCGCATCCGGATCCGGGCGGTCTCGCCCTCCAGGTCGGCCTGTTCCGCGGCGAAGTCACGGACCGCGTCCAGCAGACGGAACCGGAACGGGCCGGTGCCCCTGACACTCAGCAGGCCCAGCTCGCGCAGCCGGTCCAGCATCGGCGCGGCGTCCCACCGCCGGCCGCCGTCGGCGAGCAGATCCTCGGCCAGCTCGACCGACCAGCGGTTACGGAACGCGGACAGCCGCCGCAGCGCCGCCCGGTCGGCGTTGGCGAGCAGGTGATAGCTGGTCGCCACGGCGTCGCGCAGCGTCACAGTGCCGGCGGACGGGTCGGCGGGCTCCCAGCCGGGGCGTACGCCGGTCAGGTCCAGGACGCGGTCGCCGTAGCGGTCGAGCAGCTCGGTGACGTCGAGGATGCGTCCCCGTGCCGCCATCAGCTCGATGGCGAGCGGCAGTCCGCCGAGCCGGCGCACGAGCGCGGCGAGCGCCGGCAACTCGGCCGGGGTCGGTGGTTCCCGGCGGGCCTGGGCGAAGCGGGCGGCGAACAGCGCCGCCGCCGGCCAGCGGTCCAGGTCGGCCCGGTCGGCGGTTTCGGTGCCGGCCGGCGGTACGTCAAGCGGCGCGACCGGCCGGACCATCTCGCCGGCCAGGCCGACCGGGCGGCGGCCGGTCACCAGCACCCGCAGCGTCGGCACGGCGGCGGTCAGGACGCGCAGCGCCTCGGCCACCGGCTCCGGCGCCCGGTCGACGGCGTCGACGAGCAGCAGCGCCCGCCGGTCGCCGATCCGGCAGGACAGGTCGGCCAGCCGGTTCACGCCGAACATCGACGCCGACGCGGCGAGTACGTCGGCGGCGTCCGAGCCCTCGCCCACGAGCACCCCGGCCACGCCCGCCGGGTGGCGGGCCGCCACCGCGTGCGCGACGGTGACGGCCAGCGCCGTCTTGCCCACCCCGGCGAGCCCCACGAGGCTCACCACCGGGTACACGTCGAGCAGCCCGGACACCTCCGCCACGTCCCGTTCCCGGCCGAGCAGCGGTACGGGCTGGGGCAGCGCCACCGGCGGATCGTTGGCGGCGGCACCGGCTGCGGGGAGGCGGGATGCCGCGGGCCGGGCGGTGTCGACGAACTCCCGCCGCTCGTCACCGCTCAGGCCGAGCGCGTCGGCCAGCAGGTCGACTGTGGTGCGCTGGGGCCGGGTGGCCCGCCCCCGTTCCAGATCGCGGACCGTCCGTACGCCCACGCCGGCCCGGCCCGCCAGCTCGGCCTGGGTCAGGCCGACGGCGAGCCGGTGCCCGCGCAGCAGGTCGGCCAGACCGGTACGACCGCCTGGGCCCCGCGCACGGTCATGATCCGGAGTCATGGGCACGAAGATTACGGATGGACTCCGACGCTCCACAGCCCATCGTCAACCACCCGACCGTCCACTGCCGATATCCGACAGGGCGCGGTTCCGGGCGTCCTCACATGCCGAGATCGCGCGCGATGATCATGCGCTGCACCTCGCTGGTGCCCTCGCCGATCTCCAGGATCTTGGAGTCGCGCCAGAAGCGGGCCACCGGGTACTCGTTCATGAAGCCGTACCCGCCGTGGATCTGCGTCGCCTCGCGGGCGTTGTCCACAGCGACTGTGGAGGCGTGCAGCTTGGCGATGGCCGCCTGACGCTTGAACGGCTCACCGGCGAGCATCCGGGCGGCCGCGTCGTAGTAGGCCAGCCGGGCCGTGTGCGCCTTCATCTCCATGTCCGCGATCTTGAACTGGATGGCCTGGTAGTTGCCGATCGGCTGGCCGAACGCCTGGCGCTCCTTCGCGTACTTGATCGACTCGTCCACGCAGCCCTGGGCCAGGCCGACGGCGAGCGCCGCGATGGCGATCCGGCCCTCGTCCAGGATGCGCAGGAACTGGGCGAAGCCCCGGCCGCGCTCCCCGAGCAGGTTGGCCGCCGGCACCCGGCAGTCGTCGAACGTCAGCTCGTGGGTGTCCGAGGCATTCCAGCCGACCTTCGAGTAGCCGGGCGCGACGGTGAAGCCGGGCGTACCGGACGGCACGATGATCGTGGACAGCTCCTTGCCGCCGTCCGGCCGCGTACCGGTGACGGCGGTGACCGTGACCAGCGCGGTGATGTCGGTGCCGGAGTTGGTGATGAACGCCTTCGAGCCGTTGATGACCCACTCGTCGCCGTCCAGGACCGCGCGCGTCCGGGTGCCGCCCGCGTCCGAGCCGGTGCCCGGCTCGGTGAGCCCGAACCCGGCCAGCGCCTCACCGCTGAGCAGCTTCGGCAGCCACTGCGCCTTCTGCTCCTCGGTGCCGAAGCGGTAGATCGGCATCGCGCCGAGCGACACCGCCGCCTCCAGCGTGATGGCCACGCTGGAGTCGACCCGGGCCAGCTCCTCCAGCGCCAGACAGAGCGCGAAGTAGTCGCCGCCCATCCCGCCGTGCTCCTCCGCGAAGGGCAGCCCGAACAGGCCCATCTTGCCCATCTGACGGACGATCTCGTACGGGAAGGTGTGCTGCTCGTAGTGCTCGGCGATGGTGGGCGCGACCACCTCGCGGGCGAATTCCCGGACGCTCTCCCGCAGCGCCTGCTGCTCCTCGTCGAGCCGGAAGTCCATGTCGATCCTCCTGGAAAGGGCGGGCCGCCGGGCGCTCGTGACGCCGGGAGCGGCTGAAGCGTTAGGAGGGGCCCCTTTACATGCACCAGGCGTTAAGAGGGGGCCCTTCCTTACCGGGTCAGACGGGGGTGACGCCGTGCCGGCGCCGGGAGAAGTGCCGCTCCTTGCCGCGCGCGGCGGTGAACCGGCGTACCAGCTCGGCGCGCAGCTCGTGCGGCTCGACGATCGCGTCCACCACCAGCTCGCTGGCGAGGCGGACGACGTCGATGTCGCGCTCGTACTCCTCGCGCTTCGCGGCCACGAACGCGGCGCGCTCGGCCTCGTCGGAGATGGCGGCGATCTTGTTGGCGTAGACCGCGTTGACGGCGGCCTCCGCGCCCATCACCGCGATCTTCGCGGTGGGCAGCGCGATCGTGGCGTCCGGCTCGAAGCCGGGACCGGCCATCGCGTAGAGACCCGCGCCGTACGCCTTGCGGACCACCACACAGATCTTGGGTACGGTCGCCTCGGAGATCGCCGTGATCATCTTGGCGCCGTGCCTAATGATCCCCTGCCTTTCCACCGCGCTGCCGACCATGAACCCCGGCACGTCGCTGAGGAACAGCAGCGGCACGTTGAACGCGTCGCAGAGCTGCACGAACCGGGTCGCCTTGTCGGCCGAGTCGACGAAGAGCACGCCGCCCTTGAACATCGAGTTGTTGCCGACCACGCCGACGACCTCGCCGTTGAGCCGGCCGAACCCGATGGTCAGCTCCTTGGCCCACAGCGCCTGGATCTCGAAGAAGCTGCCGGAGTCGAGCAGGCCCTTGACGTACCGGCGCATGTCGAACGCCTGCCGCTCGCTGGCCGGGACCAGCGCGGCCAGGTCGGCCTTCTCCGGCGCGGCCACCGCCTCGGCCGCCGGCGGGTCCTGCTTCCAGTTCGACGGCAGGTAGGACAGGTACGTCCGCACCACGTCGAGCGCGTCGTTCTCGGTCTTGCAGAGGAAGTGCCCCACGCCGGACTCGGCGCAGTGCACCTTCGCGCCGCCCATCGCCTCCAGCGTGGTCTTCTCGCCGGTGACCATCTCGACCATCCGGTCGGAGCCGAGGTACATGCTGGCGTTGCCGTCCACCATGGCGACCACGTCGCAGAACGCCGGGATGTACGCCCCGCCCGCCGCGCTCGGCCCGAACAGCGCGCAGACCTGCGGGATCGAGCCGGAGGCGCGGACCTGGTTCCAGAAGATCTTGCCGGCGCCGCGCCGGCCCGGGAACAGGTCGACCTGGTCGGTGATCCGGGCGCCGGCCGAGTCGACCAGGTAGACCATCGGGACGCCGGTCGCGTAGGCCCGCTCGATGATCCGGATGATCTTCTCGACGGTACGCGCACCCCAGCTGCCGGCCTTGACCGTGGAGTCGTTGGCCATCAGGCAGACCTGACGGCCGTCGATCGTCGCGGTGCCGGTGACCACGCCGTCGGCGGGCAGCCCGTCGGCCATCGCGTTGGCGTAGAGCCCGTCCTCGACGAAGGAGCCCTCGTCGACCAGGTACGCCACACGCTCGCGGGCGAACAGCTTCCCCTTCGCGGCGTTGGCCGCGTGGTACTTGTCCGCACCGCCGGCGCGGGCGCGCTTGCGTAGCTGCTCCAGAGCTTCACCGTCGAGCGTCACGCCGACTCCCGTTGCCACGGCCCCCGCACAGGGCGCCCACCGACCTGAACGATCGTTAGGCTACCCCACCCGCACCATCCCCGGCACCCCACCACGCCCCCGCACCCCACCCACCCCCGCTCATTTCGTTGATCAAGGAGTTCGCGTCCTCGTTCGGGCCCCCGGAGGACACGAACTCCTTGATCAACAGAGCGGGGAGACGGGGTGGGAGGGGGCCGGTCAGGCGGGGCGGGGGGTCAGGCGGGTTCGGGGGCCGGCCCGGAGGACTCCGGACGGGAGCTTCTTGCCCACCAGGGTCTCGGCCAGCTCGGCGGCCTCGATCAGGGCGTCCAGGTCGATGCCGGTGTCGATGCCCATGTCGTGCAGCATGTGCACCGCCTCCTCGGTGGCCAGGTTGCCGCTGGCACCAGGGGCGTACGGGCAGCCACCGAGGCCGCCGACGCTGGCGTCGAACTCGGTGATCCCCAGTTCCATCGCGGTGAGCATGTTCGCCAGCGCGGTGCCACGGGTGTTGTGGAAGTGCAGCAGCACCGGCAGGTGGGCGTTGCGGTCCCGGACCGCCGTGACCAGTTCGCGGACGCGCCGGGGCGTACCCATGCCGGTGGTGTCGCCGAAGGCGACGCGGTCCGCGCCGTCGCGGGCGACGCGGTCGACGATCGCGGCGACCCGGCGGGGGTCCACGTCGCCCTCGTAGGGGCAGCCGAAGCTGGTCGCCACGATCACCTCGGCGGTGGCGCCCGCGCCGTGCAGCAGGTCGATCAGCTCGGCGATGTCGTCCAGCGACTCGTCGGTGGACCGGTTGACGTTGCGGCGGTTGTGCGTGTCGCTGGCCGAGACCACCACCTCGATCTCGGTGAAGCCCGCCGCCAGCGCCCGCTGTGCGCCACGGGTGTTCGGCACCAGGGCGGAGTAGCGCACGCCGTCGACCTTCTCGGCCCGCTGCCACACCTCGTCGGCGTCGGCCATCTGCGGGATCGCCTTCGGGTGGACGAAGGAGACGGCCTCGATGCGCCGTACCCCGGTGCGGGACAGCGCGTCGAGAAGCCGCACCTTCGCGTCGGTGGGAATCGGCTCCTCGTTCTGGAGGCCGTCGCGGGGACCGACCTCACGGATGCTCACGGAGTCTGGAAGTTCCGCCATCAGATTCACCTCACTGGGTCGAAGGTCAGCGCATCCGGGAGACGATGCCGGTGTCGTAGTCGCCGGAGAGGAACTCCGGGTTCTCCAGCAGCTCGGCGAAGAACGGCAGGTTGCACTTCGGGCCGGCGATCTCGAACTGGGCGACAGCCGCCCGCGCCCGCTCGACCGCCTCCTCGCGGGTCGCCCCGGTGAGGATCAGCTTGGCCATCAGGCTGTCGTAGAACGGCGTGACGGTGTTGCCGGCGACGTAGCCGGAGTCGACCCGGACGCCGGTGCCGGACGGCTCGTTCCAGGTGGTGATCGCGCCCGGGCCGGGCAGGAAGCGCTTCGGGTCCTCGGCGTTGATCCGCAGCTCGATGGCGTGACCGCGCGGGGCGAGCGCGTCCGGGTCGAACGTCGGCGCCAGGCCGGCCGCCACCCGCAACTGCTCCTCGACCAGGTCGACGCCGTAGACGTACTCGGTGACCGGGTGCTCGACCTGCAGCCGCGTGTTCATCTCCAGGAAGAAGAACTCCTGCGTCGAGGGATCGAGCAGGCATTCCACAGTGCCCGCATTGCGGTAATTGACCGCCTCACCGGCGCGTACCGCCGCGGCCAGGAACCGCTCGCGCAGCTCGGGCGACACCGCCGGGGACGGGGACTCCTCGACCAGCTTCTGGTTGCGCCGCTGCACCGAGCACTCCCGCTCGCCGAGCGCCACCACCCGGCCGTCCGCCAGGCCGAGGATCTGCACCTCGACGTGGCGCACCCGGGGGAAGTACCGCTCGATCAGCACCGACCCGTCGCCGAACATCCGCTCGGCGAACGCGCGGACCTTGTCGTACTCGGTGCGCAGCGCCGCCTCGTCGGCGGCCACGCCCATGCCCATGCCGCCGCCACCGGCGGCGGCCTTGACCATCACCGGGTAACCGATCTCCGCGGCTGCCGCCACCGCCGCGTCCAGGTCGCTCGCCGGTTCGGTGGTGCCGGGCGCGACCGGCACGCCCGCGGCCGCCATCAGGTTCCGGGCGTTGATCTTGTCGCCCATCGCGCTGATCGCGTCGGCGCCGGGCCCGACCCAGATCAGGCCGGCCCCTTCGACGGTACGGGCGAAGTCCGCGTTCTCGGACAGGAAGCCGTAGCCGGGGTGGATCGCCTGCGCGCCGGTGCTCCGGGCGGCGTCGAGGATCGCCTCGACGTTCCGGTAGCTCTGGGCCGGGTTCGCCGGGCCGACGCAGACCGCCTCGTCGGCCTCGGTCACGAACGGCAGCGCGCCGTCGGCCTCCGAGTGCACCGCGATCGTCCGGATCCCGAGCCGCCTACCGGTGCGGATGATCCGCCGCGCGATCTCCCCCCGATTCGCGACCAACAACGATTCGATCATCTTCTGCACGGACGTGACCCCTTCTCGACGCAAAGCCGGGGTCTCTTCTTAACACGCGTTAAGGTACGCGCGGCGTGTCAGGTCGGGTCGGTGGGCGCGAGCAGGGCCGCGAGGGTCGCGCCGCGCAGCAGTTCGGCCCGGCGCCGGCGGTCCACCTCGCCGCCGAGGAACGGCGTCGAGTTCATCAGGCCGAACGCCGCGTGGGCGAGCACCCGGGCCGCGCCGTCGGGCAGGCCGGGGTGCAGCGCGGTCAGCACGGTGACCCATTCCTCGACGTACATCCGCTGGAGCCGGCGGATCCGGCGGCGCGGCTCGTCCGGGAGGCGGTCCAGCTCGTGCAGGTGCAACGCGATCACCGCCGGGTTGGCGAGCGCGAAGTCGACGTGGAAGTCGATCAGCGACTCCAGCGCCGCACGCGGGTCGCCCGGGTGACCGGCGGCCCGTTCCCGCCCGCCCGCGAGCAACCCCTCACTCACCGGGATCAGGGCGGCGACGAGCATCGCCTCCTTGCCGGCGAAGTGGTGGTAGAGCGCGGGACCGGTGACCCCGGCCGCCGCGCCGATGTCGTCCATCGACACACCGTGGTAGCCGCGCGCCGCGAAGAGGCCGACCGCGATCTCCAGGATCTCGTCCCGCCGGGACCGGCGCCGGGCCGCACCCGCCGCACCCCGTGCCTGCTGTTCCACCGCCACCGGACCAGCCTAGACCTCGCGTTCGAACTGGGGCAGCCGCGGTTACCCAACGGTTGCCCCAGCCCGTCGCGTCAGTCCTCCTCGATGCCGTGGTCGGCGCGGACCTTCGACGCCTCGGCCTCCCGGCCCTGCTCGTCGAGCGCGCGGGCGAGCAGCCAGGCGGCCTGCGTGGCGGGACGGGAACCGCTGGGCAGCCCGCCCAGGACCGGGCGCAGCAGCCCTTCGGCCTGCTCCGGCCGCCCGTCGCGCAGCAGCAGCTCGCCGGTCAGCACCTCGACCTGCGCCGCCTCACCGAACGCCTCGATCGACCGGAGGCGCTCCGGCACCCCGTCCACCCGGTCCAGCGCGGCGGTGAGACGGTCCTCGCCGATCAGCACCCGGGCCACCGCGTCGGCGGCCATCGCCCGCTCGTACGTGACCACCGGCGCCTCGTCGGCCTCGGCCGGGAGCGCGGCCGCCGCCTCGTCCACCCGCTCGATCGCTGCGACCGCGGCCGGCAGGTCGCCGGACCAGTGCAGGGCGAGCAGTTCCCGCCGCCGGGCCCGCATCTCGTCCACCTGGAAGCCGGCCAGCCGCCAGGCGGTCGCCGCCGCCGCGAACCGCTGCGCGGCCAGGGCGTCCCGGTCGGCGTCGTAGAGCAGGCCACCGGACTCCTCCAGCACCTGCGCCCGGTGGGGGAGATTGTCCGGCCCGTCCAGGTTCTCGGCCAGCGTGTCGAGCACCGTGAGCGCCAGATCCGTCTCGCCGAGGCCGGCGTAGATGCCCGCCAGCATGTGCCGGCACCGGTCCGCCTCGGCCTGCGCGCCGGCCCGGTCGAGCCCGAGCACCGCCTCCTCGGCCACCTCGGCGGCCTCGGCCAGCCGACCGGCCACCCGGTACGCCCCGGCCAGCTCCCAGCGCAGCAGCGCGTCGCCCTCCAGCCCCTGCTCGACGCAGAGAGTGACCGCCTCGGCCAGATCCTCCACCGCCTCGCCGGCCCGGTCGGCGGCCATCAGCGCCCGTCCCCGGGTGACCCGCAGCGGCAGCTGGGCGCCGGCCGGGGCGACCGACAGCGCCTCCTCGCACGCGGCCACCGCGTCGGCCGGGTCGTCGGTGGCGCGGGCGTACGCCAGGCAGGCGCCGGTGAGCATCTCGGCGTCGCCCAGCTCGCCCGCCAGCCGGCGGGACCGCGCCGCCGCGTCCCGGAACTCCTCGGCCCGCTCCAACTGCTCCAGCACGTGCGTGCGGTGCAGCGCGACCCGACCGGCCAGCCACGGATCGGCGTCCGCCTCCGCCTCGGCCCGGTCGAGCGCGTCGAGCGCCTCCGCCCACTGCTCGCGGTGCACGTGGGCCAGGGCCAGCCGGTCCCAGCCGGCGGCCCGGTCACGCGGCTCGCCGTGCTCGGTCAGGTAGCCGGCCGACTCCCGGGCCAGGGTTATCCCCTCGTCCGCGCTCTCCTCGACCATGCTGAGCAGCACACCGAGCCGCCCGGCCACCACCTGGGCGCGCAGCGGGTCCGGCACCTCCCGCCACGCGGCGAGCGCCTCGCGGTTGACCTCGATCGCCACCGGCACGCCGTCGTCGTCCTGGGACAGCTCACCGGCCCGCAGCTCCAGCCGCCAGGCGCGGGTGGTCGCGGGCACGTCGGCGTCACCGAACCGCTCGTCGTACGCGTGCAACGCGGCGACCAGGCCGTCCCGGCGGTTGGTGCGCCAGCACTCCTCGGCCAGCGCGAGCAGTTCGTCCGCCCCGGCGTCGGCGGGCACCGTCACCGGCTGCGGAGAGGCCACCGGCGCGTCCGAGCCGGTACGCGGGGCGGGCACCGCCGGGCGGCGCAGGCTCGCGGAGAGCGGCAGGTGCTCGCCGACCGGCCCGGCCGCCAGCTTGCGGGCGATCAGGCCGGACTGGTGCGTGGTGCCGTTGCGCGCGTCGAACCGCTCGGCCAACGCGGTCGCCGTACCGGCCAGCTCGTCGGCGAGCGCACCCGCCGGCACGTCGGCGGCGGCCCGCTCGCCGGAGGCGCGGCGGTGCACAGTCAGCTCGGCCGGCACCTGACGCAGCGCGGCCGAGGCGGCGGCCGCGAAGTGCATCGCGGCCGCAGGGGTGGGCGCGCGGTCCAGCCAGTCCAGGTGGCGCTCGACCAGTTCCAGGGCGCGGGCCTCGTTGCCGGTCACGGTGCAGAACTCGACGTGGTCGGCGATGTCCCACAGGTCGGCGAGGTGCCCGCGCACCCGCCGGTACGCCTCCCGGTGCGCGTCCCGCGCCGCGTCGGTGCGGCCGGTCTCGCGGTAGGGCGTGAGCAGCGCGGTGAGGATCCCCTGCGGCTGCTCGCTACAGGTGAGCCGCCCGGCGAGCACCGGCTCGGCCAGCGCCACCGCCTCCTCGTGGCGGCCGTGCCGCACCAGGTGCGCGACCTGCGTGGTCGGGTCGCAGCCGGCGCAGTCGGAGAGCGTGTCGCGCGGGGTGGTCATCCACTTGCGGTACCACTGCTCCGCCGCCTCGTCGTCGCCCAGGTGCGCGGCCACCAGGTAGCGGTGCTTGTAGACGGCCTGGAGCGAGTGCCCGGAGTCGCGGTAGCGCCGTTCCATGTCGTCGAGCACCGCGTACGTCCGGTCCAGCGGCAGCTCCGGGAACTTCACCATGGCGTTGACCATGTACTTGAAGAACCAGAGCAGCTGGTGCGTGTAGCGCTGGTGGTAGGGCTGCGGATCCTTGTCGTACTCGGCCAGGCACCAGGAGAACGTGACGAAGGACTTCGCCGGTTCGCCGCCGTAGACGTACGCGGTGGTGCCGGTGACCCGGGCGGCGAAGGCGAGGTGCCTGTCGTCGCCCGCGTCGGCGCGGCGCAGCAACTGCTCCAGCGCGGCGATCTGCCCCGGCCCGTACGGCATGGATTCGATCTCGTGGTGCATCCGCCAGAGGTCGTCGTCAGTCACGGGTCTCTCCCGGTACGGCCCGGCCGAGCAGGCCGAGGAAGGAACTGTTCAGCAGTGCGGCGTCGGCCGCCCGGATCGGGTGGTGCCCGAGCAGCAGGGCCTGCCCGTAGAGCGCCTCGACGGCCAGCCCGACCAGCTCCGGGTCGGCGAGCGTGGTGACCCGGCGGACCAGCGGGTTGCGGTGGTTGAGCACCAGTTGCGGGCGGTCCGGCGGCGCTGAGGCGGCGAGCGCGTCGAGCACGCCGCCCCACAGCTCATCGGCCTTGTCCCGGCTGGCGGCGAGCTGGTCGTGGAACGCGGCCGACCGGGACACCAGGTAGAGCGCCGGCAGCGAGACCGGGTCGTACGCCCGGATCACGACCTCACAGCCGAGCCGTTCCAGGGCCCGCTGCGCGGCGGTGAGGAACGGCCGCAGGGCCAGTTCGGTCGCCGGGTCGAGAATCTCGAACCGGGTGGTCAGGTCGCTCGGCTCCAGCCGCTCGATCAGCACCGAGCGGTCCACTGTGGGCAGCCGCCCGATCAGCTCGGTGTCGTACGTGTAGCCGCCGTTGACCACTGCCACGTCCTGCGCGGCGGCCACGGCGGCGAGCTGGCGGAACTCGTCCAGGCTGGCGGCGTACCGGAGCACGCCGTGCCGCTGCCGGAACTCGGCGAGCGTCATCGTGCCGACGTTGGTGTCCATCGGCCACCACTGGTCGACCAGCCGCAGCATCTCGTCGTCGTGCATCGCGAGCGCCTTGACGCCGAGGTGGTGCACCTGGAGGAACTCGCCGAGCCGGCGCGGGTCGTGCTTGGCGAGGCGGACCAGCCAGCCGCGGATCTGGTCGCCGAGCGCCTCCCGGACGGAGGTGAGAAGCGCGTCCTCGTAGAGCGCCTCGCGGCTGGCGGTGGGCCGCAGCTCGCTGGCGTCGACCACGCAGTGGGCGAAGAAGGCCCACTCGGGCAGCAGCCCGTCGGCGTGCTCGCTGAGCAGCATCCGCTTGAGGTAGACCCGGTGCCCGGCCCGGGCGGCCGGGTTCACCGCGGCGGGCAGGATGAACGCCACGCCGGTCAGGCCGGCCTCGGGCACCGACAGCGGCACCACGTCGAACGGGACGAACCCGAGCAGCTCCTGCGCGTACCGCTGGAGGGCGGCCCGGTCCACCGGCGCACCGGGCGTGGTCGGCCACGGCGGCGGGCCGGCGGTGGTCGGCGTGTCACCGACCCGCACGTCGACCGGCAGCAGGCCGCCGTAGAGGCGGGCCAGCTCGGTGACAGTGGGTACGCCGAGCCACTGGTCGGCGTCGCGCCGGGGCACCAGCGTGACTGTGGTGCCGGGCTCGTCGCGGGCCTGGTCCGGCTCGGCGAGCCGGACCGCGTACCGCCCGTCGGACCAGCCCGTCCAGAGCACTGTGGGCTCGTCGGCGTGCCGGGTGACCACCCGGATCTCGTCCGCCACCAGGAAGCAGGAGAGCAGGCCGATGCCGAACTGGCCGAGGAACTCGTGCCGGGAGAAGCCCAGCTCGTCGCGCTTGGAGCTGCGGCCGATGGTGGCGAGCAGTTCGTGCACCTGCGCCTCGGTCAGGCCGATGCCGGTGTCGTGCACGCGCAGCGTCCCGTCGCCGGTCAGCTCCGGTGGCTCGATGCGGACCCGGGCCGGGGCTTTCGGCTCGGTGGACCGGCGCGCGGTGATCGCGTCGACGGCGTTCTGGAGCAGCTCGCGCACGTAGACCCGCGGACTGCCGTAGAGGTGATGACTGAGCAGGTCGACCACGCCACGGAGGTCCACCTGGAAGGTGCGGTCCAATCGCGCTCCCGGTTCGGATTTTCGGCGCTCACCGTACCGGTCAGCGCCGACAGTGTCCGTCCCGTTTCACCCCGGCGGCTTGACCCTCCACCGGGTGCAGGGCACACCGTCTCCCGGCATGACGATCACCGCCGTCCCGGGCCGCGACTACCGGCTGCTCTGGTCCGCCGCCGTCTGCTCGCAGGTGGGGGACTCCCTGCGTACGCCGGCTCTGGCCCTGCTGGCCGCCACGCTCACCCGCGACCCTCGCGCGGTAGCCGCGGTGACAGTGGCCGGGCTCCTTCCGCCGCTGCTGTTCGGCCTGCTCAGCGGCGTGTACGCGGACCGGTGGGACCGGCGGCGGACGATGGCGGTGGTGGACGGAGGGCGGGCCGTGGTGGTGGCGGCGCTGGCCTGGTCAGTGGCGACCGGGCACGCCGGGATCGCCACGCTGGTCGTCGTCGCGTCGCTGCTCGCCCTGCTGGGCACGCTCTTCGACGCGTCCGCGTACGCGCTGCTGCCCACTGTGGTGCCGCCCGAAGGGCTGGCGGGCGCCAACGCCCGCCTCCAGGCCGGAACCGCGGTCGCGGGGGGATTCGTCGGCGCCCCCTTGGCCGGTGTCCTCTTCGCCGTCTCCCCCGCACTCCCGTTCACCGCCGACGCCCTGACCTTCGCCCTGGCCGCCGTCCTCATCCTCGCCATCCCCGCCCCGGCTCCCCGCCGATCTTGCACTTTCCGCCCTGGCAAGGACGCACAAAAAGGACAGTCGAGGGGCCACAACCGCAAGATCAACGAGAACAAGGGTGGGGTTTGGGAGGGGATTCGGTTTCTTCGACGCGATCGGGTTCTCTGGGCGCTGACAGTCGGGACGGCCGGGTCGAATCTGGCCATCGGAGGGCTGGCCTCGGTGCTCGTGCTCTATGCGCTGGCCGTGCTTCGGGTGCCGGAGGCGGCGTACGGGCTGTTCGCGGCCGGCGCGATCGCGGGCGGGCTGGGCGGCGCGCTGTTCGCCGGACGGCTGGCCGCCCGCTTCGGCACGCTGCCCACGCTGCGTGTCGTGCTGCTCGGTCAGACGCTGGCGCTGGCCGGATTCGCGCTGGCCCGGCACCCGCTGACCGGCGGCCTCGCGATGGCCGGGTTCACCGCCGGCTCCACGATCTGGAACAGCCTGCGGGCGGCGTACGGGCAGCGGCACGTACCCCCGGATCTGCTCGGCCGGGTGGGCGCGGCACAGCGGGTGGCCGGGCTGGCCGCCGCACCGGCCGGCGCGGTGCTGGCCGGTCTCGCCGCCCAGGCGTTCGGCCTGACGCCTGTCCCCTGGGCGGCCGCCGCGGTCTTCGCCCTGGTCACGGCCGCCGTCTGGGTGACCTTCCGAGCGCGCACCGGACCGCCCGCCGCGCCACCGCACTGATCACCCGCCCCCGCGGGTCAGCTATCGGGCCGCGCGGGCTCGAAGCCGGCCAGGCGAACGGCGATCCGGTGGCGGACCGGCGGGAGCGTGGAGACCGCCCGGAGCAGCAGATTCCGCAGCGGTCGCACGGCCGGCGGTGCGGCGGCGAGCCGGGTCAGCCCGGCGGCGAAACCGAGCACCTCCTCGGCGAGGGGGCGGCGGTCGGTGGCGTACCCGTCGAGGGCCTGCGGCCCGGCGGCGAGCGCGTCGCCGAGGGCGACCGCGTCCCGCAGGCCGAGGTTCATCCCCTGCCCACCGGCGGGGCTGTGCACGTGCGCCGCGTCCCCGGCGAGCAGCACCGGGCCGGAGCGGTACGTGCTCGCGATCCGGTGGTGGATCCGGAACCGGGACGACCACGCCATGCCGGTGACCCGGTCCGGCCGGCGCGCCGGACCGCGCTCGTCGAGCAGCGCCTGGAAGTGGTGCGCCTGCGGGTCGCGCGGCGCGTCGTCCACAGTGGCGACCAGCCGGACCGTGCCGTCGGGCAGCGGCGCCCAGACCAGTGGGCCCTGCCGGGACAGGAAGAGGCTCACCTGGTCGCGCGGCAGCGTGCTGTCCACGTGGACGTCGGCGAGCAGGAACGACTCCCCGGGGTCGGCCGGGCCGCCGAAGCCGATGCCGGCGAGTTCGCGGACCCGGCTGTGCATCCCGTCCGCACCGACGACCCAGCGCGCCCGGACCGCGCGGCCGCCGCCGAAGCGCGCGACGGCGCCGTCGCCGTCGAGGTCCAGCCCGGTCATCTCGTACGGCCGCAGCACGCGCCCGCCGAGCGCGGTGAGCCGGTCGGTGAGCACCGCCTCGGTCTCGGCCTGCGAGATCAGCAGCGCGTACGGGTAGCGCGACGGCAACCTGTCGAAGGGGACGGTGACCAGCACCCGGTCCCGGTCGCGGACGCTGAACCGGGCCGAGCGCAGCCCTCGGGCGGCGAGCGGCGCGGCGATCCCGATCCGGTCCAGCACCTCCAGGGTGCCGGCGTGCACGACCGCGGCGCGCGAGGTGACCGGCGGTTCGGCGAGCCGGTCGACGACTGTCGCGGTCACGCCGTGCCCGGCCAGCGTCACCGCCACGGCCAGGCCGGTCGGCCCGGCTCCCACCACGAGGACGTCAGTGCGTTCGGGCAGCATCGTTCCACCTCCGGGCTCGGGTCAACAACTGTTTGCCAACGCTTGTTGACTTCACTGTAGAGCCGATGTCAACACGTGTTGGCATACAGTCGTGGACGTGACCGAACCCGCCACCCGCGCCCGCCGCTCGGACGCCACCCGGGCGGCCATCCTGCGCGCCGCCCGGGAACGCTTCGCCACCGACGGCTACGACCGGGCCACCATCCGGGCCATCGCCGCCGACGCCCGCATCGACCCCTCGATGGTGATGCGCTACTACGGCAGCAAGGAGGGACTCTTCGCCGCGGCGGCCGAGTTCGACCTGCGCCTGCCCGACCTGGCCGAGGTGCCGCCGGACCGGCTCGGCGAGACACTGACCCGGCACTTCGTGCGCCGCTGGGAGGCGGACGGGACACTCGTCGCCCTGCTCCGGGCCGCCGCCACCAACCCCGGCGCGGCCGAACGGATGCGCGGCGTCTTCGCCGGCCAGCTCGCCACCGCGGTGGCCCGTCGCGTTGCCGACCCGGCCACCGCCGCCCGCCGGGCCGGCCTGGTGGCCAGCCAGATCCTCGGTCTCGCGCTCACCCGGTACGTGGTCCGGCTGCCACCGGTGGTGGACCTCGACCCGGAGGAACTGGCCGCCTGGGTCGGCCCGACGATTCAGCGCTACCTGACCCAACCTTTGCCCCCGTCCCGCGCGTCTGGCGGGTGACGGAGGGAGGAGCCGGATGGGGCGCGACGCGGACGACGGGCGGGCGGACTACCTCGCCTTCGTCGAGGCGCACCAGCACCGGCTGCTGCGCGCCGCGTACCTGATCTGCGGGAACCGCCACCAGGCCGAGGACCTGCTCCAGGACGCGCTGCTCAAGCTGGCGCTGCGCTGGTCGTCGGTGCGCGACGGCGACCCGGCCGCGTACGTTCGCGCCATCCTCTACCGCGACGCCGTCTCCTGGTGGCGACGCCGGCGACGGGAGTGGCTCAGTGCGTACCCGCCGGACCGGCCGGGCGCCGACGCCGACGCCGCGCTGCGGCTCACCGTGCGCGCGGCGCTGGACCGGCTGCCGCCACGCCAGCGGGCCGTCGTGGTGCTGCGCTACTTCGAGGACCTGACCGAGGTCGCCACCGCCGAGGCGCTCGGCGTCACAGTCGGCACGGTCAAGAGCCAGTGCCACGACGCGTTGCGCCGGCTGCGCGACGTCGTACCCGCCCCCGGCACGTCCGGAGACGACCTGGTGACCGGGATGGAGGCGAGCCCGTGAACGAGCCCGAGCTGACCCGGCTGCTGACCCGGGCCGCCGAGGAGATCCGGCCGACCCGGCCGGCCGAGACCGGATGGGACCGGGCCGGGCGGGTCCGCCGCGCCCGCCGGGCCGCCGGCGCCGCGGCCGTCGCCGTGGTCCTGCTCGGCGGCGGTACGACGGCACTGCTGCACCGCGCCGGCCCGCCCCCCGCCGCACCGGCCCGCCCGACTGTGACCTCGGCACCGAGCGCGCCGGTGGTGCAGCGGCCCCCGGACCGGCTCGGACAGGCGGGCGACCCGCTGGGCCGGCTCGGCGACCGGGTCGCCTACGGCCTGTCCGACCGCCCGGTGCGCCGGGCGCTGGCGCTGTACCAGCCGGTCGACCCGGAGACCGGCGAGGCCGGCCCGGTCCGGGTGCTGGGTGACGACGGCATGGTCCGGGAACTCGACGTGGTGACGCTCGCGCCCACCCGCGACGCCGGGGGCAACGAGGCCGCTCCGCTCAAGCCGGGCAGCCTGTCGCCGGACGGCCGGACCGCCGCGTTCGCGCAGACCGGCGAGGTCGTCGTGGTCGGCCTCACCGACGGCGCGGTGCGCCGCTACCCGCTCACCGGCTACCTGGAGCACGTGGTCTGGGCCGGGGACCGGCTGGTGGTCGGCGACAACGACACCGCGTACGAGCTGGACCGGCGCACCGGATCGGCGCGGAAGCTCCCGGTCGACCCGTGGACGCTCGTCGTGCCCGAGCCGGCCCGGTCCGGCGACCTGTTCACAGTGGGCGGCTGGGCCGGGGACGGTGGCCTGGCCGTACGCCGGTTCCCCGCCTCCGGTGGCGCGCCGGAGCGGCGGCCGGTGACCACCGGGGAGCTTCCCCCCGGTTACCAGGTGAACGAGGTCTACGGGCGGGGCTGGCAGCGCGGCGACCGGATCGGCCAGGCCGGGTGGACCACCACCGCGGGCGCCGCCGGCACGATGATCGGAGCCGAGGGCGTGGCGGTGCTCGACGCCCGCACCGGCGCGGTGACCCGCCTGCTCGACCTCGGGCGCGAGGGCCGGACCAAGGGGTGCTGCGAGGTGTACGGCTGGACCGCCGACGGCGCGGTGCTGCTCCGCTACGACGCCGGGCTGGCACGGTGGCGGCCGGAGACCGGCGCCGTCGACTGGGTGGCGAGCAACGTCCCCGGCCGGCTGTCGATAGCCGCCCGCTGACCGGTCCGGAACGCGGCCGGACCGGCGTAACAGCGGAACCGGCCGGTCCCGCCGCGGTGACGACGGGACCGGCCGGGACGCCTCAGCGGGTCAGGCCGCCGGGCTGGTCGCCCTTCACGACGGGGGCCCGGACCAGGTTGCCCCACTCGGTCCACGAGCCGTCGTAGTTGCGCACCTGCGGGTACCCGAGCAGGTGGTGCAGCACGAACCAGGTGTGGCTGGACCGCTCGCCGATCCGGCAGTACGCGACCACGTCGTCGGACGGGCTCAGCCCGAGCTGGTCGGCGTAGATGGCGCGCAGCTCGTCGGCGGACTTGAACGTGCCGTCGTCGTTCGCGGCGGACTTCCACGGCTTGCTCACCGCGCCCGGGATGTGCCCGCCGCGCAGCGCGCCCTCCTGCGGGTAGTCCGGCATGTGCAGCATCTCGCCGGTGTACTCGCCGGGCGACCGCACGTCCACGAGCGGCCGGCCGGCCGCCACGTGCGCCATGACCTGTTCCCGGTACGCGCGGATCGGCGCGTCGTTGCGCTCCGGCACCGGGTACGAGGCGCGGGGCCGGCTCACCTTGTCCCGGGTCAGCTCCCGCCCCTCGGCGATCCACTTCTGCCGGCCGCCGTCGAGCAGCCGCACGTCCGCGTGACCGAAGAGGGAGAAGACCCAGAGGGCGTACGCGGCCCACCAGTTGAAGTTGTCGCCGTAGAAGACGACTGTGTCGTCCCGCCCGATGCCCTTGGCCGCGCACAGCTCGGCGAAGCTCGCGGCGTCCAGGTAGTCGCGGGTGACCTGGTCGTTGAGTTCGGTGTGCCAGTCGACCTTGACGGCGCCGGGGATGTGGCCGGTGTCGTAGAGGAGCACGTCCTCGTCGGACTCGACCACCACGAGCCCTTCGTCGCCCAGGTGCTCGGCCAGCCACTCGGTGGTGACGAGGCGCTGCGGGTCGGCGTACGACTGGAGGTGGGGATGCGGATCGCTCGGCACAGGCATGATCCCCAAGGTACGCCGGATCAGCGCGGTGCGGTGCCGGTCAGGCGCGGCGGTGCACCAGGCGGCCGGCGACCACTGTCGCCAGGCAGGAGCCGTCCGCGTCGAACACGGCGAGGTCGGCGCGCCCGCCGGTCACCAGCGCGGGCGGCCGGGCGGCGGGCAGCACCGCCACCTCGTTGCGGGCCGCGGCGGAACGCAGCGCCGGGTCGGTGACGTGTTCGTCGAGCACGGCGGCCACGCCGAGCCGGAACAGCGCGTGCACCCGCTCGCGGGGCGTGGGCGCCGGCGGCAGCGGGCCGTCGTGCACGAGCGCCGGCCCGAGCGTGCCGGCCCACCGCCGCACCCGCACCCCGGGGTACGCGCCGGACAGCTCGGCCGTGGGCACTATCGCCTCGACCCGGTCACCGGCGACCACGACGGCGAGCCCGGTGCGGGGTGGGTCGTCGGGTGTCAGCCGCAGCAGGTCGGCGGCGTGGACGGTACGCACGCTCAGTCGCGCTCGACCGGCCCGAGCACCGGCCGCTTGGCGGTGACGAAGTCGCCGGAGGACCGCCCGGTCAGCCGGCGCTTGATCCACGGCGCCAGGTGCCGGCCGGCCCAGCGCAGGTCGGCGGCGCGCGCGGCGAGCCACGGGCTGGGCGCCGGATGCGGCGGCACCATCAACCACTCCTCCTCGCAGCCGATGCCGAGCGCGGTGAGCACCTGGGCGGCGACCCGGCGGTGGCCGGCGGCCGACAGGTGCAGCCGGTCGGTGCTCCAGAGCAGCGGGTTGAGGTAGGTGTCGTCGGCGTACAGGTCGACCAGGATCGCGCCGTGCCGCTCGGCCACCTCGCCGACCGCACGGTTGAGCAGCGCGACCCGGGGGGCCACCAGCCGCTGGCCGGGCAGCCGGGCCATCACGTCGGCGAACCGGAACAGCACCACGTCGCTGCCGCCGGACCGCAGCCGCTGCACGACCGAGTCGAAGCGGGGGACGAACGAGTCCGGGTCGAAGCTGCGGCGCAGCACGTCGTTGCCGCCGGCCGCGAAGCTGATCAGGTCGGGCTTCATGGCCAGCGCGGACGGCACCTGCTCGGCCACCACGTTGGGGAACAGCCGGCCGCGGATGGCCAGGTTGGCGTACCCGAAGTCGGGCCCGGCCTCGGCGGCGAGGCGGGTGGCGACCAGATCGGCCCAGCCCCGGTAGCTGCCGTCCGGATACGCGTCGTCCATGCCCTCGGTGAAGCTGTCGCCCACCGCCACGTAGCTGCGCCAGCGCACGGCGCCTCCCTCAGACGTCCCGGCAGAAGTGCGTCGCACAGTCTGTCACCGCGCGGACCGGTCCCGCTGACCCTGGACGCCGGACGTGGCGGATGTCTCGACGTCCTGTTCACGACAGCCACCCGAGGGGACAAATCCGTCCGACACGTCCTGCGGGGCAGAATCCGTCGTCCGGACCGGGGATGATGTCTGCCGTCATCCGGCCGGGCGAAACCGTCCGGCCGGTCCCGCACACGGGCACGAGCGAGGAACCACATGACGCAGGGGCACCCACCGGCGGGCTGGCCACCGCCCGGCAACGCCGACCCCCGGTACGCCGCAGCACCGCCGCCCGCGCAGCCGGGACCGTGGGGGCCGCCGCCTGCGGCGCCGAAGTCCCGCCGAGGGCTCTGGATCGGGCTCGCGGCGGGTGCGCTCGCGCTTGCGCTCTGTGCCGGCACGGCGGTCGGCGTCGGGCTGGGCCTGCGCGGCGACGACGAGGAGGGCCCGGCGCCGAAGGCGGCAGCCGGCGCGAACGGCGTAACCGTCACGAACGCCGAGCTGACCGCCCTGCTCGACCGGCACAGCAAGGCGCTGGCGGCGAAGGATCTGGACGGCTACCTGGCCGCCTTCGACCCGGCCCGTAAGGAGCTGATCGCCGGGCAGACCCAGCTGTTCCGCAACCTGGGGAAGCTGCCGCTGTCGGTGGCCCGCTACGAGACCATCGAGCGGCAGGGCCGCGCCGGCGACGCCTTCGGGCAGGGCGTCACGTTCCAGCTCGACGTCTCGTTCGTGCACCAGCTCGACGGCTTCGACCTGGCCCCGGTCACCGAGTGGTACCGCTGGACGATCATCCGCACCGGCAAGGACGCGCCGATCCGGGTCACCGCTGTGACCGGCGCTCCGGCCGCCGGGATCGGTGGCTCGAAGACCGTCCACTACCCCGGTCCGTGGGACAAGTGGCGGGAGATCCACGTCGAGCGGACCCCGCACGCCCTGCTCATCGCCGACGCCGCCCGGGCCGGCGTGGCGAAGCGGTACGCCCCGGCCGCCGATGTGGCGGTGACGAACGGCTTGGCCGTGTGGCGGGCCAGCGGGCCGCCCGGCCCGGTGCCGAGCGGCTTCGTCATCACGCTCGCCGACGGCAAGGACGAGATGACCTCGCTCTACCGGATCGGCACCGAGAAGGCCACCGAGGCGGGCTTCTCGCTGGGCCTGGTCGCGGCCGAGCGCAAGGACGGCAAGGACACGATCGGCGGCACCCGCATCGTGGTGGACACCCGCGACCGTTACTTCACCCGTACCGGCGGCGACAACGACGCCCGCATGGTGTTGCGGCACGAGGTGGCGCACTCCCTGATGACGCCCCGCACCGACCTGACCGCTGTGGACGCGTTCAGCAAGCTCGACGAGTGGGTGGTCGAGGGCTTCGCCGAGTACATCGCGTTCCACGGCCGCCCGCTCGGTGCCAGCGAGCGCACCGCGCAGGCCCGGCAGCTGGTCCGCGGCGGGTGGAACGGCACGCTGCCCGGCAACGGCGAGTGGGACGACCCCGACCGGCTGAGCTTCCACTACTGGCTCGGGCACGCCGCGATGAACCACCTCGCCGAGAAGCACGGCGAGGTGAAGCTGTTCCGCTTCGTCGAGGCGGTCTACGGCGGCACCCCGACCGACCGCGCCGCCCGGGACGTGCTGGGCGTGTCGCTCGACGAGTTCCAGGCCGGCTGGGCCGCCTACGTCCGCGCGCAGGCGCGCTGACCGGGAACGGAGACGACGAATGACGTACCAGCACCAGCAGCCGCCGCCCGCGTACCCGCCGGCGGGATGGCCGGGTCCGGCCGGTGCACCGCCGGCGGCGCCGAAGCGGCGCGGACGCGTGGCGTTGCTCGTCGCCGGTGGCCTGGTGGCCGTGCTCGCGGTCGCGGCCGGCACCGCCTACGGCGTGTCCCGGCTGGTAGGCGGCGATGACGACGGGAGGAAGCTGCGTACCGCCTGGGTGCTCGACTTCCCGGAGCGGCAGCGCAACGGGCTGAAGACGTACGACGGGCAGGACATGTTCGGCGCCTGGCTGGTCGGCGACGCGGTGGTCCGGGCCCAGCCGGACGGCATCATCGCCTACCGGCTCGACGACGGCGCCCAGGCGTGGGGCGTGCCCGCGCCCCAGGCGACCTCGCTGTGCGCGGCCGCGCAGACGCTCGCCGAGGGGCGGGGTGTGGTGGCGCTCGGTTCCGCCGACTCGTGCGACACGATCGTCGGCTTCGACGCTGCCGCCGGCGCGCAGACGTGGCGGGCCACGTTCCCGGTGGAACGCCGGACGGGCCGGTCCGAGATCGTCGCCCCGGACCTGTCCGTGGCCGCCGGGCAGGTGGTCGTGCGCAGCGGCGAGAGCGTTCTCGGCTACTCGCTGGCCGACGGCAAGCGGCTGTGGCAGACCGACGCCGACCGGCTGCTGCCCGGTCGCGACTGCCGTCTGACCCAGACGCAGGCCGCCGGGACGCAGGCGGTGGTCACCGCGCGCTGTGACGGCGACCAGGGCGCGCTGCTCGGCCTGGACCCGGCCACCGGCAAGCCGCGCTGGCAGCAGAAACTGCCCGCAGCGCAGCAGAGCGACGGGGTGCTGAGCGTCGACCCGCTGGTCAGCCTGCCCGGTCTGAGCACCGAGACGTTCGTCGCGCGCGACGCCGCCGGCAAGGCGCGCGCCACGTTCGGCAACCTCGTCGACGGTACGCGGTTCAGCGACCTGCCGGTCAACCGTTCCAACACGGTGAGCGGGCCGGGGATCCGGCCGTACCTGGCCGACGCGGACACGCTCTACCTGCCCACCGAAGCCTCTCCGGTGGGCGGCAAGATGCGCCAGGCCAACCAGGTGGTGGCGATCGACCTGGCCACCGGGAAGCGGCGCTGGGTGTCGGCCGGGCACACCGACAGCGAGGTGGAACTCGTCCGCCTCGACGAGCAGGGCGTGCTGGCGTGGGAGGTGGGCGACCGGCGTGACCTCGCGCCACGGCTGGTCCGGATCGACCCGGCCACCGGCGAGGTCACAGTCGTGGCCGAGGCGCCGCTGTCGGCCGGCACCGAGGGCAGCGACGCGAAGGTGCTGGAGCGCGACGGCACAGTGGTGCTGGTGCCGTGGAAGCACGTCACAGCGGATGCGGCGATCACCGTGCTGCGCTGAACGACGCGGAGCGGGCCACCCGTCGGTGACCCGCCCCGCGTCGCCTTTCGTCAGGCAGGCACGTAAGCCAGCAGCGGCGCCCCGCTCAGCCCGGCCGGCTCGGTCACCGTCCCGACCGGCTGGAAACGCTTGTCCAGAACGCTGATGCCGTTGTCGCGCCGGACCAGCACCGTGCCGTCGGCGCTGAACAGGATGCTCCGCACCTCGCCCGTGCCGGGCAGGTCGACCACCTTGCTGGTCCTGGTGTCGACCACCGCGAAGCTCCCGTCGTTGCGGGTCTCGTCCTTGTTGATCCAGCCGACGGCCACGTACCGGCCGTCCGCCGAGACGCTGCGGACCCGCCAGCCGTCGTAGCGGGCCGCCTGGGCCGCCGGCGGCGTGTAGCGGTAGAACGTCACCTTCGGGTCGGTCGTCGCGTACGGCCGCCCCTCGGAGACGGCGGCCCAGTTGCGGCCGTCCGGCGTCCACCACTTCAGAGTCTCGTTGCCGGCGTCGCCGTCGGCGGGCTTGCGGCTGCTCAGGTCGATGAGCGCCATGTGGCCGTCCTGCTGCACCAGCACCCGGTCGTTGGTGTTCCACACGAGCGGGTCGCCGCCGTCGCAGGGCGCCTTGCCGGAGAAGGGCGGCTCCGCCGCGATGGTGGCCCGGTCGCTGCCGTCGATCCGGGTGGTCACGAGCTTGCCGGCCTCCGCTCCGGCCGCTCCCTCCACCCAGGCCAGCCGCTCGCCGTACGGCGAGATGGTGATGGTGTTCCGGACGCAGTCGCCGCCGCCGTACGGGACGCTGGCGCTCACCCGGTCGGTGCCGCCCTTGACGACGTGCACCTCCGCGGCCTGCTCGCCGAACGACAGGTAGTACCGGGTGCCGGGCAGTGCGGCGGAGGAGGCGTCCGACGGGCTCGGGGCGGCGGACGACGGTGCGGCGGCGGACGACTGCCCAGCTGCGGGGGCGGACGGCGTGGACCCGCCGTCGCCGCAGGCGCTCACGCCCACGGCGACGAACGCGGCGGCGGCGAGGGCGGCGACGGTACGTAGTCCGCGGGCGCTGGTGACGATGACGTTCACGATTCGATCCTCGGGGGTTGGTTGGTGCGCGTCTCTGATGCACTCCCAGACGTCGGTTTCGATCTGCATGGTTGCCGCCTGATCGAAAGAACTTCGGCCCCGGGTCGGCGGACGCGGACAGGCCCCCGGCGCACGAAGCGTCAGGGGCCTGTAGGGGTTGTCTGAGGCGGCTCAGGGCACGTACGCCAGCAGTGCCCGGTTCCGGGTCGGTGCCGGCTCGGTCACCGTGCCGAGTGGCTTGAACTCACGGTCGAGGACCGTGATGCCGGTGCCGCGCCGCAGCAGCACCGTGCCGTCGGCGCTGAACAGGATGCTCCGCACCTCGCCCGTGCCGGGCAGGTCGACCACCTTGCTGGTCCTGGTGTCGACGACCGCGAAGCTGCCGTCCCGGCGGGACGGGTCGGTGCCGATCCAGCCCACTGCCACGTAGCGGCCGTCGGTGGACACGCTGCGGGCCTCCCAGCCGTCCCACTTCGCGGCCTCCTGCTGGGGAGGGGTGTAGGTGTACTGCCGCAGGTCGGTGGTGTCCGAGACGTAGGGTTTGCCGTCCGACTCGGCGGCCAGCCAGGTGCCGTCGGCGGACCAGCACCGTTTGGTCTCCTGGCCCGGGTCGCCGATGACCTGCTTGTTGGCCACCACGTCGTAGAGCACGGACTGGCCGTTCTTCCGCTGCACCATCAGCTGGTCGTCGCCCTTCCACCGCATCGGCCGGGCGCCGAAACAACTGATCCCCTCCGCGAGGGTCGTCGCCCCCTCGTCTCCGACGGTGGCGATCAGCAGCACCCCGCTCGCGTTGTCGGTGCTGTCCTGCACCCACACCACCCGCTTGCCGTCCGGCGAGACGCTGACGGTGTTGGACTCGCAGCGAGAGGCGGCTTCGTGGACGACCTCGTGGACCACCCGGTCCCGCGTGCCGCGGACCTCATGGATCCGCGATCGGGTGGACGTCTGCTCCAGGTAGTAGCGGGTACCGGCGAGCGCCGACTGCGACTGGCCGGTGGCGGTACTCGCGTCGGGGGAGGGCGTACGGGACGGCTCGACCGGCGGGGCGGTGACTGTGACCGACGGGCCGGCCGGTGCGGGCGCCTGGCTGTTCGGCCGGATCGCCAGCGCGGTCCCGGTCGCGGCGGCCAGCACCACGAGCGCGGCGGCGGAGGTGGCGACGGCCCGCTGGATGCCGAGCCGCCGCGAGGTACGCAGCGCCCGGTCCCGCAGGTCGACCGGGGTGACCTCCTCGGCCAGGTCGGACAGGTCGAGACGCAGTCGGTCCTGGTTCATCGGGCGGTTCCTTCCGTGACGTACAGCTCGGCGAGCTCCGGGGCCACGCTGCGCAGCTTCGCCAGCGCCTTGGAGGTCTGGCTCTTGACGGTAGTCAAGCGTCCATAGAAGCCAGACATTGGATATCCCTTCGAGCGCCGTCTCGAGCAGCGGTCAGCCGTCGCCCGTCGCCAACTCACCGCAGGTGCAGCGCTTGCTGGCCGCATGGACTGCCCGGCCACCGCTTCGCGGGGCGGGCAGGTCCCTGGTCGCGGCGATACCGGGCAACTGGGCGGACCAGCCGAACACGACTCTCCGAGACGCTGAGGGTGATCTGATCCGCGCGTTCCGATGCCGTCCTCGCTCGCTCACATGCTCGCGTACGTCGAGGCGCGAGTGTCGTTGCGGGTGCGCGTGCGCGCCGGGCTACGGTGAGTGGCCGACTGAAGTGTGAGGGGCTGTCATGATCCATTGGCCGTCTGCTGCTCGGGACCCGGCGCGGTTTGAGCGCGCGGTGAAGATTCTCATCAAGAAGATCGATCCACACGCGCAAGGCGTCGACGGCGCCGGGGGCGACGGTGGCCGCGACAGCTACGTCCCCAGCCGCTACGTCTCCGGTGATGGCGTGCGGGTCTACGAGGTGAAGTCCTTTACAGGCCGGATGACCGGATCGCGGCGGTCGCAGACTAAGAAGTCGCTGGCGAAGGCCGTCGAGGAGCACTCGCCGTCGGAGTGGGTCCTGATCGTCCCACTTGAGTTCTCGCCGGCGGAGATCGTCTGGTGGGAGAGCCTGGAAGCGCAGTACCCGGACGTCAGGCTGGACCGGTGGTGCATCGACTGGCTCGACGGTCAGTTCAACCAAGACGAGGGTCTGCGTCGCTTCCTCGAAGGCGACGAGTACCAAGTCAGTCGACGTCTCGCCGAGCTCAACATGGAGCAGGCGGGGATGGTCAACGGCGTGCCTGACTTGTTCCGCCGACAGCGAACCCTTCACGCGCGGGCCGCAGAGATGGCGCCTCGGCGGTGGGATTGGACGATCTCAGCTGGTGAGCACTACCAGAAGGTCGAGATCAGGCCTCGACCCGGCAATGACGCAACTTTCAGCGTGCACGGCAAGTTCGCGTTTCCAGCCGACGACGCCGCAGCCGCCGCCGTTCAGCGAAGCTGGCTGGAGGCGCTTGCTTTTGGAGGCTCGGTGACTGTCGAGGAGCGCTTCGTCGAAGACGTGACGATGGTGTTACCCGATGACCTGCAGGACCTATTTGGTCCCAGCTTTGGGCCCGGGACGGTTCAGTTCAGCTCCCCGCAGGCCGAGCTGGCGGCCCCGGTGCTGCTTCACCTGGTTGCCGAGGACTGCGACGGCAAGCAGGTGTGCAGCCTTCCGATCAGCTTCACCACTCGCCTCGCCGGCTCCACCGGGGCGACGACCGTCGGCGCCGACGTGTCGGGTACGGTGACAGCTCATCTGCAGCTGAGCCATCGGATGCCCCCGGGCGAGAAGGTGGAAGACGGCTGGCAGGCTCTGGTGGGGCAGTTGAAGCTCGGCTGGGCGGGTCCGGCCGGACACTTGCCGTCGACGCTGCGCCCGATGGCCGAGCTGGTCAAGGCATGCCTCGGCGACGGGGCATCACTGTATGTCTGCCTCGGCAGGCAGCGGCTGGCTAGCCTGCCGACTCCGATCATGGCCGACTTAGCCGATGTGGCCGACCTTGTCCTGCTTCTCGACGACTTGCAGGAGCACCTTGGGCTGTCGGAGCCGGTACCGGATGATCTGACCGAGCCGGACGTTCAAACGCTCGCGATGGCCTGGTCGGTCCTGTCGACCGGTCACGGTAGCTGGCCGAATGCGGTCCTCAACCACCCTGTGGCCGCCGACGGTGTCAGCGCCTTCATGGAACACCCGCTCTGGTCCAGCGAGCCCGGCGAGCTCGTGCTCAGACACCCCAACCTCGTTGTCAGCCCCGCCGGCATGCAGCTAGAGCTCGGCCCTGTGGAGATCCGCTTCCCCCGCGTCATAGTGAAGAATCGGGCTGAAGTCGAGGCCGCAGGCAGGGCCGGATCCGAGGTTGTCGCACGGTTTGGGTCTTCCGGCGGCTCGACGCCCGTGGTCAGCTCGCTGCCTGCGGAACCAGACAAAGAACCGTCGATGGGACCGGGCAGTGCGGCGGGCGCATAACCAGTAGGCGGATCGGCCAGTCACGCCTACCCTGTGCGACGTGCGGGAACCTTTTCTGACCGGCGAGTCGATGGATCTCGGCAACCTTCACATTTACTGGCAGGCGATCGACCAGGAGTTCAAGGCGCTTGACGCCTTGCCTTCGCTGGAGGGGCGCCGCCTGCTATCCGCGCGGGCATTCGACCAGGCGCAGGTAGCCGGTCCTCGCACCTATATGGAGGTGACCAGGTACCTCGGCGTCGCCAGAGACAACCACCTCGCGCTGCTCGCGCTGCTGAAGCATCACGGGGCCACGCTGTGGGCACCGTGGAGTCTGCTGCGGCCCACTTTCGAGACATCCTTCTACGCCGCATGGCTGCTAGACCCCGACGACGGCCGTGAACGCCGAACCCGGGGGCTCCGATGCGAAGTCAACGACTGCTATCAGCAGCGCAGCCACCGCGCGGCCTTCAAGGTCCTCCCCGAGGTGCGCCACCTCATCGAGAAGGCCGAGCAGGATCTCGACCGAGGCTCGCTGAAGACATACCGCGAGGAGGCGGCCCAACTTGGGCGCCCGTGGGACAAGATGCACCAGAAAATCAACGTCGCGGATGAGTTGCCCAAGCTGAGCTTCGTCAAGCAGCAGCGCGAGTTCGCTCCGTTTCTGGTAGCAACCTGGCGTCTACTCTCCGGCTTCGAACATGGCCTCGGCTGGGCGCTGCTGAACGGAACCCACCGGAAAGTCGAGGCCGAGGTTCCCGGTGGCTTCACCGTGGAGCTCGTCATCGACGACGAAGCCTTCCTGCTCGCGGCCAAGTCGACGTACTTCCTGCTCCTGTCCGCTTGCCACCTGCTGAAGCGCCGTCACCTGGAACCGATTCGATAGCGACCGCGCCAGGGCCTACACATTTCAGCCGGGCTGCCGGGCCGCCCCGCTTGACGCCGCTTCGCCGCCGGCTTCGGACGAGCAGGGCAGGCAGAGATGGCTGGACCATACAGGTCTGCAGTCACCCGCAGCACAGAACACAGTGACGACCTTGTCGGGTGTCGTGGAGTCAGTCAGGTGCGGATTGTGTAGGACGACTGGTACTTCAAGGCGGCGGTCTTCCTGCTCTGGACATGTTCCCACCGATACCGGTAGACCCAGAGCTCTAGACCCGGCAGGCGATCCCGCACGAACAGATAGATGCGCAGGTAATCCGCCGGGCCGAAAAGCGCGATGGCCGGGATCAGGCCGGTCTGCCCTGCGTAGCCGAGGACTTGGCGGACGGCAGTCCGCCACTGGCTGGCAGGCTCGACCTCGAAGACGGTCGTGGGGGTGGCCACGTCAGCCCGGCCCACCGGTAAAACCACCTCGCAGACGCCGCCGGTCTGGCGAGCCAAGGCAGCGATGTAGGGACCCTCACCGGTCGCGCGCATACCCTGCGGCCACCGGCCGTACATCACGCGGCCGTCGGGCAGGCGCAGGGGATTACGAGGAACACCCATACTGCCTCCGCTCGCTGCCTCAAGTTGCCGTCAGGTGACGTGGTTTCGGTACGCGCCAACGAGCGGTCGGCCTGTGGCCCTCGGCCATGGATCAATCGGGTTCGCTGGCAACGAGCAACTCTCGTCTCGCCCGCCGCAGCACCTCGCGGTACCGGAATTCCGTCGGGCCGCCGTAGCACCATCGGTCGCGGAAGTCGCTTTGCAGGGCCGGCTGGAGATGGCGGCACATTAAGCACGCGATCAATTCGGGCGCGATCTGCTTTCCGGCCTGCAGGAAAGCCTGGATGCGAGGTTCGAGCTCGGCCAGCACGTCCCCGGGAAGGCTTCGAGACAGGGTGTGCAGCATGTGCAACAGCGCAAGCTGTGCGCACTGCTGCGGCGTCGGCCGCGGCGGTGCAAGCACATTGTGATGATGTAGGCGCGGCAGCGGCTGCTCCCGGATGCGCAGCACGTGTGCCGGCAGCAGCTTCGAACGTCCTCGCAACGCGTCCGCTTTGATCCTGTCTGTGCGCGCTCGGTGCTGATGAAAGTAGGCGCCGTCGTACTCCACGACGATGTTGCCCGAGCCAAGGCGGAAGAGCATGTCGACGTTGACACGGCCAATCGCCGTAGCGACCGGCGCGTCGCTGATGCCCGGCCCGAGGGCCAGGTCTAGGAGCGTGAAGATTTGCCCCTGCAACTTGGAGCGGCCCGCGCCGCCCTGCAACGCGCAGTGCCCATCACCGCAGGCTGCCTGGTAACGGCCAGTCGGACTTCCCGTCGACCTACGCATGCGTGCCACGCTAGGACGCCCGTACGACAGTGCAGTCCCTGTCGTGGTCGAGGTGCCTAGCGACAAGAGCCACCGCCAGCCGTGGGCGGCACGGAGAGGCCGCCTCGGCGATCCGTATGTCCAATCAGGTCATGAACACCCACGGATCTGCGCGGCTACAGGAGCGAAGCTGCCGCCGGGCGCGCCGAGATTAGTCGACGCCGTGCGGCTGCCGGATCATGCTGCTCGGTTGCGGGCCGCTAGGGTTGCCGGGCAGGTCGCCCAACGCTAGAAGCTCTCCTGCGACGAGGTAGGTGCTGATGGCGCACAGCTCAGCCTCGTGGACGCCCAACTCCGCGTGGACACCCTTGCTGGCCAGCTTGTCAACAGCGGTGAAGCGGTCATAGAGACCGCCGAGGGCGGCCTTAACCGTCTCCGCGGTCGCCTCGCTTGCGACGTTGTCCTTGATGTACTGGTAGATCCGGTTCCGGTAGGCGGAATCGTTGAGCGAAGCGCCCGTGCCGGTCGTGGCGCCAGGGATGCCGGGTAGGAGGTGGTCGGCGACGGCTTTCAGGATTCGCCGGCACGTCGTGACCGCCTGTGCCAGGTCCTCGGTCAGGGGTGCTGCTGGATCCTTCGTCGCCTCCCGCAGCCGCCGGTAGACGGCGCTGAACTGGTCCAGCACCGCCGGGGCGCCCTGAGCCAGCAGCCTGTCAACTCTGGACCGGAAACGCTCGAAGATCCGCTCGTTGACGTTGGCGTAGGTCAGTTGCCGTTCCCACTCGCAGAGGGCGGCGAAGATGGTGTGGCGGACACGCTCACGGACCTCCAGCATGTGGCTGTTGAGCTGCCACTTCTGCTGCGGGTCCAGTTCTGGGTCGGTGCCCACGCTGGCCAGGAAGGCCTCGATCTCAGCGAGGCCGTGGGCGTCGATCTTGCCCTTGTTGGGCCCGTTGCGGATCTTACGTCCCTCGGTGTAGCGGGTGAGTGCGTGCTCGGCAGGGCCGTTCGGGTCACCCCAGAGGGATGGGTCGGCCATCAGCCGTCGGGTGTCTGCCGCGTTGGCTGGGGGATGACCGCCGAGCGGCTTTAGTTCCAGCCCGAGATATACGGCGAAGACGGTGTCGCCTAGCAGAGAGGCGATGCGGGCAGCGCGGCGCGCGCTGACGTCGATCGGCCGGTCGTCGAGCTCGATCAGAGCCTGTTGAACGAGCGACAGCACCTGCTCACTCGCGAGATTTGCCACTGAGGCACCATACTCTCCTAAGGCGTGTTTCAGAAGTCGTGGTGGCCGGTGAAGGTCGCGGCGTGGCGGTGATCGACAACTGAAGAGGTCTCCGGTATCTGGTTCTGCGACCAAGCAAGAACTTCATACCGGAGACCTCGTGGCCACCTTAGCGGTGACGAGGCGGCACGACCTCACCGACGCTCAGTGGCAGCGGCTCGCTGCGCTACTGCCGGCCGCGTCGGCGAAGGGCCGGCCGCCGAAGTGGCAGAAACGGCAGCTCATCGATGGGATCAGGTGGCGGATCCGGATCGGGTCGCCCTGGCGTGACGTCCCGGCCGAGTACGGACCCTGGCAGACGCTCTACGGCCTGTTCCGTCGCTGGCAGCGCGACGGCACCTGGGACAAGATCCTGGCCGCGTCACAGGCCGCCGGCGATGCGCAAGGCCGGATCACCTGGACGGTCAGCGTGGACTCGATGACCAGCCGCGCCCACCAACACGCCGCCGGCGCCCGCAGAGACGGCCACCTGCAGAAAGAGCCACCCGGTGGCGTGCACGACGAACCCGCCGATCACGCTCTCGGACGATCTCGCGGCGGTCTGACCACCAAGACGCATCTGGCCTGTGAGCAGGGACAGAAGGTCCTATCGATGGTCGTGACCGCCGGGCACCGTGGTGACAGCCCGCAATTCATCCCGGTCCTGCGTCGTATCAAGGTGACCCGCCTCGGGGTGGGCCGGCCCCGCACCTGCCCCGACCTGGTCCTGGCCGACAAGGCGTACACCAGCCGCGGAAACCGCGCCTACCTGCGCAAGCGCGGGATCAAGGCGTGCATCCCGAGTAAGACCGATCAAGACGCCCACCGCAAGGCCAAGGGCAGCCGCGGCGGGCGCCCGCCGAAGTTCGACCGAGACCTCTACCGGATGCGACATGCCGTCGAGAACGGCATCGCCCGGCTCAAGCGCCACCGCGGCCTGGCCACCCGCTACGACAAGTTGGCCGTCCGGTTCCAGGCCGTCCTGACCATCACCATCATCTGTGAATGGCTCTGACCGGGCTTATGAAACACGCCTTAGTGAGGCGGGCAACTCGTAGCCGCCTGGGCGGCTGCGCCTCCGGACCCGGTACGCTCGTTCGCCGTGACGTCACGACCCGTTGAGCGGCTATCGGTGGCCGCCCCCAACCTCGACACGCCGCCCACCTCGGAAGATCCGGCCGGGCCCTGTCCGAACTGTGGTCGCGTTTCCAGCTTCGGTTTCGAGAGCGAAGTGTCGGTGGGAGACGACCAGATAGCTGCATACTTGGTATGCCAGGGCTGCGGCAAGGGTTGCATCGTGGTCGAGGCGCGGTACACCGACGGCAGCCGTGTCTACCGCCAAGGGCTGCACTGGTGGCCCGTGCCGGGGGCAGCACACCTCGACCCGGCCGTCCCGACAGGTGTGGCCAATGCGTATGACGAAGGTGTGCGCTGTCTCGCCGTCCAGGCGCCTCGCGCGGCAGCAGTCATGTTCCGCTCGATGCTGGCGTTCATCGTGGCCGACAAGGGCAGCGAGCAGGCAAAGCAGAAGCGCGGGTTGAAGGCCCGCTTGGATCAGATGGCCATGGAGGGCACTCTTCATCCGAGCCTGGCGAGCTGGGCCGCCACGATCAAGGATCTCGGGAACGGCGGAGCGCATCCCGATGAGCTGCCCGAGCCGACTCAGGCCGAAGCGGAAGAGCTGGGACGGCTGTGCCGTCGGGTGATCGAGCTGGTCTACGAGATCGACGCGCGTATCGCGAGAGCGCGTAATCCAGAACCGGTGCCGCCGGGGAAGCTGTTCGTTCCCCCCACACGTTCCGGAGGCGACTTCTAGCGTCGGTCCCGCAGACACGATAGATCCCACGCCAGCGATCCCCGAGTGCGCCCGACAGGCCGTATGCCTGACGAAGACCGCGCCACCAGCTGGCCGAGTTACTCGAAAGCGACGTGCGGATCACGGACCCGGAGGCCCTGGTGTGATGCTGCGTGCCACCCCGATCGGTCTGGGGAGGTGCATCTAGGAGATCCCAGCAGCGGCGGAAGACGTTGGTGGCCAATCCCTGGGCCTGCTCTGGCTGGTGGGATCGCCGGTTAGCGAGGCCATACCACAACGCCGATTACGAAGGCCAATGAGCACAGAGCGAACAGCTGCGCGACTTGAGCCCCCATGAGGAGCGTGGCCTTCACGTCGTTCCCGTGGCGGAGCGTCCGGATCGTGTCGATGTTGAGGTAGGCGATGACGTTGCGAGCGTCGATCTCGTCATCGCCCCAGCGGTCGGTCCGCATCTGTTGAAGGTCGGCGACATCTGCGACGGTGTGCCGGTACGGCCAGCTCGCGAGGAGCCCGAACCCGGCCGCTGCTGCGAAGCTGAGGAGAGCGGCGAGGAGCGGCACGACGGCTGGTTTCGGGGCTGTGAACCTTGCTTCGCCGGCTACTACCGCGCCGATCGCTACGAGAAGCGTCACCAAGCTTCCCGACGTCTTCACGAAGGCCACGCCACGGGCATCGAATGTGCTGCGCCTTTCGCGCTCGACCTTCAGCTCAGATTCGATGAAGCTGAAGTACGTCTGCCCCTGGTTCTCGAAGCCGTCTATCTGCTCTTGTTCTCCGGCGGCTGCTTGCTCCCGCGTACCTGCACCGATGTGATCCACCCGGTGCTGGCCGGAGGCTTCGGCTTGGGCTTCGGCGTGCTTGCCGCGGGGGCGGCGGGCTTGCTTTCCCTCGGCTTGTCTGCCATTGACGCCTCTCCTCAACCCCGTTGATCCTTCCGCCTGAGCGCTCCAATGCTACCGGGCGGTCTGCTCGCGCAGCAGTTGGCGCGGTGGGACAGTGACGCCTCACGACACCATCGCTGCGATCGCTACGAGGAACGCACCGCCCACGGCGAGAGCCAACGACTCCTGGACTCGCCGGTGTTTCACGCAGGCGATCCTGCTCATCACCACCAACTGGCGGCTGAGCATGGGCAACGGGTCCAGGGTCCGCAGGGCTTGCTCAAGCGGCTCGGGCGACCAGTGCTGAAGGTGGCCGAAGTAGATGAAGTTGCTGGGCCACTCCACCGGGATGTTCTTGTTTCGGGTGCGCGGCATCACCACGAGGACCGAGAGGACCACGGACGCGGCCAGCAGACCAACTCCAGCCCAGAAGATCACGAGAGGCGCCGGGCCGCTGAGTTTCCCGAACCTCGTCCCGGAGTTCCAGAGCGCGACGGCGCCCGCCAGCACAGCTGACTCGATGGTCAGCGCGAAGCTTGCCTTGGCGTCGACCTTGCCCGTCCAATCAACCAGGGCAGCGTGAATCTTCCACGCAGTCTCGGTTGGATCAGAAGGCGTCACGGCTGCCACCACCAGGACGAGCGGTAGACCTTGATCGGGGAGCCACCTACTTCTTGGTTAAGGGGCCCCTTCCACCTGACCTCTTGATCCGGCTGTCCGTGGTTCTTGTACTTGACCTCGCTGCTGATCGAGTTGAAGACGTCGGACGTGATGTATGAGGCGTAAGGCCAGGCCCGGACGTCACTCAGCTTGGCGGCCACGTTCGGGGGCCGGCCGATCGAGACGAGGTCGTTGTCCTCGTTTCGGACACCGCCGCGCACGATCAGGGCGGGTCCGGACGCCACACCGACACAGTGCTGAAGTTGGAAGCCCTTCCTCTTGAGGGAGGGAAGTCGCTGCTCGAGAGCTGGCCAAACAACCTTCGTCACCGCCCAGTTGATGTTGAGAGCGCATCGGGCAGCGTTACTGTTCTTCGACCCGCCCATGAAGATCGCCATGACGCGATCCCCGTCGAAGCTGCGGATCTCGCCGCCGCGGAACTTGATGACCCGGCAGCTGGCGTCCAGGTATGCGCGGACGACCTTCGCGGCGGTCTTCGGGTCGAAGTCTCTCGCGAGACCCGTGGAGTTGGCCATGTCGGCATACAGGTAGACGGCGTCCACCTCAACCGCGCCGTTCTTCAAGGTAACCGTGTCCGTCGTTGGCACCACGGTGCCGGTGCGAACGTTCCAGTCTGCGTTCACCACCGCCGCCACCGCCGCGGTGATGTCTTGCGTGACGCCCATGCTGCCTCGCCTCGGTTCAACATGTTGTGCGATCCGCGACAGCGGGCAGGGGCACACGGCGGATCACGAGGGGTAGTAGCGATCAGACCAAGCAAGGTCAAAGACGATCGACACGATACATCGCCGTCTCGCGTTTCCGCTGTTCGGCCTGAACGAGAGGCCGTATGGGGTCTAGCGAAGCAGTAGCTGTGGCCCGGACCTGCGGGTCGGTGCTGAGGGCGGCGTCGGCGAGTTGGTGGATGCGGCAGTACAGGCGGAGGCGGCGTGCCGCGGTTGGGTGCGGCCGGTGGGTGAGGGAGAGCGTCTGGGTGGGGTCAGGCAGTTGGAGGCGGACTGCGAGGCGGGCCAGGTCGGATAGGGGATCGCCGTAGGCGGCGAGTTCCCAGTCGAGCAGCAGTCCTTTCGGGGTGTGGAGGAGGTGGCCGGCTTGTAGGTCGTGGTGCAGCAGTCTCGGCTCGATGTCGAGGTCGGTGGTGTCGAGTTCGCGGTGGATGGCGGCTGCGGCGAGGGCAAGGTCCGGCGCTGCGGCGGTGTAGGTGTGCAGCCGGTCGTGGAGGTAGGCGCGCCAGGTCCGGTAGCGGGGTGCGCCGGCGAGGCGGCCTGCGTGCGGGCCGGGGATGCGGTGGATGGCGGCGAGAGGTTCGGCGATCTGGTCGAGAAACTGGTCGGCGGGCACGGGTGGGGCATTGATTGCGGTTTGCGCGGTCCAGGCCGGTGTCGCGTTCGGGCCGGCGCCCAGGAGTCGGGGTGCGGGTGCGTGGTGGGCGGCGAGGAGGGTGAGGGCGGCGGCTTCGTTGGCGGCGCGGGCGCCATTGCCGTAGTGCTTGAGTACGTATGGCGTCGGCCCGTCGACGTGCCAGACTCGGTTGGCCTGGCCGGTGGTGAGGTCGTAGGCGTTTTCGGGGACTTGGCCGTCGAGTGCCGCCATGGTGGCTGTCAGGCGACGTCGCCGAGGTAGCCGGTGTGCGGGTTGCTTCCGGCGAGGGCGGCGATCGGTAGCCGCAGGGCGTGGGGCAGCAGATTGAGTTCGGGCACCTTCTCGGGCTCGACCCACTCCAGTCCGGTCTGCAGGTCATCCTTGGCGTGGCCGCTGAGCGGTCCGGGCGTTCCCTCTGGCGTGCAGTGGAAGATCGCCTCGATGCGATGCGTGTCGGCTTCGGTGTCGGCGTGTTCGTGGTTGACGCCGATGTATTCGCGTAGCCAGAGCAGGCGTGTCACCTGCACGGTCAGGCCGGTCTCTTCGTGGACCTCGCGGCGTGCGGCGGCGTCGAGGGGTTCTCCGGGGTGTTGGCCGCCGCCGGGCAGGAAGTAGCAGTCCATGCCTTCCCACGTGGCGCGTTGAAGCAGGACGCGCCCGTCGTGGATGACGACGGCTTTGGCGGAGGTGCGGATGGTCGGGGTCACGGGCTCGGCCACGAAGTGGTCTCCACTCTTGCTCGACATGGGCGGGTGGGCGTCAGCGTTCAGTCTTGCCGAAGCCGCGGTGGCGTCTTGTCAGCTTCTGAGAGATCATTTTCCAAGGGCCGGCCATCCGGACGAACGGTTGGAGCGGACTGGTGGCGATCACGGTGACCAGGTGGCTGGGGGATGCCAGCGGAAGCTGGTCGGTGGGGCGGGGCGGACGGACAGCGGCGTGCAGCGCGGGGGCGAGGGCGAGCAGCCGGGCGGTGAGCAACGGGCCGTGGACCAGGACGCCCAGGGCAGCGACGACGGCCCAAGGGGGCCCTGCCCACCAGGCGGAGGCAATGGCTGCGGCTGCCAGGGGTGCGCCGAGCAGCCAGGCGGCTTCGTCTGCCCACTCCCGTGCGATCAGGAGGGTCTTGGCCGGACGGGTGATCGCGGCGGGCAGGTGGGCGACCGCTCGAGCGTGCCGGTCGGGGCGGGCGGAGGCGGTGAAGGCGAGCGCGTGGAGGTTGGTTAGCCCGGTGGGTTCGGTGTAGGGCTCGTCCAGGACCGCGACGGTGGTAGCGGACAGGTCCGCGCCGAGCAGGGAGAGGCGGTGTCCCGTGCCCAGGTCTTCCATCGGTTCGGGGAAGCCGCCAAGCGCGCGGATGGCCGGTAGGTGGACGGCCATGCCGCAGCCCACGGCGTAGATCATGGGGCGTAGCAGCGTGCGCAGCCACCCCGGTAGCGGCGAGCAGGACAGGTGCGCGTGGAGGTGGAGACGGGCGAGTTCGATGCCGAGGGACCGTCGTAGCTGGTACACCCATTCGCCGGTGAGGAGCAGGCCGACCGGCCCGTTAGGGAAGGGGCGGCGGGCCAGCAGCGGCAGTCTCTGCTGCTGGATGAGGGCCGGAGTCTTGCCGGTCTGGGTGGCGGTTGCGGCGGCGAAGGCGTGCAGGGTGCGGGCGTCGGGGATCGCGTCGGCGTCGTAGACCACGACGAACGTGGACTCGGCGTCGCCCGTTTCGTGCCAGCCGAGCGGGCCTAGTGCTTGATGGAGGTGGTCGAGGGCGAAGTTCAGTTGGTCGGCCTTGCGCCCGCCGACGTCGGGTTGGTGCAGGTGCAGCAGCGGCAGCCGGTCGGCCGGCTGGATGGCGGCGAGGGCGGCGACGACCTCGGCGGTGGTGGGTTCGGCGTCGAACCGCTCGGTGAGAAGCGTCAGTCGTTCGGCGTGTGGGGTGGCGTTGACGTGCTCGGCGACGGCGCGGCACTGGGCGGTCGGGAAGATCCCGCGTAGGTGCTCGGGCCGCAGCGGCTGCTGGGCGGCCAGCGCTGGGAGTTGGCTGCGGTGCCGGGCGCGGGCGGTGGTTTCGCGTTCGGTGGTGATCACGACGACGGCGGCCCGACGGTGCGGGTACGTCAGGGCTGTGAAGGCGGCGATGGTTTCCGGGGCGACGCTCTGCTCGCGCAGCATCGGCAGCAGGACCACCAGCCACGGCGCCTGATCAGGCTCGATGGGCGGTGGGTCCGGCGCGGTGAGTAGCCAGCGGGCGCACGCCTCGACCGCCACGCTGACCCACAGCGCGCGGGCCACCAGGGCGACCAGCACCACGGGAACGGCTATGTGCAGCCAGATCTCGGCCGCGCTCACTGCTGTTCCAGTAGCCGGTAGATGGCTCGCATCTGGTCGGCGACGAGCGGCCAGGCGAACGTTTGCGCCTGCTTTCGGGCGGCGGTTCGCCGTGCGGCGTGATCAGAGGTGCCGGTCTCGGTGAGGATGGTCTCGACCGCGTCCGTGGCGGCGGTGGCGTCACCGGGCGGGGTGAGCACGACCGCCGGGCTGTTACCTGCGTAGTGTGAGATGCCGCCGACGTCGGTGGCGACTACGGGGGTGCCACAGGCCAGCGCCTCCAGCAGCGCATTGTTGGCGGTGGCGTCTTTCAGCGGCAGCAGCAGGACCGCCGCTTCACGGTAGAGGCTGATCAGCGTCGGCTCGCTGATGCCCTGCAGGACGCGGGCTGCCGGGTGCCAGGCGCGGCGGTGGGCCTGCCGGGTGACGACGGTCAAGTTGATGCCGTCGCCGTGCCGGCGGTGCAGGCGCTCGTGCACCGTGTCGAGGACGGTCCAGTCCCGCAACCACCAGCCGACCGTCAACACCAGCGGCCGATTGGTGGAGACGTCTTTGGCTGGGGTGAACGCGGTGGTGTCGATACCGTGCGGCACCACATGCACCCGCTCCGCAGGAACGAGGCCGGCGAAGAACTCCTGCTGGCGCGGGTCGACAGTGATGATCTGGTCGGCGTGCGCGGCAACGGCACGCCACCGGGCGGGCGGCATGAGAGCTTCCAGCCGTGCTGGGGGCCGGTGGTAGGTGACGGCGGTGGGCCCTTGACGGTGGCGGGAGAAGTAGAACTGCTCATCCCCGTACAGCACGTGCGCGGGACCGCGGGCGGCTAGAAGCGCGAGGTCGGTGGCGCAGTGCTCGACCGGGTAGAACGGCAGCGGGCAGCGGCGCCAGAGCATCTGGTGCGCGCGCCGGGCCGCTTGCTGGGCGAGGCGCCGGGTGGGCGGAGTGATCCGGCGGACCTCGGGCAGGTGGTCCAGCAGCCGGTCGTAGCCGCTGTGAGCGGCGTGCCAGGGCACACGAACAACTGAGGCGATCACGTGTCAGGCCTCCTGATGGGCGAGTAGGCCGTGGGCTCGCAGCCGGGGCGCTACGGCTGCCGGATCATCGAGGCGCAGGACCGGCAGACCGCCGGCCGTGAGCGGGTGAAGGTGTTGTTCCCAGCGGCGGCGGTGCCGGTGATGATGGGCCGGCCCCCACCACAGAATCGAGTCGCGCGAGACGAGGTGCCCGAAGGTTTCCCGGTTTCCCGCGAACAGCTCTTCCCCGGTGACGGCGCGCCGTATCGAGCGGCGGATCAACCGCGGCAGGCAGGTCCGCAGCGGCAGGTCGAGCCAGATGGTCAGCTCGGCGCGTTTCAGCAGGATCTCGGCGACGTTTCCGCCGTAGTTGCCGTCTGCTATCCACGCCGTGCCGGCGAGCGCCTGCCGCACGGCCGCGTGAAAGTCAGTTGCCGCGACAGGCGTCCATCCCGGTCCCCAGAACAGGTGATCGAGGTCGACGTGGTGCAGGCCGGTGTGCGCGGCGACAGCGGCGGCGAGGGTGGACTTGCCGGAGGCCACCGGCCCGACCACCGCGATCCGCTGAGGCATCACGCCAGGCCTTTCGTCACCGCGTCGGCGATCTCAAGCAGCAGGCGTGGGGTGCGCACGCCCACGGTCACCCTCATCACCGGCACCTTCGCGATCAGGGCCTCCAGGCAGCTCGTGCCCTGACGGCTCAACTCATCGAGGCTGCGGGTGCGCTCGGCGAACCACGGGTGGAGCCAGTCTTCGTCGTGGGGAGTGCAGCAGACAGCGGAGAGCGCCGCGCGGGCCAGCGGTAGGTCGCAGAGCGTCAGGCTCAACTTCCAGCTGTCGTCTGTGAGCTGTGGGAGGACAACGAGCCGAAGTGGGGCGCTGTCGCGCACCCGGGCGGCGAAGGCGTGGGCGAAGTCGCGCGGAGGGCACGCGGCCTTGCGGGCGTGGCCGAACTCCGGTGGTAGCCGCCGAGGCGATGGCAGGCCGTGGCGCGGGCCGAGCGCCGACAGGGTGCCGCCCGCGATGCGCACGGAGATCGGGACGCCGACCACCCGCTCGGCGTCTCCGGTGATCACGGCGCGGTCGGCGGCGATCACGTCCGCCTGGCGGTACGCGCCCAGCGCGGCCAGCACGGTGGTCTTGCCTGCCCCGGACGGGCCCGCGATCAGCACGCCGCGGCCGTCGACCGCCGCGGCGGCGGCGTGGAAGGCGGTCCAGCCGCGATCTTCGGCGCAGCGCAGGACGACCTCCCGGATGACCCGCATGGCGTACCGCTCGCCGTGTTCGGTCCCCGGGTGCAGCAGGACGTGCAGCCGGCCCTTCGCATCCCGGGCGTACAGGTGGTCCTCACGCAGGTGTGAGTCGGGGTCGGGCCGCCACCAGCGAACCCTCCCCACCTGGGAGGACCGGTACGGCTCGCCGCGGAACGGCAGCACCGACCGCGACCGGCTCGCCTGCAGGTAGGTCATCCGGGCGTAGAAGAGACCTTCATCGTGATGGACGCAGATCGACGTCAAATGTCCGCACGCCGGCGCCAGGTCTGCCCTCGGGACGAAGCTCCGGAGGTACGCGCCCTGCACGCCCCGGAACGCCTCATCCATGGCGACGCTGAAGCGATGCCCGGCAAACGAGATCAGCTCGCCGTCCGTCGTGGCGTTCACGAGCGGCTCCTGACCGCCGCCGTGACTGTGTTCCCGTCGAGCAGTTCTTCAGGTGTGCATTTCACCAGGCGGCGGGCGATGTCGATGCCCATCTTCACGGCGTGGTCCATGTTGCCGATCTCGTAGCGCCACGTGCCGAACCGCCCCCGCGGGTAGATTCCGCGCTGCTCCATCCAGGGCATCACCTCGGCCAAGGCCGCGTCGCGGCCGAGGGTGGGCACCGGGTAGGCGTACGGGATCACCTCCAGGTGGGCGCTGGCCAACGGGGCGTGAGCGGAAACGAGGCCGTGGTGGCGCAGCGCCTGGTCGCAGGCGTCGATCAACGCGGCCCTGTCGAGGTGCGTGCCTTCCGGTAGGGAGGTCTCGGTCATCCAGGAGCTGAAGATGCGGGTGTCCGAGCCGGGGACGTTCGCGGGCGCGTACTTGCTGAAGTTGGTGGCCCGGTAGAACGGCACATCTGGCTGCGGGAAGTACATCCACGACCGGACGTCGGTGGTAGGCGCCCGATAGCCGAGGCCGACCATGGCCACGGTGGTGTGGCGCAGGCGTGCGGCCTCCGCCCGCACCTGAGTCGGAGCCCCCGCCGTCATCGCCGCCAACTGGTCCAGCGGTCCGGTAGCCACCAGATGGTCGTAGGCGATGCGTTCGCCATCGGCCAAGATCACCTTCCGGGCGGCGGGGTCGACAGCGGCCACACGGGCACGGGTGCGTACACGTGAGCCGAGACGAGCGGCCAGGCGCCGGGGGATCTCCCCTGTGCCGCCGGAGATGGGGAACGCGAAGGTGGCGTTCGGCCCCCACCGGGACGGGCGTTGCACGGCGGTGGCGGTCGCGGTTTGGTCGAGGTCGACCGGTGCGACGCGTTCGGCCACCCAGGAGGAGGACATCAGCTCAGGCGGCGTGGCCCATACCTTGGTGTTGTACGGGCCGAAGAACCTCTCCACCAGCGGCGCTCCGTAGGTTGCTCGCAGCCAGGTCGCGAAGTCGGCACCTGCGACCACGCTGCCCTCCCGGGCGGCGAGGGCCAGCCCGTCGAGGCAGGCCGCCGCGTCCTGCGCGGGGAGGCGATGCACGTGCTGCTGGAAGGGGTAAGGGATCCACCGGTCGTGGAAGCGGATGAACGAGGACCGGTCGTGGCGCAGAAGCTCTCCGCTGTTGAACAGGTCGGTCAGCAGCCGGTCGAACTCCCCGAAGTGGGAGAAGACGACGTGCCCGCCCAGGTCCCAGGTGAAGCCGGCCGAGTCGGTGACGGACGAGGCGAGCCCGCCTGCGGTAGCCGCCGCCTCCAGGACGAGCCAGTCCGAGTGACCCAGCCGCGTCAGCTCGCCCGCGCAGGCCAGACCACACAGCCCTGCCCCGAGGATGACGATCCGACCAGGTGCTCGGGCCAGCGGGGGCTGCTGCGCCGGGTGGGCCGTCGCAGCGGGCTGGTCTTGTGCCAGCAGGGCGGGGCGAGCGGTGGTCAGCGACACGGCTACTCCTTCTCGAAGGGACCGGAGGCGGATCGAACGGACCAGCTGTCTGGACGTTCACGTCGATGCGGCTCAGCCGCAGGTGGCGGTTGTCGCCGACCGACGGCGCCAAGGTGCCTTCAGCCGCAGGGTGGGCCTCCCTCGCGCAGGGGCCGGTCAGCACTCACCCGTCCTCGTGGTGATGGCTCTTGGTGACGCAGTCCTGCCACATGCGGGCGAGGTGCTGGGTCATGCGGGCGGTGGCGGGGTGCCCGGGATGCTCGCGGCGGTGCGTGGCGATGGTGTCGGCGAGCAGGTTCCGGGCGGCCTGACAGTGGCCGAGGTCGTGCAGGACCAGAGCCGTAGCGGCGTGAACGGCGAGGGTTCGGTGGCCGTGCGAGCCGTCACTGCTGGCGAGGTGCTCGCCGAGCTGCCGGTAGAGGTGGTAGGCGCGTTGATGATGGCCGGCGCTGCGGTGAGCCGCGGCGAACAAGTGCAGGGCGTGCAGGCTGCGACGGTCCGTGGGTCCGTACAGGTGATCGGCGCTGTGGTGGGCGTACCCGGCCCAGGCGGTGGTGGCGTCGAGTTCGCCGAGCCGCAGGTGCAGTTCGGTCAGGAGGATGGCGGCTTCGGCATGCACCGGGTGGGGTGGGGCGGTGGCGGGGTCGATGCCGGTGAGGCTGTCGTGCAGGAGCTGCCAGGCGCGCAGCGGATCGCTGGAGGCCACGTCCCGGGCGGCGGCGACCCGCTGCGCGCGCTCGGTCTCCCACCGGTCTGCACTGCCCAGGGGGACCGCGCGCCAGGTGAGGGTGATATCGCGGGCGGTGGCGCCGACGGTGACGCGTGCCAGGACGCGGTGAGCATGCATGGCGGCCACGTATGGGGGCGTGGGTGTCCCCGCAGAGGAAGGAACGATCCGTGGCGCGTGTCGCAGAATCGCTCGACCGACATAATCGGCAATGACGACGACGTCGACTGGTTTCCGCCAGCAGTCCTTTCCGCACCGATACACCGGTGCCGCGTCGGCTGTCTCGTCCTGGGTCAGCGGTTGGCGGCACAATGTGCAGTGCAGCAGCCCAGGGAATAAAGAGATCTCCCACGGGCCGGCGCCGTCCGCCGCTCGGTCCGCCTGCTGCGCCTGTGGAGCGGTGGCTTTGGTGACCCATTTCTGCACGAGGCGGGGATCGAGGTCCAACTGGCGGGCGACGGTGGTGACGGCGCCGTACGCCTTGACGGTGCGGACGTCGGCGACGCGCTGGACGACGGCGTCCACGAGGTCGGGCGGGTATCTGCGAGGGAAGGCCATGATCTGTCCGTTGAGGGGTGGACGGGTTAGGCGTGCTGGTCTTGCCAGCGGTTGCCGACCGGCCGCGCGGGATTGATCGGCATTAGGCCGCTGGCGTGGTGGGGGTTGCGGCGCATGGGGCGCAGGCTCGGCCCGTCCGGAACGGTGAGGGGCGGGCGGGGCGTGTACCCGTAGCGCGCGAGCAGATGCTCCGTGCCTGCCGGAACAGCGGTCCAGGACGGCAGGTCGATGCGATCGAGGCGGGCGCGGTGATGGCTGAGCAGGGCGCTACCGCAGCCGATTTTCTGCCGGGTTGGGGATACGGCGAGGAACGCCAGGTGGTAGTGCGGTTCGGTGGGCTGCCGTTGCGCGATCAGGCCCTCAAGGGCGGTAATACGTTCAGCGTGTGCTCCGGCGGCCTGAACGAGGCGGGTCGGGTAGTTGGCTGGTGGCGGGATCGGTCGGTAGCGGTGAAAGCCGACGATAGCGGCGGTGCGGTCGTCGGTGAGGTGCACGTCGCCGAAGAACATCGCATGCTCCACCCACACCGCCAGGACGTCGGTTATCACCCGGCGCCGCTGCGCCGAATCCGGGACCAGCCAGGCGGCGAGCCGCCCAGCGTGCAGAGCGTCGGCGATCAACGCGGCGACGGCCTGCCTGTCTGCCCAGCGGGCAGCACGGATACGAGCACTCGAGTCCACGGTGTTGTCGTTCCCCTCGATGGTCTATCGGTAGGTGGCGGTGGCGAGGTCACCGACCGCGGCGTCGACGGCGGCGGTGATCTCCCGGATGGGGCGGTGGTGTTGGGCGGCGATGGTCTTGAGGTGGGCGGTGAGTGTGGTGGTGTCGTCGTCGAGGTAGAGGTGGTCGGCGAGGCCGAGGACGGCGACGAGTCCGGCGAGGGCGGCGGTGTGGTTGTCGGGGGGTTCGCGGCCGGCGGCGAGGTAGCGCAGGCGGGCGCGGGCGACGACGGCCCACTTGGTGTCGGTGGCGAGGTAGGCATCGGCGCGGAGCAAGCCGCCGAGGCGGCGGCGGGCGGTATGGCGCAGGATGCCGGCGGCGACGAGTCCGGCGCGGGTGCGCTCGTACAGGTCGTCGGCGAAGCTGCGCAGGAACGCCTTCACCGCCGGGGTGGTCCGGGAGTGGTGGATTGCGGCGAGGGCGGTGTCGGCGATCAGGTCACCGACCGACTGGTCGGAGTGCAGGCGTAGCCACCGGTCGGCGGCCGGGCGGTCGTCGTAGGAGTCGAGGGTGATCCGCCCGGCGAGGAACAGGTCGATCAGCACTGCGCCGGCCATGCCGAGGGCCAGGGCTTGGCGGTGCAGGTGCGGCTGGCCGGTGTCGTCGTGGTGCCCGAGCAGGAACAGCTCGTCGCGCAGCGGCAGCCGGGGTATCGAGTCACTCATGGCACCCACCCTTACCGTCGGCCGTCGAGGTGCCGCAGCCGTGCGTGCGCGTCACGGTAGGCGGGCAGTGGGTGCGGGAGCAGCGCCTTGTCGATGGCGGCGAGGACGGTGTAGTTGGGGTCGCAGACGTTGCCGATGGGCGCCCGCCCGGCCTGGGAGATGAGCTGATAGGCGTCCAGGGTCTGCAGCCCGCACAGGTCGACGGTCCAGGCGGTGAGGTCCTGGTGGGCCATCCGGTAGGCGTCCTCCAGAGGGCGGGCGCAGCCGACAGACATGATCGCCGTGTCGGTTTCCAGGCGCGGCCAGGCGGTGTCGGCGCCCTTGATGACCTCGACCGCGAGGGTGGTCACGGTGGCGATCTCCACGCCGACCCCGCACGCTTCCCCGTGGCCTTGGCGGGCGTGACCGTCGCCGAGGGCGAGCATCGCGCCGTGCACGTTCACCCCGAGATACAGGGTGGTCCCGGCGCGCAGTTCCGGTGTGTCGAGGTTCCCGCCGTAGTAGTCCGGGACGATCGTGGACCGGGACTCCATGCCGCCTGGGGCGACGCCGATGGTGCCGATCATCGGGTCCAGCGGCAGCTCGATCGTGTGGTCGCTGGCGGTGGCCCGGTAGCGGACGACGCCCTCCTGACGGTCGATGTCGTATACCCACACCCGCTCGTCCAGCGGCGGCTGCAGGGTGGCCGTGTGCGAGGTCGACGTGAGTGCCCCGAAGTAGGGGAAGGTCGCCGACACTCCCCAGTCCCGGGCCGGTTCGATCGACAGGAGGTGCACGGCGAGGGTGTCGCCGGGTTCGGCGTCCTCGACGAAGAACGGCCCCGACACCGGGTTCAGGTACGGCATCTGGCACACCTGCGACGGCCGGTCGGCAGGTCCTCGCACGAGGCCGCCGAAGCAGTCCTCGGTGTGCACGGTGATGACGTCGCCGGAGCGGACGTGGGCCACCGGCAGGCGTCCGCCGAAGGTGTAGGCCAACTCGTCACGGGCAGGCCGGTAGGTGAACTGGCTCATCCCGGTCACACCCGCTCCATGTCACGCCCGGCAGGCTGGGTGGGGGCCAGGCCGGACAGCACGGGCCGCCGGCCGGCCAAATACAGGCCGGCAAGCACGAGCACGCCAAGGGCGAGCCAGGCCAGGCCGAGGCGCTGGGCGGCGATGTTGGCGTTGACCACAACGTAGGCGAGGATCGCGAATCCGGCGGCGGGCATGAGCAGGTGCGCGAACCAGTTGCCGCTGCGGCGGCGGATGAGGTGGTGCACGACCACGGAGACGTGCAGGACGAGGAACGCGACCATCGCCCCGAAGTTGATCAGCGACGACAACAGCGTGATTCCATCCGCCCGCGTCGCCATGTACAGGCCCAAGACGAGGGACACGACGCCGGTCAGCAGAGTCGCGTTGATCGGCACGCTGCGGCGCACCGACACCTTCGCCAGGAACGCCGGGAGCTGTCGGTCGCGGGCCATCGCGTACAGCAGCCGCGACGTGGCGACCTGCGCGACCATCGAGTTCGGCAACCCCCACGCGATCGCCGTCGCAACGGCGCACAAGGTGGCCAGCCACCCTCCGCCGGCCGCCGCTGCGGCGTCGTAGAAGGCGGTGCCGTTCACGTCACCCTCGGCCAGCAGCACGTCGGGGGTGGGCACGAGCATCGCCGCCAGCCACGTCTGCGCGATGAACAACACTCCGGCCAGGACGAGCACGGCGGCCATGGCGCGGCCGATCTGCCGGGCGCCGTCCCGGGTCTCCTCGGCCAGCATGGAGATGCCGTCGAAGCCCAGGAACGACAGCACCGCGATCGATACCGCCCCCGCGACGAGGGACCAGGTGAAGGTGTCGGAGTTGTAGAACGCGTCCCAGCTGAACCGGCCCTTACCGGAGGCGAGGGCCCAGCCGGCGACGGCCAGGAACACCGCCAGGACGATCAGCTCACCGACGAGCATCACCCGGGTCACCACCGCCGTCATGCGGATGCCGACCGAGTTGACGATCGTGTTGACCGCGACGAACCCGAGCAGCCACAGCCACACCGGCACCGCCGGCACCGTGGAGTGCATCGCCACCGACGCCACCAGGTACAACAGACCCGGCACGAGGACGTAGTCGAGCAGGATCACCCAGCCGGCGAGGAAGCCGACCGGCGGGCTGATGCCCCGACCCGCGTAGTTGTAGACGCTGCCCGACATCGGGAACGCCTTCACCATCTGCGCGTACGAGAACGCGGTGAACACCAACGCCACCACACCGACCGCGTAGGCGAGGGCCACCATGCCGCCAGAGCTGGCGTACACGCTGCCGAAGATCGCCATCGGCGCGATCGGCACCATGTACACCAAGCCGTACGCCACCAGGTCCCGAAACCGCAGCTGGCGACTGAGCTCCTGCCGATAGCCGTAGCGGGCCAGGTCGTTCGAGGTTGTCATCGTCAATCCTCACGAGGATGAGAAGCGCGAGCAGGGCGCGGAGACACGCCTGCCGGGGGGTCGTCAACGACCCGACGGCGACGGGAATCCGCGGTTGACGTTGCTATGGCAGCCACTCCATTCATCACCGGCGGTGGCTACATCCGGACCGACGGTGATCCGGCTCGGCAAGCTTGCCAAGCGCATCCACGTGAATGGATCCCCAGGGGTGGTGAGATTTTCCCCCGCCCACGCACGCCTACGACCTGCACAAACTTTGATCAATTGGTGAGGATTTACCCACGCCAGGGCCCGCGGCCTCGCCGCGACGCGTACCGATTCTGATGAGAGGGGCGATACCGTGCGACGAGAGGCCGCACGTAGGAGGTGACCGCGATGGCAAGGACGACCGGCACCAAGGCGCAGCGCGATCACGTACGCCTGACGCTGGCCGGTTTCGGGGCGACGCCGACAGCCATCGCCGCCGAGCTGCAGCGCCGATTCGGACTGCGCCCCCGGGATGCCTTCCGACAGGCTCATGGTTGGACCCAGGACGCGGTGGCAGAAAGGCTAAACGCCAAAGGAAACGGTTCGGCGACGTTCACCGGGGCCCGGATCAGCGACTACGAGCGGTGGCCTTTCGGCGGTCGTCGGCCCACCCTGGCCGCCTTGAACGCGCTGGCGCAGGTCTTCGGGACCGATGCGAACAGTCTGGTCGACCTCGACGACTTGGCGGCTATGCCGGAAGCAGACCGGGAGGCGTTGAGCGGCGGGAACGCCGTCCCGATGCCTGCGCGATCGGTCGCATCCTCAGCACTGCCTGGCGCGATGGCTGAGCCTCTGCGGTGGGACCTCGGCGCTCTGCAGGACGAGACGGAACTGGTGATAGCGGTGGCAGAACGCACGGCGGGCTTCGGCGCATGGGCGCAAGCCTCGAACGTCGGGCCGTTCACTCTTGACGATGTCGCTGCCTCCACCCGGAGGATCGCCGTCGACTACCTGACCGAGCCGCCTGTCGTCGTCTACGCCCGGGCTGGCCTCCTGGCGGATCGCGTATTCCGCCTTCTGCAGACCGGGCGTCAGAACCCTGATCAGTCTCGGGAGCTCTACACCTGGGCGGGCTACCTCTGCACGCTGCTCGCCTGGATGGCCGGCGACCTCGGTCACCCGGCCGCAGCCGAGTCCCAGGCGCGCACCGCCTGGATGTGCGCCGAGACTGTCCGCGACAACACTCTTCGCGCCTGGGTCCTGTCGACGATCAGCAAGATTCACCTGTGGGAGCGGCGGTTCGAGGACGCGGCGAACGCCGCTGTGCGCGGCTACGGTCATGCCGCCGAGGGCAGCGCAGCGGTCATGCTAGCGTGCCAGGAAGCCGACGCGTGGGCGGAGATCGGCGCCGCCCAGCCGGCTCGGGCAGCACTGCAACGGGCCGAGGAGGCCCGCCAACATGCCAGCCGCGACCCGGTGGGTGGCCTTCTCGCCTGCGGCACGGTGCGCCAACACAACTACGCTGGTTCAGTGCTGCTCCGCATCGGCGAGGCCGCCAACGCCATCGAGCACGCCGAGCAGGCCCTCACGGAAGCCGCCGCGGATCCCTCGGTCGCCTACGGCACGCTCGCCCAGATCCGAATCTGGGCCGCCGCAGCGCATCTCAAGGCCGGCAGCCTCGATGGCGTGGTCTCGGTCTTGTCGCCGGTGCTCGCTCTACCACCCGAACAGCGGCTCGACCCGCTGGTGCACCGCCTGCGTGGCGTCGGCCGCAGCCTCGCCAGCGACCCGTCGCTGCGCACGAGCATCGAGGCCCGCGGTGTTCAAGCAGCCATCACCGAGTTTTGCGCCATCGGCGCCGCCCGGCAACTTCCTTGAGACCTGGAGAATCCATGGCAGTCCCGCACGCCACCGATATCCGTAACCACTGGTACTGGCGACCGGGGTGGGGCATCGGCTCCCGCTTCTACACCTGGCACATCACCTTCGACGGGCAACCCGAGGTCGAGAAGCTCGCTGACCAGTACCGGTCCCTGTTGTCCTCGCAGCCCAGCCTCGACGTCATTCCGAACCGATGGCTTCACCTCACCATGCAGGGCATCGGCTTCGTTCAGGACGTCGCTACCGACGACGTCGACGCCATCGTGGCCGCCGCCACAGACCGCTGCTCGCGTCTATCACCCTTCAAGCTCACCATCGGCACCCCCCACGTCGATCCCGAGTCCATCCAGATCGCCGTCGACCCGATCGAGCCCGTGCGGCAACTGCGCGCCGCCATCCGTACCGCCATCGCTGATGTCTGGGGGCAGGACCGAGTACCCGAGGCCGCCGAGCCCTACAACCCTCACCTCAGCCTGGCCTACACCAACGCCGACGGTCCCGCGGCGCCGCTCATCGAGGCCCTCTCCGCCGCTCCGAAGATCAGCGCGGACGCGCTGATCACCTCGTGCCAGCTCATCGTTCTCAATCGGGACGAGGGCATGTACGTGTGGGAACCGTACGCCACGGTAGAACTCGGTTCCTGAAGCCTGTTCCCTAACGGCTGCTTGGCCGCGGGCGCGACCACGAACAACCCCTGCGTCGCTGAAGTGCAGGGCTTGCGATCGCTGAGTTGGTAGTGGGGCTCCGCCGCGGGTTGGACCAGCGGCCCATCCATGCGAAGCTTCGCCTCGGCGATCCGGGTCAGCAGGCAAGCTGCGGTGGCCTAACCTTCTGATCCGTAGAGCGCGCTGACAGCTTGGCGCCAGGTCCGCCACGGCTCTGCCGACGTGTCCATGCCCGTGATCACTGCGTCGATATGGTCGATCGCGGCCTGCGCGTGCTGCAGGGCACTCGGGCATCGCGGTGAGCATGCGACGTACGACACCAACGCGGTGCCCGCAGGGTAATCGCGAGGGTCGAGTTGCGGGGCGCGCTCGCGGTCGCAGCTCATACCGAGACGTGTGGCGAGGCGGTCAATGTTTTCCTCGCCAGCGCTCGCTGCGGCTCGGGCGCAGCACAGCGGGTAGCCGAGGAGCAAGCCCAGTTCCAGGGTATGGGGCTCAGCCCTACGGTCGACGTCAAGGATGTGTAAGGCGACCTCCGGGACCGGAGCCGCGACCAGGTATTGCTCGTCGCTGGCGCACGACCAGCCGACCGTTGTGATCACGGCGGCGACGCGTTCGGCCACCGTGTGATCGCTAAATGGGATGCGGATGGCCGGTTTGCCGTAGGCCAAGATCCCGAGGACATCGACGCGGACGCTGGCCGGCAAGTCAGCCCAGGGCAGGTCGAGCCAGCCAGTCATTGCGGTCGAGTGGGTCGCTTCCAGATCATGATGAGCTGACGAACAGTCTCATCATGGATGGGCGTGTAGCCGGCGTGGGTCGCGGCGGCCCGGGATGCGAGGTTCGACTTGCGCATGTGGGCGTAAACGACGTCGTGGTCGCTGGCTTCGCTGGCGAGGCGATAGGCGACGCGGCCGACCCCTCGGCCTTGCCAGCTCTGGTTTACGCGGATCTGGATGCTGGCGTGGAGGCCGAGCGGCGGCTCGTCGATGACGTTGATGTAGATGCTGCCAGCTCGGGTATCGCCGACGTAGATATGCCAGAAGCCGCCGCCGGTTCCGCCGCCCCGCCCCACGCTGCCGGTGCCCCGTGCGAGGCGTACTTCGTCGGGGTCGACGGCGGGTCGGATGCCGCTGCGGATGCTGGCGGGCGGCTGTGGGGTGCGGCGCTGTGTGGTGGCTTTACGGCGTGGTCGGCTGGCGCCGGGCTTGCGCGTAGTCATCGCGAGCTATGCGCCATCAGCGGGGGTGCGGGCGAGTTGGTCGATGAGCGTGTCGCATACCGGTGCCCACAGCTCGGCGGGGAAGAACCCTGGGGAGATGCCGATTTCCACGTCCACGATTCTATGACGCAGTGGCGTCAGCGTGGCGACGAGCCGTTCGACGCGCCGCATCACTTGGTCGTCGGTTGGGTCGTGTCTGTGCTTGTGGTGAGCCCAGTCGGAGTCGCCGTTGAACCGATTATTGAAAAAGTCAAGGTCGATATGGAGCAGGATCGGTCCGTCATGGATGTCGGCGAGAAGCCTGGTCTCGTCGTCATTCACCTGGTAGGTCCCCGCTGTCTGCTCAGGAGCGGAGGACGAGTCGACGACCGGGATGATCCGTACGGACGGCCTCTGTGTGCCGAGGGCGAGTATTTCGTCTGCCTCGGTGCCTCGCACAAGCCAGAATCGGTCGGCTCTTGTGCGTGCGTAGGCGGTGTCGCACAAGTGGCGTATGTCGACTGACGGCAGGGTGTGCAGAAGCGGGGCGAGGAAGCTGCCCATTCCGATCGCGCTGCTGTTGATTGCGTCCGCGACCGAACTTGGGTCATGCACGCTCATCGTCCGTCCGGTGATGAGGTCGGTGAACTGCCCGTCGTGTATGCCAAGCCTGGGGCACATCAGGTCGTCGTGGTCGTCGACATGGATGACGGTGACGTGCCGCGGCAGCTCGTTCTGGCTCGCGAGCCATTGACTGATGGAGAGCAGGGTCCACGCGTCGGAGAGGCTGAGGAAGGCTCCTCTCGTCGTGCGGTAGGCAAACGGAATGTCGGCCACCGTGCAGCCCCACCAGCGCAGTCCCTCATCGAGCCGCGGGTCGATGTAGAACTCTGCCGTGGGCGCGGCACCGACGGTGACTCTCCAGTCGCCGTTTCCGTCTGGCACGGAGTACGGCACCCGATCAGCGAAGTACTGCGTCAGTACCTGATCTCGACGTGCAGGGTCGGCAGGAAGCCGCTGCGCGGGAATTGACACTGACAGTGTGTTCACGGTCGAGATCGCTGCTCGAGCAGCGCCGTGAGATGCCGGCCGGCCGGCGTGAGTTGACAGTCGGCCAAGGTCTCCCACGCCTGGGCCAGTCTGTCCTCCGTAGTGGCGATCTGGCTGGCCGCGCGGGCCCGGACGTCGGGACCCGCGTGCTGGTCGACGTAGCGCCAGAACCGCAGCAACTCGACGAAGACCCAGGCGGCGTGCAGGAGACCGCTGGGCGGGCGCGGTTCCTCCCGCCATGGCGAGGCGACCAACGGCCGGTCGGCGGCCACCAGCTCGGCCTCCCGGCTGAGCAGATAGAGCTTCTGGTGGCGGTGTTCGTGGATCAAGCTGTCGGCAAGATCATAAACATCAACGCCGCCGGCACGGCTGCCCAGCCCGAGGTAGAGCGCTCCGGGCACAACGTCGTCGCTGAAAGACACCACTTTGTCCGGGTGCGCAGAGATGTCGCGGACGAACTGAATCTCCGGGCTGATCAACCTGATCTCGGCGGCCAGCGCGGGATCGTATTCGGTAATCAACGCGATCGCTTCGGCGACGAGGTGACGGCCGCGGGCCGCTTCGGTTTCGTCTGCGAACGCGATGGGGTCGGTGAACGGCACTCGCAGCCACGGGTCGTCACGGTGAACGGGTACCGGTGCATCGGATGGCTCGTCCATCATCCGGGCCACAGTGATCGCGTAAGCCGGGTCGAACCGCACCGGCGTGCCATCCAATCGCCGCAACGCGGTGCCTGATCGTTCGCTGGCCCCGACCCGAGTCCACAGCACCACGCTGGGCCGGACCGCCACGCGGGCAAGTCGGTCGTCATCGGCATCGGCGAGCACCTGGAGAGCCGTGCGGGTTTCTGTGGTGGATGCATCCACCGCCAGATGATGTGCGACCAGCGCCCGAATATCCGCCGATGCGGCGCGACGCCAGTCGCTCATCAATCTGTCGACGACAGCCATCGCCGTGGTGGCTTGCTCGAAGGCGCCAATGTCGATGCGGTCAGCCGCTCCTCGAGCTACCCGGCCATCGCGCTGCTCGGAGACGGTGGATGCCATCCGGTGCTGGACGTGCTGGATAAGCGCGAGCATCTCGGCGCAGTAGACCGTGGGGTTGTCAAACCCATTGTCGGCGTACCGGTGCGGCACCGAGCCGCCCCCACAGACATCGGCCACGGGGCAGGCCCGGCACTCGCGGGAGAGGCCGTGTCGGGTAAGGAGCCGGCGGTGTGCGGTCAGCTTCGGCGAGTCTGCCACGTCGGCGATCGACATCGCGATGACGTCCGCGCCCAGCGCGGTCTGCCCTGCCTGCGTGATTTTGAGAACGTCGAGGTCGTGGTAGCTGCCGTCAGTCTCGATGGTCAGCAGGCTGACGTCGCCGAACCCGAACGCGTCGGTCCCACCGGGAAGGCCCGCCACCGCCGCGAGAAGCGCGTCGAACGTGCGGACCGCCAGGTGCGGATACCGGTCGTACCACAGGTCGAACGCCTCGATCAGCCAGTCGCGGTACCGGTCTGGCTCGGCGCCGCGACCCTCGGGCGGGCGTTGATGGTTGGCGTCCGGCAGGAGCAGGTCGAGGGCGGGCAGCGAACGCGTTGCGAAGTAGCCAAGTACATCCTCGGGCGCCACCGCTGGGTCGATGACGGCGATGACGCCAGCGAAGATGTCAGGCCGCTGCTCCAGCCGCTTCATTGCCTCGACGACCGCCGGAAAGGTCGAGTCCCCCGAGGCGGCGAGCCGATGACGGTCGTTGGCATGCTGCGGCCCGTCGAGCGACAAGGAGACCGCGATCTCCGCGGAACCCAACACCCGAACGGCGCGATCATCGAGAAGCACGCCGTTCGTCTGCACCGAGAAGTCAACCTTCGTTGAATCCGGCAGCCCCGACCGGATGTCCTCGGCGAACGCCGCCAGTGTCGACGCTCCCGCGAGCAGCGGCTCTCCGCCGTGGAAGATGACCAACATCCGGTCCAGCCCGGTCGCGATGGCGTACTCGCCGAGCCGTCCGGCGACCCTGCGGCGCGTCTCCGCGCTCATCACATGCGGCTGGTCCCGCCAACCCTGATCCTGATGCTCATACATGTAGCAGTAGTCGCACTTGATGTTGCACCGCGACGCGACCTTGACCAGGAACGACGTGAACCGGATCGGCTGACCGTTAGCCACCAGCGGCTCGGGCTCTGTCAGACTGTCCATGGTGGCTTGATCAGCCTATCTTTCAGGATCGGTTGTGCCGGTGATGCATCCGGTCATAGCTCGTGATCTGCTGATCCTCCGAGTCGACCATCCTCTGGTGGAGGCGGGCAAGGGCCGGGTGCTCAGGCCGGTGCTCACGCAACTCCTCGGCCAAATCTCCCTGTGTGGCAACGGATGTAGCGGTCTCAGGAGCCATCGCGTCCCTCGCAATCCTATTCTCGGCAGTGCGCGAAGGGTGGACGGCACCATGATGCCCGACCGAGGCGTTCGACCGGAAGGGCCAGGTCAACACGATCATGGAGGGTTGTCGCATCTTGAAGATCACCGACGGTGTGCCTTGGGCGTTAGCCGCATCCGGCACGGGCGTCGAGGTCACCGCCACTCGGGGCGAGACGGCCTTATCGACCAGCGCCGAGATCGCCCTGGTCGTCCTCGGCAGACAGGGTGTCCAGTACGCCGGTGATCTCGAGAGTGCGGCGGACGCGGCCGGTGGGGTTGACCAGAACGAGTCGGCGGCCGGCCGCCCTGGCCGTGTTCCGGGCGGTGATCAGAGCACTGATGACGGTCGAGTCGATGAACTCCACCGCCTGGACGTCGACCTCGACCAGGTCAGCGTTGTTGATCGTCTCCTCGAGGAGGCTCAGCAGTCCGGCGGCAGCGTTGAGGTCGATCTCCCCGGACAGCGTGACGACACGGTGGCCGTGCTCGACGCGCACCGTGTGCTGCCATGTGGGGGTGGGCATCATCGCTCGCCGTCCTTCGCTCGCTCCCTGAGGTAAGCCTCGCTCGCCTCGTCACCTGCCACCGGGGGCATCGTCCTGCCCGCAGCCGGCGAGAGGCGAGCGGTCACCGAGGCGGTCATGCCGTCGGGCCGACGGTGCAGCGTCAACCCCCCGGTCAACTCGTCGGCCAGCCACAGCCCTCGGCCCCCGGCCACATCTGCTGCCGGTAACCGCACCGGCATGCTGCCAACCGCAGGGCCGTGGTCACTGACCTCGCAGACCAACACGTCGTCCCGGCGGCGCAGCTCGACGTGCCCGTGGCCGCCGCCGTGGCGCACCGCGTTGGCGACCAACTCGTGCACGGCGAGAACGAAGTCGTAGCCGGCGTCCTGCGGCATCCCCACCGCCGACACCAGCGCCTCGAGCGCGTGCCGCACCTCGGTGACCGTGGCGGCGGTGAAATCCTGCGACATCAGCGCCAGCTCGACGGTGCCAGGCCCCCGCGCGCCGCCATCCCACCCAGGGGGCTGCCGGTCGTCGCTCATGCGAGGCAGGGTACCCAGCCACGACGATTCCGCGACCCTTGCTGAACAGCAAATACACGCCCCACCGACAGGCACCCCTCACCTCGATACCCGGCTCAACAGCGGCGGGCCGCGCCATGTAACGCCGGCACCCGGCGCAGCGCCAGATGGTGGGAGGCCGGGGTGCGCGGCCTGCCCGGCCCGGGCGGAACTCCCCGCGCCCCCTCGGATCCCGGAGTCCGCCCGGGCCCCCACGACCGCAACCCCCGGAGAAGGCCATGGCCCCGCCACCCGCGCGACCCACCCCACCCGAATGGCCGCCGCCCGCCGGCAACCACCCATCGACCCCACCGCCAGGCTGGCACCTGCCCTACCCCCCGCCCCAGGCCGCACCCCCGGAGTCCGGCCAGTGGTGGCCCTATGCCATGTTCGGCGGAATCACACTCCTCATCGGCTGCCTCGCCCTGATCGTCGTCGCCGCAAGCAGGTGAAACAAGGCCCGGCCTGCGTGATGCTGACGCGGCCCACGCCTGGCGGGTTGCGGCTGGGGTGGACCATAGGAGCTGCAGCTGAGAATGCCCGCCGCTGTCGTCTGTCTACGACGCGTTCCGTTCGAGGGCATCCCTCGGAGTTATAGAGGGACCTCACGCAGCGATGTGGCGGCGCACCTACGCATCGTTGAGGAGTTCGGTGCCCGTTTTGAAACACCAGGGATCGCCCCCGCCGTGCCGCACCGTCGCCTCTGTCGCACCTGGGTGACATGCTCAAGGTGTGACTCAGGTCCAGCCTGCCTCGACCGGATTCCGCCAGCGCCGAATCGAGGACACCACGCGTGGCCGCATCCGGTCGTACCTGCGTTCCAAGGACGATTGGAACCCGGCCCGGGGCTTGAAGAACCTGACCGAGCAGGCGGTCCGCGATTACGAGCACCGGGCCGTGGTCGAGCTGGTGCAGAACGCACACGACGCACAGGACGGCGGAGAGCGGACCGGACGGATCCTGGTCCGGCTCGATCCCGACGAGGGCGAGCACGGCGTGCTGTACGTGGCGAACACCGGCAACGGCTTCGGCGACAGCAACTTCGACGCGATCAGCGACGTTGCCCGGTCGGACAAGCGGCCTGACGAGGGCATCGGCAACAAGGGCATCGGGTTCAAATCGGTCCTGCAGCTGTCCCGCTCGCCCGAGGTCTATTCGACCGCGGCGGATTTTGACGAGGCCTACTCTTTCCGCTTCGCCACAGGACCGGAGCTGTGCGAGCAGCTGATCGGCATCGTCGGCCCCGACATCGCCGGCGACGTCGCCGATATCGAACGCGATGTCTTCCACCTGTGTCTGCCACTCCCTCAGCCGCACCGGCCGGCGGCGGTGACCGGGCTGCTTGCCGAGGGGTACGCCACAGTAGTGCGACTGCCACTCAAGAGCGACGACGCCTGCGCGGACGCGATGGCGCAGATGCGCCTGCTTGGCGGGACACCGCCGACGCTGCTGTTCTTGCGCCGGATCGCCGAGCTGACCGTCGAGATCGGCGGCCTTCAGCCGGTCCGCGAGACCCTGCGTCGACGCGAGACGCCGCTGGCCGGCTTCGACGGCGGGGTCTCGGCATCGATCGTGGATCTGGGCCCGGCAGGTCGGTACTTCGTGGCCGACAAGCTGGTCCCCGAGGCGACGCTGGCCGAGGCGATCCGGCGGAGCATCGAGGGCGACCACATTAGCGAGGGCTGGCGGGACTGGCGCGGCGACGCCCACGTGTCGATCGCCGCGACCCTCGGCGACGAGCCCGACGACCACCGCCTCTACACCCACTTGCCGATGGGGCGGGACGCTCGGGCGCCGCTGGCCGCGCACGTCAACGCGCCGTTCTTCGCCAAGCTTGCCAGGGTCGGTCTCGAGCAGTCAGTGCCGCTGAACGACACCTTGCTCAAGGAGGTCGCGATGTTGTGCGCCCGGCTGCTGCTCGCGGCGCGCAGTGGCGACGTGCCGATCGATGTGGACACCCTGGCCGACCTGCTCTCCTGGACGGCCGAGGACGCCGGGCGGCTGCGGGACGCGTTCGGCGCCCTCGGCCACGACGCCGCTACCGTGCCTGTGGTGCCGATCGAGGGTGACTCGGGCGCACGATCCTCGCTGTCGCAGGTTTTCGCCTGGGATGGCGGCGGGCGCAAGGTGCTGACAACCGAAGGGCTGGCCCGACGCGCGCGCGTCCCGTTGCTCCCGGCCTCACTGTCGAAGAGACGCCGGGCCAGCATCGGCGCGACCGCCCGGACGCTCGCCGGCCGGACTCTGACCGCGCCGGATGAGGAGATCGCCGCCTGGGCGGAGCGCATCGCCGAGGGCCTGGCCTCGGCGCCGTTCGACGCAGACGCCTGGATGGCCTTCTACGACGACCTGGCCGGCGCGGTGCGGCAGCGTACGGTCCTGCGCGGCCGTACGATCCTGATCGATGACGACGGCCGGCTGCGCGCCTGCAACAGCGACCGCGGCGGCCCGACCGCGTTCTTCTCCCCGCGCTCGGACGCCGACGCGCCGGATGCCGCCGGCGATGACCTCAAGCCGCCGGAGTCGCTGCGCCACCGGCTGTTCTACGTCTCGTCGGCGCTGCCCTGGAACACCCGCACCGGAAGCGTCATCACCAAGCGACCCGGCCGCACGCTGCTGGAAGCCGGTCTGGTCCGGGAGTACCGGGCCGCCACGCTGCTCCGGACCATCGGGGAAGAGCTGAAGCGCAGGCCGGAGCTGGCCGCCGATGTGCTGCTGTGGACGTACCATTTCGCGACTGGCCTCGCCGATCCACCCTGGCGCGAGATCCGCGAGATGGGTCTGCGCGTGCCGTGCCGCGACGGCGATTGGCTCCCGGCGGCTGAGGCCCACCTGTCCAAGGACTGGGGCGGCCCTGAGCCCGCGCTGCTCGACGACCTGCTGCGCCACACCGCCGAAGAGTTCCCCGAGATGGCCGCCCTGCGGCGCCGCATCCTCGCCGGGCCGGGCGCTCCGCCGTTCTCCGGCCACCCCCGGGAGCGGTGGCGGGAGCTCCTCGCGCACATCGGCGTGCGGGCCGGCCTGGTCCCAGATCCGGTGCCGGATTCGCTGCTGAACGGGCGCGGCGACGCCTTCATGGGCAATTACTTCACCCTCCCGCGCGCCTTGACCGCCGAGACCGGGAAGCTTTGGCGCCGGGCGACCGGGCGCGCACGGCCGCAGGGACGCCGGCCGCAGACCACATACCTCAGCCGAAGCCCGCTCTATCGTCTGGCCGGCCAGGACGACCACGCGCGCTTTCCCGGTCCCGCCCGGATGGCGTACGCGCGGCTGATCGCCCACGGTCTCGCCACCTGGCCTGACGAGACGCTCACGGTGACGGTGCGGCGGCACAACGACGGCGCGGACGCCTTCGATCTGCCGACTCCGGCCGCGGCCTTCCTGAGTGAAGCGGACTGGCTGCCGGTCACCGCCCCGCGCGACCGCAGCACCATCACCTATCGCAAGGCCCGCGAGGCCTGGTCGGATCGGGGGGACGCGCTGCCGTTCGCCGCCGTCATCGCGTCCCGGGTCCGCAGCCTGATCCACGCCCGCCCGGTCGCTGAGGCACGAGCTACCCGCCTCGGCATCCGCACCTGGGACGACCCGGCCACCGCGGCCGACCGAGTCCTCCTGCTGGCCCAACTGCTCGAGACCGGGCACGTGCCGGACACGGTGGTGCCCCCGTTCCGCAACGCGTACGAGGATGCCTGGACGGACTTCATCCGCCAGCGCTCCGCCGGGACGCCGCTCGACCACCAGAGCCGGGCACCGCTGGTCGTCACCCGCGGCACCACCATCGACGTGATCGATCTCGCCGCCGAGACGGCGACCGATCCTGTGTTCGTGCAGGACACGGACGAGCGGCAACGACTCCGGATGCTCGAGCAGTGCGGACTCCCGGTGCTCCGCCTGCGCCGCCCGGAGGCGTCCGCCGTCGCCGACCGGCTGGTCGCGGCGTTCGGCGCTCGGGTGCAGCGGGTCTCCGGCGTGCACCCGGCGGTGACCGTCGACGGCATCCCGTTCACCCCGTCGGACGCGCCGCCGCTGCTGGTGCAGCCGGACCAGGACTGGTTCGCTGACCTGGTTGCCGCGGTGATCGACCTGCGGGGGCGCAGCGTCCGGGCCAGTCGGACGGACGTGCTGCGCCGGGCGAACACCATGCTCCGCCGGATCCGAGTCGTAGAGGCCGACCGGATCGAGGCGGGCTTCGGCGGTAATACGATCGAGGCGCGGCACTTGGCCGTGCCAGACGACACCCATCCAACTGTCCTGCTGCTGCGCTCGCCCGACCGCCAGCGGCTACTGGAATGCGCCGCCCCAGCCGTCGGCGAACTGCTCGGTCATCCGTCGCTGGACGAGTCCCTCCGGCTCGCCCTGATCGAGCTGGCCCGAGACGGCTACGGACCCGACCAGTCCCCGTCGCCGGCCGCGATCGCCGACGTACTCGGCGAACCGGTCGCCAGGGTGGAGGAGGTGCGCGCCGCGATCCGCCGGCCCGACGAGGTCACCCTCGAGGTTCTCGTCCCGCTGGTCGCCGCCCTCGACCCGGCCCGCGCGCACGATCTGGACGGCGACGACACGGCAGCCACCCCCGGCGAGATCGCGGCATGGCTGTGCGACCGCAGCGACGCCACGGCCACGCCGGACGCCCTGCTCCAGGCCGCCGCCGAGGGCCTGGACGCGGCTCGGCGGTTGCTGGGTATCGAACTGCGCCCGTTGAACGCGGCGATTCGGGCGCTCGGGGCGCCGTACCATCCTCTGACCGACCCGGAGGGGATCGCCCAGCAGTTCCGGGCCTTCGTCGCCGAGCGCACCGGGCCGATCCTCGATGCCCTGCGGGCGGCCTTCCTCGCCGACTTTCGGGCCGGCCGCCCGCTGGACCGATACGTCGCGCACCGAACGCTGGCAAACCTCGGCCCCGATCCGGATTGGGCACTGGACTACTATCCCGCCGTCCCCGTCGCCCAGATGATCAAGCGAGTCAACGCCTGGCTGGCCGCGTCCGGCGCCGATGATCTCGGCGTTAGTTCCGGGCTCGAACCGCTCGACCGGCTACGGATTGTCAATCGCACTGCAGCACTGAACTGGGCCACCGATGCCGCCCGGGCCGTCCGGGCGTACGAGACCCATCGCGGCCTTACCCCGTCCGGCCTGCCGGGTGAGCCAACCGCGGTCGCCGACGCGGCTAGTAGCGCAGGCATCCTGGACTTCGAGCCAGTCGACGCGGACCGCTTGCTGGCCTGGGCAGCAGACACCAAACGCTGGCCGGCCGACATGCCGCGCTCCACCGACCTGGGCACGCTCGGCCTGCCCGCCGACGCCCTCGACCTGGCCCGAAAGCAACAGCGGGAGATCCACGACCGCCGCGAGCTGGAACGTCGGACCGTCCAGATTGACGGAGTTCGGCTGGTAGCCGACGAGACGAACTACGCACAGATCGCCACGGCCGTTCGGGCGAGCATCACGCCCGAGTTCCGCGCCGCCAACGGTCGCACCTCACTGGAGGCCGCCGCACGCCCGTCGCGCCGTGCACCCGGGTGGGGCGGCCCCGGGACGACCGCCGCCCGCCAGAGCCGGCCGCCAGAGGCCAAATTGGCTGCAATCGGTCTGGCCGGCGAGATCGCGGCGCTGGAGTGGCTCAAGGAGCGCTACCCCGGCCTGAACGAGCTGCAGTGCTGGCATTCCGGCTATCGCAACCAACTGCTCGGCGACGACGGCGGGGACGACACCCTCGGATACGACATCCTGGTCGAGCAGGGCCGCCGGCGTCTGATGTTCGAGGTCAAAGCAACCGAAAGCGAAGCATCCGAGTTCCTGCTCACCCCGGCGGAGATCACCCGAGCACGGGGCCTAAGAAAGAACGAACGCTACACAATCCTCTTCATCACAAACGTCTTCGGAGCCGCCGAGCGGCGGATCCATCTTCTACCCAACCCGTTCGACCCAGCTCACAGCGGCGTCTACCGGCCAGTCGGCGACGGCGTCCGCTACCGGTTCACCATCACCTCACCGTGACCTAAGGAGGCAAGTCCTTCGCCATCGACACAACCTCCGCCAGGGTGGCTCCGGGTGGACACCTGACGTCCCCTACCTCGTCAGCGCACGATGTGGTCGCCGTCGACGGAATCGCTTCACCGCAGGAACTGGTTCGGCACCGCCCCACGCTGCGCCCGTACACCCACGACCGGCTCGACGTTCCGGCGCCACCCGGCCGGCCCGCTCATCCGCAACCAGCTCAACGCCCATCTGAGATCGCTCGGCGCGGGCGACAGCATCGCAACACCGCACCTGCCGGGGGAGCTCGGCTGAGTCAACGGCCGAGGTTAGTGCTGTCGGGCTCGTGCGCCTTGACGATGGTTTCGAACGTGTCGTCGAAGCCGTGACCAGTTCGGCATCCCACGGGTGCCCGTCGAGGTAGGACGCCCAAGACGCCGCAAAACTCGGTGCGCCGGCTCTCGGCGCGGTCGAGTCGTGCGAACGCCAGGTCGAACAGTTCGCTCATATGATCGAGTTTACGGTGGGCCGTCATCGGGTTTGATCGACGCAGGGCGCCAGCTCCACACTACCGACAGCCCTCGCTCTGGGCCGACCGTGCCGCCCGGCCCGTCCGGGCGCCAACCAGGTCAGAACGTCGCGCAGTTCTGTTAGGCGCGCATAGCCTTAGGCATGGACCTTGTTGAGGTTCAGGCGCAGATGACCTTCGCACTGAGGCGCCGGGAACTGGGTTGGCGGGTACCGTCCGAGACACGGATACCCGGGGATGATGCGGACCATTTGGCGCTGCTAGATGGCCATGTAACCGCCGCCGTGGTCTCCCACGCCCCGTGGCCCTACCCAGACGAACCTGAGACGTCAGCCCGATACTTCTTCGGCATGGCGGTGAACGGCCGCTACCAGCGGCAGGGGCACGGCCGCCGATTACTGGCAGCCGTAGCAGACCGAGCGCGTGCGGCCGGCCAGCCTCTTCTCTGGGCAGAGGCACGGGAATCCGCCATCGGCTTCTACGCCAGCTGCGGTGCCCGCTGCACGGCGGCCTTCATCAACGAGGCCGGCCTGACCGTCCGCCGTGTGGTATTCCGCCTCTGACGCCCTGATGGCGACCGATACCAGAGCTGGTCATGGGGCTCCGGCCGGGGGCTGGACCAGCGGCATCCCTGCGGAGCTTCGCCTCGACGGCCCGGCTCAGCAGGCAAGCTGCGCTGGCCTAAGAAGCGGGCTGGGCCGGGGCCTTCGCAATCCTCGCGTCTCCGTCGAGTAGGCCAAGCAGGCCGGCGGTGAACAGTTGCCGCCGGACCGCGGGCGGGATGTTGGTCAGCCGCAGGGTGCCGCTGCGGACGTGTACGGCCCGGTGGCAGGCCACCAGCGTGCTGGTAGCGGCGGCATCGAAGCGGTCGAGGCCGGTGAGGTCGAGGTCGACGTCCCTGACGGTGTCGACGCGCAGCGCGGCGAGCACGGCGTCGTACACGAGCCCGCTGCTGGCTGCGCTGAGGCGGCCGGTCAAGCTCAGGCGCACGAGCGGGCCCTCGCCGCTGGTGGTGATCGTCAGGTCCATGATTCCTCGCTCCGCACTTCGCCGCCAAAGGGAGGGGGTTGTGAGACGCGGCCGAGTGCTGGGTGACGACTGAAGGTTACTCTGCGCGTCGGCGTGGCGTCTGACCGCGAGGAGCCGGCGGCGTCAGTCGGCGAGGGGTGGCAGGTCGATGCCGTCGTCGGTACCGGGCAGCGGCACCCATCCCGGGCCGCCGGCGGCGGGCATCAGGTGCGCGGCGGCGGGCCGGGAGCGGCCCAGGCGAGAACGGTTTCGCGGGTGCCCTCGACCTGGTCGATGCCTGCGGAGTGGCCGTTGATCTCGTCGACCCAGGTGGCGGCCCAGACGACACGCCGGTGCAGGTCCCGGCCTTTGTGCACGTAGACGGTGCCGTAGCCAGACCGGGGCTGTTGCTCGGGTGCGATCTCCTGGTCGCGGAGTTCCGGCGGCAGGTAGTAGGCGTTCTCGCCTCGGCGTGGGGTGTCCACGACCCCCATCGTCGTGTCACCGCGCGGCGTAGGTCGCCCAGGCGATGGATCCTCACTCGGCCGACATTCGGATGAAGAGGGCTGCGCCCGCCCGATGCGGGCGGGCGCAGGTCACGCGGCGCGTGGCGGTGCGGTTTGGTGCAGGCGGAGCAGGCGGGCGAGTGTGGCGGCTTGGTCGACGGTGGGCAGGCCGGCTTCGGCGGCGAGGGCTTGGATCTCGGTTTCGGTGGCGGGGTCGGTCAGGTAGCGGGCCATCGACAGCGTTCCCGGCAGGACCGGGGGGTCGGTGTCGGGGTGTGCGGTCGGGGCCTCGCCGTCGGTTGTCCGCGTGGGCGGGGTCGGCGGCGACGGGTGTGGTGTGTTCGCGCGTGATGTCTGGTCACGGCGGGTGGCCATGTCCCTCCCAGGACGGCTCGTGGCGTGAGGACGTGGTGTGGGGCCATGGGCGTCTCCTTCGCGTTGGTAGGAACTCTCTGGAATCGATCGCCGGACCGCGCCGGTCAGGGGCGACGGCGAAGTCGGTGTCGGTGAAGGGCCGCGGACTGTAGCTCCGGTGGCCGTGGAAGTGAAGACGTTCGCCACTCACAGCGACTCACAGCGGCGCCGCTGGTGTGAGTGGGCAGGGCGGTCTCACCGTCCGTCACCGAACAGCGTCCGGCGACAGACGGTGACCGCTTCCGGGCACCGCCGCTCCGCTGCCGCCCGGCGCGTAGCCCGGCCTGGTCGCCTCGGTGAGGGCCGCAGGGCGGGCGGTGACGGCTGCCCCGGGGTTGGGGCGGGCGGGGCGGGTTCGGCGGCGTGGCGGCGCGTGGGCCGCCCCGACGCGCCGTCCGTTTCGCTCCGGCCGCATCAGGCGGCCCGGTCTTCCTGGTCGGGGGCGGTGTGGGTAAGGAACTCGTTGTCGTGGCGGGTGTCGGTGTAGGGCAGGTCGATGAGGCGGTGACGGCCGCTGCGGTCGACCAGTTGCCAGACCTGATGTGCGGGGCTGGCGGCGAGTGCGCCGCGCAGGACGGCGGTGGTGGTGGCGACGACCGATTCCAGGCCGATGCCGGCGATCCGGTGGTGCAGGTTCGCCTCCCGGCGGGCGGAGGGGAGGTGGAACAGCACCGGCCACGCCCAGGTGCTCATCGTGTACAGCCGCTCGTACTTGATGACCTTGTCGATGAGGATGTGCAGGTGTTCGAGCCCGGTGTCGTACTCGAGGAAGAACGGCACGGACCGTCCGTCCTCGGTCCACACCCCGGCGCCGTCCGGTCGGGGAAACCCGATCGCTCCGGCGACGATGATCTGCGGGTCGCCGCCTTCGCGGTAGAGGGTGCCGGGTTCGTGGTAGGCCGACGCGGGCTGCCAGCGGACCAGCTCGGTGTCGGGGTGGGTGCGGGCGTGGGCGGCGAGGTCGATGAAGACCTGGTTGCCGCCGAGCAGGTGCGGCAGGTCCGGCCGGGAGGTGAGGGACTGTTTGCGGCGGCGGGCCTGGTCCCGGCGGGGCCGGCCGAGTCCGCGTTGGGCGTGGACGTGGTCGTAGCCGAGCTGGTCCAGGACGTAGTGGTACGGGTGGGAGCCGCCGTCGGCCTTGTTGGGCCGGAACCGGTCCACCGCTCGCAGGGCGGTGAGGCGGCGCAGGCGGCGTTGGGTGAAGTCCAGGGACGGGAACAGAGCGGCGGCGATCTGATCTGTGGTGAGCACGCCGTGGTCGTAGAGCCAGTCGAGGAGCCGGTCGTCGCGGGCGGTGATGCTGGCCTGCAGGCGCAGCAGCGGATCCGCGGTCGGTAGGTGTTTACCCATGGGCACAAGCCCCTGGGGGGAGACCCGAGACTGGAGGGTCTGTCTGGAGCGGTCCCGCACTGCTGACAGCGGGGTTGACCTGGGCTGTGAGCGGCTGTGGGGGGTCAGGTTGGGGGTCAGGATCAAGACGGACGGTAGAACGGAGATCCGCGCTGACCCCTACACCGCCGGACACACCGGGTCCGCGGTGAGAAGCAGGCGGGAGTGGATGTGAGTCTCGCCGGTGACGGGACAATCGACGAAGGTGAGCGTTGTACTGCGGCATCATTATTGCTGCTCCAAGGTCAGGTAGAGGTGAGTGGGTGTGCGGTGCGGCGCCGGCCGCTGGGCGGGCGGGCACGCGCTGACAGGTCTGGTCAGGTGGTGTCAACTGCCGGGTCTCCTGACAGGCACGGGACTGACAGCGGTGAGCCGGTCTGACAGGCGGCATGGCGTCGACGTTCTGTCACGCGGCCTCCGGCGGTGACAGATCCGGTGCGGGTGCAGTGGTCTCGGCGCGCAGGACGCGCACGAGCGCGGAGGCGGTGGCGTTGGACAGCTGGTGCCCGTCCGCGCGGAGCTGGTGTGCGAGGGCCTTGCGGGACAGCGGTGTGCCTTCGGCGGTGAGGGCGCGGACGGCGGTCCGGGCGGCCGGGACCAACGCGGCAACCTCCGGACCGCCCTCGTTCGTCGACGCCTCGTGGTCCGGGCGGTCCAGGACCGCCGGTGGTTGGTCCGCGACGGCGGGGACCGCCGCCGTGGAGTCCGGGACCGCGGTGGCGGTGACGGGGACCGGCGGGTGGATGTTCGGGACCGACGCTTCGACAGTCAGCGGCGGTCCGGACTCAGCCGGCACTGGCTGGCCGGTCGGGCGGGGTGGGGTAGGGTCGGCGCGGCCAAGTGCGATCTTCACCATCGCCAGAAAGCCCAGGGCCGGGAGGGCGGCGGCGATCCAGCCGATCACCGATGCCTCCGCCTCCACCACCTGCGCGGCCAGCGACAGCGACACCGCCACCACGAGCACCGCGGCAGGGAAGACGACACTCGTGCCCACGCGCCGCTTGCGACGCAACTCGAGACCAGCGGCGATCGACATCAACTCCAGCACGACCGCGTCGGCCCAGGCCAGCCAACCCGGCTGCCCATGCCCAGCGGCGACGTCATGCACGTGCGTGAACGACGCCGCGCCGGCCGCACCACCGATCAACAACATGATCGACACCTGGACGCGGTCCTCCCACCGCCCCCGCCCCGCGCCCGGACGGACAGGTGGGCCGGGACGCCGTCGGTCAGGTGTCGCCAACGGCCCACCACCTGGCTCCAGGCCGCGAGTGCACGGCCGCGTTCAGCGTTGTCGTGTAGAGGCGGGCCGCGGCGGCAGCCGCCTCCGTGCAGTTGTTGGTTGAGGTCACGTTCTGCTCCCGGAAGAAGTGGTTGAAGGGTGTGGTTCAGGTGGTTAGGGTTCCGTCCCAGGCCGCGCCTGCCCGGCTTGCGGTCAGTTCCCGGGCAGGCGCGACCCTGCCGGGTGACGCCCGGCCGGGCGGACCCCTCGCGCATGCGGGGGACGACAAACGTCACTATGGTCGAGTCAACGAACACGCCAGACCCCGCGCAGGGGCAGGCATCAGGGCAGCAGGCGTCGCCACAACCCGCACAGCAGGCTCTGGTCAACACGGGCGGGCACAGGGCAGGCGGCCTAGCCGAGCCACAGAGGATCAACACTCACCACCGGCAGCGCCACAGCAGCGCTCAGGTGGTGTGGTACGGCGGCTCAACTCGCCGACGAACGGTCCTTCATGCGGGGGCCTCCCATCTCTGCACGCCCCTTGCGCGGCGTCGGCACGAACAACGGCAGGCACCCCCGGTGGGGTGCCTGCCCGCTGCATGTGTGGCCGACCGCGCCGGTCGGCGCTGCGGGAACGTATTTCCATTACGCCCCGGGAATCTGACGGAGTCAACCCCCGATTCGCGACGGATCGCCACCGAGTCTTGCCAACGGTCCGATTAAGTGCTAACGAGTCCGCCTGCGTCCGTCGTTGTGCCGGCTCGTCCACTCCACGTGGGCAAAAGATTTCCCCGACCGGTCCACATGTTGAGATGCGAGCGTCCGAATGTGGGCCTGGCTGTTGGGGTTAGCGGCGCTCGCCGGGCCTCACCTCAGCGTCTAGCCGGCTGTGGCGGCTTTGGGTTGGGGTTGGGGTTGGGGTTGGAAGATCAAGACTGCTGTCAGCCGGCGTCGGATACTGCGACTGACCTGCTCGTTCCCTCGGCTCGCGTCGACGTATGGCCGGCTAGGTCTGTTGGCTTGGCTGTACGGTTGGCTGTACAGCCAACAATGGGACTGTGCACGCCGAACCGACGATGCTCCTTGTCCACAGTCCGCTCCTCACCTCGGCGATGTGGGACGCCCTGCGGCCACACCTCGAAGCAGCCGGGTGGCGCACGGCGGTACTGAACCTTCGTCCCTTAGTCGAGGCACCGTCCTTCCACGCGGCGGTCTGCGCGGAAGCGGCAACCAGCATCGCCCCCGGCGCACTTACCGTCGTCGGTCATAGCCGCGCAGGTCCCTACCTGCCCGGCACCGCCGACGCAGTCGGCAGCCACCGGCTAGACGTCGTCTTCCTCGACGCCCGCCTGCCGCACCCCGGCGCCAGCTGGGTTGGGTCACTACCGCGGGAGCGGGCCACGTGGCTGCGGGAGATGGCGGTCTCGGGTCGGCTGCCGACCTGGCATACCTGGTTCCCCACCACCTCCCTTGCCGATCTCCTACCCGACCCCGACCACCGGCGCCATGTACTGCGCGACTTGCCCGAGCTGCCGTGGAAGCTCGCTTCCGAGGTGCTGCCCGTGCCAGGTGCGGCGTGGAACTCCGCCAGGCGGATCTACATCCAACTGAGCGCTGCATACGGGTCCACGGCAGAGCAGGCGGAAGAAGGCGGCTACCTGGTCCGGCGCATGGACGGCGATCACCTGGCGATGGTCACGCAACCCGCGAAGGTCACGGATCTGCTTCTGTCGGCGATCGGGACGTCCGACTGAAAATCGGAAGGTCGGCGGTTCGGCCCCGCCCCTGGCCCCATAGCCTTTCGCCGGCTACCGAGACCCACCAGCGGAAACGCGGGTGGAGATCTTGCTCATGGCACCCCTGCTGCCCCGATCGTCGTGGTCCGTCGTTGACCGCTCTTTGCCGATGATCACCGCCACATGCACGTTGGCGCACGCCGACGGGCCGGGGTCCTTGTGTCACCTCCGGGGAAGGCGCAGCATCGGGCAGTGGATGACGCATCAGACCAGGTGGCACCGAACCCGGTGTTCAGCCGCGATCTCTCCGTGCTCATCGGCGTCCTGGCCGAGCTCGAAGGCTCGTTGATGGGCAATGGCGACATGACCCAGTACCTGGCCGACAGGCTCCGCCACCGATTTACTCAGAAGGGCCTTCTCGATCCCGGGGCCGACGAACGAGCCTTCCGGCAGGCGATCAATGACCTGAACCACCGCCTCCGCTACGGCTTGGGCGAATACCCGGAGCTGCCACCGCCCATCCCAGTTGTTGATCTGACGTAGAGCGCGCAGCAGCAAACCGCCACTGCCTGCCATCCCGCCACCCACGAACCGGAACCGTTAGGCAACTCCATCTTGGAGTCGTCTGGCCCCCGCCGAAGGCATGCCCCTTGAACGGCTGGCCCGCCGGCCGACGCCAGCGCTTGCGCCGCCGCCAGCAGGCCGAGCGCGGCCAGTTGTCGGCGTACGGGTTCGGATGCAGAGCCAGGTACGCCAAATGTGCAGAGGCCTGGCGAGTGGTGCTGGGGGACCTTGTGGCGCCCGGTCGCTCCGGCGACGCACGTCCGTTGCTCACGATGAGTAGCCGGTGGACGTGGGCCGTCGCCCGAATCGCGGCATGCCCTTGCGTCGGGCCTGTACCCGAAAATGCGAACATCTTCGGCATGACCGACGAGCAAGAACCTACGACGACAGACAGCGACAGGGATCGACGCGAGGTCATCAATCTCGATGACATCAAGCATGTGCCCACCGGGGACCCGCTCGTCGACCGCGGCATGCAGATGACCCTTGATGAGATCGAGGAAGCTGAAGCCGATACGGACCACCCCGACCATGAGGCGGCGAAGGCTGCCATGCTCCACATCAACAAGAGGCTGGGCAGCATCGTCAGCTCGGTGTACGGGGATCAGTTACGCCGCATCAGTGAGAATCTCGCAGCAGCGCTAAAGCCTAACCTTGGCAATCTGTTCACTGCGCCGAACGTCAAGTTACTTCCCACCGCAGCGGAGCAGGCGGGTCCCCCTGTTCCGACTATGCGGGAGATGCCCGAAGCCGAAGAGTGGGAGATCGACGAGACGCCGCAGCAGACCCTTCAGGCATTGCTGGAGGTTTCTGAGCGCATGTCGGAGATGGTGCGTGTTTCTGCCGAGCACCGCGACGTCGCGGTCCAGCAGATGTCGCACTTCAAAGGGGAGGCGGACGCGTCGCGCAAGTCCGGGCGGTGGATGTTTTGGCTCGCGATGCTGGCGCTCATAGGCACCTGGGCCGCAGTGGTTGTCGCCCTCGTGGCGCTGTAGGGAACGGACGCGGAGAGGGTTCGACTGGACGTCGGATGTCGGCGAGTCCTTTGGCGCGCCGTCGGTGGCTCCGGGATGTCGCGCCGCGAGCGCGATCAGCGCGCCGAGCAGGCCCGTCGCGGCGAAGCCCCAGGCCGGCGCGGTGGCATCGATCACCGCCCCGGCCAGCGGGGCGCCGAGCGCCACTCCCACCACCATCGCCGAGCCGTGCAGGCCCATCGCCTCACCCCGCACGCTCGCCGGCACCAGCCGGCTCACCGCGTCGGCGGTGGCGGCTACGGTCGGCGCGGTGAGCGTCCCGGACGGCAGCAGCACCAGGGCCAGCAGCAACCACTGTCCGCTGCCCACACCGACCGGAATGGTGACCAGACCGAGCACCACGGCAAGGGTCAGCGACGGCACCGGACGGGAAAGCGCACCGTAGATGAAACCACCAACCAGCGAGCACGACGCCCAGAGCGCCAGCACCACACCGGTCCAGTCGACCTGACCGGCGTCACGCAGCACCGCCACCCCGGACACATCGATGCCGGCGATCACCAGCGTGCCCGCCGCGCCACCAGCGAGCAGCCCGATCAGCCGTGGGGTCATCCACTTCCGCCGGGGCAGCATCTCCGCTTGCGTCGTCCCCTCGTCACTCGCCCGGGTCGGCGGTTTCAGGACCAGCAGGGTGAGTCCGGCCAGCACGATCCCTCCGCCGACGGCGTACATGGTCAGGGTGGGCGAGACACTGGTGGCCAGGGCCACCGCCCCCGCCGGCCCGACCATGAAGCTCACCTCGACCGACATCGAATCCAGCGCGTACGCCTGACGGCGCTGGGCCGGCGGGACCAGCGCGGCGATCGACTGTCGGACCACCGAGAAGACCGGGAGAGTGAGCAGCCCGCCGAGGAAGGCGGCACCGAGCAGCAACGGATACGGCAGGACCGGCGCCGTTGCCCAGAACAGGGCCGAGACCGCCGTGGTCAGCAGCAGCATCGGCCGCAGGCCACGCCGGTCGACCAGCCGGCCGAGCAGCGGTGCGCCGAGCGCCGAACCGACCGTCAAAGCGGCCCCGACCAGTCCGGCGGCGAAGTAACCGCGGCCCAGATCGAGTACATGCAGCGTCATCGCCACCGCCGTGGCCGCCACCGGCACCCTGGCCAGGATCGCGACCAGCAGCAGGGGCCGCAACCCGGCAGCGCGAGTGCGTCCCGGTACGGCTTCACGTCCAACACGGTCCGCACCTCCCGGGTCGCCCTGCCCCAAGACGAGTAGCTCCTAGATCCAGCTCCAGCGGGGGTCGCCGTGCGCGACGCGTGACCCATCACCGGTCGAAGACGATCCAGTAGCGCCGCACTGGACCGTGCTCGGTGTCGCGGATGCCCTCGAGGACGCCGCCGTTGCGTTCGATCGTCCGGGCCGACGCGATGTTGTCGGCCAGACAAGAGATGAGGACGCGTTCCAGGTCCAGGACGACGCGAGCCTCCGTGAGCATCTCGCCGAGTGCCCAACTCGCTAGTCCTCGGCGGCGGGCGGACGGCCGGATGCCGTAGCCGATCTGGCCGATCTCGTCGTCGATGTGGTGCCGGAGGGCGATTGCCCCGAGTACGTGGCCGTTCTCGACGATCCACCGGGGTGAGGCGTGCTGTTCGTCCGGGCACGGGTCGCTGACCGGATGGGTCAGTCGGACCCGCTCGCGCACCCATGCGGCGAAGCCTTCGGGCGAGTCCACGTCGGCGTCGGACCCCAGGCCGAAGCCGTCCTCGTGGAGGCCAGGCCCCCAGTCATCGCGGCACTGCAAGAACGCGGCGTGCAGGCGGATCGTCGGCAGAATCAACTCGGGCATGCGGTCACGGTATGGAAAGCCGGACCGCTGAACGAGCCGCTTCCTACCAGCATCGATCATCCCCAGAAGCCGATCCAGCTCCCTGAAGTCCACGCGCTTCGACAGCTACCAGGAGGCGCTGTACGGCCCTACTCGGCAGTGTCAGCCCGGCAAAAGACGTAATCCAGACGAGGAACGCCGCGAACTGAGTAGGCCTCACGCGCAGCGATTGTGTGACTTGCGTCATATCTGAGCTGGCTGTAGCCGTCGACGTCATCCGACTGGCCGCCCGGGTGCCGCCACCATGACCGGCTCGCCGCGGATCAGCCTGCCGTAGCGTCGCCAGACTGATCCGATCCGCGAGCAGCATCGGCGCTGCGGCACCGGTCACCTGACCACTACCTGTGGATCATGACCGCCGTCGCGGTGACCGGCTGCTGCCGCTCCTCTGGCGTCATGGCGGTGGCCGGCACCATGCCGCCCGCCGCCCCTCACGGTCTAAAGCCGGCCGAGCGTCCAGCGGAGCAAGGCGCGCAGTACCCGCCGGGCAGCCCGGCGGCGCCGGGGGCACTTCGACCAGACCGCCGGATACACCACCCCGTACAGCACGGACGCCAACAGGATGGCGCCGGTGACGAGCACCAACGTGTTGTGCAGTGCTGCGGTGAACCATGCGGCTAGGATCGTCCCGGCCGTGGCGGGCAGTATCAGTCGGGCGTGGGAAGGCCGCAGCGACTGGTCGTCGCGCGGGTTCGGATCGCGGTCTGCGTCGCGCGAGGAACGGCTTCCGGGCATGGTGAAGCTCCCTGGGAGCGCTGCTGGGCGCTGCCCAAAGAGCGGAAACCCGGAGCGGCGGGCCGCAGACCCGTCCATGCTGCACGGACGCAGGCTGGAGTTCTGCGGGCAAGAGTACCCTCTGCCCCATGGTGACGGGCAACCCAGGCGCGGGAATCGTCAAGGTCCGGTGCGACGACAGGGGCAACGGCGGTTGCGGCCGGCCCATCACCGAGCTCACGCGGGATGGCAACGGTCACGTGATGGTGCTCGGCGCGTTGGAGGCACAGAACGGGGACCCCGGCGGGCGCCTCACGCACCGGGTGCCGGGCATGAAGATCACCCGTCGGCGTCGCGACGCGGTGGTCGGCGACACCACGGACCCGGCGGACCGGAAGCCGCCCGAGCCACGGATAGACCTGATCGAGGTGCGCCTCATGGCCCACGAGGCCGGTCAACCGTTCACCGACGGGCTGTGGTTCGAGGAGGGCGTTGCCGCCGACCGCGCGAAGTACGAAAAGCTCGTCGCCGAGTGGGATCCAGCCGGAGTCTCCTCAGTAAGGGGTCGGCGTACGGTCGCGTGCAACTGCCGGGGGAAGCGCGTGGCAACGGTGACCCAGGAGCAGCTGAACGCCGCGTACGAGGCGGCGATCGCCGCAGGCCGCCGCTCGATCACGCTGAACGACCTGCGGAAGTCGCACCTTCCGGCGGACCGTTGATCCATTGCGCGTCGCAGACCATCGAGCAGCGGTGCACCGCGACCCGGACGGCGATGACGCTGCCATCGTCACCATCACCGCAGCATGGACCTGATCAGCCGCATGAACCGATACACGTCATGCCGGAAACTGGCTTGGCTAGTCCTGCTGTCCTCGCCCCTGGCCATGCCGGCGCCTCGGTGGCCGAGGTACTACAACATTGAATCCTTCAGGTACATCAGCACGTGGAAGGCGATCCAGGCGACTTGCAGAGCCATGCCAACTGCGCCGCCCGCCACTCCCAGGACTGCCACCGCGCGGCAGAGAGGGTGAGCGCTTGCGCGTATCGCGAACAGGCCGAACACGACGCCGGCGGCTCCGGGGAGCGCGCCGAAATCGAAGTGCGGGAACAGCGGCATCCAGATCACGCCTGCGGCCAGCGCCAGGAGCGACAGGATCGGACCTGTGTAGTCGACAACCGGACTGCGGTGCCCGGGCTGCGGCGGCGGCAGGTCCGCGACCAGAGCCTCCAGCTCGCCGTAGGTCTTCGCGGCATAGGCCTGCCCTGATCGATCGCCGAACTCGGCGAGGGTCAATCGTCCCTCAGCGGTAGCGGTACCGAGCCGGGCCATGACGGCTTCCCGGTCACGGTCGGACACCCGCAGGTCGTTCACAAGCGGAGCCTACTGATGACCTGGTCACGCTGACGGGATCTCGCCAAAGATGCCCCACCGGATGTGCGAGGTCGGCGTTTGTCCGTCAACGGAGGCCGGGGCCGCTCACGCCACCGCACGCCTCGAATCCGACCAGCACGGCAGCGCCTCCGGACGGCTGGTCGGGCGTGTCGCCTCGACCGGTGAGCGTGCGGTGAACCAGCCGGCGAAACTGGATGGGCCGACAACTGTGGCGCGGCCCCGAGGAGGTAGCGGGGGCGGCGCGGTCATACGCGGTGCCCGCGCCGCGGTCATCGCGCGGCGGGCGGCGTGAGCGGCGGCGCACATGCCGCGCTGCCCGTGGCACTGGAGGTTGCGGCACTCGCCGCGCTCGTCGGGCTGGTGTGCGGAAGCGACGTCGAAGGCGAGCCGCCACAGCAGCGGATCGGTGACATCGTCGGGCAGCACGGCCAGGGTGCTGAGTCGTTCGCGGGGCACAGCTGAACACCTTCCGTCGACGGATCACGCCGCCCGCCTCGGTGGGCGGGCGGCGGACACCACCGACGCTCAACTCTTCCCGCAGGTCAAGTCACCCATCACGGCTCCCAGCTCAGCATTCGCCGAGTTCAGGCCGCCTGTTGGTCTTGCGGGCCGAACTTCCACCGCCAGTCGAGGCGGTGGCGGCCGAAGGTGCGGCGTTCGCCCTTGAACCCGGCGCGCAGGAGTTTGATGTCGGCGACGAGGCGGATGATCTCCCGCTTGACCGCAATGTCGTCACCGAGTTCCCGCCAGGCCTCCACGGCTTGGTCGCCGATGCGTCCGCGCAGCACGGCGGGGATCCCGGCGTCGGCGGCGCGTTGCTCGTACTCGGCGATCTGCGCCAGGAGGCCCTTCTCGGCGCGGGCGTAGGCGATCGCGGTGACCTCGCCCTCCTCCCCGAGCTTGCGCCAGTCCTCCAACTCGCCCCGCAGGCGTTGCGCTTCGGCGCGGGCGTGGGCGACCTCTTCGTCGGTGGCGCTGGCGGCGGTGAGGATGTCGTGCACGTCGGGGCGGGCCAGCCACGCCACCACCGTGCGCTGCACGTACTCGTCGAGAAATTCGGCCTTCACCGCGGCGCAGCGCTTGTGCAGGCAGGAGTACACCTGCCCGGTCCAGCCGTGCCGGTTCACCCGCTGTGACGACAACGGGCCGTCACACACGCCGCAGCGCACCAGGTACGACAGCAGATGCACCGCGCGGGCGGGCCGCGTGGTCGTGCGGGACGGGTCGCCCAGCATCCGTACCACCGACCAGTACGTCTCCTCCTCGACCAGGGCGGGCCAGATTCCGTCGCCGACGATCTCGCCGCGCAGCACCCGCTTGCCGATGTAGGCCGGGTTCATCACCTGCTTGCGCAGAATCCCGCGCCGCCAGATCCCGCCCTGCGAGGCAGGAATCCCGAGGCGGTTGAGTTCTGCCTCCCGGACGGTGAGGGGCATGCCTTCGGAGATCTTGCGGAAGTTGTCCCGCACCACCTGAGCGTGCGAGTACTCGGTGACGCTCCCGTCCGCGGCGACCGCGGTGCGGATCTCGCTGTCCGGCTCCTGCCGCAGCAACGCCTTCGTGCGCTGGTCGTAGATCCGCCGGTACCCGTAGGTGATCTTCCCATGCGGGCGGCCCGCTTCGGCCGCGCCGACGATGCCGCGCAGCACGTTGTCGCGGATCGAGTCGGCCATCCACTCGGCCTGCACCGCCTGGAAGCCGAGCATCATCCGGTCGTTCTTGTCCCGCAGGTCGTACAGCACCCCGCCGACCAGCCAAAAGTTGAGACCGACCTCGTGGCACATGTCCCGGATCTTCACGAACACCGCGAGGTCGCGTTCCTTGCGGGAGATTTCCCAGACCACGAGCACGTCGCCCTTGCCCGCGCGGATCTGCTCGATCAGCAACTCGAACTGCTCTCGCTCCTTGGTGGCGCGGCGGCTGGCCGAGCGGTGGTTGTCGGTGAACGACCCGGCGTCGGTCCAGGACCGCTTCGTGATCTCCGCCAGGTTGAGCACTCCCTGGTCGTGGACGCTTTTGCCCTGCTCCTTCTTGTCCTGACTGGCGCGCTGATACCGCAACGCCCGCACCTCTACGCCACCGGCCAGCAGCGCGTCCTTGCTGTCGAACCGGCCCCGGTTTCCCGACCGGGCCTTACGCCGTACCATCAGAACCGTCCCCCTAGATCGACGTTCGTGTCGGCAACATCGACCATAGCTTCTAACGATTCTTGACAGTGCCGACGGTCACGCCGAGCAGGTCGGCGGCCTCGGATTCGGTGCGGTCCTCGAAGAACCGCAGGACCAGCACGGCCCGTTGCTTGGCGGACAGCCGGGCCAGCGCGGCCCGGAGAGCCAGCCGGAGCGTGGTCTGCTGGGCGTGGTCGGGGGCCGAGTCGCCTCCGCGCGGCTCGGGCATGTCGCCCGGCATCGACTCGGCCACCCGGCGGCGCCGCCACCAGGAGACCTGCAGGTGGTACATGGTCTTCCGGGTGTACGCCTCCGCGTTGCCGGTCTCGTGCAACCGGTTCCAGGCACGGTGGGTACGGGCGAGGGCGGACTGGACGAGATCCTCGGCCAGATGCTGGTCGCCGGTCAGCAGGTAGGCGGATCGCAGTAACGCGGGGGTGCGAGTTCGGACGAACAGGTCGAACTCATTCAGGAGAGGGTCCACACGAGCCGGTCCTTGGGGTCAGGTGGTACATCAGCGTGACGCCTTCCGAGACGCCACCTGTGCACGCCATGGTTGCCGCCGCCGGTGACTCTTTCTCGGCAGCCCTCGGCCGGGCGTCAGCAGTCGAAGACCGACCAGCAGATGTCGTTGCGCAGGCGCTGGTCGTCCAGGACCAGGTCGCGGATCTCCGCCGGGAGCTGGTCGCGCTGCCACCGGCACTCGTCGCGCCCGGCCGCCTCGCCGAGACCGGCGGGCGCCGCCGCGCGTACCGCCTTGATCGCGTACGCGGCGGCACCGAGTTCGTGGGCGGCCACGTGGGCCACGACGGCGGCCTGACCGGCGGCGTACGCGGCGTTGCGTGCCGCCCCGCGCAGGTCCCGGGCCGCACCCATGGCGTGACCGCCCGCCGCACGCGCCTCCATCATCCTGACCTCGCCCCGCACCCAGGCCCGGGTGTGCTCGATCGCCTCGCGCGGACGGCTGTCCTCCGGCCGGACCGCCTCGAACAGGCCGAGGACGTGCTCGGCGCAGGTGGCGGCCCAGAGCGCCAGCAGGTGGTGGTGCTCGTCGGTGAGAGTGCCGCCCCGGCGGATCGTCGTGAACCGGGGATCGCGGACCTTCGGCAGGATCACGACGCGGCCTCCGGCCCGGCGGTGCCCTGGCGCAGGTCGTGGTCCAGAGTGCTCATCAGCCGGGCGACCCGGCTGCCGCCGCCGGTCAGCGGCGGATAGCGGCGGAGCACGTCGACGAGCACCGGCGTGGCGAGCCGTCGGGACCGGTCCACCTGCGAATCCCCGACGGCCTCGTCGCCGCCGGCCTCCAGTTCGGCGACGCGCGCGGCGTTGGCGGCCGCCCGCAGGATGTGACCGACCTGGGTGGCCTTCGCGATCGGGTGCAGGTACGCGGCCGCGGCGGCGTCACCCGCGGCCCGGGCGGCCAGACGCGCGGCCTCGGTGGGCGCGGACCGGGCGGCCCGGTGCGCGTCGAGGGACGTGACCCGCTGGAGTCTCGTCCGGGCGGCGCCGCGCGCGAACGTCCAGGCCGCGTCGACAGCCGCGCGGGGACGCGGGTCACCGGGAACCGCCCGCTCGTAGACCGGGAGCACGTCCTCCGCGTGCCGGACCGCGTACCGCGCCACCTCGCGCAGCTCGTCCGTCGTCAGGTCGAAGTCCCCGGGCGCTGTCATGACGCGGGCATCGTATCGGTGATGCTGCGCCGGTACGGGCCCCAGCCGACGAACCGCTCGAACAGCTCGCGCGGGGTCGGCCCGTCCTGCGGGTTGAGGCGGAACAGGTCGTGGGTGGCCTCGTGGTAGAGCCCGGACAGGTAGACGGCCAGGTCGACGGGGTGGTCCGCGTACTCGACCTTGAGCAGCAGGCGGGCCTGCGCGCAGGGCCACGGCCCGCCGCAGGCGCGACAGAGCCAGAGCGGCCGGATCGGTAGGTGGGCCGGGTGGTCCGGCGGGTAGGGGCGGGGCCGATCGGGGTACGGCCCGAGCCGCGGTACGGGAAGGTTCATGCGTGACAGTCTGCTGACGACACCACTACGCTCGGAAGTCGTCGCGGCCGGTCCGGGGAGAGACCGGGAGACCGGCGGCCGACTGGGGAGGGCGTGTGGAGAACGAGCCGACCGCCGAGCTGATCCGTGCGCAACTGCGGCGGCTGCGGGTGCGGGCCGAGCTGAGCCAGGAGGAGTTCGGGAGGCTCGTGCACTTCTCCGGCTCCCAGGTGTCGGCGGTCGAGCTGGGCCACCGGCCGCTCGACCGGTTCTTCCTCGCCCGGGCCGACGAGGTGCTCGGCACCGGCGGGCTGTTGATGTCGCTGCTCAAGCTCGCCGAGCGCGACGGCCAGCCGAGCTGGTTCCGCCCGTGGCTCGAAGCCGAACGCCAGGCGCAGCAGTTGCGCTGCTATCAGCCGAGCCTCATCCCGGGCCTGTTACAGACGGAGAACTACGCCCGCGCGATGATCCGCACGGACGACATGCTCGCCGAGCAGGAGGCCGAACGGCGGCTCGCGGTCCGGCTCGACCGGCAGACCGTTCTGGCCGGCGCCGATCCACCCAAGTTCGTCGCGGTGATCGAGGAAACCGTGCTGCGCCGCGCCGACGAGAGCTTTCGCGGGTTGATGAGTCAGCAGGTCGCGCACCTGATCGAGGCGAGCAGCCACCCCCATATCGCGGTACACGTCATTCCGGCCGACGTGGGACTGCACATCGGACTGACCGGACCGTTCACCCTCGCCCGAGGTGGTGACGGCGGTTGGATCGGCTATCTGGAGAACCAGCTCGGCGGAACAGTGATCGACAAAGATGAGCACGTGGCTATCCTGCTGTCCAGATGGGAGAGCGTCCGAAGTGAGGCGTTGTCCCGTCGCCAGTCGATCGAGCTGATGAAGGAAGTGGTCGAGTCGTGGAGCTGATCGGCGCGCTCTGGCGCAAGTCCAGTCGTAGCGGGCAGAGCGAGTGTGTCGAGGTGGCGGACAACCTGGCCGGAGTGGTCGGGGTGCGGGACAGCAAGGACCCGGCTGGGCCGGTGCTCACCTTCACGCCCGACGCCTGGCGCACCTTCGTCCGGCTCAGCGGGCGCCGCGCGTCGAGCTGATCAGCACTGTGTGCTTGCGTACCCGGAAGGCGCCTTCGGCGTCGATGCGGGCCTGGATCGCGGCGCGGGCGGCCGCCTCCTGCGCGGCGGTGAGCGGCCCGATCATGCTGGCGACGTACGCCAGGATCGGCTCTGCGGCGGGCACCACCAGCTCGTCCGGGTAGCGCTCGACCGTCACGTCGTCGAAGTGGGCGGCGACCCGGGCCGGTGTCGCCTCGGCGGTCACGTCGTTCCGGTCGTGGAACCGGACGGCCAGGTCCGGACGGCCGATCACCGGGCCGAGCGTGTTCAGCTCGGCCAGGTGGTCGCGGCCGTTCACGGCGACGGCCAGCCGCCCGCCGGGGCGCAGCACCCGGGCGAACTCGCGCAGCGCGGCGTCCGGGTCGTCCAGGTGGTAGAGCATGCTGTTGGCGATCACCGCGTCGGCGACGCCGGCTCGGAACGGCAGGTACGTGGCGTCGCAGCGCAGCACCCGGGCGCCGGGCACCTCGCGCAGCCGCGCGCACATGGCGGGTGAGAAGTCGGTGAGGGTGAGCCGGCCGCGACGGCCGACCCGGCGCCACAGCTCGCCGGTGCCGGCACCCACCTCCAGCACGTCCCCGGTCAGCGGCAGCCGCTCGCCCAGCCAGGCGAACCAGCCCTGCGGGTTCGTGCCGTACGAGTGCAGTGCGATGCGGGCGGTCAGGTTGCCGGTGGTCGTCGCGTACTGGCTCACGGCGCGAGCCGACGGAGTGGTGGTCATCCGCCGAACCTAGAGGAAGCGGCTCTCCGGGATCCCCGGTATTAAGCGTTGCTAGCTACCGGTACCTAGTGTTACTTTCTACTGGTACTCAGCGACGCTTGATAGCGAGGGGACGAGGACATGGCCAACCAGATGACGGAGATGCTGAAGGGCACCCTCGAAGGCATCGTCCTGGCGATCCTGGCCCGCCGATCCGCGTACGGCTACGAGATCACCGCCTGGCTGCGCGACCGCGGATTCTCGGACATCGCGGAAGGCACCATCTACGCGCTGCTCGTCCGCGTCGAGCAACGCGGTTTCGTGGACGTGGAGAAGGTTCCCTCCGAGAAGGGGCCCCCGCGGAAGGTGTATTCGATCAACGCAAAGGGGCGGGATCAGCTCGCCGAGTTCTGGCGGACGTGGAGCGTCCTCGCGGAACGCATCGACAACCTTCGTGACAACGACGACCGGCATGATGAAGGAGCATGAGCATGGCCGCGAAGTGGATCGAGACGCTCGTCGGATCGCTCGACCAGAAGAAGCAGTACAAGCGGCACATGGCCCGCATGGAGGCCCTGCCGGAACCCCATCGCAGCGCGACCAAGGCGCTCCAGCGGTACTTCATGTACCAGGGCGGGATCGTCGACGGGAACACACTCGTCGCGATGCTCGGCGACTCCGTGGACCTCTGGGAGCGCGCGGTCGCCGACAACACGCCCGTCCGCGCGATCGTCGGCGACGACCCGGTCGAGTTCGCCGAGACGTTCGTGTCCGCGTACTCCGGGAGGCAGTGGATGGACAAGGAGCGCGAGCGCCTCCGGAAGGCGATCGACGCCGCCGCCGGCAACAGCGGGGAGGAACACTCATGACCACCGCGACGCGCGAACCCGCCATCCGGGTTCGGGGCATCATCAAGTCCTACAAGGACCTGCACGTGCTGCGGGGCGTCGACCTCGAGGTGACGGCCGGGAGCATCTTCGCTCTGCTCGGCTCGAACGGCGCCGGAAAGACCACGCTCGTGCGGATCCTGTCGACGCTGCTCAAGGCGGACAGCGGCACCGCGACCGTCCACGGCTTCGACGTCGCTTCGGTTCCCGCCGAGGTACGCAAGTCGATCAGCCTGACCGGCCAGTTCGCCGCCGTCGACGAAGTGCTCACCGGCCGGGAGAACCTGGTCCTGGTCGCGAAGCTCCGCCACCTGAGGAATCCGGGTGCGGTCGCCGACGACATGCTGGCCCGTTTCTCCCTCACCGACGCCGGGAACCGCCGGGCGGGGACGTACTCGGGCGGCATGCGCCGGCGGCTGGACATCGCGATGAGTCTCGTCGGCAACCCGCCGGTCGTGTTCCTCGACGAGCCGACCACCGGCCTCGACCCGCAGGCCCGCATCGAGGTCTGGCGGACAGTGCGGCAGCTCGCCGAGGACGGCACCACCATCCTGCTCACCACCCAGTACCTCGACGAGGCCGAGCAACTCGCCGACCGGATCGCGATCCTGCACGAGGGAACGATCATCCAGAACGGCACTCTCGCCGAGCTGAAGCGGCTCCTCCCGACCGCGAAGGTCGAGTACGTCGAGAAGCAGCCGACCCTTGAGGACGTCTTCCTCGCCCTCGTGGGCCACACCGCCAGGGCCTCCGACAAGGCAGCCGTGCCCGCAGGAGAGGAATCCCGATGACCATCCACGTCCTCAGCGACACCGGAACCCTCACCGGCCGTTCCCTGCGGCACATCCTCCGCAGCCCGGACACCATCATCACCACGGCGGTCACCCCCGTCGCGCTGATGCTGCTCTTCGTGTACGTGCTAGGTGGAGCCATCAACACCGGATCCGGCGAGTCGTACATCAACTACATGCTGCCGGGCATCCTCCTCATCACGATCGCGTCCGGCATCGCCTACACGGCGTACCGCCTGTTCCTCGACATGCAGGGCGGCATCTTCGAGCGCTTCCAGTCGATGCCGATCCCGCGGCCCTCAGTGCTCTGGGCGCATGTCCTGACCTCGCTCGTCGCCAACCTGGCCTCGCTCGTGATCGTCACAGGCGTCGCCCTGATCATGGGATTCCGGACGGGCGCATCGGTGGTCGGCTGGCTCGCCGCAGCCGGCATCCTGATCCTGTTCACCCTCGCCCTGACCTGGGTCGCCGTCATCGCGGGCCTGTCCGCCAAGACCGTCGACGGCGCGAGCGCCTTCAGCTACCCGCTGATCTTCCTGCCCTTCATCAGCTCGGCCTTCGTCCCCACCGACTCGATGCCCGGCCCGGTCGCCTGGTTCGCCGACAACCAGCCGGTGACATCGATCGTGAACACCCTCCGCGCGCTCTTCGCTCAGCAACCCGTCGGCAACGACGTCTGGATCGCGCTCGCCTGGTGCGCCGGCCTGCTCCTGGCCGCCTACACCGCCGCGACGGCGATCTACCGCACCAAGGTCAGCTAGCCGGCCGTAGGAGCCGGTCACCCGTCACAGGTAGAGGCAGAACGGGTGACCGGCCGGGTCGAGGTGCACCCGGACGTCGTCCTGCGGCTGGAAGTCGGCCAGTGTCGCGCCCACCGACACCGCGTACGCCGAGGCGGCCTCCAGGTCGTCGACCTTGATGTCCAGGTGGGTCATCATCGGCGGGTCGCCGGGCCCGGCGGGCCATACCGGGCGCACGTAGGCCGGCTCGTCCTGGAAGGCCAGCCAGGTGCCGCCGTCCGGCGGAGCCAGCACCACCCAGTCGGACTCGTCCTCGCGACGGGACCAGCCGAGCAGCCGCTCGTAGAACGCGGCCAGGTCCTCTGCGGACGGCGCGTCCAGCACCGTGGTCGTCAGCTTCATCAGCGGTCGCTCAGCCATGCCGCATTCCTACCCGACCCCCGCGACGTTTGCTGGACCGTCCGCGCCAGCTCGGCGGGGTGGCGGTATCGACACCAGTCGGATGCCGCCACCTCGCCGAGCTGGCGACGATCGATCCGACACGAGCGCGGAAAGGGATCGCCCGGTCGTCCGCTCGCGCCATAAGCTGCGCCAATGCTGCTGCGCATGTCGACCCTGCTGCTCCGGACCCTGCGCGAGGACCCGGCCGACGCGGAGGTGCCGAGCCACCGGCTGCTGCTGCGCGCCGGTTACGTCCGCCGGGCCGCGCCGGGCGGCTACACCTGGCTGCCGCTGGGCAAGCTCGTGCTGGACCGGATCACCGCGATCGTGCGGGACGAGATGACCGGAATCGGCGACCAGGAGGTGCACTTCCCGGCGCTGCTCCCGGCCGAGCCGTACCGGACAAGCGGGCGGTGGACCGAGTACGGGGACGACATCTTCACGCTCGCCGACCGCAAGGGCGCCGAGCACCTGCTCGCGCCGACCCACGAGGAGCTGGCCGCGCTGCTGGTGAAGGACCTGTTCACCTCGTACCGGGACTTCCCGGTGACGCTGTTCCAGATCCAGACCAAGTTCCGCGACGAGGCCCGGCCCCGGGCCGGTCTGCTGCGCGGGCGCGAGTTCCTGATGAAGGACGCCTACTCGTTCGACCTGGACGAGGCCGGGCTCCAGGCGGCGTACGACCGGCACCGGGCCGCCTACGAGCGCGTCTTCACCCGGCTCGGCCTGGACTTCACCACTGTCCACGCGATGTCCGGCGCGATGGGTGGGTCCGCCTCGGAGGAGTTCCTGGCCGCCACGCCGGTCGGCGAGGACACGTTCGTCGGCTGCACCGCCTGCGACTACGCGGCGAACACCGAGGCGGTGGTGACCCGCGCCCCGGCCGCCGGCGACCCCGACGCGTACCCGCCCGCCGAGGTGCACGACACCCCGGAGACGCCGACCATCGCTGCACTGGTCGAGCTGGCCGAGGCCCGGGAGCTGGGCGGGCGCACCGGCTGGACCGCCGCCGACACGTTGAAGAACGTGGTCCTCACCGTCCGACGGTCCGGCGCCGAACAGGGCGAACCGCTGGTGATCGGCCTGCCCGGCGACCGCGAGGTCGACCTCAAGCGGGTCGAGGCGGTGCTCGCCCCGGCCACGGTGGCGGTCTTCGAGGACTGGGACGCGCACCCGGAGCTGGTCCGCGGCTACATCGGCCCGCAGATCCTGGCCAAGCACGGCATCCGCTACCTGGTCGACCCCCGCGTGGTGCCCGGCACCTCCTGGCTGACCGGCGCGAACGAGCCGGGCCGGCACGCCACCGACGTGGTGTGCGGGCGCGACTTCGTACCGGACGGCACGATCGAGGCCGCCGAGGTGCGGCCCGGCGACAGCTGCCCTGCCTGCGCCGACGGCGAGCTGACCATCCGGCGGGGCATCGAGATCGGGCACATCTTCCAGCTCGGACGCCGGTACACCGACGCGTTCGCGGTCGACGTCCTCGGCCCCGAGGGCAAGCCGGTCCGGCCCACGATGGGCTGCTACGGCATCGGCGTGTCCCGGGCGGTCGCCGCAGTGGCCGAGCAGCACCACGACGACCGGGGGCTGGTCTGGCCCGCGGCGGTCGCGCCGTGCGACGTACACCTGATCGCCGCCGGGAAGGGGCCGCAGCTCGACGCGGCGCTCGACCTCGGCGGGCGCCTCGCCGCCGCCGGCCTGCGGGTGCTGGTCGACGACCGCACGCACGTGTCCGCCGGGGTGAAGTTCACCGACGCCGAGCTGATCGGCATCCCGCGCGCCGTCGTGGTCGGCCGCCGCCTGGCCGAGGGGTACGTGGAACTGCGCGACCGGGCCACCGGCGAGCGCACCGAACTGCCGGTGGAGGCCATCGTGGAGCGCCTGCGCGACGAGGCGGGCGCGACGCGCCGCGACGGGGTGTAGCGAGCGCGCCACCGGGTACCGCAGACGGATCGACCAAAGCGTTCGGAGGCTCTCATGTTCCGCGTCAGTGACGTGATGACCAGGCAGGTGGTCTACCTCTCGGCGGAGACCCCGTTGGACGAGGCGGCCCGGGTGATGAAGGAGTCGGACATCGGCGACGTGGTGGTGACCGACGGCGCCACGCTCGCCGGCATGCTGACCGACCGCGACATCGTGGTCCGGGCGGTGGCCGAGCGTGCCGACCCCGGCACCACCACGATCGGCTCGATCATCACCCGCGAGGTGGTGATGATCGAACAGCACTGCACGGCGAACGAGGCGGCGGCGCTGATGCGCGAGCGCAACATCCGCCGGGTGCTGGTGTGCGACAGCGACCGCAAGCTCGTCGGCATCGTCTCCCTCGGTGACCTCGCCATGCAGCTCGACCCCCACTCGGCGCTCAGCGACATCAGCGAGGCCGCGCCGAACGTGTGAGCGCGGGCTCCGCACGTGCGGCGGGGCCCCGCTCGGCACCGCCGGGTGGCGACGCGCGGCGGCGGATAGCCTCGACCCATGCCCGAGATGCCGACCAAGCTGGCCGAGATCGTCGACGAGTTCGCCGCCGCGCCCCGCGACGTCGTCCTGGAGATGCTGCTGGAGTTCGCGGACGTGATCCCGCCCCTGCCCGAGGGTGTGAACCGGGAGGAACTGGAGCAGGTCCCCGAGTGCCAGACCGCGTTCTTCCTGCGCGCCGAGGTGAACGCGGACAAGACCGTGAGCACTGTGTTCGACTGCCCGCCGGAGGCGCCCACCACCCGGGCGTTCGCCGGCATCCTCGCCGAAGGGCTGGCCGGGGCGAGCGCCGAGGAGGTGCTCGCCGTACCGGACGACCTCTACCAGCGGATGGGCCTGGCGCAGGCGATCAGCCCGCTGCGCGTACGCGGCGGCACCGCCATCCTGGCCCGGCTCAAGCGCCAGGTCCGGGAACAGATCTCCTGACCCGCGGGTTGTCGCTGGTCATGGACATCGAGATCTACGCCGACGTGGTCTGCCCCTGGTGCTGGATCGGCAAGCGCCGGCTGGAACAGGCCCTGGAGTCGTACGACGGCGAGGTGAACGTCCGGTTCCGGCCGTTCCAGCTGGACCCGACGCCGGTCACCGAGCCGAAGCCGCTGCTGGAGGCGCTCGGCGACAAGTTCGGCGGGCGGGACAAGGCCGAGGGAATGGCCGCGCACGTGACGGGCGTCGCCGCGGGCTCGGGCCTGGACCTGCGGTTCGACCGGGCGGTGGCCGCGAACACGTTCGACGCGCACCGGCTGGTGCGTTTCGCCACCGAGCACGGGCGCTCCGCCGAGATGGTCGAGCGGCTCTACCGGGCGCACTTCCACGACGGCGTCGACGTCGGCTCGATCGACGCGCTCGTCACGCTGGCCGGCGAGGCCGGGCTGGACGAGACCGAGGCGCGGCAGTACCTGGAGTCGAACCTGGGCCGCCGGGAGGTCGCCGCCGACCTGAGCACCGCCCACCAGCTCGGCGTCTCCAGCGTGCCGACCTTCGTGCTGGCCGGAAAGTACGCGGTCACCGGCGCCCAGGAGCCGGAGACGCTGCTCGCCGCGCTGCGCGAGGTGGCGCAGCGCGAAGCGGCAGCCTGATGTTTCACGTGGAACAAGATCGATGCGGATGAGGACCTAGGCCGGCCTGGCCAGGTCCTCCACCACCCTCGCCCCGGGCAGCGCGCCGAGCGCCGGCCCGGGCAGGGCGATCTTGCTGTGCCGTACGCCCGAACCGATGATCACGTGCGGCGTGGCGATCACCCGGGAGTCGACGAGGATCGGCCAGTCCGCCGGCAGGCCGATCGGCGTGATGCCGCCGTACTCCATGCCGCTCGACTCGACCGCCTCGGCCATCGGCGCGAAGCTCGCCTTGCGCACGTCGAGCAGCTTGCGGACCACACCGTTGACGTCGGCGCGGGTGGTGGCGAGCACGACACAGGCCGCGTACCGGGTCTCGCCGCCGCGCTTGCCGGCGACCACCACGCAGTTGGCCGACTCCTCCAGCCCCACCCCGTACGCCTCGCAGAAGGCAGCGGTGTCGGCCAGGTCGGCGTCGATCGGGGCGACCAGTACGTCGTCCACGTCCACCGGGGCCTCGGCCGGCCAATCCTGCAGGGCCGCGGCGACCGGCGGGGCGAGCAGGTCGAGCCGGGTCCGGGCCGGCTCCGTCTTCAGCGTCCCCATCATGCCGCGATCCTCGCACCCGCCCGGCGGATCGACCGGCCGGACCCCGCCCCCGCCCTTCAGTTGGGATTGGTGAGGAACGCGTTCTCCTGCGCGAAGTCCCGGCTCTCGGTCGTGGTGAGCTGCCGGCGGCGCAGCACCTCGGGACGGTTCGCCTCGGCGTCCTCGATGCCGTGCCGGACGCCGACCCGGATCACGCCGTAGAGGAAGACGAAACCGAAGACGTACAGGACCACTGTGGCGACGAAGACCAGCATGCGGTCACCGTAGGCCGGTGCGGACCCGACCGTTTCTCATCTTCCGGCGGTTCCCCCGTACGTGTCCGCGAGGTGGTCGGCCCAGGTCCGGGTGCCGGTCGGCGTGGCGGTCGTGGTGAGGCCACCCGCGCGCAGCTCCCGTCCGAGCCGGCCGGGGATCCGGACCGGCAGCAGCGGACGGCGTACCCGCCGGGCCGCGAGCCAGGCGCGGGCCGCGTCGTCGTAGCGCAGCACCTCCGGTCCGCCGAAGTCCTCCACCCGGTTCGACGGTCCGGCCAGCAGCAGAACGGCGAGCCGGTCCGCCACCTCACCGGGGTCGACCGGCTGGGCGAGCACGGCCCGGTCCCCGATCACCGGGCCGAGGCGGCTCGCGCCGCTGAGCAGCCCCTCCAGAAACTCCGGGAACTGGGTCGCCCGCAACACGCTCCACGGCACCGGTCCGGCGGCCACCACCTGCTCAGCCGCGAGCTTGTGCCGGTAGTAGCCGAGCGGCACCCGGTCGACGCCGACGATCGACACGAAGACCAGGTGACGTACCCCGGCGTGACCGGCCGCCACCGCGAGCCGGCGGGTGCCGAGCACGTCGATGTCGTGGGTGCGCCGCTGCGGCGACGAGGCCAGGTGCAGCACCGCGTCCACCCCGGCGACCGCCTCCGCCAGCCCGGCGCCGGTGGCCAGGTCGGCGGTCACCCACTCGACCCCGTCCCCGGTACGCGGCCCGCGGCTCATCGCGCGCAGCGTGAAGCCCTCGTCCCGCAGCCGCGGCACCGCCACCCGCCCGAGCCGCCCGGTCGCCCCGGTCACCAGCACCCGCATCGCCCACTCCTCCCGCCCACGCGCAACCGCCACACCGCGGCTCCCCGATGGGACGGAACGCCGACCCGGATCGTGACAGCCGCCCGCCCCCGCCCCTTTCACCCCGATCCTGCGCCCCCGAGGGCCACCTCGGCCCTGCCCTCCCTTTGTTGACCAAGGAGTTCGTGTCGGACGGAGGCTCGAAGACCGACCCGAACTCCTTGATCAACCGGCAGAGGGTGGGAGGGCGGGGGCGGGCAGGGCGGGTCAGGGGGTGGGGCGGAGGACCACCCGGCCGGCCAGCAGCAGGCCCAGCAGGCCGCAAGTGGCTGCCACAGCCAGCGTGGTCGCGAAGCCGGCCGGGCCGGGGGACGCACCGGCGGCCAGGACCGCGCCGGTGAGCGCCAGCACTGTGGCGGCGGCGAGCGAGTCGCCCAGTTGCAGCGCGGAGCTGTTGCGGCCCTGCTCGGCCGGGGCGGACTGCTCCAGGGTGAGCACCGACAGCGACGGGTAGAGCAGGCCCATGCCCAGCCCGGCCACCGACCAGCTCAGCACGGCCGGCAGCACCGGCAGTCCGGGCACCAGCGCCGACGCCACGCCCGCCGTACCGATCGTGATGCAGGCCAGCCCGGCCCGGGGCAGCGTCGCCGCCGAGCGGGGTGAGCGGATCCGCCCCTGGATCCACGAGCCGACCGACCAGGACAGCGCCCCGACCGTCAGCACCAGGCCGGCGCCGGTGGGCGAGAAACCGCGCTCCCGGGACAGCATCAGCGGGATCACCACCTCGGCGGCCACGAACGCCGCCGACGCCAGCGCGCGCAGGCCGATCACCGTCGGCAGTCCCCGCGCCGCGCGCAGGAACCCGGCCGGCAGCAGGTGCGGCACGCAGACGAACAGCCCGGCCAGCGCCCCGGCGATCAGGGCGGCGGCGAGCACGCCGCGCTGCTGCCCCCCGTAGTGCAGCAGTGCGGCGCTCGCCCCCGCCCCGCAGGCCCAGCCGATCCGGGCCAGGGCACCCGCCGGCGGCCGGGTCGCCACGGTGGCGGTCAGCGCCCGCAGCCCCGGCTGGACCAGCAGCGCCGCCGGGATCGCCACCGCCGGCACCGCGAGGAACACCCACCGCCAGCCCAGATGTTCCACGATCAGTCCGGCCAGGGCCGGACCGACCAGCGACGGCACCACCCAGGCCGCGGCGAACGCGGCGAAGATCCGCCGCCGCAACTGCTCCGGGTACGCCTGCCCGACGACCACGTAGAGCGCCACCGAGACCAGTCCGGAGCCGAAGCCCTGCACCACCCGCCCGACGACCAGCACCTCCATGGTCGTGGCGGCGCCGGCCACCACGAGCCCGGCGACGAACCAGACGACACCGTGCCACATGGCCGGGCGCGGCCCGCGCGCGTCGCACCAGATGCCGGAGGCGACCATCGCCACCACGCCGGAGGCGAACGAACCGCCGAACGCCAGCGCGTACAGGCCGAGCCCGTCGAGGCTGCGCGCCACGGTCGGCATGGCGGTGCCCACCGCCAGCGCCTCGAACGCGAGCAGGGACACCAGGGCGACACTGCCCACCGTCATCGCCCGCAGGCGCGGCGACCAGAGGTCGACGGGTGGATCAGCCGGAACGGCGGTGGTGCTGGTCATGGCGTTCAGCCTCGGACCTCACCCCCGGTTGAGGTCAACTGTGGCGCGCGTCTCGTCGGCCGGGAACGGCGGGGCGATGCCCGGAAACTTCTGCCGTCGGGGTGGCATAACGGACGCCGCGCCGGGAAGTCGGGCCGCCGGGACGAGACCGGGAGGCGAGATGGCGTACGGCTGCGACACCTTCAACCGACTGCCCGGCCGTACGACTCGATGACCTCGCTGGGACGGTTCGCCGGCCTCCTGCTGTCGCCGACGGTCGTACCGGAGACCGCCGCGCGCGTCGCGCGTACCGTCGGTTCGGCCCTGCCCACTGATGCCGTGCCGGCCCGGGTCAGCGAGGTGGCGGGCAGCGTCGGTACGGCGGCGGCCCGGCTGGCCCGCCTCACCGGGCTGACCAGCCGCCGCGTGTGGTCGCAGGACGGCCGCCACCACATCGAGGTGCACGGCGTCTGCCAGGACGGCGGCGACCGGCTGGCCCGTCAGGTCGAGGCGGCGCTGGAGTCGATGCCGGGTGTCGCCTGGGCGCGGGTGAACGCGCCGTCGGGCCGGGTGGTGGTGGCGACCGGGGATCCGGCGCCGAAACTGCGCGACCTGATCGCCACGGTGGCACGCGTGGAGCAGACCTGCCCGTACGAGCCGGACCCGGAGATCGAACCGCCGCAGCCGCCCGAGGACGGCCCGCGTACCGCGCGGACGTTCGGCGCGCTGCTGTCCGACGTGCTCGGGTTGAGCATCTCCGCTGCCACCCGTGTCCTGCCGCTCACTCCCATTCCCGCCGAGGTGGCCGGTCTGCTCGGCGCTGTCGACCTGCACCCGAAGCTGCACGCGCTGGCCGGTCTGGGCATCCGCGCCGACCCGCGCGCCGAGGTGCTGTTCCCGCTGGCCGAGGCGGTGGTGCAGGGTCTCACCGGCGGCTGGGCGGGCATCGTGCTGGACGGCGCGCAGCGGGTCGTGCAGTGGGGTGAGGGCGCCGCTCAACTGAACGCGTGGCGGCGGGCCGAGCCGCACCTGACCGGTGACCCGGAGCGGGCTGTGGCCCGGGTGCCCGACGGCGAGCGGCCCTGCCCGGTGCCGGACGGGCAGCCCGAGCGGTACGCCAAGCGGGTGCTTCCGGCCGGCGCGGTCGCCGGGGCGGCGGCGCTGCCGGTGCTGGGGCCGAAGCGCGCAGCCGCGCTGGCGCTGTCCTCGCTGCCGAAGGCGCCCGGCTCCGGCCGGGAGGGGTACGGCGCCCAGCTCGGCCGGATGCTCGCCCGGCGCGGCGTGATCGCGATGGACCGCAGTGTGCTGCGTGAGCTGGACCGAATCGACACGGTGGTGCTCGACGCGGCGGTGCTCGGTTCGGACCGGGGCGTCCTGGCCGATCTCGCGCCGCTGGCCGACGCCGACACCGGGCAGGTCGCCGCCCGCGCGTTCGCGTTGTTCGACCCGGCCGAGCCGGACGCGGTACGCGCCGCCGAGGGCTGGCGGATCGGCCCGCTGGACCGCCTCGGCGCCGACGATCCCGGCGACACCCCGGACAGCGCCCGGCTGCGCGCCGACGGTGGACGGCTGCTCGGGCTGGCGGAGAACGGCCGGCTCGCCGCCGTACTGCGGGTCGAGCCGGAGCCCGCGCCGGGCGTGGACGCGCTGGCGTCGGCCGCACGGCAGGCGGGCCTGCGGCTCGTGGTCGGCGGCGCGGACGACGGCCGGTACGACTTCGCGGACCTGCTCGTACCCGGTGGTGCCCGGCTCGCCGACGCGGTGCACGACCTGCAACGCGAGGGCGCCGTGGTGATGGTGGTCTCCGGTGAGCGGTCGGCGCTCGCCGCCTCGGACTGCGGCCTCGGCGTGTACGGCCCGGACGACCTGCCGCCGTGGGGCGCGCACCTGCTGGTCGGTGACGACCTGCGGGTACCGGCCCTGCTCGTCGACGCCGCCGGGGTGGCCCGCCGGATGACCGAGCAGAACGTCCGGATCTCGATGGCCGGCAGCGGGCTCGGCGCGCTCGCCGCGTTCACCGCCGACCGGCGGCGGCTGCCCCGCCCGACGCTCGCCGCGGTGAACGGCGCGGCGGCGCTCGCGTTCGCGCACGGCGTGTTCCGGGCACACCGGCTGCCGGACCGGACCGGCGCACCGATGCCCGCGCTCACCGCCTGGCACCTGATGCCGGCGCAGACCGTCCTGGACCAGCTCGCCACCGACCCGTCCGGGCTTGCCGAGGACGAGGCGGCCCGTCGCCGGCGCGTCGAGGTCGGCGACGAGCACGGCCCGGCCGGGCTGCTCCGCGCGTTCGTGGAGGAGCTGTCCAACCCGCTCACCCCGGTGCTGGCCGCCGGTGCGGTGCTCTCCGCCGCGTTCGGCTCACTGGTCGACGCGGCACTGGTGGGCGGCGTGGTGGGCGGGTCCGCGCTGGTCGGCGCCGTGCACCAGCGCAACACCGAACGGTCCCTGGCCGAGCTGCTGTCCCGCTCGGCGGTCACCGCCCGGGTGCTGCGCGACGGCGCCGAGCGGGTGGTGCCCGCCGAGGAGCTGGTCCGCGGCGACGTGATCACGGTCAGCTCCGGGGACGCCGTACCGGCCGACTGCCGGGTACTGACGAGCGACGGGCTGGAGGCGGACGAGTCGTCACTGACCGGCGAGTCGCTGCCGGTGGCGAAGAGCCCGGAACCGGTGGTGGCGGCGGCCATCGCCGAACGGCACTCGATGCTGTTCGAGGGCACCACTGTGGCCGCCGGGCACGGCACCGCAGTGGTGGTGGCCACCGGTGCGGAGACCGAGGCCGGGCGGAGCCTCGCCATGGCCCGGCAGGCCCCGCCCGCCAGTGGCGTGGAGGCGCGGCTCGGCAGGCTGACGAGCAGCGCCGTACCCCTTGCGGCCGCCTCGGCGATCGCTGTCGCAGGCGCAGGGCTGCTTCGGGGCGTACCCCTTGCCGAAACGGCGGCGACCGCCGCGAACCTGGCCGTGGCGTCGGTGCCGGAGGGGTTGCCGTTCCTGGTCAGCGCCGCGCAGCTGGCGGCGGCGCGGCGGCTGGCCGAGCACGGCGCCCTGGTCCGCAACCCCCGGACCATCGAGGCGCTGGGCCGGGTCGACGTGCTCTGCTTCGACAAGACCGGCACGCTCACCGAGGGGAAGTTGCTGCTGGCGGGGGTGGGTACCGGTGACGGCCGGTACGCCGTGCTGGACGAACTCGACGAGCAGCTCCGGTCGACGCTGGCCGCCGCGGTGCGGGCCACCCCGGCCGCGGCGGATCCGGACGAGTTGCCGCAGCAGACCGACCGGGCGGTACGCCACGGCGCGGACGCCGCCGGGGTGACCGAGCGGACCGGTGCGGCGGAGTGGACCGCCAGGGCCGGGCTGCCGTTCGAGCCGTCCCGGGGCTACAGCGCCACCGTCGGCCGGGCCGCCGACGGGCTGCTGCTGAGCGTGAAGGGCGCCCCCGAGTCGGTGCTGCCGCGCTGCGCGTCCCGGCGCACCGCCGAGGGTGACCGGCCGCTTGATGCGGCCGGACGCGAGGAGGTGCAGGCCATGCTGGCCGGGCGGGCCGGTGCCGGGCATCGCATCCTCGCCGTGGCCGAGTGCCAGGTCTCCATCGAGCAGGTGAGCGACGAGCAGGTCGACGGGCTGGTCTTCGTGGGTTTCCTGACGCTCGCCGACGGGGTGCGGGAGAGCGCACGGCCGGCGGTGGCCCGGATCCGGGCGGCGGGCGTGCACACCGTCATGATCACCGGTGACCACCCGGCCACGGCCGAGGCGATCGCCGCCAAGATCAGCCCGGACGACGGCGGGCAGCGCGTGGTCACCGCCACCGATCTGGACCGGCTGGACGACGCCGCGCTCGCCGAGCGCCTGATGGCCACCGACGTGGTGGCGCGTTGCACGCCCGCCCACAAGGTACGGATCATCCAGGCGTTGCAGCGCCAGGACCGGACTGTCGCGATGACCGGTGACGGTGCCAACGACGCGCCCGCGATCCGGCTCGCCGACGTCGGCATCGCGCTCGGCCAGCGCGGCACTCCCGCCGCCCGCGCGGCGGCCGACCTGGTGGTCACCGACGACCGGCTGGAGACGATCATCGCCACGCTCGTCGAGGGACGGGCCATGTGGTCGTCGGTGCGGCACGCGCTGAGCATCCTGGTCGGAGGCAACCTCGGCGAGATCGCGTTCAGCGTGCTGACCGCCGCCGCGACCGGCCGGTCCGCGCTGACCGGCCGGCAACTCCTGCTGGTCAACCTGCTCACCGACCTGGCACCCGCGCTCGCCATCGCGGTCCGCCCGCCCGCCGACGACAGCGCCGACCATCTGCTGCGGGAAGGGCCGGACTCGTCGCTCGGCGTCACCATGACCCGGGAGATCGGGCTGCGCGCGGCGTCGACCACGCTGGGCGCGACCGCCGGCTGGACGATCGCCAGGTGGACCGGCACCCAGCGGCGTGCCAGCACCGTCGCGCTCGCCTCGCTGATCGGCACCCAGCTCGGCCAGACAGTGCTGGCCGGCGGCACCAGCCCCAGCGTGCTCGCCGCCACCGCCGCGTCGGTCGGCGTGCTCGTGGCTGTGGTGCAGACGCCGGGCGTCAGCCAGTTCTTCGGCTGCACCCCGCTCGGCCCGGTGGGCTGGACCATCGCCACCGGGTCGGCGCTCGGCGCGACGTTCGCCAACGGTGCGCTGACCAAGCTGGTCGACCGCCTGCCGCAGCCGGGTTCGCATCGGCGACCCGACGCCGACCAGTCCTAGCGCCAGGTGGCGGCGGCCCGGCGCAGCCGGTCGTTTATCGCGCGGCCCACGCCGGTCTCCGGCACCGGCTCGGCGACGATCTCGGTCACCCCGGCCGCGTCGAGCCGGTGCAGCGCGTCGAACAGGCGCGCCGCCGCCGCCGTCACGTCGCCGTCGGGCGACAGGACCTCCGCCGCCGCCCAGTCGCCGTCCGCCGGTGGCTCCCGGAAGGCCAGGAAGCCCCGCCGGCCGCCGCCGGGCTCGGCCGCCGCGCCCAACCGCAACGGGGTACGCGGGGCGTAGTGCGCGGCGAGCGTCCCGGGCGCGACCGGCTGGCCGGAGCTGCCCTGGCGCACCTCGACCGGGCCGACCGCCTCGACGAGCGCCTCGACCGGCAGCGCGCCCAGCCGCAGCACCACCGGCCGCTCACCGCGCGCGTCCACGATCGTCGACTCGATCCCGCACCGGGTGGGCCCGCCGTCGAGCACCACGTCCACCGCGCCGCCCAGCCCGGCCACCACGTGCTCGGCCCGGGTGGGGCTGAGCTGGCCGAACCGGTTCGCGCTCGGCGCCGCCACCGGCACTCCGGCGGCGGCGATCAGCGCCCGCGCCGACGACTCGTCCGGTACGCGTACCGCCATGGTGTCCAGACCGGAGGTGACGATCGGCGGGATGATCTCCGGACGGTCCACGATCAGGGTGAGCGGGCCGGGCCAGAACCGCTTCGCCAGCTCGGCCACCGCCGCGGGCACCTCTCCCACCAGCGCGGCCAGGTCGGCGGCGTCGGCCAGGTGGCTGATCAGCGGGTCGAAGCTGGGCCGCGCCTTCGCCTCGAAGATCCGCGCGGCGGCCCGGGCGTCGAGCGCGTTGGCGCCCAGCCCGTAGACCGTCTCGGTGGGAAAGGCGACCAGCCCGCCGGCACGCAGGACGGCGGCTGCCTCGTCGATGCCGCGCTCGGCCGGCAGGACGCGCGGGGATCCGGTGCTCACGCTTCCGACGCTAGCCTGCCCGGTTCGCCGTCCCGGCAAGACCCTGCCGTCGCGTGGTGGGGCCGTCAGTCGCGTGGGTCGGTGGCGGGGTCCGTGTCGGGGAGCGTGGGCGCGTCGGTGGGGTAGAGGCCGGCGGCGAAGCCGTACACCTGGTCCCCGGCGCGGGGGATCTGCGCGAACCGCCGGGCCAGCGCCTGCACCTCCGCCCAGAACTCGCGGACGTCCTCGATCGGGATGCGCGCGTGCACGAGCGTGCACCGCAACTCGTCGGCGGCGTGCGCGGCCGCCGCTTCGGCTGCCGCCTCGGCGAGCGCGTTGATCCGGGACACCACCTGCTTGTCCTCGGCCCGGCTGAGCGCGCCGACGTAGTAGGTGCGGGCCACCCGCCCGTAGAACCGCTCCTCGATGGCGCGTACCCGGCGGGTCCGCACCACGCGCAGCAGACCGGCGTCGACCAGTTGGTTCACGTGGTACGCCACGCTGCTCTTCGGCCGGTCGACGGCGCGGGCCATCTCGTTGACAGTGGCGGCGCGCTCCAGGAGCAGTTCGAGCAGCGTGCTCCGCAGCGGGTCGGCGAGCGCACGCAACTGCTCCGGAGCGGTGACCACGAGCAGGTCGTCGAGGTCGTAGTCCGGGATTCGCTCATTGACCGACATTTCTCGACCGTTCTAAGATTCTGGTTCGTTCGACAACTCTGGTCTGACAACTCAGGAGTGTAGTGATGGCCGAGATCGTGCTCTTCCACCACATTCAAGGGCTCACGGACGGCGTCCGCGCGCTCGCCGACTCCCTCCGGTCCGGTGGCCACACAGTCCACGCCCCCGACCTCTTCGACGGCGAACGGCCGGCCACCATCTCCGACGGCGCCGCGCTGATCAAGCGGATCGGCGGCGACGTCCTCGACCGGCGCGCCGACGCGCTCGTCGCCGACCTGCCCGCCGGCCTCGTCTACGCGGGCGTCTCCTGGGGCGCCGCCATCGCCCAGCGGCTCGCCCAGACCCGGGCCGGCGCCCGGGCCGCCCTGCTCTACGAGGCCTGCCTGCCGGTGACCGGCGAGTGGGCGATCGGCCCGTGGCCCGACGAGGTGGCGGTGCAGGTGCACGGCATGGAGCGTGACCCGTTCTTCGGGCTCGAAGGCGACGTCGACGCCGCGCGCGAGCTGGTGTCGATCGTCGGTCCCGAGCGCGGCGAGCTGTACGTCTACCCCGGCGACCGGCACCTGTTCACCGACAGTTCGCTGCCCTCGTACGACGCCGAGGCCACAGCGCTGGTGGTGAGCCGCAGCCGCGAGCTGCTCGACCGGCTCGGCTGACGCCTACTCGTCACCGCGCAGCCGCGCCAACGCGGCCGCGTACTCGGCATCGGTCAGCACCCCGCGCTCGTATTGCCTGGTCAGCGCATGGATGTCGCGCCGCTGCGCGGCGCTCGGAGCGGGCCGCCGGATCTGCCCCGGCGGGACCGGACGGTCGGTGCGGACCGGATCCGGCGCCGGGCTCGCCGCCGCGCGCTGCTCCGGGGGCCGGGCGTTGCGATGGCACTCCCGCAGGTTCGCGAGGATCTCGTCGTAGTGCTCCGGCCAGGTGACCAGCCGGGTCAGCTCCAGGCGGAACGGCCGGACGACGGCGCCGGACTGGATCGGCGTCTGCACCGGCTCGCCGTCGATCCGCTCGATGACGATCGCGTCGCGTCCCACGTCCAGGCCCACGATCGAACCCGTACCGCTGTGTATCTCCGCAACCGACGCCCACGGCACTGTGGTCGTGCGGAGCAGCGAGCGCGAGCGTACGCCGACAGGACTCACCCAGACGCCGAGCATCGCGCGGCGGACCGCGACGGCGAGGCCGACGGCGTTCCACACGCCGAGGAACACCGCATCCCGTCCCGGCATCCTGCCGCTCCTGACCTCGAACACGAGGAGCACGAAGAAGCCGACCGCCAGCACCGCCACGACCATGAAGCCGGAGGTGGTCAGGTCCAGCGAGTACGGGCGCCGCCACACCGTCATGCGGCCAGAGTGACCGATCGTGTCCAGCGGTTCCGCGCGGAGTCAACGACCTCTCGCCAACTCCACGACCTCGGCGAGGCTCACGACCCGGTCGCACTCGTCGTCGGTCAACGTGTTGACGAGTGCCTTGGCGGCCTGGGCCTGGGGAGTCGTGGGCAGGGCGCCGGCCAGCAGGTCCGGCAGGACCAGCTCGTAGCCGACCCGCGCCCGGGGTGAGTAGCGGTGGCGGCTGCGGGTCACCGCCGTGGCCACGCGCAGCGCGTGCTCGTTGCCGGGCGGCACGTGCGGGCGGTCGCGCTCCCGGGCGCCGAACCGCATCCGGTGGCGGAACTCGCACGTCTCGCACGTCGCCGGTCCGGCGGTCAGCCGTGCCCCGCAGTCGGGACAGGTCAGCCGGTCCACCGCGCCGTCCACGGTCCGCCAGTCGTACGCCCCGGGGTCGTCGACGACGAGCCAGGCCAGCTCGCTCTCCTCGGGCGAGCCCGGCGCCACGTCCAGCTCACCGCGCAGCCGCGCCCAGGCGTCCCGGATCTCGTCCTCCAGGCACGCCACCGCGACCGCCAGCGCCGGGCTACGCCACGGTCCGGCCACTGTCGACCCGCTACCGGTACTGTGCGATCTGGATCAGGTTGCCACAGGTGTCGTCGAACACCGCCGTGGTCACCGGGCCCATGTCGACCGGCTCCTGGGTGAACAGCACGCCGAGGCCCCGCAGCCGGTCGTGCTCGGCGGCCACGTCGTCCACCGCGAACTGCGTCAGCGGTATCCCGTCGCCCGCGAGCGCCTCCTTGAACGCCTTGGCGGCCGGGTGCGCGTCGGGTTCCAGCAGCAGCTCCACGCCGTCCGGGGCGTCCGGCGAGACCACAGTCAGCCACCGGTACTCCCCGGTCGGCACGTCTGTCTTCTTCACGAAGCCCAGCACCTCGGTGTAGAAGCGCAGTGCCTTGTCCTGGTCGTCGACGTACACGCTGGTGAGGTTGATTCTCATGGATTCTCCTGGGTGGGTGCGTCGGACCTGAGCCATCGCTCGGTGATGGACCGCAGCGGCCGGGTGTCGAGGTGGTGGAACTTGTAGCGGCCCTGCCGCCGCGTGACGATCAGGCCGGCGGCCTCCAGGACGTCGAGGTGCTGGGAGATCGCCTGCCGGGACGAGCCGACCTGGTGCTTGGTGGCCAGCCGGCCGCAGATCTCGAACAGGGTCTGACCGTCGCGCTCGGTCAGCTCGTCGAGGATCAGGCGGCGGGTGGGATCGGCCAGCGCCTGGTACAGATCGCCCACGTCACCCACCATAGGCAAGTGTCGGCTTGCCTATCAAGAGGCTTTCTGCCAACGGAGGACGTCATGCCCGGATTCATCCTCACCGGCGCTCCCGGCTCCGGTAAGACCGCGATCCTGCGCCACCTGGAGGTCGACGGCCATCCCGTCGTGGAGGAGGCGGCGACCGACGTGATCGCGCTGCACCAGGCGCTCGGCCGGCCCGAACCGTGGCGGGAGCCGGACTTCGCCGAGCGGGTGCTGGCTCTTCAGCGGAGGCGTCGGCGCCGAGCCGAAGCGCACGCCGGGGAGATCGTCTTCCACGACCGCTCACCCGTCTGCACGCTCGCGCTGTGCCGCCACCTGGGGTCGACGCCGCCGTCCGCCCTGCTGGACGAGGTCGAGCGCCTGACGACGGAACGCCGCCACTACGAGCGGACCGTCTTCTTCGTACGGAATCAGGGCTTCGTCGAGGCGACCGCCGCCCGCCGGATCAGCTTCGAGGAGTCGCTCGTCTTCGAGCGCGTCCACGAACTGACGTACCGCGACGCGGGATTCGACCTCGTCGAGGTGCCCGCGGGACCGCTCGCGACGCGGGTGGCCGCGATAAAGCAGGCGGTCGATCGTCTGCGCGCCGCTAGGGTGCGGACATGACGTTCCGCGTTGTCTCGCCGCCACCGGTCACCCGGTAACGACGCCGTTCACCGAACCCGGCTTTCGATCCAGAGCCCGGGTGCGTTCGCGGTGCCCGGGCGGCGACGACAACGGAGAATCCCGTGCGCAGAAATCTGCCCCCGACCGTGGGGCGAGGAACCCTGTACATCCTCCTGGCGGCAATCGCCTGGGGCACCGGCGGCGCCGCGGCGGCCGTCCTCTACGACACCAGCGGGTTGGGCCCCGTCGCCGTCTCCTTCTGGCGGTTCGCGGGCGGCGTCCTGCTGCTCGCCGCCGGACACCTGACACGTCGGCGACCATCCTCGCGTATCCGGGTCGTCAGCACCCGGCCGCGCCACAGGTGGCGGCAGGTCGTGACGACAGGCGTAGGGCTCGCCGTCTACCAGACGGCGTACTTCGCCGCAGTGGGGTACGCCGGTCTGGCCGTCGCCACCATGGTCACCCTGGGCGCCGGGCCGGTCCTCATCGCCCTCGGTTCACGCCTGGCCCTCGGCGAGCGACTCGGCCGATCCGGCGGAGTCACAGTCGTGACAGCACTCGTCGGCCTGGTCCTGCTGCTGGGCGGTGGTAGCGCCGGCAGCGCCCCGGCTCCGCTGCTGGGGTTGGCCTGCGCGCTGCTGTCCGCGGCCGGGTACGCAGCCGTCACCCTGCTCAACCGGAAGCTCGGCCGAGACGGCGGCTGGCACACTCCGCTACTGGGCGGATTCGCCGTCGGAATGATCTGCCTGCTTCCCCTGGCCCTGCTCGAAGGGATCCTGCCCACCGCCGGTGACATCCGTCAGACAGTGGGCCTGCTCGCCTTCCTCGCCGTGGGGCCCACCGCCGTGGCGTACACCCTGTTCTTCGCCGGGTTGGCCTCGGTCCGGGCGACCACCGCGTCGGTCATCGCGCTCGTGGAGCCGGTGACGGCGGCGCTCATCGCGGTGCTCCTGCTCGACGAACGGCTCACAGTGACCGCCGTTCTCGGGTCGATCGTGCTGCTCGCCGCGGTGGTCACGCTGATGCTCGGCGAACCCGGGCCGGCGCCGTCGTCGACTGCGGCGCTCAGGGACCGTGACGCCGACATGCGGAACCGCCGCCGGCCTCGACGAGCGAGGGCCGGCGGCGGTGTGGCGACGCGCCGTCCGGGGTGACGGATCAGCCGGCGAGCTGGCGCCGCACCGAGTCGGTGTCCATCAGGTACGACATGAACTTGAACTTGACGTACTGCTGCACGAGCTAGGGCATCACGTGCTCCAACACCGCAGCCGGAAGGTCGGCCGGGTGCAACGCCGATCAGATCATGAACGGTTCGCCGAGGCTTTCGTTGATCGATGGAAGCCGACTGCCGAGGCGGCACGCGACACAACTGCATCGACAGCCGCTGATGATCCGGCGAAATGATGTGGTGGAGCCCAGGGGACTCGAACCCCTAACCCCTGCCTTGCAAAGGCAGTGCTCTGCCAGTTGAGCTAGGGCCCCGTGACGGCGTTCAGCGCAGGTCCGGCGCCGTGGTCGCCTCGTGCCACAGGGCGCGCTCGTCGTTCGAGGCCTTGACCTTCTTGGCCACGACGGCGGCCACACCGACGATGCCGGCCAGGATCAGGAGCTTCTTGAACATGTGCTTGACCCCTCGCGCTCGACTGTCGTCGGACGATGTGCGGTGGGGCTAGCTGGAATCGAACCAGCGACCTCAGAGTTATCAGCTCTGCGCTCTAACCGACTGAGCTATAGCCCCGCGTAGCGACGAGCTAGGTTAACCCATCGCCTCCACCGCGCCCAAATCGGGGGTCTGTGGTGGGAAGCACCCGCGCCACCTCGAACCTACCCGGACGCACGACGCCGGGGCGACCGCTTTACGCGGTGCCCCGGCGCCGGTCGATCAGTCCCGCTCGGCGAGCGTCAGCTCGATCCCGCCGACCAGGTCGGCGCAGACGTTGTAGACGAACGCGCTGAGCGTGGCCAGCGCGGTGAACAGCACGACGTTCACCAGGCCGATCAGCGCCGACGTCAGGATCACGCCCTTGGCGGTGATCCGGAAGCCGCCGCCACCCTGGCCGCCGCCGGCGTTCACCAGGTCGGTGAGGCTGTCGTTGACGCTCTTGAACACACCCATGGCGTCCAGCGCCAGGTAGAGCACCGACGTCGCCACGACGACCACGATGAAGAGCACCACTGACACCGCGAAGGCGAACTTCATCACCGACCACGGGTCGATCCGCTTCAGGTTCAGCCGGGCCCGTCGCGGTCCGCGCGACGCGGCCGAGCTGACCGAGGTACGCGCGGCGCGTACCGCCTCACCCACGCGCGCGGCGCCGACGGCGGCCGCGCCGCTGATGCCCGGCGGCAGGCCGCCGCCGTTGGCGGGCCGGGCCTGGGCGCTCGCGGCGCCGCTCGGGCGCGAGCCGTCGGGCGACGTCTTCGGGGCGGTGCCCAGGCCGGCACCGATCCGCGGCTGCGTGCCGGTCGTCCCGGTGGAGGCCCGGCCGGCGGCCGACGGGGTCTTGATCGGCTGGGTGCTCGTGGCGTTCGCGGGCTTGGCGGCCGGAGCGGCCAGACCGTCGGCCGACGTCGGCGCGTCGACCTTGGTCTCGGCCGAGTCCCGGGAACCGGAGTCCTCGGCCGGCTTGTCCGGAGGCGGGGCCATGCCGGGAGCCCGGGTGAACTTCGGGGCAGGCGCGTCGGCGGGAACCGTGGCCCGGCCCACAGCCGCGCGGCCGGTCGCTGGTGTGCCGCCCTGCGCGGCCTCCTCCTCGACCGGAGTGGCCGAGGTCCCCTTGTTCCCCGACTTCGCCTGTGTCTCCGTCATCAACTAGTCCTGTTCGTCAGGCTCGTCGGCATTGCGAGCAATCGCCACGATAGTCACGCCGTCCGGGAGGTCCATCAGCTTGACCCCCATTGTGTTCCGGTCACGCGTACGGCGTACAGGCTTCACCGGAGTCCGGATGACGCCGCCGTTGCTCGTGATGGCGAACAGCTCGTCCTCCGGATCGATCACGACCGCGCCGACCAGGCCACCGCGTCGCTCGGTGATCTTCGCGGTCAGCACGCCCTTACCTCCCCGGCCCTGGACCGGGTATTCCTCGATCGGGGTACGTTTCGCGTAACCCCCGTTCGTCGCGACCAGAACGTCCAGACCCTCTCGCACCACCTCGACGGCGAGCAACTCGTCCTCGCCGCTGAAGCGCATGCCGATCACACCGGAGGTGGCCCGGCCCATCGGACGCAGCGCCTCGTCGGTGGCGTTGAAGCGGATCGCCTGGGCGTTCTTCGACACGAGCAGCAGGTCGTCCTCCGGAGCGACCAGTACCGCACCGACCAGCTCGTCCTCATCGCGCAGGTTGATCGCGATGATGCCGCCGGAACGGTTGGAGTCGAACTCCTCGAGCCGCGTCTTCTTCACCAGGCCGTTCTTCGTGGCCAGTACCAGGTAGGGGGCCACCTGGTAGTTCGGGATTTCAATGATCTGCGCGATCTGCTCGTCGGGCTGGAACGCGAGCAGGTTGGCCACGTGCTGGCCCTTGGCCACCCTACTGGCCTCGGGAAGCTCGTACGCCTTCGCCCGGTAGACCCGACCCTTGTTCGTGAAGAACAGGATCCAGTCGTGGGTAGAGCATACGAAGAAGTGGCTGACGATGTCGTCCTGGCGGAGCGTCGCCCCGCTGACGCCCTTCCCGCCACGCCGCTGCGACCGGTAGAGATCGACCTTGGTCCGCTTCGCGTACCCGGTGCGGGTGATCGTCACCACCACGTCCTCGCGGGCGATGAGGTCCTCCATCGAGACCTCGCCGTCGAACGGGACGATCTTCGTACGCCGGTCGTCGCCCCACTTCGCGACGATCTCGCCCAGCTCCTCCGAGACGATCCGCCGCTGCCGCTCCGGCTTGGCCAGGATGTCCTTCAGGTCGGCGATCTCCACTTCGAGCTTCGCCAGGTCGTCCAGGATCCGCTGCCGCTCCAGGGCGGCCAGCCGGCGCAGCTGCATGTCCAGGATCGCGGTCGCCTGGACCTCGTCGATGTCCAGCAGCCGGATCAGACCCTGCCGTGCGTCCTCCACAGTGGGCGAGCGCCGGATCAGGGCGATCACCTCGTCCAGCGCGTCCAGCGCCTTGGACAGACCGCGCAGGATGTGCGCCCGCTCCTCGGCCTTGCGCAGCCGGAACGCGGTCCGCCGCCGGATCACCTCGATCTGGTGCTCGACGTAGTAGCGGATGAACTGGGCCAGGTTCAGCGTGCGCGGCACGCCGTCGACGAGCGCCAGCATGTTGGCGCCGAAAGTCTCCTGGAGCTGGGTGTGCTTGTAGAGGTTGTTCAGCACCACCTTGGCGACCGCGTCGCGCTTGAGCACGAGCACGATCCGCATGCCGGTACGCCCGGAGGACTCGTCGCGGATGTCGGCGATGCCGGCGAGCTTGCCCTCCTTGATCAGCTCGGCGATGCGCTCGGCGAGGTTGTCCGGGTTGACCTGGTACGGCAGCTCGCTGACCACGAGCGCCGGCCGGCCCCGCTTGTCCTCCTCGACCTCGACCACGGCGCGCATGCGGATCGAGCCGCGCCCGGTCCGGTACGCGTCCTGGATGCCCGCCTGACCGACGATCAGGCCGTGGGTCGGGAAGTCCGGGCCCTTGACGATCTCCAGGAGAGCTTCCAGCGTGGTGGCCTCGTCGGCCTCCGGGTGCTCCAGGCACCACTGCACGGCCGCGCCGATCTCGCGCAGGTTGTGCGGCGGGATCTTGGTGGCCATGCCGACCGCGATGCCCTCGGAGCCGTTGATCAGCAGGTTCGGGATACGCGACGGCAGGATGGTGGGCTCCTTGGCCCGGCCGTCGTAGTTGTCCTGGAGGTCGACGGTATCCTCGTCGATGTCCCGCAGCATCTCCATCGCCAGCGGGTCGAGCTTGCATTCCGTGTAGCGCATGGCGGCAGCCGGATCGTTTCCGGGCGAGCCGAAGTTGCCGTTGCCGTCGACCAGCGGGTAGCGCAGCGACCACGGCTGCGCCATCCGGACCAGCGCGTCGTAGATGGCCGAGTCGCCGTGCGGGTGGAACTGGCCCATCACGTCGCCGACGACGCGGGAGCACTTCACGTACCCGCGGTCCGGCCGGTAGCCGGAGTCGAACATGGCGTAGAGGATCTTGCGGTGGACCGGCTTGAGCCCGTCCCGGACGTCCGGCAGGGCCCGCCCGACGATGACGCTCATCGCGTAGTCGAGGTACGAGCGCTGCATCTCGACCTCGAGGCCGACCGGCTCGATCCGGTCGTGCTGGACGACCGCCGCCAGTGGTTCCGGGGTCTCCGGCTCGTTCGGGGTGGACTCGGGAGTATCGGTCACTGTTAACCCTTATCAGACTCAGAGTCGTGGTCTCGCTGTGGATAACGGCTGTGGAAAGCGGCCAGACTGTGGATAACTCTGTGGATCGCCGGGCCGGCCGGTGGATCGCCGGCCGACCCGGGCGCGTCCGTCAGATGTCCAGGAACCGCACGTCCTTGGCGTTGCGCTGGATGAACGACCGGCGAGCCTCGACGTCCTCACCCATCAGGACGCTGAACAGCTCGTCCGCGGTGGCGGCGTCGTCGAGCGTGACCTGGCGCAGCGTACGCGTGGCCGGGTTCATCGTGGTCTCCCACAGCTCGGGGTAGTTCATCTCGCCGAGACCCTTGAACCGCTGGATGTCGTCCGGGCGGGCGTTGGGCTTCTTCTGCTGGCGCAGTGCGATCAGCCCGTCGCGTTCCCGGTCCGAGTACGCGTACTGGGCGTCGTCGCCCTTCTTGTTCCACTTGATCTTGTAGAGCGGCGGGGCGGCCAGGTAGACGTGCCCCAGCTCGACCAGCGGCCGCATGAACCGGAACAGCAGCGTGAGCAGCAGCGTCTGGATGTGCTGGCCGTCGACGTCGGCGTCGGCCATCAGCACGATCTTGTGGTAGCGCAGCTTCTCGATGTCGAAGTCGTCGTGGATGCCGGTGCCGAGCGCGGTGATCAGCGCCTGCACCTCGTTGTTCTTCAGCACCCGGTCGATCCGGGCCTTCTCCACGTTGAGGATCTTGCCGCGGATCGGCAGGATCGCCTGCGTACGGGGGTCGCGGCCCTGCTTGGCCGAACCGCCGGCCGAGTCGCCCTCGACGATGAAGACCTCGGACTCGCGCGGGTCGGTGGACTGGCAGTCGGCCAGCTTGCCGGGCATCGAGCCGGACTCCAGCAGCGACTTGCGCCGGGCGAGCTTGCGCGCCTGCTGGGCGGCGATCCGGGCCCGGGCCGCCTGGGAGGCCTTCTGGATGATGATCTTCGCCTCGGCCGGGTTGCGGTCGAACCAGTCGACGAGCGACTCGTTGCAGACCCGCTGCACGAAGCCCTTGACCGGGGTGTTGCCCAGCTTGGTCTTGGTCTGACCCTCGAACTGCGGATCGGTGAGCTTGACCGAGATGATCGCGGCCAGGCCCTCGCGGATGTCCTCACCGGAGAGGCGCTCGTCGCCCTTGAGCAGCTTCTTCTCGGCGCCGTAGCGGTTGACGACGCTCGTCAGCGCGGCCCGGAAGCCCTCCTCGTGGGTGCCGCCCTCGTGGGTGTTGATGTTGTTGGCGAAGGTGTAGACCGACTCGCCGTACGACTCGTTCCACTGCATGGCGATCTCGACCGACATGCCCGTCTCCTCGGCGCCGAACTCGACCACCGTCTTGTGGATCGGGCTCTTGGAGGCGTTGAGGTGCCGGACGAAGTCGGCGATGCCGCCCTCGTAGTGGAAGGTGACCTCGCGGGTCTTGCCGTCCTCGTCCTCCGGCACCCGCTCGTCGAGCAGGTGGATGGTGAGACCCCGGGTGAGGAAGGCCATCTCCTGGAGGCGCCGGTAGATCGTGTGGAAGTCGAAGTCGACGGTCTCGAAGACGTCCGGGTCGGGCCAGAAGGAGACAGCCGAACCGGTGCGGTCGGTCGCCTCGCCCTTCTCCAGCGGCGTCGGCTTGGAGTGGTGGTACTGCTGACGCCAGACGAAGCCGTCCTTGTGGATCTCCACGGCCATCCTGGTGGACAGCGCGTTCACCACGGAGACGCCGACGCCGTGCAGGCCGCCGGAGACGGCGTACGCCTTGCCGTCGAACTTGCCGCCCGCGTGCAGCACGGTCAGGGCGACCTCGACACCCGGCTTCTTCAGCTTGGGGTGCAGGTCGACCGGGAAGCCACGGCCGTTGTCGGTCACCCGGACACCGCCGTCGGCCAGCAGCACCACGTCGATGGTGTCGCAGTGCCCGGCCAGCGCCTCGTCCACCGCGTTGTCGACGACCTCCCACACCAGGTGGTGCAGACCGCGCTCGCCGGTGGACCCGATGTACATACCGGGCCGCTTCCGGACCGCTTCCAGGCCTTCGAGAACGGTGATGGACTCGGCACCGTACTTCTTGTTGTCCTCCGCTGCCACGCTCGGCCACTTTCTCGCACCGGCCGCGCGTGGGCGCGGGGCGCGGGTTCGGCGGACAGGACGCGACGTCGGCGCGCATGGACCGCCCCTGGGATCGCCAGGCTCGGATCATGTACGCCGGGCGCCGCGGTTGCCCGCGGATCGCGATCGGCTCGGACCCGATGCGGGACTATGATCGAGGGCTCATGCGGGCCCCTGTCCGTCGCTCCGTCTCGGGTCTTTCGTCTCGCCCTCAATCTTACTGTGCGGAGCCGACCAAACCGCCACTCGGCACCCTCTCCGAGGCGGCTGAGAATGCCGTAGCCGGACGAACCGCGTCGCCCACGACTCCCCCTACACGCCATTGGGGCGGTACCGCGCCACCGGCCACCGTGAGCCACGACGGTCATCCGACCGGTGATCGGCGGCTGCCCCGACCGGGGGTCGCGGCCGGGCCCGGCGTGCCGTAGCTTTTGCGGCGCCGCCGTTGCGGTCTTGATCTTTTGCGCCCGGAACCGGGACGATCGTCGGAGATGGTCCGAAAACGCTTGGTGAGAGGTGACGCCAGATGGGGCTGGACAACGTCGCGGTGCACTGGCCGCGGACCGGCCGCTTCTACGATCCGGTCGCGCCGGCTGAGTTCGTGGACTTCGGCGAGATCGTGGACATGCCCCGGATCTCCGCGCCGACCGCGGCGCTCGCCGAGCTGATCGCGAAGACCGGCACGGTACGCGCGACCGCGTACACGGAATTGGTCGATTTGATCCTCGGGCTGGAGAATGTGCTCTACGCCACGGAGAACGCGGTCGAGGACGAGGACCCGGTGATCGACCCGGACGGCTGCTCCTGGATCGCCGAGGGCGTGGAGAAGTTCGTCGCCCGGCACCGGCCGTACGGCGAGCCGGTCACGTTCGAGTCGGTGAGCGAGGTGCTGCGCGCGCTGCTCGGCGACGGGCGGCTGGCCGAGCAGCAGCTCCGCTGGCTCGACAGCCGGCTCGACCGGCTGCGGGACGAGAGCGGCGATCCGCCGCAGTGGAACTTCACCTGCGCCGAGCTGAGCGTGCTGGCGGCCTTCTACCGGCGCTGCGCGGAGCGGGGCTTCGCGGTCTACGCCGACGCCTGACCGGGCGCCGCAGCGCCGGAAGAAGACGTGGCCTGGTTGGCGGCCGCGATCACCTCGGTCAGCGCCGTGTGCAGGTGCCGCAGGTCGGCCAGCGGCAGGCCGAGGCGCTGCACGATGGCCGGCGGGATCCGCTCGGCCTGCGCCCGTAGCGCCTGCCCCTCGGCGGTGAGCGAGACGGCCAGGCTGCGCTCGTCGGCGGCGTCGCGTTCCCGCCGGATGTAGCCGGCCGCCTCCAGCCGCTTGAGCAGCGGTGACAGCGTGCCCGGATCGAGCTGGAGCAGCCGGCTCAGATCCCGGCCGGACAGCGGCGCGTGCTGCCAGAGCGCCAGCATGACCAGGTATTGCGGGTGGGTGAGCCCCATCGGCTCCAGCAGCGGCCGGTAGACAGCGACGACGCTCCGGGCGGCGACTGAGAGCGCGAAGCAGACCTGCTGCTCCAGCGCCAGGGGGTCCTCCTCGATGCCGTCGGTCACCCGCGTCCTCCTCGTCGTCGTTGCGATCGTAGCAATGATTGGTGTACCAATGGTTTGCACACAAACAGAGAGGGCGGCGGGATGAGCGACGACGAGCAGGTGGGCGACGCCTCCGGCAAGGGTGGCCGTCTGCTGGGCTGGGTGTTCCGCAACCTCGCCGGCCCGTCCCAGGTGCAGGGCGCGGTGCAGGGCGGCTCGAAGCTGGCCCGCGACGCGTGGAAGGAAGACCTGGAGCGCCGCAAGCAGTGGAGCCGCGAGCAGCGCGAACTCAAGCGCGCCCGGCGGGAGGCGCGGCGTTCGGGCGGTGTCGGTCAGCCGTAGGTGTCGCGGGGGCCGCGCCCACGTACCCGTCGGGGGCCGCGCGACCACGACGGCGCCGCCGGCCCGTGGATGTGCAGCTTGCGCACCACGTTGTGGCCGACCTCCCGGGCGATCTGCTGCAACAGCGAGCCCGCCAGCAGGCGCAGCTGGGTCGCCCAGGCCGTCGAACGCGCCTCCACGGTCAGCTCGCCGTCCTCCAGCTTGACCGGGCGACTGTGCTGCGCAACCTCCGGGCCGACCACCTTCTCCCACGCGCCGAACACGGTCGCCTCGGCGGCCGGCTGCTGCCAGCCGCGCGCCTTCATCAGCTTGTCCAGCACCGCGCCGAGCGGCTGCGGGTCGCGCGGGTCCGGCCCCGGGCCGGAGTAGCCGCGCAGCCGCTTCTCGCCGTCGCCGCGGACCGCGCCGCGCCGTCGCGGGGCCGCCGCCTGCCGCCGGGCCTTCGCCGCGTCGAGCACCGCCCGCGCCAGTTCCGGCCCGGCCGTGCCCTCCGGCAGCTTCGCGGCCGGCTCGCCGTCCGCGGGCTTCCCCGGGGTACGCGCGTCGCGTCCCGGCCCGAGCCGCGCGGGCGGGAGCTGCACCTCGTCATCCGGCACGTCGCACCGTCCCCTCGCCCACCGCGTACCGGGTGCCGCGCAGCGTCGCCGGCACGTCGTCGTCCACCGCGCAGGTGACCAGGAGCTGGCTCGCGCCGCCGACCAGCTCGGCCAGCCGCTCCCGCCGGCCGGTGTCCAGCTCGGCGAAGACGTCGTCGAGCACCAGCACCGGCTCGATCCCGTCGGCGCGCAGCAGGTCGTAACCGGCCAGCCGCAACGCCAGCGCGTACGACCAGGACTCGCCGTGGCTCGCGTACCCCTTCGCGGGCAGCGGGCCGAGCGTCAGCGCCAGGTCGTCGCGGTGCGGGCCGACGAGCGTGGTGCCGCGCTCGATCTCTGCGGCGCGGTTCGCGGTGAGCGCGGCGGCGAGCGCCTCCGCCAGCGCCGCGCGGTCGGCGCCGGGTTCGGGCAGCTCGACCGAGGGCCGGTACGCGATGCCCGCCGCGCCGCGGCCGGCCGCCACCGCGTCGTACGCCTTCGCCACGTGCGGGGTCAGCGCGGCCACCAGCTCCAGGCGGCCGGCGAGCAGGTCCGCGCCGTGCTGCGCCAGATGCGCGTCCCACACGGCCAGCGTCGACAGGTCACCGCCGCGTGTGCCGCCGGTCTTCCGAGCGAGGTACGACGTACGCAGCAGCGCGTTGCGTTGCTTGACCACACGCTCGTAGTCGGCACGGACACCGGCATAGCGGGGCTGGCGGGTGACCAGCAGGTCGTCCAGGTAGCGGCGGCGTTCAGCCGGGTCGCCGCGGACCAGTTCCAGGTCCTCCGGCGCGAACAGCACCAGGCGCAGCGCGCCGAGCACGTCCCGGGCGCGGCGGGCCGGGGACCGGCCGAGGCGGGCCCGGTTGGCCTTGCCCGGGACGATCTCCAGCTCGACCAGCAGCTCCCGGCCCTCGTGCACCACGGCGCAACGGATCACCGCCGAGGCGGCGCCCATCCGCACCAGCGGGGCGTCGGTGGCGACCCGGTGCGAATCCAGGGTCGCCACGTAACCCAGCGCCTCGACCAGGTTGGTCTTGCCGACGCCGTTGGCGCCGACGAGCACGTTCGGCCCCGGCTCCAGGTCGACGCCGACGCGCTCGTACGAGCGGAAGTCGACCAGTTCGAGCCGGCGGACGTACACAGCCTGTGGATACCGGTCAGCGCTTGTGGACGGCGTGGCCGCCGAACTGCTGGCGCAGCGCGGCGACGGCCTTCATCGCGGGCGAGTCGTCCTGCCGGGAGGCGAACCGGGCGAAGAGCGACGCGGTGATGACGTTGAGCGGTACGGCGAGCCGGACCGCCTCGTCCACGGTCCAGCGGCCCTCGCCGGTGTCCTCGGTGTAGCCGCTCAGCTCGGCCAGCTCCGGGTCCTCGTCGAGTGCCCGGTCCAGCAGGTCGAGCAGCCAGGACCGGACCACGGTGCCCTCGCGCCACGACTTGAACACGCCGGGAACGTTCGTCACCAGCTCCGAGGCCGCAAGCAGCTCGTAGCCCTCGGCGTAGGCGTGCATCAGGCCGTACTCGATGCCGTTGTGCACCATCTTGGCGTAGTGGCCGGCGCCGACCGGGCCGGCGTGCACGAAGCCGAACTCGCCCTCGGGCTTGAGCGACTCGAAGATCGGCATGAGGCGCTCGACGTGCTCCTGCGCGCCGCCGACCATCAGCGCGTACCCGTTCTGCCGGCCCCAGACGCCGCCGGAGACGCCGACGTCGATGTAGCCGATGCCCTGCTCGTTCAGCCGCTCGGCGCGCGGGGCGTCGTCGCTGAACCGGGAGTTGCCGCCGTCGATGATGATGTCGCCCTCGCCGAGCACACCGGCGAGCTCGTCGATGGTGGCGTCGGTGACGCCGGCGGGAACCATGACCCACACCGCGCGGGGCGACTGGAGCTTCTCGGCAAGCTCGGCCAGGCTCGCGGCGTCGCTGATCTCCGGGTTGTGGTCGTAGCCGACCACCTCGTGCCCGGCGGCGCGCAACCGCTCCCGCATGTTGCCGCCCATGCGGCCGAGTCCTACCAGGCCGAGCTGCATCTGCTCCTACCTCCGTACGTCAGGGTCGTGCTGCCTGCGATCAGCGGGACACGCGGATCGGCATGATGAGGTACCGGTACCCCGGGATGACCTCGCCATCCTCGCCGGCCGGGGAGATGACCGCGGGCTTGAACGCGTCGACGAACCGGAGCAGGGCGTGCTGCGCGCCCAGGTTGGCCAGGCCGTCGATGAGGTACTGCGGGTTGAACCCGATGGTCAGCGGCTCGCCGCTGAAGGTGGCCTCCATGGCCTCGCTGGCCCGGGCCTCCTCGGTGCCGCCCGCCTCGACCACGAGACCGTCGGCGCTGAAGCTGAGCAGCACCGGGGTGGTGCGCTCGGCGACCAGCGCGACGCGCTTGACCACCTCGATGAGCGCGGCGACGGCGACGCGGGCCTCGGCGTTGTGGTCGGCCGGGAACAGCGAGCGCACCGGCGGGTAGTTGGCGCCGTCGAGCAGGCGGCTGGTGGTCCGGCGGGTGCCACCGGAGAAACCGATCATGCCCTCACCGGCGCCGCCGGAGGACAGCGCCATGGTGACGTGGCCACCGAGCGGGCCGAGCGCCTTCGCGGTGTCGTGCAGCGTACGGGCCGGCACCAGCGCGTTGAGGCTGATCTCCGGGTCGTCCGGGTTCCACTCCATCTCGCGCAGCGCGAGGCGGTAGCGGTCGGTCGCCAGCATGGCCATCGTGCTGCCGCTCAGCTCGATCCGTACGCCGGTCATCATCGGCAGCGTCTCGTCGCGGCCCGCGGCCACCGCCACCTGGGCCACGGCGGAGGCGAAGGCGGCGGCGTCGACGGTGCCCGCGCTCTCCGGCATCTCCGGCAGCGTCGGGTAGTCCTCCACCGGCATGGTGGGCAGCGTGAACCGGGCGCTTCCGCAGACCAGTTCGAGGTGGGCGCCGACGGCGGCGATGTCCACCGGCTTGGCCGGCAGGGCCTTGGTGATCTCGGCGAGCAGGCGGCCGGAGACCAGGGCGGCGCCGTCCGCGTCACCCTGCACCTCGACCGTCACCTGGCTGGAGACCTCGTAGTCGAAGCCGGAGACCTGCAGGTTGCCGTCGGTGACGCGGAGCATCACCCCGGCCAGCACCGGTACGGAGGGTCGGTTGGGCAGGCTCTTGGCGGTCCACGCGACCGCCTCGGCGAGCGCGTCGCGCTCCACTCGGAACTTCATCAATGCCTCCGCGTCGACGTCAGCGACAACTCTCTCATGCCGACCGCTGCCACCCGTCCCGCCCGACCGTGCGGGTACCCATCGCACCTTAAGGCGCTGGGACATCGGCTGTGCGCCCGACCCCGTGGATCCAGGTGCCCCGGGCGACTGCCGACGGCAGTGCTCCGGCCCGATCCACAGGAAGTCCAACGGTGATGATTGGTTTTTGTTGTTTAGAAGAGATAACTCATCGTCTTCATCGCACCTGTGCAAACTGTGGAGAACCGGCGTCCGCGCAGGTCAGACACGTTATCCACCGGTGGTTTGGCTGTGGAGAACCAGGGGTAAAACTCGTGTCCCGGTCCACAGCCCTCGCCGGCCGCCGGGTTTTCCACGGCTGTCCACCGGTTGTCCACCGGTAATCCACCGGTTTTCTCCCCAGCGCTGTGGACAACGCCGACAGGGTCGAGAGCCGTCATCCCCAGAACCTTCAACAGCTCGCCCACAGGCAGACCGTCGTCTGGGGATGACGACTGTGTTGTCCCCAGGCATCCACAGCGTCGTCCCCAGGAGTTGTCCACAGTCTGTGGGTAACCGGCCGGGTGCAAAGCGTGGTTGTCCACTGCCTGTGACACAGGGGCTGTGGACAACGGGTACGAGCTGTGGACGAGCACACGACAGATCCTGGGCCCTCCACCGGGTCGAGGGTCAACCGATCCCCGCTGTCGGCTACTTGCCACCCGCCCGAGCCCGCCGCGTCGGCGCCGAATTGGTCACGAGGTCACCCCACCCCTCCCGCGATTCCGCCCGCCCCGCCCAGCCCTGCTCGGGTTGATCATGAAGTTGGCGGCATCTGGCGTCCGGTTTGTCGCCGCTAACCTCATGATCGACGCGAACGGTCGGCCGGTGAGGGCGGGGACCGTGGCTGCGTTCAGGTCACGCGTGAGGTGTGACGCTCAGCTCTGGCGAGATCTTGGTAGGAGACGGCCCCTATGAGGGCGCCAAGCTTCCAAGATCTGCGGGGACGTCCGCGGCGGGAGCGGTGAAGGAAAGAGGCAGCGCGAGGAGAGAGACGGTCAGGTGTTCTGCTTGATGCGGTTCGTCAGCTCGGCGATCTGGTTGTAGAGCGAGCGCCGCTCCGCCATCTGCTGGCGGATCTTGCGGTCCGCGTGCATCACCGTCGTGTGGTCCCGGCCGCCGAACGCCTGCCCGATTCGGGGCAGCGACAGGTCGGTCAGCTCGCGGCACAGGTACATGGCCACCTGACGCGCGTTCACCAGCACCCGGGAGCGGGAGTGGCCGCGCAGGTCCTCCAGGCTCACGCCGAAGTAGTCGGCCGTGGACACCATGATCTGGTCCGCGGTGATCTCCGGGCCGGCGCCGTCCGGGATGAAGTCCCGCAGCACCTCCTCGGCCAGCGACAGCTCGACCGAGGATCGGGTGAGGCTGGCGAAGGCGGTGACCCGGATCAGCGCCCCCTCCAGTTCGCGGATCGAGTTCGACACCCGGGACGCGATGAACTCCAGCACGTCCGGCGGGGCGAACAGCCGCTCCTGCGCCGCCTTCTTCTGCAGGATCGCGATCCGCGTCTCCAGGTCCGGCGGCTGGATGTCGGCGAGCAGACCCCACTCGAACCGCGTACGCAGCCGGTCCTCCAGCGTCGCCAGCTGCTTCGGCGAGCGGTCGGACGTGATCACGATCTGCTTGTTGGCGTTGTGCAGGGTGTTGAAGGTGTGGAAGAACTCCTCCTGCGTCCGCTCCCGGTTCTCCAGGAACTGGATGTCGTCGATCAGGAGGATGTCCACGTCCCGGTAGCGGCGCTGGAACGCGCTCGTCTTGTCGTCGCGCAGCGAGTTGATGAAGTCGTTCGTGAACTCCTCGGTCGAGACGTACCGGACCGAGCGCGCGTTGCCGAGCGTCGTGGCGTAGTGCCCGATGGCGTGCAGCAGGTGGGTCTTGCCCAGCCCGGAGCTGCCGTAGATGAACAGAGGGTTGTACGCCTTCGCCGGCGACTCGGCCACCGCCACGCTCGCGGCGTGCGCGAACCGGTTGGACGAGCCGATGACGAACGTCTCGAACATGTACTTCGGGTTGAGCCGGTTGCCGCCGCTCTCCGTACCGCCGGGGAGCCTGCGATCGGCCTGGCCGCCGCCGCCCGGACGGTGGTGGTCGGCGCCACCCCGGCCGGGGCCGTTGTCGGTGGCGCCGTCGCGCGGCAGGCCGCGCATCGGCGCGGGGTCGGCGGGCGGACTCTCCCGGTATCGGGGCTCGTATCCGCCGGCGTCGGGCACGGGCGGCTCGATGCGGGTGCGCTCGTCGAAGGCGCGGCGCTCGGGCGCGGTGCGTACCGGCTCGGCGAACGCGGCGCTGAAGAGCGTGTCCTGCGCGTCCCGGCCGGCCGGAATGAGGTGCGGGCGGCCGCCGCCGTCGGCGGTCCGCTGGCGCGGCGCCGGCTCGTCGAGCGGCTGCTCCGGGCGCGGTTCGGCGTACCCGGCCTCGGCGTATCCGGGTTCCGGGCGCGGCGACGGGAAGGCGGACGCGGGCGGGCCGGGCTGGTCGAAGCCGGGCAGCGGGGCGGCGGCGTCGTGCTCGGGCAGCGGCTCCGGGCCGCTGCGGTAGACAGTGCCGGCCGGGCGGGCGCCCGGGTCGTCGGAGACCCGCACGGTGACGGCCACCTGGATCGGCCGGCCGAGCCGGCGGCTCAACGCCTCGGTGATGGCCGGGCGGAGCCGGGACTCGATCACGTCCCGGGTGAAGGCGTCCGGCACCGAGAGCAGCGCCGTGTCCTCGACGATCGCGCGCAGCCGGGTGAGCCGGAGGTACGCCCGTTGCTGCGCGGAGATGATCTCGTCGGCGAGTTCGTCGGTGGTCGCCGTCCACACCGCGGCAAGGTCGGTCGCTCCGGTCACCGTCGTGCCACCCCCTCGCCTGCTCCTTCTCACGCCCGCCCGGACGGCTGACCGGTCGTCATCCACAAGTTATCCACAGCCTGTGTACCGACCGATTGTGGCCGCCCACCGGACGCGGGTCGGACCTGCCCCCCTCGATCCAGGGAGGCGTTGAAGCGGGTTCACCGTGCCGAACGATTCAACAGCGTGTCCGGTCTTGCCGATCGGCGACAAACCCCGGACCCCCGACGCCGACCGCAATCGCGCACGCTAACAGCGCGGACCCCACAGCATCAACCGGCGACACCCTGACGACCTTGGCAACATCAGTGAAAACCGCCCCTTCGGTCGCGCTTGCGCGCAGGTCGGACGCCCGAGTGTGACGTTTGACGGTCATTGCGCCCCTGCGTAGGCTGGAGCGGCTGCTCTCTCGCCCTCTGCTAGGGTGATTGATGCTTGCTGTCCGTGGCTGTCACCCCGCATCGCCGGGGAGCGTGTCGCGGCAGCGCCGATCGGAGGTCACCGACAGGTGATCTGGACCAGCACACGACCCCGGGCGATCCGCCGCGCGGGGCGTACGACAACGGAGAGCCTGACGTGAGCAAGCGCACCTACCAGCCGAACAACCGCCGGCGCGCGAAGACCCACGGCTTCCGGCTGCGCATGCGCACCCGTGCCGGCCGCGCCATCATCTCGACCCGTCGCTCCAAGGGCCGCGCCCGCCTGTCGGCCTGACGCCGACAGGTCCGGTCCGGGGACGTGGGCAGTCGTGCTGGCCGCCGCGCAACGACTGCGGCGCAGTAACGACTTCGCCGCAGCGGTTCGCGGTGGCCGACGCGTCGGCCGTGGCGCCGTCGTGGTCCACCTGACCCTCCCCGAGCCGATCGGCACCACCGCGACACTCTCGCCGGAGCCGGCGCGAAGCCTCGGTGCGGAGACCTCCGCACCGAGCCGCGCCGGCTTCGTCGTGTCCAAGGCCGTCGGCGGCGCTGTGGTCCGCAACAAGGTCCGCCGACGGCTCCGGCATCTGGTCCGCGAGCGGCTGGGCGAGCTGCCCGCCGGCACCACCCTCGTGGTACGCGCGCTGCCTGCGGCCGCCGACGCGACGTACGCCCGGCTCGGGGCCGACCTGGACGCCGCCATCGCCGCCGCACGGGCCCCCCGGGGACGGCGGTCGCGGTGACCGGCCCGACGACGACTCCGTCGCCCACAACCGGTGCCCGCATGCTGCTGGCACCCATCATCGCGTACCGTCGGTGGATAAGTCCGGCACTGCCGGCCCGCTGCCGGTTCTACCCGTCGTGCAGTGCCTACGCCGTCGAGGCGGTGTCCCGGCACGGTGCGCTGCGGGGAGCCTGGCTGACGGTCCGTCGGCTGTCGCGCTGCCACCCCTTCCACCCTGGTGGACACGACCCGGTTCCGGAGCCGGGCGACCGCCGCCGTTCCGACGTGACTGGAGCCTGAGTGTTTAGTCTCGACTGGATCTACTACGCGATCTCGTGGATCCTGCTGACCTGGCACTCGGCCTGGGACGCCATCGGAGTTCCGGTCGGGGCCGTGATCGGTACGAACTGGGCCTGGATCCTCGCCATCGTCTTCCTGGTGGTGACGGTCCGGGTGATCCTGTTCCCGGTCTTCGTCAAGCAGATCAAGTCGCAGCGTGCCATGCAGGCGCTCCAGCCGAAGGTCAAGGAGCTCCAGGAGAAGCACAAGGGTGACCGGGAGACGCTCCAGAAGGAGATGATGGAGCTCTATCGGAAGGAAAAGGCCAACCCGCTCATGGGCTGCCTTCCGATGTTCCTCCAGATCCCGGTCTTCCTGGGCCTGTTCCACACGCTGCGCCGCCTCAGCCCCGACAACCAGGGCAAGACCCTGTACGGCTGGACCGTCGACCAGTTCAACAGCGCCTCCAACGCGACGCTGTTCACCGCGCCGATCTCCGGCAAGTTCGGCTCCACCGCTGACGAGCTGAGCCGGCTCGGAGCGAGCACCGGCACGGTCAAGGTGGTCGCCGGCATCCTGGTGATCATCATGATCGCCACCACCTACCTGACCAGCCGTCAGATGATCCTCAAGACCGGGTGGGCCGAGGACCCGCAGCAGCGCATGGTGCAGCGGCTGATGCTCTACGGCATCCCGCTGTCGCTGCTGATCTCGGGTGCGATCTTCCCGATCGGTGTGATCATCTACTGGGTCACCAACAACCTCTTCACGCTCGGCCAGCAGCAGTGGGTGCTGCGGAAGTTCCCGCCGCCGCCGACCGCGAAGAGCACCAGCGCCGCCAAGAGCACCTCCGGCAAGGGCCCCGTGCAGCCGGCCAAGGCCGGTGGCCTGTTCGGCCGCAAGGCGGCCCAGCCGCCGGCGAAGGCTCCGGCCGTCGCGCCGAAGGTGGCCGGCCCGAAGCCTGGCGCCAAGCCGGTCAACCCGAAGAAGGGTGGCAGCAAGCCCGCCAAGCGACAGGGCTGAGCCCACAGGGCCACCGTCGCGACGTCGGCGGTGGCCCGTTCCGGCCGCGTGCTGCCATCCGAGGAGTCGGCGCCGGGCCGGAATCGCCGCGCGGAGCGCGGACACGGGCGAAACTGGCCCGTACAGACGTGCCCGAGGGCACCCGGCGAACCTCCCGCCGGCCCCGGGAGACCAGCGGACCCCCGACGGTCCGGCCGAGCGAGTACGGAGATGAGACCCGTGACCGAGACCAGCATCCCCAGCGCCGACCAGTCCCTGGACGAGGAGACCCCCGTTACCGCCGCCACCGAGACCGAGGACGCCGCTGGCGAGGCCCGGGAGAAGAAGGCCCCGGCCGACAGCGACCTGTTCCGGCAGAGCGAGATCGCCGCCGACTACGTCGAGGGACTGCTGGACATCCTCGACTACGACGGCGACATCGACGAGCTGGTCTCCGGCGGCCGCCCCGTCGTCGAGGTCGTCGGCGGCCGGCTCCAGAACCTGGTCGGCCAGCGCGGCGCGACCCTGGAGGCGCTCCAGGAGCTGACCCGGCTGGCCGTGTTCCGTCAGACCGGCACCCCGAGCCGGCTGCTGCTCGACGTCGGCGGCTACCGGGCCGCCCGGCGCAAGGAACTGGCCGCCGTGGCGAAGAACGCGGTCGAGAAGGTCAAGGAGCACGGCGAGCCGGTGCGCCTGGAGCCGATGTCCGCGTTCGAGCGCAAGTGCGTGCACGACGTGGTGAACGCGATGAGCGGGGTGGAGAGCGAGTCCGAGGGCGTCGAGCCCAACCGCCGCATCGTCGTCCGGCCGGTGGCGGACTGAGGTCTGTGATCTCCGACGAGACGACGGCAGGAGCCGTGACCGGCCCGGGCGGTACGCCGCCCGGGCCGTCGGCTGTGCGCCCCGACAACACAGTCGACCCGGTCTTCTCCGATGACGACGGGCCGGCCGACCCGGCGTACCCGGGAAGGGCCGTGACCGACCCCGGCGAGCCCGCCTTCTCCGGCGAGCCGGCGGTGGTGACCGGGATCGAGCCCGCCGACCCGGCGGTGGACGTGACACCCGCCTTCTCCGGCGAGCAGGCGGCGGACGTGACGCCGGCCGACCCGGCCGCGGTGGCCGACCCGGTCTTCGCGGAGCCGTCGGCGGATGCACCGTCCCTCGTGGACGGTGACGACGTCCCCGACCCGGCGACGGCGACGCTGCCGCCCGAGCTGGCGGAGGCCGCCCGCGCGTTGTTCGGTGACCGGCTCGACCTGGCCGCCGCGTACGCCGAACTACTCGCCACCGACGGCGTGGTCCGCGGCCTGATCGGCCCCCGCGAGACGCCGCGCCTCTGGGAGCGGCACCTGCTCAACTGTGCGGTGGTGGCGGAGCGGATCCCGGAGGGCGCCAGCGTGATCGACGTCGGCTCCGGTGCCGGGCTGCCCGGTCTGGTGCTGGCGATCGCGCGTCCCGACCTCACCGTGACGCTCGTCGAGCCGCTGGCCCGGCGGACCGCCTTCCTGATCGAGGCGGTACAGCGTCTCGGCCTGACCCGGGACGTCCGTGTGTTCCGTGGGCGGGCCGAGGAGGCGGCGGCCGGCTCGCGTGACCGGGAGCCGCTGAGCGCCGACATCGTGACCGCCCGCGCGGTGGCGCCGCTGGACCGGCTCGCCTCCTGGTGCCTGCCGCTCGTGGCCCCCGGCGGACGGCTGGTCGCGCTCAAGGGCGCCTCGGCGGCCGACGAGATCACCGAGCACACCGAGGCCGTGATCCGCCTCGGCGGCGCGACCCCGGAACTGCACCGCTGCGGCGAAGGGGTGATCGACCCCCCGGCGACTGTGGTCGAGGTGGTGCGGGAGCGCGTGGTCAACCCGCGCCGTCCGAAGAAGCCGAAGCGGTCGCGTGGCGGTCGCCGCCGCGGCGACCGCTGAGCCGGTACGCCATTCCGCACGCCCGATCCGGTCGTTGGACCGGTGGGCGTGACGCGATCGATCGCAACCCGACATGGACCCACCGCGCCCGTCGGCCGTAGGCTGACCGACGCGTCGATAGTGTGGAACGGCGGTGCCGGGCGGCACCCGAACCCGATGGTTCCCGCCGAACCGGCGGCGCCGTGCGAGGCGCGGACGCGATTCGACGGGTGCGGACCGACCATCCGGAGCGGGTAGGGATGACAGGTGCATGACGACGGCAGGTACGACGATCCACGGTTGACCGGACCAGGAGGCGAGCCCTCCGCCGACCCCGTTTCACGTGAAACCAACTACCAGGAGTGGACGGTGAACGAGTCCGGCGAACCGTCCTCCCCGTACCCGGCTCAGCCGTCCAAACGACGGGAGCCGTCGGCCGGCGGGCCCGTGCGGCCCGTGTCGTCCGTGCCGGCGAACGTACCGCCGTCCCGCGACCCGCTCGACCCGGCCGACGGTCCGGTGAACGCACCGACTCCTCGCCCGCCCGCGGTGCGGGCGAACGCCGCGGTACCCACCCGCTACGAACCCCAGCCGCCCGTCTCGGCCGTGCCGTTCCAGGCCGTCCCCGAGGTCACGGTGGCGCCGTCCGACACGCCACAAGCGGACGGGTACGGGGACGAGGTAGACGCCAGCACGTACGTTTCACGTGAAACCCCGACGCGCGAAGAGGATGATCCACCGTTGGCTATGGAGGCGATGCGCGCCGTGCAGATCCTGAATCCCAGTGGCGAGGTCACCATGCCGCGCCCCGACCGGACCCGGGTGATGTGCGTCGCCAACCAGAAGGGCGGCGTGGGTAAGACGACCACCACCGTGAACCTCGCAGTGGCGCTCGCGCTGCACGGCAACCGGGTGCTCGTGGTCGACCTTGATCCCCAGGGCAACGCCTCCACCGGTCTTAACGTGCCGCACCACACGGGCGTGCCCGACGTGTACGACTGTCTGATCGACAGTGTGCCGCTGGAGGAGGTGGCCCAGGCGGTCGAGGGCATCCCGAACCTGTGGTGCGTACCGGCCACGATCGACCTGGCCGGCGCCGAGATCGAGCTGGTCTCCGTGGTGGCCCGGGAGTCGCGCCTGGCGCGGGCCATCGCCGCGTACCCCGGCCACTTCGACTACGTCTTCATAGACTGTCCGCCGTCGCTCGGCCTGCTCACGGTTAACGCGCTCGTGGCCGCGCAAGAGGTGCTGATCCCGATCCAGTGCGAGTACTACGCGCTGGAGGGCCTCAACCAGCTGATCAACAACATCAACCTGGTTCGTCAGCACCTCAACCCGAAGCTCGAGGTCTCCACGATCCTGCTCACCATGTACGACAGGCGTACCCGGCTGGCCGACGCGGTGGAGCAGGACGTCCGGAACCACTTCGGCGACAAGGTGCTCCAGGCCGTCATCCCCCGCAACGTGCGCGTCTCCGAGGCACCGAGCTACGGCCAGTCGGTGATGACCTACGATCCCGGTTCGCGGGGGGCCACGAGTTACTTCGAGGCCGCCCAGGAGATCGCGGAGCGAGGCGTCAAGGAGCCGGTGAGCCGGAATGCGTAGTGCGGAGATGTCGCTGGGAGGCGTCGCATGAAGAACCGTCCCCGCGGCGGACTGGGCCGAGGGCTCGGCGCCCTCATCCCCACCGGACCGGTACCGGGCGCCGAACCGGCTGCCACCGAACCGGAATCGTCGGCCACTGCCGCGTCGCCGTCGACTCCGGTCGCCGGCGCGACCGCCGCCATCACCGGCGGCGTCGGGGGTACCCCGCCTCCGGCCGTCGAGCCCGAGCCCCAGCTGAGCCCGGTGCCCGGCGCCCGCTTCGCGGAGATCCCGGTCGACGCGATCGTGCCGAACCCGAAGCAGCCCCGGCACGTCTTCGACGAGGAGGCGCTGGAGGAACTGAAGACCTCGATCCAGGAGGTCGGCTTCCTCCAGCCGATCGTGGTCCGCCAGCTCGACCCCGAGAAGTTCGAACTCGTGATGGGTGAGCGGCGCTGGCGTGCCGCCCAGGCGGTCGGCCGGGAGACCATCCCCGCCATCGTCCGGGACACCAAGGACGACGCGATGCTCCGGGACGCGCTCCTGGAGAACATCCACCGCGCCAACCTCAACCCGCTCGAAGAGGCGGCGGCGTACCAGCAACTCCTTGAGGAGTTCGGTGCCACGCACGAGGAACTGGCCCGGCGGATCGGCCGCAGCCGCCCGCAGATCTCCAACACCATCAGGCTGATGAACCTGCCACCCGCCGTGCAGCGCCGGGTCGCCGCCGGTGTCCTCTCCGCCGGCCACGCCCGGGCACTGCTCAGCCTGGACAACGCCGAGGCGCAGGAGGCACTCGCCGAGCGGATCGTTCGCGAGGGCATCACGGTCCGCGGCGCCGAGGAACTGGTGCACCTGGCGCTCGCCGAGGAGCCGGCGAAGTCGGCCGCCGCCAAGCGCCGGCCGAAGCCGCATGCCCCGGCGCTCACCGATCTCGCAGACCGGCTCTCGGACCGGTTCGACACCCGGGTGAAGGTCGACATCGGCCGCAGCAAGGGCAAGATCACGATCGAGTTCGCCACCGTCGACGACCTGGAGCGGATCGTCGGCATCATCGGCGTGGGCGAGGACGGGCAGCCCGAGGCGTAGCCCTTTTCTCCGGTGTCGATCCGGCCGCATCCCGACGAGGGGATGCGGCCGGATCTGTGTCCGGGTCGGTTCGGTGCCGTTCGTCGGGCATGGCGGTTCGTTGGGTCACGGCTACTCGGTCGACGGGGACCGGCCCCTCCGAAGCCGATGCCGTCTCCGACGAGGGGCCGGGCCGCCTGGTGCCGGTGGTGCTCACCGATGCCCTAGCGTCCTTCCGCGCTGATGCGGTCGAAGCGGGAGCATCCTGGGTCGCATCGGCTGTTGGGCTGTCGTGCCTCGCCCGTCGTTTCACGTGAAACGGGGGCAGGCGACTGGGTGGTGGCGGTGAATCTGCTATCCGCGTTACTGATCGGCGGCAGGCCGCGCGCCCGAGCGCTGAAGGGCTGAGTACGCGAGGGCCGAGTGCGCAAAGGTTCCGAAAGAGCCGCCGTTCGGCGTTGACGAGTCGGTCCGCGCCCACTCCGCTGGTCTGGCAGAAGGGCTGGCGGTGACGGCTCAGACGGAATCCGTTGCTTGGTGATTCGCTCGTTCCGCGTGACGCACTCGTCTAGCCGCCAGCTGGTGCCGCCCACCGATCGCACGCACGCGAACCGGTTCTCCGCCGGAAAGCCATTCGAGCCGCCGGGCTGCCGGGCCGTCGGGCCGTCGGGCCGTCGGGCCGTCGGGCTGCCGAGCCGCCCTGCGCGGGCCAGCGTGCCGGCGTGCCCCGGGCTGGCGTGCCGACTGTCCCGGGCGGCAAGCCCTGAGCTAGGGCAAGGGCGATCGGAGGATGACCATGCTGACGGGTCAGAGGGTTGAGCACGCCCGGCCGTGACGACCGCGCAAGAGCCGTCCTGCCGACCCCTATCCGATCAGCGCCTGTGAGCGATCCAGGCGCATTGAGCCGCGCCCCGCCGAACCGGGGAGCACCTGAGCGAGGGTCGCTGAGCCGAACAGTGCCGACCCGAACACTGCCGAACCGGGGAGTGTCGAACCGGCAAACGGCCGAACCGGGAGCGCCGAACCGGAACTGTCGCGAGGAGCCCGGCCAGCGAGCCGGGCTGTGCGGCCCGGCTCAGCATCCCTGGGCCGGATGATGCTTGCTCGTTCGCGCCGCCGTCGATGACCCGGCATCGCTCTCCGGGGCGGCCGGGTGGTCGCACGACTCCAGGGCGGTGGCGAGCCCGATCAGCGATCGAGCGGCAAACCCGAGGCCCGGCAAACCCGAGGCCCGTGCGCCAGCTCGGGCTCGGCCTGTCGGCTCAGACGCGGCTGCTGTTTCACGTGAAACGCGGCGACGGACCCGACGCTCATCCGATCGAGTCCCGGCTGTGCCGGGTGCAAGCGATGAGGCGCGGTGCCGGTCATAAGTCGAGCGGTGGTCGGCGCGGCTCGGTATCCGCGCGGCCCGGCCCGCTCCCAACGAACAACCGCCGGATGGCTCGCCTCGCGACTCACCTGTCGCCGTCGCCCGGAGGCGCCTCGTTCGATCCGCCGCACCCGCCGAGGACGCAGTCACGGAACAGGGTCAGTCGACGCCAGCGAGCCGAGCGACCGCGCCGAGATGCGGGCCGACGCATCCGCCGTTTCACGTGAAACACGCACGAGAAGAAGCCGTCGGCACCCGGTGCGGATCGGTCACCGGATCGTTGGAAGAACGGGCCCAGACGCACCCCGAGTTATCCACAGCGGTTGTCCACAGGCACTCCCCGTTTCACGTGAAACAAAGCGAGGAAACCCTTGCTGAGCAGTGCATGACGCGCTGTGCTGGTGATCTCGGCAGCCTGTGGACAACGCGGTGGACAACCGGTGGGCGGCCAGTGGAACAGGTAGGGACAGGCGTCGCCAACTCGGTTAGGGTCAGCGTCGTGCCGGACACCCCTCCCTCAGTTCCCGACTTCACCCAGTGGCCGTCCTTCCCCTTCGAGGGCGATCTCCGCGTCAAGCAACTCGACGAGCCCGTACCGTTCGAACCTCCCCGCCGCGGCGAGGCGGACCGGGAGTGCACCGCCTGCAACGCGCCCGACGAGGCGTACATCTGGGTCGGTGAGCGGTGGCGCGTCCGCGCCATGGACCGGCCCACCGGCCTGCCGATGGTCCTGATCCTGGAGTCCCGTTCCCACCTGGATCTGGGCGACCTGCCGAACCTGCTCGCCGCCGAACTGGGCGTGATGACCGTCCGCCTGGAGCGGGCCGTCCGCTCGCTCGACGGAGTGGCCCGCGTCCACGTGAACCGGTGGGGCGACGGCTCGGCGCACCTGCACCTGTGGTTCCTGGCCCGGCCGTACGGGCGACTGCAGCTGCGGGGCACGTTCCTGTCGCTGTGGGACTCGATCCTGCCCCCGATCTCCGAGGAGAAGTGGCGGGAGAACCTCGCCATGGTGGCCGCGTGGCTCGCCGAGTTCGGCGGCCGTCCGTTGGCCGAGCCGCCGCGCATCCACTGGCAGGCGCCGTCGAGCCTCTCCCCGACCTCGCCCGCGAACGCCGCTGAGGAGCCCGAGGACGAGGCCGTGTCGGTGATCGAGGCAGCGGACGAGATCCCCGAGTCCGACGCGGCAGCGGGCCTCTCAGACCCCTCGGCGGGCCCGTCGGAGCCCGACCCGGCCCCGCAGGCCGGCCCTGCACCGGAACACGCAGGGGACAGCGCCCCGGACAGCGAAGACGAGGACGAGGCCGGGCCGGACGACGCCGGGCCGGACGACGCCGCGGACGACCGGCCGGACGCAGCGCGTACCCGGGAGAGCTGAGGTCAGCGGCGGGCGGCGGCCCGGGTCACGAGCGTGCCGAGGACCCGGCCGAAGTCCAGCCCGGCGGCCTGGATCGCCAGCGGGAGGAGCGACGTCTCGGTCATGCCCGGTGAGACGTTGACCTCCAGCACGTGCGGGTCGCCTCCGGCGTCGACGATCAGGTCGACCCGGGACACGTCGCGCAGCCCGAGCGCGGTGTGCGCGGCGAGCGCCACCTCGGTCACCCGGGCGGTCGTCGCGGCGTCGAGCCGGGCCGGCGCGTGCCAGGTGGTACGGCCGGCAGTGTAGCGGGCCGCGTAGTCGTAGACGCCGTTGCGCGGCACGATCTCGACCGGGGGCAGGGCCTGCGGGCCCTTGCCGAGGTCGAGCACGGAGACCGCCACGTCCATCCCGGGGACGTAGCGCTCCACGAGCGCGGTCTGGTCGTACGCGAAACAACCCACCATCGCGGCCGGCAGCGACGCCGCCTCCCGGACCACGGCGGCGCCCAGTCCGGAACCGCCCTGCGCGGGCTTGACCATCAGCGGCAGCCCGAGGCGGTCGACGATCCGGTCCAGGACGGCCACCGCGCCCAGCTCGGAGAAACGGTCGTGCGGCAGCGCCACCCAGTCGGGTGTGGGGATACCCGCCTCGCGCAGCACCGCCTTGGCGGACGGCTTGTCCCAGGCGAGGCGGGACGACCGGGCGTCGCAGCCGACGTAGGGCACGTCCCAGAGGTCGAGTACGCCGCGCAGCGAGCCGTCCTCGCCGGTGGCGCCGTGCAGGGCGATCACCACGGCGTCCGGCGGGTCGGCGGTGAGGGCGGGCAGCAACGCCACGTCGGCGTCGCGCAGTTCCGCGTCGACGCCGACGGCACGCAGCGCGTCGAGCACCCGGCGGCCCGACCGCAGCGAGACGTCCCGTTCGTAGGAGAGGCCGCCCGCGAGCACGAGCACGTGCAGCTCGTCGGCGGTGGATCCGGTCACGGGAGGCGGTGCGGCGGGGCTGTCGGACATGCGGGCATCATGCCAAGTCGGGACCGGGCGCGTCCGAGCCGCCCTGGCGACGGCGGGGTCCGGCGCCGCCGACCGCGCCGAAGACCTTGCGCATGGCGATCTCCTGCTCCATCACCCCGGCGAGCCGGCGGACGCCTTCGCGGATCCGCTCCGGCGTCGGGAAGGAGAAGTTGAGCCGCATGTTCCCGGTGCCGGTGCCGTCGGCGTAGAAGCCGGTCCCCGGCACGTACGCGACGCGGGCGGCCACGGCGCGCGGCATCATCGCCTTGGAGTCGAGCCCGTCGGGCAGCGTCGCCCAGACGAACAGGCCGCCGCGCGGTGTGGTCCAGGTGGTGCCCTCCGGCATCAGGTCGGCCATCGCGTCGAGCAACGCGTCCCGGCGCTCGCGGTAGACCTCGCGGTAGACCTTGAGCTGCTGCCGCCAGGGCATGGTGCCGAGGTACGTCGAGACGGCCGACTGCGCGTAGGCGCTCGGGCAGAGGATCTGCGCCTCGCTGGCGATGACCAGCTTGTCGCGGACCGCGTGCGGGGCCAGGATCCAGCCCACCCGCAGGCCCGGCGCGAACGTCTTGGAGAACGTGCTCAGGTAGAAGACCCCGTCGCGCCGCCGGGCCCGCAGGGGCCTGGGCGCCTCACCCTCGAAACCGAGCTGACCGTACGGGTCGTCCTCCACCACGAGCAGCCCGGCGCGCTCGCAGATGTCGAGCACCCGTTCGCGCCGCTCCTCGCTCAGCGTCACACCGGCGGGGTTCTGGTAGGTGGGGATGGTGTAGAGGAACTTCACCCGCCGGCCGGCTCGGGCCAGGTCGGCGATGGCCGTCTCCAGCGCCTCCGGGATGAGCCCCTCGTCGTCCATCGGCACGTGGGCCACCTGGGCCTGGGCGGCCTGGAACACCCCGAGCGCGCCGACGTACGTCGGGCCCTCGGCGAGCACCACGTCACCCGGATCCAGGAAGAGACGAGCGACCAGGTCGAGGGCCTGCTGGCCGCCGACCGTGACCACCACGTCCTCCGGTGAGGCGCCGCAGGAGGCGTCGATCCCGGACAGGGACATCACCTCGCAGATCCGCTCGCGCAGCTCCGGGGTGCCCTGGCCGATGCCGTACTGGAGGGTGGTGGCGCCGTGCTCGGAGCCGAGCCGGCCGAGCATCTCGCCGACCGCGTCGAGCGGCAGCGCCGCGATGTAGGGGGCCCCACCGGCGAGCGAGACGACCTCCGGCCGGCTGGCCACCGCGAAGAGTGCCCGGATCTCCGAGGCGGTCATTCCGCGGACGCGCCGGGCGTACCGGTCGGTGTAGTCGTCGAGCGTCGTGCCGGTCATGGACATCACCTCGATCGGGTGTCGGCGGGGCTGCCGCCCGGTGTGGTACCCGCGATGCCGACATCCATTGGCGGCGGGGGCCGGTTGGTCGATCGTAGTCCCCGGTGACGGTCGCGGCACCGGCCGTGTGGACACGTCCACATCCCGGACCCGCCGTCGGCCGTCCGGGCGAGGGCTCGCGCGTTCACTCCCGTACCGCCGGACGGGGGCGTACGATCGCTCGTCGGGAGCAGGAGGGCGCGGGACTCACCGGCGCTCCGAGCCTAGTGGTGGGGTGCGCTCATGTCGCGACGTCTGGTCAGCCTGACCCTGGACACGCTGGAGGACCTGCCTCGATCCTGCCGGAGCTGCGTCTACTGGGAGCTGGATCCGGTCTCCGCCGAGCGGGCCTGCGCGGCAGGCGACCCGGGCCTGGAGAAGGAGGCGTGGGTCTCCCAGACGCTGCTGGAGTGGGGCTCCTGCGGCAAGCTCGTCTACGTCGACGGCATGCCGGCCGGTTTCGTCATGTACGCCCCACCGGCGTACGTCCCGCGCTCGATGGCGTTTCCCACCTCACCGGTCTCGGCGGACGCGGCTCTGCTGATGACGGCGCACGTGGTGCCCGCCTTCGCCGACGGCGGCCTGGGCCGGATGCTGGTGCAGGGCGTGGCCCGCGACCTGACCAAGCGCGGCATCAAGGCGATCGAGGCGTTCGGCGACGCCAAGTTCGGCGACGACGCGGACGACCCGGCCCGCGCGTGCGTGGCACCCGCCGACTTCTTCCTCTCGGTGGGCTTCAAGACGGTCCGGCCGCACCCGCGCTACCCCCGGCTGCGGCTGGAGTTGCGGACGGCGCTGAGCTGGAAGTCGGACGTCGAGTACGCGCTGGAGAAGCTGCTCGGCTCGATGAGCCCGGAGACGCTGCTGCGGCCGGTCCGCCCGGCACCCGCCACCCGCTCGACGAGCTGAGCCGCGGGTCAGTCGACGACGGTGCCGGCGGCCACGATCGCCCGCAGTTCGCTCACGTCGATCGAGCCGGTCGGCACGTCCCGCTCGATCGGCAGGTACATCCGCTGCACGCCGGCCACGATGGCCTCGACCACCCGGTCCCGGAAGCGCGGGTCGACGAGCCGCGCCCGGTCGTCCGGTGAGGTGAGGTAGCCGACCTCGACGCGTACCGCGGGCATCCGGGTGAGCCGGAGCAGCTCCCATGCCTTGGCGTGGGTACGGCAGTCGCGCAGCCCGGTGCGGGCCACGATCTCCCGCTGCACGAGCCCGGCCAGGCGCTCGCCGGTCGCCGACGTGACGCCGTTGTCGGTGCCGTAGTGGTAGGTGGCCACACCCTCGGCCTCCGGGTTGGCGTGCCCGTCGGTGTGCAGGGAGATGAACACGTCGGCGCCGAGGGAGTTGGCGAGCTGGGCCCGGTCCGCGTCCGGCAGGCAGTCGCCGGGCGACGGACCCCGGGTGAGCTGCACCCGTACGCCGGCGGCGGCGAGCCGCCCTTCCAGCCGGCTGGCGAGGTCGTGCACGAGGTCCGCCTCGCTCCAGCGCAGCGTGCCGTCGGGCACCACCACGCCCGGGTCGGTGCCCCCGTGCCCCGGGTCGATCACCACGGTCCGCCCGATGAGCGTCGGCCCGGCCTGCCGGATGGCGTCGGACTCGCGCAGCCACTGCGGGCGCCCGCCGACCACCTTGCGGCCGAGGCGGCGCAGCGCGTTGACGGTGTGCGGCCCGCACGAGCCGTCCGGTTTCAGGCCCATCTCCCGCTGGAACTGCGCCACCGCGCGGGAGGTGCGGATGCCGTAGATGGCGTCGGCGCGGCCCACGTCGTACCCCATCTCCAGCAGGCGTTCCTGGAGCGAGCGGACGTCCTCGCCGGTCAGCGGCTCGGGTACGGCGTGGTAGAGCGCGCGGGCCCCGAACCGCCAGCGGGCCGCGTCGAGCGCCCGCCAGGTCTCGGCGCCCACCCGCCCGTCGACGCTGAGGCCGCGGGACTGCTGGAAGGCCCGTACCGCGCGTTCGGTCTGTGCGTCGTAGTCGTCTCCTCCGGCCTCGGCGGGAAGAAGTTCCAGGCCGGCGAGGACGGTACGGATCTCGGCCACCGCCGGTCCCTGGTCACCGGGTCGGATCGGACGCACGACGACCCCCCTCTGCACGGACGTTGGCGGACCGGAACTCCGACGGATGCTTACGGAGCGTACCGTGGGCGATACCCGGCGGGTTCGTGTTCATGCAGGTCAGGAAAGCCGCAACCCCCGCCACCGGGCGTGGTGACGGGGGTTGCGGCGGTGCCGGTACGGCTCAGAGCGCCGACTCGATGAGCTTGACCAGCTCGCCCTTCGGCTTGGCGCCGGCGATCGACTGCACGGGCTGGCCGTTCTTGAAGATGGTCAGCGTCGGCACCGACATCACCCGGTAGGCGCGGGCCGTCTCCGGGTTCTCGTCGATGTTGAGCTTGACGATGGTGACCTGGTCCTTCATCTCGCCCGCGATCTCCTCCAGCAGCGGCGAGACCTTGCGGCAGGGGCCGCACCACTCCGCCCAGAAGTCGACCAGAACCGGCTTGTCGGACTGCAGCACGTCACTGACGAAGCTGGCGTCCGTGACCGCCTTGGTTGCTCCCACTATGAACTCTCCTCCTCCGAACCTTGCTCGTGGAACTCTCAGCCCTGGATGGTGGCGATGAACCGCTCGGCGTCCAGCGCGGCGGCGCAGCCGGTGCCGGCCGCCGTGATGGCCTGCCGGTAGGTGTGGTCGACGACGTCGCCCGCCGCGAACACACCGGGCACGCTGGTACGGGTGCTGGGGGCCTGCACCTTCACGTACCCCTCGTCGTCCAGCTCGACCTGACCGCGGAACAGCTCGCTGCGCGGGTCGTGCCCGATCGCCACGAACACGCCCGTGACGTCGAGCACCTTGCTCTCGCCGGTGTGCACGTTGCGCACCCGTACGCCGTTGACCTTGCCGTCGTCGCCGAGGATCTCCTCGACCACGGAGTTCCACTCGACCTTGATCTTCTCGTTGCCCAGCGCCCGGTCCGCCATGATCTTGCTGGCGCGGAACGAGTCGCGGCGGTGGATGATCGTCACCGACTCGGCGAAGCGGGTGAGGAAGCTGGCCTCCTCCATCGCCGAGTCGCCGCCGCCGACCACCACGATGTGCTGGTTGCGGAAGAAGAAGCCGTCACAGGTGGCGCAGGACGACACACCGTGGCCGAGGTATTCCTGCTCACCCGGCACACCCAGCGGACGCCAGGCCGAACCGGTGGAGAGGATGACGGCGTGCGCGCGGTACGCGGTCTCGCCCACCCACACGGTGCTCACCGCGTCGGAGCCGATCTCGCCGGTGTCCTTCAGCTCGACCCGCGTCACGTCGTCGGTGAGGAACTCGGCGCCGAAGCGCTCGGCCTGCTTGCGCATGTTGTCCATCAGCTCGGGGCCGAGGATGCCGTCCGCGAAGCCGGGGAAGTTCTCCACCTCGGTGGTGGTCATCAGCGCGCCACCCGACTGCACGCCCTCGATCACCAGGGGCTTCAGGTTGGCGCGGGCGGCGTAGACCGCCGCCGTGTAGCCGGCCGGACCGGAGCCGATGATGATCAGGTTGCGGACCTCGTCCACTGCCGTCTCCCGATGTGTGTGTTCGTCACCGGTCGCACCGATGTCGATCCCGAGTGCCGACGGCTCAGGGGCGCCGGCGCCTGACTTGCAGAACGTCATCGTACGAAGCGGGGATTCCCGAGCCGGTCATCCGGTGGGTCAGGTCACGTGGCGGGACAAGCGTCGTGACCGCGTTTTCACCCTACCCGCGTCCGGAACCGCGTGTCCGCGCCGGACCCGGGTACTCCGCACTCCGGCCCGCTCACCCAGCCCCAGCGGGCGCCGCCCGCGTCCGCGAACGTCACCACGAGCGCCGGTGCGCCCTGGAACCGGGCGTAGTCGACCATGTTCACGGTGAGCGGCCCGGCGCCGTGCTCGACCCCGATCGCGGTGAGGCACGCGGCGAGGTTCTCCGGGCGGGTCAGGCGGTCCAGCCCGCCGAGGCCGCTGAGGCGCTGACTGTCCATGGACAGGGGCGTCTCCGCGCCGTCCTTCGCCGCGCCGGACGGACCGGCCATGTCTCCGGGGATCGACTTCGCTCCGGCGGGCGCCCGGGCGCCGGCGAGGCGTTCCGGCGTCCAGTCGGTGCCGCTGCGCACTGCCGGTCCGGTGGTCCGGTACGGCGCGCCGACCATCGGCGCCGCCTCCCGGGCCGCCTGGTCGGCCGTACCGCTGTCGCCCGGGTCGGCCATCCGGCCGACACCGAGCCCCACCGCGGCGACCGAGGCCGCGGCCAGCGCCACCGGCCCGGCGATGCGGGCCCAGCGCCGGGGACGACGACCGGGGCCGCTGTGCCGGTCGGGACGGGGTGCCGTGCCGGGTGGCCGGCTCGCGCCGCCGGACTGCGCCGGCACGAGCGGCGTACCGTCGCGCAGCGCGGGGCCGGCGCCGGCGAGCGCCGCGGTGATCCGGTCGGCCACCGCCTGCGGCATCTCCGGCGCGGGGGCCGCGGCCCAGCCGGCCAGGTCGGCGCCGACCAGGTCGATCGCGTCGGCGAGATTCTCGTACGCGGCACGCCACGTCGGGTCCTGCTCGACCAGCCGTGCCACTGTCGCCTGCTCGGGGGTGCCGTCCAGCGCCCCGCCGAGGTAGTCGGCGAGCAGGTCGTGGTCGACCTCGCTGAACTCCCGGGAAGTCACGGCTCCTCCTGGCTGACGGCCTGACGGGACGCTCCCGACGAGGATCCGACGCCCTCGGGGCGTCTGCGGTTCCCGGAGGTGAGCCGCGGCACGTAGGCGGCCGGTGCGTCGGCGCCGGTACGCAGGTGCCCGAGCAGCACGGCGAGGCGGGCCCGGCCGCGGGCGCACCGGCTCTTGACCGTGCCCTCGGCGACCCCGAGCATGGCGGCGACCTCGGCCACCGGGTAGCCCTGCACGTCGACCAGGACCAGCGCGGCCCGCTGTTCGGCGGGCAGTGCCGCGAGCGCCTGCCGGACCACGAGCGCGGTGTCGTGGTCGTGGGACGGCGCGGCCGGTTCCGGACCGCCGGTGTGCCGGCCCGGTTCGCCGTCGGTGTGCACGCCGTCGGGCAGCGGGACGGTGGCGTGGGTCTGCCGCCGCCGGATCCGGTCCAGGCAGGCGTTCACCACGATGCGGTGCAGCCAGGTGGTGACCGCCGAGTCGCCCCGGAACCGGGCTGCCGCTCGATGCGCCGACAGCATGGCGTCCTGGAGGGCGTCGGCGGCTTCCTCGCGGTCGCCGATCGTCCGCAGCGCGACCGCCCAGAGGCGGTCCCGGTGCCGTCGGAACAGCTCGGTGAAGGCGTCCCGGTCGCCTGCCGCGTGTGCCCGGAGCAGCTCCAGGTCGGAGCGGCCGGGCTGCGCGCCGTCGCGTTCCGCCATCACCACATCCGGCGGAGGTGGCGCGGCGGGGACGGCGGCCGGGTCACGAGCCCTGGACCACGATCTCCTGGACGCCGAGCTTCCAGCTGTTGCCGCTGTCCTTCGCCGGCAGCTTGGTGATCCAGAACAGCAGGTACTGGTACTTCTGGTCCGGCTCGAAGGCGTTGAAGATCATCTTGGTGCCGCCGTCCTCGTTCGCCGGCCCGATCAGCGTCGAGTAGGCGTTGACGAGCTGCTTGTCGCCGGAGGAACTGGACGGGAAGTCGCCGCGGGCGCCGGTACGCAGCTCCACGGTGGCACCGGTGGCCGAGAGCGTCGCCTCCAACTGCTTGACCGTATGCGGGGCGCCCAGGTCGATCCAGACACCCATGCCCTTCTTGAGACCGCCGAACTTGCCGTTGTTGCGGTAGCTGTTGGTCTCCCAGCCCTCGTCGTCGTTCCCGTCGATCACCTTCTCGGCGTTGCGCACCTCGGCGCGGTCGCCGTCCGGGTCGATGATCCGTACGTCCTGGATGGTGAGCTTGCGGACCTGCGCGGCGGGCTCGGCGCCGCCCCCGGTGGCCGGCGCGCTGTTCGACGGCTGGGCGACCGGCTCCTTGTCGCCGTCGTCGCCACCACCGAGCGCGTTGATGCCGATGAGCAGCCCGACCAGGGCGACCGCCAGCAGACCGGCGATGCCGATGGCGACCTTGCGACCGCCGGCCGCAGCCAGCGGTGAGGGTTCCTCGCCGGGCTCGGCGGTGAAACGCAGCGGACCGGCCTGCTCCAGGAACTGCTCGTCGGCGGGGATGTCGAGCCGGCTCAGCTCGGCGGCCAGCACGTCCGACGACGGCGGAGGGATCTCCGCGTCGAGCAGGTCCATGGTGAGGTCGTCGAGGTAGGCCGGCACACCGGCGCGCATCTGCCGTGGCGCGGCGATGGCGCCGCCGGCGTCCCGGACGGCGTCCGGCAGGGCGGCGCGGCCGTGCCCGGCGGTGGCGCCGTGCAGCGGGGCCTCGCCGTGCGGCCAGTGCCCGGTCAGGGCGAAGTAGAGCACCCCGCCGACCGCGCGCAGGTCGTTCTCCTGGCTGTCCGCGCCGTCGGTACGCGCGTCGGCGAGCACCACGCGGCCGTCGTCGCTGATCATGACGGTGCCGGGGTGGAGGTTGCCGTGCACCATGCCGGTGGCGTGCACGGCGGCGAGGGCGCTCGCGACGGCGTTGCCGATCGCGGTGGCCCGGGCCGGGTCCAGCGGCCCGTCGGCGGCGACCAGCTCGCGCAGCGACTGCCCGTCGACCCACTCGCGGACCACGTAGGCCCGGTCGTCCTCGTCGATCGCGTCGTAGACGCCGACCAGGTTGGGGTGGATGACGCGGCTCGCGGCGACCGCGGCCTGAAGCATCTCGGTGGCGGAGTCGCCACCCGGGTAGCGGAGGACCACGGCGACGGGACGGCGGAGCACCACGTCGACACCGCGCCAGACCAGCCGGCCCGCGCTGTCGTTGTTGATGTGCTCGACCAGTTCGTACCGCTCCGCGAGCAGCTCACCGACAGTGGGAGCACCGAAGGTCACGACCGCAGGAGAGGTCTCCTCCGCTTCCTGACCCTCGCCGACCTGGGTCACCCGTCCTCCCTCGGTGATCGCGTCGATCGATGGACCCGTGCTGCTGGGCATGTGGCTTCCCGCTCTGCCTTCGGTGGAACGGCCGGCGGTCTCGACACCCGCGCCGATCCCGGTCGTACCCGTCGAGAGCGACCTTACCCGGGATGCCCGGTTCTCCGACATGTCATCTTCCCGCTGTGACCGGCCGGAAGGCCAGTCGCCACGGGCCCCGGCCGGGTCGCCCGCCCACCCGGCGGGCGAGCCGGACACGCACCGTCAATCTAAAGGTTGGCGGCAACGAGGCGGCACAGGGGCGTACCGGTGCGGAGACGGGGAGGTTTTCCCCGCCCCGGCCTGCGCTCCCTCGTCCGTACGGTTGGTTGTCCACAGGCCGAGAGGCCCATTGGACGGCGGAATTCCAAGTTATCCACAGCCGTATCCCCAGCCTGGTGATCCTCGTTCACCGTCGGTCACCGAGGGGGTCAACGCCCGAGGCGCCGCCGGACCATCCCGACCACCTCGGTGATCTCGCCGATCCGCAGCACCATGGCGAGCCCGAGATAGGTCGCGCCGATCGCCGCGCCGCCGATCACCAACTGGACCGCCGCGGCGAGCCAGCTCAGGCTCGCCGGGTCGCCGGGGAGCACGGCCACCACGAGTACGCCGACGAGCGCGGCGCCGAGCGCCGCCACGACCACCCGGCCGAGCGTCCGCATGATCCCGCCCAGTCCGATCCGGCCCACCCGGGGCCGCAGCAGCATCGCCGAGATGATCGCCGCCGCCAGGTACGACACGGCGTTGCCGAGCATCATCCCGGCGGCCGCGAACGTGTTCGAGAAGAGCAGGAACAGGCCCACCTGGAGCAGGACGCGCAGCGCCACCACCGGGATGTTGATCAGAGCCGGGGTACGGGTGTCCGGCAGCGCGTAGAACGCGAAGGTGAAGAGCTGGCTCACCGCGAACGGCACCAGGCCCAGCGCCGCCACGAGCAGCACCGTCGAGGTGGCCACCGCGTTGTCGCCGGTGAACGCGCCGTACCGGAACACCACCACCGAGATCGGGGCGGCCAGCACCGCGTAGCAGACCGCGATGGGCGCGAGCACCGCGGTGACCATCCGGGTGCCGCGGGACAGGTCGGCGGTGACGTCGTGGAACCGGTTCTCGGACGCCGCCGCGCTCATCCGGGGCATCAGCGCCGTGATGATCGAGACCGCGATGATGCCGTGCGCCATCATCAGCAGCAGGAAGACGTTGTTGTAGATCAGCAGGCCGGCGTTCTCGCCGTCCCCGCCGGTGGCCCGGTTGAGCAGGTTGACCACCACGAAGAGGCCGAGCTGGTTGACCGCGACGTAGCAGAACATCCAGGCGCCGAGCCGGGCCAGCTCGCGCAGCCCCAGCTCGCGGAAGTCGAACCGCGCCTTCCACCGGAAGCCGACCTTGCGCAGCGCGGGCAGCAGGCCGACCGCCTGCACCGCCACGCCCAGCAGCGTGCCGCCGCCGACCAGCAGGATCCGGTCCCAGCCCACCTCCTCGGGCCGGAGGCCGGTCGCGCCGAAGACGACGATGTACAGGCCGAACGTGCCGATCGAGACGAGGTTGTTGAGGATCGGCGCCCACATCGGGGCGGCGAAGTGCCCCCTGGTGTTCAGCACCGCGGCGATCAGCGCGCTGATGCCGGTGAAGAACAGCATCGGCAGCATCAGGTACGACAGCCGGGTGACGAGCTTGGTGTACGCCGGATCGTCGCCGCCGGCCGCATACACGGCGGTCAGCACCGGGGCCAGCAGCACCGCGATCAGCGCGGTCGCGGCGAGCGCCAGTACCGCGAGCGTCAGCAGGCGCTGCGCGTACGCCTCGCCCCGGTCCGCGTCGATCTTGCGGCGGCGCACCAGCACCGGCACCAGGACGCTCGTCAGCACGCCGCCGAGCAGGAACTCGTACACCTGGTTGGGCAGGAACTGGGCGGTGGTGAACGCGTCGCCGACCATCGTGCCGAGCGCGGCGCCGATCATCAGGTTGCGGATGAACCCCGTACCCCGGCTCACCAGGCTGCCGATCGCCATCACCGCGCTGTTCGCCGCGGCGCTGGTCTCGGCGACCACCTCCTGCGGCGGTGCGACGGCCTCGACGCCGGGCTGGTTCAGTGGCTCGGCCGAGATGAAGGTGGCGCCGTCGTCCGGCGGCAGGCCGCCGCCGTGCGCGTTCGCGCTGCGGTAGAGCCCGCCGCTCATCTGCCAGCCTCCAGGGGGTACGTGGCGATCGGGCCCGGCCGGCCCCGCCCAACCGGAACCTTAGTCAACCCGGACCCGTTACCCGCGCCCGGCGCGGTCGATCCACCTCCGGCCCGATAGGCTGGCGATCCCATGTCCGAAGCCTCCGCCTCCCACGCCGCCGACCGCCGCGAACTGACCGCCGCGCAGCGCAACGCCGTCGCCGAACTGCTCCGAGTCTCACCGGTCGCCGACGAGCTGGGCCGGCGCTTCGCCCAGGCCGGTCACGAACTGCACCTGGTGGGCGGATCCGTCCGCGACGCGCTGCTCGGGCGGCTCGGCAACGACCTCGACTTCTGCACCGACGCCCACCCGGACGAGACCATCAAGGTCATCCGCGGCTGGGCCGAGTCGATCTGGGAGACCGGACGCGAGTTCGGCACCATCGCCTGCCAGCGCGACGGCCTCAACCTGGAGATCACCACGTTCCGCGCGGAGGTCTACGACCAGGTCAGCCGCAACCCGGTGGTGCAGTACGGCACCAGCCTGACCGAAGACCTCAAGCGCCGCGACTTCACGGTGAACGCGATGGCGGTCAGTCTTCCGGACCACCGGTTCACCGACCCGTACGGCGGACTGGCCGATCTGGCCGCCAAGATCATTCGTACCCCGGGAACGCCGCAGGAGTCGTTCCGCGACGACCCGCTGCGGATGCTGCGCGCGGCCCGGTTCGCCGCGCAGCTCCGCTTCGCCGTCCACCCGGACGTCCGCGCGGCGATGACCGAGATGGCTGCGGACCTGGACCGGATCACCGCCGAGCGAATCCGGGACGAGTTCACCAAGCTCCTCTGCGGCGCCGACCCGATCACCGGGCTGCGCCTGCTCGTCGACACCGGGCTGGCCGAGCGCTTCCTGCCCGAACTGACCGGGCTGAAGCTCACCATCGACGAGCACGCCCAGCACAAGGACGTCTACGAGCACACGCTCACGGTGGTCAGCAACGCCATGTCGATGGAGTCCGACGGTTGCGACTTCGTGCTGCGGATGGCCGCGCTCATGCACGACATCGGCAAGCCCGCCACCAAGGCGGTCGGCGCGGACGGCCGGGTCAGCTTCCACCACCACGAGGTGGTCGGCGCCCGGCTGACCAAGAACCGGATGAAGGCGCTGCGCTACTCCAAGGAGATCACCTCCCAGGTGGTCAAGCTGGTCGGGCTGCACCTGCGCTTCTACGGGTACGGCCGGGGCGAGTGGACCGACTCGGCGGTCCGCCGGTACGTCACCGACGCCGGTGACCTGCTGTCCCGGCTGCACAAGCTGACCCGCTCCGACTGCACCACCCGCAACCGGCGCAAGGCCGCCCAGCTCGCGGCCGACTACGACGCGCTGGAGGAGCGGATCGCCCGGATCGCCGCCGAGGAGGACCTGGCCCGGGTCCGGCCCGACCTGGACGGCAACGCGATCATGGAGCTGCTCGGCGTACCGCCGGGGCCGGTGGTCGGTCGCGCCTGGCAGTACCTCAAGGAGCTGCGGCTGGAACGCGGGCCGCTGGACCGCGACGAGGCCGAGGCGGAGCTGCTGCGCTGGGCGCGCGACGAGGGCATCACCGGCTGAGGCCGGCGCCGCGGATCTGACGACGATACGCCGGCGTGTCGACCGAACGGTTGACCCGCTCCGGTCGATGTCTCCCGCATGATGAGTCATCGGCAGCCGCCGAATCGACAGATGCGGCTGTTCTGATTCATCCGCCCGTCCGATCCGGACGGTCGCTGGACACGGGGAGACAATTCGTGACACGTCGTGGCGGCTTGCGCCGCTCCGCCCTCGTGGGGCTCGCCCTCACCAGCGCCACCTCCATCCTCTGCGCCACCGTCGCCGGGCCGGCCCTCGCCGACCCGAAGCGACCGTCGGTCCGTGGCGCCGGCACGGCCGAGGCGGTGCCCGGCCGCTACATCGTGGTCCTCAAGAAGGGCAAGACCACCCCGGCCAAGGTGAAGTCCGCTGCGTCCGCGCTGGCCGGCGAGCACGGCGGCACCGTCCGCCGGGTCTTCGGCAAGGCGCTGAACGGCTACTCGGCCACCATGGACGCCCGGCAGGCCGCGCGGCTCGCCGCCGACCCGGACGTCGAGTACGTCCAGCAGGTCCAGCGCTGGAGCACCGCGGGCACCCAGACCACCCCGCCGTGGGGCCTGGACCGCATCGACCAGCTCAAGACCCGGACCGACGGCAGGTACACCTACCCGTCGACCGGCGCCGGCGTGACCGCGTACGTGATCGACACCGGCATCGACATCGACCACCAGGACTTCGGCGGGCGCGCCCGCAACGGCTACGACGCGGTCGAGCAGGACGACGTCGCGCAGGACTGCGACGGGCACGGCACGCACGTGGCGGGCACGATCGGCGGTACGACGTACGGCGTCGCGAAGGCCGTCGACCTGGTCGCCGTCCGGGTCCTCGACTGCTCCGGCCAGGGCGACACCGAGCAGGTGATCGCCGGCATCGAGTGGGTCACCACGAACGCCACCGGGCCGTCCGTGGCGAACATGAGCCTCGGCGTCGACCGCGTCGACCAGGCCGTCAACGACGCGGTCGCCCGCTCGATCGCCTCCGGCATCACCTACGCGGTAGCGGCCGGCAACAGCATGCAGGACGCCTGCGGCTCCTCGCCGGCGAGCGTGCCCGCCGCCATCACCGTCGGGGCCACCGACCGGGTCGACATGCGCGCCTGGTTCTCCAACTACGGGCGCTGCCTGGACCTGTTCGCCCCCGGCACCGGCATCGTCTCGGCCAAGGCCGGCACCAGCGCCGGCTCGGAGTCGATGAACGGCACCTCGATGGCGTCCCCGCACGTGGCGGGCGCCGCCGCGCTGCTGCTGGAGGAGCACCCGGGCTGGTCGCCGCAGCAGGTGCGCGACTCGGTCGTGACCACCGGCATCGGCGGCGCGGTGCACGACATCATGGGCTCCACCGACCGGCTGCTGCACATCGGCTCGGCCGTGACGGCCCGCGGCTCGTACGGGCTCAAGGCCCGGGTCAACGGCCGCTACGTCACCGCGGAGAGCGCGGGGACGAAGCCGCTGATCGCCCGGGGCACCTCGATCGGCGCCTGGGAGAAGTACGACGTGGTCGACGCCGGCGGAGGCCTGTTCGGCCTGCGGGCGCGGGTCACGAACAAGTTCGTCACGGCGGAGAGCGCCGGGGCGAAGCCGCTGATCGCCCGCTCGGCCACCATCGGCGCGTGGGAGAAGTTCCAGATCGTCGACAACACCGACGGCACGATCAGCCTGAAGGCGGCGATCAACGGCAAGTACGTCACCGCGCCGAGCGCCACCTCCCCGCTGATCGCGAGCAAGACCGCGATCGGCACCGCCGAGAAGTTCGACTTCGACGCCCCGGCACCCCTCGTGAGCATCAAGTCGGTGGCCAGTGGCAAGTTCGTGACGGCGGAGAACGCCGGGGCGAAGCCGCTGATCGCCCGCTCGGCGACCGTCGGCGCCTGGGAGAAGTACGAGCTGGTGAACGTGGGTGACGGCTACGGCACCTTCGGTCTGAAGGCCCAGATCAACGGCAAGTTCGTGACGGCGGAGAGCGCCGGGGCGAAGCCGCTGATCGCGCGGGGCGCCTCGATCGGCGCGTGGGAGGGGATGTCGTTCCTCGACTACAACGCCGACGGCTCGGTCTACCTGTACGCGAACATCAACGAGAAGGCGGTCACCGCCGGCAGCGCCGGCACCAGCCAGCTCATCGCGAGCCGGACCATCGACTGGAACAGCCCGACCCTCGGCCTGGGCGCGGGCGAGAAGTTCGTCGTCGCCGTGCTCTGACCCGTACCACCGCACGACGCCCGCCGGCTCCCGAGGGGAACCGGCGGGCGTCCGTCGTCACGGGGTGACCGTGGTGCCGTCCACTGTGGTCTTGCCGTTGTGCTGGGCGCTGCTGCCCAGCCGCGCCAGCAGCCCGGCCAGGTCGATGCCGGTCAGGTCGCTGCCGAGCTGGAGGCCCTGTGCGACGTTGCCGGCCACGGACTTGGTCAGCGAAGACGCGCCGTCGGTGGAGATCACCGTCATCTTGTCGATCGCGCCGATCGGGGCGCTGGCCGCGCCGACCACCTCGGGCAGCACCTTGACCAGCAGGTCCAGCACGGCCGCCTCGCCGTACGCGGCGAACGCCTCGGCCTTGCGGGCCATCGCGTCGGCCTCGGCCTGCCCCTTGGCCAGGATGGCCGCGGCCTCGGCCTGGCCCTCCCGCTCGACCGCCTCGGCGATCGCGGAACGACGGCGCTGCTCGGCCTCGCCCTCCTTGGCGCCCTCGATCGCGTTAGCCTCGGCCAGCGCGGCCCGCCGGGCCCGCTCGCCCTCACCGGTGAGGCGGGCCTGCTCGGCGGAGGCCTGCGCGGCGGCGATGGTGGCCTGCCGCTGCGCGTCGGCGTTGAGCACCGCCGCGTTGCGGGCCGCCTCGGCCTCCTGCTCGACCTTGTACCGGGCCGCGTCGGCCGGCTTGCGCACCTCGGTGTCGAGCTGGCGCTGCTTCAGCTCGGCGTTGCGCTCGGCCACCTTCTGCTGCTCGGAGAGGATCGCCTGGTCCCGCTCGGCCTGCGCGAGCGGCCCGGCCGCCGCCGACTTCGCCTTCGCCGCGTCGATCTCGGCCTGGATGCCGGCCTGCTTGAGCGCCAGGTTCCGGTTCGCCTCGGCGATCGCCTCCTCGGCGAGCAGCCGCTCCTGCTCGGCCTGCTGCCGGGCCCGCGCCTCGGCGATGGCCGCGTCCTTGAGCACCCGGGCCGCCTCCGGCCGGCCCAGGTCCTGGAGGTAGGAGCCCTCGGCCGAGATGTCCTGGAGCTGGAACGTGTCGAGCACCAGGCCCTGGTTGGTCATCGAGTGCTCGGCCTCCTCGGCGACCGCGCTGGCGAACGCCGCCCGGTCCCGGATGATCTCCTCGACGGTGAGCCGCCCGACGATCGAGCGCAGCGCGCCGGCGAGCACCTCGCGGGTGAAGTTGTCGATCTCCTCCTGCTGGTTCAGGAAGCGCTGGGCGGCGGCGCGGATCGCGTCCTCGGTGCCGCCGACCTTCACGATCGCCACGCCGTGCAGCTCGGTGCGGATGCCCTGCTTGCTCACCGCGCCGCGGATGCTGACGTCGATCCGGCGGCTGGACAGGTCGAGCGACTGGAGCTTCTGCACCACCGGCAGCACGAAGACCGAGGCGCCGAGCACGACCTTCTGGCCGGACATGTCGGTGGAGCGGGCTCCGTCGGCGGACTGGGTGGTGCGGCCCTTGCGGCCGGTGACGATGAACGCCTGGTTCGGCCCGGCCACCTTGATCCGGGACAACACGAAGAGGACGAGGACGACGGCGAGGAGGACCGCGCCGCCGATGGCGACGAGCAGGGGCATGGGCGTTCCCGTCTGTGTGGTGGTGTCAGTAGGTCTCGACGTGCACGCTGGTCTCGCTCAGTGCTTCGACCACGAAGATCCGGGTGCCGACCGCGATCGGCCCGTCGGCGCGGGCGTTGAGCTTCACCGGCTGGCCGGCGAGGCGTACCCGCACCTCGCCGTAGCCGCCGCTGGGGATCGGCGTCACCACCAGGCCGATCGCGCCGGCCAGGTGGTCGCGGGTGGGTGTGGCGTCCGTGCGCATGTTGCGGGCCGCGCGGCTCAGCCGCGCCGCCAGCCAGCCGGTGGGCACGGCGGCGAGCGCGCCGCCGGCCACCGCCGCCGCGATCATTCCGGGGGTACGACCCCCGAGCAGCTCGTTGACGATCGCGCCGCCGAAACCGAACGCCCCGGTGAACCCGGCGGCCGCCTCCAGCGACACCGGCCCGTCGACGTCCGGCTGGCCGAGGTGGAGCACTCCCGAGCCGAGCAGGGCGAGGGTCAGCACGCCGACACCGATCCCGCCGATGATCAGGAAGATGAGCGTCCCGGTGGCCATGACCTGCACGGTATCGACGCCGTGCAACATCGACTTCGCTCAGCGGTCGTCCAGCCCGCCCTCAGGGAACCGGCCGGGGAGAATGTCGGCGTGGGCGCGACAATGGGTGGCATGCGCTGGACCGTGCTCGACTCCCCGATCGGCGAGTTCTCCGTCGGCACCGACGACGACGCGGTGCGCGGCGCGCACTTCGGCCGGGTGGACGGGGCGGCCGGCGAACCCGGCGACGCGGTGGCCCGGCTGGCGGTGGCGGAGCTGCGGGCGTACTTCGCCGGTGAGCTGACCGAGTTCACCGTGCCGGTGTCGGCACCCCGGGGCTCCGAGTTCGAGCGCGCCGTGTGGCGGGAGATGACACGCATCCCGTACGGGGAGACGAAGACCTACGGCGAGGTGGCGAAGGCGGTCGGAGACCCCGGAGGCGCCCGGGCGGTCGGGGTGGCCTGCAACCGCAATCCGGTGCCGGTGATCGTGCCCTGTCACCGGATCGTCGGCGCAGGCGGCAAGCTGGTCGGCTTCGGTGGCGGGCTGCCGCGCAAGGTGACGCTGCTGGAGCTGGAGGCGTCGGTGGCCCTGCGGCGAGCCTGGTCCTGACGTACGCGAAGAAAGAAGGCCGGGTCCGCGCGGACCCGGCCTTCCTTCTTGTGCGTGTCAGAGCGTCAGCGCTCGATCTCGCCGGCGATGAACGCCTCGACGGCGGCGTGCGCGTCGTGGTCGGCGTACTGCTCCGGCGGGGACTTCATGAAGTACGAGGAGGCGGAGAGGATCGGGCCACCGATCTTCCGGTCCAGCGCGATCTTCGCGGCGCGGACGGCGTCGATGATGACACCGGCCGAGTTCGGCGAGTCCCACACCTCGAGCTTCAGCTCCGCGTTGAGCGGGGTGTCACCGAAGGAGCGGCCCTCCAGGCGGATGTACGCCCACTTGCGGTCGTCGAGCCACGGCACGTGGTCGGACGGGCCGATGTGCACGTCGCTCTTGCTCATCTCGTGCGGGATCTGGGAGGTCACCGACTGGGTCTTCGAGATCTTCTTCGAGACCAGGCGGTTGCGCTCCAGCATGTTCATGAAGTCCATGTTGCCGCCGAAGTTGAGCTGGTACGTGCGCAGCAGCTCGACCCCGCGGTCCTCGAAGAGCTTCGCCAGGGCGCGGTGCACGATGGTGGCACCGACCTGGCTCTTGATGTCGTCGCCGACGATCGGCAGGCCGGCGTCGGTGAACTTCTTCGCCCACTCCGGGTCGGAGGCGATGAAGACCGGCAGGGCGTTCACGAACGCGCAGCCGGCGTCGATCGCGGCCTGGGCGTAGAACTTGTCGGCCTCCTCGGAGCCCACCGGGAGGTAGGAGACGACCACGTCGACCTGCGCGTCGCGCAGCGCCTGCGCCACGTCGACCGGCTTGGCGTCCGACTCCTCGACGATCTCGCGGTAGTACTGGCCGAGACCGTCGAAGGTCGGGCCGCGCTGCACGGTGACGCCGGTCGGCGGCACGTCGCACAGCTTGATCGTGTTGTTCTCGCTGGCGACGATCGCCTCCGCGAGGTCCATGCCCACCTTCTTGGCGTCCACGTCGAACGCCGCGACGAACTTCACGTCCGAGACGTGGTAGTCGCCGAAGGTGACGTGCATGAGACCCGGGACGCGGTCGTTCGGGTCGGCGTTCCGGTAGTACTCCACGCCCTGTACGAGGGACGAGGCGCAGTTACCCACACCGACGATGGCGACGCGGACGGAGCCCATAGCGTCTGCCTCCTTCTTCTTCATCACGGCCGCTCTTTCCTGGACGTTCCAGGCGTGGGCGGGCTGTCGTTGTCTCCTCGGCCACCGGCCGTCCCGGGTCGCGGGTCGGCGGGGGCCCGGCCGGAGCGCTCGTTGGCGATGAGCTCCTCCAGCCAGCGGACCTCGCGCTCACAGGCGTCGAGCCCGTGGCGCTGCAGTTCCAGGGTGTACGCGTCGAGGCGCTCGGCTGCCCGGCCGAGCACGTCACGAAGACCTTCGCGACGTTCCTCGATCTTGCGGCGACGACCTTCCAGGATCCGGAGCCGGGTGGCCTGGTCGGTCCGGGCGAAGAACGCGAAGTGCACGCCGAAGCCCGTGTCGTCGTACGTCTCGGGTCCAGCCTGCGCTATGAGCTGGGCGAAGCGTTCCTTGCCCTCCGCGGTAATGGTGTAGACCACCCGACCGCGTCGGCTGGTCAGCGCGGGAACCTCCTCGGCGGTCGCGGGTGTCTCGGCGGCTTCGGCGATCCATCCCGCCGCCTGCAGCCGACGCAGGGTCGGGTAGAGCGAGCCGTAGCTGATCGCCGCCCGGATGGCACCGAGCTTGGCGGTCAGCTCCTTGCGCAGCTCGTAGCCGTGCATCGACGCCTCCTGCAGGAGGCCGAGGATGGCGAGCTCGAGCACGGGCCATCCCCTCTTTTCCCCCTGCGCGGAGCGCTAACCACCGCGATGTATCGAACCGATACATCGCACGTTAGCGGAGAGGTGAGGGTGGGGCAAACCCCTGCTTACGCGACGCGATCATCACGCATCGTGACCATGGTCGCTTGGGTTCGCGGGAGCGCGTACCCTTTGCCGCATGCGTACGCAGCGCCAGGTCGTCGACTACTCGCTTCAGAAGCGAGCTGTGCTGCGTGAACTGCTCGCCGGGCGGATCGGCACGTACGACGTCTGCGACGCCTCGCCGTACCTGAAGAACGCTGCTCGCTTCCACGGCGAGCCGACCGACCACCGCTGCCCGATCTGCCGCAGCGAGAACCTGATCCACGTCCACTACATTTACGGTGACGAACTCAAGCAGTCGGCCGGCCAGGCGCGTACCCGGGCCGAGTTGCCCGTCCTGGCCATGACGCTGCGTGAGTTCCAGGTGTTCGTGGTGGAGGTCTGCCCCGGCTGCGACTGGAACCATCTCGTCGAGCAGTTCCTGCTCGGTCGGGACGGTCTCGCTGGCGAGGCGGAGGACGCGGACGAGTCGGTCGCGGCCAACGGCTCCACCCCTCGGCGAAGGCGAGAGGCGCAACGGTGAACGCGGCTGTCCCGATCGCTGCCGGCCCATTCCCCGGGCGGCAGGATCGACAGCCTTTACGCGTAATTGGTCCGAATAGATCGGATTTGACGGGCGATCGCTGGCACGGCCGGCGGGTAACGTCCCGTGTTCCAGCTCACGGCAACCCGGTGGCGGCGCCCCCGCGCCCCACCGCGACCGGCAGGGTGTGAGGAATGAACTACGGCGATCCCAGTTCTTCGCGCGGGCGGGCCCAGATCCCGGGCCCGAACGGCGACCCCGGTTCCGAAGGGAGCCGGGGCGGGAACGGTTGGTCCGGCGCGGCTGAGGGCGGCGCCTCGGCGCGCGCCTCCGCGACACCGTACGGCGCGGGCGGCCGGGCCTCGGTCGGTGGCGCTCCGGCGCCGCGCGGGGCGGCAGGCTCGGCCTCGGTCGGCCGGGCCGGCGCGGGCGGCCGGGCCTCGGTGCCCGTCTCGCCGGCACCCGGCGTCTCCGGACGCGCGGGCGCCGGCCGGGCGTCGGTGCCCGTCTCCCCGGCCGCTCCGGCCGGACGCGCCTCGGTGGGCGCGGCGAGCGTCGGCGCGGCCGGCGTCGGCGGGCGTGCGAGCGTGGGCGGACGCGCGAGCGTCGGCGCGGCGGCCGTCGGTGGCCGCGCCCGGGTGCCCGGCGCCGCCGGCGGCGGTCCCGGTGGTCCCGGCGGTCCGGCCGGCCCCGGCCGGCGTGGCCGCGGCGAGGACCCGGCGCGCGCGAAGAAGCGCCGCCGGATCAACATCCTGATCGCCGGCTTCGCCGTGTTCATCATGCTCGCCGGCATCGGTGTGGTGAGCTTCACCTGGTACTCCACCAAGGTGGTGCTCCCGGAGGACACCATCCCGCCGCTGTCCACCACCATCTACGACTCGAGCGGCCAGGCGATCGCCCGGATCGGCGACCAGAACCGCCAGCTGGTCACCATCGACCAGATTCCGGAGCACGTCCAGCACGCGGTCGCCGCGGCGGAGGACCGGAACTTCTACAAGCACTCCGGTGTGGACTACAAGGGCATCGCCCGGGCCGCGTGGAACAACCTCACCGGCGGCGACAAGCAGGGCGCCTCGACCATCACCCAGCAGTACGCGCGCAACGCGTTCGAGAACCTGAACCAGGACACGTACGGCCGCAAGGTGAAGGAGGCGATCCTCGCCTCCAAGCTGAACGACAAGTACGACAAGCGCGTGATCATGCAGCACTACCTGAACGTCATCTACTTCGGCCGTGGCGCGTACGGCATCCAGGCGGCGGCGCGGACCTACTTCGGCAAGGACGTCAAGAGCCTGACCGTGGCCGAGGCCGCGGTGCTTGCCGCACTGATCAAACAGCCGGAGCCGAGCGCGACCCACCAGGGCTACGACCCGGCGATCAACCCGACCGCCGCACTGGACCGGTGGAACTACGTGATCAACGGCATGATCACGGAGAAGTGGCTGGACGCGCCGAACACGCCGCAGCACCCCACCGAGTACCCGAAGAACATCGCGAAGCCGTCGAAGAACAGCGGCGGCGGCTTCGGCATCGACACCCCGTACGGCAACATCGTCAACTACGTCTCGCAGGAGATCCGCGAGATGAACCTCTGCACCGACAACGAGGCCGAGGCGACCGAGAAGAAGCCGCTCTGCGCCAAGGCGCTGAGCCGGGGTGGTTACAAGATCACCACCACGATCAACCGGAAGATGCAGGAGGCGGCGCTCGCCGCGGCCCAGCGGGCCAAGAAGGGCTCCGAACTCGCCGGCCAGCCGCCGAACCTGATGGCCGCCGTGGTGGCGATCGACCCGAAGACCGGGCGGGTGCTCGCCTACTACGGCGGCGACAACGGCACCGGCACCGACTACGCCGGGAAGAACGTCGACAACGGCGTGGTCAGCGGCGGTCACTCGCCGGGCTCAAGCTTCAAGATCTACACGCTCGCCGCCGCCCTGAAGGAAGGCATCTCGCTCAAGTCCCGGTGGAAGGGATCGGCGTTCACGCCGAAGGGCACCAAGTTCAAGGTCAGCAACGCCGGCGCGGACAAGGTCTCCTGCGGTGACTCCTGCACGCTCGAACTGTCGACGCTGAAGTCGCTGAACGTGCCGTTCTACTACATCACCGAGAAGATCGGCCCGGACAAGGTGCTCGACATGGCCAAGCAGGCCGGCGTCACCACCATGTGGCAGACCGACACCAACCCGGCCAAGGCGCACGACCTGACCAAGGCCGACCCGAAGGACCTGGCTCCGTCGCCGTTCTTCCACGTCCTCGGCTACGGCCAGTACCCGATCACGGTGCTCGACCACGCCAACGGCGTCGCCACGTTCGCCAACCAGGGCGTCTACCACAAGGCGCACTTCGTGAAGCTGGTGCAGAAGCAGAACCCGGACACCGGCAAGTGGGACACGGTCGGCGGGGAGAAGCTCAAGGGGCAGCAGCGGATCGACAAGGACATCGTCGCCGACGTGACGTCCGTGCTGAAGCAGTACCCGGGCCAGATCAACAAGAAGCTCGAGGAGGGCCGGCAGGTCGCCGAGAAGACCGGCACCTGGGAACTCGGTGACAAGACCACCCGCAACGGCGATGCCTGGATGATCGGCTACACGCCGCAGCTCGCCACCGCCGTCTGGGTCGGAAACGTCAAGGACCGCAAGGCGATCAAGTACAAGGACGGCCGGGACATCAGCGGCGCCCGGATGCCGGGTGACATCTTCCAGCGCTTCATGAACGACGCTCTCAAGGGCAAGGACAAGGAAGAGTTCCCGCCCGCCGCGAACGTCGGCGACGACGAGGCCGGCAACGGCGAGGTGCCGCCGCCGACGAACGAGCCCGGCCAGCCGGGCGGCCCGAACTGCGACCCGCTGGGTCTGTTCTGCCCCGGCGGCACGCCCGGTGGCGGCAACCCCGGCGGCGGCGACCAGGGTGGCAACAACCCCGGCGGGGGTGGGCTCCCCGGAGGCGGCGGACGCCCCGGTGGTGGCGGTGGCGGCGGTGGGCTGCTGCCGAGCACACCACCGACACGGCAGAACTGACGCGTACCACCTGACGGCGGCGGCCGGACCCGAGCGGTCCGGCCGCCGCCGCGTTTCGCGTACCGGAATTTCTCCGCGCGCGACGGGACGGCGACCCCCGGTGTACGGCAGGATGCCTCTCCATGAGCACCCAGTCGCCCGCAGGCATCGATGAGCCCGGCGCGTCCGAGGCGGCGCCACGATCCGCAGAGACGGTGGACCACCCGTCCCGCTCGGACTGGTTCGTCCGGGGCGCCTCCGGTCTGATCGGCGGGCCGCTCGGCGACCACGCCGCCGCCCTGGACCGGCCCGCCGGCCGGGAGAGCCGGTTCTGGACCGCCGGCCGGATCGTGCTGGCGCTGGTGTGCCTGACGCTGGCCCTGCACTGGGTGCAGAAGTCGCCCTGCCAGGACGGCGCCTGGCAGAACAACGTCCAGTACACCCGGATGTGCTACACCGACGTGCTGGCGCTCTACTACGCCGAAGGGCTCAACGAGGGCAAGGTGCCCTACGCCGACCACCCGGTGGAGTACCCGGTGCTGACCGGGTACTTCATGGGCGCGCTCGGCCTGCCGGTGCACGCCCTCGGCGCCGACAACCCCGCCATCAACCAGGGCCAGTGGTTCTACAACCTGAACGCGCTGGTGCTCGGCGCGCTCGCGGTCGCCACCGTCGCCGTGATCCTCAGCCTGCGCCGACGACGACCCTGGGACGCCGCGTTGTTCGCGCTCTCCCCGGCGCTGGTGCTCACCGCCACCGTCAACTGGGATCTGCTCGCCATCGGCCTGGCCGCGTTCGGCCTGCTGGCCTGGGCGCGCGCCCGGCCCGACCGGTACGCGCTGCTGCTGCCCGGAGTAGCAGGCGTCCTCATCGGACTGGGCGGCGCGGCCAAGATGTGGCCGCTGTTCATCCTCGGCCCGATCCTGGTCCTCGCGTTGCGCGCCGGGAAAATGCTGGCCGGGCTCGTCGCCACGGCGACCGCGCTGGTGACGCTCGTGGCCGTGAACCTGCCGGTGGCGATCCCGTACCGGGAGAACTGGGAACGCTTCTTCGACCTGAACACCACGCGCCCCATCGACTGGGGCACGCTCTGGTACATCGGCCGCTACCTGGACGGCCGGATCAGCCCGTCCTCACCCGGCCAGCTCGGGCCCTTCGAGTGGCTCAACGCGAACATCCCCACCCTCAACTGGCTGTCGTACCTGCTCTTCGGCCTGGCCTGCCTCGGCGTGGCCGGGCTGGCGCTGCTGGCGCCGCGCCGCCCCCGGCTGGCCCAGCTCGCCTTCCTGGTGGTCGCCGCGTTCCTCATCTTCAGCAAGGTGTGGTCCCAGCAGTTCGTGCTCTGGCTGCTGCCGCTCGCGGTGCTCGCCCGGCCGCGCTGGGGCGCGTTCCTGGCCTGGCAGGTCGCCGAGGTCGGCTACTTCGCCGCGTTCTACGGCGAACTGCTCGGCACGGCCATGTCCCGGCCGGTCTTCCCCGAGGGCGTCTTCGTGCTGGCGTCGAGCCTGCGCCTGATCACCGTGGCGGTGCTCTGCGGATTCGTCATCCGGGACATCATGCGGCCCGAACTGGACGTCGTCCGGCACACCTACGCCGACGACCCGGACGGCGGGGTGCTCGACGGCGCGCCCGACGCGCCCTGGCATCAGCGCTGGCGGGCGCGCGCCGCCGAACGGCCCGCCGAACCCGTTCCGGTGTGACCGAGACGGTCGTGTTCCGGTCTACAGCCGGAACACGACCGCCTCGCCGACCTGCTCCCGGGTCACGCCCAGCGCGTCGACCGGCCGGTCGAGCATCCCCTCCCACGGGGTGCCCTCCAGCTCGTCGCGCAACACGACCACGTTCTTCACGCCGATCTGCCGCAGGTAGTCGACGCTCGCGTAGTCCGGGAAGCTGACTGTCGCCTCGCGGATCTGAGCCTGCGAACGCGGCGTGAAACCGCTGCCGCCGTTGACCATCGGCTGGAACCGGTCGGTGGACCACAACATCACCGGCTGATCCAGGTTCTGGCTGCTCGGCAGCACCAGCATCGGGCCGTCCACAGTCCGCATCGCCGCCGGCTGCCGCGGCACCACCGGCTGCGGCGTGGCGTTCAGCCCTTCCACGAGCACCAGCGCCAGCGGCAGCAGCGTGGCCAGGCGCAGCCACGGGCCCGGCCACGGCGGCACCCGCTCGGCGGCCAGCTCGCGTACCCGCATGCAGAACGCGGTGACCGCGCCGGCCGCGAGCAGACCCAGCAGCAGCGTGGCCCAGAGCATCATCCGGCCCGGCGTGCGCAGCCCGCTCCAGCCCGGCACGTAGTCGAACAACGGCACGTAGGTGAACCGGCCGCCGAAGAACCGGGTGCCCATCGCCAGCGCCATCGTCACCAGCACGCCGGCGAGCAGGAAGATCCGGTGCCGGACCCGCCAGACCGAGAAGAACAGACCACCGGCGGCGAGCGCGTAGAGCACGAAGCCCGGCAGCAGCGTCATCTCCGGATGCCAGGGCAGCACGGCACGGGCGCCCTCGTGCAGCCCGCCCCAGACCCGGGACTCGGCCGGCGCGGTGAAGAACCCGCTCGCCGGCGGCGAGTAGAGCCCGATGTCGCCGAGCGTCCGTTCCGCGTTCGGGTGCAGCTCGGCCACCCTGAAGTACGGCACCGCCAGCGCCGCGCCCACCGCGGCGAAGGCGAGCCCGCCGAACACGTCGGCCAGGAACAGCCGCCGCCCGAACGGACGCTTCACCCGGCGCCGTCGCACGAACCACAGCACCACCGCGACCAGAACGGTCCCGGCCAGCATGTACGCGAACGGCAGCCCGATACCGAACCCCAGGCTGAGCTGCCACGCGGCCACCAGCCACCCGGCGAACGCCCAGCCCGCGTGCCGGCGGCGCGGCCGGTAGCCGTACCGCAGCGACCAGCCGTGACCCCGCGCCAGCATGGCCAGCGCCAGCGGGATGCCGCCGTTGGAGAGGATGTGCAGGTGCCCCGCCTGGGCCAGCAGCCACGGCGCGTAGGCGAAGCTCGCCCCGGCCACCGCGCCGCCGATGCGGCCCGCGCCGAGCTGCCGGGCCAGCACGTACGCGCCGAACGCGGCGAGCGCGTGCGCCAGCACGAACATGATGTTGTAGCGCAGCACGGCGTGCTCCGGGCCGACCCCGATCAGGCCGGCCGGGGCGTACCCGAGGAGCGTGTCGGAGAACGCGAAGCTCCAGTTCTCCGGATAGAACGTGTTCGCGTGCCACAGCATCGCCGGGTCGGTCCGCAGGATGTGGCCGGACCACGCCATCTGCCACGCCTGCAGGCTCGGATCCCAGTAGTCCTGCGGCAGCGTGTGCCGCGGATAGCGCAACGTGGGCCAGGTCATCGCCGCGGCCAGCGCCAGTGCGGCGACGGCGGCGAGCGTCCACTCGTGCACCAGGAACCGGCCGACCGCGCGGACGGCCCGGCGGGCCCGGCCGAGCACCGGCTCCGGCGCGGGCCCGAACGCGGACCAGGGATCGGCGGCCTTGTCGTCGGCCGTACCCGTTGTGTTCTCGTCTCCGGCGTCGGCCTTGTCGGCGGCGGTTCCGCCGTCGCCGCCGTTCGTCCGGGCGTCGTGGGCATCGCCCTCGGCGGCGGCCTCGTCCCGGGCCTCGGCCTTCTTCCCGGCGGTGTCGTCCGTGCCGGATCCGCCCCCGGCGGTCCCACCCTCGCCGGGCGGGGCCGTCCCGGTCGCGTCGTCCGGCCGGTCCGGTGCGGTCGGGTCGCCGTCGCCGTCCGGACGGGGCTCGGCGCCGGACCGGCGGCCGGTCGTGCCGGACTGCTCGGTCGTCACGCCGCCGCGCCCAACTGCCCGCGCAGGAACGCGATGTCGGCGGCCTGGCCCTCGACGCCGCCGGGGGTCTCCACGATCACCGGCGCGCCGGCCGCGCGGATCACCGCCACCAGCAGCTCCGGGTCGATGGTGCCGCCGGTCAGGTTGTCGTGCCGGTCCTGGCCGGAGTTGAACGCGCCCTTGGAGTTGTTCGCGTGGATCAGGTCGATCCGGCCGGTGATCGCCTTCACCCGGTCGACCAGGCCCAGCAGTTCCTCGCCGCCCGCGTACGCGTGGCAGGTGTCCAGGCAGAAGCCGACCTCGTGGTCGCCGAGCGCGTCCCAGAGCCGGGCCAGCGAGTCGAGGTGCCGGGCGCAGGCGTTGTCACCGCCGGCGGTGTTCTCGATCAGCACCGGCAGCGGGAAGCCGCCGGAGTCCGCCGCGTACGCGAAGGTCTTGCGCCAGTTGTCGAAGCCGACCGCGACGTCGTGGCCGGCGTTGACGTGGCCGCCGTGCACGATCAGCCCTCTGGCCCCGACGTCCGCCGCGGCGGACGCGTGGGCGAGCAGCAGCTTGCGGCTGGGGATGCGGATCCGGTTGTTGAGCGTGGCCACGTTGATCACGTACGGCGCGTGCACGTAGAGGTCGACGTCGGCGGAACGCAGGCGCTCGGCGTCCTCGCGCGGCTTCGGGGCCTTCCAGCCCTGCGGGTCGGCCAGGAAGAACTGGACCGCCTCGGCCTGCCGGGCGGCCGCCTCGGCCAGCGGGTCGGTCGGGTCGACGTGGGCTCCGATTCGCATGCAGGGCAGCCTACGTCGCGCCTGCGACGGTCGGCGCGCTCGCGGGAGGCGCCCGGCGGGTCGGCCGCGTCACCACCCGGCCCGGCGGTCGTTGTCCGAGGTGGGATCGATGGTCGACGCTCCGCCCGCACGTGGTCCACAGCACGGACGGGCGAGGGTGGACCCCCGGAAACGGGACGCCCCGCCGTGCGGCCCGGCACTGCGGGGCGGGATCCGCTCGTCATCCCGGTACGGGAGGCCAGCAGTAGGACCAATTCCTCCATTTACCCCAAGTGGTGACGAGAGCCATTGTATGGTCAGACCAGGTGACAACACGATAAAGCTCCGCGGGGCGTCTTCGATCCAACCTCATCGGTGTGGTCGTTCCTCCCCAGGTCCCACCCAAGGAATGCGGACGGGACGCCCCGCGGTCCCGTGGACAGGGGTCCACCTGCCGGCTCGCCGGAGGTGGGCCCCTGTCGCCGCACCCGGCACACCGGGACCACCGGCCCGGCCATGATCGTCCGGACCGGCTATCCTGGTCCGGTTGTCCGTGTGTCCGGCCGGGTTCCCCCGGCACCGGCGCGGGCAACGACGCACGACCTCCTGCCACGGAAGGACCGTGGCCGCTTAGCCCACAGGAGGTGAGCACGTCTTGCGTCATTACGAAGTCATGGTGATCCTCGACCCCAGCCTCGAGGAGCGCACCGTCGCCCCGTCGCTCGACACGTACCTGAACGTGATCCGGACCGCGGGTGGCTCGGTGGAGAAGACCGACGTGTGGGGCCGCCGGCGCCTCGCGTACGAGATCAACAAGAAGGCCGAGGGCATCTACGCCGTCATCGACCTCCAGGCGACGCCGGAGGCCGTTGGCGAGCTGGACCGTCAGCTCCGACTCAACGAGTCGGTGCTGCGCACCAAGGTCATCCGCCCGGAGATGCGCTGAGCATCTAGACCCGGCACGTCCGGATCACAAGCCTCATCCACGCTGTCGTACGGCTCTGAGAGCCTGACGGCACAAAGATGAGTGCGCGAGGAGATGGTCATGGCAGGAGACACCACCATCACGGTCATCGGCAACCTGACCGATGACCCCGAGTTGCGATTCACCCCCTCCGGCGCGGCGGTCGCCAAGTTCCGGGTCGCTTCGACGCCCCGCTTCATGGACAAGGCCTCCGGCGAGTGGAAGGACGGCGAGCCGCTGTTCCTCTCGTGCACGGTCTGGCGCCAGGCCGCCGAGAACGTCGCCGAGTCGCTGCAGCGCGGCGCTCGCGTGATCGTGTCCGGCCGACTGCGCCAGCGGTCGTACGAGACCCGCGAGGGTGAGAAGCGCACCGTCATCGAGCTGGAGGTCGACGAGATCGGCCCGTCGCTGCGCTACGCCACGGCGAAGGTGCAGAAGATGTCCCGCTCCGGTGGCGGTGGCGGCGGCTTCGGTGGTGGTGGCGGCCAGGGCGGCGGCGGAGGCAACTTCGACGACCCCTGGGCCTCTGCTGCCCCCGCCCCCTCCCGCGGTGGTTCGGGCGGCAACTTCGACGAGGAGCCTCCGTTCTGATGGCGCCGAGCGCCCGCGATCGCAAACCAGGAGCACGAGCAATGGCTAAGGCTGCGGCCCTTCGCAAGCCGAAGAAGAAGGTGAACCCGCTCGACAAGGACGGGATCACCTACATCGATTACAAGGACACCGCGCTGCTGCGCAAGTTCATCTCCGACCGCGGCAAGATCCGCGCTCGACGGGTGACCGGCGTGACCTCGCAGCAGCAGCGGCAGATCGCCCGTGCGGTCAAGAACGCCCGCGAGATGGCGCTCCTGCCGTACACGGCCACGACCCGCTGAGAGGAGGCACGGACATGAAGATCATCCTCACTCAGGAGGTGTCCGGCCTCGGCTCTCCGGGCGACATCGTCGAGGTGAAGGACGGCTTCGGCCGTAACTACCTGCTGCCGCAGGGCTTCGCGATCGCCTGGACCAAGGGCGCGGAGAAGCAGGTCACGGTCATCAAGCGGGCCCGCTCGGCCCGCGAGATCCGCGACCTGGGCCACGCCACCGAGGTCAAGACCCAGATCGAGGGTCTGAAGGTCAACCTGAAGGCCCGCGCCGGCGACGGCGGGCGGCTCTTCGGCTCGGTCACCCCGGCCGAGATCGTCGACGCCGTCAAGGCCGCCGGCGGCCCGACCCTGGACCGCCGCCGGCTGGAGCTGCCCGGCCACATCAAGGCGCTCGGCTCCTACCCGGTCAGCATCCGGCTGCACCCCGAGGTGACCGCCAAGTTCGACCTGAACGTGGTCAAGGGCTGACACCCGAAGCACGACGCGAAAGGCCCGCACCGGTCGCCGGTGCGGGCCTTTCCGCATCTTCGCCGCTCAGCCGAGCGGATTGCCGGTCACCGCGCTGATCACCACGGTGGACAGCCCACCACCCACCACCGCGGCCGCCAGCGCCACTGTCGCCGACCGCCACGTCGTCCCGACCTGCCGCAGCAGCACCGCCACCACCAGACTGCTCACCATCGCCAGCCCGAACCGCGGCGCCGCCGACACCAACGACTCCAGCGCGTGCGCACGCGGCGAGTCACAACCACCGCCGGTGATGTCCGTGACGCACCCCGCCGGAGGCTGCCCGCTCAGGAACAGCAGGCCGACCACGAGCAGCACCGCCGGAACCAGATAGCAGGCCGCCGTGTAGACCAGCGGTCGCAACGGACCACCCGGATCCGGGTCCAGCAGGTCGTCCTCCAGCCGGCGACCCCACGAACCGCCGCCGATCGTCTCCACCCGCCGCCGCAACGTCGACGCCGCCGGCTCCACCGGGCGACGACGAGGCGCGGTACGCGGCCGCGGCGCCGAGTACGCCACCGCGGGCGAACGCGGAGCCGTCGACGGTGTCTCCATCCACCGGGGGTCGTCACCGGAGAGCCGGGTGCCCGACCAGAACGCCTCGGCCCGCGCCGGCGACGCCCAGCCCTCCCGCACCGGCGGCGCCGAACGGTCCCACGGATCGGCCTCCGCGTACCGGTCGTCGGTGTCCCGCACCGGCTCCAGGAAACCGGTGTCGGTGAACCGGTCCCACTCACCCGTGTGCTCCGTACGATCCCACCGGCTCTCCGCCCGCTCCCAGCGGCTCGCGGGCACCGGCCGGTCCCAGGCGTGCACGCCCGACGCGTCCCACGGATCGACGGCGGGCGGCTCCACCGGCTCACGCTCGACGCTCCGGCGGCGCTGCCACGGATCCGCCGCCGGCCGCGACCGCGCCGACTCCGATGGCGTCGCCCGCGACCAGGCCGGCTCCGACTCGGACGCCGTCGCCCGTCCCCAGGCCGGCTCCGACTCCGCTGCCGGCGACGTCGGCCGGCCCGCGTCCGACGCCGCCGCCGGCCACTCGGCATCCGTCCCCGAGCGGGACCACGCGCCGTCCGAGGCCGCCGGCCGCGACCATGCGGAGTCCGACCCCGCCGGCGGCGGCCAGGAGGAACCCGACGCCGACCGGCGACGCCGACCCGCCGGCCGTTCACCGTCCGATCCGGCCGGCCCCTCGCTCGTACCCGCCGACTCCGGCAGCCCGGACCAGGTCACCTGCGGCCGGCGCGTCGCCGCCCGGCGCGGGCGACTCCGGGGCGCCGCCCCCGACACCGGCTCGTCGTCCTCGTCCGCCCGCCGGTTGCCCACGTACCCCCGCTCCTGCGGGGCGTCCATCGTCCACTCGGCGGTGTGGTCCGACAACGGACCCGCACCGATCGCGCGCAGATCCCGCCGGCCGGCACCTGAGGCCGGCGCCTCCACCTCGTCGTCGTCGGGCGCGGCATGCCGCCCGCCGCCGTCCGCGCGACTCACCCCGGACTCCAGCGCCCAACGGGGAAGGTACGTCTCCACCGGCTCGTCCTGGCCGCGCTCGATCGCCCGCCGCCGGCTCGCCGTGCGGTAGCCCTCCGGCGCGTACGAGTCGACCCGGCGCGGCCCGGCGGGCTCGTCCCAGGAACCGCTCGGCCGTCGCTCGCGCGGGCTGTCCTCCCCGCTTCCCCAGTCCCGGTGTCTCACGGCCGGAGCGTGACCTCTCTCAACCCGAAAGTAAACCCGCTGTCCCAGGTGTCGCCGTTTCGCAGCGATAGTACGGGACGAACGACGACAAAGCTCGGCCGGAAATCTTCCGTCCACAGGGTGGGGATAGAAAAAGCCCAGGTCAGAGGCGATAAGCCCGGAATTCCCCATCACTTTTCCACACCCCTGTGCACACCCTGCGCACATGCCTGTCCCCAGGCGTCCACAGGTTGTCCCGAGGCTCATCCACCGGCCTTGTTGAGCGGTTGACCTCGGGTTCCGTATCGTGGTCCACCGACCGCCGGGCGATGACCCCCGATCGACCGGAGGGTCGGCGGAGAGTTGTCATACCCCGGCGATACAGCTGGACTCGATCCGACGCAGCGAGGGGGGAACCCGTGTCGGTCACCGACGAGACGCGTGCGGAACGGACCGGGGGATCATCGCCCGAGCCGCCGCCGCGCGAATCTGCGTTCGAGAAGACACCACCCCAGGACGTCGCCGCCGAGCAGTGCGTACTCGGCGGCATGCTGCTGTCCAAGGACGCCATCGCGGACGTCGTGGAGATCCTGAAGACAAACGACTTCTACCGTCCGGTCCACGCCACCATCTTCGACGCGATCCTGGACATCTACGGTCGCGGCGAACCCGCCGACCCGATCACCGTGGCGGCCGCGCTCGCCGACTCCGGTGACCTCGCCCGGATCGGCGGCGCCCCCTACCTGCACACGCTGATCGCCAGCGTGCCCACCGCCGCGAACGCCGCGTACTACGCCCGGATCGTCGGCGAACGGGCGGTGCTGCGCCGGCTGGTCGAGGCCGGCACCCGGATCGTGCAGCTCGGCTACGGCACCGGCCCGAGCGGCAGCCGCGACGTCGACGACATCGTCGACCTCGCCCAGCAGGCCGTCTACGAGATCACCGAGAAGCGCGTCAGCGAGGACTTCGCCGTCCTGGCCGACATGCTCCAGCCGACGCTGGACGAGATCGAGGCGGTCGGCGCCCAGGGCGGGGTGATGACCGGTGTGCCGACCGGGTTCACCGACCTCGACCGCCTGCTGAACGGCCTGCACGCCGGCCAGCTCATCATCGTGGCCGGCCGGCCTGGTCTCGGTAAGGCGCTCGCACTCGACACCCCGCTGCCCACCCCACAGGGCTGGACCACCATGGGTGAGGTGCGCGTCGGCGAGCAGCTCCTCGCCGCGGACGGCATCCCGACGACGATCACCAACGTCTTCGACGTGATGTACGACCGCCCCTGCTACGAGGTCGAGTTCTCCGACGGAAGCGTCATCGTGGCGGACGCCGAGCACCTGTGGAAGACCACCACCCGGGCCAGCCGACGCCAGCCGGAGGCACGTCGGCGGCACCACTGGGCCGAGCCGGCGTTGGCGAAGGTACGGGCGGCCGAGATGGCTGCATCCGCCGAACCGCACCGCCTGGTCACTCTCGCCGAAACCCTGGAACAGGTCGGCCCGGAATTCCGCAACGTGCTTCACACGGTGGCGCAGACAGTGGGTTCCAACGGCCGGGTCGCCCGCCCGGTGACCTGGGCCGGCAAGACACGCAACTGGACGGCTCCGGGCTACCCGGTGGGCGCGTTGATTTCCGGCCTCCGTGCACGCGCGGAACGACCGGTGAACGCCGGCAGCCGCGCCGAGCATGACGGGATCGTCACGACGGCGCAGATCGCGGCCACGCTACGTACCGAGACGGCCGACCGCCGTCTCAACCACGCCGTGCGGAACTGCGCGCCGCTCCGACTTCCGGAACGCGACCTGACCGTCCCGCCGTACACCCTCGGGGTGTGGCTCGGCGACGGGCACACCGGGGCCAGCCGCTTCACCACCGCGGACGCGGAGATGCTCGACCTCGTGGCCCAGGACGGCTTCCTGGTGCGCCCGAGTGGGCCCATGGTCTACAGCGTGCATCTGCCCACGCCGGCCAGGACGGCGGACCGCACCTGCGTCGACTGCGGCGGCTCCACCCGTGCCCTGTGGGAGAACCCCGCAACCCGCCGCTGCGCCGAGTGCCACGAGCGGAACGGCTCCTTCCTGGCCCTGCTCCGCCGGGTCGGGGTGGCCTACGACAAGCACATTCCGGACGACTATCTACGCGCCTCCGAAACCCAGCGCCGGGCGTTGCTCGCCGGTCTCATGGACACCGACGGCACGGTGGCGCCGACCGGGAACCTGCAGTACACGTCCACCTCGCGGCGCTTGATCGACGGCGTACGGGAACTCGTCGTCAGCCTGGGCTATCGGTGCACCATGACCGAGCGCAAGGTGCGCGGCCGTACCGAGGAATCGTCGATCGCGTACACGCTGAACTTCTCCACCCCGGACACGGTCTTCCGGCTGGACCGGAAGCGGACCGCCCATGCGGCCCGGCGCCGGACGTCCTCGGACGTCCGCTCCCACTCGCGGTTCATCGTGGACGTCCGTCCGGTGCCGAGCGTTCCGGTGCGCTGTGTGACCGTCGACAATCCCGACCATCTGTATCTGGCGGGCCGCTCGATGATCCCGACGCACAACAGCACGGCAAGTATGGACTTCGCCCGAAATGCAGCTATCCGCGCCAACCAGGCGTCGGCGATCTTCTCGCTGGAAATGAGCAAGGTCGAGATCGTCATGCGACTCCTCTCGGCCGAGGCGCGCGTGCCGCTGCACGTCCTGCGCAGTGGCCAGCTCTCCGACGACGACTGGACCAAGCTGGCCCGCTGCATGGGTGAGATCAGCGAGGCGCCGCTCTTCGTCGACGACACGCCGAGCATGAACCTCATGGAGATCCGGGCGAAGGCGCGGCGGCTCAAGCAGAAGCACGACCTGAAGCTGATCGTCGTCGACTATCTCCAGCTGATGACCTCGCCGAAGCGCACCGAGAGCCGGCAGCAGGAGGTCGCGGACCTGTCGCGTGGCCTGAAGCTGCTGGCCAAGGAGGTCGAATGCCCGGTGATCGCGGTGAGTCAGCTGAACCGTGGCCCCGAGCAGCGCACCGACAAGCGACCACAATTGTCCGACTTGCGGGAATCTGGATCTATTGAACAGGATGCAGACGTAGTAATCCTTCTGCACCGCGACGACTACTACGACAAGGAGTCGCCGCGAGCGGGCGAAGCAGACTTTATTGTTGCAAAGCACAGAAATGGTCCTACCGACACGGTCACCGTAGCGGCCCAGCTGCACCTGTCGCGCTTCGTCGACATGGCCATCGTCTGAGCGACGTCAGCCGAGCAGCGGGAACCAGCCGGCGGCCTCGCCCAGCTCCAGCCGGTCCCGGTCGGTGAGCGGCACCCGCCCGGCGGCCTTCAGCAGGTAGTCGTGGTCGTCCCAGCCGGCCGGCCGTACCGCGTCGTCGCTGAGCAGGCCGTCCATCGTGGTCACCGCGACCCGCGTCGGGTCCGCCGCCGGCCGCGGCGCGTCCGGCAGGTCCACCACCAGGTCCAGGTGATGGATGACCGCCTCGGTGGTCAGGGTGGCGAGCAGATGGGGTACGCGCAGCACGTGCCCCTGTGTCGTCACGTACCCGTCGAGGTCGGCCGCGGTGGCCGCGCGGACGGCGGCGGGCGCGGTGTCGGCCCAGAGGCGGACCACGCCTGTGGGCCGGTCGAAGGCGGCGGCGGAGCGGCGTGCCCACCAGGCGTGCCCGGCGCTCACGTCGTCGTCGCCGGGGGTGAACGCGCGCCAGTAGCTGACGTCGTCCACGTCGGCCGGTCCGGGTGCGGGGCTGGCCAGGGCGACGAGTGCGCGCTGGGCGTCGCAGAGCACGTGGAAGAGCAGGTCGGCGACGACCCAGCCACGGCACCGGGTGGGCCGTTGCAGGCCGGCGTCGTCGAGCGGGGTGACGACGGCGGTGATGCCGTCGTACGCCTGGGCCAGCGCCTCGTGCTGCCGGATCGGGCTCATGCCGAGCAGCCTGCCACGGTGCGGCAGGCGCGGCACGCCGACGAGCGCGCCGGGTCGATGCGGTGCGGTGCATCGGCCCGGCGTGCGCGTTGCCGGCGGTCAGTCGAACAGTTCGCCGAGGAAGCCGTGCTTCTTCTTGCGCCGGTAGTGGCCGTGGTAGCCGTGGTGCTGCTGACCGTGGCCGTACGCGGGCTGCGCGTAGCCGTGGCCGGGCGGCGGCGGAGGGGGCGGGGGGACGGCGCCGTAGCCGGGCTGGTGCGGCGCGGCGGCGGGCGGGGGCGGCGGAGGTGGCGGGTAGCCGGCACCGGACGGCGCGGGCTGCTGCGGGGCGCCGCCGTGCTGCCGGTTCCAGTTGGCCTCGGCATCGAACAGCTTTTCCAGCTCGCCGCGGTCGAGGAAGATGCCCCGGCATTCGCCGCACTGGTCGATGACTACTCCGCTGCGCTCGTACTGGCGCATTTCTCCGCGGCACTTGGGACAGGTCATCTGCATGACAACGACGGTACCGGGTGTTTTCACGCAGTGGCGGTCAGCGCCTGCGTGACCTCGTCGTCGGAGACCTCGTGGAAGTCCTCGTAGTACGCCCCTACGGCGGCGAAGTCGGGCGGGAGTTGGCAGCTCACGACCGTGTCGGCGTCGGCGGCGAGCATGTCGTACGCCTGCTCGGAACCGACCGGGACGGCGACCAGGACGCGGACGGCGCCGAGGTGGCGGGCGACCTGGACGGCGGCGCGGGCGGTGGCGCCCGTGGCGAGTCCGTCGTCCACGATGACGGCGGTGCGCCCGGTGAGGTCGAGCGGTGGGCGGCCGCCGCGGTAGCGCTGTTCGCGGCGTTCCAGTTCGGCCTGTTCGCGGCGGCGGACCTGGGCCCTGTCGTTCTCGCTGATCCGGCCGGCGACCATCTCGTTGAGGACCTGCACGCCGCCGGGGCCGAGCGCGCCGTACGCGACCTCGGGTGCCCAGGGCACGCCGAGCTTGCGGACGACGAGGACGTCCAGTGGTGCGCCGAGCCGGTCGGCGACCACCCGGGCGACGGGTACACCGCCGCGTACCAGGCCGAGCACGATGACGTCGGGCCGGCCGGCGAGGTCGGTGAGTCGTTCGGCGAGTTCGCGTCCCGCCTCGGCCCGGTCGCGGTAGGTGGTCATCCCTCAGGTGTACGCCTTCCGGCCGGATCGCGCGGGGCGGTTGCCGGGAATGCCGCCCTGTCGTCCGGTCGGGTGAGCGCCAGCGCGGGGGCGAGGACGAGCAGGGCTGCCGGGTAGAGCAGGTACCCGAAGCGGGTGGAGGGCATCAGCAGGATCGCGGCGAGCAGTCCGTACCCGCAGATGATGGCCGTGGCGGCGGCGGTGCGGGGCGGACGGCGCAGCAGCCGGACGGCGATGGCTCCTCCGGCGGCGACGAGCAGCGCGGCGGCGACGGCGCGGCCGGCCGGGAGTGTCTCGGCGATGAGGTGCCCGGGGAACGGCGACTGGGCGGGGCTGGTGACGAGGCCGTGGCCGAGCGGGAAGCGCAGCACGTTCTCGACGAGGGCGTCGCGGTCGACGAGGAGTACCGGGGTCAGGGCGAGGACGGGCAGGCCGATGGCGCCGAGGGCGGTGCGGGTCGCGGACCGGCGGGTGGCGGCCCAGCAGATCAGCACGACGGCGACCGGCCAGGCGAAGAGCTTCAGGGCACCGGCGGCGCCGACCGCGAGGCCGGCCCGGCCGGGTCGGCCGGCGGCGGCGAGCGCGAGGGCGAGCAGGCAGAGCGCGAGTACGGGGAGGTCGTCGCCGCCGGTGGCGAGGGTGAGCGCGCAGACGGGCAGGACTGTGGCGGCCTGGACGGCGCGCAGGACGGCGGCGTCGCGGCGGGGTGCGCCCGGGCCGCCGCTTGCGCGCAGCGTGGCGACGAGGGCGACGAGGGTGAGCGCGGTGACCACGGCGAACCAGACGCGGGAGTCGGTCCACCAGGCGTCGACGGCGGCACGGGGCAGCCCGAACAGCGCCATACCGGGCTGGTAGGGGGTGTAGCCGAGGAGTTGCTCGCCGGGGGGCAGGGCGGCGATGGCGTCGGGTCCGAGGTAGGGGGTGCCGTGCTCGGCGAGGCGGGCTCCGGCGTGTTCGACCACGATCACCTCCTCCTGGGCGCGGTCGGTACGTCCGCCGGCGCGTTCGACGCTCTGCGTGACGATCGGCAGCAGCGCGGTGGCGGCCCAGGTGAGACCGGCGACGGTCCAGCGTGCGGGCAGGCCGGCCAGGGGGGTGCCGGGGTCGCGGCGGCGGGCGAGCAGCTGGGTGGTAGCGGCGAGCGCGGCGAGCGCGTACCCGATGGTGGCGACGGCGCCCCAGGCGCGGTGCGGCGGGAGGGTGGAGGTGGCGGCGGTGATCGCGGCGAAGACGGTGGCGGCGGCGTAGAGGCCCAGGTCGAGGGCGAGGCCGCCGGCGGCGGTGTCGAGTGCCGACCAGCGGCGGGAGACGGGGGTTGCCGGGTCGGCTTGGGCGGTCACGCGGGCCAGTGTGGCAGACCGGCGGGGTGGCCCGGCCGGGTCAGGGTTGCCGGGCGTCGGTGGCGGCGGGGGATGACGGGCGGGTGCGGCCGGTGCGGCGGCCGGGGAGGCGGATGACGGCGCCGGCGTCGTGCAGCGCGGGTGCGAGCGCGCCGGTCCGGCCGCCGTGGCCGCGCTGAAGGGCGGCGAGGAGCGCGGCTGCGGGCAGTGGCCGGGCGAACAGGTGGCCCTGCCCGGCGGCGCAGCCGAGTTCCCAGAGCGCGCGGCGTTGCGGTTCGCTCTCCACGCCTTCGGCGACCACGGTGAGGTCGAGGCTGCGGCCGAGGTCGAGGGTGGAGCGGATCACGGCGGCGGCTTCGGGCGCGGTCTCCATGGCGCCGACGAAACTGCGGTCGATCTTCAATTCGTGTACGGGGATGCGGGAGAGCAGGGAGAGCGACGAGTATCCGGTGCCGAAGTCGTCGAGTGCGAGCCGGACGCCGGAGTCACGCAGGCGGCTGAGGACGCGGTCGACGACGTCGAGCTGGCTGAGGGTGAGCGTCTCGGTCAGTTCCAGGACGAGCCGGTCCGGCGGGAGGTCGTGGGCGCGTAGCCGAGCCAGCACGGCGCCGGGGAAGCGGGCGTCGAGCAGGCTGCGCGGGGACACGTTCACCGAGACGGGCAGGTCGAAGCCGGCGTCGCGCCAGGAGCCGGCGGCGATGAGCGCCTGGTCGAGGATCGCCTCGGCGAACGCGGGGAGCAGCCCGGAGCGTTCCACCGCTTCGAGGAAGCGCAGCGGGTCGATGAGCCCGTGGGTGGGGTGGTGCCAGCGGGCGAGTGCCTCCGCGCCGATCACCTCGCCGCTGCCCAGGTCGACGATGGGCTGGAAGTTGACGGTGAACTCGTGGTCGGCGACGGCGCGGGGCAGTTCGCCGCCGAGGGTGAGCCGGCTCAGGTCGGCGGTGTCGCGGGCCGGCGCGTAGGTGGCGACCCGTTGGCCGGCGCGTTTGGCCTGGTACATGGCCACGTCGGCGCGGCGCAGCAGTTCGGCCATGCCGCCGGTGGCGGGGGCGACGGCGATGCCGCCGCTGGCCTCCACGCTGATCCGCATGCCGTCGAGGTCGAGCGGGTCGTGCAGCGCCGCGAGCAGGGCCTCGGCGCGGTGGGCGGCGACGGCCGGTGCGGGCAGGCCGCGCAGGAGTACGGCGAACTCGTCGCCGCCGAGCCGGGCGACCAGGTCGTCGGGGCGGGCCGCGCCGCGGAGTCGTTCGGCGACCTGGATCAGCACCTGGTCGCCGGCGCCGTGCCCGAGGGTGTCGTTGACTTCCTTGAAGTGGTTGAGGTCGATCAGCACCAGGGCGGTGACGCCGTCGGCGTGCCGGCTGGTGAGCTGGGCGCTGCCCTCGTCGAGCAGGTGCCGCCGGTTGGACAGGCCGGTGAGGGCGTCGTGGGTGGCGGCGTAGGCGTGGTCCTCGGCGATGCGGGCGAGTTCGGCGTACGCCTGGGCGTTGCGGACCGCGGTGCAGAGGGCGGAGGCGAAGGTACGCAGGGTGTACTGCTCGCGTTCGGAGAGTTCGACCGGGCCGGCGAACCGCAGCCGCAGCACGCCTACGTCGTCGGTGCGGTCGTGGCCCTCCAGCGGGACCGGCATGACCTGACCGTCGACGGCGCTGGGCCGGGGGGCTGTTCCGTCGTACGCGATGTCCGTGCCGTTGCCCCGGACGGTGCGTTCGCCGTCGCGCAGCTCGATCTCGACCTCGTCGGCGGAGAAGAGTTCGCTGGCCTCGGTGACCGCTGTGGTGAGCACCTGGTCGAGGTCGACCACGTTGAGGGCGTCGGTGGCGCGGGCCAGGCGCTGCCATGCCTGCTGCTCGGTGCGGGTGCGGATGCGGCTGGAGTAGGCCAGGTGCAGGCTGAGCACCAGCGCCGGTACGGCGAGCAGCAGGCGGGGGTCGACCCGCAGGATGAGCACGGTGCTGGCGGCCACCAGGAAACGCAGGCCGAAACCGGCGATCCGCAGGTCGAGGTCGTCGCGGAACTGCTGGAGGATCGGTGTGCGGGAGGCGAGCGCGATGACCGGGATCGCGAGGACGTCATCGAGGACCGCGGCCACCAGGTAGACGAACCCCAGCAGGACGACGATGCCGAGTGGCTCCCGAGGTGGCCAGGCGCTTCCCAGCAGCAGGGTGGCGACAGTGGCTCCGCCGGCCACCAGTGTGTGCTTCGCGATGGCGAATGCCACCTTGATGGGGGCCAGGCGGGTGACTGATCCGCACGCCACGCCGATCCCGGTGGCCAGGACGACCCACGAGGGCGGAGCGACGGCGAGGCCGATGACGATCGCGGTCTCGACCCAGGCGAAGTAAAAGGTGGTGGAGCGGATCCGCAGACGGGTCTTGATGACGGTGGCCAGGGTCACCGTCACGACGAGGGCTGTGACGGTGACGAAGTCACGTACGGAGTCAGGGTGTTGTGTACGGGCGGAGTAGATCGCGGTGAGGGCGACGATCGTCGCCCCCGCGACCAACGTGTAGACGATCCCGCGCAGGTGTGGGTCGACAGCCGTTCGGCTTTCCGTGGTTCGGCTCAACCCGAGTCACCCGCCGCTCACCGTCGGTATGCGATGAGCGGCAGCCTACCGCTTCACCCGGGTCCGGGAAACTCATCCCCATTCGGTGCTGCGCATTGTGCTGCCCTCCTCGGATATCGCTTCGGGGCGGAATGGTCACGGACTGAAGTCGTTACTTCGATCCGCTGCCGCTCATTGCCGCCGGCGCCCTGTGCCTTCTTTGCGCGTATCCGCGCCTTGCTGACTGAAGGCAGATTAGGGGATATTCGAGTTGGTCTGAAAGAATTAATGTCGGTATGCGCAATATAAGTAACTATTGCGGGTTAAATGACGTTCTGTCCATGGCCTGCTTGCGGAGCGAAGCCGACTGTCTCCTTTAGGTACCCGGGCCGTCGCTGAGCGCATCGAATAGCGCGATACCACTCGGTCCGTGTGTAGCGTCGCTGTGGCGGCGAAACATTACAACCGTGCTTCGGGTGACTTCGGCAGACGTGTCGGACGACGGCGGCGACCAGCGCCTGAGCCCGGGGCGACGCCTCTGTGACGAATCGATTACGCTGTCGCTTCGTGGTGGGCGGGTGCCCACTGAGGCTGGAACAGCAGCATGGAAATCCGGGTTCTCGGGGGCTTGGCGGCGCGACTCGGCGCCGTGGACCTACCGCTTGGAACGCCCAAGCAGCAGTTGGTGTTCGCGCTACTCGTCGCGCGGGCCAACCGGCTGGTCACGGTTCATGACCTGGTGGACGAGCTGTGGCCGGACGCTCCACCACGGTCGGCGATCGCAAACGTCCGGACCTACGCCGCCAATCTGCGGCGGAGTCTCGGCTCGGGTGCGGACGACGAAGCGAGGATCGTCCGTGAACCGGGCGGCTATCGACTTCTCATCGACGAGAAGCTGATCGATCTGCATCGACTGAACGTGCGCTCGCGCCGCGCCCGGGAGTTGATGCGGGCGGGGCGGTCGGCGCAGGCCGTCCCGGTGCTCGTCGAGGTGGTCGGCGCGGCGGCCCCACTGCTCGCAGGGTTGGCGCTGGGGCCGGCACTCACCGCTCAGCGCGAGGCCGTGAGTCAGGAACGGCAGGCGGCGCTGGAACTGTTGACAGAGGCATATCTCAACCTCGGGCGCCCCGAATCAGCGGTGTCGTTACTGCGTGACCACGTCTCGCATCAGCCGCTGCGCGAGCGGGCGCAGTGTCTCCTGATGCGCGCGCTCATCCAGACCGGCGACGCAGGGGGCGCCCTGGCCGTCTACCGCGCCACTCGCGAGGCGTTGTCCGATCAGCTCGGGGTGCCACCCAGCGCGGAGATGGAACGACTTCGTGTGGCGGCCACCCGGGCGCGACGCCGGATTCCGGAATCGGCGCGCGAGGTGGAGACGATCCGGAGTGGTGCTCATAAGCGCAATTGGTTGCCGCGGACGGTGATGGATTTCGTCGGCCGGGAGGAAATGGTCGATCGATTGTTGTGCGAAGTGCGGGAGGCATCCGGGCAGGGTCCGGCGATCCGGGTGATCGACGGCATGGCGGGCTGCGGCAAGACGACCCTCGCCCTGCACGTGGCCTCCCGGTCGGCCGAGCGCTTCCCCGACGGGCAACTTTTCGTCGACCTGCGGGGACACAGCACGCGAACACGGATGCGGCCCGCGGTGGCCCTGGACACGCTGCTTCACCAACTGGGTGTGCCGGCCGGCCGGATACCGCTGGAACTGCCCGACCGGCAGGAGATGTGGCGGCGCGAACTGGCCGCGCGTTCGGTGCTGGTGGTGCTCGACAACGCCGCCGACAGCCGGCAGGTCGAGCCGCTGCTACCCGTCTCCGGATCGGCCGTCGTCCTCGTCACCAGCCGGCGGCGCCTGCTGGCACTCACCGAACGACCGCCGGTGTCCCTCGCCGTCCTCGCCGAGGCCGAGGCGCTCGAACTGCTCGCCACCCTCATCGGGAGCGGCCGGGTGGCGGCCGAGCCGGAGGCCGCGCGACAACTGGTCGACATCTGCGGCTGCCTCCCTCTCGCTGTCGGACTGGCCGGCACCCGGCTGGCACATCGGCCCGACTGGCGGATCGCCGACCTCGTCGACAGGTTGAGCCACAGGTCGATCTTCCTCCCCGGTCTCCGTGCCGAGGCGCGAAGCGTGGTGGAGGCGTTCGCCGAGTCGTACGAGCCGCTCGACGAGGCGTGCCGGAAAGCCTTCCGATCCTTCGGGCTGGCGGCCGGGAACCACCTCGACACCGCCATGGTCGCCGCCCTCACCGACCTGCCCCTGCGGGACGCGGCGGACGTCCTCGACGAACTGGTGGACCGCCACCTCGTGCAGGAGACCTCGGCCGGCCGGTACCGCCTGCACGACCTGATGAGGCGTTACGCCGCCGAACTGGCCCGGCAGGAGGACGAGCCGACGACCGGGCGACCGGCGATCCGGAACCTGCTGGATCACGTGTTGCACTCGGTGGTGCGGGCGTCCGCGTCGATCGAGGACGGCCGGGTGCTCGCGCAGCACCTGCGGCTCGGAGAACCGCTTCGACCGGATCTGCTCGCCGGACGCGTCGACCGCGACCTGGACTGGCTGGAGGAACAGCGGTCGAACCTGGACGCCTTCGTCCGTCAGGCGGCTGACCAGGGCCATGAACCGATGGCGTGGCGTCTGGCTCGCGCCGGTTGGCGGTTCTTCTACATACGCGGCTACTTCGACGACATATCGGCCACGCACGCGGTGGGTCTCGCCGCCGCCCAGCGGTGCGGGGACCGGCACGCCGTGGCCCTCATGCACAACTATCTCGCCTCGGCGTGCGTACGCACCGGCGCCTACCAGGACGCCTCGGCACACCTGCACGAGGTCGTGTCGATCCTCACCGGGCTCGGTGACGAATCGGGCGCCCAGCGGGCACGGTTCAACCTCGGCGCCGTGCACTGGCTGACCGGGCGGCTCCACCAGTCGCTCGAAGCCAACCGCATGACGCTGCGCAGCTGTGCGCTGGACACCCTTCCGGTCCTGCCGAACCTCGGCCTGACACTGCGCTACCTCGGTCGTTACGACGAGTCGACGGCGGTTCATCGGCTGCACCTCTTCGCCGCCCGGATCAAGCAGGATCCGTTCCACATGTCGAACGCACTGGGGCATCTCGGTGGCCTCAGATACCGCCTGGGACAGAACGCGGCGGCGGAGCGCCTGCTCCGAGCCTCGCTCGCGCTCCGGGATCGCACCGGCAACGGCTTCGGCCGTGCCGAGACGCTCAGCGACCTCGCCGGCACCTACCGGCAACTCGGCCGCTACGACGACGCGCTGCGGCACCACGAGGCCGCCATCGAGGCCGCCGCCGCATCCGGCGAGCGGCACGTCCAGGCCCAGGCACGCAACGAGCTGGCCGTCACCCTGGGAGCTACGGGGCGAGCCGACGAAGCGGTGGCCGTCTTCGAGGAGGCACTCGCCATCGCCACCCGGATCGGCCATCCGTACGAGCAGGCCCGCGCCCTGGACGGCCTGGCCGGACATCTTGCGGAGAAGGAGCCGGCGCAGGCGCGACGGTACCGGCAGCGCGCGCTGGCGATCTTCGAGCGGATGGGTGCGCCCGAGCGCCACGACCTGCGCCGGCAGCTCGCCGAGACGCCGGCCTGAACCGGCTTATCGATTTCTTATCGCGGCGTTCGTTAGCGTCCCCGGCATCGGCCACGGGGAGGGTTCAGCGCCAGAGCGGACCCGGCCGAACGAGGCCCCCACCGTCAGTTCCCCCCAGCGAATCGGCGGTGGGCAGGTGAGGGAGGGGCGTCGTGCACCGGCACCCGACACGACGCCCCTCCCCGCCGCAGGCCGCGGCACCCGGGCAGGCCGGAGCACCCGCGTCGTCGTACCCGGCGGATAGGGTCGGGCCGTGACCGAACCCGCGCAGCTCACCCACGTCGACCCGGCCGGTGCGGCCCGGATGGTCGACGTCTCCGCCAAGCCGGTCTCGGGCCGGTTCGCGGTCGCCGCCGGCCGCCTCCGCACCACCGCCGAGGTGGTGGAGTTGCTGCGCCGCGACGGCCTGCCCAAGGGCGACGCGCTCGCCGTCGGCCGGCTCGCCGGCATCATGGGCGCCAAGCGCACGCCCGACCTGATCCCGCTCTGCCACCCGATCGCGTTGCACGGCGTCACAGTCGACCTCGACCTCACCGCCGACACGGTGGAGATCACCGCCACCGCGAAGACCGCCGACCGCACGGGCGTGGAGATGGAGGCGCTGACCGCCGTGGCGGTCGCCGGGCTCGCCCTGGTCGACATGGTGAAGGCGGTCGACCCGGCCGCCTCGGTGGACGCCGTCCGGGTGCTCCGCAAGGAGGGCGGCAAGACCGGCGAGTGGGTCCGGCCGGAGGACCGGCCGTGATCCGGGCCCGGGTGATCGTGGCGTCCAACCGGGCTGCCGCCGGGGTGTACGAGGACACCAGCGGCCCGCTGCTCGTGACCGGGCTGCGCGAGCTGGGCTGCGAGGTCGACGCTCCGGTGGTGGTGCCCGACGGCGAACCGGTCGGCGACGCCCTGCGTGCCGCCCGCGCAGACGGCGTCGACGTGGTGCTGACCAGCGGTGGCACCGGCATCACCCCGACCGACCGCACGCCCGACGTGACGCGCGCGCTGCTCGACTACGAGATCCCCGGCATCGCCGAGGCGATTCGCGCGCACAGCCGCGACACCGTGCCGACGGCTGCGTTGTCCCGCGGGCTGGCCGGGGTGACCGGCCGGACGCTCGTGGTCAACCTGCCCGGCTCACGCGGTGGCGCCCGGGACGGTCTGGCGGTGCTCGGCCCGATCCTGCGGCACGCCGTCGACCAGCTTCGCGGCGGCGACCACTGACCCCGCGCGGCACGTGCCCCGGCGTTAGGCTCGCCGGATGAGCACGGAAACCGAAGCCGCCGCGGCCGAGGCCGGCACGCCACCACCGGCAGGGTGGGAGGAGGCCCGCTCCCGGGTGTACGCGGTGGGCCTGTCCGCCGCGCTCCCCGCGGTGGCCCGTCCGCTGGCCGAGGCCGACGGGCACACCCTGGCCGAGCCGCTGACCACGCGCACCGACCTGCCGGCGTTCCCCACCTCCAGCGTGGACGGCTGGGCGGTGCGCGGCGCGGGGCCGTGGCGGGTGGTCGGGCGGGTGCTCGCCGGGCAGACCGCGCCTCCGCTGGAGGCCGACTGCAGCACGGTGGAGATCGCCACCGGCGCGATGGTTCCCGAGGGCACGACGGCGATCCTGCGGATCGAGGAGTCGACGCGTACGTCGGACGGCCTGGTGTCCGGCACGCCCCGCCCGGCGCCGGAGTGGCGGGAGCCGGGCGAGGAGGCGCACCTCGGGGAGGTACTGCTGCCCGCCGGCACGCCCGTGGACCCGGCGGTGATCGGCCTGGCCGCCTCCTGCGGGCACGACACGCTGCGGGTCCGCCGCCCACCCCGGGCCGCGCTCCTGGTCTTCGGCGACGAACTGCTCACCTCCGGTCCGCCCGGCGCCGGGCGGGTCCGTGACGCGCTCGGTCCGTCGGTGCCGGCCTGGCTGCGCCGCTACGGCTGCCAGGTGCGCGCGGCCGACGTGGTCGGCCCGGTCGCCGACACGCTGCCCGCGCACGTGGCGGCGCTGCGGGGCGCGCTCGCCAACGCCGACCTGGTCTGCACCACCGGCGGCACCATGCACGGTCCGGTCGACCACCTGCACCCGACGCTGGAGGCGCTCGGCGCCGACTACGTGGTGAACACCGTGGCGGTGCGCCCGGGTTTCCCGATGCTGCTCGCCCGGCTGGTGGACGGCGACGGGCGGGTGCGGTTCGTGGCCGGTCTGCCCGGCAACCCGCAGTCGGCCGTGGTGGCGCTCGTGTCGCTCGTCGCGCCCCTGCTCGCCGGTCTCACCGGCCGGCAGATGCCGGTACTGCCGCACGTGACACTGGCCGAGCCGATTCCCGGGCGCGGCGACTACACCCATCTGGCGCTGGCCCGCTGGGACCGCGTCGCCGGCACCGCGTACCCGGTGCGGCACGTCGGCTCGGCGATGCTGCGTGGGCTGGCCGGCGCGGACGGGTTCGCGATGATCCGGCCCGGCACCAGCGGCGCGGCCGGCGACCGGGTGCCGCTGGTGCCGCTGCCACTGACCCCCGGGGAGCGATTCGGGTGAGCGCGACGAACGAGCCGACGGGAGACGTCGTGACAGTGGAAGCAGGCGTGGTGCTCGGCGCGGTGACCGACCGGCCGCTCGACCTGGCCGCGCACGAGGCGGCGGTCGCCGACCGCCGTGCCGGCGCGGTGGTGTCCTTCCAGGGCGTGGTCCGCGACCACGACCACGGGCGGGCGGTCACCCGGCTGGAGTACGAGGGCCACCCCACCGCCGAGGCGGTACTGCGCGAGGTGGCGGCCGAGGTGGCGGCCGACCCGCAGGTGTACGCGGTGGCGGTGTCGCACCGGATCGGCCCGCTGGAGATCGGTGACGTGGCACTGGTGGCGGCGGTCAGCACGGCGCACCGCGCGGCCGCGTTCGCTGCCTGCGCCCGGCTGGTCGACGAGGTGAAGGCGCGGCTGCCGATCTGGAAGCGGCAGGTCTTCGACGACGGCACCGAGGAATGGGTGAACTGCCCCTGAGGGCTCAGCGCCGGGCGGCGAGCGCGGCGGTGCGGCCCAGCCGCTCGTGGTAGAACGCCGGCTCGGCGCCGGGACGCCACGGCAGCGCCGCGACGAGCACGATCAGCGCGATGGCCAGGGAGTTCTCCATCAGCGCGCCGAACAGGCCGTCCTGGTAGTGGGACACCTCGGGGAGCTGGTGCTCGTACGGCCAGATCGGTGAGATCAGGAACAGCAGGTAGAGCCCGAGCGCGCCGACGCCGTGGCGGAGCCCGGTCAGCGTCGGGTACCAGATCGGCGGGCGCAGTGCCGGCACACCGTTGGCCGAGGGACCGCCGGTGCCGCGCGGGGGCAGGCCGCGGCTGGCTTCGCGGCGGCGTACCGCGGCGTCGGCCAGCACGATGATCGCCGGGATGACCCAGATCAGGTGGTGCGACCAGGAGATCGGGCTGATCACGTTGGCGGTGAGCCCGACCAGCGTGAACGCGGTCAGCTCGTCGCCGTCGGCGCGGGCGCTCATCGCCCGGGACAGGCCCAGCGCCAGGATGAGCACCGAGAACGCCAGCCAGAGCAGGCCGGGCGTCTCGATCGAGTCGTAGAGGCGCGCCAGCAGACCGGCGAGGGACTGGTTGGCGGTCATGTCCGCCGCGCCGACCCGCTCGGTCTGCCAGAGCACGTCGGCGAAGTACGCGCGGGACTCCTCACCGAGCACACCGAACGTAGCGATGGTCACGCCGATGGCGGTGCCGACAGCGGTGAGCGCGGCCCGCCACTGCCGGGTGAGCATCAGATAGGCCACGAACAGTGCCGGGGTGAGCTTGACCGCCGTGGCGAGCCCGATGCCCACACCGGCCCAGGCGCCGCTGTAGACGAACCGGGCCAGCGGCGAATCGGCCGTCTCGTAGTGGGTGCCCCGCTTGGCCCGCCAGCGCAGGCCCACCATGTCCGCCATGATCAGCGCGAACAGCAGCAGGTTGACCTGCCCGTAGCCGAGCGTCTCCCGGGACGGCTCGATGGCGACCGCGAGCGGGGTGGCGATGCCGACGGTGAACCAGAGCGGCCAGCCGAGCCGGTCCACGATGGGGCGTAGCAGCGCCGCGAGGACGACGGCGAGTGCGCCGATGCTGGCGAGCGCGTTGACGAAGCCGGCGCCGTCGACCGGCAGCCACGACATCGGCAGCATGACCAGGGCGGCGAACGGGGGGTAGGTGAAGCCCAGCGTGGTCGAGGGCGCGACGAAGTCGTACAGCTCGTTGCCGCCGGCCCACCACAGCACCGCGCCGTGGTAGATCTTCATGTCGAAGAAGTTGTACGGCCGTCCGAAGGCGCCGATGGCGAGCCACGCGGCGTACGACACGGCGGCAACGACGCCGAGACGCACCACGATCCGGCGGTCGACGCGGGAGGTCGGGGCGAGGCGGTTGGTCCGTCTACCGACTGTCGTCGGCATGGCGTGGCCACCCCCGTACCAAGGTCGTCGTACCCGTCCAGGTCCAGAACGGAGCCTAGAACGGCGCCTCACGTTGCTGCCTCCCGCGTTACGCGACCGTGTCCGATCCCACACGTGTTTTTGACATTTCCACCGCGTTAACGGGTCTCGGACGGTTCAGGTGATTGGTGGCCTTGCGGGGGGGTGGTAGGCCGTACAGAGTGCCCGGTCAGCCGGGCATGCGGCGGGCGGTCGCCGCGGAGCGTACGGCGATCTTCGTCTCGCGGCGCGCCGTGCGGACCGCGCGCTTGACCGACCGGCGCAAGTGGTCGATCCGGTGGCCGGCGCGCCAGCGCAGCCCCGGCTTGCCCTCGGTGTCGGCGGCGGCGAGTAGGAGGCCACCGAGCAGGCCGAGGTTCTTCAGGAAGTGGATCTGGTTGTTGTTGCGCGCGGCCGGGTCGTCGTTGTTCCAGAAGGCGTGGCCGGCGGCGGTGGTCGGGATGAGCGTGCCCGCGAGCACCAGCGCGGCCGGACGGGTGAACCGGCCGGTGGCGAGCATCAGGCCGCCGACCAGCTGGGTGGCGGCGTTGGCCCGGATCAGCGAGACCGTGTCGGTGGGGATGCGGGGGTGCACGTTCTGGATCAGCGGGGCGACCTTCCCGGTGACCGGTTCCGCGGCCTGCACCAGGCGTTCCGGGTTGCGCAGGTTGCGGGCGCCGCTGACCACGAAGATGCCGCTCAACATGACTCGGGCGAGGGAGCGCACGGGCTTCATGGCTCAGTCTTACCCCGTCGGGGGCGTCGTCATCCCCGCAACACACGAAAGGTATCGGCCGACGTGGACGTCCGAACGGTATCGATTTCAGCGACCGTCGCGGATGGACCGGTTGCGTTCGGTAAGGTCGCGCGGGTGACGACGCTGCGACTGCGCCCCGAGGGCCCCGCCGACGAGGCGCCGGTGGCCCGGGTGCTGGCCGCCGCCTTCGCCCGCCCCGACGTGGCCACCCCACCGGAGGTCGGCCTGGTCGAGGAGCTGCGGCACAGCCCGGCGTGGATCCCGGAGCTGGCCATGGTCGCCGAGTACGGCGGCGAGGTGGTGGCGTACGCGCTGCTCACGCGCGTCGGCGTACGCACCGAACGCGGCACCTGGCCGGCGCTGGCCCTGGGTCCGGTGGCGGTGGCGCGGCACCGGCAGCGGCTGGGGCACGGCACGGCGGCGGTGCAGGCGGCACTGGACGCCGCGACCGAGCTGGGCGAGCGGCTGGTGGTGGTGCTGGGCGACCCGGCCTACTACCGGCGGTTCGGGTTCGGCCCGGCGGACCGGCTGGGCCTGACCAGTCCCTGGTCCGGGCTGGGGGAGCCGTGGCAGGCGCTGGTGTTACCGCCGTCGGCGAGCGGAGAGCCGTCACCGCCGTCCGGCGAGGTGGTCTTCCCGCCACCGTGGTCGCGGGTCTGAGCGGTCCGGATCGCGGCCGAGCGGCCTGAGACCGCGCGGCCCGAGCGGCCTGAGCCGTCAGGCGGGCTGGGTACGCAGGTAGCGGCCGAAGTGCGGCACTGTGAACGCCACAGTCCCCCGCTCGCCGGAGTAGATCAGCCCCTTCTTGATCAGCGCATCACGCGCCGGGGAGAGGCTGGCCGGTTTGCGGCCGAGCGCGCGGGCGATCTCGGCGGTCGGCACCGCCGCGTCCATGTCGTCCCGGCCGCCCTCCTCGCCGTCCACCAGCGCCAGCGTGGCCATCGCGCGCATGTACTCGCGTTCGGCAGGCGTGGCCCGCTCGAACCGGGAGCCGAAGAACCCCACCGCCAGTTCGGCCTCCGCCTCGGGCGCGGCGACCCGGACGTCCGCCGCGGTGATCGGGGAGCGGGGCGCGTGGTCCCAGGTGGCCTTGCCGTACGCCTGGACGAAGTAGGGATAGCCACCGGACTTCTCGTAGAGCAGGTCGAGGGCTTTCTGCTCGTACTCGACCTCCTCCCGCTCGGCCGGCGCGCAGAGCGCCTGGTCGGCGGCGATCCGGTCGAGCCGGTCGATGCGCTGGTAGCGGTAGAGCCGCTCGGAGTACGACTTGGCGGCGCTGAGCACGGCCGGCAGGTGCGGCAGGCCCGCGCCCACGACGATGAGCGGCGCGCCGAGCTGGGACAGCTCGTGGCAGGCGGCGCAGAGCGCGGAGACGTCCTCGGCGCCGACGTCCTGCATCTCGTCGATGAAGATCGCGATGCCGGTGCCGACGTCGGTGGCGACCGCCGCCGCGTCGCTGAGCAGTTCGACCAGGTCGATCTCGATGTCGCCGGAGTCGGCGCGCCCGCTGCTCGCGGGTACGTCGATGCCGGGCTGCCAGCGGTCGCGCAGCTTGGGTGCCGCGCCGCCCCGCCCGGTGGGGGTGGAGCGTTGCGCGAACGCCTTGAGGACGCCGAGGAACGCGTCGATCCGGTCCGGGGCACGGTGCCGGGGCGCCAGCTCGCGGACGGCCATGTGCAGCGCGGCGGCGATCGGGCGGCGCAGCGACTGGTCCGGCCGGGCCTCGATCTTGCCGGTGCCCCAGAGGTGGTTGATTGCCTCGGAGCGCAGCGTGTTGAGCAGGACCGTCTTGCCGACTCCCCGCAGGCCGGTGAGCATCAGGCTGCGTTCGGGGCGACCGCGGGCGATCCGTTCCAGCACCACGTCGAAGACGTCCAGTTCCCGCCCCCGCCCGGCGAGTTCGGGCGGGCGCTGGCCGGCGCCCGGTGCGTACGGGTTGCGGACCGGATCCACGAATCGCACAGTATCGGGTTCTCTAGCGACCAGGCTAGATGCGCATAGAGGCGGCTACCGCGTGTCGGCCTCGACAGAAAACTAGGGCTGTCTAGCATCCACGCTAGACAGCCCTAGTTTTGGTTACCGACAGGCGGACAGGGTCAGCGGCGCTTCAGGCAGAGCACGAAGTCGAGCGTGTCCAGCTCACTGTCGAAGAAGTACCAGTCGGTGTAACCGGCCACCTTCCCGCACTTCGCCTCCGCGTCCTTCTTGCCGCTCGTCGCGCCGTCGATGCGGCGCAGCACCTCGTACGTCTTCGGGGCGCAGTCGGCGATCACCAGCTTCGGCTGGCCGCCGCCACCCTCGTTGGCGACGCACTGGCCCGCCTTGACGAAACGCGGATCGGTCGACGAGGCCGGGGCCGCCGTCGTGGGCGTCGTGTCGGCCGGTTCGCTCGGCGGCGCGGCCTCGCCGGTCGGATCCGCGGCCGGCTCGGTGGCAGCGGTCGTGCCGCCGGTCGGGCTCTGCTCGTCCCGGCCCAGCATCCAGTACGCCCCGGCGCCGCCCAGCAGCAGCACGGCCAGCACGATCACCACCACCAGCAGCGGGCCCTTCCCGCGCTTCGGCGGCGTCGGCTCGGCGTACGGCGGTTGCCCGCCGCCGTACGGCGGCCCGGCATAGGGGTCACCCGGGTGGCCCTGCTGCGGCGGCCCGGGTGACCAGGCCGGTCCTGGCTCGTAGCGCTGCGTCGGCGGCCCGTACTGATCGGCCGGCGGGCCGTAGCGGTCGCCGGAACCGTACTGCTGGGCGGGCGGGCCGTACCGGTCGGCGGGGCCGTACTGCTGGGTCGGCGGGCCGTACTGCGGGTCGGGCTGCGGGGCGTAACGCGGGTCGCCCGGCGGGGCGTAGCGAGGATCGGGCTGCGGGGCGTAGCCGTCGTCGGGCCGTCCCCAGGGCTCGGGAGAGCCGCCGCCCGGTGGACCGAAGTTCGACATGAACGCCTCCTGCGTACGCCAGTGCTGAGAGGCCGGCCACCAACTGGGGACGCCGACGCCGTGGTCACCGTAGCGTGGTCCCACGATGAGCTCACGCCCCACGAGTGCGACGAACGTTGTCGATTCCGCGACGCCGCCGGCCCGCACCGCGCTGATCTGGACCGCACTCGTGCTGGTCTACCTGCTCTGGGGCTCGACCTACCTGGGCATCCGGGTCGCTGTCGAGTCCCTGCCGCCACTGATCTCCGCGGCGATGCGGTTCGCCGCCGCCGCGGTGGTGCTCGCCGTCGTGCTGCGCCTGCGACGTGGACCCGGCGCGTTGCGGGTGCCCGCACGCCGCGTCGGCTCCGCCGCGCTCGTCGGTGTGCTGCTGCTCGCCGGCGGCAACGGCCTGGTGGTGCTCGCCGAGTCCGGCCCGGCCGGGACCGCCGTACCGTCCGGGGTGGCGGCGCTGCTCGTCGCCACCGTGCCGCTGCTCGTGGTCCTGCTGCGGACGGCAGGTGGGGACCGGCCGCGACCGTGGACGTTCCTCGGAGTGGCACTCGGCTTCGCCGGTCTGGTCCTGCTCGTGCTGCCCCGCGACGGGGTGGACGGCGTGCCGGTGGCAGGCGCGCTGACAGTGGTCGCCGCGGCGGCGAGCTGGTCGGTCGGCTCGTACCTGTCCGGGAAGATCCGGATGCCCGCCGACCCGTTCGTGGCCACCGTCTACGAGATGGTCGCCGGCGCTGCGGTGCTCGCGCTCGTCGGCGTGGCCCGAGGTGAGCTGCGCGGCTTCTCCTTCGCGGACGTGACCGGACGGTCCTGGGCGGCGATGGCCTACCTGATGGTGGCCGGTTCGCTGGTCGCCTTCACCGCGTACGTCTGGCTGCTCGCCCACGCGCCGATCTCGCTGGTCTCCACGTACGCGTACGTGAACCCGGTGGTCGCGGTGGCACTCGGCGCCTTGTTCGTCGCGGAACCGATCACCTCGCAGGTGCTGATGGGCGGTGCGGTCATCGTGGTCGGCGTGGCGGTGGTGGTGAGCACCGAGCGTCCCCGCCGGTCCCCGCCACCAGCCGTCGACGGGACGGCCGGGGAGCCGGCCGGGCGGTAGCGTCCCGGCCCGTGTCGGCGCTGCTGGTGACGGGGATCGCGCTGCTGGGCGCGGCGGCCGGGTGGGCGGCGGTCCCGGCCGGGCGGTCCTTCGTTCCCGACACCGACGGCCGGGTCCGAACTCCGAACCGGAGTGTGCTCGCCCTCGTCGGCGCCGTGGTGTTCGGCGGGCTCGCCGCCGCCCGGGGCGCCGATCCGGCGCTGGCCGCGCTGCTGCCGGTCGCCGCCACCGGGTTGGTCCTCGTGGTCACCGACCTGACCGCGCTGCGGCTGCCCGACCCGCTCGTCGGCCTGGTCGCGCTCGGCGGCGGGCTCGGACCGGCCGCTGCCACAGCGACGACCGGCGAACCGCGCCACCTGGCCGTCGCGGTGGCCGGGGCCACACTCTCCTTCATCGGGTACGCGCTGCTGGCGCTGCTGCCCCGCGCCCGGCTCGGCTTCGGCGACGTGAAGCTCGCCGCCGCGCTCGGGCTGCCGCTGGGCTGGCTCGGCTGGCCGGCGCTGCGGCTCGGGCTGATCCTGCCGCACGTGCTCGCCGGAGTCACGGTGCTGGTCCTGCTCGCCGCCGGCCGGGTACGCCGGGACACGCCGGTGCCGTTCGGCCCGGCGCTGCTCGGCGGCGCGTGGCTCGCCGCCGTCCTCGGCTGACCTGCGCGCTCGGCCCGTGCGCCGCGGGCGGTCAGATCAGACGGAGCTGGTGGTCCTTCGGACGGCGGGGCTCGGTCGCGTCCAGACGCTCGAACAGCGCCGGGTCGATCACGTCGAGGAACGGCGACGGGCGGGTGTCGCGTTCCGCGCCGTGCCGGGCGCGGCGGCCCGCGTGGCTCACGTAGAGCCGGTCCTGTGCCCGGGTCAGCCCGACGAAGAACAGCCGGCGCTCCTCGGCCACCGCGTCGTCGTCCGGCTCGGATCCGGGCCAGCGCAGCGGCAGCAGCCCGTCCTCGGCGCCGACCAGGAACACCACCGGGAACTCCAGACCCTTCGCGGCGTGCAGCGTGAGCAGCGTGACCGCCTCGGCGCGCGGGTCGAGCGCGTCCACCTCCGCGCCGGTGGCGAGCTGGTTGAGGAACAGGTCGAGGTCGTCGCCGCAGCGCCGGGCCAGCGGGGTGAGCAGGTCCACCGCCGTGCGGACGTCCTCGGGGCGTACCGCGCCGGAACCGTCGAGCGTGGGCACGGCGAAGCGCTCGGCCAGGATCTGCCCGGCCTGCCGTACCCGGGCCGCGAGCGAACCGTCCAGACCGGCGTGGCGCAGCTCGCGGGCGATTGCGGGCACGCCGGGACGGTCGCGCAGCCGGTCGTGCGAGCGCTTCTGCACCGGGATGTTCGCCCGGGCCAGCGCGTCCACGATCGGTGCGGCCTGCGCGTCGGTCCGGTAGAGCACCGCGATGTCGGAGAAGGACAGCGAGGTGGTCCGCCCGTCGATCCGACCCGAGTCGAGCGAGCGGTGGGACAGGCCGCCGACCAGCTCGTCCACGGTACGGACCACGAAGTCGGCCTCGTCGTAGGCGGAACTCGCCGCGTACCGGCCGACCAGCGGCGCCTCCGGGTCGAGCCGGGCCGGGTCGAGACGCCGGCCGCGCACCAGCGACGACGGCGCGATGGCCTGCACCGCGGCGGCCAGGATCGGCGCGGAGGAGCGGTAGTTGCGGTTCAGCCGGACCAGCCGCGCGTCGGTGAAGTCCTGCGAGAACCGCAGGAAGTAGCCCACGTCGGCGCCCCGGAACGAGTAGATCGCCTGGTCCGGGTCACCGATCGCGCACAGGTTGCCGTCCGGCGGGCTGAGCAGCCGCAGCAGCTCGTACTGCACCGCGTCGACGTCCTGGTACTCGTCAACGAAGATCCACTTCCACCGCTCGCGGTACTCGCGGACCAGCTTCCGGTCACCCTTCAGCAGGGCCACCGGCAGCGTCAGCAGCTCGTCCAGGTCGACCAGGTCCCGCTTGCGCAGCAGTGCCACGTACCGCTCGTCGTCGTCACCGGCCTCGGCGCGCGCCGCCGCCCGGTCCGCCTCGTCGGCGATCCGGAAGTCCGCCGGCAGCCCGGCCGCCGTCGCGTTCTCCCGCAGCACGGTCAGGCCGAGCGAGTGGAACGTACCCACCGTGACGTCCTCGGCGACCGGGCCGAGCAGCCCGTCCAGCCGGTGCCGCAGCTCCTCGGCCGCCCGCCGGGTGAACGTGATCGCCAAGCACTGATCAGGGAAGACGTTCAGCTCCGCACACAGGTACGCGATCCGGTGGGTGAGCGTGCGCGTCTTGCCGGTGCCCGGACCGGCCACGATCAGCAGCGGGCCACCCGGCGCCGACGCGGCCACCCGCTGCATCGCGTCCAGCCGGTCCAGCAGGCCGGTGCCGACCTCCTCCATCCCGGCGAGCATCGGCTCGAACGGCTCGTGCGGAGACGGCGGCGGCGCGATCGGGGGCGCTGGCGGCGGCGTGCGCTTCGGCTCGGGCCGGGCCGGCGCCGGGCGCTTGGCCTTCGGCTTCGGCGCCGACTCCGCCGGCCGCCGCTGCGCGGGCACCGGTACGTCGAACAGCGTCTCCTGCCCGGCCCGGGCACCCCCGGCGCCCAGTTCCGCCGGGTCGAACAGGGTGATCACGCCGTACTCCCCGTCGTAGCCCGGCACCCGGCGCACGTCGCCGCGGCGCAGCCGGCCGATGCCCTCCGCGAGCAGCTCGCCGCCGACGCGGCCGATCTCCTCGATCGGGGTACGCGTGAGGATCTCCAGCTCCGGGCCGAGCGCGGCGATCAGCTCGTTGAGCTTGCCCTCGACCTTCTTCGACCGCGCGCCGACCCGGTTCAGCTCGCCCAGGATCTCGGCCAGCGGCACCAGATGGGTCACCTCGCGGGCGTGCGCCGGCCGGTGCCCCGCCGCGCGGTCCGCCAGCTCCTCGACCCGGCTGAGTACGCCCACAGTCAGCGGCTTGCCGCACTCCGGGCAGCGTCCGCCCGCCTCGCGGGTCCGCTCCGGCGACCAGTTCACGCCGCACAGCCGGTGCCCGTCGGCGTGGTACTTGCCCTCCTCCGGGAAGAACTCGACGGTGCCCGCGAGCCCGTCGCCGGTCCGCAACGCCTCGCGGATGGCGAAGTAGTCGCGGGCGGCGGTGAGGACCGTGGCCTCCCGGGCCAGCGCGGGCGGCGAGTGCGCGTCCGAGTTCGACACCAGCTGGTAGCGGTCCAGGCTGCCGACCCGCCAGTTCATCTCCGGGTCGGACGACAGGCCGGTCTCCACCGCGAAGATGTGCTCGGCCAGGTCGGCGTAGCAGTCGGCGATCGCGTCGAAGCCGGACTTCGAGCCGAGCGCGGAGAACCAGGGCGTCCAGATGTGCGCGGGCACCAGGTAGCCGTCCGGGCTCGCCTCCAGCGTGATCTCCAGCAGGTCGCGGGAGTCCAGCCCGAGGATCGGCCGGCCGTCCGAGCCGAGGTTGCCGATCCGGCCCAGCGCGGTGTTGAACCGGGCCACCGCGTCCAGGTCCGGCAGGTAGATCAGGTGATGCACCTTGCGCGTCCGGTCGTCGCGCTTGTAGATCGTGGAGATCTCCACGCTCAGCATGTACCGGACCGGGTCGGCCTCCGCCTCACTGGCCAGCCGGGGCGGCAGCCGCCGGGCGACGTCCCGTTCCGCCTCGGGTGAGAGCCGGTACAGGCCCGGCTCGGCCGGGTGCAGCGTCTCGCGCAGGTGGTCGTACCAGGCGGGATGGGTGAAGTCGCCGGTGCCGAGCACGCCGATGCCCTTGCGCCGGGCCCACCAGGCCAGGTTCGGCAGGGTCAGGTCGCGGCTGCACGCGCGGGAGTACTTCGAGTGGATGTGCAGATCCGCGACGTACGGCGGGAGGCCACCGGGGGGTGCGGCGCTGAACGGAGGCACGCCGCATCCTGTCACGTCCGGTCCCCCGCCCGCCCGTCGCCACGCGTACGGGTGACCTGAGCAATGCGGTGCTGGACTCGGCGGCCCATGCACGCTATTGAGCGCGCAGCTCGACGAGCGTCACCTGGGGAGGCGCGCCCACCCGCACCGGCGGGCCCCAGAAGCCGGCGCCGTTCGTGACGTAGACCTTCGTGCCGTCGACCTCGCCGAGACCGGAGACCACCGGCTGTTCGAGCTTCACCGCCAGGTTGAACGGCACCATCTGGCCGCCGTGCGTGTGCCCGGAGAGCTGGAGGTCGACGCCGAACTTCGCCGCCTCCTGCGCGGCCACCGGCTGGTGCGCCAGCAACACCACCGGCCGGCTCGGGTCGCGGTCGCCGAGAGCGGCGGCGTAGTCGGCGGGCGCGGCCACCCCGGTGCCGGCGGCGCTCACGTCGTTCACCCCGGCGAGGTCCAGCACGCCGCCCCGGGCCTGGATCTCCTGCCGCTCGTTCTGGAGCACGCGCAGGCCGAGCCGGTCGACCTCGCGGACCCACTCCTCGACGCCCGAGTAGTACTCGTGGTTGCCGGTGACGAAGAAGCTCCCGTACCGGGACCGCAGGTCGCGCAGCGGCTCGGCGGCCTCGCCCAGTTCGGCCACCGTGCCGTCGACGAGGTCACCGACCACGGCGACCAGGTCGGCGTCCATCCGGTTGATCATCGCGACGATCCGCTCGGTGTGCGCCCGGCCGCGCAACGGCCCGATGTGGATGTCGGAGACGGTGGCGATACGCAGGCCGTCCATGCTGCGGGGCAGCTTGGCCAGCGGGATCTGCACCCGGTCGAGCTGCGGCGGACCCATCGCGGTGCGGACGCCGTACCCGGTGACACCGGCGGCGGTGAGCCCGGCGAAGATCGCCGCCCCGCGTGCGAGCAGCAGCCGCCGGGAGGGGTCGTGGTCCGGCGCGTGGGTGCCGGCCGGCGGCGCGTCGGTGGGGTCGACCGGCGGCGGCGTCGGACCGTCCGCCGTCGCCGCGCCCACGAGCGCGGGCTCGGGCTCGGGCTCCGGGCCGGCGGCGACCGCCGAGCGGGCCCGCCGACGCAGCACGAGCCGGACCACAGCGGTCGGCACCTCCAGCACCAGCAGCAGCACCAGCAGGTAGAACATGAGCGCGACCCAGAGGTAGCCGGGCCAGGCCAGCCAGTACCAGCCGTTGCGCGTGCCCGCCATGGTCACCGGCACGAGCACCGCCAGCGCCGCGATCGTCACGCCACCGGCCCGGCGCCACCGCCCGGGGCGCGTGGTGTCCCGGACCAGCCGCCTCCACAGGTAGAAGTGGATCAGGCCGATCACGAGCACGACGAAGCCCAGGAATGTCGCCATGGCCAGCACGTGTGCCCCCCTCAGCCGCCCGCGAAGGGCGGCAGCACGTCCACCGTCACCCCGGCCGGCAACAGTGCCCGTCGATCATGACAGGCCACGCCGTCGACCAGGAAACTCGCCGCCTTCAGCACCACCGCGAGGCGTTCGCCGTGCCGGGCGGCCAGGTCATCGAGGAGTTCGTCCAGGGACCGGCCGGCGGATGCGGTCTCCTCGGATCGTCCCGCGGCCGCGCGGGCCCCGGCGAAGTAGCGGACTGTGAGCTCCACCCTCAGCCTCCGATCGCCGACATCGAGCGCGCGGGCTGGAGGAACGTCGGATCGTCGATGCCGTGCCCGGCCCGCTTGACCCACATCGCGGCGCGCCAGCGGCGAGCCAGCTCCTCGTCGTCCGCGCCGTCGCGCAACGCGCCGCGCAGGTCCGACTCCTCGGTGGCGAACAGGCAGTTGCGCACCTGGCCGTCGGCGGTGAGCCGGGTGCGGTCGCAGTCGCCGCAGAACGGCCGGGTCACGCTGGCGATCACCCCGACCCGGGCCGGCCCGCCGTCCACCAGCCACGTCTCGGCCGGTGCCGCACCGCGCTCGGACGGGTCCGGCGTCAGCGCGAACGCGGCGTGCAGGGAGGCCAGGATCTCGTCGGCGGTGACCATGGTCGAGCGGTCCCAGCCGTGCTGGGCGTCGAGCGGCATCTGCTCGATGAACCGCAGCTCGTAGCCGTGCGCGAGCGCGAACCGGAGCAGCGCGGGCGCCTCGTCGTCGTTCGTGCCGCGCATGAGCACCGAGTTGATCTTCACTGGGGTTAGCCCGGCTTCCGCGGCCCCGGCCAGCCCGGCGAGCACGTCGGCGAGCCGGTCGCGGCGGGTCAGCGCGGTGAACCGGTCCCGGTCCAGCGTGTCGAGGGAGACGTTGACGCGATCCAGCCCGGCGGCACGCAGCGCCGGCGCCATGCGGGCCAGACCGATGCCGTTCGTGGTCAGCGAGATGCGCGGCCGGGGCGTGAGCGCGGCGACCGCGGCCACGATGCCCGGCAGGCCCGGCCTGATCAGCGGCTCGCCGCCGGTGAAGCGCACCTCGGTGATGCCGAGCCGGGAGACCGCGACACCCACCAGCCGGATGATCTCGTCGTCGGTGAGCAGCTGCGGATTGGCCAGCCAGGGCAGGCCCTCCGCCGGCATGCAGTAGGTGCAGCGCAGGTTGCACTTGTCGGTGAGCGAGACCCGTAGGTCCCGGGCGACACGGCCGTACCGGTCGGCGAGGACGCCGTCGGCCGTCCGGGGGGCGCTCATCCCTCGACCGTAGCGCGGTCGGGCCCCCGGAGGGCGGCACGGGCGGTGGAGAGGACCGCGTCCGCGTACGCCGCGCCGAAGATCGCGGTGTGCACGAGCAGCAGATGCAACTGGTGCAGCGGTACACGTTCCCGCCACCCGTCGGCGAGCGGCCACGCCTCCCGGTAGGCGGCCGTGATCCGGTCCAGGTGCGGCGGACCGCCGAACAGCGCGAGCTGGGCCAGGTCGGTCTCGCGGTGGCCGCCGTGCGCGGCCGGGTCGACCAGCCAGACCCGGCCGTCGGCGCCCCAGAGCAGGTTGCCGGGCCAGAGATCGCCGTGCAGCCGGGCCGGCTGCTCGTCACCGCCGAACTCGCCGATCCGCTCGACGACCTGCTCGACGAGCGCCGCTCCGGCGCCGTCGAGCGCGCCGCCGTCGACCGACATGCGCAGGTAGGGCAGCAGGCGGCGCCGGGCGAACCAGTCCGGCCAGGGACCGGGGTCGGGCGTGTTGTCCTGCGGCAGCGCGCCGATGAACCCCGGCCAGTCCGCGCCGTACGCGGGCGCCCCGGCGCAGTGCAGCCCGGCCAGGTCGCGGCCGAACGCCTCCGCGGCCTCCGGCGTCGGCTCGCCGGGCTCCACCCAGTCGAGCGCCAGCAGGTCGGGCAACGCGACGAGCACATCCGGTACGGGCACCGGGCCGGCCTCGCGCAGCCAGCGCAGCCCGGCCGCCTCGGCGGCGAAGAAGCCCTCCGGCAGCGGACGCGCCGCCCGTTCCGGCCAGGTCTTGGCGAACACCGAGTGCCCGTCGTCGAGCGTGAGCCGGGAGGCGGCGCAGATGTCACCGCCGGAGACCGGGGTCTCCCGGATCCGCTGGTGGGTCAGGAAGGTCGGCAGGTGCTCCGGGTGTGCCCGCAGGTACGCCAGGTCCATGTGCGCAAGGTAGCGGTTACCCCGGACATCCGTGTGCCGGGCGGCACCGCCGATCGCCGCTGACCTGGACCGATACGCTCCGTATCTGTGGACGGACCGCGTGTCGTCCACAGGGGCGGACGCGGTGACGCGCGACCGCCCACGCTCCCGGCATGAACTCCACCGAGCCAGCGCGCCTCTCCGTCCGCTCGCCGGCCGACATGGTCGCGGCCGTGCCCTACCTGCTCGGCTTCCATCCCGCCGACAGCGTGGTGGTGGTCGCGGTACGCGGCCGCCGCGTCGTCTTCGCCGCCCGTGGTGACCTGCCCGCACCGGGTGCCGACCCCGGTCCGGCGGCCCGGCACCTGGCCCAGGTGGTGGCCCGGCAGGACGCCGACGCCGCCACAGTCGTCGGCTACGGTCCGGCCGCCCGGGTGACGGGCGTCGTCGACGCGATCGGCGACGCGCTGACCGCCGCCGGGCTGGTCGTGCTCGACGCGCTGCGGGTCACCGAGGGCCGCTGGTTCTCGTACCTCTGCGTCGAGCCGTCCTGCTGCCCGCCCGAGGGCACCCCGTACGACCCGGCCGCCAGCCAGGTCAGCGCGGCGGCTGTGTTCGCCGGTCAGGTCGCGCTGCCCGACCGGGCCGCGCTCGCGGCGCAGGTGTCCCCGCTCGACGGGCCGGTCCGGCTCGCCATGCGCCGGGCCACCGGTCGGGCACGCCTCCGCCTGGCCGCGCTCACCGGACGGCCGTCCACGCCGTCGGCAGGGAGCCCGGCCGGAGGCTTGCCAGCCGACAGTTCGAGGGCGGGTGCGGAGCCGCCGGTTCCGGCGGACGGTGCTGGGCCGGAGGGGGAGTCGTCGGTCCCGGTTGGCGGGCCCGGGTCGGGCGGCAAGTCCCAGGTGCCGGCAGGTGGTGCCGGATCAGGTGGGGAGCCGCGGGCCGTGCGGACGGCGGGCACGGCCGCGGTGCGAGCGGCCTTCCGCCGGCAGCGGCGCGGTGAGCGGCTGGACGACGACGAGATGGCCTGGCTGACAGTGCTCCTCACCCACGTCGCGGTACGCGATCACGCCTGGTCCCGCACCGACGGCCGGGACGAGGACATCAGCCTCTGGACGGACGTGCTGCGACGCGCCGAGCCGGACCTGATCGCCGCGCCCGGCTGTCTGCTGGCGTTCGCCGCGTGGCGATCGGGGCACGGGGCACTTGCCGCTGTCGCCCTGGAACGGGTGTTGTCCGCCCACCCCGGCTACTCGCTCGCGGTGCTGCTCGACGAGGCGCTCCGGCGGGGAGTCGCCCCGTCCGCACTGGACGGGTGGCCCGGTTCCGGCGACGGCGCGGTGCTGCGGCGCCGCCGACGCAGGCCACGCCGATGAGTGGTCACCCCGCCGGGCGGTCATCCGCCTACCGGGCCGCCGGCGGCCGCCACGCCGGTGAGCGGTCACTCGCCGATGCGCGCCGCCCCGGCGTAGACGTTCATGGTCGGCCCGCGCAGGAAGCCGACCAGCGTCATCCCGGCCTCCTCGGCCAGCTCGACCGCGAGCGTGCTCGGCGCGGACACCGCCGCGAGCAGCGGCACGCCCGCCATCCACGCCTTCTGGGTGAGTTCGAAGCTGGCCCGTCCGGAGACCAGCAGGACGTGCCCGGCCAGCGGCAGCCGCCCTTCCCGGGTGGCCCAGCCGAGCACCTTGTCCACCGCGTTGTGCCGCCCGACGTCCTCGCGCAGCACGACCAGCTCCCCGTCGGGGGTGAAGAGGCCGGCGGCGTGCAGGCCGCCGGTGCGGTCGAAGGCGCGCTGCGCGGCGCGCAGCCGGTCCGGCAGCCCGGCCAGCAGTTCGGCGGTGACAACCAGCGGGTCGTCCCGCACCGCGAACTGCGAGCGGGTGCGTACCGACTCGATGCTCGCCTTGCCGCACACGCCGCACGAGCTGGTGGTGTAGAAGTTGCGCGAAGGGTCGGTGACGGGCTCCGGCACGCCGGGCGAGAGCACCACGTCGACCACGTTGTAGGTGTTCGGGGTCTCCGCCCCGGCGCAGAGCTGCGCGGTGTGCACGTCCTCCGCCGACCGGATCAGCCCTTCGGTGAGCAGGAAGCCGATCGCCAGGTCCAGATCGTCGCCGGGAGTGCGCATCGTCACCGCCAGCGGCCGGCGTCGTCCCGGACCGGCCGCGCCGACGCGGATCTCCAGCGGCTCCTCCACGGCCAGGTTGTCCTGCCGGCCGATCCGCCCCCGGCCGTTCCCGGCCGCGTCGAGGTCGATCCGCAGCACACCACGCCGATCCGTCGCCCGTCCCATGCCGCCATCCTCCCCGGGCGCCCCGCCGCCCGCACGTCGCCCCAGGTCTTCCCGCCCTCACCCACCCCGGCCACCCCGGCCACCCCGGCCGGCCCGGCCACCCCGGCCGGCCCGGCCACCCCGGCCGGCCCGGCCACCCCGGCCGGCCCGGCCACCCCGGCCACCCCGGCCGGCCCGGGCGGCCCGGGCGGCCCCAGGCTCGATGATCGACACCAGTTCGGCGAAGTGGCGGTATCGGAGGGCCCTGGATGCCACCACTTCGGCGGAAAGCAGTCGATCAACGTCGGAAAACCGCCGACAACGCTGGGTGCCGGCCCGAGCCGGACCGGCGGTCGTGGCTGTGGCTACTGTGAGGCGGTGACGGGGTACGCGGCGATCCTGCTCGCCGGTGGCGCGGCCCGGCGGATGGGCGGGGTGGACAAGCCGGCCCGGGCAGTAGGCGGCCGGCCGATGCTGCACCGGGTGCTGGACGCGGTGGCCGACGCGGACCAGCGGATCGTGGTCGGCTCGTCCGGCCCGCTGCCCAGGGGAGTCCGGACGGCCCGGGAAGAGCCGCCCGGGGGCGGTCCGGTGGCCGCTACGGCAGCCGGGTTGGCGTTGCTCGACCCCGGTACGACGACAGTCGCAGTGCTCGCCGCCGACCTGCCGCTGCTCACCACCGCAGCGGTGGCCGAGCTGCGACGCGCGCTCGCCGCCTGTCACTCCCGCGACGACCCGCCGCCCGCGCTCGACGCCGCAGCCGCCGGGCCGGAAGACGCACCTGCCACCGCCGGGCCGGAAGACGCACCTGCCACCGCCGGGCCGGAAGACGCACCTGCCACCGCCAGGTCGGAAGACGCACCTGCCACCGCCAGGTCGGAAGACGCGCCCGCCGCCTGGCGGGAGACGCTGGGCGGTCGGTCCGCCGCGCTCGCCTGCTACGTGGACGGGGACGGCCGCCGCCAGCACCTGTGCGCCCTCTGGCAGGTACCGGCCCTGCGGTCCGCCCTCGACCGGCTCGCCGCGACGCGGGGCGGCTCGCTCGACGGCGCGCCGGTACGCGGGCTGCTGGCCGACGTCGCCGTACGCGAGGTGTCCTGGTCCGGCTCGGGGCCGCCGCCGTGGTTCGACTGCGACACTGACGAGGACGTACGCCGGGCGGAGGAGTGGACGAGATGACGGTGCTGGACGACTGGGTCACGGCGGTCTGCGCGGAACTGGACCTGGACCCGGCGGGGGTGCCCGTGCCGACAGTGCTCGACGTGGCCCGGGACGTGGCCCACCAGGTGGTCCGGCCGGGAGCGCCGGTCACCGCGTACCTGCTGGGGCTGGCGGTGGGGCGCGGCGCGGACCCGGCCGCGGCGGCCGAGCGGCTCAGTGCGCTGGCCGGTTCCTGGCCGGTGGACCTGGGTGGTTCCACGCCTGAGGATTAGCGCCTCGCGCGGGATTCGGTCCCCTTCGCGCCTGGGTAGGGTGGCGGGAACGGACGGAGGCGATCATGACGGCAGACCACCCCTCGGAGCCGGTCGACGAGCCTGCCGGCGGCGCGCCGGAGCACCACGCCACCGGCGCCACGTCGGCGCATCAGGCCACCGGCGGCGCGCCGGAGCAGCACCACGAGTCGATCCTGCTCGACGAGCCGACCACCGCTGATCTGCGGGCCAAGGTCACCGAGGCCTGGCGGGAGTTCGCCCGGGCGCTCGCCGACCGGCTGCGCGGGCTGCCCTCCGGCGGGCACCTGGAGGTCACGCTCGACCCGACCGCCTCGGGCACCGGCGACGCCGTCTACTCGGTGAGCGTGGACGCGGGCGAGGCGGGCCGTCTCTCGGCCCGCGCGGTCGGAAACGCCACGCTGCCGCAGGGCTACCGGCTGGACCGGGCCGCGGTGGCCGACATGGTGGCGCTCGGCTGGTCGCCGCCGGGTGTGGTGCCGGGTTCCGGGGAGCAGTTCGGGCTGGACTGCGGCACCGACGAGGCGACCCGGCTGGCCGCCGTGCTGTCCCGGACGCTGCGGGACGTCTACGGCGCGCCGCATCCGGCCTTCCTCGTCTACCTGGTGCACGACGCCGAGGGCGAGGCGCTTCCCGTGGAGCCGCTCGGTACCGCGCGCAGCGAGTTCGGCCCGGACCGCGACGTCGAGGCCGACCTGGACGAGGCGCTGGCCGCGGCGGCGGCCGCGCAGTCCGGCGAGAACGACGTGCTGGCCCTGGAGGAGCGGGTCCGCACCGTCGTGTCGACAATGCTGAAGTCCGCGTCCGACCAGCTTCAGGTCGACTCCGACGGTGACATCAACATCCGGGCCGGCTCGGCCATGGTCTTCGTGCGGGTGCGGGACAACCCGCCGCTCGTGGACGTCTTCTCGCCGGTGCTGACCGAGGTCGAGCCGACCGAGCGTCTCTACGTGAAGCTCTCGGAGCTGACCAACCGGATGCCGATCGGCCGGCTCTACTGCGCCGACGACACGGTGTGGGCCTCGATCCCGGTGTTCGGCCGCAACTTCCAGCCCACCCATCTGATGCTCGCGGTGCAGGTGATGACCGGTCTCGCCGACGAGCTGGACGACCGCCTGCACGGCGAGTTCGGCGGCAAGCGCTTCTTCGGCGAGGGCGACAAGCCGGCCCGGGCCGAGGAGCACCGCACCGGCATGTACCTCTGAGCGCTGCTCAGCGTACGTCGAGCAGGGTCTTGCCCAGGGTTTCCCGGGCCTCGATCGCGGCGTGCGCGGCGGCGGCCCGGTCCAGCGGGAAGCGCTGCCCGATCAGCGGCCGCAGCCGCCCGGCCGCGCCCTCGGCGAGCGCCGCCTCGGTGAGGGCGCGCAGCTCGTCCGGGCCGGGCCGGGGGCTCAGCAGCGTCACCCCGCGTGCGGCTGCCGACTCGGCCGGGATGTCCGCCCAGGTGCCGCCGGCCAGCCCGAAGCTGAGCATCCGTCCGCCGGGGTCCAGCAGGTCGAACGCCTCCCGGGCGAGCGGCCCGCCGACGCCGTCGAACACCACGTCGACGGCGCCCACGGCGTCCCGGACCCGGTCGGTCCAGCCCGCCTGCCGGTAGTCGACCACGACGTCGAGCCCGGCGGCACGGAGCACGGCCACCTTGCGGGAGCCGCCGACGGCGGCCACCACCGTGGCGCCGGCCCGTGCGGCGAGTTGGACCAGCAGCGATCCGACCCCGCCGGCCGCCGCCTCCACCAGGACGCGGTCATCGCGCCGCAGCCCGGCCGCCCGGGCCAGCATCAGGGCGGTGCGGCCGTCGGCCATCAGCGCCACCGCCGCGTCCAGCGGCAACCCCGGGGGTACGGGGACAGGCGCACCCTGGTCGACCACGACGCGCTCGGCGTACCCGCCGGTGCCGCCGGTGGCGGTGACCACGACGCGGCCGGCGAGCGCCGGGTCGGCGTCCGGTCCCAGCGCGGTGATCGTGCCGCCGACCCCGTTACCGGGGATCACCGGCAGTTCGGTGCCGAACGGCCCGAAGCCGCTGGCCCGGAACATCGTCTCGACGAACGTGATGTTCGCGTGTGCCACGTCGACGAGCACCTGGCCGGGTCCGGGTGCCGGGTCGGGTGCCGTCCCGGGCACGAGCACCTCCGGTCCGCCGAACTCCCGCAGCCACACCGCACGCATACCGCCCCCTCGCGTCCCGCCGGTCACCGGTGTCAGTGCACGACATGAAGCGAGGTTGAGGTCAAGGCGTGGACGGTCCGACGCCGGGGGACTCGACCAGCCGGGAGAGCACGATGGTGCTGCGGGACGACGTGACGAACGACTCGGCGCGCAGCCGTTCCAGCGCCTCCTCCAGGTGGGAGATGTCCGCGGCGCGCAGGTGCACGAGCGCGTCCGCCTCGCCGGAGACGGTGTACGCGCCCACCACCTCGGGGTGCCGGCGGGCGGCGGCGCCGATCTGCGCCGGCGTGGTCCGGCCCGCGCAGAACAGCTCGACGAACGCCTCGGTGGTCCAGCCGACCGCGGCCGGGTCGACGACGGCGGTGAATCCCCGGATCACCCCGGCGGATCGGAGGCGGTCGACGCGTCGCTTGACGGCGGGGGCGGAGAGTGACACCCGGCTGCCGATGTCCGCGTACGAGGCGCGAGCATCCGCGACGAGTAACGCAATGATTCGCTGGTCAACCGCGTCTATCTGCAACGTTCTGCTCCCGGGAAGCAATGTTTGTGGCTGTTACCAAAGTTGCACCGTACCTACTCTTGGTGACCGTGAACCAGCAGCGAGTCTCGCGAAAGCGGACATATCTCATGTGCTCGCCCGAGCACTTCACGGTCGAGTACGCGATCAACCCGTGGATGGACGTGACCACGCCGGTCGACGCCGACCTGGCGGTCAAGCAGTGGGACCGGCTGCGCGAGACGCTCGTCGGGCTGGGCCACGAGGTGCACCTGCTCACCCCCGAGGCGGGTCTGCCGGACATGGTCTACGCGGCCAACGGTGCCTTCGTGGTCGACGGCAGCGTCTACGGGGCCCGGTTCAAGCACGAGCAGCGGTCCGCCGAGGCCGCCGCGCACCGGGCGTTCTACGAGCAGCAGGGCTGGCGGTTCATCGCGCCGAGCGAGACGAACGAGGGTGAGGGCGACTTCGCGTACCTGCCGGAGGCGCACGGCGGCCTGATCCTGGCCGGGTACGGCTTCCGGACGGAGCCGGCCGCGCACGCCGAGGCGCAGGAGGCGCTCGGGCGGCCGGTGGTCTCGCTGCACCTGGTCGACCCGCGCTTCTACCACCTGGACGTCGCGCTGGCCTCGATCGACGACGAGAACGTCGTCTACTACCCGGGGGCCTTCTCGGCCGCGAGCCAGAAGGTGCTGGCCCAGCTCTTCCCGGACGCGATCGTCGCGGACGACGAGGACGCGCTGGCGTTCGGCCTGAACCTGGTCAGCGACGGGCTGAACGTGGTGCTGAACAACGAGGCGACCCGGCTCGCCGGCAAGCTGAAGGCGGCCGGCTACCACCCGGTCCCGGTGGAGCTGGCCGAGCTGAAGAAGGGCGGTGGCAGCGTGAAGTGCTGCATCGCCGAGCTGCGGCACTGAGCCAAGGCTCGACGACACGCCACGCCACGCCTCGGCGCGAAGGGCGGCCTCCCGATGGGGAGACCGCCCTTCGCGCGTGTACGAGGGCTTGTCAGCCCAGCGTCGCCAGCTCGTTGATCACGACGTTGGAGAGCAACCGGCCGTCGGTCTGCACCCGGCGCAGGTACCACTTCTGCTGCGGGGTACGGGTCTGGTTGAACTGCCAGGTGCCGCGCGGGCTGTCCACCTGGCCGACCTTGCCGAGCGCCAGGTTGACCTGCTGCGGCGAGGGGTTCCCCCCGGCCAGCCGGATCGCCTTGTCCAGCACCAGCGCGGCGTCGTAGGAGGCCATCGCGTACGTGGTGGGCGCCGAGTTGAACGTCTTCCGGTACGCCGAGGCGAAGATCCGGTTCGCGGTGTTGTTGAGGTCGGCCGAGTAGTTGAGCGCGGTCTCGATGCCGTACGTCTGGATCAGCTTGCGCTCGCGGCCCTTCTCCCCGTCGTCGAGCTGGTCGAGCGCGGTGCCCTCGGTGAGGAAACCGGGGGCGTAGATCGGTCCCCGGTAGCCCTGGGCGTAGAGCTGCTTGACGAACTGCACGGCCTGCGCGCCGGAGTAGTGGCAGAAGACCGCGTCCGGGTTGCGCCCGAGCGCCTTGCGGATCGGCCCGGAGTAGAGCGACCGGGAGGGGTTGGGGTCGTCGTCGGTGAAGATCGGATCCTCGGTGAGCCGGCGGCCCCGCTCGTACGCGCGCCGCAGCCCTTCGATGACGTCCTGGCTGCCCGGGCCGCGGGTGCCGAAGATGGCGATCCGGCTGGACGCGTCCAGCTTCTGGCGCAGGTACTCGCCGAGCGCCTCACCGGGCTCGGTGAGCACGTACGACGTGCGCCAGATGTAGACGACGCCCTGGAGCGTCGACGGGGAGGCGTTGGAGCCCAGCAGGGGCACCCGGGCCTCCTCGACCGCGTCCTTGATGCCGGTCATCACGGTGGGGCTGACCACGCCGGTGAGCGCGAGCACGCCCTCCTTGAGCAGCCGGTCGACGGCGGCCTTTCCGGTGGCGGCGGTGTCGCCCTCCTCGGCGGTCACGACCGTGACCGGGTGACCGGCGATCTGCTGGCCGCGCATGCTGAGGAAGAGCTGGAAACCGTTGGTGATCTCGTCACCGATGGCCTTGTTCGCCCCGCTGCCGGGCACGATCAGCCCGACTTTGATCGGGCTGCCGGATCCGGCCTTGTCCCCGGTGTCGTCCCCGGATCCGCAACCCGCCGCCAGTCCGGTGGTACCCAGCGCGGCCAGCAGTTGCAGCGCCCGCCTGCGGTTCATCTGTGCCACCGAATTTCCTTCCCGACGGGGCGGCCATGGTGCACACCCCTTCGGCGTTCTACCTGGTCGACGACGCTGCGTCAATGCCCGGAAGATCATCGTGAAGCGACCGCAACGCCTCCACCACCTGGGGCCATGCGGTGGAGCCCGGTGCGATCAGCCCGAAATGCTCGCATTCGGGCAGCTCAACGAGCGTGGCGGAGCCTCCGGCGGCCCGATCTGCCGCCACCCAGGATCGGCTGATCGCGATCGGGACCTGGACATCTTGATCACCGTGGATGACTACTGTGCGTGTTCGGATGGGCACCAATGCCGATGGATCGGCTGCGGCGTACCGGTCCGGCACGTCGTCCGGGCCGCCGCCGAGCAGCGCGGCCACCGCACCCTCGTCCAGGTCCAGCCGGTACGCCTGCGCGAGGTCGGCCACCGGCGCCAGCGCGAGCACCCCGCCGACCGTCTCCGGGGCGTGCGCGGCCACGTACATGGCCAGGTGCCCACCCGCGGAGTGACCGACCAGGATCGGCGGCACGGGCGCCACCCGGCCGGGCAGCGCGGCGGCGGCGAGTTCCGGCAGCGCGGCGATCCCGGCGCGCACGTCGGTCAGCGTGTGCGGCCAGCCTCCGCCCGGCCGGCCGGTCCGCCGGTACTCGATCTGCGCGACCGGGTGGCCGAGCGCGGCCAGCGCCGCCGCCATCGGGCCGGTGTGGGCCCTGTCGTACTCCGCCCGCCAGAAGCCGCCGTGCACCACGACCACCAGCGGCCGGGGCGGCCCGTCACCGGCCGGGAGGCGCAGATCGGCGCACTGGTCCGGGTGGTCGTCGTAGGAGACCGTGGCATCCGGGGGCGGGGACGGGCGGGTCAGCACCTCGCGCGGGTCGGAGAGCATGCGGCGACCGTAGCGTCCCCCGGACCGGCCGCGTGCACATGGTCGGCGTGGGTAAAGATGGGTGCCATGACCGAAGCGCACTCCGCCGGACACGACGACGAACAGGGCAACGATGGCATCCCCGGCACCGTGGTGGTGGTCGGGCCGGACGGCCGCCCGGTCGGCACGGTGCAGACCGACGAGGGCAAGGGCGAGGACCCGACCCGTCTGGTCGAGCAGCCGGCCAAGGTGATGCGGATCGGCAGCATGATCAAGCAGCTGCTGGAGGAGGTGAAGGCGGCGCCGCTCGACGACGCGAGCCGGCACCGGATGCGGGAGATTCACGAGCGCTCGATCGTCGAGCTGAAGGAGGGCCTCGCCCCCGAGCTGCGCGAGGAGCTGGAGCGGATCTCGCTGCCGTTCACCGAGCAGCAGGCGCCGAGCGAGAGCGAGCTGCGGATCGCGCACGCCCAGCTGGTGGGCTGGCTGGAAGGGCTGTTCCACGGCATCCAGGCCGCGCTGGTGGCCCAGCAGATGGCCGCCCGCGTCCAGCTGGAGCAGATGCGTTCCGGCCGCCAGGCGCTGCCCAGCGGCCCGGGCGGCGTGATGCCGGGCATGCCCGGGATGCCCGGCGGCGGCGAGGGCCACGCGCCCGGCCAGTACCTGTGACCCGTCGGCCGGGGCGTGTCACGCGCCCCGGCCGGTCAGTCCAGCTCGAAGACCTTCTCCAGGTACGCGGCCACGCCGTCCTCGGTGTTCGGCCCGGTGACCTCGTGGGCGATCTCCCGTACGGCCGGATGGGCGTTGGCGACGGCCACCGCCCGTCCGGCCCAGGCCAGCATCGGCACGTCGTTGGGCATGTCGCCGAAGGCCACCACGTCCCGCTCGTCGACGCCCAGCCGCTCCGCGTACCAGGCCAGGCCCGCCGCCTTCGTCACACCGGCGGCCGAGATCTCGATCAGCCCGCTGTACGACGAGTGGGTCGCCTCGGCCAGCCCCTCCAGGGCGCCCGCCACCACCCGCACGAAGACGTCCGGATCCTGCTCACCGGCCCGTACCAGCAACTTCACCGCGGGCGCGGCCAGCAGTTCCTCCGGCGACTCGACGGCCCGGATGGCGTCGAGGTCGGCGTCCCAGCGCAGCGGGTAGTGCACCTCGTGCCGCATCTGGCGGCTGTCCACGATCTCCACGGCGAGGCTCACGCCGGGCACCTCGGCGCGCAGCCTCCGGGCCACCTCGGCCAGCAGTTCCGGGGCGAGCGGGTCGGCCCGCAGCACCTGGTCGGTGGCCGGGTCGTACACCACCGCGCCGTTCGCGCAGATGGCCGGCAGCGGCGCGGCGAGCTGCTCGTACACCATCGGGAGCCAGCGGATCGGACGGCCGGTGACCAGGACCACCGGGGTGCCGGCGGCAGCGATGCGGGCCAGCACCGCGGCGGTACGCGGGCTGAGCGTCCGGTCGTCGCGCAGCAGCGTGCCGTCGATGTCGGAGGCGACGAGCCGAGGTGGATCTTCCATCACCGGGAGAGTAGCCGGTCCAGGTAGACCGCGACCCCGTCGTCGTCGTTGCGCAGGGTGATCTCGTCCGCCGCGGCGCGCACCTCCGGGTGGGCGTTCGCCACAGCCACCCGTGCCCATCCCGCCCAGTCGAACATCGGCAGGTCGTTCGGCTGGTCGCCGAAGACCAGCACGTCGGCCGGGTCCACACCGAGCCGCTCGGCGATGACGCTGAGCCCGCTGGCCTTGTCGGTGCGGGGCGGGCAGATCTCGATGAAGCCGAGCCCGGCCTGGGTGAGCGTGGCCACGTCCGGCGGCACGATCGCCCGCGCGGCCGTCAGCAGCTCGTCCACGTGGTGGTCGGCGGTCCGGGCGAACGCCTTGATCACGTCGCAGGACAGGCATTCGACCCGGCTGCGCGCCTCGAACCGGTCCGGGTAGGGCCAGCTCGGGTGGTAGTCGCCCCACAGCGGCGCGTCGTGCTCGTCCGACGCCTCGACCATCACGGTGAGCGGGCCGACCGCCGCCTCCAGGTCGGTGAGGATGCGGGCCAGCACCTCGCCGGGCAGCCGCTCGTCCCGCAACACCAGGGGCCCTTCCGGGTCGCTCTGGTCCACCACCCGGCCGCCGCCGGCCATCACCAGGAAGTCGGCGGCCCGGATGTCGTTACGGGTGAGTTCAGTGAGGCGCGGTCCACGACCGGTCGCGCCGACCACCGGGATCCCGGCGGACCGCACCCGGTCCAGCACCCGATGGGTGTACGCGGAGACGGTCTCGTCGCTGCGGACGAGCGTGCCGTCGAGGTCGGTGGCGATCAGCTTGGGCAGTCCCGGGCGGGTCATGGTTCCTCCTTCGCCCGCCGCCGTCACGCCGGCCGACCAGGTCCTCGGTGCCGCGACCATGGGACGGCGGGCAGCAACCGTATCTCGCGGAACGGGCGGCAACCACGGCTTTCCGGCGAATCGGCGGCGAAGCTCCGGTGGCCGCCGGAGGCGCTGCCGGACCTGGTTCAGTACGACCGTTCGGGGCCCGCGAACGGCACCGTGGGCTGCACCGTCAGATCCGCCGGGGCCGGGGGCACGTCGTCCTCGTCCGCCCGGCGGCGGCGCTCGGGCCGGTCGTCGTCCGGCTCCCCGTCGGTGGGCGTCCCGCCGGCCGCCCGGCCGGCCAGGTGCAGCGCGGCCGCCAGCAGTGCGACAGCGATGAACGCGCTGACCAGGCCGCGTCCGTGCTCGACCTGAAGGCGCTGCTCGCCGACGAAGAACAGGATGCGCCGGGCCAGCTGTTCGAGGGAGGAGGCGGTCGCGACGAGCACCCCGAGCACGCCCGCCGCGAGACCCAGCCCGGCCAGCCGGGCGTGCTGCCGCACCGCCGGGGCGCCGCGCAGCGCCAGCCCCACCGCGACCGACAGCCCGAGCAGGCCCACCAGGTACGCCGTACCGAACCCGCCGATCTCGGAGATGCCGCTGGTCAGCCGGGCGGGTGCGTCGTCGCCCCGGGTCTCGGCCGGCACCGTGATCGCCAGCCACTCGCCGATCAGCGAGGCGATCGCGGCCACCGCGCCGAGCCCGGTGAGCACGGGCGGCAGACGGCGGTCCCGGCCCAGCGCGGCGAGCGAGCGCGCAGCCCGGCCGGACGACTCCGGCTCGGTGTCGCCCCACTCGACGATCGTGGTGTCGTCGGACCTGTTGTCCTGCATGGGGATTCGCTTGTCCTGCCGGGGAACGGGGAGATCCTGCGACATGGCCACCCTTCCCGTGCGCGGGCCTGCGTCGAATCATGGCACAGCCCGCTTCCGCCGGCCGGGATCGCGACCCCGGGGTCCGGTGCGGGGCGGCCCGCTTTCGGTTAGCGTCGGTGCCATGCCTATCCGTACCGCATCCGCTCGCTGGCAGGGCAACCTCACCGAGGGGTCCGGCACCGTCCGCACCGGCAAGGGCGGCCTGTCCGGCAACTACTCCTTCAAGTCGCGCTTCGAGGAGGGCGAGGGCACCAACCCCGAGGAGCTGATCGGCGCCGCGCACGCCGGCTGCTTCTCGATGGCTCTCTCCAAGCAGCTCGCCGACGCCGGCGCCCAGGAGACGGCGGTGGAGACCACCGCCAAGGTGCACTTCGACAAGACCGACGCCGGCATGACCGTGACCCGCATCTACCTGGAGACCGTGGGCCAGGTTCCGGGCATCGACCAGGCCGAGTTCACCAAGCTCGCCGAGGCGGCCAAGGAGAACTGCCCGATCTCCCGGCTGCTGTCGCCGGGCGCGCAGATCACGCTGAACGCCCGTCTGGCCTGACATCGCGTACGGCACGGCGGGGGTGTCCTGCGGGACGCCCTCGCCGTGCGGTGTGCCCGATCCGGAGGGAGTGACCGGGCCGCGTGGCCGTGGAGATGAGCCGGGACCGGTTCGAGGAACTGGTCGGTGAGGCGCTCGACGAGGTGCCCGAGGAACTGCTCGGGTTGATGAGCAACGTGGTCATCCTGGTGGAGGACGACCCGCCGCCGGGTGAGGACCTGCTCGGCCTGTACGAGGGGCACGCGCTCACCTCTCGCGGCTGGGACTACTCCGGCGTGCTGCCCGACCGCATCCTGATCTACCGCAACCCGATCCTGGCGATCTGCGACACCGACGACGACGTCGTCGACGAGGTGGCGGTGACAGTGGTGCACGAGATCGCCCACCACTTCGGCATCGACGACGAGCGCCTGCACGCCCTGGGCTGGGGCTGACCGGCCTCCGGCGCGTCCCCGCCCGGCTGATTCCGGCGGTTGCGCCGGTCCCCTAACCTGCGGGTCAGGCAGATCCTGATGCAGGAGGAAAACCCATGCGCAGCGCGCTGTTCTCCGCGGAGAACCTTGAGAAGGAGTCCCAGCAGCCCGGCATGCGGTTGCAGAACTCCAAGATGCTGAAGATCGAGCTGAACGGCGAGGCGATGGCCCGGGTCGGGTCGATGGTCGCCTACCAGGGGCAGGTGCAGTTCCAGGCCCTCGGTTCCGGCGGCATCGGCAAGTTCATCAAGCAGCGGCTCACCGGTGAGGGAGTGCCGCTGATGAAGCTCTCCGGCCGCGGCGACGTCTTCCTCGCCGACTTCGCCAAGGACGTGCACGTCATCGACCTGGAGCCGGGCGACGCGCTGTCCATCAACGGCTCCAGCGTGCTGGCGTTCGACTCGACGCTCCAGTACGACATCAAGATGGTCGGCGGCGCCGGTTTCGCGTCCTCGTCCGGCCTGTTCAACTGCGTCTTCACGGGCCACGGCCGGATCGCCGTCACCACCAAGGGCACCCCGGTGGTGCTCAACGTGGACGCGCCGACGTACGTCGACCCGCAGGCGGCGGTCTGCTGGTCGGCGAACCTCCAGACCGGCTACCACCGCGCCGAGCAGCTCGGCCTGGGCACGTTGCTCGGCCGCAGCACCGGTGAGGCGTTCACGATGAGCTTCGCCGGTCAGGGCTTCGTCGTGGTCCAGCCCTCGGAGGAACCTCCGGTGGCCGGCAGCGGCTCCCAGCAGCAGGGCGGCGTGCTCGGCGGCCTGCTTCAGTGACGGCCGGTGCCCGGGGCGTCCGCCGAGGTCGCCCCGGGCCGGTCAGCTCAGCTCGCCGGCCCGCAGCCGGGACACCCAGGCCGCCGCGTCGGCGTAGTCGGCGTCGGTGAGCCCGGCCGGCACCGGCGTCTGCTGGTCACCCGCTGCCGTGCTCCAGCGGTGCCGGGGGTACGACCCCAGGAAGCGCACGTCGGCGCAGACCCGGCGCAGCCCCTGCAACGCCTCGCCGAGGCGTACGTCGGCGACGTGTCCGGCGCAGTCCAGGAAGAACACGTAGCGGCCGAGCGCTTCGCCGGTCGGGCGGGACTCGATCCGGGTCATGTTCACGCCGCGCACCGCCAGCTCCATCAGCACCGCCAGCAGCGCACCCACCCGGTCGTGCGCGAGGCACACCGCGAGCGAGGTCAGGTCGTCGCCGGTGGGCGGCGGGGGCGGACCGGGGCGGGACACCAGCGCGAAGCGGGTGACCGCGTCCGGGTGGTCGGCGATCTTGTCAGCCAGCACCGCGAGCCGGTGCCGGGTCGCGCCGATCGGGGCGCAGATGGCGGCGTCGTACTCGCCGCTCGCCGCACCGGCCGCCGCGGCGCCGTTGGAGAGCACGTCGACCACTGTCGCGTCGGCCAGGTGCTCCCGCAGCCACCCCCGGCACTGGGTGGACGCCTGCGGGTGGGCCGCGACGGAGCGGACGTCGGACAGCGTGGTGCCGGTGCGGGCGGCCAGCACGAACTCCACCGGCAGGACCACCTCGCGGGTGATCACCAGCGGGTCGCCCTCGACCAGTTCGTCGAGCGTCACCCCGACCGCGCCGCCGATGGAGTTCTCCAGCGGCACCAGCGCCGCGTCCGCCTCCCCGGCGCGTACCGCGTCGAGCGCCTCGCCGACGCTGCGGGCGGGTGTGCGGTCCCCGCGCTCGGCGGCGGGCACCGTTCGCAGGGCCTGCTCGGCGAAGGTGCCCTCGGGGCCCAGGTAGACGAAGCGGGTCGGCGGTGTTCCGGGCATGCCGACCAGCCTACGCACCCGGCGTGCCGTCGCAGGCCAGGGTACGGATGCCGACCGGCGCCACGGTCCGTACCTCGACGCCGCACACGTCCGTGCCGGCGGTGACCAGCCTCGGCGTGCCGCTCTCGCCGCGCGTGACCACCTGCAACTCCTCGTGCCCGGTGACCGTCAGCACGGTGTACTGCCAGCCCTCGGCGCAGAGCGGACCGGTCGCCACGGTGACCCGGACGTCGCGGGGCAGTACGCCGGCGGATCCGCGCAGCAGCGCGACGATCCGGTCGCCGGAGGGCCGCCCCCGGCAGGGCGCCGCGGACGCCGGTACGGACGGGGAGAGCGTGGGCGGGAGGACGGGCGTCGGTGGGGCCGATGTCGCGCTCGGGCTGGGCGTGGCGGACGCCGACGGGACCGGGACGGGCGTGGCGGCGGCGGGTGGCGCACGCAGCTCGGGCGGGGTGCCGCAGGCGGCGAGGGCGAGCAGCGTCAGCAGCGCCAGCGGACGGTGGCGGCGTCGGGGGCGTGGGGTGCGGGGCACGGGGGCGTCCTCGGGCATCGAGGGATGTCGTCGTGTGGTGGGGCCGAGGCCATCGTAGGAGGATGACCGGCCCGGGGTGAAGGGCGCCGGGTCTCGTCGCGGGTCAGACCGCGGAGAGGAAGGTGAGCGAGCCGGCCACCGCGCCGTCGGTGAGCACCGGCGTGGAGATGGCGTCGACCGTCCGGCCGGCGTCGGAGCCGGGCCCCTGAACCCGCAGCAGGCCGCGGGCGAGCCGCCCGGAGTGCAGCGCGAGCAGCGGCGGGATCTTGTCGGTCTCCTGCTCGGTCAGCTCGCTCGGGCTCGCCGTGAAGTCGACCAGGCGCAGGCCGCCCTCCAGCAGCGGCAGACCGATCACATCCTCCGGGGCGCCCAGGCAGAGCAGGTCGCAGCCGGACGAGGAGATCGCCACGACAGTGGTGCCGGCGTCGATCAGCAGGCACGGCTCGGCGGCCCGGGAGACCATGCCGGACCACTGCCCGAAGTTGTCGGACTCCTGCTCGGTGGATGCCGCGGGCGCGAACACTTCCGAGAGTGAGAGTTCGACGTGGGCCACCGCGCCTCCTATGTACACCGACGGTCTGTCCACGCTAGCCGGTCGGTGCGGCGGAAGCATCGGCTGCCGGGCGGCCGGCGACGGCGCGGACCGACGGAACCAGTCGGGGCGGTGCCGTGGGCCGCGTGGCGTCGCCGGAGACGTTACCGGCGGGCGGCCTGCTTGTCAGCGGCCGTTCGGCCCTCGTCATACCACCGGTAGTCGGCGGTTGGACGGTACGTGCCGTTGAACCACGTCGCCGGCGCCTGCGCGACGCGGGAGAGCTTCTCGGCGGTGGCCGGGCTGATCCGGTTCCCACCGGCCACGAGCAGGCGGTCCAGCTCCCGGTGGGTGGCCATGAGGCAGTCCTTCGGCAGGCCGTAGACGCTGATCACCCCGGAGCCGACGAACGTCAGCACCGGGGTCACCGGGATCGGCAGGCCGACCGCGTCGGAGAGGGCCTTGCTGGCCCGCTTGGCGTCCCGGCGCGCCTCCGCCACGTACGGCGGGCGCTTGCCGTTGATCTGGACCACGTCTCCGGCCACGAGCACGCGGGCCCGGCCGTGGTCGGCGATGGTGACAGCGAACAGACCGCTCGGACCGATGGCCAGGAACCCGGCCCGGTCGTCGCGACCGCGGTCGAGCAGCATGTCCGCCGGGTCCGTCCGGGGCCACTCGATGACGTGCCACGCGGGACCGAGATGGTCGAGCTGGCCCAGGGCGCGGGCCCCTGCCGCTTCCAACCGGCGGGCCCCCCGCTCCGCCCGGCGACGCCGGGCCCACTCCAATGGAGTCGGTCGGGCCGGCTCGAGCACCGAGGTGGGCTCGACCCGGGAGTGCGGCACCGTGCGGGGCGGCAGTGCCCTGCTCGGTACGGCTCGACGAGCGGGAAAGACAGTCATCGCGACCTCCGGCAAAAGGTCTCTCGAAGTTATGTCTCCACTACCCTACGTTGCGCACCCGGGGGCTCGGCAAGTTGGACCGCCGGAGTGAGTGCGGATGAATGCCATATTCATCCACACTTCTTTTCCGGATGGTGCGCAAGCCTGCCCTAGGCTGCGGGAGTGACCCACTATGTGGACAGCGAAGTCGCCCGCCTCGGGACGGTGCTGCTGCACCGCCCGGGACCGGAACTGGCCCGCCTCACCCCGCGGAACAACGACAGTCTCCTCTTCGACGCTATCCCATGGGTGGGACGCGCGCAGGAGGAGCACGACGCGTTCGCGGCGGCGCTGCGGTCCCGCGGGGTCGAGGTGCTCTACCTGGCCGACCTGCTGGTCGAGACGCTCGCCGTGGCGGACGCCCGGGCCGAGCTGACCGACCGGGTGCTACGGTCCCGCCGGCTCGGCCACACGCTGCGGCGCCGGGTCGCCGACCATCTGGCGTACCTCGACCCGGCCGGACTGGCCGACGTGCTCACCGCCGGGCTCGCCCACGAGGAACTGCGGATCGGCGCCGACCGCCCCGGCGGTCTGGTCTGGACGCTCATGGACCGGCACGACTTCGTCATCGATCCGCTGCCCAACCTGCTGTTCACCCGCGACTCGTCGGTCTGGATCGGCGACCGGGTCGGTGTGACCAGCCTGGCCATGCCGGCCCGGCGGCGGGAGACCACGCTCACCGACGCGATCTACCGCTACCACCCGCGTTTCGTCGGCACCGAGTTCGTCTACCACCCCCGGCTGGAGCACCTGGAGGGCGGCGACGTGCTGCTGCTCGCGCCGGGCGTGCTCGCCGTCGGCGTCGGCGAACGCACCACCCCGGCCGGCGCGGAACGGCTGGCCCGGCAGGTGTTCGCGGCCGGGCTGGCGCACACCATCCTGGTGGTGCCGATCGCGCAGGAACGCGCCACCATGCACCTGGACACGATCTGCACCATGGTCGACGTCGACGCCGTGCTGATGTACGCGAACGTCGCCGACCAGATGTCCGCGTACACGGTCATCGCCGGCGCGGACGGCGACGACCTGCGGGTCGACGGGCCGGCGCCGTTCCTGCGGGCCGCCGCCGACGCGATGGACCTCGACCAGCTCCGGGTGATCGACACCGGCCTCGACCCGGTCACCGCCGAACGCGAGCAGTGGGACGACGGCAACAACACGCTCGCGATCGCGCCCCGGCTGTGCGTCGGCTACGAGCGCAACGTGGAGACCAACGCGCAACTGGAACGGGCCGGCATCGAGGTGATCGCCATCGCCGGGTCGGAGCTGGGCTCCGGGCGGGGCGGCCCGCGCTGCATGTCCTGCCCGCTGGTGCGGGAGAAGGGCGGGGCCGCCTGACCCGGAGACGTCAGCGCAGCGTCAGCTGCCGGCCGAGCAGGCCCTGGCGGGCGCGGCGGCCGGCCGCGTCGAGCGGCTCCCGCTCCGCGACCGCCTCGGCGTAGCGCTTGGCGAACTCCGCCACCGGTGCCTCCCACTCGGCGGCCGGGGTGTCCTCCGGCAGGTCCCAGACCGGCGCGAGGCGCCCGTGCGCCCGGAACATGCCCGCGAACTTCGTGTCGTCGCCGAGCGTCAGCGCGCCCGCCGCGGCGAGCCGGGACAGCGCGTCCAGCGCGGCGTCCTCGTCCTCCGGCAGGACCAGGCGCACGTGGGCCTTCTCCGGCACCTGACACCAGTACGCGGCCGGCGCGGCGGCCAGCTTGACGGTCGGGTAGATCGCCGAGTTGGCCCGCTCCAGGGACGCCTGGACGTTCGGGTCGTCGGCGGCGCCCGGGTCGAGCCAGAAGTCGAACCCGTCGTGCATGGTGATCTCCAGCGGGCCGTCCACCAGGATGTCCTGGAGGCGGGGGCCCGGCCCGGGCAGCGGCGGCACGCTCACCTGGCCGCCCGGCTCGGTGCGCAGCGCGGAGATCAGCGCGTCGGCCAGGTCACGGGAGACGTCGCCGGACTGCTGGTGCCGTTGCAGGCCGATGAAGACCCGCCCGTCGGGCTTGGTCATCGCCGGGGCGGCCATCGGCAGCACGGTGGCCAGCGTGACCGGCCGGTCGCCGTACTCCTCGATCAGTTCCGGGGTCAGCCGCAGCGGCGCGGACGCGGCCGGGACCAGCTCGCGCAGGGCGATCCACTCCGGCTCGTCCGCCAGGCCCTCGAACGGCCGGGGCACGAAGACGTCGCGCACCTTCTCCCGCTTCGGGGTGGCCTCGCCGGCCCGCTGGTTCTTCCGACGCTTGCTCATGCGCCCGCTCCGCTCCGCTCGCTCATGGCGAGACAGCCTAGAGGCCGGGTCTCGGCGATGGGGGCCGGACCCGCCCGCCGGGTCGGTCAGCCGGCCGCGACCAGGTCCGTCCGCTGCGCCGGGACCGGGTCGAACCGCGCCCACACGCTCTGGCCCAGGCCGTCGCGCTCCACGCCCCAGCCGCTGGCGAGCCCGGCGACGATGTGCAGCCCTCGCCCGTCCGCCGCGTCCGGCGAGGCGGTACGCATGCACGGGCCGGCGCCTGATCCGCCGTCGGTGACCCGGAGTTCGACGCTCGGCCCCTGCTCGGTCGGGCGCAGCCGCCAGGCGACCCGCACGACCCCGCCCGGCAGGGCGTCGGCGTGCCGGACCGCGTTGCCGACCAGTTCGGCGAGGACCGCGACCAGGTCGGCCACCAGGACCGGGGGTACAACACCGGTCAGCTCGTCGGCGAGCCGGTGCCGGGCCAGGCGCGCGCCGGTGGGGTCGTGGGGCACCACCACGCACCACGACCGTTCGGCCGGACCAGTCGACACGTCGTTCCTTCCCCGCCCGTGAGCGCCCCGGTCAACCCCGGGGCAGCCGCACCTCTGCGACCGTACCGCCACCGGCTCTGGGCCGGAGGGATACCCATCCATTCTGCTGTTCAACGATCTGGCGGACGAGATAGAGACCGAGCCCGGCGCCGGGATACCGGCGGCGGTCGCCGGACTCCCCCTGCCAGAACCGGTCGAAGGCCCGCTCCACGTGTTCCGGCCGGATGCCGATGCCCCGGTCGGCCACCCGGAACGAGACGGTCCGCTCGTTCGCCTCGGCGGTGATCTCGATCGGCGTGTCCGGCAGCGAGTACTTCCCGGCGTTGGTGCCCAGTTCGGTGAGCACAGTGGCGAGGCTGTGCCGGTCGCCGAGCGCCTTGGGCAGGTCGGCGGGCAGGTCGAGCACGACCCGGTGCCGGACGTCCGCCGGCAGGTCCACCACCGCCGCGCGCAACGCGTCGACCAGGTCGAACGGCGCGGCCGGTTCGCCACCGGGACGGTTCTCCGTGGCGGCGGTCAGCAGCCGGTCGACCAGGCGGGCCAGTTCGTTGGCGCGCTGGCCGATGATCCGGGCGGCCTGCCTGCGGTCGCCGTCGCTCAGCGAGTCCCAGTGGTCGGTGAGGGTGTCCGCGTACCCCTTGATGACGGTGACCGGCGTCCGCAGCTCGTGGCTGGTCACCGCGACGAACAGGTCCCGGTCGTGGTCGCGCCGCTGCTGGTCGGTGGTGTCGCGGAAGCTGACCACGCGCAGCGCGTTCGGGCCGGGCAGTTCGCCGGAGGTGATCCGCAGCCAGCGGCCGTCCGGCAGCCGGTGGTCGAGCACCTGGCCGGGCGGCGGCAGCGGGAACGGCAGCGGCCGGCTCAACGCCTCGTCCGCCGGCCGGCCGGTCACCTCGACCGCGGCCGGGTTCCAGAGCCGGACACGTCCGTCCCGGTCCACCACCGCGAGGCCGTCGGCGAGCGCCGCCACGACCGGGCCGTCCCCGTGTACGGGCAGGCCGGTCTGGTCGCCGTACATGTGGGCGATGCAGGCGGCGATGTAGCCGATGACGGCACGTTGCGAGGGTTGCAGCGGCTCGCCCAGCGGGTAGAGCGCGTGCAGGCTGCCGACTGTCAGCCCGCCGACCTCGGCACGTGCCACGATCATCCGGCAGAGGCCCCGGCCGGCGACCTCGACGGCGAGCGCGCCCGGGATCGCGTCGACCCGGACCTCCCGCACCGGCGGGCCGGCGAGCAGGCAGACGGTGGCGGGGTCGGTGGCGGGCAGCGGGCGGCCGAGGACGAACTCGGCGCTGCCGGTCGCCGCGATCACCCGTCCCCCGGCCGGGGTGAACTCCACGAAGACCAGACCGGCGGCGCCGACCGCCGGTTCGACCTCGCGGAGCAGGCGGGTGAGCACGGCGAGACCTGACTCGCCCGAGTTGATCATGTTGATCACTGCGGTGTGGCCGGCGATGAAGGCGGGGTAGTCGGTTCGCTCCGGCATGTCCCGAGTGTGCCGCGCCGCCCGCGTCCGTGACACCCCCGGCCGGTCGACCGTCCCCGGTACCGATCGACGGGACTCACCGGCCCAACCGGGCCAGCGCGTGGGCCGGCCGGTCCGTGATCACCCCGTCCACGCCGGCTTCGAGCACGAGTTCCAGGTCCTCCGGCTCGTTGACGGTCCAGACGTACACCGAGTTGCCGGCGGCGCGCAGCGCGGGCACCAGCCGCGGGCGGGCCCGGACGAGGTCCACACCCGGGCCGGCGATCCGGCTGCCGAACGGCAGCCGGCCCAGCGGCAGCAGACGCGGCAGCATCTCCAGCAGCAGCACGGTGGGCATCGCCGGGGCGAGTTCCCGGACCCGGCGTACGGCGAGCGGCGAGAACGACATCACCGTCACCTGGACGGGATGGTCCGGGCGGGGCTCGGCCAGCCCGTACCGGCGCAGCATCTCGACCAGGCGGCGCTCGACCCCGCCCCGGTAGCGGGACGGATGCTTGGTCTCGATCAGCAGCCGGACCGGCCGCCCGGCGGCCAGCACCGCGTCGAGCAGCCGCTCCAGCGTGAGCAGCCGGGTGTGCGACTCGTCCAGCGGCGCGTCGTCCTCGGCGAGCGTCGCGGCCCGGTGCCAGGAGCCGAAGTCCAGCGCCTCCAGTTCGGCGAGCGTCCGCGCGCTGACCAGCCCGCGGCCGTTGCTGGTGCGGTCCAGCCGGCGGTCGTGCACGCAGACCAGATGCCCGTCACGGGTCAGCCGGACGTCGCACTCCAGCCCGTCCGCTCCCTCGTCGAGAGCGCGCAGGTAGGCGGCGAGCGTGTGTTCCGGCAGGTCGTACGAGGCGCCGCGATGGGCGAAGACCAGGGGGACGGTCATGGCCGCGTCACCGACTCAGGCGACCCGGCCCGGCTGTCCGTCGTCGGTGACCACCGGACGGCCGGCGGCGGCCCAGTCGCCCATCCCGCCGTCGACGTTGCGCACCTGGTCCCAGCCGTTGCGCATGAGGTAGCCGACCACCTGGGCGGACCGGCCGCCCGAGCGGCAGATCACCGCCACGTCGCGGTCCTGCGGGATCTCGGCGATCCGGGCGGGCAGCTCGGTCATCGGCAGGTGGTGGGCGGCCGGCGCGTGGCCGGCGGCCCACTCGTCGTCCTCGCGGACGTCGAGCAGGTAGACGTCGTCGGGCACGGCCGACGCGGGCACGCTGGGTAGTGAGGCTCCGAACACGGTCACCAAGCCTAGTCGCCCACGGCGCTCACAGCCGGTTGACCCAGCGCGGGTTGGCGCCGGCCCATTCCGGTACGCGCGTGTCGCGCAGCGCGGTGAACAGCCCGCCGCCGCCGTTGTCCAGCACCACGTACGAGACGCCGTCGATGGTCTGCGGGTAGGAGGGCACCTGGACCCCGCGCAGGGCGTCCGCGGGCAGGCCGCGCAGCGCGAACAACAGCTCGTCCAGGGGTACGCCGTTGGTGTCGACGGTCAGCGCCCCGCCGGCCGCGCGGAGCACCCGGTCCAGCTTGACCGGGTCGCTGCGCAGCCGCGTCTCGCCCGCCCGGTCGAGCACCGCCCGCAGCATCTGCTGCTGGTGCCGCTGCCGGTCGTAGTCGCCGCCGGGCAGGTCGTAGCGCTGCCGCACGTAGTCGAGCGTCCGCGCGCCGTCCATCTGCTGGCAGCCGGCGTCGAACTGGTGCCGGGTGTGGATCGAGCGCACCGGCGTGTCCACGCACATCCGGATGCCGCCGAGCTGGTCGATCACCTGCTTGAAGCCGGAGAAGTCGACGAGTGCCGCCCCGTCGAAGCGGATCCCGGTGAGCCGGCTCAGGGTGGCGCTGAGCAGCCGGGCACCGCCCTCACCGCCGCCGCCGTGCTCGTACGCGGCGTTGACCTTGTCCTGGCCGCCGGGGAAGCCCGGTGCCGCGGGGAGCGCCACCAGGAGGTCGCGCGGCACGGAGATCAGGTACGCCTGCCGCATCCCGGCCGGTACGTGCACGATCAGGATGCTGTCGGAGCGCTGGTCCTCCGGGTTCGCGCCGGGCCGGTGGTCGGAGCCGATCAGCAGGTAGTTGAGCGCGCCGTCCAGGTCTGTCCGCTTGTTGCGGGCGGCCGGGTCGAGCAGTTGCTCCTTGGCCACGGTGCGGTCGTAGCGCGAGGTGAGCCAGTGCAGCCCGGCGACGCCGAGCGTGGCGAGCAGGACCAGGACGAGTCCGGTGCCGAGCAGGAACCGGGCCCAGCGGGCGGGTCCACCCCGCCCGCGTCGGTTCCGTGCTGGCCTGGACGTGACGATCCCCCCGTAGCCGCGACATGAGACCCGCTCACGTCAGGCTACGGGGGGATCGGCCGACCGGTACCGCTTTCGCGCAGGTCAGCGGGTCATTTACGGGTGGAGAGGACGTCCGGGTTGTTCACCACGAAGTCGGCCAGCTTGTCGTTCTTGACCGCCTGGAACATGTCCATCGTCGCCTCGTTGAACGTCTCCCGGCCGTTGCCGTTGCCGGCGAAGGTGCCGCCGTTGGTCCGCAGGGTGACCAGGTCGTTCCCGTTGAGGTTCTTGAGCGTGAAGATGAAGTCGGCGATCGGCACGCCGCCGGTGTCCAGGACGAACGCCTTGCCGGCCGCCTTCATCAGCGAGTTCAGCTTGATCGGGTTGGTGAGCATGCCGCCCTCGGTGGCCTTCTTGGCCATCGCCTTGATCAGCTGCTGCTGGTTCTGCTGCCGGTCGTAGTCGCTGTTCGGCAGGCCGTAGCGCTGGCGGGAGTAGTCGAGCGCCTCCCAGCCCTCCATCTCCCGGCAGCCCTTCTTGTGCACCACTGCCTTGTACGGCTTGCCGGTCTTCTTCGCGTCGGCGTTCCACATCGGCTTGCCGTCGACGTACGACATGTGGTGCGACTTGACCTCGTGGCTGACACAGATCCGCACCGAGCCGAGCGCGTCGATCACGCTCTTGAAGCCGCCGAAGTTGATGATCGCGGCGCCGTCGAAGCCGATGCCGGTCATCGACTTGATCGTCTTGGCCATCAACTGGGCGCCGCCCTCCCAGCCGCCGCCGTTCTGGGCGCCGTGGAAGAAGGCCGCGTTGATCTTGTCGGTGCCGCCCTTGTAGCCGCTCTTCTCGAAGGCCGGGATACGCGCCTCGGTGTCCCGGGGAATCGAGATCAGGTACGCCTGGTCGTGGCTGGCCGGGATGTGCAGGATGATGATCGTGTCCGACCGGACGTCGTCGGCGGCCCAGCGGGCCCGTGCGTCCACGCCGAGCAGCAGCATGTCGATCGGGCCTTCGAGGCTGCTGCCGCCCTCGGCGTCGGACTTGCCGGCCTCACCGAGCAGGTTGCGCTGGGCGATGTTGTTGGTGGCCTGACCGATGACCGCCTTGCTGCCGACGATCGCGACGCCGCTGGTCACCATCAGCACCGCGCCCAGCACCAGCGTGAGCTTCGCCCAGAGCGGGTCCTTGCGCTTGGTGCGCTTCTTCTTGCCACCGCCGGGACCGCGACCGCCGGAACCGGGCTGTGTGGGGATGACCGGAGGGACCCGCCCGGATGATCCGGGTGCCGGTGACTGCGGGCGACGGCTGGTCTGGACCGACATGCGTGCTCCAGCTCGGTGATCGGGGGCGGGACCACTTTACGTATCTGTTCCCGTTCTCGCGACCTCGTAGGGTCGCAATTCCCGTCAATACCGGCCGACATCTTCGGGTTGTGGCCGAACGGGCAGGGGTAAGGAGCCGGTCGGCGGTTGGCCTCCGTGGTGGCGAGGTCCTAACGCGCGAGACCGGTCATGTCGTGCCGGCGTCAGCCGCCCGCGTTGTCGCCCGAACCCTTCTGGTTGGCCTGCATCCACTCGGCCATCCGGTCCGCGGCGATGGCCTTGTACATCGCCAGCGCCTTCTCCCGGTCGGAGACCACCACCGACTGGCCGTCGATGGTCTGGCCGCCCAGGTGCGGGCTGGTGACGAACGTCAGGTTCTCGCCCCGCAGGCTGCGGAACTGCACTGCCATGTCGGTCAACGAGAATCCCTGGTCGACCGTGACGGCGGCGGTGACCGCCTTGAGGAAGTCGTTCAGCTTCTTCGGGTTGGTGAGCGTCCCGGTGCTGGCCGCCTTGTCCATCAGCGCCTTCAGGAACTCCTGCTGGTGCCGCATCCGGGCGAAGTCGCCGTCCGGGAACTGCTTGCGCTGCCGGACCCAGTCCAGCGCCTCGGCGCCGTTCATGTGATTCACGCCCTTGGTGAACGTCCGGTACGGCTTGTGGATCGAGGTGATGGTCCGCTCCACCTTGAGGTCGACCCCGCCCAGGGCGTCGGTGACCTCCTTGAAACCGCCGAAGTCGATGGCCATCACGTGGTCGATCCGTACGTCGGTGAAGCACTCCACGGTCTTCACCGCGAGCGGCAGGCCGCCGAACGCGAACGCCGCGTTGATCTTGTTGCGCGAGCCGGAGTCGCAGGACGCGCCGGCGCTCTCCGGGATCGGCACGTACAGGTCACGCGGCACCGAGACCAGGTAGGCGCTCTTGTGGTCGGCGGGGATGTGCATGACGATCACGGTGTCCGCGCGCCACTTGCCGGAGCCGTCGACCGGGGCGTCCGGATCCCGCGAGTCACTGCCCACGAGCAGGATGTTGAACGCGCCCTCGACCTGCTTGGCCGGCCGCCCGCCGGTGATCCCGGCGAACGGATCGGTGCGCGCCAGGTCGTCGTCAAGGTTGCGGGCGTAGAACCAGGCGCCGAGGCCGCCGAGCAGCGCCAGCACCAGCACCGCGACACCCGCCACCAGACCGATGCGCCCCCAGCGCGGCCGGGGACCACGCCGGCCGGACCCACCCGGACCGCCGCCGCCCGGACCACCGGGACCGGTCGGCCCGGCCGGGCCGCCGGGACCGCCGGAGCGGGGCGCCTCGTCGTGTGCGGGGTACCACGTGGCTTCCGAGGGGCGGGCGCGCCCGGTGGCGCCGCGGCCGGAGCCGGGAACCGCGGCGCGGCCCGCGCCCCGGTTCAGGTGTCGGGGGAGCGGGGCGCCGGCAGACGAGGTCGCTGACATGTAACCGAGGGTAGGTCGGCCCGGCCACCGACGCCCTCGTACGCGCCCCGATGTCAGCCGCGTCCCCGGCGGGTTCAGTACCCGAGACGCCCGCGGAAGTACTCGATCGTGCGTCGGAGGCCGTCTTCGGGCGTGACGCTCGGCTCGTATCCGAGCAGTTCGCGGGCGAGGGTCAGGTCCGGGCGGCGCATCTCCGGGTCGTCGGAGGCACGAGTGATGTAGCTCACCTCGGACGTGCTTCCGGTGAGTGACACGATCGTCTCGGCCAGTTGCCGCATCGACATCTCGTGCTCGGTGCCGCAGTTGATCGGCCCGGTCTCGGTCGAGTCGAGCAGCAGCAGGATGCCGCGCACCAGGTCGTCGACGTAACAGATCGAACGGGTCTGGTTGCCGGTGCCGTGCACAGTGATCGGCTCGCCGCGCAGCGCCTGGGAGATGAACGTCGGGATGGCCCGGCCGTCGTCCGGGCGCATCCGCGGGCCGTACGTGTTGAAGATCCGCACGATCGCGGTGTCGGTGCCCCGGCTCCGGTGGTAGGCCATGGTGGCCGCCTCGGAGAAGCGCTTCGCCTCGTCGTAGACGCTCCGGATGCCGATCGGGTTGACGTTGCCCCAGTACGTCTCCCGCTGCGGGTGCTCCTTCGGGTCGCCGTACGCCTCGGAGGTGGAGGCCATCAGGAACCGCGCGCCGTCGTCGGTGGCCCGCTCCAGCAGCGCAAGCGTGGCCACCGAGCCGACCCGGAGGATCTCCACCGGCAGCTTCTCGAAGTCGGTGGGGCTGGCCGGAGACGCCATGTGCAGGATCGCGTCGAACCGCTCGGCCATCGCCGGGTGCTGCGGCAGGCCGTCGGAGATGTCCGCCTCGACGAGCGTGAAGGTCGGCTTGTCCAGCAGGTGGGCCACGTTGTCCTTGGACCCGGTGACGAAGTTGTCCAGCACCACCACGGTGCAGCCGCGCTCGACGAGCCGGTCGACCAGGTGGGACGGGACGAAACCGGCGCCGCCGGTGACGAGGATGCGGTGTCCGGTACCGAAGCGGGGAGCGACCTTCATGGCGGTCAGCCTATACACGCGAGGCGGGGCCCCCGCGTAAGGCAGGGGCCCCGCTCGACCGTGGTGATCAGTGCGCGCCGGCTCCGGTGAGCGAGCGCACCTCCAGCTCCGCGTACTTCTCCTCGTCGCTCTCCTTGGACAGGATCGTGCCGAGCCAGCCGCACAGGAAGCCGAACGGGATCGAGATGATGCCCGGGTTCGACAGCGGGAACCACTGCCAGTCGTGGTCGGGGAACATCGCCGTCGGCGCGCCGGAGACGACCGGCGAGAAGAAGACGAGCACCACGGCGGCGAGCAGGCCGCCGTAGATGGCCCAGACCGCGCCCGAGGTGTTGAACCGCTTCCAGAACAGGCTGTAGAGGATCGCCGGCAGGTTGCCCGACGCGGCGACCGCGAACGCCAGCGCGACCAGGAACGCCACGTTCAGGTTCTGCGCGTAGATCGACAGGACGATCGAGACCGCGCCGATCACCAGCGCGGAGATGCGGGCGACTGTCACCTCCTGCCGTTCCGACGCCTGCCCGTTCTTCACCACGTTGGCGTAGAAGTCGTGCGCCAGGCTGGACGACGACGCCAGTGTGAGCCCGGCGACCACCGCGAGGATCGTGGCGAACGCGACCGCTGCGATGATCGCCAGCAGTGTCGCGCCGCCCAGGTCCCCGCCGAGGAACTGCTCCCCCAGCTTCTCGGCGAGCTGTGGCGCCGCGGTGTTGCCCGCCTTGTCCTGTGCGGTGATCTCCGACCCGCCGACGATCGCCGCCGCGCCGAAGCCGAGCGCCAGGGTGAGCAGGTAGAACGTGCCGATGATGCCGATCGCCCAGAGCACGCTCTTCCGGGCCGCCCGCGCGGTCGGCACGGTGTAGAAGCGGATCAGGATGTGCGGCAGGCCGGCCGTGCCGAGGACCAGCGCGATGCCCAGCGAGAGCAGGTCCATCTTGCTGTAGAACGTCTTCAGCGCGTCGCCGGGTGTCTCCACGCCGTAGCGCAACCCGGGTTCGAGGAACGCCGCTCCCTTGCCCGAGGCGCTGGCCGCGTCGCCGAGCAGCGAGGACAGGTTGAACTTGTACTTGGCGAGCACCAGCAGCGTCATCGCCAGCGCGCCGCCCATCAGCAGGAACGCCTTGACGATCTGGACGTACGTGGTGCCCTTCATGCCGCCGACGGTCACGTAGATGATCATCAGGGCGCCGACCATGATGATGGTGGCGACCTTGGCGGTGTCGGCGTCCATGCCGAGGAACGTGGTGCCCGGCTTGATGCCGAGCAGCAGGGCGACGAGCGCGCCGGCGCCGACCATCTGGGCCAGCAGGTAGAAGATCGACACCGTGATGGTGGAGACCGCCGCCGCGGTCCGGACCGGCCGCTGCCGCATCCGGAACGCCAGGACGTCCGCCATCGTGTACCGGCCGGAGTTGCGCAGCAGCTCGGCCACGAGCAGCAGCGCCACCAGCCAGGCGACCAGGAAGCCGATCGAATAGAGGAAGCCGTCGTAGCCGTAGAGCGCGATGATGCCGGCGATGCCCAGGAAGGACGCCGCCGACATGTAGTCGCCGCCGATCGCCATGCCGTTCTGGAAGCCGGAGAACGACCGGCCGCCGGCGTAGAAGTCGGTGGCGGTCTTGGTCTGCCGGCTGGCCCAGACGGTGATCGCCAGCGTGATCGCCACGAAGACCAGGAACAGCGTGATGGTGAGGTTCCGGGCGGTGGTGCTGCCCGCCTCAGCCGCGAGGACCGTGTTCATGGGTCACCTCCCCCATCTCGTCGCGGATCCGGTCGGCGACCGGGTCGATCCGGCGGCTGGCGAACCGCGAGTAGAACCAGGCGATGAGGAACGTGGAGACGAACTGGAGCAGGCCGAAGACCAGGGCGACGTTGATGTTGCCGATCAGCTTCGTGCCCATGAATCCCCGCGCGTACGCGGAGAGGATGACGTAGAGCGCGTACCACAGGAAGAACGCGACGGTCATCGGGAAGACGAAGCCGCGCAGCGTGCGCCGCAACCCGGCGAACTCGTCCGACCGCTGGACGGCGAGGTACCGTTCCGCCGCCGACTCGGCGGGTGCGGACGCGGGTGTGTCCGTGGACATCTGTGGATCACCACCTTCGCAAGGCGTGGGGGAGTTTCGCGCACGGTAGAGAGCGCGCTCCCGGCCCGGGAAGGCTCCGCCGCCGGGCGGCGAACGGCTGCGCCGAACGGCACCCCCACTGCGCCCAGTGACCCACGTCACTCCGCTAACCGGTCACCCCCCACCCGGTCGATCATGAGGTTGACGGCGACAAATCGGACGCGGAACGCGGCCAACCTCATGATCGACGGAGGAGAGGGGTCAGCCGGGGAGGTCGTGGTAGCGGCCCCGGTAGTGCAGCAACGGGGGTGTGTCCCGGGGCAGGTCCACCGACTCGATCGTGGCCTCGACCAGCAGGCCCCAGCCGTACTCGCGGGCGGTGTCCAGGCGGCAGCCCGCCCACCCGCCGGCGTCGGCGGGCACCGGCCCGTACGGCGTCTCGGTCCAGGCGTCCAGCGCGAACAGGCCGCCGGGCGACGGGAACAGCCCGGCGAAGCGGTCGGCGAGCTGTCGGTGCTGCGGACCCAGCGGGGCCACCGCGAACCGTCCCGCCTCCTCGATCGCCGCCCACAGGTCCGACTCCGCGTCGACCAGGCCGAGCAGCCGGTCCGGTTCGCCCTCGGCCACCAGCGTGGATGAGACGGTCAGTCCGGCCGGACCGGGCGCGGTCCAGAGCGTCACCGGGGCGGCCAGCCGCCCGCGCAGCCGGCGTACCGGCGAGCGTTGCGCGGCCGGCGCCGCGAACGGATCGGTGGAGTGGATCTGCGCGCCCGGCTCTGGATTCACGTGAAACATTGTGCCGCCCGCCACCGGGCGAGGCTCGACGGAACGCCCTACCCTGCCGGGCATGGCTCTCGTCCCACCGCAGAAGCTCGCCCAGGACCGGATGGTCAGCGCCGACGCCGTTCTCGGTGGTCAGGTCGATCTCCGTGCCTACCCGTACCGGCACCTGATGGTCATCGCCCGGCACAAGTGGGGCAGCAGCGGGTTCCCGCCGCTCATGGCGGCGGTCGAGCACCTGTCGAACTACGGCTGGGACCTGGTGAACGTGCTCAGCGTCGGCGACGGCCACCACGTCTACGCGGCGATGCGCCGCACCGCCTGACGGCAGCCCGAGACGCGCGGATCAGTCGTCGCCGAGCAACCGGCGGGCGGCGGCCAGCACCTCCGGGTCGGCGCAGCCAGCCGCGTACCCGGCGATCCGGCGCCGGATGTCGCGCCCGAGCAACCACTCCCCGATCCGCTCGGCGACTGGGCGCAGGAACGCGGGCCGGCAGCGGAAGTTGTACCGCCACGTCGCGATCGTGGTGCCGGGATCCGGGCCGGGCGCGAAGCGCCAGCCGCCGCCGAACCGCTCGAAGAACCACGGTCCGCGCACCATCTTCATGCCGACGTTCGTCGGCGGTGACCAGGACACGTACTCGCTGACCATCACCAGGCCGTGCCGGGAGCGGGTGTACGTGCGCACGCCCCGGCCGGGCCGCGTCGCGCCGTCGACGAAGTGCTGCTCGCGGACGAACGGATCCCAGCGGTACCGCACCGGGGCGGTGGTCTGGGAGACGGCGAACGCCAGCTCCGGAGGGACCGGGACGGTGACGACCGCTTCGACGACAGGCATCAGCGCCTCGGGGTGACATTCGCCAGCAGCTCCGGCTGCCGGTGATCGAGTGTGTCCCCGGCCATGTACGCGCCGAGCAGTGCCGCGCCCCCGCCGTACGCCAGCCCGACCGGCAGTGCCAGCCAGAGCCACACGTCGCCGAGCAGCGCGGCGGCCACCACGAACGGCACCGCCACCACCGCGGAGCCGACCATGGAGACCAGGGTGAGCAGGCCCTTGGTGAATCCCGCGCCGCTGTTCAGGGCGAACGGGTTGCTCGACTCGGGCAGCGAGTACGCGCCGAGCACTGAGACGAACGCGTTGATCGCGAGACCGCAGCCGTACGCGGCGAACAACGCGCCACCCATCACGCCGAGCCATTCGGGCCGGCCGAGGACGACGGCCAGCGCCACCGCGATCACGAGGAGCATCGGCACCACGTAGATCGAGAACGCGGCCATCCGGGCCCGCAGCTCCACCCGCCCCGGCACACCGGCGACCACGTTCGCCGCGTACGAGCTGCCGTCGAAGCCGAACTGGTTGGCGAGCGTCAACGACGCGAGCGCCCCCACGAAGACCATGGTGAGGCTGACCATCGCCGGTGAGGAATCGGCTGTCGCCTGGTCGAACGCGGCGCCGCCCTCGGACAGGAACGCGGGGCCGCCCAGGTTGACCATCAGCGGCACGAACACGCCGACCACGGCGACGGTGATCAGGTTGGCGCGGCGGCGGGCGTCCCGCCACCAGTAGCGGCACTCCCGGGCGACGATCGCGCCGAACCGGTCCCGCCGGGCCCAGCCCACCGCGCGGGGGAAGAGCTGCGCGACCGCGCCGCCGGCCACAGCGCGCGGCGTCCGCGCGGGGCCGCTGCTCGCGGTGCCCACCATCGCCGACTCCAGCGACCGCGACCACCAGAACAGGAGTACGCCGAGCGTCGCGACTGCGATCAGCAGCTTCACCACCGCCGCACCGGTCCGCCCCTGGGCCACGTCCACGCCGGCGGTCCACGGTGCGCCGAACGGCGTCCAGCCGACCACCCGGGCCACACCGTCCAGCCGGTCCCAGTCGGTCTGCCGTACCGCCGCGAGCACCAGCAACTGCAACGGCCCGAGCAGCGCGGCCAGCACCGCGAGCAGCACGGCGGCCAGGTCGCGTACCCGGCGGGAGCGCAGCATCGTCGCGAACGCACTGGTCAGCGCGCGGGCACCGGCCAGGCAGACGAGCAGCCCGACGACCACGCCGAGCGCGCCGACCAGGGCGGCCGCCCATCCACCGAGCGCGCCGGCGGTGACCACCAGCCCGGCCGCCGTGATCGCCGTCGCCAGGGCCGGCACGCTGACCAGGGCGGCGGCGAGCAGACCGGTGACCAGGGTGCGGCGGGACAGCGGCAGCAGCGCGAACCGGGCCGGGTCGAGCGTCTCGTCCACGCCGAAGAAGACGAGCGGCAGGAGCAGCCAGCCGAGCGTCAGAACGCCACCGCCGAACGCGGCGATCATCAGCGCGTACCGGGACTCGCCGGCCAGCCCCGGCGCGGCGAGCAGGAAGAACCCGACGGCGGCGAACCAGAGCCCGAACAGCAGGCCGAGGACGAACAGCGCGACCCGCCAGGTCTGACCCCGGAAGTTGTTGCCGAGCACCCGCAGCTTGAGCCGGACGAAGTGCCAGGGCGACACGCGCCGGGCCGGACGCTCGGGGACGGTCACCGGGACAGCCACGACAGCTCCTCGCCGGTCGCGGTCCGGCCGCCGACCACCTCCACGAAGACGTCCTCCAGCGACCGGTCGCCGCGCACCTCGGCCAGCGTGCCCACCCGCTTGATCCGGCCCTCGGCCAGGATCGCCACGTGGGAGCAGAGCCGCTCGACCACCTCCATCACGTGGCTGGAGAAGATCACCGTTCCGCCGCCGCCGACGTACCGGTGCAGGATGTCGCGGATCAGCGCCGCCGAGACCGGGTCGACGGCCTCGAACGGCTCGTCCAGCACCAGCAGGCGCGGACCGTGCAGCAGCGCGCAGGCCAGCCCGATCTTCTTCTTCATGCCCGCCGAGTAGTCGACCACCAGCGTGCGGCCGGCGTCGGAGAGCGCCAGCACGTCGAGCAGCTCCGCCGCCCGCTGGTCGACCACCGCCGGGTCCATGCCGCGCAGCAGACCGTGGTACGCCAGCAGCTCCGCCCCGCTCAGCCGGTCGAAGAGGCGTACGCCGTCGGGCATCACACCGAGCAGGCTCTTGGCTCGGACCGGGTCGGCCCAGACGTCGTACCCGAGCACCCTCGCCTCACCGGCGTCGGGCCGCAGCAGGCCGACGGCCATGGAGAGGGTGGTGGTCTTGCCCGCTCCGTTCGGGCCGAGCAGGCCGTAGAACGAGCCGGTCGGCACGGCGAGGTCGACGCCCGCCACCGCGACCTTGGTGTCGAAGCGCTTGGCCAGACCACGAAGGGAGAGCGCGGGGTGCTGATCGGTCATGGTCCGACCGTATCGGGCTCCGGCCAGCGGCTGCTCGGGCGGCAGGGTGATCTTCTGCTCCTACCTGGGGAGTAGCGCCTACAGGCGCAGCGACTCCGGGGTGTGCAGGCGGAGCATGGTGGCGCCGACGTCGCGGGGAAGCCGCCGCCGGCTCGCCGTCGACACCACCACCATGACGGTGAACGCCAGCGGCACCGTCCACGCGGCCGGCTGGGTGGTGAGCGTGGCCGGCCACCCGGTCAGCGGCGGGCCGAGCACGGTGAGCAGCACCGCCCCGACGGCCGCGCCGCCGCCGACCAGCACACCGGCGGCGGCGCCCAGGTCGGTCAGGCCGCGCCACCAGATGCCGAGCACCAGCAGCGGGCAGAAGCTCGACGCGGCCACCGCGAACGCCAGCCCCACCACCTGTGACACGTCCAGCCCGGAGACGTTCAGCGAGAGCACCGCCGGCACCCCGCCGGCGATCACCGTGGCGAGCCGGAAGCCGCGTACCGAGCCGCGCCCCAGCACGTCCGTGGAGATCACCCCGGCCACGCTGGTGAGCAGGCCGGACGAGGTGGACAGGAACGCCGCGAACGCGCCGGCCGCGACGAGCGCGGCGAGCAGCCGGCCGGTGGTGCCGTCGCCGAGCGCGGCACCGGGCAGCAGCACCACCACCGCGTCGGTCTGGCCGCTCACCAGCAGTTGCGGGGTGTAGATGCGGCCCAGCACGCCGTACACGGTGGGCAGCAGGTAGAAGACGCCGACGAGCGCCAGCACCACGAGCGTGGTGCGGCGGGCGGCGGCGCCGTCGGGGTTGGTGTAGAAGCGGACCAGCACGTGCGGCAGGCCCATGGTGCCGAGGAACGTGGCCAGGATCAGCGAGTACGTGGCGAACAGCCCTCGGTCGTCCTCGCCGGCGGTGTCCGGCAGCAGCCATTCGGTGGCGCCGGTCGCCGCGCCGGACACCTCCGGCACCGGGTCACCGGCGGCGAACTCCAGGCGGTCGCCGGGGCGTACCTCCCGGATGTCGCCGTCGGGCAGGGTGAGCGTCGCGCGGTGCTCGACCACGACTGTGGTCGCGGTCCGGAACGTCGGTCCGTCGGGCGGGGTCACCGCCGGGCGGGCGTCGGCCTGCCACTGCAACGCCAGGAAGATGGCGGGTACGGCGAGCGCGGTGAGCTTGAGCCAGTACTGGAACGCCTGCACGAAGGTGATCGCCCGCATGCCGCCCAGCGCCACGTTCGCGGTCACCACCACGGCGACGAGCAGCGCGCCGAGCGGGTACGGCGAGCCGGTGAGCGTGGCCAGCGTCAGCCCGGCGCCCTGCAACTGCGGCACCAGGTACAGCCAGCCGATGAAGATCACGAAGACGGTGGCGAGCGTCCGCAGCCGGCGGGAACCGAGCCGTACCTCGCAGAAGTCGGGCAGCGTGAACGCGCCGGAGCGGCGCAGCGGCGCGGCCACGAACAGCAGCAGCGCCAGGTATCCGGCGGCGAAGCCGACCGGGTACCAGAGCACGTCCACGCCGTACTTGAGGATCAGCCCGGCGACGCCGAGGAAGCTCGCCGCCGACAGGTACTCCCCGCCGATCGCGGCGGCGTTCCAGGTCGGGCTGACCGACCGGGACGCGACCAGGAAGTCCGAGGTGGTGCGGGCCAGCCGCAGCCCGTAGAAGCCGATGCCGACGGTGACCAGGGTGACGGCGACGATCGCCGGGACCACGTAGCCGTTGGACATCAGTGTTCCGGCCGTCGGATCAGGTCGACGAAGTCCTGCTCGTTGCGTTCGGCCAGGCGCACGTACGCCCAGCCGACGACGATCAGGAACGGGAAGGACACGACGCCGAGCAGCAGCCACGGCAGGTTGACCCCGAGCACCGTGACCCGGCCGACGGTGGGCGCGATGGCGAACAGCCAGGGCAGGCCGCCGAGCCCGACCAGCACCAGCAGGCTGAGCCGCAGCGCGAGGGAGAGCTGGGCGCGCATCAGCCCCTGTACGAGCGTCTCGCCGACAGGGGTCTGCTGGGTCAGCTCGGAACGGGTGCGGTCGGCCGGGTCGCCGGTCCGGGAGACCTCGGCCAGCACGATCCGGGTCCGCTTCGGCGCGGCGGCCGGCGCCGGCCCGCGGCCCGGCTCGCGGAGCGGTGTGGACGCGCGCGGGCCGGGAACCGGGGCGGCCTCGGCGGGCCGCCCCGTCAGATGCTGTTCCTCGGCTCCGGTCACCTCCGGCAGTCTCGCCCGCTCAGCGGGAATGTCAAGAGCAGGCGTCCGGGCCCTGTGCACAACCTGTGGATAACGCTTCACGGTTGTGGATAACCCGGTGGATGGCGTGGAGTCGTTGTGGACAGCGTCAGCTCAGCCCCACCCGTACCGGGTTCGCGGTCGCCGAGCCGAGCCAGGTGTGCGGGTTGCCGAACCAGCACCACCCGAGCTTCGGCGCGCCCTGGCTGATCCACAGCGCCGGCACCCGCCGGTCGCCGCAGCGCGACCCCACGAGCGAGAAGCACCTGTTGCTCGCCAGCGCCTGCGGGTGCAACGTGACGAACGCCAGCCCCTCGTCGATCGTGATCGGCAGCCGGTCCTTCGCGGTCATGTCCTCGAGCGCGGCCGACGGCGGCACGTTGCGGTACTCCTCGCCCCGGTCCACGTCGAAGAGCAGGTACGCGGGACCGGACGGCACCTCCAGCTCCTTGATCGGGTGGAAGGTGGGCAGGTCGTCGGCGGGGAAGTTCCGGTCGAGGACGCCGGTCTTGCGCTTGCCGGCGAGCGTGGTGAGCGCGATGCGTTCCGGCACCGGCACCAGCTCCCGCGTGGTCACCAGCAGGAACGGCACCCGGGCGTCGGTGGGAGCGGCCAGTCCGGCGACGCCGGTCACTGCTGCGTCGCGCAGCGGGGTGAGCAGCGCCCGGAACTCATCCTCGGTCTGCCCGGCCAGTGCCGGGTACCCGAGCTGCACGAGGCGGTCGAGCTGGCGGTCGAATTCGGTAGCGGCGTCGAAGCGGTCGTCGGACATGCGGTCCCCCACCCTGTCGTACGGTCTGCCGTACATTGTACGTCAGTGCTCCCGACGCCCCCGTCCCTCAGCGGCTCCAGTCCTGTTTCGCGGCGCGTACCAGCTTGTCCTTCAGCTCCCGGGTGTGCCGGCGGCTCACCGGCAGCGAGGATCCGTCGATCACCACCACGTAGCCGGAGTTGACCAGCCGCAGCTCGGCGATGAGCCGCAGCTGCACCAGATACGACCGGTGGATCCGGACGAACCCGGCATCGGCCCAACGCTCGGCCAGCGTCGCCAGCGACACCCGGACCAGGTGCGACCCCTCCGCCGTGTGCAGCCGCGCGTAGTCGCCCTGCGCCTCCACCCACCGCACCGCCGAGCGGGGCAGCATCCGCGTGGTGCCGGCCAGCTCGATCGGGATGGTCGGATCCTCCTCCGCCCGGGCCAGCGCGGCCGGATGCGACGGCACCACCCGGGAGCCGATCACCCGGCGCAGCGACTCGGCCAGCCGCTCGGCGCGTACCGGCTTGCGCACGTAGTCGGTGGCGCCCAGGTCGAACGCGTCCACCGCGCCGTCGTCGTACGCGGTGACGAACACGATCGCCGGCGGCCGGGCGAACCGGCGCAGCACCCGGGCCAGCTCCATGCCGTCCAGCCCCGGCATCCGGATGTCGAGGAACACCACGTCCACGTCGTCGTCGCGCAGCACGCGCAGCGCCTCGGTCGCGTCCCCGGCCGTGTGCAGCCGGGCCACCCGGGGGTCGGCGCGCAGGTGGTACGCCAGCTCGTCGAGCGCGGGCGGCTCGTCGTCCACCGCCAGCACCCGGAGGAAACCGGTGCCGGTGACGGTCACGACGACGCCCGGACGCCGGGGTGGAACTTCGGCACACGCATGCTGACCTTCGTACCCGAACCCAGGCCGGTCTCCACCACCAGGCCGAAGCCGTCCCCGAAGACCGACCGGAGCCGTTCGTCGACGTTCGAGAGGCCGACGTGCTGCCCCGGGTCGTCGGCCGGGTCGCCGGCCGCGCCCGACACCTCGGCGATGCCGGCGGTAAGCGTCGTCGGATCCATCCCCACCCCGTCGTCCTCCACCGTGATGTGACACTCCGCGCCCGCGTCCCGGGCCTCGATGCTCACCATGCCGGTGCCCGGCTTGCGGGACAACCCGTGCCGGACCGCGTTCTCCACGAGCGGCTGGAGGCAGAGGAACGGCAGCGTCACCGGCAGCACCTCCGGCGCGATCTGGAGGCGCACCTGGAGCCGCTCGCCGAAACGCGCCCGCTCGATGGTCAGGTAGCGGTCGATCGAACGCAGCTCCTCGGCCAGCGTGGTGAACTCGCCGTGCGCCCGGAACGAGTAGCGGGTGAACTCGGCGAACTCCAGGATCAGCTCCCGCGCCCGCTCCGGGTCGGTGCGCACGAACGAGCCGATCGCGGTGAGCGCGTTGTAGATGAAGTGCGGGCTGATCTGAGCGCGCAGCGCGCGTACCTCGGCCCGCGCCAGCCGCTCCCGCGACGACTCCAGCTCGGCCAGCGCGAGCTGGTCACCCGCCCAGTGCGCGGTCTCCAGCGTCGCCTGCACCAGACCCGGGGCCGGGCGCTCGTCGGCCACCGCCACCAGCGCCCCGACCACCCGCCCGTCCGCGCGCAGCGGCGCCACCACCGCGCCGCGTACCGGGCAGTCGACCAGGTCGCAACGCAGCTCCGACTCGCCCAGCACTGTGGAGCGCCCGCTGTCGGCTGCCCGCCGGGCCGCCGCGACCAGCTGGTCGCCGTGGTGCGCGCCCTGCCCGTCGACCGCGAGCAACGCGTCGCGGTCCGTCAGCGCCAGCCCGGCCGCGCCCACGAGTGCCCGCAGATGGCGTACGGCCTTCGCCGCGTCCGCCGCGGTCAGGCCGGCGCGCAGCGGCTCGGCGGCGAGCCCCGCGGTGTGCAGCACCTCGTACGTGGCCCGCTGCGTGGCGGTGGCGATGCCCCGCCGGCCGCGCAGCCGCAGCACCGCCCAGAGCGCCGCGGCCAACGCGGTGACCAGCGAGACGACGGCGAAGACGGCGGAGAGGTTGCCACCCACGCAGCGATCCTGCCGGGTGCCGGCCCGGTAGCGCTAGTACGCGCCCTTGCGGGCCAGCACCACGCCCACGGTCCGCCACAGGATGCTCAGGTCGTACGCCAGCGACCAGTTGTCGACGTAGTAGAGGTCGAGCCGGACCGCCTCGTCCCAGGACAGGTCGGAGCGGCCGGAGACCTGCCACAGACCGGTCATGCCCGGCCGGACCAGCAGCCGACGCCGGACGTCGCCGAGGAAGTCGCCGTCGTCGGCGGGCAGCGGGCGCGGGCCGACGAGCGACATCTCGCCCCAGAGCACGTTGATCAGCTGGGGCAGCTCGTCCAGCGACGTGGCACGCAGGAAGCGGCCCACCGGGAAGACCCGGGGGTCCTGCTTCATCTTGAACAGCATGCCGTCGGTCTCGTTCTGGTCGACCAGGCCGGCCAGCCGCTCCTCGGCGTCGACGTACATGGTCCGGAACTTCCAGACCCGGAACGTCCGCCCCTCGTGCCCCACCCGGGGCTGACGGAAGAAGACCGGCCCGGGGTCGGAGATCCGGATGGCGACGGCGATGGCGAGGAAGAGCGGGGCCAGCAGCAGCAGGCCCAGCCCGGCGGCGACCCGGTCCATCAGGTTCTTGACCAGCAGCGCCGGCCCGGACAGGGTCGGCTCCTCGACGTGCAGCAGCGGCAGGCCCTCGATCGGGCGGATGTGCACCCGGGGACCGGCGATGTCGGTGAGCTGGGGCGCGACCACCAGATCGACGCCGGAGCCCTCCAACTGCCAGGCCAGCCGGCGCAGCTCGCCCGGCTCGGCGCTGGCCGAGCCGCAGACCGCGATCGTGTCGCCGCCGACCTCACGCACCAGGGCCAGTACGTCCCGGCCCGCGTACACCGGCACCGGGGTCTCCAGGCCGCGCGCGGCGGCGTACCCGTCGGTGAGGTGGATGGCCACCGGCACCAGGCCGACGGACGGGTTCCGGGTGACTGTGGTGTAGACCTCCAGGCACTCCGGAAGCGTGCCGACGAGCACCATCCGGTGCCCGGCGTGGCCGGCGCGGCGGCGCAGCGCGTGCAGGCAGGCCCGGGCGATCATGCGGCCGAGCAGGATCAGCAGCAGGGCGCCGAGCAGCGCGAAGCCAACCGTCCAGCGGGACAGGGTGGTCTTCGTGGCGAAGGCGAGGAACGAGACCGTCGCGGCGACCGCGACGCCGCCGCGGATCACCCGCTTGAACTCGTCCGGGCCGAGGCCCAGGTAGCGCCGGTCGTAGGCCCGGTTGCCCCAGAGGATGAGCACCCAGCCGAGCGGCAGGAGCGCGAACGCCACGGTGTAGAACCACGCCTCGGGCGCGTTCCGGAAGCCGGAGGCGGCCTGCTCGAAGATCTGCACGGCCAGGAAGCTGGCCAGGGCGGCCGCGCCGAAGTCGAGCAGCAGCAGGAATGCGATGTAGGGCCGGTGCCACCGGGACACCCGGCGCCGGGCTCGGGCCCACGCCGACCGGGGTACGCCGTTGTGCGACGGCGGAGTCGGCGGCTGGATCTCAAAGCTGTCGACGTGCCGCACGCTCTTGCTCCGGCCTCTGTCGGTTACCGGGCGCTGGAGGCTTGTCGTCACCTCAACCCATGTCCTCCCGCATGACCCGCGTCCTCACTCGGCGTGAGGGCCCGGGTCGCTCACCGTCCCAGTCTCCCACGCGGGCCCGGCCCGGACCGGCCCCCGCGAGGAAGCCGTTCCGCTGGTGCTCGGTGAGATCTGGCCGGCTCCGAATCAGTTGTGAAGCCGGGGACCGAGCCACTATACCGATGGATGACGGCTCGGGTAGAGGGGCGGACCGGGAGCATCGGCGATCCCGGGTCGATTCCACTCGGTAACCGGCGAATGCCATTACTCACCGTACGAGGCGGGACAACCTTCGGTCAGCCAGCGGCTTGCCACCGGTCTGACAGGTGGGGCAGTACTGAAGGCTCGAATCGGCGAACGAGACCTCCCGCACCGTGTCGCCGCAGACCGGACACGGCAGCCCCTTGCGGGCGTGCACCTTGAGGCCCGAACGCTTCTCGCCCTTCAGCTCCGCGGCCCGCTGCCCCATCGACCGGCGTACCGCGTCGCCGAGGACCGTCCGCGTCGCCGCGTGCAGACCGGCGAGCTGGTCGTCGGTGAGCCGGTCGGTGATCGCGAACGGCGAGAGCCGCGCCGCGTGCAGGATCTCGTCCGAGTACGCGTTCCCCACCCCGGCGAGCACCGACTGGTCGGTCAGCACGCCCTTCACCTGACCCCGGCGGCTGCGCAGCCGTTCGGCGAAGGTCGGCAGGTCCGCCTCCAGCGCGTCCGGCCCGAGCTTCGCCACGCCCGGCACCTGCGCCGGGTCGGTGACCAGGTAGGCGGCCAGCTTCTTCTGGGTGCCGGCCTCGGTCAGGTCGAAGCCGGAGCCGTCGTCGAGGCGTACCCGCACCGCGATCGGGCCCTTGCCGGGCCGCAGCGGGGTCGCCGCCGGGAACGCCTCCCGGTAGTGCAGCCAGCCCGCCCGGGCCAGGTGGACCACCAGGTGCAGACCCTCGTCGAACCGCACGTCCAGGAACTTGCCGTACCGGCCGGCGCCGGTGACCGCACGGCCGGCGACCGCGCTCGGCGGCGGATCGTACGTCTTCAGGGCGCTGATCGCGGCGACCTCGAACCGCTCGACGCGGCGGCCCACCGCACGCTCGCGCAGGTAACCGGCGAGCGCTTCCACCTCCGGAAGTTCGGGCACGGTACAACGGTAGCCTTCTTTCCCGTGAGCGCGAGGAATGAGCTGGCGAGTCCCATGCGCGAGCGCGAGGAGTGAGCTTGCGAGCCCCGCAGCCGCGAGCAGAGATCGGCACAGTCGCGAACGAAAGGCGAGCTCTGTGAGAATCGTGGTGGCGCACAACCGGTACCGGGAAGCCCAGCCCTCCGGCGAGAACACCATCGTCGACGCGGAGATCGCCCAGCTCACCGCCGCCGGCGTGGAGGTGCTGCCGTTCCTGCGCAGCTCGGACGAGATCCCGTCGATGTCCAAGCCGGCCAAGGCGCTGCTGCCGATCTCGCCGATCTGGGCGCCGAAGGCCCAGCACGACCTCGACCGCCTGCTCACCGAGCACCGGCCGGACGTGTTGCACCTGCACAACCCGTACCCTCTGCTCTCGCCCTGGGTGGTGCGGACCGCGCACAAGCGCGGCGTGCCGGTGGTGCAGACGGTGCACAACTACCGGCAGGTCTGCTCCTCGGGCCTCTACTTCCGCGACGGCGTGATCTGCCAGGACTGCCGGGGGCGGACGCTGGGCGTACCGGCGATCGTGCACCGCTGCTACCGCAACTCCCGGGCGCAGAGCGCGCTGATGGCGACCACGCTCGCCGTGCACCGCCCCACCTGGAAGTCGGTGGACCGGTACATCGCGCTCACCACGGCGGTGGCTGATCATCTGCGCGACTACGGCATCCCGGACGAGCGGATCGTGGTCAAGCCGAACGCCGTGCCCGACCCGGGCACCCCGGCGCCGTCCGGGAACGGCTTCCTCTTCATGGGCCGGCTCAGCCCCGAGAAGGGCCTCGATCTGCTGCTCGCGGCGTGGCGGCGGCACCCGGTGGGTGCGCTCGGCCCGCTGCGCATCGCCGGTGACGGCGAGCTGCGTCCGCTGGCCGAGGCGGCCGCCGCCGAGCGGCCCGACGTGCTCTACCTGGGTCAGCTCGACCGTTCCGGGGTACGCGCGGCGCTGGCCGACAGTTCCGTGGTGCTGGCCACCTCCACCTGGCACGACGTGCTGCCCACGGTGATCATCGAGGCGCTGGCGGCCGGTCGGCCGGTGCTCGGCACCGCGCTCGGCGGCATCCCGTACCTGGTGGGCGCGGACGGCCCGCGTGAGCCCGCCGGCACCGGCCCGGCCGAGGTGGCCACAGCGGCCCCGGGCGACGGGCGGGTCGCGTTGCCGTCAGGGGTGCAGCGCGGCGAGGCCGGCTGGGTGGTGGCGCCCGAGGTGGACGTGCTCGCCGCCGCGCTGCCGCTGGCCGCCGCCGAGGCACGCATGCTCGCCGGTCCGGCCCGGTCCCGCTACGAGCGCACCTTCCACCCCGACGTGATCACGAAGCGCCTGATCGACATCTACGCCGGCCTGGCCGGAGGTCGTCCCGCGCGCTGACCGAGGTGTTAGGAGGGGCCCCTTTCAATGCACGAGGCGTTAAGAAGGGGCCCTTCCTTACCGCAGGGAGGCGCGGGCGGAGAAGGCGATGCTTGCCAGCAGGAATCCGCCGTTGACCACGGTGAACGCGACCATCAGCCAGAGCGCCAGCGCGGGGGCGAAGGCCAGCACCAGGCCGGCCAGGAAGATCACCGCGCCGTAGTCGCGGACCAGCTTGACCAGGCGTACCGGGAGCGAGGTCGAGGTCACCATGCTCGCCGCGTTCGGCCCCGACTGCATCACCGAGGTCACCAGGTTGACCATCCAGGTGCCCGCGAACACCGCCACCAGCCAGACCGGCGTGGACGGGCGCTGCGCCACGGCTGTCGCGCCGATGGCGGCCACCAGCGCGATCTGGGCGGCCACGTCGCAGAGCACGTCGATCCGGGCGCCGGCCGCGCTGCCCTGACCGGTCACCCGCGCGAGCTGCCCGTCGGCGCAGTCCAGCGCGTACGCGATCTGCCAGGCGACCAGGGCGACCAGCCCGACCACCCAGGCCGGTACGGTGCCGGCGGCCACGTCGTCGGCGAGCGCCACCACTGTGACCGAGGCGGCCAGCCCCAGCACCAGGTTGGCGAGCGTCAGCGCGGTCGGGCGCAACCCGAGGCGCTGCGCGGCCAGCGCGAAGGCCGCCCCGATCCACTGGCTGATCGACTCGCTGAACAGGCCGCCTCCCCGGTTGACCCGGTGGAAGTCGGCGACGGTGGGACGGGGCTCAGCCAATGTGGTCGCGGAGGGCACCGGCGTAGTCTGCCAGCCGCTCCCGCGTCTCGGTAGCGGACATCGCGAGGTGTTCGAGGATGGTGTAGCGGTCCGGCCGGGTGGCCGGCGCGAACTGCACCGCCTCGACGAACTGGTCGTCGGTCAGCTCGACCTCGGCCGGCAGCCGGGGCAGCCCGTGCCGGGTCAGGCAGGCCGCCATCTCGGCGAACCGGCGCTCGTCGCCGCGCAGGTAGGTGCAGAACAGCGCGCCGAGCCCGGCCAGCTCGCCGTGCGAGGCGGTGCCGGGGAACAGCGCGTCGATCGCGTGCATGATCTCGTGGCAGCCGCCGCTGCACGGCCGGCTGGTGCCCTCGATCGCCATCGCCAGACCACTGGAGATCAGCGCGTCGGCGAGCACCGTGACGAAGCCGTCGTCGCTCATGTCGCCCGGGTGGTTGAGCACCGCCTCGGCGCCGGCGCGCGACAGCGAGGCGGCCAGCCCGTCGACCCGCTCACCGCGTACCCGCCGGGCCAGTTCCCAGTCCGCCAGTGCGCTGATGTTGCTCACCACGTCGCCGACGCCGGCCCGGTTGTGCCGCTCCGGCCCGGCCTCCACGAAGTCCAGGTCCACGATCACCGCGATCGGGATGTGCACACCGTAGGAGCCCTTCAGGCCCTCCGTGATCAGGCTCGCCACCGGGGAGGCGATGCCGTCGTTGGCGAGGCTCGTCGCCACCGACACCATCGGCAGCCCTCGCCGGGTCGCCGCGTACTTGGCCACGTCGATGGTCTTGCCGCCGCCGATGCCGACCACCGCGTCGTACGACCGGGTGCGCAGCTTCGCCCCCAGGTCGTCGGCGGCGTCGAGCGTCCCCCCGGCCACCGTGAACACGTCGGCCGAGCGCAGCGACGGCCGGATCAGCTCGGCGATCCGTTCGCCCTGCCCCGGCCCGACCACCACGGCGACGTCGCCACCGGCCGAGATCCGCCCGTCGGAGAGGATCGCCGCCAGGTCGGCCACCGCGCCCCGCCGCACGTCGATGTGCAGCGGGGTGAGGACGCTGCGGGCTAGTAGCGGCACGCGATCTCCCGCGCCCGGGCCAGATCGGCGTGGTTGTCGACCTCGACCCAGGAGACGTCGCCGATCGGGGCCGCCCGCACCTCGCCGCCGCGCTCGGCGAACTCCTGGTAGCCGTCCTCGTAGTAGAGGTTCGGGTCGCGCCGCCAGGTCGCCTCCAGCGCGTCCGCGAGCGGCTCGGCCACCTGCGGCTCGATGAGCGTCGCGCCGATGTACTCGCCGTACGCCTCGCCCGGGTCCATCAGCTTGGTGATCCGGGTGAGCTGGCCGGCGGCGTCGAAGGTGGTCTTCATCTCCTCCTCGGCCAGCGGCTTGAGCGTGTCCACGGCGAGCAGGATGCCCGGGCCGCGCTCGGCCAGCAGCGTCTTCTCCACGCTCACCGGGTGCACGGTGTCGCCGTTGACCAGCAGCACGCCCCGGGAGAAGTGCTCACGCGCCAGCCAGAGCGAGTACGCGTTGTTCCACTCCTCGGCCTTGTCGTTGTAAACCAGGGTGATCGTGACGCCGTACTTCTCCTCCAGGGCGGCCTGGCGCTGCCGCACCGCGTCGGCCGCGTAGCCGACCACGATCACGACCTCGTTCAGCCCCACCTCGGCGAGGTTGCGCAGCGCGATGTCGAGGATGGTGGTCTCCCCGTCGACCGGCACCAGGGCCTTGGGCAGGGTGTCGGTGTACGGCCGCAGCCGGCGCCCCGCACCTGCGGCGAGCACCATCCCGATCATGCCGACACGCTCCTCTTCTCGACCCGATTCCACCCGGCGAGGATATCGCCGGGCACCGACCGGGAGTGGTTCAGCCCGTCAGCCCGATCGAGCGCAGCGCCGCGAAGCCGTCCTCCGCGATCCGCCGGATCATTCCGTCGTTGACATCCCGGTGCTCGTCGAGCAGCGCGATCTCCGACTCCGCAAGCCAGCGGAACTCGGTGTGCTTGCCGGCTTCCAGCCGGGGCCGGCTCAGGTCGCCGTCCACCCGGACCAGGAAGTCGGTCTCCACCCGGGTCAGCCCGTCGTCGGCGGTGTACCGGTATTCGCCGACCAGGCCGAGCACGTGCGACAGGGCCCAGCCGGTCTCCTCGGTGACCTCCCGGCGCAGCGCGTCGTCGATCTCCTCGCCCGGTTCGAGGTGGCCGCCGACGATGTCCCAGCAGTTCGGGAAGAGGCGTCGCTCGGGGGATCGGCGTTGGATGAAGATGCGGCCGTCGTCGTCGACGATCAGCGCGCCGGCGCAGCGGAGGGGCTCGGTGGGCACCCTCCGACAGTAGCCATCCGGGCCGTCTCCGGCGATGCCCGTTCTTGTCCCGGTACGCATCGATGGCCCACCATGTCCGTACTCAGTCGCCGTCCCACAGGGGTGATGTGTGATGCAGGTACGGGAAGCGATGTCCAGCGAGGTACTCGTGGTCGGGCCGGAGCACACGCTCCGGCAGGCCGCCCGGATGATGTCGGCCCGCGGTGTCGGGTCGGCGGTCGTGATCGACCCGGACTCCGAGGGGGTCGGGATCATGACCGAACGCGATGTGCTGAAGGCGATCGGCGCCGGGCTCGACCCGGATGTCGAGCGCACCGGGGCACACCTGACCTGGGACGTCGTCTACGCCGGCCCGGACTGGACGGTCGAGGAGGCAGCCGCGGCGATGGCCCGGGGCGGGTTCCGTCACCTGGTCGTGCTCGACGGCCGGGAGGTGGCGGGAGTGATCTCGGTACGGGACCTGATGCGGGTCTGGGCGGGTGAGCACGCACCGACCCGTACCTGATCCGCCCGGCGCGTACGCGCCGGGGAAAGGGCGATGGCCCGGCCGATATCGGCCGGGCCATCGTCGTATCTGTTCCGTTCCGGTCGTGCCCGCCCGTCAGGGGCCGACGAAGACCGAGGTGCCGCGCCAGTCCACGTCGTCGACGCTCGGACCGCTGCGCACCGTGGCGGAGCCGGTCGGCACGCCGTCGGACCACGCCATCGAGGACAGGGTGCCGGTGCTCCGGGAGACGACGTAGAGCGTGTCGCCGTCCAGGAACAGGCCGCCCGCGTCGGCGAAGGCCGTGGTGCCGGTGACCGTGTTGCGCTCGGCGCCGACGGTGCCGGTGTCCGGCGCGAACCCGCGCCAGAACAGCGTGCTCTGACCGGCCAGCGAGTAGTAGATCCGGCCGCCCTTGTAGAACATGGCGGTCACGTTCGGCAGTTCGGCGGAGAAGTTACCGGTCATGCCGGCGTACGTGGAGCCCTCCGGCGCGGAGCCGGTGACGACCAGGTCCCACTTGGCGTCGTGGTACGGGTCCAGCTTCTTCGGGGTGCCGAACTCGCTGCCGTCGAACGAGCGCTTGTAGAGGTCGCCGCCGACGCCGTAGAACAGGTCACCGCCGACCCAGAAGGCGCCCTTGACGCCCGACCAGCCGGTGTTGTCCGCGTTCGGCACCGACATCGCGTTGCCGACCGAAGTCGCACCGTCGTACGTGCGCTTGGTGATGCTGTCGACGGTGGTGGCCGGCGGCACCGGGGGCAGCTTGACGATCTCGATGCCCTGCACCAGAGGGTTCTCCAGGACGCGACCGAAGTCGATGTCGATGTTGCCGTCGCTGGTGATCGGGAACGCGCGCATGGTGCCCCGGTTGGTGGCGCCGATCGCGGCGATCGGGTCGAAGTTGCTCAGCTTGACCACGCCGTCGATCGTCACGTTGAACTTGCGCTTGCCGGCGGTGGCGGTGCCGGCCCAGCGGTTCGCCAGGTAGAGCCGCACCTGCACCGGCGTGCCGGCCGGGACCGGGAAGTCCCACTGCATGTCCGGCGCGGGCGACTCGTCCCACCGCTCCGCGTTGAACAGCTCCACCGGGGTGCCCGACGGCACCGTGCCGTCGAGGGAGGCGTTCGTGGTGTAGCTGGTCACCTGGTTGCCGGCGTTGTGGTAGGTGCTCGGCGCGGCGGCGGTGTCCGCAGCCCAGGCCGGGCCGCTCGGCGCGGCCAGCTGGTCGCCGCCCGCGTTGACCCGGTAGAGCACGTCGGAGGCGTCCGGCGTGGGCGCGGTCTTGACGATCTCGATGCCGTGCAGAAGCGGGTTCTGGAGCACCCGGCCGAAGTCGATGTCGACCACGCCGTCGCTGACCACCGAGATGGACTGCATGGTGCCGCGGTCGGTCCCGCCGGCGGTGACGACCGGGTCGAAGTCGTTCAGCTTGAGCACGCCGTCGATGCTGACGTCGAACTTGCGGGCGCCCGGCTTGCTCGTGCCGGACCAGCGGTTGGCCATGTAGATCCGGACGTCGACCCGGGTGCCGGCCGCGACCGGGATGTCCCACTGCATGTCCGGCGCGGTCGCCTCGTCCCACCGCTCGGTGTTGAACAGCGTGGCCGGCGTGCTCGCCGGCACGGTGGGGTCGAACGTCGCGTTCGTGGTGTAGCTGGTGACCTGGTTGCCCGTGTTGTGGTACGGGCTGGGCTCGGTGGCGCTGTCGGCGGCCCAGTCCGGCCCGCCGTCGGTGGCCGGGATGGCGGGACCACCGGCGTTGACCCGGTAGAGCACCTCGGTCTGCGCCGCGCGACCGGCCTGGTAGACGTTGCCCGGCAGACCCTTGGTGCTGGTCGAGTGCGGGGCGTTGCCGCCGTCCAGCGGGAAGAAGGCGAGCCGCTTGCGCTGGTAGTCGAAGTTGCCGATGTACTCCTGGTCGCTGCCGAGCCAGAGGCCCTCCTGGGTCACCAGCATCTCGGTGACGCCGTAGCCGCGCGGGTGGCGGCCCGGGTTCCAGGACAGCGGCAGGCCGCTCACCGGGTCGAGCGCCGCGATGCTGGCCCGCGGCACCGCGCCCGGTCCGGCCTTGTCGCGGGCGAGCGGGTTGTTCGACCAGCGGAAGTGACCGCCGACGTAGACGGCCTTCTCGCTGATGCCGACCGAGAGGAAGGTGTCGCCGCCGCTGAAGTTCGTCCAGGTCGGCTTCTGGCCGTCGCCGCTGGCGGCGGTCTCCCAGCGGGCCGCGGAGTCGCAGAGCGTGCCCGGGTACGACGCGCCGGTGGTGACCACGACGAAGTACTTGCTGTCCGGGGAGAACTGGATGTCGCGCACCCACGAGTCGAACGCGGCGTACTTGCAGGCCGCGGAGTAGCCGTCGGTGTTCCAGTCGGCGACGGTCGTCGAGCTCTCGCCCAGGTTGATCCGCACGATCTGGTCGTGCACGACGTCGTCGGCCTTCTTGAAGTTGCCGATCACCACGAGGTGCTTGCCGTCGGGGGAGACGGCGAGCTTCTCCGTACCGACACCGGCCGAGGCGCCGTTGTTGGTCGGCGTCCAGTTGTGGTGCTCGGTGAGCGACACGGTGAGGTAGTCGTCCACCGCACCGGTGGTCGGGTTCAGCGAGGCCAGCCCGTTGCGGTTGGTCGTCGCGGTCACAGTGGTGAAGATGCCGCCCACCAGCAGGTGGCCGTCGACGAGCGCGATGTCGTTCACGGTGCCGTTGAACGCCGGGCCCTTGAACCCGTCGACGGGGGTGCCGTCCGCGACGTTCAGCAGGGCCAGCTTGCGGAAGTTCTTGTCGCCGACCTTGTTGAACTTGCCGGCGACGTACACCGTGCCCGGGGTCGGGCCGGCGATGACGGCGGTGACGTCACCGTCGAGCACCGGCGCGAACGCGTTGTCGATCTTGCCGGTCGCCTTGTCGAAGGCGAGCAGTCCGCGGCGTTCGACCGGGGTGGGTGAGGAACCCCGGTTCTGCGCGTTGGTGAACGAGCCGCCGACGATCACCTTGCTGCCGGCGTCGTGGATGGCCACGACGTTGCCGTCGTTGATGTTCGGCGTCTTCTCCGAGGGCACCTCGCCGACCATCGTGCTGTGGTCGGGCGCGGACGCCGCGGCCGGCGCGGCGAGCGCCGGTACCGGTGTGAACAAGGTGGCGATGCCGAGCACGGCAGCGCCGAAGGCGGACACCGAGCGGTGTCTCAGGATCGAGGAAGCCACAGGCTACTCCGGGGGGAAACGTCGGAGGCGCTGCGATCGTGGTCGGTGCCGACATGAGGCGGGGCGTCACCCGACCGACCGCAGACGTGAGAGCAATACCTTCTCGCATTCGGCCGTCGCCCGTCCACCCGGGTTGGGCCTTTTTGACCGAGGAAACGCACCGGGTCACACGAAAAGACGAACGACGATCACCTGGTGGACACGGAGGGTGTTCCTGAGGAAACACTCAGGTCGGGCATCGGCGGCTGGAAGTACGGATCGGTCGCCATCTCCCGGAATACCTGCTCGCTCTCCGGGTCGTTGCCGAAGGTGCTGTCGTAGATGGGCTTCTCCGTCTGCCGGGCCGCGAAGTAGACCGCCGCCTTGATCTGCGGGTGCTTCTTCAGGTACGGCCCGACCTCGCGCATCCATTCGGCCCGCTGGCCCGGCCGCCCGTCCTGGGTCAGGCCGTACTCGCCGATGATGACCGGTCGCGGGTGCTTCTTGGCGAACGCCATGAAGTGGTCCATCCGGTTGGAGAAGCTGTTCCACTCCGGACTGGGATAGACGTCCGCGCAGAGCCAGTCGACCTGGTCGTCGCCCGGGTAGTAGGCGGCGGCCCGGCGCTGCGGCTCGGCGAACCCGTCCGCGTGCGGGCACCACACCCACCCGGCGTTGGTGACGCCCATCTCGGCGAAGATGCCGCGGACGTGCTTCCAGGCGGCGACGTAGTCCTCCGGCGAGTGCATGCTCGCGGCCAGGTTCGGCCGGTCCATCTCCCACCGGTAACGCAGCAGCACCGGAACGCCGAACTCCTTGACGTCCTTCGCGCGTTCCCGGATCAGCGCGTCGTAGACGCCGCTGACCGTGGACCGGGTGTCGGTGCCCTGCCACGAGATCATCTGGAGCTTGCCCCGGGACTGGAACAACTTCTCGGTGGCGCTCGGGAACGGCTCGTTCCACTCGTGGAACATGTGCGCGATGGCGAGCTTGCCGCCGGCCGCCTGGTTGAACGCGTCGAACGCCGCGGCCCGCCCGCTGGCGTTGTGGTACTGCGGCTTGACCCAGGTGCCGAGCCAGGCCCCCTTCTCCGGCGGCTCCGGCCCCCACCCGGTGGTGCGGACCGGAGCGGTCCGCGGTGTCACAGTCGGCGGGGGCGGCACCGCCGTCGCCGTCTCGTCGGATCGCTCCGAGCCGATGTCACAGGCCGCCACGGCCGGGGCCAGGAATGCCAGGCCCAGCACGGCAGCCATCGTCAGTCGTAACCGTCGTACCACCGCAACCTCTCCCCAGGACGGTCGCCGGCCACGGTATGGGGCCCTGACGGATCCGCGTGGGCGGAGAGGCACGCCGGGCCGGGCGGGCGACCCCTGGCACTCTACCTGTGACGCGGCGCTCAGGCGGGGTAGCCGAGTTGCGTCAGCAGCGGCCCGGCCTGAGCCATCACGTCGGCCAGATCCTTTTCGGTCAGTCGCTGCCGCCACCGGCCCACCGAGCCCGGCCGCGCCTTGGCGAAGCGGGCGTGCAGCGCCTCCCGCCCGGCCGGGTCACCGACCTCCAGGAAGTCGGCCACGACCTCGGCCGCCTCGGCCGGGCGGGTGACGATGTCCTCGTACCGCAGGTGCCGCACCCGTTCCGCGGGCAGCTCGGCGAGCTGCGTGAGCGCGCTGCTGGTGAACCGCCGCCACATCCAGGCCGACCGGCCCAGGTCGGAGACCTGCGTGAACTCCTCGCGCCGCTCCGGCTCCACCCAGAACCGGGGCGCGGCGCCCCACGGCGTACCGCCCCGGCCGCTGCGGCCGGTGCCGGTGGACGCGGCGTTCAGCCAGGGCTGCTCGGCGTGCGACACCGCCACGTCCCGCCCGTCCCGGTAGACGTGCAGGAAGACCGCGTCCGGGAAGACCTCGGTCAGGAACGGCACGATGAAACAGTTCTCCGGGTCCTTCTCGGCGAACCGCAGGCCGCCGTGCCCGGACGCGGCGAGCAGCGCGCCGTAGTAGCCGCGGAAGTAGCGGGCGGCCCGCTGCGGCGTCCAGCTTCCCTCGTAGACACAGCGGGCGACCGCCTTGGTCAGGCGCGGTTCGAAGTGGTACGACACGTCCGGCAGCGCGCCGACGCAACTGCCGAGGAACGTGGTGCCGGAACGCGGGGCGCCCAGGATGAAGATCGGACGCTCCACCTTCAGGGTGAGCCGGCGGCCGCCCCCCTCGACCGGCCGTTCCAGCTCGCGGCGTTCCTTGCGGTCCGCCAGGAGACCGACCGCGGCGAGCTTCGCGGCCTTCACGGTGGACAGGCCGGAGTGCGGGGCGGGGGAGTCGCTTGTCATCGAAGGTCCCATCGGTGCGCAGGATCGGTCAGGACTGGGCGGCCGGGTCCGCCCCGGCCCGGTTACGGCCGCGGCGGAGGGCGCGCAGCGCGTCGAGGTGCAGGGTGCGCCGCCAGCGCCAGACGCCCGTCGCGTACGCGACCAGCCCGGCGACCGTCACCAGCGCGAGTACCAGCGGACCGGCGCCGAGCAGGGTCGCCAGGCCGAGCGGCAGACCCAGCGTGACCACCGCCAGCGCCATCGCGGCCCGGGTACCGGCGCCGAACGGGTGCAGCCGCATCGACCACCAGAGCTGGGTCAGCGGCACCAGGTTGGTGACCAGGATGGAGACGGTCCAGGCCAGGGCCGCGCCGAGGATGCCGTACCGCGGGATGAGCACCAGGTTGCCGACCACGTTGAGCACGGTGCCGGTCATCGCGTTGTAGAACGTCCACGCGGTGCGCCCGGCCATGTTGAGCACCATGTCGACCATGCCGCAGCCGGTGGCCAGCAGCATGGTCAGCGCCAGCAGCACCACGACCCGACGTCCGTCGCCGTACCCGGATCCGAACAGTGCCAGCATCGGCGTGGCGAACGCCGCGAAGATCAGGTACGCGGGCCAGGAGAGCAGCACGAGCCAGCCGGTGGCGGCCTGGTAGAGCTGGCGCGCCTCGGCCCGGTCGTCGCGGGCGAACGCGGCGGCCAGCCGGTGCTGCACCGAGCTGGACAGCGCGACGCTGGAGAGCTGACCCAGCGCCAGGAACCGGGTCGCGGCCGTGTAGATCGCCGCGTCCGCCGGGCCGCGCAGCGCGCTGAGCAGCACGATGTCCAGCCGCTGCACCACGATCGCGGCCAGGCTGCTGACGGCGCGGGGCCCGGTGAACCGCCAGAACGGCCCGGCCAGCTCGCGCGCCGGCACCGGCCGGGTCACCTGCCGCCCGGCCCGGCCGACCAGCCGGCTCAGCCAGAACAGCGCGACCACCGCGGCGATCAGGTACGGCACCACCCAGGCCAGCGGCAGCGCGACGGTGGCGGACATGCCGAGCCAGGCGGCCACCGCCACACCCAGGAACTGCACCAGCGTGCGGCCGAGCCGCTCAACAGTCAGCAGCGGGCGCATCTGGCCGAAGCCGCGGCAGGCGGCGAGCGCGTAGTCGTTCAGCGCGGCCAGCGGCACGAACGCCAGCAGGATGCGCAGCGCGGTCACCGCCTCCGGCCCGGCCTCCGGCATGGTGGCCCGGGCCAGCGCCGGTGCGGCCAGCCAGCCGGCCAGCCCGAGCAGCGTGCCGACCACGAGCACCGGCAGCAACCCGACCAGGATGGTGCCCCGGATCTGGTCGCGGCGGTCGAGCGTGCGCTGGCGGCTGACGAAGTAGACGGTGCCGACGTCGGTGCCGAGCCGGGCCGCCGACGCGGCGATCATGAACGCGCTGGTGGCGGCGAAGAACATGCCCGCCTCGCGGACCGACCAGCCGCGGGCGATGACGATGTTCAGGCCGAAGCCGGCGACCGCGGCCAGCCCGACCCCGACCAGGTTGGCGAAGCCCTGCCGGGCCGCGCCGCCCAGCCCCGCGCCCGGCCCGGGGGGCGGTGCGGTGAGCGTCGGGGTGCCGCCGGCGTCCGCCCGCGTCACCGCCGCCACGACGGCACGCGTCCCCACCACGTCGCCAGCCGCTCGTCGTACGGCGCGAAGTGGTCCTCCAGCCGGGTCCGCAGCTCCGCCGACATGGGCGAACGGGAGCGCGAGTTGTGCTTGCCGAACGCGATGTCCGCCCAGCGGGGCAGCCCGAGGAAGTCGCAGACCGCGTCGAAGGAAGGGCGCGGGTCGGCGAAGAAGTCGTCGCTGTCGATGACGTGCATGCGGTCCCGGCCGACCAGCGCCTCCAGGCGCTCCAGCTGCTCGATGTAGCGGCCGCGGGCCAGGTACGCGTTGTGCTGGAGGTGCTCGCTGGCGTACGACGCGGAGCTGATCATCCGCTCCCGCTCGCCCGCCGTACGGGACTCCTCCAGCGCGAGCGCCCGCTCGAAGTCCGCCTCGGTCTCGTAGCCGCGGGCCAGCTCGTGCGAGTGCGCGGAGTAGGCGCGCTCCACCGGGTCACGCAGCAGCACCAGCAGCTTCACCGAGGGCAGGTCCCGGGCGATCCGTTGCCCGGCCAGCGGATGGAACATGTAGTACGGGCTGGACTCGCCGGTGATCCCGCGTACCCCGATCTGGGCCTTCACCGCCTCGGCCTTGCCGGTGGTGGGGAAGTGCCCGAGGTACCAGCTCATCCCCCGGTGGTAGTCCATGTCGAAGTAGTGCACGCCCTTGTGGTAGGCGGGCGGCAGCACACCGGGATGCTGCGACAGCGTCTTGAACAGCGAGGTGGTGCCGCAGCGCTGCGCCCCCACGATCAGGAATCCCGGCACCATCCGCGAACCGGCGGTCAGCCGGCCGACCGTCCGGCTCACCGACTTCACCGCGCGGAGCGCCTGCTCCTTGGCCAGCGTCACGTCCCCACTCCTCACTCTCACCCGGCCCGGCGGGCCAGGTGTTCCTCGACGGCGGGCAGCAGCCAGGTGTCGACGTGCCCCAGTCGCGCACCCGCCTCCGCCTGCCGGTCCCGCAGGTAGCGCGCCGCGAGCTCCACCAGGTAGAGCACGGCGACCAGATCGGCGCCCCCGCCGGTCTGGTCGAACGGCGCCAGGGTGGCCCCGGCGCCGGCGATCAGCGCTCGGGCCGCCTCGACCGGTTCCACCCCGTCGTGGCTCATCGCGCCCTGCACCGCCAGGTGCAGCGCGTCGTACCCGGCCGGCACGTCCGCCTCGAACCGCTCCCAGTCCCAGACCAGCACCCGGCCGTCGGCCAGCACGGCGCTGTTGCCGCCGTTCCAGTCACCGTGCCAGGCGCCGAAGGCCACCACCGGGTCGGCGTCCGCGACGGACTTCAGCGCCGCGCGCAGCCGCCCGGCCTCCGGCCGGGGTCCGAGCGCGTCCACCGCCTCGGTGAGCCGGGCCGCGTGCCCGCTGGCCGCCCAGGACTGCCGGCGTACGCCGAGACAGCCCGCGACCGCCACCATCGCGTCGCGTTCGGCCGCCTCCGCGGCGGCCGGGGTGGCCCGGGGCAGCCGCACCGGCAGCGCCTCCTGGACCAGCAGCGCGTGGCCGTGCCAGTCGCCGTGGTGGCGTACCCCGGCCAGCACCACCGGGCCGAGCGGCACCTCGGCGAGGCGGCGCAGCGCGTCCGCCTCGGCGTGCACCAGCGCGCGGGTCAGCGGGTCGACGCCGAGCTTGGCGTACCCGAGGGCCCGGCCGTCCGGGGCGAGCAGTTGCAGCACCGGCTTGCGGTTCGCCCGGGCCGGCCCGATGTGCAGGCTCACCAGCGCCGGCTCGCCGAGCACCTCGGTCAGGTGCGCGTCCAGCCCGCCGCCGTCGACCACCAGCCGGTCGCGGAACACCAGTGGGCCCAGCCCGAGCCGGAACGCCGTGGACAGCCCTTGCCGGACCAGCTTGGCCTTGCGGCCGACCGCCTCGGTGGAGTGCCGGACCGCGCTCGCCGCCGCCCGGCCCGAGCCGGTGGGCACGAGCAGCCGGGGGCGGGACGCCGAGGGCACCACCACCCAGCCGGCGCCGCCGCGGCGCAGGCTGGGCTCGGCCGGCGCGGGCCAGATCAGCCCGGCCAGTTCACCGAGGTACGCGGCACGGCCGTCGCCGTCCGGGGGTACGCGGAACACCATCAGCTGTCACCGGTCTTTTCCAGTCGGGCCCGTAGCCCGGCGATCGTGCCCTGGGGTGGCGCCGGCGCGAGGGACCGGCGTATCCGGTCGTTGCGGGCCAGCAGGGCGACAGTGATCAGGGCGTAGGCGAGTGTCGCTTCCATCGCACCGTAGGTGAACTGGAAGAAGAGCATGAGGATGAGGATGAGCGTGCCGGCGATGCCGATCGCGCTGTGGTCGCGGCGGTAGCGCCAGATGCAGTAGATGAAGAAGGCGTTGTAGCAGATCGCGCCGACCCAGCCCTGCCCGACGAGCAGCGCCCAGACCTGGCCGTTGCTGCCCAGTTCCCGGTTGCCGCACTGCTTGCAGTCCTCGGACTTGCCGATGGCGATGGACCGGTTGCTGCCGATCAGCGCCCGGTTGCCGCCGTACCCGAGGATCGGCGAGTGGTTGGCCGCGGCGACCGCGCCCTGGGACAGCGTGGTCCGGATGTCGTCGCTGTGGCCGTTCTGGAGGCGTTCGTCGAAGGTGCGGCCGAGCGGTGTGGCGACGATCAGCACCCCGATCAGCCCGACCGCCAGGGCGAGCCCGCCGAGCACCACCATTCGGCCGCGCAGCGCGAGCCGCAGCGCGACGTACGCGGCGGCGATGCCGAGACCGATCCAGAGGCCCCGGTTCAGCGAGTAGACGATCGGGAAGATCGCGGCCAGGGCGATCGCCACGCCCGCGGTACGGCGCATCGGCTTGCCCAGCACGACCCAGCCGACGATCAGCCAGACCAGCAGGATGGCGGTGTTCTGGCCCCACGAGTTCGTGTAGGTGAACGGCGCGGACGGGCGGGGCGAGCTGGCCTCCCCCTCGATCACCTGCTGCACCTGGGCGAACTTGATCTCCATGAGCGAGGTGACGTACGGGTGACCGGCGATCGACTGGGGCAGGACGAATCGCAGCGGCGCGACGAACGTGAGGTTCGGGAACAGCGAGCCGATCCAGCCGCCGAGCACCACGACCACGCCCATGAACCCGAACAGGCGGACCATCCGGCGCTGGGACAGCTCCCGCTCCCGCAGGTTGTAGACGTAGAGCATGGTCACGGTCATGGCGACGTAGTTGGCGAGCCGGATGCCCCAGCCGATGTACTTGCCGCTGCCGCCGGGTGGCAGCGTGTTCGGCGCGGTGAGGTCGAGGGTGAGCACGGACAGGAACACCCAGAGCAGCAGGACCATCCAGATCCCGAAGCCGGGCGGCACCCGGATCGGGCCCCGCTTGCGCATCTGCACCACCATCGGCACCGCGAAGATGACGAAGACGAAGCTCGACACGCCGAGCACCCACCACAGCGGGTACAGCAGGAAGACCGAGATCAGCGGCCACGCCGTCGGCAGCCGCCACGACCAGCTCTCCGGCCGTACCGTCACCGGCCGCAGGCGGTTCCCGTCCGGCGGCGACACCGCCCCGACCGGAACCGTCCCGCGCGCGGTGCGGGGCGGGGTGGCGGTGCTCATTTCACGGTGACCTTGGCGGTGGTCGGCGCGTAGATCACCCACGCGTTGCCGGGCTGGGGGTGCAGGAGATCGCCGCCGGTGTCGGCGAGCGTGCAGACCATGCCCAGGCCGGGCTTGCGCCACCGGCCCTTCGCGCTGTTCGGCCCGGACACCGCCAGCACCGCGCCCTCACCGAAGACGTTCGCCGAGGGCAGCGAACGCGGGGACGGGTTGCGGACGTCCAGCGTGCGGTACTCCATCGTCAGCACGATGACGGAGGCGGCGGTCACGGTGACCTTGCCGACCTTGCCGACCCAGACGGACTTGGCCTGGTCGTACCGCCAGACCATCGGCGGGCCGCCGGAGACGGTGACGGTGAGTTCGGTGGCCGGCGCGAGGTCGCGGGCGGCGAGCGCGTCGCCCTCGCCGGCGTGGTCGATCGGCGGGGTGGGCGGCTGGCCGCCCTTCGGGGCGGCCTTGAGCAGCGCGGCGGTCGACGTGTAGTCGCCGGAAAAGACCTTGCTGTCGTCGTCGGGCGTCACGCCGTCGAGGTCGGAGTTCTCGAACTGGGTGAGGAAGCCGGTGGGGCCGCCGTCGTAGCCGACGAACGGGCGCAGCACGGCGAGCGACCGGATGTCGACCGGCCGGATCTCGGTGACCGGGCCGATCTTGGTGGCGTCCTTGGAGTGGAACACGGCGGTCAGGTGCAGCGTGTCGGACTCGGCGAACTCGGCGTAGACCAGGTCGGCGGCGTCCAGGCCGGCCGGGGTGGTCGCGGGGCTCACCCGCAGCGGCACAGCGACCGCCTGGCGGGTGGCGGCGGCCGGGGTGCTCACCGGCGCGCCGGTCAGCGGGCCGGTGGGCAGGGTCGGCGAGGCACTGGCCGATGACGGCGAGGCGGTGACGTCGCCCGGGTCCACCACCTGGACCTTGCCCGGCTTGGGCTCGGGCTCGCTGCACCCCGCCCCGACGCCGAGGACGACGGCGGGGGCGATGGCGGCGCGGAGCATCTGCCGGCGGTTCACCCCAGGTCCTCGCCGGAGTCGAGCGCGTAGCTGCGGCCGTCGCCGTCACCCCGGGAGCGGTACGTGCCGCCGGTGCCGTTGAGCGGCACCGGCTTACCCGGCATGCCCTGGTTGCCGGGGTTCGGCGGCGGGGTGGCCTTGCCCGGTGCCGGCTTCGCCGGGGCGGGGCGGGACGACTGCATGCGCGGCAGCACCATCGTCGACTCGGCGGACGGGCCGGGGCTCGGCCGGGGCTTGGGCCGGTTGGCCGGTGCCACCGGCGTGCTCGGCGTGCCCGACGTGCTGCTCGCACCGCCCGAGGACGCCGGCCGGGCGGCGCCGGCCACCGGGGCGGGCAGGCGCGGGGCCAGCACGGCACCGATCACCGGCGCGTTCACCTGCTCGAACTGCTGCAGGGCGGCGGTGATCTCACCGCTGCGGGTCTTGCCCGCCTCGGCCACCATGATCACGGCGTCGACGTACCGGCCCAGGGCCTGGGCCTCCACGGCGAACGTGGGCTGCGCGGTCTCGATGATCACGTGGTCGAAGCGCGCGGACAGCTCGTGCATGATCTCCAGCAGACCGGCGACCGGCAGCTCGACCTCCGCGTCCAGGTCGCCCGGCACCAGCACCCGGAGCTGGCCCAGCCCCGGCACCGGCGCGAGCGCCTTGAGCGGGGGTACGTCGCGGCGCAGCACCGATGCCAGGTTGTGCCGGCCCTCGGCCACGCCGGTGATGGCGCCCACCGTCGAGTCGGGCTTGGTGGTGATCAGCGCGACCTGCTGGCCGGTACGGGCGTACGCGGCGGCGAGGTTGGCGGCGACGAATCCGGCGGCGGTGCCGGCCGAGGCGTCGCAGATCAGCAACTGGCGACCGCGCCCGCCCTGCGCCGGTTCGGGCACGGCGGACAGCAGCACGTTGCGCAGCCGGCCCAGCTCGCGGGAGACCCGGTGGGTGGCCGGCAGGACGGCCAGCGACGGCGCGCGCACCGGCAGTTCCAGCAGCAGCGGCAGGCCGACCCGGTCGGAGATGTCGCGACCGCGCCGGATCCGGGTGTCGAGCCGGTCCAGCACCAGCGCCAGCACGATGCCGAGCAGCAGGCCCGCGCCCATGCCGCTGGCGAGGTTGAGCGTGCGGTTCGGTGAGCTGGGCGAGTCGGGGAGACGGGCGTCGGAGATGATCTCGCCGGGGTCGGAGCCGGCCGAGACCAGCGGGCTGAGCCGGTTGTTCAGGCCGGTGATCTGGCTGGTGAGAAGGCTCCGTTCGGCCTCGGCCCGCTCCCGCTCGGGCGAGTTCGACGGCGACGCCGCAATCCGCCCGGCGACGGCACTGAGCTGCTTCTGCAGCTCGGCGATCTGCTGCTTGAGCGCGGTCGTCTCGTTCTCCAGCGCCTTCTGCGCGGTGGCCTTGCGCAGGTCCAGATACGCCTGGGCGAACGCGTGCGAGCCCGACTGGGCGCCCTCGGGGCTGTTCGCCTCGTACGCCACCTGGAGGATCTGGCTGTTCGGCGGCACCTTGACGGTCACCGACTTGACCAGCTGGTCGGCACCGGTGTCGACCTTCATCAGCGCCTTGGCCCGCTCGGCCACCACCAGCGAGCGGACCACCTGGGCCTCGGTGTCGAGGTTGACCTTGGCGTTGGGGTTGCTCTCCGCGCCCGAGCCGAGCGGGCGCACCAGCAGCGAGGTGGTCGAGGTGTAGCGCGCCTCCTGGATCTGGTTCAGCGCCAGCCCACCACCGAGACCGAGGGCCGCGGCGAGCAGCAGGATCCACCAGCGGCGGCGCAGCCAGCCCAGGTAGGCCATCAGGGCAAGACCGTCGGCGTCGCTCTCGGCCAAATGGGGTGAGGGCATCAGAGTCTGTCGCTCCCTTTCGACCGAGCCGGGCAGTCCACGGCACAGCTGGACCTGACCGTGGCCTTGAGTGTCCCCGATCCGAACGACGAGGGAAAGTCTGCTCACGTTCCGGTAAGCCTGCCCGGGTGTGGGCAGCCCGCGTAGAAATGGCCGATCGGCGCTGACCATTCGGCGGGTTTCCCGGTGTCGGGCCCGACCTGTCCCCGGATAAGCCGGCGTCGCCGACGGCTCTCGTGCGGAGCGGTGACGGAATCCTGACACATCTCACTTTCTTCCGCTGGCCCGCCCCGGCGGCGCGGGGCGAACCGGGCTGACCTGGACGGTGGCCGGCCGGTGGGCATCCCGGTGACGGGAATCGAGAGGTGAGCCGACCGGCGCGTCAGGATCCGTCCAATGGCCCCTTCAGTTGCCCAGGGGCGCGCCAGTAGGTTGTCAGGACGCGTCCGAGGGGCATTCACAAAAATCCGGACGCGTCATCCGCGTACGGGAGGACTTTTGTGGTGAGCGGGTCAACCGAGGACTCGGGGCAGGTCCTGCTGGTGGGTTCCAGTGGCGGGCACCTGGCCCAGCTCCTGGCCCTGGAACCGTGGTACCGGGATCGGCGCCGCGCATGGGTAACCTTCGACACCCCGGACGCGCGCTCGCTGCTCGCCGGTGAGGACGTGGTCTGGGCGCACCACCCCACCACACGCAACGTCAAGAACCTGGTACGCAACGCGTTCCTCGCGCTGAAGGTGATCCGCCGGCGTCAGGTCGACGCGGTGGTCACCACCGGCGCCGGGGTCGCCCTGCCGTTCGTGGTGGCGGCCCGGATGCGCAAGATCCCGACGGTCTACATCGAGGTGTACGACCGGATCGACAGCGCGACGCTCACCGCCCGGCTCTGCCGTCCCTTCCTCTCCGCGATGCTCGTGCAGTGGGACGAGCAGCGCCGGATGTACCCGGAGGCGACCGTCGTAGGGAACCTCCTCTGATGGCGCACATTCCGCAGCAACGGGACCGGCGTTCCGCGGCGCCGTACGTGCTGGTCGTGGTCGGCACCGACGTGCACCGCTTCGACCGGCTGGTCGGCTGGCTGGAACGCTGGCACGCGGCGCGGCCCGAGGTCCGGCTGGTCCTCCAGTACGGCCACAGCCGCACCCCGGCCCTGCCCGAGGCCACCCCGTTCCTCGGCCACGAGGAACTCCAGCGGGCGATGGCCGAGGCGACGCTCGTGGTCAGCCACGGCGGCCCGGCCACCATCACCGAGGCGCGCCGCAACGGACACCTGCCGATCGTGGTGCCCCGCGACCCGTCGCACGACGAGCACGTCGACAACCACCAGCAGCTGTTCTCCCGCCGTCTCGGCGCGGCCGGCATGGTGCGGCTGTGCGAGTCCGAGGCCGAGCTGCTCGCCGCGCTCGACGAGGGCCTGGCCGACCCGAACCGGTTCGTGCTGGCCGCCGACCCGAACCGCCCGGACCCGCGCGCCGAGGCGGTCGCCCGGGTCGGCGCGGTGATCGACGAGCTGGTGGCCCGGCGGGTACGACAACGAGCCGTCGGGCGTCGCGCATGAGCGCCCCGGATCCGGCGACGCCGCGGGTCCTCTTCGTCGGCGGCCTCGGCCGCAGCGGCTCCACGCTGCTGGAGCTGCTGCTGGCGCAGAGCGCCGACGTGTGTGCCGTCGGTGAGGTGGTGCACCTGTGGGAGCGGGCGCTCGGCGCCGACGAGCGGTGCGGCTGCGGTGAGCGGTTCACCGCCTGCCCGTTCTGGCGGCAGGTCGGCGACCAGGCGTTCGGCGGCTGGGCCGCTGTCGACCGGGACGACGTGCTGGCGCTCAAGGACCGCGTCGACCGGACCCGGCACATCCCCCGGCTCGCCAAGGAGGCGCTCCCGCCGGAGCAGCTGGCCGACGTCCGCCGCTACGCCGACCTGTACACCCGGATCTACCGGGCCGCGCTGTCGGTGACCGGCGCCCGGGTGGTGGTGGACTCCAGCAAGCACGCCTCGCTCGCCTTCGCCCTGCGCTGGGCCGAAGGGCTGGACCTGCGGGTACTGCACCTGGTCCGGGACAGCCGGGCGGTGGCGTACTCGTGGGGCAAGCAGGTGCGCCGCCCCGAGGTCGTCGACGGCGAGGACTTCATGCCGACCTTCTCGCCGTTCGAGGTGAGCAAGCTGTGGACCGCGCAGAACGCCGCGTTCCACCTGCTCGCCTCCCGGGCGAAGGTGCTGCGGCTGCGCTACGAGGACTTCACCGCCGACCCGGCCGGCACCGTACGCCGGGTGCGGGACTTCGCCGGCCTGCCGGACGACCCGGCGGCGCTGCGCATCCTGTCCGGAGCCGACGAGACCGGCGCGGCGCCCGAGCCGGCCGCGCCGTTCCGTGCGCACAGCGTCGCCGGCAACCCGCTGCGGTTCAGCGGCGGGCCGTTGACGGTGCGCCGGGACGAGGCGTGGCGGGACCGCCTGCCGCGCCGCAGCCGTGCCGTGGTCAGCCTGGCCACGCTTCCCCTGCGGGTCCGCTACGGCTATCTGGGCCAGCGGGGATCCGACGAGTCCGTGGAGAGAGCATGAGTGGGCCGAGCATCTCGGTCGTCGTACCGACGCGGGACCGTCCGGAGCTGCTGCGTGCGGCGCTCGACGCCATCCTCAGCCAGGCCCACCCGGGCCTGATCGAGGCGATCGTGGTCTACGACCAGTCCGAGCCGGACCGGTCGCTGGAGACCGACCGGGGTGACCGCCGGATCCGGGTGATCACGAATACCCGTACCGCAGGGCTGGCCGGCGCGCGCAACACCGGCATCGAGGCCGCCGCCGGCGACTGGGTGGCGTTCTGCGACGACGACGACGAGTGGCTGCCCGGCAAGCTGGCCGCCCAGTTCGGGGCGCTCGACGCGCACCCGGACGGCGCGCTGGTGAGCTGCGGCATCCGGGTCAGCTACGACGACCGTACGGTGGACCGTTCGCTGGACCGGGCCCGGATCTCGCTGGAGGCGCTGCTGCGCGACCGGCTCACCGAGCTGCACCCGTCCACGTTCCTGATCCGCCGGGCCGCGCTGCTCGACGCGATCGGCCTGGTGGACGAGCAGATCCCGGGCAGCTACGCGGAGGACTACGAGTTCCTGCTCCGCGCCGCCCGCTACGCCCCGCTGGTGAACGTGGAGAGCCCGTACGTGCTGGTCCGGTGGCACAAGCGGTCCTACTTCGCGCAGCGCTGGGAGACCATCTCGACCGCGTTGCAGTGGCTGCTGCGCCGCTACCCGGAGTTCGCCACGGTGCCGCACGGCGAGGCGCGGGTGGCCGGTCAGATCGCCTTCGCGCAGGCCGCGATGGGCAACCGGCGCGACGCGGTCCGCTGGGCCCGGCGCACGCTGGCCCGCAACCCGAAGGAGCCGCGCGCCTACCTGGCGCTGGCGGTGGCGAGCCGGGCCGTGCAGGCCGACCGGGTGCTGCGCACGCTGCACAAGCGCGGCCGGGGCATCTGAGCCGTACGCGAAGCGGGCGGGCGACCTCGGTCGCCCGCCCGTTCCCGTTCCGCTGTGATCAGGCCGTGCAGAAGGACTTCCACGCCTGGATGCTTGGCTGGTCGAGCAGCCGGAAGTCGCCCTGGCTGACGGTCTGGTTGTAGTACGCCACGAACTCCGGCCGCTGACCGTTGAGGAAGCTGGTCATCGACCGGATCCAGGCCGCCCGGCCGGTGCCCCCGTCACCGGGCACCAGGTCGCTGCCGGTCTCCGCGACGCCCCACGGCTTGCCCAGCGCCTTCGACTTGCTGATCATGGGGCCGTAGATCTCCTGCGGCGAGGCGTACCGCTTCCACTTCTTGCCCCAGTTGTAGCAGTCCCAGCCGAGCGCCTCGATCACGTCGCCACCCGGGTAGAACGCGTCGAAGCTGCGCCCGGACTTCGAGTCGAGCGTCCAGCACATCAGGATCAGCGTGTTGATCAGCTTCGGGTTGCCCGTCCGGTCGGCCAGGCCGGCGATCCGCTTCCACGCCGTCCGGTACGCCGTCGTGCTGAAGGCGCCGCGCTCGACGTCGTCCTCCGGCTCGTGGAAGTACGACCAGTAGACGTTGTGCTCGCGCGGGATCGAGGAGAACCAGGAGGTCAGGCGGGAGTCGAACTTGCCGGTGTTCACCTCCTGCGGCGACGCCTTGAAGGACACCACGACGGTCCGGTCCACCACGTCGGCCCGGCTGCCGGACCACGCCGGCGGCAGGCCGGGGAAGAAGATCCGGGCCATCCGCAGCTTGCCGAAGGTCTGGTCGGACCGGGCCAGCGCCTGGCCGAACGTCTCCCCGCCCTGCACACCGATCGAGGCGCCGGGCAGCGTCAGTCGCGTACCGCTGAAGGCCGGCCCGGCGTCCGCGGAGGCCGACGGACGCGCCGAGGGCTTGCCGCCGAGACCCTGGTCGGCGCTCGGCGACGCACCCGGGGTGCCGGGCGTGCCGGGGCCCATCGAGGTGGCCGGCCCGACCGAGCCGGGCGTCCCGCCGGCCTGCCGTTCCGCCGCGTCGGGTCGCAGCGTGGCCACCGCGACCCCGCTGCCGGCCACGGCCAGGACCAGTGCCGCCGCGAGGGCGACCCGCCAGCGACGACGGGAGCCGCCGGACGACGGCACGGGGGCCGGGGCGAGTGGCGGCGCGGGCGGCCGGCCCGGCCCGCCGGTGGCCGGTCCGTGCGGAACGTCCACCGGGGGCGGTCCGGTCAGGGTGGCGGTCGCTGTGGTGCCCGCACCCCAGCCCGCCTCGCCCGCCGGGCCGCCCGGCCCGAAGTCGCCCGCCGGTCCCCGGCCGGGCTCGTCGTGCGGCGCCCAGCCGGTGTGACCGTCCGCCGGACCGGCCTGAGTGGCCCAGGCGTCGTCGTGCGGCTCACCCTGCGGCCAGGCGGCGTCGCCGTGGCCCGCGGGCCCGTGCTGCGGCCAGGGGCCGTCCTGCTGCGGCGCCCAGCCGTTCGTCGTGCCGGGAGCGGCGTCCCAGCCGGCCGGGTCGTGCCCGGGCCCGTCGTGGTGACCGGCGTCGGGCCGGTCACGCTCGGGCCAGGGCAGGTCACCGCCCGGCCGGGCCGGTGGTGGCGGTGGCGCGCTCTCGGCCTCCGGCCAGGGCAGCGAAGGGCCGCCCACCTGACGCGGAATGTCCTGACCCGGCCACAGGCCGGTCGGCTGCCCGAAGGCATTGTGCGGCTCTCGGTCGGCCGGCATGACCCTCCCTGGCTGTCGGCGGCCCGTGGTCGGGGCTCAGATCGCCACGCATACCTGCCCGACGATAACCCTCATCCACCTGGCCGTACGTACCGTGACACTCAGCCGAACGCCTCACCCTGGTCACCGGTGACGGTCGAAGCGGGCATCTCGACCCCGGTCCGGGCGATCGCGTCGAGCAACTGGTCGGCCAGTTCGGGCCGGCAGACCAGCAGATCGGGCAGCCGCGGGTCGGCCCGGTTGTAGCGCAGCGGCGAACCGTCGATCCGGGACGCGTGCATGCCCGCACCGAGCGCCACGGCGACCGGGGCGGCACTGTCCCACTCGTACTGACCGCCCGCGTGGACGTACGCGTCGACCTCGCCGGTCACCACCGCGCAGACCTTCACACCGGCCGAGCCCATCGGCACGGCGGTGGCGCCGAGCATCTCGACCAGCTCGCCCACGAACGCCGGCGGGCGGCTGCGGCTCACCGCGATCCGGATCGGCCCGTCGGACGCCTTCGGCTGCGGGCAGGTGGTGCCGAGCACGAGCGGCGTACCGTCCACCGTGGTCCGGGCCGGCATGCCCACCGCGCCGGCGACCAGGGCGCCGTCCGGGGCGGCGGAGCGCTGCCAGAGCGCCACGTGCACCGCCCAGTCGTCCCGCCCCTCCTCGGAGAACTCACGCGTGCCGTCCAGCGGGTCGATGATCCAGACCCGGTCCGCCTCGTGCCGGGGCGCGCGCTCGCCGTCCGCCCACGCGCGGCGCGAGTCGGCCTCCTCCTCGGAGAGCACCGCGTCGGCCGGCCGCAGCCGGGCCAGCGCCGCCGTCATCAGCTCGTGCGACGCCCGGTCGCCGGCGTCCTTGAGCGCCTTCGGGTCGGCGAAGCCCTGCCGGTCCCGCAGCGCGGTGAGCGCCTTGCCGGCCTCGGTCGCCAGCCACTGCGCGAACCGCTGGTCGTCGAGCCGTCCCGCCTCGTCCTCGGTCACGAGCCCCATCCCTTGTTCTCCCGGGTCTGCCGCGACCCGTCATCCTTCGGCGTCCGGTCGGACCGGCGCCAGCGTCCGTCGGATCGTAGACAGTCGCGAGGCGGTCTCGGATCCCCCGGAGGCACCGGTGGTCCGGCCGGCCGCCCGCATGTTGAACTTCGCGTGTATCGCGGTCGGACCCGCCGGGCCAGGCCCTAGGCTCTGCGCATGACCGCCGAGCAGCTGATCTCGTTCGCCCGTGGCGCGCCTTCGCTGGACATCGTCGATGTCGAGGGGCTCAAGGCCGCCGCCGTCCGCGCCTTCGACGCCGACCCCGCCGGGGTCACCGCGTACGGCACCTCCGTCGGCTACCCGCCCTTGCGGAAGTGGATCGCCGAGAAGCACGGTGTCGAGGCCGACCAGGTGCTGATCACCAACGGTTCGCTGCAGGCCGACGCGTTCCTCTTCGACCACCTGGTCCGCCGGGGCGACGCGGTGGTGGTCGAGCGTCCGACGTACGACCGCACGCTGCTCAACCTCAAGCAGATGGGCGGCGAGGTGCACGGCGTGACGATCCAGCCGGACGGCCTGGACACCGCCGAGCTGCGCAAGCTGCTGGAGTCCGGGGTGCGGCCGCGGCTGGCGCACGTGATCCCCAACTACCAGAACCCGGCCGGCGTGACCCTCTCCCTGGAGAAGCGCCGTGAGCTGCTGGACCTTGCCGCCGAGTACGACTTCACGATCTTCGAGGACGACCCGTACGCGGACATCCGGTTCCGGGGCGAGCCGCTGCCCTCGATGCTGTCGATGGACACCCGGGGCGTGGTGGTGCACGCCTCCAGCTTCACCAAGACGGTCTGCCCGGGCGTACGGGTCGGCTACCTGGTCGGCCCGGCCGAGCTGATCGCGGCGATCGCCAAGCGGGCCACCAACCTCTACATCTCGCCCGGCATGGTGGCCCAGGCGATCGTGCACCAGTTCTGCGTCTCCGGCGCGATCGAGGAGTCGATCCGGACGGTCCGTTCGGCGCTCGGTGAGCGGTCGGCGGTGCTGGCCGAGTCGCTGCGCCGGCACATCCCGGAGGCCCGGTTCGTGGAGCCGGACGGCGGCTACTTCCTCTGGGTGGAGCTGCCCGAGGACGTCGAGGTCGACCGCCTCGCCCCGGCTGCCGCCGAGCGCGGCGTGGCGGTGGTGAAGGGCAGCGACTTCATGGTCGACGGCGGCCGGCACGCGCTGCGCCTGGCGTACTCGGCGGTCACAGCGGACCGGATCGACGAGGGTGTGCGGCGTCTCGCCGAGGCCATGGCCGCCGTTCGCGGCTGATTTTCTGTCGGGTTTCTGACAAAAAGGCCCCGCTGGCCGGTTCGGCACTCCCGCCGGACCGGCCGGCACCCCCACAATGCTGCGAGTGCCGCTCACCTTCTGCCGGTGACCAGCCCGCACGCCGGACGACCGGCCGGGCCGGCGGCACGCCCAGCATCACTCCCGCCCCCAAGGGGTGCCGGGTGGGCCGTGTCGCCCCTCACCCCCCTGACGCGGCCCGGCCCGCCCGGCGCCGCCGCGTGACGCCCGTCGCAACCGCCCGTCCCCCGCACCCGCGCCCGCGCTGCGCTTCCCGCCGGTCGGCGTAACCTGCAAGCCGCAGCTGTAGGGGAAGGGGGCGAGAGATGACGGACCGGGTGGCACGCGACCGAACCGCCGGCACCGACGGCAGCCGGGCACTGCGCCCCCGCGCCTGGTCGGCCCCGGTCCGCGCGATGTCCCGCATCCTCAACGCCGACGGCTCCCCGCGTACGGCCCAGCCGGCCGGCCCGGAGCGCAGCGGCATCGTCGACTGCGGGCTGTACGTCGACGGCGAGCGCCGCCCCGGCCACCCCCGGTACGCCGAGGCCCTGGCCGCCGCCCGGCAGGAGCGGGACGGCTTCGTCTGGCTCGGTCTGCACGAGCCGGACCTGGCCGAGATGACCGAGATCGCCGCCACCTTCGGCCTGCACGAGCTGGCCGTGGAGGACGCGGTCAAGGCCCAGCAGCGCCCGAAGCTGGAACACTTCGGCGAGATCGTCTTCCTGGTGCTGCGTACCGCCCGCTACTGCGAGCACGCCGAGCTGACCGAGAACTCCGAGGTGGTGGAGACCGGTCAGGTGATGCTCTTCATCGGGCCGCACTTCGTGATCAGCGTGCGGCACGGCGACGCCTGCCGGCTGGCGCCGGTGCGCGCCGACCTGGAGGCGAAGCGGGACCTGCTGCGGCACGGCCCGTGGGCGGTCGCGTACGCGATCACCGACCGCGTGGTGGACCTCTACCTGGAGGTGGCCGACCGGCTGGAAGACGACCTCGACGTGCTGGAGGCGGACGTCTTCGACCGGCAGAGCAGCGGGCGGATCCAGCGGATCTACCAGATGAAGCGGGAGCTGGTCGAGTTCAAGCGGGCGGTGGCGCCGTTGCAGCGCCCGCTGATGACGCTCACCTCGCAGGTCAACCGCGCGGTGCCGCAGGAGGTGCGGCGCTACTTCCGCGACGTGCAGGACCACCTCAGCCGCACGGTCGAGCAGGTGAACTCCTACGACGACCTGCTCAACTCGATCCTCCAGGCCCGGCTGGCCCAGGTCACCGTCGACCAGAACAACGACATGCGCAAGATCGCCGCTTGGGCCGCGATCGGTGCGGTGTGGACGGCGATCGCCGGCATCTACGGCATGAACTTCGACAACATGCCCGAGCTGAAATGGACGTACGGCTATCCGGGCGTCTGGGCGCTGATGCTCGCGGCGTCCTTCACGCTGTACCGCCTGTTCCGCCGCAACGGCTGGCTGTAACCGCGGCACCGCGGCCGGCCGCCGCGGGCCGCGCCACCCCGTACACGCGGAAGCGCCGGCCACGCGGGGTGTCCCGCGTGCCGGCGCTGATCCGACGGTACGAGGTCAGCGGCGACCGCCGGCCTTCGCGGCGTTCTTGCCGGCCTGCACGGCCTTGGTGATGTCGTCGGCCGGGCGGCCGGAGGCGTCCCGGGCGCCCTCGGCGACGGAGGGGACCTGGTCGTTCGGGTGGATCACCGGCTGGCTGCCGGAGGTGGCGGTCGACGCGCTGCTGCCCTTGGCCACCGCCGAAGAACCGGCGCCGGTCGGGCCGGCCTGCGTCACCTTCGCGCTCGCGTCCGGGGTCTCCACCACGATCGTGTCCACGTCCTCCCGCATCGGCTCCAGCTTGTCGTGACCGTTCGTGCCGAGCGTGCCCGTCGCGCCGAGCGTGCCGGTCGGGTCGTACTCGGCCCACTCCTGCTGCTCGCGGCGACGGCGCATGGCCATCGCACCGGCCAGGCCGGCGACGGTGCCGGCCACCAGCAGGCCCGCGGTCATGCCCCGCGACCTGCGCTGCTTCTTCTTTCCGGCCTTCATGTTCTTCGCCTTCTTCGTCATCGCGGACTGCTTCGCGGCCATCACCTTGCGGCCACTCGACGCCTTGCCGGCGGCCTCGACCCGGGCGTTGCGCACGGCCAGCAGCACCGGCGCGAGCGCCGCGGCGGTCGACGCGAACCCGCTGGACGCGCGGTCCCGGACCAGGACCGCGGTGGGCGCGACGGCGACCCGGGCTGCCTGGACCCGCGGGCCGACAGTGGCGCCGGCCCCCTTCGCCGCGTGCGTGGCGGCCTGCCTCAGGTGACCGATGCCCTGGTTCAGCTCGACCCTCGCGAGCTGGCCCTGGGTCTTTCGCCGCCCGATTCCAAACACGGTCCCACCTCCTGGGAGTTGTTCCTTCGTCATCCTCCACCTTCGAATGCCTCCGCATGGCCAGATCGGGCACATGGGAGGATCCGCAAGGAACTGAACTACGAGTGAGGAGTACCCGTGGCCGAGGCTGTCTACGCCACCTTGCACACCAACGCCGGCCCGATCCGGCTGGAGCTCTTCCCGAACCACGCACCGAAGACCGTCCGCAACTTCGTGGAGCTGGCCGAGGGCACCCGGGAGTACATCGACCCGCGTACCGGTCAGCCGGGCAGCGGGCCGTACTACGACGGCACCGTCTCGCACCGCGTGATCAGCGGTTTCATGATTCAGATGGGCGACCCGACCGGCACCGGCCGCGGTGGCCCGGGCTACAAGTTCGCCGACGAGTTCCACCCCGAGCTGCGCTTCGACCGGCCGTACCTGCTGGCGATGGCGAACGCCGGGCCGGGCACCAACGGCTCGCAGTTCTTCATCACGGTGTCGCCCACGCCACACCTGAACAACCGGCACACCATCTTCGGCCAGGTGGCCGACGAGCAGTCCGCGAAGGTGGTCGACTCGATCGCCAACACCCCGACCGGCCCGAGCGACCGGCCGATCCAGGACGTGGTGATCGAGCGCGTCGAGATCGAGCACAAGCAGTCCTGAGCGGCACGCGGGTACCTTTGCTCGCATGACTGAGCGCTCCGGCCAGCCAGGCGACGCCACCGGGGGTCCGGTGCCGACCACTCCGGTCTGCTACCGGCACCCCGGCCGGGAGACTTACATCCGGTGCACCCGGTGCGACCGGCCGATCTGCACCGAGTGCATGCGGGACGCCTCCGTCGGCCACCAGTGCCCGGAGTGCGTCGCCGAGGGCCGCCGCAGCGTGCGGCCGGCGCGTACCGCCTTCGGTGGCGGTGCCGCCGGCCGCCAGGGCAACGTCACGAAGGCGCTGATCGCGCTGAACGTGGTGATGATGCTGCTGTCCATCCTCTCGGCCCGCAGCGGTACCGCCGTGGCCGGCGGTGGCCTGGGCGGCCTGATGGGCAACGGGACGCCGCTCACCGAGTGGGGGGCGGTGCTGGGCCTGGCGCGCTTCCCCGACGGGCACGTCGGCGGGGTGGCCGACGGCGAGTGGTACCGGCTGGTCACCGCCATGTTCCTGCACTACGGCGTGCTGCACCTGCTGCTGAACATGTGGGCGCTCTGGGTGCTCGGCCGGACGCTGGAGGCGGTGCTCGGGCCGCTGCGCTTCCTGGCGCTCTACCTGCTCGCCGGGCTCGGCGGCAACGTCGCCGCGTACGTCTTCACCGAGCCGAACCGGTTCACGGCCGGCGCCTCGACCGCCGTGTTCGGCCTGTTCGCCGCCGTCTTCGTGATCATGCGGCGGCTGGGCCGGGACACCTCGGCGATTGTGCCGATCCTGGTGATCAACCTGATCTTCACGTTCACCGTGCCGAGCATCTCGGTGGCCGGGCACCTCGGCGGTCTGGTGGCCGGCGCGCTGGTGGCGCTGGTCCTGGCGTACGCCCCACGGTCGCGGCGCACCCTGTTCCAGGTCGCGGGCTGCGCGATCGTGCTGGTCGCGCTGATCGGCCTGACGCTCGTCCGGTCCGCCGCGCTGCTCGGCTGAGCCTCAGCGCGCGGGGCGGGCCTCGTCCAGTGCCGCGGCCACCTCGTCCAGCGGGGCGTCCAGGTCGCGGCGGCCGAACAGGTGCAGCGACTCCCCGGCGTCGATCTCCAGCGTCTCGGCGGTGATCCCGCGCCGGCTGCGCCGGTCCAGGCGGATCGCCTCCACGGCGTCCCACGGCAGCCGGCGCCGCCCGGCGAACCCCCGCAGCACGGTGAGCCCGTCCGGGTCGACGGCGAGGCGGACCGGCGCGACCACGTCGCGCAGCGCCCAGGCGAGCAGACCGGCGGCGGCCAGTCCGGCGAGCGCCGGACGGACCGGGTCACCGCCGGCGAACACCAGCCCCAGGGCGACGAGCGCGAGCGCGCCCACCGCCTTGAGCACCGGCACCTCGCGCGGCACCCGCCACTGCCGGACCGGCGGCGACTGTGGATCCATCCGCCCAGCATGCCAGCCGCACCTGCCGGACGCCGGGGGAGGACGACCGGTCGGATCAGCACGTAGGATCGGGGCAAGCGAGGTTACCGGGGAGTAGACATGAGTGACGCGGTCATCGTCGGCGCGGTACGGACCCCGGTCGGGCGGCGCAAGGGCAGCCTCGCCGGAGTGCACCCGGTCGACCTCTCGGCGCACGTGCTGCGCGCGCTCGCCGAGCGCACCGGCATCGACCCGGGCCAGGTCGACGACGTCGTGTGGGGCTGTGTGTCGCAGGTCGGCGAGCAGTCCTGGAACGTGGCCCGCAACGCCGTGCTCGCCGCCGGCTGGCCGGAGTCGGTACCGGGCACCACGCTCGACCGCCAGTGCGGCTCCAGCCAGCAGGCGCTGCACTTCGCCGCCGCGACGGTCCTCTCCGGCCAGGCCGACCTGGTCGTGGCCGGTGGCGTCGAGTCGATGACCCGGGTGCCGATGGGTTCCAGCGTCGCCGGCGGCATGCCGTTCAGCGCGGCGATCCTGGAGCGCTACCGCGGCGTCGAGGGCGTCGCGGAGGACTCCCCGCTGCCGTTCAACCAGGGCGTCGGGGCCGAGCTGATCGCGCAGCGGTGGCGCTTCTCGCGTACCCAGCTCGACGAGTTCGCGCTGGCTAGCCACGAGAAGGCGGCCGCCGCGCAGGACGCGGGCGCGTTCGAGGCCGAGCTGGCGCCGGTGGCGCTCGCCGACGGCGGCAAGTTCTCCGCCGACGAGGGCATCCGCCGCGACACCTCGCTGGCCAAGCTCGGCGAGCTGGCCACCCCGTTCCGCGCGGACGGCGTGGTCACCGCCGGGTCCGCGTCGCAGATCTCCGACGGCGCCGCCGCGCTCGCGGTCACCACCGCCGAGTGGGCCAGCCGGCACGGCCTGCGCCCGCTGGCCCGGGTGCACACCGCGGTGGTCGCCGCCGACGACCCGGTCACCATGCTCACCGCGCCGATCCCGGCCACCGCGAAGGCGCTGCGCCGCGCGGGGCTGGGCATCGAGGAGATCGGGGTGTACGAGGTGAACGAGGCGTTCGCCCCGGTGCCGCTGGCGTGGCTGGCCGAGACCGAGGCGGACCCGGAGCGGCTCAACCCGCGGGGCGGGGCGATCGCGCTCGGTCACCCGCTCGGCGGCTCCGGCGCGCGGATCATGACCACGATGCTCCAGCACATGCGGGACAACGGCATCCGCTACGGCCTCCAGACCATGTGCGAGGGCGGCGGCATGGCCAACGCCACGATCGTCGAGCTGCTCTGATCCGACCGGCCGCCGGTGTCGCACCGCTGGTGCGACTTGCACGTGTGGAAGTTCCAGAAATCGGGCGTGACCCATATCACCCCTGGTCATCGGCTCGTTGGACCGGGCATGGACGTGTTCTCGCGAACGTTCCTTCCGGCCGCCGCCGAGACCGGCCTGGCGACCCAGACCGTCACCCGGCACATGCCGGTGTTCCGCCGATGCGTCGGCTCCGGCGACGCGACCATCCTGGTCACCCGGTGCAGCCGCCCGGACGACCCGGTGGGCGGCGACTACCTGATGCTCCTCACCCACCGGCGGCTGGTGGTCACCCGGCAGACCCGGGTGCTGCACCGGCTGCGCCTGCACCTCAACACCGAACTGCGCGAGCTGAGCAACGTGACGTGGAGCCCCGACGCCCGCGCGCACAGCGTGGAGCTGGCGGCCACCGCGATCGACGGGGTACGCGAGCGTTTCGTCCTGCGTACCCACCACCCGAAGCAGGTGTGGCAGCTCGACGCGTTGCTCAACCACGCCTTCCGGACCCGCCTGCGTACGCCCGCCGAGCGGGTGGTGGCGACCATCGGCGAGTCGCCGGCGGGCGCCCGGCCGACGGTGCTGCGGCCCGCCCCGGCCCGCTGACGTGCTCCTTACCTGATCCGAACATTCCCTGACCGGCCGGGCGGTCGCGGGTCGGTCATCATGAGCCGGTGACCACCGCCGCCCCGCCCGGGCTCGTCCTCGTGGTGGAGGACGAGCCGGCCATCGCCGACCTGGTCCGGCTCTACCTGACCCGGGACGGGTTCGGCGTACACCTGGAACGTGACGGCGAGGCCGGGCTGGCCGCCGCGCGGCGCCTGCGCCCGGTGGCCTGCGTGCTCGACATCGCGTTGCCCGGCCTGGCCGGCACCGAGATCTGCCGCCGCCTGCGCGCGGCGGGTGACTGGACGCCTGTCATCTTCCTCACCGCCCGCGACGACGAGGTGGACCGCGTCGTCGGGCTGGAACTGGGCGCTGACGACTACGTCACCAAGCCGTTCAGCCCGCGCGAACTGCTCGCCCGGCTGCGGGCGGTGCTGCGCCGCACCGCCGGCGTGCCCGCCGAGCAGCCCCGCACGCTCGGCGCCGTCACACTCGACCCGGCCCGGCGGACCGTGACGGCCGGCGGTACGCCGGTGCAGCTCACCTCCACCGAGTTCGACCTGCTGGCCCACCTGATGGCGCGGCCCGGCCGGGTGTTCACACGGGAGGAGCTGCTGGCGGGCGTGTGGGGGTACGCGGCGCACGCCGGCACCCGGACCGTCGACGTGCACGTGGCGCAGGTGCGGGCCAAACTCGGCCCGGACAGCGTGATCCGCACCCATCGGGGCGTCGGGTACGCCGCCGATGCCTGAGCAGCCCACAGTGCCGATGCCGCCCACGGTGGCGATGCCGCCCACCGGTCCGCCCCGCAGCGGCCGCCGCCCCGGGCGGACGCTCACCGCGCGCGCCGTGCTCGCCACCTGCGCGGTGGCGCTGGTGTCGGTGCTCGTCACCGCGCTCGTCGCGGTGCCCCTCGCGGTACGCGGCGCGGAACGCCGGGACCAGGAGGCGCTCGCCGCCCAGGCCCGGCTCGCCGCCGACGTGCTCCGGGTGCGGCCGGTACGCCAGCGCGACGGCGCCGGGGACCGGCTCATCCGGCAACTGCGCCAGCAGCAGATCGACGTGTACGTGATCCGGGACGGCCGGGCCGACCGGCCGGGCCTGCCCCGGCCGCTGGTGACGCGGGTGGCCGGCGGCGAGAACATCTCCGGCCGCCGGCTCGTCGAGGGGCAACGCCGGCTGGTCGAGGCGCGGTCGCTGCCCGGCGGGGACGGGGTGGTGCTGACCCGGGCCCGGAGCTCCGCGCCCTGGCGGCAGGTGTTGCGCGGACTCTGGCTGCCGCTGCTCGCCGGACTCGCCGCCGGGGCGGCCGCCGGACTGCTGCTCGCCCGCCGGCTGGCCCGGCCGATCCGTACCGCCGCCACCGCCGCCGCCCGGCTGCGCGCCGGGGACCGGGCGGTCCGGGTGCCGGTCGAGCCGCCCGACGAGGTGGCCGACCTGGCGCATGCGCTCAACGGCCTGGCCGCCGCGCTCGCCACGAGCGAGGGGCGGCAGCGCGAGTTCCTGCTCTCCGTCTCGCACGAGTTGCGGACCCCGCTGACCGCCATCCGCGGCTACGCCGAGGCGCTGGCCGACGGCGTGATCGAGGCCGACGCCGTGCCGGCGACCGGCCGGACCGTGCTCGCCGAGGCCGAACACCTGGACCGGCTGGTCCGCGACCTGCTGGCGCTGGCCCGGTTGGAGGCTGTCGACTTCCCCCTGGAACCGGTGCCGGTCGACCTGGCCGGGCTCGCCGCCGACGCGGAGCGCGCATGGTCCGGCCGGTGCGCGGCGCTCGGGGTGCCGTTCCGGCTGGAGACGCCGGGTGTGCCGGTGCCGGCGTACACCGATCCGGGCCGGATCCGGCAGGTGGTGGACGGGCTGCTGGAGAACGCGCTGCGGGTCGTGCCTCCGGGGGCGCCGGTCGTGCTCGCGGTCCGCGCGGACGGTCCGGCGGGCGGCGGGGTGCTGGAGGTCCGCGACGGCGGACCCGGCTTCACGGACGACGACCTGAGGGTGGCGTTCGAGCGGGGCGCGCTGCACGAGCGGTACCGGGGGGTGCGCAAGGTGGGCAGCGGGCTGGGCCTGGCGCTCGCCGCCGGGCTGGTCCGCCGGCTCGGCGGGGACATCGCCGCCGGGCACGCCCCGGAGGGCGGGGCCGCCTTCACCGTCCGGGTGCCGGCGGATCCTTACGCGGCTCGAACATCGGCTTGACCGTCCCCTCGCGTCGGTGCGGAACGCTCGGGTCGTCACCGCGAGGAGAGGACCACAGATGAGACGTCAGCGAATCGTCACCGGCGCCACCGCACTGCTCGCCGCCGCGGCGCTCGGGCTCGCCGGGTGCGGCGTGAGCCGCCCCGGCGCGGCGCCGGACGACGCGGTCGAGGTGAGCGCCGCCCTGGGCGTGGACGGCCAGGCGCTCGCCGCGCTCGGCGTCGACGCCGACGAACTGGACGTGGATCCGGTCGCCGCCCCGGCACCCTCCGGCACGCCGCAGGCCGGGCCGGACGGCAAGGGCGAGCGGGCGAAGGACGGGCACAAGCGGCACCGCGCCCGGGTGCTGCTGCGGCGCAACACGCTGCACGGCGAGGCGGTGGTCCGGACCAGGGACGGCGGTACGAAGACCGTCGCGGTCCAGCGCGGCGAGGTGACCGCGATCGACGGCAGGTCGATGACCGTGAAGTCCACCGACGGCTTCACCGCGACGTGGACGTTCGGCGAGAAACTGCGGGTGGTCGAGCGGCGGACCACGATCCGATCGACCGACATCAAGATCGGTACGACGGTCGGGGTGGCCGGCGCGAAGGACGGCGACAAGAGCGTGGCCCGGCTCGTGGTGGTGCCACTTCGCCAGGAATAGGGTGCCTGGGCTGTCGTGACCTGAGCAATGTGCCAGGCTACGCTATGCCCCGACCTGCCATCGCCTCCGTGGAGATTCCGTGAAGCTCTCGATCCTCATGCCGGTCTACAACGAGGAAGAACGTATCGCGGATGCCCTGAAGCAGGCATTGGCAGTCGACTACCCCTGCGAGATCGAGCTCGTCGTCGTGGACGACGGCAGCCGGGACGGCACCGGTGAGATCCTCGGCCGCGTGGACGACGCCCGACTGCGGGTGATCACCCACCAGCGCAACGCCGGTAAGGGCGCGGCCATCAAGACGGCTGTCGACAGCGCCGAGGGCGAGTACATGGTCATCCTCGACGCCGACCTGGAGTACGACCCGCAGGACATCCCGCGCCTGCTGGAGCCGGTGCTCGACGGCCGGGCGACTGTCGTCTACGGCAATCGGACCTTCGGGAGCCACAGCTCGTACAGCTTCTGGTACGTGATGGGCAACAAGGGCGTCACGCTCGCCGCGAACGTGCTCTACAACTCCTACATCGGCGACCTGGAGACCTGCTTCAAGCTGATGCCGCTGGAGCTGTACCGCTCGCTCCAGGTCCGCTCCCGGGGCTTCGGCATGGAGGCGGAGGTCACCGGCAAGCTGCTGCGCCGCCGCATCCGCCCGTACGAGGTGCCGATCAGCTACCGCGCCCGGGGTCGCGAGGAGGGCAAGAAGATCACCTGGAAGGACGGCGTCGAGGCGATCTGGATCCTGGCCCGCGAGCGCGCCCGCCGCCGCCCGGCCGGTCCCGCCGCCGCGCACTGAGCCTGAATCGACGGAACCCCGCGACCCCGGCACGAACCGAGGTCGCGGGGTTCCGCCGTGTCCGGCCCGCTCAGGTGAGGAACGCGTCGACCGAGCGGCGCAGCCCGGCGGCGTCCAGGCCGTGCCAGCGCTCGTGGTCCTCGGCGCTGCCGTAGCGGCGCAGGTCCTTGCGGCCCACCCCGAGCGCGAGCAGCCGGTGCGGCCGGTCGGCCAGCGCCTCCGACACCACCCGCGCCGACGTGCCCGCCAGGTACGGCTCGACCAGGATCACCTCGGTCCCGGCGAGCGCCCGCAGCCCGGCCGTGTCGAACGGTCGCGGCCGGTGGGTGTAGGCCACAGTGACCGGCCGGTCGGCCGTCGCCGCCACCGCCGCGTCCAGCACCGGACCGACCGCGACGAGCAGCGGAGCGCCCGGCCCGGCGTCGCGCACCACGTGCAGGTCACCCGCCTGCGGGTACGCCTGCGCGTTGGTCCGGACGGACAACCGCAGGTACGCCGAGTCCTGCCCGCACACCACGTCGCGCAGCAGCGGCCGGACCTCGTCCGGGTGCCCCGGTACGTGCACTGTCCAGCCGTCCAGCGTGTCCAGCAGTGCCACGTCCGCCGGCCCGAGGTGGGTGCGTCCCGCCGCCGCCCGGTCGTACGAGCCGCCGATGCCGACGAGCACCGCGCCGACGTCCTGGTGGTCGAGGTCCAGCTTGATCTGCTCGTACGCCCGCTCGACCAGGAACGGGGCGTAGCTGTGCACGACCGGCCGCTGCCCGGTCAGCGCCAGCCCACCGGCCACCCCGATCATCAACTGTTCCCGGATGCCCACGTTGATCACCCGGTCCGGGTACCGGGCGGCGGCCGGCTCGAACGCGGCGGCGGAGATGTCGGCGAGCACGACTGTCGTCCGCGGATCGGCGAGCACCTCCTCGGTGCTGGTGACGAACGCGTCCCGCATGGTGCTGGTCATGCTCACTCCCCGTCCGTGACGACCGCGACGACGACGTGCGGCCGGTGATCGTCGTGCCCGGTGAGGGCGGCGTGCAGGGCGTCGTGGTCGCGCCCGTCGACTGTGGCGGCGCTCCACCCGTTCACCGTGAACCGGCTCGCCGCGCCGCCCGGCCAGCCGTATGTGGCCGAGCGGTTGTCCAGCACGATCGCTGTCAGGTTGCCCAGCCCGGTCGCGCCCGCGTACGCGATCGCCTCGTGGTTGGAGCCCTCGTCCAGTTCGGCGTCGCCGAGCAGCACGTACACCCGGGGTCCGGTGCGGCCCTGGGCCCGCAGCCCGAGCGCGGTGCCCACGCCCAGCCCGAGCCCGTGGCCCAGTGAACCGGAACCGATCTCCACCCCCGGCACCAGCGTCCGGTCCGGGTGGTCGCCGAGCCGGCTCGCCGGGCCGCCCTGGTCGTCCAGCCACTCGGCCGGCAGGAAACCGCGGGCGGCGAGCAGCGCGTAGTACCCGGCGACCGCGTGGCCCTTGGAGAGCAGGAAGCGGTCCCGGTCCGGTTCGGCAACGGTGGCCGGGGTGACCCGGAGCACCCGGTCGTAGAGCACCTGGAGCACGTCGAGCGTCGAGTACACGTTGGCGCCGAACTCGCGGCCGGCGCGTACCCGGTCCAGGAGCGCGCCCAGGTCGGTGGCGGTGGTCGTCGTCATACCGATAGCCTCGGACTTGAAGCGAACTTCAACTCAAGGCCGTGTGATGCACGAAGCAACACTGACCATCGGGCAGCTCGCCGACCGCAGTGGTGTCGCCCCTTCGGCGCTGCGCTACTACGAGCGGCTCGGCCTGATCCACGCCGCCCGCACCGGCGGGAACCAGCGCCGCTACGCCCGTACCGAGCTGCGCCGGGTCGCGTTCATCCGGATCTCCCAGCAGGTGGGTGTGTCGCTGGAGGAGATCCGGGCGGCGCTCGACTCGCTGCCGTCGGGGCGTACCCCCACGCCCGACGACTGGGCCGCGCTGTCCCGCGCCTGGCGGGACCGGCTGGACGAGCGGATCCGGCTGCTCGGCAAGCTCCGCGACGACCTGGACGGCTGCATCGGCTGCGGCTGCCTGTCCTTGCAGCGCTGCACGCTCTACAACCCGGAGGACTCGCTCGCCGCCGAGGGCCCCGGCCCGCGCCTCATGCTCCCGCGTCCCGGCCAGGGCTGACCCCTACCGGACCAGAAGCACCTTGCCCAGGTGGTCGTTGGTCTCCACCAGGCGGTGCGCGGCGGCGGCGTCAGCCATGTCCACCCGGGCGTGCACGACGGGCCGGATCCGGCCCGCCTCCACCAGGGGCCACACCTGCTCGCGTACGCCCCGGACGATCGCCGCCTTCCCCTCCACCGGGCGGGACCGCAGCGCGGTCGCGTGCACCGCCGCGCGCTTCGCCAGCAGCATCCCCAGGTCGAGTTCGCCCTTGCGCCCGCCCTGCATGCCGATCACCACGAGCCGCCCGCCGCTCGCCAGCGCCGCCACGTTCCGGGGCAGGTAGGACGCGCCCATGATGTCCAGGATCACGTCGGCGCCCCGGCCGTCGGTGACCCGGCGTACCTCGTCGACGAAGTCCTGCTCGCGGTAGTCGATCGTGTGCGCGGCGCCCAGCTCACGCAGCCGGTCGTGCTTGGCCGAGCGCGCGGTCACCACCACAGTCGCGCCGAGCGCCACGCCGAGCTGGATCGCGAACGTCCCGATCCCGCTGCCGCCGCCGTGCACCAGCAGCGTGTCCCCCTCGGCCAGCCGGGCCAGGTCCACCACGTTCGACCAGACCGTGCACGCCACCTCCGGCAGCGCAGACGCGTCGACCAGGTCCACCCCGGCCGGCACCGGCAGCAACTGCCCGGCCGGCACCGCGACCTGCTCGGCGTAGCCGCCGCCGGCGAGCAGCGCGCAGACCTCCTGGCCCACCGACCAGCCGGTCACGCCGGGACCGAGCGCACGCACCGTCCCCGAACACTCCAGACCGGGGTATGCGGACGCGCCCGGCGGCGGCGGGTAGTGCCCCTGCCGCTGCAACAGGTCGGCCCGGTTCACAGCGCTGGCCCGCACCTCCACGATCACCTCGCCGGGACCGGGCTCCGGATCCGGCACGTGGGTCCAGACGAGCGCCTCGGGTCCGCCGGGTTCGCTGATCGTGATCGCGCGCATGACTCAGTCTTACCCGATCTGCCCGTCGGTCCACGCGCGGGCGAGGATCTCCGTCACCGTCTCCTCCGGGGTCTGGCCGGAGGTGTCCAGCCAGAGCCCGATCCGGGGGGTGTCGGCGCGGAACCCGGCGTCCAGGTCCGCCACCGGCCAGTCGCCGTACCCCTTCTTCGACCGGTCCCGCTCGCGGGCGGCGACCACCTCGGGGCGCGGCGCGAGCACCACCACGGCCACCGGCCGGTGCCGGATCCGGCCGATCATGACCGGCAGGTCCGCTGACGATCATGCGGCGGAACACGCCGCCGCGCAGGTGCACCGCACGGGGCAGCCGCCACGCCAGCCCTTCAGCCACTGTGGACCTGCCGGCTGCCATGATTCCGCTGATCAGCACCACTGCCGGGCTCTCCTGCACGCACACATTCGCGCAAGGGAGGTGGGACGGCGGCTTGCCCGGTTCGGGGTTCGTGGCAGACTGGTCCCCGGTCGCGCACCCCTCGGGGGCGTGCCGGGAGGGTTCGCCTAGTGGCCGATGGCGCTGGTCTTGAAAACCGGTAAGGCAGCGATGTCTTCGTGGGTTCGAATCCCACACCCTCCGCCAGTAGCTGATCTCCCTTCACGCAGCTCAGCCCATCCTCCAAGGCGGGCGTTGTCCGCTGGCGGGGCATCGTGGGGGAAGAAGCCGTAACAGGAGATGCTCCTTCTCCTGGGGCGCCGAGCACCAGACCGTCGATCTGCACCGCGAACGGCACGGCAGGGCGGCCGAGGAGTAACGGCGGGGCGGCGGAACAGCGGGAGCGTCGGGCCGGTCGTAGGCTGCGGGGTGCGGCGACGGCGGGAGGCCCTGGTGGCGGAGACGACGACTGTGGCTGAGGTGACGGCCGAGCTGGCCGCGCTCGATGATCCGAAGATCCGTGCGGTGAACGAGCGCCACGGTGACGATCACGGGGTCAACCTGGGCAAGCTGCGGGCGGTCGCAAAGCGGCTGAAGACGCAGCAGGAGCTGGCCCGCGAGCTGTGGGCGACCGGCGACAGCGCGGCCCGGCTGCTCGCGATGCTGATCTGCCGGCCGAAGGCGTACGGGCGGGACGAGCTGGACGCCATGCTGCGCGAGGCGCGTACGCCGAAGGTGCACGACTGGCTCGTGAACTATGTGGTGAAGAAGAGCCCGCACGCCGAGCCACTGCGCCTGGCCTGGTCGGCCGACAGGGATCCGGTGGTGGCGAGCGCCGGCTGGGCGCTGACCACCGAGCGGGTGGCACGGAATCCGGACGGGCTGGACCTGGCCGGCCTGCTCGACGTGATCGAGGCGGAGATGGCGGGCGCGCCGGAGCGCCTCCAGTGGGCGATGAACCACTGCCTGGCGCAGATCGGGATCGAGCACCCTGCGTACCGGGACCGCGCGATCGGGATCGGCGAGCGGCTCGGGGTGCTCAAGGACTATCCGACGCCGCCGGGATGCACGTCGCCGTACGCGCCGGTCTGGATCAACGAGATGGTGCGCCGACAGGACGGTGGCGCGGACAACGGGGTATGAAGGGGCGCAGGACATTCGCGTACCCGGAAGGACCGTTTCGATGACCCTGGAACGACCGATCGCCCCGGACCCGTACGAGCTGCTGCCGACGGTGCCGTCGTTCGACCTGACCAGCGACGACGTGCACAACGGCGAGCCGATGGACGCGCGGTACGCGCACGGCAGCACCGGCGGCGAGAACATCTCACCGCAGTTGTCCTGGTCGGGCTTCCCGGCCGAGACCAAGAGCTTCGTGGTCACGTGCTTCGACCCGGACGCCCCGACCGGCAGCGGCTTCTGGCACTGGGTGCTGGTGAACGTGCCGGTCTCCGTCACCGAGCTGCCCACCGGCGTGCGTGAGGCCGACCTGGGTGGCGCGTTCAGCGCCCGCAACGACTACGGCGACACCGGCTACGGCGGTGCGGCGCCGCCGGCCGGGGACCGCCCGCACCGGTACGTGTTCGCGGTGCACGCGGTGGACGTGGACCGCCTCGACATCCCGGCCGGGGCCAGCCCGGCCTTCGTCGGCTTCAATCTGGCGTTCCACACCCTGGCCCGGGCGGTCATCCGCCCGACGTACCAGATCAAGGAGTGAGGTGTAAGGAAGGGCCCCTTGTTAACAGACGTCTGTTAACAAGGGGCCCTTCCTTACACGCGGGCGACGGCGAAGACGGACTGGCCGAACGGCGGCCGGACGCGCTGCTCGGCGGCCTTGGTGACTGGCAGCACGAGGGTGTCGTAGACCTTCACCATCGGGCCCTCCTTCGGCATCAGCCGGAAGACCTTGGTGGCCATGAAGTAGCCGATCAGGCCGAGCGCGTTGGCGTAGTGGATCCGCTCGACGGTGAGGCCCGCCTCGGTCATCGCCGCGGCGAGCGTCTTCTTCGTGTAGCGACGGACGTGGCCGGTGGCGATGTCGGCGGGGCTCATGGCGAACTGGAACGCCGGCACGATGATGACCACGGCGCCGCCGGGGCGGACCAGGTCCCGCATGCTGCGCAGCGCGCCCACGTGGTCGTCGATGTGCTCCAGCACGTTGTAGGAGACGGCCGCGCTGTAGTCGCCGCGCTCGTGGTGCGGGAGCAGCATCTGCCGGACCTCGACGCCCGGGTGGTCGGACAGCCGCTCCTTGAGCTGGATCAGCCGGTCCGGGTCGGCCTCGGTGGCGGTGATCCGGGGTGCGTACGCGGCCCAGGCGGAGGCGTAGTCGCCGAGGCCGCTGCCGATCTCGATCGGGTTGTCACCGAGGTAGGGCACCGCCAGCTCGACGAACCACTGCCGGTGGTTGACAGCCGTCGCCAGGCCTTCGAGCACCTCGGACTGGACGCGCTGATCCCCAGTGATTTCTGCCATGCGTCGATTCCTCACGATATGACTGACCCGCGCCTGGACCGTCAGAGTCAACCATCTGGATGGCTGAGGGGGAAATCGGGGGACGGAGGGGGGCCGAATTGTGATCCGGAGGGGTGCCTGTTCGGCGGTCGGCGAACTCGGCACATAGTACGTGATTCCCCGGAACATTGCACGTGCCCGTCATACCCTGACTACGCTCTGAAATGTCATGACTACTCCGGAAAGCGACGCGAGTGCGGCCAAATCGGGGCGGGGCGGGCGGATCGACGCGCTCGCCGTGCTCAGCTTCGTGCTGCTCGCGTTCTGGGTCACCGCCCGGCTCTGGGTCGATCCGCGCAATGGCGTCCGGGACAATCGGACAGATCAGGCGCAATTCGAATGGATGATGGCGCATGGTGCTCGCGTCGTCACTGATTTCGCCTATCCGTTCACCTCGGACCGGATGAATGTGCCGGATGTCGTCAATCTCATGGCTAATACGTCCGTATTATCCGTTTCATTGCCGCTGACCCCGATAACGCTCTGGGCAGGCCCGCGCTGGTCCCTTCTGATTTTCCTCACTCTCGGGCTCGCCGCCACCGGCGTGTCCTGGTATTTCCTGCTCTCCCGAGTTGTCGTGAAGTCCCGCGGTCCGGCCTGGCTGGGTGCCGCCTTCTGCGCGTTCGCGCCGGCGATGATCTCGCACGCCAACTCGCACCCCAACATCGTCAGCCAGTACGTGGTGCCGCTGATCATCTGGCGGACGCTGCGCCTGGCCGAACCCGGCCGGTGGCTGCGCAACGGCGTCCTGCTCGGCCTGGTGATCGTCTGGCAGGCGTTCCTCAACCTGGAGATCCTGCTGATGACCGCCATCGGGCTCGGCGTGGTGGTGCTCGCGCTGGCGCTCGGCCGTCCCGCGCTGCGCTCGGCGGCCCGCCCGTTCGCCGCCGGGCTCGGGGTCGCCGCGACGGTCGCCGGGGCGCTGCTCGCGTACCCGCTCTGGGTGCAGTTCTTCGGCCCCGGCGCGTACAGCGGGCTCTCCACGCTGATCCGGGGCTACTCCACCGACCTCGCCGCGTACGTGGCCTGGTCGCGGGAGTCGGTGGCGGGCGACGCCCGGGGCAGCGAACCGCTCGTGAAGAACGCCACCGAGGAGAACGCGTTCTTCGGCTGGCCGCTGGTGATCCTGGTGATCGCGCTGGTCTGGTGGCTGCGCCGCAACGCCGTGGTGCTCGGGCTGGCAGCGGTCGGGCTCGTGTTCGTACTCTTCTCGCTCGGCCGGGAGATCCGCTACGACGGGCGGGACACCGGCATCCCCGGCCCCTGGGCCGCGCTGGAGAACCTGCCGGTCCTGCACTCGGTGGTGCCCACCCGCTGGTCGCTCGCGCTCACCCCGATCATCGGCGTGCTGCTCGCGTTCGGTGCCGACCGGGCCCGGCGGCTCGCCGTACGGCACCCGGACGCGCGCGACCAGATCCGGTTCGCCACCGTCACAGTGCTCGCCATGGCGCTGCTGCCGATCCTGCCCACCCCGCTGCCCGCGAAGCGCCTCGATCCGACTCCGACGTTCGTCACCTCCGGTGCCTGGCGTCCCTACGTCGCCGGCGGGCGGAGCATCGTCACGCTGCCGCTGCCCGACACCACGTACGCGGTCCCGCTGCGCTGGTCCGCCGAGACCCGGCTGGACATGCCGCTGGCCCGCGGCTACTTCCTCTATCCGGACACCCGCCCAGGCGGGGACCGGATCGCCCTCTTCACCGCGCCGCCGCGTCCCACCAGCACGTTCTTCGAGACGGTACGGCGCACCGACGCGGTCCCGCCGATCACGCCGCAGGACCGGGTGGCCGCCGTGGACGACCTGCGCTACTGGCGGGCCGGCGCGGTGCTCCTCGACCCCCGGCTGCCGCAGGCCGACGCGCTGCGCCGGGCGATGACGGAGCTGAGCGGGATCACGCCGAGGCGTACCGGCGGGGTGTGGTTGTGGGACGTCCGGCCGCTGGTCGAGTGAGCGGTCAGCCCTGGCGGACGCAGCAGCCCTGGCACACCTTGGGCCGGGGCAGCGTGAACGCCAGGCAGCAGGTGCGCCGCTGCACAGTCGGCTCGCCGGCCGGGCCGGGCACCAGTTCGACCAGGTCGCTCAGGTCGAGCGCGTCCAGCAGCGTGCCGACGGCCGCCGTGGCCGAGCCGGGCAGCGCGTCCGACGCGCGCAGGATGCCGTGGGCGATGCCGGAGGCCACCGAGCCGAGCAGCGTACGGGTGCCGATCCGGACCTCGCCCTGGATGGCGCCGATCAGCGGGGCGAAGTGGGCGTCGAGCAGGGACGCGCGCAGCGCGCCGAGCAGCGCCGCCTCGTCCGGGACCACCAGTACGCCCGGAGCGCCGGCGAGGGCCAGCGGGTCGCTCGGCAGCACCGCCACCGGGGTGGAGGCGCGCAGCCCCAGCGTGAGGAGCTGGTGGTGGTCCTCGAAGTGCACGAGCACGTCGGCCGGGTCGAGCAGCGGCACCCGGCGGGCGGACGCCCAGCCGAGCACCGCGGGTAGCGCGGTCCAGTAGCTGTAGGACTTCCAGGCCAGCGCGGCGCACGCGTGCGGGGTGCCGCCCCAGCGGCGGCCGGCGGCGGTCAGGAACTCGGACAGCAGCGTGCCGTCGATCAGCCGGGTGGCCGGGGACCAGCGGTCCAGCTCGTCGTGGACCAGCAGGCCGGGTGCGAGCCCGGGCAGGTCGTCGGTGCCGAACATGGCGCGCAGGGTCGCTGTCACAGGGGCGAGCGGGGTGGCGGCGTCGCGCCCCGGCATCACCGCAGTCACCTGGCCGTCCCCTGTCCTGTCGCCCTGCGGTCGGCGCGTGCCGTCGACCCAAGCTAAGGCTAGCCTAACCACCTTCCCGGCGGGAGGGGAAGTGGTGCCGCGGTATCGCGGGGAGGTCCCCGTCACTCCACGGCCGTGGCGTACTACCCGGCCTCGGAGACGAAAAACGCCGCCGGAGAACCGGCGGCAGACGGCGTAAGGATCGACGTACGCCGCTGAAAAGTCAAGGTGAGTGTCGAATACGAGGCAGTTTCCGTACACGTTCGGCCACTCAACGTGAAAATGGTCTTCCCGCGTACGAGGAAGCTGATGACGACCTCACCGATCGAGCGTGCCGCGGACTCGTTCGCGGCCGAACTCGCCCGGCACCGGACCGGCCGAGGGCTGTCCAAGAAGCAACTGGCCACGATGATGGGCTTCGACCCGTCCTACGTCAGTCACGTCGAAGGGCGCCGGCACCGGCCCACCGAGGACTTCGCCCGCCGGGCCGAGGCCGTCCTGGAGGCCAGCGGCGCGATCTGGCAGCGCTTCCGGGAGTACGACGAGCTGCGGCACGGCCGGACCGGCGCCGCGCACCGCGACCCGCCCGTGCCCGGCCAGTGGCTGCCCCCGGGGACCGGCCTCGTGGTGGAACGGGAGATGGCCACGCTCACCCACACCGGGGACGGCTACCACTGCGCGATCCGGCGGGAGCTGTACAACGCGGGCACCGAACCGGTCACCCGCTACCTGGTCCGGGTCGCCGTCGACCGCTACCCCAACGACCCGGGCCGCTCCAACCGGCACCACCGGGAACACCCGCTGACCTTCGCCGAGCTGCAGCTCACCGCGTACCGGGACGACGGCAACGGACGCGAGCCGATGCACTGGCGGGCCAAACACGACCGGGACGCGTTCAAGGAGATCTGGCTGCTGTTCGAGAACGACGAGGGACGCTTCCCGCTCTACCCCGGCGACCGGGTCACCATCGAGTACGCGTACCGCGTCGGCCGGGACAAGTGGGGCCCCTGGTTCCAACGGGCCGTACGCCTGCCCACCCGGCACCTGGCGGTGCGGCTCGACCTGCCCGCGGACCTCGACCCCAAGGTGTGGGGCGCGGAGACCTCGCTGTCGGCGGAGGAGGGGCCGCTGCGTACCCCGATCCAGCGTTCGGCGGACGGCGGCCGGGTGGTCTTCGACTGGGGGACCGACGACCCGCCGCTGAACGCCCGCTACCGGATGCAGTGGCGGTTCCGCAGCCCCGAGCCGGACGCCGAACCGGACAGCGCGCCCACCGGCGGCGCCCGGGTACGGGCCAGCGACCGGATGCGGGCCGTGGGCATCGTGCAGCGCGGCGACGACCTGCTGCGGCAGCGGGCCCGCCAGTTCGACCTGCCGGCCGACGAACAGCACGCCCGGCAGGTGATCGACCGGCTCGCCGCGATGCTGGTCCGCCTGGACGAGCTGCACCCGTTCAGCAAGGGCGTCGGCCTCGCCGCGCCCCAGCTCGGCATCGGCTGGTCAGCGGCGCTCGTGCGCCCGGCCGACCGGGCGGCCGACCCGGTGGTGCTGCTCAACCCCCGGGTGGTGGACGCCGCCACCGAGACCGACGAGCAGTACGAGGGCTGCCTGTCCTTCTTCGACCACCGCGGCCTGGTGCCCCGGCCGCTGCGCATCGACGTTGAGCACGCCCTGTGGGACGGCAGCCGGGTGATCACGTCCTACGAGTACGCGATGGCGCGGCTGGTCGCACACGAGATCGACCACCTGGAGGGGCGGCTCTACGTCGACCGGATGGCACCCGGCGTGCCGCTCGTGCCCGTGGAGGAGTACCGCGAGACCGGCACCCCCTGGCGTTACTGAGAAACGGGGGGCCGGGTCGCGTGCCCCAGGGGGCGGGGGCACGCGACCCGGCTCGGGGGGAGCAAGGTTCAGAGGTTGCCGAACGTGTCGTACCGGATGTGGTCGGGCGGGACGTCGTCGGCGGCGAGCGCCCGCAGGGTGGCCCGGACCATGGCGGCCGAGCCGGAGACGTAGCAGTCGTGCGTGGTCCACGGGCCGTACCGGGTGACCACCTCGGAGACGTCACCGAGTTCGCCGCCGAAGTCCGGGTCCTCGCTGCACGCCGGCGTCACCGACAACCACGGGTGGGACGCGACGAGGTCCTCCAGGCCGGGCAGCCCGTACAGCTCGTCCGGGCGGCGCGCGCCGTAGAAGACGTGCACCCAGCGGGTCCGGTTGACCCGGGTCAGCTCCTCCACCAGCGCCTTGATCGGCGCCAGGCCGACCCCGCCGGCCACGCAGAGGACGTCCCGGGTGGACTCCGGGTCCAGCGTCATCGAACCCATCGGCGCGGCCACCCGCAGCAGGTCACCCGGCTTGGTACGGCGCACCAGCGCGCCGGACACCCAACCGGCCGCACCCGGTGGCGTCCGGACGTGGAACTCCAGCACGTTCTCCTCGTTCGGCGCGTTCGCCACCGAGTACGTCCGCCACACCCGCGGGTGGTAGCGCGGCACCTCCACGCTCACGTACTGGCCGGCCCGCCACGGCAGCGGATCCTGGAGCGCGCGGACGGTCAGCACCGCCGTGTCCGGGCCGTGCCGCTCGTGCGTCAGCACCTCGGCGTGCCAGTACTGCGGGTTCTCGTCCGCCTCCGCGCCGGCCAGCATCCGCTCGCTGATGCCGGCGTACGCCTCCCGCCACGCCTGGTCGTACTCCAGGTTCCAGCCGTCCCCGGCGGTGCTGCGCAGCGCGTCGAGCAGCGCGACGCCCATCGTCGCGTAGTGCTCGGCCGACACGTGGTACTTGCGGTGGTCGCGGCCCAGCGCGCGCAGGTACTCGTCGAAGCTCTCCGGGTCGCCCACCGTCTGGGTCGCAGTGACGATGGCCTCCAGGATGCGGTCCCCCTGGCCGTTCATCTGCACCGGGAAGAGTTTGCGCAGCTCCGGGTCGAGGAGGAACAGCCGGGCGTAGAAGTGACCGCTGAGCCGCTCCCGGTGCTCCTCGACCAGGGTCCAGCTCTCCTTCAGCAGCCGCGCGAAGTTCTCCACAGGGGCACGCTCCTTCTCCGTACGGGCGGATCGGCCCGCATAGAATGTCCACGGAGCGTGTACGCCGGTCGCACAGGCTGTGCGACCGTCCGGCCCGGTCGCCGAAGTGCTTTCATGGTCCGGTGACGGTTGACGAGCTGGCCCGTCCGGTCTCCCGCCGGATGCTGGGCACCGAGACGCTGCTCGTGCTCGGTCTGTCCCTCGGCCAGTCGGCCGTGTACGCGCTCGTCTCGCTGATCGCGAAGCTGACCGCGACCGGCGGACTGTCCAAGCAGACCGCCGCGCTGAACACCTCCGCGTCGGCCCGGCCGTACCTCGACCTCACGTACCAGCTGCTCGGGATCGTCTTCGCGCTGCTGCCGGTACTGCTCGCCGTACACCTGCTGGCGCGCGACCCCGGCGACCCGGCACGGACGCTCGGCGTCGACTTCCGTCGGCCCGCCTCCGACCTGGCCCGGGGCGCGGGCCTGACCGCGCTCATCGGCCTGCCCGGGCTGGCGCTGTTCTGGGCGGCGGCGCAGCTCGGGCTCAACGCCACGCTGGTCCCGGCCGCGCTGCCGGACCTCTGGTGGACGGTGCCGGTGCTGATCCTCGCCGCCGTGCAGAACGCCGTGCTGGAGGAGGTGATCGTGGTCGGCTACCTGATCACCCGGCTGCGGCAGCTCAACTGGCGGATCGGCGCGGTGCTCGCCACGAGTGCGCTGCTGCGCGGCTCGTACCACCTCTACCAGGGCTTCGGCGCGTTCGTCGGCAACGCCGTCATGGGCGTGATCTTCGGGCTGTTCTACCTGCGTACCCGCCGGGTCGCCCCGCTGATCGTCGCGCACACGCTGCTCGACATCTTCGCGTTCGTCGGCTACGCGATGCTGCCGAAGTCCTGGTTCGACTGGCTCTGACCGCGCCGGCTCGCCGAACTGGTGCCGATCACGCCCGATACCGGGCGACCGCCCGCGCGGCCACCCGCTCGGCCGTCGCCGTACCGCCGGTCGCGGCCGCCAGCGCCGCCGCGCCCGGCAGCAACCGGGCGGCCAACCGCAGCCCGAGCCAGCCACCCGCCTGCGCGGCCACCGGCGTCGCCAGCCGCCAGGCCGCCTCCACCACGCGCCCCCACGGACCCTCCGCCGGAGCATCAGCCGCCCGAGCCGCCGCCAGCGCCGCCCGCGCGGTGCCGTCGTCCGGGTGCACCAACGTGAGCACCAGCAGCTCGGCCGCCCGATCCGGATGCGCCGGATCCCGCCCGTACGCCGCTGCCAGATGCAGCACCAGGTTCGCCTGCGTCCACAGCACCGTCGCCAGCTCCGCGACCGGCGCGAACAGCCCGGCGCCCGCCGCGAGCGCCCCACCCGTACCGGCCATCCGGACGAACCGCCGCGTCGCCAGCCGAGCCACCCCGTCGGCGTCCGCCTCCGGGTAGGCCCGCCGGACCTGCTCCACCCAGGCCGCGGCCCGCGGCCCGAGCGCGTCGACCGCCGCCAGGGCCAGCAGCTCCGGCGCGAACCCGGGGTGGTCGCGCAGCTGCGGCCCCACCGCCCGCCAGCCCTCCATCGGGGTACGCGCGACGTCGGGTTGTGCGGGTGCCCGCTCGACGACCGTGCCGTGCGTCGGCTCGTCGGACTGCTCCGCGTGGGGTGTCGTGGTGTCGGCGGCGGCTGGACTCGCCGTTGCCGGGATCGCCATCGCCGCCGACGGGGCGGCTTTCGTGGTCCGGCGGGTCCGTCCGGGCGAAGGTGCGGTGACGGGACGCTCCGCCGTGACCGGCTCGGTGCTGTCGGGCTGCCGTTCGGTGGGTGTGGGCTCCGTCGTGCTGATCGCCGTCTCCTGCTTCGGAGGCGACGCCTTCCGAGTGGCCTTCTTGACCGCCGGCGCAGCCTTCTTCACAACTGGGGCCGCTTTCTTCGCGACCGGGGCGGCCTTCTTGGCGGCGGGAGCGCGGCGCGCCCGTTTCGGTGTTTCCTCCCCGGCCGGTGGGGAGACCGGCCCGGCCGGAGGCTCGGTGGCTTGCTGCTGCTCTGCTGTGACGGGCCTCTCATCGGCCGGGAGCGTGCCCTCCCCGGCGCTCGGCGACGGCTCTGCGGCAGTCGTGCCCGAGGGAGTCGTGGACGTCCCCGAGGCGATCTGCTCTTTCGGCGGCGTACCCGGGCCGTCGACCGAAGCCTTCGGAGCGGCGTGCTCGCCGGGCGTACCCGGATCGGCCGGCGAACGGTCGGCGGCCGGGCGCGGGCGCGGCGCCGGCGATGCGTCGGCGGCCGGCGTCGGCGGCTGGAAGACGACAGTGGGCGCCGCCCGGCGCGGACGCCGGGGCGGCGGTGTGTCGCTCGTCGCGTTCTCCGCGGCGGGCTCCGGTGTCGGTGGGTTGAACGTCGGTCGTGGGGAGCGGCTCCGCCGGGCCTTGGGGGCGGGCTCGCGACGGGGCGGATCGCTCGGCGGCTGCTCCTGCATATCGATGGAGCGTAGCCGTGGGCGTGATCTGGCACACGACGAAAACGCGGTCGGAGCGGCCGGTCCGATAGTCGCTTTGCCCCGGGCGGGTACGGACCTGTATCCTCGGGCGCGGTGACCTCGTGGGTCACCAGGGAGACTTCGCCTAGTCTGGTCTATGGCGCCGCACTGCTAATGCGGTTGGGGTCTTAAAGCCCCTCCCGGGTTCGAATCCCGGAGTCTCCGCGCGAAAGCCGGTTGTGTAGACTGGCCGAGCACCAGGCGCCCGTAGCTCAACGGATAGAGCATCTGACTACGGATCAGAAGGTTAGGGGTTCGAGTCCCTTCGGGCGCACAGTACAGGGAGAAGCCCCCGACCAGCCGAAATGGCGAGGTCGGGGGCTTTCTCGTATCCGTCTTCGGCGAGTTCGGCGCGGCTGTGGGAGCCACGGTGGGATCTACTGGCCCCTCGCTGATGCGCGACGGTGAACAGCCGGGCACGGGCCTCGTCGAGGGATTCCGGCACGTCGTCCAGGTACGTACTTCCGGAAAACTTCCGGAAAATCGTTGACGTGTTCGAAACGCCGCTGCGATACTCCGAGCGCCGGCAACATCAATCTCTGTCGATTAAAGCCATGCGTCGTCAGGTGTCACCCGTCCCGAGGAGGACCTGCGCATGTACGCCAGCATCGGCGGCTTCCGCCGCCCGTCCACCCCCCGAACATCGCGTCTCACCGTCCGGTTGGCAGTGCTCGCCTCCACCGTGGCGCTGATTGCCGCCGGTCTCGCGGTCGCCGCCACTCCGTCCAGCGCCGCCGTCTGCAACGGGTACGTCGGCCTCACCTTCGACGACGGGCCGACCGGCAGCACCAGCGCACTGCTGTCCGTGCTGCGCGCGAACGGCGTACGGGCGACCATGTTCAACGTCGGGCAGAACGTGCAGAGCAACCAGTCCGCCGCGCGGGCCCAGGTCGACGCGGGCATGTGGGTGGCCAACCACAGTTGGAACCACGCGCACATGACCTCGATGAGCCAGAGCCAGATGCAGTCGGACCTCTCCCAGACCAACTCGGCGATCCAGTCGGCGACCGGCGTGCGGCCGCAGTTGTTCCGCCCGCCCTACGGGGAGACCAACTCGACCCTCCAGTCGGTCGCCTCGTCGCTCGGCCTGCGCCAGGTGATCTGGGACGTCGACTCCCAGGACTGGAACGGCGCCAGCGTCGGCCAGATCGTCTCCAACGCCGGCCGCCTCCAGGCCGGCCAGGTGATCCTGATGCACGACGGCATTCAGAACACCCGCGACGCGATTCCGCAGATCATGGCCAACCTGAGCAGCCGCAACCTCTGTCCGGGCATGATCTCACCGAGCACCGGCCGAGCGGTGGCCCCGGACGGCACTCCGCCGCCGACCACTCCGCCGCCGACCGGCACGCCGACCACTCCGCCTCCCAGCGGCGGGTGCACAGCGACGGCGACGACCCCCAACGTCTGGGGTGACCGGTACAACACCTCGGTGACGGTTCAGGGGGCCGGCAACTGGACCGTGGTCGTGGCTCTGACCCCGCCGCAGCGGGTCTCCACCACCTGGAACGGCTCCCCCAGTTGGGACAGCACCGGTTACGTGATGACTATGCGGTCCAACGGCAGCGGCAACACCTTCGGCTTCACCACGATGATGAACGGCAACAGCAGCGCCAGACCCCAGATCCGCTCCTGCACCACGGGCTGATCCCGGTGGCCCGCGCCAGGCCACCGAAAACGGCTCAGGTGGGTGTGGCCGACCAGGTGCCCCTACGGTGAACTCCAGCTGACCCTGGACCGTAGGGGCACCCCGGCGCTCAGTGTCCGATCGCTGTCGCCTCCAACTCCACCAGCACGTCGGGCTCGAAGAGGTGGTCGACGCCGATCAGCGACGCCGGCGGAAGCGGCTGCGGCAGCCCGAGTTCCTCGGCGACCGACTCGACCCCGGCCATGAACGGCCCGATCTTCTCGGGCGTCCAGTCGGTGACGTAGAAGGTCAACCGGACCACGTCCTCGAACGACGAGTCTGCGCCGGCGAGGGCGCGGCCGGTGTTGCGCAGCACCTGTGCGACCTGACCGGCCAGGTCTCCGGTGGCGACGGGTGAGCCGTCGTCCAGTCGTGCCACCTGGCCGCTGACGTGGATGTGGCGCGACCCGGTGGCGACTGCCACGTGGTGGTACGGCGTGTGCGGCTGAAGACCGGCAGGGCTGAGACGGGTGACTGACATGTGGGCTCCTCCACTGGGCAACTGAGGTTTACCATTGATACCTAGTTGACGGAGGACACTTCAAGGAGACCTGGTTTCATGAGCGATACCGCCACCCCCGGTGCCGAGCTGCGCATCGACGCACCGCACCGCGAGCTGCTCGATCAGGTGCTGGACAAGTGGTCGCTGAGCGTCCTGAACGAGCTGTGCGAGCGTCCGTGCCGCTTCAACGAGCTGCGCCGCGCGATCCCGGCGGTGACGCAGAAGTCGCTGACGGCGACCCTGCGACGACTGGAACGCAACGGCATCGTGGAACGGCACGTCGTGGCGACGCGCCCGGTCGCTGTCGAGTATCGGATCACCCCGCTGGGCAAGACGCTGCGTGCGCCGGTCGACGTGCTGCTCGAATGGGCCGACGCCCACATGGCGCAGATCGAGGACGCCCGACGGGCATTCGACGACGAGGTGGAGTGACCACCGGGGCGGCACCGCACGGTCCGCCCCGGCGTCGCGTGTCACTCGCAGACAGTGCCGTCGTTGTCCCGGTCGATGTACCAGTAGTACTCAGGATCCTTGCCCTGCCTGTACGGGCCGTACCCGTTCGCGTTCGCCTCCTTGCAGGTGCCGAAGCGCGGGTCGTTGCCGCCGCCCGAACTGCCGCCGCCGGTGCTTCCGCCGCCGGAGTCGCCGTTGCCGCCATCCGGCTCACAGGCCTCGCCGTCGAGGTCACGATCCAGCCCGGTCCGGTACCCCGGCTGGCCGCGCAGCAGCGGCGCCTTGCCGGCTGCGCGTACGGCATCGCAGTTCTTGTAGTAGACGGCGGGCTTCGTGGTCTTGCGCGGGGTCGGCTTCGACGCGGGCTTCGCGGTGGTCGGCGCGGCCGTGGTGGGTGACGGCGACGGCTCGGGCGACACGGTGCTGACCTCGGGCGCGGGGGCCGTGGTGGTGGGTGCCGCCACGGTCGGCACCTCCTGGGCGACAGCCTTCTCCGGTGCCTTGTCCGGTTCGGTGGCGGGGCCGGCGGCGATGCCGATGCCGAGCAGCCCGCCGCAGCAGGTGAGGACCGCGACGCCGCTGACGAGGAGCAGCTTGATCGCCGCGGGCTGGCGGCTCCACCACGACGGCCGTGGCGGTGGCGCGAACGGCATGCCGGGCTGATGAGGCGGTGGAGGCGGCGGGCCCTGCCCGTGCCACGGGTTCGGGGGAGGGATTTCGGTCACAGCGGGCAGTGTGGAGCGATGTGTCCGCACGGGAGTGTCGCTGAGCCGACAGACCGGCCCTTACCGGCGCGATAAGCGACGAAGTGGTGGGCAGCTGCCGGAATACCGGCATCGATGCGGCGGATGATCGGACTCGGCCCCTCGCCGAACGGCCGACGGCGAGGGGCGCAGTGGATCAGGCGTACGGCCGGGCCGTGAGCCGTCCCGCCGCCGCCAGCCGCTCGACGGCGGCCCGGTGGGGAACCGCGTGACTCGTACGACCGCCCACACCGGTGGTGGTGACGGCGGTGAACAGCGAGTTGAGCAGCGCCTCCTCCACCGCGTCCAGCACGGCGGCGAAGACCGGATCGATCGCGCCGTCCGGGATCGGCGGCTGGTCCGACGTGGTGAACGCGATCGCGTAGTCGCCGCTCGTGGTGCTGAAGGACGCACCCACCCGGGCCATCGCGAACACCGCCCGGCGGGCGAGCCGCCGGAGCTGGCGCGCGTCCAGCGGTACGTCGGTCGCCACCACGATCATGCACGAGTTGCCGGGTGGTTCGGTCCGGTCGGCGGCCGGGACCAGCTCGTCGACCGGTAGCGGCACGCCGAGTGCGGTGAGGACGCCGCCGAAGTTGGACTGGACCAGCGCGCCGACCGTCCGCGTGCCGCCGTCGGTCCAGACCGTGCGGGACGAGGTGCCGATGCCCGCCTTGTAACCCAGGGCGGTGGTGCCCGCGCCGGCCCCGACACAGCCCTCGGCGGGAAGCCCGTCGGTCGCCCCCGCGACGGCCGCCAGGACGTGTTCCTCGGTGATCGGGCGGCGGCGGATGTCCGACAGGTGCCCGTCGTTCGTCTCACCGACCAGCGGGTTGAACGACAGCCCGTCCGGCCGGCGCTCCATCAGGTGCCCGAGCAGCGCGTCCGCCGCCCGGAACACCGACAGCGTGGCGGTCAGCACGACCGGGGACTCCAGTACGCCGAGCTCGTCCACCTGGGTCGAGCCGACGAGCTTTCCGTGGCCGTTGCCGGTGTACACCGCCGCGGGCAGCGTCCACCGTCCGGGGCCGAGCCCGCTCGGCACGATCGCTGTCACGCCGGTGTGCAGGTCGGCGCCGTCGTCGACGGTGGTGTGACCCACCAGGACGCCGGGGACATCGGTGATCGCGTTGTGCGGCCCGGTGGGCAGCGACCCGACGACGATCCCCAGGTCGCGGGCGCGCCGGCCAGGCCGGCTCAGGAGGCCGCCGCCCGGATCGCCTGCACGATGCCGGTCGGGGAGTAGTCGTCGGGGACGCCCTCGACCAGGATGATGTCGCCCTCGATGTGCCGCGAGCGCAGCGGCGCGATCTCCTGGTAGGCGGGCGAGTCCCACCACGCCCGCGCCTCGGCGATGCCCGGGAAGCCGAGCATCACGACGGCTCCGGGCCAGTTGCCCTCCTTCACCTCGTGCGGCGTGGCGTGCACGAGGAAGCGGCCGCCGTGCGGGGCGAGGGTGCCGGGGAGCCGCTCGATGTATTCGGCGATGTCCGGGTGAGGGGCGGCGTCCTGGAGGTGAGCGATGGCGTACGCGGGCATGGTGTCCTTCCGGCCGTCGAACTCCGAACGCCGATCCTGACACAGCGGTCAGCACGCTTTCTCGCCCATTTCGGTGAACTCGTCGAGCGGGACCGTTCGCAGCACCTCCCCGCTGTCGTCGAAGTCGGTGACCAGGACCGAACCCGGCCGCAGCTCGGCCAGTTCGGCGATCCGGAAGTCCACGCCCTCGGTGCGGAAGCTGTTGTCGTGGGTGGCGCCGGAGACCCGGAACGCCGCCTGCCCGTCGGCCACCGGCCCGGGCGGGAAACCCTCAAGGGGTACGAGGGCAGGCGCTGCGGCGTCGCGAGGCACGTCGTACTTCCGCCTCGGCCAGTACGGCCGCTCCGGTGTGGGCGCACCGGGCGAGGCGGACTCCGCCACGGAGGTGAGCACCACGAGGTCGGGCGGCCGGTCCGCGCACCAGGCGAGCGCCGCGTGCGGCCGGCCGTGGGCGTCCACTGTGAGGCCGGTGACGCCCTTCACCTCCGGCGTACAGGAGGTCAGTCCGGCCAGCACGATCAGGGCGGCGGCCGGTGCCGCGACGGCCCGGCGTGTCCTCGTACCCCTTCGTGCGGCCATGCTCCGACGGTGACAGTGCCGTGTCACCCCGCGATCCGCGTTCGGTTGCGGCCTGGTGACGATGGTGCGCGCTCAGGCCCCGGAAGCCACGGCCGCGACGGCGGCGTGCGGGCGGTGGGCGTCGTTCAGGCGCGTCAGACGCTCGACCTCCGCGAACCCCGCCTGCCGCAGCCGGGCGGAGAACTCGTCCACCGGCCAGCGGTACGCGGTGGCGACCTTGTGCTCGAAGGCACCCACCTCGTCACCGACGAAGATGCCGGCCACGAGCGGTCCACCCGGCACGATCGCGCGGCGGAACTCCGCCAGCACGCCGTCGAGGTCCGGTGGCGGGAGGTGGATCAGTGAGTACCAGGCGAGGATGCCGGCGACGGAGTGGTCGGGGACGGCGAGGTCGTCCAGTGACCCGAGCCGGTATGCGCAGTCCGGATGCGTCGCCCGCGCGTGCGCGACGAACTCGGGAACCATGTCGATCCCGGTGGCGTCGACGCCCAGCGAACGGAGGTGGTCGGTGAGGTGGCCCGGTCCGCATCCCAGGTCGAGCACCGGGCCGGTCCGGACGGTCAGGTGGCGGCCGATGAGGGCGAGGTCGTCCGCGTGGACGTGGCCGGTGGTGCCGAACAGTTCGATGTAGAGCGGCGCGATCGCGCCGTACGCCTGCCGTACCCGTGTGTGGTCCACCCGTCGATCATAGAGGTCGGTACGCCTTGGCCGCATTTACCAGATGAATGAGATGAATGAATGGAAAAGTCGTCGCAAAGCCGCCGCCCGGTGAGGAATCGATAGCTTTCCGTCACTGAAGTTTCTATCCTTGAAGAATCCGATCGCCAGCAGCGGAAGGGGCGGCATGCCGCGCCGTTCGAGCCTCAGCTATCGAGATGCGTTACGACTGCTGGCCCCGGGCAGCGCGCGCATCACCGAGACCGACAAGGTCGTCAGCGCGGGGATCCTGGGCGCTGGCGCCCTCTCCCACGGTACGGCGCTCGCGCTGCTCGGCCCGAAGAACGCGCTCATGCAGCTCGTCCGGGACGCCACCGGAAACCAGGCCGGGCGCATCCGGGCAACCGGCGGTAAATCGTATTACGAGCTGCTGGAGGCCAGCCATACCGTGCTGGCCCTCTCCGCGTTCTTCGACGGTTTCCGCGACGAGGTCGGGCCGGGTTTCGACAGGCTGGAACTGACCGACGAGGAGAAGGTCGGCATGGTGCCGGCCGAGCGGCGGCACCACACGCTTCCGCAGGAGATCGACGGCGGCTACTTCCCGCTGCCCTCCTCCGTGCACGGCATGGACGACACCCGGCGGGACGTCGAGGCCGCGTACGTCAAGCTCTACGACGCCACCATCGCCTTCTGCGAGGGTCTCGCCGCCTGGCCGTCGGTGCGGCGCGGGCTCGACCTCACGTCGATGCGCTCCCGCGTGGTGGGCCGGGCCATGTGGCACTACGAGGACCGCTTCGACCGGCTCGCCGCGGACCTCCCCGAGTTCGGGTTCCGGATGATCCGGCAGGCGATCGAGCACAACCTGATCGACAACCGGAAGCTCACCACCGAGGTCTCGGCCCGGCTGGACGCGCTGGCGCAGCTCTACCGCAACCTGGACGAGCTGTCCGGTCCGGTGGCCGCCGACCGGCCCGACCTGCTCCGCGAGTCGCTCGACCGGCTCACCGGGTCGCTGGCGGCGGTGTTCCGGCAGCCGCTGCTGCGGATCAAGGACGTCGACTTCCACCTGCGGCTGCCGAACGTGGACAGCGGGTTCATCAGCCCCGACTTCCGGGCCGCCGAGTACGGCAAGCACACGTCACCGGAGCGGGAGCACTGGTGGGAGGACCAGCCGCGCCGGGGTGACCTCGTCGGGTTCCTCTCCGAGTATCTGACCGACCCGGCGAGCCTGCACCGTCCGCTGCTGCTCCTCGGCCAGCCGGGCGCCGGCAAGACGCTGCTGACCCGGGTGATCGCGGCCCGGCTGCCGGCGAGCCGGTTCACCGCGATAGTGGTGCCGCTGCGCCGGATGTCCGGGGACACGTCGCCGACCGAGCAGATCGAGGCCGCGATCGAGCAGGTGATGGACGAGCGCATCCGCTGGGCGGACCTGCGCCGGGCCACCCAGCACACCACCGTCGTGGTGATCTTCGACGGGTTCGACGAACTCGTCCAGGTCACCGGCACGGCCCACTCCCAGTACATCGACCGGGTGGCCGAGTTCCAGGAGACCCAGTGGGATCTGGGCTACTCGGTCATCCCGATCATCACGTCGCGGATCCTGGTGATGGACCGCGCCAGCGTGCCGCAGGGCACAGTGCTGGTCCGGCTGGAGGATCTGACCGACGCCCAGGTGACGGCCTGGCTGACCGCCGTGAACGCGGCGAACGAGGACCGGCCAGGCTACCGCCGGCTGTCCGCCCGGGAGCTGCTGTCCCACGGCGAGCTGGCCCGTCAGCCGTTGCTGCTCACGCTGCTGGCGATCTACTACAACGAGCACTGGGCCGACCGCCGTCCCGGCGCCGCCATCTCCCGATCCGACCTGTTCACCGGCCTGCTCACCGCGTTCATCAGGCGGCAGGTGAGCGAGAAGGCACCGACCGCCCTCGCGAACCACGAGCGGGAGGCCCGCGAACACCAGCTCCGGCGCGACCTGGCGATCACCGCGTTCGCCATGTTCAACCGCAACCGGGAACTGGTGAACCGGGCCGCGCTCCGTCTCGACCTGGACTGCTTCGGCTCCGGGCCCGGAGACGGCTCGCGCTTCGAACTCGGCGACGTGCTCGGCCCGGAACAGCTGGTCACCGCCGCGTTCTTCGTGGTGTACGGCCCGGACGACGTGCAGGGCGAGGACGCCCGGCGCACGTACGAGTTCCTGCACACCACGATCGGCGACTTCCTGATCGCCGAGTACGTCATCGGGGCGCTGCGGAGCCTGGCCGTGCTGCGCCGGCACACCCGCAGCCCGGCCGGCTTCGGCTACCAGCTGGACACCGGCCAGTTCCGGGCGCTGCTCTCCCACCAGCCGCTGGTGAAGCGCGAGGCGGTGGTCGGTTTCGCCCGTGAGCTCGCCTCCCGCCACCCGGAGGAGCTGGACGGGATCGTGGAGACCATCGCCGGCCTGCTGGCCGAGGCCCGGCAGCGGACCAACCTGGCCGGCGTGGACGGCTACCGGCCCGCGCCGTACGACCCGGTGCGGCTGCTCGCCGCGTACACCGCCAACCTGGTCGCCCTCGCCGCGCTGGTCTCACCGGACGGCGTACGCCACACCGATCTGATGGACGAGGCGACCTGGGTGTCGACAGTCCGGCTGTGGCGGGCGGGACTGGACGAGAAGGGCCAGCTCGCGATGATCAGCTGGCTCGGCCGGGACGCCGACGGCCGGATCATCGCCGAGCGGCGGCGCGAAGGCCGGGGCGAGACGGTGAACGTGGCGGCCGAGGAGGCGCGGCTGCTCGGCGACATCACCACCTACGGCCAGTTGCAGGCGGGCGCGCGGACGTGGCGCGGCCAGCAGCCGGACAGCTTCGAGGCCGGCCGGTTCCACGCCGACCTGGTGTCGCTGGCCACCCGCCGCTGGCCGGTGCCGTCCCTGCACCAGCTCATCCTGTACGACGAGCGCAGCTACCGGCGCCTGTGGGCGCGCGCCGTCGAGTCACCGGAGGCGGTGTCCAGCACGAGCGCCACTGTCCTGCTGGAATGCCTCGCCGAGGACGGCGCGCAGTTGCCCCGCGAGGTGGTGTGCGGGCTGACCCGGGTGGCGTTGAGCCGGCTGCCCGACTCGCCGACCGCGCCGCCCGAACTGATCATCTCGTGCCCGTACCTGATCGACGAGTTCCCGGAGCTGGTCGACTCGCTCGGCACGACCGACGACCACGCGGTGCTGCACGCGCTCATCCTGCGGCACGGGCTCCACCGGCTGCCGCAGCGGTACGTGCCCCGGGTCCGCCGGGTGCTCGCCGACATCGAGGACCGGCTCGCGGAGCTGCCGCTGGAGGACGGCGTGGTGTCGGCCGAGATGGCCGAGCAGTTCGCCGCCGCCCGGGTCGACAACCGCACCGCGCTGTGGCTGCTGATGGCGTTGAGCGAGTACGCCGAACTGGCCTGGCCGAAGATCCCGCCGAAGACGATGCACGCCCTGCTCGCGCACCGGCTGCCGGACGAGTTCCTCGACGAGGCGAGCCTGTGCCGGCTGCTCCTGGACTACCTGCGGGCCTACGACCGGGTGCCGGCCGAGGTCTCGCTGGCATCAGCCCTCGACACGCTGCGCGTCCTCGCAGCATCCGACCAGTCCGATCACACCGGGCGGACCGGCCAGATCCCGGCCGCCGGGGCGGTCTGACCACGCCACCCGTACCGCCACCACCCGTCCGGAGGCCCCGATTGGCACACTCGCCCACGCACCGAGAGCACATCGTCCGGACGGGAAGGAGGAACCTGGCGGTCGACATCGCCGGGGCGGAACGCGGCTGGCCCGTGTTCCTGATGCACGGCACACCCGGCAGCCGCAACGGTCCACGACCACGGTCCATCGTGCTGCACCGGCTCGGCGTACGGCTGATCTCGTACGACCGGCCGGGTTACGGCGGCTCCAGCCGGCTGCCCGGCCGCCGCGTCGCGGACGCCGCGGCGGACGTCGCGGCCATCGCCGACGACCTGGGCCTGGACGGCTTCTCGGTGGTGGGGCGCTCCGGCGGCGGCCCGCACGCCCTGGCCTGCGCCGCGCTGCTGCCGGACCGGGTACGGCGGACCGCCGTCCTGGTCGGTCTCGCCCCGGCCGGCGCGGCAGGGCTGGACTGGTTCGGCGGCATGACCGACGCCAACGTCCGGGACTACGGCGCCGCCGAGCACGACGTGCCGGTGCTCGCCGAGCAGTTGCGGCTGCGGGCCGAGCGGACCATGGACGACCCGGGCTCGCTGCTGGCGCTGCTGGTCGAGCAGATGACCGAGGCCGACCGCCGGGTGGTGGCCGGCGTGCCGATCCGCCGGCAGCTCACCGACGCCTACGCCGAGGCGCTGCGCCAGGGGCCGCACGGCTGGATCGACGACGTGCTGGCGCTACGCGCCGACTGGGGGATCACGCTGGCGGACATCCGGATGCCGGTCCGGCTGTGGCACGGCGCCGACGACAACTTCGCCCCGGCCAGCCACACCCGCTGGCTGGCCGAGCAGATCCCCGGCGCGCAGTTGCACGTGCAGCCGCGCAGCGCGCACTTCGGCGCGGTGGAGGTGCTGCCGGAGATCCTCGCGTGGCTGGCCGACCCGGTGGAGCGGACCGCTGTCAGATCGGATGCGGGTCGATGATGCGCCGCTGCAACCGGCTCTCCCGGACGGCCTCGACCGCCGGGTGGTTCTCGCCCAGCCGGTAGGTCAGCTCGCGGGTGACCGCCTCCAGTTCCGCCCGCCGGCCGCTCTCCACCCGCTCCTGCATCACCACCAGGTTCGCCCGGCAGCGCAACGTGTTCGTGTGGTCGCGGCCGAGGGTCCGGACCAGGCCGTCGTGGGCGCGCCGCAGCAGGCTCAGCGCCTCCAGGTCCGCCGCCTCCCGGCCTTCCGGCGGGTCGGGCTGTTCGGCGATGCAGATGCCCTGGTTCATCCAGCCGGAGAGCGGGTACGGGTGCCCGCTGCCCAGCACGCCGGCGAGCGCGTCGGCGGACCGGCCGGCGAGCTGCCGCGCCTCGGCGAAGTCTCCGGCGCGGCGGGCCACCATGGCGAGGTTGACCATGCAGACCAGGGTCAGCGGGTGCGCCGGGCCGAGGTTGCGCTGGTAGATGCGGTGCACCTCGGTGAGTTCCCGGCTGGCGCGCTGGAACAGGTCGACCGTGAGCAGGTTGATCGACAGGCTCAGCCGGCAGGTCAGCGTCTCCGGGTTGTCCGGCCCGAACCGCTCGTTCAGCAGCTCGTACGCGGCTTCGAGGAGCTTGCCCGCCTCGACCGCGTGCCCGGCCGCGCGCAGCGACACCGCCAGGTTCGTCTGCGTCCGCAGGGTGATGAGGTGTTCGGGCCCGGCCGTGTGCAGCAGGTCCCGGTGGACGCTGCGCAGGCGGGTGACCGACTGCTCGAAGTCGCCCGCGTCGCGCATGTCGATGCCGACGTACGCGGAGGAGGCGAGCGTGTCCGGGTGGTTCTCCCCGAGGATCGCGCGGCGCCCGGCCAGCACCATCTCGTCGTTCTTGCGGGCCTCCCGGAAGTCGCCCATCAGGCGCTGGGTGCTGGCGAGGTTGTTGAGCGCGGCGAGGGTACGCGGGTGCTCCTCGGTGAAGTTCCGCTTCCACGCGTTGAACGTGATCTCGTCCAGGCGCAGCGCCTCGTTGTACATGCCCATGCCGCGCAGGTCGCGGGCGAGCCCGCCGGCGGTCATCAGCGTGTGCGGGTGGTCCTCGCCGAGCAGGTCCCGCTGGGCGGCGAGCACCTCCTCGTCCAGCGCCCGCGACTCGGTGAACTGCCCGAGGAAGGCGAGGATGTTGGCGAGGTTGAACTGGAGGTGCAGCAACTGCCGGCGCAGGTCGTCGCGCGCCCGCGCGTCGTCCTCCTCCGCGAGCATCTGCTCCCAGGTCTGCGCGACCTCCTGCCCGAGCCGCCGGCCGGTCTCCAGGTCGCCGCGCAACTGGAGGTAGCGGACCCGGTCGATCATCAGCGCCCGCACCTCCACCTTGCGGCTCAGCGGCGCCTTCGACGCCTCCAGGTGCGGCCAGATGACCCGGAACCGGGGCCAGCCGTCGGGGTCGTCGACCTCGCCCTCGGGCCGGGCCGCGGCGAGCACGAGGTGGACCTGCTGGCGCGCCTCGTCGAGTTGCGCCTCCGTCATCCGGGACCGGACGGCGTGCTGGAGCAGGCGGTGCATGAGCACCAGGCCGCCCCGGCCCCGCTCGCCGCCGGACGGGTTCTCGGCCCGCAGGTCGACGCGGACCAGCGCGAGCCGGTTGGCCTGCTGCACCAGTTGCTGGCGGACCAGCCGCTCCTTCGCCTGCGGGTGGAACGGCACCAGCGCCTCGGCGAACTCGTCGCTGTAGACCAGGTCGGCGGAGATCTCGGGCGCGAACACCGAGCAGAGTTGCAGCACCCGGTAGGCGGCCGGGTTGCGGGTCCGCAGGTGGTTGAGCGACAGCTCCCAGGTGGCCTCCACGGAGACGTTGCTGTTCGGCTCCATCACCGCGCCCGGTCCGAACCTGGCGATCTCGTTGAGGTAGCTGTCGACCGAGTGGCCGGTGTCGGCGAGCCAGGCCGCGGCGGCGGTGACAGCGATCGGCAGGTCGCCGAGCAGGGCGGCGATCCGGTCGGCCTGGTCGACGCGCATGGTCGGCACCCGCTCGGTGAGGTGCTGGATGCTCTCCGCGCGCTTGAACACGTCGACCTGAACGGTGGTGGCCCGCTCGACCCACTGCAGGTTCCGGGACGTGATCAGGACGTGGCCCTTGCCGTCCGGCACGTACGGCAGGACGCCCTCGACCTCGTCCGCGTTGTCCATGATCAGCAGCCAGCGGAGGTCGGTGCGGCGCAGCGCCTGGAGCACCAGCCGGGCGTTCTCCCGGTTCGAGTCCGACGACGGTACGCCCAGGTAGGGCGCGAGGTCACCGATGGCCGACTCGATGAACGGCACCTGGTCGGCGTCGATCCACCACACCATGTCGTACGCGGCGCGGTAGCGGTGGGCGTACTCCAGCGCGAGCTGGCTCTTGCCGATGCCGCCCATGCCCTGCAACGCCACCGGCCCGGTGCCGGAGAGCACCACCTTCGGGCTGCTGCGCAGCAGCGTCCGCAGCTCGCGCAGGTCCGCCTCCCGGCCGGTGAAGCGCTTGTTGCGGCCCGGCACCTCGAACACCGTGTTGTCCCGGCCGGGGAACCGGGGACCGGTCGGCAGTTCCAGGTCGGCCGGCACGCCCTCGCGGCCGACCAGGCGCAGGATCCGCGCGGCGGCGGTCCGCGCCTCCAGCCCGGCGACCGAGACGGTGTGCGCCGCGGGCACGTTCGCCAGGCGCCGCACGTCGGCCACGTAGACGACGAGCGGCGCCTGGTCGGGCGAGCGGTCCGGCGCGGCGAGCACCGCCTCCTCGGTGGCGTTCGCCTCGGAGACGATGATCAGCTCCCGGGCGCTCCGGGGCGTCTCGTCCTCGGCGAACCACGGGTCGGTCACCCGGACGTCGGCCGAGACCAGCAGGTGACCGATCCACTCCGCCCACACCCGGTCGTACGGGGCGTGCCGGAGCAGGATCTCGTTCTCCACCGAGTTGGAGGTACGGGTGAACCGGGCGTTGACCCGCTCGCGTACCGCGCTGCTCATCGGCGGCAGCGACTCCACCTCGCCCCGGGTGATCTCCCGGGCCAGCACCTCGTACGCGGACAGCAGCGATCCGTTGACGCCGGGCTGGTCGGCGAACGTGGCGAGCAGTTCCTCGTACGCGTAGAACGCCTGGTAGGGCACCTGCATCCGGGCCCAGTACCGGTCCCGGTCGGCCTCGCTCATCCCGCTCGGCAGACCGCTGAAGCGCTGCCGCGCCACCGCCCGCCCGGTGTCCGCCTTGACCTTCTCCGCCGGGTCGATCCGCATCGGCACGGGCAGCACCCGGATCCGCCGCGACCCGTAGCGGTGCTCGACCAGCCGCGCCACCTTGGCCGCGCCGGTGATGCCCTGCTCGCTGAGGGTGAAGCAGGTGACCAGCACGTCCGGCAGCTGGATGGTGCAGATGTCGGCCACGTCGGAGAAACCGGTGCGGCTGTCGATCAGCACGTAGTCGTAGTTGCGCTTCATGTCGGCGCGCAGCGCGTCGAAGAAGTAGCCGCCGCCCTGCCGCTCGTAGAACTCGTCCCAGTTCATCCCGGCGAGCGCGCCGGCGTAGTCGTTGTTCTGCTGGCCCGCGCCGAGGAAGTCCAGCGTCCCGTCACCGGGGAAGTTCGACCAGTTCAGCGAGAACGAGTACTTGTGCACGCGGGCGTACTGCTCGTGCCAGCGGTCGTCGCCCTTGTCCTGCTTGGTGGTGGTCGCCCACTCGTACTCCCGGATCAGGTCGATCACCCCGCCGGTGCTCTCCAGCGCGTCCCGGTCGATGAACGGCGCGAAGAAGCGCGACAGGCCGGGGGACTCCAGGTCCCAGTCGACTGCGAGCACCCGCTTGCCGTTGGCGGCGAGGATCCAGGCGACGTTCGCCAGCGCCATCGTCCGGCCGGTGCCGCCCTTGTAGGAGTAGAAGGTGACGACCTGTCCCTCGCGTCGGGTCATGTGTCCACTCCCTCGTCGGGCGGCGGGTTCTCCCAGAGCCGGGGTTTGCTGATCGGCCGTCCCGGCGGCGGGTAGGCCGGTCTCGCCTCCAGGTAGCGGCGGCGCATCCGGTCGACCAGGCCGTGGATCCCGGCCCGCCAGTCGTCGTAAGTGGTGATCGCCAGTGGGCGTGCCGCGGCCGGGAAGATCTCGATGGCCCGGTCGAGCAGCACCGCCGCGTGGGAGCGGCGACCGGGTGCCGAGTCCTCGATGATCACCACGACGCCCACCCAGCGGTGTAGCGAGGCGACGGCCGCGCGGACGGCCTCCGCACCGTCCGGCGTCTCGACCACCCGAGGATCGATCATGAGTACGCCCGGGCAGCCCCGGAACAGCCCGGCGTCCGGTACGAAGTCGCGGACGTCGATCGGCATCCGCAGCCGCTGCACCGCGTCGGTCACGTCGTCGACCACCGGCGGCCGGTCGCGGAACGGGCGCCACCGGCCGGCGTGCGTGTCGGACCGCCCGTTGAGCCGTCCCGGGTCGGCCGGTTCCTCGGGCGCGATCACCACCGCCCGGAACGGCACCTCGCTGGTCGGGGACGACGGCAGATCGGTCGGGCCGGTCGGCGGCTCGGCCGGTTGCAGCGGCGTCTGCTCGGCGGTGTCGACGATGTGCTGGGCGAGCCGGCCCAGCACCTCCTTGTAGGCGTGCTGGAACTTCTGGAGCCGGCAGAGCGCGCTCATGCCGTTCGCCGCGTACGCATCGACGTCGGCGGCCATCGCCACCGCCCGGGCCTGGTCCGGCGCGTGCACCGCGGCGGGCGACGGGATCCACAGGACCGGCAGGATGTTGTCGCCGTCGGCCGGCCGGCCGGCCCGGATCAGCCGTTGCCGGAACCACTCCCGTTCCCGGCGCGAGTCGTCCCGGTTGAGGTAGTCCGGCGAGTACAACGGCACGAACACCTCGGCCTCGGCCAGCGCGGTGCGTTTTCGTTCCGTCCGGTCCTCCGGCGGCCGCACCATGAAGTCGGCGAAGCCCTGCCGGCGTAACCGGTCGCCGGGCCGGCCGTCGATCGCCAGGTTGAGATCGTGGTAGAAGCGGCGGACCCAGTGGTCGCCCGGGGTGCGGTCGTTGTGTGTCGGCGGGGGGACGTAGCTGAGGAAGAAATATGGCGGGCCCGGCAGCGCGGGCCGCTCAGAGGTCACGACGACACGACCGTTCCACGGGAAGTGCGCCTGACCCCCAACCGGTAATGATCACGCGCTGCTCCCCAGTCGACACGATACGGCGTCTATCGATCAGGGTAGAGAGGTTGCGCTCGGGTTACCAGGCTCACCGTCCGATGTGGGCGTCCATCCAGGCGACCGCGACGCGTACCGCACCGGATATCGGCAGCAGCCGGGCCGGTGCGTCCCCTACCGTCCCGTGCCGGGTGAACGCCGCCCGGTCGAGTTCCGCGCCGATCGCGGGAAAAGGGCCCGCATCCAGGTGCGGAGCCTCGAATTCCAGCCGTTCCCGGCGGCCGTCGCGCAGCACGTAGCAGCGGTACGGACGACGCGGCGCCGGGCGGCGTGACCGGTACTCGGCGAGGTGCAGCGCGGTGCATGTCGCATAGCCGACACCGAGCAGCAGCGTCCGGGCGCCGGCCGCCTCCAGGGCGGCGAGCGGGGACCGCTCCCCGAGGTGGGAGTCCAGGTCGTGGACGCGCATCAGCTCCTCCGCCCGCGGCCCCCACGCGCTGAACGACGTCTGCGGGTGCCGGCTGCGGACCGCGCCGGGCAGCCGCCGTACGTGCTCGGCGAACGCGCCGACCCCGAACGACGGCGTGACGGCCGGGTCGAAGCCGGGCATCCGGTCCTCGTACGCCAGGCGTTCCTCGTCGGTCAGCCCGGCGGTCGCGGCGCGGTACGCGGCGCTGCTCACCGAGTTGTCAGGGGTCTGCGCCGGGACCACGACGGTGCCGGACGGACCGACGGCGGCCCGCAGCGCCGCAGCCAGGGTGCCCGACCCGCCGTCCACCGGCCCGAGCGCCCGCAGGGAGCAGTGCACGAGCACCACGTCACCGGGGCCGAGCCCGAGCGCGCGCAGGTCGGCGGCGAGCGTGCCGGCCCGGTACGCGGTCCGGGCGGCGGTCACGACGGCCACCCGGACATCGAACGCGCGACCTGCCGGACCAGCCGTGAGCCCGCCGGCGTGAGCGCGTCCGCCCGTTGCAGCGCGCCGATCGCCTCGGCCGTCCAGTCGCGGTACCGGCGGTAGACCGCCTGCGCGCCGTCGACCTGACGGTCGGCCCGGATCCGCCAGATGTCGGCCACCGCCGCGTGCGCGTAGATGCCGTGCAGGACGGCCTCGGCGGGCCGCGGGTCGGGCCGCCAGCCCACTGTGATGTCGATCGGCCGCGTGCCGTCGACCAGGTCGCAGATGTCCAGCAGCGCGTTCATCTTGCTGTGCTGGAACTCGTGCACGAGCAGCACCGCGAGCGATCCGGCGTCGGTCTCCGTGGCCGCGACACCGCCGAACGCCTGCCGCGCGGTCGACGCCTCGCTGACACCCGCGCCGCTGCGCCGCAGCGGCACCACGGCCCGCAGCCCGGCGCGCAACTCCTCGGCATGGCCCGGCACCTCGTCCCGGATCACCTGCCACGCCGCCGCGAACGTCTCGGCCCAGCGCGCGGCGCCCGCGTCGTCGAGCCGGTCACCGGCGGGCAGCCGGTGGCAGTCGCGGTGCGGGTCGCCGTCCTCCAGCAGGACGCTCACGTCCGGCGCGGCGAGTACGCGGGTCGGCCACCACCGGGGCGCGTCCCCGGGCGTTCCGGGACGGATCGCCACTGTCACGTCCCCGGCGGCCACCCGTAGCGAACCCGGGCCGGTCTCGACCCGTGCGGCGCCGTCTCCCACCTCGGGCAGCAGCACGGTGCCCACTGTCGGCAGGTGCAGGCGGCCGGACCGCACCGGCACGTCGAGGCGTACCGGGGTGCCGGCGTCGAGCGCGGCGGCGACGGCGAGCGCGCTCAGGTAGTCAGGCCCCTGCCGGGCGCCGGTGCCGCTGCCGGCGAGGCAGTCGACAGCCCACGCCCGCACGTACGGGTGGGCCGCGATCCGGGCGACGGACTCCGGCGCGCTGCGGTCGAGGGCGGTCAGCGCCTCCCAGCCGTCGGCTCCGGCCCCGCCGGCCGGCAGGCGGTCGGCCACTTCGGCGAGCAGCGCGCGGACGATGGCGATCTGTGCCTCCACGAGCCGGCCGATGGCGACCCGGTCGCCGGTCAGTGCCGCGAGGCGGTCGATGAAGTCGTCGGGCAGGCCGGCGTCGAGCCGGACGGGTGCTGGTGGGTTCTCGTTCACGTGCACGATCAGCTCTTTCAGATCGGCGCAGTAGACACTCGGATGATCGAAGTGCCCGGCGCCGTACCGGTGGGCGAAGAGTCCGCCGCCGCACTGGTCGACCACCGGGCACCGCCGGCACTCGTCGCTGAGCCCGGCCCGGCCGGAGCGGCGGCGGGCCAGAAGCGGGCTGGCCGCCACGTCGTCGGCCGCGTGCGAGAAGACGGTCATGCCGGTGGCCGGCGCGCCGTCGTACGCGGTCTTGAGCGAGTCCGCCTGCTCCCACTCGCCGTCCGTCTCGACGACCGCCAGGTCGACCGGGTCGAGACCGAGCCACTCGGTGCCGCTGGGTCCGCCCGCGGCGGTGGACAGCAGCGAGTCGAAGAGGCGGACGGAGACCGGTCGGCCGTCCGCCAGCCAGCGGTCGTAGACGGCGCGCAGCCAGCCCGCGTACGCGGTGCCGCCGCCGGCCGGCCGCCACGGCGGGTCGTCCCAGGTGGCGTGCGGGAGCAGGAAGTCGATCCGCGGTGGCTCCTGGGTGAGCAGCGATTCGTACACCGCGATCGGGTCGTTGCGCACGTCCACCGTGCACAGCAGGCCCGAGTAGATCCGCCGATACGCCGGGCGGCGCAGCAGGCCGATGGCGCGGAGCACCTGGTCGTAGCTGCCGGCGCCGGACCGGAAGCGCCGGTGCCTGTCGTTGGCGGCACGGTCGCCGTCGAGCGAGACGCCGACCGCGACATCGTGTTCGGCGAGCAGGTCGCAGAGCCGCTCGGAGAGCAGTACGCCGTTTGTCTGCATGCCGAGCCGGAGCCGGGTGACCGGGTCGATGACCCGCCGGAGGTCCGCGAGCACCTCGCCGAGCCGCTCGGCGCCGAGCAGCAGTGGTTCCCCGCCGTGCAGGATCACCGTGACGTCCGGCAGGTCGTGGGCCGCGGCGTGTTCGGCGATCCGCCCGGCCGCGGTCCGGAGCACCTCCGGCGTCATCCGTACCGGGCGGCGCCGCCAGCTCTGGTCGGCGTGTTCGTAGACGTAGCAGTGGTCGCACGCCAGGTCACACCTGGCGTGCACCTTGAGGACGAACTCGGTGAGCGCCGCGCGGGCGGGCCCCGGGGCCATCGCGGATCAGATGAACGACGAGAACTTCGCCGCCGGGATCCGGGTCTGATCGAGGTGAGCCGCCATCACCCGGCGCACGATGGGGGAGATGTCCGCGGCGGAGAGCCGGTCGAGCGGCTCCGCGCGGACCCTGCCCAGCGACACCGGGGGCTCATCCTGGCGCAAGGGTGCGGTTGTCATGAGTCTTCCTTAGGTTCGTGCACACGCCAGGCGGGGAACAACAAGCAACGGCTCAAAATAAAGGCTCTGTGAGCCGGGCGCTATCGACCCACCGGTGGGAAGCAGTGCATTTTGGACGGTTGCGCGACCGGCGGCTGCTGTGCCGTCGAGGGAGCGACCTGGGGGATCAATATTATGCCCCTTTTTGCCCATCCGACATGATTCCAAAGTCCATACTTTTACAGAAATCGTCCACCTCGACGCGTGCTCGAGGTGGACGACCACTGTCTCCGGCGCTCAGACGGCCGGGCCGCTCCCGGACGGCGTGCCGAGGCGGATGTCGACGTCGGCCGGCTCGGTCATCTGGTCGTACGCCCTGGTCCGGAGCCGGTTGGTCTGCACCTCGCCGTCGAGCAGCGCGGCCCGCAGCGCCTCTGCGTCGCTGATCTCCTTGGCGGTCACCGCGTCGGCCGCTGTCGTGGCGCCCTGCACCACCTCCAGGTGGGTGCCGTCGGTGGGCATCAACTCGGTCCACTTCGCCAGGCAGTACACCCGCTCCGGCACGTCCTGGCACTCGGTGGTCAGCTCGGGCATCTCGTCGCCGGTGCCGAGGTGGCCGGTCCGGTACGTCGTCAGCTCGTCCACGAACGCCGCCAGCTCGTGCTCCACCTGGGGCGCCAGGCTGGTCGCCACCACCTTGCCGAAGATCCACCGCAGCGCGGTCAGCTCCATGCCGGCCCGTACCGGCAGGTAGAGCTTCGCCCAGCTCGCGTTGACGAAGTCGCCGGGGTCGCGCTCCGGGGCGCGGGCGTCGCCGCCGGACCACCAGCCGGGGTACGCCACGAACGACGCGCGCTCCCAGTCGAAGACGCGGTGCCAGAAGTCGATCTCCCACGCCTCGTCCCGCACGCTGGCCGGGAAGTGCGTCTCCACGATCTGCGAGACCATCTCGTTGACCGGCGAGAAGCCGGCCCGCAGCCGCGCCTCGAACTCGTCCCCGGCCGTCTCCGCCGCGGCCAGCGCCTCGTCGCGCCGGTCCTGCCACTCCTGGAGATCGGTCAGGTAGCCCGCGACGAGCGCGTTGTACGCCGCGTCGTCGGCGGTCTGGTCCACCACCGTCGGGGTACGCCGGAATCCGGCGGCGAGCTGCACGTCGGCACCCGGACCCGCCAGCCAGCTCCGGGCGCCGACGTGCACGCGTACGCGCAGCACGGGCCGGCCGTCCGCCTCGGTGACCACCGGCACGCCCACCACCCGGGCGGCGATCGCGTCCGGCGGACGGCGGGTGATCAGCGTGAGGTTCTGCCGGATCGTGTCGATGTCGCCGTCCCACTCCCAGCCGGCGTCGAACGCGACGTCGACGTCGTAGTCGGCGCTCATGTCGCCGGTGAATCCCCACTTGTCGAGCGTGACCACGGGGGAGTACACGACGCGCGTCTCCACCGCGGCGGGCGCGCCACGCGGCGGGCGCTCCGGCTTCACCGGCGCCGGGGGCAGCGCGGCGACCGCGTTGTCGCGGATCCGCTGCCGTCCGCCGATGATCTTCTGGGCGAAGGCGAACGCCGGATCCTTGATCGTGGGGGCCCAGCAGACCCGTGCCCCGTACCGCTCGTGGGCCAGCTCCAGCCGTTGCAGCACCTTGAAGTAGTGCAGCGTGATCGGCGTGGCCCGGTTCGGGTTGCGGACGGTGCGCTTCGAGGAGGACTCCGTACCGGTCTCGCTGACCAGCTTGAAATCGGTCCTGTGCTGGGTGCGGTAGCGCGCCGCGACCTTCGAGGTGGCGGTCCGGCTGTCCTTCACGGCGCGGCGGCTCGTCTCCTGGCTCGCCGCGGTGACGCTGCTGGCGAAGCCGATGGTGTGGCTGGCGTTGAAGGTGCCCCAGACGCCGGTCGGGCTGGTGTACTGGCCGGTGTGGCTCGCGTTGAGCCCCCAGGTGTCGGTGAGCGACTTCTGCCGCTCGAAGCCCTCCTGGAGTTCGGTGGTGAGGGCGCTGGTCAGCTCGACGTCGGTCTGCTGTTCCGACTCGTTCTGCTCCTCCAGGGTCAGCTCGCGCTTGGTGTAGGTGCGCTGCTCCAGCACCGCCTCCTCGCCGGGGGCGAGCGCCAGCGCGTAGACGTGCTCGCCGAGCGCGAAGCCCACCGGCCGGATCCGGGTGCGGTCGAGGAACGCGATGCCCACGTCGGACTGGAGCAGGCCGGCGAGGAACTCCGCCTGCTGGTCGCCGAGGAGCGTCTGGCGTCGCGCCGGCGGCTCCCGGTACGACATGCCCGAGTCGGCGCCGGGCAGCGCCTCGGTGGCGGCGTCCATCTCGTTGGCCTTCCACAGGTCGTAGAGGCCGAGTTCCTTGAGCAGGTGCGGCAGCCGGTCGCCGTCGAGCCCGCCGTAGCGGATCGCCTCGATCAGCGCCTGCTTGACGTAGAACGGCAGGATGGGCGTCTCGCCACCGCCGAAGGTGAGCCGGACCGGTACGAAGTAGTTGGAGTAGACGTACCGGTCGGAATGCGCGGTGCTGAAACCAAGCGTCGCCGGATCGGCGTCGGCGACGACGACTCTACCCATCGGTGCTCCTCTACAGCGGCAGTTCGAACAGGGATTGCAGCCCTCGGTACGTCATCTCGTGCGAGGTGACGAAGAATCCGGGGAACAACTGGCTGAGGGCGGCCTGACGGAGGACCGTCTCGCGTACGGCGTGTGTGGTCAGCTCTTCGAGGCCGGCGACGACCTCCGCCGGGACGCCGCCCTTCGCGGCTCGCTGGTACGCCTCCGCGATCGCCTCCCAGCGACCGTCGAACGTCTCCCCGAGGTCGTCGGCGACGGTTCCCCAGGTCTTCTCGAAGCGCTCCAGCTTCGTCGAGGACGTCCAGTCGACGTTCGTGACGCGGGCCGCCTCGGGGTCGACGAGCAGCAGGTCGGAGCGGAGGTCACCGACCGTGGTGGACGCCTTCCACCGGAACCGTTCGGCGAGGTGGCCGGCGAGCGCCTTCTCCGCGCCGGTCGCGGCCGGGTTGCCGGTGAACCCGACGAGCCGTAGCAGCAGATCCCGGTCCGGGTGGCCGAGCAGCATCTGCGCGACCGTCTGGCGCAGCACCGCCTCGGAGCCGCGCAGCGCGGGCGCCAGCTCCGGGTGGGCCGCGCGGACCGCCTCGACCACTGTCGCCAGCGACTTCTCCGCGAACGGCTCCAGGCCGGGCGACCGGCCGACGAGCTGCGTGACCTCGGCCGCCATCCGCCGGTGCACCTGCTGGCCGAGCCGCCACGGTTGCGCCTGCCCGGCCTTGCGCAGCGCGCGGAACTCCTCGTACGCGACGGTCTGGAGCGCCCTGTTGAACGCGGTGGTCAGCCGCTGCTCCAGTTGCCGGGCGATGGCGGCGCGCACGGCGGCGGCCCGGATGTCCCGGGGTGTCTTCGGCGGTTTCAGCTCGCGCAGGTCCTCGACCCGCTTGATGATCTCGTCGAGCGCCTCGGTCAGCTCGGCGCGGGTCGCGGCGCGGCCGGCCGACGAAACCGTCTCCGACATGCTCGCCATCAGCACGGGCCGGCCGTCGAGGCTCACCAGCGCGCCGAGCCGGGTGCCCGCACCGGCGCCGGCGAACGCCTCGGCGTGCGCCGCCTGGTTGAACACGGTCAGTGTGAGTTCGGCGTCGACGAGCAGCGCCCGGCCCTGCCGGAACAGCGCGTCGAGCACCTTCGGGGGGAAGAGCGTCCGCAGCATCGCGAGGCCCACCTGAGGCGTGGCGACGATCGCCGCCCGGCCGATCGCCACCAGCAGCGCGGCCGTCTGCGCGGTCAGCAGGCGCGCCTCCCGGGCGCCCGCGAGCAGCAGCGGTACATACCGGACGGCGGCGCGTACCGCGACGCCGCCGAGCAGCCGGGCGAGATGCACCAGACCGGTGAGCACCTGGTAGAGGTCGCCGGCGACGCGGCCGAGCAGGCGGCCGGCGGCGAACGGGTCGAGGTCGTCCAGGTGCCTGGCGAACTGGGCGGCCCAGCCGCGCCACAGCGCCAGCAGCCGTTCCGGAACCGTCGTCGGGTCCAGCGCGGCGACGATGCCGGCCAGCGCCTGGCGTACGACTGTGGCCTGGTCGGCGAGGCGCTGCACACCGGCGCGCGGGTCGACTGTGAGCACGATGAGCGTGGTGAACTGCTCCTGCTGGAGACGGCCGATCAACTGCACGAGCTTGCCGAGGTCGACCACCACCGTCGCGACGGACTCCCCGACGCCGACGGCGAAGCCGTCCAGGAACAGCTTCGGGTTGATCCCGTTCCAGGCCGCGTAGTGCCGCATCGCGTCGAGCAGCGCCGGATCGAGGCCGAGCAGGTAGCGACGGAACGTGCCGTCGGAGTCGACGTCGGAGGCGGCCAGGTCGAAGAACGCCTCGGCCAGCCGGAGCTTCGCGAGCATCGAGACCAGGTCCCAGACGTTGTCCGGGGTGATGCGGCCGGTCATCGCGGCCAGCACCCGCTCGCGGGTCATCGACCGCGTGGCGTGTGCGTCCATCCAGTACTTGACCGTCAGCGCGACGAACTCCACCCGTGGATCCTGGGTGCGTGCGCCGAAGACCGCGGCCCGGTCCTCGGCGGACACCCGCGGCACGCTGAACCAGTCCCGGATCATGACGGATTCGTTCGCCGGCTGTCCCAACTCCCCCACCACCCCTCCAGCCGTGTGCACTGTCGGGCCGCGCTGAGGGCGGCGGTAGTGCTGGGTCGAGAAGCTGACATGGCCCCACGGCGTCACGCGCCCGTCGTCCATCGACTGTTACGACTTGACGAACGACGTGTTATCGCTCACAGTCGATGGCACAGGGCGGCGCCTTCGGCGGCTCACCGGGCGGGCGCGGATGGCCACGTGGCAGGCCGGGTGTGGGATCAGTGCGCTTCGACGAATTGTGAGCGCTCACAACATGTCTGATCTGAAGGAGGAACATGTTCGCTTTCGGTAGGTCCCCATCGACTGTGTCGCCGCCACGACGGCGCGGATGGCTGCCGCGCGTCGTCGCGACGGGTGCGGCCGCGGTACTCGTCGGCGCCGGCGCCGTGGCGGTCGTGTCCGCGCCCGCCGCCGCCGCGAGCGTCGACACGAACGCCTGGTACGTCCTTGTGAACCGCAACAGCGGCAAGGCGCTCGACGTCTACAACCTGGCCACCAACGACGGCGCGCGGATCGTGCAGTGGTCGCGCAACAACGGCAACCAGCAGCAGTGGCAGTTCGTCGACTCCGGCGGCGGCTACTACCGGCTGAAGTCCCGGCTGTCCGGCAAGGTGCTCGACGTCTACAACTGGTCGACAGCAAACGGCGGCAGCATCGTGCAGTGGTCCGACCTCAACGGGACCAACCAGCAGTTCCGGCTGGCCGACTCCGACAGCGGCTACGTCCGGCTGATCAGCCGCCACAGCAACAAGGTGGTGGAGGTGCAGGGCGCCTCGACCGCCGACGGCGGAAACATCGTCCAGTACGACGACTGGAACGGCGCCAACCAGCAGTGGCAGCTCGTACGGGTGGACGGTGGCGGCGGCAACCCCACCACGCCGCCTCCGACGACGCCGCCTCCGGGTGGTACGTGCAACCTGCCGTCGTCGTACCGGTGGTCCTCGACCGGTGCTCTGGCGCAGCCGCGCTCGGGCTGGGTGTCGTTGAAGGACTTCACTGTGGTGCCGTACAACGGGCAGCATCTGGTGTACGCGACGACGCACGACACCGGCTCGTCGTGGGGGTCGATGAACTTCGGCCTGTTCTCGAACTGGTCGCAGATGGCCTCGGCCAGCCAGAACGCGATGTCGTCGGGCACTGTGGCGCCGACGTTGTTCTACTTCGCGCCGCGCAACATCTGGGTGCTGGCCTACCAGTGGGGACCGACCGCGTTCTCCTACCGCACCTCGACCAACCCGACCAACCCGAACGGGTGGTCGTCGGTGCAGCCGCTGTTCACCGGCAGCATCTCCGGTTCCGGCACCGGCCCGATCGACCAGACCCTGATCGCCGACGACCAGAACATGTACCTGTTCTTCGCCGGTGACAACGGCAAGATCTACCGCTCCAGCATGCCGATCGGGAACTTCCCCGGCAGCTTCGGCTCCACCTACACCACCATCATGTCGGACTCGACGAACAACCTGTTCGAAGCCGTACAGGTCTACAAGCTCCAGGGCCAGACCCGCTACCTGATGATCGTCGAGGCGATCGGCTCCCAGGGCCGCTACTTCCGCTCCTTCACCGCCACCAGCCTCAACGGATCCTGGACCCCGCAGGCCGCCACCGAGTCCAACCCGTTCGCCGGCAAGGCCAACAGCGGCGCCACCTGGACCAACGACATCAGCCACGGCGAACTCATCCGCACCACCGCCGACCAGACCTTCACCGTCGACCCCTGCAACCTCCAACTGCTCTACCAAGGCCGCTCCCCCAACTCCGGCGGCGACTACGGCCTCCTGCCCTACCGACCCGGACTACTCACCCTCCAGCGCTGAGCGCGTACCCCGAGATCTGGAGAGCCCGGCCCGCGACCACGCGGGCCGGGCTCTCCGGCCTCTCGCCCGACGGCGATCGTTGCCCTGGAGGCAACGACGGTGGCCCGGTCAGTCGTTGATCGGCACCGTCCCGCCCGGGAGTGTGGAGGTCGTCACCACCTCCCGAGCGAAGGGTTGGGCAGATGTCCTTCCAGGCGTACCTCGACGCGATCGAGGACAAGACCGGCAAGACCCCGCGCGTCCTGGTCGACGAGGCCAAGGAGCGCGGCTACGACGCGGCCGACGTCAAGGCGGGCGTGATCGTGGCCTGGCTGAAGGACGAGTACGGCCTCGGCCGAGGACACGCGATGGCTCTGATTCACGTGATCAAGAACGGGCCGAGGATCAGCGCCAAGCACGTCGGCTCCACCGGCTCCCACCGCGACGACAGCGACACGCTGTGGCTGGACGGCAAGGCCGCCCGAGCCTCCGCGTAGCGGCTGTGGACAGCGACGCCTATCGTTCGCCCCATGGGAGCGATCAAGCCGTGGCACCTGTTCGTCCTGACGCTCTGCTGCCTGCTGCCGCTCATCGCGGCAGTGGTGGCGGTGGTGTGGACGCGGCGGAGTCGCCGCTGACCCGTCAGCGGCCGGCGGCGAACTCCTCCACCGCCGTGCAGACCCGCCCGAGCGCCTCGGCCGAGGTCGCCAGCGGCCCGGGCACCATCATCGAGTGGTCGGCGTCGGCGACCTCCACCACGTACGGGGTCAGCCGGCGCGCCACCGCACCGTCCCAGAACCGGTCGCCGGTGCCGCCGGCCAGCAGGAACGGCGCGGTGGCCCGGCCCAGCGGCTCCCGTACCGCGGGGTCGGTCAGCAGCGGCGTCAGCCACACCGCCGGGATGCCCCGGTCGGCGGCGAGCGGCGCGGCGAAACTGCCGAGCGACTTGCCCACGAGCAGATCCACCCCGGCGTCGAGAACCGGATCCAGCTGCTCGGCGACCCACTCCGGCGCGCTGTCGAGCCGCAGCTCGCCCAGCGACCGCCAGGTCACCTCGTGCACCTCGAAACCGAGCCGGCGCAGCGCCTCCCCGATGTAGACGAAGAGCGGGCCCCGGGTGTCGTAGCCCCGTCCCGGTGCGAGTACCGCGCGCCGATCCGCCATGGTCGCCTCCCTTGCGTTCGATCGATGCGTCACGCTAGCCGCTGCATGGATTGCCGGTGACCCCTCGGCCTCACAGCCGTTCCGGGGTACGGATGCCGAGCAGGTCCAGGCCCTGCCGCAGCACCCGCCCGGTCAGGTCGCACAACACGAGCCGGCTCTCCCGCACCGGCCCCTCGGCCCGCAGCACCGGGCAGCGCTCGTAGAACGCGCTGAACGCGACCGCCAGCCGGTGCAGGTAGGCGGTCAGCCGGTGGAACTCCAACCCGCCCGCCACCTCCTCGACCACCGCGGCGAAGCCGACCAGCTCCATGGCGAGCGCCCGCTCGGCCGGCTCGGCGAGCGAGACCTCCGCGTCCGGCCGCGCCGCCGCGCCGGCCCGCCGGAAGATCGACCTGACCCGGGAGTACGCGTACTGGAGGTACGGCGCGGTGTTCCCGTCCAGCGACAGCATCCGCTCCCAGTCCAGCACGTAGTCCTTGTGCCGGTCCCCGGACAGGTCGGCGTACTTGATCGCGCCGACGCCCACCGCGCGCCCCACCTCGGCGGCCTCCGACTCGCCCAGCTCCGGATTGCGCTCCCGGGCCAGCGCGGTGGCCCGCTGGACCGCCTCGGTGAGCAGCCCGGCCAGCTTCACCGACCCGCCGGCCCGGCTGCGCAGCATCCGCCCGTCCGGGCCGAGGATCGAGCCGAACCCGACGTGCTCGGCCCGCGCCGGTGCGGTGAGCCAGCCGGCCTGCGCGGCGACCGCGAACACCATGTCGAAGTGCCGCCGCTGCGGAAGCCCGACCACGTAGAGCAGCCGGGTCGCGCCGAGCGCGCCGGTCCGGTGCCGCAGCGCGGCCAGATCCGTGGCCGGGTAGCCGTACCCGCCGTCGGACTTGCGCACGATCAGCGGCAACGGCTCGCCGTCACGGCCCACCGAACCGGGAGGGAACACGCAGTCCGCGCCGTCGCTGCGCCGCAGCAGCCCGAGCCGGTCCAGCTCCTCGACAGTCGGCGCGAGCTGGTCGTGGTAGCTGCTCTCGCCCCGGAAGTCGTCGCCGGTCAGGGTCACGTCGAGCAGGTCGTACACGGTCAGGAAGTAGCCCTCCGACTGCGTCACCAGCAACCGCCACAGCCGCAGCGTCGCCGGGTCACCGCCCTGCAACGCCACCACCCGCTGCCGCGACCGCTCCCGGAACGCCTCGTCGTCGTCGAACTTCGCCCGCGCCGCCTTGTAGAACCCGTCCAGGTCACCCATTGACAGCTCCTGCGCCGCCCCGGCCTCGCCCAGGTCGAGCAGGTGCTCGATCAGCATGCCGAACGGTGTGCCCCAGTCACCGAGGTGGTTGGCGCGCAGCACCCGGTGCCCGAGCCACTCCAGCGTCCGCGCCGCCGCGTCCCCGATCACAGTCGACCGCAGGTGCCCGACGTGCATCTCCTTCGCCACGTTCGGCCCCGAGTAGTCGACCACCACCGTCTCCGGCTCGACCACCACTGGCACGCCGAGCCGCGGGGCGGCGGCCAGCGCGGACACCAGCCCGCCGAGCGCGTGCCCGGCCACCGTCAGGTTCAGGAAACCCGGACCGGACACCTCGACCGCCGCGCAGACGTCGGCCAGCGCGGCGCGCTCCCGTACCTCCGCGGCGATCTCCCGCGGCGGCCGGCCGAGCCGCCGGGCCAGGCCCAACGCCGCGTCGGACTGGAAGTCCGCGTGCTGCGAGCGCCGCACGGCCGGGTCCACCGGCACGCCGGCCACCGCCGCGAATGCCGGCGCCAGCCGGTCGGTGAGCAACCTTTCAAGATCCATGAGTACGCCGATCTCGCTGTGGATCCGCCGCGCGGATCACCTGACGGGAACGCGACGGCGGAGCGAGGACGATCGATGACGACCGGCGGCTCGATCCGCCGGTCGCAGGAGGGGAAGGCTCAGCGCAGGCGGTCGCGGGACCGCCGGCGTCGCAGCGCGCCGAGCCGGACGTCGGAGGACGTCATCGGGTACGCGTGCGAGCTGGCCATGTCGGCAGCGTAACCGGCCGGTCCGGGGTCGGCGCAAGCGCGTACCCCGGACCGGCTCGCGGTCAGGCCGAGGTGGCGACGGCCTTGCGGTAGCGCTCGGCCCGGCGCCGCACCTGGGTGTACGCGCTGCTCAGGCCCATCGCCCGGCGGACCTCGACGAGCGTGCGGCGCACCTGCTCGCGGGTCCGCTCAGTGCCGGTGACGATCAGCTCGTCGACCAGGCCGGGCTGCGCCTCGAAGCGGGCCCGGCGCTCCCGGATCGGGTCCAGGAACCGGTTGAGCGCCGTCGCCAGCGCCTCCTTGACCTCCACATCACCGACCCGGCCGGCCCGGTAGCGGGCCTTGAGGTCGGCCACCTGCGCCCGGTCCGGATTGAAGATGTCGTGGTACTCGAAGACCGGGTTCCCCTCGACGGTGCCGGGCACGTCGGCGCGGACCCGATTCGGGTCGGTGTACATCCCCATCACCTTGCGGCGCACCGTCGCCGCGTCGTCGGAGAGCGCGATCGCGTTCCCCTTGCTCTTGCTCATCTTCCCGGCGCCGTCCGTCCCGACCAGCGTGGGCGTCTCCGACATGAGCATGTCGGGCACCGGGAAGACCTCGCCGTAGAGGTGGTTGAACCGGCGGGCGATCTCCCGGGTCACCTCGACGTGCGCGGCGTTGTCCTTTCCGACCGGCACGACCTGGCCCTTGACGCAGAGGATGTCGGCGGCCTGGAGCACCGGGTAGCCGAGCAGGCCGTACGGCATCTCGTCCTTGCCGGCGTCCCGGGTCATCTCCTTCAACGACGGCACCCGTTCCAGCCGGGGCACAGTGATGAGGTTCTGGAACAGCGTGTTCAGGTCGCCGACCTCGGGGATCGCGGACTGGAGGTAGAACGTCGCCCGTTCCGGCTCCACCCCGGCGGCGAGGATGTCGGTGACCATCTCGCGGGCGTTGTGGGCGACCTGCTCGATGTCCGCGCGGCTGTTGCGGGTGGTGAGCATGTGCAGGTCGGCGATGATGAAGAAGCTCTCGTAGCGCTGGTGCAGCCGCACCCGGTTGGCGATGCTGCCCACGTAGTGGCCGAGGTGCAGCCGCCCGGTCGGGCGGTCACCGGTGAGCATGCGTGCAGAGGACATGGTCGTACGCCTTTCGTGCCGTTCGCTGGCGGGGAGACGCGACCCGGGTGTCACCCAGGTCGGTGGAGCGGGCTCGTCAGAACGAGCGCCGCCATCGCCCGCCGGCGCGGAAACGGAGTCCGCCGGCACGTAATACGTCGAGGATCTGCTCCCGGCCGTCGACAGCGTGGCCCGGGAGACCGCTGCGGGTCTCCGGGAGGCAGCTGCGCGGCCGGACCATGACTGACACGGTAACCGTTCACCGGCCTGCGCCGCTGCCTCCTGCCGCGCTTACTGCTGTCGATAGCTCTCCGTGTAGTAGCTGCCGACCCGATCCCGGTACTCGGGGTGCGCGAAGTGGTCCCTGTCGAACGCCGGCGACTCCTTCACCTGCTCCCGGGTGCGGTCCACGTGCACGACGCGCTCCAGGTGGTCGACCTGCGCCACCGTGCCGGCCGGCAGCAGCACCTTCTTGCCGAAGATCCACGGACCGGTGTCCACCACCAGGTACCGCGCGTCCGCGTCCTCGTTCGCCTCGTCGACAGAGCCGATCCGCCCGTCCGTCGCCTCCACCCGGTAGCCGGTGAGGTCGATCGGCGTACCCGGGCCGGGGGCGTCCAGGCCGTCGTCCGCCTCGCCGGCGCGCTGTACCGGCACGTCTCCGGGCCGGGTCTGGTCGTACCCTCCGGCCAGGGCGGACGGATCCCGCCAGGTCCACGGGTTGAACGGCTGCATCGGTGGCACCTCCGTCGAATCGGCTCGACAGAACAGTGCCCCGGCGGCGGGAGCGGAAACGCCTGCTGCGCCCACCGCTGGCCTGACCTGGGCGGACGGCGCGCTGGCATACTGGCCGACCATGGTCCTGTCACGTGGTTGGTCGCTGTTCCTGGTCGCCGTCGGCGTCTGGACGTGGGCGATCTGGCCGAGGTTCGCGGTCGCCATCTGGAACGACGAGCGCGCCTGGTCGGCCGGCGTCGTCGGCGAGGGCAGCCCGACCGGCTTCCTCTGGGTGCACGCCCTGCTGATCGCCGCCTCCCTGGCCATCGGCACGACTGTGGGAGTCCTGGGCATCCGCGCCTACCGGGCCGCCCGCCGCCCGTCTCCCTCCTCGCCCTCCGCCCCGCCGTCGCCCCGGTGATCAAGGAGTTTGTGTCCGCGGGGGACGCCGTTCGTGACGCGAACTCCTTGATCGCGGGCGTTTGTGGACGGGTGTGACGCGCGCCGCTACCCCTCGATTTGACGTTCAAACCCGCAGACGCGTAACTTTCTCTCTGCC